>NZ_JARVSM010000008.1 GCF_030209175.1 Pseudomonas sp. efr-133-TYG-5 | reverse complement strand
ACCGCACTGGCTCGGCCACCTTCGCCGCCGACGGTTACGACCGCACCGGTTCCGCCACCGTCGCCGAAGACGGCTACGACCGCACTGGCTCGGCCACCTTCGCCGCCGACGGTTACGACCGCACCGGTTCCGCATCGATCAGCTGATCCACAGCGGTCAAGCGCACAGCCCGGCTTCGGCCGGGCTTAGTCGTTTCTGGGGCAGGACCATTGCCGGACCGGCGAACACGCGTGATCGACTGGCAATTGCCGCGGCAGCCTTGCACTATTGAGCGCCTACGAATGCCCTCCAGGAACACCGCCATGCCCGATGACATCCACTTCTACGAACCGGCCAACGGCCACGGCCTGCCTCACGACCCGTTCAACGCCATCGTCGGCCCGCGCCCCATCGGCTGGATTTCTTCGCAGGATGCCGAGGGCCGGCTGAACCTGGCCCCCTACAGTTTCTTCAACGCCTTCAACTACATTCCGCCGATCATCGGTTTCTCCAGCGTCGGTCGCAAAGACAGCCTCAACAACATCGAACAGACCGGCGAATTCGCCTGGAACCTGGCCACCCGGCCGCTGGCCGAGCAGATGAACCAGAGCTGCGCAATGGTCGGACCGGATGTCAACGAGTTCGAACTGGCGGGACTGACGACCGCAGCCTCGAAAGTGATTGCAGTGCCACGGGTCGCCGAAAGCCCGGTGTCCTTCGAGTGCAAGGTCACCCAGATCATTCAGTTGCAGCGCGCGGACGGTGAGACGGTGCCGAGCTGGCTGATCCTCGGCGAAGTGGTCGCCGTGCATATCGCCAAGTGGCTGTTGAAGGACGGCATCTACGACACCGCCGCGGCAGAACCGATTCTGCGCGGCGGCGGCCCGGCGGACTATTTCCAGCTGGGGCCGCAAGCCCTGTTCAAGATGTGGCGCCCGGGGGCAGTCAAGTAATTACCAGATCAGCTCGGCGTCATCAGTGACGCCCTGCAGACGGTCGAGCTCCTTGATGGCGGCTTCGTCGGCGGCAATGGCACCGGGAAACACCTGGTCATTCAGCAGTTTGTGAAAACGCGGGGCACCGCCATCGACCAGGGCCTTGACCGCGATTGCCGCGTGATAACCCTTGTTGCTGCCCAACTCGACGGGAACTACAGCGGAAACCGCTTCGAAATGTTCGAACTCTTTACGTGCCATGTCGCAGGTCCTGGCTCAGTCAAATAGGCCGGCCATTAAACCCTCAACCGGCGAGTTTGTGTATCGGTGCGCTGCATTGCCCAAGCGCCTGCGCCGCCGAGACGTCCTTGAAGGTGTGGAAATCCAGGCTGTTGACGACCAGTTCCTGCACCAGCTCGGCAAAGACTTGCATCGCCGGACTGCTGAAGTACGCGGTCATCGCCTGCTGGTGGCTCCAGAAACCCGAGACCAGCCACAACTCGGGATCGCACTGCGATTGTTGCAAGGCAAAGCTCAGGCAACCGGGTGCGGCGCGGGACGGTTCGATCAGCGCGCTCAGGCGCACACCGAGTTCTGCCGAGCGCCCGGCGCGCGCTCGAACGAAGGCCATATGACTGACGGGGATCTGCTTGGACATGTTCAACCCTCCCAGGGAGTCGTGTGGCAGCCGGGACGGGCTGCGACAGGATCCAAGATTAAGGGCCGGACTCCGGCTGCCGTTAGTCGATTCCTGCCGCTGCGTTGCACAATCCTGCGAGACTTTCTTTCGGACCTGTAACAGGTCGTGAATGACTGTCACCGTCCTGTCACACCGGTTTCAAGCAAGTTTGCCGGGTTACGCCCTGTCATGTCTGGGCACGCAACCAACGCCATGCAGGATCAGGCAAGCATTTCGCAGGATGTGTCTACCGCTTGCGCTTGCACAAACATATGCTCTGCTCCATTCCACCTCCCTTGCCGAGGATGCCGTGCATGACGTCATTCGATCGTATTCAAGCCGCGCCAGATGCCGACATGGAAAAGCAGCGCGCGGAACTGGCGGCGATCATCCGCCGCAACACCGCCGAAGACGGCAGCTATGCGACTGCCGTCGGCTCGCTGTTCATGTCGCGCCACACCCGATCCCATGACTTCGCCCCGGTGCTCGCGCAACCGGCGCTGTGCATCATGGCCCAGGGGCGTAAAGAGGTGCGGCTGGCGGACGAATACTTCAATTACGACCCGCTGAATTACCTGGTGGTCTCCGTTTCGATGCCGTTGAGCGGGCGTGTGGTCAACGTCTCGCCCGAGGATCCGATTCTGGCCGTGCGCCTGGATATCGACCCGGCGGAAATCACCGCGCTGATCGCCGACGCCGGCCCCATGGGCGTACCGACCCGCCCCACCGGGCGCGGGCTGTATGTGGAGAAGATCGACAGTGCCATGCTTGACGCAGTGTTGCGCCTGGCGCGTCTGCTCGACGCGCCGAAAGACATCGCCATGCTCGCGCCGCTGATCCGCCGGGAAATCCTCTATCGCCTGCTGCGCAGCCCGCAGGGTCATCGCCTGTATGAAATCGCGATTGCCAACAGCCAGAGCCATCGCATCAGCCAGGCGATCAAGTGGCTCAACGGCAACTTCGAGCAGCCGCTGCGCATCGACGATTTGGCCCGCGAAGTGAACCTCAGCGTCTCGACCCTGCACCACCGGTTCAAGGCAATGACGGCGATGAGCCCGCTGCAGTATCAGAAGCAACTGCGCCTGCAGGAGGCGCGGCGCCTGATGCTCGCCGAAGGCCTGGAGGCGTCGGCGGCGGGCTATCGGGTGGGCTATGAAAGTCCGTCGCAGTTCAGCCGCGAATACAGCCGCCTGTTCGGCGCGCCGCCGTTGCGGGATCTGGCGCGGTTGCGGCAGTCGGTCTGATCACGGTGTTGTGCTGTATCGACTGACGCCATCGCTGGCAAGCCAGCTCCCGCAGGGTGTTGTGCTGTATCGACTGACGTCATCGCTGACAAGCGAGCTCCCACAGGGTTTTGTGCTGAACACAGAATTTGTGCCCACCCGAAAAACCTGTGGGAGCTGGCTTGCCAGCGATGGGGCCAGTCAAGGCCACCTCAATCCAGAATCATGCACCGAGTACCCGACATGCCTCAGGCGGCAACGTCACCGACACCGGGTGCCCGATCCCCAGCCCGATGCCCTGACACGGCGTGCTCAGCGCCGTAAACGTCACGCCGGAACACTCCACCGTGGTCTCGATGGTCGCGCCGATATCGCGCACGAACGTCACCTTGCCGAGCAAGCGATTACCCGCCGTGGCCTGTGGCGCGGACAGTTGCAGGTCTTCGGGGCGAATCAGCATCTTCACTTTCTGCCCTGCGACAATGCTGCTGCAGATCGGCACTTGCAGCGCGTCGCCACCCGGCAGGCCGACCTTGCCATCACCCAGCACGGTGGCCGGGAAGATGTTGCCCGAGCCGATGAAGTCGGCAACGAACTCGTTGGCCGGACACCGGTAGATCTCGATCGGCGTACCGACCTGCTGCACTTTGTGTTCGCCCAGCACGACGACGATGTCGGCCATGGTCATGGCTTCGCGCTGATCGTGGGTGACCATGATGGTGGTGATGTTCAGGCGTTGTTGCAGCTGGCGGATTTCCACCTGCATCGACTCGCGCAGTTTGGCGTCCAGCGCCGACAGCGGCTCGTCGAGCAGGAGAATTTTCGGATGCGAGGCAATCGCCCGGGCAATCGCCACGCGTTGCCGCTGGCCGCCGGAGAGCTTGGCCACCGGGCGGTCGATCATCGCCTGCAGCTGGATCAGCTCGAGCAATTCCACCACCCGCGCCTGCTGCTCGGCCTTGCTGACGCCGCGCAGTTTCAGCGGGTAGGCGATGTTCTCGCCGACGGTCATGTGCGGAAACAGCGCCAGCGACTGGAACACCATGCCGAAGTTGCGCAGGTGCGCCGGGGTCTGGCCGATGTCCTCGCCATCGAGGCGGATCTCGCCGCCGCTGAGGGTTTCCAGGCCGGCGATCATCCGCAGCAGGGTGGTTTTGCCGCAGCCCGAAGGACCGAGGAAACACACCAGTTTGCCGGGTGGCAAATGCAGGTTGACGTCGGCCACCGCGCACGCCGAGCCGTAGAATTTCTCGACGTTTTCCAGAATCAGTCCAGTCATGTTGCACCTCACAATCAAAAGGAAACGCCGCCCTCGCCCACCAGCTTCTCCAGCGCCCAGATCAGGACGAAGTCGATCAGCACGATCAGCACGGCAAACGAGAACACGGTAGGGTCGAGCGAGGACACGGTGCGGCTGTACATCCAGATCGGCACGGTCATCACATCGATGGTGTAGAGGAAGTAGGTGACGGTGAATTCGTTGAACGAAACGATGAACGCCAGCAGCATCCCCGCGAGGATCCCCGATTTCATCAACGGCACCACCACATCGACAATCGCCCGCAGCGGCGAAGCGCCGAGCATCTGTGCGGCCTCCTCGACTTCGCTGCCGATCGAGAGCATCGCCGCCGTGCAGTTCTTCACCACGAACGGCAGCGCCAGAATCACGTGAGCAATCACCAGGCGCGACGTGGTCAGGTGGAACGGCAGGCTGTCGAACACCAGCAGCAGCGCCAGGCCCAGCACCACCATCGGGAACACCAGCGGCAGCGACATCAGTTGCAGCGCCACGGCTTTGCCGCGGAACTCGCAGCGGGTCAGCGCGTACGCCGCCGGCACCGCGATCAGCGTGGCGAAAACCATGGTCAGGCACGCCACCAGCAGGCTGGTGCCCATGGCCTGGCCGAGGCTCAGCACATCGCTGGCATCCGGCGAGACAAAGGTGTGCCACGCCGCCTTGTACCACTGCAGGCTGTAGCTGCTCGGCGGAAAATCCAGGTTCGCCGCACCGCTGAACGACATCACGATCATGGTCAGGATCGGCAACACCGCGAGCAGCAGAATCACCGCGGAAAGAATCCCGGCAAACTTGCCGGTTTCGCCGGGCAGCAGGGCCATGCGCTTGTTGGACAGGATACTCATTGCGATGCCTCCAGCAGACGCCGGCGGCGGCCGGTGAAGTATTCGGACAGGGTCATGATCGCCAGGGTGGTGACAATCAGCACCACGCCGGCAGCGGAGGCAGCGGGCCAGTTCATCAGCGGCGCGATCTGGTCGTGCACCATCACCGCCAGCATCGGCACCCGGCGCCCGCCGAGCAGCAGCGGCACCACGAAGCTGCTGGCGTTGTAGGCGAATACCAGCGTTGCACCGGTGATGATCCCCGGCAGGCTCATCGGCAGCACCACTTGACGGAACACCTGCAAGCGGCTGGCACCGAGGGTCGCGGCTGCCTCTTCATAGCTGCGGGCAACGCCGCGCATGGCGCTGGCGATCGGCAGCACGGCCAGCGGGAACGCGGTCTGCACCAGGCCCATCAACACGCCGTTCTGGTTGTACAGCAGCATGATCGGCCGCTTGATCAGCCCCAGCCCCATGAGGGTCTGGTTGAGCATGCCGCCGGGGCCGAGAATCACCAGCCAGCCGTAGCTTTGCAGCAGCAGATTGACCAGCAGCGGCAACAACACCGCCGCGAGAAAGATCCGCCGCACGAACGGTGAGGTCAGCCGCGACATGGTGTACGCCACCGGGATCGCCAGCAGCACGGCGATCACCGCACTGATCAGCGCCAGGCGCAGGGTCAGCAGCAGCGATTTCAGATAATAGGGTTCGAGCAATTGCGCGTAGCTGGCGAGGTTGAAGCCGCTCCATTCCGCACCTTTGCTGCCGACGCTCATGCGCAGCACCAGCAGGCTCGCCGCAATCAGCACACCGAGAAACAGCATCGACGGCGACAGGAAAAGCCATGCCCGGGCGGTCGGCGAAATACCGCGCGCCGCGCGCACGTTAGCGGCGCCGACGGCTTGGGTCAGGGGTTGATGTTCCATAGCAATGATCTCGTCAATGGAAAACGAATCGGCCAGACACCTCTGCCTCCTGTGGGAGCGAGCCTGCTCGCGAAGGCGCTGTGTCAGTCACATCCATACGGACTGTGCTGACGCATTCGCGAGCAGGCTCGCTCCCACAAGGGTTCCGCGGTGTCTGGAAGGACGGCGTCAGGAAGAAAAGATTTCCGTGTAACGGCGAATCCACTGGTCATGCACGGTGGCCAGGAAGGCGTTGTCGTGCATGATCGCCTTCTCGGCAATCTGCTCGGGAGTGAGGATGTACGGGCTCTTGCGCGCCTCGGCGGAGATGATCGCCTTGGCGTTGACCGGACCGTTGAAGATGTCCTCGGCCATCTTGCCCTGCACCAGCGGGTCGAGGGAGTGGTCGATGAAGGCGTAGGCCAGGTCGGTGTCGCCGGGACGATTCTTCGGCATCACCGAGAGCATCAGGTCGGTGTAGAAACCTTCCTTCATGCCGAACGTGGCCCCCAGGCCATAGTTCGGGTCGCGGATCTGCTTGGGGAAAAACGCCGGGGCGTACAGCCCGCCCATGTCCAGCGAGCCGGTGCGGAACAGTTCGGCGATCTGGTTGGGGTTTTCGCCCAGCGTGACCACGCGCTCCTTGAGCTCGGCAAGCTTCTTGAAGCCCGGCTCGATGTTGTGCTCGTCGCCACCGGCGAGTTTGCCGGCGATGATGATCAGGTCCATCGCCTCGGTCCAGTTCGGCGGCGGCAGGAAGATGTTCGGTGCCAGATCGGCATCCCACAGCGCGGCGTAGCTGTCCGGCGCGGCGGACTGGGTACGAGTGCTGTAGACGAGGCTGTTGCACCACAGCAGGTAGCCGATACCGTGACCGTTGGCGCCGGTGCGATACTTTTCCGGGACGTCGACCAGGTTGGGAATGCGATTGAGGTCGGGCTTCTCCAGCAGCCCGGCGGCGGCCAGGCCTTCGGCGCCCACCCCGGCCAGGGTGATGATGTCGTACTGCGGACGGTCACCGCCGGCCTTGAGCTTGGCGACCATTTCCGAGGTGCTGCCGGTGCGGTCGGCAATCACCTTGGCGCCGGTCTTGGCTTCGAACGTCGCGGCGATATTGCGCAGCGCCGCCAGGCCGGTGTCATCCGACCAGGTCAGCAGACGCAGGGTCTTGCCGGCAAACCGCGTGTCACTGGCGCGCACCCCGACGAAGGGGAGGCTCATGGCCGCCGCGGCCACCGAGGCCACGCCGACGGTTTTAATGAATTGACGCCTGTTCAGATCGTGCTCGCCCATGACGGACTCCCTTTGTTCTTTTAAGTATGAGGTTGGTCGCAACCGTTGCATCCGCGCGGCCGGATCGGCTGCAGGCCTTGTGTTCAAAGGCATGCAGCGCAGCCGACGGGTTCATCCTGAGGTCGTGCAAAACACCTGACTATCGATAAAAACTCATTGAAGCCATGACGCCGGCGCATGCCTTTTTGCGAGGCATGCGCGGACCTTTTTCGGGCGTTCAGAGCGCCCGGATCACGTGTTTGATTTCCTGGAACGCGGCCAGGCCCCACGGTCCCAATTCGCGGCCGATACTGCTCTGCTTGTAACCGCCCCACGCCGTCTGCGGGAAGATCACCTGCGGCGCGTTGAGCCACACAAGCCCGGCCTGCAAGGCATTGGCGACCCGGTCGGCGGTTTCGGCGTTACGCGTTACCACACTGGCGACCAGACCGAACTGACTGTCGTTGGCCAGGGCAATCGCCTCGGCTTCGCTGCTGAAACTGCGCACGCAGATCACCGGGCCAAAGATCTCTTCACACCACAGCGCACTGTCGAGGGGCACTTCGGTGAACACCGTCGGCTGCAGGAAATAGCCGCGCGGCAGGTCCGCCGGGCGATTGCCACCGCACACCAGCCTGGCCCCGGCACTCAAACCACGATCGATGTGGCCAAGCACCCGCTGGTATTGCGCCTGATTGACCAGCGCGCCCATCTCGACGGCCGGGTCGAACGGATCGGCGACGCGGATTTTTTCCGCGCGGGCCTGCAAGCGAATGAGGAACTCGTCGGCCAGTTCATCGGCAACCAGCACGCGGCTGGTCGCCGAACACATCTGCCCGGCGTTGAAGAAACCACCACCACAGGCCAGCTCCACCGCCAGGTCAATGTCGGCATCGGCCAGTACCAGCAGCGAGGATTTGCCCCCCAGTTCGAGGCTCACGCCCTTGACGGTTTCGGCGGCACGCTGCATGACCTGCACACCGACGGCGTTGCTGCCGGTGAAGGAAATCTTGGCGATGCGCGGATCGGCCGACAGCGGCGCGCCCACCGCCAGACCGGTGCCACAGACCAGGTTGAACACCCCGGCAGGCAGCCCGGATTCGGCGATGATGGCCGCCAGTTCCAGTTCCGGCAGGGGCGTGACTTCCGACGGTTTGAGCACCACGCAGCAGCCAGCGGCCAGGGCTGGCGCGAGTTTCCAGGCGGTGGTGACCATCGGGAAATTCCACGGCACGATCAGCCCGACCACGCCGCACGGCTCACGCCGCAGCCGCGCACTGAAATCGTCGCTGGGTAGCGGCACGTGGCTGTCGAGTTGCGCATCCAGACCTTCGGCCAGTTCGGCGTAGTACTCGAACGTGGCGATCACGTCGTCGACATCGATGCTCGCTTCGAATTGCGGTTTGCCGTTGTTGCTCGACTGCAGCTTCATCAGCTGCTCGCGGCCTTTGCGCACGCCGTTGGCGATGTTGCGCAGGATCGCGCCACGCTCGGCACCAGGGGTTTTCGACCAGTCCTTGAAGGCTGCGGTCGCCGCCGTGACCGCCTGATCGACGGCGGTTTCGTCACCGCCATTGACCGTGGTCAGCAGCGCTTCGGTGGCCGGATTGATCACCCGCAGATGTTCGCGTCCGGCGGACCATTGGCCGTTGATGTAGAGGCCGTCGAGCGTAGTAGGAAAAGTCATTGCGCCACCGCCTGCTGCCATTGGTTCTGGTCGATTTCGATCACCGTCGGACCTTGCCGATCGGTTGCGGCACGCAGCGCAGCGCGCAGTTGTTCAACGCCGTGGATCGCCTGCGCCGCGCAACCGAGGGCCTTGGCCACCGCGATAAAGTCGGGGGTGTAGATGTCCACGCCAACCGGTTCGATGGCGCGGTTGACCATGTATTTCTTGATCTCTTCGTAGCCCTGGTTATTCCACAGCAGGACGATCACCGGCGTGCGGGCCTCCACTGCACTGGCCAGTTCCGGCAGGGTGAATTGCAGGCCACCGTCACCGATCAGGCACACCACCGGCGCACGCACGCCGCTGTCGTTGCGGCCACCCAGCCAGGCACCGATGGCCGCCGGCAAGGCATAACCGAGGGTGCCGTAACCGGTCGACGAGTTGAACCAGCGGCGCGGACGCTCCGGATTGAAGGTGAGGTTGCCGGTGTACACCGGTTGTGTGGAGTCGCCGACGAACACCGCCTCCGGCAACTCGTGCAGGACGGTTTCGAGCAACCGCGTCTGGGCCAGGGTCGGTGCATCCCAGGTCGCCGCCAGCTCATCGCGCAGGCGGGCCGCACGGACCTGGCCCCAATCGTTGCGGCGCTCGGCCAGAGGCTGGTGCGACAACGCGCTCAACAAGGCTTGCGCGGCGTTGCGCGAGTCCGCCACCAGCGCTACGTGCGGCGGGTAGTTGCGCACGGTCTGGTCGGCATCGATGTCGATGCGCAGCAGCTTGCCGGGAATCTCGAAGCCGCCGGCGAACGTCACGTCGTAATCGGTCTCGGCCAGTTCGGTGCCGATGGCCAGAACCACGTCGGCATCGGCCACCAGCGCGCGGGTGGCGACCAGGCTTTGCGTCGAGCCGATCAGCAGCGGATGGCTGGACGGCAGCATGCCTTTGGCGTTGATGGTCAGCGCCACCGGAGCGTCGAGCCGCTCGGCCAGCTCGGTGAGTTCGCCGGCGGCATCGATCGCCCCGCCGCCGGCGAGAATCAGCGGACGCTGGGCGCCGGCCAGCAGTTCGCTCATGCGCTGCACGGCAGCCGGTGCGGCCCCTGCGCGGTCGATAGTCACGGGAACACTGGCGAGCAGTGCATCGGCCTCTTCCACCAACACGTCCAGGGGAATTTCGATGTGCACCGGACGCGGGCGGCCGGCCTGGAACAGGGCGAACGCACGGGCCAGCACGCCCGGCAATTCTGACGCCGACATCAGGGTGTGGGAGAACGCCGCCACGCCGCCGACCAGTGCGCTCTGGTTGGGCAATTCATGCAGCTTGCCGCGACCGCCGCCCAACTGGTTGCGGGTCTGCACGCTGGAGATCACCAGCATCGGGATCGAGTCGGCGTACGCCTGGCCCATGGCGGTGGTGATGTTGGTCATGCCCGGGCCGGTAATGATGAAGCACACGCCCGGTTTGCCACTGGTGCGCGCGTAACCGTCGGCCATGAAACCGGCGCCCTGCTCATGCCGCGGCGTGACATGGTTGATGCTCGAACGGGCCAGCCCGCGATACAGCTCCACGGTGTGCACCCCGGGAATGCCGAACACCTGCTCGACCCCGTAGTCCTCGAGTAATTTGACCAGTACTTCGCCACACGTCGCCATGTCGTTGCCCTTCTAGTTGTTCAATACGCCGTGCCAGTGTGGGAGCGAGCTTGCTCGCGAAAGCGGTGTATCAGCCACATTGATGCTGAATGGAAAACCATATTCGCGAGCAAGCTCGCTCCCACATCGATTCGGGTGGATGGGGCTCATTGAACGGGCGGCAGGTAGCGGCAACAATCGATTAAAAGTCATACTAGCCATGTCCTCACGTCATACCTTGGATCCACATGAAACGACTGCCGCCCCTGCCCGCCCTGCACACGTTCCTGATCACCGCGCAGTGCTGCAACTTCACCCGGGCCGCCGAGCAGTTGCACATCACCCAGGGCGCGGTGAGCCGGCAGATTGCCGGGCTGGAGGATCATCTCGGGTATGAGCTGTTCATCCGCCTGGCCCGCGGTCTGGAGCTGACCGCCGAAGGGCGCGAATGGCTGCCGCGGGTGGAGAAGGTCTTCAGCCTGATCAGCGAAGCGACCGAGCAGATCGGCCTCAAGCGGGAAACCCTGCAGCTCAAGGCGCCGAGCTGCGTGATGCGCTGGCTGGTGCCGCGCCTGCTGCAATGGCAGAAGGAACGCCCGGACGTGCCGGTCAAACTGACCACCACGCTGGCCCACGGCGTGGACTTTCAGCGCGAACCGTTCGATGCCGCCGTGATCTACGGCACGCCGCCGGACAGCACGTCGACAGCGCTGCACCTGTTCGACGAGCAACTGACGCCCGTGTGTTCGCCCGCGCTGTTGAAGGGCCCGCCGGCGCTGTCCGTTCCGGCCGATCTGCAACAGCACCTGCTGCTGCATCCGACCCGCGACACGCAGGACTGGACCGTGTGGCTGAGCGCCGCGCAATTGCAGCTGAGCAACGTCAACACGGGGCAGCATTTCGAGACACTGGATCAGGCGATGTCGATGGCGTCCCATGGCACCGGCGTGGCGATCGGCGACTGGTCGTTGATCGGCGATGACCTGCGCGCGGGGCGACTGGTGATGCCGTTCGAGCTGAAGGTGAAGACGGGGTTGGGTTACTACGTGGTGATGCCGCACGACGCGCAAGCATCGCCCCAGCTGGAAGAGCTGATGATCTGGCTGGTGGAGCAGGCCCATCTGCGCTGAGCCTGTTGCCCTCACCCTCTCCCGGAGGGAGTGAGGACTGAGCGGGTTGCTCTGGCGGGTTGCACCGACTTGCGATCCCGAGTCGAACTCAGGAGGTGAAGCGCGCGCCAATCGGCTCCCTTTCCCCCTCGCCCCCTTTGGGCGAGAGGGTTGGGGCGAGGGGGAAAAATCCGCAGCCGAACGCTGCGTTCAGCATCCGCGCAATCAATAGCCGACGGTAAACCGCTGGCGCGAATGCTTCGGTGTTTCCACTTCGTCGATCAGTGCAATCGCGTAATCGGCGAAGGTGATCCAGCTGCGCCCTTCGGCACTCACCAGCAAGTGATCCTGGCCGACCCGGAAGGTACCGCTGCGCTCACCTTCGACAAACTCTGCCGACGGCGACAGGAACGTCCAGTCCAGTTCCTGCTCCTGACGCAGGGCGTCGAGGAACGCCGCCCCAGCGCTGGCTTCGGTCTTGTACTCGGGCGGAAAACCCGCGCTGTCGATCACCCGGGTATCGTCCGGCAGCAACAGCGAGCCGGCACCGCCGACCACCAGCAAGCGTTTCACCCCCGCCTGCTTCACCGGCCCGAGCAGGGCGCTGGCCGGCACGGTCGCGAAATGCGCCGCGCTGATGACCACATCGTGGCCGGCCAGGGCATTTTGCAGCGCCGCCGAATCCAGCACATCGACGTTCTTGCTGACCACCCCGGCACGGTGACCGATCTTCGCCGTGTCGCGGGCGATAGCCGTAACGCTATGACCACGACGCAGGGCTTCTTCCAGCAGTTGGCTACCGGCACGGCCGGTGGCACCGATGATTGCGATCTTGCTCATGACGTTCTCCAGTTGGCTTGAGAGTACTGCGTGTTGAGAATCGGCTTACCAGCGCATTTCGCCCTTGGCGACTTTGGCGCTGAGTTCCAGCGAACTGTCTTCACCGAGTTGCGGGTAGCGCTGTTTCATCGCCTTGATCAGGGCGGCAGAATCCTTGGCTCGCGCGGTTTCCACATCGAAAGCCTTAATGTAGTCGGCGGTGAATTTCACGCTGGCCAACGACCGGCTGCTCTCACCGAGGTAATGCCCCGGGACCACGGTCTTCGGTTTCAGGGTTTCGATGGCATGCAGGGTTTGCAGCCAGTCGGCGTGGGATTGCGCAGTCTGGGTGTCGGCCATCCAGACGTGGATGTTCTCCGCGACCACCACCCCACCGACCACGGCCTTGAGCGACGGAATCCAGACAAAACTGCGATCCGGCTGTTTGCCGTCGAGGCCGACCACCTGCAGCTTCTGCCCTTCGAGCATCAGGCTGTCACCCTCGAGCACGCCCGGCACGATGGTTTTGCCCGGCACATCGGCGCCCATTTTCGGCCCCCAGAACGCCAGTTTGCCGTCGACGGTCTGCTTGATGTGCTCGACGGTCGGCGCCGAGGCCAGGACTTTCGCCTCGGGGAAGGCCTGGGTCAGGGTGTCGAGGCCGAAGTAGTAGTCCGGGTCGCCGTGGCTGATGTAGATGGTGGTCAGTTGCTTGCCGCTGGCGCGGATTTTCTCCACCACCTGCTCGGCCTGGGACTTGCCGAACTGGGCATCCACCAGAATCGCCTCTTTCTCACCACTGACCAGCACCGAAGTCACCGGGAAAATCGCCTGGGTGCCCGGGTTGTAGACGTCAAGGGTCAGGTTGGCGGCGGCCGCATGGGCGGCGAAACCGAGGCTGGCGGTGGCCAGTAGAATGCGCTTGAGGGTGGTGCGGCCGATCATCTGTTGCTCCGTTGTGCGAATGCCGTGCTTGGCGATGGGCACAGAGCTTAGTTGCCAGAGTCAGTACAAAAAATGCGATGCTTGAACATAGTTTGTTTCTGAAAGCGGGCAAATCATGGATCGTCTCCAAGCAATGCGGGTGTTCGTCACAGTGGTGGATCTGGGCAGCCAGTCGGCGGCGGCCGACCATCTCGAGCTGTCGCGCCCGGTGGTGTCGCGTTATCTGGCGGAACTCGAGGACTGGGTCGGCGCGCGGCTGATGCACCGCACCACGCGTAAGCTGAGCCTGACCGCAGCCGGCAGCGAAATCCTGCCGCGCTGCCGGCAGATGCTCGAACTGTGCGGCGACATGCAGGCCGCCGTCAGTGAACCGCACGATGCGCCGCGCGGCCTGCTGCGGATCAGTGTCAGCACCTCGTTCGGCCAGAGCCAACTGGCCGACGCCATGGCGGCGTTCGTCAAGCGCTACCCCGGGGTCAGCATCGACCTGCAGATGCTCGACCGCACAGTGAACCTGGTGGATGAACGCATCGACCTGGCGATCCGCACCAGCAATGACCTGGACCCGAATCTGATCGCCCGGCGTCTGACCGTGTGCCGCTCGCTGGTCTGCGCTGCCCCCACCTATCTGCAGGACAATCCAGCGCCGTTGCGCGTCGAGGATCTGAGCCGGCACAACTGCCTGACTCACTCGTATTTCGGCAAGAGCCTGTGGCATTTCGAGCAGGACGGTGAGCCCGTGTCCGTGCCGGTGCAGGGCAACATCAGTGCCAATGAAGCCAGCACCCTGCTGCGCACCACCCTGGCCGGGGCCGGCGTGGCGATGCTGCCGACCTACCTGGCCGGGGCCCACGTGCAGACCGGTGAACTGGTGCGCCTGCTGCCCGGCGCCGAGCCGCGGCAACTGAACATCTATGCGGTCTATGCCTCACGCAAACACATGCCGGCGGCGCTGCGCGCGATGCTGGATTTTCTGGTGCAGCGCTTTCCCGAGCATCCAGAGTGGGATATCGGCTTGTAAACGCCATTCCTTGTGGGAGCGAGCCTGCTCGCGAAAAAGCTGTGTCAGTCGACAGTATCGCGGGCTGACACAGCGCTTTCGCGAACAAGCTCGCTCCCACCGTGTTTATGGCTGGAAACTCTGTACCGCTGACCTATGCTGAAAGTAGTACCGCAGGGTATGCGTTCAGAGGTCTACGCCATGAACACCAGAACAAGAAGGTATCTCGCGATTTTCATCACCTGCGCGGCCACGCTGGCGCTGTACGGCACCGCGGCGTGGCGAGTCGAGCAATTGCGCCAACTGCCACGCGAATACGCCAGCTGCAACTTCGAACGTTGCATCCCGCATAACGCGACGCTTAACGCGCTGCGCTGATTGAACTGGGCTGGAATGAAATCCTGTGGCAGCGAGCTTGCTCGCGAATGCAGTGCGCCAGTCAACATCAACGCTGAATGGAGGACCGCATTCGCGAGCAAGCTCGCTCCCACCGGGATGTGTGGTGGTTAGAATTTACTGCTCGGCCTTCAGCCGATCACGAAACGCCTTTGGCGAAATGCCAACCCTGCGTCGGAACAGGCGGGTGAAGTTGGTTGGATCGGAAAACCCCAACACGTCGGACATTTCGTAGATGGTCATGCTGGTGTAAGTCAGCAGACGCTTGGCTTCCAGCAACTGCCGCTCGTGCATGATCTGCAACGCCGGTTGCCCCGCCAGTTCGCGGCAGGTGCCATTGAGGTGCGACACGGAAATGCCCAGGCGATGGGCCAGATCCTCGACCTTGACGTGCTGTCGGTACGTCTCCTCCACCAGTTGAATGAAGCCGTTGAGGTATTCGCGCTGACGCTGTGGCCGCTGGCTGGCGCTGTGGCGGTGGATCGCCTGGCGGCTGACCCAGACCATGATCACGCTGACCAGCGCATGCATGAGCATTTCCCGTGCAGGCTGGTGGCCGTTGTATTCGGCCTGCAACGCGGCGAACAGGCTGTTGAGGTAGTCCGCGTCCGCGCCCGCCGGGTAGCTTTCGGCCTGGCCCAGGGCGTGCACTGCGTTGCCCAGTTGCGCCTGCAAGTGGTTGATCAGCGGGGTGGCCAGGGTAACGATGAAGCCTTCGACATCCTCGGCGAACCGAAAACCATGCACCGACAGCGGTGGCAGGATCTGGATGGCGGCCTGGTGCAACTGCGTGCGTTGTCCTTCGATTTCAAGCTCTGCCTGACCTTTGAAGACGAAGAGCAACTGGCACAGATCGGCGTGGCGATGCGGTTTGATTTCCCATTGATGTTCGCGGCTGCGTTTGGAGATGGTTTCACAGTGCAGCAAGTCGGGGGTCGGCCAGTCCAGGCTTTCACCGTAGAGCTTGAACACCGGAATCGAAGGCAGGTCAGGCTTGTTCATCACTTCAATCCAGGCCTCGAAAGTTGCGGGCGATAATCGCACCGATTGGCAGAATGTACAGGTATCGGCTCAGTTTTCACCTTCAATTGACAGACCCGCAAGGGAAAAATGCAAGCACTCGAATCATAAAAATCATTCACCGGCCCTTGCCGGTTGAAGCTTGCGAGTCATAAAAACAATGAAAACGCTGAAAACCCAAGTCGCCATCATTGGCGCCGGCCCGGCCGGTCTGCTCCTCGGCCAGCTGCTGCACAACGCCGGCATCGACACCCTGATCGTCGAACGCCAGACGCCCGAATATGTGCTCGGCAGAATCCGCGCCGGCGTGCTTGAACAAGGCATGGTAGAGCTGTTGCGTCAGGCCGGCGTGGCCCGGCGGATGGACCGCGAAGGCCTTGTCCATGACGGTTTCGAACTGGCCCTCGACGGACGCCTGGTGCACATCGACCTGAAGTCCCTGACCGCGGGCAAAACCGTCATGGTCTATGGCCAGACCGAAGTCACCCGCGACCTGATGGCCGCTCGTCGGGAGAGCGGCGCACAGACAATCTATGCCGCTCGCGATGTCGTTCCCCACGGCATGAAAAGCGACGAACCCTTCATCACCTTCGACAAGGACGGCGAAACCTGGCGCGTCGACTGCGATTACATCGCCGGTTGCGACGGCTTCCACGGCGTGGCCCGACAATCGATTCCCGCCGACTGCCTGAAAGTCTTCGAACGCGTCTACCCGTTCGGCTGGCTGGGCATTCTTGCCGACACCCCGCCGGTGCACGACGAACTGGTGTACGCCCGCCATGAGCGTGGCTTTGCCTTGTGCAGCATGCGTTCGGCGACCCGCACCCGCTATTACCTGCAAGTGCCGGCCCAGGAAAAGGTCGAGGACTGGTCCGATCAGCGTTTCTGGGACGAGCTGAAAAAGCGCCTGCCGCCGGCGCTGGCCGAGAAGCTGGTGACCGGCCCGTCGATTGAAAAAAGCATCGCGCCACTGCGCAGTTTTGTCGTCGAACCGATGCAATACGGGCGCCTGTTCCTGCTCGGCGATGCCGCGCACATCGTCCCACCGACCGGCGCCAAGGGCTTGAATCTGGCGGCCAGCGACGTCAGCACCTTGTTCAACATCCTGCTCAAGGTGTATCGCGAAGGCCGTACCGATCTGCTGGAGAAGTACTCGCAGATCTGCCTGCGGCGGGTGTGGAAGGCCGAGCGTTTTTCCTGGTGGATGACCTCGATGCTGCACCATTTCGACGAACACGATGACTTCAGCCAGCGCATCTGCGCCTCGGAACTGGACTACTTCGTCAATTCAGAAGCGGGTCGAAAAACCATTGCAGAAAATTACGTCGGGCTTCCTTATGAGGCTATCGAATAGCCTGCTACCGACTTACACTGGCGAGCATCCCCGCTCGCCTGGCGATCTGCGGGACATCCACTGCCCGCAGGTTTTGCCCGTGACCAATCTCAATCATCCCGAAACGCCCAAACCAGCCATTCGCAGCGTGTTGGTCGCGCTGATGATGGCGATCTTTCTGGGGGCGCTGGACCAGACCATCGTCGCCGTTTCGATGCCCGCCATTTCCGCCCAGTTCAAGGATGTCAGCCTGCTGGCCTGGGTGATTTCCGGCTACATGGTGGCGATGACCGTGGCGGTGCCGATCTACGGCAAGCTCGGCGATCTGTACGGGCGGCGTAAACTGATGCTGTTCGGCATGGGCCTGTTCACCCTCGCCTCGCTGTTCTGCGGCATGGCGCAGAGCATGGAGCAACTGGTGCTGGCGCGGATCCTTCAGGGGATCGGGGCCGGCGGGATGATTTCGGTCAGCCAGGCGATCATCGGCGACATCGTGCCGCCCCGCGAGCGTGGACGCTATCAGGGGTACTTCAGCAGCATGTACGCAGTGGCCAGCGTCGCCGGCCCGGTACTCGGCGGCTACATGACCGAATACCTGTCCTGGCGCTGGGTGTTCCTCATCAACCTGCCGCTGGGCCTCGGCGCGTACTGGGTGGCGCGACGCAACCTGCGCGGGCTGCCGATCCCGCAGCGCAAACCGGTCATCGATTACCTGGGCACGCTGCTGATGATTATCGGCCTGACGGCCCTCCTGCTGGGCATCACCGAAGTCGGCCAGGGCCACGCCTGGCGCAGCAGCGAAGTGCTCGGGTTGTTCGCCTGCGCGGTGGTGGTGCTGGCGCTGTTTGTCTGGCACGAACGCCGTGCGCGCGAGCCACTGCTGCCGATGCACCTGTTCACCAACCGCAACGCGCTGCTGTGCTGGTGCACGATTTTCTTCACCAGTTTCCAGGCGATTTCGCTGATCGTGCTGATGCCGCTGCGCTTCCAGAGCGTGACCGGCGCCGGTGCCGACAGCGCCGCGCTGCATCTGCTGCCGCTGGCCATGGGTCTGCCGATCGGGGCGTATTTCGCCGGACGCCGCACCTCGATCACCGGCCGTTACAAACCGCAGATTCTCACCGGCGCGATCCTGATGCCGATCTCGATCCTCGGCATGGCGTTCAGCCCACCGCAGGCGACCCTGCTCAGCGGGCTGTGCATGCTGCTCAGCGGCATCGCCGGCGGCATGCAATTCCCGACTTCACTGGTCGGCACGCAGAACTCGGTGGAGCAGAAAGACATCGGCGTCGCCACCAGCACCACCAACCTGTTCCGTTCGCTGGGCGGCGCGGTGGGCGTGGCATTGATGTCGGCACTGTTGCTGGCGTTGTTGCAGGATTCGAGTTTCGCCCATCTGGCCAGCGGTTCGCTGATGGCTGAGGGGCATTCGGGCAACGTCCTGCTAGATGGTTTGAACGCCGCCCCCGGTGACGCGCAGAACGCCTTGCGCGCCGAGCTGTTGGTCACCTTCCGCCATCTGCTGTGGGTCAGCACAGCGGTGTCGTTGCTCGGTCTGGCCGCGGCGATTGCCATGCCCAACCGATTGCTGCGCGGACGTGAGCACGGCGCCCGTTAAACACCGCAGAGCGCCACCTTCGCCGGTGCCTGCAGCGGCAACGCATGGCAGACGCAGGCGAAAGTGGCGAGTTCGTCACGGGCTGTAATAGCCCACAGCTACCAGCCAGTGCCCGACCTTTTTCAGGTAGGCATGCTTGTCCTCGATCTTGCCGGTCACCGGGTTTTTCCAGCGGTACTGGTACTCGCCATCCTCCTGTTTGGCGATCAGCGCCAGGATCGGCTCGCCCACCGGTTTGCCTTCTGGATCCTTGATCTTGCTGAAATCGGTGTTGATCAGGCGCAGATTGGTGCCGTGCGCCACGTAGCGGCGGGTCTGCAGGTCAACCACGAAGACATACAAGTCATCCTGCAAATAGCCGCCCTTGAGCGAGTTGATTGCGCTCAGCGTGCCCTTTTCATCCCTGGCCAGATCGGTCGCGGCCTTGTTCAGCAGCGCCATCGCCTGCTCCGCCGAGGCGCGTGGCAGGTAATAGCCGACCGCCAGAATCCGCTGGCCGATGCGCTGGTAGTACACGTGCTTGCGTTCGACCTTGCCGTCGGCCCAGTTCTGCCAGCGGTATTCGGCCTGCTGGATGCCATTGCCTTCCGGCACTTTCAGGGCGTCCTTGAAGGTTTTCTGCAAATCCGCGGGCAGTACATCGGTGACGTTGCGGCCGATCAGCGCCGCCGATGGTCCGCCGCTGGCGAGCATCGTGCCTTGGGTGTCGACCACGAACACGTAGCGATCCTTGTCGACGAACTCGCCCTGGCGGCTGAACGCGGCAAAGGCCTTGTCGCCATTGTCGTGGTAATAGGCCAGGGCCTTTTCCAGCAAGGCGATGGCCGCCTTGCTGTCGTCCTTTTCCGTGGTCGCCGCGTGGACCGGGCCGACACTCAGCAGCAGCATCGCACCGAGCCAGGCCATCTTGTGCACAAACCCCATGACGCATCCCCCGTTCTTGTTGGTGTTTCAAGAGCGTAGACCGCTGGCGCTTATGTATGAATATTCAGCAAGAGAACCCTGTGGCGAGGCGCCTGGCCGTTCGCCACAGGGTTGTTTACGCAAGCCCTACGGCCGGGCGTTGATCTGCTGTTGCAGGTTCTGGATCTGCGCCTGCAGGGTGTTGATGTTGCGGGTCATCTGCGCGCGGAAGGCGTCGAACTCGGCCGTGTTGGCGGCGGCGCCGCCCTGGGCGGCGGCCGGACGGTTGTCCTGCTCGCTCTTGAGCACGACGATGTCCTGCTCCAGACGCTCGATGGCCGCGCTCGGATTGCCCTGCTTCTTCAGCGCCGCGATGTCGGCGCCAAGGCTCTTGAACTGGGCATCGAAGGCCTTCAACTGGGCATCGACCTTGCTGGTGTCGGCCGGCGTGCTCTTGAGGGTCGCCAGTTCCGCACTCAGGGCTTTGACCTGGGCCTGCAACTGGGTGTTGGCGGCCTGCTGCTCGGTGGTCTGCGCGCTCATCTGGGCCAGGCGCTTGTCCAGATCGGTGGCCTGCCCGGCCACGCCCTGCTGCTGTTTGCTCTGATCCTGGAGTCGGCTTTCCAGTTGTTTGATCTGCAGCTTCAAGGCTTCGCTGTCGCTGGTGACGTTGGTCTGGCTGGCCACCACCTTGCCGGAAATGTCCTGCAGGCGCCCGGCCGCTTCTTCGCTGATCCGCGCGAAGCTTTCCTGGGTGGCCACCAGTTGCTGCTCCATCAGCGAAATCTGCTGAAAACTCCACCACGCCAGGCCGATGAAGGCAAAGAACAAGGCGCCGACCAATGCCCACAGCGGCCCGGTGCTGGCGGCCTTGACCTTGACCACTGGCGGCGTGCGCGAATGCACGGAGGTGCGCGTGGTGGTCGGGAAATCGTCGTCATCGAGGGTATCGGCACGCAGGCTCGGTACATCGTCGAAATCGTCGTGGGCATCGTTACGCATGGACATTGAGGCAACCTTTGTGAAACGCGGTGGTGGCTAATTGCCGCGAAGTATAACCGCCGCAGCCGCAGGGATTGACCCTCAACCTGCGATGCGGTTCATTGCCGGCCGAGCGATTCGTTTCAACGAATGTCCTGGGCTTTCCACCAGGCGCAGAACTCGTCGAGGGCGGTCCACAGACTGACTTTCGGATCGTAATCCAGATAATGCCGGGCGCGGCTGATGTCGAGGGTGAAATTTTTCTTCATCACCTGCATGCCCAGGCGCGACAGCGTCGGTTCGGGGCGCCCGGGCCACAGCTTGCACACGCCTTCGTTGAGTGCGGCGACGCTGTAGGCCAGCCCGTAGGAACGGTATCGGCTGACCTGCGGCACTTCCATCCTGCGCATCACGTAATTGACCACATCCCACAACGGCACGGGGGTACCGTTGCTGATGTTATAGGCCTTGCCCAGCGCGGAACCGGCGGCCAGCAGACTGCTGAGCAGCGCTTCATTGAGGTTGTGCACGCTGGTGAAGTCGACCTTGTTCAGACCGTTGCCGATAATCGCCAGACGCCCTTTGCGCTGCATCTTCAGCAAGCGCGGGAAGATGCTCATGTCGCCGGCACCGGTGACGAAACGCGGACGCAGTGCCACGGTTTCCAGGCCGAATTCCTGGGCCCCGAAGACTTTCTGCTCGGCCAGGTATTTGGTCGCGGCGTAAGGATGGTGGAAGCGTTTGGGCACCTGCTCTTCGGTCAGACCGAGATGGTCGCGGCCATCGAAGTAGATCGACGGCGACGACAAATGCACCAGTCGCCGCACACGCTGCTTGAGGCAGGCCTCGACGACGTTTTCGGTGACCTGCACGTTGCCCTGCTGAAAATCCTGGTAGCGCCCCCACAGGCCGACGGCACCGGCGCAATGCACCACGGCCTCGACATCGCTGCACAACGCGCGCACCAGTTCCGGATCGCTCAGGTCACCCTGGACGAACTCCGCACCACGGCGCACCAGATGCTCGACGCCTTCGGCCCGGCGACCGTTTACCCGCACGTCCAGGCCCTGCTCCAGGGCAAAACGCGCAAAGCGTCCGCCAATGAAGCCGCTTGCGCCGGTGACCAGAATCTTCATGTAAAACTCCAACAAAACCAGCGGCAGGCTTCAGGTGCCGAGCCGCGAGACAAAAACAGTGCGCAAGCGCTTCACCTGCCGCTTGCAGCTTGACGCTTACGCTTGCTTCCAGGGCACCAGCCATTGCGCTGAAGAACGCACCAGTTGCGCGGTGAGCAAGGCCAGCAGTTGCCCGCCGTTGCGCCAATGATGCCAGTACAACGGCACATCGATCGGTTTATCTGGCAACAGTTCGCGCAACACGCCGCGCTGCAACTGCTCGCGCACCTGCAGTTCCGGCACCAGGCCCCAGCCGAGGCCGGCCTCGGTGAGGCGGATGAAACCTTCGGAGGACGGGCACAAGTGGTGCTCGAAACCGCCGTCGACACCCAACGACGCCAGGTAACGATGTTGCAGGAAATCGTCCGGGCCAAACACCAGCGCCGGCGTACGCGGCAGTTGTTCGGCACGCACGCCGGCCGGGAAATGCCGTTCGATGAAGGCCGGACTGGCCAGCGCCCGATAGCGCATGGCCCCGAGCAGCACACTGCGGGCGCCGGCCACCGGCCGCTCGCTGGCGCACAGGCAGGCAGCCACTTCACCGGCGCGCATGCGCTTGAGGCCAACGGTCTGGTCTTCGACGATCAGGTCCAGCAATACGTGCTGCTCGGCGCAGAACTCCCCCACGGCCTCGGCCCACCAGGTCGCCAGGCTGTCGGCGTTGAGGGCGATGCGCAGCCGCTCCGGCAGGCCTTCTTCGTCCAGCGCCGGCACCAGACTCTGCAGATCGCGTTCGAGCAGACGCACCTGCTGCACATGGTTGAGCAGGCGCCGGCCGATGTCGGTCGGCGATGGCGGCGTGCCGCGCACCAGCACCGGCTGGCCGACCCGCGCCTCGAGCAGTTTGATCCGCTGGGAAATCGCCGATTGCGACAGGCCGAGGACCTGCGCAGCCCGTTCAAACCCGGCCTGTTCGACCACGGCGGCCAAAGCGGAAAGCAATTTGTAGTCGAACATCAGTTTTCCTAATGAGCGATCAGCATTATTGGTTTTTCTTATACAGCGTCTGCCCGGAGAATAGCCAGCAAGCACTCTTTATCAAGGATCTCCATCATGGCTGGCGAAACCTCGTTGACCACCCTGCTGCGCAGCATGAGCCCGCAGCTCAATGCCGGCGAATACGTGTTCTGCACCCTGCGCGACGGCCGCTTGCCCAGCGGCCTGGAAGTGCTCGGCAGTTTCCGCGAACAGGAAGGCCTGACGGTCATCGTCGACCGCGCCACTGCCGAACGCGCTGGCTTGAGCTTCGACTACGTCGCCGCGTGGATCACCCTCAACGTGCATTCGGCGCTGGAGGCCGTCGGCCTGACGGCGGCGTTTGCCACGGCCCTGGGCAAGGCCGGGATCAGCTGCAACGTGATCGCCGGTTATTACCACGATCATCTGTTCGTCGGCCTGGCCGACGCCGAACGCGCCATGCACGTGCTGCGCGACCTCGCAGCCCACGCGGAGTAACCCTTATGTGGCAAAGCTACCTCAACGGCCTGCTGGTGGCGTTCGGGCTGATCATGGCGATCGGCACCCAGAACGCGTTTGTCCTGGCGCAAAGCCTGCGCCGCGAGCATCACTTGCCGGTCGCCGCCCTGTGCGTGGCCTGCGATGCGCTGCTGGTGGCAGCCGGGGTATTCGGTCTGGCCACGGTGCTGGCGCAGAATCCAACCCTGCTGGCAGTGGCGCGCTGGGGTGGCGCGCTGTTTCTGATCTGGTACGGCAGCCAGGCGCTGCGCCGGGCCTTTTCGCAGCAGAGTCTGGACCAGGGCGACAACCACACCGTGCGTTCGCTGCGCGCGGTGATGCTCAGCGCACTGGCGGTGACGTTGCTCAATCCGCACGTCTACCTCGACACCGTGCTGCTGATCGGCTCCCTCGGTGCGCAACAGTCGGTGCCTGGCGCTTACGTGGTCGGTGCGGCGAGTGCTTCGCTGCTGTGGTTCTTCACCCTCGCGCTCGGTGCGGCATGGCTGGCACCGTGGCTGGCACGACCGAGCACCTGGCGGATTCTCGACCTGTTGGTGGCGGTGATGATGTTCACCGTGGCGGGGCAATTGATTATCGCCAGCTGATTTATTCCAAAAGGCTCTGGAACCTCTATCCCACACAGTTGTTGCGTGGTTAAGCCGCACCCCCGGTGCTATGATCCGAACCCTGCGCCGCAAAGAGTAAAAACTCGCCGGTGCATTTCTGGCCGCCCGTGATCGGCCTTGCGCTCACCGCAACAGACCTGATTAGGAGAATCATCATGGCTTTCGAATTGCCGCCGCTGCCCTACGCACACGATGCCCTGCAGCCGCACATTTCCAAGGAAACCCTGGAATTCCACCACGACAAGCACCACAACACCTATGTCGTGAACCTGAACAACCTGGTGCCAGGCACCGAGTTCGAAGGCAAGACCCTGGAAGAGATCGTCAAGACTTCCTCGGGCGGCATCTTCAACAACGCCGCTCAGGTCTGGAACCACACCTTCTACTGGAACTGCCTGGCGCCAAACGCCGGCGGTCAACCAACCGGCGCACTGGCCGAGGCGATCAACGCCGCTTTCGGTTCGTTCGACAAGTTCAAGGAAGAGTTCAGCAAAACCTCCATCGGCACCTTCGGTTCCGGCTGGGGCTGGCTGGTTAAAAAGGCTGACGGTTCCCTGGCCCTGGCCAGCACCATCGGCGCCGGCAACCCGCTGACCAGCGGCGACACCCCGCTGCTGACCTGCGACGTCTGGGAACACGCCTACTACATCGACTACCGCAACCTGCGTCCGAAGTATGTCGAGGCGTTCTGGAACCTGGTCAACTGGAAGTTCGTCGCTGAGCAGTTCGAAGGCAAGACCTTCACCGCTTAAGCTGCGCGCCAGATGAAAAACCCGGCTGATGCCGGGTTTTTTTATGCCTTCGATTTCTGTACAAGCGGATTTCGGCGCGCAGATCGAGCGCAGGCGTTTTCCCACACACCTTGTCGCCACCCTGCTCTTGCCGCCGCGCCACGGCGGACTAACATCAAACAGAGGAAAAATTATCGCGATCCCCTCAAGTTGCAGGCGCCAGCAACCGAAACAGTACGAATAGGGCAAATACTCCAGACAGCTGCATATTGGCCAAGCCTTCAGGCGATTCGCCCCGGGCTTGATTGTCCCTTTGACTGCCAACACCGGATTGCCAATACTCATGGCAACTTGACGCTACCCGCACGGAACAAGGAATAACCCTTTGAAGCTGGAACTCAAGAACAGCTTGTCGGTGAAGTTGCTCCGGGTCGTGCTCCTGTCGGCATTGATCGTCGGTGTGGTCTTGAGCTGCGCGCAGATTGTTTTCGATGCCTATAAAACACGCCAGGCGGTCGCCGGCGATGCCGAACGCATCCTCGACATGTTCCGCGATCCCTCGACCCAGGCGGTCTACAGCCTCGATCGGGAAATGGGCATGCAGGTGATCGAGGGCCTGTTCCAGGACGACGCCGTGCGCCAGGCCTCCATCGGCCATCCCAACGAAGCCATGCTCGCGCAGAAATCGCGGGAATTGCAGCATTCCAACAGCCGCTGGCTGACCGACCTGATCCTCGGCCAGGAGCGCACCTTCACCACCCAACTGGTCGGACGTGGCCCGTACAGCGAGTACTACGGCGACCTGAGCATCACCCTCGACACCGCCACCTACGGCGAGAGCTTCATCGTCAGTTCGGTGATCATCTTCATTTCCGGCGTGTTGCGCGCCCTGGCCATGGGCCTGGTGTTGTATCTGGTCTATCACTGGCTGCTGACCAAGCCCCTGTCCCGCATCATCGAGCACCTGACCGAGATCAACCCCGACCGCCCCAGCGAGCACAAGATTCCGCAGCTCAAGGGCCACGAGAAAAACGAGCTGGGGATCTGGATCAACACCGCCAACCAGTTGCTCGAATCCATCGAGCGCAACACCCACCTGCGCCACGAGGCGGAAAACAGCCTGCTGCGCATGGCCCAGTACGACTTCCTCACCGGCCTGCCGAACCGCCAGCAATTGCAGCAGCAACTGGACAAGATCCTGGTCGACGCCGGCAAGTTGCAACGGCGGGTGGCGGTGTTGTGCGTCGGGCTGGACGACTTCAAGGGCATCAACGAGCAATTCAGTTACCAGACCGGCGACCAGTTGCTGCTGGCCCTGGCGGACCGCCTGCGCGCCCACAGCGGCCGGCTCGGCGCCCTCGCCCGCCTCGGCGGCGACCAGTTCGCCCTGGTGCAGGCCGATATCGAACAACCCTACGAAGCGGCCGAGCTGGCGCAGAGCATCCTCGATGACCTGGAAGCCCCGTTCGCCCTCGACCACCAGGAAATCCGCCTGCGCGCGACCATCGGCATCACCCTGTTCCCGGAGGATGGCGACAGCACCGAGAAGCTGTTGCAGAAAGCCGAGCAGACCATGACCCTGGCCAAGACCCGTTCGCGCAACCGCTATCAGTTCTACATCGCCAGCGTCGACAGCGAAATGCGTCGGCGCCGCGAACTGGAAAAAGACCTGCGCGACGCCTTGCTGCGCGACCAGTTCTACCTGGTCTACCAGCCGCAGATCAGCTATCGCGACCACCGCGTGGTCGGCGTCGAAGCGCTGATTCGCTGGCAGCATCCGGAACATGGCCTGGTGCCGCCGGACCTGTTCATTCCGCTGGCCGAGCAGAACGGCACGATCATCGCCATCGGCGAATGGGTGCTGGACCAGGCCTGCAAGCAGTTGCGCGAATGGCACGACCAGGGCTTCGTCGACCTGCGCATGGCGGTCAACCTGTCCACCGTGCAACTGCACCACGCCGAGCTGCCCCGGGTGGTCAACAACCTGCTGCAGATGTACCGCCTGCCACCACGCAGCCTCGAGCTGGAAGTCACCGAAACCGGCCTGATGGAAGACATCAGCACCGCCGCCCAGCACCTGCTGAGCCTGCGTCGCTCCGGCGCGCTGATCGCCATCGACGACTTCGGTACCGGCTACTCCTCGCTGAGTTATCTCAAGAGTCTGCCGCTGGACAAGATCAAGATCGACAAGAGCTTCGTTCAGGATCTGCTCGACGACGACGATGACGCGACCATCGTTCGCGCCATCATTCAACTGGGCAAGAGCCTGGGCATGCAGGTGATCGCCGAGGGTGTGGAAACCGCCGAGCAGGAAACCTACATCATCTCCGAGGGTTGCCACGAAGGTCAGGGCTATCACTACAGCAAGCCGCTGCCCGCGCGCGAACTGACCGCCTACCTCAAGCAGGCCCAGCGCAGCAACGCGGCCATTTTATAAAGTCAAACGATCGCCACCTGCGCCAGGCGCATCTGCGGCAGGCGCCGTCGAGCGAAACGCGGCGGCGATCTTTTGATCTGCAACAACCCCGCCGTAAATAAGAAATATTTCCAAGCACAGCCCTTTACACATAATGCGAAAGATTTGCATTATGTCGCAGTTTTGCGCACCCCCGCGCCTGTCCACTCAATCACCGAAGCAGGATGTTCGCCATGATTCGTATGCCTCTGGCTACCGCCAGTCTGCTGGCCATCGCTATTTCCCTCGCCGGTTGCGGCGAAGGTAAAGACAAAGAAAAGGCTGCTGCGCCAGCGCCTACTCCGGCTGCCAGCACCGCTGCACCGGCTGCCGCTCCTGCTGCGGCACCTGCCGGCAAGGTCGACGAGGCCGCCGGCAAGGCCGTGGTCGCGCACTACGCCGACATGGTCTTTGCCGTCTACAGTGATGCCGAATCCACCGCGAAAACCCTGCAGACCGCCATCGACGCATTCCTCGCCAAGCCGAACGCCGACACCCTGAAAGCCGCCAAGGCTGCCTGGGTCGCCGCCCGCGTTCCGTACCTGCAGAGCGAAGTGTTCCGCTTCGGCAACACCATCATCGACGACTGGGAAGGTCAGGTTAACGCCTGGCCCCTGGACGAAGGCCTGATCGACTACGTCGACAAATCCTACGAGCACGCGCTGGGCAACCCGGGCGCCACTGCCAACATCATCGCCAATACCGAAGTCCAGGTCGGCGAAGACAAGGTCGACGTCAAGGACATCACCCCGGAAAAACTCGCCAGCCTCAACGAGCTGGGCGGTTCCGAAGCCAACGTCGCCACTGGCTACCACGCCATCGAATTCCTGCTCTGGGGCCAGGATCTGAACGGCACCGGCCCTGGTGCCGGCAACCGTCCGGCCTCGGACTACCTGGAAGGCGCCGGCGCCACCGGCGGGCACAACGACCGTCGCCGTGCCTACCTCAAGGCCGTGACCCAGCTGCTGGTCAGCGACCTGGAAGAAATGGTCGCCAACTGGAAGCCGAACGTGGCCGACAACTATCGCGCCACGCTGGAAGCCGAACCGGCGGAAAGCGGTCTGCGCAAAATGCTCTTCGGCATGGGCAGCCTGTCCCTCGGCGAACTGGCGGGCGAGCGCATGAAGGTGTCCCTGGAAGCCAACTCCCCGGAAGACGAACAGGACTGCTTCAGCGACAACACCCACAACTCGCACTTCTACGACGCCAAGGGCATTCGCAACGTGTACCTGGGCGAATATACCCGCACCGACGGCACCAAGCTGACCGGCGCCAGCCTGTCGTCGTTGGTGGCCAAGGTTGACCCGGCTGCGGACACCGCGCTGAAAGACGATCTGGCCGCTACCGAAGCCAAGATCCAGGTCATGGTCGATCACGCCAACAAGGGTGAGCACTACGACCAGTTGATCGCCGCCGGCAATACCGCTGGCAACCAGATCGTGCGTGACGCCATCGCCTCCCTGGTCAAGCAGACCGGTTCGATCGAAGCCGCTGCCGGCAAACTGGGCATCAGCGACCTGAACCCGGACAACGCCGACCACGAGTTCTGATCGACCGCGGTCAATCAGGCCTGATGAAAAAGCCCCGACCTGTCGGGGCTTTTTTATTGGGCGGCGCCAGGCTCAGACCCGGATGACAAAGATTTCCACCGCCGCGCCGGCGGAAGCCAGCCGCACACCGCCGAGCAACGGCACGAATTGGTTGTTGGCTTGCGCCCGCGTTACCAGCGCACGGGTCGTTGCATTCATCAACTCGGCACGCGGGGCGACGTACTGGCTGCCATCGATCACCTCGCCAATGACCCGGCGCAACGACAGCCAGAACAGCTGCGTCCGCCCCGGACGTCGGAACAGCAGCTCCGAGCCCAGGCCATAGCCGTTGACCATTTCGTAGCCACTGCTGAGCAGCCGCTCGCTCATCAGCGCGCGCAGGGTCTCTTCGGTGCCGGAACGCATCACCGCGTGCACCAGGGCATTGACCCCGTCAGTGCTGAACAGCAGACGATTGAAGGCCCCTGAATACCCTTCGAGCAGCCACTGGCCGGTTGCACTCCGGGGTGCAATCGGCAACAGCGTCAGCGCATCGCCGAACGCATCGACCAGCGCCGTGCGCGCCCGCCAGACGTTCAACGTGCGGTGCAGCTTGGCCAGTCCGGAGGACGTGACACCATTGGGGTTGGCCAGGTCGAACAGCGCCTGGGCAAGTTGCTGCTGACTGGCGCGACTGAACGTCGGAAACGAATCGGCGACATAACCGGTGACGGTTTTCTCGAAGGGCAGACTGTGCGAGATCAGCCACAGCTTGTCTTGTTGCGCGGCGAAATACGCCGGGCGCGGCTGACTGAACAGGTCGGTCAGGATCAGGTGCTCGAACTGGGCGAAATGGTTGATGCCGATCCGCTCGTCGAAAATGAACGTCAGGTTGGGCGAACGCATGTCGCCGGCCGGCAGGATCGGGTAATAGCTGTCGTGCATCCTGATGTAGTCACGCGCCGGTCGCAGCCCGCTGGCGGGACGCCGATAGATCGCCAGCTCGGCGTTGCGCAGCTGCAACTCGGCAATATCCATGCTCTGGCCCCAATCGAGAAATTTCTCACTCAGCGGCCGCACGCGAACCGGCGGTGCCGGCGGCACAGGCGCGGGCGCGGGCGGCGGCAAGGGCGGCAAAGGCTCGGGCGCCGGAGCAGGCTGGCGCGCGGGGCCGGGCCGCGACTCGGTCAGCGCACCACCGCCGGAGAAACCGCTCGACGCCCGTTGGCCCAACAGACGCAGGCGCAGGGTCTGCTCGCTGACTCGCAGGTACTTGAGAAACGCATCGGTCGACCGGCCGGTGCGCAGGCGCTCGACGAAGCTCAGCCCCAGCTCGATCTCGCGTCCGCGCGGAAAAGCGAAGGCCTCGAACACCGCGATGGCCTGCAACTCGTCGAGGTAGGGATACAGGTTGCGCAGCGCATGCTGCGGGGAAATCCCGCCCAGCCCCGGGGCATCCGGATGAGTGCCGATTTCCCAGTGCCCCTGGGCGTTGCGGCGGATCGGCGCGTAGTGCTTCTGCAACGGTTTGCGTGCGTCACGCAGGCGCCAGGCGTCTTCGAAGCCCTCGTCAATGAGCGAATACCAGTGTTCGCGCTCCTTGAGAAAGTACTGCCGACCGCCACCGCCCGCGCCAGGCTTGTAGTAGACCCCTTTGCCTTCCCAGCCCTTGAGTTCGAGCACGCCGTCCGGTTTGCCACCGAGGGCCATTTGCGGATTCAGCTGGCGTCCCCCCGCCCCGGCGGCGCCCGGAACCAGGCCGCGTGCCACCGCCACACCGACCACGCCATCGATCAACACCCCGGTAAATTCCGCCAGCGCGCGGACGATGTGATGCGCCGCGCCGACACGGTCGCCAACCTGCGCCGCGTCCACGGCATTGAAGATGGAAATCAGGCTGCGGGCGATACCGACGGGCAACGACACGTGCACCGGCAGCACCATGCTCAGCACGTCGATCACCGTGGTGGCAATCAACAGGCCGGTTTCGACGTTGGTCTGGTGCGTGGTGGTGACCTGGGCCGCCGCTTCGTTGAGGGTCCAGTTGGCCTCGACCTCATAGGCCTCTTCGAACAGATTGTTGGCGATGTTGCCCAGGTACACCGTCGAGACATCGCCGCGGCCCGTCAGGGTAGCCAGCACATGGGCCTGGGAGGCGCGGTCGACGCGCGCCAGCAGATAATCGCGCCACGAGCTGCTGTGGACGAAGTCGGTCATCAGGCGATCTTTCTGATACTCGTGGAACACCCGCCCCGCCGGCGCACCGGGGGTGTAGACGACGATCGTCGCCGTGCCGGTCGACGCGGTGGCGAACAGCAGCACGCCGCGCACCCGTTGTCCGCGCAGTTTCAGGCACTGGACGATAACGCGGTGACCCTCGACGGTTTCCCGTTGATCGTTGTCCACCGGGGCATTGAGTACCGCCTGCACCCAGTTGAAACCGCGCTGCAGACGGTCGGGCAGAAAATCGCCGTTGATCTTCGCTTCAATCGCATCCAGGCGCAGTTGCCGTTCGATCAGGCGGGCGAAAGCCTGTTTGCGCGCCTGCGCGGCCGGCGAACTGACCAGGCTGGCCTTGAGAAAATCCTGGTGCGCCTGACCGACATTCACCGTGCGCACCAGCGCCTTGACCTGCGCCAGGGTCAGGTCGTTGTAGGCCGCCAGTGTTTCGCTGGCGGCGGGTTTCGTCGCTGCGGGGCGTTGCGTCTGGCCGGTGACGGCGGTTTTCAGGCTCAGCTTCGAATAGCGCGTGAAGTTGTGGTCAATCCCGGAAATGTTGTCCAGGGCCAGTTCGGTCAGGCTGCGCTGACGATGTTTGTACTTGAACGCCCCCGGCTCCAGGATCGACGTCCCGGGCGCACCGGAAGGAATCGAGCTGACCGGCAGTTCCGGCTCCTTGGTGTGCACCACGATGTCGTCCGGGTTCACCGTCAGGCCATGCTCCGCTTCCAGCACCGCGCGCAGTTGCCGGTTGCTGTAGGCCAGCAGCTCACGCCGCTCGCTGAACTGGGCCAGCGACGGCAAGCCCTCGTATTCCGGCAGGTTGGCCAATTCTTCACTGTAGTTTTTGAAGGCCTGCGCCCAGGCCTCCTGATCGGCCACGGTGGAGTCCTTGAGAAAGGCGACCAGGCGGGCCTTGCACTGTTTCCTCAGCCTGGCCTCGAGGATCGACTGGCTATCGAACGCCCGGCACAGATCGGTGACCCGGTCGATGGCGGCCGGCAGATTGGCCATGTCGGCGTGTACTCCCTGCTTCACATAGCGGGCGAAGGTGGTCTCGACGTTTTCCCGGATCAGCCGGCATTGCGAGTCGATGCTGTAGGCGAACGGCGACTCCAGGCGCTCGAGGTACTGCAGTTGATCGCGCTCGGGCGCACTGCTCTGCAGCGCCAGCACCCGCTGGTGATCCTTGTCGGCCACCAGGGCGCACAAGGTGGCGAATTCGCTGGCATGGCCCAGGCGTCGATGCAGCTCACGATCGAGACTGGCCAGCGAGTCGAAGGCTTCCAGGCCGTTGTTCGGCGTGTAGAGCAGCACGCGGCCGACGTTGGCGGTGACCTCGACGGGGCGAACCACCGGGGCGGTCACCGCACTCTCCCAGCGCACTTCGCCGTCCTGCGGATCGCGCGCGGTAAGGACGAAGGCGCCGTGCAGGTTCATCGCTTCAGCCGCCGTGTCCCGCAGGGCCAGCGCATAAACACACGGACGATAGTCCTCCAGCGCCTGTCGCGCCTGCGCATCCGGGTAGCGCAGCACCCGTTCGAACAGGCTGACCGAGGCCGCCTCCAGCAACCCGTCGAGCTTGAGCAGGGCGACTTCGGCCTGCAGTTGCTCGATGCGCGTCGCCACCAGCCATTGCCGGTAAGTGCGCGGATCGGTCGGGCTGCAGGCCTGCGCCCAATAGCGCTGCAGATAGTCGGCATACTGCGTTGTCAGGTTGGCGGCCAACTGGTCGAGAAAACCATCGAAGGCCGCGGGCGTCAGGGCGCTGTACAGCACCGGCTCGGCGCCGGCCTCGGGCACGTGGTAGAAGCAGGCCTGGCGTTTGCCGTAATCGGCGGCCTGCGCACTGACCAGACGCCGCACGATGGCATCCATCAGGCTGGGCTGGATCGTCTGCAGTTCGGCCGTGTCCTGCTCGCCAGCATCGGCCTGGGTTTGCGGCTCGGTGGGCTTCGCGGGCTCCACGGGTGGCGGCATTGGTGGCGCCGGCGGTTGCGGTTTTGCCGCGCAACTGACGTAGCTGCGCAACAGATCCGGCGCCGGTGTCAGTTGCGCGAAGTATGTTTCGAAGGCCTGCCGGATAAAGCGGTGGAACTGCGGCGCAGCCGCGAAACGCTCGGCAAGCCGAATGTCGAGGCTCGACAGTTGCTCTTTGAGCACGGTCTGCGCAGGGGTGACCTTGGCGGTCGACAGGGCGGTGCGCACCGAGGGCGCAAGGGCGTATGACATGGCAAAACTCCGGGTGGAAAACCTGCGCCATCCTGGCCCGGCTCCAGCGCCGCCGTGCGGTACATATCTATCGCCCTCGGCGAACTTGCTCCGGGTCAAGCAAACGATAATTCCTCTTATTCAATCTCCTTTGCCCTGTTAGACTTTGCGCCTCGAATTTTGCCCCTCTTGCAGGATGTCTGATGCCTTCGCTGCCTCTTCGCTTGTCCGCACTGTTGCTGGCCCTGGGCCTGAGTGCCTGCGATGACGCCCCGCGCTTTACCCAGGCCGAACCCGGCGAAGCCCGCTCCGGCGGCACGACGACCGTGCGCAAGACCGATCAGAACGCCTTCTCCCTGCCCTCGGCCAACCTGCCGCCCTCGCGCCGGGTCGACTTCAGCGTCGGCAACAGTTTCTTCCGCAGCCCCTGGGTGATCGCCCCATCGACCACCACCGCCCGCGACGGCCTCGGTCCGCTGTTCAACACCAACGCCTGCCAGAACTGCCACATCAAGGACGGCCGCGGCCACCCGCCGGCGCCCGATGCGGCCAACGCGGTGTCGATGCTGGTGCGCCTGTCGATTCCCGATGCGCCGCAATATGCCGAGGTCATCGAGCAACTGGGCGTGGTGCCCGAGCCGGTCTACGGCGGCCAGTTCCAGGACATGGCCGTGCCCGGCGTCGCCCCGGAGGGCAAGGTGCGTGTCGACTACACGCCCGTACCGGTGCGCTTCCAGGACGGCACCGAGGTCGAGCTGCGCAAGCCGACCCTGCAGTTCAGCCAGCTCGGCTACGGCCCGATGCACCCGGACACACGCTTCTCGGCCCGCGTCGCCCCGCCGATGATCGGCCTCGGCCTGCTCGAAGCGATCCCGGAGGAGGCCATCCTCGCCAACGCCGCCGCGCAGGCCAGGGACCGCAACGGCATCAATGGCCGGCCCAACCGGGTCTGGGACGACGCCCTGCAGAAGACCGTGATCGGGCGTTTCGGCTGGAAGGCCGGGCAACCCAACCTCAATCAGCAGAACGTCCACGCGTTTTCCGGTGACATGGGCCTGACCACCCGCCTGCGCCCGGTCGATGACTGCACGGGCGCGCAGACCGTCTGCCAGCAGGCACCGAACGGCAACGGCGCGGACGGCGAACCGGAAGTCAGCGACAACATCCTGCGCCTGGTGCTGTTCTACAGCCGCAACCTGGCGGTGCCGGCGCGGCGTGGCGTCAATGATGCGCAGGTGCTGGCCGGCAAGAACCTGTTCTTCCAGGCCGGTTGCCAGTCCTGCCACACCCCCAAGTACACCACCGCCGCCAACGCGGCCGAACCGGAACTGGCCAATCAGGTGATTCGCCCCTACAGCGATCTGCTGTTGCACGACATGGGGGCAGGCCTGGCCGACAACCGTACCGAGTTCCAGGCCTCCGGCCGCGACTGGCGCACCCCGCCGCTGTGGGGCATCGGCCTGACGCAGGCGGTCAGTGGCCACACCCAGTTCCTGCATGACGGCCGCGCCCGCAACCTGCTCGAAGCCGTGCTCTGGCATGGCGGCGAAGCCTCAGCGGCGCAGCAACAGGTTTTGTCTTTCAATGCCGAGCAGCGTGCCGCGCTGCTGGCGTTTCTGAACTCACTTTAAGCACTGAAAAGAATCGGGAGCCCGACATGTTCCGTCCCAAGCTGTTGTTCACCAGCCTTGCCGCACTCGCCCTCGGCGCCTGTTCGCCGCAGGATCCGCAAGCGGTCACCTCGGCGGCCATCGCCAAATCGGTGATCCTGCCGACCTACACCCGTTGGGTCGAGGCCGACCGCCAGTTGGCCGTCAGCGCCCTCGCCTACTGCCAGGGCAAGGAAGACCTGGAAACCGCCCGCGCCGATTTCCTCCACGCGCAGAAAGCCTGGGCCGAACTGCAGCCGCTGCTGATCGGTCCGCTGGCCGAGGGCAACCGCTCGTGGCAGGTGCAGTTCTGGCCGGACAAGAAAAACCTCGTCGGGCGTCAGGTCGAGCAACTGGTCAGCACCCAACCGCAGATCGATGCCGCCGCCCTGGCCAAGTCCAGCGTGGTCGTACAAGGCCTGTCGGCGTACGAATACATCCTGTTCGACAGCAAGCCTGACGTCGCCAACGACGCGCAGAAAGCCCGCTACTGCCCGCTGCTGGTGGCCATCGGCGAGCGCCAGAAACAACTGGCCGAAGAAATCCTCAGCAGCTGGAACAACACCGACGGCATGCTCGCGCAGATGAGCAAGTTCCCCAACCAGCGCTATGCCGACTCCCACGAAGCGATTGCCGATCTGCTGCGTGTGCAGGTAACGGCGCTCGACACCCTGAAGAAGAAACTCGGCACACCGATGGGCCGCCAGAGCAAGGGCGTGCCGCAGCCGTTCCAGGCCGACGCCTGGCGCAGCCAATCGTCGCTGACCGCCCTGGAAGCCAGCCTCGCCGCCGCCAAGACCGTCTGGGAAGGCGTCGACAACAAAGGCCTGCGCGGTCTGTTGCCGGCCGAGCAGAAGCCGCTGGCGGACAAGATCGACGCGGCCTATGCCGCCTCGCTGAAGCTGTTCGACAGCACGCAGAAATCGCTCGGCGAAATGCTCGAAGACGACGCCGGGCGCCAGCAACTCAACGATATCTATGACAGCCTCAACGTCGTCCACCGCCTGCACGAAGGCGAACTGGCCAAGGCGCTGGGCATTCAACTGGGCTTCAACGCCAACGACGGTGACTGATGAGGGCAAGTGCCATGCTGCGACGCCAGGCTCTGACTTTAGGTAGTTTGCTGCTGGGAGCAGTGACACTGGGCGGCTGGACGCTGTTCAAGCGCAAGGAGCAGAGCCCGCTGCTGCTGTCGGCGCGCGACGACAGCGACGGCAGGCACTACGCCGTCGGCTATCGCCTCGACGGCACGCGGGTGTTCGCCACGCAAGTCGGCCAGCGCTGCCACGACATCATCAACCACCCGACGCTGCCGATCGCGCTGTTCGTCGCCCGCCGGCCGGGCACCGAGAGCTACCTGATCGACCTGCGCGACGGCGCGCTGCTGCAGACCGTGACCGCGCAGGCGAACCGGCACTTCTACGGCCACGCGGTGATTCACCACAGCGGCGACTACCTGTACGCCACCGAGAACGACACCACCGATCCGGGCCGCGGCCTGCTCGGGGTGTACAGGTTCGAGGGCGAACGACTGGTGCACAGCGGCGAGATTTCCACCCATGGCCTCGGCCCGCACCAGGTGTCATGGATGCCCGATGGCGAAACCCTGGTGGTGGCCAACGGCGGGATCCGTACCGAGGCCGAAAGCCGCGTCGACATGAACCTCGACGCCATGGAACCGAGCCTGGTGCTGATGCAGCGCGACGGCACTCTGCTGAGCAAGGAAACCCTCGCTCAGCAGATGAACAGCGTGCGCCACCTGGGCATCGCCAGCGACGGCACCATCGTCGCCGGCCAGCAATTCATGGGGCCGTCCCACGAGCGCTCCGAGCTGCTGGCGATCAAGCGTCCGGGCCAGCCGTTCGTGGCCTTCCCGGTGCCGGAGCAGCAGCTGCAGGCGATGGGGCACTACACCGCCAGCGTCGCCGTGCACAGCGAACTGCGCCTGGTCGCCCTGACCGCACCGCGCGGCAACCGCTTCTTCATCTGGGACCTGGACAGCGGCGAAGTGCGTCTCGACGCGCCCCTGCCGGACTGCGCCGGGGTCGGTGCGGTCAAGGACGGCTTTGTCGTGACCTCGGGCCAGGGCCGCTGCCGCTACTACGACTGCCGCCAGGATGAACTGCTGGCCACGCCGCTGGAATTGCCGGCGGGGCTCTGGGACAACCATCTGCACCTGATGGCCTGATACGCCTGGAAAACACCGCCGCATTCGCCAGCGCCTGCAGGAGATTTCGCTCGCCTGCAGGCGCCGGTGAATGCGGCGGTGTTTTTTCATGCCCTGTAATAAGTGCCAGTTGGAATACCCTCTGTACTCGGAGTAATGTGCCCGCCTGTCTCGCCTGATTTTCTCCAAGGAACTGGAATATGCTGCGTCGCCGCATGCTGATCATGTTGGGTGTTGTACTGCTGATCGTTGTGCTTCTTGCCGGATACAAGGCCTTCTCGATCTATACGATGATCCAGGGCTTTTCCAAGCCGAAGCCGCCGATCAGCGTTGCCGTGGCCACGGCCGCCGAGCGCCCGTGGCAGATGCGCCTGCCTACCGTCGGCAGTCTCAAGGCACTGCAGGGCGTGGAACTGAGCCTGGAAGTCGCCGGCACCGTCACCGAGCTCAAGTTCGAATCCGGACAGAAGGTCAAGGCCGGGCAACCGCTGCTGCAACTCGACAGCGCCGTCGAATCCGCCCTGCTGGAAACGGCCAAGGCCGACCTCGGCCTGGCACAACTGGACTTCGGCCGTGGCAGCCAGCTGGTCGGCAGCAGCGCCATCTCCAAGGGCGAGTACGATCGGCTCTCGGCGGTCCTGCAGAAGAACAAGGCCACGGTCAATCAGCTCAATGCCTCGCTGGCGAAAAAACGCATCGTCGCGCCGTTCAGCGGCACCATCGGCATCCGTCAGGTCGACGTCGGCGACTACCTCGCCAGCGGCACGAAGATCGCCACCCTGCAGGACTTGAGCAGCCTCTACGCCGACTTCTACGTGCCCGAGCAGTCGGTGCCGAAACTGGCCATCGGCCAACCGGTATCGATTGCGGTCACCGCGTACCCCGGACAGGACTTTCCCGGCAAGATCAGCGCGATCAACCCGATCGTCGAAAGCAGCACGCGCAATATCCTGGTGCGCGCCACCCTGGCCAACCCCGAGGGCAAGTTGCTGCCGGGCATGTTCGCCAGCCTCGAAGTGCTGTTGCCGGATCCGCAGCCGCACGTGGTGGTGCCGGAAAGCGCGATCACCTACACCCTCTACGGCAACTCGCTGTATGTGGTCGGGCAGAAGAAAGCCGAGGACGGCAGCGTCGAGAAAGACGACAAGGGTCAGCCGGTCCTGATTGCCGAACGCCGCTTCATCGAAACCGGTGAGCGCCGCGACGGCCTGGTGATGATCAACAAGGGCGTGCAGAGCGGCGAACAAGTGGTGACGGCCGGCCAAATCAAACTGGACAACGGTGCCCACATCGCCATCAGCGACGACAAGACCCTCGGCGAGCAGAACAGTCCGCGCCGCGCCGACTGATCAAGGAATTCCCCATGGCTTTTACCGATCCGTTCATCCGCCGCCCGGTGCTCGCCACCGTGGTCAGCCTGCTGATTGTGCTGCTGGGCTTCCAGGCCTGGAGCAAATTGCCGCTGCGCCAATACCCGCAGATGGAAAACGCCCTGATCACGGTGACCACCGCCTACCCCGGGGCCAACGCCGAAACCATCCAGGGCTACATCACCCAGCCGATGCAACAGAGCCTGGCCAGCGCCGAGGGCATCGACTACATGACCTCGGTCAGTCGCCAGAATTTCTCGGTGATCTCGATCTACGCGCGCATCGGCTCCAACAGCGACCGCCTGTTCACCGAACTGCTGGCCAAGGCCAACGAAGTCAAGAACAAGCTGCCGCAGGACGCCGAAGACCCGGTGCTGAGCAAGGAGGCCGCCGATGCCTCGGCACTGATGTACATCAGTTTCTTCAGCAAGGACCTGAGCAACCCGCAGATCACCGACTACCTGTCGCGGGTGATCCAGCCCAAGCTGGCGACGCTGCCGGGCATGGCCGAGGCCGAGATCCTCGGCAACCAGGTGTTCGCCATGCGCCTGTGGCTCGATCCGGTGAAGCTCGCCGGCTTCGGTCTCAGCGCCAGCGACGTGACCAACGCGGTGCGCCAGTACAACTTCCTCTCCGCCGCCGGCGAAGTGAAAGGCGAATATGTGGTCACCAGCATCAACGCCAACACCGAACTGAAATCCGCCGAAGCCTTCGGCAGGATTCCACTCAAGGTCGATGGCGACAGCCGCGTGCTGCTCAGCGATGTCGCGCGGGTCGAGATGGGCGCGGAAAACTACAACTCGATCAGCTCGTTCGGCGGCACGCCGTCGGTGTACATCGGCATCAAGGCCACGCCCGGGGCCAACCCGCTGGACGTGATCAGGGAAGTGCGCAAGATCATGCCGGAGCTGGAAGCCCAGTTGCCGCCCAACCTCAAGAGCGAAATCGCCTACGACGCCACGCTGTTCATCCAGGCCTCCATCGACGAAGTGGTGAAGACCCTGTTCGAAGCGGTGCTGATCGTCATCGTGGTGGTGTTCCTGTTCCTCGGTGCGCTGCGTTCGGTCGTGATTCCGGTGGTGACCATTCCGCTGTCGATGATCGGCGTGATGTTCTTCATGCAGATGATGGGCTACTCGATCAACCTGCTGACCCTGCTGGCGATGGTGCTGGCCATCGGCCTGGTGGTGGACGACGCCATCGTCGTGGTGGAGAACATCCACCGGCATATCGAGGAAGGCAAGACACCGCTCGACGCCGCCCTCGAAGGCGCGCGGGAAATCGCCATGCCGGTGGTGTCGATGACCATCACCCTGGCCGCGGTGTACGCACCGATCGGTTTCCTCACCGGGCTGACCGGCGCGCTGTTCAAGGAGTTCGCCCTGACCCTGGCCGGGGCCGTGGTGATTTCCGGCATCGTCGCCCTGACTCTATCGCCGATGATGTGCGCCATGCTGCTGCGCCATGAAGAAAACCCCAGCGGCCTGGCCCATCGCCTCGACCGGATCTTCGACGGCCTCAAGCGGCGCTACCAGAGCATGCTGCATGGCACCCTCAACACCCGCCCGGTGGTGGTGGTGTTCGCCATCATCGTGCTGTGCCTGATCCCGATATTCCTCAAGTTCACCAAGTCGGAACTGGCCCCGGACGAAGACCAGGGCATCATTTTCATGATGGCCAACGCCCCGCAGCCGACCAACCTCGATTACCTGAACACCTACACCGACGAGTTCATCAAGATCTTCAAGGAGTTCCCCGAGTACTACTCGTCATTCCAGATCAATGGCTACAACGGCGTGCAGAGCGGCATCGGCGGTTTCCTGCTCAAGCCCTGGAACGAACGCAGCCGCACGCAGATGCAGATCCTTCCCGAAGTGCAGGGCAAACTCGAAGGCATCCCCGGCCTGCAGATCTTCGGTTTCAACCTGCCCTCCCTGCCCGGCACCGGTGAAGGCTTGCCGTTCGAGTTCGTGATCAACACCGCCAACGACTACGAGCTGTTGCTGCAAGTGGCCGACCGGATCAAGAAACGTGCGGCGGAGTCGGGCAAGTTCGCCTTCGTCGACCTCGACCTGGCCTTCGACAAACCGGAAGTGGTGGTCGACATCGACCGCGCCAAGGCCGCCCAGATGGGTGTGTCGATGCAGGATCTGGGCGGCACCCTCGCCACCCTGCTCGGCGAGGCGGAGATCAATCGCTTCACCATCGAGGGACGCAGCTACAAGGTCATCGCCCAGGTCGAACGGGCCTATCGCGACAATCCGGACTGGCTGAACAACTACTACGTGAAAAACACCCAGGGCGAACTGTTGCCGCTGTCGACCCTGATTACCGTGACCGATCGGGCGCGACCGCGCCAGCTCAACCAGTTCCAGCAGCTCAACGCGGCGAAGCTTTCCGGTTTCCCGCTGGTGAGCATGGGTGAAGCCATCGAGACCGTGCGGCAGATCGCCCGCGAAGAGGCGCCCGCCGGTTTCTCCTTCGACTACGGTGGCGCTTCGCGGCAATACGTCCAGGAAGGCAGCGCCTTGTGGGTGACCTTCGCCCTGGCGCTGGCGATCATTTTCCTGGTGCTGGCGGCGCAGTTCGAGAGCTTCCGCGACCCGTTGGTGATCCTGGTGACGGTGCCGCTGTCGATCTGCGGAGCGCTGATTCCGCTGTTCCTCGGCTGGTCGAGCATGAACATCTATACCCAGGTCGGGCTGGTGACGCTGATCGGCCTGATCAGCAAGCACGGCATCCTGATCGTCGAGTTCGCCAACCAGTTGCGCAAGGACAAGGGCCTGAGCGCCCGCGAGGCCGTGGAGGAAGCGGCGGCCATACGTTTGCGTCCGGTGCTGATGACCACCGCCGCGATGGTGTTCGGCATGGTGCCACTGATTCTGGCGTCCGGCGCCGGGGCTGTCAGCCGCTTCGACATCGGCACCGTGATTGCCACAGGGATGTCGATCGGCACGCTGTTTACCCTGTTCGTCCTGCCGTGCGTCTACACCCTGCTGGCCAAAGCCGACAGCAAGCAACCGGGTTGACGCTCAGCCAGCGCCGAATGCCGCGCATAAAAAAAGGCCTCGCATCAGCGAGGCCTTTTACTTGGGCTTCAATCGGTTCAACTTTGCGGCCTCATCCCTTGAGAAAGCCCGAACATGAACAACAACAGGTCATGATCGGGTTGTGTCGCCACGGTGGCTTTCGCCACCCGTGGCATCGGGCAGTGATCGGCATTGCCGTTCACCGCGCCGAGGACCTGCATGCGGGGCTGTTCCCAAGCCGCCACCGCCAATGATGCAACTGCCAAGGCTCCTACCAGGAACACACCTCGTGCAATTTCTAGTTTCATCGCTATAAACCTTTGATAGCGCTGCCAAACGCCGTCTCATAAAAGTAGACGAGTTTTTTCCAGTCGGTGTCGCTGAACGACGAGTGGCGACGCAATTGCTTCATGTCATGCGCGGCCGCGCGATAGGCGGTCAGGCGCTGACGGCATTTTTCCAGGTCGATCAAGGCCACTTCGACATTGGCTGCCTCGCCTTCCCCGGTTACCCGCACGAACACATGCTTGATGTAGATGCAGCTGTGTTGCCAGCGGCCCTTGTGCATCCGCGCCAGATTCTCGGCGAGATCCCTGAGCACACGTTCATACACCACTTCGCCGTGCCGCTCGCGACCGCCACCGGCCAGCCAGTGCTCCAGCTCCTGGAAGCCGTCCAGTGACTTGGTCACCAACAGTGCGCGCCACTTGAACTGTGGATCCGGCTGGGCGCCGCAGAAGACGATTTGCGGCACCCGCACGCCGAGCCGGCTCACGCCCGTCAGCGCATCCAGTTCGCGCAGGACCGTCGGACGCCCGAACGGATGCAGCCAGCTGCGATAGATATGCCCGGTCTGGCGCTTCGCATACAGCAGCTGGCCATCACGCCCCACCACGCGTTGCACTCCACTTTCACCACCGCGACGCACGTTGGGCTCTTCTACCCATTCACCGCGCTGGTTCCAGTAGTAGTCGAAGCGATCCTGGGGAGCGACTTCCGATTCTGCTGCATGTTGCACTGCCATTCCCTTACCTCTTTCTTAATACGTAAACCCGCCACATCGCATAGAGCGGAATAAAGTCCAGTTGTTCCTGGATGCGGAATCCTGCCGCTTCAAATTCCTTTTCCACCGTAGCTGCCGGTAACACGAAACGATTCTGGTAGCCTTCCTGCCCGCGTTTCTGTTCGGCACGCTTGCGCTTCCAGGCCTTGAAATTGCCGTCCACCCACAGCGAAACGATCACGCTGTCGCGGGTCACGCGCTCGAATTCACGCAGAATCGTGCGTCGATGCTCGGCTTCCCCGATGTGATGGAGCAACCGCATGCAGAAAATGCTGTCGACAGCGTTATCAGGCAACGCAATGTCGAACGCAGATGTGTGCAAGGGTTGAACCCTTTTCACCACGTCGGCCGGCTGGGATTGCATGGCGGTCTTGATCATCGATTCGGAATTGTCCGCGCCGATGATCACCCGGTTGGGCTTTTCCGCCAGCAAGGGCCAGAAGCGCCCCGCACCGCAAGGCAGATCCAGCACCAGTCCGGGCTCACCAACCAGCGTCAGGGCCTTGCGGGCCAGTTGCTGGTCGCGCCAGTTGGACAACCGCCGTCCCAGACCTTCCTGATGCTTGCGCAGGTATTTCTGCGCATGGTTGTCGTCGTACTTCTCGGAAAAATCGAGTTTGATCGGGCCGGCCATCATCTGGGCTCCTGAATGACTGATGCCCCTACCTTAGGCAGGGGCGTGTCAGCGTCAGGTCATCCCTTTGTGAAAAAATCGTCGGGTAAACCGGCAAACTATTTCAAGGTTATACAGGATTTGTTCAGGTTGGCGACAATCTCGTATCACTGTCGCTTGTTTTCAAGCGTGCCGAGATCGACCTCGAAACGGCAGCCATTGGGCTCCATCGTGCTCAAAGTGACGCTCCAGCCCTGGTTCTCGCAGATCCGCTGCACCAGTGACAGGCCCAGCCCCAGGCCCTCACCGCGCTTCTCATTGCCACGCACGAACGGCTGGAACATGGCTTCGCGTTTTTCTTCGGGAATGCCCACGCCCGAGTCCTCGACCACAAAACCGTGGTCATTGAGCGTCAGGCGAATGAAGCCGTGCTCGGTGTAGTGCAAGGCGTTGCGCAGCAGGTTGCCCATTACCGCATTGAGCAAGGTGGCGTTGAAACGGGTCTGCGGCGGATTGCCCGGGTCGAAGATCAGTTGCAGGCCCTTGCGCTCGATCGGCTCGCGCCACAGGCACAGCAGGCCTTCGGCGACCTGGGCGAGATTCTGCTGCGGCGCCGACCCGGCGTCCTCGCGCTGGGCACGGGCGAGCATCAGGAAGGTCTGCACCAGTTCACGCATTTCTTCGCTGGCGCGGGCAATCCGTTCGACCTGGGCCCGCCCGCGCTGATCGATGCCGGGGTTTTCCAGCAGCAGCTCGCAGGAGCTGGCCAGCACCATCAACGGCGTGCGCAGCTCGTGGCTGACGTCGCTGGTAAACAGACGCTCGCGAGTCAGGGCCTGGCGCAGACGGCCGAGGGTGGCATCGAACGCCACCGCCAGTTCGCCGACTTCATCCGCGGCGTAATCCGGCGCCAGCGGCGGTGCCAGGCCGAGCAACTGATCGCGATGGCGAACCTGACGGGCCAGGCGCACCACCGGCGCCATGACCTTGCGCGCCAGCACCCAGCCGAGAAACACCGCCAGCGCCAAGCTCAGCACGAACCCCACCAGCACCACGGCGAACAGCACGCGCTCACGCTCTTCGAAATCGCTCTGGTCCTGCAGCAATACGTAGCGCCGGCCGTCGACGATTTCCACCATCGCGTGGTACGACAGCTGCTCGCGGAACACTTCGTGGAAGCCCGAGTCGAGGTGGCGCAAATCCTTGGGCAGCTCGAAATCGCCGGGGCCGCCGCTGAAGTAGAACAGCTGGTCCGGCTCCGGCCGATGGCTCCAGTCCGAGACATTGTCCATCAGCAACAGGCGCTGCAAGTCGCCGCCCAACCCGGCCGAAATCAGTTTTTCCTCGACCAGATGCACCGTCGCGACGATGCCCATGGCGAAGGCCCCGGCCACCAGCGCGCTCATCAGCGCAAAGGCGATGATGATCCGCTGGGCAAGGCTTTGCTTAAACTCCATCACGCCCCTCGGCCAAGCGATACCCGACACCGTGCACGGTGTGCAGCAGCGGCTTGGCGAAAGGTTTGTCGATCACCTGGCGCAGTTGGTGGACATGACTGCGCAGGCTGTCGCTGTCCGGGCAGTCGTCGCCCCACAGCGCTTCTTCGAGAATCTCCCGACGCAGCACGTGCGGGCTCTTCTGCATCAGCACCGCCAGCAGCTTGAGGCCGACCGGGTTGAGCTTGAGCAGCTTGCCTTCGCGGGTCACTTCCAGGGTATCGAGGTCATAACTCAAGTCGCCCACCTGCAAGGCACGGCGCCCGCCGCCCTGGGTCCGACGCATCACCGCTTCGACGCGTGCCGCCAGTTCGGAGAGGGCGAACGGCTTGACCAGATAATCGTCGGCGCCGGCCCTGAAACCCTGCAAGCGGTCGTCCAGTTGATCGCGGGCGGTGAGCATGATCACCGGCGTGTCGCGCCGGGCATCCTCGCGCAGGCGTTTGCACAGGGTGTAGCCGTCGATGCCCGGCAGCATGATGTCGAGCACGATCAGGTCGTAGTGCTCGGTGGCCGCCAGATGCAAACCCGACAGTCCGTCCTGGGCACAATCGACGGTGTAGCCCTTCAGGCCCAGGTAGTCAGCCAGATTGGCCAGGATATCGCGGTTGTCTTCGACCAATAGAATTCGCATGGGCACCTCCTCCGTACACGGTAACGGCCGTCTTGGCCCGCGCAGCTTACGGCCAACGCCGGCTCAGGGCTAGGGTCGCCGGGCGCGTGGCGCGATGGTCCCAGGTAAATTCAATCGTTAACGAAGTTTTCACTATCGATTCACAACCTGACTACAGTGCCAACGCGAAACTCCCGCGCCATTGAATAAGGAATGTCGACAATGGACTTTTTCAAGACGGCGCCAATGCGCTTTCTATCGTTGGTCACCGGCGCCTGGCTGGTGGTGTTTCTCCTGACGCGCGCCGTTCTGCTGCTGACCCACCTGGATGAGGCCGGCGGCATTGCCATTTCCGTATTCGGCATCGGCCTGCTCTACGACCTCGGGTTCCTCGCCTACGCGGCGCTGCCGCTGGGCCTCTACCTGCTGCTGTGCCCGCCGGGCCTGTGGCGGCGGCGCGGGCATCGCTGGTTCCTGCGCGGACTGCTCACCGTCAGCCTGTTCGCCATGCTCTTCACCGCGACCGCCGAATGGCTGTTCTGGGACGAGTTCGGCGTGCGCTTCAATTTCATTGCCGTCGATTACCTGGTGTATTCCGACGAAGTCCTGAACAACGTGCTCGAGTCGTACCCGATCGGGACGTTGCTGAGCATTCTGGCCCTGTTGGCAATCGCCATCAGTGTTGCCCTGGGCAAGCCGTTCAACGCGGCAGTGGACGCTGCGCTGCCTCCCCTGCGCCGACGCCTGGTCAATGCCCTGGCGCTGTTGATTGTCGCGGGCCTGAGCCTGCAACTGCTCAGCCAGGACGCGCCACGCGCGCAGGGCGGCAACGCCTATCAGAATGAACTGGCGAGCAACGGCCCGTATCAATTCTTCGCCGCGTTCCGCAACAACGAGCTGGATTACAGCCAGTTCTACACCACGCTGCCGCCGGCCAAAGTCGCCGGGCAGATTCGTGCCGAGCTGAACGAGCCGAACGCACGCTTCATCGGCGAGGATCCGCAGGACATCCGCCGGATGATCGACAATCCCGGCACCCCGCGCCAGCCGAACATCGTCCTGGTGACCATCGAAAGCTTCAGCGCCAAGTACATGGGCAGCAACGGCGACGATCGCAACCTGACGCCGAATCTCGACGTACTGCGCAAACACAGCCTGTACTTCAATAACTTCTATGCCACCGGCACCCGCACCGACCGAGGCCTGGAAGCCATCACCCTGGCCATTCCACCGACCCCGGGGCGTTCGATCGTCAAGCGTATCGGCCGTGAAAGCGGCTTCGCCAGCCTCGGCCAGCAGCTGGCAGCGGTGGGTTACGACAGCGTGTTCGTCTATGGTGGGCGCGGCTACTTCGACAACATGAACGCCTTCTTCAGCGGCAACGGCTATCGCGTCGTCGACCAGAGCAGCGTCGATGAGGCGGAAATCCATTTCAAGAACGCCTGGGGCATGGCCGACGAGGACCTGTACAAGCAGACCCTGAAACTCGCCGATGCCGATTTCGCCAAGGGTCAGCCGTTCCTGCTGCAACTGATGACCACTTCCAATCACCGTCCTTATACCTACCCGGACAACCGGATCGACATCAAATCCGGCAACGGCCGTGACGGCGCGGTGAAATACACCGACTACGCCATCGGCCAGTTCCTCGAGCAGGCGCGGCAGAAACCGTGGTTCGACAACACCCTCTTCATCTTCGTTGCCGACCACACCGCCGGCAGCGCGGGCAAGGAAGACCTGCCGATCGCCAACTATCAGATTCCGCTGTTCATCTATGCGCCGAAGCTGATCGAACCCCGCGAGGACGGCCAACTGGCCAGCCAGATCGACCTCGCACCGACCCTGCTGGGTCTGCTCAACCTGGATTACCAGTCAACTTTCTTCGGCCGCAACCTGCTGCAGGACAACCCGCTGCCACCGCGTGTGGTGGTCGGCAACTATCAGCACCTGGGGCTGTTCGACGGCAAGGATCTGGCGATCCTCAGCCCGCGCCAGGGCCTGCGCCGGCATGACGACGCGCTGAGCGAAAGCCGCGAATCACGGGTCGGCAGCGACGACCCGCTGATCAGCCGCGCCATCACCTATTACCAATCCGCCAGTTATGGCTTCAAGCAACAGCTGCTTGCCTGGAAAGCACCCAAGGAGGGTGCCGGGCACGTCGGCGAACGTTAATCGAAACGCCCCGGGCTGATGCACCGGGGCGTTTTTTTGTCCAGGATCCGTCATGTCATCAAGCGTAGTCCGCCCTGCCCCTCGCCCACTGAATTTCTGGTTGAGCCTGGGCATCCCCGCCGTTGCGGCAATCACCCTGATTCTGCTGGAACTGACCGATCTGGACATGGATCTGGCCCAGCTATTTTACGACCCGGCCGCTGGCGACTTCATCGGCCGTCACAGTTATTTCCTGGAAAACATCCTGCACGACCGCGCCAAAGAAGTGGTGATCGCGTTTTCGGTGTTTTCGGTGATCGGCTTCCTGGCCGCCTTCGGCCTCGAACGGCTGAAACCGTTCAGGCGCGAACTGGGCTGCCTGGTGTTGTCGCTGGGCCTGGCCACCTCGTTCGTGACGCCGATGAAAGCGGTGACCGCGGTGCAATGCCCGTGGAGCCTGGAGCAGTTCGGCGGGCATGAAACCTACAGCAAGCTGCTCGATCACCGCCCGCCCACCGACAAGCCCGGCCGGTGCTGGCCCGGCGGCCATGCGGCGACCGGTTTCACCCTGTTCGCGTTGTTCTTCGTCCTGCGTGACCGCCGCCCACGCCTGGCCCGGCAAGCGTTCATCTTTGCCTTTGCCCTCGGCTCGGTGTTTTCCATCAGCCGGATGATGCAGGGCGCGCATTTCTTTTCGCACAACGTGTGGACGGCGATTTTCTGCTGGCTGATCTGCCTGGGGTCGTATTACTACGTTCTGTACCGGCCAGCGTTGAAAGTCGAGGCGCTGGATAACTCGCAAGCGGTCAGCGCCTGACTGAAGCACCGCTGCGCCAGAGGCGGCCCGGCAAGCGCTGGCAGCGGCCTCGTTCCCTGGACTTGAGGTCTGAAGGGCAATAAAAAACCCCGCCTGCTTGCGCAGGCGGGGTTTTTTCGTAGCGGGGGTAAGGCTGGCTTACATCATGCCGCCCATGCCACCCATGCCGCCCATGTCTGGCATGCCGCCGCCAGCTGCACCTTCTTTCTTCGGTGCATCGGCAACAGCTGCTTCGGTGGTCAGGATCAGACCGCCGATGGACGCTGCGGCTTGCAGGGCCGAACGGGTAACCTTGGTTGGGTCCAGGATGCCCATTTCGATCATGTCGCCGTATTCGCCGGAAGCAGCGTTGTAACCGAAGTTACCTTTGCCGTTCTTCACTTCGTTGACGACTACGCTTGGCTCGTCACCGGAGTTGGCAGCGATCTGACGCAGCGGCGCTTCAACAGCGCGACGCAGCACAGCGATACCGACGTTCTGGTCAGCGTTGTCGCCGGTCAGTTCGGTCAGGGCTTCCAGAGCGCGGATCAGCGCAACGCCACCGCCAGGTACAACGCCTTCTTCAACGGCTGCACGGGTAGCGTGCAGGGCGTCTTCAACGCGGGCCTTCTTCTCTTTCATTTCAACTTCGGAACCAGCGCCAACCTTGATCACTGCAACGCCGCCGGACAGCTTGGCCAGACGCTCTTGCAGTTTTTCACGGTCGTAGTCCGAGGAGGTTTCGGCAACCTGGGCACGGATCTGCGCGATACGTGCTTCGATTTCGCCCTGCGCGCCAGCACCGTCAACGATGATGGTGTTTTCCTTGGACAGGGTGACGCGCTTGGCGTTACCCAGGTGCTCCAGGGTGGTGCTTTCCAGGCTCAGGCCGATCTCTTCGGAGATCACGGTACCGCCGGTCAGAACGGCGATGTCCTGCAGCATGGCCTTGCGACGGTCGCCGAAGCCTGGCGCCTTGACGGCGGCGACTTTGACGATGCCACGCATGTTGTTCACAACCAGAGTCGCCAGGGCTTCGCCTTCAACGTCTTCGGCCACGATCAGCAGTGGGCGGCCGGCTTTGGCAACGGCTTCCAGCACTGGCAGCATTTCGCGGATGTTCGAGATCTTTTTGTCGACCAGCAGGATCAGCGGGCCGTCGAGCTCGGCAACCATGGTGTCTGGCTTGTTGACGAAGTACGGCGACAGGTAGCCGCGGTCGAACTGCATGCCTTCTACAACCGACAGTTCGTTTTCCAGGCCCGAGCCTTCTTCAACGGTGATCACGCCTTCTTTACCGACTTTTTCCATGGCTTCGGCAATGATGTCGCCGATGGAGTTGTCGGAGTTGGCGGAGATGGTGCCGACCTGAGCGATGGCCTTGGTGTCAGCGCATGGCTTGGACAGGGCTTTGAGCTCTTTGACGATGGCGATGGTCGCCTTGTCGATACCGCGCTTGAGGTCCATCGGGTTCATGCCGGCAGCGACGGCCTTCAGGCCTTCGTTGACGATCGACTGAGCCAGAACGGTAGCGGTGGTGGTACCGTCACCGGCGTCATCGTTGGCACGGGAGGCAACGTCTTTGACCAGCTGCGCGCCCATGTTTTCGAAGCGATCTTCGAGTTCGATTTCCTTGGCGACGGAAACGCCGTCCTTGGTGATGGTCGGAGCGCCGAAGCTCTTCTCGAGAATCACGTTACGGCCTTTCGGGCCCAGGGTCGCTTTTACCGCGTCAGCCAGGACGTTGACGCCTTTGAGCATCTTGGAGCGGGCGGCATCGCCGAACTTAACTTCTTTAGCAGCCATGATCGATATTCCTTAAATACTTTGTAGTAGCGGGAAAATGAACGGGGTTTATCAGCCTTCGATAACAGCGAGGATTTCGTTCTCGCTCATTACCAGCAGGTCTTCGCCGTCGACTTTCACAGTGTTGCTGCCGGAGTAAGGACCGAACACAACCTTGTCGCCTTCCTTCACGGACAGTGCACGCACTTCACCGTTTTCCAGAGCTTTGCCCGGGCCTACAGCCAGAATCACACCGTGGTTGGCTTTTTCAGCAGCCGAACCTGGCAGGACGATACCGCCAGCGGTTTTCTTTTCTTCTTCGCTGCGACGGATAACGACGCGGTCATGCAGAGGACGAAGCTTCATTGTCGATCTCTCCTAATTGTGGTTTTCATCGGCCGGTGTAGTCCCGGCGGGTTTAACAAATCCGGCCTTCGCCGGTTGCGCCTCGGCGAGCGAGACGCGGAAGTCTGACTGGCTTGAAAGCCAGAAACCTTTCGGTGACCGATACATAAGGGCGCACAAGGTTATTACAAGGGCACCGACAGAAATTTTTTCATCGGTGTTGCGCACAAACGATCACGGCACCCGAAGGTGCCGTGTCGATAAAGCTGTCACTTGTTGTCGCGGTGTTCGAACTCGCCTTCGATCACCGTCGGCTCGCGGCCCAGGGGCTCGCGCGGTGCCGGGCCGCCGCGCGGTTGCAGATCGTCGGCAAAAGCGCGCTGGCGCATGGCCTGTTCCTCGGCCCGCTGGCGCATTTTATTGGCCAGCAAGCGCCGGCTGACCGGCAGCAGCATCACCAGGCCGACCACGTCGCTGATGAAACCCGGCAGGATCAGCAGACCACCGGCCAGGGCCAGCATCAGGCCTTCGAGCATGGTCTGGGCAGGCAGTTCGCCCCGGTTCAGGCTTTCCCGAGCCCGCAGCGCGGTGGCCAGACCGGCGACGCGCAGCACGAATACGCCGAACATCGAGCCGAGAATGATCAGCAGCAGGGCCGGGAAAAACCCGATAGCCCCTGCCACCTTGACGAATACGAACAGCTCCAGCACCGGAAACAGCAGAAAGAGCAACAAATAAGGGCGCATCAAAGTTTCCTCAACGCAAGAAATGCCTTGCAGTAAGCCTTAGATGACGTCGCCCTTTCGTGAATTCAAGCATCGGCCACTGCATTTTTTGGCCAGACCTGGGCGTGAGCCAGAGAAACCAAGGCTTCGCGCACTTGTGTCGGCGTATTACAAGGCGCTTGGAACGGCAGCCAGTACAGCGCCTGGCCAATGCGCAGGTGCAGGCCTTCGCTGTCGATGCCGGCCAGTTGCGCCGGCACGCTGCTCGGCAACCCGGCAAGCGCGACGTAATGGGCGATGGCCTTGGCATGATCGCTGTTCATGTGCTCGACCATGCTGATCTCGGCCTTGCCGGCGAACGGATTGGCCAGGGTCAGGTGCTCGACCCAGTGGATCGCACCAAAGCCGCCGATGTAGCGGTGACGGACCGGTTTGAGCACCCAGAAATCGAAATCGTGGGCCTTGTGGTAGTTCTGCGAGTCGGGGAAATAGCGATAGTAACGCTCGGCTGCCGCGTCAATGGCAGCGGTATCTGCGAGCTGTTCCGCCTCTGCCAGATAGGTCAGGCGACCAACGGCCTGCACGTCGTCGGCATCGCGCTCCCCCACCAGCAGCGAGCATCTGGGGTCCTTTTGCAGGTTGTGGGTGTGCTGGGCGATACGGCTGATCAGGATCAGCGGCCGGCCCTGGTCATCCAAGCAATACGGAACCACCGAGCCGAACGGGAAACCGGGCATCGCCTTGGAGTGGGTCGACAACACGCCACGGTATTCCTTGAGAAGCAATTCTCGGGCATTCTTGGCCGCTTCAACGCTCAATTTATGACTCCTTAAATAGAATCCGTCGAAAAAACGGACAGGCGCCTGGGATAAGTTCCAGCCACGCCATCGGGAAATTCTCATGTGCAACCACGCCACGGCCGGTGCAGATCGAGAGGCTCTCTATACAGGACACCACTCTGACCTGCTCTCGGGGACATGCGAATGCAACTCAACGACAAAGTAATCATTATCACCGGCGGTTGCCAGGGTCTGGGCCGCTCGATGGCCGAGTATTTCGCCGGCAAGGGCGCGAAGCTGGCGCTGGTCGACCTCAACCAGGAAAAACTCGATGACGCCGTCGCCGCCTGCAAGGCCAAGGGCGTCGAGGCGCGCAGCTACCTGTGCAACGTCGCCAATGAAGAGCAGGTCGAGCACATGGTCGCTCAGGTGGCCGCTGACTTCGGTGCGATCCACGGCCTGATCAACAACGCCGGGATCCTGCGCGACGGCCTGCTGCTCAAGGTCAAGGATGGCGAGATGACCAAGATGAGCCTGGCCCAATGGCAGGCGGTGATCGACGTCAACCTCACCGGCGTGTTCCTCTGCACCCGTGAAGTGGCGGCGAAAATGGTCGAGCTGAAAAACAGCGGCGCGATCATCAATATTTCTTCGATCTCGCGCGCGGGCAACGTCGGCCAGACCAACTACTCCGCCGCCAAGGCCGGTGTTGCGGCAGCGACCGTGACCTGGGCCAAGGAACTGGCGCGTTACGGCATTCGTGTGGCGGGCATCGCGCCGGGCTTCATCGAAACCGAGATGACCCTGGGCATGAAACCCGAAGCGCTGGAGAAAATGACTTCGGGGATTCCGCTCAAGCGCATGGGCAAGCCGGAAGAGATCGCCCATTCGGCGGCGTACATCTTCGAGAACGACTATTACACCGGGCGCATTCTGGAGATGGATGGCGGGCTGCGCATCTGACCCCCACCACAAAACAATGTGGGAGCGAGCCCGCTCGCGAAAGCGCTGGATCAGTCAACTCATCAGCTGAATGACACGCCGCATTCGCGAGCAGGCTCGCTCCCACAGTACTGCCCTGAGCTTACAGAAAGACCTCAATCGTCACTGATGGTGATGTTCGGCATCGCCGGGGTCGCCGCTTCCTGCAACACGATCCGCGCCCCGACGTGACGGGCCAGCTCCTGGTAGACCATGGCGATCTGGCTGTCCGGCTCGGCGATCACCGTCGGCTTGCCACCATCGGCCTGCTCGCGGATCAGCATCGACAGCGGCAGCGAGGCCAGCAGTTCGACGCCGTACTGGCTCGCCAGCTTCTCGCCGCCGCCTTCACCGAACAGATGCTCGGCATGACCGCAGTTCGAGCAGATGTGCACGGCCATGTTTTCCACCACACCGAGCACCGGAATGTTGACCTTGCGGAACATTTCCACGCCCTTGCGCGCATCGAGCAGTGCCAGATCCTGCGGCGTGGTGACGATCACCGCACCGGCCACCGGGACTTTCTGCGCCAGGGTCAGCTGGATATCGCCGGTGCCTGGCGGCATGTCGATCACCAGGTAATCGAGGTCGCCCCAGGCGGTTTGCGTGACCAGTTGCAGCAACGCGCCAGAGACCATCGGCCCGCGCCAGACCATCGGCGTGTTGTCGTCGGTCAGGAACGCCATCGACATGACTTCGACACCGTGGGCCTGCAGCGGCACGAACCACTTCTGGTCCTTGATCTGCGGGCGGGTACCCTCGGCAATGCCGAACATGATGCCCTGGCTCGGACCATAGATGTCGGCATCGAGAATGCCCACCTTGGCACCTTCGCGGGCCAGCGCCAGCGCGAGGTTGGCGGCGGTGGTCGACTTGCCCACGCCGCCCTTGCCGGAAGCCACGGCGACCACGTTCTTGACGTTGGCCAGGCCGGGGATCTGTGCCTGCGCCTTGTGCGCGACGATCACGCTGCTGACCTCGACTTGCGCCGATGCCACGCCGTCGAGGTTCTCGATGGCCAGCTGGAGCATCTGCGCCCAGCCGCTCTTGAACAGACCGGCGGCGTAGCCGATTTCCAGCTGAACCTTGACGCGGTCGCCAGCGATCTCGATGTGCTTCACGCAACCGGCGCTGACCGGGTCCTGGTTCAGGTAAGGGTCGGTGTATTGGCTGAGGACGGCTTCCACCGCTGCGCGAGTGACGGCACTCATGGGCAACTCCGATATCAAGACTGGGAATAGATGGCGGCTATCGTACCTGAAAAGATCGTCGCCTTCGGCAGCGCCTGCAGATGGATGCCGATCTCGTGCAGGCGCGACCGAAGGCGGCGATCTTTTCTGTCTGCTCAGCCAATGAAACAGGCGCACGGGGTGAAAAATATGCGCCGGCGCTTTATAGTGGCCGACCTCCGTTTCATCAAGTAGCGAAGCCCCATGTCCGAGCCACGCAAGATCCTCGTCACCAGCGCCCTGCCCTACGCCAACGGTTCGATCCACCTTGGCCACATGCTGGAGTACATCCAGACCGATATGTGGGTGCGCTTCCAGAAGCATCGCGGCAATCAATGCATCTATGTCTGCGCCGACGACGCCCACGGTTCGGCGATCATGCTGCGCGCGGAAAAGGAAGGCATCACCCCGGAACAACTGATCGCCAACGTCCAGGCCGAACACAGCGCCGACTTTGCCGACTTCCTGGTCGACTTCGACAATTTCCACTCCACTCACGCCGAAGAAAACCGTGAGCTGTCGAGCCAGATCTACCTGAAGCTGCGTGACGCCGGGCACATCGCCCAGCGCTCGATCACCCAGTACTTCGACCCGGAAAAGAAAATGTTCCTGGCCGACCGCTTCATCAAGGGCACCTGCCCGAAATGCGGCACCGAAGACCAGTACGGCGACAACTGCGAAAAATGCGGTGCGACCTACGCGCCAACTGACCTGAAGGATCCGAAGTCGGCGATCTCCGGCGCCACTCCGGTGCTCAAGGACTCCCAGCACTTCTTCTTCAAGCTGCCGGACTTCCAGGAAATGCTGCAAGCCTGGACCCGCAGCGGCACCCTGCAGGACGCCGTCGCCAACAAGATCGCCGAATGGCTGGATGCCGGCCTGCAGCAGTGGGACATCTCCCGCGATGCGCCGTACTTCGGCTTCGAGATCCCGGGCGAGCCGGGCAAGTACTTCTACGTCTGGCTGGATGCGCCGATCGGCTACATGGCCAGCTTCAAGAACCTCTGCAACCGCACGCCGGAGCTGGACTTCGACGCGTTCTGGGGCAAGGGCTCCACCGCCGAGCTGTACCACTTCATCGGCAAGGACATCGTCAACTTCCACGCCCTGTTCTGGCCCGCCATGCTCGAAGGCGCCGGTTTCCGCAAACCGACCGGGATCAACGTGCACGGCTACCTGACCGTCAACGGCCAGAAGATGTCCAAGTCGCGCGGCACGTTCATCAAGGCGCGGACCTACCTCGATCATCTGTCGCCGGAATACCTGCGCTACTACTACGCGGCCAAACTGGGGCGTGGCGTCGACGACCTCGACCTGAACCTCGAAGACTTCGTGCAGAAGGTCAACTCCGACCTGGTCGGCAAAGTGGTCAACATCGCCAGCCGTTGCGCCGGTTTCATCCACAAGGGCAACGCCGGCCTGCTGGTCGACAACAACGCCGCGCCGGAGCTGACCGAAGCGTTCCTCGCCGCCGCACCGAGCATCGCCGACGCCTATGAAGCCCGCGACTTCGCTCGCGCCATGCGTGAAACCATGGCCCTGGCCGACCGCGCCAACGCCTGGATCGCCGACAAGGCGCCGTGGTCGCTGAACAAGCAGGAAGGCAAGCAGGATGAAGTCCAGGCGATCTGCGCCACCGGCATCAACCTGTTCCGCCAGCTGGTGATCTTCCTCAAGCCGGTGCTGCCACTGCTGGCCGCCGACGCCGAAGCGTTCCTCAACGTCGCTCCGCTGACCTGGAACGACCACACCACGCTGCTGGCCAATCATCAGCTCAACGAGTTCAAGCCGTTGATGACGCGCATCGACCCGGTAAAAGTCCAGGCCATGACCGACGCCTCGAAAGAAGACCTCACCGCCAGCCAGACCGACACCGGTGCTGCTGCGCCGGCCGGCAACGGCGAACTGGCCAAGGATCCGCTGTCGCCGGAAATCGACTTCGACACCTTTGCCGCCGTCGACCTGCGCGTAGCTTTGATCGTCAAGGCTGAACATGTGGAAGGTGCCGACAAGCTGCTGCGCCTGACCCTGGACATCGGTGACGAGCAACGCAACGTGTTCTCCGGGATCAAGAGCGCTTACCCGGACCCGTCGAAACTCGACGGGCGCCTGACCATGATGATCGCCAACCTCAAGCCACGGAAAATGAAGTTCGGCATCTCCGAGGGCATGGTGATGGCGGCCGGCCCTGGCGGTGAAGAAATCTACCTGCTGAGCCCGGACAGCGGCGCCAAGCCGGGTCAGCGCATCAAGTAAGTTGCCGCGCCAGACCGATCCCACAGGCGTGCCCCGTGCGCCTGTGGGATTTTTCATATCTGGCCGGCCCTCCGCGCCTGCCGGATAATGCCTAACCTTAAGTGACCGACGCCCGTTCCTGCCGGCAGAACCATGACCGAACTTGTGCTAACGCTCTTCAGTGCTGCGCTGATCAACAACTTCGTGTTGCACTGGCCGCTGGCTGTCGATCCGCTGCTGGCCGGCGAACGGCGCCAGGTGCATGCACTGGGCCTGGCGACGGTGTGCCTGATGCTGGGCGTCGGCGTGCTCGCTCATGCGTTGTGGCAATGGCTGCTGGTGCCGCTGCAGTTGCAGGCGCTGCGCCTGTTTGTGTGGCTGCCGCTCAGCGTGTTGCTGATTGCACCTTTGCTGCGGTTGCTGGCGCGCTGCCTGCCCGCCTGGCCGTTCGACGGCTTGTGGCCGCTGCTGCTGGGCAACGCCGGCGTGCTGGGACTGGCGTTGCTCACCGCGCAGGCGGACAACAGCCTGGCGCAGGTGACGGCACTGAGCCTTGGCGCCGGCCTGGGCTTCTGGCTGGTGCTGAGCCTGTTCAGCGACTTGTGCGAGCGCACCGCCGACAACGATATCCCGCAGCCCTTTCGTGGCCTGCCGATCCAGCTGATCGGCGCCGGATTGCTGGCCGTGGCTTTCCTCGGCTTCAGTGGACTGATCAAAACATGAGTCTGATTCAACGTATCGACGCGCTGCTGCCGCAGACCCAATGCGGCAAGTGCGGCCATCCCGGGTGCAAGCCGTACGCCGAGGGAATTGCCGCCGGGGAGCCGATCAACAAGTGTCCGCCGGGGGGTGACGAAACCATTGCCGCGCTGGCCGAGCTGCTGAAAATCCCGGTGCTCGAACTGGACGTCAGTCGCGGTCCAGCGCCGCCGCAGGTGGCCTTCATCCGCGAAGCCGAGTGCATCGGTTGCACCAAGTGCATCCAGGCCTGCCCGATCGATGCCATCGTCGGTGCGGCGAAACTGATGCACACCGTACTGATCGACGAATGCACCGGTTGCGATTTGTGCGTGGCACCCTGCCCGGTGGACTGCATCGAAATGCGCCCGCTGCCACCCGGCACGCTGCCGGTGGTCGGCGGCATGACCCACAGCCTCGCCGAGCACCAGGCCCGTGCGGCCAAACGCAACCATGCCCGGCAGCGTTTCGAACGCCGCAACGCCCGTCTGCAACGCGAGGAACAGCACAAGCAGGCCGAACGCGAGGCCCGGGCCCAGCGTGCGGCCCAGGTGACTGTCGCGGACGTCCCGCTCGACCCGGTGCAAGCGGCACTGCAACGCGTGCGCGCGCAGAAGGCCGCGACCGCCGACGCCGCGCTGAAAAAAGCCAAGATCGATGTCGCCATGAGTCGCGCTCAATTGCACAAATCGCTGAAAGCCTTCGGTCATCCGCCGACGTTCGAACAGCAGGCGCAACTGATGGTGCTGCAACAGCAATTCGAAGCCGCCGAACAGGCGCTGGCGCAACTGGAAAGCCAGGTCGCGCCCGCCCCCGTAGTCGCGCCGGCGGCAAAAGACGCCGAGCTGAAACGGGCCAAGATCCAGTTGGCGATGCGCCGCGCCGAGTTGAAAAAGGCGCAGGCCGCCGAGGCAGCCCCAGAGCAGTTGGCGCCCCTCGAGCAGGCCCTGCGCGAGGCCGAACAAGCGCTGCACGCGGCGGAAGGCGCCAGCGCGCAGCCGGCGCCCGAGCTGGTCCGCGTGGAAAAACGCCCGATTGACGCGCGCCTGCGGCAGCTGAAAACCGAACTGGCCTACGCCCGCGCCGAGCTGAGCAAGCTGCAACGGCGCGCCGACAGCTCAAGCGTCGACCTCGACCGGGCCCGCACCCGCCTGCAGGAAGCCGAGCGCCAGGTACAAGCCCATGTCAGCCCCTGAAATCCGCGACGAGCGCCTGCAACAGGCCATGCAGCAAGTCCTGCTGGCGACGCTGCCGGGGCTGCTGGCGCTGGTGTGGTTTTATGGTTGGGGGGTGTTGTTCAATTGGCTGCTGGCCGTGCTGAGCGCACTGACCCTGGAGGCCGCCGTCATTCGTCTGCGCCGCCAACCGGTGCAGGCGACGCTGAGCGACGGCAGCGCGCTGGTCAGCGCCACGCTGCTGACCATCGCCCTGCCACCCTATTGCCCATGGTGGCTGCCGATGGTGGCGATTGCCGCGGGCTTGCTGTTCGGCAAGCATCTTTACGGCGGCGTTGGCAAAAACCCGTTCAACCCGGCGATGCTCGGCCTGGCACTGGCGATCGTGCTGTTCCCGCAGCCGATGACGCAGTGGCCGGCGCAGGGCATGGGGTTTTCCGCCGCCGTGCAACAGGTGTTCGCGGCAGGGCAGGCGCCGGACGCCTGGGTGCAGGCTACGGCGCTGGACAGTCTGCGCATCAATAAAAGTCTGACCATCGACGAATTGTTTGCCGGCAACCCGGCGTTCGGGCGTTTCGGCGCGCATGCCATGGAATGGGTCAACCTCGGATTCCTCGCCGGTGGCCTGTGGTTGCTGCAACGGCGGGTGATTGCCTGGCACGCCCCGGTCGGCATGCTGGCCAGCCTGTTCGTCATCAGCCTGCTGTGCTGGAACGGTTCGGGCTCCGATTCCCACGGTTCGCCGCTGTTTCATCTGCTGAGCGGGGCGACCATGCTGGGCGCCTTCTTCATCGTCACCGAACCGGTGTCCGGAGCGAAAAGTGCGCTGGCACGCCTGCTGTTCGGGGTCGGCGTGGGCGGTCTGACTTATCTGATCCGTACCTGGGGCGGTTATCCCGACGGCGTGGCGTTCGCGGTGCTGTTGATGAACCTGTGCGTCCCCGCGCTGGAACGCCTGGCCAATCGCCGCCAGGCACCGGTGAACCCATGAATCGCTCCGCCAGCCTGATCAGCGTGGCGTTGCTGGCCGTTGCCGGCATCGGCATGACCTGGCTGGTGGAGCATGCCAGCGCGCCGCAGATCGCCACCGAACAGCAGCTGATCGACAGTCGCAAACTGCTCGATGTGCTACCGCCCGACAGCTATGACAATCAACCGCTGCAGCAGCCACTGGCACTGAATGCGGTCGATCTCGCGCACAGCAAACTGCTCGGCGGCTATCGGGCGACCCGCCATGGCCAGCCTGTCGCGGTGCTGCTGCGCAGCCAGACCCCGGGCTATGCCGGCAGCATCGAATTGTTGATCGCCATCGATGCCAGCGGCCGTCTGCTCGGGGTAAAGACGCTCGCCCAGAGCGAAACCCCGGCGCTTGGCGGGCACATCGCGGACTGGCCGAATGGCTGGCTGCAGGGGTTTTCCGGCAAATCGCGCAGTGAACCCGCAGACGCAGGCTGGGCGTTGAAAAAGGATCAGGGACAATTCGACCAGATGGCCGGTGCCACGATCACGTCGCGGGCAGCGATCAACGCCCTCCACGATGCGCTGCGCTACTTCGACGAGCAACGGTCGGCACTCCTGGGGGGCGGCACATGAAAACCACGGCGACGCTGGCCAACTCACTGATGCTGGTCCTGCTCCTGGGCGCCACGCAATCGCTGCACGCTGCGCTGCTGACGCTGCTGATGTTTGTTGCGGTGATCGGCGCCTATGCCGTGTGCATGCGGCCATTGCGCCCACGTCTGACGGCGCAGGCGCTGTTGCTGGCCAGCCTGGTGCTGGCGGCTACGCTGGCTAATTGTTTCGACCTCCTCCTGCAGCGCTGGGCGCTGCCATGGCAGCAGACAATCGCGCTCTACAGCGGGTTGCTCGCCCTGCAATGCGTGGTGCTGGAACACCATGGTTTCTATCGCCAACCGCGCACCGCCGCCCTGAAGCTTTGTGCGTTGTTTGCCGGGTTGCTGCTGGCGCTGGCGTTGTTGCGCGAGCTGATCGGACACGGCAGCATCGGCGGCCTGATCGTGTTCAGCAAAGGCCTGACACTGGCGACGCTGGTGCCGGGGGCGTTTATCCTCCTCGGTCTACTGCTCGCGGCCCACCAGGCCTGGACCCGCCCTACCGCTTCAGCAAAGGAATCGCATCACCCATGAATGCTGCAAAACGCCTGGAAATTTTCCGCCGACTGCATGAAGACAACCCGGAACCGAAGACCGAACTGGCCTATTCCTCGCCATTCGAACTGCTGATCGCGGTGATTCTTTCGGCGCAATCGACTGACGTTGGCGTGAACAAGGCCACGGCGAAACTGTACCCGGTGGCCAATACGCCGGCGGCGATTCATGCGCTGGGGGTCGAGGGCCTGTCGGAATACATCAAGACCATCGGCCTGTATAACAGCAAGGCGAAAAACGTGATCGAGACCTGCCGCCTGCTGGTCGAACGCCACAACGGCGAAGTGCCGCAGACCCGCGAAGAACTCGAAGCGCTGCCCGGCGTCGGGCGCAAGACGGCCAACGTGGTGCTCAATACGGCGTTCCGGCAACTGACCATGGCGGTCGACACGCATATTTTCCGGGTCAGCAATCGCACCGGCATTGCCCCGGGCAAGAACGTTGTCGAAGTAGAAAAGAAACTGATGAAATTCGTGCCCAGGGAATATCTGCTCGATTCCCACCACTGGCTGATTCTGCACGGGCGTTATGTGTGCCTGGCGCGCAAGCCGCGGTGCGGCAGCTGTCGGATCGAGGACTTGTGCGAGTACAAACACAAAACCTCGGACGATTGACCGGCTATTAAGTTTATTGAATGTTCGATTGAAAAAATCTTTTTTACCCGCCGCTGGAATATCGATATAAGGAGCGCCAAAGGCAGTCTCAGCCTGGAGTTGACTTATGAGTACCAGCAAAGAGCAATTGGAAGCGGATGACGACTTTATCGCCACGGAGGCCGATGACGCAGAACCGGTGGTCGAAGTCGCCAAGACCAACCTGAGCAAACGCCGCACCATCGATAACCTGTTAGAAGAGCGCCGACTGCAAAAGCAATTGGCCGATTACGATTTTGATCTGTGATATTTAAAAGCCTCCTGAACCGGAGGCTTTTAACTTTCCAATGCCGGTTGAATGAGCCCGGCTGGTACGAGCGGCGGTTGTTCCCCCTCAGACCAGTCCATTGCGTTGCGCCAGTTCGATCAGATCCACCAGCGAACGGGCATTGAGCTTCAATAACAACCGGGTCTTGTAGGTGCTCACGGTTTTATTGCTGAGAAACATGCCATCGGCAATTTCCTTGTTGGTCTTGCCGCGCGCCAGTTGCTGCAGCACCATCATTTCCCGCCCGGAGAGGCGATCGACCATGTCCGCTTCGCTGGCATTGCCCAGACTGGTACGCACCGTATGCAAGGCCTGGTTGGGGAAATAGCTGTAGCCCGACAAAACCGCCTTGATCGCACTGAGCAACTCGGTCAGGTCCTGTTGCTTGCAGACATAACCCGCGGCCCCCGACTGCATGCAGCGCATGGAAAAATGCCCCGGTGCCTGGGACGTCAACACCAGAACTTTCAACGGCATTGCCGTCGTGGTCAATCGTGCAATAACTTCAAGACCATCAAGTTTGGGAATTCCGATATCCAGAATGACAATGTCCGGCATTTGTTCACGGGCAAGTTGTAAGGCGTCCACTCCATTATCGGTTTCTGCAATGACTTCGTAGCCATGACGCTCCATCAGCATACGTACCGCAAGACGAATGACGGGGTGATCATCCACGATCAGCACTTTATTCATGGGCAAGTCCAGTTTCGCTGTTCGAATTTTTAGAGCCAGCACAATAACGTAGTCATTTCACCCATGGCATGCCGGAGTTCCTGTCGACTTGCACCAAGAGACATTCCCTACAGCCAACAAAGATTATTCCTACAAAAAATCGCGCCTATGTACGCGCGCAACGCATTCACCCTGATCAAACAGCGGATCTAAAAGACGTTTTTCAACACTCGGAGATGGAAAAGCACCGGCCTTCGGCGTCCTCCCGCGTCGGAAATGTCCTTATCAATGCAATCATGAATGTGTTTAACCCAGCCTGCGCTACGGCACCAACGCCTTACAGACTTGTCCCGAGCGGACTTCTCGTCCACGACAAACTTATGAAACAACACCGCGCTGTTAAAAGAGTGATGTTTACTATAAACACTGAAAAAAAAGCCGCCCAGCCAATTAAACAAGAGGCGCACAGCCTGCCCTGTTTCCGAACCCCACGAACATTCCATGAGAGAACCTGTATTGATGAGAGCTGCCCATGCTGAAGATCAAAAAGAAAATCACCAATCCGATGACGGTCATTGCCATATTTGCCGCCATCTCGGAAACCTCCGCTGCAGTATCCCTGCCCTTTCTGGAAAACAAGGAGCGTGAAATATACGTGTGGTTCCTGATCGGCTTTCCGTTTTATCTGTTGTTGCTGTTCTTTGTTACGCTCAACTTCAACTACCGTTCACTTTATTCGCCCTCGGACTTCGAAAAGGACAAGAACTTCCTGAAGGCGGGCGACCTGGCCCATTTGAAAGTTGAAGAAACGCCCGCGAGCAGAAGTACTCAGCGTCCCCACACCACGACGGATCCACCCGACAACAGGCCGGGCGCCAGCAACCTGCTGATCGAGCACGACGTTCATTTGCCCGAGTCCGTGCGCAGCCTGCAGATAGTCGATGTGCGGCAAATGGAAACAGAAGCCGGCATCGCCATGGTGCTCGACAATATCCGCCAGGCCGAGCGGCAGTATTCCCGAATGATCGTACTGCTGACCAGTCAGCGCTCCGATCCTTTACTCAGGGAAAGGCTGTTACACCGCACCCGGCAGGCGAAGAAACATACCGGCAGCACCTTCTGCATTGTCTATAACGCAAGCTCACATGGCTTGACCGTCGCCGGAAGACTCTGACCCGGGCCCGGCAAACTCGGCCGACAGCCACCGGGCAGACGAAGGTTTTTGCAAAAAAAAGGGCGGTCATGTGCGAAACATGACCGCCCTTCTCATTTACCGCCTCGCAGCATCAGAACAGCTTGCGGCCCTTGTTGGCAGCAATGCGCATGCGCAGCGCGTTGAGCTTGATGAAGCCCGCCGCGTCGGCCTGGTTGTAGGCGCCGCCGTCTTCTTCGAAGGTCGCGATGTTGGCGTCGAACAGCGAGTCGTCGGACTTGCGGCCGGTGACGATGACGTTGCCCTTGTACAACTTCAGGCGCACCACACCGTTCACGTTGACCTGGGAAGCGTCGATCATCTGTTGCAGCATCAAACGCTCAGGGCTCCACCAGTAGCCGGTGTAGATCAGGCTGGCGTACTTGGGCATCAGCTCGTCTTTGAGGTGAGCGACTTCGCGGTCCAGGGTGATCGATTCGATCGCGCGGTGCGCGCGCAGCATGATGGTGCCGCCCGGGGTTTCGTAGCAGCCACGGGACTTCATGCCGACATAGCGGTTTTCCACGATGTCGAGACGGCCGATACCGTGGGCGCCGCCGATCTTGTTCAGCGTCGCCAGCACGGTGGCCGGGGTCATTTCGACGCCGTCCAGCGCAACGATGTCGCCGTTGCGGTAGGTCAGTTCCAGGTATTGCGGGGTGTCGGGAGCCTTCTCCGGGGAGACGGTCCAGCGCCACATGTCTTCTTCGTGCTCGGTCCAGGTGTCTTCCAGCACGCCGCCTTCATAGGAGATGTGCAGCAGGTTGGCATCCATCGAGTACGGGGATTTTTTCTTGCCGTGACGCTCGATCGGGATCGCGTGCTTCTCGGCGTAGTCCATCAGCTTCTCGCGGGACAGCAGGTCCCACTCGCGCCAAGGGGCAATCACTTTCACGCCTGGCTTGAGTGCGTAGGCACCCAGTTCGAAACGCACCTGGTCGTTGCCCTTGCCGGTGGCGCCATGGGAAATGGCGTCGGCGCCGGTTTCGTTGGCGATTTCGATCAGGCGCTTGGCGATCAGCGGACGTGCGATGGAAGTACCCAGCAGGTACTCGCCTTCGTAAACGGTGTTGGCGCGGAACATCGGGAACACGAAGTCACGGACGAATTCTTCGCGCAGGTCATCGATGTAGATTTCTTTGACGCCCATGGCCTGAGCCTTGGCGCGAGCCGGCTCGACCTCTTCGCCCTGACCCAGGTCAGCGGTGAAGGTCACCACTTCACAGTTATAAGTATCCTGCAGCCACTTGAGGATCACCGAAGTGTCCAGGCCGCCGGAATACGCCAGAACGACCTTGTTTACGTCCGCCATGCCATCACTCCACGGGGTTCTACGGAAAGCCGAGGAGTCTACCGCCCAAACGCGATAATTTACAGAGGCGCGACAGCTTAAGACGACAAAGCGACAGAATCTGTCGAGAGCGCGACGATGACCGCCGGGTCAGGAAGTCGCCGCAGTGCTGGCGGGCGTGCTGGCCTGGGGCGCGAGAACGCTGGTCGGTGCCACACGCGTCAGGTGCACATTGACCCGGCGGTTCTTCGCCCGGTTGGCGGCATTGGTATTCGGCACCAGGGGGTAGCGCTCACCGTGGAAACGCACGGTGATCTGCGATTCCTGGATGCCGTTGGCCTTGAAGAAGTCGACCACGGCCAGCGCGCGCCGGCGCGACAGCTCGCGGTTGGTCAGGCGGTTGCCGCTGTTGTCGGAATGGCCGTCGAGCTCGATGTGATTGACCGACGGATCAGCCTTCATGTATTCGAGCATCACTTGCAGCTTGGCACGAGCGGCGGCATCCAGTTCGATGCCTTCGCCGGGGAAGCCGATCTGCGATTGTTTCACCTGGTCGAAATTCTGCGGCAGCAGTTTCGCCACGCAGGTCTGATAGTCGTTGAACGCCTTGCTGAACTTGACCGGCAACAGGCGCACTTCCGACACCCGACCATCGCCAGACGCACGGCGCACCACCGGACTGCGACCATCAAGCAGCCCGCTGATCAATCCGCCGGCCTGCGATTGTGAGCTGTTGAACAGCACGTTGCCGGTACCGATCCTGACGCTGCCCAGGTTGATGTCGTTGCGCCCCGGCTGCCATGGCGCCGCCGCCGCGAGCAACGTCGCCGAACCGCCGCCGAGCATCGCGTTGTAGGCGTTGAGGCGGAAGATCGCCTGCTCGCCGGCCTTGCGCACGAACTGGCCCGAGCCGAAATCGGTGATCGGCTGCGTCAGGCGGCATTCGAACTTGTCGCCCTCGACCGTCCACTCAATGTTCTCCAGACGGGTCTGGTAGGTCAGCGCCATCGCCGGGAGGCTGGCAAACACACTGAGCAAGGCTAAATAACGCTGGCGCACGGGAGGCTCCATTGGCTTCTACAACAAAAAGACCGATACATACATGTTTACGGCATACCTAGTGGATATCGGACGCTCGTCGCAAAACTTGATAGCGAGTGCCTGCAAGAGTCTTTTCCGGTAGCATTCGCCTCAGTTTGACCCGCCTGGAATCCCCTCATGTCCGACCGCCTGACCCTGCTGCGTCCCGACGACTGGCACATTCATCTTCGCGATGGTGCCGTGTTGACCAATACCGTTGCGGATGTCGCGCGCACCTTTGGTCGCGCCATCATCATGCCCAACCTGGTACCGCCGGTGCGCAACGCCGCTGAAGCCGACGGCTATCGCCAGCGGATTCTCGCTGCCCGCCCGGCCGGCAGTGGTTTCGAGCCGTTGATGGTGCTGTACCTCACCGACCGCACCCAGCCCGAAGAAATCCGCCAGGCCAAGGCCAGCGGTTTCGTCCATGCGGCCAAGCTGTACCCGGCCGGCGCGACCACCAACTCCGATTCCGGGGTCACCAGCATCGACAAGATCTTCCCGGCGCTGGAGGCCATGGCCGAAGTCGGCATGCCGCTGCTGATCCACGGTGAAGTCACCCGTGGCGATGTCGATGTGTTCGATCGCGAGAAAATCTTCATCGATGAGCACATGCGCCGCGTGGTCGAGCGTTTCCCGACGCTCAAAGTGGTGTTCGAACACATCACCACCGGCGATGCCGTGCAGTTCGTCAACGAGGCTTCGGCCAACGTCGGCGCGACCATCACCGCGCATCACCTGCTGTACAACCGCAACCACATGCTGGTGGGCGGGATCCGGCCGCACTTCTATTGCCTGCCGATCCTCAAGCGCAACACGCATCAGGAAGCCCTGCTCGACGCCGCCACCAGTGGCAGCGCGAAGTTCTTCCTCGGCACCGACTCGGCGCCGCATGCCCAGCACGCCAAGGAAGCCGCCTGCGGCTGTGCCGGTTGCTACACCGCGTATGCCGCCATCGAGCTGTACGCCGAAGCGTTCGAACAACGCAACGCGCTGGACAAGCTCGAAGCCTTCGCCAGCCTCAACGGCCCGCGCTTCTACGGCCTGCCGGCGAACACCGATCGCATCACCCTGGTGCGTGAAGAATGGACTGCCCCGACCAGCCTGCCATTCGGCGAGCTGACCGTTATCCCGCTGCGCGCCGGTGAAAAACTGCGCTGGCGCCTGCTGGAGGAACACGCGTGAGTGAAGACCATTTCGACGATGAACTGGACGGTCAAGGTGGTGGCGGCGGTTCCCGTCACCCGATGGCAGCACGCTTTCGCGGATACCTGCCGGTCGTCGTCGACGTAGAAACCGGTGGCTTCAACTCGGCCACCGACGCATTGCTGGAGATTGCCGCGACCACCATCGCCATGGATGAAAAGGGTTTCGTCTACCCCGATCACACCTACTTCTTCCGGGTCGAGCCGTTCGAAGGCGCCAACATTGAAGCCGCCGCGCTGGAATTCACCGGGATCAAGCTCGATCACCCGCTGCGCATGGCCGTCAGCGAAGAGACGGCGCTGACCGACATCTTCCGTGGCGTGCGTAAGGCATTGAAGGCCAATGGCTGCAAGCGGGCGATCCTGGTCGGCCACAACAGCAGCTTCGACCTCGGCTTCCTCAACGCCGCCGTCGCGCGGCTGGACATGAAGCGCAACCCGTTCCACCCGTTCTCCAGCTTCGACACCGCGACACTGGCGGGTCTGGCTTACGGGCAAACCGTACTGGCCAAGGCCTGTCAGGCCGCCGACATCGACTTCGACGGGCGTGAGGCGCATTCGGCGCGTTACGACACCGAGAAGACCGCCGAGCTGTTCTGCGGCATCGTCAATCGCTGGAAGCAGATGGGCGGCTGGGAAGACTTCGACGACTGATTCTCGGCGAATACATCCCGCGCATGAAAAAACCGGCCACGTGGGCCGGTTTTTTTGTACCTCGACGGTGCGCCTTACAGGGCAGCAGCGTTCTCAGTCAGGTAGGCCGCAACGCCTTCTGGCGAAGCGTTCATGCCTTTGTCGCCTTTTTTCCAGTTGGCAGGGCAGACTTCGCCGTGCTCTTCGTGGAATTGCAGGGCGTCGACCAGACGGATCAGCTCTTCCATGTTACGGCCCAGCGGCAGGTCGTTGATGATCTGCGAACGGACAACGCCTTTGTCGTCGATCAGGAACGCGCCACGGAAAGCCACGCCGCCTTCGGACTCAACGTCGTAGGCCTTGGCGATGTCGTGCTTCATGTCGGCAGCCATGGTGTATTTCACCTGGCCGATGCCGCCATTGTTGACCGGGGTGTTGCGCCAGGCGTTGTGGGTGAAGTGCGAGTCGATCGACACCGCGATCACTTCGACGTTGCGCGCCTTGAAGTCGGCCATGCGGTTGTCCAGAGCGATCAGCTCGGACGGGCAGACGAAGGTGAAGTCCAGTGGGTAGAAGAACACCAGGCCGTATTTGCCTTTGATGGCCGAGGACAGGGTGAAGCTGTCAACGATCTCGCCATTGCCGAGTACGGCCGGGACGGTGAAGTCAGGGGCTTGTTTGCCTACGAGTACGCTCATTGATATCTCCTGGTGTAAAAACTTGAAGTTCAGGGTTCGCGCCAGCCTGCCACCCTCAAGCGACAGCCCTGTGACACGATCCCTCTTCGCAAGGGCCGACCATCATACACTGCGTGTTTGGCCTGTCCTTAACGGTTTTTTATCCACAGCAGGTCATCGCGCTGCATTTACAGGGCCAAGCAAATGGCCACCCACCACCGTTCGTCAGTCACCCGTGTTTCGGATGCAAAGCGCTCCGAAAGCACTTTGACAATCATTCTCGTTAGCATTAAGATCCATCGCAATTGAGTCACAACCAGCGACGGTTATTACTTATGTATGTTTGCCTCTGCACTGGCGTCACCGACGGACAGATCCGCGAAGCGATCTATGAAGGTTGCTGCAGCTATAAAGAAGTTCGTCAGGCCACTGGCGTTGCCAGCCAATGCGGCAAATGTGCCTGCCTGGCCAAGGAAGTGGTTCGCGAAACCCTGACCAAGCTGCAAACCGCCCAGGCCGCGATCCCTTATCCGGTAGAATTTACTGCCGCGTAATTGCCCCTATTTCAAAGAACCGGACATATGTCCGGTTTTTTTATGTCCGCAAATCAATTGCTTAGGTGCTAGACGCGGAACACAAACATTCTTATTCAGATTTAATTTCATTTATTATTCAATAACTTAGGTTTGACACTCTTAAGAGTGCAGCTCAAACTCCGCCTTATATACAGCTATTACAGGGCAGGACTCCCATCATGAAAGGCGACATTACAGTCATCCAGCATCTCAACAAGATCCTTGCCAATGAGCTGGTCGCGATCAATCAGTACTTCCTGCATGCGCGCATGTATGAAGATTGGGGCCTGAACAAGCTGGGCAAACACGAGTACCACGAATCCATCGACGAGATGAAGCACGCGGACAAGCTGATCAAGCGCATCCTGTTTCTCGAAGGCCTGCCCAACGTGCAGGATCTGGGCAAGCTGCACATCGGTGAGCACACCCGGGAAATGCTCGAGTGCGATCTGCGTATCGAGCGTACCGGGCACGCCGACCTCAAGGCCGCGATCGCCCATTGCGAAAGCGTTGGCGACTTCGGCAGCCGTGAACTGCTCGAAGACATCCTCGAGTCCGAAGAAGAACACATCGACTGGCTGGAAACCCAACTGGGCCTGATCGACAAGGTCGGCCTGGAGAACTATCTGCAATCGCAGATGGGCGAAGAGTAAGAGCGGGTTCAGGCTGCGACAGCGGCCACTCGCGATCACTTTTCCAACGCACTAAAAAGCCCCGCCCTCTTTCGAGGTGCGGGGCTTTTTATTGGCTGCAGATCGAAAGATCGCAGCCTCGAGTCACTCGGCGCCTGCAGCACAAGCGTGCGCCGAGTGAAACCTGGATCAGGCGTCGGTCTTGGCCGCAGCAGCCTTGGCGGATGCTTCCTTGACCAGGGTCTGCAGCTCACCGTTGGCGAACATTTCAGCCATGATGTCGCTGCCGCCGACCAGTTCACCGGCGACCCACAGCTGCGGGAACGTCGGCCAGTTGGCGTACTTCGGCAGGTTGGCACGGATTTCCGGGTTCTGCAGGATGTCGACGTAGGCGAACTTCTCGCCACAGCCCATCACAGCCTGCGCAGCTTTCGCGGAGAAGCCACATTGTGGGGCATTCGGCGAGCCTTTCATGTAAAGCAGAATGGTGTTGTTGGCAATCTGCTCTTTAATCGTTTCGATGATATCCATGGAGCACCTCGGCTGAACTTTCCGACTCACGGGTCGGCACGGTGGCGCATTGTAACGGAATCCCGAGCGCCCTGCTCGGTCTCCCCGACAGACTTGCTCAAGCCGCCGCAACCGTCACCGGCACGCCGTTGAGCGCGGCATTGCCCGACAGCTCATCGAGCTGACACTCGTCGGTCAGGTCGTTGGCACTCGCTCCCGGTTGCCCGCTGGCGATGGTCATCTGCACCCCCGGGCGCGCGTGCCCCCAACCATGCGGCAGGCTGACCACGCCTTTCATCATGTCCAGGGTGCCCAGCACTTCGACTTCGATCTGCCCGACCCGCGAGCTGACGCGTACTAACTGCCCGTCATTGAGCCCGCGGCTGGCCAGGTCGTCGGGGTGCATCAGCAACTGATGCCGCGGCTTGCCCTTCACCAGCCGATGGTAGTTGTGCATCCACGAGTTATTGCTGCGCACATGGCGACGGCCGATCATCAGCAACTCGTCGGCCGCCGGCGCCTGCAACGCGGCAAACCGCGCCAGGTCAGCCAGGATCGCCGGCGGCGCCGCCTGCACCTGCCGATTGGCGGTCTTCAGGCGCGGCGCCAGGTTGGGCTTCAATGCACCGAGGTCGATGCCGTGCGGATGGTCGAACAGCGTCGCCAGCGACAGCTTGTGCTCCGAGGCATCGCCATACAGGCCCATGCGCAGGCCCATGTCGATCATCTGCGCCGGTGGCAGGGTCGGTTTCAGCTCCTTGCCGGTCTTGAGTGCAAACGCCTTGGCCAGGCCGACGAAGATTTCCCAGTCATGCAATGCGCCTTCCGGCTTAGCGAGGATCGCGCGGTTGAAGCGAGTGACGTTGCGTACCGCGAACAGGTTGAACGTGGTGTCGTAGTGATCGTTCTCCAGCGCTGACGTCGACGGCAGGATCAGGTCGGCGTAGCGCGTGGTTTCATTGATATACAGGTCGACGCTGACCATGAATTCGAGGCCGTCCAGTGCCTGCTCCAGTTGCCGACCGTTGGGCGTGGACAGCACCGGGTTGCCGGCCACAGTGATCAGCGCCCGAATCTGCCCCTCGCCTTCGGTGAGCATTTCTTCGGCCAGCGCCGACACCGGCAGCTCGCCGCCGTATTCCGGACGCCCGGACACCCGGCTCTGCCATTTGTTGAAATGCCCGCCCGAGGTCGACGCCACCAGGTCCACTGCCGGTTCGGTGCACAGCGCACCACCGACGCGGTCGAGATTGCCGGTGACCAGATTGATCAGTTGCACCACCCAGTGGCACAGGGTCCCGAACGCCTGGGTGGACACGCCCATGCGGCCGTAGCACACCGCACTTGGCGCGGCCGCGAAGTCGCGGGCCAGTTGGCGGATCTGCTCGGCGGGCACCGCGCACAGCGGGCTCATGGCTTCGGCGGTGAAACCGGCGACGGCCGCGCGCACGTCTTCCAGGCCTTCCACCGGCAGATGGCTGTCGCGCGTCAGGCCTTCGCTGAACAGCGTGTTGAGCAGACCGAACAGCAGCGCCGCATCGCCGCCCGGGCGGACGAACACGTGCTGGTCGGCCATTGCCGCCGTCTCGCTGCGCCGCGGATCAACCACCACCACTTTGCCACCGCGGGCCTGAATCGCCTTCAGGCGTTTCTCGACATCCGGCACGGTCATGATGCTGCCGTTGGACGCCAGCGGATTGCCGCCGAGGATCAGCATGAAGTCGGTGTGATCAATGTCGGGGATCGGCAGGAGCAGGCCGTGGCCGTACATCAGGTGGCTGGTCAGGTGATGGGGCAACTGGTCGACCGATGTCGCCGAGTAGCGATTGCGGGTTTTCAGCAGGCCGAGAAAGTAATTGCTGTGGGTCATCAGCCCATAGTTGTGCACGCTGGGATTGCCCTGGTACACCGCGACCGCGTTCTGCCCATGACGCTCCTGAATCGCCGCCAGCCGCTCGGCCACCAGCGCGAACGCGTCCTCCCAGTCGATGGGCAGCCACTCGCTGCCGACCCGGCGCATCGGTTGGCGCAGGCGATCCGGATCGTTCTGGATGTCTTGCAGCGCGACAGCCTTGGGGCAGATATGCCCGCGACTGAAACTGTCCTGGGCATCGCCCTTGATCGAGGTGATCTGCACGCCGCCATCGGTTTCGCTGGTTTCGATGGTCAGGCCGCAGATGGCTTCACACAGGTGGCAGGCACGGTGGTGGAGAGTCTTGGTCATGGCCAGTCTCTGTCTTGTTCTGGGCAGGCAACAGCGCCTGCGGGAACAAAACTATGGCCCGAGGGCCACGACGGCGCCAGCGACGTTCGTCTTGTGAATCGGCGGCCATCAGGCCAGCCGATGGAACGCCAGGGTCAGTTCGACGGCAGCTGCGGCGGCGCCTGCAGCTGGATTTCCTGGATGGTTTCGATCTGCTCGTGGGCGACATGCACGCCGGTCAGTTCACCGATCAGGCGCCAATGTTCATCGAGCCCGGAGCTGATGGTGGCCATGCGATCGATCATCTGCCGACTGGCTGCCTTGACCACGTCATCGTCACTGCGCAGCAGCTCGAATGACATCGACGTGAGCGAGGCGGTGAGATGAGTCAGTGAGCGTGCCGTGTGGCCCAGCAATTCCATTAACAGTTTTTCTTTCGATTCCATGCGGAGGCTTCCTGCGTCGCTCGTGACTTATTTATAACCCAGCACTTTGCTTTAGCAAATGTTTCAGGATGCCCATCCGACCAAGCGATGGCACCACCGGGCGGTCGCAAAGCGACCAGGCCGACGCCCTCCCCGCCGCGGCTGATTGCCAAGCCCGGCGGGCGCAGTGTACAAATGCCCCGCAGCCACCCTGAATCCTGGCTGAAAATCCGTGACGGCAGCCTCCGGGCGCCCCTGCGAATAACGCCAAAAGCGCAGCCTATTGGAAAAACGCGACATTTAGTGTCAATATCGCGCCTCCCCCTATTTCGTCGCCCCGTGCGGCTTACGCCGCAGGTCTCGCCCGTTGTTCCGTTAAACAAGGCTTTGAGCATCTGCGGTTTGTAGCAAAAAGGTAGTCAATGATGAGCGCAAGGCACTTTCTCTCCCTGATGGATTGCACGCCCGAAGAGCTGGTCAGCGTGATCCGTCGAGGCGTTGAGCTCAAGGACCTGCGTAACCGCGGCGTACTGTTCGAGCCTCTGAAAAACCGTGTCCTGGGGATGATCTTCGAGAAGTCCTCGACCCGTACCCGGATCTCCTTCGAGGCGGGCATGATCCAGCTCGGCGGCCAGGCAATCTTTCTGTCGCCGCGTGACACCCAACTGGGCCGTGGCGAGCCGATCGGCGATTGCGCCATCGTCATGTCGAGCATGCTCGATGCGGTGATGATCCGTACCTTTGCCCACAGCACACTGACCGAATTCGCCGCCAATTCGCGCGTGCCGGTGATCAACGGCCTGTCCGACGACCTGCACCCGTGCCAGCTGCTGGCCGACATGCAGACCTTCCTCGAACACCGTGGCTCGATCCAGGGCAAGACCGTGGCCTGGATCGGCGACGGCAACAACATGTGCAACAGCTATATAGAAGCGGCGATCCAGTTCGATTTCCAGTTGCGCATCGCCTGCCCGCAAGGCTACGAGCCGAACCCTGAATTCGTCGCCCGCGCCGGCGATCGCGTGACCATCGTCCGCGACCCGCAGGACGCCGTGCGCGGCGCGCACCTGGTGAGCACCGACGTCTGGACCTCCATGGGCCAGGAAGAGGAAACCGCCAAGCGCCTGCAGCTGTTCGCGCCATATCAGGTCAATCGCGCCCTGCTCGACCTCGCTGCCGAGGACGTGCTGTTCATGCATTGCCTGCCCGCCCACCGCGGCGAAGAAATCAGTCTCGACCTGCTTGATGACCCGCGCTCCGTCGCCTGGGATCAGGCAGAAAACCGTCTCCACGCACAGAAGGCCCTGCTCGAGTTCCTCGTCGAACCCGCGTACCACCACGCATGAGTCATCCATTACTGCTTAACCTGCGCAACCTCGCTTGCGGCTATCAGGACCAACGTGTGGTGCAGAACCTCAATCTGCACCTCAACGCCGGCGACATCGGCTGCCTGCTCGGTTCGTCCGGTTGCGGCAAGACCACCACCCTGCGCGCCATCGCCGGTTTCGAACCGGTGCACGAAGGGGAAATCCAGCTCGGCGGCGAAACCATTTCCAGCGCCGGTTTCACCCTGGCCCCGGAGAAACGCCGGATCGGCATGGTGTTCCAGGACTACGCGCTGTTCCCGCACCTGAGCGTCGCGGACAACATCGCCTTCGGCATTCGCAAGCATCCGCACAAGGCGCGCGTCACCGAAGAGCTGCTGGAACTGGTCAACCTGAAGAATCTCGGCCAGCGCTTCCCCCACGAGTTGTCGGGCGGCCAGCAGCAACGCGTCGCCCTCGCCCGCGCCCTGGCGCCGGAGCCGCAACTGCTGCTGCTCGACGAACCGTTCTCCAACCTCGATGGCGAACTGCGGCGCAAGCTCAGCCACGAAGTGCGCGACATCCTCAAGGCCCGTGGCACCAGCGCGATTCTGGTGACTCACGACCAGGAAGAAGCCTTTGCCGTCAGCGACCATGTCGGGGTGTTCAAGGAAGGCCGGCTGGAGCAATGGGACACGCCCTACAACCTCTACCACGAGCCGGCGACGCCGTTTGTCGCCAGCTTCATTGGCCAGGGCTATTTCATTCGCGGCCAGCTCGCCAGCCCGGAGTCGGTGCACACCGAACTCGGTGAATTGCGCGGCAACCGCGCCTACACCTGGCCGGTGGGCGGTGCGGTGGATGTGCTGCTGCGTCCGGACGACATCGTCTACGCCCCGGACAGCGCCTTGAAAGCGCGGATCGTCGGCAAGACCTTCCTCGGCGCCTCGACCCTGTATCGCCTGCGACTGCCGACCGGCGCGCAACTGGAGTCGATCTTCCCGAGCCACGCCGACCATCAGGTGGGTGCGGAGGTGGGAATTCGCGTAGCGGCTGAACATCTGGTGTTGTTCCAGGCATCGGGCAGCACTGCCGCACACATCCCGGCAGTGGAAAACGGCGTCCGCCGCTACAGCACCGCCCTCTGATCCGCCCTGGATCAAAACTGTGGGAGCGGGCTCGCTCCCACAGTTGGTTTTGGGTTCAGCTCAAGATCAGGGTGCCGCTGGCCACCAGCGTCGCATTCCCGCCAATCTTCACCCGCTCCCCCTCCAGCCGACAGAACAACTCGCCGCCCCGTGCCGAACGCTGGCAAGCGGTCAGGCTCGATTTGCCCAGACGTTTCGACCAGTACGGAATCAGGCTGCAGTGGGTCGAGCCGGTCACCGGGTCTTCGTTGATACCAATTGCTGGCGCGAAGTAGCGCGAAACGAAATCATGCTGGTTGCCGCGCGCGGTGACGATGGCGCCGAGCCACGGCAGTTTCGCCAGCGCAACCATGTCCGGCTGGCAATCGAGCACGGCCTGCTCCGACTCCAGCACCACGAACAGCTCGTTGGAACCGAGTACATCCACCGCTTCCACGCCCAAAGCGCGTTCGACATCCAGGGTCACGCCAATCTCCGAGGGCACGATGGCCGGGAAATCCAGCCACAGCCGTGCGCCCTCGCGACTGACGCTCAGCGGTCCGGACTTGCAGGTGAAGTCCAGGCGCTCGGCATTTTCCTTATAGATTTCGAACAGCACGTAGGCACTGGCCAGCGTCGCGTGACCGCACAGCGGCACTTCGGTGGTCGGGGTGAACCAGCGGATATGCCACGCCGCCCCTTCACGCACCACAAAAGCGGTTTCCGCCAGATTGTGCTCGGCGGCGATCTTCTGCATCAGCTCATCCGCCAGCCAGGCGTCGAGCCGATAAACCATGGCCGGGTTGCCACTGAACGGCCGATCACTGAAAGCGTCGACCTGATGAAATTCGAGCTGCATAACCATCTCCCTGGATTCGTCGGCAGAGCATGCAGCGCCGGCCCAATCGGCGCCAGTGACAGAGCCGCGCAATTTTCTACATACAGCGGCGCGGGTCAGGCGCGACCGATGTCGGCGAACCTGGCCTGGGTATGTTCGGCCAGCACCGCCGGTGCCAGTTCCACTTCCAGCCCGCGCCGGCCGGCACTGACGTAAATGCTCGCGAAAGCCTGGGCGGAGTTGTCGATGAAGGTGCGCAGACGTTTCTTCTGCCCCAGCGGACTGATGCCGCCCAGCAAGTAACCAGTGGAGCGTTGCGCGGCAGCCGGATCGGCCATTTCCACTTTCTTCACACCCGCGGCGTGGGCCAGGCCCTTGAGGTCGAGACTTCCGACGACCGGCACCACGGCTACCAGCAATTCACCTTTTTCGCTGGCCGCCAGCAGCGTCTTGAACACCTGTGCCGGGTCCAGGCCGAGCTTTTCCGAAGCCTCCAGCCCATACGACGCCGCCTTGGGGTCATGTTCGTAACTGTGCACGCGATGTTCGGCACGAACTTTTTTCAACAAGTCCAACGCAGGGGTCATGGCAGCTCCAGGCTCGGCAGTGGCAGAAAAATCCTGCGCCGGATTCTAGGCCATCGTCGAGCAAAAGGCTCTAGCGCACGCCGCGTTTCCCGTGGCCTGCAGGCAAATAAGCCGTCACCGCCACGACTTGCCGAAAGGATCATTCATATGGCTGATAGTTTTATTGTGACCGGCGGTTCACTTTCGACCTTTGACAGCAGTGTTTCTTGTCTATATTTTTTCGAATCTGAATAATGTAAGAATTATCATCACCGCAGCACCCAGCAGTAAACCGGGATCGGGATGGGGATCCTGCCCCGGGGAAAATCGCGCCTTGCCCTCTCGGCAAACGCGCCAGACAACAACAAAAACCGAGGTTTTCAATGACAACTGCTTTACCGCAACCATCGCTATCGGGCCAATGCCTGGCCGAATTTCTGGGTACTGCACTGCTGATCTTTTTCGGCACTGGCTGCGTCGCCGCGCTCAAGGTCGCGGGCGCCAGTTTCGGCCTGTGGGAAATCAGCATCATCTGGGGCGTCGGCGTGAGCATGGCGATCTACCTCACCGCCGGAGTGTCCGGTGCGCATCTCAACCCTGCCGTGAGCATCGCCCTGAGCATTTTCGCCGACTTCGAAAAGCGCAAACTGCCGTTCTACATCCTCGCCCAGATCGCCGGCGCCTTCTGCGGCGCGCTGTTGGTTTACACGCTGTACAGCAACCTGTTCTTCGATTTCGAACAGACTCATCACATGGTCCGGGGTACGGCCGCCAGCCTGGAACTGGCCTCGGTATTCTCCACCTTCCCCAATCCGGTGCTGTCCACCGCGCAGGCCTTTCTGGTCGAGATGATCATCACCGCGATCCTGATGGGCGTGATCATGTCCCTGACCGACGACAACAACGGCCTGCCGAAAGGCCCGCTGGCGCCGCTGTTGATCGGTCTGCTGATTGCCGTGATCGGCAGTTCGATGGGCCCGCTGACCGGCTTCGCGATGAACCCGGCCCGAGACTTCGGCCCGAAACTGATGACTTTCTTCGCTGGCTGGGGTGAAATTTCCTTCACCGGTGCGCGCGAAATCCCGTACTTCCTGATTCCGATTTTTGCACCGATTGTCGGTGCCTGCCTCGGCGCCGCCGGGTATCGCGGGCTTATCGCTCGTCACCTGACCGGCGCCACACCTGCTACAAAGGATGCAGAACCGGCCATTGACGGCAAACCAAGAACTTCTTGAAACAGTCGGCGCGGACTCCTGCCCTTACCGAGCCCGCGCCACGGCCCACTCTCCCTTATTTCGTCCAAGGCAATCGACATGACCGACATTCAGAATAAGAACTACATCATTGCCCTCGATCAGGGTACGACCAGCTCCCGCGCGATCATTTTCGACCGCGACGCGAACGTGGTCTGCACCGCGCAGCGCGAATTCGCCCAGCATTACCCACAAGCCGGCTGGGTCGAACACGACCCGATGGAAATCTTCGCCACCCAGAGCGCGGTGATGGTCGAAGCCCTGGCCCAGGCCGGCCTGCATCACGATCAGGTCGCCGCCATCGGTATCACCAACCAGCGCGAAACCACCGTGGTCTGGGACAAGACCACCGGCCGTCCGGTGTACAACGCCATCGTCTGGCAGTGCCGCCGCAGCACCGAGATCTGCCAGCAGCTCAAGCGCGATGGCCACGAGCAGTACATCAGCGACACCACCGGCCTGGTCACCGACCCGTACTTCTCCGGCACCAAGTTGAAGTGGATCCTCGACAACGTCGAAGGCAGCCGCGAACGCGCGCGCAATGGCGAGCTGCTGTTCGGCACGGTCGATAGCTGGCTGATCTGGAAGTTCACTGGCGGCAAGGTGCACGTCACCGACTACACCAACGCCTCGCGCACCATGCTCTTCAACATCCACACCCTGGAGTGGGATGCGAAGATGCTGGAGATCCTCGACATCCCGCGCGAAATGCTGCCGGAGGTCAAAGCCTCTTCGGAAATCTACGGCCGTACCAAGAGCGGCATCGCCATCGGCGGGATCGCCGGCGACCAGCAGGCCGCGCTGTTCGGCCAGATGTGCGTCGAGCCGGGCCAGGCGAAAAACACCTACGGCACCGGCTGCTTCCTGCTGATGAACACCGGCGACAAAGCGGTGAAGTCCAAGCACGGCATGCTCACCACCATCGCCTGCGGCCCGCGTGGCGAAGTGGCGTATGCCCTGGAAGGCGCGGTGTTCAACGGCGGCTCCACCGTGCAGTGGCTGCGCGATGAGCTGAAGATCGTCAACGATGCCCACGACACCGAATACTTCGCCAATAAAGTGAAGGACAGCAACGGCGTGTACCTGGTGCCGGCCTTCACCGGCCTCGGCGCGCCGTACTGGGATCCGTATGCCCGTGGCGCCCTGTTCGGCCTGACCCGTGGCGTGCGTGTCGATCACATCATCCGCGCGGCACTGGAGTCGATCGCCTACCAGACCCGCGACGTGCTCGACGCCATGCAGCAGGACTCCGGCGAACGCCTCAAGGCCCTGCGCGTGGACGGCGGTGCGGTCGCCAACAACTTCCTCATGCAGTTCCAGGCCGACATCCTCGGCACGCAGGTCGAGCGTCCGCAGATGCGCGAAACCACCGCACTCGGCGCGGCCTACCTGGCCGGCCTGGCGTGCGGTTTCTGGGGCAGCCTGGAAGAACTGCGCGGCAAAGCGGTGATCGAGCGCGAGTTCGCCCCGAGCCTGGACGAGGCAGCCAAGGAGAAGCTCTATAAAGGCTGGAAAAAAGCGGTCAGCCGCACCCGTGACTGGGAACGCGAAGACGCTGAATAAGCCAACCTGAGGACTGCTATCCATAGGCTGCAAACAGACGTGAAAGCGTTGCAAGCGCAACAGAAACAGGTGAGGACGCGCCATTTACGGGTCTGTGAATGAGTCGTCCGCGCCTGCTTTCAACGCAGGATTGACCTGCGCTGTCGCTTTCACGTTGTCTGGAAACTGGTAGGGAGTGGATTCCTGCGTCATCATGGGCAAATTTTGCACGGCAGCCCAAAGGACGCCCCATGAATCTGCCTCCCCGTCAGCAGCAAATCCTCGAGCTGGTCCGCGAACGCGGCTACGTCAGCATCGAGGAAATGGCCACGTTGTTCGTTGTTACCCCGCAAACCATCCGCCGCGACATCAATCAGCTCGCGGAAGCCAATCTGCTGCGTCGCTACCATGGCGGCGCGGCCTATGACTCCAGCGTCGAAAACACCGCCTATGCGATGCGCGCCGATCAGATGCGCGATGAAAAGCAACGTATCGGTGAAGCCATCGCCGCGCAGATTCCCGATCACGCCTCGCTGTTCATCAACATCGGCACCACCACCGAATCCATCGCCCGCGCCCTGCTCAATCACAGCCACCTGAAAATCATCACCAACAACCTGCACGTCGCTTCGATGCTCAGTGCCAAGGATGATTTCGATGTGCTGCTGACCGGCGGCAACGTGCGCCGCGACGGCGGCGTGGTCGGTCAGGCCAGCGTCGACTTCATCAACCAGTTCAAGGTCGATTTCGCCCTGGTCGGTATCAGCGGCATCGACGAGGACGGCAGCCTGCTCGATTTCGATTACCAGGAAGTACGCGTCTCGCAAGCGATCATCGCCAATGCGCGGCAGGTGATCCTCGCGGCGGACTCGAGCAAGTTCGGCCGTAACGCCATGATCCGCCTCGGCCCGATCAGCCTGATCGACTGCCTGGTGACCGATCAGCAACCCGTGCCGGCGCTGGCTCAATTGTTGAGCCAGCACAAGATTCGCCTGGAAGTCGTTTAAACCCCTTCCCGCATAATTCCCTCCCGGTGAATTTCATTCCCACGCTCTGCGTGGGAATGCCCGCCCGGGACGCTCTGCATACCCTTTCAGTAGCTGACGCAGAGCGTCAATGTATGCATTCCCACGCAGAGCGTGGGAACGATCAGTCGCTCATGCAGGGCGATCCGCCCGCGAATGTTCGAAAATTTTCCTTTAACCGCCCTTCGATGAGTTTTTTCAATCGAAGTCGACTGGCTGTGCGCGTCTTTATCGGCTACCATTTTCGCAAATGAACATTTATGTTCGATTTCCAAACAGAAAATCAAAAGAGCCCGAGGCCAGCCGATGCCCACTTCTACCTTGCCTACGCCCCCTCTCGCCGAGATCTACGATATCGCCGTCATTGGTGGCGGCATCAATGGCGTGGGGATCGCAGCGGATGCCGCCGGTCGCGGTCTTTCGGTGTTCCTTTGCGAAAAGGATGACCTTACCAGCCACACGTCGTCGGCCAGCAGCAAGCTGATCCACGGTGGCCTGCGCTACCTCGAACATTACGAATTCCGTCTGGTGCGCGAAGCCCTGGCCGAACGCGAAGTGCTGCTGGCCAAGGCCCCGCACATCGTCAAACCAATGCGCTTCGTGCTGCCGCACCGCCCGCACCTGCGTCCGGCCTGGATGATCCGCGCCGGCCTGTTCCTCTATGACAACCTCGGCAAGCGGGAAAAACTGCCAGGCTCGCGAAGCCTCAAGTTCGGTGCCGACAGCGCCCTGAAAAGCGAAATCAGCAAGGGCTTCGAATACTCCGACTGCTGGGTCGACGACGCCCGCCTGGTGGTGCTGAACGCCATGGCCGCCCGCGAAAAAGGCGCGCATGTGCATACCCAGACCCGCTGCGTCAGCGCCCGCCGCAGCAAGGGTCTGTGGCACCTGCACCTGGAACGCGCCGATGGCAGTCTGTTTTCGATTCGCGCCAAGGCCCTGGTGAACGCCGCCGGCCCATGGGTGGCCAAGTTCATCCGTGACGACCTGAAGATGGAATCGCCGTATGGCATCCGTCTGATCCAGGGCAGCCACATCATCGTGCCGAAACTGTACGAAGGTGAGCACGCGCACATCCTGCAGAACGAAGACCAGCGCATCGTTTTCACCATCCCGTACCTGAACAGCTTCACCCTGATCGGTACTACCGATCGTGAGTACACCGGCGATCCGGCGAAAGTGGCAATCACCGACGGCGAAACCGATTACCTGCTCAACGTGGTCAACGCCCACTTCAAGAAGCAGATCGGCCGCGAAGATATCCTGCACAGCTATTCGGGCGTACGTCCGCTGTGCAATGACGAATCCGACAACCCGTCGGCCGTGACCCGCGACTACACCCTGGCGCTGTCCGGCGGCGCGGACGAAGCGCCGCTGCTGTCGGTGTTCGGCGGCAAGCTGACCACCTACCGCAAACTGGCCGAATCGGCGATGGCGCAGCTGATGCCGTTCTTCACCCAGATGCGCCCAAGCTGGACCGCCACCGCGACCCTGCCCGGCGGCGAAGACATGACCACGCCGCAGGCCTTGAGCGCGCGCATCCGCGACAAGTTCGACTGGGTACCGAGTGAAATCGCCCGCCGCTGGGCCACCACCTACGGCAGCCGCACCTGGCGCATGCTCGAAGGCGTCGACACCCTTGCCGACATGGGCGAACACATCGGCGGCGGGCTCTACACCCGTGAGGTCGATTACCTGTGCAGCGAAGAGTGGGCCACCACCGCGCACGACATCCTCTGGCGCCGCAGCAAGCTGGGCCTGTTCACGACCGCCGCCGAACAGGAAAAACTGGCGGCGTACCTCAGCAAGGTCGAGCACAATCGCAGCAAGATCGAAGCGGCCTGACCTTAACGCAGTGCAAAAAAAAGCCCCTGAATCGCACGATTCAGGGGCTTTTTGCTGTGGCGCCTACTGCGCCAGGTGCTGCAACAGAAAATCAATGAACACCCGCGACTTGTGTGGCACGTGGGCCTGGTTGGGAAACACCACATTGATCGAGCGTGCCGGCAGCGAATACGCCGGCAGCAAACGGATCAATTGCCCGCTGGCCAGTTCATCCTCGATCAGCCACTGCGGCAATACCGCAACCCCCAGCGACGACAGCGTCATCGCACGCATCGCCGCCGAAGAATTCGATTCGAAGTACGGCACGCCGCTGACCGTGACCTCCTGCCCCTGTGCGTCGTGCAACAGCCACTGGGTCGGCGTCTGCAGATTGCTGTTGGCGATCCACGGCACCCCGTTCAGATCCTGCGGCGCGTGCACCGGATGGCGCTGCAGAAACGCCGCAGTGGCCACCGGCACGACGTGATAATCGGCGATCTTGCGGCTCTTGAACGCCGAGTCCGCCAGGCTGCCGAGACGAATCACCAGGTCGAGTTTCTCGGCGACCAGATCATTGAGCGACGAGTCGGCGTAATAACTCAATTTGATCTGCGGGTAGCGCTGTGCGAACAGCGGCAGCAACGGCAGCAGGTATTTTTCGCCGTACTCGCTGGTCGAACTGATTCGCAGCGTGCCGCCAAGCCGCTCGCTGCCCTGCAGGACCTTGTCGAAAGCAGTGTCGATGTCCGCGACGATGGCCTTGAACTCGGCATAGAAGCTCTGCCCGGTTTCGGTCAGGGCGATGGCCCGGGTATTGCGAACCAGCAACGTCGTGGCCAGCGCCTCCTCCAGCGCCTTGATGTGCAGGCTGGCCATGGCTCGGCTGATGTTCAGGTAGCTGGCAGCCTTGGTGAAGGAGCCGAAATCGACGATCGCGAGAAATGTCTGCACCCGGTTCAAGTGCACGTGCATGGCGTTGTGGCTCACTGTTAAATCCTTTCAAACAGGCTGTTAAGCCCCGTTGCAGTGGTTGTACCTGCATGAGACCGCGTTCATCCCGGACGTCCGCAGATAACCGGTCGAGCGCCATTCGGTTTTCCGAACGCGACCTGTCGGTCGGTTCGGTTAACCGGATCAGAAAGCCGCAAAAATACCCTCAAAAAACTTTAATCCCCTGCAAAATCAAGCAGTTGATCTGTGGCAACTGGTCTGGCACGACTCATGCTCTACACTCTCTCGACGAATGTCTGTTGCGCCAACACAACAGGAGCCGTCAGGCATTCGAAGTACAAAAGGGCCCGCTCAACCGGCTCCATAAAAAAAACAATGTCGAGGAAAATTTGATGCGCATCGTTCCCCATATCCTGGGCGCAGCCATTGCTGCCGCTCTGATCAGCACACCAGTTTTCGCTGCCGAACTCACCGGCACCCTTAAGAAGATCAACGACTCGGGCACCATCACCCTCGGGCATCGTGACAGCTCCATTCCCTTCTCCTACATCGCCGACGCCTCGGGTAAACCGGTGGGCTACTCCCACGACATCCAGGTCGCGATCGTAGAAGCCCTGAAAAAAGACCTGAACAAGCCTGACCTGAACGCCAAGTACAACCTGGTCACTTCGCAAACCCGTATTCCTCTGGTGCAGAACGGCACCGTGGATATCGAGTGCGGCTCCACCACCAACAACGCCGAACGCGCCCAGCAAGTCGACTTCACCATCAACATCTTCGAAATCGGCACCCGCCTGCTGGTCAAGAAAGACAAGGATGGCAAGCCGTCCTACGCCGACTTTGCCGACCTCAAAGGCAAGAACGTCGTGACCACCGCCGGCACCACCTCCGAGCGCATCATCAAGGCGATGAACGCCGACAAGCAGATGGGCATGAACGTCATCTCCGCCAAGGACCACGGCGAATCCTTCCAGATGCTGGAGAGCGGCCGCGCCGTCGCCTTCATGATGGACGACGCCCTGCTGGCCGGCGAAGAAGCCAAGGCCAAGAAGCCGGACGACTGGGTCATCACCGGTACTCCACAGTCCTTCGAAGCCTATGCGTGCATGGTCCGCAAAGACGACCCGGCCTTCAAGAAGGCTGTAGACGACGCCATCGTCGCGCTCTACAAGTCCGGCGAGATCAACAAGATCTACAGCAAGTGGTTCGAAAGCCCGATCCCGCCGAAGGGTCTGAACCTGAACTTCCCGATGAGCGAAAAGGTTAAAGAGCTGATCGCCAACCCGAGCGACAAGCCTGCGCCAGACGTAAAAATCTGACACTGATCTAACCTTGTCACCTGAGGGAGCCAACCCTCCCTCAGGCGACAGTTAATACCTGCTGGTTTCAACTGGAACACTCGACCCGGTGGTTTTCGAGCCGATCGCGTGTGCCTGACGTTCAACGTCAGACGGGAAAGGATCTTCCCCAGGCGGGCACTTGTACATCGATCGAATCGAGGGGAGACCCTAATGAATTACAACTGGGACTGGGGCGTGTTCTTCAAGTCCACCGGCGTGGGCAGCGAGACCTATCTCGACTGGTTCATCTCCGGCCTGGGCTGGACCATCGCCATCGCCGTCGTGGCCTGGATCATCGCCCTGTTGCTGGGCTCGCTGCTGGGCATCATGCGCACCGTGCCGAACCGCATCGTGTCGGGCATCGCGACCTGCTACGTCGAGTTGTTCCGCAACGTGCCGCTGCTGGTTCAGCTGTTCATCTGGTACTTCCTGGTACCCGACATGCTGCCGCAGAACCTGCAGGACTGGTATAAGCAGGACCTCAACCCGACCACCTCGGCCTACCTGAGCGTTGTCGTGTGCCTGGGCCTGTTCACCGCCGCCCGCGTCTGCGAACAGGTTCGCACCGGTATCCAGGCGCTGCCGCGTGGCCAGGAATCCGCCGCCCGCGCCATGGGCTTCAAGCTGCCGCAGATCTACTGGAACGTGCTGCTGCCCCAGGCCTACCGGATCATCATTCCGCCGCTGACCTCGGAATTCCTCAACGTGTTCAAGAACTCCTCCGTGGCGTCCTTGATCGGCCTGATGGAACTGCTGGCGCAAACCAAACAGACCGCCGAGTTCTCGGCCAACCTGTTCGAAGCCTTCACCCTGGCGACCCTGATCTATTTCACCCTGAACATGAGCCTGATGCTGCTGATGCGCATGGTCGAGAAGAAAGTCGCCGTGCCCGGCCTGATCTCCGTAGGGGGTAAATGATGGAATTCGATTTCAGTGGCATCGTCCCGGCCATTCCCGGCCTGTGGAACGGCATGCTGATGACCCTCAAGCTGATGGCGCTGGGCGTGGTCGGCGGAATCATCCTCGGCACTCTCCTGGCATTGATGCGCCTGTCCCACAGCAAGCTGCTGTCGAGCATCGCCGGCGCCTACGTCAACTATTTCCGCTCCATCCCGCTGCTGCTGGTGATCACCTGGTTCTACCTGGCGGTGCCGTTCGTGCTGCGCTGGATCACCGGCGAAGACACCCCGATCGGCGCGTTCACCTCGTGCATCGTGGCCTTCATGATGTTCGAAGCGGCTTACTTCTGCGAAATCGTCCGTGCCGGCGTGCAGTCGATCCCCAAGGGCCAGATGGGTGCCGCGCAGGCACTGGGCATGACCTACGGGCAGATGATGCGCCTGATCATCCTGCCGCAGGCGTTCCGCAAGATGACCCCGCTGCTGCTGCAGCAGAGCATCATCCTGTTCCAGGACACCTCGCTGGTCTACACCGTGGGCCTGGTGGACTTCCTCAACGCCTCGCGCGCCAGTGGCGACATCATTGGCCGCTCCAATGAGTTCCTGATCTTCGCAGGTCTCGTGTACTTCACCATCAGCTTCGCCGCCTCGCAGCTGGTCAAGCGTCTGCAAAAAAGGTTCGCCGTATGATCTCTATCAAGAACATCAACAAGTGGTATGGGGACTTCCAGGTGCTGACCGATTGCAGCACCGAGGTCAAGAAGGGTGAAGTGATCGTGGTCTGCGGCCCGTCCGGTTCGGGCAAGTCGACCCTGATCAAGTGCGTCAACGCGCTGGAGCCGTTCCAGAAAGGCGACATCGTCGTCGACGGCACCTCGATTGCCGATCCGAAGACCAACCTGCCGAAACTGCGCTCGCGGGTCGGCATGGTGTTCCAGCATTTCGAGCTGTTCCCGCACCTGACCATCACCGAGAACCTGACCATCGCGCAGATCAAGGTGCTGGGCCGCAGCAAGGAAGAAGCGACCAAGAAAGGCCTGCAACTGCTCGAACGCGTCGGCCTCTCCGCTCATGCTCACAAGCATCCCGGCCAACTGTCCGGCGGCCAGCAGCAGCGCGTGGCCATTGCGCGGGCACTGGCGATGGACCCGATCGTCATGCTGTTCGACGAACCGACCTCGGCGCTGGACCCGGAAATGGTCAACGAAGTGCTCGACGTGATGGTGCAACTGGCCCACGAAGGCATGACCATGATGTGCGTGACCCACGAAATGGGCTTCGCCCGCAAAGTGGCCGACCGGGTGATCTTCATGGATGCCGGCAAGATCATCGAAGACTGCAAGAAGGAAGAATTCTTCGGCGATATCAGCCAGCGTTCCGAACGCGCGCAGCATTTCCTCGAGAAAATCCTGCAGCACTAAAAGCACCGCGTTCCCTGTGGGAGCGGGCTTACCCGCGATGGGGCCCTGTCAGTTGTCGATGATGGCGACTGACAGACCGCTATCGCTGGCAAGCCGGCGCCCACAGCCGCAGTGACAGCTATCAGGTAAGTGTTGTGGTTGACCCAAGGCATCTGTGATGAAATGCGACCCCAATCTCTATCGCGCCGCGCCGCCATCACTTGCCGTGAAACCCCGTCTGATCCGCCATTTGTTCCTGCCGCCGCTGGTCATCGTGTTGATGGTCGGGCTGGGTTACGCCGGCTTCTGGATCAGTGAACACTTCGGCATTCGCAGCCTCAGCGAAAACGGCCAGCGTCAGCTCGAGTTGAACGCCCGGGCCGTCGAAAGCGAAATCAGCAAATACACCTACCTGCCCAGCCTGCTCGAGCTCGAATCGAGCGTTTCGCAGTTGCTCGGCGATCCGACCCCGGAACACCGGCAAACGGTCAACGATTACCTTGAAGGCCTGAACCGGCGCAGCCGCAGTCGGGCCATCTACGTCATGGACACCACCGGCCGGGTCATGGCCACCAGCAACTGGCGCGATGTCGACAGCTACCTCGGCGAGGACCTGTCATTTCGCGCCTATTTCCAGAACGCCGTGCGCGGCCAGCCCGGGCGCTTCTACGGTATCGGCAGCACCAATGGCGAACCCGGCTATTACCTGGCCCATGGCCTGGAAGAACACGGCAAGATCATTGGCGTCGCGGTGGTCAAGGTGCGCATGGAAGCCATGGAGGAACGCTGGCAACGGGCGCGCCTGGAAGCCTTCGTCAGTGACGAGAACGGCATCATCATTCTCTCCAGCGATCCGGCCCGACGGCTGAAATCGGTGGTACCGCTGAGCGATGAAACCAAGGAAAAACTCGCCCGCAGCCTGCAGTACTACTGGTTTCCGCTCAACGAACTGCAACCGCTGGCCCGGGAAACCCTGGCCGAAGGCGTGGAGAAACTCACTTTCCCGGCCAACTCCGAACTGCTGCCGCGCCAGGAGCGCGACGAGGAAAACATCAGTTACCTGGCGCAGACCCGGCCGCTGAGCGATACACCGTGGAATTTCACCCTGCTCACGCCGTTGCAGGACTTGCGTCGCGAAGCGATCAACCAGGGCATCCTGGTGGCCGTGGCGTTTGCCCTGGTGGCGTTCCTGCTGATCGCCTGGAACGAGCGACGCAAGGTCATCGCCACCCGCCTCGCCGCCCGCGAAGCCTTGCAGGAAGCCAACAATCAGCTCGAGCGTCGGATTACCGAACGCACCGCCGACCTGCGTGCCAGCAACGACCGCCTCAAGAGCCAGATCCGCGAACGGCGCCAGGCCGAGGAAACCCTGCGCCGCGCCCAGGATGAACTGGTGCAGGCCGGCAAACTGGCGGCCATCGGCCAGATGTCCACCAGCATCGCCCACGAATTGAACCAGCCGCTGGCCGCCATGCGCACGCTGTCGGGCAACACCATTCGCTTTCTCGAACGCGGCCAGCTCGATGTCGCCAGCACCAACCTGAAAACCATCAACGACCTGATCGACCGCATGGGCCGGATCACCGCCAGCCTGCGCTCGTTCGCCCGCCGCGGCGACGACAAGGGCCAGGCCAGCCTCGGCAAAGCCGTGGAGGCCGCGCTGCAGGTGCTTGGTGCGCGGGTGGAAACTGCGGCGGTGCAACTGCATCGGCAGTTCGAAGACGTGCAAGTGCAGATCGACCAGACCCGCCTGGAGCAGATTCTGGTCAACCTGATCGGCAACGCCCTCGACGCCATGCAGGCACAACCGCTGCCGGAGCTGTGGCTCGAAGGCGAGGCATTCGACGGCAAATATCGCCTGCGGGTGCGCGACAACGGCCACGGCATCGACGCCGAGGCGCGCAAGCATCTGTTCGAACCGTTCTTTACCACCAAGCCTGGCGAACAGGGCCTGGGCCTCGGCCTGACCCTGTCCGCCAGCCTGGCCGCCGCCACCGGCGGGCACCTGGGTGTCGAGCACCCGGCCAGCGGTGGCACCACCTTCGTCCTCAGTTTACCGTTGGTAAGCCCTACTCCCGCCGAGCCAATATGAACAACGACCTTAGTGTGCTGATCGTCGAAGACGACCCCCATGTGCTGCTCGGCTGCCAGCAGGCGCTGACCCTCGAGGACATTCCATGCATCGGCGTCGGCAGTGCCGAAGAAGCGCTGGAGCGGGTCGGCGACAATTTCGCCGGCATCGTCATCAGTGATATTCGCCTGCCCGGTATCGATGGCCTCGAGCTGCTGACCCGCCTCAAGCAACGCGACCGCAGCCTGCCGGTGGTGCTGATCACCGGCCACGGCGACATCTCGATGGCCGTCGGCGCGATGCAGAAAGGTGCCTATGACTTCATGGAGAAGCCGTTCTCTCCGGAACGCCTGGTGGACGTCGCGCGGCGTGCCCTCGAGCAACGCAGCCTGGCCCGCGAAGTCAGCTCGCTGCGCCGGCAACTGGCCGAACGCGACTCCCTCGAAGGGCGCATCATCGGCCGCTCGCCGGCCATGCAGAACCTGCGCGAACTGATCGCCAACGTCGCCGACACCTCGGCCAACGTGCTCATCGAAGGCGAAACCGGCACCGGCAAGGAACTGGTCGCACGCTGCCTGCACGACTTCAGCCGGCGCCACAGCAAACAGTTCGTCGCGCTGAACTGCGGCGGCCTGCCGGAAAACCTCTTCGAAAGCGAGATCTTCGGTCACGAGGCCAACGCCTTCACCGGCGCCGGCAAGCGGCGCATCGGCAAGATCGAGCACGCCGACGGCGGCACGCTGTTTCTCGACGAAGTGGAAAGCATGCCGCTGCCGTTGCAGATCAAACTGCTGCGGGTGTTGCAGGAACGCACCCTCGAACGCCTCGGCTCGAACCAGAGCGTGGCGGTCGATTGCCGGGTGATCGCGGCGACCAAATCCGATCTCGACGAGTCGAGCAAGGTCGGCGAATTCCGCAGCGACCTGTATTACCGACTCAACGTGGTGACCCTGGAACTGCCGCCGCTGCGCGAGCGCCGCGAAGACATCCTGCAACTGTTCGAACACTTTACCCAGCAGTCGGCCCTGCGCTTCGACCGCGCGCTGCCGGAGCTGGACAACCAGACCCTGTCGAACCTGATGAGCCACGACTGGCCGGGCAACGTGCGCGAACTGCGCAACGTCGCCGAGCGCTTCGCCCTCGGCCTGCCGGCGTTCAAGAAATCCGGGGCGAGCAGCGGTGGCCAGGGCCTGGCATTCGCCGAAGCGGTGGAAGCGTTCGAACGCAACCTGCTCAGCGATGCCCTGCAGCGCAGCGGCGGCAACCTGACCCAGGCCAGCCAGGAACTGGGCATGGCCAAGACCACGCTGTTCGACAAAGTGAAAAAATACGGCCTGAGCCATTAAGCGAGAACGACGTGGATCTGATTTTCAAAGCGTTGCTGGGGGCGGCGGTGGTGGTGATTCTTGCCGCGCTGTCGAAAACCCGCAATTACTACATCGCCGGCCTGGTGCCGCTGTTTCCGACCTTCGCCCTGATCGCCCACTACATCGTCGGCAAGGGCCGTTCGATCGACGACCTGAAGACCACCATCGTCTTTGGCATGTGGTCGATCATTCCGTATTTCGTCTATCTGGCGACGTTGTATGTGATGGTCGACCGCCTGCGCCTGGAAGCGTCGCTGGCCGTGGCGGCGGTGGCCTGGTTGATGGCGGCGACTGTCCTGGTCACCGTGTGGGTGCGCCTGCACAGCTGACAGCGAAAGCCCCTCCCCCAGCACTCTCCCGCAGGAAGGGGCTTTGGCGGCTGTCAGTTGACTGTACCGCCCCGCGCCTCGCTCATGATCTGCCGGATCACGTCGACGAATGTCTGCACCGGTTGCCCGCCAGTCACCGCGTATTGACCGTTGAACACCACGGTCGGCACCGAACTCACCCCGCGTTGCAGCCACTGCTGTTCTTCTTCGCGAACCACGGCGGCAAACTCGTCGCTGGCCAGAATCGCCTCGGCCCGTTGCCGATCGAGGCCGACGCTTTCGGCGAGCCGGGCCAACTGGCGAGGGTCGGACGGATTGCCGCCATCGGTGAAATACGCCTTGAGCAGCGCCTCTTTCAACGCCAGTTGCGCCCCCTCCAGCCCTGCCCAGTGCAACAGACGATGGGCATCGAAGGTGTTGTAGATGCGGCTGTTGCCGTCGGTACGAAAACTGAAGCCGACATCGGCGCCACGGGCGCGGATCACTTCGCGGTTTTTCTGCGACTGCTCCGCGGTCGAGCCGTATTTCTCCTGGATGTGCTCGGCGATGTTCTGCCCTTGCGGGCCCATCTTCGGGTTCAGTTCGAATGGCTGGAAGTGAATCTCGGCCTGCACTTCGTTGCGCAGAATTTCCAGCGCCCGCAGCAGGCCATACAGACCCACGGCGCACCACGGACAGGACACGTCACTGACAAAATCGATTTTCAGGGCAGCACTCATCACACACCTCACGGCCAGAACACGCAGCGTAAAGTTTGCAAGATACACCGGTCGGCAGTGCCGGGATGCATGCCAACAAGCGCAGAGCCCGCGATGCCCTCGCTTACAGCAGATTGCTGCCCGCCACCGGCTCGATCTGCGCCCAGTGCGAGGTGTCTTCGCGATGCGCCTGCAAGTACGGCAGCACCGCCGCCAGCAACGGCTCCTTGAACGCCTCCTGGAAACGATGGGCCAGCCCCGGAATCAGCCGCAACTGACTGCCGCGAATATGCGCCGCCAGGTGCACGCCGTGCATCACCGGCAACAACGGATCGGCGGTGCCATGCACCACCAGGGTCGGCACGCGCAGTTGATTGAGCAGCGCCACCCGGCTCGGCTCGGCGAGGATTGCCATGATCTGGCGTTTGACGCCTTCGGGATTGAACGCCCGATCATAGGCCAGCGCAGCCTGCTGCAGCAGCGCCTGACGATCATCGCTGACCGCCGGACTGCCCAGCGCCGCCAGCAGATCAGCCTGTTGCTCCAGCGCCACCTCACGGTTCGGTGCGCCGCGCCGGGACAGCAGTTGCACCAGCGCTGCGCTCGGCGCCGGCAGGCCTTCGGCACCGGAGCTGGTCATGATCAGGGTCAGGCTTTCCACCCGCTGCGGGGCCATCGCCGCCAGATGCTGGGCGATCATCCCGCCCATGCTCGCGCCGAGCACGTGGAATTGCTCGATGTGCAAGGCATCCATCAGGCCGAGGGCGTCGTCGGCCATGTCGCTCAGGCTGTAGGGCGCCGCCACCGGCAGCCCGAGTTTGTAGCGCAGCACTTCAAAGGTCAGGTTGGCCTCGGCCGGGGCCTGGCGCCAGGTCGACAGACCGACATCGCGGTTGTCATAGCGGATCACCCGAAAGCCCTGCTGACACAGCGCCACGACGACTTCGTCCGGCCAGTGGATCAACTGCCCGCCCAGGCCCATCACCAGCAGCAACGCCGGATCCGACGCACGCCCGATGCTCTGGTACGCCAGGCTGACCTGCGCCAGGTCGACCCGTTCGGTCGGTACATTGACGTCACAACGCGCGGCCGCCGAAGACGAGGCGCCGAAAAAAACCGCGACCAGCAAGGTCGCGATGGAGAAAAATCCCTTGAGCATGAAAAACACCGAAACGCAGAACCCCAGTAGAGCGCGAGTCTGATGAAGTTTGTTCAAGCGCGCTGCCACAGTTGCGTGACAGTTTGATGAAGAGTGCCGAGCGGTCATCCGAACGATAACTATGTAACACCGTTGTTCCAGGCCAATGCCGTGCAATGCGCCGTCGGCGAGCGGATGTCCCGCTCTCCATCGGGAACGTATTGAACATGCCTGCAACCCTTTTCTCAGATGAGCCCCTTCCGGCGCCGCAGCAATGGCCCGCTGTCGAGCCACTGCCGGTCAATATCGATGCCGCGCTGCTGCACGGCGCCATGGCGCGTTGGCGCCAGGCCAGCGACGAATTGCGCGAACTGTTCGCCGGCGTGCCGTCCACCCGCGCGACGCTGACGGACTTTCTGCACAACCGCTTCGACCTCGGTGCACCCAGCGCCGGCCTGCGCTTCAGCGCGGCCGAGCCGCACCCCGAGCAATTCGTCGATTTCGTCCAGGCGTGGGCGTTCGTTTATCAGCATCCGCGGCTGGATAACGCACTGGATCGGCCCTGCGTGGTCAGCGGCCTGCATTCCAGCCATGCGCTCGCCAGCCAGACGCCGCTGCAATTGCTCACCCGCCTGCACAAGCTCAATCCCCAGGAAGCCCTCGATCAGGGCTGGAACCGCTATTGGGATGGCCGCGCGCCCGACACGCCCGTGTCGCGCCGGGAGCGCGCCAGCCAGTTGTACCGCCTTCATCTGCAGGCCACGGCCGAGGTGGCGTTGGCGCAGCGCACGCTGACCAGCGAGCAACTGCGCCCGCTGTGGCTGTTGATGGACGACACCCGGCCCAACCCGCGCCTGGACGAGCAGCCGCTGCACAACGAACGCCTCGACCTGCTGCTGAGCAACAACACCCGCGTCACCCTGCCCGACGCCTGGGTCATCAGCGTTGGCGACCCGCAGACGGGGCAACAATTGTTGTACCTGCCCAAGCAACCGGTGCCGTTGCAGGCTTTCGCCAGACGCCGCGACATGGAAGCCTGGCTGACCCGCCAGGGCCTGGTGCCCAAGGGGCTGCCCGCCACCGGCCTGCGCTTTGAATACAGCGCGCGCACCCTGCCGCTGACCAAAGGCATGACCGACCTGCTCAAGCACTTGCAACAGGCCCGCCTGGCCGCCCTGCGCAGCCACTCGGCGAGCCGTTCCGGATTGGCCGAACATGGCGCCCGGGCGCTGGAGCAGGCCGATCGTCTGGATCGCCAGCGCAGTGTCGGCGGCGTGTTCGCCGCGCCACCGGTGCAACCGGCAGACCTCGCTGACGATGAACCGGCCCTGTTCGGTGCGCTGCATGCCGACATTCCCTGGGCGCTGCGGCAGGCCGCCGTGCAACAGCAACAGCAGGCCCTGGAAGACTGGGCGAAGCAGGCCACCCAGGCACAGCGCTCCACGCTCGACAAGCTGTTGCAGACCCTCGAAGCCGCCGAGCGCAAGGCCAGCAGCGCCGCGCACAACTTGCTGTACCGCGAACGGGTGCTGGACGTCACCACGTTCAATCGCGAATTCACCGCGCTGCACCAGGCGCACCGGCAGGGCCTGCTGGCCGAGGCCGAGTTGCAGCACACCCTGCAGCAGCTGAGCGATGACGAATACCGCGACCTCAAGAACGTTCTCGCACAAACGACCAGCGACCGCAGCGGCTCTTGTGCGGCGACCCTGTCGCTGGCGATGAGCGAACAGGACGGCGAGCGGACGCACCAGCGACGGCAGACCCTCAACGGTCCGCTGGTCATCACCGACCCTCGGGTGCTCAGCGATCCGCACGCGCCGCACAGCCTGCTGCTGTACTGGCCGGGAAGCGGTGGCGGCCTGCAACGCCTGGCCAATCGTCAGGCGCTGGAGCAGCAGCTGTTCAAGATGCCGGCGCAGGATGCGACGCTGAGCCTGCACCTGAACAGGATCGTCGGCGATCCGTTGCAGCACGCGCTGAACGAGGTCAGCGGCGAATTCGACGGACAGGCCGCCGGCCTGCGTCAGCGCTATCGCAACAAGGCGCAGGCAGCGCAACGGGCCGAGCAACTGGAAATCCTCCGGCAACGCTTTCACGCCATTCTGCAAGTGCCGGTCAACGGTGCGCGGCAAGTGGCGTACGCCCATCTCCAGGGGCAGCACCGCAGCGCCACGCTCGGCGCCAGCCTGCCGGACTGGCTGAGCCAGCTGTCGACCGAGCAGCGCAGTACCCTCAAGCAATTGCTCGAGCGCTATATCAAAGCCATGCAGCGCAGCCATGCCCTGCTGGAAATCGCCCTGCCAGCGCGCGACGAATTCACCCGGCAACGCCTGCACGCCCGCCTGCGCAAGGACTTCTCGCTCAAGGGCACGTTCAGCGTGCAGCTGGATCTGCCGGATTCGGTGGCCAGGGAGAAACACACCGTAGCCGCCCCCGGTGCACCGGGCACGCCGGTCAAGCTGGAGCTGGTGCCCAGCAAGGCACGCAGCAAAATGTCCCTCGAAGCGCTGGCGCAGATGAACCTCGACAACACCCCGTCGATGAGCCTCGAACCGCTGCTGCTGCGCCTCGGTTTCATGCGCGTCGAGGTCACTGCGAGCAGCGAAGCCGAGCGCCAGACGCTGGTCAGCGGCATCACCAAGCCCTATCTGCTCAAGGTGCTGCCCGAACTGGACCTGCCCAAGGCCTACGAAGAGCTGATTCGCCAGGTGTTCAGCGGCTCCAGCGATGAGCCGCCGTTCGTCAACGCACATCGCCGCGAATGCCTGCTCGAACCGTGGCGGTTAATGCTGCGGTTGCAATTCGAATGCGCCGTGTTGCGCAAGCACATCGAAGAAGGCGACCTGACCACACTGGAGCGCGCACTCGATCCCAACCTGCCCGGAGGCTGGAACATCGTCCTGCAACCGGCGTTTCTCAGCGTCGGTGGCAAGGACACCCCGCAGGAAGGTCCGGTGACACTGGCCGGGGTGACTTTCATCGAGGAGAGCGTCAGCGGCAGAATCCTGCTGTACCTGCCGGACAGCCCTGACGGGCGTTTCCTGCGCCCTTACCGGCGAATTGAAGAGGCGCGCCAGGGGCTGTTCCAGCTCTGCGCGCAGGATCAGTTCGCCCGTTACCTGGCCGGCCGTGCCCTGCAGGGCAACGTGCGCGCCCACGAAAGCCGAATCGGCCAGGCCGTGGCGAAAAACTTCGATGGGTTGATCGGCGTCGGTCATCGCTGGCCGCCGGGCACATCGTTGGCCGAGCATCTGCTCAATGTCCACATGGGCCGCCTGATCGAAGCCCATCGCGGCACCTCGCGTTCCAACGAGGCGCTGTACCTGGAGCGCTACGCCCTCAGCGGCCCGCGCGCGTTCAATTACCTGAAAATGGCCCTCGGCCTGGTGCCCTTCGTCGGCACCGCGATTGCCCTCTACGACGCCTGGACCAGCGCCAACCAGGCAGTCGCGGCGTTCCTGCGCGGCCAGGTCGGCGATGGCGTGGCCGAAATCGAAGCGGTGCTGCTGTCGCTGATCGATGCGGCCATGGATATCCTGCCCAGCCTCGGTGTGGCCGGCGGATCGGGCAGCGCCAGAGCCGTGGCACGCACGCGGCAGCTGCGCCAGCTGAGCAGCAGCGTCAGCGCCTTGCAGGAAATGTCCGCGCGTCAGGCCCGCCGGGTGATCGAACGCTTCGCCGGCTACGAATACCCGCGGCCGGTCTACCTGTTCGGCCAGCAGCCGGACAGCAGCGGCTTTTACCGCAATATCTACCGGCATGCCGACGGCAACTTCATCGTCCGCCAGGGGCGCATCTATCAGGTAGAGCCGAGCACGGATTCGCGCGGCTGGCGCTTGAGCGGCACCGCGCAGAAAACCTACAAGCAGCCGATCGCGCTCGATGATTTCGGCCAGTGGGACACCTACTACGCGATCTACGGCACAGCCTTCGACGGCGGCGGCCTCGGTGGCGGCAACCTGCTCGTGCATCTGGCCAACACGCTCGATCCGCTCTGGCCGCTGGCCATGCGCGAACGCTTGCCGCGCTGGTGGGCCGAACAGGGTTACCGCCGCCAGAAATACCTGACCCGGGGGGCCAATGAGCTGGGCCTGGAAATGGAAACGCAATACCAGAAGAGCAAGCAAGTGCTCGACGACTACACCGCCGCCCGCGGTGAAGCCCGGGCCGCCTTGCGGCGTGGAACCGAGGCGGTGTGCCTCGCCGATATCGATATGGCCAGCCGTCGTTATGCAATGCTGGCCGAGCTGTTGCCCATGACTCGCGGCAACAAACGCCGCACGGTGCTCGAATGCATGAGTCAGGACGCCTGGAAGGTGACTGACCGCAAACAATTTCTCGTCCACTGCATCAATCATCAAGTTCTTCCGCTGCTGGAACGCATCGACGCCCTCATCGATCGCCTCAACGCGCTGCCTGACAACACCCTGCGCGAGCGCCTGAGCCTTTTGGGCGAGATCCGCACTTTGCGTCTGCAGAATATGCAGTTCATCGACCAGACCGAAGTGCTCATGCACGACCTGCAACGCTGGTACGAGCGCATCGGTGTCGCTGCGCACAAGGCGCAGATCAGGATGCGCGTCGAGCCGCTGAGCCGCCGCCTGAGCGACAACACCCTGCTCTACCTGCGCACCAGTAACCTGCTGGAAATCGTCAAGCGCTATGACAACGTCAACGACATGTCATGGCTGTTCCTCCAGCGCCAGGCGCAGGACCTGCGCGCCAAAGTCGATCGCGCGCTGTACGTGCACATCAGCCTGGACGAGACGGTCGCTTCGGCGGCGCAACGCAATCGGATCCTGCAGGACTGCCTCGCTACCTACACCCAGTACCTGCGCGAGATGCGCGTGTGGACCACCAGTACCCCGCAGCATTTCCACATGGCCGAGGTACCTGCGCTGCTGGCCGGAGTGGAAAAAATGGCCGAGCGCGCGCGGCAGATGCGCCAGTTGCCAACCACGCAGCCGCTGGCCGGGGAGATCAGGAAAAAAGTCTTCACCACCGACGACGGCCAAGTGCTGATCGGCGTCGAACACTGGGAACCGACCACGCAGAAGCGCCAGTACCACCTGACCGGCAAGGGCGGTCTCAACGAAATCTGGGAACAGGACAGCAACGGCAGCTTCCGCCTGTTGAACCCTCCGGCGCCGGTCGCCGCGCCGTCCGCCCAGGAACTGACCGCGCTGCTGGCCGAGACCCGCTCGCGCCTGGCATTCGTGCCGACCTACGAGGCCAAGGTCAAAGCCTACGCCGAGCAAGACATGTTGCCGGTGGACCTGGAGCACATGCTGGTCAGTGAAGCCGAAGAGCTGCTGCGCCGCGCCCGGCATCTGGAAGCCCTCGACGGGCAAAACGCGCTGATCGGCAACCTGCGCGACAAGGCCGACGAGCTCAAGGCCAGCGGGCGCCAGTTGCGTACCGCGCAGGCGCTGAAAAGCCGCCACCCCACCGACGGCATGCTCGCCGACCTGCTGGAACAGAATGCCGTGCAAGCGCGCAAGCTCGGCGAACTGAAAAACCTCGGCAAACGCCGCGACGGGCGCAATGACTATCTGCAGGAGTACGAGATTCTCGACCTGACGAAAACGCCGGCCGAGCTGCTCTGGTACGCGCACTTTCACTATTCGAAAGCGACCCCGGGCCTGCGCGAGTTCGAGAAGGCTCATCTGAAGTTGCCCGAGCACCGCTCTATCACCCATGCCGACGATCCGTCGCTGCCCTATGCCGATATCGGCAAGCAGTCGGCGCTGCTGACGCACCTGGAAAACCTCTGACCGGCAAAAAAACCGGGAGCGGCTGAGCCGCTCCCCGTTCGTTACGCCAACCGGCTGCGCAATTGCCGCGCCGCCGCGACCATGTTGATCAGCGCCGCTTCGGTCTCCGGCCAGGCGCGGGTCTTGAGGCCGCAATCAGGGTTGACCCACAGCCGCTCGGCCGGGATGCGCCGCACGGCCTTGGTCATCAGGTTGACCATCTCGGCGGTGTCCGGCACCCGTGGCGAGTGAATGTCGTAGACGCCCGGGCCGATGTCGTTGGGATAGTCGAACGCTTCGAAGGCGTCGAGCAGCTCCATGTCCGAACGCGAGGTCTCGATGGTGATCACGTCGACGTCCATGGCGGCAATCGCCTGGATCACGTCGTTGAATTCGCTGTAGCACATGTGGGTGTGAATCTGCGTTTCGTCGCGCACGCCGCTCGCGCTCAGGCGAAAGGCTTCGACCGCCCAGTCGAGGTATTCCTGCCATTGCGCACGGCGCAGCGGCAGGCCTTCACGAAACGCCGCTTCGTCGATCTGGACGATTTTGATCCCGGCCCGTTCCAGGTCCTGCACCTCGTCACGCAAGGCCAGCGCCAGTTGCTGCGCCTGCACTTGGCGCGACACGTCTTCGCGCGGGAACGACCACATCAGCATGGTCACCGGACCGGTCAGCATGCCTTTCATGACCTTGTCGGTGAGGCTCTGCGCGTAGCGGATCCAGTCCACGGTCATGGCCTGCGGGCGGCTCAGGTCGCCGTAGATCACCGCCGGTTTGACGCACCGCGAACCGTAGCTCTGGACCCAGCCGAAACGGCTGAACAGGTAACCGTCGAGCTGCTCGGCGAAGTACTCGACCATGTCGTTGCGCTCGGCTTCACCGTGCACCAGTACGTCCAGCCCCAGGCGTTCCTGAACTTCGACGGCGTGGCGGATTTCGCTGTGCATGGCGTCGGTGTAATCGCTGGCCGACAGCTTGCCCTGCCTGAATGCCTGACGGGCCAGGCGGATCGCGGCGGTCTGGGGAAACGAACCGATGGTGGTGGTCGGGAACGTCGGCAAGCGCAGACGCGCGCGTTGGGCCACGCTGCGTTTGGCGAACGGCGAATGGCGCTGGCTGTGCGAAGCATTGATGGCCGCGACCCGTGCCTGCACTTCGGGTTTATGGATACGCGGCGATTGCGCGCGGCTTTGCGTAACGGCCTGACTGGCGGCCAGCGCGGCGCGCACGTGCGGCGCCTGCGGGTCGTTCAGCGCATCGCGCAGCACGGCGATTTCACCGCATTTCTGCACGGCAAAGGCCAGCCAGCTCTTGAGCTCCGGATCGAGCTGGTCTTCGCGGCGCACATCCACCGGACAGTGCAGCAGCGAGCAGGAACTGCTGACCCACAAATTGTCGCCGAAGCGCTCCTGGGCCGGTTGCAACTGGGCCAGTGCCTGCTCCAGTTCGCAGCGCCAGACATTGCGGCCATTGACCAGGCCGACGGAGAGAATCTTGTAGGTCGGCAGGCGATCGAGCACCTGGCCAAGCTGCTCCGGCGCACGCACCGCATCGATGTGCAGGCCCTGCACCGGCAGGCCCACGGCCAGGCCGAGGTTGTCCTGCAGGCCGCTGAAGTAGGTCGCCACGAGTTTTTTCAGCGGCGAATACTGGAGGATGTGATAGGCGCGTTCGAAGGCGCTTTTCCACGCCTGGGGCAGGTCGAGGGTGAGGATCGGTTCGTCGATCTGCACCCACTCCACGCCCTGTTCGGCGAGGCGCACGAGGATCTGGTTGTACACCGGCAGCAGGCGTTCGAGCAGGTCGAGCTTGTCGAAGGCATCACCCTTGGCCTTGCCCAGCCACAGGTAAGTCAGCGGGCCGATGATCACCGGCTTGACCTGGTGGCCGAGCGCCTGGGCTTCTTCGACCTCGTCGAACAGTTGTTCCCAGCTCAGCTGAAAGGCTTGCTCGGCGCTGAATTCCGGGACCAGGTAGTGGTAGTTGGTGTCGAACCACTTGGTCAGCTCCTGCGCGTACTGCGGCTGCTCGTGCGCAGTGCCGCAGCAGGACGTCGTGGCACCGCGGGCCATGGCGAACAGAGTATCGAGGGTGGACTGGCCGTGCTCGTCACGGGTGCCGGCAAAGCGCTCGGGAATCACGCCGAAGGTCAGCGAGTGGCTCAGCACCTGGTCGTACCAGGCGAAGTCACCGACCGGCAGCAGATCGATGCCGGCGTCTTTCTGCAACTGCCAGTGGCTGGCGCGCAGTTCACGCCCGACCTGATGCAGGGCTGCCTGGTCGAGGTCGCCTTTCCAGTAGGCTTCGAGGGCTTTTTTCAGTTCGCGGTCGGCGCCGATGCGCGGGAAACCAAGGGTGTGGGCCACGGCCATGTCGAAAGTGCTCCATGAGTAAAAGATGGCGCCATTGTCGACAGTCGGACCAACATGAGACAAACTCAACATTTTCGTGTTGATCACAAGTTTTTCTCATGGAGCCTGCCGGTGCTTGAAATCCGTCACCTGAAAACCCTGCACGCCTTGCGCGAGGCCGACAGCCTGGTCGATGCCGCCGACCGCCTGCACCTGACCCAATCGGCGCTGTCCCACCAGTTCAAGGAACTGGAGGAGCGCATGGGCATGCCGCTGTTCGTGCGCAAGACCAAACCGGTGCGCTTCACCAGCGCCGGCCTGCGCCTGCTGCAACTGGCCGATGCCACCCTGCCGCTGCTGCGCGCCGCCGAACGCGACATCGGCCGCCTGGCCGGTGGCACCGCCGGGCGCCTGCACATGGCAATCGAATGCCACAGCTGCTTCCAGTGGCTGATGCCGACCATCGACCAGTTCCGCGATGCCTGGCCGGAAGTCGAACTCGACCTCGCCTCGGGCTTCTCCTTCGCGCCGCTGCCGGCCCTGGCCCGGGGCGACCTCGATCTGGTGGTGACCTCCGATCCGCTGGAAATCGCCGGCATCACCTATGTGCCGCTGTTCACCTACGAAGCGATGCTCGCCGTGGCCAACCAGCACGCGCTGGCGAGCAAACCGTACATCGTCCCGGAAGACCTGCTGACGGAAACCCTGATCACCTACCCGGTGGAACGCGACCGCCTCGACATCTTCACCCGCTTCCTCGAACCGGCCGACATCGAGCCGGCGCAGGTACGCACCTCGGAGCTGACGGTGATGATGATGCAACTGGTCGCCAGCGGCCGTGGCGTGTGTGGCATGCCGCACTGGGCGCTGCATGAATACAGCTCGCGCGGTTACGTCAAGGGCAAGCGGCTCGGCGAAAAAGGCCTGTTCGCCACGCTGTACGCGGCGATCCGCGCCGACATGCTGGATGCGCCGTACATGCGCGACTTCCTCCTGACGGCCAAGGACACCTCGTTCTCGACGCTGGATGGGGTCAGCGCGGTGCGTTGAGGCGGGCGGTTGGCAAATCCGGTGCGGACCACATGTGGATCTTGTCGAAGTAGTCCTCGCCGACCCGCACCGCCATCGGCTCGAGGCCGAACTGGACGAAGCCGCAGCGCTGGTAAAGACGAAGCGCCGCGTCATTGCCGGCGGTGACGGTCAATTGAATGACTGTCAGCACCGGATGCCGCTGCGCTTCACTCAGCACCGCCTCCATCAATTTCAGCCCCAGCCCGCGCTGACGAAATTCAGCCGACACGTACATGCCGAATACCGTTGCCTTGTGCCGGGCCTTTTCCCGAGGCTCGAACGCCAGGCCGACGATGCCCGCCAGCCGACCGTCTTCGAACGCGCCGAACACCGCGTCGAGCTTGCTGGTCAGGCGTGATTCCCACCAGCTCAGCGGCATCGCTGCGCGCTCGCGCACGCTGGAGGTGAATGCCTGCGGATGGCGGTCATACGCTTCCAGCATCAACTCGCGGTAGGCCAGCGCATGACTGGCGTCCAGCCGTTCGATCCACATGTTCAACCTGCCTTGCGCTGTTCAAGCATCAGCCGCACGGCCAGGCCGCCGAGCACAAACCCCATGAAATAACGCTGCGCCGCCAGCCAGGTGGGGTTATTGACGAACCACGCGGCGATGCCCGCGGCGAACAGCGCAATCAACAGGTTGACGCAGAAACTGACGCTGATCTGCGTCAGGCCGAGGATGATGCTCTGGGCGAACACCGAGCCGTGTTCCGGGCTGATGAACTGCGGAAATACCGAGAGGTAGAACACCGCGATTTTCGGATTCAGGGCGCTGGTCAGAAAGCCCATGGTGACCAGTCTGCGCGCGGAATCCGCCGGCAATTGCTGCGCCTCGAACGGCGAGCGGGCGCCGGGTTTTACTGCCTGCCAGGCCAGCCACAGCAGGTACAGCGCACCGGCCCACTTCAACACTTCATAAGCCATCGGCACGGCGAGAAACACGGCGGTCAAACCGGCGGCCGCGGCAAACAGGTGCACGAAGAATCCCGCTACCACGCCGAGCAACGAGGTCACCCCGGCCTTGCGTCCCTGGCAGATCGAACGGGAGATCAGGTAGATCATGTTCGGCCCCGGCGTCAGCACCATGAGCAACGCGGCGGCGGCAAAGATCAGCAGGTCCTGGAGCGGAATCATGGTGGCGTCCTGTGCGGGATAGTCAGGCGAGCGCGGTCAGCGAGGCTCGATAAAACGGCAGGATCAAGTCACGTGTCAAGGGTGCGAGGACGACATCGCCATCGGTGGCCGGATCGATCCAGCGCACCTCTTCGATTTCCGCCGCCGGGGTCACGTCAGAGGCGATGGTCAGCTGAAAGATCTCGGCCTCGACGACAAATCCCGGCTCGTTGGCGGCCGGCGCCGAGAACTGGCCGAGGAACGTCGCCCGCGCCGGATCGATGACCAGCCCCAGTTCCTCTTCCAGTTCGCGGGCCAGGGCGTGCACCGGCAACTCATGCGCCTCGATCTTGCCCCCCGGCTGCATGAACGCCGTGGTGCCGCGCTTGCGCACCAGCAGGGTTTGGCCGTCGCGGTTGAGCAACAGCGCAGCGGCGATGCGGATGATGGAGGTCGCTTCGGGGGACGGCATCGACATGAACGGAAAGCCTGTGACTGAAAAACGGCAAGGATCACACGCTTGCCGTTCGTGAGCAAAGGCTGCGCGGCACGTCAGGCAGCTTCCTGGAAGTCCATTTCCGGCGGCTGGCGGCGGAAGCCGCCGGTCAGCACCGCCAGGTAGACCACGCCGATCGCCAGCCAGCTCAGGCCCAGATACACCGCCAGGTGATCGAGGCTGACCATCAGCCACAAGTCCGCGACCAGACCGATGAACGGAAAGACCAGGAACAGCAGCAACTCGCGCGGGCCCTTTTTCTCACCGCCGATCCAGTAGTGAAAAATCACCGACAGGTTGACCAGGCTGAACGCGAGGAACGCGCCGAAATTGATAAACGAGGTCGAGGTGGTCACATCCAGTTTCAGCGCCAGCAGCGCGACCACGGCGCACAGCAGGATGCTGTTGACCGGCGTGCCGAAGCGCGCGTGCAGGGTGCCGAAGAACGACTTGGGCAGCACGCCGTCACGGCCCATGGCGAACAGCAGCCGCGACCCGCTCGCCTGGGCGGACAGGCCCGAGGCGAACTGGCCGACGATCAGGCCGATGAGGAAGATCGACACGAACAGGTCGCCACCGATGTTGCGCGCGATTTCATAGGCCGCCGAGTCGACGCTGTCGAACTGCACCGAGGGGTGGGCGATCTGCACGAAGTACGACACGCCGACGAAGATCAGCCCGCCGATCAGTGTGATCAGCATGATCGCCCGCGGAATGGTTCGGCGTGGATCGCGGGTTTCTTCGGTGAGCGTACTGACCGCGTCGAAACCGAGGAACGAGTAACAGGCGATGGCCGCGCCGCTCATGATCAGCGGCAGCTGCATGTCGCCGTTGAAGAACGGCGTGAGCGACCACAGTGGCTTGCTGGCATCGCCGCCGACGTAATGCACGCACAGCGCGACAAAAGCGCTCAACACCAGAAATTGCACCAGCATCAGCAAGGCGTTGATGCCGTTGGCCAGCTTCAGCCCGACGATGTTGATCGCGCTGGTGATGCCGATGAACGCCAGCACCCAGATCCATTGCGGCACCGCCGGGAAGGCCGAGGCCAGATACGCCGCGCCGATCAGCCAGATCGCCATGGGCAGGAACAGGTAATCGAGCAGCACCGCCCAACCGGCGATGAAGCCGAGTTTCGGGCTGATCGCCTTGCGCACGTAGCTGTAGGCCGAACCGGCCACCGGGAACGCGGCGGCCATGCGCCCGTAACTCATGGCGGTGAAAAACATCGCCACCAGCGCCGCCAGATAGGCGGCAGGCACCTTGCCGGCAGTGGACTGGGCGAGGATGCCGAAGGTGCCGAGGACAATGATCGGCGTCATGTAGGCGATGCCGAACAGCACCACCGACCCCAGTGAAAGGGTGCGTTGCAAACGAGCCATGGGCGACTTACTCCGAATGTTATTGGATTTATGGCAGAGCCGAGTTCGGCGAAGGTTTCGGGTGTGGCTTTGTTTTTTTTTCGATCCAGCAGGTGTGTTGTCTGGACTGGCCTCTTCGCGAGCAAGCTCGCTCCCACAGTGACCCCGCTCCCCTGTGGGAGCGAGCTTGCTCGCGAAGGCGTCAGCCCGACCGACACAGAACCCGGATCAGCGCGCAGGAATCAGCAACTCACGCAATCCGCACGCGTGCTCCACCACCTCCCCCGGCAGCTTCAACCGCTGATCATCCAGATAGCGATAATCCTTGCGCGCAATCTGCAACTGACTGAAATCCAGCTCGACGCTGAACGTCGCTTCTGCGCGCCCGGCCTCGAACAACAGCGTGCCCAGCGGATCGACCAGGGCACTGCCGCCGGCGAACATCAAGCCGTCATCCCCCGCTTCCACACGGTTGACCATCAGCGCAAACGCCTGGTTTTCCTGGGCGCGGGCCATGATTGCGGTGCGGTGGGTCGGGCCGTACGGGTCCATGTTGCCGTTGGTCACGATCAGCAGCTCGGCGCCCAGTTGCGCCAGGGCACGGGCGCTTTCCGGGAACTCGATGTCGTAGCAGATCAGCAGACCGACGCGCACGCCGTTCCACAGGCAGGTGGCGTAACGGTCACCGGCCTCGAACACACCGCGATCCGAAGCCCAGAGGTGGGTCTTGCGGTATTTCAGGGCGATGCCCTCGGGGGTGATCAACAGCGTGGTGTTGTAGAAGCGGCCGTTGTCGTTCTCGGCCATGCCGATCACCACGGCGATGTTGCGCTCGCGGGCGGCGGCCTGCACCGCGCGCACGCTCGGGCCGTCCAGCGGCTCGGCGACCTGCGCCACCGTCGCGGCGGTGGGGAAGCCCATCAGGTGGGTCTCCGGAAACACGATCAAGTGCGTGTCGGGCGCGCAGGCGGCAATCGCCGCGAGGGCGCGTTCCAGGTTATAGGCCGTGGCATGGTCACGGCCCGCCAGTTGGGCGAGTTCGACTTTCATGGGCATTCCTTGTGATGAGCGCCGGACGCGGAAAGATTGCCCGGTGGCTGTCTGTGGGCCAGTATGCTTGGCATCCGACCGGCCAGGGAATTACGCGGCCGGGGTAACCCGATAGGGGTAGCACCATGCGCGTTTCGTTTGACGACATCACCTGGCACCGGGCCGTCGGGCAACTGATCGACGCCCTCGACAAGCCGAATTTCTGGGCGCAACTGGTGCGCCTGCTCGATCAGTACGTGAGTTTCGATAGCTGGGTCGCGCTGCTGTTCAGCGCCGACCGCCACCCGCAGGTGTTCGCCGAATGCCCCGGCGCGGACGGCGCGCCGGATCAGCTGTTCCAGGATTACCTGCGCGGCCTGTACCTGCTCGACCCGTTCTACATCGCCTGCCGCGAGCAATCGCGCACCGGCCTGTATCGCCTCTCGGAAGTGGCCCCGGAGCATTTCGAGCTGACCGAGTACTACCAGCGCTACTTTCGTCTGAATGTGGTCGCCGATGAAATCCAGTTCAATTGCCAGCTCGAAGGCGAGCGCACGCTGTGCCTGTCACTGGGCAGTGAAAAACGTTTCACTGGCGAGCAGATTGCTTTGCTGTCATTGATCCAGCCCTGGGTGCTGGGCCTGTTGCGGCAGCGCCTGCCCTATGAAATCAACGAAACCGTGGCGCTGGCCACCGCCCCCGCGCCCACCGACTGGCGGGTGCAACTGGAAGCGTCGGTGCAGCAGCTCAAGGGCGCGCAACTGACCGCCCGCGAACTGGATGTCGGGCGCCTGATGCTCAGCGGTTGCTCCAGTAAAGAAATCGCTCGTAAGCTGGAAATCTCCGTGGAAACCGTGAAAGTCCATAAGAAACACATGTACAGCAAGCTGGGGATCAAGTCCCAGTCCGAGCTGTTTTCGATTTTCCTGCAGGCCCAGAACGCCTGATACAGCGCTGTGAGCTTTTCTGTGGGAGCGAGCTTGCTCGCGAAAGGCCGTCATGACCGACATATGCGTTGACTGGCCCACCGCTATCGCGAGCAAGCTCGCTCCCACAGGGATCTGCGGCGCTGAACAATTCAAGTCCGAACCAAGGAAACCGTATGAGCCTGTCACTCCTGAGCCGCTACGCCTTCTTTGCCGTCTGCGTGGTTTTCACCCTCGCCAGCCTGCCCTTTCTCGCCCACGACTGGCTGTGGCCGATCACCGCCGTCACCGGCGTGCTCAGCCTGATCGGCCTGTTCGACCTGCTGCAGAGCCCGCACGCGGTGCGCCGCAACTACCCGATCCTGGGCAACATCCGCTACCTGGTCGAAGGCATCCGCCCGGAGATCCGCCAGTATTTGCTGGAGTCCGACAGCGACGCCCTGCCCTTCTCCCGCGCCCAGCGTTCGCTGGTGTACTCTCGAGCGAAGAATGAAACCGCCGACAAACCGTTCGGGACACTGATTGACGTGTACCAGTCCGGCTTCGAATTCATCGGCCACTCGATGCGCCCGGCGCCGCTGAGCGACCCGAGCAGTTTCCGCGTCACCGTCGGCGGCCCGCAGTGCACGCAGCCGTACTCGGCCTCGGTGTTCAACATTTCCGCCATGAGCTTCGGCTCGCTCAGCGCCAACGCCATTCGTGCGCTGAACCAGGGCGCCAAGCTCGGCAACTTCGCCCACGACACCGGCGAAGGCAGCATCAGCCCGTATCACCGCGAACACGGCGGGGACCTGACCTGGGAATTGGGCAGCGGCTACTTCGGCTGCCGTACCAGTGACGGTCGGTTCGACCCCGAGCGTTTCGCCGCCCAGGCGCAGAACCCGCAGGTGCGGATGATCGAAATCAAGATGAGCCAGGGCGCCAAACCCGGCCACGGCGGGATCCTGCCCAAGCACAAGGTCACCCGGGAAATCGCTGATACGCGCGGCATCCTGATGGGCGAGGACTGTATCTCGCCGTCGCGTCACAGCGCGTTTTCCACGCCGATCGAAATGATGCAGTTCATCCAGCAACTGCGTGAGCTGTCCGGCGGCAAACCGGTGGGTTTCAAGTTCTGCCTCGGCCACCCGTGGGAGTTCATGGGTATCGCCAAGGCCATGCTGGAGACCGGGATTCTTCCGGACTTCATCGTCGTCGACGGCAAGGAGGGCGGCACCGGCGCCGCCCCGGTGGAGTTCACCGACCACATTGGCGTGCCGATGCGCGAAGGCCTGCTGTTCGTGCACAACACCCTGGTCGGGCTGAACCTGCGCGACAAGATCAAGCTCGGCGCCAGCGGCAAGATCGTCAGCGCCTTCGACATCGCCAGCGTGCTGGCCATCGGCGCCGACTGGGCCAACTCGGCGCGCGGCTTCATGTTTGCCATCGGCTGCATCCAGTCGCAAAGCTGCCACACCAACAAATGCCCGACCGGTGTCGCCACCCAGGACGCCCTGCGCCAACGCGCCCTCGTCGTCCCGGACAAGGCCCAGCGCGTTTACAACTTCCATCGCAATACCCTCAAGGCGTTGGCGGAAATGCTCGCGGCCGCCGGCCTCGAACACCCCTCGCAGCTCTCGGCCAAGCATCTGGTGCGACGCATGTCGGCGACCGAGATCAAACTGTTCTCGCAGCTGCATGTGTTCCTCAAACCAGGTGAGTTGCTCACGGGCGAGGTCAATGGCGAGTTCTACTCGCGGATGTGGCAGATGGCCCGGGCTGACAGTTTCGAGCCGCAGGAGGTGGCGGCGGCGTGAGGCCTCGCGCCGCGTCGACCGTGATCGCGGCTGACGCAGTGTCGACGCTGAACAGGTAGGCCGCCGCCGAACCGCTCCACAGCGTCTGCCGCGTTTGCCAATCGCCGCTGAACAGGGTGCGGAAGTGATCGGGCGATTCCAGCGGTATCCACCAGACTCGGTGCCGGCGGCATTGCACCAGCGCCGGGTCATGGAAATAGATCCAGCGCCTGGCGGGCGGGATCAGCGCGTAGCCACCGCGAACCGATGAGGCGAGGAACGCCGGGAACGCCGTGCGCACATGAAACCGCGGCTCAATGGCGCTGGTGTTGTAGTAGAGAAACGGCAAGTACGAAATCAGCGAGTCGAGGACGATGTCATCGCCGGGCTGGGCCTCGCGTTCGATCTGGCTGGCCAGCCCATCCAACCGGAAGTCCCGGCGCATCTCGGTGCCATTCATGCCATCGGCCTGGCGATAGACCATCGCCAGGCCGTAGCACTGTCCGGCGACCACCAGCACGAACAGCGCCATGGCCGGGCGCGGGTATCGGCGTGCCAACGAGTCCAGTGCCACGGCGATAAGCAGGGGAACGCCGGGGGCCGCGAACACCAGGTAGCGCGCGAGAAACAGCGGCATGAACAGCGCCAGGGCAAACAGCGAGATCGTCGGAACAAAAAAATAGCCGAGCAGCAGCGGCCGGTAGCGCCGTTCGCCGGTGCCCTGCGCCACGATCAGCGCTGCGCAGAGCACGACCAGCAGCAAAGGCGCCAGCCGCCACCACGACGCGGGTGCCACACGCGGCTCCATCAACATGAATTGCCAGGGCAGCCCCAGCGCGGCCTGCACGGTCACAGGCTCGATCCACGCCGCGACACCGGCGGACAACTGTTCAAGCAGATTCGGCAGCCACGGCACAAACAACAGCACAATCGCCGCGTTGGCCAGGCACCATGCGCAGAGTGAAAGGCTCGCGGCGTGATCCGCTCGCGCCCGCCACCAGAACAGCCAATGCACCAGCACGCAGCCAGCGGCGAAATAATGCGTGTAAAACGCCGCGCTCATCAGCAACACGTACAGGCACGGCCAGCGTTTTTGCCCGGGTGTGCGCGCCCAGCAGACCAGCGCCACGGTCGCGGCCATCAGCCAGAATCCGAGCAGGGTGTACATCCGCACTTCCTGGCTGTAGCGCACCGAAACGGGCAGCAGCGCCAGCAACAGTGCCGCCATCCAGGTCGCCCGCCGCGTGGCCACCAGACGCATCAGCCTGATGCCGAGCAACACGCTGCCAACGTCCGCCAACACGCTCAAGCCCCGTGCCGCCCCGGCGGAATCGCCCCAGGCCATGCCCCAGTAATGCAGCAGCACGTAATACAGCGGCGGATGCACATCCAGCGCGGTCAACGCCCAGATCCGCGCGGGTGTTTCCCGCGCCAGCAGCAGGCTGTAAGCCTCGTCATACCAGATCGCTGGCACACTGATCGAGTAGCAGCGCACGCCCAGCGCCAGCAGCACAAGCCCCATCAGCGCGAGCCGCTCGATCAGCACTGCGCCGGGTGCAACGTTGCCCGCCGCGGCCGCCGGCAACGCTTTCATTGCCGCTCCCCGCGGCAGACCACGCAGCGAAAAAAGCCGTAGCCCAGCGCCAGATTCAACAGGGTGAACAGCGCGACCGTCAGCAGCCCCTGCCAATCACGCGCGTCGGCGAGCGCGCCGATGGCGTAACTCAATCCGCCCATCGACACGCTGAACAGCAGGTACGCGAACACCGAGTTCGCCGCCTCGAATTTGTACAGCGTATTCACATACAGCGAAAACCCGGCCGCCACGCAATAGGCGAAAAAATTGCTCGTCGCCTGCGTCAACCCGAGGGCCGTGCACAGGACGAAAAACACCTGCCAATGGATCAATCCATCGGCGAGTCCGATGATCAGCAATGCGGAAAATCGCTTCATCGCGCAGCCTGGCCAGTGCCCGGTAGGGGAGGTTTCCAAGCTATGTCAGGCGCGGGCAACGGTCTACTGTCAGAAATTACAGGTCTACGGCAGATCCGGACCAACGGTCAGGCCTCACCAGCGCAGGTGGTCGATCGGCGCGGGCTCCTTGAGCACGATGAAGCCGTAGTCGCCGAGCAGGTAAATCCGATAGAAGCGGGTCTCCAGCAGCGCGGGATAGCCGCGATAGCCGACGCGGGTGGCGTTGCGCCGCTCACGTTCGGCAACCACGTTGCCGATGCCCACACCGGGCAGGTTTTCGGCGAGCACGGCGTAGTCGACATTGAGCAGGTAATGCAACACCGGCAACTGTTCGAACGAACCGCTCGCGCCCAGCAGCCAGCGATCGGAGTAGGTCACCGACAGGTAAATGCGTTTCGCCGCGTACAGTTCGCGATGGGCGGCAATGTCGTGGCCCAGGCTGAACACGATTGCCGATGCAAAGGTTTTCTGCAGCGTCAGCACCCGCCCGTAGGCAAACGCCAACGACAGCGTCGCCAGCAGCGGCACGATCAGCAGCAGCGGCAACCGGCGGTGCACCGACGCCAGCGCCCGATACGCCAGATAGCACAGCAACAGCAGCCATACGCCGTAGCCCATCAACGTCCGTGCGCCGTCGTTGAAGTCGCGAAACACCAGGGTGATGCCCGGCACCAGCAGCGCGGTCACGGCCAGCGCCGCCAGACAGACCAGTTGCCACGGCCAGCGGCCGCAGCGCGCGATAGCCCAGGCGGCACACAGCCCCAGCGCCACGAGTAGCCAGGCGTATCCGCCATGCCACAGCAACGCCACGTTGGCCCCTGTCCGGCTCAGATTGCTGCCGATCTGCAGCAGCGGCTGGCGGCTCCAATCGAGCAGATCGCCGCGCGCCGTGACCGTCATGAACGGGTACGCCGTGACGCTGTAGATCAGGACGCCGAGGCCCAGTTGCGCCAGTTTGCCGGCGAGCAGGTTGCCCAGCTCTGCCGCCGGCCGTCGCTGCTCGACGGCCCTGACCAGCTCGACGCAACACAAGCCGAGAAACACATTGACGCTGATCTGGTACAGCCCGATCGCCAATGCCAGCAACAGCGCCGGTACCAGCCATTGGCGGACCCGGGACGCGGCCTGGAAGGTGATGGCGTAAACCACCGCAACCAGACTCAGGAGCATGCCCGGACCGTCGTACTGGTAGGACAGGTTCTGCAGCAGGAACGGGTTGTACCAGAGCGGCAGGACCACCAGGCAACAGGCCAGGCTCGGTTCGGGGAAGTAGTGAAAGGTCAGCCGGGTCAGAGCGAACGACATCGCTACGCAAGCGAGCAACAGCGGCAGTGGAAAAATGTTCGGTGCAGCGCCAGTGAAGGTCAGCGCCTGATACAGCCAGTCGGCGAACAACCGGCCTTGCCCGGCCCAGGCATTGCCGGCGGCGAGCGTGCGCCAGTTGTCGTCGATGTAGGGGAAGTCGGCAAGGATCAGCGGCAGGATGAACAAGCCGCCGGCGAGCAGAAAGAACAGCACGACCTGACGCTGACTGAGCTCTCGTTCGAGAAACGCCCTGGCCCTCATGTCTGCGCCTCTGATCACTGCCGTGGAGGAGTTCGGGGGATGCCTGTGCATTGGAGTTCACCCGGCGCCAGAAGTCGTTGCCCGCTGCACCTTTCGGACTAGTGGTCGACGCGCGTGTAAAAAAAAGCCCCGATCAATCGACCGAGGCTTTTCTGAGGGGCGGATGCCGGGTCAGGACGCCGAACGCACCGCGCCCTGCGCCGCATCCCGCGGTTGCAGCTTGAACACGTAGAACAGCACCGTCAGCAGCACCAGGAACGCCGGGCCGACATACAACGCCACGCGGGTGTCCGGGAAGTACGCCATCAGGCCCACCACCAGCACCAGGAACGTCAGCGCCAGGTAGGAGCTGACCGGGTACAGCCACATCTTGTATTTGAGCCCGGCCCGTTCGCTGGCGCTCAGGCCTTGGCGGAATTTCAGCTGGGCCAGGAGGATCATCACCCAGGTCCAGATCGCGCCGAAGGTGGCAATCGCGGTGACCCAGACAAAGACTTTTTCCGGCACCAGATAGTTGAGCAGCACGCCCAGCAGCAAGGCGAAAATCGACAGCAGCAAGGCGCGACGCGGTACGCCGTTGTTCGAGGTCTTGGCGAACCCGGCCGGAGCCTGACCGTTCTGCGCCAGGCTGTAGAGCATGCGCCCGGTGCTGAAGATGCCGCCGTTGCACGACGACAGCGCCGCCGTGATCACCACGAAGTTGATGATGCCGGCCGCCGTCTTGATCCCCAGGCGTTCGAAGGTCATCACGAACGGACTGCCCTGGGTGCCGATTTCATTCCACGGGTAGATCGACAGGATCACGAACAGCGCGCCGACGTAGAACAGCAGGATCCGCCAGAACACCGAGCCGATCGCATTGGGAATGGTCTTTTGCGGGTTCTTCGCTTCACCGGCGGTGAGGCCGATCATTTCCACGCCGAGGTAGGCGAACATGACCATCTGCAGCGACATCAGCACGCCCTGCACGCCGTTGGGCATGAAGCCGCCGTGGCTCCACAGGTTGGAAATGCCCAGAGCCACGCCATCGTTGCCGAAGCCGAACGCGATGATGCCGACGCCGCCGAGCACCATGGCGATGATCGTGACGATCTTGATCAGGGCGAACCAGAATTCGAATTCACCGAAGGCCTTCACGGCGATCAGATTGATCGAGCCCATGCTGACCAGTGCCGCCAGGGCCCAGATCCAGCGCGGGACGTCGGGGAACCAGATGCCCATGTACACCGCCACGGCGGTGATTTCCGCCACGCACGTCACCAGCCACAGGAACCAGTAGTTCCAGCCGGTGAGGAACCCCGCCAACGGGCCGAGGTAGTCCTGGGCGTAGCGGCTGAAGGAGCCGGCCACCGGGTTGTGCACGGCCATTTCGCCGAGGGCGCGCATGATCACCAGGATCGCCAGACCGCCGATGATGTAGGACAGCATGATGGCCGGGCCGGCCATTTCGATGGCCTTGGCGGAGCCGAGGAACAGGCCGACGCCGATGCAGGCGCCGAGTGCCATCAGGCGGATATGCCGTTCGCCGAGTTCGCGTTTGAGCGGACCGCCCTGAGCGGTTTCGCCATGGGGCAGGTGATTGCCTACGGGCATGGGGGACAACCTCGTCTTGTTATTGGATTTGACCACCGAGTGTCGAGGCGCCGGCCGATAAGCCGTCACCTCGCCAGACCGCGCCTGCTTCGTGGGCAGAGGCGTCTTGCAGGAGCGACCTGCAGGATCAGCGGGGCGTGCAGTATAAAAAGCTTGCGACAGGGCAATTCACTCTATAAGACCCAAGATTCAGAGAGAACTCTGGTGGATTTAGCCATTCACGGAGAAACTTTGTCTGCCAATGTCAGAAAAATCCACTGTCGAAGCGGCTGGCGAGTATTGCACAGCAATGGTGCACGGTCATGCCCCGGCTGCGCTTCGCTCAAACGGGCCAAGGCTCTAGTCCGGCGTTTGCAACGCTTGTGAGTGTTGTGACGAGGGAAGTTGCCGGTTTTGGACTGGGCTGCGCTCCCTGAGGTTTTCAACGGTTTGGCGGCCCCGCGGGGGCGGGCCGGCGCTTGAGCCTGGCGCGGGCAGAATTGTTCAGATGGCAGGCCTCTCTTCGACCTTCACAATTTTTTCACCAGCGCCAACCACCGACTAAGCTTCAGACAAGTCCGATCAATCTGCGTGAATGGATCAATCGACTATGGGCGCTTTGTGGCAAACCGATTCGAGTAAAACCGTGGTTCCGACTGAACGTGTGGATGAAGCGCCTATACCTGAAAAACCCCGCCGCAGCCGGCACGGGTGGAAGGCTTTCTGGCTCCTGTTGCTGATTATTGCGATAGTCGTGGGCCTGGCTGCGGCCAAGGAAATGCGCACCTCGCGTTTCCAGGCGCGGGAGGTCAGCCAGTACGCGGCAACGTTGAAGTACGAGCTGCAACCGGGCCCGAGCGAAGCGATCCGCTACCCGGGCAACGGGCCGTTCGACCTGCGCCTGGGCTACAGCTCGCTGGATGAGTTTCTACCGCGGCTGCTCAAGCGCAATTATGTGATCACCGAGCAGACACGCTTCTCCGCGGCCCTGCTCGGCTACACCGACAAGGGCCTGTTCGTGCCCTACTCGGAAAAGATCCAGGCCGGGCTGTCGATCACCGACTGCCGCGCCGCGCCGCTCTATCAGTACCAATACCCGCAACAGCTGTACGCCAGTTTCGCGGCGATTCCGCCGGTGGTGGTCAACAGCCTGCTGTTCATCGAGAACCGCTTCCTGCTCGATCCCAAGCAACCGCTGGCCAACCCTGCGGTGGACTGGCCACGCTTCGGCATGGCCGCCTGGTCGCAGGTGGCCAAGCTGCTGCACCTGCCGGGGCAATCGGCCGGCGGCAGTACCCTGGCCACGCAACTGGAAAAATACCGCCACTCACCGGACGGCCTGACGGTGTCCGGCGCGGAGAAAATCCGCCAGATGATTTCCGCCAGCGTGCGCGCCTATCAGAACGGCCCGCAAACCCTGGCGGCGCGGCAGAACATCATTCGCGACTACCTCAACAGCGTGCCGCTGTCGGCCGTCCCCGGGCATGGCGAAGTGCACGGCATGGCCGAGGGCTTGCGGGTCTGGTACGGCGCCGATTTCAATCAGGCCAATGAAACCCTGGCCAGCCCCGCCACCGACGCGAAAACCATGGCGGCCAAGGGCCTGGCGCTGCGCGAAATGCTCTCGCTGATGATCGCCCAGCGCCGCCCTTCGCATTACCTGTCCAAGGGCCACGACGAGCTGGCCGACCTCACCGACAGCCACCTGCGCCTGCTCAAGCAGAACGGCGTGATCGACACCGCCCTGGCCGATGCCGCGCTGGCCAGCAAGGTCACTTATCGCGACTGGCAGACGCAGCCGACCATTCAGCCAATCGAAACCAACAAGGGCATCAGTGTCGCCCGCAGTCGCCTGGCCTCGATGCTCAACCGGCCGCTGTACGACCTCGACCGCCTCGACCTGTCGGCCACCAGCACCCTGCAGGGTGACCTGCAGACCCAGGCCACCGCCTACCTGAAGAAGCTTGCCGACCCGGCCTACGCCAGCGAAGTCGGCCTGCTCGGCGAGCGCCTGCTGACCCCGACCAGCACCACCCAGGTGCGCTACAGCTTCACCCTGTTCGAGCTGACCCCGGACGGCTCGCGGGTGCGGGTGCAGACCGACAGCACCGACCAGCCGTTCGACATCAACGAGGGCAGCAAACTGGAACTCGGCTCGACGGCGAAAATGCGCGTGCTGACCACCTACCTGCAGATCATTGCCGAACTGCACGACAAGTACGCCGGCATGGCGGTGCCGGAGCTGAAGAAAGTCGAGGTGCCGGAACAGGATCGCCTGAGCCAGTGGGTCATCGACTACCTGATCCAGAACAAGGATCGCGACCTGTCGAAAATGCTCGGTGCAGCGCTCGACCGCAAATATTCCGCCAGCCCGGGCGAGGCGTTCTTCACCGGTGGCGGCCTGCATGTGTTCCACAACTTTCGCAAGGAAGACAACGGGCGCATGCCGACCCTGCGCGATGCCTTGCGCGAATCGATCAACCTGCCGTTCATCCGCCTGATGCGCGACCTGGTGCGCTACACCACCTACTCCGGGCCGAACAACAGCGCCGAGTTGCTCAAGGACGACCGCGACCCGCGTCGTCAGGAATACCTCGCCTCGTTCGCCGACCGCGAAGGCACCTCGTTCCTGCTCAAGTTCTGGAAGAAGTACAGGAACAAGGACACCCAGGCGCGCCTGGAAACCTTCCTCGACAGCATGCGCCCGACCCCGATCCGCATGGCCGCCGTGCACCGCTACCTGCTGCCCAACGCCAGCCAGGAAGACTTCAACAGCTTTGTCCGCTCGCACCTCAAAGGCGTGAAGATCACGGAAAAACTCACCGACGAGCGCCTCGAACGCCTGTACTTGGCCTACGGTCCCGGCACCTATGACCTGCCCGACCAGGGCTTCATCGCCAAGGTCCACCCGCTCGACCTGTGGCTGATCGGCTACCTGCTCAATCACCCGGACGCGACCTTCAGCCAGATCGTCAAGGCCAGCGAATTCGAGCGTCAGGAAGTCTACAGCTGGCTGTTCAAGAGCAAGCACAAGGGTGCGCGCGACAGTCGTATCCGCACCATGCTCGAGATCGAGGCCTTCCTCGAGATCCACCAGCGCTGGCAGAAGGTCGGTTACCCGTTCGATCACCTGGTGCCGTCGCTGGCGACCGCCATCGGCAGCTCCGGCGACCGCCCTGCCGCGCTGGCCGAGCTGATCGGCACCATTCTCAACGACGGCGTGCGCATGCCGACGCTGCGCATCGACAGCCTGCACTTCGCCGCAGGCACGCCGTACGAAACCCGTCTGGTCAACGACCCGCACGTGGGCAAACGGGTCATGCCGTCGGAGGTCGCCCGGGCAATGCGCGAAGCGCTGTCGCAAGTGGTCGATGCCGGTACGGCGAAACGGGTGGCGGGCAGTTTCAAACTGGCCGATGGCACGCCTCTGGCCATGGGCGGCAAGACCGGCACCGGTGACAACCGCATCGAGGCGATCGGCTCCGGCGGGCGGATTCTCAGCTCCAAGTCGATCAACCGCACGGCGACCTTCGTGTTCTACATCGGCGACAGCCACTTCGGCACATTGACCGCGTACGTCCCCGGGCGCTCGGCGGAAAACTTCAAGTTCACCTCGGCCCTGCCCGTCCAGGTGCTCAAGGGCATGGCGCCGATCCTCAACAACTACCTGCAACCGGGCAGCCATTCGCAATGCGTGCCGGCGCCAGCGCCGACCGTGGCGTCGCTCGACGCTGGCGCAACGGCTCGGGACTGAGGCGCCAGGTGGCTCGCACCTGGCGCCAGCGCTAGACCTCCGAATCCCAGATCACCGTGACGTTGCCGGCAAACCGCTTCGCCTGGCCGTGTTGCAGCATGAACTCCATGTAGTAGCTCGGCACCTCGAAGTGCAGCACTCCCGGGGCCCGGTCCACATACACGCCCGGCTGGAACAGGGTGTCGCTGGCGGATTCCGTCAGTTGGCGGTTCTTCACCGGTTGGCCGGCACTGTCGGTAATGCCGGCGGGCAGGCTGACACTCATGTTGACCTGGGGAAAAATGCTCCCGCTCTGCGCGTCGCGCAAACTGCAGCCACCGATGCCGGCGTGCTCACACTCGATGAACATGCGAAAGCGTGAAGAAGCGGAAATATTGAAGGTCTGGTCGCGGAACAGCCGAGTGGGTCGGCGGCCTTCCTGGAGCCAGGCCTGCCAGCCACCCTGGGGCAGCAATTCGATGCGGTGGCCGCCGGGCGGCAGATCGACTTTGAGCACGTGCTGGACATCGAGGACGAAGCGGAAGCTCAGGCTCGAGTTGTCCGGCAACATGTTGTCGCCCATGTCCAGGTCGCCGCCCGGGCCCACGGTGTAGGTCAGCTCCCCGGTGTACAGGCCCGAGGACATGCCCAGCGGGTTGGGCATGCGCAATTCATAGCCCACGTCCAGGTAATCGTAGGACATCCACGGAATGCTGAACGCCGCCTGTTTGCTGCAGACCGCTTCGCTGGGGGTACGCCAGAAGAACCGATAGGCGTCCGGCCCATGGGAGCCCATCGCCCCGCTCTCGCAGGGCCTCGGTGCAAACAGCCAACTGGTGCCCCACAGCTTGTGGTGGGCTTCCTGATCGGTCGCGGCCCCGGTCAGGTTGACCGCGGTGTCACTGAGCACATATTGCGAGCCGACGCCGCCGAGGCGGATCTGCACCGTCTCGGCTTCGCCGGTGACGACGTTTTGCACCGCGAGGCTGCGCCACTGCGCGGGCATCTTGAACATCGCCCCCTGGCGCTGCGCAGCGCCCGGCTCGATCGAGCGCATCGAGGCAAAGCTCAGCGGCAGCCGCACGCCGTACAGGTTGTAATGATTGCAGTCATTGGGGTACATGCCGCAGTAACCGCTTTGCGGGGTGCGGTCGATGAAGCGGTTTTGTTGCGGATTGGCCGGATCGGGAACAAAACTGGCGCGAATTTCCTGGGTTATCGCTTGGGCGGACAAGGCGTGCAGGCCGCCCACCAGATAAACCAACACCGATCCCCTGGCAGCTTGGGTGAGTGGTCGAAAGCTGAACTTCATTGACACTTCCTTGCGCTGAACGCTTTGTTTTCGCCGCGGAGAAATCCTGGCTCAGCCCCCCGGAGCCGCGGCGTTGAAAATGATGCTGACCGAGCCGTAGTAGTCACCCGGCTTATACCCCCCCACCTGCTCGCGGGGCTCGATTTCCAGGGGCACGCGCACACCGACCCGGGCCTCCTCGGCCGTCACCACCTGCACGGGCTGCGGGTTGTGGCTGAGCTCTTTGCCATTGAACAGCACGCGCAGGTTGATGTTCTCGCGCGAGTCCCGGCCATTGGTCAGGTACGGGTAACTTTCCAGCCGCGCTTCAACCGCGCCGCTGTCGTGCCTGACGTCGAAATTCCTGCGCAACCCTCCGAGCCGGTCAGTGCTGACATCCCAGTGCAGAATCTGCTCGCGATGAATCCAGTCGGACTCGCTGGGAATGACGTAGAAATCCAGGGTCGGGATGTCCACGGAGACGTAGAACTCCAGGGTTTCCCGGGCAGCGAATGCCCAGTTGCTCAGCAACGCCAGGCCAGCAGCCGACGTCAGAGCGATGCATTGCTTGATCATGTTCAGTTACCCGTTGCGTGCAGGAAAGAGCGGCGTGGCGATCGGTCTCAACCGGCGATACGCAGGTTCTTCCTGGCGTCACCTTCGACCAGGATGAAGCGGTATTCGCGCCCGGCCTGCTTTTCGAATTCAAATGCCCGACCGGCCATGACGTGGTGCTTGGTAGTCGGTTCACAGTCCGCCTCATCGGCCTTCGAGCAGTTCTTGAACTCGTCGACCACCACCACCGTATTGCCGTTGTTGCGCACGCGGTAAGTGGTCGGCCCGTCCTCGATGACACTGTCGAAACGGGCGTCCTTGGGCCGCACGAAGAAAATCGTGCCGAACCCGGCCATCACGTTGACGCCTGCGGTCAGGGATTTTCTGTAATCCTCGCGCTCTTCGCTGGACACGGCGAACTCGTCTTCCTTTTCCGGCACCACCGGCACGAAACGCACGCGGAAATAACGCTCCCGGTCACGCTCGCCCATGAACAGCAGGCGGGTGCCCTGCATGCCCTGGGCCGGGATGATCAACCGCGCCGGGCTGGCCATCAGGCCATCGCGCGCACTGGCATCGGCCTGCACCTTGACCGGTACTTCGCTGGACGTGCCGTCGCTGTTGTAAATGATCTCGAGCACGTTGATCTTGACGAACGCCGTGCTGTCACCGCTGTTGTAGACGCGTTTGAGATAGGTACTTTTATCGCCGGCCAGGTAGTCATACACCACGCCGATATTGATGTTCGGCCCGGCCTGGACATTCAGGCAGACCATACAAATACCGACGAACACCATCACGTATTTCATCTAGACAAACCTCTGTTGGAAAGGAACGCTCATATTTCCGAATCGAAAATCACCACCACCGTGGAGGAATAGTTGTTGCCTTTGTTCGCCGTCAGAAGGGGTTCGATGGCGGTGCTGGCGACATCGAAATGCAACGTTCCCTGTTGGCGATCGACATAGATCCCGGGTTGAAACACCACCGCACTGGATTCGCCCGGCAGCAGTAGCTGGTGATTGACCGGGCGCCCGGCGGTGTCGGTCAGGCCGTTGGGCAGGCTGACCTTGATATCCAGTTTTGCCGCCGAGGTGCTGTCACGGTTGAACAGATAACAGGCACTGAGCGTGCCCCTTTCGCACTCCAGGAACATCTTGAAGCGCGAGCTGGCCGAGATATGGAAGGTCTGGTCGCGGAAGATCCGGTTCGGCACCTGGCGGGTGCTCAACCAGCGCTGCCAGCCACCCTCCGGTTGCAGGGAAACCCGCTCGCCCCCGGGCGGCATATCGACCTTCAAGGTGTGTTGCACGTCCAGCACGAAATCCAGGGTCAGGCTGTTGTCGTCAGCGTCCATGAACGGTCCCATGTTGAAGTCGGCGCCACCGCGGCCGACGCTGTAGGTCAGGGAACCGGTGTACAGCCCGGACGACATCGCCAGCGGATTCGGCGTGCGCAGTTCGTAGGCGATGTCGAGCGACTCGAAATACAGATGACCGACATCCCGCGCCGCGACTTTGATGCAGTTGCCCTGTTGCGGGGTTTTCCAGAAAAACCGGTAGGTGGTCGGGCTGTAGGCGCCGACGCCGCTGTACAGGCACGGCGGCGGTGCATACACCCACGAGCTGCTGGTCCACAGTTTGCGGTGCGCTTCCAGCACGTCCGGGTCACCCGCCAGCTCGGTGACCGGCCGGCTGAGCACGAAACGCGAGCCGAGGCCGGTGATCCGCACTTCCACCGTGCTGACTTCCTGCGTCTCATGGTTGGTGACCGTCAACCGCCGCCAGTCCGTGGGCGCGATCACCCACACGCCATTGCCGGCGAACAGCGGGCTGATCGAGCTGAAACGGATCGGCACCTGAATGCTGAACATATTGTTGTCGACGCACTCACTCGGAAAAGTCGCGCAATAGCCGCTGTTCGGCGTTTTGTTGATAAACACGTTTTTCCACGGCTGCGCCGGATCCGGCTGAAACAGCGCACGGATTTCCTGGTTCGCGGCCTGCGCCGTCGGCAGGCCCAGTACGGCCAGCAACGCCAGCCAACAGGAGGTTTTCTTCATGATTCAACCCGCCTTCTGCTCGGTGAATGTGGCGTCGGCCAGGGTGTCGGGGCTGCACCGCAGATCACCGATCATCAGGACGTTGTTTTCGACACGGCCCTGCTCCGGATCGAGGCGGAACTGACACAACAACTGGTCGGCGTGGCGCACTTCCAGCGTCGGCGAGCCGGCGTTCATTTCCATGGAGAAGAAGCCGTCCACTTCGCTGACCCCGCGACTGGCGTGATTGATCACGTGGTGCCCCTTGAGCGGCCGTCCCTGCGGATCGAGCAGCCGACCGAGTACCGTCAGCGTGCGCATCACCCGCACCTTGCGATAGTCAACGCCGCCCTTGTTCAGGTGATAGCGGGTTCGCGCCGGCTCGATGGTGGCCGCCGGCACATGGTTGCCCTCGAAGTCGAAACTCACCGAGCTGTTCCGGTAAGCGGTAATCGGGATGAAATTGCGGCCCTGCCGCAAGGCCGCACTGCCGCCGCTCAGGTCGTCGGCACGCAAGGCAATGCCTTCGATATCGGATTCGACATCGACGATCATCCCGGCCCCGCGACCCTGGTGCTGGCTGGTCATCACGATCTGCTCGCCGCCGATGGCCACGGTGCTGTCGAGGTTGAGGCCGCCGGTGTAATTGCCGTTGTAGGACGAGCGTTGCAGGAAGCCGTCGCCGTTGACGGTGTCGGTGCGGAAGTTGGCCTGACCGTTCAAGCCGACGCCGTAGGTGTCGGTGATCATGGTCGCCGACACGCTCTGCAGGACATGGTCGTCGAAGTTTTTCCGATAGCCGATCGAGGCGTTGTTGTCGCGACTGCCGTCACGCGCGGTGCGCGTGCCGATACTCCCGGAAATCTGCTGGCCGGGCCCGCCCAGCGCGACGTTGAGACTCAGGTCGACACCGCGGTTGCGCGCATCGCCGCTGCTGTAGCTGCCGGGCCGGTCGAACAGCGACAGGCGCCAGTTCGAATCACTGCCAAACAGCGTGGTGCGCTGGGTCCAGCCGAGGTCGACACCGACGCCCTCGACATTGCCCTCGCTGTGGGCGACGCGCACATTCAGCGAACTGTTGCGCGTCAGGCGATGGTTCAAGGCCAGCGATGAGTTGCTGGTCTGGCCGACGAACACGTTGCGTTGGCGAATCCGCGTGCCGTCGGGCAACGTGTCGTAGGTATTGGTGGTGTCCAGCCAGCTGCGGTTGTGGCTGACCACCAGGCTGCCGGCGCCATAGTTGTAGAGGCCCTGCAGATCGACACCGGTGCCGTGGTCTTCGGTCTGGTAGAAGTTGCCGAACAGACTGAAATTGTCGAGCGGGTTCCAGTCGACGGAGGTGCCGTACTGCAGTTTCTCCCGGACCTGGCGCGTCGACAGGCCGAGGATGACCCGCGGGTGCAGCAGGTAGTTGAGCGAGGCACCTGCCGTGACGTCGCCGCTGGCCTGTTTGTCCCAGTTGCTCAACAGTTTGGTTTCCTGTCCGGCAAACACGTTGTAGCGCCAGCGCTCGTCATGATTGCGCCAGTTGTTCGGCTTGTAGACCAGCTCCTGGGTGGTCGAGGTGGTCTGGCCATCCTCGATCAGGCGCACCTCCACTTCATAAATGCCACCGGGCAACGGCCGGGTATCGAGCGTCTGCAAACCGGCGGGCACCGATTGCGTGTTGAGCAGCAGGCCGTCGCGGTAGATCTCCACCGACGCCTGGCGGTTGGCCGTGACATAGATCGGGTAGATGCTGGGATTCTGCAGGTCGATGGCCAGGCTGTCGGAGCTGCCGAACATCACCCCGACCGTGGTATCGGGACTCGCGCCGAACGAGCGCGGCTGGCGCGTCAGGCCTTCGGAGGCTGGCGTGAAATAGCCCATGCGCAGGAACCGGCCCTGCAGCTCGCGCTGGGTGTGCAGTTCGTACACGGCGTGGTAGAGCTGGTCGTCCGGGCCACCGAGGCGGGCCAGTTGCATGTTGAAGGTCTGGCTCCAGTTGCCCAGGCTGCCATTGGCCTCCAGGCCGAACCGGCCACCCAGGTCCTGATCCTGGCCACCATTGAGATTGAGCTGATTGCGCACGATCAGTCCGGTGCTGCCATTTTCGGGCTGGTCGTAGTAGCGCTTGATCTCGGCATTGCGCTCGGCATTTTCGGTGACGATCGAGACCAGGGAATTCTCCAGGTTGTAGTGCACGGCCAGCATCTGCTCGGGGCATTGACTGGTGCACGCCCCCAGTGCCACGCCGGGCTTGAGGTAGCTGGCCCATTTCTCGCGCTCGGCGGCACCGAAACGGTTGTCACTGGTGTCGGTGAATTCGAGCAGGGTGAGGCGGTCATCGCGCGACAGGACGATCATCGCCTCGCCCAGCGGTTGCTGGTCGAGTTCCACCCGAACAGCCAGAGGGACATCGAAAAAGTGCTCCTCGAAATCTTTCGGCAGGCCCTTGGCCTGTGCCAGCAGGCTGCGTGGTGTGGTACCGGCTGGTTCAGCAGCCGCAACGGCGCCAGCACATAACAACAACGCAAGCGCAGCCGCGATGGGGGTCATCGGGAACATGAAAACGGACTCTGATTGCGAACGGAAAAAGTCCGGCCCGCCGACACGTACGTCGGCCAGCCGGCTTTTGTTACTTCACGGGTTAGAGCGCGCCGCCGACCGGTGGAACCGCGTCGAACATCATGGTGACGGAGCCGGTGTAGTCGCCCGGATTGAAGTTGCTGCCCTTGGCGCTGATGCGCAGCGGAGCGCGGTAGTTCACATCGGACTCGGCTTCGCCGACGACCATTTGCGGGGTCTGGGTCAGTTCCTTGCCGTTGAACTCGACCTTCAGATCGATGGTGTTCGAGCCACCGACCAGTTTCGGGATGCCTTCCAGCGATCCGTGCACCGAACCGTTGTTGTTGCGCACGTCGAAGAAACCTTCGACCGGTTTCATCGCACCGGTGACCGGGCTGAAGCTCATGTCCTGGTCCTTGTTGACCAGATCGGAATCGGTCGGCACGACGTAGAAACCGTTGGTTGGCACGTGCGCCACCAGGCTGATGGAGTGACGGGCTTCACCGGCAGCGAAGACCACGGAAGAGCTCAGGGCCAGGACAGCCAGGGGAGCAGCGAAAGCGATTTTCTTGAACATCGGTCAGTACCTTGTTTTCTTTTAAAGGGTCGAGTCGCTGCCACGTTCAAAACAACACGGGGGAATAAAACGTGTTGTGTTGAAGTTTCAACGCCGGGGCATGATCGACTGTTACCTCTGGAATGTAAGCAGGCAACTTCCCACAACCACGTAGTTCATCAACCCTATGACCAGAAAGAAAAAATACCGAAATAACAATATTCAAAACAGTAGCTGTAAGTTATGCCCTACATACAGTTTCAGGTAAAAAACCATACAGCAGTTACAAGCAGACAGGGCGGGAATATTGCAACTTTCTAGAATATATACTCAAGTTTAATAGAGTCACCGCTTTAACTTCCGGGTCACTGTTCTGCCCACTTGCGTAAAGAACCGAGCACCTTTTACACAGTTGCCAAACAGCATTTTCCCGCGCTCCACCGCTCGTCGGGGCACCTCGGCCCAAGGCAAAAAGCCCTTGCCGACATCTAAAGATATATCTTAAGTTGTATCTAAACACGACGAGAGAAGACTGCAATGAGAGACCATCATGCCCCCCACCGCGAACACGCCGACGGCCGCGACGGCTTCGAAAAACGCCCCGGACGCGAACGCGGCGGCCGTGGCCCACGGGTGTTCGCCCCCGGTGATCTGAAGCTGCTGCTGCTCGCGCTGATCGCCGAACAGCCGTGCCACGGCTACGACCTGATCCGCCAGATCGAAGGCATGTTCGACGGCGCCTACAGCCCGAGCCCCGGGGTGATCTACCCCACCCTGACCTTTCTCGAAGAAAGCGAAATGATTTGCGGCGATGCCGCGGGCGGCAAGAAGCGCTATGCGGTGACCGATGCCGGGCGCGCCTCGCTCAGCGAACAGGCGATCGCCCTCGACGGCGTGCGCATGCGCATCGACGTCAGCAAACGCTCGCTGCGCGGCCACGACCGGCCGCCGGAAATCCATGAAGCGGTGCACAACCTGCGCCACGCCCTGCAAATGCACCACGGGCGCTGGAGCCCGCAGGAGATCCTGCGGGTGCGCGACCTGCTCAATGACACCGCGAAAGCCATCGTCGACGGCCCTGCCGTTGAACAACCTGCCCCGGAGAACGCCGAATGAGCGCCGTCGATACCCAGACCATTCACCGCGTCATGCACGAAATCAAACGCCGCCGCCTGCAAGTGCTGCGGGTGGTCGACCTGACCCCGCGCATGCGCCGCATCACCCTCGGCGGGCCGGAACTGGCCGGCTTCATCAGCCTTGGCAGCGACGATCACGTCAAACTGCTGTTCCCGCAGAACGCCGAACAGGCGGCCGCCCTCGATAACCTGGTGCTCGGCGCCGGCAAGAGCGACGGCCCGATGCCGGAAATGCGCGACTACACCCCGCGCCGCTACGACCTCGACAAACTGGAACTGGACATCGATTTCGTCCTGCACGGCGACGGCCCTGCCTCGACCTGGGCCGAGCAGGCGCAGCCGGGCCAGTTCCTGCACATCGGTGGCCCGCGGGGTTCGATGATCGTGCCGGACATCTTCGACAGCTACCTGCTGATCGGCGACGAAACCGCCCTGCCCGCCATCGCCCGCCGCCTCGAAGGCCTGGCCGCCCATCGCAAGGCACTGGTGGTGATCGAAGTGGAGAACGGCGGCGAGCAGCAGGTGCTGGAGAGCGCGGCGCAGGTCAATGTGATCTGGGTGCTGCGCGAGGGCGGCAAGGACAACCTGCTGACCACGGTCAGACAGTTGCAGGTGCCCACGGGCAATCTGTATGCGTGGGTGGCGACCGAGACCAAAGTGTCGCGGCAGATTCGCCGGGTGCTGCTCGACGAACACGGGCTGGACGAGCAGTTCGTCAAAGCCGTCGGCTACTGGCGGGCCGAGGGCTCTGCAGAAGAGTGACTTGCCCTTGTGGGAGCGGGCTTGCTCGCGAATGCGCGCAATCAATCAACCATGACGTTGACTGACCTGACGCCTTCGCGAGCGAGCCCGCTCGCACATTGACCTTTCAACGTCGTACTGACTGCCAGCGGTCGATCCCGATCACCAGCAAGCCAATCAGCACAAACCCCACCAATATCCCGCCGGCATTGATGAACACCTGTGGATAACCGAGCATCGCCACATCGATGAACGGATACGCATACGCACCGAGCAGATGCCCGCGCAGCAGCGCATAGGCGAAGTACACCAGCGGATAGATCAGCCACAGCGGCAGATGCCGAAGGCGCAACGTACCTTTAGGCACGCAGCACCACCAATAACCGAGAAACAGCAGCGGCATCACGTCGTGGAGTAATTCGTCGGCAATAAACTGCCAGCCTTCGGGGTGCCATAAATGCCGCAGCAGAATGCTGTAGGCCAGACCGACCACCGCGATGCTCACGGCAATGCCACTGCTGATCCACGGCTGCAAAAACCAGCGACGCGCCGCGGATTCACGCGTGGTCACAGCACAGGTCAGCACGGTCGCCACCAGCGTGTTGGTCAGAATCGTGAAGTAACTGAAAAAGCTCACCAGCCCGCCCAACAGGCTGGCATCGACGCTCAAACGGGCGAAGAAGATCAGATAAAGCTGAATGCCCAATCCCGCCCAGCCCAATACGGCGGCAAGGGTGATCAGGCGACGGCGCCAACAACCGGCGTCCATTTCAGAGCGGACGCTTGGTGCGCATCAGCTTCACGTACAGGCGCTCGACCTTCTCCCGCGCCCACGGCGTCTTGCGCAAGAACGTCAGGCTCGACTTGATGCTCGGATCGCTCTTGAAGCAACGGATATCGATGCGCTCGGCCAACCCCGACCACTCGTAATGCGCCACCAGCGCATTGAGGATCTGTTCGAGGGTTACGCCATGCAGCGGATCGGGAGTGTGGTCGTTCATGCCAGGCCTTTGGACGGAGTGAAAATGCACAAGCCGCGCACCTTAGCCGAGGGGCCGGTCAGGTGGAAGGCCTTGCATCAAATGTAGGCCAACCGAAGAAGATCGCAGCCTGCGGCCATCGCCACAATGCGCCCGTTTGCCGCACTGTTACCGAATCAGAAATGCTGCATGTCGGCAAAAGCCCTTTGTCTTTTTGTTACAGATCATTATCCTGCCGCCCTTCAGCTGAATCGCTTCACTGCCTGCGTCAAATTGAAGCGCTCGGTTTACCCCCGTAAAACACCAAAAAAGACTGACCCATGCCTGATTTTTCCTTCTCCCGAGACAGCGCTATCTCAGCCCTACGCCTGCTCGGCAGCTGCACCGCGCTCGGCTTCGCCACCTACGCCCAGGCGACCCCCGCCTTCGACAGTGACTCACCGTGGATGCTCGGTGACTGGAACGGCACCCGCAGCGAACTCGCGGCAAAAGGGATCGACTTCAAGCTCGATTACACCGGCGAAATGGGCAGCAACCTGCACGGCGGCTACGACCACGACCGCACCGCGCGCTACAGCGACCAGTTCGGCCTCGGCACGCACCTGAACCTGGAAAAACTGCTCGGCTGGGACGACGCCGAGTTCCAGTTGACCGTGACCAAGCGCAGCGGCAACAACATCAGCAACGACCGCATCAACGACCCGCGCGTCGGTGGCTTCACCTCCGCCCAGGAAGTCTGGGGCCGTGGCCAGACCACCCGCCTGACACAGATGTGGTACCAGCAGAAATTCTTCGAGCAGAAGCTCGACATCAAGCTCGGCCGTTTCGGCGAAGGCGAAGACTTCAACAGCTTCCCCTGCGACTTCCAGAACCTGGCGTTCTGCGGCTCGCAGGTCGGCAACTGGGTTGGCGGCATCTGGTACAACTGGCCGGTCAGCCAGTGGGCGCTGCGGGTCAAATATCACCTGAGCGCAGAGCTGTACGCCCAGGTCGGCGCCTATGAACAGAACCCGTCGAACCTCGATCGCGGCAACGGCTTCAAGCTCAGCGGCAGTGGCACCCAGGGCGCCGTACTGCCGGTCGAACTTGTGTGGACGCCGAAGCTCAACGGCCTGCCGGGTGAATACCGCGCCGGTTACTACTACAGCAGCGCCAAGGCCTCTGACGTCTATAAAGACCAGAACGGCCAGCCTGCCGCCCTCAGCGGCGAAGGCTACCGCAGCGCGTCGAGCAAGCACGGCGTGTGGTTCGGCGCGCAGCAACAGCTCACCAGCCTCGCCAGCGACCACTCGCGCGGCCTGAGCGTGTTCGCCAACGCAACGCTGCACGACAAGAAAACCAACGCCATCGACAACTACGTGCAGGCCGGTGTCGTCTACAAAGGCCCGCTCGATGCGCGCGCCAAGGACGACATCGGTTTCGCCCTGGCCCGCGTCCACGTCAACCCGGCCTATCGCAAGAACGCGGAAGCGAGCAATCAGGCCCACGCGGTCTACGCCTATGACGATCCGTCCTACCTGCCGCCGCAGGACACCGAATACAGCGCCGAGCTGTATTACGGCGTGCACGTGAGCAACTGGCTGACCGTGCGCCCGAACCTGCAGTACATCCGCCATCCGGGCGGCGTGGACCAGGTCGATGACGCACTGATCGCGGGGATCAAGATCCAGTCGTCGTTCTGAACAACGACACGAAAAAGCTGTGGGAGCTGGCTTGCCAGCGACGCGATTGCACATTCGACATTGATCGTCGGCTGTCACTCCGCCATCGCTGGCAAGCCAGCTCCCACAGGGATAAAGGAAAATTTCGTTAGCTAGACAAGTTTTATCTGAACCATGCCCGCGCCCAATCGTCATCTACAGTGACTACTGCGCGAAACAATTTGAAACGTCACGGAGAACCACACTATGAGCACCGAAAGTGCTTCGAGTCGAGGCCGTCTGCTACCGAGCCTGCTCGGCATTCTGCTTCTGCTAATGGGCCTGGCCATGCTGGCCGGGGGAGTCAAGCTGAGCATGCTCGGCGGCTCGCTGTACTACCTGCTGGCCGGTATCGGTATTGCGCTGACCGGTATTCTGTTGCTGCTGCGCCGTCGCGCGGCATTGGGCCTGTACGCCATCGTGCTGTTCGCCAGCACCGTGTGGGCCCTGTGGGAAGTCGGCCTGGACTGGTGGCAACTGGTGCCGCGCCTGGCCCTGTGGTTCGTCCTCGGCTTCGTCATGCTGCTGCCGTGGTTCCGCCGTCCGCTGCTGCTCGACGGCCCTGCCCCGCTGGGCACCGGCGGCTTGAGCGTGGCGGTGATCCTGGCCGGCGTCACTGCCCTGGCCAGCCTGTTCACCCACCCGGGCGAAACCTTCGGCGAACTGGGCCGCGACAGCGCGGACATGACCAGCACCGCCCCGCAGATGCCGGACGGCGACTGGCAGGCCTATGGCCGCACCGAGTTCGGTGACCGCTACTCGCCGCTCAAGCAGATCACCCCGGCCAACGTCGGCAAACTGCAGGAAGCCTGGCGCATCCAGACCGGCGACCTGCCGACCGCCGATGACCCGGTGGAACTGACCAACGAAAACACCCCGCTCAAGGCCAACGGCATGCTCTATGCGTGCACCGCCCACAGCAAAGTGCTGGCGCTGGATCCGGACACCGGCAAGGAACTGTGGCGCTTCGACCCGCAGATCAAGAGCCCGGTCGGCTTCAAGGGCTTCGCCCACATGACCTGCCGTGGCGTGTCGTACTACGACGAAGCCGCCTATGCCAAGTCGGAAAACGCCGCATCGGCAGTCATCTCCGAGGCCGGCAAAGCCGTGGCGCAAGCCTGCCCGCGCCGCCTCTACCTGCCAACCGCTGACGCCCGCCTGATCGCATTGAACGCCGACACCGGCAAGATCTGCGAAGGCTTCGGCAGCAACGGCGTGGTCGACCTGACCCAGGGCATCGGCCCGTTCACCGCCGGTGGCTACTACTCCACCTCGCCAGCGGCGATTACCCGTGATCTGGTGATCATGGGCGGTCACGTTACCGACAACGAGTCGACCAACGAGCCATCGGGCGTGATCCGCGCCTTCGACGTGCACGACGGCCACCTGGTGTGGAACTGGGACAGCGACAAGCCGGACGCCACCGAACCGCTGGCCCCGGGCGAAACCTACAGCCGCAACTCGGCGAACATGTGGTCGCTGGCCAGTGTCGACGAAAAACTCGGCATGGTTTACCTGCCACTGGGCAACCAGACCCCTGACCAGTGGGGCGCCGACCGCACCCCAGGCGCCGAGAAATTCAGCGCCGGTGTGGTTGCGCTGGATCTGGCCACCGGTAAAGTGCGCTGGAACTACCAGTTCACCCACCACGACCTGTGGGACATGGACGTTGGCAGCCAGCCAACCCTGCTCGACATGAAAACCGCCGACGGCGTGAAACCGGCACTGATCGCCCCGACCAAACAGGGCAGCCTGTACGTCCTCGACCGTCGTGACGGCACGCCGATCATCCCGATCCAGGAAATCCCGGTTCCGCAAGGCGCGGTGAAAGGCGACCACACCGCACCGACCCAGGCCCGTTCGGACCTCAACCTGCTGGCCCCGGAACTGACCGAAAAAGCCATGTGGGGCGCGAGCCCGTTCGACCAGATGCTGTGCCGCATCCAGTTCAAGGAACTGCGCTATGAAGGCCAGTACACCCCGCCGTCGGAACAGGGCAGCCTGATCTACCCGGGTAACGTCGGCGTGTTCAACTGGGGCGGCGTCTCGGTCGATCCGGTGCGCCAGATGCTCTTCACCAGCCCGAACTACATGGCCTTCGTCTCGAAAATGGTGCCACGCGAGAAAGTCGCCGCCGGCAGCAAGCGCGAGAGCGAAACCGCGGGTGTGCAACCGAACACCGGCGCGCCATACGCGGTGATCATGCACCCGTTCATGTCGCCGTTCGGCGTACCGTGCCAGGCCCCGGCCTGGGGCTACGTCGCCGGTATCGACCTGACCACCGGCAAAGTCGTGTGGAAACGCAAGAACGGCACCAGCCGCGACAGCTCGCCGATCCCGATCGGCTTCACCCTCGGCGTGCCGAGCATGGGCGGCTCGATGGTCACCGCCGGCGGCGTCGGCTTCCTCAGCGGCACCCTCGACCAGTACCTGCGTGCCTACGACGTGAACAGCGGTAAAGAGCTGTGGAAATCGCGTCTGCCGGCTGGCGGCCAGGCCACCCCGATGACGTACACCGGCAAGGACGGCAAGCAATACGTGCTGCTGGTTGTCGGCGGTCACGGCTCGCTGGGCACCAAGATGGGTGACTATGTGATTGCGTACAAACTGCCGGAATAAGCTTTACCGGCAGTAAATGAAAGGCGATGCCCCGCAAAGGACATCGCCTTTTTTTGTGGGCTTAAATCTTCATTCAAAACACCCTATACTTTCGAAACACCCTCAACCCACTTAGAAACAACATTCAAAGTAGCAATTAACAAAATATAAAAAACCACCAAAAAGCTGGAACAAACCATGGAAACCATCCAACTTATTAGCTGGGCAGAATTCGACAAATGGGTAACACCAAAACACTACAGAAAGTGGATATATCGTGGTCACTCAGATGCAAGCTGGCTTTTAGAAAGCTCATTACATCGTTCATTCAATCACGCAAGCAAGATTCGTGAATCAGGCCAAAGCAGTCCAAGGCCAATAAATAGAAATGAACACGAAAAAATCATGTTAGAACGCTTTAAATCGAATGCCCATTTATACCTACCTCATCTCCCAGAACCCTCAGACGACCTAAGCTGGCTAGCCTTGATGCAGCACCACGGAGCTCCAACACGACTTCTTGACTTCACCTTCTCACCCTACGTAGCGCTTTTTTTTGCACTAGAATCTGGTTCAGAGGATGCCTCTTTATACTGTATCGATCACAAAGAAATGAAACGAGATGACACATCTTATTTCGGACCAGACACTGATGAAGTTTATTCAAGATTTCTAAAGAAAGATGAGCACACGGATGATTTTTGCATGCTCGCATTCGAACCAAGATTCACCAACCAAAGACTAATGGCACAACAAGGACTACTAGTAGCAACCAATACCTTATCCTCGACTCACGAAGAGATACTTGAAGACTATACAAACGTAAGAGCAAGCATGACAAAGTTCATAATCCCCAAAAGACTGCGTTACTCAGGACTGCGAAAATTAATGCAGATGAATATCACGTCATCAAATCTTTACCCTGGTCTAGAAGGTTTTTGTAAAGGTATGACAACGCAGCCAGTTTTGGGGCTTGAGTGGCAACAGAGATTAGGTGAAATCGGAAAAAATAAGAATTAGCTAATATCTGCACCTTAAAAACAATCTATCGCACAGCTAATAACCGTCGGTTCCTACAGCCTCAAATAGGCTCGAGGACATTTCCGACACATCGCGTCGGTTGTCGCTCAGAAATAGGGTGGATAGGCTTTGGGGGTCGCTGCAAATTCAGCGAACGGGCGTCGCGGCCCGAGCAGTTCATTCGATTTGATGCATAATCGCCGGCCCAAACTGAAGCGCTCAGGTGCTCTTTGTCTGGTTTGATGGTGGCTGTGCGCGGGATACCTTCGGGTATGCCGAGATTGCCGAATGGCTCGGTCCGCGAACCTGCGCACAGCTGCCTCCTTTATCACGTCGCGGTGATGGAGCGTGGTAGCTCCACTTCTCATTCGGAGTTACACCATGAAAAAACCGACACCCAATCCCCCCGGCCCCGACGACATCTCCCCCTACGAATCCACCGATTCGAAGAAATTCCACGACGCCGCCGAACGCGCCCTCGACCATTACCTCAAACCCAACGTCACCACCCTGCGCTTTCACAAACCCAGCACGATGTTCCAGGTCGCCCCCGATCAGGACAGCGAGAGCCTGCTGGTCCACGCCTGCGAATCACTGGCCCAGGCCAGCCTCATGACCAGCGATATTGCCTCACACATCGACCTTCCGCAGCGGCGCACGATCCTGGCCATTCAGCAAATCATCATGCTGGCTGAGCTGGCAGTGAATCGGGTGCTCGATAACGTCGAAGTACACAGCTCCCCAACACACCGCTAAGACGCCCTGACGAAACCGACCTGCCAGCGACCGACTGCATTCGCTGGCAGCTCGATTGGGACGCGGAGCGTCCCGGGCTGCATTCCCACGCGGAGCGTGGGAACGATCAAAGCAAAAACAATCAGCATCCGCCTCTCACCTCTCACCTTTCACCTTTCACCTTTCACCTTTCACCTTTCACCTTTCAGCTCTCAGCTCTCAGCTCTCAGCTCTCAGCTCTCACCTTTCACCCTTCACCTTCCGCCTCCCACCACTCCCCACAATGAGCGTTAGCTCGAGTACCGCTTTTGACGTGCCGGCCCCATCGGCAGGCTGAGTGGAGGGGTTCATCCGGGGGTGGGAGCGCAGCGACCGTTCGACGAAGTCGAACACATCGAGAGGAGGTGCAGCGCAGCAAACCGGAGGCGATGCCCCCGGATGAATCCCGCAGCGAAGGGACCCCGAGCCTCAGCGAGGGGCCGAACGCCGGGGCCCAGACCTTTGGTTACTTTGGGGCGTTTGCCAAAGTGACCCGCTGTAAGAGCGGAACCGCCAGCGGCCACACCCGAAGAAACGGATATACACCCAAAACCACCACAGCATGGTCGGCCCAAAGGCCGCCAAGTCAAAAAAGCCCACCCCCCTGTCAAAACCCTGAACACACAAGCAGAAACATCCAGCCCCATTGAAACCACCCAAAGCCTGCCCCATCTAAGACCCATATCCCATTGCGCAGGTGCCCCATGAGCGACCAGCAAGAATTCCCAGACAACCCCGACGAATACACCGAAACCGACCACATCGAACACCACTCCACCGGCAAAGGCCTGGCCCTGCCCGGGCAGAACCTGCCAGACAAGGTCTACGTCATCCCGATCCACAACCGGCCGTTCTTCCCGGCCCAGGTCCTGCCCGTCATCGTCAACGAAGAGCCGTGGGCCGAAACCCTGGAGCTGGTGAGCAAATCCGAACACCATTCCCTGGCCCTGTTCTTCATGGACACGCCCCAGGAAGACCCGCGCCACTTCAACACCAAGGCCCTGCCGGAGTACGGCACGCTGGTCAAGGTGCACCACGCCAGCCGCGAAAACGGCAAGCTGCAATTCGTCGCCCAGGGCCTGAGCCGCGTACGCATCAAGACCTGGCTCAAGCACCATCGCCCGCCATACCTGGTGGAAGTCGAATACCCGCACCAGCCGACCGAGCCGACCGACGAGGTCAAGGCCTACGGCATGGCGCTGATCAACGCGATCAAGGAACTGCTGCCGCTCAACCCGCTGTACAGCGAAGAGCTGAAGAACTACCTCAACCGCTTCAGCCCCAACGATCCGTCGCCACTGACCGACTTCGCCGCCGCCCTGACCTCGGCCACCGGCCCGGAACTGCAGGAAGTGCTCGACTGCGTGCCGATGCTCAAGCGCATGGAAAAAGTCCTGCCGATGCTGCGCAAGGAAGTCGAGGTCGCGCGCCTGCAGAAAGAGATTTCCGCCGAAGTCAACCGCAAGATCGGCGAGCATCAGCGTGAGTTCTTCCTCAAGGAACAGCTCAAGGTGATCCAGCAGGAACTCGGCCTGACCAAGGACGACCGCAGCGCCGATCTCGAACAGTTCGAGCAGCGTCTGGAAGGCAAGGTCCTGCCGACGCAGGTGCAGAAACGCCTCGAAGAAGAAATGAACAAGCTGTCGATCCTCGAAACCGGCTCGCCCGAGTATGCGGTCACCCGTAATTACCTCGACTGGGCGACCTCGGTACCGTGGGGCGTGTATGGCGAGGACAAACTCGACCTCAAGCACGCGCGCAAGGTCCTTGACCGGCACCACGCCGGCCTCGACGACATCAAGGACCGCATCCTCGAATTCCTCGCGGTCGGTGCCTATAAAGGCGAGATCAGCGGCTCCATCGTGCTGCTGGTCGGCCCGCCTGGCGTGGGCAAAACCAGCGTCGGCAAATCCATCGCCGAATCCCTCGGCCGGCCGTTCTACCGCTTCAGCGTCGGCGGCATGCGCGACGAGGCCGAAATCAAGGGCCACCGCCGCACCTACATCGGCGCGCAGCCGGGCAAACTGGTGCAGGCGCTGAAAGACGTCGAAGTGATGAACCCGGTGATCATGCTCGACGAGATCGACAAGATGGGCCAGAGCTACCAGGGCGATCCGGCCTCGGCGCTGCTGGAAACCCTCGATCCGGAGCAGAACGTCGAATTCCTCGACCACTACCTCGACCTGCGCATGGACCTGTCGAAAGTGCTGTTCGTGTGCACCGCCAACACCCTCGATTCGATTCCCGGGCCGTTGCTCGACCGCATGGAAGTGATTCGCCTGTCGGGCTATATCACCGAAGAAAAAGTCGCCATCGCCAAGCGTCACCTGTGGCCGAAACTGCTGGAAAAGGCTGGCGTGTCCAAGGGCAGCCTGAGCATCAGCGACAGTGCACTCAAGGCCCTGATCGACGGCTACGCGCGTGAAGCCGGGGTGCGCCAGTTGGAGAAACAACTGGGCAAACTGGTGCGCAAGGCCGTGATGAAGCTGATCGAAGAGCCGAAAGCGGTGATCAAGCTCGGGCCGAAAGACCTCGAAGCGTCACTCGGCCATCCGGTGTTCCGCAACGAGCAGGTGCTGTCCGGGACCGGCGTCATCACCGGCCTGGCCTGGACCAGCATGGGCGGCGCCACGTTGCCTATCGAAGCGACGCGGATTCACACGCTCAATCGCGGCTTCAAACTCACCGGGCAACTGGGCGATGTGATGAAGGAGTCGGCGGAGATCGCCTACAGCTACGTCAGCTCGCACCTCAAGGCGTTCGGCGGTGATCCGAAATTCTTCGACGAAGCCTTCGTCCACCTGCACGTGCCGGAAGGCGCGACACCGAAGGACGGCCCCAGCGCCGGCGTGACCATGGCCAGCGCCCTGCTCTCGCTCGCACGCAACCAGCCGCCGAAAAAGGGAGTGGCGATGACTGGCGAACTGACGCTGACCGGGCATGTGCTGCCGATTGGCGGGGTGCGCGAGAAGGTGATTGCGGCGCGGCGGCAGAAGATCTTCGAACTGATCCTGCCGGAACCGAATCGGGGCAACTTCGAGGAACTGCCGGACTACCTGAAGGAAGGCCTCACCGTACATTTCGCCAAGAAGTTTGCGGATGTGGCGAAGGTGCTTTTCTGACAATGATGTAGTGCCTGCACGGCCGCCTTCGCTGGCAAGCCAGCTCCCACAAGTTCAATGGTGCTCACGAATCCTGTGTTCAACCGAGAAACCTGTGGGAGCTGGCTTGCCAGCTGCACAAGTTCAATGTTGCTCACGAATTTTGCGCTCAACCGAGAAACCTGTGGGAGCTGGCTTACCAGCTGCACAAGTTCAATGGTGCTCACGAACCTTGTGTCCAGCCGAGAAACCTGTGGGGGCTGGCTTGCCAGCTGCACAAGTTCAGTGGTGCTCACGCATCTTGTGTTCAGCCGAGAAGCCTGTGGGAGCTGGCTTGCCACCTCCACACGTTCAATGGTGCTCACGAATCTTGTGTTCAACCAAGAAACCTGTGGGAGCTGGCTTGCCAGCTGCACAAGTTCAATGCTGCTCACGAATCTTGTGTTCAGCCGAGAAACCTGTGGGAGCTGGCTTGCCAGCTGCACAAGTTCAATGGTGCTCACGAATCTTGTGTTCAACCGAGAAACCTGTGGGAGCTGGCTTGCCAGCGATGGCGTTAGCCAAGACAGCACCAACTCCCGCACTGTCACACTTTGTCTCATCTTCAGTTATGCTCGCCGTTCGTCGTGAACACCGGAGCCACTGACCCCATGTCCCCCATTCGCCTGTTTGTCCCCCTGTCCCTCGCCCTGCTGGCCGCCTGCGCCACGCAACCGAAAACCAACGTGACGGTGGAAAAACAAAGCGAATGTCCGGTGCGCCTGGTCAACGGGCAGAACCTGATCCTCAGCCTGCCGAGCAATCCCACCACCGGCTATCGCTGGGCCATCCAGGACTCCGCGGGCGGCGTGTTGCGCGCCCTCAGCCCCGAGGTCTACAGCAACCCCGAAGACGCCGGCGTGGTCGGTGCGGCGGGCGTTTCGACCTGGCGCTTCCAGGCATTCGCCAATGGCACCGGGCGCCTGCGCCTGACTTCGCAACAACCCTGGGCGCCGGAAGTGCTGCCGGTGGAAACCTTTGACTGCGCGATTTCGGTGAACTGAACGTGGGCTGGCTGATTCTGGCGCTGATGGGCGCGGTGACGTTTCTCTACGGGCTGAGCACGCACGCCGCGTTGCTGTGCCTGTTGGTCAAACCGTTGCCGGTGCTGGCGCTGCTCGGCTGGTTGCACGATGCGCCGCCGAGTGACTATCGGCGCTGGATCAGCCTCGGGCTGATTTTCTCGTTGCTCGGCGATGTGCTGCTGGCGTGGCCCGGCGATCTGTTCGTGTTCGGCCTCGGCGCGTTTCTGCTCGCGCATCTGGCCTATCTCAAGGCCTACCTCAGCGACTGCAAGCGTCTGGCGGTGTTGCCACTGATGGTTGCCCTCGCGGTCGGAGCGGTACTGCTGGGGCTCCTCATCAGCCATGGCCTGGGCCCGCTGCTGGTGCCGGTGATCGTCTACGGCACGGCCATCAGCGCCATGCTCTGGCGCGCCCTCGCCCGTCTCGGCAGCGGCGTACCGCAACGTTCAGCGCTGTTGGCGGCAGGGGGCGCAGTGGCGTTCGTGTTCTCCGACAGCGTGATCGGCATCAACCGGTTTGTCTCACCGTTCAATGCAGCGCCCTACATCATCATCCTCAGTTACTGGCTGGGACAGTGGGGGATTGCCGCCTCGGCCTTCTCCCAAACCCAACGCCCCGACCTCTGAAAGCGATCGTTGCCACATCGAGGCGTCGAACCGTCTGCGTGGCAATGCCGCCCCGGACGTTCCGCGTCCTTGCGCAAGTGACGCAGAGCGTCAGAGGATGCATTCCCACGCGGAGCGTGGGAACGATCACCCGCTGCCAAGCGGTTTATCAGACAACCCAAGCATCCCCGCGCCACTTTGGCTAAAATGCCGGCCTTTTCCACCGACACCGCCGGAACCGCCGTGAGCAAAGAACCCGATCGCATTTTCGCCCAGCCGATGGCCCAGGTGCCTGACTTCGCCTTCAACGAAGACGTGGTGCGGGTGTTCCCGGACATGATCAAGCGCTCGGTGCCGGGTTACCCGACCATCGTCGAAAACCTCGGCGTGCTCGCGGCGCAATTCGCTCAGCCCAACAGCGTGCTGTACGACCTCGGCGCCTCGCTCGGTGCGGTGACCCAGGCCCTGCGCCGTCACGTGCGCACCGACGGTTGTCGGGTCATCGCGGTGGATAACTCGGCGGCGATGGTCGAGCGCTGCCGCGAATACCTCAACGGTCAGGATTCGATGTTCCAGGAGCTGCTGCCGGTCGAGGTGATCGAAGGCGACATCCTTGCCCTCGAGTTCAAACCGGCCTCGGTGGTGGCGCTGAACTTCACCCTGCAATTCATCGCCCCGGATCAGCGCACCGCGTTGCTGGCGCGCATTCGCCAATCGCTGCTGCCCGGCGGCGCGCTGATTCTCTCGGAGAAGCTGCGTTTCAACGATGCCGAAGAACACGCGCTGCTCACCGATCTGCACGTCGCGTTCAAACGCGCCAACGGCTACAGCGAACTGGAAATCGCCCAGAAACGCAGCGCCATCGAAAACGTCATGAAGCCCGACAGCCTCGAAGAACACCGCGAGCGCCTGCTGGCCGCCGGGTTCTCGAAAGTCGTGCCGTGGTTCCAGTGTCTTAACTTTGCCTCGTTGATTGCCTTGCCATGATTGATCTGTCCCCCCTCGCCCGCCGTCTGGCCGGTACACCGCTGGCCGACTGGGCCAACACCCTGCAAGTGCAGCTCGACAAGAAAATGGAGAAGGGCCACGGCGACCTGGAGCGCTGGCAAAGTGCGCTGGATGCGTTGCCGAAGCTGCAGCCGAGCGAAGTCGACCTGCTCGAAGGCCTCAAGCTCGACACCGCTTGCGACGACGCTACCCGCGCGCAGATGCGCAGCGCGCTGATGGGACTGTCGCCGTGGCGCAAGGGCCCGTTCGATCTGTTCGGCGTGCACGTCGACACCGAATGGCGCTCGGACTGGAAATGGTCGCGGGTCGCCCCGCACCTGGATCTGAAGGGCAAACGCATCCTCGATGTCGGTTGCGGTAACGGCTACTACATGTGGCGCATGCTCGGTGCCGGGGCCGACAGCGTGATCGGCGTCGACCCGAACTGGCTGTTCTTCTGCCAGTTCCAGGCCGTGCAACGCTACCTGTCGCAACCCAATGCCTGGCATCTGCCGTTCCCGTTCGAAGACCTACCGCCAAACCTCGAAGGTTTCGACACGGTGTTTTCGATGGGCGTGTTCTACCACCGCCGCTCGCCGATCGAGCATCTGCTGGCGCTCAAGGACTGCCTGGTCAAGGGTGGCGAGCTGGTCCTGGAGACGTTGGTGGTCGAAGGTGACAAGCACCAGGTGCTGGTGCCGGAAGACCGCTACGCGCAGATGCGCAACGTGTGGTTCCTGCCGTCCGTGCCGGCGCTGGAATTGTGGCTGCGGCGTGCCGGTTTCAGCGACATTCGCTGCGTGGACGTCAGCACCACCACGGTCGAGGAACAGCGCAGCACCGAGTGGATGAAGTATCAGTCGCTGAGCGACTTCCTCGATCCCGAAGACCACAGCAAGACCATCGAAGGCCTGCCGGCGCCGATGCGCGCGGTGATCGTCGCGAAAAAGTAACGATCCCTTCCAGACACTGCAAAAAATTGTGGGAGCTGGCTTGCCAGCGATAACGGTGGATCAGTCGACATCAATGCTTGATGTGCCGACGCCATCGCCGGCAAGCCAGCTCCAACAGGGTTTGATGCTGTTCTTCAGTCTGCGGGTTTTGCCCGCCGCGCTCTGAAGAACTCAGTCAACACCGCCCCACACTCCTCCGCCAGCACCCCGCCCTCATACAACACCCGATGATTCAGGAAGCCCTGGGTAAAGAACTGCCCCTGGCTCTGTACGATTCCGGCTTTCGGCTCCAGCGCGCCGTACACCACCCGCGCCACCCGCGAATGGACGATCAGCCCGGCGCACATGCTGCACGGCTCCAGCGTCACGTAGAGGGTGCTGCCGGGCAGGCGATAGTTGTTCACGGCCTGGGCAGCGGCGCGGATCGCGACCATTTCCGCATGGGCGCTGGGATCGCTGGCGCTGATCGGGCAATTGAAGCCACGGCCGATGATCTCGCCATCCTGCACCAGCACCGCGCCCACCGGCACTTCCCCAAGTGCGGCGCCTTGCGCGGCGAGGGCCAGGGCTTCGCGCATGAAATCGCGGTCACGGCTGCGGTCGATGATCGCCGCGGGGCGAATCTGGCGCATCACTTCACCTCGATGGCGGCCATCAGGCCGGTTTCCATGTGGTCGATCACGTGGCAATGGAACATCCACACCCCCGGGTTATCCGCCACCAGCGCCACTTGCGCACGCTCGTTCTTGCCCAGCAGATAAGTGTCGGTGAAGTACGGGACGATCTTGTGCCGGTTCGAAGCGATCACCTTGAAACTCATGCCGTGCAGGTGGATCGGGTGCTGGTACTGGGTCATGTTCTTCAATTCGAAAATATAGCTCTGGCCCAGCTTCAGACTGGCGATCGGGCGGTCGGCGCAGGTCTTGTCGGTGATGTCCCAGGCCTTGCCGTTGATCTGCCACAGGCTTGGCGGCTTGCCGTTGTCGACGTTGACCGACACCGAACCGACCCATTCGAAATTGAAGTTGAGTTTCTCGGCATTGGCCAGGTCCGGCTCGGCCACCGGGTTGGCCGGCAGCGCTTTTGGCCAGTCCGTCGGCGCGTCGGTATTGACCACCGAACGCAGCGTGCCCAGACGTACCGGGCCGTTGCGCAGCGACAGCTCCTCACCGGCCGGCGGCGCCTTGATCGCCAGGCAGATGCGCATGCCCGGGCCGAGCCAGTATTCCTTGCCCAGCGGGCGCGGTTCGACCGGGTTGCCGTCCAGCGCATAGATCTGCGCTTCGACCCCGGGGATATTGATGCGATAGGTCAGGGTGTTGTCGAGGTTGAGCAGGCGCACCCGGGTGATCTGCCCGGCCGGCAGCTCGATCACTGGCGCCGGAACGCCGTTGATGGTCGACAGGCGCCCCGCCGTTCCGCCACGGGCGGCTTCCCGGGGAATGCTGAATTCGACGAAATTGCCCTCGTCGTCAATGTGCCAGTTCTTCAGGCTCAGGGTCTTTTCATACTTGAAGCCGGTGGGATCACGCTCTTCGACGATCAGCGGCCCGACCAGCCCGCGCCCCAGTTCCTCGCTGCTGCTGACGTGCGGGTGATACCAGTAGCTGCCGGCATCCGGCACGCGGAATTTGTAATCGAAGTATTCGCCGGGCAACACCGGCAGCTGCGATACGTAGGGTACGCCGTCCATTTCCAGCGGCAGGCGGATACCGTGCCAGTGAATCGTCGTGGCCACCGGCAAGTGGTTGATGAACCGCACCCGCAACCATTCGCCCTGGCGCACACGCAACTCGGTGCCGGGCGCCGACGGGCCGAACGCCCAGGCCTCGGTCTTGTGCCCCGACACCAGTTCGACATCCAGCGGGGCGGCGATCAACTCGTAGTCGTGGCCCGCATCAGCGTCGGCCATCTTGCCGAGCCAGTAACGCGACGCGCCCCCCGCGCCCACGCCAACGACAACAAGACCGGCCAGGCCACCGAGGATTTGGCGACGGGTAAAGGACATGAACTCAACTACCTCACGTATCTGCCGCAGGCCTGGGCGCCTGCAAAAGGCGAATACGATACACCTGCAACTGCGAAACAGTAAGGGCAGCGCGGCGGATGGCCGCAGCGCCTGTGCCGTACAACATCGCGGCAGGCAGCAGGTGGTAGATATGCAGTGCATGCGACGTGCTGGTTTGAGTGATGCTTGGCCCCTGACTCTCAAGGACCGAGACCCCATGCCCCCGACCCAACCCCGGCCGTTGCCCAATGCAGCGGACAAAGCCACCCTCAAGGCCATCGCCGCTCGTGTGATCAGCACCTGCCCCAGCCTGAACGACGCCGCGCGCCTGGTCGCCAACGAGCTATTGCGCAAATACGCCATCGGCAACCACGACCCCGACCACGTCTATTTCCATCGTTTCAGAAGCGCGCAGAGCAGTGCGACCTCGTTCACCGGCTGGCAGCACATGGGTGAAACGCCCTATGAGTCGCTGACCCTGACCCAACTGGTGATCCATCGCTTCCGCGCCACCGACGTCGACAACGCCGACCTGCTCGATCTGTACGGCGGTTTCTATTCGGCGGGCCCCGACGCCGGCGACTTCAACGAAACCAACGAAGTGCGTCTGCATGGCCGAGAGGTCCTGAAGGACTTCTGGGCCATCGATTTCAGCGAGCGCTATCGCCAGCAATTGCAGGCGTTCTGGAATGAATGCGCCGAGGATTTCCGCACCCTGGCCAAATGCAACTTCCTCGTCCAGGCGATCGAGGCCCGGGAAAACCGGCAGTTGTCCGAGCACGACTTGCAAACGCTGCTGGACGCGGTCATCGGCCCGTTGACCTGGCCTGTCAGCCTGCCAACGCTGCGCGCCGACAGCGCCATCGGTGCCGGTTATACGGTGCGTGCACTGGACATCGCCGGTCACGCGGCCAGCAATGTGCTGTGCATCAGCGCTGCGGGCGGCCGACAGATTCTCTATCTGCCCGGCGAGGCCGACGCCTTCGTCATCTGCGCCACCGCGGCGGAGCTGCACTGGTGGGTCTTGCAGCACATGAACCGGCCAGGCCAGCGTCGGCGCCTGCTCGAGCATTTCCCGCTGGCCGAACGGCAAGCCATCACCGCCGGCCTCAGCAATCTGATGAATCGACTGGTCAGCACGTGGGGGCAAAGTGACCATCAACTGATCAATCAGCACCCGCAGATGATCAGCGGCGACGCCTTCGCCTGGCTGCGCGACTCGACCCGCAGCGCAATGTTTGCCGAAGCCGAGCTGTCCCTGACCGCCAATAGCGACCTGCGCAAGAAACTGTGGATCGGTTACCTGAGCGCCGGCCTCAAGGTCTTCGGTCCGATGGCCGTCGTGGGTTGGCCGGTGGCGCTGCCGGTGATCGGCGCCAGCCTCGCCAGCATGGGCCTGAACATCGATCAGGCGGTCAGCGGCAGGACCGCCGCCGAGCGCAAGGAAGGCGTGATCGGTGCAATCCTCAGCGGCATCGACATGCTGTTCGACCTGCCGTTCCTCAGGGGGGTCGGCTCGATGGCGGAAATCAGCGCCGAGGCAGAAGCCGCTGAATGGTCGCAATATGCCGACGCCACGCGCACGCCCGAAGAATCCGCCTATGTTGTCGACGAACCGGAAGGCACCCTGCCGCCGCCCGCCGAACATCTGCCGGTGCCCGTCGACGCGGCACCACCAGCCGCCATTGCACAGACGTATCAATGCAATGAAGTGCTCGATGGCCTGACGCCGATCAGCGCAGAAGGAAAATTCCAGGGCATCTACCGCCTCGACTCCGAGCCGCCCTACGCCATCCTCCTGGACGACCAGGCGTACTACGTACGTTATTTCGTCGACTCCCGAGGCGGTGGTTTCTGGGCCATCGTCGACCCGGCCCGGCCAAATCAATTCGTCCATGCCCTGCCGGTCCGCCTCAATGCCGAAGGCGCCTGGGAGCGCATCAGCCGCCTGGGATTGAAGGCTGGCGGCCAGTGCCTGGGCACGCAATGCGCGCCCGACCTGGAACTCGACACCTTCGCACCCGAGCATGCCGAACCGCCACCGCCACCAGCGCCTGAACCTGCGCCAGCGCCAGCGCCAGCAGAACAGCCACAGCTTTCGACTGCTAGAGCCATTGGCCTGGTGCAAACGCCCTACGACGTCGAACCGGTCAACCGCGCGCTCCTGAAAAACTGGGCCATGCGCCTGCCCGAGACTCACCTGCATTTCGAGATCGGCCCCCTGGGCGACCTGATCGCGCCCGATCGGCATTTCGTTCACTTCGGTGCGAAGTGCCGGGCCCTGGTCAATTCGGCCAAACGCTTCTATCGGAACCTGCGCTGGGACACCCTGCCCCCGCGCCCGGGTATCCCGGCAGTCGACGCCGCCACGACCATCGACGAGTTCATCATCGACGCCCTCGATCTGGCGCCCGGCCTGGTGATTGCGCAGACACCGGGGCGCATCACCAGCATGCGCCTGATGATCGAACACATGGCGACCTTCGCCCGCGGCGGCGTCAGGACCCTCTACGTCAATCGCCTGCTCAATGACTTTGTGCAGCTTGATCTGAACCAGTATTTCCGTACCGGCAGCCTGTCCAGGGATCTCGAGCGCTACCTGACGCGCATGGGCACCGACCCGCTGGAGCGTTTCAATGAACTTGAGCTGGTCAAGGCTGCACGACGCCACGGTATCCGGGTGCAGGCCACCGATTGCGCAGCCTTCTACCGCAGACCGGCGGCCATGCCACGCCCGGAACAGCAGGCAGTGACCAGCCACCTGACCAGCGACATCATGTTGCTTGACCGCAGCCTCAACGACCCCGGCAAATGGGTGGTGCTCACCGAAACGCCGAACACCAACACGTTTCGCGGGTTCGCCGGCCTCAGCGAACTGGAAGGCGGCATCGGCCTGCGAGTAACGGAAGTCGACCCCGGCCAGGGTGAACGCTTGAGCCTGGACCCCGGCATCGTCATTCCACGCGGCCCACTCGCCAACGCCGGGCAAATGAGCGGTGTACTGGAGACCTTCTACGCCGATCTGCGCCTGCAGATGGAGGCCGCCCCGGTGGTACGCAATCCGCAACAAATGAGCCGCCTGCTCTACCGTTCCGGGATGTTTGCGTTCGAGCACTCCGGGCAAGGCTATGCGCTGCTGCACAGAAGCCAGGCCGAGCAGATCGTGCGCACGGCGGTGCAGCGATTGGGCAGCGGTTACTTCTTCATCGAGCGGCCGGCCTGGCAACGGGTGCACCTCAAGGCCTACGCCACTCTCGAGCTGCTGGCCCAGGCCCTGTCGCAGGAGTACGGCCTGATGCTGCAAAGCCGTATTCCCGACTGATCCGCCACCGGGCAGGCCACCGCAGGCCTGCCCCGCTTCACGATTCGCCCGTATGTCGGGGCGTTTTCCTGCGCGCGCAATCAACCGTTCCGACAACACCTCGTGCAGCGGTCCGACAGACGAGTCGCGCTCCAGCCTGAAATGATCGCGGCCTCTTACAAACCACCACGATCAAGGAAAGACTGTGGACACTCTGCAAGACATCGCACTGCCCAATACCGCCGACCGCGAGGCACTCAAAGCGCTGGTTCCAACGCTGGTCGCTGCCTGCCCCGACATGTACGAAATGGCCTGCGCGATTGCCCGGGACATTCTCGCCAGCCACGGCCTCGCCCATCTGCAACCCGAGCAGGTTTACTTCCATCGTTTCCACTCGGCCCAGAGCAACCCGCAGACCTTTACGGGCTGGGAACACCGCTTCGAAACCCCACGCGAATCGATGACCCTGCCGCAACTGGTGATCCAGCGATTCAGCGTGCACGACCAGGACAACGCCGACCTGCTCGACGCCGACGCGGGGTTCTACACCGCCGGGCCGGATGCCGGTCATTACGACCACAGCAATGAAGTGCGCCTGCACGCCAACGAGGTGATGAAGGCGTTTTGGGACATCAATTTCGCCGACCGCTACCGCAAACAGATCAAGTCGTTCTGGTTCAAGCACGGCAAGACTTTCCGGGCGCTGGCCAAGTGCACCTTTCTGGCCAAGGCCATGGAGGACCGGGAAAGCGGCCGGCTGTCGGACGCCAACTTCCGCCTCGTGGTCAACGCCGTGGCCGGCAATATCCGCTGGCCGGTAACCCGCCAGATGCTCGAGGACGAGAGCGCGCCGCCCCCCGGCCTGCGTGTCAGCCTGTTGCAGATCGGCGGGTTCATCGCCACCGACATCCTCTGCATCGTCGATGCCCAGGGCCGGAAACTGATCTATACCCCGGGAGAAATCTGGGGTGTCCATGCCTTGCCGTCCGATCGTCACGTGCACTGGTGGGTTCTGTCGAAAATCAAAACTGCTGACGACCGCAAACGCTTCATGGCGCACTTCCAGGTCGCCGACCACGACATCCTCGAAGACACCGCTGCGCGCGCGAGCGCCAAACGCCAATGGCTCGAAGTCCTCAATCCGGTAGCCAGCCTGGTCGCGAAGCTGTTCCGTGAACCGCACATCGAGAACGTCGGCCTCAGTCACGTCCTCGACCTGCTGACGAGCACCTGGCACAGCAACGATCATCGCCTGGTGCAGCACAGCGCCGAGGCCCTGACCGGCGATGCCTTTACCTTTCTGGCCAGTGCCACCCATGCGCGCATGATCAGCGACGCCGAGTACATGCTGCATTCCAATGGCGAGCTGCGCAAAAAACTCTGGATCGGCTACCTCAACGCCTTCAACAAGATGTTCGGGCCGATGGCGGCGGTGGGCTGGCCGGTCGCCCTGGCGGTGGTCGGTGCCGGCATCGCCAACGTCGGCCTGCAGATCGATCAGGCGGTGAACGGCAAAACCCCGGGCGCACGCAAATCGGCAGTGACCGCGGCGATTTTCACTGCCATCGATACGCTGTTCAACGCGACCTTCCTCAAGGGCAGCGGCGGGCTGCCAGAAATCGCCGAAGGCGAAATGCTGATTGCCGAAGAAGAGAAACTTGCCGAAGCGGCGCTGGCCCGCTCACCGCTGCCGCCCCTGGAAGAGATCGCCCCGAAACAGGTGCTGCCCGCCGCCCCAGAAGATTTTCTGCAGGCGTTCAAGGCCCACATTGGCGAAGGCACGCGCATCGAAACCGGTGACGCGAAACTCCAGGAGATCATCCAGACCGCGTCCGGCCGAACCTACATCTACATGCGCCGCGTCAGCGGTGACGGTTTCTATCAGGTGCGTTACGTCGAGCAGATGCGCAGCTGGGTCATCGTCGATCCGCTGCATCCGCACTCGTTCTACCGCAACGTGCCCGTACGCCTGAACGAGGCGCTGAAATGGGAGCCGGTCGCCCGTCCGGGTCTGCGCGGCGGCATGAAAATCTTCGCCGACTGGCCCTGGGGGCATACCGCCGACCCGCTGCCCGAGCTCGCCACGCAACCGATGCCGTATGACGTGCCGCCGACATCCGCCACTGAACTGCGCCCGGTAGCAGAGGCCAGCGTCGATGACTTCCCGCTGGACAGCGTGCAGGGCAGCGACCGCCTGTACCAGGACTTCAAGACCTTGCGCCGCAGCCTGTACGACGACGCCATCGATTTCTACACCGCGCCGAACGTGCCGCCACGCCCGGCGGTGCCGCTGCTCAAGCCCTCGACACCGTTCGCCGACATGAGCAAGCGCCTGCTCAAGGAAAGCTCCGGCCTGGTGATCGGCCAGGACAGCGCCAGCTCCGGTGCCCGGCAAGTGCTGATCGACAACTTCAAGGTGCTGAACAAACAGAAAGTCAGGACGTTGTACCTGGACCATTTGCTGAGCGACTTCCATCAGGCCGACCTCGACCTTTTCCACCGCAGCGGGAGAATGCCGCCAACCCTCGAAGACACCCTGCAGAACCTGGATATCCGCCTGGGCGGCGATCCGGCCGGTCCTCACAGTTACACCGCGCTGGTGAAAGCGGCGCAGAAGAATCACATCCGCGTCCAGGCCATCGACTGCATGGCCAGCCGGCGCTTTCCGCGGATGGAAAACACGACGCAGACCAGCAGCCGCAAGATGATGAACTACTTTTCCGACACCGCGATCCGCGCCGACCAGGCCGCACGCGGCGCCCATCGCTGGATAGCCCTGGTGGACGACGTGCGTGCCAGTACGTTCGAGAAAGTCGCCGGCATCAGCGAACTGCAAGGAGCCGTGGCGTTGCGCGTGGAGGAAGTGCCCGTGGGCAAGGTCGCAGGTCTGTCGGCCGATCCGGGCAAGAAGGTCAAGGACCTGCTGGGCAAAACCATCGACCTGCTCAAGAGCGATCTGCGCCTGCAACTGGACGCCGAACCGCCAGCTCTCAGCGCCCGCTCCCTTGAGGAGGCCCTGCCCAAGCGCGGCATGTTCATGATCCAGGAGCCGCAGACGCTGGTTCACCGCGGTGGCGACGGGCATCTGGTACAGACGCCGATCCAGCATGACGCCGGCGGCTATTTCATTGTGCGCCCACGCTGGACCATGGTCAGCGGACGGCACTTCGACAGCGTTCATGAGCTGACCCTGGCCATCGAAGAAGAAGGCCTGACCTTGCGGCGCGTGCGCATCGATCCGCACGCCGGAGAAACGCCGCTGATTACCGCGCCACCCGCCGCGTCCGGCACCGTCGCGGTGAGCACTGCAGAATTGCCGCTAGCCGATACCTCGCCCATCAGTTCGCCGTATGAAATTCCCCGGCCGCTGCGGGCAAAACTGAAAACTGCCGCCATGAACCCTGACGGTCGCTCGCTGGCCGATCATATCGTCAAGCTCGACGGCGATTCGCCACTGGAAACCTTCAAGGACCTGCGCCGCCAACTGCGCGACGCCGCGACGCGTTTTTTTGCCGAACGACCGGCAGTGCAACGTCCGGCCGTGGCGCCCATCGATCCGGCGGCGAGCGCCGAATCGTTCATCGACTGGTGGCTGGAGCATTTCAACGGCCTGGTGATCGGCGAAAGCCATGCCGAAATCGGCAGCAAGCGCTGGCTCATCGAACAGCTGCCGACGCTGGCGCGCAAAGGCGTGAAAACCCTGTACATGGAGCATCTGCTCACCGACTTCCATCAGGCCGCCCTGGACAATTTCGCCAGGACCGGCGTGATGCCGCGGGATCTGGAGTTGTACCTGCAACAGCTCGATCAGGGCCACGTCACCGACCCTTTGCAGCGCTACAACTTTCTCGAACTGGTGAAGGAAGCCAATCGCAACGGCATCCGCATCCAGGCGATCGACTGCATGGCCAGTTACCGCATCGAAGGCATGTCGACAATCGATCCCACGGTCCGGCAGAAGATGATGAACTACTTCGCCCACACCATTATCGAGGCCGACCAGGCGGCACGCGGGCCGCACAAATGGGTGTCGCTGATGGGCAATTCCCACGCCAATACCTATGAGGGTGTCACGGGGGTCAGTGAGCTGGAGGACGCCGTTGGGTTGCGCGTCGAGGACGTGCACCAGGGCCAGGCGCACGGCTTCGAGCCCGACCCCGGCAGAACGTTCGTCAGCGACAGTGGCAAGCCTACAGGTACGGTCAGGAGCGATCTGCGCCTGCAGGTGGAAACACCGTGGAACAGCCGCTCGCGGCAGGAAATCGAGCAATTGCTGGCTCGCCCGGGGATGTACACCTTGCGCAACGATCCCGGCGCACTGTCGCTGGTGCATCGCGGGCGTGACAATCTGCTGGCGGATACGGCGATTCGCTTTGAATCCGGGCGCTACTTCATCGAACGCCCCGCCTGGCCGACGCTGCACCAGAAACGCTTCACCAGCCTCGAAGCCCTGCTCAAGGCGCTGAATGACCGGGGAATGACCCTGGCCGGCTGGAAAGGCGCGCTGTAAGCACCAACAAAAAGGCCGCGTGAACAACACTGTTCACGCGGCCTTTTGCAGAGCAGACGCTCAAGCCATCAGGGCTGGCGCGGGATCATTCCCACTCAATGGTCGCCGGCGGCTTGCTCGACACGTCGTAGGTGACGCGGGAGATGCCTTCGATTTCATTGATGATGCGGCCGGAAACGGTTTCCAGCAGTTCGTAAGGCAGGTGTGCCCAACGCGCGGTCATGAAGTCGATGGTTTCCACGGCACGCAGGGCCACGACCCAGGCGTAACGACGGCCGTCGCCGACCACGCCCACCGATTTCACTGGCTGGAACACCACGAAAGCCTGGCTGACCTTGTGGTACCAGTCGGCCTTGCGCAGTTCTTCGATGAAGATGTGGTCGGCACGACGCAGCAGGTCGGCGTATTCCTTCTTCACTTCACCGAGGATGCGCACGCCCAGGCCCGGGCCCGGGAACGGGTGACGGTAGACCATGTCGTACGGCAGGCCCAGCTCCAGGCCGAGACGACGGACTTCGTCCTTGAACAGTTCGCGCAGTGGCTCGACCAGTTTCAGGTTCATTTCTTCCGGCAGGCCGCCCACGTTGTGGTGCGACTTGATCACGTGCGCCTTGCCGCTTTTCGCGCCAGCCGACTCGATCACGTCCGGGTAGATCGTGCCTTGGGCCAGGTACTTGATGTTTTCCAGCTTGCAGGATTCGGCATCGAACACGTCGATGAAGGTACGCCCGATGATCTTGCGCTTCTTCTCCGGGTCGGCTTCGCCGGCCAGGTTGCTGAGGAACTGCTCTTCGGCGTTGGCGCGGATCACTTTGACGCCCATGTTCTCGGCGAACATGGCCATCACTTGCTCACCTTCGTGCAGGCGCAGCAGGCCGTTGTCGACGAATACGCACGTCAGCTGATCGCCGATGGCCTTGTGCAGCAGCGCCGCAACCACCGAGGAATCGACACCGCCGGACAGGCCCAGCAGCACGTTGTCGGTGCCGACCTGGGCGCGGATGTTGGCGATGGCGTCTTCGGCAATCTTCGACGGGGTCCACAGCGCTTCGCAGCCGCAGATGTCGAGGATGAAGCGCGACAGGATGCGACCGCCCTGCTTGGTGTGGGTCACTTCCGGGTGGAACTGCACGCCGTAGTAGGCACGCTCGTCGTTGAACATGCCAGCGATCGGGCAGCTCGGGGTACTGGCCAGGATGTGGAAGTCTTCCGGCATCTTGGTGACCTTGTCACCGTGGCTCATCCACACGTCGAGACCGAACAGGCCGTCGGCGTCGATGTGGTCTTCGATGCCGTCGAGCAGGCGGCTCTTGCCGACCACGTCGACACGGGCGTAACCGAACTCACGCAGCTCGGAACCTTCGACCTTGCCGCCCAGTTGCTCGGCCATGGTCTGCATACCGTAGCAGATACCGAAGACCGGCACGCCGAGGTCAAACACGGCTTGCGGGCAGCGAGGGCTGTTGGCTTCATGCACGGACTCGGGACCGCCGGCGAGGATGACGCCTTTCGGAGCGAATTCGCGGATCGCATCTTCGTCCATGTCGAACGGGTGCAGTTCGCAGTACACGCCGATCTCGCGCACGCGGCGGGCGATCAGCTGGGTGTACTGGGAACCGAAGTCGAGGATCAGGATGCGGTGAGCGTGAATGTCGAGGGCCATGATTCAGTCTCGTCTAAGTAATTCAGAAACAGTCTTGATTCAGAAACAACTCGGGGCTGAATAAAACAGCCCCGGTTGCTTGATGATTTGCTTGAAGCCTCAACCTACGCGGTAGTTTGGCGCTTCCTTGGTGATCTGTACGTCGTGGACGTGGGATTCGGCCATGCCGGCACCGGTGATCCGCACGAACTCAGGCTTGGTGCGCATTTCTTCGATGTTGGCGCTGCCGGTGTAACCCATCGAGGAACGCAGGCCGCCCATCAGCTGGTGGATGATCGCGCTCAGGGTGCCCTTGTACGGCACACGGCCTTCGATGCCTTCCGGAACCAGTTTCTCGGCGCCTGCCGAGGAGTCCTGGAAGTAGCGGTCGGAGGAACCCTGCGCCTGGGACATCGCACCCAGCGAACCCATGCCGCGGTAAGCCTTGTACGAACGGCCCTGGAACAGTTCGATCTCGCCCGGGGCCTCTTCGGTACCGGCGAACATCGAGCCCATCATCACGCAGGAGGCACCGGCCACGATGGCCTTGGACAGGTCACCGGAGAAACGGATACCGCCGTCGGCGATCAACGGTACGCCGGTGCCTTCAAGGGCGGCGGCGACGTTGGCGATGGCGCTGATTTGCGGCACGCCGACACCGGCGACGATACGGGTGGTGCAGATCGAGCCAGGACCGATACCGACCTTGACGGCATCGGCGCCGGCTTCGGCCAGGGCCTTGGCGGCTGCGCCGGTGGCGATGTTGCCGCCGATCACCTGCACTTCCGGGAAGTTCTCCTTGACCCAGCGAACGCGGTCGATCACACCCTTGGAGTGACCGTGGGCGGTGTCGACCACCACCACGTCCACACCGGCATTGACCAGGGCGGCAACGCGGTCACCGGTGTCTTTACCGGTACCGACGGCGGCGCCCACGCGCAGGCGACCTTGATCGTCCTTGCTGGCCAGCGGATAAGCCTTGGCTTTTTCGATGTCGTTTACGGTCATCATGCCCTTGAGGGCGAATTTGTCGTCGACGATCAGCACGCGCTCGATGCGGTGCTTGTGCAGCAGTTCGCGGACGTCGTTCTTGTCGGCGCCTTCCTTGACCGTGACCAGACGCTCTTTGGGCGTCATCACTTCACGCACACTGGCGTCCAGACGGCTTTCGAAACGTACGTCACGGGAGGTGACGATGCCGACCAGGTCGCCATCGTGCAGCACCGGAACGCCGGAAATATTGTGCATGCGGGTCAATTCGAACAGATCACGCACCGTGGCATCGGCCTCGATGGTGATAGGGTCCTTGACCACACCGGCTTCGAACTTCTTGACCTTGCGCACTTCGGCAGCTTGCTGCTCGATGGTCATGTTCTTGTGGATAATGCCGATGCCACCTTCCTGAGCCATGGCGATTGCCAGACGGGCTTCGGTAACGGTGTCCATGGCGGCAGAAACCAGAGGAATGTTCAGCTCGATGCCACGGGTAAGGCGGGTCTTGAGACTGACTTCGTTAGGAAGAACCTCGGAATAACCGGGCACTAAAAGAATGTCGTCGAAGGTCAGAGCTTCTTGGCTGATACGCAGCATCGCGGGGGCTCCCGAGCGGGAAAATGGAAGCGCGCCATTATAGTCAGACACCCCCTGCTGTTCAATGTAAAACTCTGTCTATTATCGATGTTGCTGATGTACGGGAACCGCGGCCGCTACAGCTCCACCTTGACCCAGGAGACAGGTTGATCCAGCCAATCGGCGAACTCGTCGATAAAACTCTGCTTGAAGCCGGCTTCCAGCCAGTTGTTGAAGATGAATCCCAGGTTGGAAAACGCACACTCCTGCAAATACAGAAAGCCGTTGATGTCGTCTTCGTGGCCGCACTCTGGGCAGGTGAAGTTATCGGTACGCCCCGGCATCCAGTCTTCCAGGCTTTCGAACAGCGCCTCGCCGACTTCGCGGCGGCACTCGGCGCAACCGGCCTCTTCGAGAAACCCCTTGGCCGGGGTATAGATGCAGCGTTTGGTGATGATCTCCAGGCCATTGACCGGTTCACCGAACGGCAGCGCCTCGGGATGCAACACCACCGCCCGCGCACCGTCCGCCAGGGCATGCGCCATGCGATTGCCGGTGCGGCCGCAGGTGGTCAGTTCTTCCTCGACGATGTTCTTGCGCACCAGCCAGCGCACGATCGCCCGGGCCCGGGGCTCGTGGACCGGCAGGGTGGAGATTTTCGGGACGATGATGCTTTGCGAGTTCATGGTGCAAGCCTGCTGCAAATACCGAGATAAACCTTTGCAGAAGTGAGCTGCAAAAGGAATTGCGGCCGGCAGCTTAATCCCTGACGAAATCCGGTCAAGTGCTCAGGTAGCGGACTATCAACGCGATGCCGCTGGCCAGCACCAGCCAGGTCACCAGCCGCACGAAGGCCTCGCGGGACAGGCGCAGGGTCAGCCGCCGGCCGATCCACAGGCCCAGCGCCATGGCTGGCAGCAGGCACAGCGCGAGCATCAACAAGGGTAGCTCGGCATACACGCCGGCGAGGGCGAACAGGCTCAGGCGCACCACGGTACTGCAACTGATCAGGGCACTTTGCGTGGCCCGGGCCGCCTCCTTCGGCAGGCGGCTGTTGAGGTAGATCGCATATAGAAAGCCGCCGCTGCCGAACAACGCGCCGAACAAACCGCCCACGGTGCCCATCGGCACCGCCCAGGCGGCGGACAGCTGTGCCGGCCGGGTTTTCACCCACAGGCTGTAGACCGCGTAGGCGCTGATGAACAGCCCCATCAACAGCAGCAACAGATCGGATTTGAGGTTGAGCAGGAATATCACCCCCAGCGTGCAGCCCACCGCCATGCACGGCAGCAGCCGCAGCAACTCGGGCCGGGCCACGTCTCGCCGCGACGGCAACAGGTTGCCGAACGCGGCGACGAAATCCAGCAGCACCAGCAACGGCACGATCTTCGACAACGGCATGAACACAATCAGCATCGGCCCCGCCACCAGCGCCGTGCCGAACCCGGCAATGCCGAACACGATATAGGCCAGCACAATACCCAGCCCGACCAGCGCCCAGCCACCCGGCCCCCACGACCATTCACTCAACAACCCCAGCACACTCATCAATCCGCTCCCTCTATAAGCCTGTGATGACTTTAGCCAGCGGCCAGCGTTGCGACTAATATGTTCAAAGCCGCTCACCCATCTGAAAAAGGCATACCTGGTGCTCTCGACCCGTCAACTGCGCTACTTCGTGGAAATCGCCGAGTGCGGCAGTTTCAGTGCTGCCGCTGAGCGCCTGTTCATCGCGCAATCGGCCTTGAGCCGGCAGATCAAGGACATGGAAACCCGCCTGCAGACGCCGCTGTTCGAACGCACCGCGCGCCAGCCCCGGCTGACGGCGGCAGGCCAGGCATTTTTGCCGCGGGCGAGGAATCTGCTCAACGAACTGAACAAGGCCAGCGCCATGGCCACCGAGGTCGGCAACGGCCAGCTCGGCACCCTGCGCCTGAGCCACTCCAGCACGGTGCCGATCAGTGGGCGCGTGCTGGCGGGCATCGGCGCTTACCTCGAGCGCCAGCCCGGGGTTTCGCTGGACATCGGCAAACTGTCCTCGGAGGCGCAACTGGAGGAACTGGCCGAGGGCCGCCTCGATATCGGCCTGTTGCGCCTGCCGGTGTTGCGCCAGCGCGACGGCATTCAGCTGCTGCCGCTGTTTACCGAGCCGCTACTGCTGGCGGTGCCGGCCGATCATCGCCTGGCGCGGGCAACCCGCGTCGAGCTGGCGCAATTGAAGGACGAAGCGTTCATTTCCATTCCCCATCCGCAACGCGGCGGGCTGAGCTATTTATGTGCCGAGCTGTGCATGCGCCAGGGTTTCTTTCCGAAAGCGGCACGGGTGATGTCGCGCAAGACCACTCAGTTACAGCTGATCCAGGGCGGATTCGGCATCGCCCTGCTACCGCAGTCGATGCAGGACCTCGCGCCGCCCGGGGTAAGCTTTCTGCCGCTGGCCGGGGCCGATTGCCAGAGCACCGTGGCCCTCGCCTGTCGGCAAGATCCGCCGCCCTTGGTGCAACACTTCCTCCAGACATTCCGCGGCGAAAGCCTTTAAACTGCGCCCCATGATTAAAGATCCCTTTGCAAGACTCGGCCTCGACCGCGAAGTCCTGACTGTCAGCCAGCTCAACGGCCGCGCGCGGGTGTTGCTCGAAGACGTGTTCAGCAACATCTGGGTCGAAGGCGAAATCTCCAACCTCGCCCGCCCGGCGTCGGGCCACGTGTATTTCACCCTCAAGGACAGCGGCGCCCAGGTGCGCTGTGCGCTGTTCCGGCAGAACGCGGCGCGGGTGCGCCAGGCGCTGAAGGATGGCCTGGCGGTCAAGGTGCGCGGCAAGGTTTCGCTGTTCGAAGGTCGTGGCGACTATCAGCTGATCCTCGATACCGTGGAGCCGGCAGGCGACGGCGCGCTGCGCCTGGCCTTCGATGCCCTGAAGGAAAAGCTCAGCGCCGAAGGCCTGTTCAGCGCCGAGCGCAAAGTGCCGCTGCCGGCACATCCGCAGCGCATCGGCATTATCAGTTCGCCGACCGGCGCAGTGATCCGCGACATCATCAGCGTGTTCCGCCGCCGTGCGCCGCAGGTGCAACTGACCCTGATTCCGACCGCCGTGCAGGGCCGCGAGGCCACCGCGCAGATTGTCCGCGCGCTGAAACTGGCCGATGCCCGTGGCTTCGATGCGCTGATCCTGGCGCGCGGCGGTGGCTCGCTGGAAGACCTCTGGTGCTTCAACGAAGAAGCCGTGGCCCGTGCGGTAGATGCCTGCGTGACGCCGATTGTCAGCGCCGTCGGCCATGAAACCGACGTGTCGATCAGCGACTTCGTCGCCGACGTGCGCGCCCCCACGCCGTCCGCCGCCGCCGAACTGCTGGCGCCTGACTCCAGCCATCTGATCCGCCAGGTCGACAGCCTGCACCGGCGCCTGGTGATGCGCATGCGTGACCGCCTGATGCGTGATCGCCTGCGCCTCGAAGGCATGGCCCGACGCCTGCGCCACCCCGGCGAACGCCTGCGTCAGCAGGCGCAGCGCCTGGACGATCTGGACATGCGCATGCGCCGCGCCTTCGAACGCCAGCTCAATACCCGCCGCGAACGCTTGATTCGTCTGGAAACCCGGCTCGCCGGGCAGCATCCGGGACGGCACCTGGCCCTGCTCCGCCAGCGTCTCGACAGCCTTGCTGAACGCCTGCCGCGGGCCATGCGCGAAGGCCTGAAAAGCCGCCGCCTGCAATTGCACAGCCAGATGCAGACGCTGCATGTGGTCAGCCCGCTGGCGACCCTCGGTCGGGGCTACAGCATTCTGCTCGACGAGCGCGGCAACGCGATCCGCCATGCCGCGCAGACCCACACCGGCCAGCGCCTCAAGGCCAGGCTCGGCGAAGGCGAACTGCAAGTGCGCGTCGAGGACAATCACCTGACGCCCGTCACCCTTTCTCTACTGGACTGATCCATGCCGCGTTTTCTCGCTCCGCTGCTGTTGCTGTGCCTGACCTGCAACGCCCACGCCGACAGTTACATCACCCGCCTGCTGAACAAACCGGTGCCGGGCGGCGTGGCGGTGGTCGATCTGGGCAGCGCCGCCCAGGCGCCCAAAGCCACCTATCAGGGCAAACCGGTGCTGGTGGTCAAGGAACAGAACAACTGGCTGGCGATTGTCGGCGTGCCGCTGACGGTCAAACCCGGCCCCCAGCAGATCAGCAGCGCCGGGCGCAGCCTGGGTTTCACCGTCGGCAACAAGAAATACCCGGAACAGCACATCACCCTGAAGAACACCCAGCAGGTCAATCCGAACCCGGCCAACCTCAAGCGCATCGAGGGCGAGCTGGCCGAGCAGATCAAGGCTTACCGCAGCTTCAGCCCCAACACACCGAGCAATCTGTTGCTGGACAAGCCGGTCAACGGGCCGCTGTCGAGCAAGTTCGGCGTGCGCCGTTTCTTCAACGGTGAAGAGCGCAATCCCCACGCCGGCCTGGATTTCGCGGTGCCGGCGGGTACGCCGATCAAGACGCCGGCGGCCGGCAAGGTGATTCTCACCGGCAACTACTTCTTCAATGGCAACACAGTGTTCGTCGACCATGGCCAGGGCTTCATCAGCATGTTCTGCCACATGTCGAAAATCGATGTGAAGGTGGGCGATCAACTGGCCCGTGGGGCGGTGGTCGGCAAGGTCGGCTCGACCGGTCGGGCGACCGGGCCGCACATGCACTGGAATATCAGCCTGAACGATGCGCGGGTGGATCCGGCGATTTTCATCGGCGCGTTCCAGCCCTGAATTATGTATTGAGGCCAATGGCCTACTCGCGGGCAAGCCCGCTCCCACAGGTTTCTCGGGTGTACATAAGTTTCGTGTACGACACGGACACTGTGGGAGCGGGCTTGCCCGCGAATGCGCTCTATCCAACCCGAAAACATTGCTGAAACCCGCCCAACATCAATTGCGCCCCCATCTAACCTCACGCAAACATCAATAAGAAACGCTGCCATACACGCAATAAAATTCTGCAAAATCCCGCATTTCGAGTATTCCTCTCAATTTTTTTCGACTGCTTGCCATCCTCTTCCCTCGCGGTTAGGGTTGAGGACATGAAAACCGCTCACACCCTCATTCAGCTTCGCCAGCACCGCAGCCTGTGCCTCGTCAGCGCACGACTGCCAGGCTGAATCGCTGCGCCTCGTCCCACGCTTTTCCAAGAACATTCGTTCCACCGGCAGGCCGCCTCTTTTCGGCCCAGACAACAAGGAATTTCCCGATGAGCATGCTCAAAGATCCGTCTTCGAAATACCGCGCGTTTCCTGTGATCAACCTGCCGGATCGTACCTGGCCGTCGAAAACCATCGATGCCGCGCCGATCTGGTGCAGTTCCGACCTGCGTGACGGCAACCAGTCGCTGATCGAACCGATGGACGCGGTGAAAAAGCTGCGCTTCTGGAAAACCCTGGTGCAGGTCGGCGTGAAGGAAATCGAGGCCTCGTTCCCGGCCGCTTCGCAAACCGACTTCGACTTCGTCCGTACCTTGATCGAAGACGGCCACATCCCCGACGACACCACCATTCAGGTGCTGACCCAGGGCCGTGAAGACCTGATCGAGCGCACCTTCGAATCGCTGCGCGGGGCGAAAAAAGCCATCGTTCACCTGTACAACGCCACTTCGCCGTCGTTCCGCCGCATCGTCTTCAACCAGGACAAGGCCGGCATCAAGGCCATTGCGGTCGATGCCGCCAAGCTGTTCGTCAAATATGCCGCTCAGCAACCGGAAACCCAGTGGACGTTCGAATACTCGCCGGAAACCTTCAGCGCCACCGAACTGGAGTTCGCCAAGGAAGTCTGCGACGCGGTGATCGAGGTGTGGAACCCGACGCCCGAGCACAAGATCATCCTCAACCTGCCGGCCACCGTGGAATGCGCGACGCCGAACGTCTACGCCGACCAGATCGAGTGGTTCCACCGCAACATCAACCGTCGTGACAGCGTGATCATCAGCCTGCACACCCACAATGACCGTGGCACTGGCGTGGCCGCCACCGAGCTGGGCCTGATGGCAGGCGCCGACCGTGTCGAGGGCTGCCTGTTCGGCAACGGCGAGCGTACCGGCAACGTCGACCTGGTCACCGTGGCCCTGAACATGTACACCCAGGGCCTCGACCCGCAACTGGATTTCTCCGACATCGATGGCGTGCGCAAAGTCGTCGAGGAATGCAACCAGATCCAGGTGCACCCGCGTCACCCATACGTCGGCGATCTGGTCCACACCGCGTTCTCCGGCTCGCACCAGGACGCCATCCGCAAGGGCTTCGCCCAGCAGAAACCCGACACCCTGTGGGAAGTACCGTACCTGCCGATCGACCCGGCCGACATCGGCCGCAGCTACGAGGCGGTGATCCGCGTCAACAGCCAGTCGGGCAAGGGCGGCATCGCCTACCTGCTGGAACAGGAATACGGCATCAGCCTGCCGCGTCGCATGCAGATCGAATTCAGCCAGGTGGTACAGCGCGAAACCGATCGCCTGGGCCTGGAGATGACCGCCAAGCAGATCCACGCCCTGTTGATCAGCGAGTACCTGCAAGCCAACACCCCGTATGCGCTGGTCAGCCATCGCCTGCAGGAAGAAAACGGCAACAGCGCCGTCGAAGTGGAAGTGGCAAGCAAGGGTCAGGGCGAAACCAACCTGCACTGGCGCGGCAAGGGCAATGGCGCCCTCGAAGCCCTGGTGGCCGGCCTGCCGGTGCCGGTGGAAATCATGGACTACAACGAACACGCCATCGGCGCGGGCACCAACGCCAAAGCGGCGGCCTACATCGAATTGCGCGTGAACGGTGAGCGTGCGGTGCACGGCGTCGGCATCGACGAAAACATCACCACCGCCAGCTTCAAGGCGCTGTTCAGCGCGCTGAACCGCTCGTTGAGCCAGCCGGAAGCGAAAGCGGCGTAACACACCGCTGCAATGCAAAAGGCCCCGAGGTGTGCACCTCGGGGCCTTTTTTATGCCTGCTGGTTTTGTGTTGTCTGTCATTGCCTTACCGCTAGCAGGCTAGCTCCCACTGGGAGATTGTTCTGTGAACACGATCCACTGTGGGAGCCGGCCTGCTAGCGATAGGGACCTGTCAGACTCTGCATCAGTATCAGGTGAACTCGAAGGTGTCCGCGTCCAGATTCGCCGGAAAGCGCTCGCGGTACGCCGCCAATGGCGCCGCTTCCAGCACCACCTTGAACACCCCGTCAGCCTCCCCCGCCGCGAGCAACGTCTCGCCCTGGAAATCCAGCACCTGACTGTCGCCGGTATAGGCAAAACCCTTGCCGTCGGTGCCGATGCGATTGACCGCCGCCACGTAGCACAGGTTTTCAATGGCCCGCGCCGGCAGCAAGCGGTTCCAGTGCAGACGCCGCGCACCGGGCCAGTTGGCGGTGTACAGCAGCAGATCGGTGTCCTGGGCGTCGCGACTCCACACCGGGAAGCGCAGGTCGTAACAGATCAGCGGGCGGATCCGCCAACCCTTGAGTTCGAACTGCACCTGGCGCTCGCCGGGGGTGTAGTGATTGTGCTCACCGGCCATGCGGAACAGGTGGCGCTTGTCGTAATGCAGCACTTCCCCGTCCGGTCGCGCCCACAACAAGCGGTTGCGATGGCTGCCGTCGGCGGCCTGGATGATCACACTGCCGGTGATCACCGCATTGAATTTCGCCGCCTGCGCCTTCATCCACTTGCTGGTCGGGCCATGTTCGGCTTCAGCGAGGGTCTCGGACGCCATGGAGAAGCCGGTGGTGAACATCTCCGGCAGAATGATCAAGTCTGCGCCCCGGGCCTGCTCCAACAGCGCGTCGAAGTGCTCGAGATTGGCCTGACGGTCATGCCAGGCCAGGCTGGTCTGGATCAGCGCCAGATTGAGATCGGGCAACGCACTCAGATCGCGCATAGTTTGGCCGCCGCTTCGCGCAGCGTCTCCTCGCGTTTGGCAAAGCACAGGCGCACCAGGCGCTGGCCCTGCGGTGGATTCTGGTAGAACACCGAGACGGGAATACTGGCGACGCCGTGCTCACGGGTCATCCAGATCGCCATGTCGACGTCGTTCAAGTCCGGGCGGATCTGCGAGTAGTCGACCAACTGGAAGTAAGTGCCGGTCACGCGGGTAAAGCTGAAACGCGACGTCGCCAGCAAATCGCAGAACAGGTCGCGCTTGGCCTGGTAGAACCCCGGCAACTCTTCGACGTGCTCCGGATGCTCGGCCATGAAGTCGGCCAGGGCGTATTGCAGCGGCGTGACCCCGCAGAAACTGACGTACTGGTGCACCTTGCGCAACTCCGCGGTCAGCGCCGGTGGCGCTACCACGTAGCCGGTTTTCCAGCCCGTGACGTGGTACGTCTTGCCGAACGAGCTGACCACGAAGGCGCGTTGGTACAGCTCTTCATGGGCCAGCACGCTGACATGCGGCACGCCATCGAACACCAGGTGCTCGTAGACCTCATCGCTGATCAGGTAGATGTCGCGACCACGGATCAACGCCGCCAGTTGATCCAGCTCGGCGCGGCTGATCAGCGCACCGCTCGGGTTATGCGGGGTGTTGAGAACGATCATTTTCGTACGCGGGCCGAGGGCTGCCGCGAGCTTGTCGAAATCGATGGAGAAATCGTCCGGGCTCAGCTGCACATGCACGCAACGACCACCCGCCAACTGCGTTGCCGGCTCATAACTGTCGTAGCACGGGTCGAACACGATGACTTCGTCGCCGCTGTGGATAACCGCCTGAATCGCACAGAAGATCGCCTGCGTCGCGCCCGGTGTCACCGTCACCTCACTGTCGGCATCGACGTGCACGGCATAGCTGCGGGCGATTTTCGCCGCGATCTGCTCGCGCAGTGCAGGCAGGCCGGTCATTGGCGAATACTGGTTGTGACCGCTGGCGATGTGCCGACCGACGGCGTCGCGCAGGGACTGCGGGCCATCGAAATCGGGAAACCCCTGGGACAGGTTGATCGCTCCGGTCTGCGCCGCGAGCTGAGACATCTGCGTGAAAATAGTGATGCCGACATTCGGCAGCTTACTGGTGATCATCGGTAGCCCCTTGCAGGTGAGCTGCAAGTTTCAAGCTGCAAGCCATAAATCTCAAGCGGCAAGTTACAAGCGACAAGCTGCAAGCTAAAACCAGCGCCCACAAAAAAGGGCTCTGACCGAGCCCTTTTTGCTTTGACTTGAAGCTTGCAGCTCGACACTCGCCGCTGCTTTTATTTCTTGTCGCGGCGCTTCTTGTCGGCCTTCTTGTGGTGCGACATCAAGCGACGCTTCTTGTTGACCTGGCGGTCGGTCAGCGTGTTCTTGTTGCCTTCGTACGGGTTCTCGCCGCCCTTGAACTCGATGCGAATCGGCGTACCGACCAGCTTCAGCACACGACGGTAAGTGTTCTCCAGATAGCGCACGTACGACTTCGGCACTTTTTCGATCTGGTTGCCGTGGATCACGATGATCGGCGGGTTCGCACCGCCCAGGTGAGCGTAACGCAGCTTGATCCGGCGGCTGTTGACCATCGGCGGCTGGTGCTCGCTGACCGCGTCTTCGAGAATCTGCGTCAGGCGGCTGGTCGGCCAGCGGGTGACCGCCGACTTGAACGAGTTCTGCACCGAGGCGTAGAGGTTGCCCACGCCCGTGCCGTGCAGTGCCGAGATGAAGTGGATGTCGGCGAACTCGACGAAGAACAGCCGACGTTGCAGCTCGACCTTCACGTAGTCGCGCTCGCTCGGGGTCATGCCGTCCCACTTGTTGATGGCAATCACCAGCGCACGACCGGCTTCAAGGGCAAAGCCGAGCAGGTTGAGGTCGTGATCGACCACGCCTTCGCGGGCGTCCATGACGAAGATCACCACGTTGGCGTCTTTGATCGCCTGCAGGGTTTTCACCACGGAGAATTTTTCGACTTCTTCGTGAATCTTGCCGCGCTTGCGCACACCGGCGGTGTCGATCAGCGTGTACTTTTCCTCGTTGCGTTCGAACGGGATGTAGATGCTGTCGCGGGTGGTGCCGGGCTGATCGTAGACGATGACCCGGTCTTCGCCGAGCATACGGTTGACCAGGGTCGACTTGCCGACGTTCGGCCGGCCGATGATGGCGATCTTGATCCCGTCCTTTTCGCTCGGGCCAGGAATGCGCTTGGCTTCCTCGCCTTCGGCAACGAGCTCTTCCTCTTCGCCTTCCTGCGGCTCGTCATCATCGCGCGGGAATTCGCTCAGGGCGGCTTCCAGCAGCTGGGTGATGCCGCGGCCGTGAGCACCGGCGATCGGGATCGCGTGGCCCATGCCCAGCGGGGCGAATTCGGCGCGGGCCATTTCCGGGTCGATGTTGTCGACCTTGTTGGCGACCACGTGGGAACGCTTGTTACGCTTGCGCAAGTGCTCGGCGATCATCTGGTCGGCGGCAGTGAAACCGGCCTTGGCATCAACCAGGAACAGCACGACATCGGCTTCTTCGATGGCCAGCAGCGACTGCTCGGCCATTTTTTCGTCCATACCATGTTCGTCACCGGAGATACCGCCGGTGTCGATCAGAATGTAGGAACGCCCTTGCCACTTGGCCTCACCGTACTGGCGATCACGGGTCAGACCGGACAAGTCGCCGACGATGGCGTCGCGAGTCCTGGTCAGGCGGTTGAACAAGGTGGACTTGCCGACGTTCGGTCGGCCCACCAGGGCGATTACGGGAACCATGCGGCTCTCCACTTCGTTATTTCAGAAAATACAAAAGCCGCTGCGAGGCAGCGGCTGGTGCTCGGGGCAACGCCTGATAGCGCTGCAAGCCCCGTGAATCCGGGGCCGCCTGGGGTGTTAACCCCAAGCATAGTTGTTACTTGATGGTCAGGGCTTCCAGTTTGCCGCTGTTGCCATACACATAAATCGTGTCGCCCACCACCAGCGGACGGGCACGCAGGCCGTCGCTGTCGATGCGCTCACGACCGACGAAACGGCCGTCCACCTGACTCAACAGGTGCAGGTAACCTTCCAGGTCACCGACCGCCACGTAGCTGGAGAACACTTCCGGTGCCGACAGTTGACGACGGGCCAGCGAATCGTTGCTCCACAGCGCGGTGGTGGAACGCTCGTCGACGCCTTCGACGGTACCCGAGGACAGGCTCACGTAGACGTTGCCAAAGCCTTGGGCGATACCGGCGTAGCTCGACGCATCGCGCTGCCAGAGTTGCCGACCGCTTTCCAGATCCAGCGCCGCGACGCGGCCCTGATAGCTGGCGACGTACAGCGTGCCGCCGGACAACAGCAGACCACCGTCGATGTCGACCACGCGCTCCAGCTCCGAACGGCCCTGGGGAATCGCAATACGCTGCTCCCAGACCGGCACGCCGTTGGAGATGTCCAGCGCGACCACTTTACCGGTCGACAGACCAGCCACCGCGAGACGGTTGGTCACCAGCGGTGCGCTGGTGCCGCGCAGGGTCAGCACGGCAGGCGTGCTGTCGTAGACCCAGCGCTGGCTGCCGGTGGCTGCATCCAGACCGATCAGACGATCGTCCTGGGTCTGCACCACCACCACGTCACCGTTGTTGGCCGGTGGCGCGAGGACTTCGCTGTTGACGCGAGCACGCCACTTCTCTTCGCCGTTGATGGCGTCGAGGGCGATCACATCGCCGCGCAGGGTGCCGACCATGACCAGACCGTAACCCACGCCAACGGCGCCGGAGACAGGCAGCTCGAGATCCTTGTCCCATTTCACGTCGCCGTTGCGACGATCCAGGCCCATCACGACGCCGGTCACATCGGCCGCGTAAATGGTGTCACCGTCGATCGCCGGTACCAGCATGTTGTAGGTTTCGCCCTGACCGTCACCGATCGAGCGGCTCCACTGCTTGTGCAGAACCACTTCTTCTTTGAAGTCGGTCAGCTCGGCCGGTGGCAGTTCTTTCTTGCTGTTACTGCTGCAACCCGCGGCCAGAATGGCCAGAGCCAGCAATGCTGCATGCTTCCAACGGATCACGTCACGCATCCCCTTTGGCCAGGTCGTCCAGCTTGATTTGAAGGCCACCGACCGCCGCTTCATCCGACAGTGCCGCCTTGGCTTTTTGATACGCCGTGTTCGCTTCATCGGTACGACCCAGCTGTACCAGCAGGTCGCCCTTGAGTTCTTCGCGAGTGGCCAGGAACGACTTGTCGGCATCGCCTTCAAGCAGTTTCAGGGCTTCGTCAGCCTTGTTCTGGGCACCCAGCACCTGCGCCAGACGCTGACGGGCGATTTCGCCCAGCGCCGGGTTGGCCGGTTTGTCGACGATGGCTTTCAGCTCGGTGGCGGCGTCATCCAGCTTGCCGGCGTCAACCGCTACCTTGGCCACGAACAGGCTGCCGTACTGCGCATAGGCGCTGCCGCCGAATTCGCTGTTGAGCTTGCCGGCCAGATCCGCCACGCGCGCGGCGTCAGGCTTGCCATCCGGGGTCAGCGTGGTTTCCAGCAATTGCTGATAGAGCACCGAGGCGCCTTGCGACTGGTTGCTCTGATACTTGTGATAAGCCTGCCAGCCGAACACGATAACCAGTGCCAACAGGCCGCCGGTGACCAGAGGTTTGCCGTTGCGTGTCCACCAGTCCTTCAAATCCGCCAACTGTTCGTCTTCGGTACTCGACACCCCAATACTCCTTAATCGCTAAATCGGCTGTTTAGACAGCTTCAACCCTGCACGACGCAGGTGGCCAGGTGCGCAGCGAGCGCATCCCAGGCAATGCTTTGTTGTTCGCCCTGGCCACGCAGGGGTTTGAAACCTACCACTTGCTGGGCCATTTCGTCGTCACCGAGGATCAGTGCGTACAGCGCACCGCTCTTGTCGGCTTTCTTGAACTGGCTTTTGAAGCTGCCGGCGCCGGCATTGACTTGCAGGCGCAGGTTCGGAAGCTGATCACGCACCCGCTCGGCCAGGGCCAGACCGGCCAGTTCCGCCTCTTCGCCGAAGGCGCAGAGGTAGACGTCGACCTGACGGGAAATCTCTTGCGGGATCTGCTCGAGGGTTTCCAGCATCAGTACCAGGCGCTCGATGCCCATGGCGAAACCGACGCCCGGGGTCGGCTTGCCGCCCATCTGCTCGACCAGACCGTCGTAGCGACCACCGGCACACACGGTGCCCTGGGCGCCGAGCTTGTCGGTGACCCACTCGAAAACGGTCTTGCTGTAGTAATCCAGGCCGCGCACCAGTTTCGGGTTGAGCACGTAAGGAATGCCCACGGCATCCAGACGCGCCTTCAGCCCCTCGAAGTGCGCGCGGGATTCGTCATCCAGGTAGTCGGCCATTTTCGGCGCGTCGACCAGGACGGCCTGGGTCTCGGCGTTCTTGGTGTCGAGCACGCGCAGCGGGTTGCTCTTCAGGCGCCGCTGGCTGTCTTCGTCGAGCTTGTCGTGATGCGCGGTGAGGTACTCGACCAGCGCTTCACGATAGCGGCCACGGGACTCGCTGGTGCCCAGGCTGTTGAGTTCGAGCTTGACCGCATCACGGATGCCCAGCTCGCCCCACAGGCGCCAGGTCATGATGATCAGCTCGGCGTCGATGTCCGGACCGTCGAGGTTGAACACCTCCAGACCAATCTGGTGGAACTGGCGATAACGGCCTTTCTGCGGACGCTCGTGGCGGAACATCGGGCCGATGTACCAGAGTTTCTGCACCTGGCCGCCACCGGTGATGCCGTGCTCGAGCACGGCACGCACGCACGCCGCGGTACCTTCCGGACGCAGGGTCAGGGAGTCGCCGTTGCGGTCGTCGAAGGTATACATCTCTTTTTCGACGATGTCGGTGACTTCGCCGATCGAGCGCTTGAACAGCTCGGTGAACTCGACAATCGGCATGCGGATCTGCTTGTAACCGTAGTTATCCAGCAGACGCGCAACGGTGCCTTCGAAATAACGCCACAGCGGGGTCTGTTCAGGCAGGATGTCGTTCATGCCACGAATGGCTTGCAGAGACTTGCTCACAATAAATCCTTAAATTCGTTCGATCAGCCGCGCGCGATAACCGCTGCGTCAGCTTCGACCTTCTCGGCCGCCTTCTCGCGGATCAGCTTTTCCAGCTCGTCCACCAGATTGTCATTCGTCAGTTTCTGCGACGGCTTGCCGTCGATGTAAATCAGGTTTGGCGTACCGCCGGTCAAGCCGATATGGGCTTCCTTGGCTTCGCCGGGGCCGTTGACCACACAGCCGATCACCGCGACATCCAGCGGTACCAGCAGGTCTTCCAGGCGCCCTTCCAGCTCGTTCATGGTCTTGACCACATCGAAGTTCTGCCGCGAGCAGCTCGGGCAGGCGATGAAGTTGATGCCACGGGAACGCAGGTGCAAAGACTTGAGGATGTCGTAGCCGACCTTCACTTCCTCGACCGGATCGGCCGCAAGCGAGATGCGGATAGTATCGCCAATCCCCTCGGCGAGCAGCATACCTAGGCCGACGGCGGATTTCACTGTACCGGAGCGCAATCCACCGGCTTCGGTGATCCCCAGGTGCAGCGGCTGGACGATTTCCTTGGCCAGCAGACGGTAGGCCTCGACGGCCATGAACACGTCGGAAGCTTTCACGCTGACCTTGAAGTCCTGGAAATTCAGGCGTTCGAGGTGCTCGACGTGACGCAGGGCCGATTCGACCAGCGCAGCCGGGGTCGGCTCGCCGTACTTCTTCTGCAGGTCTTTTTCCAGGGAACCGGCATTGACGCCGATACGGATCGGAATGCCGCGGTCACGGGCGGCATCCACCACCGCACGCACGCGGTCTTCACGACCGATGTTGCCCGGGTTGATGCGCAGGCAGTCGACGCCCAGTTCGGCCACGCGCAAAGCGATCTTGTAGTCGAAATGGATGTCGGCCACCAGCGGCACCTTGACCAGCTGCTTGATCCTGCCGAAGGCCTCGGCGGCGTCCATGTCCGGCACCGAGACGCGGACGATGTCGACACCCGCTGCTTCCAGACGGTTGATCTGCGCCACGGTGGCGGCGACGTCATTGGTGTCGCTGTTGGTCATGCTCTGCACAGCGATAGGCGCATCGCCGCCCACCGGCACGTTACCGACCCAGATCTTGCGCGATTCGCGACGTTTGATAGGAGATTCGCCGTGCATGACTTATTGACCCAACTTCAGGCGAGCGGTCTCGCCACTGGTGAACGGAGCGACATCGACCGGCTGGCCGTTGTAGCTGACCTGTGCGGCGCGGGCAACGCCCAGACGCACGGCGAACGGCGGCTTGCCGGAAACGGCCACGCTGTCGCCCTTGTGCTTCAGGCCGCTGAACAGCACCTTACCGCGGCCATCGGTGATCTGTGCCCAGCAATCGGCGCTGAACTGCAATTGAACCTGACCGTCGCCGGCAGCGGGAACAGCGGCCTCGGCGGTGGCCGCAGGCGCTGGCGCAATCACGGGAGCGGTGACGGTAGGTGCTGGCGTGGCCGGAACGCCAGGTGCCGGCGTTGCAGGCGTGGCAACGACCGGAGCAGGCGTGTGGGCAGGTGCGGCGGGCGCAGCGGCCGGAGTGCTCGGCACGGGTGCTGGCGCGGTTGCCTCAGCCGGGGCCTGAGCAGCGGTTTCGGACTGCGGCAGGGCCAGCGCGGTCGAGCCTTCGGTCTGAGCTTCGGCGACGGCCTGGTCTTCTGGCTCGTCCAGCGGATGAATCTGCGTGGTGCCATCGGCGCCTTCGACTTCGACGTGCTCCGGGGCCAGGCTCATGTCCTTGGTGCGCTGCGACGTCTGATCCTGCCACCAGACGAAACCGCCGCCGATGACCGCGATCAGCAGCAACAGGCTGACAATGCGCAAAATGGTGTGGGAAACCCGCACCGGCTCTTCGATGCGCCCCAGGGCATGCACGTTGCTGCCCTGCGAATCGGTGCCGGTAGACTGGTCGAATTGCTGGACCAGTACGGTCTGGTCCATGCCGAGCAACTTGGCGTACGCGCGAATGTAACCGCGAGCGAAGGTATGCCCCGGCAGCTTGTCGAACGCGCCGGCTTCAAGGTTGCTCAGGGAAGTCACGGTGAGGTTGAGCTTGAGGGCCACTTCGGCCAGCGACCAGCCATTGCTTTCGCGGGCCTGGCGCAAGGTCTCACCGGGGTTAACGCGAGTCGCTGCTACAACTTCGGGATGCGCCGCTTTCATCATTGCTCCGACAGGTATTGCTGATATTCCGGCGTACCGGGATAGAGTCGTTTTAATTGCAGGCCATAACTGGCGGCCTTGTCGCGATCTTCAAACACTTTTGCCAGGCGTACGCCGAGCAACAGACTACGTGCATTTTGCTCGGCTAGCAGGCTGTAACGGTCGTAATAGTCACGCGCGGGCACATAATGCCTGTCTTCGAATGACAACTCAGCCATTTCCAGCAAGGCGCGCGGTTGCTGGCGATTCAAGCGCAACGCTTTTTCCAGCTGCTGCTGCGCCACATCACGCTGGCCAAGCTTCGCCGCGGTCATGCCGAGGTTTTCGAACACACGGGAGCGCTCAGGATACAGGGTATCGGCGGCAGCCTGTTCAAAACGCTCGTAGGCTTCCTTGTAACGCTGTTCTTCGTAGAGAAAACTGCCGTAATTGTTGAGGATACGGGCATCGGCGGGGCGCGAGGACAACGCCTTGCGAAAATGCTCGTCGGCCAGTTTCGGCTCCATTTCAGCCTGGAATACCAGACCGAGGGCGGCGTTGGCGTCCGGATCCGAACTGTCCAGCTCCAGGGCTTTCTTCAGCGGCACCTTGGCCCGCTCGGTCATGCCCTGCTGCAAGTATCCCAGCCCCAGCTGCACGTAGGCAGCCCGCGCCTCATCGCGGCCCTTGCTGGTCTTCATCGGGTTGTAGTCACCCGACAGGACACAGCCAGCACACAGGCTGGCCAACAGCAACAGCAGCGCAAAGCGCAGGGACATAGAGATCCTCTCTTAGTTAGTGTTCGCGGCGTTCTGTGCCAGATCGCTGTCGGCGCTCAACTCGCGCACGGCGATGTAACGTTCGCTGCGACGGGTGCGATCCAGCACCTGCCCTACCAATTGACCGCAGGCCGCGTCGATGTCTTCACCACGGGTGGTGCGCACAGTGACGTTGTAACCGGCCTGGTGAAGCTGATCCTGGAACCGGCGGATGGCGTTGTTGCTCGGCCGCTCGTACCCGGAATGCGGGAACGGGTTGAACGGAATCAGGTTGATCTTGCACGGAATATCCTTGAGCAGCTCGATCATTTCCACCGCGTGCTCGAGCTTGTCGTTGACGTCCTTGAGCAAGGTGTACTCGATGGTCAGCACACGTTTCTCGCCAAGGGCGGACATGTAGCGCTGGCACGACTCGAGCAGCATCTTAAGCGGATACTTCTTGTTGATCGGCACCAATTGGTTACGCAATGCGTCATTCGGTGCGTGCAGGGACAACGCCAGGGATACGTCGATGTGCTTGGCCAGCTCATCGATCATCGGCACCACACCCGACGTGGACAGGGTCACGCGGCGCTTGGAGATCCCGTACCCGAGGTCATCCATCATCAGATGCATGGCGGCGACGACGTTGTCGAAGTTCAGCAGCGGTTCACCCATGCCCATCATCACCACGTTGGTGATGGCGCGGTCGATGGTGGCCGGAACACTGCCGAAGGATTTGTTGGCAATCCACACCTGGCCGATGACTTCGGCGGCGGTGAGGTTGCTGTTGAAGCCTTGCTTGCCGGTGGAGCAGAAACTGCAGTCCAGGGCACAGCCTGCCTGGGACGAAACGCACAAGGTGCCGCGTTTGCCCTGGGGAATGTACACGGTCTCGACACAGCTGCCGGACGCCACGCGCACCACCCACTTGCGGGTGCCGTCGCTGGAAATGTCCTCGCTGACCACTTCGGGACCGCGAACTTCAGCAACAGCCTTGAGCTTTTCGCGCAAGGCCTTGCTGACGTTCGTCATGGCGTCGAAATCATCGACGCCAAAGTGGTGAATCCATTTCATTACCTGACCGGCACGGAAACGCTTCTCCCCGATTGAGTCGAAGAATTTTTCCATTTCCGGCTGGGTCAGCCCCAGCAGGTTGGTTTTAACAGTCGATGTAGTCATGGATTCACCTTCACTCTCAAGCCAATGCTTAGCGAGTGGTTACTTCAGTAGCTGCGAAGAAGTACGAGATTTCGCGAGCAGCAGCGGCTTCGGAGTCCGAACCGTGAACGGCGTTGGCGTCGATCGACTCGGCGAAGTCAGCACGGATGGTGCCGGCAGCAGCTTCTTTAGGGTTGGTAGCGCCCATCAGCTCACGGTTGCGAGCGATAGCGTTTTCACCTTCCAGAACCTGAACGATAACCGGACCGGAGATCATGAAAGCAACCAGGTCACCGAAGAAACCACGCTCTTTGTGCTCAGCGTAGAAGCCTTCAGCTTCGGCTTTGGACAGCTGCTTCATTTTCGAAGCAACAACTTTCAGACCAGCCTTTTCGAAACGGGTAACGATTTCGCCGGCAGCGCCTTTAGCAACGGCGTCAGGCTTGATGATGGAGAAAGTACGTTGAACAGCCATGGTGTAACTCCAGAAACGGTAATTTGCGAAAAATTAAACCCGCGAATTATACGCGGGTTCTTGGGTATTGCCTAACCTGCGAGACAATCAGTCCAATTCTGCGGCCCAAAGCTCCTGAACCCTTTCCAACACCTTCTCGCCAACGCGGCCAGAAGTCTTATCGAAGTCAGGCAGTTCCTCGATCATATGCTGCAGACGGACGAAACCTACAGAGTACGGATCGAGACCCTCGTGGGCCTCGGCCAGCTCTTCTGCAATGCGTTGAACATCATTCCAACCGTAGCTCATGACAGTCTTACCAGTCAGTGCGGCGCTTCGGCCGCATGGTTAAGCGAATATTTCGGGATCTCGACGGTGATGTCTTCGTCACCGACGATGGCCTGACAGGCCAGGCGCGACTGCGCTTCCAGGCCCCAGGCGCGATCGAGGAAGTCTTCCTCCAGCTCGTCAGCCTCTTCCAGCGAGTCAAAACCCTCGCGGATGATGCAGTGGCAGGTGGTGCAGGCGCAAACGCCGCCACAGGCGCTTTCCATCTCGATGTGGTGCTCGTGGGCCAGATCGAGAATCGACGTGCCGGGCTCGGCCTCGACCACCATGCCTTCAGGGCAGAACTTCTCGTGGGGCAGAAAAATGACCTGCGGCATCAGATATCCTCGATTTCATTCAGATTGCGCCCCGACAGAGCGGCTTTCACCGTCAGATCCATGCGGCGGGCGGCAAAGGCATCGGTCACCTGCGACAGACGCTTGGTCTGCTGCTCGATGGCATAACCATCGGTGCCTTTCATCAGTTCGGTGAGTTCCTGCACCTGCAGTTCGATGACCATGCGCTCTTCGGCGTCGAGCAGGCGCTCGCCATCCGCCTCCAGAGCGCCCTGCACCGCTTCGATCAGGCGCTGGGCATCGACCTGCTGTTCACGCAGGACACGGGCGACCTTGTCGTCATTGGCGTGGTGGAACGAATCCTTGAGCATCTTGGCGATTTCGCCGTCGGTCAGACCGTAGGACGGCTTGACCTGAATGCTCGCTTCAACGCCCGAACCCAGCTCACGGGCCGAGACGCTGAGCAGACCGTCGGCATCGACCTGGAAGGTCACGCGGATCTTCGCCGCGCCGGCGACCATGGCCGGAATGCCGCGCAGCTCGAAACGAGCCAGGGAGCGACAGTCGCTGATCAGCTCGCGCTCGCCCTGCAACACGTGAATCGCCATGGCCGACTGGCCGTCTTTATAGGTGGTGAAATCCTGGGCGCGGGCCACGGGAATGGTGGTGTTGCGCGGAATCACCTTCTCCATCAGGCCGCCCATGGTTTCCAGCCCCAGGGACAACGGAATCACATCGAGCAGCAGCAGTTCGCCGCCATCGCGCTTGTTGCCGGCCAGCGTATCCGCCTGGATCGCGGCCCCGATGGCCACCACTTGATCCGGATCGATTTCAGTCAGCGGCTGGCGACCGAAGGCTTCGGCCACCGCCTCGCGCACACGCGGAACGCGGGTCGAACCGCCAACCATGACCACGGCATGCACGTCTTCCAGTTCGATACCGGAATCACGCACGGCGCGGCGGCAGGCTTTCAGGCTGCGGGCAACCATTGGCTCGATCAGCGCATCGAAGGCTTCGCGGGTCAGTTGCGCTTTCCAGTCACCGTAGGCGACTTCAACGCTGGCGGCATCGGTCAGCGCTTCTTTGGCCGCGCAGGCAGTCTGCAGCAGATTGCGTTGCGCTCCCGGGTCGAGATCGGCAGACAGACCGGCGCTTTCGATGATCCAGCCAGCAATGGCGTGATCGAAGTCATCGCCGCCCAGGGCACTGTCGCCACCGGTGGCCAGCACTTCGAAGACGCCGCCGGTCAGGCGCAGAATCGAAATATCGAACGTACCGCCGCCCAGGTCGTAAATCGCGACCAGGCCTTCGGCGTGCTGATCCAGACCGTAGGCCACGGCGGCCGCGGTCGGCTCGTTGAGCAGGCGCAGCACGTTCAGACCGGCGAGTTTCGCCGCATCCTTGGTGGCCTGACGCTGGGCATCGTCGAAATAGGCGGGAACGGTGATCACCGCACCGACCAGTTCACCGCCCAGAGTCGCTTCGGCGCGCTGGCGCAGCACCTTGAGGATATCGGCGGAAACTTCCACCGGGCTTTTCGGCCCCTGCACGGTGTCGATGAACGGCATATGCGATTCGCCGCCGACAAAGCGGTATGGCAGTTGCTCGCCCAGTTGCTTGACGTCGGAAAGACCACGGCCCATCAGGCGCTTGACCGACAGCACGGTGTTCAAGGGATCGGTGGACGCAGCCAGTTTGGCCGACTCGCCAACTTCGACGCGATCGGCGTGATAACGCACGGCGGACGGCAGGATGACCTGCCCGTCGGCATCGGCCAGCGGCTCGGAAAGACCACTGCGCAACGCAGCGACCAGCGAATTGGTAGTGCCCAAGTCGATCCCCACAGCCAGACGACGCTGGTGCGGTTGAGGACTTTGGCCGGGTTCGGCGATCTGCAGTAGGGCCATCGTGATCAGGACTTATCTGTATATCAGGCGTGCGACCGGAGCGGCACTGGGTTAATCGTCGAGGCGCTCTTCTAACTGGCGCACTTCGTAGGTGAGCTTGTCGAGGAACTGCATGCGCCGCATCAGGCGTTCGGCCTGCTCGCGTTGCGCTGCATCATCCCAACAGGCTGCGAAGCTTTCGTTGAGCGCTTCCTGGGCCACTTTCAGGCGCCGCTTGAACACCGCGACACCGTCGAGATCGGCGCTGTCCTGGAGGTCTTCGAGCTCTTCGCGCCATTGCATCTGCTGCAGGAGAAACTCGGGGTCGTGAACCGTGACTTCCATCGGCACTTCATGCCCGCTGATGGTCAGCAGGTAGCGTGCACGCTGCGCCGGGCTCTTGAGCGTCTGATAGGCGTCGTTGAGCCGCGCAGACTGCTCGAGCGCCGACCGCTGCTCGCGCTCGGAAGCATCGGCAAAGCGGTCCGGATGAACGCCGCGCGCCAGCTCACGGTAGCGTGTGGCCAACTGCTCGAGATCCAGACGGAAGCTCGGTTGCAGCTCGAATAAAGCGAAATGACAAGGAATACCCACGACAAGCCTCAGATGTTGAAGCTTTCGCCGCAGCCACATTCACCGCGGACGTTGGGATTGTTGAACTTGAAGCCTTCGTTCAACCCTTCCTTGACGAAATCGAGCTCGGTGCCGTCCAGGTAAGCCAGGCTTTTCGGGTCGATGATCACTTTTTCGCCGTGACTTTCGAACACCTGGTCCTCTGCAACCACCTCGTCGACAAACTCCAGCACGTAGGCAAGGCCGGAACAGCCCGTGGTGCGAACACCCAGACGAATCCCTTCACCTTTGCCGCGCCCGTCAAGGGAGCGCCGCACGTGTCGAGCAGCCGCTTCTGTCATGCTGATAGCCATCGTTGACTCCTTACTCGTCGCCAAATCTTGAAAGTCAGATCAAGCCTTTCTTCTGCTTGTAATCGCGAACAGCGGCCTTGATGGCGTCTTCAGCGAGTACCGAGCAGTGGATTTTCACTGGCGGCAGGGCCAGTTCTTCGGCCAGCTGGGTGTTCTTGATGGTTTCGGCTTCGTCCAGGGTCTTGCCCTTCATCCACTCGGTAGCGAGGGAGCTGGAAGCGATAGCCGAACCGCAGCCGTAGGTCTTGAACTTGGCGTCTTCAATCACGCCCTGCTCGTTGACCTTGATCTGCAGGCGCATGACGTCGCCGCACGCCGGGGCGCCGACCATGCCAGTGCCGACATCCGGGTCTTCGGCATTCATCTTGCCGACGTTGCGCGGGTTTTCGTAGTGGTCGATGACCTTTTCGCTGTAAGCCATGATGCTTATTCCTCACTCATCAGAGAGTCGCTCTTTAAGCCCCGCAACCGAAGTCCGCAGGGCCGGTTCGCGGCGACTTGAAATCAGTGTGCCGCCCACTCGATTTTCGAAATGTCGACACCGTCTTTGTACATGTCCCACAGCGGCGACAGAGCGCGCAGCTTGGTAACGGCCTCGCAGACTTTCTGCGCGGCGTAGTCGATTTCTTCTTCGGTGGTGAAGCGGCCGAAGGTGAAACGGATCGAGCTGTGTGCCAGTTCGTCGTTGCGGCCCAGGGCACGCAGCACGTACGAAGGCTCCAGGGAAGCCGAGGTGCACGCCGAACCGGACGACACGGCCAGATCCTTGAGCGCCATGATCAGCGACTCGCCTTCAACGTAGTTGAAGCTCAGGTTCAGGTTGTGCGGAACGCGGGCGGTCAGGCTGCCGTTGACGTACAGCTCTTCCAGATGCTCGACCTGCTTGTAGAAGCGATCGCTCAGGGCCTTGATGCGCACGTTCTCGGCAGCCATGTCTTCCTTGGCCACGCGGAACGCTTCGCCCATGCCGACGATCTGGTGGGTCGCCAGGGTGCCGGAACGCATGCCGCGCTCGTGACCGCCGCCGTGCATGGTCGCTTCGATGCGCACACGCGGCTTGCGGCTGACGTACAGCGCGCCGATGCCTTTGGGACCGTAGGTCTTGTGGGCAGAGAACGACATCATGTCGACTTTCAGCTTCTGCAGGTCGATCTCGACCTTGCCGGTCGACTGAGCCGCGTCGACATGCAGCAGAACGCCCTTGGAACGGGTCAGTTCGCCGATCGCCGCGATGTCGTTGATGGTGCCGATTTCGTTGTTCACGTGCATCACCGATACCAGGACGGTGTCGTCGCGCAGCGCGGCTTCGATCATCGCCGGGGTGATCAGGCCATCTTCGGTCGGCTCGAGGTAGGTCACTTCGAAACCTTCACGCTCCAGTTGGCGCATGGTGTCGAGAACGGCCTTGTGTTCGATCTTGCTGGTGATCAGGTGCTTGCCCTTGGAGGCATAGAAATGTGCCGCACCCTTGATTGCCAGGTTGTCGGACTCGGTGGCACCGGAGGTCCAGACGATTTCGCGCGGGTCGGCGTTGACCAGGTCGGCCACCTGACGACGGGCGTTTTCGACCGACTCTTCAGCTTTCCAGCCGAACACGTGGGAGCGCGACGCCGGGTTACCGAAGTTTCCGTCGACCAGCAGGCATTCACTCATTTTTTGCGCAACACGCGGATCAACCGGGGTGGTCGCAGAGTAATCAAGGTAAATCGGCAATTTCATGGACTATCTCCTAAATCAGGGCTGGCGTGCCGCTAGCTCTTCGGCTGTCATTCGACGGCGGACGCTTCAATCTTGTCCAGGCGTGGCGCCTTGCTGTTGCAACGGCGCTGGTCCTGACGCTGGGCTACTTCTTGCACCTCACGGCGAGTCACAAGATCAGCCAAGCTGATACCGCTCAGAAATTCGTGAATCTGCAGGCTCAGGTCGCACCACAGATGATGGGTCAGGCAGGTGTCGCCGGAATGGCAATCGCCCTGGCCCTGGCATTTGGTTGCATCGACCGATTCGTTCACCGCATCGATCACCTGGGCGACCTGGATGCTCTGCATGTCGCGGGACAACTGGTAGCCACCGCCCGGACCGCGAACGCTGGAAACCAGGTTGCTGCGGCGCAGCTTGGCGAAAAGCTGTTCGAGATAGGACAGGGAGATGCCTTGGCGCTCGGAGATATCGGCCAGGGACACCGGCCCGTGCTGCGCGTGCAACGCCAAGTCAAGCATGGCGGTCACGGCGTATCGGCCTTTTGTAGTCAGTCGCATGGACAATTACCACGGAGTTCGGAATGGGTGCGAGTATGCAATTCCCGAGTATTTAAGTCAACTTTAAGACCTAGTACTTTAGTCAGGTTTACCCGCAAAAGAGCGCGCGCATCATAGCAAAGGCTGGCGGCGCACAGCCAGCAGTACCGCGTTTCGTTCATCGCCAGCAGGCTCGCTCCCACAGAAGAACGCATTCCAAGGGGGAGCGAGCCTGCTCGCGAAAGGGTTGCCCGGACCTAGCTGGCCTGACTCTGATCCTTGCCTTTGACGCAGGCGAAGTCTTCTTCACGCAGCTCGGGCAGATCTTTCGCACAGTAATTGCTGCCCAGATCCTTCAGTGCACCGCACATCCCTTCCAGACGCCCATCCACCGCCTGCAGGTGATCGAGCAGCTGTCCGATGGCGCGCGCCACCGGGTCGGGCATGTCCTCGCTGACGCCGTAGGCATCGAAACCGATCTTCTCGGCCATGGCCTTGCGCTTGGCATCCTGCTCGTCATCGGACTTGACGATGATCCGCCCCGGAATACCCACCACGGTTGCACCTGGCGGCACTTCCTTGGTCACGACCGCGTTGGAACCGACCTTGGCACCGGCACCCACGGTGAACGGCCCCAGCACCTTGGCGCCCGCACCGACCACGACACCGTCACCCAGCGTCGGATGGCGCTTGCCTTTATTCCAGCTGGTACCGCCCAGGGTTACCCCCTGGTAAATAGTCACGTCATCGCCAATCTCGGCGGTTTCACCGATGACAATGCCCATGCCGTGATCGATGAAGAAGCGCCGACCGACTTTCGCCCCCGGATGAATCTCGATGCCGGTCAACCAGCGACCGAAGTTCGACACCAGCCGCGCCAGCCATTTCAGCTCGTTGCGCCAGAGCATGCCGGCCAGCCGGTGAATCCAGATCGCATGCATGCCGGGGTAGCAGGTCAGGACTTCAAAAGCGTTACGCGCCGCCGGATCTCGGTGAAATACGCTCTGGATATCTTCACGCAAACGCTCGAACATCATTATTCCTTCCGCTTAAGAAGCTCACCACGGGCCGCTTTCTGGGTTTCCGTGAGGATGCCACGCAAAATATTCATTTCCGCCCGGCTGACCGAGCTGCGTCCGTACAACCGGCGCAGGCGCGCCATCAGGTGCCGCGGCTTTTCCGGATCGAGAAATTCGATGGCCACCAGCGTCTGCTCCAGATGCTCATAAAAGCGTTCCAGCTCATCCATGGTTGCCAGCTCGGCACTTTTCACCGAAGCCACTTCTTCTTTCTCGATCTTGGTCGGCTGCCCCTGAGCGGCCAGCCAGGCCATACGCACTTCGTAGCTCAACACCTGCACCGCCGCCCCGAGATTCAGCGAGCTGAATTCAGGATCGGAAGGGATGTGCACGTGATAGTGACATCGCTGCAGCTCGTCATTGGTCAGACCGGAGTCTTCGCGCCCGAATACCAGAGCGATCTCGGCGCCCTGCCCGGCCTCCTCGACCACTTTGGTCCCGCATTCGCGGGGATCGAGCAACGGCCAGGGAATGCGCCGATCGCGGGCGCTGGTACCGAGCACCAGATTGCAGCCGACCAAGGCATCTTCCAAGGTGGCGACGACCTGGGCGTTTTCAAGGATATCGCCGGCGCCGGAGGCGCGGGCATCCGCTTCATGGTGCGGAAACACCCGCGGATCGACCAGTACCAGCCGCGACAGACCCATGTTTTTCATGGCGCGCGCGGTCCCGCCGATATTCCCCGGGTGGCTGGTATTGACCAGGACGACACGAATGTTTTGCAGCACGGAAGGCGCTCTCGGACTGGGGAAAGGGGTGCAAATCTTACAGAACAGCCTACCGTTAAGCTATGAAAGCGAACAGCGACCTTCACCTGAAGAAAAGTTCTGATAGAATGCGCGGCTTTCTTTAACAACCTTAGGTGACACATCCATGCAGCCCATGCTGAATATCGCGCTGCGCGCCGCCCGCAGCGCCAGTGAACTGATCTTCCGCTCCATCGAGCGCCTGGATACCATCAAGGTCGACGAAAAAGACGCCAAGGATTACGTATCCGAGGTGGATCGCGCCGCCGAACAGAAAATCATCGACGCCCTGCGCAAGGCTTACCCGAATCACTCGATCCAGGGTGAAGAGACCGGCATGCACGTCGGCAACGGCATCGAAGGCGAAGAGTACCTGTGGATCATCGATCCACTGGACGGCACCACCAACTTCCTGCGCGGCATCCCCCATTTCGCTGTCAGCATCGCCTGCAAATACCGCGGCCGCCTGGAACACGCCGTTGTTCTGGACCCGGTTCGCCAGGAAGAATTCACCGCCAGCCGTGGCCGTGGCGCTCAACTGAACGGTCGTCGCCTGCGCGTCAGCGGTCGCACCAGCCTCGACGGCGCCCTGCTCGGCACCGGCTTCCCGTTCCGTGACGACCAGATGGACAACCTCGACAACTACCTGGGCATGTTCCGCGCCCTGGTTGGCCAGACTGCCGGCATCCGCCGTGCCGGTTCCGCCAGCCTGGACCTGGCCTACGTGGCCGCCGGTCGTTTCGACGCGTTCTGGGAATCGGGCCTGTCCGAGTGGGACATGGCAGCCGGCGCCCTGCTGATTCAGGAAGCAGGCGGCCTGGTGAGCGACTTCACCGGCGGTCACGACTTCCTTGAGAAAGGCCACATCGTTGCCGGCAACACCAAATGCTTCAAGGCGGTTCTGACGGCGATCCAGCCGCACCTGCCGGCTTCGCTGAAGCGCTAAGCTGCCAGCGAAACAGAAAAGCACCCTTCGGGGTGCTTTTTTTATGCCTGTGAGATCACCACCCACCCTAGTGGGAGCGAGCCTGCTCGCGAAGGTGGTCTGACATTCAATATCGATGCTGCCTGACATGCCGCTTTCGCGAGCAGGCTCGCCCCCACATCAGGGATGGGCGCCGAAGCCTGAATCGCAGGCACAAAAAAAACACCCCGCAGGGTGCTTTTTTTACAACGACGGGACGGTTATTGGCCCGGCTGATTCTGCGACAGGATCAGCTTGCCTTCCTTGTCGACCGGAATCTGGTTGCCCGGATCACGATCCATGCGCACCTTGCCTTCCTTGCCATCGAGGGAATAGCGCACGTCATAGCCGACGACCTTGTCGCTGATGTCATTCACGGTGTTACAGCGAGTCTGGGTAGTGGTGTAGGTATCGCGATTCTGCATGCCTTCCTGCACCTTGTTACCGGCATAGCCGCCACCGACCGCACCGGCCACCGTGGCAATCTTCTTGCCGGTACCGCCACCGATCTGGTTACCCAGCAGACCGCCCGCTACCGCACCGATGGCAGTACCGAGGATCTGGTGTTGATCCTTGACCGGCGCCTGACGGGTCACCGCTACATCCTTGCACACTTCACGTGGAGTCTTGATCTGTGTTTTGACCGGTTCGACGGCCAGCACTTGCGCATACTCAGGGCCGCTTTTAACCAGGCTGTAGGTGGCAACAGCACCCCCGGCTGTTACACCGACAGCACCCAATACCGCACCAACCAGCAACGACTTGTTCACATGAACCTCCTGACCATCACATGCGGGACGCGCCCGCGCTTCTCCCAGCCTTGGAGCATAAAAAAAGGCGCGAGTTCAACTCGCGCCTTTTTTGCCTGACCGCTGGAAAACGATGGCCGTCATGGACGGTCGTCGACTTCCTTCTCGGTGGCGGCCGGAGGAATCAGATCCTCAGTGCTCAGGTTCAGCCAGATCAGCACCACGTTGGCGATGTAGATCGACGAGTAGGTACCCGCCAGCACACCGATGAACAACGCGATGGAGAAACCGAACAGGTTGTCGCCACCGAAGAACAGCAGCGCGGCGATCGCCAACAGGGTGGAGATCGACGTTGCCATGGTCCGCAGCAGGGTCTGGGTGGTCGAGATGTTGATGTTCTCGATCAGCGAAGCCTTGCGCAGGACACGGAAGTTTTCACGAACCCGGTCGAACACGACGATGGTGTCGTTCAGCGAGTAGCCGATGATCGCCAGTACCGCCGCCAGCACCGTCAGGTCGAAGGTGATCTGGAAGAACGACAGGATACCCACGGTCACGATCACGTCGTGGACCAGCGAAACGATGGCACCGACGGCAAACTTCCACTGAAAGCGGAAAGCCAGGTAGATCAGGATGCCGCCGAGCGCCAGCAGCATGCCGAGGCCGCCCTGGTCGCGCAGTTCTTCACCCACCTGCGGGCCGACGAACTCGACGCGCTTGACCGTTGCCGGGTTGTCGCCGCCGACTTTCTGCAGAGCGTCCGCGACCTGGTGACCCAGTTGCGGGTCTTCGCCCGGCATGCGCACCAGCAGGTCGGTGGTTGCACCGAAGTTCTGCACGATGGCTTCGTGATAACCGGCCGTGGTCAGTTGCTCACGCACCTTGGTGACGTCGGCCGGACGCTCGTAGGTCAGCTCGATGAGCGTACCGCCGGTGAAGTCCAGGCCCCAGTTCATGCCCTTGTGGAAAACACTGAACAAGGCCAGAACGGTGAGGAACACGGTGACGCCGAACGCAACGTTGCGAACGCCCATGAAGTTGATTGTACGTAACATGGCAGCCCCTTAAATCCACAACTTCTTGAAGTCACGACCGCCGAAGATCAGGTTGACCATCGCGCGGGTCACCATGATGGCCGTGAACATCGAGGTAAAGATCCCGAGGGACATGGTCACTGCGAAACCCTTCACCGGGCCGGTGCCCATGGCGAAGAGGATGCCGCCGACCAACAGGGTGGTCAGGTTGGCGTCGAGAATCGCGGTGAATGCCCGGCCGAAGCCTTCGTTGATTGCACGCTGCACGGTCATGCCGGCGGCGATCTCTTCACGAATCCGCGAGAAGATCAGCACGTTGGCGTCGACCGCCATACCCATGGTCAGAACGATACCGGCGATACCCGGCAGGGTCAGCGTTGCGCCCAGCAGCGACATCAGCGCCAGCAGCAGGACCATGTTCACCGCCAGCGCGACGGTGGCGATCAGGCCGAAGAAGCGGTAGATGGCGATGATGAACAGCGAGACGAACAGCATGCCCCACAGCGACGCATCGATACCCTTGGTGATGTTGTCCGCACCCAGGCTAGGGCCGATGGTACGTTCTTCCGCGAAGTACATCGGAGCGGCCAGACCACCGGCACGCAGCAGCAGCGCCAGCTCGGACGATTCGCCCTGGCCGTTGAGGCCGGTAATACGGAACTGCGCACCCAGCGGCGACTGGATGGTCGCCAGGCTGATGATCTTTTTCTCTTCCTTGAACGTCTGTACCGGCACGTCTTTCTCGACGCCGTCGACCACTTGCTTGGTGTAAGTGGTAACCGGACGCTGTTCGATGAAGATCACCGCCATGCTGCGACCGACGTTCGAACGGGTTGCGCGGCTCATCAGCTCGCCACCGTGGCCATCCAGACGGATGTTCACTTCCGGCGTGCCGTGCTCGCCGAAACCGGCCTTGGCGTCGGTGACCTGGTCACCGGTGATGATCAGGCCACGCTCGATCTGCGCAGGAGGACGCTTGCCCTCACGGAATTCGAAGGTCTCGGACGTGGCTTTCGAAGCACCCGGCTCGGCGGCCAGACGGAACTCGAGGTTGGCCGTCTTGCCGAGGATACGCTTGGCTTCGGCAGTGTCCTGCACGCCCGGCAGCTCAACCACGATGCGGTTGGCGCCCTGACGCTGGACGATCGGCTCGGCAACACCCAGCTCGTTGACGCGGTTACGTACCGTGGTCAGGTTCTGCTTGATGGAGTATTCACGGATTTCCGCCAGCTTGGCCGGGGTCATCGCCAGACGCAGCACCGGTTGACCGTTGAGGTCGGCCGGAACAATGTCGAAATCGTTGAAGTTCTTGCGGATCAGCGCACGAGCCTGTTCGCGGGAATCAGTGTCGCTGAAGCCCAACTGAATGGCACCGTCCAGTTGCGGCAGGCTGCGATAACGCAGTTTTTCTTTGCGCAGCAGGCTCTTGACGTCGCCTTCGTAGACTTTCAGGCGGGCATCGAGGGCTTTGTCCATGTCCACTTCGAGCAGGAAGTGCACACCACCGGACAAGTCCAGACCCAGCTTCATCGGGTGCGCGGCGAGGCTGCGCAACCATTGCGGAGTGGTCTGGGCCAGGTTCAGTGCGACCACGTAGTCGTCGCCCAATGCCTTGCGCACCACGTCTTTGGCCGGCAACTGGTCTTCAGCCTTGGTCAGACGGATCAGGCCGCCCTTGCCGTTGGCCGCCAGGCTCGAGGCCTTGACGTTGATGCCGGACTCACGCAGCGCCGTGCTGACGCGATCCAGATCGGCCTGGTTGACCTGCAGCGCCGTGCTGGCACCACTGATCTGAATGGCCGGGTCATCGGGGTATAGATTGGGAGCGGAATAAATCAGACCGATCGCCAGCACCGCCAGGATCAGAATGTATTTCCACAGAGGATATTTGTTCAGCATCACGCCGCCCGTTATGAACGCGGGGCGCCTTGCGCGCCCCGTCGATTGAGTAGAAGTTGTTGCCTTCAGATCGCTTTCAGCGTGCCTTTTGGCAGCGTGGCGGCGATAGCGCCCTTCTGGAACTTCATTTCCACGGTGTCGGAAACTTCCAGTACCACGAAGTCATCGGCCACTTTGGTGATCTTGCCGGCGATGCCGCCGGTGGTGACCACTTCGTCGCCCTTCGCCAGGCTGCTCAGCAGGTTCTTCTGCTCTTTGGCGCGCTTGGCCTGTGGACGCCAGATCATCAGGTAGAAGATGACCAGGAAGCCGACCAGGAAAATCCACTCGAAGCCGCCGCCCATAGGCGCTGCAGCCGGTGCAGCCGCGTCAGCCATGGCGTTAGAGATAAAAAAGCTCATTTAGCACTCCAGTTGCAAATGTTGAATCTTGGGGTCAGAAAACTCAGTCCAAAGGCGGAACGGGAAGTCCGCGTTTGGCGTAGAAGGCATCGACAAAGGCGGCCAATGTACCCTGTTGAATAGCCTCGCGCAAACCAGCCATCAGCACCTGATAATGGCGCAAATTGTGGATGGTATTGAGCATGCTGCCGAGCATTTCGCCGCACTTGTCCAGATGATGCAGATAAGCGCGGGAGAAGTTCTGGCAGGTATAGCAATCGCAGGTCGGATCGAGCGGCGAATCATCATGGCGATGGAACGCGTTACGGATCTTCAGCACGCCGGTATCAATGAACAGATGCCCATTGCGGGCATTACGGGTTGGCATCACGCAATCGAACATGTCCACACCGCGGCGCACACCCTCAACCAGATCTTCCGGTTTGCCAACGCCCATAAGGTAACGAGGTTTGTCAGCCGGCATCATGCCCGGCAGGTAATCCAGCACCTTGATCATTTCATGCTTCGGTTCGCCCACCGACAGACCGCCGATGGCCAGGCCATCGAAGCCGATCTTGTCGAGGCCTTCCAGCGAGCGCATGCGCAGGTCCTGGTGCATGCCGCCCTGGACGATACCGAACAGCGCCGCCGTGTTGTCGCCGTGCGCGTTCTTCGAACGCTGCGCCCAGCGCAACGACAGTTCCATCGACACCCGCGCGACATCTTCGTCAGCCGGATACGGCGTGCATTCGTCGAAAATCATCACGATGTCGGAGCCCAGGTCGCGCTGCACCTGCATCGACTCTTCCGGGCCCATGAACACTTTCGAACCGTCGACCGGGGAGGCGAAGGTCACGCCCTCCTCCTTGATCTTGCGCATTGCGCCCAGGCTGAACACCTGGAAGCCGCCGGAGTCGGTCAGAATCGGGCCTTTCCACTGCATGAAATCGTGCAGGTCGCCGTGCTCCTTGATCACTTCGGTGCCAGGACGCAGCCACAGGTGGAAGGTGTTGCCCAGAATGATTTCCGCGCCGGTGGCGACGATGTCACGCGGCAACATGCCCTTGACCGTGCCGTAGGTACCCACCGGCATGAAGGCCGGGGTCTCGACGGTACCGCGCGGGAAGGTCAGACGACCACGACGGGCCTTGCCATCGGTGGCCAGCAACTCGAACGACATGCGACAGGTGCGACTCATACTGTTTCCTCTGGGCCGCGTGGCGCGGGATTACGGGTGATGAACATCGCATCACCGTAGCTGAAAAAGCGGTAGCCGTTGTCCACGGCGGCTTTATAGGCAGCCATGGTTTCCGGATAACCAGCGAATGCCGAAACCAGCATCAACAGCGTGGATTCGGGCAAATGGAAATTGGTCACCAGGGCATCGACCACATGGAACGGCCGGCCCGGGTAGATAAAGATGTCGGTATCGCCACTGAACGGCTTGAGCACGCCATCACGGGCAGCGGTCTCCAGCGAACGCACGCTGGTGGTACCCACCGCGATCACCCGGCCACCGCGCGCGCGGCAGGCGGCCACGGCGTCGACCACGTCCTGGCCGACTTCCAGCCATTCGCTGTGCATGTGGTGATCTTCGATCTTGTCGACGCGCACGGGCTGGAACGTACCGGCGCCCACGTGCAGGGTGACGAATGCAGTCTCCACGCCCTTGGCGGCAATCGCCTCCAGCAGCGTCTGGTCGAAATGCAACCCCGCAGTCGGCGCCGCCACCGCGCCCAGGCGCTCGGCGTACACGGTCTGATAACGCTCGCGATCCGCGCCTTCGTCCGGGCGGTCTATATAAGGAGGCAACGGCATGTGCCCGACGCGATCGAGCAGCGGCAGCACTTCTTCGGCGAAGCCCAGCTCGAACAGCGCATCGTGGCGCGCCAGCATCTCGGCTTCACCGCCGCCGTCGATGAGGATCTTCGACCCCGGCTTCGGCGACTTGCTGGAGCGCACATGAGCCAGCACGCGGTGCGCGTCGAGCACCCGCTCGATGAGGATTTCCAGCTTGCCGCCGGAAGCCTTCTGGCCGAACAGCCGCGCCGGAATCACCCGGGTATTGTTGAACACCATCAGATCGCCCGGGCGCAAATGCTCAAGCAGATCAGTGAATTGACGGTGTGCCAGGGCGCCGCTGACCCCATCCAGGGTCAACAGGCGACTACCGCGACGCTCGGCCAGGGGATGGCGGGCAATCAGCGAATCAGGAAGCTCGAAGGTAAAGTCAGCAACGCGCATGATGGGGTTCGTCTAGCAGGGCCGGAAAGTCTAGCGGAATTATCAAAAATTGACCATGAAACGTGATTGACCAACGGTAGGCACCTCTCTATACTTCGCCGCCATTGAGCCCTGATGGCGGAATTGGTAGACGCGGCGGATTCAAAATCCGTTTTCGAAAGGAGTGGGAGTTCGAGTCTCCCTCGGGGCACCAAAATTAAGAAAGGTCTTGCTTAGCAAGGCCTTTTTTTTCGTCTGCCGAAAAGCCCCGCCGTTATCCCGTCGAACGCTCAAGGATCCACCCGCATGGAATCATCCCTGGAAACCGTCGCCCTGTTCTCCCTCAAACTGGCGTATGAGGAAGAAGGGCTGAGCCCGATTCTGCGGGATGATCTGGTCATGGGCGATTACCAGCGCGATGTGTTCGAGTTGCTGGTGCGGCGGGGCGATGTGGCGACGATTCAGGACAAGATGCACGAATGCCTGGGGCTGGCGCTGGAGGCGCTGGGCGGTGTCGGCAAGCCGCTGGGGCGCGAGTTGCACAGGTTGTCCGGCGATTTGCACCAGGCGCAGTCGCTGGAGCAGCTTGATCGGCCGCTCCTCGCGCTCAAGGGTTACTTGAAAGACATTCTCTGAGCGGCGGCTGATCACTCGATCTGGATCGGCCCCTTGGTGCCGGCATCGCTGTCCGTCCAGTAATCCTCATTCTGCAGGCGCCGGTCGCCCTGGAGGGTGAACAGCAGCTTGCCCTGGCGGAATTGCAGCGTGCCATCGGTGCGCTTGGCACTGACTTTTTTGCCGTTGACCCAGACCTGCTCCTTGGCATCGATGCGGATGGTGGCGACGGTCGCGCCGGAATCGCTCTTGGCCACCCACTGCCCGACATACGGGGTCGGTGCGGCCGGGGTTTCGGCGGCGGGGTTGCTGAACCCGGCCTTGGCGTTTTCCGCCTTGCTCTTGTGGATGTCGCAGCCCTGGGTTTCGCTGACCTGGGTGCAGCCGGACTGCTCGAGCTGTTTGCGATACTTGTCGTTGATGGCGTACGCCGGCGACTGCGCCGCAATCAACACGACCAGCGCCGGCAGGATGACTCGCTTCATTTTCGCTCTCCTCTGTTCCATGACGCACTGCGTGACACGTTCACTGTAGCTGGCTGGGCGATACGTTCAGCAGCCGCGCCGTTTGCGCGTTGCATCAGAACCTAACAGCCATCTGATTTCCGACAACGCTAAGGTTGATGTGGCGCGAACTTTCTATTTTGTTATCGTGCCGTCCATTGTCAGCCCCGTGTAGTGACGGGCGCTGTTTTCATGTGTCTGGTTGGTTAAGGAAAAGGATCGAATGGAGTTTCTGCATTTTCTGGTGTTTCTGCTGGTCTGGGGCTTGATGTGGCGCTGGGTGGTGAAAAAACGCGGCAGCTGGAACCTGTTCTTCGCCACCTTCGCCGGTGTCCTGGCCGGTTTTATCGTGGCCATGGTGGTGTTGTCGATCACCCTTGCCCTGTTCCCGCTGCCAGACCAACCCCCTGTGGCGCAAACCGAGAGCAGCGAGGTACAGGACGCCGCATCGGCCCTGGTGCCGGAACTGGAAATGGCCAATCAGCCCAGACCGAGCATCCCCGCGACGCCGAGCGGATACGACAACCTGCCGGACTACGTCGCCAGCGCCCCCCAGAACGAGCCGTCACCACCGGAGTCCGCCCTGCTGCCGAACTACAGCAAACGCCTGCCCGCGTCGCTGCTGGAAAAGGACATCAAGGACAACGTGCGCAACGACTTCGCCGTTGACCGCCGATTGGCCGGCACGCATGCGAACGCGGACCGATCGCTGATGGCGTTCATGGTCTGCGACCCCCTCATCAAGCGCGCCATGCGCTTTTCCGCGTCGGCCGCGATCGCCGACCCCAAGAATGCTCGCAGCCAGCGCTTCAACAATCAGACCTACACCATCAGCAGCACCGTCACCGCGCGCAACATGCTCGGCGACGACGTCAAATACACTTTTGACTGTTCGGTGCAGCAAGTGGACGCCAAGGATACCGACAAAGCCGCGTGGCACTTGCTCGATCTGAAGCTGAAAAAGATCGAGTCTTAAGCCTGGTTTAAGGGTGAAAGGCGCCGCCTGCGCTATCATCGCCGGCCTGTGCGCCTTGAGCCTTGCCCTTTGATGCCTCGACCTGCTGATGATCTGTCTCCGCTGCCAGCGGTGTTGGCCGGCCCGCTGCTGCGACGCCTGGAGCCGACGCGACTGGTCTTGTGGCTGGTCGCTACGCGCCCACTGGCGCTGACCCTGCGCCTGCGAGGTGTAGGAGACATCCCGCTGGATGCGACGAAATGCACGGTCATCGCCGTAGGCCGTTACGCCTTTGTGCACTTGATCGACGTCCCCCTGGAAAACGCCCTGCCCTGCGATACGTACATCGACTACGACGTGCTGATCGACGGCCAGCAGGGCATCGCCGAATGGGCCGCGCACCTGCTCTACAACGACGCCGCGAGTCCGAACTTCGTCCTGCGCTCGCGGATTGAGCAGTTGCTGCATGGTTCCTGCCGCAAGCCACACCACCCGGCGGCAGACGGTTTGTTGTGCGTCGACCGGCTGCTGGCAGCGCAAACCACGCCGCAAGAGCGCCCCGCCCTGTTGATGATGAGCGGCGATCAGGTCTACGCCGATGATGTCGCCGGCCCGATGTTGCGGGCGATCCATGCGCTGATCGCGCGCCTCGGTCTGTTCGATGAGCAGCTCGACGGTGCGGTGGTCAGTGACAGCGCCAGGCTCTACGAGCACCCGGCCAGTTACTACCACCGCGCGGATTTGTTACCGGCGCTGGAGAGCAACGAGACATTGCGCGAGCGCTTTTTCGGCGGTTCTCGCAAGCCGATTTTCACCAGCAGCAGCGCCGACAATCACCTGGTGACCTTCGCCGAAGTCATGGCCATGTACCTGCTGGTGTGGTCACCGACGGCGTGGACGCTGATCGATCCGCAGGCGCCGGCCCTTACACCGGAGCGACGCCAGCGCTACCACCTCGAACAGACCCGGATCGATGACTTCAAGGCCGGGCTCGGCAACGTCGCACGCGCCTTGGCGCACCTGCCGAGCCTGATGATTTTCGACGACCACGACATCACCGACGACTGGAATCTTTCTGCGCAGTGGGAGGAAACAGCCTACGGCCATCCGTTCTCGAAACGGATCATCGGCAATGCGTTGATCGCCTATATGTTGTGCCAGGGTTGGGGCAACAATCCGGATGCCTTCGCCGGGATCCTGGAGAAAACCCGCCAGCTGAGCGCCACCGCGAACAAGCGTTATCTCGACAGCCCACTTCAGGATGACTTGATCGATGAACTGCTGCGCTTCCAGCACTGGCACTTCGTGTTGCCGAGCAGCCCGGCGCTGGTGGTGCTCGACACCCGCACCCGCCGCTGGCGCAGCGAAATGGCGCTGAAGCAGCCGTCCGGCCTGCTCGACTGGGAAGCCCTGAGCGAATTGCAACAGGAACTGCTCGATCATCCGTCGGCGATCATCGTCTCGCCGGCACCGATCTTCGGCGTGAAGCTGATCGAAACCGTGCAGAAGGTGTTCAGCTGGTGCGGTTATCCGCTGCTGGTCGATGCGGAAAACTGGATGGCCCATCGCGGCGCGGCCCAGGTGATCCTGAACATTTTCCGACACTCGCGCACACCCGGCAGCTACGTGGTGCTGTCGGGCGATGTGCATTATTCCTTCGTCTACGAAGTATTGATCCGACACCGCAAGGCCGGCCCGCGGATCTGGCAGATCACCAGCAGCGGCATCAAGAACGAGTTTCCCCAGACCTTGCTGGAATGGTTCGACCGCCTCAACCGCTGGCTGTACTCGCCGCGTTCACCACTCAACTGGCTGACCAAGCGCCGCCGTATGCGCATCGTGCCGTACGTGCCGGAACACGCCGAGACCGGCGAACGCCTGTGGAACTCGGCGGGGATCGGCCAGGTGTTTTTCAATGAGCACGGCCAGCCGCAAGCCATCATCCAGCACAACGCCAACGGCGCGCCGCCAACACGCATGCTGGCACCGGATCTGGCCGACTATCCGCACTAGCTTGCAGGCGCTGAGCCTGGCCGCCGCGCCTGCCGCTATCCCTGCCAGCGGCTGATCAATCGCTGGCCAGAAGCCGCGCCAGGCCTCTGACAATCATCCCCACCTCGCGCTCATCAATCGTCAGCGGCGGCAGCAAGCGAATGGTCTTGCCCCGCGTCACGTTGATCAGCAAGGCATGCTCGCGCGCGGCGATCAGGGTCAGGTCGCGGATCGGCTGTTTCAGCTCGATGCCGATCATCAAGCCCTGGCCACGGATGGCCAGGACATTGGCGTGGTCCGCCAGTTCTGCGCGCAAACGGCTGAGCAGGCGCTCTCCCTGGATCCGTGCATTGGCCAGCAGGCCCTGCTCCTCGATGATGTCGAGCACGGTGCAGCCGACCCGACAGGCCAGCGGATTGCCGCCAAACGTGCTGCCATGGCTGCCGGGGGTGAACAGATCCGCCGCCCGCCCACGGGCCAGACAGGCACCGATCGGCACGCCGTTACCGAGCCCCTTGGCGAGGGTCATCACGTCCGGGACGATGCCTTCATGCTGGAACGCGAACCAGCGGCCGGTGCGACCGATACCGGTCTGGATCTCGTCGAGCATCAGCAGCCAGGCGTGACGACTGCACAATTCACGCAGGGCTTGCAGATAACCCGGCGGTGCCGGTTGCACGCCGCTTTCGCCCTGGATCGGCTCGACCAGAACCGCCACGATGCGCGCGCCATGCTCCTGGCGGACCCGCTCCAGCGCCGCCAGATCGCCAAACGGCACTTTGACGAAATCCCCCGGCAACTCGTTGAACCCCAGGCGCACCGCCGGACCATCGCTGGCCGACAATGTACCCAGTGTGCGCCCGTGGAAAGCGTTGGCCATCACCACCACCAGCGGCTGCTCGACGCCTTTGCGCCAACCGTACAGGCGCGCCAGTTTCAGGGCGGTTTCGTTGGCCTCGGCACCGGAATTGTTGAAAAACGCCCGCTCCATTCCTGACAATTGCGTCAGCCGCTGGGCCAGTTGCCGCTGCCAGTCGATGCTGTAGAGGTTGGAGGTGTGCAGCAGCAACCCGGCCTGCTCACTGATCGCCGCGACGATACGCGGATGCGAGTGGCCGACATTGGTCACCGCGACACCGGCCACCGCGTCCAGATACTCGCGGCCCGCCTGATCCCACAGGCGGGTGCCCAGGCCCTTGGTGAAACTCAGGGCCAGCGGTTGATAGGTGTTCATCAGGGCGGCGCTCATGACGGCAAACTCCAGAGAAGGTCGGTGTGTTCGCAGTATGGTTAGCCACCAGAACTGGATAAACTCGGCAAAACTTCAATCATTTAACAGCAGAGCTTGATAATGGACGTGTTGCAGGCGATGAGCGTCTACGTGAAGGTCGTGGAAGCCGGGAGCATGACCGCGGCCGCGTTGCAGTGCGAAATGTCGACGACGATGGTCGGCAATCATCTGCGGGCGCTCGAGCAAAGGCTTGGCGTGCAATTGTTGCAACGCACCACGCGGCGGCAGCGCCTGACCGAATTCGGCAGCGTCTACTACCAGCGTTGCCTGGAAGTGCTGGGGTTGGTGGCCGACTCCGAGCGCCTCGCCGAACAGGCCCTCGACGAGCCGCGCGGGATCCTGCGGATCACTGCGCCGCTGACCTTCGGCGTCGAGCGCCTGGCCCCGGCCCTCAGCGAATTTTCCCTGCAATGCCCGCAACTGAAACTCGATGTGGTGCTGACCAACCGCCGCCCGGAACTGCTCGAAAGCGGACTCGACGTGGCTTTTCGCCTGGGCAATTTCGAACCGTCGAGCCTGATCGCCCGGCCGCTGATCGACTACACGCTGACCGTGTGCGCCTCGCCGGACTACATCAAGCGTCGCGGCATGCCGCAGACGCCCGCGGACCTGCAACAGCATGACTGCCTGTCGTTCGCCTATCCGGCGGGCGATGACTGGCAATCGGTGGAAAAGGAATGGCGCCTCAGCGGGCCGGACGGCGAGGTAATGGTCGCCGTGAAGGGGCCGATGCTGATCAACAGCTCCGCCGGCCTGCATCAGGCCGCCCGCACCGGGATGGGCATCGTGATGCTGCCGGATGCGCTGGTCGAGGACGATCTGCAGGCCGGCAGGCTGGTCACCGTGATGAAGGATTACCAGCCGCCCAGTCGACCGATGCACCTGCTTTACGCGCAAGATCGCTACAGGCTGCCGAAATTGCGCCGCTTCGTCGATTTCGCCGTGCACAAATGGGGTAAGCGCTGATCGCCGCAGCGATGGGCCTGCCCGCGACAAAAACGCCATCAAGGAGCGACCAGCACATGAACCCCTCTCTGACCGTACGCGACCTTCTTCCAAGTGAAGTGGAAGCGGCCAGGCTGTTTCTCGGACAACACGGCTGGGGACAACGCACCGGCACGTCCGAGCACTTCGCCGAGCTTATCCACAACTCCCAGCGCACGGCCGTCGCCCTCAGCGGCGCACGGATCATCGGTTTCGCCCGTGGCCTGTGCGACGGTTTATCCAACGGCTATCTGTCGATGGTCGTCGTCGACGAACAGCACCGGCGTGCCGGGATTGGCCGGGCACTGGTCGAGCATGTCATGGGCGACAACCCCGGCATCACCTGGGTGCTGCGCGCCGGACGCGAAGGCGCCGAGGCATTCTTTGCCAGCCTGGGGTTTGAAACGTCGCTGATCGCCATGGAGCGCCCCCGCACACAATAGCCGACAGCGCTCGGAAAAAACCTCGACCACAGGCCCGTTGCTCCGTGACAACACCGCCCCGCTCCCCTAAATTAGTCGGCCTGAAAACGCCGCCGCGCGTTTTCGCCTCAATTCAAAGTTAAAGAAGTAGTGAAATTTCAATGTCCGATTTCAACACCGCTGAATCCGTAGTCACCCTGTCGTCCAAAGCGGAATACGAAAACTCCATCAATCTTTCACAACACCTTCCACAAGCCAAAATCATCAGCGAAATGGTTCTGGACGCGTTCCAGTCGACCCGCGAGAGCGAGCAGATCCGTGAACTGCGCGCAGCGATCCGCCAGGCTCACGACCGCTTCGATGATGACCAGGCCTATGAGCTGATGGGCCAGCTCAAGCGTCTGAAGGACGCCGAGGCCGCCGACATCGCCGCCCTCGAAGACCTCAGCAGCAAATTCCCGATCAGCCGCATCCTGTCCAGCTTCAAGGACGACCCGGCGTTCCAGGAAATCGTCTACGGCCTGGCCCTCAAGGTACTGAACCAGACCCATCAGGCGATCAGCAATCCGAGCGGCGGCAAGAGCAAGGCCGCCCGCGCCAAGAAAGAAGCCGAAGTGTTCAGCATCAGCAAGGACGGCATCAGCGTGACCCTGCCACTGCGTACACCGCGCTCGCGCCTGAGCGTCGACCGCGAGGCCCTGGAATTCCTCGGTTTCACCTTCGTCGGTGAAGGCGAAGAAGCCGAGATCGACGGCGAGACCTTCGTCGACAACGCCGGCACCGAACACGCGATCAACCGCAAGAACATCATCACCGCGCTGCAACAGCAGACCGCGTTCGCTGGCTACAGCATCGCCGCGCAGTAACGCCGACGCAGACGAAAAAGCCCCGCACTGAAATTCAGGCGGGGCTTTTTCGTGGGCCGCAAGCGGTGGTCATGTCGAAGGATGCAGCGCCGCGATCATGTCCACTTCGATGGCGGCGTTCTTCGGCAACTGGTAGACGCCGACGGTGGTGCGCGTGTGCCGACCGGCATCGCCGAGCACATGGCTGAACACGTCCGAGGCGCCATTGGCCACTTCGCTCAGGTCGACGAAATCCGGTGTCGACTTGACGTAGACCGTGACCCGCAACAGCGCCCGGATCTTGTCCAGCGAGCCGACCGCATCGACGATCAACGCCAGGCAACGCATGGCGCTGATGCTCGCGGCAGCCTGTGCATCCTTGAGGTTCAACTCGAGGCCGACCCGTCCCGGGTACTGGATCTTGCCGTTCGTGCGCGGCACCATGCCGCTGATGTACAGCTCATCGTGATGGCGGATCAGCGGCGCGTAGTTGCCGCCCGCCGTGTTCTCGCCGTAGATGTCGTAGTTCAGCTCTTTTGCCAGGGCAATGAAGCGTTCGTCGCAGGTCATCCTCTCAGTCATGTCGCCCAGCCTCTTGATCGATGCGGTAGTGCTGCAAGTTACGATAGTTGCACGCCGCAGGAGTGGCATGACGCTATCACTGACGTGGTTTGGATCCGAATTTAGGGCTTTTGCCCAGGCACCGCAACCTCGCGGCAGGCAAAATTCGCGCAATAAAAAACCCCGCGCATCAGCCGATGGCGGGGTTTTTCGTACAACCTGCAAACCTTACGGTGCGTACGTCAGCAGCAGCTCGGTGGGCACCTTGAAGTCCAGGGACATCATGACGCTCAACGCGGTGATGGTGAAGATCGAGAACACGAACAGCTTGCGTGCCCAGACCGTGTCATCCACCGCCTTGTAGCCGGTCCAGGCCATGTACAGCCAGTACATGCCCATGGCCGCGGCGACGGCGAGGTAGCTCATGCCGGCGTAGCCGCTGAAGGTCAGCATCAAGGTCGCCACGAGGAATGCCAGGATGTAGAGCAGGATGTGCTTCTTGGCCACTTCGATACCGCGCTTCACTGGCAGCACCGGAATCGATGCGGCCAGGTAATCGTTGAAGCGGAAGATCGCGATGGCGTAGGAATGCGGCATCTGCCACAGGCTGAACATCACCAGCAGGGTCAGTGCGGCCATGTCGAAGCTGTTGGTCACGGCCACGTAACCGATCACTGGCGGCATGGCGCCCGACAGACTGCCCACCAGCGTGCCGTGAACCGACTTGCGCTTGAGGTACAGGCTGTAGAAGCCGACGTAGATGATGAAGCCGATCACGGCGAACAGGGCAGCCAACGGGTTGGCCACCTTGTACAGCAACGCAACGCCGGCGACACCCAGGACAGTCGCATAGACCAGTGCCAGTTTCAGGGAGATCAGGCCCTGGACCAGCACGCGGTTCTTGGTGCGTTCCATCTTCAGGTCGATGTCGCGGTCGATGCAGTTGTTGAACACGCAACCGGAGGCCACGACCAGGGAAGTGCCGATCATGGCTGCCAGAAACACCGCCAGATCGACATGCCCTTTCGAGGCCAGGAAGAACCCGCCTGCCACAGAAAGCACGTTACCGAAAATGATCCCCGGTTTGGTGATTTGGATAAAGTGCTTGAGCGACATCGGGTCTTACCTCACTTCGCCATCATGAACGTGTGGATGCTGAACATGATCCACAGCGACAGGCCAACCAGCAGCAGGATCACGATGGCCGTGAAGACGAACGCAATCACGTTGTTACGCTGAGCCACCGAGCGGTCCAGGTGCAGGAAGTAATACAGGTGAACGATCACCTGGATCACCGCGAACAGCAGGACGATTGCCAGCGTCGTGGCTTTCGGCAGGCTCGGGTACATCACCAGGCCGAAAGGAATGACGGTCAGGATCACCGACAGGATGAAGCCGATGGCGTACGACTTTACGCTGCCGTGGCCAGCATCATGGCTGTCATGGGAGTGTGCATTAGCCATTACAGGGTCCCCATCAGGTAAACAACGGTGAATACGCAGATCCACACCACGTCCAGGAAGTGCCAGAACAGGCTCAGGCAGCTCAGACGGGTCTTGTTGGTCGCCGTCAGGCCGTGCTTGTTGACCTGGTACATCATGATGCCCATCCAGATCAGACCCGCCGACACGTGCAGACCGTGGGTACCGACCAGGGTGAAGAACGCGGACAGGAAGCCCGAACGGCTAGGACCGAAGCCCTCGGAGATCAGCAGATGGAACTCGTTGATCTCCATGGCGATGAAGCCTGCGCCGAGCAGGAAGGTCATGAACAACCAGCCCAGGACCTGCTGCTTTTTACCTTTGTACAGCGCCAGCATGGCGAAGCCGTAGGTGATCGAACTGAACAACAGCAGAGCGGTTTCGCCCAGCACGTAAGGCAGTTCGAAGATGTCGTGGCCCGACGGGCCACCGGCAACGTTGTTTACCAGGACTGCGTACACCGCGAAGATCGACGCAAACAGAATGCAGTCGGTCATCAGGTAGAGCCAGAAACCGTATACGGTCATCTCGCCCGAGTCGTGGTGATGGTCATCGTGCCCATGGTCACCATGGGCGTGTCCAACATTGGTCACTAAGTTCGACATGGTTTAAGCCTGTTCCAACGAGGTTTCAACACGGGTGGCATTGGCCGGGATTTTCCCTGCCGCGACCAGACGCTTGTGCTGCTCGGCTTCGATGCGTTCGATCACATCGACCGGCACCATGTAGCCCTGATCGTCACGTGCAGCGTGGATCACGAAGTAGATGACAGTGCCGGCCAGGCTGGCGATCGCCAACCACCAGATGTGCCAGATCATCGCGAAACCGAACACGGTCAGCAGTGCGCCCATGACCACACCGGTAGCGGTGTTGTTCGGCATGTGGATCGGCTCGTACTTGGCCGGAGTCTGGTACGCGGTACCGTTTTCCTTGGCTTCGGTGAACGGGTCGATGCAGTCAGCCTTCGGCAGCACAGCGAAGTTGTAGAACGGTGGTGGCGACGAGGTCGACCATTCCAGGGTATGGGCATTCCACGGGTCACCGTGTTCGCACATGTTTTCCGGCTTGTTGCGGTCACGTACCGATACGTACAGCTGGATCAGCTGGCAGGCGATACCGACAGCGATCATCACCGCACCGAACATGGCCACGTACAGGTACGGGACCCACTCAGGGTTGGTGGTGGCGTTCAGACGACGGGTCATGCCCATGAAGCCCAGTGCATAGAGCGGCATGAACGCGACGAAGAAGCCCGAGATCCAGAACCAGAACGCTGCTTTACCCCAGCCTTCGTGCAGCTTGAAGCCGAACGCTTTCGGGAAGTAGAAGCCAAAACCGGCGATGTAGCCGAATACCGCGCCGCCGATGATCACGTTGTGGAAGTGCGCGATCACGAACAGGCTGTTGTGCAGAACGAAGTCGGCACCCGGGATGGCCAGCAGTACGCCGGTCATGCCGCCGATGGCGAAGGTCACCATGAAGCCCAGGGTCCACAGCACCTGGCTGGTGAAGCGCAGACGGCCCTGGTAGATGGTGAACAGCCAGTTGAACAGCTTCACACCCGTCGGGATGGAAATCAGCATCGTCGCCAGACCGAAGAAGGCGTTGACGCTGGCACCCGAACCCATGGTGAAGAAGTGGTGCAGCCAAACCATGAAGCCCAGTACCGAGATCGCGCCCGAAGCGTAGATCATCGAGTGGTGGCCGAACAGTTTCTTGCCGGTGAACGCCGAGATCACTTCCGAGAAGATGCCGAATGCCGGCAGGATCAGGATGTATACCTCAGGGTGGCCCCAGGCCCAGAACAGGTTGACGTACATCATTGGATTGCCACCAAGTTCATTGGTGAAAATGTGGAAATCCATGTAACGGTCGAGGGTCAGCAGTGCCAGGGTAGCGGTCAGGATCGGGAACGAAGCCACGATCAGGACGTTGGCCCAGGTGCAGGTCCAGGTGAAGATCGGCATGTCCATCAGTTTCATGCCAGGGGTACGCATTTTCAGCACGGTCGCGAGGAAGTTGACCCCCGTTAGCGTCGTACCCAACCCGGATAGCTGTAGCGCCCAGATGTAGTAGTCCATCCCCACGCCAGGGCTGTACTGCAGACCCGACAGCGGCGGATAGGCAACCCAGCCGGTCTTGGCGAATTCGCCGACACCCAGGGACAGGTTGATCAGCACGACGCCGGACACCAGCAGCCAGAAGCTCAGGGAGTTGAGGAACGGGAACGCAACGTCACGCGCACCGATCTGCAGCGGCACTGCAAGGTTCATCAGGCCGGTGAAGAATGGCATCGCCATGAAGATGATCATGATCACACCGTGAGCGGTGAAGATCTGGTCATAGTGTTCAGGTGGCAGGTAGCCAGGCGAACCCTCGGTGGCCATGGCCAGCTGGGTACGCATCATGATGGCGTCGGCAAAGCCACGCAGCAGCATGACCATGGCCACGATGATGTACATCACACCGATTTTCTTGTGGTCGACCGACGTCAGCCACTCGGTCCACAAGTAGGTCCACTTCTTGAAGTAGGTGATTGCAGCGAACAACGCCAGACCACCGAGCGCGATCATCGAGATGGTGACCATCACGATCGGCTCGTGGAAAGGGATCGCTTCCCAACTTAATTTACCAAACATCGTTTACTCCTCTGCCCCGGCAGCTGAATGCGAATTCGAGTCGATTTCCGTTGCGGCCACTTCTTTCTCTTTCTTCTCGTGCTTCAGCGGCTTGCCCGGTTTCATGCCTTCGTACTTGTCGACGATGATCTGGAACTGGTTCGGCGTGACCGAGGAGTAGAGCTCAACCGGGTTGTTCTGGCTTGGCTTGGAAAGGGCTGCGTATTCAGCTTGATCAAGCTGTTTAGGTGCCTTTTTGACTTCACTTACCCAGGCGTCGAAATCTTCCTGAGAAGTTGCGATCGCTTTGAATTTCATACCGGTGAAACCGGCACCGCTGTAGTTGGCGGAGATACCGTCCATTTCAGCGTTGCGGTCAGCGATCAGGTGCAGCTTGGTCTGCATGCCCGCCATCGCGTAGATCTGGCCGCCCAGGCCCGGGATGAAGAACGAGTTCATCACGGCGTCGGAGGTGATCTTGAAGTTGATTGGCGTGTGCGCCGGGAACACGATCTTGTTGACCGTGGCAATGCCTTGTTCCGGATAGATGAACAGCCACTTCCAGTCCAGCGCGACCACTTCGATGGTCACCGGCTTGACGTCGGATTCGATCGGACGATACGGGTCCAGGGCGTGGGTCGACTTGTAGGTGATGTAACCCAGGGCAATGATGATCAGGACCGGAATGGTCCAGACAGCCACTTCGATCTTGGTCGAGTGCGACCATTTCGGGGTGTAGACGGCGTCCTTGTTGGAGGCGCGGTACTTCCAGGCGAACAGGAACGTCATGACGATGACCGGTACCACGACCAGCAGCATCAGCAGGGTCGCGGTGATGATCAGGTTGCGCTGTTCCAGGCCGACCTGGCCCGTTGGATTGAGCAAGGTCATGTTGCAGCCTCCCAGCAGCAACGTGCCGAGCAGCGGCACTAGGCCTAGTAATCTGGGGTACCTGTTTTTACTCATCTCACGACCTCTAAAGCAGCTTGCGCAATGCAGTTGGGTTTTGATCGCCAACACTTCACCCTGCCAAGGGTTGGCATTTTCTTTGGATTGAATAAGGGCCGCCCGTCGCGCGTCAGACGCTCGACAAATCCTGGGACAGCGGTGAGTTCTTATTCGAATTCGTGGTCAAAGGCCTTGTTACAGACCAATTCCATTTGGTGCGGAAAGTTGGAAGGCACCGACACCTGGGTGTCTCGCAGCCTCCCGACCGCTCGACACCCGACTTCCTGCGCAGCGCCCTATCGAAGTGCTCCTTAATAAAGGCTGAACAGTGCCGGGAATTCAGTGCGGGCGATTGTAGATAGGTAGCGCCCTATACACCATGTCTTATCCCGAAATAATTTTTATCGCTCAGAGCAACAATCCATCACCGTTTTTGCAAAAGTTCCGCATGTTATCGAAATCGATTCTCAACAAAAACACCAAAAAATGTAGGCCTTTACACCTCAGTTCAGACAGTTCCGAAGCCTTTCTGCCACTAGCGAATCGGCGCAAAGCCCGATATTCAAAGGCCTCTGGCCATCTCCCGGAACTTGTTAAAACTGCCTGATCTGGCACACGCGTGCAAAACCAGAAAAATGCGGAAACAGACCAATCCTTTTTTGTAACATTACGCCAATCCGGGTCGCGGAAACGCCCTGCGACACGGCGTGTGTGACAACATGTCGCACACCTGACGCACCCTCTGTTGCCGTTCGTCACGGTGATTTCACAAACACTCTGAAATGCAAAACGCCCCGATCGGCTGATACGCAAATCGAGGCGTTTTCTGTATCGGCCAATCTGCCGAAGAGTTGATTCAGCGCAGGGCTTTTCGATTACGCGAGGTCAGCAGCGGCACCAGAATCACCACCAGCACGAACGCCACCAACGCCCACTGCGCCAGCGACAGACCGAGGATCGGCGGGTACGGCGTCGAGCAGAAACCGTCGACCTGGAAGCCCAGCGGGAAGATCTTCGCCAGCGGCAGGTCATCGACGATCGGTTGCAGCACATCGATGCCGCAGCTCACCGCCGGGTAGAACTGGGTGTACACGTGATGCCCGGCAACCCCGGCCCCGGCGATGGCGCAGATCACCACCAGCGCCTCGAACACGGTGATGCTGCGCCGCGTGCGCATGGCCGCGCCGATGAACGCGAACAGCGCGATCAGCAGCAACGCATAGCGCTGCAGGATGCACAGCGGGCATGGCGCCTCGCCCAGCACGACTTGCATGTACAGCGCGCCACCGATCAGCGCCAGGCAGATGATCCCCAGCAGTACCAGGTAGCGCCGCTCACGTCCCAACCGAATCGTTTCCTCGCTCATCGCGTTTCCCTTTCATGTCCATGGTTCAGCTGGCGGGCGGCTGCGCTTGCAGCTGCGCCATCAGGCTGAGGTTGTCTTCGATATGCCAATTGGCCGCGATGCGACCGTTGTCGATCTGATAGATATCGGTTGCCCGGAAGTCTACACGCTGGCCCTGCCCTTTGAGAGCCTTGAACGTGCCGCTGAAATGCCCGCGAAAGTGCAGATGCACCACCACGCGATCACCGGCCACGATCATTTGCTCGATCTCGCAGCTCAGGTCCGGCACCGCCGTGCGAAAGAACTTCGACGCCAGCAACGGCCCGGTCGGCCCTTGCACCCGGCCTTCCGGTGGCGTCTTGTCGACAAACTGCGGCGACAGGGCAGCGTTGGCCAGAGCCTCATCGCCACTGTTCCAGAAACTGCCATAACGCCGCGCCGCCAGTTCCATCGCCTCGCGCTGGGCCTTGGGCAGGCTCTGATCGACGATCAGCGTCTGCGCTTGGATCAACGCGGATTCGGCGTGGGCCAACGGGCTGGCCAGCAAAAAGCCGGACAGGCTGAAAACGGCGAGACGGCAACGGCGGGATGCGGTGAGGTGCGACATGGGGGCGATCCTGATCATGTAAACGAACGAGCGCCTATCATCAGCATCGGGGAATAAACGATAAACCGGTTAAGAAACGATTAACCTTTAAACAGAATTTAACAATCAAGACCGCATAACGACCATCGCGGGCAAGCCCGCTCCCACAGATTCAGCGTCGTTCACAGATTCTGTGCACGCCACAAATCCTGTGGGAGCGGGCTTGCCCGCGATGCAGACGACTCGGTTTTGACAATTACTCCAAAGCAGCGGCCGGGCCAAAGAACTCATAACGGCTCTGCTGCTCCGGTACGCCCAGCGCTTTGAGGTGACGCTTGATCGCCGCCATGAAACCCTTTGGCCCGAGGAAGTAGGCATCGACATCCCGCTGCTGCGGCAGCCACTCGCCCAGCAACTCCTGCGTCAACATCCCGACCTTGTCCGCCGCCGGGCTCACACCGTCATCTTCGGCGTAGCAGTAAAAACGCTTGAGTTGCGGATGACGTGCGGCCAGCTCATCGATCCAGTCACGGAAGGCATGCACGCGGCCATTGCGCGCGCAGTGGATGAAGTGCACCGGGCGCTCGGTCTGCAGCGCCGCTTCGAGCATGGCCAGGGTCGGGGTGATGCCGACGCCGCCGCTGATCAGCACCAGCGGTTTGTCACTGGCCGCCAGGGTGAATTCGCCCGAAGGCGGGAACAGCTGAATGCTCGCGCCGACGTGCAGTCGATCGTGCAAATGGTTGGAGGCACGACCACCCGGTTCACGCTTGACGCTGATGCGGTATTGACCTTTGTTGGCCAGGGCCGACAGCGAGTAGTTGCGCCGGATTTCCTCGCCATCGAGGAGCAGTTTCATGCCGATGTACTGCCCCGGCTCGGCGGCGAGAATCGGGCCTTGGTCCGCCGGTTCGAAATAGAACGAAGTGATTTCCGCGCTTTCCTCGACCCTGGCGGCGACGATGAACGTCCGCGCCCCGCGCCAGCCGCCCACGGCCTGCTCCTTCTGGTCGTAGATGGCGGTTTCGGCGCCGATCAGAATCTGCGCCAGTTGCCCGTAGGCCGCGCCCCAGGCGCTCATCACGTCGGGAGTGGCGATTTCCTCGCCGAGCACTTCGCTGATCGCCCGCAGCAGGCAGGTGCCGACAATCGGGTAATGCTCCGGAAGAATCTGCAGGGCGACATGCTTGTTGATGATCTTCGCCACCAGATCGCCCAACTGGTCGAGCTGATCGATGTGCCGGGCGTACATCAGCACGCCGTTGGCCAACGCGCGGGGCTGGTCGCCGCTGGCCTGGTGCGCCTGGTTGAACAGCGGGCGGACTTCCGGGTATTCAGAGAGCATCATGCGGTAGAAGTGGGTGATCAGCGCTTCACCGCCGCTTTCCAGCAAAGGCACGGTGGATTTGACGATGGCACGATCCTGAACGCTAAGCATAAGGTTGACTCCCGAGCGATATTGAAAAGTTGCCTTATCCATTCCACCTTTCGTGCCAACTAATTTATCTATAAAAATCAATAACTTAAAAACAGTGTAGTCATATGGACAATCAACGCCGTATAGTCGCTTCGACTACATCGAGTCTCTTTGACTACACGACCATGACTGCCAAATCCCTGTTGACCGCCCTGCTGCCCCTGGTGTCCGACCTGTCCCGCGAACTGCCCGAGGGCGAGCGCTACCGACGCCTGCTCGAAGCCATGCGTGCGCTGTTGCCGTGCGATGCCGCCGCGCTGCTGCGCCTTGATGGCGAATGGCTGGTGCCGCTGGCCGTGGACGGCTTGAGCACCGACACCCTCGGTCGCCGCTTCAAGGTCAGCGAACACCCGCGCTTCGCGGTGCTGCTGGCCGGCAGCGGGCCGACCCGTTTCGCCGCCGACAGTGACCTGCCCGACCCCTATGACGGCCTGGTCGATGGCCTCGACGATCACCTGGAAGTTCACGACTGCCTCGGCTGTCCGTTGTTCGTCGATGAAAAGCTCTGGGGCCTGATTACCCTCGACGCCCTCGACCCTGAACGTTTCGAGCCGATCGAACTGGACGCCCTGCAAGCCTTCGCCAGCCTCGCCGCCGCCACCGTCAACGCCGCCGAGCGCATCGAGCGCCTGGCGCTGCGGGTCGAGGACGAGCACCAGCGCGCCGAGGTCTATCGCCAGGCCAGCGGCCAGCAGCAGCGCGAGATGATCGGCCAGAGCAAGGCGCACAAACGCCTGGTGGAAGAAATCGCCCTGGTCGGCGGCAGTGACCTGACCGTACTGATCACCGGCGAAACCGGGGTCGGCAAAGAACTGGTGGCCCAGGCCATCCACGCGGCCTCACCGCGCGCCGACAAGCCGATCATCAGCCTCAACTGCGCCGCCCTGCCCGACACCCTGGTGGAAAGCGAACTGTTCGGCCATGTGCGCGGCGCCTTCACCGGCGCCACCAGCGACCGCCGCGGCAAGTTCGAGCTGGCCAATGGCGGCACGCTGTTTCTCGACGAGGTCGGCGAGTTGTCCCTGACCGTGCAGGCCAAGCTGTTGCGCGTGCTGCAGAGCGGCCAGTTGCAGCGCCTGGGTTCGGACAAGGAACATCAGGTCGATGTCCGCCTGATCGCCGCGACCAACCGCGACCTCGCCGAAGAAGTGCGCAGTGGCCGCTACCGCGCCGACTTCTACCATCGCCTCAGCGTCTACCCGTTGCGGGTGCCGGCACTGCGCGATCGCGGGCGCGACGTGTTGCTGCTCAGCGGTTTTTTCCTCGAACAGAACCGCTCGCGCATGGGCCTCAACAGCCTGCGCCTGAGCAGCGACGCTCAGGAAGCGTTGCTCGCCTACACCTGGCCTGGCAACGTGCGCGAGCTGGAACACCTGATTGGTCGCAGCGCACTGAAAGCCTTGGGCAACTGCAAGGTCCGGCCGAAGATTCTCAGCCTCAGTGCGGCAGATCTGGATCTGCCGCGCGAGGTTGTGGATAACTCGGTTGAGGCGCCTGCTGGGGCGGTGAGCGAGATGCCGCTGATCAGCGCGGATCTGCGCAGTGCGACCGAGCAGTATCAGCGGCGCCTGATCAGCGCGGCGCTGGCGCGCAATCAGGATAACTGGGCGAGTGCGGCGCGCGAGTTAGGGCTGGATCGGGCGAATCTCGGGCGGATGGCCAAGCGCTTGGGGATCAAAGGCTAAAAGCGTCCTCATCCCACCCTCTCCCCCTTGGAGAAAAGGACTGATTGGGGATGCGGTCGGCTACTCTCCCTCTGGGAGCGGGTTGGGGTGAGGGGCTTTTGACTCCCGCCGCCGCGACAACCGACCTAAAGCCCGACCTGTTGACGCCGATAACCCGGCATCAATCGTTTCTGGCGATGTCCACCTTCGCCCACCACGTTTTCCACAGAAGGTTCATATGTCTTCCACCAAAGCCCGCGCAGATTCACTTTCGCTTCTGCTGTTTACCTTGCGCAGCGGCAAGCTGATGGCGATCAACCTGCTGAAAGTCAGTGAAATCATCCCCTGCCCGCCGCTGACCAAGCTGCCGGAGTCGCACCCCCACGTCAAAGGCATCGCCACCCTGCGCGGCGCGTCGCTGTCGGTGATCGACCTGAGCCGCGCCATCGGTGAACGACCGCTGGAAGACCCGAACGGCGGCTGCCTGATCGTCACCGACGTCAGCCGTTCGAAACAGGGTCTGCACGTGCAGGCCGTGAGCAAGATCGTCCACTGCCTGACCACCGACATCAAACCGCCGCCCTTCGGCTCCGGCGGCACCCGTGCCTACATCACCGGCGTGACCTCGGTGGACGGCACGCTGGTGCAGGTGCTGGACATCGAAAAAGTCATCCACGGCATCGCCCCGGCGCAGATCGACATGGCCCCGACCGAGCTGAGCATGGAAGACGCCGAAGTGCTCGGCAATGCGCGCATTCTGGTGGTCGATGACAGCCAGGTAGCGCTGCAGCAATCGGTGCACACCCTGCGCAACCTCGGCCTGCAATGCCACACCGCGCGCAGTGCCAAGGAAGCCATCGACTGCCTGCTCGACCTGCAAGGCACAGCGCAGCAGATCAACCTGATCGTCTCCGACATCGAGATGTCCGAGATGGATGGCTATGCGTTCACCCGCACACTGCGCGAAACCCCGGATTTCGCCCATTTGTACGTGCTGCTGCACACCTCGCTGGACAGCGCGATGAACAGCGAAAAGGCCCGGCAGGCCGGCGCCAACGGTGTGCTGACCAAGTTTTCCTCGCCGGAGCTGACCCACTGCCTGATCGAGGCGGCGAAACATGTCGCCGCCCAGGGTCACTGAGTCTTGGCCGACAGCTACTGCCTGCTGATGCGCCGCGATCTTCGCGCCGACGTGCCGGACTGCGCCTGGCCAGCGGGTGTCGAACTGGGCACCTACCGCGCGGAACTGGCGCCGGCGCTGCATGAGTTGATGCAACTCGGCTACCGCGAGAGCGGCGGCCGGGTGCCGGCGCTGCCGGTCTGGCAACAGCGCTTCGAGCGTGACCCCGAATACGACCCGGCGCTGTGCTTCATTGCCAGGGATGCCGCGGGCATTGTCGGCGTGGCGCAGTGCTGGACCAGTGCCTACATCAAGAATCTGGTGGTGCATCCACGCCGGCAGGGCCAGGGCTTGGGGCGCGCCTTGCTGCTGCACGCGTTCAAGGCATTTCTGCAGCGGCGCGAAGGCTTCGTCGACTTGAAGGTGCTGGAGGACAACCTGCGCGCGCAGCGTTTGTATGAAAGTGCCGGGATGTATGTGGTCCGCCGCGAATGGGTGCCGGACTGAGCGCATCCGCAGCCTCGCCTGGACAGCGCCTGCCGGCGCTGCCAAAGCCTGCAGTCCTGACGCAACAAATGCCTTTGGCCATACTCCAACCTTCGACTCCACTCAGTCCAAGGATGCCCCCGCATGAAAACCCTTACCTTCAGCCTGCTCTGCCTCAGCGCGCTCGCCACTCAAGCGCACGCCTCCAGCCCCGACGCCTGGGCCGCCTACGACAAAACCGTGCTCGCCAGCTGCACCCAGGCCAGCGGCCTGAAGAGCCCGAAACCGGTCGGTAACGCCGCGCAATTCGATGATCGGGTCGGCTACACCGCGGTGTTGCTGCAAGGCCAATATCCGCAGAAACACATGAAAGGCCAGCAAGGCACCGAGCTGTGCCTGTACAACAAAAAGTCGAAAACCGCCTACGTCACCGAGTGGGACTCGATCCGCCCGACCGGCAAAACCCGCTGAGTGGCGCACAACTTGCTTCGATCAGGGCCTGCATGGCGACTTTCCGGCGCCGCTTCACACCTTGATTGAAGATTGATCGCGCAATGAATACGACGTTTTCCTGCGTAGGCTGCGGCAAGTGCTGCACCGACCACCATGTACCGCTGACCCTGGCCGAAACGCGCATGTGGGCGGCCGATGGTGGTCAGGTGATCGTCCTGGTGGAGGCCTTCCTCGGCAATGGCCTGGGCTTGCCGGCGCAGCAACGCGAGCATGCCGAACGCCGCTCGGTGCGGGTGCGCAGCGGCGAATCGCAGGCGCACGTGGCGATCACCTTCGCCGCCTATAACGTCGGCCGCTGCCGGAATCTTGACGAAGACAACCTGTGCCGCATCTACGAGCGCCGGCCACTGGTGTGCCGCATCTACCCGGCCGAAATCAATCCGCACATCGCGCTCGACCCGATGGCCAAGGACTGCCCGCCAGAGTCGTGGCAGCAAGGGCCGCAGCTGATCGTCGGCGGTACGCTGGTGGATCAGGAACTGGTCGGGCTGATCCAGCGTTCGCGCCAGGCCGATCGCGATGACATTCAGCTCAAGGACAGCATCTGCGGCTCGCTCGGAATTCGCACCACCGCGCTGAAGGGCGATGGCTTTACCGCCTACCTGCCGGACATGGGCGCATTCGCCGCGGTGCTCGAGCAGGTGCAGGCGCAACCAGCGAGCGCAGCGGCCAGCGAATGGCGGTTTCATGTGTCCGGTGATGACATCGCCGGGCAGGTGTTGGCGGCCGGTGCGCAGGTGGTCACGGAACCGGCGCAGAGCTACGCGTTCATTTCGTTGCGGGCGGCCTGACTCAGCGCCGCTAGCGCCCGCGACGGCGACGCGTTCACTCGCGCAGCTGGCGCCGCCCCCAGAACTCGCGCGCCAGCGCCCGCAGATCCCCCGCCAGCCCTGCGACATCCTCTGAGTTGAGCTGGCTCTGCCGCCCTTCATCCACCGTCAGTTCGCACGCCGTGCGGATGCTGACGATGTTGCGGTTGATGTCCTCGCTGACCGCGCTCTGCTGCTCCACCGCCGCGGCAATCTGCAGGCTCATCTCGGTGATCTGCTCGACCCGGCCACTGATTCCGTCGAGCGCCTGTGCCGCGCGTTGCGCCTGTTCGACGCTGTTGTCGACATGTTCGCTGCTCTGCTGCATCACCAGCACCGCATCCCGCGCGCCATTCTGCAGGGTGCTGATCATCCGCTGGATCTCGTTGGTCGATTGCTGGGTGCGCAGGGCCAACCCACGCACTTCATCGGCGACCACGGCGAATCCACGTCCGGCATCACCGGCCCGCGCCGCCTCGATTGCAGCGTTGAGTGCCAGCAGGTTGGTCTGCTCGGCGATGCTGCGGATCACCTCCAGCACCCCGGAAATTTCGCTGCTGTGGCCTTCGAGCTGATGAATCACGGTGGTGGCCCGCGCCAGTTCCTCGGCCAGGCGCAGCACTGCGCTGCGGCTCTCGCCGACCAGCAGATGCCCTTCGCGGGTTTCCGTGCCGGCCATGTCCGCCGCCACGGATGCCTGCTGCGCATGGCTGGCGACCTCGGCCACGCTGGCGGCCATCTGGTGAATCGCCGCAGCGACCTGATCGGTTTCGGCCTGCTGGGCCAGGGTGCTGGTGTGGCTGCTGTGCAGATGATCGACCAGTTGCGCGGCGTGCCCGGCGAGGCGCTGCGAAGCATCGCCGATCCGCCCGACCACCGCACCGACCTGCGCCTCGAGCATCTGCAAGGCGAACTCGATCTGGCCGAACTGATCGCGGCGCCCGGTGTAGATCGCCTGGCTCAACGGATTGTCGGCGATCGCGCGGGCCCGCGCGGTGAGACGCTCCAGTGGCCGCAGCAAGCCGCCAAGCGCCAGCGCGCAGGCTGCGCTGCCAAGCACGAATGCCGCGGCATTGAGCCACAAGGTCTCCGGCCGCAGCCATGTCTCGATCCCCAGCACCAGCCCCAACAGGGCTATGGCCGTCGCGCTGATCCGCGTCCGCAGGCTGACCACCGGCAACCACTGCCAACGCGACGCCCGCCCCTCCCGCAACTGCGCATACGCCCGCTCGGCCGCTGCCACCTGCCGCGGGTCGGGCCGGGTCCGCACCGACTGATACTCCACCGCCGCGCCATTGCGCGTGACCGGTGTGACATAGGCACTGACCCAGTAGTGATCACCGTTCTTGCAACGATTCTTCACCAGCCCCATCCACGACCGCCCCCGCTTGAGCGTCTGCCACATATGCGCAAACGCCTGCGCGGGCATGTCGGGATGGCGCAGCAGATTGTGCGGCGTGCCCAGCAGTTCATCGCGGCTGTAACCGCTGATCCGCAGGAAATCGTCGTTGGCGTAGGTGATCGCGCTGCTCAGATCGGTGGTCGAGAGAATGTTCGCGTCAGGCGCCACATCGACGTTGCGCCCAGTCACCGGGAGATTGATCTTCATGGAAAGCGCGCTCGTTTTATTGGAAAGAGTCGGCAGGGCTGCTGACTCTAAGCGCACTTACTGGTTGAACGTTGATCTGGCTCAGGAACTGAGCAATTAGCCATCACTGCGAGCAAAAATCACAGTGACGGCCGAAGCGGGACGGAATCAGCGCTTGCCCATCGAACGACGCGTACCCGACGGCGCCACACCCGGGATCTTGGCGTGACGATCGCCGTTCTTGCCCTTGAACTGCGGCTGCTTGGCCGCTTTGGCCGCCGCCAGCTCACCAGGCTTGAACGGAAACTTGAACGCAGCGATGGTCGGTTTGGATTCGCCGGCATCGGCCAGCTCTGCCGGGACATCGCTGACAGCGTTGTCGATTGGGGAAGTCATGAAAGCTCCGCGAAGCAAAAAGTCCGGCCCGGTGGCCGAGCCGCGAAAGCGCGCAGTATACCTGCGCCCGCGGAGTTTAAAGAGCCCCCGAAAGGGGACGAGCAGTGCCTTTTCGGGATGGGTCGACTAACGGACCACCTCTGCCAACCAAGCCAAAAGCTCTGCCGCAACAAACGGTACACCCGAGCCATTCGCAAACACTCGAACATGGAACGCGGAGCGTCCCGGGCTGCATTCCCACGCGGAGCGTGGGAACGATCAAAGCTGCGCGGCAGCAAACGGTACACCCGAGTCATCCGCAAACACTCGAGAATGGAACGCGGAGCGTCCCGGGCTGCATTCCCACGCAGAGCGTGGGAACGATCAAAGCTGCGCGGCGGGAAACGGTACACCCGAGTCATCCGCAAACACTCGAGAATGGAACGCGGAGCGTCCCGGGCTGTATTCCCACGCGGAGCGTGGGAACGATCAAGCGGTCCGCGTTTGCCTTCTGCTCTCTGCTCTCTGCTCTCTACTCTCTACTCTCTACTCTCTGCTTCCCGCTCTCCGCTCTCCGCTCTCCGCTCTCCGCTTTCCGCCTCCCGCCTCCCGCCTCCCACCACTCAACACGATGAGCGTTAGATCAAGTACCGCTCTTGACGTGCCGGCCCCTTCGGCAGGCTGAGTGGAGGGGTTCATCCGGGGGTGGGAGCGCAGCGACCGTTCGACGAAGTCGAACACATCGAGAGGAGGTGCAGCGCAGCAAACCGGAGGCGATGCCCCCGGATGA
>NZ_JARVSM010000003.1 GCF_030209175.1 Pseudomonas sp. efr-133-TYG-5 | reverse complement strand
TTCCGAAACCCCAATTGCGAAAGCAGTTGGGGTTTTGTTTTGCCCGCAGGAAAGTCGCTCAACTTGATTTCTATGCAACAGCCCGGTGCATGGCTATCAGGTTTGCACGTGTCTGTCTGACGGCAACAGGCGAGCCAACGTCGAGTGAAACCTACGGCATTGCAGGGATCCAATCGTCGCCGGAACAACCGCTCAAGGAATTCCTCCTGAAGTGACCGGGCGGTTTTTGGTATGGTGCAGCTCGTTTTTTAACGGACTGATGTCACGCCCATGGATCGGCGCTCATTTTTTGCCAAAGAGTTGCTGTAGAAATGCCCGAACCGATACCAATCAAGGATCACGAAAAAGAGACGCGCCTGGTCAACAAAAGGTTGGTGGCCTGCGCGCTGTTTGTCTTTGCGGTCAGCTGCGCGCTGGTCGCGCGCCTGTACATCCTGCAAGTGGTGGAATTCGACTACCACTCGACCATCTCCGAAAACAATCGGGTTCACGTCCTGCCAATCCCGCCAACACGTGGCCTGATCTACGACCGCAATGGTGTGCTGCTGGCTGACAACCGTCCGAGTTTCAACCTGACCATCACCCGCGAGCGCGCCACCGACGTCAACCAGGAACTGGACGAAGTCATCAGTCTGTTGCACCTGCCGCCGGAGGATCGCGGGGTGTTCGACAAAGCCATGAAGCAGTCGCGGCATCCGTTCACACCAGTGACATTGTTCTACGAGCTGACTGAAGAACAGATTGCCGTTCTGGCCGTCAACGAATTCCGTCTGCCGGGGTTGGATGTCGAACCGCAGTTCGTCCGTCATTACCCGCTGGGCCCGCACTTCGCGCATTCGATCGGCTACGTCGGGCGGATCAACGAGAAGGAGTCCAAGACACTCGACTCAGTCGAGTATCGCGGCACGCAATCCATCGGCAAGACCGGCATCGAGCGTTTCTACGAGGCGCAGCTGCATGGCCACGTGGGTTACGAGGAAGTCGAAACCAATGCTCAGGGGCGCGTCTTGCGGGTGCTGAAACACACCGATCCGGTGCCCGGGAAAAACATTGTCCTGAGCCTCGACGTCAAGCTCCAGGAAGCCGCCGAAGCGGCCCTCGGTGATCGCCGTGGCTCGGTGGTCGCGCTGGATCCGTCCACCGGTGAAGTGCTGGCCATGGTCAGCAATCCGAGCTTCGACCCTAACCTGTTCGTCACCGGAATCAGCTCCAAGGAATACTCGGCGCTGCGTGATTCCATCGACCGCCCATTGTTCAACCGTGTGCTGCGCGGTCTGTATGCGCCAGGCTCGACGATCAAGCCGGAAGTGGCGATTGCCGGTCTCGATGCCGGTGTGGTCACGCCGCAGACCCGAGTGTTCGATCCGGGCTATTACCAGTTGCCGGATTTCGACCACAAGTACCGCAACTGGAACCACAGTGGCGACGGCTGGGTAGACATGGACGCGGCGATCATGCGCTCCAACGACACCTACTTCTACGATCTGGCGCACAAACTCGGCATCGATCGTCTGCATGACTACATGGCGATGTTCGGCCTCGGCGAAAAAGTCTCGCTGGACATGTTCGAGGAGTCGCCCGGCCTGATGCCGTCACAAGCCTGGAAGCGCGCGACCCGTCGCCAGGCCTGGTTCCCCGGCGAGACAGTGATTCTCGGCATCGGCCAAGGCTACATGCAGGTGACGCCGCTGCAATTGGCCCAGGCCACGGCGCTGATCGCCAACAAAGGCGTATGGAATCGTCCGCACCTGGCCAAGACCGTCGATGGTGTCGCGCCGGTGGATGAGCATCCGATGCCGAACATCCTGCTCAAGGATCCGCGTGACTGGGAGCAGGTCAACCACGGCATGCAAATGGTCATGCACGACGCTCGCGGTATCGCTCGCGCGGCGGCGGCCGGTGCGCAGTACCGCATCGCCGGCAAGAGCGGCACCGCGCAGGTGGTGGCGATCAAGCAGGGTGAGCGCTACAACCGCGAGAAGACCCTCGAGCGCCATCGCGACAACGCCTTGTTCGTCGGCTTCGCCCCGGCGGAGCATCCGAAGATCGCGATCTCGGTGATGATCGAAAACGGCGAGGCCGGTGGCCGCGTTGCCGGTCCCGTGGTGCGGCAGATCATGGATGCCTGGCTGCTCGACCAGGACGGCCACCTCAAGCCGCAATACGCGGCGCCGACCAAGGCTCCGGGCGATCCCCACGTCTGACCTCCAGCGGCTTCACAGCACAGGCTCAAGCACGCTGAGCCTGTGCTGGACGCTGTCCGCCAACGCAAGCCTTTCGACGTCGCGCCGCACCAGGTGAATCGGCAGGCAGCCAATGCCGAAACCGGTGCAGATCCGCCGGCAAATTTCTTCGAAACTGCATCGTCAGGCAACTGGCCGAGATCCTGCGGCTCTGAATACTGGTGAGCCGTCGCTCAACAGTGCCGATCGCCTGGTGGGCTATTGGTCCGCCAGACAGGCCTGCAAGCGCTCGATGAACAGGCTTTCGGCGCGGCTCATGCGCTGGTCGCGGTTCCACAGCAGGTGAATATCGACATCGGCGATCCCTTCGTGGGGCGGCAGGCGCCAGAGCAATCCGGCATCGACGTCCGCCGCCACGACGTGCTCCGGCAGGCAACCGATGCCGAACCCGGCGATCACCAGCCGGCGCACCTCTTCCAGGCTCGGCGATGACGCGACGATGCGGCCGCTGAAGCCTTGCTGGTCACGAAAAATCGTCAACGGCGAGAGCATGCCGCCAATCTGGTCGCTGGTGAAACTGACGAAATTCTCCCGCTGCAGATCGCCTTCGCCAATGTCCTGGCGGCCGAACAGGGCGTGATGCCTGCCACAGAAAAACGCATAGCGCTGGCGCAGGAACAGCCGTTGTTCCAGGCGCGGTTGCGGGCGGCGGTTGAGGCTCAGGCCCAGGGTCGCGGTTTTCTCCTGCAAGGCGCTGACGATGTCGGAACTGCGCATCACCTCGACCTCCAGATCCACCCGTGGATAGTGCCGGTGGAAGTCGGCGAGGAAGTCATCGAAGCGTTCGGAGAAGATCCGGCTGATGATCAACAGCCGGACCTTGCCGATCACTTCATCGGCCGGTTGCTCGAGCAGGCTGCTGACCTGCGACATCTGCCCGTAGATCTCACCGGCCAGTTCGAATATCTGCTCGCCGACTTCGGTAAGGGCAAAGCGCGGGCCGCGACGGGCGATCAGTTGCCGGCCCAGTTGCTCTTCCAGGCGCTTGAGTGCCTGGCTCACCGCCGGTTGGGTCAGGTGCAGGCGTGCGGCAGCGCGGCTGATGCTCAGCTCCTGGCCGATCACCCGGAAGGTGCGCAGCAGGTTCCAGTCGAGACGATCGTTGAGCAGGCGTTGTACTTCGCGGTCAGCCATGGGCGGTGCTCGATTATAAGTTGGCGTAATAGTCGGAATAATAAATAGAAAATTGACTAATCATAGCCCGGCAACGATAAATCACTTCACGACAGCGCCAGCAGAGCGCTCCGATATGCCGTTTTTTCCTCCTGCCAGAAAAATAATCAAAGGAGTCCGACCCATGAAGCCTCCCGCTTCGAACCAGCCGCGTCGTGCAGCCGCCGCTGCCTTCATTGGCACCATGATCGAGTGGTACGACTTTTACATCTACGCTACCGCCGCAGCGCTGGTGTTCGGCGCATTGTTCTTTCCTTCCGACGATCCGCTGTTCAGCACCATGGCCGCGTTCGGCACCTTCGCCGTGGGCTTCTTCGCACGGCCGTTGGGCGGGATCATTTTCGGCCATATCGGTGATCGCATCGGTCGCAAGAAATCGCTGATCATCACCCTGCTGATGATGGGCGTGGTGACGGTGTGCATCGGCCTGTTGCCCACCTACGCGCAGATCGGTGCGGCTGCCCCGGTGTTGTTGATCGTGCTGCGCATCGTCCAGGGCATCGCCGTTGGTGGCGAGTGGGGCGGGGCGGTGTTGATGGCTGGCGAGCATGCGCCGAAGGGGCGGCGCAATTTCTTCGCGTCATTCGCGCAACTGGGCAGCCCGGCCGGGCTGATCCTTTCGCTGCTGGCGTTCAGCGCAGTGACCCGTTTGCCGGAAGCGGACCTGATGAGCTGGGGTTGGCGCCTGCCATTCCTTGCCAGTGCGCTGTTGCTGCTGGTGGGGTTGGCGATTCGCCTCGGGGTGGATGAGTCGCCGGAATTTCTCGCCAGTCGCGAGCAGGCCGGCCAGCAGGCGCGCAAAGAGCAGGCCCCGGTGATGGAAGTGCTGCGCACCGCGTGGCGGCCGCTGTTGCTGTGCATCGGTGCCAATACCCTGGGGATCGCCGGGGTGTATTTCACCAACACCTTCATGATTGCCTACACCACCCAGCAGTTGGCGCTGCCGCGTTCGCTGATTCTCGAGTGCCTGTTCTTCGTCGCGATCATTCAGTTCTGCATTCAGCCATTGGCGGCATGGATGGCCGAGAAGATCGGTGCCACCCGATTCCTGTGCCTGGTGTCACTGCTGGCGATGGCTTCGCCGTACCCGATGTTCGTGCTGGTCAGTTCGGCGCAGGCGCCGCTGATCATCCTCGGCATCGCCCTGGCGGTGGTGTGCATGGCCTCGTTCTACGCGGTGATCGCCGGCTACGTCAGCGGCATGTTCGATACCCGTGTGCGTTACACCGCGATCTCCCTGGCCTATCAGATCTGCGGCGCCGTCGCCGGCGGCCTGACGCCGCTGGTGGGGACGATGCTTGCGCACCAATTTACCGGCCAGTGGTGGCCGCTGGCGGTGTTTTACAGCCTGATCGCGGCGGTTTCGCTGATCTGCGTGCTGTCCCTTGCGCGCCGCCACGCTTCGGCTCATCAAGCGGAACTGGCCCGTGCCTGATTCCGCCCATTCAGGAGTGCACCTCATGTTGAAAATCAATGGCCAACGCCTGTGGGCGAGCCTGATGGCCATGGCTGAAATCGGCGCGACCGCCCGGGGTGGCAGCTGCCGCCTGGCGCTCAGCGAGGAAGACAAGGCCGGCCGCAAACTGTTCGTCCACTGGTGCCGCGAGGCGGGCATGAGCGTGAGCGTGGACGCGATCGGCAACCTGTTCGCCCGCCGTGCCGGTACGGATCCGGACGCCGCACCGGTGATGATGGGCAGCCATCTCGATACCCAGCCCGAAGGCGGTCGCTTCGATGGCGTCTACGGCGTGCTGGCCGGGCTGGAAGTGGTGCGTTGTCTCAATGAGCGCAACATCAGCACGCGCAAACCGCTGGAAGTGGCGGTGTGGACCAACGAGGAGGGTGCCCGCTTCACCCCGGCGATGCTCGGCTCGGCGGTGTTCACCGGGGTCATGGCGCTGGATGCAGCACTGGCCGTACGCGATGCGGATGGCATCAGCGTGGCCGAAGCCCTGCAGCGCAGCGGTTACGCCGGCGAGCGGCCGCTGGGGGGCGCGGTGGATGCCTATTTCGAGGCGCATATCGAGCAGGGGCCGATCCTCGAAGACAATGCCAAGAGCATCGGCGTGGTCAGCGGTGGACAGGCGATTCGCTGGCTCGACCTGCGGGTCGAAGGCATGGCCGCCCACGCCGGAACCACGCCGATGCCGCTGCGCAAGGACGCCCTGTATGGCGTGGCGCGGATGATTCAGGCCGTCGAAGCGCTGGCGACGGATTTTGCGCCGCAGGGCCTGACCACGGTCGGCGAACTGAGCATCAACAAGTCGTCGCGCAACACCATCCCTGGCCTGGTGAACTTCACCGTTGACCTGCGGCATCACCGCGACGATGCCATCGCGGCAATGGAACAACAGGTGCGCGCCCGCCTGCAGGCGATCGCCGATGGCCGTGGCCTGCAGTTGACCATTACACCGCACTGGATCAGCCCGGCCACACCATTCGACGCCGCGTGCGTGGCGGCGGTGCAGGAGGCGGTGGATGCGCTGGGCTACGCTCAGCAATCGATTGTCAGCGGTGCCGGCCACGATGCGATTCACCTGGCGCGCTACTGCCCGACCGCTATGGTGTTCATTCCTTGCATCGGTGGTCTGAGCCATAACGAAGCCGAGGATGTATTGCCCGAAGATGTGAAGCAGGGTACCGACGTTTTGCTGAATGCCGTGCTGGCCCGTGCCGGTCGTATCGAACAGGAAGCCTGAACCATGCGCAGTTTTTTCCACCCCGAACAATTGCTTCATCATCCACGCAGCTATTACTCCCGTGGCCAGATGCGCACGCCGCAGGAAGTCCCCGAGCGCGCGCAGCGTCTGGTGCAGGCTGCGCACAGCCTGGGCTTCAGCGTCGAACAACCGGACGATGCCGGTCTCGCGCCGCTGCTGGCGGTGCATGGCGCACCGTACCTGAGCTTCCTCGAGCAAGCCCACGCGCGCTGGAAAGACATTCCCGAAGACTGGGGCGACGAGGTCATGTCGAACATCTTCGTCCGCGAACCGAACGCCCTGCGCGGCATTCTCGCCCAGGCTGCGCGCTATCTGGCGGACGGCAGTTGCCCGGTTGGCGAGCAGACCTGGCGTTCGGCCTATTGGTCGGCGCAGAGCGCAGTGGCCGGGGCGCAGGCGCTGCTCGATGGCGAGTCGGCGGCGTACGCGCTGTGTCGTCCGCCGGGACACCATGCCCGCGCAGAGGCGGCGGGTGGTTTCTGCTACGTGAACAACGCCGCGGTGGCCGCGCAGGTGCTGCGCGGCAGGTTCGGCAAGGTCGCGCTGCTCGACACCGACATGCACCACGGCCAGGGCATCCAGGAAATTTTCTATGACCGCGATGACGTGCTGTATGTCTCGGTGCATGGCGATCCGACCAACTTCTATCCCGGTGTGGCCGGGTTTGCCGACGAGCGCGGTCATGGCGCGGGAGAGGGGTTCAATCTCAATCTGCCGATGGCGCACGGTGCAAGTGAAGCGGATTTCCTCGGGCAGTTGGACGTGGCGCTGGCGGCGGTGCGTGACTTCGGTGCCGAGGTCCTGGTGCTGTCGTTGGGTTTCGATATTTACCACCTGGACCCGCAGAGCAAAGTGGCGGTGACCCGCGAAGGATTCACGCAGCTCGGCGAACGGATCCGCAGCCTGCGGCTGCCGTGCCTGATCGTGCAGGAGGGCGGGTATCACCTCGAAAGTCTGGAGGACAATGCCCGGGCGTTTTTTGTCGATGCCGAGGTGTGGCAGGTCTGAGTCTGCTTTGATCTGGCAGGCCGGTCAGCGCTGGCCTGCCAGCGCCTGCAGGTTGTGTGTGCAGGCCGGCGCCAACATCGGTGCTGAAAACTTCGCGCGAGCCGTAAGCATCAGGCCCCGGGCACCGGGCAACCCACATCGCCTTCCTCACACTTCAAGTACTCCTTGAGCGCTTCGACCCGAGCCTTGGTCACCCGCGTGATGCACGTGCTGTAGATCATCGGGTACATGCTGCCGCCCGCCACCCCGGACGCGGCAAACTTGCACTCGGCATCGCGAAATCCGATCCACGCCCGCTGCGCGCCTACCAGCAGTTTCTTGCTGTCGGGGTTGTCCTGCAAACGCCCGTTGATCTGCTGATACACCGTGTTCAACGCCTTGTCCGCTGCCTTGCTTGCCTGGCCAGCACATTGGTTCATCGTCGCCTGATCGCTGGCATTGGCGCAGTCGGTGGCGGCGTGGGCGAAGGTGGTAAAGAGCAATGGCGTCAGGGCCAGCAACAGGCGTAAGGGCATGGGCGTTCTCGCTGTGATAAGGGAAAGTCTCGGCCAGTGTAGCGACTCAATCGGGCCCGTGAGGTTTGCGCAGGCTCGCGGCGTTGAACAGCTGTTGCGCGGTGGCAGCAATTTCTTCGCCGATGTGCAGTTTGCTCAGCCAGTCGCCCGGGATCGCCTGCACGCCGTAGTGGGCACCGGCCAACTGCCCGACGATGGCGGCCGTCGTGTCGGCGTCGTCGCCCAGGTTGGCGGCTTGCAGGACGGCCTCGGCAAAGCTGTCGGTGTGCTGGAAGCACCAGAGCGCCGCCTCCAGTGATGCAACGCAGTAGCCGCTGCCGCGAATACTGCCCAGCGGCTTGTCGAGATAATCGCCGCGGGCCAGTGCAGCAACCTTGGGTTGGCTGAATGATGTTGGCGTCAGGCTGCGCAGATCGGTTTTCGCCGTACCTTGCAACGCCTTGCCGAGCAGTTCGGCGAATAACTGACAACACTCGATCGCTTCCGGCGCCGCGTGGGTCGTGCGTGAGCTGTCCGCGGCGAACCGCACGATGTGCTGGAAATCGGGAAAGTAAAACAGCACGACCGGCACCAGGCGCATCAGCGAACCGTTCCCGGCAGTGAAGGGATCGGTCGAGCCGGCGAAGGGCTGACCGCTGGCCTGGTATCGGGCCAGCGCCTGGCTGACCGTCATGCCGATGTCGAAGCACTCCCCGGTCGAACTCAGGTAGCCCCATTGCCACCAGTTCAGGTAGCGGCCCATCTGGTCGGCGGCGTCGAAGCCGTTCTTGCTCAGCAGGCTTTCGGCCAGGCACAGCGCCATCGAGGTGTCGTCGGTCCACTGCCCGGGTTTGAGGCGGAAAGGCCCGCCACCGACCATGTTGGTCAATGGCGCGAAGGAGCCGCGTGGCTGGAACTCCACCGTGGTGCCAACGGCATCGCCACAGGCCAGGCCGAGCAGGGCGCCGCGATAACGGTCGAGGGGGCTGGGTTGCATGACTACGTCCTTGTCTCGTTCAGGTTGCTGCAAACGTTAGCAGTTCCGGCACCCGGATTTGAGCGCAATCTGACCGGATGGCGTGCGCAAATGCCGCTGAATGTTTCTCCACCGACAGCGACCGGGCAGCCCCTTGATACAACTTCAGGTTGGACATGTGGTCATACAAGCCTACTGTTCAAAACAGGAGGTGACGTATGAAACCAGTACCCAACAGCTTTGAACGTAAAATCAAGCTCAAATCGCCGCGTTCGCATGTCTGGCGCGCCCTGGTCGATGCCGAGGCGTTCGGCCAGTGGTTTGGCGTTGCGCTGGAAGGGCGGCGGTTTATTGCCGGTGAATGGACGCAGGGGCAGGTCACGTATCCCGGTTATGAACATGTGTTGTGGAACGTGCTGGTGGAGCGGGTCGAGCCGCAGCAGCTGTTCTCTTTCCGCTGGCACCCCTACGCGGTGAACCCCAAGATCGACTATTCCCAGGAGCCGACCACGCTGGTGCGCTTCGAGCTGCAGGACTTCGAAGACGGCACGCTGCTGAAGGTCTCCGAATCCGGCTTTGCGCATATCCCCGATGTGCGTCAGAAGGAGGCGTACTACATGGACAGTCGTGGCTGGGAGGAGCAGTTGAACCGCCTCGAACACTTCCTCGCCGAAAGCGACCGCGCCCGCGAACGCGAGGATGGCTGAGCTCGAGCTGTTTGCGCCGTGGCTGCAACGCTGGGCACTGGTTGCGGATGGCACATCGATCATTACCCCGGGCAGCCGCTTGTTGCCGGTGCGTCAGGGCGCCACGCCGGCAATGCTCAAGGTGGCGCTGGACGCCGAGGAGAAGTACGGCAGTCTGTTGATGACCTGGTGGGACGGCGACGGGGCGGCCCGGGTGCTGGCCCATCACGGCGACGCTCTGCTGCTGGAGCGCGCCATGGGCCGGCGCTCGTTGCGGCACATGGCCCTGACGGGCGCGGACGACACGGCCAGCCGGATTCTGTGCGCGGCGCTGGCGCGGTTGCATGCGCCGCGGCCGACGCCACCACCGCCGCTGGTGGAGCTGGGGCCATGGTTCGCCTCGTTGCGCGAGGCCGCCAGCGCGCAGGGCGGCGCATACGCACGCAGCTTGTACACCGCCGAAGCCTTGCTCGCCGAGCCGCAGGATGTCGTCGTGCTGCACGGCGACATGCACCACGATAATGTCCTCGATTTCGGCTCGCGTGGCTGGCTGGCCATCGACCCCAAACGGGTGCGCGGCGAGCGAGGTTACGACTACGCCAACCTGATCTGCAACCCGGAACTGCCAACGGCCAGTGATCCGCAACGCTTTCATCGACAGGTCGAAGTCATCGCCGAGGCGGCGCGGCTGGAGCGTCGACGTCTGTTGCAATGGGTGCTGGCGTTCGCCGGGCTCTCGGCCGCGTGGTTTCTCGAAGATGACCAGCAGACGGCCGCCGCCGGGCAACTGCAAGTCGCGCAACTGGCGGCCGCTGCGCTGGATGCCTGACACGTCTAAGGGTTTTCGGAAGGGTCGCAATGGCGAATGTCTTACACGCCGTGGTAGCTATGTCGACTATTGCCGATTGGATCCACAGCGTAATCTAGCCACATCAACTGAAGCACAGGGAGTGTTTCAGGATCACGGATGATCGACCATATGCAAGGATCGCTGCCGACAGGGAGTCGATAATGGTCTTGGGAAAAACCCGCTTCGGCGGGTTTTTTTTCGCCTGCAGAAAACCGAGATCACCTGGGCCTTCGGCGGCAAGTGCCGCAGACCGCGATCCTGCTCTGGATCACAGCCGCGGCAACGGCCACAGGGGCGGTTTCAGGAGGCGATCAACTGCCGCAACACGTAATGCAGAATCCCGCCCGACTTGAAGTACTCGACCTCGTTCAAGGTATCGATGCGGCACAGCACCTCGATTTTCTCCTGGCGTCCGTCCTCCCGGGTAATCACCAGGGCCAGGTTCATCCGCGGTGTCAGCTCGACGCCGCTGAGGCCCTGGATATCCAGGGTTTCCTTGCCAATGAGGTTGAGGCTTTTGCGGTTCTGGTCGAGCTTGAACTGCAGCGGCAGCACGCCCATGCCCACCAGGTTGGAGCGGTGGATCCGTTCGAAGCTTTCCGCGATCACTGCTTTCACACCGAGCAGATTGGTGCCCTTGGCCGCCCAGTCGCGGCTGGAGCCGGTGCCGTATTCCTGTCCGGCAATCACCACCAGCGGCGTGCCCGATGCCTGATAGCGCATGGCCGCATCGTAGATCGGCAGTTTCTCCCCGGTGGGAATGTAAATCGTGTTGCCGCCTTCTTCACCGCCGAGCATTTCGTTGCGGATGCGAATGTTGGCGAAGGTCCCGCGCATCATCACTTCATGATTGCCCCGGCGTGAGCCATAGGAGTTGAAGTCCCGTGGCTCGACGCCTTTTTCTTGCAGATAGCGGCCGGCCGGGCTGTCGACCTTGATGTTGCCGGCCGGGGAGATGTGGTCGGTGGTTACCGAATCGCCGAGCAGGGCCAGCACCCGTGCGCCTTGGACATCCCTGATCTCTGGCAGGGGGCCGCTGATGTCGTCGAAGAACGGCGGGTGCTGGATGTAGGTCGAGTCGTCCTGCCACACGTACGTCGCCGCTTGCGGCACTTCGATGGCTTGCCATTGTTCGTCCCCGGCAAACACCTCGGCGTATTCCTTGTGGAACATCGCGGTGTTGACCTGATTCACCGCCTCGGCAATCTCTTTGCTCGACGGCCAGATGTCGCGCAAGTACACCGGATTACCTTGTCGATCGTTGCCCAGCGGTTCGCTGCTGATATCGGCGCGCACGCTGCCGGCCAGTGCGTAGGCGACCACCAGCGGCGGCGAGGCCAGCCAGTTGGTTTTCACCAGCGGGTGCACGCGGCCTTCGAAGTTGCGGTTGCCGGACAACACCGAAGCGACGGTGAGGTCGGCTTTCTGAATGGCTTTTTCAATCGGCTCCGGCAGCGGCCCGGAGTTGCCGATGCACGTGGTGCAGCCGTAGCCGACCAGCGAAAACCCGAGTTGGTCGAGGTATTGCGTCAGGCCGGCAGCCTTGTAGTAGTCGGTTACCACTTTCGAACCGGGGGCCAGCGAGCTTTTCACCCACGGCTTGCGCGTCAGGCCCTTTTCCACGGCTTTTTTCGCCAGCAGGCCGGCGGCCATCATTACGCTCGGGTTGGAGGTGTTGGTGCACGAGGTGATTGCGGCAATCACCACGGCGCCGTTTTTCAGACGATAGGTGTGGCCGTCGGCCTCGTAATCGGTTTCGCCGACCAGATCGGCGTTGCCGACCGCCACGCCGCCGCCACCTTCGCTTTCAAGGCGGCCCTCGTCCTTGCTGGTCGGCTTGAATTGCAGATCCATGAAGTCACTGAAGGCTTGCGCCACGTTCGGCAGCGAGACCCGGTCCTGCGGGCGTTTCGGCCCGGCGAGACTGGCTTCGACGCTGCCCATATCCAGCGCCAGGCTGTCGGTGAACACCGGTTCCTGACCAGGCAGGCGCCACAGGCCCTGAGCCTTGGTGTAGGCCTCGACCAGTTTTACCGTCTCGTCCGGGCGCCCGGACAGGCGCAGGTATTCCAGTGTCACTTCATCGACCGGGAAGAAGCCGCACGTTGCGCCGTATTCCGGGGCCATGTTGGCGATGGTTGCGCGATCCGCCAGCGGCAGGTCGGCGAGGCCGTCACCGTAGAATTCGACGAATTTGCCGACCACGCCTTTTTTGCGCAGCATCTGGGTCACGGTCAGCACCAGGTCGGTGGCGGTGATGCCTTCCTTGAGTTTGCCGGTCAGTTTGAAGCCGATCACTTCCGGAATCAGCATCGACACTGGTTGCCCGAGCATCGCTGCCTCAGCCTCGATGCCGCCGACGCCCCAGCCGAGCACGCCGAGGCCGTTGATCATGGTGGTGTGGGAGTCGGTGCCGACCAGGGTGTCGGGGAACGCGTAGGTGCGGCCGTCTTCCTCCTTGGTCCATACCGTGCGGCCGAGGTATTCGAGGTTGACTTGGTGGCAGATCCCGGTGCCCGGCGGCACCACGCTGAAGTTGTCGAAGGCACTCTGGCCCCAGCGCAGGAAGGCATAGCGTTCGCCGTTGCGCTGCATTTCGATGTCGACGTTCTGCTCGAAAGCGCTGGCAGTGGCGAACTTGTCGACCATCACCGAGTGGTCGATCACCAGGTCGACCGGTGACAGCGGGTTGATGCGTTGCGGATCGCCGCCGGCCTTGGCCATGGCGGCGCGCATGGCGGCAAGGTCGACCACGGCCGGTACGCCGGTAAAGTCCTGCATCAAGACACGGGCAGGGCGGTATTGAATTTCACGATCGGAGCGGCGCTCCTTGAGCCACGCGGCCAGCGCCTTGAGGTCGGCGCCGGTGACGGTTTTTTCGTCTTCCCAGCGCAGCAGGTTTTCCAGCAGAACTTTCAATGACATCGGCAGCTTGTCGAGATCGCCCAAGGTCTTGGCGGCTTCCGGCAGGCTGAAATAATGGTAGGTCCTGGCGTCGATTTGCAGCGTTTTGAGGGACTTCAGACTATCGAGGGACGGCATTACGATCACTCCTTTGAATCCGCACGGCTACGGATTGAGGGGACGAATAGAGCTTTAAACCTAGCCCTGTTTTAGGTAGCTGGCTAATAACTGGACTCTATGAGCGGAACCAAGGTTCCGACATCGGCTATCATGCGCCGGTTTTCGTGACAGGCTTTGCTTCAACGCAAGCCTGGGCATCGCGCAGGGGCCGAATGTCCGCCCTCTGCCCAGGAGTAAGAATGAACACCCTATTCATGCATTGCCGGCCGGGCTTCGAAGGCGAAGTCTGCTCCGAGATTTCCGACCTCGCCGCCCAACTGAACGTGGCCGGTTACGCCAAGGCCAAACCGGCCACCGCGTGCGCCGAGTTTGTCTGCAGCGAAGCCGACGGCGCCGAGCGCCTGATGCGCGGCCAGCGATTCGCCGAGCTGATCTTCCCGCGCCAATGGGCGCGTGGCTTGTTCATCGATCTGCCGGAAACCGACCGCATCAGCGTGATTCTTGCCCACATGGCCGAATTTCCGCTGTGCGGCAGCCTGTGGCTGGAAGTCGTCGACACCAACGATGGCAAAGAGCTGTCGAACTTCTGCAAGAAATTCGAAGGTCCGCTGCGCAAGGCCCTGACCGCGGCCGGCAAACTGGTGGATGACGCGAGCAAGCCGCGTCTGCTGCTGACCTTCAAGAGCGGTCGTGAAGTGTTTCTCGGCCTGGCCGATGCCGGTAATTCGGCGATGTGGCCGATGGGCATTCCGCGCCTGAAGTTCCCCCGCGAGGCGCCGAGCCGTTCCACCCTCAAGCTCGAGGAAGCCTGGCACCACTTCATTCCGCGCGATCAGTGGGACGAGCGTCTGCACAGCGACATGACCGGTGTCGACCTCGGCGCCGCACCGGGTGGCTGGACCTGGCAACTGGTCAACCGCGGCATGCTGGTGACGGCCATCGACAACGGGCCGATGGCCGAAAGCCTGATGGACACCGGTCTGGTGCAGCACTTGATGGCTGACGGTTTCACCTTCAAGCCCAAGCAACCGGTGGACTGGATGGTCTGCGACATCGTCGAGAAACCGGCGCGTAACGCGGCGATGCTCGAGGAATGGATCGGCGAGGGCCATTGCCGCGAAGCGGTGGTCAACCTCAAGTTGCCGATGAAGCAGCGTTACGCCGAGGTGAAACGCTTGCTCGAGCGCATCGCCGACGGTTTCAAGGCGCGCGGGATCAAGGTCGATATCGGATGCAAGCAGCTGTATCACGACCGCGAGGAAGTGACCTGCCATTTGCGCCGTCACGACACCAGGAAGCCCAAATCGCGCTGACACACTGCAAAACCCTGGGGGCGCGAGCCTGTTCGCGAAGAGGCCGTGACAGACGCCTCTTTGTTGCATAAGCCACCGAATTGGCGAGCAGACTCGCTCCCACGAGGGTTGTGGTGTAACGCCACAGATGACCGCATACCCGGCAATGCGCGACAATGCCAGCCAGTTTCAGGAGTGAACCATGAGTGAAATGATCGATACGCCGGTCGACGGTACCCTCGACGCCACCGGCCTCAACTGCCCGGAGCCGGTGATGATGCTGCACCAGCACATCCGTGACCTGGTGCCCGGCGGCCTGCTCAAGGTGATCGCCACCGATCCCTCGACCCGCCGTGACATTCCCAAGTTCTGCGTGTTTCTCGATCATGAACTGGTCGGCCAGCACGAAGAGGCCGGGACTTACCTGTACTGGATCCGCAAGAAACACGCCTGAATCCCAGGCGAACGCAAAACCCGATGTGGGAGCGAGCCTGCTCGCGAAGGCGGTATCTCAGTCACGCTTGATGGCGACTGTTACACCCCATTCGCGAGCAGGCTCGCTCCCACATTTTTGTCTTGCGTGAGGGCTCAACCCGCCGAGCGGCTGATGCGAATGCGTTTGCGCGCGCTGCGGGTCAGGCGGATCGACAGCATCAGCGCCGCGCAGCTCAGGCCGACGATCAGGCCCTGCCACAAGCCGCTCGGGCCGCGGGGCTCGCCGAGCCAGTCGGTGAGGCCGAGGGCGTAACCCACTGGCAGGCCGATGCCCCAATAGGCGAACAGGGTCAGGATCATCGTTACCCGGGTGTCCTGATAACCGCGCAGGGCGCCAGCGGCGGTGACCTGGATCGCATCGGAAAACTGGAACAGCGCCGAGTAGACGATCAGCATCGCCGCAATATGAATCACCATCGGGTCGGCGGTGTAGATCGCGGCAATGTGCTCACGCATCAGCAGCATCATGCTCGCCGACAGGCAGGCGTAGGCCAGTGCGGTACCCATGCCGACGCCGGCAGCGAAACGCGCTTCCCGGGGCTCCTCGCGGCCCAGGGCCTGGCCGACGCGCACGGTGACGGCCATGCCCAACGAGTAGGGGATCATGAACACCAGCGAGCTGACGTTCAGCGCGATCTGATGCCCGGCCACCACGGTGGCGCCAAGGCTACCGATCAGCAGGGCGATCACGGCGAAGATGCTCGACTCGGCGAATACCGCGATACCGATCGGCAGACCGATGGCCAGCAAACGCTTGATGACCGCCCATTGCGGCCAGTCGAAACGGCTGAACAGTTCGCTGGAACGGTAGGCGGGGGCCCAGCGCTCGTACCCGGCCAGGCCCAGCGCCATCACCCACATGACGATGGCCGTGGCCCAGCCGCACCCCACGCCGCCCATAGCCGGCACGCCGAAGTGGCCGTAGATGAAGATGTAGTTCAGCGGAATGTTCAAGGCCAGCCCGCACAGGCCCAGGACCATCGCCGGGCGGGTGCGGCCGAGGCCGTCGCTGGTGCAGCGCAGCACATGATAGAAGGCCACTGCCGGCAGGCCGCTGGCGATGCCGTGCAGGTATTGCATGCACGGGCCGATCAGCTCCGGGTCGACTTTCATCAAGTGCAGGATCGGCTCGGCGCAGACCAGCATGGTGGTGGCGATCAGGCCCACCACCAGCGCCAGCCACAACGCCTGACGGACGATCGGACCGATCTCGCTGTGGGTGCCGGCGCCGAAGCGCTGGGCAACCTTCGGTGTGGTGGCCAGCAAGGTGCCCGTCATCAGCAGGAACACCGGTACCCAGATCGAGTTGCCCAGCGCCACGGCGGCCAGATCACGTGGCCCGACGCGCCCGGCCATCACCGCATCGACGAAGCCCATGGCGGTGGTCGCCAGCTGCGCGATCATGATCGGCAGGGCCAGGCCGAGCAGGTTTTTCAGCTCCAGGCGAACCCGGGCAGGGCGGGTGAGTGCGGCGGTGACAGGTTGGTCAGTTACAGAATTCACAGGCAAAGCGTCCACAGGTATTGATGCGCGAGGCGGCGCATTCTACGCCGCCGACGGCTTGGTCAGGAAAAATCCTCTGTTGCGGATTTGTAATGGTTTTTTGAATGGCGGCCCCTGAAGGATGGCCTGCTCGAGCAATCAACCTGCGAACCTGCTGGCTCATCCTCCGGTCAGCACCTAAACTGCCGATCCCCTCAAGGAGCCCGCCATGCTGATTGTTGCCGATGAAAACATTCCGTTGCTCGATGCCTTTTTTGCCGGTTTCGGCGAGATCCGTCGGGTGCCGGGCCGCTCCATCGACCGCGCCACGGTCGAACAGGCCGACGTCCTGCTCGTGCGTTCGGTGACCAGCGTCAACCGCGCCCTGCTCGAAGGCAGCCAGGTGCGCTTTGTCGGCACCTGCACCATCGGTACCGATCATCTGGACCTTGAGTATTTCCATGAGGCCGGCATCACCTGGTCCAGCGCGCCGGGCTGCAATGCCCGTGGCGTGGTCGACTATGTGCTCGGCAGCTTGATGACGCTGGCGGAAATCGAAGGTGAAGACCTGACCGCGCGCACCTATGGCGTGGTCGGCGCCGGCGAGGTCGGCGGGCGCCTGGTCAAGGTTCTGCGGGGCCTGGGCTGGAACGTGAAAGTCTGCGATCCGCCGCGTCAGGCTACCGAGGGCGGCGACTACGTCAGCCTCGAGCAGATCATTGAAGAGTGCGATGTGATCAGCCTGCATACGCCGTTGACGCGCAGTGGCGACGGCGCGACCTGGCACCTGTTCGACCGCCAGCGTCTGCAGAGCCTCAGGCCCGGCGCCTGGCTGATCAACGCCGCTCGCGGGCCAGTGGTCGATAACGTGGCGCTGCGTGAGGTGCTGCTGGAACGCGAAGACCTGCAGGCGGTGCTCGATGTCTGGGAAGCCGAGCCGCAGGTCGATGTCGCGCTGGCGGAGCTGTGCGTTCTGGCGACACCGCATATCGCCGGTTACAGCCTCGACGGCAAGCAGCGCGGCACGGCGCAAATCTACCAGGCCTACTGCGCATTCGTTGGCCAGCCGGCTAGCATCCAGCTCGGCGACCTGCTGCCGGCGCCGTGGTTGACGGAAGTTGCCCTGCATGCCGACAGCGATCCGGCCTGGGCGCTGGCGATGTTGTGCCGCGGCGTCTATGACCCGCGCCGCGACGACGCGGATTTCCGTCGCACGCTGCTGGGCAGTGTCGGCGAGCAGCGCGCAGCGTTCGATCTGTTGCGCAAACAGTACCCGTCGCGACGCGAGATCGAAGGCTTGCACGTGCGGATCGAAGGCGACTCCCCGGCGTTGCGGCAGATGGTGGCGGCGCTCGGCGCGGTGGCGTTGTAACACTGTTGACCTTACTGGCGATGGTGCAGGAGCCGCTGCGGGACGTGATCCGCGACGTCGTCAAGCGCGCCATCGCTGTCCCGGCGCACGCGTCAGCGGGTCGCAACCGCAAAATCGGCAGGCAGAAAAAACCCGGCCAAAAGGGGCCGGGTCAGGAAGACGGTGGCTATATCACTTTTGTTCGGCAGGCTTGACCAATCGCTTCTCCAGTTCGCGGCACGCGTCCTGGATCATGTCTTCAGTGATCGGTACTTCACGCCCGTCCTTGTCGATGATCGAGCAGCCCAGAGGCTGGCCGGGCTTGGTGCGGATCACTTGAATCTTGTCATCGCTGCTGTGTTGCAAGGACATGGCCTGTCTCCTCATCAGGTTGTGTACCCAGAATAAAACCGTCAGGTGACCAGGCTGTGACAGCTCCCTTCGATCTGTCCGCAACGGCATCTCCACTCAAGCAGAAATGACCGCTCGTCTCAACCCGGACTTTAGACCGATAGCGTCTAGGAACTAGTCTCGCCGGTCATAATTAACCTGACTCATTGTGATTTACAGAGTTCCACCCCATTTCAGCGTGTAGGCTGCCCCCATCCCTGCGGACAAGTGTGAACCGAATGATCCCGATGCTTTCCTCGCGCCATCGCCGCGCCCTGCGCCTGACCAGTCACTTCCTCGTGCCGTATCGCTGGCATGCCTTTGGCGCGCTGCTGGCATTGATCGTCACGGCGGGCATTACCCTGTCGATGGGGCAGGGCATTCGCCTGCTGGTGGATCAGGGCTTCATGACGCAGTCGCCGCACCTGCTCAACCAGTCGATCGGCTTGTTCATGGTGCTGGTACTGGGGCTGGCGATGGGTACGTTTGCGCGGTTCTACTTGGTGTCGTGGATCGGCGAGCGCGTTGTCGCGGACATTCGGCGGCAGGTGTTCAACCACTTGGTGTATCTGCATCCCGGGTTCTACGAGGACAATCGCAGCTCGGAGATCCAGTCGCGGCTGACCGCCGACACCACGTTGCTGCAATCGGTGATTGGCTCTTCGCTGTCGCTGTTCCTGCGCAATCTGCTCATGGTGATCGGCGGGATCGTGCTGCTGTTCATCACCAACCCCAAGCTCACCAGCATCGTGGTGATCGCGCTGCCGCTGGTCATCGCGCCGATCCTGCTGTTCGGCCGGCGCGTGCGCAGCCTGTCACGGCTGAGTCAGGACCGGATCGCCGACATCGGCAGCTACGTCTCGGAAACGCTCGGCCAGATCAAGACCGTGCAGGCCTACAACCATCAGGTACAGGATGAGCAACGCTTCGCCAGCACGGTCGAGCAGGCGTTCGAAACGGCGCGCAAGCGCATCTTCCAGCGCGCCTGGCTGATCACGCTGGTGATCGTGCTGGTCCTCGGCGCCGTTGCGGTGATGCTGTGGGTGGGCGGGATGGACGTGATGGCCGGGCGGATTTCCGCCGGCGAGCTGGCCGCCTTCGTCTTCTACAGTCTGATCGTCGGCAGCGCCTTCGGTACGCTGAGCGAAGTGATCGGCGAGTTGCAGCGGGCCGCTGGCGCTGCCGAGCGCATCGCCGAACTGCTGCGTTCGGAAAATATCATTCAGCCGCCGACCTCCGGCCTGGTCACCTTGCCGCCGCGCGTGAAAGGCGAACTGCAGCTGCAGGACGTGCGCTTTTCCTACCCGTCGCGGCCGGAAAGCTACGCGGTTGACGGCCTCAGTCTGAGCGTCAGGGCGGGTGAAACACTTGCTCTGGTCGGCCCGTCCGGTGCCGGTAAATCGACGGTGTATGACCTGTTGCTGCGCTTCTACGATCCCGCAGAAGGGCGGATCCTGATCGATGGCGTGCCGCTGACCCGCCTCGACCCGCTCGACCTGCGGCGCTGTTTCGCCCTGGTTTCGCAGACGCCGGCGCTGTTCTTCGGCAGCGTTGAGGACAACATCCGCTACGGCTGCCCTGGCGCGACGCTGGAGCAGGTCCGGGAAGCGGCCAGAATCGCCCATGCGCACGATTTCATCGAGCAGATGCCCGATGGTTACCAGACCCATCTGGGCGACGGCGGCCTCGGCCTGTCCGGCGGCCAGCGCCAACGCCTGGCCATCGCCCGCGCGCTGCTGGTGGATGCGCCGATCCTGCTGCTGGACGAAGCCACCAGCGCCCTCGACGCGCAAAGCGAACATCTGATCCAGCAGGCGCTGCCCAGCCTGATGCACAACCGCACCACCCTGGTGATCGCCCACCGACTGGCCACCGTGAAAAACGCCGACCGGATTGCGGTGATGGACCAAGGCAGGCTGGTGGCGGTGGGCACGCACCAGGAACTGATCGCGAGCAATCCGCTGTATGCGCGGTTGGCGGCGCTGCAGTTCAGTGATGGAAAGCACGGTATGAGCGACCTGTAGGAGCCGCCGCAGGCCACGATTTTTTGATCTGGCTGAAAAAATGCCCGCATTTCCATGCGGGCATTTTGTGTGAAAGCACAATCAAAAGGTCGCGGTCTGCGGCCGCGCCCGTGCAACCGGGCATTACCGGTTACTGATCGTCAAAGTACCGCTCATGCCAATCCACCAGCGGTTGCGGGGCGTTGAGTTTCTGCCCGTAGATCACCGAGTACGACAGCACGTTCTGCACGTACTGGCGGGTTTCGTCGAACGGGATGCTTTCCACCCACACGTCGAAGCTCAGGTGGTCGGCGCCGCGCAGCCACTGGCGCACACGGCCCGGGCCGGCGTTGTAGGCGGCGGAGGCGAGCACACGGTTGCCGTTGAACTGGCTGTGCACCTGGCTCAGGTAGGCGGCGCCCAGCTGGATGTTCTTGTCCGGATCGAGCACCTGCTGCGGCGAGGCCAGCGGAATGCTGAACTTGCGCGCGGTTTCCTTGGCGGTACCGGGCATCAGTTGCATCAGGCCACTGGCGCCGACGCCGGAGCGGGCGTCGTCCATGAAGGCGCTTTCCTGGCGGGTGATGGCGAACACCCAGCTCGAGTGCAGGCCGCGGACCTTGGCTTCGCGCACTAGCGTGTCGCGGTGGGCCATCGGGAAGCGGATGTCGAGGTCGTCCCAGTACTGCGCCTGGCTGATGGTGCGGATCGCCGGGAAGTACCATTTCAGGTCGTAGGCCAGTTTCGCCTGGGCGACCATTTCGTCACGGTTGAAATGGCGGCTGACGTGATACCACTCGCGACGGCCGTCGACGATCTGCCCGCGGGCGTGGAATTCCAGGGCGCGACGTACGCCGGGGGTATTGCGCACCTTGTTGATGGTGGCCTGGCTGAGCACCAGCGGCTTGTTGACCAGCGAATACGGCAGCTGCGAGCGGTCGGCGGCAAGGAATCCGTAGAAATCCCGCTCCTTCGCCAGATTCTTGTACAGCGTCTGCGCTTCCGGGTTCTGCGGCTGCGCCAGTTCCAGGCTGCGGGCCTGCCAGTAGCGCCAACGGTTGGTGGTCGCCAGATCCTGCGGCAGGCGGCGGGTCAGCTGATAGGCATCGTCCCAGCGCGCCAGGCGCAGCAACAGGCGCAGGCGCCATTCGGACACGGTGTTGTCGCGCAGTTCCGGATCGTATTTGGTCATCACCTCGAGCGCGCGGCTGTCGAAACGCCGGGCCAGGGTCAGGCCGATTTCCCGGGCGATCGCGACTTTTTCGTCGCGGGAGAAGTGCATGCTGCTGGCGTAGCCGTCGAGCAGCGCCATGGCCTTGTCCGGGTCCTGGCGGGCGAGGCGGCGCAGGCCGAGGCTGACCACGTCGGACATTGGCTCGTCGGCCGGCGTAAAACGCGACGGTTGATTGAGCAGTTCCGGTTTTTGCGCCACATCCACCAGCAGGCGCCCGCGCGGGGCGAGGGTGGTCAAGCCATTGACCAGGCTGTTGGCCAGTGGGTAGTTGCGTGCCTGGGCGGCGAGCTTGGTGCGTTCCCAGCGTTTCTGCTCGGTCAACTGGCCATCGGCGGCCCAGAGCCCGAACAGCGCGTCACAGGCCTGCGGTTGCGATTTGCCGGTCAGCCACAGTTTGTCGGCATTGGCGTACCCCTCGGCCTTGCGGCCGCTGCTGATCTGATACTGCGCATTGAGGCAGTCCAGTTCGGTGAAGTTGAGTTTCGGGTCGTAATACTTGACGAAGGTTGCCCAGTCGCCGCGGTCGGCCAGCCAGCGCAACCAGCGCAATTTCATCCAGTTGGCCTGGGGCAGGTCGCCATGTTCGGCGAGGAATTTCTCGATCTCGGCGTTGCTCGCGGTTTTCAGCCGGGCGGTCAGTTCGTCGTAGGCCAGGTACGGCTCCAGCGGATAATCAGCCAGGGCCTGGCTGTAGCGAAAGTACGGGCCGCTATCGCCCTTGGCCAGGGCGCGCTTGGCTTCATCGTAGTACTGGCGTTGGGTGGACAGGTCCACCGCCTGGGCGGATTGAGCGGCAGCGGCGGTAAGAAGCAAACAGGACAAAACACTGAGAAGGCGACTGCGCATGAGACATCCGGGCAGAGAAATCATGACAAGTGCCGACCATCGAACCGGCACTGAATTGTCTGTAGCTTAGCCTTTTGCCAGCAGGCGGCGAAAGCTTTGCCGGCCTTGCAGCACAAGTTCGCAACAAATGTTATGCAGAGTGCGTCAACGGCGAAATTGCCGGCCTGTTGGGGCCTCGATTCAGGTAGAATGCGCGCCCGGTTTTTGGAGAAGCTCATGACCCTGCTCAAATTCAGCGATGTGTCCCTTGCATTCGGCGCGATGCCGTTGTTGGACAAGGTGTCCTGGCAGATCGCCCGTGGTGAGCGGGTGTGCATCATCGGCCGCAACGGCACTGGCAAGTCCAGCATGATGAAACTGGTCAAGGGCGACCAGAAGCCTGATGACGGCTCGGTGTGGCGTGCCCCCGGTCTGAAAATCGGTGAATTGCCCCAGGAATTGCCGGTGGCCGACGAGCGGACTGTGTTCGACGTGGTGGCCGAGGGCCTGGATGGCGTGGGCGCGCTGCTCGCCGAATACCATCACCTGAGCCAGAACATCGTCACCGACGCCGATCTGGACAAACTGATGCACGTCCAGCACGACCTCGAGGCCCGCGATGGCTGGCGCCTGCAGACTCTGGTCGACAGCACCTTGAGCCGCCTGCAGTTGCCGGCCGACAAGACCCTCGCCGAGTTGTCCGGTGGCTGGCGGCGGCGTGTGCTGCTGGCGCAGGCACTGGTGTCCGAGCCGGACCTGCTGCTGCTCGACGAACCGACCAACCACCTGGATATCGGGGCGATCGCCTGGCTCGAAGAAGCGCTGAAGGATTTCCAGGGCGCCGTGCTGTTCATCACGCACGACCGTTCCTTCCTGCAGAACCTCGCCACGCGCATTCTCGAGCTGGATCGTGGCGGCCTGATCGACTGGAACGGCGACTACGCCAGTTTCCTCGTGCACAAGGAAGCGGCACTGGCCGCCGAAGAAACCGCCAACGCGCTGTTCGACAAGCGCCTGGCCCAGGAAGAAGTGTGGATCCGCCAGGGCATCAAGGCCCGCCGTACCCGTAACGAAGGCCGTGTGCGCGCCCTGAAGGCCCTGCGTGTCGAGCGCAGCGAACGTCGCGAGCGCACCGGCAAGGCCAATATCCAGCTGGAAACCGCCGAGAAGTCCGGCAAACAGGTGATGGTGCTGGACAACGTCAACTTCGCGCACCCGGGCGGTCCGTTCCTGATTCGCGATTTTTCCATGGTCCTGCAGCGCGGCGACCGGATCGGCCTGCTCGGCGCCAACGGCACCGGCAAGACCACGCTGCTGAAACTGATGCTCAGCGGCCTGCAGCCCACCAGCGGCAAGGTGGAAGAGGGCACCCGGATCGACGTGGCCTACTTCGACCAGTTGCGCCATCAGCTGGATCTGGAAAAGACCGTGATCGACAACGTCGCCGAAGGTCGCGACTTCATCGAGATCGACGGCCAGAGCCGGCATGTCCTGAGCTACCTCGGCGACTTCCTGTTCAGCCCGCAGCGCGCCCGTACCCCGGTGAAGGCGCTGTCCGGTGGCGAGCGTGCACGTCTGCTGCTGGCCAAGCTGTTCAGCAAGCCGGCAAACCTGCTGGTGCTCGACGAACCGACCAACGACCTCGACGTGGAAACCCTCGAGCTGCTCGAAGAAGTGCTGTTGACCTTCAATGGCACCGTGCTGATGGTCAGCCACGACCGGGCATTCCTCGACAACGTGGTCACCAGTACGCTGGTCTTCGAAGGTGAAGGCAAGGTCCGCGAATACGTCGGTGGCTATCAGGACTGGATCCGTCAGGGCGGTTCGCCGCGCCTGTTGGGCGTGACCGAAAGCAAGTCCGGCAAGGCCGACCTGAATTCGGCCGTGGTCACTGCCGAGCCGGCGCCCGTCGCTGCCCCGGCGGCTGCTCCTGCGGCGAAGAAGAAGCTCAGCTACAAGCTGCAGCGCGAGCTGGAAGCCCTGCCGGGCGACATCGACGCCAAGGAACAGCAGATCGCTGCGGTCGAGGCCGAGATGGCCGAAGCCGGTTTCTATCAGCGGCCGCCAGCCGAGACGGCCAAGGTGATTGCTTTGCTGGAGCAGTTGCAGGCCGAACTGGATGCACTGGTTGAGCGTTGGGCCGAGCTGGATGCCTGATTGAGCGAGCCATGAAAAAGCCCGGCCTCATGTGAATGAGGCCGGGCTTTTCATATGTGTGCCGGGGCTGGCCGACGCACGACAGGCAATATCAGCGTTTGACCAGATGCACCGCCAGCACATCGCACGGCGCGCCATGCAGCACATCATTGGCTGTCGAGCCGAGCAGCAACGCCAGGCCATGGCGGCCGTGGCTGCCGACCACGATCAGGTCACACTGCTGCTCCTTGGCGAAGTGGTGGATTTCCTGGCGTGGCTGGCCGTAGGTGAGGTGGCAGTTGGCGCCCTCGAGTTCGGAGTACTTGAGCTTGAGGCGCTCCAGACGCTCCTTGGCCTGGTCGAACTGCTGTTGTTGCAGTTGTGACAGATCCATTGGCACGTCTCCGCCGAAGGCCATGGCCATCGGTTCGACGATATGCACCAGCGACAGCTTGGCGCCATTGCTCACCGACAGCTCGCGGGCGCGGTGAATCACAGGGTCGCACTCTTCGGTCAGATCTACGGCGACCAGGATATGGTTGTAGGGCATGAGGTGCTCCTCGTGAGGGTTCATTATTGTTAAGTATGGCTGGTTTCAAGCGCATTGGTTCCAAAGCGGCACAATGGGCTCATGCAGAGTCGGGAGTACAGATATGACGGTCTGGTTGGTGGTGTCAATCCTGCTGGTGGTACTCAGTCCGCTGGCCTGGTTACGCCCGTCGCGGGTACAGAGCGGGCGCATGGCCCTGCGCATGGAGGCCCGGCGTCTCGGTCTGGCCATGCAGCTGGCCCCTCAGGAATGGCCGCACTGGCTGGCCCAGGAGCCGCCGAACCCGTGTGCGCAGTACCATCGGCCGCGGCGTGGCAAGCAGCCGGCGTGCTGGACGTACTGGCAGAAGTCCCCGGGCGTGTGGGTCAATCAGTGGCAGGAAGTCTGTGAGGATCCGCTGCTGCTCAATCATTTCGAAAAATTGCCGGGCAATGTTTTCAAGGTCGAGGCGGACAAACAGATGATCGCCCTGTACTGGGGCGAGAAGGGTGAGGCGACGGTTTTGCAGGATATCGACGCAACGCTGAAAGCGCTGGCATGACGGGCGGATATTTCGTGCTGCAACGGTGCGAAATGTCCGGCAGACGCGCAATAAAAAGCCCGACATGATGCATCGGGCGGGGTTGGCCAGGCAGGCCGGAAAATCTCTGTTCGAGGCGATTGCCGTGCGGCCACCGGAGCGTTTTTCCCTCGTAGTCCTGCCAGCGTAGCCTGTTAAACAGGGCTTGCCGGGAATTAGGGCGACTTTTCTAACTATTAATCCTATGAATGCCTGCACATGCCGGTGCATGTGGCTGGGTTGCGTCCTACAGAAATGACCGCAAAGTCGCATTTCAACCTGTATTTTGGGCGATTGACAATTGTCGGAAATTCCGTGAAGGTGGCGTACCCAAATCAAACGGGCGTATGAATTGAGCGTTTGTATTGCAAGCGGCTCCTACAGATTCCCGACTATCGCGTTGGCGGGTGTGCCGGGTGGATTGGCGTTAGCATCGACGAAAAAACGTCCTGCCGAGCCATTCGCCTGCGTCCGACGTGTACTGTTCAGCTTCCATATCGTGGAGATCAGTTGATGATTTACGAAGGTAAAGCCATCACGGTTAAAGCTCTTGAAAGTGGCATCGTCGAATTGAAATTCGACCTCAAGGGTGAGTCCGTCAACAAGTTCAACCGTCTTACCCTGAACGAACTGCGTCAGGCCGTGGACACCATCAAGGCAGATGCTTCGATCAAGGGCGTGATCGTCAGCAGTGGCAAGGACGTCTTCATCGTCGGCGCCGACATCACCGAATTTGTCGACAACTTCAAGCTGCCGGATGCCGAGCTGGTTGCTGGCAATCTCGAAGCCAACAAGATCTTCAGCGATTTCGAAGACCTCAACGTGCCGACCGTCGCTGCAATCAACGGCATCGCCCTGGGCGGCGGTCTGGAAATGTGCCTGGCGGCGGACTACCGCGTCATGTCCACCAAGGCCAAGATCGGCCTGCCGGAAGTCAAGCTGGGCATCTACCCGGGCTTCGGCGGTACCGTGCGTCTGCCGCGCCTGATCGGTGCCGACAACGCCATCGAGTGGATTGCCGCCGGCAAGGAAAACCGTCCGGAAGACGCGCTGAAAGTCGGCGCCGTCGATGCCGTGGTGGCTCCGGAGAAGCTGCAGGATGCCGCTCTTGAGCTGATCAAGCGCGCCATCTCCGGCGAGTTCGACTACAAGGCCAAGCGTCAGCCAAAACTTGAAAAACTCAAGTTGAACGCCATTGAACAAATGATGGCTTTCGAAACCGCCAAAGGTTTCGTGGCCGGTCAGGCTGGCCCGAACTACCCGGCTCCGGTCGAAGCGATCAAGACCATCCAGAAGGCCGCGAACTTCGCGCGTGACAAGGCCCTGGAAGTCGAAGCCGCCGGCTTCGTGAAACTGGCCAAGACCTCTGCTGCGCAGAGCCTGATCGGTCTGTTCCTGAACGATCAGGAACTGAAGAAGAAGGCCAAGGCCTACGACGAAATCGCCAAGGACGTGAAGCAGGCCGCCGTACTGGGCGCCGGCATCATGGGTGGCGGTATCGCCTATCAGTCGGCTTCCAAAGGTACGCCGATCCTGATGAAGGACATCAACGAGCACGGTATCGAGCAGGGTCTGGCCGAAGCCGCCAAACTGCTGGTCGGCCGCGTCGACAAGGGCCGCATGACCGCCGCGAAAATGGCTGAAGTGCTCAACGGCATTCGTCCGACCCTGTCCTACGGCGACTTCGGTCACGTCGACCTGGTGGTCGAAGCCGTGGTCGAGAATCCGAAGGTCAAGCAAGCCGTGCTGGCCGAAGTCGAAGACAAGGTCAAAGAGGACACCATCCTCGCGTCCAACACCTCGACCATTTCCATCAGCCTGCTGGCCAAGGCCCTCAAGCGTCCGGAAAACTTCGTCGGCATGCACTTCTTCAACCCGGTGCACATGATGCCGCTGGTGGAAGTGATCCGTGGCGAGAAGTCCAGCGAGCTGGCGATTGCCACCACCGTTGCCTACGCCAAGAAAATGGGCAAGAACCCGATCGTCGTCAACGACTGCCCGGGCTTCCTGGTCAACCGCGTCCTGTTCCCGTACTTCGGCGGTTTCGCCAAGCTGGTCAGCGCCGGTGTGGACTTCGTCCGCATCGACAAGGTCATGGAAAAATTCGGCTGGCCGATGGGCCCGGCGTACCTGATGGACGTGGTCGGCATCGACACCGGTCACCACGGTCGCGACGTCATGGCTGAAGGTTTCCCGGATCGCATGAAGGATGACCGTCGTTCGGCCATCGACGTGCTGTACGAAGCCAAGCGCCTGGGTCAGAAGAACGGCAAGGGCTTCTACGCCTACGAGGCCGACAAGAAAGGCAAGCAGAAGAAAGTCGCCGACCCGTCGGTACTGGAAGTGCTCAAGCCGATCGTCTACGAGCAGCGCGAAGTCACTGACGAAGACATCATCAACTGGATGATGATCCCGCTGTGCCTGGAAACCGTGCGTTGCCTGGAAGACGGCATCGTCGAAACCGCCGCCGAAGCCGACATGGGTCTGGTCTACGGTATTGGTTTCCCTCCATTCCGTGGCGGTGCGCTGCGCTACATCGATTCGATCGGTGTTGCCGAGTTCGTTGCCCTGGCCGACCAGTACGCTGATTTGGGCGCGCTGTACCACCCGACCGCGAAGCTGCGTGAAATGGCCAAGAACGGCCAGAGCTTCTTCGGTTAAGCGCCCCCAACTAGAGTGAGAGTGAACTTATGAGCTTGAATCCTAGAGACGTCGTGATTGTCGACTTCGGTCGTACTCCGATGGGCCGCTCCAAGGGCGGCATGCACCGCAACACCCGCGCCGAAGACATGTCGGCGCACCTGATCAGCAAACTGCTGGAACGCAACACCAAGGTCGACCCGAACGAAGTCGAGGACGTGATCTGGGGCTGCGTCAACCAGACCCTGGAGCAGGGCTGGAACATCGCGCGGATGGCGTCGCTGATGACCCAGATCCCGCACACCTCGGCCGGCCAGACCGTCAGCCGTCTGTGTGGTTCGTCGATGAGCGCACTGCACACCGCTGCGCAAGCGATCATGACCGGTAACGGTGACGTATTCGTGGTTGGCGGCGTCGAGCACATGGGCCACGTGAGCATGATGCACGGTGTCGATCCGAACCCGCACATGTCGCTGTACGCGGCAAAAGCCTCGGGCATGATGGGCCTGACCGCGGAAATGCTCGGCAAAATGCACGGCATCACCCGCGAACAGCAGGACGCTTTCGGCGTGCGCTCCCACCAGTTGGCCCACAAGGCAACCGTGGAAGGCAAGTTCAAAGACGAAATCATCCCGATGCAGGGCTACGACGAGAACGGTTTCCTGAAACTGTTCGACTACGACGAAACCATTCGTCCGGAAACCACCCTGGAAAGCCTGGCGGCTCTGAAGCCGGCATTCAATCCAAAGGGCGGTACCGTGACTGCCGGTACGTCGTCGCAGATCACCGATGGTGCTTCGTGCATGATCGTGATGTCGGCGCAGCGTGCGCAGGACCTGGGTATCCAGCCTCTGGCGGTGATCCGCTCGATGGCGGTGGCCGGTGTGGATCCGGCAATCATGGGCTACGGTCCGGTGCCGGCCACCCAGAAAGCACTGAAGCGTGCGGGCCTGGGCATCAACGATATCGACTTCTTCGAGCTCAACGAAGCTTTCGCCGCACAGGCCCTGCCAGTGCTGAAAGATCTGAAAGTGCTCGACAAGATGAACGAGAAGGTTAACCTGCACGGCGGCGCGATCGCCCTGGGTCACCCGTTCGGTTGCTCCGGTGCACGGATTTCCGGCACCCTGCTCAACGTGATGAAGCAGAATGGCGGCACCTTCGGGGTGGCCACCATGTGCATTGGTCTCGGCCAAGGCATCTCCACCGTCTTCGAACGCGTTTAAGCGTCTCGTCGATGGAAGCCGGGGCCAAGTGCCCCGGTTTTTGTTTTTGCGGGTTTTTTGTTTTTATTTTGAAAAATATTTGAGTGAGGGCCGAAGCATGCCGATACAACCTGGGCTCTACCAACATTACAAAGGTCCGCAGTACCGCGTATTCAGTGTTGCGCGGCATTCCGAGACCGAGGAAGAAGTGGTCTTTTACCAAGCCCTGTATGGCGATTACGGCTTTTGGGTGCGTCCCTTGAGCATGTTTCTGGAGTCGGTCGAGGTTGACGGCGAGCAGGTGCCACGCTTTGCTTTGGTGCAGGCCGAACCGAGCCTTTTTTCCAAGGCATGAGGCGAGTGCGCACAGAACCCTGTGCTTGACCTCACCTTGTATCAACTATATATAGCGGTGCCGCGTCAGGCGCCAACCGCCTTTCACTTCTAGAATTCAGGAATTTTCTGATCCATGGGCAAATCGCTGGTCATTGTGGAATCCCCGGCTAAGGCCAAGACCATCAACAAGTATCTGGGCAACCAATACGTGGTGAAGTCGAGTATCGGCCATATCCGAGACCTGCCCACCAGCGGTTCGGCTAGCGCCAGCAAAGAGCCAGCCGCCAAGCGCGGCAAGGCTGCCGCGGGCGAAGGGCCGGTGCTCACGCCGAAAGAGAAGGCGCGCAAGCAGCTGGTTTCGCGCATGGGCGTCGATCCCGAGCATGGCTGGAAAGCCAAGTACGAGATCCTCCCGGGCAAGGAAAAGGTCATCGAAGAGCTGCGCCGGCTCGCCAAGGATGCTGACACCATCTATCTCGCAACCGACTTGGATCGCGAGGGGGAAGCCATTGCCTGGCACCTGCGCGAAGCCATCGGTGGCGACGACAGCCGCTACAAGCGTGTGGTGTTCAACGAAATCACCAAGAAGGCGATTCAGGAAGCCTTCTCCGAGCCGGGCGAGTTGGACATCGATCGGGTGAACGCCCAGCAGGCGCGGCGTTTTCTCGACCGCGTCGTCGGCTACATGGTGTCGCCGCTGCTGTGGGCGAAAATCGCCCGTGGCCTGTCCGCTGGCCGCGTGCAGTCGGTCGCGGTGAAGCTGGTGGTCGAGCGCGAGCGGGAAATCCGCGCGTTCATCCCGGAAGAATACTGGGAAGTGCACGCCGACCTTGGCACCGCCAAAGGATCGACCGTGCGTTTCGAAGTGGCCCGCGAGAAGGGTGAAGCGTTCAAGCCGTTGAACGAAGCCCAGGCCACCGCCGCGCTGGAGAAACTCAAGTCCTCCAGCTACAGCATCGTCAAGCGCGAAGACAAGCCGACCAGCAGCAAGCCGTCGGCGCCGTTCATCACCTCCACCCTGCAGCAGGCCGCGAGCAACCGCCTGGGCTTCGGCGTGAAGAAAACCATGATGATGGCCCAGCGTCTGTATGAAGCCGGCTACATCACTTATATGCGTACCGACTCGACCAACCTCTCGGCCGATGCCGTGGCGATGGCGCGCAGCTATATCGAAACCGAGTTCGGCAAGAAGTACCTGCCGGAAACGCCGAACGTCTACAGCAGCAAGGAAGGCGCACAAGAGGCTCACGAAGCGATTCGTCCGTCCGACGCCAACACCATTCCGAGCAAGCTGTCGGGCATGGAGCGCGACGCTGAGCGCCTCTACGAGCTGATCTGGCGCCAGTTCCTGGCCTGCCAGATGCTGCCGGCGCAATACCTGTCGACCACCGTCAGCGTCGCCGCTGGCGACTTCGAGCTGCGTGCCAAGGGCCGCATCCTCAAGTTCGACGGTTACACCCGCGTTCTGCCGCAGATCGCCAAGCCTGGCGATGACGACGTCTTGCCGGACATGGCGCAGGGCGACGTGATGAAGCTGATCAAGCTCGATCCGTCCCAGCACTTCACCAAGCCGCCGGCCCGTTATTCGGAAGCCAGCCTGGTCAAGGAAATGGAAAAACGCGGCATCGGTCGTCCATCGACCTACGCGGCGATCATTTCCACCATCCAGGACCGCGGCTACGTGACCCTGCACAACCGTCGTTTCTATTCGGAAAAGATGGGCGATATCGTCACCGAGCGTCTGTCGGAGAGCTTCTCCAATCTCATGGACTACGGCTTCACCGCCGGCATGGAAGAGAACCTCGATGACGTCGCCCAGGGCGAGCGCGACTGGAAAAACGTGCTGGACGAGTTCTACGGCGACTTCAAGAAAAAGCTCGAAGTTGCAGAGAGCCCGGAAGACGGCATGCGTGCCAACCAGCCGGTGATGACCGATATTCCGTGCACCACCTGCGGTCGTCCGATGCAGATCCGTACGGCTTCGACCGGCGTGTTCCTTGGCTGCTCGGGCTACAGCCTGCCGCCGAAAGAGCGCTGCAAGGCGACCGTCAACCTGGTGCCTGGCGATGAAATCGCCGCGGACGATGAAGGCGAATCGGAATCCCTGGTGTTGCGCGGCAAGCATCGCTGCCCGATCTGCAGCACGGCAATGGATGCCTACCTGCTCGACGAGAAGCGCAAGCTGCACATCTGCGGTAACAACCCGGATTGCGCCGGCTACGAAATCGAAGAGGGCAGCTACCGCATCAAGGGCTACGAAGGTCCGAGCCTGGAATGCGACAAGTGCGGCAGCGAGATGCAGCTCAAGACCGGCCGTTTCGGCAAGTTCTTCGGTTGCACCAACCCGACGTGCAAGAACACCCGCAAACTGCTCAAGAGCGGTGACGCTGCGCCACCGAAGATGGACCCGGTGAAGATGCCGGAGCTCAAGTGCGAGAAGGTCAACGACACGTACATCCTGCGTGACGGTGCCTCCGGCCTGTTCCTGGCGGCCAGTCAGTTCCCGAAAAACCGCGAGACCCGTGCTCCGCTGGTGATCGAGATTCTGCCGCACAAGGACGAAATCGATCCGAAGTACCACTTCCTGTGCGACGCGCCGCAGAAGGATCCTGATGGCCTGCCAGCCGTGATCCGCTACAGCCGAAAGACCAAGGAGCAGTACGTGCAGACCGAAGTCGACGGCAAGCCGACGGGCTGGAAAGCCTTCTACGATGGTGGCAAGTGGACGGTTGAAGACAAGCGTCCGGCCAAGGCTGCCAAGGCTTGAACGCAGTCTGAGCTGAAACCGGGCTGACCAGCTCCTCTGGAGCAGGGCCGGCGCCTGCGACAAGGCCGCATGAACACCTCAGGGTTTTCATGCGGCCTTTTTGTTTTGTGCTTGCGGTCGGATCGGCTGATCCACGACACTGTCCGGCCTGTGTGAAGCAATTATTTCGTTGTGGAGAGTGCCGTCATGGCTCACGAACTCTATACCCGTACCAATCAGAAGATCTATTTTGCCGGTCTGTCGCTCGAGGCCCTGGCCAAGGCGGAAGAGGGGCGGGCGATGAATTCACTGGCGCTGATCCAGGCCGGGCGGGAGTCGGCGCTGTTTCACCTGTACGGTGCTCTGCTCGGGCTCTGTCATGAAATCGCCGGGTTCTACCGCTTGCCCCAGGCCAACGCGCAGCGTGCCGAAGAGCTGTTGAAGCGTGAAGTGCTGGAGTCGATCGCGATTCCGGAGCTGGGCGAAATGATCGAGCTGGCGGGAAACCCGGAAACCTGGCTCGCCCGTTTGCTGGTGGCGCATTCGGCGCTGTTCCAACCGCCGCGAGTGCCGCACAAACCCAAGGGTGATGTCACGCAGCCGTTGATTCAGGCCGTCAATCTGGACGAAGAGCCAGTGCCGCAAGAGCTGAGTCGTGAAGAACTGGAGGCTTGGCGGCAGCATCTCAAAAGCCTGGCCATTCGCTTTCGCGAAGGCTTGAACGAGTGCTGATGAGCGTTGGGATGGTCGCATCCTGCTGCATGCTGCTGGTCAAGATCCCGAGCGAAGCCTGAATGATGTCTATATAATCCCTGCCTTTCGTGGAGAACAGACCTATATGCCAACGTCCTTTCTAGAAATTGTCGAGTTGCCAGACGGCCGTATTGAGCTGCGCAGGGCTGAGGATGAGGGTTCCCTGGTTACTCTGGATTTCTCCGAGGATGCCAAGGCGTTCCTGCAAGGTCAGCACGTTGAAATTGCCAAGGCGATGTTGAGTGTCGGCGTTCAGATGGCCGGTCGCATGGTCGAAGGCGAGTTTGAAAAAGACGAGGGGCAGCGGGTTCTTCATTGAGTCCCGCCTGTCGGCGTTTGCCGTTACTGCTACAGATCGGCTTCTCTGTCCCTGGAGAAGCCCTGCGCTTTACACAGCGCGCGTTACCAGTGAATCAGCCCAGACGAATATTCAGGCTCTGAGCGTCGCCGATGCGGGCCGCGCCGATCAACTGTTGCCGTGAGCTGCTGTTCAACGGGTTGAGCCAGGTCACCACGGTGTGGCTGCGGCCAAGGCGCAGCGCTTCACAGGCCAGTTGCTGGGCGCTTTGCATGCCGCGTGGCTGCAGCAGGAGAATGCGCTCGCGGTTGAGGCCGGCGTCCCGCAGCCAGGCTTGGGTCAGGCTGGCGGGCGGGGCGATCAGGGTCAGCCAGCGTGCATCCTGGTCTTCGCTCAACTCGCGAAGGATGGGGGCCAGCAGGTTCAGGCAGTTCCCGGCCGCACCGCGCAATGACAGTTCACTGAATACTTCGGGCTGGATATTCCACGGGCGCTCGACTACGTCGTTGAGAATCGGGGCCAATGGCTGCGCCAGAAACGCATCGAATAACGGCAGTTGTGTTTGCTGGGGTGCGTGTGGGAACTGCATAAAGCCTCCTTTAGCGGCGAATGACGCCGACGCTCAAGCCTTCGATTACCAGTTCCTGATCTTTCAGGTTGACTTCGATAGGTGCGAACTCAGGGTTTTCGGCAATCAGCCAGACCTTGCTGCCATCACGCTTGAAGCGCTTGACGGTCACTTCGTCGCCAATGCGCGCGACGACGATCTGGCCATTGCGTGCTTCGCGGGTGGTGTGTACGGCGAGCAGGTCACCGTCGAAAATGCCGATGTCCTTCATGCTCATGCCGTGTACGCGCAACAGGTAGTCGGCGCGAGGATGGAAGAAGGCCGGGTTGATGTTGCAGGATTCTTCGATGTGCTGCTGGGCGAGAATGGGAGCGCCTGCGGCCACGCGGCCGATGATCGGCAGGGTGGACTCGTCGACCTTGGCTTCGAAGCCGGGGATGCGGATGCCGCGCGAGGCCCCAGGGGTCATCTCGATGGCGCCCTTGCGCGCGAGCGCCTTGAGGTGTTCTTCCGCGGCGTTGGGCGACTTGAAGCCCAGCTCCTGAGCGATTTCCGCACGGGTTGGCGGGTAGCCGTTGTCTTCGAGGCAACGTTTGATGAAGGCCAGAATCTCGGCTTGGCGTGGCGTCAGCTTTAGCATATTGATCGCTCTGTCTTTTTATACAGTGACTGGGATTATATACAGTGAACCGCGCTTGGCAATGCCCGTTTTTTTGCCAGCTGCCGGACGGTCGGAACAGCGGCTGATTCCTGCATTGCGCTTGTGTGGTTAAATATCTGACCGACCATTCCCAAAACGACCTCGCAAGCTTGACAACGCATAGGCTGAAACGTATGTTTCAAACAAGTGTTTGTCAGGCGGAGTAGCCATGGCCCAGTCGGAAACCGTTGAACGCATTCTTGATGCTGCGGAACAGTTGTTCGCGGAAAAAGGTTTCGCAGAAACCTCGTTGCGTCTGATCACCAGCAAGGCCGGGGTCAACCTGGCGGCGGTGAACTATCACTTCGGTTCGAAGAAAGCGCTGATCCAGGCGGTTTTCTCGCGCTTCCTCGGGCCGTTCTGCCTCAGCCTCGATAAGGAGCTGGAGCGCCGCCAGGCCAAGCCGGAAAACAAACCGACGCTGGAAGAGCTGCTGGAGATCCTCGTCGAGCAGGCGCTGGTGGTGCAGCCGCGCAGCGGCAATGACCTGTCGATCTTCATGCGCCTGCTGGGCCTGGCGTTCAGCCAGAGCCAGGGCCACTTGCGACGTTATCTGGAAGACATGTACGGCAAGGTGTTCCGCCGTTACATGCAACTGGTCAACGAAGCTGCACCGCGCATCCCGCCGATCGAGCTGTTCTGGCGCGTGCACTTCATGTTGGGGGCGGCCGCGTTCAGCATGTCCGGGATCAAGGCCCTGCGCGCGATTGCCGAGACCGATTTCGGCGTCAACACCTCTATCGAGCAGGTGATGCGCCTGATGGTGCCGTTCCTCGCCGCCGGCATGCGGGCCGAAACCGGCGTCACCGACGACGCCATGGCTGCCGCGCAGTTGCGCCCGCGCAGCAAGACCGCTGCGGCGGTGGCAAAAGCCTGACTGCAAACGGGTGGGCGCGGCAGCTGACATCCGCTAAGCTAGCCGCCCATGCCGACTCTCGTTCTGAACCCGTTCCCTATCGATATCGCCGACCTGTCGGGCTTGCGCCACGGCGGCGATCTCGTGTGGAACGGGTTTTTCGTTTTCAAGGAATCCCTATGACTGCTGGCCTGCAAGGCTCGTTGATGGTGGACGTCGCCGGTACCTGGCTGACGGCCGAAGATCGCCAATTGTTGCGTCAGCCCGAAGTGGGCGGCCTGATCATTTTTGCCCGCAACATCGAGCACCCGCGGCAGGTCCGCGAGTTGAGCGCGTCGATTCGCGCCATTCGCCCGGACTTGTTGCTGGCGGTGGATCAGGAGGGCGGTCGCGTGCAGCGCCTGCGTCAGGGTTTTGTGCGGCTGCCGGCGATGCGCGCCATCGCCGACAATCCCAACGCCGAATACCTGGCCGAGCAGTGTGGCTGGATCATGGCCAGCGAAGTGCTGGCGGTCGGCCTCGACCTGAGCTTCGCGCCGGTGCTGGATCTGGATTATCAGCGCAGCGCCGTGGTCGGCACGCGTGCGTTCGAGGGTAATCCGGAACGCGCCGCGCAGCTCGCTGGGGCGTTCATCCGGGGGATGAACGCGGCCGGGATGGCTGCTACTGGCAAGCACTTCCCCGGTCACGGCTGGGCCGAAGCCGATTCCCACGTAGCCATCCCCAATGACGAGCGCAGCCTCGACGACATCCGCGCCAACGACCTGGTGCCGTTCGCCCGGCTGAGCAAGCAGTTGGCCGCGGTCATGCCGGCCCATGTCATTTATCCGCAAGTGGACGCACAGCCTGCCGGATTCTCCCGGCGCTGGTTGCAGGACATCCTGCGTGGCGAATTGCAGTTCGATGGCGTGATTTTCAGCGATGACCTGTCGATGGCCGGGGCCCATGTGGTCGGCGATGCCGCCAGTCGTATCGAAGCGGCGCTCAGCGCCGGTTGCGACATGGGCCTGGTCTGTAACGATCGTGCCGCCGCCGAACTGGCCCTCAGCGCGGCGCAGCGTCTGAAGGTCAAGCCGTCGGCGCGTATCGCGCGGATGCGCGGCCAGGCTTACGCCAGCACCGAGTACCGCCAGGATCCGCGTTGGCTGACGGCCGTCGGCGCGCTGAAAGACGCTCAACTGATTGATTAAGGATTTTTCGCTATGACGGTTTACGCAATCATCGGTGGCACTGGCCTGACCCAGCTCGAAGGTTTGAGCATTCGCCAGTCGCTGGCCGTGGATACCCCTTACGGCGCGCCATCGGCCGACGTGCAGATTGGCGAATATGCCGGCAAGGAAGTGTTGTTCCTCGCCCGCCACGGCCATCCGCACCGCTTCCCGCCGCACAAGGTCAACTACCGCGCCAACCTGTGGGCGCTGAAGCAGGCCGGGGCCGAGGCGATCATCGCAGTGAATGCCGTGGGTGGGATTCATCCGGCGATGGGCACCGGTCATTTCTGTGTGCCGCATCAGATCGTCGACTACACCAGTGGCCGCGAGCACACCTTTTTCGCCGATGACCTGGAACAGGTCACTCATATCGACTTCAGCTTTCCCTACAGCGAGCCGCTGCGTCAGCAACTGATTGCCGCACTGGCCGCCGAAGGCTGTGAGTACAGCGACCAGGGCGTCTACGCCTGTACCCAGGGGCCGCGTCTGGAAACCGTGGCCGAGATCGTGCGCCTGGAGCGTGACGGTTGCGACATCGTCGGCATGACCGGCATGCCGGAAGCGGCGCTGGCCCGTGAGCTGGACCTGGATTACGCCTGCCTGGCGTTGGTGGTGAATCCGGCGGCGGGCAAGACCACGGCGGTGATCACCATGGCCGAAATCGAGCAGGCGCTGCATGACGGCATGGGCAAGGTGAAATCAACGTTGGCGCGGGTGCTCAAGGGCTGAGTCTGGCGCTGAACCGAGTCGACTTCATCGCTGGCCAGCCAGCTCCACAGGTTTTTGTATTGTTCACAAGATAGTGCTCAACCCAAACCACTGTGGGAGCTGGCTGGCCAGCGCTGGCTTTCTGGCTCGCGCTGAAGATCTCAACGCTTGTCGAGCTTATCCGGCAACGGCGCGAACAGCGCCTCGATATCATCGTTCTGCAGTTTCCAGTCCCCGGCCTTGCGCCCATCCAGCACGCCTGCTGCCAAGTCAGACTTTTCCTTCTGCAGGTGCTGAATCTTTTCCTCTACCGTGCCCCGAGCGATCATCTTGTAGACGAACACCGGCTTCTCCTGGCCGATCCGATAGGCGCGGTCGGTTGCCTGGTTCTCGGTGGCCGGGTTCCACCACGGGTCGTAGTGAATCACGGTGTCCGCTTCGGTCAGGTTCAGGCCGACGCCGCCAGCCTTCAGGCTGATCAGGAAAATCTGCCGCTTGCCGCTCTGGAATTCCTTCACCGGGGTGCGCCGGTCGCGTGTCTGGCCGGTGAGCAGGGCATAGGCGATGTTGCGTTTCTTCAACTCGTCCTCGATCAGCGCCAGCATCGAGGTGAACTGCGAGAACAGCAGGATCCGCCGGCCTTCCTCGAACAGCTCCTCGAGCATCTCCATCAGGCTGTCGAGCTTGCCCGAGGTGCTGCCGCGAGTGGGCAGGGTGGCGTCGTTGACCAGGCGCAGGTCACAGCAGACCTGACGCAGCTTGAGCAGCGCCTCGAGAATAATGATCTGGCTGCGCGCCACGCCTTTGCGGGTGATCTCGTCGCGGACTTTTTTGTCCATGGCCAGGCGCATGGTTTCGTACACATCGCGCTGGGCCTCGTTGAGGTCGACCCAGTGGATGATCTCGGTTTTCGGCGGCAGCTCGGTCGCGACTTGCTCTTTGGTGCGGCGCAACAGGAACGGCTTGATCCGACCGTTGAGGTGCTGCAGGCGGACTTCACTGGCGCGTTTTTCAATCGGCACGCGGTAATCGGCGTTGAAACTTTTAACGTCGCCGAGCCAGCCGGGCAACAGGAAATGAAACAGCGACCACAACTCGCCGAGGTGGTTTTCCAGCGGCGTGCCGCTCAGGCACAGACGCTGGCGGGCGTTGAGCTCGCGGGCCGCCTGGGCCGCTTTGCTGTTGGGATTCTTGATGTATTGCGCTTCATCCAGCACTAGCACGTGCAGCGGTTGCTGGGCGAGGCGTTCGACATCCTTGGGCAGCAGGGCATAGGTGGTGAGGATCAGATCGTAGTCGGCGAGATGTTCGAAGTGCTTTTTGCGGCTTGCACCGTACAGCGCGACCACCTTGAGCTGCGGGGTAAAGTGCGCCGCTTCGTCGAGCCAGTTCGGTATCAGGCTGGTGGGCATCACCACCATGCATGGGCGATCCAGGCGGCCGGCGTTTTTCTCGCTGAGAATGTGCGCCAGGGTCTGTAGGGTTTTGCCCAGGCCCATGTCGTCCGCGAGAATCCCGCCGACTTCGAGCTGGCGCAACGACTGCATCCAGCTCAGCCCCTCGAGCTGATAAGGCCGCAGCGTTGCGTTGAGACCCTTCGGCGCCTCGGCCGAGTAATCGCGGATATCGCGCAGGCGCTGGGCAAAGCTGCGAATCTGCTCGCCGCCTTCCCACAGCAGAGGAATGCCTTCCAGCGAGTTGAGGCGCGTGGCGTCGGCCTTGCTCAGGCGCAGGGTGGTTTCCCCCGGTTCCTGCAAATAGAACTCGCCCAGCGTCGCCAGCACCGGTTTCAGGCGACCGAGTGGCAGCGCGACCTGCAGCGGCCCGTGCTCGTTGTTGCGCTGCGGGATGTTGACCAGAATCAGCTCGTCGTCGCGGCGGCGCGCCAGGCGTTCCGGGTTGAGAATTTCCGTGTGCGAGCGCATCAGGTTGAGCAGGATCGGCAGCAGGCTCAGGCGCTCGCCATTGACGATGATCCCCAGTTCGAGGTCGAACCAGTCGCGCTCCGGGGCCTGTTCGACGGTGGCGTACCAGTCGTCGACGGCGGTCAGGTCGAAGCCGAAGTCATCGTCGATCAACAACTCCCAGCCCTGGCTGCGCAGCTTCGGCAGATCATTGAGGGTGAACGTCAGCCAGGCGCTGTCGTTGACCATCTCGTACAGTTCGCCGGCGCTTTCCGGCAGCGCCTTGCTCTGCCGGGTGGCGATGCGGAAACCGAGGATACGCAGTTGTTCGCGGTAGGTTTGCTCGACATCCGGGTGACGTTTGATCCGCAGGGTCTGGGTTTCCTGGCGAATCAGGATGTCGCTGTTTTTCTGCCCGCTGACGTATTCGTCGAGGTAGCTGAACGACAGCGCCGCGCGATGCTGGATATAGCGCTGCATCCGGCCATTGCGCGGCTCGAAGGCGCTGAACTCGACGCTCGCCAACCACAGGCGCGGCAGCGGTTGTACGTTGTCCACCAACACTTGCGGCGGGGCCTTGGGGCTGCGGTTTTCCAGGACAGCCTGGAGCTTTTCCAGCAGTTCGGCGTCCTTGGCGGCAGCGGGGTATTCGAGGGTTTCCTGCACTTGCAGCAGTACCGCTGCGCAGTGTTTGCAGTTGCTGTGAACCGGGCAGGTGCAGGTGGCATCGACCATCAGCAGTGTGCCTTTGGCCGACTCGCGCAGGCGAATCGTCTGACGGTAGACATTACCGCCGGAGCCTTCGCAACTGGCGGTGATGGTCGCATCGCCGACCTGGACGATGCGGACCCGGTTCTCCAGGGCGTAGCGCCGGCCGCGCTCCAGACTCTGTTCCTTGAATCGGCTGACCCAGGAGGGTGCCAACGGTTTACTCAGGGGCGGGGGCATAGGGACTTCGATCAGTCCGGAATGCTTTCAGGCGCTTCCCGTGGCGCGGGCGCCGTCAGGGAAGTGATCTTGATCAGCAGGGCCAGATGGCCGTTGTCGAGGTAGTTGAGCTGGCCGTTCTTGGTGTGGCTGTCCTGCTTGAGGCGTTCGCTGGCGGTGACCATGCCGTTGCCGTCGATCTGGTTGACCCAGAAATCGGCGTTCACATCGGTGAAGCGCCCGAGTTTCAGTTCCAGGGTGCCTTCGATGGGGAACTGGCCGAACTGCTCCTGGCCATCGCTGATTGCCACTTTCGCCGGTGTCTCGCCGAGGGTCTGCTGCCAGGCCTTGTGCAGCAGTACGCTGTAGTCGCCGCTGGCGGTGAGCTTGGCGGCAACGTCGTTCAGTGCCGGAGTACGCTGGCTGTCGGCGGGCAGGCGCTGGGCGCCGGCAGCCCAGTCTTCCGGCGCGGCGCGGCTGACGATTGCCGGCACGGCATTCTGGCGCACCAGAATCATTTCGACCTGATACAGGTCATCGGCAAAGGCCGAAGGCGCTACCAAAGTCAGTAGCAAAGTCAGTGAGCGAAACAGGCGCATGCGGCGTCCTTCAAGCAGTTTTCGGGATGAGGCGCTCGAACAGCGCCTCTACAGTATTGAAGCGCTCTTCCGCGCGCTCCATCGGTACCATGAATTTGAACATCGTGGCCCCTTCGAATTTGTAGCGTTTGGGCTGGCTCTGGATCAGCTTGATCAGGGTCAGCGGGTCGACCGGCGTCTGCGCGGCGAACTCGATGCGTCCGCCCTGCGGGCCGCCATCGACTTTCCTGATGCCCAGTTGCTCGGCCTGCAATTTCAGCGCGGTGATGCGCATCAGGTTCTTGGTCGGTTCCGGCAACAGGCCGAAGCGGTCGATCATCTCCACTTGCAGATCCTTCAAGCCTTCTTCGTCAGTGGCCGAGGCGATGCGCTTGTAGAGGATCAGGCGCGCATGCACATCCGGCAGATAGTCTTCCGGAATCAGCGCCGGCACGCGCAGGTTGACCTCCGGGCCACCGCCGAGCGGCTGGTCGAGGTTCGGCTGTTCGCCCTTGCGGATCGACTTCACCGCGCGCTCGAGCATTTCCATGTATAGGGTGAAACCCACGGCCTGGATCTGTCCGCTCTGACCATCGCCGAGCAGTTCGCCGGCGCCGCGGATTTCCAGGTCGTTGGTAGCCAGAACGAAACCGGCGCCAAGGTCCTGGGTGTTGGCGATCGCTTCCAAGCGCTTTTCCGCGTCGGAAGTGATCTGCTGGCGCGGTGGGGTCAGCAGGTAGGCGTAGGCCTGGTGGTGACTGCGGCCGACACGCCCGCGCAACTGGTGCAGCTGCGCCAGGCCGAACTTGTCGGCACGCTCGATGATGATGGTGTTGGCGCTCGGCACGTCGATGCCGGTCTCGATGATGGTCGAGGCGATCAGCACGTTGAAGCGCTTGTGATAGAAGTCGCTCATCACCTGTTCGAGTTCGCGTTCGCGCATCTGCCCGTGACCGATGCCGATGCGTGCTTCCGGCACCAGTTCGGCGAGGTCGGCGGCGCACTTCTCGATGGTCTTCACATCGTTGTGCAGGTAGTAGACCTGGCCACCACGCAGCAGCTCACGCAGCAGCGCCTCTTTGACCGTGCTCTTGTTCTGCTCCATGACGAAGGTGCGCACCGACAGGCGTCGCGCCGGCGGCGTGGCGATGATCGACAGGTCGCGCATGCCCGACACCGCCATGTTCAGCGTGCGCGGAATCGGCGTGGCGGTCAGCGTGAGGATGTCGACTTCGCTGCGCAGGGCCTTGAGCTGTTCTTTCTGGCGGACACCGAAACGGTGCTCTTCGTCGATGATCACCAGGCCGAGGTTCTTGATTTTCACATCGTCGGACAGCAGCTTGTGCGTGCCGATGACGATGTCGATCTTGCCTTCCGCCAGGTCGGCGATAGCCGCGTTGACTTCCTTGGCCGACTTGAAGCGGCTCATCACCTCCACGGTCACCGGCCAGTCGGCGAAGCGGTCGCGGAAGCTGTTGTAATGCTGCTGGGCGAGCAGGGTGGTCGGCACCAGGATGGCCACCTGGCGGCCACCGTGCACGGCGATGAACGCGGCGCGCATGGCCACTTCGGTCTTGCCGAAGCCGACGTCGCCGCAGACCAGGCGATCCATCGGTTTCGGCGCGAGCATGTCTTCGCGCACGGCTTCGATGGTGGCTTGCTGGTCCGGGGTTTCTTCGAACGGGAAGCCGGCGCTGAAGGTGGCGTAATCGGCTTTCGGGTCGGCGAACGCGTAACCTTCGCGCGCGGCGCGGCGGGCGTAGATGTCGAGCAGTTCGGCGGCGACGTCGCGCACCTGTTCGGCGGCCTTGCGCTTGGCTTTCTGCCAGGTCTCGGAGCCGAGACGGTGCAGCGGGGCCAGCGCGTCGTCGCTGCCGGTGTAGCGGGCGATCAAATGCAGGTTGGCCACCGGCACGTAGAGCTTGGCGTTCTCGGCGTATTCCAGGGTGAGGAATTCGGCGGCCTGGTTGTCGATCTCGAGAATGGTCAGGCCCAGGTAGCGACCGACACCGTGATCGATATGCACCACGGGTGCGCCTTCGCGCAGCTCGGTGAGGTTCTTGATGACCGCGTCGTTGCTGGCGTCGGCGCGTTTCTCGCGGCGCCGACGCTGCATCACTCGCTGGCCGAACAGCGGACTTTCCGCAACCAGCGCCAGCGCCGGGTCGTCGAGCATCAGGCCTTCGTCGAGCGGGGCAATGGTGATCGCCAGGCGATCCTTGCCGGCGACGAAGTCCGGCCAGCTGTCGACGGTTTTCGGCCGCAGCTTCAGGCGCTCCAGCAGCTCCAGCAATACTTCGCGGCGGCCGGCGGATTCGGCAGTGAACAGCACGCGGCCGGGAAACTCGTCGAGGAATGCCGAGAGTGCCGCCAGCGGTTGCGTGGCCTTGGCTTCGATTGCCAGGTTCGGCAGCGCTTGCGCCGGGAAGCGTTCGCGGCCGGCCCCGGATTCGACGTCCTGCTGGCTGGCGACCACCCGTGGCCAGCTCTTGAGGCGGGCGAAGCAGTCTTCCACCGGCAGGAACAGCTCGGCCGGCGGCAATAAAGGACGCGATGGATCGACGCGGCGTTCTTCGTAGCGATTGCGTACATCGTTCCAGAAGTTTTCCGCCGCCTGCTCGATGCCTGGCAGCGAGAACACCTGGGTGTCCTGCGGCAGGTAATCGAACAGGGTCGAGGTGTCCTCGAAGAACAGCGGCAGGTAGTACTCGATGCCGGCCGGGGTGATGCCGCTGCTCAGGTCCTGGAAGATCGGGCAGCGCCGGAAGTCGACGTCGAAGCGCTCGCGAAAGCGCGCCTTGAAGCGAGTGACGGCGTCCTTCTGCAGCGGGAATTCCTTGGCCGGCAGCAGCTTGACCGATTCGACCTTGTCGATGGAGCGCTGGTTTTCCGGGTCGAAGGTGCGCAGGGTTTCGATTTCGTCGTCGAACAGGTCGATGCGGTAGGGCAGTTTGCTGCCCATCGGGAACAGATCGATCAGGGCGCCGCGGACGGTGAATTCGCCATGCTCGTAGACCGTGTCGACATAGCGATAGCCGCTGGCCTCGAGGCGTGTGCGCATTTGCTCGAGGTCGAGTTTCTGCCCGACGTCGAGGACCAGGCTGCTGCCGAGCAGGAAACTGGTCGGTGCCAGGCGATGCAGGGCCGTGGTGATCGGCACCACCAAAACACCGTGCTCCAGCTCCGGCAGCCTGTACAGGCTGGCGATGCGCTGGGAAATGATGTCCTGATGCGGGGAAAACAGGTCGTAGGGCAGCGTTTCCCAGTCGGGGAAATGCAGCACGGGCAAATCCGGGGCGAAGAAACTCAGCTCCTGTTCCAGCCGTTCGGCGCTTTGGCTATCGGCGGTCAGTAGCAGGGTGAAGCGCTTGGCAGCGCTGGCAGCCTCGGCAATCGCCAGGCTGAGGGCGGCACCGGGCAGATTGCCCCAATGCTGTTTACCTGCCGCGGCAGGGAGTTGCGGTAGACGCAGAACGGGCACGGAAGGTTGAGCTCCAGGCTTTGCGACAAAGTCGGTAATTGTAGCGGCGTCGGGTGGCGCCTGTCAGTTGCAGACTGCGTCTATCTTCACGCTTTGCGCGAAATGTAGTGGTAACCATAAAAAAGAGTACTTTTTTTGCGGTTATGTAGTGCCGATATCGAGCGGTGTTACGGAGGGTTACAGACATCGTCTAACAGTCGTCGAAAAATTGACTGCGCTGCAAGCCCCGGTTTTACTGGGCTGGCGGCGGGCGTGATTTTTTTGAACGGAAATTTGTTACCGTTTGCGCGACAAGCGCGCATTGCTACGAGAGGTTCTCGGCGGCATAATGTAGCCCCTTTTTTCTGCCCCTACATGTGGAAGGTTCCCGTGACTCAGAAGCCCGACCAGTGTCTTGGTGAATGGATCGACCGTGAAGCACTCGCAGAAGCGATGATTCCGCTTATCGGTCAGCTCTACCGCAACAACAACGTGGTGAGCTCGATCTATGGCCGCAGCCTGATCAACCAGTCTGTCATCGCGATTCTCAAAGCTCATCGCTTTGCTCGCCACCGTTCCTCCGACGATAGCGAACTCTCCGTCCACGAAACATTCCCTCTGCTCAAGGCCATGAGCGAGCTCAAGCTCGGCGCGGCTTCGGTAGACCTGGGCAAGTTGGCGTTCAAATTCCGCAACGAAGGCAACGGCCGCAGCGCCGAGCAGTTCGTCCGCGAAGAAATGGCTGACGTGGTTGGCCAGCAGAACGCTACCGCCCGCAAAGGCACTGACGTTGTCCTGTACGGCTTCGGTCGTATCGGCCGTCTGCTGGCGCGCATCCTGATCGAGAAAACCGGTGGCGGCGACGGCCTGCGTCTGCGTGCCATCGTGGTGCGCAAGGGCGCCGAGAACGACCTGACCAAACGCGCCAGCCTGCTGCGTCGCGATTCGGTACATGGTTCGTTCAACGGCACCATCACCATCGACGAAGAAAACAACACCATCACCGCCAACGGCAACCTGATCCAGGTGATCTACGCGAAGAACCCGACCGAGGTGGATTACACCCAGTACGGCATCAAAGACGCGCTGCTGGTGGACAACACCGGCGTATGGCGTGACGCCGATGGCCTGGGTCAGCACCTGCAGTGCCCGGGTATCGACCGCGTGGTTCTGACTGCACCTGGCAAGGGCAAGCTGAAGAACATCGTTCACGGCATCAACCACAACGAAATCACCGCCGACGACAAGATCGTGTCCGCCGCTTCCTGCACCACCAACGCCATCGTGCCGGTGCTCAAAGCCGTGAATGACAAGTTCGGCATCGTCAATGGTCACGTCGAAACCGTTCACTCGTACACCAACGACCAGAACCTGATCGACAACTTCCACAAGGGCGATCGCCGTGGCCGCAGCGCCGCGCTGAACATGGTCATTACCGAGACCGGTGCAGCCACCGCGGCGGCCAAGGCCCTGCCTGAACTGGCCGGCAAGTTGACCGGTAACGCGATCCGCGTTCCGACGCCGAACGTGTCGATGGCCATTCTCAACCTCAACCTCGAGAAAGCCGCCACCCGTGAAGAGATGAACGAGTACCTGCGCTACATGGCGCTGCACTCCGATCTGCACAAGCAAATCGACTTCGTCAATTCGCAGGAAGTGGTGTCCACCGACTTCGTTGGCTCGCGCCACGCCGGTGTGGTCGACGCTGAAGCGACCATCACCCAGGATAACCGCGTTGTGCTGTACGTCTGGTACGACAACGAGTTCGGTTACAGCTGCCAGGTGATCCGCGTAATGGAAGACATGGCCGGGGTCAACCCGCCAGCGTTCCCGCGCTAAGCCTTAGCGGCAAATGAAAACGCCCCGACTTTGGTCGGGGCGTTTTTTTATGCCTGGCAGATCTCTATCCGGCCTCTTCGCTGGCAAGCCACCTCCCACAGGTGTCCTGGCAGGCTGCGCAATGGCAGGTACGCCTCAAGACCTTGTGGCAGCTGGCTTGCCAGCGATGGCGCCCTATCGGGCCCCGCCTGCCACAGCCGCTTGCGCCGTGCGCAACTCATGCTTGTTGCCACGAAACAGCACCAGCGTCGCAATCAGTCCCAGCACCGCCGCACCGCTGAGCCAGATCCCGGGTGCAGCCTTGTTGTCCAGCACGTGAATCAGATAGGTGCAGGCCGCCGGGGTAAACCCGCCAAAGGTCGCGGTCGCCAGGCTGTAGGCCAGGGAGAAACCGGTCGTGCGCACGTCCACCGGCATGATTTCGGTCAGCGCCACCACCATCGCCCCGTTGTACGAGCCGTACAGGAACGACAGCCAGAGTTCGACGATCAGCAGATGACTGAAGCTCGGGTTCGCCACCAGCCACGAGAGTGCCGGGTACGCGGTGAGAATCGCCAGAATCGTCGCTGCCAGCAGTAGGGGTTTACGGCCGATCCTGTCGGACAGCGAACCCATCACCGGCAACCAGAAGAAGTTCGACAGGCCGATACACACCGTGACCAGCAAGGCGTCGAAATCCGACAGGTGCAGTTCGGCCTTGCCGAAGGTCGGGGTGTAGGCGGTGATCAGGTAGAACGACACGGTGGTCATGACCACCAGCGCCATGCCGGCGATGACGATGCCAAAGTTCTGACCGATCGAGCGGACAATTTCACGCAGGGTAGGGCGGTGTTTGCGCGCCTGGAATTCCGGGGTTTCCTCCAGGGAGCGGCGAATGACGAAGATCACCGGGACGATCATGCAGCCAATCAGGAACGGCACGCGCCAGCCCCAGTCGCCCATCTGTTCCGGGCTCAGCCAGTGATTGAGACCGACGCCGAGCAGGCCAGCGAACACTACCGCCGCTTGCTGGCTAGCGGACTGCCAGCTGACGAAGAAGCCCTTGCGCCCCGGTGTGGCGATTTCCGCCAGGTAAACCGACACGCCACCGAGTTCGACGCCCGCCGAGAAACCTTGCAACAGACGCCCGAACAGTACGATCAGCGGTGCGGCGACGCCCAGCGTGGCGTAGCCCGGTACGCAGGCAATCAGCACCGTGCCGGCAGCCATCAGCGCCAGTGTGATGATCAGGCCCTGCCGGCGGCCATGACGGTCGATGTAGGCGCCGAGAAAGATCGCCCCCAGCGGACGCATCAGGAACCCGGCCCCGAAGGTGGCCAGCGAGAGCATCAACGAAGCGAAGGCGCTGTCAGTGGGGAAGAAGGTCTTGGCGATGGCCGTGGCGTAGAAGCCGTAGACCATGAAGTCGAACATTTCGAGAAAATTGCCGCTGACAACGCGAAAAATCGCTTTGCCTTTGCCCGTGGTGGAGGACATTGGTTCGTACTCTCTGTTGGCTGTCTTGTTGGAAATCCTTGGTCTAGACACTTCCTCGCTGTCACGCGGCAACTCAGGCAGCGCCTCTGAACAGTTTTGTAACCATATGTGTATAAAGATCGATAGGCAACAACTGGTTAGGCTGCTGCTTAAACGATCTAGCCATTACCAAGGCCAGCATGAGGCTATCAAGCGAATGAAAAACTTCGGGCTGGGGCTGCGGCACGCCGAGCCTGCAAGTTCTGACGCATAATCCTCAGCTTTGCGCTGTGTCAGAGGGTTCGCTGTGGGGAGTAGGGGATTTGTCTAAAAAGCGCCTGATTGGTCTTTTGCTGCTTGTGGGCACTTTGTCCGGCTGCGGCAGCGGCGATTCCATGGAAAGCTTCGGCGGCCCGACCATGGGCAGTACCTATTCGATCAAGTACGTGCGCCATGCCGGCCTTCCCGGCGTCGCGCAGGTCCAGCCGGAAGTGGAACAGATCCTCACTGACATCGACCGCCAGATGTCGACCTACCGCCATGACTCGGACATCGAGCGTTTTAATGCATTGCCGGCCAATAGCTGCCAGACCATGCCTGCTGCGGTGCTCGAATTGGTCCGCGTTGGCGAGCAACTGTCAGAGCAAAGCGAAGGTTCCTACGACTTGACGGTCGAGCCGCTGATGAACCTGTGGGGCTTCGGCCCGCAAGGTCGTGAAGAGAAAGTCCCCAGCGCCGCCGCACTCGCCGAAACCCTGCAACGGGTCGGCTACCGGCATTTGCGTATCGACGGCGACCGCTTGTGCAAGGATGCGCCGGTCGAAGTCGACTTCAACAGCATCGCTGCCGGTTATGCCGTCGACACCATCGCCGCCAGGCTGGAGGCCATGGGCATCCATGACTACCTCGCCGAAGCTACCGGTGAACTCAAGGCCAGGGGCAGCAAGCTCGATGGTTCGGCGTGGCGCATCGCGCTGGAGGAGCCGCGCGACGATCAACAGGTGGTCGAGCGAATCATTCAGGTCGATGGCTACGGTGTTTCCACGTCCGGCGACTACCGCAACTATTTTCAGCAGGACGGCCGGCGCTATTCCCACACGTTCGATGCGCGCAGCGGGGCGCCGGTGCTGCACAACCTGGCGTCGGTCACGGTGATTGATCCTCGCACGGTGATGGCCGACGGCCTCTCGACGCTGTTGTTGATTCTCGGGCCGGAAAAGGCCTGGGACTTTGCCGAGAAACATCAGATTGGTGCATTTTTCGTGATTCGTGCCGATACAGGTTTCGTCACCCGCACCAGTGCGGCTTTCGATCGGCTGGTTGGCGTAAAAAACTGACCGGGGACAAGACGAAAACTGGCGTTGTAGTGCAGGCAAAAGTAGCCTACGACGCGACCAAGGGTTAATGTGCGCGGCGTTGACGCTTCTATAGACTGTGTCCGGGTTCTCTACCGACCCCCCAATTGTTCCTTCGCGCCGCCGTTCGGCGTGATTTAGCCGCCGGTGCTGCTGGCACCGCGGCCTGTTCTGAGGAGTACGCATGGCTGTCTACAACTACGACGTGGTGGTGCTGGGTTCCGGCCCGGCGGGAGAAGGCGCGGCAATGAACGCCGCCAAAGCAGGGCGCAAGGTGGCGATGGTCGACAGCCGTCGCCAGGTCGGCGGCAACTGCACCCACCTGGGCACCATCCCGTCCAAGGCCTTGCGTCACTCGGTGCGGCAGATCATGCAGTTCAACACCAACCCGATGTTCCGGGCGATCGGCGAGCCGCGCTGGTTCTCCTTCCCGGACGTGTTGAAAAGCGCCGAGAAAGTCATTTCCAAGCAGGTCGCCTCGCGCACCGGCTACTACGCCCGCAACCGCGTCGACGTGTTCTTCGGCACCGGCAGCTTCGCCGACGAGCAGACCATCGAAGTGGTCTGCGCCAACGGCGTGGTCGAGAAACTGGTGGCCAAGCACATCATCATTGCCACCGGTTCGCGTCCGTATCGTCCGGCGGACATCGATTTCCACCACCCGCGTATCTACGATAGCGACACCATCCTCAGCCTCGGCCACACCCCGCGCAAACTGATTGTCTACGGTGCTGGCGTGATCGGTTGCGAATACGCCTCGATCTTCAGCGGCCTAGGTGTGCTGGTCGAACTGGTCGACAACCGCGGCCAATTGCTGAGCTTCCTCGACTCGGAAATCTCCCAGGCGCTGAGCTATCACTTCAGCAACAACAACATCACCGTGCGGCACAACGAAGACTACGATCGCGTGGAAGGCGTCGACAACGGCGTGATCCTGCATCTGAAATCCGGCAAGAAAATCAAGGCCGACGCCTTGCTCTGGTGCAACGGTCGCACCGGCAACACCGATCAGCTGGGCCTGGAAAACATCGGGGTCAAGGTCAACAGCCGCGGCCAGATCGAAGTCGACGAGGCTTACCGCACCTGCGTACCGAACATCTACGGTGCCGGTGACGTGATCGGCTGGCCGAGCCTGGCCAGTGCCGCCCACGACCAGGGTCGTTCGGCGGCCGGCAGCATCGTCGATAACGGCAGCTGGCGCTTTGTGAATGACGTGCCGACCGGCATCTACACCATTCCGGAGATCAGCTCGATCGGCAAGAACGAGCAGGAACTGACCCAGGCCAAGGTGCCGTACGAAGTGGGCAAGGCGTTCTTCAAGAGCATGGCGCGGGCGCAGATCGCCGGCGAGCCGCAAGGCATGCTGAAGATCCTGTTCCACCGCGAGACCCTGGAAGTGCTGGGCGTGCACTGCTTCGGCTACCAGGCTTCGGAGATCGTCCACATCGGCCAGGCGATCATGAACCAGCCGGGCGAACTGAACACCCTGAAGTACTTCGTCAACACCACGTTCAACTACCCGACCATGGCCGAAGCCTATCGGGTCGCTGCATACGACGGCCTCAACCGGCTTTTTTGACGGGCTCCGGCCGGTGGCCTGAGCCGGCCGGGGAGACCGATTTCAGCCATTCCCGAGCGTGGCGGTGGCCAAACCGGGAAAGTCTGTAATCAGGCTGTCAACGCCGAAGTCGGCGAGTCTGCGCATCAGCGCGGGCTCGTTGACGGTCCACACCGACACATGCAGGCCCTGGCGCTGTGCCTTCTGCAGGCGCTCCGGCGTACACAGCGTCCAGTTCAGCGCCAGAATCTCGCAGCCATAGCTTGCCGCGACTTTCAGAGGGTCGAGCCAGGCGTACTCGGCGACCAGTCCGCGCGAAACGTCGGGCACCAGATCCAGTGCCGCCTTCAACACTTCCCGCGAACTCGAGGTGATCGTCACCTTGTCGAGCAGGCCATGGCGTTGCGCCATTTCCCGGATCGCCAGCACCGTGGTGGCGGCGCGGGTGCGCGAGGCGCTCTTGACTTCCAGCTGCCAGTGCTCGAAATCGCATTGCTCGAACAATGCTTCCAGCGTCGGAATCGGGCACGGCTTGATCCAGCCCGGGCCGCCCTTGCGCGCGTCGTAGGTCACCAGTTCCGCCGCGGTGTGCTCGACGACCTTGCCGCGGCGGTCGGTGGTGCGCTTGAGGGTCGGGTCGTGAATGACCATCAGCTCGCCATCCTTGGACAGGTGCAGGTCCAGTTCGCAACGGCGTACGCCGTGCTTGAGACATTCCTGAAAGCTGGTCAGGGTGTTTTCCGGTGCTTCGCCCTTGGCGCCGCGGTGGCCGTAGATGAGGGTCACGGTTCTTCCTTAATTAAATGCCTGATTCGTTCTGTTCGCGGGCCAGGCGTCGTTCCTGGGCCTGCTTCTGCAAAATGTAGCGGGCGAGCAATTGGCGCTGGGCATCGGTCAGGTGTTCGAACTCGGTGCCGACGTCGTAGCCGTCGCCCTTGCGGTCGCAATGGGTCACGCGGGCACGCAGCAACAGGCCGAGCGCCTGCGGCATCAACACCAGTTTGACCGACAGGTGCGCACCGCTGGCAATCGGCGTCGGGTGCTCAAAGTCGATGCCGCCTTCGGAGAGGATCACCGGTTGCGGTTCGCCGATATGGCCGAGCACCGTCAGCGCCACCACCTGACTGAGCAGGTCGATGCGTTTGTTCTGTGATTTGAGGAACGCGGCGATGGCGCGGTCGCGTTCGCTGATCTGGCGCAACAGGTGTTGCGACTCGAATTCGCTCAGGTGCAGTTCACTGAGCAGGTTGAACAGCGGGGAAGCATCCTGCAACACTTCCTGGCCTGCCGCTTCGGGCGCGGACAGGGGCCGAATTTCCAGTGCGATCATGTCCTCGATACGGTAGTATTCGCGGCGATCTTCTTCATCTAATGTCGACATGGCGAACCCATGGTAGCGGCGGTGGTCTGAGTGTAAAGCTGGTTATCGACCCCCGCCACAAGGACGTTCCTTTTCCCTCCGAACAAGCCCCGACATGTTCAGACCTCTCTTCGTATTTATCGGCACGCGTTATACCCGTGCAAAGCGTCGCAATCATTTTGTGTCATTCATTTCCCTGACTTCGATGATCGGTCTCGCCCTCGGCGTGGTCGTGATGATCGTGGTGCTGTCGGTGATGAACGGCTTCGATCATGAAATGCGCACCCGCGTGCTGGGCATGGTGCCCCACGCGACCATCGAGTCCGGCGAAGCCATCAACGACTGGCAAAGCCTTGCCGCCAAGGTCAGGCAGAACCCGCAGGTGACGGCCGTCGCGCCCTTCACCCAGATGCAGGGGCTGCTGACCAACAACGGCCAGGTGTCCAAGGTCCTGCTCAATGCCATCGATCCGGCGCTCGAGCGCAACGTCTCGATCATCGACAACTTCATGCAGCAGGGCAAACTCGATGACCTGACGCCGGGCAGCTTCGGCATCGTCATCGGCGACAAGGCCGCGACCAAGCTCGGCGTCGGCATCGGTGACAAGATCACCTTCGTCGCCCCGGAGGTCAGCGTGACCCCGGCTGGGATGTTCCCGCGCATGAAACGCTTCACCGTGGTCGGCATTTTCCATGTCGGCGCCGGCGAGCTCGACGGCTACCTGGGCGTGACCAACCTGCAGGATCTGGCGAAGATGCACCGCTGGAAACCCGACCAGGTACAAGGCCTGCGGCTGAAGTTCGACGATCTGTTCCAGGCGCCGCGCGAAGCCTGGAACATCGCCCAGCAGCTGGGTGAAGACCATTACTACGCGCGCGACTGGACCCGTACCCACGGCAACCTGTATCAGGCGATCCGCATGGAAAAAGCCATGATCGGCCTGCTGTTGCTGCTGATCGTCGCGGTGGCGGCGTTCAACATCATTTCCACGCTGGTGATGGTGGTGAACGACAAGAAGGGCGACATCGCCATTCTGCGTACGCTGGGCGCCACGCCGGGCACGATCATGCGCACGTTCATGGTCCAGGGCACGGTGATCGGCGTGGTCGGTACGGCGATCGGCGCGGTGGTCGGGATCTTCGCCGCGCTCAACGTCAGCGCAGCGATTTCGGCGCTCGAAGGCCTGATCGGGCACAAGTTCCTCAACGCCGATGTGTACTTCATTGATTACCTGCCGTCGCAGGTGCAGAGCCAGGACGTCGTCATGGTCTGCGCCGCCGCGTTGGTCCTGAGTTTCCTCGCCACCCTGTATCCAGCCTGGCGTGCCGCGCGCACCCAGCCGGCGGAGGCGCTACGTTATGAGTGAGTCGGGCATGAGTGAAAAAGCAATTCTGAGCTGCCGCAACCTGGGCAAATCCTACGAGGAAGGCCCGGAGTCGGTGCAAGTGTTGGCCAACCTGCAACTGGAGCTGCACCCGGGCGAGCGTGTGGCCATCGTCGGCACCTCGGGCTCGGGCAAGAGTACATTGCTCAACCTGCTCGGCGGCCTCGACACGCCGACCCAGGGCAGTGTCTGGCTCGATGGCGAAGAGCTGTCGGCGCTCAGCGAGAAAAAACGCGGCCTGCTGCGTAACCGCGCGCTGGGCTTCGTTTACCAGTTCCACCACCTGCTGCCGGAATTCACCGCGCTGGAAAACGTCTGCATGCCGCTGCTGATCGGCAAAACGTCGATCCCGCAAGCCCGTCAGCGCGCCACGGCGCTGCTGGAGCGGGTCGGCCTGGGCCATCGCCTGGAGCACAAGCCGGCCGAGCTGTCCGGCGGTGAACGTCAGCGTGTGGCCATCGCCCGCGCCCTGGTCAACAAGCCGGGGCTGGTGATGCTCGACGAGCCGACCGGCAACCTCGACTCCCACACTGCCCAGGGCATCCAGGATTTGATGCTGGAACTCAGCACTTCGATGCGCACGGCGTTCCTGGTGGTGACCCACGATATGAACCTGGCCCGCCAGATGGATCGCGTCCTGCACCTGCAGGAAGGTTGCCTGACGCCTATCTGATTGGCTGAAACCCGACGCTTGAAAAAGCGTCGGGTCTTTTATTTTTATACGGTGCCCCAGCGAATGTTCAGACCGTTATCGATCTTTATCGGCACGCGCTATACCCGCGCCAAGCGCCGCAATCGCTTCGTTTCATTCATCTCGATGACCTCGATGATCGGTCTCGCCCTCGGCGTGCTGGCGATGATCGTGGTGCTGTCGGTGATGAACGGCTTCCAGCGCGAAATGAGTTCGCGCATCCTCGGCATGGTGCCGCACGCGACCATCGTCGGCGTCAAGCCGATCGACGACTGGCAACCCGTCGCCGCCGCGGCGATGAAGAATCCCGAAGTCACCGCCGCGGTGCCGTTCACCGAGATGGAAGGCATGCTCTCCTACAAGGGCCTGATGCAGCCGATCCAGATCAGTGGCGTCGACCCGGCCCAGGAAGGCAAGGTGTCGATCGTCGCCCAGCACATCGTGCAAGGGCGCCTGGATGCCTTGAAGCCTGGTGAATTCGGCGTGGTGCTGGGTGAAATCACCGCGCGCCGTTTCCGCCTGAATGTCGGCGACAAAATCACCCTGATCGTCCCGGAAGTCAGCACCGCACCGGGTGGCATCACCCCACGCATGCAGCGCCTGAACGTGGTCGGCGTGTTCAAGGTCGGCGCCGAGCTGGATGGCTCCATGGGCCTGATCCACGTCGCCGATGCCGCGCAGATGCAGCACTGGGAACCCAATCAGGTGCAGAGCGTGCGCCTGGCGGTGAAGGATCTGTACGCCGCGCCGAAAGTCTCCACGGACATCGCCGCCGGCCTCGGCGCGGATTTCAAGGCGGACGACTGGACCCATACCCAGGGCAGCCTGTTCAGCGCGATGAAGATGGAAAAGACCATGATCGGCCTGCTGTTGCTGATGATCGTCGCGGTGGCGGCGTTCAACATCATCGCGACCCTGATCATGGTGGTGAACGACAAGGGCGCGGACATCGCCATCCTGCGCACCATCGGTGCCACGCCACGGCAGATCATGGCGATCTTCATGGTCCAGGGCACGGTGATCGGCATCGTCGGTACGCTGATCGGCGGCGTGCTCGGAGTGATTGCCGCGCTCAATGTCAGTGAACTGGTGGGCTGGATGGAGCGCGTCACCGGCCAGCACATCTTCAGTTCCGATGTGTACTTCGTCAGCAACCTGCCATCCGAGCTGCAAGGTGGCGACGTGCTGCTGATCTGCTCGGCAGGTTTTATCCTCAGCTTCCTGGCGACGGTGTACCCGGCGTGGCGGGCGGCGAAGATCGAGCCGGCGCACGCGCTGCGCTATTCGTAAGCATTCCCGATGCTCGTTCCCACGTTCCGCGTGGGAACGCATCAACGGATGCTCCGCGTTCGGCTCTTAAGGGGCGCAGAACGACCCGAGCTGCGTTCCCACGCAGAGCGTGGGAGCGATCAGCTTCGAGGCAACTCGATCACAAACCGCGTCCAGCCTGCCTCCGATTCGCAATGAATCTGCCCACCATGGGCGCGGACGATCGACTGGGTGATCGCCAGTCCCAGCCCGGCGTGTTCGCTGCTGCCTTCCTGGCGAGCCGGATCGGCACGGTAGAAGCGGTCGAACAGACGCGGCAGCCACTCGGGCGAAATGCCCTCACCGGTGTTTTCCACAATCACCTGCAGCGATTGCGCGTGCTCGGCAATCAGCAGGCGCACCTCGCCGTCGGCCGGGGTGAAGCGCAGGGCGTTATCCAGCAGGTTCGACAAGGCCCGACGCAACATGCCGCGATCCCCCGCGAATCGCGCATGGCCGTCGCGGCGCAGCGTCACTCGTGTGTCTTCGGCCAGCGGCGCGAAAAATTCGAGCAGCGCATCGGCTTCCTGCGCCAGTTCCAGTGGCTCGCGCTTGGGTACCAGCAAACCGTGGTCAGCCTTGGCCAGGTACAACATGTCGTTGACCAGTTGCGCCATCCACTGCAGTTCCTCGAGGTTGCTGTGCAGCGCTTCGCGATAGTCTTCCAGCGGGCGCGGCCGGGTCAGGGTGACCTGGGTGTGGGTGAGCAGGTTCGACAGTGGCGTGCGCAGTTCATGGGCGATGTCGGCGGAGAACGCCGAGAGACGCTGAAAAGAGTCATCGAGTCGTCCGAGCATGGCATTGAAGCTGTGGGCCAATTCCGCCAGTTCCGCCGGCATCTGTGCTTCCGGCAACCGCGCATGCAGCGATTGCGCCGATACGCCGCGCGCCACTGCGCTCATGCGCCGCAACGGGCGCAAGCCGCTGCGTGCAGCCCAGGCGCCGAGCAGCGCGGTGGCCAGCGCGGAGAGGCCGACGGTCAGCCAGATCAAGTGCTGCATGCGTTGCAGGAAGTGCTGGTGATGGGTGATGTCCAGCAGCAGGGTCAATTGCGCCGCGTCGGGCGTATCCGGATCGAGCGGCGCGTTGAGCAGGCGATAGGCCGTACCGTTGTCATCGAGGGTGGCCAGGCCCGGTGCCTGCGGCAGATTCGCCGGCCGCGGTAATGCGCTGCCGAACCAGCGCTGGCCATCACGGTCGCTGATGCGCAGCGACAGATCACCCTGGCGACTCAGTTCATCGCTGATTCTTGCCGCCTGGTCGGCGCCGGCTGCGCTGTGCAGCGCCTGGCGCAGACCGCTCAGCCGGCCTTCGAGCAATTGCTGGTCAAGCTCGACGAAGTGCGCCTCGCTGGCCCGGTTGAACACCACTCCGGCGACCAGTGAAACCGTTGCCGTGCAAGCGGCGAACAACAGCGCCAGGCGGCCGCTCAAGGACAGCCGGCGCATCAGGCCGGGCGCTCTTCGAGGACATAACCCATGCCGCGCACGGTGTGGATCAGCTTATTGGCGAACTCGTCATCGACCTTCAGGCGCAGGCGGCGGATCGCCACTTCGATGACATTGGTATCGCTGTCGAAATTCATGTCCCACACCTGCGAGGCGATCAGCGACTTGGGCAGCACTTCGCCCTGGCGCCGCAGGAGCATTTCCAGCAGGGCAAATTCCTTGGCGGTCAGGTCGATGCGCTGGCCGCCGCGTTCGACCCGCCGGCGGATCAGGTCCAGGCGCAGATCCGCCAGTTGCAGGCTGGTCTCCTGCGCGGGGGCATTGCCGCGACGCAGCAGGCTGCGCACCCGGGCCAGCAGTTCGGAAAACGCGAAGGGCTTGACCAGATAGTCGTCGGCGCCGAGTTCGAGGCCGTGCACCCGATCCTCCACGGTGTCCTTGGCAGTCAGGAACAGGATCGGCGTCTCGAGGCCGGCGCTGCGCACGGCTTGCAGAATCTGCCAGCCGTTGCGCCCGGGCAGCATCACATCGAGAATCAACAGCGCATACTCGCCGCTCAGCGCCAGTTGCTGGCCGGTGCTGCCGTCAGCCACCAGTTCGGTGTTGAAACCGGCCTCGGTCAGGCCCTGGCGCAGGTAATGGCCGGTTTTCGGTTGGTCTTCGACGATCAGCAGTTTCATGCGGCGGCTCTGGTCAGGCGTTCGGGACAAGGCTTTATACCGCGCGCATCGGCCGCGCGGCCCAAGCTGACAAAGTTGTAATCTGCCTGTCAGGTAGATGCCAGCGCAGGCCGGCTAGAGTTTCCCACAGGCTGAACCTCTCATTGCTGGAGTATGACTATGTTTTTGCGCAACCGTCCGGCCTTTGCCGTCTGCCTGCTGGCGCTGAGTTCGCCGCTGTGGGCGTCACCGGCCCCGACCTACGATTTCGGCGAGCCGGCGCGGGCCGCCAAGGCCAGCCGCAGCATCGAAGTGACGATGGGCGACATGTCCTTCGATCCGCGAGCCATCGAGATCAAGGCCGGTGAGACCGTTCGCTTTGTGCTGGTGAATAAAGGCCAGTTGCTGCATGAATTCAACCTCGGCGACGCGGCGATGCATGCCAGCCATCAGCAGGAAATGTTGCAGATGCAGCAGAGCGGCATGCTCACGCCTACCGCGATCAAGGAAATGTCCCACGACATGGCCGGCATGGATCACGGTTCGATGGCGCACGGCATGCAGCACGACGACCCCAACAGCGTGCTGGTCGAGCCGGGCAAGACGGGCGAGCTGACCTGGACGTTCAGCAAGGCGGTAAACCTCGAGTTCGCCTGCAATATTCCGGGGCACTACCAGGCCGGGATGGTCGGCAAACTGACTGTCAGTCAGTAAGCACTCAAAGGCGCGAGCAAAGGCTGATAGAATCCGCTGATTCTTCAGTCAGGTTTCCGCCATGCATCCCGCAGCCGAACATTCGCCGCTGGGCAAGTCCAGCGAATACATCGCCACGTACACACCCTCCCTGCTGTTCCCCATTCCGCGCACCGCGAAATGGGCCGAGCTGGGCCTGACCGCCGCAACGCTGCCGTATACCGGCGTGGATTTCTGGAACTGCTTCGAACTGTCGTGGCTGTTGCCGTCGGGCAAACCGGTGGTGGCGATCGGCGAATTCAGCATCCCGGCGGATTCGCCGAACATCATCGAGTCGAAGTCGTTCAAGCTCTACCTGAACTCGTTGAACCAGACGCCGTTCGCCGATATCGCCAGCCTCGAAGCGACGCTGGTCAAGGATTTGTCGGCCGCCGCCGGCAAGCCGGTGGGCGTACGTGTACGCAGTCTGAAAGAGGTCGAGGCCGAAGGCGTCGTGGCGCTGCCGGGCGTATGCATCGACGATCTGGATATCAGCGTCAGCAACTACGAGCATCCGCGCCCCGAGCTGCTGCGTTGCGACGATTCGCGCATCGTCGAGGAGAGCGTGCACAGCCATCTGCTCAAATCCAACTGCCCGGTGACCAGCCAGCCGGACTGGGGCAGCGTGGTAGTCGAGTACCGCGGCGCGGCGCTGGATCACGCCAGCCTGCTGGAGTACATCGTCAGCTTCCGCCAGCACTCGGACTTCCACGAGCAATGCGTGGAGCGGATCTTTCTCGACCTGCAGCGTCTGCTGAAACCGGAAAAACTCACGGTCTTCGCGCGTTATGTGCGCCGTGGTGGCCTGGATATCAACCCGTATCGCAGCACCGAAAGCGTGCAGCTGCCGAACCATCGACTGGTTCGTCAGTAAGCCCGCGAGGTTTTGCACGCTGAATGAAAAAGCCCTGCCAGCAATGGCAGGGCTTTTTTTGCATCGGCGCGAATCAGATGCCCATGCTGCCCAGTGCGTTGACGATGTTGCGCAGGGTGCCGGCGATGGCCGGGTGTTCCAGTTCGAAGCGATCAACCGCCAGATTCACGCCGTCGGCAATGCTGGCGTCTTGCGTGGCAGTCTCCAGTTTGATTTCGGATTCGATCTGCAGCATCAGCGCGTGCAAGTCTTCGCGCTCGGCTTCAGACAGGGGCGGGTTCTGTTCCAGCTGCTCGCGCAGGGTATCGAGCTGTTTTTGCAGTTCTTGGGCGGGCATGGTGGTTTCCTTTTTATCGAGAGGCACTGGCATTGACCGCAGACGCGCGCCAAAGGTCTATGGCCGACCTTTAGATTAATCCACTCTGCTGCAACCTGCATGATCCCGGTCAGGGCTTTTCGCCTTTGAGCCGACGCAGGCTGATGTCCGCCAGGCAGGTATCGAGCTCGCCCAGATGATCGATCACCGAGTGCACGCCGAGGCCGAACAGCTGCAGAGTGGCCTTGCCGCGCAACTGTTCGCGCTCCTTCTGGCTCAGGGCCTGCCATTCGCTCGGCGCCAGGCCGCAGAGCGAGCCACAGGAGGCCAGGCCGATCGTCCACAACCCGGCGTTGAGGCCCGATTGCAGCAGGCGCGGTTCGCCGCTGACCAGCACGCAGCCATCGAGGCGTTCGACATTCAAGGCCATCAGCGCTTGCCAGCAGGCATTCGGTGCCGGCCACGGATTGATTGTTGCCAGGTGTTGCGAAGGTTTGATCCAGGTCGGCAGGGCGGCTGCGAGGACCTGGGTGAGGGCAGGGGGCAACTCCTCGAGCCAGGCGCAGGGAATCTGTTGCCGCTGTAGGCTGCGCAGGCTGTCGAGCGCGCCGGGCGTGGCGTCGGCGTGTTCGGCCAAGGCACTGGCGTGATTTCGGGCGCGAGCACCGAAGTCCACCAGGCAGCCGCTGAGTCCGAACAGTACGGCCGTCAGGTTGGGGGCGGCGAGAGGCAAGGCTTCAGCGTGCGACATGAAAACGTCCCTGAAATAGCGATCAGGCTAAGCGGCCTCGGTGACAGTTGGATGACAAGTGCGTGACGAAGCGTCCTACGGAGGGTTTTACGCAGGATCTGCCTAAAGTGGCTTTTCCGTCTTATACTGACGGCCTTAACGCCGTGGCCCGGTTGCCGCGTCTGTATTATTCCAAGGAGTTTTCTATGCGCTGGAGCAACCCTCTCGCTCAGCTTTGTGTATGTGCCAGCGTCATGCTGGTGCCGTTCGCCGCCCAGGCTGCAACGGAAGATGATCCTTGGGAAAGCGTCAACCGGCCGATCTTTCAGTTCAACGATTTCGTCGACACCTACGCGCTGAAACCGCTGGCGCAGGGTTACCAGTACGTGACGCCGCAGTTCCTCGAAGACGGCATCCACAACATGTTCCGCAACGTCGGTGACGTCACCAACCTGGCGAACAACATTCTCCAGGCCAAGCCGGCGGCTGCCGGTGTCGACACGGCACGGCTGATCTTCAACACCACCTTCGGCCTGCTCGGCTTCTTCGACGTCGGTACCAAGATGGGTCTGCAGCGCAGCGATGAAGATTTCGGTCAGACTCTCGGCTACTGGGGCGTCGGCAGCGGCCCTTACGTGATGCTGCCGCTGCTCGGCCCGAGCACCCTGCGTGACGCCCCGTCGAAGTATGTCGACAGCTACACCGGTGCCTACCGCTACATCAACGACGTGCCGGTGCGTAACTCGATTTTCGCCCTCAACATCGTCGACACCCGCGCCGACCTGCTGTCCAGCGAGAAGCTGATCAGCGGCGACAAATACACCTTTATCCGCAATGCCTACCTGCAGAACCGCGAGTTCAAGGTCAAGGACGGTCAGGTCGAAGACGATTTCTGATCCGCAGCGGCAAGAGGCGAAAGGCGACCGTGAAGTCGCCTTTTTTGTGGGGGCCGTCCTTCCATTGGGTTACGGTTCCGGCCGTTCTTATAACTCCCGGTGATTTGACAAACAAAGTCCTCAAGCGACCATCGGCGCATGCTTGAAACGCCCCGCGGATGGGAGTACCGTCTGCGCCTTAGAAGGGCACCTCTGGTGCAACCGTGCGCGGGGTCGACGCTCCGAAGCGGTGCAGCAGAGAGGCTAGAAAGCGAATCCAGTAGTCTGTGCCGGGCCGATGCCCCGCCTGCTACGCCAACCTAATTCTGGCGCCGTTTGCCCACATGCCAAAAACCAGTGCCACGCTGCTGATAATCGATGATGACGAAGTAGTGCGCGCGAGCCTCGCGGCCTATTTGGAAGACAGTGGTTTCAGCGTCTTGCAGGCCAGCAATGGCCAGCAGGGACTTCAGGTATTCGAGCAAGACACGCCCGACTTGGTCATCTGCGATCTGCGCATGCCGCAGATGGGCGGTCTCGAACTCATCCGTCAGGTCACCGAGCGCTCACCGCAGACACCGGTGATCGTGGTGTCGGGTGCCGGCGTGATGAACGACGCGGTCGAGGCGCTGCGCCTGGGTGCGGCGGACTACCTGATCAAGCCTCTCGAAGATCTGGCCGTGCTCGAGCATTCCGTGCGCCGGGCCATGGATCGTGCGCGCCTGCTGCTGGAAAACCAGCGCTACCGCGAGAAGCTGGAGAAGGCCAACCGCGAGCTCGAAGCCAGCCTCAACCTGCTCCAGGAAGACCAGAACGCCGGTCGCCAGGTGCAGATGAACATGCTGCCGGAAAGTCCGTGGAGCATCGACGAGTTCAAGTTTGCGCACCAGATCATCCCTTCGCTGTACCTCTCGGGTGATTTTGTCGATTATTTCCGCGTCGACGAGCGCCGGGTCGCCTTCTACCTGGCGGACGTTTCGGGGCATGGCGCTTCTTCGGCCTTCGTCACCGTGCTGTTGAAGTTCATGACCACGCGCCTGTTGTTCGAGTCCAAGCGCAACGGCACGCTGCCGGAATTCAAGCCTTCGGAAGTCCTTGGTCATATCAACCGGGGGCTGATCAGTTGTAAGCTGGGTAAACACGTCACAATGGTCGGTGGAGTCATCGACGAGGAGACCGGTTTGTTGACCTATAGCATCGGCGGCCATCTGCCGTTGCCAGTGTTGTACACGCCTGACAGTGTTCGCTACCTCGAGGGTCGCGGTCTGCCGGTGGGGCTTTTCAATGAAGCCACCTACGAAGATCACGTGCTCGAGTTGCCACCGACGTTCAGCCTGACGCTGATGTCTGATGGCATTCTGGACCTTTTGCCAGAACCCACACTCAAAGAGAAAGAAGCCGCTTTGCCTCAGAAGGTGAAGTCGGCGGGCGGCAGCCTGGATGGTCTGCGGCAGGTTTTTGGATTGGCCACGCTAGGGGAGATGCCGGATGATATCGCCCTGTTGGTGTTGAGCAGGAATCTTTAATGAGTACCGGTAGAATCCAGTTCGCCGAGCAGGATGGCACTTTCGTCCTGAAGTTCGTCGGTGAAGTTCGCCTGACCCTGTGTTCGGCGTTGGATGCGACTATTGAAAAAATCTTCACCGCGCTGAATTTCAACGCGATCGTGATCGATTTGACCGAAACCCGCAGCATCGACAGCACCACGCTGGGCCTGCTGGCCAAGCTGTCGATCCTCTCGCGGCAAAAGGTCGGCCTGCTGCCGACCGTGGTCACCACCCACGACGACATCACCCGTCTGCTGCAATCGATGGGCTTCGAGCAGGTGTTCAATATCGTCAACCATCCCGTGCCGTGCCCGGAATGCCTCGACGACCTGCCGGATCAGGATCAGTCGGAAGAAGTGGTGCGGATCAAGGTGCTCGAAGCGCACAAGATCCTCATGGGCCTGAACGACTCCAATCGCGAAGCGTTTCATGACCTGGTGAATGCCCTCGAAAGGCACTGATACCCAGCCACTGCAGACAAAAAAAGGGCGAACCCGTGAGGGTTCGCCCTTTTTGCCATTGCGCCGCAGCGATTACAGCTTGGCTTGCAGCAGTGCTTCGAGTTTTTCCTGGTCACGGGCAAACTGACGGATGCCTTCGGCGAGTTTCTCGGTGGCCATGGCGTCCTCGTTGGACAACCAGCGGAATTGCGCCTCGTTGAGGCTCAGACGCGCTTCGCCGGCGTGGCCCGGAGCGAGTTTGCGCTCCAGCTTGCCGGTGTCTGCCGCCAGCTTGTCGATCAGGTCGGGGCTGATGGTCAGGCGGTCGCAACCGGCCAGTTGCTCGATCTGGTTGAGGTTGCGGAAGCTCGCGCCCATGACCACGGTCTTGTAGTCATTGGCCTTGTAGTAGTTGTAGATGCGCGTCACGGACTGCACGCCCGGATCGTCGGCACCGGTGTAGTCGTTGCCGTTGGCCTTCTTGTACCAGTCGTAGATGCGGCCCACGAACGGCGAAATCAGGAACACCCCGGCATCGGCGCAGGCCGCGGCCTGGGCGAAGGAGAACAGCAGGGTCAGGTTGGTCTGGATGCCTTCCTTTTCCAGGACCTCGGCGGCGCGGATGCCTTCCCAGGTCGAGGCGATCTTGATCAGCACGCGGTCACGGCCGATGCCGGCCTTGTCGTACAGTTCGATCAGGCGGTGCGCGCGCTTGAGCACGGCATCCTTGTCGAACGACAGGCGCGCATCCACTTCGGTGGAAATGCGCCCCGGAATCACTTTGAGGATTTCCCCGCCGACGGCGACGCCAAAGCGGTCGCTGGCCAGGCCGACATCGCCCTTGCAGTCGCTGACGCAGGCGTTCAGCAGCTCGGCGTAGGCAGGAATGGCGGCGGCCTTGAGCAGCAGGGAAGGGTTGGTGGTGGCGTCGACCGGTTTGACCCGGGAAATCGCTTCGAAGTCGCCGGTGTCGGCAACGACGGTGGTGAACTGTTTGAGTTGTTCCAGCTTGGAAGTCATGGGCGTGCTCTGTCCTATGGGTCTGGTGACATTACCCGAGCGCTGACGGCCACTCAAGGGCATCCGCGCGTATCGATCGCCCCGTGGGCAACAACCTGGAAACGGCTGTTTGAAAGGCGGGGCGCGGTATCGATGAATACGATGCCAAAACCGCGCACAGGTTCAAAGCAACTGACCGCCAGCGCCCCGTCACACCCCGGCTATTGTCCGTTCAGCTGGGCTTCGGCGGCCATTTTCGCCGGTTTCGGTTGTCCGGCCGAGGTCAGCAGGCCGAAGTTTTTCTCGCGATCGTTGCTGCCGGTGTCGCTGTTCTTCCATTCGTAGATCGACGTCAGCGGGATACCGAGCCGTTTCACATCGGCAATGAACGCACCGACTTTGCTAGCCTGGCCCTCATCGCCACCGTTGGAGCCGAGCGCGGAGACGCCCCATTCGCTGATGACCCCCGGCAGGTGGAAGTTCTGCTGTATGAACGCCTGGGCGTTGCTGATCTGCGTGGCCGTCATGCCATACGGGTGATAGGACACCGCATTCAGGCACTTGGGGTACTCGCTGACGATGCGGTTCAGCGCCACCGTCGACGCCGAGCCCGCGCTCGGCGGCCGGGCGAAGCCAAAGCCGATGACCGGCGTGGTGCCGGGCTTGCTCTGCAGCGTCTGGCACACACCACTCATGAATGGCACGAATGTGGTGTCGAAACTGCCCGTCGGCCAGTAGGTCGGCAGGTCCGGTTCATTCCACAGTTCGATCGCCACCAACTGAGTGCGGTAAGTCTGCTCCAGCGTGCTCAGCGCATTGGCGAAGGTGCTGCCGGCCGTCGTCAGTTCGGCGGTATTACCGGGCGCGGCGGGCAATGGCTTGATGGCGCGCACGGTGAGCAGCACCGGCAGGCCGGCCGACCGCGCCGCCGCAAACGCTTCGCTGACCTGCTTCTGATAGGCCGCCGCGCTGAGGCTGTCACTCCATACTCCGAAGCGCACAAAACTGAATCCGGCGGCTTTGATGTAGCCGGCATCGGCGGCGGAAAAATTCTGGATCTTGACCTGCACGCCGATGGTCTTGGCGGGCAGGTTAGGGAACAGCTCACTGGCGTGAACCTGGCTGGCCGCACCGAGTAGCAACAGGGTCAGGGCGGTCAGCCGTTTGCAATGTGTCGGTTTCATGTCTGCTCTCCCGATGAGAAATGACATTGACGTTATTTATCGCATTACTTGAAGTTCGATAAATAACAGGGCGCGAAGTGCGCGAATGTTATTTTTTGTCAGGAAACGCAGCATCGAAAATCACAGTTATTTTTAGTCCGCTAAATCAGGTTGGGGGACTTTAAGTGCTGTGGTACTTAATACGCTGGTATTAACAGGGTGAATCTATTTCTGAGTGCAGGAAAGTCTTGCGGGTTCATATGAATTCGCCTGGCATGTTGGCGGTTTGATATTACACAGGAAAGTAACCTTGTTCAGAAAGATCCTTGTCGTCTGCGTCGGCAATATATGCCGCAGTCCAACGGCAGAACTTCTGCTGCGCAGTGCGCTGGCGCCTACACCGATCTCGGTGACCTCCGCCGGCCTCGCGGCACGGGTCGGGGAAGCCATGGAACCGTCGGCGCGCGCGGTTCTCGAGTCCCACGGGCACAACGCCGAAGCGTTCAAGGCGCGTCAGCTGACGGCAGACATCGTCAATGATTCCGACCTGATTCTGGTCATGGAAAAACAACACGTAAATCAAGTGCTGAAGATTGCCGCACATGCCCGCGGCAAAGTCTTTCTGCTCGGCAAGTGGCAGAGCGAGCGCGAAATACAAGATCCCTATCGTCAAGGCAAGGCGGCTTTTATTCATGCCCATGCATTGATTGAAGATGCTGTCAGCTCATGGGCACAACGTCTTCGACGTTGATGAATATTCTTCAGATCAGTGAATGGTAAGAACAGACTTATGCAGTTACCGTCAGTAATCGGCACCCGTGACAACGATCAGGATTCCATTGATCTTCTCGGCATCTTCGGCAGTCTGATTGACCAGAAGTGGTTGATCGGTGCGTTCACCGGCGCCTTCATGGCCGCCGGTGTGGCCTACGCGGTGTTGGCGACGCCGGTGTACCTGGCGAACGCGCTGGTGCAGGTCGAACCGAAGAAGAACGACATGCTCGGTTTTTCCGACTTGAGCAGCATGCTCGGCGGCCAATCGCCGTCGGTGACCGAAATCGGCATCCTCAAGTCCCGCGCGGTGATCGGCAAAACCGTCGACGATCTGCGTCTGGACATCGAAGTCACCCCCAACACTTTCCCGCTGATCGGCAATTTCCTCGCCCGGCGTTATCGCGGCGACAGCGAATTCAGCGTGGCACCGCCGCGGTTCGGCCTCGACAGCTATGCCTGGGGCGGCCAGCGCCTGGAGATCAGCCGGCTCAATCTGCCCAAGGATTTGCTCGGCAAGAAACTCACGCTGATTGCCGGCGACGAGCAGCGCTTCCAGTTGCTCGATGATAACGACAACCTGCTGGTCGAAGGCGTGGCCGGCAGCGCATTCGCCCAGGACGGGGTCGAGGGCTTGATTGCCCGGTTGCAGGCCAACCCCGGCACCCGGTTCCAGGTGGTGCGCAATCCCCGCATCGTGGCCATCCAGGACTACCAGGATGCGCTGGATATTTCCGAGCAGGGCAAGGAATCCGGGATTATCCGCCTCGCGCTGGCCAGCAGTGACGCGGCGCAGGCGGTGAAGATTCTCAACCGTATCGCCGGCCTGTACGTGCAGCAGAATGTCCAGCGCACGTCGGCGGAAGCGGCGCAGAGCCTGGCGTTCCTGCAAGGTCAGCTGCCGCAGGTCAAGCGCGACCTGGCCAAGGCCAGCGAAGCGCTCAACGCCTACCAGACCCGCGGCAAGACCGTGAACATTTCCCTCGAGACGCAATCGGTGCTGGGCCAGATTGTCAGCCTGGATACGCGCATCTCCGAGCTGAAAATGCAACAGGCCGAACTTGATCGCAAGTTCACCAAGCAACATCCGGCGTATCGCGCACTGATGTCGCAGATTGCCGAATTGACCCAGCAACAGAAATCCCTGGAGGGCAGGGTCGGTGATCTGCCGGCCACGCAGCAGGAACTGTTGAACCTGACCCGCGACGTCGAAGTGGCCTCGCAGATCTACACCCAGTTGCTGAACAAGTCCCAGGAACTGGACATTGTCCGGGCGGGGGCGGTGGGCAACGTGCGCTTGCTCGATACCGCGGATGTCGATCTGTCCAGTCCGGTCAAACCGAAAAAAGCCCTGATCGTTTTGATCGCGACGTTCCTCGGGGCGTTCGTCGGCGTCGCGCTGGTGTTGCTGCGCAAGTCCTTGAGCCGCGGTCTGGAAGGGCCGGAAGCCATCGAACAGCTGGGGCTGCCGGTGTACGCGTCGATTCCCTACAGCGCCCTGCAACAGGAAGAGGACAGCAAGAAAGTGCGGGTCAAGGCAGGCACCGATCAAGCCGCCTACCTGCTGGCGCTGCGCAACCCGACCGACCTGTCCATCGAGTCGATTCGCAGCCTGCGCACCTGCCTGCATTTCGCCGGGCTCGACTCGACCAACAACCGCATCATGATTTCCGGGCCGAGCCCGCAGGTCGGCAAGACGTTCGTCTCTTCCAACCTCGCCGCCGTAATGGCGCAGAGCGGCCAGCGCGTGGTGCTGATCGATGCCGACATGCGCAAGGGCCACTTGCACAAGACCCTCAATACGCCGGTGACCAATGGCCTGTCGGATCTGCTGGTCAAGCGCTGCAGCCTGGAGCAGGCGGTGCATCAGGTCGAAGTGGAGAACCTGCACTTCATCAGCCGTGGCCAGGTGCCGCCCAATCCTTCCGAGCTGCTGATGCACGCCAACTTCCGCGAACTGCTGGCGCAACTCAGCGAACGCTACGACGTGGTGATCATCGACACGCCGCCGCTGCTGGCCGTAACCGATGCGGCGATTGTCGGGCGGGAAGCGGGGATCAGCCTGATCGTCACGCGTTTCGCGGTGAACCCGGCCAAGGAAATCGAACTGACCATTCGCCGCTTCGCGCAGAACGGCATCGAGCTCAAGGGCGCGGTGTTCAACGGCGTCGAGAAACGCGCGGCCAGTTACTACGGCAACGGTGGCTACGGCTATTACAACTACGAATACGCGTCGGACAAATCCTGAGTGTCAGCGATGGTCCTTACAGGCATGGAAGTGGGTGGTTTGTGAAAAAAATACTGCACGTGGCGGAAACCATCAAAGGTGGCGTGGCCACCGTTATCCGGACGATTTCGGCTGCGCCGCCAGAGGCGCACGCCAACTATGAGCTGGTGTATCTGGTGCCGCTCGACCAGAAGCAGGAACTGCACGGCATCGATGAACGGCAGATCCGCACGTTCGTCAGGACCCGCCGCGACGTGCGTTCGCTGCTGCGTTTCGCCTGGCAACTGGCGCGGCTGATCTTCAAAGAGAAACCCGATGTGGTGCACCTGCACAGCACGTTTTCCGGGGTGATCGGGCGCTGCGTGTGTGTGCTGCTGCGACCGTGGCGCAAGCCGAAAATCGTCTACTGCCCGCATGCGTTTTCGTTCCTGATGGAAAGCTCGCCGATCAAGCAGAAGCTCTACGCGCAGATCGAGCGGCTGTTGCAGAAGGTCACCGACGTGATCATTTGCGTCAGCCAGTACGAGCTGGACAAAGCCGCGCGGTTTGGTATCGAGCGCAAGCGCATGCACCTGATCTACAACGGCATCCCGCACAAGGACGAGCCGCTCAAGCGCAGCGATCCGGCACCGATTCATCTGCTTTTCGTCGGCCGTCTCGATTACCAGAAAGGCTTCGATGTGTTGCTCAAGGCTTTTGCCAAGGTGCCGCGCACGGACTTGAAACTGACGGTGGTCGGCAGTGCGGTCAATGAGGACTCGGTCGAGTGTCCGCCGCTGGATTCGGTCGAGTACCTGCCCTGGGTGACGCCCAGCGAAGTGCAGGCGCTCTATCAGCAAGCCGACGCGCTGATTGTCCCGAGTCGCTGGGAAGGCTTCGCGATGGTGCCGCTGGAGGGCATGGCCATGGGCTTGCCGGTGATCGCCAGCGATTGCACGTCGCTGCCCGAACTGGTCAGCCATGGCGTGTCCGGTTACATCTTCCCGGCCGGCGACCACCAGGCGCTGGCCGATGTGCTGGTGAAACTGCAGAAGCCGCGCTTGCTGCTGCTGGGCAACGAAGGCCGGCGCATCGTCCGCGAACGCTTCGACTCGGCGTTGATGATCCGCCAGACCTACGACGTGTATTGCGCACCCACCTATTAAGTAGAACTGATTTTATGAACGTAACGATCCTGCATGGCTACAGCGCTTCCAACTCCGGTGACGGCCTTCTTGTCGATCTGGCCATTGCCCTGGTACAGCGCAATTTCGGCGACGACACCTCGATCAGCGTCGTCGCCTCCGATCCGCAGTCTTTCAGTTATCTGCCGCACCCGCGCTTCGACGCGCCAGTGATGGCGGCCAAGGGACTGGGGCGGGTCAGGCAAGCGGTGTTTCTCAATCAGTCCTACGCGGGGCTCGCCGATCTGTTGAAGAAAACCGACCTGATCGTCGGTGTCGGCGGCGGCTACATGCGTTCCAAGAGTGCCTTCGAACACATCAAGTTGAAGCTCGGCCACGCCAAGCAACTGGAAACCGCGATCCTCAGCAAGGTGCCTTCGGTGTACCTGCCGCAGAGCATCGGCCCGTTCCACGGCGAGAGCCGCAGGATTGTCGAGCACTACGCCAGCGCCGATGCGGTGTTCGTGCGCGACAATCGGTCCTCGGCCCTGTTCGATGCCTGTGACAATGTCTACCGCGCGCCGGATCTGGCGGTGCAGTCGTTGGCGAGCAAGATCCTCCAGCAACCGAAGTTCACCCGCTGCGCCGCCTCGCCGGCCACCGTGTGCGTGGTGCTGCGCAAGCCGCCGGAGTGGAGCAAGGAAAAGAAAGTCGCCTACGTCGCCAACCTGAAGCAGCTGCTGCAACGCCTGAAGGACAAGAGCAAAGTGGTCTGCGCGGTGCAGAGCGCGGTGCGCGGCAACGACGACGGGGCGTTCTATCGCGAACTGGGCATCAGCGAAGACTTGCTCTCGTTGAAGGCGACGATTGCCAAATATCAGCCGGACCTGGTGATTTCGGTGCGCCTGCACGGCGCCATCGAATCGCTGCTGTCCGGCGTGCCGGCGTACCACATCAGCTATGAGCGCAAAGGCTTTGGCGCCTATCAGGACATGGGCGTGGAGGACTGGGTGATCAATGGTGGCGATATCAATGTCGACACCATCATCGATACGGTCTACGCGCCGAATGCGCTGTCGAATTTCGGCAAGCGCCTGACCGACACTTGTCGCGAAATCGAAGCCAAGACAGTGATGATGGACGAGATCATCAAAGGCGTCGTTCGATGATTTTCCGCCTGCTGCTGCGTGGCGGAGCGTTGGGCGCGAAGTTCCTGCTGGTGCTGGCGATCACCCATTTCCTCGGTTACGAGGCACTGGGTTTTTATGGCGTGGTGGTCGCGGCGTCGCTGATTGCCTCGAAGTTCTACAGCGTCGGTTTCAGTTCCGAGATCAATCGGCTGATCAGCGTTGGCGGCAGTTCGCGGCGGGTGGTCGATAAGGTGCTGCTGCTTTACCTGGGGGTGGGCCTGCTGCTGTCGCTGGCAACGGTGGGGATTTACTCACTGTTCCAGCAGGTCGCGGCGAGCGCCGTGCTGATCCTCTGCGTGACGCTGGTGCTGCTCAGCGAACACCTGTCGTTCGAAATCAATTCCTTCGTGTTTTCCGCGCAGAAAGCCACGGCGGGTGCCTTGCTGTTTTTCCTCAAGACCGGCCTCTGGGCATTGCTGGCGGTGGCCGGGATGCTGCTCGGCTGGGTAGCGGACATCGCCAGTGTGTTGTGGCTGTGGGTGATCGCCAACCTGCTGGTGATCGGCGCCGGTTACCTGATCGTGGTGAACGTGCACAAGGGGCGAACCAGCCAGGCACTGGCCACGGCCACGGTGTGGAAGGCCGGCTTGCCGTTCTACTTCGGGACCGGGTTGATCGCGCTGAGTCAGTACGCCGAGCGCTTTCTGATTGCCGACCTCGAACCCTACGCCAACCTCGGTCAGTACGTGTACGCCTGGTCGGCGGCAAACACCCTGCAAGCGCTGTCATACGCGGTGGTGGCGGTGGTGGGCATTCCGCTGCTGGCCAAGCAGTTTCAGGCCGACCAGCAAGCGTTCACGCTCCGCCAGCTGTTCATCAACAAGTGGGTGATGCGCTCGCTGCTGGTGTCGGCGGTGGTGGCGGTGTTGATCTATGGGTTCTTCAATGTCGTGCTCGATTACGTCGCCATCGGCGTGCCGCGTCCGGATAACGCGATTCTCGGCGTGCTGATCGTTTCCTTCGCTCTGCGGGGCATCGGCGACATCGTCTGGGGTGGGTTGATCGCCTCGAAAAACAGTCGGGTGTCGCTGGCCAGTGCCGCTCTCTGCCTGCTGGTTTCGGTGCCGGTCAGCTATGCGCTGATCGTGCATTATTCGATCCTCGGCGCGGCCTGGGGCAATGTCTTCGCGATCGTCGTGCAGCTGGCGGTGATTGCCGTGCTGACCCGCGCGACCCGGACGAAAAAGGCCGTCGTGTCATGGGCCTGAAGCTGCCGTGCATCGAGTTTCGCGGGCGCAGACTCGATTCGTACCTGTCGTTCCTGATCCTGTTCACCGGGCTGTTTCTGTCGGTGGCCATGCCACTGCTGGTGCCGCGCGATCCCGGCCCGGATGCCATGACCCTGTGGTCGTCGTATGCGCGAGCCGACAACTGCAATTTCTGGAACCCGTTCTCGCCGGATCGCTCGTCCTACGAGTGTTCGGCGTTCCTGCTGCGGCCCACCGGTATCAACCTGACCAATGCCTGGGCCTATGGCATGTTCTGCAACTTCTTTCTCACGGCGATTCCGGTGGTAGTGTTCCGCCGTATGCCCCTGACGATTTTCGGCACGCTGTGCCTGTGGGGCATCGTACGTTCGTTCTTCCTGGAAAACCTGACCAAGGAAATCATCGTCTCGGTGGCGGTGCTGAGCATTCTGCTCAGCTCGTTGTCGCGCAGATATCGCGGCGGATTTTTCCTCTCGGCGGTGATCTACGGCGTGCTGATCCGGCCTTACTGGATTCTGTTTTCGCTGTCGTGGGTCGGGGTCTGCGTGATGAAGAAGTACGTCTCGCGCGTGACGTTCTTCCTGATGCTGTTCCTGTTCTACCTGGCAGTCGCCATGGCGATCCAGCTGGCGCTGGGGTTTCCGGTGTCGTCGATTCGCGCCAGCAACAACGAACTGCGCACGGCGGGCGAGGAGGGGTCGAAGTCGCTGATCGTCTCGTGGCTCAGCGGCAGTGACTTCGTCTCGCAGGCGCTGGACTCGATGATCATTTTCTTCCGGCTGTCGTTCCCGGTGGAGCTGATCCTGCTGTCGGGGCCGGGCCAGGTGATTTTCGTGGCGTTGATGATCATGACCGCGCTGCTGCTGTTCAAAGTCATCACCTCCACCGATTACAAGGGCGCGCCGATCCAGACCAAGCCCAAGGAACTGATCGCGATTCCGCTGGCGTTCCTGCTGGTGCAAGGCCTGTTCGAGCCGGATTTCGGCTCCTTCGCCCGGCACTTTTCCATGGTGGTGCCGGTGTTGTTTGTCGGGCTCGGATTGATGTTGCGGGCGCACAAACCGGTGTTGGTTGAATCACGAGTCCTGAGCTGAGGCTGGCGCAAAATGTCGAGCAAGAAAAAGTCCCTGGAGATCGAAACCCTGCGCGGCCTGGCGTGCCTGCTGCTGGTGCTCTATCACGTCATCGGGCCGCTGGGCGGCGGGTTGAAGCTCGATATCGGCTCGCCGTTTCGCGTGCTCGCCGATTCGATGGTGTACGTGCGCATGCCGCTGTTCACCTTTATCTCGGGCTACATCTATGCGATCTACAAAATTCGCGGCAACGACTTTTCCGCATTCTTCAGTGGCAAGGTGCGACGGCTGATCGTGCCGCTGTTTTGCGTCGGTGTGCCGTTCTCGCTGTTGCAGGCGGTGGGGCCCGGGGTGAACAAGGACGTCGGCGTGATCGATGCCTTGTTGTCGTTCTGGGTGCCGGTCAACCACTTCTGGTTCCTGCAGGCGGTGTTCATCATTTTCGTGTTCGTCGGCCTGCTGGAATGGCGCGGGTTGCTGCGCTCGATGACGCGTTTGTATGTACTGTTCGCGTTCGCTGCGGCGGTGTTTCTGTTGCCGCCGCTCAAGCTCGATGCGTTCGGCATCAATGGTGCGATTTACCTGCTGCCGTTTTTTGTGGCGGGGATGATCGGCCAGGAACATGTCGCGGCGTTGAAGCAACGCTTCAAGGTGATCGGGCCGTTGGTGTTTGTGCTGATCACGCTGACGCTGCTGTACGTGGCGGCGATTGACCGCGAGTTGATTGTCGACCGTCGCAGCCTGATCGGTCTGACTGTCGGCTGCGTGTCCTGCATCGCCTTGCTGTCGAGTGACATGCGCGCGAAGTGGCTGACCTTGCTGGGCGGCTACTCTTACGCGATCTTTCTGTTCCATGTGCTGTTCGCGGCGACTTCGCGGTTCGTCATGGGACGGCTGGGGGTAAAGGACGAAAGCATGCTGGTACTCAGCGGCGTGCTGTTCGGCTTGTTGGGGCCGGTGCTGCTGTCGATGATTTTCAGTCGCTTCACGGTCACTTCGGTGCTGTTTCTGGGGGAGCGTGCGGCGCAGAAGAAACCGCTGGCGAGCGTTACTCCAGTGGTGCCGGCCAGTAACTGAAAAGCTTCGCGGGCAAGCCCGCTCCCACAGGGATTGTGTGAGTTGCCGAGATCCAATGTGGGAGCGGGCTTGCCCGCGAAGGGGCCATTCCAGACTGAAGGAAACAATGCATGTTGGCAGTGGATGACGCGCAGCCTGTCGCCGCGTCGGTGGTTGAAGTGGGCGATGCCCGCGAGCGTTTTGCGCAGTGGCGCGAAGGCAAGGCTGGCCAGGTCCTGTCGGTCTCGGTGATCGGTGACAGCTACAGCGCCGGGCAGGATTTCTATCTGAACAAACTGGTACAGCGCGTGGCCGGGGAGGTCGGGTTTGCCGGTCCCGGTTATGTCGGCTTCAACCACGGTGCGGCGCTGGGTGGCACGCATTTCAAATACACCCGCAGCAGCGAAAAGTATTTCGCCGGTGGCTGGCAGGTGTCCGGCCTCGGGCAGGCCAGCCCGGACAGCCGCACCGTCACCGGCCGGCCCGGCGCCTGGCTGCAAATCGATGCCAGTGCAACGGCAGCCATCGACACCCGCGTGACCCAGGCCAAACTGCTTTACCTGGGCACCGGCGACGCCAGTGAGCTGCGCTACCGCTGGACGCCTGCGCAAGCCTGGAAACCGTTGCCACTGCAAGGTGCGGGCGTGCAGGAAATCGCCCTCAACGGTTTCGCGGCAACGCCAGACTGGTCGCTCGAGCTGCAAGTGATGAAGGGCGCACCGACGTTGTTCGGCCTCTGGATGAGCAACGATCAGCACGGTGTGCGGGTATCGAAACTGGCAGCAGCGGGCGCTGCATCGGCGGACTTTTATCACCCGGATCGACACTGGCAGGCCCAGTGGAAAGCCGCCGTGGCGAAGATCCCCGCCGACGTTTACCTGATCATGCTCGGTGGCAACGATCAGGGCTTCGGCGTGCAGCCCGGGCAGTATCTGCAGAACATTCAGGGCCTGGTGGCGATGATCCGCGAGATTCAACCGGCGGCGAGCATCAACCTGATTCTGCGTCAGGACACCACGCGTTCCAGCGCCTATCCGATGTCGGCGTATGCACAGGTCTTGCAGCCTTGGGCACGTGAACAGCAGCTGGGGTGGGTCAATCTGCAATGCGCGTTCGGGCCGGACGTCAAAGGCTATGCGGCGGCGATGATTGGGCCGGACAAGATTCATCCGCAGCCGGCGACGGGCGGAAAGGTGATTGCCGATTACTTCTACCGGTGGATGGTCAGTGGCATCAATGCCGACAGTTGCGACATCGCAAAACCGCTGTAGGGGCAGCCCTTGGGCAGCTCCTACAGCGTGAGTATCTTATTGGAATTGATCGATCTGGCTCAGCAGCTCTTTGAGCTTGTGCGGCATCAGCTGGGTATCGCACCGTGTCTCGACATTGATGATGATCGCCGGCTCGCTGCAGCACAGGCGGACGCGGAAGCGCCAGTCGCTGAAGATCACTTTCAGGCCATCACGGTCGTCGATTTCCAGCGCCTGTTCGGCGTAGCGCGATTTCAGCTGGGCGAGCAGGGGATAGGGATCCGCCAGCGTCCGGCGAATGTCGCCGGACGCCGGAAACATGCCGATGCGCTCCACCAGCAAAATGCTGCCCAACCAAGACTCGTTGGCGCTGGGCAACGGTTGATGGTCTGACAACCAGCTGACCACGCCGAGGTTACCCACCGGCGGTTCGATCTCTGCGGCCTGTTGTGCCCTGTTCATGCTTGCCTCCTGAAAAAAGAAGTGGGCGCGCAGCCGTCTCAGCGGCCGTTGAGGTAGACGTTTTCGTAGCAGAAGTTCGATGCTTGGAGATAACCCTCGGCATCGCCGCAGTCGAAGCGCAGGCCCTTGAACTTGTACGCCAGCACGCCGCCGTTCTGCGCCTGTTTCATCAGCGCATCGGTGATCTGGATCTCGCCGCCCTTGCCGGGCTGGGTATCGGCGATCAGATCGAAAATGTCCGGGGTGAGGATGTAGCGGCCGATGATCGCCAGGTTCGACGGGGCGTCCTGCGGGCTGGGTTTTTCCACCATGTGGGAGACCCGGTAGAGGTCGTCGGCCATCTGCTCGCCGGCGATCACGCCGTACTTGTGGGTCTGGTCGCGCGGGACTTCCTGGATGGCGACGATCGAGCAACGGTACTTCTTGTAGAGCTGGATCATCTGCGTGAGCACGCCGTCACCCTCTAGGTTCAGGCACAGGTCATCGGCCAGCACCACGGCGAAGGGTTCGTCGCCGATCAGTGGTTGACCGCTGAGAATCGCGTGACCGAGGCCTTTCATTTCCACCTGACGGGTGTAGGAGAAGGTGCAGGTGTCGATCAGCTCGCGAGTGCCGGCGAGAAATTTTTCCTTCTCGGTGCCGCGAATCTGGTGCTCGAGTTCGTAACTGATGTCGAAATGGTCTTCCAGTGCGCGTTTGCCGCGCCCGGTGACCAGGGCCATGTGGCGCAGGCCGGCGTCCCGTGCTTCTTCCACGGCGTACTCGATCAACGGCTTGTTGACGATCGGCAGCATTTCCTTGGGCATGGCTTTGGTGGCCGGCAAGAAACGCGTGCCGTAGCCGGCAGCGGGGAACAAACATTTACGAATCATAAAAGTATCCTGGACAGTCATGGAACGCAGGCCGCCGAAGTCATGCACTAATGGCAGTCTGCAAGTTTCAATGATTATTGAAGGTGTACTTTAATACCTGAGTCGGGTTGTTAATGGCAATTAGCGTGGAGGGTAAAACCTGACAATGTTAAGAGATGTCGGTTATAGCGTTATTAGTTATTTTTAGTCGGTATCCGTTGATAGTGACAAGTGCACTTGGGGTGCTAATAAGTACCGGCAATACAGTTTGGCTGGCAAAAATATTTATTGCCAGTGGTTGAACTGATTTTGTTCAAGGCTGTTGTCCTCCTTATTGTGTGGTGCGCCACAGATTGAATGTAAGGGGCTTGACAGGCTACTTGTCACTTATCCAATGACGGACCGCGCTATGAAGATTCTGGTAACCGGTGGTGCCGGCTATATCGGCTCGCACACCACACTTGCGCTGCTTGAAGCAGGTTATGAAGTTGTTGTCCTGGATAATCTTTGCAACAGCAGCGATGCGGCACTGCACGCGGTAGAAGCCATTTGCGGCAAAAGTGCGCGGATGATTCGCGGCGATGTCTGTGACAGGGCCTTGCTCGACCGCATCTTCCGCGAGCAGCGCATTGACGCCGTCCTGCATTTTGCCGGCCTCAAGGCCGTCGGCGAGAGCGTACGCAAGCCGCTGGATTACTACGAAAACAACGTCGGCGGCAGCATCACGCTGTGTCAGGCGATGGCGGCGGCCGGGGTGTTCCGGCTGGTGTTCAGCTCGTCGGCCACGGTGTACGGCGAGCCTGAGCAGATGCCGATCCGCGAGGATTTCCCCACCGGCATTCCGACCAACCCTTATGGTCAATCCAAGCTGATCGTCGAGAATGTGCTGCGCGACCTGAGCCAGGCCGAGCCGCGCTGGCGCATCGCCCTGCTGCGTTACTTCAACCCGATCGGCGCCCATCACAGCGGGCACATGGGCGAAGACCCCAACGGCATTCCCAACAACCTGCTGCCTTACATCAGCCAGGTCGCGGTGGGCAGCCTGCCGGAACTGTCGATCTTCGGTGACGACTACCCGACGATCGACGGCACCGGCGTGCGCGATTACATCCACGTCGTGGACCTCGCCGATGGCCATCTCAAAGCCTTGCAATCGATTGCCGAGCGGCCGGGCATTCACACCTGGAACCTCGGCACCGGCGACGGCTACAGCGTGATGCAAGTGCTGCAGGCTTTCGAGCAGGCCAGCGGGCGAGCCGTGCCGTACCGGGTGATGCCGCGGCGCAGCGGGGACATCGCCGAGAGCTGGGCCGACGCCTCCAAGGCCGCAAAAGAACTCGGCTGGAAAGCCACGCGCAGTTTGCAGGACATGGTCACCGATACCTGGCGCTGGCAATCGAACCATCCGCGCGGTTATCTCCAATGATGTCGTTCTAATACTGAATGTTAGTTTCGGTCAGGTGTTAGATATCGTCGGGAAAATACGCTGGAAATGCCTTTTGCAAGTCCGTAGATATGAACCCGCCGTTCGACTTTTATCAGTTGGGTAAGACTGTGAAAGTACGACGGATCTTGTTCGCGCTTTTTGCGGACTTGAACGCTACCACCGCTAACACAGGCCGGTTTTTAACAGGCCGAATGTTAGAAAGGAGTTGATATGAAAAAAGTGATGGCGATTGCCCTGTTGACGATGTTGAGCAACTGGGCGTCCGCTGCTGAAGCGCCGCTTACTGCGGTGACCAATGTATCTGGCAGTGTCGCGGCTTCTACAGCGCCTGCTGCCAGTACGGCAATGGTTGCCAGTGCAGTCGCAGCGTCCAACAGCGGCGGAAGTGCCAACGGCGGTACCACGGGCACCACCGGTACTACCGGCACCACCGGCACGCACAACTAACAGGAACATTTGTTAGTGCAGTACAGGGTCGCCCGACGCAAGTCGGGTGACTTTATTTTTTAGATTCGCCCTTGAATAGCGTAGTGCCATTATGACTCGTAGTTTTTCTCTTTTGCTGTTGGCAAGTATCGCTCTGCAAGGTTGCATGTTTTCCCCCGGCCAGTACCTGAGCACCGGCGACATCACCCGCCAGGGCGCCAGCGAAAGCAGTCGGGTCGAGCTGATCCCGATCACGCCCAAGCTGATCTCGATGACCCGCGCCACGCAAAAGCGTGAGACGGTGCCGGCGGAACTGTTGGCAACGCCTGCCGAATACCGTATCGGCAGCAACGATGTGCTGTACATCACAGTCTGGGATCACCCAGAGCTGACCGCGCCCTCGGGGGCACAACAGCAGATCGACGCCAACGGTCGTCTGGTGCGCTCCGACGGCACGCTGTACTACCCGTTCATCAAGGAAGTGCAGGCGGCCGGCAAAACGATTCAACAGCTGCGCTCGGACATCGAATCCCGCCTGTCGGCGTTCATCGCCGAGCCGCAGGTGGATGTCGCGGTGCTGCGTTTCGCCAGTCAGAAAGTGGTGGTCTCGGGCGCCGTGGCCAAGGCCGGGCCACAGCCGATTTCCACCAACCCGCTGAGCGTGGTCGAGGCCCTCGGAACTGCCGGCATCGACACCAACAACGCCGATCTGTCGGGCCTGCTGCTGACCCGCAATGGCCGGGTCTATCCGCTCAATCTCGACTCGCTCAACCAGCAGGATTCCGAGTTGCAGCACGTCTTTCTCAAGGGCGGCGATCAGCTGTATCTGCCGTACAACGACAACAAGCGCATCTACGTCATGGGCGAGGTCAATCAGCCCCGTGCGCTGAGTTTCAAGACCGCGACGATGAACCTCTCCGATGTGCTCGGTTCGGTTGGCGGCTTGAGCCAGACCACCTCCAACGGCAACGCGGTGTACGTGATTCGCGGGGTGGAAAACCTCGATGTCGAGCCGGCGAAAATCTATCAATTGGAAGCCCAGTCGCCGACCGCCATGGCACTGGCTTCGCACTTTGAAGTGCGTCCGCAGGATGTGGTGTACGTCGGCCCGGCCAACGTCACGCGCTGGAACCGCTTCATCAGCCAACTGGTGCCGTCGGCATCGATTGTCGGGACCGGGGCTTCCGCTGCGAAGAACTGGAGCGAATTCAGTAACAACAGCAAATAAGGCCGACCGTGAAGACCTTGAAAGTTGGCGTCTGCCTGATGGCGGCCTTGATGTTGTGTGGCTGTAACCCGTTGATGACCGCCTCGGTGCGCAACCTCAAGTCGGCGGTGATCGGCCCGGACGAGCTGGACGTGAGTGCGGCCCAGGTGGCCGAGGTCAAGTACCCGCAAGTGAAACTGACCACACCGTCCGGCTCCGGGGTGCTGGCGCTGGTGCGCGAGCGTGAAGACCTGCAGTTCTGGGTGGCTTCCGGCAAGCAGGTGTTGCTGCTGCGTGACGGCCTCGCCGTGCGCACCATCGGTCTCGGTGTGGAGGGCGACCTGGACGGTACGCGGCTGGCCGACGACGCGCCGTTCAAACGCGGCCTGCATCAAGTCGCCGATGGTTTCACCACACGGCGCTGGATCGACCTGTACAAGGGCCAGGAAGTCGGCTTGATCGTCAACAGTCGGTTCTCCCGTCGATCGACGCAAACCCTGCAGATTCTCGACAAGGAATACACCGTGCTGCGTGTCGACGAACGTATCGACGTCCCGGCCATCGGCCTGCGCGCGACCAACCATTACTGGGTCGATCCGCTGGACGGTTTCATCCTGCAGAGCGAGCAGCAACTGACCGCGCAAATGCGCGTGCGCATCGTGCAACTGACCCCTGATCGCAGGCACCTGCCGTGAAGCGCTGGCGGATGTTATCGGCCGGTTTGCTGTTGCTCAGCGGCATCAGTCAGGCAGCGGTCACGGTCAGCGGCGATGTCGCCAATCCGGGGCCGGTTGAGTTGCCGCCGGGCGGGCGCTTGCTCGACGTGATCAGCGTGGCGCTGCCGAATGCCGAAGGTTACTGGCTGGCCGGCGTGTTGCTGCGCCAGTCGTTGCTGGAAGAACAGGCCCGGCTCAAGGCCGGGGTGTTGTTCGATCTCGATGTGTTGCAGCGCATGGCCTCGTTGTTTGACCGCCCGAGTCGCGCGGCGCTGGCGCTGCGCCTGGCCGAACAGGTGCGGCAGATGCCGGTCACCGGGCGCCAGATCGCAGACCTCGATCCGGTCGCGGTGGAAGTCGGCTTCGCGCGCAACATGCGTCTCGACGATGGCGATCGCCTGATCTACCCGAAACGGGTCGACGAGGTACAAGTGCTGGGCGCGGTCGCCGCGACCTGCCACCTGCCTTATCAGCCCTTGCTGGAGGCGCGTGAGTATCTGGAAAGCTGCACGCCGCTGGACGATGCCGAGGCCGATTACCTGTGGCTGATCCAGCCCAATGGTGTGGTCAGGCGCGTGGGTATCGCGCACTGGAATCGCGAGAGCGGGCAGTTTCCCGTGGCCGGCAGCAAGATTCTGGTGCCGGTGAAAAATGATGATCTGGATCCGCCTGTTCCTGAACTGAATCAGCAGTTGGCCGAATTGATTGCCACGCAGCTGGCTGAGGTGGTTCGTTGAAGTTACGTGTTGCAGCTGTGTTGTTATTGCCGTGCGGTCTGGTGCATGCCGAACCGCGTATTACCCAAAATGATTTCGGCGGCACCGGTCTGTTGCAGACGCCGACCGCGCGCATGGCCCCAGCCGGAGAGCTGAGCGTCAACGCCAACCGCACCGAGCCATACAGCCGCTACAGCGTGTCGCTGCAGCCGCTGGACTGGCTCGAAGGTTCGTTCCGCTACACCGCGATCACCAACCGGCCGTACGGCTCCGAGGCGCTGAGCGGCAGCCAGAGCTACAAGGACAAGGCGGTCGATGCCAAAGTCCGGCTCTGGCAGGAAAGCCACTGGGCGCCGGAAGTCGCGCTGGGCTTCCGCGACATCGGCGGTACGGGCTTGTTCTCCAGTGAATTTTTCGTCGCCAACAAACGCTTCGACGATTTCGATTTCAGCGCCGGCATTGCCTGGGGGTATCTGGGCAATCGCGGCGACATCGACAATCCGTTGGGCTACGTCAGCAGTCGCTTCGATACCCGGCCGGCCCTCGAGGGGACCGGTGACGTCAACTCGGGCTCGTACTTTCGCGGCCGGCCGTCGTTCTTCGGTGGCGTCAGCTACCAGACGCCGTGGGATCGCCTCAGCCTGAAACTCGAATACGAAGGCAACGACTACAAGCACGAGCCGAAGGACAACGTGATCAAGCAGGACTCGCCGATCAACTTCGGCGCGGTGTTCAAGGTGGCGGATTCGGTGGACGTCAGCGCGGCGTGGGAGCGCGGCAACACGGCGATGTTCGGCATCACCTTCCACACCAATTTCGTCAGCCGCAAGGCGCCGGCCAAGACCTACGATCCGACGCCTGAGCCGCTGCCGGCGAAGATGCCGACCACGCCGATGGAACAGGTCGACTGGGCCGACGTGTCGCAACGTTTGCAGCAGAATGCCGGGTACAAGGTCGAGCGCATCAGCCAGCGCGATTCCGAGCTGATCGTGTACGGCGAGCAGCAGCGTTACTTCCATTCGTCGAAGGCTGTTGGCCGCGCAAGCCGGATTCTCGACAACAGCGTGAACGACGAAATCAACTGGTTCACCGTGGTCAACAAGCGCTACGACCTGCCGCTGGAAGAGACCAGCGTGCCACGCCAGACCTTCCGCGAGGTGCTCAACAACGAGGAGCCGCTGGAGTCGTTGCACCGCACCACCGAGATCAACCCGGCGATGCCGCGCAACGAGAAAACCCTCTACAGCGAAGCGCCGCAGCACTTCAATTATGGTGTCGGACTGGGCTTCAAGCAGAACGTCGGCGGCCCGGATGGTTTGCTCTATCAGTTCAGTGCCGACGCGGACGCCGAGTACCGCTTCAACCGCAACACCTGGTGGAACGGCCTGCTCAGTGCCAACCTGGTGAACAACTTCGACAAGTTCACCTACGACGCGCCGAGCGGCCTGCCGCGGGTGCGCACCGATTTGCGTCAATACCTGACCACCTCGGAGGTGACCATGCCGTTGTTCCAGGTCAGCCATGCCGAGCAGTTGGACAAGGACCTGTATGGCATGGTCTACGGCGGCTATCTGGAGTCAATGTTTGCCGGGGTCGGCGGTGAGGTGCTGTTCCGGCCGACCGGTGAGCGCTGGTCGGTGGGCGCGGATCTGAACTATGTGCGTCAGCGCGAGTTCGACCAGGGCTTCGGCCTGCGCGATTACTCGATCTGGACCGGGCACATCACCGGCTACACCGACTTGCCGTATGACACGCTGGCTGCAGTCAGCGTCGGTCGCTACCTGGCCGGCGACTGGGGCGGCACGCTCGACATCTCCCGCGAATTCTTCAACGGCGTGCGCTTCGGCGCCTGGGCGACGATCACCACGGCTGGCAGCGCCGAGTACGGCGAGGGTAGTTTCGACAAGGGGATCTACCTGTCGATCCCGTTCGACGAAATGATGAGCATGTCGACCATGCGCCGCGCCAACCTCGTCTGGGCGCCGCTGACCCGTGACGGTGGCGCCAGGCTCAATCGCAGCTTCCAGCTGCACTCGATGACCGATAGCCGCGAGGGCGACATGTTCTATCGCAACTTCTCGAAGATTACCGAGTAACCCCCGATCCTTCTCGAGACCTGTGGGAGCGGGCTTGCCCGCGAAGGCGTCGGCACGTTCAACCTATGTGCTGCCTGACCCACCGCTATCGCGGGCAAGCCACGCTCCCACATTGGTCGGGGTGGAGCGAATATCTCGATCCACACCCCAATCCCTGTGGGAGAGGGGTGAACTGGATATCCCGGCCCATCCCCCGATCCCTGTGGGAGCGGGCTTGCCCGCGAAGGCGTCGGCACATTCAACATCTCTGTTGCCTGACCCACCGCCTTCGCTTGCAGGCAAGCTCCCACATTGGTCGGGGTGAAGCGAGTATCTCGATCCACACCCCGATCCCTGTGGGAGCGAGCTTGCTCGCGAAGGCGCCAGTCGATTCAAAATCCATATTGCCTTATCCACCGCTATCGCTTGCAGGCAAGCTCCCACAGTGATTTTGTGGCGTGCCCGATTTGAGTGAGCGCCGCCGATCCCTGTGGGAGCGGGCTTGCCCGCGAAGGCGTCGGCACTGCCACCATCGCAACAGCCTGACCCACTAGCCAGATTCCGCCCACAAAAAAGGGGACTTGCGTCCCCTTGCGGTGTTGCCCGGTGCGTCAGTGCAACATCAGTAGATGTCCTTCGACAGCAGGGTAAACGGCGTCTTCACCAGGATCTTCAGGTCCAGCCACAACGACCAGTTGTTGATGTATTGCAGGTCGATCTCGACGCGCTTCTGCATCTTGTCGAGGGTATCGGTCTCGCCCCGGCAGCCGTTGATTTGCGCCAGCCCGGTGATACCCGGTTTGATGCGGTGGCGGGCCATGTAGGCGAGGATTTTCCCCGAGTAATAGTTGTTGTGCGCGACGGCGTGAGGACGCGGGCCGACCAGCGCCATGTGCCCTTGCAGGACGTTGAACAGCTGCGGCAATTCGTCCAGCGACGTGCGGCGGATGAAGCGTCCGACGGCCGTGATGCGCGAATCGTTGCGGCTGGCCTGCTTGACCTCGCGGTCATCGTGCACGCGCATCGAGCGGAACTTCCACACCTGGATGACCTTGCCGTTCCAGCCATGGCGATCCTGCTTGAACAGCACCGGGCCGGGCGAATTGAGTTTCACCGCCAGGGCGATCAACGCCAGCACCGGGCTGAGCAGGACGATGGCCAGCAGCGCCACGCCTTTCTCCACCAGGCTCTTGCTCAGCGCAGCGGTCGGTCGGCTGGTCAGCGGACTTTCGTTGAGGTAGATCGCCGGCAGGCCGTCCACGACTTTCACCGAGTGATTGAGCAGGGTCAGGCTGTTCAGGTCCGGCACCCAGACCACGTCGACGTTGGCACCCAGCAGATCGACGTACATCGCTTCGATCTTCGCCGCTTCCGACAGCGGCAGGGTGATGTAGAGGCGGCGGATGTCGTGGGTCTTGATCAGCTCCAGCAATTGTTCCTGGGCGCCAACCACGCGCGGTGCATTGGCGTCGAGGGCGGGCAGGGCGCCGTGGCTGACCAGACCGACCAGCGGCAGGTTTTCCTGCTCGCTGAGCTTCTTCGCCAGGCCCAGCGCCAGTTCGCCGGTACCGACGATCAAGGTCTTGTGTTCGCTTTTACGCGAGCGCTGATAGAACTTCGAGAACGCGTGCAGCGGTGCATACAGCAGCGCCTGACCGAGGAAGCCATACACCGCCCAGCTGAGGATCACCTGCTGCGAAAACAGCTCATCGGCCTTGCAGACAAAGGCAATGAATGCCAGTGCCGCCATCGTCATCGCCCAGCCCATGAACAGGCGGGCAAGCCCGCTCAGGTAGTTGTCGCGCTTGCGATAAACGCCGCTGAACGTGTAAGCCGGCACCGAAGCCAGTACGGCCAGCGTGGCGCACATCCGGTAGTAGAACTCGACGGTGCCGGTGTGCCGCTCGGCCAGGATGAACAACAGTGACACCACAAAGGCTTGTGCCAGCGCCCATTGGCCCCAAAAGGTCAGTCCCTTGAGGCCGGTGTTTCGATTGATACCAAGAGTAAGTTCCATACGATATCCCCAAAAGACGTCCATTCAGGTTTCAACAGTTGAAAACCGAGTTGTTAAGCAGACTTGTTGTTGTTTTTAGAGCCAGTGTCCTGAGGTAACAACGTCGATATGCCGAACTGTCGTCAGTCAATAGACTAAGTTATTGCCGGGAATGCTGTCTGACGAGTTCTAACAAGATGGCCAAGTGCAACTATGGAAGTAGCGGGGCAACTCGGCGTTAGAAAAGGTCGCGCAGGAAGGGGTGAATAATCAATCTTGTGTTTGCTATTGTAGGAGGGGTGGGGTTGGCACGCAGGCATTAACGAGAGGGAACAAACAGAGTGCTTTTTTATTGTTGTAATCGCACCGTGTTCTGTTTGTTTCGATGGCGAGAAGTCCTTAAGCGACGACTTCCTGGATCAGGCAATAACCGCGATTCCTGACGGCACGGAACAGTCGCTCACCATTGCTGGCACTTTTAAACTTGTCTTGCAGGCGACTCAGGCACATTTCCAGTCCGCGGTATTGTTCCGGTTCCCGGCCAATGCTGAGAATCAGGTCATCGCGACTGACCACCCGCTCTTCGTGGTGCAGCATTTTCCTGACCAGGGCAGTTTCCAGGCCGGTAAGACTGATCTCGATGCCTTCTTTGACCAGGACGCCTTGATCGTTATCGAGGTGCCAGGGTTCGTTGCACGGCGCGGCGTCATCGACGGCGGACGGCGTGCGGCCAGGTTCTCCAGTAATAGCCGGGGCGCTGTGAAAAGGGTTCGACTGCGCGGCCAGCCATTCGGATTCGAGGGTGGCCAATATGCGCTGGGTGTCATGTTCTATCGTACGGGCGACGTTTTTCCTGATGCCGCTGGGGTAAGTGAACTCCATCAACACGGGAGCGGAAGAGGGCGAATTAGCACCTTCAATAAACATTTGTGCCTGAGACGTGCCAAACGAATTGAAACGCTCGCTGGACAGAATGCTCTCAAGTTCACGCTGCGACGTTGTACTGTGCGTCACGACAACAAAATATTTTCTTGGGAGGGTTGTACTAGTTTCCATGTCTCTCTCCTAAAGTACACACCAAAATTGGCTAAAAAGATAAATCGGCAGGCGAGCAATAACTTCCTTGGAAGTAATCGACAGGCAGGGTCTGGGCCCTAAATGGCCCTCGATAAGTTCCACTCGAACTGCTGCTATGTTGTTAGGTTTATTGTTATGTTGACGCGCTCATTCAATCGCTTTGTTATAAGTAGGCGTGAAGTACAACTCGAGCTATATGGTTGCATCAGACGATCCTTCGTTCGTATGCAAAAGGGGCTGCCCTTGAGTCAGGCAGTCGATATCAGACCGCGCATCAGGCGATAGCCGTAGCCGCGGATGCTCTGAATCGCGTTCGTACCATACATGTCCTTGATTTTTCCACGCAAGCGGCTGATCGATTTCTCCAGCGCCCGAGGGTCGTAGAAATTGGTATTGAGGCCCATGATGCTGGCGATCTGATCATGGCTGAGAATGTGGTTGCTGGTGAGCGCAAACGCTTCGAGAATCTTCATTTCGGCAAACGAGATGTCGAGTTTCTTGTTGCTGCCCAGCAGGCAGATGCGGGTAGGGTCGAGCGTCAGATGGATATCCCGGTGCCATTCTTCACTGTTGAAGAACTCACCGAGCAACTCGGCGCTGTCGTCGGAAAGTGTATTGAGCTTCATACAAAAGTCGGCGCCGGCAAGATAATACTTGATCTTGTTAAAGGCGCCGCGGCCGGTGATGACCGCGCAAATGATTGGCTTCAAGTTGTCGCTGCGCAGGCTTTCCACCAGCGCGAGATTGTCTTCGAGGGACTGAGGGCCGTCGATGACGATGAAGATGGCACGGTACGCACCCGGGTGTTCATAGTGCTTATATGAACTAGCGTAGGAACTGGCCTCAAGTGCCAGATCGGTCTGCACGTGCCGGGCGACTAACGTTCTGAAGTGTTCGGCCACGCCGTGGGTACGACCCAGAGTGAGAACACCTGGTTCGGCGTTTATCGGGCGCGGGCTTCTAGTCGCTAAGTTCCCAGTGAGCATCGTGCATTGACTCGAATTAGGTGCTGACATCGGGATGTTAAAGCACCGGTTCTCATCTGTGACTGACAATTGGTAACATTCACGCGATTTTTAGACGTGGCTCCCGAGTTTTCTAACAATAATTAAGCATTTCAAGCTTTTAGTTGATTTTCTCGGTGCTGTGAACTAGCAGGGAGGCTCGCTAGATGGTGGCAATATGGAATTGTGCCACTATTTTGAATCTATGGCGATGGCTTTATTTATGTCCTTTTGCCACTGTCGTTACGCTTCGGCGAGGCGGGTGATTAATGTGAGTTCGGTCACATTTTATGGGTCGATCAAACTTTTTTCTACTTGGCGGCTAAATTTTTCCCCGCCAGTTCGTAGGCGGACGATTATTAACATGACTTGAGTGTGTCTTTTAATAAGACATATTCTCCGTCGCCTATTCAGGCAATGGGTATCGCTATACCGATTGTTTTATTTCAGATACTCAATTTCCGAGTGTAGTTGGCGGGGCGCTCAATACAAGCGCTCTGGTGGAGGCTTAATGGATTTGTGGACCGTTTTTCAGGTATTGATTCTAGGTGCAGTTGAAGGCCTGACCGAGTTCTTGCCCATATCCAGTACCGGTCACCAGATTATCGTCGCCGACTTGCTGGCGTTCGGCGGCGAGCGCGCCATGGCGTTCAATATCATTATTCAACTGGGGGCCATTCTTGCCGTGGTGTGGGAGTTTCGGCCGAAGATCGTCGAGATCGTCAAAGGCTTGCCGACAGACCGCAACGCTCAACGTTTCACCCTGAACCTGTTGATCGCCTTTTTCCCCGCCGTGGTGCTCGGCGTGTTATTCGCTGACAAAATCCATCAATACCTGTTCAACCCGATCACCGTCGCCGTGGCGTTGGTAGTCGGCGGCATCGTGATGTTGTGGGCGGAGCAACGTCGCCACGTGGTGAGCGTCGAGCATGTCGACGACATGCGCTGGTCCGACGCGTTGAAGGTAGGCTTCGTACAATGTCTGGCGATGATTCCGGGCACGTCCCGATCCGGCTCGACCATCATCGGCGGCTTGCTGTTCGGCTTGTCCCGCCAAGCCGCCACGGAGTTCTCTTTCTTCCTGGCCATGCCGACCATGGTCGGCGCCGCGGTGTATTCCGGCTACAAGTACCGCGAGCTGTTCCAGGCCAGTGACCTGCCGGTGTTCGCCCTGGGCTTCGTCACCGCGTTTGTGTTCGCGATGATCGCCGTGCGCGGCTTGCTCAAGTTCATTGCCAACCACAGCTACGCGGCGTTCGCCTGGTATCGGATCGCGTTTGGCTTGTTGATTCTGGCGACGTGGCTGTTTGGCTGGGTGAACTGGACGGAAGCAGCGGCGTGATCACTGAGCGCTGATCAAGGTCGCGACGGCGAGGTCACTCAACGCCGAGTCGGGCGAGTCCTGACGGTAGCGCTGCAAGGCCGAGGTGAAATACGCGGCCTGCAGCATGCCGTCGCTGGCGAGGTAATAGCGCGCCGCTTCGACTTCTTCTGGCGAGAAAACACGTTTATTGAGACCGGAAACTTCGGAGGTTGCGTAGAACGGCGACAACACCGTCGTCGCCACCATCAAACCGGTGAACTGCGTGATCTGCAAAGGGCTTTCCTCGCCCGCGCCACAAATGAAATCGCAGTGGGCGTGAGCACTGGCAGAGGCGGTGGCAAGTAGAGCGAGGAGGGTAAAACGCTTGAACGAAACACAGCTAAACGCGGGCATAAATAAAAGACATCCTGTCAGTACAGCAAAACTGCGGGCAACGCTCTTTCGTCGCCCGCACCGTCAAACCGTCAATCAACGGCCTTCAAGCAACTCGGCAGCCTGATCCAGCAGCGCCAGCGGATCCTTGGCCTTGTGAATATCCACCGACAACAACTGGCGGAATTTGCGCGCCCCCGGGAACCCGATGCCCAGCCCCAGCACATGCCGCGTGATGTGATGCATCGCACCACCGGCCTGCAAATGCTCGGCAATATAAGGCCGCAACTGCGCCAGCGCCTCGGCGCGGCTGATCACCGGCGCGGTGCTGCCGAACAACTGCTGATCCACCTGCGCCAGCAAGTACGGATTGTGATAAGCCTCACGTCCGAGCATCACCCCGTCAAAGGTCTGCAAATGCTCATGGCAGGCCTCCAGCGTCTTGATCCCGCCGTTCAAGACAATCTCCAGCTCCGGAAAATCCGCCTTCAACTGCGCCGCCACGTCATAGCGCAACGGTGGAATGTCGCGATTCTCCTTCGGCGACAAGCCCTCCAGAATCGCAATCCGCGCATGCACGGTAAAACTGGTGCACCCGGCATCCCGCACCGTCCCGACGAAATCACACAACTCGGCGTAACTGTCGCGCCCATTGATGCCGATCCGATGCTTCACCGTCACCGGAATCGACACTTCATCACGCATCGCCTTCACACAATCGGCCACCAACTGCGGATGCCCCATCAGGCACGCACCGATCATGTTGTTCTGCACCCGATCACTCGGGCAGCCCACATTCAGATTCACCTCGTCATAACCATGCGCCTGGGCCATGCGCGCGCAAGCAGCCAGATCCAGCGGCACACTCCCGCCCAACTGCAACGCCAGCGGATGCTCGGCTTCGTTGTGACGCAGGAAACGCTCGTGATCGCCGTTGAGCAGTGCACCCGTGGTGACCATTTCGGTATAGAGCAGGGCGTTCTTCGACAGCAGGCGTAGGAAGAAACGGCAATGGCGGTCGGTCCAGTCCATCATCGGGGCGACGGAGAAGCGGCGGGAGAGTGGGGCGGGTGTGGCGGTGATAGGGGACATGGGCGGTTCTGGATTGGGTGGGGCTGGGAAGGTGGGGGAGTTTATCAGGAATGGTGAGGTGGGGGGCGGGGGTCTCTGAGTGGTGTGCTGGCGGGGCTGCAGCTTGGAAAAGTCCCCATTTCTACTTGGCTTCAAACAGGCAGATGGTCGCGGAGGGCGTTACGGTAATGGCCAAAAAAGCCGCTCAACACTGTGATTCTCAGCCTGTTTTGGCCCTGATAGCGATGCGTCATAAAAAATGATGGCATTGCGTCATCATGTGTGCGAAATAGTTCAACGATTGTACAAAAATATAAAGTTGTACAACTTTTCCCGGAATTTATAGCATCCATTCCCAACACCTTTGCTGAAACGATAAATCTCCCTGCGTTGTTGCTCTGCGCCGGCGGATTTGTCCGCTGATGTGTGCGTCGTCGGTACGGCTTTGCGCATCAGCCTGTTGCAGCCGGGACAGTGGGAACTGCCCGCTACTCGCCCAGGACGACGATCCCGAATGTCAGCGGCAACGGCGGTTGCCTGAGATCCATTTTTTTGTGCCTGGCGTGTGACCGCGCCGGGACGTTAGAGGCTGAACATGGCAGAAACATCGAATTTCCTCGGCAACATCAAGGTTTCCCGCAAGTTGGGCGGCGGTTTTGCTGTGCTTTTGTTGGCGGTGGTGGCGGTGGCCTTCATCGGTTATAGCAGCAGCAATGTGCTGGTGGATCGCCTGGACACCACGCGTCTGATCGGCACGCTCAACGATGCGACGCAGGACATGCGTCTATCCGAGAAGCAATACGAAGCGGCGGCGGATGGGGCGTTTGCCGAGGCTTATCAGTCGCAGCTCAGTGTGTTGCAGGGTTTGATTGGCAAGGCATTGCAAACCCTGAAGCGGGCGGAAAACCAGCAAGCGTTGAAGCAATTGCAGGACACCACGGTGGCCTACGATCAACGCGTAAAACGTCTTATCGAGGCGGACAAGGCGACGGCCGATGCCCTGAAACCGCTGGGGGCGATGTCGGATAAATATGCCGAGACCTTCAACAGGCTGTTCGAGAGCGCCACGGCCAGTGCGCTGGCGTCTGCCGACGCTGCGCGCGTGGCGGACCTGCGTACGGTGGCGGATCTGCGCAACGGCATGACGATGTTTCGTCTGATGCTGCGTCGTTACATCGCGGTGCCGAGCGAGGCCAACAAGCAGGTGCTGCTGGACACCACCGATGCGTTTCTCGCCGACATGAACAAGGCGCGCAGTGCGTTGCCGGCCGCGCTGTCGGGTCAGCTGGAGGAAGCGCAGGCCGGCATCCGCCGTTATCGCGACGTGCTGGTGCAGGTGGCGGCGCTGTTCGAGCAGAAGCAGAGCCTGCGCCAGCAGGTCGATCAACAGAGCCAGGCGATGGACAGCATCATGACCGGCCTGATGGACACCCAGCAGCGCCTGGCGCGTGAGGACCAACATCGCGCCTTTATCCAGATTGCCGTGCTGACCGTGCTGGCGCTGGTGATCGGTCTGTTGGCGGCGGTGCTGATCTCGCGGCAGATCACCGCGCCACTGGCGCTGACGGTGGAGTTGGCACGCCGGATTGCCAAGGGCGATCTGACGGTACAGGCCAAATCCAGCCGCAAGGATGAGTTGGGCGATCTGCAGAATGCGATGCAGGACATGGCGCAAAGCCTGAACACGCTGGTGCAGGGGATCGGGAACGGGGTGACGCATATTTCCACGTCGGCCGAGAAGCTCTCGGCGATGAGCGAGCAGACCAGCGCCGGTGTGCGCCAGCAGAAGGTCGAGGTGGACCAGGTCGCCACGGCGATGCACGAAATGGCGTCGACGGTGCAGGAGGTGGCGCGCAACACCACCGACGCCTCCGCTGCCGCGACACTGGCCGATCAGCAGGCGCGCCAAGGCAGCGCGGTGGTCAAGCAGGCCACGTTGCAGATCAGCGAGCTGTCGGTGGCCATCGAGGAGTTGGGCGGGGCGATGAACGTGTTGTCCCAGGACAGCGAGCAGATTGGCAAGGTCATCGATGTGATCAAGGCTGTCGCCGAGCAGACCAATCTGTTGGCGCTGAACGCGGCGATTGAAGCGGCGCGAGCGGGTGAGCAGGGACGCGGTTTTGCGGTGGTCGCCGATGAAGTGCGTTCGCTGGCGCAACGCACGCAGGATTCGACCAAGGAGATCGAAGCGCTGATCGTCACGCTGCAACAGGGCACGCAAGCAGCTTCTACACTGATGACGGCCAGCCGCGAGCGCACGCTGGACACCGTGGTGCTGGCGCAGAAGGCCGAGCAGGCGATCACTGAGATCAATCATTCGATCGGCACGATCCAGCAAATGAGCCTGCAGATTTCCGCCGCTGCCGAGCAGCAGAGCGCCGTGGCCGATGAGATCAATCGCAGCATCGTCAGTGTGCGCGATGTCGCCGATCAGTCGGCCGTGGCCAGCGAAGAAAGTGCTACCGCGACCCTTGAACTGGCGGCGCTGGGGCAGGACTTGCAGCGCATGACCGCGCATTTTCGTATCTGATGGCGTTTTGCAATGAACTTGGGCTGACCGGATCGGTCAGCCTGTATAAGCGGGGTACCGCCGGGCGGCGGTCACTTGTTCCGTGCTGTCATTATCTGGGCCATGGAAGGTTGCAACCCGCTCTCAGGGGGCGTCATGACCAATATTCCAATTTCCCCCCAGCCCAGCGGGGGGTGCCACGGGTGCCGGCAAAAAGGCGAGGCCGACATGGCGTTCTCCTTCGCGTTCCAGCCGATTGTGGATGTGCGTAATCAATCGACCTTCGCCCACGAGGCGTTGGTCCGCGGCGTGCAGGGCGAAGGGGCGTTGTCGGTGCTGGAACAGGTCGATGACCAGAACCGCTATCGGTTCGATCAACTGTGCCGCGTGCGAGCAATCTCCACGGCCGCGCAGTTGGGGCTCACCGGGTTTCTCTCGATCAACTTCCTGCCCAACGCGGTGTATCGCCCCGACCTGTGCATTCGCAGCACGCTGGAGGCGGCCCGCGCGCATGCGTTCCCGCTGGATCGGCTGATCTTCGAAGCGGTCGAGGGCGAGCACGTGGAAAGCAACAAGCACCTGATGAACATCCTGCGCGAGTACCGCGAGTTCGGCTTCAAGACCGCCATCGATGACTTCGGCGCCGGCTACTCGGGCCTGAACCTGCTGGCGGACTTTCAACCGGATCTGATCAAGCTGGACATGGCGCTGATTCGCGACATTCACCGCGACCGGGTGCGTCAGGCGATTGTGCGGGGCGTGGTGGGCATGTGTACCGATTTGGGCATCGAGATCATTGCCGAGGGTATCGAGCACCCGGAGGAACGCGACTTTCTCGCCGATTGCGGTATCTACCTGATGCAGGGCTACTGGTTCGCCAAACCGGCGTTCGAGGCGATGGCGCAGATTCCTGCGCAAGCCTGGCAACCGATCTGACGATGCCCCGCACGGGCGAACCTGAACCGCTGCTGTCGGCCGCAGCGGTTTCATCCTGTGTGGCGCGGCGAGGGCCTAGGATGGGCGGACAAGAATGCCGCCGTTCATCCTCTGGGGAGCCGTGCCATGCGTGCCCATGTCGTCAAAGTGCTGTTGATCGCTGCCGCTGTCTCGGTGTTGAGTGCCTGTTCGGGCTCCGGCGGCTTGACCACCAGCGCTTGTTTTTCTACCGATTGTCAGTCGCCGCAAGGGCGCAGTAATGCGACCACCCTCAGGTTTGGCGGCAACAGCATTGGCAGCAGCCTGAATCAGTACAGTTCCGGCATGCTCCACGACGACTGATAGGGGCGGGCGCCACCGCTGGAGCAGCTACGCAATGCCGCTGGCGAGGCAGCCATGCCCTCGCCAGCGGCATTGTTCATTGCGGCAGCGCCAGCCACTCACCCAGCACCTTCTGATACTGGCCGGTGACTTTGCTCAGGTGCAGCCACTGGTCGACGTACAGCTTCCAGCTGTTGTCATCGCGCGGCAGCAGGTAGGCCTTTTCCCCGTATTGCATGAACTGTTGCGGATTGACCGCGCACAACCCCGGTTTGAGTTTCTGCTGGTACAGCGCTTCAGAGGCGTCGGTGATCATCACGTCGGCCTTGTTGTCGAGCAGTTGCTGGAAGATCGTCACGTTGTCGTGCAGGGCCAGTTGCGCCTTGGGCAGGAAGGCGTGGACGAACGCCTCGTTGGTGCCGCCGGCCGGTTCCACCAGGCGTACGCCGGGCTGATTGATCTGCGCGATGCTCTGGTACTTGTCCTGGTCGGCGCAGCGCACCAGCGGGATCTTGCCGTCGACGTCGAGGGTGTTGCTGAAAAAGGCTTTTTTCTGTCGTTCCAGGGTCACCGAAATCCCGCCCATGGCGATGTCGCAGCGGCCGGCCTGCATGTCTGGCATGAGGGTTTTCCAGGTGGTCGGCACCCACTCGACCTTGACCCCCAGGCTGCCGGCCAGCGAGCGCGCCATGCTGATGTCGATGCCTTCGTAGTCGCCGTCGTCGCGCTTGAAGGTGTAGGGCTTGTAGTCGCCGGTGGTGCAGACGCGCAACTGGCCGTTTTGCTGAATGGTGTCCAGGTGCGACGAGGACTCGGCGGCCTGCGCGTTCACCGCGATGGCCAGCAATGTTCCGAGCACGATCGGGTTTTTTATCATGTGCATATCTGTCGGGCTTCCAGAGGGGCGGAGCGGGAAGTTAACCACGTTCCCGGCGCCGATCCCTATGGGTAACGCAACGGGCTACAGGCCCAAGCCTTCCTGCACCACCTGCAACAGATTGTTTTCGGTCAGGGCGATGGCATCCAGTTGCTGGCCGGTTTCAAGGGTCTGCATCCACCAATGGCTTTCGTGGTGTTCGTCGACGGTGCGCAACAGATAGGTGTTGCGATCCGCCAGGGTGATCTGCACGCGTCCGGCGCCATCCTCGGTAAACCGCGCGATGGGATCGAAGGTCAGGCTGTGGTGGTTGGCCTCGATCACCAGTTGATCGATGGCGTAATTATGGCTCTGGCCATCGGGCGAACGTTCGCAGACGTGGGTCGGATTACGGCGGATCTTCAGGCCGACTTCGGTCACTGGCTGCAGCCACGCCTCGATGCGGTGGTACAGGTCGTAGACCTGCGCCGGCCAGCAATCGATCTCCAGTTCCGCGCAGGTGATGTCGTCCGCGTGGCTGTGGTGGGTTTGCTTGAGCTTCGCGGCGAGTTCGTCTGCTTTACTCATTTCAGTTCCCTGTGTTGGATGGCTGCCTGTTAATCGTAGACCTTTCAACGGCGTACAGCGTTGCCTTGCGTCATGCGCTTGCAACACAAGCGTGTCGAAATCAGCCCTGACCACGTCTGGTCAGGAACGAAAACCACGGACGCAGGCGTCCCAAGGAGCGGGTACATGAAAAAGCTGTTTACAATTCTGGCGCTGATTGCGCTGACGGCCGGCAGCATCGGCATCAGTTCGGCGCGCCAGTCGCAGTCGAGCAAGGCGCAGGCGGAATCGGTGGCGGGGGTGTTCGATTACTACCTGCTGACGCTGTCCTGGTCGCCGACGTTCTGTCTGACCCACAAGGATGATGTGCAGTGCTCGGGCAAGGGCTACGGCTTCGTCCTGCATGGCTTGTGGCCGCAATACGCCAAGGGTGGCTGGCCGGAATCCTGCCCGCCGCTGACCACGCTGAACGCGGCCGAAACCAGCAAGGGCCTGACGCTGTTCCCGACGAAAAAGCTCCTCGATCACGAATGGGCCAAGCACGGCACCTGCAGCGGCCTCGGCGCGATGGGCTATCTGGATGAAGCGGACAAGGCCGTCGCGGCGGTGAAAATTCCGCCGCAGCTGCAACCGTTCAACACGTCGTATTATTTCCAAGCGCAGGAAATCGCCGACTTGTTCCGCAAGGCCAACCCGGGGATCCCGGCCGATGGCATCGCCGTGGTGTGCAGTGGCCCGGAGTTGTCGGAAGTGCGCGTGTGCATGGGCAAGGATCTGCAGTTCGGCGCCTGTGGCAAGGGTGTGAAGACCCAGTGCCGGGCTGGCGACATCCGCGTACCGCCGTCACGCTGAGGGGATGGACGCCAAGCAGACGGGCGCCTGATAGGCGCCCGTTTTTTTCTCCGCGCGTCAGGCAAACCCAGCGCCATCCACGCCCAGTTCACCGCGCAGAAATTCCACCAGGCCGCGTTGCAGGCTGCTCAACACGCCTTCACGGCTGACCAGCGCCAGCTCGGTCGGCGCCAGCGCCGGCAGGTCGGTACAGACCCGATGCTCCGCCAGCACCGCCGACGCCGGCAGCACGGACACCCCCAGGCCCGAGGCCACTGCCGCCTGGATGCCGGTCAGGCTGTGGCTGCCGAACGCCACGCGCCACGGCCGTTGCGCGACGTCGAGCAGGCGGATCGCCCGTTGCCGGTAGAGGCAGCCCTGAGGAAACAACGCCAGCGGCAGTACGCTGCTGGTGCTATCGAAATCCGCCCCCCTGACCCACACCAGGCGCTCCGGCCAGGTCGCCCAGGCCGTGCCGCTGTCGGGTTCGCGCTTGATCAGGGCGATGTCGATGTCGCCGCGATCGAGCCGTTGGCGCAGATCGAGGCTCATGCCGCTGACCGTTTCCAGGCGCGCTTGCGGGTGGCTGCGGGTGAACCCGGCGAGGATCTGCGCCATGCGCCGCGCATCGAAATCTTCCGGCATGCCGATGCGCAGGATTTCCAGGTCGAGCTCGCTGGACAGCGCTTCGCTGGCCTCGGCGGACAGCGCCAGCAAGCGCCGCGCATAGTGAATCAGCAGTTCGCCGTGTTCGGTGACGCTGACGTTGAGACCGGTGCGATCACGCAGCAGCAGAGCATGCCCGACCAGGTCTTCGAGCTTGCGCACCTGCTGACTGACCGTGGATTGGGTGCGGTGCACGCGTTCGGCGGCGCGGGTGAAACTGCCTTCATCGACCACGCAGACAAAGGTTTTCAGCAATTCCAGGTCAAGCATGGCGGCGTTCTCGATATTCGATTGGCAACTGAGGTGTGGCTATTTATTTAATTTCACACTATCACCGAGCGGCCATAAGCTGAAATCCTCACGACAAGAGGAATGCCCGCATGACATTGGCAAACACCCCGCGCCCGCAATGGCTGACCTTCGATTGCTACGGCACGTTGATTCAATGGGACGAAGGCCTGCGCGCCGTGGCTGCGCAGATCCTCGAGGAGAAGGGCGAGCACCAGGTCGACGTCGCTCGATTGCTCGAAGTCTACGACCGCCACGAGCATCACCTGGAACAGACGCCGCCACACCGCTCGTTCCGCGCGTTGAGCACCCTCAGCCTGCAACTGGCCCTCGAAGAGCTGCGCCTGCCGAGCCTGCCCGAGGACAGCCAGCGCCTCGCGGCGGCGATTCCGCGCATGCCACCGTTTGCCGAAGTGGTCGAGACGCTGGCGCAGCTCAAGGCCCGGGGCTTCAAGCTGTGCATCGTGTCCAATACCGATGACGACATCATCGCCGGCAACGTAGCGCAATTGGGCGGGCACATCGACCGGGTGATCACCGCACAGCAGGCCGGCGCCTACAAGCCGGCGCCACGGCTGTTCGACTACGCTCATGCGCAGTTGGGGGTCAGCCGCGATCAGGTGGTGCACATCTGCGCCAGCCCGCTGCTCGATCACACGGCGGCACGCGACATGCATTTCCGCTGCGTGTGGATTGACCGGGGCACCGGTCGCCAACTGCTGGCGGACTATCGTCCCGACGCGATCCTGCCCACCCTCGACCAGGTGCTGCCGCTGTTCGACGCCCTCGGTTGGTAATCACGGAGTTCAACCCATGGCCCACACCCTGACCGGCAGCACGCGCGCCCATGGCGCCTCGCTCAATCTCGACAGCGCAGCCATTGTCACCGCCCGCGAAGAACTCGCGGCATGCTTCCAACTGGCGGCGCTGCATGGCTTGGAGGAGGGCATCTGCAATCACTTTTCGGCAATGTTGCCGGGGCATGACGACCTGTTCCTGGTCAACCCATATGGTTACGCGTTTGCGGAGGTGACCGCGCAAAACCTGCTGGTCTGTGACTTCCACGGCAATGTGCTCGACGGCGACGGGCAACCGGAAGCTACCGCGTTCTACATTCATGCGCGTCTGCATCAGCAGCAGCCGCGGGTGCGGGTCGCCTTTCATACGCACATGCCGCATGCCACTGCGTTGTGTCTGCTGCAAGGACCGCCGCTGTTGTGGCTGGGGCAGACCGCGCTGAAATTCTACGGCCGCACGGCGGTCGACGAGCATTACAACGGCCTGGCGCTGGACGACAGCGAAGGCGAGCGCATCGCTGCGGTGCTCGGCGCTGCCGACATTCTGTTCCTGAAGAATCACGGAGTGATCGTCACCGCGCCGACCATCGCCGAAGCCTGGGACGATCTGTATTACCTGGAGCGTGCGGCGCAAGTGCAGTGGCTGGCGATGGCCACCCAGCGCGAGCTGAAAGCGGTGCCCGCGGCGATTGCGCAGCGCGCTTACGAGCAGATGCGCGCGAGCGATGCGGACAGTGCCCGGGCGCATCTGCGCAGTGCGATGCGCCGGTTGGCACAGCGAGGCTGAAGCAGGGCAATAACGGCAGGCGAAAAATAAATCGGCGCGCAACGGTCATCCAATTGCCCGAGGCGCCGATACGTACTGGGTCGGGATTCTGTCGGTGGCACTCGGTTGCCCGCCGCAGACCCGTGGACTACGCTCAGAACAACAAGGGTTTCGGGCCTTCGCCCCTGTCGTACCTGCCCAGGACATGCTTTTGCCAATCCCCATTCACGATCCGCACCAGGCCCCCGGTGGCACGCTCAAACGCTTGCCACTGCGCAAAGCGGCGGCACTGTTCATTGTTGGCGTCTGCCTGTGCCTGTTTGGTTTGCTCTACCTGCAACTGGAGCAATCGCGACGCCAGGATCTGGCCATGGCGCAAGTGGCGTCGGCCAACCTCACCCGGGCGATGGCGCAACAGGCCGAGGACACCTTCCTGGCCGCCGACCTGGTAATGACCAGCCTGGTCGATTGGATTCAGGAGGACGGTTACGGCGCGGCGCAGAAACCCCGCATGCAGCACACTTTCGCCCGCCGCGTGCAGCAGCTGGAGCAGTTGCACGGCATATTCCTCTTCGATCGCGACGGCCAATGGGTGATTACCTCGTTTGCGGATCTGCCGCGCGGCAACGGCGTGGCGGACCGCGAATACTTCAAGTTCCACCAGCAGAACGCCTCGACGCTGGCGCACATCGGCCCGGCGATCCGCAGTCGCGAGAACGGCGAGTGGATCATTCCCATCTCGAAACGGGTCAACGACCGCGCCGGCAACTTTCAGGGCGTGCTGCTGGCCGGGATCAAGATGGCCTACTTCGACCGCTTCTTCGAAAGCTTCGGCCTAGACGATAAGGGCATCATGTTTCTCGGCCTCACCGACGGCACCTTGCTCGCCCGCCGGCCGTTCGACGAAAAGCTGATCGGTTCGTCCCTGGCCCAGGGGCGGATTTACCAGAAGCTGCTGCCGCAATCGAACGCCGGCACGGCCATGATCAATTCGGTGGTCGATGGTGTCGTGCGCTTGTACGGCTATCGGCAACTGGCGTCCTACCCGCTGGTGGTGGCCGCCGCGACCTCGCGCGACACCATTCTCCAGGGCTGGAACGCGCGCGCGTTTCAGTCCAGCGTGATCATTGCCCTGGTGATTCTGGGCGTCGGGCTGTTCGGCTGGGTGTTTATCCATCAAGTGCGTGACGGTGAGCGCATCGAGAAAAACCTGCGCAAGGCGCAGCGCACGCTGGAGCAGATCGCCACTCACGACAGCCTCACCGGGCTGGCCAACCGGCGCCTGTTCGAGCGTTCGCTGGACATCGAATTTGCCCGCGGCGCGCGGCAGTCGAGCCCGGTCAGCCTGATCATGCTCGATATCGATTTCTTCAAGCGCTACAACGACGCCTACGGTCACGTTGCCGGCGATCACTGCCTGACCCAGGTCGCTCAGGTGCTGATGAGTTGCTGCCAGCGCAAGTCCGATCTGGCGGTGCGTTATGGCGGGGAGGAGTTTGCGGTATTGCTGCCGGACACCGACATCAACGGTGCCCTGGCGATTGCCGGGCAGATTCGCCGCAGCGTGATGGACAAGCACATCGTGCACAGCGGCTCACCCACCGGATACCTGACCGTGAGCCTGGGCTGCTACGCATTTATTCCGGCCGGCAACGACAGCCCCGAGCTGTTTATCCAGCGCGCCGATGCGGCGCTGTATCAGGCCAAGAATGCCGGGCGCAACCGCGCTGCGGTGATATCGCTGGACGGCGGCATCGGCGAGCTGATGCGTTCGGATCGTTGAGCCAACCAACAAACGCTGAAGGCGCAGGCCGCGGTACTTACCACGGCCTGCTCTTGTTCGTTCAGCCGCCGGTGCCACCACCGGCACCGCCAGTACCGCCGCCTGCCGAACCGGTGCCGCCACCGGCGCCCGAGCCTGAACCGCTGGCGCCGCCGTTGGTGCCGGTGCCCGAGCCCGTGCCACCCGAGCCGTTACCACCGGAAGGCGCGCCCGGCGTGTTGTCCGGCGGCATGGTCGAACCGCTGGTGGCACCGGACTTGGTGCCGGTGGCGTCAGCGCCATCGTTGGCGGCGAAACTGGCAGCGGACGCCGTGGCGAGCAGGCCGGCCAGCAGGAGCGAAGTGAGTTTGCGCGTCATCATGGTAAGTCTCCGGAAAAAGAGGATTGACCTGATATTGGTCTGACGCGCCGCTGGCTTGGTGCCGGTCGGGTGACGAGCGGTCAACGACCGCACAACCGCACCTGCTCGAGTGGCCTCCTGGTCTTCTGGAATATTGGCTATTTGTCGCGGCGGGCGACGGGACTAACGTAGCCACACATTCCCTGCTACCGGAGAGTCACCATGCAACCTCGTGTCGATTTCTACACCGCTTCCCCTGACGCCCTGAAAGCGATGATTGCCCTGGAAACCGCCGTCTCGAAACTGCCGCTGGAAAAGACCCTGATCGAACTGGTCAAGCTGCGCGCCTCGCAGATCAACGGCTGCGCGTTCTGCATCGACATGCACACCGCCGACGCGATCAAGGGCGGCGAGACCCCACGGCGGCTGTTCGCGGTGACCGCGTGGCGCGAAGCACCGTTCTTCAGCGACCGTGAGCGCGCCGCGCTGCTGTGGACCGAGTCCCTGACGCAACTGAGCCTGACCCACGCCCCGGACGAAGACTACGAGGCGGTCGCCGCGCATTTCTCGCCCAAGGAAATGGTCGACCTGAGCGTGGCGATCAACACCATCAACAGCTGGAACCGCCTGGCCGTGGGCTTTCGCAAGATGCCGCAGGCCTGACGTGCACTGCGCTCAATGAGCATCGGCACTCGGCGCGGCCGGTGGTTGCACCTTGCGCATCAAGGGCACCATCGCCGTGGCGATGCCGAAGCAGACCATGATCATCAGGAAGGTGTCGCCGTAGGTCTGCGTCTGCGCTTCGCGGTAGGTCAGCAGCCATAACTGCCGCAGGCTGGCGGTCATGCCCGGCTCGCCAGTCTGGCCGAGCGTGGCGAAGTTGCCGCCGACCTGGGCCAGCCACTGATTCAACGCTTCGTTGCTGCTGTTCAGATGCTCGGCCAGGCGCGTGAAGTGCAGATTGGTGCGGTCATTGAGAATGGTCGCGCACGCAGCGATGCCGATGGCACCTCCCAGATTGCGCATCAAGTTGAACAGCCCCGAAGCATGCTTGAGCCGCGCCGGCGCCAGCCCGCCGAGGGTCAGCGTCACAGCCGGCGGCACCGCCAGTTGCTGGGCGATCCCGCGCAGGGCTTGCGGCAACAGCAATTGCCCGGCACCCCAATCGTGGGTGATCGGACTGAATTCCCACATCGACACGGCGAACAGGCCCAGGCCGGCCATCATGATCCAGCGCAGGTCGACGCGATTGGCGAGAAAGGCGTACAGCGGAATCGCCATGATCTGGAACACCCCGGTGGAAAAAACCGCCAGGCCAATGTCCAGCGCGCCGTAGCCGCGCACCCGGCCGAGAAACAGCGGCGTCAGGTAAATCGTCGCGAACAGGCCGATCCCGGTCACGAACGAAAAGAAGCAGCCGAGCGCGAAGTTGCGATCCTTGAGCGCGCGCAGGTCGACGATCGGATTGGCCACCTGCAGCGTGCGGCCGATGAACGCCACGCCGGCCAGGGCGCTGACCCAGGCGGTGGTGAGGATGGTCTGGTCGCTGAACCAGTTCCAGCGCGGGCCTTCTTCGAGGGTGTATTCCAGGCAGCCGAGAAACAGCGCGAGAAACACCATGCTCAGGTAGTCCGCGCCCTTGAGCAGCGTCAGTTCCGGTTGATCGATCCTGACCAGCAGCGGCACCGCCACGGCGACGAAGATCCCCGGCAGCAGGTTGATGTAGAACAGCCAGTGCCAGGATGAAATGTCGGTGATCCAGCCACCGATCACCGGCCCGAGGGTCGGCGCCAGTGAGGCCACCGCGCCGATGGTCGCGGCGGCAATCACCCGCTGTTTGCCGCTGAAGAAAACGAACGCGGTGGTGAACACCAGCGGAATCATCGAGCCGCCGAGAAAGCCCTGCAGCGCGCGGAAGGCGATCATGCTCTGGATGTTCCAGGCGATGCCGCAGAGCAGGCTGGCGAGGGTGAAGCCGACCGCCGAGGCACAGAACAGCCAGCGCGTGGAGAACACGCGCGACAACCAGCCCGACAGCGGGATGACGATGATTTCGGCGATCAGGTAACTGGTCTGCACCCAGGCGGTTTCGTCGGTGCCGGCGGACAGGCCACCGCCGATGTCGCGCAGCGAGGCCGAGACGATCTGGATGTCCAGCAACGCGATGAACATGCCGATGCACATGCTGGCGAAGGCGAACACTTTGGTCGCCGTGGCCATGTCCGCGGCATTGAACGGTTGCGCCGAGGCGGTGAGGGTGCTGCTCATGGCGCGCTGGCCACGTCGGCACTCTGCGCTTTGGCGCGGGTGTCGACTTCAGCGGTGACCGACAGCCCCGGGCGCAGGTGACCGAGCACGCCATCCGCCGGATCGAGGAGAATGCGCACGGGCACGCGCTGGACGATTTTGGTGAAGTTGCCGGTGGCGTTTTCCGGCGGCAGCACGCTGAATTGCGCGCCGGTGGCGGGGGCGAGGCTGTCGAGGCGGCCGTGGAATTCCTGGCCGGACAAGACGTCGGCGCGAATGCTCACCCGTTGCCCCGGCTGCATCCGCGCCAACTGGTCTTCCTTGAAATTGGCGTCGACCCACAAGCCACTGGCCGGCACCACCGAGAGCTGTTGCGAACCGGCCTGAGCGTAGGCGCCGACTCGGGCACGGCGGTTGCCGATCACACCGTCGACCGGCGCGCGCAGTTCGGTATAGCCGAGGTTGAGCTGTGCCAGATCACGCTCGGCGCGGGCTTGCTGGAGGGCGGCGCGGGCCTGTTGTTTCTGCGTGTCGATCACCGCCAGTTGCCGTTGCGCGGCCAGCAGTTCGGCCTGGGCGCGGGCACTCAGCGCCTGGGCGGTCTTGAAGGTGGCGTCGGCGCGTTGCGCACTTTCCACCGAGACGGCATTGGTCGTCACCAGGCGCTTGTAACGGGCGTTGTCGTCCCGCGAGCGCGCGGTTTCGGCACCGGCGGCATCGATACCGGCGCGGGCCTGGCCGATCACCGCCTGTTGCAATTGTTCAGTGGCATCGAGGTTGGCCAGCAGCGCCTCTTCGGCAGCCACTGCGCCTTCGGCCTTGGCCAGATTGGCGCGGTAGTCGCGGGCATCGAGACGAATCAGTACGTCACCGGCCTTCACCGCCTGGTTGTCGCTGACGAGTACCTCTTCTATATAGCCGGCGACTTTCGGCCCGATCACCGTGACATCCGCGCCGATATAGGCATCGTCGGTTTCTTCGAGAAACCGCCCGGTGCCCCACCAATGCACGGCGTACACCCCGGCGCACACCAGCGCCGCCAGCCCCACGGTGGGTATCAGCAAGCGTTTGAGCAGTGGACGTCTGGGAGCGCTGACCGCAACGGCAAGGTCGGCTTCAACGGTGGGCATGTGGGTCATGGCGTAATACCTGCGGCAACGAGGTTGTTATTACGGCTGTAATATGACGCATGTAATATTTTGTCGCAAATGCTTTCTGCTGCCGGCCGTCAGTTGTTTATCCGAGCCAGTTGCCAGGGGTGCTGCCCGTCATGAGTTTGAAGAAGGCGATGAATGCGCTGTCGCTGGCGAAACCCAACTCGAACGCGCAGTAGCCGAGGTTGCGGCCCGTGGCGAGCAGTTCCATGGCGCGCATCAATCGCCACTGCTGGCGCCATTGCTGATAGCTCATGCCGGTTTCGCGCTGGAAGATGCGGCCGATGGTGCGCCCGCTGGCCCCGACCTGGCGTTCAAGCAGGTTCAACGGCGGCGGCAGTCGTTCGGGGGTCGCCAGCAGTGCGCCCAGGCGTTTGTCCCGGGGCAGGGGCAGCAGCATCGGTTGTTGCGCCGCCTCGGCCATTTCACTCAGGCACAACCCCAGCAGATGCAGGCCTTTGCCCTGCTGCCAGTCGCTGGCGAAATCGGCCGTGGCAATCGGCTCCAGTACCGCGCGCAGCAACGGGCTGACTTCAATCACACAGACCTGCTGCGGCAGCCCGGCGCACAACTGCGGCGCGAGATAAATCGAGCGGTAATCGACGCTGTGCTGCATCACGGCCCGGTGGCTGACGCCAGGCGGAATCCACGCTGCCCGCGATGGCGGCAACAGGCACAACTGCTGCGCCAGGGTGATGCGGGTACAGCCGCGGCGGGTATACAGCAGTTGCCCGCGCTGATGCCGGTGCAGGCCGGAGTCGTGGTCGCCGAGGGTCGAGGCGATGCCGATCACCGGGGCTGGATAACGATCAGGATCAAAGGATGCGTGGGCATCGAGCCAGGCCATGGGTTGTCCGATTTCAACGATAACTTGTCAGGGTCTGGATAATACGTCAGCCAGGGCTTTTTAAACTCCCCGACGACTGTGTCGAGGAGATTGTGTTTCATGAACAACGGAAAACTGTTGCTGCTGGCGATTGCGTTGCTGATGTTCCCGCAACTGGCCCAGACCCTGTACAGCCCGGCGCTGGGCGATATCAGCAGGGCGTTCGCTGTCAGCGCGCAGACGGCGGGGCAGACCTTGGCGGTGTATTTCCTGGCGTTCGCATTGGGCGTGGTGACCTGGGGCCGAGCGTGCGACCGGATCGGCCGTCGGCCCTCGATGCTCGCCGGCCTGGCCCTGTATGCGCTGGCGTGTGCCCTGGGTATGAGTGCGCGCACATTTACCGCTTTGTTGTTGGCCCAGGCACTGGCGGCCTTCGCGGCTGCGGTCGGTTCGGTGGTGACCCAGACGGTGCTGCGCGATCGCTTTCAAGGCGCGCAACTGGCGCAGGTTTTTTCCCTGGCCGGCATGGCCCTGGCGGTGAGCCCGGCGCTCGGCTTGTTCAGCGGCGCGAGCCTGGTGCAGGGCTTCGGCTATCGCGGTGTGCTCGGTGCCTTGCTGTTGCTGGCGCTGGTGCTGTGGGCCTGGAGCTGGCGCGCGTTGCCGGAAACCCGGACGCCGCACCTGCCCGCCGTGAGCCTGTGGCGCACCCTGGCGCGCATGCTGCGCGATCCCGGAATCTGGCGTTCGGCGCTGTGGGTCGCGGCGTTCAACGTTGCACTGTTCAGCTATTACAGCCTGGGACCGTTTCTGTTCGAACGGCTCGGCGTCGATGCGTCCTGGTTTGGCTACAGCGGGGTGTTGCTGGCCCTCGGTTCCGGTGTCGGGGCGTGGCTCAACCAGCGTTTATTGCGGGTCGGCTGCAACGCCCTGCAACTGATTCGGCTCGCGGCTGGCATCAGTCTGCTCGGCGGAATCGGTGTTTGGCTGCTGCGGGAAAATGTTGCATTCGTGTTACCGATGCTGCTGGTGGTGCTGGCGTTCGGCATGGCCATTCCGAATATCCTCGGCGTGGCCCTTAAGCAATACCCTGATTGCCTGGGCACGGCGGGTGCGCTGTTGGGGCTGCTCTATTACCTGCTTATCGGGCTCGGATTGATGCTTGCCGCCTGCAGTCAGGCCCTCGGGGAAACCCTGATGGCGTGTAGCGCACTGGCGTTTTTGCTGACAATCCTGACCGATCAGTCATTTGTTTAAGAAATGTAATGCGCGTTTAAGTTGTATTGCAATTTGCACGAAACGCTTCGAGTATCAGCGCAATTGATGGAGTGGCATTCCGCCATTTGATTGCAAGGATATTGCGTGCTCTATTCATTTCGCGCTGTTTTACGTCGTCATTCCACGACTTGCCGGATGTTTTCGGCGGGAGTGCTGAGTCTGCTGCAATGGCCTCTGCACGCCGCCGAAGCTGCATCCCCAGGCCAGGAAGTGCTGCGTCAGCAGCAACAGCAACAACGCGATCTGCAACAACTGCAAATGGAACAGCGCCGGCGGCAACTGGAGCGCGGTGCATTCGGCCCGGCAGCGCCGACCCCGGCGGTGCCCGCCAGTGTGGCCGCGGATGCGCAGTGCTGGCCGTTGAGCGGTACGCGTATCGGCGGCGTGACCCTGGTCAGTCGCGCCCAGCTCAACGCCAGGATCGAACCGCTGCTGGCGCCGTGCATGGGCGTTGGCCAGATCAATCACCTGCTGGCGACCATCACCGCGCTGTATGTGGAGAAAGGCTACATTGCCAGCCGACCGTACCTGAGCAGTGCGCCGGCGGCGGGGCAGTCGCTGGATATCCTCGTCGACGAAGGCTACATCGAGTCGATCGAACTGGCCGACCAGAGCCTGCCGGTGTCCCTCGGCGGGGCGTTTCCGGGCATGCTCGGGCAGCCGTTGAACCTGCGTGACCTCGAGCAGGGCCTGGACCAACTCAATCGCCTGCGCTCGCTCGACCTCAGCGCCGACATCGCCCCCGGCAGCCAGCCCGGCGCCTCGCGCATCATCCTCCGCGCGCGCAGCGCCGGGCAATCGCGCTGGGCCCTGGGCCTGGGGGCCGACAACCTCGGCAGCGCCAGCACCGGGCGCGACCGCGATACGTTGAGCCTGAGCGTGGACAGTCCGCTGCAACTCAACGACTTGTTGAGCCTCAGCGCTAGCGACACCCTCAATCAAGGCGACCGCTACAGCCGCAACGCCAGCCTGTATTACGCGATTCCGTACGGCTACTGGACCTTCAGCACCTTCGCCAGTCATGCCGAATATCGCGCGCCGTTCAAGTTGCCCGGCACCACCCTGTACAGCAGCGGCATCACCGACCAGCTCAGCCTGCGCGCCGACCGCGTGTTGTGGCGCGACCAGAGTCATCAGCTCAGCGCCAACCTGCAACTGGCGCACAAGGATGTCGACAGTTACCTGGAAAACGTGCGCCTGGGCATCCAGAGCCCGACCCTGACCGTGGCCGAGGCCGGGCTCAACCTGTTCTGGCTCGATCGCGCGGTGTGGAACCTCGACGTCAACTACGCCCAGGGCCTGCGCGGGTTCGGCGCCGACGACGATCGCCAGCACCAGCTCGACAACCTGCCCAAGGCGCAGTTTCGCAAGTACCGCGCCGGCCTCAGCCAGTGGCGCAACGGCGAATTCGGCGCGCAGGCCTGGCAATGGCAGAGCCAGCTCAATCTGCAATACAGCCCCGATCCGCTGCCGGCCATCGAACAACTGCTCGGCACCGACGATTCGGCGGTGCGCGGCTATCGGGTCAGCAGCGCTTCGGGGGCCAGCGGGGCGATCTGGCGCAACACCTTGCGCCTGCCCTTGCGTCGCGACTGGCCGCTGCAGGTCACGCCACGCCTGGGGTTCGACCAGGGCTGGATCAAAGCCGATCACGGCGCCCAGGGCCAGCGCCTGAGCGGCGCCAGCGTCGGCCTGAACCTGACGTGGAAGAACCTGCAGGTCGACGTCGATTACCAACGCAGCCTCACCACCCCCAGCGGTTTGCACCGTGAGCCGGAGACCTGGCTGATGCGCTTCGGGGTGCAGCTATGAGTCTGCAACAGATGAAGCACCAGGCAACCCAACAGCCGGCGGATCTGAGCGCGACAGCCCCGGCCTTCCTCCCAACGCGCAGCGTGACGCCGTAACTTACACGGAGAGTGGCTTATGTCAGTGAATACCTTTGCGTTTCATCTATCCCCTCGGGGCCAACTGCGCTGGGCGATTGCCAGCCTGTTCATTGCGGTCATCCCCAATACCCTGGCCGCCGGTGTCGTGGTAGCGCCGGGCCCGGGCGGCACGGCGCAACTGCAGACCCAGGCTGGCGTGCCCATCGTCAACATCGTGGCGCCGAACGGCGCGGGGCTGTCGCACAATCAGTTCCTCGACTACAACGTCGACCGCCAGGGCCTGGTGCTGAACAACGCCTTGCAGGCCGGCCAGTCGCAATTGGCCGGGCAACTGGCCGCCAACCCGCAATTGCAGGGGCAAGCGGCGAGCGTGATCCTCAACGAAGTGATCAGCCGCAACCCGTCGGCCATCAACGGCGCCCAGGAAATCTTCGGCCGCGCGGCCGATTACGTGCTGGCCAACCCCAACGGCATCTCGGTCAACGGTGGCAGTTTCATCAACACGCCGAACGCCAACCTGGTGGTTGGCCGGCCCGAATTGCAGGACGGCAAACTGCAAGGCCTGAGCACGCGCGACGCCAGCGGGCAGTTGCAGATCCAGGGCGGTGGCCTGAGCAACGGCGAGGGCTCGATCAACCTGATCGCGCCGCGTATCGACAGCCAGGGCAGCCTCACCGCACGCGATCAACTGAACCTGACCGCCGGCCGCAACCAACTCGACTACGCCAGCGGCCAGGTGAGCGCCGTGGACCCGGCTGGCCATAGCGCCGAGCAACGTATCGACGCCAGCCTGTTCGGCGCGATGCAGGCCGGGCGCATCAACATCGTCAGCACTGCCGAGGGCGCCGGGGTCAAGGTCGGCGCGGTGCAAGTGGCGGGGCGCGATGGCGTGCAGATCCGTTCGGCCGGGGACTTGAGCGTCAGCGGCAAAGCCGTCGCCGACAGCCTCGATGCCAACCGTGCCGCGATCCTGAGCAGCCACGGCGATGTCGGCCTGCACAGTGGCCAGGACCTGAGCCTGGCCGCCACGGATGTCAACGCCCGTGACGTCAATCTCGACGCCCGGCGCAACCTGACCCTGAGCACCGTGGAAAGCCGCAAGCTCCAGGAAAAACGTGAAAACTGGAGCAACAGCACCCTCGGCATTACCTGGGAAACCTACGATCGCACCCAGACCGAGCGCGATACGCGCCAGCACGGCAGCCAGATCGTCGCTCGTCGCGATGCGCAATTGTCGGCCGGCAAGGACGCCGAACTCAAAGCCGCCAAGGTCGAAGCGGCGAACACCCTCAACGTGCACAGCGCCGGCGATCTGCGGCTGACGGCCGCCACAGAAAGCCACACCCGGACCGACCAGGGCGATCAGCGCAAGCACCTGTGGAAAGCCAACTGGGACAACAGCAGCGAAGAGCAGCGCAGCGTCGGCAGCCAATTGAAGGGCGGCAACATCGCCCTGCAAACCGCCGCGCTGTTGCGTTCCGAAGGCGCCGAACTCAGCAGTGCTGGCGACCTGCACCTGGCCGGCCAACACGTCGACATCGGCACGGCCAGCCGTACCAGCCGCAGCAGCGACACCCGCTATTCCGGCGATCTGGTCGGCGGCGGTTTCTTCGGCAAGAACGGTGACACCGACAAGGGCCAGACCCAGCACCAGGGCAGCAAGATCAATGCGGCCGGTGCACTGGTGGTCAAGGCCGACGACGTGCGCATCAGCGCCAGTCAGGTGCGGGGTGGCCAGGACGCCAGCGTGATCAGCGACCACGGCTCGCTGCTGATCGATGGCGTGCAGGATTCGTCGCACAGCAACAGCCACGCCACGGACAGCAAGTTCTTCGGCATCGCCAAGGACGAGTCGCGGCACAACAGCACGGACAGCACCACGGTGCGTAGCGAGCTGGTTTCGGACAGCAACCTCAAACTCAAGAGCGCCACGGACATTGCAGTCGCCGGCGCCTCGGTCAAGGCCGGTGGTGCGCTGACGGTCGACGCGGCGGGCGACGTCAACGTGCACTCGACGCAGAACCGTCACGACAGCAGTCGCACCGAGCAGAATCGCGGCTTCGATCTGTATGCCCGGGAGAATGCTTCGGCCAGCGAGCAGTACCGGGCCGGGCTGCATTTCGAGGACAAGAGCAAAACGGTCACCACCAGCGATGTCACTCAGCAAGGCGCCAGCCTCAGCGGCGGCACCGTGCAGGTGCAGGCGGGCGGCGACCTGACGATCAAGGGCGGCGAGGTGCAATCCAGCGCCGGCGACACCAGCCTCGGTGGCCGGAACGTGGCGCTGCTGGCTGAACAGGACAGCCACCATACCGCGACCGAGCAACGCACCTCGGGCGGCAGCCTGTACGTCACCGGCGGCCTCGACCGGGCCGGCGCCGGCGTCGATTTTGCCCACGCCACGACGCAGGACAGCAACGGCAAAACCAACGCGCAAACCAGCGCGGTGCACAGCAGTGCCGGCCTGACCATCAAGGCCGACACGCTGACCACCGAAGGCGCGCAACTCAAGGCGGGCACGGCGCTGGACATCGCCGCCAATGCCGTGGCCAACCGCGCTGCCAGCAATACAGAAAGCAGCAGCCAGGCCAGCAGCAACTGGACGGCGGACGTCGGCGTCAATGCCGAGTACAAGGACGTCGCGCGGCCGGTGGTCGCGGTGGTGAAAGAGGCGCTTGCCGGCAAGCTGCCGGACAAGGAAGCGCTGGGCAAAATGGGCCAGCCGACCCTCGGCGTCGACGTCGCGGTCGGTCACGCCGGCAGCGCGCGCAGCGAGCAGAGCAGCAACGCCGTGGTCAGCCGATTCGACGCTGGCAGCGTCGACGTCAATGTCGCCGGCACCCTGCACGACCAGGGCAGCCAGTACAACGCCAGCGCCGGCCAGGTCCATATCAGCGCTGACAGACTTGTCGCCGACGCGGCCAGCAACAGCCACGGCAGCAGCGAAAAAGCCCTGGATGCCAACGTCGATGTGCGCGTTTACACCAAGACCGGTGAAGACCTCAACATCGCCGGCAGCGGTGCGGGCGGCAGCAGCCAGACGCGCCAGGACAGCGCCACGGCAGTGCTCGGCAGCTATGCCGGCAGTCAGGGCGTGCACATCAACGTTGGTGGCGACGCGCAGTTCGAAGGCAGCCGTTTCGACGGCGGGCAGGGCGGCGTCAGCCTCAAGGCGGGCGGCGAGCTGGCGCTGAATCAGGCCAATGACCGCCAGAGCAGCGACAGCAGCAGCCTGCGCGGCGACGCGTCGCTGAAGGTCGGCACCTTGCCGGGCACCGATGGCAGCAACCTCGATCTCGGCGCCGGGGTGCAACTCGACCACAGCGTCAAGCACACCGAGGACAGTCAGGCCCGCGTGGTGAGCATCAGCGGCAACGGCCCGGTGCAGTTGAGCAGCGGTGGCCAGCAGATCCAGCAAGGCACGAAAATCGACAGTGCCGGCGTCATCGATCTGCAGGCCGCGGGTGGTCTCGATCTGCAAGCGGCCAGCGACAGCCACCTCGAAACCGGCCGTCAGCTCGGCGGTGGCCTGAAGGCCGGCGGCAGCCGCACCCGTGGCGAGAAGAGCCTGGACAAGGCCGGCAATCTTGGCGGCAACTTCAGCATCGGCCGGGTCGACGACAAGGCGCAGACCGGCAGCGGTGGCCAGTTGCACAGCCAGACCGGGGTGGCCCTGAGCGGCGCTTCGGTACACCTGCAAGGCACCCAGGTGACAGCACCGCAGATCAACGTCGATGCGCAGCAGGGTGGTCTGGTCGCCGAGTCGGCGCAGTCCAGCGAGCAGCGCAACAACTGGAACGTGGCCCTCAACGCCGGCGGCAATCTGAGCAGCAGCACCCCGACCGACACCGCCGAACCCGCCAGCAGCGACCACGGCTTCAACGCCGGGGCCAAAGTCGGTGTGGATTACCTGCAAGGCACCACGCAGCAGAACAGCCTGCTCAAGGCTGACAGCGTGGCGCTGAACAGTGCCGCCGATGCGCAACTGAGCGGCGCGCGGATCGAGGCCGAGTCGGTCAGCGGCAAGGTGGCCGGTGACCTGCGGGTGGACAGTCGGCAGGACACGCGGACCGCGGCCAAGGTCGATGTCGACCTGAGCCTGACCGCCAAGAAAACCCCGGCCGACCAGGACAAGCTCGCCGGCACCGACTACAAGCCGACGCTCAAGGCGCAGGGCGAATACAGCCGCAAGGACGGCGTCGGGCAAGCGTCGACCATCGCCGGCAGCAACGGCGTGAAGCTTGAGGTCGATGGTGTCACCCGACTCACCGGCGCGCGGATTTCCGCGAGCGGCGGGCCGGTGGATCTAGGGGATTCCAAGGTCAGCAGCAGCGACCTGAACAGTCGCAGCGACGGCTTCAAGGCCGGTGTGGATCTGCCGCACAAGAGCGAGGGCGGTGTGCCGCCCGTCTCGTTTGCCAACGGCAATCTGAGCATCGGCCCGGTGACCGTCAGCGGTCATAGCGACAGCCAGACGCTACAGGCCGGGATCGACAAAAAAGGCTGAGTCGGCGTCACGAACGACGGGAGCGAGCAGGCTCACTCCCGCCATCCGATCCCCGCCGGGCACTTCTGCGCCCGGCGGGGATTTTTGCTTCAGGCGTCGATGACGTGCGTTTGCCGCACCTGACGCTTGAGCAGTTCCGCCACGAAGCGCTCGCCGAACTGCTGCAGGTACTGCCGTTGCAGCAGGCATTCGTGCGGTGCCTCGACATCATGCTGGATCAGCTCGCCACTGACGTACGGCGCCCACAGCGTCGGCTGTTGTTCGTCCTGGCGCAGGATGTCGGTGGTGGCGCGGATGAACAGCAAGTCGCCGCGATACAGCTGGTACTGCGTGCGTCCGAGCAAATCGAGCATGCGCTTGGAATCGTCCACCAGGCGGGTCAGGAACTCATCGCCGATCTGCCGGCTGCCGAGCACTTCCTCCATCGCACTTTTCAGGCCCTTGAGGCCGGCCCGTGGCGTGCCGACGATGGCGCGGGTCATGCGGCTGATGATCATCGCATCGTCGAGTTTCAGCGATGCCCGCCCGCCTTGCAGCGGGTAGCTGTCGAACATGCACAGGAAGCTCACCTCGTGCCCGCGCGCCTGCAGCATCGCCGCCATGCGCAGCGCCAGGTTGCCGCCCACCGACCAGCCGGCCAGTTGATACGGGCCGTCGGGTTGCAGGGCGATGATGCGTTGCAGGTATTCCTCGGCCAGTTCATCCAGCGATTCGATGACCCGCGTCGGATCGCGCAGGATCGGCGATTGCAGCGCGTACAACGGCTGGTCCTGCGGCAGGAACGGCAGCAGACCGGCGTACGGCCAGGCAATCCCGCCACCGGGGTGAATGCAGAACAGCGGTGGGCGCGTGCCCTCGCTGCGCAGTGTCAGCACCGCGTCGAACGGATCGCTGTAGCCGCTGTTGTGCTGCAGGCGTCGGGCCAGTTGCCGGGGTGTCGGCGCCGCGAGGAAATCGGCGATGCCCAGGGCGATGCCGAACTGCTCCTTGATGCGCGCGACCAGTTGCAGGCCGAGCAGCGAATGGCCGCCGAGGTCGAAGAAACTCTGGTTGGCGAACACCTCGCCGCAGTCGAGGGTTTCGGCGAACAAACGACACATTTGCGCTTCTTCCGCCGTTGCGGCCGGCGACAGCGCGGCGGCGTCCTGCATGGCCGGTGCGGGCAGGCGATCCACCGCCAGTTTGCCGTTGGGCGTCAGCGGGAATTCGTCGACGCGGATGATCACGCTCGGCACCATGTGCTGCGGCAGGTGCCGGCCCAGCGATTGCTTCAACTGCTGGCTGTCGAGGCTGCTGTCCTTGCTCGCCACGTAGCCGACGATGGCCGGGCCGTGCGTCAGCTCGCGCAGCATGACCGTGGCGTCGTCGACGCCGTGGCAGCCGAGCAGCACGTTCTTGATCTCGTCGAGTTCGATGCGCAGGCCGCGCAGCTTGATCTGGTTGTCCTGGCGGCCGAGGTAGTGAATCCGCCCGGCATGATCGAAGAACACCCGGTCGCCGGCGCGGTACATGGTGCCCTCAGCGTCGAGCAGATCCGCGACAAACCCCTTGGCGGTGAGGTCGGGGCGATTGCGGTAGCCGCGCGCCACGCCCGGCCCGCCGATGAACAGATCGCCCCAGGCGCCCGGTGGCAGCAGGCGTTGCCGGGCATCGACCACGTACAGCCGGGTGTTGGCGGTGGCCGGGCCGATCGACAGATCGCCGGCACCGTAGCGGGCATTGATCGACGTGGCGAACGAGGTTTCCGTCGGCCCGTAGACGTTGAGCAGACGGCAATGGGCGAAGCGCGCGAGCAGGGCCGGGGTGCACGGTTCGCCGCCGAGCATCAGCACGGTGTCCTGGGGGAAATCCTCGGTCTGATGGCAGGCCAGCAGGCTCGGCGTCATCACCAGCAGGTCGATGGCCTGCGCCTTGACCAGTTTCGCCAGGGCCCTGCCCGGGGCGCTGCTGACCTTGTCAGTGATGACCAGTTCGGCACCGGCGAGCAGGGTCATCATGATTTCCAGCACCGACATGTCGAACCCGGCGGCGATGAATTGCAGGACCCGTGCGCCAGGTTGCAACTGCGCGGCGTCGATGGCGGTGCGGGCGATAGGCACCAGATTGCGCTGGGTGACTTCCACGCCCTTGGGTTTGCCGGTCGAGCCGGAGGTGTAGATCAGATAAGCCGGCAGGCCGGCGTCGAACGGCAACAACGGCGTGCTGGCCGGCGGCAGTTGCGCGAGGGTGTCGGCGTTCAGCCACAGCACTTTGTCGGCGCTGACGTCGACCTTGAGCTGACTGCCCGGGGCGACGATCACCACGGCTGGATCGGCATCGCTGAAAATGTGTTCGATGCGCGCCTCGGGCAGGTCCGGATCCAGCGGCACATAACACGCACCGAGTTTGAACAGCGCCACCGCCGCAATCGCCCATTCGAGGCTGCGCGAGAACATCACCACCACGCAATCGCCGGGTCGCACGCCGCGTTGGCGCAGGTGCGCGGCCAGGCGCGTGGCGTCGGCGTCCAGTTGCGCATAATTCACTTGCCGCGCCCCTTCGCTCAGCGCCGGGCGCGCGGCGTGTTCGCGCACGGCTTCGGCGAAGGCCTCGGCAAACAGCGGTAGCGTCTGTCTGGCCGGCGGCAGCGCGTACACGCGTTGCTGTTCGTGCGCCAGGAACAGGTCGTAGTCGGCGGCGAGGGTTTGCGGGGCGGCGGCGAAACGGGCGAACAGCGCGGTCAGGCGCTGGTAGTGCAGTTCCAGCGCCTGCGGGTCATACAGGTCGGCGTTGGCGTTGAAGCCGATCTCCAGGCGGCCGTCGGCGTGCCGGTCGAAAATGTCGATGCCCAAGTGATCCGCCGGGCCGTTGGCGACGTTCTGGATCGTGGTGTCACAACCGGCGAACCCGGGGCCCTGATCGTAGGCGACGATGTTCAGCAGGGTGTTGAACAACGGTTTGTTGCCACGTTCGGCGTGCAGGTCGCGGATCATGCTTTCGCTGCGATAGCTCTGGTGCAGCAGGTGATGGCGCAGCTGGCGCTGCAGGTTCGCCGCGACCGTCAGCACCGTGCTGTCGGCGCTGAACGACAGGTGCAACGGCAGGATATTCGCCACCATCGACGGCACGTCGCGCAGGGCCTTGAGCTGGCGCGCCGCGACCGGCATGCCGAGGGCCAGTTCGGTCTGCCCGGTCATGCGACTGAGGTAGGTCGCGCACAGCGCCAGCAGGATGCTCGACAGGCGCAGTTGATGCGCACCGGCGGCCGCGCGCAATTGCCCCAGCGTTTCGCCGCTGAACACTTTGCGCAGGCGGTTGAGGCGGATCAGCGGGGCATCGCCGGGCACCAGTTGCGTCGGCTCCGGCATCTTCAGGCAGTACTGGCGCCAGTAGCTGCGATCCTTGCTGTACATGTCGCTGTGGCGGTATTGCTCCTGCGCGGCGGCCACACTCGCCAGCGGTGCCAGTAGCAGCGGCTCGATCGCCTCGCCGCGACTCAGCGCGTTGTAGTGCGCGGTGATGTTGCCGAACAGAATGCCGTGGCCGAAGCCGTCCACCACCAGGTGCGAGGCCAGTTCGATCATGCGGTAGTGCTGCGGCGCGAGGCGGATCAGCACGTAGCGGATCAGCGGCCCGTGTTGCAGGTCCATGTCCTGCTGCAAGAGGTGTTCGAGCAATTGCCCGTAGGCCTGCTCGGGATCCGCGCTGGCGCTGACGTCGAGGCTTTCGAACGCCTTGGCCGGCAAGGTGTCGGCGGCCTGGATGTACTGGGCGAACGTGCCGCTTTGCGGGTCATGCTCGAACGTCGCGCGCAGGGTGTCGGTCTGTAGGAATTGCGCGCGGATCGCCGCTTCGAGCCACGCCAGCTGCAAATCGCCGCGCAGTTCGATGACATCGCACAAATGGTAGTTGAGGTTGCTCTGGCTCTGGCTGATCGCCAGGCAGACTTCCTGTTGCGCCGTGGAAAGCGGGCACGAGTGTACGTCACGCATAAGAGTCATCCTTTCTTCCGTTGCGTCGGGTTTTCGGCAGGCAATACCGTGCCCATTCCGGTTGGCGCGAACGCGACAGATCCGGAATCGACGGCAAGCGCCGTTTCAGTTTTTTCAGGGGTGCGCCAGGTGAGTCAGGCGGGGCTGGAACCTTTGCATGACGCCAATCCGTGGCGGTGTTTCTTGTTCTGGTGTGGAAGCATTTGGTAACACTTCGCGGCTTAACCTAGGTGCATAACCGAGGGCTGTCAACTAACTGATTTGTGAGTTTTGTTGCAGCCCAATGAATTCGGGAAAAACGTTATTTGCCGTCAAGTTCGCGGGTTTTAGCGTCATCGAACTGTCATTGTGGCGTACTTCATCGGCGCGCCGAGGAATGCATTGCTTCGGTTTAATAGGAAGCATTACTATTCACGCCCCTTTTCCACAGCGCGCCGCAATGATCCCCATGCTGCCCCGCAGACCCGGCTTTCTCGAGCATTACGAAGAGTTGATCGGCACCTGGACCCGGCGTCTGCGCAATCGCGCGCAGGCCGAGGATCTGGCGCACGATACCTTCGTGCGGGTGCTCGAAACCGATGCGTCGGCGGTGCAGCAGCCACGGGCGTATCTGCACCAGACGGCACGCAATATCGCCGTGGACGGTTTTCGGCGCGAGGACCGGCGGGGTGCCATGGAGTCGGAGGCGATCGATCACAGTGAGTCGTCATCCGGCGACCCGGAGCATTACATGCATGCGATCCAGCTGGCCGACTCCATCGAACGGGCGCTCAGCGAGCTGCCGCTCAACTGTCGGCGGATCTTCGTCTGGCAGAAGATCGAGGGCCTGACCCAGGCGGAAATCGCCGAACGCCTGGGTCTGTCCAAGAACATGGTCGAAAAGTATATGATCCGCACCCTGCGGCATCTGCGTGACCGCCTGGACGGCTTGCAGTCATGAGCCGGCGCGCCTTTTCACCCCCAGCCAGACAGGACATTCCATGATGGAGACTCGTGATTGCGCGTGCGGGCCAACCACGGTGCGCGACGACGCGGCTCGCTGGTTCGTGCGGTTGCAGGAGCCGCCTGTCAGCATTGCGGAGCAGCAGCGCTTTGACGCCTGGCTCGACGAGCATCCGCAGCACCGCGAGGAATTCCAGTTGCTCCAGGGCCTGTGGTCGGCGGCTGATCGGCTGCCGGCCGCGCGCCTGCAGGCGCTGACGCAAGCCCCGCCGGCCCGCCGCGCGCGCCGTCCGCTGCTGCGATATGCGCTGGCTGCCAGTGTGCTGGCGGCCGCGCTCGGGCTCGGCCTGTTCAGCGGGCTCAATCATCCGGCGGGCTACCGCGCTGAATTCGCCACAGCCGCGGGCGAGCGCAAACATGTGGCGCTGCCGGATGGCTCGGTGATCGACCTCAACAGCCGCAGTCGCCTGCAGGTGCGTTACGAGGCGGATCGTCGGCTCATCGAATTGAGCGGCGGCGAAGCCCTGTTCAGCGTCGAGCACGATACCTCGCGACCGTTCGTGGTCGACACCGGCAATGGCCGGGTCACCGTCACCGGCACCCGTTTCGATGTGCGCCGCGACGTTAACCAGACCCGCGTCGCGGTGGAGCAGGGCACGGTCAAGGTCCAGGGGCGCGATGCCGCCGAGCATGAGTTCATCAGCCTCACCGCCGGGCTCGGGACCCATGTCGACGCGCAGGGCAGGGTGGCTGCGGCGTACGCGGTCAATCCGGCCGAGCTGACGGCGTGGCGCAGCGGCAAACTGGTGTTCAACAACGCCAGCCTCGGCGCAGTCGCCGCCGAAGTATCGCGCTATCGCGACAAGCCGCTGACGGTGGCCAACCCGAGCGTGGCCAACCTGCGCCTGACCAGCGTGTTCAAGTCCGACGACACCGATGCCTTGCTCAAGGCCCTGCCGAATATCCTCCCGGTGGCCGTGCGTACCCTCGCCGACGGCAGCCAGGAAATAATTTCAAAATAAATTCAGGTTTTTTTCGAGTTCATCGTCTTCCTGTCAACTGCAACTGGTTTGCATTAACAGCCGCACACTTTTGCGATCCACAGGACTACGTTCGACGTGAAAAACACCACTGCCAACAACAATAAATTCCCTTGGCTGCCGTTGGCGCTTGCGCTGGCGGTCAACGCGGCGGTGCCGCTGGCCTGCGCCGCCGACGCTATTCATATCCGCGCCCAGCCCTTGGGCCAGGCCCTGAGTGAGCTGGGCCAGCAAACCGCGCTGCAGGTGTTTTTCAGCCCCGAGCTGGTGGCCGGCAAACAGGCCCCGGCGGTCGACGGCAACCTTTCTGCGGAAGAGGCCCTGCGCCAGTTGCTGCAAGGCAGCGGTCTGGATTACCAGATCAATGACGGCTCGGTGACGCTGGCGCCCGCCGCGACGGCGGCCAGCAACGGCCCGCTGGAACTGGGCGTGACCGACATCAAGGTCGTCGGCGACTGGCTCGGCGATGCCGACGCCGCCGTGGTGCAGAACCACCCGGGGGCGCGGACGGTGATCCGCCGCGAAGCGATGGTCGAGCAGGGCGCGATGAACGTCAGCGACGTGCTCAAGCGCGTGCCGGGTGTGCAGGTGCAGGATTCCAACGGCACCGGCGGCAGCGATATCGCCCTGAACGTCGGCGTGCGTGGCCTGACTTCACGGCTGTCGCCGCGCTCCACTGTGCTGATCGACGGCGTGCCGGCGGCGTTCGCGCCGTATGGCCAGCCACAGTTGTCGATGGCCCCGATTTCCTCCGGCAACCTCGACAGCATCGACGTGGTGCGCGGCGCCGGCTCGGTGCGCTACGGGCCGCAGAATGTCGGCGGGGTGATCAACTTCGTCACCCGCGCGATCCCGGAAAAAACCACCGGGGAAATCGGCACCACCCTGGAAACCTCGCGTTATGGCGGTTGGAAACACATCGACACGGCATTCCTCGGCGGCACCGCCGACAACGGCCTCGGCATGGCATTGCTGTACTCCGGCGTCAACGGCAACGGCTACCGGGAGCGCAACAACGGCAACGACATCGACGACGTGCTGCTCAAAACCCACTGGGCGCCGACCGACCAGGACGATTTCAGCCTCAACTTCCACTACTACGACGCCAGCGCCGACATGCCCGGCGGCCTGACGCAGAAGCAGTACGACGACAAGCCGTACGACTCGGTGCGCGACTACGACAACTTCAGCGGCCGGCGCAAGGACGTGTCGTTCAAGTGGATCCGCCAGATCGACGAACGCACCCAGGCCGAGGTGTTGACCTATTACACCGACAGCTTCCGCGGCAGCACCATTGCCGCCCGCGACCAGAAAACCCTCAGCTCGTACCCGCGCTCCTACTACACCCTGGGGATCGAGCCGCGCGTGTCGCGGGTCTTCGACGTCGGCCCGACCACCCAGGAAGTCAGCGTCGGTTATCGCTACCTGAAAGAGGCGATGCACGAGCAATCGAGCCGCCTGGCGCTGGTCAACAATCAGCCCGTGGTGACGCCGACGTCCGACGGCCATGTGTTCCAGGATCGCACGGGCGGCACCGAGGCCAATTCGGTGTATGTCGACAACAAAATCGACGTCGGCCGCTGGACCATCACCCCGGGCATCCGGTTCGAACACATCAACACCGACTGGCACGACCGTGCGGTGCTCGACACCGCCGGCAAGCGCGTACCGGAGAAGAACCGCAGCATCGAGAGCAACGAACCGCTGCCGGCACTGAGCGTGATGTATCACCTGTCGGACGCGTGGAAGCTGTTCGCCAACTACGAAACATCGTTCGGCAGCCTGCAGTATTTCCAGCTCGGCCAGGGCGGCTCGGGTGACCAGACCGCCAATGGCCTGGAGCCGGAAAAGGCCAAGACCTACGAAATCGGCACGCGCTACAACGATGACGTGTGGGGCGGGGAAGTGACGCTGTTCTACATCGATTTCGATGACGAACTGCAATACATCAGCAACGACGTCGGCTGGACCAACCTCGGTGCGACCAAGCACCAGGGCATCGAGGCGTCGGTGCACTACGACCTGGCGGCGCTCGATCCGCGTCTCGACGGCCTGACCGCCAACGCCGGTTTCACTTACACCCGCGCCACCTATGAAGGCGAGATCCCGGGCTTCAAGGGCCGCGACCTGCCGTTCTATTCGCGGCAGGTGGCCACGGTCGGCCTGCGCTACGACATCAACCGCTGGACTTACAACATCGACGGGTTCGCCCAGTCCAAGCAGCGCTCGCCGGGCACCGGGGTGAATGCCGACGGCAGCTTCAACGGCAACTACATCACCGAAGGCTCGGCGGACGGGCAGTACGGTGACATCCCCGGCTACATGACCTGGAACGTGCGCGGTGGCTACGACTTCGGCCCGCAGGTGTCGAACCTGAAGCTCGGCGCCGGGGTGAAAAACATCTTCGACAAGCAGTACTTCACCCGCTCCAGCGACAACAACTCGGGGATGTATGTGGGCGCGCCACGCACGTTCTTCGTGCAGGCCAGCGTCGGATTCTGACCTTGCCCGGATCGCTCCCACGCAATGCGAGGGAGCGATCCGGCTCAGACTTTGAGCGCTTTCCCGCCAATCGCCACCGCCACCAGCAGCGCCGCCATCAACCCGAAGGCAAAACTCAAACTGCTGGCATGGGCGACAAAGCCGATCACCGCCGGCCCCGCCAGAATTCCTGCATAGCCCAGCGTGGTGATTGCCGGCACCGCGATGCTTTCCGGCATCACCGTCTGCTTGCCCACCGCCGTATACAGCACGGGCACGATATTGGAACACCCGGCGCCGACCAGTGCATAACCCAACAGCGCGGCCTCCCAGCTCGGGGCGAACGTCGCCAGAAACAGTCCCGCCGCTGCCAGCAGACCGCCAAACAGAATGATCCGGGTTGCACCCAATGCTCGAACGATCCGGTCACCGGTCAAACGGCCCACTGTCATCGTCAATGCGAACGCGGCGTAACCCAGCCCCGCATACGCCGTATCGATCCCGCGTTCCTGCGCCAGAAACACCGCACTCCAGTCCAATGCCGCGCCCTCGGTGAGGAACACGATGAAGCACATTCCGCCGATGAACAGCACGATCCCGTGGGGCACCGCGAACGCCGGCCCCGAGCTTTCACTGCCGTAAGGCAACATATGCGGCACCGCCTTGAACAGTGCCGCGATCAGCACCACGACCACCACCAGCATCGCCGCCAATGGCGACAAGCCGAGGCCGAGCAGGGCGCTAACACCCGCCGCGCCTACGATCCCGCCGAGGCTGAACAGCCCGTGAAACCCCGACATCATGTTCTTGCCGCTGGCCCTCTCGACGATCACCGCTTGCAGGTTCACCGTCGAATCCACCGTGCCGAGCCCGGCACCGAACATGAACAATGTGGCGATCAACGCCGGAATCGACGAAACCGTCGCCAGTAACGGCAATGCCGCGCAGATCAACAAAGTGCCACCGGTGGCCACGCGCCGACAGCCGAACCGCGTGGCCAGAATCCCCGCCAGCGGCATTGCCAGAATCGAACCCACTCCCAGACACAACAGCAACAGGCCCAGCGTGCCTTCGTCGAGCCCGGCGCGGGCCTTGGCGTACGGCACCAGCGGCGCCCACGCGGCGATGCCGAGCCCGGCGATGAAGAAGGCGATGCGCGTGGACATCTGTTGCAGGCGTCCGGGGGCGAGGGGAGGCGGGGTGTTGATGGCGGTCATGAAACGTCCTTGGTCTTGCGGTCAATGGCGTGATGCAGGGCAACATCGTTGCATATCAGTCCATGGGCCGCGACCTTGAGTTCCCGATCAGGCTGATCGGCGAGAACGGCTCACTGCTCACGGATGCTTTGCGTCAACTTCAAAAAGCGCGGTACTACAGCCTCGGGCGGTGGCACCAGATCTTTCAGGCCATCGGTGCCTTTCTGGAAAGTGAACATCTGCGCCGCGATCAGCGGGCTCGCCAGACCGCCGACATGAGCGATGGCGAACCAGGCGCGATCCTGCTCGGTGGTTTCCGGGCGCGGATCCAGACGCCAGCCTTCGAGGGTGGTCATGCGGTCGCCGATGTAGAACTTCTCCATGATCTTCGACTTTTTCCAGATTTCGGCGTCGTAGCCGGGGCGGTAGTCGGTGTCGTAGGTGCCGTCGGTGGCTTTGGCATGGTTGCCGAGTGAGGCATTGATCAGGCTCATGATGACGTTGGGCGTGCTGGTGAAGCGCAGGCTGTTCTTGACGTTGAAACCGATTTTGCCGTCGTCATGGATAAAGCCGTAGGGCATACAGACGCCGGGGCCTTCGGGCACTTGATAGAGGTCGCGGGCTTCGAAGCGCGCGGCAAGGTCCTTGATCCGTTGTGCGGAGTTTTCGGCGGGTTTGTTCATGTTGAAGTAGAACACCCGGTTGTTGCGCCAGAGCAGGAATTCGTAGGGCGTTTCTTTGCTACCGAGGACGTGGGAGTCGGGGATACCTAGATCGTGTTCGTATTTTTTTACTTTGGGTATTTGCTCTTCCAGTTTTTTTATTTGTTCCTCCTGCCTTTTCACCATGTCAGGGGAATAGTTCATCTCCTTGATCGATACCAAAAGGTCCTTGTTGGTTTCGAGCTTGTCCTCTAGGCGTTTTTTGTAGAGTTCGGTTTCGTGGACAATGGCGTTGCGTTGTTTTTCAAAGTTTTCCCGTGTCGTGGCATCGCTGACTCTGATGGTCAGTTCGTCAAAGTCATAACTAACGTAGTCGCCTACCGCATGCACATTCTTGGAAAATACGTGTCCTCCTGCACCTTTCATATTGCTACGTTCGACAGCAAAGGTTGCCCACTCGAATGCTTCCGGTGACTCGAATCTGGTACGGCCCAGACATTCGTGCAGGGCAGGCTCAGCAAGGGCTGACTGGGTACCCAGCAACAAGCCGGCTAAGGTGGCGATAATTCGTGTCATGAACTGTGCTCATTTCGATTGGGCGTTTCACTCACACTTGCGATGTGTACGTCGCTCTTTCTGTCTTCGTTGTGAGCGATGATCGTCAGGTTCAATCCTGAGTCATTGTTCTCACCTTTGGTCCAGCCTATTGGTAGGGCAGTAATGAAGCCCTTGATGCCCATGGGAGCGGAGTAGGCTTTCACCCCAGCCAATGTCTTGCTCTCCCAAAATCCCTCTTCATGTGGCAAACAGTCTGCCAGTTTTCCACCACGTTTATGATCATCTGGGGAGCGATATGTCCACGTTGGCCAGATTGATGCTGGCATATCCCCGGAGGGCTCAGACGCTGTCGTTGGATCAACAAGTATTTGCACCTGACTGATACTCTGAGGAATGAAGTTGAAGGACTGCTCGTAAGCCTCCGAATTATCCTTGGCGCGCTTCTGAATATCTCGCCAGGTTTTTTCTGCAGCAGGCTGATCGAGAACTTCGTCCGAAACAGTGAAGTGAGCCACGGGGCCGTCTTTCTTCGCCTGACTCATTCCGAAGTGCTTCTTCCACAAATCCTTGCGCAACTTATTGATTGTCTTCCCTACCTTCTGGTTGTGTTTGCCGTCCAGCTTCGCTTCAGTCGATTCGCTATCGCGCACAATGACTGCCAGCTCTGAGTCACGTGTCCCGCACTGACTGCGGTCATTGATATTGGCGCTGCCGAGAATCGCCACCCGATCATCCGCAATTAATAACTTGCTGTGCACGTAGATCTGTTCAGTGACCACGCGATCGCCAAGCGTATCCCAAGTGCGCAGGTTGAGCAGGGTCAAATATTTTGACCAGTCCTGTTGTGCGTAGACAGGCTTTCTGTTGGTATCCACCCGCTCAATGATTTTCCCGGCCTCTTCCTTGCTCGCTCCGCGATCCATCATGTCCTTCATCGCCATGTGCCGTTGAATACGTTTGACCAGACTCTGTTCGCCAAACACCAGACTTTGCATGGTCAGGTGAACCTGGTGCATGAGGTTCAGCACATTCAGCGCGCCTTCCGGGTGCACCGGCAAAATCAGGTACACGTGGAAAGGGCGGTTTTCGGCAATCGCCCGGCCGATGCGGTCGGCCAGCGCCTTGCCGATGCTGTTGGTGAGCTTCTGTTCTTTCCCCAGTTTCTGCGTCAGCCAGCCCTGTGCGTTGGTCTGCCAGATCGCGAGGAAACTTTTGAGAAAGGTGCGGGCCTCTTCGCCGGGTTCCTTGCTGATGGCGTTGACTTCTTTCCAGTCGATCTGGGTGAAGTCCTGGTCTTCCATCGCTTCACGCAATTTGATCCGGGCGACGAAATTCTCGTTCAAGGTTGACGGGTCGCGCAGGCTGGCCATTGGGCCGGACAGCGGCCGACCTTCTGCCAGTTCGCCCTCGTCTCCGAAGTCGGTCTGGAAGAACTGGTTTTCGATGTAGATGAAGTGCTGGGCGCTGGAGATTGTCTGCAGCATGGCGCGCAGGCAATTGTCCTGGACGCCGCCAACGTTGAAACCCTCGGGCAGCGGCAGATTGACCTTGGCCAGGTTTCGCCCCTTGGCCTCTTGAGTGGTCATGGCGGCTGAAGCGCTGCGTAACACTTGAACACTGGCGCCGCCTTGCGCGGTCTGCGGTGGTGTCGGCAGGGTCGGGGCCTGATCGATCCAGACCGGTTTGGGCATGGGCAGCTTCAGGTTGATCTGATTGTTGAGGTCCAGGTGATGGGGCAGGCCGGCGTCCCTGACCAGCGTATTGACCCACTCCATCAGGGCGACGATGACGGTGGTCTTTTCCAGGCTCTTGATCTCGGCGATGTAAGCCTGTTGTCCGTTCCAGCGGTCGATGAAGTTGCGCGACAGGTCGTACACCGACGGCCCCTCGATGCGGCTGTGAACGTCTTGCCACGGCATGCGCGGCTGGTCCTTGTCCAACCGGCTGTAATCTGCCGAAGCCAGCGGCTGCGGTTGGTGTTTGAGATATTCAAAAGGCTCTCGGTGATTGGCCACGCGGTCTTGCAGCAACGCGTAAAAGTGTCCGAGCAATGAAGTGGTCAATTGGCCAATATTGTTCAGCCAGCCCATTTTCTCTGCGGGCATGGCGTCGTAACCCTTGTCGCAGAACATCGCGACAAGGCGGCCGAGATCGGTCGAGTTCGTCCAGTTGTTGATCAGCTCGTAACTCTTCAGACGCAGCGAAGCCTGCAAATTGCCGGCGCTGGTTTCGACTTCGCGAATCCACACTTGAGCCTGGCCTTTGAGCGGTTCGGCAAGCGGCAGGCGCGTCCAGTTGTGTTTGATCAGCGCGGTGATATTGCGGATGGCCGCGTCGGTCAGATACTCCCTGGGCCTGGCCAAAGGATCGATGGAGGACACGGATTCCTTCAGACTTTTACCGGCCTTCATTGCCCGATCCAGAACGGGCAGAGGCGGGCTGGCGAAGAAGTTCTGAATCGCCGCGACGGCGTTGATCACGCTGGCGCGACGGGGCAACGCCAGTTTGACGTTGGTGTTTTCTGTGCCGATGGTCGTTTCGGCCAGCGGTTTGGACAGGTCGAACAGCGTGCCCAACAGCAGGCCGGCTCGACTGACGTGCTTGTTCATGTCCATCCAGCCCAGGTGCGGAATCCCCGGGTTATACGCGTCGTTACCCTTGCGGTCGCTGGCATCCAGGCTGAAGTTGTTGTCGTCGCGACGTCCGTACGCCAGGTCGATACCGCCGACATAACCGATCTTGTTGTCGATCACCACGCACTTCTGGTGATGGGAAAAAGTCGAGCCCAGGCCCTTCATGTCGCTTTGTTGGATGGCCGGTGTGCAGAAGGCACGCGGCACCTTCAGCCCGGCGTTGAGCTGAAATACCGCCAGCATGGTTTCGAAGTCATGGGTGCCGACGCTTGCTGCCGGGCTCAGCCACGGCATGACAAACACTTTCAGTGTCGGGTGCGCCTTGAGGGCGTTGTACAAGCACTCCCACAAAGTCTGTTTGCCGTCCAGGGTCACATCGTAGTTGACCTGCCAGCCAGTGATGAAAATCGAGGTTTCGGCCTTGGCGATTTCCTTGGCCAGATCCTTGTAGTAATCCTCGCCAGTGGTGAAAAAACGCACCTGGTTGCCACTGCGCTTGGGCGCGAAGGCGGACTTGTCCTGAATGAAAAAGTCCGGCGCATTCACGGCGGGCAGGGCTTTGCCGGCGGCCGTATTGATCTGGCTGACTTCCTTGTGGCGAACGCCGTTGTAGGGGGTAGCGGAATCCGTCATGGTCATTCGTCCGTGCTGTGCAGGCGGCTGTACAAGTCGCCGTCGGTGAGCAAGTCCTGCTTGCTGCGTTCGTTGCTGGCGATGTTGATGGTGCGGTGGCGGGTGCTGTCATGAAAGTCGAGGGCGGCTAGGGCGAAGCGCTCCTTGTCCGCGTCCGCCGGTTCGTCATGCAGGGCCACGGGCACCCGTTGCCCCGGATAGCACAGCCATAACGGGCCGGCTTCGGCATAGGCTTTGGAGAGTTTCAGGCGTTGCGGTTCGTCAATGTTGACGCGTCCGTTCTCGTCGGTCTGACCTTCGAGCAATGGCTCATCCACGCCGTCCTGGACGATCTGCCAGAGGGTGTGGGCCAGCGGGAAGCCTTCATCGCCAGGCACATCGGTCAGGGTAATGTCGAAGAAATATTCTCGTGGCTCGGGCTTGGTCGGCAATACGCCGGGCTGCGCGGGTGCCATGAGGTTGCCGGCCTTGGCCGACGCTGCGGGAATCGGCAACAGCGGCATCAGGATCGCAATCCCGGAGCCTGATCCGGCCGATCCTCCGGCGTTGATTTTCACCACCGGGCCGATCACGGTAATCCCGCCGCCCTCGAGTTTGATGAAGCTGCCGCCGGCCTGGACGGTCAGTTCGCTGCCGGCCTCGATGACCATTTTGTCACCGGCCTTGAGATGGATTTCCTTGCCCGCGCTGGTCAGTTGCGCCGTGCCCAGCTTCACATGCTGGTTCTGCCCAACCGTGAGGTGGTCGTCCAGCTTCGTTTCCACCTTGCGATCGGAAATCGTGGTGCGGTGTTCTTCAGCCTTCAGCTCGGTGTAGCTGTTCTTCTCGACCGTGTCGTGGCGTTCGTTGCCGACGCGAATCTTCTGGTCGTGCTCGATGTTTTCGTCCCAGTCGCGCTGGGCGTGGATGTAGATCTGCTCGGCGCCTTTTTTGTCTTCGATGCGCAGTTCGTTATACCCACCGCCGCCCGGGGAGCTGAGGGTTTTGAACACGCTGCGGGTCTTGTTCGCCGGCAGGGCGTAGGGCACCGGGTTTTCCTTGTGGTAGAGGCAACCGGTGACCAGTGGCTGGTCGGGGTCGCCTTCGAGGAAGGTGACGAGGACTTCCATGCCGATGCGCGGGATGCTGATCGCGCCGTAGCGGTCGCCGGCCCAACTGCTGGAGACGCGCAGCCAGCAGCTGGTCTTGTCATCGGCCTGGCCTTCGCGGTCCCAGTGGAATTGCACCTTGATCCGGCCGTATTGATCGCAGTGGATTTCTTCGCCCTTGGGGCCGGTGACCATGGCGGTCTGGCTGCCGAGCACGCGCGGTTTCGGGTGCAGCAGTGCCGGCCGGTAGAACACGTCCCAGGGGGTGGCGAGGAAGCGGTTGCGGTAGCCCTGGTGGAAGTCATCCTTGTTGTCGGTGGTGTCGCTGGTGACCGACTCTTCGAGGACTTGCGGCTGTTTGCCTTCGTGGAAGATTTCGGTGAGCAGCCACAGGTCGTTCCACTCGCTGCGCGGGTGGTCGGACATTTCCATGAAGTGACCGCTGACGAGGCGGGTCTGGTCGCCGCGACCCTCGGCCTGACGATAATCGGCGCGGTGGCGTTCGAGGGCGCGCTGGCTGAGGAACTTGCCGCGCGCACGGTCGATGAAGCGGCCCGGGTAGTCATAGTCTTCGAGGTCCGGCTCCGTGCTTTCACCGTCGGGTCTGTACTCGGCTTCGAGTTGCAGGCGCGGCTTTTCGAAGTCGTAGTCGCGCCGCGTGGTGCGGCTGGTGCGGGTTTCCAGGCGCAGCTTGAAGCCTTTGATCACCGGCTCTTCGGCAACCATGCCGCTGCCTTGCACATACGCGGTCGGCTGGCCGAGGTTGGGGAAAACGGTCTGGTCATCGCCGAACACCAGCAGGTGCGCGTTCTCGCTGTGCTCGAAGTGATAGTGGATGCCTTCTTCTTCGCACAGGCGCTGGACGAAGTGCAGGTCGGTTTCGTCGTACTGCACGCAGTAGTCGCGATCCGGGCACGGCTGGCTCAGCTGGAAACGGTAGCTGTTGGCCTGGATGCCATGTTCGTCGAGGATCAGCGCGATGATCTTCGGCGCCGACATCTGCTGGTAGATGCGCTGGTTGGTGCGGTGCTGCAGGTATTGCAGCTGCGGCACCAGCGACACCTTGTAGCGGGTCAGGCGCTTGCCGGCATCGCCCTGGGCGACGCGGTAGATCTGCCCGTGGATGCCCGAGCCCTGCGGATCGAACGCGAGAAAGGCCTGCTTGTGCAGGAGTTTTTCCAGATCCAGATCGGGGTTTTCGCTGACCAGTTCGAGGTCGAAACGAAACGCCTGGCTGATGCCTTCGGTGCCGGTGAACGACAGGACTTGCAGGTCGCCGACGTAGTCTTCGACCTTGAGGCTGAAGTGGGTTTCGTTGGCTGGACTGAACATTTGGCGCTCCTTGAAATGAAACTGAATCTCCTGAAAGTTCTACAGCCGGTGGAAGCCTGATCCAGAACCGAAACGGATCATAAAGGCTTAAAGTTGCGCAAAAAGTTGCGCACATACCCTGAAGGCCACGGTTTATATGGTGTCTTTGAAGTTGCTACGAAATGTTTCTTGGCAAAGTGATATCACTTTGCTGATGTTTCCACGTGATTGTCGATGCCGTCAGGCAGTAGAGTGGAGCGCTGACAGGAACCTGAGCGCAGGAAAACAGATGGCGAAGTTCTACGATGCACGGGGCAATATCTACGGCGTGGTTTCACCCCGGCAAGTATGCGAGGCGGGCATCAACCTGCCGGCCAGCGCCGAGGATGCTGCTTCATCCAGAGCAGCGTGGAGCGAGCGGGTCATAGAAACATTTTGCCAATGGCCGGACGGTATTCATCCCGCCGGCGCCAAACACCATCGCAGCGATGGCTTGCTGATCGGCCCGTTTCAATCGTCGCCACCCTTCGATCTGCTGATCGTAAACACCGACGGCACGCTGGCCGAGCGCAGTGGCAACGGTTTGACGATTTTCTCCCAGGCGCTGCTTGAACAAGGTTTGCTGCCGCAGGAGGGCGCGCCACTGCAGGTGCATCACGACAAGCAGGATGCGCAGTCGCCCGTACCGATCTCGATCAAACCGGCTGAGGTGGCGGGCGTGCAGGGCTTCTGGCTGGATCTCGGGCAACCCGGATTCGGTCCGGCAGCCGTCAGTGCTCTCGGCGTTGAACCTGTGCCGTTCAACGGTGTGCAAATCAGCCGTGTCAGACCGTTGGTGCAACTCGACCCCGCCTGGGCACACAGCCAGTTCGTGCGAATCGGCAATCCGCACTGCGTGACGCTGCTGGAGGATGAGGCGGCATTGCCCAGCAATGAACAGATGCTTGAATCACCGCTGGCGGACAGTCTGACCGCCATCGCCTACGCCATGCCCACCGGCGCCGGCCAGCCATGTCCGGCCGGCGTCAACCTGCAATGGGCGACGCGCGTCGGCGATCAACGCATCGTTGCGCGGGTGTTCGAGCGCGGTGAAGGGCCAACGGCGTCCTCCGGCACCAGCGCCAGTGCCGTGGCGAGTGCGGCGTGGCGGGTGGGCTGGGTTTCGGCGGGAGAAGTGCAGGTGGTGATGCCCGGCGGGACCGCGCCGGTGTTGCTCGAAGAAGAGCAGGGCGAATTGGTGCGGGTCAGGCTGTTTGGTACGGCTCGATTGATCGACTGAACCGGCAATCGCCTTCGCTGGCAAGCCAGCTCCCACAGGGTTGTGTGGTGAACACAAATCACGCGTCCTCTGCTGAATACTGTGGGAGCTGGCTTGCCAGCGAAGAGGCCATCAGCCTGACAACCCTTTCAGATATGTTCGCTGTTGAACTCCACCACCGGCATCTGCCGCTTCATCAGCACCTTGCCGCCGCGAATCGAATACAGCGGCAAACCCTGGCTGCGGATCACTTCGTAGTCGCTGTCGGCCGACAGGATCAGCAGGTTGGCCGGGCGGCCCTGTTCCAAGCCGTAGCGCTCACCGAGGTGCATGGCCCTGGCGCTGTTGTCGGTGACCAGGTCCAGAGCACTTTGCAGGTTGCGATAGCCGAGCATGTGGCAGATGTGCAGACCGGCCTCAAGCACGCGCAGGATGTTGCCGTTGCCCAGGGGATACCACGGGTCGACGATCGAGTCCTGGCCGAAGCAGACGTTCATGCCGGCTTCGAGCAGCTCGTTGACGCGGGTCACGCCACGGCGTTTGGGGAAGTTGTCGAAGCGTCCCTGCAAGTGAATGCTCTCGGTCGGGCAGGAGACAAAACTGATCCCGGAATGGCCGAGCAGGCGGAACAGTTTGGCGCAGTAGGCGTTGTCGTAGGAGCCCATCGCCGTGGTGTGGCTGGCCGTCACGAGCGCGCCCATGTCACGGCTGCGGGCCTCTTCGGCCAGCACTTCGAGAAAGCGCGAGTGCGGGTCGTCGGTTTCGTCGCAATGCACGTCCACCAGGCAGCCGGTGCGTTCGGCCAGGTCCATCAGGAACTTCACCGAACTGACGCCCTGGTCGCGGGTGTATTCGAAATGCGGGATGCCACCGACCACGTCGGCGCCCATGCGGATCGCTTCTGCCATCAGCTCGCGACCGTTGCGGAACGACTCGATGCCTTCCTGGGGGAACGCGACGATTTGCAGGTCGATCAGATGCCGGGATTCTTCGCGCACTTCGAGCATGGCCTTGAGCGCGGTGAGCTGCGGGTCGGTGACGTCGACGTGGGTGCGCACGTGCTGAATGCCGTGAGCCGCCAGGGCCTGGATGGTTTTCTTGGCGCGGGTCTTGGTGTCTTCTTCGGTGATGGTGACCTTGCGCTCGCCCCAGCACTCGATGCCTTCGAACAGCGTCCCACTCATGTTCCAGCGCGGCTCACCGGCGGTCAGCGTGGCGTCGAGGTGGATGTGTGGCTCGACGAAGGGCGGCACCACCAGATTGCCGCCGGCATCGAGGTCGTCGGGGCCGAGGGACGGCGCTTCGGTCTGCCGGGCGATGCTGCGGATCAGGCCGTCTTCGAGGTGCAGTTCGTGCAGACCTTCCTGGTTGCGCAGTCGGGCGTTGATGATGTGCATCGGGCGAATCCTTTTATAGATCTTGTAGAGGGGCGGCCGCGTTGCGGGCGCCGAGCAGGCCGGTCACTGCGATATACGTTAACGCGGCAGCGGCGATCCCCACCAGCGGCGCGACCCACGGTGAGTGAAACGCGGCGAGCGTACCGACCGCGTAAGCCCCCAGCCCCGGCCAGTTGAACGCCGGCAGCCGGGCGTCGGCCAGGCGCGGGTAGCGGCCGCGCCAGCGGAAGAAAAAGTCCGCCATGATCACGCCGCCGATGGGCGGGATCACCGTGCCGAGCAGAATCAGGTACGGCACCAGCATGTCGTACATGCCCAGCAGGGCGAGCAGGGTGCCGATCAGCGCGCCGGCCAGGGTCACGGTCTTGCGCCGCCCGGTGCGCAGCAGGTTGCAGCCGGCGACGGCGAAGTTGTAGATGGTGTTGTCCTGGGTGCTCCAGATATTCAGCAACAGCATGGCCATCGCGGCCATGGCGAAGCCTTGCAGCAGTAACACTTCCACCACGTCGGGTTGTTGATAGACGATCGCACCATAGGCGCCGATCAACACCATCAGGCCATTGCCGACGAAGAAGCCGATCAGGCTGGCCAACACCGCGACCCGTGCCGAGCGCGAAAAGCGTGTCCAGTTAGTGGCCTGGGTCGCGCCGCTGACGAAGGTGCCGAATACCAGGGTGATGGCGGTCGACCAATCCAGCGAACCCGTCGGCACCACGCTGAGCAAACCCTCGAGGCCACCGACTTTCACGGTCGCCACCCACATCGACAGCATCAGCAGCAACATCATCGCCGGCACCGCGATGTAGGACAGGATCTCCAGCCCGCGATAACCGACATAGGCTGTGGCGCAGAAGACCAGGCCGAACAGCACCATCAAGCCGAGCACGGTGCCTTGCTCCAGCGCGAAGTATTTGCCCAGCACCACCGCAGCGGTCGCGGTGCCCCAGGCGTACCAGCCGATCTGGGTGAAACCGAGGATCAGGTCGCTGAGCTTGCTGCCGACTTCACCAAAACAGAATCGGCCCATGAGCACGGAATTCAGACCGCTCTTGAAGGCGATATAACCCAGCCCTGCCGCATACAGACCGAGCAGCAGGTTGCCGACGATGATCACCGCCAGCATCTCGCCAAAACTGAACGCCACACCGAGCTTGCCGCCGGCAAACATGGTGGCGGTAAAGAAGGTGAAGCCCAGGAGCACCATCGCCGTGGAGGCCAGGCCTTTGCGTGCATGCATCGGGACTTCGCTGAGCGGGTAGTCGTTGCCGGGATCGTTCTGCGTCATGGGGCGTTCCTTGCTGAAGAGGGGAGACGCGAAGCGGGTTGCAGTGGTCGTGCCAAATGCTGATTGGCGCGGGTTATGTATAGACGAGACACATGGATTGGCGCGAAAGCGGTGCAACTGAATGCACCCGAGCCCAATGTGGGAGCGAGCCTGTTCGCGGAGGCGGCGTATCAGGCGATATCTGCAGTGGCTGATATTCCGCTTTCGCGAGCAGGCTCGCTCCTACAAGGGATGGGTGTTGGGTCAGAGAAAGCGCAGCAGGGCGGCGACGATGGCTTCCGGCGCGTCTTCCTGAACCAGATGGCCGGCGTTGGCGATTGGGTGAAATTGCGCGCCGGGGATCAGCGTGTGTAACGCTAGACCACGCTCGATGGGAATCCACTGATCCTCTTCACCCCAGAGAATCTGCACCGGGCAGCGGATGCTCGGGTACAGCGGTTCGGCCTCGCGGGTATAGCGTTCGTCCATCTGCGCGATCTGCCGATAGAACGCCGCTTGCCCCTGAGCGCCGAGCCACGGCTGCACATAGGGCGCCAGTTCGCCGTCGGGGATGTCGCGGTGAATCGCCCCGCGAATGTACGTCGGGACGATCGCGCGCTGAATGTAATCCGGCAGGCCGCTGAACGCCGCTTCATGCTGGCGCACATGCTGCACGAACGGCGAACCCCACGGCGTCAATGCCACCGGGTCGATCAGGGTCAGGCTGCGGTAGTCCTTGCCATCGAGCAAGTGCGCGCGCAGTGCGGTGGCACCGCCGAAGTCGTGGGCGACCACGTCCGGGCGCTGGATGTGCCAGTGTTCGAGCAACTGCGAGAGCAGCTGATTCTGCACGCCGAGGGAAACGTCGGCATTCGGTTGCGCGGAGCGCCCGTAACCCAGCAGGTCGAAGTAGTGAACCCGATGCGTGGCGAAGAAATACGGCGCGATGCGGTGCCACACATACGACGAAAACGGCGTGCCATGCACGAACACCAGCGGCGGGCCGTCACCGCGCACGGCATGACGTATGGGGTGCCCGTTGAAATCGAAGACTTGATCCAGCAGCCAGTCCGTCATCGGCCTGTCCTCTTGGCGGGTTTGAGCCAAAAAGCATAGGCCTAAAAAAACAGCCGCGAGGGCTGTTTATTCATTTACTGACACGGCGCCAATCCCTGTGGGAGCGAGCCTGCTCGCGAAGACATTGTCTCAGTCAACATTTGTGTGACTGGCAGAGCGCATTCGCGAGCCGGCCCGCTGCCACGGATTTTTCGGTGATCTCTCGAAAAGGTCACTCACCGCGATAGATGCAACCGCTGGTGCAGGTTTCGTGAATGCGGATGGCGCTGAGTTCCGGCAGCAGTGGCTTCAATTCCTGCCAGATGAATTTGGCCAGGACTTCGCTGGTCGGGTTTTCCAGACCCGGGATGTCGTTCAGGTAGTTGTGGTCCAGGCGCTCGTACAGCGGCTTGAAGATCGCCTTGATCTCGGAGAAATCACGAATCCAGCCAGTGTGCGGATCGAGGTCGCCGCTCAGGTGAATCGCCACTTTGAACGAGTGGCCATGCAGGCGTCCGCACTTGTGGCCGTCCGGTACGTGCGGCAGGCGGTGGGCGGATTCGAAAGTAAATTCCTTGAAGATTTCCACAGTTTTTTCGGCTCTGTTCAGGTGGCGTTCGCCGCAGCGATTCGGGCAGGCGGCGAGTTTACCAGCTTGTTTCCGGCGGTGCGGGAAAACACTGACTAAAGGGTCAGCAAGCGCTCGGCGAGGCGACCGCTGGCGCTCAGTTCGAGAAACTCGTCGCCCAGCCGGCGGCTCTCGTCCATCGCCGCCCGCCAGTATTTCTGCCGGCTCGGTGCATCACCCATGAAGCGCTTGAAGTCGTTACGGTCGGGCAGCTTGCCGTAGGGCAGGCGCGCCAGGTATTCCTTCGACGGTGCCAGCAACAGCACGTCCTGCAAACGCTCCACCGAGGCTTTGCGCCAAGGCAAGGTCTTGTCGAACCAGCCGGGAATCACCCGGTCGGTGAAGTGCGGATAGAGCACGATGCCGTCGCCGCTGTAGGGCAGGTCGAGGTGATAGTCGAGCAGGCCGCCGTCGCGGAACGTGCCGGCGCCGGCGCCCGGCAGGTCGCGCACGCCTTCCATGACCATCGGAATCGAACCGGACGCCAGCAGCGCCTGACGCAGATTGCCGGCATTGAGCGCGATGAAACGCGAGGGAAAGTCATGCAGAGCGTTGACCGGCGGCGCCAGGCGCGGATCGTGGATGATCAGCCGTTCGAAGTGCCGCGCCAGCCGTGCACGACCGCGCAGGTTGTCGGCGATGACCGAGCCCAGCGCCAGCCCGAGCCGTCCGCGATGGTCATCCGCCAGCCCGCCGTGGCTTTTGACCACCATGATGTTCAAGCGGTAATGGGCGTTGTCGAGCAGTACCGCATCGCGCCCGTCGAGCAGGTCATCGAGCATGCGCTGCGAGCTGCGACTGACGTCGCTGATGGTCACGCCTTTGTTGAAATTCTGCTCGGTATACAGATGACCGAGGCGACGAATGCCTTCGGCGGCATCCGGCAAACAGGCGCTGGCGAAGCGCCAGGAACCTACCGAGGCACCGATCAGCGAGCGCTCGCGTGGCGCGCTTGGCAACCATTCGCCGAACAACGCCAGGTCCAGCCCCTGAATCCCCAGCGCCTTCGGCCCGCCAGCGGCGCCGGGCAGGGTGCCGACGTCGGCGGCGTGCAGGCCCTGGGCCCGGATGCGCGCCATGGCCCGTGGGCCGGCCTTGAGGGTAAGGGCGGGAAACTTGATGTGGATGGCGGTCATACCGGTCTCGATCGATAGCAAGCGAACAATTATAAGCACATGTTGCGCAACACTGCAGGCGTTGCCGAGGTTTGCGCGCCAGGCGCAGGCGCAGCATTCAGGGCTGCATGCGTGTGCGCAGCGGGGGTGCGCTCACGGTGCACAGATCGCCGCCCGGCGGTGACAGGCGTTGAGCTGGAGCAATGATGGCAATTCAGTTTCAGTTAAGTTCATCCCGTTAAGGTGGCGCCCCGTAGCACATAAAAATACGGAGACACCATGAAAACCCTGACTGCCCTGTCCCTTGCCTCGCTGATCGGCCTCGGCCTCGGCCTCGGCGCCGGCCTGGCCCATGCCCGTGATGTGCATCCCGATGAAGCCCAGCGACTGCGCGACGCTGGTACTATTCAGCCTTTCGAGCAGCTCAATGCCACGGCGCTGGCCCGGCATCCGGGTTCCACGATCTCCGACACCGAGCTGGAAGAGAAGTACGGCAAGTACCTCTACCAGGTCGATCTGCGCGATCCGCAAGGGCTGGAGTGGGACCTGGAATTGGACGCGGTCAGCGGGCAAGTGCTCAAGGATCATCAGGATACGTAATGAAGCTCAATGCTCGCGCCAGCAGTCGGACTGCCCTGGCGCTTCTGATTTTTTGTTCGGCGGCGCTGGCCCGCGACCTGGACCAGGACGAGGCCCTGCGCCTGCGTCAGCAGGGTGTGATCCTGCCGCTCGAGCACGTGCTGCAAACAGCGCTGGACCGCTACCCCGGCGCGAAACTGCTGGAAGTCGAGCTGGAAGAGAAGCACGACGTCTATGTTTATGAAGTCGAGTTGCTGACTGTCGAAGGGGTGGCGCGCGAGCTCCATCTGAAGGCCGATACCGGCGAACTGGTGAAAGACAAGGAAGATTGATCGATGCGTTTGCTTCTCGTGGAAGACCACGTACCGCTGGCCGACGAACTGCTGGCCGGCCTGCAACGCCAGGGCTACGCGGTGGACTGGCTGGCGGACGGGCGCGACGCGGTGTATCAGGGCAGCAGCGAGCCCTATGACCTGATTATCCTCGATCTCGGCCTGCCCGGCGTGCCGGGGCTCGAGGTGCTGGCGCAATGGCGCGCCGGCGGGCTGGCCACGCCGGTGCTGATCCTGACCGCGCGTGATTCCTGGGCCGAGCGCATCGAAGGCCTGAAGGCCGGCGCCGACGATTACCTGAGCAAGCCGTTCCACCCGGAAGAACTGCACCTGCGCATCCAGTCGCTGCTGCGCCGCTCCAAGGGCCAGGCCAACCAGCCGACGCTCAAGGCCGCCGGCCTGCACCTGGACGAGGGCCGTCAGTGCGTCGTGCGCGACGGTACCGACATCCAGCTGACCGCCGCCGAATTCCGTCTGCTGCGCTATTTCATGCTGCACCCGGAGCAGATCCTGTCGAAAAGCCACCTCGCCGAACACCTCTACGACGGTGAAACCGAGCGCGACTCCAACGTGCTCGAAGTGCACGTCAATCACTTGCGCCGCAAGCTCGGGCGCAGCGTCATCGAAACCCGTCGCGGCCAGGGTTACCTGTTCGGCGGGCAGGCTTCGTGAGGTCGATCCAGCGCCGCTTGAGCCTGGGCCTGGTCAGCGTGATGGTGATCGTCGGCCTGGTGCTGGCGCAAACCAGCCTGTGGCTGTTCGAAGTCGGCCTGCAGCGCTATCTCGAAGCCGGACTGCGCAACGACAGCGAAAACCTGCTGGTGGCGCTGGTGCGCGGCCCGCAAGGTTTGCAGCTGGATGAGCGGCACCTGTCGCCGGCCTATCAGCGGCCGTTTTCCGGGCATTACTTCCGCATCGATTTTGCCGACAGCCATTGGCGGTCGCGCTCGTTGTGGGATCAGGAGCTGCCGCGCCTCGACCATCCGGGCCTGCACAGCAATCTGCAACTGGGCCCGGACGGTCAGCAGTTGCTGGTGCTGCGTTCGGACTATCGGCGCCTCGGCCAGTCGATTTCGATCAGCGTGGCCCAGGACTACACGCCGGTGCGTGAGAGTTTCCAGCGCATGCGCCAGATCGGCGTCGGGCTCGGCCTGGCGGGGCTGCTGCTGATCCTCCTGCTGCAACGCCTGACCGTGCGCCGCGCCTTGCGACCGCTGGAAAAGGCGCGCGAGCAAATCGCTCAGTTGCAGCAGGGTCAGCGTTCGCAACTCGATGAACAAGTGCCGGCAGAGCTGGAGCCGCTGGTGGCGCAGATCAACCATTTGCTGGCGCACACCGAAGACAGCCTCAAGCGTTCGCGCAATGCCCTGGGCAATCTCGGGCATGCGCTGAAAACGCCGTTGGCGGTGCTGCTGAGTCTGGCTTCCAGCGAAAAACTCGACGGTCATCCAGAGCTGCGGCGGATCCTCAAGGAACAATTGGAGCAGGTGCAACAGCGCCTCAATCGCGAACTCAATCGCGCCCGGTTGTCCGGCGATGCGTTGCCGGGTGCCCTGTTCGATTGCGATGCGGAACTGCCGGGACTGCTGGCGACGCTGAACATGATTCACGGCGAGCACCTGGCGCTGAGCTACGTTGCGCCGACGGGGCTGCGCTTGCCGTGGGACCGCGAGGACTTGCTGGAGCTGCTCGGCAACTTGCTGGACAACGCCTGCAAGTGGGCGGATGCCGAGGTACGCCTGAGTGTGATCGAGCGCACCGATGGCTTTGCCTTCAGCGTGGAAGACGACGGGCCGGGGATTCCCCAGGAGCAGCGCGCCCAGGTGTTCAGCCGCGGCACGCGGCTCGACGAGCAGACTGACGGGCATGGCCTGGGGCTGGGGATCGTGCGGGATATCGTCGAGACGTGGGGCGGGTTGCTGGTGCTGGGGGAAAGCGAGTGGGGCGGGCTGCAGGTGGTGATCGAGTTGCCCCGGCGTTGAGCCCCAACAGCCCCTCACGGAAAAGGGTGTACCGGTCTCTACCGTGAGCGGGGGGGCCGACCGGCACCCCGCAACCGTTGAATCAAACCCGAAACTGATCCATCAGACTCTGCTGCTGATTGGCCAGGCTGTTGAGCGACTGGCTCACCCGCGCCGACTCATTCGCCTGCCCGGACAGCGACTCGGTGACGTCGCGAATGGTCGCCACGTTGTTGTTGATTTCCTCGGCCACCGCGCTCTGTTCCTCGGCAGCGCTGGCGATCTGCAGGTTCATGTCGCTGATCACCGTCACCGCATCACCGATCTGGCGCAGCGCGGTCACCGCCTGGCCGACCTGCTCGACACTGCCCTGGGCCTGACGATGGCTGTTGCCCATTGAGCCGACCACGTCCTGGGTGCCGTTCTGCAATTGTTCGATGACCTGACGGGTTTCTTCCACCGATTCCTGAGTGCGCCGCGCGAGGTTGCGCACCTCATCGGCGACCACCGCAAATCCGCGTCCGGCCTCACCGGCACGCGCCGCTTCGATGGCGGCGTTGAGCGCCAGCAGGTTGGTCTGTTCGGCGATGGCGCGAATGGTTTCCAGCACGGTGCCGATCTTCTCGCTGTTGGCGGCCAGACCTTCGACCTGCACCATCGCCGCGCTCATGTCGGCGGCGAGGGTGTCGATGCTGGCGGTTGTACGATCGATCACGGTGAGGCCCTGGCGGGTCGCGCGGTCGGCGTCCTTGGCCGCTTCGGCGGCTTGCGCGGCGCTGCGGGCGACGTCCTGGGCGGTGGCGCTCATTTCATGCGAGGCGGTGGCGACCTGATCGACCTGGCGATACTGCTGCTCCATGCCGGCGCTGGTCTGGGTGGCGATGGCCGAGGACTGGTCGGCGGTGTTGCGCGCGTCCTGCACCGAGCGTTTCACCTCGGCAATGATCGGCTGCAACTTGTCGAGGAAGCGGTTGAACCAGCCGGCCAACTGGCCGAGCTCATCCTGCTTGTCATAGGCCAGACGCCGGGTCAGGTCGCCTTCGCCGCTGGCGATGTCTTCGAGCATGTGCGCCACGCCGAGGATCGGTCGGGTCACGCTGCGCGCCATCAGCCACACCAGGAGCAAACCGACCAGCGCGGCCAGCACGCCAAGGCTCAGTTCGATCAGCGTGCCGGAACGGTTGCTTGCATCCAGTTGCTGCTTGAGCGCTTCGGCGCGGCTGACCAGGACCTTCTCCGGCACATCGAGCAACACGCCCCACGCCGGGCCGCCGGGGATCGGCTGGAACGGCGACAGGACTTTCAACTGGCCGTTGCTGTGCAGGCTGCTGACGCTGCTGCTGGCCGCCAGCAGGCGCAGCAGTTCGGCGCCGCTGGCGGGATCCACGGCATCCAGGCGCTGGCTGAGTTTGCCGGCGTCCGGGCTGTGGCCGGCGAGGAGGCCGGCCGGGCTGATGATGCTCACGGCGGTCTGGCCGTCATAGAGTTTCTGGCTGGCGCCCTGACTCACCGCCTGCAGGCTGTTGAGGTTGATGTCCACCGACAGCGAGGCGATCACTTTGCCGTTGACCTGCAGCGGGAAGACGATGCTGGTCATCAGCACTTTCTGGCCGTCGATCACATAGAAGTACGGCTCGATCACGCACGGCTTGAGCGTGGTGCGCGGGCAGGTGAACCAGGCGTTGGCAGCCTGGCCGCTGGGGCCGGTACTGGTGTCGCTCATGTCGCTTTCCGGCAACGCCATCGACGTGACCTTGCCCGGCGTCGGCTGCGACCAGTAGAGGGCGAAGCGGCCCTTGTCGTTGCTGCCCAGTTCCGCTTGCCCGGCGAACAGTTCGTCCTTGCCGTCGAGGCCATTGGCTTCAAACACCAGCGACAGGCCGAGCAGTTCCGGGTTGGCCTGCAGCGCCGACTTGACCTGACGGGTCATGTCTTCGCGCAGGTCGAAGGCGTCGAGGAAACGCTTCTCGGCCTGTTCCCGCAGGAACAGCACCTGCCGCGAGAAGCCGTGGCCGTACTGGTAGGCGTCCATGAACTGCTGGCGAATGCCGGCGGCCTGGACCTCGCCCTGGGATTCGATGCGCGCCTGGGCCGATTCGGTGAGCATCTCCATGCTGGCGGCCTTCACCAGCGCGGTGCTGTGCTCCATGCGGTACAGCGAAAGACCCACCAACAAGGTCACGATACCGGCCAGGCACAGCCCGGCGAGCAGGGTGATTTTCCATTGGATGGAAAGTTGTCTGAGCGACATGGAAACGTCCTTATTCGATAAATATCTGAGACTTTGCACTGTAACGGCCCAGGAACAGCTTTCTTGAGCTTCGAGCCGCAAGCTGCATGTGAAAAAACGCCAAAGCCTGCAGCTTGTGACTTGCAGCTTGGCGCTGCTTCATTCACAGTGCGCGCCCTTCTAATAAGACCCTCTTTGCAAATCCGCCGGTGCTCCGTGGGCGGACTCATCCTGTCTGGCGGTGTGTTTTGCATCGCAGTGTTTCTTGAGGTAGTGAAATGAATGCAGTGATTGCTGCGGTCGGCATCATGCTGATCCTCAGCCTGTCCCGGGTGCATGTGGTGATCGCGTTGATCGTCGGTGCGCTGGTCGGTGGCCTGACCGGCGGCCTGGGTATCGACGCCACGCTCAAGGCGTTCAACAGCGGCCTGGGCGGCGGGGCGACCGTGGCGTTGTCCTACGCGTTGCTCGGCGCTTTCGCCGTGGCGATTGCCAAGTCCGGCCTGGCCCATGCGTTGGCCGACAAGGCACTGGCGATGGTCGACCGCCAGCACGCCAGCGGTGGCGGCAGCGTCAAATGGCTACTGATCGGCCTGCTGTGGGTGGTGGCGATTGCTTCGCAGAACATCCTACCGATCCACATTGCGTTCATTCCGCTGCTGGTACCGCCGCTGCTCTACGTCCTGACCAAGCTGCAGCTCGACCGCCGCCTGATCGCCTGCGTCATGACCTTCGGCCTGATTACCCCGTACATGTTTCTGCCGGTAGGCTTCGGCAACATCTTTCTCAATGAGATCCTGCTGGCCAACGTCGCCCGCAGTGGCGTCGACATCAGCGGAATCAATGTCACCCACGCCATGGGCATCCCGGCGCTGGGCATGCTGGTGGGCCTGGGTATCGCCTTCATCAGCTATCGCAGGAAGCGCGTCTATGACCTGGCGAAAATCGAGCAGGTCGAGCAAGTGGCGGTGCAATACAACCCGCGTAGCCTGCTGATCGCCGGTGTCGCCATCGCGGCGGCGTTCATCATTCAGCTGCTGCTGGATTCGATGATTATCGGTGCGCTGGCCGGTTTCCTGATCTTTTCCGCGTCCGGCATCGTCAAGTGGCGCGAAACCGATGACCTGTTCACCGAAGGCATGAAAATGATGGCGATGATCGGCTTCATCATGATCGCCGCGTCCGGATTCGCCGAAGTGATGAAGGCCACCGGGGAGGTGCAGACCCTGGTCGAGTCGTCCGCTGCGTGGATCAATCACAGCAAGGGCATCGGTGCCTTGCTGATGCTGCTGGTCGGGCTGTTGGTGACCATGGGGATTGGTTCGTCGTTTTCCACGGTGCCGATTCTCGCGGCGATTTTTGTCCCGCTGTGCGTGCAGCTGGGCTTCAGCCCGATTGCCATCGTGTGCATCGTCGGTACGGCCGGTGCGTTGGGCGACGCCGGTTCGCCGGCCTCGGACTCGACCCTCGGGCCGACCTCCGGCCTCAACATCGACGGTCAGCATCACCACATCTGGGACACCGTGGTGCCGACGTTCCTGCACTACAACCTGCCGCTGCTGGCGTTCGGCTGGGTGGCCGCAATGGTGCTCTGACCCCGAAAGTCCCCGGTGGGAGCGAGCCCGCTCGCCAAAGTGCTATGCCAGCCAGGCACACGCTGACTGACACGATGCCTTCGCGAGCAGGCTCGCTGCCACCGGGACAGCAGGCCATCGCCCAGACTCAACTTTTGCTTTTGCGTGCCGTTAAAGCCTTTAACCACGCCAATAAAACCAAAAGAGTGAGCCCCCATGCGCTTGAGTCTCAAGGCTAAAGTCCTGTCCCTTGCCGTTCTCCCGGTATTGCTCTTTGCGCTGGTCATCAGCCTGACCACACTGTTGATCCTGCAGGAGCAGGCGCACAAGGAAGTCGAGCAGACCCGCGAACGTCTGCTGGGCGACGCCAAGGCGACCCTGGCCAGTTACGTTGCCGTGGCGATGACCACGATCAAGCCACTCTACGACGCCGCTGCGCCGGGCGATGCCGCCGCGCGGGCGCAGGCGATCAAGCTGCTCTCAGGCATCAAGTACGGCAAGGACGGCTATTTCTTCGGCTACGACTCCGAGACCGTGCGCCTGTTCAAGGCCAACGACCCCGACGGCGTGGGCAAGAGCTTCAAGGACAACCGCGATCCGAACGGCGTCTACGTCAACCGCGACCTGGTGAAAGTGGCGAAGGACGGCACCCACTACCTGCAATACAGCTCGCCGCTGCCGGGCAATGCGCAAGTGCTGGTGCCGAAGCTCGGCTACACCGAATACCTGCCCAAGTGGGACATGGCGGTCGGTACGTCGGTCAACCTCGACGGCATCGAGGCGCAGGTGGCGCTGGTCCAGGCCCAGGTCCAGGAACGCATGGAAGGCGTGGTGCTGAGCATCGCCGGCGTGGCGGTGGTGATGCTGTTGCTGATTGCCGTGGCGGGGCTGCTGCTGGCCAATACCATCCTGCGGCCGCTGACCCTGATGAAAGCCAACCTCGACGACATCGCGGCAGGCGAGGGCGACCTGACCCGACGGCTGACCCTCACCAGCCAGGATGAACTCGGTGAACTGGCCGGCTCGTTCAACCGCTTCGTCGACAAGATCCACGGCCTGGTGCGGCAGATCACCGAGATGACCACGCAACTGACCGGGCTGGTGACCCAGGTGTCGGATCAGGCTCAGCGTTCCGACCAGGCCATGGAGCGTCAGCGCCACGAGACCGATCAGGTGGCGACGGCGATCAACCAGATGTCCGCCGCCGCGCAGGAAGTGGCCAAGAGCGCCCAGAACGCCGCGGTCGCCGCCCAGCAGACCGACGAAGAAGGCCAGGCCGCCAAGCGTGTGGTGGCCGGCAGCATTCAGCAGATTCATGCCTTGGTCGATGACATTCGCAGCAGTGGCGTATCGCTCGATAGCCTGCAGCAGGACGTGTCATCGATTGTCGGTGTGCTCGGGGTGATCCGCTCGATTGCCGAGCAGACCAACCTGCTGGCGCTGAACGCCGCCATTGAAGCGGCGCGGGCGGGGGAGGCCGGGCGCGGTTTTGCCGTGGTCGCCGATGAGGTGCGGGCGCTGGCCAGTCGTACGCAGATCAGCACGCAGGAAATCCAGGGCATGATCGACCGCCTGCAGGCCGGCACGCAGTCGGCGGTGGAGGCCATGCGCCGTTCCAGCGAGGCCGGTGACGGCACTTCGGCCCAGGCCAACCAGGCCGGTGCGTCGTTGGACACCATGGCGCAACTGATCGCCACCATCAACTCGATGAACGCACAGATTGCCAGCGCTGCCGAGGAGCAGACGGCCGTGGCCGAAGAGATCAACCGCAGCGTGCACCAGATTGCGGTGGCGGTGGATAACGTCGCCGACGAAACTCAGTTGGGCGCACAGACCTCGCGCAGCCTGGCCGACCTCGGCCAGCGGCTGGGCAAACTGGTGGGGCAGTTCCGCATCTGACGTCATCGAGCGTTCGACTCAAAACCCTGTGGGAGCTGGCTTGCCAGCGATGGCGTCCTGTCAGTCGACATCCATGACGGATGTGCCGGCCTCATCGCTGGCAAGCCAGCTCCCACAGGGACTGTGGTGCTTGATCTATCACGGCCGGTCCCAATACGGCACTTCGCCGAAGCACTCGACGAAAAAATCAATCACCGTGCGCACCTTCACCGACAGCCGCCGGCTCCCCGGCCACAGCACGGCAATCTGCTGCGGCTCGAGGCTGTTCGACACCTGATAGTCCCTCAGCACCGGCACCAGCGTGCCCTCGCGTACCGCTTCGCCGATCAGCCACGACGGAAACATCACCAGCCCCAACCCTTGCACGGCGGCCTGGGTCAGGGTGTCGGCGTGGTTGCCGGTGATCGGGCCGCTGACCGAGTAGGGCGTCCAATCCTCGCCGTCGCGTCGGAAAAACCAGCGCTGCTGACCGGCGGCACCCTTGTACGCCAGGCACTGGTGCCGGGCCAGATCCTCGGGGGCTTGCGGCGCGCCGTGGCGCTGGAGATACGCCGGGCTGGCGGCGACCTGGAAGCGGTGCGGCGCGAGGATTCGCGCCTGCATGCTCGAATCGTGCAGCGCGCCGATGCGCACCAGCAGGTCGGCGCCTTCCTGCAGCGGGTCGATGTAGTGGTCGGTCTGCTGGATATCCAGCTGCAACTTCGGGTAACGCATACACAACTGGCCGAGCCATGGCGTCAGGTGGCGCTGGCCGAACACCACCGGGGCGTTGATCCGCACCAGGCCGGTCGGTTCGCTTTGCTGCTCCTGCAGCGCCTGTTCGGCCTCCTCCAGTTGCACCAGCACCAACCGCGCATGGTGGCCGAGCATGCGCCCGGCCTCGGTCGGCGTCACCGCGCGGGTATGGCGATAGAGCAATTGCTGGTTCAGCGCCTGTTCCATCAACTGGATCTGCCGCGAGATCGATGACGGCGCCACGCCCTCACGGCGCGCAACTTCGGAAAAACTGCCGTGGTCGAGCACGGCGACAAACAGCCTGAGTGCCTTGAATCCCAGTTCGTTGAGCCCGTGCATGATGCTCCGCTGTGCGAGTTGCGCAAAAGTGTTGTCCGGATGCTGCCATTTATCGCACAGCGGCGCCAGCCGATAATCCGCGCCATCGTTTAATCGCTTGAGTGGGTGTTATGCAGACGTTGGAAGAAGTGAGTGCGAGCGCGCCGGTGACGAAACCGGGGTTGCGCCTGTTGTTGCTGCCGTTGGTGATCCTCGCCGGCATGGGCCTGTCGGTGGAGGCCGGCTTGCTCGGGCCGCTGGGTGTGCAGGTCGGGCACCTGTGGGCGACCCTGAGCATTTTTGGCGTGGGCTCGGCGATTCTGTTTTTGCTGCTGCTGTTCGCCGGCCCGCAGAAGGGTCCGGCGCTGACGGACCTGCCGCGCTGGCAGCTGATCGGCGGGTTTCTCGGGCCGATGTACGTGGTCGTGCTGACGCTGGCCACGCCGCATATCGGCATCGCCATGACCATGATCGCGATTCTCTCCGGGCAGGTCGGCAAGAGTGTGCTAATCGACCATTTCGGCTGGTTCGGAGCGAGGCGCAAGAAGGTCAACGCCGAGCGCTGGCTGGCGCTGGTTCTGATTGTGGCAGCACTTGTTCTGATCGCGCGGGGTTGAATCATGAGTCTGGTTATTTTGTTGGCGGTGGTGGTGCTGGCCGGGGCCGTGCTGAGCGTGCAGGCGGCGATTAACGGGCGGCTGGGGGAAACGGTCGGGGTGTTGCGCAGCAGTCTGCTGACGTTTTTCGTCGGGGCGGTGACGACCGGGTTGTTGATTGTGTTTTTCGAGCCGGCGCATGCCATGAGCTTGCTCGATGTGCCCAAATGGCAGCTCTGCGGAGCGTTGTTCGGCGTGGTCTACATGATGGTCATGGTCGGCGCGGTGCCGGTGGTGGGCACGGCGGTGGCGACGGTGGCGGTGATTGTCGGGCAGTTGGGCATGGGCATGCTGATCGACAACTTCGGCTGGCTGGGCAACCCGGCGATCGAGTTGTCCGCGTCGCGCGTGTTGGCGATGGGCTGCCTGGGATTGGCGCTGGTCTTCATGTACCGCAGCAGCGTGCGGGAAAGCGCTTGAGCCTGGCTGCCTGCGAGCCGACCGGGCGGTAGCACTGGCCAGGGCTGCGCGCCTTGGCCGTCTGCTCGACGCGCGGTAGCCATTCGCCGTCGGCATTCACCGACAACTCCTACACTGGGAGGACGGCTTGCATGCAAGCCTCAGACAACCACCACCCAAGGAGTCTGTCCCATGCCTGATAAAACCTGTGACTGTCCGAAATGCAACTGCAAGCTCGGCGAGCATCCGATCGTGCGCCACGGCAAGCATTTCTGCTGCGAGGCGTGTGCGCATCATCATGAGAATGGTACGGAGTGTGCGACCAAGGGCTGCAAGTGTGCCCATGGCTGACGTACGGGCAAAAAACAGTGGAGCCTAGTCGGGCTCCACTTCCAGTTTGAGGCTGTCGTCGTCCAGCCGTTCGGTGTGGCGGACGGTGCCATGCAGGCGTCGGCCATCGACGCGAACGACGATGGTTTTCGCCTGTTCGAGGTCTTCCGGCAGTGGCGCCGGGACGCGCAGGGCGAAGCGGTAGGGGTCGTCGGCGACGGGCTCCAGGCCGACCCGGCATTCGGTGCTCTTGGTGATCCGGCCGAACAGGGTGTCCAGGCCGTAGTCCAGGTGCGCCGGGCTGCTGATGGTCGTCATGTGTGTTCCCCCCCCGAAGTGATCCTGCCGCTGCCACAGCTTAGCTGGCCGGACGCCAGGTGACATTTTCCACGCCGAATTTTTCCGCCATCGGCTTGCTGGTCTTTTGCACCTTTTCCCGGCCGAAGCGCGGGATGCGGCCCACCCCCGCGTCGCAGCTTGCCCAGTGCCAGGCCTCGGCATTGTCCATTTTGTCCGAGCGGATAATGAACGACTTGGCGGCGCCGTGAAGGGTGTATTCGATGACAAACAGTTTTGCGTTGTTCATAAAGCCCGTATTCCTCCCTGTGGTATTAGAGGGATCGCGGCGCGCGTGGAAAATTCAGTTGGATTGTCCGACGGTAGTGGGCGTTGGCGGGCGGGCAGGGGACTGGTTACCATGGCGCCTCCGCCAGCCCCAATGATTGCTCGCCATGGCCCTAGCCGCTCCCCCTGATCTGAGTGATACCGCGGTGCCGGTGCAGCCGCTGGCACGGACCTATCCGCGTGGCCTGTTCATCGAACCGCACGAGCATGTCTGGGGCCAGTTGCTCTATGCGATGAGCGGCGTGATGTGGGTCGAGACGCCGCACGAGGCACTGGTGGTGCCGCCACAACGGGCGGTGTGGTTGCCGCCGGGGGTGCCGCACGGGATTCGTGTCGTGTCGGACCTGCAGATGCGCAATATCTACCTGCGCCCGGCGCTCGCGGCGACCCTCGATGAGACCGTGCAGGTGATCGAGGTCGGCGGCCTGCTGCGGGAGCTGATCGTCGGGTTGGTGGCGCAGGGCGACAGCGGCGAACCGGCCTACTACGAGGCGCTGGTCGGGCTGGCGTTGCTGGAACTCAGGCGCGCGCGGCGTTCATCGTTGAAGATTGCGCTGCCGGATGATTCCGACCGGCGCTTGATGAACCTGTGTCAGGCGGTGATGGCTGCGCCGTCGCTGGACATTCCGTTCGAGCAGCATGCGCAAAACGCTGGGGCCAGCGTGCGCACGCTGGCGCGGTTGTTCAAGGACAGCCTGGGCATGGGCTTTGCCGAATGGCGGCGGCAGGTGCAACTGGCGACGGCGGTGGCGGCGTTGATCCAGGGCGTGCCGGTGAGTGCCATCGCTCGGGAGCTGGGGTATTCGCCGAGCAGTTTCAGTGACATGTTCCGCCGCGAGCTGGGTGTGGCGCCTTCGCAATTCCCCACGACCTGAACCCGATCCTGTGGGAGCTGGCTTGCCAGCGAAAGCGGTAGGTCTGTGTAGATCGAAGGGACTGACCCGCCGCCTTCGCGAGCAAGCTCGCTCCCACAGGAGAGTGCAGTGAACTCGAGGATTTGGCCGAAATTCAGAAGTCCTTGGCCGGTACCGAGCGTGTTGCTTCCCTAGACTCTGCCCATTCCTTTCACGCGGCGGAGTTTTCCCATGAACTACCTGATTTCGCTGGCCATCGGTCTGGGCGTCGGCCTGCTCTACGGTGCGCTGGATTTCCGTTCCCCGGCGCCACCGGCCATTGCCCTGGTCGGTCTGCTGGGCATGCTCGCGGGCGAGCAGTTGTGGCCGATGGGCCGGCAACTGGTGGCCGGCTGGTTGTCGTGAATTTCCTTTTCTCCCTTCGGTGGATGTCCTCATGAAAGCACTGCAATTCGATCAAACCGGCGACCTGTCCTCCCTGCGCTTCGTCGATGTCGCCAACCCCGTACCGGGTGCTGATGAAGTGCTGGTCGAGATCAAGGCCGCCGGCCTCAACCCCAGCGATGTGAAGAACGTACTCGGGCGTTTCCCCTACACCACGTTGCCGCGAATTCCCGGGCGCGATTTTGCCGGTGTAGTGGTCGAGGGGCCGCAGGCATTGATCGGCCAGGAGGTCTGGGGCACCGGGCGCGAGCTGGGCTTCTTTGCCGATGGCGCCCATGCGCAGTTCCTCAAACTGGCGGCCAATGGCGTCGCACCCAAACCGTCGCACTTGAGTTTCGCCCAGGCCGCCAGCCTCGGCGTGCCGTACACCACCGCTTGGGATGCGTTGGAACGCAGCCTGGTGAACGCTGAAACCCGCTTGCTGGTGATCGGCGGCGGTGCGGTGGCGACAGCGGCATTGGCGCTGGCCAAAGTGCGCGGGGCGCAGATTCTGGCAGCGGCGCGGCGGCCGGAACAGGTCAAGGCGTTGCAGGCGCAGGGCTTCCAGACCATTCAGTTGGATAAACCTGAAGACCTCGGCGCGCAGGTCAATGCGGTGTACAACGGCGGCGCCGACGTGATCTTTGACACCACCGGTTTCTGGCTGCCGGCCTCGGTGGCGGCACTGGCGGCGTTCGGCCGCATCGCGATCATCGCCGCACCGGTGGATGGTCACGTGCAATTGCCAGCGCTGGCGCTGTACCGCAAGGGCGGTTCGGTGGTCGGAATCAACTCGCTGCTGTACGGCGTGCAGGCCTGTGCGGCGATGCTCGAGCAGTTCGGGCGGTTCTTCGATGAGGATCTGTTGCCGTTGCCGCAAGGGCTGGTGGAGGTGCCGTTGGCGGATGGGCTGGACAGCTACGCGCAGGTGAATCAGGGCAGTGGCGACAAAGTCATTCTGATTCCCTGATCTTTCAAACACCGCATGACCTGTGGCAGCTGGCCTGCCAGCGATAGCGGTAGAACAGTCGATGAAGAAGTTGACTGAACTGATGCCATCGCTGGTAAGCCAGCGCCCACATTTTTTCGTGTTGGTCTCAGGATTGCGGGACGCCGTTTTCCCACGCCGACCAGTTTTTCAGGATGTCCTGCACCAGCGGGTTACCCGCACGATAGAGGTTTTCCAGCGCCGGCACGAAGCCGCCCTGATCGGCGTATTTCAGCAAATTGTCCACTTCGCTGCCGCCCGGAGCAGGGCGGTCGAAGTCGGAGCCGGCGCGCACCACGGCCAGACGCTGCACATCCACCAGACCTTCACGACTGGCGCGCAACAGGGCTTCGTAAGTGGAGTTGTCTTCCTGTTGCGTAGTGCAGTATTCGCCGTGGTTGTCGGTCAACAATTTAGTCCAGACCTCGGCGCGTTCGCTCAGGCGTGTACCGGAGAACCAGGTGTTGCCCGCCAGCGTGTCGCAGCGGGTGACCACCGGCGGCTGATTGGCCGGCGCCGCCGGGTATTTGCGGCGCCAGGCCGCCGACTCCTTGCTTTCGCTCAGCTCGACCTTGTGGCTCAGGGCAAAGGCTTTGGCTTGCAGTTTCGGGTTGAGTTCGAAGACTTCGGTCTTGTAGTCCAGCGGCGGTTTTTCGTTTGGTCCCTTGGTGTTGATGCCCAGGTATCCGGTTGGCCAGCTCGCCGGAGCGTCGCGCGAATCCAGCTCCCATTGGGTACCGAATTCCACCAGGTAATGCGCCCACGCGGCGGTGCCGATGGTCCCGTGTTTCGGGCTGATGCCGGCGATCCCGGCGATCAGGAACCAGCTTTTGCGCAGGTCGAATTTCGGCGACAACGCCAGTGCCAGAGTCGAAGCGGCGGCGTTGGTCTGGCCCATGCCGGTGGTCAGCAGGCACACCTGTTGCGTGTTGCAGCGGATCGTCGGGTACTCGGCGGACAGGCCCGGCACGCGGATTTCCTGCTTGAGGTCCAGGCGCTCGATCCAGTTCTGCGCTTCGGGCGCGAACATGGTGATCAACACCACTTTCGGCTGGATCGGCGCTTGCGCGGCCCAAGTGGTGGAAGAGAGCAGGGCCGCAGCGGCCAGGGTCAGACGCGTCATTGCTTGCATGGAAAATCTCCTGATATCAGAACTGGTAGCCGATGCCGGCGTAGTAACCCCAACCGTTGGAGCGCGCACGGAAGTCGCCGTCGCCGAAGTTCAGCTCGCTGCCGTCCTCCCAGTTACCGCCGTTGTGGAAGTAACGCCCGACCAGGGTGAAGCGCAGGTGGGTAAAGGAGTACAGCAGGACGTTGGTCGCCACCGTTGCGTTGGCGGTGCGCGCCGGGTTGTCCTTGTGCATGTCGGAGCCGAAGTCGAAGTTGGTGAAGCCGATGTAGGTCAACGAGGCGCCGTTGCTGAAGCTGCTGATCGGCACGATGTACTTGAGCTGCGCGCGGTAGCCGTCCCAGGAATATTCATTGCTGGCGCCATAGTTTTCCCATTGGTAACGCCCGTACAGTTTGGCCGACAGGTTGACCCGCGAATGGGTGTCGATGTCGGTGCCGAAGCCGCTGTAGAGGGTGTTGGCGCGGTTTTCCTTGCGGCTGCCGTGGTCGTAGATCCAGTCGAACGCCACGTACCATTCCTTGAACGGACCGATGGCCAGGCTGCGCCCGGCCAGGTAGTCGATGGAGATGCGCGGTTCGTGCTCCATGAACACCGGCGAGCCGTGATCCCAGACGCCTTTGTCATGGCTGTTGCCGATGTTGAAGATCTTCGGAATGTCGACGTAGCCGTACAGTTCGAACGGCCCCTTGCGGCCGAAGTACTCGTATTCCAGGTAGATATCGTCGGCCGGTTGCGGGCCGAAACTGATGTCCTTGCTGCCGATCAGGGTCAGGTCCTGGTTGTACCAGTCCGACAGGTATGCGCCTTTTTTGGGCGGGCTGGCGTCCGGACTGAGGCTTTCGCCCTGGGCCGATTCATCGGCGGGCGCGGCTTGTGCCAGTGCACTGTGGCTGAGAAATCCGGTAACGCCGGCCAGTAGCAGGGAAACAGCAAACGTGCGCGCGTCACGGGCGCGGCGGTGCAGAGCGATGTGCATTCAAAGTCCTTTTTGCGGATCAGGGCCGGCAAATCATGGCCCTGTATGGTTTTGTTACGAAAACGTCGGTAACGACGCTACGCAAACGTTTGCACAAGCCGTACCAGTTTCTGCAATGCACTGAAATTTCGCCGGTTTCGCCGATTTAACTGACGGATCGGTCATGTCCTCCGGAAAACCGCGGATCAGGGTGGCTTTACATGGCACCCGACATTTTTTTGTCCTGGGCGAGCGAACCCCTCTGGCTCGCCCACTTGCGGCCAGCGCCCGCAAATACGGGGGCGGGCGCCGCTGCGGCGCTTATTCCAGAAACCTCTAACACCAAAGTATTAATGCCATTTGACCAATGCTCCATCGCGGGGCGTCGGCTAGCGTGTTTCAGCAATGACACGGTTGTGTGATGACCGTCGCTGTCTTGATCCGCGTGTGAAACCCGCGCCGCGTTGCACGCCTTCAAGGAAGAATTTGGCCACGACAAGGAGTAGCCCGTGGAAGCAAGGTCTGGTATTGCCCTCGTCTCGCGTTTTTCCCCTCTTTCCCTTGCCGTGCACCTGAGCGTTGCCGGACTGCTGTTCGGTGGGTTCAGCGAGCAGGCGCTCGCCACCTGCTCGGCGGCCGGTTCGACGATTACCTGTTCGGGCGTCCCGACGCTGCCGCTGTTTCTCAATGACTACAGCAGTGCCACCAGCGGATTGACGGTCAACGTCACCAACGGTGCACAGATGAACGCGACCCTGGGTGGCAAAGTGCTCAACCTGACCGGGGCCAACATCAACCTGAACAACTCCGGCACCCTCGACCCGGCCTTGCTGGGCCTGGTCTCGATCCTCAGTGGCGGTGCGTTCATCGGCAGCGGCGCGACCAGCACGGTGAACGTCGTCAACAACGCCACCGGGATCATTCGCGGCACCGGCATGTTGCTCGGTCTCAATCTGACCAGCATCGACGGTCTGGGGATTGCGGTGAACAACTCGGTGTCGGGCACCACGACCATCACCAACGACGGCATCATCACCTCCACCGGGCTGTCGGTAGGCGGCATCACGCTGGCCGATACCCCGGTGGTCGGGGTATATGGCGGTTCGCAAGTCAACATGACCAACAGTGCCAGCGGCACCATCAACGGCCGGATTGCGTTCGAGACGTCAGTGGCGGGCAACACGTTCACCAACGCCGGCAACATCACCGGCGGTGTGTCGATGGGGGCGGGCAGCACCAACACGTTCTATGCGATCACCGGTTCCAGCGTTAACGTCGGCGACGGTGTGCAAGTCTCCGTCGGCCTCGGTGGCCTGATCGGCATCAACCTGACCTTTGCCCCGACCGGGACGATCGATGGCGGTGCGGCGGGTACCAACACGCTGATCCTGCAAAACCCGATCGGCCTCGGCGGCGGCACCTCCGGAAGCGGCACGGCGTCCAGCGCGACCTACGTCAACTTCAACAACCTGACCCTCAACAGCGGCACCTGGACCTTGCAGGGGCCATTGGTCAGCGGCGCCACCACGCTCAACGGCGGTGTTGCCCAGTTCAACGACAACGCGGCGTTCGGCAGCGGTGTGCTGACGTCCAACGGCGGGATTCTGCAGGCCAGCAATGCCGGTTTGACGCTGGCCAACCAGATCAATCTGGGCGCCAGCGGCCTGACCCTGCAGGGCATCAACGGCACGGCCCTGAACGGCGTGATCTCCGGCAGCGGCGGCCTGACCAAGATCGGCAGCGGTCAGCTCAACCTCAACGGTATCAACACTTACACCGGCAACACCGTGCTCAATGGCGGTGTGGTGCAGGTGGGCAACAACCAGGCGTTCAGCTCCGGCGGCATCACTGTTGGCGGCTCTTCGAGCATCTCGGCGGCGACGCCGATTTCGCTGGCTAACGCGATCACGCTCAACAGCACCCTGACTGCAACCGGCACCGGGGCGTTGACCCTGGGCGGGGTCATCAGCGGCGCCGCCAACCTGAGCAAAACCGGCAGCGGCAGCCTGACCCTCAACGGCACCAACACCTACACCGGGATCACCAGTCTCAGCGCCGGCACCTTGCGCGTCGGCAACAACAACGCACTGGGTACAGGTGTACTCAACACCGGCAACGGCACCAGCCTCGACAGCACTGGCAACGTGACCCTGGCCAACAACGTCGGCATCACCGGTGCGTTGAACGTGCTCGGCAGCAATGCCCTGACCCTGGGCGGCGTGCTGTCCGGCACCGGCGGCATCACCAAGTCCGGCACTGCCAGCCTGACCCTGACCGGCAACAACACCAATTCCGGCACCACGGCGCTCAATGCCGGCAGTCTGTTCGTCGGCAGCAACACTGCGCTGGGCACTGGCGCGTTGAACGCAGCGGCCGGCACCACACTGGATGCGACCACCGCGGTGACCCTGGCCAATGCCGTCGCACTGGCAGGCGGGCTGACTATCGGCGGCACCCAGGCACTGGGCCTGAGCGGTGTGGTCAGCGGCGCCGGCAGCCTGATCAAGAACGGCACCGCAAACCTGAGCCTGAGCGGCAACAACACCTTCTCCGGCGGTACCGCGCTCAATGCCGGCACGCTGATTGTCGGCAGCAACACCGCGCTGGGCACTGGCGCGTTGACCACGGCGGCGGGCAGCACGCTCGATGCCAGTACCGCCGTGGCGCTGACCAACGCGGTCGCGCTCGGCGGTAATCTGAACATCGGCGGCAGCGCCAACCTGACCCTCGGTGGCATCGTCAGCGGCAGCGGCGGACTGACCAAGAACGGCGCGGCCAACCTGATTCTCAACGGCGCCAATACCTTTCTCGGCCCCGTCGCGCTAAACGCCGGCACTATCACCGCCGGCGCCAATGCGGCGCTCGGCAGCGGCAACATCACCGTCGGTGGTGTGGCGACCCTCGACAGCAACGCGGCGGTGACGCTGAACAACAGCCTCATCCTCAACAACAGCCTGGGCATCGGCGGCAGCAACGCACTGACCCTCGGCGGCGTGATCAGTGGCGCCAGCCAACTGGTGAAAAACGGCGCTGCCAATCTCACGCTCAACGGCAGCAACACTTACAGCGGTGGCACCACGCTGAATGCCGGTAGCCTGACGGTCGGCAACGGCGCGGCGTTGGGCAGCGGTGCCTTGTCGGTGGAAGGCGCGAGCACGCTCAACAGCAGCTCGGCCGTGACCCTGAACAACGACGTGATTCTCAACGCCAATCTCACCACTGGCGGCGCCAACGCGCTGACCCTGGGCGGTGTGATCAGCGGCGCCAACGGATTGATCAAGACCGGCGCCTCCAGCCTGACCCTCAATGGCAATAACACCTACACCGGCACTACGGCACTGAACGCCGGTTCGCTGATCGTCGGCGCCAACACCGCCCTCGGCACGGGCACACTGAACGCTTCGAACGGCACCACGCTGGATGCCAGCAGCGCCGTCAGCCTGGCCAACAACGTCAACCTCGGCGGCGCTCTGACTGTGGGCGGCAGCAACGCACTGACCCTCGGCGGCGTGGTCGCCGGCATCGGTGGCCTGGTCAAGAACGGCGCCGCCGACCTGACCCTCAACGGCGCCAACACCTACTTCGGCAACACCGCGCTGAACGCCGGCAAGCTGATTGTCGGCAGCAATACCGCGATCGGCAGCGGCGCCTTGAACGCCGCGGCGGGCACCACGCTGGATACCAATACCGCCGTCACTCTGGGCAATCAGGTTAACCTCGCCGGGGCGCTCAATGTCGGCGGCAGCGCGGATCTGACCCTCAGCGGAACCGCCGCCGGTGCCGGCAGCCTGGTGAAAAACGGCGCGGCCAACTTGAGCCTCAACGGCAGCAACACCTACGTCGGCGGCACCACCCTGAATGCCGGCACCCTGACCGTCGGCAACAGTTCGGCGCTCGGCACCGGCGCCTTGACCGTTGGCGGTGCGGCAACCCTCGACAGCAGTTCGCCGCTGGTCAGCCTGGCCAACGCGGTCGTGCTGAACGCAGCGCTGAGCGTGGGCGGTACGCAGAACCTGACCCTCGGCGGCGTGCTCAGTGGCACCGGCCAACTGGTCAAGAACGGCAGCGCCAACCTGACCGTCAACGGCACCAACACCTTCAGCGGCGGCACCACCCTCAACGCCGGCACCCTGACCGTCGGCGCACCCGGCGCCTTGGGCAGCGGCACGCTCACCGTCGGTGGCGCCGCAACGTTGGACAACAGCAGTGCCTTCACCCTCGGTAACAACATCACTCTCGATGCCGGGCTGACCCTGGCGGGCAACAACGGCCTGACTCTCAGCGGCGTGATCGACGGTGCAGGCAGCCTGACCAAAACCGGTCTGGATGACTTGGCGCTCAGCGGCACCAACACCTTCACCGGTGCGCTGAACATCGCCGCCGGCAGCGTCACTACCCTGAGCAGCGGGGCGCTGGGCAATACCTCCGGGGCCAATGTCAGCGCCGGCGCCAGCCTCAACCTCGGCAGCAACGCCAGCCTCAACGGCCTGAGCGGCAGCGGCAGCGTGCAGATCGGCGGCGGCAACACATTGACCGTGGGCGGGGTCAGCAGTACCAGCACCTTCGACGGCGACCTCGGCGGTAGCGGCGGCTTGACCAAAGTCGGCACCGGGACGCTGAATCTCACCGGGATCAACGGCATCACCGGCAACACGGCGATCAACGGCGGCAGTCTGAACCTCAGCGGTTCGCTGGCCAGTGCCCAGGTCAACGTCAACACCGGCGGTACCCTGACCGGGACCGGCTCGGCGCTCGGCACGGTGAACATCAACAACGGCGGTCATCTGGCGCTGTCGTCGGGCAACACGCTGTCTGCCGGGTCACTGGTGCTGGCCGCCAACAGCAATGTCGACGCGAACCTCGCGACGCCATCGACCACCTCGCTGATGAACATCGGCGGCAACCTGACCCTCGACGGCAACCTCAATGTCACTGATGCCGGCGGCTTCGGCGTGGGTGTCTATCGCTTGTTCAACTACACCGGCGCACTGACCGACAACGGCTTGACCGTGGCCGGCGTGCCGGTGGGTTACGGCCTCGGCGACATCCTCGTGCAGAGCCTTGGCAATCAGATCAACCTGGTGGTGTCGGCACCGAACACCAACCTGCGTTTCTGGGACGGCAGCCAGACCATCCCGAACGGCACGGTGGATGGTGGCAGCGGCACCTGGAATGCCGGTGGCACCAACTGGACCAATTCCAACGGCACGCTGAACCAGACTTGGGCCGGCGATTTTGCGGTGTTCCAGGGCACGGCCGGCACGGTGTCGGTCAACGGCACGCAACTGTTTACCGGAATGCAATTTCTCACCGATGGCTACAACGTGGTCAACGGTTCGTCAGGGTTGCTGACTGCCGTCAACGGCAGCGGTGGCACCACGGCGATGCGGGTCGATCCGGGCGTGACTGCCACGGTCGGCGTGGACATTAACGGCAGCGGCATCCTCAACAAACTCGATGCCGGCACCCTGGTACTCAACGGCAACAACAGCTACAGCGGTGGCACGCAACTGGATGGCGGCACCATCGTCGTCGGCAGCAACACCGCGCTGGGCAGCGGCGCGCTGATCGCCAATGCCGGTACGCAACTGGACAGCAACACCGCCGTGACTCTCGGCAACGCCGCGACGCTCAACGGTAACCTGACCGTGGTCGGCAGCAATGCGCTGACCCTCAACGGGACAATTGGCGGCACCGGGGGCCTGATCAAGAATGGCGCAGCGAACCTGACCCTCGGCGGCAACAATGCCTTCCTCGGCCCGGTGGCGCTGAATGCCGGCGGATTGATTCTGGCGTCGAACAGCGCGCTGGGCTCGGCCACACTGAACGCGGCGAACGGCACCACATTGGATGCCAGCGGCGCCTTCACGGCGGGTAACGCGATCAATCTGGCGGGCAACCTTGGTGTTGTCGGCAGCAACGATCTGACACTGAGCGGCGCGATCAATGGCGCCGGCAGCCTGACCAAGAATGGCGCGGCCAACCTGATCCTGAGCGGGGCCAACAACTTCCTCGGCGGCGTCACCCTCAACGCCGGCACCCTGACCGCCGGCAGCAACGGCGCACTCGGTCTGGGCAATCTGACCGTGGCCGGTGCCTCGGCGCTGGACAGCAACACCTCGGTGTCGCTGGGTAACAACGTGGTGCTCAACGCCAATCTGACCAATACCGGCAACAGTGACGCCGCGCTCAGCGGTGTGGTCAGCGGCGCCGGCGGTCTGATCAAGAACGGCGCGTCGAACCTGACCCTCAACGGCATCAACACCTACACCGGCGGTACCACGCTGAACGCCGGTACGCTGACCCTCGGCACCGGTTCTGCCCTGGGTAGCGGCGCACTGACCGTGGCGGGCGCTTCCAGCCTCGACAACAGCGCGCCGCTGGTGCTGGCCAACGACGTCAACGTCAATGCCAACCTCAGTCTGGCCGGCAACAACAACCTGACCCTCGGCGGCGTCATTGCCGGCGCGGGCACTCTGAGCAAAAACGGTCTGGCCGACGTCACGCTGTCCGGCAACAACACGTTCAGCGGCACTTTCGACGTGCTGGCGGGCAGCCTGACCGCCCTCAGCGGCACGGCGCTGGGCAACAATGCCACGGTCAATCTCGGTGGCGGCGCGGCGCTGAACCTCGGCGCTTCGGGCAGCCTCGCCAGCCTCACCGGCAGCGGCACCGCGCTGATCGGCACCGGCAACACCCTGAGCCTGGGTGGCAACAACCTCAGCAGCACCTTCGCCGGCGTCCTCAGCGGTGCCGGCGGGCTGAGCAAAATCGGCAGCGGCACGCTGACCCTCAGCGGCATCAGCGACCTCACCGGTGACACCAACGTCAATGCCGGCACCCTGCAGGTCAACGGCTCGCTGGCCAGCGCCAATGTGCTGGTCAACAACGGCGGCACGCTGGGTGGCAGCGGCACCTTGACCGGTGCCGTGACCGTGGCCGATGGCGGGCACCTGGCGGGCGTGACCGGCAGCACGCTGTCTGTGGACTCGCTGGTGTTCGACGGCAACGCTAACTTCGATGTCGGCCTCGGCGCCCCGGTCGCCGGTGGCGGCAATGCGCTGGTCAATGTCGGCGGCAACCTGACCCTCGACGGCACCCTCAACGTCAGCGACATCGGCGGCTTCGGCAGCGGCGTGTATCGCCTGATCAACTACACCGGCGGCCTGACCGACAACGGCATGCTGATCGGCGCGGTGCCGGGCAGCGTCACCCCGGGCGATCTGCAACTGCAGACCGCGCTGGCCAACCAGGTCAATCTGCTGGTTACCGCACCGGGTGTCACCGTGCAGTTCTGGGACGGCAACCAATTGGTGGCCAACGGTGCCGTGGAGGGCGGCAGCGGTACCTGGGGCACCGGCAGCACCAACTGGACCGACGTCAACGGCACCACCAATCAGGCCTGGACCAACAACTTCGCGGTGTTCCAGGGCGCGGCCGGCACGGTCACGGTCAATGGTGCGCAGACGGTCACCGGCCTGCAGTTCGTCACCGATGGCTACAACCTGCAGAACGGCAGCGCGGGTTCGCTGAACCTGGTCAACGGTGCCCTCGGCAATGCGTCGGTGCGGGTCGATCCGAACGCCACCGCGACGCTGGATGTCGCGCTCAACGGCGCCGGCACCCTCGGCAAGTACGACACCGGCACCCTGGTGCTCAATGCGGCCAACGGTTACACCGGCGGTACCGCGCTCAATGGCGGCAAGATCGTGGTCGGCAACGACGCTGCGCTGGGCACCGGGGTACTGACCGCCGCCGACGGCACCGCGCTGGACAGCAACGCGGCCGTCAGCCTGGGCAACGACGTGCTGCTCAACGGCGCGCTGAACGTTGCCGGCAGCCAAGCCCTGACGCTCGATGGCGTGGTCAGCGGCACCGGCAGTCTGCTCAAGACCGGCGCTGCGAGCCTGACCCTCAACGGCAGCAACACCTACAGCGGCGGCACTCAACTCAGCGGCGGGGCGCTGGTCCTCGGCAACAACAGCGCCATCGGTAGCGGTGCACTGAGCGTGCTCGGCAACGCCAGCCTGGACAGCAGCGCGGCGCTGCAACTGGCCAACGCGATCAATCTTGGCGCGCAACTGACCCTGGCCGGCACTCAGGACACCACGCTGATCGGCGCCGTCACGGGCACCGGCAGCCTGGTGAAAAACGGCACTGGCGACCTCGTGCTCAGCGGTGCCAACACCTACAGCGGCGGCACCACGCTCAACGGCGGCAGCACGCGGGGCGACACCAGCAGCCTGCAAGGGGCGATCGTCAACAACGCGGCGCTGACCTTCGAGCAGAACAGCGACGGCAGCTACACCGGTAACCTCACCGGCAACGGCAGCCTGGACAAGACCGGCACCGGGCAATTGCTGCTGGCCGGCAACAACGGCTTCACCGGCAACACCACGGTGCAGGCCGGTACCTTGCGCGTCGACGGCGTGCTCAATAGCGCCAATGTCGCGGTCGCCAGCGGGGCGAAGATCGCGGGCAGCGGCCAGTTCGGCGGTGCCGTGCAGCTGGCCGATGGTGCGACGCTGCTCGGCGGCAGCGGTGCCACACCGCTGTCGGTCGGCGCACTGGCATTGTCCTCGGGAACCAACCTGGACTTCAGCCTCGGCGCCGCGACCAGCTCCACTACGGTGGTCAACGTCGCCGGCAACCTGACACTCGACGGTACGCTGAACATCAGCAACGCCGGCGGCTTCGGCACCGGGGTCTACCAGTTGTTCAGCTACGGCGGCGCGTTGACCGACAACGGTCTGGTCTACGGCAGCCTGCCGGTGTCGGCGGCCAACCTGACGCTGCAAACCGCCATCGCCAACCAGATCAACCTGCTGGTGCAGGGCACGCCCGGTGAGGTGCAGTTCTGGAATGGCGGCACCACCAATCCGGACGGCAGCATTGGCGGCGGCAGCGGCGTATGGGGGCCAGGCACCAACTGGACCGATCCGACCGGCACCCAGGCGCTGGCTGCCAACGGGCAGTTCGCGGTATTCGGTGGGCAGGGCGGGACGGTCACCGTGCTTGGCAACCAACGCTTCACCGGCCTGCAATTCCTGGTGAGTGGTTACAGCCTGGTTCCAGGGGCTGGCGGAACGCTGACCCCGGTGAATGGCGCGGATGGCAGTCTGGCGCCCGTGCGGGTCAATGCCGGAGCGAGCGCAGAAATCTCGGCGCCGCTGGTGGGCACCGGCGGTATCGAGAAACTCGATTCCGGCACGCTGATCCTGAGCGGCGCCAACACTTACAGCGGCGGTACCACCGTCAGCGGCGGCACGTTGATCGGTGACACCAGCAGCCTGCAAGGCAACATTCTCAACAACGCGTCGCTGGTGTTCCAGCAGAACGTCAATGGTCAGTTCAACGGTGTGCTGCGCGGTCTTGGCGCAACCGCCAAACGTGGCGCGGGGACGCTGCTGTTGACCGGCGATCAACCGTTCAGCGGCACCGTGTCGGTCGATCAGGGCGTGCTGCAAGTCGGCAGTCGCGCCGGCCGGGCCTCCCTCGGCGGGCAAGTCACCGTGGCCAACGGCGCCGGGCTGAGCGGTAATGGCAGCGTCGGCTCGGTGGTCAACCATGGTGTGGTGCAATCGGGGGCCGAGGCCGGCAACCTGAGTGTCGCCGGTAACCTGACCAACGCCGCCGACGGTGTCCTGGCCCTGACAGTCAGCTCGCCGACCGCCACGCCACTGATGGTCGGCGGCACGGCGGCCCTGGGCGGCGGCTTGCAGGTCAACTCGCTGGCGCCGTTCACCGGTAACACCGTGTACTCGCTGATTACCGCCGGTGGCGGCGTGACCGGCACCTTCAGCGCCGCCGATCTGCCGCAGTACGCGTTCCTCGACTCGACGCTGGTGTACGACGCCAACGCGGTGAACCTGGTGGTCAGTCGCAACGACAACTCGTTCGCCGATGTCGCGGCCACGGGCAACCAGGCCAGCACCGCGTCGGCCCTGACCCGCAACGGCCCGGCCGGGGCGGCTTTGCAGAACGAAATCGTCAACCTCAGCGTTGCCGGTGCGCGCAATGCCTTCGACAGCCTGTCCGGGGAAATCCACGCCAGCACCGCCAGTGCGATCCTCGAGGATTCGCGCTTCGTGCGCGAGGCGGTGAACGACCGTATGCGTCAGCCATCGTGCAGCGCCGCGGACGATCCGCGCCGGGCCCTGGCACCGAGCGACACCCAGCTGAGCAGCAATGGCTGCCATGGCGAAATGGTCGGTTGGGCTCGCGCGCTCGGCGCATGGGGCGACATGGACGGCGACAGCAACAGCGCCAAGATCGACCGCAGCCTCGGTGGCTTCATGCTCGGTACCGACAAGCAGCTCGACAATCAATGGCGCGTCGGCATGGCCGCCGGTTACACCCGCAGCAATCTCAATGCGCACGACCGCAACTCGGATGCCAAGGTCGACAGCTACCATCTGGCCGGATACCTGAACTCGCAGTTCGACGCCCTGGCGGTACGCCTCGGCGCGGCCTACAGCTGGCACAGCATCGAGACCAAGCGCGACGTCAGCGTCGGTGCCTACAACGATCGCCTGAAGGCCGATTACGACGCCCGCAGCGCGCAGGTGTTCGGTGAAGTCGGCTACACCTTCAACGCCGCCGGGGTGGCCGTGGAACCGTTCGCCGGTCTGGCCTACGTCAACTACGACAGCGATACCGCCAAGGAAAAAGGCGGCGTGGGCCGCTTGAAGGCGGATGCCGATCAGGAGATCACTTACTCGACGCTGGGGGTGCGCGTCGGCAAATTGATGACCCTGGCCAACGGCAGCCAGCTCACGCCGCGCGCGGCCATCGGCTGGCGGCATGCCTACGGCGATACCAAACCCGACGCCGACCTGACCTTCATCGACGGCGGCGCCTCGTTCAGTACCCAGGGCGTGCCGATTGCCAAGGACAGCGCGTTGCTCGAGGCCGGTGTGGACTTCCAGGTCACCCCGACCGGCAAGTTCGGCATCGGCTACTCGGGGCAGGTCTCCAGCGACAACAACGATCACGCGATGACCATCAGCTTCAGCCAGAGCTTCTGATCATGGTCGAAGCGCTTTAGCCGCCCGCAAGGGCGGTTTTTTTTGCCGGGAGCAAAAGCCCCGGCTCAGGGGTCGACATTGTCCAGCGCGCGGTGCACCGCCAGTTCGCCGAGCATGACGATCTGCGTGATACCGAGCAGGGTGTTGCGGTAGGGATCCTCCAGTTGCGCGGCGAAGTCGCTGAGCATCACCTTGGCCGAGGCCAGCGATTCGCAGGCGTTGGCCAGCAGGGATTCGGTGTCGACGCCGGGGGCGACGATGAACATGGTACTGGGGGCATTGAGGCCTGGCTTGAACATGATTGATACCCTTGTGCAGGAGAGGGGGCCAACGGGGGAAGCGACGGGCCCCACCATAAGCACGGGCCGCCGGGCCCACAAGCCGGGGGATTCCGGTGGTTTTGTAGGCAATCACGCTGCGCGATGTAGCCCTGGGCGACCGCTGTCGCAGCCGTTTTCAGGGGCTGGTTTCGTGCCTTTGCTTCACTCGGGAGCGCACCATGGATCTGTCGCAACACCTGCTGCAACTGGAACAGCGCCTGTTGTCCCGCGCCGTGCGCCAGGCCCCGGCCGAGCTGGCGCGGCTGCTGGCCGACGATTTTCTCGAGTTTGGTGCCAGCGGTGGTGTGTGGGACAAGTCCGACATCCTCGAGGCGTTGCCGAAAGCGCCTTTTACACAGCGCATCGTGAGTCAGTTCAATCTCAAGTGGTCGTCGGAAAATTCGGCGCTGGTGACGTACCACTGTCACAACGTCGCCGCAGACCGGCCAGTGGCGGCAGACAGTTGGCGCAGTTCGCTGTGGCGCCTGGAGCACGGCGAGTGGCGCATGGTGTTTCATCAGGGCACCTACTGCGCGCGGGCCGGCGACGACTGACGGAGTGATCGCCGGCACTGTCAGGTGTGTTCAACGGGCGTCATTGCTGAAACCGCAGGGCGTTACCCCTCTGCTAGAATTCGCCCCATTCCCTGCCAAGAGACTGCCTTCATGAGCGAGCCCATCCGTCTGACCCAATACAGCCACGGCGCCGGCTGCGGCTGCAAGATTTCCCCGCAGGTACTGGAAGTGATCCTGGCCGGCAGCGGGGCGCAGAACCTCGATCCGAAACTGTGGGTCGGCAATGCCTCGCGCGATGACGCGGCGGTGTACGAGATCGATGCCGAGCGCGGCGTGGTCTCGACCACCGACTTCTTCATGCCGATTGTCGATGACCCGTTCGATTTCGGCCGGATCGCCGCCACCAACGCGATCAGCGACATCTATGCCATGGGCGGCGACCCGCTGATGGCCATCGCCATCCTTGGCTGGCCGGTCAATGTGCTGGCGCCGGAGGTGGCGCGGGAAGTGATTCGGGGCGGGCGTGCGGTATGTGATGCGGCGGGGATCCCGCTGGCCGGTGGGCACTCGATCGATGCTCCGGAGCCGATCTTCGGCCTCGCTGTCACCGGCCTGGTGGAAAAACGCCACATGAAGCGCAACGACACCGCCACGGCCGGTTGCCTGCTGTACCTGACCAAACCGCTGGGCATCGGCATCCTCACCACCGCCGAGAAGAAGGGCAAGCTGCGCGCCGCCGATGTCGGGCTGGCCCGCGACTGGATGTGCACGCTGAACAAGCCCGGCAGCCGCTTCGGCAAACTCGCCGGCGTCACCGCGATGACCGACGTCACCGGTTTCGGCCTGCTCGGCCACCTGGTGGAAATGGCAGACGGCAGCCACCTCACCGCGCGCATCGAGTACGACCGCGTGCCGCGCCTGGCAAGCGTCGAGTATTACCTCGAACAAGGCTGCGTGCCCGGCGGCACCCTGCGCAACTTCGACAGCTATGCCAGCAAGCTCGGCCGCCTGCAGGAGCTGCACAAGCGCGTGCTGTGCGACCCACAGACCAGCGGCGGCCTGCTGATCGCCGTGACGCCCGAGGGCAACGCCGAATTCCTCGCCGTGGCGGCGGAACTGGGCCTGGAACTGGCGCCGATCGGTGAACTGGTCGAGCGACAGAGCAACGCGGTCGAGGTGATTTGATGTCCGCCGATTTCACCGATTACCGCGACATTTTCCTCAACGACCGGCCGCTGATGGATGCCCGCGCGCCCGTCGAGTTTCACAAGGGCGCCTTCCCCGGGGTGGTCAACCTGCCGCTGATGAACGACATCGAGCGCCAGCGCATCGGCACCTGCTACAAGCAACATGGTCAGCAGGCTGCCATCGAACTGGGGCATCAACTGGTGTCCGGCGCGGTCAAGGCCGAGCGCATTCAGGCCTGGGCCGATTTTGCCCGGGCCCATCCTGACGGTTTTCTCTATTGCTTTCGTGGCGGTCTGCGCTCGCAGATCACGCAGCAGTGGCTGCGTGACGAAGCCGGGATCGACTACCCACGCATCGGCGGCGGCTACAAGGCGATGCGCAATTTTCTGATCGAGACCCTCGCCGAGGCGGTGCAGCAGTGCGACTTCGTGCTGCTCGGCGGCATGACCGGCACCGGCAAGACCGAAGCGCTGGTGCAGTTGCGCAACAGTCTGGATCTGGAAGGGCACGCCAATCACCGGGGCTCCAGCTTCGGCAAACGCGCCACCGGCCAGCCGTCGAACATCGACTTCGAGAACCGTCTGGCCATTGACGTGCTGAAAAAACGCGCTGCCGGCATCCAGCAGTTCGTGCTGGAAGACGAGAGCCGCGTGGTCGGCAGTTGCGCGTTGCCGTTGCCGCTGTATCAGGGCATGCAGCAGTACCCGATGGTCTGGCTGGAGGACAGCTTCGACCACCGTGTGCAGCGCATCCTGCGCGATTACGTGGTGGACCTGGCCGGCGAATTCACCGCCGTGCATGGCGAGCAAGGCTTTGCGCTGTTCTGCGCACGCCTGCTGGCGAGCCTGAACAATGTGCAGAAGCGCCTGGGCGGCGAGCGCCATCGACGCCTGTTGACGCTGATGGAGCAGGCGTTGGCCGAGCAGGGCCGCAGCGGCGCCGTGGACCTGCACCGCGGCTGGATCGAAGGCCTGCTGCGCGAGTACTACGATCCGATGTATGCATTCCAGCGCGAGAAGAAGGGCGCGCGGATCGAGTTCGCCGGGGAGCAGGGGGCGGTGCTCGAATACCTGCGCCAGCGCGCCGGGCAACCGCGCTGACGCTGCCTCAGGCCGCACCGGCCATCAGGTCGGGCAGGTCGCCTTGCCGTTGTCCAGTCCCTGTTTGTAGCTGTGGCTCTGCAGGCTGGCCTTGCCGTTGTGCCAGGTCAGGGTCAGCACATACAGCGAGTCGTAGTCGCCGGACGCCCAGTCATCGGTGATGGTCTGTTTCTCGCCAACGGCCTTGCCCGCGACCTTGTTGATCAGCTCCGGCAGGTAGCCGTGCGACCACGCGGTATAGATGGTCGAGTTGTGATACTTGTCGGCAGTCAGCTCGCGGGCCAGGTCGCTGGTGTCGTTGGCGGAGAACTCGATGTTCACCGGCAGACCGAGCTTGATCGCGGCAGGGCTGATGGTCATCAGCGGGCGAATATAGCTGTAGGAGTTGTCCAGTTCGCCTTCTTCGACATTGCGCGTCGGATTGGCAGCGAAGACGTAGTCGGCCTTGCCGAATTTCTCCGGCAACAGCGTCGACAGGTCGATGGCGCGGTTCAGGCCCTGGCAGTTGAGCTGGCCGAGGCCGCCTTCGGGCTTCTCGGCGTGACGCAGAAACACCAGGGTCTGCGTGCCATCGACCGGTTGCGCGCGGCTTTCGCTGGACTCGAGTGAGAGGAACAGCGCGCTGGTCGCCAGCAGGGAGGGCAGGGCCACGTAAGCGCGATGTTTGAAGCGTTTGGCGAATCTAGACAGGTTCGTCATGGAATAAAAGTTCTTCAGCGTGTTCGGTTAAGGCTGACAAACCTTGACACCGCGCGCTCCCAGCGCCGGGTGTATTCCCTGTCGTGATGTGGCTTCCTTTGCAAATGGCATAGCTCAGAGTCCTCTGAGGCCCGTTTGGTTCGATCCGGGCAAGGCGTGACGTTACGGCGTGGATGTTACGTTTCGTGTAGACGCCGGCGTCGGCTGCATTATGATCAGCGTTCAAATTTGTGACTGGATGCTTCCCATGACCGATCTGTCCGCGTTCCCGATCACCCAGAAATGGCCGGCGCAGTACCCTGACTGGATTCAGCTCTATTCCCTGCCGACGCCCAACGGCGTCAAGGTCTCGATCATGCTCGAGGAGATCGGCCTGCCCTACGAGCCGCACCGTGTGGGCTTCGACACCAACGACCAGGTGTCGCCGGAGTTTCTCTCGCTGAACCCGAACAACAAGATCCCGGCGATCCTCGACCCGCATGGCCCGGAGGATCAACCGCTGCCGTTGTTCGAGTCCGGGGCGATCCTGATCTACCTCGCCGACAAGAGCGGCCAGTTGCTCGCTCAGGAAGGCGCGCTGCGCTACGAGACGATCCAGTGGCTGATGTTCCAGATGGGCGGAATCGGACCAATGTTCGGCCAACTCGGCTTCTTCAACAAATTTGCCGGCAAGGATTACGAAGACAAGCGTCCGCGCGACCGTTACGTCGATGAAAGCAAGCGCCTGCTCAAGGTGCTCAACGGTCGCCTCGAAGGTCGCGACTGGATCATGGGCGAGCGCTATACCATCGCCGACATCGCGACCTTCCCGTGGGTGCGCAACCTGATCGGTTTCTACGAGGCCGGCGATCTGGTCGGGATCAAGGATTTCCCCAATGTCACGCGGGTGCTCGAGCGCTTCCTGGCGCGGCCGGCGGTTGTGCGCGGCTTGACCATTCCTTCCTGACGCTACCTCCTGCGGGAGCGAGCCTGCTCGCGATTGCGTGGTGTCAGCTAACCCCTCTGTTTCTGATACGGCGCCTCCGCGAGCAGGCTCGCTTGCACAAGTCTCTTCAACCGCGACGATGATTATTGCGTCCTGGGTAACGCACTCTTGATTGATCCAGGTTTGTACGCCGCCCCGCGCAGGGCATAAGCTTCGCCCCCTACGACTTTCGTCTCATCCGCAGTTTTTCAGGAAAGGCCCCATGTCCAGTCAGTTCCCCGAAGCACGTCCACGCCGTCTGCGCCGCAATGCGAGCCTGCGCAGCCTGTTCCAGGAAACCGAGTTCAGCCTCAACGATCTGGTGCTGCCGATTTTCGTCGAGGAAGAGATCGACGATTTCGTGCCGATCAAGAGCATGCCCGGCGTGATGCGCATTCCGGAGCGCAAACTGGCCAGTGAAATCGAGCGCTATGCCCGTGCCGGGATCAAGTCGGTGATGACCTTCGGCGTGTCCCACCATCTGGACGCCAACGGCAGCGACACCTGGCGCGAAAACGGTCTGGTGTCGCGCATGTCGCGTATTGCCAAGGATGCCGTGCCGGAGATGATCGTGATGTCCGACACTTGCTTCTGTGAGTACACCGACCACGGTCACTGCGGCGTGATGCACAACCATGAAGTCGACAACGACCAGACCCTGATCAACCTCGGCCGCCAGGCCGTGGCCGCCGCGCGTGCCGGTGCCGACGTGATCGCCCCGTCAGCGGCGATGGATGGCCAGGTGCGGGCGATTCGCCAGGCCCTCGATGCGGCCGGGTTCACCCAGGTGCCGATCATGGCCTATTCGACCAAGTTCGCTTCGGCGCTCTACGGGCCGTTCCGCGAGGCCGGCGGCAGCGCCCTGAAGGGCGACCGCAAGAGCTACCAGATGAACCCGATGAACCGCCGCGAAGCCTTGCGCGAATCGCTGCTCGACGAGCAGGAAGGCGCCGATGCGCTGATGGTCAAACCGGCGGGCGCCTACCTGGATATCATCCGCGACATTCGCCAGGCCTCGAACCTGCCGCTGGCGGCGTATCAGGTCAGCGGCGAGTACGCGATGATCAAGTTCGGCGCCCAGGCCGGGGCCATCGATGAAGACCGCGTGGTGCGCGAGAGCCTCGGCGCGATCAAGCGTGCGGGTGCCGATCTGATCTTCACCTACTTTGCGATGGACCTGGCCCTGGCCGGGATCTAAATTCCAACATTCAGCCCCTGTGGGAGCGGGCCTGCTCGCGAAAGCGGTCTTTCAGCAGATATCCATGCTGACTGACACGACGCATTCGCGAGCAGGCTCGCTCCCACATTCGATTGGTGCTGTGTCAGGGGCAGGCGAAAAACGGCCGTATCCCGTGATCGCGGAAATAGCGTTCGATCACCTTCGGATCGGCGCTGTTGTCGGCGATCGCCACATAGGTGTCCGGGCGCAGCAGATAGAAGCCGTTGCGTCCCAGCCCCGCGGTTTCGAATGCCGGGCGCCAGTCGAACACGTGCAGCGGCAGGTGATGCTCATTGCACCAGGAGATTATTTCGTCGCTGGTGTCGCCGTACACGTGCACCTGCCAGCAGGGCTGGCGCAACGGCTCATAGTTGTCGCCCTCACCATCATGGGCCCACGGCAGGCGGTCACCGCCGTGCACGTGGCCGGCGGTGCCCTGGCTCAGCGACATGCCGCGATAGTTGAGGGTGACTTGTGAGACGGTGCGAAACAGGAATTCACGGCTGGCCTCGAACGCGGCCATTTTCGGGATCAGGAACGGTGCCAGCCGCGTGCGCAGCAGATCGGCCATGCGCCCTTCGGCGGTGACGAAACTGAATACCTTGTCGGTGGTCGACACCAGCCTCCGGGCGAAGGCCATGCGCTCGGTTTCGTAGCTGTCGAGCAGGTTGGCGGTGGCACCGCCGCCGAGCACCGCGGCGAGTTTCCACGCCAGATTGATCGCATCGCCAATCCCGGTGTTCATGCCCTGGCCGCCGGCCGGGCTGTGCACGTGCGCGGCATCGCCAAGCAGAAAGGCGCGGCCGCTGCGAAAATGCTCGGCCAGGCGATGATGCACGCGGTAGGTGGAGAACCAGTTGACCTCGTCGATGTGCACTTTCAGGTGCTCGATGGCGCGGCTGCTGACATCGGCGAACTGCAGGGTTTCGGCGCGCGCCGCACGTTCATCGCGCACGGTGCCGATCAGGCGCGCCCGACCTGCGCCGGCCAGCGGAAACACGGCGAGAAAATCCGCTTCGTCCAGGTCCAGGTGCAGTTCGCCATTGAGCGCCGGGCCGCTCGCGTGCACATCCGCGACGTAGAAAATCTGCTGATAGGTGCCGCCGGGAAAGCCGCTGTCGAGGGCTTTGCGCACCACCGAGCGGGCGCCGTCGCAGCCGGCCAGGTAGCAGGCCTGACAGATTTCCTGCCGGCCATCGGGCAGGCGCAGATGCGCGTTGAGGCCGTCGCCGGTTTCTTCGAAACTCTCCAGCTCGGTGTTGCGCTCGACCACCACGTCGTAGTCTTCGAGGCGTTCGATCAGCAGCCGTTCGTGTTGATCCTGGGGGAAGATTTCCACGAATGCGTAGGGCGTCAGACCTTCACCGATGCGGTTCAGCGGCAGTTGCGCGAGCGGTTTGCCCTTGACCCAGAAGTTCGCCGCCGCGACCTTGTGCCCGTTGCGCACCACGGTGTCGGCCAGGTCCAACTGGCGGTACAACTCCAGCGTTCGTGCCTGCACCGCCAGTGCCCGCGAAGTAGTGCCCGGGGCGGAGGTCTTGTCGATGATGCGCACGCGCACGCCCAGTTTGCTCAGCCACAGAGCCAGCACCAGACCGGTCGGGCCGGCGCCGATGATCAGTACGTCGCTGCGGTTCATGGGCCTGTCCTCCGTTGGCTGTGCAGCAAGTATGGATCAGATAAACAGGGCGGCCAGCCCGGCTGTCTTCGCGAGCAGGCTCGCTGCCACCGTCGAACGCGCTGCAATGTGGGAGCGAGCCTGCTCGCGAAGGGGGGGGTTATAACCCGCCGCAAAAAAGGCCCCGCAACGGTAAAGCTGCGGGGCCTTTGTACGACGCGATGACGCTTAGAAATCGATCGTCCCCGACAACTTCGCCACCCGTGGTTCGCCCTGGGTCAGGTAGCCGCCCTGGGCCGATTCCCAGTATTTCTTGTTGGCCAGGTTCTCCACGCCCAGACGCAGGGTGACGTCTTTTTCCGCGACCTTGAAAGCGTAACGCGCGCCGGCGTCGAAGCGGTTCCAGCTCGGCAGGCTGAGGTTGTTGGCTGCGTCGGCGTACTGGCCACCGGTGCGCAGCATCCGCGCGTTGAGTGCTACGCCTTGCAGGCCGGGTACGTCCCAGTCGGCGCCGGCGTTGAACTGGAAGCTCGGTACGCCGATGGCGCGGTTGCCGTCGTTGGCGCCGTTCTGGGTGTTCTTCAGCTCGGTGTCCATCAGCGTCAGGCCGCTGATCAGGCGCAGGCCCTGGATGGGCTCGCCGAACACGTTCAGCTCCACGCCTTTGTTGATCTGCTCGCCTTCACGCACGTAGGTGCAGGTGGTGGCGCTGTCGATTTCACAGTAACCGTCGCTCGGCTGCTCGATGCGATAGACGCCCAGGCTCGCGCCGTAAGTGCCCATGTCGACTTTGACCCCGGCTTCGGTCTGCTTGGAACGTGCCGGTGCGTAGACTTCGTTGCCGTTGGTCACGCGAAAGCCGCCGGAACTGGTCGGCGAGGTCGGGCCCTGGGCCAGGCCTTCGATGTGATTGGCGTAGAACGACACATGCTCCCACGGCTTGAACACGATGCCGTACACCGGCGTGGTGATCGACTCGTCGTAGCTCGACGAGCGCGGACCGCTGCCGTAGCTGGCGTAGCTGTAGCCCTGCACCACCAGTTGCTGACGACGCAGGCCGGCCGTGACCAGCAGGCGATCGTCGAAGAAACCCAGGGTGTCGGAGAGCGCGACACTGCGATTGAAGGTCTTGCCGACGATTCCCGGGTCGTTCAGGTCGCCGCCGGCAAAGTTGCCCACCGGCGCCGGCGTCTGCAGCGGGTGATAGATGTTGTTGTCGTAGCGGGTCAGGTCGAAATCATAGGCGCTGCGTTGTTCGGCCCAGATACCGGTCAGGCCGAAGTTGAGTTTGTGGCTGACTGCGCCGGTGGTGAATTTGCCGTTGAGGCCGGCCATGACGCTGGTGTTGTCTTCATCGTGGGGGATGAACGAGCCGGTGGTGAACGACGCGCCGTTGTTGCCGACCAGCGTGGTCGAGTTGTAACGGCCGACTTCGCGGGTGTGCTTGGCGCCGCCGGCGACGTAGGCGGTCCAGTTGTCGTTGAGGTCGTATTCGGCGCGGAGCATGCCGAAGGTGTCTTCGATGTCGGTGTAGCCCCACTTCGGCGCGTAGTTGGTGTCGGCCGATGGCGCATCCGGGATGTGCGTGGCGGTGCCGAGGTTGACCGAATTGCGGCCACCGTTGACGCGTTCCTTCTGATAGGCGAAATCGCCGGACAGGCGCAGCGCATCGCCACGGTAGTCGAGGCCGATGGCGAACAGTTTCGAGCGCTGGTTTTCGTGGTCGATGCCGGTGTCGCCTTCGCGCTGGGCCAGGTTGATCCGCGCGCCGAAGCGGTTGTCCGCGCCGAAACGCTGGCCGATGTCGAGGTGCTGGCCGAGGCGACCTTCGCTGTTGATGTCGCTGGTAAAGCGCCGCAGCGGCTCGTCGCCGGCGCGCTTGGGCTGCAGGTTGACGCCGCCACCGATGCCGGAACCGGTCGGGGTCACGCCGTTGACGAAGGCGTTGGGCCCCTTGAACACTTCCACGCGCTCGAGGGCGTCGGTGGAAATGATCTGCCGCGGCAGGACCCCGTACAGGCCGTTATAGGAAATGTCGTCACCGTTGAGCGGCAGGCCGCGGATCATGAAGACCTGCGACTGGTTGGAAAACCCCGAGGCCTGGCGTACCGACGAATCGTTGAGCAGCACATCGGCGACGTCTTCGGCCTGTTGGTCCTGGATCAGTTGCTCGGTGTAGGACGCGACGCTGAATGGCACGTCCATCATGTCCTGATTGCCCAGCACCCCCAGTTGTCCGCCACGGGCGACCTGGCCACCGCTGTACACCGGCGGCAAGGCGCTGGGTGTCGGGGCCTGGGCGTTGATGTTGACGTTGTCCAGCACCAGCTCCTTGCCGGCTTCTTCAGCGGCATGGGCGGTGATGCTCAGGGAGCAGAGCAGGGCGATAAGCGTCGGGCGAGAGGGGATGCCGAGTCGAGCGGGAGCAAGCATGGTTCGTACCTGGAGGCGCACGGCCAGTCAGAAAAGTTAGGGCGGCGCGGGAACTCCTTGCGCAAATGCGACTCCAGGCGCAAATGATAGGTTTTCTCAGTAACGTTTTGCAATCAGTTTGTCATTACCCGTTGCCGCGTGCGTCGCGGCTTGTTCGATCGGACTTTGCCGGCATGGGAATGCCGGGGGAACAGCGCCGGGTCCGCGCAGTCCTAGCCTGCGCCACACCATTGAACGTATGGTGAACCGGGCTCAACGGACTGGATGGAGCGTTATGCACACCCCTCGATTACTGCTCAGTTTCGCCGCGCTGCTGGTGCTGGCCGGTTGCGCCGGTCAGCGCAGTGGCGAGCCGGCGCCGCGGCCACCCGCCGAGGTCAAGGCGCAAATCGTCCGGCTGATGCCGGCCAAGGCCAGCGACCGCCAGGGCTGGGCCAACGATATCTATGCCGCGTTCGCCGCGCAGAACATCAGCCCGACTACCCAGAACCTGTGCGCCGTGCTGGCGGTGGCCGAGCAGGAGTCGACGTTCCAGGTCGATCCGCCGGTGCCGGGCCTGGGCAAGATCGCCCGCGACGAAATCGACCGCCGCGCCGCCAAGGTGCACATCCCCGGCCTGCTGGTCAGCGCCGCGTTGCAGGTGCGCTCGCCCAACGGCAAGAGCTACAGCGAACGCCTCGACGCCGCGCGCAGCGAGAAGGAGTTGAGCGGCATTTTCGATGACTTCATCGGCATGGTGCCGATGGGCCGTACGCTGTTCGGTGGCTTCAACCCAGTGCACACCGGCGGGCCGATGCAGGTCAGCATCGAGTTCGCCGAACAGCACGCCAAGGATTATCCGTACCCGGTACAGGGCACGATTCGCCACGAAGTGTTCACTCGCCGTGGCGGCATGTATTTCGGCATCGCGCATTTGCTCGGCTACCCGGTGAGTTACCGCGAGCCGCTGTATCGCTTCGCCGATTTCAATGCCGGGTGGTACGCCAGTCGCAATGCGGCGTTCCAGAATGCGGTCAGCCGCGCCTCCGGCATTTCGCTGGCGCTGGACGGCGACTTGATTCGCTATGACTCGATCATGCCCGGCAGCACCGAACTGGCCGTGCGCACCCTTGGCAAGTCGTTGGGCATGCGCAACCCGACCCTCCGCGAGCAACTGGAAAAGGGCAAGAGCCTGGAGTTCGAGGAAACACCGCTGTATCAACGGGTGTTCGAACTGGCCGAGCAGGCCGAGGGCAAGGCGCTGCCGCGTGCGGTCCTGCCGGGCATCGTGCTGCAGAGCCCGAAAATCACCCGCAAATTGACGACGGCCTGGTTTGCCAAACGCGTCGACGAACGCTATCGGCGCTGCATGGCCAAGGGCTGACGGAAAAAAGCCATAAAAAAACCCGGCTGACGGGAGCCGGGTTTTTTCTGCGTTGTTGCGGTGCAGCCATTCATTCAGACAACGCGGCGTTCGATCAGACGATCCGAACCACCTTCGGCGACGGTGTTGCCTTGCAGACGATCGGAGCCATCAGCAGCAACGGTGTTGCCTTGCAGACGATCGGAGCCATCGGCAGCAACGGTGTTGCCTTGCAGACGATCAGAGCCATCGGCGGCAACGGTGTTGCCTTGCAGACGATCGGAGCCGTCGGCAGCAACGGTGTTACCTTGCAGACGATCGGAGCCATCGGCGGCGACGGTGTTGCCTTGCAGGCGATCGGAGCCATCAGCGGCGACGGTGTTGCCTTGCAGACGATCGGAGCCATCAGCAGCAACGGTGTTGCCTTGCAGACGATCGGAGCCATCAGCGGCAACGGTGTTGCCTTGCAGACGATCAGAGCCATCGGCGGCGACGGTGTTGCCTTGCAGACGATCGGAGCCATCAGCGGCGACGGTGTTGCCTTGCAGACGATCGGAGCCATCGGCAGCGACAGCGTTCTGGTACAGATGATCCGAGCCGTCGGCGGCGATCATGGTGTGAGCTGGAGTCGCGGCGAAAGCGTTCACTGCGAAGACCGAGAAAGCGATGCTGAGAAGAGTCTGGCGTTTCATGATGGTGTGCTCCGGGGTTTTATGGGTTGGTATGGAGCAGATGTTACGCCGGCGATTTTTTATGAGAACTTCATTGCCGTGATTGTGAACATCGACGGCAGTGATGGTTGGTCGACGGCACGGATCGCGACCTGGGCCACGCCTACCCGGAAACTGCGATGCCGCTGCAGAAGCTGCCGTGCGTGGCGATCCTCAAAGCACTTTCACCGCCCGCCCGATCGCCTGGATCGGCCCCGTCGGTTTGCCGATCGGCGAGCCGCTGGCGCCTTCGAGGGTCAATTCGAACAACTGGTTGGGCTGCAGCGGCGGCAGTTTGTCCAGCGGCACCGACAAGGCTTGTCCCGGTTTGACCAGCCCCAGCGACACCGGGCCTTGCCAGCCGTCAGCCTTGGTCCAGAACTCCAGGGCCTTGTCCGCAGGTACTTCGACCACCCCCAGCGGAATCAACTGAATCTCCCGGGCATTGCTGGCCTGGATCACCCAGCCCGGCGCCTTGTCCTGCGGCGCGACCAGCACTACCAGATAGCTGGGTTTCGGTGTGGTCTGTGTCAGCAGCAGCGCGCCCAGCACCAGGCTCGTCGCCAGCCCGACGGCGCTCAGACCGCGCCACAGCGCTAGCAGGTTCCACCACGCGGTCTTTTGCGCCGTCGGTGCAGTCGGTGCGAGGCGCTCGAGGCTGCGCTCGATGCGTGGCCACAGTTGCTTCGACGGCTGTTGCGGCGCGGACAGGGCGGTCAGCTCCAGCAGGCGCCGCTCCCAGGCGTCCACCGCGGCGCGCAGGTCGGGTTCGTCGGGCAAGCGCCGTTGCACGGCAAGCCGCTGTTCGGCCGAGAGCGTACCGAGCACGTACTCGCCGGCCAGCTCGTCGCGTTCCTGCGCCGATTCAGTGGTCATCCCATGCACTCCCGCAACAGGTTGAGGCTGCGCTTGATCCAGGCTTTGACCGTGCCCAGTGGCGTGCCCAGGCGCGCCGAAATCTGCGCGTGCGAGTAACCGTCGACGTAGGCGTGCAGCAGGCAGTGGCGGCGCTGCGGTTCCAGTTGCTCCAGGCAGCGGTGGATGCGGGCCGAATGGGCCAGTGCGGCGAACGCGGCCTCGTTGTCCGGTGCAGCCAGTTGCGTCTCTTCATGCAACGGCAGGTCCCGCTGGTGCTTGCGCAGCGCATTCAACGCCAGATGGCGGGTGATGCTGAACATCCAGCCACGCGCCGAGCCGCGTGCCGGATCAAACCCGGCCGCGCCGCCCCAGATATTCAGGAACGCGTCATGCACGATGTCCTCGGCCAACGCCGTATCGCGCACCAGCCGCCTGGCGACGCCGAGCAGGCGCGGGCTTTCCTGCACATACAAACGGTGCAGGGCGGCACGCTCGCCGCGGGCGCAGGCAGCGAGGTGAGCTTCGTAGTCGAACACAGGCTCAGGCAGGGACATGGCGTGCAATCTAGTTCACCGCTGCGAAACATCCAGAAAACGCCACGTCCCGCAGGACATTGTGTGCAACCGAACGTTTCAGTTCGCCGCCCAGAAGATGTAATCGGCCTGATATTTCACCACTTCCTGCTGGCCTTTGTTCGCCGCCGTGCAGGCGCTGCCCGGCGCTACGCCGCCCTTGAGCGCGACACGCTGGATGTAGCTGACGCCGCTCATTGCGCCTTTGCCCTCGGCGGGATTGGCCTTGACCAGTTGATACGGCAGATTACCGGGGCTCGACGGGGCGACGGCCAGTTGCGTGCCAGTGATTTTCGAGCCGTCGCTGGCCTGCCAGGTGGCTGGCGGGCCGAAATAAGTACCGACCTGCTTGCCGCTGCGATCACTGAGCAGCGCTTTCGGGCCGACGAACGTCCACTCGGTCTGACCCGGTGCGTTGGCCTTGTCGCGGCATTCATAGGTGATCTCGCCGACGCCGGTGGTTTCCAGGGCGATCTTGTGTCCGTCAGGCACCTTGATACTGTCGGGCAGAGCCGTCTGCGCGAAGGCTGTCGAGCTGACTGCAAGCAAACCACTGAAGCAAATCAATTGGCTGGTGTTCATCGCTGTTCTCCGAAAAGGCTGATCCGCTGACAGCCGAGTGTGGCTGTTACAGGGACTACCCGCGGCACAGCGGTTTGGATGCAGCGGCGGAAAAATAAACTTCAACCTCCACCCGTCCTTCGGCGCAGATCGACGGCTGCTGCGGTGCAAACCGGTGAAAACCGTGGTCTTTTGCCTGAGGCAGGTGGGGCCGCCCGGCTGCGCGGCAGCTCCGCTTCCGGTAAATGCACTACAACTGATACAGCGCAGTGGCGGTTTTACCGGCGCGTGCAGCCCGGCGGGCGCCCGCTGCGCCGCGCGGGCCAGGCAGTCAATCAAGGGGGGAGATATGTACCAGCTCTACGGACATCGCAACTCAGGCGCGGCCGCCATCGAAGCGGCGCTGGAACTGTGCCAGATCGCCTATCGCTTCATTGATATCGAGGCGTCAGCCGAGGCGGCGGAGGCGCTGGCCCGGCTCAATCCACTGAAACAGATCCCGACCCTGCAACTGCCCGACGGCAGTGCCCTGACCGAGAGCGCGGCGATCCTGATTCACCTCGGCCTGAGTTTTCCGCAATCCGGCCTGCTGCCGACCGAGGCTGCCGACCGCGACCAGGCGATTCGCGGCATGGTCTACATCGTCAGCAATTGCTACGCCGCCGTCGGCGTCATCGACTATCCCGAGCGCTGGCTGGTGATGCCGGACGAGGCGTCGCGGCAGAACCTGATGACCGGCGCCCGCGAGCGCCTGCACTGGGCCTGGGACGTATTCGCCGACCAGTTTTCCGCCGAGCTGTACCTGGATGATGAGACGCCGGGGGCGCTGGATGTGCTGGCGGCGGTGGTGACCCGCTGGGCCGGGACGCGCGAGCATTTGCGCCAGGCACGGCCAGGGTTTTATGCGTGGTTGCAGAGAATTGACCGGCATCCGGTGCTGGCGCCGGTGTTTGCCCGGCACTGGCCGGCCTGATCTGCACGGATGGCGCCCGGCACGCCAGCATTGCGCCCGGGGACGCAGAGCGTCCCGGGCTGCATTCCTGTACGCAGAGGGGGAACGTCAAGATCGCGCTCATTCGCCGCGGATGTACTGCTCCAGCTGCTTGATCAGCTCGGCCTGTTCGGCAATCGCTTCCTTGACCAGGTCGCCGATCGACAGCAGACCGATCAAGCGCCCGTTCTCGACCACCGGCAAGTGGCGTAGGCGCTTGTCCGACATGATGCCCAGGCAGGTATCGACCGTCTGATGGGTGTCGACGGTAATCACCGGCGACACCATGATGTCGCGCACTGGCGTACCCACCGAAGAGCGGCCATGCAGCACCAGTTTGCGCGCGTAGTCGCGCTCGCTGATGATCCCCAGCACTTCATCGTTCTCCACCACCAGCAGGGCGCCGACGTTCTTCTCGGCCATTTTCATCAGCGCTTCGAGCACCATGTGATCGGGTTTGATCTGGTGCACTTCCTGATTTTTCTGATCTTTGAGCTTGAGCAGCTGGGCGACGGTTTTCATGGCGGTTACTCAGGTGTTGTCGTTGTTATCCAAGCATCGTAGACGGCGCCGCGCAGGGCAAGGCCGCAAAGCGGCAGAAATCACGCAAAAAACGTCATTCGCTGAAATTGTCGCGCAGCCGCGTGCTCCCTCAGCCCCTGCTCGAGCGCGTAGAATGCCGCTCTGATTCAATTCCTGAGGTTGCAGCGGTGGATTTACAGCAGGGCTTCGTCCTGACCCGGCATTGGCGCGACACCCCGGCCGGCACCGAAGTCGAGTTCTGGCTGGCGACCGACGCCGGGCCGCGCCGCGTGCGCCTGCCGCACCAGCCGTCGGTGGCGTTCATTCCGGCCGAACAGCGTGAGCCGGCCGAGCGGCTGCTGGCGGATGAGAAGAACGTCGAACTGCGCCCGTTGGCCCTGCAGGATTTCGAGCATCGTCCGGTGCTCGGCCTGTATTGCCAGCAGCACGGGCAGTTGATGCGTCTGGAAAGCACGCTCAATCGCGCCGGGATCGAGGTCTACGAAGCCGACGTGCGCCCACCGGAGCGCTACCTGATGGAGCGCTTCATCACCGCCCCGGTCACGTTCAGCGGCACGGCGGGTGCTGACGGCACGCTGCTCGACGCTCAACTCAAGCCAGCGCCCGACTATCGTCCGGCGCTGCGCCTGGTGTCGCTGGACATCGAAACCACCGAGCAGGGCGATTTGTATTCGATCGCCCTCGAAGGCTGTGGCGAGCGCCAGGTGTACATGCTCGGCGCCCCGAACGGCGATGCCAGCATCGTCGACTTCGATCTCGAATACTGCGACTCGCGCACGCTGCTGCTGAAAAAACTCAACGACTGGTTCGCCCGCCACGACCCCGACGCGATCATCGGCTGGAACCTGGTGCAGTTCGACCTGCGCATCCTCCATCAACACGCACGGCGCCTCGGCGTGCCGCTGCGGCTGGGCCGCGGCGGGGAAGAGATGCAGTGGCGCGAACACGGCAGCCGCACGCACTATTTCGCCGCGGCGGCGGGCCGGCTGATTATCGACGGCATCGAGTCATTGCGCTCGGCGACCTGGAGCTTTCCCTCGTTCAGTCTGGAAAACGTCGCGCAAACGCTGCTCGGCGAGGGCAAGGCGATCGACAACCCGTACCAGCGCATGGACGAGATCAACCGCATGTTCGCCGAGGACAAACCGGCGCTGGCCAAATACAACCTCAAGGACTGCGAACTGGTCACGCGGATTTTCGCCAAGACCGAACTGCTGAAATTCCTCCTCGAACGCGCCAGTGTCACCGGCCTGCCGGCGGATCGCAGCGGCGGTTCGGTGGCGGCCTTCACGCACCTGTACATGCCGTTGATGCACCGCCAGGGCTTCGTCGCGCCGAACCTCGGCAGCAAGCCGGCGCAGGCCAGCCCCGGCGGTTTTGTCATGGACTCGCAACCGGGGCTCTACGAATCGGTGCTGGTGCTCGACTACAAGAGCCTGTATCCATCGATCATCCGCACCTTCCTGATCGATCCGGTGGGGCTGATCGAAGGCCTGCAGCACTCCGACGACGCCGACTCGGTACCGGGCTTTCGCGGCGCGCGCTTCTCGCGTACCCGGCATTGCCTGCCGTCCATTGTCGCGCGGGTCGCCGAGGGTCGCGAGACGGCCAAGCGTGAGCACAATGCGCCGCTGTCCCAGGCGCTGAAAATCATCATGAACGCCTTCTACGGCGTGCTCGGCTCCAGCGGCTGTCGCTTTTTCGATACGCGCCTGGCGTCATCGATCACCCTGCGCGGCCACGAAATCATGCTGCGCACCCGGCAACTGATCGAAGCCCAGGGCCACGCCGTGATCTACGGCGACACCGACTCGACCTTCGTCTGGCTGCGTCGCCCCCACGGCCAGGAGGAAGCGGCGAACATCGGCCGCGCGCTGGTGCAGCACGTCAACGACTGGTGGCGCGCACATGTGCGCGAGGAATACGGCCTGGAGAGCGCCCTCGAGCTGCAATACGAAACCCACTACAAACGCTTCCTGATGCCGACCATTCGTGGCGCGGAGGAGGGCAGCAAGAAACGCTATGCCGGCCTGGTGGTGCGTGCCGACGGCAGTGAGGAGATGGTCTACAAGGGCCTGGAAACCGTGCGCACCGACTGGTCGCCGCTGGCGCGGCAGTTCCAGCAGGAGTTGTATCAACGGATCTTCCAGCGCAAGCCGTATCAGGATTACGTGCGCGACTATGTGCGCAAGACCCTCGCCGGCGAGTTCGACGAGCGCCTGGTCTACCGCAAGCGCCTGCGCCGTACCCTCGACGACTACGAGCGCAACGTGCCGCCCCACGTCCGTGCGGCGCGTCTGGCCGACGATTACAACGCGCAACACGGGCGCCCGCGGCAATACCAGAACGGCGGCTGGATCAGCTACGTGATTACCCTGGCCGGCCCCGAGCCGTTGGAGGCACGGCGCGCTGCGATCGATTACGACCACTACATCAGCCGCCAGCTGCAACCGGTGGCGGATGCGATCCTGCCGTTCGTCGATGACGATTTTTCAACCCTGATCGGGGGGCAACTGGGCCTGTTTTGAGTCCAGCAGTTGCAGCGTCCACTCGTCCTCGATGCCGTGGAAGAAGCGCTCCAGTGCCTGGTGGAACAGGCTGCCGGCGGCGCTGAACTGGGCGAAGAGGGTGATCGAGGAGTGGAATTTCAGGTCGTCCGGATGGCCGAAGATCTCCGCCACCGAGCGCTGGCGCACGTTCAGCACCAGTTGCGTGCAGGTGCGCAGCCGTGCGCCGAGCAGATCGTGGGCCAGGTAGGCGCGGGTTTCCTCGGCACAGGTGATGGCGAAGCGCCGAGACATTTCGCTGCCACCGAGCCCGGCGAATTGCGGAAACACAAACCACATCCAGTGGCTGCGCTTGCGGCCGTCGTCGAGCTCGCGCTGCACGCGCTCGAATACCGGTTCCTGGGCCTGGACGAAGCGTTGCAGGTTGAACGGGTCGTGCTGATCGGTGCTTCTCATGACGAAGCCCTCTGCCAGTCGGCGGCTCAGACCATGGCCAGCCGCTGCTTGCGTTGTGGCGCGTGAAACACCTGGTCCAGCGCCGCCAGATCCCCGCCATCGAGTTGCAGCTGCGCCGCCTGTGCATTGAGTTGCACGTGTTCCGCGCGCACCGCCTTGGGAATCGCAATCACCCCATCCTGACGCAGAATCCACGCCAGCGAAACCTGCGCCGGAGTCACGCCATGACGAGCGGCAATGCGGTTGAGCACCGGTTCGGCCAGCATGGCGCCGCCCTGGCCGATCGGGCAGTAGGCCATCAGCGGCAGACGCCGTTGCTGACTCCACGGCAACAGGTCGAATTCGATGCCGCGTTCTTCCAGGTTGTACAGCACCTGATTGGTGGCGCAGGCCGGCGCCGCGAGTTCGAGATCATCGACGTCGAAGTTCGACACGCCCCAGCGGCCGATCTTGCCGTCCGCGCGCAGGCGCTCGAAGGCTTCGACGGTTTCTTCCAGCGGATACTGGCCGCGCCAATGCAGCAGGTACAGGTCGATGTAGTCGGTGCCGAGCCGGCGCAGGCTGCGCTCGCAGGCCAGTGGAATGCCCTGGCGGCTGGCATTGTGCGGGTAGACCTTGCTGACCAGGAACACCTGGTCGCGCAGGCCGGAGATGGCTTCGCCGACGACGGTTTCGGCACCGCCTTCGGCATACATTTCGGCGCTGTCGATCAGGGTCATGCCCAGTTCGATGCCGCTGCGCAGGGCCGCCACTTCACGGGCGTGCGCCGAGCGGTCTTCGCCCATGCGCCAGGTGCCCTGGCCGATCACCGGGACCTGCACGCCTGCCAGTTCGAGGGTACGCATTCAAACCTCCTTTTCTGCTGGGTCGATACCTAGAGTGGGCAGCAGAATAGACCAGGGGTTCAAAAGCAAAAAGATCGCCGCCTGCCTCAGCGCGGCATCGGGATAGCGTTTTCCCGTTGTCGCGCTGAGGCAGGCGGCGCTCCTGGCTCGGCAGCGAGGTTATTTCGCGGAAAACTTCAACAACACGCTCTGGGTATAGGTCTGCCCCGGATCCAGTCGGGTGCTGGGGAAGTTCGGCTGGTTCGGCGAGTCCGGATAGTGCTGGGTCTCGAGGGTGAACGCGCCCCAGTGCGGATAGACCTTGCCTCCCTTGCCCTTGACGCTGCCATCGAGGAAATTGCTGGTGTAGAACTGCACGCCCGGCTCACTGGTGAACAACTGCAAGTGGCGGCCGGACTGCGGATCGCTGACCTCGGCGGCCAGTTTGCCGATATCGCCTCGGCTATCGAGTGCCCAGTTGAAGTCGAAGCCACCCTGTTTCGGTTCGGCGAATTTCAGCTGCGGATGATCGGCCTTGATGTGCTGGCCGATGGCGGTGGGCCGGGTGAAGTCCATCGGCGTGCCGGCCACCGGCGCCAGTTCGCCGGTCGGAATCAGCTTGGCGGTGACCGGGGTGTAATGGCTGGCGTAGAGGGTGGCGAGTTGCTTGAGCACGTCACCATTGCCGGCGCCGGCCAGGTTGAAATAACTGTGGTTGGTGAGGTTGAGCACGGTCGGCTTGTCGGTGCTGGCCTCGTAGTCGATGCGCAGTTCGTTGTTCTCGGTCAGACGGTAGCTGACCTCGGTGGTGAGGTTGCCGGGAAAGCCCATTTCGCCGTCCGCCGACAGGTAGGTCAGGGTCACGCCGACCGAATCCTGATCCTGGGTGGCCCGGGCTTTCCAGACTTTCTTGTCGAAGCCCTGGGTGCCGCCGTGCAGCGCATTGGTCTTGTCGTTCTGCGGCACCTGATAGCGCTTGCCGTCGAGTTCAAAGGCACCGTCGGCGAGGCGATTGCCGAAGCGGCCGATGGTCGCGCCGAAGTAGGCGGTGCCTTTCTGATAGCCCTGGACATCGTCGAAACCGAGCACCACGTCGTCGAGCTTGCCGTGCTTGTCCGGCACCTGCAGCGCTTGCAGGGTGGCGCCGTAAGTGATGACGGTGGCTTGCATGCCATGGCTGTTGCGCAGGATGAATTGCTCGACGGGCGTGCCGTCATTGGTTTTGCCGAAGGCTTTTTGTTCGCTGGCCAGGCCGGCGGCCTGAGCGGAAAGAGTGGCGATCATCAGGGACAGTCCGAGGCCGGAGAGCAGGTGACGGGATTGAAGCATGGTTGACCTTCCTTTTTGTTGTTGTTTTGGCGAAGCGGTTTAAATAGTCAGTCTAATTTGTGATTGAGGGAAAATTTATAGCGGATCTGGCGCCGATTGCAAAAATAAAGTCGGACTAAATTAGTGTGACACGCTGCGCCAAAGGTCGGGAAACCGCCGCGTCACTGCACTTTTTCGCAATCCCCGGCTCTATCCATGGCCAGGTTGCGGTGACTTCCGCCGCACGCGAACGTGTCCGTCAGAGTATTCATGCTGCGAGTTTTTCCCCCGATCACTGCGTTATTGCGTCGTTCGTGCCTGCTGCTGGGGTGTCTGTCGACGCTGTTGCTCGGCGCTTGCAGCCACCAGGACGGCAACGATTTCGTCACCCAGTTTCGTCAGGCCAAACCCCAGGAGTTTCTCCAGACCAGCGTCGACCGCATGGCGACCCTGGCCATGCGCGACAACCTCGACAGCCTCTATCTGCTGATGAGCAAGTTGTACCTGCGCAACCCCGAGGAACTGCGCAAGTCCGGCTTCCTCGACGTGCCCACGGCGGTGAAACAGGTGCGCCTGGCGATCGAGCAGCAGCAACCGTTGCCGACGCTGGGCGGCAGGAAGGATCTGGCGGCGCTCAGTTATTCCATGAGCCCGGAGTTTCTCGGTGACCGCGTCGGCGCCTTCATCTATGCCATCGGCAGCATGCTGGTCACCGCCCACGGCAATCGCCTCGAGTTCTACATGACCGATGCGATCAACCCGACCTTCGTCAACAACGCTGCGCGCAACATCGAGAAAGCCACCTGGATTTTGGCCCAGCGGCAGAACAAGGAAGGCCAGCCGCTGCTGTTTTCCAATGAGATTTCGGAGGAGGGCAGCAACCTCAGTTTCGCCACCGAATTCGGCAAGGTCGTGGCGCGCCTTGATCTGCTGACCCAGATGCTCGACGAGCGCTATCGGCGCATCGGCCTGAATTACGCGCAGAGCCTGCTGTTCCTGAATTTTCTGCCGGTGCAGTAAGCGCAGTCGGGTAGAGTGGCAGGTGGCGATATTTGTATACAATCCTTCGCCTGAATTGACTCAAAAGGAGCGCCATCCGTCATGACCGACCCCGCAAGCGCCGACTACAGCCGTCTGGAGCGCGCCACCGAGCGCGAAAAACTGCCCTACGCCGCGTTGCTGGCGTTCGCCATGACCGGTTTCATCGCCATCCTCACCGAAACACTGCCGGCCGGCCTGCTGCCGCAGATCGGCGCCGGCCTTGACGTCAGCGAGGTGCTCGCCGGGCAACTGGTGACGCTGTATGCACTCGGCTCGATTGTCGCGGCCATTCCGCTGACGGTGGCCACGCGCGGCTGGCGTCGGCGGCGGGTGCTGCTGATGACGGTCGGCGGGTTTCTGCTGTTCAACACCATCACCACGCTTTCCAGTCATTACGGTCTGACTTTGGCGTCACGGTTTCTCGCCGGGATGGCGGCGGGGTTGTCGTGGGGCATCATGGCCGGTTACGCCCGGCGCCTAGTGCCGGTGCATCAACAGGGACGGGCGCTGGCAATTGCCATGCTCGGCACCCCGGTGGCGCTGTCGCTGGGCACGCCGGCCGGGACCTGGCTGGGCCATATGATCGGCTGGCGTGCGTCGTTCGCGATCATGTCCGGGCTGGCGCTGGTGCTGGCGGCGTGGATTGTCGTTGCGGTGCCGGATCGGCCCGGCCAGGCCGGCGACGAGCGTCTGCCACTGATGCAATCGCTGCGCTTGCCCGGCGTGCGTCCGGTGCTGTTCGTGGTGCTGACGTGGATGCTCGGGCACAACATTCTCTACACCTATATCGCGCCGTTCCTGATGCAGGCCGGCCTGGCCGAACGCGTCGATCTGGTGCTGCTGGTATTCGGCCTGTGTTCGCTGCTGGGCATCTGGATCATCGGCCTGCTGGTGGATCGCTGGTTGCGCTGGCTGACCCTGCTCAGCCTCGCGGTGTTCGCCGTGACCGCGCTGGTGCTGGCGCTGGCGGCACCGTCGGCGTGGCTGATCTACGCCTGCATGGCGGTGTGGGGCCTGTCGTTCGGTGGCTCGGCCACGCTGCTGCTGACGGCGGCGGCCGATTCGGCCGGCGACCACGTCGATGTGGTGCAGGCGATGCTCACCACTTCGTGGAACGTGGCGATTGCCGGCGGTGGTCTGTTCGGCGGCCTGTTGCTGGACCGGGCGGGTGCACTGGCGTTTCCGTGGGCGTTGCTGATCCTGTCGCTGATCGCGTTGGCCACGGTGTGGATCAATCGCCAGCACAGTTTCAAACCGGGTCGCCGGCAACATTGAGCGGTACTGGCGCCGGTGCCGGTAATTGCTTCAGGGCATAACGATAGATCGGATCGATATAGGTAGTTATAAGAAAAATCGCTATGCTGCGGGCCAGATTTTTCCTGTCGTTTTTCTGGACGTCTTAATGGAATTGGCAAATTTCGGCCTGATGGTTGCCGGGCTGGTGGTAGGGTTCATCGTCGGCATGACCGGTGTCGGCGGTGGTTCATTGATGACGCCAATCCTGTTGTGGTTCGGCATCAACCCGGCCACTGCGGTGGGTACCGACCTGTTGTACGCGGCGATCACCAAATCCAGTGGCGTGCTGGTGCACCGCAAGAACAACAACATCGACTGGGCCATCACCGGCTGGCTGACCCTCGGCAGCGTGCCAGCGGTGGCCATGACCCTGTGGTTTCTCAGCACCCTGCACACCGCGCCCGAAGCGATGAACGCCATCATCAAGCAGGCCCTGGGCTTCGTGCTGTTCGCCACGGCCCTGGCGATTCTGTTCAAGAAACGTCTATTGGCATTCGCCCACAAACGCGCCGGTGGCAACTACAACCCCAGCGGTGCGCGACTGAATGTGATGACCGTGATCACCGGGCTGATCCTCGGCACCATGGTCGCCCTGACCTCGATTGGCGCAGGCGCCCTCGGCACCGTGGCGCTGTTCATTCTTTATCCGTTGCTGCCGACGCGGCGCCTGGTCGGCACCGAAATCGCCCACGCCGTGCCGCTGACCCTGGTCGCCGGCCTCGGCCACGCGAGCATGGGCAACATGGACTGGGGCGTGCTGGGTTTCCTGCTGCTCGGTTCGCTGCCGGGTATCTGGCTGGGCAGCCACCTGACCGGGCGCATCTCCGATGAACTGCTGCGTCCGTGCCTGGCAACCATGCTGTTGCTGATCGGCTACAAACTGGCGTTCTGATCGGCGGCCATGAGCGAAACCACGCTGCACTGCAATGGGCGCCTGGCGATCACGGTCGAACCGCGCGAGATGCGCATGAGCCACTGGCTGCATGCGCCGCAGGTGGTCGACCGGCAGAACCAGCAAACGCTGCTGGATCTGCGCGACAGCCTGTGGGACCTGCTGGGCACCACCGAGGAAACACCCGGCGGCATCGACCTGGTGCTGCGCCAATACCCCGGCGATCGGCCCGCGGTGACCCTGCGCATCGACCTCGAAGCTGGCACGCTGAACCTCGCCGGACGCCCCGTCGCGGCGGCACAGCTGCGGGTCGAGCTCGACGCGGCGTGGCGCTGACAGTCGCTCAGAGTCGCGTACTGCGCTTCATCACGGTCACTGGCAAGTCCTCATATATCAGCTCTTCCACCACTTCCCAGCCCAAGCGCGCATACAGCGACTGGGCCGCGTCGGTGTACAGGTACAGCTCCTGCACACCCAGCGCCGCCGCTTCGGCGACGATGCGATTGACCAGTTGTGAGGCTATCCCGCGCCCGCGGTGCTCGGCCTTCACGTAGACCCCCGCCAGCCACGGTGTCAGCTGCGGGCGCAGTTGCATGTCGCTGTCGATCAGCAAGGCGCCGCCGAGCAATTGCGAGTCCTCCAGCGCCACCACCACGCTGGGAATCGCGCCTTTGCCGCAGGCTGCGCGCATGCGTTCGGTGCGCGCCTCCAGGGTGTCGTCAGGGCGGAACTGGCCCCACTCCTGAAAGTTGAGCGCGGCCAGTTCGGCGATCAATTCGGGGTGGTCGCACAAGTAATCGATGTGCATGCGGGTGAACTCCCTTTCGTGATTCGAACAGCCACCCTAATGCGCTCATAAAAGGTAATCAAATGCGCCTTGCGCTTGTGCGCCCGGTTGCGCAATGTCGGGCCTGACCTAAGCTTTGGACAAGGCGAAACACATTTGCCGGGCGCGTCCCGGAACAATCGCCGTGATGCGCAATCATTAGAGCGTGGATATCAAAAGGAGATGCGCATGCTCATCAGGTCTCTGACCCTGACAACCTTGCTGGCGATTGCCGGCCCCCTGTTTGCCGCCGACAACGATTCCCCGCTTGCAGCGGACATTGGCCGGGCCCGCCCGGTGATCGTGATCGCGTCCAGCACCGTTGACCCTGTATGGGTGAGCCTGAAGAAATCGCTGGACGATCCGGCCAACAAGAAAGGCGTCGCCGATCGCAACATCAAGGTCTACAGCATCCTCAACATGGCCGGCCAGCTCGATGGCAAAGACCTCGGCCAGCAGGACACCATGGCCCTGCTGCGTTCGCTGAAACTCGGCGCCGGGGCGTACCCGAAAGTGTTCCTGGTGGGCAAGGACGGCGAAACCAAACTCTCGGCGTCGGGCGACGAGGCCAAGTCGGTCGACCTGAAGAAAATCTTCGACACCATCGACGCCATGCCCATGGCCGAGAAGGAAGCCGCTGCCGCAGCGGCTGCACCGGCCGCCGCGGAACCGGCAGCAGAAAAACCTGCGAAGGGGGCCAAGGCCAGTAAACCGAGCAAGCCGGCCAAGCCGCCGGAAATGCCGGATGACTGATCAAGGCGCGTCGCCGGGTTTCACATCCCGACGTTGACCTACGCAAGGGGCGACCTGTTTCCAGGTCGCCCCTTTTTTTGCGGTTGATTGTGGTGCGCCGTTACTCGCCAAGACTGCTGAGGATGCTGTGCGCCATTCTGATTCGCTCCGCGTTCGGATAATTGCGGTTGGCAAGGATCACGATGCCAAGCTTCTTGGATGGCACGAACGCCACATACGCGCCGAAGCCAGAGGTGGAGCCGGTCTTGTTGAACAGCACGTTCGCCGGTTCCGGCTGCGGCGGGTTGAGCCAGCTGACCTTGTGTGGCTCCATGGCCATCGGCGTCGAGTTGCCGGCCAGCAAGTGCTCGACGTGCAGCGGGTACGGGTAGCGTTCCCAACCCAGGCCCTGGGTCATGTCGCCGACGGTGTAGTAGCCCGTGTGGGTGAGGGCGATGGCTTTCTGCAGTGGCGCTTCGAGGCTGCCTGTATCGAGGTTGGCTTCGACATACCGCAGCAGGTCCGAGGCACTGGTTTTCACCCCATAGGCTTCGGCATCCAGCGCGCCGGGGCTGACGCGAATCGGTCGCTCGTGTTTGTCATAGCCCTGGGCATACAGCTTCTCTTCGGACGCGGGCACCGCGAGGAAGGTGTGTTGGAGCCCGAGTTTCGGCAACAGCGTGGCGGTCATGGCCTGGTCGAATGGCTGGCCGAGGCTTTTCGCTGCCAGGTAGCCAAACAGGCCGATGCTCGGGTTGGAATACAGGCGATGACTGCCTGGCGCATAGGTCGGTTGCCAGTGTTGGTAATAGCCGAGCATCTTGTCGGCAGCGTCTGCGGCCGTCGGGAATTGCAGGGGCAGGCCGCCGGCGCTGTAGGTACCGAGTTGCAACAGGCTGATCCGGTCGAACGCACTGCCGCGCAACGCCGGCCAGTGTTGGCTGGCCTTGTCGGCAAAATCCAGTTTGCCGCTGGCCTGGGCATAGGCGGCGAGGGTGGCGGTGTAGGTTTTGCTCACCGAACCGATTTCGAACAGGGTGTTTTCGCTGACCTTCTGCCCGCTCTCCCGGGCGGCGACGCCGTAGTTAAAGTAATGTGCCTGGCCGTTGACGGTGATTGCCACGGCAAGGCCGGGGATCTTCTGTTGTTGCATGACCGGGGTGACTGTCGCGTCGACCAGGGCTTGCAAGCGGTCGTCGGCAGGCGGCGCGGCCAGGCAGGCGGCGGCGCCGAAGAAAAGTCCGAAAGCACTGTAGGACTTGAGTCTGGTGGAAATGATTGAATACATGTAGGCACCACTCTCCATGAGTGTTGATGGTTTTATCCCGCTACACTGCGAGCGTTTTTCCGTCGGGCTGCTGTTGAGCGCCGCCAAATCTAGGCAGTCCGACGCCGAACGACAAACGACGATATCTCGGATGAGCCATTAGAAAAATTTGGGACTGGCCATGATTCGACCGCAACTGCCCCTCAATGCCCTGCGTGCCTTCGAAGCCTCCGCGCGGCATCTGAGCTTCACGCGCGCCGCCGTCGAACTGTGCGTGACTCAGGCGGCGGTCAGCCATCAAGTCAAAAGCCTCGAGGCGCAACTCAACGTCACCCTGTTCAAACGCCTGCCCCGCGGGCTGATGCTGACCAGCGAAGGGGAAACCCTGCTGCCGGTGCTGAGCACTTCGTTCGATCATATCGCGCAGATGCTCGAGCGCCTTGCCGGCGGACACTATCGGGAAATGCTCACGGTCGGCGCGGTCGGCACCTTCGCCGTGGGCTGGCTGTTGCCGCGGCTGGCGGACTTCCAGGCGAAACATCCGCTCATAGATTTGCGACTGTCGACCCACAACAATCGCGTCGACGTCGCCGCCGAAGGCCTGGATTACGCGATCCGATTTGGCGCTGGCGCCTGGCACGGCATCGAAGCGACGCGGTTGCTCGACGCGCCGTTGTCGGTGTTGTGCGTGCCGGAAATCGCCCGGCAATTGCACACCCCGGCAGACCTGCTGCAACAGCGTCTGCTGCGCTCCTATCGCACCGATGAGTGGCCGGAGTGGTTTCACGCCGCCGGTTTGGCGACCCACGCTGCGCCCCCGCAGAGCATCGTCTTCGACTCGTCGCTGGCGATGATGGAAGCGGCGTTGCAGGGGGGCGGGGTGGCGCTGGCACCGCCGCTGATGTTTGCCCGGCAACTGGCGGCGGACAGCATCCGCCAGCCGTTCGCCATCGAAATCACCACGGGCAGTTATTGGTTGACGCGTCTGCAGTCGCGCCCGCAGACATCGGCCATGAGCGCGTTCAAGGCGTGGTTGTTACAGGCGACGCTGGAGTAGACACCCGTGGCAGCACGTGTGCTGCCACGAGAGGGCGCTGCCGGGGAGTCAACGCAGCAGGCACGGCTTCTTGTTATCGAATTTCCACCCTGGCAGCAGGTACTGCATCGCCACGCTGTCATCGCGCGCGCCCAGGCCCATGCCCTTGTAAAGCTCATGTGCCTTGGCGACCTGATCCATGTCCAGCTCCACGCCCAGCCCGGGTTTTTCCGGCACCTGTACGCAGCCGTCGACAATTTGCAGCGGCGCCTTGGTCAGGCGCTGGCCGTCCTGCCAGATCCAGTGAGTGTCGATGGCGGTGATTTCGCCCGGCGCCGCGGCGGCGACATGGGTGAACATGGCCAGGGAAATATCGAAGTGGTTGTTGGAATGCGAGCCCCAGGTCAGCCCCCATTCGTGGCACATCTGCGCCACACGCACCGAGCCCTGCATGGTCCAGAAGTGCGGGTCGGCGAGCGGGATGTCGACGGACTGCAACTGGATCGCATGACCCATTTCGCGCCAGTCGGTGGCGATCATGTTGGTGGCGGTCTTGAGCCCCGTGGCGCGGCGGAATTCAGCCATCACCTCGCGGCCCGAATAGCCGTTTTCCGCGCCGCACGGGTCCTCGGCGTAAGCCAGCACGTGGTGCTGGTCGCGACACAGGCGGATGGCTTCCTTGAGTGACCAGGCACCGTTCGGGTCGAGGGTGATGCGCGCCTCGGGGAAGCGTTCGGCCAGCGCCGTCACCGCTTCGATCTCCGCATCGCCGCTGAGCACGCCGCCCTTGAGCTTGAAGTCGTGGAAGCCATAGCGTGCCTGGGCGGCCTCGGCGAGTTTGACCACGGCGTCGGCGCTCAATGCCTGCTCGTGACGCACGCGGAACCAGTCGTTGTCGGCATCCGGCTCGCTGCGGTAGGCCAGGTCGGTGGCGCGGCGGTCACCGACGTAGAACAGGTAGCCGAGCATTTTTACCTTGTCGCGCTGCTGGCCTTCGCCGAGCAGTGCCGCTACCGGCACGTCGAGGTGTTGGCCGAGCAGGTCGAGCAGGGCGGCTTCCAGGCCGGTGACCGCGTGAATGGTGATGCGCAGGTCGAACGTCTGCAGGCCGCGACCGCCGGCGTCACGGTCGGCAAAGGTCTGGCGCACTTGATTGAGGATCTTCTGATAGCTGCCGATCGGGCTGCCGACCACCAGGCTGCGTGCGTCTTCCAGGGTCTGGCGGATGCGTTCGCCGCCGGGCACTTCGCCGACGCCGGTGTGGCCGGCGTTGTCCTTGAGAATAACGATGTTGCGGGTGAAGTACGGCCCGTGGGCGCCGCTCAGGTTGAGCAGCATGCCGTCGTGCCCGGCTACCGGGATGACCTGCATGTCAGTGATGAGCGGGGCTTTGGCGATGTCGTGTACGGTCATGGTCAGTGTCCTGTTTGACGGAATTCAGGCGTGTTTCGGCGTGGCGTCGACCACGCTGGCGGTGGCTGCGGATTTCGGCGTGGTACGGGCGGCGAAGACGATGATCGCGGCAATGATCGAGGTCGCGGCCAGCCCATACAGGCCGCCCTGGATCGAGCCGGTGTGTTCTTCCAGCAGACCGAAGGTGGTCGGCGCAACGAAGCCGCCCAGGTTGCCCACCGAATTGATCAAGGCGATGACGGCGGCGGCAATGCGTGCATCGAGGTAGGCCTGAGGAATCGGCCAGAACAGCGACGACGCCGATTTGAAGCCCAGCGCGGCGAAGCAGATGGCCACGAAGGCGAAGATCGGCCCGCCAGTGGTCGACATGAACATGCCGGCGGCAGCGATCAGCAAGGCCGTGGCGACCCACGCCTGCTGGTGCTTCCACTTCGCCGAGAAGGAGGCGAAGGCGTACATGCCGACAATCGACAGCAGCCACGGAATCGAGTTGAACAGCCCGACCTGGAAGTCGCTCATCTCACCCATCTTCTTGATGATGCTCGGCAGCCAGAACGTCGCGGCGTAGATCGTCAGTTGAATGAAGAAATAGATCAGGCAGAACAGGATGATCTGCCGATCCTTGAGCAGTTTGCCCAGCGACGGCCTGATCGGCGTCGCCGCTTCCCGCGCACGTTGTTCGTCATCGATGGCGCTGACCAGCGCGTCCTGTTCGGCGCGGCTCAGCCATTTCGCGTCGTGGGGCTTGGCGTCGAGCCAGAACCAGACGAACACGCACAGACCCACCGAAAACATCCCTTCGATGAAGTACATCCACTGCCAGCCATGCAGGCCCAGGCCGTTGATCTGCAGGAGCAGGCCCGACAGCGGGCCGGAGATCAGCGAGGCCACGGCCGAACCGCTGAGGAAGATCGCGATCGCCTTGCCGCGTTCGACGCCGGGCAGCCAGCGGGTGAAGTAGTAGATCACCCCGGGAAAGAACCCGGCCTCGGCGACGCCGAGCAGGAAACGCAGGATGTAGAAGTGGGTTTCGTTCTGGATGAAGGCCATGCCGGCCGCGACCAGGCCCCAGGTGAGCATGATGCGGGTCAGCCAGATCCGCGCGCCGACCTTCTGCAGCAACATGTTGGAGGGGACTTCGAACAGCGCGTAACCGATGAAGAACAGGCCGGCGCCGAGCCCGTAGGCGGCGGCACCGATACCGAGGTCGTGCTCCATATGGGTACGGACGAAGCCGATGTTCACTCGGTCAATGTAATTGACGATGAACATGATCACGAACAGCGGCAGGACGTGGCGTTTGACTTTGGCGATGGCCGCAGCGAGCACCGGATCGGTGCCTTCGGTCATCCCGGCGATGGATGGTTTCACTGGTTTTCTCCCACTCGTTATTTTTATGCGGGTTGTTGCGTTGTTGCTAGACATCATACAACTACAATTTTTTGTCCTACAAGCCGGTTGGCTCAATCAAATTGTTCGAGTGGTACGGTTTTTTATCTCTTTTTGGTTTTAAAGCCTTTATTTGCTAGGGTTTAGGTGGGAGGAGAAGGAGCGAATAATCTGGTTGTATTCTTCGCTAATGGCGATGAGTCACCTTGAGCATGTGGCGAATTGGCGTTTTATTTGAATGTTGTCATACAAGTTGACGGGTTTTGCGCGACCCATTCAGCACAACGCTCCACGTCGGCAGTGCTACGATCGACAGGACCGCCAACCGGAACCGATCATGCAAGAAGACCTCGACGCTCCCGCACGCAAACGCGCGCACAACCTGGCCCACGATCTGGTGGAAAAGCTGACCCAGAGCATTCTGCTCGGGCAGATGCTGCCCGGTGACAAACTGCCTTCGGAAAACACCATCGTGCAGGAACACGGTGTCAGCCGAACCGTGGTGCGCGAGGCGATTTCCAAGTTGCAGGCTTCCGGGCTGGTCGAGACGCGGCACGGCATCGGTACGTTTGTCATCGAGCGTGCGCCGGAGCAGGGACTGCGGCTGAATGTCGACACTGCGCTCGGCGTGCGCAGCATTCTCGAGTTGCGCATGGGCCTGGAGACTCAGGCCGCGGCGCTGGCGGCGCAACGGCGGTCGGAGCAGCAACTGCTGCAGATGCGCCAGGCGCTGGATGACTATCAGAGCCTGCTGGCCAATAACGACAGTTGCGTGGAGGCCGACCGGCGCTTTCATCTGCTGATCGCCGAGGCCACCGGCAATGTCTGTTTCAGCGAAATCATGCAGCACCTGGGCAGTGCGATGATTCCGCGCACGCGGGTCAATGCCATCGAGCGTGGTGCTGCCGACCTGAGCAAGCTCGGACAACTGGCCAATCTGGAGCACGAGGCGATTCTCAACGCCATCAAGCGCCAGGACCCGGACGCCGCCCGCGCTGCGATGTGGCTGCACCTGACCAACAGTCGCGACCGGTTTTCGGCGGGAGGACACTGATGGCGAGTGATCTGTGGAACATCTTCCTCGGCGTCGTCGCCACCTTTATTTCCACGGCAATCATGTGGCTGTGGGGCAATCGCGGCAGGTGGCTGGCGTCCTCCGCGCACCGCGTCGAGCCTGGCGCTGGCGACGAGTCTCGGCTCGAACAGCCGCAGCGCGTACGAGCGGCCTCGGCGGATCGGCGGCTGGCCAACCGGCAGAAGGCCGATCAGTTCGCCTACAAATTCATCTTTTATCTATGCAGCTTTGGTGTGCTGTACCTGTCGATCACCATTGCGCCGCTGTTCAAGGCCCTGTTTACCCAGGGCGATATCCTGCTCAGCGATGCGCGCGTGATCGGCCAGTACCTGCCGCCGCTGCCGATCGGCAAGAGCTACCTGCAACTGACCTTTTTCCTGATGGCGGCGCTGCTGTATTTTCCTCTGCTGTTCGTGGCGCAGGTCCTCGCGGGGCTGGTGGCGCCGTTGGTGGACGCCTATCGGGAAGTCAACGAGCGGATCATGACGGCAATCACGCTCTCGGCGTTTCTGTTGTTCTGCATCCCGATTGCCGCGTCGTCGATCTGGCTGTTCTACCCCAAGTCGTATGGTGAATCGCTGATGACCACGCTGTTCTTCCTCGCCGTGCCCTTCGTGGTCAGTCAGGCGCAGTCCGGGCGTCGTTAGGTCGCGGGAAGCGGCGGGTGGCCGTTGGTCTGTTCGATAGCACCTGGCGTGCGCACCGGCTTCCAAGCTGTACGACCCGGATTCACCGGGCCCTCAGCAACGAGGTGTGCCATGGCCAACGATTCCCTGTTCCAGGGCGGAACCGCCCCCACCGACCCGACCCGGTCCATGCCCGGCACGGATGAGCCGACATTGACCGATCACGATGCGCCACCGGGCATGCATCCGGGCCGCGATCCGCTCAGCGATGGCGACCGTCCGGACGACTGGAAGGATCCCGCCGCCGACGATGACGTGCCGCCGGCCGACGAGCCGACGCCGCTGTCGGACGACCGCCGCTGAATCAGACCCGGCCATGGCGCCGGGTCTTTTTTTCAGTGCTTGAAGCCGCCGGCGCCGTCTCGGTCAACCCACGCTGCACAGCCGCTTTGCCGCCTGTGGGCGATTTCTCTACAATCCGCTCCAATTTGCCGACTCCCATTCCTCACCGGTCGGCCTGGAGCCTTTGTTCATGGACGAGATTCAACAGCGCTGGCTGTGCGGCCTTTCTGCGCCGATGGTGGCGCTCAACCCTCGGGCCGGTTACGCCGAGCCTGCGTTCTATGCCTCGACGCAGTTCATCGACCTCGATTGCAGCTGGGGGATCAACGACCGCCCGCAGTTGCTGCGCATGCTCGAGCGCATGACCGACCACGGGCATGCGATCCATCTCAACGATGCCTATCGCGCCTGGCAGCGCTGCCTGCCGAGCGAGTGGCAGGCGCTGCTCGATACCCTCGAACCCCGGGAACGCATCCTCCATCAGTTCGCCAGTCGCACCTATGGCGGTTGCGGGCCGGGTGGCGTGCTGTCGTGGGATTACGGGCGCATGGGTTTTCTGTTGCGCTGCGCTGTACGCAACCAGTGGATCAACCAGGACGAAAGCAACTGGCTGCACAGTCGGCTGGCAGTCAGGGCGCAGTACCACTACGGCAGCTGGATGGCCTATTTCAACGGCTTTCTCGCCGGCCGCGCATTCTGGAGCTGCGAGAACAACAGCGACGACGAACTGGCTTACGAGCTGGACCGCCAGGGCGAAAACGCCGGCACGCTGAGCCTGGTCAGGGAGCTCGATCGTCACCTGCCGGAAGTGCTCGCGGATCTGCCGTGGCATATGGATCTCGACCTGCCGCAACGTCCGGCGTCGCTTGAGGAGTTCGACTGGTCATGAGTTGCTGGATACGTCTGGGCATCGAGCCCACCACCGATGAAACCCTGATTCGCAATGCCTACCGCGCGCGTCTGCCGGAGCATCACCCGGAGAGCGATCCCGAGGGCTTCCAGGCGCTGCGCCAGGCCTACGAAAATGCCTTGCGCCTGGCCCGTGAAAACGACGAGGACGACGCCGAAGAAGCGCCGCCGAACGAGCCGGAAACGGCGCAGACGTTCCTCGAATTCGATGCGCTGCTGAGTAACCCGGCGCGCCGTTTCGATGCCGCGGCCTGGCAGGTGTTCGTCAACCATTTGGATCAATTGCCGCTCGGCGTGCTCGATGACCTGCGCTGGCCGTTGTTCTGGCGCCTGGCCAACGCTGGGGCGCTGTCCTATCGCTGCGCGCGGGTGCTGGCGGCGCGCATGGGCTGGGAACAGCAGTTGCTCGACCTGGACTTCGAGCAGGCGCGGCATGTCGAGAGCTACCTCAAGCGCATCGAAGACGCGGATCCCTTCGATACCGCGCTGATGAACGCCTGGCCGGAACCGGCGCAGATTGAAACCCTGTGGTACGCGCGCAGCCTCGACTTCATCTTCGCCCAGCGGCCGCTGCACGAGTTCGAAGGGTTCGCCAGTCAGCACACGTGCCTGCCGTTGCCGGCCGATGAGGCGTTCCTCAAGCGCTTGCTGGTGCAGTTCACCCAGGCCGGTATCGCCGGCCCGGGACTGTTGCAGATGTGCGCCGAGCAGCAGCGCCAGGCGCCGGATGACGTCGACTGGCTGTACGTGCTGGCGTGTCAGTACACGTTGCTTGGCCACGACGATCAGGCGCTGCCGTACTGGGTGCGGTTGTGGCAGGAGCATCGGCATCCCAAGGCCGAAAGTCATCTGCTGGCGCTGTGCGCAGAACGCCAGGCGGATTTCCTGCCTCTGCTGATCCAGGCGTTCGATCGGCTGGAAAATTTCCACGACTGGTCGGCCGACCTCGGCCATGTCAGCCAGGAATACGGCAGTCCGTCGCAACGTCCGGAAACCCTGATCCGTTGGCTGGGCATGGGCCGGATCAGACTCGACGGGGTGGCGCAGGCGTTTGTCGACTGGCGCATGCACGGCGATGAACTGCCGCTGCTGGCGCACCTGCTGGGCGAGAACAGCGATACTCGCTTGCTCGTTCTGTACCGCCATGCCTGGGCCTTGCACCGTGGCGACGCGGCGCTGTTGCAGCAGCTGCTCGACGAGCCGCTGACAGCGGATGCCCTCGAAGGCCTGGTGCTGAGCGGCTTCAAGTATCAGGCCGAACAGCATTTGCACTGGCTGCGCAGGGCGCCCATTCCGCTGGCGATGAAAGCCTTCAGCGCCGATGGCCTGGGTTGGCCGCGTCTGCCCGAGGCGCTGGCCCAGGGCGAGCCGCACAAGATCTGCCGGGTCTGGCTGCGCCGCTGGCGCCCCTATGGTGAAGCGGCGCTGGAGCGGATTGCCGAGGCCTTCCGACTCGATGACCGCGAAGACGCCAGCGACCTTGCAGAGCTCAATGTGCTGTTGCAGTTGAGTCGCCGCGGTGTGCAGTTGCCGCCGCCCGGTCTCGGTGAGGCGCTATGGCAATGGCACGCCCATACGGTGTTCCTGCTGGCGCTGCTCGAGCAGCCGGAACGCTGGCTGGCGATGATCGATGCGCAGTGTGTGGAACGTCTGGCATTCAACCCGTCGCACCCACTCAGCCGCCTGCAGCCGTTGCTGCGGCGGCTGCTGCGTGAGCAAGGCGACTGCCGCGGGCTGCTCGGCTGGCTGCAGGGCAGCGACCCGGTGCATGGTCTGCTGGTGCAACGTCTGTTCAATGTGCAGCAGGCGCTCGACAGCACGCGGCTGCCGGCCAATGCCCAGCTCTACACCTGCATCGAGAGCGATCCGGAGGCTTTGGGCGACGATCTGCTCGGGCTGATGCTGTTCTGGGGCGTGCTCTATCACGACCCGAGCCTGGATGCCGAGCAGCATCGCACGCTGTTGCAGTCGATTGCGGCGGTCAGTTGCGAAGATGACTGGTTCGAGCGATTCCGCGACGGGCTGATCAAGGGCGAAACCGTCTGGCCGCCGCGCAAGGTGCTGAGCGATTTCGGCGTGGACAAGCTGCTGATCTACGAAACCCTCGATGCGCTCAAGGCACTGACGAAATACGGCGCTGGCGGCGTGCCGAAAACCCGTGTCCTGCGCCAGTTGCAGCGGGGCAAGGATGACACCGCTAACAGCGTCGGCCTGCGTATGGCCCTGAGTGCCTTGCTGTCCTGGTCCGAGCGCCTGCTGCTGGCCCGGGGCGACAGTCAGCCGGCGCCGGCCCTGGCGTTCTGGCGCCTGGGTACGCGGCTGGAGCGAGGCGCGTTTATCAAACAGGTGCTGGGCACGTTGCTGGTGGCGCCACTGACGGCGTTGTTCCTCAGTGGCACGCCGCTGGCGGGATTTGCCGTGCTGTTGCTGGCCTTGGTGTTCTTGCTCGGAGCGATTCTGCGCCGCCTGCATGACATGGGGCGCGGCCTGCCGACCTTGCTGATCATGATCGGTCTGGCGCCGGCCTTGCCGTTCCTGCCGCTGATACTGTTCGGCCTGGCCGGTGACAAGCTGCCCAATCGTTATGGCGTGCCGCCGGACAACAGCGCCGAAACGCGCTTGTCCGGTGGTCTGCAGGCGGCGTTGCGCCAGCTCAACGGCTAGAGGCGCATTTCGTCCAGGGCCTGGTTGAGCTGCGTTCGATGGCTGGCAATCTCCGCAGGTTGCTGGCCGCCGAGTACGCGGGTGAAGGTATCCAGCCACTCGGCAATCAGCGCGCGCTCGTCGCCCAGGCTTTGCATCCACGCGCGTTCCAGACGCGCGAGCAGGGTGCGATTGGGCAGGGCGTCGCGTGGGTGGATTTTCAGGGTGGTCAGGCGCTCGTGGCTGGCTTGCCGCGCTGGCGCATCCAGCCCGGTGGGGCTGCGGTCGATGCTGTGGCTGTGGCGTTCGCCGCTGGCCAGCAGGGTCACATCGACCTCCAGCAAGCCGTTGATGTCGTAGCTGAAGCGCACGTCCAGGGCCTGGATGTCTTCGCTGGGCTTCAACGGCACGTTGAAGGCATCGATGAAAATGTTGTCGCGCACCCAGGGGCGCTCGCCCTGGTACACCTCAATGCGAATTTCCTTCTGCTGCGGGTGCGTGGTGTAGAACTGTTGTGCCCGCGAGGTCGGGATCACGGTGTTGCGCTCGATGATCGGCGAGAAGGCGCCGCTGATGCTGTCGCCGCGCTTGCTGGAAATCCCCAGGGTGTAAGGACAGACGTCCGTCAGGATCAATTCTTCGATGGCGCCGTCGCGTGCCTTGCAGGCGGCCTGCGTGGCCGCGCCGAGGGCGACAATCGTGTCGGGGTCGAGGTGGCGATAGGGCAGGCGCCCGAACAGCGTGGCGACCATTTGCTGCACCACCGGCATCCGTGTGGCGCCGCCGACCAGAACCAGGCTGTCGAGATCGCGGGGCTTGAGCCGGGCATCGCGCAGCGCTTGTTCGATGGGCGCGCGCAGGCGCGCGAGCAGCGGTTCCCAGATCTTCAACGCGGTGGCGTCGTCCAGCGTCCACTCATAGGCCTGATCGCCATGGCGCCAGCTCAACTGCTGCGTGCCTTCGGCGAGTTTGCACTTGAGCTGCTCCAGGGCATCGCCGAGGCTGGCCAGGCCCTGCACGTCGATCTGCGCCGCGGTCAGTTGCCAGTCCTTGAGACAGGCCTGCAGCAGCGCGTGGGTAAAGTCTTCGCCGCCGAGGAAGTTGTCACCGGTCGAGGCGTGGACCTCGATCAGCGGCAGCGCGTATTCGAGCACCGTGACGTCGAACGTGCCGCCGCCCAGGTCGAAGATCAGCGTGCGTTCGAACTTCTGTTCGTGCAGCCCGTAGGCCATGGCGGCGGCGGTGGGTTCGTTGATCAGGCGCGTCACGCTCAGGCCGGCCAGTTCCGCGGCGAACAAGGTGCGTTTGCGCTGTTCATCGCTGAAGTAGGCCGGCACCGAAATCACCGCTTCCTGCACCGCGTGGCCGAGATAGGCCTCGGCGTCCTGTTTCAGCGCGCCGATCACCAGTGCCGAGAGTTCCTCGGGGCTGAATGAACGGCTGCCCAGTTCGACGCGCTTGTCGCTGCCCATGAAGCGCTTGAAGGCCGCCGCCGTGCGCGCGGGGTGTGTGGTCAAGCGGGCGCGGGCGGCCTTGCCGACCAGAATGCTGTCGTCTTCATCGAGGCTGACGACGGAGGGGGTGAGGACCTCGCCGAGGGCATTGGGAATCAGCCGGGCCTGGCCGTCCTGCCAGACGGCGATCAGGCTGTTGGTGGTGCCAAGGTCAATGCCCAGCAGGGCCGGGCGGGGAAGGGTTGCATCCTGCATGATCGATCTCGTGGTAACGCGACAAAAAACGCGACCCTACAGGTTGCCGCAAACCCTGGCAATCGCTGGCCCGCTGGCCGTTCGCCGGAACACCGCTGGCGGTCGCATTCACCCTAGCAGGCCTTTGAGGCCCTCCAGCGGCAACGGCCGGCTGTGCAGATAGCCCTGATACAAATGGCAGCCCAGGCCCTGCAGGAATTCCAGTTGCTGCGGGGTCTCCACGCCTTCGGCGATCACCTCCAGTTCAAGGCTGCGCGCCATGGCGACGATGGCGCGGATGATTTCCGCGTCGTTGGGGTCGCTGGTGGCGTCGCGGATGAACGACTGGTCGATCTTCAGGGTGTCCACCGGCAGGCGCTTGAGGTAGGTCAGCGATGAATAACCGGTGCCGAAGTCGTCCATGGCGAAACTCACACCGAGTTTTTTCAGGCGGCGCATTTTGCTGATGGTGTCTTCCAGGTTCTGGATGACGATGCCTTCGGTGATTTCCAGTTTCAGCAGCGAGCAGGGCAGGCCGTGACTGCGCATGCTGTGTTCGATGCGCTCGACAAAGTCGTTCTGGCGGAACTGCCGCGGACTGATGTTGACGCACAGGCTGAAATTCAGCGGATCGACCAGGCCCTGGGCGATCAGCTCCTTGAACGCGTTGCAGGCTTCGTCGAGGATCCACGTGCCGACCTCGAGGATCAGCCCGCTGTCCTCCAGCACCTTGATGAACTCGTTGGGCGATTGCGCGCCGAGTTCCGGATGGTTCCAGCGCACCAGCGCTTCGGCGCCGATGATGCGGTTGTCCTGGGCGTCCACCTGCGGCTGGTAATGCACGTCGAATTCGCCACGCGACAGCGCCAGGCGCAGGTCGGTCTCCATGCGCAGCCGTTCGCTGGCCGCTTTCTGCATGGTGTTGTGGTACATCTGCGTGGTGTTGCGCCCGGAATCCTTGGCCCGGTACAGGGCGATGTCGGCGCGCTTGAGCAGGTCGGTCGGGGTCGAGCCGTGGTCGGGAATCAGCGCCACGCCGATGCTCGGCGTCACTTGCAGGCGCTGGCCGTCGAGGAACATCGGTTCCGAGAGCAATTCGCGGATGGTGTCGGCGAGTTCGCGCACCTGCACGCTGACTTCGTTGCGCGTGCCTTCCAGGCCACTGAGCAACACCACGAACTCGTCACCCCCCAGGCGCGCAACGGTGTCTTCCATGCGCACGCTGGCCTCGAGGCGCGCGGTGATGATTTTCAGCACGGTGTCGCCGACCGGGTGGCCGAGCGAGTCATTGATGTGCTTGAAGTGATCGAGGTCGAGAAACAGCAGCGCGCCGCGCAGGTTGTGGCGCTTGAGCAGGGCGATCTGCTGGCTCAGGCGATCCATCAGCAAGGCGCGGTTGGGCAGGTTGGTCAGCGGGTCGTGATAGGCCAGGTGGCGGATCTGCGCCTCGGCGTTCTTCAGCAGGCTGACGTCGCGAGCGGTGAGCAGCAGGCAGGCGGTTTCGTTGAGGGTGATCGGCTCGACCGACACTTCCACCGTGAGCAATTCGCCGCGCTTGCTGCGCCCGAGCATTTCCTGATGATGCACGCGGCCCTTGATCTGCAGTTCGGCAAGCAGCGCCGAGCGCTGTTTCTCCTCGGCCCAGATCCCGACCTGGTACACGGTCTTGCCCACCACTTCATCGGCGCGATAACCGGTCAGGCGACAGAAACCGTCGTTGACCTCCAGGTAGCGGCCGGTATCGCGCTCGGTGATGGTGATCGCGTCGGGACTGGAGTGAAACGCCTTGGCGAACTTTTCTTCACTGGCCTTGAGCGCCGCCTCCGACCGCTGTTGCTGGGTGATGTCGCGCAGGGTGGTGACGATGCACGGTTGATTGCCGACGCTGATCTGGCGGCTGGAAATCACGCAGGTCAGCGACTGGCCGTCCTTGTGCTGGACGATGATGGCAACGTTGCTCAAGCCCTGTTCGCGGATCACCCGTTCGATGCGTTGCAGGCTTTTCGCCGAGGCGTCCCACAGGCCGATTTCCTCGGCCGTGCGGCCGATCACGTCGGCGGCGCTCCAGCCGAAGGTCTGGGTGAAGCTGGAGTTGATCTCGATGAATTCGCCGCTGTCCTGGCGGGTCACGCAGATCGGATCGGGGCTGACCTGGAACAGCGTGGCGAATTTCTCTTCCGAGGCGACCAGGCGCTGTTCGCGCTCGACCTGGTCGGTGATGTCGAGCAACGTGCCGGCCATGCGCAGCGGCGCGCCGTTGTCGTCGCGATAGAGGCGGGCGCGGCTTTCCAGGTAGCGCGAGCTGCCGTCCGACAGCTGCACGCGGTAGGTCAGTTGATAGTTGCCCGCCGGGCCTTCGCGCAGGCTGCGGTAGGCATCGCGCATGCTGTCGCGCTCTTCGCCGGGCACGCCTTCGAAAAACTCGTCGAACGATTCATGGAACGGTTTCGGCTCCAGGCCGTGCAGTTGCGCGGCCCGTGCCGAGCCGTAGAGCATGCCGCTGGGAATGTGCCAGTCCCAGGTGCCGAGCTGGGCCGAATCCAGCGCCAGGTCGAGGCGTTCCTGGCTGTCCTTGAGGGCGTGTTCGGCGGCTTTGCGCTCGGTGGTGTCGAGAAACGTGCTGAGCAGGTATGGCTGGCCTTCGAGTTCGACCTTCTGCGCACTGAGGATGCCATCGTGGATCTGCCCGTTGCTGGCGCGGAACTGCACTTCCATGCTGATCAGTTCGCCCTTGGCCTTGGTCTTCCTGACCAGTTCGGCGCGTTGCTCGGGGTGCACCCACAGGCCCAGTTCGAGGGTGGTGCGACCGATGGCGTTTTGCACCGGCCAGCCGAACAGGCTTTCGAAATACTGGTTGGCCTCGGTAATCAGGCCGTCTTCCTGGCGGGTCAGCAGGACCATGTTCGGGCACAGATGAAACAATGTGGCGAAACGTTTCTCCGAGCTGCTGAGGGCCTGTTCACGCTGGCGCTGGTGGGTGATTTCGCGAATCACCCCGATCATTCGGGGGCGGCCGTTCTTGTCCGGGAGCAGGCTGCCGTTGATTTCCAGCCAGTGCAGGCTGCCGTCGGGCCAGCGGATGCGGTGGTGCATCGCCTGTTCCAGCGGGGCACCGGCAATCACCGCGTGGAAGGCGCGCACGGTTTTCGCCCGGTCTTCGGGCGGCAGCAGGTCGAGGTATTCCAGATCGGCGGGCAGCGGCTGGCGCGGATCGAAGCCGAACAAGGCCTGCGTGCCCCGTGACCAGCTGATCTGCCCGCGCTCGATGTCCCAGTACCAGGCGCCAAGCCGAGCGCCGTTGAGCGCAGCGAGCAATTGCGGCGCACTCTCCCAGCTCTGCTCGGAACGCCGGGGATCAATGGCCTGAATACGCGGCATCGGCGGAATACGGTCAACAGATTTCGGCATGGATAACGGGCCTTGAGCTGAATTTGGCGTTAGGCACAGGGATGGCAGCTCTATAGGAGTAGCACAAGTTAGCCGTGAGTCCCTGGCAGATCGATTTGTGCATCCAGCAGGGCCATGAAGGCCCGTGCCGCGTTCGACAGCGTCCGTTCGGTGTGCAGGATATAGCCTAGCTGGCGACTGAGCTGTATGCCCGGCAAAGGGATGCGCGCCACCTGTTCATCGAGCATGGTGCGCGGCAGCACGCTCCACGCCAGGCCGATGGACACCATCATCTTGATGGTTTCCAGGTAGTTGGTGCTCATCGCGATGTTCGGCGTCAGGCCCTGGGCTTCGAACAGACGTTGGACAATATGGTGGGTGAAGGTGTTTCCGCCGGGGAAAACCGCCGGATGACCGGCAATGTCCGCCAGGTTGACCGCGCCGTTGGTGAGCAACGAATGCTCGGGGGCGACAACGAAATCCAGCGGGTCGTCCCACACCGGCGTGGCCTTGACCAGCGTGTGGGGCTCCGGCGCCAGGGTGATGACCGCCAGCTCGGCGCGGCCGTGGAGTATTTCCTCGTAGGCCACTTCCGAATCGAGGAACTGAATATCCAGCGCAACCTGTGGATAGCGGCGGGTGAACTCCCTTAACAAGGGCGGCAAGCGGTGCAGGCCGATGTGGTGGCTGGTGGCCAGGGTCAGGCGCCCGCTGACTTCGCCGGTGAGGTTGGTCAGGGCGCGCCGGGTGTCGTCCAGCACGTTGAGAATCTGGTAGGCCCGCGGCAGCAGGGCGCGGCCGGCCTCGGTCAGGCCCACTTCGCGGCCCAGCCGATCAAACAGGCGCACCTTCAATTGCTGCTCCAGGCCGGCAATGCGCTTGCTGATGGCCGGTTGCGTCAAGTGCAGGCGTTCACCGGCGCCGGAGAAGCTGCCGGTCTCGGCAATCGCGATAAAAGCGTTGAGGTTGGCCAGGTCCATGTTTGTATTCCAGTTGGTTATCCAAAGCATAAAAAATATGAATTTGAGTTATTTAATCTAACCCCATAGGATCGACCTCACAAGCCAAAGGGTTATTGAATGTCTCAAAAACCCAGGGCATAGAAACAAGCTGATGAGGAACCGTCTGATGGCCGGCAAAACGCTCTACGACAAGCTCTGGGATTCGCATTTGGTCAAGCAGCGCGACGATGGCTCGGCGCTGATCTACATCGATCGTCACATCATCCACGAAGTGACCTCGCCGCAAGCCTTCGAAGGCCTGCGTCTGGCCGGGCGCAAGCCTTGGCGCATCGATGCCAACATCGCCACCCCGGACCACAACGTGCCGACCACCCCGGAGCGCAAGGGCGGCATCGCAGCGATTGCCGACCAGGTCTCGCGTCTGCAGGTACAGACCCTCGATGACAACTGCGACGAATACGGCATTGTCGAATTCAAGATGAACGACGTGCGTCAGGGCATCGTCCACGTCATCAGCCCGGAGCAGGGCGCGACCCTGCCGGGCATGACCGTGGTCTGCGGCGACTCGCACACCTCGACCCACGGCGCCTTTGGCGCATTGGCCCACGGCATCGGCACTTCCGAGGTCGAGCACGTGCTCGCCACTCAGTGCCTGGTCGCCAAGAAAATGAAAAACATGCTGGTGCGCGTCGAAGGCCAGTTGCCGGTCGGCGTGACCGCCAAGGACATCGTCCTCGCGGTGATCGGCAAGATCGGCACCGCCGGCGGCAACGGCCATGCCATCGAATTCGCCGGCAGCGCCATTCGCGACCTGTCCATCGAAGGCCGCATGACCATCTGCAACATGTCCATCGAAGCCGGCGCCCGTGTGGGCCTGGTGGCCGCTGACCAGAAGACCGTCGATTACGTCAAGGGGCGCCCGTTCGCCCCGACCGCCGCGCAGTGGGACCTGGCGGTGCAATCCTGGAAAGACCTGGTGTCCGACGCCGACGCCGAATTCGACACCGTGGTCGAACTCGACGCCGCGCAGATCAAGCCGCAGGTCAGCTGGGGCACTTCCCCGGAAATGGTCCTGGCGGTTGACCAGAACGTGCCGGATCCGGCCAAGGAAATGGACCTGGTCAAGCGCGACTCGATCGTCCGTGCCTTGAAATACATGGGTTTGACCGCCAACCAGGCGATCACCGACATCCAGCTCGACCGCGTGTTCATCGGTTCCTGCACCAACTCGCGGATCGAAGACCTGCGCGCAGCGGCCGAGATTGCCAAGGGCCGCAAGGTTGCGTCGACCATCAAGCAGGCGATCGTGGTGCCGGGTTCCGGGCTGGTCAAGGCGCAAGCCGAAGCCGAAGGGCTGGACAAGATTTTCCTCGAAGCCGGTTTCGAATGGCGTGAGCCGGGCTGCTCGATGTGCCTGGCGATGAACCCGGACCGTCTGGAGTCCGGCGAGCATTGCGCCTCGACGTCCAACCGTAACTTCGAAGGCCGTCAGGGTGCCGGTGGCCGTACCCACCTGGTGAGCCCGGCCATGGCCGCTGCAGCGGCGGTGAACGGTCGTTTCATCGACGTCCGTGAATTGATTTAAAGGAGCGCAGCATGAAAGCTTTTACCCAGCACACTGGACTTGTCGCGCCTTTGGATCGTGCCAACGTCGACACCGACCAGATCATCCCGAAACAATTTCTCAAGTCGATCAAGCGCACCGGCTTCGGCCCGAACCTGTTCGACGAATGGCGCTACCTCGACGTGGGGCAGCCGTATCAGGACAACTCCAAGCGTCCGCTGAACAAGGACTTCGTGCTCAACGCCGAGCGTTATCAGGGCGCCAGCGTTCTGCTCGCCCGCGAGAACTTCGGTTGCGGCTCCAGCCGTGAGCACGCGCCGTGGGCCCTGGAAGAATACGGTTTCCGCAGCATTATCGCGCCGAGCTACGCCGACATCTTCTTCAACAACAGCTTCAAGAACGGCTTGCTGCCGATCATCTTGAGCGATGCCGAAGTCGACGAGCTGTTCAAGCAGGTCGAGGCCGAGCCGGGCTACCAGTTGCAGATCGATCTGCACGAGCAGACCGTCACCAGCCCGAACGGCAAGGTGTACCACTTCGAAATCGACGCGTTCCGCAAGCATTGCCTGTTGAATGGCCTGGACGATATCGGCCTGACCTTGCAGGACGGCGACGCGATTGCCGCGTTCGAGGCCAGCCATCGCGCGAGCCAGCCGTGGTTGTTCCGCGACGCGTGAGATTGCTGTAGTCAGGGCTGGCCCCATCGCGGGCAAGCCCGCTCCCACAAGTCTTGTGCACGCTGCAATGACTGTGGGAGCTGGCTTGCCAGCGATGAGGCCGGCAAAGGCAACGTAAGACTTGACCCAGAAAAGGACGTACCCATGACCAGCACCGCCCAGCACACTCAGGTTGTCCAGAAGCAGTTCGGTGAACAGGCCGCTGCCTACCTGAGCAGCGCCGTTCACGCGCAGGGTACCGAATTCGCGCTGCTGCAAGCCGAGCTGGCCGGGCAGGGCGAGGCGCGGGTGCTGGATCTGGGTTGCGGCGCCGGACACGTGAGTTTTCACGTTGCCCAGTTGGTGAAAGAAGTGGTGGCCTACGACCTGTCGCAGCAGATGCTCGACGTGGTCGCCGCCGCTGCCGTCGATCGCGGTTTTGCCAATATCACGACGGTCAACGGCGCCGCCGAGCGCCTGCCGTTTGCCGATGGCGAATTCGACTTCGTCTTCAGCCGCTATTCGGCGCACCATTGGAGCGACCTCGGTGTGGCCCTGCGCGAAGTACGTCGGGTGCTGAAACCGGGCGGCGTGGCGGCGTTCATCGACGTGATGTCGCCGGGCAGTCCGCTGTTCGATACGTACCTGCAAAGCGTCGAAGTGCTGCGCGACACCAGTCATGTGCGCGATTATTCGGCCAGTGAGTGGCTGCGCCAGATCAGCGAGGCCGGTCTGCACACCCGCAGCACCGCGCGTCAGCGCCTGCGTCTGGAGTACAGCAGCTGGGTCGAGCGCATGCGCACACCCGAGGTGATGCGCGCCGCGATCCGCCAGTTGCAGCAATCGATGGGCAACGAAGTGCGCGAATATTTTCAGATTGAGGCCGATGGTTCGTTCAGTACAGATGTAATCGTATTGATGGCTGAGCGATAAGAATTTTTCCGGGCGCGCCCTGAGTGACGCACCGATTGAAGACACGAGGAAAGCATGAGCAAGCAGATTCTGATTCTCCCAGGCGACGGTATTGGTCCGGAAATCATGGCCGAAGCGGTCAAGGTCCTGGAGCTGGCCAACGACAAGTACAGCCTGGGCTTCGAGCTGAGCCATGACGTGATCGGTGGCGCCGCCATCGACAAGCACGGCGTGCCGCTGGCCGACGAAACCCTCGACCGCGCCCGTGCCGCCGACGCGGTGCTGCTGGGCGCCGTGGGCGGGCCGAAATGGGACACCATCGAGCGCGATATCCGCCCTGAGCGCGGTCTGTTGAAGATCCGTGCACAACTGGGCCTGTTCGGTAACCTGCGGCCGGCGATCCTCTACCCGCAACTGGCCGACGCCTCCAGCCTGAAACCGGAAATCGTCGCCGGCCTGGACATCCTCATCGTCCGTGAGCTGACCGGCGGCATCTACTTCGGCGCGCCACGCGGCACCCGCACCCTGGAAAACGGCGAGCGGCAGTCCTACGACACCCTGCCGTACAGCGAAAGCGAAATCCGGCGCATCGCCCGTGTCGGTTTCGACATGGCCCGCGTGCGTGGCAAGAAGCTGTGCTCGGTGGACAAGGCCAACGTGCTGGCTTCCAGCCAGTTGTGGCGTGAAGTGGTCGAGCAGGTCGCCAAGGACTACCCGGACGTCGAGCTGAGCCATATGTACGTCGACAACGCCGCCATGCAGCTGGTGCGTGCACCGAAGCAGTTCGACGTGATCGTCACCGACAACATGTTCGGCGACATCCTGTCCGACGAAGCGTCGATGCTCACCGGTTCCATCGGCATGCTGCCGTCGGCCTCGCTGGACGCCAACAACAAGGGCATGTACGAGCCTTGCCACGGTTCGGCGCCGGACATCGCCGGCAAAGGCATCGCCAACCCGCTGGCGACCATTCTGTCGGTGTCGATGATGCTGCGTTACAGCTTCAATCTGCAGGACGCCGCCGATGCCATCGAGAAAGCCGTCAGCGTGGTTCTGGATCAGGGCCTGCGCACCGGTGACATCTATTCGGCCGGTTGCACTAAAGTCGGTACGCAGGAAATGGGCGATGCAGTAGTCGCCGCGCTGCGGAATCTGTAATCTCTCGGGCCCGCTGCGAAATTCAAGACAAAGCAGCGGCCCACTTTTCAAGAAGGTGTAGTTGCGATGAAACGTGTAGGTCTGATCGGTTGGCGCGGCATGGTCGGTTCCGTGCTCATGCAGCGGATGCTGGAAGAGCAGGATTTCGATCTTATCGAGCCGGTGTTTTTCACCACTTCCAATGTCGGTGGCCAAGGCCCGTCCGTGGGCAAGGACATTGCTCCGCTCAAGGACGCTTACAGCATTGAAGAGCTGAAGACCCTCGACGTGATCCTGACCTGCCAGGGCGGCGACTACACCAGCGAAGTGTTCCCCAAGCTGCGCGAAGCCGGCTGGCAGGGTTACTGGATCGACGCGGCTTCCAGCCTGCGCATGAACGATGACGCGGTGATCATTCTCGACCCGGTCAACCGCAAGGTCATCGACCAGCAACTGGACGCGGGCACCAAGAACTACATCGGCGGCAACTGCACCGTCAGCCTGATGCTGATGGGCCTGGGCGGTCTGTTCGAGGCCGGTCTGGTCGAGTGGATGAGCGCCATGACCTATCAGGCGGCGTCCGGTGCCGGTGCGCAGAACATGCGTGAACTGATCAAGCAGATGGGCGCGACCCACGCCGCGGTCGCCGATCAACTGGCCGATCCGGCCAGCGCAATCCTCGACATCGACCGTCGCGTGGCCGAAGCCATGCGCAGCGACGCCTACCCGACCGAGAACTTCGGCGTGCCGCTGGCCGGCAGCCTGATCCCGTGGATCGACAAGGAATTGCCGAACGGCCAGAGCCGCGAAGAGTGGAAAGCTCAGGCCGAGACCAACAAGATCCTCGGCCGCTTCAAGAGCCCGATCCCGGTCGACGGCATCTGCGTGCGCATCGGCGCCATGCGTTGCCACAGCCAGGCGCTGACCATCAAGCTCAACAAAGACGTGCCGATCGCCGACATCGAAGGGCTGATCAGCCAGCACAACCCGTGGGTCAAGCTGGTGCCGAACAACCGCGACATCAGCATGCAGGAGCTGAGCCCGACCAAGGTCACCGGCACCCTGAATGTTCCGGTCGGTCGTCTGCGCAAGCTGAACATGGGCTCGCAGTTCGTCGGCGCCTTCACCGTCGGCGACCAGCTGCTGTGGGGCGCGGCCGAACCGCTGCGCCGTATGCTGCGGATCCTGCTCGAGCGTTGATCGTTTGATGCAATGAAAGAACCCGCGCCTTGAGAGAGGTGCGGGTTTTTTTATACCTGATGGTTCTCGGTTGCCGGGTCTGGCCCCTTCGCGAGCAAGCTCGCTCCCACATTGGAAATGCATTCCCCTGTGCGGGCGAGCTTGCTCGCGAAGGAGCCGGTACAGGCGCTACAAATCCCGGCAGAAATTGCCTGGGTGCGACTCACCCGGTAAAGTGCCGCTCCCCCGTTCCACCAGAGGTCGCACCATGAGCCAGCCCCTTGATATTGCCGTGATCGGCGCCACCGGTACTGTCGGCGAAACCCTCGTGCAGATTCTTGAAGAACGCGATTTCCCGATCGGCCACCTGCACCTGTTGGCGAGCAGTGAGTCCGCCGGCAGTTCGGTGTTGTTTCGCAACAAAAACGTGCGTGTGCGCGAAGTCGATCAGTTCGATTTCAGCCAGGTCAAACTGGTGTTCTTTGCCGCCGGCGCAGCCGTCACCCTGAGCTATGCCGCTCGGGCCACTGCCGCCGGTTGCTCGCTGATCGATCTGTCTGGCGCCTTGCCGGCAGACCAGGCACCGCAGGTGGTGCCGGAAGCCAACGCGCCGCTGCTGGCAGGCCTGAAAGCGCCGTTCCAGGTCAGCAGTCCGAGCCCGTCGGCGACCACGCTGGCCGTGGTGCTGGCGCCGTTGCTCGAGCTGATCGATCTGCAATACGTGCATGTCACCGCTAATCTGGCCGTATCCGCCCAGGGCCGCGAGGCGGTCACCGAGCTGGCCCGGCAGACCGCCGAGCTGCTGAACATGCGGCCGCTGGAGCCGACCTTTTTCGACCGGCAGATGGCCTTCAACCTGCTGGCCCAGGTCGGCACCCCGGATGCCCAGGGGCACACGCTGCTGGAAAAACGCCTGATACGCGAGTTGCGCCAGGTGCTGAACCGGCCTTTATTAAAGATTTCCGCAACTTGCGTTCAAGCCCCGGTGTTTTTTGGCGATAGCTTTAGCGTGACCCTGCAGTCAGCGCACGCGATCGACCTGGCCAAGGTCAACGCCGCCCTTGAAGACGCGCCGGGCATCGAGCTGGTCGAAGCCGGCGATTATCCGACGGCGGTCGGTGACGCGGTGGGGCAGGACGTAGTCTATGTCGGGCGGGTGCGGGGCGGGGTCGATGAGCCGGCGGAACTAAATCTGTGGCTGACGTCAGATAACGTACGCAAGGGCGCGGCGCTCAACGCCGTGCAAGTGGCCGAGTTGTTGATAAAAGACCTGCTGTAAAAGATACTTGGCAACAATTTGTCGACTGATTCTAGCCGGGCGCTATGCTTGGCCGGAGCGGTCGGCAATGTGTCACCCTCCGGGACTTTCCGGGGCATCAAAGAAATGATCGCGCGCGACCTGCTGTCGTCGTCGCGCGCAATGCCTTACGGCAGCGGCAATCAATATCTTCTCGCTGGCCGAGGAACGTTCAAACAAAGGATGAGGCTATGGTTCAAGTTCGCAAACTGGTGTTAGCAATAGCGGCCGCCTCGGCGCTGTCCTCCGGTATGGCGCATGCCCTCGGGCTCGGGGAGCTGACCCTGAAGTCGACCCTGAACCAGCCGCTGGTGGCGGAAATCGAGTTGCTCGACGTCAAGGATCTCACCGCCGCCGAAGTGGTGCCGAGCCTGGCCTCGCCGGAAGACTTCGCCAAGGCCGGCGTCGACCGCCAGGCCTTCCTCAATGACCTGACCTTCACCCCGGTACTCAACGCCAGCGGCAAGAGCGTGCTGCGCGTGACTTCGAGCAAGCCGCTGTCGGAGCCGATGGTGAAGTTCCTGGTGCAGGTGATGTGGCCCAACGGTCGTCTGCTGCGTGACTACAGCGTTCTGCTGGATCCGTCGAAGTTCTCGCCGCAGACCGCCGATGCCGCGGCCCAGCCTGCGCCGGCGCAGACCATTACTGCGCCGACCACCGGCGCCACCCATCCAGGCCAATACACCACCACGCCGCGCGATACCCTCTGGGAGATCGCGGCGAAGGCGCGCACCGGCGGTTCGGTGCAGCAGACCATGCTGGCCATCCAGGCGTTGAACCCGGATGCATTCATCGGCGGCAACATCAACCGCCTGAAGACCGGTCAGGTGCTGCGTCTGCCGGACGAAGTGCAGAGCACGTCGCTGCCGCAGGCCAAGGCCATTGCCGAAGTCGCAGCGCAGAACGAAGCCTGGCGTCAGGGCCGTCGCTATGTGGCCAAGCCGGGCAGCGGTCAGCAGCAGCTCGATGCGACCAACCGCGGTCGCGCCAATAACACTGCGGCGCAGAACACCAAGGACAATCTGAGCCTGGTCTCCGCCGACGCCAAGGCCCGTGGCAAAGGCCCGGCCGGCGATGCCACGGCCTTGAGCAACAAACTTGCGGTGACCCAGGAAAGCCTCGACACGACCCGGCGTGACAACGAGGAACTGAAAAGCCGCATGGCCGATCTGCAGAGCCAGCTCGACAAGCTGCAACGCCTGATCGAGCTGAAGAACAACCAACTGGCGAAAATGCAGGCCGAAGGTTCGGGCGCGGCGCCGGCCGCGGCGGCCCCGGTTGCACCGGTCGCGCCTGTGCCGGCCATCACCGCTGAACTGGCGACGACGCCGCCAGCCACTCCGGCAGAAGCCGCGCCTGCGGCACCCGCGCCAGAAGCCGCTGCGCCGGCCCCGGTCGAGCCGGTGGTCGAGCCGAAACCGGTCGCGGATGACGACAAAACCTTCAACGAGCTGTTGACCAACCCGATCCTGCTGGGGCTGATCGGCGGTGGCGCGGTGGTGTTGCTGCTCTTGCTGTTGCTGCTGGCGCGCCGCCGCAAGGCGCAGCAGGAAGCCGAGAAGCATCTGCGCATGGCGCGTGCCCTGGAGGAGCAATCCTTCTCCCCGGAACTCGATCTGCCGGAAAGCAGCTTCGAAGGTCTGGAAGTGCCGGCGGCCAGCGTCAAGCTTGCACCTGCACCTGCACCTGCTCCGGCGCCAGTGGTGGCTCCGGTGGTGATGGCCGAGCCGATCGCCGCGCCGTTGGTGGCCCCGGCCGCCGAGCGCTCCGACGACGTGCTGAGCAAGGCGCAGTCGCACATTGACGGCGGGCGCCTGAATCAGGCTGCCGCGTTGCTGGAGGAGGGCGTCAGCCTCGAGCCGCAGCGCAGCGATCTGCGTCTGAAACTGATGGAAGTCTACGGTCGCCAGGGTGATCGTGATGCGTTCGTCGGCCAGGAGCGCCAGCTGGTGGCCAATGGCGACAACTTCGCCAAGGTCGAAGAGCTGAAAAGCCGCTTCCCGGCCATGGCAGTCGTTGCGGCGAGCGGTCTGGCCGCTGCGGCCATCGCCGCCGAACTGGATGCCGAGTACGTCAAGGAACTGCTGCTCGACGAGCCGCAGGCCCCGGCGGCGGCCGATAACGATCTGGACAGCGCTTTCGACCTGAGCCTCGACGACCTCGACAACATCACGCCGGTCACCCCTGCGCCAGCAGCGGTCGAGCCGCAAGCGCCGGTCGAACTCGACGAATTCCCGGCCGATGACGACCTGAGCTTCGAATCGGTGCTGCAACAGCAGACCGAGATCAAGGACAACCTCGACGACCTGTCGGATTTCGACCTCGATCTGGACCTCGGCGCCGAGCCGTCGCCAGCCAACCTGGCTGATGACGACTTCCTGCTGGATCTGGACGAGGGCGTGAAGGATCTGCCGCCGGTCGAAGCGCCAGCGGTGGCCGAAGCGCCACTGGATGACCTCGAGCTGCCGGCCGATTTCGACCTGTCCCTGGCCGACGAAATGGATGCCAGCCCGGCCGAGCCGGACGCCTTCGCCGCTGAACTGGACGACGTCAACGCCGAACTGGATCGTCTGTCCGGCAGCATCGCCGAGCCGACCTTCACCGAGGCCGATGCGGCGCTGGGTGGCGATCTCAACGACGAGGACTTCGACTTCCTGTCCGGCACCGACGAAGCCGCGACCAAGCTCGATCTGGCCCAGGCCTACATCGACATGGGCGACAATGACGGCGCGCGCGACATTCTCAACGAAGTGCTCACCGAAGGTGACGACAAGCAACGCGGCGAAGCCAAGGAAATGCTGTCGCACCTGGCTTGAGTCGGCGCGCAGCAGTCAACGACAACGGCAGCCCATTGTGGCTGCCGTTTTTGTTTGCCTTTTTCCAGTCAGGGCGCGGTCGTCGGCAACTCAACAGGGGAGTTCGATCTCCAGTAGACACTGCCGACGGCTGCGATCTTTTCTGTTGAAACTGGCGTCCCCGCCTCACAGCCTTATAATGCCCGCCTTTGTAGATCAGCAGGCTGTCCCACTTTGGCAAACATAGATAACCCCGCCGCCGAAATGGCGCCCGAAGGCTTTTTCCGCGTCGCGTTGGGCGTGGAGTACAAGGGCTCGCGCTACAGCGGCTGGCAGCGCCAGTCCACCGGGGTGCTGACGGTCCAGGAAACCCTGGAAAAGGCCTTGTCGAAGGTGGCCAATTCCCCGGTGTCGATCCAGTGCGCCGGGCGTACCGACGCCGGAGTGCATGCCTGCGGGCAAGTGGTGCATTTCGACACCCAGGTCGAGCGTTCGCTGAAAGCCTGGGTGATGGGCGCCAATATCAATCTGCCCCACGACATCAGCGTCAGTTGGGCCAGGATCATGCCGGCGCACTTCCATGCGCGCTTCAAGGCGATCGCCCGGCGCTATCGTTACGTGATCTACAACGATCAGATCCGCCCGGCGCACCTGAACGAAGAAATCACCTGGAATCACCGTCCGCTGGATGCCGAGCGCATGGCGCAGGCGGCGCAGTATCTGGTGGGTACCCACGATTTCAGCGCCTTCCGTGCCGGCCAGTGCCAGGCCAAGTCACCGATCAAGCAGTTGCATCATCTGCGCGTGACCCGGCACGGCAAGATGATCGTGCTCGACATCCGTGCCAACGCCTTCCTTCATCACATGGTGCGCAACATTGCCGGCGTACTGATGACCATCGGTGCCGGCGAGCGCCCGGTGGAATGGATGAAGGAAGTGCTGGAGAGCCGCGAGCGCCGTGCCGGCGGGGTGACTGCGCATCCGTTCGGCCTGTATCTGGTGCAGGTCGAGTACCACGACGAGTTCCCGTTGCCCGAGCGTTTCATCGGGCCACATTTCCTTACCGGTTTCTCGGAACTTGACGGCTGACGCCCTCGAATGCATTTGTTACCATCCGGGACTTTCTCGGATTTGCCTTGGGGTTTTTATCGACATGTCAGCCGTTCGCAGCAAGATTTGCGGGATTACCCGCATAGAAGATGCGTTGGCCGCCGTCGAGGCCGGGGCGGATGCCATCGGGTTCGTGTTCTATGCCAGGAGCCCGCGGGCCGTCACCGTGCAGCAGGCGCGGGCGATCATCCAGGCGTTGCCGCCGTTCGTCACCACGGTGGGCCTGTTCGTCAACGCCAGCCGCTGTGAGCTGGGGGAAATCCTCGATGCCGTGCCGCTCGACCTGCTGCAATTCCATGGCGACGAAAGCGCCGCCGATTGTGAAGACTGGCATCGACCGTACATCAAGGCCCTGCGGGTCAAGGCTGGCGATGACATCGCCGCCGCCTGCGATGCCTATCCCAGTGCCAGCGGCGTACTGCTGGACACATATGTCGAGGGCGTGCCCGGCGGAACCGGCGAGGCATTCGACTGGTCATTGATTCCGCACGGCCTGAGCAAGCCGTTGATCCTCGCCGGTGGCCTGACCCCGGACAACGTCGCCGAGGCGGTCGCCCGGGTGCGGCCGTACGCCGTGGACGTCAGTGGCGGGGTAGAGGCGAGCAAGGGCATCAAGGATCACGCAAAGATTCGCGCGTTCATCAACGCCGTACGTAGAAGCTCACAGGAAGCTCCTACTTTGATGTGACGGCTGGCAGACTGCCGCCGTCCATCAATGCACTTGCACAAAGCAGGCGTGGCTGAGGGTTTTTGGGTCGCACGCAGGTCATGTCCAGCACTGACCGTGGCGGCCCGCCAATCATCGCCGCACACATGAATTTAGCTGAAGGGCATACGCGGGGCCGCGAACCAGAGCGTTCGGGCCGCCGGTACTGGAGAAAGAAAGCATGAGCAACTGGTTGGTAGACAAACTGATCCCTTCGATCATGCGTTCGGAGGTCAAGAAGAGCTCGGTGCCTGAAGGTCTGTGGCACAAGTGCCCGTCCTGCGAGGCCGTGCTGTATCGTCCGGAGCTGGAAAAGACCCTGGACGTTTGCCCCAAGTGCAACCACCACATGCGCATCGGCGCACGTGCACGCATCGACATCTTCCTCGACGCGGAAGGCCGCAGCGAACTGGGCGCCGACCTGGAGCCGGTTGACCGTCTGAAATTCCGCGACGGCAAGAAGTACAAGGATCGCCTGACCGCTGCGCAGAAGCAGACCGGCGAAAAAGACGCACTGATCTCCATGAGCGGCACCCTGCTGGGCATGCCGGTGGTGGTTTCGGCGTTCGAATTCAGCTTCATGGGCGGTTCCATGGGCGCCATCGTCGGCGAGCGCTTCGTGCGCGCCGCCAACTACGCGCTGGAAAACCGTTGCCCGATGATCTGCTTCGCCGCCTCCGGTGGTGCGCGCATGCAGGAAGCGCTGATCTCGCTGATGCAGATGGCCAAGACCTCGGCGGTGCTGGCGCGTCTGCGCGAAGAAGGCATTCCGTTCATCTCGGTGCTGACCGACCCGGTCTACGGCGGCGTTTCCGCCAGTCTGGCGATGCTTGGCGACGTGATCATCGGTGAACCGAAGGCACTGATCGGTTTCGCCGGTCCTCGCGTGATCGAACAGACCGTGCGCGAAAAACTGCCAGAAGGCTTCCAGCGCAGCGAGTTCCTCCTGGAGCACGGTGCCATCGACCTGATCATCGACCGCCGCGAGCTGCGTCCGCGCGTGGGTAACCTGCTGGCCCAACTGACCGGTCAGCCGACGCCGAAGTTCGTCGCTGCACCTGTCGAGCCGATCGTGGTGCCACCGGTTCCAGCCAACGTATGACCGAGCGCACCCTTGGCGAATGGCTCGCCTACCTCGAGCAGTTGCACCCTTCGGCCATCGATATGGGGCTGGAGCGGTCGCAGCAGGTAGCGTCCCGCATGGGGCTGGGCCAGCCGGCGCCTCGGGTGATCACGGTCACCGGCACCAACGGCAAAGGGTCGACCTGTGCGTTCGTGGCTTCATTGCTGCGGGCGCAGGGCCTGAACGTCGGTGTCTACAATTCTCCGCACCTGCTGCGTTACAACGAGCGGGTGCAGCTCAATGGCGTCGAAGCCACGGATGCGCAGTTGTGCGAAGCGTTCGCGGCGGTCGAGGCGGGGCGCGGCGACACCTCCCTGACGTACTTCGAGATGGGCACCCTGGCAGCATTCTGGCTGTTTCAACGGGCCGGGCTCGATGCCGTGGTGCTGGAAGTCGGCCTGGGCGGGCGTCTGGACACGGTCAACGTGGTGGATGCCGACATCGCCCTGGTCACCAGCATTGGCGTCGATCACGCCGATTACCTGGGTGACACCCGCGAATCCGTGGCCTTCGAGAAGGCCGGGATTTTCCGTCCGGGCAAGCCTGCGCTGTGTGGCGACCTCAATCCCCCGCAGCCCCTGCTCGACAAGGCGCGTGAGCTGGCCTGTCCATTTTTCCTGCGCGGGCGTGACTTCGATCTCGCGCTCACTGACCAGCACTGGCAATGGCGCGGCACGGATGTGGCTGGCCAGGTGGTCGAGCTGCGCGATCTGCCGTTGCTCGATCTACCGATGGAAAACGCTGCGCTGGCGTTGCAGGCCTATCTGTTGCTGGGATTGCCGTGGCAGCCCGAGCAGATTGCGGCGGCGTTGCAGGCGACGCGGGTGGTCGGCCGCCTCGATAGGCGTTCGTTTGTCTGGAACGGCAAGCGCCTGAACCTGCTCCTGGACGTCGGGCATAACCCGCATGCGGCGGAGTATCTGGCTCGCCGCCTGGCGGCGAGCCCGCCGCTGGGCAAGCGGCTGGCCGTGTTCGGTCTGCTGGCGGACAAGGATCTGCCAGGTGTGGTCAGCGAGCTGAACGGCAGTGTCCAGCACTGGGCCGTGGCACCGCTGGATTCGCCACGCGCGCGGCCGGTCGCCGAATTGCACGCGGCCTTGCAGAACCTTGGCGCCGCGGTGACGTCATACCACAGCGTGGCGGCAGCCCTGGAAGGGCAGTGTGCAGTGGCCAGCAGCGACGACGAGATTCTGTTGTTCGGATCATTTTATTGTGTCGCCGAGGCCCTTGAATGGCTGGCCCGGCGCTCCACGGAGGAAGCGGCAAATGGCTTTGCTGGATAAAGCGTACAAGCAGCGCATGGTCGGCGCCCTGGTACTGGTGGCGCTGGCGGTGATCTTCCTGCCGATGCTGTTTTCCCGTCAGGACGAGCAGCGTCAGGTGACCGTCGAGGCGCCGGCAGCTCCGCAAGCGCCTGCCGTAGCGCAAGTGCAGATGGAGCCGGTGGCGGTGCCCGAGCCGCAGCAATTGCCGCAGGAACCGGTGCCGAGCGATGACGAAGTGGCCGAACAGACCGCGCCGTCAATGCCGATCGCGGCCGCGCCACCGGTTGCGGCACCGGCGCCAGCCCCCGCAGCCAAACCGGCCGCGCCGGCACCTGCTCCAGCGCCTGCGGCCAAGCCAACTCCAGCGCCGGCCCAGCCGATCGCGGCGGCCCCCGCCAAGCCGGATACCAGTCAGAGCCGCGTCGATGCCAACGGCCTGTCGGTCAGCTGGTCGGTGCAACTGGCCAGTCTGTCGAGTCGCGCCAGCGCCGAAAGCCTGCAGAAAAACCTGCGCAGCCAAGGCTACAACGCCTACATCCGTTCTGCCGATGGCAAGAATCGGGTGTTTGTCGGTCCGCTGATCGAGCGCGCCGAGGCCGACCGTCTGCGTGATCTGCTCAGCCGTCAACAGAACCTCAAGGGTTTTGTCGTGCGTTTCCAGCCTGAGCGCGGCTAAAAACTATCGCGTCGATTGAAATGCACTGACAATCGCAGCTTACCGAGAGGCATGCGCTCTGCTAAAATGCGCCGCCTTATCCGTCTGTAGGCTGCACTGTGCCATTTACCTGGGTTGACTGGGCGATCGTTGCAATCATCGCCATCTCCGCTTTGATCAGTTTGAGCCGCGGCTTCGTCAAGGAAGCATTATCGCTGGTGACCTGGATCATCGCAGGAGTCGTCGCCTGGATGTTCGGTGGCTCACTGTCCGAATACCTCGCCGGATACATCGAAACGCCGTCGGCTCGCGTCATCGCGGGCTGTGCCATCATGTTTGTCGCCACACTGATCGTGGGCGCAATGATCAATTATCTTATCGGCGAATTGGTTCGCGTCACCGGGTTGTCCGGGACCGATCGATTCCTCGGCATGGCCTTCGGCGCCGCGCGTGGCGCATTGCTGGTGGTCGTGGCGGTCGGGCTGTTGAGCCTGGGGCCGGTACAGCAGGACGGGTGGTGGAAAGAATCACAGCTCGTGCCAAAGTTTCTATTGGTCGCAGACTGGTCCAAAAACCTGATCCTGGGGTGGAGCAGTCAGTGGCTTGCCAGCGGAATCAGCGTACCCGCTGATATTCCGTTCAAGGAGCAGCTCTTGCCGTCGGCGAAAACGCCTCAGTGAGTGTTGTTCAGTTCAGATCCATTAAGTAGGGGTTGCGTCGCATGTGTGGCATCGTCGGTATCGTCGGTAAGTCGAACGTCAATCAGGCGCTGTATGACGCGCTAACCGTGCTCCAGCACCGCGGCCAGGACGCTGCCGGTATCGTGACCAGCCATGATGGCCGGTTGTTCCTGCGCAAGGACAATGGCCTGGTGCGTGACGTGTTCCAGCAGCGTCACATGCAGCGCCTGGTCGGCCACATGGGTATCGGCCATGTCCGCTATCCGACTGCCGGCAGCTCGACTTCGGCCGAAGCGCAGCCGTTCTACGTCAACTCGCCGTACGGCATCACCCTGGCGCACAACGGCAACCTGACCAACGTTGAACAGTTGGCCAAGGAGATCTACGAATCCGATCTGCGTCACGTCAACACCAGTTCCGACTCGGAAGTGTTGCTCAACGTGTTCGCCCACGAACTGGCCCAGCGCGGCAAGCTGCAACCGACCGAAGAAGACGTGTTTGCCGCCGTGACCGACGTGCACAACCGTTGTGTCGGCGGTTACGCAGTCGTGGCGATGGTCACCGGATACGGTATCGTCGGTTTCCGTGACCCGCATGGCATCCGTCCGATCGTGTTCGGCCAGCGTCACACCGACGAAGGCGTGGAATACATGATCGCCTCCGAAAGCGTTTCGCTGGACGTGCTCGGTTTCACCCTGATTCGCGATCTGGCGCCGGGCGAAGCGGTCTACATCACCGAAGACGGCAAGCTGCACACCCGTCAGTGCGCGACCAACCCGTCGCTGACGCCGTGCATCTTCGAACACGTCTACCTGGCGCGTCCGGATTCGATCATCGACGGCGTGTCGGTGTACAAGGCGCGTCTGCGCATGGGTGAGAAGCTCGCCGAGAAGATCCTGCGCGAGCGTCCCGAGCACGACATCGACGTGGTCATCCCGATTCCGGACACCAGCCGTACCGCGGCACTGGAGCTGGCCAACCACCTGGGCGTGAAATTCCGCGAAGGCTTCGTCAAGAACCGTTACATCGGTCGTACCTTCATCATGCCCGGCCAGGCCGCGCGCAAGAAATCGGTGCGCCAGAAGCTCAACGCCATCGAGCTGGAATTCCGCGGCAAGAACGTGATGCTGGTCGACGACTCGATCGTGCGCGGCACCACCTGCAAGCAGATCATCCAGATGGCCCGCGAAGCCGGGGCGAAAAACGTCTACTTCTGCTCGGCCGCGCCGGCCGTGCGTTTCCCCAACGTGTACGGCATCGACATGCCGAGCGCCCATGAGCTGATCGCACACAATCGCTCGACCCAGGATGTGGCCGACCTGATCGGCGCCGACTGGCTGATCTATCAGGACCTGCCGGACTTGATCGAGGCGGTTGGCGGCGGCAAGATCAAGATCGAGCATTTCGATTGCGCGGTGTTCGACGGCAAGTACGTCACCGGCGACGTCGACGAGGCTTACCTGAACAAGATCGAACAGGCACGCAACGATGCCTCGAAGGTCAAGACCCAGGCGGTCAGCGCGATCATCGACTTGTACAACAACTGAGTTTCCACCGGCCCTGAGGGGCCGGTTCTGTATCTGGCAAAAGACTTTTATTTATCGAGAACAGGGCAAGGAGTGACAGCATGAGTCAGGAATGGGATGCCGGTCGGCTGGACAGCGACCTCGAAGGCGTAGCGTTCGATACCCTGGCCGTACGTGCCGGTCAGCACCGTACGCCGGAAGGCGAGCACGGTGATCCGATGTTCTTCACCTCCAGCTATGTATTCCGTACCGCCGCCGACGCGGCTGCGCGGTTTGCCGGGGAAGTGCCGGGCAACGTTTACTCGCGCTACACCAACCCCACCGTGCGCGCGTTCGAAGAGCGCATTGCCGCGCTGGAAAGCGCCGAGCAAGCCGTGGCAACCGCTACCGGCATGGCGGCGATCATGGCGGTGGTGATGAGTCTGTGCAGCGCCGGCGACCACGTCCTGGTGTCGCGCAGTGTGTTCGGTTCGACCATCAGCCTGTTCGAGAAGTACTTCAAGCGTTTCGGCGTGCAAGTCGACTACGTGCCGCTGGCCGACCTGTCGGGTTGGGATGCGGCGATCAAGCCCAATACCAAGCTGCTGTTCGTCGAGTCGCCGTCCAATCCGCTGGCCGAGCTGGTCGACATCGCCGCGCTGGCGGAAATTGCCCACGCCAAAGGCGCGATGCTGGTGGTCGACAACTGCTTCTGCACGCCGGCCTTGCAGCAACCGCTCAAGCTTGGCGCGGACATCGTCGTGCACTCGGCGACCAAGTTCATCGACGGCCAGGGCCGTTGCATGGGCGGCGTTGTCGCCGGTCGCAGCGAGCAGATGAAAGAGATCGTCGGTTTCCTGCGTACCGCCGGCCCGACCCTGAGCCCGTTCAACGCGTGGATCTTCCTCAAGGGGCTGGAGACGCTCAACCTGCGCATGAAGGCGCACTGCGCCAACGCTCAGCAACTGGCCGAATGGCTGGAGCAGCAGGACGGCATCGAGAAGGTGCATTACGCCGGCCTCAAGAGCCATCCGCAGCATGAGCTGGCTCAGCGCCAGCAGAAGGGCTTTGGTGCCGTGGTGAGCTTCGAGGTCAAGGGCGGCAAAGAGGGCGCCTGGCGCTTCATCGATGCGACTCGGCTGATTTCGATCACCGCCAACCTGGGCGACAGCAAGACCACCATCACTCACCCGAGCACCACCTCCCACGGCCGTCTGGCGCCGCAGGAGCGTGAGGCGGCGGGGATTCGCGACAGCCTGATCCGTATCGCGGTCGGCCTGGAAGACGTTGCTGACCTGCAAGCCGATCTGTCGCGCGGTCTGGCGGCGTTGTGATCGAGTTGTCTACTCCGAACGCAGGCAGCCATGGCCGCGTTGCCCTGGTCACCGGTGCCGCCCGTGGCATCGGCCTGGGCATTGCTGCCTGGCTGATCAGTGAAGGCTGGCAGGTGGTGTTGAGCGACCTGGATCGCGTGCGTGGCTCGAAAGTGGCGAAGGTGCTGGGTGAAAACGCCTGGTTCATCGCCATGGATGTGGCGGACGAAAGTCAGGTGGCGTTGGGCGTTGCCGAGGTGCTTGGGCAGTTCGGGCGTCTCGACGCGTTGGTGTGCAACGCCGCCGTGGCTGATCCGCACAACACCACCCTGGAAAGCCTCGACGTGGCTTACTGGAACCGGGTACTGGCGGTGAACCTCACCGGGCCGATGCTGCTGGCCAAGCACTGTGCGCCGTATCTGCGTGCGCACAGCGGGGCGATCGTCAATCTGGCGTCGACCCGGGCGGCGCAGTCCGAGCCGGACACCGAGGCTTATGCGGCGAGCAAGGGCGGTCTGCTGGCGCTGACTCACGCGTTGGCAATCAGCCTCGGGCCGGAGATTCGCGTCAATGCTGTCAGTCCGGGCTGGATCGATGCACGTGATCCTTCGGCGCGCCGTGCCGAACCGTTGACCGATGTCGATCATGCCCAGCATCCGGCGGGCAGGGTGGGGACGGTCGAGGACGTGGCGGCGATGGTGGCCTGGCTGCTGTCGAGGAACGCCGGGTTCGTCACCGGGCAGGAGTTCGTGGTCGATGGCGGCATGACCAAGAGGATGATCTACAGCCAGTGACAGGCTGGCGCTCGCGCGGGGAATGACACGATTTTGTCTTTTTCAGAAAAACTTCAATCCTGCTATTGACTTAGGTTCGCTACCTGCGTAAATTTCGCGGCCTCGGAGATGCAAACGGGTGATTAGCTCAGCTGGGAGAGCGTCTGCCTTACAAGCAGAATGTCGGCGGTT
>NZ_JARVSM010000009.1 GCF_030209175.1 Pseudomonas sp. efr-133-TYG-5 | reverse complement strand
ACGACCTTGCCAAGGTCGGGGTCGCGAGTTCGAGTCTCGTTTCCCGCTCCAATTTCACAAAAACGCCGCTCAATCGAGCGGCGTTTTTGTATGCGCATTTTTTGTAATAGCCGGCGCTGGATCATCAGCCAGGCAAAAAAAGAGGCCCGCCGAAGCGATTCGGCGGGCCTCTTTGCATTTCAGGCGGATTTACCAGGACAGCATCAACCGCCCGGCAAACAGAATCAGCACGACGCCCATGGTGCGCTCGAACCAATGCCCCATGCGCAGAAACAGCAAGCGCACCCGGCTGCTGGAAAAAAACAGCGCAACGATCACAAACCACGCCGCGTTCACGAAGCACATCCACAAGCCATACAGCGCCTGAATTTGCAGTGGCGTGCTGGCGCTGATGATCGTGGTGAAGATCGCCAGGAAAAACAATGTCGCCTTGGGATTGGTCGCATTGGTCAGAAAACCGGTGCTGAAGGCCTTGAACAGGGTTTGTTCGACCAATGGCTCATCGCCGGTCTTTTCGCCTTCGAGCGCCGACTTCGGTTTGCTGCGCAAGAGGCTGACGCCGAGGTACAGGATGTAGGCGCCGCCGATCACTTTGGCCACGGTCAGTAACCAGGGGGTGGTGTGCATCAGCGCGCCGACACCGAGCAGGGTGTACAGCACATGCACGGAAATCCCCGCGCCGATGCCCAGCGCCGTGCAGATACCGACCAGGCGGCCGAAACGCACACTCTGGCGAATGGTCACGGCGAAGTCCGGGCCGGGCGCGACCACGGCCAGAAAGTGGATGGTAGCCAGCGCCAGAAACTCGCCCAGGTAGTTCGATAACATCTCAGCTCCAGAAAGTCAGGGGGGAAGCATTGCCGCGGTAGCCGACAAAGAAAGACAGGCTCAGGCGCGGATCCGCCACGCCCGGGGTCACCGAGTGCATGCGTCGCGAGTTGAACATGATGAAGTCGCCGGGCTCGGGACGCACCTCCAGCGCCGGCGGGCCGAGCAGTGCCGGGTCGATGCCGTAGCTGTCGCCGCGCATTTCGTCGAACTGATCCGGAGTGACATCGTCATTCCACATCTGCAGCGCGCCACCCTCGGTCGGCATGTTCAGGTACACGTTGCAGGCGAACTGCGCCTCCAGGCTGCGGGCCTGGAAACTGTCCGGGGCGTCCTTGGCGAAAATGTCGTGGTGGGCAAGGAAGCACACCCCGGGTTTGACCACCCGAGACAGGCCGACGTACATCTTGCGTCCGTAGAGGTTTTCCAGGTGCGCGCCGGCCGGCCACGACTCGTCGAGCATGCAGCGCAGGGTGTCGACCGGCGAGGAGTACGGCGCGCAGCGAGTGCGCAGTTCGGCGATGTTGCGGGTGGCGCGAGCGAAGTAATCCTCGATCAGCAACGGCTGGTTTTCCGCCTCGTAGAACGCCATGCCGATGCGACCGATACTCGGCGCATTGATATAACCCTCGAAACCGGGAGCGAGAATCTTGTCGCCAATCTGGATCGCCAGCGCTTCGGGCAGGAAGCCTTTGACGCGCACAGCGAGGACTTCTTCGTTGGCCAGTTTTTTTATGCACGTCTCATCGAGACGCTCGACGTCAAGCATCATGTGGGTAGGTCCATCTATCGAATAGTCAACGGAGCCGGCGAGTGCGGCTCCCCCGGCGCCGGACGATGCGCAGGGCATCGTCCGAAATCTTCAATCCACGCTGTAGTGGATCGATAGCGTGCCTTTCTTCTGCGAAAGTGACGCGATCGTGACTGTGCCCAGATCCTTCAGGCTTCGTACATGGGTGCCACCGCAGCCATAGGCCGGCAGTTCGCCGAATCCGATTTCCCGTGCGCCCTCGCGCAGCGAGGTGAGGCGCGGCAGGTCGTGCTCGATCCATTGGCCGATGCCGTACTGAACGGTTTGCGGATCGACGTCCTGCGCGGTTTCGCCCGGCTTGAACTGCACCCGGCCTTCGTCCGGCCAATGGTGGGCCTTGATCGGCATCCAGCCCAGGGCCTGCACGAAATGGCCGATCAGGTGACCGGCCGAATGCATGCGGGTATTGAAGCAACGGCGCTCTTGGTCGACGCGGATCGGCGTCATGCCGAGCGGCAGCGCACGGTCGACGTAATGAATGATCCGGTCACCGTCCTGCACCACTCGCAGCACCTGGCTCTCGCCAATCCAGCCGGTATCGCACGGTTGGCCGCCACCTTGCGGATGAAACAGCGTGGCGCGCAGCACCACGGCGAATTCGTTTTCGTGGGGCGAACAGTCGAGGACTTCCACATTGGCCTTGAGGTCATCACTATGGAAAAAGAGGCGAAGCGTCATATTCCATGCCCTTATTAAAGTTTCTATTTTTATTATATGAATCGTGTAATAACGTGATAATCCGTTCAAACATCAAAGGACTGTTGCGCTGTGAGCATAAATCTCCCGCTGCCGCTGCTCGGTGAAATGGCGATTTTCGTCAAGGTCGTGGAGACCGGCAGCTTCTCCGAGGCAGCCCGGCAACTGGGCTCGTCGCCGTCGGCGGTCAGTCGCAGCATTTCCCGTCTGGAGAAGGCGCTGGCCACACGGCTGTTGCAACGCACCACGCGCAAACTGCGCCTGAGCGACGGCGGCGAAGAGGTGTTCAAGCGTTGTCAGGAGATGGTCAGCGCAGCCAGGTCGGTGATGGAGATCAGTGGCCAGTTCACCCATGAAGCGGAAGGTCTGGTGCGGGTCAGCGTGCCGAAAGCAGTGGGGCGGTTCGTGATTCATCCGCACATGCCGGAGTTTCTCCGGCGCTATCCCAAGGTCGACGTCGAGTTGTTGCTGGAAGACCGCCAGGTCGATCTGATCGACGATCATGTCGACCTGGCGATTCGCATCACCGATCGCCCGCCCGCCGGGCTGGTCGGTCGCCAGTTGCTGACCATCGACCATCTGCTCTGTGCGACGCCGCAGTACCTGGCCGAACATGGCACGCCGACACACCCGCACGATCTGCTCAACCACAGCTGCATCTACCTTGGCGAAACCCCGAGCGATGCGCGCTGGAAATTCAAGAAAGGCAGCAAAGCGGTGACCGTCGGCGTGCGCGGCCGCTACGCCGCCAATCACACCGGCGTGCGTCTGGGGGCGGTGCTGCAACATATCGGCATCGGCAGCCTGCCGTACTTCACTGCTCGCTATGCCCTGGAGCAAGGGTTGATCGAGCAGGTTCTGCCGGACTGGACGTTCCTCGCCTCCTACCATGGCGGTCTGTGGCTGCTGCACTCGCCGACGCGCTATCTGCCGCCGAAACTGCGCGTGTTCATCGATTATCTGGTCGAGTGCCTGGAGAAGGAGCCGACCCTGAGCAAACCGGGAAAAGCCACCGGTGCGGCGCGGGTGTCGATGGAGTATGAATTGCCGGAAAGCGACGGCCTGCTCTGACCTTCAATAGAAAAAAAGGCCCGCCTGGATCACCAGGCGGGCCTTTTTTCATGGGCGGTGCAGGATCAGTGTCTGCTGTCCTGATCCGACATCGCCAGCAATTGCTTTTCCTGGTTCCAGTCGAACGGCTCGTCGTTCTGTTCGGCTTCGTAGCGACGTTCTTCCAGGGCCTGATACATGTCGATTTCTTCGTCGGACAGGTAATGCAGGCAGTCGCCGGCGAAAAACCACAGCAGATCACGCGGGATCAGGTGGGCAATTTGCGGGTAGCGGGAGATCACTTGGGTCAGGATGTCCTGGCCCAGATACTGGCTTTCGATCGGCTCGATCGGCAGGGAGGCCAGCAATTCATCAAAGCGCTCCAGGAACAAAGCATGGCTTTCTTCGGGAACCTGATCGGCCTCACCTACGGCGACCAGGATACTGCGCAGATGGTCGAGCAAAACCAGATGATCGGCAACGACGTTGGACACGAGATAAGTCCTCAAGAGCAAAACGGGCGCAGAAGTATAAAGCCCCTGCGCCCGTTTTTATACGATGCCGGGGATCAGCGGACCTTGCCCGCCGCCTGCATCAGTTCTTCCTTGTCGAAATCATCGACGTCGATCACTTTGCGCCGCGCTGCTTCGGCGTCGCGCAGGGTCTGCGCTTCCCCGGCCTGCAGCACCCCGGCTTCCAGCGCCGCATCGATGGCGTGCTCGCCGGCGGCCGGTTTGACCTGGCCGCTTTTCAGCGCGCTGTGCAGCTTCTTGTGCAGCGGTTGGGCGGCCGTCAGCTGGTCGCTGGCGTGTTGCAGGGCGCCGACCGCGTCGTCCGCCGATTGCGGGCGGTAGCAACCGGCAAGCAATTGCTCCAGGGCCGGATCGCCCTTGGCTCGACCGATCACCGCGGCCACCTCGGCGTCGAGGCGGTCCGATGGGCCTTTGTGCCGGCGACCGAATGGAAACACGATCACCCGCAACAGGCAGCCGAAGAGGCGGTTGGGGAAGTTGCTCAGCAATTCGTCCAGAGCCTTTTCCGACTGGCCGAGGCTTTCTTCCATGGCCCAAGTGAACAGCGGTTCCATGTACGCCGGGGAGTCGAGGTCGTGGTAACGCTTGAGCGCTGCCGACGCCAGATACAGGTTGCTCAGTACGTCACCCAGACGGGCCGACAGACGCTCGCGGCGTTTCAGTTCACCGCCGAGCAGCATCATGCTCAGGTCGGCGAGCATGGCGAAGGCCGCAGCCTGCCGATTGAGGGCGCGGAAGTAGCCCTGGCTGAGCTTGTCGCCGGGAGCGCGTTCGAAATGGCCGAAGCCGAGGTTCAGCACCAGGGTGCTGGCGGCGTTGCTCACCGCGAAACCGATGTGCTTGAGCAGCAGGCCGTCGAACTCCTTGAGCGCCTGTTCCTTGTCCTCGCGGCCGGCGAGGGCCATTTCCTTGAGCACGAATGGATGGCAGCGGATCGCGCCCTGGCCGAAGATCATCAGGTTGCGCGAGAGGATGTTCGCGCCTTCCACGGTGATGAAGATCGGTGCGCCGTTCCAGCTGCGGCCCAGATAGTTGTTCGGGCCCATGATGATCGCCTTGCCGCCGTGCACGTCCATGGCGTGGCTGATGCATTCGCGACCGCGTTCGGTGAGGTGATACTTGAGGATCGCCGACAGTACCGAGGGTTTCTCGCCGAGGTCCACGGCGTTGGCCGTGAGCATGCGCGCGGCGTCCATCATCCAAGCGTTGCCGCCGATGCGCGCCATGGCTTCCTGAATGCCCTCGAACGCCGACAGCGGCACGTTGAACTGTTCGCGGATCTGCGCGTATTGACCGGTTACCAGGCTGGTGAACTTGGCCGCCCCGGTGCCCACCGCCGGCAGCGAAATCGACCGCCCGACCGACAGGCAGTTCATCAGCATCATCCAGCCTTTGCCGAGCATGTCCTGACCGCCGATGAGGTAGTCCAGCGGGATGAACACGTCCTTGCCCGAGTTCGGCCCGTTCATGAACGCAGCGCCCAGCGGCAGGTGCCGACGGCCGATTTCGACACCGGGGGTATCGGTCGGGATCAAAGCCAGGCTGATGCCCAGGTCTTCCTTGTCGCCGAGCAGGTGATCCGGGTCATAGGCCTTGAAGGCCAGGCCGAGCAGGGTCGCGACCGGGCCGAGGGTGATGTAGCGCTTTTCCCAGTTCAGGCGCAGGCCGAGGGTTTTCTGACCTTGCCATTGGCCTTTGCAGATGATCCCGGTGTCAGGCATCGCCCCGGCGTCCGAGCCGGCCAGCGGGCCGGTGAGGGCGAAGCATGGAATGTCGTCGCCACGGGCCAGGCGTGGCAGGTAATGGTTGCGTTGTTCGTCAGTGCCGTAATGCAGCAGCAGCTCGGCCGGGCCGAGGGAGTTGGGCACCATCACGGTGGAGGCGAGGTCGCCGCTGCGGGTCGCCAGTTTCATCGCCACCTGCGAGTGGGCATAGGCGGAGAAGCCCTTGCCGCCAAATTCCTTGGGGATGATCAAGGCGAAGAAGCCGTGTTCCTTGATGTGTGTCCAGGCTGCGGCGGGCAGGTCCATTTCCTGGCCGATTTGCCAGTCGCTGACCATCGCGCAGAGTTCTTCGGTCGGACCATCGATGAAGGCCTGTTCCTCTTCGCTCAATTGCACCTTGGGGTAGGCCAGCAGTTTGTCCCAGTCCGGACGACCGCTGAACAGTTCGCCATCCCACCAGACAGTGCCGGCATCGATCGCATCGCGCTCGGTCTGTGACATCGGCGGCAGGGTTTTCTGGAACCAGTTGAACAGCGGCGCGCTGAAGTGTTTGCGCCGCAGGTCAGGCAACAGCAGTGGCACGGCGACCACCGCCAGCAGCACCCAGAACACCAGCAGCAGCCAACCCGGCGCCCGGCTGAAAATGCCCATGGCCAGCAGGTAGGCGGCGACGATGCCCAGCGCAGGCAGCGGGGCAATGCGCCGGTGGGCCAGATAGGCCACGCCGACGACCAGAACCAGTATCCACAACAACAGCATATTTAATCCTCCGTGAACCAGGGCGAACGACCCTCCAGAGCTTAGACGGCATCTGCAAAACAGGGTGGTCAGAGCAAGGTGATTGAAAACGTGGGAAACCTTGGACGGCTTTTGTAGTTTCGGTGGGCAACACGCGTGGGAAATCGTTCGTTCATTACGCGGCTTTGCGTCCATGTTTGGCCGAAACGTCGTTATCTCTGTGCTCAGGCGCTCGCTAGACTCGATATTCATCCAGGAGAAAGCCGTCATGCGCGAGTATTTGAGTCCCGGCCGCTTCATCGATAGTGACCACCCGGCCGTGGTGGAGTTCGCCGAGCAGCACCGCGGCGCCAGTCGCGATCCGCGCGCGCAGGCGATCAGCCTCTATTACGCGGTGCGCGAGGCGGTGCGCTACAACCCGTACACCTTCAGCCGGGACCCGAATACCTTGTGCGGCAGTTATGCCCTGGCGACCGGGGAAAGCTACTGCGTGCCCAAGGCCACGCTGCTCGCGGGGTGTGCGCGGCATTGCGGGATTGCCGCGCGCATCGGTCTGGCGGACGTGCGCAATCACCTGTCGACCCCGCGCCTGCTGGCGTTGCTCAGAAGCGACGTGTTCGCCATGCACGGCTACACCGAGCTGTTTCTCGACGGCAGATGGGTCAAGGCAACGCCGGCGTTCAACCAGCAGTTGTGCGAGCTGTTCAACGTCGCGCCACTGGAGTTCGACGGCATCGATGACAGCGTTTTCCACCCGTTCAATCGCGACGGCGCGCAACTGATGGAGTACCTGATCGATCACGGTCAGTTCGCCGATGTCCCGCAGGCGTTCTTTTTCGAGCACCTGGAAAAATGCTATCCGCACCTGTTCGGCGATCAACAGCCCGTGTTGCTGGGTGACATGCACAGTGAGCTGCCGCGTGATGTCAGCCGCGCCTGATCCGGCGTATGCTGCTGGCCCACTTCATTGGAAAAGAGGCGGTCATGCTGAAGATCTGGGGTCGCAAGAATTCGTCGAATGTCAGGAAACCGTTGTGGGCTGCCGAAGAACTCGGGCTGGCGTACGAAGCGATTGATGCCGGTGGCGCGTTCGGCGTAGTCGACACACCCGAGTACCGGGCGATGAACCCGAACGGCCGCGTACCGGTCATTGAAGACGACGGGTTCGTGCTGTGGGAATCCAATGCCATCGTGCGTTACCTGCTGGCCAAACACGCGAGCGGGACCTCGTGGTACTCGCCCGACCTGCAGTCCCGGGCCATCGCCGACAAGTGGATGGACTGGACCACCTCGAGTTTTGCCGGACCCTTTCGCACCGTGTTCTGGGGCGTCGTGCGCACGCCGGCGGACAAGCAGGACTGGCCTGCAATCAACGCGGCGATCGAGGAATGCACGGCGCTGCTGGCCATGGCCGACCAGGCCCTTGCCAGCCAGCCATATCTGTCCGGAAACGAAATCGGCATGGGCGACATTCCCCTCGGCAGTTTCATTTATGCCTGGTTCGAGATGCCGATCGAGCGAGCCGCGCAGCCGCATCTGGAGGCCTGGTACGCACGTCTGCAGCAGCGTCCGGCCTATCGCAAAGCGGTCATGACCGCGTTGACTTGATAATAACTATCGACACACTTGACTGTACTTGTGTGGCGGCGGCAAGCACCATTGCGTTCATGCGCCGTGGTTGTTTTGTTCGCCGCCCGGCCCAATCTTTCCTTTTCTTCCCTTCTTGGTGCGTAAATCAGATATGAGTTCCGCTCTGTCCATCCGGCAGCTAACCAAAACCTACGGCAACGGGTTCCAGGCCTTGAGTGGTATCGATCTGGACGTCGCCGAAGGTGACTTTTTCGCCTTGCTCGGCCCCAACGGTGCCGGCAAATCCACGACCATCGGCATTCTCTCGACCCTGGTCAACAAGACCAGCGGTACGGTGAATATCTTTGGCCATGACCTGGACAGGAACCCCGCGGCGCTCAAGCGCTCGATCGGCGTGGTGCCCCAGGAATTCAACTTCAACCAGTTCGAAAAGACCTTCGACATCGTCGTGACCCAGGCCGGTTACTACGGCATTCCGGCGAAAGTCGCCAAGGAACGCGCCGAGCAGTACCTGACCCAGCTCGGCCTGTGGGACAAGCGCGATGTGCCGTCGCGCTCGCTGTCCGGCGGCATGAAGCGACGGCTGATGATTGCCCGCGCTCTGGTGCATGAACCGCGCCTGCTGATCCTCGACGAACCGACCGCCGGGGTCGACATCGAGCTGCGTCGGTCGATGTGGACATTCCTCACCGAACTGAACCAGAAAGGCATCACCATCATCCTCACCACGCATTACCTGGAAGAGGCCGAGCAGCTGTGCCGCAACATCGGCATCATCGACCACGGCACCATCGTCGAGAACACCAGCATGAAACAACTGCTGGGCCAGCTGCACGTCGAAACCTTCCTGCTCGACCTGAAAAACGACCTGAACGTCGCGCCGCAGCTGCTCGGCTATCCGGCGCGGTTGCTCGACAGCCATACCCTGGAAGTCCAGGTCGACAAATCCATGGGCATCACCGCGCTGTTCACCCAACTTGCGCAGCAGAACATCGAAGTGCTGAGCCTGCGTAACAAAACCAATCGCCTCGAGGAGCTGTTCGTGTCCCTGGTGGAGAAAAATCTGTCGAAGGTGGCGGTATGAGTTCCGAGTTCCGCCCCAACCTCGTCGCCCTGAACACCATCGTTTACCGCGAGGTGCGGCGCTTCACCCGGATCTGGCCGCAGACCCTGCTGCCGCCGGCGATCACCATGGTTCTGTACTTCGTGATCTTCGGCAACCTGATCGGCCGGCAGATCGGCGACATGGGTGGCTTCACCTACATGGAGTACATCGTGCCGGGGTTGATCATGATGTCGGTGATCACCAACTCCTACGGCAACGTGGTCTCGAGTTTCTTCGGCAGCAAGTTCCAGCGCTCGATCGAGGAGCTGATGGTCTCGCCGGTCTCGCCGCACACCATCCTGATCGGCTACACCCTCGGCGGCGTGCTGCGCGGGCTGATGGTCGGCATCATCGTCACCCTGCTGTCGCTGTTCTTCACCCATTTGCAGGTGCATCATCTGGGCGTGACCATCCTGGTGGTGGTGCTGACGGCGACGATTTTCTCGCTGCTGGGCTTCATCAATGCGGTGTTTGCGCGCAACTTCGATGACATTTCGATCATTCCGACGTTCGTGCTGACCCCACTGACCTACCTCGGTGGCGTGTTCTACTCGATCACCCTGCTGCCGCCGTTCTGGCAGACCGTGTCGTTGGCCAACCCGGTGCTGCACATGGTCAACGCCTTCCGCTACGGCATCCTCGGCGTGTCGGACATCCGCATCGGTATCGCGATCACCTTCATGCTGGTGGCCACCGTGGTGCTGTATGTCGGGTGCGCGCGGCTGCTGGTCAGCGGCCGCGGGATGCGCACCTGATCCGACGCAAGCTGCCAATGAAAACGGCCTCCACAGTGGAGGCCGTTTTGCGTTCAGGACAGGCGGTTTTTCTTGCGCCGCGCCCATTGCCGGGCTACCCACCAGCGCCAGTACATCATCACCACGCAGTAGGCGAGGGCGCCGAGCACCAGCCCGACCACCACCGAGCCCAGCAGGAACGGTTGCCACAACGTTGCGAGTTCGCCGCTGATCCATTCCCAGGTCAGCGAATCCGGCAAGGTACGCGCCGGGACATTCATCAGCCAGGCGCCGGCCTGGTAGGTGCAGAAGAAGACCGCGGGCATGGTGATCGGATTGGTCAGCCAGACCAGGCTGACGGCAATCGGCATGTTGCCGCGCACCATGATCGCCAGTACGGCGGCCACCAGCATTTGTGCGGGAATCGGCAGGAACGCGGCGAACAGGCCGACCGCCATGGCCCGGGCCACCGAATGGCGATTGAGGTGCCAGAGGTTCGGGTCATGCAGCAACTTGCCGAGAAAGCGTAAGGATTTGTGTTCCCTGATGCTCGTCGGGTCGGGCATGTATCGTTTGAATAAGCGCCGGGGCATAAGGCTTCTCGGTCGGTCAAGGCGGCAAGTATGTCTGGATTCTAGAGAGTGCCCATTCAGACTTTGTGACAATTGTTGACGACAGCCGTGCGCCGCAACCGCTATGCCTAGAGACGGGACTCTCAAGGACGGGCGTATGCGCACAGGGATGATGGCGCTGGCAGTCGGTCTGCTGGCCCCGGTTTTTTTGCCGGCCCTGCCGCCGGTCGGGCTGATGTTGGTACTGCCGCTGGTGGCGGTGATGCTGCTGCCGTTTCGCAGCTATCCGCTGGCGTTTCTGCTGTTCGGCTTCAGCTGGACGAGCATCAGCGCGCAGTGGGCGTTGATTGATCGCCTGCCGCTGGCGCTGGACGGCGAGACGCGCTGGGTCGAGGGGCGGGTGGTCGGTTTGCCGCAGCATGGCGATGGCGTGGTGCGCTTCGAACTGGCCGACGCCCAGGCGCGGCGCACCCGGCTGCCGAAGTTGCTGCGCCTGGCCTGGTACGCGGGACCGCCGCTCAACAGCGGCGAGCGCTGGCGCCTGGCGGTAAAACTCAGGCGCCCCGGCGGCCTGCTCAACCCCGATGCGTTCGACCACGAAGCCTGGATGCTGGCGCAGCGCATCGGGGCCAGCGGCACGGTCAAGGACGGCCAGCGCCTAGCCGCCGCGCGCGGGGCCTGGCGTGACAGCCTGCGCCAGCGCTTGCTCGCCGTTGATGCGCAGGGGCGCGGTGCGGCGCTGGCGGCACTGGTGCTCGGCGATGGCTCTGGGCTCAGTCGCGCGGATTGGCAGATCCTGCAGGACACCGGCACCGTGCACCTGCTGGTGATTTCCGGTCAGCACATCGCGCTGCTGGCAGCGGTGCTGTACGGGCTGGTGGCGGGGCTGGCGCGCTTCGGTTGCTGGCCGCCGCGCTGGCCGTGGCTGCCCTGGGCCTGCGGCCTGGCATTCGCCGCCGCCCTCGGCTACGGCTTGCTGGCCGGGTTCGATGTACCCGTGCAGCGGGCCTGCGTGATGGTCGCGCTGGTGCTGTTGTGGCGTCTGCGTTTTCGCCACCTCGGCGCCTGGTGGCCGTTATTGCTGGCGTTCAACGGCGTGTTGCTGCTGGAGCCGCTGGCCAGTCTGCGTCCGGGGCTGTGGTTGTCCTTCGCCGCGGTGGCAATCCTGATTTTTACCTTCGGCGGACGGCTCGGCCCGTGGCGCTGGTGGCAGACATGGACACGCGCGCAGTGGCTGATCGCGCTCGGCCTGTGCCCGGTGCTGCTGGCGTTGAGTCTGCCGATCAGCCTCAGCGGGCCGTTCGCCAACCTGTTCGCCGTGCCGTGGGTCAGTCTGCTGGTCTTGCCGACGGCGTTGCTCGGTTGTCTGTTGCTGCCGCTGCCGTACATCGGTGAAGGGTTGCTGTGGCTGGCCGGCGGGCTGATTGACTGGCTGTTCATCGTGCTGGGGCAGATTGCCGGGCGCTGGCCGGCCTGGATAGCGATGACGGTCCCGTGGTGGGTGTGGATGCTGGGTGGCCTCGGTACGTTTCTTCTATTGTTGCCGCGCGGCGTGCCCCTGCGCCCGCTGGGCTGGCCACTGCTGCTGATCCTGGCGTTGCCACCCCGCGAGCGTCCGGCGCCGGGCATGGCCGAGATCTGGCAACTGGACGTCGGCCAGGGTCTGGCGATTGTGGTCCGCACCCGCGAGCATGCGTTGCTGTACGACGCCGGGCCGCGCTTGGGCGATGCCGATGTCGGCGAGCGGGTGGTGGCGCCGGCCTTGCACAAACTCGGCATCGCGCACCTCGACCTGATGTTGCTCAGCCACGCCGATGCCGATCACGCCGGCGGCGCCCAGGCGGTGGCACGCAGTGTGGTGGTCGAGCGGGTGATCAGCGGTGATCCTCCCGCACTTCCCGCCGAACTGCAGGCCGACATTTGCGCCAGCGGGCGACGCTGGCAATGGGACGGGGTCAGTTTCGCGCTCTGGCAATGGGCGCAGGCCGGCGACAGCAATCAGCGCTCCTGCGTGCTGCAGATCGAGGCCAACGGCGAGCGTCTGCTGCTGACCGGCGACATCGACAGCGCCGCCGAAGAGGCGTTGCTGAAGAGTTCGCTGGCAGTGCCGACGCAATGGCTGCAGGCGCCGCACCACGGCAGTCGCAGCTCCTCGTCGATGGCGCTGCTCAAGGCCCTGCGCCCGCGCGCCGTGCTGATCTCGCGCGGCCAGGGCAACGCGTTCGGCCATCCGCACCCGCTGGTCATCGCCCGCTACCGCAAGCACGGCGTGCACATTCTCGACAGCGCCGAGCAGGGCGCCATTCATCTGCAACTGGGGCGTTTTCAACCGGCGCGAACGCTGCGCCAACAGCGTCGGTTCTGGCGCGAACCACCGCCGGCGGGGCCTTGAAGACGGTTGAACACGGGCGCTGCGCGGGTGACATCACGGTCGTCGGGGCGGCGGGTCTTTATCGGTAACCGGTATGGTAAAGTGGCGCACTTTTTCGAGGGGGCTGTCACTGTGTGGGAATTGGTCAAATCCGGCGGCTGGATGATGTTGCCGATCATTCTGAGTTCCATCGCCGCCATGGCGATCGTCGCCGAGCGCCTGTGGACCCTGCGCGCCAGCCGCGTGACCCCGGAGCACCTGCTCGGCCAGGTCTGGGTGTGGATCAAGGACAAGCAGCTCAACAAGGAAAAACTCAAGGAATTGCGCGCCAACTCGCCGCTGGGGGAAATCCTCGCCGCGGGCCTGGCCAACTCCAAGCATGGTCGCGAGATCATGAAGGAATGCATCGAAGAGGCCGCGGCCCGGGTCATCCATGAGCTCGAGCGCTACGTCAATGCGCTGGGGACCATCGCTGCCATGGCGCCGTTGCTCGGTCTGCTGGGCACGGTGCTGGGCATGATCGATATTTTCAGTGCGTTCACCGGTTCGGGCATGACCACCAATGCCTCGGTGCTGGCCGGGGGTATCTCCAAGGCCCTGATCACCACGGCAGCCGGCTTGATGGTCGGTATTCCGTCGGTGTTCTTCCACCGTTTCCTGCAACGACGCATCGATGAACTGGTGGTCGGCATGGAGCAGGAAGCGATCAAACTGGTCGAGGTGGTGCAGGGCGACCGTGACGTCGATCTGGCCGGGGGCAAAGTGTGAAATTCCGTCGCAAACCGCGGGAAACGGTGGATATCAACCTCGCATCGCTGATCGACGTGGTGTTCATCCTGCTGTTGTTCTTCGTCGTGACCACCACCTTCACCCGCGAGACCCAGTTGCGCGTCGATCTGCCGGAAGCGGTCAGCGGTTCGCCGGCCGAGGATCAGCAGGTCAAGCAATTGGACGTGGCCATCAGTGCAGAGGGCGTTTTCTCGGTGAACAACAAGATTCTGCCGAAGAATGACCTGGCAACCCTGATGGACGCCATGCAGAAAGAAGCCAATGGCGACACCAACATGCCGTTGTCGATCAGTGCCGACGGCAAGACCCAGCACCAATCGGTGATCACTGCCATGGACGCGGCCGGCAAGCTCGGTTTCAGCCATTTGCGCATGACCACGGTCGAGGCGGCGCCCAAATCCTGATGGCCATGTCTGATCGTCTGCTCGCCGCGTGGTACCAGGGGCATCCGGCCCTGACGTTGCTGCGGCCGCTGGAGTGGTTGTATCGCCGCGTGGTCGATGGCAAGCGCCAGCGCTTTCTCAATGGCGAAGGGACGATCTACCAGTCGCCGGTGCCCGTGATCGTGGTCGGTAACATCACCGTCGGTGGCACCGGCAAGACGCCGATGATTCTCTGGCTGATCGAACACTGCCGGCGCCGTGGCCTGCGCGTCGGTGTGGTCAGTCGTGGCTATGGCGCCAAACCGGCGCAGCTGCCGTGGCGTGTCGAAGCCGATCAGACGGCGGATATCGCCGGCGATGAACCGCTGCTGATCGTCCAGCGCACCGGCGTGCCGCTGATGATCGATCCGGATCGCAGCGCCGCGGTCAGAGCCTTGCTGGCCAGCGAACCGCTGGACCTGATCCTTTCCGACGACGGCATGCAGCATTACCGCCTGGCGCGGGATCTGGAGCTGGTGCTGATCGATGCCGCGCGAGGCCTGGGCAACCAGCGCTGCCTGCCGGCCGGCCCGTTGCGCGAACCGGTCGAGCGTCTGCAAAGCGTCGACGGCGTGCTGTTCAACGGCGCCACGGCGGATCGCGACGGCGGTTTCGCCTTCCACCTGCAACCTGCCGCGCTGGTCAATCTGCGCAGCGGCGAACGTCGCCCGGTGACGCATTTTCCGCCCGGCCAGGCCCTGCACGCAGTGGCCGGGATCGGCAATCCGCAACGTTTCTTCAAGACCCTCGAAGCGCTAGACTGGCGGCCAGTGCCCCACGCGTTTGCCGACCACGCCGAATACAGCGTGCAGGCCTTGAGTTTCACGCCGTCATTGCCGCTGGTGATGACTGAAAAGGACGCGGTGAAGTGCCGCGCCTTCGCTGCCGCCGACTGGTGGTACCTGGCGGTCGATGCGCTGCCGTCGCCGGCCTTCGTGGCCTGGTTCGACACGCAGTTGATGCGCCTGCTGCCCGATCGGCTTTTGCCTTAATTCGTTTTTATCCAGGGAATGTTCATGGACACCAAATTGCTCGACATCCTCGCCTGCCCGGTCTGCAAAGGCCCGCTCAAGCTCAGCGCCGACAAGACCGAACTGATCAGCAAGGGCGCCGGCCTGGCCTACCCGATCCGCGACGGCATTCCGGTGATGCTCGAAAGCGAGGCCCGCACCCTGACCACCGACGAGCGTCTGGATAAATGACCACCGCCTTCACCGTTGTCATCCCGTCGCGCTACGCCTCCACCCGCTTGCCGGGCAAACCGTTGCTGGCGATCGCCGGCAAGCCGATGATCCAGCACGTCTGGGAACAGGCGAGCAAAAGCAGCGCGAGCCGCGTGGTCGTTGCGACTGACGATGCGCGTATCGTCGAGGCCTGCCAGGCGTTCGGCGCCGAAGTGGTGTTGACCCGTGAAGACCACAATTCCGGCACCGATCGGCTGGCGGAGGTCGCGGCCAAGCTGGGCCTGGAACCCGACGCCATCGTGGTCAACGTGCAGGGCGATGAACCGCTGATTCCGCCGAGCGTGATCGATCAGGTCGCCGCCAACCTCGCGGCCCACACCGAAGCGCGCATGGCCACCCTGGCCGAGCCGATCGAGGACGTGGAAACGCTGTTCAATCCGAACGTGGTCAAGGTCGTCAGCGATCTCAACGGTCTGGCGCTGACGTTCAGCCGCGCGACCCTGCCCTGGGCCCGCGATGCCTTCGCCAAGAGCCGCGAGCAGTTGCCGCAAGGCGTGCCATATCGCCGCCATATCGGCATCTACGCCTACCGCGCCGGTTTCCTCCAGGATTTCGTCAGCTGGGGCCCGTGCTGGCTGGAAAACACTGAGTCGCTGGAGCAGCTGCGTGCCCTGTGGCACGGCGTGCGCATCCACGTCGCCGATGCGTTGATCGCCCCGCCGACCGGCGTCGACACGGCCGAAGACCTCGAGCGCGTTCGTCGCCTGCTGGAGGCCTGATGCGCGTTCTGTTCGTGTGCCTGGGCAACATCTGCCGGTCGCCCACCGCCGAAGGCGTGTTGCGCCACAAGTTGCGCGAAGCGGGGCTGACCGATCAGGTCGAAGTGGCCTCCGCCGGTACCGGCGACTGGCACGTCGGCAATCCACCCGACAAACGCAGTCAGGCAGCGGCCAGGCTGCGTGGTTATGACCTGTCAGCGCAACGCGCGCAGCAGGTCAGCCGTGCCGATTTCGCCAGTTACGACCTGATCCTGGCAATGGACCACAGCAACCTGCGCAATCTCAAGGCGCTGCAACCGTCCACCGCCAAGGCCGAGCTGGATCTGTTCCTGCGTCGTTATGCCGGCGCGGTCGATGAAGTGCCGGACCCGTATTACGACGGCGACCAGGGCTTCGAACAGGTGCTGGACCTGATCGAGCAGGCCTGCGATCAATTGCTGATCGAAGTGAAGGGGCGCTTATGAGTCTGCAGGTACAAGCGCAGGTTTCCCTGAAACCGTTCAACAGCTTTGGCGTCGATGTCCGCGCGCAACTGTTTGCCGAAGCCCACAGCGACGCCGATGTGCGCGAAGCCGTGGCGTACGCGGCGGCCCATGATGTGCCGTTGCTGGTGATTGGCGGCGGCAGCAATCTGCTGCTCACCGCCGATATCCAGGCGCTGGTGCTGCGCATGGCCAGTCGCGGCATCCGCGTGATCAGCGATGACGGCGACCGCGTGGTGCTCGAAGCGGAGGCGGGGGAACCGTGGCATCCGTTCGTCCAGCACACCCTCGCCGAAGGTCTGGCGGGCCTGGAAAACCTCAGCCTGATCCCCGGCACCGTCGGTGCCGCGCCGATGCAGAACATCGGTGCCTATGGCGTCGAGATCAAGGATGTGTTCGCCGGCCTGACCGCGCTGGATCGCCAGACCGGCGAACTGCGCGATTTCAGCCTGGAAGAGTGCAACTTCGCCTACCGCGACAGCCTGTTCAAACAGCAACCGGGGCGCTGGCTGATCCTGCGGGTGCGCTTTACGCTGCACCGCGTTGCCCACCTGCACCTGGAATACGGCCCGGTGCGCCAGCGCCTGACTGAGCAGGGCATCGAGCAACCGACGCCTGCCGACGTCAGTCGCGCGATTTGCAGCATTCGCAGCGAGAAACTACCGGACCCGGCCGTGCTCGGCAATGCCGGCAGCTTCTTCAAGAACCCCCTGGTGCCAGCCGCGCTGGTGGCGCAGATCAAGCAACAACACCCGGATCTGGTGGCGTACGCGCAACCGGACGGGCAGATGAAGCTGGCCGCTGGCTGGCTGATCGAGCGCGCCGGGTGGAAGGGCTTCCGCGAGGCCGATGCCGGCGTGCATGCGTTGCAGGCGCTGGTGCTGGTCAACTACGGTGCGGCGACCGGCCTGCAACTGCTGGAGCTGGCTCAACGTATCCAGAAGGACATTGCCGAACGTTTCCATGTCGAGCTGGAAATGGAGCCCAACCGCTATTGAAGCCGCTGCGCGCCGCACGCTTCGAGCGCCAAGCTACAATTTCTTCATTGTGAGCCTGACTGGCGGCTGGTAGCTGGCAACCTGCAACTGAAAAGCCCTGTCCGAGCAGGGCTTTTTAGTTAATGCTGGGTTAACTTAGCCACCTAACGATGCAAGTCATTTGCTTCACCAAAGGCCCGGTGCAGACCTTCCCGTCCGCGCAAGAGAGCCGATTAGCCTGAGTCGATCTGCGCGAACCACCCGCTGATTCCGGCGGCAGATTGCTCGACCCCATAACCACCAAGAATATGCGGGCGTGCCCATGATTACCCTGAAACTCAATGGCCAGGACCATCAACTCGATGTCAGCGAAGACATGCCGCTGCTCTGGGCCATTCGCGATGTCGCCGGTTACAACGGCACCAAGTTCGGTTGCGGCATGGGCCTGTGCGGCGCGTGCACCATTCATATCGATGGCTCGCCGGCGCGCAGTTGCATCACGCCGATCGGCTCGGTAGCCGGGCAGAACGTCTCGACCATCGATAACCTGCACGCCGATCCGATCGGCCAGATCGTCCAGCAGGCCTGGCTCGATACCGCGGTGGCGCAATGCGGTTTCTGTCAGGGCGGGCAGATCATGTCCGCGACTGCGCTGCTCAAGACCAACCCCGATCCGAGTGACGCGCAGATCGAAGAAGCGATGGTCGGCAACATCTGCCGTTGCGGCACCTACAACCGGATCAAGACGGCGATCCGCCAGGCCTCCACGCACCTGAAGGAGGCCCAGGCATGAGCCAGTTGCCGAACGATTTCGCCCTCAGCAACCTCAGCCGGCGCGGCTTCCTCAAGGGAGTCGGGGCCACCGGTGCGCTGGTGCTGGCCGCCAGTTGGGGCTGGCAGAATGCGCTGGCCGAAGACAAGCCGAAAAAGTTCGGTGCCGACGGCATGCCCAACGGCTGGATCGACGATCCCAAGGTTTACGTCAGCATTGCCGCCGACGGCACGGTGACCGTGGTCTGCAACCGCTCGGAAATGGGCCAGGGCGTACGCACCAGCCTGAGCATGGTGGTGGCAGACGAACTGGAAGCCGATTGGGCCAGGGTCAAAGTGCAGCAGGCGCCGGGCGATGAAGTGCGCTACGGCAACCAGGACACCGACGGCTCGCGCAGCATGCGCCACTGGTACGAACCGATGCGCCGTTGTGGCGCCGCGGCCCGGACCATGCTCGAGCAGGCCGCCGCCGCACAATGGCAGGTACCGCTCGGCGAATGCCAGGCGCAGCTGCACAAAGTGCTGCATAAACCCTCCGGGCGTGAACTGGGTTACGGCGAACTTGCCGCCGCAGCCAGTGCGTTGCCGGTACCGGCCCGTGACAGTCTGCGCCTCAAACCGGCGTCGGAGTTTCGCTATATCGGCAAGGAAGGCACCCGTGCCATCGACGGTGAGGACATCGTCAAGGGTCGCGCGGTCTACGGTGCCGACGTGCATTTCGACGGCATGCTCTACGCCGTCATCGCCCGTCCGGCGGTGTACGGTGGCAAGGTCAAGCGCCTGGATGACAGCGCTGCATTGAAAGTCCCGGGCGTGCTCAAGGTGCTGCAGATCGAAGGGCGTCCGCTGCCCTCCGAGTTTCAGCCATTGGGCGGCGTCGCCGTGATCGCCAGCAACACCTGGGCCGCGCTCAAGGGCCGCGAGGCGCTGAACATCGAATGGGACGACGGCCCCAACGCCAGTTACGACTCGATTGCCTATCGCAAGGAGCTGGAAGCCGCGTCGCTGAAACCGGGCAAGGTGGTGCGTAACACCGGCGATATCGACAAGGCGATCAGCAGCGCTGCCAGCACCCTGGAGGCGTCCTATTACCTGCCGCACCTGGCGCAGGCACCGATGGAGCCTATGGTCGCCATCGCCCGCTACAAGGACGGTCTCTGCGAAGCGTGGGCGCCGAGTCAGGCGCCGCAGGTCACCCGCGAGCGAATCAGCGAACGCCTTGGCCTGCCGTTCGATAACGTGACGTTCCACGTCACGCTGCTCGGCGGCGGTTTCGGCCGCAAGTCGAAACCGGATTTCGTCATCGAAGCGGCCATCCTCGCCAAGGAATTCCCCGGCAAGGCGGTGCGGGTGCAATGGACCCGGGAAGATGACATCCACAATTCGTATTTCCATACCGTGTCCGCCGAATACCTCAAGGCTGGCGTCGGCAAGGATGGCCTGCCGGCCGCGTGGCTGCACCGCACGGTGGCGCCGAGCATCACTGCGCTGTTCGCCCCTGGCATGAATCACGAAGCGGCATTCGAGCTGGGCATGGGCTTCACCAACATGGCTTACGCGATCCCCAATGTGCGCCTGGAGAACCCCGAGGCCACGGTGCACACGCGGGTCGGCTGGTATCGCTCGGTGTCGAACATTCCCCACGGTTTTGCGATCCAGAGTTTTGTCGATGAGCTGGCGCACAAGGCCGGCGAAGACCCGCTCAAATACCAGATCAAGCTGCTCGGCCCGGATCGGCAGATCGATCCGCGCACGCTCAGCGAAGAGTGGAACTACGGCGAGTCCCCCGAGCGCTATCCGATCGATACGGCGCGCATGCGCACCGTGCTGGAAACGGCGGCCAAGGCTGCCGGTTGGGGCCGGCAACTGCCCAAGGGGCGCGGCCTCGGGCTGGCGGTGCACTACAGCTTCGTCACCTATGTGGCGGCGGTGATCGAAGTCGAGGTCAAGGACGACGGCACGCTGATCGTGCACAAGGCCGATATCGCCGTGGATTGCGGGCCGCAGATCAACCCCGAGCGCATCCGTTCGCAGTTCGAGGGGGCGTGTGTGATGGGGCTGGGCAACGCCGTGTGGGGCGAGATCAGCTTCAAGGATGGCAAGGTGCAGCAGGACAACTTCCACATGTATGAAGTGGCGCGCATGTCGCTGGCGCCGAAGGAGGTCGCGGTGCATCTGGTGACGCCGCCGGGCGAGGTGCCATTGGGCGGCGTCGGCGAACCGGGCGTGCCACCGATTGCGCCGGCGCTGTGCAATGCCATCTTCGCCGCCACTGGCCAGCGCATTCGCAGCCTGCCGGTGCGTTATCAGTTGCAAGGCTGGCAAAAGGCGCAGGCGTGATGGACAGCGTCGATCTCAACGTTCTGCGCAGCGTGCTGGAGTGGCGCCGCGCCGGGCAGCGCGTGGTGCTGTTCAGCGTGGTGCAGACCTGGGGCACTGCGCCTCGGGCACCTGGTGCGATGTTGGCGCTGCGCGAGGATGGCGTGGTGATTGGCTCGGTGTCCGGAGGTTGCGTCGAGGATGACCTGATCGCGCGGCTGCACGACGGGCGGATTGCCGCCGACGGGCCACCGGTGCAATTGATCACCTATGGCGTGACCCGCGAAGAGGCGGCGCGGTTCGGGCTGCCCTGTGGCGGCACCTTGCGCCTGACCGAGGAGCGCGTCGGCGATCCGGCCTGGGTCGCCGAATTGCTGGCGCGCTGCGAGGCCCACGAAATCGTTGCCCGCGAATTGAACCTCGACAGCGGCGAAGTGCAGCTGTCGGCGGCGAGCAAACAGGATGCGCTGACGTTCGATGGCAAGACGCTGCGGGCTATCTACGGCCCGCGCTGGCGCTTGCTGCTGATCGGCGCCGGGCAGTTGTCGCGCTATGTGGCCGAGATGGCGCGGTTGCTGGATTTCGAGGTGCTGATCTGCGATCCGCGCAGCGAGTTCGTCTATGGCTGGGAAGACCAGCATGGGCGGTTCGTTGCCGGCATGCCGGACGAAGCCGTGCTGAACATTCAGACCGACGAGCGCACGGCGATTGTCGCGTTGACCCATGATCCGCGCCTGGATGACATGGCGCTGCTCACGGCGCTCGACTCCAGGGCCTTCTACGTCGGAGCGTTGGGTTCGCGGGTCAACAGCCAGAAACGCCGTGCCAATCTGGCTGAGCTAGGCTTGTCAGAAGAGGCCATTGCCCGTTTGCACGGGCCGATCGGTCTGCACATCGGCAGCCACACGCCGGCAGAAATAGCCCTGTCGCTGCTGGCGGAGATCGTTGCGATCAAGAACGGCGTCGAGCTGAAACAGAAGAAGGCAGTGGAGAGCGTATGAGTCGATCCATCGGTGTCATCGTGCTGGCGGCGGGCGAGGGCAGGCGCTTTCGCGACGTGGCAGGTGCCGACAAGGACAAGTTGCTGGCTGATTGCACCGGGCGCGACGGCGCGGTGCGGTCGGTGATCGAGCAGGTGTTGCTGAGTCTGCCGGCGAGTCTCGACAAGCGTGTGCTGGTCACCACGCAGGCGCGGCCGCAGGCGATGCGCATGGCGCAGGCCTATGGCTGTGACATTGTCTCGATCGAGTCCAGCGGCATGGGCGACAGCATCGCCGCCGGTGTGGCGGCGTGTGCCGACCTCGATGGCTGGCTGATTGTGCTGGGAGATATGCCGTTTATTCTGCCGTCGAGTATCGAGCGGGTGGCGGCGGCAATGGCTGACGATGCAGTCAGTGTGCCGGTTCAGGCGGGGGAATATGGCCATCCGGTTGGCTTCGGGCGTTCGTTCGGCCCTCAGTTGCAGGCATTGTCCGGCGATCGCGGGGCCCGACCGTTGTTCAAGCAGGGGCGGGTTATTGAAGTGGTGGTGGATGATCCCGGCGTGCTGTGGGATATCGATGTACCGTCGGCGCTGGTGTTCACCACGGGTTGAAAGATCGCAGCCGATGAAGCTTCGATCGGTCTTGAACGCATAAAAAAGCCCCCGCCTGATTGCTCAGGCGGGGGCTTTTTAATGGCGCTTGGAATCAGACGAGTGGTTTAGGCTCGTGTTCTTTTTCCTCGGCCTGGGCGTGGTGCTCGACCGCGTCCTGAACGGAACGTGGTGCTTCAGCGATCACCGACTCGACAGCAGCTTCTTCAGTGAGCGGGGCAGGAGCTGCCTCGATCACTTCAGCGGCGGCGGGTTCGGCAACAGCCGGAGCGGCAGCGGCAGCCAGTTCGGCTTCCTTCTGCAGGCGCTCGGCTTCACGCTTGCGACGACGCACTTCACGCGGATCGTTCGGCGCACGACCGTTAGGGGTCAACGCGCTGACCGGAGCGGTTTCAGCAGGTGCTTCGGCCACTACCGGTGCTTCAACCACTGGTGCTTCAACGACCGGCGCTGGTGCAGGTGCCGCGGCTTCAACCACGGGTTCGGCAGCCTTGGCTTCTTCAACCACCGGGGCTTCGACCACTGGCGCCGGGGTCTCAGCGACGGCAGGCTCGGCCACCCAGTTGAAGGCGGTCTGTTCTTCACGAACTTCACGCACCGTCTCGGTCACGGTTTCAGCCACGGTTTCGACAGCGGCTTCTTCCACCACCACCGGCGTTTCGGCAACCACGGCTGGTTCGGCCGCGACTTCAGCCTGAGGCTGTTCTTCGCGAGCCGGTGCCACTTCGACTTCCGGTGCAGCAGTCACTTCCACTGGCGAGGTCGCTTCGACGACCGGTGCTTCCACTGGAGCGCTTTCCAGGGTGGCGGCGGTGGCGCGTTCGGCTTGCTCGTGAGCCTGTGCTTCGGCCGGGGCGCTGATCACGCTGCTGGCAACAGCGGCGGTGACCGCCAGGCCGGCAGCCAGGTCGGCAGAGCTGGCTGCAGCAGCGTTTTCGCCGGACTCGGACTCTTCCGAACCTTCGATCACGTTGCCGTTGGCATCACGCTGACGCTCGCGACGGTTGCTGCGACGACGCTGACCACGGGAGCGACGACGTGGACGATCGCCTTCGGCGTTGTCCTGACCGTCTTCCGGCAGTTGCTCTTCGTTGCTGGTGACTTCTTCTTCGGCGACGGCAGCAGCGGCCTGTTCGGCACGCGGTTGACGCTCTTCGCGCGGTGGACGTGGCGCACGCTCTTCGCGTGGCTGACGAGCCGGACGCTCTTCGGCAGTGGCGGCAACGGCAGCGGCTGCCGGAGCGGCATCCAGTGGCTCGCGCAGTTCACGTACGCGTTCTTCACGCTCGCCACGTGGCTTGCGCTCTTCACGCGGGGCGCGCGGTGCACGTTCTTCACGTGGCGCGCGTGGTGCGCGTTCCTCGCGGGCTACCGGTGCTTCGTCACGGGCCTCACGTGGCTCGCGCGCTTCACGGGCTTCACGTGGCTGACGCTCTTCACGCGGCTCGCGTGGGGCGCGCTCTTCACGCGGGGCACGTTCTTCGCGCGGCTTGCGCTCTTCATCGCGGCGACCGTTACGGTTGCGGCTCTGCTGGCGACCGTTGCGACGTTCTTCGTTGCGTGCCGGGCGCTCGGTGGCAGGTTTCTCGACCACGACCGGTGCAACTGGCTCTTCCTTGCTGGCGAACAGGCTGACCAACGACTTCACCAGGCCCTTGAACAGGCTTGGTTCCGGCGCGGTGGCCGGGGCGGCCACTGGCGCAGGCGCGGCGACTTCGGTCGGAACCGGCGCGTTGGCACGGGCCGGTGCAGTCTTGACTGCGGCTTCCTGGCGAACCAGGGTGCGGGTCGCGGCGGCTGGCTGGACTTCTTCGACTTCGGCAGCGGCAGCAGCGATTTCGTAGCTGGACTGGTTGGTCGCGGCTTCCGGGCTGTCGTCACGCAGGCGCTGAACTTCGAAATGCGGGGTTTCGAGGTGGTCGTTCGGCAGGATGACGATGCGGGCGCGGGTGCGCAGTTCGATCTTGGTGATCGAGTTGCGTTTTTCGTTGAGCAGGAACGCGGCGACCGGGATCGGCACCTGGGCACGCACTTCGGCAGTGCGATCTTTCAGGGCTTCTTCTTCGATCAGGCGCAGGATCGCCAGCGACAGCGATTCGACGTCACGGATGATGCCGGTGCCGCTGCAGCGTGGGCAGACGATGCCGCTGCTTTCGCCCAGGGACGGACGCAGGCGCTGACGGGACATTTCCAGCAGGCCGAAGCGCGAGATGCGGCCGATCTGCACGCGGGCGCGGTCGGCTTCCAGGCATTCGCGGACTTTTTCTTCCACGGCGCGCTGGTTCTTGGCCGGGGTCATGTCGATGAAGTCGATGACGATCAGGCCGCCGATGTCGCGCAGGCGTAACTGACGGGCGATTTCTTCGGCAGCTTCAAGGTTGGTCTGCAGGGCGGTTTCTTCGATGTCGCTGCCTTTGGTGGCGCGCGCCGAGTTGATGTCGATGGACACCAGGGCTTCGGTCGGATCGATAACGATGGAGCCGCCGGACGGCAGTTCGACGACGCGCTGGAAGGCGGTCTCGATCTGGCTTTCGATCTGGAAACGGTTGAACAGCGGAACGCTGTCTTCGTACAGCTTGATCTTGCTGGCGTACTGCGGCATCACCTGGCGGATGAAGGTCAGGGCTTCGTCCTGGGCTTCGACGCTGTCGATCAGCACTTCGCCGATGTCCTGGCGCAGGTAGTCACGCACGGCGCGGATGATGACGTTGCTTTCCTGGTAGATCAGGAATGGCGCGGAACGATCCAGCGAGGCTTCCTTGATGGAAGTCCACAGTTGCAGCAGGTAGTCGAGGTCCCACTGCATTTCTTCGCTGCTGCGGCCCAGGCCGGCAGTGCGCACGATCAGGCCCATGTCGGCAGGTGCCACCAGGCCGTTCAGTGCTTCGCGCAGTTCGTTGCGCTCTTCGCCTTCGATGCGGCGGGAGATGCCACCGGCACGCGGGTTGTTCGGCATCAGTACCAGGTAACGGCCGGCGAGGCTGATGAACGTGGTCAGGGCTGCGCCCTTGTTGCCGCGTTCTTCTTTTTCGACCTGGACGATGACTTCCTGGCCTTCGCTCAGGACGTCCTTGATGTTGACGCGGCCTTCAGGGGCTTTCTTGAAGTATTCGCGGGAGATTTCTTTGAGGGGCAGGAAGCCGTGGCGCTCGGAGCCGAAATCGACAAAGGCAGCCTCAAGGCTTGGTTCGATGCGAGTGATACGGCCTTTATAGATGTTGGCCTTTTTCTGCTCGCGTGCACCGGATTCGATGTCCAGGTCGTAGAGGCGCTGGCCATCTACCAGTGCAACACGCAACTCTTCGGGTTGAGTTGCGTTAATCAGCATTCTTTTCATGTAGTACCGTCGGTTTCCGGGCTGCCGGAAACGGCGTTCGGCACACACGACTTCTCATGGTCGGTGTCAGGTGCGTCGGGAGTGGTTGGCCATTCCCGTGTCCAGCGATGCCAGGCCAATTGGGCCGATATCGCGACGTACGCGTCCTGCTTGCTGTGGCTACTTAAGCACTCAGTCAGGAGGAGGAATCAACCGGCGGCTGTGGACGAGATGAAGCGTCTTGATAAAGCCTATTGCTACACAGTCCAGCGGTTGTGCATCTCCACCCTACACGTATCCCTGATAATTCGGGTGCTGCCGCGCGCAGAATCCGCAGCGGGTTGGCATTTACCGTGAGCTCCGAAAGGGGAGGTCACGCATCATGGCTAATTTAGGCGGTGTTTCCGAAGCCTTCGCTCGGGGTCATTCGCCGCTGACTGCACTTTGTGAACTGGCCGTGAATATGAGCGCGCGCAGCGAGTGAAAACTCTGCTTTGCGGCGTGATTCAGGCCTCATGTCACCTGCGCTTGTTACAGCTGCAAACTCCACCGTTACGTAGCGAAAGCCCCGTAGGACGGCCTCGCGTCCTGGTGAATTGCGTTGGTCAGGGCCGGTTTTTGACCGTGGTTCCGCTGTCCAGGCCGCTTTTGGCGGCGTTCGCGACTATAGCAGCAATGATTAAGTGCTTCAATTCCATAAAAAATTGTTATCATCGCCGCCATGACGACTACTGCCCCTTCGACTCCAGGCGTTCAATTGCTTGAGGTCTCGCCGGAATATGCCGGCCAACGCATCGACAATTTTCTTCTCGCCCGGCTCAAAGGCGTGCCCAAGACTTTGATTTACCGCATTTTGCGCAAAGGCGAAGTGCGAGTGAACAAGGGTCGGATCAAGCCCGAATACAAGCTGCAGGCCGGCGATATCGTGCGCGTGCCGCCGGTTCGCGTGCCTGAGCGCGACGAACCGGTGCCTCTGGCCCAAGGCCTGTTGCAGCGCCTGGAAGCCTCGATCATCTACGAAGACAAAGCCCTGATCGTGATCAACAAGCCCGCCGGCATTGCGGTTCACGGCGGCAGCGGCCTGAATTACGGCGTGATCGAAGCCTTTCGTCAGTTGCGCCCCGATGCCAAGGAGCTGGAGCTGGTTCACCGTCTCGACCGTGATACCTCCGGCCTGCTGATGATCGCCAAGAAACGCAGCATGTTGCGCCACCTGCACGCCGCATTGCGCGGTGATGGTGTCGACAAGCGCTATATGGCGCTGGTTCGCGGCAACTGGGCGACCTCGATCAAGCAGGTGCGCGCGGCGCTCGGCAAGAGCAATCTGCGCTCCGGCGAGCGCATGGTCGAAGTCGACGAGGAGGAGGGCAAGGAGTCGGTGACCGTGTTCAAGGTCCTGCGCCGCTTCGGCGACTTTGCCACGCTGATCGAAGCCAAGCCGATCACCGGTCGCACGCATCAGATCCGCGTCCACACGTTGCACGCCGGGCACTGCATTGCGGGTGACACCAAGTATGGCGATGACGCGTTCAGCAAGGAAATCCGTGACCTGGGCGGCAAGCGCCTGTTCCTGCACGCCTACATGCTGACCGTGCCGCTGCCCGATGGCGGTGAGCTCAAGTTGCAGGCACCGGTCGATGAAATGTGGGCCAAGACCGTGGAGCGATTGAGTGCGCCCATCTGACTACAAACTGCTGATTTTCGATTGGGACGGCACCCTCGCCGATTCCATTGGCCGGATTGTGGAGGCCATGCATTCCGCGTCCGGGCGTTCCGGCTTCGAGTTGCGCGACGATTTTGCCGTCAAGGGCATCATCGGTCTCGGCTTGCCTGAGGCGATCCGTACCTTGTACCCGGAAATCAGCGACGCCGAAATGCTCGCGTTTCGCGAGTATTACGCCGATCACTACATCGCCGCAGAAGCCGTACCTTCGCCGTTGTTCGAAGGTGTTGTCGAGTCGATGGCGTCGTTTCGCGAGCAGGGCTATCACCTGGCGGTCGCGACCGGCAAGAATCGTCGCGGGCTGGATCGGGTGCTCAAGGCCCACGGCTGGGAAGATTATTTCGATATCACGCGTGCCGCCGATGAAACTGCCAGCAAGCCGCACCCTCTGATGCTGGAACAGATCCTCGCCCATTGCGGCGTAAGCGCGGAGCAGGCGCTGATGGTCGGCGACTCGTCCTTCGACCTGCAAATGGCGCGCAACGCCGGGATGGCTTCGGTGGCGGTCAGTTATGGCGCGCAATCGATCGAGGCGTTGCAGGCCTACGAGCCGCGTCTGTCGATCGACCGTTTTTCCGAATTGCACGCCTGGCTGGCAGAGCAGGCCTAATACGATTTTGCTGGGGTAGATGGCATGACCGACGAATGGAAAGCACCGGCCAAGGCGAGTGCCGACGACGGTGACGAGAAAAGCTGGAAGCTGCTGGAAAAGACCCTTCTGGCGGGTGTGCAGGAGCAGCGTCGTTCGCGGCGGTGGGGGATCTTCTTCAAGCTGCTGACGTTCGTCTACCTGTTTGTCGCGCTGATCCTGTTCACGCCGTTGATGGACATGGAAAAAAGCGCCACGCGTGGCCCGAACTACACCGCGCTGATCGACGTCACCGGCATGATTGCCGACAAGGAGCCGGCCAGTGCCGATAACATCGTCGGCAGCCTGCGGGCGGCCTTCGAGGACAAAAAGGTCAAGGGCGTGATCCTGCGCATCAACAGCCCGGGCGGCAGTCCGGTGCAGTCCGGCTACGTGTATGACGAGATCAAGCGGCTGCGCGGCCTGCACCCGGATACCAAGCTGTATGCGGTCATTTCCGATCTTGGCGCGTCTGGTGCCTATTACATCGCCAGTGCGGCGGATCAGATCTACGCCGACAAGGCGAGCCTGGTCGGTTCCATCGGTGTCACCGCGGCGGGTTACGGCTTCGTCGGCACCATGGACAAGCTGGGAGTCGAGCGGCGCACCTACACCTCGGGCGAGCACAAGGCGTTCCTTGATCCGTTCCAGCCGCAGAAGCCGGACGAGACGGCGTTCTGGCAAACGGTGCTGGATACCACGCACAAGCAGTTCATCAACAGCGTCAAGCAGGGTCGTGGCGATCGCTTGAAGGACAAGGAGCATCCGGAGTTGTTCTCCGGCCTGGTCTGGTCCGGCGAGCAGGCGCTGCCGCTGGGGCTGATCGATGGCCTGGGCAATGCCAGTTCGGTAGCACGTGATGTGATTGGCGAAAAGGAATTGGTGGACTTCACCGTCCAGGAGTCGCCGTTCGATCGCTTTTCGAAAAAGCTCGGTGCCAGTGTCGCTGAGCAGTTGGCGATGTGGATGGGTTTCCACGGGCCTTCGTTGCGCTGATTCGTTGCAAGGATCAGAAGGTCGCAGTCTTCGGCGGCTCCTGCAGGGATTGATGCAGGGGGCTGGCGAAGGCTGCGATCTTTTGCTTTAGGGGATTTGCACGCCTTCGGCGAGCAGCATGTCGATCAGGCGAATCAGCGGCAGGCCGATCAGGCTGGTGGCGTCCGGCCCTTCGGTGGCCTGGAACAGGCTCACGCCGAGGCCTTCGGCCTTGAAGCTGCCAGCGCAGTCGTACGGCTGTTCGGCGTGCAGGTAGCGTTCGATGCGCGTTGCGTCGAGGTGGCGCATGTGCACGGTGAAGGGCACGCAGTCGACCTGGATCCGGCCGGTCCGGCTGTTGAGCAGGGCCAGGCCGGTGAGAAAGCTGACGCTGGCGCCGCTGGCGGCCATCAGCTGCTCGCGGGCCTTGTCGAAGGTGTGCGGCTTGCCGATGATCCGCTCGCCGAGGGCAGCGACCTGGTCCGAGCCGATGATCAGGTGGTCGGGATGGCTGGTGGCCAGTGCCCGGGCTTTCTGTTCGGCGAGACGTTTGACCAGTTCGATGGCGGACTCGCCCGGACGATGGCTTTCGTCGATGTCCGGCGAGCTGCAGACGAACGGCAGGCGCAGGCGGCTGAGCAATTCCCGACGATAGGTCGAGCTTGAAGCGAGTAATAAAGGCAGCATTCGCGTCTCCAGAGGCAGGTGTGAATTCTAGCGGAGGCGTGCAAGTGACGGACAGGGCACAATTTCCTTTGACATGGGTGGGTGCATCCCTATAATGCTGCGCCTATGTTGAATGACCCGATTCCACCTCACGTTGACCCGCGCAAATTGGCTGACCGTGGCACCACCCTTCAAGGTGAACTGCTGCTGGCCGATTTGAAGAGACTCTGCGACCCGCTTTCCGACGATGTCGGTACGGTGCAGGCCAAATTCGTTTTTGAACGAGATGAACGTAAATCTGTGGTGATCCACAGCGTTATCGACACCGAAGTCAAAATGGTTTGCCAGCGTTGTCTTGAGCTGGTCACCCTGCCGATCCACAGCGAATGCAGTTACGCCGTGGTGAAGGAGGGTGCGAATACCCAGTCGTTACCGAAAGGTTATGACGTGCTGGAACTGGGCGAAGATCCATTGGATCTGCAGTCACTGATCGAGGAGGAGCTTCTGCTCGCCTTGCCCATTGTGCCTGCTCATCATCCGGAAGAATGCCAGCAGCCGGCGGGAGCAGATGAACCCGTATCGAGCGAGGACGAGGTAACGCGGTCCAACCCGTTCAGTGTATTGGCGCAGTTAAAGCGTGACCCAAACGTTTAGGAGTTAATCAATTATGGCTGTTCAGCAGAACAAAAAATCCCGCTCTGCCCGTGACATGCGCCGTTCGCACGACGCTCTCGAGGCTAGCACCCTGTCTGTAGAAAAAACCACCGGTGAAGTTCACCTGCGTCACCACGTATCGCCAGAAGGCGTATACCGTGGCCGTAAAGTGATCGACAAGGGCGCTGACGAGTAATCACTTGTCCGCTCAAGTCATCGCGATTGACGCAATGGGCGGGGACTTCGGTCCCCGCAGCATTGTTCAGGCCAGCCTTGCTTGCCTTTCTGCTACGCCCTCGCTGCACCTGACCCTCGTCGGTCAACCCTCCCTTCTTGAAGAACTGATCAACGGCCAGTCGGCTGCCGATCGCGCGCGCCTGACGATTGTCCCGGCCTCCGAAGTCATCACCATGGACGAGAAGCCGACCCAGGCCCTGCGTGGCAAGCCGGATTCGTCGATGCGCATTGCCCTTGAGCTGGTGCGCGACGGCAAGGCTCAGGCCTGTGTCAGTGCCGGTAATACCGGTGCGTTGATGGCGCTGTCGCGATTCGTGCTGAAGACATTGCCGGGCATCGATCGGCCGGCGATGGTGGCGGCGATCCCGACACAGACAGGTTACTGCCAGTTGCTCGACCTCGGCGCCAACGTCGATTGCAGCGCCGAGCATCTGTTGCAGTTTGCGGTGATGGGCTCGGTGGCGGCGCAGACGCTCGGGATCGCCCGGCCACGCGTGGCGCTGCTGAACATCGGCACCGAAGACATCAAGGGCAATCAGCAGGTCAAGCTCGCTGCGACCCTGTTGCAGGGCGCCCGCGGCATCAACTACATCGGTTTCGTCGAGGGTGACGGGCTGTATCGCGGCGAGGCGGATGTGGTGGTTTGCGACGGTTTTGTCGGCAATATCCTACTCAAGTCCAGCGAAGGCCTGGCGACCATGATCGCCGCGCGCATCGAGGCGCTGTTCAAGCGCAATCTTGCCTCCCGCGCCATCGGTGCCCTGGCACTGCCGCTGATGAAGCGTCTGCAGGCCGACCTGGCACCGGCGCGACACAACGGCGCAAGCTTCCTCGGTTTGCAGGGAATTGTCGTGAAAAGTCACGGTTCTGCCGGCGTCCAGGGCTTTCAGAGTGCGATTCAGCGGGCGCTGATCGAGATCCAGGAGAATCTGCCCGAGCGCCTTCACGGCCGTCTGGAGGATTTGTTGTCTTAGGCGTTTTCGTCGGACAATGCTTAAATGTGACCGCCCGGTTCAAAGGGCCATCTAACTGTCAGTTTCTTGCGTCCCCAAAGGCGGGGCGCCAATTCTCCGACGACAAGATCATTAGGGGCTTGTTACATGTCTGCTTCCCTCGCATTCGTCTTTCCAGGACAGGGTTCGCAGTCCCTCGGCATGCTGGCCGAGCTGGGCGCGGAACATCCGTTGATCCTCGAAACCTTCAAAGAAGCCTCCGCCGCGCTGGGCTATGACCTGTGGGCGTTGACCCAGCAGGGTCCGGAAGAGCTGCTCAATCAAACCGACAAAACCCAACCGGCCATTCTGACCGCCTCGATCGCCCTGTGGCGCCTGTGGCTGGCTGAAGGTGGCGCGCGTCCGGCATTCGTTGCCGGTCACAGCCTGGGTGAGTACAGCGCGCTGGTCGCAGCGGGCAGCCTGAGCCTGGCTGACGCGGTGAAGCTCGTCGAGCGTCGTGGCCAGTTGATGCAGGAAGCGGTTCCGGCGGGGCAGGGCGGCATGGCCGCGATCCTCGGCCTGGAAGACGCTGACGTGCTGGCTGCCTGTGCCGAAGCGGCGCAGGGCGAAGTCGTCAGCGCGGTCAACTTCAACTCCCCAGGCCAGGTGGTGATTGCCGGTGCCAAGGCTGCCGTTGATCGCGCCATCGAAGGCTGCAAGGCGCGTGGCGCCAAGCGTGCGATGCCGCTGCCGGTCAGCGTGCCGTCGCACTGCGAGCTGATGCGTCCGGCGGCCGAGCGTTTTGCCGAATCCATCGCCGCCATCGACTGGCAGGCGCCGCAGATTCCGGTGGTACAGAACGTCAGCGCGCAAGTGCCGGCCGATCTGGACACCCTCAAGCGTGATCTGCTCGAACAGCTGTACAAGCCAGTGCGCTGGGTCGAGTCCGTACAGACCCTGGCCGCCAAAGGCGCCACCAGTCTGGTCGAGTGCGGTCCTGGCAAAGTGCTGGCCGGTCTGAACAAACGCTGCGCCGAAGGCGTGGCGACTTCCAACCTCAATACCCCAGACGCTTTCGCTGCCGCCCGTGCAGCGATCGCCTGAATCAGGAGAAGCTTGCATGAGTCTGCAAGGTAAAGTTGCACTGGTCACCGGTGCGAGCCGCGGTATCGGCCAGGCTATCGCGCTGGAGCTGGGCCGTCAGGGCGCCACCGTCGTGGGTACCGCGACCTCCGCCAAGGGTGCCGAGGCGATTGCCGCCACGCTCAAGGAGCATGGCATCCAGGGCACCGGTCTGGAACTCAACGTCACCAGCGACGAATCCGTCAGCGCGGTGCTGGCAACGATTCAGGAGCAGTTCGGTGCGCCGGCGATCCTGGTCAATAACGCCGGTATCACCCGCGATAACCTGATGATGCGCATGAAAGATGACGAATGGTATGACGTCATCGATACCAACCTGAACAGTCTGTATCGCCTGTCCAAGGGCGTTCTGCGCGGCATGACCAAGGCGCGCTGGGGCCGAATTATCAGTATTGGCTCGGTGGTGGGTGCCATGGGCAACGCAGGCCAAGTAAACTATGCAGCCGCCAAGGCCGGTCTGGAAGGTTTCAGCCGGGCGATGGCGCGTGAAGTCGGTTCGCGTTCGATTACGGTCAACTCGGTGACCCCAGGGTTCATCGACACCGATATGACCCGCGAACTGCCGGAAGCACAGCGTGAAGCCTTGCAGACGCAGATTCCGCTGGGCCGTCTGGGACAAGCTCAAGAGATCGCGTCCGTGGTCGCTTTTCTTGCATCCGACGGTGCGGCATACGTGACCGGGGCTACAATCCCGGTAAACGGCGGGATGTACATGTAAGTTAAATGTGACGGATTGCTTCAAAAAAATGTCATACGAGCTGTCTAAAATCCGTTATAAAGCTGCAATCTATTTATAGGCAGAGGGCCGCAGGGTTTGAGGAGTGAAGCTTTCAGTTGAAAAGCTGAAAAGCCTTTCTATACACTTACCCACTGGCCAGCTGCCTGAATTTGTCCATTAGGAGTGAAAACAAGGTATGAGCACCATCGAAGAGCGCGTCAAGAAAATCGTTGCCGAGCAACTGGGTGTTAAAGAAGAAGAAGTGGTCAACACCGCTTCCTTCGTTGAAGACCTGGGTGCCGACTCCCTTGACACCGTTGAGCTGGTGATGGCTCTGGAAGAGGAATTCGAGACCGAAATCCCTGACGAAGAAGCTGAGAAGATCACTACTGTACAAGCTGCAATCGACTACGTTACTAGCCACCAGGCGTAATAGTTTGTAATCGTTGCTCGCTGTCATGGAAAAACCGCACTGCCATCATGGCGTGCGGTTTTTTCTTTAGGCCTGATGCAAAGTCGTCATTTGAAAAAGGAGAGTGCTGTGTCGCGTAGACGCGTCGTAGTCACCGGTATGGGTATGTTGTCGCCACTGGGCACGGATGTGCCGAGCAGTTGGCAGGGCATTCTGGCTGGCCGCAGTGGCATTGGTCTGATCGAACACACCGACCTTTCTGCCCATTCCACCCGCTTTGGCGGCTCGGTAAAGGGCTTCAATGTCGAGGAATACCTGTCGGTCAAGGAAGCACGCAAGCTCGACCTGTTCATTCAGTACGGTCTGGCTGCGGGTTTTCAGGCCGTTCGCAACGCAGGTCTCGAAGTCACCGACGCCAACCGTGAACGCATCGGCGTCGCCATGGGTTCGGGTATCGGCGGTCTGACCAACATCGAAGAAACCAGCCGTACCCTGCATGAAACCGGCCCGCGACGGATTTCACCGTTCTTCGTGCCTGGCTCGATCATCAATATGATTTCCGGCTTCCTGTCGATCCATCTGGGCGCACAGGGACCCAACTACGCCATCGCCACGGCGTGTACCACCGGTACGCACTGCATCGGCATGGCGGCGCGCAACATCATGTACGACGAAGCCGACGTGATGATTGCCGGCGGTGCCGAAATGGCGGCCTGCGGTCTCGGCATGGGCGGCTTCGGCGCGTCCCGTGCGCTGTCGACCCGCAACGACGAGCCGACCCGTGCCAGCCGTCCATGGGACAAGGGCCGTGATGGCTTCGTCCTTTCCGACGGCGCTGGTGCGCTGGTGCTCGAAGAACTCGAGCACGCCAAGGCTCGCGGCGCGACCATCTACGCCGAGCTGATCGGGTTCGGCACCAGTGGCGATGCGTTCCACATGACCTCGCCGCCTGCCGACGGCGCCGGTGCGGCACGCTGCATCACCAATGCCCTGCGCGATGCCAAGATCAACATCGATCAAGTGCAGTACATCAACGCGCACGGCACCTCGACGCCGGCCGGCGATTTGGCCGAAGCCCAGGCGATCAAGACCGTGTTCGGCGATCACGCCTACAAGCTGGCGGTCAGTTCGACCAAGTCCATGACCGGTCACCTGCTGGGTGCAGCGGGCGCGGTCGAGGCCATCTTCAGCGTACTGGCGATCAACAGCCAGGTTGCACCGCCGACCATCAACCTCGACGAGCCGGATGAAGGCTGCGACCTCGATTTCGTGCCGCACACCGCGCGCAACATGGACATCGATGTCGTGCTCTCCAACTCCTTCGGGTTTGGTGGCACCAACGGCACGCTGGCGTTCCGTCGGTTCGCCGGCTGATGGACTGCTGGGTCGACGGTCAACCGGCTGACGCGCTGTCGCTGAAAGATCGCGGCCTGGCCTACGGCGATGGTCTGTTCGAGACCATTGCCGTGCATGGCGGCCGCCCGGTGCTGCTGGAGCGGCATCTGGCGCGCCTGGCAGACGGCTGCAAGCGTCTGGCGATTGCCGCCGACATCGAACTGATTCGAAGCGAGCTGCTGGCCTACGCCGCCGCGCTGGGCGAGGGCGTGCTCAAGCTCATCCTCACCCGTGGCGACGGTCTGCGCGGTTATGCGCCGGATCCTGCGGCACCCGGCCGGCGCATTCTGCAAGGCAATCCTCCCGCGGCTTATCCCGCCGCCCATGGCGAGCAGGGCATCCGCCTGTTTCCCTGTGTCACGCGGTTGTCGGTGCAGCCGTTGCTGGCCGGTCTCAAGCACTTGAATCGTCTTGAACAAGTCCTCGCCCGTGCCGAATGGCAGGACAGCGAGCATGCCGAAGGCCTGATGCTCGATCAGGCCGGCCGGGTCATCGAAGGGGTGTTCAGCAACCTGTTTCTGGTACGCGATGGGGTACTGGTCACGGCGGATCTGAAGCGCTGCGGTGTCGCCGGGGTAATGCGTGGCGAAATATTGTTTCAGGCCGAGTCATCGGGCATCCCCAGCCAAATCACCGACATCAGCCTCGAACAGCTGCAATGGGCCGATGAGGTCTTTGTCTGCAACAGCGTCTACGGCATCTGGCCGGTACGCGCCTGCGCTGCTCTGAGCTGGCCGGTTGGCCCGCTCACCCGTAAACTGCAAACCATTGCCCGCACGCTACTGGATGCTTGATTCGTGAGACGTAAACTTTTGCTGCTGCTGGAAACCGTACTGGTTCTGGCAGGGCTGCTGTTGGGCGCCAGCGCCTGGAAGATCCATTCGGCGCTGGAACAGCCGCTGAACATCACGCAGGAAGAGCTGCTGGATGTGCCAAAGGGGTCGACCCCGACCCGCACTTTTCTCGGACTCGAAGCCGATGGCGTGATCAAGGACGCTTTCTGGCTGCGGATCTACTGGCGCTTCAACCTCGCCGGCACGCCGATCCACAGTGGCGAATACCGCATGCAGCCGGGCATGACCGTCAACGGTCTGATCGACCTGTGGAAGCGTGGCGAGGTGGTGCAATACAGCCTGACCCTGGTCGAAGGCTGGACCTTCCATCAGGTGCGCGCCGCACTGGCCAAGGATGACAAGCTCGAACAGACCCTGAATGGCTTGAGTGACAGCGATGTGATGGCCAGGATTGGTCACAAGGGGCTGTTCCCCGAAGGCCGTTTCTTCCCCGATACGTACCGTTTCGTGCGCGGTATGTCTGATACCGAACTGCTGAAAAAGGCATTTGATCGTCTCGACGAAGTGTTGGCCAAGGAGTGGGAGAAACGCTCCGCCGATGCGCCGTATACCGAACCGTATCAGGCGTTGATCATGGCTTCGCTGGTAGAGAAGGAAACCGGCGTTCCCCAGGAGCGCGGGCAGATTGCCGGCGTGTTCGTACGGCGCATGGCGCTGGGCATGCAGTTGCAGACCGATCCGACCGTGATCTACGGTCTCGGCGACCGCTACACCGGCAAGTTGACCCGTGCGCATCTCAAGGAACCGACGCCGTATAACACCTACGTCATTCCCGGGCTGCCGCCGACGCCGATTGCCATGGTCGGCCGCGAAGCGATTCACGCGGCACTCAATCCGGTGGAGGGCAACAGCCTGTACTTCGTTGCCCGTGGCGATGGCAGCCATGTGTTCTCCGACGACCTGGACGCGCACAACAACGCCGTGCGCGAGTTCCAGCTCAAGCGCCGTGCGGACTACCGCTCCAGCCCCGCGCCGGCGACCACGCCCGACGCTGCGCCGGCAGCCGAGCCGACCATTCCCGCCGCGTCGCCGGATACCGCGCCGCAGGCATTGCCGCCGGTTCCGGTTGAGCAATCGTCGCCGGCGCCCGACGCTGGCGCACCGCAAAACGCGCAATGACTTTGATGAAGGACTGCCTGTGACTGGCTTGTTTATTACTCTGGAAGGCCCGGAAGGCGCGGGCAAGAGCACCAACCGCGAGTACCTCGCCGAGCGCCTGCGCACCGCCGGTATCGAAGTGGTGCTGACCCGCGAACCTGGCGGTACGCCGCTGGCCGAGCGGATTCGCGAAGTGCTCTTGGCGCCGGTCGATGAAGTCATGAATCCCGACACCGAGCTGTTGCTGGTGTTTGCCGCACGCGCCCAGCATCTGGCCGAAGTGATCCGCCCGGCGCTGGCGCGCGGCGCGGTTGTACTGTGCGATCGTTTTACTGACTCGACGTACGCCTATCAGGGCGGCGGTCGCGGTCTGTCGCTGGAACGCATTGCTGCGCTGGAAACGTTCGTCCAGGGCGAGCTGCGTCCGGACCTGACGCTGATTTTCGATCTGCCGGTGGAAATCGGCCTGGCCCGCGCCAGTGCCCGTGGTCGTCTGGATCGTTTCGAACTGGAAGGTCGCGCGTTTTTCGAAGCGGTACGCAATGCGTTTCTGCAGCGCGCCGAAGCCGATCCGGCGCGCTATGTGCGCATCGATGCCGGTCAGCCATTGGTCAAGGTGCAGCAATCGCTGGACACCTTGATTCCGAACTTGCTGGAGCTGATTCGTGGCTGAGGCCTATCCATGGCAGGACAGCCTCTGGCAGCAACTGGCCGGCCGTAGCCAGCACGCCCACGCGTATCTGCTGCATGGCCCGGCCGGCATTGGCAAACGCGCGCTCGCCGAGCGTCTGATGGCCAGCCTGCTGTGCCAGCGGCCGACGCCAGAGGCGTGCGGCGAGTGCAAATCCTGCCTGCTGCTCAAGGCTGGCAGCCATCCGGACAATTACATCCTCGAGCCGGAGGAAGCGGACAAGGCGATCAAGGTCGACCAGGTGCGCGATCTGGTCAGTTTTGTGGTGCAGACCGCGCAACTGGGCGGGCGCAAGGTGGTGCTGATCGAACCGGTGGAGTCGATGAACATCAATGCCGCCAACGCCTTGCTGAAAAGCCTCGAAGAGCCGTCCGGCGATACCGTGCTGCTGCTGGTCAGTCATCAGCCGAGCCGCTTGCTGCCGACCATCAAGAGCCGTTGTGTGCAGCAGGCCTGTCCGCTGCCGGGCGAGGCCATGAGCCTGGAATGGCTGGCGCGGGCGTTGCCGGAATGTTCCGCCGACGAGCGTGTCGAACTGTTGACCCTGGCCGCCGGTTCGCCGCTGGCAGCGGTCAACCTGCAAGCGCAGGGCGTACGTGAACAGCGCGCGCAGGTGGTTGAAGGCGTGAAGAAGTTGCTCAAGCAGCAGCAATCGCCGACGCAACTGGCCGAGGAATGGAAAAACATTCCGATGCTGCGCTTGTTCGACTGGTTCTGCGATTGGTCGAGTCTGATCCTGCGCTACCAGTTGACTCAGGATGAAGCAGGCCTGGGCCTCGCCGACATGCGCAAGGTCGTGCAATACCTGGCGCAAAAGAGCGCGCAGGGTAAAGTCCTGGATATCCAGGACTGGATTCTCGCCCAGCGACAGAAAGTCCTGAGCAAGGCCAATCTCAATCCGGCGCTGTTGCTCGAAGCGTTGCTGGTGCAGTGGGCGGGGTTGCCTGGACAGCGGTGATCGCCGCAAGAACGATTGTGTGCGCCTAGACTCTGAAGATCAGCAGTGGAGGTCAACATGAATGAACCTGTCAGCCCGGGGCCGCGCAACGGCATCCTATCCCTGACCATCAAGGACAAGTCGGTGCTTTACGCCGCCTACATGCCGTTCATCAAGAATGGCGGTCTGTTCATCCCGACCAACAAGAGCTACAAGTTGGGCGATGAGGTGTTCATGCTGCTGAACCTGATGGAGGAGGTCGAGAAGATCCCGGTGGCCGGCAAAGTGGCCTGGATCACGCCCAAGGGCGCCCAGGGCAACCGCGCGGCCGGTGTCGGGGTGCAATTCAACGATGGCGACAACACCGCGCGCAGTCGCATTGAAACTCATCTGGCCGGAGCGCTGAAGTCCGACCGTCCCACTCATACGATGTAAGTTGCAGTCTTTTATGCTCGTAGATTCCCATTGTCACCTTGATCGCCTCGACCTTGCCGCCCATGACGGCTCCCTGGATGCCGCGCTCGACGCGGCGCGCGGGCGCGGCGTCGGGCACTTCCTGTGCATCGGCGTGAGTGCCGACAACGCCGCCGACGTCAAAGCCCTGGCCGAACGTTACGACGATGTCGATTGTTCGGTCGGCGTGCACCCGCTGGACGTGCAGCCCGGTGCGGCGCCGGCGCTCGACTGGCTGCTGCATGAACTCGATCATCCGAAGGTCGTGGCGATCGGTGAAACCGGCCTGGATTATCACTACGAGCCGGAAGCCGCCGAATTGCAGCAGGCGTCGTTCCGCCTGCACCTGCAAGCGGCGCAGCAGACTGGCAAACCGGTGATCATCCACACCCGCGGCGCCCGTGCCGATACCCTCGAACTGTTGCGCGACGCCGCGCTGCCCCAGGCCGGTGTGCTGCACTGCTTCACCGAAGATTGGGACATGGCCAAGGCTGCGCTGGACATGGGCTATTACATTTCCCTGTCGGGGATCGTCACGTTCCGCAACGCCGATGCCTTGCGCGATGTGGCGAGCAAGGTCCCGGCCGATCGCCTGCTGGTGGAAACCGACTCGCCCTACCTGGCGCCGATTCCCTATCGCGGCAAGCCCAACCTGCCGCAATACGTACGCGAAGTGGCAGAGTTCCTGGCGATGCTGCGTGGGGAAAACTACGAGCGTTTCGCCGAGCAGACCACCGAGAACTTCAAGCGACTGTTTCCGCTGGCGAGTGTTAAATCTGCCCTGTAGGCGCTGCCGAAGGCTTGCGATTTGTGCTGTTAAAAAAGCCAGATCATGCGGTCGCCGCCAGCGGCAGCTCCTGCAGATGAGCGATCAGTAAATCGCAGGCAAAAAAAACCCGGGTTCTGGGGGGTGAATCCGGGTTAAGACCATTAGGAGTAAAACAAAGGCACGCGGTCCCTTGGTACCTTTACCGGCGCGGCACTTGGGGGAGATGCCGCCCGACAGTTCAAGTATTGATCAGTCTGGCGTCCAGTCCAGTTAGCCGGTCAGGGTTTTTAAACAAATTTGGAATACGTGCGCTTCAGTTGAGTTCTCATTCGCCCCCCAGCGTTCGCAAAATGAACAAGAAACACAGATATGGTCGGATGATCCGTGCATTTTTGCGCAAGTTAGGCATAATACGCGGCTTCGAATTTTGACCCCTACAGACCTTTTCTTATGCACAAAGAACCCCGTAAGGTCCGTGAGTTTCGTCGCCGCGAGCAAGAAATTCTCGATACCGCGCTCAAGCTGTTCCTCGAACAAGGTGAAGACAGTGTCACCGTCGAGATGATTGCTGATGCCGTGGGTATCGGCAAAGGCACGATCTACAAGCACTTCAAGTCCAAGGCCGAGATCTATCTGCGGCTGATGCTCGATTACGAGCGCGATTTGAACGAGCTGCTGCATTCGGCCGACGTCGACAAGGACAAGGAAGCGCTGTCCCGTGCCTACTTCGAATTCCGCATGCGTGACCCGCAGCGCTACCGCCTGTTCGATCGCCTCGAAGAAAAGGTGGTCAAGGGCAATCAGGTACCGGAAATGGTCGAGGAGCTGCACAAGATCCGTGCCTCGAACTTCGAACGCCTGACCCTGCTGATCAAGGGCCGCATCAGCGAAGGCAAGCTGGAAGACGTGCCGCCGTACTTCCACTACTGCGCGTCCTGGGCGCTGGTGCACGGCGCGGTGGCGCTGTACCACTCGCCGTTCTGGAGCAACGTGCTGGAAGATCAGGAAGGTTTCTTCCAGTTCCTGATGGACATCGGCGTGCGTATGGGCAACAAGCGCAAGCGTGACCCTGAAACGCCAAGCACCTGAACCATTCAGTTGCCTTATGCGCCATGTTTTCGCTACATGGCGCAGTACCGCAGGAATATACTCAGGCATAGGGCTTGCTAAAACTTGATTTGTAAGTCAAGTTTTAGCCGCCCGATTTCCCATCGCCGGAGTGATCATGATCGTTGACCGTCAAGGCAGGCGTTTTCGCAATTTGCGCATCAGCCTGACTTCAGCCTGCAATTACGCCTGTACCTACTGCGTGCCCAACGGCAAGCGGCTGGTGGCTGCGCAGGATGAACTGTCGGCCGAAGCCATGGCTCGCGGCGTGGCCTACCTGATCGAGGCGGCCGGCATCGAACGCTTGCGCATCACCGGCGGCGAGCCGCTGGTCAGCCCCAAGCTCGAATCGTTCATGACTGCCGTTGGCCAGATGGGCCTGGACGACATCAGCCTGACCACCAACGGCCAGTTGCTGGCGAAAAAGCTGCCATTGCTGGTCGACGCCGGCTTGCGGCGAATCAACGTGTCCCTCGATACCCTCGATGCCGGGGCATTTCGCAGCATCGCCCGTGGCGGTGACCTGGCAACCGTGCTCGACGGCATGGATCAAGCCAAAGCGGCGGGGCTGAAGATCAAGGTCAACATGGTGCCGTTGCGCGGGCAGAACCTCGACCAGGTCATGCCGCTGCTCGATTACTGCCTTGAACGCGGCTACGAGCTGCGCTTCATCGAGCTGATGCGCATGGGGCACCTGGCCAAGGACTCCAACGCCTTCCTGCAACAGTTCGTCAGCCTGCAACAACTGCTGGCGCTGATCGGCGAGCGCTACGAATACGCGCAGACCGATGCGCCGGTGGATGCCACGGCCGTGCGCTATGCGATTCCCGGGCTGGGTACCTTCGGCGTGATCGCCAATGAAAGCGTGCCGTTCTGCCGGACCTGCTCGCGCCTGCGGCTGTCGTCCACTGGGTGGCTGCATGGCTGCCTGTCGTCGAGCAACCGGCACTACGTCGGCGACCTGCTCGATAAACCGCGTCACCAGGCGCTGCCGGCGTTGCAGCGGCTGCTGGTCAAGGCGCTCGGCGACAAGCAGGAAGTGGCGTTCTCCGGTGGCGCGACCGTCATGAAGATCATCGGCGGCTGACCGCTCTTTTTCGCCAGCAGGCTCGCTCTTACAGGCTTTTTCACAATCCTGTGGGAGCGAGCCTGCTGGCGAAAGCAATTGATCATCCGGCAAAGATCCTGAGCTGGCGCAAAAGCTGCATCCAACGGCCATTCGCCGGTTTTCCGTCACCGGCTTCTGGAGGATGAGGATGCGTAGCCTGGTTTTGCTGCTGGCCGTTTTGGCACTTGGCGGCTGCATGAATGTCAGCGATATGGCCGAAGGCACTCGCTATCACATGAGCGACGCCGGTTTGCTGGATCACAGTGACAGCCGCCGCGTGAACAACTTCCGCATCCAGCCGGACTCGTTCATCTACATCGCCCAGGGTTCGTTTGCGCCGCCGGGTGGCGCCTATCCACGGCCCAACGTGGTCGCCGAAGAAGCCTTCAAGGGCTTTGTCGAATACTTCCCGATGGTCCGCCGCGCGCGAGCCCCGGAAGGCCTCGACCAGGCGATGGGCGAGGCGCGCGATGCCGGCGCGCATTACCTGCTGTATACCCGTTTCGCCAAGGCTGACGACCGTATCGGCAACTCCGACGAGTGGCTCGACCAGGAAGCGGTCGACCGCCTCGGCATCGATGGCGGTGTGATCCAGATCATGTTGATCGAGACCAGCACGCAGTATTTGATTGATACTGCACGGATCAAGAGTCGTGGCGGTTTACTGACGTTCCACGACAACAAGCCGGAAGACCTCATCGGCCCGCCGCTGGAACAATACGCGCGCAGCCTGCTGGGAGTCGGCGACCAATAAGCCAAGGAGAACGCCATGAGTGGCCCGCAAAAAGCCAATGACCTGTTGGGACAGATCCCCAAGACCAAAGGCCTGCCGCCGGTGCATTTGTGGAACCCGGACTTCTGCGGTGACATCGACATGCGCATCGCCCGCGACGGCACCTGGTATTACCTGGGCACGCCGATCGGGCGCAAGCCGATGGTCAAACTGTTCTCGACCATCATCCGCCGCGACGGCGATGACTATTTCCTCATCACCCCGGTCGAGAAGGTCGGGATCAAGGTCGACGACGCGCCGTTCGTGGCCATTGCCGTGGAGGTCGTGGGCGAGGGGGAAGCGCAGGTGCTGCGCTTTACCACCAACGTCGATGAAACCACCGAGGCCGGTACCGAGCATCCGATCCGCGTCGAAATCGATCCGGCGACCGAGGAGCCAGCGCCGTACGTGCATGTGCGCAGCAACCTCGAAGCGCTGATCCACCGCAACGTGTTCTACCAATTGGTCGAGCTGGCGGTGAGTCGGCAAATCGACGGCCAGCGCTGGCTCGGCGTGTGGAGCGGCGGCGAGTTCTTCCGCATCGGCCTGGAGCCCTAGAAAGATCGCTGTCTGCGCCAGTCCCTGGGAGAATTCCCTGCAGGCACTGGCACAGACGGCGGTCTTTTTTATTATTTGACAGCCAATCGTATGATGATTAGCGTGAGCCCCCGGAATCATCCGTTTCGAGGTGTGCATGTCCAGCAGTTTCCACGCATCCACGGTTGACTGGCTGGGCAGCTGGATCGCTGCCGGCCAGGTGAAGCCGGGGCAGACGATCAAGGTCGAGGCGGATCTGGGCGAACAGCTTGGCGTCAGCCGCACGGTCATCCGTGAAGCGATCAAGACGCTTGTCGCCAAGGGCATGCTTGAAGTCGGGCCGAAAGTCGGCACCCGGGTGTTGCCGGTGCGGCGCTGGAACCTGTTCGATCCACAAGTGGTCGGCTGGCTGTCGCGCAACGGTTTGCCGGAAAACTTCGTCGACGATCTGCTCGACCTGCGTCGCACCATCGAACCGATGGCCGTGCGCTGGGCCTGCGAGCGCGCCACCGTCGACCAGGTGCAGGCTGTGCAACTGGCCTATCACGCGCTGGAGCGGGCAGTGGACAGCGGCATCGATTACAACCGCGCCGACCAGTTCTTTCATGAATGCATTCTCGCCGCCAGCCACAACCAGTTCATCGAACAAATGGTCCCGGCCCTCGGCGCGCTGCTGGCAGTGTCTTTCGAAGTCTCCGCCGCCGACCCGGATGAACTGCGCCGCACGTTGCCGATCCACAAGGACATGGCCGACGCCATCGCCGCCCGGGATGCCGCGCGCGGGGTGTGGGCCTGCATGACCCTGATCGACAACGCCGACCTGGCGATCAAGCGTTTTTACCCGCAGGTGATCGCCGATAGAAAGGCCAGTTGAAACCGCCGTTTTCCTGACCAAGAACAACAACGACCAAGGAGCTGCCATGACGTCGACCGCCGTAACCCAACACCGCGCGCAACTCGGCGAAGGCCCGTTCTGGGACGCGCCGACCCAGGCGCTGTACTGGGTGGACATCGCCGACAAACAGGCCCTGCGCCTGATTGGCCAGAACGTGCAGATCTGGCAGATGCCGGAACATGTGTCGGCGTTCATTCCCTGCGCCAGTGGCGATGCACTGGTGACGTTGAGCAGCGGTGTCTATCGGCTCGACCTCGATTCGCCGGGGCTCGAGCCGCGCCTGAGCCTGTTCTGCGTCGCCGATCCGCAGCCAGGCAACCGCGCCAACGAGGCACGTTGCGATGGCCAGGGGCGATTGTGGCTCGGCACCATGCAGAACAACATCGGCGAGCAGGGCGAGGACCTGCCGATCGTGCGTCGCTCCGGCGGGCTGTTCCGTATTGATCCGGATCAGCGCGTCACGCCATTGCTGCGCGGCCTGGGAATTCCCAACACGCTGCTGTGGAGCGACGACGGCACCACCGTGCTGTTCGGCGACAGCCTCGACAACACGCTGTACCAATACTTCATTCATACCGACGGCAATCTCGACGCTGGCCATAGCTGGTTCGCCTCCGATCAGCCTGGCGGCCCGGATGGTTCGGCGCTGGACGCCGAGGGTTACGTGTGGAACGCCCGCTGGGACGGCAGCTGCCTGCTGCGCCTGAGCCCTGAGGGCGTGATCGAGCGCAGAATCGATCTGCCGATCAGCCGCCCGACCAGTTGCGTATTCGGCGGCCCCGATCTGAAAACCCTGTACATCACCAGCGCTAAAAGTCCGCTCAACCATCCGCTGGACGGTGCCGTGCTGGCCATGCGAGTGGATGTCGCCGGAAAGCTCTGTACGCGATTTGCTGGCTAAATCCCAAAATATGGGATGCAAAATTATATATTGAGATTATTCGGCGGTCGGGTTTATAGTCGGCTCCAGCAGTAACACGCACTCACACTTAAAAAGAACAAAACAGGTGAAGTGATGCAGCGAATGTCTATCGCACTCCCCAGCGGAGTCAGCGTCTCGCAACGGCCCGATGCCGTCAGCGGCGCCTGCCTGTCCTGTTCCCCAAGCCTTCCAGACCGGACATCGGCAGATGCCTGGTCTTTTTCGTGCTGCGAACGGGAGTCCTGAGCCATGGCTGAACCTCTGTCCTTGCCACCGGTGCCCGCGCCGCCGCAGGGCAAGCGCCTGGACAACAAGGTCGTGCTGCTGACCGGTGCCGCCCAAGGCATCGGCGAAGCGATTGTCGCGGCGTGCGCTGCGCAGCAGGCAAGGCTGGTGATCAGCGACATTCAGGCGGAGAAAGTCGAGGCCGTCGCCGCCCACTGGCGCGAGCAGGGCGCCGACGTGCAGGCGCTCAGGGCCGATGTGTCGCGCCAGGAGGATCTGCACGCCCTGGCCAGACACGCCGTCGAGCTGCATGGGCGCATCGATGTGCTGGTCAACTGCGCCGGGGTCAATGTGTTCCGCGATCCGCTGCAAATGAGCGAAGAAGACTGGCGCCGCTGTTTCGCCATCGACCTCGACGGCGCCTGGTGCGGCTGCAAGGCCGTGTTGCCGCAGATGATCGAACAGGGCGGCGGCAGCATCATCAACATTGCCTCGACGCATTCCTCGCACATCATTCCCGGTTGCTTCCCGTACCCGGTGGCCAAGCATGGCCTGCTCGGGTTGACCCGCGCGCTGGGCATCGAATACGCGGCGAAGGGCATCCGGGTCAACGCGATTGCCCCTGGCTACATCGAAACCCAGCTCAACATCGATTACTGGAACGGTTTTGCCGACCCGCAGGCCGAACGGCAGCGCGCGTTCGATCTGCATCCGCCAAAACGCATCGGCCAGCCGCTCGAGGTGGCGATGACCGCCGTGTTCCTGGCCAGTGATGAAGCACCGTTTATCAATGCCTCGTGCATCACCATCGATGGTGGTCGCTCGGTGATGTACCACGACTGAACACAGTGGATGGCAGGCGGCGAAGTCCGTCTGAAATCCAATCATCATACGATATGACTATTGTCACGATGATCAGCAAGCACACGTTGCAACCGCTCTACCGCTTACCAACAAATGCTCAAAAAAAATAACAAGGAGTCTGCTTATGAAACGTCGTTTCGGGATTCGTACCCTGTGCAGTGCCGCGCTGGCGGTCACTGCGTTCAGCCTGAGCAGTGCGCTGCTGGCCGCCGATCCGGTGAAGATCGGTTTCCTGGTCAAGCAGGCGGAAGAACCGTGGTTCCAGACCGAGTGGGCCTTCGCGGAAAAAGCCGCCAAGGACAAGGGCTTCGAACTGATCAAGATTGCCGTGCCGGACGGCGAGAAAACCCTGTCGGCGATCGACAGCCTGGCGGCCAACGGCGCCAAGGGCTTCGTCATCTGCCCGCCGGACGTGTCTCTCGGCCCGGCGATCATGGCCAAGGCCAAGCTCAATGACCTGAAAGTGATTGCCGTCGATGACCGTTTCGTCGATGCCAGCGGCAAGTTCATGGAAGACGTGCCGTACCTCGGCATGGCGGCCTTCGAAGTCGGCCAGAAGCAGGGCGCCGCGATGGTCGCCGAAGCGAAAAAGCGTAACTGGGACTGGAAGGACACCTACGCGGTGGTCAACACCTACAACGAACTCGACACGGGCAAGAAGCGCACCGACGGTTCGGTCAAGTCCCTCGAGGATGCCGGCATGCCGAAGGATCACATCCTCTTTGCCGCGCTGAAGACCCTCGATGTGCCGGGCAGCATGGACGCCACCAACTCGGCGCTGGTGAAACTCCCGGGCGCCGCGAAGAACCTGATCATCGGCGGCATGAACGACAACACCGTGCTCGGCGGCGTGCGCGCCACCGAAGCGGCCGGGTTTGCCGCCGCCAACGTGATCGGTATCGGCATCAACGGTACCGATGCCATCGGCGAGCTGAAAAAGCCCAACAGCGGCTTCTTCGGTTCGATGCTGCCAAGCCCGCACATCGAAGGCTACAAGACTGCCGAGATGATGTACGAGTGGGTCACCACCGGCAAAGAGCCGCCGAAATACACCGCCATGGACGACGTCACCCTGATCACCCGCGACAACTTCAAGCAGGAACTGGAAAAGATCGGCTTGTGGAACTGACGGCAGCGACGGCCCGGGCACCCCGGGCCGTTTGATCGGTGTGAAGAGGTGGCTTAAATGCACGCGCAAGTACAGACACAAGAACACAACGCCCGCGGCAGTCTGCGTTTCAGCGGGATCGGCAAGACTTTTCCCGGGGTGAAGGCCCTCGACGGCATCAGCTTCGTCGCCCATCCCGGCCAGGTTCACGCGCTGATGGGCGAGAACGGTGCCGGCAAGTCGACCCTGCTGAAAATCCTCGGCGGCGCCTATATCCCGAGCAGCGGCGAGCTGCAGATCGGCGAGCAGACGATGGCGTTCAAATCCACCGCGGACAGCATTGCCAGCGGCGTGGCGGTGATTCACCAGGAGCTGCACCTGGTGCCGGAAATGAGCGTCGCCGAGAACCTGTTTCTCGGTCACCTGCCGGCCAGCTTCGGTCTGATCAACCGAGGCGCGCTACGCCAGAACGCGTTGGCCTGCCTCAAGGGCCTGGCCGATGAAATCGACCCGCAGACCAAGGTCGGGCGCCTGTCCCTCGGCCAGCGGCAACTGGTGGAAATCGCCAAGGCGCTGTCGCGGGGCGCGCATGTGATCGCCTTCGATGAGCCGACCAGCAGCCTCTCGGCGCGGGAAATCGACCGCTTGATGGCGATCATCGGTCGCCTGCGCGATGAGGGCAAAGTGGTGCTCTACGTGTCCCATCGTATGGAAGAAGTGTTCCGCATCTGCGACGCGGTGACGGTGTTCAAGGATGGGCGTTACGTGCGCACCTTCGACGACATGAGCCAGTTGAGCCACGATCAACTGGTGACCTGCATGGTCGGTCGTGACATCCAGGACATCTACGACTACCGCAGCCGCCCGCGCGGCGCGGTGGCGCTCAAGGTCGACGGATTGCTTGGCCCTGGGCTGCGTTCGCCAATCAGTTTCGAGGCGCACAAGGGCGAGATCCTTGGCCTGTTCGGTCTGGTCGGGGCCGGGCGCACCGAGTTGTTCCGCCTGCTCAGCGGTCTGGAGCGGCACACGGCCGGGCGCCTGGAATTGCGCGGCCATGAACTGAAGCTGCGCTCGCCACGCGATGCGATCGCCGCCGGGATCCTGCTGTGCCCGGAGGACCGCAAGAAGGAGGGCATCATCCCGCTGGCCAGCGTCGCCGAGAACATCAACATCAGCGCCCGCGGTGCGCACTCCGGCCTCGGTTGCCTGCTGCGCGGTATGTGGGAGAAGGGCAACGCCGACAAACAGATCAAGGCGTTGAAGGTGAAAACCCCGCATGCCGGGCAGCAGATCAAGTTCCTTTCCGGCGGCAACCAGCAGAAGGCCATTCTTGGCCGCTGGCTGTCGATGCCGATGAAGGTCCTGCTGCTCGACGAACCGACCCGTGGCATCGACATCGGCGCCAAGGCCGAGATCTACCAGATCATCCATAACCTGGCCGCCGACGGAATCTCGGTGATCGTGGTGTCCAGCGACCTGATGGAAGTCATGGGCATTTCCGATCGCATCCTGGTGCTGTGCGAAGGCGCCCTGCGCGGCGAAGTCAGCCGTGACCAGGCCAATGAATCCAACTTGCTGCAACTGGCTTTGCCGCGCCAACGCGCTGACGGCGTGGCGAACTGAGAGGTGACTATGATGACAACCCAAAACGAAACCCTGCCGACCGCACGCAAACCCCTCGACCTGCGGCGTTTCCTCGATGACTGGGTCATGCTGCTGGCGGCGATCGGCATCTTCGTCGCCTGCACGCTGCTGATCGACAACTTCCTTTCGCCGCTGAACATGCGCGGTCTGGGCCTGGCGATTTCCACCACCGGGATTGCCGCCTGCACCATGCTGTATTGCCTGGCGTCGGGGCACTTCGACCTGTCGGTGGGCTCGGTGATCGCCTGTGCCGGTGTCGTCGCGGCGGTGGTGATGCGTGACACCAACAGCGTCTTTCTCGGGGTCAGCGCGGCGCTGGTGATGGGCCTGATCGTCGGCCTGATCAACGGCATCGTGATCGCCAAGTTGCGCGTCAACGCCTTGATCACCACGCTGGCAACCATGCAGATCGTCCGTGGCCTGGCCTACATCTTTGCCAATGGCAAAGCGGTGGGCGTGTCGCAGGAATCGTTCTTCGTCTTCGGCAATGGCCAGCTGTTCGGCGTGCCGGTGCCGATTCTGATCACCATCGTCTGCTTCCTGTTTTTCGGCTGGCTGCTCAACTACACCACCTATGGGCGCAACACCATGGCCATCGGTGGCAACCAGGAAGCAGCGCTGCTCGCCGGCGTGAACGTTGACCGGACCAAGATCATCATCTTTGCCGTGCACGGTGTGATCGGTGCGCTGGCCGGGGTGATCCTGGCGTCGCGCATGACCTCCGGGCAGCCGATGATTGGCCAGGGTTTCGAGCTGACGGTGATCTCGGCTTGCGTGCTGGGCGGGGTGTCGCTGAGTGGCGGGATCGGCATGATCCGCCACGTGATTGCCGGGGTTTTGATTCTGGCGATTATCGAGAATGCGATGAACCTGAAGAATATCGACACGTTCTACCAGTACGTGATTCGCGGTTCGATTCTGTTGCTGGCCGTCGTCATCGACCGCCTCAAACAACGGTAACCCCCCTCATCCCTGTGGGAGCGAGCCTGCTCGCGAAAGCGCCGAATCAGTCGCCGAAAATATTGACTGACCCGACGCCTTCGCGAGCAGGCTCGCTCCCACAATGGACCGCGACTGTCCCCGCCTTCTGTCTGATCTCCTAAATTCTCCTTGCCCGTCTGCGCCCATTTCGGGTATCACTTTGTACATGATTAGACAGGTACGATTTGACAAGAAACAACGGGTGGTCGACGAACTCGTCCGGCGCATCGAAAGCGGCCTCATGGAGGACGGCTTTCTGTTGCCCGGCGAGCATCAGTTGGCTCAGGAATTCAACGTCAGCCGTGGCACGTTGCGCGAAGCGCTGGCCGAACTGAAACGGCGCAAGTACATCGCCACGCAAAGCGGGGTCGGCTCCATCGTCACCTTCGACGGTATGGTCCTCGACCAGCGCAGCGGCTGGGCCCAGGCCCTGGCCGACAGCGGGGCGTTGATCAACACCGAGGTGCTGCGCCTCGAGGCCGTGACCCGGCCCGATCTGCTGGCGCGCTTGGGCACCGAGCAATTCATTACCCTGGAGCGTCGTCGGCGCTCCAACGACGGCACGCTGGTGTCCCTCGAACGTTCCCTGATGCCGGCCAGTGGCGGCCTGGAAAGCCTGCCGCGGGTCGGTCTGATCGACAACTCCCTGACCATCACCCTGGCCGCCTACGGCTACATCGGCGAGCGCGGCGATCAGTGGATCGGCGCCGAACCGCTGAATGCCGTGGACGCCGAGCTGCTCGGCCGAGCGCCGGGCACGGTGTTCCTCAAGGCCCTGCGCACCACCTACGACCGACAGAACCGTTTCATGGAGCAGGTCGAAAGCCTGCTCGACCCGGTGCATTTCCGTCTGCACCTGCAATTTGGAGACTCGCAATGACCGCGCTCGACCGTGCCCTGGGCGCGTTTTATGGCCTGGCCCTCGGTGATGCGCTGGGCATGCCGACGCAATCGCTGGACCGCGAAACGATCAAGGCCCGCTTCGGCCGCATTATCGATCTGCAGGACGCCGGCCCGCTGCAACCGATCGCCGCCAACATGCCCAAGGGCTCGATTACCGATGACACCGAACAGGCGATTCTGGTCGGCGAGTTGCTGGTCGAAGGCCAGGGCCGGATCGAGCCGGCAGTCCTCGCGCAACGGCTGATCGAATGGGAAGCGCGCATGCAGGCCAAGGGTTCGCAGGACCTGCTCGGGCCGTCGACCAAACGCGCCATTGAAATGATCCTGGCCGGCCACTCGCCGGAGGAGGCCGGGCGCTACGGCACCACCAACGGTGCGGCCATGCGCATTACCCCGGTGGGCATTGCCGCCGATGTCGCCGATTCCGAGCGGTTCATCGCGGCCGTGGTGCAGGCGTGTCAGGTCACCCACAACACCACGCTGGGGATTTCCAGCGCTGCGGCGGTCGCGGCAGTGGTCTCGGCCGGGATCAACGGCATGGACCTGGGCGAGGCGTTGAACCTCGGTCAGCAGATCGCGCAACAGGCACAGGAACACGGGCACTGGGTGGCCGGTGGCCGCATCGCTTCGCGCATCAGTTGGGCGCGCAGCATCAGTGTCGACAGCGACAAGGCGCTGCTCGCCGACCTGCTGTACGACGTGATCGGCACCTCGGTGGCGTCGCAGGAATCGGTGGTGGTGGCGTTCGCGCTGGCGCAGCAGGTGGCCGTCGGCGAGATGAGCGCGTTCGATGCGTTGTGCATGGCCGCCAGCCTGGGCGGCGATACCGACACCATCGCGGCGATTCTCGGTGCCATGCTCGGGGCCTGCCTGGGCCTGCAGAGCTGGCCGGCGCCGATGATTGCCACGGTCAAAGCGGTCAATCATCTGGAGCTTGAACCGTTGGTGCAGGGGCTGTTGGCCTTGCGTTGATCAGGCGGACGCCTTCGCGAGCAGGCTCGCTCCCACATTGGATTCATGGCGTTCACATATCCCCTGTGGGAGCGAGCCTGCTCGCGAAGGCCGCACTGTAAATCTTCAATACTCACCCGCAATGGATCGCACGGACAGGCCCAGGAAGGCCGGGATGTCTTGTCGTTTTGCGTCATTGCCACAACCACAATAAAGGCAAACAGGAGCACTGTTCATGAGTTCAACAAACGCCGGGCAAAGCGTCGGGCAACTGGAAACCCGGGGTATCGAGCCGGTGCCCGAGAGCGAGTGCAACGGTCATCCGCTGCAGCTTTTCTGGGTCTGGTTCGCCGCCAACATCTCCATTCTCGGTCTGCCGCTGGGCGCCACGCTGGTCGCGTTTCGCGGCCTGGCGATCTGGCAGGCCGTCATCGTCGCCATCCTCGGCGCGGCCGGTTCGTTCGCGGTGGTGGGGATCATCTCGATTGCCGGTCGTCGTGGCCGCGCGCCGAGCCTGACCCTGTCGCGCGCGATCTTCGGCGTGCGCGGCAACATCGGCCCGACCCTGGTCTCGCTGATGTCGCGTCTGGGCTGGGAAACCGTCAACACCACCACCGCCGCCTTCGTGCTGCTGTCGCTGTGTTCGATTCTGTTCGGCTCGCCGGTGGAAGCGAAGAGTGCACCGCTGCTGACGCTGATCTTCATCGCGATCTTCGTCCTGCTGACGCTGTCTGTCTCCGGCCTCGGCCACGCCACGCTGCTGGTGATCCAGAAGTGGGCGACGTATGTGTTCGGCGCGCTGAACATTCTGGTGGGTGGCTTCCTCTGCGCCACCATCGACTGGAGCGCGGTGTTCAACGCCACCCCGGCGCCGCTGAGCGCGATGATCATCGGCATCGGCACTATGGCCGCCGGCACCGGGATCGGCTGGGCCAACGCCGGCGCCGACATGTCGCGCTATCAACACCGCAGCGTCAAGGCTGTGCGCCTGGTGGCCTCGGCGGCATTCGGCGCGGGGATTCCGCTGGTGCTGCTGATTACCCTCGGCGGCCTGCTGTCGGTGGGCAACAATGACCTGGCGTCGGCGACAGACCCGATTGTGGCGATCCGCGACATGCTGCCGACCTGGATGGCCGTGCCGTACCTGATCACCGCGTTCGGCGGCCTGCTGCTGTCGAACAACCTCTCGGTGTATTCCGCCGGGCTGACCACGCTGACCCTCGGCCTCAAGGTCAAGCGGGTGTATGCGGTGGTGGTCGACATCGTGGCGATCTTCGCCGGTTCGATCTACTTCATGCTGATCGCCGACAGCTTCTACGGCCCGTTCATCACCTTCATTTCCCTGCTGGCGGTGCCGATCACTGCGTGGGTGGGGATCTTCGTGGTTGACCTGATTCACCGCCACTACTACAGCCCGCAAGACTTGCTCGACGTCAGCCCGAGCAGCGCCTACTGGTACCACGGCGGCATCGAGTGGCGCGCATTCGGCGCGTGGGCAATCGCCATCGTGCTCGGCTTCAGCTTCACCACCATCGGCACCACTGCGGAAAACGTCTGGTTCAAGGGCTTCCTGGCGGACTCGTGGCTGGGCCACAACGGCCTCGGCTGGATCGTGACCTTCGTGGTCGCGGGTGGCCTTTACTGGGTACTCGGCGGGGCGAAGGATCGTCGCGCCGCGCAAATCGAGAATGCTCATGCCTAAGATGTTGCACACCGGCCAGGTCATCATCGACCTGGTCATGGCCGTGGACCGCTTGCCGCAGATTGGCGGTGATGTGTTGGCGCAGTCCGCCGGTTTCGAAGCCGGCGGCGGTTTCAACGTGATGGCTGCTGCCGTGCGCAATGGTTTGCCCGTGGTTTATCTCGGTCGCCACGGCAGCGGGCGCTTCGGCGATCTGGCGCGCCAGGCGATGCACGCTGAAGGCATTCACATCGGCATCAAGACGCCGGCGCCGCGCGACACCGGGATTTGCGTGGCGCTGACCGATGCGTCGGCCGAGCGCAGCTTCATTTCCTACATCGGCGCGGAAGGTGAGGTAACCGAGGCAGACTTGAACAGCGTGGCTGCCGAGGCGGGCGATTACGTTTATGTGAGCGGTTACAGCCTGCTTCACGAAGGCAAGGCGCAGGCGCTGCTGGACTGGACGCTGGCGTTGCCGCAGGCGGTCAGCGTGGTGTTCGATCCGGGCCCGCTGGTCGAGTCGCCCGACTCGTCATTGATGCAGTCCCTGCTGCCGCGCATCGATGTGTGGACCAGCAACAGTGTCGAGGCGTTGCGTTTTACTGGGGCGAGTGACATTGCTCAAGCGCTGGACCGGTTGGCGGAGCACTTGCCCAGGGATGTGCTGATGGTGGTGCGCGACGGGCCGCAGGGGTGCTGGATTCATCAGCGTGGCGAGCGTCGGCATGTGCCGGGATTTGCCGTGAAAGCCGTGGACAGCAACGGCGCCGGCGATGCGCATGCCGGGGTATTTGTCGCTGGGTTGGCGCAGGGTTTGAACGCGCCTGAGGCGGCGCAAAGGGCCAACGCAGCAGCGGCGTTGGCGGTGACGCGGTGGGGGCCGGCGACTTCGCCGGGGGCTGCTGAAGTGGATGCGTTTATCCGCCAGTCTTGCGGCGACTGATCTGACGCTTTCGCTGGCAAGCCAGCTCCCACGGGTTTCGCAGTGAAACGCAAACTGTGTGTATCCAGGAATCACTGTGGGAGCTGGCTTGCCAGCGATGAGGCCATCAGCCTCACAACAAAATCAACCGGCCTTGCGCAACGCCGCGATCAACTCATCCTTGCGCATCGAGGAACGCCCCGGAATGTGCTTCGCCCGGGCCTCTTTCCTCAGGCTGTCCACGGTCTGCGCCTCTCGCGACGCCTTGCTGTCACGCGCATGCCCGTCACGACTGGCCACCGCGCGCCGCGATGATTCCTGGCGATCGGCGGACTTGTCGCTCGCGGGCTTCCTGCGCCCGGAACCGCCCGGTTTCTCACCGCCGCCAGACTGCTTGTTGACCGTGGCCCAGGCCCGCGCTTCGGCTTCGGCCTTGGACAGGCCTTTTTGCTCATAGCTGTCTTCGATGTGTTCGGCCTTGCGCTTCTGCTCGGCGGTGTATTTGTCTTTGCTTCCACGAGGCATGGGATTTCTCCTTGCATCGGTAGATGGATTACACCGGCAGGAACTGCCGCAGCCTGCGGCAGTTCCTGCACGATCATGCGTTCACACGATCACGGCTTCTAGACATCAAGCTTGCGCGCCGCTTCGACGCCGGCCGCACTGAGCTTGATCGGCAGGTTCAACGAGTGTTCGCCGGCCTCGTTGCAGGTCACATGACCATGGTGAATCAGCCCGCGATCCTGCAGGGCGGCGAGGGCGCTGGCCACGACTTTCTCGCCGCGATAGTTATCCAGCACCTCTTTGCCGAGTCCGCTCGGATGGGCGTGCAGCAGGCGGGTGAGGACTTCTTTTTCCAGGTTTTTATCTACGTTCATGCTGACCTCTTCATGGATGTGGATAAGGCATTCGCGTGGGCGAATCACTGATTACTGGCCGGAACCTTCCGAGCCGGAACCACCAGTGGTGGTTTTCGAGCCGACGCCGGGTCCGGCGTTGTCCGGTGTAGCAGGGGCATCAGGTGTGTTCATGCCGCCCTGGCGTCCGGGATCGGCGCCCTGAGTGCGCGGGTCGGTGCCGGTGGCCGGTGGCTGATTGATCAGCGGCACGCCGGAGCCGTCGGTGTTCATCCCGGGGGCGCTGTTGATGACGGGGGCTCGCGGCGGGGTGACCGGGTCGGTCGGGCCGGTGCCGGCAGCGGTGGTGGAGGCGGCGAAAACCGCCGGGCTGAGCAGGGTAGCGAATACGAGGGCAGTCAACCTTGACGAGATCATAGGGTGTCTCCAGTGATGGGAATCCTTACCTTTTGTTGGTCTGCCCTCGCGCTGCATTGGTGCCTGATGAGCGACGAACGGTCTGGCTCGTCCGGTCCGTCGCGGGTGGGCGGGCGGGGCTGACTGGCTCGCCGAGGCGCGTCGCACGCCGCAATAATCCCCACGGTCGACGGGGCACGTGTGTGTTTTGCCATGTGACGCGCGGCGCGCGCCGCCTTAGTATGGCGTTTTCCTTTTTCCGACAAGGCCCGTCCATGACGATCGAGATCCGCCCGGCGACCCCCAGCGATGCACCGCAAATCCTCGCCTTCATCACTGAACTGGCGGACTTCGAAAAGGCCCGTCACGAAGTCATCGCCAGCGTCGCCGATATCGAACGCAGCCTGTTCAGCGAAGGTGCCACCGCCCACGGCCTGATCTGCCTGCGCGATGGCCTGCCAATTGGCTTCGCCGTGTTTTTCTTCAGCTATTCGACCTGGCTGGGCAGCAACTGCCTGTACCTCGAAGACCTCTACATCACCCCCGAGCAACGCGGCGGCGGTGCCGGCAAGACCCTGTTGCGCCACCTGGCGAAAATCGCCTGCGCCAACGACTGCGGACGCTTCGAGTGGAGTGTGCTGGACTGGAACACCCCGGCCATCGACTTCTACAAATCCCTCGGCGCGCAGCCGCAGGAAGAGTGGGTGCGCTATCGCATGGACGGCAAGGTGTTGCGCGAATTTGCCGAGGGCTGAGGGTGTGATGGCAATCCAATATTGAATTGATTGCCGTCACCGCTCTAGTCCGGCATTCTACGCGCCATTTTTGCGCGCTCATGGACGACACCGGCAATGCTTCTGGCAAAACTTCTCCACGCCCGTGGAGCCTTCGCTAGGTCAATGAGTGACTGGCGATGAGCGGACTGCGGGCGTCAATGCGTCTGTATGGCCTGGTGAAAAACGCAGGCTGCTCTGACAACCCTCAGCGTCAATCGGTAGACATCCTGTGTATCTTCAATCGCACGGGCGGCAAAGCCATTCGCGCGTTTGTGTCGCGGCTAGACGCCGAACTCATGGCACGCAACGCCGGCCTGGATGAATACCGTGTGATCGCGTTACGCCAATTTGAACCGAACGCGTTTATCGAAGCGCAGCAGGGCTGGCTGACGCTGCACATCTGTTGCGGTTTCGTCGCCCCCGCGAGCCATTCGTTGCTCAAGGACGGCGCGTTGATAACGATGGGCTGGTACGTCTATTGCGAGATCGGCCAGTGGACTGCCGGACCTCGGCGTGCAGATGGCCGATCTGCTGCAAACGACCTACGAGCGTAATCACCTGCGCAATTACAACGCCTGGCTCAACGAGCTCGACGACGCCTCGCCGGCCGAACTGGCCTGGCAAACCGACGAAGCCTGGCGACATCTGCAGACTGCCACATCCCCCGACAGCCGTGAGCACTGCCACGCACTGTTCGACCCCTTTGACAATGGCGGAAAGTCAGCGCGCCAGTTAATGGCAGATTCGATACTCAGTTTTTTCAGAGAACAATGAATGAAGCGTCTTTTTCTCATCGTATTCACGCTGGTGTTTACGGCCTCATGTTCGACGGATCATGGACGACCCATTGCCACGCTGGTGTATGACCGCGTTGAAATGACCCCGAGCGGTATCGGGTTTCTCATCAGTTTTACCAGCGATACCGATATTCTGAGCTTATTCGGTCCTGCGATCGGAGAGGGCATGGTCTGCGCGCTGGAAGATGATCATGATTTTTCGGTCGGGCATTATCTGAAGCGGTCTGGGCGCGGTAGCGTTCGATTTGTCGATGACACGACAGGCGGGCATTACCAATCAAAGCTGATCTTCCGCGAGGCAGGACAATCTCCAGGGGAGGAAACGCTTTTGAGTGGCAAGGCGTTGCGCGATGTGTTGATCAAGAGAGCGTCCATGACGTGCGCTTTCAGAGTCAACACGACCGGCAACAGAACGTATTTGTCTAACCCGATGCTTGTCCCGACCGCTGACCTCGTGCAGGCGATTGATACACCATAAAACGCTCGGATCATTGAGCATCCCTGATGATTGCCTAAACCCATCCCCATTCTGCAGCGGCCCTCCAATTGCCACCGAGCCATCCATCCAGCGCTTTTCGCAGGCAAATTGGTGCACATCGAAGGCCGCTTTCCAGTACCTGTCCCCCCTGACTGAAATCCGCAAATCTTGAGGTTTCGCCCACACGCCGAGTCGGACTGCGCTGCAGCGTCGAGGCGTGACAGGGCGGGTACGCAATTGCGTTGAACTCGCCATCCTGTAAGCGGATGAATAATCCGAATGCTATCAACGCGCAGATGCACTGCGGTGCCGTCATGCGCATAGCTTCGAGAACAGTCATCGCCTGGACGCACCAATGGTTTAAAGATTTGGCAGAAATGGATCAGCCTATAAATCCCACAATATGGGAATGATATTTATATATTGAGATTTTCCTGCGCCAAGGTTTATAGTCCCTCGCACTCACTGCCAAAAACAAAACAGGTGAAGCGATGCAGGCGCAATTGATCGCGCTCGATTGGGGGACGACCTCATTACGTGCTTACAAACTCGCGGCGGGTGGCCAGGTGCTGGAGCTGCGGTCGCTATCGTGCGGCATCATGCAGTTGCCGAAGACGCCGCGAGTCATCAACGGTCGCGAATGTGCCGACGGCTTCGAGCTGGCCTTTGACCAGGCCTGTGGCGACTGGCTCGATGCCCAGCCGGATCTTCCGGTCATCGCTTGCGGCATGGTCGGCAGCGCCCAGGGCTGGCGCGAAGCGGCCTACTGCGACACCCCGGCGGACGTCGCCAATCTGGGTAATTCCCTGCAAACCGTACGCAGCCTGCGTGGCACCCTGGTGCACATCGTGCCGGGCGTGATCCAGCGCTCGGCGCTGCCGAACGTGATGCGTGGCGAGGAAACCCAGGTCCTCGGCGCCCTGCAGAACCTGGCGGTCGATGTCAGCAACGAGTTGCTGATCGGCCTGCCCGGCAGCCATTCGAAGTGGGTGGAAGTGGCCGCCGGCTGCATCACTCATTTCGACACCTTCATGACCGGCGAAGTGTTCGCCGTGCTCAGCGAACACAGCATCCTCGGCCGCACCCAGCAACAGGGTGCGCAATTCGACGGTCCGGCATTCGATCGCGGCGTCCGCGTGGCGTTGTCGGCGGACGGCGAGATTGGCGTGCTGTCGACCTTGTTCAGCGCCCGAACCTTGGGCCTGACCGGTGCACTGAGCCCCACGGCGCAAGCGGACTACCTGTCCGGCCTGCTGATCGGCCATGAGCTGTCAGCGCTGGCCGCCGTGCAGCGTCGTCGACGCAACAGCGGGCGGCTGCCGTCGGTCATCCTCATCGGCAACAGCCAGCTGTGCGCCCGCTACAGCCGGGCCCTCGACGCCTGCGGCTTCACCCGCGTGACCCTGGCCGAACAGGCGACCGAGCGCGGCCTGTGGCAACTGGCGCTGGCCGCCGGCCTGCTCGATTCCTCATCCCGTTAACCCCTGACTGGAGGCCTGACATGCTCAAGCAAGCACTGGCGCAAAACGGTCTGATCGCGATTCTGCGCGGCCTGCACCCGCAGGAAGCCGCCGCTGTCGGAGAAGTCCTGTACGCGGCCGGATTTCGCGTCATCGAAGTACCCCTCAATTCCCCTGCGCCGTACGAAAGTATTCGCATCCTGCGCAATGCCTTGCCCGCCGATTGCCTGATCGGTGCCGGCACCGTGCTGACCCCGGAGCAGGTGGAGCAGGTCAAGGCGGCCGGCGGCCAGGTGATCGTCATGCCGCACAGCGATGCCAAGGTATTGCGCGCGGCGAAAGCGGCGGGGCTGTACCTGTCGCCGGGCGTCGCGACGCCGACCGAAGCCTTCGCGGCGCTGGAGGAGGGCGCGGACATTCTCAAGCTGTTCCCGGCCGAGCAGATGGGCCCGGCGGTCGTCAAGGCGTGGCTCGCGGTCCTGCCGTCGGGAACCGTGCTGGCGCCGGTCGGTGGCATCACCCCGGACAACATGCAGGCGTTCCTCGATGCGGGGGTGAAAGGTTTCGGCCTCGGTTCCGGGCTGTTCAAGCCGGGCATGACCACCGAGCAAGTGGCGGCCAACGCCAAGGCCTACGTGGCCGCGTGGAAGGCCCTGCGCTAAGACTTTCCGGCGCTGCGAGCGCTGCATCTACAAGAGAGACAAGAAGATGAAAATCACCAAACTCACCACGTTCATCGTGCCGCCGCGCTGGTGCTTCCTCAAGGTCGAGACCGACGAGGGTGTCACCGGCTGGGGCGAGCCTGTGGTCGAAGGTCGCGCGCACACCGTGGCCGCTGCGGTCGAGGAATTGTCCGACTACCTGATCGGCAAAGACCCGCGCAACATCGAAGACATCTGGACCGTGCTCTATCGCGGCGGCTTCTACCGGGGCGGCGCGATCCACATGAGCGCCCTGGCCGGCATCGACCAGGCGCTGTGGGACATCAAGGGCAAGGCGCTCGGGGTGTCGGTCAGCGATCTGCTTGGCGGCCAGGTGCGCGACAAGATCCGCGTCTATTCGTGGATCGGTGGCGACCGTCCGGCCGACACCGCGCGTGCCGCGAAAGAGGCGGTGAGCCGGGGGTTCACCGCGGTGAAGATGAATGGCACCGAGGAACTGCAATTCCTCGACTCCTTCGAGAAAGTCGACCTGGCACTGGCCAACGTCGCCGCGGTGCGCGATGCGGTCGGGCCGAACGTCGGCATCGGCGTCGACTTCCACGGCCGCGTGCACAAGCCGATGGCCAAGGTGCTGATGAAGGAACTCGATCCGTACAAGTTGATGTTCATCGAAGAGCCGGTGCTCAGCGAAAACTACGAAGCGCTGAAGGAATTGGCGCCGCTGACCAGCACGCCGATTGCTCTGGGTGAACGGCTGTTCTCGCGCTGGGATTTCAAGCGCGTGCTCAGCGAAGGTTACGTCGACATCATCCAGCCGGACGCCTCCCACGCCGGCGGCATTACCGAAACCCGCAAGATCGCCAACATGGCCGAAGCCTACGACGTGGCGCTGGCGCTGCATTGTCCGCTGGGGCCGATTGCGCTGGCGGCGTGCCTGCAACTCGACGCGGCCTGCTACAACGCGTTCATCCAGGAGCAGAGCCTGGGCATCCATTACAACGAGAGCAACGATTTGCTCGACTACGTAAAGGATCCGCGGGTGTTCGACTACGACCAGGGCTTCGTCAGGATCCCCAATGGCCCGGGCCTGGGTATCGAGATCAACGAGGAGTACGTGATCGAACGCGCGGCCGTCGGCCACCGCTGGCGCAACCCGATCTGGCGGCATGCCGACGGCAGCTTCGCCGAGTGGTGAGTCTTTCCTGACCCACCCCTGACACTGTGGGAGCGAGCTTGCTCGCGAAGAGGGCGGCACATTCGAAACCGGTGTCGCCCGATAGCTCGCTCCCACAGGTTGATCTCCATGGAGCGGAGATCTGCATACCCCCGACCTCAATAAACATAAGAAGAGGCGCTCCCCATGCAACCGCAAACCCTCACCGGGCAGGCGTCTTTAGTCACGCCCAGCCGCAAGCGATTCTTCATCATGGTGCTGTTGTTCATCACCGTGGTCATCAACTACCTCGACCGCAGCAACCTGTCGATTGCCGCCCCGGCGCTGACCAGCGAACTGGGTATCGATCCGGTGCATGTCGGGCTGATTTTCTCCGCGTTCGGCTGGACCTACGCCGCCATGCAGATCCCCGGCGGCTGGCTGGTGGATCGGGTGCCGCCGCGCATTCTCTACAGCGTGGCGCTGTTGCTGTGGTCGCTGGCCACGGTGATGCTCGGTTTCGCCGCCAGCTTCATCGCGCTGTTCGTGTTGCGCATGGCCGTTGGCGCACTGGAGGCGCCGGCCTATCCGATCAACAGCCGGGTGGTCACAACCTGGTTCCCGGAGCGAGAGCGCGCCACGGCCATCGGTTTCTACACCTCCGGGCAATTCGTTGGCCTGGCGTTTCTCACGCCGGTTCTCGCCTGGCTGCAACACGAGTTCGGCTGGCACATGGTGTTTGTCGTCACCGGTGCGGTGGGCATCCTGTGGGCCGCGATCTGGTATGCGGTGTATCGCGAGCCACGGGATTTCCGTGGTGCCAACGACGCCGAGATCGAGCTGATCCGCGAGGGCGGCGGGCTGGTCGACATCCAGGCCGAAACGACCCAGGTCAAAGCCAGGTTCAGCTGGACCGATCTGGGCATCGTCCTGACCAGGCGCAAGTTGTGGGGGATCTACCTCGGTCAGTTCTGTCTGAATTCGACGCTGTGGTTTTTCCTCACCTGGTTCCCGACCTACCTGGTGAAATACCGCGGCATGGACTTCATCAAGTCCGGGCTGCTGGCGTCGCTGCCGTTTCTCGCCGCGTTCATTGGCGTGCTGTGTTCCGGGTTCTTCTCCGACTGGCTGATCCGGCGCGGTTGCACGGTGGGGTTTGCGCGCAAGTTGCCGATCATCGCCGGCCTGCTGATTTCCACCTCGATCATTGGCGCCAACTTAGTCGAGTCGACGCCGCTGGTGATTGCCTTCCTGGCCCTGGCGTTTTTCGGCAACGGGCTGGCATCGATCACCTGGTCGCTGGTCTCGACACTGGCGCCGGCGCGTCTGCTGGGGCTGACCGGTGGGGTGTTCAACTTCATCGGCAATCTGTCGGCGATTGCCACGCCGATTGTCATCGGTTTCCTCGCCAGCGGTGATTCGTTCGCTCCGGCGATCACCTACATCGCCGTGCTGGCGCTGATCGGTGCATTGTCCTACGTGCTGCTGGTCGGCAAGGTCGAGCGCATCGAGTTGTAGTCGTCCGTGTCGGGCGACCATAATGCCGCCCGTTCCCTCGCTCAACGGTAAAGGCTGGATATGCAGGAAGATGCCCCAAAAACCGCCAAGGACGCCGCGCCCACTGGCACCCAGACCCTGCTGCGTGGCCTCGGTGTGGTGCAGGCTGTGGCCAGCGGCGCCCGCGATCTAAAGGAAATCGCCCGGCTGATCGGCACCACGCGCAGCACCACCCATCGCCTGGCCAGTTGCCTGGTGGATGAGCGCTATCTGCGTGTGGTGCCGCAAATCGGTTATCTGCTGGGGCCGAAGCTGATCGAACTGGGGTTTCAGGCGCGCGAGGAATTGCCGCTGGTGAGCCTGGCCGGGCCGTATCTGGACGAGTTGTCGGCGCTGACCGGCGACACCGTGCACCTGGGCATCCGCGAGGGCGACGAGGTGCTGTACCTGTTGAAGAATCCTGGGCGCAACGGCCCGGAAATGCGTTCGCGGGTTGGCCATCGCATGCCGCTGGCGCGCACCGGGATCGGCAAGGCGCTGATGCTCGACGACTCGCCGCAAGACTGGCAACGGCTGTACGACATCAGCCTGCCGGCGGGTGGGAAAAGTCAGTTCTGGCCGCAGCACCCGCAACAGTCGTGGCCACAGCTCGAGCAGCGCATGACCGAGTACGTGGCCGGTGGCTACGCGTTCGATCTGGAAGACAACGAACCGTCGATCCGCTGCGTGGCGGCGCCGATCCGCGATGCGAGCAAACGCATCGTCGCGGCGATCAGCATCGCCAGCACCGTGCCGTACATGCCGCTGGAAAAAATGGCCGAGCTGATTCCCCTGATCAAAGGGGTCACAGCCCGGCTCTCGGCGGAACTGGGACTGAAGGTCTGAGGGATCAGACTTTCAGCGTCGCCATGTCGATCACGAAACGGTACTTGACGTCACCGGCGATCATCCGCGCGTAGGCCTCGTTGATCTGGCGGATGTCGAGCATTTCGATGTCACAGGTGATGTTGTGCTCGGCGCAGAAATCCAGCACTTCCTGGGTTTCGGCGACGCCACCGATCAGGGAGCCGGCCAGCACCCGGCGGCTCATCACCAGTTTGCCGGCGTGGACCGGTGGATTCACCGGTTCGATCAGGCCGACCAGAATGTGCACGCCGTCGAAGCGCAGGGTGTCGAGGTACGGGTTGAGGTCGTGCTGCACCGGAATGGTGTCGAGCAGGAAATCGAAGTAACCCGCCGCCGCCTGCATCTGCTCGGCGTCGGTGGAGACGATCACATGGTCGGCGCCCTGACGACGACCTTCCTCGGCCTTGCTCGCCGAACGGGTGAACAGCGTCACTTCGGCGCCCATGGCCTTGGCGAACTTGATGCCCATGTGACCGAGGCCGCCCATGCCGAGAATGCCGACCTTGTCCCCGGCCTTGACGCCGTAGTGCTTGAGCGGCGAGTAGGTGGTGATGCCGGCGCAGAGGATCGGCGCGGCGCTGGCCAGGGCGAGTTTTTCCGGAATGCGTACGACGAAGTGTTCGCTGACCACGATGCTGTCGGAATAACCGCCCATGGTGTTGCTGCCGTCGACCCGATCCGGGGTGGCGTAGGTCATGGTCGGGCCTTCGAGGCAGTATTGCTCGAGGTTGGCCTGGCAGGCTTCGCAACTGCGGCACGAGTCGACCATGCAGCCGACGCCGACCAGGTCGCCTACTTTGTGCTTAGTGACATTCGCACCGACAGCGGTGACTTTTCCGACAATCTCGTGGCCCGGCATCAGCGGGTAAACGGCGATGCCCCATTCGTTGCGTGCCTGGTGGATGTCGGAGTGACAGACGCCGCAATACAGGATGTCGATCGCCACGTCGTCGGGGCGCGGGCTGCGGCGTTCGAATTTCATCGGGGCGAGGGGCGTGGTGGCCGATTGGGCGGCGTAGCCGATGGCGGTGTACATGAGGAAACCTCGCAAAAGCAGTGACAAGTGAGGCGGCGCATTCTGGGCGCCGGCCGCTTGTCCGGCCATGGCGATTTCTCCGGGTGTCATGCCTAATCCTCCGGCATGCAGGTCTGGGCAAGCGCATTGGCAAAAGGATCTGCGATGATGCTTGCCTGCCTTTTTCCGTGAATTTTCTGAAGACCCCTCCGATGCAGTTGACCCGTCACCTTGATGCCAATGCCACGCTGGTTTCGTTGATCGAGCCGCTGGCGCTCCGCGACGGCTACAGCCAGACCGGGGTGCCCGGCGTGCAGGTCCTGCGCGCCAGTTGCGACGTGGCGCGTGGCCCGCACATTTATGAGCCGAGCCTGATGATCATCGCCCAGGGCAGCAAACTGGCGTTCCTCGGCCCGCGCACCCTGGAATACGGCGCCGGGCACTACCTGATTCAGGCGCTGCCGGTGCCGTTCGAGTGCGAGACCTTCGCCTTGCCGGATGCGCCATTGCTGGGCGTGTCGGTGGCCATCGACCGGGTGCTGCTCGGTGAACTGGTGCTGGCCATGGGGCTGGCGCCGGGGCGGCACATTCCGGCGCAGACGCCGGAGTCGATGACCTCGGTGGTGCTTGACGATGACATGCGTGGCTGTGTCGAACGGCTGTTGCGTTGCCTGCACGATCCGCTGGAATGCCAGATTCTCGGACCGGCACGGGTGCGCGAACTGTTGTTTACCGCGTTGCGCGGTCCGCAGGCCGATGTGCTGCGCGCGCTGGTCGAACAGCAGGGCCAGTTTGCCCGCGTGGCGGCGTCGATCAGCCATCTGCATGCGCATTACACCGAGCCGCTGAATGTCGAAACGCTGGCCGGCTGCGCAAACATGAGCGTTTCCACGTTCCACGAGCATTTCAAGCGCAGCACGCTGTTGTCGCCGGTGCAGTACCTCAAGCGTCTGCGCCTGCTCAAGGCGCAGACCTTGCTGGTCGCCGAAGGGCTGGGTGTGGCGCAGGTGGCGCATCGCGTCGGGTATCAGAGCACGTCGCAGTTCAGTCGCGAGTACAAGCGCTACTTCGAGCGCAGTCCGGGGGATGAGCGCGCGGCCTGAGGGTTTGCGTCACCCTGTGGGAGCTGGCTTGCCAGCGAAGGCGGTGGTCCAGGCCGCGCCCCATCTTGACTGGCACGACCCCATCGCTGGCAAGCCAGCTCCCACAGGGGGTGATGTGATGCACTAATTTGTGGGCAACAAAAAGGCCCCCGTTTCGGGAGCCTTGATGTTCAGCTGTTCGACTTACATGTTCGGGTACGTCGGGCCGCCGGCGCCTTCCGGGGTGACCCAGGTGATGTTCTGCGAAGGGTCCTTGATGTCGCAGGTCTTGCAGTGCACGCAGTTCTGGGCGTTGATCTGGAAGCGCTTCTCGCCGTCTTCCTTGGTGATCACTTCATACACGCCGGCCGGGCAGTAGCGTTGCGCCGGTTCATCGTACAGCGGCAGGTTCTTGGCCAGCGGGATGCTCGGGTCGGTCAGCTTCAGGTGGCACGGCTGTTCTTCTTCGTGGTTGGTACCGGAGATGAACACCGAGCTGAGTTTGTCGAAGCTGAGTTTGCCGTCCGGTTTCGGGTAGTCGATCTTCTTGCAGTCGGCCGCGAGCTTGAGGCAGGCGTAGTCCGGCTTGGTGTCGTGCAGGGTGAACGGCAGTTTGCCGCCGAAGATGTTCTGGTCCAGCCAGTTGAAACCGCCGCCGACGATGGCGCCGAACTTGTGGATGGCCGGGCCGAAGTTGCGGCTGGCGAACAGTTCTTCGTGCAGCCAGCTGTTCTTGAAGGCGTCGACGTAGCTGGTCAGCTCTTCGGTGCCGTCCTTTTCAGCGAACAGCGCATCGGCCACGGATTCAGCGGCGAGCATGCCCGACTTCATCGCCGTGTGGCTGCCTTTGATCTTGGCGAAGTTCAGGGTGCCGAGGTCGCAACCGATCAGCGCGCCGCCCTTGAAGACCATTTTCGGCAGCGAGTTGAGGCCACCCTTGCAGATTGCACGCGCGCCGTAGCTGATGCGCTTGCCGCCTTCCAGGTACTGCTTGAGCACCGGGTGATGCTTGAGGCGCTGGAATTCGTCGAACGGCGACAGGTAGGTGTTGCTGTAGGACAGGTCGACGATCAGGCCGACGACCACCTGGTTGTTTTCCAGGTGATAGAGGAACGAGCCGCCGGTGTTCTCGGTGCCCATGATGTCCAGCGGCCAGCCGGCGGTGTGGACCACCAGGCCCGGCTGGTGCTTGGCCGGGTCGATTTCCCAGATTTCCTTGAGGCCGATGCCGTAGTGCTGGGCATCGGCGTCGCTGTCGAGGTTGAAGCGCTTGATCAGCTGCTTGCCGATGTGGCCGCGGCAACCTTCGGCGAACAGCGTGTATTTGCCACGCAGTTCCATGCCCGGGGTGTACAGGCCTTCCTTCGGATTGCCTTCGCGGTCGACGCCCAGATCACCGGTGATGATCCCGCGAACGATGCCGTTCTCGTCGAACAGCGCTTCCTGGGCGGCGAAGCCCGGGTAGATTTCCACGCCCAGGTTCTCGGCCTGCTGGGCCAGCCAGCGGCACAGGTTGCCCAGGGAAATAATGTAGTTGCCTTCGTTGTGCATGGTCTTGGGCACAAAGAAGTCGGGGATTTTCTGCGCGCTGTCGGCGTTTTTCAGCACGAAAATGTCATCGCGGGTGACCGGGGTGTTCAGCGGGGCGCCGAGTTCCTTCCAGTCCGGGAACAGTTCGTTCAGAGCGCGTGGTTCGAATACCGCGCCGGAGAGGATGTGTGCGCCGACTTCGGAGCCTTTTTCGACCACGCAGACGCTGATTTCCTTACCGGCTTCGGCGGCCTTCTGCTTCAGACGGCAGGCGGCGGACAGGCCAGCGGGGCCGGCACCGACGATGACCACGTCGAATTCCATGTATTCGCGTTCCACAGGCTATCTCCTACTCAAGGCTCAACAGTTTTTTTTCTAATTTGGAGGTTCGGTGTCGCATCCGTTATTGCCTTTACGTTAACGTCAAGGGTAATAATGGGCAAACCACCTTTCTCTCTAGGCGGCGCATTATATCTACACCACTCCTAGCGTCCAATACAAACGTTTGTTTGAATCGCCTCAAGCCCAGAGAAATCAAAGAAGCGCGGCTTATGACGGGGCATTTTGGCGTATTGACCAGAATGGGCGTTCCGGTCAAGATACGGGCGGTTTTGCGCTCGCCGTAGGCTGAATGGTGGTTTCAAGAGCACCTCTAAAGACAGGGCGTAGGCGGTACACGGTGATGCGCAGCGCAGGTTCGGCGCGCAGTTTACACACCGCGAAGTTGAATGACCCGTCGGTCACCACTGACGAACGGTCAGCCCCTTCGCAACGTGGAGTTACCCGTACACAGGCCGGCGTTTTTAGAGGTGCCCTTGTGCCCGATGAGCATCAACCGCCAGGTTCGCCTAGGCGACTTTCTTTTCACCGGAGAGTAACGAGGAATCCATGAAGGTTCTTGTAGCTGTCAAACGCGTTGTGGATTACAACGTCAAGGTTCGCGTCAAGGCGGACAATTCCGGCGTAGACCTCGCCAACGTCAAGATGTCGATGAACCCGTTCTGCGAAATCGCAGTGGAAGAAGCCGTACGCCTGAAAGAGAAAGGTGTTGCGACTGAAATCGTCGTCGTCTCCATCGGCCCGTCCACCGCTCAGGAACAGCTGCGTACCGCACTGGCTCTGGGTGCCGACCGCGCCATCCTCGTCGAATCCGCCGAAGACCTGACCTCCCTGGCCGTGGCCAAGCTGCTCAAGGCCGTGGTCGACAAGGAACAGCCACAACTGGTGATCCTGGGCAAACAGGCCATCGACAGCGACAACAACCAGACCGGCCAGATGCTCGCGGCACTGAGCGGCTACGGTCAGGGCACTTTCGCCTCGAAAGTCGAAGTCTCCGGCGACAGCGTTGCCGTGACTCGCGAAATCGACGGCGGCGCGCAGACCGTTTCGCTGAAACTGCCGGCCATCGTCACCACCGACCTGCGTTTGAACGAGCCGCGCTACGCGTCCCTGCCAAACATCATGAAAGCCAAGAAGAAGCCTCTCGAAGTGCTGACTCCGGACGCTTTGGGCGTTTCCACCGCCTCCACCAACAAGACCCTGAAAGTCGAAGCGCCGGCTGCACGCAGCGCGGGCATCAAGGTCAAGTCGGTGGCTGAACTGGTCGAGAAACTGAAAAACGAAGCGAAGGTAATCTAAATGACTATCTTGGTTATTGCTGAACACGACAACAAAGTGCTGGCCCCGGCCACGCTGAACACCGTGGCTGCTGCGGCCAAAATCGGCGGCGACATCCACGTTCTGGTTGCAGGTCAGGGCGCTGGCGCCGTGGCTGAAGCCGCAGCGAAAATCGCAGGCGTGAGCAAAGTCCTCAACGCTGACAATGCCGCTTACGCGCATCAGCTGCCGGAAAACGTTGCGCCGCTGGTTGCCGAGCTGGGCAAGGGCTACAGCCACATCCTGGCTGCCGCCACGTCCAACGGCAAAAACATCCTGCCGCGCGTAGCCGCTGCGCTGGACGTCGACCAGATCTCCGAGATCATCTCGGTCGAAAGCGCCGACACCTTCAAGCGTCCGATCTACGCCGGTAACGCCATCGCTACCGTGCAGTCGACCGCCGCGATCAAGGTGATCACCGTGCGTGCCACCGGTTTCGACCCGGTTGCTGCTGAAGGTGGTTCGGCTGCCGTTGAAGCGGTTGCTGCTGCGCACGACGCCGGCACTTCCAGCTTCGTCAGCGAAGAACTGGCCAAGTCCGATCGTCCTGAGCTGACCGCTGCCAAGATCGTCGTATCCGGCGGCCGCGGCATGCAGAACGGCGACAACTTCAAACACCTGTACGCCCTGGCCGACAAGCTCGGCGCTGCCGTCGGTGCCTCGCGCGCCGCGGTCGACGCAGGTTTCGTGCCGAACGACATGCAGGTCGGTCAGACCGGCAAGATCGTTGCGCCACAGCTGTACATCGCCGTCGGTATCTCCGGCGCGATCCAGCACCTGGCCGGCATGAAAGACTCCAAAGTGATCGTTGCGATCAACAAGGACGAAGAAGCGCCGATCTTCCAGGTGGCCGATTACGGCCTGGTGGCGGATCTGTTCGAAGCAGTCCCTGAGCTGGAGAAGCTGGTCTAATCCGGCAGCTTCACTTATAAAGAGCCCGGCCTGTTGGTCGGGCTTTTTTTTGTCTCGGATTTGAGTGGGAGCGTTTCGCCATGGATCTGCGCCGGTTGCGCTGCTCGATGCTGTTGGGTCTGGCCCTGTTGCCGGGACTGTCCGTGGCCGCCGGTAAATGCGAGCGCCTCGTCGTCACCGGCAGCCCGGACGCGCCGCCGTACCTGTGGCAGGACCCGCAGAATCCCAAGCAACTGATTGGCGCCAGTGCCGAGCTGTTGCAGCAAGTGGCCAAGGACCTGGGGATCAAGGTCGAGTTGTTGTATGCCGGCAAGCGCGCCCAGGCCCTCGACGAAGTGCGCAGCGGGCGCATGGACATGCTGGCCGACGCGCCGCTGACCCTCAATGAGCTGGAAAATCTCGATTACATCCATCCGCCGCTGCTGGAAAACGATTATCTGGTGTGGACGCGCAAGGGCTCGGCCCTGGTCTACAGCGAGGCTCGGGACCTGCACGGCCATACCGGCGGCTTGCCGGAAAAGTCTCGAATGACCCAGGCATTCGGCACTTTCGCCGAGCAGCAATTGACCCTGGTCCGTACGGCAAACCTGACCCAGGCCTTTCAGAAACTTCTCCTGGGCGAAGTGGAATATGTCCTCGCCGGGCGCTACTCGGGCATGGCCGCCGCGCAGGCGCTGGGCATGGCCAACGACTTGCTGGCCTTCGAGCAACCGATCGACCGGCCCGGCCTGTTCCTCGCGGTTTCGCACAACTCGGCCTGCAACGATCCGTGGTTGCGCGGACAGCTTGCTAAAAAGATGACAGAATTGCCCGCGTCCGGACTGACGGAAGCCGTGCTGCAACGCAACATCGAGCGCTGGAAGGCGCAGCAGCAACAGCCGCAACAACCTGTCAGTGCCCCAAAACAGTAGGGATTCTTAGTGAGTATTCGACCTCTTTTCGCGGCCATGGCCGTTCTGGCCCTGGCCGGTTGCGCCAGCGATCCGGCACCGACTGAACAAATGCGCCTGACCGAGCAGGCCCTCGAGCAAGCCAAGGCCGTGGGCGCCAGCGCCGATGACGTGCCGGAAATGAAACTGGCCGAAGACAAGTTCAACCGCGCCAAAGGCAACATGGCTGACCAGTCCTTCAAGAATGCGCGCATGCGTGCCGAGCAGGCCGAACTCGACGCGCGCCTGGCGGAGGCCAAGGTGCTGACGCAAAAGAGCGAGGAGCAGCTCAACGTCCTCAACACCCGCATCGTCCGTCTGCGCAAGCAACTGGGAGATGCCCAATGAGCCTCAAGTCCAACGCCCTCGGTGCTTTGCTGATCGCCGCTTGCGCCGGCCTCTACGGTTGCGCCGGCCAGCACAGCGAAGCCGCGCTGCAACAGGCCGGCAGCGACTTCCAGAAGGTCAAGGAAGACTCCAACGTCTTGCGCATCGCGCCCAAGGACGTGATCCGTGCCGGCGAATCCCTGGCCCGCGCCGATCGCCTGTCCACCTACTGGGGCAGCGGCTCGGACGTGGTGCATTACGCCTACCTCAGCCAGCGCTACAGCGAAATCGCCCGCGAGCACACCAACCAGGTGCTCAACGAAGAGCGCGCGGCGAAACTCGAACTGGAACGTCAGCGCCTGCAACTGGCGCTGCGCGAATCGAAACTGCTGAGCGTGCAGCAGCAGGGCAAATGGCTCGAGGAACAGATTGTCGCCCTGGCCACTACCCAGACCGATCGCGGCCTGGTGATGACCCTCGGCGACGTGCTGTTCGACACCGGCGAGGCGGAGCTGAAGAATTCGGCCAACCGCGTCGTGCTGAAGATCGTCCAGTTCCTGCAACTGAACCCCAAGCGTGTCGTGCGCATCGAGGGCTACACCGACAGCACCGGCGGCAAGCAGGAAAACCTCAAGCTGTCCCGCGATCGCGCCCAGGCGGTGGCCGACGTGCTGATGGACCTCGGTATCGACGACAAACGTATCCAGGTGGAAGGTTACGGCGACGAATACCCGGTGGACGCCAACGCTTCCGAGCGTGGGCGGGCGCAGAACCGTCGAGTGGAAATCGTCTTCTCCGACGAAAAGGGCCAGCTCGGCGCTGCCCGCTAAGATCGCCTGCGCCTGCAATAGCCCGGGCTGCCCTGCAGCACCGGGCTTTTTTACGTCTGTCGATTGGTGCGCAAAACCCTACAGTGGTGGCTGACACTGCACTGTATGGTCGAGTAATCTGGCAACTGTCCCAGTACACTTCTAAACTGTTCCGGTATTGTTTCACACAAGAATAAAACGCCCGTGAAATCGAGTGCTGCGTCATGACCAATCTCTTGCTCTACCAACGTATTGCTCAGCAACTGGCCGAAGACATTCGCCGTGGTGTCTACCAACCGGGGGAGCGCGTGCCTTCGGTGCGCAAGATGAGTTCGCAGCTCAACGTCAGCCATGCGACGGTGTTGCAGGCGTACGCCAACCTCGAGGATCAGGGGCTGATCCGGGCGCGGCCGCAATCCGGCTACTATGTGCACCAGACGCCGGCCCTGACCGCGCCAACGCCGGACATCGCCCGCGTCGAGCGTCCGGGGCTGGTCACCCGCAGCAGCATCATCCAGCAGGTGCTGGTCGAATCGCGTCGTGAAGGGGTGTTCCCGCTGGGCGCGGCCGTACCCAGTGTCGATTACCTGCCGGTGCGCGCGCTGCATCAGCAGCTGGCAAAGGTCACCCGCTTTCACAGTCCGCGCGCTTTCAGTTACATGTTCAGCCCCGGTTTCGAACCGTTGCGCCGCCAGGTGGCGATCCGCATGCGCGATGCCGGAGTGGTGGTCGATCCCTCGGAAGTGGTGATCAGCCATGGGTGCGTCGACGCCCTGCAGATGTCCCTGCGCGTGCTGACCCGCCCCGGTGATCTGATCGCCGCCGAATCGCCAACCTATTACGGTCTGCTGCAACTGGCCGATCTGCTCGGCCTGAAAGTCATCGAGATCCCCAGCGACCCGGCCACTGGCATGAGCCTGGAGGCGCTGCAACTGGCGGCCAACCAATGGTCGATCAAGGCTCTGGTATTGACCACCCGCCTGAGCAATCCGCTCGGCGGCACCATGCCCGAAGAGCGGCAGAAACAACTGCTGCGCCTGGCGTCGGATTTCGATATCCAGATCGTCGAGGACGACATCTATGGCGAGCTGATGTTCGAGCAGGGCCGGACCAAGGCCCTGAAAGCCTACGATCGACTGGACCGGGTGATCTATTGCTCGAGCTTTTCCAAAACCCTCTCGCCGGGTGTACGCATCGGCTGGATGATTGCCGGCAAGTATCAGCAAGAGATCCAGCGCCTGCAGACCTTCACCACCCATTCGGCCTGCAGCGTCACGCAAATGGCAATCGCCGCGTACCTGGAAAACGGCGGCTACGACCGGCATTTGCGTTACATCCGCCAGGAATATCGGAAAAATCTCAGTGCCTTCCAACTGGCGGTGCAGCAGTACTTCCCGGAAGGTACCCAGATGACTCGTCCCACCGGCGGTTTCATCCTCTGGGTCAGCCTGCCCGGACGGGTCAATACCCAGGAATTGCACGTGCGGGCATTGCAGCAGGGCATCAGCATTGCCCCGGGGCTGATCTTCAGTAATACCGAGCAATTCAACCACTGTATCCGCCTCAATTGCGGCATTCCGTGGAATCGCGAAGCCGAGCGGGCGTTGATGACATTGGGGCTGCTGGCGACCCAACTGTGTCAGGAAACGGCAGGCGGTTTCTGAACAGGTGCAGCGCCGAGCTTGTCATGCCGCGCTCAACAGGCGAGCATATGGCCCTCTGCCGTTAGTGTCGTTGGGGTCATGAAAGCGATTTTTCCTACTGCATGGATTGTGTTTGGCTTACTGATGATGGGTCCTGTGCCCGGTGTCATGGCAGCCGCCGTTCAGGAAAAGCCGCCTGCCACCGCCTCTGGCAACCCACCGCAGGGCGCGAAGAAAGCGGCCACGGCGAATAAATCCGCGCAGAAGAAAGCCGCTCCGGTGAAGAAGCGCGCGCCGATCGCCGCCAAGTCGAAACCGGCCAGCGAAGTGGTGAAAACCAAACTCCCGCCGGCCAAACTCGACCTCAGCCTGCCCAAGGACATGGTGCAGGAGTTGAAGCCGGTCGGCACCGTGCCGCTGCCCAAGCATGAGCCGATCCTGCCGCAGTTTTTCGGTGAGAAAAACAGCGGGTTCCAGCTCAACGGCCGTCTGCTGAGCAACGAAATGCAGCTGCAGTTGCGAAACGAAGAACGCCGCGACGTCGAAGGCGCGGCCCTCGATTTCGAATTCAAGCAATAAATCCGCGCCTGCCGTGACCCGCGGACCAGACGCTTTGTCGCCGACTGGTCAGTCACTTTGCTTTCTGCGGAAAAACCCCGGTTCAGGGAATTTGAAACAAGCGTTTTAGCGGTTACTCTGTTCCGCGTCCCTTTAACACATTGCCCGTTGCGAGGAACTCGTCGTCATGAAATGCCGTGAAGGCTGTGGCGCCTGTTGTATTGCCCCTTCCATCAGTTCGCCGATTCCCGGCATGCCTGATGGCAAACCCGCCGGCGAACGTTGCGTGCAACTCTCGGTCGAAAACCTGTGCAGCATTTTCGGTCGAGCGGAACGGCCTGCTGTCTGTTCAGGGTTCAAGGCCGACGTCGAGGTCTGCGGCTCCAGCCAGGAAGAAGCGATCAGGCTGATCGGCTGGTGGGAGCAGATGACGGCGGCGTGATGTGTCAAACGAACGGAACTTCAACAATAAGGAATAAGACTATGGGTTCGCTGCATCGTATCGCTGTGTTGTGTGGTTTGACCGCTGTGCTGGCCACCACGGCCGCCCAGGCAGAAGACTGGAAAGTCGCCAAGAACGAGGACGGCATCAAGGTGTCCCTCAGCGAAGTGCCAGGTTCGGACTACAAGTCGTACCAGGGCGTGACCCTGATGAAGACCACCATCGCCAAATTGCGCGCCCTGCAGGAAGACGTCTCCGGTGCCTGCGCCTGGATCCATGAGTGCAAGAGCCAGAAACTGCTCAAGCACGAGGGTGACCAGAGCTGGACCTACACCCAGTTCAATACGCCATGGCCAGTCACGCCGCGTGACTCGGTGCTGCATATCACCACCGTCGAAGGCGCCGATGGCAGCCTGACCCGCAATCTCGACGGCGTGCCGAAGTACATTCCCGAAGAGAAAGGTTTCGTCCGCGTGGCCCAGGTCAAGGGCTTCTGGAAGTTCGTGCCCAAGGGCGATCAGGTCGAAGTGACCTATCAGGTGCACACCGAGCCAGGTGGCAGCGTCCCGGCGATGGTGGCCAACAAGTTCGTCGTCGATGCACCGTTCAATACGCTCAAGGCCCTTAAAGAGCGCGCTGAAAAGTAACCTGCAGGCTCAAGCCAGAACGCCCCGATTGATTCGGGGCGTTTTTGCTTGCGGCTTTATTGTGTTTCCGGATATGCGTTGGACGAAATTTTCACAAACGCTTCCCGACAATTCGCCCGCGCTGTCTGCAAGCTGTCCGGGTGCCCGGCGCTGGATGAAAGTCTCGGGCAGCAGAACAGTAATCAATGGCAATGCCGCCGGTGATCGTGCAACATTTGCGCACCGCGCAAGCCCCGGGGCCTGGAATGGCCAACAGAGGGCAGGGCGCCGCTGTATTTTCTGCAATTTCAACTTCCAATGGGTCCTAAAACGACATGGCAAACCCGGACGCCCTGAATCAGCAGCGATCTTCCAGTCGCCTGCTGCAACCGACCGTCAAATCGCATCTGGCCTACACGCTGCTGTGCGCGCTGGTCATGATGGTGATGTTTTCCGTGCTGCGCCTCGCGCTGCTGGTCTACAACCGCGAGATGATCCTCGATACCCCGGCCTCGACCTTCCTCGAAGCCTTCGCCAATGGCCTGCGTTTCGACCTGCGCCTGGTGGTGTACCTCTGCGTGCCTCTGGTGCTGGCGTTGTTCAGCGCCCGTGCGATGGCGGCGCGGGGCTTCTTCCGTCTGTGGCTGACCGTCGCTTCGAGCATCGCGCTGTTCCTCGGCCTGATGGAGATGGACTTCTACCGCGAGTTCCACCAGCGCCTCAACGGCCTGGTGTTCCAGTACGTGAAGGAAGATCCGAAAACCGTGATGAGCATGCTCTGGTACGGTTTCCCGGTGGTGCGCTACCTGCTGGCCTGGGCCGTGGGCACGCTGATCCTGACCCTGGCATTCAAGGGCGCCGACCGGGCCACCCGCCCGCGCGGTCCGTTCAGTGGCGGCAATGTCGGCACCCGGCAAGTGGCGCCGTGGTATGCGCGCCTGGCCGTGTTCGTGCTGTGCCTGGTGGTCTGCGTGGTTGCCGCCCGTGGCACCCTGCGCCAGGGCCCGCCGCTGCGCTGGGGTGACGTCTACACCACCGAATCGAACTTCGCCAACCAGCTCGGCCTCAACGGCACGCTGTCGCTGATCGCCGCCGCCAAGGACCGCATGGGCGAAGATCGCGACAACATCTGGAAAGCCACCTTGCCGCAGGAGCAGGCGCAGAAGGTCGTGCGCGACATGCTGGTGATGCCGGACGACAAACTGGTCGATACCGACATCGCTGCCGTGCGTCGTGACTACACGCCGCCGGCCGACAAGACCCTGCCGATCAAGAACGTCGTCGTGATCCTGATGGAAAGCATGGCCGGTCACTCGGTGGGCGCTCTGGGCGCACCGGGCAACATCACGCCGTACCTCGACAAACTGTCGAAGGAAGGCCTGTTGTTCGACCGCTTCTTCTCCAACGGCACCCATACCCACCAGGGCATGTTCGCCACGATGGCCTGCTTCCCGAACCTGCCAGGCTTCGAATACCTGATGCAGACCCCGGAAGGCAGCCACAAGCTGTCCGGCCTGCCGCAACTGCTCAGTGCCCGCAACTACGACGATGTGTATGTCTACAACGGCGATTTCGCCTGGGACAACCAGTCGGGTTTCTTCAGCAACCAGGGCATGACCAACTTCGTCGGCCGTAACGACTTCGTCAACCCGGTGTTCTCCGATCCGACCTGGGGCGTGTCCGACCAGGACATGTTCGACCGTGGCCTGGTGGAGCTCAAGGCGCGCGAAAACGGCAAGCCGTTCTATGCGTTGCTGCAGACCCTGTCCAACCACACGCCGTATGCGCTGCCGACGCCTTTGCCGGTCGAGCGCGTGACCGATCGCGGGACGCTCAATGAACACCTGACAGCCATGCGTTACGCCGACTGGGCACTGGGCCAGTTCTTCGAGAAGGCGCGCAAGGAGCCGTACTTCAAGGAAACCCTGTTCGTCATCGTCGGCGACCACGGCTTCGGCAACGAGCGGCAGATCACCGAAATGGACCTGGGACGTTTCAACGTGCCGATGCTGATGATCGCACCGGGCATCCAGGAGAAGTTCGGTACCCGCGACCATACCGTTGGCACCCAGATCGACATCGTGCCGACCATCATGGGCCGCCTGGGTGGCGAAGTGCGTCATCAATGCTGGGGCCGCGACTTGCTCAACCTGCCGGCAGGCGACACCGGTTTCGGTGTGATCAAGCCGTCGGGCAGCGAGCAGACCACAGCCATCGTCACCGCCGACCAGATCCTCGTGCTGCCGAAAGAGAAGGAAATGGCGCCGAAGATCTACCAGTACCAACTGGGCGCGAACCCTTCTGCCGAGATCATTGCGGACGCACCGCGTACCGCCGAATTGAAACTCAAGCTTGAAGCGTTCCTGCAAACGGCGACCAAGAGCCTGATGGACAACACCGCGGGTGTGGTCAACGGCAAGCCGGATTGATTCCGGCAGAATAAAAAAGAGGCCCTGCGAGGGCCTCTTTTTTTGTTCGGAAAAACGTTATATCCGACCGAGTAACAACAACACCAACAGTACCACCAGTACCACACCGATAATGCCGGACGGGCCATAACCCCAACTTCTGGAGTGCGGGAAGACCGGCAGACCACCGATCAGCAACAGGATCAGGATGATGATAAGAATTGTGCCCATGTCTATTTCCTTGTTGAAAGTGTTCTGAAAAGTCTGATGTTCCGGGCGGCTGGTACTGAACTAATTCCAGACGGCTTACAAGTTCCGACTGCTGTCCGTGAAAGAAAATTCAATGTTTTTTTAATGTATTTGGATCGCAGGTTTATTTCCTTTTACCGGCAGAAGCCTGCCGCTTCATTTGACTCGCCAGCGTTGACGAAAGTGCGCGACGGACGTCAGTGATGGCGGCCAACGTTCGTGCTTGATGCCACGGTTTGCGTCCACCATTCAGCAATCTGATGGAGCGTGGGTCGCCACGGATCCTTCGCTACACTCCGCGCATCTTCCCCGGAACGACAAGGCTGTTTGCTATGCAGAATCGCATGATGATCACTGGCGCGGGCTCCGGCCTGGGTCGCGAAATCGCGCTGCGCTGGGCGCGTGAAGGCTGGCGGTTGGCCTTGTCCGATGTCAGCGAGCCCGGTTTGCAGGAAACCCTCAAACAGGTCCGTGAGGCGGGCGGCGACGGTTTCATCCAGCGCTGCGACGTGCGCGATTACAGCCAGCTCACCGCGTTCGCCCAGGCCTGTGAAGAGAAATTTGCCGGTATCGACATCATCGTCAACAACGCCGGGGTCGCTTCCGGCGGGTTCTTCAGCGAACTGTCGCTGGAAGACTGGGACTGGCAGATTGCGATCAACCTGATGGGGGTGGTCAAGGGCTGCAAGGCGTTCCTGCCGTTGCTGGAACAGAGCAAGGGCAAGATCATCAACATCGCTTCCATGGCCGCGCTGATGCAGGGCCCGGCGATGAGCAACTACAACGTGGCCAAGGCCGGAGTGGTGGCGCTGTCCGAAAGCCTGCTGATCGAACTGGCGCAGCAGGAAGTCGGCGTGCATGTGGTTTGCCCGTCGTTCTTCCAGACCAACCTGCTGGATTCGTTCCGTGGCCCGACACCGGCGATGAAAGCCCAGGTCGGCAAGTTGCTGGAAAGTTCGCCGATCACCGCCGCGGACATCGCCGACTACATCTTCCAGCAAGTGGCGGCTGGCGAGTTCATGATCCTGCCGCACGAACAAGGGCGCATGGCCTGGGCGATCAAGCAGAAGAACCCGCAACTGCTGTACAACGAAATGACTTCGATGGCGGAGAAAATGCGCGCCAAGGCCAGGCAAGGCAACGCCTGAGCTTGCCGCGTCGGGGATGCGTCGTTAGGGTGGCCGCAACGGTTACCCTGACGAGATCTGTGCATGCTCAATTACCTGTGGTTTTTCCTCGCCGCGCTGTTCGAAATCGCCGGCTGCTTCGCTTTCTGGATGTGGTTGCGCCAGGGCAAGAGCGCCTTGTGGGTGATCCCGGCATTGCTCAGCTTGACCCTGTTCGCATTGCTTCTGACGCGCGTCGAAGCGACTTACGCCGGGCGCGCCTACGCGGCGTATGGCGGCATCTACATCGTCGCGTCGATCGGCTGGCTGGCGGTGGTTGAGCGCATTCGCCCGCTGGGTTCGGACTGGATCGGCGTAGCGTTGTGCGTGATCGGTGCCAGTGTGATTCTGTTCGGGCCGAAGTTCTCCGCGGCCTGAATCATCGGAGCTTTCCTGCATTTGCAGGAAAAGTCTGAAGGCCTGCACTGCGCTCGCTGTAGGGCAAGACTGATTTGCCTGCAGCGCATTGTGCCGCGTGCGCAAGCCGCGCATCTTCGAGGCTCGCAAACCTTGAAGGACAACCCCCCATGCTTGTACTGAGCCGTGTCGTCGGTGAACTGATTTCCATCGGCGACAATATTTCCCTGCGCGTCCTGGCGGTCAATGGCTCCAGTGTGCGGTTCGGCATCGAGGCGCCCGAGCAGGTCCATGTGCATCGCGCCGAAGTCTACGAGCGGATCCAGCGCAAACAGGCCAGCGCCAAGACCCGCTGACGGGTTTCAGTCGAACAGGTGCTTGGGCACGTCGTGCTTGAGCATCAACTGGCACTGCTCGCTCTCCGGGTCGAAAACGATCAGCGCCTGGCCCTTGGTCAGCGCTTGACGCACGCGCAGTACGCGGGTTTCCAGCGGCGTGTCGTCACCGTTGTCAGTGCCGTCGCGGGTGACGAAATCCTCGATCAGGCGGGTCAGGGTATCGACTTCAAGTTGGTCGTGGGGAATGAGCATGGGGCACCTCGGCTAAATCAATGGCGCGATGCTACGGCGAATGCGGGATCGCGGCCAGTCCGGGATTTGTCTGGCGCTGGCCGGACCGCCAGCGCCGGCCACCCGGTTCCTGCAAATCCATTCATCTGCACGAACCGGGTTGCCGGCGTCGACGGCGAGCCGGACTCCGCCTCAACTGTCCGATCGTTGCCCCACCAGGCTGTCCACGGACGGTACGCGGGTATCGCTTTCCATCTGCGTCTCATGCTCGATCTGGTGACTGAAGCGATCCAGCGAGGCATTCGCCGGCTGTGCGTCGCTGGCGAACACCGGCGGACTCAGAATGTAGGCGCCGAGCAGGCGGCTCAACGCTGCCAGGCTGTCGATGTGCGTACGTTCGTAACCATGGGTGGCGTCGCAACCGAAGGCGAGCAGGGCGGTGCGGATGTCGTGGCCGGCGGTCACCGCCGAATGCGCATCGCTGAAGTAGTAGCGGAACAGGTCGCGGCGCACCGGCAATTCGTTCTCGGCGGCCAGGCGCAGCAGATGCCGCGACAGGTGATAGTCGTACGGCCCGCCGGAATCCTGCATGGCCACGCTGACCGCGTGTTCGCTGGAGTGCTGGCCGGGTGCGACCGGCGCGATGTCGATGCCGACGAACTCGCTGACGTCCCACGGCAAGGCGGCTGCCGCGCCGCTGCCGGTTTCCTCGGTGATGGTGAACAGCGGATGGCAGTCGATCATCAGTTCTTCGCCGCTGTCGACGATGGCCTTGAGCGAGGCCAGCAACGCCGCGACGCCGGCCTTGTCGTCGAGGTGACGGGCGCTGATATGGCCGCTGTCGGTGAACTCCGGCAGCGGATCGAACGCCACCACGTCGCCGACGCTGATGCCCAGCGAGTCGCAATCGGCCTTGGTCGCGCAGTAGGCGTCCAGACGCAGTTCGACGTGATCCCAACTGATCGGCATCTCGTCCACGGCGGTGTTGAACGCGTGTCCGGACGCCATCAAGGGCAGCACGCTGCCACGGATCACGCCGTTGTCGGTGAACAGGCTGACCCGGCTGCCTTCGGCAAAGCGGCTTGACCAGCAACCGACCGGCGCGAGGGTCAGGCGCCCGTTGTCCTTCACCGCGCGTACGGCGGCGCCGATGGTGTCGAGGTGCGCCGACACGGCGCGGTCCGGGCTGTTCTTCTTGCCCTTGAGCGTGGCGCGGATCGTGCCGCGGCGGGTCATTTCAAACGGAATGCCGAGTTCTTCCAGCCGCTCGGCGACGTAGCGCACGATGGTGTCGGTGAACCCGGTGGGGCTGGGAATGGCGAGCATTTCCAGCAGGACTTTCTGCAGGTAATTCAAATCCGGTTCGGGAATTCGGTTGGTCATGGAAGCTCCTGACGGGTTGAGCGGCTGGTCGACTCCACGCGCGGCGCGGTCCGGCAGCCGGGGACGCAAGCGTCCGGTGAGGCGTTCCCGCGCAGCACGCGGGAACGATCAGGAAAGGCTCAGACGGCCGGTTGACTGTGTGGAAACAGCAGATCGACAAAGCGTTCCGCTGTCGGTTGCGGTTCATGGTTGGCCAGCCCTGCGCGTTCGTTGGCCTCGATGAAGACGTACTCGGGCTGATCCGCCGCCGGCACCATCAGGTCGAGTCCGACCATCGGAATGTCCAGTGCCCGCGCCGCCCGCACGGCGGCATCGACCAACGTCGGATGGAGGATCGCCGTGACATCTTCCAGCGTGCCGCCGGTGTGCAGGTTGGCGGTGCGGCGCACGAACAGGTGCTCGCCGGCCGGCAGAATGCTGCTGTAGTCGTAACCGGCCGCATGCAGGGTGCGCTGGGTCTCGTGATCCAGGGGAATCTTGCTTTCGCCGCCGGTCGCCGCTTGCCGGCGACGGCTCTGGGCTTCGATCAGCGCGCCGATCGAGTGCTGGCCGTCACCGACCACTTCTGCCGGACGGCGGATGGCCGCTGCCACGACCTCGAAGCCGATCACCAGAATCCGCAGGTCGAGACCTTCGTGGAAGCTTTCCAGCAGTACCCGGCTGTCGAAGGCTTTTGCCGCTTCGATGGCCTGTTGCACCTCTTCGATGCTCTGCAGATCCACGGCCACGCCCTGGCCTTGTTCGCCGTCCAGCGGCTTGACCACGATGCGCTGGTGCTCGTCGAGAAACGCCAGGTTGTCGTCGGCATTGCCGGCCAGTTGTTGCGAGGGCAGTTGCAACCCGGCGGCTTTGAGCACCTTGTGGGTCAGGCTTTTGTCCTGGCACAGGCTCATGCTGATGGCGCTGGTGAGGTCGCTCAGTGATTCGCGGCAACGGACCCGGCGGCCGCCGTGGCTGAGGGTGAACAGGCCGGCCTCGGCATCGTCCACTTGCACATCGATGCCGCGCCGATGGGCTTCCTCGACGATGATCCGCGCATAGGGATTGAACTGGGCTTCCGGCCCCGGGCCGAGGAACAGCGTCTGGTTGATGCCGTTCTTGCGCTTGATGGCGAAGGTCGAGAGATTGCGAAAACCCAGTTTGGCGTAGAGGTTCTTGGCCTGGCGATTGTTGTGCAGCACCGACAGGTCGAGGTAGCTCAGGCCGCGACTCATGAAGTGCTCGACCAGATGGCGCACCAATACCTCGCCGACGCCGGGACGCGAACATTGCGGATCGACCGCCAGGCACCAGAGGCTGCTGCCGTGCTCGGGATCGTTGAAGGCTTTCTGATGGTTGAGGCCCATGACGCTGCCGATCACCGCGCCGCTGTCTTCGTCCTCGGCCAGCCAGTACACCGGGCCGCCCTGATGATGCGGGGTGAGCAGGCTGGCATCGATCGGCAGCATGCCGCGCGCCTGGTACAAATGGTTGATCGCCTGCCAGTCCGCTTCGCTCTGCGCGCGGCGAATGCGAAAGCCACGAAACACCCGGGTGGCCTGGCGATAGTCGCTGAACCACAGGCGCAGGGTGTCGGACGGGTCGAGAAACAGCTGCGTCGGTTCGAGGCCGAGGATCTGCTGCGGCGCGGCGACGTACAACGCAATGTCGCGCTCGCCCGGTTGTTCGTTGAGCAGTTCTTCGGCGAGGCTCGCCGGATCCGGGAAGGTATGGCCGATCAGCAAGCGGCCCCAGCCGCAGTGCACGGCAATCGGGGCGCTGGCCGGTTCGCTGCCATCTTCGGCCAGGCGCGCCTGCAAGCGCTCGTAGGACGGCGTCTGGCCGCGCAGCAGGCGTTGGCTGTAAGCCGTGGCGTGGGGTTTCATCAATCAGATTCCTTGTTCGCTGAGCCACAGGTTCAGGGCCGCCAGTTGCCACAGCTTGGAGCCGCGCAGCGGGGTCAGCTGGCCTTGCGGGTCGGTCAGCAATTTGTCGAGCATCGCCGGTTTGAACAGGCCGCGATCCTGGCTGGGATCGAGCAGCAGTTCACGCACCCAGTTGAGGGTGTCGCCCTGCAGGTGCTTGAGGCCGGGCACCGGGAAATAGCCTTTCTTGCGGTCGATGACTTCGCTGGGAATCACCTGCCGCGCGGCTTCCTTGAGCACTTGCTTGCCACCGTCGGGCAGCTTGAACTGGCCGGGGATCCGCGCCGACAGTTCGACCAGGCGATAGTCGAGAAACGGCGTGCGTGCTTCCAGGCCCCAGGCCATGGTCATGTTGTCGACGCGTTTGACCGGGTCGTCCACCAGCATCACCGTGCTGTCGAGGCGCAACGCCTTGTCCACCGCCGCGTCAGCCCCGGGCTGTGCGAAATGTTCCTTGACGAAGTCGCCGGCGGCGTCGTTGCCGGTCAGCCATTTCGGCTGCACGGTGGCGGCGTAATCGTCGTAGCTGCGGTCGAAGAATGCCTGGCGATACGCCGCGTACGGATCGGCCGCGCCGTCCACCTGCGGATACCAGTGATAACCGGCAAACAGTTCGTCGGCGCCCTGGCCGCTCTGCACCACTTTGCAATGCTTGGCGACTTCGCGCGACAGCAGATAGAAGGCGATGCAATCGTGGCTGACCATCGGCTCGCTCATCGCGCGAAACGCGGCGGGCAACTGTTCGATGATTTCTTTTTCGTCGATACGCAACTGATGGTGCTGCGTGCCGTAATGCCTGGCGATCAGGTCCGAATACTGGAACTCGTCGCCACGCTCGCCGCCGGCATCCTGGAAGCCGATGGAAAACGTCGAGAGGTTGTCCACGCCGACTTCGCGCAACAGGCCCACCAGCATGCTCGAATCGACACCGCCGGACAGCAGCACACCGACGTCCACGGCAGCGCGCTGACGAATCGCCACCGCTTCGCGGGTGCTGTCGAGCACGCGGTCGCGCCAGTCTTCGAGGGTGAGGTTTTTCTCGTCGTCATGCGGGCCGTAGGGCAACGTCCACCAGGTTTGCTGCTCGGTGCTGCCGTCTGCCGCGACGCGCATCCAGGTCGCCGGCGGCAGTTTCTCGATGCCGGCCAGCAGGGTGCGCGGCGCGGGGACCACGGCGTGGAAATTCAGGTAGTGATTGAGCGCCACCGGATCGAGGATCGGGTTGATATCGCCACCCTTGAGCAGTGCCGGCAGGGCCGAGGCAAAGCGCAGGCGCTGACCGGTGCGCGACAGGTACAGCGGCTTGACGCCGAGACGGTCACGGGCGATGAACAGGCGCTGGGCATCGCGCTCCCAGATGGCGAAGGCGAACATGCCGTTGAGTTTCGGCAGCAGCGCTTCACCCCAGGCGTGGTAGCCCTTGAGCAGCACTTCGGTATCGCCGCCGGAGTAGAACGCGTAGCCCAGCGCTTCAAGTTCGGCGCGCAACTCCGGGAAGTTATAGATCGCGCCGTTGAAGGCCAGGGACAGGCCCAGCTGGCTGTCGATCATCGGCTGCGCCGAGCCGTCCGACAGGTCCATGATTTTCAGGCGACGATGGCCCAGGGCAATCGGCCCTTGGGCATGAAAACCCCACGCATCGGGGCCGCGAGGCGCCAGGTGATGGGTGATTCGCTCGATGGCTGCAAGGTCTGCAGGTTGTTGATCAAAACGTAACTCGCCAGCTAATCCGCACATAAAGTCCTTACCGGTTTTTCCGTTGGGGAGGGTGTTGCCGTACCGCGGCGAAATGCCCGGTACTCAGAAACTGACCTGACCCGGATGTCGGAGTTTTAGAACGATAAGTTATAAGTGCGGTTGTCTGACCGGCGGAGGCATAGCGCGGAAAGCGCTGCTGCCGGTGGTAGATATTTACTTCATTCAAGCAAATTCCTGCTGGTTTCCCCGGCGAACGCCGCAGCTTTTCCTGTTTTTCTTCGCCGACGAAGCTCGCTAGGGTAGAGGGCTTCAACCTGCAATAAAGGAATATTGCCCATGTCGATTCCGAAGGCGGTCGCCGCACCCGCCGCATTGACTCCGGAGCAGACGCTGCGCGCGCTGCTGGAAATCACCGGCGACCTGGATGCCGCGCGGATCCTGCAACAGCGCCTGCCGGCAGGGCTGCTGAAAGCGTCCTCGAGCACACTGGCGGCGCTCGACACTAGCGCTCGGGAGCTGCATGCCAGCCAGGCCAAAGTGGCCAGTGACCTGCAGCGCCTGAGGCCGCTGAAGACCTTCTGCATCGACGAATTGAGCCGTGCGCTGCGCGCCCGGTGGCCTGCGCAATTCGATGTCGAGCACGATCACCTGGAATTGCCGGGGGCCGACTGTGGCTGTACGCCCGGCACCCCGGCGAAAGGCGCCGCACCGAGCGTCGCGCCGGCCACACTTACCTTGCTCGAGGCGGCGATGCAGAATTTCAGCGCCGACGAAACCACGCTCGACGGATTCCCCGCAGGCAGCGTGATCCGAGTCGCCAGCACGCCGTCCGGGGTGCCTGGGCTGACGCCGCCCGCGTTCGCCCGGTTGTGCCGGGAGCTGGATCTGGGGCAGCGTTACCAGACGCATTTTCTCCAGGTGTTCGGCTTGCGCGATGCCGCTGGCACGGTCGTGACCAGCAGCGCCATGACTGCGGACATCGCGACGATGAAGCGGCAACTGCTGCAACTGGATCTGCACCTGGCCCTGGTCAAGGGGCACGTCACCCCGGCAGGGTTCCAGACCGTGCAACGACTGATCGATGCCAGGGGCATTGTCAGTCGCACGACCCTGCATTACCAGGGACAGCCATGGATCATGCAGGGGATCGAAGTGCTCGACAGTTGCGTGTGGGGTGCGGTGGTGTTCTGCGCACGCTCGGTCGAGCAGTACCCCGACGAACCGTGCCTGGTGTACATGGCCGGCGAGCCCGACCAGCCGCTCTATGAGTACCCGGGGTTCAGCGCCTTCGTGAAGTACCTGAGCTTCAAGCTGGGGCTGGTCAGCTATCGCCGCTACTTCATTCATTGCATCGACGAGAGCGACAAGGCGGATTTCCTCGAGGCCCTTGCTCGCCAGCCGAACCTGGGGCAGGTCAAACCGTTGTCGATCAGTGCACCGTTGTTCGACTTCATGCTCAAGAGCCATGTCGGCAAATGCCAGCTCGATGCCCGTGCGCTCGCGGTGCCCACCGCCGATGTCGATGAAGAGGTGCGCAAGCAACGTCTGCTGAACTATCTGCAGATCGGCATGACCGTGGCCAATGTCGCCGGGCTTTTTGTCCCGGTGCTCGGTGAATTGATGATGGGCGTGGCCGTCGGCCAACTGCTTGGTGAAGTCTATGAGGGCGTCGAGGACTGGCAGCGCGGCGATCGGCAGGAGGCGCTGACGCACTTGCTCAGCGTGGCGGAAAACATCGCCTTGATGGCCGCCACGGGGGTCGGGCAAAACGTCCTGAAATCGCTGGCGCTGAAGACCGTACGCCAACACCCGGAGTTTTTCCGGCCGTTCACCGCCGTGCTCAATCGCCAGGGGCAGGAGCGCCTGTGGAAGCCGGAACTCGAGGCCTATGCGCAGCAGTTTCCACCGGGAGTGGCGGTGACGCCGGATGCTGCCGGCTTGTATCACCTGGAGGGCAAGACCTGGGTGCGTATCGACGATCGCCTGTATGCGGTGACGCTGGATCCGGTGACCAGGCGCTGGCACATCCAGCATCCATCGCGCGCGCAAGCCTACGCGCCGCCGCTGGAACACAACGGCCAGGGCGGCTGGCGGCATCACGCCGAGCCCAGCGAGCAATGGACGGGAGCCTACACCCTGAAGCGGATCGATCCGCGCCTGGCCGATCTCGACGAGAGCCGCCTGGAGATGGTCCGCCGCCTGACCGACACGCGTTTTGACCAGCTGCACCGCTTGAGCGATGACAACCGGCCGCTGACCCCGCGCCTGCTCGATGCACTCGGGCGCTTGCGTATCGAGCGGCGATTGCGCGACCTGGTCAGTGGCCTGGCCCAGGACGAATTCGACAGCCGCGGGTCTGTCGAGGAACTGCTGCATACGTTGCCGAACCTGCCGCGCTGGCCGCAGGACCGCTACATCAAGGTACTCGATGCGCAGGGCCGCATGAGTGCCACCTACCCGCCGACGACCATCGACGATGACACCCTCAGCGTCATCATCCGGCAGGCGCAACTGGACCGCGGCGAGTTGTTGCAGGCGGTCATCGACGGCCTCCATCCGCGCGAGGTCAATACGCTGCTCGGCGTGGATGCGGCCCCCAAGGACGAAGCGGCATTGTTGGCCAAGACCATCGCCGCGACGCTCAAGGTCGATCGACGTGCATTGTTCGAGCACTTGTATCAGCGGTACGACCAGAGCGCCCTCGAGGAGGTGCGCAAGGTCCGCGCGGTTGATCCACAACTGCCGGCACGCTATGCCCATGAACTGCTGCGGCAGGCGCCGAGCGTCGAACGCCTGCAACTGCGCGCCACCGCTCGCGTGCCCCTGGCCCTGGCGCAACGGGCCCGCGAAGCCGGCGCCGCCGTGCGCCTGGATCGGGCGCTGAGTGGCCTGTACCTGGGCGCTATCGCCAATGCCGATAGCGAAAGACTGGCGATCCGCTTGCTGCCGCGCCTGCCTGGCTGGGACTCGAAATGGCATCTGCAGATGCGCGAGCAGTCGCTCAAGGGCACGCTGCTTGAGTCCATTGGTGTGCCTTCGGCGAAGCCCTGCACGATCGTCAGGCTCAAGAGCGGGCACGCGGCGTACGGCAGCGACGGCCAGTCAGTGGGGCGGGTCGAGGCGGGGCCCGACAGCCTCTACAAAGCCCTGCTCAAAGTCCTGCCGGCGCCACAGCGTGAGGCGCTCGGTTTCGACGCGCAGGCGGATGAAAGCTGGCGCCTGCGTCAGAGGTTGCTCAATTGCGCGCTGGACGAGCGCGAGGGCTGCGCCAGGGTGCTGGCCGGCGGCGCGCTGGATGCACCCGTACGAGATGTGCCGTGCCTGCAGGCTGATCCGCCCGACGCGCAGGCGAAGCATTCGCGCGGTTTGCTGGCCAAGGTGCGCAAACTCTATCCGGGCTTCTCCGCAGCGGACGCCGCCGGGTTTCTCGATGGCCTGGGCACTGACGCGCTGAGCCGGGCGACCCGGATCAAACAGTTGCAGTTCGATCTGCAACGTCTGAGGGCGGCGCTGCAGGACTGGGCCGCTGACGAGGCGGGCATCAAGGCTGTCGGCGGGGTGTTGAGTGACGTACGCGAGAGCCGGCAGACGACGGCCTTTCTGATCGAGGACAGCTTTCGCCGGATGCTGGTCGTGCCCGATCAATGGCGTCGGCCGGTGTACGCGCTGAATCTGGACGGCATGCGGGTCGGCAAACTGCCAACGCTGCCGGTCGGTGTCAGCTTCGATCATATCCAGCGACTGTCGCTGAAGAACATGCAGCAGGGCAACGACGTCGCCTATTTCCTCAAGGCCTTCAGGCAGATCGAGACCCTGGAACTGGATCGCAATCAACTGACCCTGTTGCCCGAAGTGATCTCGCACATGCCCGGCCTCAGGCAGCTGAGCCTGGCCGGCAATCGCCTCAAGCTGACCGAGCAGACGCTGGTCAAACTGGCGAACCTGCGAACGTTGCACGTCCTGAATCTGAGCGACAACCATTTGGGCGCGACGCCGGATGTCAGCAAGATGGGCGAGCTGGTTCATCTCGCCTTGCGCAATACCCGCGCCACCGAACTGCCCAAGGGCATCGAGCGCTTGCCCGACCTGGATCTGGTGGACATGCGCGGCAACGATATACAGGAACTGCCGCAGTGGCTGTTCCGCATGGAGCGCCGTTTCAGCGAGACCCTCAACCTGCGTGGCAACCCGTTGTCCACTGCCAGCAGCACCCGGCTGGAGGATTACCGCGACCGGGTCGGGGTCGGCATGGGCTTCGTCGAAAACGACAGCGCTCGCCTGGACGAGGGCGTGGCGCGCTCGCTGTGGCTGACCGAAACCGGCGGGCAAGTCGGCGAGCGACGGCTGGGCATCTGGACGGCGCTCAAGGATGACCCGCGTTCGGAGGGCCTGTTTCATCTACTGGCGGAGCTGGGCAATACCGCCGATTCCGAGCGCGTGCGCGAAGAGCTGACCCGGCGTGTCTGGGCGGTGCTGGAGCACACCGAGGTCGACACGCCCTTGCGCGAGCAGGTGTTCGATCTGGCGGCCAACCCGATGAACTGCACGGATTCGGCGGCACTGAATTTCAGTCATGTCGAGCTGGCGGTGTTGATCCACCAGGTGACCGAGGCGCAATCCGCTTCGACGCAAACGCTGCTCGACCTGGGGCGCGGCTTGTTCCGCCTCGAACAACTGGACCGGATCGCCGCCGAGCACGCAGCCAGACATCCGACACTGGATCCGCTGGAGGTGAGCCTGGCCTATCGCACCGGTCTGGCCGAGCCCCTTGAGCTGCCGGGGCAGCCTCGGCACATGCGTTATGCCGCCCTGGGCGGGGTCACGCCGGCGGATCTGGAAGTCGCGACCCATCGGGTCAAGGCCGCCGAATTGTCGTCGGCGTGGCACAGGTTCCTGGTCGACCAGCCATTCTGGAAAGAGCACTTGCGCCGGCAGTTCCCGCAGGAATTCGCTGTCGCCCGCGGACGCTACCAGGCACTGATCCAGACGTTGTTCGAGCAGGCCGATGACTACAGCTCCGCCGAATACCTGCGCCGCATGAACGCCTACGCCGCCGAACAGGCGCAAGCCGAGCACGGCGTGGTCGAGAAGATGACCGGGCAGGTGCAGCGCCTGGTGGATCTCGGTTTGTGCGTGCTGCCCGATCATGGCTAGCGGCGGGTTATTTGCCGCGGATCAGTCGGCGCAGGGCAAAGCGATTGGGATGGCAAGCCTCGGCGACGCTCCTGGGCAGCGGCAACGGTTCGTTGTCCAGCCAGGCGGCGAGCAGTTCGCCGGACAGCGGCGCGGTGATCAGGCCGCGCGAGCCGTGGCCGCTGTTGACGTACAGGCCGTCGAGCCACGGGCAGGGAATGTCCGGTACCTGGCGGGCATCCTTGCTCAGCGCGGCGTAGGCCTGGGTGAATGCTGCGTGGTCGGCGAGGGGGCCGACGATCGGCAGGTAGTCGGGGCTGGTGCAGCGAAATGCGGCGCGGCCCTGCAGCTGCTCGGGGTCCTGTTCATCGATGCGCAAGCGCGCCATCAGGTCAGTGGAGATTTCTTCGAGCATCGCCAGGTTGCCCAGGTGCTCGGCGGTGGTCGGGGTCAGGTCGTCGCTGTTGAAGGCGAAACTGGCGCCCAGGGTGTGCTCGCCGAGGCGGGCCGGGGCGACGTAGCCTTCGGCGCAGACCACCGTCGCCAGTGCCTGGCTCTGCGCGGTTTGCGCCAGCCGGGTGATCTGCCCGCGGATGCGCTTGAGCGGCAGTTCGGCGCTTTGCGCGAAGCGCTGGATGTCGGCGGCACCGGCCAGCACGACAAGCGGGGCGCTGGCGAGCAAGCGCTCGCCGTCGAAGGCTTGCCAGAGGCTGCCGACCTTGCGCAGTTCCAGCGCCTGCTGGTGGCTGAACAGGCGAATGTTCGGCTGCCGCGCCTGGGCCTGGCACAACGCGGGCGGATGCACCCAGCCGCCCTCGGGATAGAACAGCCCGCCGTGGGCCAGCCCGATCCCGGCGCGGGCCTGGGCGTGCGGCTGATCGAGCCAGTGCAGCAGATCTTCGGGGAACGCGGCCGCCAGTTGCGCGTGGCGCTCGGCTTCCTTGGCATTGAACGCCAGTTGCAGGACGCCGCAGTCATCCCAGTCCTTGCCGCGCTGCAGTGTCTCGAGCAGCCGGCGGGTGTAGCCGAAGCCGCTGACGATCAACTGCGACAACGCTGTGCCGTGGGCCGAGAGCTTCAGGTACAGCACGCCCTGCGGATTGCCCGAGGCCTCCTGTGCCACCGCGGCGTGGCGCTCCAGCAGGCTGACCTGCCAGCCGCGTGCGGCCAGGCTGGCAGCGCTGGCGCAACCGGCGAGCCCGGCGCCGATCACCAGCGCATGGCGCTCGCCGGTCAGCGGGGCGGGGCGGGCGAACCAGGGCTTTTCCGGCGCTGGCGCCGGCACATCGGCAGGCCAGCCGAGAAATTCGCCGCGCAGGATTTCCCACTTGTGGCCGATGCCCGGAGTACGCTTCATCTTGAACCCGGCGGCGTTGAGCAGGCGGCGTACCCAACCGGTGCTGGTGAAGGTGCTGATGGTCGAGCCCGGCGCTGCCAGTCGTGCCAGTTCGGCGAACAGTTCGGCGGTCCACATCTCGGGATTTTTCGCCGGGGCGAAACCGTCGAGAAACCACGCGTCGATCTGCGCATCCAGTTGCGGCAGTTGTTCCAGCGCATCCCCGATCAGCAGCGTCAGCGTCACCCGGCCATTGTCCAGGACGATGCGCTGGAAGCCCTGATGGATCGCCACGTAGTGCTTGAGCAGTTGCGCGGCCAGTGGCTGCAGTTCGGGCCACAGCGCCAGCGCGCGATGCAGGTCGGCAGGGCTCAGCGGGTATTTTTCGACGCTGACGAAATGCAGCCGCGCACCGGCCACCGCGTGGTGTTCAAACAGCTGCCAGGCGCAGAGAAAATTCAGCCCGGTGCCGAAGCCGGTTTCCCCGATCACCAGTCGCCCGCTTGCCGGCAGCGCGGCGAAGCGTTCGGCCAGACGGTTCTGCTCGAGGAACACGTAGCGGGTTTCATCCAGGCCCGACTGATCGGAAAAATACACATCGTCGAACACTCGCGAACGCGGGCGTCCCTGGTCATCCCAGTCGAGTTGGGCGTGGGGCAGTACAGGATTCATGGCAGGCTCGGCAACGACAAGGCGGCCATTCTAGCCGATCACGCGAGGGGCGCTTGATCCATGGCAAGTCCTGCGCGCGAGCGCTGGCGGAAAATGCCGCGCGGCAAAAGGATCGATCAGGATTTCTTCCCCATGGCAGAGATCCATCCGCTAGTCTTGCTGAATTCTGGAAGGGAGCCGCCCATGTTCGAATCCGCTGAAATCGGTCACGCCATCGACAAAGACACCTACGAAGCCGCCGTACCTGCGCTGCGCGAAGCGCTGCTGGAGGCGCAGTTCGAGTTGCAACAGCAGAAACGTTTTCCGGTGATCGTCCTGATCAACGGCATCGAGGGCGCCGGCAAGGGCGAGACGGTGAAGTTGCTCAACGAATGGATGGACCCGCGCCTGATCGAAGTGCGCACCTTCGACCAGCAGACCGACGAAGAGCTGGCGCGACCACCGGCCTGGCGTTACTGGCGAATGCTGCCGGCCAAGGGGCGCATGGGCATTTTCTTCGGCAACTGGTACAGCCAGATGCTGCAGGGACGGGTGCACGGGCTGTTCAAGGACCCGCGCCTGGACCAGGCGATCAACGCCGCCGAGCGCCTGGAAAAAATGCTCTGCGATGAAGGTGCGCTGATCTTCAAGTTCTGGTTCCACCTGTCCAAGAAACAGATGAAGGCACGGCTCAAGGCGCTCGCCGACGATCCGCTGCACAGCTGGCGCATCAGTCCGCTGGACTGGCAGCAGTCGCAGACCTACGACAAGTTCGTCAAGTACGGTGAGCGCGTGCTGCGCCGCACCAGCCGCGACTATGCGCCGTGGCATGTCATCGAAGGCATGGACGCGCACTACCGCAGCCTGGCGGTGGGCAAGATTCTTCTCGAAGGCCTGCAGAACGCGTTGAAGCGGCCGGATGTCCATCCGCACGATGTCAGCGCCGCACCGCTGGGCACACCGGTGGATCAGATGAACCTGCTCGACAGCCTCAACCTCGAACAGCGCCTGGAGAAGAAGGACTACGAAGAACAACTGATCACCGAGCAGGCGCGGCTGTCCGGGCTGATGCGCGACAAGCGCATGCGCCGCCATGCGCTGGTCGCGGTGTTCGAAGGCAACGATGCTGCGGGCAAGGGCGGGGCGATCCGCCGGGTCGCGGCAGCGCTCGATCCGCGCCAGTACAACATTGTGCCGATTGCCGCGCCGACCGAAGAGGAGCGGGCGCAGCCTTATCTGTGGCGGTTCTGGCGGCATATTCCGGCGCGGGGCAAATTCACCGTGTTCGACCGCTCGTGGTACGGGCGGGTGCTGGTGGAACGGGTCGAAGGCTTTTGCAGCACCGCCGACTGGATGCGCGCGTACGGCGAAATCAACGACTTCGAAGAACAGATCGCCGATGCCGGGGTCATTGTGGTGAAGTTCTGGCTGGCCATCGACAAGGACACGCAGATGGAGCGTTTCCAGGCGCGCGAGGAGATCCCGTTCAAGCGCTTCAAGATCACCGAGGACGATTGGCGCAACCGCGACAAGTGGGATGATTACCGTGCGGCGGTGGGCGACATGGTCGATCGCACCAGTACCGAAATCTCGCCGTGGACCCTGGTCGAAGCCAATGACAAGCGCTGGGCGCGGGTCAAGGTGTTGCGCACGATCAACCGCGCGCTGGAAGAGGCGTTCGACAAGTCCGACAAGAAGAACAGGAAACACAAGGACTGAGTCGATGGGCGCGCATACGCGGGGTGAATGATTGTCGCGGTCGGTAATCGGGTGGACTTATCCTCGGTCCACTCCAACCGATAACAACAATGAGGTATGCCATGCGTGAAGTGGTGATCGTCGACAGCGTACGGACTGGCCTGGCCAAATCCTTTCGCGGCAAGTTCAACCAGACCCGCCCTGATGACATGGCGGCCCATTGCGTCAACGCGCTGCTGTCGCGCAATGACGTCGACCCGGCCAGCGTCGAGGACTGCATCGTCGGCGCCGGCTCCAACGAAGGCGCCCAGGGCTACAACATCGGCCGCAATGTGGCGGTGCTGTCGCGGCTGGGCACCGGCACGGCCGGCATGACCCTCAACCGTTTCTGTTCGTCGGGCCTGCAGGCGATTGCGATTGCCGCCAACCAGATCGCCTCGGGCTGCAGCGACATCATCGTTGCCGGCGGTGTCGAGTCGATCAGCCTGACCCTGAAAAGCGTCAACACCGATCACCTGATCAACCCGTTGCTCAAGCAGCAGACCCCGGGCATCTATTACACGATGGGGCAGACCGCCGAAGTGGTGGCGCGTCGTTACGGCGTCAGCCGTGAAGCCCAGGATCGCTATGCCCTGCAAAGTCAGCTGCGCACGGCGCAGGCCCAGGCGGCGGGGCTGTTCAACGATGAAATCGTGCCGATGGCGGTGAAATACCAGGTCGAAGACAAGAACAGCGGCGCGGTGCAGATCCTCGACGGCATCGTCGATCGTGACGATTGCAACCGCCCGGACACCACTTATGAAAGCCTTGCCGGCTTGAAACCGGTGTTCGCCGAGGACGGTTCGGTGACTGCGGGCAACTCGTCGCAACTGTCTGACGGTGCCTCGATGACCCTGGTGATGAGCCTGGAAAAAGCCCTGCAACTGGGGCTCAGGCCGAAAGCGTTTTTCCGTGGTTTTACCGTGGCCGGTTGTGAACCCGACGAGATGGGCATCGGCCCGGTGTTCTCGGTGCCGAAACTGCTCAAGGCCAAGGGGTTGCAGGTGGCGGACATCGACCTGTGGGAGCTCAACGAAGCGTTTGCCTCGCAGTGCCTGTACAGCCGCGATCGCCTGGAAATCGATAACGACAAGTACAACGTCAACGGTGGCTCGATCTCCATCGGTCACCCGTTCGGCATGACCGGATCGCGTCAGGTCGGGCATCTGGTGCGCGAGTTGCAGCGGCGCAACCTGCGCTACGGCATCGTCACCATGTGCGTCGGCGGCGGGATGGGGGCGACGGGGTTGTTCGAGGCTGTTCGGTAAGCCTGGAGATAATTGGCGGCATTCAAGCCGTCATCGCTGGCAAGCCAGCTCCCACAGGTTCTGAAGGTGTTGCCTGTATTTGTGAACACCCTGGAACACGGTGGGAGCTGGCTTGCCAGCGATGGGATCATCCTGATAACCGGCTGGAATCCACGAGCTGCATCCGCGCGATATAGGCGCGGATTGCTTTCTCCGCGTTTTCATTGCTGTCGAACGGCCCTTCGAGGGTGTTCTCGCGCGTGCTGAAAAACAGTTCGCCATTGACCCGGCATACCCGGTCGCTGCGAAAGTGCGTGGCGGGGGCGGTGTCCTGGGCGCGCATGCCGTACATGGTGGGTCTCCCTGTTGAGTGATAGGTCGGGCCGGATGCAATGAGCTTATGCCTGAAGCACTTGGCGCGCTCTGCCAGGCGATCAACGGCGGTTCGTCAATTTTCTGCTGCGACCTGCACAGTTTCATTAGCGGCCTGAGCGCAACTGTCCCTGTGTTCGGGCCGGGTTCGGCGCCTAGAATGAGCGCACTCGTCAGCAGGCATCGGGGTTCGCATGCACATTTCATCGGGTCGTTGGGTGTACGGCATGTTCCTCGCGCTGCTGACCGCGTTTCTGTGGGGCATCCTGCCGATCAAGCTCAAACAGGTGTTGCTGGTGATGGATCCGGTCACGGTGACCTGGTTTCGTCTGTTGGTGTCCGGTGGCTGCCTGTTCCTTTACTTGGCGGCAACCCGGCGGCTGCCTAGCCGCAGACAGCTCGGCCCCCGGGGGGGCTGGCTGGTGCTGATGGCGGTGCTCGGCCTGGTTGGCAACTATGTGCTGTACCTGATGGGCCTCAACCTGCTCAGCCCCGGCACCGCGCAACTGGTAGTGCAGATGGGGCCGATCATGTTGCTGATCGCCAGCCTGTTTGTGTTCAAGGAGCGCTTCAGTATCGGTCAGGGCATTGGCCTGGCCGTGCTGTTGATCGGCTTCACGCTGTTTTTCAACCAGCGACTGGCAGAGCTGCTGACCTCGCTGTCGGACTACACCGCCGGCGTGCTGCTGGTGCTGCTGGCCTCGACGGTATGGACGTTCTACGCGCTGGGGCAGAAGCAATTGCTGACCGTGTGGAATTCGTTGCAGGTGATGATGGTGATCTACCTGTTCTGCGCCTTGCTGCTGACGCCGTGGGTGCATCCGCTCGAAGCGCTCGAGCTGAGTCCGCTGCAGGGCTGGTTGCTGCTGGCCTGCTGCATGAACACCCTGATTGCCTACGGTGCGTTCGCCGAGGCGCTGGCGCATTGGGAAGCGTCGCGGGTCAGTGCCACGCTGGCGATCACGCCGCTGGTGACGTTCGGTGCGGTGGCCGTGGCGGCCGGGATCTGGCCCGAGTATGTGCAAGCCGAGCAGATCAATGCGCTGGGTTATGGCGGCGCGGTGCTGGTGGTGCTGGGGTCGGCACTGGTCGCGCTGGGGCCGTCGTTGATTGCCGGGCTGAAGGCGCGGCGCATGCGCATTGCAGCCGGTTAGCCGGCGCTGCTTCCATTCGCGCGCAGGCTCGCTGCCACATTTGAACGCTTTGCCAGCATGACAATGCGGTCCACTGTGGGAGCGAGCCTGCTCGCGAAGACGGACTTTCAGCCGCTAAAAATCTCTCAGCCCTTGGCGCCAGCCTCGATCATGTTCTCCGGCCGCACCCAGGCATCGAACTCTTCGTCGGTCAGATAGCCCAGCTGCAGCGCCGCCTCACGCAAGGTCGTGCCTTCGCCGTAGGCTTTCTTGGCGATTTCCGCCGACTTGTCGTAGCCGATGTGCGGGTTCAACGCCGTCACCAGCATCAAGCCACGCTCCAGGTGCTGGGCCATGACTTGCGCGTCCGGCTCCAGGCCGGCGATGCAGTGCTGCTGGAAGTTGCTGCAGCCATCGGCCAGCAGGCGGATCGATTGCAGCAGGTTGTGGATGATCACCGGTTTGAACACGTTCAGCTGCAGGTGGCCCTGACTGGCGGCGATGCCGATGGTCACATCGTTGCCCAGCACCTGACAGGCGAGCATCGACAGCGCTTCGCACTGGGTCGGGTTGACCTTGCCCGGCATGATCGAGCTGCCCGGTTCGTTGGCCGGCAGCTTCACTTCGGCAAAACCTGCACGCGGGCCCGAGCCGAGCAGGCGCAGGTCGTTGGCGATTTTCATCAGCGCCACGGCGAGGGTTTTCAGTGCGCCGGAGAGGCTGGTCAGCGGTTCATGCCCGGCCAGCGCGGCGAACTTGTTCGGCGCGGTGACGAACGGCAATCCGGACAGCGCGGCCAATTCGGCGGCAATCGCCTCGCCGAAGCCGTGGGGCGAATTCAGACCGGTGCCGACGGCGGTGCCGCCCTGGGCCAGTTCGCACACTGCCGGCAATGCCGCGCGGATCGCCCGCTCGGCGTAGTCCAGTTGCGCGATGAACCCCGACAGCTCCTGGCCGAAGGTGATCGGCGTGGCGTCCATCATGTGCGTGCGGCCGGTCTTCACCAGTTTCATGTGCCGCGCCGAGAGTTCGGCGAGGCCGCCGGACAGTTCGGCGATGGCCGGCAGCAGTTGCTCCTGCACGGCGCGCGCCGTGGCGATGCTCATCGCGGTGGGGAAGCAGTCGTTGGAACTCTGCGAGCGGTTGACATGATCGTTCGGGTGCACCGGCGACTTGCCGCCGCGCGGGTTGCCGGCCAGTTCGTTGGCGCGCCCGGCAATCACTTCGTTGACGTTCATGTTGCTTTGGGTGCCGCTGCCGGTCTGCCACACCACCAGCGGGAACTGGTCGTCGTGCTGGCCGTCGAGCACTTCATCGGCCGCCTGTTCGATCAGGCGGGCGATGTCGGCGGGCAGGTCGCCGTTGCGGTCGTTGACCCGGGCCGCGGCTTTCTTGATCAGCGCCAGGGCATGCAGCACCGGCAGCGGCATGCGTTCCTGGCCGATGGCGAAATTGATCAGCGAGCGTTGCGTCTGAGCGCCCCAGTAAGCGTCGTCCGGGACTTCGATCTGGCCCAGGCTGTCGGTTTCGATACGGCTCATCGTGCACACTCCTGTTGGTCTGTTTGCGCTGTTTAGGCCGGGTTCGGCCCAGGTGGTTCCATCGAGTCGATTGTTGACCGCTGAGGCTGGCCAATCAAGCGCGGCAAGGCCCGGGGGTTGAGCCGCGGCGTTATTCAGGCGCAGAATGGTCGCCCTTGGGGTTTTACCTCGCCTGCTAGAAAAGGAAACTCGATGACTCGTCTTCGTGCCATCTGTACCGCGGTAGCCCTGGTTTGCGCCAGCGGCCAGGTCTTCGCCGATACCGCCAGCCACAACGCCAGTGCCGAAGCTTTCCTGACCCTGGCGCACGCTGACAAACTGGGCACTCCGGTGTACATGCAAGTGCAGCAAATGTTCGCCCAGCGCTTTGAACAGACCAAAGCCCCGGAGTCCAAGAAAGCCGTCCTGGAAACCTATCAGGCCAAGGCCAATGCCGCGCTCGACCAAGCCATCGGCTGGAACAAGCTCAAGCCGGACATGGTCAAGCTCTACACCAGCAACTTCAGCGAATCCGAGCTCAAGGACCTGGTCGCGTTCTACCAGTCGCCACTGGGCAAGAAAGTCCTGGAGAAAATGCCACAGCTGACCCAGCAATCGGCGCAGATGACCCAGGCCAAACTGGAAAGCGCGGTACCGGTGGTCAACAAACTGCTGGCTGACATGACAGCCGAGCTGGAGCCTAAAGGCGCCGCTCCTGCCAAGAAAAAGCCGTAAGCGGAGTTCGTGATGACCATGCAACAACGCATCGAATCGACGCTGGCCCTGCTTCAGCCTGAGCACCTGCAGGTGCTGGACGAAAGCCACATGCACAGTCGCGGGTTGCAGACCCACTTCAAGGCAGTGGTGGTCAGCGCGCAGTTCGAAGGCCTGAACCGGGTCAAGCGCCACCAGAAGGTCTACGGCACGCTCGGCGAGCTGATGGGCGAGTTCCATGCGTTGGCGCTGCACACCTACACCCCGCAGGAATGGGCAGAAGTCGGCGCCGCGCCGGCGTCGCCGACCTGCGCCGGCGGAGAGCAGCGATAAGCTTCGAGCGGCAGGCTGCACGTTGAAGGCGAGTGTTCCTGGCTCGCCGCTAGAAGCGCGCCGCTTGAAGCTGCTTTTTTGCTAGAATCCGCAACGCGCCGCTGACCCGGCGCGTTTTTTTTCGCATCCGGTTCACCCTTTGCGAGGGTAGCCACCTGGAGAAATACCCATGACACAACCCATTGTCGTGGCGGCACTGTATAAGTTCGTCACCCTCGAAGATTACGTCAACCTGCGCGAGCCGCTGCTGCAAGCGATGGTCGACAACGGCATCAAAGGCACGCTGCTGATCGCCGAAGAAGGCATCAACGGCACCGTGTCCGGCAGCCGCGAAGGCATCGACGGCCTGCTCGCCTGGCTGCGCAACGATCCACGCATGGTCGACATCGACCACAAGGAATCGTACTGCGACGAGCAGCCGTTCTATCGCACCAAGGTCAAGCTCAAGAAAGAGATCGTGACCCTCGGTGTCGAAGGCGTCGACCCCAACAAGAAGGTCGGCACCTACGTCGAGCCGCAGGACTGGAACGCGCTGATCAGCGACCCGGAAGTGCTGCTGATCGACACGCGCAACGATTACGAAGTGTCGATCGGCACCTTCGAGGGTGCCATCGATCCGAAAACCACCAGTTTTCGCGAGTTTCCCGACTACATCAAAGCCCACTTCGACCCGGCCGTGCACAAGAAGGTCGCGATGTTCTGCACCGGTGGCATCCGCTGCGAGAAGGCCTCGAGCTACATGCTCGGCGAGGGCTTCGAAGAGGTTTACCACCTCAAGGGCGGCATCCTGAAGTACCTCGAAGAGGTGCCGCAGGAAGAGACCAAATGGCAGGGCGACTGCTTCGTGTTCGACAACCGCGTGACCGTGCGTCACGACCTCAGCGAAGGCGACTACGATCAATGTCATGCCTGCCGCACACCGGTCAGCGTCGAGGATCGTGCTTCCGAGCATTACGTGGCCGGTATCAGCTGCCCGCACTGCTGGAACACCCTGAGCGAGAAGACCCGGCGCAGTGCGATCGACCGTCAGAAGCAGATCGAACTGGCCAAGGCCCGCAACATGCCGCACCCGATCGGCTACAACTATAAACAAGCATCCACCGAGGTCTGACCATGTCTGCGCGCCTGCTCTATGTGATGGATCCGATGTGCTCCTGGTGCTGGGGATTCGCTCCGGTGGCCAAGGCACTGGTGGAGCAGGCGCAGGCAGCCGGGGTCGAGCTGCACCTGGTGGTCGGCGGGTTGCGCACCGGCAGTGGCGCGGCACTGGAGCCGACCACCCGGCGCTACATTCTCGAACACTGGCAGGCGGTCACCGAGGCCACCGGCCAGCCGTTCAAGTTCGACGGGGCGCTGCCCGACGGTTTCGTCTACGACACCGAACCGGCCTGCCGCGCCATCGTCACGGCGCGCAGCCTGGCACCGGATTGCGCGTGGAAACTGGTCGGCCTGATCCAGCAGGCGTTCTACGCCCAAGGCCGCGATGTCACCCAGGCCAGCGTGTTGGTCGAACTGGCCGAGCAGGCCGGCGTGCCGCGTATCGAATTTGCCGCGTTGTTCGATCATGCCGATCAGCACCGAGCGACGCAGGCCGATTTCAGCTGGGTGCAGGATCTGGGCATTGCCGGATTCCCGACCCTGCTCGCCGAGCGCAATGGCCAACTGGCGCTGCTGACCAACGGCTACCAGCCGCTGAGCGAGCTGGCACCGTTGCTCGGTCGCTGGCTGGAGCGCGCAGCCTGTGCCTGACCTGGCCGATGACACGCCAGCCGTAAAGCGTGTCGACCGGCTGAGCTGGGCAGAAGTCCGGCGCCTGGCACTGCAGCACAAGAAATCCCTGTGGATCGCCAATGGCGTGGCCGTACTGGCGACGCTGTGCAGCGTGCCGATTCCGTTGCTGCTGCCACTGCTGGTGGACGAAGTCCTGCTCGGCCACGGCGACGCCGCGCTGAAAGTCATGAACCATGTGCTGCCGTCCATGTGGCAGCAGGCGGCGGGCTATATCGGCCTGATGCTGGTGGTGACCCTGACCCTGCGTTGCAGCGCCCTGTGCTTTGGCGTGTTGCAGGCGCGGCTGTTTGCGCGACTGGCCAAGGACATCGTCTACCGCATCCGCGTGCGCCTGATCGAGCGCCTGAAAAGAATCTCCCTCGGCGAATACGAGAGCCTCGGCAGCGGCACGGTGACCACGCACCTGGTCACCGACCTCGATACCCTCGACAAGTTTGTCGGCGAAACCCTCAGCCGCTTCCTGGTGGCGATGCTGACCCTGGTCGGCACCGCCAGCATTCTCATGTGGATGCACTGGAAACTGGCGCTGCTGATTCTGCTGTTCAACCCGCTGGTGATCTACGCCACGGTGCAGTTGGGCAAGCGGGTCAAGCACCTGAAGAAGCTGGAGAACGACAGCACCTCGCGTTTCACCCAGGCGCTGAGCGAAACCCTTGATGCGATCCAGGAAGTACGCGCCGGCAACCGTCAGGGCTATTTCCTCGGACGTCTCGGCCTGCGTGCGCAGGAAGTGCGCAATTACGCGGTCAATTCGCAGTGGAAGACCGACGCCTCGAACCGTGCCAGCGGTCTGCTGTTCCAGTTCGGCATCGACATCTTTCGCGCGGCGGCGATGCTTACGGTGCTGTTTTCCGACCTGTCGATCGGGCAGATGCTCGCGGTGTTCAGTTACCTGTGGTTCATGATCGGCCCGGTCGAGCAGTTGCTGAATCTGCAATACGCCTACTACGCCGCCGGCGGGGCCCTGACCCGCATCAACGAGTTGCTGGCCCGCGCCGACGAGCCGCAGTACCCCGGTGGCGTCGATCCGTTCAAGGGGCGCGAGACCGTCGGCATCCAGGTCCAGGGCCTGAGCTTCGGCTACGGCGATGAGCTGGTGCTCGACCAGATGGACCTGTCCATCGCCCCCGGCGAGAAAGTGGCGATTGTCGGCGCCAGCGGCGGCGGTAAAAGTACCCTGGTGCAATTGCTGCTGGGGCTGTACACGCCGCTCGCCGGGACGATTCGTTTCGGCGGTTCGACCCAGGAAGAGATCGGTCTGGAAACCGTGCGCGAAAACGTCGCGGTGGTGCTGCAGCACCCGGCGCTGTTCAACGACAGCGTGCGCGCCAACCTGACCATGGGCCGCACCCGCACTGACGAGGCCTGCTGGCAGGCGCTGGAAATCGCTCAGCTCGAACCGACCATCCGTGCCTTGCCGCAAGGCCTGGACAGCATTGTCGGGCGTTCCGGCGTGCGCCTGTCGGGTGGCCAGCGCCAGCGCCTGGCCATCGCGCGGATGATTCTCGCCGAACCGAAAGTGGTGATCCTCGACGAGGCCACCTCGGCGCTCGACGCCGCCACCGAATACAACCTGCATCAGGCCATGGCGCGCTTCCTCAACGGTCGCACGACGCTGATCATCGCCCACCGCCTGTCAGCGGTTAAGCAGGCCGATCGGGTCCTGGTGTTCGACGGCGGGCAGGTGGCCGAGGACGGCGATCACCAGCAGTTGATCGCCGATGGTGGCCTCTACGCCAAGCTGTATGGACACCTGCAACAAATCCAGCGCCCTTGAGATTTGTGCGCATTTCTGCGCTTAGTACTTGAATTGCTTTGAGTAAAGTCGCCCCCGAGGGCTCAGCGCGCGACCTGGTTGCATGATCGACGCAGAAGACGGCAGAGCTGTCGCTTTGCCTTGTCGAAAATTAGCCTAGGCTGAGCTGTCAGGAGCGGTATTTTCCGGTGTTCATCTGGCAGTGCTTGCGCAAGGGACCTCATGAAGCAAAAGCGGACTCTCGGAACGCCCCGGTTGTTGGGCATTGTCTGGCCATTCATCGCCGTCGTGCTGTTTCAGGCGTTGCTGGGTGGCGTCAGTCTGTATGTGCTGTCGGCGGTGCGTGGCTACGTGGCGGGTGAAAGCCTGTGGTCGAAAGGCCAGAAGGACGCCATCTACTACCTCAATCTTTATGCCGACAGCCGCGACGAAACGATCTTTGTCAAATACCAGCGAGCGATTGCCGTCCCCCAGGGCGGACATGAACTGCGCCTGGCGCTCGACCACCAGCCGCCGGATCTGCAAGCGGCGCGCGCGGGTATTCTCAAGGGCGGCAATCACCCGGACGACGTCTCCAGCCTGATCTGGCTGTATCTCAACTTCCGTCATTTCAGTTATCTGGAAACCGCCATCGAACGCTGGACCGTGGGCGATGCCTATCTGGTCGAACTCGATGAAGTCGCCAGGGAGATGCACCAGGCCATCAGCGCCAACGCTGCCAGCGATGCCGATATCCGCCGCTGGAAAGAGCGGATTTTTGCCATCAACGATGGCGTCACGCCGGCGGCCAAGGCATTCAGCGATGCCCTCGGCGAAGGCTCGCGAATGATCCTGCGCCTGCTGCTGTTCACCAACCTGGCCACTGCGCTCGGCTTGATCGTGCTGGCCTTGCTGCGTACGCACAAACTGCTCAAGCAGCGGCACGCCTTTGCCGAGGCACTGCAGCTGGAAAAGGACCGGGCGCACATCACCCTGCAATCGATTGGCGACGGGGTGATCACCACCGACGTCAGCGGGGCGATCGATTACATGAACCCCGCCGCCGAGGCCATGACCCACTGGAAGGCCGAGCAGGCCGCCGGGCTGCCGCTGTCAGCCCTGTTCAATCTGCTGGACGACAACGCCCAGACCGAAGGCCTGACCCTGATCGAGCATATTCTCAGCGGCAAGCTCGGCGGCGGCAGCGAGCATTCGAAGCTGATCCAGCGCCTGGACGGCAGTACGGTGTCGGTGACGCTGGTCGGGGCGCCGATCCGCAATGCCGGCAAGGTCAGCGGTACCGTGCTGGTGCTGCACGACATGACTCAGGAGCGGCAGTACATCGCCAACCTGTCTTGGCAGGCGACCCACGATGCGCTGACCGGACTGGCCAACCGCCGCGAGTTCGAATATCGCCTGGAGCAGGCGCTGCACAACCTCACGCGCCAGTCGGGCCGGCATGCGCTGATGTTCCTCGACCTCGATCAGTTCAAACTGGTCAATGACACCTGTGGCCATGCCGCCGGCGATGAACTGCTGCGGCACATCTGCGCACTGTTGCAGTCCGGTCTGCGCGAGGGCGACACGCTGGCGCGGCTGGGTGGCGACGAATTCGGCATTCTCCTGGAGAATTGCGCGCCGGACGCGGCGGAAAAGATCGCCGAAAGTCTGCGCCAGACCGTGCAGAACCTGCACTTTGTCTGGAAGGGCCGACCGTTCCTGACCACCGTCAGTATTGGCCTGGTGCATGTCACCCAGACGCCCGCGACACTCGAGGCTTCTCTGCGCGCTGCCGACATGGCCTGCTACATGGCCAAGGAGAAGGGCCGCAACCGCGTGCAGGTCTACCATGCCGATGATTCCGAACTGTCCCTGCGTTTCGGCGAGATGGCCTGGGTACAGCGTCTGCACATGGCCCTGGAGGAGAACCGCTTCTGTCTGTACGCCCAGGAAATCGCTCCGCTGGGGCATGCTGGCGGCCGCGGGCACATCGAAATTCTCCTACGCCTGCACGATGAAGCCGGCCGCATGATTCTGCCCGACAGTTTCATTCCGGCGGCCGAGCGCTATGGCCTGATGACTTCGCTGGATCGTTGGGTGGTGCAGAACGTATTCAAGGTCATTGCTCAATGTATTGCCGAAGAACATGAAACTCCGTTGGCAATGTGTGCGATTAATCTTTCAGGCATTACTATCGGAGATGACGCCTTCTTGCACTTTCTGCGTGAACAGTTTGATAACTACGCAGTACCGCCTGAAATGATTTGTTTTGAAATTACAGAAACCAGTGCAATTGCAAATCTTGGCAGTGCAATACGTTTTATTAATGAACTCAAGGGCTTAGGTTGTTACTTCTCACTAGATGACTTTTGCGCCGGAATGTCCTCATTCGCTTATTTGAAACATTTGCCTGTAGACTTCCTGAAGATCGACGGGAGTTTCGTAAAGGATATGCTGGACGACCCGATTAACCGTGCAATGGTCGAAGTGATCAACCACATCGGCCATGTCATGGGTAAGCAGACAATTGCCGAGTTTGTCGAAACCACGCAGATCGAGCAGGCATTGCTTGAAATTGGTGTCGATTACGCTCAGGGTTATGTCATCGAACGCCCGCAATTGTTTACCTGTGACAGTTTGCAAAGTCGGCCCGCCAGGCCGCAGCCATTGTTGTTCAAGGCGCCTGGCACGTTCCGTTGAAGTCTCTCGCCGATCCTTACAATCACAAATCAAAAGGAGCCGAACAGTGATCGACACATTCAACCGAACCGGACCACTCATGGAAGCTGCAAGTTATCCTGCCTGGGCACAGCAGTTGCTCAAGGATTGCAGCGAGAGCAAGCGCCGGGTTGTCGAACATGAACTTTACCTGCGCATGCGCGATAACAAGCTCAGCGCCCGAACCATGCGCCAGTACCTGATCGGGGGCTGGCCGGTGGTTGAGCAGTTCGCGTTATACATGGCGCAAAACCTTACCAAGACCAAGTTTGCCCGCCACCCTGGCGAAGACATGGCGCGTCGTTGGCTGATGCGCAACATTCGCGTCGAGCTGAACCACGCCGACTACTGGTTGCACTGGAGCCGCGCGCACGGCGTGAGTCTGGAAGATCTCCAGGCGCAGCAAGTGCCGCCGGAACTGCATGCGCTGAGTCATTGGTGCTGGCACACCAGTTCGGCGGATTCTCTGATCGTCGCCATCGCCGCGACCAACTATGCCATCGAAGGCGCGACCGGGGAGTGGTCGGCGCTGGTCTGCTCCACGGGCTTGTACGCTGCGGCATTCCCTGAAGAGGAGCGCAAGCGGGCGATGAAGTGGTTGAAGATGCACGCCCAGTATGACGATGCCCATCCGTGGGAAGCGCTGGAAATCATCTGCACCCTGGCCGGCCTGAACCCGAGCAAGGCCTTGCAGGCGGAACTGCGCCAGGCCATCTGCAAGAGCTACGACTACATGTACCTGTTCCTCGAGCGGTGCATGCAACTGGAACTGGCGGAGCGGGTGACCCTCGGCCGCGAGCGCCGGGCGCTGGTCGAAAGCTGATTTAGCCGCCTATACGCAAAAAAGTGGGAGCGAGCCGGCCCGCGATATCGATCTGGCCTTCAACAGGATGTTGAGTGGCAGTCGATCATCGCGGGCCGGCTCGCTCCCATTGTGTCCGGCGGGGCAAAAACTCAGCCGGCCATGGCCAGGCGGTTGCGTCCCTCGCGCTTGGCCACGTACAGCGCGCTGTCGGCGCGACGCAGCAGGCTTTCGGCCGATTCGCCGGGCAGCAGGGTCGAGCAGCCGAGGCTGACCGTCAGCTCGATCAATTGGCCATCGGCGTAATAGTCCTGGGCCTGTGTGGCGTAACGCAGGCGCTCGCCGACCATTGCCGCCGCTTCGCGACTGGTGTTGGACAGCAGGATCAGAAACTCCTCGCCACCGTAGCGGAACACCATGTCGACGTTGCGCAACTGATCCTTGATCGACGCGGCGACCGCCCTGAGCACATCGTCGCCGGCGCTGTGGCCATGGCTGTCGTTGACCCGTTTGAAGTGGTCGATATCGAGCATCAGCAGTGACAGCGGTTGCAGGTGCCGCCGCGACATTTCGATTTCCCGTTGCAGGGTCTGTTCCATGGCGATGCGGTTGCCGGCGCCGGTCAACGGGTCACGCAGGGCGCTCTGCGTGGCTGCGCGATACAGCAGGGCGTTGCGCATCGGAAAGAGCAGCGACGACAGCAGGGACTCGAGGTTGCCCTGTTCCTGGTCAGTGAAGCGCTGATTGCGGCGAAACGTCAGTTCGCCCATGTGCTCGCCTTCATGGCTGAGGCTGTAGCTGACCGAATGATGGCCGCGGGCACCGAACTCCAGGCGCAGGTCGCTGCCCGGATGCGCGTAGCTCAGGGCGTCAAGCGGTACCAGGCGCTGCACTTCGCGGAAGAAGAGACCGAGGATGCGTTGCGGCTCGAGACTGGTCTGCAGTTGCAGGTTCAGCTGCTGGCGCAATTGCGCAAGGCTGACCGGCCGTTCCAGAAGCGGAGGCTGCTGACCGAAGCCCAGGCGTTGCAATTTGGCACTGTCGAAGTCAATTGCATTGGTCTGGGAGGGTGATTTCATATGGCGTGAGCCCCTAAGCAGTAAGTCTGTCTTACAGGCTGGGTGAGAGCGGCTATGGGCTGCGCGTCATACTGATCCATCAGTCCCGTAGGACATTTGGCGTAAGTTTAGTCTGCCTGATGACGATTAGTCAGCTATCGAATCAGGCCTTGCCCCACTGCCTTCACACGGCGTGCTTTGAGGAAATTTAGAGCGAAAGTCATGCCATTCGGTTCATATTGATTAAAGACGTTACAAATCAATGGCTTGTGACTTCGAGGGAATATAGGGTGCTGGATATTTGACTGATTTACCGGCGCCGAAAGCGGCAAATGTATGCCGCGACGGTAATCCGCCACGGCAACAAATGCGACGTATGGCATTACTGGGCGTTGAATGCCTGGCCGTTGATGCCGGTGCTGTCCGGGCCCATCAGGTACAGATAGACCGGCATGATCTCTTCCGGCGTCGGATTGTTCAGCGGGTTTTCCCCCGGATACGCCTGGGCACGCATGCTGGTGCGGGTACCGCCGGGGTTGATGCTGTTGGCGCGCACCGGTGCCACGCCGTCGACTTCGTCGGCCAGCGTCTGCATCAGGCCTTCGGTGGCGAACTTCGACACCCCGTAGGCGCCCCAGTACGCGCGGCCCTTGCGCCCGACACTGCTGGAGGTGAACACCACCGATGCATCCTGGGACAGCTTGAGCAGCGGCAGCAGGGTGCTGGTCAGCATGAACATGGCGTTGACGTTGACCTGCATGACGCGCATGAAGTTGTCGCCGGACAATTGCTCGATCGGCGTGCGCGGACCAATGATCGAGGCGTTGTGCAGCAGGCCGTCGAGGTGGCCGAACTCGCTTTCGATCATCGCCGCCAGCTCATCGTACTGATGGGGCAGGGCGGTCTCGAGATTGAACGGAATCACCGCCGGCTGCGGGTGGCCGGCCGCCTCGATCTCGTCGTAGACCTGGCTCAGGTTGGCTTCGGTCTTGCCCAGCAACAGCACGGTGGCACCATGGGCGGCATAGGTTTTCGCGGCCGCCGCGCCGATGCCGCGACCGGCACCGGTAACCAGAATGACCCGATCCTTGAGCAATTCGGGACGAGCGGAGTAATCAAACATAACAACCTCACAATCCATTTAAACGCTGAAGGATCGCAGCCTTCGCCGGCTCCTGCAGATCATCGCAATCCTGCAGGCGCGGTCGCGGGCTGCGATCCTCTGACTTTGCTCAGCAACTGCACAGGGCGTTGTCGAGCACCTTGCGCAATTCCAGCGGATGATCCACCACCACGTCCGCGCCCCAGTGCCGCGGGTTGTCGTCCGGATGGATGTAGCCATAGGTCACGGCGCAGGTCTTGGTTCCGGCATCGCGGCCCGACTCGATATCGCGCAGATCATCGCCGACAAACAGCACCGTCGCCGGATCCAGATCAAGCATCTTGCAGGCAAGGATCAGCGGCTCCGGGTCCGGCTTGCTGTTCTTCACGTGATCCGGGCAGATCAGCAGCGCCGAGCGCTCGGCCAGCCCCAGTTGCTGCATGATCGGCTCGGCGAAGCGCAGCGGCTTGTTGGTGACGACGCCCCAGACCAGGTTGGCCTTCTCGATGTCGGCCAGCAGCTCGCCCATGCCGTCAAAGAGGCGGCTGTGCACCGCGCAACCGGCCAGATAGCGCTCGAGGAATTCCAGGCGCAGTTCTTCGAACCCCGGCGATTCCGGATCCATGGAAAAGGTCACCGCGACCATGGCGCGGGCGCCGCCGGAAATTTCGTCGCGGATGTGCTTGTCATTGATCGGCGGCAAACCGCGATCCGCGCGCATCGCCTGGCAGATGGCGATGAAGTCCGGCGCGGTGTCGAGCAGGGTGCCGTCCATGTCGAAAAGGACTGCTCTGATGGCCATCGGCTTACTCCTCGCGCAGGGTCTGGATCATGTAGTTGACGTCAACGTCGGCCGACAGCTTGTAGTGCTTGGTCAGCGGGTTGTAGGTCAGGCCGATGATGTCCTTGACGGTCAGGCCGGCGATGCGGCTCCAGGCGCCCAGCTCGGACGGGCGGATGAATTTCTTGAAGTCGTGGGTGCCGCGCGGCAGCAGTTTCATGATGTATTCGGCGCCGATGATGGCGAACAGGTACGCCTTCGGGTTGCGGTTGATCGTCGAGAAGAACACCTGGCCGCCGGGCTTGACCATGCGGAAGCAGGCGCGGATCACCGAAGACGGATCCGGTACGTGCTCGAGCATCTCCAGGCAGGTGACCACGTCGAACTGCTCGGGCATTTCTTCGGCCAGGGCTTCGGCGGTGATCTGCCGGTATTCGACGCTGACGCCGGACTCCAGCTGATGCAGTTGCGCGACCGCCAGTGGCGCTTCGCCCATGTCGATCCCGGTCACGGTGGCGCCGCGCTGGGCCATGGCCTCGCTGAGAATGCCGCCGCCGCACCCGACGTCGAGGACTTTCTTGCCGGCCAGGTTGACCCGTTCGTCAATCCAGTTGACCCGCAGCGGATTGATGTCGTGCAGCGGCTTGAACTCGCTTTCACGGTCCCACCAGCGATGGGCCAGTGCTTCGAATTTGGCGATTTCGGCGTGGTCGACGTTGCTCATGTTGTGGTCCTCGAAAAACTTGAAAGGGGTTGCAGCCCCGCCGTGTGGCGGGGCGTTTACGATTCGGTGTGGCCGCTGATGCGCTGGCCCCAGGCCCGGGCCGTGGCGCCGAGCTGTTGTTCGTCCAGGCGGGTCAGGCGCCGGTCGTCGAGCAACTGCTTGCCGGCGACCCACAGGTGTTTGACGCAATCGCGACCGGTGGCATAAATAAGTTGCGAAACCGGGTCGTACACTGGCTGCTGGGCCAGGCCGCCGAGGTCGAAGGCGACGATGTCTGCGGCCTTGCCGATCTCCAGCGAACCGACTTCGGCATCGATGCCCAGGGCCCGTGCGCCGTTGAGGGTGGCCATGCGCAGCGCGCGATGGGCGTCCAGCGCGGTGGCCGAGCCGGCGACAGCCTTGGCCAGCAACGCGGCAGTACGGGTTTCGCCGAGCAGGTCGAGGTCGTTGTTGCTCGCGGCGCCATCGGTGCCGACCGCGACATTGACCCCGGCCTGCCACAGGCGCTCGACCGGGCAGAAGCCGCTGGCCAGTTTCAGGTTCGACTCGGGGCAGTGAATCACGCTGGTGTTGCTTTCTACCAGCAACGCCAGGTCATCTTCGCTGATCTGGGTCATGTGCACGGCCTGGAAACGCGGGCCGAGCAGGCCCAGCCGCGCGAGGCGGGCCAGGGGGCGCTCGCCGCGCTGTTCGACGGCCTGCTGCACTTCGAAGGCGGTTTCATGCACGTGCATATGGATCGCGGCGTCCAGTTCCTCGGCGATCACGCGGATTTTTTCCAGGTTTTCGTCGCCGACGGTGTAGGGTGCATGAGGGCCGAAGGTGATCCTGATGCGCTCGTGATGCTTGAGGTCGCCGAACAGCTCGACACCCTGACGAATGGCTTCATCAGCGCTGCTGGCGCCCGGAATCGGGAAGTCGAGGATCGGAATCGCGATCTGCGCACGAATGCCGCTGTTGTGCACGCGCTCGCTGGCGACCTTGGGGAAGAAATACATGTCCGAGAAACAGGTGATGCCACCTTTGATCTGCTCGGCAATCGCCAGGTCGGTGCCGTCACGGACGAAATCTTCATCGACCCACTTGGCCTCGGCCGGCCAGATGTGGTTTTCCAGCCAGGTCATCAGCGGCAGATCGTCGGCCAGGCCACGGAACAGGGTCATCGCCGCATGGCCGTGCGCGTTGATCAGACCGGGCGCGAGCAGCACGTCGGGCAATTCGCGCACTTGCGCGGCATTGCATTTCAACGCTTCGGCGCGCGGGCCGATGAACACGATGCGGCCGTCGCGGATGCCCAGGCCATGCTCCTTGAGCACCACGCCTGCGGGTTCGACGGGTACCAGCCAGGTCGGCAGCAATAAAAGGTCGAGCGCAATGGCAGGTTTCGGCATCGAGGGTCGGTTCCAGTGCTTTTGTAAAGGATGGCGAAGTATACCCGAGCGTCTTCGCGGGGGGATCGCTATAATCGGCGGCTTTTGTTCATGAGTGCGGGGTGAGGGATGCGCGATCGACTGTTGGCTGCGGAGAAAGTGAAGGCCATCGATTGGCGTGACGGCGCGCTCTACCTGCTGGATCAGCGCGTTTTGCCATTCGAGGAAACCTGGATCGCCTACACCAGCGCCGCGGGCGTGGCCGAGGCGATTCGTTCGATGGTGGTGCGCGGGGCGCCGGCCATCGGCATCAGTGCCGCCTACGGTGTGGTGCTGGCGGCGCGTGCGCGGTTTGCCGCGGGCGGTGACTGGCAGGCTGCGCTGGAAGAGGATTTCACCCGGCTCGCCGAATCGCGTCCGACGGCTGTGAACCTGTTCTGGGCACTGGGGCGCATGCGTGAACGTCTGGAGCGGCTCAAGGAGCACGCTGATCCGCTGGCGGTGCTCGAGGCGGAAGCCATCGCCATTCACGAAAGCGATCGCGAAGCCAACCTGACCATGGCGCAACTGGGTGTCGATCTGATCCGCAAGCACCAGGGCAATGCCCAGGCGATTCTCACCCACTGCAATACGGGCGCATTGGCCACCGGCGGCTTCGGTACGGCGCTGGGGGTGATCCGCGGCGCGTTCATCGAGGGCATGGTCGAGCGCGTCTACGCCGACGAAACCCGGCCGTGGCTGCAGGGCTCGCGCCTGACTGCCTGGGAACTGGCCAACGAGGGCATTCCGGTGACGCTCAATGCCGACTCCGCTGCCGCGCACATCATGAAGACCAAAGGCGTGACCTGGGTCATCGTCGGCGCCGACCGCATTACCGCCAACGGCGACGTGGCGAACAAGATCGGCACCTATCAGCTGGCGGTCAACGCCATGCACCACGGCGTGCGCTTCATGGTCGTGGCGCCGAGTTCGACCATCGACATGAACCTGGCCAGCGGCGATGACATTCCGATCGAGGAGCGTGACGGTGCCGAGTTGCTGGAAGTCGGCGGCAAGCGCGTCGGCGCCGATGTCGAGGCGTTCAACCCGGTGTTCGACGTGACCCCGGCGGACCTGATCGATGCGATCGTTACCGAGAAGGGCATCGTCGAGCGCCCGGATACCGCGAAAATGGCCCAGCTGATGTGCCGCAAACGCCTGCATTGACGGGCTCTGGCGCCTCCTCGGGCGCCATCGTCGGCCAGGCGGCTCGCGGCGGTTTTGGCGCTGTTGCGCAAACTGCCTCGGTCGCTTTGCTGGCGTTGAGCGTGTCAACGCTAGCAAATCTGTCGGATTTCACCCCGAATTCTGCATTCAAAGCGCCTCTGAGCTTCTCTCGTCCCCTTTCAGCCTGTCACCGGTCAACTAACTATGCTCCATGCGCATCTGGGGGATAGGTGCGTGGCGGCTCTTGTGATAACATCCGGCGTTTTCCGAAGCCGCCCCACGGGGTTGTCTTCACTGCGCAAATCCAGGGTTCAACTTGTTGATTTGTCGTAAGTCGAGGCACGGCACTCAGTCTGCATCGACGAGCTTCGTCAATCCCGAATGGACAGGGCGAAGTTTCACCAGAAAAAGGAATCAGGCTTCTCATGGGCGAACTGGCCAAAGAAATCCTCCCGGTCAATATCGAAGACGAGCTGAAACAGTCCTATCTCGACTACGCGATGAGCGTAATCGTCGGCCGTGCACTGCCGGATGCGCGCGATGGCCTCAAGCCTGTGCACCGTCGCGTGCTGTTCGCGATGAGCGAGCTGGGCAACGACTTCAACAAGCCGTACAAGAAATCTGCCCGTGTCGTCGGTGACGTGATCGGTAAGTATCACCCGCACGGTGACACTGCCGTGTACGACACCATCGTCCGTATGGCGCAGCCTTTCTCCCTGCGCTACCTGCTGGTCGACGGTCAGGGCAACTTCGGTTCGGTGGACGGCGACAACGCCGCGGCCATGCGATACACCGAAGTGCGCATGACCAAGCTGGCGCACGAGCTGCTGGCCGACCTGCACAAGGAAACCGTGGACTGGGTGCCGAACTACGACGGCACCGAACTGATCCCGGCGGTCATGCCGACCCGCGTACCGAACCTGCTGGTCAACGGTTCCAGCGGTATCGCCGTGGGCATGGCGACCAACATTCCGCCGCACAACCTCGGTGAAGTCATCGACGGTTGCCTGGCGCTCATCGACAATCCCGAGCTGACTGTCGACGAGCTGATGCAATACATCCCCGGTCCGGACTTCCCGACGGCCGCGATCATCAACGGTCGCGCCGGCATCATCGAGGCCTACCGCACCGGTCGCGGACGCATCTACATGCGTGCCCGCTCGATCATCGAAGACATCGACAAGGTCGGTGGTCGCCAGCAGATCGTCATCACTGAACTCCCGTACCAGCTGAACAAGGCGCGTCTGATCGAGAAGATCGCCGAGCTGGTGAAAGAGAAGAAACTCGAAGGCATCACCGAGCTGCGTGACGAGTCCGACAAGGACGGCATGCGCGTCGTGATCGAATTGCGTCGTGGCGAAGTGCCGGAGGTGATCCTCAACAACCTCTACGCACAGACCCAGCTGCAGAGCGTGTTCGGCATCAACATCGTCGCGCTGATCGACGGCCGTCCGCGGATCCTCAATCTCAAGGATCTGCTGGAAGCCTTCGTGCGTCACCGCCGCGAAGTGGTGACCCGCCGTACCGTGTTCGAGCTGCGCAAGGCGCGCGAGCGTGGGCACATCCTCGAAGGCCAGGCCGTTGCCCTGTCGAACATCGACCCGGTGATCGCCCTGATCAAGGCGTCGCCGACGCCGTCGGAAGCCAAGGAAGCCCTGGTCAGCACGCCGTGGGAATCCACTGCCGTGGTGGCCATGGTCGAGCGCGCCGGGGCCGATTCGTGCCGGCCGGAGAACCTCGATCCGCAATACGGTCTGCGCGACGGCAAGTACTTCCTGTCGCCAGAACAGGCGCAAGCCATCCTGGAACTGCGTCTGCACCGCCTGACCGGCCTGGAGCACGAAAAGCTGCTGGCCGAGTACCAGGAGATCCTCAACCAGATCGGCGAGCTGATCCGCATCCTCAACAGCGCCACGCGCCTGATGGAAGTGATCCGCGAAGAGCTGGAAGTGATCCGTGCCGAGTACGGCGACGTGCGCCGCACCGAGATCCTCGATGCGCGTCTCGACCTGACCCTGGGCGACATGATCCCGGAAGAAGAGCGCGTCGTGACCATCTCCCACGGCGGCTATGCCAAGACCCAGCCGCTGGCTGCCTACCAGGCTCAGCGCCGCGGCGGCAAAGGCAAGTCGGCCACCGGCGTCAAGGATGAGGACTACATCGCGCACCTGCTGGTCGCCAACAGCCACACCACGCTGCTGCTGTTCTCCAGCAAGGGCAAGGTCTACTGGCTCAAGACCTACGAGATTCCGGAGGCGTCCCGCGCCGCCCGTGGTCGTCCGCTGGTCAACCTGCTGCCGCTGGATGACGGTGAATACATCACCACCATGCTGCCGGTCGAGGAATACACCGAGGGTCACTACATCTTCATGGCTACCGCCAACGGCACCGTGAAGAAGACCCCGCTGGAATCCTTCAGCCGTCAGCGCAGCGTCGGTCTGATCGCGCTGGAGCTGGACGAAGGCGACGTGCTGATCTCCGCGGCCATCACCGATGGCGAGCGTGAAGTGATGCTGTTCTCCGACGGCGGCAAGGTCACCCGCTTCAAGGAATCCGACGTGCGTGCCATGGGCCGTACCGCCCGCGGTGTGCGCGGCATGCGTCTGCCGGAAGGGCAGAAGCTGATTTCCATGCTGATCCCGGAAGAAGGCAGCCAGATCCTCACCGCTTCCGAGCGTGGTTATGGCAAGCGCACCGCGATCACCGAGTTCCCTGAGTACAAGCGTGGCGGCCAGGGCGTGATCGCCATGGTCAGCAACGAGCGTAACGGCCGTCTGGTCGGTGCGGTGCAGGTACTCGACGGCGAGGAGATCATGCTGATTTCCGACCAGGGCACCCTGGTGCGCACCCGTGTCGACGAAGTGTCGAGCCTGGGCCGCAACACCCAGGGCGTGACCCTGATCAAACTGGCCAAGGACGAAACCCTGGTCGGTCTGGAGCGGGTGCAGGAGCCGTCGGAAATCGAGGGCGAAGAGCTCGAAGGTGAAGAAGGCGAAGAGGGTGCCGTGTTCGATGGCGAGGTCATCAACGACGACGTTGCCGATGACCAGCAGCTCGATGCCGCAGCCGACGAAGAACCGCAGGAATAAGCGGACAAGCAGGGGGCGGATGAAAATTCGCCCCCTTGTTATTTGTCCGCCATGAATTGTTTGACGGGTCCCTGGATCCGCCGCTGTACAGAAATTGTGATACCACCAGATCAGAGCGAGATTGGATGTGAGCAAGCGAGCCTATAACTTCTGTGCCGGTCCCGCGGCGCTTCCCGAAGCTGTCCTGCAGCGCGCCCAGGGTGAACTCCTGGATTGGCACGGCAAGGGCTTGTCGGTCATGGAAATGAGCCATCGCAGCGACGAGTTCGTGTCCATTGCCACTCAGGCCGAACAGGATCTGCGTGACCTGCTGAATATCCCGTCGAACTACAAGGTGCTGTTCCTGCAAGGTGGCGCCAGCCAGCAGTTCGCCCAGATCCCGCTGAACCTGTTGCCCGAGGGCGGCAGCGCCGACTATATCGACACCGGTATCTGGTCGCAGAAAGCCATTGAAGAAGCCTCGCGCTACGGCCATGTCAACGTCGCCGCCACCGCCAAGCCTTACGACTATTTCGCCATTCCGGGCCAGAACGAGTGGAGCCTGTCGAAAGACGCCTCCTACGTGCACTACGCGCCGAACGAAACCATCGGCGGCCTGGAATTCCAGTGGATCCCGCAAACCGGTGATGTACCGCTGGTGGCCGACATGTCTTCGGACATTCTTTCGCGTCCGGTGGACATCTCGCGTTTCGGCATGATCTACGCCGGCGCGCAGAAGAACATCGGCCCGAGCGGCATCGTCGTCAACATCATCCGTGAAGACCTGCTGGGCAAGGCGCGCGCGCTGTGCCCGACCATGCTCGACTACAAGGTCGCGGCCGACAACGGCTCGATGTACAACACCCCGCCGACCCTGGCCTGGTACCTGTCCGGCCTGGTCTTCCAGTGGCTGAAGGAGCAGGGCGGCGTCGAAGCGATCGCCAAACTCAATGAAGTCAAGCAGCGCACGCTGTACGACTTCATCGACGCCAGCGGCCTCTACAGCAACCCGATCAACAAGTCGGACCGCTCGTGGATGAACGTGCCGTTCCGCCTGGCCGACGACCGCCTCGACAAGCCGTTCCTGGCCGGCGCCGACGCGCGTGGCCTGCTGAACCTCAAGGGGCACCGTTCCGTGGGCGGCATGCGCGCTTCCATCTACAACGCCGTCGACATCAACGCCGTCAATGCGCTGGTGGCGTACATGGCTGAATTCGAGAAGGAACACGGCTGATGTCCGAGCAAGAACTCAAGGCGCTGCGCCTGCGCATCGATGCCCTGGACGAGAAAGTCCTCGAGCTGATCAGTGAGCGTGCGCGCTGCGCCCAGGAAGTCGCGCGAGTCAAAATGGCCTCGCTGGCCGAAGGCGAAGTGCCGGTGTTCTATCGCCCGGAGCGTGAAGCTCAGGTGCTCAAGCGTGTCATGGAACGCAACCAGGGCCCGCTCGGCAACGAAGAGATGGCGCGGCTGTTCCGCGAAATCATGTCCTCGTGCCTGGCGCTGGAGCAGCCTTTGAAAGTGGCCTACCTCGGCCCGGAAGGCACGTTCACCCAGGCGGCGGCCATGAAGCACTTCGGCCACGCCGTCATCAGCAAGCCGATGGCGGCCATCGACGAAGTGTTCCGCGAAGTGGCCGCCGGTGCGGTGAACTTCGGCGTGGTGCCGGTGGAAAACTCCACCGAAGGGGCGGTCAACCACACCCTCGACAGTTTCCTCGAGCACGACATGGTGATCTGCGGCGAAGTCGAGCTGCGCATCCACCACCACTTGCTGGTCGGGGAAAACACCAAGACCGACAGCATCAGCCGCATCTATTCCCACGCCCAGTCGCTGGCCCAGTGCCGCAAGTGGCTGGACGCCCATTACCCGAATGTCGAGCGCGTGGCGGTGTCCAGCAACGCCGAAGCGGCCAAGCGGGTCAAGGGCGAGTGGAACTCGGCGGCGATCGCCGGCGACATGGCGGCCGGGCTGTACGGCCTGACCCGCCTGGCCGAGAAAATCGAGGATCGCCCGGACAACTCCACGCGCTTCCTGATGATCGGCAACCAGGAAGTGCCGCCGACCGGCGACGACAAGACGTCGATCATCGTCTCCATGAGCAACAAGCCGGGCGCGCTGCATGAGTTGCTGGTGCCGTTCCATGACAACGGCATCGACCTGACCCGCATCGAAACCCGGCCGTCGCGCAGCGGCAAGTGGACTTACGTGTTCTTCATCGACTTCGTCGGCCATCACCGCGACCCGCTGGTCAAGGGTGTGCTGGAGAAGATCAGTCAGGAAGCAGTGGCACTCAAAGTGCTGGGTTCCTACCCGAAAGCAGTTTTGTAAGGGGCGGTAGCAATGAGTGGCAATTTCCTCGCTCTGGCACAGCCGGGCGTGCAACAACTTTCGCCGTACGTGCCGGGCAAACCGGTGGATGAACTGGCGCGCGAGCTGGACCTGGATCCGGCGAGCATCGTCAAACTGGCAAGCAATGAAAACCCGCTGGGCGCGAGTCCGAAAGCGCTGGCGGCGATCCGCGACGAATTGGCCGAGCTGACCCGCTATCCGGACGGCAACGGCTTCGCCCTGAAGTCGCTGCTGGCCGAGCAGTGCCGCGTCGAGCTGAACCAGGTGACCCTGGGCAACGGCTCCAACGACATTCTCGAACTGGTAGCGCGCGCCTACCTGGCGCCGGGCCTGAACGCGGTGTTCAGCGAGCACGCGTTTGCGGTCTACCCGATCGCCACCCAGGCGGTCGGCGCCGAGGCCAAAGTGGTGCCGGCCAAGGATTGGGGGCACGATCTGCCGGCCATGCTGGCGGCCATCGATGCCAACACCCGCGTGGTGTTCATCGCCAACCCGAATAACCCGACCGGCACCTGGTTCGGCGCCGAGGCGCTCGACGAGTTCCTCCAGGACGTACCGGAACATGTGCTGGTGGTGCTGGACGAGGCCTACATCGAGTACGCCGAAGGCAGCGACATGCCGGACGGCCTCGACTTCCTCGCCGCCTACCCGAACCTGCTGGTATCGCGCACCTTCTCCAAGGCCTATGGCCTGGCGGCGCTGCGCGTGGGTTATGGCCTGTCCACCGCGGTCGTGGCGGACGTGCTGAACCGGGTACGCCAGCCGTTCAACGTCAACAGCCTGGCCCTGGCCGCGGCCTGTGCGGCGTTGAAGGACGAAGACTATCTGGCGCAAAGCCGTCGGCTCAACGAGTCGGGCATGCAGCAGTTGCAGGCCGGTTTCCGTGAGCTGGGCCTGAGCTGGATCGAATCGCGCGGCAACTTCATCTGTGTCGATCTCGGCCAGGTCGCGGCCCCGGTGTTCCAGGGCCTGCTGCGCGAAGGCGTGATCGTGCGTCCGGTGGCCAACTACGGCATGCCGAACCATCTGCGGGTGACCATCGGTCTGCCGGCGGAAAACAGCCGCTTCCTCGAAGCGCTGCGCAAGGTTCTGGCTCGTGGGTGATGTCACTGCGCTGCAATCTGCTGCACCTATGATCGGGCGCCTGGTGGTGGTCGGTCTGGGGTTGATCGGTGGTTCGTTTGCCAAGGGCTTGCGTGAAAGCGGTATCTGCCGCGAAGTGGTCGGGGTCGATCTCGATGCGCAATCGCGCAGGCTGGCGGTGGAGTTGGGGGTGGTGGATCGCTGTGAAGAGGATCTGCTGGCGGCCTGTCAGGGCGCCGATGTGATTCAGCTGGCAGTGCCGATCCTGGCCATGGAAAAAGTGCTGGCCCGCCTGGCCGGCATGGACCTGGGGCAGGCGATCCTGACCGATGTCGGCAGCGCCAAGGGCAATGTGGTGCGCGCGGCGACCGAAGCGTTCGGCGGCATGCCGGCGCGTTTCGTGCCGGGGCATCCGATCGCCGGTTCTGAGCAGAGCGGGGTGGAAGCCTCCAACGCCGAGCTGTTCCGCCGTCACAAGGTCATTCTCACGCCGCTCGCGCAAACCGACCCGCAAGCCCTGGCCGTCGTCGATCGGCTGTGGCGCGAACTGGGCGCCGATGTCGAGCACATGCAGGTCGAGCGTCACGATGAAGTGCTGGCGGCGACCAGTCACCTGCCGCACCTGTTGGCGTTCGGCCTGGTCGATTCGTTGGCCAAGCGCAATGAAAATCTGGAGATCTTCCGTTACGCTGCGGGCGGTTTCCGCGATTTCACAAGAATCGCCGGAAGCGACCCGGTGATGTGGCACGACATCTTTCTCGCCAATCGCGAGGCTGTCCTGCGCACACTCGATACATTTCGCAGCGACCTCGACGCCTTGCGCGACGCGGTCGATGCAGGGGATGGGCACCAATTGTTGGGCGTCTTCACGCGCGCCCGGGTTGCCCGCGAGCATTTCAGTAAAATCCTGGCCCGCAGGGCCTATGTGGACGCTATGAATTCCAACGATCTGATCTTCCTGGCTCAACCTGGTGGCCGCCTGTCCGGTCGGATTCGCGTACCGGGTGACAAATCGATTTCCCACCGTTCGATCATGCTCGGCTCCCTGGCTGAAGGCGTTACCGAAGTCGAAGGCTTCCTCGAGGGCGAAGACGCCCTGGCGACCTTGCAGGCGTTCCGCGACATGGGCGTGGTCATCGAAGGCCCGCATCACGGCCGCGTGACCATCCACGGTGTCGGCCTGCACGGCCTGAAACCTGCGCCGGGGCCGATCTACCTGGGCAACTCCGGTACGTCGATGCGCCTGCTGTCCGGTCTGCTGGCCGCGCAGGACTTCGACAGCACCCTGACCGGTGATGCCTCGCTGTCCAAGCGTCCGATGAATCGCGTGGCCAACCCGTTGCGGGAAATGGGCGCAGTCATCGAAACCGCTGCCGACGGCCGTCCGCCGATGGTCATCCGTGGCGGGCACAAGCTCAAGGGCCTGACCTACACCATGCCGATGGCCAGTGCCCAGGTGAAATCCTGCCTGCTGCTGGCCGGTCTGTATGCCGAAGGCAAGACCACCGTGACCGAGCCGGCACCGACCCGCGACCACACCGAGCGCATGCTGCGCGGCTTCGGCTATCCGGTGAGCGTCGACGGCGCGACGGCGTCGGTCGAGTCCGGCGGCAAGCTGACCGCGACCCACATCGAAGTGCCGGGCGACATCTCCTCGTCGGCGTTCTTCCTGGTCGCGGCGTCGATCGCCGAAGGTTCGGAGCTGGTGCTCGAGCACGTCGGCATCAACCCGACCCGTACCGGCGTGATCGACATCCTGCGTCTGATGGGCGCTGACATCACCCTGGAAAACCAGCGTGAAGTCGGCGGCGAGCCGGTTGCCGACCTGCGTGTACGAGCAGCTAAACTCAAGGGTATCGAGATTCCGCAAGCGCTGGTGCCACTGGCCATCGACGAATTCCCGGTGCTGTTCGTGGCCGCCGCCTGTGCCGAAGGGCGCACCGTGCTGACCGGCGCCGAAGAGCTGCGAGTCAAGGAATCGGACCGTATCCAGGTCATGGCGGACGGCTTGCTGGCGCTGGGCGTCAAGTGCGAGCCGACCCCGGACGGCATCATCATCGACGGCGGCCAGATCGGCGGCGGTGAAGTGCACGGTCACGGCGATCACCGGATCGCCATGGCCTTCAGCGTGGCCTCGCTGCGCGCGACTGCACCGATCCGCATCCATGATTGCGCCAACGTCGCGACGTCGTTCCCGAATTTCCTGGCGCTGTGCGCCCAGGTCGGCATTCGTGTGGCACAAGAGGCTCAGTCGTGAACAACATTGCACCGGTCATCACCATTGATGGGCCAAGCGGTTCGGGCAAGGGTACCGTTGCCGGGATCCTGGCCAAGCGCCTGGGCTGGAACCTGCTGGACTCCGGTGCGCTGTATCGCCTGCTGGCATTCGCCGCGCACAACCATGGTGTCGACCTGACCAATGAAGAGCTGCTGAAGAAGCTCGCCGCTCATCTGGATGTGCAGTTCATCGCAGCGACCGACGGTCAGTTGCAGCGCATCATTCTGGAAGGTGATGAAGTCAGCGATGTCATTCGCACTGAAAGCGTCGGTTCCGGCGCTTCGCAGGTGGCGGCATTGCCGGCCGTGCGCGAGGCGCTGCTGCAGCGCCAGCGTGCGTTTCAGGAAGCGCCGGGTCTGGTCGCCGATGGTCGCGACATGGGCACGGTGGTTTTTCCGAGCGCGCCATTGAAGATTTTCCTGACCGCCAGTGCCGAGGAGCGGGCGCGCCGCCGATATTTGCAGTTGAAGGGCAAAGTCGAGGGTGTTAGTCTGTCGAGTCTGCTAGATGAGATCCGTGCACGCGACGAGCGTGACACCCAGCGAGCGGTAGCCCCGCTCAAGCCGGCGGCTGACGCCATACAGCTGGATTCCACGGAGTTGTCCATCGATCAGGTGCTTGAACGCATCATGAGCGAGATCGCCATTCGCGATATCGCCGGGTGACCAAGAAGGTCGCAGGGGACCAGTCATAGTCCTGCGGCGCTTCTTTTATTTGAAACTAACCCACACCGTCTGGGGTGTGGAGATGGGCGTATCCTTCGCCCTCATCTACAGGAATTAAAATGAGCGAAAGCTTTGCGGAACTCTTTGAAGAAAGCCTAAAGACCCTGAACCTTCAGGCAGGCTCCATCATCACCGGTGTTATCGTTGATATCGATTACCAAGCTCGCTGGGTAACCGTTCACGCTGGCCTGAAGTCTGAAGCACTCATCCCGCTGGAACAGTTCTACAACGACGCTGGTGACCTGACTATCAATGTCGGTGACGAAGTTCACGTTGCTCTGGATTCGGTTGAAGACGGTTTCGGTGAAACCAAGCTGTCCCGTGAAAAAGCCAAGCGCGCTGAATGCTGGATCGTTCTGGAAGCAGCCTTCGCAGCTGAGGAAGTGGTCAAGGGCGTTATCAACGGTAAGGTTAAAGGCGGCTTCACTGTCGACGTTAACGGCATCCGTGCGTTCCTGCCAGGTTCCCTGGTTGACGTCCGTCCAGTGCGCGACACCACGCACCTGGAAGGCAAAGAGCTGGAATTCAAGGTCATCAAGCTGGACCAGAAGCGCAACAACGTTGTCGTTTCCCGTCGCAGCGTCCTGGAAGCCGAGAACTCCGCCGAGCGTGAAGCTCTGCTGGAATCCCTGCAGGAAGGCCAGCAAGTCAAAGGTATCGTCAAAAACCTCACCGACTACGGCGCATTCGTCGACCTGGGTGGCGTGGACGGCCTGCTGCACATCACCGACATGGCCTGGAAGCGCATCAAGCATCCTTCCGAGATCGTCAATGTTGGCGACGAGATCGACGTCAAGGTTCTGAAATACGATCGCGAACGCAACCGTGTTTCCCTGGGCCTGAAGCAACTGGGCGAAGATCCATGGGTTGCTATCAAAGCCCGTTACCCAGAAGGCACTCGCGTTACCGCTCGCGTAACCAACCTGACCGACTACGGCTGCTTCGCTGAGCTGGAAGAAGGCGTTGAAGGTCTGGTACACGTTTCGGAAATGGACTGGACCAACAAGAACATCCACCCTTCGAAAGTCGTACAAGTCGGCGACGAAGTGGAAGTCATGGTTCTGGACATCGACGAAGAGCGTCGTCGTATCTCCCTGGGCATCAAGCAGTGCAAGTCGAACCCATGGGAAGACTTCTCTGGCCAGTTCAACAAGGGCGACAAGATCTCCGGCACCATCAAGTCGATCACCGATTTCGGTATCTTCATTGGTCTGGACGGCGGCATCGACGGTCTGGTTCACCTGTCCGACATCTCCTGGAACGAAGTGGGCGAAGAAGCCGTACGTCGTTTCAAGAAGGGCGACGAGCTGGACACCGTTATCCTGTCGGTTGACCCAGAGCGCGAGCGCATCTCCCTGGGCATCAAGCAACTGGAAAGCGATCCGTTCTCCGAGTACGTTCAAGAGAACGACAAAGGCGCAATCGTTAAAGGCACTGTGAAAGAAGTTGACGCCAAAGGCGCCATCATCGTTCTGGCCGACGATATCGAAGCGACTCTGAAAGCCTCCGAAATCAGCCGTGACCGCGTTGAAGACGCGCGCAACGTTCTGAAAGAAGGCCAGGAAGTAGAAGCCAAGATCATCAGCGTTGATCGTAAGAGCCGTGTAATCCAGCTGTCGATCAAATCGAAAGACGATGCTGAAGAGAAAGAAGCTATCCAGAGCCTGAAAGCAGCTCCGGAAGGCGAAGCAGCTGACACCACTATGGCGGCACTGCTGCGTCAAGCAATGGCCAAACAGAACTGAGTTCTGTCTGATCATGAAAAAGGGCGACTTCAGTCGCCCTTTTTTGTGTCTGCGATTTGGTGAGATCCACGTCTGCCGCGGTCGGCCCGTGAAACCAATGGTCTTGCCGAGCGGTCTGTTTCTTTAACAGGACCAATTGCCTATTCGCAGCTAGGCTTAGGTTGAAGATCGCAGTAGTCGGGCCATGTGCCTGACATAAGGACGTGAATGAACAAGCTGATTGTCGTACTGGGTGCGCTCGCCTTGGCTGGCTGCACTACAAGTGCCAAGACTCATGCGGTGCGTGGGGTCAGCGGTATTGAAGTTGATTGCTCGGGCTTGGGGTCAGGCTGGGAAAGGTGCCAGAAGCGCGCGGCGAAGGAGTGCAAGGGCGCTGGTTACAGAGTTGTCACGCGTTCCGATGACGTCAAGGAGGAGGATGAATTTCCGTTCGGCTTCAATCCGGCCGGCTTCGTGACCCGAACCATGCTGGTGATCTGTCGCTGAGCACAGGCTGCTCGGTTTGGTGAGTGGGTGCCCTGAAAATGGGCGTTGTGACGAGGCAAAAGATATGTCAACCCCTGGGCTGTTCAAATTCTTCCGGGCGTGCTAAAACCTTTCAAGCGCTGATCTAGCTGCTTGAAAAAGAAGGGAAAAATATGACGAAGTCGGAGTTGATCGAACGAATTGTCACCCATCAAGGGCTACTCTCATCAAAGGATGTGGAGTTGGCCATCAAGACTATGCTTGAGCAAATGTCCCAATGCCTGGCCACCGGCGACCGTATCGAGATCCGTGGTTTCGGCAGCTTTTCCCTGCACTACCGCGCACCGCGCGTGGGGCGCAATCCCAAGACCGGCCAGTCTGTGAGTCTTGATGGCAAGTTTGTCCCGCATTTCAAGCCGGGCAAAGAGCTCAGGGATCGTGTGAATGAAGATGAGGGGGAGATGTTGTGATTCGCGAGCGGCGGAGCAATGCAGCTTTTCGTTTTCTATCATTTCTGTTTCTAGTCTTATTGGCGGTTTCGGTAATTGCATTCGTACTCGAAAACCAGGAGACAGTTGAGGTGCAATTTCTCGGGTGGCTAATGCCTAGGCTCCCCGTTTCACTTTATATATTGTTGCCATTATTGTTTGGATTGGCTGTTGGGCCGTTGTTAAGCTGGTGCTTTCGTTCCAAAAAGCCCCGAGGCTAGCGCCTGCGACGTTGTCAGCTGAAAATTTCTTAGGGATGAGTAAAGGTAGCTTTTCAATGCTGAAGGCTTTGTTTGAGTGGCTGGCTTTTAATTAACAAATAAGGATACTGTTTTCCATGTCACAGATCTCAGCCGTCTCAAAAAACAGTGATGAAATCGATATTTTTTTGTTAATCAAGGTGCTTTGGGCTCAAAAATTCCTGGTCGTCGGCATCACAATGCTGGTGTTAATGGGCGCGGCAGCTTATGCCTTTACCGCGAAACCTCTGTACGAAGCTAGAGTTTATGTGTCACCTCCTACCCAGAATGACATTGCTGATTTCAACTACGGTAGGACGTTGAATTCTGATTTACCCCCATTCTCTGTAAAAGATATTTTCGACGTTTTTACACGTAACATTTTTAGCGAGTCTTTGCGCCAGTCTTTCTTTGAAGAAGTTTATTTACCCTCATTAAGTGAAGCTGCTCGTAAGGGATCTCGTGATCGCCTTTACCAAAGTTTCTCTAAGCAATTGGTTGTTGCTGCCGGAAGTAAAGAGAATCCCGACCATTATTCAGTCGTTGTACAAAGTTATGATCCCGCTGAGGCAGGCCAGTGGGCGAGATCTTATGTTAATAAGGCCGGTGATGCTGCAAAAAATGAAATGATCAAAAACGTTGTCCGAGAAGCTGAGGTTAGAGCGAGAAACTTGGAACAGCAGATTGATGGTCTTCGTGAAAGTGCGCGTCGTGAGCGACAGGATAGAATAAAAGTTTTGGGAGAGGCTCTCACTATTGCGAAATCGATAGGACTAACTAAACCGGTGATTATAAGTGGAAAAAATCCGGCGGAATTATCTTTAGGTGTGGACAGTCCAACCTTGTATATGCGCGGAAGTGATGCTCTCCAGGCTGAAATCGAAGGATTGGAAAGCCGTGAATCCGATGATCCATTTATTCAGAATCTTCGGATTCTTCAAGTTAAGTATTCTTTTCTGAAAAATCTGAAGATCGATCCTTCCAGTGTGGCTGTGTTTCGCCAGGATGGATTGGTTGACGACCCTGATAGTCCTATCAAGCCGAATAAGTTGTCGATTTTGATGCTAGGGGCGGCGCTTGGGATTTTCTTGGCTGTGTTGGTGGTTTTCTGTAGGCATTTTTCACTCTTGCTGCGCTCCAGAAATTGATATTTTCCTCCTCTGATGGGGTATTCGAGTCGTCACGTCGAGTACCTCAGCTGCTTTAGCGCGATTCGCTCCCATACCGTTGGAGCTGGGCGTGGCTAAATTTTCTTGAGTAAAAACGCGGATTTTCTCAAGGCGCCCAGTGTTGGTTGGCGCTTTTCGAGGTTTTGGGTTCGTTCCCTTCGAGTGATGATATATGCTGCTCTGCGCTTAGAGTGGGCTGATGCATATAAAAAATCTGGTAACGCTATTGTTACATCTGAGAGATAATGGCTGGCGTAGCGCCGTTCTACTGAGATGTTTTGGGGGAGTGTCCCAAATTAAATTAATGCAGTAAATGGGCTGTATTATGTTGTTTTTTTTTGTAAGATGTGATAGGCGGAAAGATATGGTTGTCGGACAGGGATGCAGAGAGGAATGATTAAGCCAATCATCAATATTGGTTGTCAGGCAATCTTCAAGTTAATGTTTGCTATCGCGTCTCTGAAGGTGGTTGCTTTTTATGTCGGACCTAGCGGAATGGCAGTGGTCGGTCAGATACAAGCTTTCCTTCAAATTCTTAGCGCTGGTGCCTCATCGGTGACTACCACCGGTGTAGTTAAGCTGATAGCTGAAAATAAAATCCCCAAAGAGCGAGCTCTGCAATCTTCGTTGGTATTACTGACAGCCTTTAGCTTTTCTTTTTTTCTTGTTCTACTGTTTACTAATAATGTTATATCGGACTTTTTCTTGCAAGGCGAGTGGAGTCGAGCTTTACTGCTTTTGCCATTGGGTGCGTTTTTTTTAGGTTTGAATAATTTATTTGTCTCTTACTTTAATGGTTGTCAAAAATACAATGAATATTTTTGGTTTTCCGTTATAACTGCGCTACTTACGACACTGGCGACGTGTGCTCTGGCATTTTCATTTGGAAAGTCTGGGGCGATTTATTCTATTGCGTTAGCGCCAGTCGTTGCTGGGCTTTGTGTTCTGATTTTGCCAGCAAGATTTCGGCTTCCAAAGCTAAATCTAATAAACTTAGATATAAAAACTATAAAAGTATTGCTGTCATATTCATTTATGGCCTTAGGGTCGGTAATTATTGTCTATGGAGTGCAAATCGCTCTGCGGGACTATATATCGATTAGCGGTTCAATGGCGGAGGCGGGGGTATGGTATGCGGCTACCCGACTGTCTGACATCTACATGGGTATATGTAGCGTTCTATTTTCTACACTTTTGCTGCCCAAGTACAGTTCACAAGAAAATAGCGACCTGGCTCGACTGGTACTGAAGGTTGGTGGCGCGGCTTTTGGATTCGTCTTGTTGATGATTGGCTCAGTTGCCTTGTTTGCGGATTTTGCTGTATTTCTTGTTTACGGTGACGCTTTTACTATGGCGGCCGGAGTTATAAAAATATATGTAATTGGTGATGCTCTTAAGTGTCTGAGTTGGGTGTTTCTTTATATAATGCTAGCCAAACAGCATGTAAAGTTCTATCTCGCTTATGAGGTATTCAGTGCGTTGTTGTATCTGGCTTTTTGTGTGATATTTTTTCGCCTTTATGGTTTCGAGAATATGGCTTTTGGGTATGTAGTGCAGGGAAGTATTTCGCTCCTTGCAGTGCTGATATGGTTTTTGGCTGGTAAATACAAAACTTCGCAATCAGATAAGAAAGACAAGTATGACCCAGTATAATATTGTATATGGTTTGGTTTGGTTGTTAGCTATTCTTTCGCTAAGAAAAAATAGCCAGCCTTCAGTCTATCTTTATCTTTTGCAGGTAATGCTGCTCGCATTTTTTGTAGGCTTTAAGTTTCAGACCGGCTACGACTGGCCTATTTATGAAGCTCATTACGCAGCAGTTGCCAATGGTGAAGCGTTTTACCTTGAGTTTGAATTCGGTTACGGATGGCTTGTTCAAATTGCAACGAGTATGGGATTGACGTTCGAGCAATTTTCCGCATTCATTAGCATAGTAGAGGTTTTATTTATTGCTTTTGCTGTCAGACGTTTTTTTCCTGGGTACTGCTTGGTGGTTATGGCGGTAATGTATTCTGTTCCAGATTTTTATTTAATACCGACGTTTTCTTTGCTTCGACAAGGTCTTGCAGTAAGCATTTTTTTGATAGGGGTTTATAAGTTTTTTTCGGGTAATAAGATCATTGGTTTTGTTCTCTTTGCGATAGCCTGCTCGTTCCATTATTCAGTCGCAGGTGGAGTATTGCTGCTTATCTTGGTCAGCACCGTCCCTTTGAGTCGGGTGACATTCTTGCTGGTTTTCTTGATCTCGGTAATGCTATATATTTCTTCATTTGATATTATACGCGGCATTGTTGAAGTTTTAATTGTTTACGTAAATCCGAAATATATGATTTATCTTGATCGAGATGTGTTTAATGCTTCCCTTGCTTATCGCGGGGCATTTGCACTTGTTTCTTTAGTGTTTTTTGTCTGTATTTACACGGCTTGGCTGAAGCGTGATTCTTTTGCTGGTGAACAACGATATGAAAGAACAAGCGTGCTCACTTATAAGTTGGCGTTTTTAGGGCTCCTGGTGCCTCTGATTATATTTGGATTTCCTACGTTATCTACTCGCTATCAATTCTTTTTTGCAATTTTTCTCGTTGGGGGCGCGTTGGAGGCTTTGCAAAAATTAACATATGCAAGTCGCTTTGTTATGGTGTTCCTCATCGCAATAATTGCATATCTGCCGTTCTATAGATTTCTCTCAAGTCCGCTTTCGATAGTCTATATACCCTATCAAAGCCAGATGTTTTACGATCATACAAATTCAACTGGGCAGGATCGGACTAACGATTTGCTTAACCAATTAGACGTACTGTGGTCCAAATAATGAAGAAGAGTAAAGATATCGTTTTGCTTACAACCAAGTATGCAGATGACAAGAAGGACGCATGGCTGACAAATGAGCTGGCCTATTCTTTGCTTGAAGAGGGAAATAAGGTTTCGGTTGTCGTCTTCTCTTGGTTGAAAAATGAACCTTTATCATTCGCCAAGATGATTGATGGTGTAAATGTTATTAGAGTCAAGCTTCCAGCATTTTTTTATAATACTGGGGTTGTCGGCACTGCGCTTAAGGTTTTTCTGTTTCCTTTCTTCGCTCGTCATGAAGTTAAGAAGCATGTACGGGAATGTGATTTATTAATCGCCAATACGCCCTGTGTAACTATTTTGGGAATGTCGCGTTATTTTCGGAAGAAATATAGTTCCAAAACCTATTTGGTACTTTGGGACTTTTTTCCGTATTATCTCAAAGATCTTGGTGCTATACGAAATAAGCTATTCTTCGGTTTTTTTCGTTATCTCGAACAGTTGATGTATAAAAGTTTCGATCGTATTGGTTGTATGACGGATGGTAATGCGCAGTTTCTGTTTGACAACTTCCCTGCGGTCGATCCCAAGCGTGTGGAAATATTGCCACTCTGGGCCAAAATTAAACAGGTTGATCCTGTGGACAGGTCTGCGATTCGAGCGAAGTACGATCTGCCTTCCACAGGCTTTATTGCTGTTTATGGTGGGGCAATGTCTATTGTTCAGGAGTTGGATAATATTCTCGACTTGGCCGAGCTTTATTCTGGCAGTGACGTAACGTTTCTCTTCATTGGAAGAGGGACTGAGAAAGAAAGGCTAGGGGCATCAGCAGTAAATCGCGGTTTGCAGAATATAAGATTTATCGATTACGTTCCCCGCGATGAGTATCAGCATGTGGTACAGGCCTGTGATGTCGGCTTGATTTCGCTTTCGAAAAAATTGACTGTGCCAAGCTTTCCTTCTAAATCATTGGATTATTTCAAGGTTTCTCTCCCTGTGCTTGCGTCCTTGGACCCGGTCACGGATTTTGGAGATATTCTTGAAAATAAAATATGCGCCGGTTTTGCAGTCGTTGCAGGAGATCTTACCAAACTAAAGGACAAATTGGATTTGTTGATTAATGATGCTGAACTGTGCAAGGCGCTAGGAGCCAATGGTCGGCAGTATTACGAAAAATACTTGAGCGTTGAGAACGCAAGAAGTATTATCATTTCATCACTATAAGTAGGGTCTTCTCATGGCTATTTCTTTCAATAATTCGACGCTTCTAATCACTGGCGGTACTGGCTCCTTTGGCAATGCTGTACTAAAGCGTTTTCTTGATACAGATATCAAAGAAATTCGCGTATTCAGTCGCGATGAGAAAAAGCAAGATGATATGCGTAAAAAATACGCAAACACTAAATTGAAATTCTATATTGGTGATGTAAGAGATTTTCAAAGTGTTCTCAATGCTACTCGCGGGGTTGACTATATTTTTCACGCTGCTGCGTTGAAACAGGTTCCTTCATGCGAATTTCACCCAATGGAAGCTGTCAAAACCAACGTCCTGGGTACTGATAATGTGCTAGAGGCGGCGATTCAGAATAACGTCAAGCGCGTTGTTTGCTTGAGTACTGATAAAGCTGTTTATCCAATCAATGCAATGGGTATCTCCAAAGCAATGATGGAAAAGGTGATGGTTGCAAAATCGCGCAACGATAATAATACGGTTATTTGCGGTACACGTTACGGTAACGTAATGGCATCTCGTGGTTCTGTGATTCCATTGTTTGTAGATCAGATTCGTTCGGGTACTCCCCTAAGCTTGACTGATCCAAACATGACGCGGTTTATGATGACTCTGGCGGATGCGGTCGACCTGGTGTTGTACGCTTTCGAACATGGCACAAATGGCGATATGTTTGTCCAAAAAGCTCCTGCGGCTACCGTGGACGTATTGGCAAAAGCATTGGTCAATATGCTTAACGTACCGGATCATCCTATTCAAGTGATTGGTACTCGTCATGGTGAGAAGCTTTTTGAGGCGTTGCTCAGCCGTGAAGAAATGGCTTGTGCTGAGGACCGAGGCGACTATTTCCGCGTTCCACCAGATTTGCGCGATCTAAACTATGCCAAGTTTGTCGAACAAGGGGAAACTAAAATTTCCCGCACAGAAGATTATAACTCGCACAACACTGAGCGGCTCGATGTGGAAGGAATGCAAAAGTTGCTTCTCAAGTTGAATTTTATGCGCGCTATTCAGCGTGGCGAGCACGCGACACCCGAGGAATAAGAGATGAAGGTTCTGATTACAGGTGCCAATGGTTTTGTCGGCCAGAATCTTATTTCGCATCTGAGCGAGAAGTCAGATGTTGAAGTGCTTCGTTTTACCCGTGAAGACGCGCTTCAAAGTTTGCCAGAGCTAGTGGCTCAAGTTGATTTTGTTTTCCATTTGGCTGGTGTCAATCGTCCACAGAACCCGCAAGAGTTCTATGCCGGCAACACCGATCTGACCCGGGAGCTTTGTAAGTCTATTCGACTCAGTGGCCGAAAAATCCCTGTTTTGTATACGTCATCCACCCAAGCTGAACTGGATAATGCATACGGGCAAAGCAAGCTGGGTGCAGAGCAGGTTTTACTTGATCTTAGCTCAGAGTATGGTTCGGATGTTCACGTATTCCGCTTGCCTAACGTGTTTGGAAAGTGGGCCCGTCCGAATTATAACTCGGCAGTTGCGACGTTTTGTAATAATATTGCTCGTGATCTGCCAATTACGATTAATGATCCGGCTGCGCGCGTTAATTTAGTTTACATCGATGACGTGATTTCATGTTTTGTTGATGTAATGGAAGGTAAGAAATCAGGTGCGCCGTTTGTTGCAGTGGAACCGCAATATAATGTTTCGGTCGGCGAAATCGCTGAGCAATTGACGTCCTTTCGTGAAAGTCGAAAATCGCTGATTACCGAGTCGGTAGGTACTGGGTTTGTCAGGGCGTTGTATTCAACTTACCTGAGTTATTTGCCGCCAGAAGATTTTACTTACGAAGTTCCCAAGCACGGTGATCCGCGTGGCGTCTTTGTAGAGATGCTAAAAACCAAAGACGCCGGACAGTTTTCGTACTTTACTGCGCACCCTGGGATCACGCGTGGAGGGCATTATCATCACTCTAAGACCGAGAAGTTTCTCGTCATTAAGGGCACGGCATGCTTCCGTTTCCGCCATATTGTGTCAGGTGAGTTCTACGAGTTGGTGACCACAGGAGACAAGCCTGAGATCGTGGAAACAGTTCCTGGTTGGAGTCATGACATTACCAATATGGGAACTGAGGAGATGATCGTGATGCTTTGGGCGAATGAAATTTTCGATCGCGAAGCTCCTGATACCTATACCTATCCAGTTGGTACTCAGGCTTAGATCTGTTTAAGCGCCGTTCTGTTTCTTAATCAGGCAGGACGGCGTCGCATTCACGCCGCTCCATACCCGTTAAGGGGTGTAGTCTGGTTACTTATTTTTGACATTTTATTCTTCTAATTAGCGTATTACGATCTGATAGTGTTTCGCTATTGAATATTTTGTTGATATCGTTTTTTTCGATTGATTGCGATATGACGTGCTTTTTCCAGATTCATTGAGTTGAATCAATATAGGTCTGAGCGTGGCTCTCGAGCCTCAATCCGACCAATTAGCTGCTAAGAATGGTGTCCACTCGTCAAGTAATGGTCCCAGTTGGACTTCTTGCTTGCCAATGGATGGCGTTCATGACGGTTGGAGATTAGAATTGTCGATCGTTTTTATCACTTATTAAAATGTGACGTTTAAAAATGAAAAAATTGAGAATCGTTACCGTTGTGGGTACTCGCCCAGAAATTATTCGTTTGTCGCGGGTGATGTCTGCTCTGGACAGAGACTGCGATCATATCTTGGTGCACACCGGGCAAAACTATGATTATGAATTGAACGAGATTTTTTTTCAGGATCTCGGAATTCGAAAGCCTGACCATTTTCTGAATGCAGCAGGTGCTACGGGCGCAGAAACGATTGGCAACGTGATTATTGCTGTTGATCGTGTACTAGCAGAGGTTAAACCCGAGGCTCTTCTCGTATTGGGCGACACGAATAGCTGCATGGCAGTAATTCCCGCTAAGCGACGGAAAATTCCAACGTTTCACATGGAAGCAGGCAATCGGTGCTTCGATATGCGTGTACCCGAGGAAATTAACCGGCGCATAGTCGATCACACGGCAGATATCAATCTGACCTATAGCACTATTGCGCGCGACTATCTGCTAAGTGAGGGTCTACCTCCAGATAGAGTGATTAAAACTGGCAGCCCAATGTTTGAAGTGCTCAATCATTATCGAGAAGGTATTGAGTCGTCGGATGTCATCGAGCGACTTGGTCTTGAATCAGGGAAATACTTTGTTGTAAGCGCGCACCGCGAAGAGAATATTGATTCCGATACTAATTTTGGGAAGCTGGTAGACGTTCTCAACACTGTTGCCGCTCAATATGATTATCCAATTATTGTGTCAACTCATCCTCGGACGCAAAAGCGTGTTGACGCAATGGGTGCGAAATTCCACAAAAATATTCGTCTATTGAAGCCACTTGGGTTCAAAGATTACAACAAGTTGCAACTCGAGTCCAAGGCGGTACTTTCTGACAGCGGTACTATTAATGAAGAATCTTCGATTCTTAATTTCCCTGCGTTGAATATCCGTGAAGCACACGAGCGTCCAGAAGGTATGGAAGAGGGCGCAGTGATGATGGTTGGTCTTGAATCGGACCGGGTATTGCAGGCCTTACAAGTGCTTGATGGTCAAAGCCGAGGGGAAGTGCGCAGCCTGAGACTTGTAGCGGACTATAGTATGCCAAACGTAGCCGATAAAGTAGTTCGAATAGTTCACAGCTACGTTGACTATGTAAATCGTGTCGTTTGGAAAAAATACTAAACTGAGCCGCAGGAATGTCTGATAATAAATTAAGGATTTTAGTAGTTACTCAGTATTTCTGGCCTGAAAATATGCGCATCAATGATTTGGTGCGCGACTTTTCTGATAGAGGTCACGAGGTAACCGTATTGACCGGGTGGCCCAACTATCCTGAGGGTGCGGTGTTCCCTGAGTACAAAAGCGACCCCGAGGGGTTCAAGAGTTATTTCGGTGCGCGTGTAGTTCGCGTTCCACTTATCGCTCGTGGCAAAAGCAGTATTCGCCTGGTGCTAAATTACCTTTCTTTTTTTCTCAGCGCTTCTGCATTTGGTTCAGTTAAATTACGCGATGAAAAGTTTGATTCAGTTTTTGTGTATGCTGTCTCGCCAATCATGGCGGCAATTCCTGCTATTTTGATCGGCCGATTAAAAAGGGCTCCGGTATATATATGGGTGCTTGACCTTTGGCCGGAGACCCTTCGAGCTGTGGGCGTATTGCGCAGTCCAACACTTTTGGCTTTAGTGGGTAAAGTTGTTTCATGGATTTATAATCGCGCCGATTACCTGCTGTTACAGTCGAACGGCTTCTCAAGTAATGTAATAAAATACTGTACTAAAAATATTGATGCAGAACGACTGGTCTACTTCCCCAGTTGGGCTGAAGATGAATTTTCAGGCGCCTCTGCAAAAACATCGGTATTGTTAAAGCGAGATGACTTTAACTTTACTGTTGTTTTTGCCGGTAACTTGGGTGATGCACAAGATCTGCCTGCGGTGTTGGAAGCTGTTGAGTCATTAAAGGGTAGGGCAGCCATCCGTTGGGTTATTGTTGGCGACGGGCGCATGAGTAGTTGGCTTGCTGAGCAAGTTGAAGCAAGAGACCTGCGAAATGTGGTGTTGTTAGGGCGCCACCCTGTGAGCGCTATGCCGGAGATTTTTGCCTGTGCCGATGCGTTACTTGTGTCGTTGAAGACAAACGACGTTTTTGAAAAAACAGTACCTGGGAAAGTTCAGGCATATTTAGCGTCTAGCAAACCTGTCTTAGGCATGATTAATGGTGAGGCCGCCAAGATTATCGAAGAGTCCGGATGTGGATACGCTTGTGCGTCAGGGGATGCACAAGGACTTGCCGACATTACGTTGAAAATGGCAATGACTGATACGGCGCAACGCGAAGAAATGGGGCGGCTGGGCCGCTCTTATTACTTAAGTCATTTTTCTAAAAAAACGCTATTAAAACGTCTGGAGGATTTGTTCTACTCGGGGACGTTACGAAAGGATGTCAAATAATGTCGAGGTCTATTTTTTTAACCGGCGCTACTGGATTTGTTGGTAAGGCAATTCTTAGTCGTCTAGTCCGTGAAAATTACGCGGTTATTACTCCTTTGCGTAAAGGATCGGATATACCCGCCGACTGTATTAAAAAAATCAATATTGATGCTATCGATGGTTCCACTGATTGGCAAGGAAGTTTTGCCGATGTAGATGTAGTAATACATTCGGCGGCCCGTGTTCATGTAATGAACGACACAGCGGTTGATCCTTTAGCTGCATTTCGCCAAATAAATGTAGAAGGCACGTTGAATCTCGCTAGGCAGGCTGCAGCAGCAGGTGTCCGCCGGTTTATCTTCATCAGCTCAATCAAAGTCAACGGCGAAGGAACTTCAAGGGATACTGCTTATTCACCGGATGCCGTATCAGCTCCAGTGGATCCTTATGGGATCTCGAAAAAGGAAGCTGAAGAAGGTCTTCAAGCGCTGGCAGTCGAAACTGGCATGGATGTTGTCATCATTCGGCCGGTATTGGTTTATGGCCCCGGCGTGAAAGCTAATTTCCGAAATATGATGCAATGGCTTGATAAAGGTGTGCCTCTGCCTTTTGGAGCAATTCACAACAGTCGTAGTCTCGTCGCTGTTGATAATCTAGTGGACTTGATCTTTGTCTGTATCCGTCATCCGGCTGCCGCTAATCAAATTTTTTTAGTGAGTGATGGCGAAGACCTGTCAACCACGCAGTTGCTGAAAAAAATGGCGCTCGCTCTCGACCGCCCGCCCCGTCTCTTACCGGTACCGGCGTGGATATTCAAGTTCGGCGCAGCAGTACTGGGTAGAAAGGATATATCCAATCGTTTGTGTGGATCATTGCGGGTAGATATCACGAAGACACGTGCACTACTGGGTTGGTCCCCTCCAGTTTCTGTGAGCGAAGCACTAAAAGTCACTGCACAACATTTTCGAGAAAGTAGAATAAAATGATCTATTGGTGGTTGATTCCGACAGTGGTCTTAGTGTCGTTGATTCTGACAGCGGTTTTGCGACGTTATGCTCTGGCTCGCAGCATTCTCGATGTTCCAAACTCCCGAAGTTCTCACTCGATGCCCACCCCGCGCGGTGGTGGGGTGGCGATAGTTATAGCTTTTTTACTGGTATTGCCAGTTCTCGCGTGGGCGCATTTGGTTGCGCTACCAATGCTGGTTGGGATTGGTGGGGCGGGGGCAATGGTCGCAATAATCGGCTTCATGGACGATCACGGCCATATTGCTGCCCGTTGGCGCTTGCTTGGACATTTTTTTGCAGCTGCTTGGGCTTTATTCTGGCTGGGAGGCCTTCCTGCTGTTAGTTTGTTCGGATTGAGCGTGAATTTGAGTTGGCTCGGTCATTTTTTGGCAGCTGTCTATCTAGTGTGGATGCTCAATCTCTATAACTTCATGGACGGCATTGATGGGATCGCCAGTGTCGAGGCCATCTCGGCCTGTCTAGGAGCTTGCCTGATTTACTGGTTGAATGGATTCGAAGCCCATATCTGGATCCCGAGTATGTTGGCTCTGGCGGTGACAGGATTTTTATTTTGGAATTTTCCCCCAGCGCGTATCTTCATGGGAGATGCTGGTAGCGGATTTCTGGGCATAGTTCTTGGCGTCATCTCTATACAGGCTGCCTGGATAGCGCCGCATTTGCTTTGGACCTGGTTGATTTTGCTAGGCGTATTCATCGTTGATGCCACTTTCACCTTGATACGACGCCTTCTGCGTGGAGACAAGGTTTACGAAGCCCATCGTAGTCATGCCTACCAATTTGCGTCACGCCAATATCGCAAGCACCTGCCTGTGACAATAGCGGTCGCAGCGATCAACCTAGGGTGGTTGCTACCTATCGCTCTGTGTGTTTCCTACCTCAATCTGGATGGCGCATTAGGTCTGATAATTGCCTATGTTCCTTTGGTTATTCTGGCTGTGAAGTACCGTGCAGGTGAGCTCGAGATAAAATCGGGCCCTCAGTAAGAGATTCCGAGTTTTTTAAGTGTCGAGTGCGTCTGGCTCGTCGCAAGCGTTCAACAGGGGGCGGTACGAGGTGTACGACGGAGTTATGGATAAGTTACGCACACTGTTGCTAGGGTTGCCACGCCGGCAAAAGCGCCTCATCCAGGTCTCGGCGGATGTCGTCCTGGTGTGGGCTGCGCTGTGGTTGGCTTTTCTGGTGCGGCTCGGTATCGACGATATGGTTAACCCGTTGATAGCCCACACCTGGCTGTTTTTGATCGCCCCGGTAGTGGGTATACCGTTATTTATTCGTTTCGGCATGTATCGTGCCGTCATGAGATATTTTGGCAACGACGCACTTATAGCGATTATCAAGGCTGTCAGTTTGTCGTCATTGATACTCGGCGTAATTGTGTTCTGGTACAGCAATCATCAGACCCTGGTGCCGCGCTCGATCATTTTCAACTATTGGTGGTTGAGCCTGATCATGATCGGTGGTTTGAGATTGGCCATGCGTCAATACTTCCTGGGTGATTGGTTCGCTGCCGCGCAGCACGTGCCTTTTACGAGCAGGGACGACGGCTTGCCAAGAGTCGCTATTTTCGGGGCTGGCGCCGCGGGTAACCAGTTAGTTGCTGCGCTTCGCATGGGACGTATCATGCGTCCGGTCGCGTTCATAGACGACGACAAGAGCATTGCTGACCGAGTTATATCCGGGCTTCAGGTATACAAGCCGAAACACATCCAACAAATGATCGATGACACAGGCGCTCAGGAAATTCTTTTAGCGATTCCTTCTGCGAGTCGGGGCCGGCGTCGTGAAATCCTTGGCTTCCTCGAAGGCTTTCCCCTGCATGTTCGAAGTATTCCAGGATTTATGGACCTGGCCAGTGGCAGAGTCAAAGTTGATGATATTCAAGAGGTCGACATTGCCGACCTGTTAGGACGTGATGCCGTTCCGGCGCAGGGCGATCTGTTGGAACACTGCGTTACGGGTCTATCGGTATTGGTCACGGGCGCCGGAGGATCGATCGGCTCGGAGCTTTGCCGGCAGATTCTGGCTTTACGTCCGAAGGTACTTCTGCTCTTTGAGCATAGCGAGTTCAATCTCTACAGCATCCTCTCCGAGCTCGAACAGCGAGTCGCTAGAGAATCCCTTTCCGTCCGTCTTCTACCGATTTTAGGATCAGTACGAAATCAGGATAAGTTACTGGATGTCATGAAAACTTGGCGCGTGGATACGGTATATCACGCGGCGGCTTACAAGCATGTTCCAATGGTTGAGCACAATATAGCTGAAGGTGTGCTTAATAACGTAATCGGCACGCTCAATACTGCGCAGGCCGCTTTGATGGCGGGTGTTGCCAATTTTGTTTTGATCTCCACAGATAAAGCTGTGCGGCCGACAAATGTAATGGGTAGTACAAAACGTCTAGCCGAGATGACATTGCAAGCTCTCAGTAGGGAGCTCGCACCGGTTCTCTTCGGCGACGTGACCAATGTTTCCAGGGTTAACAAGACACGCTTTACTATGGTGCGATTCGGTAATGTGTTGGGCTCATCGGGTTCAGTCATACCGTTGTTCTATAAGCAGATCAAGTCTGGTGGGCCTTTGACGGTCACTCATCCAAAGATCACACGCTACTTCATGACCATTCCTGAAGCCGCTCAGCTCGTTATCCAGGCCGGTTCGATGGGGCAGGGCGGCGATGTGTTTGTATTGGATATGGGGGAGCCGGTAAGAATTGTCGAGCTGGCTGAAAAAATGATCCATCTTTCGGGCTTGAGCGTTCGCTCGGAAAAGAATCTGCATGGCGATATTTCCATAGAGTTCACCGGTTTGCGGCCTGGCGAAAAGCTCTACGAAGAGCTGCTGATCGGCGATAACGTGGCGGCCACCCAGCATCCGATGATCATGACTGCCAACGAGGATCATTTGCCCTGGGACGCGCTTAAAATCAAGCTGACTGAATTGCTCAACTCGGTCGAGCAGGATGACTACGTTCGTGTTCGTCAGCTTCTTCGTGAAACCGTCAGCGGTTACGCGCCCGATGGCGACATTGTCGATTGGATCTACCAGCAGCGCCGATTGGAGCCTTGATTGTTTCACATTCGGTAACGTAGGCGTTTTTGACAGCTCCAGCATATCGCCTAGATTTGGGAAGCAGCTTAGGAAAAGCTGCTTCCCAATCAATGTCATGGAGCGTCATCTTATGCGTACAAGCTACTTCTACTCGCTGGTGTTTGCCCTTCTGAGCGGTGCATCGATTGCTGCCATCGCGGCTCCGGAGGCTAAAACCGCGCCCGTCGAGTCTTCCGTAGTGATGGACTCAGTCGCTAAAGCGACTATCGATAAGGTTGACCTCAATGCTGCTGACGCGTCCACACTCCAGCGCGAACTGAGTGGTATTGGTGAGGCAAAGGCCAAGGCGATTGTTGCGTACCGTGACAATAACGGCCCATTTGCATCGGTGGATGAGCTGCTTGAAGTCAAAGGGATTGGCAAGGCAATCCTAGAAAGGAATCGTGATAAGTTGGAAGTGAATTAATGAAGATATAAAAAAGGGCCGATCATTGATCGGCCCTTTTTTATTAATGAGTTGTTAGATAGTTGTGAGCTAAGTACAAGTCAGAGCTCAATCTTTTTTCTCGGAAACATAACTATCCGTGCTAGCGCTACGGCAATGCCGAGCATGCATCCGAATACAAAGCCTAAGCCTACGATCAGCGTTTTCTTAGGTTTTATGGGCGATTGTGGAGGTGACGCCGATCTGTCGATATTAACCAGATTGACTTGGTTGAAATCGATGTGCAGGTTTTTCAGATGCGCCAGTTCCTCGCGAATTTCGCTCAAGCCTTTCAAGAATAGCTCTTCGTTTCTGCGTTGTTTAAGTAATGCTACCTGGCGGTTGGTAGCCAGCAGACTCAGCTCTTTTTGGATTTCGTCAACACGAGGTTCGGTAAAGTCATCAGAGTTTCGCGAAACCAGCGTCGCTCGTTCTGCTTCCAGTGCTGATTGGCCCATGAAGTAAAGAGGTATCGTCTGGTTGCTGACCTCGGTCCGAATCATGTTGCCCTGTCTCACCTGCGACGCGTCTCCGAGAGCAGAAGGTGTAGTCGGTGAAACAATTCCCAGTTTCTTGGCAATGGATATTGCTTCGTCCAATTGCTTGATCCGATTCTGCCGGCGAGTTTGCAGCTGCTGACGCAGAGCCTTCAGCTCGTCCTGGAGGTTTTCCTTCTTGAGTTGGTCCTTCTCCAGAAGTTCTGCAATTTTTGAGTCGGTTTCAGCTTCATATGCAGCTTTTTTTGAAACGAGCTTTCTCTCGGTCTGAGCGATGCGGTTGGCAATGATTTTATTCAGGTCTGTTTCGACTTTTTCTTTTTCGCGCTTGATTACAAAGTCGGTGAAGTTGTTGACGATAGAGACGCCATCCATCCCCGACGGATACTCCGCGCCAAATTGGATCGCGTCGGAAAGACTGGCGGCTTTTTTAGAGTCAATTTGTTCAACGCTAAATGCATTCGCGTTGAAACGGTCGAGCGCATCTTTTGTGGACATCCCTTCGGGTTGTACCGGGGACAGTAATTCGGGATTCGCCTGGAAAAATTGCAGGCGTACATAATAGGACTCAAGCGACGAACCAACGCGTCTTAGCGCTTCTTCCGGCTTAATGTTGTAGAGCCCGGACTCGTTCAGCGTATCCAACTCTGCGGAAGCTACAGGCGTAATGTAGTTCTGGACTTTGTATTGCGGTTTTGCTGTTAATGCATAAGTAACTGCAATAGCTGTGGACAGCCCGGTAAACAGCAGAATTATGCCTCTTTGCTTCCAAATCTCCCGAAGGAGTGCGGGAATATCGATCTCGTGATGCTCATTCTCAGAACGTATTTTTGCGGGGAGATTCATTAAACGCTCGCGTTGAAAAATTAGGTACTGTCGGAAGCCGCGCTGAACGCTGCTGAAAAAATATTTAGCAATATTTTGCATTCTCGCGTATCTAAAATCTGTCCACAAGCTATTGACGGTAAAACTGTCATATTCGTCTGAAGGCTCTGTTCTCGGGCTTTCGAGGTCAACGATGGCTCCTCGTGAAGCCAAACTGAGCGACCGGTGAGTCACGCAATGACACTCTTCTCATCGTTTGCATTCTGTAAGATTACGTGTGTAATATTTTCCAGAAGCATCGCTATACTCAAAGGCTCACGTCATTACCAATGTCTCCCGGGAGCACACTTATGAACGCTGTCCAGTCTCAGGGCTCGGCCCTTATCACCGGAGCTTCCTCCGGCATCGGTGCGATTTACGCCGAGCGTCTGGCCTCGCGCGGCTACGATTTGCTGTTGGTCGCGCGTGATGAACAGCGGCTGGAAGCTGCCGCCAGCAAACTGCGCGCGGAGCATGGCGTACAGGTCGAAGTGCTCAAGGCGGATCTCACCCATAAAGACGACGTACTCAAGGTCGAGCAGCGCCTGCGCAGCGATTCGGCCATCAGCCTGCTGGTGAACAACGCCGGGGTCGCCACTGAGGGGCTGTTGGCCAATGCCGACATGGAGCAGCTGGAGCGTCTGATCCAGCTCAACATCACGGCGGTCACCCGCCTGGCGTCGGCCGCCGCCGCGGGTTTCGCCAAGGCCGGGCGTGGCACGATCATCAATATCGCCTCGGTGGTGGCGCTGTTCCCTGAGCGTTTCAATGCCGTCTACAGCGCCAGCAAGGCCTACGTGTTGAGCCTGACGCAGTCGCTGAATGCCGAACTCGACGGCACCGGGGTCAAGGTGCAAGCGGTGTTGCCGGGGGTGACGCGTACGGAGATCTGGGAGCGCTCCGGCATCGACGCCAGTGGCATTCCGGCGGAAATGGTCATGGAAGCGGGGGAGATGGTCGATGCGGCACTGGCGGGGCTGGATCAGGGTGAGTTGATCACGATTCCCTCGCTGCCCGATGCCGGGGAGTGGCATTCATTCGTTGCCGCGCGGCAGGTGATGGCACCGAACCTGTCGCGCAGTTCGGCGGCACAACGTTACAAGAATTGATCAGGGGTAACTGCGGTATGGATCAGCGTCGAATAGTCGTCACCGGCATGGGCCTGGTGTCTCCATTGGGAAGTGGCGTCGAAGTGGTCTGGCAGCGCTTGCTGGCCGGACGTTCCGGGCTGCGCAATTTGCCGGACGCGGTGATTGCCGATCTGCCGACGCGGGTCGGTGGTGTGGTGCCGACGCTGGAGGAGGACGCCGAAGGCGGTTTCGATCCGGATCGCGCCACGCCGCCGAAGGAGCAGAAGAAGATGGATCGCTTCATTCTGTTCGCCCTGGAGGCGGCCCGGCAGGCGCTGGAACAGGCTGCCTGGCGGCCGTCCGCAGCGGGTGATCAGGAGCGCACGGCGACCATCATCGGCTCCGGCGTCGGTGGCTTCGGCGCGATTGCCGAGGCCGTGCGCACCACCGACAGCCGCGGCCCGCGCCGCCTGTCGCCGTTCACCATTCCTTCGTTTCTGGTCAATCTGGCCGCCGGTCATGTGTCGATTCAGCACGGCCTCAAAGGCCCGTTGGGTGCTCCGGTGACCGCCTGTGCCGCCGGGGTGCAGGCTATCGGTGATGCGGCACGCCTGATCCGCGCCGGTGAAGCGGATATCGCCATCTGTGGCGGGGCGGAGGCGTGCATCGATCGCGTCAGCCTTGCCGGATTCGCCGCAGCCCGGGCGCTGTCCAGCGGCTTCAACGATACGCCCGAGCGTGCCTCGCGGCCCTTCGACAGTGCCCGCGACGGATTTGTCATGGGCGAGGGCGCCGGCCTGCTGGTTATCGAATCCCTCGAGCACGCACTGGCGCGGGGTGCGCAACCGCTGGCCGAGCTGGTCGGCTATGGCACCAGCGCCGATGCCTATCACCTCACTGCCGGGCCGGAAGACGGCAGCGGTGCGCGGCGGGCGATGGCACTGGCATTGGCGCAGGCCGGCATCACGGCAGACCAGGTGCAGCACCTCAATGCCCACGCCACCTCGACCCCGGTCGGCGATCTTGGCGAGCTGGCGGCGATCAAGTCGCTGTTCGGCACGCAGAACGCAATCGCCGTGACCTCGACCAAATCCGCCACCGGACATCTGCTCGGCGCAGCCGGCGGGCTCGAAGCGATCTTCACCTTGTTGGCGATTCGCGATCAGTTCGTGCCGCCGACGCTCAATCTGGACAATCCGGACCCGGCGAGCGCAGGCGTCGACATCGTGCACGGCCAGGCGCGTGCGCTGCCTATCGAGTACGCGTTGTCCAACGGCTTCGGTTTTGGTGGGGTCAATGCCAGCGTGTTGTTCAAGCGCTGGCAGGCTTAGTCCTGCGAGCGCTTCACGTGATCGCGGGTAACGTCGAGGATGCGCTGAGCCAATTCGCGGTCCGCCACGCTGCGTGACAACAGGAGGGCGCCGACCAGGGTCGACATGATGACGATGCTGCGTTCGGCGCTGTTTTCGCCTTCGAGGGTGCCGGCGATCTGCGCCAGGCGCGCGTTGAGCACGGCATCGCTGGTCGGGCTCGGCTGGCCACGCAAGCCCAGCTCCGCCGAGAGGGTTGGCAGCGGGCAGCCTTCGTGCGGAGAGGCCTGGTGCCATTCGGACAGGTAGGTATCGACGAATGCCTCGAGCGGTTTTTCCTGGGCGAAGATTTCCGTGCACAGCCCATCCACTTGCTCGCCGGCGGCCTGCAGGGCCTTTTCCACCAGTTCGTCCTTGGACTTGAAGTGCGAATAGAAACCGCCATGGGTCAGGCCGAGCGCTTTCATCAGCGGCTGCAGGCCGGTCGCACCGATGCCGTCCTTGCGGAATCGCTCGGAGGCTTCCTTGATGATGCGCTGATGGGTCTGGGCTTTATGATCCTGCGAATAACGCATTGGAAACTCTCCGCAACAAGGCTGCCATCTTACCCAATGCAAATGAGATGGTGACTGTACTTCTACTTCTAAAAAGCATGCAGATGCGTCCAACTGGGTCGTAACGCCGAGAAAAGTTGGCATGGATAGTGGTTGCTCGTTTCCCACCCACCAGCGAGGAAGCGCCCCATGTACAAAGACTATCCGGCGGCCTATCAAGTCAGCAAAGGCTCGGCATTGCAGGTCGACAGCGCGTTCTACGAGCGGATTCGCGATGAGAAGAGCGCGCGCACGCTGATCGAGCAGTTCGAGGTGCCGATCCGCACCGGCCGCGCCTGGCACGTGCCGGCCGGGCATGTGTTTCGTGTCACCACACCGGTGGGGCCGCAGGTGGGCGACTTCAATGTGTGGAATGCCCACGATCCGCGCGAGCGCCTGTGGGCGGCGCGTACCCGCCAGTTACAGGGCGCGCACGTCAGCACCCACGATCGCTTGTGGTCGAACTTGCCGTTCCTGCGGCCGCTGGTGACCATCACCGATGACAGCCTCGCCGCCTACGGCATCGACGAGCACGGCGGGCGTCTGCACGACTTGCTCGGCACCCGTTGTGACCCGTATGTGAACAAAATGCTCACCGGCGAAGACTTCCACCACCACTGCCATTCCAACCTGACCCGCGCCGTGCTGCCCCATGGCCTGACCGAGTTCGATGTGCATGACGTGTTGAATATCTTCCAGTGCACCGGCCTCAATCACGACGACCTGTACTTCATGAAGGCCTGTCCGGCGCAGAAGGGCGACTACCTGGAGTTTTTCGCCGAAATCGACTTGCTGTGCGCCTTGTCGACCTGCCCCGGCGGCGACCTGTCGCTGCCGATGTGGGGGCCGGACGCGCAGGATCCGCTGAGCGTGTGCCGGCCGCTGGGTGTGGAGATCTATCGCCTGGAGGACGCTCTGCTCGATGGCTGGAGCCAGCCGGAGCGTGCCGCCTACAAGGGTCTGCACGGCCTGCACGTGGCCAAGGCCGATTGGGAACAGTAGCTGTGCAAAACAAAACCCCGCCGGGCAGGCGGGGTTTGTCGTTCAGCGGTCCTGCCCGTCCTGGGCATCCGCTTCGGCATTGCGTTCAGCGACGCGGCGCCGCTGTTCATCGGTCAGTTCGACCTTGTTGGCGGTGTCGCGCAGCATCATCAATCCGCCAACGATCGAGCCGATTGCAACGACCAGAATCAACCAGGCATACCAGGGCATAACGGCTCTCCTTAATGGCAGTTCGGCGGGCGAGGATTTCGCCGTGCGACGCTGCATACCACTTTGAGCAAAGTGCATTCGCAGTGGTTCCATTCTAGGCCGCTTATGCCGTATGCACGCCGCAAGCGTCACGAAGGCTGCGATGTTTTTGCGCCTGGTCAACACAACCAGGGGCAAAAGATCGCAACCGACCCGTGCCGGCGCCGTGGCTCAGAGGCCGGTGAGCATGGCATCGGCCGGCGCGTTGGCGCGCAGTTGCCCGGTGAGCAGGAAGTAGGCGAAGCCGACCGCCATGAAGCCGAGGAAAATCACCCCGATCAGCGCATTGAACCAGGCCATCGCCACCAGGCACACCACGGCCAGCAGCAAGGCAATCAACGGCACCAGCGGGTAGCACGGCGCACGGAAGGTGCGTTCCAGGTTCGGCTCGCTCTTACGCAGCTTGAACAGGCTGAGCATGCTCATGATGTACATGACGATCGCGCCGAACACCGCCATGGTGATCATCGCGGCCGTGAGGGTCATGCCGCCGAGGTTGATCAGGCCGTCGCTGTAGATGGCGGCGATGCCGATGATGCCACCGGCGATGATCGCCCGGTGCGGGGTCTGGAAGCGCGACAGTTTCGCCAGCGACGCCGGCAGGTAACCCGCGCGGGCGAGGGCGAAGAACTGCCGCGAATAGCCGAGGATGATCCCGTGGAAACTCGCCACCAGGCCGAACAGGCCGATCCACACCAGCATGTGCAGCCAGCCCGAGTTATCGCCGACCACCGCTTTCATCGCCTGTGGCAACGGGTCGTTGATGTTGGCCAGGGTGCGCCAGTCGCCGACGCCGCCGGCAAAGAACATCACACCCATTGCCAGCAGCACCAGGGTCAGGATCCCGCTGATGTAGGCCTTGGGAATCGTCCGCTTGGGATCCTTGGCTTCTTCGGCCGCCATCGCCGCGCCTTCGATGGCGAGGAAGAACCAGATCGCGAAGGGGATCGCGGCGAACATCCCGGCAATCGCCGGTGCGCCGAAAACATCCGCGCCGGCCCAGCCATTGAGGGCGAAGTGGCTGAAGCTGAACGCCGGCGCCACCACGCCCATGAACACCAGCAGTTCGGCGACGGCCAGCACGCACACCACCAGTTCGAAGGTCGCGGCCAGCTTAACGCCGAGGATGTTCAGGGTCATGAAGACGATGTAGGCGCCGACTGCCGCGTGCTTCGGATCGAGTGCCGGGAACTGCACGTTGAGGTAGGCGCCGATGGCCAGGGCAATCGCCGGTGGGGCGAAGACGAATTCGATCAGCGTCGCCAGCCCTGCGATCAATCCGCCTTTCTCGCCGAAGGCGCGGCGGCTGTAGGCAAAGGGTCCGCCGGCATGGGGAATCGCCGTGGTCAGCTCGGTGAAACTGAAGATGAAGCAGGTGTACATGGTCGCGACCATGAACGAGGTCACCAGGAACCCCAGCGTCCCGGCCACCCCCCAGCCGTAGCTCCAGCCGAAATACTCCCCGGAAATCACCAGGCCGACCGCGATGCCCCACAGGTGCAGCGTGCCCAGCGTCGGTTTGAGTTGTGTGTTCATGCGTTTGCTCCCTGAACGGATTGGAAAGCTCAGGGGAGGGCGTGTGCAGTGCGCGTGCCATTTTGTATTGGCGGGTCGTAATGAGCTTAAAGCTGTCGTATCGGGGATGTTCGCGGCTCGATGGCTGCATTGTTGTGCGCCAGTTGGGTGCGATGTTGTCTGTGCTGCCGTCTTCGCGGGCAAGCCCGCTCGCACATTTTGAAATGCGCTCGTCCAGACAACGCTTACCCCAGTGGGAGCGGGCTTGCCCGCGAAGAAGCCCGCCCGCACGCCGCAAAGCCGCGCTGTAACGCCAGCATAAACCCACTCTTTACGCTTTCTTTATGCGCTGGCGCACCCCTCGCTCTCGTTCCTTTACACGCTCCTTTCCGACAATGCCTGCACAAGCGGCAATACGCCGTAACACGGAGATCTTCCATGAGCGTTCTGGACGGGGTGTCACTGCTGTTGGCAGTGGGGCTGTTCATTTATCTGTTGGTTGCGCTGTTGCGCGCGGATCGGAACTAGGAGCGGCTATGCACAGTTATGACTATTGGCTGATCCTCGCGTTCTTCGCGGTGGTCTTGCTGCCGGCGCCGTTCCTCGGGCGCTTCTACTACAAAGTGATGGAAGGCCAGCGCACCTGGCTGACGCCGATCCTCGGCCCGGTCGAGCGCGGTTGCTACCGCATCGCCGGCGTCGATCCGCAGGCCGAACAGAGCTGGCAGAAGTACACGCTGGCGCTGCTGGCGTTCAACCTCGCCGGTTTCCTGCTGCTGTTCGCGATCCTGCTGTTCCAGGATCACCTGCCACTCAACCCGCAGAACCTGCCGGGCCAGGAGTGGACGCTGGCGTTCAACACCGCCGTCAGTTTCATGACCAACACCAACTGGCAGGCCTACAGCGGTGAAGCCTCGCTGAGCTACCTGAGCCAGATGGTCGGTCTCACCGTGCAGAACTTCGTCAGCGCCGCGACCGGCCTGGCCGTTCTCGTCGCGCTGTGCCGTGGCATCGGCCGCAAATCGACCAAGACCCTCGGCAACTTCTGGGTCGACATGACCCGCGCTACGCTCTACGGCCTGCTGCCGCTGTGCCTGCTGCTGGCGTTGTACCTGGTATGGCAGGGCGTGCCACAGACCTTCGCGCAATACGTCAATGCGGTCACCCTGCAGGGCGTCGATCAGGTGATTCCGCTCGGCCCGGCGGCCAGCCAGATTGCGATCAAGCAACTGGGCACCAACGGCGGTGGTTTCTTCGGGGTCAACTCGGCGCATCCGTTCGAGAACCCGACCGCGTGGAGCAACCTGTTCGAAGTCGCTTCGATCATCCTGATCCCGGTGGCGCTGGTGTTCACTTTTGGCCACTACGTCAAGGATCTGCGCCAGAGCCGCGCGATCATCGGCTGCATGCTCGCGCTGTTCATCATCGGCGGCGCCACTTCGCTGTGGGCCGAGTACCAGCCGAACCCGGCGCTGAACAACGCCGCCGTCGAGCAGACCGCGCCGCTGGAAGGCAAGGAAGCGCGCTTCGGCACCACCGCCACCGTGCTCTGGTCGGTGACCACGACCGCCGCGTCGAACGGCTCGGTCAATGGCATGCACGACAGCCTCAACCCGCTCAGCGGCATGGTCGCGCTGGTCAACATGATGGTCGGCGAAGTGATCTTCGGCGGCGTCGGTGCCGGGCTCTACGGCATGCTGCTGAACGTGCTGATCGCAGTATTCCTCGCCGGCCTGATGATCGGGCGCACGCCGGAATACCTGGGTAAAAAGCTGCAGGCCAGAGAAGTGCAGTTGCTGGTGGTGACCCTGCTGGTGATGCCGGTCGGCGTGCTGGTGCTGGGCGCGATTGCCGCGAGCTTGCCAGGCCCGGCGGCGACCATCAGCAACCCCGGCCCGCACGGTTTCAGCCAGTTGCTGTACGCCTACACCTCGGCCAGTGCCAACAACGGCTCGGCATTCGGCGGGCTGACGGCGAACACCGCGTTCCACAACCTGATGCTCGGCCTCGGCATGTTGATCGGCCGCTTCGGTTACATCCTCCCGGTACTGGCCCTGGCCGGCAGCCTGGCGATGAAGAAAACCGCGCCGATCGGCCAGAACAGCTTCCCGACCCACGGCCCGCTGTTCGTGACCCTGTTGACCGTGACCATTCTGCTGGTGGGCGGCCTGACCTTCTTGCCGACCCTGGCGCTCGGCCCAATCGCCGAACATTTGAGTATGGGCTTCTAAGGAATCCATCATGAATATGCCTGCAATCAAGCCCGTCGCCGCCAAGGCGCCGGAACAAGCGAAAACCGCGATCTCGGCCCTGTGGCGGCCGGCGCTGGTGCAAGCCTTCGTCAAGCTCGACCCGCGGCAATTGCAGCGCTCGCCGGTGATGCTGGTGGTCGAACTGACTGCGATCCTGACCACCGTGCTGTGCTTCATTCCCGACAGCAGTGTGCCGACGTTCGTCGCTGCGCAGATCGCGTTGTGGCTGTGGTTCACCGTGCTGTTTGCCAACTTCGCCGAGGCGCTTGCCGAAGGTCGCGGCAAGGCTCGCGCCGACAGCCTCAAGGCTGGCAGCGAAGGCCTCAGCGCCCGGCGCAAACTGGCCAACGGCAGCTTCCAGGTGGTGCCCGCCGTTAGTCTGCGCAAAGGCGATGTGGTGCGTGTCGAAGCCGGCGAGATGATCCCTGGCGACGGTGAGGTCATCGAAGGCATCGCGGCGGTCAACGAAGCGGCGATCACCGGTGAATCGGCGCCGGTGATCCGCGAGTCCGGCGGCGACCGTTCCGCGGTCACCGGCAACACCCGCCTGGTGTCCGACTGGCTGCTGGTGAAGATCACCGCCAACCCTGGCGAGTCGACCCTCGACCGGATGATCGCGCTGGTCGAAGGCGCCAAGCGCCAGAAGACCCCGAACGAAGTGGCGCTGGACATCCTGCTGATCGGCCTGACCCTGATCTTCCTGCTGGTGGTGGTGACGCTGCAGCCGTTCGCTCACTTTGCCAATGGCAGCCTGCCGCTGGTGTTTCTGGTGGCGCTGCTGGTGACGCTGATTCCGACCACCATCGGTGGCCTGCTGTCGGCCATCGGCATTGCCGGCATGGATCGCCTGGTGCGCCTGAACGTGATCGCCAAGTCCGGCCGCGCGGTGGAAGCCGCAGGCGACGTGCACGTGCTGTTGCTGGACAAGACCGGCACCATCACTTTCGGTAACCGTCGTTGCAGCGCGGTATATGCCGCACCGGGCGTGAGTGCTCGCGAGCTGGCCGAGGGCGCGCTGTTCGCTTCGCTGGCGGATGAAACCGCCGAAGGCAAATCCATCGTCGAATACCTGCGCGGTCTGCATCCGCAGCCCGAGCCGGCGGCAGAAACCCTGACGGCGGTGCCGTTCAGTGCGGAAACCCGTTTGTCCGGGGTTGATTATCAGGGGCGCGTGTTCCGCAAGGGCGCGGTGGATTCGCTGCTGGCCTTCCTCGGTCAGCAACGCGCCGACCTGGCCCCGGCGCTGTCGCGGGAAATCGACAAGATTGCCCAGAGCGGCGGCACGCCGTTGCTGGTCTGCGCCGACGGCAAGCTGCTCGGCGCGATCCATCTCAAGGACGTGGTCAAGCCAGGCATTCGCGAGCGTTTCGCCGAGCTGCGCAAACTGGGGATCCGCACCGTGATGGTCACCGGCGACAACCCGCTGACCGCTGCGGCCATCGCGGCCGAAGCCGGGGTCGATGACGTGCTTGCCGAGGCGACGCCGGAGAAAAAACTCGCCCGCATTCGTCACGAGCAGAACGACGGTCGTCTGGTCGCCATGTGCGGCGACGGTGCCAACGATGCGCCGGCACTGGCCCAGGCCGACGTCGGCATGGCGATGAATGACGGTACGCAAGCGGCGCGCGAAGCGGCCAACATGGTCGACCTCGACAGCGACCCGACCAAGCTGCTGGACGTCGTACAGATCGGCAAGGAATTGCTGGTGACCCGAGGCGCGCTGACGACCTTTTCCATCGCCAACGACGTGGCCAAGTATTTCGCGATCCTGCCGGCGCTGTTCGCCGCGATCTACCCGCAACTGGGCGTGCTGAACATCATGCACCTGGCCAGTCCGCAGAGCGCGATCCTCTCGGCCATCGTCTTCAACGCGCTGATCATCGTCGTGCTGATTCCGCTGGCGCTGCGTGGCGTGCGTGTGCAGGCAGCGAGTGCGGCGGCGTTGCTGCGCCGCAACCTGCTGATCTATGGCCTGGGCGGGATCCTGGTGCCGTTCGTGGGGATCAAGGCGATCGACATGCTGCTCACGGCGCTGCATCTGGTCTGAGGCCGAGAAGAGCCCCTCACCTTGACCCTCTGCGGCGGGTGAGGGGACTGGCCGTGGTGTTCTGGCGAGTGACACCGACCTGAGATATCGAGCCGAACTCGGGACTTGAACAGTACAGAGATCGGCGCCCTTTCCCCCTCGCCCAGCTTGGGGGAGAGGGTTGGGGTGAGGGGGATGGATATTGCTGGCCCCCCGCCAACGTTTGCCCAATGAATTCGAGGATTGCGAAATGTCCACAATGTTACGTCCGGCCCTGAGCCTGCTGGTGCTGATGACCCTGGTCACCGGCGTTGCCTATCCACTGGTGGTCACCGGTGTCGCGCAAGTCGCGTTCCCGGCGCAGGCCAACGGCAGCCTGGTGCGCGATGCCGAGGGCAAGGTGCGCGGTTCGGCGCTGATCGCCCAGGATTTCGCCGGCGATGCCTGGTTCCATCCGCGTCCTTCGGCCGGTGCCTTTGCCACGGTGTCGAGCAGCGCGAGCAACCTGTCGCCGAGCAATCCCGCACTGGCGACCCGAGTCATCGACGACGCCGGCAAGTTGCAGGTGCCCGGCCAGGGCCCGGTGCCGCTGGCCTTGCTGACCACCTCCGGCAGCGGCCTCGATCCGCACTTGCCACCGGCAGCGATTGCCTATCAACTGGCGCGTGTCGCCGCCGCGCGCAACCTGCCGGTTGCGACCGTGCAGCAACTGCTCGACGCGCACATCGAACAGCCGCTGGTGGGCCCGCCGGTGGTGAATGTGCTGGAGCTGAACCTGGCGCTGGAAAAGCTCTGAATCGGTGGCGCGGCCAATCGCTGGCAAACCAGCTCCCACAGGAGCACGCATTCCCCCTGTGGGAGCTGGCTTGCCAGCGATGACGGCAGTCCCGGCAATACACAAACATCAGGAAGAGAGCTTCAAGCATGAGTGATTCCGGCCGCGCCGACGCGCTGTTAGCCGACCTGCCCCGCGACGGCCGTGGCCGGCTCAAGGTCTTTCTCGGCGCCGCGCCGGGCGTTGGCAAAACGTACGCCATGCTGCAGGCGGCTCACAGCCAGTTGCGCCAGGGCGTGAAAGTCATCGCCGGGGTGGTCGAAACCCACGGTCGCGCGGAAACCGAAGCGCTGCTCAGCGGCTTGCCGCAACTGCCGCTGGTGCGCTCGGAATACCGTGGCGTGACGCTGGAAGAAATGGACCTCGACGGCCTGCTCGCGGCCAGACCGAAACTGGTGCTGGTCGACGAACTGGCGCACAGCAACGCCCCCGGCAGCCGCCACGCGAAACGCTGGCAGGACATTCAGGAACTGCTCGCCGCCGGCATCGACGTGTTCACCACGGTCAACGTCCAGCACCTGGAAAGCCTCAACGATCAGGTGCGCGGCATCACCGGCGTACAGGTGCGCGAAACCCTGCCGGACTGGGTCCTGCAAGAGGCCTACGAACTGCTGCTGATCGACCTGCCGCCCCGGGAATTGCTCGAGCGCCTGCGTGAAGGCAAGGTCTACGTGCCCGAGCAGGCGCGGGCGGCCATCGATGCGTTTTTCACCCAGACCAACCTCACCGCATTGCGTGAGCTGGCGATGCAGACCGCGGCCGCCCAGGTCGATAACGATCTGGCCCAGGGTTATCGCCAGCTCGGCCAGGCTGCCCCGGCGGTGCGCGGGCGTCTGCTGGTCGGCGTCGACGGCGATGCCCAGGCCGAGCGGCTGGTGCGTCACGCCAGTCGGGTTGCCCAGCGCCGGCATCTGCCGTGGAGTCTGGTGCACGTCGACAACGGCAGCGTGCGTGACGAGCAATCGCGCCTGCGCCTGCAAAGCGCCCAGCAACTGGCCGAGCGCCTCGGCGGCGAAGTGGTGTTGCTGCGCGCCGGCGAAGTGGCGAAAACCCTGATCCAGCATGCGGCTGAACGCCGCGCAAGCCTGGTGCTGGTCGGCCAGTCGCGGCCGAGCCTGCGCCGCCGCCTGTTCGGCGGAGGCCTGGCGGCGCGCCTGTTGCGCCAGGCCCACGGCCTGGAAATCAACGTCCTCGACAACGATCACGAGCATCCGCAGCCGCGTCCGCGCAGCGCACCGACCCTGGTCTGGTTCGACTATGTGCTGGCGCTGGTGGCGACGATTCTGGCCAGTGCGCTGGCATGGGCGGTGTCGAGTGTGCTGCCGCTGCCGAACATCTCGCTGGTGTTCCTCGCGGCGGTGCTGCTGGTGGCGGTGCGCAGCAGTCTCGGCCCGGCGCTGGCCTGTGCCGCGCTGTCGTTCCTGACCTACGATTTTCTGTTCATCCCACCGAATTTTTCCTTCAGCATCCAGCGCGAAGAAGACGTCCTGACCTTGCTGTTCTTCCTGCTGATGGCCGCGCTCACCGGCAACCTGGCGGCGCGCCAACGCCGTCAGTTGCAGGCCCTGCGCGACACCCAGGAAGAGACCACCGAGCTGCTCGACCTGTCACGCAAACTCACCGCCGCCACGGACCGTCAGGCTGTGATCAGCGCCGCCGCGCAGCACCTCAACGGCTGGAGCGACCTGCAACTGTGCCTGCTCAACCGCGACGGCCAGGGCGGCTGGAAGGTCGAGACCGGCGGGCCGCTGCAATTCAGCGAGTCGGAACGCGCCGCCGCCGACTGGGCCTGGCAGCACGACCAGCCGGCCGGCATGGGCACCGGCACGTTGCCGTTCGGGCGCTGGTGGTGGTGGCCGCTGTCGGTGGAGGACGGGCCGCTGGCCCTGCTCGGCGTCTGCGCCCGGGAAGGCCAGACCCTCAGCGGTCAGCGCCGACGGTTGCTCACTGCTCTCAGTCAGCCGCTGGCCCAGGCCCTGGCCCGGGCGCAACTGGCCGATGACCTCGAAGCGGCGCGCCTGCACGGTGAAACCGAACAGCTGCGCAGCGCCTTGCTGGCGTCGGTGTCGCACGATCTGCGCACGCCGCTGACCGCCATGCGTGGCAGCATCGACAGCCTGCTGGCCCTCGGCGAGGCGATCCCGCTGGAGGACCGCCGTGAACTGCTCGAAGGCACCCGCGATGAGGCCGAGCGTCTCGACCGCTACATCCAGAACCTGCTGGACATGACCCGCCTCGGCCACGGTGCCTTGAAGCTGGCGCGGGACTGGGTGGCGCCGGCGGACATCGTCGGCAGTGCGCTCAATCGCCTGCGTGCGGTGCTGTCCTCGTTGCAGGTCAGCACCGAAGTGCCGAACGAGCTGCCGCTGCTGTACGTGCACGCGGCGCTGATCGAACAGGCGCTGGTCAACGTGCTGGAAAACGCCGCGCGGTTCTCGCCGAGCCATGGCCGCCTGCAACTGCGCGCCGGAGCGGATGACAACGAGGTGTTTTTCGCGGTCAGCGATGAAGGGCCCGGGATTCCGCTCGATGAGCGAGCGAAGATTTTCGACATGTTCTACACCGCCGCCCGCGGCGATCGTGGCGGGCAGGGCACCGGCCTGGGCCTGGCGATCTGTCAGGGCATGGTCGGTGCCCACGGTGGGCGGATCAGCGTCGGCGACGGCATCGACGGTCGCGGTACCTGCATCACCCTGCACCTGCCGCTGCAATCGCAACCGGGGATGGACAATGAAGCCTGAGCCCGGCTGCGCTACTCTCTTGCCAATCTTTTGCGTTGATATGAATTCATGAGCCAGACCGCGACCATTTTGGTCATCGACGATGAACCGCAGATCCGTAAATTCCTGCGCATCAGCCTCGCTTCGCAGGGCTACAAAGTGCTCGAGGCCGGCACCGGCGCCGAGGGCCTGGCGCAGGCGGCGCTGAACAAACCGGATCTGCTGGTACTCGACCTCGGCCTGCCGGACATGGACGGCCAGCAGGTGCTGCGCGAGTTTCGCGAATGGGCCACCGCACCGGTGCTGGTGCTGTCGGTGCGTGCCAGCGAAGGGCAGAAAGTCCAGGCCCTGGATGGCGGCGCCAATGACTATGTGACCAAGCCGTTCGGCATACAGGAATTTCTCGCCCGGGTGCGGGCATTGCTGCGCCAGGCCCCTGTCGGTGAAGCGCAGCAGGCCGCGTTGAGTTTCGGCCCGCTGACCGTGGACCTGGCCTATCGGCGGGTGCTGCTCGACGGCGCCGAAGTGGCCCTGACCCGCAAGGAGTACGCGGTGCTGGCGCAACTGGCGCGGCATCCGGGGCGGGTGATCACCCAGCAGCAGTTGCTCAAGGATATCTGGGGCCCCACCCACACCGAGGACAGCCATTACCTGCGCATCGTCGTCGGCCATCTGCGGCAGAAACTGGCCGACGATCCGACGCGGCCACGGTTTATCGTGACCGAGGCGGGCGTCGGGTATCGGCTGTTGAGTGACAACAGTCTGTAGGCTTTGGGTTGGCTGAGCTGACGCCTTCGCGAGCAAGCCCGCTCCCACAATGGTCGGTGTGATACACAAATCTCAGTAACGCCCTGGATCCCTGTGGGAGCGGGCTTGCTCGCGAAGAGACGCTGACAGCCAGCCGAGAACTTCAGGACTCTCTACTCTGCTCGTTCTCATACCGATCCAGCGTGTCCCGGGCAATCTCGCGCCCCAAGGCGATCAGCTCCGGCGCCTTGTAGAACTCGAAAAAACGGCAGACACGCTTGGGCACGTTGATCAGGATGTCCGGCGGATAGCCGGCAATCTTGTATTGCGCCAGCGAGGTCTGCATGACCTCGAAACTCTGGTTGATCAGATCCAGCAGCGACGCCGGCCCGACGTTGTCGATGATGAATGAACCGGTGGCGGATTTCGGCGCGCCGTCGCGCTCCGGGGCGGCAGCCGGTTGCTGGGTTTCCGGCTCGGCGCCCTCGACCCACGGATTGATCTCGGCCGCTTCGGCGCGCAGCGCCTCCTGCTCCAGGCGCAGCAATTGCTCGGCCTGGGTGCGGCGGAACGGCATCTTCGATCCGAGCGAACTGATCAGGCTGTCGAAGCGGCTGCGGAAGGCGGGCGGGCGCTGAATCACAGGCAGCTTGTAATGGCGCTGGTTGGTCGAGTTGAGGTTGACCGCGATGATCAGGTCGCAATGGCTGGACACCACCGGCACGATCGGCAGCGGGTTGAGAATGCCGCCATCGACCAGCATGCGGTTGCCTTGCATCACCGGGGTGAACAGGCTGGGGATCGCCGCCGATGCGCGCATCGCCTGATGCAGGCAACCTTCCTGGAACCAGATTTCCTGTTGGTTGGTGAGGTCGGCGGCGACCGCCGTGTAGGGGATGCGCAAGTCTTCGATATTGATTTCGCCGACGATCTTGCGGATCTGGCCGAAGACCTTTTCGCCGCGGATCGCGCCGAGGCGGAAACTGACATCGACCAGACGCAGCACATCGAGGTAATCCAGGCTTTCGATCCAGTTGCGGTACTCGTCGAGCTTGCCGGCGGCATAGATGCCGCCGACCACTGCGCCCATCGAACACCCGGCAATACAGGCGATGTCATAACCGCGTCGTTCGATCTCTTCAATGACGCCGATATGGGCATAACCCCGGGCGCCACCGGAGCCCAGCACCAGTGCGACACGTTTTTTCATCAAACTTCCTCCCGACAAGACGCCACAATGCACCCATCGGGGGGCGGGCGACAATCGCCGGGTCGCCGGCAACGCCGCTGGCGTCGTTTTCTCGATACTTTGTCACGCCGCGGCGCTATCTTTTCGGTGGCGGCGGATTGCGCCTGGCACAAGGCACTTTTTCGCCGGCGAACCGTCTTACCTGCACGACTGTTGACCTACTTTGAGGTGTGAGTGATGAAAGCCTGGATCTGTGTACCGTTGATGGCCCTGGCACTGGCCGGTTGCGCCGGCAAGACCGCGTATCGCGACAGCTGCGGCAGCCAGCTCGACGCCGCGTGGCGTGAGCTGGACCTGGCCAAGGCGGAAGGCTTCGCCGGTACCGTCAGTTACTCCAAGGCCCTGTCGCTGCTGACGGCGGCCAAGACCCAGCAGCAGTTCGAAGGCTTCGAAGGCTGCAGCGCCAAGGCCGAAAAAGCGCGCTTCTACATTCGCGAATCCCGCGCCGGCCGCTAAGCTGCTGAGGTGGCGCAAGGGCAGGGAGCCTTGTTCGCCCACACTCGCGTAACGCCATTGGAATCAGGAGCAAGCGATGTCTGCGTTGGTTGACCGGTTGGTGGCTCATGTCCTGAGCCTGGAAGTACGGCTGCTGGCCTGTCAGGCGCGCTTGACGGCGCGAACCGATCCCGAGGCGCTGCATGATCTGCGCACCACCGTGCGCCGCTTGCGCAGCCTGTTGCGACCGTTGCGCGGCCTGCCCGGGGTCGAGCAACTGGAAGGCGCGGCGGCCGCGGTCGGGCAACTGACCACCCCGTGGCGCGATCGCGAGGTGCTGGCGGCCTACCTGCTCGAGCATCACCAGCCCGAGGCCGCGCAGCGGCGCATGGCGCAGATGGCCGAGGCCTACCCGGCGCTGGCGGCGAGTGCCGAGCTGGCGTCGCTGCTGATGATGCTCGACGCCTTTCCGCGATTCCTGCGCGCCGCCCAGCGTCAGGGGCTGCTCAAGGGCCTGGACAAGCGCATCGAAAAGCGCCTGGGCAAACAGTGGAAGAATCTCGACAAGGCGCTGCACGACCCGGCCCACGACCGCCATCGTCTGCGCCTGCTGATCAAGCGTGTGCGCTACGGCATCGAAGCCTATCCGGAACTCGATCGCCTGCCCGCCGCCGCGCTGGCGCGCCTGAAATCCGCGCAAGGTGCCCTGGGCGGCTGGCACGATTGCTGGCAATGGCTGGCCAAGGCCGAGCACGAAGCCGATCTGCAACCGTGTGTCGCGACCTGGCAGGCAACCATGCTCGCGGCGGAAACCAAGGCCGACCGGGTGCTGGAAAAACTCAGCGCCAGTTGCTTCAAGAAATCCTGAAATCTCTGCGAAAACCGGGTGAGCGTGTTGGCACGCGAAGGTGACGGTGCGCACATGCTGTGGCGAATGCGATCTGCGCATAGCTGCTACTGCCGCGTTGGCCGGCGGCTTTTCTGTCAGTGCTTTTGGCCGGAATGAGTGCTGCGCCGCTCTGCCTCGCTGGTTAAGATCCGCTCATTCTCTTTTTCGTGTCCGAGGTTTCCATGCGCTTTTGCGATCTGCTCGATGCTGTCCGCCGTCAACCGCAGGTCACCATTCCGGCCGAATGGGGGCAGGGGCGGGCCAGTTTTGGCGGGCTGGTGGCGGCGTTGCAATACGAGGCCATGCGGGCCCGGGTGCCGACTGAGCGCCCGGTGCGGTCGCTGGCGATCACCTTCGTCGGCCCGGTCGAACCTGAGGTGCCGGTGAGTTTCGAGGTCGAGGTGCTGCGTGAAGGCAAGGCCGTCAGCCAGCTACTCGGACGCGCGATGCAGAACGGCCAGGTCGTGACCCTGGTGCAGGGCAGCTTCGGGGCGTCGCGACCGTCGGAAGTGGCGGTGGCGGCGTATCCGGCGCCAGCGACGAAGCATTGGGACGAGTGTCAGGAGCTGCCTTACATCAAAGGCGTGACGCCGGAATTCATGCGGCATCTGGCGATGCGCTGGAGCGTCGGCGGCATGCCGTTCACCGGCAACCCGTCGCGGCAGATGGGCGGCTGGGTGCGCTTGCGTGGGGATGTGAAGGAGGAACCGGTCAGCGAGGCGCATCTGCTGGCGCTGGTCGATGCCTGGCCGCCCGCGCTGTTGCCGTACCTGAAGAAACCGGCACCGGGCAGTACCTTGACCTGGACCATCGAATTTGTGCAGCCGTTACGCGAGTTGAGCACCCTGGACTGGTGCCAATACCTGGCGGACATCGAGTATGCCGCCGACGGTTACGGTCACGTCGCCGCGCATTTGTGGAGCGCCGAGGGCGAGCTGATTGCCATGAGCCGGCAGACCGTGACGATTTTCGCCTGAGTCAATGCCGGCGGTGGCGCTCACGCCAGGCGCGGTACCAGCCGCCGCTGAGAAAGAACCGCGGAAAGGTCAGGAACTGTTCGACCAGCAGCCGCGAAACGGCGTCCTTGCGATCACTGAACGGCTCGGAGGCTTGCGCCTCCAGGCTGTGGCCGTGGCGCTGCAGACCCAGCGCCGCGACGATCCCGATCACGCCAATTGCCACGCTTGCCAGGCTCAGGCTGAACACCCCGGAGACGATCAGCAGAAACGCCACGATGAACAGCGGCACGGCAATCAGGTGCAAGACCAGGTTTGTCGGGTGCTGGTGGTTGTGCGGGTACGCGCGCCATTGCCACGCGGGAAGGTTGGGGTGACGTTTGCCCATGTTGCGACTCCTCATTCCATGTTGGACACATGCCTGAAGAATAGGCCCGGGCGGGAAGGGCGGCGAATCAAGCTTGGCTATGGGCACGATAGGCGTGATGGAGGGAAAGGATCGCCGCTTGCGGCCGCCGCTGCAGACGGCGATCCTGGGTGGGTCAGAGCTTGAGCTGACCTATGGCCCTGCTCAACTCCCCCGCCAACGTCGCCAGCTCATTACTGGTGGTCGCCGAATCCACGGTCTGCTGCACGGTGTTTTCGGTCACATCACGAATACTCACCACCGCCCGGTTCATCTCCTCGGCGACCTGGCTCTGCTGCTCGGCAGCCACGGCAATCTGCGTGTTGCTTTCGCGCATCTGCGCCACCGCGCCGGTGATTTCCGCCAGCGCTTCACCGGCCTCCTGTGCCTGCTGCACACAGTCGTCAGCCTTGTAGGAGCTCTCCTGCATGAAGTCCACTGCGTCACGGGTGCCGGCCTGCAATGCCGAGACCATGGTGGTGATTTCATCGGTCGAGGTCTGCACCCGTTTGGCCAGGTTGCGCACCTCATCGGCGACGACGGCAAAACCGCGGCCCATCTCCCCGGCGCGAGCCGCTTCGATGGCGGCGTTGAGGGCCAGCAGGTTGGTCTGTTCGGCAATACTGTGGATGACGCTGACCACGCCGTTGATCTTCTGGCTGTCTTCGGCCAGGCGCTGGATCATCTGCGCAGTCTGCTGCACGCCGCTGGACAGCCCGGCGATCGAGTGCTGGACCCGGCTCACCACTTGCTGGCCGCTGCCGGCCAGGCCGTCGGCGGTCTGCGACAGATCGCGGGTGGCGCCGGCGTGTTGGGCGATGTGGTAAACGGTGGCGGTCATTTCGTTGATCGCCGTGGCGGCCTGATCGGTTTCGCTCTGCTGGCCGAGCATGCCGTGACGCACCTCGTTCATGCTCGAGGCCAGCCGCGCGGCGCCTACGTCGAGCTGGCGCGCGGTGTTGGCCACGGTGGTGACCACGCGCTGATATCCGGCCTGCATCGCGTTGAACGCATTGGCCATCTGCCCGACTTCGTCCTTGCAGGCCAGCGGCACCCGCGCCGACAGATCGCCGCTTTTCTCCACATGCAGCATCACGTCTTTCAACGTGTTGAGCTGGCTGAGGAGAAAGCGGATGAGCAATTGCGAAGCGCCGAGCATCGCCAGCATCAGAATGAACACCGCCACCGCGTAATTGGCGAAGCGCTCGCCGAACACCTGGCTCAGACTCGGGCCGTAGGCAATCACCGCGACTTGCTGGCCGTCGGCGCGGCTGAACACTTCGGCGCCGAGCAACGGGTTATCGCCGAACAGCGGCAGGTGGCTGATTTCCACCCAGCCGAGGTTGTCGCTGATTTCCAGCAACGGTTGCTCGTTGAGTCGCGGCGCTTCACCGCGTTTGAATGTCAGCATCTGATCGGCCTTGGGCAACGCCTGTCCGGCCGGCCAGGCCTTGAGCAATTGCGCCTGCGCCTGAGCCGAGGCCTGCGCGGCGTGGCTGCGCGCCTGCTGCTCGAGTTGCACGGCGTACAGCACCAACAGCAGGGTGGTGACGAAGGCGACCGCGTTGACCGCCCAGAATTTGTATTTCAGCGAGATATTGCTAAGCCAGGCACCCATGGAGGTCTTCTCTGATAGCGGAAACAGTTTTGGCAAGGTGCCATTATTGTGCCGCTACGGCGGAAGTCGGGCTTGATGTGGGTCAACAGATGCAGAGATCACCGCCTTCGCCAACGCTTGCGCCGAGATGACGAACACTCGGCAGGCTGCGATCTCTTGCGGCTCAGACCACTGCCGGCAAACGGAAAAACGCCCGGGCGCAGGCGGTGGTGTGTGCCGCCAGGTCGGCCTCGGTTTCCCCCCGATGCAGCGCCACTTCGCGCAGCACTTCGCTCAGGTAGGCCGGCTCGTTGCGGCCGTTTTTCGGCTTCGGCCGCAGACTGCGTGGCAGCAGGTACGGGGCATCGCTTTCCAGCATCAGCCGGCCCCGCGGGATGTTCTTGACCAGCGGGTGCAGGTGGGTGCCACGGCGCTCGTCGCAGATCCACCCGGTCATGCCGATGTGCAGGTCGAGATCGAGGTAGCTGAACAGCGCTTTCTGTTCGCCGGTGAAGCAGTGCACCACGGCGGCGGGCAACTGATCGCGAAAGTCTTTGAGAATGTCCAGCAGGCGCGCGCTGGCATCACGCTCGTGAAGGAACACCGGCAATTGCAGCTCCACGGCCAGGGCCAGGTGTTCCTCGAGGACTTTTTCCTGCTGCGCGCGCGGCGAGAAATCGCGGTTGAAATCCAGTCCGCATTCGCCCACCGCGACCATCCCCGTTTCTTTCAGCAGATTGCGCAGGCGTCGCGCGCTGTCGGCGTTCCAGTCGCTGGCCGAATGCGGGTGAATGCCCGCGGTGGCGAACAGGCGCTGGCCACTGTCGTCCAGTTGCCGGCACAGTTGCAGGGCCTCTTCGCTGCCCTCGACGCTGGTGCCAGTGAGCACCAGTTGGCAGACCCCGGCAGCGTACGCGCGCTCGAGCACGGCCTGGTGTTTGTCGGCGAAACTGGGGTTGGTCAGGTTGACGCCGATATCGATGAGTTGCATGGTGCTACCTCGGGCCGAAGGCCGGAAAGCATATCAGAGCTGTAGATTTATAAGAAAAGCCAAGAACTACAACGGCTTATGACTGTCTGTTGAGGCCGCGGGACAACCTGGGTTGGCGAAAATGCCATCACTGTGCCAGTCTCTCGCACTTTACCGGCGCTCCTGGCGCTCTGTTTTCGTCGGTGTCTTTGACCGTTCAGCGGCGAAAACACCCCGTATCCTTTCCGGAGAGTGGATGGTTCGTCCCTCGGTTCTGCTTCTGTTGTGCGGGTCACTGCTGCTGCCGATGACGGCGGTTGCGCGCTTGCCCGGGCCATTGCAGGCCGTGCCGGCCGCCAAGGTCCGCGACCTCAGCGAGATCCGCAGCAGCCGCGTGCTGCGCGTGCTGGTCAACCAGAGCCGCAACAGCTCCGGCGAAGTCCAGGGCCAGGCCATCGGTGTCGAATACCATCGCCTGCGCGCCTTCGAGCAATACCTCAACGGCCACGCCCGCGACGGTCAGGAAATCTCCCTCAAGATCATTCCCAAAGCCAAGGATCAGTTGCTTGGCGCGTTGCAGCGTGGCGAGGGTGATCTGGTGGCGCCGGGTGAGCTGCTGGAGTTGCAACCCGGGCATGCGGTCGCCAGTAGCGAGCCGATCGCCAGCAACGTGCCGCTGGTGCTGGTCGGCATCAAGGGTGAGCGGCGCTACACCAAGGTCGAGCAACTGGCCGGCAAGACCCTGGCCTTACCCACCGGCAGTGCGGCCGGGGAGGCGGTCAGCCAGCTCAACCAGAAACTGGCGCTGCACAAACTGGCGCCGATCAAGGTCGAGTGGGTCGATCCGACGCTGGCGGTCGAGGACGTGCTGGAAATGGTCCAGGGCGGGATCTTCCACCTGACCATCGTCGAGCAACCGATTGCCGAGCGTTGGGGCAAAATCCTGCCCAAGTTGCGTTTCGACCGGCAGTTGATGATCAGCGAACCGGGCGAGGAATACTGGTTCGTGCGCCGCGATGCCTCGATGCTGCGGGCGAGTATCGATCGCTTCCTTTCCGGCTACAAAAAGCCTGCGGATGAAGATGCCGCGTTCTTGCGCATCTACCGCCGTCTCTACCAGGTGCACTATCCGTTGGCCAAGGCTGATCGCCAGCGCCTGGAAAAACTCCGCCCGACCCTGCAGAAGCACGCCGACGCACAGAACATGGACTGGCTCAACCTGGCGGCGCTGGCCTTCAAGGAGTCGGCGCTGCAGCCCAGCGCGCGCAGCGGGGGCGGCCCGACCGGGCTGATGCAGATCACCCCGTCCGCCGCCCAGCGGGTCGGGGTGAACAATATCCAGACGCTCGATGCGAACGTGCAGGCCGGGGCCAAATACCTGGCGATGATCCGCCGCAAGTTCTTCAACAGTCCCAAGCTCAACGAGCGTGAGCGCATGGCATTCACGCTGGCGGCCTACAACATCGGCCCGGAGCGGGTGCAGGGCATGCGCGCCGAAGCGCGGCGGCGTGGCTTGAACCCCAACCAGTGGTTCTTCCAGGTCGAGCGCATCGCCATGGAGCAGGTCGGAATGGGGGCCGTCAGCTATGTTAATAGCGTGAACAAGTATTACTTGGCGTTCGACCGGGAGCGCGAGTCGTTGGAGCCCCGGGGCCAGAAAGTTGCCTCACGCAAATGATCTAATAAACTGATTGTTAAGGCGGAATATTTGCGCTTTTAACATGAAATTTACTGATTAATATAGCGGCCAACCAACACACACTTCCCCCAACAAGGAACGACACACATGAGCTCTCTGATCAACAAGGTCCTGTTCACCCGCGCCGGCTATGGCCTGACCATTCTGCGCATCGCCGTCGGCGTGATCTTCGCCGCGCACGGCTCGCAGAAGCTTTTTGGTCTGTTCGGCGGCTACGGTCTGGCCGGCACTGCGCAATACATGGAAAGCATCGGCCTGACCCCGGGTTACCTGATGGCGACGCTCGCCGGCGGTACCGAGTTCTTCGCCGGCCTGGCCCTGATCATTGGCTTGCTGGTGCGTCCGGCAGCATTGGGCCTGACCTTCCTGTCGCTGGTGGCCATCTTCACCGTGCACATCAGCAACGGGCTGTTCATGGCCAACAACGGCTACGAGTTCGCCCTGGCGCTGCTCGGTGGCAGCCTCGCGGTACTGATCGAAGGTGCGGGCAAGCTCTCGGTGGATCGCGCCATCGCCGGCTGACCGCTCTGGCTCAGGCAAAAGGCCCGCATTGTGCGGGCCTTTTTTTGTTGCGGCTGATTCTTGACACTGGCCAGTCACGTTCTCTAGGATGCCGCTCATGCGCCGATTTAAACAGCTACTTGCGGGGCGCCAGGTGACTCATCCAGTCGCCGTCAGAAGCCGGAACAGGGCTTCGAAATACCGCTAAAGCGCTGGTTCGGTGTTGCCTCTCACCTGCCATGCAGACTTTTGAGGCAGAGACACGACACGATGAATGCACTACGCCCTCCAGCACGTCCCGCGCCGATCACGGCACACGCCACTCAGCGCAACCCAAAAATTCTCCTTGGCGGCAAACACCAGCCGACGCTGTTGCGTTATCTGGATGGCTGGCCACGTCGCAGCGGCGGACCGGCCGCGTTCCTCATCCAGTTTGTCGAAGACGGCGAGTCGCTGGCGCGTTTTGCCGATGACAGTTTCGACCTGGCGGTGATTCAGGCACCAAGCCGCGAAGACGCCCCGGACATGATCAAACAACTGACACGCGTTGCGCGGCAGGGCCTGATCACCCGCCGCTGAAGCGCTCAGGGGTAATCGATCGCCACGATGTAGACGAATTGCTCGCCGGTTGGCGTCTGGACCCGCACTTCGGCGTCCAGCGCCTTGCCGATCAGGGCGCGGGCCAGGGGCGAATCGATGCTGATCAGGCCCAGCTTCAAATCCAGTTCGTCCGGTCCGACGATGCGATAGCGTGATTGCTTGCCGTCCTCATCCTCGATGGTCACCCAGGCGCCGAAATAAACCTTGTTCGGGTCGCTGGGTTTCTCGCTGACCACTTTCAGCGCTTCGAGGCGCTTGGTCAGAAAGCGCACGCGACTGTCGATCTCGCGCAGCATCTTTTTGCCGTAGGTGTACTCGGCATTTTCCGAACGATCACCCTGCGCCGCTGCCTCGCTGACCGCCTGCGTCACCTGCGGGCGGCGCACATGCCACAGCTCATGGAATTCAGCGCGCATCCGCGCTTCACCTTCAGGGGTGATCAGCGCGGTGCCGGCGGTGCGGGGAGGGCGATAACGGCTCATGGCAACTTCTTGTGAGGGAGACGGCTGGAGTCTATCAACCCTCGCGCAACACTGTCAGCGGGCTCGCGTTGAGCGCCCGGCGCGTGCCGAACACCCCGGCGCCACCGATCAGCGCCGCACCCAGCAACGGCAGCACCAGCAGCCACGGATGCGGATGCCACGGCAGGTCGAACGCGTAGCGATACAGCACCAGACTCACCACTTCCGAACCGATCGCGGCGAGCAAGCCGCTGACCGCGCCCAGCAGGCCGAACTCGATCCGCCGCGCCTTGACCAGCAACTGCCGCTCGGCCCCCAGTGCCCGCAACAACGCGCCCTGACGGATGCGTTCATCGAGGGTCGCCTGCAACCCGGAGAACAGCACCGCCATGCCCGCCGCCAGGACAAACAGCAACACGTATTCAACGGCCAGGGTGACCTGGGCGAGGATACTGCGCAGCTGCTCGAGCAAGGCTTCGACCTGGAGAATCGTCACCGCCGGGAACGCTCGCGACAACTCGACAATCTGCTGGTCGTGGCCGGGGGCCAGATAGAAACTGGTCAGGTAGGTCGCCGGTAGATCCTTGAGAGTGCCGGGCTGGAAGATCATGAAGAAATTAGGCTGGAAGTTGTCCCAGTTGATCTCGCGCAGGCTGCTGACCTTCGCTTCGCGATTGACCCCGCCGACGCTGAACACCAGGTGGTCGCCGAGTTTCAGCTTGAGGCTTTCGGCGACTTTGCCTTCCACCGATACGCCGGGCACGTCGTCCGCGGGCTGCTCGGCCCACCACGCACCGGCGGTGAGTGTGTTGCCCGCCGGCAGGTCGGCAGCCCAGGTCAGGCTGAGGTCGCGCTGGATTGCGCGGTCGCCGGCCGAATCCTTGCTGACGATCTGCTGCACCGGTTCGCCGTTGATGCTGATCAGGCGCCCCGGCACCACCGGGTACAGCGGCGCGGCTTGCGCCGAGACGTTGACCAGGTGCTCGCTGAACGCTTGTTTGTCGGCCGGCAGGATGTTCAGGGCGAAGTAGTTCGGCGCGTTTTTCGGCAACTGGTTCTGCCAGGTATCGAGCAGTTCGCCCCGCAGCAAGGCGATCAGCGCCATGGACAACAGGATCAGGCCGAAGGCCAGCGACTGGCCGGCCGCCGCCAGCGGATGGCGCAGCAGTTGCCTGAGCCCCAGGCGCCACGGCAGCGAGGCGCGGGCGAGCAGGCGGCGCAGGCTGTTGAGCAGCAACAGCAGCAAGCCGCCCAGCACCAGCGCGGCGACCACGCCACCGCCGAGCAAGGCAAAGGTCAGCAGCAGGTCGAGGCTCAGGCGCCACATGATCAGGCCGAGCGCACCCAGTGCCGCGCCGTAGACCATCCAGGTGCTTGAAGGAATCGGCAGCATGTCGCGGCGCAACACCCGCAATGGCGGCACGCGCCCCAATGCGGCGAGCGGCGGCAGGGCGAAACCGGCCAGCGCCACCAGGCCAGTGCCGATCCCGGCCATGGCTGGAAACAGGCCGCCAGGTGGTACGTCACTCGGCAACAAATCATGCAACAGCGCAAACAGTCCCAGTTGCGCGAGCCAGCCGAGCAGGGCGCCGCTCACGCTGGCAAGCAGCCCGAGCACGCTCAACTGCAGGCTGAACAGCAACATGGTTTCCCGGCGCGACAGACCGAGGCACCTGAGCAAGGCGCTGGCATCGAAGCGGCGACTGGCGAAACGGTTGGCCGACAGTGCCACGGCGACGCCCGCCAGCAACACCGCGACCAGGCTGGCCATGTTCAGATAGCGCTCGGCCTTGCCCAGTGCGCCGCCGATCTGCCGGTTGCCGTCGCGCGCGTCCTGGATGCGCTGGTTGGCCGCCAGGCCGGGTTTGATCAGTTGCCGATAGGTTTCCAGCGCCTGCGGTTCGCCGCGCCAGAGTTCGCGGTAGCTCACCCGGCTGCCGGGCTGCACCACGCCGGTGGCGGCGAGGTCGTCGAGGTTGATCAGCACCCGCGGCGTGAGGCTGTAGAAATTGCCGGCGCGATCCGGCTCGTAGGTCAGCACACGGGTCAGCTTGAGGGTCTTCATGCCGACGTCGATACTGTCGCCGATCTTCAGATCCAGGGCGGTCAGCAGACGTGCTTCGACCCAGGCTTCGCCGGGCTGCGGTTCACCGCCGGGTTCCTCGGTGGCGAAGGGGGCCGCGGCACTCTTCAGTTCGCCTCGCAACGGGTAGGCGCGATCGACCGCCTTGATGCTCGACAACTGAATGCCGTTGTCGGTGGCGATGACGCTGGAGAACTCCACCACTTGCGCATGATTGAGGCGCAACTCAGTGCCGCTGCGGATCTGTTCCTCGCGTGCCGGCGAGCTGCCTTCGAGCACCAGGTCGGCGCCGAGAAACTCGGTGGCACGCAACATCATCGCGCCGTTCAGGCGCGCGCCGAAGTAACCGATGGCCGTGCTCGCCGCCACTGCCACGATCAGGGCAAAGAACAACACACGCAATTCGCCGGCGCGGGCATCGCGCAGGAGTTGGCGCAGGGCGAGACTGAACAGACGCAACAGCGGCAGACGTGCCATCAAGGCTCCAGAGGGGCGACCAACAGGCCGGCTTCAAGTCGGATCAGGCGCCGGCAGCGATGGGCCAGGCGTTCGTCGTGGGTCACCAGCACCAGGGTGGTGCCGCGTTCCTTGTTCAATTCGAACAGCAAGTCGCTGATGCGCTCGCCGGTGTGACTGTCGAGGTTGCCGGTGGGCTCGTCGGCGAACAGCACGTCCGGTTCGGCGGCGAAGGCGCGGGCAATCGCCACCCGCTGCTGTTCGCCGCCGGAGAGCTGGCGCGGCGAGTGGGTCAGGCGCTGGCCGAGGCCGACCCGTTGCAGCAGTTCGGTGGCGCGGCTGCGGGCGTCTTTGCGGCCATCGAGCTCCAGCGGCAGCATGACGTTTTCCAGGGCGTTGAGGCTGTCGAGCAGCTGGAACGACTGGAAGACGAAACCGACGTGCTCGGCGCGGATGCGCGCGCGCTGGTCTTCATCGAGGTTGCTCAGGGCCTGGCCGGCCAGAACCACTTCGCCACCGCTCGGCAGGTCGAGCCCGGCGAGCAGGCCGAGCAGGGTGGATTTGCCGGAACCGGACGCGCCGACGATGGCCAGGCTGTCGCCCTTGTTCAGTTCCAGGCTGAGTTCGTGCAGGATGGTCAGTTCACCTTCCGCGCTGGGAACCACTTTGCTAAGGTTCTTCGCGGTGAGAATGCTTGCGCCCATGGAGAATCCGATGCGTGTGTGGTTTTTGAGTGCTGGCCTGGCCTTGATGTGCATGGCCCAGAACGCAGCGGCGGGTACAGTCCTGATCGTTGGCGATAGTATCAGCGCCGGTTTCGGGCTGGATACCCGCCTGGGGTGGGTGTCGTTGCTCGAACAACGGCTCAAGGCCGAAGGTTTTGACGACAAAGTGGTCAATGCCTCCATCAGTGGCGACACCAGTGCCGGAGGCCAGGCGCGGCTGCCGGCGCTGCTTGCAGAGCATAAGCCGCAACTGGTGATCCTCGAACTGGGTGGCAATGACGGCTTGCGCGGAATGCCGCCAACGCAATTGCAACAAAACCTTGCGGCGATGATCGACAGCTCGCGAACCAGTGGCGCCAAGGTGCTATTACTCGGCATGCAGTTGCCGCCCAATTACGGCAAGCGCTACACCGATGCCTTCGCCGAGGTCTACGGCAAACTCGCCACCGAGAAAAACATCCCGCTGGTGCCGTTTTTCCTCGATGGGGTGGGCGGTCATCCGGACCTGATGCAGGCTGACGGTCTGCACCCGGCAGCCGGGGCCCAGGGCAAGTTGCTGGAAAATGTCTGGCCGACGCTAAAACCGCTGCTATGAGGCTTTTCTAGCGGCAGGCTTTCGGCTAATGTGGCGCCCCCTTATTTGGAGCCCCCGATGCCGCGTTCCGCCTGGTCCCTGTTCGCCTACCAACTGATCGAGCCTGACGAGCAGCTGGATCTGTTCGCCTGCCAGGAAGTGCGGGTGCATCTGGTGACCCGTCAACTCGAACTCGGTGGCTCGGCGGATCGCACCCTGTGCGGCAGTCTGCTGCCGGCGCAACCGCGCTGGTCGAGCGTGGACCGGCGGGTGTTCCAGGATCAGCGCCTGTGTTCACTGTGCCGGGCGATCCTCGAATCCCAGAAGCGCGGCACTTCGCCGATCTGGCCTGAGCTGCGTTTCGAACTCTAGGATCGAAGGGCATCCACGCGCGGCCTGACCGGCGCGTGCCTCTCCATGAAGAGTTCGGCCTGCCCATCGGCGCATCTCCCCGAATTCCCGAGGCGCGGTGTACAATCGCGTTCTTATACCCTGTTGATCATGCGAAGGATGTTCCGGATGTTGCCGCGCTTTCCTGCCGTCACCCGCTGCCTGTCACTTGCCGCCCTGTGTATGGCCGGTCCCGTTGCTGCATTGGAGTTTCCCCTGCCACCGCCCGGTGAGGACATCATCGGCCAGGTGCAGGTGATCAAGGCCAAGTACGAAGACACCTTCGCCGACCTGGGCACCGCCTATGACCTGGGCTATTCGGAGATGGTCGCGGCCAACCCGGGCGTCGATGCCTGGTTGCCGGGCGCTGGCACCGAGATCGTCCTGCCGACCCGTTTCATCCTCCCGCCCGGGCCGCGTGAAGGCATCGTGATCAACCTCGCCGAATACCGCCTCTACTATTTCCCGAAAGGCCGCAACGTGGTGTACACCTTCCCGTTGGGCATCGGCCGCGAGGGCTGGGGTTCGCCGATTGCGCACACCACGATCACCGCCAAGACGCCGAACCCGACCTGGACGCCGCCAGCCTCGATCAAGGCTGAGCACGCCGCCGACGGTGACCCGCTGCCCAACGTGGTGCCGGCCGGTCCCGACAACCCGCTGGGTCCGTTCAAGTTCAGCCTCGGTACGCCGGGTTACCTGATCCACGGTTCGAACAAGAAGTTCGGCATCGGCATGCGCACCAGCCACGGTTGCTTCCGCATGTTCAACAACAACGTGCTGGAGATGGCCAGCATGGTGCCGGTCGGTACTTCGGTGCGCATCATCAACGATGCCTACAAGTTCGGTCGCAGTGGCGGCAAGGTTTACCTGGAAGCGCACACACCGATCGACGACAAGGGCAACCCGTCGGTGGTCGACAAGCACACCGCCGTGATCAACGCGATGCTCAAGCGTGAAGACATCACCAACAACCTGCGCATGAACTGGGATGTGGTGCGGGATGTGGTGGCGGCCGAAGATGGCCTGCCAACCGAGATCGGCACGCCGAACACGTCGGCGCCGATCGTCTCGAGCGCGCCGATCGACCTGCAATAAGCTGTGCAAGACCAACCCGCCGATGCCTGCATCGGCGGGTTTTTTTGTGCCGTGCAGAAAGGTGCGGGCACAAAAAAGCCGACCCAGGAAATGGGTCGGCTTGATAACAATCCCGAGGGATTATTACTTGCGGCTAGCTTTGTCCAGCATGCGCAGAGCGCGCTCGTTAGCTTCGTCAGCAGTCTGTTGTGCTTTTTGAGCAGCAGCCAGAGCTTCATCAGCTTTACGGTAAGCTTCGTCTGCACGAGCTTGGGCGCGAGCAGCTGCGTCTTCAGTAGCGGTCAGACGTGCTTCGGTTTCTTTCGATGCGCTGCTGCAACCGGTAGCCAGAACTGCGGCCAGAGCCAGAGCAGAGAATTTCAGAACGTTGTTCATCGTGTTCCCCTTCAAGGACTTTCAATTAAGTGGCTGTCTCCTCCGATTGAGGAAATAGCCGGCGTACATACTACCCATTACTTGTAGTAAGTAAACTGACGTAGCGCAAGAAGCAAAAAAAATTGTAGGCGTTGATTCTTTTTCGAGCAACTTTTAACTGCGCTGTATAAAAAATATCCAGCTGCAAGCCCCGCGCTGAGCGAGTTAATGAGAAAAAGTTCCCGTTGTCGGGTGCTGTTTTGCGCGATCTGGCTAAAGTCTGTCTATATCAATTCGTCCACACTTTCATTGCGATTCTGTGAGATGCCTCACCTATCTTTGTCCATCTTGAGGTGACTTTAAAAAAGGCCGCACGTCTTAAGTCTCAACATCCGGCAATGTTCAGGCTTTTGGGGCGGATTCACGCCCGGATCGACCCTGCGTCCACCGCAGTCGCTGCAGCCGTGAGCATGATGACGAGGGCACCTTGAGCATTTGCGCCAATGGTGCCTAATATTTGTTACGTGCTCTGTTGCGCAAGATCGGTGCAGCTGTTTTCGGTGTCCATCAGGCACGGGGTGGCGTAGATGTTCCTTCGCCGGGAAAACATCGGTAAGGTAGGGGTCGCATTAAAGACCCGCGAGGAGTAGTGATGAGCGAGGCGTTGTCCATCCACCATGACCAGGCTGGTCATCAGTTCGAGACCAATGTGGACGGTCATCGTGCCTATCTGACCTATATGGATCTGGGAAAACAGACCCTGGATATCTACCGCACCTTCGTGCCCAACGCCCTGCGTGGCCGTGGCATCGCGGCGGCCCTGACCGAGCGGGCGCTGCAATATGCCGATGAAATGGGCTACACCGTGATTCCGTCGTGCTCCTACGTGGAGCGCTACATGGAGCGCCACCAGCGGCGCACCGCCAAGATCTGAAAAAACCATCGCACACAAAAACGCCGGGCTGAGCCCGGCGTTTTTTTATGCCTGCGAAACCGCGGTCAGCTGCGCTGACGTTTCGGCAGGACATCCTTGAGCTTGGCGTGCATGCTGCGCAAGGTGTTCTCGGTGGCGGACCAGTCGATGCAGGCATCGGTGATCGACACGCCGTATTGCAGGTCGGCGAGGTCTTTCGGGATCGCCTGGCAGCCCCAGTTGAGGTGGCTCTCGACCATCAGGCCGATGATCGACTGGTTGCCTTCGAGGATCTGGTTGGCCACGTTCTCCATCACCAGCGGTTGCAGGGCCGGGTCCTTGTTGGAGTTGGCGTGGCTGCAATCGACCATGATGTTCGGCTTGATCTTCGCCTTGTTCAGCGCCTGTTCGCACAGGGCGACGCTGACCGAGTCGTAGTTCGGCTTGCCGTTACCGCCACGCAGCACCACGTGACCGTAGGCGTTGCCCTTGGTGGTGACGATGGACACGCCACCTTCCTGGTTGATCCCGAGGAAGCGGTGCGGGCTGGAAACCGACTGCAGGGCGTTGATGGCGACGGTCAGGCCGCCGTCGGTGCCGTTCTTGAAACCGACTGCCGAAGACAGGCCGGAGGCCATCTCGCGGTGAGTCTGGGATTCGGTGGTGCGTGCGCCGATGGCCGACCAGCTGATCAGGTCCTGCAGGTACTGCGGGGAGATCGGGTCGAGGGCTTCGGTCGCGGTCGGCAGGCCTTTTTCCGCCAGGTCCAGCAGCAGTTGGCGACCGATGTGCAGACCGTCCTGGATCTTGAACGAGTCGTCCAGGTACGGGTCGTTGATCAGGCCTTTCCAGCCGACGGTGGTGCGCGGTTTTTCGAAATACACGCGCATGACCAGGTACAGCGTGTCGGAGACTTCCGCCGCCAGCACCTTGAGGCGATCGGCGTACTCGTGGGCCGCCTTGATGTCGTGGATCGAGCAGGGCCCGATCACCACGAACAGACGATGGTCGGTGCCATCGAGAATATTGCGGATTACTTCGCGACCTTTGGTGACGGTGCGCAGGGCAGCGTCGCTCAGCGGAATATCACGCTTGAGCTGATCGGGAGTGATCAGGGTCTCGTTGGAGGCGACGTTCAAGTCGTTGATCGGTAAATCAGCCATCGTTTACTCGTCAGGTCACGGGTGCCGGCCGCCAGCGATCCCCGCGCGGCGGAGCACAGCAGATTTAAGCGCGTCGGGGAGCGGAACCTTAGCGCGTTAGGCGCCTGCTCGACAATGGGCAAGTAACGGTTTGCCGGGTGTTTGCCCTGGTTTGCACGTCGCGGGCGAACCCAGGGCGAAATCCGCGCTATTCCAGCACGGGCTGGGCGAAAGCCTTGCGCACGCTGTCGTGGGAAAACTCGTCGGCGTGCTGCTCGACCCATTGCAGGGCGAGGGCCTGGATATCCTGAAGATCGTCGTGGGCATCGTTGAGGCGGCAATAGCGCTCGATCTGACACACTTGCTCACCCATTCGCGCGCTGAACAGCGTCTGCTCGTCGGTGAAGGCGATGCCCACCAGATAGCCTTTCTTGCGGCGCAGGCACCACGCCACATAGCCCGGATAACAGATGTCGGCGTTGAGCGTCGGCATCCGCACTTGCAACGCCGTACCGTGGCGCCACGCGCGGTGGTAATTGCAAGCGATCCCGCCGAGGCTGATAGTGTGCAGCTGATGTCGCGAAATACACTCAGGTTTGAGCAACGTTAATTCGACGGGCACATCGTCCGGATGAGGAATAAACCGTCCCATGAGCACAGACTCCCTGTGTCGGCCATTTGACATTGTTTCCCCCAGTATAGTGGTCGAATCGCAACTGACCGATTTCGACGCCGACCAGCGGCTGCTGGCGATGCGCGGCGTGTCGCTGGTGATTTTCACCAGTGTCGGCTGCGCCAGCTGCCGGTTCGCCCGCGAGGCGCTGCCGGCAATGCAGCTGGCGATCGATCGCCTGTGCTGGATCGACGCCGGCGACAACGGTGGGCTGGTGGAGCGTTATCAGGTCTTTCATTTACCGGCGCTGTTTGTCGTACGCGACGGTGAGTTCTTTGGTGCGGTGCACGCGCGCCTGAGCTGCGACGAGCTGAATGCCGGCGTGGCCCGGGCGCTGCAACGAATTGCAGAGGAGTTGCCATGATGGCGGCAGTCAAGCAACCGGTGGTGGGGATTATCGGCACCGGGGCGATCGGAGGTTTCTACGGCCTGATGTTGGCGCGGGCCGGGTGTGATGTGCATTTTCTCTTGCGCAGTGAGTTCAGCGCCGTCGCCGAGCACGGCTTGCACGTCGACAGCGCGGTGCACGGCCAGCTGACGCTGAACCCGGTGCAGGCCTACTCGTCGGCGCAGGACATGCCGCCCTGCGACTGGCTGCTGGTCGGCGCCAAGACCACCAGCAATGCCGGGCTGGCACCGTCGATCATCCAGGCAGCGAAGCCCGGAGCGAAGGTGCTGGTGCTGCAGAATGGGCTGGATGTCGAGGACGGTCTGCGTGCGCTGTTGCCCGAATCGCTGCATCTGTTGGGCGGGTTGTGCCTGATCTGCGTTCATCGCGACGCGCCCGGGCAGATCACTCACCAGGCCCTCGGCGCGGTGAATATCGGCTACCACAGCGGCCCGGCCAGCGCCGAAGCGGCGCGCATGGCGATCGTCGAGGAGGGCGCCGGACTGTTCCGCGCCGCGGGCATCGACTCCCAGGCGATGCCCAATCTGCATCAGGCGCGCTGGCAGAAACTGGTGTGGAACATTCCCTATAACGGTCTTTCGGTACTGCTGGGTGCCAGCACGACACCGCTGATGGCCGATGCCGACAGCCGCGCGCTGATCCAGGCGCTGATGGCCGAGGTGGTGCAGGGCGCCAAGGCCTGCGGTCACGACATCCCGCCCGGGTACGCCGAATACCTGTTCATGATGACCGAGAAAATGCCCGACTACTGGCCGAGCATGTACCACGACTTCCTGCACAAGCGACCGCTGGAACTGGAAGCGATCTATGCTCGACCGCTGGCGGCAGCCAGGGCCGCGGGCTGCGAGTTGCCGCGAATCGAAGCGCTGCACCGCAGCCTGGCGTTCATTGATCGACGCAACACTTGAAGCGGTTTCTGCCAGGTGGGGGAAAGAATGGCGAAGAACATCGATGACAAACTGGTGCTGGCGATTTCGTCGCGCGCGCTGTTCGACCTGAGCGAGAGCCACAAGGTCTATCTGGCGCAAGGTGTCGAAGCCTATCGGCAGTACCAGATCGAGCACGAGGACGAAATCCTCGCCCCGGGCGATGCCTTTCCGCTGGTGGAAAAACTGCTCAACCTCAACAGTCGCCTCGGCCGCGCCCGGGTCGAAGTGATCCTGGTATCGCGCAACAGCGCCGACACCGGCCTGCGCGTGTTCAACTCGATCGGCCATTACGGCCTGGCGATTTCCCGCGCGGCGTTTGTCGGCGGACGCAGTCCGTATCCGTATCTGAAGGCGTTTGGCTGCGACCTGTTTCTGTCCACCCACGCTGAAGATGTGCGCGCCGCGCTGGATGCCGGTTTCGCTGCGGCGACCATTCTGTCCGGTGGCGCCAGCCGCGCCGCCAGCGATGAGTTGCGCATTGCCTTCGACGGTGATGCGGTGCTGTTTTCCGACGAATCGGAACGGGTCTACCAGTCCGGTGGCCTGGAGGCATTCCAGGCCAAGGAGCGCGAATCGGCGCGCGAGCCCTTGCGCGGCGGTCCGTTCAAGGGCTTCCTCGCGGCGCTCAACCTGCTGCAGCGCGAGTTCCCGGACACGGACTGCCCGATCCGCACCGCGCTGGTCACCGCGCGTTCGGCACCGGCTCACGAGCGGGTGATCCGCACCTTGCGCGAATGGGACATCCGTCTCGACGAGTCGCTGTTTCTCGGCGGCCTGACCAAGTCGGCGTTTCTCGAAGCGTTTGCCGCCGACGTGTTCTTCGATGACCAGGCCGGTCACTGCGAGCTGGCCCGCGAGGTGGTCGCCACCGGCCACGTCCCCCACGGCATCAGCAACGAACCCAAGATCTAAAGCCCTCTGGGTTCAAGACGTTGCGTCGCACGTCGTACTCGCCAAGGCACTGCTAAGCTGAATCAAATCTCCGCCATGTTGGCTTGCGAGGAGGTCATATGATTCGTTCGATGCTGTATGCCACTGACCTCGGTCTGTACGCACCGTTAGTGATGCAGCATGCCCTGGCGCTGGCACGAACGTTCAACGCCGACCTGTATGTGGTGCACGCGGTGGAGCCCATGGGGCTGTTTGCCGAATCGGTGTTGCAGAGTTACCTCGACGAGCAGGCATTGAACGAGTTTCACAGTCAGGGGCTGAAGACAGTCATCGCCAATATCGAGCAGCGGGTGCTCGACAGTTTTCGTGAGGAACTGGGGGACGAGGGCGAGCAGGATCTGTTGCGCATCCGCGCCGTGCGCGTGGTGCAGGGCGATCCGTCGCAGGTGATTCTCGACCAGGTGCAGAAACTCTCTGTCGATTTGCTGATCGTAGGAAGTCACAGCCACGGGGTAGGGGCGGAAACGCCATTGGGGCGCACGGCGGCCCGGGTGCTGCAATTGGCCAAGGTACCGGTTTATCTGGTGCCGCTGGTGGAGCGTCGGCGGCGGGAGGATCGCTGAGGCAGGAATAATGGCACTTTGATAAAAAAGTTCTAGATTTATTCTTCAAACCATTAATATAGTTATATACCGTCGCTGATGCCCGTGGCGTCTACCTGCTTTGAGGGATACATATGAAGCTTCAACAATTGCGCTACATCTGGGAAGTGGCGCACCACGACCTCAACGTTTCCGCTACAGCCCAAAGCCTCTACACCTCGCAACCGGGCATCAGTAAACAGATCCGTCTGCTGGAAGACGAGTTGGGCGTCGAAGTGTTCGCCCGCAGCGGCAAGCACCTGACCCGCGTCACTCCGGCCGGCGAGCGCATCATCACCACCGCTGGCGAAATCCTGCGCAAGGTCGAAAGCATCAAGCAGATCGCCCAGGAATTCTCCAACGAGAAAAAAGGCACCCTGTCGATCGCCACCACCCACACCCAGGCGCGTTACGCGTTGCCGCCGGTGATCAGCAATTTCATCAAGCAGTACCCGGACGTGGCGCTGCACATGCACCAGGGTTCGCCGATGCAGATCGCCGAGATGGCCGCTGACGGCACCGTCGATTTCGCCATCGCCACCGAAGCGCTGGAGCTGTTCGGCGACCTGGTGATGATGCCGTGCTATCGCTGGAACCGCTGCGTGGTCGTGCCGCAGGGCCACCCGCTGACCAAACTGCCGAAACTGACCCTCGAAGCCCTCGCCGAATACCCGATCGTGACCTACGTGTTCGGTTTCACCGGCCGTTCGAAGCTCGACGAAGCCTTCAGTCATCGTGGCCTGACGCCGAAAGTGGTGTTCACCGCCGCCGACGCCGACGTGATCAAAACCTATGTGCGTCTGGGCCTGGGTGTCGGCATCGTGGCGAAAATGGCCGTCGACACCAAACTCGACAACGACCTGGTGGTGCTCGATGCCAGCGAACTGTTCGAGTCGAGCATCACCAAGATCGGCTTCCGTCGCGGCACTTTCCTGCGTGGCTTCATGTGCGACTTCATCGAGAAGTTCGCCCCGCACCTGACCCGCGAAGTCATGGCCAAGGCGATCCAGTGCCACAACAAACAGGAACTGGAAGAGCTGTTCGACGGCGTTGAACTGCCCGTCCACTAAGCTTGTGTCTCAGTGCACCTCGGTGACAGTGAACTGTTGCCGAGCGCCCGCCACCAGAATCTCCACCTCATCGCCCTCGAACTTGCCCAGCAGGCTTCTGCCCAGCGGCGAGCGCGGGGTGATGACGGTAATCGGCTGACCCACCACATCAACTTTCAGGCCGGCGCCATCCGGGGCCAGGAACAACCATTGCTCGCGGCCCCTGGCGTCTTCCAGGCCGAGCAGGGCGCCGATGGCGATCCCGCGCTGATCGTCATATGCGCGCAGCGTCAGGTTCTGGCACAACGCCAGAGCCTGGCGGATTTCCTCGACCCGCCTGGCTTGCCCGGCCGCCAGATAGGAGGCTTCCAGGCCGAGTGTGTCGTACTTGTTCTCGGCGATGTTTTCTTCGTGGGTCGCGGTTTCGTAAGCGGTTTGTGCGGCGCGCTCGGCGATATCGAGGTCGACACGCAGCTTGTCGAGGATCAGTTGGTGGACGGTCTGTTTGTTCATGATCAATCGCAGAATTGCAGGACGTTGGCGCGGCTCTTTTCGCTCGGCGCTGTCTGATCCTGCTGCAGCCAGAACTGGCATTTCGGGTTGGACAGGTTGCGCGTGCTGCCACGAGCCTGATCCAGGCGTGCCTGTTGTTCGTTCTTGCGCAGGTTTTCTTCGTATTGCTCGAACAGCGGGCTCTGTGGCGGCGTGTCCGGCACCGTTTGCACGGCGGGCGGCGTGGCCAGTTGCTGAACGGCCTGGGCCACGGGCGCCAGTTGTTCGCTGAGCAGGAAGCGCGAGATCAGCCAGCAGGTCAGGGCAATCGCCAGGAACCCCAGCCACATGCCCAGGGCGATGCTGCCGGTCAATTGCAGCGCGCTAAGCTGAACAGGCAAGGGGCGACGCGGGTTGGGGCGGTAGGGCATGACTGCCTCCTGGCGGGTGATTGCGGGCAAGTGGCGATTGTCGCACGAAGATAAATCGTCGGCGGCTCTTCTGCACGCCGACATTTATGCGGACAATCGAGGTTTTTGCCAACGGGAGTCTTGGATGTCGGATCGGAAAACCCGCTGGGATATCTTCTGCACCGTGGTCGACAACTATGGCGACATCGGCGTGACCTGGCGCCTGGCCCGCCAACTGGTGGCCGAACACGGGCTGGCGGTGCGGCTGTGGGTCGATGACCTGCGGGCGTTCGAACGAATCTGCCCGCAGATCGAGGTCAATCTCGAGCAGCAATCGCAGCAGGGCGTCGAAGTCCGCCACTGGTCGGCCGAATGGGCGCCGACCGCCGCGGCCGACGTGGTCATCGCGGCGTTTGCCTGTCAGTTGCCGAGTGCCTACATGGATGCCATGGCCGAGCGGGCGACGCCACCGTTGTGGATGAACCTGGATTACCTGAGTGCCGAGGATTGGGTCGTCGGTTGCCACGGCCTGCCGTCGGTGAAATACAGGTCGGTGCAGAAGTTCTTCTTCTTTCCCGGGTTTCAGCCCGGCACGGGCGGCCTGTTGCGCGAGCGCGATCTGCTCGAGCGACGTCGGCAGTTTCAGCAGGATGGCGCTGCACGGCGACAGTTCCTGCACGGTCTGGGCGTCGAGCCGGCAGCCGATGCACAACTGATTTCGCTGTTTGCCTACGAAAATGCCGGGCTTGCCAGTTGGCTGGACGTGCTGGCCGCCGACTCGACGCCGACCCACCTGCTGGTGCCGGAAGGACGGATCCTCGGTGATGTCGCGCGCTGGCTCGATGTCGATACCCTGGAGGTCGGCGACCTGAACGTGCGTCAGGCACTCACGGTGCAGGTGCTGCCGTTCGTCCGTCAGGACCAATACGACCATTTGCTCTGGTGCTGCGATTTCAACGCGGTGCGCGGTGAGGACTCGTTCGTGCGAGCGCAATGGGCGGGGCGGCCGCTGCTGTGGCACATCTATCAGCAGGACGAAGACATCCATCTGGACAAGCTCGATGCCTTTCTCGCGCTCTATACGAAAGGCCTTGCGCCAGCGGCAGCCGAGGCGATGAACGGTCTGTGGCGGGCCTGGAGCGCTGGCCAACCGATCGGTGAACACTGGCTGGCGGCCCGCAAACACTGGCCGCAACTGCAGGAAAACGCCGAACAATGGTGTCTGGAACAGGCCTTGCAGGCCGATCTTGCGACGGCGCTGGTACAGTTTTACCGAAATTGGATATGATACGCGGCCTAGATTTTTGTAAATCCCATCCAAATTCGGATATTCGCAATGAAAACTGGTAAAGAACTCAAACCCGGTACCGTGATCCGTATCGACAACGATCCTTGGCTGGTTCAGAAAGCTGAATTCACCAAGTCGGGCCGTAACAGCGCGATCATGAAGACCAAGCTGAAGAACCTGCTGACCGGTTACAAGACCGAAACCGTTTACGGTGCGGACGACAAGCTGGACGACGTGATCCTGGATCGCAAGGAAGCCACCCTGTCCTTCATCAGCGGTGACTCCTACACGTTCATGGACACCACTGACTACACCATGTACGAGCTGAACGCCGAAGACATCGAAAGCGTTCTGCCATTCGTGGAAGAAGGCATGACCGACGTTTGCGAAGCCGTGTTCTTCGAAGGCCGTCTGGTTTCCGTAGAGCTGCCGACCACCATCGTGCGTCAGGTTGACTACACCGAAGGCTCCGCTCGCGGTGACACTTCCGGCAAGGTGATGAAGCCTGCCAAACTGAAGAACGGCACCGAACTGTCGGTAGCTGACTTCATCGAAATCGGCGACATGATCGAGATCGATACCCGCGAAGGCGGTTCCTACAAAGGCCGTGCCAAATAAGCACTGCTTTTTGCGGAAAGAAAAAGCCCGACCATTGAGTCGGGCTTTTTTGTGCCTGGTGAAGATTACTTCTGCAGGTGCTGCTTCAGTTCTTCCGAGGCCTGCAGCATTGCCGAACGCACCGCCGGGACCTGGCTGACCACGTTGAGCAAACCGTAGTCGTGGATCATGCCGTTGTAGCGAACCGAGGTCACCGGCACGCCGGCTTCGTCGAGTTTGCGAGCGTAGGCTTCACCTTCGTCACGCAGCACGTCGGCTCCGGCGGTCTGAACCAGTGCAGGCGGCAGACCTTTCAATTGCGCGGTCGTGGCCCGCAGCGGCGAGGCGTAGATCTCGTTGCGCTGGTTGGCGTCGGTGGTGTAGTTGTCCCAGAACCACTTCATCATGTTGCGGGTGAGGAAGTGTCCCTCGGCATACTGGTTGTACGAACCGGTATCGAAATTGGCATCGGTCACCGGCCACAGCAGCACCTGGAATCTGATCGCCGGCGTGCCTTTGTCCTTGGCCATCAGGGCGACCACGGCCGCCATGTTGCCGCCGACGCTGTTGCCCGCCACCGCCAGGCGCTTGCCATCGACGTTGATGTCCTTGCCGTGTTCGGCCACCCATTTCGTTGCCGCGTAGGCCTGGTTGATCGCCACCGGATAATGCGCTTCCGGCGAAGGCGTGTAGTTGACGAACACCGCCGCCGCCCCCGAGCCGACCACCAGGTCGCGTACCAGCCGTTCGTGAGTCGGGAAATCCCCCAGCACCCAGCCACCGCCGTGAAAGAACATGAACACCGGCAACTCGCCTTTGACCCCGGCCGGCCGGACGATGGTCAGGCTCAACGGTTGGCCATCGACCTGGATGGTCTTCTCGCTGACATCGGCTTTGGGCAGTGTCAGTTTGACCCCGGCCTGCGCGCCCACCAGCACGGCGCGGGCGTCTTTCGGGGTCAGCTGTTCCATCGGTTTGCCGGTGCCGGCATTCAATGCATCGAGGAATGCCTGGGTGTTGTGTTCAACCTCACCGGCGAATGCACTGTGGATGGACAGGGCGAGAAGGGTGCCGGTCAAGACTTTGCTGAAAGTGTTCATGTGCTTTTCCTGTTCGGGCCTGGGGCTTCAGCGCTTAGACGGTGACGTGCAGGCGCACATCGACATTGCCACGGGTGGCGTTGGAGTACGGGCAGACCTGGTGGGCAGCGTCGACCAGGCTCTGGGCGTCGGTCTGTTCCAGGCCCGGCAGGCTGATATGCAGGTCGATGTCGAGACCGAAACCGCCGGGGATCTGGCCGATGCCGACGTGCGCGGTGATCGACGCGTCGTCCGGGATCTTGCGTTTGCTCTGGCTGGCGACGAATTTCAGCGCGCCGATGAAGCAGGCCGAGTAGCCGGCAGCGAACAGTTGCTCAGGGTTGGTCGCCGCACCGCCAGCACCACCGAGTTCTTTCGGCGTGGCCAGTTTGACGTCGAGGATGTTGTCGCTGGAGATCGCACGACCGTCACGGCCGCCAGTGGAGGTTGCGATTGCGGTGTAGAGAGTTTGCATGGTGTGAGCCTCTTCAGATGTGTATTTGTGCGCTAATTGTTTGCGCGTTAACTAAGTGCGAGGTGAATGTATCGCGCTAATATTTAGTGCGCAAGATAAATTTTTGAAGAAAATCCATGCAGAGCCCGTCAATGGTTAACGGGTGCGGATTAACTATTTGATTCAGAAGGATTTTTTGAAAAAGATCGGCAGCAGAAAATTTTCCGCGGAGCTACCGAGCGCCATGCCGCGTGCAGGAGCAAACCTGCTCACGACGGCGATCAGGCAATCGATGCACGATGCCTGAGGGAAGGGACATGGTTTGCGCTCAGGCCATGCTGTCCTGCAGATGGCTGCGCAATGCCTGCAGTTCCGCCTGCAGATGTTGCAGGCGCTCAAGGGTAAAACCGCTGGCGCCGAGGATGCATTGCGGAATGCTCCGGGCTTTGTCACGCAGGGCGCGGCCTTGTTCGGTCAGTTCGATGATCACCACGCGCTCGTCTTCACGGCTGCGCGTACGGCTGAGCAGGCCTTCGGCTTCCAGGCGTTTGAGCAGCGGGGTCAGCGAGCCCGGATCCGTCAGCAGGCGCGAGCTGATTTCGCCGACGGTCAAGCCATCCTTTTCCCACAGCACGATCATCGCCAGGTACTGCGGATAGGTCAGGCCCAGCGCTTGCAGCAGTGGTTTGTAGACCTTGGTCATGGTCAGCGAAGTGGAGTGCAGGGCGAAGCAGGCCTGGTTGTCGAGCAGCAGGTCTTCGCAGGGGGCGGCGGTGTCGCGGTCGGTGGTCATGTCATTGCCTTGAACGGTGATCGTGATGAATCTAGCGCTCGAACCTTTAATGCGCCAGACAATTGTAGCCCGGTGCCGTTTCGGCTAGTGCCGGCCGAGATCGCGTTGCAGTGCCAGGTCCCACGGCGGCACCGGGCTGAAGCGGGTCTTGAGGTATTCCAGCAACAGGCGGCTGCGTGAACTGGCCTGCTGCTCCAGGCGCAGGGCATAGATGCCGGTGCTTTCCGGTTTGGGCAGGCCGTTGGCGCAGAACAGCGGCAGCAATTCGCCGCGCAGCAGGTATTCGCTGGCCAGCCAGGTCGGCAAGTGCGCGATGCCCAGCCCGGCCAGTGCGCCGCACACCAGCGCCTCGGCATTGTTGGCACTCATGCGGATGCGCGCCGGGCGGTGCAGCTGCATCTGTCCGGCCTGTTCGAAGCGCCAGGCGAACGGTGGCGCCAGGCCTTCCCAGTCGAGGCCGTCATGCTCGCCCAGTTGCGCCGGTTCGCTCGGCACGCCGCGACGTTTGAGGTACTCGGGACTGGCGCAGGCGATGCGCACCATACTCGCCAGCGGCGTGGCGACCAGCCGCGTGTCGCCCAGTTGCCCGGCGCGCAGCACCAGATCGACCTTGCCCAGGCTGGAGCCGTCCATGTCGACGAAGCTGTCGATCAAATGCAGTTGCACATCCAGCCCCGGATACAGCACGAGAAAATCGGCGATCACCGGCGCCAGATGGCGACGGCCGAACGCCGCGGGCGCGTCGACGCGGATCAAGCCCTCCGGCGCGCTGCTCAGGGATACCGCCTCGGCGCGGGCCAGTTGCAGCTCGGCGACGATGCGCCGCGCCCGTTCGGCAAACGCCAGGCCTGCCGGTGTGGCGCGCACTGCGTGGGTGCTGCGAATGAACAACTGGCTGCCCACCGCACTTTCCAGGCTGTCGATGCGTCGGGCGACGGCCGAAGGCGTCAGCGGATGCCGGCGTGAGGCGGCGGAAAAACTGCCGCTTTCCAGCACATCGAGGAACAGGCCGAGCTGATCGGTAAGTTGATTGGGATTCATGGCAGGCAATGCTTATGCGAATTTGGCACAGCCATTGTGCGTTGCTGTGCGTTTCCGTGCCAGCGGCGATTGCGTAGGATGAATCGCCTGACGCGAGAGGAATTCGGCTGTGATGGAGTTTTTGCTGTACCTGCTGTTTGGCGCCGCCCTGGGCACTCTGGGGGGAATCTTCGGTATCGGTGGCGGTTTGATCGCCATTCCGCTGCTGGGCGTATGGTTTGGCCTCGATCAGCAGATCGCCCAAGGCACCGCGCTGGTGATGGTGGTGCCGAACGTGATGCTGGCGCTATGGCGTTACCACCAGCGCAACCGCATCGAGTTGCGCCATGCATTGCCACTGGCGGTGATGGGCTTCTGTTTTGCCTGGATCGGTTCGATCTGGGCCGTGGGCATCGACGCGCAAACCATGCGCATCGGGTTTGTCGCCTTCCTTGTCGCGCTGTCGGCCTACAACCTGCTGCGCATGTTCGGTCACCGCCCGGCGGCGACCTCGCAGATGCGTTACGGCTGGCCATGGCTGGGCGTGCTCGGCGCAGCGTCCGGGGCCATGGGCGGTCTGTTCGGCGTGGGCGGGGCGGTGGTGGCAACGCCAGTGCTGACCAGCCTGTTCGGCACCACGCAGGTGGTCGCCCAGGGCCTGTCGCTGGCGCTGGCATTGCCGAGCACCGGTGTCACCCTGGTGACTTACGCGGTGCATCACGAAGTGGACTGGCTGATCGGCCTGCCGCTGGCCATCGGTGGCCTGGCGAGCATCAGTTGGGGCGTGAAAGTGGCCCACGCCATGCCGGAGAAACTCCTGCGCGGGCTGTTCTGCGGCTTTCTGGTGCTGTGCGCGGTGATGCTCGCCTTTAAAGTTTGAAGCCTTCGACGATGTGCTCGGCCAGGCACTCGGTGATCGGCGACGGATTGTTCAGGTTGCGGATCAGCATGATGCTCGCCTCGGGCAACAGCGGCAGATCCTCGGCGGCGCCGAGAATGCGCATGTCCGGGGTGATCAGGCTTTCCAGTTGCGCGGTGATCGCCAGGCCCGCGCTCACCACCGCCATCAGCGCCGAGAGGCTGGTGCTGTTGTAGGCGATGCGATATTCGCGCCCCATGGCATCCAGCGCGTTGCAGGCCCACAAACGGCAGAAGCAGTCACTGTTGAACATCGCCAGCGGCAGCGGCGTCTGTTCGTGTGCGCTGAAGTTCTGAGCTTCGGCCCAGACGAAGCGTTCCTTGCGCAGCAGTTGACCGATCTCATTGCCCGGTTCGCGGGTGACGATCGACAGATCGAGATCGGTGCGCTGCAACAGCTGCTTGGTCGACTCGCAATGCACTTCGATCTGGATCAACGGATAGAACTGGGCAAAACGCGAGAGGATGCCCGGCAGGAAACGCATCACGTAATCGTCCGGCGTGCCGATGCGCACGGTGCCGACCATGTGCGGCTCGCGCAGGGTGTTGAACACTTCGCTGTGCAGTTTCAGGATGCGCCGCGCATAGCCCAGCAGCACCTGGCCTTCGGCGGTCAGGCGCACCTGGCGGCCGTCGCGCTCGAACAACTGGCGCTGCAACACGTCTTCTTCCAGACGCTTCATCTGCATGCTCACCGCCGATTGGGTGCGGTTGACCATTTCCCCGGCGCGGGTGAAACCGCCCTGGTCGGCAATCGCCACGAAGGTGCGCAGGACATCGGTATCGATACTGGGGTAGGCGGACAAATCATCAATCTCCGAGATGCATGCCATCAGAAACATTCGTTGGATTGATCGTAGCCCCGGCGCGAGACTTGAGCCATCCCTAAAGGAGGGCAACACGATGAAAGGTCAAAGAGAGTATGTAGGCGAAGAAAAATTTTCCGGCCATATCGTTTCCGATCTGCTGCACAAGTTTAGCCGCTGGTACGAACTGCACCGCGAACGTGAGCTGCTGGCCAGCCTGAGCGACGAAGCGCTGAAGGACATCGGCGTCAGCCGTGCCGACGTCGAGCACGAAGCGGTGCGGCCGTTCTGGGACGATCCGATGCATAAATGATGAGGCGATCGCTACACAAACCCACTTCAGGTGAGGTAGGTTGCGAGCAGACATGGAGGTACACATGCCCGCAACGCTGTCCTTTTCCATTCAACAGGCGCGACGTCTGGCGCTGGCTGCCCAAGGGTTCAACGGGCGCCAGCCGCCGACCGTCAAGGCCGCACATCTGAATCGGCTGATCGAACGGCTGGGCCTGCTGCAGATCGATTCCGTCAACGCCGTGGTGCGCTCGCACTACCTGCCGCTGTTTTCCCGTCTGGGTTCCTATCCTTCCTTGTTGCTCGACCAGGCTGCCTGGAGTTCCGGGCGGCGCCGCACGCTGTTCGAATACTGGGGCCATGAAGCGTCGCTGTTGCCGCTGTCGATGTATCCGTTGCTGGGCTGGCGCATGCAGCGCGCCAAACGCGGCGAGGACATCTATCAGCAACTGGCGAAGTTCGGACGTGAGCAGCAAGACACCATTCGCCGGGTGCTGACCTGCGTCCAGGCACAGGGTGCGGTGGGTGCCGGCAGCTTGTCGACCCGCGAGGACAAGGCCGGGCCGTGGTGGGACTGGAGTGCGGAAAAGCATGCGCTGGAATGGTTGTTCGCTGCCGGCGAAGTCACGGTCGCCGGCCGACGCGGTTTCGAGCGCTTGTATGACTTGCCGGAGCGAGTGATTCCCTCGTCGATCCTGCAGCAACCGTGGCCCGACGAGGCTGCCGCGCAACGCGGATTGCTGCTGCACGCGGCCACGGCGCTGGGTGTCGGCACGGAAAAAGACCTGCGTGATTACTTCCGCCTGAACCCGGCCGATGCCCGCCCGCGCCTGGCGGAACTGGTCGAGGACGGGCAATTGCAGACCTGTGAAGTCGGCGACTGGCGGCAGATCGCCTATTGCCTGCCCGAGCCGAAAGTGCCGCGCAAGGTCAGCGCCAGTGCGCTGTTGTCGCCGTTCGACTCGCTGATCTGGGAGCGCAGCCGCACGGAGCGGCTGTTCGATTTCCGCTATCGGCTGGAGATTTATACCCCCCAGGCCAAACGCGTCTACGGCTATTACGTGCTGCCGTTTTTGCACCATGAGCGGATTGCCGCGCGGGTCGATCTGCGTGCCGAGCGCGCGTCGGGACGGCTGGCGGTGCATGCGGTGCACGAGGAGGAGCCGGGGCTGGATGATGAGGGAATGTTGGCGCTGGCCTTGAATTTGCGGCAAATGGCCGCCTGGCTGGGGCTTGCGCGAGTGCAGCTCAATTGTCAGCGCGAGAGTGCAGGGCGGCTGCGCCTGGCAATGTCTGCAATTGGCTGTGACTGAGCTGACATCATCAGTGGCAAGCCAGGCTCCCACCGGTGGTGGGAGTGGGCTTGCCCGCGAAGAGGCCGGTTCAGGCAATAGAGATTTCCGATCTCAGCGCCGGACTTGTTTCAGGGTTTCGGCAATCAGGAACGCCAGTTCCAGCGACTGATCGGCATTCATCCGCGGATCGCAGTGGGTGTGATAGCGATCCGACAAGCCATCTTCGGTAATCGGCCGCGCACCACCAATGCACTCGGTGACGTTCTGCCCGGTCATCTCGATGTGAATCCCACCGGCGTAGCTGCCCTCGGCTTCGTGCACCTGGAAGAACTGTTTGACCTCGCCGAGGATCTGCGCGAAGTCGCGAGTCTTGTAGCCGCTGCTGGCCTTGATGGTGTTGCCGTGCATCGGGTCGGAACTCCACAGCACCTGCTTGCCTTCGCGCTGCACCGCGCGAATCAGCGCCGGCAGGTGATCGCCAACCTTGTTCGCACCCATCCGCGCGATCAGGTTGAGGCGCCCCGGATCGTTGTCCGGGTTGAGCACGTCGATCAGGCGGATCAGGTCATCGGGGTTCATGCTCGGGCCGACTTTGACGCCGATCGGGTTATTCACCCCGCGCAGGAATTCGACATGGGCGCCATCGAGCTGGCGGGTGCGATCACCGATCCACAGCATGTGTGCCGAGCAGTCGTAGTAATCGTTGGTCAGGCTGTCGCGACGGACGAAGGCTTCTTCGTAATTCAGCAGCAGCGCTTCGTGGGCGGTGAAGAAACTGGTTTCGCGCAGTTGCGGCGAACTGTCCATGCCACAGGCGCGCATGAAGGCCAGGGTTTCATCGATGCGGTCGGCCAGGTGGCTGTACTTCTCGGCCAGCGCCGAGTTGGCGATGAAGTCGAGGTTCCACTTGTGCACCTGATGCAGGTCGGCGAAGCCGCCCTGAGCGAAGGCGCGCAGCAGGTTGAGGGTAGCCGTGGACTGGTGATACGACTGCAGCAGGCGCTCCGGGTCGGGCACGCGGCTGGCCGAGTCGAAGCCGATGCCGTTGACGATGTCGCCACGGTAGGCCGGCAGGGTCACGCCGTCGATGGTTTCATCGTTGGCCGAGCGCGGCTTGGCGAACTGCCCGGCCATGCGCCCGACCTTGACCACCGGGCAACCGGCGGCGAAGGTCATGACGATCGCCATTTGCAGCAGCACCTTGAAGGTGTCACGGATCTTCGCGGCAGAGAATTCGGCGAAGCTTTCCGCGCAGTCGCCGCCCTGCAGGAGGAACGCCCGGCCCTGGGTGACTTCGGCAAACTGACGACGCAACTCCCGGGCCTCGCCGGCAAACACCAGTGGCGGATAACTGGCCAGGGTCTGCTCGACCTGGCGCAGGTGCGCGGCGTCGGGATATTGGGGTTGTTGCTGGATCGGCAGGGCGCGCCAGCTGTCAGGGCTCCAGGGTTGGCTCATCACGGTCTCTAAGGTTTTACGCACGGACGGCCATGTTAGCAGCAATTAGTGCGTGACCTGTTCCCGCCGCTTCGCCGACAATCGCCGCTTTGTCACGGCGCCATAACGGTGCCATCGCGTCACCGCGCCCGGTGACCATCAGGAGCTGAAATGACTGAGGAGCGCGTCGAGCTTTTGCTCGCCGAGGTACAGGACGAGTTCGGCGTGATCCGCGTGCTGGAAGTGGCCGATTACCGCTTTCTGGAGTTTGGCGATGCCATCGAACAGAGCTGCGTGTTCACCGCCGATCCGAGCTGGCTGGAGTACGACTACACCCGCGCGATGCTGATCGGCGCGTTGTGCCATGAGCAGCCGGAGAGCGCGCTGTTTCTCGGCCTCGGTGCCGGTACGCTGACGCAGGCCTGCCTCAAGTTCCTGCCGCTGGAAGATGTCGAGGCCATTGAGCTGCGGCCGGACGTGCCGCGCCTGGCCATCGAATACCTCGGCCTGGATGACGATCCGCGCTTGTACATCCGTGTCGGCGATGCCCTCGAACTGCTGCCGACCGCCGAGCCGGCGGACCTGATCTTCGTCGACCTGTATACCGACGTCGGCCCCGGCGCCGGGCACCTGGCGTGGAATTTCCTCGGCGATTGTCAGAAACGTCTGAATCCGGGCGGCTGGCTGGTGATCAACCAGTGGGCCACCGATGACGGCAAGCCGCTGGGTGCCGCACTGTTGCGCGGCCTCTATCACCGGCATTACTGGGAGCTGCCGGTGAAGGAGGGCAATGTGATCCTGATCGTGCCGGCGGACCTCGATCAGCAACTGGACAGCCAGGCGCTGACCGCCCGGGCTGAGGCGCTGGCGCCGCGGTTGGGCTACTCGTTGCAGGCGTTGATCAACAGTATCCGCCCAGCCACCTGAGTGGTCAGTGATGACCCCTTCGCGGGCAAGCCAGCTCCCACAGAGTTCGCGCCGTGCGCAAAATGTGTGAACGACCCGGTCACAGTGGGAGCGGGCTTGCCCGCGAAGGCGGCGCGATGACCACCACTCATTTCAGATCCCTTTGAAGACACCGGGTCGCCGCTCCACCAGCGAGCGCACACCTTCCTTGGCGTCCTCAGTGGCCAACAACTTCTTCACCAGCGGCGGCAAGCTCTGCGCCGCGGCCGTTTCACCTTCATAGCGCGCCTGGCGTGCCGACATCAGCGTTGCCTGCACCCCCAGCGGCGCCTGGCGCGCAATGCGTTCGGCGAGTTCGATGGCGCGTGGCAACAGGTCTTCACTGGCCATCACCTCCTGCACCAGACCCAGGCGCAGCGCGTCGTGAGCATCGAACTCATCCCCGGTGAGCAACCAGCGCATCGCGTTGCCCCAACCGGCGACCTGATGAAAACGTAACGTCGCGCCACCGAACGGAAAGATCCCACGCTGCACTTCCATCTGGGCGAAACGGGTGTTGCTGGCGCACAGGTTGATGTCGGCGGCGAGCATCAGTTCGATGCCGATGGTCAGGCAATATCCCTGCGCCGCGACAATCACCGGTTTGCTCACCCGTGGCCCGACGAACACGCCCCACGGGTCGCAACCGCCGGGCGGCACCTGCCAACCCTGGGCGAGGGCGGAGCTGGCGTTGACCAGGTCCAGGCCAGCGGTGAAGTGCTCGCCATGCCCGAACACCACCGCTACCCGCGCCGCGCTGTCGGCTTCGAACTCGCCGTAGGCCAGGCTCAGGTCATTGAGCAGGTCGAGGTCGAAAGCATTGCGCTTGGCGGCTCGATCGAGACCGATCAACTGCACGTGTCCACGGCGTTCACGGCTGACGCGGCCGGGGCAGGGCTGATTCATGGGTATTTCCTCGGACGGGAAAGAAGGGTGCAGCGACGGTATGCCGCACATCAGTGAATCGTTTAAGCGCCATCGCCCACAGGGCCGGGCCTTTGCAAAATAGACCTTTGCCCGGTTATCCGCAAAACCCCGTTACACAACGCTGACAACCGGATCAAACCGATAAAAAAAGCTCCCTTTTCGGGCAAATTCCGGTATAGTGCGCGCCGGCCTTTAACCGGGCCGCGTTTAGGTAGCGCAATTCCCCGAAGTCAGCTTCGGCTGCACGTCCGCACTGCGGGCTCTTCCTTGACGATTCTTTTTCATTCATTCGTTTTCGCAAATCCCCGCCGACAAAGCTGCCAGGGCGACTCTTGAGTCTCAACACGGCATGTGCAGCTTTGGAGCATGGGTCTTTGCGGATGCACTTAGAGGCAGACCCATGACCCAGGAAATCGGCGGCTTCGCCGCTCTTGAACTTCATCCCAATATTGTCGCTGCAGTAGTCGCTACCGGCTATGAAGAGCCTTCGGCCATTCAGCAGCAGTCGATCCCGATCATCCTCGCCGGTCACGATATGATTGGTCAGGCGCAAACCGGTACCGGTAAAACCGCTGCCTTTGCCCTGCCTATCCTGCACCGCATTGATCCGTCCAAGCGCGAGCCGCAAGCTCTGATCCTGGCCCCAACCCGTGAGTTGGCGCTGCAAGTTGCAACCGCTTTCGAAACCTACGCCAAGCAAATGCCGGGCGTAACTGTTGTGGCTGTCTACGGCGGCGCGCCGATGGGCCCACAACTGAAAGCAATCCGGAATGGCGCACAGATCGTTGTCGCTACCCCGGGCCGTCTGTGCGACCACCTGCGTCGCGACGAAAAAGTCCTCGCCACCGTGAACCACCTGGTTCTCGACGAAGCGGACGAAATGCTCAAACTGGGCTTCATGGACGACCTCGAAGTGATCTTCAAGGCCATGCCGGAATCCCGTCAGACCGTACTGTTCTCGGCGACCCTGCCGCAGTCGATCCGTGCCATCGCCGAGCGCCACCTGCGCGACCCGAAGCACGTGAAAATCCAGAGCAAGACCCAGACCGTTACCGCGATCGAACAGGCTCACCTGTTGGTTCACGCTGACCAGAAGACTTCGGCCGTTCTCAGCTTGCTGGAAGTGGAAGATTTCGACGCGCTGATCATGTTCGTACGCACCAAGCAAGCGACCCTGGATCTGGCCAGTGCCCTCGACGCCAAAGGCTACAAAGCCGCTGCGTTGAACGGTGACATCGCCCAGAACCAGCGTGAGCGCGTCATCGACTCGCTCAAGGATGGCCGTCTGGACATCGTTGTCGCGACCGACGTTGCCGCCCGTGGTCTGGACGTACCGCGCATCACCCACGTGTTCAACGTGGACATGCCGTACGATCCGGAATCCTACGTGCACCGTATCGGCCGTACCGGCCGTGCCGGTCGCGAAGGCCGCGCGCTGCTGCTGGTGACGCCGCGTGAGCGCCGCATGCTGCAGGTGATCGAGCGTGTGACCGGTCAGAAGGTTGCCGAAGTGCGTCTGCCGGACGCCCAGGCCGTTCTCGATGCGCGCATCAAGAAACTGACCAACAGCCTGTCGCCGCTGGTGGCTGATGCCGAAGCGACTCACGGCGATCTGCTCGATCGTCTGACCGCCGACATCGGTTGCTCGCCGCGTGCCCTGGCTGCAGCCCTGCTGCGCAAGGCTACCAACGGTCAGGCGCTGAACCTGGCAGCGATCGAGAAGGAGCGTCCACTGGTGCCGAACAACGCACCGCGTGGCGACCGTCCCGAGCGCTCCGGTGATCGTCCTGAGCGTGGTGACCGCGAGCGTCGCGCACCGATGCCTCTGGGCGAAGGTCGTGCCCGTTGCCGTACCGCGCTGGGCGCGCGTGACGGTATCGCCGCCAAGAACCTGCTGGGCGCCATCCTCAACGAAGGTGGCCTGGCCCGTGAAGCGATCGGTCGCATCCAGGTGCGTGACAGCTTCAGCCTCGTCGAACTGCCGGAAGATGGTCTGGACAAACTCCTGACCAAGCTCAAGGACACTCGCGTCGCTGGCAAGCAGCTGAAACTGCGTCGCTACCGCGAAGATTGATCCGCCCTCGGGCTGATTGATCGAACATAAAAAATCCCCGACTGGTTCGGGGATTTTTTTTGTCTGTCTTGTGCGTTTCAACCGAAACGATAGATGTCCATGCCAAGTGCACCCATGGTGAAGCCCTGGTGCGCCACGCTGAACTCACCGCCGGCACCGCGGGCAAAATACAACGGCAACAGATGTTCATCACTCGGATGACTGCGCACGGCGTTCGGCGCTTGCTGGCGGTAATCGTGCAGTGCGGCTTCATCGTCGGCAGCGAGCTTGTCGATCATCCAGTCGCGAAAGGCCTTGGCCCACGGCTCGACGCTTTCCGGGCCGGCGTGCCAGTCCAGTTCGCGCAGGTTATGGGTGATGCTGCCGGAGCCGATCAGCAGGATGCCCTGATCGTGCAGACCGGTCAGCGCTTCGCCGACTCGGGTCTGCAGGGCCGGCCCGCCACGGCTGGGCAGCGACACCTGAACCACCGGGATATCGGCTTGCGGGTACATCAGCGACAGCGGCACCCAAACGCCGTGATCAAACGGGCGCTGCGGATCCAGGCGTGCCGGCAGATGCGCGGCGGTCAGCAGGGCGGCGACGTCGGCCGCCAGTTGCGGATCGCCCGGTGCCGGGTATTGCACTTCGAACAGCGCACGGGGAAAACCACCGAAATCGTGCCAGGTTTCCGGCTGCGCGTGGCTGCTGACCAGCAGCTCATGGCTTTCCCAGTGGGCGGACACGATGACGATGGCTTTGGGCCGGGGCAGCTCGGCCGCCAGCCGCTGCAGCGCCGGGCCGCTGGCACCGGGCTCCAGCGCCAGCATCGGCGAGCCGTGGGAGATGAACAGGCTGGGAAACATGGATGGGTTCCTGAGCGGTAAGATGGCCCATCTTCAGTCAGATCATTGATCTAAATCTAATATAAGTTTTAACGCTTTTTGATCGAATTTTTGAGGTTATCTATGCAGCCTGAGTTTTGGCACAAGAAGTGGGCGGCGAACCAGATCGGTTTTCACCTGCCGGAGGTGAATCCATATTTGCAGCGACACTGGGCGGCACCGGCGACGGCGCGCGTGCTCGTGCCTTTGTGTGGGAAAAGTCTGGATTTGTCGTGGCTGGCCGGACGCGGTCATCAGGTGCTCGGGGTGGAACTGTCGGAAAAGGCTGTCGAGGACTTTTTCAATGAGCATCAGGTGCAACCGCAGATCAGCTCGAAAGGCGCGTTCAAGGTCTATCGCGGTGATGCCATAGAACTGTGGTGCGGTGACTTCTTTGCGCTGACTGCCGACGATGTCGCCGATTGCACTGCACTCTACGATCGCGCCGCGTTGATCGCCTTGCCAGCACCGATGCGTGAACGCTATGCGGCGCATCTTCAACAGATCCTTGCGCAGGGTGTGCAGGGGCTGCTGATTACACTGGATTACGACCAGGCGCAGATGCCGGGACCACCTTTTGCGGTGGCGGATGAGGAAGTGCAGCGCTTGCTCGGCGATGTCTGGCAAATGCAGGTGCTGGAGGAACAGGACGTACTGGGCGACAGCTGGAAGTTTCTGCAGGCAGGCGTGACGCGGCTTGAGGAGCGGGTTTACCGTGTTTGCAGCCGATAGATTGTCTTTTGCTGGTACCGATCTTAGCGCTGGCAAGCCTGCTCCTGCAGTGATCAGTGGTGTTTAGGGAATCTCAAGACACCCGAGATTTCGTGGGAGCTGGCGTGCCAGCGATGGGCATCGGCAACAGCCGATTAAATCCAGGCAGCAAAAAAGGCCCGCATTGCTGCGGGCCTTTTTATTTGTTACGCCGGTCGGATCAACCGCGACGACGCAGGGCGTCGATACGCTCTTCCAGCGGCGGGTGGCTCATGAACATGCGGGCGAAGCCCTGCTTGATGCCACCGTTGATGCCGAAGGCATTCAGGGTGTCCGGCATGTGCACCGGCAGGCCCTGTTCGGCGCGCAGGCGTTGCAGCGCACCGATCATCGCGGCGGTGCCGGCCAGGCGAGCACCGGCGTCGTCGGCGCGGAACTCGCGTTTGCGCGAGAACCACATGACGATCGCGCTGGCCAGGATACCCAGCACCAGTTCGGCGAAAATCGTCGCCACGTAGTAGGCAATACCCTGGCCTTCTTCGTTCTTGAAGATCACCTTGTCGACAAAGTTGCCGATGATCCGCGCGAAGAACATCACGAAGGTGTTCACTACGCCCTGGATCAGCGCCAGGGTGACCATGTCACCGTTGGCCACGTGGCCGATTTCGTGAGCCAGTACGGCTTTCACTTCGTCCGGCGAGAAACGCTCGAGCAGGCCTTGGCTGACCGCGACCAGCGCGTCGTTCTTGTTCCAGCCGGTGGCGAACGCGTTGGCCTCGTAGGCCGGGAAGATCCCGACTTCGGGCATCTTGATCCCGGCTTCGCGGGACAGTTGCTCGACAGTCTGCAACAGCCATTGTTCGTGACGGGTGCGCGGTTGGCTGATGATCTGGGTGCTGGTGCTCATCTTCGCCATCCACTTGGAGATGAACAGCGAGAACAGCGAACCGGCAAAACCAAAGACCGCACAGAAAACCAGCAGCTGACTGAGGTTGAGATCAACCCCGTTGGCCGCCATGAACCCGTTGAAGCCGAACAGGCTCAGGGTGATGCTGGCTATCAGCACGACCGCCAGGTTAGTGGCCAAAAACAGCAGGATGCGCATCATGGTTGTAGAAATCTCCTCAAGCTAAAGATGTAGCGTACTGCGGGGTATATAAGGTGCGGCACCGGGCTATTCAACCGGGTGACTATTTCAAACTGTGTCCTACAGCGAAATCCCTGGCATGCAGGGCATTTCCCACCGCCCGCGCTGACAGCCACGATCCTCAGCGGCCACCCCGTAGCCATTACGCCGGGACCACATGGCCGGTACGAGTCGCAAGTGTAGAAGGTCGATGAAGGCGGGGCGGGCAGAAGTGTTGCTGAATCAGACAGTGCGCAACGTTCGGGCCGTTGCGCACTGATGGCCGGTTACTGGCGATAGGATTTGAGGAAGTTGCCGATGCGGCCGATGGCCATTTCCAGGTCATCGACGCGGGGCAGGGTGACGACGCGGAAGTGATCCGGCCACGGCCAGTTGAACGCCGTGCCTTGCACCACCAGCAGCTTCTCGGAGAGCAGCAGGTCGAGGACGAATTTCTCGTCGTTGTGGATCGGGCAGACTTTCGGGTCGATTTTCGGGAACGCGTACAGCGCCCCCATCGGCTTCACGCAGCTGACGCCGGGAATGTCGTTGAGCAGCTCCCAGGTGCGGTTGCGCTGCTCCAGCAGACGGCCCTGCGGCAGCACCAGGTCGTTGATGCTCTGGTAGCCGCCCAGCGCGGTCTGGATTGCGTGCTGGCTCGGCACGTTGGCACACAGGCGCATGTTGGCCAGCATGTCGATGCCTTCGATGTAGCTCTGGGCGTTGTGTTTCGGCCCGGAAATGGCGATCCAGCCGGAACGGAAACCGGCCACGCGATAGGACTTGGACAGGCCGTTGAAGGTCAGGCACAACAGGTCGGGTGCCAGCGAGGCGGTGCAGATGTGCACGGCATCGTCGTAGAGGATCTTGTCGTAGATCTCGTCGGAGAACACCACCAGGTTGTGCTGGCGCGCCAGCTCGAGCATGCCCAGCAAGACTTCCTTCGAATACACCGCGCCGGTCGGGTTGTTCGGGTTGATGATCACCATGGCCTTGGTGTTTGGGGTGATCTTGGCCTTGATGTCGGCCAGGTCCGGGAACCAGTCGGCACCTTCGTCGCACAGGTAATGCACCGCGTTGCCACCGGCCAGGCTGACGGCGGCAGTCCACAGCGGATAGTCCGGGGCCGGCACCAGCACTTCGTCGCCGTTGTTGAGCAGCGCCTGCAGCGACATCACGATCAGCTCGGAGACACCGTTACCCAGGTAGATGTCTTCGATGCCGACACCTTCGACGTTTTTCTGCTGGTAGTACTGCATCACCGCCTTGCGCGCGCTGAACAGGCCTTTGGAGTCGCTGTAGCCCTGGGCGGTGGGCAGGTTGCGGATCACATCCTGGAGAATTTCGTCCGGCGCTTCGAAACCAAACGGCGCCGGGTTGCCGATGTTCAGCTTGAGGATGCGCTGGCCTTCCTCTTCCAGGCGTTTGGCGTGCTTGAGCACCGGGCCGCGAATGTCGTAGCAGACGTTGGCGAGCTTGTTCGATTTGCTGAACTGCATGGCAATGTGATCCCGAAAATGAACGATCCAGGCGGCGGATGGACAACCGTGCTGGGAATCCTGCGTCTTTACACAGGCGATGGTCGTGGACGGCGGTTCCCAGAATCCGTTTGAATGCGCCGGGCCCCGCTGCCAGACTGGCGTATGACGAGGCGCAATCATACGTGCCACCCGATCCGTGGAAAAGGTACAGATCGGGCTTTTTCAGCCGCTGAGGTGTGATGATGGAAAAGATAGAAAAGTCCCTGGACGAATGGCGTGCGATGCTCGACCCCGAGCAATACAACGTGTGCCGTCTCAGTGCCACCGAGCGACCGTTCTCCGGTAAATACAACGCCACCAAGACGGATGGCGTCTATCACTGCGTGTGCTGCAACGAACCCCTGTTCGACTCCACCACCAAGTTCGATTCCGGCTGCGGCTGGCCGAGTTTTTACGCGCCGATCGGCGAGAGCGCGATGACCGAGATCCGCGACACCAGCCACGGCATGATTCGCACCGAAGTGAAGTGCGCGCGCTGCGATGCGCACCTGGGGCATGTGTTTCCCGATGGTCCGCCACCGACCGGGCTGCGCTACTGCATCAACTCGGTGTGCCTGAACCTCGAGCCGCGCGAGTAATCCGGCAGGCACGGGAGCTGCCGAATCCATGGCGGCTCCCGTCGTCGGTTTTTTCGATATTTAAATTGCACACAATTCAATTGCTCGCTATTTTTGCGCCTTAGCCATTTTTCGAGTGCGCACCATGAGCGACAACCTGCTGAACATTCCGTGCACCACCATCAAGGGTGAGCAAAAGACCCTCGCCGATTTCGCGGGCAAAGCGTTGCTGGTGGTCAACACCGCCAGCAAGTGCGGTTTCACCCCGCAATACAAAGGTCTTGAGGAGCTGTGGCAGACCTACAAGGACCAGGGCCTGGTCGTGCTCGGGTTCCCGTGCAATCAGTTCGGCAAGCAGGAGCCGGGCAACGAAGGCGCGATCAGTGAGTTCTGCGAACTGAACTACGGCGTCAGCTTCCCGCTGTTCAAGAAAATCGAAGTCAACGGTGCCGGCGCCCATCCGCTGTTCGCCCAGTTGAAGCAGCGCGCCCCGGGCGTGCTGGGCTCCCAAGGCATCAAGTGGAACTTCACCAAGTTCCTGATCGGTAAGGACGGTCAGTTGGTCAAGCGCTTCGCTCCGGCCACCAAGCCGCAGGACTTGAGCCGTGAGATCGAAGCCCTGTTGAAATGAACGTTCTGTCAGCCGATTCGCTGAAGCTCGACAGCCAGTTGTGCTTCAAGCTGTATGCCGCCTCGCGTGCGGTGATCCGTGCCTACAAGCCGATGCTCGATCAGCTCGGCCTGACCTACCCGCAATACCTGGCGATGCTGGTGTTGTGGGAATGGCAGGAGAACGCTCCGCAGCAGCCGACGGTCAAGGCCCTCGGCGAGCGTCTGGCGCTGGATTCGGGGACGCTGACGCCGTTGCTCAAGCGCCTGGAGCAACTGCAACTGGTGCAGCGTCAGCGCTCGGCCCGGGACGAGCGCGAGGTTCACCTGAGTCTGACCGCCGAGGGCCAGGGCCTGCGCGAGCAGGTCGGGCCGCTCAAAGCCCGGTTGCTTTGCGACAGCACGGTGGATCTGCAGCGCCTGGAGGCATTGCGCGAGGGCCTGGATTACCTGCTTGGGCAGATCAAGGCGACGTCTTAGGCGCAATCCATTGATCGAGCAGGGCGGCCAGCTCTTCACGCCGGAACGGCTTGGCCAGGTAGTCGCTCATGCCCGCCGCGCGGCAGCGTTCGCGTTCCTCGGACATGGCGTTGGCGGTCAGGGCGACGATCGGCAGATGTGGCCAGCGCCCGCTCTGGCGGATCTGCCGGCTCGCTTCATAGCCATCCATCACCGGCATATTGCAGTCCATCAGCACCAGATCGAAGGTGTCGTGTTCCAGCTGGTCGAGCGCTTCCGCGCCGTGCGCCGCCACGACCACGTCGCAGCCGAGTTTGCCGAGCATGCCTTTGGCCACCAACTGGTTGACCGGGTTGTCCTCCACCAGCAGCACGCGACCACGTCGTTGGGACGGCGGCGCCTCGAGGCGTGCGCTGTCGAGGGTGGTGATATCCGGCTGGAGAATCCGTCGCAGGTTCTGATACAGCGCATTGCGCGCCAATGGCCGGGCCTGTTGCTGCAGCGGCGCCAGGGCCGCGGCTTCCTCGCTGGGCATGAAACTGCCGTAGGCGGTCACCAGCAAAACCGGTGCGCTGATCGTCGGGCGCAAGCCGAACAGGCATTCCGGGCAATCGGTGATCAGCACATCCGGCGCCAGCCCCAGCAACGAGTCATCGATGGTCCGTTGCTCATAATCCAGGCCCCAGACCGTCAGCAGGCTGTTGAGCAGTTCCGCCAGGCCACTGCTGGCGGCAGTGATCGCCAGTACCTTGCCCGCCAGTGCTGGCGGGGTCACGGCGCGGGTGTGGCAGGGTAGCGGCAGTTCGGCGCAGAACTGGCTGCCGAAACCGGCTTCGGAGCTGATCGTCAGCCGGCCCTGCATGGCTTCGCACAGGTTGTAGGTCAGCGCCAGCCCCAGGCCGGTGCCGCCGTACTGGCGAGTGATGCCGGCACCGGCCTGGGTAAACGGCTGGAAGATCTTCACCTGGGCTTCCTGGGCAATGCCGATGCCGGTGTCGCAGACCTCGATGCGCACACCCTCGGCAGATGTCGAAAGACGCACATCGACACGGCCGAAGCGGGTGAATTTCAGGGCGTTGGACAACAGGTTGCTGACGATCTGCCGCACCCGGGTCGGGTCGCCGAGCACCAGCGCCGGGAAATGCGGGTCGATCAGGCAGGTCAGCTCGACACTCGGCGCCGCGTTCTGCGACAGCAGGTTGGCGGTGTCTTCGATCAACGCGCCGAGGTCGAACGGGATGTGCTCGAGCTCGAGTTGCCCGGCATCGAATTTCGACAGGTCGAGAATATCGTTGAGCAGTTCCACCAGCACCTTGCCCGAGTCGTGGGCGATCGACAGCTGTTGTTGCTGCTCGGCGTTCAGCGGGCCGTCCAGCGACAGCGCGATCATCCCCAGCAGGCCGTTGAGCGGCGTACGAATCTCGTGGCTCATGTTGGCAAGGAATGCCGAGCGCGCCTCGGCCATGTCCAACGCCGTGCTGCGCGCCACTTCCAGTTCCTGGTTGGACTGGCTGAGGCGGGCGTTGATGGCCTTGAGCTCGGCGGTGCGTGCCGAAACGATGTTTTCCAGTTGCCCGAGGTAGTCGGTCAGGCGGTTTTCCGCGTTGCGTCGTTGCTGGATTTCCGTGGCGATATTGTCGAACTGCTGGTTGGCGACTTTCACCAGCACGCCGATTTCATCGTTGGCGTGCCCGGCCGGGCATTCCAGGGTGGTCGGCTCGGCGCTGCGCGGATCGCGGCCGCTGAGCTCGCGAATGACCCGCACCAGTGGTTTGGTCAGCATCACGTAGAACAGCGCCAGGAGGATTCCGGTGAGAATCAGGCTGCGCGCAAAGCCATTGAGCAGGGTGACTTCGGCGCGGCGCAGGAAACGGCTGCCGAATGCGTAAGTGTCGACTTCCAGGCTCAGGCTGCCGAGGGATTCGCTGGGCAGGTGATCGAGATAGAGGCGGTCTTCGAAGCGACGTTTGGCGCCGAACAGGAAGTCGCTGATCACCCGATAGCCGCTTTGCAGCTCGGGGCGCTTGACGCTGGCCAGGACGGTTTCGTTGTTGTCGGTCAGTTGGGCGGAAATGATCGCCGGCGAGCGCAGCAGGCCGAGGGTCAGTTCCTGCGCCAGTTCGGCGTCGATGTTGTAGGCGATACGCGAAGCGGGATTGTGGCTGATTTCCAGCAAAGACAGGATTTCACGGTTGATGGAGGCGTCTTCGCTGGCATAATCGATGCCGATTTGCAGCAGGCTGAGCAGCGTGCCCAGAATGAAGCCGACAAGCACGGTCAGCCGGGCTTGCTTGTAAGACAGCCGGTGGGTGAATTTGATATCCATGGGGTGTTGAACCACTTCCGTTTCCCTTCGCTGCTCAAGCATAGTCGATCACGTATGGATACCGTGCTTCCCGAATCGCCTTGTAACAACGGCCGGGGCGGCTGTTGAAGTCTGTGTTTCGGCGCTGTACCGCCATCATCTCTGTGAACGTGCCCGAGGAAAAGACGTGGATTCCCGATTGAATGCTTTTCTTGAACGCGCCGAGTCGGTTCTGGCGCGAATCGAGCCATTGCTGCCGGCGCCTCGCCCGGTCATCGACTGGAACAGTTGCCTCGCTGCGCGCTGGCAGCGGGACGGTCGCAGCGGTTACCTGCTGCCGCTGGAAGTCAGCCTCGACATGCGCCTGTCGGACCTGATCGGTGTCGACCGGCAACTCGAGCAACTGGGCCGCAATACCCAGCAGTTTCTCGACGGCATGCCGGCCAACCATGCGCTGCTCTGGGGTTCGCGCGGTACCGGCAAGTCGTCGCTGGTACGCGCCTTGCTCGCCGAGCACGCCAAGGCCGGCCTGCGCCTGATCGAGATCGAGCGCGATCACCTCGCCGACCTGCCCCGGGTGGTGGAGCAGATCGCCAAGCTGCCGCAGCGCTTCGTGCTGTTTTGCGATGACCTGTCGTTCGAATCCGGCGAAGGTGATTACCGCGTGCTGAAAAGCGTGCTCGACGGCTCGCTGGAACAGGCCCCGGACAACGTCCTGCTGTACGCCACCTCGAACCGTCGCCACCTGGTGCCGGAGAAGGAAAGCGACAACGAAAACTGGAAGCGCGTCGACGGCGAGCTGCACCCCAGCGAAGCGGTGGAAGACAAGATCGCCCTGTCGGATCGCTTCGGCCTGTGGCTGTCGTTCTATCCGTTTACCCAGGAACACTTTCTCAATGTCGTCGAGCACTGGATCGGCCAGTTGGCCGCCAAGGCCAACCTGACCTGGCAGCGCGACGAAGCACTGGACATTCTCGCCGTGCGCTGGGCTACCGGCCGCGGCAACCGCAACGGACGTTGCGCGTACCAATTCGCCCGTTACTGGGTGGGACTGAAATTGTTGGAGCACAAGGCATGATTGATTTGCAACAGAGCGGCCAGGGCCTCGAAGGCTATGGCATGTTGGCCGCGCAACTGGAGTCGCTGCTGGCGGACGAGCGCGATTTCATCGCCAACGCCGCACAGTTTTCGGCGTTTCTGTTCAACCAGCTGGACGACCTCAACTGGGCCGGTTTTTACCTCAATCGCCAGGAAGAACTGGTGCTCGGCCCGTTCCAGGGGCAGATTGCCTGTGTGCGCATTCCCTTCGGCCGTGGGGTCTGCGGCGCGGCGGCTGCCAGCCTGCAAACGCAACGGGTCGAAGACGTTCATGCCTTCCCCGGTCACATCGCGTGCGACAGTGCGTCGAACAGTGAACTGGTGGTGCCGTTGGTCAAGGACGGCCGCCTGATCGGCGTGCTCGACCTCGACAGCCCGAAACTGGCGCGCTTCACCACCGAGGATCAGGCCGGTATCGAGCAACTGGCGGCGATCTTCCTGCGCCTGACCGACTGCTGATCACGCCGTCAGGCCGGCCTTGCGCAGCAGGCCGGCAGGGTCGACGGCATCGATCTGCCGCGGATCGAGGAAGCGCCGGGCGTACTCCAGGTAAACGCCGTCGTTGATGAACAGGCCGAACAGCTCGGCATCGATATGCGCCTCGCGGCACATGGTGGCCATGATCCCCAGCGCTTCGCTGAGGCTCTTGGCCTTCTTGTAGGGGCGATCGGCCGCGGTCAGCGCTTCGAAGATATCGGCGATCGCCATCATTCTTGCCGGCAGACTCATCTCCTCGCGTTTCAGGCGTTTCGGGTAACCGCTGCCGTCCATCTTTTCGTGATGGCCGCCGGCGATTTCCGCGACGTTGTTCAGGTGCCCGGGGAAGGGCAGGTGGCTGAGCATGAGGATCGTCTGCACCATGTGGTGATTGATGATGTAGCGTTCCTCGCGGGTCAGGGTGCCGCGGCTGATGCTCAGGTTGTACAGTTCGCCGCGGTTGTATTTGTAGCGCGGCACATCGAGCTTGAACCCCCATGGATTGTCCGGTGGAATCAGCTCGCTGTCGGCGCGTTCGAACAGGTGCTCGGGCTTGTCGGCGAGCAGCGTTTCACTGACCGGCAAGGTGGGCGCCGGCGTGCGCGCCTGGCGGCGGTTTTCCTCCCATGACACCCCCAGGCGATCGTCCAGGGTGCGCGTCCAGCGCCGTTGGGCGATCTGCTCCAGGCGTTGCAGGTCGGCCTCGGCCATGGCTTCCGTACCCAGATTGCAGCGCGCGACAAAGGCGAATTCATCGTCCAGCCCGGCCAGGGTGGTTTCGCGCAAGGTGGCCAGTTGTGCGGCATCGCCGCCCATGGCCAGACCCTGCCAGTAACTGATCCAGGCATCGCGCTTGAGCACTTCGAAGCGCGTGCGGATTTCGTGGATGCGGTCGTTGAGGGTTTCCAGTTTGGTGGCCTTGTCGACGACATATTCCGGCGTGGTGACCTTGCCGCAATCATGCAGCCACGCGGCGATGTGCAGGGCCTCCCATTCATCCTCGTTGGGCTGATAGGCACGGAACGCCGGTTCCTGACTGGCGGCTGCGGCATGGGCGAGCATCAGGGTCAGTTCCGGCACCCGCTGGCAATGTCCGCCGGTGTACGGGCTCTTGGCGTCGATGGCGCCGGCAAGCAACTGAATGAACGCATCCAGCAGTTGTTTCTGCTTGGCTTGCAGGCGCTGGCTTTCGATGCTCACGGCTGCCGCGCCGGACACTGCCTGCAGGAACGCGATGCGATCCGGGCGCAGTTTTTCCAGATCCATTGCGGCACCGCTGTCGCTGATCAGCAGGATCAGCAGGCCGACGGTTTCATTGTGGCGGTTGCGCAGGCGGATGCCGATCAGGTGCACCCGCGGCGACGCCATGGCCAGCAGTACTTTCTGCAAGTCCGCGGCCTGCTCGAAGCCGAAGTTGTTGACCACGGTGTCGCTGTTCGCCAGTTGCCGGAACCAGTCCGGGCTCTGCGCGGCATCGAGATGGCGTCCCTGAATGTCGAAAGCGGCCAGGGTCTGGGCCTGGCCATCGATCACCAGACCATAGGGCTCCATGCGGTCGCCATCGCTCTCGCGCAGGTAGATCAGACCGGCCTGGGCCTGGGCGATCTGCACCGTTTCGAACAGCACCCGTTGCAGCAGCGGGGCGAACCGGGTTTCGGCGGTCAGGCTGTCGGTGATGCGGAAGAAGCTCGCCAGGGTGTCTTTCATCCGGGCCATCGACAGGCTCAGCTGATCGACCTCCAGAACCGGCGAACGGCGGGTGACCGGGAAGTTGAAATCGAAACTGCGAATCGCGTCGGCCTCTTTGACCAACGCGTGCAACGGCTTGACCAGAATCCGTGAAATCAGCCAGCCCAGCGGCAGGCACAGCAGCAGGGTCGCCAGGGTAATCAGCGCCCCTTGCCAGCGCAGGCGGTAGGCGTCGACCAGCAGTTCGTCCTCGGGTACCAGCAGCGCCATCTGCAAGCCTTGCGGGCCCCCCTCCGGCAAGGTGCTGCGGGCAACGATCCATTGGCGTTGCGCGGCGTTCAGGCGATTGCCCTGATGCCCGGCGGTCAGCAGCGCATGCAGGACGGGACTGAGGTCCGCGGCCCTGGCCAGACGCGCGGTGCGGTCGTCGACGATCAGGCGGCTGCTGTCGGGGTAAGCCACCGCGTTGCCGTCGGCATCGAACAGGACGATTTCCGTGGAGGGCGTCACCACGTGCTTGGTCAGCGTCGCCGACAGGGTTTCCAGGGTCAGGTCGGCACCGATCACGGTGTTGTCGTCGCTGCGCCGGGCGAGGGTGGTACCGACGTTGTGGGTGGAGAAAAACACGTAGGGCTCGGTGGTGATCTGCCCGCTCTGCTGCCGGGCGTTGATGTACCAGGCACGCTGGCGCGGGTCGTAGCTGTCGTCGGGGGTGTCCCGCTGGCCGATGCGCGTCAGGGCCTGATCGAAAAACACCGACTGCGAGTGCGCCTCGCCGCTGCTGTCATGCTCGATGCTCCACACCTGATAGGCCGCCGTGTCGGGTGCCTTGAGCAGGGCTTTGAGGGCGTTGGTGCGCAGCGGTCGCACCATGAAGAAATCGCCGTTGGCGTAGCCGACGTAGAGCGAGGCCAGGTCGGGGTTGTCGGCGAGTGCCTGGCTGAACGGCTTGAGCAGCGCCAGGCGCTGGGCCAGCGCGGTTGCCTGAGTGTCCGGGTTGGTCGCCAGCAGGCTCAGCAAGTGGCGGATCGGCTCATAGGTGGCTTGCAGGTCGAGGCGCACGTCCTGCTCGATGCGCTCGAACAGTTTTTCACTGCTGGCGAGGATGATCTGGGTGGTCTGCCGATAATTGAACAGCCCCAGCACCACCCCGGTCAGCAACAGCAGAAACGTGAACATCACGCTGATGTGCACGTGCAGCGGGAACCGGCGTTGTTCCGGGCGCAGTGGGCTGGGCATCACGGTCTCTCCATGGGGGTTAACGCACTGCTCAGCGTCCAAGCATAGTTAAGGCTCGGCGGTTTTGCCGTACCCCGATTGCGCCAGTTGGTGCTGCAAGGCCTGCTCCAGATCGAGCATTGCCTGCTTGCTGGCCTCGCAGCGTTCGCCGATCTCATGGGCCGGCAATGCCTGGTTGCAGGCCTGCTCGAGTGCTTCACAGCATTCGATCAGGCGCGTGGCCTGGGCAATGCGGGCGGCGCCCTTGATCTTGTGGGCGATGGCGGCCAGCGCCGGGCGATCATGCTGTGGCGACAGCGCGAGCAGTTCCTGGCGGTCGTCACGGCTGCTGTCGAGCAATTGCACCAGAAGCCGCTGGGCCTGCGCGGGATTGCCGCCGGTCAACAGGTTGAGGCCTTGCAGGTTGAACGCGGCCACCGCCGGCGCCGGCCGGACGCTGTTCACCCACTGGCTGAGCAGGCTCAGGCTCAACGGCTTGAACAGGCAGTCGTTCATCCCGGCCTGTTTGCAACGCTGCACCTCCTCGGGTTGCGCATTGGCGGTAAAACCCAGCACGGTGCAGGGCGGGCGTCCGGTCTGGCGCTCATGCCGGCGCAGGGCGCGGGTCAGTTCGTAGCCATCCATGACGGGCATGTTGCAGTCGGCGATCACCAGCTCGAAACGTCCGGATTTCCACAGGGCGAAACCGCTCTGGCCATCCTCGGCAACGCTGAACGCATGGCCGAGGAATTCCAGTTGCTGGCACATCAGCAGGCGATTGGCCGGATGATCGTCGACCACCAGCACATTGAGCGGCGTATCGGAAACCACGATCGGCGCGTCGATGCGTTGCTTGCCGATTTCGGCGGGGAAGGTCTGCAGGGGCAGGGAAATGCACACCTGGGTGCCAATCCCCTGCTGGCTGCTCAGGTGCAACTGGCCGCCCATCATTTCGCACAGGCTGCGGCTGATCACCAGACCCAGGCCCGCGCCGCCGCGCACCTGCTGGCGAGCGTTGCCGGCCTGAGCGAAAGGCGCGAACAAACGCTGCTGGTCTTCGGCGCCGATGCCGATGCCGCTGTCCTGCACCGCCAGTTGCAGGATCGAGCGTGAGGGTTCCTCCGTGCTCATCAGATCCACCGTGACCCTGACGTGCCCGCGGTCGGTGAATTTAATCGCATTGCTGATCAGGTTGGACAACACCTGCTTGAAGCGCAGCGGATCCAGATGCACGTCCACCGCCGGGTTGACGGGATTGCAGGTCAGTTGCAGGGCAAGGTTTTTCTGCCGCGCCAGGCCGTCGAAAATGTTGACCACCGAGCCCACCGTATCGGCGAGATTGACCCGCTCGGGGCTCAGGCTCAGGCGCCCGGACTCGATCCGCGCAATGTCGAGGATATCGCCGATCAGGCACAGCAGGTCTTTGGCCGACTGATACGCGGTTTCGATGGAGCAGCGGTCGGGGTGGTTGCGTTCCATGCGCTCGAGGGTCAGTTCGAGCATGCCGATCACCGCGTTCATCGGCGTGCGAATCTCGTGGCTCATGGTCGCCAGGAACGTGCTCTTGGCCCGGTTGGCTTCGTCGGCCTGCTCCTTGGCCGTACGCAACTCGGCAAACAGCTGGTGACGCTCGCTGATGTCGATCCAGCCACCGATGATCCCTTGCACCTCGCCGCTCGAATCGCGGTAGGGCAGGATCCAGTGGTAGATGGTCAGGCGCTGGTTGCCGATGTGCAGCGGGCGATCCAGCACCAGCGGCTTGCCCTCGGCGATGACCCGTTGGTAGTCGGCCTGGTAGACCTGGGCCTCGAAGGCATTGCTCAAGGCACCCTGCATGACGTTCTTGCCGATGACGTCCTCGCGGCGGGCATTGAAGGTGCGCAGATAGCTGTCGTTGCAGCTTTGCAGCAGGCCCTGGCGGTCGCGCACGTAGATCGGATGGGGCGTGCCGTTGACCAGTGAGCGCATGAATTCGTACTGGTCGCTCAGCGCGCGCTCGGCTTTCTGCCGCTGGCGAATCTGCCGGCGCATGTAGGCATTCCACGCCAGGGACAGCAGCAGGAGCAGGCAAGCCGCGCCGATCACCTGATAGAACAGGCGCTGGTAGACGCGCCAGGCGCTTTGCGAGGCCCCCGAGTAACCGCGCCAGTGGCCGTTGATGATGCCCAGTTCCTCCGGCGAAATACTCGCCAGGGCCTTGTCGATGATCGAACTCAGTTCGCTGTTGTCGCGGGCGGTCGCCAGGGAAAACGCGGCTTGCAGGGTGCCGATGGTGGTGGTGATCTGCAGCGGCCGTTCGAATATCCGCGATGAAATGAAGTAGTTGGCGATCACCAGGGAGTTCACCGCCCCCTCGACCTTGCCCTCATCCAGCAGCGCCACCGCGCTGAAGGTGTCGGGGGTTTCGATCAACTGGATGCGCGGAAACTCACGGCGCAGGTATTCGATCATCGGGTTGCCCTGGGCGATCGCCAGGTGCTTGCCCTTGAGCTGGCCCAGGTGGGTCGGGCTGTCGGCGGATTTGCGGGTCAGCAGGACGAAGGAGTTTTCCAGGTACGGCCGGCTGAAATTGAGCAGTTGCTCGCGCTGCGGCGTCGGCAGCAGGGCGGCGATCAGGTCGGCGCGCTGGCTACTGACCTGTTTGATCATTTCCGTGTCGCTGCGACTGCGGCGGATATCGAAGCGCAGGCCGGTGCGCAGGCGGATCAGCTCGAGCAGATCGGCGCTGATGCCGCGAAAGTTGCCGTCGTTGTCGAAGAAGGTCAGCGGCGCAAACGACTCGTTGACCAGCACGCTGATCACCGGATGCTCCTTGAGCCAAAGCTCTTCGCGGCGGGTCAGTTGCAGTTTCTGGTCGGTCAGCAGAATGTCGCTGCCGGCGCTCCAGCGCTTGGCGATGCTGATGCGTTCGCTCCCCGGCACTGCCGCCAGCACGCGGTTGATGATGTCGAGCAGTTGCGGATTGTCGCGATTGACCGCGAAGCTGAAACCATGGGCTTCCTGCTTGCCGAAATTGGCCATGCGAATGTTGTTCAGGTAACCCTTGTTGATCATGTAGTGGGTGGAAATGGTGTCGCCGAGAAACACATCGGCCTGGTCGAAGGCCACCGCATTGATTGCGTTCTGGTAGGACGGAAACGAGGTGATCAGCGCTTTCGGGTACTGCGCCTTGATCTCCTCCAGCGGCAGGTAGTGATAGACCATGCTCAGGCGCAGGCCGGCCAGGCCTTCGCTCAGGGAGCGGGTCTCGCCTTCGCGGGTGACCAGCACGGGCTGGTCGATGGCGTAGGGCCTGGACAGGACGATGTGCCGATTGCCGGCCTCGTAGGCGTTGGCCGTGCCGAGCAGGTCGACCTCGCCATCGACCAGGGCGCGAATGGCCGCATCCCGCGAGGCATAGCGCGCAACCCGTACCGGCAGGCCGGTGGCCTGGCCGAGCAGGCCGGCATAGTCGGCGGTGAAACCTTCGTAGTCGCGCCCGCTGGACGTCATGTCGAAGGGTGGGTAATCCGGCGCGGAGGTGCCGATCACCAGTTCCTTGCGAGTGTGCAGCCACTGCCGTTGCGCAGGTTCCAGCATGACCGGGGTCGTTCCGATGGCCGAACGACTGAGCAGGGTGAACGCCTGCGGGTCTGCCGATTGAGCGAACACCGGCGTGCCCAGGCACAGGCCTGCGCACACGGCGATCAGATATTCCTTTAAACGGCTGGGCATCCTGGCTCTCACACGAGTGCGTTACGTTTGGCCATTTCGATTAGTTCTACGAGGGACTTGGCTTTGAGTTTCTGCATCAGGCGTTTCTTGTAAGTGCTGACGGTCTTGTTGCTCAGAAACATGCCCTTGGCTATTTCCTTGTTAGTGCGGCCCTGGGCAAAAAGTTGCAACACCATCAATTCCCGGTCATTGACGGATTTGAACAGTTCAAGTTCGGTATAGCGCACATCATCACTGCGCACCGGATTCAATGCCTGGCTGGGGAAATAGTTGTAACCGGAAAGTACCGCCTTGATGGCACTGACCAGCTCACTGAGATCTTCCTGTTTGCACACATATCCGGATGCGCCCGACTGCATGCAGCGAATACCGAACAGCGTCGGGCATTGCGCGGTCAGCACCAGGGTCTTGAATGGCGAGCTCATGGCGTTGAAGCGGGCCAGGACTTCGAGGCCGTCGAGCTTGGGAATGCTGATGTCGAGGATGATCAGGTCGGGCATGCACTCGCGGACCATCTGCATCGCGTCGACCCCGTTATCGGTCTCGCCGACAACCTTGTAACCTTCGTGTTCCAGCAACATTCGGACGGCAAGTCGGATAACCGGATGATCGTCGACAATAAAAACGGAGTTCATAATCAAATCCCATGCAAGCACGAATAAAGCGCGCACCTTAGCTCAGAAAAATGAGCGCTCGCAGGAGCGGACGTGGCTTCAGCGGTGATCTAGGATTGTTCCTACAAGAAAAGAGGAATTTGACTACAGGTGAACTAGGTGTGGCGTAAGGAGAAGAGTTGTTTTTTGCAAAACAGTAAATTTCAAGTTGAATAGTCGGCATGCCGCGAGATATGGATTTTTTGCGTTTGTTGTCTGAAGTTTAATTAATGTGCGCTTGTTTAAAAGTTACTCGCGTCGATTAGCGAATAATTCTGCAATTTTGCCTCATGCACTTGACCGGCCCTGTGCCAGGGGCCGGTCAGGGCGTTGGCGGCTACCGCGAGCGGCCGGTCATCTCCAGTGCCATGTCGCTGGCATAGCTGTCGGTCATGCCGGCGATGAAGTCGATCATGCGCAGGAACGACGCGTGCAGGGGGCCATGGGGATCCGGGGCGTTGTTGCCGAGCAGATCGAGAATCCGCCGGCTCTTGAACGACGGCGTGCGGCCGTTGTGCTGTTCCAGCGCGGCACCGCAGAACGAGTTGAGGAGAATTTCCAGCGTGGTGTAGGCGCCGATCTCGTGCAGGGTCTTGCGCTTGTCCTGGAAGATCTTTTTCCGCGCGATGTCCTTGGCGTTGAGCACACAGCGCTTGGCCGGGCCGTGCATGTGCTCGACCAGGTCACCCTGCAGGGTGCCGGCCAGCAGCGCATCCTGTTGCTCGACGAAGGCGCGGGCGGCAGCGTTGGTCAGGTGCTCGATGGCCTTGCCGCGCAGGATCGCCAGTTTGCGCCGGCGTGAATCCTGCGGGCCGAGCTGGCGATAGGTTTCCGGCAGATCATCGCCCACCAGGCCGAGCAGCAGCGACTCGACTTCGGCGTACTCCAGCAGGTCCATTTCCAGGCCGTCTTCAAGATCGATCAAGGCGTAGCAGATGTCGTCCGCAGCCTCCATCAGGTACACCAGTGGATGGCGTGCCCAGCGTTGTTCTTCGAGCTGTGGCAGACCGAGCTTGTGGGCGATCTGTTCGAGCAGCGGCAGTTCGCTCTGATAGCAGCCGAACTTGTGCTTCTTGTAGCCCAGGGAATCGGCGTGACGGGCGGTCCATGGGTACTTCAGATAGGTGCCGAGGGTCGCGTAGGTCAGGCGCGTGCCGCCGTCGAACTGGTGATATTCCAGCTGGGTGAGCACCCGGAAGCCTTGGGCATTGCCTTCGAAATTGAGGAAGTCACCGCGTTCGGCGTCGCTCATCGCGTCCAGCCAGCCGCGTCCGGCCGCCTGCTGGAACCAGTGACGAATCGCATCCTCCCCGGAGTGACCGAACGGCGGGTTGCCGATGTCGTGGGCCAGGCAGGCCGATTGCACGACCATGCCCAGGTCACTCGGCTCGCACCAGTCGGGGAGGGCACCGCGCAGGGTTTCGCCGACGCGCATGCCCAGCGAGCGGCCGACGCAACTGACTTCCAGGGAATGGGTCAGGCGCGTGTGGATATGGTCGTTGCTGGAGACGGGATGCACCTGGGTCTTGCGCCCCAGGCGGCGGAAGGCACCGGAGAAAATGATGCGGTCATGGTCTTTGTGAAACGGGCTGCGGCCGAGCTCTTGCGGGCTGTGCAGCGGTTTTCCGAGGCGTTCGCGGTTGAGCAGGGTTGGCCAATCCAAGGCTGATTCTCTCCGTCAGGTGACTGAAGCCCTAGCTTCCCGGTTCGGGCTGGCAGGCGCAAGCGCAACTACAGCCCGGCGGCGTCGATATCGATCAATAGCAGGCGTTCGCCATTGTCGAAGAACTGCCCGGCGGTCAGGCAATACTGGTTGCTCGTCGCGTCGCGGTAGGTGCTGGACAGGGTCAGGCGGCGTTCTTCCCAGCCTTCCGCCAGCAGGTGATAGAAATACGGTCGCCATGACCAGTTGTGGCCCAGATAACGGTTGTCGGCGATCCAGCCGTTGTTGCGCCATTCCAGGTTGGGCGTGAGCTGTGTGCCGTGGCGGTCGCACTGGTAGAAGCGCAGTAACCAGGGAAACGCGTCCAGTTGCGGCAAGGCGCTGAGCGGCGCGCGGGCCTGGGCCCAGGCTTGCAGGATGGCCATCAGCTCGCCGAGTTGCAGGCGCATCTGCATCAGGCGCCCGCGTTCCACGAGTTTCTGTTTGACGTAACGCTGGCGCAGCTCGGCGAAATGCTTGACGAAGGCGTCGGTGGCGAAAAAGGCCTCCTGCGCGCGGGCAAACAGAAAGCCTTGCACGTAGCGCGATCCGCACTCGAGGGCAAAATTCAGCTGCGCTTCGGTCTCGACCCCTTCGGCGATGATCCAGCAACCGGTTTTCTCCGCCATCTGCGCCAGGGCCTTGACCACGTCACTGCTCGGCCCGCCGAGCGCCGCTGCCTGGAACAGACGCATGTCGAGCTTGAGGATATCGGGTTGCAGGGCCAGGACCCGATCGAGTTGCGAATAACCGGCGCCAAAGTCATCGATGGCAATTCGCGCGCCGGCCTCGCGATAGCGTGCCACCACTTCACTCAGGCGCTGGCTGTTGCCGCCAAGTTCAGTGATCTCGAAAACGATACGCCGCGGATCGACGTCGTGCCGCAGCATCTGCTTGAGGCTGGGCAGCGGCTGGTCGGCACGCAGGCGGCTGATCCAGCGCGGCGACATGTTCAGGCTCAGGAACCAGTCCGCCGGGGCTTCATGCAGGCGGCTGAGGGCGTTGTCTCGAATCTGCCGGTCGAGGCGACGCAGGGCAATGGCCGGCGTGCGCGGGTCGGCGAAGAGCGGCCCGACCGAGGCCAGTTGACCATCGGCCTGACGCAGGCGACCCAGGGCTTCGACGCCTGCAATACGTCCCGTGGCGGTATCGATGAAAGGCTGAAAGCAGGCGAGCGGTTGCCCGTCGATCACGGGGCCTCCTTAGACGTCGTGGTTTTGACTGATGATTGCCGGCCGGATAGGCAAGCGGGATTGAATCTCCGGATCAGAGATTCAATCCCGCGGCTATTGCAAGAATGCAGCCAGATGCACGGGCTCAGCGCTTGGCCGAACTCTGCATGACCAACTTGATCAGTGGCCCGAGGCTGGTGCCCAGGCGAATCAACCGGGTCAGCCCGCCGACGCCGCCGCTTTTCGCACCCTTGCCGGTGATGAACCCCAGCAGGGTAACGGCGGCCACGCCCCACAACGGCGCGTGCTTGATGCCGAAGCCATCGTGCAGGTTCTGCCCCATGCCGCGGATACGATGCAGGGGTTGCATGAGCTGCCCGGCTTCCTGGCGGATTTCCTGCCGGTGCATTTCCATGCGCAGGCGGATCAGAGCCTTGCGCATCTCTTTGCGAGTGCTGTTGTGTGGCAGTTGAGGCAGGCTCATGGCAACAGGCGCTCCCGATCATTGGCCAATTCTTCCAGCGTGCCGTGGAAGGGCGAGGATTCATCGAAAATCGCGGCCTTGAGGCGCAATCCGCAGAAGATCGCCGCCAGGGTGTAGAACACGCACAGACCGATGATCGCCGCGAGACGGTACGTGTCCCAGAACACGATCAGGACCAGCGTCGACAGGCCGACCAATAGCAGCAGGGCAAATACCAGGGCCAGGCCGGCGAACAGCAGCAGGCTGACGGTACGGGCTTTTTGCTCCTGCAACTCGATGCCGAACAATTCGACATGACTGTGCAGCAGGCCGAGGACGGCGGCGCCCAGGCGCCGCGTGGAGGAACGGGTGCCCAGGTTCGGGCCGGATTCGCCGATCGACATAATCAGCGCCGAGTGGCCAGCAGGCCAATCAGGAAGCCCACGCCCGCGGCGATACCCACCGATTGCCAAGGGTTGGCCGAGACGTAGTCTTCGGTGGCGGTGACCGCTGCCTGACCGCGGTCACGCAGGGTGTCTTCGGTCAGTTTCAGGGTTTCCCGGGCACGCAGCAGGCTGTCGTGGATCTGTTCGCGCAGCTCATCGGCCTGATCGCCAGCCAGCGTGGCGGTGTGTTCGAGCAGCCGCTCAGTGTCGGCGACCAGAGTCTGAAAGTCGTTCATCAGGATTTCTTGAGCAGTCTTTGCCTTGATGCTGGCCATGGGGGATCTCCGTAAGTGGCTTTCTGAAGCGTTCGAGTATGAGCCTTGCGCGAAGGTTCAGTACAAATGACTGGTACAACTTTTGCTGTCTCGTGGTGCGTCGACCGGCGGCCATGCGCTGTTGCCGGGCGTGCAGCCGGGCAAACCTCTGCCCGGGTAATGACGATTCGTGTCAGGACATCGACCTTGTGCGCCAAAGCGGTTCACCGGACACCCGGGAGCATGAGCGCGCGGGCGCAACTTGGTGCATGAAATGTTCGCATGAACCGCTTTGGTGCCTTTTTCAGCCTTGGGTCTGCCTCCTTATGGAAAATCTGCAAAGCGCTGTGGACACGCTGGTTCACAGCTCCAACACACTGTTCATTCTGATCGGTGCGGTGATGGTACTGGCGATGCATGCCGGTTTCGCCTTTCTCGAAGTCGGGACGGTCCGCCAGAAGAATCAGGTCAACGCGCTGTCGAAGATTCTCAGCGACTTCGCCGTCTCCACACTGGCCTACTTCTTTATAGGCTATTGGATTTCCTACGGGGTGACCTTCCTGCAGCCGGCGGCGGTTCTCAGTGCCGATCACGGCTACGGCCTGGTCAAGTTTTTCTTTCTGCTGACCTTCGCGGCGGCGATCCCGGCGATTATCTCCGGCGGCATCGCCGAGCGGGCGCGGTTCGTGCCGCAATTGTGCGCGACGGTATTGATCGTGGCGTTCATCTACCCGTTTTTCGAAGGCATGATCTGGAATGGCAACTACGGCCTGCAAGCCTGGCTGGCCGCGCGGTTTGGCGCGGCTTTCCATGATTTCGCCGGCTCGGTGGTGGTGCATGCCATGGGCGGCTGGCTGGCGCTGGCGGCCGTGCTGTTGTTGGGCCCGCGCAACGGTCGTTATCGTGACGGGCGCCTGGTGGCCTTCGCACCGTCGAGCATTCCGTTCCTGGCGCTGGGATCGTGGATCCTGATTGTCGGCTGGTTCGGTTTCAACGTGATGAGCGCGCAAACCCTGCAGGGCGTCAGCGGTCTGGTTGCGGTCAACTCGTTGATGGCCATGGTCGGCGGGACGATGGCTGCGCTGGTGGTCGGGCGCAATGACCCGGGCTTCCTGCATAACGGCCCGCTGGCCGGGCTGGTGGCGGTGTGTGCCGGTTCCGACCTGATGCACCCGGTGGGCGCGCTGGTCACCGGCGCGATCGCCGGCGCCCTGTTTGTCTGGTGCTTCACCGCTGCGCAGGTCAAGTGGCGGATCGACGATGTGCTGGGTGTGTGGCCGTTGCATGGCCTGTGTGGCGTCTGGGGCGGCATCGCCTGCGGAATCTTCGGCCAGACCGCACTGGGTGGCTTGGGCGGTGTCAGCCTGATCAGCCAGTTGATCGGCAGCGCCTTGGGCGTGGCCGTGGCGCTGGTTGGCGGCTTTGCCGTGTACGGTTTGATCAAGGCGTTGCATGGTCTGCGCCTGAGTCAGGAACAAGAGTATTACGGCGCGGACCTGTCGCTGCACAAGATCGGCGCGGTAAGCCAGGACTAGTTGTTCTCTTCATCTTCGGCTCCGGGATAAAAACCGTGCAGCAGGCGATAACGGTCGATGCGCACCTGATCGACCTGCTCCTGCACCTGATGCGCCGGCAGACCGAGCATGATCAACGCGTGCGAGGCAAGCATCAGGCTCGATTCCAGCAGCTCCGGCACCACTTCGGTGGCGCCGGCGGCTTTCAGTTCCGCCCACTGGCTGTCGTCGCGGGTGCGCACCAGAATCGGCACGTGCGGATTGCGCCGGCGTGCCTCCTTCAACACTCGCAAGGCGACATCGCTTTGATCTACGGCAATCACCAACAGCCTGGCGCGTAACAGGCCGACCGCGCTCAGCAGGTCGCCGCGCGTACAGTCGCCGTAATGCACGTCACGTTCATTGACGGCGGCTTCCTGGACCCGCACCGGGTCGTTGTCCAGGGCGATGTAGGCCTGCCCGGCGTTGTGCATGAAGCGTCCGATCGACTGGCCGACCCGGCCGTAGCCGCAAATCACCACGTGTTGATTGAAACCGGCGTTGAGGGCGCTGATCTGCTCGATCTGCGCTTCCTGATTGGGCTTGCGGTGCAGATGGCCGGCGATCTTCGGCGCGGCCCGCAGCAGCAGGGGGGTGAGCAGCATCGAGCAGAATGTCGCCGCGAGCAGCAAGGCGCCGAGCTCGGCCGGCAGCAGCTGGTTCTGCTGCATCTGCGCCATCAGGGCGAAACAGAATTCGCCGCCCTGCGCCAGGGCCAGGCCGCTGCGCCACGCGGTCTCACTGTCATTGCCGCGCCATTTGACCAGCGCAGCCACCACAAACCCCTTGATCAGCAGCAGGCCAAGGGTCAGGCCAAGAATCGGCAGGCTGTGGCTGAAAAATAATTGCAGGTCGATCAGCATGCCGATGCTGACAAAAAACAGCCCCAGCAGGATGTCGCGAAACGGCCGGATATCGGCCTCGATCTGATGCCGATAATGACTTTCGCCCAGCAGCATGCCGGCGAGGAAGGCACCGAGGGCAGGGGACAGGCCCAGCAGATGGGTCAGCCACGCCGTCAGCAGCACAATCACCAGGGCCAGCAACACGAACAGCTCCGCCGAGCGGGACGCCGCGACTTCCTGAAACAGCCGCGGCAGCAACCAGCGACTGGCCAGCAGCAGGCCGAGGAACAGCGCCACGGTTTTTGCCAGGGTCATTGGCAACGCCCAGTACCATGGTTGCTCGCTGCTGCCGGCGAACACCGGAACCAGGGTGAGCAGCAGCACCGCCACCACATCCTGGAACAACAGCACGCCAATGGCATTCTGGCCGTGACTGCTGAATATTTCGCCGAGGCTGCCCAGTTCCTTGCTGACAATCGCCGTGGATGACAGTGACAGGCCGGCGCCGAGCAGCAGTGCCGGGGCGAGCGGCATGCCCAGCAGCATCAGCACCGCGCCCAGCAACAGGGCGCTGAGCAACACCTGTTGGCTGCCCAGGCGAAACACGACCTGGCGCAGGGCAATCATCTTCGACAGCGAGAACTCGAGCCCCAGGGAGAACAGCAGGAACACCACGCCGAGTTCGGCGAGGTCCGGCAGGTGTTCGCTTTCGTTGACCCAATCGAACGCCTTTGGCCCGACCATCAGGCCGACGCACAGATAACCCAGTACCGGCGGCAGCCGCAGGCGACGGAAAAGGGCAATCACCAGCAGGGATGAGGCGAGAATGATCAACAGGTTGGCAAACACGAAAACTCCGCAGGCAAGGTCTGGCTAATCAAGCGTAGAGGCAAAAAACACCGGAGCATGGCGCAAAGGCGATTTATCCCGGCTGATGTGCGTCAGGATTTTGCCGAACAGCCCGGCCGGGGTGCTGCCGCCTTTGGGCCGCGCCGTCTCGACGGGTTTTCGGGGTGGGCCTAGAATGGGCTTTGAATTTTTTCGGTTGAGCCCACATGCTTCCTGAATGTCAGCTGTTCGGCACCCTCGGGTGCCATTTGTGCGAAGTCGCCGAAGCCATGTTGATGGAGTTCGTCGAGCACGGGCTGTTGGTGGAACTGGTCGACATCACCGAAGACGAAGCCTGGTACGAGGCGTACAGGCTGCGCATCCCGGTGCTGCGGCGGGTCGATACGGGCGCTGAGCTCGACTGGCCGTTCAGCGCCGACGAGGTCGTGGCGTTCCTGCGCTGAGCTGTCCCGCGCCTCGCGTTTGTCGCTTCGCTTGTCCTTTGCTTGGCACTCTCCGGCTTATTCGGTTACTGTATGCGCATACAGTAATTGGGTTGGCCTGCTATGCCGTGATCCTGGGTAAAGGGTCGGGCAGGTGAATCCGGATGTCAGAGGGATGCACCATGGTCAATGTCGAACAATTGAAGAGCAGCGTGAACCGGATGTCGGTTGATGTGCTGCGCGAGGCGGTCCTCGAGCTGCGTCTGGACGGGCTGGTGACAGAGGGCAAGACGCCGTTCAACAAGCTGCACTTCAACACCTGTTTCGCCGAAATCGAAGCGTTGTTCCAGCGTGCCGGTTATCACAAGCAGCTCGATGTGGTCGGTTATCAAGGTTTGTTGTACGCCTTGTATGACCCGGGGCGCTGGGAAGCCGTCGACGTCCTGCGCTGGCTCAAGGAGTTTACCGAGGCGGCGCAAGGCCGATCGGTTCCGGCCTGAGGCTGGGATTGGATTCTGCGCTAGGTTCGTGTCGTTGCCTGTTGGATAATGCCGGCCTGTATCAAGGGTTCGAGTTACCTATGTCCACGTCAACATTTTCCGCCGCACACAATCAGGCCAGCACCCTATACCTGCCTCCCGGCGCGTGGAACACGGTGCTCGACTGCCTGTGCGAACACTTCAGTGCGATCGGCCGCGAGCAGTGGCTTGATCGGATTGCGCGGGGCAGGGTGCTGGATGCTCATGGTCAGCCGATCAGCGTGGATTTGCCCTACAAGGAAGGTCTGCGCATCCACTATTTCCGCGAAGTGCCGGATGAAAAACCGATACCGGTGGTCGAGTCGATCCTCTACGCCGACGAGCATCTGGTGGTGGCGGACAAACCGCACTTCCTGCCCGTGACCCCGGCGGGTGAATACGTCGAGCAGACGTTGCTGCGTCGCTTGATCCGGCGTCTGGACAATCCGCATCTGGTGCCTTTGCACCGCATTGATAGGCATACCGCGGGGCTGGTGATTTTCTCGGCCAATCCGCAAAGTCGTTCGGCCTATCAGTCGTTGTTCCCGACCCGGCAGATCGACAAGCGCTACGAAGCCATTGCTCCTGCACTGCCGGCGCTGGATTTTCCCTTGGTGCACAAAAGTCGCCTGATTGATGGCGAGCCGTTTTTTCGCATGCAGGAAGGTCCTGGCGTCAGCAATACCGAGACGGCGGTGGAGGTTCGGGAAAAGAACGGCGACCTGTGGCGCTACGGCCTGTACCCGGTGACCGGCAAGAAGCATCAGTTGCGGGTGCATATGACGGCCCTGGGCGCGAGCATCTGCAACGATCCTTTCTATCCCGAGGTGTTGCAGGACGTCGTGGACGACTACGCCAATCCACTCAAACTTCTTGCGCAGGGTTTGCGATTCATTGATCCCGTGACAGGGCAGGAGCGCGAGTTCGCGAGCCGGATCACTCTGGACTGGTAGTGAATGTTCCCGCTGCTTTTCTTTCGTCCACGAAAAAGCCCGCAAATTGCGGGCTTTTCTGTATTAGGTGCCGACGTAAAAGCTTACAGCTCTTTAACGGTACGAACCTGATCCTTGTTGATGCGGGTGTGCTTGCCGTCGAGTTGTTCGAACTCGTAGAAGCCCGAATCTTCATCGTATTTAGGCGCGTCGACGGCCTGGATTTCGCGACCGTCATTCAAGGTGATCACTGTTGGCGAAGCGCAACCAGCGAGGGTGGCCAGGCCCAGTGCGAGCATGAAAGTGGCGAGGGTCCGTTGAGTCATGAGTGTGTCTCCGAAGGGAAATTCTTTTGGTTACTGAGCTTGAGACGTATACAAGGCGTGCAAGTTCCTTGAATGCTGTCAGTCTGACACAGTGTTGTGCGAGCTTAACAGTTCCGGGGTGTTTAGATTGGCCAGTCGAGGGTCGTTGTCCGGGCATTCCAGCGCGCAGGCGCCGAGGTTGCGCATGACACGTCCGGGGCTGCGCTCACCGGCGTTCCAGGCATTTTCGAACGCGGGCAATAATGCCAGTGGAATCACGCAAAGCAAGGGCTCCCAATGCTGGTCATGGCGCAACATTAAAGGTTTGTCAGGTTGCTGATTGGCCGCTTCGCGCATGCTTTGCAGTAATGCGGCGTCAATGCGCGGTACGTCGCAGGGCAGTACCAGCACGTGGGTATGCCGCGCGACTTTCAGTCCCGCAAGGATGCCGGCCAACGGCCCGGGAAAGTCGCCCTCGTGATCCGAAACCAGTTGATCGGCGAAGGGCGCATAGCGCTCGAAATTACGGTTGCAGGAGATGATCAGGTCGTCGGTAAGCGGACGCACCTGGCGCTGCACATGGGCAATCAGCGGCTCGCCCAGCCACGCCACGAATCCTTTGTCCTGCCCGCCCATGCGCTGGCCGCGTCCCCCTGCCAGGAGCAGGATGGAGCAGGGCGGCAATTGCGTCGTCGAAGTCATCTCGGCTCTCCAGTCGGGCGGCGAAAAAATGAGGCGCTGTGATATAACACCGGGCTGTTTCTCCTACAACTGGACGAGCCTATGAAAGCCAAGGCTGATGTACCTTTCGCACCGCTCAATATCGCGGTGCTGACTGTAAGCGACACCCGTACTCTGGAAACCGATACCTCAGGCCAGGTCTTCGTCGATGGCCTGACGGCTGCCGGCCACCATCTCGCCGAGCGGGTGCTGCTCAAAGATGACCTTTACAAAATTCGTGCGCAAGTTGCCCACTGGATTGCCGACGATGTGGTGCAGGTCGTACTGATCACGGGCGGCACCGGTTTCACGGGCCGTGACAGCACGCCGGAAGCAGTCGCATGCCTGCTCGACAAGCAGGTGGACGGTTTCGGCGAGCTGTTCCGGCAGATTTCGGTGGCCGACATCGGTACGTCCACTGTGCAATCGCGGGCCCTCGCCGGTCTGGCCAACGGCACGCTGGTCTGCTGTCTGCCGGGGTCGACCAACGCAGTGCGTACCGGTTGGGACGGCATTCTGGCCGAGCAACTGGACTCGCGGCACCGGCCCTGCAATTTCGTTCCTCACCTGAAACAGGCGGCGCCTTGTGAATCCCGCGGGTAAGCCGGGCAAGACCGGCAGCCTGATGCCGGTCGAGGCTGCACTGGCCAGATTGCTGGAAATGGCCGAAGCCTCGCGCATTGTCGAGCGTGAGCGACTGCCGTTGGCGCAGGTCGAGGGTCGGGTGCTGGCCGAGGACCTGATGGCCACGCTGGATCTGCCCCCCTGGCCCAACAGCGCCATGGATGGCTACGCCCTGGCGTTGGCCGACTGGCAGGGCGAACCGTTGCCGGTCAGCCAGAAGATCTTTGCCGGCCAGGCACCAGAAGCGTTGAAACCGGGTACCTGTGCACGGATTTTCACCGGCGCTCCGGTACCGCAGGGAGCCGACTGCGTCGAGATGCAGGAAAACGTCGAGATCCAGCCGGATCAGTGCGTGCGTTTCCGCGAGCCTCTGTCGCCGGGGCAGAATATTCGCCCTCAGGGCCAGGAAACCCGGGTCGGCGAACTGATCCTCAGCGCAGGGACCCGGCTTGGGCCGATCGAGCAAGGCCTTGCCGCGTCCCTGGGCTGTGCGGAGCTGGACGTGGTGCGCAAGGTTCGCGTGGCGGTGCTGTCCACCGGTGATGAACTGGTCGAACCCGGCCAGGCGCTGGGACCGGGCCAGATCTACAACAGCAACCGCGTGGTGTTGTGCAGCTGGCTGCAGCGAATGGGCTGCGAGGTGGTCGACGCCGGTATTCTTCCGGATGACTTGCCCACGACGCGCCTGCGGCTGGGCCAGTTGCAGGATGTCGACCTGATTCTATCTACCGGCGGCGTCTCGGTGGGGGAGGCTGACTTTCTCGGCATGGCATTGCGCGAAGAGGGCGAGCTGACGTTGTGGAAGTTGGCCATCAAACCCGGGAAGCCACTGACGGTTGGTCAGTTTCGCAACGTGCCGGTGATCGGCCTGCCCGGCAATCCGGCCTCGACGCTGGTGACCTTTGCCTTGCTCGCGCGCCCCTATCTGCTGCGACGCCAGGGGGTGCAGGATGTCGAGCCGCTGAAGTTTGCGCTGCCGGCAGGCTTTGACTGGCCGGTGGCCGGTAATCGTCGCGAGTACCTGCGCGGACGCCTGGAGCAAGGCCGGGCAACGATCTATCGCAATCAAAGTTCAGGCGTCCTGCGCAGCGCCGCCTGGGCTGACGGTCTGGTGGAAGTGCTGGAAGGGCGCACGCTGACCGAGGGTGAACCGGTGTTTTTCATTCCCCTGAGTGATCTCCTGGGCTGATGTGCATGGCCAATGCAGGCTCGGCTGGCACAGCCGACGCCTGCAGGCGCTGCGGTTCAATGGCTGATCAGCGTGACGAGCTGATCGAAGCGGCTGTTGGCCACCCAGCCCAACAGACCCGTCACCACGGCGGCCGCACCGGCCATGTAGGCCAGGCGATGCTTGATGGTCTTGACGTCACCCCTGACCTCGGCCAAGTCCCTGCAAATGTATTTGAGGTGGGTTTCCAGTTCGGTGACGCGAGGTTCCATATCAATGCCTCCAGAGGGTTTGGCGCCGCTGTGGAAGTCGGCTTTATGATTGACACGGCTTTCGGCAAGTGGGGCTACCGGGCTCACCGGCGCTCTGGCTTCATGGCTTTGCATGGAAACGGCCACTCGCTGTTGTTGATCCGGGTTGGCTGATGCTGCCACTCGAACGGTTGAAAGCCCTTGAGGTGTATCCATTCATTACATGCACATCCTTGTGTGTTTTCAGAAAGAAGATGGGTACCGCCCGCACAAGGTGTACCACTGGACCTATCCGGTCAATTGAGCCGATTCCTCATGTTTCGTAAGAAAAAATACCGGCTTGTAGGACGCTCGAGCGGCCAGCGGAATTAATTGCGCGGGGTTGAGGCTTTTTTGCGTGCTGAAGTGGTCAACATGTCCCGTAACCCATCTATAGCCGGAGTGACCACTATGAGTGAACGCAGGGCGCTGTTGATTCTGCATGGCAAGCAGGCACTCAATGAGCAAGTCCGCGCCGCCGTCGAGAGCAAGCGCAACCAGGGCTGGGAGCTGGCGGTGCGCCTGACCTGGGAGGCCGGTGATGCGCAACGCCTGGTCGAGGAGGCCCTGGCGGCGGGGTATCGACAGATCATTGCCGGAGGTGGCGATGGCACCTTGCGGGACATCGCCGAGGCGCTGGCGGCGCATCCGCAGCAGGCTAGCCTGGTGCTGTTGCCGCTGGGCACCGCCAACGACTTTTCCCGTGCGGCGGGCATTCCGCTGGAACCGGCCGATGCGCTGGAGTTGCTGGACGTGCCACCCCGGGCCATCGATCTCGGCGAAGTCGGCGGGCAGATCTTCCTGAATATGGCCACCGGCGGTTTTGGCAGTCAGGTCACGGCCAATACCTCCGAGGATCTGAAGAAGGTCCTGGGCGGTGCGGCCTACCTGTTCACCGGTCTGTCGCGCTTCAGCGAGTTGCATGCCGCCTATGGCGAATTGCAGGGCCCGGACTTTCACTGGCGCGGCGAACTGCTGGCGCTGGGTATCGGCAATGGCCGGCAGGCCGGGGGCGGGCATGTCCTGTGTCCGCAGGCGCTGGCCGATGATGGCTTGCTCGACATCAGCATCCTGCCGGCCCCGCAGGAACTGGTCGGCACCCTGAAGACCCTGTTGAGCGACGGCTTCGGTATCGACAACATGTTTGTTCGGACCCGTTTGCCCTGGGTCGAAATCAAGGTCGCCGAAGGGCTTTACATCAATCTCGACGGTGAGCCGCTGGAAGGCGACAGCATGCGTTTCGAAGTGCGTCCCGGGGCGTTGCAGGTGCATCTGCCGCCGGACTCGCCACTGCTGCAGACGCCGGCTGCGCTCAATCGTCCAGACTGATGATCTGTTCCCTGACGGCAAACAGGACGAGTCCCGCCACGTCGTAGATCTGCAGACGCTTCATGATCTGCGAGCGGTGGGTTTCCACGGTCTTGATGCTCAGGCCCAGGCCATTGGCGATTTCCCGGGTGGATTTGCCGCGCACGATCAGGCGCAGGATTTCCAGCTGGCGCGCTGTCAGGTTGTGCGATTCGGCGGTTTCCGGCTGGCCTTTCTGATTGCGCGTCAGGGCCTGGTTGATCACCGTATGGGCAATGGCCGGGCTGAGGTAGCGCTCGTTGTTGCGCAAGGCTTCCAGGGCGTGCTCGAGCTCGGTGGCGGTGGTGTCCTTGAGCAGGTAGCCATGCGCGCCGGACTCCAGGGCCTGCATGATCAACGCCGGATCGGTGTGCATCGAAAGGATCAGCACTTTGCTCTGCGGGCGTACCCGGCGCAGCTGCTGCAGGGCCTGCAAGCCGCTGGTCTCCTTCATGGAAATATCCAGCAAGACAATATCGGGCGTCAGTTGCTCGACCATTTCGAGCAGCTGCGAGCCGTCACTGGCCTCGCCGATTACCGCGTAACCGGGAATATCCAGTACCAGAGCGCGCACGCCGGCCCTGATCAGCGAGTGGTCATCCACCAGAAGTAAGTTACAAGTCAACGCATAACCTTATTCGTACTGGCCCGCTCGAGTGCCCGCGGCGCCCAGGGGAAAAGTGCTTCGATTTGAGTGCCTTTGCCCGGCTCGCTGATCACGCTCAAGGTGCCGCCCAATTGCTCGATCCGCTCGGCCATCCCGGCCATGCCGCGTTGTCCTTCGCGTCCGGGGTTGGCGGCGGGGGCGAAACCCTTGCCGTCGTCGCTGATCAACAGGGTCAGGCCTTGTGGCAGCCGTTGTATGCGGATCAGCAGATTCTTCGCCTGCGCATGGCGCAGGATGTTGGTGACCGCTTCCTGGGTGATTCGGAATGCGGCGACCGCCATTTCCTCGGGGAGGCCATTGAGGCGCTGCTGGCAGTCGAGGCTCCAGTTCACCGAGGTGTTGGTCAAGGTCTTGAGCAAGTGCGCGCGCAGACTGGCTTCCAGGCCGAGGCTGGTCAGTTGCCGCGGATTGAGAATGGCCGACACGTCGCGCACTTTGTTCAGGGTTTCTTCCAGGGTGTCGCTGAGCGCCTTGCAGTGTTCCTGAAGCTCGTCCGGCAGCCGTCGCTTGAGCCATTCGCTCTGCAGTTTGGCCGCGGTCAGCAGTTGGCCGATGTCGTCATGCAGTTCGCGGCTGAGGCGATGGCGCTCGTTTTCCTGAACCTGCAGCAAGCGATCGGCAAGCTCCTGGGGCTGGAACCTGATCGACTTGCGTGACCGGCAATGCTGGATCCAGACGCCTGCTGCCGCCGAAACATTGATCAACAGCAGGCCGAACGACAGCGGGGCAGACAGGCCATAGGTCAGCACGCTGCCCAGGGCCGAAACGAGGCACAGCAGCAGTGTGAAGCGCCGCGCGGTTTCTCGCGAGGGCGGCCATTGGGTGATTGTCTTGAGGCTGGCGTACATAGCGGATGGAGCCAATGAATGTTCGCTGCGGGCAGACCGGCCTGGATGGCGGGCAAGTCTCTGTCTGAAAAAACGCTCGATTATGTTGCCGGTTTCAACGCGGCACAGTGATCGAAAGTGGAATGAAAACTTCGCGGTAGACATATCACTGAAATCACTGTGCCATTAATTGATAGCAACTAACGGGCGGCATAATACCACTTAAGATACCGTTGGTCGCGTTTAGCCAATATGTCCGAACAGTCAGGAAATACGCCATGTTGGACGCTGGTTCCATTATGGAAAAAGTTGATTTGTTTTATTCGATTGATATGGACATTGCCTGAAGTTGCATTTTTATACACAGGCAAACCCTGATACCCGCGGTAGAAATTCCGCATTGATCAAGGAAGATTATTTATTCGGATTTGTCGCTGGCAGGCATGAACTATTCAATTGCGACATTCGAGGCTGAAACTGAACCGACCGTTTGCGCCGGTATGGCGATTTACGCCTGTCGCTCTGACCAGGCCACCAGAGACAATGGCTTGGTGCTGACCGGCAGCTGAAACTGATGTTGTCCAACCTGGAAGGCGAAGGCTTCAATCAGCGAATGCTGCTCGCTTTGATCGAGACTCAATTGGCCGGTGGTCTGGTCGATCAGTTCCAGTTGCCAGGCCATCAGCGTCAGGCAGTCCTTCAGGGCGTCCAGGGCCTGAGCGTGCAGGTCGATATGGTCCACGGCCTGATTGAGCAGGCCGTGAATGTGCAGCGAGAATTCGGAAATCGCCTCCAGTGCCAGCGCATCGGCGCGGTTCGCCAGCTTGAGCAGGGTGCTGAGCATGCAGTCGATGGCGTCCTTGTCATTGCTGATCAGCTGCAGATGGCTGAGGCATTCTTCGGTTTTGGCCAGGAGCGTTTCAGCCTCGACGAGAAATTCGGGGAAGCGCTGCGCCCACTCTTTACGGTCGTTCGGCATGCTTATCTCCACAACGTCATGTCTGATGAGGGAATGCCGTGTGTGTCGACGGTCATGCACCGTCGCAAGATCGCACCCAGGCGTGCCGATGCACAGACTGGGGGTATCAAGAGGATGTGTTTCCACTGACCTGCGATCGCACACAATAGCCTGACTCCGTTCATGCAATGAGAATGGCGTCACATTAATGGCTATTGGATATTGCGAACATCAGGTTGGGCCTGATTGTTACTAGGGGAATCCCTTAGACGCGGGAACCTTCAACGCAAACCAGGGTCGCGCCGAAGAGAATGTAGCAGATGATTTTCACCGGGCCAGTAAAGCATGATGTTAATGTGACATCAATGCTTGTTCATGGCATTTTGCTGCTGTGATGTGACGGGATCAAGATCCGCCATATCCTGCCGATAACCCCCCAATAGTGAATTCATCAGTACAAGCCCAGGAGTCATGATGGCCGGCATTCTCGACACGGTAGACCAACGCACGCAACTGGTGGGTGAGAATCGCCTGGAAATTCTCATGTTTCGACTGGCCGGACGCCAATTGTTCGCGATCAACGTGTTCAAGGTTCAGGAAGTCCTGCAACTGCCGAAGCTGACCCTGATGCCTCAGCGTCACCCGTTCGTCTGCGGCGTGGTCAACCTGCGCGGGCAGACCCTGCCCGTGATCGACCTGTCCCAGGCCATCGGCATGCGCCCGCTGGTACCGGGCCCGAACAGCACGATCATCGTCACCGAGTACAACCGTTCGGTGCAGGCCTTTCTCGTTGGCGGCGTCGACCGCATCGTCAACATGAACTGGGAAGCCATTCTGCCGCCGCCGACCAGCGCCGGCCGCCAGCATTACCTGACCGCGATCAGCAAGGTCGACGATCAACTGGTGGAAATCATCGACGTCGAGAAAGTCCTCGCCGAAATCGTCCCGTACAACGCCAAGGTGTCCCGTGACAAGCTCGACGACCCGGTGCTGGAACGCGCCCGTGGCCGCGAAGTGCTGCTGGTGGACGACTCGAATGTCGCGCTGTCGCAACTGCGCGACACCCTCGGCCAGTTGGGCGTGAAGATGCATATCGCCAGCGACGGTCTGAAAGCCCTGAACATGCTCAAGGCCTGGGCCGACACCGGGGTGAACATGACCGACAAACTGCTGATGGTCTTCACCGATGCGGAAATGCCGGAAATGGACGGCTACCGCCTGACGACCGAAATTCGCAACGACCCGCGCCTGCGGGGCCTCTATGTGGTGCTGCACACCTCGCTGTCCGGCAGCTTCAACGATTCGATGGTGAAGAAGGTCGGTTGCGACAACTTCCTGTCCAAGTTCCAGCCGGACAAACTGGTCGATGTGGTACGCCAGCGCCTGATGCTTGACGAAGTTCCGGCCTGACGCGGCGGTCGCGAGCTGACTGTGCGGCAGCCTTTGATTCGCTGCCCAAGCTCGTATAGGGTGGCGTTTTTCAGCCACCAGGGAGTTGGCCATGCTGCGTCTGAGCGCGCTTTATCGTTACCCGTTGAAATCCGCCAAGGGCGAGGTCCTGCAAGGGATCGGTCTGGACAAACTGGGGCTTGAGGGTGACCGCCGCTGGATGCTGGTGGACGAGGCCAGCGGGCGCTTCCTGACCCAGCGCGCCGAGGCGAAAATGAGCCAGTTGTCGGCGCTGTGGAATGCCGACGGTGGCCTGACCCTCAGCGCACCTGGCCATGCCCCGCTGGACATCGCCTTGCCCGACAACGCTGCCGAACTGCGCGGCGTGACTATCTGGCGCGACACCCTGCCTGTGCCGGATGCCGGTGCGCAGGCCGCGCGCTGGGTCAGCGAGTTCATCGGCAAGCCGACGCGCCTGGTGCAGGTGCCGCTGGATCGCGCCCGCACCACCCAGGCGGGCTACGGCCGCGATGACGATCAGGTGGCGTTTGCCGACGGTTTCCCTTTGCTGCTGATCGGTGAAGCGTCGCTGCAACATTTGTCGCAGGAAGTCGGGCGCCCGCTGGAAATGCTGCGCTTTCGGCCGAACCTGGTGATCGAAGGCAGCGAGGCATATGCCGAGGATGGCTGGAAGCGCATCCGCATCGGTGAAGTCGAGTTCCGTGTGGTCAAGTCGTGCTCACGCTGCATTCTGACCACCATCGATCCACAGACCGGCGAACGCAGCGCCGATCGCGAACCGCTGGCGACCCTGCAGAAAACCCGCGCCCAGGCGGACGGCGCGATGTTCGGGCAGAACCTGGTCAACGACAGCAATGGTCGTCTCGAAGTGGGAATGGCGGTGGAAATTCTCGAGTAGCTCGCGACCGAATGAAAATGCCCGTGTCGTTGGACACGGGCATTTTTTTATCGCCTTGAAAACCCGGGGTTTCAGCCGCGGTATTCGCACAGGTAAGCGGTGTCGACGGCGACCTTCAGCTGAAACTTGCTGTTGGCCGGCACGTTGAACTGGCTGCCGGCGGCGAAGGTTTCCCAGTCGGTGCTGTCTGGCAGCTTGACGGTCAGTGCGCCGGACACGACGTGCATGATTTCGCGCTGGCTGGTGCCGAATTCGTATTCGCCCGGGGCCATGACGCCGATGGTCGCCGGACCTTCAGCGGTGCCAAAGGCGATCGACTTGACGGTGCCGTCGAAGTACTCGTTGACTTTAAACATGGGCGATTCCTCGAAAAGGGTTAAAAAGGGGCCGGCCAGTATGCACAAGGCTTCCGGTGCCGTCACGTGTCTAGAGTGGCAACACCAGCGGCAATAAACGCGCGGTATTGCGGGCATCTTCCAGCGCCCGATGCTGCTGCCCGGTGAACTGCATGCCGGCCAGTTGCAGCGCGCCGTTGAGGCCCAGCGGCCGCTCGAGGCGCCGGGCCTTGGCGAAGCGCTGCTTGAGGTTCATGTGCGGCACGCGGCTCAACCCGCTGTCGAGTTGCAGGCGTTGCCATTCCTGCAGCAGTTGCTTGCGGTCGTAATCGCCCCAACTGGCCCAGCCTTCGAGGCGTGGCTGATGCTGGCCGAGCCAGCGTTCGAAGGCCGGCCAGACGTCGCTCAGGGGTTGCGCGGCATCGATGTTGGCCTGGGTGATATGCGTCAGCTCGCGGCAGAACGGCGTCAGCAGCGGTCGTCGCGTCGGCCTGACGAAACGTTGAAAGTGATCCTGTTCGCGACCGGAGCGATCCACCAGGGTGGCGCCGATCTCGATGATTTCCATTTCTGTAACCGGCCACCCACCTTCATCGGTGGTGGCTTCCAGATCAATGACCAGCCAATGGGGCATCGCAGGGTTCCTGATTTACGCGGCCTGATTCATCAGAGCGTAGTCAAACCTTGCGTACGTGCGCGGCGACTCACTCGACTTGCAACAGAACCTGACGATTTTTCACCTGATCGCCGACCTTGACCTGCACCCGCTTCAAGATGCCGTCGATGCCGGCCTTGAGCGGATGCTCCATTTTCATTGCCTCCAGCACCACCAGCAACTGGCCTTTGCTGACCACGCTGCCTTCGCTGACCAGGACATCGACGATAGCGCCGTCCATCGGTGCTTTCAGGGTGCCGGAACTGACGCTGGTCTGACTGTCGATCACCGCGTGAGTTCGGTCAACCAGGCGCAAACTGCCGGGCCGGGTGAACAACCACAGTTGCTCGGCGTCCAGGCGATAGGCATGGCGTTGGCGCAGACCGTCGAGGTCGAGTGTCACCGTGCGCTCGTCATGTTCGACAAGCCGCAACTCGATGGTGCGCCCAGCCACTTCAACCTGACAGCGACCCTGCGCTGTGGCACGCAGTTGCACTGGCCAGTCCTGCTCGTCCAGGGCCAGCCGATAAAGCAGCGGCTCGCTGGCGTTGTTGCGCCAACCGGCCAGCGGCGCACGGTGCGCCGCGGCGGTGCCCTGGTAGAACAACAGCGCGGCGATCGCCAGTTGCTCGGCGCTCGGCGTAAGGGGTTGCAGGCACGGGTGATCGGCAAAGTGCCGGGGGATGAACCCGGTGCTGAATGCACCGTCGATGAACTGCGGGTGTTGCAACAGACTGGCGAGCAGGCGCTGGTTACTCTGCACGCCGAGCAGCACGCTGTCCTCGACTGCGCGCAGCAGTTTGCGGCGGGCCTCCTCGCGCGTGGCGCCGTGGGCAATCAGCTTGCCCAGCAGCGGGTCGTAGAACGCGCTGATCGACTGGCCTGCGCACACGCCGTGGTCAACTCGTGCGCCGTGCGCCAGTGCCGGCTCCCAGGCTGCGATGCGGCCGGTCTGCGGGAGAAAATCCTGTGCCGGATCCTCGGCGTAGAGGCGCACTTCCATGGCGTGGCCATTGAGTTGCACCTGATACTGGGTCAACGGCAACGGCAGGCCTTCGGCGACGTGCAGCTGCCACGCCACCAGATCCAGCCCGGTGACGAGTTCGGTCACCGGGTGCTCGACCTGCAGACGGGTGTTCATCTCCAGGAAGTAGAACTGGCCGCGGGCATCGAGCAGAAACTCGACGGTGCCGGCACCGACGTAATTCACCGCGCGCCCGGCCTTGAGGGCCGCTTCACCCATGGCCTGGCGCAATTCGCCGGTCATCACCGGGCAGGGCGCTTCTTCAATGACTTTCTGATGGCGACGCTGGATCGAACAATCGCGCTCGCCGAGGTACAGCAGGTTGCCGTGGCGATCACCAAACAGCTGCACTTCGACATGGCGCGGCTCGATCAGGGCCTGTTCGAGGATCAGCTCGGCGCTGCCAAAACCGTGCAACGCTTCCGAACGTGCGGTGCGTAGCTGCGCGGGCAGGTCGGCGGCGTCGTGCACCAGGCGCATGCCGCGGCCACCGCCGCCGGCACTGGCCTTGATCATCAGCGGATAGCCGATGCGCGCAGCCTCGCGCAGCAGCGTTGCATCGTCCTGTGCGGCGCCTTGATAGCCGGCAATGCACGGCACACCGGCCTCGAGCATGGCGAGTTTCGACAGACGCTTGCTGCCCATCAGCTCGATGGCGTCGGCGCCGGGGCCGATGAAGGTCAGGCCAGCCTGCTCGCAGGCGCGGGCGAATTCGGCGTTTTCCGAAAGAAAGCCATAGCCGGGGTGGATGGCATCGGCGCCGCTGCGCCGGGCAGCCTCGAGAATCGCCGGGATATTCAGGTAGGACTGCTGCACCGGCGCCGGGCCGATGTGCACCGCTTGATCGGCCATCTGCACATGCAGTGCGTCGGCGTCGGCGTCGCTGAAGACGGCGACGGTGCGATAACCCAGGGCCTGGGCGGTACGCTGGATGCGGCAGGCGATTTCACCGCGATTGGCGATCAGGATCTTGTGGAGGGCGGGCATGCTGATTTCCCCGGATGGCTGGCGGTGAGAGTGAGGGACGGCGCACGACGCTTCAGATGGCCCAGCGCGGTTTGCGCTTTTGCACGAACGCCATCGTGCCTTCGCTGCCTTCGGCGCCGGTGACCGCGTCGCTGAACCACTGCGCCGCCTCATCGAGCAGTGCGGCCGAAGGCTGCCCGGCACTGGCCAGCAGCAGTTTTTTGGTCGCGGCATTCGCCTGCGGCGCACAACAGAGGACGTGCTGCAGCACCTCGTCGAGGCGCTCGGCCAGCGCTTGCGGGTCATGTTCGACAAAATGCACCAGGCCCAGGCGCCGGGCCTGGGTGCCATCGAAACGCGCGGCGGTCAGGGCCAGGCGTCGGGCTTCGGTCAGGCCGATGCGTTGCACCACGAACGGTACGATCTGCGCCGGCAGCAGGCCGAGGCTGGTTTCCGGCAGGCCGAATTGCGCCTGGTGATCGGCCATCGCGATATCGCTGACGCAGGCCAGGCCGAAACCGCCGCCGAGCACTGCACCCTGCAGCACCGTGATCAGCACCTGCGACACCTGCTGCGCTTCTTCGAGCAGGGCGCCGAAGGCCCGGTTGAGTTCGCGGTAGGCAGCGGCACCGTGAGCGCGGGCGTTGGCCATGTCCTTGATGTCGCCGCCGGCACAGAAATGCCCGCCGCTGCCGCTCAGCACCAGGGCGCGGACCTCGCGGTCATCCGCCACGGCGGCGAATACGCTGCGCAGTTCGGCGACCATTTGCAGGTTCATGGCGTTGCGACTGTCGGGGCGGTTGAGGGTGATGTGCAGCACGCTGTTGTGCAGTTCCAGCAGCAGCGTCTGGCAGGCGGGCAGCTGGCTCATTTGTTTTTCCCCGGCAGGATGCCCATCAGTTTGCAGATGATCCCCAGCATGATTTCGTCGGCGCCACCGCCAATCGACACCAGGCGCACGTCGCGATAGGCGCGGGCCACCGGGTTGTCCCACATGAAGCCCATGCCGCCCCAGTATTGCAGGCAGCTGTCGCTGACCTCGCGGCCCAGGCGTCCGGCCTTGAGCTTGGCCATCGACGCCAGCCGCGTGACATCCTGGCCTTTGACGTATTGCTCGGTGGCCTGATAGACCAGTGCCCGCAGGCATTCGATTTCGGTCTGCAGTTCGGCGAGACGGAAGTGGATCACCTGGTTGTCGATCAGCGCGTGACCGAAGGTCTTGCGGTCCTTGCAGTACTCGATGGTGCTGTCGACGCAATATTCCAGGCCCTTGATCATGTTCGCCGCGCCGAACAGGCGTTCTTCCTGGAACTGCAGCATCTGCATCATGAACCCCGCGCCTTCGTGGCCGATACGGTTGCGCTGGGGTACGCGCACATTGTCGAAAAACACCTGGGCGGTTTCCGAGCTGCGCATGCCGAGCTTGTCCAGGTGCGGACTGAGACTGATGCCGGGGCTGTTCATCGGCACCATGATCAGCGACTTGTTGATGTGCGGCTTGTCGTCCGAGGTGTTGGCCAGCAGGCAGATGAAGTCGGCGCTCGGCGAATTGGTGATCCACATCTTGCTGCCATTGATCACATAGTCGTCGCCATCCTTGCGCGCCGTGGTCTTGAGCCCGGCAACGTCGGAGCCGGCGCCGACTTCCGAGACGCCGATGCAGCCGACCTGCGCGCCACTGATCGCCGGGCGCAGGAATTCTTCGCGCAGTTCATCCGAGCCGAAGCGGGCGAGGGCTGGGGTGCACATGTCGGTCTGGACGCCGATCGACATCGGAATGCCGCCGCAATGGATGGTGCCGAACTCTTCGGCGGCGACGATCGAGTAGCTGTAGTCGAGGCCCATGCCGCCGAATTTTTCCGGCTTGGAAATGCCCAGCAGGCCGAGGTCGCCAGCCTTGCGGAAGATGTCGTGGATCGGGAAGCGCCCGGCCTTTTCCCATTCCGCCACGTGCGGATTGATCTCGTGCTCGACGAACTGGCGGACGGTGCGACGCAGCGCTTCGTGTTCCTGGGTGAAGATCATTTTTATTGTTCTCCGTGAGATCCGTGGCAGTCAGAACCGGCTGACGCCAAAACTGTTGGGTTGCAGGGTGCGTACGTCGGCTTCGTGGCAGATGTCCAGCAGATAGCCGAGCAGGGTGCGGGTATCGCGTGGATCGATCAGGCCGTCGTCCCACAGGTTGGCGCTGCCGTAGAGGGCGGTGGACTGGCTGTCGAGCTTCTGCGCGGTGACCTGCTCGAGCATGTCGAGCATTTTCGGGTCCGGCTCCAGGCCGTCCTTGAGCTGCTTGGCCTCGGTGACGATGCGCAGCACCTTGCCGGCCTGGGCGCCGCCCATCACGGCGGTACGGCTGTTGGGCCAGGCGAAGATGAATCGCGGATCGAGACCGCGCCCGCACATGGCGTAGTTGCCGGCGCCGTAGGAGCCACCGACAACGATGGTCAGCTTCGGCACCCGCGCGTTGGCCACCGCCTGGATCAGTTTCGAGCCGTGCTTGATCACCCCGTGCTGTTCCGATTCGGTACCGACCATGAACCCGGTGGTGTTGTGGAAAAACAGCAGCGGCGTCTGGCTCTGGTCGCACAGCTGGATGAACTGCGCCGCCTTGCTCGCGCCATTCGGCGTGATCGGGCCGTTGTTGCCGATGAAGCCGCAGGCACGGCCGTGGATTTTCAGGTGGCCGCAGAGGGTTTGCTGATCGAACTCGCCCTTGAACTCGAGGAAGCGTGACTCGTCGGCGATCCGCGCGATGATTTCACGGGCGTCGTAGGGTTTTTTCGGATCGTCGGGAATCAGCCCGAGCAATTCGTCGATGGGGTACAGCGGTTCTTTGTATTGCGGTTCGGGCAGCCACGGCAGTTGCTCGTTCCAGTTCAGCAGGCTGACGATTTCCCGTACCTGGCGGATGCCGTCGGCATCGTTCTCGGCGAGGTATTCGGCGGTGCCGGCGACCTGTGCGTGCATCTCGGCACCGCCCAGTTCTTCGTCGGTGGCGATTTCGCCGGTGGCGGCCTTGAGCAGCGGCGGACCGGCGAGAAACAGCTTGGCCTTGCCGCGCACCACCACCACGTAATCCGACAGCCCCGGCTGATAGGCGCCACCGGCGGTGGCCGAGCCGTGCACCACGGTGATCTGCGGCAGGCCCATGGCCGACATCCGCGCCTGATTGGCGAAGCTGCGCGCGCCTTCGACGAAAATCTCCGCCGCGTAATTGAGGTTGGCGCCGCCGCTTTCCGCCAGGGTGATGACCGGCAGTTTGTTTTCCTGGGCAATCTGCTGCAGGCGCAGGGATTTCTTCAGGCCTGAAGGGGAAATGGTCCCACCCTTGATCGCGCTGTTGTTCGCCACCACCAGGGCGCGCACGCCGGACACATAACCGATGCCGGCAATCAGACCGCCACCGGCGCTGCTGCCGTCCTTGTCGTCGTGCAGTTTGTAGCCGGCGAGGCTGGCCAGTTCGAGGAACGGCGAACCGGGATCGAGCAGCAGGTTGATGCGTTCGCGCGGCAGCAGTTGCCCGCGCCTGGCGAATTTCGCCTTGGCTTCGGCGGCCTTGTGCAGCAGGTTCCGTTCAAGCTGCTGCACGTGCTCGATGGCCGCGAGCATGGCCTGGCGGTTGCGCGCGAACGTTTCGCTGTGGGGGTCGAGCTGGGACTGGATCTGCGGCATGGCTTATTCCTTGTCCTTGAGTACGTCCGGCAGGTAGGCGCGGTGGAAGCCGTTGAACGCTTCGCTGTGGCTGGCCTTGTGCAGCGGCCAGGCGCGGCTGCCGAGGCTGGCCGCGCCGTCGATGCGCAAGGTGCTGCCGCTGATGAACGCCGCTGCCGGACTGAGCAGAAACACGATGGCCGCGCTGACTTCCGATTCGGTGCCGATGCGCTTGAGCGGTACGTGCTCGCGCAGGGTCGGGATCACCGCTTTGAACGCACCTTCGTAGGTATCCATGCCGCTGGAGGCGATCCAGCCCGGCGCCACCGCATTGACCCGTACCCCGGCATGGCCCCACTCGAACGCGGCGGTCTTGGTGAAGTTGTCCATGCCCGAACGCGCGGCGCCGGAGTGGCCCATGCCGGGCATGCCGCCCCACATGTCGGCGAGCATGTTGACGATGCTGCCACCGTGTTTGCTCATCGACTGGTTGAACACTTCGCGGGCCATCAGGAAACCGCCGACCAGGTTGGTGCGCAACACGGTTTCGAAACCTTTCTGATTGATCGCTGCCAGCGGCGAGGGGTACTGGCCGCCGGCATTGTTGACCAGGCCATGGATCGCCCCGTGCTCGCCCAGCAGCTCGCCGACCAGGCGCTTTACGGCCTCTTCATCGCGGATGTCGCAGGCCTGCCAGTGGGCCTGGCCACCATCGGCGGCGATTTCCGCGGCGACCCGTTGCAGTTTTTCCGGCTTGCGCCCGACCAGCAGCACCCTGGCGCCGAGGGCCGCCAGTTCATGCGCGGTGCAACGGCCGATACCGCTGCCGCCACCGGTGACGAGGATGGTCTGCCCGCTGAACAGGTCGGCGCGAAAAATCGATGCATAAGCCATTCGGACAGTCCTCTAGTCGAGTTGCTCGGCGATGCTCTGCGGCACCGGGATCTGAATTTCCAGCAACTGTTGGGCGAAGGCCTTGCCCTGCGGGTCGATGCGCAGGCTTGCCACGCCACCGCCCCCGAGGGCGTTTTCCAGAAGAAAGTTCAGGCTGTGGGTGCCGGGCAGGTACCAGCGCTCGACCCGGCCGTGGATCGGGTCGAGGACATGCCGCATCCAGTCGACCAGCACCGCCGGGGTCAGCGCTTCGGCGATCCACGGCAGGTACTCGGGACGGCGCGGCAGCACACCGATGTTGCTGTGGTTGCCCTTGTCGCCGGAACGCGCCACCGCCAGTTTCAGCAACGGCACGCTGGCATCGGCGCGGCCCTCGGGTTGCGGCGGCGAGTGCGGCAGGGGCAAGTCCTGGCTGTCGAGGGCGGGCAGGCTGGGCAGGCTCACCGGGTGGCGCTGACCGGCCATGTCGACGTGCAGTGTGCAGGCCTGCTTGTCGATCAGGAACGAGAACAGCCGGATCAGCGGATACACCGTCGGCCGGCCGCCGACGATTCCGGTCAGGCCCGGTGCCATGCCGGTGGCGGCCTGGGCGATCTCCCGGGAGAACAGGATCAGCGCCTGCTTGTTCGGATGGCGTACCGCGAGTTTGATCACCACTTCGCGGCTGTCGCGGCGCTGGCCGTGGGGGCCGTAGGTGGCTTCGCTGCCGAGCAGTTCGATATCGGTTTCGCTGTAGGCGCCCCAACCGCGCTGTTCGAGCATTTCCGTGGTCTTGGCGATGATTGCCTGGCTGACCCGGCGCGCCTTGTCCACGGCATCGATACCGGCGATCAGGCAACTGGCGGTGCAGCGGAAGCCGTCCGGGTAGGTTGCGCTGACCTTGTATCTGTCACTCGGGGGCAAGCCCCTGGCACCGTGCACCTGTACCGCATTCTTGCCCTGTTGCTGGAGTTTGACCTGGCTGAAATCGCAGACCACGTCGGGCAGCAGGTACGCCTGCGGATCGCCGATTTCATAGAGCATCTGCTCGCCGACGGTCAGCGGTGTGACCAGGCCGCCGCTGCCCTCGGGTTTACTGACGATGAACTGGCCGTCGGCGCTGACCTCGACGATCGGGAAGCCGATGTGTTCGTAGTCCGGCACGTCGCGCCAGTCGGTGAAGTTACCGCCGGTGCACTGCGCCCCGCATTCGATGATATGCCCGGCCAGGGCCGCTTGCGCGAGCTTGTCGAAGTCGTGCCAGGACCAGGCGAATTCGTGCACCAGGGCGGCGCTGACCACCGCGCTGTCGACCACCCGCCCGGTGATGACGATGTCGGCGCCCAGGCGCAGGGCTTCGACGATGCCGGGGGCGCCGAGATAGGCGTTGCTGGAGACGCACAGGGGCGGCAGCGGGGCGCCGCTGAACATCTCGCGGATGCCCTGGGTTTGCAGGTGCTTGAATTGCGCTTGCAGGTCATCGCCCAGCAGCACGGCGATTTTCAGGTTGACCCCGGCCTGGTCGCAGGCCGCCTGCAACGCGGCGGCGCAAGCCTGCGGATTGACCCCGCCGGCATTGCTGATGACACGGATGCGCTGCGCGGCCAGTTGCGGCAGCAGCGGCGTGAGGACGTCGATGAAGTCGCTGGCGAACCCGGCCTGCGGATCTTTCATCCGCGCGCCGGCCATGATCGACAGGGTGATTTCCGCCAGGTAATCGAACACCAGGTAGTCCAGTCGACCGGCGTCCACCAGTTGCGCGGCGGCGGTCGAGGTGTCACCCCAGAATGCACTGGCGCATCCGATGCGTACGGTGGTTGGCATTTTTATCTCCGACACAGGCACCTCCGACAGAAGTGCATCGAGGCTACCAAGCAAGCGCTTGGTTTGTAAACAGCGAAAATTATCTTCTGGCCAAGCGCTTGCTTGGTCACCGCTGGCGGCTTAAATTGCCCGCGCCACCCTGCGGTTTCAGGGAGGCAGCCGACTGATCGACTGTAGGAGAGAACGGGTGGACGAGCAAAAAGCCCTCGGTGTCATGCGCGAACTGGTGGAGGCGGGGCAGTTGACCGACCCGGACAGCGCTCGCGGCAAACTGCTCCAGGTGGCCGCCCACCTGTTTCGCAACAAGGGCTACGAACGCACCACCGTGCGCGATCTGGCGGGGGCGGTGGGAATCCAGTCGGGGAGCATTTTTCATCACTTCAAGAGCAAGGACGAAATCCTGCGCGCGGTGATGGAGGAAACCATCCGTTACAACACCGCGCTGATGCGTGCCGCGCTGGCCGAAGCCGGCAATGTGCGCGAACGGGTGCTGGCGCTGATCCGCTGCGAATTGCAGTCGATCATGGGCGGCAGCGGCGAAGCCATGGCGGTTCTGGTGTACGAATGGCGTTCGTTGTCCGAAGAAGGCCAGGCCCGCGTGCTGGCGCTGCGCGATATCTATGAAGAGATCTGGCTGCAGGTGCTGGGCGAAGCCAAGGCCGCCGGGTTCATCCGTGGCGATGTGTTCATTACCCGCCGTTTTCTCACCGGAGCCCTGTCCTGGACCACCACCTGGTTCCGGGCCGGCGGCAATCTGAGCCTCGATCAACTGGCCGACGAAGCACTGATTCTGGTGCTCGAGGAGCGCTGAGCCCTTCCTATCGGCACATGAAACTGGCTAACTGGGCGAAACCGCCTAGCTTGAATGCATTGATCGGTATTTTTTCGGGGAGTGGGGTGTTTTGAAGTCTTCGCCAATTCGGACGGCCGCGGGGCTGATGCTCGCAGCGCTGGCTGCATTTTGGGGGTTGCCCGCGCAGTCGGCGCAACTGGTCCGGGTGGGCGCCGCGCATTTCCCGCCTTACACCATCCGCCCGGAAAACGGCGCCGATACCGGCCTGCTGCCGCAACTGGTGGAAGCCCTTAACCGTCTGCAAAGCGACTATCAGTTCGTGCTCGTGCCCACCTCGATTCCACGGCGTTTCGGCGACTTCAAGCAGGGCCGCATCGACATGGCGATTTTCGAGAATCCCGACTGGGGCTGGAAGGAAATTCCCCACGCCGACGTCGACATGGGCCTGGAAGACGCGGAAATCTTCGTCGCGCAGAACGAGCCCGGGCGCCAGCAGAGCTACTTCGCCGATCTCGGTGGCAAACGCCTGGCGCTGTTCAGCGGTTATCACTACGAATTCGCCAACTTCAACGCTGATCCGAAATTCCTCGCGCAGAACTACAACGCCACGCTGACCTATTCCCACGACAGCAACCTGTTGATGGTGTTGCGCGGGCGTGCCGACATTGCCCTGGTGACGCGCTCGTACCTGAGCGACTACCTGCTGCGCAACGAAAAGGTGCGTGACGAATTGCTGGTGTCGCAACGCATCGATCAGGTCTATCACCACTACGCGATCCTGCGTAGCGCCGCGCCGATCACCGGCGAAGCGTTCGGCAAGCTGCTGCAAGGCCTGCGCGACAACGGCGAGATGCTGAAGATTTTCCAGCCGTACAGGATTGCCGTGGTGCCGGTGCCCCATCACTGAGGGCGTTTTTCCCTGCAGGCCTAAATTTCCCGCCCCGGCTCACGTCCCATCGTTGAACTGTCGACGATTATCGTGAGCCCGACCCATGTCCAATCTGAATGACCTGACTGCCCTGGCGTTGCCCTCGGGCAGCGCACTGCAAGCCGATGCCACTGAAAGCCGTCTGAGCCTGAGCCTCGACGGCCAGCCGCTGATTCGTCTGCGGCTGGACCGTGACGGCCAGGGGCCGATCCAGATCGATGAGCGTTTTGCCCTGCCGCCCGGCCAAGCGCTGTGGGCTGCCTGCTATTGGCTGTTTGCTCGTGATCCGGCGCGCCAGCAATTGCTCTGGCAACTGGATCAGCCGCCGACCGAAGCCTTGCGCAGCGGCCTGTTGGTCGGCACCGAAGTGGTCGGTGAATATCGGTGCGAGCGCGCATTGTTCTGGCAATTGCCGCAACCCTGGCTGGGCCTGGCGCCGAGCGGCAGCTATCCGCAGCAAATGGTCATCAGCAACGGCAAGCGCCATCCGCTGCGCCCGGTCAAACCCCGTGGCGAAGTCTACCGGCGGTTCGATGCCCGGCTCGGCGCGTGGATTTCCCTGCGCACCGTGGAGATCGAGCAGGACCTGGCGCGTTTCAACCGTTGGCAGAACAGCCCGCGAGTCGCCAGTTTCTGGCAGGAAGAGGGCAGCCTCGAACAGCATCGCGAGTACCTCGGCAAACTCGACGCCGACCCGCATACCCTGACCCTGATCGGCTGTTTCGACGATCAGCCGTTCGCTTATTTCGAAGCGTACTGGGCCAAGGAAGATCGCATCGCGCCGTTCTATGAGGCCGACAACTACGATCGCGGCATTCATATGCTGGTGGGCGAGGAGGATCATCGTGGCCCGCACAAGGTGGCGAGCTGGCTGTCGGCGCTGGTGCACTATCTGTTTCTTGACGATCCGCGGACCCAGCGGGTGGTGGCGGAACCGCGTGCCGACAACGCGAAGATGATCGGCCACATGCACAACCAGTGCTTCCACTGCGAAAAGGAATTCGATTTTCCGCACAAGCGCGCGGCGCTGATGATCCTTGGGCGCGAGCGCTTTTTTGATCGGTGCAGGCTGGCTTGATCTCGCGCTGAAAGCAATAGATCGCAGCTTGCGGCAGCTCCTGCAGGGTTTACACCTGTGCTGTAGGAGTTGTCGCAGGCTGCGATCTTTTTTTGCCCGCCGAGGCGGTCTTAGCGGCGACCCATCGCTGCCGCATCGCCACGGCTGCCCGACACCTTGCGGCAGTGCACCAGGGCATCGCGAATCATGAAGTTGACCAGGGTCGGCGAGACGCCGAGTTCCTTGGCGATGTCTTTCTGCGGCACGCCGTGCAGGCGATACATCTCGAAGGCGTAGCGGGTGCGGCTGGGCAGCTCGGTCAGCGCGTCGGCGATGTTTTCCAGGGTCGAGAAATTTATGTGCGAGGTTTCCGGCGAAGCGCCCTGGATGACCACATTCAAGCCTTCCTCTTCGGGGCCGGCGTATTTCTGTTCCAGCGCCTGTTTGCGGTAGTGATCGATGGCGAGGTTGCGCACGATCTGGAACAGATAGCTCAGTTGGGCCTTGATCGACGACGTGATCGGTGGCGCCGATTGCAGTCGGAAAAACGCATCCTGAACCACGTCTTCGGCGCGCGAACGGCAGCCGGTAATGCGGGCTGCAATCTTGACCAGAATCAGTCGATTGTCGACGAATGCCTGAAGTAGCGGTGAATCGCACCTGCTTGTGGATACTTGTTCCGTCATGGAAATCACCTTGCTGCCAATAGGTTAGTGGGACGCCCTGAAGGGCCGGGCTGTCCTACACATCGAGCGACAAATTATGTTGAATGATAATGATTGTCAATTGAGAAAGAGAATTAATGATCCATGTCGGTGCGTTCTGAGAACTGCGGCACGCTGCCGCACCTGGCCAGGACGCCGGCGGCCGCGGGCGATGCCATCTGCTGACTAATTATTCGCCGAGGTCATCCGTTCTCATTGGTGAATGGTCGCGGGCGCACAGCCCCGGCCAGACAGCATTCCAATGCCTTGCGCGGTCGGCACAGACCGCGCCCTGCACGCCTTCGACCGGCGTGACGCAGCAACCCGATTCCACTAGCAAGCCGAATTCAGGCAGGAAACCTCATGACCGACGCGTTCGAACTCCCCAGCACCCTGGTCCAAGCCCTCCAGCGCCGCGCGGCCCTGACGCCGGACCGGTTGGCCCTGCGTTTTCTCGCCGAAAACGAGGAGCAGGCCGTGGTGCTCAGTTACCGCGAATTGGATCAGCGCGCGCGGACGATCGCCGCTGCGTTGCAGGCGCAAGCCGGATTTGGCGAGCGCGCGGTGCTGTTGTTTCCCAGCGGCCCGGATTACGTCGCGGCGTTCTTCGGTTGTCTGTACGCCGGGGTCATCGCGGTGCCGGCCTATCCGCCGGAGTCGGCGCGTCGGCACCACCAGGAGCGCCTGCTGTCGATCATTGCCGACGCCGAGCCACGCCTGCTGCTGACCAGCGCCGATCTGCGCGACGCCTTGCAGCAGATCGAAGGCGCGCCGCCGCTGCTGTGCGTCGATACCCTCCACCCTGCACTGGCCGAGCGCTGGGTGGAACCGACACTGCCCGCCGAGCACATCGCTTTCCTGCAATACACCTCCGGTTCTACCGCGCTGCCCAAGGGGGTGCAGGTCAGCCACGGCAACCTGGTGGCCAACGAGATGCTGATCCGCCACGGTTTCGGCATCGATGTGAACCCGGACGACGTGATCGTCAGCTGGCTGCCGCTGTACCACGACATGGGCCTGATCGGCGGTCTGCTGCAGCCGATCTTCAGCGGCGTGCCGTGCATCCTGATGTCGCCGGCGTACTTTCTCGGCCGACCGTTGCGCTGGCTCGAAGCGATCAGCCAGTACGGCGGCACCATCAGCGGCGGGCCGGATTTCGCCTATCGCCTGTGCAGTGAGCGGGTCAGCGAATCGGCGCTGCAACGTCTCGACCTGAGCCGTTGGCGCGTGGCCTATTCCGGCTCGGAACCGATCCGTCTCGACACCCTCGAGCGCTTCGCCGAGAAGTTCGCGGCCTGCGGCTTCAGCGCCGACAGCTTCATGGCGTCATATGGCCTGGCCGAAGCGACCCTGTTCGTCGCCGGCACACCGCGGGGCAGCGGCATTCCTGCGCTGCGCGTCGATGATCAGGCGCTGGCACAGAATCGCGCCGAACCGGGCGACGGCAGTCCGATCATGAGTTGCGGCATCAGCCAGCCGGACCATGCGGTGCTGATCGTCGAACCCACCCGCCTGCAACCGCTCGATGACAACGCGGTCGGCGAAGTCTGGGCCGCCGGCCCGAGCATCGCCCACGGCTACTGGCGCAACCCCGAGGCCAGCGCCAAGACCTTCGTCCAGCACGCTGGCCGCACCTGGCTGCGTACCGGTGACCTGGGCTTCCTCCGCAACGGTGAGTTGTTCATCACCGGGCGCCTCAAAGACATGCTGATCGTGCGCGGCCACAACCTGTATCCGCAGGACATCGAGAAGACCGTCGAGAATGAAGTGGAGGTGGTGCGCAAGGGCCGGGTCGCCGCGTTCGCGGTCACTCGGGACGGCGAAGAAGGCATCGGCATCGCCGCGGAAATCAGCCGCAGCGTGCAGAAAATCCTGCCGCCCGAAGCGCTGATCAAAGCGATTCGCCAAGCAGTGGCCGAGGCGTACCAGGAAGCGCCGAGCGTGGTGGTACTGCTCAACCCGGGCGCGCTGCCGAAGACGTCCAGCGGCAAGCTGCAACGCTCGGCGTGTCGCCATCGTCTGGCCGATGGCAGCCTCGACAGCTACGCGGTGTTCCCACCGACCAGCGCTGAAACCAGCGAGTCGACCGTGTCCGCCTCCGAACTGGAAGCGTTGATCGGCAGAATCTGGGCCGAGCAACTCAACGTCAGACAGGTCAACGCCGACGATCACTTCTTCCTGCTCGGTGGCAACTCGATCGGCGCCGCTCAGGTGATCGCCAAGGTTCGCGAAGAGCTCAATCTGGAACTGAACCTGCGCCTGCTGTTCGAAGCGCCGACCCTGTGCGCATTCGCCGCCGCCGTGGCGCAGCAGCAACAGGACGGCGGCAGCGCCCAGGGCGCAATCAGCGCGCTGTCGCGCAACGAAGCACTGCCGCAATCGCTGGCACAAAACCGCTTGTGGATCACCTGGCAGCTCGATCCGCACAGCAGCGCCTACAACATTCCCGGTGCCCTGCGTCTGCGCGGCGAGCTGGACGAAGAGGCGTTGCGCGCCAGCTTCGAGCAACTGATCGAACGCCACGAAGCGCTGCGCACGCGTTTCTTCGAACGCGACGGCGTCGCGCTGCAACAAGTCGACGCCGCGCCGGAATTCAACCTGCAACTGATCGACATCAGCGACCTGCCCGCGCACGAGCGTGAAGCCCGCGCGCAACAGATCCGCGAGGACGAGGCGCGCACTCAGTTCGATCTGGAAAAAGGCCCGCTGCTGTGGGTGACGCTGGTGCGTCTCGACGACGAAGATCATCAGCTTCTGGTGACCCTGCATCACATCATCGCCGACGGCTGGTCGCTGAACGTGTTGATCGATGAGTTTTCGCGCTTGTACGCCGCTGCCGCTCAAGGCCAGCGCGCCGACCTTGCGCCGCTGCCGACCCAATACGCCGACTACGGCAGCTGGCAGCGCCAATGGCTGGCGCAGGGCGAGGGCGAGCGACAGCTGGCGTACTGGAAAGCGCAGTTGGGCGATGAGCATCCGCTGCTGGAACTGGCCACCGACCATCCGCGCTCGGCCAGGCAGCTGCACAGCGCCGCGCGCCACAGCGTGCGCCTCGGTGTCAGCCTCAGCGACGCAATCAAGCAGACTGCGCAGGCGCATCAATCGACACCGTTCATGCTGTTGCTCTCGGCTTTCCAGAGCCTGCTGCACCGCTACAGCGGTCAACGCGATATCCGCATCGGCATCCCCAACGCCAACCGTCCGCGCCTGGAAACCCAGGGCCTGATCGGCTTCTTCATCAACACCCAGGTGTTGCGTGCCGAGGTTGATTCGCGGCTGTCGTTTGTCGAGTTGCTGGCGCAGACCCGCGAGGCCACGCTCGGTGCGCAGGCACATCAGGATCTGCCGTTCGAACAACTGCTCGAAGCCTTCCCGCAGGCCCGTGAGCAAGGCCTGTTCCAGGTCATGTTCAACCACCAGCAGCGCGACCTGAGTGCGCTCAAGCGCCTGCCGGGCCTGCTCGCCGAAGAGCTGCCGTGGCACAGCCGCGAGGCCAAGTTCGACCTGCAACTGCACAGCGAAGAAGATCGCAACGGGCGCCTGACCCTGTCCTTCGACTACGCCGATGAATTGTTCGATGCGATGACTATCGAGCGTCTGGCCGAACACTTCAGCAATCTGCTGCGCGCCGTTTGCGAGCAACCGCAACAGGTGATCGGTGATCTGCCATTGCTGACCCCGTGCGAGCACGAACAGCAACAGGTATGGAGCGTCGCTGCGTGTCCGCCAGCGCAGCAATGGCTGCCGGAACTGCTCAACGAACAGGCACGCCAGACTCCGCAACGCACTGCGCTGGTGTGGGACGGCGGCAGCCTCGATTTCGCCGAACTGCATGCCCGGGCCAACCGGCTGGCGCACTACCTGCGCGACAAAGGTGTCGGCCCCGATGTGTGCGTGGCGATTGCCGCCGAGCGTTCGCCGCAACTGCTGATCGGTCTGCTGGCGATCATCAAGGCCGGCGGCGCCTATGTGCCACTTGACCCGGAATACCCGGCCGAACGCCTGGCCTACATGCTCAGCGACAGCGGCGTCGAATTGCTCCTGACCCAGACTGCCTTGCTCGACCGCTTGCCGGCCAGCGAAGGCGTCAGTGTGATCGCCATGGACGCGTTGCATCTGGAAAACTGGCCAAGCCAGGCCCCGGGCCTACACCTGCACGGCGACAACCTCGCCTACGTGATCTACACCTCCGGTTCCACCGGCCAGCCGAAAGGCGTCGGCAACACCCACGCGGCGCTGGCCGAACGTCTGCAATGGATGCAGGACACCTATCGTCTGGACGACAGCGACGTGCTGATGCAGAAAGCGCCGATCAGTTTCGACGTCTCGGTGTGGGAGTGCTTCTGGCCGCTGATCACCGGCGCCCGGTTGCTGATCGCCGGCCCCGGTGAACACCGCGATCCGCATCGCATCGCCGAGTTGGTGCAGCAGTACGGCGTGACCACGCTGCACTTCGTGCCGCCGCTGCTTTCGCTGTTCATCGACGAAACGTTGAGTGCCGCGTGCGGCAGCCTGCGCCGGCTGTTCTCCGGCGGCGAAGCGTTGCCGGCGGAGCTGCGCAACCGCGTGTTCGCGCAACTGCCGGCGGTGCAACTGCACAACCGTTACGGCCCCACCGAAACCGCGATCAACGTCACCCATTGGCATTGCAGCGTGGCCGATGGCGAGCGCTCGCCGATTGGCCGGCCGCTGGGCAACGTGGTCTGCCGTGTGCTCGACAGCGATCTCAATCCTGTGCCGGCCGGGGTGCCGGGCGAACTGTGCATCAGCGGCATCGGCCTGGCCCGCGGTTACCTCGGCCGTCCAGCGCTGACCGCCGAACGTTTCGTGGTCGATCCGCTGGGCGAGGAGGGCGCGCGCCTGTACCGCACCGGTGACCGCGCACGCTGGACCCACGATGGCGTGATCGAATACCTCGGCCGCCTCGATCAGCAGGTCAAGCTACGCGGCTTCCGCGTCGAGCCGGAAGAAATCGAAGCGCGGCTGCTGGCTCAGGAGGGCGTCGCTCAGGCCGCCGTGCTGGTGCGGGAAACCGTCGCCGGCCCGCAACTGATCGGCTACTTCACTGCCAGCAACGCCGATGACGATCAGGACGCGCATATCGCTCGGCTGAAAACCGCACTGGCCGCCGAGCTGCCGGAATACATGGTGCCGGCGCAACTGATGCGCCTCGACACGATGCCTCTGAGCCCGAGCGGCAAGCTTGATCGCCGCGCCTTGCCCGAACCGAAGTGGCACGTGCGCGAACACGTCGAGCCGGTCACCGAACTGGAACAGCGCATCGCCGCGATCTGGCGCGAAGTGTTGGGGCTGCCACGGATCGGTCTGCGCGACGACTTCTTCGCCCTCGGCGGGCACTCGCTGCTGGCCACGCAAATCATCTCCCGTAGTCGTCAGGCCTGTGACGTCGAGTTGCCGTTGCGCACCTTGTTCGAGCACAGCGAACTCGGCGACTTCGCCGAGCAGGTCCGTCAGATCCAGGCCAGCGGCAAGACCAACCAGCAGCCGCCGATCGCCAGTGTCGACCGCCGCCAGGCCGTGCCGCTGTCCTATTCGCAACAGCGCATGTGGTTCCTCTGGCAGATGGAGCCCGACAGCCCGGCGTACAACGTCGGCGGCATGGCGCGCCTGCGCGGCGTATTGCACGTCGAGCATTTCGAGGCCGCCTTGCAGGCGCTGATCCTGCGCCACGAAACCCTGCGTACCACGTTCCCCAGCGTCGATGGCGTGGCCCGGCAACAGGTGCGTGCCGAAACCGGCGTGCGCATGGGCTGGAAGGATTTTTCCAGACTGGCGGCTGACCAGCGTGAGCAAAGGGTGCAGCAACTGGCGGACGAGGAGGCGCATCTGCCGTTCGACCTGGAAACCGGCCCGCTGCTGCGCGCCTGCCTGGTGAAAACGGCCGAACACGAGCATTACTTCGTGCTGACCCTGCACCACATCGTTACCGAAGGCTGGGCGATGGACATCTTCGCCCGCGAACTCGGCGCGCTGTACGAAGCTTTCGTCGATGACCGCGACTCGCCGCTCGAAGCGTTGCCGGTGCAGTACCTCGACTACAGCGTCTGGCAACGGCAGTGGCTGGAGTCCGGTGAGCGTCAGCGCCAGCTCGATTATTGGACTGCACAACTCGGTCGCGAACATCCGCTGCTGGAACTGCCCGGCGACCGTCCGCGTCCACCGGTGCAAAGCCATCAGGGCGAGCTGTACCGTTTCGACATGAGCGACGACCTTGCCGCCCGCGTTCGGGCGTTCAATGCGCAGAACGGTCTGACCCTGTTCATGACCATGACCGCCGCGCTCGCCACCTTGCTCTACCGCTACAGCGGCCAGACCGACCTGCGCATCGGCGCGCCGGTGGCCAACCGGATTCGCCCGGAGAGTGAGGGGCTGATCGGCGCGTTCCTCAACACGCAAGTGCTGCGTTGCCAGCTCGACGGACAGATGTCGGTCGGCGAATTGTTCGAGCAGGTGCGCCACACGGTGATCGAAGGCCAGTCGCATCAGGACCTGCCGTTCGATCATCTGGTCGAAGCCCTGCAGCCACCGCGCAGCGCCGCCTACAACCCGCTGTTCCAGGTGATGTGCAACGTGCAGCGCTGGGAGTTCCAGCAGAGCCGCACCCTCGCCGGAATGACCGTCGAGTACCTGGCCAACGATGCGCGGGCGACCAAGTTCGACCTCAACCTGGAAGTCACCGACCTCGACCACCGCCTCGGTTGCTGCCTGACGTACAGCACCGACCTGTTCGATGAACCGACCATTGCGCGTATGGCCAGGCATTGGCGCAACCTGCTGGAAGCGCTGATCGCCGATCCGCAACAGCGCCTGAGCCAATTGCCGCTGCTCGACCCATCTGAGCAGCAACAACTGCTCGATAGCCTCGCTGTCGAACCGGGCGAACGGCGTCTCGATCAGTGCATTCATCATGTGTTTGCCGAACAGGCACTGGCGCGCAAAGACGCCCCGGCCCTGACCTTCGCCGGACAGACGCTGAGCTACGCCGAACTCGACGCTCGCGCCAATCGCCTGGCCTGGGCCTTGCGCGAACGTGGCGTCGGCCCGCAGGTGCGCGTCGGTCTGGCGCTGGAGCGTTCGCTGGAAATGGTGGTCGGTCTGCTGGCGATCCTCAAGGCCGGTGGTGCGTATGTGCCGCTCGACCCGGAATACCCGCTCGACCGTCTGCACTACATGATCGAAGACAGTCGCATCGGTCTGCTCCTCAGTGATCGGGCGATGTTCAGCGCCCTCGGCGAGCTGCCGTCGAGCGTGGCGCGCTGGTGCCTGGAAGACGACGGCGCGGCGCTGGCCGCTTACCCGGCCAGCGAGTTGCCGTTGATCAGCCTGCCGCAGCACCAGGCGTATCTGATCTACACCTCGGGTTCGACCGGCAAGCCGAAAGGCGTGGTGGTCTGCCACGGTGAAATCGCCATGCATTGCCAGGCCGTGATCGAACGCTTCGGCATGCGCCCGGACGACTGCGAACTGCACTTCTATTCGATCAATTTCGACGCCGCCACCGAGCGTCTGCTGGTGCCGCTGCTCAGTGGCGCACACGTGGTGTTGCGGGCGCAGGGGCAGTGGGACGCGGCGGAAATCTGCGCGCTGATCCGCGACCACAGGATCAATGTGCTCGGCTTCACGCCGAGCTACGGCAGCCAACTGGCGCAGTTCCTCGCCACGCAAAATGAAATCCTCCCGGTGCGGATGATCATCACCGGTGGCGAAGCGCTGACCGGCGAGCACCTGCAACGGATTCGTGCGGCGTTCAAACCGTCGATGTTCTTCAACGCCTACGGCCCGACCGAAACCGTGGTCATGCCGCTGGCCAGTCTGGCACCGGACATGCTGGAAGAGGGCGCCGGCAGCGTGCCGATCGGCAGTGTGATCGGTGACCGCGTGGCCTATATCCTCGACGCCGACCTGGCGCTGGTGCCGCAAGGCGCGACCGGCGAATTGTGTGTCGGCGGCGCGGGGCTGGCGCAGGGGTACCACGACCGTCCGGGCATCAGCGCCGAGCGTTTCGTGGCGGACCCGTTTGCCGCCGATGGCGGGCGCATGTACCGCACCGGCGACCTGGTGCGCCAGCGCGCCGATGGCCTGGTGGAATACCTCGGACGGATCGACCATCAGGTGAAGATCCGTGGTTTCCGCATCGAACTGGGCGAGATCGAAACTCGTCTGCTCGAGCACGACGCGATCCGCGAGGCGGTGGTGCTGGCGCTGGAGGCGCCGAGCGGCAAGCAACTGGTCGGCTACCTGGTCAGCGATGTCGCCGGGCAGGACGCCGCCGCGCAAGCCGCACTGCGCGACACACTCAAATCGCAGCTCAAGGCGCAACTGCCGGACTACATGGTGCCGACGCACCTGATCCTGCTGGCGAGCATGCCGCTGACCGCCAACGGCAAACTCGACCGTCGCGCCTTGCCGGCGCCCGACCCGGAGCTCAACCGCCAGGATTACGTAGCGCCAAGCAATGAACTGGAACAGACCCTGGCGCAGATCTGGTGCGAGGTGCTCAACGTCGAGCAAGTGGGTCTGAACGACAACTTCTTCGAACTCGGTGGCGACTCGATCCTGTCGATCCAGGTGGTCAGTCGTGCGCGGCAGCAGGGCATTCATTTCAGCCCGCGCGATCTGTTCCAGCACCAGACTGTGCAGACCCTGGCCGCCGTGGCCAGTCGCAGTGAAACCGTGACGGCTGAGCAGGGTCTGGTGTCGGGCGAGTCGCGCCTGACACCGATCCAGCACTGGTTCTTCGACAGCGAGATTCCCCAACGTCAACACTGGAACCAGGCGTTGCTGCTGGAGCCGACGGCGAGGCTGGAACCGCATCGCCTGGAGCAGGCGCTGCTGGCGCTGATCGAGCAGCATGACGCCCTGCGTCTGCGTTTCACCGAGGTCAACGGCGCATGGCAAGCAACGCATCGACCGGTGACCGATGCAGCGGTGCTGTGGCCAGTGCGCGTGCCGTCGATGGACACGTGTGCCGCGCTGTTCGCCGATGCCCAGCGCAGTCTCGATCTTGCCCAGGGCCCGTTGCTGCGGGCGGTGCTGGTCGATGGACCGGACGGTCAGCAACGGCTGTTCATCGCCATCCATCACCTGGTGGTGGACGGTGTGTCGTGGCGTGTTCTGCTCGACGATCTGCAAACCGTGTATCGTCAGCTCGACGCCGATCAGTCGGTAAAACTGCCGGCGAAAACCAGTGCCTTCAAGGATTGGGCCGCACGCTTGCAGGCTTACGCCGGCAGCGAGTCGCTGCGCGAAGAACTGGCTTGGTGGCAGGCGCAACTGGCCGGGCCGAACGCCGACCTGCCGTGCGAAAACCCCCAGGGTGGCTGCCAGAATCGTCACGCGCAGACCCTCAGCGTGCGCCTGGATGCCGAGCGTACCCGGCAGTTGCTGCAACAGGCGCCGAGTGCCTACCGCACCCAGGTCAACGACCTGTTGCTGACCGCGCTGGCCCGCGTGCTGTGCCGCTGGAGCGGTCAGCCGTCGGCGCTGATTCAACTGGAAGGCCACGGCCGCGAAACCCTGTTCGACGAGATCGATCTGACGCGCACCGTCGGCTGGTTCACCAGCGCCTATCCGCTGCGCCTGACTCCGCCCGCCAGTGACGAGGCCGCCGGGCCGGGCGCTGCGATCAAGGCGATCAAGGAACAATTGCGGGCGGTGCCGCACAAGGGTCTCGGTTATGGCGTCCTGCGTTATCTGGCCGATGACCTCAGCCAGCGCAGCGTGGCCGCGTTGCCGAAGGCACCGATCACCTTCAACTACCTCGGCCAGTTCGACCAGAGCTTCGCCAGCGATGCGTTGTTCCGGCCGCTGGACGAACCGCTCGGCGCCGCCCACGATCCGCTGGCGCCGTTGCCCAACGAGTTGAGTGTCGACAGCCAGGTCTACGCGGGTGAACTGCTGCTGCGCTGGACCTTCAGCGCCGAGCGCTACGACGCGCAGACCATCGGCGCGCTGGCCGCTGCCTACGTCGGCGAGCTGCAGAGCCTGATCGAGCATTGCCTGCAAGACACCGCCGGCGGCCTGACGCCGTCGGATTTCCCGCTGGCCAAATTGACCCAGGCGCAACTCGACGCGCTGCCGGTGCCGGCCCAGTACATCGAAGACGTCTATCCGCTGACGCCGATGCAGGAAGGCATGCTGCTGCACACCCTGCTCGAACCGGGCACCGGTCTGTACTACATGCAGGATCGCTACCGCATCAACAGCGAACTCGACCCCGAGCGTTTCGCCCAGGCCTGGCAAGCGGTGGTTGCCCGCCACGAAGCCTTGCGCGCGTCGTTCTGCTGGAACGTCGGCGAAGACATGCTGCAGGTGATTCATACCCCGGGTCGCACGCCGGTCGAGTACCTGGACTGGAGCGCCATCGCCGAAAGCGAGCAGGAGCCGAAGCTACAGACTTTGCTCAAGACTGAACGCGAGACCGGTTTCGATCTGCTCAACCAGGCGCCGTTCCACCTGCGCCTGATCAAGGTCGGCGCGGCCCGCTACTGGTTCATGATGAGCAACCATCACATCCTCATCGACGCCTGGTGCCGCTCGCTGCTGATGAACGATTTCTTCGAGATCTACACCGCCCTCGGCGAAGGTCGCGAAGCACAACTGGCGGTGCCGCCGCGCTACCGCGATTACATCGCCTGGCTGCAACGCCAGAGTCTGGCCGAGGCGCGTCAGTGGTGGCAGCACAACCTGCAAGGGTTCGAGCGCACCACGCCGATCCCGAGCGACCGGCCGTTCCTGCGCGAGCACGCCGGCGAAAGCGGCGGCATGATCGTCGGCGACTGCTACACCCGACTCAACGTCGAGGACGGCGCCCGACTGCGCGAGCTGGCCCAGGCCCATCAACTGACGGTCAACACCTTCGCCCAGGCGGCGTGGGCGCTGGTGCTGCGGCGCTTGAGCGGGGATCGTGACGTGCTGTTCGGCGTCACCGTGGCCGGGCGTCCGGTGGACATGCCGCAGATGCAGCGCACGGTCGGCCTGTTCATCAACAGCATCGCGCTGCGGGTGCAGATCCCGGCGGACGATCAGCGCACCAGTGTGCGTCAGTGGCTCAGCGCTCTGCTCGACAGCAACATGCAATTGCGCGAGTACGAATACCTGCCGCTGGTGAACATCCAGGAGCAGAGCGAACTGCCGAAAGGCCAGCCGCTGTTCGACAGTCTGTTCGTGTTCGAGAACGCCCCGGTGGAAGTCTCCGTACTGGACCGCGCGCAAAGCCTCAACGCCACCTCGGATTCCGGTCGTACCCACACCAACTTCCCGTTGACGGCGGTGTGCTACCCGGGCGATGACCTTGGCCTGCACCTGTCCTACGACCAGCGCTATTTCGATGAGTCGACCATCGAACGCATGCTCGGTGAGTTCAAGCGTCTGTTGCTGGCGCTGGTCGACGGTTTCCATGGCGACATGGCTGACCTGCCGCTGCTGGGTCATGAGGAACAAGACTTCCTGCTCCACGGCTGCAACCAGAGCGAGCACGACTATCCGCTACAGCAGAGCTACGTCGAACTGTTCGAAGCGCAGGTCGCGCAGCATCCGCAACGCATCGCCGCCAGTTGCCTGGATCAGCAATTGAGCTACGAGCAACTGAACCGCAACGCCAACCGGCTCGGCCATGCACTGGTCGCGGCCGGGGTGCAGAGGGATCAACCGGTGGCGTTGCTGGGCGAACGCAATCTGGATCTGCTGGGCATGATCATCGGCAGCTTCAAGGCCGGTGCCGGTTACCTGCCGCTGGATCCGGGCCTGCCGAGCCAGCGCCTGCAACGCATCATCGAACTGAGCCGCACGCCGGTACTGGTGTGCACCGAGGCTTGCCACGCTCAGGCGCAAACCCTGCTCGACGAGTTCAGCTGCGCCAACCGGCCGCGCCTGCTGGTCTGGGAAAAGCTGCAGGCGCAGGCGGGCGCGGCGGACAATCCGGGCATTTTCAGCGCCCCGGACAACCTCGCCTATGTGATCTACACCTCGGGCTCCACCGGTTTGCCCAAAGGCGTGATGGTCGAGCAGCGCGGCATGCTCAACAACCAACTGAGCAAGGTGCCGTACCTGCAACTGACGGACGCCGATGTGATTGCGCAGACCGCCTCGCAAAGCTTCGATATTTCGGTCTGGCAGTTCCTCGCCGCGCCGTTGTTCGGCGCGCGGGTCGACATTGTGCCGAACAGCATCGCCCACGATCCGCAGGGGCTGCTGGTACATGTTCAGCAGCAGGGCATCACGGTGCTGGAAAGCGTGCCGTCGCTGATCCAGGGCATGCTCGCTTCGGATCGCCTGAGTCTCGACGGGCTGCGCTGGATGTTGCCGACCGGCGAAGCGATGCCGCCGGAGCTGGCGCACCAGTGGCTGCTGCGTTATCCGCAGATCGGTCTGGTCAACGCCTACGGGCCGGCGGAATGCTCCGATGACGTGGCGTTCTTCCGCGTCGATCTGGCGTCGACGCGCGGCAGTTACCTGCCGATTGGTACGCCGACCGACAACAACCTGCTGTATGTGCTCGATGGCGCGCTGGAACTGGTGCCGCTGGGCGCGGTGGGCGAGTTGTGCGTGGCGGGCACTGGGGTGGGGCGCGGTTATGTCAGCGATCCGTTGCGCACCGCGCCGGTGTTTGTGCCGAACCCGTTCGGTGCGCCGGGCGAGCGCCTGTACCGCACCGGCGACCTCGCCCGGCGCCGCAGTGACGGCGTGCTGGAGTACGTCGGTCGGGTCGACCATCAGGTGAAGATTCGCGGTTACCGGATCGAGCTGGGTGAAATCGAGGCGCGTCTGCACGAACAACCGGAAGTCCGCGATGGCGCTGTCGGCGTTCAGGAAGGTGTCAACGGCAAGCATCTGGTCGGCTACCTGGTCGCCGCCGATACGGCGCTGAACCCGAGCGAACGCCTGGAGCGAATCAAGCAGCGCCTGCGCGCCGAACTGCCGGAATACATGGTGCCGCTGCACTGGTTGTGGCTCGACCGGTTGCCGCTCAACGCCAACGGCAAACTCGACCGCAAGGCCTTGCCGGCACTGGAAATCGGCCAGTTGCAGAGCGAGGATTACCTGGCGCCGCGCAACGAGCTGGAGCAGACCCTGGCCGATATCTGGGCCGAGGTGCTCAAGGTCGACCAGGTCGGGGTGCGCGACAACTTCTTCGAACTGGGCGGCCATTCGCTGCTCGCCACGCAGATTGCCTCGCGGGTGCAGAAAACCCTGCAACGCGATGTGCCGCTGCGGGCCATGTTCGAATGCAGCACGGTGGCGGAACTGGCCGAGTACATCGACGGGCTGGCGGCCAGTGACATGACCGAGGAGAAAGTGGATCGCTTGAATGATCTGATGGCGGAGCTGGAAGGCTTGTAATTTCCGGCGTCTGTTCCGGCCCCGTCGCTGGCAGGCCAGCTGCCACAGGTTTCACGGTGAACACAAGATTTGTGTACACATTCGATCCCTGTGGGAGCTGGCTTGCCAGCGAAGGCGTCAACGAATTCAACGCCAATAAACCGACCTATTTACGTACATTTCCAGGGTTGACGATCAACAACCGGCAGCTCAGTCTGCCGGTTCTCTTTTTTGTCGCGGAGGTAGTCGATGCCTTTCTTCACGGTGGACGGACAAGCGCTGCATTACATTGATCAAGGCACCGGCCCGGCCGTGTTGCTGGCGGGCAGTTACCTGTGGGACACGGCCATGTGGGCACCGCAGATCGCTGCGCTGTCATCGCATTATCGGGTGATTGCCCTGGACCTGTGGGGCCATGGTGAATCGGGGCGTTTGCCTGAAGGCACCACCTCACTGGATGACATCGCACGCCAGGCGTTGGCCTTGCTCGATCATCTGCAGATCGAACGGATCACCCTCGCGGGACTATCGGTCGGCGGCATGTGGGGCGTGCGCCTCGCTCTGTCGGCACCGCAGCGGATCAATGGCCTGGTGCTGCTGGACACCTACCTCGGCGTCGAGCCGGAGCCAACCCGGCAGTACTACTTCTCACTGTTCAAGCAGATCGAAGAAAGCGGCGAAATCTCCGAGCAACTGCTCGACATCGTGGTGCCGATCTTCTTCCGTCCGGGCATCGATCCGCAGTCGGCGCTGTATCAGGATTTCCGCGCCAGACTGGCGGCGTATACCGCGGATCGTCTGCGCGAAAGCATCGTGCCGATGGGGCGCATTACATTCAGCCGTGAGGATCTGTTGCCGCGTCTGCGCGAGCTGGAAGCAGCGACCACCCTGGTGGTCTGTGGCGATCAGGACAAACCGCGTCCCCCGTCGGAAGCCCGGGAAATGGCCGAGCTGATCGGCTGCGACTGTGTGCTGGTGCCGCAGGCGGGGCATATCTCCAGTCGGGAGAATCCCGAGTTTGTGACGCAGGTGTTGCTCGGTTTTTTGCGTGAGCGCAATCGAAATACGCTGTAATTGCGCACGGGAATTCATTTAAGGGACTGGCGTGAAGCAATACTTCTGGCGCGATCTTGAAGATCTGCAAGGACAATGGGGGGGACTGAGCATCGAGATCAGTGGCCCCCCTCAGGGCAAACCCCAGCTGTATCTGCGGACGGGTAACAACGCTCGCCTGAAACTGATGTTCAACGAGACCCCGTTGCTCTGGGGAACGATAGCGACTTCGTATTACGGTGCCTGGCTGGTGCGCAATCCGATTCCGATACAATGGGCGTCGCCTCCCGTTGCGGCCATTGACTCGGCGCAAGTCGAACACCACCGCCATTTGCCCGTCGGGCAGCGAATGAAGGCCTGGAGCCGATTTTTCATCAACCAATTGATGGAGCATCGTGCGGACTTTCTGTATCCCGGGCACTGGGTGGCACGGCCCATGATGCCAGTAGCCTTGCGCAGACAACGTGGCGACGGTGTGAGCAATTGGTATTTCTCGACAGAACAAGAGATGACCAGTCATTTACCGATCTGGTCTGCGCGTGGTGACGGCATTCTCGACAATCTTCAGCCACGACCGGTGGAGTGGCTCGACTGGGATCTGGGCAACCTGATCGGTCTGCACACGGTCGATCCGTATGCCGGGCGTATGAAGTGGTGGCGCAAAAAGGCAAGAGAGGACAGCCTGCCGCCTGTCTTGCTCTGGTATGTCGGCGCGTTATGTTCCTACGTGATTATCGACGGTCACTATCGATTGCAGGCCGCGCTGGCGGAAAACGTCAAACCGACGTTTATCGTCCTGAGTTCAACTCAAGCCTACCCCCTCACGCCAAATCCCGAAACGCAACAGCGGGTGTTCAATGCCCTGATGCTGCAAAGCGAAAGGAATCCGGGATTCGATGTCCGAACCTTGAACCAGGCATTGATCCAGAACTTTGATGACCGACCGTGCCATTCGGCAAATACCCATGCCTGGGCCGGCATCGTATCGGATGCCGAGTGGTCGCAAGAGGTGACGCAGTTTTTGCGCGAGCGCGAAGCGACAGATGAACTGGACGACATCCTTGACCGGTGTCAGCCGAGCGAATGGTGATGGCTCCGGCAGTGTCTGCCGGAGCCGCCAGGCGTTACTTCGGCCCGAGAATCTTCGCCAGTTTGTCCGGCGCCGGCGCGCCTTGCTGTTGTTGCAGTTCACCCTTGTCGTCCATGTAGAAGATTGCCGGAGTCGCCTGCAGATCCAGGTCCTCCATCAACTGCATGTTCGCCGCCAGTTTGGTTTGCACGGCGGCCGGAATGTCCTTCAGGGCCTTGAGCGTGCTGGCCTTGCCGGCCTTTTCGTGATCTTCCAGGGCCTTGGCCGGGTCTTTTGCCGCCAGCAGGGCGGCGGATTTGCCCGGGCTGTCTTCGCGAATGATGCCGACCATGATGTGGCGCAATTGCACCTTGCCGGCCTTGACCCACGGCCGTGCCTGTTCCCAGAACATGTTGCAGTACGGGCAGTTCGGGTCGCTGAACAGGTACACCGTGCGCGGCGCGTTCGGGTTGCCGTCCTGAATCCAGTTGCTGGCTTCGAATTTGGCCCAGACTTCCTTGGCCATCGGCGCGTAGACCAGTTTCTGCAATGGCGCGCTGCTCAGGTCGTTGCCGTCGGCGTCGTACAGGTTGCCCAGCAACACATGCTTGCCATCCGGCGTCAGATACAGCGCCATGCCGCGATTCTGGTACTGCGCCGCGTAGCCGCGCAGGCCGTCGGGGGCGTCGAACTGGCCGACGATTTTCGCACCCTTGGCTTCAATCTTCTTGATCGCGTCAGGCAACTCTTCGGCGGCCTGTACCGACGGCAAGTGCAGCAGGGCAGCGCCCAGGGTCAGCGTCAGCAGGTGGCGGAGGCGGGGCATGGCAGTTTCCTTGCAGAGGTGGCCGGTGTGGCATTCGGGGTTGGCGTGTCGAAATTCTCCAGGGCGCGAGCCAGGCTGGCGTTCGACAATTCACCCAGGTGGCTGCCCAGCAGGCGACCGTCCGGGCTGTAGAAAAGGGTTGTCGGCAACGCCATGGAGCCCACGGCCTGACCCAGGCGCCCGCTGCGATCAAAGAGCACATTGGACAGGCTCAGGCCCTGGGTTTCGAGAAAGGTCGCCACGCTTTGCATGCTCTCGGCCTGATTGACGAACAGAAAGGTCAGGTCCGGGCGTTGCTGCTGGGCGTTTTCCAGCACCGGCATTTCTCGCCGGCACGGCGGGCACCACGTGGCCCACAGGTTGATCACCAGCGGTCCGCCCTGATAGTCGGAGAGCTTCACGGTTTCCCCGGCGGCGTTGCGCAGGCTGATGTCCGGCAGGCGCGTACCTTGTTCATAGAGGCTCAGCGACAGGCTCGCCAGCACCCAGAACACCACGCCACTGGCCACGCCGAAGCCCAGCGGCCGGCGCAGGCCCGGCCGCCGCCAGCCGCGGTACAGCGCCGCGAGCAACAGTACGATCACCCCTGGCCAGGCAAGAAAACCGCCGTCGCGCAGGTCGATGATCTGCCACGGATCGTTGCGGTAATGGCCCCAGTAAACGGCGACAAACGCCACGCGCGCCGCCAGCATGCCGAGCAGAAACAGGCTGAACAACGCCGACTCGGGGTTATCGCCACCGCGCTTGGCCACCCGCCAGCCGACAAAAGTCGCCAGCGCCAGGGCACTGATCAGCAGCAGGTGGTTGAGCGCAATGGCAAAGGTGCCGAGGGTGAAGGTCAGCATTAACGGGCGTCTCGGGTGGTGGTCCAGCGTTGCAGGAAGGTGTCGGCATCGACTTCGCCGGTGATGCGCTGGCTGCGGCGTTCGGCGCCGTCCGTGCCGATCCAGACAAAACTCGGCGGCCCCGGCACCTTGTAGCGGCCGAGCAGCTCACGGCTGGCGGCATTGTCGGCGGTCACGTCGAGTCGGAGCAAGCGCACATCGCGCAGCGCCTGCATTACCCGCGCCTGGCCGAACACCTGCTTCTCCATGACTTTGCACGACACGCACCAGTCGGCGTAGTAATCGAGCAGCACCCACTGGCCCTGCGCTTGTGCGGCGTCAAGTTGCTGTTGCAGGGCGGCCGGATCCTTGATGGTGGTGAAGGCTTCATGCGCGTCCGCCCCGACAACGCCGCTACGGTCGGCGCTGTACACCCGCAATGGCTGATACGGATCGTCGCTGCCACCGGCTGCGCCGATCACCAGCAGGCTGCCCCACAGACCGAGCAGCAGCGCGCTGGCGCCGAACATCTGCGCCACGCGGCCAAAGCCTTGCGCCTGTTGCCAGGCACTGTACGCGGCGATCAGCAACAAGGCGCCGCACAGGCCCAGCCACAGCGAAGGATCGAGCACCGGGCGCAACATCAGCAGCGCCGTGGCGAGAAACAGGAAGCCGAACACGCCTTTGAGCAGGTTCATCCACGCGCCGGGCTTGGGCAGGAAACGATTGCCCACGGTCACCAGCAACAACAGCGGCACGCCGATGCCGATGCCCAGGGCAAACAGAATCAGGCCGCCGTGCAACGCGTTGCCGCTTTGGGCGATGTACAGCAGGGCGCCGGCCAGCGGTGCGGTCATGCACGGGCCGACCAGCAACCCGGACAACGCGCCGAGCACCCCGGCGCCGATCAGGCTGCCGCCGCTGCGACTGCGCGAAGCATGTTCCAGGCGATCACGCAGGGCCACCGGCAATTGCAATTCGAAGAAGCCGAACATCGGCAGCGCCAGCACCACGAAAATCGCCGCGAATGCGCCGAGCAGCCACGGGTTCTGCAACCATGCCTGCAGATTCGCGCCGAGCAGGGCCGCCACCACGCCCATCGCCGCATAGACCAGCGCCATGCAGATCACATAACTGCTGGCCAGGGCGAAGCCGCGACGGGGTGTGGCGCCGCTGCCGACAATCATCCCGGCCAGGATCGGCAGCATCGGCAGCGAGCACGGCGTGAACGCCAGCAGCAGGCCGAGGCCGAAAAACACCAGCAGGCTCCAGCCCAGCGCCCGCTGTTGCAGGCCGCTGGCCAGGGCCTGATCCGCTGCTTCGGCACCGGTCGCCGCAGGCGCCTGACCGCCGAGGTCGATGACCCGGGTCTGCGGCGGATAACACAGGCCGGCGTCGGCACAGCCCTGATAGGTGACTTTGATCTGGCCACTGGCAGCGGCTGGCAGCTTCAGCTCCAGGCCCTGGCGGTAAACCGGTTGTTCGCCGAAATACTCGTCGCTGTGCGACTCGCCCGCCGGCAGGGTCGGTGCGTGCTCGGCCGCCAGGCCGTCGAATTTCAGGCGTTTCTGGTACAGGTAGTAGCCGTCGGCGATCTGCCAGAACAATTGGGTTTCGCCGGATTCCAGGCGCTCGGAGGTCAGCACGAAGGCCTTGTCGACCGGCAGGAATTCCGCTTTTGGCGCAAATGGGTCCGTTCCTGCCTGGGCCAGACCCGACATCAACAGAACAAAAAACAGCAAGAAATGACGCATGGAGGAGCCTTGTCCCTGTGCAAGTGAGGTGCACAATGGGCGGCGGCGATTAACCGATGATTAACCGCGACGCCCTTGTCGGTGCGGCGTTCGGGGCATAATGTCGGCTTAATCGGCCAGCGGCCTAATCAGCAATTTTCGACGGGACTCAGCATGCACGTATTGGTTTGCGAAGACGATGAGTTGATCGCCAGCGGCATCGTCGCCGGGTTGACCACCCAGGGCCTGACCGTGGAACACGTCAATACTGCCTCGAAGGCGCGGGCGATGCTCAAGGTCGCCGAATTCGACGTGATGGTGCTCGATCTCGGCCTGCCGGACGAAGATGGCCTCAAACTCTTGCAGCAACTGCGTCAGCAAGGCCTGGAGATTCCGGTGCTGATCCTCACCGCGCGGGACTCGGTCACCGACCGTGTCGATGGCCTGCAGGCTGGCGCCGACGATTACCTGCTCAAGCCGTTCGACCTGCGTGAGCTGTTCGCGCGCCTGCAGACCCTGCTGCGCCGAGTGGCCGGGCGCAGCGTCAACCTGATCGAGCACGGCGCGTTGACCTACGACCCGAGCAGTCGGGAAACCACCCTTGCCGGGCAACCGGTGGACCTCTCGCGTCGCGAGCAATCGCTGCTGCAGGCGCTGTTGCACAACCGTGGCCGGGTGCTCTCCACCGAGCAGTTGAAGGACAGCGTCTACGGCTTCAACGACGAACTGGAGAGCAACGCGCTCAACGTGCACATCCACCACCTGCGCAGCAAACTGGGCAAGGGCATCGTCGAAACCGTACGTGGCCTGGGCTATCGCCTGGGCCCGGCCGATGGCGGAGAACAGGACAAGTGATGAGTCTGCGCCTGCGCCTGAGCCTGACCCTCGGCGCTGCGTTCGCGCTGATCTGGGCCCTGGCGGCAGCCTGGATGCTCAGCGACCTGCGCAACCAGATGATGTTTTCCCTCGACCAGCGCCTGGTGGCTTCGGCACGGATGGTCGCCGGCCTGCTGGAGCAATTGCCGACGCTGCCGAGCAAGGGCGAGGGCACCCATTTCAGTGCCGAACAACTGAACATCCCTGGCGGCATGGCCTGTCAGGTCAGCTCGCTGCGCGGGGAGATCCTCGCGCGTAGCCACAACAATCCGGAGCAGGCCCTGGAAGCGGAGAAAATGGGCTTCCACGACCAGATGATCGACGGCGCGCCGTGGCGCAGTTTCACCCTCGCCCGCGGTGATGTGCGGATCACCACGGCGGATCGGCAGATCGAGCGCGAAGCACTGAATATGTCGATCCTGCTGGCGGCATCGGTGCCGGTCGGCGTGGCGCTGCTCGGCTGCCTGTGCCTGTTGTGGCTGGGCATCGGCCAGGGGCTGGCGCCGCTCAATCGCCTGCGTGAAGCACTGATGCGGCGTAACGCCGATTCGCTCGAGCCGCTGCAGTTGCAGTCGTTTCCCAGTGAGTTGAAGCCGCTGCTCGATACCCAGAACCAGCTGTTCCAGCGCATCGGCAAGACCATCGAGCGCGAGCGGCGGCTGACCGGCGACGCCGCCCATGAATTGCGCAGCCCGCTGACGGCGATCAAGACCCATCTGCAAGTGGCGCGGATGACCGAGGGCAGCGCCCGCGATCAGTCGCTGGCGCGCGCGGAGGAGGGGGCCGACCGCCTGCATCGCACTCTCGAGCAACTGTTGTTGCTGGCCCGGGTCGAGGGCAGTCTGTCGTTCGATGACGGGGTGCAATGCAGCGCCGAACAGGTGGCGCGCCTGGCCATCCAGGATGCTGCCGGTGGCGAACGCCAGCGCATCCAGTTGCACCTGCCGACGCCGCTGTCGACGGCGCCGGTGCAAATGCCGGCGGTGCTGTCGATCGCCGCGCTGCGCAATCTGCTCGACAACGCGCTGCGGCATACCCCGGCGGACGGCGCGGTGGAGCTGAGCCTGGAGACCACCGGTCATCGCGTGCGCTTTGTGGTACGCGACCATGGCCCGGGGATTGCCGCCGATGACTTGCAGCATCTGACCCAGCGCTTCTGGCGCAACGGTCAGAGCACCGGGTGTGGCCTCGGGCTGGCGATTGTCCAGGCCATCGTCCAGCGCTGCGGCTGCACCCTGCACTTCGACAGTCGCCCGGACGGTCTGCGGGTCGAACTGAGCATGCCGTTGCAACCGGTTTGACCCTGCCGCGTCGCTGCCGCCCCGTGCGGCGACGCGGATCACTACATCAAATGTAACCTCGCGCCGATAGCCATCGGGTGGGCGTACGGCTATGGTCGCTGCAGCTTTGACTCAATGGATTGAGGAAACCGCGCCATGCAGGCCATCCTTCATGTTTGTCCGGCTACACTGGCCGACTCCGGCATTATCAGCCGCATCGTCGAGCGCTCCATCCGCGTCGGCTGCGCGCTCGATCACCGCAACGATCCGCACCTCGTCAACGCCTGGCTCGACCGGCAATCGCTGGATTGCATCAGCGCCTGGCTGAGCGATCCGCAGCGTTACCTGAATCTCGCCCTGCTGCGCGGCAGACCGGTCGGTGTCGGCATGGCCACGGCTGACGGCGACATCGGCTGGTGTCACGTGCAACCGGAGTGGTTCCGGCGCGGCGCCGGGCGGGCGCTGATGAGCGATCTCGAAGGCTGGCTGCGCATTCGCGGGCAGCCCCGCGCGCGGTTGCGCAGCACGCGCACCGGCGCGGCGTTCTACCGGCGGCTGGGCTACTGCGAATCGGCACCCGCGCTGTCGCAGGACGGCCTGCAAGCCATTCCCATGGACAAGCCCCTGACCTCTCCCGCCTGACAACGCGATCAAGGGTGTAAATCCGCGGCGTGCTGGTGCGTTTCCAGAACAGGAAACCTGCATGTGCGCCCCGTGACGGGAACGCGTACCTGCGCGGTGTGCAGTTTTGGTCACTATCCATAGCGTATTGAGGGGTCGAGAGATGTCAGTCGCCACCAGCCTTATCGAAGAGTCGTCGGCCCGGGTCGCCTCGGCGCCGGCGCAAACCCTGTATGAGTTTCACGAGTCACCGCTGCTGGCGCGCCAGAGCCAGCAGGAGTCCAATGCCCGCAGCTATCCACGGCGCATTCCGCTGGCGCTCAAGCGGGCGAAGGGGCTGTACGTCGAAGACGTCGAGGGGCGCACTTTCATCGATTGCCTGGCCGGTGCCGGCACGCTCGCGCTGGGGCACAACCACCCGGTGGTGATTGCGGCGATCCAGCAGGTGCTCGCCGATGAGCTGCCGCTGCACACCCTCGACCTGACCACGCCGGTCAAGGATCAATTCGTCCAGGACCTGTTCGGCCTGTTGCCGCCGGCCCTGGCCCGGGAAGCGAAAATCCAGTTCTGCGGCCCGACCGGCACCGACGCTGTCGAAGCGGCGCTGAAACTGGTCCGCACCGCCACCGGGCGCAGCACCGTGCTGTCGTTCTCCGGCGGTTACCACGGCATGAGTCAGGGCGCATTGAGCCTGATGGGCAGCCTGGGGCCGAAGAAGCCGCTGGGCGCGTTGCTCAGCAACGGCGTGCAGTTCATGCCGTTTCCCTACGACTACCGCTGCCCGTTCGGGCTTGGTGGCGCGGCCGGAGTGAACGCCAACCTGAGTTACCTCGACAGCCTGCTCAACGATCCCGAGGCCGGCGTGCAATTGCCGGCGGCCGTCATCGTCGAAGCGGTGCAGGGCGAGGGCGGGGTGATTCCGGCCGACATCGAGTGGCTGCGCGGTCTGCGCCGCATCACCGAGCAGGCCGGTGTGGCGCTGATCGTCGACGAAATCCAGAGCGGTTTTGCCCGCACCGGCAAGATGTTCGCCTTTGAACACGCCGGGATCGTCCCCGACGTCGTGGTGCTGTCGAAAGCCATCGGTGGCAGCCTGCCGCTGGCGGTGGTGGTCTATCGCGACTGGCTCGACATCTGGCAGCCCGGCGCCCACGCCGGCACGTTCCGTGGCAACCAGATGGCGATGGCGGCCGGCTCGGCGGTGATGCGCTATCTGCTCGAGCACAAGGTCTGCGAACACGCGACCGCAATGGGCGAGCGTCTCAGCGAGCACCTGCGCATCCTGCAGCGCGACTTCCCGCAGCTGGGGGACATTCGTGGACGTGGGCTGATGCTCGGGGTCGAGCTGGTCGATCCACAGGGCACCCCGGACGCCCTCGGTCACCCGCCAGCGTTTGCCCGCCTGGCGCCGCTGGTGCAGCGCGAATGCCTCAAACGCGGCTTGATCCTCGAGCTGGGCGGGCGGCATGGCGCGGTGGTGCGGTTCCTGCCGCCACTGGTCATCACCGCCGGCGAAATCGATCGCGTGGCCGAGATCTTCGGCCAGGCCTTGGTCGCCGCGACGGGCGCCGGGTAAATTTTTCGCCGCGCCGAACGTTCCTTCTACATACCCGGCTGCGCCCGTCGCGCGGCCCACCCTTACAGCGATGGAGAGACAGCATGACGTCAGTATTCGACCGCGAGGACATCCTCTTTCAGGTCGTGGTCAACCACGAAGAGCAGTACTCGATCTGGCCGGATTACAAAGCCGTGCCGGAAGGCTGGCGCACCGTGGGCAAGAGCGGCCTGAAGAAGGAATGCCTGGCCTACATCGAAGAAGTCTGGACCGACATGCGACCGCTGAGCCTGCGCCAGAAGATGGAAGCGCAGGCGACTGCTCAGTAATCGCCGGCCAAAAAGAAACCCGCTGGACTGGAAACAGGCAGCGGGTTTTTTCATGTCGATCGTTCCAACGCTTGGCCTGGTAATGCCGCATTGGACGCTTGGCGAGGCACGCGGAGCGTCCCGGGCGGCATGCCCACGCCGAGCGTGGGCACGAACATGGCGTTACGCGCCGGCCAAACCTTTGAGCAGCGCATCCACATTCGCTTCCAGCTCCGCCACCGGATCCGCCGCATCGCTGCTCAACACCAGCAGATGACTCCCCGACTTGGCAATCGCCGCTTTAACGGCTTCGGACGGCTGGCGGTGATGCAGCACCAGCGCCACGTCGTTGTCCTTGAGTGTCGCCGTGAGTTGCTTGAGGTCTTGCGGCGTCCACTCGGCATCAGGCCGTGGATCCTGGCCGATCAACTCCAGATTCAGGCTGCCGATCAGGTAACCGAAGTGATCGCTGAGGCTCAGCACGCTCAGGTTGTCGGCCTCGGCCAGACGCGCTTCGCTGTCGGCGCTGAGCTTGAGCAGGCGCTGTTTCAATGCCGCCAGATTGGCCTCGATCTGCGGCTTGGCGGACGGCGCCAGGCGCACCAGATCGGCCGCCATCACGTCGGCCATGCGCCCCATGTTGTTGCTGGCCAGCCATGGCTGGCTGTTCAAACCGTCGACCTTCAGCCCCGGCTGCACGGCGATGCCGGGCAATGCACCATCCACCGGGCGCGCGGCGTCGACTTCGACGATGCGAATGTTGCTGCGGCGGGCCATCGGGTACAGCGGATCCTCGGCCCACAGCGAACGCACGCCGATCACCGCGTCGGCACCGCTGGCCAATTTGCTCAGGGCCGGGGCACCGCGACCGCTGAAATAGGCAGTCTGGCGACTGCCCGGCAGGTTGGCCGGCGCAGCGCGTTCCAGGTTGACGTCGGTGCCTTTGAGCAGCACTTCGCCGAGGCCATACGTGATCGGCAGCGAGGCCAGCACGCGCAGCGGTTGGTTGCTGTCGGCGGCCAGCACCGGGGCGGAAACCATGCCGCACAGGGCGAGGGCCAGGGTCAGTTGACGCAGTGAAAAAGACATTTATCCAAGATTCCCTTTCAGGCTGGGGACGACGCCGCGGGCAATGGCGGCGAGGGCGAAGGCGATGCCGGCGACCAGGATGATCGCGGCACCGGACGGAATCGGCAGATCGAAGACGATCGGCACGAGGATCCCGCACAGGGTGCTGACGGTGGCAATCAGCACCGAACACCAGAAGAAGCCCTTCAGCGACTGGCTGAGCAAACGCGCGGCCGCCGCCGGAATCACCAGCAGTGCACCGACCAGAATCGCGCCGATGACTTTCACCGCCGCGACGGTGATCAGCGTCACCAGAATCACGAACAGGTAATCCAGCGTCTTCACCGCCACCCCGCGCACCGCCGCCAGTTGCGGATTGAAACTGGCAAGCATGATGCGGTTGTACAGCGGCAGGGCCAGCGCCATCACCAGCGTGCCGACGATGGCCAGCACCAGCAGATCGTTGCCGTTGACCGTGAGCACCGAGCCGAACAGCACGTTCTCCAGAATGTGCACGTTGATCTTGCCGGCGAGGATCAACAGCAGGCTCGCGCCGAGCGCCAGCGACACCGAGAGGAACACGCCGATCAAGGTGTCCGGGGCCAGGCCGGTGCGATTGCGCAGGTAATTGAGCAGGATGCCGAACAGCAGGCAGTAGCCGAACAGGCTGCCGTAAGGCCCGGTGTAGGGTTCGCCGAGCAGGATGCCGATGGCCACGCCGGTCAGCGCCGCATGGCCGACCGCCTCGGAGAAAAAGGCAAAGCGCTTGACCACCACCAGCGTACCGAGGCCACCGAGCACCGGGCCGATCAGCAGGCCGGCGAGCAGCGCGTTGACGACAAAACCGTAGGCCAGGGCTTGCGGCAGATGACCGGCAGCGGCCCAGCCCTGGACCATCAGGCGAAAGGCTTCATAACTCATCAGGCAGCGCTCCGTGGATGGCTGGAAAACAGCGTCAGCAGGCGTTCCGGGGTCAACGCCTGTTGCGGCGTGGCGTCGAACAGCACCCGCCGGTTGAGCCCGGTGACCCGGTTGGCCAGGCGCTTGACCGCCTCCAGATCGTGTTCGATCCACAGCACGGTGATGCCTGCCGCGCGCCAGTCGCCGAGCAGGCGTTCGAACACCTGGATCCCGGCTTCGTCGAGGGCCGACATCGGTTCGTCCAGCACCAGCAGTTGCGGCGTCGGGATCAGGCCCTGGGCGAGCAGTACCCGCTGCCGCTCGCCACCGGACAGCGCGCCCATGCGTCGTTTGCGCTTGTCCTGCATGCCGACCCGTTCCAGCGCTTCGCCAATGGCCGCGGCGTAGTGTTTGCTCAGGCCGAGAAACGCCGGCCGGCGCTGGCACATGGCGGCCATGAAATCGTCGACGGTCAGCGGCAGGCCACGGTCGAATTCCAGCGCCTGCGGTATATAGCCGATGGTGCCGGGCTCGCCGGGCCAGCGCAGGCTGAGCTGGCCCTGGTGCGGCATCTGCCCGAGCAGGGTCTTGATCAGCGAACTCTTGCCACCGCCATTCGGACCGACCAGCGCATGCACGCTGCCGGGCTGCACCTGGAAGCTGACCTTGTCGAGAATCGTCGTACGCCCGAGGGTCAGGCTGACCTCGGTGAAGTCCACGGTCGGCCCGTTGCCGATGATCTGCAGGGTTTGCTGTGCGGTCATGCGCCCGACTCCTGAATGGCCCGGACGACGGTGTCGAGGTTGCCGGTCATTTCCTTTTCATACTTGTCGGCGCTGTATTCGCCATAGGAAATGTGCGACAGCGGATACAGCTTCACCCCGGACTCGCGCTGAATGGTGTCGACGTAGGTGGAGGGGAAGTCCATCTCGGAGAAGATCACTTTCACGTCCAGCTCGCGCAGCTGGTCGATGGTCTTCTTCAACTGGCTCGGGCTCGGCTCGATGCCGTGGGCCGGCTCGACCACCGCCGTCACCTCCAGGCCGAATTCGCGCAGCAGATAGTCATACGCGGCGTGCACCGTGGCCACGCGCAATTCGGCATTCGGCGCCTGGGTCAGTTTGGCCAGGGCGTCGGCGCGCATCTGTCGCAGGCGTTTGCCGTAGGCGCGGGCGTTCTGGGTGTAGGTTTTGGCGTTTTCCGGGTCGAGCTTGCCCAGCTCGCGGGCGATGTTGTTGACCTGGGCGATCGAGGCGCTGATCGACAGGAAGGTGTGCGGGTTGACGACCTTGCCGGCACCGCGCGCAGCCACCCCGGTGGCGGCCAGCAGCGGCACGTTTTCGTTGGCTTCGATGGTCTTGACGTTCGGCGTTTCGCTGGCGGCGATCATGCGGTCGGCGAAGTCGTCATGGCCGACGCCGTTGAGCACGATCACGTCCAGGCCGCTGATGCGCTTGATGTCCTCGGCCCGCGGCTCATAGGCATGCGGGTTGAAACCGGCAGGAATCAGTGGCACCACCTCGGCCTTGTCGCCGACGATATTCGCCACGTAGCTGTAGTACGGGTGCAGGGTGATGCCGATGCGCAGACGCTTGGCCGGATCGGCGCCGACCAGCGGACTCAGCAGGCAGGTGCACAGGCCGATCAGCAGCAGGCGCAGGAAAGGTCGGCGTGGAGATGCAATAGACATGGGCAAACGCTCTTCTCTCGAATCGGGCGATGAATCAGTGGCGATGTTCGCGGGTGACCCCGGCATCGAATTGCGCGACGACCTGTTTCCAGCCGGCGGCGGACAGGGCGCTGTCGGACAAGTCCGCTGGCGCCGCGAGGTCGCTGTTGCGGTTGAGCCAGATGTCCGGCGCGGCCTGGTCATCGGCGCTCACCCGCATCACGAAGGAACCGGCAACGGCAGGCGCCCGGCTGTGGCCGAAATAGGCCGTGCCAGCGAGCATCTGCCAGGCGTGGGCGCCACGGCTGACCGAACTGGCGTCCTGGGCGAACGGCGCGAAACCTTCGTCGGCGAGGTTTTGCGGGGTCGGCAGGGTTTGCTGTTCGACGCGCAGCAGACGGATTTCGTCGAGGGTCACCCGCAGGTCGGCATAAATGCCTTGCTCGGCGGCGCTGAGATCGCGTCGCGCATCGAGCTGGTGGCTGGCGACGGGTTCCGGCTCATGGGACACCCCGCGCCACATCACCAGCGAACCGGCGACCGCCAGGATCAGCAGGCACAGCAGCAGGACGTTGAGGGTTTCATGGCCGGCACCGGCCGGGCGGACGATTTGCGTGGTTGGCGTGCTCATGGGGCCTGGATATCCGCCTGGTCGATTTCGACCACGTGGCCGGGGCCGGCGTCGAACAGCACATAGAACTCGGCGCCGGGCTTCTTGAAGGTCAGGGTCGAGTCGGCGCCGAGCTTGCCCGGTACGAGGATGGTTTCGTCGTAGCCGATCACGTCGAGGGTCACCCCCGGCGCGCCGCTGCCGTCAGAGAAACCGCCGGTGCACTGGATCTGCTCGGCGTCGATGGCCTTGCACTCGCACATCGGGTTGTGGGCCAGGGCGCTGGCGCTGAAACCGGCGCACAGCGCCAGCAATGCAGCGCTCATGTTCAGGCGCAAGGTACGGCTCATGGTTTGGCTCCTTGTTTGTTCAGCCAGGCAACCGTGGCGGGCGAGGCCTGGCTCAGCGGAATCGAGGCTTGATGCATACTGCCGTCCCAGCCTTCCATGGTGATCCACAGTTCGGCGTCGGCTTTGGTTTTTTCCGACACCGGCAACTGGGTGCCCATGCGGTACGGCGTGCCGAAGAAGATCGAACCGGCGGCACGCAGGCTGCGCGGCTTGCCGATGCGCAGGTAAGTGGCCTTGACCGGCTCGATACAGGCCTCGCACAGCGCGGCATTGAAACCTTTCAGATAGCCTGCCGGGCCGTCGGAACGCGGGGCCTCGTCACGCAATTCGGCCAGGCGCAGACTCCACGGCCCGACCTGGATCTCGCCGATTTCGCGCTCGCCAAGGCCGCTGTCGCCACGAAACAGGGCGGCGTCGGCAAAGTATTTGGGCATGAAGCCCAATGGGATCAGCAGCAACAGCACGTTGATGTGGAAGCGCCATTTGTGCCAGATCACGCTCAGCCGTGAAGGCTGAGCCACGCTCGTGGACTTGCTCACAGGTTGGCCTCCGACGTTTCACGGTGCAGGGCCGGTTGTGCCTGTACGCGCTGTTTCTTGTGCTCGCGCTTGAGGGCGTTGGCGGTGGCCAGCGCGGTGCGCTTGGTCCAGATCAACAACCCGCTGAGCACCATCATGCTCAGCAGCAGGCCGAAGAAGAACCAGATCAGCTTGATCCACAGACCACCGAAGTCGCCGGTGTGCAGCGGGCGCATGGATTCGGTGACGAACTCCAGCGACGTGCGATCGGACAACAGCCGCGAAGCCGCCACGTCACCGCTGTACGGGTTGAGCGTGGCGGTCTGGAACATCAGCGGATACCAGCCGCGTCCACCGATATCCATGTGCGCGTAGGCATTGCCCGGCAGGCTGATGAAGCTGGCTTCCAGGCCGGGAATTCGGGTCTGGGCGATTTCGATGGCGCGGTCCAGGCTGATACGCGGCGGTGGCGAACCATCGCTCGATAGCGGCACGGCTTCGCGGGACATGGCCGGAATGATCGGCTCGCTGGAAATGGAGATCTGGTTGTCCGAGAGCAGCGCCTGGATCAGGAACCAGGTGCCGGTGATCGAAATCACCGCGATGAACCAGATCGACCAGATGCCGCTCAAGCGATGGAAGTCGCCCCAGAAGATCCGCGCACCATGCTTGAAGCGCAGAGTGGGGCGGAAAAAGCCTTTCCAGAAGCGTTTGTACACCACCAGCCCGGTGACCAGCGAAGCCTGCAGCGGCAGGCCGAGGAACGACACCAGATACCAGCCCCAGCTGAAGCCGTTGGTGAACGGCACCAGCCACCAGCCGTGCAGCGCGCGGGTGAACGCCTTGAAGTTGAAGCTCGGCGCCGTGCCCTGGATCACCCCGGTGTAGGGATTGACGTACACGGTCAGCGAGCGGCCGTCCGGGTAGCTGACTTCGACATCCAGGGCAAAGTGCGATTCGTCGGGGCGGTTGATGCTTTCGACCAGTGTCTGCGGTTCGGCTTGTTTGATCGCGGCCAGCACCTGGTCGTAGGAGAGTCGCGGTGCGTCGTCCGACGGCGGGCTGGCGCGCATCTGCGGGTTGGCCAGCCAGACGATTTCCTGGCTGACCACGGCCAGGGTCCCGGTGACACAGACGATCAGGACAAAAAACCAGATCGGCAGCGCCAGCCAGCTATGCACCAGGAACCACAGTTTCGAGCGGGATTTCTTCGACATGATTCAACGTCTTGATTCAGAGTGAGGCATCGCGGCTACGGGCTTCGCAGCACAGGACTCCCGGAAGGGCCTGGTCGTGGCTTTTGCCTACGCGACCGGCCCGCATCTCTATAAGACGGATGACCGAAGCAAATCCCGATGAGGGATATGAAAGCAAATGTTTCGCGCTCGTAATCAGCGCGCAATCGAGCCAGTCAGTGCGCGGGCAGCAGGAAGTCCAGCGCTTCGGCCAGTAGCCGTTCGGGGACTTCCTCGGCCAGGTAATGCCCCGCCGGCAGGGCCTTGCCGCGCACGTTGCTGGCCACCTGCTGCCATTCCTTGAGCGGGTCGAAGCAGCGTCCGACCGTCCCTTCGGCGCCCCACAACACCAGCAGCGGCAGGTTCAGGTGCCGCCCGCCGACCAGGTCGGCGCGGTCGTGCTCCAGGTCGATGCCGGCGCTCGCGCGGTAGTCCTCGCAGATGCCCCGGGCGCTGCCGGGCCGTTGCAGACAGCGCAGGTACTCGGCGAAAGCCTGCTCGGTGAACGGCTTGAGCCCGGCGCTGCGGCTGCCCATGACGCTGCGCAGATAAGCTTCGGGATCGGCTTCGATCAGGGTTTCCGGCAACGGCGCCGGACGGATCAGGAAAAACCAGTGCCAGTAGGCGCGCGCGAAGGCTTCGTTGGTCTGGCTGTACATCGCCAGGGTTGGCGCGATGTCCAGCAGCACCATGCGCGCAACGGCCGCGGGGTGGTCGAGGGCCAGGCGATGCGCAACCCGGGCGCCCCGGTCGTGGGCGAGCACAGAGAACTGCGTGAAGCCCAGGGCCTGCATCAATTCCACACCGTCGCGGGCCATTTCGCGTTTCGAATAGTTGACGTGCTCTGCGCTGGCTGGCGGCCGCGAGCTGTCGCCATAGCCGCGCAGGTCCGCGGCGATCACCGTGAAATGCTCCGCCAACTGCTCGGCGATCTTGTGCCAGATCACGTGGGTCTGCGGGTGCCCGTGCAACAACAGCAGGCCGGGGCCGCTGCCGCCGAGGCGATAGGCAATGTCCACACCGTTGACGTGGCGCTGGTCTTTGACGAATCCGGCAAACATCGGGCTGATCCTTGTTCAGAGGGAAGGCTGCTAAGTGGCATCGTGAAAGCGGCCGCGTTGTGTGGCAAGGCGCGAAGCGTGATCGGACTGTTCATGAAATGTGTCGAACGAGCACGGGTAGCAGTGTTGTGGTGAGCCATCGCGGGCAAACCCGCTCCTGCAGGGTGAATGGGGGGCTCGCCGGCAACGCGGCGACTTCTGCAGGAGCGGGCGTCAGGTGCGGAGGGAGTCAACCCTGCTGAAACATCTCCTTCGCCCGCTGCTCGATCTGCTCCTGCGTCAGATCCTCCTTGCGTGTGGCGAGAAACCACAGGTGCCCGTACGGGTCCTTCAGCGTGCCGCTGCGGTCGCCGTAGAACTGATCCTTCACCTCAGACACCGCGGTGGCACCGGCGTCCACCGCGCGCTGGAAGGATTTGTCGACATCGGTCACGTACAGGTGCAAGCCGACCGACACGGCACGCTCCGGATTGCTCAATGGGCCCTGATCGCACGGCGTGCCAAGCATGATCGCGCTGTCGCCGATGCGCAGTTCGGCGTGGCCGATGCGGCCGTCGGGCATGGACAGGCGCATGACTTCGGTGGCACCGAAGGCTTGCTTGTAGAAGTCGATGGCCTTGACGGCCTCTTGAATGCCGAGATACGGGGTAATGCTGTGGTACCCCTCGGGAATGGGTTTGACGCTCATGGCGATACTCCCTGTTTTTATTGGAAATCGAAGGTGTGCCTTCGCCGGGTTTTCCGGTCGCTCCACTATAGATCCGTGGCGCCGCCCCGGCCGAGTACCCGACGAGCAGCCGGCGGCACTGTTCAGCCATCGACAGTGAAGCAACACAATGCCCGGCTTTTCATCGCCTGCGCGGCCGTGAAACCCGCGCCAGGCCGCTGAAACCAAGGCCTGCGTGTCAGGCACAGAAGCTGCAATGACCCGGTACAACACTGCTACCGAGAGTCCTGTATGTCTGAATCTGCCGTTTATCCGATCAACCCGCCCGCCGCCCACCGGATCGCCGACGACGCCGAAGCCTTGCGCGTGGCCGCACAGGTCGCCGCTGTGTTGCAGGAGCACGCCGCCGAGCGTGATCGCAGCCGCGAAGTGCCTGCCGCGATCGTTGACCTTTACTCCAACAGCGGCCTGTGGGGCATCAGCGTGCCGAAAGCGTTTGGCGGCGCGCAGGTGTCGTACGCGGTGCTGGCGCAGGTGATCGCGATCATTTCCGCCGCCGATCCGTCCCTGGGGCAGATCCCGCAAAACCACTACTGCCTGCTCGAAGACATCCGCCTGCAAGGCACACCCGCGCAGCAGGCGCATTTCTTTGCACTGGCGTTGCAGGGCCATCGGTTCGCCAATGCGCTGTCGGAAACCGGCGGCAAGAACGTCCAGGACATCCAGGCGACCATCCGCCGCTACGGCGACGGCTATGTGATCAACGGCCGCAAGGGCTACTGCACCGGCTCGCTGTACGCGCACTGGTTGGCGGTGCTGGCCCTGGATGAAGAACAGAAGGGCCAACTGGCTTTCGTCGAGCGCGGTACCCCGGGCCTGGTGATTGTCGACGACTGGGACAGCATCGGCCAGCGCACCACCTCCAGCGGAACCGTGCTGGCGGAAAATCTGCCGGTTGCGTCATTCAATGTGTTCCCGACCTACCGCTCCTATGAAAGCCCGACCCTGGCCGGACCGTTCGCCCAGTTGACCACTGCTGCCATCGACGCCGGCATCGCCCGGGCAGCGTTGCGCGACACCATCGAGTTTGTCCGTCAGTTCGCCCGGCCGTGGATCGACGCCGGGGTCGAGCGGGCCAGCGAAGACCCGCTGACCATCATCCAGATCGGTGCCCTGGACATTCGCCTGGAAGCCGCCGAAGCCTTGCTCGAACGGGCCGGCCGCGCGCTGGACGCGGCGCGTTCGGCACCGGATGAGGACAACGTCGCCCACGCCTCCCTAGCGGTGGCCAGGGCCAAAGTGCTGACCACGGAAATCGCCATCGAGGCCAGCAACAAGCTGTTCGAACTCGGCGGCACCCGTTCGACCCTGAAGAAACACAATTTCGACCGTCACTGGCGCAATGCACGAGTGCACACCCTGCATGACCCGGTGCGCTGGAAGTACCACGTGGTTGGGAACTGGCTGCTCAATGACGTCAAACCGCCACGCCACGACTGGTCGTAATCATGGCCGAGTGGTTCAAACACCTGTACTGGGCCGACATCGGCCAGGCCTGCCTCGACACCCTGAGCATGCTCGGGGCGGCACTGGCGTTCACCGTGTTGCTGGGGCTGCCACTGGGCCTGCTGCTGTTTCTCACCGGCAAGCGCCAGTTGCACCAGGCGCTCGGCGTTTATCGCGTGCTGTCGGTGATCGTCAACGTGCTGCGCTCGTTGCCGTTCATCATTCTGCTGATTGTGCTGATCCCGCTGACCACGTTGCTGATGGGCACCTCGCTCGGCGTGCCGGGCACCATCCCGCCGCTGGTGGTGGGCTGCACGCCATTCTTCGCCCGGCTGGTGGAAACCGCGTTGCGCGAAGTCGATCGCGGCGTGGTCGAGGCGACCCAGGCCATGGGCGCGAGTACCTGGCAGATCGTCCGTCACACGCTGTTGCCGGAAGCCCGCGGTGGCTTGCTCGCGGCGGTCACGGTGACGGCGATTGTGCTGGTGGACTACACGGCGATGGCCGGCGTGATTGGCGGCGGCGGGCTCGGCTACCTGGCGATCCGCTTCGGCTACCAGCGCTTCCAGACCGACGTGATGGTGGTCACCGTGGTCTTGCTGCTGATGCTGGTGCAGGCCCTGCAAATGACCGGTGACCGCCTGGTGGCGCGCTACAGCCGCCGCTGAAAACTGCTGCAAAAACCATTCAACCCCGACTAGGCCCCACGTCCACCCCACGACGGCCATTTTGATCTGCCCTGGAGCACAACATGAAAAAGACACTGGCCGTCCTGGCTGCCGTTCTCTCGCTCGGCGCCCACGCCAATGAAAAACTGATCGTCGGCGCCACCCCGGTGCCGCACGCGGAAATCCTCGAGTTCGTCAAACCGGCCCTGGCCAGGGAAGGCGTGGATCTCGACATCAAGGTGTTCACCGATTTCATCCAGCCCAATCAGCAACTGGCGCTGAAGAACCTCGACGCCAACTATTACCAGTACCGGCCGTTCCTCGATGATTTCAACAAGACCCGCCACACCGACCTGGTGCCGGTGGTCGGCGTGCACATCGAACCCTTCGGCGCTTACTCGACCCGAATCAAGAGCATCGCCGAGCTCAAGGATGGCGCCAGCGTATCGATCCCCAACGACCCGGTGAACACCGGGCGCGCGCTGGTGCTGCTGCACGAGGCGGGGCTGATCAAACTCAAGGACCCCAGCAACACCTTGGCCACGCAGCGCGACATCATCGACAACCCCAAGCATCTGAAAATCCGTGAGCTGGAAGGTGCGCTGCTGGCGCGTTCGGTGAGTCAGGTCGACCTGGCGTTCGTGTTCGCCAACTACGCACTCGAGGCCGGGATCGATACCAACAGTGCGCTGATCGTCGAGAAGGGCAAGAGCCTGTATGTCGAGTTCCTCGTGGCGCGACCGGACAACATCAACGACCCGGGCGTGCAGAAACTGGCCAAGGCGTTGAACTCCGACGCGGTGCGCGAGTTCATCCTGACCCGCTACAAAGGGCAGATTGCTCCCGGTTTCTGATGGACGCTGAGTGAGTTATCCGGTCGGGGGGCGCCAGGCGCTTACAGATAATGCGCCCCCGGTCCGCGCTCACCCAGCACGTCGCCCTGATTGCGCAGCGGACACGCCTCCATCGACAGGCAGCCGCAGCCGATGCAGCCATTGAGGCGGTCGCGCAGCAGCATCAGTTGATTGATCCGCGCGTCCAGCTCGCGGCTCCACTGTTCGGACAGGAGCTTCCAGTCTGCCGCCGTCGGGGCGCGGTTATCGGGCAGCTGTTTCAGCGCCTCGCCGATTTCTGCCAGCGGTATCCCCAGCCGCTGCGCGACCTTGATCAGCGCCACCCGGCGCAACACTTCCCGTGGATAGCGGCGCTGATTGCCGGCATTGCGCTGGCTCTTGATCAAACCCTTGGCTTCATAAAAATGCAGGGCGGTGACCGCGACGCCGCTGCGGGCCGCGACCTCGCCGACGGTCAATTGCTTGTGCACATTGGCGGCGGTGATCATTTGCAAAATTACCTGTTGACCTCTAGTTAACTCGAGGTTTTACCCTTCTGGCCTTCGAGTCGCAAGATTCGCCTGACACACGAGTGGGGACTTTATGCACGCTTCTGCGCAAAACCGCAGCTTCAGCCAATTGATCGAATTCGAGATCGAGCCCCGCCAGCAATCGGCGTTGGTCTCGGCGCTGGCATTGCACAGCGAACACCTGGCCCAGCGTTACCCCGGGTTTCTCAGCGCCAGCGTGCAGGCCAGCGACGACGGCCGCCGCGTGCTGAGTTTTCTCCAGTGGCGGTCCCGCGAAGCGGGCGAGGCGGCGTTGCAGGGCTTTGAAAGCGGCGAGCAGGATTTCTGGCAATTGCTGCGCACCCATCGGGCCCGCACCGTGACCTTCGGTGCATTCCAGGTGCTCAGCAGCATCGCCCGCAGCCCCGATGCCGGGCTGCATTGCCAACTGCTCGGCTAGATCGACAGCTGGATCAGACGCTCGCCTTGCACGTTCTGCGTGGCGCGGCGCTTGTTGACCGCCAGTTCACCGATCTTGATCAGCCGCGTGCGGGTGACGTTGCGGCTCAGCCCGAGCAGTGCGGCGGTGTGCACCTGGTTGTAGTGGCAGAAGCGATACGCCGCGCGCAGCAGGGCGTCCTCGACCTTTTCGTGCAGCGCCCCGGCCTGCTGCTCGAAGAGTTTGTGGAAGGCGCGTTCGAGCAACGCCTGCGCCGAGTCGTCGACGCTGGCGTGCTGATCGTCCGGGCGGTCGATGCGCAGGTTGGACAGGCGCAGGTCATCGCGTTCGATCACGCCGTTGCGGCAGATCAACAGGGTGTGATGGATGACGTTTTCCAGTTCACGGATATTGCCCGGCCAACTGTAGCCCCGCAGTTTGTGCTCGGCGCCGGGGCTGATGCTGACGCGCCCGTAACCCAGGCGCTGGCTGTAGGCTTCGATGAAATGCCGGGTCAGCGGCAGGATGTCGCCGGGGCGTTCGCGCAGCGGGCTCAGTTCCAGGTTGACCACGTTCAGTCGGTAATACAGATCCTCGCGAAAGTGCCCGGCGTTGATGGCTTTTTCCAGTTGCACATTGGTTGCCGCCAGCACGCGCACATCGATCGGGATGCTTTTGCGCGACCCGAGGCGCACCACTTCGCGCTCCTGCAAGACCCGCAGCAGCTTGACCTGGATCGCCATGGGCAAATCGCCGATCTCGTCGAGGAACAACGTGCCGCCGTCCGCCTCTTCGAACCAGCCGGCCTTGGCACTGAGGGCGCCGGTGAAGGCGCCTTTCTCATGGCCGAACAGTTCCGCCTCGACCAGCGATTCGGAGAACGCGCCGCAGTTCACCGCAATGAACGGCCGGTTGCGCCGGTTGCTCAGGTTATGCAGATGCCGCGCCACCAGTTCCTTGCCGGTTCCGGTTTCGCCAATGATCAGCACGCTGGCTTCGCTCGGCGCGACCTGCTGCAGATGCGCCAGCAACGCCTGGGATTTCGGATCTTCGAAGACCTGCGCGGTGGCGCGGATCGACGTGGCCAGGGCAGGTGAGGGCGGTAGGGTCAGCAGTTGCATAAAGCTCGCTCCACGAAAGGAATCAGGAATAGAACGTCGGTACCGGCAGGGACTGGTTCAGCGCCCAGTCGCCCAGCTCATGGAGTTTGTAATCCAGCGGGTCGTGCAAGGTCTGCGTGCGCAGGTTGCGCCAGTGGCGATCGAGGCGCAGCGAGGCGTGGGTCGAACGCGCGCCGGTGACCTCAAACAGCCGACTGCAAATCTCCAGGCCCTGACGGCTGGCGGCGACTTTGGCCGTGGCAATCGCCGTGGCCAGGTGTCCGCGCTCCTCGGCGCTGAGATGCGGGCCTTTGGCCCAGGCCTCGTCGAGCAGTGCGGCGGCGCGTTCCACCAGCAGGCGGATGCCTTCCAGCGCAACCCAGAACTCGCCGTAGTGGGCCAGCACGTAGGGGTCTTCGCGCACTTCGCGCACCGAGGATTTGTGCCACACGCGGGTCTCGCTGAGGGTGTATTGCCGCGCCTCGGCAAACGCACCTTCGGCGATGCCGAGAAACATGTGGGTGAAGGTCAGTTGCGCGATCAGTGGCCGCAGGCAGGCGAATGGCGTGCTCAGCGGACCCGGGTCGAGCAGCAGTTCCGATTCTTCGACCCGCACCCGCTCGAAGGTGGCGCTGCCGCTGTCGGTCTGGCGCTGGCCGATGTTGTTCCAGTCGTTGTGCAGGGTGATGCCGCTGCGCCCGCTGGGGATTGCGGCGATCACCAGTTTGCCGCCGTTGCTGTCGTCCACCGCCGAGGCAATCAGCATCTGCGAATCGCTGGCGCCGGAGCAGAAGCTCTTCTTGCCGGAAAACTCGCGCCAGCCGCCGAGGTCCCTGACCACGGTGCGGGTGTCCAGCGGATTCAGGGCATTGCCCCAGAACCAGTTCTGCCGAGCGGTCTGCTCGAACCACGGCTGCCATTGTTCGGGGCGGGAAAACAGTCGCACCGTGGCCAGCATCAAGTGGTGAAAACCGAAGACGTGGGCAATCGAACTGTCGACCCTGGCGAACTCGCGGACGATCTCCAGGGTTTCGCTCCAGCGCGCGCCGAGGCCGCCGTAGCGGGTGGGGATGCTCAGGGCCAGCAGGCCGCTGTCGCGCAGGGCATCGCGCTCGGCTTTCGGCGTGCCGCCGCGTTCGTCGCGTTCGACGGCGGTCAAAGCAAATTCGCCGGCCAGCTGGCGGGCGGTCTGCAACGGGGAGAGCAGGGTACTTTGCGGTTTGGCGGTCACACGGGGTTCCTCATCAGTCTCGACGGCCGCCCTCTGGCCGGGCGGTAGTGGCGAGGGCACAAGTGTCCTCGCCAGCGCTGGCCGGCGCTCAAAGGCATGCGATTGTTCAGGCCTTGCCGTTGGCCGGCAGCACATCGTTGGCAACCATTTCGCCAAAGGGTCCGGTGAGGTTGGTCACACCGCGTCCGGCCAGGCTCGCGTAGGGTTCCGGCAGCAGCGGAAACACCAGTTCGGCGAAGCGATAGGCCTCTTCCAGGTGCGGATAACCGGAGAAAATGAAGCTGTCGATGCCGAGGTCGGCGTATTCCTTGATGCGTGCCGCCACTTGCTGCGGGTCGCCGACCAGGGCCGTGCCGGCGCCGCCGCGGACCAGGCCCACGCCGGCCCACAGGTTGGGGGCGATTTCCAGGTTGTCGCGGCGACCGTTGTGCAGCGCGGCCATGCGCCGCTGGCCTTCGGAGTCGAAGCGGGAAAAGGAGTTCTGCGCGGCCGCGATGGTTTCGTCGCTGATGTGCTCGATCAGTTTGTCCGCGGCTTTCCAGGCGTCTTCGGCGGTTTCGCGAACGATCACATGCAGGCGAATACCGAATTTCACTTGCCGCCCGTGACGCGCCGCACGCTCGCGCACATCGGCGAGTTTCGCCGCGACGGCGGCCGGCGGCTCGCCCCAGGTCAGGTACACGTCGACCTGCTCGGCGGCCAGATCGTGGGCGGCGTCGGACGAGCCGCCGAAGTACAGCGGCGGGTAGGGTTTCTGCACCGGTGGATACAGCGCCTTGGCGTTCTGCACCTGCAGATGCTTGCCCTCGAAATCCACCGCTTCGCCTTGCAGCACCCGGCGCCAGATCCGCAGGAATTCGTCGCTGACTTCATAGCGTTCGCTGTGGCTGAGGAAGCTGCCGTCACCGCGGTTTTCATCGGGATCGCCGCCGGTCACGACGTTGATCAGCAGGCGGCCGTTGGACAGCCGATCGAGGGTGGCGGCCATGCGCGCCGACACTGTCGGCGAAATGATTCCCGGCCGGATCGCCACCAGATAGCGCAGGCGTTCGGTCAACGGCACCAGCGCCGAGGCGATCACCCACGAGTCTTCGCAGGAGCGCCCGGTGGGAATCAGTACGCCGTAATAGCCGAGGCTGTCGGCGGCCTGGGCCACTTGCTTCAAATAGTTGAGGGTCACCGGGCGCGCGCCTTGGGTGGTGCCCAGGTAATGGCCGTCGCCGTGGGTCGGCAGGAACCAGAAAACATCCATGAACGACTCCTCAGGCGATTTTCAGCAGGGGTTTGATTTGCGTGCCGAACAGGGGCGCGGCGCGCTCGGCGGCCAGGCGGATACGTGCTCTGAGCGCCTCGCTGGTGATCTGGTAATCGGCGAAGTCGGCTTCGCTGGCGTAGACGCCGATCGGCAGGGTCACGGCCTGGAAGAAACTGAACAGCGGGCGCAACTGGTGATCGAGCACCAGGGCGTGGCGTTCGCTGCCACCGGTGGCGGCAAGCAGCACCGGCGTGTCGATCAGCGCGTTGAGGTCGATCAGGTCGAACAGATGCTTGAGCAGGCCCGGGTAGGAGCCGCGGTACACCGGCGCGGCCACGATCAGCAAATCGGCTTGTTCGATGGCTTGCAGTTCGGCTTCGATGGCCTCCGGCAGTTCCTGGCGCGACAGGGCCGCACCGAGGGGGCGGGCGATGTCGCCGAGTTCGATCAGGTGACTGTCGATGGCCAGGTGGCCGGACAGTTCGGCCAGCAGGGCCTGGGTCAGCACCAGGGTGCGCGACGGACGCCAGGTTCCGCCGGACAGGGCAACGACTTTCAGTGGACGCGACATCATCAGTTCCTTTTTCAACAGTTGCTCGGCGAGCAGTGATCAGAAGTAGTCACCGGGGCAGAGCAAGCGCTGTACCAATTCCTGGAAAGCCCGGTTTACGCGGCTTCAAGCGTTCGTCCGGGGCAGCGCGGTGTGTTTATCCAGCGGCTTTGCTGAACGGCTGTTGCTCTGGCAACAGTTGCTGGAGCAACAGTGGCGAGCGCGATGAACGTTTTATAAAGCCTGCCTGTTATTCCGTAAAAGACTGTTAATTGCTATTGATAGGTCTTTTGTGAATAAGAAAGCGCTGGTTTTCGCATTCCTGATAGCCACTATCGAGCGTGTTGATTTCTGCTCGAACGAGCCCGGGCGTAGCCTTTCTCCATCGACTCCCATTGCTCGCCAGGACGCTCCCCATGAATCGTTTACTGACCGTTTCCCTGCTTCTCGCCGTCTCCGTACTTGCCGGTTGTGCCAGCCATGTATCCCCGGAACTGCGCCCCTACACGGCGGAAGAAACTCGCGAACTGGCGTTGGAAACCCTCAATCGTCGGGGCCTGTCCTTCGATGAATACCACGCGAAAAAAGCCGAATTGCTCGGCCAGCCACAGAGGACTTTCGGCTTTGACAACAAGGGTGAGATGAGCGCCGAACGAGCCGTACAGCTGCACGGTCGTCCTAGCTGATCGAAAACTGTACTGGTCGAAGTTTTGCCCAACTGTCCATGGGTTCGCCCGGCGTGGTGCGATAGGGTCTACGTCTGAACGACCCTACGGACTGCCTGCCATGAACCTCTCTCTCGACCTGCTGCTGGGCTTTGCCCTGTTTGCCCTTGTCACCTCGATCACTCCGGGGCCGAACAACACCATGTTGCTGGCATCGGGGGTGAACTTCGGCTTTAACCGCACCATTCCGCATATGCTCGGCATTAGCTGCGGCTTCTTTGTGTTGGTGGTCGCGGTGGGCTTCGGCCTCGGCGCCGTGTTCCAGACCTATCCTCTGCTCTATACCGTGTTGCGCTACGTCGGCGCGGCGTACTTGTTGTACCTGGCGTGGAAAATCGCCCATTCCGGTCCCGTCGGCGACAACGAGCAAGGTGAGGCCAAGCCGATCAGCTACCTCGGTGCGGCGGCGTTCCAGTGGGTCAACCCCAAGGCGTGGATCATGGCCATCGGCGCCATCAGCACGTACACGCCGATGCAGGGTTATTTCACCAATGTGGTGGTGATCGCGGCGGTGTTCGCCATCATCAACCTGCCAAGCGTCGGCGTCTGGGCGGCGTGCGGCACGTTGTTGCGCAACGTGCTCAAGGATCGCCGCTGGCTGCGTCTGTTCAACTGGGGCATGGCCGCGCTGCTGGTGATTTCCCTGTATCCGCTGCTGCTGGAAAGCTTTCGCTGACGCATTGCTTCAACCGCCGGCCCGATGCCTGTTAAAGTCGCGTGCAGGAGCGTTCCTACGCACTTTGAAATGAAGCCCTACTTCTTTAACGGCATCCGATCAGGTATTGATGACGCTCTCGAATTCCGGCGCGGCCCACAAGGCTGCGCCGTGCCATTTGCAGACACGAGCCTCCTGATCCCGGAACACGCTCTGCGAGTCTTTTATGAACAAACGTCCGCTGTATTTCGATTACGCCGCGACCACGCCGGTCGACGAGCGGGTCATCCAGGTGATGATCGAGTGTCTGGGGTTGCACGGTAACTTCGGCAATCCCGCTTCAAGCTCCCATGCGTTCGGCCAGCAGGCCCGGCACACGGTCGAGCAGGCACGGCGCCAGGTCGCCGACCTGGTCGGTGCCCAGGCGCAGCAGATCGTCTGGACGTCCGGCGCCACCGAATCCAACAACCTCGCCCTCAAGGGCGTGGCGCAGGCGCGCGGCGTGTCCGGCGGCCATATCATCACCAGCCAGATCGAACACAAGGCCATCCTCGATACCGCCCGGCAATTGCAGGACGCCGGTGTCGCCGTGACCTATCTGGTACCGGACGCCGAGGGCCTCATCACCGCGCAGGCCGTCAGCGAGGCGATGCGCGAGGACACCTTCCTGGTGTCGCTGATGCTGGTCAACAACGAACTGGGCACCGTCAACGACATCCCGGCCATCGGCGAAGTGGTGCGCAACCGTGGCGCGCTGTTTCATGTCGATGCGGCCCAGGGGGCCGGTAAAGTGGCGATCGACCTGGCACAGTGGCCCGTCGACCTGATGTCGTTTTCCGCGCACAAACTCTACGGGCCCAAGGGGATCGGCGCGCTGTATGTCGGTCCGCGTGCGCAGCAGCGGCTGCAGGCGCAGATCCATGGCGGCGGTCACGAAGGCGGTTTGCGCTCCGGCACGCTGGCAACCCATCAGATTGCCGCGATGGGGGCAGCGTTTGCCCTGGCTGCCGAGGTGTTCACGCAAGAGAAGGCCCGCATCGCTGCGCTGCGCGAGCAGTTGCTCGAACAACTGCTCAGCCTGCCCGGCGTGCGCCTGAACGGCAGCGCCAGCCAGCGCATCCCGCACACCTTGAGCCTGACCTTCAGCGAAGGCGAGTTCGACAGCGCCGCGTTGAGTCATGCCATCGCGTTTTCCGCGACGTCGGCGTGCAATTCCGCCAGTAATGCGCCGTCCCACGTCCTGCTGGCGCTGGGGCATGACGCGCGTCTCGCCGGCCGCACCATCCGCCTGAGCCTCGGCCGTTTCACCAGCGCCGAAGACGTCGAGCAGGCCGCGCAACTGATCAAGACCGCCTGCGCCAGTGCCCCGGCATTCTGGGCGACCGGGCTGTGAAAAAACGCCGAACGTGATCGGCACCGAACAATAACGATGAAGTGGTTAGCAGGAGACATGATGAGTACCCAGACTTTGACCGAAGGCGCGGTGCCCCGGCGCCTGGCGCAGACCCGTGAACTGATGCGCCGCGAAGGCATTCACGCGCTGCTGGTGCCTTCCGCCGACCCGCACCTGTCGGAATACCTGCCGGGTTACTGGCAGGGCCGGCAGTGGCTGTCGGGTTTCCACGGTTCGGTCGGCACGCTGATTGTCACCGCGGATTTCGCCGGGGTCTGGGCCGACAGTCGGTACTGGGAACAGGCGACCAAGGAACTCAAGGGCAGCGGTATCGACCTGGTCAAGCTGCAACCGGGGCAGCCGGGACCGCTGGACTGGCTGGCCGAGCAGACCCCTGAGGGTGGCGTGGTAGCGGTCGATGGCGCGGTAATGGCCGTGGCTTCGGCGCGCACGCTGGGCAGCAAGCTCGAAGCTCGCGGCGCACGCCTGCGCACCGACCTCGACCTGCTGCAGCAAGTCTGGAGCGACCGTCCGCCGCTGCCCAACGCACCGATCTACCAGCACCTGCCGCCGCAGGCGACCGTCAGCCGTGGCGAAAAGCTCGCCAGCCTGCGTGAAACCCTGGCAGAGCGGGGCGCTGACTGGCACTTCATCGCCACCCTCGACGACATTGCCTGGCTGTTCAACCTGCGTGGCGGTGACGTGTCGTTCAACCCGGTGTTCGTCTCCTTCGCCCTGATCGGCAAAGACCAGGCCACGCTGTTTGTCGCCCTGAGCAAGGTCGATGCGCAGTTGCGCGCGGTGCTGGAACAGGATGGCGTCACCCTGCGCGACTACAGCGAAGTGGCCGACGCCTTGCGCGCAGTGCCGGCGGGCGCGAGCTTGCTGGTCGACCCGGCGCGCGTTACCTGCGGTCTGCTGGATAACCTCGACAGCGCGGTGAAACTGGTCGAAGGCCTGAACCCGACGACCCTGGCCAAATCGCAGAAGAGCCTGGCCGACGCCGAGCATATCCGCCGGGCCATGGAGCAGGACGGCGCGGCGCTGTGCGAATTCTTTGCCTGGCTGGAATCGGCCTGGGGGCGTGAGCGCATCACCGAACTGACCATCGACGAAAAACTCACCGCCGCCCGCGAGCGTCGCCCGGATTATGTGTCGCTGAGTTTCAACACCATCGCGGCGTTCAACGCCAATGGCGCGATGCCGCATTACCACGCCACCGAAGAAGAACACGCGGTGATCGAGGGTGATGGCCTGCTGCTGATCGACTCCGGCGGCCAGTATCTGGGAGGCACCACCGACATCACCCGCATGGTGCCGGTCGGTACGCCGACCGCCGAGCAGAAACGCGATTGCACCCGGGTGCTCAAGGGCGTGATCGCGCTGTCGCGGGCGCAGTTCCCGAAAGGCATTCTCTCGCCATTGCTGGATGCCATCGCCCGCGCGCCGATCTGGGCCGACAGCGTCGACTACGGACACGGCACCGGGCATGGCGTCGGCTACTTCCTCAACGTTCATGAAGGTCCGCAGGTGATCGCCTATCAGGCAGCGCCGGCACCACAGACTGCCATGCAAGCGGGGATGATCACTTCCATCGAGCCGGGCACCTACCGTCCGGGCCGTTGGGGCGTGCGCATCGAAAACCTGGCGATGAACCGCGAGGCGGGAAGCAGCGAGTTCGGCGAATTCCTCAAGTTCGAAACGCTGACCCTGTGCCCGATCGACACCCGTTGCCTGGAGCCGGCGCTGCTGACCGAGGAAGATAAGCAGTGGTTCAACGCCTATCACGCCGAAGTGCGCGAGCGCCTGAGCCCGTTGCTCGACGGTGCGGCGCTGGAATGGTTGCACACCCGCACCGCGGCGATCTGAAGGCATGCAACTCAGGCGCTGTCGCCAGCGCTTGAGGCATGTGCTCGGCCTATGAATCGCCAGGGCGTCTGCTGAGCGTCAGGCCAGTGCCTGCGCGACGAAGTCGAGGCGATCCTGGCCGAAGAACAACTGATTGCCGACGAACATGCTCGGCGCGCCGAACACGCCACGTTTGATGGCGGTTTCGGTGTTGTCCTTGAGTGCGGCTTTGACGGCCTCGTCGTGGGTCAACGCCAGCACCTCCTCAGGATTGAAGCCATGCTCGGCCAGCACAGCTGCGACGGTTGCTGGCTCGTCCAGACTGCGCCCCTCGACCCACAGCGCAGTGAACAGACAATCGATAAAGGCCAGGAAGCGTTGCGGCTGGCGCAGTTGCACGCCGGTGACAGCGCGCATCAGCATCAGCGTGTTGATCGGAAAGTGCGGGTTGAATTTCAGCGGTACGCCGTAGCGTTTCGCGTAGCGGTCAAGGTCCTGGAACATGTAGCGGCCCTTGGCCGGAATCATCGCCGGCGACGCATTGCCGGTGGCTTTGAACACCCCGCCCAGCAACATCGGGATATAGATCAGCTGACTGCCGGTGTCGGCACAGATTTTTGGCAGTTGGGTGTACGCCAGGTAAGTAGCGGGGCTGCCAAGGTCGAAGTAGAACTCCACGGTTTTGCTCATAGTCGCTGCGCTCTTTTTTGTTATGGGGATTTACCAGCGTTCGTTCCACGGACGCAGATCCAGCTCGAACGTCCAGGCGTCCCGTGGCTGGCGGTGCAGATACCAGTAGTTCTCGGCGATGTGCTCGGGATCGAGGATGCCGTCCTGATCCTTGGTGGCGTATTTGTCGGGGAAGTTGTCGCGGATGAAGTCAGTATCGATGGCGCCATCGACCACCACGTGCGCGACATGAATGTTCATCGGCCCCAGCTCCCTGGCCATGCTTTGCGCCAGTGCGCGAATGCCGTGCTTGGCCCCGGCGAATGCGGCGAAGCCCGAAGCACCGCGTAAGCCGGCGGTGGCACCGGTGAACAGGATCGTGCCGCGACGTCGCTCGACCATGCGTTTGGCCACCTCACGGGCATTGAGAAACCCCGAGAAGCAGGCCATCTCCCAGATCTTGAAATACTTGCGCGCGGTTTCTTCGAGGATGCTGCACGGCACGTTGGCGCCGATGTTGAAGACGAACGCTTCGATCGGCCCGATGCGGGTTTCGATGTCTTCGATCAGTGCGATCACCTCGTCTTCCTTGCGTGCATCACAGGCAAATCCGTGGGCCTGCCCGCCGTCGGCCTGGATGGCTTGCACCAATGGCTGCAATTTGTCAGCACTGCGTCGTGTGACGCAGGCAATGAAACCCTCTTTGGCAAAGCGTCGGGCAATGGCGCCTCCGGTGGCATCGCCGGCACCGACCACCAATACGACCTTGTTGTTATTCATGGGTTATCCCTTTAGTAAACGATCGTTAAGTGAACGAACGTTATGCTAGGATCCGCCCAGCGTCAAGGCAGCCATTCTGAGGAACAATCCATGCGTTACTCCGCCAGCCATAAACTGGAAACCCGCGAAAAACTGCTGCAAAGCAGCGCGCTGTCGGCGAAGAAGTCTGGCTTCTCTTCGGTGGGCGTCGATGGCCTGATGAAGGCGATCGGCTTGAGCGGTGCCGCGTTCTACAGCCATTTTTCCTCGAAAAACGAGTTGTTCACGGCGATCGTCGAGCGCGAGCTGAAGCAAAGCCTGGAGCGCCTGGGCGGCGAGGAGACTCAGGATCGGCAGCGTCTGCAGCGCTGTCTCAAGCACTACCTGAGCATGGCGCATGTCGAGCAGCCCGAGTCTGGATGCGCCTTGCCGGCGCTGGGAGCAGAGATCGCCCGGGCGGATGAGTCGGTGCGCGAGCAGGCCGAGCTATGGATCTGCCGGCTGCAGCAGAGCTGGGCACACATACTGGAGAGCGACAGCCTGGCCTGGGCCATTCTGTCGCAATGTGTCGGGGCTTTGGTGGTAGCGCGCATGCTGGCCACGCCGCAGATTCAGCGTAGGGTCCTGCAGTCCAGCCATCAGGAGATCGTTCGTCAGCTCGATGGGCAATGCGCTGAATGAAGTGGCATCGAACTATTTGCAGATGACGATCATGCTGCGGCTGGTATAGCCGGCCGGGTTCAGGCCGAACGGATAATCACCCGGTTCCTCCACGGCGTCGCCCGATTTGGCGATGACTTTGTAACCCTTGGGGGCGCAGGAGTTGGCGGCGCTGGTGTAGCACTTGTCCCAGGAGGACGAGAGCCCCGAGCAATTGATGTGCAGGCCTTTCTTGCCGTGCTTCACCTGGGTTTTCGATGTCGCCGCGCAGCCCGTAACCGCAAGTACGGCGATCAATATCAAAATTCGTTTCATTACCATCCTTAATGGCGGCCTCGAGTCTGACGCCCGGGTCTGCCCGTATTCGCTGGCGCTGTAAGCGTTCTGATGTCCCTGTCCGAAAAAGTCCATGCCTGGCATTGGGTTACGCGGCTAAACATGGCCTAAATGCGCGCCAAATACCAGACCTAAGTCAAAACCGCTGTCAATCCGCCGCAACCGCGGGCTTGGCGGCCGCCCCCATCGTCATGGTGGCCCCCACGGAGGCGAGAATGATGCAGAGGATCGCCATCCATTGCGCAAAAGTCAGGTATTCCTGCAGGAACAGCAAACCCGACAGCGCGCCGAATGCCGGCTCGATACTCATCAACGTACCGAAGGTGCGCGCCGGCATTCGCGTCAGGGCGACCATTTCCAGGGTGTAGGGCAGGGCAGTGGAGAGAATCGCCACACCAATGGCCACCGGGATCAACGAAGGCGTCAGCAGAGCGGCACCGGCATGGACGATGCCTATGGGCGCAACGAACAGCGCGGCGATCATGACGCCCAGTGCCGCCGTGGTGACACCGTTGTCGGCACCGGCCTTTTGCCCGAACAGAATGTAAAGCGCCCAGCAGGCGCCGGCACCCAAGGCATATCCGGCGCCGACCAGGTCGAGCCCGGCTGAGGTCGCTCCCGTCGGAATCAGCAGGAAGAGGCCAATGGCGGCGAGGGCGATCCAGAGGAAATCGATGGCGCGGCGGGATGCGTAAATGGCTACTGCCAGGGGGCCGGTGAACTCCAGCGCGACTGCAATCCCCAGTGGCACCGTGCGCAATGACATATAGAAGAGGAAGTTCATCCCGCCCAGGGCCATTCCGTAGACAATCACCGTGCGCAGGGATTTGGCCGTCAGCTTCGCTCTCCAGGGACGCAGCAGGAGCAGCATGATTACGCTGGCGAATATCAGGCGCAGTGTCGTTGTCCCTTGGGCGCCCACAATCGGAAACATGCTTTTGGCCAGCGAGGCTCCGGACTGAATCGACGCCATGGCTATTAATAGCAGGCCAACCGGAAACAGGATTGAGGCCAGGCTGCGGGGTTGGTCATTCATTGCGCGGGTCGTCCGAGAGGGTAGCAGGAGGTGGTATTGGTTGAATTGGGCAATATAGTGCGCATGGATTGCTGGCGCGTCTATATAGAAGCGGGCATTTCATGCCGGTTGATAGAAAAATGAAATTAACTGTTGACGGCAGATTCTGGAGGTCTATAATTCGCCCCACTTCCGGCGCAGTCGAA
>NZ_JARVSM010000010.1 GCF_030209175.1 Pseudomonas sp. efr-133-TYG-5 | reverse complement strand
AACCCCTGTTACCGCCGTGAAAGGGCGGTGTCCTAGGCCACTAGACGAAGGGGACACACTACAACATTCACTCCCTGCTGCGTTTCGCTGTGTGCTTTACGCTGCAAGTGGCGCGCATTCTATGGATGGATTGGGAGGTCGTCAACCCCCTGATATAAATTTATTTAAATCAATGACTTCGACCTGCTTTGCGCGGCCATTCGGGCTTTTCCGCTGCCCGACGATTGACGCCTATATTCCGCCACTCGCCAAGGCGCTATAGTCCACCGCAGAGGTGATGGCAATCTGCACCCCAAGCGCCAGCATTTATATAAGCAGGCCCGCGGCCGATACAGATTCAGCTTCGCCGATCCAAACCCGTCGAGCGGCGCTAGGCTCCTATAGGCCGAGCCACTACACTCGCACGCGAACCCTATAAAGAGGTCTTACCGGTGACACCACTCATGATCACCCTGCTAGTCATAGCCGGGATCGCAATTTTGATCGCCATTGGCTACATGAACCATGTGGTGGAAAACAACAAGCTGGAGAAGGCCCGCACCAAGGTCGAACTCAACGACCGCCTGCGCCGCTGCGGCGAGCTCACCGAGACGTTCCCCGGCCAGTTCATGACTCCGGCCCTCAAGCTGCTGCTGACCCGCCTCGAACTGAACGTCTGCCAGCGCCTGCTGAACCTGGAGAAGACCAGCGCTACCACCAAGGCCCGCATCACCGAACTGAGCGCTCTGGTCGCCCAGGGTGAATCCATCCCGGTCAACAACCCGCCAGCGCCGATCCAGACCGAAGCCAAGGCCAAGGACGTCCGCTTCCTTCTGGAAGCCCTGCACGGCCAGATCACCCGCGCCACCCAGGACGGCTTCCTGCTTCCGAACGAGGCCAAGCACTGGATTCGTGAAGTCCGCCACATCCTGGTCCTGCTGCATATCGAATTCTTCAACAACCTCGGCCAGCACGCCCTGCAACAGAACCAGCCGGGCCAGGCCCGCCTCGCCTTCGAACGCGGCGTGCAATACCTGCGCAAACAGCAGGACCCGCAGATCTACGCCGAACAACTGCAATACCTGGAAAAACTCCTCGCCCGCGCCAACGCCCAGGTCATGGACAAGATCGCCCCGGTCGAGGGCGAAGAAAACCAGCTGACCGCCGGCCTCAAAGATGTCGAAGCCGATGCGGACTGGAAGAAGAAAGTGATCTACGACTGATTGCCGAAGCCGAAAAAAACCACCGCAAGGTGGTTTTTTTTGGCCTGCCGATAGCGGCGGCAAAAGATCGCAGCCTGTGGCACCTCCAGCAGCTCGGCGTAGCGCTGCGGGGAAGGCGTTGGCCGGCATGACGCTATCGCCAGCGAGCCGGCGCCTGCAAAAGCTGCATACCTGCGCGACGGCACCCGCGGCGACGCGGTTTGAACACAGGCCGGATCAAAGCCGGAAGTGCCCCACCATCCCCCGCAACTCGCCCCCCAACTGCGCCAGTTCGACACTGGAAGCCGCATTCCCCTGCATCGCCAGCGACGACTGATCCGCACTCGCGCGAATACTGGTGACACTGCGGTTGATTTCCTCGGCCACCGAACTCTGTTCTTCGGCCGCCGCCGCAATCTGCTGATTCATCTGCTGAATCAGGGAAACCGCCGTGGCAATACTGCCCAAGGCGCTCTCGGTCTGCAGCGCATCGCTGACCGCCAGTTTCACCAACTCGCCACTGCTCTGAATCTGCTGCACCGATGCCTGCGCCGCTGCACGCAAGGCGCTGACCAGGCGTTCGATTTCTTCGGTCGACTGCTGGGTACGCCGCGCCAGCGCCCGCACTTCATCGGCGACCACCGCAAAGCCGCGCCCCTGCTCCCCGGCCCGCGCCGCCTCGATGGCGGCGTTGAGTGCCAGTAGATTGGTCTGCTCGGCCACACTTTTGATCACGCTGAGGACCGTGCCGATGTTCTGGATCTCGGCGCTGAGGCTTTCGATACTGGAGCTGGCCGAAGTGGCCGAATCGGCCAGTTGCTCGATCCGCGCCATGCTCTGGCGCACCACCTGCTGACCGCTCTCGACCTTGTCATCGGCGGTCTGCGCCGCCAGCGCCGCCTCTTCGGCATTACGCGCGACATCATGCACGGTCGCAGTCATCTGGTTCATGGCCGTGGCGACCTGCTCGGTTTCTTCCTTCTGGCTGCTGACTTCGAGGTTGGTCTGTTCGGTTACCGCCGACAGCGATTGCGCCGAGCTTGCCAGTTGCTCGATACCGGCCTGCAAACCGCTGACGATGGTGCTCAACCCCGCGCCCATCTGCTGCATGGCCAGCATCAACTGGCCGATCTCGTCGCGTCGGTTCACTTCGATCGTAGCGCTCAAGTCACCGCCAGCAATCCGCTGCGCAACCTCGATCACGCTGCGCAATGGCGCGACGATCAAGCGAGTAATCAGCCATGCCGCAATCAAGCCGACCAGCAGCGCCAGCGCCGACGAGCCGATAATCAGCACCGAGTTCTTTTTCAGTTCGGCCTGCATCGCCGCGTCCTGCGCGACATAGGCCTGATCGACCCGCTCCACCACTTCGGCAGCGCGCTGATGCAATTGCTCGTAGACGGTTTTTTCCTGCGCCAGCAACCCGGTGTACTCGGCGAGTTTGTCGTTGAACCCGGCGATATGCCCGGACACCTCGTTGAGCACGGTCAGGTAACCCTCGTCCTTGACGGTCGACTTCAACTGTTCGGCCTGCGCCTGGGCCTGCGCCGCCTGCTCGATATTGCCTTTGCCGGCGCTGTCGGCATCGCCCTTGCGGCTTTGATCCAGGCGCACACGTGCTTCGTTCATGGCTTGCAGCATCAGCCGGGAAACCTGGCTGACCTGGCTGGCTTGCTCGATAAACTGCGCGCCATCCTTGCCTTCGGTGTCCTTCAGGGTATACGCACCGTCGTCCGCCAGCCCGGCCTGCAATACGTCAAGGTTGTTGGCCACGCTGGACACCGACCAACTGGCCATTTCCAGCGCCAGATCCTTGGCCTGGGTCAGCGAGACGAACTCATCGAACGCCTTGCGGTACGCGCCCAGCGACTGCTCGACATCGTTCATCACCGGCACATTCGCCGAGGATTGCGCCTTGAGCTGGTTGGCCAGGGCAATCAGCCCGTCCACCCCTTCGTGCAGGGCATCGGCGGTTTTCGGGTTGCCGTGCAGGGCATAGTCCTGCTCCAGCAATCTCACCTTGAGCAAACCGCTGTTGAGCGAGGACATCTGCTTGAGGCCGTCGAAGCGCTGACTGATGGTTTGCAGGGACCAGACACCGATGGCTGCCACCAACGCGGTCAAGAGCAGTACCAGCACAAACCCGATACCCAGTTTTTTTGCCATACCGAGGTTGGCAAAACGTCCTTGCATGGCCGAAATCATTGCGCGTAGTCCCCTGCCATTGTCTGTTGACGAAGAGTCGCAACGGCCATGAAGCAGCACAAGTCTCTGGCGTCGGAATAATGGCAAAAAGCTACGGTCGCGTCGTTTTCAGAACACTTGAGGTCGATCCGAAGTGCTGCTGCGAAAGAACTGCCGGGCCCGGGGATCACAGGCATAGGCCACGTTGATGCGCTGCCAGTCACTGGCCTCGCCGCTGGGGCTGAACGTGGTCGAGCACGGCAACGACACCCCGCAGCGCTGGGCCTGACGGCGCAGGCGCAGATCATCGCCAGAAGGCGAGCGGGCCCAGATGAACAGTCCGCCGGTCGGCTTGCCGAACACCTCCCAATCGGCGTCTTCCAGCGCCTGCAACGCTGCCGCCCGGTCGGCGTTCAAGCGCTGGCGCTGGCGTTGCACCAGCTTGCGATAGGCGCCACTGGCCAAGAGGTTGGCCAGCACCGCTTCGCAGAAGCGCGATGCGCCGAGGCTGCTGATCATTTTCACCTGCGCCAGGCGCGCGACAATGCCGGCATCGGCGTGAACGAAGCCGACCCGCAGCGAACTGCTCAGGGTCTTGGAGAAACTGCCGACGTAGATCACCCGCTCAGCGTCATCCAGCGCGGCGAGGCGTACCCCGCCGCCATGGTGCAGGTCGGCGTAGACATCATCCTCGATCAGGCGCAGATCATGCTGCCTGCTCAATTGCAGGATGCGCTGGGCCACCGCGGGTGTCAGGCAACTGCCGGTGGGATTATGGTGATGGCTGTTGATGAACAACGCCGCCGGGCGGAACTGTCGCAGCAGGCCTTCCAGGGCATCGGTGTCCGGCCCGCTCGGCGTGCGGCGCACTTCGAGCATGCGCACGCCATGCAGGCGCAACAGCTCGAACAGCGGCGCATAGCCCGGCGTTTCCACCACCACGCAGTCGCCGGCGCGGAACAGGGTCCGCACAATCAGGTCCAGGGCATGACTGGCGCCGGCGGTGGTCAGCAGGTGTTCGCCGGTGCAGTTGATATCCAGCTGTTTCAGGCGCTTGACGATCTGCGCCCGCAGCACCGGCAGCCCCAGCGGTGTGCTGTAGCCGAACAGGCTGGTCATGTCCGTGCGCGCCACCTGACGGATCGCATAGCTGAGGTCATCGGGTTCACGCCAGCTCTCGGGCAGACTGCCGCCACCCAGTGACAGCGCCCCGCCCGCCTCACCAGACGGCTCGCGGCCGGTGCATGGCAGCGCATCGCAATCCCTGAGCGGCCGGGCAGCGCTGGCGACGACAAACCCCGAGCCCTGGCGAGCGGCAAGAATGCCCTGCGCCACCAGCCGCTCGCAGGCCTCGAACACCGCCGATTGACTGAGCAGATTGCACCGCGCGATGTGGCGAACCGAGGGCAGGCGCGTGGCCGGGGGAAAGTCGCCTTGCTGGATCCACTCGGTCAAGCCATCAACAATCTGTTGTACGACCGGCACCATTGCCTGTCGATCAATTCTCAATTCCATGAGCAAGCAAACTCCTGTTCGTTTTGCTGGCGGCAGTAAATCACAGCCGGCTCGATCAGGCTGTGCGACAACGCCGTCAAAACCGCGAGTTCTAAACATTTGAAACACAATCGCCGGCCGAGCGCGGAGCGGCTGCCGCAAAAATAAAAAGCCCGCACGAGGGCGGGCTTTGCGAAGACCAACCCGCCTGGCGTCAGAACGCGGTCACGCCGCCGTCGACGGCCAGCGAATGCCCGGTGGTGAACGCGGCACCGTCGCTGCACAGGTAAAGCACCGCACTGGCGATCTCCTCGACCTTGCCGATCCGCCCGACCGGGTGCATGGCGTTGGCGAATTCGCCCTTCTTCGGATCGGCTTCATAGGCACGACGGAACATGTCGGTGTCGATCACCGCCGGACACACCGCATTGACGCGGATTTTTTTCTTCGCGTACTCGATCGCGGCCGACTTGGTCAGGCCGATCACCGCGTGCTTGGAGGCCGCGTAGATGCTCATTTTCGGTGCTGCGCCGAGGCCGGCCACCGAGGCCGTGTTGACGATCGCACCGCCACCCTGGGCCAGCAGCAAGGGCAACTGATACTTCATGCACAGCCAGACGCCCTTGACGTTGACTCCCATGATCGCGTCGAACTCGTCCATCGAGCCTTCGGCGAGTTTGCCCTTCTCGATTTCGATGCCGGCGTTGTTAAAGGCGTAGTCCAGACGGCCGTAGGTATTGATCACCTCATCCATCAGATTTTTCACTTCGCTTTCGACGGTCACGTTACAACGGACGAAGGTCGCTTCACCGCCGGCCGTACGAATCAGCGCTACGGTCCCCTCGCCCCCGGCGGTATCCAGATCGGCCACCACCACCTTCAGACCTTCGGCGGCGAATGCCTGGGCGGTCGCGCGGCCGATACCGTTGGCCGCGCCGGTGACTACGGCGACCTGGCCGGAAAACGTCATGCTCATTGTTATGTCCTCGAACGAATGAAAGCAGGGGGGAATTTCACCGTTACAGCATAGCCACAGCGCCCTGCCCCACGGCAGCACTATCAAATGGCCGTTTGCCCAGCCATGAATCACAGTGATAAACACCCGGCACGCACTATCACCGCACTGGATCAGCCTGCATTCGCCGGGTCAGCCGTGCTTGCGGCATTGGCAACGAAGGTCTATCAACAAGGTTTCATTCAGCTTGAGTGCCTGTCATGACCAACCAGACCAATCGCCAGTTCCTGCTCGCCAAACGCCCGGTGGGCGCCGCGACCCGCGAGACCTTCACCTTTCAGGAGGTCCCGGTCGGCGAGCCGGCGGCCGGACAGATTCTGGTCAAGAACGAATACCTGTCCCTCGACCCGGCCATGCGTGGCTGGATGAACGAGGGCAAGTCCTACATCCCGCCCGTCGGCATCGGTGAAGTCATGCGTGCGCTGGGCGTAGGCAAAGTCATCGCGTCGAACAACCCGGGGTTCGCGGTCGGGGACTACGTCAACGGTGCGCTGGGCGTGCAGGATTATTTCCTTGGCGAGCCGCGCGGCTTCTACAAGGTCGATCCGCAACTGGCGCCATTGCCGCGCTATCTGTCGGCACTGGGCATGACCGGCATGACCGCTTACTTTGCCCTGCTGGACGTCGGCGCCCCCAAGGCCGGCGACACCGTGGTGCTGTCCGGCGCGGCTGGCGCAGTGGGCAGCATTGCCGGGCAGATCGCCAAGCTCAAGGGCTGCCGCGTGGTGGGGATTGCCGGTGGCGCCGACAAGTGCCGGTTCCTCATCGATGAACTGGGTTTCGACGGTGCCATCGACTACAAGAGCGAGGACGTCGTGGCCGGCCTCAAGCGCGAATGCCCGAAAGGCGTCGATGTGTATTTCGATAACGTCGGCGGCGACATCCTCGACGCCGTGCTGAGCCGCCTGAACCTCAAGGCCCGCGTGGTGATCTGCGGCGCCATCAGCCAGTACAACAACAAGGAAGCGCTCAAGGGCCCGGCCAATTACCTCTCGCTGCTGGTCAATCGGGCGCGGATGGAAGGCTTCGTGGTCATGGATTACGCCGCGCAATTCGCCGCCGCCGGCCAGGAAATGGCCGGCTGGATGGCCAAGGGGCAGCTCAAGAGCAAGGAAGATATTGTCGACGGGCTGGAGACCTTCCCGGAGACGCTGACGAAACTGTTCAGCGGCGAGAACTTCGGCAAGCTGGTGCTGAAGGTCTGAGCCCTTGGTGCAGGCGATAAAAAACCCGTGGGGGCAAATTCGCCCCCACGGGTTTTCGTACGCTGCTTATGCCAGCTCGGCGACGACGGCAGCCAACGCTTTGGCCGGATCCGCCGCCTGACTGATCGGACGGCCGATCACCAGGTAGTCGGAACCGGCATCCAGCGCCTGACGCGGGGTCAGAATGCGGCGCTGGTCGTCCTGGGCACTGCCCGCCGGACGAATACCCGGCGTCACCAGTTGCAGCGACGGATGCGCGGCTTTCAACGCGGTGGCTTCCAGCGCCGAACAGACCAGGCCGTCCATCCCGGCCTTCTCGGCCAGAGCGGCCAGACGCAGCACTTGCTCCTGCGGTTCGATGTCCAGGCCGATCCCGGCCAGATCCTCACGTTCCATGCTGGTCAGCACGGTCACGCCGATCAACAGCGGCTGCGGGCCGCTGCGCTTGTCCAGTTCTTCACGGCAGGCCGCCATCATGCGCAGGCCACCGGAGCAATGCACGTTGACCATCCACACGCCCATCTCGGCCGCCGCCTTGACCGCCATCGCGGTGGTGTTGGGAATGTCGTGGAATTTCAGGTCGAGGAACACCTCGAAGCCTTTGTCACGCAGGGTGCCGACGATTTCTGCGGCGCAGCTGGTGAACAGCTCCTTGCCCACTTTGACCCGGCACTGTTTCGGGTCCAACTGGTCGGCCAGCTTCAGCGCGGCGTCACGAGTAGGGAAATCCAGGGCGACGATGATAGGAGTCTGGCAGGCGGACATGGGTGGGCTCTCAGGCAAGTCGAAATCGGCGCGCATTGTAGCGGAACCGGTGGCGGCGCGGCACCCGATGATCGGTAAATCGTGCCGCCGGACGTGATCAGCATAGCGTTCGAAGCTATTGTGTCGACTTCGATACACAGCCGACACGCCGACAACATGCACCCGCGCTAGCCTCGCCAGCCGCAACATGTCCTTACAGCAGCCCTTCCCGCCTCACGGCCGGACGCCTATGCTGAAACCACAACCTCGCAGCCTATCTTTGTGGTTGGCGGCCTACTGGCAGATGAACAGCCCCATGCACAACACCCAAGCCTCCGTGAACGAAGAGCAGAAAGACGACAAGCGCTGGAGCGTCCGGGCGCTGATCGTCGACGATGACGTGCCGATCCGCGAGCTGATGATCGACTATCTGGCGCGCTTCAACATTCACGCCAGCGGCGTCACCGACGGCGCGGCCATGCGCCAGGCGATGCAGGCCGAACACTTCGACGTGGTGGTGCTCGACCTCATGCTGCCCGGCGAAGACGGTCTGTCGCTGTGCCGCTGGCTGCGTGCCGAATCGGACATTCCGATCCTGATGCTCACCGCCCGTTGCGAACCCACCGACCGCATCATCGGCCTGGAACTGGGCGCCGACGACTACATGGCCAAGCCATTCGAGCCGCGCGAACTGGTGGCGCGGATCCAGACCATCCTGCGCCGGGTGCGCGACGACCGCACCGAGCAGCGGGCAAACATTCGCTTCGACAACTGGCGCCTGAACAGCGTATTGCGGCAACTGATCGCCGACGATGGCCTGGTGGTGCCGCTGTCCAACGCCGAATTCCGCCTGCTCTGGGTCTTCATCGAACGCCCGCGCCGGGTGCTCAGCCGCGAACAGTTGCTGGATGCAGCCCGTGGCCGCTCGATCGAAGCCTTCGACCGCAGCATCGACCTGCTGGTATCGCGGCTGCGACAGAAGCTCGGCGACGACCCGAAGGCGCCGCAACTGATCAAGACCGTGCGCGGTGAAGGCTATCTGTTCGACGCCCGGGACATCGGCTGATGCGAGCGCGCTTCGACACGCTGTTCGGCCGCCTCTTCGGCGTGCTGTTGGTGGCGATTGTCCTGGCGCACTTGCTGGCCTTTGCCTGGTTCCGTCTCTACGGCCCGCCGCCACCGCCACCACCGCCGCCGTTCGCGGAAAACTTCAACGGCCAGCCGCCGCCGCAAGATCCGCGCTTTGCCCCACGCCCGCCGCGCCCCTGGTTTGGCGGGCCGCTGGTGCCGCTGACCTTCCAGTTCATCTCGCTGATTATCGCTGCCTGGTACGGCGCCAAGCTGCTGACCCGGCCGATCCAGCGCCTGAGCGATGCCGCCGAACGTCTCAGCGAGGACCTCAACAGCCCGCCGCTGGACGAATCCGGCCCGCGCGAAGCCAGGCAGGCCGCGTACACATTCAACCTGATGCAACAACGGATTCGCGGCCAAGTGCAGCAACGCGCGCGCATGCTCGGCGCGGTGTCCCACGACCTGCGTACCCCGCTGTCGCGCCTGAAACTGCGCCTGGAGCAGATCGACGACGAGAAGCTGCAAGGTCAGATGCGTCAGGACCTGGACGACATGATCGGCATGCTCGACGCCACCCTGACCTACCTGCACGAGCAGCGCACCAGCGAAGCCGTGCAACTGATGGATGTACAGGCGCTGGTCGAATCGCTGTGTGAAAACGCCCAGGACCAGGGCGCCGATGCCCAGGTCAGCGGGCATTGTGCACCGCTGCCGGTACAGCCCATGGCCCTGCGCTCGTGCATCAACAACCTGCTGGATAACGCCCTGCGCTATGCCGGGCAGGTACGCATCGAACTGCAGGATCAGCGGGAACAGTTGCTGATTCGCGTCATCGACCACGGCCCGGGCATTGCCGCGGATCAACGCGAGGCGGTGTTCGAACCGTTCTTTCGCCTGGAAGGCTCGCGCAACCGCAATTCCGGCGGCGTAGGTCTGGGCATGACTATCGCCCGTGAAGCCGCGCAGCGCCTCGGCGGCCAGTTGAACCTCGAAGACACGCCCGGTGGCGGACTGACTGCGATCATCCGCCTGCCCCGCGGCTGAGATCCGCGCTTGTGTAGCGTCCGGTACAAACGGCCTATACCCACGACAACTTGCCCCTTGAGGCTGCACAAGCCGGGACACTCACCGGTTCTACAGTCCAAGGAGCGAGCCCATGATCGGTAGCGTCAGCAACTACACGAGCTATACCAGCACCAGCAGCACCACCACGCAAAATGCACGCAGCCAGCAGCTGCAAAAGCAGCTGTTCGCCAAGCTCGACAGCAACGGCGACGGCGCGGTGGATCAGGACGAACTGAGCAGTGCTCTGTCGCAGAAAGCCAATGACGGCCTTCTGGTCAGCCTGAGCAAACAATTCGGCGACCTCGACAGCGACTCCAGTGGCAGCCTCAGCGCCGAAGAAATGACCGCCATGGCGCCACCTCCACCGCGTCCCGGCGATCAGGCCCCCAACACCGACCTAGCCGACGCCCTGATCAGTGCGCTGGACAGCGACGGTGATGGCGCGATCAGCAACGATGAACTGAGCAGCGGCCTGACCAGTGCCGGCAGCAGCGCCGACAGCAACGAAGTCTTCTCGGCCCTGGATAAAAACAAGGACGGCGTCGTCAGCCAGGACGAACTCAGCGCCAGCCTCCCCCCACCGCCACCGCCCCAGGTGTCCAGCGATGAACTGTTCGGCCAACTCGATAGCGATGGCGACGGCAACGTCAGCGCCAGCGAACTGAGCAGCGCCCTGCAAACCGCCGCCAGCAGTTCCTCGACCGATACCGACACCAGCGCCGCCTTGCTCGAAGTGCTGGACAGCGACGGCAGTGGTGGCGTCAGCAGCGACGAACTGAAAGCCGCCCTGCATGCCGGGCGCGAACGCCCGACCGACGAAACAAACACCAGCACCTCCCAAACCACCCGCGAAGCGCTCAACCGCATGATTGCCAACCTGAGCAAACAGTATTCACTCGATAACACCGCGTCGGTGGGCAAATACCTGAACGTAGCAACATGAGCCCGCCGAACGAGTAACGATCAATCCCGAACAGGAACGATCAAAACCAACGCGCCCGCTGCGGGAGCTGCGCAAAGGTATGGATCGATTGGACAAACCAGCAAAGATCGCAGCCTTCAGCAGCTCCTGCCGCGCGCATTGAATACGCTGAAAGAACCAGTTCGGCCGTCCGGCAAGCGAAAACCAGACCGCTGCACCACCAGGATGAGCGTTAGCTCGACAAAGCTCTTGATCTTGATCCACCCGCCCCTTCGGAAGGCTGAGTGGAGGTGTGCATCCGGGGATGGGCGCGCAGCGCCGTTTGGCGAAGCCGAACCCGTCGACGAAGTCGATGCCCCCGGATGGACACCGGAGCGAAGGAACCCCGAGCCCGCGAGGGGCCGAACGCCGGGGCGAGCGTTTTTTTGCTTACTTTTTTGAGGCGTTTGTCAAAAAAGTGAGTCGCCGTAAGGGCGAAACCCTAAGCCGCCGTTACCGAAGCAACGGATATACACACCGAACAAACCAAAACCTGGTCGGCCCAGAGGCCGCCAAGACCAACCCAAACACCAAAACCAAGACCAAGACCAACAAAAAGCTCAGCGCCGATCCTCTACCCGCCCCTGGCTCTTGCTCCAATCCGTCAACAAACTATAAGCCACCGCCAACAACGTCGGCCCGATAAACAACCCGATAAACCCGAACGCAATCAACCCGCCAAACACCCCCAGCAGGACAATCACCAGCGGCAGATTGCCCCCGCGGCTGATCAGGTACGGCTTGAGCACGTTGTCCACGCCACTGATGATGAACGTCCCCCAGATCCCGAGAAACACCGCCATCCCGTACTCGCCCTTCCAGGCCAGCCACGCCGTGGCAGGAATCCACACCAGTGGCGGGCCCATCGGAATCAGGCTGAGCAGAAACGTCACGATCCCCAGCACCAGCGCACCCGGTACCCCGGCGATAAGGAAGCCGATCAGCGCCAGGAGCGCCTGCGCGGCCGCCGTGCCGATGACCCCGTTGACCACCCGCTGCACGGTGCCGGCCACCAGTTCGATGTAGTACCCGGCGCGGTCGCCGATCAAACGCTGCAGCAGGCCGTGCACGAACGCGGCAAGACGTGGCCCGTCACGGTAGAAAAAGAACACGAAGACAATGCTCAGGGTCAGCTCGAGGATCCCCCCGCCGATCTGCGCACTGCGCGCCAGCAGCCAGTTGCCGACCTGCCCCAGATAAGGTTTGACCGCCACCATCATGGCCGCGCCCTGCTGGTCGATACTGTTCCAGATGCCCACCAGCCGTTCGCCCACCAGCGGCACGCCACCAAGCCAGGCCGGCGCCTCCGGCAGTCCATCGACCTGCACGTCCTTGATGAATGCCGTGGCATCGCGCACATGGTCGGCCAGGTTGAAGCCCAGCCATACCAGCGGCGCCGCCACCAGCAGCATCCAGCCTACGGTCAACAGCAGCGCCGCCAGCGATTCGCGGCCATTGAGCCAACGGGTCAGCAGACGCATCAGCGGCCAACTGGCGAACGCCAGCACCGCCCCCCAGAACAGCGCCGACCAGAACGGCGCCATCACCCAAAGACTGGCGCCGAACAGCACCAGCAGGAGGATCTGCACCAACAGCCGATCGTTATTGAGCATGTAGGGTCTCGAAAAAGTCAGTCAGCCAAAGAGTAGGCGAACACGCGGTGCGTGCTCGCCAGAACCACCTAACGCAAGAGCTCGATACGCAGGCCGGCACCTTCGACACTGCCGGTTTCCATCCGTGCCGCACGCACGCCCTGGCCGATCAGCGCCTGGCGCCAGGCCTCGGCCCTGGCTCCGGAAACCGTCACGCGCAGAGTGGTGTCGAGGTTGAGGCCACGGGACAGCAGGCGCAGCCAGGTGTCATCCGGATCGCCGGTCAGCTTGGGGAAATCCAGTTCGCCGGTGCTCTTGAGTTGCCGCAGCAGCGTCGCCGAGGTCGGCAGCAAGTCACCCAGCGCTGCGCCGGCTTCGAACTGCTCGACATGCAGATAGGCTTTGCGATTGCCGCGAGTGATGCTGTAGAGCGCCACCAGGGTGTTGTCCCGTGGGGCCGCCAGCCGCAGCAGCAGATACGCCTGTTGCTCGTCGGCACCGTACAGCTTGGCATTGCCGAACACTTCGTTGGCCCACAGGCTGCTTTCGCCGCAGTCCCTCGCCTGGCACCAGAACAGCAGTTCGGCGTCCTGTTTCTGCAGGGCCTCGCGGGCCACCGTGAAGGCTTCGTTGGCGGAATGTTCCGGCGGCAGCTCGTAGGTCACCGAGGTGGTTTGCCCACGGGCGCTGACCTGACCGTCGAAGCGCAACTGGCCGCTGATCTTGCGGATCGAGCCCAGCGGATAGATCCGCTCCATCTCCACCGGCGGGCGATAATCGACGATCTGCGCATCGGCCACGCGCGGCACGATCGGCAGATCCTGACTGCCCGGCACATCGGCGGCGAACAACACGGGACTGAAGCAGCACAGCACCAGCAGACTGAGTGACCGCATGGGCAGGCTCATCGGACCGGTAAGGCCTGGACGCCATCAAGGCTTTTCGGGGGCGCAGCGGTATAGAAATCCATCGTGGTTGTCTCCCATTTCAACCCGCCCAGCCTCGACAGTTGCCCGGTGCAAGTCAAGGAATGGCGAAGAAGCGATTGAAACAGTCTGCGACAAGCGCGGCACCAGCTTCGTCGTTCAGGTGCAAATGGTGCCCGCCCGGCAGCTGTTCCCGGCTAAAGGGTAGACGCTCCAGCAACTCGGGATGCTTGGCCAGCATGCCGTCTGCAGCGATCACCAGTTGCGCCGGACAGCTGATGCGCTGCACGAACGCCAGCGCCTGCTCCTGGGTCAGACGCAGCGGTGACGGCAGGGTCAGGCGATTGTCGGTGCGCCAGGTGTACCCCCCCGGCACCGGCATCAGCCCGCGTTGTGCCAGCAGTTCGGCGGCTTCGCGACTGACCGCCACCAGCCCTTTCATCCGCGCTTCGATGGCACGGTCGAGGGTGTGGTAGACCGGTTTGCGCTTGTCCCGCAGATCCAGTTGCGCCTGCAGGGCCATGCCCATGCGTTCGGCGGCATTTTCGCCTTTGTCCGTAGGCGGAATCACGCCGTCGATCAACGCCAGGTGGGTGATCCGCTCCGGCAGCGAACCGGCCAGCACCAGCGAGACAATCGCGCCCATCGAATGCCCAAGCAGGCCGAAGCGCTGCCAGCCCAGTTGTTCGGCGACTTGCAGCACATCGTGGGCGTAATCCCACAGCGCATACCCGGCACCGTTCGGACGATGCCCGGAATGGCCATGGCCGGCCATGTCCAGGGCGACGATGCGCAGGCCTCTGAGCCGTGGCGCCAGGCGCGCAAAGCTGTTGGCGTTATCGAGCCAGCCATGCAGGGCGATCACCGGCAGCCCGTCTTCCGGGCCGAACAAGTGCGCCGCCAGCTCGATGTGCGGCAGGCTCAGGCGCACTTCTTCGACGGTCTGGCTCATGCGCAATGCCTGGCTTGCCGGGCGTCCCAGCGCGTGAACAGGTCTTTGAGCAGTTGCGCAGTGTCCTGCGGACGCTCGAGGGGAAACATGTGGCCGCCGGGCATGGTCAGCGATTCGCCCTGCGGCAGGCGCCCGACGAAACTGGTGTGATGGCGCATCACCACGCGGCTTTTGTGCCCGCGCACCACCGCCAGCGGCACCTGCAATTGCCGGGTGCGCCCGGGGCTGGTGTGCGGCACGCCGCGGTAGATGCTGATTTCGGTGGCAGGATCGAAGCGCAGGCGCAGTTTGTCGCCAACCTTGTGCAAACCGTGTTGCAGGTAGGCGTCGAAGCATTCAGGGTCGAAGCCACGGAACAGGGTCTTGCCGGCAAAGTAACGGCGGGCGCTGTCCAGGTCGGCAAACTCTTCACGCCGCCCGAGCGTGCGCCCGGCCGGGGTCAGTCGATCGATGAAACCAAAGCGCTTGGCGGCACGGATCACCCATTGATCGGTCCGGGTCAGCACGGGCGAGTCGAGCATCACCACGCCGCGATACAACTCCGGGCAGCGCAGTGCCGCGTGCAAATGCAGCACCCCGCCAAAGGAATGACCGACGCCCCACACCGGCGCGTCCTGTTGCTGCAGATGATGGATCAGTTCGTCGACCAGGTTGTACCAGTTGTCGTCCGCTGGAAACCGCGGATCATGGGCATGCTGCTGCAAATGCGCGACCCGGTATTCGGGCGCCAGCGCCGAAAACAGCTTGCCGTAGGTCCCTGAGGGAAAACCGTTGGCGTGGGCGAAAAAGATCGGTTGCGACATACCGGCAAATCCATGAGCGGAAAACAGAGCGTTGATTGTCCGCAAGCGCGCGTCCGTGAGCAATGACCGTAACTGCCAGGAATGATGACAGTCAGGCCAAGGACAGGCTGATTCAGGGACTTTGCTGTTCCCTGAACGAAGATGCTCAGCGCGCCGGCGGCTGCTCACCCAGCGGCACCACCGCCATGGTCAGCCGCGACACGCAACTGGCCTTGCCTTCGTCGCTGGTCAGGCGTATGTCCCAGACGTGCGTGGTGCGCCCGATGTGAATCGCTCTGGCCACTGCCGTGACCCGTCCGCTGCGCAATCCGCGCAGGTGGTTGGCATTGATTTCCAGGCCCACGCAATAGAATTTGCTGGCATCGATGCACAGGTAACTGGCCATCGAGCCGACCGTCTCCGCCAGCACCACCGAAGCGCCGCCATGCAGCAGGCCGTAGGGCTGGTGGGTGCGATGGTCGATCACCATGCTGGCGGTCAGCGACTCCTGGTCGAAAGACTCGAAGCGGATATCCAGCACTTCACCGATGGTGTTTTTCTGGCTTGCATTCAACTGCTCGATGTCGGGAGTGGTACGCCACAAGCTCATCGCAGGCTTCCTTTGTTGTTTGGGTGGTCGCTCAATCCTGCCACAGCACCGCCTCGCTGCGCTCGCTCCATTCGGCGAACCGCGCGCCGTAGGTGTCTTCAATGATGTTGCGCTTGATTTTCAGGGTCGGCGTGAGGAAGCCGTTTTCCACCGCCCAGCTGTCCCTGACCACCACCAGCCGGTGCAGCCGCTCGTGTTTGTCGAGCGCAGCGTTGACCTCCTGCAACAGCTTTTCCAGGCTCGCGTGCAGGCTCGCGCGGGTTTCGTCGCGCCCGGCCAGCGACAGCACGCACAACCCCAGCGGCGCGCTCAGGCCATCGCCGACCACACACACCTGCTCGATCCGCGAATGCACCGCCAGGCGATTTTCGATCGGTGCCGGCGCGACGTACTTGCCCTTGCTGGTCTTGAAGATCTCTTTCAGGCGACCGGTCAGACGCAAACGCCCTTCGGCGTCCTGCTCGCCCTTGTCGCCGGTGCGCAGAAAGCCGTCCGCGGTGAGGGTCTCGGCGGTTTTCTGCGGTTCCTTGTAATAACCGAGCATGTTCGCCTGACTGCGTACCTGCACTTCGCCGGACGCGTCGATGCGCACCTCGACTTGCGGGCACGGCTTGCCGATCCAGCCCTGGCGGTACTGGCCCGGCAGGCAGATGTGCGAATAACCGCAGCTCTCGGTCATGCCGTAGACCTCCAGCACCTCCAGCCCGAGCTTCTGATACCAGCTCAGCAACGCCTGCGGCACCGGCGCGGCCCCGGAGAGCGCCACGCGCAAGGCGTCGAGGCCCAGCCCGGCGAGGACCTTGTGCCCGACCCGTTTGCCGATCAGGGGCAGGCCAAGCAGGAAGTCCAGGCGCTTGGCGGGGATCTTGGCGTACACGCCCATCTGGAACTTGGTCCAGATCCGCGGCACACCGAACATCGCCGTCGGCCGCGCCCGTTGCAGGTCGGTGAGGAAGGTCTCCAGGCTCTCGGCAAAGAACACCGTCTGCCCGGTGTAGATCGACGCCAGTTCGACGAACATCCGCTCGGCGACATGGCACAACGGCAGGTAGGACAGCAGCCGGTCCTTCTCGTTGAGGCCGAATAACCGGGTGCCGTGGGTGGTGGCGAATCCGAGGTTGGCGAAACTGTGCATCACCCCCTTGGGCAGACCCGTGGTGCCCGACGTATAAATGATGGTCGCCAGTTGCTCGGCAGCGGGCCGCGGATCGTCCTGGATCGGCGAACTGCGTTGCAGCTCGTCCCAGCTGAAATCGAAGGTGCCCGGTGGGTGCAGCGGCAGGCTGACGGTCGGCAGATCCGCCGGCATGCCGAGCGACATCGCCGGCCAGTCATCGAGCTTGCCGATGAACGCCAGCACGCTGTCCGAGTGCCCCAGCACCTGGGCCACGGAATCGGCGGTGAGGTTCGGATACAGCGGCACCGAGACATGCCCGGCCATCCAGATCGCCAGATCGGCGATGATCCAGTGCGCGCAGTTTTTCGAGATCAGGGCGATGTGGCTGCCCGCCGGCAACTCCCGCGCGCGCAGCCAGTGCGCGGCACAGCGGGCCTGATGACCGACGTCGGCCCAGGTCAGGGTCTCGACCTGCCCACCGCCAATCGGCTGCACCAGGAAGCGCTGGCGCGGGTGGCGGGCCTCGCGTTCGTAGAACATCTCCAGCGGCAGACGGATGGCGGCAGACATGCGACTCGCTCCTGTTTTCGGGTCTGGAGCAAGCGTAGTCAACCAAGCAAGTGCTTGGTTGTTTTTTTTACCGGTTGAAACAGTTCACAGGATCGCCGCCTGCCGCCGGCGGCGATCGTTTGCGTTCAGGGATGCTTGAGGCTATTGAGGGTCATCGAGCCGATCAGCAGCTCCGGGCTTTCCAGCTCGGCCAGACCGGCGGTGCCGACCTTCTCCGGCGGATACCCGGCGCCGTGCTGCAGGTAGCTCAGCAGATTGCCGACCAGCGGGTTGTGGCTGACCAGCAGCACGTTGCTCACCGCCACCAGTTGCTCGGCGACCTTGTCCGGGTCGGTGCCCGGGGTCAGCCATTCCACCGTACGGATTTCCGGCTCGAAGCCCAGCGCTTCGCGCACCAGTTGCGCGGTCTGCTGCGCCCGCAGGTAAGGACTGGCATAGATCGCGGTCAATGGCTGGCCGATCAGGTGCGCTGCTCAGGACTTCCTGGCGCCCGCGGTCGGTCAGGGTCCGCTCGGAATCGGGGCGCGAACCATAGGGTTCGGCCTCGCCGTGACGCAATACCCAGAGTTTCATAGCTTGGGCTCCTCATCTCGGGCCGGATGCGCGGCCGCTGGCACGGCATGCGGCGCTTCGCCTTCCGGGGTCCGTGGGGTCGGCCAGTCAGCGAATGGCCAGGGTTTCTGGTCGCTGTGAAAACTGCCGAAGCGGCCGATCTGCGCCAGGAACTGGCTCAGGCTGTCGCCGAAGTTCATCAGGCTGGCACTGGGTGCGCCGTAGATCAAACGATAGATCAATTGCACCAGCACCACCGCGCCGAGGATGAACTGCGCGACCTGCCAGACCAGCAGGTAGACGATCATCCACAGCACGCGCAGCAGGATCGACTCATATCGGGCTTCGGTTTTTGGATCGTTCATGGTTCGCTCCTTGCTGCTCAGTTGAAACCGCTGGTGGAAATAAAGTCGACGTCGGTCTTCGGCTCGGCCCGCATCAACAACCCGATCACCTGCTCCAGCGTGCGCCCTTCGAAGAGGATCGCGTGCAGCCCGGCGACCAGCGGCATGTACACGCCGACCTCCTGGGACTTGGCCTTGAGCACCTTGAGGGTGTTGACCCCTTCGGCCACTTCACCCAGGCGCGACACCGCCTCGTCGAGGCTCAGGCCCTGGCCGAGTGCGAAACCGACCTGGTAGTTGCGGCTTTTCGGCGACGAGCAAGTGACGATCAGATCGCCCACCCCGGCCAGGCCGAGGAAGGTCATCGGGTTGGCGCCCTGGTTCACCGCGAAACGGGTCATCTCGGCCAGCGCGCGGGTGATCAGCATGCTCTTGGTGTTCTCACCCATCTCCAGTGCCACGGCCATGCCGGCGATGATCGCGTAAACGTTTTTCAACGCCCCGCCCAGCTCCACGCCAAAGCGGTCGGCACTGGCGTAGACGCGGAAAGTGCGGCCATGCAGCGCAGCCTGAACCGCTTTGCAGAGTTCTTCGTCTTCGCTGGCGACCACCGTGGCGGTCAGCGCGTGCTCGGCGATTTCCCGCGCCAGGTTCGGCCCGGAGAGCACGCCGATGCGCGCCTGCGGAGCGATCTCTTCGAGGATCTGGCTCATCAGTTTGAAGGTCTGGGCTTCGATGCCCTTGGTCAGGCTGACCAGCATTTTGCCGCTCAGGCGCTCGGCGTGGCTGGCCAGTACCGTGCGCAAGGCGCTGGACGGCAGCGCGACAAAACACAAGTCGCAGGCGTCGAGGGTGGCCTGCAGGTCGGTGACCGCAGTCACGCCTGGCAGAATCTTGATGCCCTTGAGGTAACGCGGGTTTTCGCGGTTGACCCGGATGGCCTCGGCCTGCTCGGGGTCACGCATCCACTGCCGGACTTGATGGCCGTTCCCGGCCAACAGATTGGCCACGGCGGTACCGAAACTTCCGCCTCCCAGGACCGCAATCGGGCGCTGTTCAGTCATATGTAATCCGTTAATCCATACCAGTGGCGATGGCGGCATTATACGGAGCGGTCCCTTCTCGGACAGCCCCGCGATCAATTACCGCCACTTGTAGGAAGAAGACCAATAAAACCGAGGAAAATGCCTGCAACGTGACTGGAAAAGTCATTGCGGTCGGTTAACATGCGCGCCAATTCTCCGCTATCAAGGCTGTGTCGTGTTTTCTGGCCCTCGCTCCCCTCGTTCCCCCCTGCTGCTGGCGCTGCTGTTCAGCCCGGCATTGCTGGCGGACGACCTGTTTCTCGACAGCGAGGCCCTGCCGCAAGTGCTGACGGCCACGCGCCTGAAGCAGGCGCCGGCGGAAGTGCCGGGAAGCATGACCGTCCTTGACAGCGAACTGATCAACGCCAGCGGCGCCCGCGACATCAGTGAACTGCTGCGCCTGGTGCCGGGCATGATGGTCGGCAACATCAGCGGCAATCAGGCGGCGGTCAACTACCACGGCACCAACGCCAGCGAAGCACGGCGCATGCAGGTGCTGATCGATGGTCGCTCGGTGTATCGCGCAGGCCTGGCCACGGTGGACTGGAGCGATATTCCGGTGGCCATGGAGGACATCGAGCGCGTCGAGGTATTTCGCGGGCCGAACACTGTCAGCTACGGCGCCAACGCGTTGATGGCGGTGGTCAACATCATCACCCGCAACCCGGCGGATAGCCACGGCACGCGCCTGAAAGTCACCCGCGGTCAGCGCGGCATCAATGACTTCTATGCCAGCCAGGGCACCGGCTGGAATGGCGGCGATCTGCGGTTGTCGCTGTCCGGCCAGGAGGACGACGGTTTCGACAGCGACCGCAACGGCGCCGACTACCGCGACAGTCGGCGCTTGAATCGCTTCAGCCTCGCGGTCAGCCAGACCCTCGGCGACAACCAGAGCGTCGACTGGCAGATCAACGCCAAGGACGGCAGCAATCAGCGGCCCTACACCTACCGCCCGGTGTTCTCCGGGATTACCGCCGCCGGAAACAATTCCGACGTGGTGGCCAAGGATTACGCCGGCTCGGTGCGCTGGAACCTCGACGTCAACCCCGATCACAGCCTGTATGTCCAGGGCTCGGCCCAGCACTGGGACCGCCAGCAGGTGTGGCGGGCGTGCGATGCCGAAGTGTCGTTCAGCCCGCAGCTGACCCAGCTGTGGCAGCTCAATCCGAATTACACCGAACGGCTGGCGCGCAACATCACGCGTTTTCTCGGCCCCGGCCCTGAAGCCGGCACCCCACAGGAAATGGCCCTGGCCAATCAGGTGCTGGAGCAGTGGCGCAACGGCGCCAGCCAGACCCTGTGCGGCGACATCGACCAGAGCGCCCGCGAATCGCGCTACGACCTCGAGTTGCAGGACACCCTCAGCCTGTCCGACAGCCTGCGCCTGGTCAGCGGCCTGAACTATCGTTACGACCGGGCCGATTCCGAGACCTATTTCAACGGCACGCTGGATGACACCACCTGGCGCGCCTTCGGCCAGCTGGAGTGGCGCGCCGGTGACCACTGGCTGTTGCAGGGCGGGGCGATGTACGAGGACACCCGGCTGATCGGCAGCTCGCTGACGCCGCGCTTCGCCGTCAACTACCTGATCAATCCGCGTCACGGCTTGCGCGCGGTGTATTCGGAGGCGATTCGTTCGCCGGACATGTTCGAGAACAACGTCAACTGGAGTTATCAGGTGACCAACCTGCGGCCCGCTGCCTACGGCCAGAATTCCGCCCGCTATTTCGTCAAGACACGCGGTCCCGGCGATCTCGACCAGGAGCACATGCGCTCGCGGGAGCTGGGCTACAACGGCTATTTCGCCGAGCTGGGCGTGGCGCTGGATGTGAAGCTGTTCTACGACGAAATCAGCGGCATGATCAGCGAGCCGCTGCGCAACAATCAGTACATCGCCAGCAACGCCAACAGCTCACGCTTTCGTGGCAGCGAAGCCCAGGTCGACTGGCGCCTGAACGCCGCCGACCGCCTGCGCCTGACCTACGCCTTCGTCGACGCCGAGGCGAGCAATCCGCTCGACCAGCAATTCACCGCGCGCAACAGCGGCTCGGCCGGCTGGCTGCGCGACTGGGGCCACGGCTGGAACAGCGCCCTCTTCTATTATGGCGACAACGCGCTCAACGGTTACCGCTTCGAGCGGGTCGACACCCGCATCGCCAGACGCATGCCCCTGGGCAAGGCCAGCCTGCAACTGGCCGGCGTGCTGCAACAGCGCCTCGACCATGAGCCGACCACGTTCGTCGACAACAATTACGACGAACGCCGGGTGCTGTACTTCAGCGCCGAGCTGGAGTTCTAGCATGCGCCACGGCCTGTCACGGAAGACGCCAACGCTCGGCCAGTGGCTGTGCGGCCTGTGCCTGTTCCTGACCGCCTGGTTGCACGGCGTGGCGGTGCAGGCTGCCGACATCCTGTTGACCGGTGCCGAGGAAAGCCCCGGCGTGCAGTCTTTCGTCCAGGCCCTGAGCGAATTGCGCCCGACCGATCGGGTGCGCTTCCAGCCGCTCGCCAGCCTGCCGGCACCGGGCAAACTGCCGGCGAGCCTGCGTCTGATTCTGTTGGACCTGCCGAGCCTCGACTGGCGTTTGCAGGAATCCCAGGGCCCCGCCACCCTGGTGCTGCGCATCAGTCGCCTGCAGGCGCAGCAACGCTTCGGCACGGCGCAGCCGACGCATTTGAGCCTGTTGTGGAGCGATCCGCCGTTGAGCCGGCAGCTGCAACTGATCCGGCGGATTCTGCCGCAGGCGCGCCGGGTCGGCGTGCTGTTCGACCAGCACAGCGAATTCCTGCTCAAGGAGCTGCATCACGCAGCGGGCCCGCTGAACATGGAAATCGTCGATCAGCGCTGGGACAACACTCACGACAGCCGTCCGCTGCAAGCCGTGCTGAAAAGCAGCGACGTGCTGCTCGGTCTCGACGACCCCGATCTGTACAACCCGAAAACCGCGAAGAATCTGCTGCTCAGCAGCTACGCGCGGCAACTGGCGCTGGTCGGGCCGAACGTCGCCTTCGTACGCGCCGGCTGCCTGGCCAGCACCTACAGCGACCAGAGCGACTGGCTGGCCATTCTCGACGACCTGCTCGACCGCCCGCCGGCAGCCTGGCCGCGTTCGCTCTATCCCGGACGTTTTAAAGTCTCAAGCAATGCGCAGGTGGCTCGTTCCTTAGGTATCGAACCGATCAATGAAGCGTCAGTTGCCACCGAATTGGCCGAAGGAGAGCGCCGCCGATGATTTTTCGCCGCCGTTGGGACATCAATACCCGCACTCAGTTGATCAGCCTGGGCCCGGCACTGTTGCTGACCTTGCTGCTGATCAGCTTCTTCACCTTCGTGCGCATCCAGGATTTGCGCCAGGAGCTGAACAACACCGGTCAACTGATCGCCAACCAGCTGGCACCCGCCACCGAATACGGAGTGATTTCCGGCAACAACGAAGTGCTGGAGAGCCTGCTCAAGGCGACGCTGTCGACGCCCAACGTGCGGTTTCTCGAAGTGCAGGACAGCGCCAACCGGATCCTCGCCTACATCGAACAACCGGCCGATGCGCACAAGCGTCCGCATCAGGTCGAAGTGTTCCAGGCGCCAGTACGCCTGCAGCGCATCGCCCTGCACAATGATTTCTTCCAGGACGGCAAGAGTCCCAACGGCGCGGCCAGCGAGGATTATCTGGGGCGAGTGATCGTCGGTCTGTCCAACGATGCGTTCAGTCAGCGGCAGAAGGAGATCCTGCTCAAGGCCGCGATTCTCGCGCTGTTCGCCCTGCTCTTCACGTTTGTCCTGGCGCGGCGCCTGGCCGGCAGCCTGTCGCAGCCGATCCGCGATATCGGCCTGGCAGTCAAGGCGATCCAGGACGGCGACTACAAGACGCCCCTGCCGATCGTCGATGACACCGAACTCGGCGCCCTGTCGCAACACATCAACAACCTGGCCCAGGCCCTGGAGCAGGCCAGCCGCGAACAGCACCAGGCGATGGCGCAACTGATCCAGACCCGCGAAGAGGCGGAAAAGGCCAACAACGCCAAGTCGGACTTCCTGGCGATGATGAGCCACGAATTGCGCACCCCGATGAACGGCGTCCTCGGCATGCTGCAGTTGCTCGAAACCACGGAGATGACCGAGGAGCAGATCGAGTACGCCGCGCTGGCCTCGGAATCCACCGAACACCTGCTCAAGGTGATCAACGACATCCTCGATTTCTCGCGCATCGAGCGTTCGGAACTGGAGCTGGAGCACATTGCCTTCAACCTCGCCGACCTGATCGGCGCCTGCGCCCAGTCGTTCCAGCACAGCGCGGTACAGCGTGGGCTGACGCTGGCGTTGCGCATTCCCGAAGACATGCGCGGCTTGCAGGTGCAAGGCGATCCGACGCGCATTCGGCAGATCCTGGTCAACCTGGTCGGCAACGCCCTGAAGTTCACCGAACAGGGCCGCGTCAGCATCGAGGCGCAGTGGCAGGCGCTGGATCACGAACTGCTGTGGTTCACCTGTTCGGTACGCGACAGCGGCATCGGCATTTCCGCGCAAAGCCTGGAGCTGATGTTCAACGCCTTCCAGCAGGCCGACAGCTCGATCTCCCGGCGCTATGGCGGCACCGGCCTGGGTCTGCCGATTGCCCGCACCCTCGCCGAGCGCATGGGCGGCACGCTGCGCGCGCAAAGCGAGGAAGGACGCGGCTCGGTGTTCACCCTGGAAATCCCGCTGGCCTTATATAAGCAGGCACTGCCGACGCCGGCCGCGCCACGCGCCGCCAGCGGCAATGGTCACGGCGAGGGGCGCAATGTCCTGCTGGTCGAGGACAACCCGGTCAATCAGACCGTGATCGAGTCGATGCTGCGCAGCCTGGGCTTTACCGTCAGCGTCGCCACCGATGGCGCCCAGGCCGTGCGCCATGCCGGCGAGCAGCAGTTCGAGGCGATTCTGATGGATTGTCGCCTGCCGATCATCGACGGCTACGAGGCAACCCGACAGATCCGTCGACTGCCCGGGCGCGACGACGTGCCGATCATTGCCCTGACCGCCAACGCCTTGCAGGGCGACCGCGAGAACTGCCTGTCGGCCGGGATGAACGACTATCTGGCCAAGCCGTTCAAACGCAATGACTTGCAGCAGATTCTGCAGCGCTGGGTGCAGTAGTGACGGCTTTTCGACCATCTGCGACTGGCGTGAAAAGCGAAAGTGCGGCAGTCTTAGGCACCCGAACGAGCCTCAAAAGGGGCTTGAATAAAAATTTCAGTGCACAAGTGTACATTCATGTCCTTGGTGCTGTGACTTTCACCACAACGCAATAGTCTATGAGTAGGCTGCCGGTTCGAGGCATGAACGCTTCGGACGGTCGGGAAGATTTGCCCCACCTGCCGCATGGGATTATTGAGGAGCTCGCATGACCAAACAAAACGCCTTTACTCGGGAAGACCTGCTGCGCTGCAGTCGCGGTGAGCTGTTCGGCCCAGGTAACGCGCAACTGCCCGCCCCGAACATGCTGATGGTGGATCGCATCACCCTGATCAGCGAAGAAGGCGGCAAGTACGGCAAAGGTGAATTGGTCGCCGAGCTGGATATCAATCCTGACCTGTGGTTCTTCGCCTGCCACTTCGAAGGCGATCCGGTCATGCCGGGCTGCCTGGGTCTGGACGCCATGTGGCAACTGGTCGGCTTCTTCCTGGGCTGGCAAGGCCTGCCGGGCCGCGGCCGCGCGCTGGGTTCGGGCGAAGTGAAGTTCTTCGGCCAGGTCCTGCCGACCGCCAAGAAAGTCACCTACAACATTCATATCAAGCGCGTCCTCAAGGGCAAGCTGAACCTGGCCATTGCCGATGGTTCGGTGACTGTCGACGGTCGCGAAATCTACACCGCCGAAGGCCTCCGGGTCGGCGTGTTCACCTCCACTGACAACTTCTAAGGGTTATCCGCATGCGCCGCGTCGTTATCACTGGTCTGGGCATTGTTTCGTGCCTGGGCAATGACAAAGAGACCGTCTCCGCTAACCTGCGTGCAAGCCGCCCTGGCATCCGGTTCAACCCGGAATATGCCGAAATGGGTCTGCGTAGCCAGGTTTCCGGCTCCATCGACCTCAACCTTGAAGAACTGATCGATCGCAAGATCTATCGTTTCGTCGGCCACGCTGCGGCTTACGCCTACCTGGCCATGAAAGACGCCATCGCTGACTCCGGCCTGACCGAAGAGCAAGTCTCCAACCCGCGTACCGGCCTGATCGCCGGCTCGGGCGGCGCGTCGACCCTGAACCAGATGGAAGCGCTGGACATCCTGCGCGAGAAAGGCGTCAAGCGCGTCGGCCCGTACCGCGTAACGCGGACCATGAGCAGCACCGTTTCGGCTTGCCTGGCCACGCCGTTCAAGATCAAGGGCCTGAACTACTCCATCGCTTCTGCCTGCGCCACCAGTGCTCACTGCATCGGTACCGCCATGGAACAGATCCAGATGGGCAAGCAGGACATCGTCTTCGCCGGTGGCGGTGAAGAAGAGCACTGGAGCCAGTCGTTCCTGTTCGACGCCATGGGCGCCCTGTCCAGCAAGCGCAACGACACCCCGGAACAAGCCTCCCGCGCCTACGACGCCGACCGTGACGGTTTCGTCATCGCTGGCGGTGGCGGCATGGTCGTGGTCGAGGAGCTGGAACACGCCCTGGCCCGTGGCGCGAAGATCTACGCGGAAATCGTCGGCTACGGCGCGACCTCCGACGGCTACGACATGGTTGCTCCAAGTGGCGAAGGCGCGATCCGCTGCATGCAGATGGCGATGTCCACCGTCGACACCCCGATCGACTACCTGAACACCCACGGCACCTCGACACCGGTCGGCGACGTCGCGGAAATGAAAGGTGTGCGTGAAGTGTTCGGCGACAAGGCACCCGCGATCAGCTCGACCAAGAGCCTGTCCGGTCACTCCCTGGGCGCCGCCGGCGTTCACGAAGCGATCTACTGCATGCTGATGATGGAAGGCAACTTCATTGCCGGCTCCGCCAACATCGATGAGCTGGATCCGGAAGTGGCCGATCTGCCGGTACTGACCAAGACGCGCGAGAACGCCACCATCAACACCGTGATGAGCAACAGCTTCGGTTTCGGTGGCACCAACGCCACCCTCGTGCTGAAGCGTTGGGAAGGCAAGTAATCCCCTCCCGCTGAGCCGCACATGAAAACGCCCCGACTGGTTCGGGGCGTTTTTTTTCGCCAGGAAAAAGCACTTATCCCTGTGGGAGCTGGCTTGCCAGCGATGACGTCGGCATCACAAACATCCCCGCCGGCTGACACCCCGCAATCGCCGGCAAGCCAGCTCCCACAGGGGATTTCAGCGCACCTGAAAATGAAACTTCTGTCATGCAACTTACCGCCCTGCGACCGAATGTCGCGGATTACGCGGGCTGCAGCACTGTTGCAGAAAACGCAACAACACCTTGCGCAAATCGAGCGTTTACTTAGCAAGCTAACAAATCATATAACAGAGTCCTGCACACGCCTTGCTGCAGATAACCTGAGATTTGGAGCTAGCAGATGACTGTAAAAGTAACTGAACGCGACGATTCACACATGTCCCATGAAGGCGTAGCCGCCGGCGTACGGATCTGGGATGTGCATCAACAAGACTTGCTGGTCGGCATGTTCCACAACGAGATCGATGCCCACAACTACAAGGCCGAGCTGGAACTGCAGGAACAGCAACGGGACCTGAAGTCCGCCTGAGGCAACCACAGCATTGAAAACGACAAACCCCGCCATGAGCGGGGTTTGTCGTTTCAGTCGTCGTCAGGCGCAGGTATGCTCGTCTCGAACGCTTACCACATCAGATCGTCAGGGATCTGGTAGGCCGCGTACGGGTCGTCCTCGGCACTGACCTCTTCGGTCTTCACGTTCATCTGCACAATGCGCTGTGGATCGCGCTCCTGAATCTTCAGGGCTGCTTCGCGGGGAATCACTTCGTAACCGCCACCGTGATGGACGATGGCCAGCGCGCCGTTGCTGAGCTTGTTGCGCATCAGCGTGTTGACGCAGATGCGCTTGACCTTCTTGTCGTCGACGAAGTTGTAGTAATCCTCGGTGTTCAGCTTCGGCAGGCGCGTCACCTCGATCAACTGCTTGACCTGCGCGGCGCGGGCCTTGGCCTCGACCTTTTCCTGCTGCTGGCGGTTGAGCTCCTGGTCGCGCTTGACCTTCTCGGCCATGGCTTCCTGGGCGGCACGCTGCTGCGAGTCATCCAGTTCGATCTGGCCCTTGTGGGCCAGACGCTGTTGTTTCTGTTTGTCTTTGCTGACCTGCTTGGCCTGCTTTTGATTGACCAGGCCTGCTTTGAGCAACTGGTCGCGAAGGGAAAGGCTCATGGGGTGCTTACTCACTTGGGCAACGGCTCAGCCGCAGCTGGGCAAATTCTTTTCCTGGCGTTTGGCTTCGCCCCAGAGGGCGTCCAACTCTTCGAGGGTGCAATCTTCCATGGGGCGGTGGGTGTCGCGCAATGCCTGTTCGATAAAACGGAAGCGCCGCTCGAACTTGCCATTGGCGCCACGCAGCGCGGTTTCCGGATCGACCTTCAGGTGCCGGGCCAGATTGACCACGGAAAACAGCAGGTCGCCGATTTCGTCGGCCACGGCCTCGGGGTCATTTTCGGACATGGCTTCGAGCACTTCATCAAGCTCTTCGCGAACCTTGTCGAGCACCGGCAAGGCATCCGGCCAGTCGAAACCGACCTGGCCCGCGCGTTTCTGCAACTTGGCCGAACGCGACAGTGCCGGCAACGCGGCGGGCACATCATCGAGCAATGACAGTTGCTCGGGCGCGGCGGATTTCTCGGCGCGCTCTTCGGCCTTGATCTCCTCCCAGCGCTGCTTGACCTGTTCTTCGCTCAGGCGCGGCACATCCAGCGGTGCATACAGGTCCCCGGTGGGAAATACGTGCGGATGCCGGCGAATCAGCTTGCGCGTGATGCTGTCGATTACCCCGGCGAATTCGAAGCGCCCTTCTTCCCGGGCCAGCTGGCTGTAATACACCACCTGGAACAGCAGATCGCCGAGCTCGCCCTGCAAGTGATCGAAGTCGCCGCGCTCGATGGCATCGGCCACTTCGTAGGCTTCTTCGAGGGTGTGCGGGACGATGGTCGCGTAGGTTTGCTTGATGTCCCACGGGCAACCGTACTGCGGGTCGCGCAGGCGGCTCATCAGGTGCAGCAGGTCTTCAAGTGAATACATCTGTCTGTCTCTACAAGAACCTGTGGGAGCTGACTTGCCAGCGATACAAACAACTCGGTCTCTGAAGAGAACCGAGGTGCTGCAATCGCTGGCAAGCCAGCTCCCACAGTGATCGTGACTTCATCACGGAGTGCGGTTACGCCGCGTTTCGATGATGTTCGGCAACTGCGAAATCCGCCCCAGCAAGCGTCCCAGCGCATCCAGGCCAGGAATCTCGATGGTCAGCGACATCAGCGCGGTGTTGTCCTCCTTGTTCGAGCGGGTGTTGACCGCCAGCACGTTGATCCGCTCGTTGAGCAGCACCTGCGACACGTCGCGCAGCAGACCGGAACGGTCGTAGGCACGGATGACGATGTCCACCGGGTAGGTGAGCACCGGTACCGGGCCCCAGCTGACCTGAATGATGCGCTCCGGCTCACGCCCGGCCAGTTGCAGCACCGAGGCGCAGTCCTGACGGTGAATGCTCACACCGCGACCCTGGGTGATGTAACCGACGATCGCATCGCCCGGCAACGGCTGGCAGCAGCCGGCCATTTGCGTCATCAGGTTGCCCACACCCTGGATCTGGATGTCGCCGCGCTTGCCTGGCTTGTAGCCGGTGGCCTTGCGCGGGATCAGTTCCAGCTGCTCGTTGCCGCGCTCCGGCTCGACCAGCTGCTGCGCCAGGTTGACCAGTTGCGCCAGGCGCAGGTCGCCGGCACCGAGCGCGGCGAACATGTCCTCGGCGGTTTTCATGTTGGCCTTGTCGGCCAGCTTGTCGAAATCCACCGCCGGCAGGCCGAGGCGGCTGAGCTCGCGCTCGAGCAGGGTCTTGCCGGCCGCGACGTTCTGGTCGCGGGCCTGCAACTTGAACCAGTGCACGATCTTCGCCCGTGCCCGCGAGGTGGTGACGTAACCGAGGTTCGGGTTCAGCCAGTCGCGGCTCGGCGTACCGTGCTTGCTGGTGATGATCTCGACCTGCTCGCCGGTCTGCAGGCTGTAGTTGAGCGGCACGATCCGCCCGTTGATCTTGGCGCCGCGGCAGTTGTGGCCGATTTCCGTGTGCACGCGGTAGGCGAAGTCCAGTGGCGTCGCACCCTTCGGCAGGTCGATGGCGTGACCGTCGGGGGTGAAGATGTAGACCCGGTCCGGCTCGATGTCGACCCGCAGCTGTTCGGCGAGGCCGCCGATGTCACCCAGTTCCTCATGCCACTCGAGCACCTGCCGCAGCCAGGAGATTTTCTCTTCGTAGTGGTTGGAGCCGGACTTGACGTCGGTGCCCTTGTAGCGCCAGTGCGCGCACACGCCGAGTTCGGCCTCTTCGTGCATCGAATGGGTACGGATCTGCACTTCCAGCACCTTGCCTTCCGGGCCGATCACCGCCGTGTGCAACGAGCGGTAGCCGTTCTCCTTCGGGTTGGCGATGTAGTCGTCGAACTCCTTGGGAATGTGCCGCCACAGGGTGTGGACGATACCGAGCGCGGTGTAGCAGTCGCGCATCTCGGGCACCAGTACGCGCACCGCACGCACGTCATAGATCTGGCTGAATTCCAGGCCCTTGCGCTGCATTTTGCGCCAGATCGAATAGATGTGCTTGGCCCGACCACTGATGTCGGCGTCGACGCCGGTGGCCTGCAGTTCATCCTTGAGCTGGGTCATCACGTCGGCGATGAAACGCTCGCGATCAAGCCGCCGCTCGTGCAGCAATTTGGCAATCTGTTTGTATTGATCGGGTTCCAGGTAGCGGAAGGACAGGTCTTCCAGCTCCCACTTGATATGGCCGATACCGAGGCGGTGCGCCAGCGGCGCGTAGATATCGAAGACTTCCCGGGCGACCCGGTTGCGCTTCTCGTCATCCGCGGTCTTCACCGCACGGATCGCACAGGTGCGCTCGGCCAGCTTGATCAGTGCGACGCGCACGTCGTCGACCATCGCCACCAGCATCTTGCGCAGGTTCTCTACCTGGCCCTGGGTGCCCAGCACCATCGATTGGCGCGGGCTCAGACTGGCGCTGATCGCCGCCATGCGCAGCACGCCGTCGATCAGTTTGGCGACCACCGGACCGAAGCGCTGGCTGACTGCCGCGAGCTCGATCTGGCCTTCACGCACGCCCCGGTACAGCACCGCGGCGACCAGCGAATCCTGGTCCAGCTTGAGGTCGGCAAGAATCTCCGCTATTTCCAGGCCCGTGCTGAAACTGCCGCTGCCTTCGGACCAGAGATTCTTCGCCGCATTGGATTGTTGCTCGGCCTGGCGAGCGTACTCGCAGGCTTCCTTCAAGGCCTCGCGATCCAGTGCCAGATCGACACTGACCGCATGATCGAGCCAAGCCTCGAGATTGATACTGCCGTCGGTGTTGATCGGCTGGTGTGCTCTCACCTGTACCATGTTGCTTTACCTTCCCTACGACGCAGATTCAATGCGTCAAATCGCTGACCTTCATTGCCCGTTCGCGCTCACGGGGCTAAGACGAGCGCTGCACGGGCGGACCAGTCGGATCAGACGAGCCATCCTAGCTCGCTTCAAATAACGCCATGGCCTCGACATGTGCCGTCTGAGGAAACATATCGAGAATCCCGGCACGTTTTAACCGGTAGCCCTGCTTGACCAATTCGACCGTATCGCGCGCCAGCGTTGCCGGGTTGCACGACACATACACCAACCGCTTGGCGCCCAGGGTCGCGAGCTTGCGCACCACCTCGAAAGCACCGTCACGCGGTGGGTCCAAGAGTACCGCAGAAAAGCCGCTTGCGATCCATTCGGCATCGGTCAAAGGCTGGGATAAATCGGCCTGAAAAAACTTTGTGTTATGCAAATTGTTACTAGCCGCGTTGGCCGCAGCGCGGTCGACCATGGTCTGCACGCCCTCGACCGCCACCACTTCGCGCACGATCGTGGCCAGCGGCAGAGCAAAATTGCCCAGGCCGCAGAACAGGTCAAGCACGCGCTCGTCCGCCTTGGGCTGCAGCCACTCCAGCGCCTGCGCCACCATGGCCTCGTTGACCGCGGCGTTGACCTGGATGAAATCGCCCGGCCGCCAGGCCAGATCAAGATCCCAGGTCTGCAGGCGATACCCCAGCGATTGCGTGGCGTCCACCGGTTGCGGTTCGCCGTCGCCGTGCAGCCACAACTGCGCTTGGTGGAACGCGCAGAAATCCTTGAGGATCGTCAGGTCGGCGTCGGACAGCGGCGCCATATGGCGCAGCAAGAGCGCCAGCGAAGAACCGCTGAACAGCTCGACATGGCCCAGGGCCTGAGGCTTGCTCAAGCGCCGCAGCATTTCCGGCAGGCGGGCCATGATCGGTTGCAAGGGCTGTACCAGCACCGGGCATTCGCTGATCGCGACGATGTCCTGACTACCGGCGGCGCGAAAGCCCACGTCGAGTTTTTTCGCCTTGCTGTCCCAGCGCACGGCGACGCGGGCGCGGCGGCGATAGCCGAACTCCGTCGCCGTCAAGGGCGCCGCCCAGGCCTCGGGTTCGACCCCGGCCACCCGCGACAACTGTTCAGCGAGCATGCGCTGTTTGAGGGCAAGCTGTTCGTCGTGGGGCAGGTGCTGGACACTGCAACCGCCGCAGCGACCCGCGTGCTGACACGGCGCCGGGCGCCGCAACTCGCTGGCGCTGAACACGCGTTCGGTACGCGCCTCGACCACTTTGCCGTGGGCGCCGAGCACCCGCGCTTCGACTTCTTCACCCGCCAGGGCGCCAAGGACGAACCAGGTACGACCTTCGAAAAACGCGATGCCACGACCGTCGTTGGCCAGGCGCTCGATCTTCAAGCGCTGCTTTTTGCCGGTCGGGATTTGCGCAGCCTTGCTGCCGCCGGTGGGCTGGAAGCGCAGGCCTCTTTCGTGCCTGGCCATCAGTTGGCCGCGTCGAAAATGCCGGTCGACAGGTAACGGTCGCCACGGTCACAGATGATCGCGACGATCACCGCGTTTTCAACTTCCTTGGACAGGCGCAGCATCGCTGCCACCGCACCACCCGAGGACACGCCGCAGAAGATGCCTTCTTCGCGGGCCAGTCGGCGGGTAACGTCTTCGGCTTCGCTTTGCGCCATGTCGACGATGCGGTCGACACGGTCGGCCTGGTAGATCTTCGGCAGGTATTCCTGCGGCCAGCGGCGGATGCCGGGAATGGCCGAGCCTTCCATCGGCTGCAGACCGATGATCTGCACGCTGTCGCTCTGCTCTTTCAGATAGCGCGACACGCCCATGATGGTACCGGTGGTGCCCATGGAGCTGACGAAATGGGTGATGGTGCCCTGGGTCTGGCGCCAGATTTCCGGGCCGGTGGTGGTGTAGTGCGCTTCAGGGTTGTCACCGTTGGCGAACTGGTCCAGCACCTTGCCGCGGCCTTCGGCCTCCATGCGCTGGGCAAGATCGCGCGCGCCTTCCATACCTTCTTCCTGGCTGACCAGAATGAGCTCGGCGCCATAGGCGGTCATGGCCGCCTTGCGCTCGGCGCTGGAGTTGTCCGGCATGATCAGGATCATCTTGTAACCCTTGATCGCAGCGGCCATCGCCAGGGCGATCCCGGTGTTGCCCGACGTCGCCTCGATCAGCGTATCGCCGGCATGGATCTGTCCACGCAACTCGGCCCGGGTGATCATCGACAGCGCCGGACGATCCTTGACCGAACCCGCCGGGTTGTTCCCTTCGAGCTTGAGCAAAAGCGTGTTGCTGGTAGCACCGGGCAGGCGCTGCAAACGGACCAGCGGAGTGTTGCCGACGCAATCGGCGATGGTTGGGTACTGCAGGGTCATGGCGTATTCGCAATCCAGACGTGCGGGGGCGCCTATCATACCGGCAAACCCGCGCAGGCCATATCACGCAAAGTGCGGTGCTTATGGTTTATGGGAATAAGCGCTTGAATCAGTCCGCGTCACCTTGCGCCATATTCAATGCATAAAACTCGTGCAGCTTGGCCTGCAACAATTGCTTGTCGGGCAGTTGCACCTGGTATTGCGCGATCAACGCCGGAGACAGACTGCGATTGAGCGCGTATTCGACCACTTCGTCCTCCTTGCTGGCGCAGAGCAACACGCCGATGGCCGGGTTTTCGTGCGGCTTGCGCTCATCACGATCCAGCGCCTCGAGGTAGAAGTTGAGCTTGCCCAGGTATTCGGGTTCAAAGCGACCGACCTTGAGTTCGATGGCTACCAGGCAGTTCAGCCCTCGGTGGAAGAACAACAGATCGAGGGCGAAGTCCCGACCGCCGACCTGCAGCGGGTACTTCGAACCCACGAAGCAGAAGTCACGCCCCAGCTCACTGAGAAATGCCTTGAGCCGGCCGAGCAGGCCCTGATGCAGATCGGTTTCGGCATGGCCGCCGGGCAGGTCGAGAAACTCGAGCATGTAGGCATCACGGAAGATCTCGAGTGCAGCAGGATGGCTTTGCTTGAGCATTGCCGAGGTTTTGGCCGGTTGGGTGACGCTGCGCTCGAACAGGGCCGCTTTGAGTTGGCGTTCCAGTTCGCGTTTCGACCATTTTTCCTGGATGGCCATGCGCAGGTAAAATTCGCGTTCTTCGGGGCGTTTGCTTTGACCGAAAATGACTACGTTGTGTGACCAGGACAATTGTCGCGCCAGTGGTGCGACTTTTTCTTCGGCGCGATAAATCTCATAGAACTGGCGCATTCGAAACAGATTGGAGCGGGTAAAACCGCGCAATCCGGGCTGACTTCTAGCCAGATGCTCGGCCAGTTGACCGACCACCGAATCGCCCCACTCGGCTCGCTCGATCTTGCGACTGATGTAGCCACCGACCTGCCAGTACAGGTCGATCAGCTGGGTATTCACCGCTTGGATCGCCTGTTGCCTGGCACCTTGAATCAGTGCCAGCACTTCGTTGAAACGATCAGTGTTTGCGTTGCCGGTGACGTCGGATGCGCGCATGCCTTACTCCTTGAAGACTCGTGAAGAGCGGAGCTTAATTCTTCACTCGCGCTGCCATTTGCCGCTGATCCCCTTTGGGAAACGTCGTACAAAAAGCTCGGAGCACTCCGACAAAATACGCCTGAGGGCGAATCTGCAAGCCGCTTCCCAGCCTGCGCAAGATCGGCCGAGTCAAACCAGGCCTGGCTGATACCCGGCCATATCGAGATCAGGCCGGTTCGCGCCTGTCTGCGCGACTAAAGGGCCGTCGTCGGCAATCAGGCGCAAATTCAGGCGCAACCCCGTGCCGCTGTTCTGCGCCCACAGTCTGCCGCCCTGGCGCTGTACCGCGTTGCGGGCAATGCTCAGGCCCAGGCCGAAACCGCCGTCCCCCGGGCGCGAACCGTCAAGGCGAATGAACGGTGAGAAGATCCGCTCCAGATCCGCTTCGGCCACCCCGCCGCCCTGATCCTCGAGCCACAGGTGCCAGTAAGCGCCATCGCGCCGACCGTCGAGACGGACGATGCCGCCCGCAGGCGAATGACGGATGGCATTGCGCAGGATGTTTTCCAGGGCCTGGGCCAGCGTATTGAGATTGCCCCGAACCCAGCACGCAGCGTCGACTGCACATTGCAGTTGCAGACTCGGCCAGCCACTTTCATAACAGGCGTTGTCGGTGAGCATTTCCCACAGCGCCTGGATCTGGATCGCCTCCTCCGGCAGTGGCGCGCGCTCGGTGTCGAGCCAGGCCAGTTGCAGGGTGTCTTCCACCAGCCGCTGCATGACGTCGACCTCGCGCCCGATGCGCTCGCGCAGCGCCAGCAGGTCCTGCTCGCTGTCGCTGGCCACGCGCAATCGACTCAACGGCGTGCGCAGTTCATGGGACAGGTCGCGGAGCAATTGCTGTTGCAGGGCGACGGTGGATTGCAGGCGTTCGGACATCGAGTCGAATGCCCGGGCCAGCTCGCCGAGTTCGTCCGGGCGTTCGGTGATGCCGCTGGAGAGCCGCACGTGCAACTGGTCGGCGCGCCAGGCGTTGGCCTGTTCGCGCAGGTTGTTCAGCGGCACCACCAGCAATCGATACAGACCGATACACAGCAACAAGGTGAACAGACCAGGAATCACCCCGTTGGTGATCACCCGCCAGAACACGCGATATTTGCCCGGCAGGAAGCGCTCGGGGAGCTCGATGACCAGACTGCCGGCGGCTGGATCAGTCGGGAACGGAACGCGCAGCCACGGTCGACCCTTCTTGTGGATCGGCCAGTCGAGACCGCGCAGAAAGGTCAGGTGCTGAATCTCTTCGGCGTTCAGCGCAGCGCTGCTCAGCGATTGCAGATTGCGGTCGATCACCCCGACCCAGGCCGCCTCGCGCAGCTCCATGCTCTGCAGCCAGCTATCGATTCCGGCACGCTGCCCGCGTTGCCAGGCCTGCTCGGCTTCAGCAGCGTAACGGCTGAGGGTGCCGCGCGCCTCGTCGGAGAGAAACTGATTGCGCTCCTCCATATAGCGCCCCCAGGACCAGCTCAGCCAGATCATCAACAGACAGAACGCCACCAGCAGGCAGGCGAGTTTCCAGAACAGCGAGTGCCGGCCCGGCAGGTCAGACATTGTCATCGCTGGCGCTCAATACATAGCCTTTGCCCCACACCGTGCGCACTTCGCGCTCGGTATAGCCGATGCCCTTGAGTTTGCGGCGGATCTGGCTGATGTGCATGTCGAGGCTGCGATCGTGCGCCGCGTAACCGCGCTGCAGCACATGCTGATAGAGGAAGGCCTTGCTCAGCACCTCTTCATCATTGCGGTTGAGGGTTTCCAGCAAACGGTACTCGCTACGGGTGAGGCCGGCGGCCTGCCCGGCGAAGAAGACGTCGCACTGCTCGTCGTCAAAGCGCAGTCCGCCCACCGCCGCGGGCGTGGCGACGGGCACGGGCCGCCGGTCGAGCGCGACCCGGCGCAGGATCGCTTCGATGCGCACATGCAATTCGGCCATGCTGAATGGCTTGGGCAGGTAATCGTCGGCGCCGAGGCGGAAACCGCTGATGCGATCGGCCTCCGCCCCCAGCGCCGACATCAGCAGCACCGGGGTGGAGTGGCTCTGGCGCAACTGGGTCAGCACATTGAGGCCGTCCAGGCCCGGCAGCAGGATATCCATCAGCACCACATCGAACGGCTGGCGCCGAGCCATGTTCAGGCCTTCGTTGCCATTCTGGCACCAGGTCACCTGGAAACCGCTGCGGCCCAGATGCTCGTGGACATAGGCACCGAGCACCGGGTCGTCTTCGATGGAAAGAATGCGTGGCGGGCCAACGGGAACAGGAGTCATGAGTATCTGCAAATAATTCTCAGTTGACCGATTATTCAAGATTGCCAGGCATCGGGCAACCCACGTCTGCCCTGTCGGCGATTCCACACGCCGGTGGCCGACGAATGACGACATCATTTTTCCGGAGAACGCCCGCCTGCAAATCGCTACACTGCGCCAATGTCGCGTGCCGGAAGCACGTGTGAGACAACGATCAGCGGGATGCGGGAGACAGGCGTGCTCAAGAAACTGGGAATCAAAGGTCGCGTGCTGTTGCTGACCCTGGTGCCGACAAGCCTGATGGCGTTGGTCCTGGGCGGCTACTTCACGTGGATGCAGCAGTCCGATTTGCAGTCGCAATTGATGCAGCGTGGCGAGATGATTGCCGAGCAGCTGGCGCCGCTGGTGGCACCGGCCATGGGCCATGGCAACACCGAACTGCTCGAGCGCATCGCCACGCAGTCCCTGGAACAACCCGACGTGCGCGCGGTGACGTTCCTCGCTCCCGACCGTTCGCCGCTGGCCCACGCCGGCCCGACCATGCTCAACCAGGCCCCCAGCGGCGACAGCGCGCAACTGCTGCGGCGCAGCGGCAACGATGCCACACGCTATCTGCTGCCGGTCTTCGGCAAGCACCGCAACCTGGCTGGCGAACTGATCCCCGCCGAATCCGAACGTTTGCTCGGCTGGGTCGAGCTGGAACTGTCACATAACGGCATGTTGCTGCGCGGCTATCGCAGCCTGTTCGCCAGCCTGCTGCTGATCGCGGTCGGCCTGGCCGGCGCGGCACTGCTGGCACTGCGCATGGGCCGCACGATCAATCGGCCGCTGAGCCAGATCAAACAGGCCGTGGCCCAGCTCAAGGACGGTCACCTGGAAACCCGTCTGCCACCCCTCGGCAGCCAGGAGCTGGACGAATTGGCCTCGGGCATCAACCGCATGGCCGGCACCCTGCAGAACGCCCGCGAAGAGTTGCAGCACAGCGTCGACCAGGCCACCGAAGACGTCCGGCAGAACCTGGAAACCATCGAAATCCAGAACATCGAACTCGACCTCGCACGCAAGGAAGCCCTGGAAGCGAGCCGGATCAAATCGGAATTCCTCGCCAACATGAGTCACGAGATCCGCACCCCGCTCAACGGTATTCTCGGTTTCACCCACCTGCTGCAGAAAAGCGAACTGACGCCGCGTCAGCTCGACTACCTGGGCACCATCGAAAAGTCCGCCGACAGCCTGCTGGGGATCATCAACGAGATCCTCGACTTCTCGAAGATCGAAGCCGGCAAACTGGTGCTCGACCACATTCCGTTCAACCTGCGCGACCTGCTCCAGGACACCCTGACCATCCTCGCCCCCGCCGCCCACGCAAAGCAACTCGAACTGGTCAGCCTGGTATACCGCGACACACCGCTGTCGCTGGTCGGCGACCCACTGCGGCTCAAGCAGATCCTCACCAACCTGGTCAGCAACGCGATCAAGTTCACCCGCGAGGGCACCATCGTCGCCCGGGCGATGCTCGAGGAAGAACACGAAGACAGCGTGCAGTTGCGCATCAGCATCCAGGACACCGGCATCGGCCTGTCGAGCCAGGACGTGCGGGCGTTGTTCCAGGCATTCAGCCAGGCCGACAACTCGCTGTCGCGGCAACCCGGTGGTACCGGCTTGGGCCTGGTGATTTCCAAGCGCCTGATCGAGCAGATGGGCGGCGAAATCGGCGTCGACAGCACGCCGGGCGAAGGCTCGGACTTCTGGATCAGCCTGAGCCTGCCCAAGACCCGCGACGACGCTGAAGACCTGCCCGCCGCGCCATTGCTCGGGCGTCGCGTGGCGGTGCTGGAGAGTCATGAACTGGCGCGCCAGGCCCTGCAGCATCAACTGGAGGATTGCGGCCTCGACGTCACGCCGTTCAATACCCTGGAAAGCCTGACCAATGGCGTCACCGGCGCGCATCAAACCGAGCAGGCGATCGATCTGGCGGTGCTCGGCATCACCAGCAACGACATGCTCCCGGAGCGCCTTAACCAGCATATCTGGGATCTGGAACACCTCGGCTGCAAAGTGCTGGTCCTGTGCCCGACCACCGAGCAGACGCTGTTCCACCTGTCGGTGCCCAATCCGCACAGTCAGTTGCAGGCCAAGCCGTCGTGCACGCGCAAGCTGCGGCGGGCGCTGTCGGACCTGGTCAACCCGCGCCAGCCACGCCACGAGCCGGGCGAACCGCTGTCGAGTCGGGCACCCAAGGTGCTGTGTGTCGACGACAACCCGGCCAACCTGCTGCTGGTGCAGACCCTGCTCGAAGACATGGGGGCCAAGGTGCTGGCGGTGGAGAGTGGGTACGCCGCCGTCAAGGCGGTGCAGAGCGAGTCCTTCGATCTGGTGCTGATGGACGTTCAGATGCCGGGCATGGACGGCCGCCAGAGTACGGAGACCATCCGCCAGTGGGAAAGCGAGCGGCACTGCACGCCGTTGCCGATCGTGGCCCTCACCGCGCACGCCATGGCCAACGAAAAACGCGCGTTGCTGCAAAGCGGCATGGATGACTACCTGACCAAACCGATCAGCGAACGGCAATTGGCCCAGGTAGTGCTGAAGTGGACCGGTCTGGCCCTGCGCAATCAGGCGCCCGATCGACTCGGCGACAGCCCCGCGGGCGCTCAGGAACTGCCGGTACTCGATCACGAAGAAGGCCTGCGCCTGGCCGCGGGCAAGGCCGATCTGGCCGCCGACATGCTGGCCATGCTGCTGGCTTCGCTGGAAGCCGACCGCGAGGCGATCCGTGCCGCGCGCGACAGCCACGACCCCACGGCCCTGCTCGAACGCGTGCATCGCCTGCACGGCGCGACCCGCTACTGCGGCGTGCCGCAATTGCGCGCGGCCTGCCAGCGCAGTGAAACCCTGCTGAAAAAGGACGACCCGAAAGCGCCGGCGGCGCTGGACGAACTGGAGCGCGCCATCAACCGCCTCGCCGCCCAGGCCCGTATCAGCGCCTGATCCAGGGCAACATCGCTGACCGTGGGGTCGGCTAAAGTGATCGCGGGTGAACCGGCCCGCGACGATGTTCCAGGAGGACCGCATGCGTACGATCGTTTTCAGCAGCCAGACCTACGACCGCGACAGTTTCCTTGCCGCCGACTGCCCGCCCGGCATCGAACTGCACTTTCAACCGGCACGGCTGAGCCTCGATACGGCGGCGCTGGCCGAGCAGCACGAGGTGGTCTGCGCCTTCATCAACGACGACCTCGGCGCACCGGTGCTGGAACGCCTGGCCCAGGGTGGCACTCGGCTGATTGCCCTGCGCTCGGCCGGCTACAACCACGTCGACCTGGCCACGGCAAAACGCCTGGGACTGGCCGTGGTGCGGGTGCCGGCCTATTCGCCGCATGCCGTGGCCGAGCATGCCGTGGCCCTGATCCTGGCACTCAACCGCCGCCTGCATCGCGCCTACAACCGCACCCGCGAAGGTGATTTCAGCCTGCACGGGCTGACCGGTTTCGATCTGGTGGCCAAAACCGTCGGCATCGTCGGCACCGGGCAGATCGGCGCCACGTTCGCGAAAATCATGCACGGTTTCGGGTGCCGCTTGCTGGCGTTCGATCCCTGTCCGAACCCGGCTGTCGAAGCCCTGGGTGCGCGTTATCTGGCGCTGCCCGAGCTGCTGACGCAAGCCCAGATCATCAGCCTGCACTGCCCGCTCAACGAGCAGAGCAAGCACCTGATCAACCGCGCTTCGCTGGCGCAAATGCAGCCGGGGGCCATGCTGATCAACACCGGGCGCGGCGGCCTGGTGGACACGCCGGCGCTGATCGACGCCTTGAAGGACGGCCAGCTCGGTTACCTGGGCCTGGATGTCTATGAAGAGGAAGCGCAGCTGTTCTTCGAAGACCGTTCCGACCTGCCGTTGCAGGACGATGTGCTGGCGCGGTTGCTGACCTTTCCCAACGTGATCGTCACGGCGCACCAGGCATTCCTGACGCGCGAAGCACTCGGCGCGATTGCCGCGACCACCCTGCGCAACATCGCGAACTGGGCGGCAGGTGCGCCGCAGAACCAGGTCGAGGGCTGAACCGACAGCGGTTCAGGACGGTGACAGCGACGACGCCAGGATCAACAGACCGAGCCAGCCGAAACCGAACAGCCGCTGCTGGAACGAGTGGCCCCGGCGCAGCAGGAACCAGACGAACACCATGGGCAGCAGGAACACCATGATCCTCAGCCAGGTTTCCACCGTACGCGAACCGTCGGGGTTCAGCGGCGGCTGAAATTCCGGCTGCTGCGCCTGCTGGCGGCGACGACGCCCGGCGGCGGCCGGCATCGCTTTCGGTGCTGGCGCCGGGGCTGGCGTGCTGGCTACGGTCTCGGCCACCGCCCGGTTGCGCGGCAGGCTGCCAAAGGAAATCGTCGTGCCTTTGGCAGCGGCGGGCGCGACCTCTGCCTGCGTCTGCTGCGCCGCCATCGGCGCCCCGCAATGAATGCACGCCGACGCTTCGGAGCTGATGCTCCGTTGGCATTCATAACATTCGATCAGCGCCATGTTCCGTTCCTTCAGATTCGAAGGCGGCAGTTTGCCACGACTGTCGGGTCGATTTGAACCGGATCGAAGGTCGCATGCGTGCGTCATTCTGCAATCGAGCCCGTGCTAGCATGTCGCGCATATTTGGAGGACCCATGGTCGAACACGATTTCCGCTACACCCTGATGAACCCGCAACACACCCTCACCGAATGCCGCGCGCTGGTCCCGGGCCGCTATCAGGTCACCGGCAACGGTGGCTCGATCCGTACCGGCGACGTGCTGCTGGTGACGCTCAAGGGCAGCAAGGACTTGTCCATGCGCCTGACCGTCGACACTGTCCGCCACCTGATCAATCCGCCGGGCCAATGGACCGCGATGACCAGCGGGCCGGTGTTCGGTGAACTGGCGATCCACACCTGGCAGGTCAACTGCGACAGCTGCGCCAAGGAACTGAGTTTCGAATTCGCCGTGGATGCCAAGCTTGGCAAGCCGGCGGAAAAAGTCGCCGCCACGGCACGCATCGCCGAACTCGGCTGGAAAGCCGTCGGTGACAAGCACCTGTGCCCGCAATGCCAGGAGCCGGCGTGATGAAACACCTGGTCCTGACCGCCGCAGTCGGCGCCGGCCTGCTGGGCTGCTCCGCGGAGCCGGTGCAGCTGCAACAGAACCGCAGCTACATTCTGGAATGGATCGGCGAACGTCCGCTGATGGATTACAGCCACCTGACCATCACCCTCGGCGACGATGGTCGCGCGTATGGCAATGGCGGCTGCAATCACTGGTTCGCGCCGTACACCCTCGAGGGCGACAAGCTGAGCTTCGGCAAGATCGGCAAGACCCGCAAACTGTGTGCCCCGGCGCTGATGGAGCAGGAGCAACGCTTCCTGCAGGCGCTGGAACATGTGCAACGCTGGGACATCTCGCCGATCGAGCAGATGCGCTTCTGGCCGGCCGAAGGCAAGCCTTTGCGCTGGTGGCTGGAAGAAGGCTGAGCCGCTGACGCCGATTCGTTCCCGCGCTGAGCGTGGGAACGAATCGGCGCGCCGGCGTCTTATTTCGTCGCCTGCAACGCCTGCAGCCGGGCCATCACGCCGGCGGCGGTCTGCTCGCCGAGCAACTGCTCACGCACCTTGCCCTTGTTGTCGATGATGTAGGTCACCGGCAGCGCTTCGCTGCGCGGCAGGTCGAAGAGCTCCGCCGGATCCTGCGCCAGCACGGTGAATTTGATTCCCAGTTTCTCGCTGGCGCCCTTGAGTTCTTCGCCCTGCACGTTGTCGAAATTGACCCCGAACACGCCGACTTGCTTGTCCTTGAGCTGTTCGGCCAGGTGATTGAGCTCGGGGATTTCCGTGCGGCAAGGCCCGCACCATTCCGCCCAGTAGTTGAGCACCACCCATTGTTTGTCCAGGCGCTCGGACGCCACTTTCTGACCGTTCTGGTCAATGCCATAGTCGTTGCCGCAGCCCCCCAGCAATAACGCTCCCATGATCGTCAGTGCTGCTGCCAATCGCCGTGTCATGTCGTGTTCCTTGTGAAAAATTGAATGCGCCTGCGACCCATCGCCTCCCACGGTTCTGGATTGCGCGCTGCACAGTTAGAATAGCCGCCACTTTACGCCAGAAGCGACCTGCCATGACCGATCTGACGCTTTATCACAACCCGCGCTGCTCGAAATCCCGCGGTGCGCTGGAACTGCTCGAAGCCCGAGGCCTGACGCCGAACGTCGTGCGCTACCTCGAAACGCCGCTGGACGCCGGGCAAATCAAGGCCTTGCTGGGCAAGCTCGGCATCAGCGCCCGGCACCTGCTGCGCACCGGGGAAGATGAATACAAAATGCTTCAGCTCGCCGACGAAAGCCTTGGCGAAGAACAACTGATCGCCGCCATCGCGGCCCACCCGAAACTGATGGAGCGGCCGATTCTCGCCGTCGGCGACCGCGCCGTGATCGGCCGGCCACCGGAGCGGATCCTGGAGTTGCTGCCGTGAGCGCGCCGTACATTCTGGTGCTGTATTACAGCCGCAGCGGCTCGACCAACGAGATGGCCCGGCAGATTGCCCGCGGCGTCGAACAGGCCGGCCTCGAAGCGCGCCTGCGCACCGTGCCGGCGATTTCCACCGAGTGCGAAGCGGTCGCGCCGGACATTCCTGACGAAGGCGCGCTGTACGCAACCCTCGACGACCTGAAGAACTGCGCCGGCCTGGCGCTCGGCAGCCCGACCCGTTTCGGCAACATGGCCGCGCCGCTGAAGTATTTTCTCGACGGCACCAGCAACCTGTGGCTGACCGGCGCGCTGGTCGGCAAACCGGCCGGGGTGTTCACCTCCACTGCCAGCCTGCATGGCGGCCAGGAAACCACCCTGCTGTCGATGATGCTGCCGTTGCTGCACCACGGCATGCTGATCACCGGCCTGCCCTACAGCGAATCGGCGCTGCTGGAAACCCAGGGCGGCGGCACCCCTTACGGCGCCAGCCACCACGCCGGCGCCGATGGCAAGAAAGGCCTCGACCAGCACGAAATGGCGCTGTGCCGCGCACTCGGCGCACGCCTGGCGAAAACCGCGCAGAAACTGGAGAGCTGAGATGGCCCGGAAGCCGAAAGTCCTGCCCAGCATCGCGTGGCTGGAGCCACGGGTGCGGGCGATGCGGGTGCTCAGTCTGCTGTGCTTTTTCGCTCTGGCAGGATTGCTGGCGGCTTATTACCTGGGCTTCGCCGACCTGCACGGCGCCCGCCCGTGGGTGATTTTGCTGGTCGAGCTGATCCCGTGGCTGATCCTCGCGCCAGGGATGCTCATGGGCAACGCACGTGCGCACTCGTGGATGTGTTTTGTGGTGAACCTGTATTTCATCAAAGGCGCACTGGCGGCGTACGACCCGAACCGGCAGCTGTTTGGCGTATTGGAGATGCTGGCCAGTCTGGCGCTGTTCTGCTCGGCCCTGCTGTATGTGCGCTGGCGCTATCAGCTGAATCGCAAACTGGCGGGTGAAGGCGAGATCGCCGTCGCCTGACAGAGGGCTATCGCTGGCAAGCCAGCTCCCACGGCTTTTGTGTCGATCACAAGATTGTGTTTCAACAAGGGATCCTGTGGGAGCTGGCTTGCCAGCGATTGAAGCGACTTGGTGTCAATGATTGACGGTGTACGCCAGCATCATCGAGATCTGGCTCATCGGCCGACCGCCACTCTGTTCATGCCACTGGTTGAACGCGTTCTGCACAATCGCCAGATCGCGCAGGCTGGTCGGCACCTTGTCGACGATCTTCTGCGCATTCAGCGCCGCGACCACGTCATAGCTGGGCACGAACGTGTCCTTGCCGACCATGCGCAAGAAGCGTGGCGCCGACAATCCACCCAACTGATGACCGTGCTTTTTCAGGTAGGTCCACAAGCCAACGATATCGGTCACCGGCCAGTCGGCGATCAACGCACCAAAGCTGCCCTGCTCCTTTTCCACGTCGAGGATGAACTGTGCATTGCGCGGCACGCTCTTGAGCTTGCCCAGGTGGCGGATGATCCGCGCATCCTGCATCAGCCGCTCGAGGTGTTCGGCGCTCATCAGCACGACTTTTTCCGGATCGAACCTGAAGAACACTTCCTCGAAGGCCGGCCACTTGGCGTCCACCAGACTGTGCTTGAGCCCGGCGCGAAACACCCGCAGGGCCATGGTCGAGAGGTAGCGATCGTCGCTGATCTTGCGCAGTTGCGCCGGGGTCTTGGGAACGGGCAGATGGGCTTCCAGTTCAGCCGCCGAACCGAAGCGGTTCAGACAGTATTCGTGCAGCCACTTGTAGTCGCGCATGCCCTCTCCTGAGGTTTAAATGAAATTTCACCGGTGAACCGAAAACACTGTGGGAGCTAGCCTGCTAGCGAATGCGGTAGGCCAGTCGACAAGCATGTCGGCTGACAGTTCGCCATCGCTAGCAGGCTAGCTCCCTCAGAGATCGGGTTTACAGGTTGACGACGTTGACGAAGCGCGAAGCCGCGGTTTCGTCGATCTTCAGGCTGGTGAAGTCGAACAGGTTGCGGTCGGCCAGTTGCGACGGCACCACGTTCTGCAGGCTGCGGAAGATGCTCTCGGTGCGGCCCGGAGTCTTGCGCTCCCAGTCCTGGAGCATTTCCTTGACCACCTGACGCTGCAGGTTTTCCTGCGAACCGCAGAGGTTGCACGGGATGATCGGGAATGCCTTGAAGTCCGAGTAGGCCTGGATGTCCTTCTCGTTGCAGTAGGCCAGCGGACGGATCACCACGTTGCGCCCGTCATCGGCGCGCAGCTTCGGCGGCATCGCCTTGAGGGTGCCGTTGAAGAACATGTTGAGGAAGAACGTCTCGACGATGTCGTCGCGGTGATGACCCAGGGCCATTTTCGTTGCACCGATTTCGTCGGCGAAGGTGTACAGCGTGCCGCGACGCAGGCGCGAGCACAGCGAGCAGGTGGTCTTGCCTTCCGGGATCAGTTCCTTGACCACCGAATAGGTGTCTTTCTCGACGATGTGGTACTCGACGCCCAGCTCTTTCAGGTAGGCCGGCAGCACGTGCTCGGGGAAACCCGGCTGCTTCTGGTCCATGTTCACCGCAACGATCTCGAACTTGATCGGGGCAACCTTCTGCAGGTGCAACAGCACGTCGAGCATGGTGTAGCTGTCCTTGCCCCCGGACAGGCAGACCATGACCTTGTCGCCGTCTTCAATCATGTTGAAGTCGGCGACCGCTTCGCCGGCCAGGCGGCGCAGGCGCTTTTGCAGTTTGTTCTGGTTGACCGTAAGAGTGCCCATGACGCGAAATCCGTGAGGTGTGACGAAAGGCCGGCATTTTACGCAAAAACCCAGCCGCGGCGCAGCATCCTGACGGACGCACCCTGCAGGAGCTGCCGACGGCTGCGATGGTTTGCGCCTGTTTTCGGCAATCCAGGAATCGCAGCCGTCGGCAGCTTCTACAGATGCAACTGCGATTACCCCACCTGTTTACAGCGCGATTTGCTCTAAGCCCCTATCACCTGTGCGGGTAAGTCCTTTCTATACTGCGACATAAGGTCGCACACAATCTGAAGACCTGTATTTGCTCGGCCACCTTGGCCCGTAGGCGCTCCGTTGGGGGGCGATGGCAATAACAAGAGGAGTGACTGGCATGATCCATCACGTAGTGGGACTTTTTACCCACCCCGATCAGGAATGGAAGGAGATCCGTGGCGACCAAGAGGAAAGCATCAGCCACATGTACCTGACCCACACGCTGATCCTGGCGGCCATCCCCGCCGTGTCGGCGTTCATCGGTACCACTCAGGTCGGCTGGGTGATCGGCAATCGTGCGCCGGTGATGCTCACCGTCGAAAGCGCGATCTGGATGACCGTCATGTCGTACCTGGCGATGCTTGGCGGCGTCGCGGTGATGGGCGCCTTCGTGCACTGGATGGCCCGCACCTATGACGCCAATCCGAGCCTGGCCCGCTGTGTCGCGTTCGCCACCTACACCGCTACCCCGTTGTTCGTCGGCGGACTGGCGGCGCTGTACCCGCATATGTGGTTGGGCATGATCGTCGGCACCGCAGCGATCTGCTACACGGTGTACCTGCTGTACGTGGGGCTGCCGACCTTCATGAACATTCCGTCGGACGAAGGCTTCCTGTTCTCCAGTTCGGTACTGGCCGTGGGCCTGGTGGTGCTGGTGGCCATCATGGCGTTCACCGTGATTGTCTGGGGGCTGGGCGTGGGCCCGGTCTACACCAATTGACTTGATTCACCGTCGAGAACAACAAGATCTGCCAATACAGGCCGCCGCAAGGCGGCCTTCTCGTCGCTGCGCCGCAGTCGACGACCATTCGGCAGTTCGCCGATTCGCAAGTCCCGAGGGTTGCGGCATACTCGACGCCTCTGGAGATCCATCAAGCATGCCCGAGCAACTCAATACCCGCGTCGAAGACTGTTACCAACTCGCTGAATCCTTTTTCAAACGCTCCTTCAAACGCCCCGTGGTGAGCCTCAAGCTGCGCGGGCAAAAAGCCGGGGTCGCGCACCTGCACGAGAATCTGCTGCGCTTCAACCCGCAGCTGTACCGGGAAAATACCGAACACTTCCTCAAGCAGACCGTGGCCCATGAAGTGGCGCATCTGATCGCCCACCAGTTGTTCGGCGACCGCATCCAGCCCCATGGCGAAGAGTGGCAACTGATCATGCGCGGCGTCTATGAGCTGCCGCCGGATCGCTGTCATACCTACGCCGTCAAACGCCGCAGCGTGACGCGCTACATCTACAAATGCCCGTGCGCCGACAGTGACTTTCCGTTTTCCGCGCAGCGCCATAGCCTGGTGCGCCAGGGCCGACGGTATTTGTGCCGCAGGTGCCGCAACACCTTGGTGTTCAGCGGCGAGATGCGGGTGGAATAAGCAGTTTTGCAGTGTTGCGACTGGCCTCATCGCTAGCAGGCTAGCTCCCACCAGAGATTTGTGAACCCTACAGATTCAATGGTGGGAGCCAACCTGCTGGCGATGAGACCGGTGCAGGCGCTAGAGAATCACCTTGGCCGCACGCAATTGCGCAATCCGCTGCGCACTGAAGCCCAACTCCGTCAACACCTGCTCCGTGTGCTGCCCCAACGCCGCGCCGACATGTCGCGGCGCCGGCAAAGCCTCGGAAAATTTCAGCGGACAGGCGATCTGCGCCTGCGTCGTGCCGTCCCCGCGCGGCACCTGCGTCACCAGCTCCCGCGCCTGCAATTGCGGGTGACGCAGCGCTTCACCCAGGCTCAGTACCGGTTCGACACAGGCATCGAGGCCGGCGAACAACTCGCACAATTGGCCGAAGTCATGTTTCTCGAACTCGATTTTCAACGCCTCCTTCAGCGCCTGCTGTTGCTCCGGCCTGGCTGACAGCCCTGACGCCGCCAGCTCCGGCCGGCCCAGTGCGGCGCACAGTGACTGCATGAACCCGGGCTCCAGGCTGCCCACCGACATCCAGCGGCCGTCGCGCGAGCGGTAGTAGTCGTAGAAGCTGCCGCCATTGAGCATCTGCGCTTCCCAATCCGGTTCCTCGCCGCAGGCCAGATAACCGGCACCGGCCATGGCGTTGAGGCTGAACGCACAGTCGGTCATGCTCACGTCCAGGTGCGTGCCCTGCCCGGTCTGCTGGCGCGCGATCACCGCCGCCAGCAGGCCGATCACCCCGTGCAGCGAGCCACCGGCGATGTCCGCCACCTGCATGCCCAGCGGCAACGGCCCGCTGTCGGCGCGGCCGGTGTAACTGGCGAGCCCGGCCAGCGCCAGATAATTGATGTCGTGCCCGGCGCGATCACGGTAGGGGCCGGTCTGGCCGTAACCGCTGATCGACAGGTAAATCAGCTTCGGGTTGATCGCCTTCAACGCTTCATAACCCAGGCCCAGGCGCTCCATCACCCCGGGGCGAAATTGCTCCAGGACGATGTCGTAGTCGCTGACCAACTGCTTCACCACCTCGAGCGCTTCGGGCTGCTTGAGGTCCAGTGCCAGGCTGCGTTTGTTGCGGTTCAGGTAGGCGTGGCTGGCCGACATGCCGTGGTCGTGCGGGGGCAGCACGCGCATCAGGTCGAGCCGCGTCGGCGACTCGATGCGCAACACCTCGGCGCCCATGTCCGCCAGCAACAGCGAGGCAAACGGCCCCGGCAGCAGCGTCGAGAAATCGAGAATCTTCAGTGAAGCCAGCGGTGCGGACATGGGCGAACTCCTTGGGCAATGCTTGCAGCCTAGGCAGCGCCGGCGCGTACAGCAATCACCGGATCCATCAGCCCGGGTGACCGTTGCGCTCAAATCGCCGGCAAGAAAAAACCCGCCGCAGCGGGTTTTTCCATACAGCCAAGGTTACTTGACGTTGCTTGGGGTCGGGCCTTCAGCCACACCCAGGTCATCTTCCTGACGCTCGTCGGAGATACCGCGACCGCCCGAGGCCAGCTCGGATTGCAGCACGTCGGTGTCCAGCTCCTTGACCCACTTGGCCACCACGATGGTCGCCACGGCGTTACCCACCAGGTTGGTCAGGGCACGGGCTTCGGACATGAAGCGGTCGATGCCGAGGATCAGCGCCAGACCAGCCACCGGCAGGTGACCGACCGCCGACAGGGTGGCCGCCAGCACGATGAAGCCCGAACCGGTCACACCGGCAGCGCCCTTGGAGGACAGCAGCAGCACCACCAGCAGAGTGATCTGGTGAGTGATGTCCATGTGGGTGTCGGTGGCCTGGGCAATGAACACGGCCGCCATGGTCAGGTAGATCGCCGTACCGTCGAGGTTGAACGAGTAACCGGTCGGGATCACCAGACCGACGACGGATTTCTTCGCGCCCAGACGCTCCATCTTGATCAGCATGCGTGGCAATACCGATTCGGACGAGGACGTACCCAGCACGATCAGCAGTTCTTCACGGATGTAGCGGATCATCTTCAGCACGCTGAAGCCGTGCATGCGGGCGATCGCGCCGAGGACGATCAGAATGAACGCCAGGCAGGTGATGTAGAAGCAGATCATCAGTTGACCCAGCTGCACCAGCGAGCCGACACCGTAGGCACCGATGGTGAAGGCCATGGCACCGAAGGCACCGATGGGTGCGAGCTTCATGATCATGTTGATGATGTTGAACATCACGTGGGCGAAGCGATCGATGAAGTCGAGGATCGGCCGGCCGTAGTCACCCAGACGGTGCAGGGCGAAACCGAAGATCACCGAGAACATCAGCACTTGCAGGATGTCACCGGTGGCGAACGCGCCGACGATGGTGGTCGGGATCACGTTGAGCAGGAAGCCAACGACACTCTGGTCGGCGCCCTGAGCCACATAAGTGGCGACTTTCGAGGCGTCCAGGGTGCTGACGTCGATGTGCATGCCGTTGCCCGGCTGCACGATGTTGACCACGACAAGGCCGACCAGCAGGGCGATGGTCGAAACGATTTCAAAGTACAGGAGCGCGTAACCACCGGTCTTGCCGACCGACTTCATGCTCTGCATGCCGGCGATGCCGCTGACCACGGTGCAGAAAATGATGGGCGCGATGATCATCTTGATCAGTTTGATGAACCCGTCACCCAGCGGCTTTACGGCGACGCCGAACTGCGGGTAGTAGTGACCCAGCGCGATACCGATGATGATGGCGATGATCACCTGGAAATACAGGGATTTGTACAGTGGCTGACGAGTCGTCATTGCAAAGTTCCTCAAGAGTCTCGCGCGGCAACATCCATCTGTTGAACGCGACACCTGAATTGCGAACCCTCCTGCACTGGAGGGATTTGTTGTGTCGAACGGCGCGTTTTCATACCGACTCGGCGCACGCTTCTGTCGCTCTTATCGCAAACGTCGTGCCACTTTGGTGCAAATCGCTGCAAGCCTTTTGATATCAGGGACTGCAGGTTTTTCCATGTCACCCTCCGGTTACCCGACAATGGCGGATTTCCGCCAACCCGGCCGATCCCGTCCTACAATTTGGCGGAAATCCGCCTTGTTGCCACTTGCCGGCCGCGGCTACCATCCAGCGCCAGAGGAAGGATTTGCCGCTTATGCGCGAACGCACCATCGCCAGTCATTTCGCCCGCGCCGCCCTCGGTGGCGCGCGCCGCTCGGGGCTGGACTGCTCGGACCTGCTGTTGCAACTGGGCATCAGCCCCGAGTTGCTCGACGAACCTCGGGCGCGCATCGCCCCGGAGCAGTTCACCCGCCTGATCCAGGCGCTGTGGCTGGCACTGGACGACGAGTACCTGGGTTTCGCCAGCGCGCCGAGTAAACCCGGCAGCTTCGCCATGATGTGCCACGCCATTATTCATTGCCGCAATCTGGAGAAGGCTCTGCATCGCGGCTTATTGTTTTATAGCTTATTCCCCGCAGCCCCGCGCCTGACCCTGAGCCGCGAAGACGAATGGGTGCGCCTGAGCCTCGACGACGCACAGCTCTGCGACCCGGATCACTTTCTCAGCGAAAGCCTGCTGGTGATCTGGCACCGCCTCGGCAGTTGGCTGATCGGCCAGCGCATTCGCCTGGAGCAGGCCACGTTCAGTTACCCGAAACCGGCGCATGGCGCCGAGTACGACTTGCTGTTCCCCTGCCCGCTCGAGTTTGGCAAAGGGCAGAGCAGCCTGCTGTTCCACAGCCGTTATCTGCCGATGCCGCTGTTGCAGGACGAACGCACCCTCAAGCATTTTCTCGAGCGCTCCCCCGCCGACCTGCTGTCGCGCCCGGACGACGGCGACAGCCTGAGCAGCCGCCTGCGCCGCTTGCTCAGCCGCGACAGTGCGCGCTGGCCGGATCTCGAATCGGTGGCGGCGCACCTGCATAGCAGTCCGCAGACCCTGCGCCGGCATCTGCGCGAGGAAGGCACCAGTTTTCAGGCGTTGAAGGATCAGTTGCGCCGCGACATCGCGATTTATCACTTGGGCCGGGCAGACCTGTCACTGCAGCAGATTGCCGAGCAGTTGGGCTTTTCCGAGCCGTCGGCGTTTCACCGCGCGTTCAAGAAGTGGACTGGGCTGACGCCGGGGGCTTATCGGGCGCAGGAGCAGTAAGCCCCGCTGTGAACTGACTGACGCCTTCGCGAGCAGGCTCGCTCCCACAGAGGATTCAATCTGGGAGCGAGCCTGCTCGCGAAGAGGCCGGCAAGGCCTGCAATCACACCGCAGGAAAGTGAATGCGGAACGCTGCGCCGCCCATCGGCGAATCGCCCAGGGTCAGTTTCGCGCTGTAGCTCTCGATGATGTCCTTGACCACCGCCAGGCCGATGCCCTGCCCCGGATGCTGGCGATCCAGGCGCTCGCCGCGCTCGAGAATCCGCGCGCGCTGATCCGGCGGCACGCCCGGGCCGTCATCCTCGATGCACAACTCGATGCCGGCGAGACTGTCGCGCACGCTGATGCGCACTTCGCCCAGACACAGGCGATAGGCGTTCTCCAGCAGGTTGCCCATCATCTCCAGCAAGGCGCCCTGTTCGATCGGCACGTAGCAATGCTCCGGCAGATCGAACGCCACCCGCACATGTTTGTCGCGGTAGACCTTGTCCAGCGTGTCGCACAGGCTCTGCAGCACCGGGCGCAGGCGCACCTGATGGCGCACCAGGCCGCTTTTGCGCAGGCTGGCCCGCTGCAACTGGTAACCAATCTGCTGGCTCATGCGTTCGATCTGGGTTTGCAGGACCCAGGCCTGATCGCGATCCTCGGGGCGCTGGGCCATGTCTTCGCTGACCCCCTGCAACACCGCCAGCGGGGTTTTCAGGCTGTGCGCCAGATCGTCGAGGGAATCGCGGTAACGGCTGCGCTGCTGGCGTTCGCTGTGCAGCAGGCGGTTGAGCGAGCCGGTCAGGCGCAGCAGTTCCCGCGGGTGCTGTTCGCTGAGGCTTTCGCGAGTGCCGCTTTCGATCTCGTCGAGTTCCTGGCTGAGCCGGCGCAAGGCCTTGAGGCCCCAGGTCAGGCCGATCCACAGCAGCGCGAGCAACACCAGAAGCGCCGCGCCAAAGCCCAGATAAAGGTTTTCACGCAACCCTTCGAGGGTGGTTTCGTATTCGCGTACCGGTTGCAGGGCGACGATGCTGAACGCCGCGCTCTTGCCGCCGAGCAGTTTGACTTCGACGTCATAGACAAAGAATTCCTGGCCACTGGCTTCGCGGATCCGCGCGAACTCGTTGCCACGCCCGTCATAACGCGGGGTGTAGTTGATTTTCTCTTCCTGGGTCGCCTTCGAGCGCCAGACCAGATGCCCCTCGCGGTCATAGATGTAGCCGAGCAGACGGCTGTCGGTGAGATTGAAGCGCTCGTCCGGCAGTTGCGCCGGCATCACCAGGCGATTGCTTTCAATGCGCGCGGCGGAAATCAGCGTGGTCACGTCCGAGGCCAGGCGCTGCTCGATCGAATCCTGCAGCGCCAGGCTGAAGGCGCCCTGCATCGCCGGCAGCAATGCCAGCATGAACAACACCGCCAGTGTGGTGGCGGCGAGCATCAAGCGAACACGCAGCGAACGGATCAAGTGCAGCGCTCATTGAACAGGTAGCCGAGCCCGCGCACGGTGTCGATCGGCTTGAACCCGGCCGGCCCTTCGAGCTTGCGCCGCAACCGGCCGACCAGCACTTCGATCACGTTCGGATCGCGCTCATCGTCATCCGGGTACAGCTGCTCCATCAGGCGATCCTTGGGTACCACCTGCTGGTGGTGACGCATCAGGTATTCGAGGATCCGGTATTCATACGCGGTCAGCGCCAGCGGTTGCTCATCGAGGGTCGCCTGCTTGCGGTTCAGGTCGAGCAACAATGGGCCGGCGACGATGGTCGACTGGGTGAACCCACTGGAGCGCCGCAGCAAGGCATTGAGCCGCGCTTCGAGTTCTTCGAACTGGAACGGCTTGACCACATAGTCGTCGGCACCGGCGGCCAGGCCTTCGACCTTGTCCTGCCAGTTGCCGCGCGCGGTGAGAATCAGGATCGGGAACGTCTTGCCCGTCGAGCGCAACTGGCGGATCAGGTCGAGCCCGCCCATGCCCGGCAGGCCGAGGTCGATCACCGCCAGGTCAAAGTTGAACTGCGCGGTCTGGTACAACGCCTCTTCGGCATTGGCCACGGACTCGACCACATGGCCGCTCTCCGTCAGGCGGGTTTGCAGGTGATGGCGCAACAGCGCTTCATCTTCGACGACCAACAGTTTCATGCCCTTCTCCCGGATAAATCGACAACTGCACAGGCTTTCGCCTGACATGGCTGCGCCGGATCGCCCCCTGAGGGACGACCCGGCGCGGGCCTGACGCCAGTCGCTTGTCAGAAAGCGTAGTTGGCCGACAGGTAGGTCTGGGCGCTGCTGGTCAAGTCCAGCGAACCCTGTTTGCTGCCGCCGCGCTCGCTCATCTCGGTGCTGGCGTTGCTGCGCAGGTAACGGTAACCGAGTTCCACCGAGGTGTTCTGCGAGACTTGCTGCAACACACCGAACTGGCCGCCGAGGGCATAACCGATATCGCTGTCGTGGCTGTAGCCTGGCGATGTCTGGCTCAGCTTGGTCACGCCGGCGGTGGCGCCGCCGAACAGCTTGGTGCTGCCGCCCACCGGGTAGAACAGATCGTAGCTGCCCAGCAGGTTTTCCTGGCGCAGTTTAATGCCATTGTGCGAGCCCGAAACATTGTCGTAGGTGGCATAGTAGCGGCCCTGGCTGTTCTGCTGACCGAGGCGCACACCGTAGGTATTGTTGCCGTCGATCGCGCCACTGGCGTCCGGGTGCCCCAGGTTGTCGTTCAGGGCATTGGATTTTTTCACCTTGTCACTGGTCTGGCCGAAGGTCAGGCCGGCGAAGTTCGAGGAAGTGTCAGCGTGGGCGGCAAGGCTGGCGCCCATCACGGTGAAAGCCAGCAGCAGCTTGTTCAAACGAGTCATCGAGTAGTCCTCAGTTGTGCTCTTCGGGTATGGCGCAAGGTTACTGGGGTACCCCTGTACCGCCCCTGAACGCTCTCTGAACCCGAGCTGAATCAAATCGACTAGGCTGTCTTGACCACTCACTGTCAGGAGACCTCGACCATGCGCCTGTTTCTCGCCTTCGCCCTGCTCGCCATGAGCAGCCTCAGCCAGGCTGCGATCAAGACCCAGGAAATCCCCTATCAGAGCGCCGACGGCACGAAACTGATCGGCTACTTCGCCTACGACGATGCCATCCAGGGCCCGCGCCCCGGCGTCGTGGTGGTGCATGAGTGGTGGGGCCTCAACGATTACGCCAAGCGTCGCGCCCGCGACCTCGCCGGGCTCGGCTACAGTGCGCTGGCCATCGACATGTACGGCGAAGGCAAGAACACCGAGCACCCGAAAGACGCCATGGCCTTCATGCAAGCGGCCACCGCGGACGCAGCGGCGGCCAGCAAGCGCTTCCAGGCCGGGCTGGACCTGTTGAAGAAACAGCCGCAGACCGACGTCAACAGACTCGCCGCCATCGGCTACTGCTTCGGCGGCGGCGTGGTGCTGAATGCGGCCCGTCAGGGTGAGCCGCTGGCCGGGGTGGTGAGTTTCCACGGCGCGCTGGCGACCAAGACGCCGGCCACGCCCGGCAGCGTCAAGGCCAAGGTGCTGGTCGAACACGGCGCGCTGGACAGCATGGTGACGCCGGACAATGTCGCCGCGTTCAAGGCGGAAATGGACAAGGCCGGCGCCGACTATAAATTCGTCAGCCTCGACGGCGCCAAGCACGGTTTCAGCAATCCCGATGCCGATCGCCTGAGCCACGGCGAGCATGGCGGTCCGGACATCGGCTACAACAAGGCCGCCGATGAAAAATCCTGGGCGGACATGCAGGCGTTCTTCAAGAAAATCTTCAGTTGAGCCACCCGCGGCTGTGCCGAGCATTCCCCCGCAGCGCCTGGGAATGCTCACGGCACGGCGCAGCGGAACGCGCCTGTCCACTATCCAGTCCCGCAGCTAACCGGCAAAATGCCCGCCATGAATTCCAGCCCCTTCTTCCCCGCCTGCTGCACCCCGCTCGATGCCCACTGGCCGTTGCCGACGGTACTGCCGGACACGGTGCTGCTGAGCACCCATTTCGACCCGTCACGCCTGCTCGGCGATGACTTCAGCCGCAGCGCCATCGAACCGCCGGCGAGCATCCAGCGCTCGGTGGCCAAGCGCCAGGCAGAGTTTCTCGCCGGACGCCTGTGCGCGCGGGCCGCGCTGCAGCAACTGGAGGGCTCGAACGTGGTGCCGGCGATTGGCGAGGATCGCGCCCCGGTCTGGCCCGCGCACATCTGCGGTTCGATCACCCACAGCACCGGTCGCGCAGCGGCGATTGTCGCCAACCGCCAGCACTGGCGCGGCCTGGGCATGGATCTGGAAAACCTGCTCAACGCCGAACGCGCCGAGCGCCTGGCCGGGGAAATTCTCACGCCGGCGGAAATGCAGCGCATGGCCGCCGGCCCGCGCGATCAACTGGCGCTGCTGGTGACCCTGACGTTTTCGGTGAAAGAGAGCCTGTTCAAGGCGCTGTATCCGCTGGTGCAGCAGCGCTTCTACTTCGAGCACGCCGAAGTGCTGGATTGGACAACGGCCGGTCACGTGCGGCTGCGGCTGCTGACCGACCTGTCCGGCGAATGGCGCAACGGCACGCAACTGGACGCGCAGTTCGCGGTGCAGGACGGGCAGTTGCTCAGCCTGGTCAGCGTTCGCGCCTGAGCCCTGCTGGGCTCAACGCCGCTCCTGGTGGCGCGGCCAGCTCAAACTGAAACACGCCCCGCCCAGACTCTTGCTCTTGCCGATCAACGCCCGGCCGTCGTGCCAGTGGATGATCCGCCGCACAATCGACAGACCCAGGCCATGCCCGCCAGACGCCCGCGTGCGGCTGTCATCGAGGCGCAGGAACGGCGTGAAGATTTTTTCCCACGCCGATTCCGGCACACCCGGGCCGTCGTCCTCGACGTCGACCCGGCAGCGCATCTGCCCGACCTGATAACTGACGGTGACCTTCGACGCCGCATGACGCATGGCGTTGCCCACCAGATTCTGCAAGGCGCGGTGCAGGTAGCGCGGTTCAGCTTCGACCCAGGCATCGTCGCAATCGGCAGCCGACAGGCACAGGCCGCGCTGCACGGTGACGCCGGCGCGCAACGGCGCCAGTTCGGCGATCACCTGGTTGACCAGCGCGTCCAGATCGACACGCTGGAAAGTCAGCGCCGGCGAGCCCTGCTCCAGCCGCGCGTAGGTGAGCATTTCGTCCACCAGCTTGTCGAGGTCCTCGATGTCGTGATCCATGCCTTCGCGGTACTTCTCCAACTGTTGCGCGGTGGTCGCCGAACCGATCATCTCCAGGCCGAAACGCAGGCGCGCCACCGGCGTGCGCAGTTCGTGGGACACCGCACGCACCAGTTCGCGCTGGATCGCCAGCAGTTGTTGCAAATGCTCGGCCATGCCGTTGAACGCCGCCGCCAGTTTGCCCACCGAATCGGCGCCACGGGCCGGCACCCGGGTTTCCAGACTCCCCCGGGCAATCCGCGTGGCGGCTGCCTCGAGGCCGCGCAACCGGCGCTCGAGCTGACGCACCAGCAGGTAGACGATCAGCCCGATCAGCGTCAGGCCCAGCGCGGCAATCAGTACCAGCCACTCCGGCGGATAAGGATTCATCTGGTACAGCGGGCCGATCTCCAGGACCCACGGTGTGCCGACCATGCCGGCAAACACGCGGATCGAATCGCCGCCCTTGCCCAGCGCCATCACCGTATCGCCCTCGGACACCCGCCGGCTCTGGTCTTCGTCCATGTCGGCCTCGCCCACCGTGACCAGCCGCAGGTCGAAACCGAAGCCCTTGTCGTCCTTCAACTGCGCCAGGCGTTTGGGCTGCTCGGCCACGGGCACGCGCACCAGTTCATCGGCGAGCAGGTAAATCGTCGCCCGGGCCAGTTGCTCGCTGATCTGCTGGACGTCGCCGGTCAGCAGCAGTTGCTCCTTGTCGCTGACCAGTCGGTAGACCCGCGCCGCGTGCGGGCCGGTCTGCACCACCAGTGCCTGGCCTCGCTGCACGCGGCTGCGCTGGGTCAGGTCGAGGTCGGTTTCGGCGAAGGTTTTCAGCGCCAGCGGAATGCCGAGCAGGCGCTCCCACACCAGCAAGGCGCGATGACGTTCGGTTTCATTCAGCGGCTGCAGGTTGTCCGCCATCAGCGAGAACGTGCCGTGGGCCAGGCGCTCGCGGTACTGCTCGCTGCGCACCTGATTGAGCAGGTGCAGCGCCAGTACACCGAGCACCGCTACCAGAATCAGCGCTGCGCACATGCCGCCATAGATGCGCAGGAAGATCGAGTTCACAGCGGCAGGTCTGCGCAGGCTTCGGGGACGAACAGGTAGCCTTTGCTGCGCACGGTCTTGATCAGGCGCGGGTGATCGGGGTCGTCGCCGATCTTCGGGCGGATGCGCGAGATGCGCACATCGATGGAGCGGTCCTGACCGTCGTAGCCGATGCCGCGCAGCGCGGTGAAGATCTCTTCCCGGGACAGGATCCGGCCGGCGTTCGACACCAGCAGCCACAGCAGGTCGAATTCGGCGCTGGTCAGCTCGATGCCGCTGTCACTCAGCCACGCTTCGCGCAGGGCGTTGTCGACCACCAGCGGTCCGAATTGCAGGCGACGGCTGTTGGCGGCCGTCGGTTCGCCGGCGTCGCTGCGCCGCAACAGGGCCTGGATGCGCGCCAGCAACAGCCGCGGGCGCACCGGTTTGCATACATAGTCATCGGCACCGAGGTCCAGGCCCTGGATCTGGTCGGCATCATCGGTGCGCGCGGTGAGCATCAGGATCGGCCCGTCATAGCGGTCGCGCACCTTGCGGCAGATGCTCAGGCCATCCTCGCCGGGCAGCATCAGGTCGAGGATCACCAGGTCCGGTTGTTCCTTGATGATCCGCGCGGCCGCCAGCGCGCCATTGCCTTCGATCTCCACACGCAAGCCGTTGGCTTGCAGGTAATCGCGGGTCAGTTCGGCCAGACGCTGGTCGTCCTCGACTATCAATACCTGCCAGGCTTCTTGCTCCACCGGTGACCTCTGCTTGCTGTTGTTATTGATAAGGCAGGAATGCGGCGCTCCCCGACACAGCTGTGCGGGTGCCCGCAGATCCGGATCCTCCCGACTTTTTGTCATGTTGGTGGAGGATAAGAATGGCTGAACACCGCCCGCTTGTATAAACGCCGTACAGCCAGAACACAAGTCGGCAAATGCGTTCGGACACGGCGGATTTTTGTGATAGGGTTCGCGCCCTTAAAAATCCGCTGAAGCGTTTTTCCCGGCGAAAAAACAGTGACAAACGGTCTAGCTCAGCAGGTTCGCGGCCTACACGCGGATTCCCCTTTTCGCACACAATTTACGCACAGGGTTATCCACAGGTAGTACGTTGCAATCCCCCCCTAAAACGCATTATCTTGTAGCCCGTGCGCAAAAAAACCCTACATGTAGGGGTAGGCGCTAAAAAACCAAACACAAACCGGACAGTGAATTCAAGGCTTTTTATTGCCATTGTCGGGTTGAACCAAACGTATTTTCAGAAGCCCAAACCGCGCCTGCGGATGGCTACCGTTTTTCAGTCGACCACGGCGATAACGGTACGGGTGTTGCAGTCCGAAACTGCCCCCCAACGGAATGCGGTTTCACGCGTATCGCGCGAACCGAAGACTTCGGCATGGAAGCGGCGCCCACAAGGCCCCCTTCCTGAACTGTCCCGAAGTCGTTACCCGGCGCATGCCGGTCGTAGTGCTTCAGGACGGAACGGTGGGCACCGTGATGGTGCCCAAACAAACATAGAGAACGTGGAGACACCCATGCAAACCGACACAACTCGCGAGAACCCGCAGGGCACCTTGCCGCAGGCCGCCGATTCGAATTCGGATCTGGCTGCCACCGCGCCAGGTCAGCTGCGCGTGATCAAGCGTAATGGCACTGTCGTTCCTTACACCGATGACAAGATCACCGTCGCTATCACCAAAGCGTTCCTCGCAGTTGAAGGCGGCACCGCTGCCGCTTCGTCGCGAATCCACGACACCGTTGCCCGCCTGACCGAACAGGTCACCGCGACCTTCAAGCGTCGCATGCCATCGGGCGGCACCATCCACATCGAAGAAATCCAGGACCAGGTCGAACTGGCCCTGATGCGTGCCGGCGAGCAGAAAGTCGCTCGCGACTACGTGATCTACCGCGACGCCCGTTCCAAGGAACGCGCCACCCGCACCACCGCCGAAGCACCGGTGCAGGCTCACCCGTCGATCCGCATCACCCGTGCCGACGGCACCCTGGCGCCGCTGGACATGGGCCGCCTGAACACCATCGTCACCGAAGCCTGCGAAGGCCTGGAAGAAGTCGACGGCGACCTGATCCAGCGCGAAACCCTGAAGAACCTGTACGACGGCGTAGCCCTGAACGACGTCAACACCGCCCTGGTGATGACCGCGCGTACCCTGGTCGAGCGTGAGCCGAACTACTCGTTCGTTACCGCCCGCCTGCTGATGGACACCCTGCGCGCCGAAGGCCTGGGCTTCCTCGAAGTGGCCGAGAGCGCCACTCACCACGAGATGGCCGACCTGTACGCCAAGGCCCTGCCGGCCTACGTGGCCAAAGGTATCGAATTCGAACTGCTGAACCCGGTGCTGGCCACCTTCGACCTGGAAAAACTGGGCAAGGCGATCAACCACGAGCGCGATCAGCAATTCACCTACCTGGGTCTGCAGACCCTGTACGACCGTTACTTCATCCACAAGGATGGCGTGCGTTTCGAACTGCCGCAGATCTTCTTCATGCGCGTGGCCATGGGCCTGGCGATCGAAGAGAAGCAGAAAGAAGACCGCGCGATCGAGTTCTACAACCTGCTGTCCTCGTTCGACTACATGGCGTCGACCCCGACCCTGTTCAACGCCGGTACCCTGCGTCCACAACTGTCGAGCTGCTACCTGACCACCGTGCCGGACGACCTGTCGGGCATCTACCACGCGATCCACGACAACGCCATGCTGTCGAAATTCGCCGGTGGCCTGGGCAACGACTGGACCCCTGTGCGCGCACTGGGCTCGTACATCAAGGGCACCAACGGCAAGTCGCAGGGCGTCGTGCCGTTCCTCAAGGTGGTCAACGACACCGCCGTTGCCGTGAACCAGGGTGGCAAGCGCAAAGGCGCTGTGTGTGCCTACCTGGAAACCTGGCACATGGACATCGAAGAGTTCATCGAGCTGCGCAAGAACACCGGTGATGACCGTCGTCGTACCCACGACATGAACACCGCCAACTGGATCCCTGACCTGTTCATGAAGCGCGTCTTCGACGACGGCAAGTGGACCCTGTTCTCGCCATCCGAAGTGCCGGATCTGCACGACCTGACCGGTAAAGCCTTCGAAGAACGCTACGAGTACTACGAAGCCCTGACCGAGTACCCGGGCAAGGTCAAGCTGTTCAAGACCATCCAGGCCAAAGACCTGTGGCGCAAAATGCTCTCCATGCTGTTTGAAACCGGCCACCCATGGCTGACTTTCAAGGACCCGTGCAACCTGCGCAGCCCGCAGCAGCACGTCGGCGTGGTCCACAGCTCGAACCTGTGCACCGAGATCACCCTGAACACCAACAAGGACGAGATCGCGGTCTGCAACCTGGGCTCGATCAACCTGCCGAACCACATCGTCGACGGCAAGCTCGATACCGCCAAGCTGCAACGCACCGTGAACACCGCCGTGCGCATGCTCGACAACGTGATCGACATCAACTACTACTCGGTGCCGCAAGCGAAGAACTCCAACTTCAAGCACCGTCCGGTCGGCCTGGGCATCATGGGCTTCCAGGACGCGCTGTACCTGCAGCACATCCCGTACGGTTCGGATGCAGCAGTCGAGTTCGCCGACAAGTCGATGGAAGCCGTCAGCTTCTACGCCATCCAGGCGTCCTGCGACCTGGCCGACGAGCGTGGCGCGTACGAGACGTTCAATGGTTCGCTGTGGTCCAAAGGCATCCTGCCGCTGGATTCGCAACAGATCCTGATCGAGGCGCGCGGCCAGAAGTACATCGACGTTGACCTGAACGAAACCCTGGACTGGGCACCGGTTCGCGCCCGTGTACAGAAAGGCATTCGTAACTCCAACATCATGGCCATCGCACCGACCGCGACCATCGCCAACATCACCGGCGTCTCGCAGTCGATCGAACCGACCTACCAGAACCTGTACGTGAAATCGAACCTGTCGGGCGAATTCACCGTGATCAACCCGTACCTGGTTCGCGACCTCAAGGCGCGCGGCCTGTGGGACTCGGTCATGATCAACGACCTGAAGTACTACGACGGTTCGGTGCAGCAGATCGAGCGCATCCCGCAGGAGCTCAAAGAGCTCTACGCAACCGCGTTCGAAGTGGACACCAAGTGGATCGTCGACGCCGCCAGCCGTCGTCAGAAGTGGATCGACCAGGCTCAGTCGCTGAACCTGTACATCGCCGGTGCCTCGGGCAAGAAGCTCGACGTGACCTACCGCATGGCCTGGTACCGTGGTCTGAAAACCACCTACTACCTCCGTGCCCTGGCGGCGACCAGCACCGAGAAGTCGACCATCAACACCGGCAAGCTGAACGCTGTTTCCAGCGGCGGCAATCACGGCGACGATTCGGTTCTGGCAGCTCCAGCCGGTCCGGCGCCAGTGCCGAAGGCTTGCGCCATCGACGAGCCGGATTGCGAAGCTTGCCAATAAGCTGAGCCGAGTCAGGCGTTGCGAGACGCCTGATCGAAAAACCCCCGACAGACCTCTGGTCTGTCGGGGGTTTTCTTTTGTCCGCGGGAAAAGCAAAGCGCCCTCTTCCCTGAGCCTGCGTTTCGCGCAGCCCAACACATCGAGAGCAGGTGCAGCGAAGCAAACCGTAGGCGATGCCCCGGATGAATCCCGCCGCGAAGGAAACCGAGCCTGAGCGAGGGACCCACGCCATTCACCAAACAGCCACCCACAAAAAAGCCCCTCCAAAGAGGGGCTCCCTTGCACAACCAGAAACCGCAATCAGGTCATCTGAATGATGGTCTGCATGATGGTGCTCTGGGTGGAGATGGTCTTGGCGTTCGCCTGATAGTTGCTCTGACCCTTGATCAGGTCCACCAGCTCGTTAGTCAGGTTGACGTTGGACTCTTCCAGCGAGTTGGACTGGATGGAACCCAGGGTGCCGGTTTCCGGCGCGTCGTAACCCGGGATACCCGAGGCGAAGGTTTCCTTCCAGCTGGTACCGCCGACAGCCTGCAGACCCTGTTCGTTGGTGAAGCTGGCCAGCGCAACCTGGCCGATGGCCTTGTTCTGGTTGTTGCTGAAGTTGGCGAACAGCGTACCGGTGCCGTCGATGGTCAGGTTGGTGATCTGGCCAGTGGCGTAACCGTCCTGAGTCGGGATCGAACGGGCGGTATCGGCGTTGAACTGGGTGGTCTTGGCCATGGAAATGGTGATGCCGGCCGGGTTCGCGGCAGCGCCGTTGGCGGTCCAGGTGCCATTGGTCACGGTACCCGGTACCCAGCCCTTGAGGATCAGGTCGCTGCTGATGATCGGGGCGCCGCCCGCCGGGTTCGGCGTGCTGACCTGAGTCAGTTTGCCCGTGGCGTCGAAGGACATGGTCGAAGCCACCGGCGCGGTGACTTTCGGATCGCTGCCGGTCGCATCCGGGTTGCGGCCATCCACCAGCGTGTAGACCTTCCAGGTGTTGCTGCCAGTCTTCACCATGTACTGATCCATGGTGTGCTGGTTGCCCTGGCTGTCGTAGATCGGCGTGCTGAACGACTTGGTGTAGGTCGCGGTATTGCTCGGGTCAAACTTGCCCGCAGCCGCGGTGTCGTCGATCACTGGCGCGGTCGAGTTGAGGTTGATTGTCGAAGTCACCAGCGAGGTCGACTTCGGCGCCAGGTTCGAGGTGTCGATCTTCAGGTCGGTCAATACGCCGTTGATGATCTTGCCGTTGGAGTCCACACCGTAGCCCTGCAGACGCGAGGTGTAGTCGGTGTTGGTGATGTAACCATCCTTGTCGACCTTGAACGTGCCGGCACGGGTGTAGGAAATCGAGCCGTTGTTGCTCAGGGTGAAGAAGCCGGAACCGTTGATGCCCATGTCCAGCACGTTACCGGTGTTGTTGATGTCACCCTGGGTGAACTGCTGGGAAACGTTGGCCAGGCGCACGCCGTTGCCGATCACTTTGCTGCCGCTGCCCAGACGAGTCGCCGAGTAGACGTCTTCGAATTCCGCGCGCGAGGATTTGAAACCGGCGGTAGCGACGTTGGCGATGTTGTTGCCGGTCACGTCCAGTTGTTTGTTGGCTGCATAGAGACCGCTAAGGCCGATATTGAAAGACATATTCCACTCCTTTGTGCCGGTTAGTCGGCTCTATATACCAATGGTTTGAACTTTGGACAGGGCGACCGTGCCTTTGCCGGACAGGTTGAGCATCAGCTCGCCGCCGGTCTGGCTGATGGTCACGCTGTTGACCGTTGCCGGCAGGTAGGTCGCCAGGTCGGTCGACGTGCCATTGATCGAGGCGTTGGCCTTGACGGTATAGGTACCGGCCTTGACCAGGTTGCCGTCCTTGTCCTTGCCGTCCCAGGTGAAGCTGGCATTGCCTGCCGCGCGACTGCCCAGATCGATGGTGCGAATCGCCGTGCCGCTGCTGTCGGTGATGGTGACCGTGCCGCCGGCAATCGACGACGGAACGGTGACCGAACCGGTCATGCCCTTGCTCGGGTCGTCCATCTGAACGCTGTTGGTCTGCACGATCACGTTGCGGCCCACCAGCGACGAGGCCTGCAGGGCCTGCGACGAGTTGTAGTTGCCGGCCAGCGAGCTGACCGTGCTGTTGAGCGTGGTGATGCCTTCGAGGCTGCTGAACTGCGCCAACTGCGCGACGAACGCACTGTTGTCCTGCGGATCGAGCGGGTTCTGGTTTTTCAGCTGGGTCACCAGCAGTTGCAGGAACGCGTCCTTGCCCAGGGCCTGGCCGCCGGTGCTGCTGTTGGTGGCCGAAGCGATGCCATCGGCGGTCGAACTGGTCTTCTTCGACGAGTTCGCCAGGATGTCGTTCATGCTCAGGCTGCTGGTGGTATCGGTAACGCTCATGGCAGTCGCCCCTTATTACTGACCGAGGGTCAGTACCTTCTGCATCATGGTCTTGGCGGTGTTCATCATTTCGGCGTTGGTCTGGAACGAACGGCTCGCGGAAATCATGTCAGCCATTTCTTCCACCACGTTGACGTTCGGGTAGTAGACGTAGCCCTTGGCGTCGGCGGCCGGATGGTTCGGCTCGTAGCGCGCTTCGAGATTGCTCTGGTCTTCGACCACGCCGAGCACCTGCACGCCCTGCCCCGCCGCGTCCTGGCTCTGGAACAGCGAGTTGCTGCCGCTGTTCTGGCCGCCCTGGAACATGGTGGCGAACACCGGGTGACGGGCACGGTAGGTCTGGTCGATGCTCGACGAGACGGTTTCGGCGTTGGCGATGTTCGAGGCCACGGTGTTCAGACGCGTGGTCTGTGCGCTCATGCCGCTGCCGGCAATGTTGAAAACGCTGGACAGGGACATGGATTATTCTCCGCGCAGGGCTGATACCAGCCCTTTGAATTTGCTGTTGAGCAGCGTGAAGCTGGCCTGGAAACCGACGGCGTTTTCCGCGTAGTTGGACTGTTCCAGTTGCGCGTCCACGGTGTTCTGGTCGATCGACGGTTGCATCGGCGTGCGATACAGCAGCGACTCGTCGCCATTGCCCAGGCCTTCAGCTTCGATGTGACGGCTGTTGGTCATGTTCAGGGCGATGGTGCCGTTGGCGTTCTTCTGGGTCTGTGCTTCAAGCACTTTGGAGAAGTCCAGATCCCGAGCCTTGTAGTTCGGGGTATCGGCGTTGGCGATGTTGTTGGCCAGCACTTCGGCACGCTGGGCGCGGAAGCCCAATGCCTTTTCGTGAATGCCGAGCGCTTTATCGAAGCTGATGCTCATGTCGGGAACCTTCAGGTGACCGGATTTTTCGTACCTGAGCTTTAGCAAGCGCCGTGCCAAACAGGAAAACCCCCGTAAACCGGGGCTTTGCCAGCATTCGGCAAAGCGGCAATGCCAGAAAAGCGGCAAACGGTTTCCGCTGGCTGCCGCTTTTCTGCCGCCTGCCTGCCTTCGATCAGCCAACACTGAACCCTGTGGGAGCGGGCTTGCCTGCGAAGACGTCAAGTCAGTCGAAATTGGTTTTTCTGCCACCCCGCCTTTCGCGAGCAGGCTCGCGCCCACCGGGTTTTGCCGTGATTCGGGCTAAAGACCAGGCAAAAAAAACGGGAGCCCCTGAGGACTCCCGTTTTTGTGTTGCCGCGGCCAATCACTTGGCCTGATAAATGATCCCCGGGCTGCACTGGACCATCTGGTAGTGATCCGGCAAACCGTTCAGCGCCTCGGAAGCGCCAAGGAACAGATACCCGCCCGGCTTCAGCGTGCTGTGGATGCGCAACAGGATGTCCTTCTTCACCTCGGCGGAGAAGTAGATCAGCACGTTGCGGCAGAACACGATGTCGAACTTGCCGAGACTGGCGTAGCTGTCGAGCAGGTTGAACGAGCGGAATTCCACCCGGCTCTTGATCGGCGCCTTGACCGCCCAGCGCCCCGGCCCTTTCGGATCGAAGTAGCGCTGCAGACGGTCGGCGGACAAGCCGCGACCGATTGCCAGGCTGTCGTACTCGCCGGTCTTGCAGTTGGTCAGCATGCTGCCGGACAGATCCGTGGCAACGATCTGCACGCCCATCTTCAACTGGCCGAGGTTGCTGCGCTCGAACTCATCGATCGACATCGACAGCGAGTACGGTTCCTGGCCCGACGAACACGCCGCCGACCAGATCCGCAGACGCTGGTTGGGACTGGCCTTGATCGCCTCGGGCAGCACCTTGTTCTTCAAGACTTCAAACGGATAGGTGTCGCGAAACCACAGGGTTTCGTTGGTCGTCATGGCATCGACCACCTGCTCGCGCAAACCGCTGCGCGGCTGGGTCTGGATGCGCTGTACCAGCTCACCCAGGGACTTGATGCCCTGCTGCTCCATCAGTTTGTTGAGACGGCTCGACACCAGGTACTGCTTGTTTTCACCGAGCAAAATGCCACAGGCTTTTTCCAGGAAGACCCGGAACTGTTCGAAATCCAAATTACCCGTAGACAAATGATGCCGCCTCTTAAATCGTGTTGACCGCCAGGGGCAGAAGGCCCCTAGCTGATATCTGCTGCTTTGATCCGGTCGACTACCCGGGATGCCAGGTCATCAGGACGGAATTTGGCCAGGAAGTCATCGGCACCGACTTTCTTGACCATCGCCTGGTTGAACACACCCGACAACGAAGTATGCAGGATGATATGGAGCTTTTGCATGCGCGGGTCGCTGCGGATTTCCGCCGTCAGGGTGTACCCGTCCATCTCCGGCATCTCGATGTCGGAGATCATCATCAGGAACTCTTCTTCCGGCTTCTTGCCCTCGTCGACCAGTTTGCGCAGGTAATCCAGCGCCTGCCGGCCGTCGTTCAGCGCCACCACCTCGACACCCACGGTCTGCAGGCAACGCGTGACCTGCTTGCGCGCCACCGAAGAATCATCGACCGTCAGCACCCGCAGCGACAAGGCCTTGCTCTGGGTCTCGACATCCACCACGCCGACCGAAATCGCCTCCGGCGTCGGCGCAACCTCGGCCAGCACCTTCTCGACGTCGATGATTTCGACTAACTGATTGTCCACCCGAGTCACAGCGGTCAGGTAGTGATCGCGACCCGTGCCCTTGGGTGGCGGATGGATCTCTTCCCAGTTCATGTTGACGATACGTTCCACCGAGCGCACCAGGAAACCCTGGGTCTTGGTGTTGTATTCCGTGATGATCACGAACGGACTGTTCTTGTCTTTCAACGCACCGGAGCCGGTCGCCATTGCCAGATCCAGGATCGGAATGGTCGCCCCCCGTATATTCGCCACCCCGCACACGACAGGACTGGACTTGGGCATCAGCGTCAGTTGCGGGCATTGCAGCACTTCCCGCACCTTGAACACGTTGATCCCGTAGAGCTGCTGGCCGTCGAGACGGAACAACAACAGCTCCAGGCGATTCTGCCCTACCAGTTGCGTGCGCTGGTTCACCGAATCCATTACACCAGCCATGCCCAGACTCCTACCCAACGCCAAGTGTTGTTGCGACGCACATTCATTGCTAAACGGCACGGCGCTTGCTTTTTAACTCGTATGAACATTCAAACGACATTTTTCCGACGCCTGACATCCCTCATCCGCAGATGGCTTTGCGCGGTGTCGGCCGTTTGCTTTTTTTACGCGGGCAGCCCTGCCGTTGCTGATGCGGTTACCTTGCCTGACATGCTTATCGGCGTCACTCAGGGCTTTCTTGAATTCACCGTAGAAGACTATCTGGCTACCAGTCAAACGGAAGGTCGCTATGAAATCGAGGTCAACCAGCTCGATCCGCGTATGCGCATGCCTATGTGCGACAAGGAATTGACAGCCAGCCTGGAGAGTCCGGCACGCCCGTTGGGGCGGGTCACGGTCAAGGTTCGCTGCGAGGGCGCCTCGCCCTGGACGGTGTTCGTGCCCGCTCAAGTGCGCCTGTTTCGCGAGATTGTCACCACCACCCGACCGCTCAAGCGCGCCGGTATCATCGAGCCGCAGGACGTGACCTTGCGCGAACGCGATGTCAGCCAGATCAACCAGGGCTTCCTGACGTCGGTGGATGAGGCGATCGGGCAGAAATTGACCCGACCAACGGTAGCCGATCAAGTGATTACCCTGGTGCATCTGGAACAGGCCGAAGTCGTGCGCAAGGGCGACCAGGTAGTGATCACCGCCCGCAGCGGCACGCTGGCGGTACGGATGCCGGGCGAAGCCCTGGCCAACGGCGGTTTGAAGGAACAGATCCGGGTAAAAAACCTCAATTCCCAGCGGGTCATCAAGGCGCAGGTCACCGCGCCGGGCCAGGTGGAAGTCGCCATGTGAACGAGCCTGTCGGCGGCCACGGAGAAAACTGGCGCTGACCTCAGTCGTTCCCTAAACTGTGGCTCATCCACGGCGAGCGCTGACGCGCGCAAGCTCATTGATAAATGGGCCTAAAGTTTTGTCGGGTATGGCCGAAAACATGGCAAGCGTCCAAATACCCAGAGGTTTTTATCATGGTCATCGATTTCAGCCGTTTGAACAGCTCCTCGTCACTTACGGGCAGTACACGTACCAGCAACGCCAAGGAAACCGCCGAAACCGGCACCTCCGCGCCGCTGAATACCCCGGCCGAACAGGCCAGTACCGCTAAAAGCGGGGAATCGGTACACCTCAGCAATGAGGCTCAACAGTTGCAGAAGGTCACTGACAAGCTGCGCGATCAACCTGCCGTCGACAAGGCCCGCGTGGCCGAATTGAAAGCAGCGATTGCCGATGGCAGCTATAAAGTCGACAGCAACCGTGTAGCCAGCAAACTGCTCAACTTCGAAGCCCAGCGCTAGGCCTCGGTCTGCGCCAGGCTTTTGGACGCTTAAAACCCAAGGCCAGCCATGCACGACACTACTTTATTGCAACTGATCACCGACGACTTTGCTCCAGCTCAACAATTGCTGGAGTTACTGCATACCGAGTCCCTCGCCTTGCACGGTCGTGACATGCCACAACTGGAAGACGTTCTGGCACGTAAACAGGGTCTGATCATTCAACTCGAGCAGCATGGCCGCAAACGCAGCGAAATCCTCGCCAGCCTCAACCTGCCGGCCAATCGCCAGGGCCTGGAACAACTGGCCAGCCAGTCGAGCATCGGCGACCAGTTGCTGGCACAGAGCGATGTCCTGACCGACCTGATTGCCCAATGCCAGGCGGCCAACCTCAAGAACGGCCAGTCGATCGTGGTGCAACAGGCCGCGACCGCCAATCAGCTGAAGATCCTCACCGGTGGCGAGCCGCCCGCGCTCTACGACGCCAGCGGCACCTTCTCCAAACTGCAGAAACCGCGTGCGCTCAGCCAGGCGTGAGCCGCGGCATGCGCTTGCTCTATCCACTCGGGAAACATGCTGGCAAAATGCTGGCCAGCCGTAGTCAAATTTTGTCTGGAGATTGATTCAACGTGTCCAACGTCCTCAGCGCGGATGATGCTCCGCAGCCACCAAAGGTGCTTACCACACCTCTGGAAATCTCCAGCAACCTGCGCCAGCTGCAAGAAAGTCATGATCCGCTGATCATCACGTTTCACGAGCGTAGCCAGCGTTTCCAGAGCTACCTGATCAAAGTCGACCGGGAAACCGCCACCATCGCCCTGGATGAAATGATCCCGCGCGACGGCGAGCGCTTCCTGCAGGCCGGCGAACCGTTCAAGGTCGAAGGCTTCCACGACGGCGTGCGCATCGCCTGGGAATGCACCGGTACGCTGAACATCGAAGAATCCGCCGGCGACCGTTTCTACACCGGCGCACTGCCGAGCGAAGTGGTCTACCACCAGCGCCGCAACGCCTTCCGCGCCGCGCTGAAACTGACTGACCTGGTCAGCGTCGAACTCGGTGGCGAAAAACTCAAGGCGCCGATTGGCGGCAAGCTGCTGGACATTTCCGCCACCGGTTGCAAGCTGCGCTTCGAAGGCGACATCACCGACCGCCTGCAACTGGGCCAGGTCTATGACCGCCTGATCGCCGCGCCACTGTTCGGCAACCAGCCGACCTCGGTCGAACTGCGCTACCTGCACTTCGAAGAAAAACTCAACATCACCTTCGCCGGCCTGCGCTTCCACAACATCAGCGGCCAGGCGGCGCGCAACGTCGAGCGTTTCGTCTATCAGCTGCAACGTGAAGCACGGCGGTTCGACAAAGACGATCTGTAAGGCGTCGGCGCCAATGAAAACGGGCAGTCCCTGGCGGGAACTGCCCGTTTTTTTTTACGCCGATTTTCTGTCAGGGCCTGGCGCCACTGATGTCCGGGGCGGGCGGCTCGTTACCGGCCTCGGCCTCAGTGGCCGGCTGCGGTTCGGGTTCGGGCTCAGGTTCCGGCTCCGGGCTGACCGGATTCTGCATCTGCTCCTGCACCACCTGCTCATCGACCCGTGGATCGAGGGCGGCCACCAGTGGCGAACTGGACATGCTGTCCGGCATGGCCACGTGATGCAGCGGCGCATCGTCGACCTGATGCAGGTTGGTCACGGCTTTCGGCCGGATGCGCCACACCAGCACCAGCGCAAAGAACGTGAAGAACGCGTACAGGCTCTGGCTGCCGAACAGCTTCATCAGCACGCCTGCCACCAGCGGCCCGATGCTGGCGCCGACACCGTAGGTCACCAGCAGCATCGCCGTCAGCGAGACCCGCCGATCGCCCTCGACGTGGTCGTTGGAGAACGCCACCGCCAACGGGTACAGGCAGAACTGCACCAGCGAACAGAGGAAGCCGACGACAAACAGCACCTCCAGCGGCACCTGCGGCAGGATCGCCAGCGGCAATGCCGCCACCGCCAGAAACCCGGCAAAACAGCGAATCAGCAGCGCCCGGTCATAACGATCGGACAACCAGCCCAGCGGCCACTGCACCAGCAGCCCGGCGAAAATGCAGCTACCCATGAACAGACCGACCTGCTCGGTGGACAGCCCCTGCTGCGAGGCATACAGCGGCGCCAGGCCGTAGAACGAGCCGATGATCAGACCGGCGCCGAGCACCGTGCTCAGCGACTGCGGAACGCGCTTGATAAAGAAGCGCGGCTCCATCGGTGCCGGGTGCAGCGGTGCCGGGTGAATCCGTCGGGTCAGTGCCACCGGCACCAGACACAGGGCAAAACACAGCGCCACCAGCATCAGCAGCTCCAGGCCGAGGCCCGGGTGCATGACCAGAATCAGCTGCCCGAGCACCAGGCCCAGGTAAGACGCAATCATGTAGCCGCTGAAGACCAGGCCACGCTGGTTGGCGTCCGCCTGCTCGTTGAGCCAGCTCTCGATCACCATGTACTGGCACATCATGCCGAGGCCGACGATGGTCCGCAGCACCAGCCAGGCCGGCAGCCAGTCGACCAGGCCATGGCCGAGCACCGCCGCGCCGACAATCCCGGCACACGCCGAATACGCACGGATATGCCCGACCCGGGCAATCAGTCGGTGACCGATCTTGCCGCCCAGCACCAGGCCGAAATAGTTGGCCGCCATCAACGCACCGACCCACAGTCCGTCGACGTTATCGGCGGCCAGGCGCAAGGCCAGATAAGTACTCAACAGGCCCGAGCCGATCAACATCATCAGCGAGGCGAAATACAGCGCTCGAAAGGATTTCCAGATTTGGCGCATCGGCGTTCCGAGCGGCTCCTTGCAGTAAGTATCGGGCTATCCAGACGATAGCCCGACGGCGACGGTACGTCAGGCCTGGGCTGCTAGAACACGCCGTTCCCAGGGAGTGATTTCATCGAAGAAGTTGGTCAGCTCCATGGTCTTCGAAGCGATGTAGCCTTCGATGAACTCGTTGCCGAACAGTTCCTTGGCCAATTGGCTACGTTTCAGACGCTCCAGGGCCGCGTGCAAGGTACACGGCAGCGAAAGATTGTCCGGCACCTCGAATTCGCCCTGGATCGGCGCACTCGGCTCCAGCTCGTGCTCGATGCCGTACAGGCCGGCGGCAAGGCTCGCGGCAATCGCCAGGTACGGGTTGGCATCGGCGCCGGGCAAGCGGTTTTCGACGCGCCGCGCCACCGGCGAACTGGCCGGAATCCGCAACCCCGCCGCCCGATTGTCATGCGACCAGCAAGCATTGTTCGGCGAAGCGAACGGATGGCACAGGCGCTGATAGGAATTGACGTTCGGCGCAAACAGCGCGGTGAAATCGGCCATGCCGGCCTGCTGCCCGCCGATGAAATGGCGGAACATCGCGGTCGGCTGGCCATCGGCGTCATTGAACACATTCCTGCCGCTGCCGATTTCGACCAGGCTCTGGTGAATGTGCATCGAACTGCCCGGCGTGTGCGCCAGCGGCTTGGCCATGCAGACCACGGTCAGGCCATGCTTGAGCGCGACTTCCTTGAGCAGGTGCTTGAACAGGAAGGTCTGGTCGGCCAGCAACAGCGGATCACCGTGCAACAGGTTGATCTCGAACTGACTGACGCCCATCTCATGCATGAAGGTATCGCGCGGCAGCCCCAGGGCCGCCATGCATTTGTAGACTTCGTTGAAGAACGGGCGCAGCCCGCTGTTGGAGCTGACGCTGAATGCCGAATGACCGTCCTCGCGGCGCCCGTCGAGGCCCACCGGCGGCTGGAACGGCCGGGTCGGATCGGTGTTCGGGGCGAACACGAAGAACTCCAGCTCGGTCGCCACCACCGGCGCCAGGCCCAGCGCCGCGTAACGCGCGATGACCTTCTTCAACTGGCCGCGGGTCGACAGGTTGGAGCTTTCGCCGGTCAGCTCATCGGCATCGCAGATCGCCAGGGCGCGTGGCTCTGCGCTCCACGGCAAGGCGTGGATCTGCGCCGGATCGGCGACCAGCGCCAGGTCACCGTCATCGCTGCCGTAGAAGCGCGCGGCGGGATAGCCGCCCATGATGCATTGCAGCAGTACCCCACGGGCCAACTGCAGACGCCGCCCTTCGAGGAAACCCTCGGCGGTCATTACCTTGCCCCGTGGCACGCCATTCAAATCCGGCGTGACACATTCAATCTCATCAATGCCCGTCAATCGCTGCGCGAGTGAACGCTGGCCATCGGTTGTCATGACGCAATCCTTGTTATTGTGCGAGCCGCGAACGGCGACCCGGACAAAATAGGCCTGCGCTGTTCGGAATATCAAGCAGCGTCAACCAAAAAGCCAAACAACACCAATAACCCCTGCCGCCGCGAGACATTTCAGGGCAGATAGAGGCTGAATACCCCGCCACCCAACGGCCCGCCATTGCGGATCTCGGTGCGCCCGCCGACGCCGTTGCGCTGATGCAGCGCGGCGATGCGTCCGGCGAAGTACAGGCCCAGCCCGGTGCTGCCACTGCTGTGATTGATGCCCTGCACGTAATCGCTCTGGCGTTCGAGCATTTGCGCCGGATAACCCGCGCCGTCGTCGTTGATGCTCAGCACCAGTTGCCCGGCCTCGTCGCTGACGGTGATCAACAGCGATTCGCGGGCATGGCGGATGGCGTTGTTGATGCAGTTGCCGAGCACCGAGGCGATCAGTTCGCGATCGAAGAAACCCAGCGGACTGAGCGGATCGACCTCATACGTGGCGACGATGCCGCGACTGGCGAACACTTCCTGATGCGCCGCCAGCTGCGCCTCGATGAAGTCATCCAGTTCGTGGTACGCCGGCTGCAACGGCATCTGGTTGACGCCGAGTTTGTACAACCCGAGCAACTGCACCAGCATGCCGTTGAGATGGGCGAACTCGAAGTCGATCACGCCTTGCTCGGGCCCGCCGCGCTGCGCGGCGGGCAGACGCGCCAGCCATTGACTGTGGGCCTGCATCAGCATCGCCAGAGAGTTCTTCATGTCGTGGACGGTGGAGGCGATCACCGTGGAGAAATCCAGTGCCTGCTCGTCTTGATTCATTCGCCAAACGCCTTGCTTTTCAGCTTCTGATAACGCGGATAACGCGCGTCGGTGTCGGGCATCAGACCGACCATTTTCAGGCAGGCCCGACATTCTTCCAGCTCCGCCGACGGCACACTGGTGTCGGTGCCGTGCAGCAGCGACTGAGCCATGTTCAGCGCAATACTGATGTTCTTCGGTTGCATCTTCAGCGCCTTGCGGAACACCTCGCGGGCCTCCACCAGGTTGCCGGTCTTGTACACGCGCACGCCTTGCCGGTTGAGGTCGGCGGCAGCGTTGCTGGAACTGAGGATAGTCGGGTCATCGGTGAGCTTGGCGATGTCTTTCATGACCGTCGGATCGTCGCCGTAGATTTCCGCGCAACTCTTGAGCATCGACGTGCCCGCCTCGGCCTGGCCGAGCATCTGCAGCTGCTTGGCCACCAGCAACGCCGCCTCCGGACTCATGAACTGCTCCATGCCGTCGAGGCGCAGCAGTGCCTGCTCGGTAAGCTTCTCGGCGGTTTCGGCGTCGTTGAGCAGCAGGCTGGTGGCCTTCATCAGCCGGGCACGAATCTGCAGGCCCGGGTCGCTCGGGTTTTCCTTGGCCACGGCACTGAGGGTGGTGTTGATCTCCAGCCGCGTGCGCGTGTCGAGCCCACGCTCGCTGCCCTTGCTGATCAGCGCGTGGGCCAGGCCGAGATTGCTTTCCGGGTCCTTGAAACGCGACTGCGCACCCTGGGACACAGCCTGCCGGTAAGCCCGCGAAGCCGTGTCGAAATCTTCGTTGGCCATCGCCAGCTTGCCGAGCAGCGCCTGGCGGCGCACCGCCAGCGGCGATAGCCGGATCGCCTCTTCCAGCACCCGCTGCGCGCCTTTGCTATCGCCCTCGGCGACCAGCACGTCGGCCATGCCGTCATACAGCGCCGGCATCATCGGGAACACTTTCAGGGCTTTTTCATAGACGTCCTTGGCCTGGCTGACCTGCCCGCGCTTGAACAGCAACTTGCCCAGTCCGGCAAACGCCCACGGCAGCGGTCGGTCGGCAATGATGCCGTCGTACAGGCGTTCGAGCGCTTCGTTCTGGTTCATGTCACGCAACGCATCGGCGCGGTAGCGCAGGCACAGCGGCGAATAACGGATGTCCTGCTTGCACAGGGCGATGCAGGCGTTGAGCACCTCGACCGGCTTGCCGCGATCGAGGGCCTGCAGAATCGGTTTGAGCAGCGTCTTGCGCTGCTCCAGACGCTCCAGGCGCTGGGCCAGCCCGGAGCGGTTGAACGGTTTGGTCAGGTAGGCATCCGGCTCATGCTCGAGGGCGCTGAGCACCATCGCCTGACTGGTCTCGGCCGTCACCATGACGAACACCGCTTCATGGCTGATGAGCTTTTCCGACATCAAGTCTTCGAGCACCTGCTGACCGTTTTTCTTGCCATCGCCGAGATGGAAATCCTGCAGGATGAAGTCGTAGGACTTCTGCGCGCACATCTTCAGCGCCTGCTCACCGGTGTCGGCAGTATCCACGTCCTTCACACCCAACTCGCGCAACATCGAGCGCACCGAACTGCGGAAATCCGAGAAATCGTCGACGATCAGAAAACTCTTTTGGTGATACGACAGCATCGAGGATTTCCAGGCAATTTAGAGGATGGACCGAGGGTTTTACAGGCGCGCAGATGATAACTGGAGGCCAAATGCTATCAAGCGATTTCGTGCGCCGCTGAAGCCACCGAATGAGTTATCGGCAGGCTCTGCGGTTCTCTTGAAGCAGGGCTTCAAGATTCCTTGCGCAGTGATTACCCTGCACACCCGCCAACTTCTCGATACAAGGCTGATCCCGTGTACCTCAAAGGACGCTACATCCTGTCCGCCTGTGCGCTGCTGTTTCTCCAGCACGCCACGGCGAGCGCAATGGACTGCACAAAAGCGGCGAACGCCGTGGAAAACACCATTTGTGCGAATAACGGCTTATATGAACTCGACGCACAGCTGGGCGAGGTTTATCGAGAGCTGATGAACGCCTCTGCGGCGGTGAAACCGCAACTCAGAGGCACGCAACGCCTCTGGCTGCAATCGCGCAATGAATGCGTGGCCGATATCGCTTGCCTGGAGCAGCGCTACCGCGAGCGCCTGAAAGACTTGCAGGCGCAGTGGACGGAAGTGCTCGCCCATCAGCCGCGCGGCGTCGACAAACAAGTATTGGACGAGCTGCAGAACCGGGTTCGCGCCAGCAGGAAAAATGACCCGGAGTTTGCCCTCGAGCGAACCCTCGCTTCGCTGGCGCTAAAAGGCCCGGAGACCACCTTTTCTGCCGAGCCGGACGCCGATCCGTCTTCGGAAAAAACCCACTTCCCGAAGACTGTCGCCAAAGGTGTTTCCGCGGATGAGTGGCAGGCGTTGAGTGCAACTGATTTCGCCGCTGACACCGCCCTGGGCGCCACGTCGTTCACCCTGCTGGACCTGGACGGTGACGGGCAGCGCGACCTGATCGTGCAGACCTACACCGGCGGCACCGGCCTGTTCACTTTCGTGGAAGTGTTTCGCCGCGACGGCGACCGCTTCATCCGCCGGACTCCGGCGTCGGACGGCGAATCCATTGGCGGCGCGCTCTACTCCATCAGTGAGCGCGGCGCCAACCAGTCGGTGAACTGGATCAGTCTTGGCGACAGGGTCTATGCCGCCTATCGCGAGGGGGGCTACGGCATCGACGAGGTCTACCTGCTCAATCCCTTTCAGGTCAACCATGAAGTCCCCAAGCTGACGGTGCGCTATCGCTATCGACTCAGCATCCCTCGCACCCAGCCTGACGCTGAACATGAAACCACCTATCAACTGACGCAGGCGCTGCACCGCGCGCTCGCCCAAGGCCTGGCCACGGTCGACGCAGACTCGTCCGACAGCGGGCAAGCGCGCAAGCCGCTGTGCCCGATTCCCGCCGCCGCCACTGACAGCGAGGAATATTACGGCTACGGCGCGGGCTATTACGCCATCGAGCCAGTTGCCGACTTCGCGGTGACCATTGCCGGCGAGTGCTTCATTGCCAGGATGAATGCCTGGTTCGGCGCCTACAGCGCCAAGGATGGCCTGTACGCGCAAGTCACGGTGCGCAAACCGGGCGAGGCCGAACAGGAGCGCGGCTACGAGATCAACGGACGTCGATACCTGACCGACATCAGCACTGCAATGGGCAGACCCACAAGTGGCGAGGAGCAATAGCCCGGACGCCGAACATGAAAAAGCCCCGCCAACTGACGCTGCGCGGGGCGTTGTTCATGCAGGCTTCATCGACTTCGGGAAATCATGCCGGCCATGTACTCATTCAAGTCGCGGAAATCCTTGACGCTCCAGGGGTGCGGCGCCAGCTTCACGCCATTCTCTCGCAATGTACGTGGAATCAAGTCGCCATTTGGCCGAAGGATGATCGACGACACGATGACGCCTGGGTAGGCCGCCAGGCGTTTCCTGAAAGAAGGCGTGGTCAGGTCAGGGGTCGGTGGATCGCTTTTATGCGCCAGCGGCCCGCTTGCCCGCAGATCCGCGCCATGGCACATCGAGCAGCGCTGCACATACAGGTTCTTGCCCGCGACAGTATCCGCACAGGCAAGCGAGGCCTGAACCAGCAGAAAAACGCTCAGTCCGGCGACGCGTATTCTTTTCATCACTCACACATCCTTGTGTTCTGCCTGCCGTGCCAAGTGTTGGCCGCAGGTCGGTAAAAGCTCTCGGACTTTCCCTTAACAGAGCCATGAATGCAAAAAAGCCTCCTCCAGATCTTTCTGAAAGAGGCTTTGACGTGCTCTCCCCTGCGGCGAAACCGGGCAGGCAGAACATAGGCCACGGGGGCCGGAAACATATGGTGTCCCAGGGCAGGTTCGAACTGCCAACCTTCCCCTTAGGAGGGGGATGCTCTATCCAATTGAGCTACTGGGACACAGAACTGCCGGTGCGACAGACGGCGTGCATGTTAACGGCCGGGCCCGGGTTTGTCATGTCGTCCGTAGGGCTTTTTAAGTGTAGGCAGGCGCCCTGCAATGGCGCCGGAGCATTTACCGTGCAATTTGCATCACCGCAAAAAGCCAGCCTTGCAGAATGCAATGCTTAGCATCCGAAAAATCCTGCTAAATCCTTGTTTTTAAAGGACTTAACAGCGGTTAGACTGTTGGCACGACAGCTGCTTTGTCTGTTCCATAGAAGAACAAACGGAGTCGCGCCTCATGAACAGCACCCTCTTGCTCGCAAACGCAATTGCCCTGGCGGTTCTGCTGGGTTTCCATTTTGCCCCCGAGAGTGCCGAGCCTGTAGTCGCCCAGCGCATGCCGCACTACCTGCAGGTGCAGCGCACGCCGCAGCTGGCGGTGCTGAGCGATCAACGCGGCTACGTTTCGCGCGAAGTCAGCGAGATTGCCGAGCCCATGCAGACGCAGTCGACCGAACGTCTGGTGTTTTGAATCATCCTCAGGAGTACAGCATGTCCAAATCAGCCACGGGATTTCTGATCCTCGCCTTGTTGAGCGGCGCCTTGCATTTTTCGCTGTTCGAGGACACCCGGGTGACCCTGCCGCTGATTGGCTGCGGCGTATTCGCGGTACTTTTCGTGCTGGCACTGGTGGCCGGGCGCAAGATCAAGTTTGATCCGGTGCTGCGTTGACACTGATCCATTGCAGCAGCTGATCGACGGCCTCCGCCAGATTGCCGGAGTTGTCGAGCAGGTAGACCGGCCGGTCCACGGCCCTTCCCTCGATAAACAGGGCATTGCGCGCCAGCCGTGCGTCGATCTGCTCCAGTGTTTCGCGACCGCGCCTGAGCAGGCGCTCGCGCAACACCTCCTCCCTGACCGTGAGCAGGACAGGCAACAGCGTCGGGTAGCGCGCCTGGGCCTGACGCAGATTCTCCCGGGAGCCGTTTACCAGCACATGCTTGCCGGCCTTGAGCCATTCATCCAGCTCGCGCGGGATGCCGTAATCCAGGCCATTGGCGTGCCATGCCAGCGCAAAGTCGCCCGCGCGCTGGCGTCGTTCGAACTCCGCCGGGGTCACACCCACGGCATCTTCTCCGACTGACTCCGCTGATCGGGTGATGACGCGCCGGATCACCTGGCAATTCATCTCGCCCAATCGCTCACGTGCGGCGTCGATCAGGCTGTCCTTGCCGGAACCGGACGGCCCCATCAGATAAATAAGCTTGCCATCCATCCTGAAATCGCCCTCCAGCACGGGTCTGCCCCTAGTAAATCGGCCATTTGCCACTATCCTGTAAAGGTAAGGAACAAGGATCGGAGCCGCATAGCATGCACGTTCTGACGCCTGCGGGCATCACCTCACGTGCAGCGGGACGCGGTCAGTGATACGGGCAGAGGCAATCTTTTCAAACCAGTCCGCATTTCTGATAATTGGTGCTGGCATTACGCCTTTACCCAGCTCAATATTTGTCACAGAATTGACGCCAATGATCTGGCAATTTTGAGGCATGATGCGGGCCTCTTAACAATTCAGGTTGAACCATTTGGCGCGGATGCTTGTCCTACCACACATCCTGCGGCCAATCCCGAGAACCGCTCCCCTGAACTAACCGGTTAAATATATGCGCCCATTGAAACAGGCAATTTATTCCAGCCGTACGGCTGACAAGTTCGTCGTACGTCTGCCAGACGGAATGCGTGAACGCATTGCCGAGGTGGCTCGCAATCATCATCGCAGCATGAACTCCGAGATCATTGCGCGCCTTGAGCAGAGTCTTATTCAGGAAGGCGCACTGGGCGAAGAGCTGAGCATGCGCCTGGACAGCCCGGAGCTGTCGTTGCACGAACGCGAGCTGCTGCAACGCTTCCGCCAGCTCTCCCACCGCCAGCAGAACGCTCTGGTATCGCTGATCGCTCACGATGCCGAAATGGCCGCAGACGCGTCCTGATTCATAGCGACACCTCAAGCCAGCAAGCATGCTGGCTTTTTTTTGCCCGGGATTACCCCGTATTTTTGCCGCGACATGAAAAAGCCCGCCAATTGGCGGGCTTTTTCGTGCGAGTCGATCAGAGCAGGAAGATCGTCGCCAGGCCAAGGAAGATGAAGAAACCGCCGCTGTCGGTCATCGCGGTGATCATCACGCTGGCGCCCATTGCCGGATCACGGCCCATCTTGGCCAGTGTCATCGGGATCAGCACGCCCATCAGCGCCGCGAGCAGCAGGTTGAGGGTCATCGCCGCCGTCATCACCACGCCCAGCGACCAACTGCCATAAAGCAGGTAAGCGACCACACCGATCACCCCGCCCCAGACTAGACCGTTGATCAACGCTACCGCCAGCTCCTTGCGCATCAGACGCGAGGTGTTGCCGGTGCTGACCTGGTCGAGCGCCATGGCACGCACGATCATGGTGATCGTCTGGTTACCGGAGTTACCGCCGATACCCGCCACGATCGGCATCAGCGCCGCGAGCGCCACCAGTTTTTCGATCGAACCTTCGAACAGGCCGATCACCCGCGAAGCGACAAAGGCAGTGATCAAGTTGATTGCCAGCCACGCCCAACGGTTGCGCAGGGATTTCCAGACGGAGGCGAAGATGTCTTCCTCTTCGCGCAGACCGGCCATGTTGAGGACTTCGCTTTCGCTTTCCTCACGGATCAGGTCGACCATTTCGTCGATGGTCAGACGGCCGATCAGCTTGCCGTTCTTGTCGACCACCGGGGCCGAGATCAAGTCGTAACGCTCGAACGCCTGAGCGGCGTCGTAGGCGTCTTCGTCCGGATGGAAACTCACCGGATCGCTGGCCATGACTTCAGCCACCTGTTTTTCCGGGTCATTGACCAGCAGGCGCTTGATCGGCAGCACGCCTTTGAGCACGCCGTCGTAGTCGACTACGAACAGTTTGTCGGTATGCCCTGGCAGCTCTTTCAGACGCCGCAGATAGCGCAACACCACTTCGAGGCTGACATCCTCACGGATGGTGACCATCTCGAAGTCCATCAGCGCACCGACCTGCTCCTCGTCGTAGGACAGGGCCGAGCGCACACGCTCGCGTTGTTGCTGGTCAAGGGTCTCCATCAGCTCATGGACGACGTCTCGCGGCAGCTCGGAGGCCAGGTCAGCAAGTTCGTCGGCATCCATGTCCTTGGCCGCAGCCAGGAGCTCGTGATCGTCCATGTCGGCGATCAGCGTTTCACGGACGGAATCGGATACTTCGAGCAGAATGTCGCCGTCGCGATCGGCCTTGACCAGTTGCCAGAGCGTCAGACGATCGTCCAGCGGCAATGCTTCAAGAATGTAGGCGACGTCGGCGGAGTGCAGATCATCGAGCTTGCGTTGCAGCTCGACGAGATTCTGCCGGTGAACCAGGTTCTCGACCCGGTCATGATGCGGGCCTTCCTGGCGGTGAGTCAGGTCTTCGACAACCCGCTGGCGCTGCAGCAGCTCGACCACCTGAGCTAGGCGATCCTGCAGGCTTTCCTGCGTTTTCTTTACTTCGATTTCGGACATAGGCGAACTCCACTCCCAGCAGCGGGGCACGCCGGAAGGATCAATCAGTCAATTCATGATTGGTGAAACGGGGTACTGAGTAACTACTGGGTAAGTCCATGGAAGTTTTCCATAAGCCCCGGCGGGGCTGACGGGCGCAATGATACACCGCCTGACGGTTTTAAACGTTAAAAAATCGTGGCTGAAACAAGCGCTTGCGAGACAAACCTGAGCGCCGTCCTGATCCCTGCAAGTGCGACGACTCATCCTGAAAAGAAAACACACCGACAGCGAAAAATGTAGCAGCTACCCTTGAGCATGGAACGTCATGGAGGACGGCAAATGCCAACAATTGCCGCGCCAATGGCCCTGACCACCCTGCTCTGCCTGCCGCTCCTGGCAAGCGCCAGCACCCTGCATCGCTGCGAGGCAGCCGACGGCAGCGTCACGTTCACCACCTTGAGCTGCGCCAGCGATGAGCACCTTTCGCCCCACGAAGTTCATCCCTACTCGCCCGGCCCTGTCGCTTTGCTGCCTGATGCCCGCTACGAGGAAAGATCCGGCATGACATTCAGGGGACGAGAAGTCGGCATTGTCGGCCAGGCGCAGGATAAATGCGGAAACCTGATCGACGCCCGGCAACGCCGCGAAGCAATCATCAACCGCAGGGTCGTCGTCGGCATGAGCCAGCAGGATGTTGAAAGCGCGCTGGGCAAACCGGACAAGGTCAGCCTGCGCAATTCGAGCACGATCTACCGATACGACCTCAAGCGAGGCCGTACTGCACAAATCGATTTTGATGAAAGAGGATGCGTGACCGGAAAAGCCAAATCCCGGACAGCAAAAAGCCCGCGTTGAACGCGGGCTTCTTGGTATATGGTGCACTCGACAGGATTCGAACCTGTGACCGCTCGGTTCGTAGCCGAGTACTCTATCCAGCTGAGCTACGAGTGCATTTTGTGTTTGTTAGACCAGATCACAACTGGTTGAAGCCAAGTCACTTGCAATGCTGCAACCAACTCTTAAATGGTGCACTCGACAGGATTCGAACCTGTGACCGCTCGGTTCGTAGCCGAGTACTCTATCCAGCTGAGCTACGAGTGCATTTGTGTTTGATAGACCAGATCACAGCTGGTTGAAGCCGAGTCATTTACATCGCTGCAACTGACTCTTAAATGGTGCACTCGACAGGATTCGAACCTGTGACCGCTCGGTTCGTAGCCGAGTACTCTATCCAGCTGAGCTACGAGTGCATTTGTTGCGCCGCATTATAGCCCGTCTAATCTCTATTCCAACCACTTTTTCTAATAAATTCAACAACTTACAGAAAAAGCCAGATTACAACGTACTAAGCAAATAATGGCGGAGAACGGGGGATTCGAACCCCCGACACCCTTTTGAGGTGTACTCCCTTAGCAGGGGAGCGCCTTCGGCCACTCGGCCAGCTCTCCGCAACACGGGGCGTATATTAACCAGCTTCTTCCCCGTTTGCAAACATAAAAAACGATAAAAATTAATGGCTTGGTTCTTCGTCCTTCTCTTTCTTTATACGCAGGTAAATTTCCTCACGGTGCACGGCCACCTCTTTCGGCGCGTTGACGCCAATGCGCACTTGGTTTCCTTTAACGCCGAGCACGGTCACGGTGATTTCGCCATCACCGATAATCAGGCTTTCTGCGCACCGACGAGTCAGAATCAGCATACCTTTCTCCTCACGCAATTCAGTTCAGGGACAACAGTCTGCAAAAAAAAGGCACCCGACCTACAACCGGAGCGATCGTAGCCCTACATGCCTGAGTATTGACCAGCGCGGGCAAAAGAACAGTTCCCCCGCCTCGCGCCATTCAAAAATAAAGGGCGCGGTCAGACCGCGCCCTTCAAGTCAGCGGATTACTCGCCCTGACGGGCCGGAGCATCCAGTTCGAAAGCCGTGTGCAGGGCGCGCACGGCCAGTTCCAGGTACTTCTCTTCGATCACCACGGAAACCTTGATTTCCGAGGTCGAGATCATCTGGATGTTGATGCTTTCCTTGGCCAGGGATTCGAACATGCGGCTGGCCACGCCTGCGTGCGAACGCATGCCGACGCCGACGATCGAGACCTTGGCGATCTTGGTGTCGCCGACCACTTCACGGGCACCGATCTCGCGAGCGGTGTTTTCCAGCACGGTCTGTGCGGCCTGGTAGTCGTTGCGGTGCACGGTGAAGGTGAAGTCGGTGGTGTTATCGTGCGCGACGTTCTGCACGATCATGTCGACTTCGATGTTCGCGGCACTGATCGGGCCGAGAATCTTGAACGCCACGCCCGGGGTGTCTGGCACGCCACGGATGGTCAGCTTGGCTTCATCGCGATTGAAGGCGATGCCGGAAATGATCGGCTGTTCCATGGTTTCCTCTTCATCAATAGTAATGAGGGTGCCCGGACCCTCCTTGAAGCTGTGCAGTACGCGCAGCGGAACGTTGTACTTGCCGGCGAACTCCACCGCGCGGATCTGCAGCACCTTGGAACCGAGACTGGCCATTTCCAGCATCTCTTCGAAGGTGATCTTGTCCAGGCGCTGGGCCACGGACACCACACGCGGGTCAGTGGTGTAGACACCATCGACGTCGGTGTAGATCTGGCATTCGTCAGCCTTCAGCGCGGCGGCCAGCGCCACACCGGTGGTATCGGAACCGCCGCGACCGAGAGTAGTGATGTTGCCGTGCTCGTCGACGCCCTGGAAACCGGCGACAACCACCACGCGACCGGCCTTCAGGTCACCACGGATCTTCTGGTCATCAATCTGCAAGATACGCGCTTTATTGTGCGCACTGTCGGTGAGGATCCGCACCTGGTTGCCGGTGTACGACACCGCCGGCACACCACGCTTGATCAGCGCCATGGCCAACAGGGCAATCGTCACCTGCTCACCGGTGGAAACGATCACGTCCAGTTCACGCGGAACCGGTTGATCTTCGCCACTGATTTGCTTGGCCAGATCGATCAGACGGTTGGTTTCGCCGCTCATTGCAGACAGCACAACCACCAGGTCATCGCCGGCATCGCGGAATTTCTTAACCTTGTCGGCGACCTGCTCGATTCTCTCGACAGTGCCGACCGAGGTGCCTCCAAATTTCTGTACGATCAAAGCCATTTCAAAGCCGCCTCTGCCCATGAAGGGCGCCCAATAATCACTCGAACAGCCGCCGGGCCCGCCACTAGACTGCGGGCCCGACGGGCCGTCTTATAAACCCTGCTCGACGAATGGAACGGTCAGCGCCAGCGCGCCATCCAGTGCGCCGGCGTCAACACCACCGCCCTGCGCCATGTCCGGACGACCACCGCCCTTCCCGCCCACTGCCGCAGCAGCCTGCTTCATCAAATCACCGGCTTTGAGTTGGCCAGTCAGGTCCTTGGTCACGCCTGCGACCAGTACGACCTTTTCCTCATGGACACTGCCGAGCAGGATCACTGCGCGACCGAGTTTGTTTTTCAGCTGATCGACCAGCGCCAGCAGCGCCTTGCCGTCCTGCCCGTCCAGGCGTGCGGCCAGAACCTTCACACCCTTGACGTCGACTGCCGAGTTCGACAGATCGTCGCCCGCGGCGCTGGCAGCTTTCGCCTGCAACTGCTCGAGCTGCTTCTCCAGCGCACGGTTGCGCTCGAGCACCGCCGACAGCTTGTCGATCAGGTTGTCGCGGCTGCCCTTGACCAGGCTGGCCGCTTCCTTGAGTTGTTCTTCCGCCGCGTTCAAGTAGGCCAGCGCCGCAGCGCCGGTGACCGCTTCGATACGACGCACACCCGATGCCACACCGCCTTCGCTGATGATTTTCAGCAGGCCGATGTCGCCGGTACGGTTGGCGTGGATACCGCCGCACAGCTCGACGGAGAAATCGCCGCCCATGCTCAGCACGCGCACGTTGTCGCCGTACTTCTCGCCGAACAGCGCCATCGCGCCTTTCTGCTTGGCGGTGTCGATGTCGGTTTCTTCGGTTTCCACCGCCGAGTTCTTGCGGATCTCGGCGTTGACGATGTCTTCCAGCTGTTTCAGTTGCTCAGGCTTGATCGCTTCGAAGTGGCTGAAGTCGAAACGCAGGCGCTGACTGTCGACCAGCGAGCCCTTCTGCTGAACGTGATCGCCCAGCACTTTGCGCAATGCCGCGTGCAGCAAGTGAGTGGCCGAGTGGTTCAGCGCGGTGGCGTGACGCACTTCGGCTTCGACGTGGGTCTGTACCGGTGCGCCAACGATCAGGCTGCCCGAGGCCAGCACGCCGTGGTGCAGGAACGCGCCGCCGGTCTTGGTGGTATCGCGCACGTCGAAGCGGCTGTCGCCGGCCTGGATGTAACCGCAGTCGCCGATCTGGCCGCCGGACTCAGCGTAGAACGGGGTCTGATCCAGCACGACCACGCCTTCCTGGCCTTCGCTGAGGATGTCCACGGCCTGGCCATTCTGGTACAGCGCAACGACTTTCGCCGCACCGCTAGTGTTGTGATAACCGGTGAACTGGGTGTCGACGTCGACCTTGACCAGCGCGTTGTAGTCCATGCCGAACGAGCTGGCGGAACGAGCGCGCACGCGCTGCGCTTCCATCTCGCGCTCGAAGCCTTCCTCGTCGATGGTCAGGCTGCGCTCACGCGCGATGTCGCCGGTCAGGTCCATCGGGAAACCGTAGGTGTCGTAGAGCTTGAACACCACGTCGCCCGGTACCACGTCGCCCTTGAGTTCGGCCAGATCCTGCTCAAGGATCTTCAGGCCCTGCTCGAGGGTCTTGGCGAACTGCTCTTCTTCGGCCTTGAGGACGCGCTCGATGTGCGCCTGCTGGGATTTCAGCTCAGGGAAGGCTTCGCCCATCTCGGCCACGAGGGCGGCAACGATCTGGTAGAAGAAGCTGCCCTTGGCGCCCAGCTTGTTGCCGTGACGGCAGGCGCGACGGATGATCCGGCGCAGCACGTAGCCGCGGCCTTCGTTGGACGGCAGCACGCCGTCGGCAATCAGGAAGCCGCAGGAACGGATGTGGTCAGCGACGACTTTCAGCGAAGCCTGTTCGTCGTTGGTGCAGCCGATGGCCTTGGCCGAAGCCGCCAGCAGGCTCTGGAACAGGTCGATTTCATAGTTCGAATGAACGTGCTGCAGCACGGCACTGATCCGCTCCAGACCCATGCCGGTGTCGACCGACGGTGCCGGCAGTGGGTGCAACACGCCATCGGCGGTGCGGTTGAACTGCATGAAGACGTTGTTCCAGATTTCGATGTAACGGTCGCCGTCTTCTTCCGGCGAGCCCGGTGGGCCGCCCCAGATGTCGGCGCCGTGATCGTAGAAAATCTCGGTGCAGGGACCGCACGGGCCGGTATCGCCCATGGTCCAGAAGTTGTCGGAGGCGTACGGCGCGCCCTTGTTGTCGCCGATGCGCACCATGCGCTCGGCCGGCACACCGACTTCCTTGGTCCAGATGTCGTAGGCCTCGTCATCGCTGGCGTAGACGGTCACCCAGAGCTTTTCTTTCGGCAGGTTCAGCCATTTGTCGGAGGTCAGGAACGTCCAGGCATAGGTGATGGCATCACGCTTGAAGTAATCGCCGAAGCTGAAGTTACCCAGCATTTCGAAGAAGGTGTGGTGACGGGCGGTGTAGCCGACGTTTTCCAGGTCGTTGTGCTTGCCGCCGGCGCGCACGCATTTCTGGCTGGAAACGGCGCGGGTGTACGCGCGCTTTTCCTGGCCCAGGAAGCAGTCCTTGAACTGGTTCATCCCCGCGTTGGTGAACAGCAGGGTGGGGTCGTTGCCCGGAATCAAAGAGCTGGAGGCTACACGGGTGTGGCCTTGCTCTTCGAAGAAGCGAAGGAAGGCTTCACGGATTTCTGCGCTTTTCATTAGGTTCTTCCACGGAGGCTGCGGCCAAAGGCCTGTGCGAAACGTCAACAGACGAAGCGACGGCAAAGGGCCGCATTATATCGGCCCTGCGCGCGGGGTACAGCGTGTTTATACGATAGAAACGGTCAATTGGACGGCTAACGCTGTCACTTGCGCGAAAACTCGACGAATGTCGCGATCACTTGCTCGATTTGCGAGCGATTGACGTCCATGTGCGTGACCATGCGCAGACGTCCGGCGGCGCTCAGCCTGATCCCGCGCTCGGCGGCAAAGTCCCGGAGCGCCCGGGCCTGATCGCCGATCTGCACGTACACCATGTTGGTCTGGACCGGTTCGACGCTGAACCCGGCCTGGCGCAGGCCCTGGGCGAGGAACTCGGCGTTGGCGTGGTCGTCGGCCAGGCGCTCGACGTGATGCTCCAGGGCATACAGCCCCGCCGCCGCCAGCAGGCCCGCCTGGCGCATGCCGCCGCCGACCATTTTGCGCAGGCGCCGGGCCTTGCCGATCAACTCGGCCGAACCGCACAACACCGAGCCGACCGGCGCGCCGAGGCCCTTGGACAGGCACACCGAGACCGAGTCGAAATGCCGGGTGATCTCCCGCGCATCGACCCCGAGCCTGACCGCGGCGTTGTACAGACGCGCGCCGTCCAGATGCAGCTGCAGGCCGTTGTCTTGAGTGAATTTACGCGCCCGCGCCAGATACTCCAGCGGCAAGACCTTGCCCTGCATGGTGTTTTCCAGGGCCAGCAAACGGGTGCGGGCAAAGTGGAAATCGTCCGGCTTGATCGCTGCCGCGGCCTGCTCGAGATCCAGCGAACCATCGGCCTGTACTTCCAACGGCTGCGGCTGGATCGAGCCGAGCACCGCCGCACCGCCGCCCTCGTACTTATAGGTGTGCGCCTGCTGGCCGACGATGTACTCGTCACCGCGCTCGCAGTGCGCCATCAGGCCCAGCAGGTTGCTCATGGTGCCCGTCGGGACGAACAGCGCCGCGGCAAAACCCAGCCGTTCTGCCAGTTCGGCTTCCAGACGATTGACCGTCGGATCTTCGCCGTACACATCGTCGCCGGTGGCCGCGCTGGCCATCGCTTCGAGCATTGCCGGGGTCGGTTGGGTGACGGTGTCGCTGCGAAGATCGATAACGCTCATGAACCTGGCCTCAAAGTCAGCAGGGGAATTCCCTTTTCGAAGTTGAATTACTGCGGTCACAGCGCAGATTAATCAACCCTTGGTTGAGGAAAAGTCGCCACGTGTCTTCGAAAAACCCGATGGCAATCATCACAAAGGCGCGATGCACAGGCTGCCAATCTGTGTTAAAAACGCTGCGCCGCCCGATGAAGGGCGGCATAACGTTCTCAGGGCGGGGTGCAATTCCCCACCGGCGGTAATTGCGCGCAATGCGCATAGCCCGCGAGCGCTTGGCGCTGGAAACCGGTGTGCCCGGGAGCCGCGACAAGGTCAGCAGACCCGGTGTGATTCCGGGGCCGACGGTCATAGTCCGGATGAAGAGAGAACGGGATTGACGCCAAAGGGCCGTCCGCCCGCCTTCGTGCGAGCGTGCGTACCCTCGAATCCCTTTCGATTCATAACGCCCTGTTTTTTACACAAACAGGAGTCAGAACATGCAACCCACCGCTATCGACAGCAAAAGCAAACACCCACACGGCGAGCGCGTCGCGTTCATTCAGGCCTGCTGGCATAAGGAAATCGTCGATCAGAGCCGTAAAGGTTTCGTCGCCGAAATGATTGCCCAGGGTTACCAGGAAGCGGACATCGATTTCTTCGAAGTCGGCGGCGCCTTTGAAATGCCCCTGCACGCCAAGTTGCTGGCCAAGACCGGTCGTTATGCCGGCATCGTCGCGGCAGCCCTGGTGGTGGACGGCGGCATCTATCGTCACGAGTTCGTCGCCCAGTCGGTGGTCAGCGGCCTGATGCAGGTGCAGCTGGAAACCGAAGTGCCGGTGTTCTCGGTGTCCCTGACCCCGCATCACTTCCATGCCGGTGAAGAACATCAGAAGTTCTTCTTCGAGCACTTTGTGCACAAGGGTCAGGAAGCCGCGAAGACGTGCGCCGATACGTTGCAGAAGGTACGTGCGTTGCGCCGCACCGAGCCGCGTGCTCTCGCGGTCTGATCGCCCCTGAGTGAGGCTTTTGGTCTCACTCATTGCCCTGTGGGAGCGAGCCTGCTCGCGAAAGCGCACTGACAGCCAACTCGAATGTTGAATGCCAGCTTGCCTTCGCGAGCAAGCTCGCTCCCACAGGGTTATATAGCAGATCGAAAATTGGCTTAGGCGAGGTTTTCGTCAGTGGCCGGGACGATCAGAATGCCCGCCCGCAGGCCGTTCTTGACCTTCGGGTTGGGGAAAATGATCCGTGCGCCCTCCTCCTCGATGATCCAGCGGGTATTGGCCAGATCTTCGGCCAGCACGTAACCCACTTCCAGTTCCGAGAAGTTTTCGATGTCCGCCGGCAGGTTCAGGCGGAACGCGTCGCTGTGCTTGATGATTTCCCGCGCCACGCTGAACAGCTGCAGACCGTCCAGGCCTTCCGCGGCCAGCTCCGGCTCGTTGCCTTCGATGATCTGCTTCAGCCGGGTTTCCAGCAGCGACACGTTGACCCCGGCGTTCTGTCCGAACGGCCGCGCCTTGCCCAGCTCGAGGGTAAAGGACTCGGCGCCGAGCTTGTCGTAGGTGTAGGCGCTGAACACGATCGACGGCTTGTTCTGCAACAGCACCGCTTCCATCCCGGCCGCGCGCAAACGGGCCAGTTCCTGGCGCGAATGCTGGCGCCCGTCCTTCCAGGGGTAGAGCGCGAACTGCTCGATCTTCGAGCCACGAATGGCGGTGTGCAGGTCGTAATGCAGGCGCTGCCGGTCCGGCACGCTGAAGAAACTTGCCGCCAGCCGTTCCAGCTCACAGGCGCGCAGGGCTTCGGAACCGCTGCTTTGTTCATGACGGCCGTTGAACAGCCGATTGACGTCCTGCTCGACGAAGCGCTCGCCCTTGCGAATCGCTTCCGGGTTGCCGAACAGGAACAGAATCCGGGCACGCGGCTTCAGGTCGCCGCGAGCGATGTCATGCAGCAACCGGTCGAGCAGTTCGATCGGTGCTGTCTCGTTGCCGTGGATCCCCGCTGACAGCAGCAGGTCCAGGCCATTGTCGCGCGCTTCGGGTGGCCGCACTTCCAGCGCACCCTCGCTCAACCAGCGCATACGCACGCCTTCGACAGTCAGTTGAGTCTTCTCCGCCGGTTCGCGGCCGGCGAGGGTCAGTTCAAGCAGTTTGCCGAGGGCGAGCATAGAGCGGTTTCCTTAATGGTCGTGGTTGCAATCCGGGCCGTGCACGTGGTCCTCGTCACCGAGGTCGGCCGGTTCCATTTCCAGTTGCAGACTTACCAGATTAGTCGCCAATGGGCGCAGCAGCAGGTTGGCGTACTCTTCGTCGCCCTCTTCGACGTCCACGCCGATCAGCAGCTGGCCGCGGCCGTCCTGCTGGATCCACAGCTCTTTGCCTTGCCACATGACCGCGACGCGGGTGCACGAAGTTTGCAGTTGCGTGCCGTCGGTGTCTTCAAGGATCAGCTGCAGGGAATCACTCATGTCTTTTCGCTCTCTTGGGGAGATGAAGCCGGGCGCCGCGACGAAGCGGCGCAACGGCCATCAATTGATCTGGAATGGATAAACCGCGCCCAGTTTAAGGATTTGCGTCAGTTCATCCAGTGCCGTCCGGCATTCAAGCAGCAACTGCGGATCCGCCAGGTCGCTTTCGCTCAGGCGATCGCGGTAGTGCTTTTCAACCCATGCGGTCAATGAACCGTACAACGGGGCCGTCATGATAACCCCTGGGTTGACCGCCGCCAGTTCGGTTTCGTTGAGCGCCACGCGCAGGCGCAGACACGCCGGGCCACCGCCGTTCTGCATGCTCTGCTTGAGGTCGAAGACCTTCACTTCGCGGATCAGGCCGCCGGAGCTGGTCAGGCCTTGCAGGTACTGCCACACGCGCTCGTTGGCCTGGCACTCCTGCGGCACGATCAGCAGCATCGAACCGTCCGCACGCGACAGCAACTGGCTGTTGAACAGGTAGGAACGCACGGCGTCGTCGACGCTGACCGCCGAGCGCGGCACGCAGACCGACTGGAACTGGCCGCCGACCTTGGCCAGCTTGGCTTGCAGCTCGGCCAGCATCTGCTCGGTGTCGAGGAACGCGTCCTCGTGATAGAACAGCACCTCGCCGTTGCCTACCGCGATGACGTCGTTGTGGAACACGCCCTGGTCGATCACCGCCGGGTTCTGCTGCGCGTAGACCACGCCGTCGTCGCGCAGGCCGTGCAGACGAGCGACCGCCTGCGACGCTTCGAGGGTCTGGCGTGCCGGGTACTTCTGCGGTGCAGGGTAACGGGTATCGAACGCACTGCGGCCGAACACGAAGAACTCGACACCGGCCTCGCCGTACTCACGGCAGAAACGCGTGTGGTTGGCTGCGCCTTCGTCGCCGAACTGCGCCACCGCCGGCAACGCGGCGTGGTGGGCGAAGTGCTGCTGGTCGGCGAACATCGCGCCGAGCACGCGGCTGGTGGTCGGGTGCTCGATGCTGCGGTGATATTTGCAGTTGAGGTTGGCGGCGGTGAAATGCACGCGGCCGTCGGCGGTGTCGGCGCTCGGGCTGACGGTGGCGGCGTTGGCCACCCACATGCTCGACGCCGAGCAACTGGCGACCAGCAGCGGCATCGCTTCCTTGGCGGCGCGCTCGATGACCTGCGCATCCGTGCCACTGAAACCGAGGCGGCGCAGCGCGGCCACGTCCGGGCGCTCCTGCGGTGCCAGCACCCCTTGCTGAAAGCCCATTTCCATCAGCGCTTTCATTTTCGCCAGGCCTTGCAGCGCCGCTTCCTTTGGATTGGAAGACTGTTGGCTGTTGCTCTGCGATGCAACGTTGCCGTAGGACAGACCACCGTAGTTATGGGTCGGCCCCACTAGACCGTCAAAATTGACTTCATAGGATTTCATCAGCGAGGCTCCACGAGAATCTGTTGTTATAGGCTTCAAGTAACAATTGAGTCAGACCGCGGCGCGGCCTTCGCTGGCCAGCCAGCTCCCACAGGGATCTCATCGCCCTTGTGGGAGCTGGCTGGCCAGCGATGGGCATTACGCCATTTTCACGCCAGGCGTCAGGGCCGCGGGCAACACCAGGGTCGGCGTTTCCAGCGAGGCCACCGGGTACGCGCAGTAATCCGCGGCGTAGTAGGCACTGGCGCGGTGGTTGCCCGACGCACCGACGCCGCCGAACGGCGCGCTGCTCGCAGCACCGGTCAGCTGTTTGTTCCAGTTGACGATACCGGCACGGCTTTCCAGCCAGAATTGCTGGTAGCGCTCTTCGGAGTCCGACAACAGGCCAGCGGCCAGGCCGAATGCGGTGGCGTTGGCTTCGGCAATCGCCGCAGCGAAATCGGCGTAGCGGATCACCTGCAGCAATGGGCCAAACAGTTCTTCGTCCGGACGCTCCGCCACCGCAGTCACATCGAGAATGCCCGGGGTCAGCAAGGCCGACTGCGCCTGTGGCTGAGTCATCGCCAGCAGCGACACCGCGCCATTGGCCAGCAGCTGTTGCTGGGCATCCATCAGCGCTTTCGCCGCGCCAAGGGAAATCACCGAGCCCATGAACGGCGCCGGTTGCTGATCGAACGCACCGACTTCGATGGTCGCGCTGACTTCCACCAGACGCTTGAGCAGGCTGTCGCCCCACGCGCCTTGCGGCACCAGCAGCCGACGGGCGCAGGTGCAACGCTGGCCGGCGGAAATGAACGCCGACTGAATGATGGTGTACACCGCCGCATCGAGGTCAGCGACCTGATCGACCACCAGCGGATTGTTGCCGCCCATTTCCAGGGCGAGGATCTTGTCCGGACGCCCGGCGAACTGCTGGTGCAGGTGATTGCCGGTGCGGCTGGAGCCGGTGAAGAACAGACCGTCGATGCCCGGGTTGGCCGCCAGGGCGATCCCGGTTTCGCGGGCGCCTTGCAGCAGGTTCAGCACGCCGGCCGGCAAACCGGCCTCGATCCAGCACTTGACCGTCAGTTCGGCGACTTTCGGCGTCAGCTCGCTGGGCTTGAACAGCACGCTGTTACCGGCCAGCAGCGCCGGCACGATGTGGCCGTTCGGCAAGTGGCCGGGGAAGTTATAAGGGCCGAATACCGCGACCACGCCGTGTGGCTTGTGGCGCAACACAGCGGTGGCGTCGCCCAGCGGGCCGCTCTTTTCGCCGGTACGTTCGCGATAGCTCTGCACCGAGATCGCGATCTTGTTGACCATGCTGGTGACTTCGGTCGCGGCTTCCCACAACGGCTTGCCGGTTTCCTCACCGATGGTACGGGCCAGTTCGTCGGCGTGGTTTTTCAGCGCGGCGGCGAAGGCTTCGAGGACGCTGATGCGTTCTTCCAGCGAACGCCGCGCCCATGCCGGGAATGCCTGGCGCGCCGCCTGCACGGCGGATTCGACCTGGGCGGCGGTGGCGCCCTCCCCCGACCACAGCACTTGCTGGGTCACCGGGTTCAACGATTGAAAAGCTTCGCCCTGACCGGCCAGCCATTCACCTGCGATGTATAGCGAATTCATTATTTCGACTCCCGAGCAGCGGACAACGCCACGGCGCGCACTTGGTCGCCCGCGTTGAGTTGAAGACGTTTGGCGGTCAGCGGATCGACCACCAGGGTGCCGGCAGCCAGACGGGCCGGCGCCGCCGTGATGCGGCAGTCTTCGCGCTTGCGGTTATGAATGATGAACGGCGTGGCGTCGTCGCCCGGGGTGCCGACGGCCAGCACCAGCGCCTCGCTGTCACGCACCGCGCGGATCTTGCCGGTTTCGCATTCGATGGCCGGGCCGGCGTCGAAGATGTCGACGTAGCCCTGGTAGCTGAAGCCTTCGCTCTTGAGCATGGCCAGCGCCGGCTCGGTGTCCGGGTGCACCTGGCCAATGACGTTGCGCGCATCCGGCGAGAGGAAGCAGGTGTACAGCGGGAATTTCGGCATCAGTTCGGCGATGAACGCCTTGTTGCCGACCCCGGTCAGGTAATCGGCCTGGCTGAATTCCATCTTGAAGAAGTGCCGACCCAGGCTTTCCCAGAACGGCGAACGGCCGGCCTCATCGGACACACCGCGCATCTCGGCGATGATCTTGTTGCCGAACAGCTCCGGGAACTCGGCGATGAACAGCATCCGCGCCTTCGACAGCATGCGGCCGTTGAGACCGGTGCGGTAATCGGCGTGGAGGAACAGCGAGCACAGTTCGGAGTTGCCGGTCAGGTCGTTGGCCAGGAACAGCGTTGGAATCTCGCGATAGATGTTCAGCTCCTGCGAAGCACTGACGGTCAGGCCGACACGGAAGTTGTACCACGGCTCACGCAGACCGACCGCGCCGGCAATGGCGGAAATCCCCACCACCCGGCCGTTGTCGTCTTCGAGCACGAACAGGTAGTCCGCATCGCCACGACCGGCCTCACCGCGAAAGGTCTTCTCGGCCCAGCCGACCCGGTGGGTCAGGCGCTCTTCGTTGGCCGGCAGGGTGGTCAGACCGGTGCCGGTGCTGCGGGCCAGGTCGATCAGAGCGGATAAATCGCTGCTGCGTACGGGACGAACAATCATGCTATCTCCTCAAACGGGCCGCCTTCGCCACCCGTGAAACTCGCTAAGGCGTTAAACCGCCACCAGGCGCACGCTGGCACCTTCACCGACGCCCAGGGCTTCGGCCGCTTGCAGATCCAGGGTCACCGGTTTGCCCGGCGCGTAATCGAGCTCCAGCAGCACCGCGCGGTAATCCTGCAACTGCGCGTTGGCCACCAGGTACTGGCGTCCGGCACCTTTGACCGGCTCGCCGATCTTCACCGGCACCACGCGGCTCTGGGCGATCGAACGAATCCCCGAAACCCGTGCGTGCAGGGTCGGGCCGCCGTCGAAAATGTCGATGTAGTGATCGGTCTCGAAGCCTTCGCGCATCAGGATGTCGAAGGTGATCTGCGCCCGCGGGTGCACCTGGCCCATCGCTTCCTGGGCGGAATCCGGCAGCAGCGGCACGTAGATCGGGTAATGCGGCATCAGCTCGGCGAGGAACGTGCGGCTTTTCAGGCCACACAGGCGCTCGGCCTCGGCGTAGTTGAGGTCGAAGAAGTTGCGGCCGATGGCGTCCCAGAACGGCGAGTCGCCGTTTTCGTCGCTGTAGCCGACGATCTCGGTGACCACCGAATCGGCGAAACGCTCGGGGTGGCTGGCAACGAACAGCAGACGCCCGCGGGAATTGAGTTCGGCCCAGGGCGATCCGACCAGTTCGCGCTGCACATAGAAACTGGTCAGCAGGCTGTTGCCGGTGAGGTCGTGGCACTGCGAAAGCACGTGGATCTTGTTGTGGATCTTCAGCTCGCGGGAGGCATGCACGAAGGTCTCGTTACGGAAGCTGTAGAACGGCTCCGAGTAACCGGCGGAGGCGACGATGGCCGAGCAGCCCACCAGTTTGCCGGTGGCGGTGTCCTCGAGGACGAAGAAGTAGCTCTCCTCGCCGTTGAAGCTCACTTCGGCGGCGAACGAGGCTTCGCTTGCGGCGATCTTGTCGCTCAGGCGTTCGACGTCATCCGGCAAGGAAGTGACACCAATCGGGCTGTCCGCAGCCAGACGCTGTACCTCGCCCAGATCAGCCATTTGCGCGGGGCGCATCACCAGCATGGTGTCACTCCTTTCTCTTATAAATTTGCAGAAGAAAAAACACCGGACACTGTGGGAGCGAGCTTGCTCGCGAAAGCGGTGTATCAGTCAGCATAGATGGCGACTGAAACCCTCTTCGCGAGCAGGCTCGCTCCCACAATGAAACGTGTCCGGCATTGAAATTTTGATCGACGCCCGAGAAGCTCAGGCGCCGAAGGGTCCATCAGGCTTGTGTCAGTGCGGCGACGGCGCGTTCGAAGCGGTCGAGACCGGCGTCGATATCGGCGTCTTCCACCACCAGGCTCGGGGCGAAACGAATCACGTCCGGGCCGGCCTGCAGAATCATCAGGCCTTCTTTTTCGGCGGCGTTGAACACGTCCTTGGCCTTGCCTTTCCAGGCGTCGCTGAGCACGCAACCGATCAACAGACCGAGACCACGCACCTGGGTGAACAGGCCGTACTTCTCGCCGATCTGCTGCAGGCGGGTCTTGAATTTGTCGTGCTTGGCGTTGACGCCGTTCAGCACCTCAGGGGTGTTGATCACGTCGATCACCGCTTCGGCGACGGCGCAGGCCAGCGGGTTGCCGCCGTAGGTGGTGCCGTGGGTGCCGACGACCAGGTGCTTGGCCAGCGCTTCGGTGGTCAGCATCGCCGCGATCGGGAAACCGCCGCCCAGGCTCTTGGCGCTGGTGAGGATGTCCGGGGTCACGCCGTAATGCTGATAGGCGAACAGCTTGCCGCTGCGGCCCATGCCGGTCTGCACTTCGTCGAACACCAGCAGCGCGTTGTTGGCGTCGCACAGTTCGCGGGCACCTTGCAGGTACGCCAGTTCGGCCGGCAGCACACCGCCCTCGCCCTGGATCGGTTCCAGCACGACCGCGCAGGTCTTCTCCGACACCGCGGCTTTCAGTGCCGCCAGGTCGTTGTAAGGCACGTGGGTGATGCCGGTGATTTTCGGGCCGAAACCGTCGGAGTACTTCGACTGGCCACCGACGTTGACGGTGAACAGGGTACGACCGTGGAAGCTGTTGAGCGCGGCGATGATTTCGTACTTCTCGCTGCCGAAACGGTCGAACGCGACGCGACGGGCCAGCTTGAAGGCGGCCTCGTTGGCTTCGGCGCCGGAGTTGCAGAAGAACACGCGCTCGGCAAACGTGGCGTCGATCAGCTTGTGCGCCAGACGCAGGGCCGGTTCGTTGGTGAACACGTTGGACACGTGCCACAGCTTGTTCGCCTGCTCGGTCAAGGCACCGACCAGCGCCGGGTGCGCGTGGCCCAGTACGTTGACGGCAATCCCACCGGCGAAGTCGATCAGCTCGCGGCCGGCCTGGTCCCAGACCCGGGAACCGGCGCCACGCACCGGAATGAAAGCGGCAGGCGCGTAGTTGGGAACCATTACCTGGTCGAAATCGGCGCGTTGTACCGCAGCGTGCTCAACGGACATCGGAGTCTCCTGAAGAGGAACACCCGCCTGGAACTGGCGAGCGATGAGGGGATTGTAAGGACAGTTTTCTGCCCGGCCTTGCCGCCAAGCGACAACTTCTTATAGCGCAAACCCCGGATTTTCCCGGGTTTACGGCAATGCGACATATAGCGTCGCAAAGGCGCAGTTTAAACCGTCGCCGGTCGTTGCAGCACGTTCCGCGAGCATATCAATTGCAAAGCCTGCCGCTGTCATATCCATGTACCGCACGCGGTTGGCCGAACGCTGATTTGCTGAGCGCTCCCAGACGTACAAGGACGCACTCCATGCAAGCACGCACCGGGCAGACTGCCACCCACACCCCGCGCCATCCGGCCGAACACTACGAACCGCTCAGGCACGCCTTTCCCGAATGGCTCGGCCTGGCTTCTGCCGCCCGTCGCCAGGCACTGAAAAATCACCAGCGGCCATTGGCCGACAAGCTCAAGCAAGCACCGAGGGCCGAGCACGATGAATTACGGGCCATCCTCGCGCGACGCATGAACGCGCAAAACACCGTTGACCGCAAACTCGCGCAACTGCAGGACGCCGCGGCCTACGCCGAGCCGATCCTCAGCGCGGCACTGAAGAGCCGCTTCGACCTCGACGTCGATGTGCGCACCACCTGCCTGCGCCTGTACATCCCGGTGACCACGCCCGGCCTGCCGATCACCACCGGCAGCCGCACGTGGACCGTGTCGCTGCTCGATGCGGCGCTGCACAACTTCGAAGCCAGCGAAACCGAGGCGCACGCCTACAGCGCCGAGTCCACCTATATCAGCAAACCGAGCGCTACCGGCCAGTTCGAAACCCTGCCGCAGATCAAGGCGAAAATCAGCATCGCGGCATTCGCCCGCCTGTGCCGTGAGCTCGACATCGGCGCCGGCTACAAAACCTATCTTGAAGAACACCTGGCGATCGACGAGCCCGTCGCGACCGCCGTGTTGCGGCTGGACATCGATGCCAGCGAGAAGGCCGCCATCCAGGCTGCGCTGCAGATGGCGCGGATCAATGGCGACGTCAGCGAACTGTATGTACGCCTGATCGGCGGTCTGCTCGATGGTTTGCAAGGCATGCGGGTCGACGGTCAGGCATTGCTCAGCCACGACCTGACGATGATGTCGTCGGCACTGACTGGCATCATCGTGTTCGCCCCCGATCTCGGGCAGGCCCGCGATTCGGTCAGGGTGGTGGCCTACGTGCCGGACGACCCCGAGCACCCGATCAAGGAGTACGCCTCCACCGTCGAGATGATGCAGGAGCTGACCCGACAGCTGCGCGCCCCCGAGTACCAGACGTTCTTCAGCCGCTTCGTCGCCCATGACCAGCGCGGGCCTTTCTTCGCCGACCTGGGGCGGCGCCTGAGCCAGGTGACCTGGCACCAGCCCGAAGCAGGCAGTGCGTTGCCGGCGTGGCGCGATACCCCCATCGAGACGCCGCAGCTGCAATTCGTTGCCACGCCGATCGTCGGCGATCTGTTCGAGCAGCTGTACCAGCGCAAACTGAACAAGATCCTCAATGACGCGGCCACGCTGGCGGTCGCCACCGTCACGGTGGACCGCAACGCCCGTTGGGCGATCTGGGATTCACTGGTCAAGGTGGCCTCGTCGATTCTCGAAGTCGCCTCGTTTGTCTTGATGCCCTTCGTGCCGTTTCTCGGCGAAATGATGATGGCGTACATGGCCTACCAGTTTCTCGACGGGCTGTTCGAAGGCGTGGTCGACTGGGCCGAAGGCTTGGCCAACGAGGCCGGTGAGCATTTTTTTGCGGCGCTGGAGTCCCTGGTTCAGCTCGGCGCGTTCGGCCTCGGCGGCGCCATCGCCGTGCAGGAGCTGCCAAAACTGTTGCCTGCCGAATTCATCGCGCTGGTGGATCGCTGCCAGCCGGTGAAACTGCGCAACGGCAAGACCCTCTACTGGAAGCCGGATCTCAAGCCCTACGAACTTCCCGTCTCGCCGCCCGAGGGCGTCACTCCCGATGCCCGGGGCCTGATCCAGCACCAAGGGAAGACCCTGCTGCGCGGCGAAGACGCGCACTATGCGCTGACCGAGCATCCGCATCCCGACAAGTACCGGATCGCACACCCGAGCCGCGCGGACGCGTACCAACCCATCGTGCGACACAACGGCGAAGGCGCATTTCATACCGAACTTGAGCAGCCGCTATCGTGGGACACCGCCACCGCGCTCAAACGCATCGGCCACAGCGTCGAGGGGTTTTCCCCGGCCAGGCGCGAGCGGATTCTCAAGGTCAGCGGCTACCGCGCAGACGCGCTGCGCAAAATGCATGTGAACCGCGAGTCGGTGCCGCCGCTGCTGGCCGACAGCATCCAGCGCTTTCGCCTCGATCAGGCGCTGCAGGACTTCGTCGAGCAGATCGGCAGCCATGATCCCGCGCAGTATCTGAAGGCGGACCCGCAGACCCAGTTGCAACTGCTCAAGGATCACCACCTGTGGCCGGCCGAGAAACGCCTGCGCTTGCTCGATGCACAGGGCGAGGCCGTCTGGGAATCTTCCGCCGATGACAGCCTGCCGCTGACCACCCTGCGTCAGGATCAACTGAGCAACGGCGACTTGCTGACAACCCTGCTGCAGACACTCGGCGACTCGGAGCTCAATACCCTGCTCGGCGAAAACCCCGGCGACCGGATCGCCCTCGAGGTGCGGGCCCGCCAGCTCAGAAGCACACTGGCCCAACTGGCCCGCGAGCAGCGCCCTGCCCTGTTCGAAACCCGTTATGCCGCGTTGCAGCACAGCGACGATCCGCTGGCGAGCAAAGTACGCGTGCATGAACCGCACCTGCCGCTGCGCATCACCCGTGAGCTGCTGAACACCGCCACTGGCGATGAATTATTGGCGATCAACGCCGGCAACTGGCCGGAGCGCCAACAGCAACTGGCGGCGCAGGCTCGCCAGGCGCTGCGCATCACCCGCGCCTACGAAGGGCTCGAGCTGGACTCGGTGCACAACCCCGACAGCGACACCCTGGCGCTGCACAGCCTCGAGCGTTTGCCCGGCTGGTCGGCGGACGTGCGCCTGGAAGTGCGCGACGGCGCCTACGAAGGCAAGGTCATCGACAGCAGCGGTGTGGTGCAAGCCTCGATCCACAAAGTGCTGGTGCGCAACGCCGATGGCACCTGGCAACCATACGACAGCCAGGGCAAGGAGCTGCACGCGCCGACGGATTTCTACACCGCCGTCCTGCAAGCCCTGCCCGACCGCGAGCGCCAGGCCCTGGGCCTGCAGATCGGTGAAAGTGCCAAGCTGAAACAGGCCATTGCCGACAACCCGCTGCAACGCAGCGCGCTGCGCCTGGCGATTGCCGCCGAACCCGTTGCGCCGGTGGTCAACGACACGTTGCGCCTGGTGGGCCTCGAGGGTTACCCGATCATGGCGCCCCGACCCGAACTCACCCTGCCGGACCGGATCAGGGAGGTTTACCCCGGCATCGCCGACGCGGACCTGACGGCCATGGAGCAGACACTGCTCAATCATCCGGAGGGCGCTATCGCCGAACTTTCGCGCCTGCGCCTGGAATACGCCCAGCTCGAAGCCGACCTCAATCAATGGCGCACGAGCACTCCGCGCACTCACCCGGTGACGGGGCGCCGCCTGTCGAGCCAACGCCGCCTCGCCGCCGAGCGCAATCGCGACCTGTTCAGCCAGGAACTGCTCAAATGCTGGCGCCGGGAAAGCCGCGAAGCCTATGGCTTTCGCATGCGCTTCGCCGAGCCGCTGCTGGGTGATCTGCCGACGCTGAGCGCTGATTTCAGTCATGTCGCCAGCCTGGAATTGACCGGCAGCGGCGGCCCCGCTGCCACCGACGGGTTTATCGCGCACTTTCCAGGCCTGCAGCGCCTGGACCTGCGCCACTTCGATCTGCGCAGCCTGCCTCAGGGCGTGACGCGCATGCCCTTACTGCGCCAACTGCGTCTGCGCAACTGCCGACTGACCCTGACGTCGGCGGACCAGGCCTTACTGTCGGCGCTGCCTGAACTTTCCGCGCTCGACCTGCAAGGCAATCGCCTGGGCGCGAACCTTGATGTCGGCGCCCTGCCAGGGCTGAGCCACCTCAACCTGACCAACACCGGGCTGACCGAATTACCCGGCGGCCTGCTCGAGCACGTGCGACTCAAGAGCGTGTGGCTGCGCGACAACCGCATCAGCACCTTGCCCGACAACCTGTTCCAGTTGCCTGCCGAGGCATCCGCAGGGTTCGACTTCGCCGATAACCCCTGGTCTGCCGCCACGCGGGAACGGGTCAAAGGCTATTTCAACCTGACCGGCAAAGACTTCGGCATCCACGCCGATCGCGCCGATATCGAGCGGGTTCGCCGGTTGTTTCCCGATCTCAACAACCGTCAGGCCAACGAATTGTTCTATCGCCTGCCGGGCTCGCTACTGCAAGGCCGGCTGCAGGTGGGTCTGTGGCAAAGCGAACTGGTCAGGCTGACCAGCGAACTGAACACCTGGAGCCGCGACATCCCCGATCGCGACCCGGTGACGGGCAACACGCTCACGCCCAACGAGCAGGCGGACGAACTGAACGCGCGCGAAACCTTCGCCTGGCAGGTGCAGCGTCTGTGGCGCCAACGCTCCAGGGACAGCCCGCTGAACCGTGGCGATTACTTCTCGACAGACGCCAGGTTCCTCGGTGACATGCCGCAGCTGAGTGCGGACTTCGGGCACATCACCAACCTGTCGCTCAATGGCAACAAAGGCATCCGTGGCACCTCGGCCTTTCTGCGCAGCTTCCCTGGCTTGCGCGAGTTGAGACTGCGGCATTTCGACCTCGACCAGGTGCCGCAGACCCTGGGCCGACTGCCGCGCCTGGAGTCGCTGATACTCAGCGACTGCGGCGTCAGCGTCGACCGCGAGTTGCAGACGGCGCTCGAAGCGTTGCCGAACCTGGAATCGCTCGAGCTGCCCAACAATCCGCTGGGCAGCGCCCCGCAGGTGGCGGCGCTGACCGAACTGACCTACCTCGACCTGTCGAACGCCGGGATCCGCCAGGTCTCGGCCGACCTGGCCGAACACCCGAAGCTGCAAACCGTGATCGTCAGCGACAACCAGCTGACCGAGCTGCCCGAGGCATTTTTTCAACTGCCTGCGCGCAAGGGCGAAAACTTCGACTGCTCGAACAACCCGTTGTCTGCCGAGACCCGCGAACGAATCAAGGCCTACTCGCGGGAGCACGGCCACGACCTCGGCGTGCTGGCCGACCAGGCCGACATCGATGCGCTCAAGGCGCTGTTCCCCGCCCTCGACAGCGAGGAAGCCAGCGACGTGTTCTACGGTTTGCCGGGCAGCCTGGAGCATGGACGCAGCCAGATCCGGCACTGGCAAGCCGAACTCGAACAGATGACGGCGGATCTTGGCGAATGGAAAACCGCCATTCCCGACACCCATCCGCTGTCCGGGCAACCCCTCAATACCCGCCAACTGATCGCCGAGCACACGGCGCGCCAGCGTTTCGCCGATCAACTGCTGGAGGTGTGGCGCACCCGCTCCGGCGACAACCCCAGGCAACGCGCGCAGAACCTGCAAGGCCAGATCACGTTCATTGGCGACCTGCCGGCGCTGTCCACCGATTTCAGCCATGTGTCGAACCTGACCTTGCACGGCAACGCCGCCGTGACCGGCGTCGACGGTTTTCTCGAGGCGTTTGCCGGCGTGAGCCAACTGGATTTGCAGAACTTCAGTCTTGGCGACATCCCCACGGCCACTTCGCGCATGCCGCAGCTGGGGCATCTGCTGCTGAGAAACTGCGCCGTGAAGCTGACTCCCGAGGTGCAGGCGACGCTGGCATCGCTTGCGCACCTGCAATACCTCGACCTGAGCCACAACCCGCTGGGCGCCCCGCCGCAGGTGCAGGCCCTGCCGCGGCTGAAACACATTCGCCTGACCGACACCGGCATTTCCAGCCTGCCGGACGGCGTGTTCACGCATCCGCAGATCGCCAGCGGCATCTTTGACGACAACCTGATCGAAACATTGCCCGACGCGTTGTTCACCGTCCCCGCCGTGACCCACAAACACTTCAGTCTTGCCGGCAACCCGCTGTCAGCCGCCAGCCGCTTGCGCATCAAGCAGCGTTACCGCCTGAACAGCCAGGATTTCGGTGTGTGGTTTGCGCGGGAGGATCTCGAGCGCACCACCCGCCTGTTCCCCGACCTGAGCGACGAAGCGGCCAACCGGGTTCTCTATCTGCTGCCCGGAACGCTCGAGGACGGGCAGCTCCGTCTGGCGAACTGGGAGGCCGAATTCCGGCAACTGAGCGTCGATCTCGGCACCTGGGTCGACGACGTGCCCAACCACCACCCGATCAGCGGCGAGTCCTTGAGCGCGGATGACCGAAGCGCGGAAACGGCCGCCCGCCGAGCCTTTGGCAAGGCACTCGAAGACCTCTGGCGCAGCCGCCTGACCGACCGGCCCGAGATCCGCAAAACCGATTTCCGCCAGGAATTGCCGTTCATCGGTGAGCTGCCCTCGCTGAGCGCCGACTTCGGCCACATCTCCTCACTGACCCTCGAGGGCCAGGCCACGCTGCGGGTCAACGAGGCTTTCCTGCAAAGCTTCAGCGGTTTGAAAACCCTGGAACTGCGCAACCTGGCGGTGGATCGCCTGCCCGCGGCCATTGCCCGCATGCCGGCGCTGGAAACCCTGGCCATGAGCAGTTGCGGCATGGTGCTGGATGCCCAGGGCAGCGCGACGCTGTCATCGCTGGCCAACCTCAAGGCCCTGGACCTCTACAACAACCCGCTGGGCATGTCGCCCGATCTGCGCGCGCTGCCGAGGCTGGAATTGCTCGACCTGTCCGGCACCGGCATTACGGCAACGCCTGTCGGCCTGGAAAATCATCCGGCGCTGAAAACGGCGATTCTCAACAACAACTGGATCACCGACATTCCCGAGCCTGTTTACAACCTGCCCAACAGCACGATCTTCGGCTTCGACTTCGGCAACAATCCGCTGTCCAGCGCCACGCGCGAGCGGATCAAGGTGTGCTTTCAGCGCACCGGCGAAGACCTCGGCGTCATGGCCGACAGCGATGAAATGCTCCGCGCACAAGCGCTGTATCCGGGCCTCAGCGACGAGCAGGCCAGCCAGTTCATCTACGGCCTGAAGGGCACCCTGCTGGAAGGCCGCAATGAACTGGCACGTCGAGAGGACGAACTGCGCACCCTGATCGCCGACCTCGACACCTGGACCAGCAACGTCCCGCAGAACAACCCGGACTCGCAGATGCCGCTCGATGAAGGCGAACGCCTGCAGCAAGAACTCACCCGCAGCGCCTTCAAGGAGGCACTGCTCAGGTGTTGGCGCAATATTCCGGTCGAGGGCTCAGGGATCGAGGATCACGGATTTGCTTCGCGCCTGTCACTGGCCGGCGAGCTGCCGACGCTCAAGGCCAGATTCGAACATGTCCCTGATCTGTTCCTGATCGGATTCGGCGACTACGCACCACGGTTGGGGCACTTTCTCGAAGCCTTCCCCAATCTCGACAACCTGGATATCCGCGGTTATTTCCTCCCGGACATCCCGCAGGAAGTGTTCAACATGGGCCGCCTGACATCGCTGAGCCTGAGCGATTGTGACCTGACCCTGACAGCGCATACGGTGAACGAACTGGCCAGCATGGACAGCCTGGAAATCCTGCACCTGCGGGACAACCCGCTGGCGCTCACCCCCGACTTGCGCAACCTGCAGAGCCTGACCGATCTGGACCTGAGCAATACCGGCCTGACGGAAATTCCGCCCGGCGTGCTGGAAAACTTCAACTGGAGCGAGGTCGATCTTTCCAACAATTTCATCAGCGAGATGCCGGATGAGCTGATGGAGGTGCCGGGGCATATCGGCGACCGCTACGACCTGTCGAACAACACCTTTTCCGAGCGCGCCCGGCGACGCATCCATGCCTATTACGAGGAAACGGGGCAGACGTTGAACGTGGAAAACATCGCCGACCAGGCGGGACCGACGATCCGTCCTGACGCTGAAGTGGAGCATTGAGGCCGGACACAGCGGCAAGGCCCGGGCCTTGCCGCTGCCGATCAACCGCGCTCGGGCGGTACCGACGACAGCTCGAACGGGCTGCTGCTGCGGCGCTGGTTGCGATCTTCGCGCGGCGTCGCGCCGAAGAAGTTGCGGTAGGCGCTGGAGAAGTGCGGCCCTGAGGAGAAGCCGCAGGACAGGCCGATCTGGATGATCGACTTGCTGGTCTGCATGAGCATCTGCCGCGCCTTGTTCAGGCGCAGCTCCAGGTAATACTGGCTCGGCACGCGGTTGAGGTATTGCTTGAAGATCCGCTCCAGCTGCCGACGCGAGACGCACACGTGCTGGGCGATTTCGTCGGTGGTCAGCGGCTCCTCGATGTTGGCTTCCATCAGCAGCACCGCCTGGGTGAGCTTTGGATGGCTGGAACCGAGACGGTTCTGCAACGGAATGCGCTGACGCTCGCCGCCTTCGCGAATGCGCTCGACCACCAGTTCTTCGGACACCGCACCGGCCAGTTCCGCGCCGTGGTCACGGGCCAGCACCGCCAGCAGCAGATCGAGCACCGACATGCCGCCACACGCGGTCAGGCGATCGCGGTCCCAGTCGAACAGATGGCTGGTGGCAATGACTTTCGGGAAGCGCTCGGCGAAATCGTCCTGCCAGCGCCAGTGCACGGCCGCGCGATAACCATCGAGCAGACCGAGTTGCGCCAGCGGATACACACCGGCCGACAGCCCGCCGATCACGCAACCGGCGCGCACCAGTTGCTTGAGCGCACTGCTCAGCGCCGGCGCCAGGGTGGTCGGCGGCTCATCGGCGAGCAGGAACAGTTTCTGCAGGTTCTCCAGCTTGCCGGTCCAGGGTTCGCCGGGCAGTTGCCACTCGCCCTCGACGGGCGGCTCGGCCTGCAGGAACGACAGTTCGTAGACCACATCCGGGTGCACCCGCTGGGCGACACGCAAGGCCTCCTCTGCCAGCGCCAGCGTCAGAGCTTTAGTGCTGGGCCAAATCAGGAAACCAATTCGATGGGCAGTCATGGCGGGCGATCCGAAACGAAGAACGGTGATGAAGGCATGGGCCAATGCTAGCCCGTAAATGAACGCAAATCTCGAAACCAGCACCGATCTCCTGTAGGAGCTGGCTTGCCAGCGATGGCGGTTTGTCTGCACCAGATAGGCAATCTGGCCTACCGCTTTCGCTGGCCAGCCAGCCCCCACAGGGATTGGCGTCGATCTCTAGGTCGCGCAGCATGACCTAATCTGGTGCATAACGGCAGCGATTACTTGAGGCTGCCCGACAGGAATTGCTGCAGACGTTCCGATTGCGGATTGACCAGCACTTCGCGCGGGTTGCCGCTTTCTTCGACGACGCCTTTGTGCAGGAACACCAGCTGGTTCGACACTTCACGGGCAAAGCCCATTTCGTGCGTCACCACGACCATGGTGCGGCCTTCCTGGGCCAGGGCCTGCATGACTTTCAGCACGTCGCCGACCAGCTCCGGATCGAGCGCCGAGGTCGGTTCGTCGAACAGCATCACTTCCGGCTCCATCGCCAGCGCACGGGCAATCGCCACACGCTGCTGCTCGCCACCGGACATGTGGCCCGGGAACGCATCCTTGCGGTGAGCCACCCCCACCTTGTTCAGGTAATGCTCGGCCTTCTCGCGGGCTTCGGCCTTGGACACACCGAGAACATGCACCGGCGCTTCCATGATGTTTTCCAGCGCGGTCATGTGCGACCACAGGTTGAAGTGCTGAAACACCATCGACAGGCGCGAGCGCATGCGTTGCAGCTGCTTCGGATCAGCGGCTTTCAGCGCGCCGTCCTTGTTCGCGACGAGCTTGAGCTCTTCGTTGTTGAGCAGGATCTTCCCGGCGTGCGGCTGCTCGAGCAGGTTGATGCAGCGCAGGAAAGTACTTTTGCCGGAGCCACTGGAGCCGATGATGCTGATCACATCGCCGGCTGCCGCTTTCAGGGACACGCCCTTGAGCACTTCGTGACTGCCATAGCGTTTATGCAGGTCTTGGACTTCAAGTTTGTACATGCGGTCGGTTCTCACAAAAACAGTCAGTCAGTCGTTGAGCAAGCGCCCGTGACGCAGCGCTTCGCGCCCCGCCACCTTGGCCAGCCAGAAACCGGGTTGGGCATAACGCAGCCGTTCAATGGCAAACAGCACCCCGGACGTACCAGCACACACCGTGCTGACCCGATCGGACAGCGGATCGATCACTTCAAAAATCTCGTCGCCGGCCTCGACCCATTCGCCAGGCTTGCGCAGGAAACTCACCACACCGGGGTGTGGCGCGAGCAGCAGCTCGGTGCCCTCGAACGGCATGCCTTCACACGGTTCGTGCGCCGCCTGCGGCCACTCGCCGCTGATCAGGCCCTGCTCGGCGAGGAACGCCAGGATGCCTTGAGCATACGCCTCGGCGTCCGCCCGGCCGGTGTCGGCCTGACCACCGAGTTCGATGGTGGTCGCCAGGCATGCCAGGGGAATCTGCGCGTCGGGGAACAGGCGCGACAGCCGCAGCCACGGCAGCGAACAGGCTTCGTCGAAGGAGCTGCCGCCGGAATCTTCCGCCAGCAAACCGACCTTCACATTCAGATGCGCGGCCAGCGAACGCCACTGCGGCCAGTGCTGCGGCAGCGCATACATGTGCAGCGCGGCTTCGGCGTCGCAGTGCAGATCGAGCACCACGTCGGCGGTGCAGGCGTGGCTGAGCAGCACGCGCTGCATGCCTTGCAACTGGCTGCTCGCCTCGGGCAATGCCGCCAGATGATCGGCCATTGCCTGGCGGATCAGACGGATGTTGGCGTGCGGATCGTCACCCAGCCTGCCGGCCAGCGCCGCCGCAACCGGGGCGCTGAGCTCGACGAAGTCGCGGTTGAAGTTCTTGCCGCTGCCGGCCTCGAAACGCCCCTGGTGATTGCCTTGCAGCAACTGGCCAAGACCCAGCGGGTTGGCCACCGGCACCAGCTCGATCACACCGTTGAGCAGGCCTTGGGCTTCGAGTTCGCCGAGGCGTTTTTTCAGCTCCCAGGCGGTGCGCATGCCGGGCAGTTCGTCGGCGTGCAGGCTGGCCTGGATGTAAGCCTTGCGCTCGCCATGACCGAATCGCAAGACCGAGATCTTGCGCTCGCTGCCCAGGTGGCTCCACGGCAATACGTGGTCGATGCGTTCCATATCAGTGCTTCCGCGGGGCCAGGTAGCTCAGCCAGCGCCGTTCGGCCAGCTTGAACAGGCGCACCAGAATGAAGGTCAGGCACAGGTAGAACACGCCAGCGGTGATGTACGCCTCGAACGGCAGGTAGAACTGCGCGTTGACGGTACGGGCCGCGCCGGTGATGTCGATCAGGGTCACGATGGACGCCAGACTGGTGGTCTGCAGCATCATGATCACTTCGTTGCTGTACTGCGGCAGCGCCCGGCGCAGGGCCGACGGCAGCAGGATGCGCTTGTACATCTTGAAGCGCGACATGCCCATGGCCTTGGCGGCTTCGATCTCGCCGTTCGGCGTGGCCTTGAGGCTGCCGGCGATGATTTCGGCGGTGTAGGCGCTGGTGTTGATCGCGAAGGCCAGGCAGGCGCAGAACGTCGCGCTGGACAGCCACGGCCAGAGGAAGCTTTCGCGCACCGCCTGGAACTGGGCCAGGCCGTAGTAGATCAGGAACAGCTGCACCAGCATCGGCGTGCCGCGGATCACGTAGGTGTAGAGCCACGCCGTCATGTTGACGACCGGGTTCTTCGAGACGCGCATCAGGCCCAGCGGCAACGCCGCCAGCAGACCGAAAAACAGCGACAGCGCGAGCAGTTTGAGGGTGGTCACCAGGCCGCCGAGGTACAGCGGCAGGGCCTCCCAAATGACGTTGTAGTCGAAGATCATAGATCAGCCGCCCTTACGCCTACCGAGTAGCGCTTCTCAAGGTGACGCAGCGCCAGCAACGAGACACTGGTGATCACCAGGTACATCGCCGCCACTGCGAGGAAGAAGGTGAAAGGCTCGCGGGTGGCGTCGGCCGCCTGCTTGGCCTTGAACATCATGTCTTGCAGACCGACCACGGAAATCAGCGCGGTGGCCTTGGTCAACACCAGCCAGTTGTTGGTGAAGCCCGGGATCGCCAGTCGAATCATCTGCGGCACCAGCACGCGGAAGAACACCTGAAAGCTGCTCATGCCGTACGCCATGCCGGCTTCGGCCTGGCCCTTGGGGATTGCCATGAACGCGCCACGGAAAGTTTCCGAGAGGTACGCACCGAAGATGAAACCGAGGGTGCCGATACCGGCGGCCAGCGGGTTCAGGTCGATGTATTCGTCATAGCCGAGCATGGGTGCGACGCGGTTGAGCAAGTCCTGACCGCCGTAGAAGATCAGCAGGATCAGCACCAGGTCGGGAATCCCGCGGATCACCGTGGAATACAGGTCACCCAGCCAGGCCAGCCAACGCACTGGCGACAGGCGCAACGCGACACCGATCAGCCCGAGAACGATGGCCAGGGCCATGGAAGACAGGGCGAGCTGAAGCGTCAGCCATGCGCCATCGAGGATGACAGCCCCGTAGCCTTTCAACATGATTCAGGTCCTCGAAAGTTGGGATGAAAAAATGGCGCAAACCGCAGAGATCCTGTTGCTTGCGCCATTTCTGACTTGTCGCCGGGACGAATTACTTGCCGTAGATATCGAAGGCGAAGTACTTGTCCTGGATTTGCTTGTATTTGCCGTTCTCGCGAATCGCCGCGATCGCCGTGTTGATCTTGTCTTTCAGGGCATCGCCCTTGCGCACGGCGATGCCGACGCCGTCGCCGAAGTATTTGACGTCGGTGAACTGCGGGCCGACGAACGCGAAGCCTTTGCCGGCGTCGGTGTTCAGGAAGCCATCTTGCAGCAGGGTGGCGTCAGCCACGGTACCGTCGAGACGACCGGCAGCCACGTCGAGGTAGATTTCGTTCTGCGAGCCGTACGGTTTGATCTCGGCACCCAGCGGGGCGAGGACTTCGCGGGCGAAACGCTCGTGGATCGAACCACGTTGCACGCCGATGTTCTTGCCCTTGAGCTCAGCCAGGCCATCGCTGACCACGGTGCCTTGCTTCATCACCAGACGGGCCGGGGTGTTGTAGTACTTGTTGGTGAAGTCCACGGACTTCTTGCGGTCTTCAGTGATCGACATGGACGACAGGATCGCGTCGATCTTGCGCACTTTCAGCGCCGGGATCAGACCGTCGAACTCTTGCTCGACCCACTGGCACTTGACCTTCATTTCTTCACACAGGGCGTTGCCGATGTCGTAGTCGAAACCGACGATGCTGCCGTCCGGTGCTTTGGAAGCGAACGGAGGGTAAGCCGCTTCGATACCGATCTTCAGAGGTTTTTCATCAGCGAAGGAATTCAGCGACAGCACGGACAGTGCCAGGGCGCCAAGCAGCACAAGTTTCTTCATCTTGGGACTCCATCGGTAAAGGGCAAAAACGGCAGAGTGAGCGACAGCCCAATATGCGAATGGGTGAATCGGGAAAGCAGTGCTGCATCCGTGGGAAATTCCCATTGAAACCCGAAGCGATTTCAACACGAGCCACGACGAGCGAGTGATCGGCATTCTAACGACAGGCCCGAAGCCGATATTTCTTCAATGCGACAACTAATTACAGATGCACCGAGAAACCTGCTTGAGCACATTGACAGCCTTGCAATTTCATGCAAGAGCGAAAGACAGTGAACCGATCTATGCTGCAAATTGCGGGCCTATTATTCGCAAACCCTTCTAATCCGGCAAGCGCAGCGTTATGTCTTATTTTTCACCGGGGGTTTTGCGGCTCTAAAACGGGGCGTTGCGTTTCCCTTCGCCCCGCTGCGGGGCGCGCGGTTACACATTCAGTTACTTGAAGGTCGACGGGTAACAGTGGGAATGGGCTGACAGAACAATTCGATAATTATTGGTTGCTGATTTTGCCTGTCGACCCAGGGTTGCCACTTCGCATGACCAACCGCTTTCGCTGGCAGCCAGCTCCCACACGATCTCAGCCGTGCTGAAGATATCTTTTCACCACAATCCTGTGGGAGCTGGCTTGCCAGCGAAGGGGCCGGCACTGACACCCCATCAACCACAGACAACAAAAAAGCCCCGCCCGGCGCGATGCCGGACGGGGCTTTTCAGCCTTCAGACCCGCCGCTTACGCGACGTTCATGGTCTTGTGCGTATCGATCAGATGCTGCACCACACCCGGATCGGCCAGGGTCGAGATATCCCCCAACCCGTCGTACTCAGCCGTGGCGATCTTGCGCAGGATCCGCCGCATGATCTTGCCCGAACGAGTCTTCGGCAGCCCCGGCGCCCACTGGATCACGTCCGGCGAAGCAATCGGGCCGATCTCCTTGCGCACCCAGTTCTTCAACTCCAGGCGCAACTGCTCGCTCGGTTCCTCGCCATTCTTCAGGGTGACGTAGACATAAATGCCCTGGCCCTTGATGTCGTGCGGCACACCGACCACCGCCGCTTCGGCGACTTTCGGGTGAGCGACCATTGCGCTCTCGATCTCGGCAGTCCCCATGCGGTGGCCGGAGACGTTGAGCACGTCGTCCACGCGCCCGGTGATCCAGTAGTAGCCGTCGGCATCGCGACGCGCGCCGTCACCGGTGAAGTACATGCCACGGAAGGTCTTGAAGTAGGTGTCGACGAAGCGGTCATGGTCGCCGTACAGCGTACGCGCCTGACCCGGCCACGAATCGAGAATCACCAGGTTGCCCTCGGCCTCGCCCTCGATGATGTTGCCGAGGTTGTCGACCAGCGCCGGCACCACGCCGAAGAACGGACGCGCTGCCGAACCGGGCTTGAGCGCGTGCGCGCCGGGCAGCGGGCTCATCATGTTGCCGCCGGTTTCGGTCTGCCACCAGGTGTCGACGATCGGGCAACGCGACTTGCCGACGTTCTTGTAGTACCAGTCCCAGGCTTCCGGGTTGATCGGCTCGCCCACCGAACCGAGCAGGCGCAGGCTGCTGCCATCGGCGCCCTCAACGGCAGCGGTGCCGGAGGCCATCATCGCGCGGATCGCGGTCGGCGCGGTGTAGAGGATGTTGACCTTGTGCTTGTCGACGATCTTCGCCACCCGGGTGATGTCCGGGTAGTTCGGCACGCCTTCGAACAGCAGCGTGGTCGCGCCGTTGGCCAGCGGGCCGTAGACAATGTAGGAGTGACCGGTGACCCAGCCGACGTCGGCGGTGCACCAGTAGATTTCGCCCGGACGGTAGTCGAACACGCGCTCGTGGGTCATCGCCGCATACAGCAGGTAACCGCCGGTGGTGTGCTGCACGCCCTTCGGTTTGCCGGTGGAGCCGGAGGTATAAAGAATGAACAGCGCTTCTTCGGCGCCCATCTCTTTCGGCGCGCAGACGGTGCCGGCGACTTTCATCAGGTCTTCGTACCAGATGTCGCGATGCTGGTTCCACTTGATGTCGCCACCGGTGCGCTTGCACACGATGACTTTCTGGATGCTGCTGGTTTCCGGGTTGGTCAGGGCGTCGTCGACGTTGGCCTTGAGGGAAATCTTCTTGCCGGCGCGGATGCCTTCGTCGGCGGTGATGACGACCTTGGAGCGGCAGTCGATGATGCGACCGGCCAGGGCTTCGGGCGAGAAACCGCCGAACACTACCGAGTGAATCGCGCCGATCCGGGTGCAGGCCAGCATGGCGACCACGGCTTCGGGGATCATCGGCATATAGATCGTCACCACGTCGCCGCGGTGCACGTCCTGGCCACGCAGGGCGTTGGCGAGCTTGCAGACCTGCTCATGCAGTTCGCGGTAGGTGATGTTGCGGCTTTCGGAAGGATCGTCGCCTTCCCAGATGATCGCGACCTGATCGCCGCGCTCGGCCAGGTGCCGGTCGAGGCAGTTGTAGGACACGTTGAGGGTGCCGTCGGCGAACCACTTGATGTCGACATGGTGATCGTCGAACGAGGTCTGCTTCACCGTGGTGAAAGGCTTGATCCAGTCGAGGCGCTTGGCTTGCTCGCGCCAGAAGCCGTCAGGGTTGACGACCGACTGTTGGTACATGGCTTTGTAGGTCGCCTCGTCAGTCAGCGTATTGGCCAGAACCTCGGGACGAACGGGATACAGAGAAGCCGCACTCATCTTTCCTACCTCGGTGTAATAGTTGTTTTTGTATGACCCCGTTGTAGCCGGGCCGGGCCCATAGAACCATTCGACGATGGTAGTAACAAGCCCCTACAAAACATCCAGTTACCCCTGGCGCAAGCCGCGCGCTGCTTGCTCCAATCTCCCACAACCCCTGTGGGAGCTGGCTTGCCAGCGATTCAGGCGACTCGGTCATCCAGGCAAAACGCATCACCGGCAAACCTGGCCCAGGCGATTTCCACCGATTGTTACCAAAACCGCCAAAAGTGTTTATCAAAACCCCACCTGTTTACCCCTACCCCACCTCCTTAAAATTCACCTCGCCGACAAGGCAAAGCGATTAACAACGTTACAGCCCCCACGAAGGCCGTTAATCCAGCTCTCCGCAGTAATTGCAAACGATGAAGTTACACACGCAACCCCATAAAGGTTGCGTGACCCCACTCGACCTCAAAAAGGTAAATCTGAAATGAAAGCTTTATTGGTTCTGGCCCTCAGCAGTCTGTGCGCAACCGCCATGGCAGACGAGGTCCCGACTGATGTCGCACAGCAACAACCGGTAATCGAGGAATACACTTACTCCACCCACCTGGACATCGCCAAAGTTGTTTCGATGAGCGAAGTTCCGAATGTCTGCGAAGTCGTACCGGCCAAAATGGAGTACGACGATTCCCATGGCCAGCGTCATATCCTGCGCTACAGCATCATGGGCAACGGCTGCACCAATTGATGCTTGAGACTGCACCGGATCGGATCGCTCAGCGCTTCATTTGAGGGTCGATTCCAGCCCGGCTTCGGTCGGGCTCAGTTGTGTCTGGAGTCGCTCAAAAGGGTTGCAAAACACAAGATATAGTGAAAAACCCGGTTTTTTGCTCATTTCTTGAGCAACCGAAGCCTCGCAAAAAAATTAATGAAAAAAAATTCTCGCAGGCCAATCCCAGCGAAAGCCCTGTAAACCCTCGCTCCGATCGAAATCACCCGGCCAATCGAACGCCCTGCGGTGTTTCGCCCTCCCCCACGCCCGTGTTTTTTTCCCTATAATGCCGCCCTAATCGGGTCAGCAATATTCCCTTACAGGGAGCAAAAGCCATTCTGAAGCCCCGCAGCAGCGTCAACGCTGATCTGCGCCCGTCAGAGGCTCTCGGAAACCCGTACAAAATTCTGTTTTATTGCCTGCCTTGGCTGCCGCAAAAAACGATTCCTTAAGATCCAACGCGGTCTGTACGACCGTGTGAACCACCAACCCATCAGGTTTCACACGGGGCGACAGGCCCTCACGCAGGAGACGACACGTCATGCTGAGCTGGGACGAATTCGACAAAGAAGACAGTGAAGTAGCAGCAGTGAAAGGCGCCAACGCCGGCCACGCCACTGAAGCCAACATGGACCGCCTCGACAGCGCCGGCGGTGCCGCCGCGCTGGAAGCCCGCGCCGTGACCGCCGATGACTCGGCTGCGGTGGCCCGCGCCAAGGCTGCACTGGATTCCCTCGACGTCGCCGAAGGCCTCGCCGAACTCGAAGGCGCCTCCGCCCGCGTCGCCGTTGACGAAAAGCGCATGATCAACTGCCGCGCCGACCTCAACCAGCTCGTGCCATTCAAGTACGACTGGGCCTGGCAGAAGTACCTGGACGGCTGCGCAAACCACTGGATGCCGCAAGAAGTCAACATGACCGCCGACATCGCCCTCTGGAAAAACCCGGAAGGCCTGACCGACGACGAGCGCCGCATCGTGATGCGCAACCTCGGCTTCTTCTCCACCGCCGACTCCCTGGTTGCCAACAACCTGGTCCTGGCCGTGTACCGCCTGATCACCAACCCGGAATGCCGCCAGTACATCCTGCGCCAGGCGTTCGAAGAGGCGATCCACACCCACGCCTACCAATACTGCATCGAATCGCTGGCCATGGATGAAGGCGAGATCTTCAACATGTACCACGAGATCCCGTCTGTCGCCAAAAAGGCAGCCTGGGGCCTGAAATACACCCGTTCGATCTCCGATCCGAAGTTCGAAACCGGCACCCCGGACACCGACAAAGAACTGCTGCGCAACCTGATCGCCTACTACTGCGTTCTGGAAGGCATCTTCTTCTACTGCGGCTTCACCCAGATCCTCTCCATGGGCCGCCGCAACAAAATGACCGGCGTCGCCGAGCAGTTCCAGTACATCCTGCGCGACGAATCCATGCACCTGAACTTCGGCATCGACGTGATCAACCAGATCAAAATCGAAAACCCACACCTGTGGGACGCCGACATGAAGGAAGAAGCGACCCAGATGATCCTGCAGGGTACGCAACTGGAAATCGAATACGCCCGCGACACCATGCCTCGCGGCGTACTGGGCATGAACGCGGCGATGATGGAGGACTACCTGAAGTTCATCGCCAACCGTCGCCTGTCGCAGATCGGTTTGAAGGAAGAGTACCCAGGCACGACCAACCCGTTCCCTTGGATGAGCGAGATCATGGACTTGAAGAAAGAGAAGAATTTCTTTGAGACTCGTGTGATCGAGTATCAGACTGGTGGTGCGTTGAGCTGGGATTGATTGATATGGCCCTGCTGCTCCAATTGCAGCAGGGCCATAAAAATATCAAAAGACTGTTATTCAGAACGCAGAAACAAGAAACCCGCAGCAATCGCGCCAACGATTGCTGCGGGTCTTGACCGCACCATTGAACAGAAGCCCGATGGTGCGGGCCGTGACTGGAAGAACTCAGATCACGATGCATTGGGAAAATGCGCGAAGTGATTATAGACATCTTTCGGACGGTTACAACGGCCTCACGTCGGAGAATTCGTCATGAACGAGTATCCGGTGGCACCGCCAGGATACAGAGTTGTTTTCTGTATGAGCTTTAAGCACTGGCGCAGTGGAAAAGACGTCTTTCGCAAGGACGGGCGTCCTTTCTGTTTTTTGTGAAAGCCTAACCGTGCGGGACAGGCGACTGTCCCGCTCTATAATCACTACTGAGTAATTCGCATGAAGCAAACAATTATTGACGCTATCAGTAATCATCAGGTTTTGACGTTCACATACAGCGGAATTGCGAGAGTAGTAGAACCGCATGCCGTGGGAATTACTCGCAATGGAAAAGAAATGCTTTGCTGCTTTCAGACACATGGAGGGCATGTAACTCCAGGTCATGAATGGGATTTTTGTGAGCTAAATAAAATATGTGACTTGAAAACTTCGGGAGCTATTTTTCATGATCCCCGGCCGGGTTATCGCCCCGGAGATAGTCGCATGATGGTGATTTTTGCGGAGCTATAAACTCGCAATCGAAAAGAGCAACAAGCCCTGATTCGATCAGGGCCTTTTAATTCCATGACAGATGATGATCCCTTCCCTACATTACGGTTCTAAACCTCCTACAGCAGTTACAGCCGCTTCCGCATTGATACCCACCACAAGCACCTCTAAGCGGAATTGCACGTGCCCAAGAAACGCCCCACGTAGCCCGATCCTCTTTCTGTAAGTGTCTACTCTCGCCAAAACCTCGCTCTTCATGCCCTTCTACTCGAAAACCAACCCTGGTTCTGCGCACGCGATATCGGCCGTTTGATGGGTTTCCATCTAAACGAACGCATGGTCAATAAACTGGATAAGGATCAGCGTCGCGTTTTGTGGATTGAGTATTTCCGGCAACCCGAAAAGCAACTGTTGCTCAGCGAATCCAGTGTGGGCGCGTTATTGGTGTATCACTACGTTTCGGGCAATCGATTGTTGCGTAAGCGTGGTACCGGCCCTGCGCGACGCCGAACGCCTGGGACATCCAGGTCGGCCAATGTTGAGTTTGTTGGATTGGCCGGAGATGTATCTGAGCTTGTTGCATTGGCAGAACGAAGGTTGGAATCGGCTGCGGGACATGCTTTATCTGTTATACCGCGAAAAACTAACGCGACGAAGCCTTGCTGGCGGAGGCTCGCCCACGCGTTTCAGTCTTCGAAGTACTCAATGGGGTAAGCGATTCGCTTGCAGGATCAAATGCAGGATCCGTCGCTATTTTTTGTAGGAATTTTCGTGGACAGCAGTAATGGCCACTCAGTATCGTCCGAGGGTTTTCAACCCTCGGCGACTGTATGGTTATGGAAAAAAGTAACAGCGACTGGAGTGACGTAGAGATTCAGGCGGCGGTCGATGCCTATCTCCGGATGTGGTCGTGTGAACAGAAAGAACAGGCATACAACAAGGCCCACGAGAACCGCGTACTTCGCGAGGGCGTACTGGCTGACCGAACCAAGAGCTCTATCGAATTTCGGATGCAGAACATTTCTTCAGTCATGGTCGAGTTGGGCCGTGAACCTATTAAGGGTTACAAACCTGCCAAGAATGTCGGCGCTAATGTTGCGCGGAGCATTCGTACAGCGCTCGATGCTTCCAAAGTTGCTACTCCTGAGGACTCTGATCCGACGGCGGACGAAGAAAAGCTAGAGCAGCGGGCGGCCAAATTTGAGCGCCAACCATTCCTATACATCCCAAAAGGGATAAAGAATCCTGTTTGGACCGAGTCCACCAGAAAGACTTACTTTCGCGATCCTGAATTGAGGGGCTGGGTTCGTCAGCAGGCCAATGGGAAGTGCGAAGGCTGTGGCGAACCAGCACCATTTAAAAAGAATGGGAAACCGTTTCTGGAAGCGCATCACGTTAAACATATGTCGCAAGAGGGCTCGGACCTTCCTTCGAATGTTGTGGCGTTGTGTCCCAACTGTCACCAGCGTTGCCACCATTCGGATGACAGAGAGGATTTCACTGCTTGGCTTTATGACAACGTTGGAAGACTAGAAAAGGAATAATTGCGGCCTACCTCGTTCACCGCATTTGTTGGTTTTGGGGCAGTTCCGCAGCCCAGCGGGAGCAAGCGCCCTCGCCACAATTTTGCGTGCTGCTGAACAACGCTTACCGTGAACGAGAGCACTCTCGAGCACACACATGGATGAACATCAAATGCCACCAGCCAACTCAATCAAGTCAGATCCATCGCGACTCTTGATCGTCTCATTCCTCATCGTATTTTTCGGCCTACTAATGATGGCCCTGCGCATCGCCCAAAAAAACGAAATCATGGCCATCGGTGCCGTCTGGGTGTCCAACGCTTTGACGATGGTGCTGCATGTCATTTATTGGAAACGTTACGGCCTGTCCGTCGGCTTTAAAATTGCGGTTGTGATTCAAATCGTCATTACGATTCTGCCCTTCCTTTTTGGCAATCTCGGTTTTATGGCTGTTCTGTTAATGCTGGGTGGCGAGATCCACTACTGGTAACCCGCCCCGCCTCCCGCTATTAATACCCCCTCCCCCACTCAAGGACCCGAGCCCCACCATGAAATTCGATCTCGCCTACTGCCTCAGCCTCGACGACAAGTTGTCGATCTATGACGTTCGCGATCTCAATTTCGATGAGACGGTGGCGTTCGATTCGGCCAAAGAGCATTTCCAGTGTCCCAACGATGCCTGTCGTTCGGCGTTTGATGCGTCGAATGAGTTGGGCACATTCAACGCCAAGAACGTGAATTACGTGCGCACGCCGCACTTCAAGAATCTGCCCACGACGCAACATGTGGCCGGGTGTCCGTATGTGGGTGTGAAGGCGTCGGGGTCTGGGGTTGAGACGGTGGATGGCGAAACGGACGACGGGCGCGAAGAACATTTCCCTTCGGAATTGTTACTGACGCGGCGTGAGTATGTGCGCAAGCCTATTGCGCCCGTAGAGGCTGTGGATGTGTTGCGGGATGATCCGGTGCGGGTGACGGCGGACGGTGGCAAAGAGTCGCCCAGTCGAGACACGGCGCCGGACAAGACCAGTGTGTTCGCCCATCCGGTGGAGTGTTTTGTGTCGAACTTCGCCGACAAGGAGTTGCTCAAACGCATGCCGTTGAAGATTGGCGAGCACACGGCGCCTTATGGGTCGTTCTTCAAGAAGATCGAGTATCTGACGGACAACAAGGGGCTGATTTACTGGGGGCGGATCAAGAAGATCGAGGACTTCCACAGCGCCAGTTTCCGCATCGATTTCGAGGACAAGGTCTGGTTCAAGAAGCCCGAAGACAGCAAGAAGAAGCCTTATCCGGTCAGCGTTTATCTCAATAAAAAGCTGATCGACAACTACCGCAAGCGCAAAGCGTTTCTGCAAGAGATCAAACACGCCGTTGATAGCGATAAGGCGTTGTTCTGTTTCTTTTATGGGGTGACGCCGGAGTTGAAACAGGTGCCGGGCAAGAAGAACCCCGAAAAACCTTTCGAGGTCTTCAATGCCAATATCGACAACCTGGATCACTTCATTATTCGTGAAGCACCGGGCCTGGAGTGACGGTCAGCCTTGTGGCAGTTGCAGTTTGACAGCGCCAGGGTGCTGCCTGACGACAGAGTACGGCAGGATCGACCAGTCCGGTCTGTCGCAAGAGCGTTGTACGCGAGCGAAGTAGGCGCCCAGGTACAAACCCTTCGCGGTGAAGTACCACGGTGAAGAACCCCAGACGCTTTCATCGGTGAAATTGCAGTCGTCCTCTTGCGTCGGTTTCTTCATTTGCGTGGGATACAGCGCGGTGAATTGCTGGATCACCCAAGGCACCAATTCTTTGCTTACATACTGATATCGCGCGTTACTTTCATCGCTGCTCAGCGGTTTATCCCCCAGGCTGTCGCGCTCGGCATGCAGCAGTGGCTTGCCCTCGCCGACCCACAGCACGTCTTCGAGGGACAGCGGATGGCCAGTTTTCACGTCAATGTTGAGCGGTGAATCACCAAAGTCGGGGTGCGCGCCGCCGCAGTAATAGCTGGTGGAAATATTCAGGCTGACCACGGCTGGCGAGATCATTTTCGGTTCTGCCTGCTGCATGAATTCGACGTTTTCCCCACCGTCCAACTGGCAGCTGTGATAGCTGATGACTTCATTCCACAGACGTCCGAGCAACTGTTGATTAACGCGCCGCTGATCATCTTTCGCCAATCCCGACTCCACACTGAACAGCGAAATTTTCGTTTCAGGCTCCGCCCACCATTGCAGGTCGTAGCCCATGAAGTTTTCTTTCTTCGTCGGTTTCAGTTTGAGTCCCTGCAGGCGCAAATACTCGTAAGGCTCGCCGTTTCGCAGCGCAGTAATCAACGGCAAAGTGGCTGAGTCTGGTGCGGGAAGTTTGGCCTCGGAGAGTTTCACCGGCAGTTTCTTGCCCTGCGGACTTTGCCATTCGCCCTGCCAGCCATCGGCCGTTTCTTCGAGTTTCAACGTCGGCAATGGTTTGTCATCGCCGTAACGGTTGTTGCCTTCAACCAGGTTTAACGTGCTGTCTTGCAGCGAACCGCTGAGTGCGAGATCGCGGTGATATTTCTCGTAGAAATAGCGACCGGTGACTTCGTCCTGCTGCGTGGTATTGAGCTCCACGACAATCGACGTCTTGCCCAATGTGCCAGTGAATACGCGCCGGCCATCATCGGCCTGGGCGGAGGAAATCAATGTGAACAGCGCCGCGGCATATGGCGCCAGGCGCAGCAGTCCCTTGTGCATGAATCGGTCCCTGAATGAGTTGGAAGTTGCGCCGCAGTCTGACTGCCGGCGCTGGAAAGTTCGTGGCGGATTATGGCGAGGTCGTGCCCGCTGATCGAGAATCGGCCGTCGAAATGTCGTGTTATCTCACGGTAGTTGCAATGCCACACCGCCCGGATGCTGTTTGACGATGTTGTATGGCAGAACGCTCCAGTCGACGAATCCGCAGACCGCCGCAACATGCGGATAGGATGGATCGATTTTGATGCCCTGTTCCGTGAAGTGCCAACCCGGGAATCGCCAGCGATCATTCTCGTCGTAGCCGCAGTCGTTCTCACCCTCGGGGGTAACGGTCATTTCACTGGGATAAAGTTTCAGAAACTGCGCGACCAGCCAGGGCGCCAGTTCCGTCGTGCGATAGTTCGACCAAGTCTCGGACGAGCCAGACGCCCCCTCGCTGAAGTCGCCCTGTTGCTCGAAGTGCAACTTTTTACCCTGCCCCACCCACAGAACATCATCCAGGGTCAGCAGTTTGCCCGTCCTGGTGTCGATGTTAAGCGCATCGTTATTTTGATCCGGATAGGCGCCGCCACAGTAGTAGTCCGATGCAATCCGCACACTCATCACTGTCGGCGACATCCACAATGGCTGGCTCCACTGCGCGTAACTTCCGGAACAGCCATAAGACGCCAGGACCTCGCTCCACAAACGCGCCATCAAATGTTGGTTGATACGCTGACGCTCTTCGAGGGAGTAACCGGAGACCACTTCAAACAGAGAAGCACCTGTCTGCGGTTCACTCCACCACTGCAGCGTGTAACCCATGAAAGTGTCGATCTTGCCCTTGCGGAGTACGACGCCTTGCAGCCGCAGATAGTCGTAAGGGTACTTGTCGTGAAGCATGGCTAAGAAGGGCAAGGCGTCGGCGGGGACTTCGGGAATGACGGCTGGCTGCAGCTCGATCTTCAGGGTTTTACCGGTGGTACTTGTCCACTCGCCACGCCAACCATCAACTTCCGGCTGCAGACGAAGGGTCGGGTGCGAGTCTTCCATCCGCGAACCTTCTTCCAGCACCAGTGTTTCCCCTTCCAAGGCGCCGTCAAGTGGCAGGTCCTTGCGGTACTTCTTATAGAAGTAACGACCCTCTCCCGTACGAGGATTTATTTCGACGACGATGGGCGCTTTACCCAGAGTGCCGCTATACACCCTCGCACCGTTGTCGGCCCAGGTTGCTGTCGAGACAAACCATCCCGAGAGTAAAAGAACAGCGAACAGCCGTGAGAGTCCTCGGAACATCACTTCATCCTTGAATAAAAGAACCACTGCCAACGAAAAGCAGGCGTGGATTATGTAGACGTTGCGCCGAAGAATCGAGCGGCTTGCGTGTCAACTCACGCACATGCTGATCAACACGATTGCCAGCAGCGCAACATACACCCACGCATGCAGCCGATCCGGTATCCGTCCGATCCATGGCGTCGCCAAACGAATCCCCAGCAACGACCCCGCCGTCAGCGCCGCAAACGCCAGCAGATCCACGTACCCGACAAACCATGTGCCCAAACCCGCGTTGCCGAAGCCGGCCATGGCCATGTAGGTAATCGTCCCGGCCAACGCGACCGGTACGCTCAAAGGATTGGCCATCGACGTGGCCTGAGACATGCTCAGCCCACAGCGGCGCAATAACGGCACGGTCATGACGCTTCCTCCTACACCGAGGAACGTGGCGATAGCGCCGATGCCTACACCGCCGCCGGACATTTCCGTCCGACCCAATTGGCGTGGGATACCGCCCTCGGTGCGTGTAAGAAATCCGCGTCTGAGCAAGCAATCGATGAGGGTGATGCCAAGGTAGGCGATGAAAACGTAGCGAATGACGTCGCCACTGACCCACACCGCCGCAATCGCGCCGACGATGGCACCCAGGCCGATGAACCCGCCGAGTGGCCACAGGTAATCGCGAATCAGGTTGCCGGCGCGGCGATGTTTGTCGGTGGCGATCAAGGCGTTGACGATCATCACGCAAGTCGAGGTGGCCACGGCGATGTGCATGGCCGATTGGCCGATGGGGTCGTCGGCACCGTGCGCGGCAAGGAGCAGGCGATAGAGCAACGGCACGACGACGAAGCCGCCGCCGAAACCGAAGAGCACGGCACTGATGCCGGTCAGGCAGCCAAAGAAAGTCAGCAGGATATAGAACATGGCGCGTCGTCCATTGGGAGTGAGCCCTCGACGATAGAGCGCGACGACTTGGCCGGCGTCAGCAAGTCAGCCAATAATGTTTGTATTTACGCCAAGTGCCGGGTGCTGTCCGATGCGCAATGTTTCGATCAATCAGCTGGATGACACACCACGCCCAGTGGTGGCGATCGGCACCGATTATTCCCACGGCCACCTGCTGCCATTTCACACACACCGGCGCGCGCAGTTGCTCTACGGCGCGACTGGGGTGATGCAGGTTCGCAGCCATGATGGCAACTGGGTGGTGCCACCGCAGCGGGCGGTGTGGATTCCGCCGGGGGTGGCGCATGAAGTGCTGATGCTCGGGGTCAGCACGCGCAGTCTGTATATCGAACCGGGCACGGTCGATCTGGGCGAGCGCTGCCAGGTGATCAGTGTGTCGCCGCTGATGCGGCATTTGCTGATGGACGCGGTGGATGTGCCGCTGATCTATGAGCTGAATGGCCGCGATGCTGCGCTGATGGAGCTGTTGCTGCATGAACTGCTGCGCAGTGCGCCGCTGCCGTTGCACATCCCGCTGCCGTCTGACGGAAGACTGCTCGAACTGTGTCAGAAATTTCTGCATCAGCCGAACGCACACCTGCCACCACTGCAATGGGCGCAGGCGCTACACGTAAGCTTACGCACCTTCAACAGACTGTTCCGCCAGCAGACCGGGCTGAGTTTCAGCCAATGGCGCCAGCGCGCCTGCGTAGTGCAGGCCTTGGCACGGCTGGCGGCCGGGGAAGCGGTGACGCGGATTGCCCTCGATTTCGGCTATGACAGCCCGGCGGCGTTCTCGACGATGTTTCGCCGCATCCTCGGTCAGGCACCGTCCGTCTGGTTGGAGGCGGCGAAGTAGGGCAAATCAAAAAATGCGTTTGATCCCGGCCGAAAACAACTGTACAAAAACACAGTACATTTTCCATCAGCACTCTCGAGCCCGGAGCACACCATGGCCTCTTCCGCGATGAACCTCATCCTCGAACGTATCGCCCTTTTCCAGTTCACCCCGACCCATTGCGCCCAGGCCCGAGCGATGCTGGGCTGGAGCGTGGAACAGCTGTCGCGGGAAGCGGGCGTCTCAGCAGACGACATCCAGCGCTTCGAGGCGCAACAGGAAGTCGCGGATGCGCCGCGCCTGGCGCTGGCGTATCGCTTCGAAGCGCAGGGGCTGGTGTTCTTCCCGGGATTCGCGCCGGGGCGTAACGCGAACATGCGCAACTCGACTGCGGAGCCGGTGGGACGCGGGGAATATGCGTTGGCGGATTGACCGGGTTCGCCTCTAGGAGGCGAACCCACAGTGGCGATTCAGACCCCCTGCACCACCGCCTCACTCTCCCCTTCAACCGCCATCCACCAGGCACTGCCTCGTTGCGGTTGGGCCAGGTTAAACGCCTCGCCCATTTGCGGAGTGGTGATCGACACGCTGCGTTCCCAGGCGAGGGCGAGGATACGGTCGAAGGGTTCGTGCCAGGCGTGCATCGCCAGGTCGAAGGTGCCGTTGTGGATCGGGAACAGCCAGCGGCCCTTGAGATCGAGGTGGGCTTGCAGGGTTTCTTCCGGTTGCATGTGCACGTGCGGCCATTCGACGTTGTAGGCGCCGGTTTCCATCAGCGTCAGGTCGAACGGGCCGAACTGTTCGCCGATGCGCTTGAAGCCGTCGAAGTAGCCGCTGTCGCCGCTGAAGAAGATGCGGGTGTCGCCGTCGATCATCACCCACGACGCCCACAAGGTGCTGTTGCTGTCGAACAGGCCGCGGCCGGAAAAGTGCTGCGAAGGGGTGGCAACGAAGCGGATGCCGGCGACTTCGGTGCCCTGCCACCAGTCGAACTGGCGCACTTTGCCGGCAGCGATGCCCCACTTGACCAGGGTGTCGCCGACGCCCAACGGGGTGAGGAAGACGTTGACCTTGTCCGCCAGTTTCAACACCGCCTCATAGTCGAGGTGGTCGTAGTGGTTGTGCGACAGGATCACCGCTTCGATCGGCGGCAACTCATCGATGCTGATCGGTGGCTGGTGGAAACGTTTCGGCCCGGCCCATTGCACCGGCGAGGCGCGCTCGGCGAACACCGGGTCGGTGATCCAGAATTTGTCCTGCATCTTCAACAGCAGGGTCGAGTGACCGAGGCGGTAGACGCTGTGATTGGGCGCGGCCATCAGGTCGGCGAGTTTCAGGGGTTGCACCGGAATCGCGGCGGCGGGCCGGGTGTTGCGCGGTTTGTGGAAGATCATGTTCCACATGATGCGCAGCATCTTGCGCACGCCCTCACGCTGCACCGGCGCATGATTGCGGAACAGCCCCTGGTCCTGGCGGGAGGCCTCAGGCGCTGTCGCAGTCTTTGCAGGGAAATTGTCCACGGAGGAATTTGGCTTGGCCATAACTGAATGACTCCAGAAAAACCGCGCAATTCACGGTTTTCCACAGTGGGACGATAAATGGCCAAGGCATGCACGCATCAGCCGGACATCTGGTTTTAGGTGGCACCGATTAAGGCAACATTACACTGACCGGTGTACTTTCTAGGTTGCATCAAAGCGGATGACAAGTAAACTGCCGAGTGTAATTTTCCCTTTTTCCTGCCGAATCGAACTTATGACAGCTCCACAGCGCCTCACCGACCGCAAACGCGAAGCCATCATCCAGGCGGCGATCAGCGAATTCCGCAGCAACGGTTTCGAGATCACCAGCATGGACAGGATCGCGGCCACCGCCGGGGTGTCGAAGCGTACCGTGTACAACCACTTCCCCAGCAAGGAAGAGCTGTTCGCGGAAATTCTCAACCAATTGTGGACGCGGATCAGCACTGAGCAGGCCTCGGCCTACCAGCCCGACCAGCCGCTGCGCGAGCAGCTGCGTCATATGCTGCTCGGCAAGTTGCAGATGATGGCGGACGACAATTTCCTCGATCTGGCACGGGTCGCCATCGCTGCCACCATTCACTCCCCGGAACGCGCGCAGAACATGGTGGCGCGCATGAGCGAGCGTGAGGAAAGCGTGACCGTGTGGATTCGCGCCGCCCAGGCCGACGGGCGCCTGAAACCGGTAGACCCGGAGTTCGCCGCTCATCAGCTGCAGGGCCTGCTCAAGTCATTTGCCTTCTGGCCGCAGATTTCCCTGGGCCAACCGACACTGGACAACGCCACGCAAAACACCGTAGTCGACGCAGCACTGGACATGTTCCTCGCCTGTTATCAGCTCTAGACCGCGCCTGCGCCACGGTTAAATGGCTCACAAGGACACTGAATATTCGCGCTGGAATAAATGACAATGTCGGCCACTTGGCCGATGAACGGTCAGGCTGAGTCGTGCACTGCAAAGTGTTTCAGAATGAATCTGGCGCAGAAGATCATGGAAAACCAACGCGGCAAGGGCTTGTCATTCGCCAGGCGCATCTACCTCCCCCGAGCCATCGGTCTGGGCATCGGCCTGTTCAGCGTCGCTGCCGCGCTGTACCCGCTGAATATGCCGGCCTGGCTCTGGGCGTTGTTACTGTTCAACGGTTTCGTCTGGCCGCATCTGGCCTATCAGTGGTCAACGCGCTCGGCATTTCCCTACCGCGCCGAACGGCGCAACCTGCTCTACGATTCAGTCTTCGGCGGTTTCTGGACGGCGTGTTTCCAGTTCAATCCGCTGACCAGCGTGACCATCCTGTCGATGATGACCATGAACAACGTTGCCGCCGGCGGCCAGCGCCTGTTCATGCTCGGGGCGCTGGCGCAATTGATCGGGGTGCTGCTGGGCTGGTCGATATTCGGCGTCCAGTTCACCCTGACGGCGACGCAAGTGCAGGTATGGGCCTGCCTGCCAATGCTGACGCTTTATCCACTGGCGCTGGGCATGGTCTGCTACCGCCTGGCCATCAAACTCGCTGAACACAAACGCACGCTCAGCGCCCTGAGCCGCACCGACAGCCTCACCGGCCTGCTCAACCACGGCGCCTGGAAAGACCTGCTGCACCTGAAATTCGCGCAATGCCGCGAGCGTAACAACCAGGCCACCCTGGCACTGATCGATATCGACCACTTCAAAGTGATCAATGACAGTTACGGGCATATCGTCGGCGACGCAGTGTTGCAGCAGTTGAGCCGCGAGCTGAAATCACTGCTCGCTGAAAGTGAACCGGCCGGCCGCTACGGTGGTGATGAATTCTGCGTGATTCTGCCCAACCTGCCTCCGAGCAAGGCCGAGGCGCTGATGGAAAAACTGCGTCAGGCGTTGAATCAATACCGCCATCCTGATGTCCCAGAGCTGCGCGTCAGCCTCAGCATCGGACTGGCACGCTTGCACACTGGCTACCCGGATGCACTCGCCTGGCTGGATGATGCTGACAAGGCGTTGTACACCGCCAAGCACACAGGCCGTAACACGATCAGCGTAGCGTTGAGCCGCTCCACGGCCTGACAAAACTTGTACAAAATCTGTCGAAAGCGTTTTCTTGTACAAGAGCATCGACTTTGTATAATATCGCCTCGTCAGCCTGGATGCTGGCACTATGCAGTCAATGCCGAATGTCGCCAGCACCTTCGGTCTGCCAACGCGGGAACAGGGACAACACTTCAGCCCTAATTTCCAGAGTGCAGCCAGCATGTTCTTCAATCGCCACAAAGCCGTCATCGACGACCTGCAACACACCCTCGCTCAGCAATCCGGCCTGCTCGAAGCCATCGACCGTTCGATGGCGGTGATCGAATTTGATCTCGACGCCGTGGTGTTGCGCGCCAACGAAAACTTTCTCAAGACCATGGGTTACACCGCCGAGCAAGTGATCGGTCAGTCCCACCGCCGCTTCTGCCCGGACGAATTCGCCCGCAGCAGCCAGTACAGCGATTTGTGGTCGCGCCTGAAAAACGGCCAGTTCCAGTCCGGCACCTTCGAACGCGTCGACAGTCAGGGCCGGCCGATCTGGCTCGAAGCCAGCTACAACCCGATCAAGGACGCGTCTGGGCGCGTGGTGAAAGTGGTCAAGTACGCCATGGACGTCACGGCCAAGGTGCAGCAGGAAAGCGAAGCCAACGCCAAACTGCAGGCGATCGATCGCGCCATGGCAGTGATCGAATTCAATCTCGACGGCAGTATTCTCACGGCTAATCAGAATTTTCTGACGCGCATGGGTTACACCCTCGCCGAGCTCAAAGGCAAACACCACAGCCTGTTCTGCACCCCGGAGCTGGTCAACAGCAGTGCCTATCAGGATTTCTGGCGCCGGCTGAATCAAGGCGAATTGTTCACCGGGCAGTTCGAGCGCGTCGACAAACGCGGGCAGATCGTCTGGCTGGAGGCCAACTACAACCCGGTCTACGACGCCGCTGGCCGCTTGTGCAAAGTGGTGAAGTTCGCGTCCGACGTCACGGCTCGAGTCGTGCAACACGAGCAGGACGCGCGCAGCGCCAGCGCCGCTTACCACATCTCGGTGGCGACGCGAAAAGTCGCCGAACAGGGCACGCAAGTCATCCAGCAAGCCGCCAGTGAAATGCGTGAAATCGCCGACGACATCGCGCAATCGTCGACCTTGATTGCCCAGCTCGGCGAGCGCTCGGAGCAGATCACCGCCATCGTCAACACCATCCGCGCGATTGCCGACCAGACCAACCTGCTGGCGCTCAACGCTGCCATCGAGGCGGCTCGGGCCGGCGAACAGGGACGCGGATTTGCCGTGGTCGCCGATGAAGTGCGGCAGCTGGCGGCGCGCACCAGCGGCTCGACGGCGGAGATTTCCAACATGATCGGGCTGATCCAGAGCGAAACCCGCCAGGCGATCAAGAGCATGGACAGCACGCGCGGTCGCGCTGCGCAGGGCGTGGAACTGGCGGATCAGGCGGGGACGGTGATTCTGCAGATTCGCGACGGTGCCAGTGAAGCGGTGCAGGCGGTGAGCATGTTTGCCAACGAGCGCTCGCCGGACTGAGATTTACCTTGTGCAGGGCTATAGTGACCGCCAGTCCCAAGCCCTGCCGAGCCCATCATGACCCGCCCAGACAAACCGCAAACCGCCGCGCCCGTCGATCACCTGCGCTTCCATCGCCCTCACGCGCACCTTGCCCCGACCTTCGGTAACGACAAGTTCGCTTTGCGCGCCGAAGCGTTTGCGCGGTTCTTCGGCACGCCGACGTTTCTCGGCGCACAGACGCTGATCGTGCTGCTGTGGGTCAGCCTCAATGTCTTCGGCGTCACTCACTTCGACGTGTATCCGTTCATCCTGCTCAACCTCGCGTTCAGCCTGCAATCGGCCTACGCCGCGCCGTTGATTCTGCTGGCCCAGACCCGCCAGGCCGCACGCGACAAGGCGCAATCGGAAGCCGACGCGCAACACCGCGAAGCCCTGGCCGTGGCCAATTCCGAGCGGCAGGCCCAGGCCGCAAAGAACACCGCGCAACTGCTCGAGCTGCTGGAGCAGAACACCCGCCTCACCGAAATGACCAAGAGTCTGACCGAACGCATCGAAAGCCTGACCAGCGAACTGCATCAACACATGCGCGAAAATCCGCAGCGCTGATTACGGCAAGCGCAGCGCCCGTCCGAGTTCATCGAACAACGTCACCACCGAGCGCAACGCCCGGCAGTCCGGGCGGGTCAGCAGCCACAGCGCGGTGTCGTAGCCGTGCAACGGTTCGCTCAACGCCTGCAAACCGTCGCCGATAAGAAAGTCCGGCAACGCCGCCACGCCGAGCCCGGCGCGTACCAGTTCGGTCACGGACAGCATGCTGTTGCAGCGATAGCCCGGGGTGACCCCCGGTAAATGCTGGCGGCGCCAGGCGACGGTCGGGTGATCGGGCAGGAAGTCGTCCGGGGCGATCCAGGTCAGCGCGACCAGATCCGCTGGATCGACGCCGCGCAGGTAACGCGCGCTGGCACACACGCGGTAGGAAATCTTCGCCAGCTGCCGTCCGACCAGGTGCTCGGGCGGCGTGCGCGTCAGGCGCAAGGCGATGTCGGCATCGCGCCGGCTAAGGTTGGCGAAATCGTTGGAGGTGCTCAGTTCCAGGGTCAGCGCCGGGTAATTCGGCATGAACTGCGCCAGTGCCGGCAGCAGCAGGCCTTGCAGCACCGAGTCGGTACAGGTCAGGCGTACCGTGCCGCTGACCACAGCCCCGCCCTGCTCCACGCCAATCCGCGCCGCATCGAGTGCCTGCTCGGCACGCTCGGCCTGCTCCGCCAGACTCTGTGCGAGGCTGGTGGGCAAATAGCCGGCGCGACTTTTTTCGAACAGTTGCTGACCGAGTGCGGCTTCGAGGCGGCGCACGGCGCGGAACACCGTCGACACATCGACCTTCAACAGCTGCGCAGCCCGGGCCAGAGAGCCGCCGCGCACCAGCGCGAGGATCAGGGCCAGATCGGGATAGTCGAGGCGATAGTGCGCGGCTGCATTGATCACTTGGGTAAACGCCAATATTGAGTGCGTGAGCGCCAATCTATAGTGAGTGGCATCTCTCAACAAGCGCAGCGAAATCACATGGAATCGAGACCACTCCGCATTGCCCTGATCGGCGACTACGACCCGCAAGTCACCGCCCACCAAGCCATTGCGCTCGCGCTCGGCCTCGTCGCCGAACACACCGGCCACACCGTGCAGTTCGAGTGGCTGGCCACCGCGCAGATCCACCCCGATACACCGCTGCACGGTTACCACGGCTTCTGGTGTGTTCCTGCCAGCCCTTACCAGAGCGAAGTCGGCGCGCTACGCGCCATTCGCTTTGCCCGCGAGCAACAGCGACCGTTCCTCGGCACCTGCGGTGGTTTTCAGCATGCCGTGCTGGAGTTTTCCCGCCATGTGCTGGGCTGGGCCGATGCCGAACATGGCGAAACCTCGCCCGCTGCCGAGCGCGCCGTGCTGACGCCGCTGACCTGCGCATTGGTCGAAGCCGTGGACAGCATCCACCTGCTGCCAGGTACGTTGATCGCCAAGGCGTACGAAACGTCCGAGATTCGTGAAGGTTATCGCTGCCGCTACGGTGTGAATCCGCAATTTGCACAAGCGCTGCTCAGCCATGACCTGCATGCGGTGGGTCACGACTCGGCAGGCGACCTGCGCGCCATTGAACTCAGCGGCCATCCGTTCTTTGTCGCGACGTTGTTCCAGCCGGAACGCGCGGCGCTCAAGGGTCAGGTCCCGGCGCTGGTGCGAGCATTCGTCGAAGCCTGTGCGCAGCAACGCCGATGAAGCCGAACGAGCCTTGCTTCGCGGTGATTTTCACCTCGACCCGCACCCCGGGTGACCACGGTTACGCGGCAGCCTCCGAGCGCATGATGGAACTGGTCAGCCAGCAACCGGGGTTTCTCGGCATCGATTCGATTCGCGGCGAAGACGGGGTTGGGATCACCATTTCGTACTGGCACAGCGAGGCGGCGATCCTGGCCTGGCGCGAGCATCCCGAGCACCGGGAGATTCAGGCGCGCGGGCGGGCGCAGTGGTATTCGGCGTTCCACACGCGGGTGTGTCGGGTGGAACGCGAGTATCGGTTTGGCCAGTGAGTTGGGTGGCGTTCTCAGCGGCCTCATCGCGGGCATGCCAGCTGCCACAGGTACAGCGTGATCTGCAGAACAACGCATAACCTGTGGGAGCGTGGCTTGCCCGCGATGAGGCCAGTGGCGTCACTGGAAAAATCTCAGCCCCGCACCAGGCTGCGCACCGCGACAATCTCCGGCACCGCCTGCTTGCGCATGTACACGCGCAACGGCTCGGTGATGTTGATCCGCTCATCGATGTGTTGATCCAGCAACAGCTGGATCAGCTCACGCTTGAGGGTCATGGTCTGCGCCGTTGCCGGCGCCCAGACAAATTCACTGGCGGGGATGATGCCGTCGTCAGCCACGTCCATGCCGAAGGCATCCTCGCTGAAACGCACGATGTATTGGCCGGTCTTGCGGTTGAGGCCGACGAAGCCCTTGAGGTCGTCAGCCGCCTGGCAGATGAGTTGCGAAGTGATGTGCATGGTAAACCTCACGAAATGGATCGATGGTCTACACGCAGGGCGAAAGAGTGGGCGCGCCCTCTGCCGGGGCGGCTGCCGTGGGCAAGCGTACTGCAAACGGCAACACAAAAGCGTAGGAAAAATCGCTTTTAATACGTTTATGTCGGTCTGGCGATAGCACGCACCCGATTCAGTTGTTAAAAGGTACGTCCTTGAAATAGCCTGCGAAAGGATCTCGACCATGCCCGCCACTTTCACCCAAAGCGCCCTGCTGCTGAGCCTGCTGCTCGGCCTCGGTCAGGCCCACGCCGCCAGCCCGGACCTCAACGCCCTGGCCGCCAGCCACGGCATTCCGCACCCGGCGGTGATCGCTCACCGCGGCGCTTCCTTCGACGCCCCGGAATCCACCGCCGCTTCCTACAAACTGGCTCGCGACCTCGGCGCCGACTATCTGGAAATGGACCTGCAACGCAGCAAGGACGGCGTGCTGTTCGCCCTGCACGACGACAACCTGCAGCGCACCACCGACGTCGCCAGCAAATTCCCCGAGCGCAAGGACAGCCCGGCCAACGCCTTCACCATGGCCGAGCTGAAAACCCTCGATGCCGGCAGCTGGTACAACAAGGCCTATCCCGAGCGCGCGCGCGCGTCCTACGCCGGGCTGAAAATCCTCACCCTCGATGAAATCATCGACATCGCCCAGGCCAACCCGCTGCACAAGCCTGGCCTGTACATCGAAACCAAGGAACCGCAGCTGTTCCCGGGCATCGAGCATGACCTCAAGGAAAAACTCCAGGACCGCGGCTGGCTGAGCCCGGCCGGTTCGAAACTGGCGAAAAGCGAACTGGGCGTCGGCCAGGGCAAAGGCAAGGTGATCCTGCAGACCTTCGAGAAGAACAGCCTCGAACTGCTGCAAAAGGAAATGCCGCAGGTGCCGAAGATCCTGTTGCTGTGGGTTGGCGAAGGCAGCATCGAGCCGAAGTCGAAAGTGACCTTTGCCGAGTCCGGCGAGAAGGACAAGAACGCGTTCTACGGCAAGCAGGAGCCGAAGTCCGACGCCGAATTCAAACAGTGGGTTGATTTCGCCAAGGCTCACGGCGCCATCGGCACCGGCCCTTCGGCGAAGCTGACCAAGGGCGGCGACCAGAGCTATTCGGACCTGGTGCAGCCCTGGATGAACCAGTACACCCACGACCAGGGCCTGCTGGTGCACGTCTACACCGTCGACGAGCCGCTGGACTTCGCGAAAGTCATGGCCGCCGGCGTCGACGGCATCTTCACCAACCGCGCCAGCGAACTGCTGAAGTTCTACAAGCGTCCGGCAGCGGCCAGTGTCGATCAGGTGTTGAAGAACAACGGCTTCTGATTGTCCGTCCCAGCGGCAGATCGCGGGCAAGTCGTGCCCCACCGAAGACCGGTGGGACGCGACTTGCCCGCGCTGTTTTCCGGGTATGGCGTTTTAAGGGTGAATTAAGTTGCGCTGATTAATCTGAACCCACTGCAACGAATCACGCACTCAAGCCAACCAAGGAACGAACCGATGAAAACTTTGACTGCCCTGTTTACCGCTGCCGCCCTGACCCTGACCGCCGGCCTGGCCCAGGCGGATGTTCGCGTCGATCAGATCCCGCAACTGGTCAAGGAAGGCAAGATCAAGCCGCTGGAAGAAATGAACCAGGCGGCGCTGAAACTGCATCCGAACGCGAAGATCACCGATACCGACCTGGATAACCACTTCAACGGTTACGAATACGAAGTCGAGCTGACCACCGCCGACGGCAAGGAATTCGACGTCGACTTCGACGCCACCACCGGCAAGGTCCTGAGCAACAAGCAAGACACCTGATAAGCCGCAACAACCCGCCGCACGACCAGACCGGTCGTGCGGCTTTTTTGTGCCTGGCCGCCACGCAACGCATTCAACACAAGCGCATTTGCAGTCAGCCCGCTAGTATGGCCGCTACTGAACACACCACGGCAAAGGCAGCGGACATGGGGCACAGCAAAGCAGCAGACATCGCCACCATTGGCCGCATCAGCGCGGTGCCGGCGATTCTCCAGGTGATTCGCGAGCTGACCGGCCTGCGCTTCGCCGCCGTGGCGCGGGTCACCGAGGAGTCGTGGACCGCCTGCGCCGTGCTCGACTCGCTGGAATTCGGCTTGCAGGTCGGCGGCGAGCTGGACCTGGTCACCACGCTGTGCCATGAAATCCGCTCGTCGCACCGCGCGGTGGTGATCGACAAGGCCAGCGAGGACCCGCACTACCGCCATCACCACACCCCGCGCATCTACAAGTTCGAGAGCTATATCTCGGTCCCGGTGTTCCGCACCGACGGCAGTTTCTTCGGCACCATCTGCGCCCTCGACCCGAACCCGGCGGCGCTCACGTCCAGCAGCATCCAGAGCACCATGGAATCCTTCGCGCGGATGCTCGCGCTGCAGATCGAAGCCGAAGAAAACCAGCAGCGCACCGAAGCGGCGCTGCTGCAGGAACGGCAAACCGCCGAGCTGCGCGAACAGTTCATCGCCGTGCTCGGCCATGATCTGCGCAACCCGTTGTTCGCCATCAGCGCCGGTGCGGAAATGCTCCTGCGCAAGCACCCCGACCCGGCCAGCGAGCCACGGGTGCGCAACATCATCACCAGCGCGCAACGCGCCACGCGGCTGGTCGACGACGTGCTGGACTTCGCCCGCGGACGGCTGGGCAACGGCATTCCGGTGAATGTGCAGCCCTGTGACGACCTGGCGGATACGCTGCAGCACGTGGTCACGGAAATCCACAGCGTCAACCCCGGGCGGCAGATCCACGCGTCCATCGGTGACCTGCGCGGCGTGCATTGCGATCGCGCGCGCCTCGGTCAGTTGCTGTCCAACCTGCTGGCCAACGCCATGACCCACGGCGACCCCGACGGTGACGTCGAGGTGATCGCCGAGGTCGATCACGGCGCGCTGATGCTGGCGGTGAAGAATCAGGGACAGATTCCCGACGAAGTGCTGCCCCACCTGTTCCAGCCCTACTCGCGGCCAGCGCATGGCGCGCCGCAGGCCGGCCTCGGCCTGGGCCTGTACATCGCCAGCCAGATCGCCCAGTCCCACGGCGGCCGCCTGCACGTGGCGTCCACCGCGCAGAGCGGCACCCTGTTCACCTTCAGCCTGCCGCGCCCCTGAGCCCCACGCCGAGCGCAGGCGCCAGTCAGGCCGACGTGCTGAGCAGCGCGCCGGCCGTGCTGCTGTCGGAATCCTGCAACGCCTGCAGCAACGCGGCAGTGGCGGTCTGCAATGAAGACGAAGTGGTTGCGATCTGCGCCTGTGCAGCGGCGACGTCGGCAGCCTTGGCGTCGGCGCTTTCCTGCTTGGCCTGGGCCGCTTGCAAGGCCTGCTGCTGTTCCTGCAATTGCTTTTGCAGTTCGGCGATCTGCTTGCGCAGCGCTTTCACGCTGTCCGATTCTTCGCTGCTGCTGGAACTGCTGGCGCCCGCCGCCGCACCGTCAGCTGCCAGTTTGCTGGTGTCGGCGCTGACGCCGCTGCTGGCTGCCGCGGCGGCGGACGTGTCTTCGCCGTTGCCGCTGACCGAAGTTTTGCCGGGCGCCGAGGTGACGCTCGGGTTGATCGAAACGGAGGTGATGCTGACCATGGGAAATCTCCAATGCCGGTGATAGATCACCGGCCATCGGCGGCGCGGGCAGCGAATTGAGATCGACTGTGTACCGACTCGGTAACCGAAGCGGTACACAGCCAGCGGGTCAGGCACTCAGGCGCGCGGTGACTTCGTTGAGTTGCCCGGACAGGCCATGCAGGTTCTGGCTGGCGCTTTCGGTGCGCTGCACATTGTCGAGGTTGGTACTGGCAATCGAAGTGATCTCGGTGAGGTTGCGCGAGATGTCTTCGGCCACCGAAGTCTGTTCCTCGGCCGCGGTGGCGATCTGTCGGTTCATGTCGCGGATCGCTTCCACGGCGTGGGTGATGCGTTCGAGCATGGCGCCGGCCTGGGTCACCTGCTCGACACTTTCATCACTGCGCGCCTGGCCGCTTTCGATGGCCTGGGCGGCATCCACCGCACCGGTCTGCACGGTCTGGATGATCTGGTTGATTTCGATGATCGACGCTGCGGTGCGTTGCGCCAGGCTGCGCACTTCGTCGGCGACCACGGCGAAACCGCGCCCGGCTTCCCCGGCCCGCGCCGCTTCGATGGCGGCGTTGAGCGCCAGCAGGTTGGTCTGCTCGGCAATGCCGCGAATCACTTCCAGCACCTTGCCGATGCGCCCGCTGTCGGCCTCCAGGCGACGGATCACCGTGGCGGTATTGGCAATTTCCCCGCGCATCTGGGTAATGGTGTGGATGGTGCCCTGCATGACTTTCTCGCCCTGCTGCGCAGACTGATCGGCGTCGTCGGCGGCACGCGCGGCATCGGCCGCATGGCGCGCGACCTCCTGGGCGGTAGCGGACATTTCGTTCATCGCCGTGGCCACCTGATCGGTGCGGCTGAACTGCTCGTTGGTGCCACCGGCCATCAGCGTGGCGATGGCGTTCAGCTCACCGCTGGCACTGTCCAGATCCTTGGCGCTGCGTTGCAGGTGGTTGAAGGTTTCGGCGAGGAAATCGCGCAGGGTGTTGGCGGCCGCGGCGAGGTTGCCGAGTTCGTCCTGGCGCTGGCTGACCACGCGCTCGACCAGTTTGCCGCGGCTCAACTGGGTCACGTAATCGATCAGTCGGCGGATCGGTTCGACCAGATTGCGGTTGACCAGCCACAGGCTCAACAGACCGATCAGCAGACCGGAAGCGAGCATCACCAGCAGCCCCAGCCACACGGTACGCTCGGCGCTGGCGCTGATCTGCGCCGATTGCTCGGTGCCTTGCTGGCGCAGTTCGTTGACCAGTTCACTCATCTGCTCGCTGGTGGCGCGGTCGACGCCTTTCACCGCCGTGTCCCCGGCGCTCGGATCGGCACCGGCAGCCACGTAGGCATCGCGACCCTTCTGATACGCCGCGCCGAGCAGACGATGCTCTTCGCGCAGACGCTCGATGCGGGTCTTCAGCGCCGGTTCCAGGCCTTTCTGGCTGGCCAGTTCACCGAGGATGTCCTGCACATCGCGCTGGCGCTCTTCGAACTGGCCCCAGTACTTGGCCAGGTCCGCCGGCTGCTTGCCACGCAGCAGGACGTTTTTCCATTCCTGCACCTGGACCTTGAATTGCAGGTTGGCTTCGTCGATCAGTTGCGAGGTGTGCAACGGCCCGGCGATCAACTGGCTGTAGCTCTGCACGCCGTTGGACAGGAAGTGAAAGCAGGCCAGCGCGATCAGCAGCATCGCCAGCAGGCTGCCGCTCAGCAGGGCGAGAATTTGCCCTCTCAGGGATTTTTGCAAAGACATCACAGGTACTCAGGACAGGGATGAGGCACGCCCGACAAGACGTGACTGGAACCGGACATCCGTGTCGGCGAACCTTGGCCGATGGCCGAAGGCGCGCAACCTAACACCCCTGTGATCGGCGCGCCAGAGCGCTTCTTGAGGCTCATCCGACCGCCGGCAAGCCTTTGATTTGACGTCATTTTGCCGTCATACAAATGTCACGAACGGTTGCGATGATACCGTTCAGGTGAATCTGAAAATCCCGCACCAGACGCCCTCCTCGCAGCGAGCCTCCATGAACCACAGCCTCGATATCAGTCATCGCGACCCGGACCTGTTTGGCTTGCTCTACGGCTTCCGCTTCCGTCCCGGCGAGCGCGGCCGCGAAGTCGACTCGGCCACCGCCCTGCATTGCCTGCAGGAGGACAGCGACAGTGACGAATTCCTCTGGCTGCACCTGAACCTGGCGCACGCCGCCTGCGAGCGCTGGATGAAAAGCCATCTGCAATTGCCGGAAGAATTTTTCGAGGCGCTGCACGAAGGCTCGCGTTCCACGCGCATCGAACATGTCGATTCGGCGCTGCTGGCGGTGGTCAACGATGTAGTGTTCAACCTCAGCAGCATGGTCTCATCGGATGTGTCGACGCTGTGGGTCTGCGTACGCAGCAAACTGATCGTCAGCGCGCGCCTGCAACCGTTGCACTCGGTGGACAAGCTGCGCTCTTCGGTGAAGGCCGGCGAGTGTTTCCGCTCGCCACTGGAGTTGCTGGTGCACCTGCTGCGCGACCAGGGCGAAGTGCTGACGCAGATCGTGCGCAAGACCAGCCTCAGCGTCGATCAGGTCGAGGACGAATTGCTCTCCTCGCGGCTGTCGACCAACCGTGCCGAACTCGGCGCCAACCGCCGCGTGCTGGTGCGCCTGCAACGACTGCTGGCGCTGGAGCCGGGCTCGCTGCTGCGCCTGCTCAACCGCCCGCCGCCCTGGCTGCAGAAGGAGGACGTCAAGGAACTGCGCAAATCCACCGAGGAGTTCGCGCTGATCATCAACGACCTCACCGCCCTCGGCGAACGGATCAAGCTGTTGCAGGAAGAGATCGCCGCCAACCTCAACGAACAGAGCAACCGCACGCTGTTCACCCTGACCGTGGTCACGGTGCTGGCGCTGCCGATCAACATCATTGCCGGTTTCTTCGGCATGAACGTCGGCGGCGTGCCGTTGGCGCAGGACCCGCAGGGGTTCTGGATTCTGGTGGCACTGGTGGCGACGTTTACCGTGATTGCCGGGCGCTGGGCGTTTCGCAAGCGCCGGGATTATTGATCACCGAACCTGTTGTCCAGCACAGATCCCCTGTGGGAGCGAGCCTGCTCGCGAAAGCGCTCTGTCATTCAACAAGGATGGTGACTGACACTCCGTCTTCGCGAGCAGGCTCGCTTCCACAGGGGACCTCATTGACCTTCAGATCGGTGGTCTGGTTATTCAGCCAAACACTGATCTGCCGCAGCCTCTCTGTAATATTTAGCAACGATCATGGGCAACACTCCTTCCCTCGCTGAGGATTGTCCGCTCATGGCTACTCCCTCCCTTACCGCCAGCCAGGCGTCCGCTGCCAGCGGCAGGCCGGCGCTCGACAGAAAAACCGGCCCCTTCACCTACGTGGTGTTCTTCGCCGTGCTGGCCATGGGGATGCTGTTCACAGCCTACAGCCTGATGCACGACATGCACGAACTGGGCACGGTGGTCACCACCTGGACGCCGTTCCTGCTGCTCGGCGTGGCGCTGCTGATTGCCCTGGGCTTCGAGTTCGTCAACGGTTTCCACGACACCGCCAACGCCGTCGCGACGGTGATCTACACCCACTCGCTGCCACCGAACGTGGCCGTGGTCTGGTCGGGGTTCTTCAATTTCCTCGGCGTGCTGCTGTCGAGCGGCGCGGTCGCCTTCGGCATCATTGCCCTGCTGCCGGTGGAACTGATTCTGCAGGTCGGCTCATCCGCCGGGTTCGCGATGATCTTCGCCCTGCTGATCGCCGCGATCCTGTGGAACCTCGGCACCTGGTGGCTGGGCCTGCCGGCCTCCTCGTCGCACACGTTGATCGGCTCGATCATCGGTGTCGGCGTGGCCAACGCGCTGATGCACGGTCGCGACGGTACCAGCGGCGTGGACTGGGCGCAGGCGACCAAGATCGGCTATGCATTGCTGTTGTCGCCGTTGGTCGGTTTCGGCTGCGCCGCGCTGTTGCTGCTGGCGCTGCGCGCCTTCGTCAAGAACCGCGCGCTGTACAAGGCGCCGGAAGGCAACACGCCGCCGCCGTGGTGGATTCGCGGTTTGCTGATCGTCACGTGCACCGGCGTGTCGTTCGCCCACGGCTCCAACGACGGCCAGAAAGGCATGGGCCTGATCATGCTGATCCTGGTCGGCACCCTGCCGATGGCCTACGCCCTGAACCGCACCATGCCGGCCGACCAGGCGTTGCAGTTCGCCGCCGTGGCCGAGGTGACCCAACAGGCGCTGGTAAAAAGCGCCCCGCTGCCGGCGCCTGCCGATCCGCGCCCGGCGCTCACCGACTACATGCGCAGCAAGCAAGCCACGCCGCAACTGGTCCCGGCCCTCGCCGCCCTGACCGGGCACATCGGCGAAGAGGTCAAGGGCTACGGCTCGCTGTCGAAGGTCCCGGCCGAAGCCATGGGCAACGTGCGTAACGACATGTACCTGGCCAGCGAAACCATTCGCCTGATGGACAAGAACAAGGTCGGCAATTTCGATGCCGACACCAGCGGCAAGCTGCAACTGTTCAAGCAGCAGATCGACAACGCCACGCGCTTCATTCCGCTGTGGGTGAAAATCGCCGTGGCCATCGCCCTCGGCCTGGGCACCATGGTCGGCTGGAAGCGTATCGTGGTCACGGTCGGCGAGAAAATCGGCAAGACCCACCTGACCTACGCCCAGGGCGCCTCGGCGGAAACCGTGGCGATGCTGACCATCGGCGCCGCCGACATGTTCGGCCTGCCGGTGTCCACCACCCACGTGCTGTCCTCGGGGGTGGCCGGGACCATGGTCGCCAACGGCGGCGGCTTGCAGATGAAGACCATTCGCAACCTGCTGATGGCCTGGGTGCTGACCTTGCCGGCGGCGATCCTGCTGTCGGGCAGCCTGTACTGGCTGTTCACGCAGATCTTCTGAGCACCTCAAGCTTTTGTGGGAGCGAGCTGGGGCCGGGCGGCGATCCGGCGAATGCGGTCAGCCAGTAATGATGATGGCGGCTGACACGCCCCTTTCGCGAGCAAGCTCGCTCCCACAAAGTAACGCGTCAACTTCAGAGCGTTGAGCGAATCAGATCCCCCAGCCAATCCATGAACACCCGCACCCGCAACGGCAGATGCCGTTGCCGCGCATACAGCAGCGACACGCCCATGGCTGGCGCGGTGAACTGCGGCAACACTTCAATCAGTTCGCCGCTGGCCAGATACGTGTGCATGCCGGTGCGCGGTACCTGGACCAGACCAAAGCCGCCCAGACACGCCGACTCGTAGGCATCGGTGCTGTTGACCGTGATGCTGCCCGCCATGGGCACGCGCCGCAGCTGGCCCTGTTGCTCGTAGATGAATCCCTCCGAACGCGATCCCAGCACCCCGACGTAATGCACCAGCCGATGCTGCGCCAGGTCCTCCAGCGTCTGCGGCACGCCGTAGCGTTGCAGATACGCCGGGCTGGCACAGTTGACCATGCTGAAGTCGCACAGATGCCGCGCCACCACGCTCTGGTCCGGTTGCGCGCCGACCCGCAACACACAGTCGAAACCTTCACTGAGCAGGTCGACGCGGCGGTCGGTGCTGCTGATTTCCAGCTCCAGCTGCGGATGCTGCGCCATGAACTGCGGCAGGCGCGGCATGACCACGCGCCGGGCGAGGATGTTCGGCATGTCGAAACGAATCCGCCCGGTCAGCGAGGCGGCGTCCTGACGAAACAGGTTTTCGATTTCGTCCATGTGCGACAGCAGATCCTTGCTGCGCTCGTACAGCGCCAGGCCATCCTGCGTCGCCTGCACCTTGCGCGTGGTGCGTTGCAGCAGACGCGTGCCGAGCAGGCTTTCCAGCGCCTGCACCTGCTCTGACACGGTCGAGCGCGGCAGCCCCAGGCTCTGCCCCGCCAGGGTGAAACTCGATAGTTCGCTGACCCGGACGAAGGTGCGCAGCAGTTCCAGTTTGTTCATGGCGGCCCCGATTATTGTTCGATTCAGCCGACCAGTGATTCCGGCTTCAGCCTGTTTATCACCTAATGGCGGATAAATAAACTTTGCCCATCACCACTCAGCGCAATCGAGGACGACCCATGAAAGGCAAAATCGCATTGATCACCGGGGCCAGCCGTGGCCTGGGCAAGAACGCCGCCCTGCATCTCGCCGCACAGGGCGTGGACATCATCGGCACCTACAACAGCCGCGCCGACGAAGCCCAGGCGCTGGTCGCCGAACTGCAACAACTCGGCGTCAACGCCGTGATGCTGCAACTGGATGTCGGCCGCAGCGAAGGCTTTGCCGACTTCGCCGCAAGGGTCGAGCAGGCGCTGCAGTCGTTCCAGCGGCCGCGCTTCGATTTCCTCATCAACAACGCCGGAATCGGCGTGCATGCGTCCTTTGCCGAGACCACGCCGGAGCAGTTCGACCTGCTGATGAACATCCAGTTGAAGGGCCCGTTCTTTCTGACCCAGAGCCTGTTGCCGCTGATCAATGACGGCGGGCGAATCATCAATATCTCCAGCGGTCTGGCGCGTTTCACCCTGCCCGGGTACGCGGCCTACGCGGCGATGAAAGGTGCGATGGAAGTGCTGACCCGCTACCAGGCCAAGGAATTGGGGGCGCGGCAGATCGCGGTGAACATCCTCGCCCCCGGCGCCATCGAAACCGACTTCGGCGGTGGCGCGGTGCGCGACAATTCCGCCTTGAATGCGATGGTCGCCAGCAACACCGCACTGGGCCGCGCCGGGCAGCCGGATGACATCGGTGGCGCACTGGCGCTACTGCTGTCGCCGGGGGCGCAGTGGATCAACGGGCAGCGGATCGAAGCGTCGGGTGGGATGTTTCTCTAAACCCTGCAAAAATCCCGGACAAAAAAAATCGCAGCCCTCACAGGCTGCGATTTTTGTTTTCAGCTCTGGCAGACGCTACGCATCACCAGCCGCTCGCGCACCACGTCATAACCCCAGTGGTAAACGTAGGTGTACGGCAGGAAGAACAGCAGCACGCCGATGTCGAGCAGGAACGCCTGCCACAGGCTGACCGACAGCCACCAGGCAATCAGCGGCACCCCCATCACGATCAGGCCACCCTCGAACAGCAGCGCATGTACCACCCGGGTCCAGGCGTTGTGTGCAATGTTCCAGCGTTTGAGCAGGCGATCGAAGAAGCCGTTGAACACCACGTTCCAGCCCAGGGCCAGCATCGCGATGGCGAGGGTGACGGCGCCCATTTCAACCAGCGGTTTGCCCATGATCCACGCCAGCAGCGGCGTGCAGATCAGAATCGCCAACAGTTCGAAACCGATGGCCTGGAAGATACGTTCAGTGATGGATTTGTGGGCAGTCATGGCCGGACTCCTTGAGTGACGATGATTGCCATGATCCCGGTTCGTACCGATACTTCATAATCAATAACCATCGATCAAGGCGATAGTTCATGGCTTCCCAAGAAGTGCTGCTGGCGTTCGTCGAGGCCGCCACCCAGGGTTCGTTTTCCGCAGCGGCGCGCAAGCTCGGGCGCAGCCAGTCGACCGTCAGCGCGGCCGTGGCCAGCCTGGAGATCGACCTCGATCTGATCCTGTTCGACCGCAGCAGCCGCAAGCCGACCCTGACCCCGGCCGGGCACGTCATGCTGCAACGCGCCGAGGCGATTCTCGCGGCCACCAGTCGTTTGGAGATGACCGCGCGGCAATTGGCGCAAGGGGTCGAGCCGAAACTGACCGTGGCCATTTCCGATACCTATCAGTCGGCGCGTTTTGAAGCGGCCCTGGTCGGGTTCGAGCAGCGTTATCCGGACCTGGAACTGGAATGCCTGATTGCCGAGTGCGATGACCTGATCGAACTGGTGCAGCGCGGTCGCGCTCATCTGGCTTTCGCCGAGAAGCAGGGCAGTTACCCGGCGGATCTGGTCGCCGCGACCGTGGCCGAGCGTACCGATATCGCTTTGTTCGTCAGCCGCGAGCATCCGCTGACGCGCCTGGAACAGGTCGACCAGGCGAGCCTGGAACAGCATCGCGAACTGCGCCTGGCAACCATCGTCAATCCGTACGACAGTCGTGCGAAGGGCCGGGTGTGGTCGGCGCCGAGTTACCTGATGTTGATGGAGATGGCGGAAATGGGCTTCGGCTGGGCGCCGTTGCCGCGCTGGCTGGTGGCGCGCTTCGGTAATGGCTCTCTGGTGGAACTGACGGTGCGCGGCTGGCCTCGGCCGGTGTATGTCGATGCGTTGTGGTCGCGGATCCATCCGCCGGGGCCGGCCGGGAGCTGGCTCTTGAGCAAGATGCTGGAATAGCAGCCCCTCAGCCCTCTCTCTCGGAAATGGCTAGGGCAAGGGCATTTCCAGCGTCTTGAGCCGCCCTTCGATAAACCGCCGCTCCGGCTCCTGCCGCGTCAATGCCAGCGCGCGCCGATACGCCGCCCGCGCCTCCGCCACCCGCCCCAACTGCCGACAGAACTCCGCCCGCGCCGAATGCGCCAGGTGGTAGTCCTGCAACTCGCCGCGCTGCAGAATCCCCTCGATCAGCGTCAACCCGGCCAACGCCCCATCACGCTTGGCCACGGCCACCGCCCGGTTCAACTCGATCACCGGCGACGGCACCGCGCGCAGCAGCACGTCATACAGGCCGACGATCTGCTGCCAATCCGTTTCTGCCGCCGTCGGCGCTTCGGCATGCACGGCGGCAATCGCCGCTTGCAGGCAATACGGGCCGAAGCGTCCTGTGGTCAGCGCTTTTTCCACCAGATCGCAGCCTTCGGCAATCAGCTCGGCACTCCACAATCCGCGATCCTGATCATCCAGCAGAATCAGCTCACCATCGGGCGTCGAGCGCGCCGACCGCCGCGATTCATGCAGCAGCATCAGCGCCAGCAACCCCATGACTTCCGGATCCGGCAACAACTCGAGCAACAACCGCCCGAGACGAATCGCCTCGCGGGTCAGGTCTTCGCGGGTCAGCTGAGCGCCGCCGGACGCCGAATAACCCTCGTTGAACACCAGGTAAATCACCCGCAGCACGCTGTCGAGGCGCTCGGGCAATTCATCCAGGCTGGGCACCTGATAAGGGATTTTCGCGTCACGGATCTTTGCTTTGGCGCGCACGATGCGCTGGGCAATCGCCGCCGGTGCCGCGAGAAACGCGCGGGCGATCTCTTCGGTGGTCAGGTCGCAGACTTCGCGCAGGGTCAGCGGCACCTGCGCATCCGCCGCTAGCGCCGGGTGACAGCAGGTGAAGATCAGCCGCAAGCGATCGTCTTCCACGTCCTCGGTGCTCCACTCGGTCTGCTCCAGCTCCTGCAGTTGTGCCAGCAACAGCGGCTGCGAAGCCTTGAACCGCGCACGCCGGCGCAGCACGTCGATGGCCTTGAAACGCCCGGTGGACACCAGCCAGGTGCGCGGATTGTCCGGCACGCCATCGCGCTTCCAGCGCTCGACCGCGACGAAGAACGCCTCGTGCATGGCTTCTTCGGCGAGGTCGAAATCGCCGAGCAGGCGGATCAGGGTCGCCAGGATCCGTCGCGAGTCGTCGCGATAGACCTGCGCAACCCGCGCCTGCAGCGCTGCGTCGATCATCGCTCAGACATTCAGCTGGCGCACGGGCCGCACTTCGACGCTGCCGACCCGGGCCGCCGGAATGTAGCCGGCGACCTGGATCGCTTCATTGAGATCGCGCGCGTCGATCAGGTAGAACCCGGCCAGTTGCTCCTTGGTTTCGGCGAACGGGCCGTCGGTGATCGACAGCTTGCCATTGCGCATGCGCACCGTGGTGGCGGTCTGCACCGACTCCAGCGCCTCGGCGGCGACCATTCGGCCGCTGCCCTGGATCGACTCGGCGTAGGCCCAGCACTCGGCGTCTTCCGGGCTGTCGGGCGATGAATGCAGCAAGCGCTCGTCGCTGTAGACCAGGCATAAATACTTCATGGCGTTCTCCTGAATCGGACGGATCAACTATGGCTGAAGATCAGGGTTGCACATCGAACAAGGTCGCGCCGCTCATCGGGTCGAACGGTGCCGACCAGTGCTCGTGAGCGATCTTCCACGTGCCGCCGACCTGGCGGTAACCGGCGCTGCCGCGCATCCAGCAGCTCTGGGTCTCGCCCTGGTCATTGGTGCCGCCGCAGTTGACCAGCCAATGGCCGAAGGCGAGCGGGCCCGCCACTTCGATGGCGACTTCATGGAACTCGAAAATGTGCGGACCTGGGCACATTTCCATGCAGGCCAGCCAATGCGCGCGGTACGCCTCTTTGCCCTTGAATTGCAGGGCCTTGATCGCATCGAAGGCGACAATGTCGTCGGTGTACAGGGCCATGACCTGGTCGACGTTCTTGGTCATCACCGCTTCGCGGTAAGTGTTGATCAGGGCTTGAATTTCCGTCTGGGCGCTCATGCTGTTCTCCGTGGTTTTTGTGATGAAGACACCCTTAGTCGTTCGGCCCTCGGACAGATCGACAGACGAAACAAAAAATTTCCGCAGATCACAAAATCGCTAGAATCCGAGGCTCATCTTTGTAGGAAAAAGGAAATTCCAGTGTCAGCCCAACTCGTGCCGTACGACAGCCTGAACGCCTTGCAGCGTCAGCAGGTCGAGGCGATTGAAATCCATCCGGAGCAGATCAGGTTTTCCGGCGATATCCATGGCGCGCTGCACACGCTGCTGTCCAGGCCCGGCCCCGGCGTGAAGGGTTTTGCGCTGCTCGCCGATCAAGTGCCGGTGGCGTTCCTGCTGCTCAAGCGCCCGCCGGTGTTGCCAGCCTGGGCCGATGAACACAGCGCCACCCTGCACGCCTTGCAGGTCGATCACCGCGCGCAAGGCAAGGGTTACGGCAAGGCCTGCCTGCAAGCGTTGCCCGCTGTGGCGCGTGAGGCGTGGCCAGAGATCAAGGGGCTGGAGCTGTCGGTGGACGCTGATAACGACGCGGCGATCGCGCTGTACGCCCAATACGGTTTCGTCGACAGCGGCGAAGCGTACAAGGGTCGGATTGGCTACGAACGGCGCATGGGCCTGTTTTTCTAAATCATCAAAGGGAAGCACGATGATCGATTCAATCGAAGCACTGGAAGCCATTTACGGTCTGCCGCACGAACGCGCAGTGCGCAAGCAGATCGCTTTTCTCAACGAGGATTATCAGGCGATGGTGCGCGCCTCGCCGCTGGTGGTCGTCAGCTCGGTGGGCGCCGACGGCCTCGACGGTTCGCCGCGCGGCGATACGCCGGGGTTCGTACGGATTATCGACGAGCGCACCCTGGCCTTGCCCGATCGCCCGGGCAATAACCGCATCGATACCCTGCGCAACGTGCTGCACGATCCACGGGTGTCGCTGCTGTTCATCATTCCGGGCATCGGCGAGACGTTGCGGGTCAATGGCACCGCGACCATCAGTGCCGAACCGGCCTTGCTGGAGAGCTTCGCGGTGAATGGCAAACCGGCGAAAAGCGTGTTGCTGGTGAAGGTCGAGGCAGCGTTCTTCCACTGCTCGAAAGCGTTTGTACGTTCCGATGCGTGGAACCCCGAGACCCACCTGCCGCGCTCGGCGCTGCCCTCTGCGGGCGCGTTTCACAAACGCCTGAACGATGGGCAGTTCGATGCCGAGGCCTACGACCGCGAAGCACCGAAGCGGGTAATCGACACCCTCTACTGAACGGGGAATTGCAACACCGCTAGAGCCTGTGGGAGCTGGCTTCCAGCGATGGCGTCGGCACATCAAACCTTGATGTCGACTGACCCACCGCTATCGCTGGCAAGCCAGCTTCCACAGGTTACAAAGTGAGGATCATTTCGTGCCAGGCCATCCCGCCATGGTCCGACTCCGACGGCTTGATGTAGGCAAAGCCAAACCCGGCATACAGCGGGATGTGCTGTTCCTTGCACATCAAATGAATCGTCGCCTTGCTCAGGCCGCGCATGCGCTCGATGAACTCGCCCAGCAAGCGCTTGGCCAGGCCCTGGCCCTGATAATCCGGGTGCACCACCACCGACATGATCACCACGTTGGGCCCCTGTGGATCGTGGCCGATCAGTTCCTTGAACGCCTCGTCGGACATCTGCACGGCAAACGCCGCACCCGAGTTGATGAACCCGGCGACCACACCGTCCACCTCGGCGACGATGAAACCCTCTGGCCAGGTGGCGATGCGCGTGGCGATCTTCTCGCGAGTGGCGGCCTCGTCGCCTTCGTAGGCAACGGTTTCGATGGCGTAGCAGCGGTCCAGGTCGGCGGGGGTGACGTTGCGGATGACGGTGTTCATGGCAGCTCGAAAATCAGCGGAGAAAAGTGCGCAAAGCATAAAGGAATAAGGTGTTCATATCGATCCGCACGGGCGGCGTAAAGCCTGCGTATACGCGCTTTTCTTCGCCTTCGCGGGCGGCTATTTCTCAGGGGTGTCTCTGACCACCCTTGAGGAAAACCGCTTATGAGCAGCGTTGAGATCGGCCTGTTGATGGTGTTGGGCATCAGTACGTTCGGCTTTGTCACCCTGGGCATCGACCTGTTGCGGGCGCGACGGGTTGGCAAGGGCAAGCGCGGTTGAAAGCCTGGGGCGGATGTTTGATCCGCCCCAGGTGTGTCGGCTCAGGATTTGCTGTCGACCGGGACGCAGATTTCCAGCTTGCCGGTGTGCAGCTTCGGGTTGAAATCGGCGCTGTAGCGCTCCAGCTCCGGGGCATTGAGTTCCACGTAGTGGGAGGTCGGCAGCCAGGTCTTGTAGATGTACTGCAGGGTCTGCGGCAACTGCGCCAGCGGCCCTTTATGCTCGAACACCGCGTACTGGCGCGGCAGCACCTCGACCCACTGGTACACATCCTGTGGCAGCTCGTCGAGTTTGCTGATCTCTACGCCGGCGATGTAATCGAAGCCACCCTGGCCGTCGAAATTGCAGCAGACCCCGTAGGTCACTTCGCCTTTTTGCCCGGGGATTCGCCCCAGATGCGGGAGGAATTTTTCCCATAACGCGGGAATGTCCTTGGCGGTGTCCTGGGTAAAGCGACCGCGAAAACCTGCAATCAGCAGGAAGTGTCCATGTTCGAAGCGAGGTTCAGCCACTTCGACGCGTTTTTGCTCATCCATGACTCGACTCCTGGCACAAAAAAAGGGGGTTCGGCTGGGAGTATAGAAGCCAAACCCCATTTGCACTGTTACAGCGCGTGCAGCTGATCGGCGGCGCCGGAACCGACGAACTCGTTATAACCGGATACGATCACGTATACCGCGAAATAGCAGAAGATCGCCGCCGATGCCAGGTAGGAGTAACGCAACAGCTTGTCACCCAGCAGCTTGCCGCCGTGACTCGCGGCGAAGCACAGGCCGGCCGACCACAGCAGCCCGGCGCAGAGGAAACCGCTGAGGAACAGCGCCGAACCGAGCGGGCCGGTGCCACCGGAACGGGCGATCAACGTGCCGCCAACCGCGGCGAACCAGAGCATCGCACTCGGCGAGGACATGGCGAGGAAGATCCCGCGAAAGAACGCCTTGCGATGCGAGTTCTGCCCCACCTGCGCCGTCGCCGCCAACTGCGCCTCGTGGTGAATCGCCGAATAGATCATCTTCGCCGCAAAGTAGATCAGCAGTGCCGAACCACCGATCCACAGCACCCAGCGCACGGTTTCGTACTGCAACAGCACGGTCATCCCGGCCAGCGCCAGCACCGCGTAGATCAGGTCGCCGACGCAGGTGCCGAGGCCCAGCGCAAAACCCTGAAAGTAGCCGCGCTGCATCGCCAGCGTGATCATTGCGATGTTGGCCACGCCGATGTCCAGGCACAGCGAGAGGCTCAGCAAGAAGCCGCTGGTGAATTCCATCTACCGATTTCCTTGGGAAAAATTTGTTTGTACGCAGGCTGGACAGTCTGCCATCACAGCCCTTATCTTCCGCCACAGGTCACCGCAGTGACCAGCGTCGCTCGGACGGTTCCGGGCGCTTACGTTATCCGAGGCAACAATGGCTGAACAAGGTTCGCCGCGCCGCTTTGCGCGCATTGATCGACTCCCCCCCTACGTTTTCAACATCACCGCCGAGCTGAAGATGGCCGCGCGGCGTCGTGGTGAAGACATCATCGACCTGAGCATGGGCAACCCCGACGGGGCCACGCCGCCGCACATCGTCGACAAACTCGTACAGGTTGCCCAACGCGAAGACACCCACGGTTACTCCACGTCCAAGGGCATTCCACGCCTGCGCCGGGCGATTTCCAACTGGTACAAGCAACGCTACGCGGTCGATATCGACCCGGAAAGCGAAGCCATTGTCACCATCGGTTCCAAGGAGGGCCTGGCGCACCTGATGCTGGCGACCCTGGACCAGGGCGACACGGTTCTGGTGCCGAACCCGAGCTACCCGATTCACATCTACGGTGCGGTAATTGCCGGCGCCCAGGTGCGTTCGGTGCCGCTGGTACCGGGCGTGGACTTCTTCGCCGAACTGGAACGGGCCATCCGCGGTTCGATCCCGAAGCCGAAGATGATGATCCTCGGCTTTCCCTCCAACCCGACCGCGCAGTGCGTCGAGTTGGACTTCTTCGAACGGGTGATCGCCCTCGCCAAGCAGTACGACGTACTGGTGGTACATGACCTGGCCTACGCCGACATCGTCTACGACGGCTGGAAAGCCCCGTCGATCATGCAGGTGCCGGGCGCCAAGGACATCGCGGTGGAGTTCTTCACCCTGTCCAAGAGCTACAACATGGCCGGTTGGCGCATCGGGTTCATGGTCGGCAACCCGGAGCTGGTCAGCGCCCTGGCGCGGATCAAGAGCTACCACGACTACGGCACCTTCACCCCGCTGCAGGTGGCCGCGATTGCTGCGCTGGAAGGCGATCAGCAGTGCGTGCGCGACATCGCCGAGCAGTATCGGCAGCGCCGCAACGTGCTGGTCAAGGGCCTGCACGAACTGGGCTGGATGGTCGAGAATCCGAAAGCCTCGATGTACGTCTGGGCGAAGATTCCCGAGGCCTACGCGCACCTCGGCTCGCTGGAGTTCGCCAAGAAACTGCTGGCCGAGGCCAAGGTCTGCGTCTCGCCGGGGGTGGGTTTTGGTGAGTATGGCGATGATCACGTGCGCTTCGCGCTGATCGAAAACCAGGACCGCATTCGTCAAGCGGTGCGCGGCATTCGCGGGATGTTCCGCACCGATGGCCTGGCCCCGAAAACCACTGCCTGACACCTATCCTCCTGTGGGAGCGGGCTTGCTCGCGAAGGCGTCGTTTCAGTCAACATTTTCAGCGACTGACACACCGCTTTCGCGAGCAAGCCCGCTCCCACAGGGGTAATGCATGCATCCTGATATCGTCGGGCACAAAAAAACCGCATCGCTGCGGTTTTTTTGTGCCTTGCGTTCGCGCTTAAACGAACAGCGACAGCAGCAGGATAAAGCCCAGGCCCACCACCGACAGGATGGTTTCCATCGCGGTCCAGGTCTTGAAGGTTTCCGCCACGGTCATGTTGAAGTACTGCTTGACCAGCCAGAAACCGGCGTCATTGACGTGGGACAGGATCAGCGACCCGGCACCGGTCGCCAGCACCAGCAGCTCACGGTTCACGCCCGGAATCATCCCCACCACCGGCACCACGATGCCCGCGCCGGTGATGGTTGCCACGGTGGCCGAACCGGTGGCGATACGGATCACCGCCGCCACCAGCCACGCCAGCAGGATCGGCGAAATCTGCGCACTGACCGCCATGTGACCGATCACGTCGCCCACGCCGCTGGTCACCAGCATCTGCTTGAAGCCACCACCGGCACCGATGATCAGGATGATCGCGGCGGTCGGGGCCAGGCTTGCATCGAGCCACTTGAGCATCTGCTGGGAGCCGATGCCCTGCTTGTGACCGAAGGTGTACAGCGACAGCAGCAATGCCAGCAGCAGCGCCGAGATCGGGTGACCGATCATGTCCATCCAGGTGCGGAAGAAATGCCCGTCCGGCAGTGCCACGTCAGCGAAGGTTTTCAGCAGCATCAGGAACACCGGCAACAGCACGGTGACCAGGGTGATGCTGAAACTCGGCAGGTTCTGCGAGTCGGTTTCACGGGCCAGTTGATCGACCAGTTCCTGATTCGGCGTGCCGGGAATGTGCTTGGCGATGAACGTACCGAAGATCGGACCGGCGATGATCGCGGTCGGCAACGCAACGATCAGACCGTAGAGGATGGTCTTGCCGATGTCGGCACCGAACACCCCGATGGCCAGCAGCGGGCCCGGGTGCGGCGGCACCAGGCCGTGCACCGCGGACAGGCCGGCTAGCAGCGGGATACCGATCTTGATGATCGACACGCCGGTGCGCCGGGCGACGATGAACACCAGCGGAATCAGCAGCACGAAGCCGATTTCGAAGAACAGCGGGATACCCACCAGGAACGCGGCGAACATCATCGCCCACTGCACCTTGTCCTTGCCGAAGGCGCGGATCAGGGTCTGGGCGATCTGATCGGCACCGCCGGATTCGGCCATCATTTTGCCGAGCATGGTGCCCAGCGCGAGGATGATGCCGACAAAACCGAGCACGCCACCGAAGCCGTCCTGGAACGCCTTGATGATGGTGCCGATCGGCATGCCCGAGGTCAGGCCCAGGAACGCCGCGGCGATGGTCAGGGAAATGAACGGGTGAATCTTGAACTTGGTGATCAGGACGATGAGTCCGATCACCGTGACCACTGCATCTAGCAGCAGGTAGGCGTCGTGGGACATGCCAAACATTGGGGGTGTCTCCTGGTTTGTTGTTGTTATTAAAGCGGGTTAATCAGAAGTCGTAAGGACAGCGCTATCTGCATGTGCACACTCATACCGCCTGCTTCAGGCCGTGCGCCAGCCACCAGACGTGGGCCTGGGCGGCGAGTTCTTCGACGCTGTGGATCGAGGCATTGAGGGCCAGCGTCAACGGCTCGCCCTTGGGCGATTCGAGGGTGGCGAACTGACTTTCGATCAGCGTGGCCGGCATGAAATGCCCCGGGCGGTGCGACACACGCTCGGCGGCCACTTCAGGGGTCAGTTCGAGGAATACGAAGCCCAGGCCCGGCAAGGCGCTGCGCAGCACTTCGCGATAACTGTGCTTGAGGGCCGAGCAGGTCAGCACCGGACGCTCGCCGAGCGCATCGACGCGACGCAGCTCGACGCACAGGCTGTCGAGCCAGCCGGCACGGTCGTCGTCATTCAGGGGGATCCCCGCGCTCATCTTTTCGATGTTGGCGGCCGGATGAAAAGTATCGCCTTCAATGGCAGTGGCGCCGCTCAATTGGCACAGGGCCTCGCTGACGCACGTCTTGCCGCAACCGGCAACGCCCATGATGACCAGGGCGGTGATGGAGTGATTCATGTAACACCTCAGCGCGCAGACAGCGCTACCTTTGCTAGCTATGACTCTAGTGCACAGGCAGAAGTTGCCGACGCCTTCTTGTCGTTTTTTTGGGTTGCAGCAGGTTTGTCCCCAACGCCAAAAAGCGAGGATCAGGCAGGACCTCGCTCACGCATTTGCAGCTGCATCAGGACAGCGCTACCTTAGTGCCTTGATTTTTGTTTGGCAAGCCGCCCGATGACCACCCCTAAAAACGATAAAAATACCCGCACCACCGGCCGTCCCACCCTCAATGAAGTTGCCCGCCTGGCCGGGGTCAGCCCGATTACCGCCTCCCGCGCGTTGCGCGGGGTCAGCACCGTCGCCACCGAACTGGTGGAAAAAGTGCAGAAAGCCGCCACCGAACTCAATTACGTGGTCAACCCCGCCGCCCGCGCCCTGGCCTCGGCGCAGAGCCATTCGGTGGTGGTGCTGGTGCCATCGCTGTCCAACCTGCTGTTCATCGACACCCTGGAAGCCATTCACCGCGTGCTGACGCCCAAGGGCTTCGAAGTGCTGATCGGCAACTTCCACTACTCGCGCGATGAAGAAGAAAACCTGCTGCGCAACTACATGGCCTATCAGCCACGCGGGTTTCTGCTGACCGGTTTCGACCGCACCGAAAGTTCGCGGCGGATGATCGAGGCCAGCAACATTCCCTGCGTGTACATGATGGAGCTGGACAGCGCGGCCGGCGTCAATTGCGTGGGTTTCTCCCAGCTCAATGCCGGCGAGACGGCCGCCGAGCACCTGCTGTCGCGCGGACGCCAGCGCCTGGCCTACATCGGCGCGCAGCTCGACCAGCGCACCCTGCTGCGCGGCGAAGGTTTCCGCAAGGCCCTGCAGAAGGCCGGTCGCTACGACCCGGACCTGGAAGTGCTGACCCCGCGCGCCTCGTCGGTGGGCCTGGGCGGCGAGCTGTTCCTGCAACTGCTGGCGGCGCATCCGGACGTCGATGCAATCTTCTTCGGCAACGACGACCTGGCCCAGGGCGCGTTGCTCGAGGCCTTGCGCCACGGCATCAGGATTCCCGAGCAAGTGGCGATCCTGGGTTTCAACGACCTGCCGATGTCCGAGCACATGGTGCCGCGCCTGAGCAGCATCAATACCCCGCGCGAGGCGATTGGTCGGCGTGCGGCGGAGCAGATGCTGACGTTGATGGCGGGCAACACGGTGGCACGACCGGTGGAAGACATGGGCTTCGAACTGAAGATTCGCGAAAGTACCTGACCTCTGAGCTCGCTCCCACAAAGGGATCTGCGCAATGTTCAGCGACCGAGTAGGTCGACAAGAGCCAGCGCGCCCTTCTGCAGCGGCTGGCTCTTGAGCCACACCGCGTGCACTGGCAGCACCAGGCCATTCTCGATGTTGCGGAAATTCAGCCGCTTCAGGCGCCCCGAATCCAGCCGCGACTGCACCACCGACAACGGAAAATTGCCCCAGCCCAATCCCGCCTCGACCATCTCCAGCGCCGTTTCCAGGCTGTCGGTGCGCCAGTGGGATTCGGCCACCAGCGGCCGGGTTTCGCTGATCGGCAAGTCGCGGCTGGCGACGAAAATCTGCCGCACGTGCACCAGGTCTTCGAGAAACAGATCCTGGCCCTGCAACAGCGGACTGTCCGCCGCCAGCGTGGCGATCATCCGTTCGCTGCCGACGAACTGAAAGCGTTCCAGCACGTTCATGCTCAGCCCGGCGAACGCCAGGCACAGGCTGACCCGGCCGTTGTGCAGCATCGCCAGCACATCGTCCTGCGGCGCGGTGAGCACTTCGATGTCGAGCAACGGATGGCGCTCGGCAATCGCCCGGATCGCCGCCATCAAGCGGCGCCGGTCGATGTCCGCCACCACGCCGATCGACAACTTGCTCTCCAGCCCCAGCGACAGCTCCACCGCATGCACCCGCAACTGCTTGAGCTGATCGGCAATCAGCCGCGCATGCGGCACCAGTGTCAGGGCCATAGCCGTCGGTTGCGGTTCGCGGTGGCTGCGGTCAAACAGCGCGTAGCCGAGTTCCGCCTCAAGGTTGCCGATACCCATGCTCACTGCCGACGGGACTTTGCCCAACGCCCGGGCGGCGGCGGAAAACGAACCGCGTTCGATCACGGCGAGGAACAGTTCGATGTTGTCGCTGTTGAAATTCACGTGCGAGACCTATCAATAAACCTGAAAGCTTCTGACTTTTTCTGTCATCGCTATTGAAGCTATCTTTCGCCGCCTCTGCCAGCCCCGCTGGCCCTCTCCTGTCAAAAAAGAGGCAATTGTCATGCAAGGCGTCAAACGCAAACTGGTCTATGTGTCGCTCTACGAAGTGATCGGCATGACCTTCTCCGCCCTCGGACTGGCGCTGCTGTCCGGCACCTCGCCGGGCAGCACCGGGCCGCTGGCGGTGATCATCACCACCATCGCGGTAACCTGGAATTTCATCTACACCTCGCTGTTCGAGCATTGGGAAAGTCGGCAGACGTCGCGCACCCGTACGGTCAAACGACGCATCGCCCACGCGGTCGGCTTTCAGTTGACGCTGATCGTTTTCCTGATCCCGCTGATCGCCTGGTGGATGAACATCAGCCTGGTGCAGGCCTTCCTGCTGGACCTGGCGCTGATCGTGTTCATTCCTTGCTACACGTTCGCGTTCAACTGGCTGTTCGACCGCGTGTTCGGTCTGCCGGCCTCGGCGCTGCCGGATCCGACGCCTGCGGCATGAATCGCTAATTGGTAAGCAGATATTGCAAAAAATCAGCAGTTTTCTGCGCAAAGCCGCCGATATTCACAATCATCGGTTTCCGATAGCAGGCTAAGCTTTTCCATCAATAAAAAATGGATCGGCCCATGACTGCACACGCCCCCGCCGCCGCGCAACGCGACGGCATCGACCCGCTCCGCGCCGCACAGATTTCCGCCCGCATCGATCGCCTGCCCGCGGTCGCGACGATCTGGCGGCTGGTGGCGCTGCTGTCGATCGGTGGTTTCTTCGAACTGTACGACTTGTTCCAGACCGCCTACATCAGCCCCGGGCTGATCCGCGACGGTCTCTTTGCCACCGGCAACCAGGGTGTGTTCGGTTTTTCCGATCAGGCCGCGTTTGCCTCGGCGACCTTCCTCGGTCTGTTTCTCGGCGCCAGCCTGCTCAGTCCACTGGCGGATCGCTTCGGCCGCCGTGCCATTTTCACCTTCGCGCTGGTCTGGTACACGGTGGCCACGGTGCTGATGGGCATCCAGGATTCAGCGCTGGGGATCATCTGCATGCGTTTTCTGGTCGGCATCGGCCTGGGTATCGAACTGGTGACCATCGACGCCTACCTCTCGGAACTGGTGCCCAAACGCATGCGCAGTTCGGCGTTCGCTTTCGCGTTTTTCGTGCAGTTCCTGTCGGTGCCGGCGGTGGCGTTGATGTCGTGGTGGCTGGTGCCGCAGGCGCCATTCGGGGTGTCCGGCTGGCGTTGGGTGGTGCTCGCCAGCGCGGTGTTCGCGCTGTTCATCTGGTGGCTGCGCAAACGGCTGCCGGAGTCGCCGCGCTGGCTGGCCCAGCATGGCCGTTTCGACGAGGCGAACCGGATTCTCGATGGCATCGAGGCACGCTGCGAGAAAGATCACCGTCAACCACTGGACGCGCCAGAAGCCGTTGCGGTGGATGTCGAAGGCAAGGGCCGCTTCGCTGACATCTGGCAGCCGCCCTACCGCCGGCGGGCGCTGATGCTGATCGTGTTCCATGTGTTCCAGGCCATCGGTTTCTTCGGCTTCGGCAACTGGCTGCCGGCGCTGCTGTCGGGCCAGGGGGTCAGCGTCACCCACAGCCTGATGTATGCCTTCATCATCACCCTCGCCTACCCGCTCGGGCCGCTACTGTTCGTCAAATTCGCCAACCGCTTCGAGAACAAATGGCAGATCGTCGGCTCGGCCCTCGGCGCCATGACCTTCGGTACGCTGTTCGCCCTGCAGACCAGCGCTTTCGGCCTGATTTTCTGCGGCGTGATGATCACCTTCTGCAACGCCTGGCTGAGCTTCAGTTATCACTCCTACCAGAGTGAATTGTTCCCGACTAACATCCGCGCCCGGGCGGTGGGGTTCTGCTACTCGTTCAGTCGCTTGTCGACGGTGTTCAGCAGCCTGTTGATCGGGCTGTTCCTCGACCACTTCGGCACGCCGGGCGTGCTCGCGTTCATTGTCAGCAGCATGCTGATCGTGATGCTGACCATCGGCTACTTCGGCCCGCGCACGCGCAACCTGGCGCTGGAAAACATCGCCCATCGCTGACAGCCGGCGGTGATCCGCTGCCGCCACGCGGCAATGGATCACCGCTGTGCCCTGGCGGCGTTGGCTCAAGCCCTTGAAAAACCGCGCATTTGCCAACGGGCACGGTAATTGCTCCGGTACCGCAGTCTGCCTTTACCTACAGGTCAATTCATCATGCTGGTCAGTGCCAAACAACAGCAGATCATCCATCTGCCCAAGCACCTCAATGACGACGCCACCACCACGGCAGCAGCCGGCCTGCAAGGCGGACTGCATGGCGCGATGCTGCAAACCCTGCAGAACCAGGCGCAGGCGCAAACCGCGGACGCCAGCGCCAAGGTGCAGGAATCGGCGACCCAACTGGCCACCCAGCAGGTCAGCGAAGCCACGCGGATCAGCGACAACGTCGACGAAGCGTTCGCCAAGACCCGGGTCAACCTGCAGGCCACCGACACCACGTCGACCAAGAGCAGCGGCACCTCGGCCACCGACGAGTTCAAGGACTACATGAGCAAGTCGCCGCAGCAGCGTCTGCGCGACAGCATCCTCAAGGAGATGGGCATCACCGAGGACGACATCCAGGCCATGCCGCCGGAGAAACAACTGGCCATCGGCAAAGAGATCGCCCAGCGCCTGCAGGACAAGATGCAGCTGGCGCAATCGGAGAAAGACAACGTCAATGACGTCAAGGACAGCGACAAGCTGGCGGACAAGTTTCTCGCCGCGCTGTGAGCTGAAGCTTGCATAAAAACCCAGCGTGGGAGCGAGCCTGCTCGCGAAAGCGCTGGGTCAGTCGGGCGCTACGTTGACCGACCGGCCACTTCGCGAGCAGGCTCGCTCCCACCCCAGGTTGAGTTGTGGCTAGTTCAGTTGCAGCGTCGCATTGAACTGGCTGATCGCATCCACCACATGCCGCGAGCCCTGCTGAATCTCCAGGATCACCTCCCCCGCCTCGTTCGCCAGCTCCACGCCGAGCCCGGTTCGGCTCAGGCTCGACTGCATGCTCGACACCGCGCTCAGCGACAGATCGTGGTTCTTGCGCACCACTTCGACGATCTCCAGGGTCGCCTGGCTGGTCCGCGCCGCCAGGCTGCGCACCTCATCCGCCACCACCGCAAAACCGCGTCCGTGTTCGCCGGCACGCGCCGCCTCGATCGCGGCATTGAGCGCCAGCAGGTTGGTCTGGTCGGCAATCCCGCGGATGGTCTGGACGATGGTGCCGATGATGTCCGACTGCTTGCTCACGGCGTCGATGCTCAGCGCCGCTTCGTTGAGGTCGCGGGAAATGTCCTGAATGATCTGCACCGTCTGCTGCACCACCTGTGAGCCTTTCTGCGCACAGGCGTCGTTTTGTACCGACGTGCTGTGGGCCGATTCCGCAGCGTTCTGCAGAGTATTCATCTGGTGGGTAATGTCGCTGGCGAACTTCACCACTTTGTACAGCCGCCCCTTGGCGTCGAACAGCGGGTTGTAAGAGGCTTCCAGGTAAACGGTCTGCCCGGACTTGTTTTTGCGCTCGAAGCGGTGCGAGTGGTATTCGCCGCGATTGAGCGAGGCCCAGAACGCCTTGTATTGCGCCGACTCGGATTCGGCGCGGTGGCAGAACAGGCTGTGGTGATGGCCGACGATTTCGTTGAGCGAGTACTGCATGGTCTTGAGGAAGTTTTCATTGGCGGTGATCACATTGCCTTCGGGGGTGAACTCGATCACCGCCATCGACCGGCCGATGGCCGCCAACAGGTTTTCTTCTTCGTGCTCTTTATTGATTCGGTCGGTGATATCCGACGCTACTTTGATCACGCTGCGAACCTGCTTGTCCGGGCCATACACCGGCATGTAACTGGCTTCGAGCCAGATCTCCCGGCCGCTCTTGTGCAGGCGCAGAAACGTGCCGCTGATCGGTTCGCCACGGGCCAGGTCGCGCCACAATCTGGCGTATTCCTCGCTGCGGTAGAACGCTTCCTCGCAAAAGATCCGGTGATGTTTGCCACGCACTTCTTCAGCGCTGTAACCCATGGTCTTGCAGAAGTTGTCATTGGCGTCGAGGACGATGCCCTCGGGAGTGAATTCGATCATCGCCATCGAGCGGCTGATCGCCGCCAACCTGGCATTGGCCTGCGTCAAGGCACAACTGAAGCGTTCGATTTCCTGCAGGTCGGCCTTGTGATGTAGGTTGAACATGTGTGTATCACCTTCCGCGCGGTCTTTTGATTTGATGAAAGTTCAGGTCTTTCAGAATCCACCACTACGTTCCATGGAACAGGCACACGCCTTCCTCCACGGGAGGAAGTTGTCAGGTGATAAATGATGGTTAATCGGAGAGTCCATGTCGCGACGCTCTAATCAAGACATCCTTCTCTTGATAGCCCGCGGGCGGGCCAGCCCTAACATGCAGAAGAACTTCCATTTAAATGACGCTCCTTGTTGGTTCAGTGTCCGGTGCCTTTGTTTGCGCACTCTGGCAGCTGTGATCGGCAACTAACCGAGACGTACTTGAGATGGCGGTCGACATAGTTAGTTAGCTGTGAGCATAGCCAGCGCAAAGCCTTGCGCAAGGCCACTAGTCGGCCAGTAATGAGGGTTTTTCGGACGAGAAACGGTTCAGCCCAGGATCGGGGCCAGACATCGGCAGGCGCTGCTTCGGCGGCAATGTGTGCGGTTGACCATCAACCTCATTCCTATCGCCGCCTATGGCAGCGCCTGAGCGGTATCAGAGACTGCTGCTGACTTTGCTCGCCACGTCGCCCGGCAACCAGGCTTTCCACACCTGCGGCTGATCGCGCAGGAACGCTTCGGCCACCTGGCGCGGTGGCTGACGTTTTTCGCTCATCCCGGCCAGGGTCTGGTTCAGCAGGTCGATCGGCAGGTCGACCTGCTCAAAGAACGTCACCAGCTCCGGATACTGCGCCTTGAACGCTGCCGACACGCCGATCGCCAGGCTCGCCGGCATCGAGCGCGTGCCTTTCGGGTGCGGGTTGCTGGCATCGGCCAGGGTCTTCCAGGCTTCGGCATCGAACGGCGGCTCTTCCAGCTTCACCAGTTTGAAACGGCCGAGCAGCGGCGTCGGCGACCAGTAGTAGAACAGCACCGGTTTGCCACGCTTGATCGACGACGCCACCTCGGCATCCAGCGCCGCGCCGGAACCGGTACGGAAGTTGACGAAGCTGTCATTCAGCGCATACGCCTTGAGCTTCTGGCTGTTGACGATTTCCGAGGTCCAACCGGTCGGGCTGTTGAGGAAGCGCCCACGGCTGGGGTCTTCGGGGTCGCGGAACACGTCTTTGTAGCGCGCCAGGTCGGCGACGGATTTCAGCTCCGGCGCCAGTGGCTTGAGGCCGCGCTCGGGGTCGCCCTTGATCACGTACTCCGGCACCCACCAGCCTTCGGTGGCGCCCTTGACCGTGTCCCCGAGGCCGAACACTTTGCCTTCGGCAGCCGCCTTGACCCAGGCCGGACTGCGCCCGGCCCACTCTTCGCCGATCACCTGGATATCATTTCTGGCCAGCGCCGCTTCCAGGCTGACCGTGCTGCCCGGCAGCGTGTCGGTCGGGTAGCCGTAGCCTTTCTCGACAATCAGGCGCAGCACTTCGGTGATGAAGCTGCCGCTTTCCCAGGTGATGTCAGCGAAGTGGATCGGCGCGGTTTTCTCCGCCGCCACGGCGTGACCGGTGAACAGCGTCAGGGCCAGCAGCGAACTGCCGAGCAGGGTTTTGATCGATCTCATGCAGACCTCTTGTCGTGTAGGAATTGGTTGGCGCTGTGGCGGTCGCACAACGCTTGGGAACGGCTCATGTAAACGCTCACCGAACGCTGGGAAATGCCCAGTTCGGCGGCGATCTGCGGGTAGGTCAGGCCGTCGATCCGCGCCAGCAGAAAGGTCGAGCGCACTTTGCCCGGCAGGCGCTGCAGGCTGTGATCCAGGCGCTTGAGGGTCTGGGCCAGGTGCGTCAGTTCTTCGGGGGAAGCGCCGTGATCGCCGTCATGCGCCAGTTGCTGGCGATGCCTGCGCTCCATCGCGGCACGCCGCCAGGCTTGATACAGCAGGCGCTGGGCAATAAGGGTGAGCAAGGCGCGGGGTTCGCGAATCGCGGTCAGCGCCGGTGCCTGAAGCAGTTGCACGAAGGTTTCGGCGGCGATGTCTTCGGCACTGGCCGTCTCGCCGGTAAGGCGGCGCAGGCGTGTGCACAACCAGCGGTAATGCGCGCGGAACAAGGCGTCCACGCAGTGACGATGACATGGGTCGGCGCCGGACATAGGGCCTCCTGAGTGAGGGTCGCTGAATGTCCGGTCGTCCGGTGGCGCGATCCTAGCAAGGCGCCTTATGCATTAATAATATTTAAATTTCATTTTTATATTCGTTTTAGAACTATAAGACATTTGCTGTATCGGGCAGCGTTCGCAGCAGCGGTTATTCAACGCAAGCGGGCATAGCCCGAGTCCTCAGCCTCCTGCTGATAGTCGAGCAGAATCCGATAGTCGCTTTCGCTCGCCGGCAGCACCTGCGGCAATCCGAGGACTCGTGCCACCTGCGGCAATTGCTGCAAGCTTTGATTCATCACCGCGCGCAACTGCGCGACCTGCTCATCGCTGGCATTGGCCTGCGTGATGAAGGGCAGCGTCGGACTCAACGCACTGCGCGTCACCACCCGCAGCGCGCTGACTTCCGCAGGCGCGTAGTGGGCGAGATAGGCGTAGGTCACGCTGTCGATGGCCGCCAGATCGGCGCGTTCCTCGCGCAGCCAGCGCAGGCTCTCGCGATGGCCGCCGCTGAGCGCCACCGAGGCGAAGAACCGGCCGTCCTGATGCAGCGGCGCCAGGCGCTGACGCAGCAGGTTCATACCGCTGTTGGAATCTTCGCTGTTGATGACCGCGCGACTGCCGCGAAAATCCGCGAGGTTTTTGCGCGGATCAGCAGCCCGCGCGAGGATCAGGCTGCAATGCTGGCCGGCGCTGGCGTCGGGCAATTCGTAGCGCGGTCGACCGACGATTCGCACCTGACCACGCAACGCGGTCATCAATGGATAGCCGCAGGTCTGGGTCAGCAGCAGCGCGGGCGAACGCCAGAGTTCAGGCAGCGCCAGACCTTCGCCAGCGAGGCGGCTGTGCCCCAGGAGTTGCAGGATCTGCCCGAGCCAGCGCTCATTGGCTGCGCGGATCGGCTCAGGGGCGATGTACATCAGCAGTTCGGCATACAGTTGGCTCATGCGCGTCCGTCCGGCAGCAGTGATCAATGAAAGGGATGTTGCGGGCTGTCGATGGGCTTGAAGCCATGCTGCCGCCACAACTGCCCATAGCCCTGCACGACGAAGCCACCGCTGCGCGCCTGCCATTGCTCGCGGCGGGCGAAGTACGCCTTGGGCAAGTCGTACCAGGCCAGCGCCGGCAAATCGTGATGGACCAGATGAAAGTTCAGGTTGAGAAACAACCAGCGCCACGGCCAGCCGGCTTCATTGAGCACGGTGCGCTGCTCTGGTCGCGCGTGCGGCCGATGTTCATAGTAGGAGCGGATCATCGCAATCGACAGCGCCGGCACGCTGATCAGCAGCAGGTAATGCCACACCGGCAACACGCTGTAGCGGGCAATGAACAACAACATCAGCAACGTCAGCAGGCCGTGAGTCAGCCACATCAGCCAGGCCTGGCGCTCACCGTTTTGCAGACGCTGCAGCTGTTCACCGGCCAGCGCCAGCAAGGCCAGCGGCGCACCGAACAGAAAGCGCCCGCACACGGTTTTGTTCAGCCAGTGCAGGCTGCGCTCGAACAGCGAACTGCCCTGCCAGCGCGCGGCGCTCAGGTAACGGCTTTCCGGGTCGACGCCGGGCACGGTCAAGTCTTCGTCGCGATGGTGCTGCAGATGGCTGTCGCGGTACAGGGTGTAGGGATACCACACCGCGAATGGCGCGTAGCCGAGGACCTTGTTGAAGCCAATCCAGCGCGTCGGATGGCCGTGCAGCAATTCGTGCTGCACCGACAGCCACAGCACCAGCAGCACAACCAGCAACAGCGTGCTCCAGGCGCGACCGAGCCAGCCGCTGCCCAGGACAATGGCGAACCAGCCGGCGTACACCGCGATCAGCAGCAGCCAGGTCGGCCACTCGGTGCGGGCGGTGAAGCGCTGGCGCAGGGTTTCGATCTGTTGACGATGATGTTCGTCGAAATAATGGGACATGGCGTGGCTCGGAACAGGGATCTGCCTGCTCTGTGCAACGCCGGGGGGAAATCTTGCAGATTATTTTCTGCCGATGACACAGGAGCCCGAGAACCGGGCTCCTGCAGCGAGGTGCTCAATGACCGAAGATGTCGACTTTCTTGGCTTTTTTCTCGTGGCGTTTCTCGATGGCGGTCTTGAGCGGCTTTTTCTTCGCGGCTTTCTTTGAATCCATACCTTTGGACATGATGCGTACTCCACTCACACGGGATGTGTCTCAGGTATACACCTATCGCGCCGCGTGCGTTGTTTTATAATCGCGGGCTTTTGCACCGGCAGTCCGATTCCATGAACGACCTGCGTTACGCCCAACTGGACGCCCTGTCCTGGCCCCTGATGAACAAGTTCTACCGCCGCCATCAATCGTCGATGAAAGCCGTGCGTGATGCGCAGCTGTGGGTGGCGCGCCGCGAAGAGATCGTCGCCGCACTGTGCCTGCGACCGGTGGCGGGCGGACATTGGTTGACCGGGTTGTTGGTCGACCCGGCGTGCCGCGAACAGGGCATCGCCGCGCAACTGATCGCCGCCGCCGTGCAGGATCTGCAGGAACCGGTGTGGCTGTTCTGCCATCCGGATCTGCGCGGCTTCTACGAGCGCCGCGGCTTCAGTTTCGACCCCGCCCTGCCCTATGCCATGGCCGAGCGCCTGAGCCGCTACGCGCGCAGCAAACCGATGATTGCCATGGGCCTGATGCCGGCCCCGCGGGCTTAATCGTCGGCGTTGGGATCGAGATCGGGAAACATCACCTCGGTAAAGCCGAACTTGCTGAAGTCGGTGATCCGCGACGGATACAGCCGGCCGATCAGGTGATCGCATTCATGCTGCACCACCCGCGCGTGGAAGCCCGAGGCCACCCGTACGATCGGCTCGCCCTTGGGATCGAAACCCTCGTAGCGGATCTGCTGATAACGCTCCACCGCGCCGCGCAGGCCGGGCACCGACAGACAGCCTTCGAAGCCTTCTTCCAGCAACGGACTGAGCGGCGTGATCAACGGGTTGATCAGAATCGTCTGCGGCACCGCCTCGGCGTCCGGGTAGCGTTCGCTGTGCTCGAAGCCGAAAATCACCAGTTGCAGGTCGACGCCGATCTGCGGCGCGGCCAGGCCGACACCGCCGACGCTTTCCATGGTCTGGAACATGTCGTCGATCAGTTGCCACAGTTCGGCGCTGTCGAACATCTCGACCGGCACCGGCGGTGCAATGCGCAGCAGGCGCTCGTCACCCATTTTGAGAATTTCACGGATCATGATCAGGCTTCGTCAGTGTTCGGCTTGAGCGAGTGATCGCGGCCAAGTCCGGAAACATGTTGTTTGGGCTGTTCAGCGGTCTCGCCGGGGACTTTCTCGCCCGGATCCTTGCCCTCGCTGGACATGTGTTCGATCACCGCGTTCATTTCCGCGCCGAGCAACAGCACGGCGGAAGAAATGTAGAAATACAGCAGCAGCACGATGATCGCCCCGATGCTGCCATACATGGCGTTGTAGTTGGCGAATGTCTTGACGTAAAAGGCGAAACCCAGCGAGGCGATGATCCATACCACGACCGCCAGCACCGAGCCCGGGGTGATGAAGCGGAACTCCTGCTTGACGTCCGGCATGACGTAGTAGATCAACGCCACGGCGACCATCATCAGGATCACGATCACCGGCCAGCGGGCGATCGTCCACACCGTGACGATGACTTCCTCGAGGCCCACCTGCGCGGCAATCCAGCCCATCACCTGCGGCCCGAGCACCATCAGTGCGGCGGCCACCAGCAACATGCCGGCGATGCCGACGGTGTAGATGACAGAGAGCGGGAAACGCTTCCACACCGGGCGCCCTTCGACCACGTCGTAGGCGGCGTTCATTGCGCTCATCATCAGGCGCACGCCGGCCGACGCGGTGTACAGGGCGATGACGATACCGACCGAGAGCAGGCCACCCTTGGATTGCTGCAACTGATCGATCACCGGGTTGACCTGCTCCAGCGCCTGGGGCGGCAACACCAGCTCCGATTGCAGGCGCAGCCAGGAGAAGAAGTCCGGCAGATGCAGGAAGCCGATCAGGGCAATCAGGAACAGAATGAACGGGAACAGCGAGAACAGCATCTGGTAGGCCAGTGCCGAGGCATAAGTCGACATTTCGTCGTCGACGAATTCGGTGATCGTACGCACCATCACTCGGTGCAGGGGCAGACCTTTCATGTCCGGAAAAATCATTCGCGTCTCCTTTCGCCGCAGAACAGGTTGAAGTCGTGGCGACTCAGGGGCCGTTTGTCTCTGCTCAAAGTAGCCTAGTTGTCGGCGACTTTGAAACACTGGAATGCGTGACTGCAGGTAAACGACATACAAAAACGGCCATCCTTGGATGGCCGCTTCTGTGTTTCGTTCAAGGCTGGATCAAGCCTTGTCGACGCCTTTCTTGATCGCGTCCTTGGCTTTGCCCACGGCTTGCTGGGCCTCGCCTTTTTTCTCCTGCAGCTTGCCCTCGGCTTGCAGCTTGGTGTTGTCGGTAGCCTTGCCGACGCCTTGCTTGACGTTGCCGACTGCTTCGTTGGCCATGCCTTTTACTTTATCGCCTGTGCTACTCATGGTGTTTCTCCTTGGTGCATTAACGGGGAAAAGTCAGTACGTAATGATTGACTGGCCGGGTTTGCGCCAAGTTTCATTTATTTTCAGGGCGATTTCGTCGCTACCGACACGTTGGGCTTTATGTTTGCCGGCCAACCCCCGAGAATGCCCGGTATATGGGCGCGCAGCGCTGAAGATCAGATCCCGCAGGAACGTTATGAAACTCGATAAAAAGCAGGCCATTGCCCGTAGAAACCAGGAACTGGGCGGTGCCGTGCTCGGCGTCAACAACTGCCACTTCGCCGAACTGAACCGCAACCGCAATATCTGGTGGTTCGACCTGCCGGTGTCGCGCCTGGCGGTCGGTCAGTACGAGTGGATTCACCTGTTGATGCACACCCCGGCCACCGATGAGCTGCTGCACCTGAAGGTGCCGACCGTGTTCCTGCGCGAAAAACTCGAAGGCCTGGTGATCCGCAACGAAGGCAAGCGCAAGGCCGCCCTGAGCCTGGAGCTGAGCGCGGACAAGGATTCGTACCTGCAGGACATGCGTCCGGCGGGCACCAACGTCAACTTTGCGCCGTTCCGTCAGTAAGACTTCTACGCTGATCGTTCCCCCGCTACGTGTGGGAATTCCGCCCCGGACGCTCCGCGTCCCGGGATGCGTCAGCACGCAGAGTGTGGGAACGATCATGTTCCACGCCAACAAAAAGCCCCGCATCTGCGGGGCTTTCTGGTTTTACGCGGCGTTCTTCGCCTTGATCTTCTTCAGCTCTTCGTCACGCAGCTCGCGGCGCAGGATCTTGCCGACGTTGGTGGTCGGCAGCGCATCGCGGAACTCCACCGAGCGCGGCACCTTGTAGCCGGTGACGTTGGCGCGCATGTGCTCCATCACCTGCTCCTTGGTCAAGGTCACGCCCGGTTTGGCGACGATGAAAATCTTGATCGCCTCGCCCGACTTCTCGTCCGGCACGCCGATGGCCGCACACTGCAGCACGCCCGGCAGGGTCGCCAGCACGTCTTCCAGCTCATTGGGATACACGTTGAAACCGGAGACCAGGATCATGTCTTTCTTGCGATCGACGATGCGCATGTAGCCGTCCGGCTGGATCAGCGCGATATCACCGGTTTTCAGCCAGCCTTCGCTGTCGAGCATTTCGTCGGTGGCTTCCTGGCGCTGCCAGTAGCCCTTCATCACCTGCGGGCCCTTGACGCACAGTTCGCCGATTTCACCCAGCGGCTGCTCGACGCCGGCATCGTCAATGACTTTGCACAAGGTCGACGGCACCGGAATGCCGATGGTGCCAACCTGGATGTTCTGAATCGGGTTGACCGTGGCCACCGGACTGGTTTCGGTCATGCCGTAACCTTCGCAGATGGCGCAGCCGGTCACCGCTTTCCAGCGCTCGGCCGCCGCCAGCTGCAGGGCCATGCCACCGGACAGGGTGACTTTCAGCGCCGAGAAATCCAGCTTGCGGAACCCTTCGTTGTTGCACAGGGCGACGAACAGGGTGTTGAGACCGACGAAGCCGCTGAACTTCCACTTCGACAGTTCCTTGACCATCGCCGGCAGGTCGCGCGGGTTGCTGATGAGGATGTTGTGGTTGCCGATCAGCATCATCGCCATGCAATGAAAGGTGAAGGCATAGATGTGGTACAGCGGCAGCGGCGTGATCAGAATCTCGCAACCTTCATTGAGGTTGGAGCCCATCAGCGCCTTGCATTGCAGCATGTTGGCGACGAGGTTGCGGTGCGTGAGCATCGCCCCCTTGGCCACGCCGGTGGTGCCGCCGGTGTATTGCAGCACCGCGACATCGCCGCTGTGCGGGTTGGCTTCGGCCACAGGCTGGCCCTGGCCCTTGCTCAGCACGTCGTTGAACTTGACGGCCTTGGGCAGGTGATAGGCCGGCACCATCTTCTTCACGTACTTGATGACGCTGTTGATCAGCAGGCGCTTGAGCGGCGGCAACAGGTCGGCGACCTCGGTGACGATGACATGCTTGACGCCGGTTTTCGGCACCACCGCTTCAGCCAGGTGCGCCATGTTCGCCAGGCAGACCAGGGCCTTGGCACCGGAGTCGTTGAATTGGTGTTCCATTTCCCGCGCGGTGTACAGCGGGTTGGTGTTGACCACGATCAGCCCGGCGCGAATGGCACCGAAGACGGCGACCGGGTACTGCAACACGTTGGGCAGTTGCACGGCGATTCGATCACCGGGCTGCAAATCGGTATGCTGTTGCAGATAAGCGGCAAAGGCACCGGACAGTTCGTACAGTTCACCGTAGGTGATGGTCTTGCCCAGGTTGCTGAACGCCGGTTTGTCGGCGAAGCGTTGGCAGGATTGCTTCAACACTGCCTGAATATTCGGGTACTCGTCTGGATTGATGTCGGCAGCAATACCAGCGGGGTACTTATCCTTCCAAAAGTCTTCGATCATGGAAGCCCACTCCTCAGCAACGCGAATTCAGCACCGCATTTGATGCGATTATTATTGGTGTTTGTTTATTGGTGAGTCTGGCTTTTTACAAGGCCGAGAAGTCACAAAGCGCGCCGAGAGTAGCAGCTTTGCCAAGGGTCGACTAGAGCCAAAAGCGGCCCCTACAGTCACTTCCATGACTCAAGAACTGCTGGCAGTCATTTTAGAGCAAAAATCCTATAATCCTCGAAAGTCCCGATTTTCCGGGCCTTCAACGCAAAAGATCGCCGCCTTCGCCAGCGCTTGCAGGCTAATAAGCTCTGCAGGCGATGGCGAAGGCGGCGATCTTTTCGCTTTTGCCTGTTCAGGCGATATCGCGCAATTCCCGCCGCAGAATCTTGCCGACAGGCGTCATCGGCAATGACTCACGCAGAACGATGTGCTTCGGCACTTTGTAGGCGGTGAAATTCTCTTTGCAGTAGGCCTTGAGCTCTTCCAGGCTGACCCCGGTCTCGCGCGCCACCACAAACAGTTTCACCGCCTCGCCGGAACGCTCGTCCGGCACGCCGATCACCGCGCAGTTGGCGACTTTCGGGTGAGCCATCACCACGTCTTCGATCTCGTTGGGGTACACGTTGAACCCGGAGACGATGATCATGTCTTTCTTGCGGTCGACGATGCGCACGAAGCCGTCCGGATCGATCACCGCGATGTCGCCGGACTTGAACCAGCCGTCGGCATCCAGCACCTCGGCGGTGGCCTCGGGTTTGTGCCAGTAACCCTTCATGATCTGCGGGCCCTTGATGCACAGCTCGCCGCGCTCGCCCGGCGGCTGCTCGACGCCGTCATCGTTGATGACTTTCAGTTGCGTGCCCGGCACCGGCAGGCCGACCGTGCCGATCCGCGACAGCTCGCCATAAGGGTTGGTGCAGGCCACCGGCGAGGTTTCGGTCAGGCCGTAGCCCTCGGTGATGCGGCAACCGGTGAGTTGCTCCCAGCGCTCGGCCGTCGCCTTGACCAGGGCGGTGCCACCGGAGTTGGTGAGCTTCAGGGTGGAGAAATCCAGGGTCTTGAAGTCCGGGTGGTCCATCAGCGCGACGAACAGCGTGTTGAGCCCCAGCAGCGCCGAGAAGCGCCAGTTTTTCAGTTCCTTGATGAAGCCGCCGATGTCCCGCGGGTTGGTAATCAGCACGTTGTGATTGCCGGACACCATCATGCACATGCAATTCGCGGTGAAGGCATAGATGTGGTACAGCGGCAGTGGCGCGATCATCACCTCCTGGCCCTCGCGCAACAACGGCTGGCCATCGCTGCCGAACTGGCCGAGACAGGCGCGCACCTGCTGCATGTTCGCCACCAGGTTGCCGTGGGTGAGCATCGCGCCCTTGGCCAGGCCGGTGGTGCCGCCGGTGTATTGCAGCACCGCGATATCGTCGAGGCCGGCTTTCAGCGGCTTGATGCCCAGGCCCCGGCCCAGGCGCAACGCGCTTTTGAAGGAGATCGCCTGGGGCAGCGAATAGGCCGGCACCATTTTCTTCACTTTGCTGACCAGGGTATTGACCAGCCAGCCCTTGGCGGTAGGCATCAGGTCGCCCATCTTCGCTTCGATCAGGTACTGCAGGTCGGTATCGGCCAGCACTTCCTGGACTTTCTGCCCGAACAGGTTCAGGTACACCAGCGCCCGGGCCCCGGAATCCTTGAACTGGTGGCGCATTTCCCGCGCGGTATACAACGGGTTGGTGTTGACCACGATCAGTCCGGCGCGCAGCGCGCCGAACACGGCAATCGGGTAATGCAGGACGTTGGGCATCTGCACCGCAATGCGATCCCCCGGCACCAGATCGGTGTGGGCTTGCAGATAACCGGCGAAAGCGGCGCTGTAACGCTCCAGCTCAGCGTAGGTCAGGGTCACGCCCATGTTGCTGAACGCCGGGCGGTCAGCGAATTTCTTGCAGGAACGCTCGAACACCTCGATCACCGACTTGAACTCGTTCACGTCGATGTCCAGGGGTACGCCCGCCGGGCGTTTGTCATTCCAGAAATCAGGTTGCATTGTTCTTGTCCTCTTTACCTGAGCCGATCCGGGGCCGCTTTTCGGTCATTTGTGTCTGATCCTTCAGAGGGCCGAATGCGAAAAGCGGAGCTTCACGGACACTAGCAGCTATGGTCAATCAGGCAAATATGGCCGGCATCGTCATTGATCGTGTGAATCTTCCTGCCGTGGCGTGGGCTGATCGGACACGCTATAAGATGCAACGTCCATGAGCCCATGCAGCAAAAGGAAGCGCCATGATCCACGACACCTTCTGGCTGGACGCGAGTGACCGCAGCCGCCTGTTCGTCAACCAGTGGTTGCCCGGCACGCCGATGAAAGCGGTGATTCTGCTGGCGCACGGCATGGCCGAGCACAGCGGCCGCTACGCGCGACTGGCACAGACCCTGTGCGAGCAAGGCTATGGCGTGTATGCCCCGGACTTGCGTGGGCATGGCCGCACCGCGGAAAACGGCACCCTCGGGCATTTCGCCGATGACGATGGCTGGTGCAAGGTGGTCGGTGATCTGGCCAGCCTCAACCAGCGCATCGGCCAGCGTCATCCGAACGTGCCGATCGTGCTGCTCGGGCACAGCATGGGCAGCTACCTGGCCCAGGCCTATCTGCTGCATCACAGCGCCAGCCTGCACGGCGCGATCCTCAGCGGTTCGAACTTCCAGCCGATCGCCCTGTATCGCGCGGCACGCCAGATCGCCCGCCTGGAAAAACTGCGCCAGGGCGGCAAGGGTCGCAGCGCCCTGATCGAATGGCTGTCGTTCGGCTCGTTCAACAACACATTCAAACCGGTGCGCACGCCATTCGACTGGCTTAGCCGCGATCCGGCGGAAGTCGACAAGTACGTCGCCGATCCGCTGTGCGGCTTTCGCTGCACCAATCAACTGTGGATCGACCTGCTCGGCGGCTTGCAGCAAATCAGCAAAGCGTCCAATCTCGCCCAGATCGATCCGGGCCTGCCGTTGCTGGTGATCGGCGGCGAATGTGATCCGGTGAGTGAGAGCAAGCGTCTGACTGATCTGGCCAACGCCTTGCGCGCCGGCGGCAGCCAGAACCTGCAACTGAAGATCTACCCGCAGGCGCGGCACGAATTGTTCAACGAGAGCAACCGCGACGAAGTGAGCGCCGATGTGCTGGCCTGGATCGACCAGGCCCTGAGCCACCGCCGGCCTCACCGCAGCGAATAACTTTTCATGGATCGATGTGATCCAGCACAGGAATCGAAACCGATGACCCAGGTTACCAACATCCCTTACGAAGCCCTCGAAGTGGGCCAGACCGCCAGCTACAGCAAGACCGTCGAAGAGCGCGACATCCAACTGTTCGCGGCAATGTCCGGCGACCACAACCCGGTGCACCTGGACGCCGAGTTCGCCGCCGCCAGCATGTTCAAGGAGCGCATCGCCCACGGCATGTTCAGTGGCGCGCTGATCAGCGCGGCGGTTGCCTGCGAGTTGCCTGGACCGGGCACCATCTACATCGGTCAGCAGATGAGCTTCCAGAAACCGGTGAAGATCGGCGACACCCTGACAGTGCGCCTGGAAATCCTCGAGAAACTGCCGAAATTCCGCGTGCGCATTGCCACCCGCGTGTTCAACCAGCGTGATGAGCTGGTGGTGGACGGCGAGGCGGAAATCCTCGCGCCACGCAAGCAGCAGACCGTCACCCTGCCGACTTTGCCGGCGATCAGCATCGGCTGATTGAAACGCTCGCCGCCTTCGGCAGTTCCCGCCGGGAAACATATTCCAAGGCAGGCGCTGGCCAAGGCTGCGGGCTTTTGGCTTTTCCTTCGCCCATAAAAAAACGCCAGACTCGCTGGCGTTTTTTGTAACCGGCGAACGCTTACGAACGCGCGCGCGCCTGGTTACGCAGGGCTTTGACCTGGTCGTGGTTGCGTTGTACGCCGTGGTACTGACGCTCAACCAGGTCACGAATGCCGACCAGATTGTGCTTGTTGATTTTCTCGAGGGCTTCGCGATACGCCTTCAGGGCGTGGTCTTCACCGCGCTCGGCTTCGTTGAGCACAGCTTCTTCGTCCTTGCCGGTGAACATGGCTTTGACGTCGACCCAGCGACGGTGCAGGTCACCGCTGACGCTGGTCGAGGTTTCCGGATCACCACCCAGCTTACGCACTTCAGCCTGCAGTTCAGCGGCGGCAGTTGCGCAATCGGCAGAACGGGTCACGAACAGAGTCTTGAGTTCCGGATGCTTGATGTCTTCAGCGCAAGTCTTGAACCCTTCCTGGCCGTCCTTGCAGGTTTCGATCAGGTCGTTGAGTACAGAGATGGCTTCTTTATTAACGTCGGTCATTTTTCAATTCCTTGCGGTCGGTTGAAGATGCAAGGGTTATTGCAGTGTGCGTGCCAGCTTTCAAAAGAAAATTAAATTCTTATTTTTCAATAACTTAAATATCTTTGAACTATCTGTATCACGGTTATTTGCATGATCTGTCATTTGGCCTGCATGCAGAATGCCTGTATTTTCCAGAATGATTTCACACCAGACGAACCCGCAATGAATCCCGAAAAGCTCGAACTGCTGATCACCCGCGAGATGCCCTTCGGCAAATACAAAGGGCGGATCATCGCCGACCTCCCTGGGCCCTACCTGAACTGGTTCGCCCGCGAAGGTTTTCCCCACGGTGAACTCGGTGGCCTGCTGGCACTGATGCACGAAATCGATCACAACGGCCTGTCGGATCTGCTGGAACCGCTGCGCGCCAAACACGGCAAACCCGCCCCACGCCACTGACGGCCACCCTGATTCGAGTCGACCATGCCCGACAACACCCGCCGCGCCCGTGACGAAGCCTTCTGGCAAACCTTCGCCGACCGTTACGACCTGCAACCTGGCCCCGTCAACCTGGAAAACGGCTATTTCGGGCGCATGTCGCGCACTGTGGTCGAGGAGTACCAGCGCAATATCGAGCTGATCAACAACAGCAACTCGGTGTACGTGCGCCAGCGTTTCGAACAGGACGACTGCCCCGAGATCCGCGCGCAACTGGCCGAACTGATCGGCGTGCGCGCGCAAAGTGTCGCCTTCACCCACAACGCCACCGCCGGCCTGCAAGCACTGATCCGCAACTACAACCGCCTGCAGCCCGGCGACCAGGTGCTGATCAGTGACCTGGAATACGACACCGTCAAAGGCGCCATGCGCTGGCTGGCCCGGGCCCGCGGAGTCGAAGTGATCGAGATCGAACACCTCCACCCGGCGAGTTTCGACAGCCTGCTGGCGAGCTACCGCGAGGTGTTCGTACGCCATCCCCGGCTCAAGCTGATGGCCCTGACCCACGTCACCCATCGCAGCGGCCTGGTGATGCCGGTGCAGGCGATTGCCGCGCTGGCCAAGGAACATGACGTCGACATCATCCTCGACGGTGCGCATGCGCTGGGCCAGCTCGAATTCGACCTGGAGGCGCTGGGCATCACCTTCGCCGCCTACAACCTGCACAAATGGATCGGCTCGCCGCTGACCTTGGGCTTCCTCTACATCGCCCCGCAGCGCCTGGCCGACATCGACCCGGACATGGGCGAGATGCATTTCGCCCACAACGACATCCGCTCGCGCACGCCGTACAGCACGCCGAACATTCCGGCGCTGATGACCCTGCCACTGGTGTTCGAGGAACACCGCGCACTGGGTGGTGCGGCGGCCAAGGGCGCGCGGCTGAATTACCTGCGCAACCTGTGGGTCAGCGCAGTGCGCAATCTGCCGGGCATCGAGGTGCTGACCCCGGACGACCCGCGCCTGTATTGCGGCATTACCGCCATGCGCTTCAGCCGCCATGCCGACCAGCAGGCACTGGTCGAGCGCCTGCTCGGCGAATACAACCTGTTCACCGTGGTGCGCAGTGGCATGGCCAGCGGGCCTTGCATCCGCATCACGCCGGGGCTGACCACCACGGCGCAGGAGATGCAGCGGCTGGTCGATGCCTTGCACGCGCTGCGCTGAGCCGCCTACACGGTGTACTTGTCGAAATCCTCGGGGCGGATCTGCGACGACACCGCAAAGGTGTCGATGCCGATCGTCAGCTGGCCGAAAAAACCGTCCTCGGCAGATTCCCGGCCGACCGGCCACACGCTCAGGGTAGACGCCTCGCCGCCCATGGTCGCGTAGTAGCAGTCGGCAGCGTTGTCCAGCGGCGTCGCGGTGCGCCCGCGATAGGCCCTGGTATTGAGTACCGCGCGCGAAATGGCCTCGGGAAAGTACAGCTGGCCAACCCAGGCCACGTTGCGCTCTTCGAGGTACTCGTCGCCGGCGACGATCCGCACCGCGACATGAATGTGCAAGGCGCGCCCGGCATAGAACCCCGGATAAATGCTGGTGAAGCGCACCCGGCCCTGGTGGTCGCTGAACTGCGCGCCGCGCAGATAGGTGTCGTCGTCGGTACGCGGGATCGAGCCGATGGCGCCGGCATCCACCGGCTGGTCCGGATTGATCCGGCTCCAGCCGGAGTAGACGCCGCGCGCGTTGCAATGCCAGATATCCACCAGCGCCCCGCTGACCGGCTCACCGGTCATGGCATCGACGATGGTCAGGCGCAGCAGCAACGGCAGGCCCTCGGCGCCTTCGCTGATATTGCGCCGCAGCAGTTTCGGATTGCGGAAATACGGCCCGGCGAATTGCTCGGGGGCCAGTTGATAGACCGGCGCAGGGGCAGACGGGTAATCCATGTCGGGTTCTCTCTTCCATAAGAAAACCGCAGGTTAGCGCCGCCCGCAGCGACCGGTGCGGTAACTATGTATCGCCAGATAACCGCCGCGATTCCGTCCCGGCGCCGGTGCTGCCTACGCCCTGTTGCCCGTGCCGTCTATCAACGCGCGATGGTCGCCGCGGGGCACCCGCGCGCGCCTGTGCCGCGGCACTTTTTCCAGGCAAAAAAAAACGGTGCACCGACCAAGCGCACCGTAAAGCCGTAGAACACACAACGAAGTGTCAGGTAACAATCATTTGCCCAGGATCAGTCGAGCAGCGCCAACGCCTCGGCGGTGCATTCCTGGATACGCGCCCAGTCGCCGTTCTTGATCCACTCCGGATCGAGCATCCAGCTACCGCCGACGCACATGACGTTTTTCAGCGCCATGTAGCTCTTGATGTTGGCCGGGCCGACGCCGCCGGTCGGGCAGAATTTCACTTCACCGAACGGGCCGCCAAGGGCCTTGATCGCCGCCACACCGCCGCTGACTTCCGCCGGGAACAGCTTGAAGCGGCGATAGCCCAGGCCATAGCCTTCCATGATCCCGGAAGCATTGCTGATCCCCGGCAACAGTGGGATCGGGCTGTCGACGCTGGCTTCGAGCAGGTCACGGGTGATGCCTGGGGTGACGATGAACTGCGAGCCGGCCGCTTCGGCAGCGGCAAGCATGTTGCGGTCGAGCACGGTGCCGGCACCGGTCACCAGTTCCGGGCGCTGTTCGCGCAGGATCTGGATCGCCTTGAGGCCGAACTGCGAGCGCAGGGTCACTTCCAGCGCGGTCAGGCCACCGGCGGCCAGGGCGTCGGCCAATGGCAGCACGTCCTGTTCGCGGGCGATGGTGATCACCGGCAGGATCCGCGCCTTGGCGCAGAGGCTGTCGATCAGGGCAACTTTGTCCGCCATGGAAACGGTCGGGGATGGGGTTGTCATAGCGGCTGTTCCTTGGCTCATGGGCACCAGTAAATCTCTAACGTGGGTTGCAGAAACGCGCGCACCGGCATGCGGGCGACGTCGTCGACGGCCAATGCGGCGTTCAGGGTGGTCAGTTTCGACTGACCGGAAATCGACAGAATCTTGTGCCGCGCCGAAGCCAGCAGGGCACGGCTCATGGTCAGCCGCTGCCGTGGCACACTCGGTGCCAGCATCGGCCAGCAACGGCGCGTACCGTCGGCCTGCAGCGCTTGACTCAGGTTCGGGCTGTCGGGGAACAGCGATGCGGTGTGACCGTCATCGCCCATGCCCAGCACCAGCACGTCGATCGGTGGCAGTTCGGCAAGCAACCGGTCGGCGTGTTCGGCCGCCTGCTCGACGTTCGCCGCGGCGCTGTACAGGCTGAGGAACTGCGCCTTCGCCGCCGGGCCTTTGAGCAGGTACTGCTTGAGCAGACCGGCATTGCTGTCCGCGTGCTCGACCGGCACCCAGCGCTCATCGGCCAGGGTCACGACGACCTTCGACCAGTCCAGTTCCTGCTTGGCCAGGTGCTGGAAAAACGCCACCGGGCTGCGCCCGCCGGACACCACCAGCACCGCGTTGCCGCGTGCGGCGATGGCTTCGCTCAGTTGCTTGGCCACGTTCAGCGCCAGGCCTTCGGCAAGCAACACCGGGCTCTTGAATTCGTGGGCATTCACGCCCGCGGGCAGTTGCACATCAGATATCGCCATACCACGACCTCCCGTCCCGCGTGATCAAGGCAATGGAGCTCATCGGCCCCCACGACCCGGCCGCATACGGCTTGGGCGCGTCACCGGACTTCTTCCACCCGGCGATTAGCTGGTCACACCATTTCCACGCGGCTTCGATTTCATCTTTACGGACAAACAGGTTCTGATTGCCGTTCATCACTTCCAGCAACAGACGCTCGTACGCATCGGGGATGCGTGCGCTGCGCCAGGTGTCGGAAAAATTCAGTTGCAACGGACCGCTGCGCAGTTGCATGCCCTTGTCCAGGCCCTGCTCCTTGGTCATCACGCGCAAGGAAATGCCTTCGTCCGGTTGCAGGCGGATGATCAGTTTGTTGCTGATCTGCAGGCGTTGTTCCGGCGCAAAGATGTAGTGCGACGGCTCCTTGAAGTGAATGACGATCTGCGACAGCTTCTGCGGCATGCGCTTGCCGGTGCGCAGGTAGAACGGCACGCCGGCCCAGCGCCAGTTGCGGATGTCGGCACGCAGGGCAACGAAGGTTTCGGTGTCGCTCTGGGTGTTGGAATTCGGTTCTTCGAGGTAGCCCGGTACGGACTTGCCTTCGCTGTGCCCGGCGATGTACTGCCCACGCACCACTTGCGTGGTCAGGCCTTCCGGGCTGATCGGCGCCAGGGCCTTGAGCACTTTTACCTTTTCGTCACGGATGCTGTCGGCGGACAGGTCGGCCGGCGGGTCCATGGCAATCAGGCAGAGCAACTGCAGCAAATGGTTCTGGATCATGTCGCGCAGTTGGCCGGCCTTGTCAAAATAGCCCCAGCGGCCTTCGATGCCGACCTTCTCGGCCACGGTGATTTCCACGTGGGAGATGTAGTTCTGGTTCCACTGGGTTTCGAACAGGCTGTTGGCGAAACGCAGGGCGATCAGGTTCTGCACCGTCTCTTTGCCCAGGTAGTGGTCGATGCGGTAGGTGCGGTTCTCCGGGAAGAACTGCGCCACGGCGTCGTTGACCTTGCGCGAGGATTCCAGATCGGAGCCGATCGGTTTCTCGAGAACGACACGGGTGTTTTCCGCCAGGCCGACGTTCGCCAGGTTCTCGCAGATGGCCCCGTACACCGCCGCCGGAGTGGCGAAGTAGGCAATCATGCGTTGGCTGGTGCCGGCGACTTCGGCCAGCGCCACGTAATCTTCGGCCTTGAGGAAGTCGACGTGCAGGTAGCTCAGGCGCGCCAGGAAGCGCTCGGCCACGGCCTCATCCAGCTCCTTGCCCACGTAGCGGCGCAGCTCGGCGGCAATGAATGCCAGGTGCTGCTGCTCGGTGCCGGCTTCACGGGCCAGCGCGATGACACGCGTGTCCTCATGCAGCAGGCCGGCGCCATCGAGGTGATAAAGGGCAGGAAACAGCTTGCGCAGGGCCAGATCGCCCAACGCGCCGAACAAGGCAAAGGTGCACGGTTCAACCGTAATCGAAGGCATGATGTTTGTTCTTTTATCAAGTTAAGCTACAAATACCTTTTTTCAAGGCATCACTCAAGGGAAAATGTAGTAATAACCACAACATTTTCGCAAAATAAAGATTCCGAGTGGTGGTCGGTCGGAGCCATCAGTAGGATAGGCCACCGTCACGGGCCACATCAAAGGCCCAATTTGCATAGCCGCGCGCTTATCGGCGCCGGTGAATCTAGGAAATCCATATGGACCGCGTGCGAAATTTACTGGAACAGATCCAGAGTCGCCTTGAAGAGCTGAACAAGGCCGAACGCAAAGTCGCCGAAGTGATCCTGCTCAACCCGCAGCAGGCCACCCGCTTCAGCATCGCCGCCCTCGCCCAGGCGGCAAAGGTCAGTGAACCGACGGTCAACCGTTTCTGCCGTTCGTTCGGCGTCAGCGGCTATCCCGAACTCAAGCTGCAACTGGCGCAGAGCCTGGCCAGCGGCGCGGCGTACGTCAGTCGTGCGGTGGAAGCCGACGACAATCCCGAGGCGTACACGCAGAAGATTTTCGGCAGCGCCATCGCCTCGCTGGACAGCGCCTGCCAGGCGCTCGACCCGAACCTGATCAGCCGCGCTGTCGACCTGTTGATCCAGGCCCGGCAGATCCACTTCTTCGGCCTCGGCGCCTCGGCCCCGGTGGCGCTGGATGCGCAGCACAAGTTCTTCCGCTTCAACCTCGCCGTGACTGCGCACGCCGATGTGCTGATGCAGCGGATGATTGCTTCGGTGGCGCACACCGGCGAACTGTTCGTGATCATTTCCTACACCGGGCGTACCCGCGAACTGGTGGAAGTGGCGCGCATCGCCCGCGAAAACGGCGCTTCGGTGCTCGGCCTGACCGCCGAAAACTCGCCACTGGCCAAGGCCAGCACGCTGAGCCTGAATATTCCGTTGCCGGAAGACACCGACATCTACATGCCGATGACCTCGCGGATCATTCAACTGACGGTGCTGGACGTGCTGGCGACCGGCATGACCCTGCGCCGTGGCGTCGACTTCCAGCCGCATCTGCGCAAGATCAAAGAGAGCCTGAATGCCAGCCGGTATCCGGTTGGAGATGAGTTCAACTAAGGCCTGATAGATTTTTATTGGATGAGCCGGCCTCATCGCTGGCAAGCCAGCTCCCACAGTGTCCGCGCCGAACATTTAACTCGCGAACACCCATAAAACCTGTGGGAGCTGGCTTGCCAGCGATAGGGCCAGCAGCCACAACACACAACTAAGCCCCCGCCCACGCCTGCAGACTCAAATGCGCCTTCTCCCCCGGCGCCAGATGCAGGCTGCCGGTGCCGCCCGCCGCCGCTTCGACACAGACAAATTCGTTCACTTCATCCCAACTCACCCCGAGCAACGGCCGCGACCCCGGATGCCAGACCACCGTGTCGGCACTCTCGCCGGTGTCGATGCTCAGCTCGCGCTGCCAGGCGTGATCCTTGATCTGCAATTCGCCGTCGTGCTGGAACACGCGCTGGCAGCCGCCATCGACCCGCAACTCGCCTTCCTGCTGGCAGGCTTCCCGGTTCAACTGGTCGTAACCCTGCGCGCCTTCGAGCCCAGACAGCGCTGTCTCACTGATGTCGCCAATACGCCAGTAAGCGTGCAAAGCCTGGCTCAACTGGCACGGCATGTCGTCCTGGTGTTCGGTGCTCAGGCGCAACTCCATGCGTTCGCCCAGGTGGGCGTGCAGGTCCGCTTGCCAGTCACACAGCTGCAATTGCCAGTGCAGGCGCACGCCATCGTCGGCCGTGCTGCTGTCGAGCAGTTTCCAGTCGAGCAGACGCGCCCAGCCATGGGAGGGCCAGGCGTTTTCGCTCGGATGCCGGCCGTACCACGGCCAACACACCGGCACGCCACCACGGATCGCTCCGACGTGGGGCCACTTCGCCGCACACCACAACCACGGCTTCTGCCCACGCGGCTGGAAATGCAGCAATTGCGCGCCCTGCCGACTGAACACCGCCTGGCACAGCGGATGATCGATCACCAGCACATCGCGCATCTGATAGCGCTCCCAGGCGAACACCGGTCGCTCGCGCAGGGATTTGAAAAAGCGTTGCAGCGGATGCTCATGCATGGGCCACGGTTCCGAATTCAGCTGTCACGGGGTTGCCGCCCCTCAAAAAAAAGCGGACAGCCTAGGAGCGTTCTCGATTGTTTTTCCCACCGCGGCGGGTAAAACAACTGAGAACGCCCCCTCGCTGTCCGCAAATATGCGCACATAGAGAGGAGCTTATCGCAGACGCGTTAGAACGTAGACTGAATTTTCAGGCCAGCGACCAAAGCGTTGTCCACTTGATCCACGCCACCCGGGTGGGTGATGTATTGCAGGTTGGGACGTACGGTCAACCAGTTGGTGACGTGGAAGCCGTAGTTGATCTCGTAGTTGTATTCGGTTTCACGCACCGGCGAGAACACCGGATTGTCGTAGTCCGAAACCCCGTTGGAAGCGTTCAGCAGTTCGGCGTTTTTCTTCACGTCGTCGTTGACGTGAATACGCGCCGCACCGATGCCGACGTCATCTTTAGGACGCGCGTCGAACGGGCCCTTGTAGACAAACATCACCGACTGGTAGTTGTCGATGAAGTTGGTGTCCTTGTCGTGGAACGTGGCGTTGGCCGCAATGTTCAGACCGCGCGAGGCATCGCCGTTGTGGCTGGTGAGTTGCTGTTGCGCGACGAACCAGTAACCGTGTTTGCTGCTGTGGGTCTTGTACGCGTCGCCAGTGGTCGCCGCGTCGAAACCGTTGACGTCTTCACGTACGTCGTCGGCATCAGCCGTGCTCTTGTAGTAACCGACGCGGTATTCGCCCGGCAGGCTGTTGACCTTCGGCGACCAGACCAGCTCGACTGGCAAAACAGTACCTTTGGTGCCGCTGCCGCTGAGCTTGAAGCCGTTGCCGTGTTCCAGCTGCGACGGGTTCTGGTTGTACGCACCGATCTGCGCGTAGAGCTCGTCGTTGATGTTGTACTTCACACGGATCGCGGCCTGGCTGACCGGCCAGTTGTACCAGATGTTGGTCGCCCAGTTACCCACTTGCGAGCCACAGAACGCCAGGTTCTGGAAATCGCACGGGAAGGTGTTGAAGTCTTCGCCTTCACCGAAGTAACCGGCCTTGACGTCGAGCTTGTTGTCGAAGAACTGGTGCTGAATCCACAACTGGGTCAGACGCACCATGTGGCCACGACCGTAGACTTCCTGCGAGGAACTCAGGGTGCCGGCACGCGGATCGCCGACGCGATCGTTGGAAATGTTGTAGCCGTTACGGTTGGTCAGCTGGATCTTGGCCTGGGTGTTGTCCCAGCCCCAGAGTTTCTGCAGGTCCAGGGCCACGCCCAGACCGAACTGGTCGGCGTAACGCGCAGTCTTGTCGTCGTTGTAGCCGCCGTGCAGGTTGCCACCTGCTTCCCCAACGTAGTCGGCCTTGATGTCGATGCCTTGCTCGATCAGCTTGGTCCGCTCGCCACCCCAGTCGCCCGTCATCCATTTGGAATCGGAGCTGAAGGCATCCGCCGCCATCGCATTGCCGGCCAGCACCAATGCCGCCGCAGCTGACACTTGGCAGATCAACCGGGCATTGACGTGTTTCTTTTTCATCCCTACATCCTCGTCTTTATTGTTATTAACTGTTTTTTTCCAACGCGGTTTACATAAAGTGCGATGGATTACAGGCAATCCACCGCGTGCTCCCCTGTGGAATCCAGCTCCCACATGACTGCATTCCAACCTTGATTGGCTTACCGGCCTTTGAATTGCGCGACGTTGGCAGACCGCGCTTCGGCTTGCACCTGGCCCGCAACGCCCAGGCGCTCGCCGGTCTTGGCATCGAACAACAACACTTTCGACGGATCGAACTGCAAGGTCAGGGTCTCGCCTACCTGCGGCGCCACGTCCGGCGCCAGACGGCAGCAGACCTTGGTGTCGTTGAGGTTGACGAACACCAGGGTGTCCGGACCGGTCGGCTCGGTGACCTGCACTTCGGCCTTGATGCTCGGCAGGCCATTGCCCTCGCCGCTGCCCAGGGCAATCTGTTCCGGGCGCAGGCCGAGGATCACTTCGCGATCTTCGAGACCGGCGTCCTGCATGCCCATCGGCAATTCGCAACGCGCCTGGCCGCTGTCGAGCAGCGCCAGCAGGCGGCCGTCCTTGCGTTGCAGGCGCAGCGGGATGAAGTTCATCGGTGGCGAGCCGATGAAGCTCGCCACGAACAGGTTGGCCGGGTCGTTGTAGATTTCTTTCGGCGTTCCGAACTGCTGGATGATGCCGTCCTTCATCACCGCCACTTTGTCGCCCAGGGTCATCGCTTCGATCTGGTCGTGGGTCACGTAGACCGTGGTGGTTTTCAGACGCTGGTGCATCAGTTTCATTTCCGTGCGCATCTCCACGCGCAGCTTGGCGTCGAGGTTGGACAGCGGTTCGTCGAACAGATAGATCTTCGGCCGCCGCGCCAGGGCACGGCCCATCGCCACGCGCTGTTGCTGACCACCGGAGAGCTGGCCCGGCTTGCGATTGAGCAGGTGCTCGATCTGCAGCAGTTTGGCGACGCGGGCGACTTCCTCGTCGATGGCAGCCTGGCTCATCTTGCGGATCTTCAGGCCGAACTCGATGTTCTCGCGCACGCTCATGGTCGGGTACAGCGCGTAGGACTGGAACACCATGGCGATGTCGCGATCCTTCGGGCTCATGCCGCTGACGTCCTGGTCGCCGATCATGATCGCGCCACCGGTGATGGTCTCGAGGCCGGCGATGCAGTTCATCAGGGTCGACTTGCCGCAGCCCGACGGGCCGACGAGGATCAGGAACTCACCGTCCTTGATCGACAGTTCGATGTTCTTCAGGGTGTCCGGCAGGCCGGCACCGTAGGTCTTGTTGACGTTGCGAAGTTCGAGCGTAGCCATGATTACCCCTTGACTGCGCCGGCTGTCAGCCCGCGCACGAAATACTTGCCTGCGACCACATAGACCAGCAGGGTCGGCAGCCCGGCGATCATCGCCGCTGCCATGTCCACGTTGTATTCCTTGGCCCCGGTACTGGTGTTGACCAGGTTGTTCAGCGCCACGGTGATGGGTTGCGAATCACCGCTGGAGAACACCACGCCGAACAGGAAGTCGTTCCAGATCTGGGTGAACTGCCAGATCAGGCAGACCATGATGATCGGCGTCGACATCGGCAGAATGATGCGGCGGAAAATCGTGAAGAACCCCGCACCGTCCAGGCGCGCGGCCTTCACCAGCGCATCGGGAATGCTCACGTAGTAGTTGCGGAAGAACAGCGTGGTGAACGCCAGGCCGTAGACCACGTGGACAAACACCAGGCCGGTGGTGGTGCTGGCCAGGCCCATCTTGCCGAGAGTGAACGAGGCCGGCAGCAGCACGGTCTGGAACGGCAGGAAGCAGCCGAACAGCAGCAGGCCGAAGAACAGCTGCGAACCGCGGAAGCGCCACATCGACAGCACGTAACCGTTGAGCGCACCGATGGCGGTGGAGATCAGCACCGCTGGCACGGTGATCTTGATCGAGTTCCAGAAATAACCGTCGACAGTGGCCCAGGCCTTGACCCAGCCGATGCCGCTGACCACGGTCGGCCAGCTCAGCAGGTTGCCGGTGCTGATGTCTTCCGGGGTCTTGAAGCTGGTCAGCAACATCACCACCAGCGGCACCAGGTACAGCAGGACCGCGAGGATCAGCACCGCGTAGATCGCGATGCGACTCAGGCTGATGGCGGGTTTGGCAGCGAGACTAGTCATGACGCTTGGTCCTCAGCTCGGAGTACAGGTAAGGCACGATGATCGCGAGAATCGCACCGAGCATCAGAATCGCACTGGCCGAGCCCATGCCCATCTGGCCGCGACTGAAGGTGAAGGAATACATGAACATCGCGGGCAGGTCGGAGGAGTAACCCGGACCGCCGGCGGTCATGGCGGCGACCAGGTCGAAGCTCTTGATCGCGATGTGGGCGAGGATCATCACCGCACTGAAGAACACCGGACGCAGGCTCGGCAGCACCACTTTCCAGTAGATGGTCGGCATGCTTGCGCCGTCGATCTGCGCGGCGCGGATGATCGACTGATCGACACCCCGCAGGCCGGCGAGGAACATCGCCATGATGAAGCCCGAGGCTTGCCACACGGCCGCGATCACCAGGCAGTAGACGACGCGGTCCGGGTCGATCAGCCAGTCCAGGCGGAAGCCTTCCCAGCCCCAGTCACGCAGCAATTTGTCCAGGCCCATGCCCGGGTTGAGCAGCCATTTCCACGCGGTACCGGTGACGATCATCGAGAGCGCCATCGGGTACAGGTAAATGGTGCGAATGAAACCTTCGCGACGGATGCGCTGGTCGAGGAACACCGCCAGCAGTACGCCGATCACCAGGGTAATGCCGATGAACATGCCGCCGAACAGCGCCAGGTTCTTGCTCGCCACCCACCAGCGGTCGTTGTCGAACAGCCGCGCGTATTGCGCCAGGCCGGCCCACTTGTAGGTCGGCAGGAACGTCGAGGTGGTGAACGACAGGACGAACGTCCACAGGATATAGCCATAGAAGCCCACCAGGACGATGAACATGCTCGGAGCCAGTACCAGTTTCGGTAGCCAGCGTTGCAGTGCATCGAACGGCGAGGCCTTGCTGAACACAGCAACAGAACTCATGGGGAAATCCATAAAAGAAGAGAAGAGCAGCTGCGAGCTGCGAGCTGCAAGACAAACAGAGCAGCGCTCTTATCTTGCAGCTCGTCGCTTGTAGCTCGTCGCTATCGCCTATTTGGCCGACTGAATCGCCGCGCCAAGTTTCTTCGCCGCGTCGGCCGGGTCGGCTTTCGGGTCGTTGATGTAGTTGGTCACTACGTCAAAGAACGCGCCCTGCACCGCCAGCGTGGTGGCCATGTTGTGCGCCATGCTCGGCTGCAGGCCACCGGACTTGGCGTCTGCCAGGAAGTCCTTGGCGGCGGTCTGGGCGCAGGAGTCGAAACCGTACTTGCCCATGTCGGCGAGCATGTCGTTACGCACCGGGATCGAGCCCTTGTTGATGCTGAAGACTTTCTGGAAGTTTTCACCCAGCACGACCTTGGCGATGTCCTGCTGACCGGCCGCAGTGCCTGCGTCTTTCTGCTTGAACACCGCCAGCGAGTCGATGTTGTAGGTGAACGCCTTGTCGGTGCCCGGGAACGCTACGCACTCGTAGTCCTTGCCGGCGACTTTCTTGGCGGCGGTCCATTCGGACTTGGCCCAGTCACCCATGATCTGCATGCCGGCCTTGCCGTTGATGACCTTGGCCGCTTCCAGGTTCCAGTCCTGGCCCTTGCCGTCGACGTCCATGTAGGTCGCGACCTTCTTCAGCTCGGTCAGCGCCTTGACCATGTCCGGGCCGGTCAGCGCGGCGTTGTCGAGGTCAACCAGGGCTTTCTTGTAGCCATCGACACCCATCACCGAGAGCACCACCGCTTCGAACACGGTGCTGTCCTGCCAAGGCTGGCCACCGTGGGCGAGCGGGATGAAACCGGCAGCCTTGAGCTTGTCACCGGCGGCGTAGAATTCTTCGAGGGTGGTCGGGTTCTTGGTGATACCGGCTTTCTTGAACACTTCCGGGTTGATCCACAGCCAGTTCACCCGGTGAATGTTCACCGGCACGGCCACGTAGTCACCCTCGTACTTGACGGTATCGGAGACTTTCTTGTCGAGCAGACTGTCCCACTTCTCCTGCTTCGCAACGTCCTTCAGGACGTCGGTGTCGAGCAGGCCGGTGGAGGCCCATTCCTGGATGTCCGGGCCCTTGATCTGGGCCACGCCTGGCGGGTTGCCGGCAACGGCGCGGCTTTTCAGCACGGTCATGGCAGTCGCACCGCCACCGCCGGCGACAGCGCCGTCTTTCCAGGTAAAGCCGTCTTTTTCGACTTGCGCCTTGAGGACATCGACGGCGGCTTTTTCGCCACCAGACGTCCACCAATGCACAACTTCCACCGAACCTTTGGAGTCGGCAGCGGAAACACTCAGGGGCAGCACAGCGAGCGGGAACAGGGAGGCGACAGAAATGACAGTAGCGAGGCGAGAAATCGCATTCATCTGAGATGTACCTTTCTTGTTGTTATGCATGCAAGTCTGGTGCTTGCGCTGCACGGGAGTTTAAACAGGACGTTTGCCTTCGCAGGTAACGAAGGGACGCGCGAATGTCACCACATGGTTACACAGGAACGCCGCAAGACAGCCGTGCCAAAGCAGTCGCCATGCTCGGCGACAAGGGTAGTCGAGGGATCAGCACGGCTTGCCAGGCGTGATAGAGATCCGGTTTGCCCGCCCAGATATCGGCGCTCGGGCGATTGTGCGGGTCGAGTTCGTGGTGCCAGCTGCCGTCGCAGCGATCGATGAAATGCACGTCGCAGAATTCCCAGAACAGCCGGTACCAGGCTTCGTATCCGGCCTCGCCGGTACGCTTGAGCAAGGCGCTGGCGGCGGCGCTGGCTTCCGCGTGGGTCCAGTGCAGACGATGGCGCACCACCGCCTGGTTGTCCCAGTCGAGGGTGTAGACGATGCCCGGGGCGCCATCGACGTCCCAGCCGTGGCGGCAGTTTTGCTCGAAGAGTTTTTGCGCATCGGCGGCCAGCCAGCCCGGCGTCAGCATGCCGGCCTGGACCCGCGCTGCCTCGAGGTGCAGCAGCAGCCGTGCCCATTCGAAACCGTGGCCCGGGGTGGTGCCGTAGGGGCGGAACCCGTCGGCAGGGTTGTCGCGGTTGTAGTCGCGCAGCGGTTGCCAGTCGCGGTCGAAGTGCTCGATCACCAGATAACCGTTGGCGGCAGCGTGACCGTGGATCACCCGCTCGACGATACGCTGGGCGCGCACCAGCCAGCGCGGATCGTCAGTGACGTCGGCGAGGGCGAGGAACGCTTCGGTGGCGTGCATGTTGCTGTTGGCGCCGCGATAGGCTTCCTCTTCACGCCAGTCGCGATTGAAGGATTCGCGCATGGCGCCCTCTTCCTCGCTCCAGAAGTAAGTGTCGATGATGTCGATGGCGTCATCGAGCAACGCCTGCGCACCGGGACGCTGGGCGACGACCGCCGAGCTGGCCGCGAGCGCGACGAAGGCATGCAGGTAGGCGTTCTTGCCGGTGTTGCCATCGCGGTGCTCGGCGGTGGCGAACCAGCCGCCGTGCAGCGCATCGCGCAACGGCCCGCGCAAGGCCTGGACACCGTGGTCGACCAGTTCGGCGAACCCCGGCAAGCCCTGGATGTGGGCCATGGCGAAGCTGTGGGTCATGCGCGCGGTGTTCATGGTTTCGGCTTGTGCGCCAGCCTGGAGTCGACCGCGCTCGTCGAGGTTGGCGAAGCCCTCGGGCAGGCGCGAGGCCTTGGCGAACGCCAGCAGGCGCAGGCCTTCGGCGGCAAGCCACTGCTGATGGGCTGGGGCGTTCAGCCAACTGCTGAAGCCGGGATTGAACTGGTCCATGGGTGGCCTTTTTTGTTGTTATGACTGCGGGCAGTCTAAACAACGGGCCGGGGCGGTCTTGTAACGAAGGGGGCGGGTTTTGTCACTGAGCCGTGACATTTGCGGTGAATGGAACCCTGTCTTCGCGAGCAGGCTCGCTCCCACAAGGTGATCGCCTTTCAACCGAAGGAATGCGCTCGAATGTGGGAGCGAGCCTGCTCGCGAAGAACCCTGACGCGGTCTGACTAATCAACACTGCGCGGCAGTTGCAAGGTCACCCGCAAGCCACCCTCGCGCAGATTCTGCAAGGTCACCTCACCGCCATGGCTGTGGGCGATGTTGCGCGCGATCCCCAGGCCCAGGCCATAACCCTGCTGTTGCCCGGCGAGACGAAAGTGCGGCTCGAACACCTGCTCCAGCCGCTGCTCCGGCACGCCAGGACCTTCATCGTCGACGTGCAGGACAAACGCGCTCTCATCGTCGTCGATGTGCAGATGGGCGTTCCAACCGTACTTCAGCGCGTTGTCGATCAGGTTGCCGATGCAGCGCTTGAGCGCCAGCGGCTTGCCCGGATACGCCGCCAGCGCCCGCCCCTGCTGGGTCACGCGGCCATTGCCGTTCGGCGCCAGATAGGGTTCCACCAGGCAATCGAGCACATGGTTGAGATCCACCGGCTCGATGTTCTCGTGGATGTCGGTGTCCTTCACGCATTGCAACGCGCCTTTGACCAGCAGCTCCAGCTCATCCAGATCGCGGCCGAACTTGGTTTGCAGTTGTTCGTCCTCAAGCAGTTCGACACGCAGGCGCAAACGGGTGATCGGTGTCCGCAGGTCATGCGAAATCGCGCTGAACAACTGGCTGCGCTCAGTCAGGTAGCGGCTGATGCGTTCGCGCATGGTGTTGAACGCGCGGCCCACTTCGACCACTTCACTGCCGCCGCCCTCGGCCACTGGCTCGACATCGGCCCCCAGCGACAGATCCCGCGCCGCCCGCGCCAGACGCTTGAGCGGCCGGCTCTGCCAGTGCACCAGCAGGCCGATGAACAGCAGCAGAAAGCCGCTGGTGAGGACGATGAACCACACCTGCTGCGCCGGCAGGCCCTGCTCTTCCAGGCTGGTGTAAGGCTCGGGCAGCAGCGAGGCGATGTACAGCCATTCGCCCGGAGCCATCTGAATCTGGGTGACCAGAACCGGCGGGTTCACCGGTTCCAGCGTCAGCGCGTAATGCGCCCAGGAGCGCGGCAGTTCGTCGAGCTTGAGCCCGGCATTGAAAATCCGCAGATCTTCGGGGCTGACGAAGGTCACCGAAATATCGGTGTCATGCCCCAGCGACTGGCGCAGCACTTCATCCACGGCCTTCATCACCGCCGCTTTGCGCGGCGTCACCGGCAGCACTTCCATGCCCAGCGGCTTGTCGTTGAGGGTCACCACGAAACGGGTGCCGCCCATGCTGCGCAACTGATCGAGCACCAGCGGCCGGTAAGCCACCGGCAGCGACCGGAAGTAGCTGACGCTGGCGGTCATCGAATGCGCCAGGCTGCGGGCGCTGGTGACCAGGCCTTCGAGCTGGGTGGCGCGCAGTTGCGAAACCCAGATCACGCTCGACAGCGTCTGCGCGAACAGCACCGCAAGCAACGTCAGCAGCAGCATGCGCCCGAGCAGCGAACGCGGCATCGGCACCTTGCCGGCGAGGTTGCGCAGCGCCTCAGTGACCATTGCCGGCAACCACATTGGCTGCCAACTGATAGCCGCTGCCGCGCACGGTGCGAATCAGCCGAGGCGGCTTGTCAGTATCGCGCAGACGCTGGCGCAGGCGGCTGACGGCCATGTCGACAATGCGATCGAGGGGCATCAGTTCACGGCCCCGGGTGGCGTTGCCGATGGTGTCGCGGTCGAGGATTTCCTGCGGATGATCGAGGAACAGCTTGAGCAGGGCGAAGTCGGCGCCGGAGAGAATCACTTCCTCGCCGTCGGTGTGGAACAGCCGGTGGCTGACCATGTCCAGGCGCCATTCATCGAAGGCCAGCACTTCGCTGCCGCTGCGTTCCTGAGCGAATTGCGCGCGGCGCAGCAGGGCCTTGATGCGTGCCTGCAACTCGCGCGGGCTGAACGGTTTACCGAGGTAATCGTCGGCGCCCAGCTCCAGACCGATCACCCGGTCGGCTTCGTCGGAACTGGCGGTGAGCATGATGATCGGCACCTGTGCCTGACGCGGATGCTGGCGCACCCAGCGGCACAGGCTGAAGCCGTCTTCGTCGGGCAGCATCACATCAAGAATCACCAGATCGCTCGGCGCGTCGTTCAGCGCCTGGCGGAAACTGGCGCCGTCGGCCGTGGCCCGTACCTGAAAACCCGCACGGGTCAGGTAGGTCTGCAGCAACTCGCGTATCTCCTGGTCGTCATCGACCAACAAAATCGACTTGTTGACTGAGCTCACTTCGAAGGCATCCTTGTTGTTGGAATTGGGGCGGATTATGCCTGATGAACCTTGGATATTTGTTGTCTGTTCTGGCCCCATCGCTGGCAAGCCAGCTCCCACAAGGACTTATACACATCCTGAGGATGTCCTCGATCCTGTGGGAGCTGGCTTGCCAGCGATGAAGGCGACTCGGTCTCAAGCCTGTTCGAGCGCCACACCGGCACCCACCAGCCCGGAATACGGCGCCGTCACCAGCCACACCGGGATGCCCTTGAAGTAATCGCTCATGCAGCCCTTGTCGGCGAAGCTGCGGGCGAAACCGCTTTCGAGGAAGAAGTCGGCAAAACGCGGAATCACGCCGCCCACGATGTAAACGCCACCACGACCACCGGTGGTCAGCACGTTGTTACCGGCCACGCGGCCGAGCCAGCAGCAGAACTGCTCGAGCACTTCCAGGGCAATCGGATCACCGGCCAGACCGGCCGCCGTGATTGCTTCCGGGGTGTCGAGTTGCGGCTCATGGCCGTCCACCGCGCAGATCGCCCGGTACACGCGCGGCAAGCCGCCACCGCTCAACGCGGTTTCGGCGCTGACATGACCGATTTCGTTGTGGATGTGCTGCCACAGCTGGGTCTCCCGGGGGCTGCTCAGCGGCAGGTCAACGTGACCGCCCTCCCCCGGCAACGCCGCAAAACGCCCGGCGCCCAGGTCGAGCAGCGTGCCGACGCCCAGGCCCGTGCCCGGGCCGATCACCACCGCCGGGCGCAACGGCTCCGGCGTGCCTTCGCAGACCACGCGGAATTCGCCGGGCTGCAAACGGGTCATGCCCAGGGCCATCGCCGAGAAGTCGTTGACCAGCAGCAACTGCTCGACCTGCAACGCCTGACAGAACGCCGTGCGGCTCAGGCGCCAGTGATTGTTGGTGAACTTGAATTCATCGCCACTGACGGGACCGGCCACTGACAGGCACACCGAGCCGATGTCCCCCGGCGCCAGGCCAAGCCCGCCCAGGTAGAGGCGAATCGCTTCTTCCGGGCTGGCGTGGTCGGCCGTGGCCAGCACCTGAATCGACTGCAGTTGCTGGTTTTGCCACAACGCGAAACGTGCGTTGGTGCCTCCGATGTCACCGACCAAAGCCAGTTTCAATTAAGCGTCTCCAGGGCAGAAGTGAAGGCGCTGGCGCCCTGCTCTGCCGAGCTGAAGGCCATGCGCATGAAACCGAACAGCTCGCGGCCGCTGCCGATGTTGTTGCCCAACAGGCCTTTGGCGGGTTCGCGCGCTGCAAATTCGGCGGCGTCGACCTTGAGTTGCAAAGTGCCGTTGACGCCATCGACGCGGATGATATCGCCCTCTTGCACGCGCGCCAAAGCGCCGCCGACATAAGCCTCGGGACTGACGTGAATGGCCGCCGGGATTTTCCCCGACGCACCGGACATGCGCCCGTCCGTCACCAGCGCCACTTTGAAGCCGCGATCCTGCAGCACGCCGAGGAACGGGGTCATCTTGTGCAACTCCGGCATGCCGTTGGAACGCGGGCCCTGGAAGCGCATCACGGCGACGAAATCCTTCTCCAGCAGACCGGCCTTGAACGCGTCGGCCAAATCCTGCTGATCCTGAAAGACCATGGCCGGTGCTTCGACGATCTGGTTTTCCACGGCCACGGCGGAGACTTTCATCACGCCACGGCCGAGGTTGCCTTCCATCACCCGCAAACCGCCCTCTGGCGAGAACGCGCGCGCCACCGGGCGCAGGATGTTTTCGTCGAGACTGTCGGTCGGCCCTTCGCGCCAGACCAGCTCGCCGTTATCCAGGAACGGTTCCTGGGTGTAGCGGCTCAGGCCGTGGCCGAGCACGGTGTTGACGTCTTCGTGGAGCAGGCCGGCTTCGAGCAGCTCGCGGATCAGGAACGACATGCCGCCGGCGGCCTGGAAGTGGTTGATGTCGGCCTTGCCGTTCGGATAGACGTGGCTGAGGGTTGGCACGACTTCGGAGAGGTCGGCCATGTCCTGCCAGGTCAGCTGGATGCCTGCCGCCATGGCGATGGCCGGCATGTGCAGGGTGTGGTTGGTCGAGCCGCCGGTGGCGTGCAGCGCGACGATCGAGTTGACCAGCGCCTTCTCGTCGACGATTTCGCCGATCGGCAGGAAGCTGCCATTCTGTTTGGTCAGGCGCGTGACCTGATGCGCGGCTTCGCGGGTCAGGGCATCGCGCAGCGGCGTGTTCGGGTTGACGAAAGACGCGCCCGGCAAGTGCAGGCCCATGACTTCCATCAGCAACTGGTTGGTGTTGGCGGTGCCGTAGAAGGTGCAGGTACCCGGGCTGTGGTAGGACTTCATCTCCGATTCCAGCAGCTCTTCGCGGGTGGCCTTGCCTTCGGCGTACTTCTGCCGCACGTCGGCTTTTTCCTTGTTGGAAATCCCCGAGACCATCGGCCCGCCCGGGACGAAAATCGTCGGCAAGTGACCGAAGCGCAGCGCGCCCATCATCAACCCCGGCACGATCTTGTCGCAGATACCAAGCATCAGCGCGCCGTCGAACATGTTGTGCGACAACGCCACAGCCGTGGACATGGCGATCACTTCGCGGCTCGGCAGGCTCAGCTCCATGCCAGGCTCGCCCTGGGTCACGCCGTCGCACATGGCCGGGGTGCCGCCGGCGAACTGGCCGACCGAGCCGATTTCGCGCAGGGCCTGCTTGATCTGTTGCGGAAACACTTCGTACGGCTGGTGCGCCGAGAGCATGTCGTTATACGAAGAAACAATGGCGATGTTCGCCGAGTTCATCATCCGCAGGCTGTGCTTGTCTTCGCTGCCGCACCCGGCCACGCCGTGGGCGAAGTTGGCGCATTGCAGCTTGCCGCGCATCGGGCCGTCGGTGGCGGCGCCGCGAATCAGTGCAAGGTAAGCCTGACGCGTGGCGCGGCTGCGGGCGATAAGCCGTTCGGTGACCTCAAGGACGCGGGGATGCATGTGTAGAACTCCAGGCTAACGGATGTGGCGACCTGATTGTCTATGCTGATCAAACGCCGCTGTGGTTGGAATGACAGCCGGCTTTTTTGACCATTCGGACCAGTTGATTCAGGTCACTCGTTGTAGATAAAACAAAATATTGCCACTAAAAAGGCTTGTTTTCTATTTTTATGCGAATAATCTTGTAATTCCAACAACAAAACGACGGCGGCGCTGTTCAATGACTCTTCGAATCGCAATCAATGGTTTTGGCCGCATCGGCCGTAATGTCCTGCGTGCACTGTATACCCAAGGCTATCGACAGGATTTGCAGATCGTCGCCATCAACGATCTGGGCGACAGCGCGATCAACGCCCATCTGCTCAAATACGACACCGTTCACGGCACATTCGACGCCGAAGTTGCGCATGACAACGAGAGCCTGACCGTCAACGGCGACCGCATTGCGGTCAGTGCCATCCGCAACCCGGCCGACCTGCCGTGGGCTGCGGAAAAAATCGATGTGGTGTTCGAATGCACCGGCCTGTTCACCGACCGCGCCAAAGCCGCCGCGCATATTACTGCCGGCGCCCGCAAAGTCATCATCTCGGCCCCGGCCAAGGGCGCCGACGCCACCGTCGTCTACGGCGTCAACCACGACATCCTGCGCCAGTCGCACCAGATCATCTCCAACGCTTCGTGCACCACCAACTGCCTGGCCCCGGTGGCGCAGGTGCTGCATCGCGAACTGGGCATCGAGAACGGCTTGATGACCACCATCCATGCCTACACCAACGACCAGAACCTGACCGACGTCTATCACACCGACCCGTACCGCGCGCGCTCCGCCACGCAGAACATGATCCCGAGCAAGACCGGCGCCGCCGAAGCCGTGGGCCTGGTGCTGCCGGAACTGGCGGGCAAACTGACCGGCATGGCCGTGCGCGTACCGGTGATCAATGTGTCGCTGGTCGATCTGACCATACAACTCAAGCGCGAAGCCTCGGCCGACGAAGTCAACGCCCTGCTCAAGGCTGCCAGCCAGCATTCGAAAATCCTTGGCTACAACGCCCTGCCGCTGGTTTCCAGCGACTTCAACCACAACCCGCTGTCGTCGATCTTCGACGCCAACCACACCAAATCCAGCGGCAAGCTGTTGAAGGTACTGGCCTGGTACGACAACGAATGGGGCTTCTCCAACCGCATGCTGGATAACTGCCTGGCGCTGTGCAACGCAGAATAATCCCCTCCTCCCATGTGGGAGCGGACTTGCTCGAAGGCGTCGTGTCAGGCAATTGATGTATCGACTGACCCACCGCATTGGCGAGCAAGCCCGCTCCCACAGGTTTTTGATTTCAGTCTGAAATCAACACTTGACCACTCGACTAGATGATAAGCATTATCATTCGCTCGAAATGGATCAGGTTCCCCCGTGAGTCAATCGCGCTTCAATCATGTCTTCCTCTCTCAGCGCACGTCCCTGCTGCGCACAATCGAGCGGATGGTCAATAACCACAGCACCGCCGAAGACCTGTTGCAGGAAACCTACCTGCGCGTCACGCGGGCGCTGAGCGAACGCGCCATCGATCACCTTGAACCCTTCGTGTTCCAGACCGCGCGCAACCTGGCGCTGGATCATCTGCGGGCGCGCAGGATTCACTCGCGGACCATGCTCGACGACGTACCGCAGGATGTCGTGCACAGCGTGGCCGCCCCCGCCAGCAGCGCCGAAGACGCCGCCCACGCCGAACAGATGCTGGAGCGCTTGAACGTCAGCCTGAGCCAACTCAGCCACCGCCAGCAGCAGATTTTCATCCTCAGCCGTCTGCACGGAAACAGCTATCAGGAAATCGCCGACGAACTGAATGTTTCCCTCAGCACCGTGCAGAAAGAACTGAAGCTGATCATGACCCTCTGCATCGGCGTCGCCGAACGCCTGAATGGCGACTGAGGTCGCAGGCCTTGTCCGAGTGCCAGGATCGCCTGCACGGATCATCGGGCTTTGTTACCCTTGCCCGACTTTTACGCTTCACTGAAAAAACAGCCGTGCGCAGACACTGCCGAGGAAACACCGTGACGGACACCCACCGCTCGCCTTCGCCGGATTCGGTGCAGGACGCTGCAAACGCAATGGACCAGGCACTCGACTGGCTCATCGTGCTCGGCAGCCCGGACGAGGAGCAGACCCGGCAGTTTCATGCCTGGCTGGCGGCCGATCCGTTGAACGCCGAGGCGTTCGCCAAGGCGCAGGCGATCTGGGATGGCCCGCAAGTCGCCCAGTGCGCGCAAAACCTGGCGGCACAACCGGCGAAAGTCACCGTTATCAAGCGTTTGCGTGCGCATTGGAAACCGCTGGCCAGCGCTGCGGTGCTGCTGCTCGGTCTGTTCAGTTTCAGTAATCTGCCGATGCGCATTCAGGCCGATCATCTGACGGTGGTCGGCGAGCGCCAGCGCCTCCAACTGGAGGACGGCTCGAAAGTCCTGCTCAATACCAACTCGGCATTTTCCAGCACCATCAACGATCAAACACGGGTCGCGCGGTTGTATCAGGGCGAGGCGTTTTTCGAGATTGCCGGCGGCCGCAGCCAGCCCTTGGAAATCGACGCCGGTCCGGTTCGCGCCAGCGTGCGCGATACCGCGTTCGCCGTGCGTTATCTCGATGGCGTGGCGCAGGTCAACGTACAGCGTGGCGATGTCGATCTGCAGACAACGCACAACGACGCTCGCGTACGTTTGACGGCTGGCGAAAGTATTCGGATCGGCCCCAACGGTTTCGACCGTCCAGCCCGACTCGACGCCAACACCGATCTGGCCTGGGTCCAGGGCCGGCTGGTGTTCGAAAACTGCCCGCTGAGCCAGGTCCTGGCCGAGCTGCGCCGCTACTACCCTGGCTGGATCATCAACACCAACGAACAGCTGGCCGACGTCGCCGTCACCGGCAATTACCGCCTCGACCAGCCGCTGGACGTGGTGCGTTCCCTGGCTCACATCACTTCGGCGCGCCTGCAGGAATTCCCCGCGCTGGTAATCCTGAACTGAATGAGAATTATTTTTACTCGATAGCGAAAGCTCGTTCGTCTCGTTATAGCCAATGCAATTGATTCGCATCTCGCCGAATCAATCAGCACCTATAAAGATTCGTGCGACACGGAGCGCTATCGATGTCCTCACGCCTTACCCGCCAGACCTCCACCCCTTCCCGCGTACTGTCGCTGCTGACCGCCGCGATCCTGATGGCCGGCACCGCGCCGCTGATGGCCGCCACCGAACAGCCGGCGCGCAACATGGGCGACTACTCCTTCGCCATTGCCCAGCAGCCACTGGTGTCGGCGCTCAATGCGTTCACCGGCGTCACGGGCTGGCAGGTCGGTTTGCCGGCGCAACTGGGTGAAGGTGTGTCGTCGCCGGGCGTGCGCGGTTCGCTGCCACCGGAAAAGGCCCTGGAGCGCTTGTTGGTGGGGACCAACCTGAGCTTCCGCAAACTCGGCAACAACAACGTCGTGCTGGAAAAACGCAGCACCGGCGGCGCCCTCAACCTCGACCAGGTGACCATCAGCGCCACGCGCCAGGAGCAGTCGGTGAACAGCGTGCCGGCCACGGTCAGCGTGCAGACCCGCGAACAACTCGAGCGCAACAACGTCAACTCGATCAAGGACCTGGTGCGCTACGAACCGGGCGTTTCGGTGGGCGGTGCCGGCCAGCGTGCCGGCCTGACCGGCTACAACATTCGCGGCATCGACGGCGACCGCGTGCTGACCCAGGTCGACGGCGTGCAAGTACCCGACAGCTTCTTCAACGGCCCTTACGCCCAGACCAACCGCAACTACGTCGACCCGGAAATCGTCAAGCGCGTGGAAATCCTCCGCGGCCCGGCGTCGGTGCTCTACGGCAGCAACGCCATTGGCGGCGCGGTCAGCTACTACACCCTCGATCCGGACGACATCATCAAGCCCGGCAAGGACGTCGGCGCGCGGCTGAAAACCGGCTACAGCTCGGCCGATGACAGCTGGCTGACCTCCGGCACCGTCGCCGGCCGCAGCGGCGACTTCGACGGTCTGCTGCACCTGAGCCAGCGCAACGGCCATGAAACCGAATCCTATGGCGAGACCGGTGGCACCGGCCTGCAACGCACCGAGGCCAACCCCGAGGACGTGCGCACCACCAACGTCCTCGCCAAACTCGGCTGGAACTACGCCGACGACGCACGCCTGGGCCTGACCTACGAGCATTACAAGGACGACCGCGACACCCGCCAGCTCAGCGCCGTCGGCGGCCCGTTCAACGCCGGACGCGGTTTCGGTTTCTACAAGTCGCGCAGCGGCAATGACACCGTGACCCGCGAGCGCTTCGGCCTCGAGCACAGCTTCGGCCTCGACAGCGCCCTCGCCGACCACATCAAGTGGTCGCTGAACTACCAGATCGCCAAGACCGACCAGCGCACCGAGGAAATCTACGCGCCATCGCGCACCGTGCTGCGCGAGCGCGACACCAACTACAAGGATCGCCAGTGGGTGTTCGATGCCCAGGCCGACAAGGCCTTCGCCATCGCCGCCACCGATCACGTCGTCACCTACGGCACTACCATCAAGCAGGACAAGGTCACCGGCCTGCGCACCGGCAGCGGCACGTGCCTGACCGTCGCCGGTGCCTGCCGGGTGATCGGCGCACCGAGCGCTGCCGACACCCTGACCCCAGCCAGTGACTTCCCCGATCCGACCATCAACAGCTACAGCCTGTTTGCCCAGGACCAGATCAGCTGGGGCAACTGGACCTTCCTGCCAGGCGCGCGCTACGACTACACCCAGCTCAAGCCGCACCTGACCGACGAGTTCCTGGCCACCGCCGACCAGAGCGGCAATGGCACGGTGAGCGACAAGACCAAGACCTGGCATCGCCTGTCGCCGAAGTTCGGCACCACGTACAGCTTCAATGACCATTACACCTGGTACGGCCAGTACGCCGAAGGTTTCCGTACGCCGACCGCCAAGGCGCTCTACGGTCGCTTCGAAAACCTCGCCGGCGGCTATCAGGTGGCGCCCAACCCGGATCTCGAGCCGGAAAAGAGCAAGAGCTATGAAACCGGCCTGCGTGGCAACTTCAATGCGGGCAGTTTCGACGTCGCCGTGTTCTACAACAAATACCGCGATTTCATCGACGAAAACGCCATCACCCCGGGCTACACCGAGACCACGTTCCAGAGCAACAACATCAAGCACGCCACCATCAAGGGCGTGGAGCTCAAAGGTCGCCTGAACCTCGACACCTTCGGTGCGCCAAGCGGCCTCTATACCCAGGGCTCGCTGGCCTATCTGTATGGCCGCAACGATGACAGCGGCCAGCCGCTCAACAGCGTCAACCCGCTGACCGGCGTGTTCGGCCTCGGCTACGACCAGGACAACTACGGCGCCCTGCTGAGCTGGACACTGGTCAAGCGCAAGGACCGCGTCGACAGCACCAGCTTCAAGACCCCGGACGGCACCAGCACCCAGTTCAAGACCCCCGGTTACGGCGTGCTCGACCTGGCCGGCTTCTACAAGGTCAGCGACGACGTGACCGTCAACGCCGGCCTCTACAACCTGACCGACAAGAAGTACTGGCAGTGGGATGACGTACGCGGTTACGACAGCGTCGGCGAAGCCTCGGTGACGCAACCGGCCAACCTCGATCGCCTGACCCAGCCGGGTCGCAACTTCGCGATCAATCTGGTCTGGGACATCTGATCGGTCCGACCTCGCGGCGAGCATTCAACGCCATGTCGCGAGGTTTTTTTACTGTCCGGCGCACGCCCGTTCGTCTCGTTATCAAGTGCCTCTTTTATCAAGGACATCCCATGACCCCTGCGGAAAAAACCCTGCGTTCACAACGCCTGAACCAGATCACCCACGAGCCGCACAGCAAGCTCGATGCGCTGGTCAAGGCCCACGCGCCGTTCGAGACCCGCGCCAACTTCGCGCGCTTCGTGGTTGCGCAATACCTGTTCCAGTCAGAGTTGGTAGACCTGTACAACGACGCCGAGCTGGGCGCCATCGTCGCGGATCTGCCGGCCCGTTGCCGCGCTGAGGCGGCCAAGGCCGACCTGGCGGATCTGCACACCGAGATTCCGGCACCGGTGGCTGGCGCGCTGAAAAACCCGAGCAAGGCCCGCGCCCTTGGCTGGATCTTCGTCTCCGAAGGCTCCAAGCTCGGTGCCGCGTTCCTGATCAAGCGCGCCGTGGCGCTGGAGCTGAGCGAAACCTTCGGCGCCCGTCATCTCGCCGAGCCGCAAGGCGGCCGCGCCGAAGGCTGGAAACGTTTCGTCAAGACCCTCGACGCGCTGCCGTTCAGCGCAGAAGAAGAAGCCGAGATCGAGCAAGGCGCCATCGACGCGTTCAACCGCTTCACCGTGCTGCTGGAACAGGCTTACGCGAGCGAAGCCGAACCGGCCTGACACAACACCTGTTCCTTGTGGGAGCGAGCCTGCTCGCGACGGCGGCAGCACATTCAAGATCAATGTGCCTGATCCACCGCTTTCGCGAGCAGGCTCGCTCCCACATTGGAACTGCAACAACCTGTAAGATCTCCCTTCCGCTTCAGAAGCCATCGCGTAGCCCATGCCGCAACCAGCCTCCTCCAAACTCGCCCGCGTGCTGTTCGGCCTGCTGGCCTATGTCAGCCTGGGCATTGGCCTGGTCGCGATTGTCGTGCCGGGCCTGCCGACCACCGAGTTCATCCTCCTTGCCGCCTGGGCCGCAACCCGCAGTTCACCGCGCCTGAGCGCCTGGCTGGAAAACCATCGGCTGTTCGGGCCGATCCTCAGCAACTGGCGCAACGGCAAGATCATCGCGCGCAAGGCCAAGATCAGCGCCACCGTGAGCATGCTGCTCTGCGCGACGCTGATGCTGGTGATGCTCGACCACGGCTGGCCGGTGTATCTGGCGATGGCCGGCATGGGCCTGGGTAACCTGTGGATCTGGTCGCGACCGGAGACGCTGCGCGATCCCTGCTGACTGCAACCTGCCTGCAACAGCACAGAAACATCCCTGTAATTCACCCCGTTTGCGGCACATTTTCCTGCGCAAACGTTTAGCCATGACCGTTCGTCGGCAGGCGCCTCATGCGCACTCGCCTGACGCCGATGTGCATTGCATGGCGCTGAATGGATTTGGCGAACCGGGCAACTTCCGCCCCATAGCCAATAGCTCATCCATTCACGAGAACGCCCCATGTTCGACTCCCTTTCCATTCGCCTGAAAATCGTGCTGCTCTCCGGCCTGTGCCTGCTCGGCGTGGTCGCGCTGATCGTCGGCATGAACATTTACCAGACCGACCAGAACGACGAACTGGTCAGCGCCTCCAGCAGCAAGATGCTCACCGCCAGTGTGCAGAACCTGTTGCAGGCCAAAGCGGCCGAGCAGGCAGTGCGCGTGCAGAGGACCTTCGGCGAAAGCCTGACGGTGATCACCGCCCTGGCCGACCAGATCAAGGACCTGCGGGTGATGGCCGCCAAGCGCTCGCTGGACGCCGGCGCCCTGCGCGAAGAACTGAACCTGAGCCTGAAAACCGCCTTCGAGCGCAACGACAAGGTCCTGGGCATCTGGCTCGCCTTCGAACCCAACGGCCTCGACGGCAAGGACAGCGAATTCGCCAACGACGCCGCGCGCCAGTCCAACGAAGCCGGACGCTTCGCCTCGTACTGGAGCCGCGCGGCCGGCTCGGCGCTGAACACGATCATGGTCGAAGAGGACATGACCAAGACCACCCTCAGCGTCAGCGGTACGCCGTACAACAGTTGGTACACCTGCCCGCGCGACAACAAGCGTACCTGCCTGCTCGACCCGTACGCCGACACCGTGGGCGGCAAGGAAATGCTCATGACCACGATTTCCGTGCCGCTGCTTGTCGACGGCAAGGCCATCGGTGTGGTCGGCGTCGACATTGCCCTCGACGCCCTGCAAGCGGCGGCCGTCGATTCCCAGCGCAACCTGTTCAACAATGCCGGGCACATGCTGATCGTCTCCGGCAGCGGCGTGCTCGCGGCTGACAGCGCCGACGCCACCCGGGTCGGCAAAAAGATCAGCGACACCCTCGGCGCCGAAGGCCAGGACGTGTTGCAACTGCTGGTCAGCGGCACGCCGAAAATCCTCGAACAGGGCGACCTGATCCGTGCGGTGTACCCGGTCGATCCGATCGGCAACTCCCGCGCCTGGGGGGTGGTGATCGACCTGCCGAAACAGGTGCTGCTGGCCGACTCGGTGAAGTTGCAGGCGGTCCTCGACGATGCCCAGGAAACCGGCCTGCTCACCGCCCTGCTGGTGGCGGTGGTGGCCGGTCTGGTCGGCCTGGTGCTGATCTGGCTGACCGCGTCCGGCGTCACCCGGCCGATCAACAGCGTCGCCGAAATGCTGAAGAACATCGCCAGCGGCGAAGGCGACCTGACCCAGCGCCTGAACTACAGCAAGCAGGATGAACTGGGCGAACTGGTGAACTGGTTCAACCGTTTCCTCGACAAGCTGCAACCGACCATCGCGCAGATCAAGCAAAGCATCAGCGAGGCCCGAGGCACCGCCGACCAGTCTTCGGAAATCGCCCGGCAGACCAGTGAAGGCATGCAGGTGCAGTTCCGCGAAATCGACCAGGTCGCCACCGCCTCCAATGAAATGAGCGCCACCGCCCACGACGTCGCCAACAGCGCTTCGAACGCGGCCAGCGCCGCCAAGGGTGCCGATCAGTCGGCCAAGGACGGCATGGCGATCATCGAGCGCAGCACGCGCGACATCAATCAACTGGCCGATGAAGTCAGCAAGGCGGTGACCGAAGTCGAGGATCTGGCGGTCAACAGCGAGCAGATCGGCTCGGTGCTGGAGGTCATCCGCAGCATCGCCGAGCAGACCAACCTGCTGGCCCTCAACGCCGCCATCGAGGCGGCCCGTGCGGGCGAAAGCGGTCGCGGTTTCGCCGTGGTGGCCGACGAAGTGCGCAACCTGGCCAAGCGCACCCAGGATTCGGTGGAGGAAATCCGCCTGGTGATCGAACGCATCCAGACCGGCACCCGTGGCGTGGTGGCGACCATGCATTCGAGTCAGACCCAGGCCCACAACAACGCCGGGCAAATCCGTCAGGCCGTGGATGCGCTGGGCAAGATCAGCGACGCGGTAACCGTCATCAGCGACATGAATCTGCAGATCGCCAGCGCCGCCGAACAACAGAGCGCCGTGGCCGAAGAGGTCAACCGCAACGTCTCGGCGATTCGTACCGTCACCGAGACGCTGACCGAGCAGGCCACTGAGTCGGCGGCGATCAGCAGCCAGCTCAATGCCCTGGCCAGCCAGCAGATGAAGTTGATGGATCAGTTCCGCGTCTGAAATCAGCAAAGCCCCTGTGGGAGCTAGCTCGCCAGCGATGACGGTGAATCAGTCAATGCATGAGTGACTGACACAGCGCCATCGCTGGCAAGCCAGCTCCTACAGATGTTGATCTGTCCGGGGATTTCATCTGACGCGATGATCTTTTGCACTATCATCGCCCTCTCTCCCGGAGGGCCTTCGATGACTGATTTACTCACGTCCATTCAAGCCGCACTCGGCTTGGCGCACACGCCGATTCCGTTCACCGCCGATGGCGCCCTGCCTTCGGCTTTCGCCGTCACTGAGCTCGCCTGCGCCAGCATTGGCGCGGCCGGCCAAGCCGTCAGCGAATTGCTCGAGCAGCAGACCGGTCAATTGCCCGCCGTTGCAGTAGACCGCCGCCTGGCCTCGTTGTGGTTCGCCTCTTCGATCCGCCCCATCGGTTGGCAAGTCCCGCCGCTGTGGGATCCGGTGGCCGGTGACTATGCCACCCGGGATGGCTGGATCCGCCTGCACACCAACGCCCCGCATCACCGCGCGGCGGCCGAAAGCGTGCTCGGCGCCTGTGCCGACCGCGCGGCGATGGCAACGCAGGTCGCGCAATGGACCGGCAGCGAGCTGGAACAAGCGGTGGTCGACGCCAAGGGCTGTGCCGCCGAGATGCGCAGTTGGCAGCAGTGGCAACTGCACCCACAAGGCCTGGCGGTGAATGCCGAGCCACTGGTGCAGTTTGGCCAAGACCCGGACGCCCATCCGCGAGCGTGGCCAGGCTCGGTGGCGCAGCCACTGGCCGGGCTGAAAGTGCTGGATCTGACCCGCGTGCTGGCCGGCCCCACCGCCAGCCGCTTTCTTGCCGGCCTCGGTGCCAATGTGTTGCGCATCGACCCGCCGAGCTGGAACGAGCCCGGCGTGGTCCCGGAAGTGACCCTCGGCAAACGCTGTGCGCGGCTGGATCTGCAGCAAGCGCAGGATCGCGCCGTGTTCGAGAGCCTGCTCAAGGACGCCGACATTCTCCTTCACGGCTACCGCGCCGATGCCCTGGAACGCCTCGGTTTCGCCAGCGAGCGCCGCCGGCAACTGGCGCCGGGGCTGATCGACGTCTGCCTCAATGCCTACGGCTGGAGTGGCCCGTGGCAACACCGTCGCGGCTTCGACAGCCTGGTGCAGATGAGCAGCGGCATCGCCGAGGCCGGACAGCGCTGGAAGCACGCCGATAAACCGACGCCCTTGCCGGTGCAGGCGCTGGATCATGCAACCGGGTACCTGATGGCAGCGAGTGCGATCAAACTGCTCAGCGAGCGCCTGCGCAGTGGCCGGGGAGGCTCGGCGCGGCTGTCACTGGCGCGGACCGCGAAGCTGCTGATTGAGCACGGACCCGGGACAAGTGAGGCGTTGCGCACCGAAGATCAACAGGATCAGGACCGGCGAGTGGAGCAGACCCCATGGGGGCCGGCGCATCGTCTGCAAGTGCCGCTGCGGATTGCCGGGACACCGCTGCAGTGGGCGTTGCCAGCGACCGAGCTGGGATCGCATAGCCCGCAGTGGCGCTAAAAGCCCCTCACCCGAACCCTCCCGGAGAGAGACGGGGCTGATCGGGAGTGCTCGCGCATTGCGCCGACCCGAGCGTGCTGCGGTGAATTCACAATCGATCGGCTGCTCAGCTCGCTGCATGACACCAGATACTGGGATCGGCCCCCTCTCCCTCATAGGGTGGCTGATACGCCAGGGTCAACCTCACAGTGAGAGCAAGCCGCTGTACAAACCATATGCCGCCAGCCCGGCGCCGATAACCACGCAGGTGAAAATGCCCTTTTCCACGGTGGTGAACAGCGGCTCGCCCTGTTCACGCTTGGCCTTGGCGAACAGGATCACCCCCGGTGCATACAGCAGCGCCGAGAGCAGCAGGTATTTCACCCCGCCGGCGTACAGCAGCCATACCGCGTAACACAGGGCGATGCCGCCGATCAGCAGATCCTTGCTGCGCTCGGCGGACGCGTGTTCGTAGGTTTCGCCGCGTCCGCTGAGCAGCACCGCGTACGCCGCCGACCACAGGTACGGCACCAGAATCATCGACGATGCCAGGTAGATCAGGCTCGTGTAGGTGCCGGCGGAAAACAGCGTGATCAGCAGGAAAATCTGGATCATCACGTTGGTCAGCCACAACGCATTGACCGGCACGTGATTGGCGTTCTCCTTTTTCAGAAACGCCGGCATGGTGTTGTCCCTGGCCGTGGCGAAGAGGATTTCGGCACAGAGCAACGCCCACGACAGCAACGCACCGAGCAACGAGATTGCCAGGCCGATGCTGATCAGCAAGGCGCCCCACGGCCCGACGATATGTTCCAACACCGCCGCCAGCGACGGGTTCTGCAGCTTGGCCAGTTCCGGCTGGGTCATGATGCCCAGCGACAGCACATTGACCAGAACCAGCAGTGCCAGCACGCCGATAAAACCGATCACGGTAGCCCGGCCGACGTCACTGCGTTTCTCCGCCCGCGCCGAGTACACGCTGGCGCCTTCGATGCCGATGAACACGAACACGGTGACCAGCATCATGTTGCGCACCTGCTCCATCACCCCGCCGAAGTTGGGGTTGCTGCGGCCCCAGATGTCGCGGGTGAAGATTTCAGCCTTGAACGCCACGGCGGCGATGACGATGAACATGACCAGCGGCACGACCTTGGCCACGGTGGTCAATTGGTTGATCAGCGCCGCCTCCTTGATCCCGCGCATCACCAGAAAATGCACCGACCACAACAGCACCGAGGCGCAGCCGATGGCGATCGGCGTGTTGCCCTGGCCGAACACCGGGAAGAAGTAACCGAGGGTACTGAACAGCAGCACGAAATAGCCGACGTTGCCCAGCCACGCACTGATCCAGTACCCCCAGGCCGAAGAGAACCCCATGTAGTCACCGAAACCGGCCTTGGCGTAGGCGTAGACCCCGGAATCCAGTTCCGGCTTGCGGTTGGCCAGGGTCTGAAACACGAACGCCAGGGTCAGCATGCCGATGGCCGTGATGCCCCAGCCGATCAGGATCGCTCCGGCGTCGGCGCGGGCCGCCATGTTCTGCGGCAGGGAGAAAATCCCGCCGCCAATCATCGAGCCCACCACCAGGGCGATCAACGCGCCAAGGCGCAGCTTTTGCGTCGGTTGCGACATTTCAGTCTCCCTTGAAATCGTGGCGAGGTTGTATTTGTAACAACTATCAACTAAGCGGCTAATCGCCCGGTAATAGCAACAAACATTCCCTTATATATAGCGGTTGACGCTAACGCCTAGCACGCTAAGACAGTTTTGTGCGCAAATCCTAATAAATCAATTCTGTACTGAAAACAGATGGCGAAAATTTGCCAAACGCTGAAAAGGAACTAGCGTGTTAATTCGAAAGTAATAGGATCGATTCCCAACCATATCGGCAAAAGGCCTCTAGGACGGGCCTTTTCAAACAGTAGCGTTATGCCTTCATTCATTTCATAAGTCATTCATTAACAATGGAATGTGACCATGCACTGATCTAAGTCAGCTGTTTGAATAGCCAACAGATCTACGCTGTGAACTCTTCTCTCCTGCAATGGAGTCATGCAATGTCTGAAGCTCCCGGAAAACTACGACTAGGTGCGCTGGTTGCCTTGGTAGTCGGTTCAATGATCGGTGGCGGGATATTCTCTTTGCCACAAAACATGGCCGCCAGTGCCGACGTCGGCGCAGTGCTGATCGGTTGGGCCATTACCGCTGTCGGCATGCTCACCCTCGCTTTTGTCTTCCAGACCCTGGCCAACCGCAAGCCTGACCTCGACGGCGGTGTCTACGCCTACGCCAAGGCCGGTTTCGGCGACTACATGGGTTTCTCGTCCGCCTGGGGTTACTGGATCAGTGCCTGGCTGGGCAACGTTGGTTACTTCGTCCTGCTCTTCAGCACCCTCGGCTACTTCTTTCCGGTTTTCGGCGAAGGCAACACGGTCGCCGCAGTGATCGGCGCCTCGCTGCTGCTGTGGGCCGTGCACTTCCTGGTGCTGCGCGGGATCAAGGAAGCGGCGTTCATCAACCTGGTAACCACGGTGGCCAAGGTCGTGCCGCTGCTGCTGTTCGTGCTGATCGCGCTCTTCGCCTTCAAACTGGAGATCTTCACCGCTGACATCTGGGGCGTGAAAAACCCTGATCTGGGCAGCGTGATGAACCAGGTGCGCAACATGATGCTGGTCACCGTGTGGGTGTTCATCGGCATCGAGGGCGCGAGCATTTTCTCGGCGCGGGCGGAGAAGCGCTCCGACGTCGGCAAAGCCACCGTCATCGGCTTCATCACCGTGCTGCTGTTCCTGGTGCTGGTCAACGTGCTGTCGCTGGGCATCATGACCCAGCCGGAACTGGCCAAGCTGCAGAACCCGTCGATGGCCGCCGTGCTCGAGCACGTGGTCGGTCACTGGGGCGCGGTGCTGATCAGCGTCGGTCTGATCATCTCGCTGCTGGGGGCCCTGCTGTCGTGGGTGCTGCTGTGCGCGGAGATCATGTTCGCCGCCGCCAAGGACCACACCATGCCGGAGTTCCTGCGCCGCGAGAACGCCAACCACGTACCGGTCAACGCCCTGTGGCTGACCAACGCGATGGTCCAGCTGTTTCTGATCATCACGCTGTTTTCGGCCAGCACTTACCTGTCGCTGATCTACCTCGCCACCTCGATGATTCTGGTGCCGTACCTGTGGTCGGCGGCCTACGCCCTGCTGCTGGCGGTGCGTGGCGAAACCTACGAAGGCTTCGCGGCCGAGCGTCGCAAGGATCTGATCATCGGCGGCATCGCCCTGGTCTACGCGATCTGGCTGCTGTACGCCGGCGGCGTGAAGTACCTGCTGCTCTCGGCCCTGCTCTACGCCCCCGGCGCGATCCTGTTCGCCAAGGCCAAGCTCGAACTCAAACAAGCGGTTTTCACCAACGTCGAGAAGCTGATTTTCGCCGCAGTGGTCATCGGTGCCCTGGTGGCAGCCTACGGCCTCTACGACGGCTTCCTGACTCTGTAACACCTGATTGATTCGTTATCTGGAGGATCTGAAATGACCACGGAAAAAGTTAAGTACGGCGTCCATTCCGAAGCCGGCAAACTGCGCAAAGTCATGGTTTGCTCCCCAGGTCTGGCCCATCAGCGGCTGACCCCGAACAACTGCGATGAACTGCTCTTCGACGACGTGCTGTGGGTCGCCCAGGCCAAGCGCGACCACTTCGACTTCGTCACCAAAATGCGCGAACGCGGCATCGACGTGCTGGAAATGCACAACCTGCTGACCGACATCGTCGCCATCCCCGAGGCCCTGGACTGGATTCTCGAGCGCAAGGTCACCGCCGACTCGGTGGGCCTGGGCCTGATCAGCGAAGTGAAAGCCTGGCTGAAAAGCCTCGAGCCACGGCACATCGCCGAATACCTGATCGGCGGCGTCTCCGCCGATGACCTGCCGGACAGCTTCGGCGGCAAGACCATCCAGATGTTCCGCGATTTCCTCGGCCACTCCAGCTTCATTCTGCCGCCGCTGCCGAACACCCAGTTTACCCGTGACACCACCTGCTGGATCTACGGCGGCGTCACGCTCAACCCGATGTACTGGCCGGCCCGGCGTCAGGAAACCCTGCTGACCACTGCCATCTACAAATTCCACCCGCAATTCACCAACGCCGATTTCGAGATCTGGTACGGCGACCCGGACAAGGACCACGGCAGCTCGACCCTCGAAGGTGGCGACGTCATGCCGATCGGCAACGGGGTCGTCCTCATCGGCATGGGCGAACGCTCATCGCGTCAGGCCATCGGCCAACTGGCGCTGAACCTGTTCAAGAACAAGGCGGTGGAAAAAGTCATCGTCGCCGGCCTGCCGAAATCCCGCGCGGCGATGCACCTGGACACCGTGTTCAGCTTCTGCGACCGCGACCTGGTGACGATTTTCCCGGAAGTGGTGAACCAGATCGTTGCCTTCACCCTGCGCCCGGACGAAAGCAAACAGGGCGGCATCGACATCCGCCGCGAAGAAGGCAGCTTCCTCGACACCGTGGCCAAAGCCCTCAACCTACCGAAACTGCGCGTGGTGGAAACCGGCGGCAACAGCTTCGCCGCCGAACGCGAGCAATGGGATGACGGCAACAACGTGGTGGCCGTGGAGCCTGGCGTGGTCATCGGCTACGACCGCAACACCTACACCAACACCCTGCTGCGCAAGGCGGGCGTGGAGGTCATCACCATCAGCGCCGGCGAACTCGGTCGCGGCCGTGGCGGCGGCCACTGCATGACCTGCCCGATCATTCGCGACCCAATCGATTACTAACGACCATCTCCCCGGCCGCACCCATCCCGTAGCGGCCGGGCCGATTACCGAATCTAAGGAGAATCATCATGGCGTTCAACATCCACAACCGTAACCTGCTCAGCCTGGAACACCACACCCCTCGTGAGCTGCGTTACCTGCTCGACCTGTCGCGCGACCTGAAACGCGCCAAGTACACCGGCACCGAGCAACAGCACCTCAAGGGCAACAACATTGCCCTGATCTTCGAAAAAACCTCGACCCGTACCCGCTGCGCGTTCGAAGTCGCCGCCTACGACCAGGGCGCCAACGTCACCTACATCGACCCGAACTCCTCGCAGATCGGTCACAAGGAAAGCATGAAGGATACGGCCCGCGTGCTGGGGCGCATGTACGACGCCATCGAGTACCGTGGCTTCAAGCAGGAAATCGTCGAGGAACTGGCGAAATTCGCCGGTGTGCCGGTGTTCAACGGCCTGACCGATGAATACCACCCGACGCAAATGATCGCCGACGTCCTGACCATGCGTGAGCACGCCGACAAGCCGATCCACGAGATCAGCTACGCCTACCTTGGCGACGCGCGCAACAACATGGGCAACTCGCTGCTGCTGGTTGGCGCCAAGCTCGGCATGGACGTGCGTATCTGCGCGCCGAAAGCGCTGTGGCCGCATGAGGACCTGGTGGATCGCTGCAAGAAATACGCGGAAGAATCCGGCGCCCGCCTGACCCTCACCGAAGACCCGAAAGCCGCCGTCAAAGGCGTCGACTTCATTCACACCGACGTCTGGGTGTCGATGGGTGAACCGGTGGAAGCATGGGCCGAGCGTATCCAGCAGCTGCTGCCGTACCAGGTCAACGCCGAGCTGATGAAGGCCACCGGCAACCCGCGGACCAAGTTCATGCACTGCCTGCCGGCGTTCCACAACAGCGACACCAAGGTCGGCAAACAGATCGCCGAGCAGTATCCGCACCTGGCCAACGGCATCGAGGTTACCGATGACGTGTTCGAGTCGCCGGCCTGCATCGCCTTCGAGCAAGCGGAAAACCGCATGCACACGATCAAGGCGATCCTGGTCTCGACCCTGGCTGATCTGTAATCGGAATAGCTCCCACTGAAGGAACCGGCTCGCTCCCACAGGGGATCCGGTTCCGACAGGGAGACCGAGTCGTTTGCCTCTCCTCTGATTAGAAGGACATGCACCATGCGTATCGTCGTAGCTCTGGGCGGTAACGCCCTGCTCCGCCGTGGCGAGCCGATGACCGCTGACAACCAGCGCGCCAATATCCGCATCGCTACCGAGCAGATCGCCAAGATCCATCCCGGCAACCAGCTGGTCATCGCCCACGGCAATGGCCCGCAAGTCGGCCTGCTGTCGCTGCAGGCGGCGGCCTACACCTCCGTCACCCCTTACCCGCTGGACGTGCTCGGTGCCGAAACCGAAGGCATGATCGGCTACATCATCGAACAGGAACTGGGCAACCTGCTGGACTTCGAGGTGCCGTTCGCCACCCTGCTGACCCAGGTCGAAGTCGACGCCAACGACCCCGCCTTCAAGAACCCGACCAAACCCATCGGCCCGGTCTACGACAAGGCCGAGGCGGAAAAACTCGCGGCCGAAAAAGGCTGGGCGATTGCCGCCGACGGCGACAAGTTCCGCCGTGTGGTGGCCAGTCCGCGGCCAAAACGCATCTTCGAAATCCGCCCGATCAAGTGGCTGCTGGACAAGGGCAGCATCGTCATTTGCGCCGGCGGCGGCGGCATCCCGACGATGTACGACGAGCAGCGCAACCTCAAGGGCATCGAGGCGGTGATCGACAAGGACCTGTGCTCGGCGCTGCTCGCCGAACAACTGGAAGCCGACCTGCTGGTGATCGCCACCGACGTCAACGCGGCCTTCATCGACTACGGCAAGCCGTCGCAGAAAGCCATCGCCGACGCGCACCCGGACGAACTCGAACGCCTCGGGTTCGCCGCAGGCTCCATGGGGCCGAAGGTGCAGGCAGCCTGCGAATTTGCCCGCCATACTGGCAAGGTCGCGGTGATCGGTTCGCTGGCGGACATCGAAGCGATCGTCCAGGGCACAGCCGGGACTCGCGTCAGTACCGCGAAACCCGGTATCAGCTATCGATAATCGGAAACTCCTGGGGCAGGCCCGAGGTCTGCCCTACTCCCATGCCTTGAAAGGAGAGCACCATGGCCCAGTTCGAACCCGGTCATTTGCACATCGAGCGACACGCCTTGAACAAGGACGATGTCAGCTACGACCTGTGCCTGGACTATGCAGTTTTTCAAGACCCGAGCGAAGGCAAAGGCATGCAGTTCACCCTGCACGGCAACATTCAGGGCAAGGACATGAAAGAGACGTTCTTCCTGCCCAAGGACCAGGCCTACAACTTCGCCAGCAACGTGACCAAGATTGCCGAGAAATACGGCATTCCCAAGACCCACAGCAGCATCGGCTCGCAGCACAGGCATTACGACCTGATGTTCGAGGATGTGCGGGTGCAGTTGAATATGAAATCCGGAGATCCGGTCAAACCCGAGCACCTCGAATAACCCGAACTCACCAGATTCCCCCTGTGGGAACGAGCTTGCTCGCGAAAGCGTTCTGTCAGCCCATCTCTTCATTGCTGATACACCGCCTTCGCGAGCAAGCTCACTCCCACAGGGGGATGCATCCCGCAAAAGAACGCGTCCGGTTTCACCATTTCCCCGCCCCGAGGCATACTTGCCCGCCTCCGCCCTGCAGAACACTGAACCGCCCCATGCGTATCCACGTCAGCTTCATCGACCGCGTCGGCATCACCCAGGAAGTCCTGGCTATCCTCGGTGGGCGCAATCTCAACCTGGATGCGGTGGAGATGGTCCCGCCGAACGTCTACATCGATGCGCCGACCCTCAGCCCGCAGGTGCTCGAGGAACTGAAAGACGCTCTGTTTCGCGTGCGCGGTGTGGAAGCGGTGACCGTGGTCGACATTCTTCCCGGCCAGCGTCGGCACTTGCAGCTCGATGCCCTGCTCGCGGCGATGACCGACCCGGTGCTCGCCCTCGACAGCGCTGGCAAGGTGCTGCTGGCCAACCCGGCGCTGATCGCCCTGTACGGTCGCGAACCGGCGGGCGAGAGTGTCGCGCAACTGTTCAATGATCCCGGCCTGCTGGAAACCCTGCTCGAACACGGTTTTCGCCTGCCACTGCGGGAAATCACCGTCAATGGCCAGACCCTGCTGCTCGATGCCACGCCCATCACCGACGCCGGCGCGCTGCTGACCCTGTATCAACCCAACCGCATCGGTGAACAGCTGTCGGCCCTGCACCACGACCACGCCGAAGGCTTCGATGCGCTGCTCGGCGAATCGCCGCCGATCCGCACCCTCAAGGCGCGCGCGCAGCGGGTCGCGGCCCTGGATGCCCCGCTGCTGATCCAGGGCGAAACCGGCACCGGCAAGGAACTGGTGGCCCGTGCCTGCCACGCCATCAGTGCCCGGCACAGCGCGCCGTTTCTCGCCCTGAACTGCGCAGCGCTGCCGGAGAACCTCGCCGAAAGCGAACTGTTCGGCTACGCCCCCGGCGCCTTCACCGGCGCCCAGCGCGGCGGCAAGCCGGGGCTGATGGAACTGGCCAACCAGGGCACGGTGTTTCTCGACGAGATCGGCGAGATGTCGCCGTACTTGCAGGCCAAGCTGCTGCGTTTCCTCAACGACGGCAGCTTTCGCCGGGTCGGTGGCGACCGCGAGGTCAAGGTCAACGTGCGCATCCTCAGCGCCACCCACCGCGACCTGGAAAAAATGGTCAGCGAAGGACTGTTCCGCGAAGACCTGTTCTACCGTCTCAATGTGCTCAATGTCGAAGTCCCGCCGCTGCGCGAACGCGGCCAGGACATCCTGTTGCTGGCGCGCTATTTCATGCAGCAGGCCTGCGCGCAGATCCAGCGCCCGGTCTGCCGTCTCGCCCCAGGCACCTATCCGGCGCTGCTCGGCAATCGCTGGCCGGGCAACGTGCGGCAATTGCAGAACGTGATCTTCCGCGCCGCCGCGATCTGCGAAAGCAGCCTGGTCGACATCGGCGACCTCGACATCGCCGGCACCTCGGTGGCGCGCCAGACCGACACCGACGTCGACAGCCTTGAACAAGCCGTCGAGTCCTTCGAGAAATCGCTGCTGGAAAAGCTCTACACCAGCTATCCCTCGACTCGCCAACTGGCGAGCCGCCTGCAGACCTCGCACACGGCCATCGCCCATCGCCTGCGCAAATACGGCATCCCGAGCAAGTCCTGAATTCATCGCAAATCCCTGTGGGAGCTGGCTTGCCAGCGATGACGTCGGCACAGGCACCATTGATGGTGACTGATCTACCGCTATCGCTGGCAAGCCAGCTCCCACAAGGTCAAGTGGCAGATGCGAAATCCGTTCAAAACCGACCTGCACCTGTACTGAAAGCGCTACAGCGGAACGATATCGATACGCCCTCCCTCAGCCACCGCCGTGCAAGGCTTTGATCCGCTTCAGCTTTTCTCTGCACTTCGATCTGTAGCGATTTCGCTACACACGCCTGATCCCCGCCTTCTCGAAAAACATCTAACTCATTGTTTTACAACGATAAATTCAAGATGGCCGCGTTCTTGCTAAGTAACCGTTCATAAAATCAGGGCATTACCGCCCCCAGCCTTCCCCTGCGTCCAACAGACGCGTCTGGCCCCCTTAGGAGTTTTCATGAGCGAGTTGCGTTTTACTGAAGATCACGAATGGCTGCGCACCGAAGCTGACGGCAGCGTTACTGTCGGCATCACCGCTTTCGCGCAGAACGCCCTGGGCGACGTGGTGTTCGTGCAACTGCCGGAGTTGCAGGCCTACGACAAAGGCGCCGAAGCCGCCACCGTGGAATCGGTGAAAGCCGCCAGCGGCGTGTACATGCCCCTCGACGGCGAAGTGCTGGCCACCAATCCAGCGCTGGAAGACAGCCCGGAACTGGTCAACGAAGATCCGCTGGGCGAAGGCTGGTTCTTCCGCTTCAAGCCGGCCGACGCATCGGCCGTTGCCAAACTGCTGGACCAGGACGCCTACGACCGCCTGATCAAAGCCCAAGCCGAAGCCTGAGGAAAACCACCATGACTCAAGTCAACCTTGGCACCGCCAACGAATTCATCGCCCGTCACATCGGCCCGCGCGCCGGTGACGAGCAAGCCATGCTCAACAGCCTCGGCTTCGATTCGCTCGAAGCGCTGAGCGCCAGCGTTATCCCGGAAAGCATCAAGGGCACCAGCGTGCTCGGTCTGGACGACGGCCTCAGCGAAGCCGACGCCCTGGCGATGATCAAATCCATCGCCGGCAAGAACCAGCTGTTCAAGACCTATATCGGTCAGGGCTACTACAACTGCCACACGCCGTCGCCGATCCTGCGCAACCTCCTGGAAAACCCGGCCTGGTACACCGCCTACACCCCTTACCAGCCGGAAATTTCCCAGGGCCGTCTCGAAGCGCTGCTGAACTTCCAGACCCTGATCAGCGACCTCACCGGCCTGCCGATCGCCAACGCCTCGCTGCTCGACGAAGCCACCGCCGCTGCCGAAGCCATGACCTTCTGCAAACGCCTGAGCAAGAACAAGGGCAGCCACCAGTTCTTCGCCTCGATCCACAGCCACCCGCAGACCCTCGACGTGCTGCGCACCCGTGCCGAGCCGCTGGGCATCGAGGTGGTTGTCGGCGACGAGCGTGAACTGAGCGATGTGACGCCGTTCTTCGGCGCGCTGCTGCAATACCCGGCGAGCAACGGTGACCTGTTCGACTATCGCGAACTGACCGAACGCTTCCACGCCGCCAATGCCCTGGTGGCCGTGGCCGCCGACCTGCTGGCCCTGACCCTGCTGACCCCGCCGGGCGAGTTCGGTGCCGACGTGGCTATTGGCAGCGCGCAACGCTTCGGCGTGCCGCTGGGCTTCGGTGGCCCGCACGCGGCTTACTTCTCGACTAAAGATGCATTCAAGCGCGACATGCCGGGCCGCCTGGTCGGTGTGTCGGTCGACCGCTTCGGCAAACCGGCGCTGCGTCTGGCGATGCAGACCCGCGAGCAACACATCCGTCGCGAGAAAGCCACGTCGAACATCTGCACCGCGCAAGTACTGCTGGCCAACATCGCCAGCATGTACGCCGTGTACCACGGCCCGAAAGGCCTGACCCAGATCGCCAACCGCGTGCATCACCTGACCGCGATCCTGGCCAAGGGCCTGAGCGCGCTGGGCCTGAACGTCGAGCAAGCGAACTTCTTCGACACCCTGACCCTGGCCACCGGCGCGCGCACCGCCGCGTTGCACGACAAGGCGCACGCCCAACAGATCAACCTGCGTGTGGTCGATGCCCAGCGTCTGGGCCTGTCGGTGGACGAAACCACCACCCAGGCCGACATCGAAACCCTGTGGGCCCTGTTCGCCGACGGCCAGGCGCTGCCGGACTTCGCCGCACTGGCCGCTTCGGTGCAGAGCGCCCTCCCGGCGGCGCTGGTGCGGCAGTCGCCGATCCTCAGCCACCCGGTGTTCAACCGCTATCACTCGGAAACCGAGTTGATGCGCTACCTGCGCAAACTGGCGGACAAGGACCTGGCACTGGATCGCACCATGATCCCGCTGGGCTCGTGCACCATGAAACTCAACGCCGCCAGCGAAATGATCCCGGTGACCTGGGCCGAATTCGGCGCCCTGCACCCGTTCGCCCCGGCCGCACAGAGCGCCGGTTACCAGCAACTGACCGATGAACTGGAAGCGATGCTCTGCGCCGCCACCGGTTACGACTCGATCTCGCTGCAACCGAACGCCGGCTCGCAAGGCGAATACGCCGGCCTGCTGGCCATCCGTGCCTATCACCAGAGCCGTGGCGACGACCGTCGCGACATCTGCCTGATCCCGTCGTCGGCCCACGGCACCAACCCGGCAACCGCACAGATGGCCGGTATGCGTGTGGTCGTGACCGCGTGCGATGCCCGCGGCAACGTCGACATCGAAGACCTGCGGGCCAAAGCCATCGAGCACCGCGAGCACCTCGCCGCGCTGATGATCACCTACCCGTCGACCCACGGCGTGTTCGAAGAAGGCATCCGCGAAATCTGCGCGATCATTCATGACAACGGCGGCCAGGTGTACATCGACGGCGCGAACATGAACGCCATGGTCGGCCTCTGCGCCCCGGGCAAGTTCGGCGGCGACGTATCGCACCTGAACCTGCACAAGACCTTCTGCATCCCGCACGGCGGTGGCGGCCCGGGCGTCGGCCCGATCGGCGTCAAGTCGCACCTCGCGCCGTTCCTGCCGGGCCACGCCCAGATGGCACGCAAGGAAGGCGCGGTCTGCGCGGCACCGTTCGGCAGCGCAAGCATTCTGCCGATCACCTGGATGTACATTCGCATGATGGGTGGCGCCGGCCTGAAACGCGCTTCGCAACTGGCGATCCTCAACGCCAACTACATTTCCCGTCGCCTCGAAGAGCACTACCCCGTGCTGTACACCGGCAGCAACGGGCTGGTGGCGCACGAATGCATCCTCGACCTGCGTCCGCTGAAAGACAGCAGCGGCATCAGCGTCGATGACGTCGCCAAGCGCCTGATCGACTTCGGCTTCCATGCCCCGACCATGTCGTTCCCGGTGGCCGGCACGCTGATGATCGAGCCGACCGAAAGCGAATCCAAGGAAGAACTGGATCGCTTCTGCGACGCCATGATCCGCATCCGCGAGGAAATTCGCGCAGTGGAAAACGGCACCCTGGACAAGGACGACAACCCGCTGAAGAACGCCCCGCACACCGCGGCGGAGCTGGTCGGCGAGTGGACCCACCCGTACAGCCGCGAGCAGGCGGTGTATCCGGTGGCGTCGTTGGTCGAAGGCAAGTACTGGCCGCCGGTCGGTCGCGTCGACAACGTGTTCGGCGACCGCAACCTGGTCTGCGCCTGCCCGTCGATCGAAAGCTATGCTTGAAGAAAGCAGCTGCAAGCGTTGAGCTACAAGCTGCCAGTTAAAGCTGACCTGCTTTAACTGGCGGCCTGGGCTTGCTGCATGCACTGCGGCGCGAACACGAGCTGCAAGGAAAAGCCGATTCACCTTCCTTGCAGCTTGCCGCTCGAAGCTCACCACTGCTCCGTAGGAGCCCTCATGTCGTTAAGCGTATTCGACCTGTTCAAGATTGGCATCGGCCCCTCCAGCTCCCACACCGTCGGCCCGATGCGTGCCGCCGCGCGCTTCGTCGAAGGCCTGCGCCGGGAAAACCTGCTGGCAGCGACCCGCAGCGTCAGGGTCGAGTTGTATGGATCCCTCGGCGCCACCGGCAAGGGTCACGGCAGCGACAAAGCCGTGCTGCTCGGCCTGGAAGGTGAACACCCGGACACCGTCGACACCGAAACCGTCGCCGCACGTCTGCAGGAGATTCGCGGCAATGGCCGGCTGAACCTGCTCGGTGAACACAGCATTGCGTTCAACGAAAAAGAACACCTGGCGATGATCCGCAAACCGTTGGCCTATCACCCCAACGGCATGATCTTTCGCGCCTTCGATGCGGCGGGATTGCAGATCCGCAGTCGCGAGTATTACTCGGTCGGCGGTGGTTTCGTCGTCGACGAAGACGCCGCTGGCGCCGACCGCATCGTCGAGGACGCCACACCGCTGACCTTCCCGTTCAAAAGTGCCAAGGACCTGCTCGGTCATTGCGCCACCTATGGCCTGTCGATCAGCCAGGTGATGCTGACCAATGAAAGCGCCTGGCGCCCGGAGGCGGAAACCCGCGCCGGCCTGTTGAAAATCTGGCAAGTGATGCAGGACTGCGTGGCCGCCGGCTGCCGCAACGAAGGCATCCTGCCGGGCGGCCTGAAGGTCAAGCGCCGCGCCGCAGCGTTGCATCGGCAACTGTGCAAGAACCCGGAGTCGGCGCTGCGCGATCCGTTGTCGGTGCTCGACTGGGTCAACCTCTACGCCCTCGCCGTCAACGAAGAAAACGCCAACGGCGGGCGCGTGGTCACCGCCCCCACCAATGGCGCGGCCGGGATCATTCCGGCTGTGCTGCATTACTACATGCGTTTCATCCCCGGGGCGAACGACGACGGCGTGGTGCGCTTCCTGCTGACCGCGGCGGCCATCGGCATTCTGTACAAGGAAAACGCCTCGATCTCCGGAGCCGAAGTCGGCTGCCAGGGCGAAGTCGGCGTGGCCTGTTCGATGGCGGCCGGCGCTTTGTGCGAAGTGCTCGGTGGCAGCGTGCAGCAAGTGGAAAACGCTGCGGAAATCGGTATGGAACACAACCTCGGCCTGACCTGCGACCCGATTGGCGGCCTGGTCCAGGTGCCCTGCATCGAGCGCAATGCCATGGGCTCGGTCAAAGCCATCAACGCGGTACGCATGGCCATGCGTGGCGACGGGCAACACTTCGTCTCCCTCGACAAGGTCATCCGCACCATGCGCCAGACCGGCGCCGACATGAAAAGCAAATACAAGGAGACCGCCCGCGGCGGTCTGGCGGTCAACATCATCGAATGCTAATTAGCCCCTCTCCCTCCGGGAGAGGGTGGGTGTGAATCAAGGAGTCACGCATGTCCACCGAACAACTGTCGAAAACCCCGCTGCACGCTCTGCACCTCGAACTCGGCGCCCGCATGGTGCCGTTCGCCGGCTATGACATGCCGGTGCAATACCCGCTGGGCGTGATGAAGGAACACCAGCACACCCGCGAGCAGGCGGGACTGTTCGATGTCTCGCACATGGGCCAGATTCGCCTGACCGGCGCCAACGCCGCCAAGGCCCTGGAAACCCTGGTGCCGGTGGACATCATCGACCTGCCGGTGGGCATGCAGCGCTACGCGATGTTCACCAACGCCACCGGCGGCATTCTCGATGACCTGATGGTCGCCAACCTCGGCAACGATGAACTGTTCCTGGTGGTCAACGCCGCGTGCAAGGATCAGGACCTGGCGCATCTGCAAAAGCACATCGGCGATCAGTGCACCATTTCGGCGCTGTTCGAGGAGCGCGCCCTGCTCGCCCTGCAAGGCCCGGCAGCGGTCAGCGTGCTCGCGCGCCTGGCACCGGAGGTGGCGAAGATGACCTTCATGCAGTTCAACCGCGTGCAATTGCTCGGTGTCGATTGCTTTGTCAGCCGTTCCGGTTACACCGGTGAAGACGGCTTTGAAATCTCGGTGCCGGCGGCCGCCGCGGAAAAACTCGCCCGCGCCCTGCTGGCTGAACCGGAGGTCCAGGCCATCGGTCTCGGCGCCCGCGACTCGCTGCGCCTGGAAGCCGGCCTGTGCCTGTACGGCCACGACATGAACAGCGACACCACGCCGATCGAGGCGAGCCTGCTGTGGGCCATCTCCAAGCCACGTCGCGCCGATGGCACGCGGGCCGGGGGTTTCCCGGGGGCAGAGCAGGTCTTCGCGCAGCAGCACAACGGCGTCGCGCGCAAACGCGTGGGTCTGTTGCCGCAAGAGCGTACGCCGGTGCGTGAGGGCGCCGAAATCGTCAACGAGGCCGGTGAAATCATCGGCAGCGTGTGCAGCGGTGGTTTCGGCCCGACCTTGGGTGGACCGGTGGCGATGGGTTACCTCGACAGCGCCTACGCCGCGCTCGAGACGCCAGTCTGGGCCATCGTTCGTGGGAAAAAGGTGCCAATGCTTGTAAGCAAAATGCCATTTGTTCCACAACGCTACTATCGCGGTTGATCGACTGTTTCTATAAGTAACGCGATTGCGTTATGCGTGCACTAATGTGTAACGCAATCGCCATAAAACAGTGCACTTTTCTAACATTCGTTTCGATTATGAACTTGGCTTATAACGTTCGAAAACAATTGAACAAGCTAATCGTCTAAGCCCGACTAGTGAACTGACTAACTGCCAGCAGACGCAGGAAAACCGGGGCCTTCGCGGGGCTTGTTTTTTCTCCCGTAGTTGGCGTAGAGTTTCTCCACTGTGTTTGCATGGGTCAGCTTGGAATCGTGACCTGGGCAGTAGCCTACAAGTTAGCTACATCCCGTTCGACGTCTTCTTACTCTCCTGCAACCAGCCCCAGTACTCTTTCATGAGGAAGAGACTGTCATCAATTTTTGCGTCAAAGGAAATAAGAAATGTCCACACGTCAGAGCGGTACCGTCAAGTGGTTTAACGACGAGAAAGGTTTTGGTTTTATCACTCCAGAAAGCGGTCCGGATCTGTTCGTGCATTTCCGCGCCATTCAGGGCAACGGCTTCAAGAGCCTGAAAGAAGGCCAGAAAGTGACCTTCGTTGCTGTGCAGGGCCAGAAAGGCATGCAAGCTGATGAAGTCATCGCAGAAGCCTGATCTTCTGTAACGAAAAAGCCCCTGATATTGATATCAGGGGCTTTTTTGTGCGCGCGAATCCGTAAAATGGCGCTTCATTTTGCGACCAGAGGCTGCCATGTCGAAAAACCTGCTCACTCCCCAGGGCGATTTTCCTGCCGTTGGCCTCGGCCGGCGCCTGGCCGCGATGTTCTATGACTTCCTGCTGTGCACCGCCCTGCTGATCGTCACTGGATTCGTCTACAAGTTGATCCAGGCGGCGATCATTGGCGAGGAACGCCTGCGCGCCCTGACCGATGCCGGGAAAATGGATGGCGACCCGTTGTACTCCACGGTGCTGCTGCTGGTGCTGTTCGCGTTCTTCGCCAAGTTCTGGACTCACGGCGGGCAGACACTGGGCATGCAGGTGTGGGGAATTCGCGTTCAGAACGCCGACGGTACGGCGATCAGCCTGTGGCAGGCGCTGCTGCGCTTCATGGTGTCGATCGCTTCGTGGCTGTGCGCAGGGCTTGGGTTCTTCTGGTCGCTGTATGACAAACAGAAGCGCACGTGGCACGACATCTACTCCGATACCCGCGTGGTGCGGATTCCGAAGAAACCCCGCTGATTCGCAGATGCCATAAAACAATGTGGGAGCGAGCCTGCTCGCGAAGGCAGTGAGTCAGTCAATATCCAGTCGACTGATGCACCGCCTTCGCGCGCAGGTTCGCTCCCACAGGTTTGCTAATGCCTTGGCGCTTAAGCGTTACCGGCGAGCTTCATCCGCGCCGCCTGGGTGAAGTCCAGCATGCGCTTGAGCGGACGGATCGCCTGCGGAATCAACGCCGGATCGACAAAGATCTCGTTCGTCCCCTCCTTGAGGCACTTGAGCGTGCGCTCAAGGGTGTTCATGGCCATCCACGGGCAATGGGCGCAACTGCGGCACGCGGCGCCGTTACCGGCGGTTGGCGCCTCGATGAAGACCTTGTCCGGGCACAGCTGCTGCATCTTGTAGAAGATCCCGCGATCGGTGGCGACGATCAGGGTCTTGTTCGGCAGCGACTGCGCGGCAGCGATCAGCTGGCTGGTGGAGCCGACGGCATCCGCCAGTTCGATCACCGAGGTCGGCGACTCCGGGTGCACCAGAATGGCGGCATCCGGGTACAGCGCCTTCATGTCTTCCAGCTGCTTGGATTTGAACTCCTCGTGGACGATGCAGGCACCGTCCCACAGCAGCATGTCGGCGCCGGTCTTGCGCTGAATGTAGGTGCCCAAGTGTTTGTCCGGGCCCCAGATGATGGTCTCGCCGTTGTCCATCAGGCTTTCGACGATTTCCAGGGCGCAACTGGAGGTCACCACCCAGTCGGCCCGGGCCTTGACCGCCGCTGACGTGTTGGCATAGACCACCACGGTGCGTTCCGGGTGCTGATCGCAGAACGCCGAGAACTCATCCACCGGGCAACCCAGATCCAGCGAGCAGGTCGCTTCCAGGGTCGGCATCAGCACGCGTTTTTCCGGATTGAGAATCTTCGCGGTCTCACCCATGAACTTGACCCCGGCCACCACCACGGTCTTGGCCGGATGGGCATTGCCGAAGCGGGCCATTTCCAGAGAATCGGAAACGCAGCCGCCGGTCTCTTCAGCCAGGGCCTGGATGATCGGATCGCAATAGAAGTGGGCAACCAGCACGGCGTCCTGAGCCTTGAGCTCGGCGGCGATGGCGGAACGGTAATAGGCCTCTTCCTCGGCGCTCAGCGGTTTGGGCTGCTTGGCATCGAGGTGGGCTTGAACCAGAAGGCGTTCGGAAATCTGCGTCATGTTCGCAAGACCTGCAGGCGCATTCGCGCGAAAGTCGAGTATACACCCGGCTCCGGACCCATTGAGGGCACCGCCGGGAGAGTGAGTATTATCAGGCACGGACAGCGTTGAAGCTGCGCAAGGCTACAGAATATCCCGTTGATGCAAAAGATGATTCTGATCTGTGTCAGCCGTGGCGTCGCGGAAAGGAGAAATGCCCGAATCGCAGGCAAAAAAAAATCCGGAAATCCTCACTTTCGTGGGCCTTCCAGACTTTTAAAAACAGCAAAAATGGTGGGTCGTGTGGGATTCGAACCTACGACCAATTGGTTAAAAGCCAACTGCTCTACCAACTGAGCTAACGACCCGCTGTGTGGTGGCGCGTATAATACTGATTTTTAAGGACTATTCAACACCTAATTTGAAAAAATTCAAAAATAAGGTGTTGGGTCGCTCACGCCGGCCGCTGCGAAGCCGTCAGCACGCAGTCGGCAGCTGTCGCATTTGCCGCAGGCACGGCCGTTATCGTCGGCCTGATAGCAGGAAACGGTCAGCCCGTAATTGACGCCCAGCTTCACGCCAGCCTCGACAATCTGCGCCTTGCTCAGGTTCTGCAGCGGAGCCTGGATGCGGAAACCGTTGCCCTCCACGCCGGCCTTGGTCGCCAGGTTGGCCATGCGCTCGAACGACTCGATGAACTCGGGACGACAGTCCGGGTAGCCGGAATAATCCACCGCGTTGACACCGATGAAGATGTCACGCGCGCCAAGCACTTCCGCCCAGCCCAGCGCCAGCGACAGAAACACCGTGTTGCGTGCCGGCACGTAGGTCACCGGAATGCCTTCGCCGAGCTCTTCCGGAATATCGATGCTGGTGTCAGTCAGGGCCGAGCCGCCCATGCCATTAAGGTTGAGGCCGATCACCTTGTGCTCGACGACCCCCAGGTCGCGGGCAACGCGCTCAGCGGCGTACAGTTCGGCATGCGAACGCTGGCCGTAATCGAAGCTCATGGTGTAGCAGGCGTAGCCCTCGGCACGGGCCATGGCAACGACGGTGGCCGAGTCCAGGCCACCGGACAGCAGGATCACCGCACGTTTTTCACAAGTGTTCAATTGTTCAGTCATTTCAGCGCCCCGGCTCGTCATTCCATAGATATTTATGCAGCTGCAACTGCAACCGCACTGGCAGGTTGTCCGCCACCACCCAGTCCGCCAGATCCCTGGCATTGAGATCATGATGACTTGGGGAAAACAGCACTTCCCCCGCGCGTCGATCAAGACCGTATTGAATCAGCTTGGATACTGCCCAGTCGTAGTCCTCCCGCGAGCAGATGACAAACTTCACCTGATCGTTGGGGGTCAGCAGTTCGATGTTCTCGTAACGGTTGCGATGGGCTTCTTTGGAGCCCGGGGTCTTCAGGTCGACGACGCGACTGACCCGCGGATCGACCGCCGAGACGTCCAGCGCGCCGCTGGTTTCCAGCGAGACCTCGTAGCCGGCATCGCACAGGCGCTTGAGTAAAGGGATCGCGTTCGGTTGCGCCAACGGCTCACCGCCGGTGACGCAGACGTAGCGCGGACGGTAGCCGGCCACTTGCTCGAGGATATCGTCGAGGGTGCGGATCGTCCCGCCCGTGAACGCATAGGCGCTGTCGCAGTATTGGCAACGCAAAGGGCAACCGGTCAGGCGCACAAAAACCGTGGGCAGCCCGGCAGTCCGCGTTTCCCCCTGCAACGAGTAGAAAACTTCGGTGATTCTCAATGTGTCTTGCATAGTCGCCACGGGCGTAACAGCTAAACAGGCTGTCCGCCTCCGTCAGGCACTCCAGGCAACCCCGCCAACGCGTAGATCACCAGAAGCGTGTTTCAGAAAAAGGGCGTGAATTCTAACGAAAAAACCCGCGACAAGCGCGGGTTTCTTCCAAACGGGATCAAACAGCCTTACATGCGTTGCAAATCACGCTGTGCCAGCTGAGCGGCGGAAGTACCCGGGTACTGGGCCACGACCTGCTGCAGAATGCCTTTGACCTTGTCGGTGTGACCGAGGCGGCGCTCTACGTCAGCCAGCTTGTACAGCGAATCCGGCACTTTGGCGTGCTTGGGATACAGCTGCGAAACCTTGGCGAAAGCCTGACCGGCACCTTGCAGATCGCCTTTGGCCAGGTTCACTTCACCCAACCAGTACTGGGCATTGCCCGCATACTGGCTGTTCGGATACTTGCGCAGGAAAGCGGCAAAAGCCTGGCTGGCCTTGTCGAAATCCTTGGCCTTGATCAGGTCGAAAGCGGCATCGTAATACAGCTTTTCCTTGGCCGGATCACCCGGTTCACTGCTTGCCGCAGGTGCCTGGGCAGCAGCAGCGCCGGCGCCAGCGGCAGCCCCGGCAGCAGCACCGGCGGCACTTGCATCGCCACCGGCAGAAGAATTCTCAGGAGTCGCGGCAGGTGCTACGCCGGATCCTATGCGCCGATCAAGATCCTGGTATCGCTCCAGGGATTCCTGCTTCATGCGCGCAACCTGATTCTGCAGTTCTTCGATCACGCCTTGCTGGCGCGATAGCTGATCCTGCATCTGTTGCAATTGGTTGAACAGCATGCCTTGTGCCGAGGCAGGGGCCGAAGCCGCTCCCCCGGCATAGGCGCCGTTCGTACCGTAACCCGCAGGCGGATAACTGCTCCCGCTATTGTTATAACCGGAGTTGTCATCGACCACAGGAACCGCAGCCCACGCCGCAAGCGGCGCGAGGCTGAGAGCCAGAACAGTTACAGCACGACGGCACGTTCGCATATCGAATTACTTACGCAGTTCGACGCGACGGTTTTGAGCCCAGGACTGCTCGTCGTTGCCGGTAGCAACTGGACGCTCTTCGCCGTAGGAAACCAGTTCCAGCTGAGCTGGGGAAACACCTTGCAGTACCAGGTAGCGCTGAACGGCTTTCGCACGACGCTCGCCCAGTGCCATGTTGTACTCACGAGTACCACGTTCGTCGGTGTTGCCTTCCAGAACAACGCGAGCGCCGTTTGCTTTCAGGTCTTTGGCGTGAACGTCCAGAGCGCGCATGGCTTCTGGCTTCAGGTCCGAGCTGTCGTATTCGAAGTAGAAGGTGGTGATTGCGCGCAGAGCAGCTTCTTCGCTCAGGGAACCGTCAACTGCACCGGTGTTTGCGCCGTAACCAGCGTTTGGATCAACAGCGCCTTCACCGGCGTTGTCGCCGCCTTTGGACGAGCAACCTACAGCTACAGCCATGGCCAGAGCCAGCGCAGCAAATTTACCAAACTTCAGCATTTCCATCGTGAAACTCCTAATGAACCCCAGTGTGTTAAGTAAAACGTAAAGCGCCGCGTCAGTTCAGGTAAGGGGACCAGGACGGTTCTCTGACTTCGCCTTGTGCGGTAGGAAGCGGGAGCCTCACGCGTCCATTAATGGACACGAGCATCAAGACTCCCCGGCCCTGCTGGCGGGTGGCGTAGATTACCATGGTGCCGTTGGGCGCAACAGTAGGCGACTCGTCCAGAGTGCTATCAGTGAGGATTTTTACACTTCCGCGCTGCAAATCCTGGGCCGCCACCTTGAAATTGGTGAATCCGTCCTGGCGATGGATCATCACCAGCGTCTTTTCATCAGCCGAAAGCTTCGGGTTGGCGTTGTAGTTGCCCACGAACGTCACGCGCTCGGCACCACCGCCACCGGCGCTGGTCTTGTAGATCTGCGGCTTGCCGCCACGGTCGGAGGTGAAGTAGATGGTCGAGCCATCCTTGCCCCAGTACGGTTCGGTGTTGATGCCAGGACCCGCGGTCACGCGAGTGATCTGACGCGAACCGAGGTTCATCACGTAGATGTCCGGATTACCGTCCTTGGACAGCACGAACGCCAGGCGATTGCCGTCCGGCGACCAGGCAGGCGCGCCGTTCAGGCCTTCGAAGTTGGTGATCTGCTCGCGGCGACCGGTGTCGATGTTCTGCATGAAGATGCGTGGGCGCTTCTGCTCGAACGACACATAGGCGATACGCTTGCCATCCGGTGCAAAACGCGGCGACAGGATCGGCTCGCGCGATTGCAGCAGAGTCACGGCACGGGCACCGTCATAGTCCGAACGCTGCAGGGTGTAACGCGTGTTCTTCTCGGAGAAACGCTCGGCTGTCACGTACAGCAGGCGAGTCGAGAAGGCACCTTTGATACCGGTGAGCTTTTCGAACGACTGGTCGGAGATGTAGTGCGCCATGTCGCGCAACTGATCGACACCGCCCGATACCGAACCGGTCAGCACTTGCTGCTCGGTCGCGACGTTGAACAGTGCGTAGTTGACCGACAGCTTGCCACCGGCCGGGACGATGCTGCCGACCATGACGTACTGGGCACCCAGGGCCTTGAAGTCACGGAAGATGATTTCGCTGGCCTGGCTCGGCTGACCGATCAGGTTCTGCTTGGGAATCGGCGCGTAGTAGCCCGAGTTCCGCAAATCGTTACCAATGATTTCAGCCATGTCGTCCGGCAGGACGGCACCGCCCTGGAAACCGAACGGTACAACGGCGATCGGAGTAGCCCGATCGCTGCCGCTGGTGACCAGAATGTTCTTTTCATCTGCCATCGCGAAACCTGCAAAGCAGCAGATCACGACCAGCATTCCTCGAAGAAGGTTTCTCACAAGGCTAGATCCTCAGGTGTGAATGTCATCTTGAATGAACGATACGGAGCGAAATCGCTCGGCTTCATTCCCTGCATTTCCGTCAAACGTCCAATATTCTTGACCGCCGCGACTGCCGAAGCATCGAACGGACCGTCGCCACTGGATTTGGCCACGCTGACCGAGGTCACCGTACCGTCCGGCAACATGCCGATTTGCAGCACGACCGTCATGCCCTTGCGTGCCGAAGGTGGACGAGCCCAGCCTTCCGCTGCCCGCGCACGAATCAGGTCATCGAAACTGCCCGCGACTTCGTCACCCTGCTCATCGGCCAAGGCCTGCTGACGCTGCGGCGTGTCGGAAAGCAAATCTGCCAGGGCCTGGGCCTTTTTGTCTTCGGCGGATTTACGTGCCGCTTCCTGCGCTTTCTTCTTCGCAGCATCGGCAGCAGCTTTCTTCTTCGCGTCTTCGGCGACTTTCTTTTTCGCCTCTTCAGCTTCAGCTTTCTTCTTGGCGTCTTCGGCGGCTTTCTTCTTCGCGTCTTCGACGATCTTCTTCTTGGCTTCTTCCGCGGCCGCTTTCTTGGCCTCTTCTTCAGCAGCCTTCTTGGCTTCTTCTTCGGCTTTCTTCTTGGCTATATCAGCCAATTGTTTCTCTTCTGCCTTCTTGGCTTCCGCGGCTTTCTTCGCGTCGTCGGCTTTCTTGGCTTCGTCAGCCTTCTTCGCCTGCTCCGCTTTCTTCGCCTCATCGGCCTGCTTGGCTTCCTCGGCCTTTTGAGCCGCTTCTTCTTTCTTTTGTTCCGCAGCCTTCACCGCTTCCTGCTCGACCTTTTTCTGCTCCATCTGCTCGACTTCGGTCTGGCGCGCGGCGGATTTCTTCGCCTCACCCGCAATCTTCTGATTGGTCTGGGTGGTTGCCTGACTTTTCGATTTCAGCTGGTACAGGGTCGCCTGGACAATCGGCTTGGCCGGCGGCAATTCCGGGGTCAGGGCGAAACTGACGAACAGCATGCCGAATACCAGCACGTGCAAGCCAATCGCCCAGACACTGGGCCAGAAGTAGCTTTCCGAGGCAGACGGCTCTCGCTGTTGCTGCATCAGGGGGCCTCGGTAATCAAGCCAACATTACCGACTCCGGCTTTCTGCAGGCCGCCCATTGCGCCCATGACGGCGCCGTAGTCGACACTCTTGTCGCCGCGAATGAAGACCTGGGTATGCTTGCCGCCTTCGTTGCCGGCGCGAATGATCTTGGTCACCGCGTCGGTCATCTGCGGCAGGGTCATAGCCCTGTCCTGCTGCTTTTCGGTGTCGACTTCGCTGCCAAGGTTCCAGTAGTAGGTCTTGTCAGCCTTGATCGAAATGGTCAGGACCTGGGTGTTGTTGTCCTGCGGCAAGGCTTCGCTGGAAACCTTGGGCAGATCCACTTTCACGCCCTGATTGAGCATCGGAGCCGTCACCATGAAGATGACCAGCAGCACCAGCATCACGTCGATGTAAGGCACTACGTTCATCTCGGCGACCGGCTTGCGCTTGTTTCGGGCTCGAGCGATTAAAGCCATCGGGATTTACCTGCTTAGTCTTCGCTGGTGTGCACTTTGCGGTGCAGGATCGCCTGGAATTCATCGGCGAAGGTGTAGTAGCGGCTCAGCAAGGTTTCGCTGCGGGCAGAGAAACGGTTGTAAGCAATAACGGCCGGGATTGCGGCGAACAGACCGATCGCGGTCGCGATCAGGGCTTCGGCGATGCCGGGTGCCACAGTGGCCAGGGTTGCCTGTTGCGCGCTGGCCAGGCCACGGAAGGAGTTCATGATGCCCCAGACCGTACCGAACAGACCGATGTACGGGCTGACGGAACCCACGGTGGCGAGGAACGGCAGGCTCTGCTCGAGCTTTTCTTCTTCGCGGGAGATGGCCACGCGCATGGCACGAGCCACGCCTTCCATCACCGCTTCAGGATCGACGCCTGGCTGCTGACGCAGACGGGAGAATTCCTTGAAACCGGCACGGAAGATCTGCTCCACGCCCGAGTCCGGATCCGGGTTGCTGCCGGCCTGACGGTACAGCTTGGACAGGTCGATACCCGACCAGAAGCGCTCCTCGAAGCTCTCCAGGGCACGTCGACCGGCGCGCAGCAGATTGCTGCGCTGAAAGATCATGATCCATGAGGTCACCGATGCGGCTACCAGGGTCAACATTACCAACTGCACCACGATGCTGGCATTGCTGACCAGGCTCCACATGGAGGAATGGTCGACGACGTTAGCTTCCACGCTTTATCTCCTGCTTTGAGTGTGTACCCGTGCCGACCGCGTCGGCAAAGGCCGCACGCAGGTCTTCGGGAAGGGCCCGGGGTTTCAAACTGTTAGTGCGCACACAGGCCACCAGAAACTGCCCTTCGCAGAGCAGCACATTATCCGTTGCCCGCCTGACCTGCTGTTTGAAGCGCAGGCTGGCACGGTTCAATTCGATTACATCAGCGCTTACCAGAAGCTCGTCGTCCAGTCGCGCCGGCGCGTGGTAGCGCGCTTCGCTGGAATGCACGACGAACAACAGGTCCTCCCCTGCCAGCGCCGACTGGGCAAAGCCCAGCTCCCGGAGCCGCTCGGTTCGAGCCCGTTCCATAAACTTGAGGTAATTAACGTAATACACGATGCCGCCCGCATCGGTGTCCTCGTAATAAACGCGACAACGATGTGCGAACGGCCCAAGCCCGTTTTGCGCGCGCATACTCTAGTGCTTACTCCTCGGGTTGCCAATCCAGCCAGGCAACTGTTTTTCATTGTTCAAAGGCTTTACCGCAAAAGTACCGTCCTGTGACAGTACAAACGCTGAATAAATCGACAATAAATGTGTATTAATCGTCCACTGCATCGAGAAACTCGTCTACCACGGGCATCTCGCCCATTCGTGACGGAATGTTTAAACCGAAATGCAGATAGGCGTGCCGCGTCACTACCCGCCCGCGCGGCGTGCGCATGATGTAACCCTGCTGGATCAGGTACGGCTCCAGCACATCCTCGATGGTATGACGCTCTTCGCTGATCGCCGCCGCCAGACTGTCGATCCCCACCGGGCCACCGTCGAATTTCTCGATCATGGTCAGCAGCAGGCGCCGGTCCTGGTGATCGAAGCCGTGTTCGTCGACGTCGAGCAGATTCAGCGCCAGATCGGCAACGGCTTTGGTGATATGGCCCTTGGCACGGACTTCGGCGAAATCGCGCACCCGGCGCAACAGACGGTTGGCGATCCGCGGCGTACCGCGCGCGCGCCGGGCAATTTCGAAAGACCCTTCCGGGTCCAGCGGCAGGCCGAGAATCGACGCCGAACGGCTGACAATCGTCGCCAGATCGGCAGTGCTGTAGAACTCCAGGCGCTGGACGATGCCGAAGCGGTCACGCAGCGGGTTGGTCAGCATGCCGGCACGGGTCGTCGCGCCGACCAGGGTGAACGGTGGCAGATCGAGCTTGATCGAGCGCGCTGCCGGCCCCTCGCCGATCATGATGTCGAGCTGGAAATCCTCCATGGCCGGGTACAGCACTTCCTCGACAATCGGCGACAGGCGATGGATTTCGTCGATGAACAGCACGTCGTGCGGCTCGAGATTGGTCAGCAACGCTGCCAGGTCACCGGGTCGCTCAAGCACCGGGCCGGAGGTGCTCTTGATCGATACGCCCATTTCCTGGGCGATGATGTTGGCCAGAGTGGTCTTGCCCAGGCCCGGCGGACCGAAGATCAGCGTGTGGTCGAGCGATTCGTTGCGGCCACGGGCGGCCTGGATGAACAGCTCCATCTGCTCGCGAACGGTCGGCTGGCCGATGTATTCGGCCAGGCTGACAGGGCGAATCGCCCGGTCCTGGACTTCTTCGCGCTCACGCGGACTGTGCGTGGCGGCGATCAGACGATCAGCTTCAATCACTTAAATCATTCCCTTCAGGGCACGGCGGATCATGTCTTCACTGCTCAAGCCTTTCTCCTTGATCGCGGAAATCGCCTTGCTCGCTTCCTGCGGCTTGTAGCCCAGGGAAATCAGCGCGCTGACCGCGTCGGTTTCGGCACTGTTGACCGGCGCCGGGCCGTCGGGCTGGTTCGGCACCAGGGCGAACATGGCCGGCACGGTTTCCCAGGCCTTGAAACGATCCTTGAGTTCGACCAGCAGGCGCTCGGCGGTTTTCTTGCCGACCCCCGGCACCTTGGTCAGCGCCGAGGTGTCCTGGGATTGCACGCAGCGGATCAGTTCGTCGACCTCGAGGCTCGACATCAACGCCAGTGCGAGTTTCGGCCCGACACCATTGAGACGGATCAACTCGCGAAAAAAGTCTCGCTCACGCTTGCCGGCAAAGCCATAGAGTAACTGCGCGTCTTCGCGTACGACCAAATGGGTATGCAAGGTCAGCGGTTCACCGACCGACGGCAGGCGATAAAGGGTGGTCATGGGCACTTCCAGCTCATACCCGAGGCCGTTTACATCGAGAATCAGGTGCGGCGGCTGTTTTTCAGCCAGGGTGCCGCGCAAGCGTCCAATCACGTTTCAGATCCTTGAGCGTTGGCCAGCCGTGGGCTGGCGACTGACGGAAAGCGGTTTTCGGGCCGACGACCCAGGCGCAAAAGCCGCATTCCGCAAAAATGATTGCTGATGCTATCAGAGACGCAGGCGCCCGCCACGACTGCGTGCGGTTCCCAGACCATGCGGCAGCAGGCTGGAGCGGGTGTGCGCGTGACAAATGGCAATGGCCAGGGCATCCGAGGCATCGATCTGCGGTTTGCTGGTGAGCTTGAGCATGTGCATGACCATCATCTGCACCTGCTCTTTATTCGCCGCACCGGTGCCGACCACGGCTTGCTTGACCTGGGTGGCAGTGTACTCGGCAATCTCCAGGCACTCTTCAGCGCCAGCCACAATGGCGGCGCCACGGGCCTGGCCGAGCTTGAGGGCCGAGTCGGCGTTTTTCGCCATGAAGACCTTTTCGATGCCCATGGTCACCGGGCCGTAGGTCTGAATGATTTCACGCACGCCGCGATAGACGATCTGCAGGCGTTCATGCAGCTCGCCGGCGCCGGTGCGGATGCAGCCCGAGGCCACGTAGATGCAACCACCACGTCCGGTATCGCGAACGATCCCGTAACCGGTGATGCGCGAACCGGGGTCGATACCAAGAATTAAAGTCATAACGCCTGCAGATTCGGTAAAAGCACGATTTTCTAACCAACCCATAACAAATGTGGGAGCAAGCCTGCTCGCGAAAGCGGTTTAACGTCAGCAACGATGCTGCCTGAAAATCCGCATTCGCGAGCAGGCTCGCTCCCACATTGAAGCCTAGCCGCTCTCAACCGAGCTGGGCGGCCACGTCTTCCGGGATATCCGCGTTGGAATAAACGTTCTGCACGTCGTCGAGGTCTTCAAGCATATCGATCAGCTTGAGCACCTTCTCCGCACCTTCCAGGTCCAGTTCGGCGCTGGTGGTCGGCTGCATGACGATTTCCGCGTCGTCGCCCTTGAACCCGGCCGCTTCCAGCGCGTTGCGCACCGCGTAGAACCCGGTGAACGAAGTGAACACGTCGATCGAACCGTCTTCGTGAGTGACCACGTCATCGGCATCGGCTTCCAGCGCCGCTTCGGTCAGCGCGTCCTCGTCGACGCCCGGCGCGAAGCTGATCTGACCCTTGCGCTCGAACAGGTACGCTACGGAGCCATCGGTGCCGAGGTTACCGCCGCACTTGCTGAACGCATGGCGCACGGCCGCGGCGGTACGGTTGCGGTTGTCGGTCATGCACTCGACCATCACCGCCACGCCGCCCGGGCCGTAACCTTCGTAGGTCAGCTCTTCGACGTTGTCGGCCTCGGTCGCACCGGCGCCGCGGGCAATCGCGCGATCGATGATGTCGCGGCTCATGTTCGCACCCAGCGCCTTGTCCAGGGCCAGGCGCAGACGCGGGTTGGAACCCGGATCGCCGCCGCCCTGACGGGCCGCGACGGTCAGCTCACGGATCCACTTGGTGAAAATCTTGCCTCTCTTGGCATCCTGACGTTCTTTGCGGTGCTTGATGTTCGCCCACTTGGAATGACCTGCCATAACTCGCTCCGAATTCTCTTTGACTCATTGCCCGCCGCGCACACCGCGCCGGCCGGCAAACAAAAAATCTCGACCTGCCTTCAATCTGTACAGAAAGAAAAAAGGCGCATCCGAAGATGCGCCTTCAGGCCCGTCTTACTCAGCCTTTGGCGTTTCGCGCAAACGAATGTGCAGTTCGCGCAGTGCCTTGGCATCCACCACACCCGGCGCTTGCGTCATCACGTCGGCAGCACTCTGGGTTTTCGGGAAGGCGATCACTTCACGGATCGACTGGGCGCCGGTCATCAGCATCACCAGACGGTCCAGGCCGAAGGCCAGGCCACCGTGCGGCGGCGCACCGTATTTCAGCGCGTCGAGCAGGAAGCCGAACTTCTCTTCCTGTTCCGCTTCATTGATACCCAGCAGACGGAACACCGCTTGCTGCATTTCCTTGCGGTGGATACGGATCGAACCGCCACCCAGCTCGGTGCCGTTGAGCACCATGTCGTAGGCACGGGACAGAGCGCCGGCCGGATTGGCTTCCAGCTCTTCCGGGGAGCACTTCGGTGCGGTGAACGGGTGGTGCAGCGCCGAGAAGCTGCCGTCGTCGTTTTCTTCGAACATCGGGAAGTCGACGACCCACATCGGCGCCCACTTGCAGGTCAGCAGGTCGAGGTCGTGACCGAGCTTGATCCGCAGCGCGCCCAGGGCTTCGCTGACGATCTTGGCCTTGTCGGCGCCGAAGAACACGATGTCGCCATCGACTGCGCCCACGCGATCGAGGATCACGTTCAGCTTGTCTTCCGGAATGTTCTTGACGATCGGCGACTGCAGACCTTCAACACCGGCAGCGCGCTCGTTGACCTTGATGTACGCCAGGCCCTTGGCACCGTAGATGCCGACGAACTTGGTGTAGTCGTCGATCTGCTTGCGCGGCATGCTCGCCCCGCCTGGAACGCGCAGCGCGGCGATACGGCATTTCGGATCGTTGGCCGGACCGCTGAAGACCTTGAATTCGACTTCTTTCAGCTGATCGGCAACGTCGACCAGTTCCAGCGGGTTACGCAGGTCCGGCTTGTCGGAACCGTAACGACGCATGGCTTCTTCGAACGTCATGTGCGGGAATTCGCCGAATTCCAGATCCAGCACTTCCTTGAACAGGTTGCGGATCATGCCTTCGGTCAGGCCCATGATGTCTTTTTCGTCGAGGAAGCTGGTCTCGATGTCGATCTGAGTGAACTCAGGCTGACGGTCGGCACGCAGGTCTTCGTCGCGGAAGCACTTGGCGATCTGGTAGTAACGGTCGAAACCGGCAACCATCAGCAGTTGCTTGAACAGCTGCGGCGATTGCGGCAGGGCGAAGAACGAACCGGCGTGAGTACGGCTCGGCACCAGGTAGTCACGGGCGCCTTCCGGGGTAGCACGGGTCAGGATCGGCGTTTCGACGTCGAGGAAGCCGTTCTCGTCGAGGTAGCGACGGATGCTGGTGGTCATGCGCGAACGCAGACGCAGCTTCTCGGCCATTTCCGGACGACGCAGATCGAGGAAGCGATAGCGCAGGCGGGTTTCTTCGCCGACGTCGGAGTATTCGTTGAGCGGGAACGGCGGGGTTTCCGCTTCGTTCAACACCTGCAGTTCGTAACCCAGCACTTCGATCATGCCCGACGCCATGTTGGCGTTGGTCGCACCGGCCGGACGCAGACGCACCTTGCCGGTGATCTTCACCACGTACTCGCTGCGCACGCGATCGGCGGCGGCGAAGCTCTCGGCGCGATCCGGATCGAAGACTACCTGGGCCAGACCGTCACGATCACGGATATCGAGGAAAATCACCCCGCCGTGGTCGCGACGACGGTGAACCCATCCGCAAAGGGTAATTTCCTGGCCTTCCAGGCTTTCGTTCAGTTGGCCGCAATAATGGCTGCGCATCATGGTAGTGGTTTCGCTTCTCGTAATTCGAAATTCGGTGGAGATCCCGTCGCACTCAAGCAACATGGGAAAACTCGCGCGTGTCGTTCGACCTGGGCCTGAACCCTAGTCAGATTTGTCGCCACCGGCCAGATTCTTCTTCGCGCCGGTCTTGAAATCGGTTTCGTACCAACCGCTGCCGCTGAGGCGAAAGCCCGGCATGGACAGCAATTTCTTGAGCTCAGGCGCCTGGCAGGCAGGGCAGTCGACCAGCGCTGCTTCGCTGATCTTTTGAATGACTTCCAACTGATGACCACAGGAAGCACATTGGTAATCGTACATCGGCATGGAGGTGTCTCGGCGATCAGATTGCTGCCGCATACAGGGACGTGCGGCGAAAGGGCGAGATTATATCCATTAAATGCGGCCTGTGCAGCCGGAAGACTGCACAGGCCGTCCAGTCGTCAATGCGAGCGACCCAAGGTCCGCGGAGAATCCTTCAGGCCGTGCATCACACACACCACCCGCACCAGAGCGCTGAAGTTCTTCACCCCGCCATGGCGCAGGTGCACCTCGCGATCGACCCGCGACAGTAACGTGCCGACCGAACAGCAGTTATCTTCGGCCATGTCGCCAAGGATATTCCAGTAGACCTGCTCCAGGCGCATGCACGTCGCAAAGCCGTTCAGACGCACCGAGCGCGATAACGGCCGGATCAAGCCCATGTCAAATTCACCGAGAAACGGATCGACCGCCATGTCCTGGCGTGCCCCCGTCGCTCTGCCCGCTCGCCTGTCTCCATCTTCCATATCGTTGACACTCCTTTGCCAGCTCTGTGGGTTATCAGGGCAACATCCTGTGCCTTCATTAAAGGCGCAGAGGCAAAGGCATATCCAGATGACTTTATGACCGTCGACGTAGGATAAGCCGACTGGCCAGGGCGGATCCCGGAGCGGTAGCAGCCATCCGCGGCTTCCTACGACAACCTGCCCCTTTTCCCCGCCTACACAGGGAAAGGGGATGATCGCGCACGGACAACCTGCGCCCGTGCGCCAGCCCGGTCAGGCTTCCAGCAACGCGCGCAGCATCCACGCGGTTTTCTCGTGAACCTGCATCCGCTGCGTCAGCAGATCGGCGGTGGGCTCGTCACTGACTTTGTCCAGCAGCGGGAAAATGCCGCGCGCCGTGCGAGTCACCGCCTCCTGCCCCTCGACCAGTTGCTTGATCATGGCTTCGGCGCTGGGTACGCCCTCTTCTTCCTTAATAGAAGACAGCCGCGCATAGGTGGCGTACGCACCCGGCGCGGGGAAGCCGAGGGCGCGGATGCGCTCGGCGATCAGATCCACCGCCAGCGCCAGCTCGTTGTACTGCTCCTCGAACATCAGGTGCAGGGTACGAAACATCGGCCCGGTGACATTCCAGTGGAAGTTGTGGGTTTTCAGATACAGCACATAGGTGTCCGACAGCAGCCGGGACAGTCCGTCAACGATGGATTTGCGGTCTTCTTCACTGATACCGATATCGATTGCCATGCTTACCCCCTAACGGCGATTGAATTCATCCAACTGGTGCAGAACCACTCTAGCAAGGCTGACACCCCTCACGCAGCCCAAAATCGAAGCGATAGAGGCGACACATCGACGGGCACATTGCCACTGGCCGGGCTGATTTGAGTAGCTCAAGGGTTTGCTGTTAAATAGGCAGTGTGTCGCTACGTCCCGTTTTCCGGGGCCGCGCATAGGCTGATGCCGGGTACGTGTCCACCGCCTCTTATTGTTCCGAAGCGAACCGTGCGCCTTCAGCTCTTCCTTGTGAGCCGTCATAACGTGAGTCATTAAAAATGTTGAAAATCGTCCACCTGCTAATGGGCGCCGCAGCGTTGCTGCTGTCGTTCATACCTAGCCTGAAGCCTGAAGCCGTACCTTACCTGCAACAACCCGATGCACTTTACCTGGCCTTTTTCGGCCTGCTGAACCTGATCCTCGCTCCGGTGATTCCTTACTGGAACAAGGGTCCGCGCCAGCATCTGCAAAACCTGGTCAGCGCATTGCTGGTCCTGACCGTCGTCCTGCAAACCCTGACCCTGATCGCCCCGATGCCCGTCATCGCCGGCCAGCCAGCCGTGCTGTTCAGCCTGGTGATCGCCCTGGTCGCCGTGGTCCTGCATCTGGCCGTCAGCTTCTACAAATCGTCACCCGCCGCTGCCACGCAAAGCTACGACATGAGCAACCGCGATACCGGCACCGTCAAGTGGTTCAACACCTCCAAGGGCTTCGGCTTTATCTCCCGGGATTCCGGCGATGATATTTTCGTGCACTTTCGTGCAATCCGTGGCGAAGGCCACCGCGTCCTGGTCGAAGGCCAGCGCGTGGAGTTCTCGGTGATGAACCGTGACAAAGGCCTGCAAGCCGAGGACGTCATCGCCGCCCTGCCGCGTCGCTGATCCCCGCGCCAAAAAAAACCGCGAACAGCCAAGACTGTTCGCGGTTTTTTCATGCCTGGCAAAACCTCAATAGTGCGGCGGTGGCGCCTCTTCCTCGAAGGATCCGAACTGCCCGACCATTTCTTCCTGACGCTTGAGCAGCGCGGCCATCTGCAGTTGCAGGCGCTCGACGACGTTCTGCTGCGCCACCAGCACGTCGTTCAACGCCTGGATGGTGTCATCCTGAAACGCCAGACGGCTTTCCAATTCGGTAACGCGTTGTTCCAGGCTCATGGTTCAGCCCTCCAGAAAGGTGAATTCTTCAGGCAGCACCAGGCGCAGACGCTCGCGAATGGCCGCGACCTGATCCGCCGCATAAGGTGTTGCCGGGTGCTTGCCCCAGACCGGCGCCGGCCAGGCAGCGTCATCACGCTTGCGCACGATGACATGCATGTGCAACTGGCTGACCACGTTACCCAGGGTTGCCACATTCAACTTGTCGGCGTCGAACGAATCCTTGAGCACTTCGGCCAATGCAGTGGTTTCCTGCCACAGTTGCTGCTGATCGGCGACATCCAACTGAAACAACTCACTGATATCGTCGCGACGAGGTACCAGGATGAACCACGGATAGTTGCAGTCATTGGACAGCAACAACCGGCACAGCGGGAAATCACCGATGACCAGCGTGTCCTGTTGAAGTCGTGAATCTAAAGCAAACACTGCGCGCACTCCCGGCTGATCGACATAATTGAGCTTAGCGCCCCCGCACCAACCGCGGCGGGCCAAGCGACAGGCAGGCAGCATACCTGCGATTGCGCCGTCCTTCACGACAGCCGTGACCGCCCGTCGCCCGCGCCGACGCCCCGGCATGGGACATTTATCGCCACCGTGCACCAGCACGGAACCGACATCGGCATCGAACACCGAGCAATGACTGAAAAATCGCAATGCGTTCAAGGTCTCACCAAGCGACAGCTGTATGAATTCACTACAGCCGGTAAATTTTTTTGCACCAAAACCGCACAGTGCGTCTACGCTCAGTGCGGCGGCCATCCGCCAAATACTCACCCACAGGGTGAACCGGTAACGTTTTTGGTTGTCGTGCGCGATCACCCGGCGCGTCAACACCATAGCCATGGCGGCGTCAAGCCCGTACACAAAGGTGCCTGGGCCCCGTGTTTATAAGGTTTTTACAGTGGTTGGCGAGCGTGGAGAAAAATAACCGCAGCGATAATGCGGTTTGTGCACGCTTGTTGCATTCATACCCATATGGACTATAAGCGCACCACTGGAAGTGGTTGCCTTCAGTCCGATAAGAACAGTGGCAGGGTTGCCCGATGGAGATTCAAGTGTTTTGCCAGGGACTCTTTTTTAGCGATGCAAGAGGCTGGAAAACAGCGAGAAAGTTGTCAGTCCGGTTGCATCGGTACTGTGAATTTGCGACATCCACCACGCCAATTGCGACAGCGTCGTAAAGAAGGTGAAAGGTTAGATTCGCAAGTATCGCCAACATTGTCGGCGTGATATAAGTTTGCGCCGACACAAAAAGAAAGAGCCGCCCAGATAATAAAACAGGTGGGACGGCAGTACTCTTCTAAAAACCAAAGGAGCAAATCACGATGCGCGTGATGAAGTGGAGCATGATCGCCCTGGCTGTTGCAGCAGGCACCTCGCAGTTCGCAATGGCGTCCTCCCAGGACGAGTCGAAGGGTTTCCTGGAAGACCAGAGCCTGAAACTGAAGACTCGTATGGAATACATGAACCGCGACTACAAAAACGGCGCGGGCAACATTTCCAACGGTGACGGCACCTTCAAAAGCGGCTATCGCCAGGACACCGGTGTCAGCCAACTGCTGACCTACGAGTCGGGCTTCACTCAAGGCACCGTAGGCTTCGGTCTCGACGCCATGGCAATGGGTTCGGTCAAGCTGGACGGTGGCTCGGGTCGCCGCGGCAACGGCCTGTTTGCAGTCGACAGCGACGGCAACCCGGAAAAATCCCAGGGCAAGATCGGCGGCGCAGTCAAATTCCGCGTATCCGACACCGTCCTGAAATACGGTCAGCAATTCGTTGCCAGCCCGGTCTTCGCCACTGACGACAGCCGTCTGCTGCCAGAAGTCGCTACCGGTACCCTGATCACTTCCAAAGAGATCAAGGGCCTGGAACTGAGCGCTGGTCGCTTCACTTCCCTGAGCAAGCAAACCGGCATGGGCCGCGACAGCATCGGCGGCCTGCCTGATGAAAACGGTTTCGGCGGCAAAGGCCTGACCAACATCAACATCTTCGGTGCCAGCTACGCGTTCACCGACAACTTCACCGCCGCCATCGCCGCATCTGATGCTGATGACTACTTCAAGAAGCAGTACATCAACCTCAACTACACCCTGCCTATCGCCGAAGATCAATCGCTGAACTTCGACTTCAACGGTTATAAAACCGAAGGCGAAAAACGCGGTGACCTGGTTGACGCAATCGGCGACGGCACCACCGGCGTGGATAACAAACTGTGGTCCCTGGCTGCTGCGTACAGCATCGGTGCTCACAAATTCACCATCGCCCACCAGCGCTCCAGCGGCGACAACGCTTACTACTATGGCGTTGACGGCAACAGCACCATCTTCGTTGCCAACTCCATCCAGATCTCCGACTTCGTGGGCCGCGACGAGCGCTCCTGGCAAGCTCGCTACGACCTGAACATGAAGACCTACGGCGTACCTGGCCTGAGCTTCATGACCCGTTACGTGAAGGGTGACAACATCACCACCAACGGTCTGGGCGAAGGTAAGGAAAACGAGTGGAACGCCGAGTCCAAGTACGTGATCCAGGAAGGTCCGGCCAAGGATCTGTCGTTCCGTCTGCGTTACGCCATGTACCGTTCGAACGGCGCGTACAGCGGCTACTCGTCTGACAACAACGACACCCGTCTGATCGTTGAGTACCCACTGAACATCCTCTAATCGGGATAGGCAGCTGAAGTACTGTAGAGCCCTGCTCTAAAAAGAACCGCCCACCTGATTCAGGTGGGCGGTTTTTTTATGCCGCAAGTTTGTTTCGGTACGCAAAAACCAATAATAGCTTGCTACTTATTAGCCAGCGAACATTTACCCCGAACATAAAAAAACCCAAGAGTGCGAACAGCTCTTGGGTTTTGCCATTAATTAACTGACTGCGAAGCCAAGTATCAATGTTGTTACTGTGTGGCGGTTTCCTGAACTACGCGAATCACCCGTTGCGGAAACGGAATATCGATACCGGCAGTTTTTAAACGGTCGCGAGACTGTTCGTTAAACATGAACATCACATCCCAGTAATCTGCGGTTTTAACCCACACCCGCAGGGAAACCGTGATCGAACTGTCGCCCAGCGTCGAAATGACCGCTTGCGGCGCAGGATCCTGCAGGACGCGCTCGTCCTTGGCCAGGTCCAGCAGCACTTGACGGGCCTTTTGCAGATCCGCTTCGTAATCCACACCGACATCGAACACCACCTTGCGGGTTGGCTGACGGTTGGTGTTGGTGATGATGCCGTTGGACAGGTTGCCGTTCGGCACGATGATGGTCTTGTTGTCGCCCGTGCGCAGTACGGTGTGGAAGATCTGGATGCTGTCGACAGTACCCGCCACGCCCTGCGCTTCGATCCAGTCACCGATCCGGAACGGACGGAACAGCAGAATCAGCACGCCACCGGCGAAGTTCGCCAGGCTGCCCTGCAACGCCAGGCCGATGGCCAGGCCAGCCGCACCGATCGCCGCGACGAACGAGGTGGTTTCGACGCCGATCATCGACGCCACGCTGACGATCAACAGCACCTTGAGAATGATGTTGGCCAGGCTGCTGATGAAACCCTGCAGCGCCAGGTCGGCATTGCGCAGCGCCAGCAGGCCGCCGAGCTTCTGCGTGACCTTGTTGATCAGCCACCAGCCGATGGCCAGGGTAATCACCGCCAGCAGCACCCGGCTGCCGTATTCCATGATCATCGGAATCCACGCCTGGGAAGCCTTGACCAGGTTGTCCACCTCTGCGTTCAAATCCATCTTTTTTCTCCTGATTTCCGGCTACCCGGGGTGTAAAAAATCAGCGGCAGAAAGACCGAACCTGTTGAGGCTCAATCGTTTCTGCCGTTGCTTGGGCCTCGGACGCCTTAAACGCCGAGAGGTTCCCGCCTGGAAGGCTCAGTCGCGGAAGTTGTTGAACTGCAGCGGCATGCCGAATTCCTTGCCGCGCAGTGCCGCAATGGCTTCCTGCAGGTCATCGCGTTTCTTGCCGGTGACACGCACCTGCTCGCCCTGGATGGCGGCCTGCACCTTGAGCTTGGCGTCCTTGATGTGCGCGACGATCTTCTTCGCCAGCTCTTTGTCGATGCCTTCCTTGAGGATGGCGTCCTGCTTCATCAGCTTGCCCGAGGCATAAGCGTCTTTGACTTCCAGGCACTGCACGTCGATCTTGCGCTTGGTCAGGGCCAGCTTCAGGATCTCGATCATCGCTTCCAGCTGGAAACCGGCTTCAGCGGTCAGGTTGACGGTCAGGTCCTTCTCCTTGAACTCGAAGCTGCCCTTGCCTTTCAGGTCATAACGACGATCGAGTTCCTTCACGGCGTTCTCGACCGCGTTGGTCAGCTCGTGTTTGTCCAGTTCGGATACCACGTCGAACGACGGCATGTAATCTCTCCAATAAAAAGGCGCGCTCGATCGGGATGGAGCGCGCTTGGCTTGCGGTTAAAATCCGGCTCATTATAACGGGTCTTTTCCCACCGATACGGCGAGCCTTGCATGCCAGTACCTTACCGAGTGAAAAACTGATGTCCACCCCTTGGCACGTTCTCGGCGCCGGCAGCCTCGGCACCCTGTGGGCCACGCGCCTGGCCCGGGCCGGACTGCCGGTACGGCTGATCCTGCGCAATGCCGCGCGCCTGCACGCCTATCAGGCAGCAGGCGGCCTGACCCTGGTCGAACACGGCGAGGCCAGCACCTATGCCATCCCCGGCGAAACCCCGGAGCATCCCGAGCCGATCCGGCGCCTGCTGCTGGCCTGCAAGGCCTACGACGCCCAGGACGCCGTGGCCAGCATCGCCCAGCGGCTGGCGCCGGACGCCGAACTGATCCTGCTGCAGAACGGCCTCGGCAGCCAACAGGCCGTCGCCGCGCAGGTCCCGCAGGCCCGCTGCATCTGCGCGTCCAGCACCGAGGGCGCATTCCGCGACGGCGACTGGCGCGTGGTGTTCGCCGGTCACGGCTACACCTGGCTGGGCGACGCCGGCCATCCGGTGGCGCCGATCTGGCTGGACGATCTGCAGGCGGCAAACATTCCTCATGAATGGAGCCCCGACATCCTCACCCGGCTGTGGCGCAAACTGGCGCTGAACTGCGCGATCAACCCGCTGACCGTGCTCCACGACTGCCGCAATGGTGGCTTGCAGCAACATCACTGCGAAGTCGCCACCCTCTGCGCCGAACTCGCCGAGCTGCTCGAGCGCTGCGGCCAGCCAGCCGCGGCGGACAATCTGCAAGCGGAAGTCGAACGAGTGATCCAGGCCACGGCAGCGAACTTCTCGTCGATGTATCAGGACGTGGCCAACCGCCGCCGCAGTGAAATCAGCTATCTGCTCGGCCATGCCTGTAAAACCGCCGAGCGTCATCAGCTGCACCTGCCGCATCTGCAACAATTGCAACAGCGGCTGATCCGCCATCTGCACAGCCTTGGATTGCCCAGCGACTGAGCAGCGGCTACGCTGGCCACTTGTTCCTCTGCAGCGATAAACCTGATGCCATTGCGCCAGCGCCTCGAAAACCTGCCGGTCGGCCAGAAACTGCTGGCCGCCCTGCTGGTGTTGTTGACCACGGTTCTGCTGGTGGCCAACCTGACGTTCATCAGCGCCGCCTACTACATTTCCCAGGAAAGCATGGCCCCGCAGGCCTTGCAGACCATCGGCCGACTGGTGTCCAACCCGAGCCTGGTGGCCGAGGCCCTGCAGTCGCCGCAAAGCGCCGAGCGCCTGCTCAAGGAACTCAACAGCTATTCGCCATTGCGTGCAGCAGCGCTGTACGACGGCAAAGGCGAGCGCCTGGCGCAGCTGCAACATGGCGACAAACTCAATCTGCCCGAGCATTACCGGCATATCGAAGCCTGGCAACTGACCGAATTTCGCAGCAACCAGTTGATTACCCTGCCCCGCCCAGGCACCGCGCCGGGCCACCTGTTGCTGGTGGCCAGCAGCGAACTGCCGATGGCGTTCTACACCGGCACACTGACCGCAAGCCTGGGCATCCTGATCTTCAGCGTGCTGCTGTGGCTGGTGATTGCCCGGCAGATCAAGCGCTTGATCACCCGGCCGATCCATCAGCTCGAAGAGCTGTCACGCCAGGTGACCCGCGAAGAAAACTATGCCCTGCGCGCCGCGCGCGGCAATCACGACGAAATCGGCAGCCTCGCCGAAGCGTTCAACACCATGCTCTCGCGCATCGAAGCCCGCGAGCAGCAACTCAAGCGCGCCCGCGACGACTCGCAAGCGGCCTACGACCAGGCCCAGGGCCTGGCCGAAGAAACCCGTCACACCAATCGCAAACTGGAACTGGAAGTCCAGGTACGCAGCAAAATCGAGAAGAAGCTCACCGGTTTCCAGAACTACCTCAACAGCATCATCGACTCCATGCCGTCAGCCTTGATCGCGCTCGACGAGCAGCTCTACGTCACCCAGTGGAACCAGGAGGCCAGTGCCCTCTCCGGGACGCGCCTGGACGAAGCGCTGAACCAGCCGATCTTCCTCGCCTTCGAGCCGCTCAAGCCGTTCCTGCCGCAACTCAAGCAGACTGTCGAGCAGCACACCGTGGCGAAAATCGAGCGGGTGACGTGGCTCAAGGACGAAGAACCCAGGCACTACGCCCTGACCTTCTACCCGTTGATGGGCGGTGCCGGGCGCGGCGTGGTGATCCGTATCGACGACATCACCCAGCGTCTGTCCCTGGAAGAGATGATGGTGCAGTCGGAAAAAATGCTCTCGGTCGGCGGCCTCGCCGCCGGCATGGCCCACGAGATCAACAACCCGCTCGGTGCGATCCTGCACAACGTGCAGAACATCCGCCGCCGCCTCTCGCCGGACCTGCCGAAGAACCTCGAAACCGCCGAGCACCTGGGCATCGAACTGGACACCGTGAACCGCTATCTGCAAGGTCGGGAAGTCCCGCAACTGCTCGACGGCATCCAGCAGGCCGGCGCCCGGGCGGCGAAAATCGTCACCCACATGCTCAGCTTCAGCCGCCGCAGCACTCGCCAGATGGCGCCGTGCGACCTGCCGGCGCTGATCGATCAGGCGGTGGAAATCGCCGGCAACGACTTCGATCTGGCGATCGGTTTCGACTTCAAGGGCCAGGCGATCATCCGCCAGTTCGACCCCGCCCTCGGGCCGGTGCCGGGCACCGCCAACGAGCTGGAACAGGTGCTGCTCAACCTGCTGAAAAACGCCGCGCAGGCGATCCACCAACGCGAGGACGACAGCGAACCGGGACGGATCATTCTGCGCACCCGACTCAATCCGCCATGGGCCGAAATCCAGGTCGAAGACAACGGCATCGGCATGAGCGAAAGCGTGCGCAAGCGCACTTTCGAACCGTTCTTCACCACCAAGGAAATCGGTCAGGGCACGGGGCTGGGCCTGTCGGTGTCGTACTTCATCATCACCAATAACCACAAAGGCCAGATGGAAGTGCAGTCGGCGCCGGGCCAAGGCACCTGCTTCACCCTGCGCCTGCCACTGGCGCAACCGGCGCCCATTGCCGCCGAAACCAACCCACTACCGAGGTAAACCATGGGCTTTCGCCTGTCGAAGATCTACACCCGCACCGGCGACACCGGCGAAACCGGTCTCGGCGACGGCCGCCGCGTTCCCAAGGACCATCCGCGCATCGAGGCCATCGGTGAAGTCGATACGCTGAACAGTCAGGTCGGCGTGCTGCTGGCCGGGCTGATCGCCGAGCGTGAGGCCTGCCCGGGACTGAATGAGTTGATCGAGGTTCTGGCGCCCTGCCAGCATCGTTTGTTCGATCTGGGCGGGGAGCTGGCGATGCCGGAATATCAGGCGCTGAACGCGGCGGAAATCGAACGCCTGGAAACGGCGATCGATGTGTGGAACGAGGAGTTGGGGCCGCTGGAGAATTTCATTCTGCCTGGCGGCTCAATGCTGATCGCCCAGGCCCATGTCTGCCGCAGCCTGGCGCGCAGTGCCGAGCGGCGCTGCCAGCATTTGAATGCAATCGAGCCGTTGGCCGGGGTGGGTTTGGCGTATATCAATCGCTTGTCGGATTTGCTGTTTGTCGCGGCGCGGTTGATTGCGCGGCGTCAGGGGGTTGCCGAGATTCTGTGGCAACCGGCGGCGAAGCCTTCATAAATCTGGCGCCTGAATGGACGCCTTCGCGGGCAAGCCCGCTCCCACAGGTGATCGAGTTCCTGCAGTTGCAATGCGCTCAACTGTGAGCGGACTTGCTCGGTCGCCAACGCTGGCAAGCCAGCTCCCACAAGGTTTTGGGTCGTTATCCGCTTTGCGGTGCACCCAATACCTGTGGGAGCTGGCTTGCCAGCGATGAGGCCAGTGGCCTCAGCACATAATCAAGCTTCAGGCCAGAACGCGCGAATCCCCGCCACACCCTGCGCACCAACGCCCCACGCTTTCTCGCGCTCCGCCGGGCCGACCCCGCCGAGCAGAAACACCGGTTTGCTGAAGCCTTCGATCAACGTCGAAGCCTGCTCCCAGCCCAACGGCTGCGCATCCGGGTGGGTCAAGGTTGGCTGTACCGGCGACAGAGTGACGAAATCCACGCCCATCTGCTCGGCCAGTGCCAGCTCTTCAGCGTTATGGCACGAAGCCGCCAACCAGCGCTCCGCCGGCAACGGGCGCCCCGCTGCGGCGTATTTGCGCAGTTGCGCGGCGGTGATGTGCCAACCAGCGGACGGGAAATCGCCGAGCCATTCGAACGGCCCCTTGATCATCAACTGCGCCTTGCCGGCACACAGCCCCACCGCATCCACCGCCAGGTCGCGGTATTTGGGGTCATAGCCGTTCGGCGCGCGCAGCTGGATCAACTTGATCCCGCCGGCAATCGCCTTCTGGATGCCACGCAACAAGGCCGGTGCTTCCAGGTCTTCCGGGGTGATCAGGTATTCGCCGGGCAGGCGCGCCGCTGCAACGATCGGCTGGTTGGCGGCCGGAAACTCGTAGCCGGTCAGTTCCTTGGCGCTGACCCAGGCCAATGGCTGGCCTTCGGCGCCGTGCGGTTCGCCAGTGAAGCTTGATACTTCCCAGACATCCAGCAACACCTGTTTGTCCGGGTAATCGTGGCGGACCTTGATCAGAGGACGGGCAGCGCCGACGCCAATGCCCAGCTCTTCGTGCAGCTCGCGAGCCAGCGCGCTTTCAACGGATTCATCGGCCTCGACCTTGCCGCCGGGAAACTCCCACAGCCCTCCCTGATGCTGGGTGTCGGCACGGCGGGCGATCAGGATCTTGCCACTGTCGTCACGAATGACGGCGGCGGCGACGTGTACGCGTTTCACGGTTTCAATTCCTCCAGTCCGGCCTGTTGCCACGTCTTGAAAGCGGGCCATTGGTAGACGGTTTCAACATAAGCTTCATCGATGGCGGGCAGCTGCACCCGATAGGTACGCAGGCGCACGGCAATCGGCGCGAAGAACGCATCGGCCAGGCTCACCCGGCCAAACAGATACGGCCCAGGCTCGGTGGCCGCAGCGCGGCATTCGGCCCACAGCGCGAGCATGCGCTCGATATCCACCTTCACCTCCGGCGGCACCGGGTTGAGCGGTGCGTCGTGGCTGAGGTTGAACGGCATGTGATTGCGCATGGCGAAAAAGCCGCTGTGCATCTGCGCGCACGCAGAACGGGCCTGGGCACGCGCGTATAGATCGCTCGGCCAGAGCTGTTCGGACGGGAACTGTTCAGCCAGGTATTCGGCAATCGCCAGCGAATCGGCAACGGTGCCGCGAGAGGTTTGCAGCAGCGGCACCTTGGCGGTCGGCGAATGCTTGAGCAGACGCTCGCGGGTGTCGGGTCTGCCGAGTTTGATCAGCTCTTCGCTGTAGGGTGCACTGGTCAGTTCCAGCGCCAGCGCGGCACGCAGTGACCAGGAGGAAAGCAGTTTGTCGCCGATGATCAGGTGCAGGGACATGGTGTGGCGCCTTTTCGTCAGTGGAAAGCTTCAAAACTTGTGGTGACCGGACCGACGCTTTCGCGGGCAGGCCCGCTGCCACAGTGGTTTCCGTCGTACACCGCAGAACCCTGTGGGAGCGGGCTTGCCCGCGAAGAGGCCGGCACATTCAACATTGATGTTGCCTGACACAACGCCATCGCGAGCAGGCTCGCTCCCACATTGGATCGTGTTGTCACAAATCCCCCTGTGGGAGCGAGCCTGCTCGCGAAAGAAGCGACCCGCGCTTGAATCAGGTGCGGTACTCGGCGTTGATCTTCACGTATTCATGCGACAGGTCGGTGGTCCAGATGGTTTCGCTGCAATCGCCGCGACCCAGCTCGATGCGGATGGTGATCTCTTCCTGCTGCATCACCGCCGCGCCTTGCGCTTCAGTGTAGGTGCTCGCGCGCGCACCACGGCTGGCGATGCACACGTCGCCGAGGAACACGTCGATCTTGCTCACGTCCAGGTTCGTTACGCCGGCACGGCCCACGGCAGCGAGGATGCGCCCCCAGTTCGGGTCGGAGGCAAACAGCGCGGTCTTGATCAGCGGCGAGTGCGCCACGGTGTAACCGACGTCCAGGCATTCCTGGTGAGTGCCGCCGCCGTTGACTTCAACGGTGACAAACTTGGTCGCGCCTTCGCCGTCACGCACGATGGCCTGGGCCACGTCCATGCACACCTCGAACACTGCCTGCTTCAGCTTGTTGAACAGCTCGCCTTCGGCGCGGGTGATTTCCGGCAGTGCCGCCTTGCCGGTGGCAATCAGCATGCAGCAGTCGTTGGTCGAGGTGTCGCCGTCGATGGTGATGCGGTTGAACGACTTGTTGGCACCGTCGAGCATCAGGTTGTGCAGCACGTCGCGGGCGACTTTGGCGTCGGTGGCGATGTAACCGAGCATGGTCGCCATGTTCGGGCGAATCATGCCTGCACCTTTGCTGATGCCGGTCACGGTGATGGTCACGCCGTCATGCTCGAACTGGCGACTGGCACCCTTGGGCAGGGTGTCGGTGGTCATGATGCCGGTGGCGGCCGCTTCCCAGTTGTTTTCCGACAGGTCATCCAGTGCGGCCTGCAGCGCGCCTTCGATCTTCTCGACCGGCAGTGGCTCGCCGATCACGCCGGTGGAGTACGGCAGGATCTGGCTGGCATCGACACCGGTCAGCTCGGCCAGTTTGGCGGTGGTGCGCTCGGCAGCCGCCAGACCTGGCTCACCGGTACCGGCGTTGGCATTGCCGGTGTTGGTCAGCAGGTAACGCACGTCGTTCTGCACACGTTTTTTCGCCAGGATCACCGGCGCGGCGCAAAAGGCGTTCAACGTGAACACACCGGCCACGATGGAACCTTCGGCACAGCGCATCACGACCACATCTTTACGCCCCGGGCGCTTGATGCCGGCCGAGGCAATACCGAGTTCAAAACCGGCAACCGGGTGCAACGTTGGCAAAGGACCAAGACCAACAGCCATGAATGCGCTCCTTACTCAATGATGTCAGCACCGCCCACAGTGAAGACGGTGGTGTAAATGGCAAAACGCCGCGACGGCAGGAGCCGGTCGCGGCGCGGGTATTTCAGCGATTGAAACGGGGTTTACTGGATCTGCCCGTGGCAATGCTTGAATTTCTTGCCCGAACCGCAGTAGCACAGTTCGTTGCGGCCCAGCTTCTGCTCGTTGCGCACCGGCGCGGTGGCCAGGGCGACATCGACCTCTTCACCGATGTCCTGCGGTTGCGCTTCCAGGCCAGGGGCCTCGGCGTGTTCGAACTGCATGCGCGCGGCCAGTGCTTCGGCTTCCTGACGCAGGCGTTGCTCTTCCTCGGCCGGGTCTTCGCGGCGCACCTGAACGTGCGACAGCACCCGGATCGAATCGCGCTTGATCGAATCGAGCAGCTCGGAGAACAGCGTGAAGGACTCGCGCTTGTATTCCTGCTTCGGGTTCTTCTGCGCATAACCACGCAGGTGAATACCGTGACGCAGGTGATCCATGGTCGACAGGTGGTCTTTCCACAGGTCGTCGAGCACGCGCAGCACGATCTGCTTCTCGAAGGAGCGCAGCGCCTCGGCACCGGCCTGGTCTTCTTTCTCGTTGTACGCGGCGACCAGCTCGTTCATCAGCTTCTCGCGCAGGGTCTCTTCGTACAGGTGATCGTCTTCGTCGAGCCATTGCTGGATCGGCAGCTTCACGCCGAAATCGCTGGCAATCGACGCTTCCAGACCGGCCACGTCCCACTGCTCGGGCAGCGATTGCGGCGGAATGTGCGCGCTGACGGTGGCGTTGAGCACGTCCTGGCGGAAGTCGGCGATGGTTTCGCCAATGTTGTCCGCGGCCAGCAACGTGTTACGCATGTGATAGATCACTTTACGCTGTTCGTTGTTGACGTCGTCGAACTCGAGCAGTTGCTTGCGGATGTCGAAGTTGCGACCTTCCACCTTGCGCTGCGCCTTCTCGATCGCGTTGGTCACCATGCGGTGCTCGATCGCTTCGCCAGGCTGCATGCCCAGGGCTTTCATGAAGTTCTTCACCCGGTCAGAGGCGAAGATGCGCATCAGGCTGTCTTCCAGCGACAGGTAGAAACGGCTGGAACCGGCGTCGCCCTGACGACCGGCACGGCCACGCAGCTGGTTGTCGATACGACGGGATTCGTGACGCTCGGACGCGATCACCTGCAGACCGCCGGACTCCAGCACTTGCTGGTGACGCTTCTGCCAGTCGGCCTTGATCTGGGCGATCTGCTCGGGGCTCGGGTTTTCCAGCGCCGCGACTTCCACTTCCCAGTTGCCGCCCAGCAGAATGTCGGTACCACGACCGGCCATGTTGGTGGCGATGGTCAGGGCGCCCGGACGACCGGCCTGCGCAATGATCTCGGCTTCTTTTTCGTGGAACTTGGCGTTGAGGACCTTGTGCTCGATGCCTTCCTTGTTGAGCAGGTTGGACACGTGCTCGGAAGTCTCGATGGTCGCGGTACCCACCAGGATCGGACGGCCCTGGGCCATGCCTTCCTTGATGTCGTTGATGATCGCCGCGTATTTCTCTTCGGCGGTCAGGAACACCAGGTCGTTGTAGTCTTTACGCGCCAACGGCTTGTTCGGCGGAATGACCATGACCTGCAGGCCATAGATCTGGTGGAATTCAAACGCTTCAGTGTCCGCGGTACCGGTCATGCCGGACAGCTTGGTGTACAGACGGAAGTAGTTCTGGAACGTAGTCGACGCCAGGGTCTGGCTCTCGGCCTGGATGTTCAGGCCTTCCTTGGCTTCGATGGCCTGGTGCAGGCCTTCGGACAGACGGCGGCCCGGCATGGTACGACCGGTGTGTTCGTCGACCAGTACGACCTGACCGTCCTGGACGATATATTCGACGTTGCGGTGGAACAGCTTGTGCGCACGCAGACCCGAGTAGACGTGGGTCAGCAGGCCCAGGTTATGCGCCGAGTACAGGCTCTCGCCCTCGGCCAGCAGGCCGACGCCGGTGAGCATTTCTTCGATGTACTGGTGACCGGCTTCGTTGAGCTCGACCTGACGGGTCTTCTCGTCAATGGTGTAGTGCCCGGCCTTGGTGACCTGACCTTCGACTTCTTCCACGTGCAGTTCCAGCTGCGGGATCAACTTGTTGATCTCCATGTACAGCTTGGAACTGTCCTCGGCCTGACCGGAGATGATCAGCGGGGTACGCGCTTCGTCGATGAGGATGGAGTCGACTTCGTCGATCACGGCAAAATTGAGTTCGCGCTGGAATTTCTCTTCCATGCTGAACGCCATGTTGTCGCGCAGGTAGTCGAAGCCGAATTCGTTGTTGGTGCCGTAGGTGATGTCGGCAGCATAGGCGGCGCGCTTCTCTTCCGGCGGCTGGAACGGCGTCACGACGCCGACGGTCAGGCCGAGGAATTCATACAGCGGACGCATCCAGTTGGCGTCACGGCGGGCCAGGTAGTCGTTCACGGTTACAACGTGCACGCCCTTGCCGGACAGCGCGTTGAGGTAAACGCCCAGGGTTGCCACGAGGGTCTTGCCCTCACCGGTACGCATTTCGGCAATCATGCCTTCATGCAGGGTCATGCCGCCGATCAACTGAACGTCGAAGTGGCGCATGCCCATGACGCGCTTGCCCGCTTCACGGGCGACCGCGAAGGCTTCAGGCAACAGCTTGTCGAGGGATTCCCCTTTGGCGATACGGGCCTTGAACTCGTTGGTCTTGGCACGCAATTGATCGTCCGAAAGGGCTACCATTTGCTCTTCGAAGGCATTGACGAGCTGCACCGTCTTGAGCATGCGTTTGACTTCACGCTCGTTCTTGCTTCCAAAAAGTTTCTTTAACAAAGGCGCAAACATATCGGCAGGATCTTCCACACTAAAGGGATGGAGGGCGGCCCCGTGAGTCGCCCGTGCAGCCCTCATGGCCGCATGCGAACGAGCATTCTACCCGGAAACGGTGGTGAGGAAAGTGGCGATGTTCCACGATGCTGGCACTGCGCTTTGACGGGGCTCACTTAAAATAGGGGCGTTTTGCTCAACTTCAAGCCGTACAGGGCAGAAGTTAATCGTTGATTTAATGGGCAAAGCGGGGACAAAAGCAATGGGCGAGTGAAACGGGTGCTTTCTGCTACCATGGCGCCTCTGTTACTTCAGGTGTTCGATCATGGCATTTCGCCCTCTCACGGCCAGAGCACCCGCCGTCCTGCTTCGCGAAGCCAAACCGCTGAAGGCCATCCTCGGCCATGCCCAACGCCTGGGCCATTTGCAGCGCCTGCTCGAAAGCCAGCTGCAACCCGCCGCCCGCGAGCATTGCCATGTCGCCTCGTGGCGCGAAGGCAGTCTGCTGCTGATTGTCACCGACGGCCATTGGGCCACCCGCCTGCGCTACCAGCAGAAACGCCTGCAACGACAACTGCAGATGTTCGACGAGTTCAGCAACCTGACGCGCATTCTGTTCAAGGTACAGCCACCCACCGTGCAGCGCGGCGCGACCGGGCACACGATGGACCTGTCGACGAATGCGGCAGCGACCATTCAGTCGACGGCCGAAGGCATCAGTGATCCGGGGCTGCGCGCGGCGCTGGAGCGTCTGGCGGCGCACGCGAAAGACAAGTCTTGATATCCGTCTGACTGTTTATGCATCTCTAAGGTGGGTTATGTATCTCTAATGTGGGAGCGAGCCTGCTCGCGAATAGGGCATGTCAGACGACAAGGTGACTGACGCAGCGCCTTCGCGAGCAGGCTCGCTCCCACATTTCGATCTCCATGCAAACTGATTTAGCGGCGTTTGCTGCCACCGAGCAACGACCCCATCAGCCCGCGCACCAGTTGTTTCCCGAGATTATTGGCGGCCTGGCGCATGGCGGATTTCAACGCCTGCCCTGCTGCCGTCCCCAGAAACTCTCCCGCTCGGTCGGCAAGGCTCGGCTCTTCAGCCGCGGGTTTGCCCGCTGATGCATCCGTTCCTGGCGCCAGATCTTTACGCCCCATAAGGATTTCATAAGCCGATTCACGGTCGATCGGCTTGTCATAGCGCCCCTTGAACGGCGAACCGGCAATCAGCACAGTGCGCTCGGTCTCGGTCAACGGCCCGATCCGCGATTGCGGCGGCGCCACCAGCACGCGCTGAACCATTTCCGGCGTGCCTTTGTCCTGCAAGGTGCCGACCAGCGCTTCGCCAATGCCCAGCTCGGTGAGCACCGTCAGGGTGTCGATCGCCGGATTCGGCCGAAAGCCGTCGGCCACCGCACGCAGGGATTTCTGTTCCTTGGCGGTGAAGGCGCGTAGACCGTGCTGGATGCGCAGGCCCAGCTGCGCCAGCACGTCATCCGGCAAGTCTCCCGGCGACTGGGTGACGAAATACACGCCGACGCCCTTGGAGCGGATCAGCCGCACCACTTGTTCGAGGCGCTCCTGCAACGCCTTGGGTGTGTCGGCGAACAGCAGATGGGCTTCGTCGAAGAACAGCGCCAGCAGCGGTTTGTCGGCATCGCCGCGCTCCGGCAACTGCTCGAACAGCTCTGCCAGCAGCCACAGCAGGAAGGTCGCGTAGACCTTCGGCGCCTCATGCACCAGACGACTGGCATCGAGCAGGTGAATGCGCCCGCGCCCGTCGGCGGCCGGTTGCAGGATGTCTTCGAGTTGCAGCGCCGGCTCGCCGAACAACGCCTCGGCGCCCTGCTGCTCAAGGGTGGCCAGGCGCCGCAACAGCGCCTGGCTGGAACCGGTGGTCATCAACGCCGCGTCGTCGCCAAGCAGTTGCGGGTTGTCCTTGAGGTGATTGAGCAGCGCCTTGAGGTCTTTCAGGTCCAGCAGCAACAGGCCTTCGCGATCCGCCACCTTGAACGCCGCGTACAGCGCCGACTGCTGGCTGTCGCTGAGTTCGAGCAGGCTGCCGATCAGCAGCGGGCCCATTTCGCTCAACGTGGTGCGCAACGGATGACCGGACTGACCGTGGATATCCCACAGGGTGACCGGATAGGCCCGGGCCTGGTAGTCGAGCCACGGCATGCCTGCGATGCGCTCGGCGACCTTGCCCTGCGGGTTGCCGGCGGCACCGAGGCCGCACAGGTCACCCTTGATGTCGGCGGCGAATACCGCGACCCCGGCGTCACTGAAGGCTTCGGCCAGACGCTGCAGGGTGACGGTCTTGCCGGTCCCGGTGGCGCCGGCCACCAGGCCATGGCGGTTGGCCAGGCGCATGGCCTGGGCGATCGGTTGCCCGGCGAGGTCGGCGCCGATTACGAGTTGCGAGGAGTCAGGCATTTGGTCACCCAATGGTTAATCTTTGTCGAGCATGGCCGATAGAGAGGAGTGAGAGAGCAGACCAGAAGTCAGGTCTGACATTTCCCTAAGGAGAGACGGAAATATCAGTGTGCTTTCACCCCTGCCCATTTTGCGTGCCTTTATAAAAGCACGCCCTGGACATTAAGACCTTAGCGGAACCCCAAGCCATGAACAAAAATCTGCGTTTCAGCCATAAAATTTTGCTTGCCGCCGCCCTCATTGTCATTGCCGCCTTCGCCTCGTTCACGCTGTACAACGACTGGTTGCAGCGCAACGCCATTCGCGCGGACCTGGACAATTACCTCAACGAGATGGGTGAGGTCACGGCCGGGAACATCCAGACCTGGCTCAATGGGCGGATTCTTCTTATCGAGAACGCCGCCCAGAACATCGCCATCAACCCGGAGCCGGCCACGGTTGCCACCCTGCTGGAACAGAAAGCCCTGACGTCGACCTTCATGGCGTCCTACCTGGGCGATGCCACCGGTCACTTCACCATCCGCCCGGATGCGAAGATGCCCGACGGTTTCGATCCACGCGTACGCCCCTGGTATAAAGGTGCCGAAAGCAGCAGCACCTCGACCCTGACCGAACCGTACATCGATGCCGCCACCGGCCAGTTGATCATTTCCATCGCCACCGCCGCCAAGAAAGGCAGCCAGAGCGTCGGCGTGGTCGGCGGCGACCTGAGCCTGCAAACCCTGATCGACACCCTCGCCGCCCGCGACTTCGACGGCATGGGCTATGTGTTCCTGGTGAGCGCCGACGGCAAGATCCTGGTCCACCCGGACAAATCCCTGGTGATGAAATCGCTCAAGGAGGCCTATCCGCAGGACACCCCACGCATCAGCAGCGACTTCAGTGAAGTCACCGTCGATGGCAAGACGCGCATCGTCACCTTCACCCCGATCAAGGGCCTGCCGTCGGTGAACTGGTACATCGGGCTGTCGGTGGACAAGGATCAGGCCTTCGCCATGCTCAGCGAATTCCGCACCTCGGCGGTGATAGCAACGGTGATTGCCGTGGCCATCATCCTGTTCCTGCTCGGCATGCTGATCCGCATCCTGATCCAGCCCCTGCACGTCATGACCCGGGCCATGGAAGACATCGCCGACGGCGAAGGCGACCTGACCAAACGCCTGACCATCCAGAGCCAGGATGAATTCGGCGTGCTCGGTACCGCGTTCAACCGTTTCGTAGAGCGTATCCACGGTTCGATCCGCGAAGTGTCCTCGGCCACCGGCCAGGTCAACGAGGTCGCCCTGCGCGTGGTCGCCGCGTCGAACTCGTCGATGTACAACTCCGACCAACAGGCCTCACGCACCAACAGCGTTGCGGCGGCGATCAACCAGCTCGGCGCCGCCGCCCAGGAAATCGCCCGCAATGCCGCCCAGGCCTCGACCCAGGCCAGCGACGCCCGCGGCCTTGCCGAGGACGGCCAGCAAGTGGTGGATCGCAGCATCAAGGCGATGAATCAGCTGTCGAGCATGCTCAGCGCGTCGAGCAGCAACATCGAATCGCTGAACAGCAAGACCGTCAACATCGGGCAGATCCTCGAGGTGATCACCAGCATTTCCCAGCAGACCAACCTGCTCGCGCTCAATGCGGCGATCGAAGCGGCACGGGCCGGTGAAGCCGGGCGCGGGTTTGCCGTGGTGGCCGATGAAGTGCGCAACCTGGCGCACCGCACCCAGGAGTCGGCGCAACAGGTGCAGACCATGATCGAGGAGCTGCAGGTCGGCGCCCGTGAATCGGTCAGCACCATGAGCGACAGCCAGCGCCACAGCCAGGACAGCGTGGACATCGCCAACCTCGCCGGCGAGCGCCTGAACAGCGTGACCCAGCGCATCGGCGAGATCGACGGCATGAACCAGTCGGTGGCCACCGCGACCGAAGAGCAGACTGCCGTGGTCGAGTCGATCAACGTCGACATCACCGAAATCAACACGCTGAACCAGGAAGGCGTGGAAAACCTGCAGGCCACCCTGCGCGCGTGTGCGGACCTGGAACAACAGGCTTCGCGGTTGAAACAGTTGGTCGGCAGCTTCCGCATTTAGTCACACGAGCCTTTCCCCTCGAATCAGTCCCCTCTCCTGCCGACGCTGTGACGTTTGGCCAGGGTGAGGGGCTTTTCCGCCGCCCTCCCGCCGAATCCCGACCGAACATCTATTCTGGATAAGGGTCAACCAAGGGAGATCAACGAGCGGAGGGCCGGTCACCGTGCATATCGCCGACATCACCATGTTCTACGCGCCGGCCAGCGGCGGCGTGCGTACCTATCTGGATGCCAAGCACCGGCGTTTCGGTCTCAAGCCTGGCATTCGCCACAGCTTGCTGATTCCCGGCGCTCACTTGGGCGAACGCGACGGTGTGTACACGGTTCCGGCCCCTGCGCTGCCGTTCGGCAAGGGTTATCGGTTTCCCCTGCGCCTGGCCCCATGGCGCAATGTCCTGCAGGATCTGCAGCCGGATCTGATCGAGGTCGGCGATCCGTACCTCACCGCGTGGGCCGCACTGGACGCCCGCCGGCAGCTCGATGTACCGGTGATCGGCTTCTATCACTCGGACCTGCCGCTGCTGGTGGGCAACCGCATGGGCCATTGGGTCACCCCGAACGTCGAGGCGTATGTGCGCAAACTCTACGGCAACTTCGACCGGGTCCTGGCGCCGAGCCGGGTCATGGCCGACAAACTCAGCGGCCTGGGCGTGCGCGATGTGTTCGTCCAGCCCCTGGGGGTGGACTTGCAGACCTTCCATCCCCACGCCGGCGATCCGGGGCTGCGCGCCGAACTGGGGATCGCCGAAGACACCCACCTGCTGATCTTCGCCGGGCGTGGCTCGAAGGAAAAGAACCTGCCGGTGCTGCTCAAATGCATGCAATGCCTCGGCCCGCGCTATCACTTGCTGCTGGTCGGTTCGTCGATGCCGGCGTCGGTGCCGGACAACGTCAGCGTGATCGATGATTTCTGTCCGGCGACGCAGGTCGCGCGGCTGCTGTCCAGTGCCGATGCGTTGCTGCACGCCGGCGATCAGGAAACCTTCGGCCTGGTGCTGCTCGAAGCCATGGCCTGCGGCATTCCGGTGGTGGCGGTGGCGGCCGGAGCCTTCGAGGAAATCGTCACGCCGGCCTGCGGCCTGCTCTGTGCACCGAACAATCCGCAAGCGATGGCCAATGCCGTGCGCGAGCTGTTCAGCGGCGATCCGGCCGCCCTCGGCCGCCAGGCCCGGCAACACGTCGAGCGGCATTACGCCTGGGACACCGTGGTCAACAGCTTGCTGGGCCACTATCACGCCGTGCTCGGCGACTCGCTGCCAAGGGTGGCCAATGGTTGAGCCGCGCAATCCTCCGGCCCTGCTGCTGGTGCTACATGACGTGGCGCCATGTACCTGGGCCGATTACCAACCGTTCGTCGACGCCATCGACGCCATCGGTGGCGTGCCGCTGACCTGGCTGGTGGTGCCGGACTTTCATCGACGCCATCCGCTCGCGGCCGATTCGCGCTTTTGCCAAATGCTCAGCCAACGGGTGGCCCGCGGTGACGAACTGGTGCTGCACGGTTATTTCCACGATGACCAGGAGCCCCGGCCCCTGACACCCAAAGCGTGGTTCATGCGCCGCCTCTATACCCACGAGGGCGAGTTTTATCAGTTGTCCCGGGACACCGCCCTTACCCGCCTGCGCGCGGGGATCGAGGTGTTCCAGCGCCACGACTGGCCGCTGCACGGTTTCGTCGCCCCGGCGTGGCTGATGAGCGACGGCACGCGCCAGGCCCTGCGCGAACTGCCGTTGCGCTATACCAGCGATCCGCAACACCTGTATCGGCTACCGGACTTCAGCGCCATCGACGCTCCGGGTCTGGTCTGGAGCGCGCGCAGTGCCTGGCGTCGCGGTGTGTCGAAAATCGTCAGTGATCGCCGTGAGCACCGTTGGCGCCAGGCTCCGGTGATCCGCCTGGGCCTGCATCCGGTGGACATGCGCCACCCATTCTCCCGCGACTACTGGCTGCAAACCGTGCAGCGCCTGCTCGATGCAGGCCGGGTGCCGCTGACCAAGGTCGACTGGCTGGCGCAGCAGCGTGTCGGCTCGGAGCGTGCCGCATGAGCCGCGGCCTTCTGCTGCTGATCGGCCTGATCGCCGCCGTGCTGATCCCGCTGTTGCTCGGCGGCGGCGACACCTGGGCGCGACTGCAGAGCTTTCCGCTGCACTGGCTGCTGATCATGTTCGGCATGATCCTGCTGTGTTGGGGCATCAACACCTTGCGTCTGCGGCTGTTGCTCGGCGATCAGCGTGAGCGGGTCACGCCGCTGCACAGCCTCGGCGTGGTGATGGCCGCCGAGTTCGCCTACTGCGCCACGCCCGGCGGCAGCGGCGGCCCCCTGACGATCATGGCGCTGCTGGCGCGCAACGGCGTGCGCCCGGCCCGCGGCAGCGCGGTGTTCGCGATGGATCAGCTGAGCGACCTGCTGTTTTTTCTCTGCGCGTTGAGCGCGATTCTGATTTACGCGCTGTTCCAGCACCTCAGCGATCGCCTGGAATGGCTGCTCACGGTCAGCGCCGTGTCCTTGTTCGGCGGCCTGCTCAGCTGCGTGGTGCTGGCGCGTTATCACCGCGCGCTGATTCGCCTGAGCGGCCGGCTGCTGGCCAGGCTCAATGTCAAACCCGCCACCCGGCGGCGCTGGGCGCGCAAGCTGCTACATTTTCTCGCGGCGTTCACCGACACCCTGAAGTTGCCGTGGCAGACCTTGATTCAAGTGTTCGCCCTGACCTGCGTGCATTGGCTGCTGCGCTACAGCGTGTTGTACCTGGCATTGCGCGGCCTCGGCGCAGACCTGCAGTGGGCATGGAGCTTCCTGATCCAGATGGTCTCGCTGGGCGCCGGGCAATTCAGCCTGCTGCCGGGCGGTGCGGGGGCGGCGGAATTGACCTCGGCCGCGCTGCTGGCGCCGATGGTCGGCAAATCCACGGCAGCGGCGGCGATTCTGATCTGGCGGGTGGTGACGTATTACTTCTATCTGCTGGTGGGCGGGCCGGTGTTTGTGCTGATGCTCGGGCGGCCGTTGCTGCAGAAACTGCTGAAAACGCGGCAGGCGTAAACACGCGCCGCCTGCGTGTCGAAGGCGGCGCTCGCTTCAGGACGATTCGGATTCATCGTCTGCCGCCGGCTTCACTTGCTCCCACAGCTGCGCGGCACCGGGAAACTCGGTGCCATCTTCTTCATCCATCTCTTGCGGGTCATAACGGCTCAGGCAGCCTTCGCCGAGGGTGGCGGGCGCTTTGGAAGTGGCTTTGTCCAGTGGATCGCTCATGGCATGTCCTCAAGGGCTGAAACGACGAAGGGCCTGGAGCGATTGAACGCCCAGGCCCTTCGTTTTTCAACCGGTAATGGGTTCGATCAGAACACCACGGTCTTGTTGCCGTGCACCAGCACGCGATCTTCCAAGTGATAGCGCAGGCCACGCGCCAGCACCATCTTCTCGACGTCACGGCCGAAACGCACCATGTCTTCAATGCTGTCGCTGTGGCTGACACGCACCACGTCCTGCTCGATGATCGGCCCCGCGTCCAGCTCTTCGGTGACGTAGTGGCAGGTCGCACCGATCAGCTTCACGCCCCGCAGCGACGCCTGGTGATACGGCTTGGCGCCCACGAACGACGGCAGGAAGCTGTGGTGAATGTTGATGACCTGATGCGCGTATTCACGGCACAGCGCGGGCGGCAGGATTTGCATGTAGCGCGCCAGCACCACCACTTCGGCGTCGTGCTGCTTGACCAGCCGCGACACTTCGGCGAACGCCGGTTCCTTGTCCTGCGGATTGACCGGCACGTGGTAATAAGGAATGCCGTGCCACTCGACCATGCTGCGCAGGTCGTCGTGGTTGGAGATCACGCAGGAGATCTCGCAGTCCAGCTCATCGCTGTGCCAACGGTGCAACAGGTCAGCCAGGCAGTGCGACTCACGGCTGGCCATCAGCACCACGCGCTTCTTCTGCTCGGTGTCAGTGATGCGCCAGTCCATGGAGAACTCTTCGGCGATGGGCGCGAACTTCTCGCGCAGCACTTCAATACCGAAAGGCAGAGAATCGGCACGAATTTCGTGACGCATGAAAAACCAGCCGACCTGATTGTCCGAGTGGTGGCTCGCTTCGGTGATCCAGCCGTTATGGGATGCCAGAAAATTACTGACTTTGGCAACGATGCCAACGCGGTCCGGGCAAGAAATCACCAGCCGAAAAGTGCGCATGAGGGGGAAACTCCAGAACTTCGCAAAGGCCGCCATTCTAGCGACTGCGCAGGAAAACTGCAGTATTGATGACCGCCGAGCCTCGCCACGCCGGGTTGAGGGATTTTTGACAGGCAATAACGCCAGAATGCTGGCGCTGCAATGGCATCGTTTCAACAGATCAATGTGAATATCTGTGAAGACTGCATCACATTATTTAATTGAATATTCAATTCGCGGCTTTGTGCGGTAACTAATTCAAATAAAAACCCCGCTTAAATGTTTACTTGATGAAACAGCCTGACTATTATTGCGGCACTGTCCCCTGCCATTCAGCACTCCCACATAAGGTAGTTATCATGTCCTTGATCAACGAATATCGCGCCACCGAAGAAGCTATCAAAGAGCTGCAAGCCCGTTTGAAGAACCTGTCGCAAGACGACAAACTGCAAGCCGAGCTGGAATTCGAAGGCAAACTGCGCACCCTGATGGGCGAATACTCCAAGTCCCTGCGTGACATCATTGCCTTGCTGGATCCGGAATCCAAAACCAAGGCTCCACGCGGTGGCGCAGTAAAAACTACCGGCACCAAACGTGCCCGCAAAGTTAAACAATACAAAAACCCGCACAACGGTGAAGTCATCGAAACCAAAGGTGGCAACCACAAGACTCTGAAAGAGTGGAAAGCCAAGTGGGGCGGTGACGTGGTTGAAGGCTGGGCGACCCTCCTGGGCTAAGCCGCAACCCCCTGCCGCAGCCCGCTCTGCGACAGCCATAAAAAACGCCAGCGAATGCTGGCGTTTTTTTATGCCCGCCATTCAAGCGCCGGCATGTTCGATTTCAAAGATACAAACGTTTGCGTAATGCCTGGACATAATTGCGCCATTCATCCAGTACCGCTTTCTGCATCGGCGTAGCACTAAGCGCCCACTCGTCAGCGGCCTGCACAAAAGATTCAAGGGTATTAGGAGCCCCCATTTGCGCTGTGGACAAGCGCTGCTGGCAAAAGATTGTCCAGCGCTCTTGCTCTGCCGCATTCAAGGTTTCGGGAAAGTTGCGTGCTCGATATCGAAACAGTAGTTCAGGCAAACGTTCGTCATCGAAAGGCCATTGCTCTTGTGATAATTGCGCCGGATCCGCCGCTCTCACTTGCTCACATAGACGGCGATCACGATCACCGATAAATCCGTCGTACAACTGCTGTTCCGGATCTTCACTCGGAGTGAAATCTTCGCGGGCGTAAATCGCCGCGACTTTATCTTTCCAAACATGTTGTGCGTCACTTAGTCGCAACGCCCGGGCTTGATAAAGCGCCATATCCAGGCCGAGGCGCTGCTGATCCTCGGCGCGCAGTACCGACAGCGGCGCCACCACCGGGCAGCGATTGATGTGAATCAGTTTCAGCGGCACCGGCAGTTCGCCGTCCGCCAACGCCTCGCGGCGGGTATACAGGCGCTGACGCAGGGTTTCGGCATCGAGATCGAGCAGGCCCTGCGGATCGAAGTGCAGATCACAGACAATCAGCGCGTTGCGATTGCGCGGATGCCAGGCCAGGGGCAATACCACGCCAACGTAGTGCCGCGCGGCGGAGAACCGCCCGGAGATGTGCACCAGCGGCTGCAACAGGCGGATCTGATCCATGACCTTCTGTTTGCTGCGCAACTGAAACAGCCACTCATACAGTTTCGGCTGCCGCTCACGGATCAACCGCGCCAATGCGATCGTGGCACGCACGTCGGACAATGCTTCGTGAGCGTTACCGTGATCGATGCCATTGGCGGCGGTCAGGCGTTCGAGCTTGAGTGTCACCCGGCCCTCGTCATCGGTCGGCCAGACCAGGCCATCGGGGCGCAGCGCGCAGGCGGCGCGCACGACATCGATCAGGTCCCAGCGACTGTTGCCGCCCTGCCACTCACGGGCATACGGGTCGAAGAAATTCCGGTACAGGCTGTAGCGGGTCATCTCGTCGTCGAAGCGCAGGGTGTTGTAACCGGCGCCGCAGGTCCCCGGCGCCGCCAGCTGCGCATGAACCCGGGTCATGAAATCGGCTTCGCTCAACCCCTGCGCGGCCAGTCGACTCGGGGTGATGCCGGTGATCACGCAGGCCGCCGGGTGCGGCAGGATGTCAGCGCTGGGCTGGCAATACAGGTTGACCGGCGCATCGATTTCGTTGAGTTCATGGTCGGTGCGAATCCCGGCCACCTGCAACGGGCGGTCGCAGCGGGGATTGATCCCGGTGGTTTCGTAGTCGTACCAGAAGATGGAAGTCACGGGCGGTTCCTGAACTGAAGATCGGCGAAGTCTAGGCGCTGGAGCGGCGCCTGGGCCAGCGTTGTGTCATTGCCGTCGATGTCGGCACACGCGATGCAATACATAGTTATGTCGTTTTCCCCCAAGAGGCTGATAGCATCGCTGGCACTGGATCCCGATCAGGCGAACATCAGGTAGCCCATGCTCGAGCACACAGCACCGCCAAGGAAAGCAACGCTGATTCCGCCGCTGGACACGCGGCACCAGGTCGAAACGCCGGAAGGCATCGACCTGCCCTTGCGTCCGGCCGGGCTGCCGGTGCGCGCCGTCGCCTTCACCATCGACCTCGGCCTGCGCGGACTGATCTGCGGCGTGCTGTTCATCGTGCTGGCGTTTCTCGGCAAGCTCGGCATGGGCCTCGGTTCGCTGCTGCTGTTCGTGGTGAGCTGGTGGTACATGGTGCTGTTCGAAGTGCTGCGCCAGGGGCGTTCGCCGGGCAAGCAGTGGATGGGCCTGCGGGTGGTGCACGACGACGGCACGCCGGTCGGCTGGTCGGCCTCGCTGCTGCGCAACCTGCTGCGTTTTGTCGACCTGATGCCCTTCGGCTATTTGCTCGGCGCCATCAGTTGCCTGCAACACCCGACCTTCAAACGCCTCGGCGATATCGCCGCCGGCACACTGGTGATCCACAGCGAACGCCCACTGGTGCGCCCGACGCTGCCCGAGGCCGCGCCACGGCGCTCGCCGATCGCGCTGACCCTGAGCGAACAGCGCGCCCTGCTCGGCTTCGCCGAACGCCAGGGCGAACTGTCGCCGGCGCGGGTCAACGAACTGGCCGCCCTGCTCGCCCAGCCGCTGCACCTCAGTGCGCCACACGCCGTGGCCGAACTCAATGGCATCGCCCGCGGCCTGTTGGGCCCGACATGAAGCAGAGTCTTTTCGAAAATCGCCACAAGGCCGAATGGGAGCGTTTTGCCCTGGCCCTCGAACGCCTCGAGCGTGGCAAGGACACTTCCCGGGTCGCCGATTTTCCCAAGGCCTACCGCCGGCTCTGCCAGCACCTGGCCCTGGCGCAGGAGCGCGGCTACAGCAGCTTTCTCATCGATTCGCTGCAACAGCAGGTGCTGCGCGGCCATCAGCAGATGTACCGGCATCGCAGCCGCCTCGGCGCCAACCTGCTGGGCTTCGTCCTCGCCGGTTTTCCCCGGGTGGTCCGCCAGGAATGGCGTTTCGTGCTGGCCGCCGGGCTGTTGTTCTTCGGCAGCCTGATCGGCTTCGGCGTGCTGGTGTTTCTGTTCCCGGAGCTGGTCTACAACCTGATCCCCGCCGACCAGGTGCGCGAGATGCAGGGCATGTACGACCCGGTCGCCGGCCACCTCGGACGCTCGGCGGATCGCGCCGCCAGCGAAGACTGGGTGATGTTCGGCTACTACATCATGCACAACATCGGCATCGCCTTTCAGACCTTCGCCAGCGGCCTGCTGCTGGGCGTCGGCAGCGGGTTCTTCCTGTTCTACAACGGCCTGATCATCGGCGCGGTGGCCGGCCATCTCAGCGAAATCGGCTTCGGCCAGACGTTCTGGTCGTTCGTCATCGGCCACGGTGCCTTCGAACTCACGGCCATCGCCCTGGCCGGCGCGGCGGGGCTGAAACTGGGCTGGGCGCTGATCGCACCGGGACGCCTGACACGCGGCGAAGCCCTGCGCCTGGCGGCCCGCCAGAGCGTGCTGCTGGTGTGCGGGGTGATGCTGTTTCTGCTGATCGCCGCGTTCATCGAGGCCTATTGGTCGTCACGCACCTCCATTACGCCGCTGACCAAGTATCTGGTTGGCGCCGGCCTGTGGCTGGTGGTGGCGCTTTATCTGCTGTTCGCCGGAAGGACAGGTCATGCGCCTGAGTGACGCCACTGTGGTGATCCGCCCGCGCACGACCTGGGAAGCCATGGACCTCGGCGTGCGCATGAGCCAGCAACATCGCCGCTTGCTGATGACCAGCTGGGCCATCGTCACCCTGCCGCTGTTCGCGCTGCTGAGCCTCGTGCTGTGGGATTCGCCGACCCTGGCGCTGTTCATTTTCTGGTGGCTGAAACCGGCGTTTGACCGGCTGCCGCTGTACATCCTGTCCAAGGCGCTGTTCGGCGAAACGCCGACCGTCAAACAGGCCCTGCGCCACTGGCCGCGCCTGCTCAAGCCGCAACTGCTGGCCAGCCTGACCTGGCGCCGGCTGAGCCTGAGCCGCAGTTTCCTGATGCCGGTGGTGCAACTCGAAGGCCTGGATGGCAGCGCGCGCCAGCAGCGCCTGCAGGTCTTGCTGCAACGCCACCCCGGCGCACCACGCTGGCTAACCATCATCGGTGCGCACCTGGAAAGCGCGCTGTGGATCGGCCTGCTGGTGCTGTTCTACATGCTCCTGCCGCAACAGATCGAAACCGATTGGGACTGGCAAAGCCTGATCCTCGCCGCCGACCACGACTGGCTGTGGCTGGAGCACCTGACCAACGCCTTCTACGCGCTGGTGCTGGTGCTGTGGGAACCGGTTTATGTCGCCTGCGGGTTCAGCCTGTACCTGAACCGCCGCACCGAACTGGAAGCCTGGGACATCGAACTGGTGTTCCGCCGCTTGCGTCAGCGCCTCAATGGCAACCTGCTCGGTCTGCTGCTCGCGGCCGCCCTGCTGCTGCCGAACCTGCCATCGGCGTGGGCCGCGACGCCGGTGGTGGCCGCGGACGCCCCGACCGCGCCGCGCCTGCTGCACCAGCCGCTGACCAGCGAGGCCTCGCGCGACAGCATCAAGGCCCTGCTCGAGCAGCCGCCCTTCAAGAACAAGGAAACCGTCACCCGCTACCGCTTCGGCAAGGATCCCGCCAGCGCCGGCAAAGCCGAGGACAGCGCCGCACCGCAGTGGCTCAAAACCCTGCTCGGCTGGCTCGACGGTCAGCACCTCGACGGTCTGGCCAAGGTGCTCGAAGTTCTCTTGTGGGCGACATTGCTCGCCCTGATCGGCTGGCTGGTCTGGCGCTATCGCGAGTTCCTGCACGCCTTCGTCAGCCGCCGCCCGCACCTGCCGGGCCGCCTCAAACGGGCGCCGCCGCAACAGGCGTTCGGCCTGGACCTGGGTCGGGAAACCTTGCCCGCCGACGTCGCCAGCAGCGCCGAGCAACTCTGGGCCACGCAACCGCGTGCGGCGCTGGGCCTGCTCTATCGGGCGCTGCTCAGTCACTTGCTGGAAGACTTCGCGCTGACCCTGAAACCCGCCGACACCGAAAACCAGGTGCTGGCGCGGGTCGAACAATTGCAGCGTCCGGACCTACTGGCCTTCAGCCGCGACCTGACCCGGCACTGGCAGAACATGGCCTACGGGCATCGGGTGCCGGCCGCGCATCTGCAACAGCAACTGTGTGACGGCTGGCGCGCCCTGTTCGGCCCCGGAGCCGCGCGTTGAACCGCCGCGCGTGGTGGTCGGTGGGCGCTCTGGTCGTCCTGCTGCTGGGCGGGCTGAGCGCGTTCCTGTACATCAAGGCCCGGCCTTATCAGGTCGTGGTCGATCATGGCCCCTCGCCGGTGGCGCAGGCCAATCCTTACCTGGCGGCGGAAATGTTCCTGCGCGAACGGGGCCTCGCTGTCAGCCATGCGGAAAACCTGTCGGTGCTGCCCGGCATCGATCCACGCCGGCATACCCTGTTGCTGTTCGGCGAACGTGCGCAGATGACCCCGCGCCAGGTCGACCAGGTGCTGAACTGGGCGCGGGCCGGCGGGCGGCTGGTGTTTGTCGCCGAGTCGTTGTGGGACGACAGCACCGGGCAGAGCAACGACCTGCTGCTTGACCGCGTGCAGTTGCATCAGTCGCTGAGCCAGGATCTCAAGGATCCGCCAGCGGACGCGAAGGATGATCCCTACCCGAACCTGACCAAGCTGTACCTGGAAGACGAAGACGCGCCGGCCTACGCCGGTTTCGATACCGCGTTCCATCTCGAAGACCCGAAGAACCTTGCCCAGGCCTGGGCCAACAGCGCCAAGGCCACGCACATGATGCAACTGGCCTACGGCGTCGGCACGATCACCGTGGTCACCGATGCCGACCTGTGGAAAAACAAGGCCATCGCCCGCCACGACAACGCCTGGCTGCTCTGGTACCTGAGCGCCGACACCGACGTGACCCTGCTGTTCAACACCGAACACGACAGCCTGGCGACCATGCTCTGGCGCTACTTCCCGCAGGCGATCATCGCGCTGCTGGCACTGCTCGGCCTGTGGCTGTGGCACGCCGGTGTGCGCCACGGCCCGCTGCAGGCCCCCGCTGCCGCCGGCCGCCGGCAGTTGCAGGAACACCTGCGTGCCAGTGCCGATTTCATCCTGCGCCACAACGGCCAGCAGACCTTGCTGCAAGCCCTGCAACAGGATGTGCTGCGCCGCGCGCGTCGCCGCCACCCTGGTTTCGATCAACTGAATGTCGCCGAACAATGGCTGGCGCTGTCGCGCCTGACCCGGCAACCGACCCGCGCCATCAGCCAGGCCCTGAGCCCGGTGCCGAAGCAGCGTCTGTCCAGCGCTGAATTCAGTCGCCAGGTCGCGCACCTGCAAACCTTGAGGAACGCCTTATGAGTGAGATCGAGCCCGGCGGCGCCAGCCACGCCGCCCAGCAACGCCAGCGCGCCAGCCAGTTGGCCCAGGCCGTGCGCAACGAACTGCAAAAGGCCCTGATCGGCCAGGATCCGGTGATCGACGACGTGCTGACCGCGCTGATCGCCGGCGGCCATGTGTTGCTCGAAGGTGTGCCAGGGTTGGGCAAGACCCTGCTGGTGCGCGCCCTCGCGCGCTGCTTCGGCGGCGAGTTCGCGCGCATCCAGTTCACCCCCGACCTGATGCCCAGCGACGTCACCGGCCACGCGGTCTACGACCTGCAGACCGAGCAGTTCAAGCTGCGCAAGGGGCCGCTGTTCACCCACCTGCTGCTGGCCGACGAGATCAACCGCGCCCCGGCGAAAACCCAGGCCGCGTTGCTCGAAGCGATGCAGGAACGCCAGGTCACCCTCGAAGGCCGCGCCCTGCCGATCGCCCAGCCGTTCATGGTGCTCGCCACGCAGAACCCGATCGAGCAGGAAGGCACCTACCCCCTGCCGGAAGCCGAACTCGACCGCTTCATGCTCAAGGTGCGCATGGATTATCCGGACGCCGAGCAGGAGCTGGACATGGTGCGTCAGGTCAGCCGTTCGACCCGCGCCGACATGCTCGACGTACAACCGCTGCGCACGGTGCTGCAAGCCAAGGACGTTCAGGCCCTGCAGCGCATCGCCAGTGATCTGCCGCTGGACGATCAGGTGCTCGACTACGCCGTGCGGCTGGCGCGCAGCACGCGCAGTTGGCCGGGGCTGACCCTCGGCGCCGGTCCACGCGCCTCGATTGCCCTGGTGCGTTGCGCCCGCGCCCGGGCGTTGCTGCGCGGTGGCGAATTCGTGATCCCCGACGACATCAAGGGCTGTGCCCTCGCGGTGCTGCGCCACCGCGTGCGCATTGCGCCGGAGCTGGACATCGAAGGCCTGCAGGTCGACCAGGTGCTGCAGCAGTTGCTCGATCAAGTGCCGGCGCCGCGGCTGTGAAACCCTCGCGCCTGCTGCTGATCTGGCTTGCCGTGCTGCTGGCCATCGGCATCGTGCTGGGCACGCTGCGCGCGCTGGACTTCGCGCTGCCTGCCACGTTGCAGGCGATCAACTGGGGCTTGCTGCTGGCGCTGCTGGCCCTGGCGATTCTGGATGCCGTGCGCCTGCGGCGCCTGCCGTCGCCAACGGTGCGCCGAAAAATGCCCGGCAGCCTCGCGCTCGGGCGCTGGAGCGAAGTGCGCCTGGAGGTCGAGCACGCTTTCCAACAGCCGTTACAGTTGCAGATGTTCGACCATGTGCCGCCGGGCCTGAGCTTCGACAACCTGCCGCTGGCGGTGACGCTGCAGCCCGGGCAAACAAGCCTGCTCGGCTATCGCCTGCGTCCGTTGCAACGCGGGCATTTCAGCTTCGAACACTGCGAGATCAACCTGCCGAGTCCGCTGGGTCTGTGGTCGGGCAAACGCCTGCTCGGCGCGCCCGACCAGACCCGCGTCTACCCCGACTTCGCGCGCCTGTACGGCGGTGAACTGCTGGCCGTCGACAACTGGCTGAGCCAGCTCGGCGTACGCCAGCGGCAACGCCGCGGCCAGGGCCTGGAATTTCATCAGTTGCGCGAATTTCGCGAGGGCGACAGCCTGCGGCAGATGGACTGGAAAGCCACCGCCCGACACCGCGTGCCGATTGCCCGCGAGTACCAGGATGAACGCGATCAGCAGATCATCTTCATGCTCGATTGCGGCCGGCGGATGCGCAGCCAGGATGGTGAACTCGCGCATTTCGACCACGCACTCAACGCGTGCCTGCTGCTCAGTTACGTGGCCTTGCGCCAGGGCGATGCGGTAGGGCTGAGCACCTTCGCCAGCGAGCAGTCGCGTTACCTTTCGCCGGTCAAGGGCAGTGCTCAGCTCAACGTGCTGCTCAACAGCGTCTACGACCTCGACAGCAGCCAGCGTCCCGCCGACTACCCGGCCGCCGTGAATCAACTGCTGGCTCGGCAAAAGCGCCGGGCCCTAGTGGTGCTGGTGACCAACCTGCGCGACGAGGACGATGACGAACTGCTGTCTGCCGTCAAACGCCTGAGTCAGCAGCATCGAGTGCTGGTGGCGAGCCTGCGCGAAGACAGCCTCGACGCCGTTCGCCAGCACGCCGTGCAGACGCTGGACGAAGCCCTGGCGTACTGCGGCGCGGTGGATTACCTGAACGCGCGGGCGCAATTGCATGAGCGCTTGAGCGCCCATGGGGTGCCGGTGGTCGATGCCCGGCCCGCGGAGCTGGGGGCCGGGTTGGTGACGCGCTATCTGGCGTTGAAAAAGGCTGGCGGGTTATGAACCGCAAGTGCGCACATCAAACAACACTTCCATCGTATCGATTGGTCAGGGTCAACGTGATACCCCAATTGTCCATTGACGCGCGACTGTATTCTCCCAGGTAATTGGTGATGCCAGAGCTCGTCCCTCCGCCGCTGACGGAGACAGTGACCGGTACGCCAGGAGCAGGTTTGTTGAGGAAAACCGACGTCGCGCGGATATTGTGCGAGTACCAGTCCCCGTGTCCGGATTGCGCCTGGGTCCAGCGGTAGGCTGTCACCAGGTTATGCCCCAGGGACATCGCCAACGGCAATGAGGTCACTCCCGATTCCACGACCGCCAGTTGCAAGGCAAAGCCCTTGTCTTCAGTGGTAGCGCGGCAGTCCAGTTGCCAGGTGATGCCTTCGGCGGTCAGCCTCTGCACCGTCGGCGGCGCGGGGCTGACGATCACGCCTGCCAGGGCTGCATCCGTCACCAGATGGATGTCCTTGTCCAGCAATCGGCTGTCGGGTCGGGGCTTGACGGTCACCGTGTGGGCCGCACCGTGGCATGGATAACCGTGATAGTCGGGCGCGAAGCCAACAGCCAATGCATCGAACGTGACATCCAGTTCCCGCGTGAAGTCCAGAACGGCGCCAGGGATGAGCGGCGAATTCGGCATGCCTGGGTAAAGCGGCATTTCGAAATGCAGCTCGAAAGGGCCACTCGCAGTCTGGGTCGCGGTAATGATCCACGTCAGCGAGATCAACCCCTGCGCCATTTCGACCAGTTGCCCGAAGGGTGGATCGCACACCAGTCCCACCTCTTCGGCCGCTGGCACACTGCACAAGCGCAGAGGCGATTCGGGGTCACCGATCAAATAGCTGTACTCGAATTCAAGCAATAGCTCGACCGACTCTCCCGCCGCGATATTCAGCAGCAGGTCGGGCCACTTCACGCGCACTCCATTCACGTAAGGTCTGAAATTCTGCAACCACGTCTGAGAAGAAACGGGTACGTCGGACATTGGCTATCTCCCTCGATTCGATAGGTGCACCCACCCGGTGGCACACTCACACCTTGCTGCCGTCGTAGCGGTTGATGATCGACATCAGCAAATGGGCATTGACGTGATTATTGATGCGGATTTCCCCGTTCGAATCGGTCGTCGGGTAACTCGGCGTACCATTGAACACGACATTGACCGGCACTCCGCGAGCCGGAGTTTGCAAGAACGCGGAAGTTGCCTGGGCATGATAGGAATACCAAGTGATGTCCGGATACGTGCAATGCTCCTCCTGCCAATACCGGGCAGTCACCAGGTTGTGCGCCAGTACCATATCCAACGCCAACGAGACTATTCCCGAGTCCGCCTCTTCCAGCTGCAAAAAAAACACCGTGTCCTGAGTCGTACCGCGGCAGTCCAGTTGCCACGTCACACCGTTCGGCGTCAGCATCTGCCAGACCTCGGGGGCAGGCGTGACCACCACGCCCGCGCTCTGCGCGGTGCTCAGCAGGCGAACGTCCTTGTTCAGCAAATGACTGGAAGGTTTGGGGCGTACATGAACGGTATGCGTCGCACCATGGCAGGGGTGCCCTTGATGACCGAGCCCGAAATTGACCGCGAAGGCATCGAAGGTGACGTCCACTTCCTGCTCGAAATTAATGATTTCTCCCGCCATAGGCGGTGAATGCGGCATTCCTTGGTAAAGCGGCATTTCGAAGTGCAAAGTAAACGGCCCGCTTGCTGCGTTGTCGGTTGAGATCACCCAGGTCAACGAAATGAGTCCCTCCGCCATTTCGACCAACTGCCCGAACGGTGGATCACTCAACAGCCCCGTTTCCGGCGCACCGCTCTCAGGACAGAGCATGAGATGCGACTCGGGGTCACCAATCAGATAACTGTACTCAAACTCCAACAGCACTTCGGCAGATTGCCCGGCCGTCAGATTCAACTGCAGATCAGGCCACTTCACTCGTTCGCCGTTGACGTAAGGTCTGAAATTCTGCAACCAGGTTTGCGAAGTTACCGGCACTCTAGACATTGGGCACCATCCTGAACTCGATATGTTGATACACCCATCCCGCCAGTCCGCCGGTCACGGTCGCTTCCAGCAGTGCCCGGTTCACCGCAGGCATTCTGAACTCCACCACGGACTCGCCGACCTCGTCGGTATACGTCGGGGCAATGTTCAGATCGGGAAACTTCCAGCGGACCTCGATCCCATTCAAGGGCTGGCCGGTGCGCGCCGACACCAGCGTGATGGTGGCGCTGACCCTGGCACCCAATTCCCCACTGGGATTGGGGCTCGAGAGCGACTCGATCCGCCGCGGCTCGTTCAGGGCATAGGGCAGTGCCACTGTCTCCAGATTCAGCCCCTGGCCCACGCTTGCCTGTAGGTGCGCCGCGCCGGGTGTTGTCGGAACAAACTCCATACTCGCCACACCATAGAAATCCGTCACCGACGTCCGGCTGCCAATGTCCGGGCTGGTCCAGGTCACGGTCCAGCCCGGCATGGGGCGGCCGCTGATGGAGGAGATCACGCTGACTTGCCCACGCAATGACTGGCCCCAATCCAGCGTCTGGTTGACTGCGCTGTCGACCCGGATTTGCAGCACCTGGGCGCCGGGACCCACCGACAGCGCCACCGGCGGCGACAGTCGCGCCAGACGTTCGGCGCCCACGCGCAGTGTGCAGCTGCCATCCCGCAGGTCGCCGACATTGAGCTGGTAGTGCAGCGAGCCGGCGAAGGGCCGCCAGGCCCCCAGGGCGTTGTTCGGTACGAATTCCATGGCCAGGTCGGCCGGGCCGCTGCCGGTCATGCCCAGGGCCAGGCTGGTGCCGAGCAGCGGGCTGTCATTGGCGGCCGTCAGTTCGACCAGGTGCCGGCCATTGCGGCGCGGAAAACAGGTGCGCTCGCCCAGCGGCTGTGGCGGCACACCGTCAAAACTGATCCGCAACCCCGCCCATGGATCCGTCGCATGGGCCTTGACCTCGCTTGAGCGCGACTGGCGAAAGTTGTCGAACCGGCTCACCACCGTTGCCGTCACCGACTGTGTGCCCGCGAGCGTCGGCGCATAACCGAAAGCGCTCCAGCCCTGGGCATCGGTTGGCACGTCATCGGTGCGCTCTTGCGCCTCCCAGGTGACAGTCGCACCGGCGATCGGTTGGTCGGTGAAGTGCGAAACAACCTGCGCCCAGAGCCAGGCCTTGTCCAGCCCCACCACGGGGTCGATCGCCGCCTCACGCAACATATGCAGCCGGATTTTGTTGTGATCGAGGCTCATCGGCGTGGCGGCCGCGCCTATCTGCAACTGCGGCAACGCCAACGTCAGGGCAAACGCTGCGGGTTGCGGGCTGTCGCGAAAATCCATCAACCAGGTGGCCCCACCATCGCTGAGCGGCTGGGTCACGTCATGCGCAGGCTCGATTCGCGCTCCCAGTTCGTCGGGCATGGCGCCGGTCCATCTCAGCGCCACGGTCAAACCGACCAACGGGCTCAGCAGATTCGGCAACACGCTGTAGCGATGTTGCGCTCCCAGGCACGGATACAGCGGCGTGCCGTCAAGCGCTGCGGCAATCTGGTCGAGCAGCACGTTCAGCTCATGCTCCAGCGCCGGAGAAAACAGGCGGCCGAACAGCTGCCTCGTCTGGGCCACGCCATCCACTTGCAGCAGCAGGGCAAACAGACTGCTGGTACTGGCCACGGCATCGGAGCCCAACGTCCACTCCACGCCACTGGCCAGCAAAGGCTTCGCCGCGCCCAGGTCACTGGGCACCAGACCGATTGCCGGGTCCGCGCCACGCCAGTTCAAGGTGATGGTTTTGCCCAGCCAGGGACTGCCGGCGACGGGCACGACCTTCAGGGTCTGGGTAAAACCCCGTTTGCACAGCAGGCCGACCGTGGTCGTGTCGACCTCGACCCCGTCCAGGTACAGCCGCACCTCACGCTTCCAGGGACTGCTGGCAATCGCCTCCAGCGCAAACTCACGCTCGACCGGCACGGCATCGGCGTGCGCCCGAACCCGTGCGATGACGGTCAGGCTGCCCGGTGTTTTCGGCGTGTAATGCACGCTGGCCCAGCCGCCCCCGCCGGTCAGGGTCGCGACCGTGCCTTCGGCTGTCACCCAGTCGACCAGGGCCCGGCTGACCGGATCACCGTCACCGCGGTCGCTGCGATGCAGCACCTGCACCCGCAGCAAGGCACTCTCGTTGTCCTCGACCACCGGATCGATATTGGCTTCGCGCACCTCGCCGATCCTGACCTCGTTGCGCGCCAGCGACATGGTTTTTTTCGGCGAGGGCAGCAGCAGTTTCGAGCAGTGCAGCGACAGCTCGAAGTGGCCGTCGAGGACATCGGCACTCTGCAGCGTCCAGACGAAGGAGCGATCCGTCATCGGCACCGGTTCATTGATCGGCGGTGCAGTGACCACCCCCAGTTGCTCCGCGGAATCGCCGCTCCAGCCGAGCGCCAGGGTGGTGCCGACCAGTACTTCGGGAAGGCCGATCTGCAAGGCATACGCCGAGCCCCGGTTGGGGTAGCCGATGCTTTGCGCCCACGGCTTTGCCACGTTGCCGACAATGGCCGTGAGCGCCTGCCACGGGTCCGTCGCCAGCACCTGAACGGCGAAGTGTTGCGTGACCACCCCGGCCGCGTAATAGGGGCTGACGACCGAGGCCACGATGTCGACAGTGCCTGCGGTTTCTGGCTCGAACGTGTAGTAGGCCCAGCCATCGGCCCGGGTGACGGCAGCGGCCCTGATACCCTGCCCTTCCACCGTCCAGTTGACCGTCAGCCCTTCCAGGTGCTGGCCGCTGTAGTACGAGCCCAGGCGTACACCAAGCTGCACTGTTTGGCCGAGCTCCAGCACTGGGTAGTACGCCGCTTCTTCCACTTCAAGAAACGCCACCCGGTGATGCCCCAGCGACACGGCGAGCGGGTACGCTTCAGCGCTGAACTCGTTGCGCAGGATCAGATTCAGCCGCTGCGGTTCATCCCCCTCGAGCAGCGGACAGTCGAGTGTCCAGGGCTCCCCCAGCGGTTGGTCAACGCCCCAGCCTGGGGTCGCGACAATCGCGCCCTGCGGGTTGCCTTCGATGCTCAGCGAGCCCAGCGTGCCCTGCCACGGATCATCCGCTGCCGGTACGAACGCCAACCGATGCGCCAGCTCAGCACTCGCCCCCAGACACAGCGGCAGCACCTGGTCCAGCGGCAACGCCTGCGCGTCCAGTTGCAGGCCTTGCAGGCGCGTCGGCGGCAGGTGCAAGGCGAGATTGATGCGGGTGATGCGCACGGCCGAGACGTAGTCGCCGCTGGCATTCGCCGGGCTGAGCACACTGACCCGCAGGCTGTCGTTTTCCTGCAGCGCCAGCGTGACCCGTTCGGTGTAGGCGATGGGTACGAACGCGAGGACGCCGGCAGCGGCTGCCGCAGTCCTCGCCGGGCGCAGAGGGATGTCCTGCACCTCCCCCGGCTTGCCCACCACACTCAGTTGCAGCGTCCCGGGCAATGTATGCAGCACCTCGCAGAGGAAGGTCAGCTCGTAGTTGGCCGTAGCCCCGGCACGCTTGGGTACGACCAGGTCCTGACTGACCGACGAGCGATTACCGGCACTCAGGAAGCTGATGCCCACGCCTTCGTATTCGGCACTGCCCGTGGTCAGGTAATCGCGATTGTCGGGGCCCTTGACCCATCCGTCGAAGGCCAGCTCGAACTCGCCGTTGATGACCAGGTTGCGGTCAGCGCGAATGCCCGGTTCGGTCATGATTGGCGCTCCTTTTCGAGGTTGCGTTTGGCGGCGGCTTCTTCGTACGCAGTGACCAGGTCCTCCACGGCAAAGGCGAAGGTCGACTCACCGGCCTTGGCCGTGTAGCGGACATCGATGAGGATGTCGGTCAGGCTGGCGAGCATCGAAGCCTGCGGCTGTGTGTGCGCACGCGGAAAACGGATCAGCCAGTTGGAATCCACGCCCGTGTGCTCGAAGGCCCGCAGCAGACCCGGATCGCTGTCCTCCTGCACGCGGCCGTCATCGGCCATCCCTCGGGAAATGGCGATCCGTTGGCCGCTGCGCAGGTTGAACAGGATATCGGCGGGGGCGGCGGATTCGTCCGGCTCATGCAGGTACTGCATGGCGCGCGGCGAGGGTCGTGTGATGATCCGGCTGCCGAGCTGATCCAGTGTCGCCATCGGGTTCTCGTAAGCCCCGGCGACCATCGGCAGGTGCACTTCCACCGAGCGGATCAGGCGGCAGTATTCGCCGGGATGATGGCGGTTGAAGTGAAACTCGCCGAAGCTGAACGCCAGCTCGCCGGTGCCGAGCAACTGCTCCAGCGCGGCCTCCCAACTGTCCGCGGACGACTGGCGCTTGATCCGGTCATCGAACAGTTGCCGCAAGGAGAAGGTCTTGAGCCTCTCCAGCCGACGCTCGAAGCTCTGCAGGTATTTGCGCTCGATGCGCATCAGGTATTCGCGCAGGTGCTCGGCCGCCGTCAGGCCAAAGCGGTTGGCCAGCCACACCTGCGGCAGCGGTTCCTCGGCGTCGTAATCGCCGGTTTCCGCGCTCAGCGACGCCTGGGCACTGATGCACAGGCTGACCGTGGCGTCGTAGGCCTGATAGAGCAAGGCGTTGAGCTGGCCCAGCAGCCAGCCGTAGAGTTCGGCATTGGTCGAGCGTTTCTTCAGGAATTCGTAGACCTGCAGCGCCTGGCTGTTGGCGAGCTGGGTCTGCTGCAGGCTGTCGCGGGCGGCGCCGACGGCCAGCTCCTGGGCAATGATCTGTTCATCCAGGGCCAGTGCCTCGGCAGCGGCCAGGCTGCGTTGCGATGCCCATTCGCGGCGGCGCAGGCGATAGCCTTCGGTGACGGCTTTTTTCTCGGCATCGGTCTGCAACGCCATGGCGCCGATCTGCAAACCCTGGGCGACCGCGTTGAGCAAATCCTGCGGCGCGCCGCCGCCGTTGGCGGTGCCGAAAATCTTCGGGATGGCCGCGACGATCCCGCCGGCCGCCAGAATGCCGGCCGAGGCGAGGTTCATGTGCTTGGCGGTCTGCAGATCGTTCATCACTTCGCGCTCGATCAGGCTGACGTCCTCCGCGACCCACAACGACAGCGTATCGACCCGCTCCTGCACCACGGCTCGGCTGTGCTGCAGCGCGGCGAGCGTCGCCTGCATCTGGGCAATGGTCTTTTCCTGAATGGTCGCCGTCCAGTTGCCCACTTCCAGCAGATGGTTGTGCTGCAGCTCTTCCTGCTCGGCGCGATCGCGCAGCTCCATCACCCGCAGCACCTGACTGCTGTAATCCTGCAAGGCCTGCACCGAACGCAGGGCGAACTCGAAATTGACCCGCCAGCGGAAACCGTTGATCGACACCCGGCCGCCCATGGGCCGTGGCCCGGCGTTGGCGCCCGCAGCCAGATCACGCAGCAGCTGCTCCGGGGCAGTCGGCGAACCGAACAGCGGCGTGACGCGCAATTTGCCGTCGATGGTCAGGTTGTTGCGCAGGTTGTACAGGCGCTGGCGCGGCAGCTGGAACAGCGCAAGCAGGCGCGCGTTGCTCGGCAGCTTGAACGGCGGGTTCGCCAGCAGGCCCATGGCCGGCGCCACCGCAGCCGCCGCAGGCACATCCGCCAGGCTGTAATCCAGGCGTTGTTCAAATGCTTCAAGGTCTGGCCGGCTGGCGCTTTTGGCCAGCAGCGCACCGATGGTCTGCGCCTGCCAGTCGGTGATCGAGCGCGCCGCCGGCGGCGGGCCCATGAGGAATTGCGCACGCACGTACGCCAGTTTTGCCGCGACCAGACTGTCCGGGGTCAACTGGCGGAAATACCAGTCACCCTGGGCGATCAGGTTTTTCACGTAGTCGCTGAAGACCAGCAACTGGAAATGCGTGGGGTTGCCATAACCGATGGCGTCCGGGTCGTCCGGCATCTGTGCTTCACAACCCAGGTTGCCCTTGCTCACCAGAGGCCGGCAGCGCCAGTAACGCGGCTTGTCCGAAGGTTTGGGCGGATTCGAGGGCGGATCGGCCACGGCTTGCGGATCGAACAGCCTGTGCAGCCACGCCTGCGCCTCGGGATAGCGATCTTCATCGCGCAAACGGATCGCCAGCAGATGCGGCAGGTGAAAGAACAGCTCCCAGAAATACAAACCGTTGGCGCCGTTGAAGGCGCCGTTGGGTTCGCTCACCGGGCCCTGGTCCGAGGGCGGTTCGGCAATGAACTGCATGTCCCAGTCCAGCGCCGCATCCGGGAAACTGTTGGCCTGTTCGACCAGATCCGGGCCGAACAGCGAATTGATGCGCACCCGCGCCAATGTACCGGGCTTGTTGAACGCCAGGAACTGCGCGGCATCGCCACGGTTCTTTTCCAGCACCGCCGGATCGAAGCCGGTGATGTCGGTCATGCTCAGGGTGAACTTGCGGCTGCCGAAATTGCTGGCACCAAAGACAAAGTTGTAGCTACTGGTGAACCCTCCCGCGCTGCGCTCGTAGTACAGCCAACCGGTGTCCCAGCCGCCAGCACTCGAGCGGGTGCCGGAGAACTTCGGATCGCCCGTCGCCGCTTCCGTCATCTCCAAGGTGAACACGGCCTCGGCCGGCGTCACACTGTTGGCCTCGAGGATGCCGCGGATCGCCAGCACATCCTTGCCACTGGCACGCGGCAGAAAGAGCACCTGCAGGCGATAGTGCTCGGTCAACGAACCTGGGGTCGGCACCGATTCGACGACCGTCGGCTGACTCTGCGGGCTCAATGCGTGCTGCACGGTCAGGCCATCGACAAACCGCCTGGCCAGGGCCTCGGCCCAGCCGCCATCGTCCTCACGCACCTGGCGGAACAACACATCGCGCACTGCCGCCGGCACCAGGGGCTGGTCATCGGCACCGAGCAACACCACCCCCAGCCGCCCGTGGCGCTCACCGGGGAAAAATTTCACCGTGGCGATCAAGCGGCTGCCCGCCTCGACCGCGCTGTCGCGGCTGCTGCTCTGCAGATCCAGCGGCGCCGACCATTGCCCGTTCTGCGTCTTGAACGCGACCTTGATCTGCAGCTGATACGGCACATAGCCGGGGTCGGCAGGTTCTCCCTGCCTGCCGTGCATTTCCGCCCACACCATGCACAGGCGCCCGCCCCACTGGACCGGACGCATGTCCAGCACCTCGCCGGCCACGCCAATCTCGGCCAGCGTCACCTCACTCCACGCGGCGGGATTGACGTCGACACAGGTCGGCGTCAGTTCGATCGCCGCCTCGCGCCAGAAATACCGGTAGGGTGGCACGCGCTCGCGGCTGACAAAGTAATAGCGGCCAGCCACGGCTGAGTCGCCGTCGAGAAACGCGCTCTGCACATCCAGGTTGCAGATCCCTTCGAAGGCCTGCAGGTAATTGCGCAAGGCGATCTGCACCGAATCGCTGTTGAGCTGCGTCTGGTTCAGATCGTTTTCGAGATTGCTGAACAGGCGGGTCTTGCGCCGGCGCACATAGGGGGTGATGAAGTTTTCCGGAAAACTCTTGATCTGCTGCACCGCTGACCAGTCAGGAAAGTTGCTGTACAGCTGCCACAGCTGCAGATCGTCCGGCGGGAAGTCAGTGCTGGTATAGCCGGGTTCCTGCTTCTGATACACCGCATGGATAAAGCTCTGCGCACAGCGGATCGCCTCGGCGACTTCCGACGTCGGCACCTGATAACTGTCCAGCGGATCCAGGCGCAGCAACTCGAACAGATCCTCCGGAGTCCTGACGAAAGCGAACTTGCCGCTGGTCTTGCCGACCTGACCGATGCTGTAGCCGACCAGCGCCATGCGGCGTTTTTCCAGCAGTTCGCCAATGATGCTCTGGCTCATGATCCTGTTCTCCTGTCCCACGGCCTGCGTGAGCGATGGGCCTTACTCGGCCGCCGGTGGCGGGGCAAAGGTGATGGGTTCGAAATGGGCGGTCTCGTCACTGCCTTCGCTGCGCACACTGCAGACAAAGCGGCCACCGGTCGGGCTCGAGACAAATGCGCGGGTGAGCCCCTGCTGGTCGGTCAGGCTTTGTTCGGGCCAGATCACGGCCTGCCCGGGTCCGTCGTTGTGCGCCTTGACCGACCAGCGCACCAGTTGCCCCTTGCCCAGGTTGCTGTAGATATCCAGCTGGATCGCGGTCAGCTCGATCATCTGCCCCCATGGCACAACGCCCGATGGAATCCGCGAGCGCAAGGGCCCGGGGAAGCTCCGGGTCAGGGCATCATCGACGACATCGAGCTGTGGACCCTCCTCGGGCTCCAGCAGCGACACGCGAAACAGCGGCCGCTCCGAGCCCATGACCCGACCCGGGGTGTACGTCGCCACGGTGACGCCCTCCACGCTGGTCGGCGCAATGTCCAGGGTGCCGAGGCTGGCCTCGCCGTGAATGGCGATGCCACTGAGCGCTGTGTCATTGGCGTCCTTGAGGGTGATGGCCAGGGTGATCGTCTGGTCACTGCCGGCGACCACCGTGGTGTTGTCCGGCGCGATGGTCATTTTGATCAACGGCCGCAGCAGCTCGTCGGACGGCGCCAGCCGTGCCGTGTCCGTTTCGGCCACGCTGAGCAAGGCATGCTCGGCGGCTTCCTTGTAGGCGATGCGGCTGGGCTCGCTATCGGTGGATTCGGCGAGATCGCCGATCTGGAAGATCGTCGACGCATCCATGTCCGTATGCCGGGCCAGTTCCCGTACGCGCATCAGCAGATCCAGTTGCCGCAGGTTGCGCACCAGTTTCACCGGGTCTTCGAGGCGGCCGACGCACTCGCGCACTTCCTGCAGGCTCCAGCGCAGAAATGTCGCCAGGCGCACTTCCGCCGACTGTTGCGCCAGGCGCAGGGCGTCACCGGTCAACTTTTCCGGCTCGGGCAGTTCGTTGACCAGGCGCAGGTAATCGAGCAGCGCCTCGGCCGGTTGCTCGCTCAGCTCGAAGGCGTGGGTCAGCACGGTCAGGTAATACAGCGTCGACACTGAAAATTCATGGTGGTTGGCCTGCCCCATCCAGGCCTGATAGCCGTAGCGCAGATAGTCGTTGAGCAGCGTCACGCTCAGTTGCAGGCGCTGGGTCACGGCGCTGCGCCGACGCACATCGGCGAGCAGGATGAACACCGGGTCGATCTCGTCGATGCGCGTCGGCTGCGGCAGCTCCGCGGGCGGCGTGTCGTAGGCGAGGATCTGTTCCAGCAACGGGTAGACCGACGAATTGGCCCAGCGCAGGATCAGCAGCGCACGCTCGGCGTCCAGGCCGAGGTACACCGCCAGGCACTGGCTGACCACGGACACCTGCGCATCCCGTGCCTGCACCACCACCGGCAGCATCTGTTCGACGATGCGCTGACGCACGTCCGGATCCTGTTCATCCAGCGCATCGCGCACGCCCTTGTCGAGTTCGAAACGCACCAAGGCCAGGTACTCGGCCTCACTGCCGGCAAAGGATTTCACCAGCCCGCGCGGGTCGGTGAGTGGCGCGAGGAAATTGCGCCAGTCGCCACCGACGATGCCCGGCGCACCCGCCATGAGAAACCCGGCGTGGGTCAACAGCGCCGCATTCAACAGGTTGCGCACCTGCTCGAACAGTTGCAGCTCGCGCTCGGAGGCCACCGCCGACGCCCTCGGGTCAGCAGCTTGCTGCAGCATCCACAGCGGCTGCAGGTTGCGACTCTGGCACCAGTAGCGGCAGGCAACCAGGGTCCACATCAGACTCAGCGCATCCGGCGTGGTATCGCCGTCCACCGGCGCCCCCTTGACCTGCGGCACGCCCGCCAGGCCGTCGACCCACTTGTCGCCGCCGAGCACCTGCAACATCAGCACGCCTTCGACCGGGGTCATCTTCAGCAGGCGCGGCAATTTCACCAGACGGTAAAACGCCGAGAGAATGTCCGCCGAGCGCAGCAACGTGTGGTCAGTGCACTGGTGCGCACGCGCGATGGCTTGCGCCAGGTAGTAGTAAGTCTGCGGATCAATCGACAGCGCGCTGCAAATCCGATTGACCGTCAGCTCGGTAGTGCCCGGCGCGGGCAGCAGGGCAAACTCGCCGTCGTCGAGCAGCAAGGGCTCGGGATAGGCACTGCGTACATTGTTGAAGATCTCATCGAACTGCGCCGGTGCCTCTCCCCGGCCGTAGATTCCCAGCTTGTCGATAAACACGACAAAGTCCGCGACGCTGCAGCCGTAACCCTCGTGGAGGATCTGGAACATGCCGAGGACATGCACGACGTTGGCGGAGATCAGCAAGGGCCGGGTGGACAACGCCCCGCCGGCGGTCTCGGCGTTGAACGCCGCCACCAGCAGTGCATCGACCTCATGGCTTTTCTGGCCCAGCCAGCGATCCAGGCGCACTTTGCGATTCATCCGGTCGTAGCGGTCCTGCCGGGCCGGGGCGGCACTGAGCTTCTGCCGGCCGCTGGCGTCGTCGTAGTGGATACGGATGGCCGTGGCCTCGCCGCCATTGATGTACACCGAGCCGGCGCGCGTGCTGTCCTGCTGCGCCGCCGGCGGATAGACGGTGACATTCGGCGAGCGGGTCGGGGCAAAGTCATGCAGCGACAGCAACTCCTCGAGCGCCCGGGCACTGAGCCCGGTGCGCTCGCCGAACAGCGGCACCTGGTCAAGCTGTTGCCAGGCCTTGTCCTCTTCCTTGTCACCCGCCCGCACCAGCGTGCCGTAATTGGCGGCATAGAACGCATCGCGCTCGGCATCCTCAACCGGCGGTTCGGTGAGCAACTTGCGCTGATACGGCCCCAGTCGCGAGGCATGCGCCAGCGCCCGCCCGGCATCGTCGCCCCATGGCATGGGCTGCAGAAACTCCGGATAGGATTCCTGCACCCAATGGGCAAAATGGCCGACCGACAAGCCGCGATGGCGGACGATTTCGTTGATCGTGACCCAAGGCTGGTAGTACGGCAGTTCGTTGGGGTAGCGCGCCTCGATCAGCGCCGTTTCCAGATTCAGATCCGCTTCACCGTGCTCGCCAATGAACGCCTCCAGCACCTTGACGATCACGTCCACCGACGAAATCGCCTGATGCACGGTGCGGGCATCCACCACCACGTCCTTGATATCGACGCGGCGCGACTGAAGGGGGATTTTCTCGCTGTCGCCGGCGGTTTCGATGCGCTCGTTGATCCAGCGATACAACTCCACCAGGTACGCCACCTCACGTGTGCAATCTTCCAGCGACTCGGGTGGAGCGAGCTGGTCGAACCGCGGGCTGAACAGGCTTTCGTAATTCGGCCCATCGACGAAAGACATCAGCCCGCTGCGCGCGCGCGGCGGTGGTTCAGCGGGGGCTCCCCGCAACGTGTGCTCGATGTACTGCCGCCGCAGGTAAATCGCCAGGGCATTGGCCCGGCGCAGAAACCGCTGGGCATCGTCGAGACTGATCGAAAAGTCTTTCGCCAGGCGTTCCGCGCCACGCTCCACCAGCGGGAAGATCGACTGGCCTTCCTGCAGATAGTTTTTCAGGCCAGCCAATTGCCGGCGCTGTGGCTGCCCGCTGAAGACCTGTTCGAACAACTGCACGGCTGGGCGTTTCTCGGATTTTTTGGCCATGGCGACATTCCTTGGGCTGATGAGCGCCACGAGCCGTGCAGGCCTCGGGGTTCATACTGTTCAGCTAATTCAGCGCTTTGCGATGGTCGACGTCTACTGTCAGATATGACAGGTATGGCCACCGTTCGTCGGTGGTGGCGCCGGTCGCCACTGGCGAGCGAACGGCGGCCGCGATCTCTGCCAGACAGCCCCAGGCTCATTCGCGATCCTGCGGCAACACCTCGAACCGCGGGCTCTGCGCCCAGTCGGAAAGCACCGCCGCGCCCCCGCTGACCGTCTGCTGAAAACGCGCCCACTGGCCACCTTCCGGCAAGTCTGAGAGCGCCGCCGTGGCCCAGCCCTGCGCCGTGACCGGCAGCGCTCGGGCGTAGATTTCATCGGGGCTGTACCAGGCGACCAGGGTGCCCGTACCCGGCGCGCCCTGGCCGGCGAATTCGACGCCTGGCGTCAGCCACTGGCCCTCGGCGGGCGAGGTGATGCTTGGCAGGAACAGACCGATCATGATCACCCGCTCGGCGGCCGCGGAAGCGAAGCCCTCGCTCGACGCCACCGCGCTCAAGGTGGACGGGCCGTCCGCCGGCACCATCACGGCGCTGAGCGACCAGGTGCGGTCGGCCAGCACCGGGGTGCGTCCCAATTGTTTGGCGCCGCGGGCCACGGTGATGGTGTCGCCGGGGTACCCGAACCCCGATACCACCAACTGCGCACCGACGTGCTCGGCGTCAGTCGGGCTTTCGATCACCGGCGCAGACGGCACCACATTGAATTCCAGCTGTTGTGGTTTCGAGGTCTGGCCGCCGAAGGTCTGCGTGGCGCGCAAGGTCTTTTTCCCGACCGGCAACGTCACCGTTGCCGACCAGCGGCCCTGAGCGTCGATCAGCACGTTGTCCAGCAACGGCGTGTCGTCCCCGTCCAGCCATGCGCTCACCCGGCCGTTGACCCGGCCGCTGCCGGCAAACGTCGCCGTACGCGGGACATCGCCACCGGGGGTTGGCAGCTCGAACTGCGGCGGCAGCACCACCACCGTGAAGTCGCGATAATCGCTGCGCGGCGACGGCCGTTCATGGCGAATCTGCTGGGCATCGATGGTGTAGGGACGCATCTCCAGGCCCTTGAGTTCGATCGCCCAGGCGCCATCGGCGGCGAGGATTTCCGGCTCCCCCAGGGGCCGCTGGAATTGCGCATCGCGCACCTGCATCACGGCACCGGCCATGCCGTTGCCGCCGTGCACGGTGATGTCGCTGTCGACTTCGTCGCCGTCCTGCGGTTGGCTGATGGTCGGTTTGAGCATCGGCAGCCACACGGTGAACGTCCGGGTCGCCGGCAACGACGCTTGCCCGCCGACGGTCTGGATCGCCGTGATGCCGTGGCTCACGCCCTCGGCGAACGGCGTCGGCCGCGTGAAGCTCCAGGTGGTCTGGGTGACGGTCGCATCATGCTCGGTCTGCGCGGCATCGCTGAACGTCAGCCTGACCGTTGCCGCGCTCAGGCAGGTGCCGCTGAACAGCGGCGACAGGCCGTCCTCGGCGACCGGGTCGATAGTCGGTGCCGGCGGTGCGATTTTCACTTCAATGGGGTCGGTCCACAGCGACGTCTTGCCCTCGAAGGTCAACTGCGCCACCACGTTGTAGCGCCCCGGCAGCCAGGCTTCGGTCGCCGCACTCGACCAGGTGCCGCCCGCCCCGACCGACACCGGCGGCACGATGGGTGTGCTGGTGTTGTTCAGGCGCACTTCGACTCGCGAGGCTGGTTGATTCGGCCAGAGTTTGCCGGTGCCGAAGAAGCGTGGCTTGCCGTCGGCGCCGACTTCAACGCTCAGCGTGGGTGGGGGGACGGGGACGTCCAGCGACAGCCGTGTGCCCCAATCCGAATAGATCCAGCCACCGACGTTATCGGCAACGCGCTGACGAAAATCGATGAGCACAGCGCTGGCAGGCAGCCAGTCGGCCACCACGGTCGACCAGGTGGCCCCGGTGACTTTTACCGACGCCACCGGCGTGCTGTTGCCGGTGACATGGATGTCGACCTCCGCACCGAGATGGCCCACGCCGGAAAACGTGACATGGCTCTGGCCGTCGACTCTGGCGGTTGCCTCCCTTATAGCCGGGGGTTTGATCCGGTAGGTATGGGGCAAGCCGCCCCCGGACTTGACGCCGCCCATGGACTGTTCGGCCACCACGGTATGCTGCCCGGGCGGAATGTTGGCGATGACGCTCCAGTTGTTGCTGGTGACCGCTGCCGAGCCGTAGACGGTCCCGGCGTTGGCGTCCTGGCGAATGAAAAGCGTAGCGCCGGGCCGTCCGCCTCGGCCGGTAAACGTCAGGGGGGTGTTGTGTTCGAGGTTGGTGTCCGGGGTGCCGATGAGCGGGAAGCTTTCGACCTTGAACTTGCGAATATCAGAATATCCGTGCACGCCCAGCGACCACTGTGCCTTGACCTCGAGGATATCGGAGGGCCACATAAACGTTGGCAATAGAGCACGCGACCAGTTGCCAGAGGGCACTGCACCGCCTTCGCTCAGGGGTGTGTAGTGATCCCCAGCGAGAACCACCCCGATATTGGCGTTCCTGGTGCACGTTCCGGAAAAGGCTAATTGTTCGATACGCACTGTCGCGTTTTCTACGGGCGCTGTGATCGTCGAGAACAGCAAAGTAACGGCTTCGGTATTCGAAGGATTCGACTGGTTATGATTGACTTGCTGCCTGGCGTAAATGGACATCTCGGTGAGCGGCTCGGGCATTTCGACCTCCACCGCCCACAACCCCGTATCCTTTACATGTGCACCGCCGACTTCTGAACCGTTAGCGTTGTAAACATTTAAAACAGCACCCGCCACGCCAAGTCCCGAAACTTCAAAAATTCGATTTGTGACTGCACCAATCGGATTGACTACGGGTGGAGAAAGTTGAAAGGCTACATCTTTTGTAATCTCTTCCTTGGGATCATTGCCGCTGAAGTCCCAGGTGTACCTGAAACTGAGGTACCCGGTTGTCGCGTCACCCGGAACAGACCCACCTCCCGATATGGCGTGCCATTGTCCATCCTGAATGGCGTTGTCATTGGTCAGTTCGTTCCAACCCCAGCCACTGACTGAATGAAATCCTAGCTCGACGTTGCCTTTGTTGCCCCCGGCGTTGATGACCCTATACCGCTTGGCCTCACAATAAAATCGATCACCGCTGCCACTCCACCAATAATCAACTTCAAGATCCGCCCACATGAGCCCCGAGTGCTTGACAGTCAACGTTTTCAACGTATGAACTTCATTTTCCGGCGCAGCGGACATTGCAGGCGAAAGCTTGGCAGAGCGGGTTTGTTCATCGCCGTCGTTCATGTCCATGGCAGACTCCGCAGGTGGTCTCTTGCGCCATTGAAAGCCAACCTACCCTCGCCCACACCTGACAGTTCTGACAGTCCCGACCAGCGGTAAGCTTTCCCACGGCAAGGATCAGATGCGTCCGTCAGCCATCCCGAGACAGCCACGCCGCCTTGCACCATTGCCTACACATCCCTCAGAATCCGCCGGCTTGTGCGCTTTGCTGGCGCCCCGTAACGTGATCCCTGTCGCTGCCAATCAGCGGCCGGGTTTAGTCGCCCGGGTCTACAGTACGTTGCGCATAAGCGTCATCCAGTCGGGTATTCCCTATCCCCGCACTCGATGGTGGCTGTTCGCAGGGCGCCCCAGGGCGCGCCGGTTACGTACTCCCGGTCGACTAACCTGCTTACAGCCGCCACCCTTTCGTTTAGTCGCGAGCCGGGTGAAGGCCCCAACGACGAGTACGAAAACATGATCAAACCGACACCGAATCCACCCGAAACCGATCCAGCCGAAACGCCGGAGCCGCTTTCACCGTTGGATAAAGACAGACTCAAACAAGCGGCAAAAAAAGCCCTCGAAGAACACCTCAGACCGCTGGTCAATGAATCGCGCAATTCCGTGGATCGCGGCATGCAGATGTTCATGGTCGACCCCGACATCAACCCCGAAGCCATCGCCATCCAGACCTACGAAACCTTTTCCTCGGTCAGCATTCTGCTGCTCGACCTGGCCGACAGCCTGGACGACAAGCCACGACACCTGGCGATGGCGATCTATCAGTTGAGCGAAATGGGCCTGTTGCTGGCGGAGAAAGTGCTGGATAACGAGCGGGCGATTGCAATCACGTAACAAACAAAGATCGCCGCCTGCAGGCGCTGCCGCAGGCGGCGATCTTTTTGCGTGTGCGGTTCAGGCCGACGCGGGCAACGGCTGGAAGCTGAAATATTGCTTCAACGCTTCGACCAGTTGCGCATATTCCGGCGGCGCCTGGTGCAGGCTGAAGCCGGCGTCGTAATGCAGGGGGGTCGCGTCCTCGTGGCACCACAGACAACTAGCGCTGAGGTCAATCACCTGCTGGCAGCCATCGCTGTCGGGAATCTTCAGGCGCAGGCTGAATTGCGCGCCGATCATGACCGGCAACTGACTGATCAGCATCAGCCCGTCGGCGGACACATTGCCCAGAAAACCGATGGGTTTGTCGGTGACGCTGTTGAACACTCGCAGAAAATACGGCAATTGGTGCCGTTCGATCCGACGGTTGGTAAACATGCGCAGTATCGCCTTGCCGGGCTCCTGGCGGAGCCACACTGTGCTTCGGAACGCGCCTGTCCGGCAGGCACGCTCTCCCCGCTTCCGGTGTGCCGGTCACAACCACGCCGTCACGTCTACCACTGCCAGTCGCAGGTGTTGCGCCAGTCTAGACTCAGGGTCTGAACCGGTGTCTTTCGACTATAGCTCAACCTGTACAGTCAGCCAGATTTTGTATGACAACTGTCATCAGAACCGGGTGGGGCGCACCACGGCGGCGGCACTGCGCGCTGGGTAATGGCCCAGGCTCTGCAGGGTTTCCAGGCGGGCGCGGGCGCGGTAGGCGTATTCGCTGTTGGGGTACGAGGCGATGATGAACTGGTAGGTCTGCGCCGCGTCGACAAACATTTTCTGCCGTTCCAGGCACTGGCCGCGCATCATCGACACTTCCGGCCACACATAAGGACGCGCGCGGCTGGCGCGCTCGACCTTGGACAGCTCGAGCATCACCTGCTCGCAATTGCCACGGTCATAGGCGCTGTAGGCGTTATTCAAATGATGGTTCATCGACCAACGGGTGCAGCCCGTGACGCTGACAACAGCGAGGGCAAGGGCGGCAATGGGCACGAATCGCATGGGGGTTCTCCTGTCTTGTGCTCTGTATCGACCCGTGATGAAAAATCTTCAGAAGCGTTTGCGCCGATTGTCACGTTCAATAAAGAAAACGATAAGTAGTGCAAACGAACAATGACTACACCCCAAGAGCATAGTAGCCTTCGCTGGCGCTTGAACCTGAGGAGTCTTTGCATGTCCGTCCGTCGTACCAAAATCGTCGCTACCCTTGGCCCGGCCAGTAACTCGCCGGAAGTTCTCGAACAGCTGATTCTGGCTGGTCTGGACGTCGCCCGTCTGAACTTCTCCCACGGCACCCCCGACGAGCACAAGGCTCGCGCGAAACTGGTGCGTGACCTCGCGGCCAAGCACGGCCGCTTCGTCGCCCTGCTCGGTGACCTGCAAGGCCCGAAAATCCGTATCGCCAAATTCGCCAACAAGCGCATCGAGCTGAAGATCGGTGACACGTTCACCTTCTCCACCAGCCATCCGCTGACCGAAGGCAACCAGCAAGTGGTCGGCATCGACTACCCGGATCTGGTCAAGGACTGCGGCGTGGGCGACGAGCTGCTGCTCGACGACGGCCGCGTGGTCATGCGCGTCGAAACCGCCACCGCCACTGAACTGCATTGCGTGGTGACCATCGGCGGCCCGCTGTCCGACCACAAAGGCATCAACCGTCGCGGTGGCGGCCTGACCGCTCCGGCCCTGACTGAAAAAGACAAGGCCGACATCAAGCTCGCCGCGGAAATGGAAGTCGACTACCTCGCGGTGTCCTTCCCGCGTGACGCCGCCGACATGGAATACGCCCGGCAACTGCGCGACGAAGCCGGCGGTACGGCCTGGCTGGTAGCGAAGATCGAACGCGCCGAAGCCGTCGCCGATGACGAAACCCTCGACGGCCTGATCAAGGCGTCCGACGCCGTGATGGTGGCCCGTGGTGACCTCGGCGTGGAAATCGGCGACGCCGAGCTGGTGGGCATCCAGAAGAAAATCATTCTGCACGCACGCCGCCACAACAAGGCAGTGATCGTCGCGACCCAGATGATGGAGTCGATGATCCAGAACCCGATGCCGACCCGCGCCGAAGTCTCCGACGTAGCCAACGCCGTGCTCGACTACACCGACGCCGTGATGCTCTCGGCCGAATCCGCCGCCGGCCTGTATCCACTGGAAGCCGTGCAGGCCATGGCGCGCATCTGCGTCGGCGCCGAAAAGCACCCGACCAGCAAGACCTCCAGCCACCGCATCGGCAAGGAATTCGAGCGCTGCGACGAAAGCATCGCGCTGGCGACCATGTACACCGCCAACCACTTCCCGGGCGTCAAGGCGATCATCGCGCTGACCGAAAGCGGCTACACCCCGCTGATCATGTCGCGTATCCGTTCGTCGGTGCCGATCTACTGCTTCACCCCGCACCGTGAAGCGCAGGCCCGCGCGGCGATGTTCCGTGGCGTGTACACCGTTCCGTTCGACCCGGCCTCGCTGGCACCGAACGAAGTCAGCCAGAAAGCCATCGACGAGCTGGTCAAGCGCGGCGTGGTGGAAAAAGGCGACTGGGTCATCCTGACCAAGGGCGACAGCTACCACACCACCGGTGGCACCAACGGCATGAAGATCCTGCACGTGGGCGACCCACAGGTCTGAGTAATCGCTGTATGAAAAAACCCTGCCGCTCATAACGGCAGGGTTTTTTTATGCCCACACGATCTAAACAACTGTCAGTTCTGACAGTAGCCCACCCCTGGCAACGCACCTCTAATGAGCTCTCCCGTCAATCGCGCTCGACGCGATGTTCAGCTTTCCAGGAGAACACCATGAGTGCAGCCAAAGGCCGCGTTTCTCTCGATACGTCATTTGCCGAAGGGGGGATCAAACACATCAGCTTTCCCGGCGGCAGCGTTGCCGCGACCCGAGCGCTCGCCGTCGCCGCCAGCGGCCTGACTTATGCCGTGGGCAACTACGAGGAAATAGACCCGCCGGGGTACTGGATCACCCGCTTCAACGCCCAAGGGGTCACGGACACGACGTTTGGCAACAACGGATTTGTCGTCGACAAGTTCGGCCCAGCGGAATTTTCCTTCGCCCTGGGCATTACCGTGCTGCAATCCGGCGACATTCTGGTGACCGGCACGACCGGCTCCGGATACTCCGCGCTGGCCCTCTACAATCCCTCGGGCAGTCCGAAACTGCTGTTCGGCGACAGCGGCAAAGTCATTCTGAAAGAGATGCCCGACCTGCCGTCGGGCGCCGCCAGCCTCGCCCCGACACAGGCTGCGCAGGGCGCCAGCAACAGCAACAGCAGCAGCATCGAATTGCCCGGCGGCGGCCTGCTGGTAATGGCCAATCACAATTCGTCTGGCGGCACGACCGCCATGATCTACCGCCTCAAGGCGGATGGCAGCCTGGATACCACACTCAATGGCAAGGGCCATATTGCCCTGCGCCATCCTGAGCATGAAGTCGGTTCGACACTGATCGAACAACTGCGGGTGCAAGCCGACGGCAAATGGCTCGGCTCCGGCAGGCTGCGGGGCCCCTCGGCCCATGCCAGCCTGTTGGTGCGTTGCAACGATGACGGCAGCCTCGACGCCTCCTTCGGTCGTGGCGGTTTTCAGCTGATCAACGTGACCACGGCCACGCAAACGCAACTGCTGCAGCGCGCCGATGGCCGTATCGTCGCCGTCGGCCTGAACTACCTCCCGCCCCTCACCGGTCTGCTGTTCGGCCACACCGCCAACGGCGCTCCGGACCTCGAGTTCAACGCCGGCCAGCCGCTGCGCGTGCTGCTGAACAATCAGCCGACGCTGCTCCACACCGCCCAGTTCGATGCCAGCGGCAAGCTGCTGGTCGCCGGCGCCTGCCTTGATCCGCTCGACGAATCGGCGAGCCTGAGCCTGGCGCGGTTCGAGCAGACCGGCGAACTGGATAAATCCTTCAACAGCCAGGGTTGGGCACAGTTTGCAATCGGCGAAGGCGACAGCATGGCCGAGGCGCTGCTGATCCAGCCGGACGGAAAACTGCTGGTGGCCGGCAGTACCGGCACGGGCGGCTTTGTCCTGCGCCTGAGCGAAGCCTGAACGACCCGGCCATTGCCTGGCCGCCCCTTCTCGCTGCCGGATGGCGGCACTTTCGAAAAAAGGACGTTGTCATGAAACAGTCATTGCAAGCGGTTGCCCTCGATCCGGCGTTTGCCGAGCGCGGGGTGCGCCTGTTCAGCTATCCCGACGCCACCCAGATCGGCGCCATCGGCATGGCCCTGGCGCCGGACGGAAACATCTACGTGGCCGGCAATCTGACGGTAGCGGCCCCTGCCACCCAGGGTCGATTCTGGCTGACCCGGATCACCCCGCACGGCCAGGTCGATTCCACGTTTGGCAACAACGGTGTGGTGATTGATGATTTTGCCGCGGGGGGCAACTCGATCGCTTCTGAGGTGAGCGTGCTCAAGGATGGCAACATTCTGCTCAGTGGCAATCATGGCGCCCGCGCCAGTGCGCTGGCGCGTTACCTGCCTTCCGGCAGCCTGAACCTGGTGTTCGGCAACAGCGGCAAGGTCGTGTTGGATGCCGAGCAAGGGCAGGCGCACGCCACGGGCCAGGCGGCGACCCAGGCCGGGGCTGGTTCGGCCGGGGCCCATAGCCTGGAACTGCCGGACGGCAAGTTCATCACCCTGGCCAATTACAGTGAATCAGCGCACGACTGGATCAAGGGCCGGGTCTATCGCCTGACCGCCACGGGCGACATCGACAGCACGTTCGCCGGCAAGGGTTACGTCGACATCGAATACGCCGGAACTGCGGCCGGCAATACCCTCATCAAGCAGGTGCGGCTTCAGGCCGATGGCAAATTTCTGCTGTCCGGTACGGCCGGTGGTGGCACACAACCGCGCCAGGCCCTGTTCACCCGCCTCCACCCGGATGGCAGCCGTGACCTGACCTTCGGCGATAACGGCTTCCAGGTGGTGGCGCTGGACGCGAGCATTGCGTTCGCGACGCAGTTCATGCAGTACGACAATGGCGAGTTCGTGGCGCTGTACAACCAGGTGGTGCCGCGTGGCGCTGTGCTGCTCGGGCAGCAAGCCAATGGCGCGGCGGATCCCGCCTTCAATCAGGGCCAGCCGCTGCCCGTGCACCTGGAGGACAGGACCTCGGTGCTCAACACCGCCGCCCTCGATGAGCGCGACAACATCCTCGTGGCCGGCGGCTCGCTTGATCCGCAGAGCGGGCTGACGAACGTGGTCCTGGCTCGCTACCTGCGCAGCGGGCAGCTGGACCCGACGTTCAACGACAAGGGATCGGTTGTGCTGCCGATTGGCACTGGCGAAAACTACGCCAGTGCGGTGACGGTGCAAGCGGACGGCAACCTGCTGATTGCCGGCAAGACCGACGCTGGCGGATTCGTCGCGCGACTGCTGATCTGAGGCGCAAAAACAGCGCAGTCTGCGGCAGTCCCGGCGAGGGCAACGGCTGCAGGCTGCGATGGGGTCAATGGCGCTTGATGAAACCGCTCAACGCGGCCAACGCTTCCGGCGAGCGCAGGCGCTGGGTGAACAGCGCGCCCTCTTCTTCGATCACCTGGCGAATCAACGCCCGATCCGGCGCGCGCATCAGTTGTTTGCTGATGCGCACCGCCTCACTGGGCATTTCGTCGAAACGCAGGGCCATTTCCCGGGCCTTGGCCAGCGCCGCTTCGCCGCTGCCCAGGGCTGCGCTGGCAAGCCCCCACGCTGCCGCCTGCTCGCCACTGAAGCCTTCGCCGAGCAACAACAATTCGCTGGCCCTGGCCTGGCCGAGCAGACGCGGCAGGATCAGGCTCGAAGCAAATTCCGGGCACAGGCCAAGATTGGCGAACGGCATGCGCAGTCGCGCATCGCGGGCGACGTAGACCAGGTCGCAATGCAGCAGCAATGTGGTGCCGATGCCCACCGCCGCGCCAGCGACGGCGGCCACCACCGGTTTGCGGCATTCGAGCAGGTTGCGCATGAAGTGGAACACCGGGCTGTCGAGGTCGCTCGGCGGTTGCTGGATGAAGTCGGCGATGTCATTGCCGGCAGTGAAGCACTCGGCACTGCCGGTGATCAGCACGGCATTGATCGCGGGGTCGCTGTCAGCCTCTTGCAAAGCCTCGGCGAGACGGCTGTACATGGCTCGGGTCAGGGCGTTTTTCTTGTCCGGGCGGTTGAGGCGCAGGGTCAGCAAACCGCGTTCGCGTTCCAGCAGGATGGCTTCGGTCATGGCGTGTCTCGCTACGGGAGTCAGCGCTCAACCACGGCTGAGAAATACGTCGGCCAGCAGTTGATTGCGCGGCAGTCCGGCCAGGTACAGACGCCGGGCGAAGGCGTCGACACTGGCGGTCGAGCCGCAGACTAAGGCCAGGGTTTGCCGGGAAACAAGGCGCAGTTGCGCCAAAGCGGCCGGCAACTCGGCCGGGGTCCACAGCTCGACGCTGAGGTTTGGCCGCTGCGCGGCCAGTGCCTGCAGGGGTTTGGCCAGATAATGTTCGCCCGCATCATGGGCAAGGTGAATGACGCGGATGGCGCCCTGGTGATCCTGGCGCAAGGCCTCACGCAACACCCCGAACAAGGGGCCCAGACCGGTGCCGGCGGCCAGCAGCCAGAGCGGCCGGCTGTGCCAGTCCGGGTCGTAGTGCAGCGCGCCGCCCCGCAGTTCGCCGAGGCGGATCGCATCGCCGATCTGCAACTGCCGCGCGGCATCGCTGAATTCGCCGGGCGCGCGGCAATCGAGATGGAACTCGAGAAAGCGGTCTTCCTCCGGCAGGCTGGCCAGCGAATACGGCCGCGCCACCTGTCCGGCCCACAACACCAGGTGCTGGCCGGCGCTGTAGCGCAACGGTTTTTGCGGGCTCAGACGCAGACGCAGGACACTGGCGCTGAGCCAGTCCAGCGCCTCGACCACCGCCGGACGGCCGTCCTCGAGCGGATCGAAGGTGTGCACCTGCAAGTCCTCGACCACCTGGCACTGACAGGCCAGGCGCCAGCCCTGCTGGCGCTGCTCGGCGCTCAAGGCGTCCGGACGACTGTCGGCGGGCAGGCCTTGCACGCATTGCACCAGACACGCATGGCAACTGCCGGCGCGGCAGCTGTAGGGCACCGTCACGCCTTGCTGGTTGAGCGCGTCGAGCAGATTGCTGCCCGCCGCCACCGACCATTGCCGCTCGCCCACGCGCAACTCAGGCATCGGCATTCTCCCACGCCGCCGCGCAGCGATTGCGCCCGTCACGCTTGGCCCGGTACAGCGCCTGATCGGCGCGCTGCAAGGCGTCGTCGAGGTCATCGCCCAGTTCGAGCAGGGTCATGCCGGCCGACAGGCTGAGGTTCTTCACATTCAGGCCGACCAGCTCGACGTCGGTGAAGGCCACGCGCAGGCGTTCACAGCAGGCGGTCAAGCGTTCGGCGTTGCAGTCGGGCAGCAGCACGACGAATTCTTCGCCACCATAACGCGCCAGCACATCGCCGTCGCGCAGACAGGCCCCGGCGACGCCGGCAAAGGCTTGCAGCACCTGATCGCCGGCGGCGTGGCCGTGCAGGTCGTTGATCCGTTTGAAGTGGTCGAGGTCGATCAGCGCCAGGCCATGCATCACGTCCGCCTCCATCGCATTCAGCTCGCGCGAGGCCAGGCGCAGGAAGTGCCGGCGGTTGAACAGGCCGGTCAATTCATCGGTGGCGACCAGGTCTTCGAGCTGACGCATCATCCCGCGCAGGGTTTCCTGGTGGGCCTGCAGGGCGAACCGGCGTTGACGCATGCGCTGGCGCGAAACCTGGACGAAACGCGCATAAAGCACCAGCCAGGCCAGCACCATCAGCAGGATGCACACCTGCAACGCCGCCAGCGCCGGATCCTGCAGGCGCATGTGGTAACCGTCCCACAGGGTAATGGCGCAGAAGCTGAAGAACACCAGCAACGCGCAGCGCACGAACGCTCGCCGGGATAAATGGAACAGGCCGAACAGCAGAATCAGCACATAGAACACCAGGAACGCCCCGCGCGCCTGGTCGAGATGGGCGATCAGCCACGTCTGCCAGCCGAGGCCGAGCAGCACCTGCACTTCGGTCAGGCTCGGGTCGGCGAAGCGCAGGTTGTAGCCGGAAAAAAACAGCGCGAACAGGCTCGCCTGACAGATCACCACCAGGGCGCTGCCGACGGCCACGCTGGCCAGGGAATCCTGATAATGCCCGGTAAAAAATGCCAGCCACAGCAGCAGCAAGGCCAATCCATAGGTGGCGGCAGCGAGGGCGAAGCGTTTCAGCAAAAGGCGTTGAATGGCGTTATGGGTCAATCGTTGACTCACCGTGCGATAGGAGGCTGACCGAGTGTCCTACTCTACAGACCGGATGCCACTTTAGTGGCGCGGCCGATAAATGACCATTGATTTTCGGGCCGGATAATTGGCGTCAAAAGGGTGGCCTGCACCAACCGTCAGCAGCGCCCGTTGTCGCGGTCTTCGGGTGTGCACAGACGCTGCTGACGGCAGTGCTCATTCGCGTTGCAGCAATCTCATGCAACGCGCTGAACTTGATGACTTCCCTCACCTCAGCCCTCTCGCGAAGGGAGAGAGCTGACGGGGTTGTTCATTCGAGCTGCGTCTGTCTCGTGTATCGCGCCGAACCTGAGCACTTTCCCACCTCGAACACAGATTTGCCCCACACGCGGCTCGGCTTCCTTTCCCCCCTCTCCCCCACTTGCGGGAGAAGGCTCGGGTGAGGGGTGGTTGCCGAGGTGCGAACCGGCTGGCCGATATTCGCCCACTCATGCGACCAACGAATGACTGCCGGCGCGTGTCACCACCAGGGAGGCGCGGTATACTGCCGCGCCTTTTTAGCGTCGCGCCAGCAGCCCCGGCGTGCCCGGCCCAAAGGGCCAGCTTCAAGTTGCAAGCTTCAAGCCGCAAGTTCAGGCAGTCCGTGCACTGCATTGACGTGCCGCTCGACGCCCGTGGCTGGTAGCTGTCCCATAGAATGTTCCCGTCTTTTAGAGGAGCGCGACTCATGACCGTGATCAAGCAAGACGACCTGATTCAGAGCGTTGCCGACGCCCTGCAGTTCATTTCCTATTACCACCCGGTGGATTTCATCCAGGCGATGCACGAAGCCTACCTGCGCGAAGAATCGCCAGCGGCCCGTGATTCGATGGCGCAGATCCTGATCAACTCGCGCATGTGCGCCACCGGCCACCGGCCGATCTGCCAGGACACCGGTATCGTCACCGTGTTCGTACGCGTGGGCATGGACGTGCGCTGGGATGGCGCCACCATGAGCCTGGACGACATGATCAACGAAGGCGTGCGTCGCGCCTACAACCTGCCGGAAAACGTCCTGCGCGCCTCGATCCTCGCCGACCCGGCAGGCGCGCGTAAAAACACCAAGGACAACACCCCGGCCGTCATCCACTACTCCATCGTTCCGGGCAACACCGTGGAAGTGGACGTCGCGGCCAAGGGCGGCGGTTCCGAGAACAAGTCGAAAATGGCCATGCTCAACCCGTCCGACTCGATCGTCGACTGGGTGCTGAAGACCGTTCCGACCATGGGCGCCGGCTGGTGCCCGCCGGGCATGCTCGGCATCGGCATCGGCGGCACCGCCGAGAAAGCTGCGGTCATGGCCAAGGAAGTGTTGATGGAATCCATCGACATCCACGAACTCAAGGCCCGTGGCCCGCAGAACCGCATTGAAGAAATGCGTCTGGAGCTGTTCGAGAAGGTCAACCAGCTGGGTATCGGCGCCCAGGGCCTCGGTGGCCTGACCACCGTGCTCGACGTGAAGATCATGGACTACCCGACCCACGCCGCCTCCTTGCCGGTGTGCATGATCCCGAACTGCGCCGCCACCCGTCACGCGCACTTCGTGCTCGACGGTTCCGGCCCGGCTGCGCTGGAAGCGCCACCGCTGGACGCCTACCCGGAAATCGTCTGGGAAGCCGGCCCGTCGGCCCGTCGCGTCAACCTCGACACCCTGACCCCGGAAGAAGTGCAGAGCTGGAAGCCGGGCGAAACCGTCCTGCTCAACGGCAAGATGCTCACCGGTCGCGACGCCGCGCACAAGCGCATGGTCGAGATGCTGAACAAGGGCGAAACCCTGCCGGTCGACCTCAAGGGTCGCTTCATCTACTACGTCGGCCCGGTTGATCCGGTCGGTGACGAAGTCGTGGGCCCGGCGGGTCCGACCACCGCGACGCGGATGGACAAGTTCACCCGGCAGATCCTCGAGCAGACCGGCCTGTTGGGCATGATCGGCAAGTCCGAGCGCGGCCCGACCGCGATCGACGCGATCAAGGACAACAAAGCCGTGTACCTGATGGCTGTCGGCGGCGCCGCTTACCTGGTCGCCCAGGCGATCAAGAAGTCCAAGGTGCTGGCGTTCGCCGAGCTGGGCATGGAAGCGATCTACGAGTTCGAGGTCAAGGACATGCCGGTCACCGTTGCGGTAGACAGTAAAGGTGAATCGGTGCACATCACCGGTCCGGCGATCTGGCAACAGAAGATCAGCGAAAGCCTGGCGGTAGAAGTGCAGTAAGCCTTTGCCGCGGTAAGAAAGCCGGGCGGTCAGCGATGACCGCCCGGCTTTTTTTTGCCTGCACCTGTCAGATCTGACAGGTGTCGACCCGCGAACGCTCTGTTAGCTTGAAACCCTGCCGGCGCTTCCCTTTCCTGCCCCGGCCACAGGGTTCGTTGCCATGGCAAACGCAGAAGAGCTCGTCACGCCGCCGTCCATCGCAAAAACCGCGTCGATTGCCACCCATGGCCGCAGCTGGGGAGAAATCGGTGCGACCGGACAGCGTTCCTACACGTTGCCCGTGCCGTTCCTGCCCGGCCGTTCGCTGAACCCGGACCTGCAACTGAGCTACGACAGCAGTGCTGGCAACGGCAAGTGCGGCCTCGGCTGGGACCTGAACCTGCCCGCCATCTCACGCAAGACCAGCAAAGGCGTGCCGCGCTACACGGCGGCAGACGTGATGCTGGCCGACGGCACCGAGCTGCGGCCCGCGCTGGACGAGAACGGTCAGATCGAGACGCAAATCCGCCAGCACCGCGCCGCCCGCTACTCGGTGGTGCGCTACATCCCGCGCCTGGAAAGCACGTTTGACCGCTACGAACTGTGGACCCCTGACGACGCTGCAGCGGGCTTCTGGCGGGTCTACCGCGCCGACGGTTCGCAACACTGCTATGGCAACAACAGCGCCTCGCGCATTCATGACCCGGACAACGAGGCGCACGTCGCCGCCTGGTTGCTGGTGGAAATCATGAATGCCGTGGGCGAGCACATCGTCTTCGAGTACAAGCAGGACGACAGCGCACCGGATCCGCGCTTCGACTACCGCGCCCAGCGCTACCTGCGCCAGGTCTGCTACTGCAACAAGAGCGCCAGCGCCGAGCTGCTGTGCCTGGAGCACGAACGCCCGCAGGATCTGGAGTGGCTGTTGCGCCTGGTCGTCGACTACGGCGAACGCAGCGTCGAACCGGACGCCGTGCCGCCCTTCGCGGCCACCGACGAGCAGGCCTGGCCGCTGCGCAGCGACCCGTTGCGCCAGCATCGCTTCGGTTTCGAAATCGGCACCCGACGCCTTTGCCGGCAATTGCTGATGTACAACGACATCGGCGCGCAAAAAGTCCTGGTCAATCGCCTGCTGCTGGAATATGCCACCACGACGCTGCGCTACAACCAGCTCAAAGCCGCGCGCTACATGAGCTACGACGCCAGGGGCAAGGTCCGCCACACGCCGCCGCTGGAATACTTCTACGCCGAATTCAACCTCAATACCGAGCCGCAGGCGTTCCTCGCGCTCGAGCACATGCCCGGCCTCAACGATCGCCAGCCCTACCATTGCGTCGACCTCTACGGCGAAGGCGTGCCCGGTTTCCTCTGCCAGTACGACAACGCCTGGTACTACCGCGAACCGTTGCGCGGCGAGCCCGGTAGCCGGCAGATCGTCTATGGCCCCTGGACCCTGCTGCCGCGGCTCCCCATCGCCGACAGCGAGCAGAATGCGGTGCAGATTCTCACCGACCTTACCGGCGACGGCTGCCTCGACTGGATCGTCGCCCGTCCGGGCAACAGCGGTTACCTGCGCCTCAACCCGGACCGCAGCTGGTCGCCGTTCAAAGCGTTCAAGCAGTTTCCGTTGGAGTTTTTCCAGCAGCTGACACAACTCGGTGACTTGAGCGGCGACGGCCTCGACTCGGTGGCGCAGATCGGCCCGAAAAGTGTGCGGGTCTACGCCAACCTGCGCCAGCAGGGTTTCGCCCCGGCCAGCCACGTGCCGCATGTACCGGACGATGCCTTGCCGCTGTTCAGCGCGGCGCGCAACGAACTGGTGCTGTTCGGCAACCTGCACGCCAGCGACCTCACCGGCCTGTGCCGGGTACGCCATGACCGCATCGAGACCTGGGCCAATCTGGGCCACGGTCGATTCGGCAAAGGCACCACCCTCAGCGCCCTGCCGCTGACTTACGCGCAGTTCGACGCCGACCGCGTGCGCATCGCCGACCTCGACGGCTCCGGTGCGCCCGCGCTGATCTACCTGTGCCCTGACTACTTCGAGATCTACGCCAACTACGGTGGCAACGCCCTGGCGCAGGAACCGCTGCGGGTGCCATGGCCCGAGGACGTGCATTACGACAACCTGTGCCAGGTGACCTTCGCCGACCTGCAGGGCCTGGGTTGCGCCAGCCTGTTATTGACCGTGCCGCACATGACGCCGCGTCACTGGGTCTATCACTTCGTCAGCGAACGGCCGTACCTGCTCAACGGCTGCAACAACAACATGGGCTACAGCGCCACCCTCGGCCATGTCAGCAGCGCGCAAGCGTGGCTGGATGAAAAACGCCAACTGCTCGAAGCGGACCAGACACCGGTCTGTCACCTGCCCTTCCCCCAGCAGTTGCTCGGCTGGTTGCGTCAGGACGATGAAATCACCGGCAACTGCCTGATGCAGTTCTTCGAGTATTTCGAAGGTCGCTACGACGCCCGCGAGCGCGAACTGCGCGGCTTCGGCCGTGTCCAGCAGACCGACAGCGAACTGACCGCGGGCAAGGCCGAAAGCGGCCACACCGCACCGATGCTGAGCAAGCACTGGTTCCACACCGGCCACTGCATCGATCCGGTGTTGAACGGCACCTGCCGGCTCGACGATGACTACACGCCGCTCGGCGCAACGCTGTATTCGCGGTTCAACGCGGTCACCGCCAGCGAGGTGGCGGGCAAGCCGCTGGCGGTCGACGAGGCGGAAATCGCCTACGCCCTGAGCGGGCGCCTGCTGCGCAGCGAAGTGTCCCAGGCCGACGATCCCGAACCGGCGCCGCTGTTCGCGCAAAGCGAAATCCGCTACCGCGTGCGCCAGACCCACGACCGGCCGTCGAGCCTGCTGGTGCTGGAACAGGAAAGCCGTCGCTATCAATACGAACGCTTCATGGCCGACCCGCGCTGCCAGCATCAGGTCAGCCTCGCCTGGGATGCATTCGGCCGGCTCGTCCACGGCTTTACCATCGACTGCGCGCGCCGCCGTACCGACGCCGACGATCCGCCGTTCGAGGAAGAAGACCAGCGCCGCGCCTGGACCGACAGCTTCGACGAGCAACAACAGGTGTCGTACCTGAACGAAAGCCGCGCCGATTTCCTCGACCTGAGCGACGCGTCCCACTGGCTGCTGGGCCTGCCCGCACGCCAGCGCAGTAATGTGCTGATCCTGCCCAAAGGCGCCTTGCCCGGTGGCCTGAATCCGCCGCAGATCAGCTACGAAAACCTGCTCGAGCACCAGGCCAGCAGCGAATGGACGGCCCTGCGCCAACTGACCGCGCTGTCGCAGCAGCACTACCTGCGGGACGACGCGGGTGCCGTGCGCTACCCGCCACTGCAAGGTCCGACGCAACAGGCGGTGTTCGACAAACAGGCGCTGGACGCCTACGCCGAGGTGCCGGCGCCCTTCGCCATTCGTGACGAACTGCAACAGCTTGGCTACGCGCCGATGGCGCTGTTTTTTCCCGAGGATCCGGCAGAAGATCGCCAGCGCAATCTGTGGTCGGCCGACAGCGGCTTTTATACCTACGCCGGCGCTGAAGACTTCTACCGGATCAGCGCTGTGCAACAGACCGCCAGCCACGGCATCACCCGGATCAGCGCCGACGCTCACAAGCTGCTGACCAGCGCCATCACCCTGCCGGACGGTTGCCTCACGCAGATTGCCTACGACTACCACCACTTGCTGGCGCAGCGCATCACCGACGCCAACGAGAACATTCAGGAAGTGCTCTACGCCGCCGGCGGCCAGCCGTTGGCGCACAGTTTCTACGGCACCGAGGACGACCTGCCGGTGGGCTTCGACCCCGTGGCCAGCTATCCGCTGCCGGCGGATACCCGCCCGACCTGGCTGATCGAAAACCCCAGCGAAGCGCTGGCCGCTGCCGCCAGCGTGGTGAGCAGCGATCTGTTCAGCTGGATGCCGCAGCTGCCGCCCGAGATCCAGCCTGCCGAGCGCCAGCGCTGGCTCGAGCAAGGCCTGATCCTCGCCGATGGCCGGGTCCGCGCGTCGGCCCTGCGGCGCCTGGCGCAGGCCGATGGCGCCGAACCGATTCTGCGCGAACAGCTGCGTCGCGCCACCCGGCAACCGGTACACAGCGTGGCGCTGACCGCCGACCGTTATCCAGACGATCCGCTGCGGCAGATCCAGATCGTGCTCAGCCATGTCGACGGATTCGGCCGCGAGTTGCAAAGCAAGCAACTGGTCGACCCGGGCCTGGCGTTCGTCGCCACCGCCGACGGTGATCTGCAACTGGACAACGGAAAGCCGTGCGAGGCCCTGGCCGAACGGCGCTGGCGGGTCAGCGCGCGGGTCGAGTACAACCACAAGGGCGAAACCATCCGCGTCTACCGCCCGTATTTCCTCAACGACTATCGCTACATCAACGACAGCTCGTTGCGCCAGCACGGCTATCACGACCAGTTGTTCTACGACGCACTCGGACGGCAGATCCGAACGATCAATGCCAAGGGCGATCTGGCGTTCGACCTGCTGCACCCGTGGTTCACCTGCAGCTACGACTACAACGACACTTACCAGGGCGCACCGGAACAACCCGCCAAGAGGCGCCGGGGATGAATGCCAGCGTGCACTGGCGCACGCCATCGGTGGCCGTCAGCGATCCGCGCGGCTTGCCGGTGCGCCAGGTCGATTACTTGCGCACGGTGCCTGGCGGGGATGTCACCCGCCTGATCGCCCGGCAGTGCTTTGACGCCGCCGCGCGCCTCGTCGAGCAGCGCGATCCCCGGCTGTTCGCCAGTGCCGGCAAGGCCAACCTCAGCACCGTGCACACCCTCGATGGCCAGCCGCTGCGTATCGACAGCGTGGATGCCGGGCGACAACTGACGCTACCCGACTCAGGCGGACAACCCGTGCAGCGCTGGGACGCTCACGGCAGGCATTGGCGCAGCCGCTACGACCCGCGGCTGCGCTTGCTCAGCCGCGCCGAAAACGCCGAGCCGGACAGCGAAACCTTCACCTACGCCGATGCCAGCGCCGCCGCCGGGCGCAACCTGCGCGGGCAACTGATCGGCGTGCGCGAGTCGTCCGGCACGCTGGCGTTCGACAGCTTCAGCCTGTTCGGTCAGGCCACGGGCGAAACCCGCACGTTCGACGACGGCCAAGCCTGGCGCAGCCGCCAGACCTTCAGCCCGCTGGGTGTGCGTCTCGAACACTGGGACGCCGCCGGTCACTGCCAGCAATCGAGCTACGACGTCGCCGGCCAGTTGCAACAACTGCGCCTGCGCCTGGCCGGCCACACCGACTGGCAAGCGGTGCTGGTGGATGCGCAGTACAGCGCCAGTGGGCAGATCAGCCGGCAAACGCACGGCAACGCCGTTGTCTGCCACTGGCACTACGACCCGGCCGACGGCCGCCTGCTGCAACAGCGCGGGCAAAAACCCGGCGAGCCGCCGTTGCAGGATTTCGAGTACGTCTACGACCGGGTCGGCAACGTCGGCACGATCCTCGATCACGCCTTCACCCCGAGGTATTTCGCCAACCAGCGCATCGATGGCCAGCGCACCTTCACCTACGATTCGTTGTACCGCCTCAGCAGCGCCAGCGGTCACGCCGACGCGCCGCCCTCGGACCATCCCGCGCGGCCACAGCCGAGCGATCCCAACGACCGCCGCAATTACCTGGAACGCTACGCCTACGACGCCGGCAACAACCTGATCAAGACCACCCACGTGCGCGATGGCGCCAGTCACACCCGTGAGATGTTCATCGACCCGGCGAGCAACCGCGGCGTGCGCTGGCAACCCGGCGATCCGCCGCCGGACTTCGCCAGCCTGTTCGACCGCGCCGGCAACCTGCTCGCCGTGCAGCCGGGTCGGCCGCTGCGCTGGGACAGCCGTGGTCAGTTGCAGACGGTGACCCTGATCGATCGTGGCGGCAGCGGTGACGATCAGGAAAGCTACCGCTACAGCCAGGGCGCGCGGGTGTGCAAACGCCACGAAACCCACACCGGCAAGACCCGCCATTTCCATCAGGTGCGTTACCTCGACAACCTGCAGATCCGCACGCGCGACAACGGTGAGGAACTGCACGTCATCACCCTCGCCGCCGGGGTCGGCACTGTCAGCTGCCTGCATTGGGTCAGCGGCCGGCCGGCGGAAATCGACGCCGATCAATTGCGCTATGTCCTCACCGACCACCTCGGCTCGGCCCTCACCGAACTGGATGGCCAGGCGCAACTGATCAGCCAGGAACGTTACCTGCCATTCGGTGGCACCGCGGTGCTGACGGCGCGCTCGCAGCTCGAAGTCAGCTACAAGACCGTGCGCTATTCGGGCAAGGAGATGGATGTCAGCCGCTTCTATTACTACGGTGCGCGCTACTACGCCGACTGGTTGCAGCGATGGATCAGCGCCGACCCGGCCGGCGCCGGGGACGGCCTGAACCTGTATGCGTTCGTCGGCAACCAGCCACTGGCCTACGTCGATGCCGGTGGCAACGCCCGGGCGCACAGCGTGATCATGCTCTACGCGCAGTTCATTGCCGCCGTCGACGACCATGCCGGACAGACCCTCGAACAACTGCACAACATCATTGCGCAGAAGAACATCGTCAGCAGTCTGCTGAGCAACCTCGCCGGGGAAGTCCTGCGCGGTATCGCCGGGTATGAGGGCGGGGTGATCGGCGGCGGCCAGTTCGACCTGGCGTTCCCCGGCTCGCCCTTCACCACGCCGTACACCACCGGTGGCGGTCTGATCGGCGGCAATATCGGCGGTGACGTCGCGGGCGCCCTGGCGGATCCCCCGGCGAACAGCATGGGGCTGAGCGTCGGCCCGCTGATTCCGCAGACCTCGCAGATCTCGGTGAGCGCCATCGACAGCAGCCTGGGCATCAGCGACGCGGTGAAGGAAATCAACACCTGGCGCGACGTCAAGGACGAACTGATCCACCCCGTGCTGGACTCCGTGCTCAACCCGGAATTCCTGATGAACCGGGTGATGGCGTCGTGGATCTCGATTATCCCCGCCTCGATCAACCTGTTCGCCCGCGCGGTGGAAGCCGAAGACATCAAGAATCGCCTCGACCCGGTGAAAATCGACAAGATCGACACCCTGCTCGCCGACTGGAAAAGTGCCATCGAGCAGCGCTGGGCCTGGGCCGAAGCAGCGTTCGATGCGCTGGGCCGCGACACCATCTACCCGGCGCAACTGCTGCCCAACGTCAATCACATGACCGCCCAGGAAACCCTGGCGCCGATCACCCGTTCAGCCCTGCAACAGCAGACGCGCGGCACCCTGGCCAATATCGCCCAGGCCCAGCGCGGGCTGGCGGCCTACAAGGAAATGGGCACCACCGACAATCAGTTCCTGCGCCGCCAGGCCCACCCCGTCGCCAGCCGCCGCTCGACCTGGTTCAGCGGATGAACAGCCCGCCCAGCGTGCCCTGGCGCACGCCATCGCTGAGTGTTCATGACTGCCGGGGCATGGCGGTGCGTCAGGTGGCGTACCTGCGCAGCGCCGTCGATGGCCCGGTGCAAACCCTGATCAGCCGCCAGCGCCACGACGCCGGCGGGCACCTGATCGAGCAGTACGACGCGCGTCTGCCTGCCCCGGTGATCCGCAGCGTCTATGGCCTCGACGGCCAGCCCCTGCGGGTCGACAGCGTCGACGCCGGACACCTGCTCAACCTGCCGGGCGTGGCCGGCGAGGAAGTGCAGCGCTGGGATGCCTTGGGCAATCACTGGCACACCCGCCATGACGAGCAACTGCGCCCCGTGGCCGTTGCCGAGAATGGCGCGGCGGACGTCGACACGTTCATCTACGCCGACGCCTCGGCGGCCGCCGGGCACAATCGCCGCGGTCAGTTGATCGAACTGAACGACCCGGCGGGCCAGTTGCGCCTGGTCAGTTTCGCCCTGACGCCGCCCGGTCAGGCCGTGCGCGACAGTCGTACCCTCGACGCTGGCCCGGCCTTCGTCAGCCAGCGCCGTTTCAGTCCGCTCGGCGCCCTCCTCGAGCAGACCGACGCCGCCGGCCATCGCCAGCAATCGACTTACGATGTCGCCGGGCAGTTGATGCAGGTGCAGTTGCAACTCAGCGGGCAAACCACCTGGCAAACGGTGCAGCAACAGGCGCACTACAACGCCGCCGGGCAAATCGTCAAGCAGCACAGCGGCAACGCGGTGATCAGCCGCTGGGGTTATGACGCCGCCGACGGGCGCCTGCTGCAGCAATGCGCGCAAAAGCATGGCGAGGCGCCGTTGCAGGATCTGCAGTACGTCTACGACCGCGTCGGCAACGTCACCGCGATTGTCGATCACACCGTCATCCCGCGTTTTTTTGCCAACCAGCGCATCGACGGCCAGCGCACTTTCACGTACGACTCGCTGGATCGCCTGCTCAGTGCCAGCGGCTACGCCGATGCGCCGCCGGCGGACAACCCCGGGCGGCCACAACCGAGCGACCCCAACGACCGGCGCAATTACCTGGAACGCTACGAGTACGACGCCGGCCACAACCTGATCAAGACCACCCACGTACGCGACGGCGCCAGCCACACCCGCGAAATGTTCATCGATCCGGCGAGCAACCGCGGTGTGCGCTGGCGCTCTGGCGATCCCGCGCCGGACTTCGAACGGCTGTTCGACAGCGCCGGCAACCTGCTCGCCGTGCAACCGGGCCAGCCGCTGCACTGGGACAGCCGCGGCCAGTTGCAAGCAGTGACATTGATCGATCGTGGCGGCCGCGGTGACGATCAGGAAAGCTACCGCTACAGCCAGGGTGCGCGGGTCTGCAAACGCCACGAAAGCCACACCACCCGCACCACTCACGTGCACCAGGTACGCTATCTGCCGGGGCTGGAAATCCACAGCAAGGACAACGGCGAAGAGCTGCATGTCATCAGCCTGGGCATCAGCCGCGGCGGCGCGCGTTGCCTGCACTGGGCGCAGGATCCGGCAGCCATCGGCACCGATCATCTGCGCTACACCCTCGACGATCACCTCGGCTCGGCGGTGCAGGAACTCGATGCACACGCGCAGCTGATCAGCCACGAGGGTTACCTGCCCTTCGGCGCCACGGCCTTTCTGACCGCGCGTTCGGCGGTGGAGGTCAGTTACCGCACCGTGCGTTATTCCGGCAAGGACCTGGATATCAGCGGCTTCTACTACTATGGCGCGCGTTACTACGCGCCGTGGCTGCAGCGCTGGATCAGCGCCGATCCGAGCGGGGATGTCGACGGGCTGAACCTGTACGGATTCGTCGCCAACAATCCGCTGCGCTTCATTGACCGCGATGGACGTGGCCTGGGCGAGTTTATCGATGGCTTTGTCGAAACCCCGGGGCAGCGCGACACCCGCAAAGCCGAAAGCGCGCAGACCCAGGCGCAGTTCCAGGCCAACATGGCGTTGTCGCGCGCCGTCGACCGCCATGCGCGGATCCTCGACTTGACCACACGTCGGGCGCAGGAAGCGCAGACCCAGCTGCTCAATCACCAGTCGGCGCCGGCCCATGCGAAGTCCGCGGCGCTGCGGACCGCCGCCCATGTCGGCGGCCAGGTGGTGAGCTACGGAGCGGGCATCGGCATCGGCGCCGCGGGCGCGGCATTGGGTAGCGTTGCCGGGCCGGTGGGGACGGCGCTGGGGGTGTTCCTCGGCATCGCCGGCAAGAAAGCCGTGAGCCTGGGCGTCGACTTCGCCATGGAACGCCTCAGCCTCAGCGCCTCGGTCAAGTTCAAGTCGGGCAAGCTGGACCCGAACCGGATCATCGCCAAAGGCGAGTACAAGACCATGAACTACGGCTCCTACGCGTTGAACAAATTTCGCGGCATCGTCCATGGCCTGGTCGCCATGAACCAGAAAGGCCTGCTCAAGGCCGGCAAGGAAGGCGTCACGGTGGGCGCCAGTGTCGGCATGAAGGCGGCCAATACGCCGTTTTCCAGCGAGATCGGCGCCGTCCTCAGCACGGTGACCGGCACCTTCGAGATCCTGCACGAGGTGGCCGGCGCCGGGCAGACGCTCAGCGAGGAGAAAGTGCGCAGGGCCGACTCGTACATCGATGCGCTGGTCGACGTCCTCAACGCCTCCCTGGGCGAGATTCAAGGCAAGTTCGAGCAGGCCGGACGCGATTCGATCCACACCTACCAGCCGCTGAAGAAAATCTTCGGCGCCGATGCCAGCGGTTCGCTGGCCAGCCTGACGCAAGCCACGGCCAACACCATCCGGCAACTGCGCAGAACGCAGAACCTGCTCCGCGGTGCCTGAAACAGGTCGCGCTGCCGAGGCACCGCAAGCGCTGCAGCGGCATGCTATCGTGCTCGCCCCGTCCTGCGCCTGATACCCCTATGCTTGCGACTTCACGCCCGTTGCGTCTGCTGCTGTACACCTTGCTCATCGCCGCCGGCGCCGTGCTGGCCGCCAGCCTTGCCGTGCGTCACGCCGAGCGCCAGGCGCTAGAAGAGGACGCGGCGCGGGCCAACCAGCAGCTGGCGCTGTACGCCAATGCGCTGCACACCCTGATCGACCGCTACCGCGCCCTGCCCGCCGTGCTGGCGCTGGACCCGCAATTGCGTGCGGCCCTCGCCGGCCCGGTCAGCCCCGAGCAGCAGGCGGCGCTCAACCTCAAGCTGGAAAAAATCAACGGCGCCGCGCAGTCGTCGACCCTCGAACTGCTCGACCACAGCGGTTTGGCGGTGGCCGCCAGCAACTGGCGCCTGCCCAGCAGTTACGTCGGTCACAACTACGGTTTTCGCCCCTACTTCAGCCAGACCCGCACCCAGGGCAGCGGGCGTTTCTACGCGGTCGGCGTGACCAGTGGGATTCCCGGCTATTTCCTGTCCAGCGCGGTGCTCGGCGACAACGGCGAGTTTCTCGGGGCGATGGTGGTCAAGCTGGAATTCCCCGAGCTGGAGCGCGAGTGGAGCCAGGGCAGCGACACCCTTTTGGTCAGCGATGCGCGCGGCATCATCTTCATCGCCAATCAACCCGGCTGGCGCTATCGCCTGCTGCGTCCGCTCGATGCCAGCGACCTGGCCGAGATCAGGCGCACGCGCCAGTACGACAAACAGACACTGCTGCCGCTGACCCATCTGCCGCTGCGGCATTTCGACGAGAACAGTGACCTGACCCGCGTCGAAGGCCCGCAAGGCACGGCGGATTATCTGTGGGAATCGCTGCCCCTGGCAGCGGAAGGCTGGACCCTGCACCTGCTGCGCCCGCCGCAGGTGGCCTTCGAGGACCTGCGCAACGCCGGGCTGGCTGCCGCCGGGGTGTGGCTGGCGCTGGTGTTCCTGCTGCTGTTCCTCAGCCAGCGCTGGCGCCTGGCGAAGATGCGCCGGCGCAGTCGTGCCGAACTCGAACAACTGGTCGAGGAGCGCACGCGCGATCTGCGCACCGCCCAGGACGGTCTGGTGCAGTCGGCGAAACTGGCGGCGCTGGGGCAGATGTCGGCGGCGCTGGCGCACGAAATCAATCAGCCGCTGACCGCCCAGCGCATGCAACTGGCGACGTTGCGCCTGCTGCTCGAACATGGCCGCGTCGACGATGCGTACAAGGCGCTGAAACCGGTGGATGACATGCTCACGCGCATGGCTGCACTCACCGGCCACCTGAAGACCTTCGCGCGCAAGAGCCCCAGCGGCCTGCGCGAACGCCTGGACCTGGCCACGGTGGTCGATCAGGCACTGCAGTTGCTCGATGCGCGCCTGCGTGACGAACAGGTCAGCCTGGTCCTGCACCTGACTCGCCCGGCCTGGGTGCGCGGCGACGCGATTCGCCTTGAACAGGTGCTGATCAATCTGCTGCGCAATGCCCTCGATGCGCTGCAAGGAATTGCCTGCAAACGTCTGGAAATTCGCCTGGAAGCCGACGAACAATTGTGGCGCCTGAGCGTCTGCGACAACGGCCCGGGCATCGCCGAGGAACACCTGGGCCAGGTCTTCGATCCGTTCTTCACCACCAAACCGGTGGGCGATGGCCTCGGCCTCGGGCTCGCCGTGTCGTTCGCCATCGTGCACGAATCCGGCGGCCGCCTGAGTGCGGAAAACGGTAGCACCGGCGCGGTGTTCACCCTGACTCTGCCAATCGATCTGGAGGCGCGTATCTGATGCTCAATGCGGTGATGGTGGTCGATGACGAAGGCAGCATCCGCAGTGCGGTGGAGCAGTGGCTGAGCCTGTCCGGGTTCCAGGTGCAACTGTTCAGCCGCGCCGAAGATTGCCTGGCGGCGCTGCCGAAACACTACGCCGGAGTGATCCTCAGCGATGTGCGCATGCCCGGCCTCAGCGGTCTCGAGTTGCTAGCCGAAGTGCAGCGCCGCGATGCCGATCTGCCGGTGATCCTGCTCACCGGCCACGGCGATGTGCCGATGGCGGTCGAGGCGATGCGCGACGGTGCCTACGATTTCCTCGAGAAACCGTTCAGCCCGCAAACACTGCTCGGCAGTCTGCGCCGGGCGCTGGAAAAGCGTCGCCTGGTCCTGGAGAACCGAGCCCTGCACGAGCAGGCCGACAACCGCGCACGCCTCGACGCGACGCTGCTCGGCGTGTCGCGTGGCTTGCAGACCCTGCGGCGGCAAGTGCTGGAGCTGGCGGCCTTGCCGGTCAACGTGCTGATCCGTGGCGAGACCGGCAGCGGCAAGGAACTGGTCGCACGCTGCCTGCATGATTTCGGCCCGCGGGCCGACAAGCCGTTCGTGGCGTTGAACTGCGCAGCGATTCCCGAGCAGTTGTTCGAGGCCGAGCTGTTCGGGCATGAGAGCGGCGCGTTCACCGGGGCCTCGGGCAAGCGCATCGGCAAGCTCGAATTCGCCGATGGCGGCACGCTGTTTCTCGATGAAATCGAAAGCATGCCGCTGGCCCAGCAGGTGAAACTGCTGCGCGTGCTGCAGGAGCAGAAGCTCGAGCGCCTGGGCTCGAACCAGAGCATTCGCGTCGACCTGCGCATCGTCGCCGCGACCAAACCCGACCTGCTCGACGAGGCCCGCGCCGGACGGTTTCGCGAAGACCTGGCGTATCGCCTGAACGTCGCCGAACTGCGCCTGCCGCCACTGCGTGAGCGGCGCGAGGACATTCCGTTGCTGTTCGACGCCTTCGCCCGCCAGGCCGCCGAACGCCTGAACCGCAGCCTGGCGCCGTTGAGCGGCGCGCAACTGAGCCATCTGCTCAGCCACGACTGGCCGGGCAATGTGCGCGAGCTGGCGAACGTCGCCGAGCGTCAGGTGCTGGGGCTGGACGAACCGGTGCAGGGCATCGATCCGGGGCAGTCGCTGGCGGCGCAGCAAGAGGCGTTCGAGGCGCAGTGTCTGCGCGCGGCGCTGACCCGGCACAAGGGCGATGTGAAAGCCGTGCTGGAAGAACTGCAACTGCCGCGTCGCACCTTCAATGAAAAGATGCAGCGCCATGGTCTGACCCGGGAAATGTTTGTTCCGGGCAGTTGAATTTTGCAGTGTTTGATCGGGCCTCTTCGCGGGCGAGCCCGCTCCCACCGGGTTTTGTGCTGGACGCAAAACTTGTGAATACCACCGACCATTGTGGGAGCGGGCTTGCCCGCGAAGAGGCCGGCACGGGCAACAGATAGCCAGCCGCTTGAATGAGCAATTTTCCGCTCACCACAAAACAGCCATAAGCGGATTTCCGCTCATCAAGTTCTGTCACCCCCTCTAAACCGGCCCTCCCGCCGTTGGCACAGCTCCTGCTATAGCCCCGGCAGGCTGCGTTCCCGCGCGCTCCACAAAAACAATTAAACGAAGGATCCTTCAATGGATAACTCCAACGCCCTGCCCCTTGGGTCGGCTGCCGTGCCGGCCAAACCCAGAACAACCGCCAGCCGCATCAAGTCGATCTTCAGCGGTTCCGTCGGCAACATGGTCGAGTGGTATGACTGGTACGTCTATGCCGCCTTCTCCCTGTACTTCGCCAAGACCTTCTTCCCCGCCGGTTCCACCACCGCGCAACTGATGAACACCGCCGCGATCTTCGCCGTGGGCTTCCTGATGCGCCCGATCGGTGGCTGGCTGATGGGCCTGTACGCCGACAAGGTCGGCCGTAAAAAGGCGCTGATGGCCTCGGTCTATCTGATGTGCTTCGGCTCGCTGCTGATCGCCCTGAGCCCGAACTACGAAACCATCGGCATCGGCGCGCCGATCCTGCTGGTGTTCGCCCGTTTGCTGCAGGGCCTCTCGGTCGGCGGCGAGTACGGCACCTCGGCCACCTATCTCTCGGAGATGGCGACCAAGGAACGTCGTGGCTTCTTCTCCAGCTTCCAGTACGTGACCCTGATCTCCGGCCAGCTCATCGCCCTGGGCGTGCTGATCGTGTTGCAGAACCTGCTCACCACCGAACAGCTGTACGCGTGGGGCTGGCGTATTCCGTTCGCCATTGGCGCGCTGTGCGCCATCGTCGCGCTGTACCTGCGTCGCGGCATGGAAGAAACCGAGTCGTTCACCAAGAAAGAGAAGTCCAAGGAAAGCGCGATGCGCACCTTGCTGCGTCATCCCAAGGAACTGCTCACCGTGGTCGGCCTGACCATGGGCGGTACATTGGCGTTCTACACCTACACCACCTACATGCAGAAATACCTGGTGAACACCGTCGGCATGAGCATCTCCGACTCCACCACCATTTCCGCCGCCACGCTGTTCCTGTTCATGTGCCTGCAACCGATCATCGGCGGCCTGTCGGACAAGATCGGCCGACGTCCGATCCTGATCGCCTTCGGCGTGCTCGGGACGATTTTCACCGTGCCGATCCTGATGACCCTGCACACCATCCAGACCTGGTGGGGCGCGTTCTTCCTGATCATGGCGGCGTTGATCATCGTCAGCGGCTACACCTCGATCAACGCCGTGGTGAAGGCCGAACTGTTCCCGACCGAAATCCGCGCCCTGGGCGTCGGCCTGCCGTATGCCCTGACCGTGTCGATCTTCGGCGGCACCGCCGAATACATCGCGCTATGGTTCAAGAGCATCGGCATGGAAACCGGTTACTACTGGTACGTGACCGCGTGCATTGCGGTGTCGCTGCTGGTGTACATCACCATGAAGGACACACAGAAACACTCGCGCATCGTGACTGACTGATCGTGCTCATGCAGCCACTGCAACGGTGGCTGTGATGGCCCCTTCGCGAGCAGGCTCGCTCCCACACTGGATCTGTGATCGACACAAATTCCTTGTGGGAGCGAGCCTGCTCGCGAATGAGGCGACTGGGTATCAGCTCAACTCGGCAACCGACGGCTTGCCATAACGCTTCTGCGCATACGACGCACCGACGATCATCACCAGCAGAATCCCCGCCAGCACCGCCGACGAACCGATGGTGCCGAAGTCCAGGCCACCCTTTTCATGGGACTTGGTCATCAAGTCGCCCAGCGTCGCGCCGAACGGCCGGGTCAGCACAAACGCCACCCAGAACAACAGCACCGTGGAAATCCGGGTGAAGTACTTGAGCAGGACGACCACGGCAATGGTCGAGCCGACCAGCAGTGCGCCACCGGCAAAGCCCAGGCCGGAATCGTCGGCCAGGTAATCGCCCAGCGCGGTGCCGAGGGTGTTGGAAAACAGAATCGCCATCCAGTAGAACATCTCGCCGCGAAACGTCTGCACCTTGTTGACGTTGAGCGAGTCGCCGCTCAGCCGCCACGCCGCGAAGATCGCCAGCAGAATCGCGATCAGGATCATCGAGCCGGTGGCGTAGCCGAGCTCCAGCGTGCGGTCCATGAAGTCGGACATGGTGGTACCGGCGGTGCTGGTCGAGAGGATCACGATCCAGTACAGCAACGGTTTGTAGGTCTTGGCCAGCAACTGGGCGACCAGGGTCAGGACGAACACGCTGATGAGGATCAGCGAGCTGAGGGCGTAACCGACGTTGAGCGTCATCGACAGCAAATCCCCCGCGGTTTCCCCCAGGGTCGTCGCGCAGATTTTCATGACCCAGAAGGCCAGGGTGATTTGTGGAAGTTTATTCATTGCAGGGCAAGCTCCAGTTTGAGACGGCCGATTCTTGGTTTTCTGGCCGTGGGCAGACTGGCGTTGCGCAAGTGAAAAAGCGGTCGGGAATCCATGAAAAATCTGTCACAACGTGAAAAAGCCGCGATTAATCCCCCATTAATGCTGGCGCGGCACGCTGCACCCACCTGATCGATGACCTGCGCGACGGTCGCTGCGATGACCCGAGCGAATTCGATGCGTCGCCCTTAACATCAAGTTAATCGATAATTTTTAGCATTATTTTGCGCTTTTTAATCAATTTAGTTGGCGTAGCATTGATCTCAAGCAAGACACATCGCCAACCCATTCGGAGTCACTGACATGAAAACCAAACTGATCCTCGCCCTGACCCTTTCTGTACTGGCTGCCAACAGCTTCGCTGCCGATGGTTTCGACCGCACGGGTTCGGCGCTGGCTGCTGACGGTTACGATCGCACCGGTTCCGCCACCGTCGCCGAAGACGGCTACGACCGCACTGGCTCGGCCA
>NZ_JARVSM010000002.1 GCF_030209175.1 Pseudomonas sp. efr-133-TYG-5 | reverse complement strand
TCGTCAAGATTAAATTCCGAAACCCCAATTGCGAAAGCAGTTGGGGTTTTGTTTTACCCGCAGGAAAGTCGCTCAACTTGATTTCTATGCAACGGCCCGGTGCATGGCTATTATTCGGGCCTCATTGTGAGGCGAAACCTGCATGCTGACGTTGTTGAATCTTTTGAAGGATGGCCGTTTTCATTCTGGGCAGGCTTTGGGTGTTGCCCTGGGCATCAGTCGAAGTGCGGTGTGGAAACAGTTGCAGCATCTCGAGGCTGAACTTGGGCTGACTATCCACAAAGTCCGTGGAAGAGGCTATCAACTCGCGGATCCATTGACGTTGCTCGACGCTGAAAAAATAGCAGTGAGCACTCCTGGCTGGCCGATCTCCATTTTTGACTCAATTGATTCCACCAATGCTGAAGCGTTGCGTGCCGTCGATCGTGGGCAAACTGCACCATTCCTGGTGCTGGCCGAGCGCCAGGTTTCGGGGCGCGGGCGAAGAGGGCGCAAGTGGGCCAGTCCGTTTGCGGAAAACCTCTATTACAGCCTTGTCCTGCGAATCGATGGCGGCATGCGTCGTCTGGAGGGGCTGAGCCTGGTCGTTGGCTTGGCGGTCATGCAGGCCTTGCGCAAGGCAGGTGTACCGGATGCCGGATTGAAGTGGCCAAATGATGTGTTGGTCGGTGACAAAAAGATTGCCGGCATTCTGCTGGAGCTTGTTGGGGACCCGGCGGACGTCTGTCACGTGGTCCTGGGCATTGGTATCAACGTGAACATGCAGGCCACTGATGAAGTTGATCAACGGTGGACCTCCGTGAGGCTTGAGTCAGGCAGAATTTGTGATCGCAACGTCTTGGCGGCTGAATTAAATAGTCAGTTGCGGGCATACCTGCAGCGCCATGAGTCCGAAGGCTTCTCAGGGCTCCAGGCAGAATGGGAGGCCAATCACCTATGGCAGGGGCGTCCTGTTTCGTTGATTGCAGGTGTCAACCAAATAGAGGGCGTGGTGCAAGGCATCGATAATCAGGGTGCTTTGCGCTTGAAGGTGAATGGCGTGGAAAAAGTCTTTAGCGGTGGTGAGCTCAGCCTGAGGTTGCGTGATGATTCTTGAGCTCGACTGCGGCAACAGCTTTATCAAGTGGCGTGTGCTGGTTTGTACGGCCGGTCCGGTATTTGCTGAAGGGATCGTGGACTCTGATCAAGGTTTGCTTGATGGGTTGCAAGCGCTTGCAGGTTTGTCGCTGCGCAAGTGTCGCCTGGTCAGTGTAAGAACGATCGAGGAGACGGAGACGTTAATCCAGGCTATTGAGCGGGCGTTTGGCATTGCTGTGGTTTGCGCGGCGCCTGCCCGCGAAATGTCCGGGGTCAGGAATGGATATGATGAGTTCGAGCGATTAGGGCTCGACCGCTGGTTGGCTATGCTCGGCGGGTTTCATCTGGCCTCAGGTGCTTGCCTGGTGCTCGATTTTGGCACCGCGGTGACCGCAGATTTCATTGCTGCAGATGGCGAGCACCTGGGCGGATTCATTTGCCCCGGCATGCCGCTGATGCGCAATCAGTTGCGCACTCACACCCGAAAGATTCGCTATGGAGATGTGGCGGCTGAGCGAGCTTTGACCAGTCAGGCGCCGGGGCGAAGCACGGTAGAGGCGGTCGAGCGTGGTTGTTCATTGATGCTGCAGGGATTCGTGTTGACGCAACTGCAGATGGCACGAGCTTACTGGGGGGCGGACTTTACAGTCTTCATCACCGGTGGTGATGCGAGCCTGGTTTCCGATGTTGCGCCACAAGCCAGGGTGGTACCTGATCTGGTTTTCGTGGGTTTGGCTATGGCATGTCCTTTGTCCTGAGGTTTGTATGCGTTGGTTGTTTCTGTTGTTGCTGGTTCTCAATGTGTTTTATTACGTTTGGCATCAGCAGGAGGCTCCCCTACGTGCCAAGGATGTGACACCGCTTAATCTTTATCGCGGTTCACAGCAGGATATTCGGCTTCTGAGCGAGGCGGGCGACGGCTCTCGAGCCAAGCCGAGTGGCTCAGCGGTCGATGATCGGTGTCTATATGTGGGTGGGTTGTCTCGTCAGGAGGCTATCCAGGGGCTGCTGCGGCGCTTGAATGACCTGGGTGTAAAGGCTCAGATGGTGCCGGAAGATCAGCAAGCGACGGGCTACTGGTTGAAAGTTGCTCCTGAAAGCCAGCGATTGCTGGGTGATGTTCAACTGCAAAACCTTTCCAAGGAATTCAATGAGTTAAAACATAAAATAATGCAGTGTGAGGGGGTTGCACCTGCCGAATAGTTTGCATAGAATGGCGCCCGCTCCACAGCGAAGACCTAAACAGGTATTCAAAGTGAGGCGATGTCAACGCAGCTAACCTCAGGTTTTTTAATGAGAAAATGCTTGACAGGGGTTTGGCATAGTATAGAATGCCGGCCTGATTAGGAGGGGTTCCCGAGCGGCCAAAGGGATCAGACTGTAAATCTGACGTCTACGACTTCGAAGGTTCGAATCCTTCTCCCTCCACCAGATTTTAGCGTGAGCTGCAGGCTCCGCGGGTATAGTTTAGTGGTAGAACCTCAGCCTTCCAAGCTGATGATGCGGGTTCGATTCCCGCTACCCGCTCCAAGTTTGCAGGTTGTGCAAAGTGTTACGCTCTTGTAGCTCAGTTGGTAGAGCACACCCTTGGTAAGGGTGAGGTCAGCGGTTCAAATCCGCTCAAGAGCTCCATATAACAAGGCAGATATGAAAATATCTGCCTTTGTTTTAATGGTCAACGTAGTTCGCTTAATTCTACTCTTAAGGGGTGATTTCGATGGCTAAGGAAAAATTCGAACGTAACAAGCCGCACGTCAACGTCGGTACCATTGGTCACGTCGACCACGGTAAAACCACTTTGACCGCTGCTCTGACTCGCGTTTGCTCCGAAGTTTTCGGTTCCGCAGTTGTTGACTTCGACAAGATCGACAGCGCCCCGGAAGAGAAGGCTCGTGGTATCACCATCAATACTGCGCACGTAGAGTACGATTCGAACATTCGTCACTACGCGCACGTTGATTGCCCGGGTCACGCTGACTACGTGAAGAACATGATCACCGGTGCTGCCCAGATGGACGGCGCAATCCTGGTTTGCTCGGCCGCTGATGGTCCGATGCCACAAACCCGTGAGCACATCCTGCTGTCCCGTCAGGTAGGCGTTCCGTACATCGTGGTTTTCCTGAACAAGGCTGACCTGGTAGACGACGCTGAGCTGCTGGAACTGGTTGAGATGGAAGTTCGCGATCTGCTGTCCACCTATGACTTCCCAGGCGACGACACTCCGATCATCATCGGTTCGGCTCGTATGGCGCTGGAAGGCAAAGACGACAACGAGATGGGCACCACCGCTGTCAAGAAGCTGGTGGAAACTCTGGATACCTACATTCCAGAGCCGGAGCGTGCTATCGATAAGCCGTTCCTGATGCCAATCGAAGACGTATTCTCGATCTCGGGTCGTGGTACCGTTGTGACTGGTCGTGTTGAGCGTGGCATCGTGCGCATCCAGGAAGAAGTAGAGATCGTTGGTCTGCGCGATACTCAGAAAACTACCTGCACCGGTGTTGAAATGTTCCGCAAGCTGCTCGACGAAGGTCGTGCTGGCGAGAACTGCGGCGTTCTGCTGCGTGGTACCAAGCGTGACGACGTTGAGCGTGGCCAGGTTCTGGTTAAGCCAGGTTCGGTTAAGCCGCACACCAAGTTCACCGCAGAGGTTTACGTTCTGAGCAAGGAAGAGGGCGGTCGTCACACTCCGTTCTTCAAAGGCTACCGTCCACAGTTCTACTTCCGTACTACTGACGTGACTGGTAACTGCGAGCTGCCAGAAGGCGTTGAAATGGTAATGCCAGGTGACAACATTCAGATGACTGTTACCCTGATCAAAACCATCGCAATGGAAGACGGTCTGCGTTTCGCTATCCGTGAAGGCGGTCGTACCGTCGGCGCTGGCGTCGTAGCCAAAGTTATCGAATAAGCTGTTGTAATGTCTTTTTCAGGCCGGCATAATGGTCGGCCTGATTTTGTTTTAGGTCAGTAGCTCAATTGGCAGAGCGACGGTCTCCAAAACCGTAGGTTGGGGGTTCGATTCCCTCCTGACCTGCCAGATTCACTCGGTGTGTCTGGCTTTCTTTTCACAGGATCTTCATAGATGACTCCTAAAGCTGAAGCTCAAGGCTCTCGCTTCGATCTGCTCAAGTGGCTTGTAGTAGTCGCTTTGGTAGTTGTTGGCGTTGTTGGCAATCAGTATTATTCTGCTTCGCCGATCCTGTACCGTGTACTCGCATTGCTTGTGATTGCTGCCGTAGCTGCCTTTGTAGGCTTGCAGACGGCCAAGGGCAAGTCTTTCTTTGTACTGGTTAAGGAAGCGCGCACCGAGATTCGTAAAGTCGTTTGGCCAACTCGTCAAGAAACCACGCAGACCACGCTGATTGTGGTGGCTGTTGTCCTGGTTATGGCGTTGCTGTTGTGGGGGCTTGATTCCCTGCTCGGCTGGCTTGTTTCCTTGATTGTCGGCTAAGGGTGTCCCGTGGCTAAGCGTTGGTATGTTGTGCATGCTTACTCGGGTTACGAGAAGCATGTGATGCGCTCGCTCATCGAGCGCGTGAAGCTGGCTGGCATGGAAGATGGCTTCGGCGAAATTCTGGTTCCCACTGAAGAAGTGGTTGAAATGCGTAATGGCCAGAAGCGCAAAAGCGAGCGGAAGTTCTTCCCAGGCTACGTGCTGGTTCAGATGGATATGAATGAGGGTACTTGGCACTTGGTCAAGGATACTCCTCGGGTGATGGGTTTCATCGGCGGAACCGCTGATAAACCAGCACCGATTACGGACAAAGAGGCAGAAGCGATTCTGCGTCGCGTTGCTGACGGTAGCGACAAGCCGAAGCCGAAGACACTGTTCGAGCCAGGTGAGACGGTACGTGTCAATGACGGTCCATTCGCCGATTTCAATGGCGTCGTTGAAGAAGTTAACTACGAAAAGAGCCGGATCCAAGTGGCGGTGCTCATTTTCGGTCGCTCTACTCCGGTAGAGCTGGAGTTCAGTCAGGTCGAAAAGGTCTAACTGAGCAAGCATCCCAACCCCGCAGCCCTAGGCTGTGGGGTTTTGTCGTCACTGGGATAAACGCGCAAGTAACCGGGGAGCCTTTCGAGGCGTTCGAACCCGTAATTGGAGTGCCTCATGGCCAAGAAGATTACCGCTTACATCAAGCTGCAAGTGAAGGCCGCTCAGGCTAACCCAAGTCCACCGGTTGGTCCTGCTCTGGGTCAGCACGGCGTGAACATCATGGAATTCTGCAAAGCTTTCAACGCCCGTACCCAGGGTCTGGAAGCAGGTCTGCCGACTCCAGTGATCATCACTGTCTACAGCGACCGCAGCTTCACTTTCGAAACCAAATCCACCCCTGCTTCGGTTCTGCTGAAGAAAGCGGCCGGTCTGACCAGCGGTTCCGCTCGTCCGAACACCGTTAAGGTTGGCACCGTTACCCGTGCTCAGCTGGAAGAAATCGCGAAAACCAAAAACGCGGATCTGACTGCAGCTGATATGGATGCAGCCGTGCGTACTATCGCCGGTTCTGCTCGTAGCATGGGCCTTAACGTGGAGGGTGTGTAATGGCTAAGCTGACCAAGCGTCAAAAGGCTATCGCCGGCAAAATCGAAGCAGGCAAGGCCTACAACATTGTAGACGCCGCTGCACTGCTGGCCGAGCTGTCGACTGTCAAGTTCAGCGAGTCGTTTGACGTTGCTGTAAACCTGGGCGTAGACCCGCGTAAATCCGACCAGGTCGTACGTAGCGCTACTGTGCTGCCACACGGCACTGGCAAGACCGTTCGCGTTGCTGTGTTCACCCAAGGTCCAGCTGCCGAGGCCGCTCTGGCTGCCGGCGCTGACCGTGTAGGCATGGACGACCTGGCTGCCGAAATGAAAGGCGGCGACCTGAACTACGACGTAGTGATCGCATCCCCGGATGCCATGCGCGTTGTTGGTCAACTGGGTCAGATCCTCGGTCCACGTGGCCTGATGCCTAACCCGAAAGTCGGCACCGTAACTCCAGACGTAGCTACCGCTGTGAAGAACGCGAAGGCTGGTCAGGTTCGTTATCGCACCGACAAAAACGGCATCATCCACACCTCCGTTGGCAAGATCGGTTTCGACGCCGTCAAGCTGAAGGAAAACGTTGAAGCCCTGATCGCTGACCTGAAGCGTATCAAGCCAGCTTCTTCGAAAGGCATCTACGTCAAGCGCGTTACCCTGAGCACCACCATGGGCCCAGGTCTGGTCATCGACCAGAGCTCGCTGGACGCGTAAGACAAAAGTTGGCGCGATTGTTCGCGCCAATTGAAAGATTGGGGTCCCTGCCTGGCGGGGGCTATCCAAGACCGTAGGCGGCGCAAGCCTTAAACCACAAGCCTACGCAGATGGTGCTCCCGGTTCCTTACCGAATCAGACACCAAAACGACATTCGGTCTGACCGAATGAAACGGTAACAAGCAGGAGTTAAACCCGTGGCAATTAATCTCGAAGACAAGAAGGCCATCGTCGCTGAAGTCAACGAGGCTGCCAAAGTCGCTCTGTCCGCTGTCGTGGTTGATGCCCGTGGCGTAACAGTAGGCGCAATGACCGGACTCCGTAAAGAGGCTCGTGAAGCTGGCGTTTACGTACGTGTTGTACGTAACACCCTGCTCAAGCGCGCTGTTGCTGACACTCAATACAGTGTCCTCAACGACGCGTTCACCGGCCCGACCCTGATTGCATTCTCGAACGAACATCCGGGCGCTGCTGCCCGTATCTTCAAAGAGTTTGCCAAGGGTCAGGACAAGTTCGAGATCAAGGCAGCTGCGTTCGAGGGCAAGTTCCTCGCAGCTAATCAGATCGACGTACTGGCAACTCTGCCGACCCGTGACGAAGCAATTTCTCAGCTGATGAGCGTGATTCAAGGCGCTACCAGCAAATTGGCTCGTACTCTGGCGGCAATTCGCGACCAGAAAGAAGCTGCTGCAGCCTAAGGCTCGTCAACTTCTCGCGTTTTTTGTTTATTTCGATGGTCGCGTAGGCCGTCCCCCAATTCAGGAATTGAGTCATGTCTCTGACTAACGAACAAATCATCGAAGCAATCGGCCAGAAATCCGTAGTGGAAATCGTTGAGCTGATCAAAGCGATGGAAGAAACCTTCGGCGTTACCGCTGCTGCCGCTTCGGCTGGCCCAGCTGCTGCTGCCGCTGTTGTTGAAGAGCAAACCGAGTTCAACGTTGTTCTGCTGGAAGCTGGCGAGAAGAAGGTTAACGTGATCAAGGCAGTTCGTGAACTGACCGGTCTGGGCCTGAAAGAAGCCAAAGAGAAAGTAGACGGCGCTCCTCAGGTTGTAGCTGAAGGCGTTTCGAAAGAAGCTGCTGAAGACGCTAAGAAGAAGCTGGAAGAAGCAGGCGCTAAAGTCGAGCTGAAATAAGTATCGACTTTGCTCCTCCAGCCCGAGCGTCAAGCGACAGGCTGATGGCTGGTGGCTCTTGCCACCGGCCTTTTTCCGTTATTGGCAGCCGACTGGGTCGGTGCTGATAAAGGCGCTGTAACCACCCGATGCGGTGGCGCAAACCATGGGGTTTGCACGATTTTCTGGCTGCTCCCGTCGGGAGGGGCCAAACAAGCAGGTGACCAAGCTGGGGAACGCTGATGGCTTACTCATATACTGAGAAAAAACGTATCCGCAAGGACTTTAGCAAGTTGCCGGACGTCATGGATGTGCCGTACCTCCTGGCCATCCAGCTGGATTCGTATCGTGAATTCTTGCAAGCGGGAGCGACTAAAGATCAGTTCCGCGACGTGGGCCTGCATGCGGCCTTCAAATCCGTTTTCCCGATCATCAGCTACTCCGGCAATGCTGCGCTGGAGTACGTCGGTTATCGCCTGGGCGAACCGGCATTTGATGTCAAAGAATGCGTATTGCGCGGTGTAACTTTCGCCGTACCTTTACGGGTAAAAGTGCGCCTGATCATTTTCGACAAAGAATCGTCGAACAAAGCGATCAAGGACATCAAAGAGCAAGAAGTCTACATGGGTGAAATCCCCCTGATGACTGAGAACGGTACCTTCGTAATCAACGGTACCGAGCGTGTGATCGTTTCCCAGCTGCACCGTTCCCCGGGCGTGTTCTTCGACCACGACCGTGGCAAGACGCACAGCTCCGGCAAACTGCTGTACTCCGCGCGCATCATCCCTTACCGCGGTTCGTGGCTGGACTTCGAGTTCGACCCGAAAGACTGCGTATTCGTGCGTATCGACCGTCGTCGCAAGCTGCCGGCCTCGGTACTGCTGCGCGCGCTCGGTTATACCACCGAGGAAGTGCTGGACGCGTTCTACACCACCAACGTATTCCACGTTAAAGGCGAAGGCCTGAGCCTGGAGCTGGTGCCTCAGCGCCTGCGCGGTGAAGTGGCTGTCCTCGATATCCAGGACGACAAGGGCAAGGTGATTGTCGAGCAGGGCCGTCGTATTACTGCCCGCCACATCAACCAGCTGGAAAAAGCCGGGATCAAAGAGCTGGACGTGCCTCTGGACTACGTCCTGGGTCGCACCACCGCCAAGGTCATCGTGCATCCGGCCACCGGCGAAATCCTGGCAGAGTGCAACACCGAGCTGACCACCGAAGTCCTGGCGAAAATCGCCAAGGCCGGTGTCGTTCGCATCGAAACTCTGTACACCAACGACATCGACTGCGGTCCGTTCGTCTCCGACACGCTGAAGATCGACTCCACCAGCAACCAACTGGAAGCGCTGGTCGAGATCTATCGCATGATGCGTCCTGGCGAGCCGCCAACCAAAGACGCTGCCGAGACCCTGTTCAACAACCTGTTCTTCAGCCCTGAGCGCTACGACCTGTCTGCGGTCGGCCGGATGAAGTTCAACCGTCGTATCGGTCGTACCGAGATCGAAGGTTCGGGCGTGCTGTGCAAGGAAGACATCGTCGCGGTACTGAAGACTCTGGTCGACATCCGTAACGGTAAAGGCATCGTCGATGACATCGACCACCTGGGTAACCGTCGTGTTCGCTGCGTAGGCGAAATGGCCGAGAACCAGTTCCGCGTTGGCCTGGTACGTGTTGAGCGTGCGGTCAAAGAGCGTCTGTCGATGGCAGAAAGCGAAGGCCTGATGCCGCAAGACCTGATCAACGCCAAGCCAGTGGCTGCGGCGGTGAAAGAGTTCTTCGGTTCCAGCCAGCTGTCGCAGTTCATGGACCAGAACAACCCGCTGTCCGAGATTACCCACAAGCGTCGTGTCTCCGCACTCGGCCCTGGCGGTCTGACTCGTGAGCGCGCGGGCTTCGAAGTCCGTGACGTACACCCGACTCACTACGGTCGTGTCTGCCCGATTGAAACGCCGGAAGGTCCGAACATCGGTCTGATCAACTCCCTGGCTGCGTACGCTCGCACCAACCAGTACGGCTTCCTGGAAAGCCCGTACCGTGTGGTGAAAGAGGGTGTGGTCACCGACGAGATCGTGTTCCTGTCCGCTATCGAAGAAGCCGATCACGTGATCGCGCAGGCTTCGGCGACCATGAACGAGCAGAAAGTCCTGATCGACGAACTGGTAGCCGTACGTCACCTGAACGAATTCACCGTCAAGGCGCCGGAAGACGTCACCCTGATGGACGTTTCGCCGAAGCAGGTAGTTTCGGTGGCTGCGTCGCTGATTCCGTTCCTCGAGCACGACGACGCCAACCGTGCGTTGATGGGTTCGAACATGCAGCGTCAAGCTGTACCGACTCTGCGCGCTGACAAGCCGCTGGTAGGTACCGGCATGGAGCGTAACGTGGCTCGCGACTCCGGCGTTTGCGTCGTGGCTCGTCGTGGCGGCGTGATCGATTCCGTCGACGCCAGCCGTATCGTGGTTCGTGTTGCCGATGACGAAGTTGAAACCGGTGAAGCCGGTGTCGACATCTACAACCTGACCAAATACACCCGCTCGAACCAGAACACCTGCATCAACCAGCGTCCGCTGGTGAGCAAGGGTGATCGCGTTCAGCGTAGCGACATCATGGCCGACGGCCCGTCCACCGACATGGGTGAACTGGCACTGGGTCAGAACATGCGCATCGCGTTCATGGCATGGAACGGCTTCAACTTCGAAGACTCCATCTGCCTGTCCGAGCGTGTGGTTCAGGAAGACCGCTTCACCACGATCCACATCCAGGAACTGACCTGTGTGGCCCGTGACACCAAGCTTGGCCCAGAGGAAATCACTGCGGACATCCCGAACGTGGGTGAAGCCGCACTGAACAAGCTGGACGAAGCCGGTATCGTTTACGTAGGTGCTGAAGTAGGCGCAGGCGACATCCTGGTAGGTAAGGTCACTCCGAAAGGCGAGACCCAACTGACTCCGGAAGAAAAACTGCTGCGTGCGATCTTCGGTGAAAAAGCCAGCGACGTTAAAGACACCTCCCTGCGCGTGCCAACCGGCACCAAAGGTACGGTCATCGACGTACAGGTCTTCACCCGTGACGGCGTTGAGCGTGATGCTCGTGCACTGTCGATCGAGAAGTCCCAGCTGGACGAGATCCGCAAGGATCTGAACGAAGAGTTCCGCATCGTTGAAGGCGCGACTTTCGAACGTCTGCGTTCCGCTCTGGTAGGCCACAAGGCTGAAGGCGGCGCCGGCCTGAAGAAAGGTCAGGACATCACCGACGAAGTACTCGACGGTCTCGAGCATGGCCAGTGGTTCAAACTGCGCATGGCTGAAGATGCGCTGAACGAGCAGCTCGAGAAGGCTCAGGCCTACATCGTTGATCGTCGCCGTCTGCTGGACGACAAGTTCGAAGACAAGAAGCGCAAACTGCAGCAGGGCGATGACCTGGCTCCAGGCGTGCTGAAAATCGTCAAGGTTTACCTGGCAATCCGTCGCCGCATCCAGCCGGGCGACAAGATGGCCGGTCGTCACGGTAACAAGGGTGTGGTCTCCGTGATCATGCCGGTTGAAGACATGCCGCACGATGCCAATGGCACCCCGGTCGACGTCGTCCTCAACCCACTGGGCGTACCTTCGCGTATGAACGTTGGTCAGATCCTTGAAACCCACCTGGGCCTCGCGGCCAAGGGCCTGGGCGAGAAGATCAACCGGATGGTCGAAGAGCAGCGTAAAGTCGCTGAACTGCGTACCTTCCTGGACGAGATCTACAACCAGATCGGCGGTCGTAACGAAGATCTGGACAGCTTCTCCGATCAGGAAATCCTGGATCTGGCGAAGAACCTGCGTGGCGGCGTTCCAATGGCCACTCCAGTGTTCGACGGTGCCAAGGAAAGCGAAATCAAGGCCATGCTGAAACTGGCTGACCTGCCAGAAAGCGGCCAGATGCAGCTGACCGACGGCCGTACCGGCAACAAGTTCGAGCGTCCAGTTACCGTTGGCTACATGTACATGCTGAAGCTGAACCACTTGGTAGACGACAAGATGCACGCGCGTTCTACCGGTTCGTACAGCCTGGTTACCCAGCAGCCGCTGGGTGGTAAGGCGCAGTTCGGTGGTCAGCGTTTCGGGGAGATGGAGGTCTGGGCACTGGAAGCATACGGTGCTGCTTACACTCTGCAAGAAATGCTCACAGTGAAGTCGGACGATGTGAACGGCCGGACCAAGATGTACAAAAACATCGTGGACGGCGATCACCGTATGGAGCCGGGCATGCCCGAGTCCTTCAACGTGTTGATCAAGGAAATTCGTTCCCTCGGCATCGATATCGATCTGGAAACCGAATAACACGTGACGCGATCGAGAGCGGGGCAGGATTGCCCGCTCTCTGCTCCGCCAGGAGGAAAGGCCTTGAAAGACCTACTGAATTTGCTGAAAAACCAGGGTCAAGTCGAAGAGTTCGACGCCATCCGTATCGGATTGGCCTCGCCTGAGATGATCCGCTCGTGGTCGTTCGGTGAAGTTAAAAAGCCGGAAACCATCAACTACCGTACGTTCAAACCAGAGCGTGACGGTCTGTTCTGCGCCAAGATCTTTGGCCCGGTAAAGGATTACGAGTGCCTGTGCGGTAAGTACAAGCGCTTGAAGCACCGTGGTGTGATCTGCGAGAAGTGCGGCGTTGAAGTTGCACTGGCCAAGGTTCGTCGTGAGCGCATGGCGCACATCGAACTGGCTTCGCCGGTTGCCCACATCTGGTTCCTGAAATCGCTGCCGTCGCGTATCGGCCTGCTGATGGACATGACCCTGCGTGATATCGAGCGCGTTCTCTATTTCGAGAGCTATGTCGTTATCGACCCGGGCATGACCACCCTTGAAAAGGGTCAGCTGCTGAACGACGAGCAGTACTTCGAAGCGCTGGAAGAGTTCGGTGACGACTTCGACGCCCGCATGGGTGCTGAAGCGGTCCGTGAACTGCTGCACGCTATCGACCTGGAACACGAGATTGGCCGTCTGCGCGAAGAAATTCCGCAAACCAACTCGGAAACCAAGATCAAGAAGCTGTCCAAGCGTCTGAAGTTGATGGAAGCCTTCCAGGGTTCCGGCAATCTGCCAGAGTGGATGGTGCTGACCGTTCTGCCGGTTCTGCCGCCAGATCTGCGTCCACTGGTCCCGCTGGATGGCGGTCGCTTCGCGACTTCCGACCTCAACGATCTGTATCGTCGAGTGATCAACCGTAACAACCGTTTGAAGCGCCTGCTGGATCTGTCCGCTCCGGACATCATCGTGCGCAACGAAAAGCGTATGTTGCAGGAAGCTGTCGATGCGCTGCTCGACAACGGTCGTCGTGGCCGCGCTATCACCGGTTCGAACAAGCGTCCTCTGAAATCCCTGGCTGACATGATCAAGGGTAAGCAAGGTCGTTTCCGTCAGAACTTGCTCGGTAAGCGTGTTGACTACTCCGGTCGTTCGGTAATTACCGTAGGCCCGACCCTGCGTCTGCATCAGTGCGGTCTGCCGAAGAAGATGGCTCTCGAGCTGTTCAAGCCGTTCATTTTCGGCAAGCTGGAAATGCGTGGTCTGGCGACCACCATCAAGGCCGCCAAGAAAATGGTCGAGCGCGAACTGCCAGAGGTCTGGGACGTTCTCGCTGAAGTGATTCGCGAACACCCGGTTCTGCTCAACCGTGCACCGACCCTTCACCGTCTGGGCATCCAGGCGTTTGAACCGGTACTGATCGAAGGTAAGGCTATCCAGCTGCACCCGCTGGTCTGCGCCGCGTACAACGCCGACTTCGACGGCGACCAAATGGCCGTGCACGTACCGCTGACGCTGGAAGCCCAGCTCGAAGCGCGTGCGTTGATGATGTCGACCAACAACATTCTGTCGCCAGCCAACGGTGAGCCGATCATCGTGCCGTCGCAGGACGTTGTATTGGGTCTGTACTACATGACTCGTGAAGCGATCAACGCCAAGGGCGAAGGTCGTGTATTCGCGGATCTGCAGGAAGTTGACCGTGTGTTCCGTGCCGGCGAAGCCGCACTGCACGCCAAGGTAAAAGTACGTATCAACGAAACCGTCAATGACCGTGACGGCAACAGCGTGAGCGGTACCCGTATCGTCGACACCACCGTCGGCCGTGCGCTGCTGTTCCAGGTTGTGCCAAAAGGTCTGTCGTTCGACGTCGTCAACCTGCCGATGAAGAAGAAGGCGATCTCCAAGCTGATCAACCAGTGCTATCGCGTGGTTGGTCTGAAAGAGACCGTGATCTTCGCTGACCAGTTGATGTACACCGGTTTCGCTTACTCGACCATCTCCGGCGTTTCCATCGGCGTTAACGACTTCGTTATCCCGGACGAAAAAGCCCGCATCATCGGTGCTGCCACCGACGAAGTGAAAGAGATCGAGAGCCAGTACGCCTCCGGCCTGGTAACCCAGGGCGAGAAGTACAACAAAGTGATCGACCTTTGGTCGAAAGCGAACGACGAAGTCTCCAAGGCGATGATGGCCAACCTCTCGAAAGAGAAAGTCATCGACCGTCATGGCGACGAAGTCGACCAAGAGTCCTTCAACTCGATGTACATGATGGCCGACTCGGGTGCGCGGGGTTCCGCAGCACAGATTCGTCAGCTGGCCGGTATGCGTGGTCTGATGGCCAAGCCGGACGGTTCCATCATTGAAACGCCGATTACTGCGAACTTCCGTGAAGGTCTGAGCGTACTCCAGTACTTCATCTCGACTCACGGTGCTCGTAAAGGTCTGGCGGATACCGCGTTGAAAACTGCGAACTCCGGTTACCTGACTCGTCGTCTGGTAGACGTGGCGCAGGATCTGGTTGTAACCGAGATCGATTGCGGCACCGAACACGGTCTGCTGATGACTCCGCACATTGAAGGCGGTGACGTTGTAGAGCCGTTGGGTGAGCGCGTATTGGGTCGTGTTATCGCCCGTGACGTATTCAAGCCAGGCACCGAGGACGTCATCGTTCCTGCCGGTACCCTGGTAGACGAGAAGTGGGTCGAGTTCATCGAGCTGAACAGCATCGACGAAGTGATCGTGCGTTCGCCGATCAGCTGCGAAACCCGCTATGGCATTTGCGCCAAGTGCTACGGCCGTGATCTGGCGCGTGGTCACCAGGTCAACATCGGTGAAGCGGTCGGCGTTATCGCTGCCCAGTCCATCGGTGAGCCGGGTACCCAGCTGACGATGCGTACGTTCCACATCGGTGGTGCGGCAAGCCGTACTTCCGCCGCCGACAGCGTTCAGGTGAAGAATGGCGGTACCGTCCGTCTGCACAACCTGAAACACGTTGAGCGTGTGGACGGCCACCTGGTTGCAGTGTCCCGTTCCGGTGAGCTGGCAATCGCTGACGACTTCGGTCGTGAGCGCGAGCGCTACAAGCTGCCGTACGGTGCCGTGATTTCGGTTAAAGAAGGTGACAAGGTCGACGCTGGCGCAATCGTGGCCAAGTGGGATCCGCACACTCACCCGATTGTTACCGAAATGAAAGGTACCGTGACCTACGTTGGCATGGAAGAAGGCATCACGATCAAGCGTCAGACTGACGAATTGACCGGTATGACCAACATTGAAGTACTCGACGTCAAAGACCGTCCGGCTGCCGGCAAGGACATCCGTCCTGCGGTGAAGATGGTCGACGACAACGGCAAGGATCTGTTGCTGCCAGGCACTGACGTTATCGCTCAGTACTTCCTGCCAGCCAACGCCCTGGTCGGTGTTGCGGACGGTGCGAAGATCGCGATCGGTGACGTTATCGCGCGTATCCCGCAAGAAACTTCGAAGACACGTGACATCACCGGTGGTCTGCCGCGTGTTGCCGACCTGTTCGAAGCCCGTCGTCCGAAAGAAGCGTCGATTCTGGCTGAAGTCAGCGGCACCATCGCGTTCGGTAAAGAGACCAAAGGCAAGCGCCGTCTGGTTATCACCCCGAACGACGGTAGCGATCCGTACGAAGAGCTGATTCCTAAGTGGCGTCACCTGAACGTGTTCGAAGGCGAGCAGGTAAACCGCGGCGAAGTTATCTCCGACGGCCCGAGCGATCCGCACGACATCCTGCGTCTGCTGGGTGTGAGCGCGCTGGCCAAGTACATCGTCAACGAGATTCAGGACGTTTACCGTCTGCAGGGCGTGAAGATCAACGACAAGCACATCGAGACCATCCTGCGTCAGATGCTGCGTAAAGTTGAGATCTCCGAGTCCGGCGACTCCAGCTTCATCAAGGGCGACCAGATGGAACTGACTCACGTTCTGGTAGAGAACGAGCGTCTGAACGCGGAAGACAAGTTCGTCTCCAAGTTCACCCGCGTTCTGTTGGGTATCACCAAGGCGTCGTTGTCAACCGAATCGTTCATCTCGGCGGCTTCCTTCCAGGAAACCACCCGCGTACTGACCGAAGCGGCAGTCACCGGCAAGCGCGATTACCTGCGCGGCCTGAAAGAAAACGTGGTCGTGGGTCGTCTGATCCCGGCCGGTACCGGTCTGGCTTATCACAGCGAGCGCAAGCGTCGTCGTGATGCAGACAAACCGTTGCGCGTAAGCGCCAGTGAAGTGGAAGCTGCACTGACCGAAGCGCTGAACTCGAGCGGTAACTGAGTTCTGCGATAAATGAGCGTAGGGCCCTGATCGCGCCGTTCATCGAATCGAGACAATTTGTCGAGGTTCGGTGGGCGGGGAGGTCGGGGCCTTGCCTTGACTGGGGACAAGATCCTCTTTAGACTCTTGATCCCCTAAATTTGGCGGGAATTCGTTCCTGCCATTTTGCTTTTCTTGCAAGACAATAGCGTCGCAAGACAACAGTGGAGCTAGTAGATGGCAACTATCAACCAGCTGGTACGTCAGCCGCGTAAGCGTATCGTCGAGAAATCCGACGTACCTGCGCTGCAGAACTGCCCGCAACGTCGTGGCGTGTGCACCCGTGTGTACACCACTACGCCGAAAAAACCTAACTCGGCACTGCGTAAAGTATGCCGTGTGCGTCTGACCAACGGTTTCGAGGTTTCCTCGTACATCGGTGGTGAAGGCCACAACCTGCAAGAGCACAGCGTGGTACTGATCCGCGGCGGTCGTGTAAAAGACTTGCCAGGTGTTCGTTACCACACCGTTCGCGGCTCCTTGGATACTTCCGGCGTTAAAGGCCGTAACCAGGGTCGTTCGAAGTACGGTACCAAGCGTCCGAAGTAATCGGCCGTTTTGCAGATTTTCATTTTATTGAGTCGATAAGAGTAAGGTCGGGCACGCATCCACAGGATCTGTCCCGAGCTAACCTGAAGACCGCTTGAGGGCTTATCAATGCCAAGACGTCGCGTAGCAGCAAAGCGTGAGATTCTGGACGATCCGAAATACGGAAGCCAAATCCTCGCCAAATTCATGAACCACGTAATGGAAAGCGGCAAGAAAGCCGTTGCCGAGCGTATCGTTTATGGTGCCCTGGAAACCGTTGCGGCTCGTAAGGCTGGCACCGATCCCCTGGAACTCTTCGAAAAAGCACTCGACGCCATCGCTCCGCTGGTCGAAGTGAAGTCGCGCCGCGTTGGTGGTGCTACTTACCAGGTTCCGGTCGAAGTTCGTCCGTCCCGTCGTAACGCTCTGGCAATGCGCTGGTTGGTAGACTTCGCGCGCAAGCGCGGTGAGAAGTCTATGGCTCTGCGCTTGGCTGGCGAGCTGCTGGATGCTGCTGAAGGTAAAGGTGCTGCTGTTAAGAAGCGTGAAGACGTGCACCGTATGGCCGAAGCTAACAAAGCTTTCTCGCACTACCGCTTCTAATTTTAGCTTCACTAATTTTGCGAGGGCTTTATGGCTCGTACTACTCCGATTAGTCGCTACCGTAACATCGGTATCGTGGCTCACGTGGATGCTGGTAAAACCACCACCACCGAGCGCGTCCTTTTTTACACTGGCAAAAGTCACAAAATGGGCGAGGTGCATGACGGCGCCGCGACCACAGACTGGATGGTTCAGGAGCAGGAGCGTGGTATTACCATTACTTCTGCTGCCATTACCGCCTTCTGGAAAGGTTCCGAGAAGCAGTACCCGCACGAGCACCGCTTCAACGTCATCGATACCCCAGGCCACGTAGACTTCACCATTGAAGTTGAACGTTCCCTGCGCGTACTCGACGGCGCTGTCGTTGTGTTCTGTGGTACTTCGGGTGTTGAGCCGCAGTCGGAAACCGTATGGCGTCAGGCCAACAAATACGGCGTTCCACGTCTTGTTTACGTAAACAAGATGGACCGTGCCGGTGCCAACTTCCTGCGCGTGATCGGTCAGATCAAACAGCGTCTGGGTCACACTCCGGTGCCGATCCAGCTGGCTATCGGTTCGGAAGACAACTTCCAGGGCCAGATCGACCTGATCAACATGCAGGCCGTTTACTGGAACGACTCCGACAAGGGTATGGTCCCTGTTCGCAAGGACATCCCTGCCGAGCTCCAAGAGCTGGCTGAAGAGTGGCGCAGCAACATGGTCGAGGCTGCGGCCGAAGCCAGCGAAGAGCTGATGAACAAGTACCTGGAAGGCGAAGAGCTGTCGATCGAAGAGATCAAGGCTGCTCTGCGTCAGCGTACTATCGCCGGCGAAATCGTTCTGGCCGTTTGCGGTTCTTCGTTCAAGAACAAGGGTGTTCCCCTGGTTCTCGACGCCGTTATCGACTTCCTGCCTGCTCCGACCGACATTCCTGCTATCAAGGGTTCCAACCCTGATAACGAGGAAGAGGAAATGGAGCGTCATGCAAGCGACGACGAGCCTTTCGCGGCTCTGGCGTTCAAGATCGCTACCGACCCATTCGTGGGTACCTTGACCTTCGTCCGTGTTTACTCGGGCGTGTTGAACTCCGGCGACGGCGTGATCAACTCGGTTAAAGGCAAGAAAGAGCGCGTGGGTCGTATGGTGCAAATGCACGCAAACGCCCGTGAAGAGATCAAGGAAGTGCGCGCTGGCGACATCGCGGCCCTGATCGGCATGAAGGACGTCACCACTGGTGAAACCCTCTGCAACGCTGACAAGCCAATCATCCTGGTTCGCATGGACTTCCCGGAGCCGGTTATCTCGGTTGCCGTAGAGCCTAAGACCAAGGATGACCAGGAAAAAATGGGTATCGCACTGGGCAAACTCGCTCAGGAAGACCCGTCTTTCCGCGTTAAAACTGATGAAGAGACTGGTCAGACGATCATCTCCGGCATGGGCGAGCTGCACCTGGACATCCTGGTTGACCGGATGCGCCGTGAGTTCAACGTCGAAGCCAACATCGGCAAGCCTCAAGTTTCGTACCGTGAGCGCATCACGAAGAGCTGCGAAATCGAAGGCAAGTTCGTTCGTCAGTCCGGCGGTCGTGGCCAGTTCGGTCACTGCTGGATCCGTTTTGCTCCTGCTGACGAAGGTCAGGAAGGTCTGCAATTCCTGAACGAAGTAGTAGGTGGTGTGGTTCCTAAGGAATACATCCCGGCTATCCAGAAGGGTATCGAAGAGCAGATGAAGAACGGTGTTGTTGCCGGCTATCCGCTGATCGGCCTGAAGGCTACCGTGTTCGATGGTTCTTACCACGACGTCGACTCCAACGAGATGGCGTTCAAGGTGGCTGCTTCCATGGCGACCAAGCAACTGGCCCAGAAGGGCGGTGGTGAGTTGCTCGAGCCGATCATGGCGGTAGAGGTTGTTACGCCTGAAGACTATATGGGTGATGTGATGGGCGACCTTAACCGTCGTCGCGGCATGATCCAGGGTATGGAAGACACAGTGTCCGGCAAGGTTATCCGTGCCGAGGTTCCACTGGGTGAGATGTTCGGTTATGCGACCGACGTCCGTTCCATGTCTCAGGGTCGCGCAAGCTACTCTATGGAATTCAAAAAATACGATACGGCTCCGTCGCACATCGTCGAATCCGTAACCAAAAAACAAGGCTGATTCAGCCCCTTTAGGCTAGGAGTTAATTGTCGTGGCTAAAGAAAAATTTGATCGTTCCCTACCGCACGTCAACGTTGGCACCATTGGTCACGTTGACCACGGTAAAACCACTCTGACCGCTGCTCTGACTCGCGTTTGCTCCGAAGTTTTCGGTTCGGCCGTAGTTGAATTCGACAAGATCGACAGCGCTCCAGAAGAAAAAGCTCGCGGTATCACCATCAACACCGCTCACGTTGAGTACAACTCGACTATTCGTCACTACGCTCACGTTGACTGCCCGGGTCACGCTGACTACGTGAAGAACATGATCACCGGTGCTGCCCAGATGGACGGCGCGATCCTGGTTTGCTCGGCCGCTGATGGTCCGATGCCACAAACCCGTGAGCACATCCTGCTGTCCCGTCAGGTAGGCGTTCCGTACATCGTGGTTTTCCTGAACAAGGCTGACCTGGTAGACGACGCTGAGCTGCTGGAACTGGTTGAGATGGAAGTTCGCGACCTGCTGTCCACCTATGACTTCCCAGGCGACGACACTCCGATCATCATCGGTTCGGCTCGTATGGCTCTGGAAGGCAAAGACGACAACGAAATGGGCACCACTGCCGTTCGTAAACTGGTTGAAACTCTGGATACCTACATCCCAGAACCAGTTCGTATGGTCGACAAGCCATTCCTGATGCCAATCGAAGACGTATTCTCGATCTCGGGTCGCGGTACTGTTGTGACTGGTCGTATCGAGCGCGGTATCGTTCGCGTTCAAGATGCACTGGAAATCGTTGGTCTGCGTGACACCACCACCACCACCTGCACCGGTGTTGAAATGTTCCGCAAGCTGCTCGACGAAGGTCGTGCTGGCGAGAACTGCGGCGTTCTGCTGCGTGGTACCAAGCGTGACGACGTTGAGCGTGGCCAGGTTCTGGTTAAGCCAGGTTCGGTTAAGCCGCACACCAAGTTCACCGCAGAAGTTTACGTTCTGAGCAAGGAAGAAGGCGGCCGTCACACTCCGTTCTTCAAAGGCTACCGTCCACAGTTCTACTTCCGTACTACTGACGTGACTGGTAACTGCGAGCTGCCAGAAGGCGTTGAAATGGTAATGCCAGGTGACAACATTCAGATGACTGTTACCCTGATCAAAACCATCGCAATGGAAGACGGTCTGCGTTTCGCTATCCGTGAAGGCGGTCGTACCGTCGGCGCTGGCGTCGTAGCCAAAATCATCGAGTAATCTCTTTTATAGAGTCTGCTTGATGAATTGAAAAAGCCCCCGCTCAGCGGGGGCTTTTTTATTGGGTTGACACCTATCAGGGGCGTCTATAGAATTGCGCCTCCTTTTAACGGGCGTATTGCGCCCGGTGGGAATAGCAGCCGGAGTCTGAAATCCAATGCAAAATCAGCAAATCCGTATCAGGTTGAAGGCTTTCGACCATCGCCTGATCGACCAATCAACCCAGGAAATCGTGGAAACCGCGAAACGTACTGGTGCTCAAGTGCGTGGTCCAATTCCACTGCCTACCCGTAAAGAGCGGTTCACCGTTCTGGTTTCCCCGCACGTCAACAAAGACGCGCGTGACCAGTACGAAATCCGCACTCATAAGCGCGTTCTGGACATCGTCCAGCCAACGGATAAAACCGTTGATGCTCTTATGAAGCTTGATCTTGCGGCCGGTGTGGAAGTGCAGATCAGCCTCGGCTAAGACTCGGTCTTGGTCGTGTAACGCTCTGAAATGGGCGGCCATAGCGGGTGAAAGCCCCGTACACTCATGAGGTTTACAACATGACTATTGGTGTAGTCGGTCGTAAATGCGGTATGACCCGTATTTTCACCGAAGAAGGTGTCTCCATTCCGGTCACGGTCATTGAGATCGAGCCGAATCGCGTCACCCAGTTCAAAACTGAAGAGACCGATGGCTATCGTGCAGTGCAAGTCACTGTCGGCGAGCGTCGTGCTTCGCGTGTAACAGCAGCTCAGGCTGGCCACTTCGCCAAGGCGAACGTTGCCGCTGGTCGCACCACCATGGAATTCCGTCTTGAAGAAGGCGAGTACCAGGCTGGCGATCTGATCAACGCTGAAATCTTCGCCGCTGGTCAACTGGTTGATGTAACCGGTCAGTCCAAGGGTAAAGGCTTCCAGGGTACGATCAAGCGTTGGAATTTCCGCGGGCAAGATAACACCCACGGTAACTCCGTATCCCACCGCGTCCCAGGCTCTATCGGCCAGTGCCAGACTCCTGGTCGTGTATTCAAGGGCAAAAAAATGTCCGGTCATATGGGCGCTGAGCGCGTGACCGTGCAGTCCCTGGAAGTAGTGCGCGTGGACGCTGAACGCAATCTGTTGTTGGTCAAGGGCGCTGTTCCTGGCGCTACTGGCGGCAACCTGGTTGTACGTCCAGCAGCCAAGGCTCGCGGTTAAGGGGAAGCTGACATGCAATTAAATGTAAATGACGCTCAAGCGATCGAAGTTTCCGAACTGACATTTGGCGGCGAATTCAACGAGACGCTGGTTCACCAAGCAGTCGTGGCCTACATGGCTGGCGGCCGTCAGGGTAGCAAGCAGCAGAAGACCCGTTCCGACGTTCGTGGTGGCGGCAAGCGCCCATGGCGTCAGAAAGGTACTGGCCGTGCTCGTGCCGGTACTATCCGTAGCCCAATCTGGCGCGGCGGCGGTACCACTTTTGCAGCTCGTCCACAGGATCACTCCCAGAAGCTGAACAAGAAGATGTATCGCGCAGCAATGCGTTCCATCCTTGCTGAGCTGGTGCGTACTGATCGTCTGGTCGTGGTTCAGGATTTCGCAGTTGAAACTCCGAAAACCAAAGATCTGCTGGGCAAACTGAACAACATGAGCCTGACCGACGTTCTGATCGTGTCGGACGCTGTTGATCAGAACCTGTACCTGGCTGCTCGCAACCTGCCGCACGTAGATGTACGTGACGTGCAAGGTTCCGATCCAGTTAGTCTGATCGCATACGACAAGGTGTTGATCACCGTGTCGGCCGTGAAGAAATTCGAGGAGCTGCTGGGATGAACCAGGAACGCGTATTTAAAGTTCTGCTTGGCCCGCACGTTTCCGAGAAGGCTACGGTTCTGGCAGACAAGAAAGGCCAGTTCGTTTTCAAGGTTGCTACTGACGCAACCAAGCTGGAAATCAAGAAGGCCGTCGAAAGCCTGTTCAGCGTGAAAGTTGAGCGTGTTACTACCCTGAACGTTCTGGGTAAGAGCAAGCGCACCGCTCGCGGTCTGGGCAAGCGTAATGACTGGAAGAAGGCAGTTATCTCCCTTCAGCCAGGCCAAGATCTCGATTTCAGCAGCAGTGCTGAGTAAGGAAGGGGTGCATCATGGCAATCGTTAAATGCAAACCGACTTCCCCTGGCCGCCGTTTTGTGGTCAAGGTGGTCAACCAGGAGCTGCATAAAGGCGCTCCTCACGCACCGCTGCTCGAGAAAAAATCGAAGTCTGGTGGTCGTAACAACAATGGCCGTATTACCACTCGTCACATCGGTGGTGGTCATAAGCAGCATTATCGTATGGTCGATTTCCGTCGCAACGACAAAGATGGCATCGTCGCCACTGTCGAGCGTATCGAATACGATCCAAACCGTACTGCTCACATCGCACTGCTGTGCTACGCAGACGGCGAGCGCCGCTACATCATCGCCCCTAAAGGCGTGAGTGCTGGCGACCAGCTGATCGCAGGCGCTCTGGCTCCAATCAAGCCAGGCAACGCTCTGCAACTGCGCAACATTCCAGTCGGTTCTACCGTACACGGCATCGAACTGAAGCCAGGTAAAGGCGCACAGATCGCTCGTTCCGCTGGTGCCTCGGCTCAGTTGATCGCTCGTGAAGGCGTGTACGTTACCCTGCGTCTGCGTTCCGGTGAAATGCGTAAAGTACTGGCCGAGTGCCGTGCGACCCTGGGCGAAGTCTCGAACTCCGAGCACAGCCTGCGTTCGCTGGGTAAAGCTGGTGCCAAACGCTGGCGTGGCGTTCGCCCAACCGTTCGTGGTGTTGCCATGAACCCGGTTGACCACCCACATGGTGGTGGTGAAGGTCGTACCTCTGGTGGTCGTCATCCGGTATCGCCATGGGGCTTCCCGACTAAGGGCGCGAAGACTCGTGGTAATAAGCGTACCGACAAAATGATCGTCCGTCGTCGCAAGTAAATAGAGGGATACGACAGTGCCACGTTCTCTGAAAAAAGGTCCTTTTATTGATCTTCACCTACTGAAGAAGATCGAAGTGGCGGCGGAGAAGAACGATCGCAAACCAATTAAGACTTGGTCGCGTCGTTCCATGATCCTGCCACAAATGGTCGGTCTGACCATCGCAGTACACAACGGTCGTCAGCACGTCCCAGTTCTCGTTAACGAAGACATGGTCGGCCACAAACTGGGCGAGTTCGCCGGTACCCGCACTTATCGCGGGCACGTGGCAGACAAGAAAGCCAAGCGTTAAGGGGTAAGGAAATGGAAGTAGCCGCTAAGTTGTCGGGCGCTCGAATCTCCGCCCAGAAAGCCCGCTTGGTCGCCGACCAGATCCGCGGGAAGAAGGTGGGCGAAGCGCTCAACCTGTTGGCTTTCAGCAGTAAGAAAGCCGCCGAGATCATGAAGAAAGTGCTGGAGTCGGCCGTAGCCAACGCCGAGCATAACGAAGGCGCAGACGTTGATGACCTGAAGGTCAGCACCGTATTCGTCAACGAAGGGCGTTCGCTGAAGCGCATCATGCCACGTGCCAAAGGCCGTGCTGATCGCATCGTCAAGCGGTCTTGCCATATCACTGTCAAGGTTGCTGACAAGTAACGGAGTCGAAGAGATGGGTCAGAAAGTACATCCCATTGGCATTCGCCTGGGAATCGTCAAGGAGCACACCTCCGTCTGGTACGCAGACGGTCGGACTTATGCGGACTACTTGTTCGCTGATCTGAAGGTGCGTGAATACCTCCAAGACAAACTAAAAAGCGCGTCCGTAAGCCGTATCGATATCCATCGTCCGGCTCAAACTGCACGCATCACCATCCACACCGCTCGTCCAGGTATCGTTATCGGGAAGAAAGGTGAAGATGTTGAGAAACTGCGTCAGGACCTGACCAAGCAAATGGGTGTGCCTGTGCACATCAATATCGAAGAGATCCGCAAGCCGGAGCTCGACGGTATGCTGGTTGCGCAGAGCGTAGCTCAGCAGCTGGAGCGTCGTGTAATGTTCCGCCGCGCTATGAAGCGCGCTGTACAGAACGCCATGCGCATTGGTGCCAAAGGCATCAAAATCCAAGTGAGCGGTCGTCTCGGCGGTGCTGAAATCGCACGTACTGAATGGTATCGCGAAGGTCGTGTGCCACTGCACACCCTGCGTGCCGACATCGACTATGCCAACTACGAAGCTCACACCACCTACGGTGTGATCGGTGTAAAGGTTTGGATCTTCAAAGGCGAAGTAATCGGTGGTCGCCAAGAAGAGCTGAAGCCACAAGCACCAGCGCCTCGTAAAAAAGCTGCTAAGTAAGGGGTACGCCAAATGTTGCAACCTAAGCGTACGAAGTTCCGCAAGCAGATGACCGGCCACAACCGTGGTCTGGCACTGCGCGGTAGCAAAGTCAGCTTCGGCGAGTTCGCGCTGAAGTCTGTTGCTCGTGGTCGTCTCACCGCTCGTCAGATCGAGTCAGCGCGTCGTGCTCTGACCCGTCACGTAAAACGTGGCGGCAAGATCTGGATCCGTGTATTCCCGGACAAGCCTATTTCCAAGAAGCCACTCGAAGTTCGGATGGGTAAAGGTAAGGGTAACGTCGAATACTGGGTTGCCCAGATTCAGCCAGGCAAAGTCCTGTATGAAATCGAGGGTGTTTCTGAAGAGCTGGCGCGTGAGGCTTTCGCCCTGGCTGCTGCAAAGCTGCCGCTCGCCACCTCCTTTGTTAAACGGACGGTGATGTGATGAAAGCGAATGAACTTCGTGAAAAATCCGCACAGCAGCTGAACGAGCAACTGCTCGGCCTGCTGCGCGACCAGTTCAATCTGCGCATGCAGAAAGCAACTGGCCAGTTGGGGCAGTCTCATCTGCTCTCGCAAGTTAAGCGTGACATCGCTCGCGTGAAAACTGTGCTCAACCAGCAGGCAGGTAAGTGATCATGGCTGAAGCCGAAAAAACTGTCCGTACGCTGACTGGCCGTGTTGTCAGCGACAAGATGGACAAAACCATCACCGTTCTGATCGAGCGTCGCGTTAAGCACCCGATCTACGGTAAATACGTTAAGCGTTCGACTAAGCTGCACGCGCACGACGAAACCAATCAGTGCCACATCGGCGACAAAGTCACTATTCGTGAAACTCGTCCGATGGCCAAGACCAAGTCTTGGGCGCTGGTTGATGTTCTCGAACGCGCTGTGGAAGTCTAAGGGCTAGGGGTCGGAGAAATTATATGATTCAGACTCAATCCATGCTCGATGTGGCCGATAACAGCGGCGCTCGCCGCGTTATGTGCATCAAGGTGCTGGGTGGCTCCCATCGTCGTTACGCTGGTATCGGTGACATCATCAAAGTTACCGTGAAGGAAGCAATTCCTCGCGGTAAAGTGAAAAAAGGCCAAGTGATGACTGCTGTTGTGGTCCGCACTCGTCACGGCGTACGTCGTGCTGATGGCTCCATTATCCGCTTTGATGGCAACGCTGCTGTTCTTCTGAACAACAAGCAAGAGCCGATCGGCACCCGTATCTTTGGGCCAGTGACCCGTGAACTTCGTACTGAGAAGTTCATGAAGATCGTCTCGCTCGCCCCAGAAGTGCTGTAAGGAGATCCGACATGCAAAAGATTCGTCGTGACGACGAGATCATCGTGATCGCCGGCAAAGACAAAGGTAAGCGCGGTAAGGTGCTGAAGGTTCTTGCTGACAACCGTCTGGTTGTTGGTGGTCTGAACCTGGTCAAGCGTCATACCAAGCCTAACCCGATGTCGGGCGTACAGGGCGGTATCGTCGAGAAAGAAGCGCCACTGCACGCTTCCAACGTCGCCATCTTCAACGGCGAAACCAACAAGGCTGACCGCGTTGGTTTCAAAGTAGAAGACGGTAAGAAAATTCGTGTCTTCAAGTCGACCCAAAAAGCGGTTGATGCTTGAACACTGCTAGGTAGAAGACCATGGCACGACTAAAAGAGATTTACCGGAAGGAAATCGCTCCGAAACTTAAGGAAGAACTTAAGCTTTCGAACGTGATGGAAGTTCCGCGCGTTACCAAAATCACCCTGAACATGGGTCTGGGCGAAGCGATCGGCGACAAAAAAGTCATCGAGCACGCTGTTGCTGACCTGGAAAAGATCACCGGCCAGAAAGTCGTTGTGACCTACGCTCGCAAATCCATCGCAGGCTTCAAAGTCCGCGAAGGTTGGCCGATCGGCGTCAAAGTGACCCTGCGCCGTGAGCGTATGTACGAGTTCCTGGATCGTCTGCTGTCGATCTCCCTGCCTCGGGTTCGCGACTTCCGCGGCCTGAATGCCAAGTCCTTCGATGGTCGTGGCAACTACAGCATGGGCGTGAAAGAGCAGATCATTTTCCCGGAAATCGACTACGACAAGATCGATGCTCTCCGCGGTCTGGACATTACCCTGACCACCACTGCCAAGAACGATGACGAAGGCCGCGCTCTGCTGCGTGCTTTCAAATTCCCGTTCCGCAACTGATTGGAGTAGGAAAATGGCCAAGAAGAGCATGAAAAACCGTGAGCTGAAGCGTCAGCTCACCGTTGCCAAGTACGCCACCAAGCGTGCAGCGCTGAAAGCTATCATCGTCGATCTGAACGCAAGTCCAGAAGCGCGTTGGGAAGCTACCGTAGCTCTGCAGAAGCAACCACGTGACGCAAGCGCTTCGCGCATGCGTAACCGTTGCCGCCTGACTGGTCGTCCGCACGGCGTTTACCGCAAGTTCGGCCTGGGCCGTAACAAACTGCGTGAAGCTGCAATGCGTGGTGACGTTCCAGGTCTGGTTAAAGCCAGCTGGTAATTGCTGTCAAAGTCTCGGTGTTCGGGTTTGCAAGAACCTGACCACCGGTGGCCTTGAACATGAATCAAGCCCCTTTTGGGGCTTGATTCATTTCTGGGGTGTGTCTAGAATGACCGGCTCGCCTGAGCCCGTGTTTTTTACGCCCGGAATTTCTCGGCGACAAGTAGTAGCCGCAAGGCTAATTTTTCTGTATTAGGAGCGTCTAGCCCATGAGTATGCAGGACCCGTTAGCGGACATGCTAACTCGAATCCGTAATGCCCAGATGGCTGAAAAGTCCGTCGTAAGCATGCCTTCTTCCACGTTGAAGGTGGCTGTAGCTAAAGTCCTGAAGGACGAAGGTTACATCGCGGGTTATCAGATCAGCAGCGAAACCAAACCACTGCTGTCTATCGAGCTGAAATATTTCGAAGGCCGTCCGGTTATCGAAGAAGTCAAGCGCGTTAGCCGTCCAGGCCTGCGTCAGTACAAGTCCGTCGAAGATCTGCCAAAAGTACGTGGCGGTCTCGGTGTGTCTATCGTCTCCACCAACAAGGGTGTGATGACTGATCGTGCTGCGCGCGCTGCCGGTGTCGGCGGCGAAGTTCTTTGCACTGTGTTCTAAGGGGGGATAAGCATGTCTCGCGTCGCTAAGAACCCCGTTAAGCTGCCAGCCGGTGTCGAAGTAAAATTCGCAGGCCAACAGCTTTCGGTGAAGGGTGCCAAGGGTACTCTTGAACTGAACGTCCATTCGTCCGTTGAGATCGTTGAAGAAGCCGGTGAGCTGCGTTTTGCTGCTCGCAATGGCGATCAACAGACTCGCGCAATGGCCGGTACCACTCGTGCGTTGGTAAACAACATGGTCCAAGGCGTAAGCCAAGGCTTCGAGCGCAAGCTCCAGCTGGTCGGTGTTGGTTACAAAGCGCAAGCAAAAGGTCAGGTGCTGAACCTGGCTCTTGGCTTCTCGCACCCAGTGGATTACGAACTGCCGGAAGGCATCACCGCTGAGACTCCTAGCCAGACCGATATCCTGATCAAGGGCATCGACAAGCAGCTGGTAGGTCAAGTGGCCGCCGAGATCCGCGACTTCCGTCCACCAGAGCCGTACAAAGGCAAAGGTGTGCGCTACGCGGACGAAGTCGTCCGTCGTAAAGAAGCCAAGAAGAAGTAGGGCATAGCAAATGACCGACAAAAAAGTTACTCGACTGCGTCGCGCTCGCAAAGCACGCCTGAAAATGCACGAACTCGAAGTCGTGCGTCTCTGCGTGTTCCGCTCTTCGCAGCACATCTACGCCCAGGTCATTTCGGCCGACGGCAACAAAGTCCTGGCAAGCGCCTCGACTTTGGATAAAGAACTGCGTGATGGCGCCACTGGCAACATCGACGCGGCCACTAAGGTTGGCCAGCTGGTCGCTACGCGTGCTAAGGCCGCTGGCGTCTCGCAGGTGGCTTTCGACCGCTCTGGCTTCAAGTACCACGGCCGCGTTAAAGCGCTGGCTGATGCTGCTCGTGAAGCTGGGCTGGAGTTCTAAGTTATGTCAAATAACGACCAAAAGCGCGACGAAGGCTACATCGAGAAGCTGGTTCAAGTTAACCGCGTAGCCAAAACCGTTAAAGGCGGCCGTATCTTCACTTTCACCGCGTTGACCGTGGTTGGTGATGGTAAAGGGCGTGTTGGCTTCGGCCGTGGCAAGTCGCGTGAAGTGCCTGCTGCGATCCAGAAGGCAATGGAAGCTGCTCGCCGCAACATGATCCAGGTTGATCTGAACGGCACCACTCTGCAGTACGCAATGAAGTCCGCCCATGGCGCTTCGAAGGTGTACATGCAGCCTGCTTCTGAAGGTACCGGTATCATCGCTGGCGGCGCTATGCGTGCTGTCCTCGAAGTTGCTGGCGTTCAGAACGTTCTGGCCAAGTGCTACGGCTCGACTAACCCGGTAAACGTGGTTCACGCCACTTTCAAAGGTTTGAAGGCTATGCAGTCCCCTGAATCCATTGCCGCCAAGCGTGGCAAAAGCGTCCAGGAGATCTTCTGATTATGGCTACCGTTAAAGTTACGCTGATCAAAAGCATGACCGGCCGCATCCCTAACCACAAACTGTGCGTTAAGGGTCTGGGTCTGCGTCGCATCGGTCACACTGTAGAAGTCCAGGATACTCCCGAGAATCGCGGGATGATCAACAAGGCTTACTACATGCTGCGTGTCGAGGGTTAATCGATGAAACTCAATGATCTGAGTCCAGCGCCGGGTTCCCGTCGCGAAAAGCATCGTCCGGGCCGTGGTATCGGTAGTGGTTTGGGTAAGACTGGTGGCCGTGGTCACAAAGGTCAGACTTCCCGCTCCGGTGGCACCATTGCTCCAGGCTTTGAAGGCGGTCAACAGCCGCTGCACCGTCGCCTGCCGAAGTTCGGTTTCGTTTCCCTGAAAGCCATGGACCGCGCAGAAGTGCGTCTGTCCGAGCTGGCCAAAGTGGAAGGCGACATCGTCTCCGTGCAGTCCCTGAAAGATGCCAACGTGATCAACGTCAACGTACAGCGTGTGAAAATCATGCTGTCCGGTGAAGTGACTCGCGCTGTCACTATCGGCAAGGGAATCGGCGCCACCAAAGGTGCGCGTGCGGCTATCGAAGCAGCTGGCGGCAAGTTCGAGGAATAAATGGCTAAGCAAGGTGCTCTCTCTGCGCTCGGCAAAGGCGGTATGTCTGAACTCTGGGCTCGTCTGCGTTTTCTGTTCCTGGCGATTATCGTCTACCGAATAGGCGCACACATCCCGGTTCCAGGTATCAACCCGGACCGACTCGCAGACCTGTTTCGACAGAATGAGGGGACCATTCTTAGCTTGTTCAACATGTTTTCCGGCGGCGCGCTGGAACGGATGAGCATCTTTGCACTGGGGATCATGCCGTACATTTCGGCATCGATCATCATGCAACTGATGACCGCCGTCAGCCCGCAGCTGGAGCAGTTGAAGAAGGAAGGTGAAGCTGGCCGTCGCAAGATCAGCCAGTACACCCGCTACGGCACCGTCGTCCTCGCTCTCGTTCAGGCCATTGGCATGTCCATTGGTCTGGCAGGGCAGGGCGTTGCGTTCACTGGTGACTTTGGCTTCCATTTCGTTGCGGTGTCCACGTTTGTGGCTGGCGCGATGTTCATGATGTGGCTGGGTGAGCAGATTACTGAGCGTGGTGTAGGTAACGGTATCTCGATGTTGATTTTTTCGGGTATCGTCGCCGGTCTTCCGAGAGCAATCGGGCAGTCTTTCGAGTCTGCGCGTCAGGGTGATATCAACATCTTCGCCCTGGTTGCCATCGGTTTGCTGGCAGTAGCGATTATCGGTTTCGTGGTGTTCATTGAGCGTGGTCAGCGTCGTATCGCCGTTCACTACGCCAAGCGTCAGCAGGGCCGCAAGGTTTTTGCTGCGCAGACTAGCCACTTGCCGCTGAAGGTGAACATGGCCGGCGTTATTCCGGCTATCTTCGCGAGCAGCATTTTGCTGTTCCCGGCTTCGCTGGGTGCCTGGTTTGGTCAGTCTGAAGGTATGGGCTGGTTGCAGGACATCTCGCAGTCGATCGCTCCTGGTCAGCCGTTGAATATTCTGCTGTTTAGTGCAGGGATTATTTTCTTCTGCTTCTTCTATACGGCGTTGATGTTCAATCCGAAAGACGTAGCGGAAAACCTGAAGAAGTCCGGTGCCTTTATTCCGGGCATCCGTCCAGGTGAGCAGTCCGCGCGCTACATTGATGGCGTTCTGACCCGCTTGACCATGTTCGGTGCTCTTTACATGACGGCCGTGTGCCTGTTGCCCCAGTTCCTGGTGGTTGCAGCGAACGTTCCGTTCTACCTTGGCGGGACCTCGTTGCTGATCGTGGTCGTGGTTGTGATGGACTTCATGTCCCAAGTACAATCGCACCTCGTTTCGCACCAGTACGAATCCCTGATGAAGAAAGCCAACCTGAAGGGTTACGGCAGCGGCATGTTGCGCTGAGTACCCATAAGGTTCGAGGAGTTGGTGATGAAAGTTCGTGCATCGGTGAAAAAGCTGTGCCGTAACTGCAAGATTATTCGCCGCGAAGGTGTTGTTCGAGTAATTTGCAGCGCGGAACCGCGTCACAAACAGCGCCAAGGCTGAGTGTGATTGTGCTTCAAGCCCGGCAGCTAGTGTGCTGCCGGGTTGATTATTTGTTATTACAGCGATATTATCTCGCGCCCTATTTCTTGGCTTCCGGGGCGTAGGTAGCTGTCAATTGGAGTCCCACTGAATGGCCCGTATTGCAGGCGTTAACATTCCAGATAACAAGCATACTGTTATCTCGCTGACCTACATCTATGGTGTCGGTCGCACTACTGCACAGAAGATCTGTGCAGACACTGGGGTAAACCCAGCAGCAAAGATCAAGGATCTGAGCGACGAGCAAATTGAACAGCTGCGTGGCGAAGTGGCGAAGTTCACCACTGAAGGTGACCTGCGTCGCGAAATCAACATGAAAATCAAGCGCTTGATGGACCTCGGTTGCTATCGCGGTCTGCGTCATCGTCGTGGTCTGCCAGTACGCGGTCAGCGTACCAAGACCAACGCGCGTACCCGTAAAGGTCCGCGTAAGCCGATCCGCAAGTAATCGCCCCAGCGAATCGACAGGAATTTAATCATGGCAAAACCTGCTGCTCGTCCTCGTAAAAAAGTTAAAAAGACAGTGGTTGATGGCATCGCCCACATCCATGCTTCTTTTAACAACACCATCGTGACCATTACCGACCGTCAAGGTAACGCTCTTTCCTGGGCTACCTCCGGTGGTTCGGGTTTCCGCGGTTCCCGCAAGTCCACCCCGTTCGCTGCTCAAGTAGCTGCTGAACGTGCTGGTCAAGCTGCGCTGGAATACGGCCTGAAAAACCTCGACGTTAACGTCAAGGGTCCAGGTCCAGGTCGTGAATCCGCAGTCCGCGCTTTGAACGGCTGTGGCTACAAGATCGCCAGCATCACCGACGTGACGCCAATCCCGCACAACGGGTGCCGTCCGCCGAAGAAGCGCCGCGTGTAATCCAGGAGATTGTAAAGAATGGCTCGTTACATTGGTCCAAAATGCAAACTCGCTCGTCGCGAAGGCACCGATCTCTTCCTGAAGAGCGGCGTGCGCGCGATCGAATCGAAGTGCAACATTGAAGCAGCACCTGGTATCCACGGCCAACGCCGCGGTCGCCAGTCCGACTACGGCACCCAACTGCGTGAAAAGCAGAAGGTCCGTCGTATCTACGGCGTTCTCGAGCGTCAGTTCAGCGGCTACTACAAAGAAGCTGCTGGCAAGAAAGGTGCAACCGGTGAAAACCTGCTGCAACTGCTCGAATGCCGTCTGGACAACGTCGTATACCGTATGGGCTTTGGTTCGACTCGTGCCGAATCCCGTCAGCTGGTATCGCACAAGTCGATCAGCGTTAACGGTCAGACCGTAAACGTTCCGTCCTACCAGGTTCGTGCTGGTGACGTGGTCGCTGTTCGCGAGAAAGCTAAAAACCAACTTCGCATTGTCCAAGCTCTCGATCTGTGTGCCCAACGTGGCCGCGTAGAATGGGTAGAAGTAGACACTGAGAAGAAGTCGGGCGTTTTCAAGAACGTTCCTGCTCGCAGTGATCTGTCCGCCGACATCAACGAAAGCCTGATTGTCGAGCTCTACTCCAAGTAAGGGCTAGAAAATAGGTGCATCCATGCAGATTTCGGTAAATGAGTTCCTGACACCCCGCCACATTGATGTGCAGGTTGTCAGTCCAACCCGCGCCAAGATCACTCTCGAGCCTCTCGAGCGTGGTTTTGGCCACACCCTGGGCAACGCGCTGCGCCGCATCCTGTTGTCCTCAATGCCCGGCTGCGCAGTAGTCGAGGCCGAGATTGACGGTGTGCTCCACGAGTACAGCGCCATCGAAGGTGTACAGGAAGACGTAATTGAAATCCTGTTGAACCTTAAAGGTCTGGCCATCAAGCTGCACGGTCGTGACGAAGTTACGCTGACCTTGTCGAAGAAGGGTTCGGGGGTGGTTACCGCTGCCGATATTCAGCTGGATCATGATGTCGAGATCGTTAATCCCGATCACGTAATCGCTAACCTGGCGTCTAACGGCGCCCTGAACATGAAGCTCACCGTAGCTCGTGGTCGTGGTTATGAACCAGCAGACTCGCGTCAGAGCGATGAAGACGAAAGCCGCAGCATCGGTCGCTTGCAGCTCGACTCTTCGTTCAGCCCGGTTCGCCGTATCGCATACGTGGTGGAAAACGCCCGTGTCGAGCAGCGTACCAACCTGGACAAGCTGGTTATTGATCTGGAAACCAACGGTACTCTGGATCCTGAAGAGGCTATCCGCCGCGCTGCAACCATTCTGCAACAGCAGTTGGCTGCGTTCGTCGACCTCAAGGGTGACAGTGAGCCAGTGGTTGTCGAGCAGGAAGACGAGATCGATCCGATCCTGCTTCGCCCGGTTGACGATCTGGAACTGACTGTACGTTCGGCTAACTGCCTTAAGGCGGAAAACATCTACTACATCGGCGACCTGATTCAGCGTACCGAAGTAGAGCTGTTGAAGACTCCGAACCTGGGCAAGAAATCCTTGACTGAAATCAAGGACGTTCTGGCCTCCCGCGGTCTGTCCCTCGGCATGCGCCTCGACAACTGGCCGCCTGCAAGTCTTAAGAAGGACGACAAGGCGACTGCCTGATCGTCGTAATCACCGAACGTAGTGTTTGGTAAGGAATGAACCATGCGTCATCGTAAAAGTGGGCGTCACCTGAGCCGCACCAGCTCGCACCGCAAGGCCATGTTCCAAAACATGGCGGTGTCGCTGTTCGAGCACGAGCTGATCAAAACTACTCTGCCAAAAGCCAAAGAACTGCGCCGCGTTGCCGAGCCGCTGATCACTCTGGCCAAGACAGACAGCCTGGCTAACCGCCGTCTGGCTTTCGACCGTACTCGTTCGAAAGCTATCGTTGGTAAGCTCTTCAACGACCTGGGCAAGCGTTACGCTACCCGTGAGGGTGGCTACCTGCGCATCCTCAAGTGCGGTTTCCGCGCTGGCGACAACGCGCCTATGGCGTACGTCGAGTTGGTTGATCGTGCTACTGCTGGCGAAGCTGTATCCGCCGAGTAAGACGTCAGTCTGAAACAAGAAACCGGGCCTAGCGCCCGGTTTTTTGTGTCCGCAGAAAAATGCGCTGTTCATACAAGCTTCCCGGGTTGTGCTGTCGTCACTATGTGTTGGGGAAGATCATTAGTAATTTTCTATCGAAGCCTGCAAGTTAATGAATTTGTAGGTGTAACATCGATGATCGATACTTCCCAGCAAGCCGATTAGCCGGCAGTTCAAGACTGACAGAGGAAGAAGATCGCATGAGCCAAAACAAGACGCTTACGACCGCCAGCGGCGCGCCAGTCGCAGACAACCAGAATTCTCGCTCCGCCGGCCCACGCGGCCCGCTGCTGCTCGACGATTTTCACCTGATCGAGAAGCTCGCCCACTTCAACCGTGAAAATATTCCAGAGCGCCGCGTGCATGCCAAAGGCTCGGGTGCTTACGGCACATTCACCGTGACCCGCGACATCACGCAATATTCCAGCGCCAAACTGTTCTCGGAAGTCGGCAAGCAAACCCCGACGTTCCTGCGCTTTTCCACTGTGGGTGGCGAGCGTGGCTCGGCCGACACCGAACGCGATCCACGTGGTTTTGCCCTGAAGTTCTATACCGAGGAAGGTAACTGGGACATCGTGGGCAACAACACACCGGTGTTCTTCATTCGCGATCCGCTGAAATTCCCTGACTTCATCCACACCCAGAAGCGCTTGCCACAAAGCAATCTGAAAAGTGCGCAGATGATGTGGGACTTCTGGTCGCATTCGCCTGAAGCGCTGCACCAGGTGACCATTCTGTTCTCCGATCGCGGCATTCCCGACGGCTATCGCCACATGCACGGCTTCGGTAGCCACACGTACAGCCTGATCAACGCCCAAGGCGAGCGTCACTGGGTGAAGTGGCACTACAAGACCCAACAGGGGATCAAGAACCTGGCGCCGGCGGATGCTGCACGCCTGGCGGGGACTGATCCGGATTACGCCCAGCGCGATCTGTTCGAAGCCATCGAGCGCGGTGATTTCCCGAAATGGCGCGTCTGCATCCAGATCATGACCGAGGCTCAGGCCGCCGCGCATTACGAGAACCCGTTCGACGTGACCAAGACCTGGTCGCAGAAGGAGTTCCCGCTGATCGAAGTGGGCGAGCTGGAGCTCAATCGCAATCCGCTGAATTACTTCGCTGAAGTTGAGCAGGCGGCTTTCGGTCCAAGCAACATGGTGCCCGGTGTTGGTCTGTCGCCGGATCGCATGCTGCAGGGCCGCGTATTCGCTTACGCGGATGCGCACCGCTACCGCGTGGGCACCAATCACCAGCAGCTGCCGGTGAACGCCCCACGCAGCCCGGTCAATACCTACCAGCGGGATGGCTCGATGGCATTCGGCAGCAACGGAGGCGCAGCGCCCAACTACGAGCCGAACAGCTACGTGGAATCGCCTAAACAGGCGCCACGCTATGCTGAGCCGGCGTTGGCATTGAGCGGCGCCGCCGATCGCTACGACCACCGCGAGGACAGCGATTACTACAGCCATGCCGGTGCATTGTTCCGCCTGATGAGCGACGAGCAGAAAGCCTTGCTGGTGAGCAACATTGCCGGCGCGATGGCGGGTGTTTCGAGCGATGTTGTCGACCGTCAGCTGCAGCATTTCTACAAGGCCGATCCGGCGTATGGAGAAGCAATCGCAAAGCTGTTGAACGTACAGCTTAACGAAGTCTAAACGAGAAGCAGAACCGCCCTCATTGAGGGCGGTTTTTGCGTTATTTCGCCTGCTTTTCTCAGAATATCTGCGCTTTTATTGCGCTAAGCGGGTGACCTTCCAGTCAGCTTGGTTCAAACTACAGACTTTCAGGCAGGGAGATGTAGGGCGATGCAAGGCCACCCAGACGTAATCGATTACCTCAACACGTTGCTGACCGGCGAACTGGCCGCGCGTGACCAATATTTCGTTCACTCGCGGATGTATGAGGACTGGGGATTCACCAAGCTCTACGAACGAATCAACCACGAGATGGAAGAAGAGGCCGGTCATGCCGACGCCTTGATGCGCCGCATCCTGATGCTCGAAGGCACGCCGCGCATGCGTCCGGATGATCTGGATGTCGGCACCACGGTGCCTTCGATGCTCGAAGCGGATCTGCGTCTCGAGTACAAGGTTCGCGCCGCGCTGTGCAAAGGCATCGAGCTTTGCGAGCAGCACAATGACTATGTCAGTCGCGAGATCCTGCGGGTGCAGCTCAACGATACCGAAGAAGATCACACCTACTGGCTGGAAAAGCAGTTGGGCCTGATCAAGCTGATCGGTCTCGAGAACTACCTGCAATCCCACACCTGATTGCGTCGATACAAAAAAGCCCCTGGCACTGAACACGTGCCAGGGGCTTTTTCATGCCCGCAGATCAGGCCCGGTCGCGAATCAGCAACGGCTTGAGGTAGTGCCCGGTGTGCGATTGCTTCATCTCGGCCACTTCCTCCGGCGTGCCGGTGGCGATGATCTGCCCACCCTTGGAGCCACCCTCGGGGCCGAGATCCACCAGCCAGTCGGCGGTCTTGATCACATCGAGGTTGTGCTCGATCACCACCACGGTGTTGCCGTGGTCACGCAAGCGATGCAGTACGTCTAGCAGTTGCTGGATATCCGCAAAGTGCAGGCCGGTGGTCGGCTCATCGAGGATATACAGGGTCTTGCCGGTATCGCGCTTGGACAGTTCGCGGGACAACTTGACCCGCTGTGCCTCACCGCCGGACAGCGTGGTCGCCGACTGCCCGAGCTTGATGTAGGACAGGCCGACATCCATCAGCGTCTGCAGCTTGCGCGCCAGCGCCGGCACCGCGTCGAAGAACTCGCGGGCCTCCTCGATGGTCATCTCCAGGGTTTCGTGGATGCTCTTGCCCTTGTATTTGATCTCGAGGGTTTCGCGGTTGTAACGCTTGCTCTTGCACACGTCGCAGGGCACGTAGATGTCCGGCAGGAAGTGCATTTCCACCTTGATCAGGCCATCGCCCTGGCAGGCTTCGCAGCGGCCGCCCTTGACGTTGAACGAGAAGCGCCCCGGCCCGTAACCACGCGAGCGTGACTCCGGCACGCCGGCAAACAGTTCGCGGATCGGCGTGAACAGCCCGGTGTAGGTCGCCGGGTTGGAACGCGGTGTACGGCCGATCGGGCTCTGGTCGATGTCGACCACCTTGTCGAGGTGCTCGAGGCCCTTGATGCTGTCGTGCGCGGCCGCTTCGAGGGTGGTTGCGCCGTTGAGTGCGGTGGCACTCAGCGGGAACAGGGTGTTGTTGATCAGCGTCGACTTGCCCGAGCCGGACACGCCGGTGACGCAGGTCAGCAAACCGATCGGGATCTCCAGATCGACGTTGCGCAGGTTGTTGCCGCGCGCGCCCTTGAGGGTGAGCACCTGCTTCTTGTTGCGCGGCGTGCGCTTGGCCGGCACTTCGATCTTGACCCGGCCCGACAGGTACTTGCCGGTCAGGGAATCCGGATGCGCCATGACTTCGTCCGGCGTGCCTTCGGCGACGATCTGCCCGCCATGCACGCCGGCACCCGGGCCGATGTCGACCACGTAGTCGGCGAGGCGGATCGCGTCCTCGTCGTGCTCGACGACGATCACCGTGTTACCGATGTCGCGCAGGTGCTTGAGGGTGCCGAGCAGGCGGTCGTTGTCGCGCTGGTGCAGGCCGATGGACGGTTCGTCGAGGATGTACAGGACGCCCACCAGGCCGGCGCCGATCTGGCTGGCCAGACGAATGCGCTGCGCCTCGCCACCGGACAGGGTGTCGGCGCTGCGATCGAGCGACAGGTAGTCGAGGCCGACGTTGACCAGGAACTGCAGGCGCTCGCGGATTTCCTTGAGGATCTTGTCGGCGATTTCGCCACGGCGGCCGGTCATCTTCAGCGCGCCGAAGTAGTCGCAGGCGTCGCCGATCGGCAGGTTGGTCACCGCCGGCAGGGTTTTCTCGCCGACCCAGACGTGGCGCGCCTCGCGTCGCAGGCGGGTGCCACGGCAGTCCGGGCAGGCCTGGGTGCTGAGGAACTTCGCCAGCTCTTCGCGCACGCTGGCCGATTCGGTTTCACGGTAGCGGCGCTCGAGGTTCGGCACGATGCCTTCGAACGGGTGCGAACGCTTGACGATGTCGCCGCGGTCGTTGAGGTACTTGAAGTCGACGTTCTGCGAGCCGCTGCCGTGCAGGATGTATTTCTGCTGATCGGCCGGCAGTTCGTTGAACGGCTGTTCCAGGCTGAAACCAAAGTGCGCGGCGAGTGAACCGAGCATCTGGAAGTAATAGACGTTACGCCGGTCCCAGCCGCGAATCGCACCCTCGGCAAGGGTCAGTTCACCGTTGACCAGGCGCTTGATGTCGAAGAACTGCTTCACCCCCAGGCCGTCGCAGGTCGGGCAGGCGCCAGCCGGGTTGTTGAAGGAGAACAGCTTGGGTTCCAGCTCGCTGATCGCGTGACCGCAGATCGGGCAGGCGAAGCGCGCGGAGAAAATCATCTCCTCGCCCGGTTCGTCGTCCATTGGCGCCACCAGGGCGATGCCGTCCGCCAGCTTCAGTGCGGTTTCGAAGGATTCGGCCAGGCGTTGCTGGAGGTCGGCACGGACCTTGAAACGGTCGACGATCACATCGATCGAGTGCTTCTTCTGCTTGTCCAGTTTCGGCAGTTCGTCGAGCTCGCAGATGCGACCGTTGACGCGTGCACGGACGAAGCCCTGGGCGCGCAGTTCTTCGAACACCGACAGGTGCTCGCCCTTGCGCTCGCGGATCACCGGCGCCAGCAACATCAGCTTGCTGCCTTCCGGTTGCGCCAGCACCAGGTCGACCATCTGGCTGACGGTCTGCGCTTCCAGCGGAATGTCGTGGTCCGGGCAGCGCGGCGTACCGACGCGCGCATAGAGCAGGCGCAGGTAGTCGTAGATTTCGGTGATGGTGCCGACCGTGGAGCGCGGGTTGTGCGAGGTCGACTTCTGTTCGATGGAGATCGCCGGCGACAGGCCTTCGATGGTGTCGACGTCGGGTTTTTCCATCATCGACAGGAACTGCCGGGCATAGGCCGACAGGGATTCGACATAGCGGCGCTGACCTTCGGCATACAGTGTGTCGAAGGCCAGGGACGACTTGCCGGATCCGGACAGGCCGGTGATGACGATCAGTTTGTCCCGTGGCAGGGTCAGGTCGATGTTCTTCAGGTTGTGGGTACGGGCCCCACGTATCAGGATCTTGTCCAAAGTGGCCTCGCTCGGCGGGCGTCGAAAACGTAGGAGTATACGGGCAAATACTGGATGGATGCACACTATCAGGCGAAGCGTTGCTGGCCTTACATGAAGAGAGTTTCATCTATACGTGGCAAAGCGTCGCGATATACCCCGTCTTTCGATGGGACTGGTAGAATCGCCGCCGGTTCACATGAGGTTTTTCCATGCACGATCCCCACAGCGAACGCATGAGTGGCAGCGAGACCCGCGCGGCGAGCGGTCTGGCCCTGGTGTTCGCCTTCCGTATGCTTGGCATGTTCATGGTGTTGCCGGTCCTGGCGACCTACGGCATGGACCTGGCGGGAGCGACCCCGGCCCTGATCGGGCTGGCGATTGGCGCTTACGGCCTGACCCAAGCGATTTTCCAGATTCCGTTCGGGATCATTTCCGATCGCATCGGCCGGCGTCCGGTGATTTTTCTCGGCCTGGTGGTGTTCGCGCTCGGCAGCGTGCTGGCGGCTCAGGCCGACTCGATCTGGGGCGTGATCGCCGGACGCATCCTGCAAGGCGCCGGGGCGATTTCCGCAGCTGTGATGGCCTTGCTCTCCGACCTGACCCGCGAACAGCACCGCACCAAGGCCATGGCCATGATCGGCATGACCATCGGCCTGTCGTTCGCCGTGGCCATGGTGGTCGGGCCGCTGCTGACCCGGGCGTTCGGCCTGTCCGGACTGTTCCTGGCCACCGGCGGCATGGCCCTGGTTGGGATCGTGATCGTGATGTTCATGGTGCCGAAATCCACCGGGCCGTTGAGTCATCGCGAGTCCGGGGTGGCGCGGCAGGCGTTGATGCCCACGCTCCGGCATCCGGACCTGCTGCGCCTCGATCTGGGGATTTTTGTGTTGCACGCGATGTTGATGTCGAGCTTCGTCGCCTTGCCGCTGGCCCTGGTGACAAAAGCCGGGTTGCCCAAGGAGCAGCACTGGTGGGTCTACCTGAATGCGCTGCTGATCTCTTTCTTCGCCATGATTCCGTTCATCATCTATGGCGAGAAGAAACGCAAAATGAAACGAGTTTTGCTCGGCGCCGTGCTGACGCTGATGCTCACTGAGCTATTCTTCTGGCAGTTCGGTGACGGCCTGCGGGCTCTGGTGATCGGAACAGTGGTGTTCTTCACCGCATTCAATCTGCTGGAGGCCTCTCTGCCGTCGCTGATCAGCAAGGTTTCACCGGCGGGTGGCAAGGGCACGGCGATGGGCGTGTACTCCACCAGTCAATTCCTCGGTTCGGCACTCGGCGGGATTCTCGGCGGCTGGTTGTTCCAGCATGGCGGTCTGTCGGTTGTGTTCCTGGGATGTGCCGGTCTGGCTGCCATCTGGCTGGCCTTTGCTGTTACCATGCGCGAACCTCCCTACGTGACGAGCCTGCGCCTGCCGTTGTCGCCCGAGGCGATCCGCGAAGCGGGCCTGGTCGAGCGCCTCAAGGCCCTTGTAGGGGTAACAGATGCAGTGATAGTCGCGGATGAAGCGGCTGTTTACATCAAACTGGACAAAGAATTAGTGGATCGCGACACCCTCGAACGCCTGGTGAACAACCCGGCCGAGGCTGCTTGCGAAGCCTAGGAGAACGTTATGGCCCGTGGGGTTAACAAAGTCATATTGGTCGGCACTTGCGGCCAGGATCCCGAAGTTCGCTACCTGCCTAACGGTAACGCCGTGACCAACCTGAGTCTGGCGACCAGCGAACAGTGGACCGACAAGCAGACCGGTCAGAAGGTCGAGAAGACCGAGTGGCACCGTGTGTCGATGTTCGGCAAAGTCGCGGAAATCGCCGGCGAATACCTGCGCAAAGGTTCGCAGGTGTACATCGAAGGCAAGCTGCAGACCCGCGAGTGGGAAAAAGACGGTATCAAGCGTTACACCACTGAAATCGTGGTCGACATGCAAGGCACCATGCAGCTGCTCGGCGGCCGTCCGCAACAGGGCGACCAACAAGGCGGTGGCAACAACTACCAGCAGCAGGCGCCACGTCAGCAGGCTCCGCGCCCGCAGCAATCGGCTCCGCAGCAGCGTTCGGCTCCGGCACCACAGCAGGCCGCACCGCAACCGGCTCCGGATTTCGACAGCTTCGATGACGATATCCCGTTCTGATCGGCGCGCTGTTGATTTAGCACTCGAAACCCCCGCATTGCGGGGGTTTTGTCGTTTTGGCGGGGCGGAATGTGCCGAGTTGTCCAGGACCTGACCAAACAGTCCCGGTACCGCGTACCCTAAAGTTTCGCGCTGAGCCTTGAAGGCTGCGCCCGGCCGATCCATGATCCGTCCCGGCGACCGCTGAAACGGTCGATTTCTACCCGAGCATCTCCGGCGGTATGGGGGCTGTTCCATCACAAGAACAAGAGAAACCGATGAGCAGTAGCAAGAACAAGGAAATCGAGTACCTGCGCGGCGTGGCCATCCTGATGACGGTGTTGGCTCACAGTTCGTTGTTATTGCCGTTCCACGCCGAGTTCACGCAGAAGATATTCAACGTGTACTCGCCATGGTCGGGTGTGGATCTGTTTTTCTGTATTTCCGGTTACGTGGTCAGCAAGGCCTACCTCGACTACTTCGATAAAAACCGCGAACAGAACCGCTTCGGCCTCGCCGCCACGTCGTTCTGGATCCGCCGCGCCTATCGGCTGTTGCCCACGGCCTGGCTGTGGGTACTGATTCCCCTGGCGTTCTCGATCTTCTTCAACCAGTCGAACGCGTTCCAGTCCTGGTTCGACAATCTGCGCAGCTTCACCGCCGTCGCCACGTTCACCGGTAACCTGGCAAACCAGTACGGCGTGCTGCTGGGACCGAACTCGGTGTACTGGAGCCTGGCGCTGGAGGAGCAGTTCTACTTCATCTTCCCGCTGTTCCTGCTGTTGATCACGTCCACGCGCTGGCGGGTAATCACCCTGATCGCGCTGATTGCCGTGCAGTTCCCGTTCAATCGTTATGCGTTTGGCGGACCGCTGGCCGGCATGCTCTTCTCGTTCCGCCTAGACGCGATGATGTGGGGCATTCTGCTCTGCCTGTTCACCCGCACGTCGCTTTACAAGGACATCGAGCCCGTGGCGCTGGGGAGCAGCCTGCTGAAACGGCTGGGTGTCACACTGTTTCTGCTGTACATGCTCGGTGCGATTGCCGGCCAGATGATCGCCATGCCGATCGCGGTGGGGTTGATTGCCATCAATGCGCTGATCCTGGTCTGGCTCTCCAGTTACCAGAAGGGCTACATCTATTGCCCGGCCTTCCTGAGCGGGATCGGCCAATGGCTGGGTTCTCGCTCGTACGCGTTGTACGTCGTGCACATGTTCGCCTACCACTTGAGCACCGAGATCTGGAGCCGGGTGGCCAGCGAGAGGGGCGTCGAACTGGGGCCGGAATTCACCGTGCAGATGCTGCTCACCTCGTTCGCGATCATGCTGGTGTGCAGCGAGCTGAACTACCGCTTTGTCGAAACGCCGCTGCGCCGTCGCGGTGCAGAGATCGCCCGGCGCCGAATGGCCGGCCTCGGCAGCAACGAAGCCGCCAAGGATCAACCTACCGCTGTCCCGGCCCGCAGCACCGAACTGTCGTAAGGCCTCCGCCAAGAAAAACCCGTAGCGCGGCAACGCTACGGGTTTTTTCATGGACGCAATGCGTGCGGGTAATCAGTCCAGAATCAGGTGCGGCAGGAAGCGACTGGAGTCCTTGGTGATCAGGCTGTTGTCCTCGCGCACGCCGATACCGGCGGCCTGATCGCCGATCACCCAGGAGCCGATCAGCGTGTAGCTGTCATCGAATTTCGGCAGCGGGGCGAACGCCTGCAGGATGAACGGCGCGTCGGTGTAGGGGCCGTCCTCTTTCAGTGTCAGGCCTTCGCGGGTCTGCAGCTCGATGTTGGCGCCCTCGCGGGAGAAGTACGGCTTGCGTACCCAGCCCTTGGGCACGCTGCGCGAAGGATCGGGATCCAGGTGCGCCGCGAGCAGGTTCGGATGGCCCTCGTGCATCTCCCAGAGCAGCGGCAGCACGCCTTTGTTGGACAGAATGGCTTTCCATGCCGGCTCGAAGAACTGCGTGTCGCACTGGGCAATCGCCGCGCCGAACGGTTCGTGAAAGATGAACTCCCAGGCGTGCAGCTTGAACAGGTGCGGGATCCAGCGATCCTCGAGGTCGACGAAACGGCCGTCGGCGCTCAGGCCGATATCCTCGATATCGATGTGCCGCGATTCAATGCCGACCTTTTCCGCAATCAGGCGCAGATAGTCGGTGGTGCCCTTGTCTTCGACCGAGCCTTTCATCGAGGCGAAATAGAACGGGCGCTCGAGCTGCAACTGGGCGAAGGCCTGGTGCAGGCGGGTGTCGATGCTGTTGAACTGGTCGGCATGGGCCGGCAGCGTACCGCGCTCGATGCACTGTTCCAGCCAGCCCCACTGGAACGCCGCCGCTTCGTAGAGGCTGGTCGGCGTGTCGTAGTTGAGCTCCAGCAGCTTCGCCGGACCGTTGCCGTCGTAGGAAAAGTCCATGCGCCCGTACAGATGCGGATGACCTTCCAGCCAGGAAGTACGGATCAGGTCGTAGTACGCCGGGGGAATGCTCAGACGATCGAGCAACGCTTCGCTGTGCACCACGCGGTCGACCAGGTCCATGCACATCTCGTGCAGCTCGGTGGTCGGGTCCTCGAGATCGTTTTCGATCTGCGCCAGCGTGAACTGATAGTAGGCGCGCTCGTCCCAGTACGGCTCGTCGTCGATGGTGTGGAACATGAAGCCGAGGCGTTCGGCGGTCTGCTTCCAGTCGGGGCGCTCGGCGCAGTGGATCTTCTTCATGGTCAGCTGCTCGAACTGCCCCAGCCGCCCCAACCGCTGCGTGCGCTGGACTGGCTGCCGAAGCCGCCACGGGAGGTCGAGGACGCGACGTCAACCGATTGGCTGCGGCTGGTCGGCGCCGATTCGATGCGCCGGTTGAGCGTCGAAGTGTCGTAGCTCTGGCGGCTGTTGCGCTCACGATAGACCGCGTTCGAGTCGTAGTCGGAGCGGCTGTTGTTGCTCATGGAATTGCCGATCAGCCAGCCGCTGAGCCAGCCGTTGCCGGAGCCGCCGGACGAGTGCACAGTGCTCGGCGCCGAGTGAGAGGTTTGCGTGGCCGCGGCGTCGCCGGCGGGCAGTTGGGCATTGGCCAGCGCATTGAGGTCCTGCTGCTCGCCGTTCGGCGGCACCTTGAACCCGCCGAGTTTCGGCACGAAACGGCCGGCGGAATTTTTCTGACACCAGTCGACGGCGAAATCCGCATCACAGGCGGCTTTGTCATCGTAGGCCGGGGCGATGCGCCGGTGCTCGGTCAACGCGGCGACATAGGCATTGGTGCAGGCTTCGGCCGCCACGTCGGCATCCACGCACTGTTCCACGCTCTGGAAACGTTGTTGCTCCAGCGCGCTGGCTTCGCCGGAAATCGCCAGGGCCACGGAGGCGGCCAGGGACAGTTGAACGTACTTGCTTCGTTTCATCACAGGCTTCCTGCCGGTCAGTGGGACGGTGTCATGCACGCAGCATTGAGCATGCCGACGCTGATCGCCACGGCCGCCACGTAAATGCCGGAAGCGATTTCGCCGTTGGCGATACGCTCGGACGTGCCCTTGAGCACCAGGCTGGTGGCGAGGAATGCCAGCAGTTGCACGACGGCGGCGATGACTGCCCAGAGGACGAAGTCGAGGACGTTGATCGAGTAGGCGATCACGTTACTCGCCGGAATCGCGAAACCGATGATCGCGCCGGCCAGGGCGATGGCGGCGGCGCTGTTGCCGGAGCGGATCAGCTCGAATTCCTTGTGCGGGGTGAGGCGGGTGTAGACGAACTGAAACAGCATGAACAGCAGCACGGCGCCGATCAGATAGACGATGAAGCCGACCAATGCGGTTTTGTTGAGGGAAACGGACAGCACTTCCAGCATGACTAACTTCCTTTTTAAACAGTGCTCAGATCGGTGGTGTACAGGGAAATGCCCAGCGAAGTGCTGAGGCTGACGGTGCCTTCCTCGTCCTGTTCGACGGAGAACAGCAGCAGTTCGCGGCGGTCGGTCAGACCGGTGTCGCGGGCGTAGAGCATCGAGTGGTGCTCGATGGTGTAGGACTCGTCGGGGTTGACCACCTGTTCGGTCAGCGGCACGAGTTCGGTCTGGCCCTGTTCGGTGCCCCATTCGCGGCTGAAGGCCACGCCGTCATGGCGGTACTGCGGCAGGCCGATCTGGCTGTCGGGGCCGGCCAGGCGCTGCAGTTCGGCATCGCTGTTGACGGTCACATAACTGAGGTAGTTGAACAGGATCACCGACTCGACCTGGTCGGCCCCGGTGACGTGGATCTGCACCCAGAAATCTTCGTTGTCCAGGTAGTAGCGGTACAGTTTGTTCGACTGGCCGAGGTCGATCCAGCCGGCGCTCCAGATGGCCTGGGCGTCGGGGACCCGTACCGAAGTGCTGCCATCGAGCAACAGGCCCAGGGTCGAATCGAACCTCAGCGCCTTGCCCTGGGCCAGGCCGAGCGGGCCGGCGGCGGCCTCGGGCGTCGGCGCGACGGTGGTTCCCAGCAGATCTTTAAACCATCCCATGGTTACGTTCCTTGAGGCGGGTGGAGGTGTGCGGCGGCAAAAAAAACGCGGCTAGTGTACCGGGCCGCGGGGTGAACGAGCAGAAGGATTTGCAGCGCGCAAAGCATGAGGGAGCGAGCCTGCCGGCGATAGCGGCCGGCCAGTCAACGTTACGGTTGAATGTGGCGGCCGCATCGCGAGCGGATTCGCTCCCACGGATGGCTGCGTATTGGCTTACTGAGCGGACTTCTGCTTCAGACGCTCGAGGATCGCGTTCGCGCTGCCTTCGTTCGGCGTGATGCCGGCTTCGCGCAGCTTGCGCTCCAGGTCATTGCCGCTGGAGGCTTCGGCCAGTTGGTCCTGGGCGTTCAGCTCGGCCGCACGTTGCTGCTGCTTGGCCTGCAGGCGATTGAGGGTACCGACCGCGGTTTCCAGTTTGCCGTTGGCGCCGCCGCTGGCAATGGACGCGCTGACCTGGGCCTTCTGCACGCTTTCACGGGCCTTGGCCATGTCCACCTGCTGGCGCAGGCTCTTGATCCGCGCTTCGGCCTTGTTGATGTCCTTGCGCATGTTGTCGGCGTAGGCGCCGAATTCGTCGCTCTGCTTTTTCTCGACATCGAGGTCGTTGGTCAGGGTCGAGATCGCCTCGGCCACTTCCAGCGCGAGGTCTTCACGACCGGCGTTGAGTGCCGAGACTGCCTTGGCTTCGAGATCCTTGATCTTCGCGTCGTACTCGCTGACCCGGTCGGCGGACAGCTTGTGCTTGGCCATGATGGTGACCAGTTCGCGGCGGGCGTTGGACAGCGCGCTGTCGGCCTCACGGATTTCCTGGTCGAGAATGCGCAGGGCCTGCTGGTCGGCGATCGCTTCGCCGACTTCGTTGGCGCCGCCGCGCAGTGCGGTGAACAACTTGCTCCAGATGGACTGAGTCATTGGATATTCCCTGTTGATTACTTGAAGAAGTGTTCGAAGGCTTCGCTGGCGCGCTGCACGTTGTCGACCAGGGTTTTCACCTCGGTGACGACGTTGGTCAGGCTCGAGTCGGCGCTCAGTGCACCGAACATGTTGTAGACGGTCTGGCCGTTGGGCATCGACTCGATGCCGATCGACGACAGCGGGAACATCTCCCGGCTGCGCAGCACGGCGTCGTTGAAGGCGCTCACGTCGCTGATCGAATCGGCGTCGACCAGCACGGTGTCGACGATGATCTGCTGGCCGGCGATGGCGATGTGAATCGGCAGGCCGCCGAATTCGTTCATTTCCAGCTTGAGGCTGGGTTCGGCGCTCTGGATCAGGGACAGCGTGATCTCTTGCGAAGCCACCTCGTCCAGCGCCTTGAATGCGTTGTAGAGACTATCGATGTTCCAGTTGTTGCCTGCGCTCATGTAATTCTCCGACATGAATGAGCCAGCCAGAATCGGTTGGCGTAGCTGTTGCTCCATTTGCTTGAGCAAGCTTCGGTTTTCGGGAAGCACCCAAGTTTCGTGTTTCACATAACCGGCGGCTGCCAGGCCCGCGCGCATCTGCTTCATGTAGAAGCTCGACGGTTTTTTCGCGGACGGTGTCGAGCGCACTCCCTTCGGGTCGTCTGCTTTTGTTGCGGGGGAGCGGCTTTTCATGGCGATGACTCCGTTATGAACATCTCACGCGTGAGCCACACTACAACCAATCCAAAACGCCATCAATGACTCACGCGTGAGATTTTCATGACACCTGAAAAAACGCCCGCAACGAGGCGGGCGCAGGTTTTCACCGGGGGGCGAGCAGTGTTCAGCGGCTGGCGGCGAGGAACTCGTCGGTGGCAACCACGCTGGCGTAGGCAAACCCCAGCGCCGACATGAACGCCGCATGCACGTGGGCGGCGGGCACGGTCAGGCCGTTGAATTCCAGGTCACGGCTGGCGCAGGCATCGTGGATCACCGTGACGCTGTAGCCCAGGTCTGCCGCCGCCCGGGTGATGCCGTCGACGCACATGTGGCTCATGCTGCCGACCACCACCAGTTCCCTGATGCCCTGTTCGTCGAGGATCGATTGCAGCTCGGTTTCGCGGAACGAATTGACGAAGTGCTTGAGCACCACCGGCTCGTTGGCGCGGTTGAGCACTTTCGGATGCAGCTGCGCCCCTTCGGAGCCCGGGGTGAAAAACGGTGCGTCGGGCGAGGTGAATTCGTGGCGGATGTGCACCACCGAATCACCGGCCTCGCGGAATGCCGCGATCAGCCGGGCGGCGTTGTCGGCCGCGGCGTCGGCACCGGCCAGCGGCCACTTGCCTTGGGGGAAGTAGTCGTTCTGGATATCGACTACGATGAGCGCTTGCTTGGCCATGGGTGTGTCCTCGAAGTGTGGTTGGGTGTGGATTGAGTATTGGCGCTGGCCACGTTTTCGAGGATTGGCCGCACCGACAATACACAGGGGAAAACTGACAATGGACGCGAAACCGGCGGTCGTCGAACTGGGTGTGCTGATCTATTCCGGCGCGCAGATGGCGGCGGTGCATGGGTTGACCGACCTGTTCGCGGTGGCCGACCGGGTCGCTGCCGAGCACCAGAGTGCGCTGTTGCCGCGCTTGCGGGTCAGCCATTGGCAAGCTGAGGGCGATCAGCCGCCGGTGCGGGTGCATGCCAGTGATCCGGGTACCGAAGCCGGTCTGGTGGCGGTGGTGATTCCGCCGTCCATCGGCGGTTTTTCGGCAGCCCAGGCGCCCGCCGGGCTGATTCACTGGTTGCGCGCGCAACACGCCCGCGGTGCCACCCTCGGCGGGGTGTGCGTCGGTTCGCTGCTGCTGGCCGAAAGCGGTCTGCTCGACGGTCGCAGTGCCACGACGCACTGGACCTCGGCCAAAGCCTTCGCCGAGCGCTACCCGCAGATCAGGCTCAAGGCCGACACGCCGATTGTCGATGATGGCGATCTGATCACCACGGCCGGTTTGATGGCCTGGGCGGAACTGGGCTTGCGCCTGGTCGATCGCCTGCTCGGGCCCAGCATTGCCAGCGCGACCGCGCGCTTCCTGGTGGTCGAGCACAGCGACAGTGCGAGTGCCTGCGGGAGTAATTTTGCGCCGATCCTCAGCCATGGCGACGCGGCGATTCTCAAGGTCCAGCACTGGTTGCAAAGCACCGGGGCGACCGATGTTTCGCTCGGGGCGATGGCCGAACGGGCGGGGCTGGAGGAGCGCACCCTGCTGCGGCGTTTCCGCGCCGCGACCGGTTTGAAGCCGACCGAATACTGCCAGCATCTGCGGGTCGGCAAGGCGCGCGAATTGCTCGAGTTCACCAATGGCACCATCGATCACATTGCCTGGACGGTCGGCTATCAGGACCCGGGGGCGTTTCGTGCCACCTTCAGGAAAATCACCGGCCTGACGCCGAGCGATTACCGCGCGCGATTTGGTAGCATGTCGCCAGCAAAAAGCCTGTCGCGATAAGGTGTCAGTCTAGTGTTGATCAACACGTGAAATCCCCTTCGCTTCGTCATTTCAATGTCAACAAGGATGTGCATGAACGATCACGACGACAATTCCAACGCCCGGGGCTCAGCAGGGGGCGCCGCGAGCACTCTAGGTGCCCGTTATGCCGGCTCTGTCGGCGCCTTTTGCGTGGCCCAAATGCTGATGGGGCAGGGAGCATCACTTCAATGGAAGCTGAGTGACCGGCACAGCATTGAGTCAGTGGCGTGTGAAAGTTCGACGATTGTGGATGACCTGGTGTTGCGTCTTTTGCCCGAAGGTACTGTGTACATTCAGATCAAACATGGTTTGAAGCTCAACGCAGAGTTCAACAAGGCGTTGGCTCAGTTGATTCTTCAGTTCTGGGCACCTGGCTTTTCCTGCATCAATGACCGACTTGTCATTGCAACTGATTCATCGGCTTCCGGCACAGTACGTATTGACGTCAGGAATGTGCTGATGATTTGTCATGACTTGTCCCACCATGCGTCGTTAAGCATCGCAGCCAACAGTCAGTCAACGAAAGGGGCGTTTGAAAGACTGAAGGAACGTTTCGAAGCAGAATCCAAACGCCTGAATAAAACGCCAAAGGAAATCACGCAAGGTTTTCGTGAGTTCCTGGGATGCACTCATCTGAGCGTCTTCGACACTATCGAGGGACGAGATGAACATCAATCGATAGAAAGACTCCGTCAAGTCGTTAAGCCCGAACAGGCTCTGCAAGCGTGGGAGCTGTTTAATATAACTTGTCTCGACGCTGCGACTCTCAGGAAGTCACTTGATCGTACCGCATTCTGGAACATTCTCAGACGACACGAGATAGAGGTGTCTCATCGTCGTTTATCGGTGGGAGGCCTGCAGGTACAACTTGAAGATGTATTAAGAGGCATGACCGAGCAGCGAGTTGATCAATTGATGGCGCTAGGGCAGTTCGTGCCCGATTTCTACGTAATGCGTTCGGATCTGGATTTGCACTTGGAGAAGTTCTTTGCTTCGTCGAAAAGTCTGATGGTGATCAGTGGTGGTTCGGGACAGGGTAAAACGTGCTGGTGCGCGCAGCTCGGAAAATCGCCGCCAGATCGACCGATACTTTTGATTGCAGCAGAAAATCTCGAAATCAGCGATGCCAGCCTCGGTGCTAGTCTGGTTCGACTTGTCGAACGTTATATCCGGGAGCATGGTGGATATCCGCTACCAGCAGTCGAGCTGTCCCAGTGGCTGCATCAAACGAAGCTTCTGGTCATCATTGACGGTCTGGATCGGACGCCGTCGTTCAGCCGGCACCTGAGTCAATGGATGAATGCAACCCTTGCACAACTGACGCAATCGAGCCTGCAACTAATACTGACCGGACGCCCTGAAACCATTGGGCGTCTTAGGGCCTCGCTGGAGCTTTCTCCACAGGTCTATTGTCCGCAAGAACGCGTCTGGCAAGTTCAGGTCAGTGACTTCACCAAAGAGGAAGCTCGTACGGCCGCCAATCGTTTGGGAGATGCCAGGCTGGCGCGTTATCGCCACCCCAGCATGATGTCATTCTGTGCGCAACTTGAGGAACACGGAGACTTTGCGCTGGAAGAGGCGCAAATCGTCGATCTATTCATCGAGCGTCGCATCAGCCAGGTGATCAATGAATACGACATTCTTGACGAACACCTGGCGTTGTTCATCGAGCGATTGTCGCGAATGTTGGCGAAGTCTGAACAAGGGGTGTTGATCCGAAATGAAGTGCTTGAGATGTCCGGTTTCGACAAGCCGGCTTATGAAGCACTGAGGCGAGTCAATTTTATTGTCGAGTCGCAAGGCGTTCTGCGTGTGGAACCGGACAAAATCTCTGAACGTTTGCATGGACGATTTCTGGATGCGCCCAAAGTTATCGCCGAACTAGAGCAGATAAGAGTCTATCCGCTGAAAGTGGGGGCACTGCGTTTCGCACTGGTTGATTTGGCGAAGCAGGACGAAGACCTGGCGCTTGATCTACTGCGAAGACTGGTTGAGAGCCATCAAAACTCCCCGATAGACATTACCTTGAGTCTGTCGTGCTCAATTGCTCAGGCATTGCCTGACTGGCGTTTGCTGGAACCTCTGGTAGCGGCCATGGGCCAAAGTTATCGTGGCACGAATCTCGGTTTGTTATTCGAGTCGGGCCGATCGTTGCTTGAATTGATGATATCTAGACGCTGGTCGGCCGAGCAGCGAGTGCGGTTGCTTTGGACACTTGCTACAAGAGAGTGGGATTGTGACTGGCGCAATAAACATTGGGAGAAGTACAAGCGCGTCAGTGGATTTGACGTGTCGCCATGGCGCGTACAGATGCTGATCGCTTTGCAGGAGGCGCAGGTAGGATCCTGGCGTTTCCTGATAGAGAGGTTCGACTCCAAAGAGGCATTGCAAGGTTCCAACGAGGCCGATCTGGGTATCCTCGCTCAAGGTTTATTCTTCCTCAGCGCCGAAGCGCAAATGTGGCCGGCCTTGCAAGCACTGGCGATGGCGTCGAGCAAGAGCTCGGTCCGAATGCTGGAGTTGTTAGCCAGAGATTATAGTGAGCAAGTGGCCTCGTTGATGGGCGATGTCCTGAACTCAAGCCTTTTCAGCTTGACAGACAAGATTGCTCTGGCCAACGGCCTACAGGAAAACAATCCTACACCTTTGATTCTGCAGTCCATAAGGGCCTTGTCAGTGGATGCTCATGATCCTGAACTTCGGGTTATTTGTCTGCGAATACTGGGCCGTGGCGGAGACACGGCATTAGTGCTGGAGTTGATCAACTTACCGAACTTGACTGCGGTTGATGTGGCTGTCTGCATGAGCTATTCGGGCCAGCAATTTCAAACGTTTGCAAGTCGAGTCTTTGAACGCGTTATGCAGCAGGAGATCGATGCTCGAGCATTGAGTGGTTTTGAGGCGAGACAGGGAACAAGGACTGATGCTCCTGCTCGTTTTTTTGCATTGCAGCCGCTGCTAATAAAGATTTTTGAGCGAATGCCTGAGGCAACGCTTTATGTATGTTCATTGATTGAAGGTTATGTTCGCTTCGCGGTTTACGATCCTCAAAAGTGGCCAGGCCTGTTTGAACTGGCCGAAAAGGTAATGGCTTCAGAAGATGAGCGCGCCCGTAGATATATGGTGTATGCCTGCACTGGAACCGACCGTAAAGCCGTGACCACCGAGGGTCTGTATCTGCGTACTCAGATTGTTCAAGTCATTATCGAGCGTGAGCTGGATGTAGATAACATTGAACTTTTGCTGGCAAAGCTTCTTTCAGTTCATGTAGATAATCCAGATGTTCCGTCGTGGTTAGCTCAAATGATGCGAAAGCACCCGGGGCTGCTCTTCCAAAAAATTTTCGAGCGGGCCGAGTTGTGGGGCGCGGACGTTCCCAAAGCCGTTCAAGTCCTCGATTGTGCGCGAGCTATTGCAGATTGCGAAGACGCTTGAATCAAGCAGATGCTCACCCGCCGGTGGGGGAGTTGTACACCTGTGCGAGCTAACTCTATAGGGTTGTATCCGATGACGGCGATGCAATCATTTCAGTGGTGACCATCGTGCAAAATGCCGGACGAATATAGCCATTCATGCAGATTGAGGCAGGCTGGTTGCCGCAGGGTGTCAGGCAAGCGTCTGATTGGGTACAAATTCACAAAGATCTTCCGGTTGGCCCGATCTCTGCACCGCTTTTCCCTAAAGGTATCAAGTTGCTGCACGGAGGATGCATGACCTCGACATCCCGTAGGAAAGTGGTCGTCGCCCATTCGCTCCGCCCCGGCGCGCCACAGCATGAGGTGCAGACCAACAAAGCGCTGGCGCGCTGGCTGGCGCAGATTCTCGGGCTCAAGTTCGCCGGCAGTTACGACGCGCAGAAGCATCGCGGTCGTGATCTCTACCTGTTGCCGACCCAGACCCTGGTCGGCGCAGCCGTCGCCCGTGAACTCGGCGTGCAAGGCCCGGACGACCTCTGGGGCGGTTACGTCGAGCACGATTTCATCTGCACCAAAGCCATCAGCCACGGCTTGCGCAGTCACCTGGCGCAGGCACCGGTGGGCTGGTCGCCGCTGTTTTCCGAACGCGTGCGCAACGTCGTCCTCGACGGGTTCAGCGTGTTTGCCCTGGAGGATGCGCGTCCCGCCGCCGAGCATCTTTTGTACAGCGGGCCGATCCGAATCAAGCCGATCCATGCCTGTGCCGGACGTGGTCAGGAAGTGATCAAGAGCCTTGATGCGTTCGACGAAATCCTCGCTCGACCCGACGCCGGCAAGCTGTTCAGCGATGGTGTGGTGCTGGAGCAGGACTTGAGTCAGGTGATCACCCACAGCGTCGGTCAGTCATTCATCGGCGACAAGGTGCTGAGTTACTGCGGTGATCAATACTTGACCAAGGACGCCCATGGCGAAGAGGTCTACGGTGGCTCGAACCTGCTGGTGGTGCCGGGCGACTACGACACGCTGCTGGCGCTGGAGCTGCCCGACGCGGTACGCCTGGCCATCGAGCAGGCGCAGATTTTCGACCGCGCCGCCAATGAGGCCTATCCACGCTTCTTCGCCTCGCGGCGCAATTACGACATCGCCCAGGGGCTCGACAGCCAGGGCAAGTCGCGCAGCGGCGTGCTCGAGCAATCCTGGCGTATGGGTGGCGCCAGCAGCGCCGAAGTGGCGGCGCTGCAGAGTTTCGTCAACGATCCCTCGATGCGCGCGATTCGCGTGTCGTCGGTGGAAACCTACATCGATCAGGCCTTGCCGGCGGATGCCATCGAGGTGTACCGCGGCCCGGCCGAGAACAGCGACTTCCTCCTCAAATACGTGACGGTCAAATCCTATGACGGCTAGAAGCGAAAGCATTCAGATCGACATTGACGACGAGCAGATGAGCGGGACGTTTCTCAGTCCGAAATCGAAAGTCCCCGGCGTGCTGTTCGTGCACGGCTGGGGCGGCAGCCAGGAACGTGACCTGGAACGGGCCAAGGGCATCGCCGGGTTGGGTTGCGTATGCCTGACCTTCGACCTGCGCGGCCACACCGGCGGCACCGGCATTCCCCTGACCCGCGTGACCCGCGAAGACAACCTGCGTGACTTGCTCGCCGCGTACGACCGCCTGCTGGCGCACCCGGCGCTCGACACGTCGGCGATCGCCGTGGTCGGCACCAGTTACGGCGGCTATCTGGCCTCGATCCTCACCTCGCTACGGCCGGTGCGCTGGCTGGCCCTGCGGGTGCCGGCGCTGTACCGCGACGAGCAATGGCACACGCCCAAGCGCGATCTGGACAAGGCCGATCTGCGCGATTACCGCGCCACCCTGGTGCGCGCCGACAGCAACCGCGCGTTGCACGCCTGCTCGCAATTCACCGGCGATGTGCTGCTGGTGGAATCGGAAACCGATGCCTTCGTGCCCCACGCGACCATCATGAGCTACCGCGCGGCGTGTCAGCAGACGCATTCGCTGACCCACCGCATCATCGACGGCGCCGACCATGCCCTCAGTGATCCCGTCTCACAGCAGGCCTACACCTCGATCCTCGTCGACTGGATCACCGAGATGGTGGTGGGCGAGCGGTTGAGCATCATCCAGTCGCGCTGATCAGGACGTGGGTTTTTTCTCGATGCGCAACGCCTTGGCCTTGGCTTCCACCACCAGGTACATCAGCAGCGTGATCAGCAGCGGCAGGAGAAAGTAGATCGCCCGGTACGCCAGCAGTCCTGCCACCAGGCTGCCGCGGGATGCCTCGTGCTGCAGCAGCGCAACAAACACCGCTTCGAGTACGCCGAGCCCGGCGGGAATGTGCGTAATGACTCCGGCAATCGCACTGATCAGCAGCACGCCAAGCACCAGCGGATAGTCGAGTTTGCTCGGCAGCAGGGTGAAGATCACTGCCGCCATCAACGACCAGTTCAGTGCCCCCAGCAGCAATTGCAACACCGCCATGCGCAGCGACGGCAGGTTGATTTCCACCCCGCGAATCGACCACTCGCGGCGTCGGGAGAACTGGCACGCAGCGAGATAGCCGGCGCTCAGCAGCAACAGCAGGACCCCGACCCCTTGTAGCGCATCGCTGCTGAGTTTCCAGCCCGGCGGCATGCGCACCAGGCCGCTGCTGAACACCACACCGGCGATGGTCATGTAGCCGAACCAATTGGTTGCCAGGCTCAGCCCGAGGATCTTGGCGATGTTGCTTTTGCTCACCCCGAGGCGCGAGTACAGGCGGTAACGCATGGCAATGCCGCCGACCCAGGCGCTGAGGTTGAGGTTGAAGGCGTAGCTGATCACGCCCACCGGGAGGATCTGCTTCCAGGTCAGGTCCTGGCGGATGTAGGTGCGGCCGATCAGGTCGAAACTGGCGTACACCAGGAAGCTCAGCAGCGTCAGGGCGGAGGCAATGATCAGCGTGCGCACCTTGAAGTCGGCGAGGGTCTGCAGCACCTCGGCCCACTCGATGCGCTGGGCGAACATCGTCAGCAGGGCGATCAGGGCGAGGAAGAACAGCACGGTCAGCGGGCGCTTCCAGCGGCTCCAGCGGGATTTGCCTGGGGTGGCCGCCTGCGTCGCGACCGGGGCTTCGGAATGGCTCATGAGGCATCGCTCCCGGTGGTGCGCAACACCGGTTTCAGCCGTGGCTTGTGCGCCGGCAGCCAACCGGCCATGGCCGGGAAGTGGCGCAGGAAGTGGAACACCAGGAAGCCCACGGTCATGTGCCAGATACGGCCCTTGGGCGCCTTGTCCGGGTCCATCGCCTTGCAATGGTTGAGGCTCAGATCCTCCAGGCGATCGAACAGCTTGCGGTTGAACGTGCGGTCGCGGATCAGCACGTTGGCTTCGAGGTTGAGCGACAGGCTCAGCGGATCGAGATTGCTCGAGCCGACGGTGCTCCAGTCCTCGTCCACCAGGGCCACTTTGCCGTGCAGCGGGCGCTCGCAGTATTCATGGATCTGCACGCCGGCCTTGAGCAGGTAATCGTAGGTCATGCGCGCTGCGAGTTTGGCTACCAGCATGTCCGGCTGGCCCTGCAGGATCAGGCGCACATCGACGCCACGCCGAGCGGCGTTGCGCATCTCGCGCAACAAGCGGTAACCGGGCAAAAAGTAGGCGTTGGCGATCACCACCCGCCGTTGCGCGCTGCGCAGTACGCTGAGATAGACCTCTTCGATGTCCGTGTGATGGCGGTCGTTGTCGCGAAACACCAGGCGCACCTGACCGTCATGATCGCTGAGGCTCATCTGTTCGCGGCGTTGCCGGCGGCGTTGCCACCAGAACCGCGCCCGGCCCGGGCGACCGCTCTGCAGCAGGGCAAAGTGATGGATGTCGGCCACCGCCGGGCCCTCGATTTCCACCGCATAATCCTGTTTGGCCTCGGGGCCGAAATCGCCGAGGTGATCGCCGGAAAAGTTGATCCCGCCGATAAAGGCGAGCGTGCCGTCGACCACGACGATCTTGCGGTGCAGACGGCGGAACCAGTTGGTGCGAATGCCCAGGTGTTTCGGCGCCGGATCGAACATCTGCAGATGCACACCGGCGTCGCTCAGCGCGGTGAGGTAAGCGGTGCTCAACTCACCGCAGCCGAAGCCGTCGAGGCTGACCGTGGTGCGCACACCGCGCCGGGCGGCGTTGATCAGGATCTGCTGCAACTCGGCGCCGACCTTGTCTTCGAACACGATGAAGGTTTCCAGGAGGATTTCACTCTTGGCCGCGCGCATCGCCGCGAACACCCGGGGGAAATATTCCTCGCCGTTTTCCAGCAGTTCGACGCGATTGTTGCCTTGCCAGCCGTACTCGACATCGACCGCGCCGGGCTCACGGACCGGCGGGTTGATGGCGATCGGTTCAACGGCGGTTTTTTCCAGGGGGGCGCTGCTCATAGTTCGATCTCCACCGATAACGGTGCATGGTCGGAAAGGTGAGACCAGGGCCGATTGGCCAGCACTTTGGGCTGGGTGGCCTTGAGGTTGCGGACGTAGATGCGGTCGAGGCGCAGCGTCGGCAGACGGGCGGGAAAGCTGCGTGCCGGTTTGCCCTGGTGGACGGCGAAGACTTCGTGCAGCCCGCTGGGTTCGAGCAGGGCATCGGCGCGCTGGCGCCAGTCGTTGAAGTCGCCCGCGACGATCACCGGCGCGTCGGCGGGCAGTTCCCGCAGGCGCGCCGCCAGCAGTTGCAATTGAGCGTTGCGGTGACTCTCGCGCAGGCCCAGGTGCACGCAGATCGCATGCAGTTCGCGGTCATCGCCCGGCAGGCGCAACACGCAATGCAGCAGGCCGCGGTTTTCATGGCCGCTGATCGATACGTCGAGGTTGTCGTGGCGCACGATCTGGAATTTCGACAGCAGGGCATTGCCGTGGTCGCCGTCGGGGTACACCGCGTTACGCCCGTACGCGAATTGCGGCCACAGGCTGTCGGCGAGGAATTCGTACTGCGGCATGGTCGGCCAGTTGTTGTAGCGTTTGGGGTGGTGTTCGTGGGTGCCGTGGACTTCCTGCAGAAACACCACGTCGGCGGACACGCTGCGTACGGCCTCGCGCAGTTCCGGCAGGATGAAACGCCGGTTCAGTGCGGTGAAGCCCTTGTGGGTATTGATGGTCAGCACGGTAAAACGGTTCACCGTACTGACGACTTCGGTCTGTTCGTCGGTGACACCGATGGGCTCGCGGATGCTCATGACAGCACTCCTTCGTTGGCCGGCTCGCCGGGGGCGGTGGCGAGGTCTTTATCGAGGTCGAAGCGATGCAACAGGCTGCGCGCGTCGTAGGGCGCGCGGACTTTGATGTCGTTGTCGAAGTAGCAGAACACTTCGCGAGACTTGCGCGCCCGTGGTTTCAGGCGGGGCGCGATCAGGTGCGCGTCACCCGGTTGCCGGCCGTGGTGCCAGGCGTCGATGCGTTCGGCCCAGCGCTTGAGCGCGGGAGCCGTGTAGCCGCTGGCGTAGAGCGCTTCGGCACCGTGCAGGCGCAGGTAGACGAAGTCACTGGTGAGGTCTTCGCGATACGGCCATTTGCCGGCGGTGTCGGCGATCACCAGCGCCGTGTTGTAGCGCTTGAGCAGGCGCACGAAGTCGGGATCGATAAAGCTCTCGTTGCGGATTTCCACGGCGTGGCGCAGGTTTTTTTTGCCGTAGGCCTTGAGGCTGGCGTGACCGTGCAGGTGCGCATCGTGCTGGCGGGCGAGGGCGGCGGCTGCTGCGGTGTTGTGGGGCAGAAGGGCGAGAAAGTGTTCGAACCGTTCGCGGTCGAAGGTGAAATTGGGCGGGAATTGCCACAGGATCGGGCCGAGTTTTTCCTTCAGCTCCAGCAGCCCCGAGGCAAAGAAATTCGCCAGCGGTGTCTCGATGTCGCGCAGACGGCGCACGTGCGTGATAAAGCGCGGCGCCTTGACGCTGAACACGAACCCCTGCGGGGTTTCGGCGTACCACTGGGCGTAGCGTTCCGGCCGTTGCAGGGCATAGAACGAGCCGTTGATTTCGATGCTGTTGACCGCCCGCGAGGCGAACTGCAATTCGCGTTTCTGCGCCAGTCCTTTCGGGTAGAAATCGCCGCGCCACGGGGCGTAGCGCCAGCCTGAAATACCGATGTGAATCGCCGCCATGCCGTCCTCCGATGATTGTCCTCGTCTTGCCTGTGTCAGTTGATGACTGCCGGCAGTTCGGGAAAGTTTCGGTGGAGCTACGGACGGTATTGCCGGCGCCTGCTCACTCCTGGCGAGGCCTGGGGAGTGGCGCTGAACTTGCCGGGCATTTGCCGATCAGTTCCTTACAGGTACAGCCGAGGGAGCTCTGCGTTTTGACCAGGTTGAGGATCGCGATTCTATTGGGGGCGCTGCTGTTGGGCGGTAGCCAGATTGTGCAAGCCGCGCCGGTGCCGGGTGTCCCGGCCGCCAGCGACAAGGCCGCCGAACCCGAGCCATTGGTGCAGGGCGGACTGCTCGGTGCGATCAGCTCCGGCATCGACGACGTGCAGGACAAACTCGATCTCAACGAGCATCTGGTCGACGCCTGGCGCCTGCGCGCCGACCGCGCGGCGGATGAGGTGGACAGGCTGGTCAACCAGCCGTCTGATCGCTCGGCGTGGAGCGTGGCCGGGGACTTCCTGATGCTCTCGGGGGTGTGGCTCGGCGCGTTCGCGGTGTTGACCGTGCTTGGCAGCGTGTTGTGCAAACGCCTGCGCGAAGGGCGCTGGCTGCGCACCCGTCAGCGCAGCCAGGACCTGCTCGGCTACCTGCTGCCCTACACGCTGCCGGCGCTGATCTGCCTGCCGCTGACCCTGTACGTCAGTCACTTCCTGCCGACCTCTGTCGGCCGTGCGCTGGCGCTGTGTCTGGCCTATGCCACCAGCAGCGGCATCTTTTCTACGTCGATACTGTTGTGCGTGGTGGTGATGTTCAACATCGGCCACAAGCGCCCGGCGGTGCACATCATTCGCGACTATTGCCCGAAACCGCTGTTCCTGATCGGCTTTCTCGCCGCTCTCAGCGATGCCCTGACCAGTCCGCAGATCGCCCGTCAGCTGGGCGGCAACATCACCAGCAGCATTGCCGTATTCACCGGTCTGCTGGCGTCGATCATTTTCGGTCTGCTGGTGATCCGCCTGCGCCGGCCGGTGGCGCATCTGATCCGCAACCGGCCGCTGGCGCAACGCCTGAAACAGCCGTCGCTGCAGGAATCGCTGCGGATCTTTTCCGGGCTCTGGTATTGGCCGATCGTGCTGATGGTGCTGGTCTCGGCGGTGAACCTGATCGGCATCGGCGAGGACAACCAGAAAGCCCTGCGCTGTGCGTTGTTCACCACCGTGCTGCTGATCGGCACGGTGTTCCTCAGCACCATCCTGCAGCATCTGTTCAAGTCCCGCCGGGCCGAGGCGGTGCAACGCAGCAGTGCCTACAAGGCGCGCTTTCTCAGCCTGCTGCACGCCCTGTTGCGGATCGTGATGGCGATTGCCTTCATCGATATCCTCGGCAGGATCTGGGGCGTGTCGCTGCTGGATTTCGCCCAGAGCAGCAGCATCGGTCGGGCGATCAGCAACGCCCTGAGCAGCATCGGCCTGATCTTCCTCGTCACCTGGCTGTTGTGGGTGGTGCTCGACACGGCGATCCAGGAAGCGCTGAAACCGCCGGTCAGCAAACGCTCGACGCGCCAGCCGAGCACGCGGGTAAAAACCATCCTGCCGCTGCTGCGCAACGCGATCAAAATCATCCTGGTGGTGATCTGCGCGATCACCACCATGGCCAACCTCGGGATCAATGTCGCACCGCTGCTGGCCGGTGCCGGGGTGGTGGGCCTGGCCATCGGTTTCGGCTCGCAGCAACTGGTGCAGGACGTGATCACCGGGCTGTTCATCATCATCGAAGACACGCTGTCGATCGGCGACTGGGTGGTGCTCGATTCCGGGCACGCCGGCACGGTCGAAGGCCTGACCATTCGCACCCTGCGCCTGCGCGATGGCAAGGGGTTCGTGCACTCGGTGCCGTTCGGCCAGATCAAGGCCGTGACCAACCAGTCGCGGCAGTTTGCGTTCGCGTTCTTCTCGGTGCAGTTCACCTATGACACCGATGTCGACAAGGCCATCGAACTGATCCGCGAGGCCGGTGATTCGATCCGTGAAGACCCGTTCCTCAAGTACAACCTGCAAGGGCCGCTGGACGTCTTCGGGGTGGACAAGATGGACTTGAATGGCGTGGTGCTGACGGCGCAGTTCCGTACCGTTTCAGGTGGGCAATATGCGGTGAGCCGGGCGTTCAACCAGCGTTTGAAAAAGCTTGTGGATAACAGTCCGCTGGTGCATTTCGCGCAGACTTATCCACAGCAGGTGCTGTTGCCGCAGCGTCAGGGTGAGGGGGAGTTGGTGGCGAGCGAGGCGCCGCAGAAGTCGAGTACTTGATTGCCGGATTCTGTAGTGGGATGGCCGGCCTCTTCGCGGGCAAGCCCGCTCCCACGTTGGCTTTGTGAACGCCGCAGATTTCCTGTGGCAACGAGCTTGCTCGCGAAGGCGTCAGTCCAGTTCACATCAGTGCCGGATCAGCTTGCTGCGCACCTGTTCCATGGCCACCTGATCCAGCTCTGTCCAGAAAATCGCTTTGCCGGCAATCGCGGCCGCCACCGGAACCCCGTCCCGATACACCAGCCGATTGCTCGCCAGCGCCGGCACTTTCGCCCCCGGCAGCAGCGTCCCGGCGAGGTTCAACGGATCGACGCCGCAGACCGCGATCAGGCTGCCGTCATGCGGACGTCGGCGTACCTCACGCAGCAGTGGAATCGCCTCCGGCAAGGCGAACTGTTCCCCCGCCAGACCACTGACAAAGCGTCCGCCGCGAATCTCGCCACGGGCCTCCAATCGATGAAACGTGCGCAGCAATTCGCGCCAGCTCGGCAGCCAGTCCGCTTCGCGTTCCAGCAGGCGCCAGAACACCACGCCGTAGCGCCGCAGCAAAGTCATGGCGACGTGTTCGAGGGTTTCCGCAGGAGTGCTCCGAGTGCTTTCCAGCAGCGGCCCGCGGCGCAACAGCGCCCAGCGCCCGGCATCGTCCATGCCGCCGACAAACGCCCCGCGGCCACGCCGGCTGCTGCGTTGCTGGCGTTTGCTCGGCGGGGTGATCAGCGCGCGCAGGCCAGCGAAACTGTCGGCGTTCACCAGGCCGGCGGCGACCAGTTCCTGCAAGGCGATTTCCAGTTCGGTGCGCAGCAGGTGCGCCTCGTGGACCAGCTCATCGAAAAACAGCGCGCCGTGCTCGCTCAGCGCCGCGAAGACTTTCTGCGCCTTGGCCGACAACTCACTGGACGGCGTCTGCTCGGCCAGCGCGCTCCACAACCCGACCTGACTGCGCGGCAACAGCACAATCGGCGTACTGCGCAACGCCGTGGCGCTGACTTTCTGCCGGGCGCTGAGGCGCATCCACACCTGTTTGCCGCTGCGGCACAGATCATCCAGCCAGCTCGGCGAGTAATCCTTGAGGCGCGCCGGGAGGATGTCGCTGTCCCACGCCGACGCCGCGGCCGGGTAGCCTTCGAACTGGCCGACGATCGCCGGCAACACGGCTTGGCCCTGACCGCGGGTGGCGTTGGACAGGTGCTGCCAGTCGAACAGGAAGCGCAGGAAATCCTGCAACGCCACCGGTTCGATTTCGCGCCGCAGACGCTTGACCGTATAGCGATGAATGCGCGCCAGCAGATGCCGCTCGCACCATTCTTCGAGCCCCAGCCCCGGGGTGAACTGGCCACGCAGCACGTAGCCTTCGCGTTCCAGGCGGGCGAGGGCCTGCTGAACCTGTGCGCTGTCCAGTGCCAGCGCAGCGGCGATGGTGGGAAACGGCAGCGGCCCGAGCGCCGCGAGCCGCGCGCGGATGACGTCAAGCAGCGCTTCTTCGAACGTCCACGGCTCGTCGAAACCCGGCAGGGGCGCCACCGCCGGGTGCACGGCGGCCTGTGGATAAAGCGCCTGCAGGCAGCTCAGGCGTTCCCGGGCCAGCCACACGATTGGCTGCGCGTCGATCTGCAGACGGCAGGCGCGACCGCTTTGCGCCAGGTCATGCAGCCAGCCCGGCCAGTGCGGGTTGGCCTCGGCTTCGCGGGCGCTGATGCACCCCAGGCTCATCAGCGCTTCGTGCATTTCATCGGCGTTGTGCGGTGTCGGCCAGGCCTCTTCGCACACGGCACGGATGGCCTCGGTGTCCAGCGCACCGAGGTCATCGGTGGACTGCGGGTCGCTCCAGCGCCGGTTGAGTACGGCCTGGGTGCGGCGTTCTTCCAGCGGTGCGTCATCGAGAAAGGCGTAGGGGCGGGCGCTGAGAATTTCCGCGGCCAGCGGTGACGGTGCCGGCAGGTCGCGGGCAATCAGGCGCACTTCACCGCGCTCCATGCGCCGCAGCAGATTGAGCCAGCCTTCGCTGTCCATCGCTTCGTGCAGGCAATCGTCGAGGGTCTGCTCCACCAGCGGGTGCGCGGGAATTTCGCGTTCGCCGGCGAGGTTTTCCAGGCAGGCGATCTGGTCGGGAAAGACACTGGCGATCAGGTCTTCGCTTTTCATCCGCTGCAACTGCGGAGCGACTTTGCGTCCGCCGGTAAAGCGCGGCAGGGCCAGTGCCACCCCGGCGTTCCAGCGCCAGCGCACGCCGAACAACGGCGCATCGAGCACGGCCTGGATCAGGATGTGCTCGGCGCTGTTGCTGTGCAGATAGCGCCAGACCTCGTCGAGCTCGAAGCTGTGGCTGGTGGACAGCGACAGCACGATGGCGTCTTCGCTGGCGGCGGCCTGCAGTTCGAAATTGAAGGTGCGGCAGAAACGCTTGCGCAGGGCCAGCCCCCAGGCGCGATTGATGCGGCTGCCGAACGGCGCGTGGATGATCAGTTGCGTCCCACCGGACTCGTCGAAAAAACGCTCCATCAGCAGCGTGTCCTGGGACGGCAGGGCGCCGAGGGCGAGGCGGGCGCGGGCCAGGTAGTCGACCAGTTGTTCGGCGCTGGCGAGGTTGAGGCCCAGGGTCGTGGTCAGCCAGTCGAGCGCCGGTTGCAGGTCGCCGGGACTGGCGCTCAGCAACTGATCGAGCTGCGCCTGCAGGCGCGCCACCGCCGCCGACAGCTCGGCGCTGCGCCCCGGGGCCTCGCCGAGCCAGAACGGAATGGTCGGCGGCTGGCCCTGGGCGTCCTCGACCCGCACCTTGCCGGTTTCCACGCGCAGGATGCGATAGGACGTATTGCCGAGCTGGAACACGTCGCCGGCGATGCTTTCCACGGCGAAGTCTTCGTTGACGCTGCCGATATTCAGGCCTTGTGGTTCGACCAGCACGCTGTAGTCGGCGTTGTCGGGGATGGTGCCGCCGCTGGTCACCGCCGTCAGCCGCGCGCCCCGCCGCCCGCGCAGAGTGCGGCTGACGGCGTCGCGGTGCAGGTAGGCGCTGCGGATGCCCTGGCGCCCGTTGTAGCCTTCGGCAAGCATCGTCAGCAGCGCCTGGTAATGCTTTTCGTCGAGGCTGGCGTAGGGTTCGGCCCGGCGGAACAGGGCGAGCAGGGCGTCCTCGGCCCACTCCTGGCAACTGACTTCGGCGATGATCTGCTGCGCCAGCACATCCAGCGGCGCTTCGGGGATGTGCAACGTGTCGAGTTCGCCACGGCGCACGCAATCGAGCAGGGCCGCGCATTCGATCAGGTCATCGCGGGTGGTGGCGAACAAGCGCCCCTTCGGCGTGCCGCCGACCTGGTGCCCGGAGCGCCCGACCCGTTGCAGAAACCCGGCAATCGAGCGCGGCGAGGCGATCTGGCAGACCAGGTCGACTTCGCCGATGTCGATGCCCAGTTCCAGCGAGGCGGTGGCGATCAGCACTTGCAGTTCGCCGCGCTTGAGGCGCTGTTCGGCATCAAGGCGAAACTCCTTGGCCAGACTGCCGTGATGCGCGGCCACCGCGTGTTTGCCCAGACGCTCGCTGAGGTGCCGGCTCAGGCGTTCGGCGAGGCGTCGGGTGTTGACGAATATCAGCGTCGTGCGGTGTTCGCGGGCCAACGCCGCGAGGCGGTCGTAGACCAGTTCCCAGACGTCGTTGGCCATCACCGCCGACAGCGGCACGGGTGGCACTTCAATGCCCAGGTCGCGGGGCCGGGCGTGACCGATGTCGATGATTTCGCAGGGCCGGCCATGGCCGACGAGAAAGCGGGCCACGGCGGCGATGGGTTTCTGCGTTGCCGACAGGCCGATGCGGGTCAGCGGTTCGGCGCACAGCGCCTGCAGGCGTTCGAGGCTCAGCGCCAGGTGACTGCCGCGCTTGCCGGCGGCGATGGCGTGGATCTCATCGATGATCACCGTCCGCGTGCTGCCGAGCAGGGTGCGCCCGGATTCCGAGCCGAGCAGTACGTACAGCGATTCCGGGGTGGTCACCAGAATGTGCGGCGCGCGCTTGCGCATCGCGGCGCGGTCCTTCTGTGGCGTGTCGCCGGTGCGTACGGCGGTGGTGATGTGCAGTGCCGGCAGGCCCATCTGCTGCAACTGGTCGGTGATGCCTGCCAGTGGATTCTGCAGGTTGATGCGGATGTCGTTGGACAGGGCCTTGAGCGGCGAGACGTAGACCACCAGGGTCTCGTCCGGCAGGCCGTCGGGGTGTTCCAGGCCACGGTGGACGAGATCGTCGAGCACGGCGAGAAACGCGGTGAGGGTCTTGCCGGAGCCGGTGGGCGCGGCGATCAGCGTCGAGCGGCGCTGGCGGATCAACGGCCATGCGCGGGCCTGGGCGGCGGTGACCGTCGGGAAGGTGCTGCTGAACCAGGCGCTGACGGCGGGATGAAAGCCTGCCAGGGCCGCGTCCTCGAGGATGGGCAGATTCATCCTGCAGTTATGCGGGTGGTCATCCGAAGATGCAAGTACCGCTCGGTTCTCCAGCGTTCAGCCGGGCCTCTTCGCGAGCAGGCTCGCGCCCACGGGGCGTGTAGTCAGTGAGCCTGCGCGGGAAAGGGCCGGTTGAATCGGCACATTTCCAGGCGATCTGCACTTTACGGGTGACGGTTGCGCACTAAACCCGCAAAATGCAACGATTCCGGCAATTATCGACGACGGCGCCCCAGGTGCCGTCGCCAAAGCCATCGTTCCAATCAGACTGGGCCTGCTGACTCTATGCGAATGCGCCTTATGTTACTGGGCGGCGGAAATGCCCTTGGGCAGGCGCTGATTCGCCTCGGTGCGGAGGAAGACATCGGCTTCCTCGCCCCCCGCCCGCCAGAAGACGGCTGGGATGCCGCGAGCCTGACACAACTGCTCGACGACACGCGTCCCGATGCGTTGATCAACCTTGCCTACTATTTCGACTGGTTCCAGGCCGAGACTGTCAGCGAAACCCGTCTCGCCGGGCAGGAACGCGCCATCGAGCGTCTGGCCGAGCTGTGCCAGCACCACAACATCATCCTTGTCCAGCCTTCCAGCTATCGGGTGTTCGACGGCTCGCGCGCCACCGCCTACAGCGAGAAAGACGAGCCGGTGCCGCTGGGGCTGCGCGGTCAGGCGCTGTGGCGGATCGAGCAGAGCGTGCGCGCGACCTGCCCGCAACATGTGCTGCTGCGCTTCGGCTGGCTGCTCGACGACAGCCCGGACGGCACCCTCGGGCGTTTCCTCGCCCGTGCCGAGCAACCGGATCAATTGCTTCTGGCCGATGACCGTCGAGGCAATCCGACGCCGGTCGACGACGCTGCGCGGGTGATCATTTCGGTGCTCAAGCAACTCGATTGCGCGGCGCCGCTGTGGGGCACTTATCACTACGCCGGCCACGAGGCGACCACGCCACTGGCGCTGGGCCAGGCAATTCTCACCGAAGCACGCAGCCTGCATCCGCTGGCCATCGACGAACCGACCGCGCAGGCCCACGCCGCGCGTCCGGATGCCGCCGAAGAGCCGCAGCATGCGGTGCTCGCCTGCAAGAAAATTCTCCACACCTTCGGGATCAAGCCGCGCGCCTGGCGTGCCGCGCTCCCGGGCTTACTGGACAGGTTTTACCGTCATGGCTGAAGGCCCCGTTCTCATCACCGGCGGCGCCGGTTTCATCGGCTCGCACCTGACCGACGCCTTGCTCGCCAAGAGCCATTCGGTGCGCATTCTCGATGACCTGTCGACCGGCAAGCGCAGCAATCTGCCGCTGGCCAATCCCAAGGTCGAACTGGTGGTCGGCGATGTCGCCGACGCTGCGCTGGTCAGCCGCGCGATGCACGGCTGCAGCGCGGTCGCCCACCTGGCCGCCGTGGCTTCGGTGCAGGCCTCGGTGGATGATCCTGTGAAGACCCACCAGAGCAATTTCATCGGCACCCTCAACGTCTGCGAAGCCATGCGCGAGGCGGGCGTGAAGCGGGTGCTGTTCGCCTCCAGCGCGGCGGTCTACGGCAACAACGGCGAGGGTGAGTCGATCGACGAAGACACGCCCAAAGCCCCGCTGACCCCGTATGCCGCGGACAAACTGGCCGGCGAGCACTACTTCGATTTCTACCGCCGCCAGCATGGTCTGGAGCCGGTGATCTTCCGTTTCTTCAATATCTTCGGGCCGCGCCAGGATCCGTCCTCGCCGTACTCCGGGGTCATCAGCATTTTCAGCGAGCGAGCGCAGAAAGGCTTGCCGATCACCGTGTTCGGCGATGGCGAACAGACGCGGGATTTCCTCTATGTCGAGGATCTGGTCGACGTGCTGGTGCAGGCGCTGGAAGCACCGCAAGTGGCGGTCGGCGCGGTGAATGTCGGCTGGAACCAGGCGACCAATCTCAAGCAGATGCTGGCCGTGCTGGAACAGGTCGTTGGCCAGCTGCCGCCGGTCAGCTACGGTCCGGCGCGTTCCGGTGATATCCGCCATTCGCGGGCCAACAACCGGCGCCTGCTCGAGCGCTTTGCGCTGCCGGCGCAGACGCCGATGAGCGTTGGCTTGAGCCGGCTGTTGGGGCGCGGCTGAAAGGCTCCCTCACCCTGACCCTGCCGAAAAGTCGGGGCCGCTCAAAGGGTGAGGGGAGCGACCGCAAGCACACAACCTGTTTCGAGCAAGCATGAAAAAGGCGCCCTTTGACAGGCGCCTTTTTCACGGCCGAAATTCACCCTGCAACTGGCGAAATTTCTGTGGCGGGGAACATTGTCCCCGTGCGCTGCGCAATGCAATCGCCGTCAGTTTCAGCCTGCCCGCCACCCAGCCTCATTCACCACCACGTGAACGTTCTCAGAACTTGTAGCCCAGGCCGACCATGTACACAAACGGATCGACATCGACATTCACCTTGGCGCGGGTGCCCGGTGCCACGGCGTTGTTCTCGACGGTGGCGCGGGTGTCGATGTCGATGTAGCGCACCTGGGCGTTGAGCATGATGTTGTCGGTCAGCATGTAGTCGGCGCCGACCTGCCAGGCCAGGCCCCAGGAGTTTTTCGCCTTGAAATTGCTGAAGCCGTTGGACTGCGCTTCGCTGCCGACGTGCTCGTCGTAGATCCAGGTGTAGTTGATGCCGCCGCCGATGTACGGCTGGAACGGCGACTTGGCGTCGAGCGGGTAGTAGACGACGCTGAGGGTCGGCGGCAGGTGTTTCAGGGTGCCGAGTTTGCCGTTGGCAGCCGGCAGGGCGGTGCCCTTGATCTTCACGTCATGCTCGAACGGCGAGGCCGCCAGCAACTCGATCCCGATGTTGTTGGTCAGCATGTAGGCGAAGTTCAGGCCCAGTTGGGTGTCGCTGCTCATGGTCGCCTTGCCGCCCAGATTGGTGCCGCTCAACGGACCCTGGTCGACCTTGACGCTGGAGCTGTCGGCCTTCGGGTTGACGGTGATCGCGCCGGCGCGAACGATGATGTCGCCGGCTTCGTGGGCGTGGGCGAGCGGGGCTGCGAGCGCGAGGGCCAGCAGCGAGGCGCTGAGCAAGGACTTGTTCATGGAAGCTCCCAAAGGACGTTAAAAATGTTTGATGTCCTATGGTACGAATCCGTCTGATACGGTCTTTTGACTCAGCTCAATGAAACAGTGAAGGGGTGGTTGTTTGTGGAACCTTGGCCGACCCCTTCGCTGGCAAGCCAGCTCCCACAGGTTTCGTTGGTAATCACAACACTGCTGAACGACTCGATCACTGTGGGAGCTGGCTTGCCAGCGATGGGGCCATGGAAAACAACACAGAATTGTCGGAGTTACTCCGGCAGCTCATACACATAAATCTTGTCCGCATCCATCTGATAACCAGCGTCGGCCAGTTCGCTGCTGGAAGGTTTGACCTGCAACGGTCCCTCGACCCAGTACGGCTGGTACAGCTCATCGAGCTTGACCCCCAGTTCGCTTTTCACGTGCACGATCTGGTTCGACGGCGGTGGCGGGACGTGGATGCAGGCGCCGAAGTACGGCACCAGCAGGAAGTCGGTGGTGCGCCCCGCTTCGTTGACTTCCAGCGGCACGATGTAGCCCGGCAGGCGGATGTTCTGGCCGTCGAGACTCTGCACCACCGGCGCGTTGGGCATGTCCTGTTTCGCCGCGGGTGCCGATTCGGCGGACAACGCATCACCCATTTTCGACAGGTCATGCAGCGGCGTCATGTTCGGCACTTCCGGTGCGGCGTCGGGCGGGATCATCTCCGACCAGGTCAGGTCTTTCGGCGTCGCGGCCCACACGGGCAGGGCGACCAGCAACAACAGCGCGAGCACGGCGCGGGGCATGGTGAACATCCTCATAGACGGATCGACAGGCCATCGGCCAGGGATTGGCGATACGCGCGCCAGGCCGGCACGCTGCCCATCAGCAGCGCGGCCGCCAGAATGCCACCGAGCAGCGTCCATTCATACTCGCTGGGCCACGCCAGCGGCAGATACAGACCGTAATTGGCCTGCACATAACCCTGGGCCGCGGCGATACCGAGGTACAGCAAGGCTAATCCTGCGATCACGCCGGTCAACGCCAGGGCAAAGGCCTCCAGCACCAGCAGGCTCGCGATGTGCCACGGCCGCGCCCCGACCGAACGCAGGATCGCCATCTCCCGCCGCCGCTCGTTGAGGCTGGTGAGAATCGCCGTGAGCATGCCGATCAACCCGGTCAGCACCACGAACAGCGACACCACGAACAGGGCTTTTTCGGCAGTGCTCATCAGGCTCCACAGTTCCTGCAGGGCCACGCCCGGGAGGATCGCCAGCATCGGCTCGCCACGGAATTCGTTGATCTCGCGTTGCAGGGCGAACGTAGAAATCTTGCTGTTGAGGCCGAGCATGAAGGCGGTGATCGCTTGCGGCGTCAGGTCCATGTTGCGCGCCTGGTCGGCGCTGATGCGGCCATTGCCCCGCGCCGGTACGCCGTTGTGCCAGTCGATGTGAATCGCCTCCATGCCGCCGAGGCTGATGTGCAATGTGCGGTCGACCGGCGTGCCGGTGCGCTTGAGAATACCCACCACCGTGAACGGTTTGTCGTCGTGCTTGACCAGGCTGATCGCCGCCACGCCATGGGCCAGCACCAGTTGGTCACCGAGCTTGTAGTGCAACGCTTCGGCCACTTCGGCACCGAGCACCACTTCGAACGGATCGCTGGCGAAGGCGCGGCCATCGGCCAGTTCCAGGTGTTGCTGCCGACCGTACTGGTAATGCTCGAAATACGCTTGGGTGGTGCCCATCACCCGGTAACCGCGATGCGAATCGCCGAGGGACATCGGAATCGCCCACTTCACCTTCGGGTTGCTGGCGAAGTGTTCGAAGCTGTCCCAGCGGATATTGTTGGTGGCGTTGCCGATGCGGAACACCGAGTACAGCAACAGGTTCACCGAGCCCGAACGGGCGCCGACGATCAGGTCGGTGCCGCTGATGGTGCTGGCGAAACTGGCCTTGGCCTCGGTGCGCACGCGCTCGACGGCGAGCAACAGGCACACGGACAGGGCAATCGCGAATGCGGTGAGCAGGGCGGTGAAGCGGCGGTTGGCCAGGCTGGCCATGGCCAGACGGAGCAGATACATCTCAGACCTCGGCAGACGTGGCGGCGCGATTCAGCTCGGCCAGGGACAGGTGACGGTCGAACAGTGGCGCCAGGCTCTGGTCGTGGCTGACGAACAACAGGCTGGAACCGGCCTCGCGGCATTCGGCGAACAACAGGCGAATGAAATTTTCCCGGGCGTCGTAATCCAGCGCCGAGGTCGGTTCGTCGGCGATCACCAGTTCCGGTTGGCCGATCAACGCGCGCGCGGCGGCAACCCGTTGCTGCTGACCGATCGACAGCGAATCGGCGCGACGGCCGAGCATGTTTTCATCCTTCAGGCCGAGGTGGGCGAGCAGAGTCGCCGCGGCCTGATCGACGCTGCCGTGACGTTGTTTCGCGCGCTCTGCACGCAGCCTGGAGAAGTGGCACGGCAACTCGACGTTCTCGCGCACCGAGAGAAACGGCAGCAGGTTGAACTGCTGGAAGATGTAGCCGGTGTGATCGACGCGAAAGCGGTCACGGGCGCCGGCGCCGAGTTCGCTCAGTTCCTGGCCGAGCAGGCGAATGCTGCCGCGTCCGGGCTTCTGCACGCCGCCGAGCAGGCCGAGCAGGGTGGTCTTGCCGCTGCCGCTGGGGCCCTTGAGGAACAGGGTTTCTCCCGGTTCCAGGCGAAACGCCGGGATATCCAGCAGCGGCGGGTGACCGGGCCAGTTGAAGCCGAGGTCGGACAGTTCGATGAGTGCTTGGGTCATGGCGCCGGTTTCGTGGTTGGACACTGAACCCTTGTGGGAGCGAGCCTGCTCGCGAAAGCGCTGGATCAGTCGAAATCGATGGTGACTGTTCGAATGCATTCGCGAGCAGACTCGCTCCCACAGGGGATGCTCGGTGTTATCAGAATTTCAGGGCCGCAGCCTTGGAAGTCACTTCGCTGCCTTGCTGGCCACTCGGGCCGATCAGTTGTACCTGAATTTTCTGCGTGGCCGGGAAGGTATTGAAAATGTTCGCCAGATTCAGTGTCTGCAGCGCGCCCGGCGCCGCGCAGCTGATCTGGTAATGGGCGTGGATTTCACTGTGGTCGTGGTGGTGTTCATGACCGTCCTTGTCCGCTTCATCGTCGTCATGGTCGTCGGCCTCCGGTTTGTCACCGAACAGCGGGCTTTCCAGTTCCTGGCTGACCACTTTGCAAGCGGCAGCGCTCGGCAGGCTGAACAGCGCCAGTGGCTTCTCCAGTTGCGCGCGGGCGGCGGCAACCTTGGCCTTGTCGGCGTCGCTGGTGGCGGCGTGCTCGAAACCGACCAGGTTCATCGCCGGGCTTTCCAGCTCAAGTTCCAGGGTCTGGCCGTCGAGGGCGGCATTCAGACGCCCGACGCCATGCTCGTGCGCGCCGAGGCTGCCGTGCTCATGGTCATGGTCGTGCTCATCGGCGGCATGGACGAGGGCCAGCGGCAACAGGGCAAATGGCAAAGCGAGGAGCAGACGACGCATGACGGTCTCCGGGAAGTAAAGTGAAGAGTTTGTTATGTAATCTTATAACGAAAGTGCGCAGAGTTTGCCCGTGCGCTTGGCGTTGCACAAGTCCCATGGGAGCATGCAGGTCAGAAATGTGCGGGAGTGAACTCGATGTTGCGGATACGCGGAACGGTCGGCGCGACGCCGGTGGATTTGACGGTGGAGCTGGATGACAGCGATTGGGCGAAGCTCGGCGCTGCCCTGGGGGCGCAGTCGTTGGCTGATCAGCCTGCAGCGGCATCGCTGACGCCGGCGGCGAAACCGCAGAGCCAGGACGATGCGGTGTGGCAGGTGGCCCAGGATCTGTTGCGCAAGGCCGGGCAACTCAGCGGACCGGATCTGCTGGAGCAGCTAGAGGGACTGACGGGCAGTGCGGCGGCGGGCAAGCGGTTGCTGGTGCGGTTGCGCCACAGTTCACAGGTGAAAGTGGCGAGCGGCGGGGATACGCCGCTCTACAGCTGGATCGAGTAAGCGCTTAGTACAGCGCCGCAAACACTTTACGGCGGTAAGCGGTCACCAGCGGATGATCGTTGCCCAGCAACTCGAACACTTGCAGCAGGGTCTTGTGCGGCAGGCCCTCGCCGTAGCTGCGGTTGCGGATGAACAGCTTGAGCAAGGCGTCCAGCGCCGCCTCGTACTGCTGGCGCGCCAGTTGCTGGATTGCCAGTTGATACACCGCTTCATCGTCCTGCGGGTTTTTCGCCAGGCGGGCTTTCAGGTCGGCGGCGTCCGGCAGGTCGCGGGCCAGGCCGAGGAACTGGATCTGCGCCTTGGCCCCGGCCAGTGCAGCCTTGTGTTCGTCGCTCTTGACCGCGTCGAGCACAGTCTGCGCTTCGCCCAGCTCACCGCGTTCGGTCAGGCAGCGGGCATACAGGATCAGCGCCTTGGCATTCGTGTTGTCTTCACCGAGCAGCACCACCAGCGCCGCTTCGGCATCGGCGAAACGTCCCTCGTCGAACAGTGCCTGGGCCTGTTCGAAGGGATCGGCAGCGGCCGGTGGCGGCATCTGCACATGCGGTTCGAGCAGCGCGCGCACTGCCGACTCCGGTTGCGCCCCGGCGAAGCCGTCCACCGGCTGGCCGTCCTTGAACAGCACCACGGTCGGCAGGCTGCGGATGCCGAAGCGGGCGACGATGTCCTGCTCGATGTCGCAATTGACCTTGGCCAGCAGCAACTGGCCCTGATAGCTCTCGGCGATGCCTTGCAGCATCGGCATCAGCGCCTTGCACGGCGCACACCATTCGGCCCAGAAATCCACCAGTACCGGTTTGCTGAAGGAAGCCTCGATCACCGACTGGTCGAAATCGGCAGTCGTGGCGTCGAAGATGTACGGCGTTTGCTGACTCATGGGGGATCTCGTAGAAGCGTGGATGGGGCAACTATACGGCTTGGCGGGGGGTGGCCGGAAGCGCGGGCAAGTTTAGAGACATGTTGCCTGACAGGACGCCTTCGCGGGCAAGCCCGCTCCCACGGGGGGGGGCTGTGTTGTGCGCAAAACCTCGGTTCGACTCGGCCACTGCAGTAGCTGCCGAAGGCTGCGATCTTTCAACCATTTCAGTTACGCCGTGCGTGATACAGGCTCACATGCCGAAACTCTTCCGGTTCCGCCAGATCCGGCAAGGTCATCGCCTCGAGCATTTCGATGCGCTCGTACAGCGGATGGCGGAAATCCCGCACCCGTGAATCCGCCACCAGCGCCTCGCGCCCCCGGCTGAGAAAGGCATCGAGCAGCGGCAGGTTCTCACGGTCGTACAACACGTCCGCGACCAGGATCAGATCGAAGCGGTCGCGCTCGGCGAAGAAGTCTGTTGAATAGCTCATCTGCACGCCATTGAGCGCGGCATTCGCCCGGCACGCGGCAATCGCCAGCGGATCGAGATCACACGCCACCACTTCCAGCGCACCGGCCTTGACCGCGGCGATCCCGGCAATCCCGGAGCCGGCGCCGAAATCCAGCACGCGTTTGCCGCGCACCCACTGCGGAAACGCCGCCAGGTAGCGCGCCACCGCCAGGCCGCTGGCCCAGCAGAAACTCCAGTACGGCGGCTCGTGGAGGATGCGTCGGGTTTCGTCGGGGCTGAATTCGCGAGCCATGTTGTCGCCGTCGATCAGCCACAACTGCAAATCGGTGCCCGGCAACGCGCAGGCCTTGAGCCGCGCGTCACCGAGCAATTCAGCTAACGCCTGCTGCAGGTCGAGCGGTGCCGTCATGGGGCTTTGACAAACTGCAGCTGGCCCAGCGCCTGGGTGGTTGGCTGGGTGATGGTTTGCGACGGCAGGTGCAGAATCAGCTGGCCGGACTGCGTGGCACGACCGCGCAACTCGACCCGTGCGCCAGCGGGGAACGCTTCCGGATTGAAACGCAGGCGGAACGGCAGGACCTGGTTGGTGCCGATCAGGCTGGAACTGGCGAGCAATTGCTGCGGGCGATCCTTGTCGTCGATGACCAGCAGCGCCAGTTCGACTTCGGCGCCGGCCGGGACGCCTTGCAGGGTGCCGCTCAGTTCGCGTTGATAGGCCGGCAGCGGGCCGAGGTCGGCGGCCTCCCTGGCTTTTTTCTGCGCCTGCTGCGGCGCCGGGCCGGGTGTCGGCGGCTGGGGCTTGGGCGCGTCGCTGCCACAGGCCACCAGCAAGGTGCAAAGGCTGAGCAAAACGAGCGGACGTAAAGGCATTGGCGGCTCCGGCAGAATGAAATCCATGGATCAAACGATCATGCCAGTCTGTATACCGCAAACCCTATGGCTTGTCTTGCCACCGGGATGCGCTACCATGGCCCTCCCATTTTTTGTTGCCAGCCACCATGCACTGTCCCTTCTGCGGTGCCAACGACACCAAGGTCATCGACTCGCGTCTGGTCGCCGAGGGCGAACAGGTGCGCCGCCGGCGTGAATGCCTGGCCTGCGGCGAACGTTTCACGACGTTCGAGACGGCCGAACTGGTGTTGCCGCGCCTGATCAAAACCGATGGCAGCCGCCAGCCGTTCGACGAAGAAAAACTCCGCGCCGGCATGCAGCGCGCCCTGGAAAAACGTCCGGTGAGCGTCGAGCGTCTCGAGTCCTCGCTGGTTCACATCAAACACAAGCTGCGCGCCACCGGCGAGCGCGAGGTCAAGTCCCTCGTGGTCGGCGAACTGGTGATGGCCGAGCTGCAGAAACTCGATGAAGTCGCCTATATCCGTTTCGCTTCGGTGTATCGGCGCTTCCAGGACCTCAACGAGTTCCGCGAAGAGATCGACCGTCTCGCCCGCGAGCCGGTGAAAGAATGACCACCACCGCCGAGCAGGCCATCCTCGACGCGCACTTCATGGCCCGTGCCCTGGAGCTGGCGCGCAAGGGTCACTACACCACGCACCCCAATCCGCGGGTCGGCTGTGTGATCGTGCGCGACGGACAGATCGTCGGCGAAGGCTGGCACGAGCGCGCCGGCGAACCGCACGCCGAAGTCCACGCCCTGCGCGCCGCCGGCGAACAGGCCCGGGGCGCTACCGCCTACGTCACCCTCGAACCGTGCAGCCACCATGGCCGCACGCCGCCGTGTGCCGATGCGCTGGTGAATGCCGGGGTCGCTCGCGTGGTGGCGGCGATGCGCGACCCGAACCCGCAGGTGGCCGGGCGCGGTCTGCAGCGGCTGGCGGATGCCGGGATCGCCAGCGAAAGCGGCGTGCTCGAAGCCGAGGCGCGCAAACTCAATCAAGGCTTCCTCAAGCGCATGGAACACGGCTTGCCGTTCGTGCGGGTCAAACTGGCGATGAGTCTTGACGGTCGCACGGCGATGGAAAGCGGCGAGAGCCAGTGGATCACCGGCCCGGCCGCGCGTTCCGCAGTGCAGCGGCTGCGCGCACAGGCCGCCGTGGTGCTGACCGGCGCCGACACCGTGCTGGCCGACGGCGCACGCCTGACCGTGCGCGCCGACGAACTAGGCCTGGATGCCGAACAGACCGCACTGGCCATGAGCCGTCCGCCGCTGCGGGTGCTGATCGACGGGCGCCTGCGGGTGCCGCTGGACGCGCCGTTCTTCAAGGCCGGACCGGCGCTGGTCGCGACGTGCATGGCGGTCGAAGAGCAATACGCCAATGGCCCGGAATGCCTGATCGTGCCGGGTGATGACGGCCAGGTCGACCTGCACCAACTGCTCATCGAACTGGCCAACCGCGGCGTCAACGAAGTGCTGGTCGAGGCCGGTCCGCGACTGGCCGGCGCGTTTGCCCAGCGCGGTCTGGTCGACGAGTTCGTGATCTTCATGGCCGGCAGGTTCCTTGGCTCCACGGGGCGGCCGCTGCTGGACTGGCCGCTGGCGTACATGAAGGACGCGCCTGAGCTGAAAATCACTGAAATCCGCGCGGTTGGCGATGACTGGCGAGTCACTGCGACGCCAGTCGTTTCGGCGAGCGTATAATTCCCGGCCATCGTATTTGCGCTGGCCTTGTTCTCGAGGAGAACCCCATGTTTACCGGCATCATCGAATCCATCGGCAGTATCCGCGCACTGACCCCCAAGGGCGGTGACGTGCGGGTGCATGTCGAAACCGGCAAGCTCGACCTGAGCGACGTCAAACTCGGCGACAGCATCGCGGTCAACGGCGTGTGCCTGACCGCCGTCGAGCTGCCGGGCGACGGCTTCGCCGCCGACGTCAGCCGCGAAACCCTCGACTGCACGGCCATGAATGACCTGAAAAGCGGCAGCCCGGTCAACCTGGAAAAGGCCCTGACCCCGACCACCCGTCTCGGCGGGCATCTGGTCAGCGGTCACGTCGACGGTGTCGGCGAAGTGGTAGCGCGCAGCGATAACGCCCGCGCCGTGGAATTTCGCATTCGCGCGCCGAAGGAATTGGCCAAGTACATCGCCCACAAAGGCTCGATCACCGTCGACGGCACCAGCCTGACGGTGAACGCGGTCGATGGCGCCGAATTCCTCCTGACGATCATTCCGCACACCCTCAGCGAAACCATCATGGCGTCCTACAAACCGGGCCGCCGGGTGAACCTGGAGGTCGACCTGCTGGCGCGTTATCTGGAGCGCCTGTTGATGGGTGACAAGGCCGCAGAGCCTGCATCCGCTGGCACGATCACTGAAAGCTTTCTGGCCGCCAACGGCTATCTCAAATCCTGACCGAAGGGGGTGCCTTGTGGCGCTCAATAGCATCGAAGAACTGGTTGAAGACATCCGCCAAGGCAAGATGGTCATCCTCATGGATGACGAAGACCGCGAGAACGAAGGCGACCTGATCATGGCCGCCGAATGCTGCAAGGCCGAGCACATCAACTTCATGGCCAAGCACGCCCGCGGCCTGATCTGCATGCCGATGAGCCGCGAACGCTGCGAACTGCTCAAGCTGCCACTGATGGCACCGCGCAATGGCTCCGGTTTCGGCACCAAGTTCACCGTATCGATCGAAGCCGCCGAAGGCGTGACCACCGGTATCTCCGCCGCTGACCGTGCGCGCACCGTGCAGGCGGCTGCAGCAAAAGACGCCAAGGCTGAAGACATCGTCAGCCCGGGCCACATCTTCCCGCTGATGGCGCAGGCCGGCGGCACCCTGGCCCGTGCCGGCCACACGGAAGCCGCTTGCGATCTGGCGCGCATGGCCGGTTTCGAGCCGAGCGGTGTGATCTGCGAAGTGATGAACGACGACGGCACCATGTCCCGGCGCGCCGAACTGGAAGCGTTCGCGGCCGAACACAACATCAAGATCGGCACCATCGCCGACCTGATCCACTACCGGATGATCCACGAACGTACCGTTCAGCGGATTGCCGAGCAGCCACTGGACAGCGAACTGGGCCAATTCAACCTGGTGACCTATCGTGATTCCGTGGAAGGCGACGTGCACATGGCCCTGACCCTGGGCACTGTCTGCGCCGAAGAGCCGACCCTGGTGCGCGTGCACAACATGGATCCGCTGCGCGACCTGCTGATGGTCAAGCAACCGGGGCGCTGGAGCCTGCGCGCGGCCATGGCAGCGGTGGCCGAGGCCGGTAGCGGGGTGGTGCTGCTGCTCGGTCACCCGCTCGACGGTGACGTGCTGCTGGCGCACATTCGCGAAACCGCCGATCAGGCCGCGGTGAAAAAACCGACCACCTACAGCATTGTCGGTGCCGGTTCGCAGATCCTGCGCGACCTCGGCGTGCGCAAAATGCGCCTGATGTCGGCACCGATGAAATTCAATGCGATATCCGGTTTCGATCTGGAAGTTGTAGAATACGTGCCCTCCGAATAATGACCGGTTGTTTCCGGACCCGAATTCGCGGCAAATAAATCACTGAGGGACGCGTAGCAGACGCGTCCCGGCTCTTTAAGAGATCTGACGAATGACCCTGAAGACCATCGAAGGTACCTTCATCGCCCCTAAAGGCCGCTACGCTCTGGTAGTGGGCCGTTTCAACAGCTTCGTGGTTGAAAGCCTGGTCAGCGGTGCAGTTGATGCCCTGGTTCGCCACGGCGTGAGCGAAAGCGACATCACCATCATCCGCGCACCTGGCGCCTTCGAAATCCCGCTGGTTGCGCAGAAAGTCGCCCAGAAAGGCGAGTTCGCAGCCATCATCGCCCTCGGCGCGGTCATTCGTGGCGGCACTCCGCACTTCGAATACGTGGCGGGCGAATGCACCAAGGGCCTGGCCCAGGTGTCCATGGAGTTCGGCGTACCGGTCGCGTTCGGCGTCCTGACCGTCGATTCCATCGAGCAAGCCATCGAACGTTCCGGCACCAAGGCCGGCAACAAAGGTGCTGAAGCTGCCCTGTCCGCTCTGGAAATGGTCAGCCTGCTGGCGCAGTTGGAGGCCAAGTGATTAGCGACGATAGCGATCGTTTCAACCCGCGCGATCCGAAACCTGCGGATGCCGGCAAGCCATCGAAAAGCGCCAAGCGCCGCGAAGCCCGTCAGCTCGCGACCCAGGCCCTGTACCAATGGCACATGGCCCGGCAGTCGCTGAACGAGATCGAAGCGCAGTTCCGCGTTGATAACGATTTCACCGATGTCGATGGCGCCTACTTCCGCGAGATCCTGCACGGGGTTCCGCAGTTCAAGACGGAAATCGACACCGCGCTCAAGCCTTGCCTGGACCTGGCGATCGAAGAGCTGGACCCGGTTGAACTGGCGGTTCTGCGCCTGTCCACCTGGGAGCTGCTCAAGCGCGTCGACGTGCCGTACCGCGTTGTCATCAACGAAGGTATCGAACTGGCCAAGGTCTTCGGTTCCACCGATGGCCACAAGTTCGTCAACGGCGTGCTCGACAAGCTGGCCCCGCGTCTGCGTGAAGCTGAAGTGAAGGCGTTCAAGCGCTGAAATGCGCTTGATACCCAATGGGCGAGTTTGAGCTGATCCGCAATTTCTTCGCCGCCGCGCCTTGTGCGCAGGGCGGCGAGGGCGTTGCCCTGGGGATCGGTGACGATTGCGCCCTGCTGGCGCTTCCCCCGGGGGAGCAGCTGGCGATTTCCACCGATACGCTGGTGGCCGGTGTCCATTTCGCCGACCCCTGCGATCCGTATCTGCTCGGTCAGCGTTCGCTGGCCGTGGCGGTCAGCGATCTGGCCGCCATGGGCGCCACGCCCGTCGCCTTTACCCTTGCCCTGACACTGCCCAAGGTCACCGCCGATTGGCTGCAAGCCTATGCCGGTGGTTTGAACCGCATGGCGCAGGGCTGTGGTGTGGCGCTGGTCGGCGGCGACACCACACGCGGGCCGTTGAGCCTGACCGTTACCGTCTTCGGCCGTGTCCCGGCCGGCCAGGCCCTGATGCGCAGCGGCGCCCGAGCGGGCGATCTGTTGTGCGTCGGCGGCGAGCTGGGAAATGCCGCCGGCGCCTTGCCGCTGGTGCTCGGTCAGCGCAGCGCCGACGCGCCGGTCGCCCAGCCATTGCTCGAGCATTACTGGTCGCCGCAACCGCAACTGGCCCTCGGCCAGGCGCTGCGCGGCAAGGCCAGCGCGGCGCTGGACATCTCCGACGGCCTGCTCGCCGACTGCGGCCATATCGCCCTCGCGTCGCGGGTGCGCCTGGAAATTGAACGCGAGCGTGTACCGTTGTCGGATGCACTGGTGGCGTTTCTCGGCCAACGCGGCGCCGAACGTGCGGCGCTGAGCGGTGGCGATGATTACGTGCTGGCTTTCACCCTGCCGGCCGTCGAATTGCCGGCGCTGCTGGCCGGCGGCTGGCCGATCCATGTGATCGGGCGCGTGGCCGAAGGGCAGGGCGTGGTGCTGCTGGACCGCGACGGACAGGACATCACCCCGCAAATCCGCGGCTATCAACATTTTCAGGAGACACCGTGACAGATCACCCGAAACAGGTTCCGGCCGAATTCGTACCGCCGTCTGTCTGGCGCAATCCCTGGCATTTCCTCGCCTTCGGTTTCGGCTCGGGCACGCTGCCCAAGGCGCCGGGCACCTGGGGCTCGTTGGTTGCGCTACCCTTTATTCCGTTATGGCAGATGTTGCCCGACTGGGGCTACTGGCTGATGCTCGGCATCACCATGCTGTTCGGCTTCTGGCTGTGCGGCAAGGTCGCCGACGATCTGCGCGTGCATGACCACGAAGGCATCGTCTGGGACGAGATGGTCGGGATGTGGATCACCCTGTGGCTGGTGCCGGAAGGCTGGTACTGGTTGCTGGCCGGGTTCCTGGTGTTCCGCTTCTTCGACATCCTCAAGCCCTGGCCGATCCGCTGGATCGACCGGCATGTGCACGGCGGTGTCGGCATCATGCTCGACGACGTCCTGGCCGGCGTCTTCGCCTGGCTGGCCATGCAGGGCCTGGTGTGGATGTTCACCTGATATCGGGGCGTAGCTGAGGGACTGGGGATGGCTCGACGCTGGTTGGCGGTGCTGGTTTTGACCTTGCTCGGTGTCGTGAGCAGTGCGCAGGTCCTGGCCGAGGATGCGCCACCGTCGGTGATTCACCTGGCCAGCGAAGACTGGGAAGACTACACCGCCGCCGACGGCCACGGCCTGGGCTGGGACGTCCTGCGCAAGGTGTTCGAGCCGGCCGGGGTGAAACTCGACATCCGCAGCGTGCCGTACACCCGCTCGGTGGGACTGGTGCAGTTGAAGGAAGTCGACGCACTGGTCGGCTCCTATCGCGACGAAGCCGCTCAGGTGCTGTACCCGCACTGGAATTTCGACTCCGACCACATCTATGCCCTCGGCCTGGCCAGCAATCCGCCGCCCACCCTGGCCACGCTGGGCAAGTACCGGCTGGCCTGGGTGCGTGGCTATCGCTATGAAAACTATCTGCCGAACATCAAACGCTACAATCAGATCGAGCGGCGCACCGGCATTCTGTCGATGCTCAAGCAGGGCCGGGCGGATTACTACATCGATGCGCTGACGGAAATCGAAGCGGTGCTGAGGGATGCCGCGGATCCGACGCAGTACCGCCACTCGCACCTGGCGGAGCTGCCGCTGTTCCTCGGCTTCGCCGATACCCCGCAGGCCCGCGCCTTGATGGCGCTGTACGATCAGCGCATGGCGCAACTGGTGAAAAGCGGCGAGCTGAAACCGATTTTCGAGAAATGGAAGCAGCCGTATCCGTTCGAGGCGAACTGAACACTTAGGTTGCGCCCAGCACGGTTCTCCCTGTGGGAGCGAGCCTGCTCGCGAAAGCGCCGGGTCAGGCCCGCAGAGCTTGAACGTGCCGATGCCTTCGCGAGCAGGCTCTCTCTCACAGCGATCTGCACTGGCCGGGAGTCATCAAACTTTTTGATCGTTATCCCCGATAATTCAGCCTAAGCGTCGCCAGGAACCTGCTGTTACAATGCCGGCCTGCGAATCTTCAGACTTTTAGATCAGGAGCACACCGGTGCCTGTCGTTTTTGTCGCCGCTTCCAAGCTGCCAACGCCTTTTGCGCAATTCACCATGCACGGTTTTCTCGATGAAGCCACCGGCCGCGAGCACGTTGTGCTGAGCCTGGGTGAGATTGCCGACGGAGCCCCGGTGCTCGGCCGCTTGCACTCCGAATGCCTGACGGGCGACGCCCTGTTCAGCCAGCGTTGCGACTGCGGCTCGCAACTCGAAGGCGCGCTCAAAGCCATCGCCCGCGAAGGGCGTGGCGTGTTGCTGTACCTGCGCCAGGAAGGCCGCGGTATCGGTCTGCTGAACAAGATCCGTGCCTACGAATTGCAGGATGGTGGCGCCGACACCGTTGAAGCCAACGAGCGTCTGGGCTTCGCCGCCGATCAGCGCGACTACGCCATGTGCCTGCCGATGCTCGAGCACCTGGGCGTGAAGTCGCTGCGCCTGATGACCAACAACCCGCGCAAGGTCAAGGCGTTGACCGACATGGGCATCGTCGTCGCCGAGCGCGTGCCGCTGCACACCGGCCATAACCCGCACAACAAACTCTACCTGGCGACCAAGGCCAGCAAGCTCGACCACATGATGGGCAACGAGCATCAGGGCGAGGTAGATCGCGCGTGACGCGGGGTCAGGTGCGGCGCCGGTTGTCGGTCGACTGGTGGAAATACCTGGCGCTGGCGCTGCTGCCGCTGTTCGTCCTCAACGCGTTGTTCGGTCAGGGCGAAGGCATTCTGCCGGTGCTGGCGATGCCATTGTTCATTGCCGGCGTCGCCTCGATGTTTGTCAGCCTGAAGTTTTTCGGCCGCTACAAACACGCGCTGATCGCTACGCAAAAAGCCCTCGATACCCCTGACGAACCTGCGGCGTGGATTGCCCTGGCGGCCCGGCGGCGCAGTGCATTCCTCGCGGCCGCACTGCCAGCATGGATCGGCGCGCTGGCGGTGTTCGTCGGCCTTGAAGCGGTACCGTTGATGCTGCTGGCGTTGTCCACGGCGGTACTGTTCTACCTCTACCGTATCCCGCGTCAACTCGGTTGATGCGGCGTTTCGGGCTGGCGCTGCTGTTGCTGGCCATCACGGGGCCCGCGCTGGCGCAATTGCGCGTGGTCAGCCTCGCCCCGTCGCTGTCTGAAATCGTCGTCGAGCTGGACTCGGCTGACCTGCTGGTCGGGGTGCTGGACGCCGGCGAGCGGCCGGCAGCGATTGCTCAGGTTGCGTCTGTAGGTCGCTATGGTCAGCTCGACATGGAGCGGTTGTTGAGCCTCAAGCCGGATTTGCTGTTGCTGTGGCCCGGCAGTGTCGGCCCGGCGCAGCGCGATCAGTTGCAGCGTCTGGGCCTCCCGATCTTTGTCGCCGAACCGCATTCCCTTGAACAACTCATCACCCAGATTAAAGCCATTGCCGCGCAACTGGGGCGACCTTCGCGCGGGGTGGTGCGAGCGAGCGAACTGCGCAAGCAACTCACCGAGTTACGCCAACGCTATCGCCGGGACACGCCGCTGAAGGTGTTCTATCAAGTCTGGGACAAGCCGCTGTACACCGTCGGTGGCGGGCAGATCATCAGCGATGCGCTCGAGGTCTGCGGCGCACGCAATGTGTTTGCCGACCTGAGTTTGCCGGCCCCGCAGGTGAGTATCGAAGCGGTGCTGCAGCGCGATCCGCAGGTGATTCTGGCGGGAGATCAGGCCCAGCTCGATGCGTGGAAAGACTGGCCGCGGGTAGCAGCAGTGAAGCAGGGGAAACTACTGTTGGTTACCGATAAAGGCCTTGAGCGCCCAAGCGGCCAAATGCTCGATGCCACCGCCAAACTCTGCGAATTGATCGCGCCTGACCGCTGAAGCCGAGCAGGCCAGGCAAATCAGCGAAGATTCAAATCAAAGCTGGGGAGTCCAGGTGACCCCAAACATCCACGCCCGACCTTCCTCGCGATAGCCATACTGGCTGCCGTCATGGCTGTAATTCGCCCGGCTGTAGCCTTTGTCGAAAACGTTATCGACCTTCAGATCCAGCTTGATCTCGCGGTTCAGCGCCCAGCTGCTGCGCAAGCCGAACAAGGCGTAGCCACCCAGCGGGTTTTCATTTTTCAGGTCGTCATAACTGCTGCTGACGGCCTGCCAACTGGCACCGACGCCGATCTGCTCAAACTGCCGATCCAGATCCCAGCTCAATGTCCGCCGCGCACGCCGCGCCAGTGTGTGGCCGCTGTCGCGGTCGCGCGGGTCGATGATGGCCATGCCGAGGTTGCTCTGCCAGCCGAACAGTTCCTGTTTCAGCGCTGTTTCGAAGCCATTGATCTGTGCCGAGGCAACGTTCTGCGGGCGTGAATTGCTGCCGAAAATGATCGCGTCCTGCAGAACGGTGCGGTACAGCGAGGTTTCCAGGCGTGCGCTATCGCTCAGCTGACTGCGCCATTGCAGCTCGTAGCTTTTCGAGGTTTCCGGCTTCAGGTCCGGGTTGCTGAAATCCGGGTAATAGAGGTCGTTGAAGGTTGGCGCTCGAAAGCCTTCGCTGTAACTCAACAGCACGTCGTTGTCGGGATTCAGTGGCACGGTGAGGGTGCCGCTCCAGGTGTTCTGACTGCCGAACTGCTGGTTGTCGTCGTGGCGCAGGCCCAGCTCGGTGGAGAAACTGTCGCCCTGAAAGCGATGCTGGATAAACGCCGCGCGGTTCCAGCGGCTGTCCTCGTCGAACGCGGTGCTGCTGTTGATCCGATCCTGATACGCATCGCCGCCGAGCATCAGGCTGTTGCGTGCGTCCAGGGTCAGGTCGTTCTGCCAGGTCAGCGAGTCGCGGTAGGTGTTGAACACCGTGCGCTCGGCGCTGAGCTTGTCGAACGTCTTCTCGCGGTTTTCGCTGTGGCCCAGTTCGACGCGGGTTTTCCAGCTGTCGTTGACCCGTGCATCCAGGTAGCTGCTGACGCCGCTGACATCAAAATCGCTGTAGGGCTGCTGCTGGACCGACTCGAAGGTGCTCATGTCGAAGCGGCCGAACGGGTTGTCGAACTCGCTCTTGCCGCGGTTATCCAGCAGGTGGCGCCGACTTCGATGTCATCGCTCAGCGCATGGCTGAGGCTCAGGCTGATGGATTGGTTGCGGTAGGCATCGTGGTCGCTGTCGCTGGGGTAGGACTCGTGAGTGCGGTCGAGGCCAGCGGTGTCATCGAGGCTGGCGCCGAGGTTGAAGCGGGTCTGCTCGTCGCCACCTGACAGGCCGAGGCTGCGCTCCCAGGTCTGGTTGCTGCCGAAGCCGACGTGCAGGCGTGGTTGCAGGCCTTGTTCGGTGCCGCGGCGGGTGAAGATCTGGATCACCCCGCCGATCGCATCGCTGCCGTAGATCACCGAGCGCGAACCGCGCAGCACTTCCACCCGCTCGATCTGCTCGATGTTGAGGTGTTGCAGGTTGCTGTCGCCGGACGTCGAATTGCCGATGCGCTGGCCGTCGACCAGCACCAGGCTCTGTGCCGACTGGGTGCCACGAATGTAAATCCCCGGCAGGCTGCCGCGGCCGCCGGTCTGCGCCACTTGTACGCCCGGCACCCGCTGCAGCAGGTCGGTGACGCTGCGCGCTTGCAGGCGCTCGATGTCTTCGCGGGTGAACACGGTATTCGCCGCGCTGCTGTCGTTGCGTGCTTCGACCTGGCGATTGGCGCTGATCAGTACATCCGGCAGCTTCAGGGCTTCGTCGCGTTCGAAGCTGTCAGCAAGGGCGCTGGTGGTTGGCAGCAGGAGGAGGGGCAGGGCGAGGCGCGAGAGGTTCATGGGGGATCCGTAGGTCTTTCGGGTGTACACAGATTTTGTAGCCGCACAAAACACTGTGGGAGCGAGCTTGCCCGCGAAAGCGTCGGCACAATCAACAATGATGTTGGATGTGCCGGCCTCTTCGCGGGCAAGCCCGCTCCCACAGGGATCGTGTGTTTAGCGAGTCAGCGGTTCAACAGCTCCAGGCGCTCGCGAATCGACGCCTCGATTCCGGTCTCGTCCAGCCCGCACTCGGCAAGCATCTGCGCCGGTTTGGCGTGCTCGACGTAGGTGTCCGGCAAGCCCAGGTGCAGCATCGACTTGAGGATGTTCTCGCGCGCCAGGAACTCGCTGACCGCACCGCCGGCGCCGCCCATGACGGCGTTCTCTTCGACGGTCACCAGCAGTTCGTGGCGGCCGGCGATCTCGCGCACCAGGGCTTCATCCAGTGGCTTGACGAAGCGCATGTCGACCACGGTCGCATCCAGCTTCTCGGCGACTTTCAGCGCCTCGCTCAGTTGCACGCCGAACACCAGCAGGGCGACTCGGCTGCCCTGACGGCGGACGATGCCCTTGCCGATTTCGATCGGTTCGAGGTCTTGCTCGATGCTCGCGTTCGGCCCCGTACCGCGTGGGTAACGCACCGCCGCCGGGCCGTTGTACAGGTGGCCGGTGGTGAGCATCTTGCGCAGTTCGTTTTCGTCGCTCGGGGTCATGATGAGCATGCCCGGGATGCAGCGCAGGAACGACAGGTCGAAGCTGCCGGCATGGGTCGGGCCGTCCTCGCCGACCAGGCCGGCGCGGTCGATGGCGAACAGCACGTCGAGATTCTGCACGGCCACGTCGTGAACCAGTTGGTCATAGCCGCGCTGCAGGAAGGTCGAGTAGATCGCCACCACCGGCTTCGCGCCTTCGCAGGCCATGCCGGCCGCGAGGGTCACGGCGTGCTGTTCGGCAATTGCCACGTCGAAGTAGCGCAGCGGGAAGCGTTCGCTGAACGCCACCAGATCGGAGCCTTCCTTCATGGCCGGGGTGATCCCGACCAGACGCGGATCGGCCGCCGCCATGTCGCACAGCCATTGGCCGAACACGGCCGAATATTTCGGCCCGCTGACTTTCTTCGGCGCCGCGGCCGGGGCATCGAGCGGTTCGAGCTTGGTGATCGCGTGGTAACCGATCGGATCGACCTCCGCCGGGGCGAAGCCTTTGCCTTTCTTGGTGACGATGTGCAGGAACTGCGGGCCTTTGAGATCGCGCATGTTGCGCAGGGTGGCGATCAGGGTCGGCAGGTCATGGCCGTCGATCGGGCCGATGTAGTTCCAGCCCAGCTCTTCGAACAGGGTGCCGGGAACCAGCATGCCCTTGGCGTATTCTTCGGTGCGGCGGGCGATTTCCCAGGCGCCGGGCAGGCGCGAAAGGACTTTCTTGCTGCCCTCGCGCATGCTCGCGTAGGTGCGGCTGGAAAGGATTTTCGCCAGGTAGTTGGACAGGCCGCCGACATTGCGCGAGATCGACATGTCGTTGTCGTTGAGGATCACCAGCATGTTGGCGTCGACTTCCGGCGCGTGGTTCAGCGCCTCGAAGGCCATGCCGGCGGTCAACGCGCCGTCGCCGATCACCGCGATGGCCTTGCGCTCGCTGTTTTGCAGGCGGGCGGCGATGGCCATGCCCAGCGCGGCGCTGATCGAGGTACTGGAGTGACCGACGCCGAAGGTGTCGTACTCGCTCTCCGAGCGCCGCGGGAACGCAGCGATGCCGTCCTTCTGGCGCAGGGTTTCCATGCGCTCGCGACGGCCGGTGAGGATCTTGTGCGGATACGCCTGATGGCCGACGTCCCACACCAGCCGGTCATCCGGGGTGTCGAAGACGTAATGCAGCGCGATGGTCAGCTCGATCACGCCCAGGCCGGCACCGAAATGCCCACCGGTCTGGCCGACCGTGTAGAGCAATTCCAGGCGCAACTCATCGGCCAGGGTTTCCAGCTCGGCTTCGCCTAACCGGCGCAGACCGTCCGGCGTGTTCGCGCGGTCGAGCAGGGGCGTGGTCGGGCGCTTGCGGGGAATCTCATGAAACGTCGTGGGCATCAGGCGAATCGTTATAGGTATAGAAGATGCGGCAGTTTACCTGATGCATCGCCCCCTGCCCACGCGTTGGTCTTTTTTGGCGGATTCGCCGTCAGTTGCGCCGGTCGACGATATACCGGGCCAGCTCGCGCAAAGGCTCGGCGGCCGCGTCAAACGGTCGCAGGGCGTGCAGCGCCTGATCGCGCAGTTCCAGGGCGTAGGCCTTGGCCGCGTCCAGCCCAAGCAGGGCCGGGTAGGTCGGTTTGCCGCGGGCGATGTCGGCACCCTGGCGTTTGCCGAGGGTTTCGGTATCGCTTTCGACGTCGAGGATGTCGTCCTGCACCTGGAACGCCAGGCCGATGGCCTGTGCATAACTCTGCAGGGATTTCAGTTCATCCTGCTCGGCACGGCCGCTGGCGAGGGCGCCGAGTCTGACGCTGACTTCGATCAGCGCGCCGGTCTTGTGCCGGTGCATCTGTTCGAGGGCCTTCTGGTCGAGCTTGAGGCCGACCGAGCCAAGGTCGATGGCCTGGCCGCCGACCATGCCCGCCGGGCCTGCCGCGTGGGCCAGGGCCGTCACCTGTTGCAGGCGGATGGCGGCGTCGAGGCTGCTCAGGCGCGGGTCGAGCAGGGCGCTGAAGGCCAGGCTCTGCAAACCGTCGCCGGCGAGGATGGCGCAGGCTTCGTCGAATTGCTTGTGGGTGGTCGGCTGGCCGCGACGCAGATCGTCGTCGTCCATCGCCGGCAGGTCATCGTGCACCAGCGAATAGGCGTGAATCAGCTCCACTGCGCACGCTGCGCCGTTGGCCTGCTCGGCTTTGCCGCCCAGCGCTTCACACGCCGCGTAGGCCAGCAGCGGGCGCACGCGCTTGCCGCCGTTCATCACGCTGTAGCGCATGGCTTCATACAGCCGCGCCAGTTCCGGCAGCGGCGCGTGGAACAGGGTTTCCAGGGCGGCGTTGACCCGCGCCTGGCTGGAGGCCGAATACGCTGCAATCATTCTGGCTGATCCGCGTCGAAGGGCTCTTCGGCAAGTTCGCCGTCGCGTTCCAGCAGCACCTGGACTTTCTGCTCGGCCTGGGCCAGCGCCGCCTGGCAGTCACGGGTCAGGCCGATGCCCTGCTCGAAAGCGGTCAGCGAGTCTTCCAGCGACAATTCACCGTTCTCCAGACGCTCGACCAATGTTTGCAGGTCGGCGAGGGACTGTTCGAAATCCAGTGCAGCTTTTTTGCGGGCCATGGCGGCGATTTCCGGTTGACGTTAAACCGGCGCGACACTAGCAGATAGGGGGTTTATGGGCAAATGAGCGGCGGGTTCTCGGGCATGGCCGGCGTATGGGAAACAGGTTTTCAACGTTATGGAAATTATTCGGCTCATTTTGTGAGCCGAATAAGTCCGCTATTCGGCTCATACCCGGTAAAAGTGCGTGATTGCCGCCGCATTTCAAGATGTATCCGATTGTTAAAAAACTGCCGAATCGCTAACCTTCGCGCCTTCTACGACCCGATAGTCACGGGTCTTTCAGACGAAACGCAGTTTTCACCGCTGTGAAGTACCGAGGATCGGGTGCAAGGTTTCGTTCAGGCATGGCAGGAGGCATCACATGCGTTCATTTCTTTGGCTGCTGATCGGCTTGGCGTGCGCGCCTGCGCTGCTGGCGGCGCCGAGCGCCGAACTGACGGAACCGTCGGCCGGCTGGCGTTATCACGGCCTGCTCGATCGCAGCGAAAACCCGCAAGTTGCCTACCCGACGCCGCCCATCGATCGCGGCATCCAGCGCAATCGCACGATGATCCAGGGCCAGCTCAAGGCTATCGGCAACCAGCGCGGGCCGCATACGCTGGCGGTCAATGGCAATCCGCTCAATCTGTATACCGATGACGACGGTCGCTTCGCCCGGCCGTATGCGTTCGGCGCCGGTTCCAACAGCGTCGAAGTGCGCAGCGCCGAGGGTCAGTCGCTCAAGCGTGTGCAGTTCTATGAAGCGAACAACCTGCGCACACCGGCAAGAATTCGCGTGGTGTTGGGCTGGGATGATCCGAAGGCCGAACTCGACCTGCACATCATTACCCCCGACGGCCAGCATGCGTTCTTCGCCAACACCGCGCTGACCAACGGCGGCGGCCTCGACCCGGATGGCGTCGACGGCCCCGGCCCGGAGATGTTCACCATGACGGCGCCGCTGCACGGCACCTACCTGGTTTACGTCAACTATTGGGGCAACTTCGGTGACGGCGGCTATAACTTCGAGGAGGCCAGCAATCAGAACGAGGTGATCACCTCGCAGATCACCCTGGTGCTCAACGAAAACACCGTCGACGAAAAACGCGAAACGTTCATCGTGCCCCTGCGGGCCATCGGTGATCTGCTGCTGGTCAAGACTTTCAATTATTAAGCATCCCGCTCCACGGATGAACTTCGGGTTTTGTGAACATGAGTGATAACGCTGCTTCTCCGGCCGTTCCGACACCGGCCGGTCAAACTCCCCGGCGCTGGCCGTTGCTGCTGGCCGGACTGTGCCTGGTGGCCGGTGTGGCGGGCGGGCTCGGCTGGTGGCTGCACAAACCCAAGGCGCCGCCGGCAGAGCTGGCCAGCGACAAACTCGGCCTGAGCCGTCCCGATGCGCTGCTGGAAACCCGCTCCCTGAGCCAGTTGCCCAAGGACTTGCTGACGGTGCCGTTCCTCAAGGCCACCCTCACCGAAGATTTCGTCTTCTATTACGAAACCCACGCCGACCGCCTCGGCCTGATCGGCAGTCTGCGGCGGATCATCTACGAGCACGACCTGAAACTGCAGGACAGCCTGATCGAGCAGTTGTTTGACCAACCGGCGGATGTGGCGCTGTGGCGCGGGGCCGACGGGCGCCTGCGGGATTTCCTCCTGGTGATGGATCGCGGCGGGCTGGCCAAGGTGCTGGAGCCGTTGGCGAAGGTGGCGCTGGATGACGCGCAACTGAGCGTGTTCAGCACGCTGAAAGTCGCGGGTGACGAGGTGCCGCTGTATCAACTGAGCTACAACGCCAGCAAATCGCTGCTGTTCGCCTCGCGGGGCGACAAACTGGTGGTGCTGTCCAATCCGAACAAGTTCTACGACCCGGCCAACGGCGAGTCCGAAGAACCCGCGCACGTCTCGCCTCAAGCGCTCGCGGCGCTGCTCAACGGCGACAAACTGTTCCCCGAGGCCTTCGGTCTGCAGGCCAAGGCACCGCAAATCAAACAGCGCCTGTCGGTCAATGCCAGTGTTTTGGCCATGGGCTATCAGCGCTTCATCCCGAATTTCGCCGGACTGCGTTTCGACATGGACGACACCGGCTGGCACAGCTTCCTGGCCATGGATGAACTGGACAACCAGCCGGACTTCGACTTCAAACCGGTCTGGCAGGCCATGCCGCTGGGCGCCAGTGCCTGCGTGACCCTGCCGGTGGCGGCCGAACCGCAAAAACCGCTGCTGGTGAAACTCGGCGCCGAAGAAGCGGTGGCGCAGAAGCTCACCGAACACGTGGCCGGCGCAGCGGGCCTGTGCTGGTACGCCGATTCGCGCCTGTATACGCCGCTGCTGGTGGCCAGTCTGAAAGACCAGGACAACGGCCAGCTCGATGGCGATCTCGGCACGCTGTTCGGTTCGATGGTGGGTGCCTACGAACCTAACGTCGATGAACACGCGTTCCCGGTGGTCGAGAAGCAGCAAGGCCAGAGCCACGTCTGGCAGCGTCAGGTCAGCTCCAGCTTCGGCCCGTACGCCGCGAAGACTGCCGAGAACCCGGACGCGATCAGCGGCCGCGCGTTCATGAAAGTCAGCCTCGCGCGGCACGGTTCGACGCTGCTCTTCTCCCTCGACGACAAACTGGTCGACAAGGCCCTCGGCACCCTCGACAAACGCTTCCCGCCGATGGCCGATGTGCTGCCCAAGGATGTGCTGATGCCGATCTACTTCGGTCCGGATTCGATGGCGCAACTGATGCAGCAGGAAACCCTCGACAGCCTGCCGCAGGACATGGAACCGGTGTTCTACAACGCCGCGCAAACCTACCTGATGCCGAAGCTGCGCACCCTCGGCGGCTATGGCAAATACGCCCTGACCCTGCCCGAAAGCAGCGAGCCCGACGGCCACTGGCAATGGCTGCCGCTGGAATGGAAAGCGCTGTGACGGCATTGATCCGCAGCCTCGGCCTGCTGGCGCTGCTGCTCAGCGCCGGCGCCCGCGCGGTCGACGCGCCGGCGCTGGATCCGGCGCAGTCGCAGGTATTCCGCGCCTGGTTCGTGCGCATCGCCCAGGAGCAACTGAGCCAGGGCCCGAGCCCGCGCTGGTACCAGCAGGATTGCGCCGGGCTGGTGCGCTTCGCCGCCAACGAAGCGCTGAAAGTCCACGACGACAGATGGCTGCGCAGCAATGGCCTGTCCAATCGTTACCTGCCGCCGGAACTGGCCCTCAGTGCCAAACAGCGCAAGCTCGCCCAGCAATGGCAGCAGGGCGGCGGCAAGGTCGGGCCCTACGTCAATGCGATCAAACTGATCCAGTTCAACAGCCATCTGGTCAGCCGCGACGTGTCCCAGGCGCGCCCCGGCGACCTGATGTTTTTCGATCAGGGCGACGACCAGCACCTGATGATCTGGATGGGCCGCTACATCGCCTATCACACCGGCACCACCACCCCCACTGACAACGGCATGCGTTCGGCAAGCCTGCAACAACTCATGACATGGAAGGACACCCGATGGATACCCGACGCAGCCAACCCCAACTTCATCGGCGTCTATCGACTGAACTTTCTCACCCAATGACCGGTGCCCGCATGCTGCGACTCTGCGCTCGAATTCCTCTGCTGCTGGCGCTGTTGCTGCCACTGGCGACCGTCAACGCTGAAGACTCCGTGGCGCCGAGCGGCTACACGCCGGTGTCGGGGGAAAGCTTCTTCCTGCTCGCCGACAGCAGTTTCGCCGCCGACGAGCAGGCGATGGTCCGGCTCGAAGCGCCGGGCCGCGACTATCGCCGCTTTCGCATGGAGCCCTATGGCGGCGCCGACATCCGCGTGTACCGCATCGACAAGCCGCTGGATTTCCTCAAGCGCCAGAAGAACCTGCACCGCGTGGTCAGTGACGGTCAGTTCAAGGGTGAAGGCCTGTCCAACACCCTCGCGTATTTGTGGGACAACTGGTATCGCAAGTCGCGCCGGGTGATGCAGCGGGCGTTTTCCTACGAGTCGCGTCAGCAAGTCACCGAGCAAGTGCCGGAACTGAAAATGGGCGACGCCATGGCTGCGCCGACGCCGTACGAGGCGCCGGCGCAGTTTGCCCTGATCCCGGGCCTGCCGGTGGTCAGCCAGTTCCGCTATCCGCTGTGGCAGGCCAAACCCATCCAGCCGCCGGCGGGCGTGAACCTGGCCGGGTCGTCGAGCGAGTTTGTCAGTGTCGCGCCGGGCAACGTCTATATCCCGCTGGGTCACCTCAAGCCGGGCCTGTATCTGGTCGAGGCGCTGATCGGCAAGTACCGCGCGACCACCATGGTTTTCGTCTCCAACACCGTGGCGGTGAGCAAGATTGCCGGTGACGAATTGCTGGTCTGGGCGGCGCGCAAACACGAAGGCAGCTCGGTGCCCAAGGTCAACGTGCTGTGGACCGACGGCCTCGGCGTGATGAGCAGTGGCGCTACCGACGCCGATGGCCTGCTGCGCCTGAAACACGTCAGCCCCGAGCGTTCGTTCGTCATCGGCGAGGACGAAGAGGGCGGGGTGTTCGTCTCCGAGAACTTCTATTACGACAGCGAAATCTACGACACCAAGCTTTACGCGTTCACCGACCGGCCGCTGTATCGCCCGGGTGACTGGGTGGCGCTGAAAATCGTCGGCCGCGAATTCAAGAACGCGCGGGACTCGGTGCTGCCGGGTGCGGCGGATGTCAGCGTCAGCGTCCTCGACGCCACCGGCACCGAGCTGCAACACCTCGACCTGAAACTCGATTCCAAGGCCGGTACCCAGGGCCGCTTCCAGTTGCCGGACAACGCCGTGGCCGGGGGGTACGAGATCCGTTTCAACTACAAGGAGCAGGCCTACAGCAGCGCCTTCCGTGTGGCCGAGTACATCAAGCCGCACTTCGAGATTTCGCTGAACCTGGCCAAGCAGGATTACCGCACCGGCGAGCCGGTCAAGGGCAGCCTGGTGCTGCTGTACCCGGACGGCAAACCGGTGGCCAATGCCAAACTCAGCCTGAGCCTGCGCGCCCAGCAGCTGTCGATGGTCGACAACGAGCTGCAATACCTCGGGCAATTCCCGGTGGAGCTGACCAGCAGCGAACTGACCACTGACAGCAAGGGCAACGCGACGCTGGATCTGCCGGCCGCGGAAAAACCGAGCCGCTACATGCTCACCGTATTCGCCAGCGATGGCGCGGCGTATCGGGTCAAGACCACCAAGGAAATCCTCATCGACCGGGGCGCCGCGAGTTTCCGTCTGAGCGCACCGCAGCGCTTCAGTGCGGTCAACGACAAAGTCGCGTTCAGCTACGCCAACGAGGGTGGCAGCGCGCAAGCGCAGGCCGTCGTCCCCGCCAGTTACAGCTGGGTGCGCCTCGAAGACCAGACGACCGGCGAGGGCAAACTGGCGGCGAAGGACAAAGGCTTCAGCCTGACCTTCGAACGCCCGGGCACTTACAACCTCTCGCTGAAAGATCAGCACGGCCGGGTGCTGGGTGCCACGGGGCATTCGGTGACGGGCGAAGGCGTCAAAGCGGTGCCGGGCACGGTGGAAATCGTCCTCGACAAGCCGGAGTACAAGGCTGGCGACGAAGCACTGGCACTGATTACCTTTCCCGAGCCGGTCAGCGATGCCCTGTTGTCGCTGGAGCGCGACAAGGTCGAAGCCACCGCGCTGCTGGCCAAGGGTGGCGACTGGCTGAAGCTGGAAAAACTCAGCGACACCCAGTACCGCGCGCGCATCCCGGTGAAGGACAGCTTCGCGCCCAACCTGACCTTCTCCGTGCTGTACACCAAGGGCGGCCAGTACAGCTTCCAGAATGCCGGGATCAAGGTGATCGCGCCGCAGATCGACGTGGCAATCAGCACCGACAAAGCGGTCTATCAACCGGGCGAGACCGTCACCGTCGACCTGACCACGCAGTTCGCCGGCAAAGCGGTACCGGCGCACCTGACGGTCAGCGTGGTCGACGAAATGGTCTACGCACTGCAACCGGAAGTCGCACCGACCATCGACCAGTTCTTCTACCACCCACGGCGCAACAACGTGCGCACCAGCGCCAGCCTGTCGTTCATCAGCTACGACGTGGCGCTGCCGGGCAGCCCTGGCGCGCCGGGCAAGGCCAACCGCAGCGAGCGTGGGGTGAAAGTGCTGGAACGGCCGCGGCGCGAAGACGTCGACACCGCCGCATGGCAGCCGGAACTGCTGACCGACGCCGACGGCAAGACCCGCTTCACCTTCAAGATGCCGGACTCGCTGACTCGCTGGCGCATCACCGCGCGGGCGATTGCCGATGACGGTCAGGTCGGGCAGAAAAAGCAGTTCGTCCGTTCGGAAAAACCGCTGTACCTGAAGTGGAGCGGGCCGAGCAGATTCCGCAAGGGCGATCAGCCGCAACTGGGTGTGTTCGCGTTCAGCCAGGCCGAGAAACCGGTGAAAGCCGAACTGGTCAGCCATTACGCCGGTGCTGAACAGCGCGTGCCGGTGACCCTGAACAACGGCATCAACTACGTGCCGCTGCCAGCGTTTGCCTTGGCCACGGGGGAGTGGACGGCCGAACTGGTACAGGACGGCAAAATCGCCGATGCCCTGGCGGTGCGCCTGAGTGCCACCGGCGAAGGCTGGCAAGTCACGCAGACGCAAAGTCTCGATGTGGTCAGCGGCGACACACCGCTGAGCCTGCCGGCGGATGCCACGGATATCCGCCTGCGCCTGGACGACAGTCCGCAAGCGCTGTTCCGTGCCGCTCTGGATGATCTGCTCAGCTATCCGTACGGCGGCGTCGAGCAGACCGCCAGCCGTTTGCTGCCGTTGAGCATCGCTTACCCGTCGCTGGCGTCGAGCCCGCAGATCCGTGATCGCCTGCGTCTGATCATGCAGAACAGCCGTCTGCGCCTGGTGCAGATGGCCGGACCGTCGGCGAGCTTCACTTGGTGGGGCTACGATGGCGAGCCGGATGCCTTCCTCACCGCGTACGCCTACTACGCCGACTGGAACGCCAGTCACGTGCTGGACCTGACCCTGCCGCCAGAGCACTGGCAGCGGGTGCTGGAGGTCTACGCCAAACAAGCGCCGAACACGCCGTTGCTGCAGCGGGCGCTGATCCTGTCGTTCGCCAGACAGATGCACCTGCCGGTGAACACCTTGCTCAGCGGTTTGATCGACGATCTGACGAAGGCCGGTGAAGGCAATGCCGACACCCTGATGGACGGCGGCGAAGACAGCCTGGTGATGAGCGATCCGGATTCGGCGCTGGGCCTGGCGGCGGCACGGGTGTTGACCGCGGCGCTGGCGACCCAGGCGAAAGTGGCTCTGCCGGATGCCTTCAATCGGCAGTTGGGCGCGGCGCAACAGCGTCTGGCGGTCAGCTCGCAGCCGTTCGCCGAGGCGCTGAACCTATCCCTGCAACCGTTCGATCAGGCACGTGCGACGGCGTTGCTGCAGCGTCTGCTGCCCCAGCAATCGACCCTGGAGCGCGCCCTGGCGCTGACCTGGCTGCAACGCAGCATCGCCCAGGCTTCGCCGACTATCGCGCTGCAGCCGGGTGCAGGCTGGAAGAAAAACTACGCGGCCAGCGGTGAGATGTTCTGGACGTGGCAAGGCGCGACGCCGCTGCCGAGCGTGTTGTCGGTGGCCGGTACGCAGGAGCGGCCGTTGCGCGCGGCGCTGAGCTTCCAGACTCAGCAACCGCCGGTCGAGGCAATGCCGGTCAGCATTACCCGGCGCCTGTCGCGGCTGGTGCCGGGCGACGAAGCGTTCACCTTCAAACTGGAGCCGGTGGGCAATAAACCGCTGTCCAGTGACAGCCTGTATCTGGACGAAGTGATCCTCACCGGCAAAGCCGCGAAACCGCTGCGCTACGGCATGCTCGAAGTGCCGCTGCCGCCGGGCGCCGATGTCGAGCGCACCACCTGGGGCATCAAGTTGCAGGGCAAGGACGGCACCGAGCCGACCGCGTTGGAAAAGGCCCGCTTCGAGCCGGGGCAACTGGCGTATGCGGTGCCGGTGGATGCGCTGAGCGGCGAGTTGCGTCTGCGTCATCTGGTGCGTTTCTCGCAGAAGGGCCAGTTCAATCTGCCGCCGGTGCGTTTCACTCAGGTCTACGCCCCGCAGCATCAGGCCCAGGAAGCGAAAGCCGCCCTCGGTCAGGTCACGGTCAACTGACATGAGCCGGCCGCTGCTGTGGCTGCTGATGTGTGTGATTCCTGCGCTGGCGACGGCGCAGGATGAGCCGCTGCGGCTGGCGTACAAGGGCGAATTGTTGTCGTTGAATCACACGCAATTGATCGCCCGCGAGCCCTTGCCGCCGACGCTGGATACGCCGCTGGGCAGCCTGTGGAAATTGTTCGTCTACGCGTGGCTGGTGGATAGCGGTGCGCGCGAGCCGGCGTATGAGTGTCGCGGGCAATCGAAAGAAGAGGTGTATTGCTGCGCGGCGGGTGGTCGCATCGAGCGCGACCAGGCCTTGGTGAAATCCTGCGGGTTGTACTTCGAGCCTGCGCGCCTGGGCATTGCCGCGGCTGATTGGCGTAGCTATTGGCAGGCGCGGCAGGCGCCGTCGTGGTTGCTGGACTTGCCTTCCGTGCAACCGGCGACACGGGTGTCGGTGCCTGAGTTATTGCGCGTCCTGGCGTTGCTGCCGGCGCAGGAGCAGATGCGCCGGGTTTTGCTCGACGTCGTGCTGAATGCGGCGGACGGCAATGTCGTCGGCGAGCTGGGCGGGCGCCTGCGGGTAAAAACCTGGAGCTGGCTCGGCGACCAGGACCGGCATTCGCGGCAGGGCGGTTTTGCCGGGTGGACGGTGGATGGCACGCCGATCTGGGCCGGTGGGCGCGGCACCAGTCAGATGGTCCTGCGCCATTACGGCCAGGCACTGGCGAGCGCGTTGCCAACGGCATGGCCGGCAGAGGCGGGGCGTTGTGTCGAGGTCGGCCTGTTCTCGCGCTATCCGCTCAGCCGCGTGCTGACGGGGCAGCAGGTTGTCGGCTCCGGCCCGTTGCAGGGCGATTATCGCGTCGAATTTGCCAACGGCAATGCGCTGGATATCCACAGCGACGGCGAGCTGTTTCTGCTCAACGACAAGCTTGTAGCTCGACTGGATCGTGAAGAGTACGTCGCCCGCGTGTTGCAGCGAGAAGTCAAACCCGAACCCGCCGAAGCTGCCAAAGCCCTCGCCGTGGCGATCCGCACGTATCTGCTGCAGAACGCCACGCGCAACGGCGAATGTTTGAGCATCGACGACAGCAGCACCCGCCAGCGCGTCGCCCCGCGCCCGGCTTCCGCCGAATCGCGCAACATCGCCGCGTGGACGGCAGATCTGGTTTTGGCTGGCAGCACCGTCACCTATCACTCCGATCAGCCCGGCCCGGACAGACTGGCCTGGCAGCAAGCCGTCGAGCAAGCCAACGCCGGCCAGCGCTACGACGCGATTCTGTTGCACGCGTATCCGCGCGCCAGCCTCAGCCGCTGGGACAACCCGGTGGCGTCCTGCGAAGCGTTGCCCGCCGCTCAGGACTGGCTGCAAAAGCAGCGTCGCGGCTGGCGTCCGACGCTGGAAAGCGAAACCGGCTACAACGAAGTCAGCACGTTCGCCGTGTGCAAACTGGCGTTCGGCCGACCGTTCGTCGACCGCGAGCGTCAGCGCATCTACGTGCGCGGCGTACTCAGCCTGCAGGATCGCCTCGACCTGACTCACGAATATCTGCACCTGGCCTTTGAGGCACACCCCAACGGCCAGGATGAAACCTACATCGAAGGGCTCGCCCGTCACCTCTTGCTGGAATAGACCATGACTTCTCGTTATCCACAGGTCTTGCTGCTGCTCTGCGCATTCGCCGCGATATCGCCGGCGATGGCCGCAGGTGGCGTCAAACTCGACACTCCGATCGGCGGCTGGCGCAACGGCGCACCGCAAGGCGAGGACGAAAACTTCAGCCAGACCGTCAACTATCCCGCGTCTTCGGTTAACACCCCGCCCGGCCAGGCCAACACCGCGCGCATCAGCGGCCAGATCAGCGCCACACCGAAGAACAACGAACCAGGTCGCCTGATCGTCAATGGCGTCAGCATGCCGCTGAAAATCGACGAAGCGGGCCGCTTCGACCGTCCGTTCTCGTTTCCCAACGGCAGCAACAGCGTCGAAGTGCGCAGCCCCGACGGCCAGCAACGCCACCGCACGCAGTTCCTCAACGCCCGCGGCGGCGCCACACCGGCCAAACTGCGCGTGCTGCTGGCCTGGGACAGCGACGGCACCGACCTCGACCTGCACCTGGTCACCCCCGACGGCGCGCACATCTGGTACGGCAACCGCATCGCTGCCAACGGCGCCGCCCTCGACGTCGACGTCACCACCGGCTACGGCCCGGAAATCTTCGCCATGCCGGCGCCGATCAAGGGCCAGTACCTGGTGTATGTGAACTACTACGGCGGCGGCTATCGCGCCGATGACGACGGTGGCGACGAGGCCGTGCAGCCACTGACCACCGCCCAGGTGACGGTGATTACTGAGGAAGGCACACCGAGCGAGAAGATGGAAACGTTCATGGTGCCGATGCGGGCGGTGGGTGAGCTGACGTTGGTCAAATCGTTCAGTTATCCCTGAGCAGGTAGCGGCTCAGGGTTGCACTAGAATCCCGGCGGAATATATCCGGGCACGAACGGTACGTTGATGCACTTGCCGTGAATGATCTTTCCGTCCTCGATTCTGAACAGCACGATCTTTTTCGCCTTGTTGACGGTGGCTTCGAGTTTGCAATCGGAACTGTGTCCGACCGTCTCGTAGTACTCGGTGTAAACCATCCCGTTGCCGGTGTGATTCATTGACGTACCGGCGGCTTCCGTGGTGGTCCAACTGGACGATTTATACCAGGTGAGCACAGCGAGATTCTCGCCATTGGCCCCGGTCTGTTTTTTCATCGAGTCGGGTTTGCCAAACAGATCGAGCGCTTCCTGCACATCGCGTCCTTCCCAACGCGACTGGGCTATCAAGTGGCAACCATTGATCAGCAAAACAGCGGGCGTTATCAGCAGCGCCAATAACGTTTTAGTCCATGGGTTCATCGTGATTCCCGCCGCTTACTTGTTGCCCAGGATCGAGTCGAGGTTGTCCATCATCTGGCCTTTCTCCTGAATCGGCGCCAGTTTGAAGAACATCTGCTGCAGACCCTGAATCATCTGCAAGTACTCCATCTTGCCCAGCGCGATCATGTCCTTTTTGGCCGGTGAGCAAACAAACTCGCTGGTGCGCTGCACCCAGAACTCCTTCGGCTGCTGCCATTGGTCGTTAACTTTGAGGTTACGCATCATGTAGGCGATGCGATCAACCGACTGGCCATTGAGCATTCGGACCTTGTTCGTCGAACACTGAACCTCGAGGTTGTAGGCATCGATCATCGGTTTGCCGGGTTCCTCGTAGACCAGCGTCACGGCGACCAACTTGGCTCCCTTGGTCTGCTTCGACGGCACGACTGAAGTGCTGTCGGCTACATACATGATGTTCTTGTTGGGAATGCCGTTGCCGTAAATGATCCACCAGTCACCAACGAGCTTCTGCTCCTCTGCCATGGCTGAAGTGGTAGCCGTCAGGAGTGCGGTCAGCAGAACAACGGATTGAGTGAATTTGAAAAACGAAGACATGGTGTTGCTCCATTCCTTGGCGCTTTTGTAATGCACAAAAACAGAATGGAAATTTAGTGGCGAGGTTGGGCGTAGGGCAATTAGGGCGGATGTGCTAATGGCTTATTGCGATGCGCGTTTCAGTCAGGGCACGGTAAGGGGGCAAGTACTTCTTGCCCCATTTCATAACGATGTCATGCCGCTATTTCCGGGCTGAAACTGCTGGATGTCAGACGAGTGATCGCGATTCCTAGTGCCTGATCATCGAATAACTTGTTTTTACGCACCGCAGCTTTGGATCCACCGTTCCAGTTCTTCAGTGCGTTACGTACCGCAGGAACGGTTGGAGCAATCTTTTCCCGGATCAGCAACCAATCAACGGTCGCCAGCAACTCCATGCCGAAGGGTGACTCAAAACCATCGATCAATTCAGCCGTTCGCTCTAACGCTTGGGAGTATTCCTTGGCTTCGGTCTTGAGGTAGGTCTGCAAAAACGTTTTGCGATTCTGATCAAACCAAATGACATCGGTAATTCCAGCATCACTGATGCGCTTGTCGCAATGTAGATAGCTGCCATCCAGATTGTTGAGCAGATGCTCCAATCGATTGGCATACGGGCCGAATTTATGAGCGGCAAATTTGAGGTTTAGCGGATTCTCAGTACCTGGAATTTTCTCGATTGCACGCTCGAGAAACCAAGCCAGTTTCTGAATTTCGAGCAGGCTGCACTCCATGCCTAGAACCCAATAACGCCGGACCAGTTCAGCAATCAATGCGCGTGCCGGAGTGAGTTGCTCAACGCCATCGCGCTTAGCGACATTCAGATACTGATTGGAGGGTTCGAACACTAATACATCGACATCTAGGTCACCCAGCACTTCTACAATTTGCTCGCGCACTTCAGGCCACTTCAAACCACCGTTACCAGCGCCCAGCGGAGGAACAGCTACCGATTTCACGTCGTTTTCAAGCAAAAAACGCCGTAGATCATGTAGACCTTCGGTTATCCACGCCATTTGCGATGGATTCCGCCAGTGACGCTTGGTGGGAAAATTCACAATCCAGCGCGGTCCATCGAGTTCGTTGGTGGCGGTCACGTGCATTTTGCCGGTTTCTACTTCCCCGGCCTTACACGCCGCTGCATACACGCGGTAATTTTGTGCAAAGCGCTCTTTGAACATCAACGCGATGCCCTTACCCATCACGCCCACGGTATTGACCGTGTTGACGAGGGCCTCGGTTTTGGCTTCAAGCAGATTGCCTTGGGTGAATCTGATCATTGGAAATACCATTTGGGGCGCGCATGGACGGGCAACTTCAGGCCTCTAGCTGCGACGTCTGCTTCTATGCGTACTTTCATTGCATCGGTGTGGCACATGATGCCGAGTAGTCCCGTAATCGGTAAGTGATGGTGGATCAGTGCCTCAGCCTGATAACGCTCCATTTTACGAGGGTCGTCAGGATCGCGCTTGAAGTCGCGCCGCTGAAGGATAGACCAATCGATCTGATCAAGATTCTCCAGGTCGCTGTAGTAGTTTGTCCAACTCGGGTAGGCATGTGCGTTTGTGAAGACAAACGGTAGGCCGAGCTCTTCAACGCGATACAGGCTCGAGACCAGAATCACGATCTCGTCGTTGCTGCGTTGCTGAACACTCCAGCCAGAGTGAATGTTCTGCATCATCACCGAGAAGGGCGTGAAATAGAAAGGCACATAGTCGGCCAGCACGCCTTGGGGGGGGATAGGCACCTGACGAGAGCGGCGCTTGTCGATCAAGTCGACGTTGCCGATGTTTACGTATTGAGGCGCCTGTACGTCGGAGTTTGCGCAATGCAGACCGTTGTCCAGAATCCAGGGCAGGTTATCGCGATGGACGATACGCCAAATCAGAGCTTTCTCTGGATTCAGGTTGGTGTAGATCATTGATAGAACATTCTCTGGTTCACGCCCGTGAGCACCTTAACACCGGCCGCTTGCATCTTTGCCAGGCAAAGCGCATCGACATTTTCGTTTGGCGTGAAGATTTTAAAGAAATCATCGGTCTTAACTCCCCCAGGAGCGAGGCACTCCGCCATGCAGATGCTCTTGCAATTGGGGTCGTGGTATTCGCGACAGCTCATGATGTCCCACTCGATCGCCTCAAATCCCTGCTCATAATCGAGTAGCTGGATAGAGTCGCCTGCCAAGGGGTGGCGGGGGACGATTTTCCACCCGTTCTGCTTTGCCGTTGACCTGTAAACCGAGATCAGTACGAACTGCGCGTCCGGCATGCGGCGTTGCACGGCTCCCTCAAATGGGTTTCCAGCAAACCAATGGAAAGGAACGTAGTCGTCGAGTTGCTGGAGTTGGCGTTTTTTCAGGATTTCAGGATCGGCTACATCTGTGAATCCGGAAAGTGTCGCCCGAGGTTTAAGACCGTCCTTGAAAATGCCATCCAGGTTTTCAACCGAAGTGAGATGGTAGAGAAGCTTCTGTTCCTTAATGTTTCTGACGTCCGACATAGTGGTCTCCTTGACCAACACATCAACCTAAACTGAATTCAGTCCCGGCCTCGCCCCGTGCTGATGTAACCCTCGATCCGTGGGGGTTGGTAGAACAGACTCTGTGATTTTAGTGTGCCATTTTTTTTAACCACAAGCCCAATATGGGAATCGACTAGTGGGGTCAATAGCACTACTCCTCATCAAAATAATCGCGATCAAGCGTCGGCAACCGCAACAAACGGGATGTCACGCCCACCTCATGATCCATCATCAGGTGCACCAGTCGCGTCCCGTCTACCAACACAATACCGTCTACCGATTTGGCGAAGTCGACGGCGTGCGCTGTAAAGCCAGAGGTGGTGATGAAAACGCCGCGCTTGGCTTTTTGCCCTGCGAGCGCTCCGTAGAACGCCTGCAGTTCAGGCCGACCAACTGTGTTCTGCCAGCGCTTGGCCTGAACGTAAACCTTCTCCAGCCCCAATTTATCGAGCGAGATAATGCCGTCGATACCGGCATCCCCGGAACCGCCAACGCGTTGCAGATCGTTGCGACTGGCGCCGTAACCTAGGCGATGAAGCACATCCAACACAATCACTTCGAAACGGTTGGGGCTGACTTGCAGCAAGTTGTCCAAAAGGTCGGCCGCCGTGGCATCGCGCAATTCTTTTAGCGCTCGCTCCAGTCTGTCGTCAGGGCTTTCGGTGGCGGAGGCCGGATCTGGTTCCACATTTGGTTGGTCATCCAGTGGCTCGGCATCAGGCGCGACTTTCAGTTTCACATTCATGTAGCCGATTGCTAGATGCTCCACATCCTTGGCCGAAAGTGGAAACGCATGTTCCTTGGCGTACTGCACTCCTGCATCAGTCAACTTCCAATAACCACGTTTGGCACTGCTCGAAAGTCCAGCACGCTTAAGACGGTCGTGTGCCCAACCAGATCGGTTTTTATAGGTAGCCTGACCACTGGCGATCAGTTCTTCACGCTGTGTTTCTGTTAATTGCAGAGTTTTGGCTGCCGCTTCATGGGCATCCCGAGCGATCGCACCCTCGGGTCTTGTGGCGAGAAATCGCAAAATCGGTTCGATGAACTGATCGTAGGTTGGAACGGACATGGGCGCATCCCTGTGCTGATGGGCGTTTTTGAACGGATCGGCGGGCGAGTATAAGTTAACGCTCGCATGAGGATGCCATCGACGTCCATGTTGGTGCCGCGAAAGCGTAAGCTGCTATGTATCGGCTGACTCATATGTAAAACGGCTGACGGAAGGACTGTGTGCAACACAACATCCCTGCATATTAAGTTCTGCGTCTGGCGTGCGGGGAGCTTCACGCAGTCACTATCAACCGCCACTTTTTAGCGCCTGCTAAGTGGGGGAGCGTTAGCTATGGAGTGGCTAAGGACATTTTTTAACAGGCATTAAAAAGCCGGCTTGTGGCCGGCTTCTCGGGGACGGGCTTGGTTTATTTTTGGTAAACCGCGCCAGCCTTCAAAACGTACACCCGGATCTTGCGTCCGGCTGTGGGACTTGGTCAGACAGTGTTCTGCCGCGTCAGGCGTCATCCGGGCCGCAGTGCGGTGGATGCGCGAATGTGCGGCGCAGGATACTGATTTTTTCCGCGGATTCCCAGTCTGGAGTGCGGAATAGAGCGATCTATCCGCTAAAAGTCCGCCCGTTGTGCTGACCGTTCGCGCCCCGGCGCGGGCGGGCCGGTCTGCCCAGGGTGCTGTGTGGTTCAGAGAAACGGCAGCACCGGCCGGCGCTTGTTCAGCGTTGACCACCAGAACACCCAGCCCAAAACATGAATGCGTTGCTCATCGATCTGCGCGGCGCGGAAGATTTCGTCCGGGTATTCCGCGCTGTTGTGGCTGCGCAGACGCAGGGCATTGCCGGGCATGCGGTGCAGGTATTTGATGCGCAGCATGCCGTCGTGTTCGATGGCGTAGATTTCGCCGTCGACCACCTGGGTCAGGCCGCGGTCGATGGCCAGGGTGGAACCGTCCTCGATCTTCTCGGCCATGCTGTTGCCGATCATGTGTGTGCAGATGGCGTCGGTGTGGCGGATTTCCAAGGCGTCGAGGTGCGCGCGGGGCAGGCGGATGGACTGGTCCGGGTCCTGGATGACATGGGTTTTGCCGCAGCCGCTGGCAATCGGCGCTTCCTTGTAGAACGGCAGTTCGATGTCGCTGGATGCGGGAACGGTATAGACGCCGCGGATGGACTGGGCGTCGAAGGTGTCGCCGCCCGGATCGCTGGCGAGCAGGCGGGGTGAGTCCTTCTGGCCTTCGCCGGTTTTCAGCCATTCGCTGTTGACCGAGAGCAGGCGTGCGACTTCTTCCATGCGGTAGGCCGGGACACCCCGGGTGTACCAGTTATGAATATTTTGGGCTTCCGTGCCCCAGAACTTCGCGAAACCGGTGGTGGTGATGTTCGCTGCTTCCAGGAGTGCCTTGAATCGTGGACCGCTAGTGTTCTTTCTCATAAACACGAGTCTAAGCGCGGGCCAGAGCGGTTTGAATAAACCGGGCGTTCAAAACTCGGGCTAAATTTGCGACGGGATGTAAGGCTTTCCTGTGGGAAATTAAACAAAGCAAAACACTTGTGCCTGTTATTTAAACGGATTGTTTAAAGCGGCGCGGCAGACATAAAAAAACCCCGGATCAACCGGGGTTTCTTCAAGCGTTCGGCAGGTCGTGTCGCTTAGCCCTTGTAGGCAGCGACCGACTTGGTGATCGCAGCGCGAGCGGCGTCAGCGCCGTCCCAGCCTTCGATCTTGACCCATTTGCCTTTTTCGAGATCTTTGTAGTTCGCGAAGAAGTGCTCGATCTGCTGGATCAGCAGCGCTGGCAGGTCGGTGTATTCCTTGACGTCGACGTACAGCTGGGACAGCTTGTCGTGCGGCACGGCGATGACTTTGGCATCGCCGCCGCCGTCGTCGGTCATGTTCAGGATGCCGACCGGACGCGCGCGGATCACCGAGCCTGGTGCAACCGGGTAAGGGGTCACGACCAGCACGTCGAGGGGATCACCGTCGTCAGCCAGGGTGTTCGGGATGTAACCGTAGTTGGCCGGGTAGAACATTGGGGTGGCCATGAAACGGTCAACGAACAGGCAATCGCTGTCTTTGTCGATTTCGTATTTGATCGGCGCGTGGTTGGCCGGGATCTCGATCGCGACGTAGATGTCGTTCGGCAGGTCTTTGCCAGCCGGAATCTTGCTGTAGCTCATTGGGCGTTGCCCCCGTTAGTTGACCAAAGACACTTGGCCGGATTGACCAAAAAGTGGCGGCGATTATAGGCATATTCCACCTGCGATGCCATGCACCGAAGGTCGTCCAGACCTTAGTCGTGTGCCTGATAGACCGGGTCGCTGGCCTGAAGTTGCTTGAGTCGCACCAATGGATCCTGGCGATAGAACAAGGCGAGTTGCGCGTACACCTGTGGATAACTCTGCTGCAGCAGATCCGGCGCGCTGAAGAAGTATTCGCTGGTCACCGCGAAGAACTCGGCGGGGTTTTCCGCCGCGTAGGGATCGATGGCGGTTTCGGCGTCAGGATCGCGGTCGAGCTGGCGGTTGAGGTCGTCGTAGGCCGCTTGCATGATCGTCGCCCAGTCGCTGACACGCATGTCAGCGTGCAGCGGGGGCAGGCCATTGGCGTCGCCGTTGAGCATGTCGAGCTTGTGCGCCAGTTCGTGGATCACCAGGTTGTAGCCTTCCCAGCCACCACTGGCCATCACTCCCGGCCAGGCGAGAATCACCGGCCCCTGTTGCCAGGCCTCGCCGCTGTGCTCGCCGTCCCACTCGTGCTCGACGCCGCTGGCATCGCGATGCCGCTGCGGACTGAGGAAGTCGTCGGGGTAGAGGATGATTTCGTGGAAACCCTGATACCAGTTCAGATCGCCGAGGTGCAGCAGCGGCAATTGTGCCTGGGCGGCGAGCAGCAGGCGTTGTTCCTGATGCAGCTCGACGCCGGGCAGGGCGGTCAGGTGTTTGTCTTCGAGGAACAGCACACAGGCTTCGCGCAACCACTGGTCTTCGGCCGCGCTGAGGCCATCGAGGAAACTCAGGTGATGGCGCACCCGTTGCCACAGGTCATCGGCAATCGGGTGCCTGGCCAGGATGCGCCGGCGTCGCCAGGCGCTCAGTGACCACATCGGTTCAGCGCGTTTCGGCTTTGGAACCGGCGCCGCCGAGACGGCTGCGGATCACGCCGATAATCATCGGTACCAGCGACAGCAGGATGATCCCGACCACCAGCAACGACAGGTTTTTCTTGATAAATGGCACGTTGCCGAAGAAGTAGCCCAGGGTGACCAGGCCGCCGACCCACAACACCGTCCCGAACACGCTGAACCCGAAGAAACGCGGGTAGGGCATCTTCGCCACACCGGCGACGAACGGCGCGAAGGTACGGATGATGGGCAGGAAGCGCGCCAGGGTCACGGTTTTGCCGCCGTGCTTGTCGTAGAAATCGTGGGTCTGTTGCAGGTAATCGCGACGGAAGATTTTCGAGTTCGGGTTGCTGAAGAGTTTTTCCCCCGCCGTTCGTCCGATCACGTAATTGGTGCTGTCGCCAAGGATCGCCGCGAGCATCAGCAGCCCTGCCAGCAGCACCGGATCCATACCACCGCCAGCCGCCACGGCACCTGCGATGAACAGCAGCGAGTCGCCCGGCAGGAACGGCATCACCACCAGCCCGGTTTCGCAGAAGATCACCAGAAACAGGATGGCGTAGATCCACGGCCCGTAGTTGGTTACCAGCAAGTCGAGGTAAACGTCGAGATGCAGGATTAGGTCGAGCGGGTTGAAATCCATGGGGGCACCTGTGGTGATGGCCCGACTCGGCAGGCCTGTGCGGATGACGTCGTGTAAGCCTACAGCGGGGTGTAGTTTTTCTTACAAGTCGGAAAGCTCGGGATTATACGGTCTGAGAGGTGAAAAGCGCGTTGGTTTTGTAGCGGGGGATGTCGGGGTGTGAACAAATGTCAGGCAGGCGTTCGGCTTGATGAAAGACCGGAAGATTGTCCGAACGCGGCCCGAGTCTCGGCAGCGCCTGCATTTGCGCAGGCACTGCCGGCGGCTGCGAGCTGCTGGGGTCAGAGCTCGTCGCTGATCGGCAGCACGTAGTTCTTGAACTCGGTGTCTTCCTTGAAGCCGATGGACTCGTAGGTTTTCTGGGCCACCTCATTGTTGCTGCTGGTGGACACACGCATGCGCACGGCCTGGGTTTCCTTGGCCATTTTCTTCGCGGTGCGGATCAGGTGGTCGGCGACCAGTTGGCGGCGAGCGTCTTCGGCGACGTAAATGTCGTTGAGAATCCACACGCGCTTGAGCGACAGCGAGGAGAAGCTCGGATAGAGCTGGCAGAAACCCATGAGTTTCTTGTCGTCGTCATCGGCCAGGGCCAGGTAGATCACCGATTCCTTGCGTCGCAGGCGTTTTTCCAGAAAGGCGCGGGACGAATCGGGATAAGGCAGGGAACCGTAGAACTCGCGATATTTGACGAACAACGGGGTCAACAAATCCAGGTGTTCGAGGGTCGCTTGAATAATCCGCATGATAGGTCTCGTCTTCAAGTGGCTGTCTTCAACTGCTCTGACGGCGATGGGAAACCCTGCGGCCGTGCGTCGATCCTGCCTCAAACCGGCGCTCAAAGGCAATGCGGAAACGGTTCAGGCAGGGGGCGGATCGAGCAGGAAATTGCCTTTCATATCGGCGCCGTCCGCCGACTCCAGCGTCTGCACCTGCGCCTCGTCCTTCAGATTGACCCCCGACAGCTGGCGTCGACAGGCTTCGCGCATCAGATACAGCAAGCGATGGGCCGCCATGCCGTAGCTCAGGCCCTCGAGCCGGACGTTGGAGATGCAGTTGCGGAAGGCATCGGTCAGCCCGACCTTGGGATTGTAGGTGAAATATAAACCGAGGCTGTCCGGGGAACTGAGGCCCGGACGCTCGCCAATCAGCATCACGACCATTTTTGCACCCAGCAACTGACCGATCTCGTCACCGATAGCAACTCGACCCTGTTCCACCAGCACCACCGGGGCAAGCGACCAGCCGTCGGCGCTCATCTGCTCCTCCAGGCGGGTCAGAAACGGCAGGGTATGCCGATGCACCGCCAGCGCCGACAGACCGTCAGCCACCACAATCGCCAGGTCGACCCCGCCGGGGTGCGCCGCAGCGTAGTCACGCAGGGTCTGCGCCGAGGCGTCGCTGAGCTTGCGACCCAGATCCGGGCGTTGCAGATAGCTGTTGCGATCGGTCGCCGCGCTATGCAGCAACAAAGTCTCGCGCCCGCGTTCGCTCAATTGCGCGCTGAGCCCGGCATGGTCGAACGGCAGATGCACCGCATCTCGCGCCTGCGCGTGAGCGAACTGGAAATCCAGCTGGGCGCTGGTTGGCAGACTGGTGCCGGTACGGCCGAGGGCGATCCGCGCCGGGGTCAGGCGGCGCAGCTGCAGCCATGGGTTCTGTGGATCGACAGGGGGTTTTTCCATGCGACTCATCCCAGTTGCGCCAGGGCCTGGCGGAAGGCCGGCGGCAGGTTGTTGCCGAAGCGGATCTTGCCGTCCGCCTGGGTGAAGATGCCCATGTTCGCCAGCCATTGCTCGAATTCCGGCGCCGGTTTCAGGCCCAGGGTCTGGCGCGCGTAGAGCGCGTCGTGGAACGAGGTGGTCTGGTAATTGAGCATGATGTCGTCGGAACCGGGGATGCCCATGATGAAGTTGATCCCGGCGACCCCGAGCAGGGTCAGCAGGGTGTCCATGTCGTCCTGGTCGGCTTCGGCGTGGTTGGTGTAACAGATGTCGCAGCCCATCGGCACGCCGAGCAGCTTGCCGCAGAAGTGGTCCTCGAGGCCGGCGCGGATGATCTGTTTGCCGTTGTAGAGGTACTCCGGACCGATGAAGCCGACGACGGTGTTCACCAGAAACGGCTTGAAATGCCGCGCCACGGCATAGGCCCGGGTCTCGCAGGTCTGCTGGTCGACGCCGTGGTGGGCGTTGGCCGACAGCGCGCTGCCCTGACCGGTCTCGAAATACATCAGGTTCTGCCCAAGGGTGCCGCGGTTGAGGCTCAGGCCGGCGTCGTAGCCTTCCTGGAGAATGTTCAGGTTGATGCCGAAACTGGCGTTCGCCGCTTCGGTGCCGGCAATCGATTGGAACACCAGGTCCAGCGGCACGCCACGGTTGATCGCTTCGATCGACGTGGTGACGTGGGTCAGCACGCAGGCCTGGGTCGGGATGTCGTAGCGCTGGATGATCGCGTCGAGCATTTCCAGCATTGCGCAGATCGAGGCGATGCTGTCGGTGGCCGGGTTGATGCCGATCATCGCGTCGCCGTTGCCGTACAGAAGGCCGTCGAGAATGCTCGCGGCGATACCCGCCGGTTCGTCGGTGGGGTGGTTCGGCTGCAGGCGGGTCGACAGGCGTCCGCGCAGGCCGAGGGTGCCGCGAAATTTCGTCACCACACGGATTTTCTGCGCCACCAGCACCAGGTCCTGCACGCGCATGATCTTCGACACGGCAGCGACCATTTCCGGGGTCAGGCCAGGGGCGAGGGCGCGCAGGCTGGTTTCATCGGCGGCGTCGCTGAGCAGCCAGTCGCGGAAACCGCCGACGGTCAGGTGGCTGACCACGGCGAAGGCCTGTTGGTCATGGCTATCGATGATCAGCCGGGTGACTTCATCGGCTTCGTAGGGGATCAGCGCTTCCTGCAGGAAATGCGTGAGCGGGATGTCGGCCAGCGCCATCTGCGCGGCGACGCGTTCGCCGTCGTTGAGCGCGGCGACCCCGGCCAGAAAGTCCCCGGAGCGCGCCGGGCTGGCCTTGGCCATGACCTCCTTGAGGCTGTCGAAACGGTAGGTCTGGGCGCCGACGGAATGGGCAAATGCGGCCATGGGGCGGTGTTCTCCAGTCATTTACTGCAATTTGCTGTTGTGCCGCAGATGAGCCTCTGTGGGGACGAGCCTGCTCGCCTCCACAGGGGATCTTCATGCACTTCTATATAGCGGGCACCGGGCATTCGGCCCGCTGCCGGTGCAACTAGATACCTTCGAGCATAGCGTCTGTCGGGGCCTCGGAGCGTTGCTTGGCGGTCAGCTGGAAGTACAGATAACCAGCGGCCATGAAACCGAGGAACACACAACCGATCAAGGTGTTGAACCAGGCCATCGCCACCAGGCACACCAGCGCCAGGAACAGCGCAATCGCCGGCACCACTGGATAGCCCGGGGCACGGAAGGTGCGTTCCAGGTTCGGTTCGGTTTTGCGCAGCTTGAACAGACTGAGCATGCTGATGATGTACATGACGATCGCGCCAAACACCGACATGGTGATCATCGCGGCGGTCAGGGTCATGCCTTGCAGGTTGACCAGGCCATCGCTGTAGATCGCCGCGATGCCGATCACGCCACCGGCCAGGATCGCCCGGTGCGGCGTCTGGAAGCGCGACAGCTTGGCCAGGCTCTTCGGCAGGTAACCGGCGCGGGCCAGAGCGAAGAACTGCCGTGAGTAGCCGAGAATGATGCCGTGGAAACTTGCCACCAGGCCGAACAGGCCGATCCACACCAGCATGTGCATCCACGACGAATTGTTGCCGACCACGGCTTTCATCGCCTGCGGCAGCGGATCGTTGATGTTCGACAGCTGCCGCCAGTCGCCGACGCCGCCGGCCATCACCATCACGCCGATGGCGAGGAACACCAGGGTCAGGATGCCGCTGACGTACGCCTTGGGAATCGTGCGTTTCGGGTCCTTGGCTTCCTCGGCCGCCATGGCAGCGCCTTCGATGGCGAGGAAGAACCAGATCGCAAAGGGAATCGCGGCAAAGATCCCGGGAATCGAGCCCAGGCTGAACTCGTTGGCACCCGACCAGCCGTTGAGCACGAAATTGCTGAAGCTGAAGCCCGGCGCGACCACGCCCATGAACACCAGCAGTTCGGCGACCGCCAGCACGGTGACCACCAGTTCGAAGGTCGCGGCGATGCTGACGCCGAGGATGTTCAGGGTCATGAACACGAAATATGCGCCGACGGCGGCGACCTTCGGATCCAGCTCCGGATACTGCACGTTGAGGTAGGCGCCGATGGCCATGGCGATGGCCGGCGGGGCGAAGACGAATTCGATCAGCGTGGCGATGCCGGCAATCAGTCCGCCTTTTTCGCCGAATGCGCGCCGGCTGTAGGCAAACGGCCCGCCGGCGTGGGGAATTGCGGTGGTCAGTTCGGTGAAACTGAAGATAAAGCACGTGTACATGGTCGCGACCATCAGTGCCGTGACCAGGAAACCCAGGGTGCCGGCAGTGCCCCAGCCGTAACTCCAGCCGAAGTATTCGCCGGAAATCACCAGGCCGACGGCAATGCCCCACAGGTGCAGGGTGCCGAGTGTGGGTTTGAGCTGTGTGGTGGAAGTCATAAGTCCTCGCTGTCTTTTTTATTGTTCGATCTGTTGGACTTGCGGGTGCAGTGGTTGAGGTGAATGGGGGCTGTTCACGCAGCGGCAGTTTTCGTGCAAAACCTGAATGACGGATACGCAAGGCCCGTGCCAGAGCGGCCAGGCCTTTGGTGTCGTGTCAGTCAGGACGCCTTCGCTGGCAAGCCAGCTCCCACAGTGATTCGGGTTGAACTCAAAATCTGATTTCACCCCCAACCCTGTGGGAGCGGGCTTGCCAGCGATGGCTATTTGAAGGGCAACACAGAATCATCTGTGTTGCCCCGGGTTTTAGAAGAAGCCCAGCGGATTGATGTCGTAGCTGACCAGCAGGTTTTTCGTCTGCTGATAGTGATCGAGCATCATTTTGTGGGTTTCACGGCCGACGCCGGACTTCTTGTAGCCGCCGAACGCGGCGTGCGCCGGGTACAGGTGGTAGCAGTTGGTCCATACGCGGCCGGCCTTGATCGCCCGACCCACGCGGTAGGCGCGGTTGATGTCGCGGGTCCAGAGGCCGGCACCGAGGCCGAACTCGGTGTCGTTGGCAATCGCCAAGGCTTCGGCTTCGTCCTTGAAGGTGGTGATGCTCACCACCGGGCCAAAGATTTCTTCCTGGAACACGCGCATCTTGTTGGTGCCCTTGAGCAGGGTCGGCTGGATGTAATAGCCGGTTGCCAGGTTGCCCTCGAGTTTTTCCACCTTGCCGCCGGTCAGCAGTTCGGCGCCTTCGCCCTTGGCGATTTCCAGGTACGACAGGATCTTGTCGAATTGCTGCTCGGACGCCTGCGCGCCGACCATGGTCTCGGTGTCCAGCGGATCGCCGCGCTTGATCTGGCTGACTTTCTTCATCACCGCTTCCATGAACTGCGGATAGATCGACTCCTGGACCAGCGCCCGGGACGGGCAGGTGCACACTTCGCCCTGGTTGAAGAACGCCAGCACCAGGCCTTCAGCGGCTTTTTCGATGAAGGTCGGCTCGGCCTGCATGATGTCTTCGAAGAAGATGTTCGGCGACTTGCCGCCCAGTTCGACGGTGGATGGAATGATGTTCTCGGCGGCGCATTTCATGATGTGCGAGCCGACCGGGGTCGAGCCGGTGAAGGCAATCTTGGCGATGCGCTTGCTGGTGGCCAGCGCCTCACCGGCCTCTTTGCCGAAGCCTTGCACCACGTTGAGCACACCTGGCGGCAGCAGGTCGCCGATCAGCTCCATCAGCACACAGATGCCCAGTGGCGTCTGTTCGGCAGGTTTGAGCACCACGCAGTTGCCGGCGGCCAGTGCCGGGGCGAGTTTCCACGCGGCCATCAGCAACGGGAAGTTCCACGGGATGATCTGCCCGACCACGCCCAGCGGTTCATGAATGTGATAAGCCACGGTGTTGCCGTCGATTTCGGCAGCGCTGCCTTCCTGGGCGCGCAGGCACCCGGCGAAGTAGCGGAAATGGTCGGCGGCCAGCGGGATGTCGGCGTTGAGGGTTTCGCGGATGGCCTTGCCGTTGTCCCAGGTTTCGGTGATCGCCAGCAGTTCGAGGTTCTGTTCGATGCGGTCGGCGATTTTCAGCAGGATCAGTGAACGCGCCTGCACGGAGGTCGCGCCCCACGCGTCGGCGGCGGCGTGGGCGGCGTCCAGTGCCTTGTCGATGTCTTCGGCAGTGGAACGGGGGAATTCGGCAATTGGCTGGCCATTGACTGGCGAGGTATTGGTGAAGTACTGACCTTTGACAGGCGCGACGAACTCGCCGCCGATGTAGTTACCGTACTTGCTCTTGAACGAGACCTTGGCGCCTTCAGTACCGGGGTGAGCGTAACGCATGATGATGTTCTCCTTGGCTTTGTACTTATTAGAGAAACGCGCAAGTGCGCTTGCTATAAGCGTAGAGCAAAGGTCGGGCCACTGCCTTGCAGGTCAGGCAAATCAAGGCCTTGCGCGGTTTGTCTCGGACAGGCGGGCGGCATCTGTGAGGGTTTCGGTACAGAGGACGTGACAGTTTGTACCGTTATTGGCACAGCCGGTGACCGGCCGGTCTTGCCAGCATTGCAATGCCGGCCGGCCTGGAGGATGCTCAGCCAACAGAAACCCTGTGCAGAAGCAGCCTGCGCGAGGTTGCGTCGACCTTTCGGGGAGAATAATAAGAAATGCACGACAACCATTTGAGTCGCCATGCCCGACAGGTGCTCACCGTCACTCAGGGCAAGCCACACCTGCATGGGCCCGGAGCCGATCCTTCGATTGCCCGCTCGTGGCTGCGCTGCCTTGAGGACTATCACCTCGATCCTGCGCTGAGCATGGCGCCCACCGTGCTCGAACACGGGCGCGTCCTCGAAAGCCGCGAGCGCCTGCAACAGGTGTTGCAGATCGCCGGCAATGAAATGAGCAGCCTGCATCAACAACTGTCCGGCGCCGGTCATGCGGTGCTGCTGACCGACGCGCGTGGGGTGATCCTCAACTGCGTCACCGCGCCCGCCGAGCGCAGGATCTTCGAACGTGCCGGCCTGTGGCTCGGCGCCGACTGGAGTGAAGCCTGCGAGGGCACCAACGGTATCGGCACGTGCCTGGTGGAACGCCAGGCGCTGACCATTCATCAGGACGAACACTTTCGCGGCCGCCACACCGGCCTGACCTGCTCGGCGAGCCCGGTGTTCGACCCGCACGGCGAACTGCTGGCGGTGCTCGATGTGTCCTCGGCACGGCCGGATGTCTCGCGCCAGAGCCAGTTCCACACCATGGCGCTGGTCAATCTGTCGGCGAAGATGATTGAGAGCTGCTACTTCCTGCGCTGTTTCGATAACCAATGGTTGCTGCGTTTCCATCTGCAGGCCGAGTCCGTCGGACTGTTCAGCGAAGGCTTGCTGGCGTTCGATGGCGAGGGGCGGATCAGTGCGGTGAACCAGAGCGCGCTGAACCTGCTCGGACACATTCGCGGCGGTTTGCTGGGCAAGCCGGTGGAGGCGTTTTTCGATTGCTCGCTGGACGAGCTGCTTGGCCGGGCGAGTGCCAATGCCAGCGCCAGTTGGCCGTTGCGCACGCGCGATGGCCGGCATCTGTTTGCCGTGTTGCGGGGCGAGTCGCGCAAGCCGCTGCCGAGCATGCCGGCGCCGGTTGTCCCCGAGGCGCCGCGCTTGGCGGGTATCTGTCTCGGCGATGCGGCGTTGCAAGCCGACTTCCGCAAAGCCCTGCGCGTGTTCGAACGCGACGTACCGCTGTTGATCAATGGGGAAACCGGCTCCGGCAAGGAAGCCTTCGCCAAAGCGGTGCATCAGGCCAGTCAGCGGTCGGGCAGGGCGTTCGTCGCGCTCAACTGTGCGGCCATCCCCGAGAGCCTGATCGAGAGCGAGCTGTTCGGCTATCGCGGCGGCAGCTTCACCGGCGCGCGCAAGGACGGCATGCGTGGCAAGTTGCAGCAGGCCGATGGCGGCACGTTGTTTCTCGATGAAATCGGCGACATGCCGCTGGCGTTGCAGACGCGTCTGCTGCGGGTGCTGGAAGATCGGCAAGTGGTGCCGATCGGCGGCGAGCCGGAAGCGGTGAATGTGCGGATCATCAGCGCGACTCACCGCAATCTGCTGGGACGGGTTGCCGACGGCAGCTTCCGCGAGGATCTGTACTACCGGCTCAACGGGCTGGAAGTGGCGTTGCCGGCGTTGCGCGAGCGCAGTGATAAAGCGCAGTTGCTGGATTTCCTGCTGGCCGAGGAGGCGGGCGATGAAACGCTGCTGATCGACGAGTCGGCGCGCCAGGCGTTGCTGACGTTCGACTGGCCGGGCAATGTGCGGCAGTTGCGCAATGTCCTGCGTACGTTGGCGGCGTTGTGTGATGAAGGGCGGATCGGGGTGGAGGATTTGCCGGCGATGATTCGGCAGGGGCGGCCGGCCGTATCAGCGATCAAGGAATCCGCTCATCCGCTGGAAGACGCCGAGCGTTCGGCTCTGCTCGAGGCGCTGGAGCAAACCCGCTGGCACATGACCCACGCGGCGCAGCAACTGGGCGTCAGCCGCAATACGCTGTACAGAAAGTTGCGCAAGCACGGGATCGCCCGAACCGCCTGAATCCCCCTCCTGATGGTTCCCATGCTCGGCGTGGGAACGCTTCCCGGGATGCTCGGCGTCCGCTTGTCGGTGCAGAACGTGCTGTGCTGCATTCCCACGCAGAGCGTGGCAACGATCATGTCGGATGATCAGCTAAAGAGTGCGATTTCCCCCTCCCTACGCTAACCTGCGGCCATGTTTTACGAGGTCGACTATGCACATTCATATTCTGGGTATCTGCGGGACTTTCATGGGCTCGATGGCGGTGTTGGCCAAAGAGCTGGGCCATCACGTGACCGGCTCCGACGCTAACGTCTATCCGCCGATGAGCACTCAGCTGGAAGCGCAGGGCATTGCGCTGACGCAGGGCTACGATCCGGCGCAGCTCGATCCGGCACCGGATCTGGTGGTGATCGGCAACGCCATGTCGCGCGGCAACCCGGCGGTGGAATATGTGCTGAACAAAGGCCTGCCGTACGTTTCCGGCCCGCAGTGGCTGGCCGACCACGTGCTGCAAGGTCGCTGGGTCCTGGCGGTCGCCGGTACGCACGGCAAGACCACCACCAGCAGCATGCTCGCCTGGGTGCTGGAGCACGCCGGCATGAGCCCGGGCTTCCTGATCGGCGGCGTGCCGCAGAACTTCTCGGTGTCGGCGCGCCTGGGCGACACGCCGTTCTTCGTGATCGAGGCCGACGAGTACGACAGCGCGTTCTTCGACAAGCGTTCGAAATTCGTCCACTACCGTCCGCGCACCGCGATCCTCAACAACCTTGAGTTCGATCATGCGGACATCTTTCCGGATCTGCCGGCGATCGAGCGGCAATTCCATCATTTGGTACGCATCATTCCGAGCGAAGGCCTGGTGATTCATCCGACCACCGAGCCGGCCTTGCAGCGCGTGATCGAGATGGGCTGCTGGACCCCGGTGCAAACCACCGGTGCCGGTGGGCAGTGGCAGGTCAAGCTGCTGAAAGATGACGGCTCGGCGTTCGAAGTGATGTTCGAGGGCGTGTCCCAGGGTGTGGTCGAGTGGGAGCTGACCGGTCAGCACAACGTCGCCAATGCCCTGGCCACACTGGCTGCGGCGCGGCATGTTGGCGTCGTGCCAGCCATGGCAATCGCCGGGTTGAGTGCGTTCAAGAGCGTCAAGCGCCGCATGGAGAAAGTCGCCGAAGTGCGCGGCATCACCATCTACGACGATTTCGCCCACCACCCGACCGCCATTGCCACCACGCTTGACGGCTTGCGCAAGCGCATCGGCGATGCGCCGCTGATCGCGATCATCGAGCCGCGCTCCAACTCGATGAAACTCGGCGCCCACCGCGACGGCCTGCCGGACAGCGTGGTCGATGCCGACCAGGTGATCTGGTACGCCCCGGCCAACCTCGGTTGGGACCTGGCGGGCACGGCGGCGTTGTGCACGGTGCCGTCGATCGTCAGCGATTCGCTGGAAGGCATCATCGAACGCGTGAAGAGCCAGGCTCAGCCCGGCACCCACGTGGTGATCATGAGCAACGGCGGCTTCGGCGGCCTGCACGGCAAACTTGCCGAGGCGCTGCAATGAACACTCTTTCCCGGGACGGCGGTCCGGAGCGCATCACGCTGGCGATGACCGGCGCGTCCGGCGCGCAGTACGGTTTGCGCCTGCTCGATTGCCTGGTGCGGGAAGATCGCGAGGTGCACTTCCTGATTTCCAAGGCTGCGCAATTGGTGATGGCCACCGAGACTGACGTGTCGCTGCCGGCCAAGCCGCAGATGATGCAGGCGTTCCTCACCGAATACACCGGCGCCACTGCCGGGCAGATTCGTGTGTACGGCAAGGAAGACTGGATGTCGCCGGTGGCTTCCGGTTCCGGTGCGCCGGCGGCGATGGTCGTGGTGCCGTGCTCCACCGGCACGCTGTCGGCGATTGCTACCGGGGCCTGCAACAATCTGATCGAGCGCGCGGCGGACGTCACCCTGAAGGAACGTCGGCAGTTGATTCTGGTGCCGCGCGAGGCGCCGTATTCGAGCATTCACCTGGAGCACATGCTCAAGCTGTCGAACATGGGCGTGACCATCCTGCCGGCCTCGCCGGGTTTCTATCACCAGCCACAGACCATCGATGACCTGATCGATTTCGTCGTGGCGCGGATTCTCAACCTGCTGGGCATTCCTCAGGACATGCTGCCGCGCTGGGGCGAACATCATTTGAGCAGCGATGAATAAGCTGCTGGTCATGCTGATGGCGCTGCAACTGGCCGGGTGCGCCACTGTGCGCACGCTGGATGCGGCCAAACCGGGCGCGCCGGTGGTGTATTCCGGAACGCGCCTGGACCTGTATGCAATGGATGGCGGCTGCTGCGCGAAGGATCGCTTTGGCGCCGAGGCGCCGAGTTATCCGGGGGTGGACCTGCCGGCCAGCGCCTTGCTCGATACGCTGCTGTTGCCGTTGTCTGTGCTGACCGTGATTGGCGTGAGTTTTCAGGCGACTGGTGGATTGTAGGGGAGCGCCGCGCACTCCATTCGCGGGCAAGCCACGCTGCCACAGGGATTGAGTCGTGCGCTGAATCCGTGTTCGCTGAAGACTGATGTGGGAGCGGGCTTGCCCGCGAAGAGGCCAGCCCAGACACCACAAAACTACTTGCCCAGCTTGCGCAATTCGTCGGACTCGACAATGCGCACGCCATCCTGTTCTTCCAGGGCCAGACGCCACATGGCGCGGGCCAGCTGACAGGCTTCGATGCCGCGGTATTTGCCGGGAATCAGCTTGGAGAAGGGTGCCGCCAGTTGCTCGCCAAGGCGCGGTTCGGCGCGATCACCGAGCAGCAGCGACGGCCGGCAAATGGTCAGCTGCGGCCAGTCCTGGGCGCGCAGTGCCTGTTCCATCTCGCCCTTGACCCGGTTGTAGAAAATCGACGATTGCGGATCGGCGCCGAGTGCACTGATCACGATCAGATGCCGCGCGCCCATTTCCCGTGCGCGTTTGGCGAAGGCCACGACCATGTCCAGATCCACCGCGCGAAACGCCTGCTCCGAGCCCGCCTGCTTGATGGTGGTGCCGAGGCAGCAGTAGGCGATATCGACGCGCCCGGAGAGTTGCGGCAGGAATGCCTGGGGATCGCCGACCGGGTTTTCCAGGTGCGGATGCTCGGCCAGTGGCCGGCGTGAAGGGGCAAGGACACGGGTAATCGTCGGCTCGTTGAGCAAACGGTCGAGTAGGTGTTCACCGGTCAAACCGGTAGCTCCGGCAAGCAATACGTGCTGAGGCGTCAAGTACATTGTGTCTCTCCCTTGATACTGTTCAGCTTAGTTGCTCTTTGTCGCTCCGTCGTTCAACGCAGCACTTTGCAAAGCTTTTCTCGCCTGCTGCTTGCGCAGCAGTTGCCAGTGCGCAAGCACGGTTTTCGGCGCCCAGATCTGCGGCTCCGAGGCTTCGAAATTGTCCGCCAGTTCGCGCTCGGCGACGGTGGCCTTGGCCAGCTTGAAGGCCTGCTCGAGATCGTCGGTCTGGTTCAGCGCCTGGGCGAACAGAGCGTCGCCGAAGTAAGTGAAATTGGCTTCTTCCGAACAGCCGAAGGACACCCGGTCGGCCCGCGAGGCGGTCATGATCAGCGTGCGTTCGTCCTTGAGCGCCGGAATGAAACCGCCGGAATAGCACGAGGAAATCACGATCACCTTGTCACGGTTCTTCAGCGGCGCGAGCACGGCAGCGAGTTCGTCGGCAGGCAGGTCGGCCAGTTCCATGCGCGGCTGGTCGAGCACCAGTTCGTGTTCGGCGGTGCCGTGGCTGGTCAGGTAAATGAACAGCAGGTCTTCCGGGCCGCTGCGTTCGGCCAGGGTCTGGGCGGCGCGGCGCAGGTTCTCGCGAGTGGCCATCGGCCGGTCGCCGAGGTGATCGCGGTGATTGACCAGGCGGATCTGGCCGTAAGCGCCAAAACGGCTGGCGAGCATGTTGGCAACGTAGTCGGATTCACGCAGGAACACGCTTTGCTTGCCGTCGCCGCCGAGGGTCAGGGTGTACAGCTCGACCGCCGGGGTCGAGGCCGGGACCGCGGCCAGTGCGTCGTCGAGCAATCGGCCCTGGGCCAGCAGGCCGAGCTCGAGGGTGTCGGGCAGCAGCTTGCCGTCGGCATCGCGCACGCGCTGGCCGTTGATCCAGGTGCCGCTGAGGACGGTGCCGTCAGTCAGCACCAGGGTGCCGCGCCCGGCGTAGCTGTCGCTGTCGAACTGGCCGATGTAGAAACTGCCGTCGGCGAGGTTCAAGCGGCCCTGGCCACTGAAGCGCCAGTCACTGAAATTGCCGATGTAGTGACTGCCGTCGGCGCCGATCAGTTCGCCCTTGCCGGTCAGCGCGCCTTCCTTGAACTGGCCGAGCCAGACGTCACCGTCGGCGTTTTCGTAGCGCCCCTTGCCATGCAGCTGATTGTTCTTGAAGCCGCCGACGTAGATATCGCCGTCGGCACTGGTGAAGGTGCCATTGCCTTCCAGCTGGCCGTTGACGAAGTGGCCGCTGAACTGGTTGCCGCTGGCGTCGCCGCGCTGGCCTTCGCCGTTGGGTTTGCCGTGGGCGAACTGGCCCTGGTAGGAGCTGCCGTCGTCCAGCTCGAGGCGACCGAGCCCGGAATACTGGTCGGCCTTGAACTCGCCACGGTAGGTCATGGCGTTCTCTTTCAGCGTCCCTTCGCCGTCGCGTCGCCCGAGCTTGAAGCCCCCCGTGTAGCTGCCGGCGTTGGTCGTCAGGGTGCCCTGGCCGTCGAACAGGCCTTGCTGGAACTGGCCGCGATAGACCTCGCCGTTGCTGCCGTGCCACTCGCCCTGGCCATGCCACTGGCCCTTGTCGAACTGCCCGGCATACCAGCTGCCGTTGGGGTAGTCGACGCGGCCCTGGCCTTGCAGCAAGCCGTTGACCAGTTCGCCACGATAGCGGCCGCCGTCGGGCAGGCGCGCATCCGGGGGCAACAGCGATTCGCCATCGCCGCAAGCGGCAAGCAACAGGGTCAGGGCAAGGGGTGCAAGAGGAGCAAGTGAGCGCATAGCGGGATCCGGGCAATTAGGCGACCGAGTATGCCGCAGCTATGTGTCGCATATATAGAGAGGTGACGCGAAACAGCGTGCGCTGCTTCGCATCCGGAACGCTTAGACGAAGCAGAGCGACAGCGGCTCGGCGATGTAGGCCGGTTTGTCCGAGCCTTCTATCTCAAGCGTCGCGGTGGCCTTGAGCAGCCACTGGCCGGGTTTTTTCTCGGTCACTTCGCCCAGGTCGACCTTGAGTCGGACTTTCGAATTGACCTTGACCGGCTGGATGAAACGCACACTGTCCAGGCCGTAGTTGACCACCATCTTCACGCCCTGTGGCAGAACCAGGATGTCCTCCATCAGTTTCGGGATCAGCGACAGCGACAGGAAACCGTGGGCAATGGTGCTGCCAAATGGCGTTTGCGCGGCTTTGACCGGGTCGACGTGGATGAACTGGAAATCCCCGGTGGCTTCGGCGAACAGGTTGATGCGCTCCTGATCGATGGTGAGCCATTCGGAACGTCCGAGTTCCTTGCCGACATAATCTTTGAGCTCTGCAACGGGAACATAGGGCATTGAGACTCTCCTTGGGTTCATCGGTTTTATAGTTTTTCAGGTGGGGGATTGGACCGCCCTGCGAACCACTGTAGATCATCATGGCGATTTGCTCCGGTCAACCGACCATGCTTTTGGCGAATGCCGATCCATAGCGCAGGCGTGCTTATAATGCGGGCGACTTGCAGGTGGGCAAGTAAGACGGAGATGTCGGATGTTGCTACGTGGCCTGACCATGCTGGTGCTGTTTCAATTGCTCGGCACGGCCCTCAATCATTTGCTGTTGCCGGTGCTGCCGGGGCCGATCATCGGCCTTCTGCTGTTGCTGGTGTTCCTCATCCTGCGCGGTGAAGTCGGGGAGCCGCTGAACCTCGCCGCCGGCAGTCTGCTGCGTTATCTGCCGTTGCTGCTGGTGCCGCCGGCAGTGGGCGTGATGGTGTATGCCACGGCGATTGCCGCGGATTTCTGGGCGATCGTCGGTGCGCTGGTGTTGTCGCTGATCCTGTCGATGGCGTTCGCTGGCGTGTTGATGCAACGCATGGTCAAGCGCCATGCGCCTCGTTCGGAGGACTCCTGATGCTGTTTGACTGGCAAGGTGCCCTGGCCTCGGTAATCCACCATCCGTTGTTCGGCATCGGCATCACCCTGGGCGCCTATCAATTGGTGCTGGCGGCGTTCGAGAAAACCCGCTGGATCTTCCTGCAACCGGTGCTGGTCTCCATGCTGCTGGTGATCGGTGTGCTCCTCAGCTGCGGCCTGACCTACGGCGAGTACCGCAAGAGCACGGAAATCCTCAGCATCCTGCTGGGGCCGGCGACGGTGGCGCTGGCGGTGCCGCTGTATCTGAACCTGCGGCGCATTCGCCAATTGTTCTGGCCGATTTTTACTACGCTGGTGATAGGCGGGGTGGTCGCTACCGGCATGGGCGTGGCGCTGGGCTGGTGGTTTGGCGCCGATCACATGATCCTGATGACCATGGCGCCGAAGTCGGTGACCTCGCCGATCGCCATGCTGGTGGCCGAGCAGATCGGTGGCGTGGCGGCGCTGGCTGCGGTGTTTGTATTGATTACCGGGGTGATCGGCGCGATCTTCGGCCCGACGCTGCTGACCCGCCTCGGTGTGCACAGTCCCGAGGCGCGCGGCATGGCGCTGGGCATGACGGCACACGCGGTGGGCACCTCGGTGGCGTTGCAGGAAAGTGATGAGTGCGGCGCTTTCGCGGCGCTGGCGATGAGTCTGATGGGCGTGGCCACGGCGGTGTTCCTGCCGTTGGCGGTGTCGATGGTGGTGTAAGGAAATGTCTATGAGTCTGCCGCTTTTTCCGCTGAACACGGTGCTGTTTCCCGGCTGCAACCTGGATTTGCAGATCTTCGAGGCGCGCTACCTGGACATGATCGGCCGCTGCATGAAACAGGGCGGCGGGTTTGGCGTGGTGTGCATCCTTGAAGGCAGCGAAGTCGGCGCCGCGCCACAGGGTTTTGCCCTGGTCGGATGCGAAGCGCGGATCACCGATTTCCAGCAGCAGGACAACGGCCTGCTGGGCATTCGCGTGCAGGGCGGGCGTCGTTTCCATGTGCTGCGCACGCAAGTGCAGCGCGACCAGTTGATCGTCGCCGACGTCGACTGGCTCGACGACGAGCCCGAGCAACCGCTGCAGGACGAAGACGCTGACCTGGTGGCGCTGCTCAAGGCCCTCGCCGAGCACCCGATGGTCGAGGCGCTGGACATGGGCACCGAAGCGCTCGGGCAACAGTCACTGGCCAATCAACTGGCCTACCTGTTGCCGTTCGCCGAAGAGGACAAGATCGACCTGCTGCAACTCGACGACCCGCAACAGCGTCTGGATGCGATCCAGGCGCTGCTCGACGAATTGCAGGGTGAATTGTTCGCCTGACGATCAGCCGGATTATTCAGCCCGACGGCGCGCCCATGGCCATCGTCGCACTCCAGCCGCTCACTCCGGCCAGACGATATCGCTGCCGAAAGTGTCGAGCCCCTTGGGCATCGGCAGAATCGGTTTGCCGGCCTTGGCTGCTGCGTCGATCAAGGCGTCATAGCGCGACTCGTTGTAGTCACCGCGATGGGTCTGCTCTTCGATTTCCCGGCGGGTCGAGTAACTGGCCTGCTCGGCGACGTCTTCGATTTTCGCCGCGCGGCTGAGGGTGGAATCGAGCAGCCAGAGGCGTTCGGCGTCGATGCCGCGGCGGGAGGCCGAGATCAGCGCTTCGTTCTCATCGTCGGGAAAACTGGCACCGTGCTTTTCCGCGCTGCCGTTGAGCAGGATGTTCTCTTCGCGCAACACCACCTCCAGGTTGCGGGTATCGATGACGTAGATGAAGTTGATCTTCTGCTCGTGGCGAATGGTCTCGTAGTTGCGCTCGGCGTCCAGTTCCACATCGGACGTATCAGACCATTCGTTATCCGACTCGCCGGAGTCGTTGTCCGGTTCGCCCGGTCGTTTGCCCGGGTACTTGTTCTTCTGATTGTTGTAGCGCAGGTGTTCCGGGTCGGGGGCGCGCGTGCCTTTGCCGGCGTAGGTCCAGACCAGGTTCAGGCCGACCGTGACACTGATCGGCTTCTCGCTGGTGCCTCCTCTGGCGTGGGTCATGCGTGGCAGCATCCGGCTGTCGTTGACGAACTCGAACAGCGTGCGCTCGTCGGCCCGGAACAGGGCAGGAATATCCGTGCGGTACAGGCAGTTGGAGCTGTTGCGCAAATAGCCCAGGCGGGCGACGAAGGCGTCGAGGAATTCGCGCGTGACGGACTTGTCGAGGCCGTGCAGGCCCCGCAGCGTGCGTGTGCCGTTGCGCAGCGGCAGCAACAGCGGTTCGATTTCCTGCAGCAGCGGGTCGAAGCGCGTCGGGTCGTTGCCGTTCTGCGAACGCAACCTGTGCTGCTCGGCCCACTGCGGCATGGCGCGCGGGTTGTCGATCAAATCCTGGCGTAACGTCGCGTGTTGCGCGGGTGACAGGTTGTACGTGCGCAGGTGCGCGGCGCGTTGCTGGCGGCTCATCTGTGGGTAGAGCCAGCGCAGGCCTTCGTTGAGCAGGTCCTTGCGCGGGTTGCCGGTCTGCAACGGTCTGGCCCACTGCGGGCGGCTGCCCGTCGCGTCGGCGTCGGTGCGAAAGCGCGGGATGTCCGCGCCGTGGATGCGATAGAACTGCCAGATTTCGTGATCGCTCCAGCCGGCGAGGTGGGCAGGGCGGGCGTCGAGACCGGCGACGGGTGGGTCGACCTTGATCAGGAAGTCGTTGTGGTCGCGAAAGCCGTAGACGATCTCCGGTGCCGGGCTGTCCGCACTCCGGTTGATCGCGATTCGGTAGTAGCCCTGGCTGTCCGGACCGGGCCTGGCAGCGGCGTAATACTTCAGGTCGTCCCACGTCGTGGCATGGTTCGGCCCGCTGGCAAACGCCGCCGGCGGTGCATCGAGAAACACCCGCCCGCCGTCATTTTCGTAGCCATAGAGGTAGCGGGGGCTGGCGTCGGAATCGGCCGGGCTGTTCAGGCGCATGCGGAAGTAACTGCGGGCATAGGTGGTCAGCGGGTAGACGGTTCCCAGCAAGGGTTGTCGGTTCGATTCCTCCTCGGGCGCAATCGTCGGGCGCTTGCCGGCCGCGGCTGAGTCGTCGTGGAGATCCGTGGCTGACGGCCGTTTCTGTGCGGCCCGGTTTTCCGCCTGGGCCGAGGGATGCAGGCGCCAGGTCGACGCCCCGGCGTTCTTCAGCAGCAACGGCCCCGGTGGCAGTTTGTTGTAGAGATCCTTCACGCGGTAGGCGTGGGCGCCAGTGTCGAATTCCACATACACGGTGCCGACGTTTTCGACATCGACGAACCGGCGCCCGACGACGAAGCGCAAACCGTCAGCGTCGGCAGCCTGCATATTGCGCAAAAAGGCCTGGCTCAACAGGTAGGCGTCCAGTCCGGTGCCGCTTTGCGGCACGGTGGAAGGCAGGTCGGAAATCTCGAATCGCGGTGTATCGACACTGACCTCGGGCCCGCGCGTTGAGCCCTGATCCGGCACAAGGCTCGGTTGGGTCGTCGTGCCGGCGGGCGGTCGATGGATCACCGGTACGTCGCCCTCCGGTCGCGGGTGGCCGGGATGGGTGGGCGGTGCAGGCGGGTCGATTCTGGGAACGTTGGGGGTCGCAGGTGGTTTGGGGCGCATGGTGTCATTCCTTGACGTATGAAAGTGCGGAATAAAAAGCCTCAGGCCAGCCCCGCCGTGGTACGCACCACGGCAAGCTCGCCAATGAGCAGGTGCTCGGGGTTGATCGGGCGTGATGGGTCGCTGTCGATGCTCCAGCGTTCGCTGGCCGCGTTGTAGACAATCCTTGCGCCGGGCGCGTCCGCCAGCCGGATGTTGTGGACGAGGATATGATCGTCCTCCAGCTCATTCAGCGTCTTGTGCTGGCGGATCAGCGTGACGACGCCCTCCACGGTGGTGCAGGCCCGGGCATTGACGGCGGTCAGACCGACCACCTCGAACAATGGGTTGATCCGATAGTGATGCCCGGCCGAGACCACGACATCGATGGTTTCCAGAGGCAGCAGCGAATTGCTGCTGTCCGGCAGGTGGATGTGAATGCTGCCGATGCGCAGCAGATTGCCGGCGATGCTCAAGTGTGCGCGGGCGATGTGTTCCTGCAGCGTGGCGGTGTAGAACCGCCAGGTTGACGAGCCCGTGGTGCTGGCGTCGGCGACCGCGGTCGAAAGACGGATGGCCATGTTGCTCGCCAGCCATATCTCGTAATACGCCGATCGGCCTTCCAGCCAGTAAATGGCCCGGTGTGCGGAGGTCTGGAACTCGATGCGTTGGGCGGTTTTCTTCAGGCTGCGCTTTTCTTCCGAGGGCCTGACGAAGAGGTATTTTCCGGCACGCTTGCGCAGCGACTTTCGGCTCTGACTCAGCGTATAACCGGGCTTTTGCGCATCCTTGCGGCAGTCGTTGCGCGGCGGATCGAGATGGTAGGAAACGCCATCGCGCATCACCAGAGTGAACGGGTGGACTATCTGCCAGGGCGCGGCGAGGATGCCGCCGCCCATGTCGGTCTTGTTGCCGGGTTTTTCGCTGATGCCGCCGTGCAGGGAAAGCAGTTTGCCGCCGCCGGTAAACGTCAGGGTGAAATGCGGCCCCTTATAACTGACGACCCGGTACGCACCACGCTGCTCTGCGGTGACGGTGTAGATGGCCCTGACCTCGTCGATTTCCGTGCTGTCGAAGTCGACATACAGGGTGCTGCGACTGGCCTTGCCGGGCCTGCCCGCGCGCAGGATCGTGTAGTGGCTGTCGCGGGAGACGAAGTAACGCGAATGCTGATTGGCGGCAGCCATCTGCGGGCGGTCGTTGAGCAAAACCGGTGCGATCTGGCGGGTGCCGGCGACGATCACCACGGCATTCAGCGCCTGGTCGCGCAGGTCTGGCGTTTGCGCCGGCCAGTCTGGCTGCAGGTGGTAACCGTCCTCGGTGATGAACATCCATTTGTCGTTGCGCAATGAGCGCTTGCCGTCGAGCGTCTGGTACACGCCCTCCAGCACCAGTTCGCGACGCGGAGATTGCGGGTGGTCATCGCGCAGGCTGCCGATCACCAGGGCGTTATCGCGGATCCGCCAGTGCTGGATGGCTTCGAGCGGCACGCCCAGGTGAACTTTGCTCGGCGCTTCCCCGTCCTCGTTGATCGACACCTTGAGGCTCATGCGGCTGACGTAGTAGCTATCGGCGCCGCTGCCGCCGTCGACGATGGCGTGGCTGCCGCGCACGGAGACCTGGTCGTCACCGGCACCGGCCGCGACCCGGTCGTCGCCATTGGCGGCAATGATGTCGGCTTGATCCGAGCCGGTGACGCGATTGACCGCGCCGGCCAGTGTCTCGACCGTTTCGAAGCCGTCGAGCGTGGAATGCAGCACCGGCGCAACGCTGGCATCGGCGGAACGCAGGCCGAGCCGGTGTTTCTGCAGGTCGATGTCATAACCGATGAAGCGCGGCGCCTGCGGGCCGTGGTCTTCATGAACGTGGCGGCCCTGCAGCCACAGCACGTCCGCGCCGCCACCGCCGTCGAGGTAGCTGACCCGCTCTGGCGCCGCGGCCAGTGCGGCGGAGGCGGCCTGAAAGCTGAACGTGTCGTCCTTGTCGCCGCCGTATAGGCGTTTCTGTCCGGCCGCATAGTGAAAATGGTTCGGTTTGTTGCGCACGCCGAGGACGCTGTCGTTGCCATCGCCGAGCTTCCACAGCACGCCTTTGGCCGGGTCCGTGGGGCGCCGGATAATGTGGTCGTCGGTGGCGGGCAGGCCGTCCCGGGCATCGTAGCTGTCGTCGGTTTCCGCGATCACCGGACTGTCGACGATGGCGAAGGCTGGCTTGCCGGCGCCTTCATCCCACTGATGCTTGTAGACCCGGGTCGGTTGCAGCTTCACTTCGAAGCGGCCGTTGACCACGGCCTCGATGCTGTCCTTGAGTTCATTGTCGAGCCAGCCGTTGCTCTTGGTTTGCAGGGCCTTGGCGTAATCGCTGTAGGTCTTGGCGAGGGTGAAACGCTGCATCAGCGCTTTGTCCTGGTCCTGGCCCGTGAAGGCGAACCAGCCGGCGCGCCAGCGTTCGTTGACGCTCAGTTCGATGTAGTCGTCGATGTCGTCGACCACCCGCGCGGCGCTGTAGATGCGTGCGCCGACAATCAGGATCGCGGCGGCGGCGATTCCCACCGGGCCCGCCGCCTGGAAGCCCATCAACGCGGCGGCGCCGAGCATCAGCGACAGGCCGGCGCTGAACACGCTGAGGCCGCCGCTGACGTACAGGTCCTGGGCGGTCTTGCCCGTGGCGCTGGCGGCATCGCTGAAGGATTTGATGGCCATGTAGATATCGAAGGGCAGGGTCAGCGCACTGGCGATCAGCCCGGCGCTGCGGCACAGCCATTTGCCCATGGTGGTCTTGCCGAACTGTTCGAAGGTCATCGCGCCGTGGCGGATCATTTTTTCCCCGGTACGGCTCAGGGCGTACTCCAGGCCCAGCGAGCCGATTTCGGTGACGCCACCGCCGACATTGATCAGCGCCTCGCCGATCTCGCCCTTCTTCAGGGCGTCGAGGGTGCCCATGTAGGCGCTGTACAAACCGTAGGCTTGCAGCCCGGCGCCCATGCTGGTCATGCCGCGGCTCTTGGCCAGGTCGACCCAGTTCGGCAGATGCCCGGGCAGCGGGCTGTGCTGGATATCCACGCGTTGGGTGGCGTCGAGCAGGCGGCCGATGCGGTTCATGGCTGGCGCCCATTCGCTGTCCGCCATCTCGCGCAACAGCGGCGGCGCGGCGGGTGAGCGCTGGGTGGCGATCTCGTAGAGCAGGCTCGATACCCGTGGGCTCGAATCGGCATCGGTGGCGCGGATTCGCTGTGCGACCTTGGCCGGGTCGAATTCCAGGGCATCGAGGAAGGTCTGCTCGGCTTCGGCGAAATACACCGTCGCGGGCGTGATCGCCTGGCCGTTCAGGTTTGCACCGAGCGCGTGAAGTTCTTCACGGCTGACCGTGAATTCGCCGATCTGCAATGGGCCGAACAATTTGTCGACGTCGCGCAGGCTGGGTGTGCCGCGTGGACGCACGGGCGGCGTGAGGTCGGTTATTTTTATCGGTATTGGCGGAAAGTGTCTGCGCTGATTGTTCGTGGCGGTATTCAAGGGCAAAAGTCTTTATATAAAAGGATTGATTGTCATCGAGTGACAAAACTGTTGCCCAAGGTGCCACGAAGCCGCCGCTGCTTCAGGTGGTTTTGTTTGTCTGTTTATGTGTGATGTTTAGTATGCAAGTGGTGGTTGCAATATTCCACATTGGCAGTTTGTGTGCCAGGAATGCGGGGCGTAGCAGAGTTTCTGCAAGTGGAGGAGGGCGTTTGGGCTGAATATGTCAGTAGATATTTAAGGTATTAGTTTTATTGCGGGTATTACGAACTAATACGAGAGAAGTTGTTTTGTTCGCAAGTTGTTTTTTATAGAGGGCGCTCGCCAGCAATGGAGATAGTTGGCGAGCGCAGGATAATGACTGACTGTCAGTAGGCGTAGCGCAACAGCGTGTGCGGCAAGTGGCGCAATACAAAGAAACCGAACAACGCCAACAATGCCGGCAGTACCAGCCACCAGACTTTCTGCGGCATGGCTTGCAGCGGTGCGCGGCGTTGGCTGAGCCACAGGCCGGCAGCGCAGACACAGGACGCCAGCATCGTCCCGGCAATCACGTCGGTCGGCCAGTGCGCACCCAGGTACACCCGCGACAGGGCAATCGACAGGGCCGGCAGGCAGCCGAGCAACAGCCAGGTCAGGCGCATCCGCGGTGGTTGACCGCGTCCGGCGAGGACGGCGAGGGCCAGGAACAACGCGAACGAACCTGAGGCGTGGCCGCTGGGCATGCTGTAGCTGGTCAGCGGATCGGTCAGCACTTCCGGGCGCACACGGGCAAAAAACAGCTTGGTGCCGGTGTTGGCCAGGGCGGTGCAGAGCAGGGTGCCGCCGACGAAGATCGCCTGGCGCCACTGGCGGCAGAGCAACAGCAGCGCCGTCAGCAGGGCGCTGAACAGCAGCATGTTGCGGAATTCGCCGATCAGGGTCAGGACCACGGCCACTTCGTCCAGCCATGGGCTGCGGTGTTCCTGCACCAGGGTCATCACGCCCTGGTCGAGGGCGGTCAGGTAGGGATAGCCGATGAACAGGCCGATCAGGATCGCCAGGCTCATGCTGCTGATCCACAGCGTCGCCCGGCGGTGGCGGCGCAGGCTGCTGGTGGCGCTCAGGCCGACCATCACCGCGATGCTGCCGGCGACGATGCCCGCCTCGGTCCAGAACCCTTCGGGCAATGGCAGGCGGAATGCCGCGCCAGTGGCCCAGCCGGGCAGCAGGTAGGCCAGGCTCCAGCCGGCGGCGGCCAGCAGGCTGACAGCAGCGAAGCGCGGAAAGGGCATGTCGAACATGCCGGCGACCATCGGCAGCATCGGCCGCAATGGCCCGATGAAGCGGCCGACCAGCAGGCTGGCGATACCATAGCGCTGGAAATAGTTTTCCGCGCCGCTGATCCATTCCGGATGATGACGCAGGCCCGGCAGACGGCGGATGTTCTGGTGGAAGTGGCGGCCGAGGAAGTAGGACACCACATCACCGAGAATCCCGCCGAGGAAGCCCAGCAACAGGGTTTCGCTCAACGACAGCGCCCCGCTGCCGGCCAGTACCGCTACGGCAAACAGCAAGACCGTGCCGGGGACAATCAGCCCGGCAATGGCCAGGCATTCGACGAATGCCACGATGAACACCGCGGCGGCCAGCCACTGCGGATTGGCCGCCAGCCAGCCGGTCACGCTATCGAGCCATGGGCCCATACAGACAACTCCATTTCATTGATTGGGTTCACAGCAGGAAATAATCGCGACCTTCGACCTGACCCCGGCGCAGCGGGTTCCGCGTGCACCATTGCGCATAAGTCGCGTCGACGAAGCGGTACATCAGGTGTTCGTCACGGCCCAGGGGAATGCCCAGGCGGGTGGTCTGGATAATCTGGCCCGGCGCGGTGCCGGTGTCCTCGACCAGCAGCAGGTCATGGTCGAAGCGCTTGCCATCCCACACCGGCACTTTCAGGCCCAGCGCCTTGCACAGCAGGGTCTGGCCGGCGCAGAGCTTCTGCGACGGCCGCGGGCGACCCTGTGCATCGGGATTGTTCAGCAGCATCTGCGCGAGGCTGGCCGGGCCACTGATCTCGTCGACCCACGGATAGGCGGATTTGATCAGCACCGCGTTGCCCGGGCCCTGGGCACTGAAGTTCAGCGAATCGCCGCCTCGGGCGTAGTACATATAGATGTGCCCGCCATCCAGAAACAAAGCCTTACGCTTTTCTGTGTAGCCGAGGGAGGCGTGGCTGCCCTTTTCCGCGCAGTAATAGGCTTCGGTTTCGATGATTCGTGCGCTCAGCCATAAATCGCCGACCCGGTGGCGAATCACTTTGCCGAGCAGATCCTTGGCCAGGGTCTGTGCGTCACGGTCGAAAAAAGCGTCCGCAAGCCCCACGGGCAGGCGCTTGGCGGTGGCGCGAACGGTCAGGTTGGACATGGCAGGTGGCTTTTATCCCGGCTGAAGAGGTCGTGATGATAACAATTGCAATCTTAATTACGGCTGAACGTCGGCAAATTGCTGTCCATTTCGACCATCCGCCCGTCACCGCTGTTAGTCCCGGGACGCGACAGCTATAATCTGCCGCTTTCCTCTTTGCCAAGACCCCAGCAGACCATGACTGAGTCCGTTCTTGACTACATGACCCGATTGGGTCGCGCCGCCCGCGAAGCCTCCCGGGTCATCGGCCGTGCCAGCACCGCGCAGAAAAACCGCGCCCTGCTGGCTGCTGCCAATGCTTTGGATGCGGCTCGCGCGGAGCTTGCGGCAGCCAACGAACAGGATCTGGCCGCCGGGCGCGCCAATGGCCTCGAGCCAGCGCTGCTGGAACGTCTGGAACTGACCCCGGCGCGCATCGACGGCATGATCGTCGGTCTGCGTCAGGTCGCGGCGCTGCCGGATCCGGTCGGCGCCATGCGGGACATGAGCTTCCGCCCGTCGGGCATCCAGGTCGGCAAGATGCGCGTGCCGTTGGGCGTGATCGGCATCATTTACGAATCGCGGCCGAACGTGACCATCGACGCCGCCAGCCTGTGCCTGAAGTCGGGCAACGCGACGATCCTGCGCGGTGGTTCCGAGGCGATCCATTCCAATCGCGCGATTGCCGCGTGCATCCAGCGCGGCCTGGCCGAAGCCGAGCTGCCGGCCGCCGTGGTGCAAGTGGTGGAAACCACCGATCGCGCCGCCGTCGGGGCGCTGATCACCCTGCCGGAATACGTCGATGTGATCGTGCCACGCGGTGGCCGTGGCCTGATCGAACGCATCAGCCGTGACGCCCGGGTGCCGGTGATCAAGCACCTGGACGGCATCTGCCACGTCTACGTCAGCGCGCATGCCGAGCTGGCGAAAGCCCAGCGCATTGCCTTCAATGCCAAGACCTATCGCTATGGCATCTGCGGGGCAATGGAAACGCTGTTGGTCGATCAAACTGTTGCCAGGGATTTCCTGCCGTCGATGGCTGCCCAGTTCCGCGAAAAAGGCGTCGAGCTGCGTGGCTGCGAGCGCACCCGGGCGATCATCGAGGCGCTGCCGGCCAGCGAAGAAGACTGGCGCACCGAATACCTGGCGCCGATCCTGTCGATCCGTGTGGTCGACGGGCTGGACCAGGCCATCGAGCACATCAACCGGTACGGTTCGCACCACACCGATTCGATCGTCAGCGAAAACCTTGCCGACACCCGGCAGTTCGTGGCGCAGGTCGACTCGGCGTCGGTGATGATCAACACGCCGACCTGCTTTGCCGACGGCTTCGAATACGGATTGGGTGCCGAGATCGGCATTTCTACTGATAAGCTGCACGCCCGTGGCCCGGTGGGCCTCGAAGGCCTGACCTGCGAGAAGTACGTCGTGGTCGGTGATGGCCAGTTGCGCGGCCAGGCGACGGTCTGACTTGTCCGATCTCGACCTGACAGCGCCGGCCCCCGGCAGCGAACCCGGCCCCCGGCGCATTGGCGTCCTCGGCGGGACGTTCGACCCGGTGCACATTGGCCATTTGCGCGGCGCGCTGGAGGTGGCCGAAGCGCTGGCCCTGGATGAGCTGCGCATGATGCCCAGCGCCCGTCCACCGCACCGCGATACCCCGCAGGTGTCGGCGCAGGACCGGTTGGCGATGGTCGAGTGTGCGGTGGCCGGCGTGCCGCCACTGGTGGTGGACGCCCGCGAGTTGCAGCGGGACAAACCGTCCTGGACCATTGATACCCTGGAGTCGATGCGCGCCGAAATGGCCGCGGATACCCAGGTTTTTCTGCTTTTGGGCTGGGACGCTTTTTGCGGCCTGCCCACTTGGCATCGCTGGGAAGAGTTGCTCCAGCATTGCCATATCCTGGTGCTTCAGCGCCCGGACGCCGACAGCGAACCGCCGGATGCCTTGCGCAACCTGCTGGCAGCGCGTTCGGTGAGCGACCCGCTGGCCCTGAAGGGGCCGAGCGGACAGATTGCATTCGTCTGGCAGACACCGCTTGCGGTTTCCGCCACCCAGATCCGTCAACTGCTGGCCAGCGGTAAGTCGGTACGTTTCCTGGTTCCCGACGCGGTCCTGGCCTACATCGATGCGCACGGTCTGTACCGTGCGTCGAACTGAACAAGGCGTGCTCAAGTAACACGATCAACGTGTGACGAGGCGCCGAATACATGAGCAAAACGAGTTTTATATGACTGACAAAGACGTAGCTAAAGTAAAGCGCAAGGGCACATTCAAGAGTGCTCCGCTGCCAGAAGCGGTCAACACCAACGAGCCGCTCAAGGGTGACGAGCTGGTCAAGGTTGCCGTGGCAGCCCTTGAAGACGTCAAGGCGCAAGACATCCAGATCATCGATGTCCGCGACAAGCAGAGCATCACCGACTACATGATCATCGCGACCGGTACTTCCAATCGCCAGATCAACGCGATGCTGGAAAAGGTTCGCGAGGAAGTCAAAAAGCAGGGCGCCAAGCCGCTGGGCGAAGAAGGCAAGGGCGACAGCGACTGGGTGCTGCTCGACCTCGACCTGGTGATCGTGCACATGATGACCGCCTCGGCTCGCCAGTTCTACGACCTGGAGCGCCTGTGGGCCGGTGCCGAGCAGAGCCGTGCGGCAGACGCCAAGCACCACAGCCCGGAAAACACCCACGAGCATTTCACCAAGCTCAACAAAGACCAGCTGTAAGGGATTGCTGTGCGACTGCGACTGATCGCCGTCGGTTCACGCATGCCCAAGTGGGTGGAAGAAGGCTGGCATGAATATGCCAAGCGTCTTCCTTCCGAGCTGGCGCTGGAACTGGTGGAAATTCCGCTCAATACCCGTGGCAAGAATGCCGACGTGGCCCGCTTCATCCGTCAGGAAGGCGAAGCCATGCTGGCCAAGGTCGGGCCGAACGAGCGGATCGTCACCCTTGAGGTCCATGGCAAGCCCTGGAGCACCGAGCAGCTGGCGGTCGAACTCGACCGCTGGCGCCTGGATTCGCGCACGGTCAATTTCATGGTCGGTGGCCCGGAAGGGCTGGCGCCGGAAGTCTGTGCCCGCGCCGATCAGCGCTGGTCGTTGTCGCCGCTGACGTTGCCGCACCCGCTGGTGCGAATCCTCATCGGCGAGCAGCTGTACCGTGCCTGGACCGTGCTGTCCGGCCACCCTTACCACAAGTAATCCTGCCCTCATGTCCCAGCCGATCCGCATCAAGGACCACGAAAAAGACGCCCGTCTGGTGCGTGGTCGCGTCGTGTTCGGCGCAATTGCGGTGGTGGCACTGATCTGCGTGCTGATTGCGCGGCTGTATTACCTGCAGGTGATCCAGTACGAGTACCACTCGACGCTGTCGGAAAACAACCGCGTCCATGTGCAGCCGATTCCGCCGACCCGTGGCCTGATTTTCGACCGCAACGGCGTGGTGGTGGCGGACAACCGCCCGAGCTTCAGCCTGAGCATGACCCGCGAGCGCTCCGGCGACTGGCAGCAGGTGCTCGACGTGATCGTCGAGGTGCTGGAGCTGACGCCGGAAGACCGGGTGATTTTCGAGAAGCGCATGCGCCAGGGACGGCGGCCGTTCGAGCCGGTACCGATCCTGTTCGAGCTGACCGAGGAGCAGATTGCCCGGATCGCGGTGAACCAGTTCCGCCTGCCGGGTGTGGAAGTGGTCGCGCAGCTGGTTCGTCACTATCCGCAGGGCGCGCATTTCGCGCACTCGGTGGGTTACATGGGGCGGATCAACGAGAAAGAGCTCAAGACCCTCGATCCGGTGAACTACAGCGGCACCCACCACATCGGCAAGACCGGTATCGAGCGCTTCTACGAGGCCGAGCTGCACGGTCAGGTCGGTTACGAAGAAGTCGAGACCAACGCCCGTGGGCGCGTGCTGCGGGTGCTCAAGCGGACCGACCCGGTGCCGGGCAAGGACATCGTCCTGAGCCTCGACATCAAGTTGCAAGAAGCCGCCGAAGCCGCGCTGGGCGGGCGCCGTGGCGCGGTGGTGGCGCTGGACCCGAACACCGGCGAAGTGCTGGCCATGGTCAGCCAGCCGAGCTTCGATCCGAACCTGTTCGTCACCGGCATCAGCTTCAAGGCCTACGCCGAACTGCGCGATTCGATCGACCGGCCGCTGTTCAACCGGGTGCTGCGCGGTCTGTATCCGCCGGGTTCGACGATCAAGCCGGCGGTGGCGATTGCCGGTCTGGACGCAGGCGTGGTGACAGCGTCGAGCCGGGTGTTCGACCCCGGCTACTACATGCTGCCCAACTACGACCACAAGTACCGCAACTGGAACCGCACCGGGGACGGCTTCGTCGACCTCGACACGGCGATCATGCGTTCCAACGACACCTACTTCTATGACCTGGCGCACAAGCTCGGCATCGATCGGCTGTCGGCCTACATGAACAAGTTCGGTATCGGCCAGAAGGTCTCGCTGGACATGTTCGAAGAATCCCCCGGCCTGATGCCGTCCCGCGAGTGGAAACGCGCGACGCGGCGCCAGGCCTGGTTCCCCGGCGAAACCCTGATCCTCGGGATCGGCCAGGGCTACATGCAATCGACCCCGCTGCAACTGGCCCAGGCCACCGCGCTGGTGGCCAACAAGGGCGTGTGGAACCGGCCGCACCTGGCCAAGACCATCGAGGGCGAGAAACCGAAGGATGAGAACCCGATGCCGGACATCGTCCTGCGCGATCCGTCGGACTGGAACAAGGTCAACCACGGCATGCAGCAAGTGATGCACGGCGCCCGCGGTACCGCGCGCAAAGCCTCGATCGGCGCGCAGTACCGGATCGCCGGCAAGTCCGGTACGGCCCAGGTCGTCGCGATCAAGCAGGGCGAGAAATACGATCGCTCCAAGGTTCAGGAGCGCCATCGCGACCACGCCTTGTTCGTCGGTTTCGCCCCGGCGGACAACCCGAAAATCGTCGTGTCGGTGATGGTCGAGAACGGTGAGTCCGGTTCCGGCGTCGCCGCGCCAGTGGTACGCCAGGTCATGGACGCCTGGCTTCTGGATCAGGACGGACGCCTGAAGGCCGAATACGCCAGCCCAATCAGTGCGGAGGCTACGGCCCGTGAAGAATAATTTTGATCGCATGCTCTCCAGCGAGGATGTGATGCGTCGCCGGGCGACGCTGCTGCAACGCCTGCATATCGATGGCCCGCTGTTGATCCTGCTGCTGATTCTCGCCGCCGGCAGCCTGTTCGTGCTGTATTCGGCCAGCGGCAAGAGCTGGGACCTGCTGGCCAAGCAGGCGACTTCGTTCGGCATCGGCCTGGTGTCGATGATCGTCATCGCTCAGTTCGAGCCACGGTTCATGGCCCGCTGGGTGCCGCTCGGTTATGTGGTCGGGGTGGTGCTGCTGATGGTGGTCGACATCATGGGCCACAACGCCATGGGCGCCACACGCTGGATCAACATTCCCGGCGTGGTGCGCTTCCAGCCGTCGGAGTTCATGAAGATCCTGATGCCGGCGACCATCGCCTGGTACCTGTCCAAACGCACATTGCCGCCGCAACTCAAGCACGTCGGCATCAGCCTGATGCTGATCGGCGTGCCGTTCGTGCTGATCGTGCGCCAGCCGGACCTCGGCACCTCGCTGCTGATCCTTGCCGGCGGCGCGTTCGTGCTGTTCATGGGCGGGCTGCGCTGGCGCTGGATCCTCAGCGTGCTGGCCGCCGCCGTCCCGGTCGCGGTCGCCATGTGGTTCTTCATCATGCACGACTACCAGAAGCAGCGGATCCTGACGTTCCTCGATCCGGAGAGCGATCCGCTGGGCACGGGCTGGAACATCATCCAGTCGAAAGCCGCGATCGGTTCCGGTGGTGTGTTCGGCAAGGGCTGGCTGCTGGGCACCCAGTCGCACCTGGACTTCCTCCCGGAAAGCCACACCGACTTCATCATCGCGGTGCTGGGCGAAGAGTTCGGCCTGGTGGGCATCTGCGCGCTGCTGCTGATCTACCTGTTGCTGATCGGCCGCGGCCTGGTGATCACCGCCCAGGCGCAGACGCTGTTCGGCAAGTTGCTCGCCGGCGCGCTGACCATGACGTTTTTTGTTTATGTTTTCGTCAACATCGGTATGGTCAGTGGCCTGTTGCCGGTGGTGGGGGTGCCGTTGCCGTTCATTAGCTACGGAGGAACTTCGCTGGTGACGCTGCTGTCAGCGTTTGGGGTTTTGATGTCGATCCATACCCATCGCAAGTGGATCGCACAGGTTTGAATAAGGTGAAGAGTTCAATGCAAGTAATGCGTGGCTGGGCGACTCGATACGCGCCATGGGTCGGCCTGGTAGGCATCCTTGGCAGCGCGCAGGAAGCGCTGGCCGGCGATTACGAAGGCTCGCCGCAGGTCGCCGAGTTCGTCGGTGAAATGACCCGCGACTACGGTTTCGCCGGTGAGCAACTGATGGGTGTGTTCCGCGAGGCCGAGCGCAAGCAGTCGATCCTCGACGCCATTTCCAAGCCCGCCGAGCGGGTCAAGCAGTGGAAAGAGTACCGGCCGATGTTCATCACCGACGCGCGCATCGCCCGTGGTGTCGACTTCTGGCGCCAGCACGAGGCCACGCTGGCCCGCGCGGAGCAGGAATACGGTGTGCCGGCGCAGGTGATCGTCTCGATCATCGGCGTGGAGACCTTTTTCGGACGTAATACCGGCAATTTCCGGGTAATCGATGCTTTATCGACCCTCGGTTTCGACTATCCTCCCCGTGCCGAATTTTTCCGCAAGGAATTGCGTGAGTTCCTGCTGCTGGCCCGTGAAGAACAGGTCGACCCGTTGACCCTCAAGGGCTCGTACGCCGGGGCGATGGGCTTGCCGCAGTTCATGCCGAGCAGCTTTCGCGCCTATGCGGTGGATTTCGACGGCGATGGCCACATCAATATCTGGAACAACCCGGATGATGCCATCGGCAGCGTCGCCAGTTATTTCAAGCGGCACGGCTGGGTCGCCGGCGAACCGGTGGTCAGCCGCGCCGATGTCCGCGGCGAGCAGGTCGACGAAGGCCTGACCACCGGCATCGAGCCGACGAAAACCGTCGGGGAGTTGCGAGCGCTGGGCTGGTCAAGTCATGATGCGCTGCGCGATGATATGCCGGTTACTGCATTTCGCCTGGAAGGCGACAACGGCCCGGAATACTGGATGGGCCTGAAGAATTTCTACGCGATCACGCGTTATAACCGCAGCGTGATGTACGCCATGGCCGTACATCAGCTATCTGAACAGCTGGTACAAGCACGGGGCGTCAAGTAATGCGGGCATTGCCTATCAATAAACCCCTGAAGCTGGTGGCATTTGCTGCGTTGGCAGTGCTGGTCGCCAGTTGCTCGACCAGCCGTTCGCCGGCCCAGAAGTCAACCTCCACCGCCGTTCGCGCGCAACCGGGCCTGGACATCAACCGCGCCCACAAGGATGGCGCGCCGTGGTGGGACGTCGATGTGTCGCGCATTCCCGATGCCACGCCGACCCTGCACACCGGCCCGTACAAGGCCAACCCGTACACCGTGCTGGGCAAGACCTACTTCCCGTTGCAGGAATCCAAGACTTACGTCGCTTCCGGCACGGCGTCGTGGTACGGCACCAAGTTCCACGGGCAGAACACCGCCAACGGCGAGGTCTATGACCTGTACGGCATGAGTGCCGCGCACAAGACACTACCGCTGCCAAGTTACGTTCGGGTGACCAACCTGGACAACAACAAGAGCGTGATCCTGCGGGTCAACGACCGCGGGCCGTTCTATTCCGACCGGATCATCGACCTGTCGTACGCGGCGGCGAAAAAACTCGGTTATGCCGAAATCGGCACCGCGCGGGTCAAGGTCGAGGGCATCGATCCGCAGCAGTGGTGGGCCGCCAAGGGCCGTCCGGCGCCGCTGATGCTCAACGAGCCGCAAGTCGCGCAGAATAACGCTCCGGTAATCACGGCCTCGGCCGGTACCGTCGAGCAATGGACCCCGCCGCCGCAGCAACACGCCGCGGCCGTCGTGCCGGTGCAGCTCGATGCAAAAAAAAACGCTTCTGCACCAGCGTCTGGCCAGTATCTGCAGGTGGGCGCGTTCGCCAACCCGGACGCTGCAGAACTGCTGAGGTCCAAGCTGAGCGGGATGGTGAGCGCTCCGGTGTTCATCAGCTCGATCGTGCGCAACCAGCAGACCCTGCATCGGGTGCGCCTGGGGCCGATCGGTTCGCCGGGTGAGATCCAGCAGGTGCAGAACAGCGTGCGCCTGGCCAACCTTGGTTCGCCAAGCGTGGTCACGGAATAAGCAACACGTAGGACTTGATTGACGGTTCACCAGCGATTGGGGGGTGAATCAGGTTGCTGGCTCATCGAAGAACAAAAGCCCGGCACAGGGTGACTGGGGTGAGCAACTGAACACGCGATGGCCCGTCAGAAGGCTGTCTGAATAGTTTTGCCCTCGGGCAAGTTTCCATTAGCGATTTCGAGAGACGGATGAACATCACCACCTTTGCCAAACGCCTGTGCCTGCTAGTCCCGCTGCTCCTCTCGCCAGCCGCTTTCGCGGCCGAGATGATGCCGTCGCCACCACAACTGGCCGCCAAGGCCTACGTACTCATGGACGCCAGCAGCGGCAACGTGCTGGTGGAGAACAACGGTGACCAGCGCCTGCCACCGGCCAGCCTGACCAAACTGATGACCGCGTACATTGCGACGCTGGAAATCCGTCGTGGCCAGATCGGCGAGAACGATCCGGTGACCGTCAGCGAAAACGCCTGGCGTACCGGCGGTTCGCGGATGTTCATCAAGGTCGGCTCGCAGGTTACCGTCAGCGACCTGCTGCACGGCATCATCATCCAGTCGGGCAACGACGCCAGCGTGGCGCTGTCCGAGCACATCGCCGGCAGCGAAGACGCGTTCGCCGACCTGATGAACAAGACCGTCACCGACCTGGGCATGACCAATACCCACTTCATGAACCCGACCGGTCTGCCGAACCCGGAGCACTACTCGTCGGCTCACGACATGGCGATCCTGGCCCGTGCGATCATCCACGAAGACCCGGCTCACTACGCGATCTACTCGCAGAAAGAGTTCTTCTGGAACGGCATCAAGCAGCCTAACCGCAACCTGCTGCTGTGGCGCGACAAGACCGTCGACGGTCTGAAAACCGGTCACACCGACGAGGCCGGCTACTGCATGGTGTCCTCGGCCGTACGTGATGGCCAGCGCCTGATCGCCGTGGTGTTCGGCACCAACAGCGAAGTGGCCCGTGCCGCTGAAACGCAGAAGCTGCTGACCTACGGTTTCCGCTTCTTCGAAACCCAGACCTTCTATCAGAAGGGCACCGAACTGGCCCAGGCGCCGGTGTGGAAAGGCACCACCAGCCAGGTCAAGGCCGGCCTGGCCGAAGACCTGACCATGACCCTGCCGAAAGGCCAGCTGAAGAAGCTCGCTGCCAGCATGACCATGAACCCGCAACTGACCGCGCCAATCGCCAAGGGCGACGTGATCGGTAAAGTCGAAGTGAAACTGGACGACAAGGTGGTGCACAGCGCCGACCTGATCGCCCTGGACGCTGTCGAGGAGGGTGGTATCTTCCGCCGCATGTGGGATAGCATCCGTCTATTCTTCTACGGCTTGTTCAACTGATTGAGTGTTGACCTGCATGGCCCCGCTCCCCACCGGAGCGGGGCCGTGCGCGTTACCACGGCTTACGAGGCCGTTACGCCATGACCGATACCGAAGTAAAGGCGCCAAAGATCGAATTTCCCCAGGTTGATTACCCGGTTAAGGTGATCAGCGATACGGGTGTAGGCAACAAGGACAAGATCATCGACATCGTCAAGAAACACGCGACCATCAATGATGAGCGTGTCGACGAGCGTCAAAGCAGCAACGGCAAGTACACCACCATCCAGTTGCACATCGTCGCGACCGACCAGGATCAGCTGTACAACATCAACAGCGAACTGCGGGCTACCGGTTTCGTGCACATGGTGCTGTGATGCCGGGCACGCTGGGCTTTCGCGAGCTCGGCCAGATGGCCTACGAGCCGGTCTGGCACGCCATGCAACGCTTCACCAACGAGCGCGGCACGACGGCCGCCGACGAGATCTGGCTGGTCGAGCACCCGCCGGTGTTCACCCAGGGCCAGGCCGGCAAGGCCGAGCACCTGTTGCTGCCGGGGGATATTCCGGTGGTGCAGGTCGATCGCGGCGGGCAGGTGACCTACCACGGTCCCGGCCAGCTGGTGGCCTACCTGCTGCTGGACGTGCGTCGGCTGGGTTTCGGTGTACGCGACCTGGTCAGCCGCATGGAGCAGTGCCTGATCGAACTGCTGGCCAGCTACGGCGTCACCGCCGCAGCCAAGCCGGACGCTCCCGGCGTTTACGTCGACGGGGCGAAAATCGCTTCTCTGGGTTTGCGGATTCGCCACGGTTGTTCCTTTCATGGCCTGGCCCTGAACGTGGATATGAACCTGGAACCGTTTCGACGGATTAATCCCTGCGGCTATGCCGGGCTGGCCATGACCCAGCTGAGTGATCACGCAGGATCGATTGAATTTGCCGAGGTAAGTGCCCGGCTGCGCGCGCAGCTCGTCAAACACCTCGACTATGCTGAGCAGACGACCCTGACGGGCGGAATCGACTGATATGACTACTGATGCAGTGCAAACCATGATCCCGACGCTCGACGTGACCGAGCGCCCGGCCCCGCGTCCCAAGGTTGAAGCCGGCGTCAAGCTGCGCGGCGCCGAGAAGGTTGCACGCATCCCGGTGAAGATCATTCCGACCACCGAGCTGCCGAAGAAACCCGACTGGATCCGCGTGCGCATCCCGGTTTCGCCGGAAGTCGAGCGGATCAAGACCTTGCTGCGCAAGCACAAGCTGCACAGCGTCTGCGAAGAAGCGTCCTGCCCGAACCTGGGCGAGTGCTTCTCCGGCGGCACCGCGACCTTCATGATCATGGGTGACATCTGCACCCGTCGCTGCCCGTTCTGCGACGTCGGCCACGGCCGGCCGAAGCCACTGGACGTCAACGAGCCGCAGAGCCTGGCCATCGCCATTGCCGACCTCAAGCTCAAGTACGTGGTGATCACCTCGGTTGACCGCGACGACCTGCGTGACGGCGGTGCCCAGCACTTCGCCGACTGCATCCGCGAGATCCGCAAGCTGTCGCCGAACGTGCAGCTGGAGACCCTGGTCCCGGACTACCGTGGCCGCATGGACATCGCCCTGGAAATCACCGCCGCCGAGCCGCCGGATGTGTTCAACCACAACCTGGAAACCGTGCCGCGCCTGTACAAGGCCGCGCGTCCGGGTTCGGATTACCAGTGGTCGCTGACCCTGCTGCAACGCTTCAAGCAGATGATGCCGCACATTCCGACCAAGTCCGGCCTGATGCTCGGCCTGGGCGAGACCGACGACGAAGTCATCGAAGTCATGAAGCGCATGCGCGAGCACGACATCGACATGCTGACCCTGGGCCAGTATCTGCAACCGTCGCGCAGCCACTTGCCGGTGCAGCGTTTCGTGCACCCGGACACCTTCGCCTGGTTCGCCGAGGAAGGCTACAAGATGGGCTTCAAGAACGTCGCTTCCGGGCCGCTGGTGCGTTCGTCGTACCACGCCGACGAACAGGCGAAACTGGTCAAGGCCGAGCTGCTGGGTTCCTGATCCGGCGCTGAAAAAAAGCCCGCAAGGCTCAATGCCCTGCGGGTTTTTTTTGCCTGTGGCGCGGGCCAGTCCGCTCGCCACAGGTTTTGCCGCTCGGTGCCTCTTTTGTTTGTTACCTATCCTGACTACTGTGTGCGCATGACTTCACACTGGGAGCCCCATGGATGACCGTTCAACCGAGCCACACGCTGTTTGCGCATAGACCTGTACCGGCGCTGAAGTCGGAGGGGCTGATCGCTGTCATTGCGCCTGCCGGTCCCGGTGCTCTGGACACCGACAAGACGGTGCAATGGATGCGCGCCCGCGGCCATGCGCTGAAGGTGTTTCCCGGCGTCTACGAAAAGGACGGCTATCTGGCCGGCAGTGACGATGTGCGTTTGCGCGATCTGCACGCGGCGTTCACTGATCCCGAGGTCGACGCGATCATTTGTCTGCGCGGTGGCTACGGTACGCCGCGACTGTTGGACCGGATCGATTACGACCTGTTGAGCCGCCACGCCAAGCCATTCGTTGGCTACAGCGATATCACCGCGTTGCACCTGGCCATCAGCCGTTATGCCGGATTCGTGACCTTTCACGGGCCGTTGCTCAACGCCGACCTGTTGGGCGACAAGGAGCCGCCGACGGTCACTTCGTTCTTCGCCATGCTCCGTGGGCAATTGAAGGCGGGGAGTGTGCTCAGCCATCCAGCCGCGTATCCGCTGACCACGATCGAACCCGGCATTGCTCACGGCCGCTTGCTCGGCGGTAATCTGGCGATGATCGCCGCCACGCTGGGCACGCCTTATGAGATCGATGTCGAAGGGGTGATTCTGCTGATTGAGGACATCAACGAGCCGCTGTACCGCATCGACCGGTTGCTGACGCAGATGCGCCTGGCCGGCAAGCTGGCCAGGTTGCGTGGCGTGCTGGTCGGTGACGTGGCGGGGGTGGAGGTCGCGGCATTGAACCGCTTGCTCAAGCAGACCTTCGAGCCTTTACGGATTCCGGTGTTGTCCGGCTGGCGCAGCGGGCACTGCGATCCGAACCTGACCTTGCCAATGGGGGCGCTGGTGCGCCTGGATGCAGGGAAGAAGGAATTGATGCTGGAGCAGGATGTGGTGATCAAAGCCTAACGTTTGGTTGCCTGTGAGTCAGTCTTCGCGAGCGAGCCCGCTCCCACACTGGTTCTGTGTAAGACACAAATCAAATGTGGGAGCGAGCTTGCTCGCGAAGGCGGCATCAGCCATACGGCTATCTTCTATTGAGCACGCAGGCTCTCAAGCAACTTGTGCGTCGGATAGCCATCCGCCGGCCAGCCGAACGACTGCTGGGCGCTGCGAATCGCCTTGCGGGTATTCGCGCCGATAATCCCATCTGCTGCGCCGGCGTCGTAGTTGCGCGCACTCAGCAGGTTTTGCAGTTCGATGCGTTCGGTGCGGCTCAGCGGCAGATCGTCCTTCGGCCAGCTGCCGTTGATCAGCCCGGCGCCATTGAAGCGCTCGGACAGCAGGCCCACGGCCAGCGCATAGGACGACGAGTTGTTGTACTTGAGAATCGCCCGGAAGTTGTCGAGGATCAGGAACGCCGGGCCGCGGTAGCCGGCCGGCAGCAGCAGGGCGGCGGACAGCTGTTCCGAACCTGCCGGGACCTGAGCGCCGTTCGGCAGGCTCACGCCCAGTTGTCGCCACTCGGCCACGCTCTTGCGAATCGTGCCATCGGCCAGGCTGTAGTTGAACGAACCCGGCAGTTGCACTTCGAAACCCCACGGCTGGCCATGCTGCCAGCCGGAGCTTTGCAGGTAGTGCGCAGTCGAGGCCAGGGCATCGGCGGGACTGCCCCAGATGTCGCGGCGGCCATCACCGTCGAAGTCCACGGCGTGGGTGTTGTAGGTGGTCGGAATGAACTGGGTCTGACCCATGGCGCCGGCCCAGGAGCCGAGCATTTTTTCCGGGGTGATGTCGCCCTGTTGCAGGATCTGCAGGGCGGCGATCAGTTGCGCATGGGCAAAGCCCGGGCGACGCCCTTCGTAGGCCAGGGTCGCCAGCGAATTGATCACCGACTTGGTGCCCTGGAACTGGCCGAAATTGCTCTCCATGCCCCACACCGACACCAGCGCCTGGCGATCGACGCCATAGCGCTGTTCGATGCTTTGCAGAATGTCGGCGTACTGGTTGAGCAGCGCCTGGCCCTTGCGTACCCGCAGCGGCGACAGGGCGCCATCGAGGTATTCCCAGACCGGGCGGGAAAATTCCGGCTGGCTGCGGTCGGCGCGGATCACGCTGGCGTCGAAGCTGACGTTGGCGAAGGCACGATCGAACAGGTCGGGACGAATCCCGGCCGCCAGGGCGTCCTTGCGGAAACCGGCCTGCCATTCGGCGAAGGTCTGGGTGGGCTGAAGATCGAGGTTATCTCCGGCAGGCACTACCGGCGGAATGATCGCTGGGGCCGTTGCTACGGGGAGGGTCTGAAGCGGTTGCGCGTCGGCGGCGGTAGGTTTTTCCGCGCAGGCGACAAGCAGGACGAAGCTGGAGGCAGCGATCAATTGGCGCACCGGCCAACGACGGGAAAGACAAAGGGGCATGCACAGGTCCAGGGAATACGAATCAGGTGCAGACCTTAACATGAGGAAGGGGTACTGCGCTTCAAGCGGCCAGAAAGTAAGAAGCCTCCCAGCTGTCAGACTGGAAGGCTTCGCGGCGGTAGCTGCCTTTACCCTTGGTTGGTCGTTCCTGACGGCTGCGGAACAGGGGTTGGGCAATGATGGATTTGGCCTTGTTCGGGCCATGTTTCGCTGGCTTTTTGCTCATGAGGGTTCTCTCGGTAGGTGGGTGCTGCGGGGCGAATAATCTGCCGAAGCCGCGCGTCTGTCCAGTCTCTATTGCGTAGGAATATTCTGACGCGAAGGGGGGGATGCGGTTGAACGTCTTACTCGGCGGGCAGTGAAAGGCGTTGGCCCGACATCAACAGCGCCAACCGGCTCAGGCTCATCCACGGCGAACCGGCGGCCTGGCCCTTGATCTGCGCATCGATGCGCTGGGCCTCGAGCAACAACTGCGCCCAGCGCGGCGCCGAGTAGCGTTGCAGGGCTTTGCTCATCAGCGGTTTGCGTTTGTCCCAGACCGGCGGCTTCGCCTGGCTGAAGCACTTGTCCAGCGGCGTACCCTGGCTGTATTGCAGCGAGATATTGGCCAGCAGGCGCAACTCCCGGGCCAGCGCCCAGAGGATCACCGGTGGCTCGACACCTTCACCGCGCAGGCCCTCGAGTATGCGCAAGGCGTGGGCCGGTTCGCCGTTGAGCACGGCATCGGTCAGGCCGAACACGTCGAAACGCGCACTGTCGGCCACGGCAGCCTGGACGGTTTCCACCGTGATCTGGCCGCCTTCGGCCATCAGCTTGAGCTTTTCGATTTCCTGCGCGGCGGCGAGCAGGTTGCCCTCCACGCGTGCGGCGATCAGTTCGACCGCGTCTTGGCTGGCCGACAAGCCGGCCTGCGACAGACGCTGGCGAATCCAGCTCGGCAGCTGGTTGGCGTCCACCGGCCAGATCTGGATGAACTGGGTCTGCGGGCCTTCGACCAGCGCCTTGCCCCACTTGGTCTTCTGTGCGCTGCCATCGAGCTTCGGCAGGCTGACCAGAAGCACGGTGTCTTCCGCCGGGCGCGAGCAGTATTCGATCAGGGCCGCGGCACCCTTGTCGCCGGGCTTGCCCGAGGGCAAACGCAGTTCCAGCAGGCGTTTTTCCGCGAACAGCGACATGCTGGCGCCGGCCTGCAGCAACGTCCCCCAATCGAAATTGGCGTCGGCGGCGAACACCTGGCGTTCGTCGAAACCCTGTTGGCGGGCGGCGCGGCGGATGGCATCGGCGGCTTCCTGGCACAACAGCGGGTCGTCGCCGCTGATGATGTAGACCGGTGCCAGGGCACCTTGCAGGTGTTTGCCGAGTTGGGCGGGAGCGAGCTTCATAAGAAACGGCGAACGGGGCGCTTGAGCGCCCCGAACGTCTTACTGCTGCGGCAGTTCGAGCGGCGACTGACGCGGGGTTTCCGCTTCAGCCTTCTGCGCCGCTTCCAGCGCGTCGGCTTCTGCCTTGGCGCGGTCGTTGGCGGTCTGTTGCAGCTGCTGCAATTGACCCGGGGTCAGTTGTTGCAGGCGCAGCATCATGCGCTGGATCAGCTCGCGACGGGTTTCACGGCGGGCGTCGTTGGCTTCCTGATCGGAACCGACGAGGTTGTTGCCGTCGTGGATGAACACCTTCTGCACTTCGAGCTTGTCGCTCAGCAGCGGCAGGTTGTGGTCGCCACGGATGTCATAGCTGAGGACGGTGCTGACCTGGTACTCACCGGTACGCCCGGCACCGGCATAGCTGAGGATGCGCTGGCTTTCCTGCTCGTCAGCCAGGTACAGCTTGTACGGTGCGCCGGTGTAAACCTTGACACCGCTGGACTCCAGCACCTGACGCAGCTGGGTAACCGTCTCGCCGTAGGCGTTACGGGCACTCAGGTCGAGTTCCTTGATCGTCAGTTCGTTGGTGCCGGTACCGCGCAGCTGGAAACCGCAGGCGCTCAACAGGACCGCGAGGCCCATCACCAGCAGATTGCGTTTGATCATTGTGTTGCTCCCCTTGAAACCATGTGGGCCGACCCTGCGGCCCGAAAGGTTTTACTGGGCGCCAGGCAAGCTGACGCCCGATCCAATTAGCTGGCGACGATATTGACCAGTTTCCCGGGCACTACGATCACTTTACGGATTGTCAGGCCGTCGACGAAACGCAGCACGTTTTCGTTGGCGCGGGCCGCGGCTTCGACTTCTTCACGGGTGGCGCTGGCCGGCATTTCGATCTGGCCGCGCAGCTTGCCGTTGACCTGAATGACCAGTTGCAGGCTGTCCTGCACCAGCGCGCTTTCATCCACCGCTGGCCAACCGGCGTCGATCACCGGATCGGCGTGGCCCAGGCGGCTCCACAGTTCGTGGCTGATGTGCGGGGTGATCGGAGCCAGCAGCAGCGTGACGGCTTCCAGACCTTCGTGAATCAGCGCGCGGTCCTGCTCGGTGCCTTGCGCGGCTTTCTCCAGCACGTTCATCAGCGTCATCACCTGAGCGATGGCGGTGTTGAATTTGTGGTTCTGGCCGACATCGTGGCTGGCCTGCTTGATGGCCAGGTGGATGGCGCGGCGCACGGCTTTCTGCTCGTCGTTCAGGCCGGCGATGTCCAGTTTGCCCGGCAGGCCCTGGGTGACGTGGGCCTGCGCCAGTCGCCAGACGCGCTTGAGGAAGCGATGCGAGCCTTCGACGCCGGAGTCGGACCATTCGGCGCTCATGTCCGGTGGCGAGGCAAACATCATGAACAGGCGGCAGGTATCGGCGCCGAACTGATCGATCATCGACTGCGGGTCGACGCCGTTGTTCTTCGACTTGGCCATTTTCTCGGTGCCGCCGATTTCCACCGGCAGGCCGTCGGATTTCAGTTTGGCACTGATGACCTTGGCCTTGCTGTCACGCTCGAGTTCGACGTCCGCCGGGTTGAACCAGGTGTAGGCGCCGTTGGCTTCGCGACGGTAGTACGTCTCGGCGATTACCATGCCCTGGGTCAGCAGGTTCTTGAACGGCTCGTTGGAGCTGACCAGGCCTTCGTCGCGCATCAGCTTGTGGAAGAAGCGTGCGTACAGCAGGTGGAGAATGGCGTGTTCGATACCGCCGATGTACTGATCCACCGGCAACCAGTGGTCGGCCGCGGACTTTTCCACCAGGCCGCCTTCGAAGTGCGGCGAGGCGTAGCGCGCGTAGTACCACGACGACTCGACGAAGGTGTCCATGGTGTCGGTTTCACGCTTGGCCGGCTGACCGCATTTCGGGCAGTTGCACTCGTAGAACTCGGGCATGCGCGCCAGCGGCGAACCGGCGCCGTCCGGCACCACGTCTTCCGGCAGGACGACTGGCAGCTGGTCTTCCGGCACCGGCACGTCGCCGCACGTGGCGCAGTGGATGATCGGGATCGGGCAGCCCCAGTAGCGCTGGCGGCTGATGCCCCAGTCGCGCAGGCGGAACTGGGTGCGCGAGGCACCGAGGTTTTTCTTGATCAGGGCGACTTCCATGGCGTCGAACGCGCCTGCGAAGTCGAGGCCGTCGAACTCGCCGGAGTTGATCAGCGTGCCGTGCTCGCCGTAGGCGTCCTGCCACGGCGCCGGGTTGCTGTCGCCGGAGCTGGTGCGCACCACGGATTTCACCGGCAGGTTGTACTTGTGGGCGAATTCGAAATCGCGCTCGTCGTGCGCCGGCACAGCCATTACCGCGCCATCGCCGTAGTGCATCAGCACGTAGTTGGCGACCCACACCGGGAGTTTTTCACCGGTCAGCGGATGCTCGACGAACAGACCGGTCGGCAGGCCTTTTTTCTCTTGAGTGGCGACGTCGGCTTCGGCGACGCTGCCGCCCTTGCATTCGGCGATGAATGCCTGCAGCTCGGGATTGTTCTGCGCTGCCTGGGTGGCCAGCGGGTGCTCGGCCGCCACCGCAACGTAGGTCGCGCCCATCAGGGTGTCCGGACGGGTAGTGAAGACCTTGAGGGTGCCTGCTTCGCCGATCGAGTCGACGTTGTACGGGAACTGCACTTCCATGCCGCGGGATTTGCCGATCCAGTTGCGCTGCATGGTCTTGACCTGTTCCGGCCAGCCAGTCAGCTCGTCGAGGCTCTCCAGCAGCTCATCCGCGTAAGCGGTGATCTTGAAGTAGTACATCGGGATTTCGCGCTTTTCGATCAGCGCGCCCGACCGCCAGCCGCGACCGTCGATCACCTGCTCGTTGGCCAGCACGGTCTGGTCGACCGGGTCCCAGTTCACGGTGCCGTTCTTGCGGTAGATCACACCTTTTTCGAACAGGCGGGTGAACAGCCATTGTTCCCAGCGGTAGTAATCCGGCTTGCAGGTAGTGACTTCGCGCGACCAGTCCACCGCCAGGCCGAGGCTGCGCAGCTGGGACTTCATGTAGGCGATGTTTTCGTAGGTCCACTTGGCCGGGGCGACGTTGTTCTTCATCGCGGCGTTTTCCGCCGGCATGCCGAAGGCGTCCCAACCCATCGGTTGCAGGACGTTCTTGCCTTGCATGCGCTGGTAGCGGGAGATCACGTCGCCGATGGTGTAGTTGCGCACGTGCCCCATGTGTAGCTTGCCGCTGGGGTAAGGGAACATCGACAGGCAGTAGTACGTCTCCTTGCCTGGCTGTTCACTGACTTCAAAGGACTTTTGCTCGTCCCAGAACGACTGGGCGGCGGCTTCGATTTCACGGGGCTGATATTGTTCGTGCATGGCTACTTTTGTACTGGATAGGGGTGGCCTAATCCTCTTCAATGCGACACCCGGGGCGGCCCGGACGAGCTGGAAGTGGAGTTACAGGAAGCGCCGTAGCATACATGACCGCGCTTGGCCTAGGGAAACCCTGATTGCAGCCGTGCAGCCGGCTGAAACCGTGGCGAGGGCCGTTGGTCGCGGCGTGCAGCCGGTTTGTGCAGCGAAGCTAAGCTCTAACTGGGGAGTGAGTCTTATCTTCAATGAGGTGAGGGATGGTGGAGTCACAGCAAAAGAACGTAACCAAACCCGAGTTGTACGAGCGGTTGATCGACCGTCTGGGCACTGCCCTGGACGCTGCAAAAACCGCTGGCCGGCTGCGCGACGAGCGCCCCCTGGAACTGGAATTGCGTGGCTTGAGCCCCGCCGAGTTCAAACTGGTCAAGGCCTATCTGGATCGCAGTGAACGTGAAACGCATGGATGCCTGTCACAAGCAGTGAAGCAGCTCGATGCAGCACATTCGGCCAAGGTCATCTGGCTCAAGGACAAGGCGCCCGGCCGGGACACCATCAAGGTGCGTTCCCAGCAGGCCAAGTAAGCGCATGGCAGGTCAAGTAGCGGATCTTTTTCAACAGGATCCCACCCTATAGGTTGTTCCGCAGTATCAACCCCCTTAGGCTTCGGGCATCTCTGGAGATGCCCGATGCCTTTTCGTTATTTCGTCAAACAATTGTTGTTGCCGCCCGGCATCTTGTTGCTGTTGCTGCTGGCGGCCTGGTGGCTGCGCCGTTCCCGGCCACGCCTGGCTGGATGGTGCTTTGCCTTGGGATTTGGCGGGTTCTGGCTGATGAGCCTGCCGGTGGTCGTGCAATGGGGCGCCAAGGCACTGGAGCGCGAGCCGCCGCTGGCCCGTGCAGAGTGGTCGACCCTGGCGCAGCGGGCCGACGCGATTGTGGTCCTGGGTTCCGGACGGGAACGCGGCGACCTGGCCTGGGGCGAAGACCAGCCGACCGGCGTCGGGCTTGAGCGGCAGCGTTATGCCGCGCGCCTGGCCAAGGCTTCCGGGCTGCCGCTGCTGACCAGCGGCGGCCTGCACTACGGCACGCCGCCAACGGAAGCCAAGCTGATGGCGGACTCCTTGCTGGATGATTCCGGGGTCAGCGTGCGCTGGCAGGAGGGCGAGAGCCGTACCACCTGGGAAAACGCCAAATTCAGTGCCGATATGTTGTTGCCGCAGGGTATCAAGCGCGTGGTCGTGGTGACGCAGGCCTGGCACATGCCGCGCGCGGTGTGGTGCTTTCAGCAGGCAGGGTTTGAAGTGGTGCCAGCGCCCGTAGGTTTTCTGGGCACCGACAATGCCCGACCGTTTGGTGGCTGGCTGCCGGAGTTCAAGTCGATCTGGCAGAGCGGGCAGCTGCTGAACGAGGCGGTGGGGCAGATCGGCTATTCGCTGTTTTATCGAGGGGGTGGCAGCGCCGATTGACGCGGTGTCGTTGGTGGCGCCTTCGCGAGCAAGCTCGCTCCCACAGTGGTCACCTGTGGGAGCGGGCGATTTCTCAGAGCGTCTTGGACATCCGGTTGGTCATCAGCGCCCAGCCAAACAGCACCACGCACAGGATGATCAGCGGCCACGAGCGCCATTGCAGGTACGGCGTCAGGTTGTGCATCGGCACCACTTCACCGTACAGGATGCCCTGTTCAAACTGCGGAATGCGCTCGGTGATCTGCCCGAACGGGTTGATCAGGCCGGTCACGCCGTTGTTGGTCGCGCGGATCATCCAGCGTCCGGCTTCAAGGGCGCGCATCTGCGCCATCTGCAGGTGCTGCAACGGGCCGATCGAGGTGCCGAACCAGGTGTCGTTGCTGATCGTCAGCAGCAGATCGCTGCGCGCGGCCAGGCCGGCGGCGAACTCCGGGTACACCACTTCATAGCAGATGAACGGCGCGATCTGATAACCCTTGGCCTGCAACAGCGCCTGGTCGGCCGGACCGCGGGCGAAGTCGGACATCGGCAGGTCAAAGAACGCGATCAGCCCGCGCAGCAGGTCCTGCAACGGCACGTACTCGCCGAACGGCACCAGTTTCTGCTTGAGGTAGGTGCCATCGCCTTCGCCGACCACGGTGATGCCGTTGAAGAAGCGTTTCTCGTGACGAACCGTTTCGCGGATCGGCACGCCGGTGATCAGCGCCGTTTTTCGCTCGGCGGCGAAGCTGCCCATCATGCTCAGGTAACCCTCGGCGGATTCCTTGAGCACCGGCACGGCGGTTTCCGGCCAGATCAGCAGATCCACCGGTTTGGAGCGAAAGCTCAGGTCGCGGTACAGCGCCAGTTGCGCGTTGAGCTGGGCCGGGTCCCATTTCATGCTCTGTTCGACGTTGCCCTGGATGGCGGCGACGCTCAGCGGCGCGCCGGCCGGGCTGGTCCAGGCGTGATGCTTGAGGGCGATGCCGGCCGCCCACGGCCCGATCAGCAGCACGACGCCGGCGGCGATGAAGCCTTTGCGAGCGCTGCGCAGCAGGCGCGCAGCGTTGTAGATCAGTGCGGCGGTCAGCGCCAGGACGAACGACACCAGCCACATGCCGCCCACCGGGGCGAGCCCGGACAGCGGGCCGTCGAGCTGGCTGTAACCGGAATAAAGCCAGGGGAAACCGGTGAGAAACCAGCCACGAAAGGCTTCCTGGCCGACCCACAGGGCGGCGAACGCCAGGGCATCGGCCAGCGGCGCTTCATTGCGCCGCAGCCAGCGTGCCCAGAGCCAGGCGGGCAGGGCGAAGAACCAGGCGATTGCCGCCGTGAACAGCAGCATCAGGAAGCCGGCGAGCAGCACCGAGGCACCGCCGAAGTGGTGGATGCTGTAGTAGATCCAGCTGGTGCCGGCGCCAAACAGGCCGAAGCCGAAGCACCAACCGCGACCCAGCGCCTGGCGCGGGCTCAGCTCGCGCAGGCCGGCATAGAACAGGCCGACCGCGAGCAGTGCCAGCGGCCAGATATCGAACGGTGCCAGCGCGAAAGTGGTGATTGCACCGGCCGCCACGGCCAGCAGGTTACCGGGCCAGCCGGGGCGGGTTGTCCAGCGCATTTCAGTCCTTAGAATCAACGAGCGATTGGCGTCAGGCGCAGCAGATGAATCCGACGGCTGTCGGCGTTCAGGATGCGGAAACGATAGGCGCCGATTTCAGTGATTTCGTTGCGTTTTGGCAAGTGCCCGAACGCGCTCATCACCAGGCCGCCGACGGTGTCGAACTCGTCGTCGGAGAACTCGCTGTCGAAGAACTCGTTGAAGTTCTCGATCGGCGTCAGGGCCTTGATCAGGAAGTCACCGCTGGGCAGCGGCTTGATGTAGCTGTCTTCTTCGACGTCGTGCTCGTCTTCGATGTCGCCGACGATCTGCTCCAGCACGTCCTCGATGGTCACCAGGCCGGCGACACCGCCGTATTCGTCAATGACGATGGCCATGTGGTTGTGGTTGGCGCGGAATTCGCGCAGCAGCACGTTCAGGCGCTTGGATTCGGGCACGAAGGTAGCCGGGCGCAGCAGGTCCTTGATGTTGAAGCTGTCGCCGTTTTCCTTGAGGATCAGCGGCAGCAGATCCTTGGCCAGCAGCACGCCCATCACATCGTCATGGCTTTCGCCGATGACCGGGTAGCGCGAGTGGGCCGAGTCGACCACGGCGGGGAGGAATTCGCGGGGTGTCTGGGTCGCCTTGATGCTGATCATCTGCGAGCGCGGCACCATGATGTCGCGCACCTGCAGGTCAGCCACCTGGATGGCGCCTTCGACGATGGCCAGCGCTTCGCTGTCCAGCAGTTTGTTCTGATGTGCATCGCGCAGCAGCTCCAGCAGCTCCTGGCGGTTCTTCGGCTCGTGGGCAAAAGCCTGGGTCAGTTTACCCAGCCATGACTTCTGCCCGTTGCTCGATCGATCTTCGCTCATAGCGATTACTCTGAATCCTTTGTTGTAACGATAGGGGATGTTTCGGTTTCGTCGTCCGCGTACGGATCGCGATAGCCGAGTTCAGCAAGCAACTCGCGTTCCAGTGCTTCCATTTCTTCGGCTTCGTCGTCATCTATATGGTCGTAACCGAGCAGATGCAAGCAGCCGTGAATGACCAGATGTGCCCAGTGCGCGTTAAGTTCCTTGCCCTGTTCGGCAGCTTCGCGCTCGACCACCGCCACGCAGATCACCAGATCGCCCAGCAGTGGGATGTCGAGGAACTCGTCGGGCACCTCGGCCGGGAACGACAGGACGTTGGTCGCGTAATCCTTGTGGCGCCAGGTGTGGTTGAGCTCGCGGCCTTCCGCCTCGTCGACCAGACGAATGGTCATTTCCGAGTCGGCGCTGCGCTGGCGCAGGGCCAGCTCGCACCATTGGCGGAACTCGGCTTCGCTCGGGGCGTTCGCTTCGGTAGCGATCTGCAGATCCAGCTCAAGCATCGCGCGAGGTTTCCTTGGGCGCATCGGCGCGGCTTTCGAAGCGCTCGTAGGCTTCGACGATCCGCTGCACCAGCGGATGACGCACGACGTCCTTGGGCTGGAAGTGGGTGAAGCTGATGCCCGGCACGTCCTTGAGCACTTCGATGACATGATGCAGGCCGGACTTGGTGCCGCGCGGCAGGTCGACCTGGGTGATGTCGCCGGTGATTACCGCGGTGGAGCCGAAGCCGATCCGGGTGAGGAACATTTTCATCTGTTCGACGGTGGTGTTCTGGCTTTCGTCGAGAATGATGAAGCTGTTGTTCAGCGTGCGGCCGCGCATGTAGGCCAGCGGCGCAACTTCGATCACCTGGCGTTCGATCAGCTTGGCGACGTATTCGAAACCGAGCATTTCGTAGAGCGCGTCGTACAACGGGCGCAGGTACGGATCGATCTTCTGGGCGAGGTCGCCGGGCAGGAAGCCGAGCTTTTCACCCGCCTCGACCGCCGGACGCACCAGCAGGATGCGGCGAATCTGCTCGCGCTCCAGCGCATCGACGGCGCAGGCCACGGCCAGATAGGTCTTGCCGGTACCGGCCGGGCCGATGCCGAAGTTGATGTCGTTGCCGAGGATTTCCTTCACGTAGCGCAGCTGATTCAAGCCGCGTGGGCGAATCATGCCTTTCTTGGTGCGCAGGGCGACGGACGCTTCGGCCGGAGCATGGTTGTCCAGCTCGACGACGGCCGATTCCTGGAGGAACAGGTGCACCAGGTCCGGCGACAGCTCGGTGCCCTTGGTTTCCCGGTACAGGCGGCGCAGCAGGTTTTCCGCAGACGTGGTGTGCTTGGGGTCGCCGATCAGTTCGAACTGGTTTCCGCGATTGCGGATCTCGATGGTCAGGCGCTGTTCGATCAAGCGCAGATGCTCGTCGAACTGCCCGCACAGATTGGCGAAGCGGCGAGCCTCAAAGGGCTCGAGGATAAAACGATGGGGTTCTATGGGTGCGTTCAAGGTCGTATTTAGCCGCCCTGGGGCAATTGGGATGAAATCAAGGATAACGCCAGTGGCCTGGGTGCGAAAGCTCTTAAATCATCGCGGTTCGTGTGGGAGCGAGGCTGCCCGCGAAAGCGGTGAGTCAGACACATTGCAGTTGAATGTATCGCCGCCTTCGCGAGCAGGCACGCTCCCACCGTGCCCGGTGTTGATTATTGAATCAGCGAGCCGCGCAGCGAGTGCGGTTGCGCCGCGTCGATGTGCACGTCGGCGAACTGCCCGATCAGGGTGGGATTGTCGCAGCGGAAGTTGACGATACGATTATTCTCGGTGCGCCCCTGCAGCTCGCCGGGGTCCTTCTTCGAGTAATCGGTCACCAGAATGCGCTGGATCGATCCGACCATTTGTCGGCTGATTTCGAAGCCCTGCTGGTTCAGACGGTGCTGCAAGGCGTTGAGACGTTCCTTCTTCAACTCTTCCGGGGTGTCGTCGGCCAGATCGGCAGCCGGGGTGCCCGGGCGCTGGCTGTAGACGAACGAGTAGGAAAAGTCGAAACCGACGTCGGCAATCAGCTTCATGGTCTGTTCGAAATCTTTCTCGGTCTCGCCGGGGAAACCGACGATGAAGTCCGAGCTGATGCTGATCCCCGGCACCGCCGCGCGCAGTTTGCGCAGCTTGGACTTGTACTCCAGCGCGGTGTGGTTGCGCTTCATCGCCGCCAGAATGCGGTCCGAGCCCGACTGCACCGGCAGGTGCAGGTGCTTGACCAGCTCCGGCACTTCGGCGTGGGCCTGGATCAGGCTGTCGGAGAACTCCAGCGGGTGCGAGGTGGTGTAGCGGATACGGTCGATGCCGTCGACGGCGGCGACCACGCGGATCAGTTCGGCGAGGTCGGCGAGGCGCCCGTCGTGGGTCAGGCCGCGATAGCCGTTGACGTTCTGCCCGAGCAGAGTCACTTCGCGCACGCCGTTTTCGGCGAGGTGGATGATTTCGGCGATCACGTCGTCGAACGGCCGGCTGACCTCTTCACCGCGGGTATAGGGCACCACGCAGAACGTGCAGTACTTGCTGCAACCTTCCATCACCGACACGTAGGCGCTCGGGCCATCGATGCGCGGCTCGGGCAAGTGGTCGAATTTTTCGATTTCGGGGAACGATACGTCGACCTGCGGCAGCTTGCTGATGCGCGCGGCGTCGATCATTTCCGGCAGGCGGTGCAGGGTCTGCGGGCCGAATACCACGTCGACGTACGGCGCGCGATCACGGATCGCCGCGCCTTCCTGGCTGGCCACGCAACCGCCGACGGCGATGACCATGTCCGGGTTGGCCAGCTTCAGTTCACGCCAGCGGCCGAGTTGCGAATACACCCGGTCCTGGGCGCGCTCGCGGATCGAGCAGGTGTTGAGCAGAATCACGTCGGCGTCTTCGGCGCGGGCGGTGACTTCCAGGGCCTGGTGTTCACCCAGCAGATCGACCATGCGCGAGCTGTCGTACTCGTTCATCTGGCAACCGTGGGTTTCGATGTATAGCTTCTTGGCCATGGAATAGGGTCGTCACGTGGTTCAAAGAACCGCGCATTATAGGGAACATGCCTCCAGGTTCCTACCGCTGTGCGTCCAGTGGCTATGCTATAGTTCGCGCCCTCATTTTTATCCCCGATGTAATCCGCCCGCCATGACCAAACGCGAAGCTCCAATCTATAAGGTGATTTTCCTCAACCAGGGCCAGGTGTTCGAAATGTACGCCAAGCAGATCTATCAAAGTGATCTGTGGGGTTTCCTGGAAGTGGAAGAGTTCGTCTTTGGCGAGCGCACGCAGGTGGTCGTCGATCCGAGCGAAGAAAAGCTCAAGGCGCAGTTCGAAGGTGTGGTGCGCAGCTTTGTGCCGATGCATTCGATCGTGCGCATCGACGAAGTCGAACGCCTCGGCACGCCGAAGATCAGCGAAGCCCGCGGTGCGGTCGGTAACGTGATGCCGTTTCCGGTGCCGATGCCCGAGAAGTAAGGTTCAAGACCGGGGCGCCCCGTTCGCGAGCAGGCTCGCTCCCACATATGATCTCGCGTGTTCAGAAGATCCCCTGTGGGGGCGCGCCTGCTCGCGAAGCGGCCAGAAAAAGTGGCGCAGCACTCAAGGCAGAGGCGAGAACGGCGTACGGCCGTCGGCGCTCTGCAGTTCCATCAGGTATTTGCGGAAGATCTGCCCGAGCACCTGGGTGGCGGTTTCGAGGTCTTCGCGGGGCATTTTCTCGGCGACTTCGTCAGCGGTGTCCAGAGCGTCTTCGGCGCCGTTGACCGCAGCCATCTTCAGCACGATGTACGCCTGAATGTTGTTGGCCTGCACCCCTTCACCGTGGAAGAACATGGTGCCGAGCTTGAATTGCGCCTGGGCGTGGCCTTGCAGGGAGGCCTTTTCGAAATAGCTCAGGGCTTGATTGAGGTCGCGCGGCGCGTTCTTGCCGTCGTAGTAGAACTCACCCAACTCGTATTGCGCTTGCGCATCGCCTTCGTCCGCCGCTTTCTGGCACGCGGCCAGTGCCTGCGTGACATCTTGCGGCTGGGTATTGAGGGTGCAGCGACCCATCGCCGGGATCAACAACGAGTTGCCGCCTGCTTGTGCATGCGCGAGCAGGGGCTGAAGGAGCAACAGGCAGCCCAATGCAAGGGTGCGGCCGGTGCGGTTCATGGGAATCGACTTACCTCTGAAGGGCGCGCGGACCCGCCGAGGGATCCAATAAGCGCGCATTATGAAATAAGCAGGGCCAACCTTACAAAGTCTTTACTCGATTTTCTGCTGCATGGGAAACATATCGCCCAATTTGCTGGGGATTTTTCGCAGCGGGGTCGGAAAAAGCCCGAGGATGTAGGTGAAAGCTGACGTTGGCCATGGCCAACGTCAGCGGTGCGGCGCTTATTTCAAGGCGGCGAAGGCGCGTTCGGCCGCGTCGAGGGTCAGTTGCAGTTCCGCTTCGCCGTGGGCGATGGAGGTGAAACCGGCTTCGAAGGCGCTGGGTGCCAGGTACACGCCACCTTCGAGCATCAGGTGGAAGAAGCGCCCGAACAGCGCCGCGTCGCTGGCCATCACGTCGTCAAAGGTGACGATGTCGTCGGCGCCGCTGAAGTACAGGCCGAACATGCCACCGGCCTGGGTGGTGACGAACGGAATGCCCGCCGCGTCGGCGCGCTGCTGCAGGCCGTCGAGCAGGCGCGTGGTGTAGTCGGTCAGTTCGGCGTGGAAGCCCGGGCGGCTGATCAGGCGCAGGGTGGTCAGGCCGGCGGCCATCGCCAGCGGGTTGCCCGACAGCGTGCCTGCCTGGTAGACCGGGCCCAGCGGGGCAATTTTCTGCATGATTTCCCGCTTGCCGCCGAAGCAGCCGACCGGCATGCCGCCACCGATGATCTTGCCGAACGTGGTCAGGTCCGGGGTGACGCCGTAGTGCGCCTGGGCACCGCCGAGGGCGACGCGGAAACCGGTCATCACTTCGTCGAAAATCAGTACCACGCCGTGTTTGTCGCACAGCGAACGCAGGCCTTCGAGGAAGCCCGGCGCCGGCGGCACGCAGTTCATGTTGCCGGCCACGGGCTCGATGATGATGCACGCCACCTCCTGACCGACTTCGGCGAGCATGTTCTCCACGGCAGCGATGTCGTTGAACGGCAGGGTCAGGGTGTGTTTGGCGAACGCCGCCGGTACGCCGGCCGAGCTCGGTACGCCCTGGGTCAGCGCGCCGGAACCGGCCTTGACCAGCAGGCTGTCGGAGTGACCGTGGTAGCAGCCTTCGAACTTGATGATGCTGTCACGGCCGGTGAAACCACGGGCCAGACGAATCGCGCTCATGGTCGCTTCGGTGCCGGAGCTGACCATGCGCACCATGTCCATCGACGGCACCAGCGAGCAGACCAGGTCGGCCATCTCGGTTTCCATCGCAGTCGGCGCGCCGTAGGACAGGCCGTGCTCGAGCTGCCTGCGCACTGCGTCGAGCACGTCCGGATGGCTGTGGCCGAGGATCATCGGGCCCCACGAGCCGACGTAATCGACATAGCGCTTGTCATCTTCGTCGGTGACGTAGGCGCCTTCGGCATGCTTGAAGAACAGCGGTGTACCGCCCACGCTCTTGAACGCGCGAACCGGCGAGTTCACGCCACCGGGAATGTGTTTCTGGGCATTGGCAAACAGGGTTTCGGAACGAGACATGATCGGGCTCTCAAATCAGGCTTTCAGTAATGCGTTGAACGCGCGGGCGCGGCGGGTGACCTCGGTGGTGCTGTCGGCGCCGAACAGGCCGTGGACCACGGCCAGCAGATCGACGCCGTGGGCCACCAGCGGCGCGGCGTTGTCGAGGGTGATGCCGCCGATCGCGCAGATCGGCAGATGCAGCGTACGGCGGGCCTGGTCGAGCAGTTCGAGGCTGCAGCTCGGCGCGCCGGGCTTGGTGCTGGAATTGAAGAAGCGACCGAAGGCGACGTAGCTCGCACCTTCTCTGGCGGCCTGTTCGGCCAGTTCGAGCTGCGCGTGACAGGTCGAGCCGATGATCGCTTTCGAACCGAGCAGCGCACGGGTGGGCGACAGCGGGCCGTCGGTCTGGCCCAGGTGGACGCCGACGTTGAGGCGCGCGGCCAGTTCCGCATCGTCGTTGATGATCAGCTGGGTCTTGTAGCGCTCGCACAGATCGCGCAGGGCTTCGGCCTCACGCAGGCGGCGGGCTTCGTCGCTGCTCTTGTCGCGGTATTGCAGGAGGGTGACGCCGCCTTCCAGCGCCGCCTCCACGTACGACAGGAATTTGCCGGCCAGCAACTGGCTGTCGGTAATGGCGTAAAGGCCCCGTAGTTTCATCGGACAGATCTCCGGCAATCAGGCGAAACGTTACGAACAGAAATCCAGCGGCAGGCGACGCGGGACGTACTGGCCTTTGCCCAGTTGTTCGGCATCGCGCAGCGTGCGCCAGGTGTAGTCGAGCGCCGTGCGCACGGCGCTGGCCAGGTGTTCACCCTGGGCCAGGCGACCGGCCAGGGCACTGGCCAGGGTGCAACCGGAACCGTGATAGCTGCCCGGCAGCCGATGGCACATGAAGGTTTCACGCAAGCCGTCGCGGCTGTACAGGCGGTTGTGGATTTCAGTTTCGTCGCCATGGCCACCGGTAATCAGCAGGTGTTTGACGAACGGCAGGAGTTTTTCCGCGCACTCGTCGGCGCTGCCTTCGGGCAGTTCGGCGAGGATCCGCGCTTCCGGGAGGTTGGGGGTGGCGATGATCGACAGCGGCAGCAGGCGTTCACGCATGGCGTAGCCGACTTCGTCCTTGCCCAGGCGGCCGCCGCCGCCGGCGCGCAGCACCGGGTCGCAGACCACTGGCAGGTGCGGGTGCGCCGAGAGCAGTTCGACCACGGTGTCGACCATTTCCAGCGAACCGAGCATGCCCAGTTTGACGGCGGCGACTTCGGAGTCGTTGAGCACGGCGTTGGCCTGGGCCAGTACCCACTCACGGTCGAGGACGCGGAAGTCAGTGACATTGACCGTGTCTTGCACGGTCAGGGCGGTGACGGCCGGAGCCGCATGGCAACCCTGGGCGAGCAGGGCTTCGATATCTGCCTGCAAGCCGGCGCCACCACTGGGGTCGTGGCCGGAGAGACAGAGGACAACGGGGCGAGAGCTGTAGATATTCATGGTGCGCGAGCTTACCACCAAACCTGATTTTCGGGTTCAGTGCCGCAGAGCAAGATCGAAAGATCGCGGCCGGCGGCGGCTGCTGCATGGCCATGCATTCCCTGCAGGGCGCCGGCGTCGGCTGCGATCGCTGCAACAAGTTGACCAGGCCAACAGCTCTAGCCCGCTGCTCTGCTCTGAAACGCCCGTTCTAGAGCCTTTATAGGAAAAATTTCAATGGTGCTCAATGGCCATCAACGGCTATGCTAGAGTGGATCCAAACCAATAACAGGTAATACCGGTTTTACGTCTACTCAAAGGGAATGGGGGGCTTCCTGACACAACCGGACAAGCCACGCTGGGGCTTCAATGCGCTATTTGTTGATGTTGCTGTTCTGTTTGCCCCTCCTGGCAAACGCCGTCGAATTCGACGAATTCACCCAAAGCCTGCCTTTGGGCCGTGCCCTGCAAGTGTTCGAAGACGCGAGCGGTCAGGCGACCATTGCCGACGTCCGCGCGCAGGCCGCTGCCGGCAACTTCAAGGCCCACGACAACGCCACGCTCAACGCCGGTTATTCGCGTTCGGCGTTCTGGCTGAAAATCGACCTGCATTACCGGCCAAGCAATCCGTCGGCGCAGCGCACCTGGCTGCTGGAGCTGGCGTATCCGCCGCTCGATCACCTCGACCTGTACCTGGCCGATGCCAATGGCAACTATCATCTGGCACGACAGACCGGCGACGCCTTGCCGTTCGCCAGTCGCGAGATTCGCCAGAACAACTACCTGTTCGATCTGAACTTCGCTCCTGATCAGGCGCAGACGGTCTATCTGCGCCTGGCCAGCGAAGGGTCGATCCAGGCACCGGTGACGCTCTGGTCGAGCACCGCGTACCTCGAAGACCAGCCGGTGCGCCTGTACGTGCTGGGGATCATTTATGGCGTGCTGCTGGGCATGGTGGTCTACAACCTGTTCATTTACCTCAGCGTGCGCGACACCAGCTACCTCTATTACATCTTCTATATCGCCTCGTTCGGCCTCTATCAGTTGTCGGTCAACGGCGCGGCCGTCGAATACTTCTGGCCGGACAACCCGTGGTGGGCCAATGCCGCCACGCCGTTTTTCATCGGCTGCGCGGGGCTGTTCGGCAGCCAGTTCGCCCGCAGTTTCCTGCAGACCAGGCACCACAGTCGCTGGCTCGACCGGTTGCTCATCGCCCTGATTGCATTCGGTGCGCTGGTGGTCGGCCTGTCGCTGATGACCAGCTACGCCCTGGCCCTGCGCCTGGCGACGACGCTGGCGCTGACCTTCACCGTGGTGATTTTCGCCGCCGGTATTCTCGCCTGGTGGCGCGGCCTGCGGGTGGCGCGCTACTTCATCATCGCCTGGTCGGCGTTCCTCCTCGGCGGGATCGTCAATACGCTGATGGTGCTGGGCTTGCTGCCGAACGTCTTCCTGACCATGTACGCCAGCCAGATCGGCTCGGCCATCGAAGTCGCGCTGCTGTCGCTGGCGCTGGCCGATCGCATCAATGCCATGCGCGAGCAGCAGGCGCAGACCCTGTTCGATGCCGGACAGAAGCTCGAAGTGCTCAACCAGCAACTGGCCCACAGCAACAAGCTCAAGGACGAATTCCTCGCCACGCTGACCCACGAACTGCGCACGCCGATGAACGGTGTGATCGGCTCCCTCGAGTTGATGCAGACCGTGGACCTGGACCCGGAACTCGAGCAGTACCAGCAGACGGCCGCCGGTTCCGCGCGGGACATGATGCGCATGGTCAACGGCATCCTCACCCTCACTGAACTGCAGGCCGGCAAGCTCAAGGCGACGCCGGCCAGTTTCAGCCTGCGCGGCGTGGTCGAGGCCTTGCGCGCGCAGTTCGATGGCAATGCAGCGGGCAAGTCGCTGGATTTCAAGGTCGACGTGCTGCCGACCCTGCCGGATCGCCTGTACGGCGACAGCGCGAAACTGGCGCAGTGCCTGGAGTGCCTGCTCGACAACGCGATCAAGTTCACCCGCGTCGGCGGCCTGGCCCTGCGGGTCACCGGCAAGCCGCTGCCGGACAATCGCCTGGCGCTGTCCTTTGCGGTGATCGATACCGGCATCGGTTTCACCGATCTCGGCGAGGCAACCATGTACCAGCGCTTCTTCCAGCTCGACGGTTCGATGACCCGCGAGTACGGCGGCCTCGGCGTTGGCCTGGCGATCTGCCGACAACTGGTCGAATTGCTCGGTGGCAAGCTGACCCACCGCTCCGAGCCGGGTCGCGGCAGCCGTTTCCAGCTGGATGTCGAATTCGAGCTGCCGGCGGTCGAGCCGGCACCGCTCGCTCCGCGCCTCGGCGAGCGCGCGCCGCAGGATTGCACGGTGTTGCTGGTGGACGACAACAGCGTCAACCAACTGGTGCTGCGCGGCATGCTGCTCAAGCTCGGGTTTCGCGTGCGCACCGCCGACAACGCCACGACGGCGCTCGATTGCCTGCAACGGGAAACGGTCGATGCGGTGCTGATCGATGGTCAGCTGCCGAGCCTCGATGGTGCTTCGCTGGCCTGCCAGATCCGCGACCTGCCGGGCTGTGCTCATCTTCCGGTGTTCATGCTCGCGTTGACCGCGGAGCGCGAGCATTGCGGCGCCGGCGCGTTGATCGATTACCTGAGCAAACCGGTGAAATTCGAAGACTTGCAGGCCGCGCTGGAGCGGCGGGTGTTGTCCTGAATACAGGGTGAAAGCGCCGGTATTTAGGCCGGTATGACACTTTGATCGGGTCCGGGGCGGTGCTTAACTGGAGCTCTGGCCGATCAAGGAGCCCCGTCATGAACCTGCATCAGTTCGCCGAAACCCACGAAGTCAGCAACCAGCCGCCGTCGCTCGACGGCACCAACCTGTACCGCATCGACCTGCCGTTGCAGGAGTGGTCGCGGCGGTTTGGCGCCGGTTGGGCCGAGTCGCGGATCGACGCCTACGGCGCCCTGGCCGGCGGGCCGCTGATGGAAGCCGGGTTCCTCGCCAATCAGAACAAACCGGTGTTCGCCAGCCATGACCGCTACGGTCATCGCATCGACCTGGTGGAGTTTCACCCGGCGTATCACCAGTTGATGCGTACCGCCATCGAGCATGGCTTGACCTCATTGCCGTGGACGCATCCCCAGGACGGCGCGCATGTCGCCCGGGCGTCCATGTCCTATCTGCACAGCCAGGCCGAGGCCGGCAGTGGCTGCCCGCTGACCATGACGTTCGCCAGTGTGCCGGCCCTGCGCCTGCAAGCGGATCTGGCCAGGCAATGGCTGCCGAAAATCCTCGCCAGCGAATATGACCCGCGCAACGTCGGCATGGCGCACAAGGCCGGGGTCACCATCGGCATGGCAATGACCGAAAAGCAGGGTGGCACCGACGTGCGGGCCAACACCACCAAGGCCTATCCGGTGGGCGCCAGCGGTCCGGGGCAGGCCTATGAACTGGTCGGGCACAAGTGGTTCTGTTCGGCGCCGATGTGCGATGCGTTCCTCACCCTGGCGCAGACCGACAAGGGCCTGACCTGCTTCCTGCTGCCGCGCCATCGCCCCGACGACACGCGCAATCAGTTCTACATCCAGCGTCTGAAAAACAAGCTCGGCAACCAGTCCAACGCTTCCAGCGAAGTTGAATTCCGCGGCGCGCTGGCGTGGATGGTCGGCGAAGAGGGGCGCGGTGTGCCGACCATCATCGAGATGGTGGCCATGACCCGGTTCGACTGCATGGTCGGTTCCAGCGCGCTGATGCGCCAGGCGCTGACCCAGGCCAGCCATCACTGCGCGCACCGCAAGGTCGCTGGCAAACTGCTCAGCGAACAGCCGCTGATGCAGAACGTGCTGGCCGACCTGGCCCTGGAAAGCGAAGCGGCGCTGGCCCTGAGCCTGCGCATGGGCAGGGCACTGGATCATCTGGACGACCGTCACGAGGCGCAATTTGCCCGGCTGGTCACGGCGGTGGGCAAGTACTGGATCTGCAAACGCGCGCCAGCCATGATCAACGAGGCCGCCGAATGCATGGGCGGCGCCGGGTATGTCGAAGACAGCATCCTGCCGCGTCTGTACCGCGAGGCACCGGTGAATTCGACCTGGGAAGGCTCGGGCAACGTGCAATGCCTCGACGTGCTGCGTGCGCTGTCGAAGGAGCCGGGCGTGCTCGATGTGCTGTTCAGCGAGCTGGGCGACGGCCATGGCGACAAGCGTCTGGCTGCGCATATCCAGCAGTTGCAGGCGCAGTTCAAGGACACCTCGGACATTCAGTATCGGGCCCGGCAACTGACCGAAGACATTGCGCTGGGTCTGCAGGCCAGGTTGTTGCTGGAGGCGGGAAATGCGGCGGTGAGTGATGCGTTTATTGCCAGTCGGCTGAGTGGTGGCGGGCGTGTGTACGGTGCGTTGCCGCGGGGGCTGGATGTCGAAGCCATCGTCGCTCGCTCGACCCCGCAGGGGTTCTGAAACCACAGACATTTCCTCTGTGGGAGCGAGCCTGCTCGCGAAAGCGGTGTATCAGTCGACCTCTGTGTTGAATGACCCTGCGTATTCGCGAGCAGGCTCGCTCCCACAGGGAATCTGCTTGGTTCAAGAGATTGAGAAATAGCCACAACGCCACTGTTTCCGTGACGCCACGATGCAGGCAAGATGAAGCTCTGCAAGTCAGAACACAGGAAGCTGATCGTGACCGAAGCGTTTATTGTCGTTCAAACCGCCGAACAAGCCGTGGATCGCCTGGCCGAGCTGCATGAGCAGGCCACCACTGCACTGAATTGCGCGCTCAAGCGTTATCTCAAGGATCGCGTCGAGCCTGACGCCGAGCAACGTGCCCTGTTCCGTTATCCCGAGCTGCGCCTGACCTATCACTGCCAGGGCGAAGTGCCGCAGACCACCCGCGCCTACGCCAAGGTGCAGCTGCCAGGCACCTACAGCGTCACCGTCACCCATCCCAAGGCGTTCCGCAAATACCTGCTGGAGCAACTGGTGCCGTTGATGCACGACTTCACCGTGACCGTGGAAGTCGGTGTCAGCCAGCAGAACATCCCGTATCCGTACGTGGTCGAGCAGGGCGACGAGCTGGCCGGCTCCGGCGTGACCGCCGCCGTGCTGGCTCGGGTGTTCCCGAGTACCGACCTGTCCGCCGCCACCGATGGCATCGCCGACGGCCTCTACGACTGGGAAAACACCGATCCGTTGCCGCTGGCGCTGTTCGACGCGGCGCGGGTGGACTTCTCCCTGCGCCGGCTGGTGCACTACACCGGCAGTGACTGGCGCCATGTGCAGCCCTGGATCCTGCTGACCAACTATCACCGCTATGTCGACCAGTTCATCGTCCATGGCCTGGAGCAATTGCGCCGCGACCCGCGTTTCGTGCGCATGGTGCTGCCGGGCAACGTCATCATCGAAAAAGGCATGGACCACGGCGAAGCCTCGGCGATTGCCGCCGGGGTGGTCTGGCACCGCTACCAGATGCCGGCCTATCACCTGATCGCCAGCGATGGCCACGGCGTGACCCTGGTCAACATCGGCGTCGGCCCGTCCAACGCCAAGAACATCACCGACCACCTGGCGGTGCTGCGTCCGCATTGCTGGCTGATGATCGGTCACTGCGGCGGCCTGCGGCAGTCGCAGACCATCGGCGACTATGTGCTGGCCCACGCCTACATGCGCCGCGACGGCATTCTCGACCGCGTAGTGCCGCCGAACATTCCGATCCCGGCGCTGGCCGAAGTGCAACTGGCGTTGCAGCAAGCGGCGGCGAACATCACCGGCGAGAAGGGCGACGACCTCAAGAAGCGCCTGCGTACCGGCACGGTGTTGACCTACGACGACCGCAACTGGGAGCTGCGCTGGGCCCAGGAGCGACCGTTGATCAACCTGTCCCGCGCCGTCGCGGTGGACATGGAAAGCGGTACCATCGCCGCCCAGGGTTATCGCCTGCGGGTGCCGTACGGCACGCTGCTGTGTGTTTCCGACAAGCCGCTGCACAGTGAGATCAAACTGCCGGGCTCGGCCAATGCGTTCTATGAGCGCGCGGTCAGCCAGCATCTGAAGATCGGTATCGAAGCCGTCGACCTGCTGCGCACCGAACTCAACTCGCTGCACTCGCGCAAACTGCGCAGCTTCGACGAACCGCCGTTCCGTTAACGGTTTGTCGTGGTCATTTGGCGATCCGGGCACTAGCATTGTCAGCCCAGATCGCCAGATGTTGTTTTGCCCATGCCTCGTCCCCCACGTCCACCTTCCCGCCGCCCAGGCGCGAAGCCTTCGTCTTCTGCCCCGCGGCGTGTCGCCAAGGCACCGCCGGCCGAGCCGAAGCTGATCCTGTTCAACAAACCGTTCGATGTCCTCACGCAATTCAGCGACGGCGAAGGGCGGGCGACGCTCAAGGATTACATCGATGTGCCGGGAATCTACCCGGCCGGACGCCTGGATCGCGATAGCGAAGGCCTGTTGCTGCTGACCAACGACGGCCAGTTGCAGGCACGGATCGCCGATCCGAAATACAAACTGGCCAAGACGTATTGGGTGCAGGTCGAAGGCGAGCCGACGGCTGAGCAGTTGCAGCGCCTGCGCGACGGTGTCGAGCTCAACGACGGCATGACCTTGCCCGCCGAGGCGCGGCAGCTGGACGAGCCCACGCTGTGGCCGCGCAATCCGCCGGTGCGCTTTCGCAAAAGCGTGCCGACCTGTTGGCTGGAATTGGTGATTCGTGAGGGGCGCAATCGTCAGGTGCGCCGGATGACGGCGGCGGTGGGCCTGCCGACCCTGCGCCTGGTGCGAGTGAGGATCGGCGACTGGACAATCGACGGCCTCGATCAGGGCCAGTGGCGGGAAGTGCCGGCGCGCTTATAAGGCGCCGGATTCGATCAGGCCAATCACCACGCTCTTGATGATGAACGCGGCCACGCCCAGGCCCAGCACGAAGAACAGGATGAACGAGCCGAAGCGTCCGGCCTTGGATTTTTTCGCCAGATCCCAGACGATGAAACCCATGAAAATGATCAGGATGCTGACCAGGCCGGTCATCATCCACTCTTCAAATACTGCTGGATCCATCGGGCATCTCCGGCGCTGTACGGCTGAAAGGGCGGCGGCGAGTATACGCCAGCGACGATTGATGCAGCATTGACCTGCGTCGGTGTGCCGCAGTCATTCGTCGCCTGTACCGGCCTGTTCGCGAGCAAGCCCGCTCCCGCGGGGGATCTTGGTTGTACACAAATAGTGTGCTTGACGAAGCTCAATACCGTGAGCGGGCTTGCTCGCGAAGGCGATGTCAGCTGCGCAGGTGGGTCAGCGGCAGCTCGGTGCTGTTGAGCACCTGGTTCAGCACAAAACTCGAACGTACGCTGGTCACGCCTTCGATCCGGGTCAGATGCCCCAGCAGCAGTTTCTGATAGTGGTCCATGTCCGGCACCACCACCTTCAGCTGGTAGTCGGCATCGACCCCGGTCACCAGGCTGCATTCCAGCACTTGCGGCAGGGTGCGGATCGCCGCTTCGAAGTTTTCGAAACGCTCCGGCGTGTGCCGGTCCATGCCGATCAGCACATAGGCGGTCAGGCTCAGACCGAGCATCTTGCGATCGAGCAGGGCCACCTGGCGGGAAATGTAGCCGTCGTCCTCCAGTTGCTTGACCCGGCGCGAGCACGGGGAGGGCGACAGACCGATGCGCTCGGCCAGCTCCTGGTTGGAGATGCGGGCGTCGCGTTGCAATTCCGCCAATATGCTCAGGTCGTAACGGTCGAGTTTGCTCATGAAACGGTCCTTTGTTCTAACTATTGCGGCGGATTATCTATCCAGGGTTAAAAATTGCGCAAGTGGTGTTTATTTGAGCAATCTTCGCAATCATCTGTCGCCGCGTCCGGCCTATTCTTAACACCAGAATCACTGCTCGGTAACACAGTCCACTGCGGCCCGCCCAATCAGGCCCGCCGCGGCCGCCGCCCCCACCGGGGACGTGCCGGCCCCCGAGCTGCACACTGTCCAGAAGACGGCGTGAGGTGAGCCGACGTCAAAAGCGTCGAGCCAGGACGAAGTTCTCTAGAAGGGAGGCCGACGGGTCTCCCTTTTTTCTTGCCTGCGATTTGCCGTGCCGAGGCCATCGCCACTCAATAAATAAGTTGCGTGACTGATAACCTGTTGCAGAACCCGGTGTGTAGATTCCCGGTCTTAGCTACAGGCCCTAACCCGCAGTGAGGAAAAGCATGAAGTCGCGCATCTGGCGTCTGGCCGGTGTTGGTTTGCTGTGTGTGAGTGTCAGCGCGCAAGCACTGGCCGACGATCCCGAAAGCCGCAGCCCCAATGGCGGCGGACGCGGGCCGGAACATCAGGGCAACAATCAGGGCCATGGCGGCAACAACCCGCCGCGTCCGCAGAATCAGCCGCCACAGAATCAGCCGCGCCCGCAGAATAACCCGCAGCAGAATCAGCCACGGCCACAGAACAACGAAATCATTCGCGGCGACAACAGCCGCCAGTTCGAGCACAACGGCCAGCCGCACAATAATGGCCAATGGCAGAACCACGACCAGAACCGTCCGGCCTACAACCCCAATCCGGTGCGCCAGCCCCCACCGCCGCCGCAACTGCCGGCCAACAGCCTGCCGATCCAGCCACGGCCCGACGCCGTGCGCCAGACCCAGGAACCCCGCCAGGGTTACTACCGCGACGAACGCCCGCAAAACGGCTATCACCCGCAATGGCAGGGCGGCAACCGGCCCGACGACCGTCGCTGGCCGGGGCGTCCGGACGGCCATGGCAACGGCTGGGGCCCCGGCCCGCAGTACCGCCCGGGGCATGTGATCGATCGCTTCCCCGATCGCGAATACCGCGTGCCGTACCGCGGCCAGGACTACTTCTTCTCCGGCGGCTACTGGTACCGCCCACAGGGCCCGCGCTACATCGTGGTCCAGCCGCCGCGCGGGATTCGTATTCAGTATCTGCCGGATTACGCCCGTGAAGTGTGGATTGGCGGTTCGCTGCTGTTCCTTGCCGCCGGTTCGTACTACGCCTACCAGGAAGCGACCCAGGACTACGTGGTGGTCGAGCCGCCGGTGCAGCAAGCGCCGCCACCGACCGGCAATGGCTATGACGTCGAGGCGTATCCGGCCAACGGCCAGTCCCCGGAGCAGGTGCAGCAGGACGGTTACCAGTGCTACCAGTACGCGGTGCAGCAAAGCGGGTTCGATCCGCGCACCGCGACCTACCAGCCCGCACCGGAAGTGGTGCAGGCCTACCGCCAGGCCCAGGGCAACTGCCTGAGCAGTCGCGGTTATCAGGTGTCTTACTGAAGCCGCGATTGCGCCCGTTCGTTCCTGACCACTTCCTGTGGGTCGGCGTGCACCAGCACTTCGGCGCGCGGGTAGGCGGCGTGAATCGCCTCCGCCGCCTGGTCGCTGATGCTATGGGCGACTGACAAGGTCAGCTCCCCCGGTAGCTCCAGATGCAATTGCACGAACCAGTGGTTGCCGGAAATCCGCGTGCGCAGGTCATGCGCGCCCAGCACGCCCGGCACGCTGCAGGCCAGTTCGAGCATGCGCTGGCTGACGTCCGCTGGCAGCTCCTCGTCCATCAACACGGAAAAGCTTTCCCGGGCAATCTGGATCGCGCTCCACAGGATGTACACGGCGATACCCAGGCCGAACCAGGCATCCAGTTGATGAAAGCCCATTCCGGCGAAAATCAACGCCACCAGGATGCTGCCGTTGAGCAACATGTCCGAACGGTAATGCAGCGAATCGGCACGCACGGCATTGGAGCCGGTCTGCTTGACCACGCGGTGTTGCAACGTCAGCAACGCCGCTGTCAGCAGCAGCGAAAACACGATCACGCCGATGCTCAGCCACGGTGCGCCGAGCGGCTCCGGCTGCTGGATCCGGGCATAGGCCTGGAAGGCGATCAACACCGCACTGCCGCCGATGAACAGCGCCTGCGCCATGCCCGCCAGGGATTCGGCCTTGCCGTGGCCGTAGCGGTGATCGTCATCCGCCGGGCGCAGCGCGTAATGCACCGCCAGCAGGTTGAGCAACGAGGTGACGCCATCGAGGGCCGAGTCGGTCAGGCCGGCGAGCATGCTCACCGAACCGCTTAGCCACCAGGCGATGGCTTTGGCGACAATCAGCGTACAGGCCACCGCCACCGAGGCGCGGGTCGCCAGCCGCAGCAGGCGGGCGTGTTCGGGACTGGAGGTCATGTCGGCTGTGGTTCCTTTTTATGCGGCGGGTTGCAGGCCGAACATGGCCAGTTGCTGGGTGCTGCCCTTGTGCTGGATCAGGCGTGGATCGTCCAGCGGCAGATTGCGGCCCAACTCCGTTTCGAGAATAGCCTGCAACTTGAGGTTATCGACCTGGCCGTCCGGGCCGACGGCTTGCTTGAGCTTGGCCGGATCGACTTGCGCCGTGTGGCCCGGTTCGAAGTAGATCGCCCCGGTGGCAAAGTCCACGGCAAACGCGATCACCCCGGGGATGATGTAGAACAGCAGGCCCACGGCGTCGAGCACGGCAATCGCCGGGTCGATCTTGCCGTCGATCTGACCGCGGCGGTCCGGGTAGAAGATCGAACCGCAGGCGCTGAGCTGGGTCAGCAGGGTGGCGACCAGTACACCGCCGATCAGGCGAGAAGGTAAACGCATGGGGAATCTCCTGAGTCATATGTAAACGAAGCATCGTCGTGTGCAATTAAGACCCTGACGAATGCCCGGCAGTTCGCCGTTATACTCGCGGCTCTGTTTGGGAGCCAGCATGATTTCTTTGCCGATCGATGAAGTTCTACCCGCGCTGCGTGAAGCGTTGGCGACACGCCACGAAGCCGTGCTCGAAGCACCGCCCGGCGCCGGCAAGACCACCCGCGTGCCCCTGGCCTTGCTCGACGAAGCGTGGCTGGCCGGGCAGACCATTCTCATGCTCGAACCGCGCCGCCTCGCCGCGCGTGCGGCCGCCGAACGGCTGGCCAGCGAACTGGGCGAGAAGGTCGGTGAAACCGTCGGCTACCGCATCCGCCTCGACAGCAAGGTCGGCCCCGCCACGCGCATCGAAGTGGTCACCGAAGGCATCCTCACCCGGCGCTTGCAGGACGATCCGTCACTGGACGGCGTCGGCTTGCTGATCTTTGACGAGTTCCACGAACGCAGCCTCGACGCCGACCTGGCGCTGGCGCTCAGTCTGAACGGTCGCGAGCTGTTTCGCGCTGAACAGCCGCTGAAGATTCTGCTGATGTCCGCCACCCTCGAAGGCGAGCGCCTCGCCGGGCTGCTCGACGACGCGCCGATCCTGCGCAGCGAAGGGCGGATGTTCCCGGTGGCGATGCGCTGGGGGCGGCCGTTTCAGCCTGGCGAGTACATCGATCAGCGCGTCACCCAGACCGTGCTCGAAGCCCTGCACGATGAAACCGGCAGCCTGCTGGTGTTCCTGCCGGGGCAAGCGGAAATCCGCCGTGTTCATCAGCAACTGGCGGACGCCATCGGTGAGCGCAGCGACGTGTTGCTCTGCCCGTTGCACGGCGAGCTCGACCTGAACGCCCAGCGCGCCGCCATCGACCCGGCCCCGGCGGGCCAGCGCAAAGTGGTTCTGGCCACCAACATCGCCGAGACCAGCCTGACCATCGATGGCGTACGCGTGGTGATCGATGCCGGGCTGGCGCGGGTGCCGCGTTTCGACCCGGGCAGCGGCATGACTCGCCTCGACACCCAACGTATTTCCAGGGCCAGCGCCACCCAGCGCGCCGGTCGGGCCGGGCGTCTGGAGCCCGGCGTGTGCTATCGCCTGTGGTCGCAGGATCAGCATGAACAACTCGCCGCTTACGGCAGCGCGGAAATCCTCTCGGCGGATCTCGCCGGGCTGGCCTTGCAACTCGGCCGTTGGGGTGTGACGCCGAGTGATCTGATCTGGCTGGACGTACCTCCAGCCGCCGCTTACGCACAGGCTCTGGATCTATTACAGCGCCTCGGTGCGCTGGATGGTGAAACCCTCAATCGTCACGGCCAGGCGATGGCCGAATTGCCGGCGCATCCACGCATTGCGCATTTGTTGTTGCGCGGTCAGGCCCTGGGTCTGGCGAACATGGCCTGTGATGTCGCCGCGTTGCTCGGTGAACGCGACATTTTGCGCGGTGCCGGTGCCGATCTGCACAGTCGTCTGGTGCTGCTGTCCGGCGAAGAACGAGCGACGCGCGCTGCCCAGGGCGGCGTGCAGCGCGCCCGGCAACTGGCGCGACAGTATCGCGGTTACCTGCGCGGCAAGGCCAGCGAGCCGGTCAGCGACCCCGATCATCCGCGCTGGCTCGGCGCCCTGCTGGCGCTGGCCTACCCGGATCGCGTCGCCCAGCAGCGGCGTGCCGGTGGTGCCGAATATCGACTGGCCAACGGCCGCGCGGCGTTGTTTGCCGAGGCTGACAGCCTGATGAAGGAACCGTGGATCGTCATCGCCGACCTCGGCAGTCGCCAGGGCCAGCGCGAGGAACGCATCTATCTGGCTGCGGATTTCGATCCGGCGCTGTTCGACTCGGTGCTGGCCGAACAGGTGCACACGGTCGATCAACTGGACTGGGACGAACGCGAGGGTGTGCTGCGCGCCGAGCGGCAGCGCAAGGTGGGCGAACTGATCCTCAGCCGCGAACCGCTGACCGGGCTCGACGAAAACGCGCGCAGCCAGGCCTTGGTCAATCTGGTGCGGCGCAAAGGTCTGGAACTGTTGCCATGGACCCCGGAGCTGCGTCAGTGGCAGGCGCGGGTGGCGCTGTTGCGGCAACTCGATCTGCACGGCAAAGGCGAGAGCCAATGGCCGGATGTCAGCGACGCCACGCTGCTGAAAACCCTCGAACACTGGCTGATGCCGTATCTGGGCAAGGTCTCGCGCCTCAGCCATTTCGCCAACCTCGACCTGTCGAGCATCGTCCGCAATCTGTTGCCGTGGCCGCTGCCACAGCAGCTTGACGAACTGGCGCCGCATCATCTGAGCGTGCCGTCGGGCTCGTCGATTCGCCTCGACTACAACGAACAGCCGCCAATCCTCGCGGTGCGTCTGCAGGAGCTGTTCGGCCTCGCCGACACACCGCGCATCGCCGGCGGCCGGCAAGTGGTCAAGCTGCACCTGCTGTCACCGGCGCGGCGGCCGGTCCAGGTGACCCAGGACCTGGCCAACTTCTGGCGCAGTACCTATGCCGAGGTGAAGAAAGATCTCAAGGGGCGCTATCCCAAGCACTACTGGCCGGATGATCCGCTGGTGGCCGAAGCCACTGCGCGGGCCAAGCCGCGCGGGACCTGACACCTTGAAGCGCGCAGCCTGCGGACGAATACCATTGCCGCAGGCTGCGCTCTGATGCCGTAAACCTCAGGCATTCGCCTTGGCGGTCAACTGCTCACGGCAATAATCGGCGAACAGCTGCGCCGGTTTGGTCAGTTGTCCGCGTTTGAGCCACGCAGCCACCAGCCCCGAGCCGGTGACGTCTTCGACAATGTCCACGCACACCACTTTCTTGCCATCGTAGGTGCACTCCGAATGCGGGCGGGTCACCAGAATCGAGAAGCCGAAGCCCTGGCCGACCATGCCGCGGACCATTTCGATCGACGGCGAGCTGAACTCGATGCGCGGGCTCAGGCCGAGTTCTTCGAACAGGCTGACGAAGTAGGTGCGGCTCGGTTGCACGTCGAGCAGGATCATCGGTTCCAGGCACAGATCGCGCAGCGACACCTGCTTGAGCTGGGCGAAGCGGTGGTCGGCCGGCAGCAGGGCGTAAGGCCGTTGCGCCGGCATCAGCGGTTCGGTCTCGATGGTCGCGTCAAGGTCGTGTTTGTAGAGGATCGCCAGGTCGAAGGTGCCCGAGGTCAGGCCTTGCACCAGTTCCTGCTGCTCGCCGTCGCGGATGCGGATCTTCACCCCCGGATACAGCGCGGAAAACCCGGCAATCAGTTGCGGCAGATACAGCGGCGCGACGGTTTCGAAACAGCCGATATCGATCTGCCCGGCCACCACGTCGTTGTCGGCGAGGGCGTTCTGTTCGAACTCCTTGGCCATGCGCAGCAGCTCCTGAGCCTTGCGGAAGAACCGCGCGCCGCTGGGCGTCAGCGACACGCCCTGGGCGTGATGGCGGATCAGCAGTTGCACGGCGAAGCTGTCTTCCAGGCCCTTGATCGCCGTGGAAATCGCCGGTTGCGCGATGTACAGCTTGCGCGACGCTTCGGCGACACTGCCGCATTCGACGGTGGTGATGAAGTATTTCAACTGACGCAGGTTGTAAGCGGCCACGGTGAACCTCAAAGCGAACGGATTTCCCATCCAAGCAATTTGTACGCCGCCGGCCTCCGTTCTGTCGGCGGTTTTTTTGTCCCTGAACAATAGCCCCATACGCGCGCGAGGGGGCCATCGGCTGGTTACCTTTTTTATTGTCTGCGAAGACATTTTTACTGGTTTTAGCTCACACGAGCCTGAGCGACTATCACTGCGCACTGTTCTCAAAAGAATAAAAGTCCAAGGAGCATCCACCGTGTTCGAACTTGCAGACTGGCAGCGCAAGGCCGCTGAATTGAGCTATCCGTACCAGGCCGTGATCGACGGCAAACGGCGTGCGGCGCAGTCGGGGCAGACCTTTGCCGCATTCAACCCGGCCACTGGCGCACACCTGGCCGACGTTGCGGCGTGCGGCGAAGCGGACGTCGACGCCGCGGTGCGCAACGCACGGCAGGTGTTCGAGGCCGGGACCTGGTCGCAGCGTTCGCCGGTGGAGCGCAAGCAGGTCTTGCTGCGCCTCGCCGAGCTGATCCTGGCGCACCGCGAAGAACTGGCGCTGCTCGATTCGCTGAACATGGGCAAACCAGTGATGGACGCTTACAACATCGACGTGCCGGGCGCCGCCGGGGTGTTGCGCTGGTACGCCGAAAGCCTCGACAAACTCTACGATCAGGTCGCGCCAAGCGCGTCGAACGTGCTGGCGACCATCACCCGCGAAGCACTGGGCGTGGTCGCCGCTGTGGTGCCATGGAATTTCCCGCTGGACATGGCCGCGTGGAAACTCGCCCCCGCGCTGGCGGCGGGCAACTCGGTGATCCTCAAACCCGCTGAGCAGTCACCGTTTTCCGCGTTGCGTCTGGCCGAGCTGGCGCTGGAGGCCGGGCTGCCGGCCGGCGTGCTCAACGTGCTGCCGGGCCTTGGCGAGCAGGCCGGCAAGGCCCTCGGCCTGCACCCGGATGTCGATTGTCTGGTGTTCACCGGCTCGACCCAGGTCGGCAAATACTTCATGCAGTATGCCGCGCAGTCGAACCTCAAGCAGGTGTGGCTGGAGTGCGGCGGCAAGAGCGCCAACCTGGTGTTCGCCGATTGCCGCGACCTGGATCTGGCCGCGCAGAAAGCCGCGTTCGGCATCTTCTTCAATCAGGGCGAAGTCTGCTCGGCCAACTCGCGCCTGCTGGTGCAGCGTTCGATCCATGATGAGTTCGTCGAGCGCCTGCAAGCGCAGGCCGAACGCTGGCAGCCAGGCGATCCGCTGGACCCGGCAAGTGCGGCCGGGGCGATTGTCGACCGCCGGCAGACCGCGAGCATCCTGAACTTCATCAACCAGGCCGAGCGCGAAGGCGCGACTCGCGTCTGTGGCGGGCGGCAGGTGAGTTTCAACGGCTCGGACAACTTCGTGCAGCCAACGATTTTCACCGGCGTGCAGCCGCACATGACCCTGTTTCGCGAAGAAGTGTTCGGCCCGGTCCTGGCGGTCACCGCGTTCGATGACGAGGCCGACGCCGTGCAACTGGCCAACGACAGCGTCTACGGTCTGGCGGCGTCGCTGTGGACCGATGATCTGCACCGCGCGCACCGGGTGGCCCGGCAATTGCGAGCCGGTACGGTGTCGGTCAACTGCGTCGACGCGCTGGACGTGACCGTGCCGTTCGGCGGCGGCCGGCAATCCGGTTTCGGTCGTGATCTGTCGCTGCACTCATTCGATAAATACACCCAGTTGAAAACCACCTGGTTTCAGCTGCGCTGATGACAGCCGCTCACAACAACAAAGGAGATCCGGCGATGACCACCTCACGTGAAACCCGCGACTACCAGGCCGCCGATGCCGCGCACCACATTCACGCGTTCGTCGACCAGAAGGCCCTCAACGATGAAGGCCCGCGGGTGATGGTACGCGGCGATCGCCTGCACCTGTGGGACAACGACGGGCGGCGTTACCTCGACGGCATGTCCGGGCTGTGGTGCACCAACCTCGGCTACGGGCGCCAGGACCTGAACGCCGCCGCGAGCCGGCAACTGCAGCAGTTGCCGTACTACAACATGTTTTTCCACACCACCCACCCGCAGGTGATCGAGCTGTCCGAGCTGCTGTTCAGCCTGCTGCCGGGGCATTACAGCCACGCGATCTACACCAACTCCGGGTCCGAGGCCAACGAGGTGCTGATCCGCACCGTGCGGCGTTACTGGCAGGTGCTGGGCAAGCCCGAGAAGAAAATCATGATCGGCCGCTGGAACGGCTACCACGGCTCGACCCTGGCGGCGACGGCGCTCGGCGGCATGAAGTTCATGCACGAGATGGGTGGGATGCTTCCCGACATCGCGCACATCGACGAGCCGTACTTTTTCGCCCACGACGGCGACCTGACTCCGGCGCAGTTCGGTCTGCGCGCGGCGCAGCAACTGGAGGCGAAAATCCTCGAACTGGGTGCCGAGAACGTCGCCGGGTTCATCGCCGAGCCGTTCCAGGGCGCGGGCGGCATGATCTTTCCGCCAGAGAGCTACTGGCCGGAAATCCAGCGCATCTGCCGCCAGTACGACGTGCTGTTGTGCGCCGATGAGGTGATCGGCGGCTTCGGTCGTACCGGCGAGTGGTTCGCCCACGAATACTTCGGCTTCGAGCCGGACACCTTGTCCATCGCCAAGGGCCTGACCTCCGGTTACATCCCGATGGGCGGGCTGATCCTGTCGAAGAAAATGGCCGACGTGCTGGTGGAGCAGGGCGGCGTGTTTGCCCACGGCCTGACCTATTCCGGGCACCCGGTGGCGGCGGCGGTGGCCATCGCCAACCTGACGGCCTTGCGCGATGAAGGCGTGGTCACGCGGGTCAAGAACGACATCGGCCCGTACCTGCAGCAGTGCCTGCGCGAGGTGTTCGGCAATCATCCGCTGGTCGGCGATATCCAGGGCACCGGCATGGTCGCCGCGTTGCAACTGGCCGAGGACAAGGCCACGCGCAAGCGTTTCGCCAATGAAAACGACATCGCCTGGCGCTGCCGTACGATCGGCTTCGAGGAGGGCGTGATCATTCGCTCGACCCTGGGGCGGATGATCATGGCGCCGGCGTTGATTGCCCGCCGTGAAGAGATTGACGAGCTGGTGGGCAAGACGTTGAAAGCGCTGGATCGTACGGCGCAGGAATACGGTCGGCTCTGAGATATTCGTAGGGCTCAAGGGCCCCTTCGCGAGCAAGCTCGCTCCCACAGGTTTATCAGTCGTTCACAAAATTGTGATCCGCCTCGATAACTTTGGGAGCGAGCTTGCTCGCGATTGCGTCAGTCGATTCACCAATGTTTTTGCTGTCTTGCACCCCCTCCGTGCAGCCCCGCCCGCAGCGCCCTTTCGCGGTGCGCACTACCCAGTTTTTTCATCGTTCGCGGCTAACTATTTCCTCGTTTTCCTGACGCCGAGCCTGGGTCAACATCGATTTCGCCAGCCCATGCGTTGCCCGCCAGAGTCCAGCAGAGACCGCAGCGGGCATCCGTCCGAATGCCGCTGGCCGTACTGCCCATGACAACTAAATCAACAGCGTTGGGAGTGCTCCATGAACAAGTCCTTGTTTACCCGTCTTGCATGTCCTCTGGCGATTTCCGCCCTCACTGTCACCGTCACCGCCGCCCAGGCCGGCACCCTGTCGATCGGCCATACCACGTGGGTCGGTTACGGCACCCTGTATCTGGCCCAGGACCTGGGCTATTTCAAGGAAAACGGCCTGACCGTCGAATTGCCGGTGGTCGAGGAAGCCTCGATGTACATGGCCGCCCAGGCCTCGGGCGAACTGTCCGGCTCGGCCTCGACCATCGACGAAGTGCTCAAGTACCGCCCGCAGTTCTGCTTCAAGGCGGTTGCCGCGCTGGATGACAGCCACGGCGGCGATGGCGTGCTGGTCGGTAAAAACGTCAACAGCCTGCAGGAACTCAAGGGCCAGGCCGTCGCGGTCAATGAGGGTTCGACCTCGCAGTTCTGGCTGTCCTACTTGCTGAAAAAGAACGGCATGAGCATGAGCGACATCACCGTGCAGAACATGACCGCCGATGACGCCGCCACCGCGTTCATCGCCGGCCGCGTGCCGGCGGCGGTTACCTGGGAGCCGCATCTGTCGATGGTGCGCGCCAAGCAGCAGGGCAAGGTGCTGATCGACAGCAGCAGTACGCCGGGGGTGATCGTCGATGTCGTCGCGCTGAACTGCACGGTGATCGACAAGCAGCCGGAAGACGTCAAGGCACTGGTCGCCGGTCTGTACAAAGCCGTGCAGTTCACCAAGGACCATCCGCAGAAGGCCTACGAAATCATGGCCAAGGGCGTCGGCGGTTACCTGTCCGATCCGAAGGAGCTGGCCGCCGCCGCCCAGGGCGTGCGCTTCTACGATCAGGCGATGAGCGAAAAACTCCTCGGTGCCCCCGGCAGACCCGGCGACAGCGCGCCGCTGATCAAACTGGCCAACGAGACCGCCAGCGAACTGCAGGGCAAGCCCTACAACGTCAGCAACGACGATCTGGTCGACAACCGTTTCGTCAGCCCGCTCTAGGAGATGGCCATGTTCAAGCGCAAATCGTGGCTGAACCGCTGCCTGACGCCCAAGACCGGTTTGCCGGTCTCGCTGGTGTGGAGCGCCAGCGGCCTGGCCTGGGTGCTGCTGGTCGGCCTGTGGGCCGGGTTGTCCTATGGCGGCATCGTCCCTGGCATGTTCCTGCCCACTCCCGGCGCGGTGGTCGAGGCGGCGTTGCGCCTGACCCGCGACGGCACCCTCGGCCAGCATGTCTGGGCCAGTGTCGAAGTGGTGATGGTCGGGTTCATCGTGTCGTCGCTGGTGGCGGTGCCGCTGGGCCTGCTGATGGGCAGCTTTCGCATCGTCCAGGCGTTCCTCGAGCCGCTGGTGAATTTCATCCGCTACCTGCCGGTGACCTCGTTCGTGCCGCTGTTCATCCTGTGGATCGGCATCGGTCTGGAACAGCGCGTCTCGGTGATCATTTTCGGGGTGTTCTTCCAGCAACTGGTGATGGTCGCGGACGTCTCCAAGGGCATCTCCAAGGATCTGATCAACGCGTCTTATACGCTGGGCTCCAACCGGCGTGACGCGGTGCTGCATGTGATCGCCCCGGCGTCGCTGCCCGGCGTGCTCGATACCTTGCGGGTGACCATGGGCTGGGCCTGGACTTACCTGGTGGTCGCCGAACTGGTCGCGGCGTCCAGCGGCCTCGGTTACCTGAGCCTGAAGGCCATGCGCGGCTTTCAGGTCGACGTGATTTTCCTGGCGATCGCGATCATCGGCCTGCTCGGCCTGGTCACCGATCAACTGTTCCGTTTTCTGCGTTTGAGGATTGCCGCATGGGCTCAGTAACCGCCGCCAATCACCGTTTCATCGAGCCTGTCGCGGCGCCGGCGCAAGCCGCGCCACGGTTGCAGGTGGACAAGGTCAGCCTGAGCTACAGCAAGCCCGGTGGCGGTACGTTCACCGCGTTGCAGGAGGTTTCGTTCGACGTCCCGGACCAGCAGTTCGCCGTGCTGGTCGGGCCGTCGGGTTGTGGCAAGTCGAGCCTGCTGTACCTGACCGCCGGCCTCGCCGAGCCGACCTGCGGCGAAATCTACGTCGGCGGCCAACAGGTGCAGGGCCCCGGCGCGGATCGCGGCATGGTGTTCCAGAGTTACACGCTGTTCCCATGGCTGACGGTGCGGCAGAACGTCGAGTTCGGTCTCAAGCGTCGGGGCATGCCGGCCGCGCGGCGCGAGGAAATCGTCGACCATTACGTCCACGAGGTCGGCCTCGATGGCTTCGCCGACAACTACGCCAAACAGCTGTCCGGCGGCATGATGCAGCGAGTGGCGATTGCCCGGGCGCTGGCCAACGATCCGCAGATCCTGCTGATGGACGAACCGTTCGGCGCCCTCGACAGCCAGACCCGCCTGCAAATGCAGCAACTGCTGCTGCGGGTGTGGGGCAACAGCAAGAAAACCGTGCTGTTCGTCACCCACGACATCGACGAAGCGATTCTGCTTGGCGATCGGGTCTATGTGATGGGCGCGCGGCCGGGGCGGATCAAGCAGATCCTCGATGTGCCGATCGAGCGCCCGCGCACGCTGGACATGGTCATGGAGCGCTCGTTCATCGACATGAAGCGCGAGATCTTCGGCTTGCTGCACGACGATCTCGAAGCCGCTCATTGAGACCACCACCCATCGTGTGGGAGCGAGCCTGCTCGCGATGGCGGAATATCAGTCAGAAAGCCTTTGCCTGACACTCCGTCATCACGAGCAGGCCCGCTCCCACAGCGACGGCAGTCAGTTGGGCGGCAGCAGGAAGCGCGCGATCACCGGCAGGTGGTCGGAGATGCGCAAGGTGTCGTCCTGGCGCACCGTGGCTTCGACCCGCCTGATCTTCGGGCTGTAGAACAGGTAGTCGACCGTGCGATCCGGGCCGTTGAGGCCGGGGTCGTTGGGATAATGGGTCAGCCACCTGGCGCGGTCGACGCCACTGGCTTCGTTGTTGGTCGGGATCATCGGGTACTTGTCCCACAGCACATGCAGCGCACTGTCGGCGGAGTACGGGCTGCGCTGCTCGGCGGGCAGGCGCCGGTACTGGCCGAGCGGCAGCAGGTTGAAATCGCCGCCGATCAGCCACGGCAGGCCATGGCTTTCGTGTTTGTCGAGCACCTTGGCCACCGCCGTCACTTGTGCCTGCAGAGTGTCGTCGGGCTGGCTGGCACGATCCAGATGGGTGTTGAACAGCGTCAGTTGGCCACCGTCGCTCAGCGGCAGTGTGGTGGCGAGCAGGGCGTTCTTCGGCTGGAACTGGCGACTGATGATATTGGCCGCAGCGACCGGCAGTTGCAGGCGTTCGGCGTGTTCGATGCGGTAGCGGCTGAGGGTCGCCAGTTGCCGGCCGACGCTGCCGAAGATGTGCCGGTCGGGGACGAAATCGGCCTTCCAGTCAAAGGCGTGGGCGCTGCACGGGTAGAGGTCGGCGAGCCGCTCCTGCAGCAGTTTCAGCTGGTTCTGATAATCGCTGGCCTTGGCGCCGTCATCCAGCTCCTGCAGCAGCACCACATCGGGCTGCTCGTCGCGGATCACCCGCGCCACTTCGTCGAGGCTGAACGCCATGTCTTCCGCCGTCGGGGCTTCGTCGTCGCCGTGGGCGAGATCATTCCAGAACACATAGCGCTTGCCCGCCAGATACTGCACGTTCCAGGTCATCACCTTGAGCGCCTGGCCGGGAACCAGCGTCGGCGGCTGCCCGGCACAGCTGACCGGGAGGATTTCCCGCGCATCCGGGCGCCAGGTCAGGCTGTAGATCAATACGCCGCCGAGGACGATGGCGAGCAGGACAAGCAGCAGGGTGTAGCGCAGCAGACGGGGCATGGCTCGGCTTATCGCGATACGAAGATGGCCCCGAGCATACCCGAGTGTGAGGCGCGCACCCAAGGCTGAACGTTCAGAGTGCGCCGTCGCGTTTTTCCGGCAGCTCGCTGATCAGCATGAACAGGCGGAACAGCACCACGCTGGTGAACAGTTGCAGGAAGCTGTGGCCGCTGTCGATCAGGACGGCGAGCATCGGGTTCTGTGGCTCGGGATAGACCTGCAGGGTCAGGCCCTTGAGCAGCCACAGCGGCCCCATCACGCAGAGAATGCACACCAGGATGCGCAGGAAATGCCCGCGGCTCAGGCGCAGGCTTTCCTTCATCGCCTGCAACGGGCTGAGGCCGCGCAGCACCAGCAGGTATTCGCCAAACGCGAGGGTGACCATCAGCCACAGCCCCGGCAGGAAATACAGCGACAGGCCGAGCAGGATCAGCAGGGTGTTCAGCGCGGTGAGCAGGGCAAAGCGCGGCCACAGGCGTGCAGCCATGGCCAGCAGGTCGAGGCTGCGCGGGTCTTCGCCACGGGTGCGGGCGTCGAGGAACAGGATCAGCGCGGCGGTGTACAGCGGATAGACCAGCAGGCCGACGATCACGCTGATGGCCGAGTAGCCATCCGGGTCGCTGGCACGATCCACCACCTGTTGCAGTGCCGCTTCGAAGATCACCAGCGGCAGGCACAGCTGGACGATGCGGCCCAGGTGGCGTTTGAAGAAATACAGAGAATCGCGCAGCACATCGAAGGAGTTCATCAGTCGGTATCGCAGGTCAAAAGCAGTGGCCCACTTTAACCGATGACGGCTGGCGCAGCACAAACGTAAACGTTGGGTAAAGACCATTGAAACATCCTGTCACAGCCTCCATTACGGATGAGCACCTGCGCCGAAGCGGAGCAGGGCACCGTTATCCCCGGCAATCTACGAGGTCGCCATGAACAGCGAAGAGCAAACCCTGATCGATGGACTGTTTTCCCGGCTGCAACAGGCCGAAACGGAGGCAGCCCCGCGCGACGCCCAGGCCGAGGCGCGGATCAAGGAACACCTGGTGCGCCAGCCGGCCGCCGGTTATTTCATGACCCAGGCGATTCTGGTGCAAGAGGCTGCCCTCAAGAGCCTCGATGAACAGAACAAGCAATTGACCCAGCAGGTCCAGCGCCTGCAGGCCGAACTGCAGGCGGCCAAGGCGCAGAGCCCGGCCCCGGCGTCCGGCGGAGGCGGGTTCCTGTCGAGCATCTTCGGCGGCAGCGCGCGTCCGGCGCCGACCCCGAGCGCTCCGGCGTCCACCGGCGGCTGGCGCGAACCGGCACCGCAGCAGAACTTCGCTGCACCCGCGCCGCAACAGAACTTCGGCGCGCCCCCACCGAGCTATGGTCAGCCACAAGCAGCCCCGGCGGCCGGTAGCAGCTTCCTCGGCGGCGCCCTGAAAACCGCCGCCGGCGTGGCCGGTGGCGTGATGCTGGCGCAAGGCATCAGCAGCCTGTTCCATCACAACCAGCAGCCGCAAGAAATCGTCGAAGTCATCAAGGAAGAGCCAGCCCAGGTCAACGACCAAAGCAACAACGGCTGGGGCGATGACCAGCGTGTCGCCGATAACGATTCGTTCGGCAATGACCAGGGCGGCTTCACCGACACCGACTACAGCGACGACAGCTCATCGTTCTTCGATGACGACGACTCCTTCGTCTGATTCGTCTTCGAGGTCGTGATATTGACCTGGGGGAGCGAGCCTGCTCGCGATGGCGGTGCATCAGCCGCCATAGATGGTGTCTGGGCGAACGCTATCGCCAGCAGGCTCGCTCCCACATTGATAACGCCTTTCACCATTCGTCAGGCATGACCTGGCGCTACCGGCCGATTATTCGCGGAACCGTCCTTCGGGCTGGCATACTGGGCGCCTTTTTCGGGCCTGGCGCCTGATCCCGCTTCGTGCGCTTGCGCGCTCACAGGAACTCCGGTGAAAAAAATCGCAGTGTTCGCCGACGTGCAGAACCTCTACTACACCGTGCGTCAGGCCTATGGCTGCCATTTCAACTACGCGGCGCTGTGGGCGGACATCAGCAAGCAGGGGCAGATCGTCGAGGCCTACGCCTACGCCATCGACCGTGGCGACAGCAAGCAGCAGCAGTTCCAGCAGATCCTGCGCAACCTCGGCTTCACCGTGAAGCTCAAGCCCTACATCCAGCGCAGCGACGGCTCGGCCAAGGGCGACTGGGACGTCGGCATTACCCTCGACATCATGGACGCCGCCGACCATGTCGACGAAATCGTCCTGGCCTCCGGCGACGGCGACTTCGACATGCTGCTCGAACGCATCATCAGCAAGCACGGCGTGCAGGCGGTGGCGTATGGCGTGCCGGGGCTGACCGCCAACTCGCTGATCCGCGCTGCCAGTCGCTACGTGCCGATCGAAGGCGCCCTGCTGTTGAAAAATTGAGCACAGGCTCAAGCATTGATTTGGACGGAGTACACCCCGGTTTGGAACGCATTGCAGTCATCGACTTTGAAACCACCGGCATCTCGCCGAGCAGCAGCTGCCGGGCCACGGAAATCGCCGTGGTCATGCTGGAAAACGGCCGCATCGTCGAGCGTTACCAGAGCCTGATGAACGCCGGCGTGCGCGTCCCGGCCTTCATCGAACAACTCACCGGCATCAGCAACGCCATGCTGCGCACCGCGCCTTCGGCCGAACGAGTGATGCAAGAGGTCAACGAATTCGTCGGCTGCACACCGCTGCTGGCGCACAACGCCGCGTTCGACCAGAAGTTCTGGGACTTCGAACTGGGCCGGATCAAACGCACCCGCCTGCAACATTTTGCCTGCTCGCTGCTGCTCGCCCGTCGGCTGATGCCCGCCGCGCCGAACCACAAGCTCGGCACCCTCACCACGTTTGCCCAGTTGCCGCATACCGGTCAGGCGCACCGGGCGATGGCGGATGCCGAAATGGCGGCCAACCTGCTGGCGCATCTGGCGGATGAACTGCGGCACAAGCACGGGGTTCGGGAGTTGAGCCATGATCTGCTTTGCAAATTGCAGAAAGTCCCGGCTGCGAAGGTGGGTGATCATCTTCAGCGCTACAGGGTACGGTAGCGCTGCGAAAGTTCGATCAGGTTACAAGGTTTGATCTCCCGGTGATTTTCTCGGGCAGGAACAGGCTGTCCAGCGCGCGGAAGGCAAGTCGCAGGTCGCTATGGAAGTTCGGTTGCGAGTAGGTCTTGTAGATCACCCTGTCTTTCTCTTCGGCCGTTCTGGCTTTTATGGCCTCATGGTTGTTTTTCCAATACTTTCCAAGCTGTTCATTGTCGAGGTTGTTTAAGAGAGCCGAGAGACCGGACTTATCCTCTGGATTGTTGATGTCTTGGAGCGTGTTGTTTGCGAAGTTCAATAGATATTCGGCGAAGTGAAGTAGGCCGTCGGGGCTTTTTGGATCGAAGCAAATCGAAAACAAATACTCCGAAAAGGCTTTGGAGATGCCATGTTTGTCTTCAAGGCCGTTTTCGTCGAAGACCCCAAAATCTTCAATGATTACGTTCCCAAGTTTGGATGTGATAGTGTCTTTTATTTCGTGCTTCTTGCGTTTGGCTTTTTCCTGCCAAGTTTGAGTGTCTTTTGAATCGGTGAGTATGTTTTTATAGCGCCCGACGAGGGCGAGTGGGTCAATGGAGTCGATCTCGTCGAGTATGTTTCTGCCGCTTTCGATGTATTGTCGCTTGAACAAACCGAATATGAACTGGCTAATCTCTCGGGCTTGGTCCTTTGTCTCTTCGACACGATCTGAGTACGAAGGCCTTTCATTGCCGTGCAACATAAGGGCTTGCCAAAGTCGTTCGCGTTTTAACTTGATTGTGCAGTAGTTTCTGAATGTCATCAGGTCATACAGGCCCAAGGCACCGCGCTCTGGAGAGGCTAGCTTCGCGATGATCCCGATGCTTCCATTGTCGTCCCCATATACGAGTTTGATGATGGCGTACTCCGCCGGGGAAAGATGTGAAACGGAGCTTTTTTCCAGACTAGTGATGTTTTCGTCCAGGAACTTCGCGATATACCGGACGGCGGTACTGCGAAAATCATTGAGTTCATCACCGTTGAGCAGGGAGTGGTTGGGCAACGTATCGATCAGGTACTCAATGATCATGACGGCTTTGTCTGTCTCAAGAGCGCCGCTATGGCTTGTCACGATTCGCCAGAATTCATGTAGCCCTGACTCATTGTCCAAAGGCGGAAACGCGGATATTTGATCGAGATAGGGCTTGATCGCGTTGCTCTTGAACAGTTCGTCTTTCTTATTCAGGAGAAATCGATGGGAATCCCATGAAATAGGTTTGGAAAGCTTGGCGATGAGATGGAGGTGCTTTTCCAGAGGGCGGTACTTATCCTGGAATACTGCCCTGGAGCGTTTCTCGGATTCTGGAAAATGGTCGGCGCTCTCAGGTGGTGCGTCGAACAGTCTGGATAGCAGGAACTCTATGTTCGGCGTCTCGGAAAGCTTCGCTTTGAAGGAGTCGTAAAACTCTGAGTTTTTCAGACTGTTGCCTTGTTGAATCCAGCTGAACGTGCCGGACTTTCCGCTGGTCTCGCTCTCATAGATCTTCCGGAATGTTGATGGCGAATAGATGAGGATCAAGATCAGATGAAGGAGGTCGCGTTTGTTGAAATCATTGTTGTGGAAGTCGACTTTGTCGATGTCCAGCAGTACCAGTGTGTTGATTAGTCGCTTGATTTTTCGAATATCACCGATGAAAGGCGTGTACTGAGGAAAATCCTTGTCGTTGAACAGATTGATCAGCTCAAGGGATAGCAGTTTGAGTTCTTCAGCGCCGTCAGTGGAAACGTTCAATGTTTTGCTCAGTACGCTATCAAAATAGCGTGTCACGAAGGCCGTGAGGTCGTGGGCACCGAGGAAGATACTCGTTTTGATGTTAATGAATTTTTCGAGGAATTCCTGAGTCTTTTCGGAGTCTGGGTTTTCCGGTGTGATGTTTATTTTCGAGGTGTCATAGCAGATGACGTAGCTGATGTTGGGAAGTCTGAAGCTGCGTTTTATTGAAAACAAAATGCTTTTTGCCGATGACCAATGCATTCGGTCAAGATCGTCAACGATGACAATAATTCTGGTGTTGATATTGTTTAAGACATACTCCATTTCCTCAAGGGTAGAGTCGATCGAGTCATTGTTGAGAGAAAGTGTTGTTTTTATGTCAAGCAAAGAAGTTTTCTTCTTGTCCTTGACCAGATTTTCGTAACGCTTGAACAGCGGGCGTAACGACGGCGCGAAAACATGTTGTTGAATGGTGCTGATGAGATCGTCGACGAATTTCTCTGTGAGGTCTGTGCCATCTTCGTAGCGTAAGGGCTCAAAGTGATGAACGATGATGCTTTGTCCCTCCTTCTTTTCTCAGTAGTTAATGCAGAGCTTCACGAAACTCGACTTTCCCGCACCCCAAGGTGCATCGATGCCGAACACCAGACTTTCGGATGAGCCTCCATTTAGCACCCGCTCGGCAAAGATGTCGGCCTGTTCCTTGACGTTCAGCAAGTCCTCTTCAGACTCCTCAATCACACGATCGCTGATGAAATAGGGGTGCGCTTGGCCTTTCTTGAACGTCTGAAGGAGGGCTCTGATCATTGCCATCCACGCGATGAGCACTGGGGAAGCAGACATGTAGGCGAGTTGAGAGAAATTCAGTTTTTCCAGCTGCTTTGCATAGAATTCGTTGCCGAACCCGTCGCTGCTGAACGAAAGGTAAAAACCGAGCAGCGTGACGAGCAGCAAGTCGAGCCGGCAGCTTTTGATCAGTTTGCACGATGTCTCGAGGGCGCCTCGGCTTGCGGCATAGATCAGACATGAGGCGACGACAGCCAATGTCGCAAGCATGAGGATCCAGAAATTCAGCTGCAACGAAACGAGATGTTTGTTTAACAGAACCCCTATGATCCGACCGATGGCCAAGGCCTCGCCGGCGAGGATGCCTGAGAGGAAGAACTGTAGGAGGGGGGTAATTTCGCTGGCACGCAGTCCCTTACTGTATTGCGAAAGGCGCATTCTCTTTCCTTGTGAAATGGCGGTCGTTGCGGGCCGTGAGCCGGGTCGCTCCGCAGGGTAAAGGGTTGCATGTTATCCATGCCGTCACATTTACCCAAGCTGCGGACGGCCATTCGCGGGGCGGTCAGCAAGGTGGGCGCCTGCCGTTACAGATTGCTACCTTCGATATGCCCCAACGGCACGCGCTTCTCTATCGCACTCGACAACACGATCGAGGTTTTGCTGAAGCCGAATTTCGCCACGCGGTTGATCAGCTCTTCCAGCTCGATCATCGAGCCCACCGCCGCCTGCATGATCACGCACGGGTCGCCGGTGACGCGGTGGCATTCGGTCAGTTGCGGGATTCTGATCAGTTCGTCGTACACCTTCGGGTTGCCGTGCTGGTTCAGGCGCAGCTCGATCACGCACTGGATCGGCAGGCCGAGCTTGGCCAGGTCGACCTTGGCCGAGTAACCGGTGATGACGCCGCTGGCCTCGAGTTTGGCCACGCGTTCGGCGACGGCGGGGGCGGAGAGGTTCACTTTGCGGGCGAGGTCGGCGTAGGACGCGCGACCGTTTTCGAGCAGGGCGCCGAGCAGCATGCGGTCGTATTTGTCCAAGGGAAACTTCCTGAAAATGCCAAACTTTCGAAATCGCGGTTAAGCCCGGCGATCTCCGTGTTTTCCAAAGTGTACCGGCGCGATAAACAGGTTTTGTAACTTATTTTTAGCTGGCGGCCTTTCTAGAATAGCCAATCCCCTGCCTTTGACTTCGAGCTGCCCATGTCTGGTCTCCGCCGTTTTTCCCTACCGTTGATCGCTGCGTTTTTTGCGTTGTACGTGATTTGGGGGTCGACCTATCTGGTGATCCGCATCGGCGTCGAATACTGGCCGCCGCTGATGCTCGGCGGGGTGCGCTTCGTGATTGCCGGCAGCCTGATGTATGCCTTCCTGCGCTGGCGCGGAGCGCCGGCGCCGACCTGGGCCCAGTGGAAAGCGGCGGGGATCATCGGCATTCTGCTGCTGAGTTTCGGCAACGGCGCGGTGAGCGTCGCCGAGCACACCGGCGTGGCTTCCGGCGTGGCCGCGCTGGCGGTGGCGACGGTGCCGCTGTTCACCTTGCTGTTCGGCTATTTCTGGGGTGCGCGCAATACCCGTCTCGAATGGGCCGGGGTGGCGTTGGGGATTATCGGCATCGCCATGCTCAACATGGGCTCCAACCTGCAATCGAGTCCGCTGGGCGCGGCGTTGCTGATCTTCGCGGCGGCGACCTGGGCGTTCGGTTCGGTGTGGAGCAAGCATCTGCCGTTGCCCCAGGGCGCCATGGCCAGTGCCGTGGAAATGCTGGTCGGCGGCGTGGTCCTGCTGATCGGCAGCACGCTGAGCGGCGAACACCTGCCAGCCATGCCTCCGCTGGAAGGCTGGCTGGCGCTGGCGTACCTGATCGGCTTCGGCTCGATCATCGCCTTCAACGCCTACATGTACCTGCTCAAGCATGTGCGCCCGGCGGCCGCTACCAGTTATGCCTACGTCAACCCCGCGGTGGCGGTGTTGCTCGGCATCGTGTTTGTCGGCGAGACCATCGGTATCGAGGAAGCCCTGGCGATGCTGGTGATCATCAGCGCGGTGGTGTTGATCGGTCTGCCGCAATGGCGGCGGGCACCGCCACCGCCCGTCGCGGCGTCGACGCCCCTGCCCATGCCCACAGAATCGCGTGTGAATTAGGGTAAACTGCGCGGCATTGCACACTCGTTTTGCACAACTGCGCTGAATTTTCCTACGGTACTCCCATGACTTTCGCCACCCTTGGCCTGATCGAACCCTTGCTGCGCTCCCTCGAGACGCTCGGCTACCAGACCCCGACGCCGGTCCAGGCGCAAGCCATTCCGGCGGTGCTGGCCGGTCGCGACCTGATGGCCGCGGCCCAGACCGGCACCGGCAAGACTGCCGGTTTTGCCTTGCCGCTGTTGCAGTTGCTGGCCATGGAAGGGCCGAAAGTCGCCGCCAACTCGGTGCGCGCGCTGATTCTGGTGCCGACCCGCGAACTCGCCGAGCAAGTCCACGAAGCCGTGCGCCAGTACGCCGAAAACCTGCCGCTGCGCACCTACGCGGTATACGGCGGCGTCAGCATCAATCCGCAGATGATGAAGCTGCGCGGTGGTGTCGATGTGCTGGTGGCGACCCCGGGGCGCCTGCTCGACCTGTTCCGCCAGAACGCGCTGAAGTTCAACCAGTTGCAGACTCTGGTGCTGGACGAAGCGGATCGCATGCTCGACCTCGGCTTCTCCGAAGAGCTGGCGAACATTTACCGCGCGTTGCCGAAGAAGCGCCAGACGCTGCTGTTCTCCGCGACCTTCTCCGACGACATCCGTATGCTGGCTGGGCAGATGCTCAACGATCCGCTGAGCATCGAAGTCAGCCCGCGCAACGTCGCCGCCAACACCGTCAAGCAGTGGGTGGTGACGGTGGACAAGAAGCGCAAGCCGGAACTGTTCGTGCACCTGATGCGCAAGAACAAGTGGCAGCAGGTGCTGGTATTCGCCAAGACCCGCAATGGCGTGGATGCGCTGGTGGAAAAACTCCAGGGCCTGGGCGTGAATGCCGACGGCATCCATGGCGACAAACCGCAGGCCACGCGCCAGCGTGCGCTGGATCGGTTCAAGCTCAGCGAAGTGCAGATCCTGGTGGCCACCGACGTCGCGGCCCGTGGCCTGGATATCGAAGACCTGCCGCTGGTGGTCAACTTCGACCTGCCGATCGTCGCCGAGGATTACATCCACCGCATCGGCCGAACCGGCCGCGCGGGTTCGACCGGCGAAGCGATTTCGCTGGTGTGCGCCGATGAAGTGAATCTGCTGTCGGCGATCGAAATGCTCACGCGCCAGACGCTGAAGCGGCAGAACGAACCCGACTTCGAACCCGAGCACCGCGTGCCGGACACCGATGCCAGTGGCCAGGTGATCAAGAAGCCGAAGAAACCGAAGAAACCGAAAACCTCGGGCGGCGGTGGCGGCAAGCGCAACCTGGGCCGCTGGGTCGACAGCGGCGACACCCCGGCGCCGGAAGTGGCGATCAAGCCTGTGCGCAAAGTGCCGGTGTTCAACACCGGGCCGCGCAAGCGCAAGCCTTGACGGTCAGAGCCCCTCTCCCGGAGGGAGAGGGGACTGATCGAGTTGTTTTGGCGAGTTACGCCGGCCTGGAATACCGAGTCGACCTCAAGACTTGAAAAGCACTTGATCGATGAATGCAAAATCGACTTGGTTGTTCAGGTCGATGCATGAAGCCAGACACCGCGGTCGGCCCCCTCGCCCTCGGGAAGGGCTAGGGAGAGGGTTCAGGCACGCCCCGCGGACTTGAGCCAGTTCAGCATCCCCAACCCCGCCGCCCGCCCGCTGGCAAAACACGCCGTCAGCAAATACCCCCCCGTCGGCGCTTCCCAATCCAGCATCTCCCCTGCGCAAAACACTCCCGGCAACGCCTTGAGCATCAGGCGCTCATCCATTGCCTCGAACGTCACGCCGCCGGCACTGCTGATCGCTTCGTCCAGCGGTCGGGTTTTCACCAGCGTCAGCGGCAAGGCCTTGATCGCCCGGGCCAGCAGTGCCGGATCGGCAAACGTGGCGGCGTCGCTGAGTTCGCGCAACAGTGCCGCTTTGACCCCGTCGATCCCGAGCTGACTGTGCAGATGCTTGGCCATCGAGCGCGAGCCGCGGGGCTTGCTCAACGCTGCCTGCAATTTATCCACAGGCCGGCCCGGCAGCAGATCGAGATGGATCGTCGCCTGGCCATGCCGGTTGATCGCCTCGCGAATCGGCGCCGACAGGGCGTAGATCAGGCTGCCCTCGATGCCGGTCGCGGTGATCACGCATTCGCCCAGGCGCGGGATGTCGTCGTTCAGGCCGATGGCGATATTTTTCAGCGGTGCGCCGGCGAATTTGCTCACAAGCAATTCACTCCAGGCCTGCACCTCGAAGCCGCAATTGCTCGGTTGCAGTGGCGCCAGTCCTACGCCTTTTTGCTCCAGTGGCAACATCCAGGCGCCGTCCGAACCCAGCCGCGACCAGCTGCCGCCGCCGAGGGCAAGCAGGGTGGCGTCCGGTGTGCGGGTCATTTCACCGTCGGGGCTGGCGATGCGCAGCGCACCGTGTTCGTCCCAGCCCAGCCAGCGGTGGCGGGTGTGGATAACCACGCCGCTGTCACGCAGGCGCTTGAGCCAGGCGCGCAGCAGCGGCGCGGCTTTCATGTCGGTGGGGAACACCCGGCCGGAGCTGCCGATGAAGGTCTCGATGCCGAGGTCGTGAATCCAGCGGCACAGCGCATCGGCATCGAAGGCGCGCAGCAGCGGGGCGATCTGCGGGGCGCGCTCGGCGTAGCGCGCGAGAAACGCCGGGTACGCTTCCGAATGCGTGATGTTCATGCCGCCGACCCCGGCCAGGAGGAACTTGCGGCCTACCGAAGGCATGCCGTCATAGAGGTCGACGCGGATTCCGGCCTGGCTCAGCACTTCGGCGGCCATCAGGCCGGCGGGGCCGCCACCGATGATGGCGATGTGAGCGGAGTCGGGGGCGGAAGTCTGGGTCATGGCGTGCGCTGCGGTATGGCGGAATAAGGCGCGCATTCTAACAGCCCGCTTCACTCTCGGAGATTCCTGTGGGGGAGCGAGCCTGCTCGCGAAGACGTCGGCACCTTTCGGCATAGTAGTGACTGACCCAGCGCTTTCGCGAGCAGACTCGCTCCCACAGGGAAAGCATGCTGGGTGGGATGTCTGGTTAAAAAATAACCATCGCTCTGTACACCCTGTTCACTGTGGCTTGTAGTCCCTTTCGCTCAGGTTATCCACAGGCCGTTCCACAGCGATTGTGGGTAACGCAGCACAATTCAATGACAACCGGATGACTGCCAGACCCGTTGCGCACTGTGATGGAGAATGCCGTGGCGACGGGCGAGGGCCTGGCGGTCCTTGCTGTAGCCGCCACCGATCACGCCGACCACCGGGATGTCGCGGCCCAGGCAATGGCGCATCACGCTTTCGTCGCGGGCGGCGACGCCGGCGTCGGTCAGTTGCAGGTAACCGAGGGCGTCGTCCTTGTGCACATCGACGCCGGCGTCGTACAGCACCAGGTCCGGTTGATACAGCGGCAGCAGGTAATTCAGCGCATCGTCGACCACCCGCAGGTAATCGGCATCGCCCATGTCCTTGGGCAGAGGGATGTCCCAGTCGCTTTCGGCCTTGCGTGCAGGAAAATTCTTTTCGCAGTGCAGGGAAACGGTAATCGCCTCCGGCGTGTCCTGCAGGATGCGCGCGGTGCCGTCGCCCTGATGCACATCGCAATCGAAGATCAGCACCCGGTTGACCCGCCCGCTTTGCAGCAGGTAGTGGCTGATGATCGCCAGGTCATTGAAGATGCAGAAGCCGGCCGGGTAGTCGTAATGCGCATGATGGGTGCCGCCGGCCAGGTGACAGGCCAGGCCATGCTCCAGCGCCTGTTCGGCGGCGAGCAGCGAACCGCCGACCGCACGTACGGTGCGCCGGGCCAGCGCTTCGTTCCACGGCAGGCCGAGGCGCCGCTGGTCTTCGCGGGACAACTCGCCACTCATGTAGCGTTCGATATAGCTACGGTCATGGGCGAGGGCAAGGATGTCGTTCGGACAGATCTGCGGGCGCAGCAGGTCGGCGTCGCGGGTCAGCCCGCTGTCCACCAGGTGATCGCGCAGCAGACGGAACTTGTCCATCGGAAAGCGGTGATCCGGCGGAAACTCGGGGCTGTAGTCTTCGTGGTAGATCAGCGGCAGTGGCATGGTCATTTCGTATAAGAATGCAGGAATAGGAACGCAGGACAGCGTTTACGATCCTACCAGCGATGTAGACTTGCGGCATGGAAATGGAGGAGCACGATGGAGCCGATTCTCGAGCTGGAAAGCGCAAGGCTGCTGATGCGCCAATGGCAGGACGACGATTTGCCGACATTTGCCGCGATGTGCGCCGATCCGCAGGTGATGCGTTACTTTCCGGCACCCTTGAGTCGCCTGGAAAGCGCTTCGGTGATCGGCCGCGTGCGCGGCCATTTCGCCGAGCACGGTTACGGCCTGTGGGCGCTGGAGCGTAAGGACAGCGGCCAGTTCATCGGCTTCACCGGGCTTGGCGTGGTCGGCTTCGATGCGCCGTTCACCCCGGCCGTGGAGATCGGCTGGCGCCTGGCCAGGGAGCACTGGGGCCTGGGCTACGCCAGCGAAGCGGCGTGGACCGCGTTGCGCGCAGGTTTCGATCGGCTGGCCCTGAGCGAAATCGTGTCCTTCACGGCGCAGAGCAATCTGCCGTCGGAAAAGGTCATGCAGGCCATCGGCATGCAGCACGATCCGGCCGATGATTTCGATCACCCGAAACTGGCCGTCGACCACCCGTTGCGCCGCCACGTGCTGTACCGCATCAGCCGCGAGCAGTGGCTGCAAACCTTGCATGGATAAGCAGACCCGGACGTTTACAATGGCGCCATAGTGGCCCGCGCCAGAACCTGAATCGCCCGCCGCAGCCAAGACTGCGCGGCATTGCTTTGTGTGAGGAGAGTCTGAATGAGCCAAGTGCTGGAAGATCTGGTGGATCTGCTGACCCTCGAGCCGATCGAGGAAAACCTGTTCCGTGGGCGTAGCCAGGACCTGGGGTTCCGCCAGTTGTTCGGCGGCCAGGTCCTCGGCCAGTCGCTGTCGGCGGCCAGTCAGACCGTGGAGGAGGCGCGCCATGTGCACTCGATGCACGGTTATTTCCTGCGTCCGGGCGACGCCAAGTTGCCCGTGGTGTACTCGGTCGACCGCGTGCGCGACGGCGGCAGTTTCAGCACCCGGCGCGTGACGGCGATCCAGAAGGGCCACCCGATTTTCACCTGCAGCGCCTCGTTCCAGTACGACGAAGCAGGCTTCGAGCACCAGAGCCAGATGCCGCAAGTGGTCGGTCCGGAGAACCTGCCGTCGGAGCTGGAACTGACCCAGCAGCGCGCGCACCTGATCCCTGAGCACATGCGCGAAAAACTGCTCTGCCCGAAACCGATCGAAGTCCGGCCGGTGACCGAAAAGGACCCGTACAACCCGCAGCCGGCGGATCCGGTCAAGTACGTGTGGTTCCGCGCCGACGGTGCACTGGCCGACATCCCGGCGCTGCACAAATACCTGCTGGCGTACGCTTCGGACTTCGGCCTGCTGACCACGTCGATGCTGCCGCACGGCAAGTCGGTGTGGCAGAAGGACATGCAGGTCGCCAGCCTCGACCACGCCCTGTGGTTCCACAATGACCTGCGCGCCGATGACTGGCTGCTCTATGCCATGGACAGTCCGTGGGCCGGTAACTCCCGGGGCTTCTCCCGGGGCAGCGTGTTCAATCGCGCCGGGCAACTGGTGGCGTCGGTGACCCAGGAAGGCCTGATCCGTCACCGCAAGGATTGGGCATGAGCCTGGCCGATGTGCGGCACTGGGTGTTCGACATGGACGGCACCCTGACGGTCGCGGTGCATGATTTCGCGGCGATCCGCGTGGCGTTGGCGATCCCGCCGGAGGACGACATCCTCACCCACCTCGCCGCGCTGCCGGCGGACGAAGCGGCGGCGAAACATGCGTGGCTGCTGGAGCACGAACGGGACCTGGCCCTGGGCTCGACCCCGGCCACCGGCGCGGTGGAACTGGTGCGCGAGCTGCACGGGCGCGGTTATCGCCTCGGCATCCTCACGCGCAATGCCCGCGAGCTGGCGCATGTGACGCTGGAGGCGATTGGCCTGGCTGACTGCTTCGCCGTGGACGATGTGCTGGGGCGTGATGAAGCGCCGCCCAAACCGCATCCGGGCGGACTGTTGAAACTCGCCGAAGCCTGGGCGGTGCCGGCCAGTGCGATGGTGATGGTCGGCGATTACCGCTTCGACCTCGATTGCGGTCGCGCCGCCGGGGCACGCACGGTGCTGGTCAACCTGCCGGACAATCCCTGGCCGGAGCTGACCGACTGGCATGCGCAGGATTGCTTCGAGCTGCGGCGGATGCTGTCGGCCTGAGTTCTCCAGGCGCCTGAAGGGGCGCCTTCGCGGGCAAGCCCGCTCCCACAGGGTCGCCGTGATTGTGCACAGCGCGGTCACGGTGGGCGCGGGTTTGTCCGCGATGAGGCCAGAGCGGCCACTGCAAAATCATTGATCGAACAGGGCTTTCTGCCCCTCCGGCGACGTCAGCATGCCATCGCCGTTATGCCCGACGCCGGGCACTTCGACCAGCCGCTGGTTGACGCCCTCGGGATGGCGGCGCAGCAGGTAGCTGAAGAACATTTTTCCGCGCAGCAGCCGATAGGGGCCTTGCGCTTCGGCGGCGCAGCTCTTGTCCAGCGCCGGGTGCTGCGGGTCGGTGTCCTGCTGGCCGAGCAGATAGATCACTTCGCGTTTGATGTAACTGCTTTCAAGCTGCGCCGGCGTTTGTCCGGCGGCGTAGATCGGCGGGTCCACCAGTCCATACTTCCAGCGATTGAAACCGGCGCACTGGGCGTGATCGAACGCCACTGGCCGCTGTTCGTTGAAATAGGCGTAGGACGACGGATTGGCCACCACGTAGCGCAAGCGAATGCCCTCGGCCTTCAGCGCCGGCTGTTCACGGGCGAGCAGGGCATAACGCTGCACCACCTGGCCGCCGCCGGAGTGGCCGAAGATGACAATCTGCTTCACGTCCGGAAACTGCTTGCGGTCGCTGAGGCGGCCGATGATTTCGTCGAGCGCCGCGTAGGAACTCAGCGGATTGGGCCCCGTGGACAAGCCGCCGCCCATCCATTCATTGCCTTTCCAGCGCAGTACGCTGGCGGGCAACGAATACAGGGTGACGTCGCTTTCATTGAGAAACTGTGGCGCGATCACCAGGGTGTTGGCCGCTTGCCCGGCCAGTTCGGCAGCACTTTCGCCGCTCTTGCGATAGGTTTCGGCGTTGCGCAAGCGGCCATGAATGACGATCAACACGCGTTCGATTTTCGCCGGCGCCGGGCCGATGCCCACCGCCATTTCCCCGGCCTGCAGTTGCAGGCGCCCGGGGCTGATGGCGTCGACGCCGGCGGCGTGCGCGGTGCTGCCAATCAGCAGTAAAGCCAACCACCATTTATGCATTTACAGGTTTTTCGCGGCAAAGGTATCGCACTGGCCGACCTGGCCCTGGGCGAATCCGGTTTTGAACCAGCGCACCCTTTGCGCCGACGTACCGTGGGTAAACGAGTCCGGCACCACGCGGCCCTGACCCTGTTGCTGCAAGCGATCATCACCGATGGCGTTCGCCGCATTCAAGGCTTCCTCGATGTCGCCCGGTTCCAGCCAGTTCAGACGCTTCTGCGCGTTGTAGGCCCAGACGCCGGCGAGGCAGTCGGCCTGCAATTCCTGGCGTACCAGCAAGCCACCGTCACCTTCCATTTGCCGGCCCTGTTGGCGGGCTGTCTGAATTTTCGCCGAGACGCCGAGCAAGGTCTGCACATGGTGTCCGACTTCGTGGGCGATCACGTAGGCCTGGGCGAAGTCGCCAGCGGCCTTGAAGCGTTGCGCCATCTCCTGGAAGAACGCCATGTCGAGGTAGACCTTCTGGTCGGCCGGGCAGTAGAACGGACCGGTCGCGGACGTCGCCAGGCCACAGGCGGAATTGACCCGGTTGCTGAACAGCACCAGGGTCGGATCCTTATACTGGCGGCCGGCCTGCTGGAAAATCGCGCCCCAGGTGTCTTCGGTATCGCCGAGGATCGAGCGCACGAATTCAGCCTGCTCGTCGTTGGCCGGTGGCGCCTGGCGCGTCTGCGAAGAAGGGGCCGCTGGCTCGCTCATCTGCCCGGTGAGCTGGCCGAGGATCTGTAGCGGGTCCTGGCCGGTGATCCAGCCAATGCCGACGATCAGCAGGATCGCGCCCAGGCTCAGGCCCTTGCCGCCGCCGAAACGCATGCCGCCGCCACCCCCCATGTCATCGCCACGGGCATCGACGACGTTGTCACTGCGTCGGCCTTTTTTCCATAGCATGTGGGAATCCTCTATTCGTCTGTGGGGATGAGTGTTGCTGGTGTGTGAGTGTGGCGCCAGTCCGGTCGTCCGTCTATTCGCCCACACGTCAACAGGCCCGGCCTCGGGTTACGAGGTCGGGCCTGATATGGACGAGTTCGGCGCCGACGAATTCAATTCGCCGGCAGATTTCTCTCGGTGCTTGCCGGCTCAGCGATCGAAGGCATCCCACACCGGGGCGAAGTCCGGGCTGACCTGACGTTCACGCTTGGACAGCGCGGCAATCAGCGCGCGATCCGCGTCGTCCAGCTCGACCTGCAGCGAGGCCAGGTTGGCCAGTTGATTGGCGCGGCTGCTGGCCTTGGGGATCGCGGCAACGTTGTCCTGGTCGAGCAGCCATTTCAACGCGACCTGGGTCGGCAGCACGCCATGCTTTTTGGCGATCTGCTGAATCTGCGCAATGTCCGAGACTTTGTTGCGGGCCAGCGGCGTGTAGGCGGTCAGCGCCAGATCGTGTTGACGGGCGTAGTCGAGCAGGGCGTTCTGTCCGAGCAGGACGTGGTATTCGACCTGAATCGCTGACAGCGGGATGCCATATTGCTCGACGACCTGGCGCAGCAACGGCAGCGGAAAGTTCGCCACGCCGATGTTACGGGCCAGGCCTTGTTCCTTGAACGCGGCGAGCGTCTCGAGGGTGCGCGGCAGGTCCCAGTCGGTGCTTGGCCAATGGATCATGAACAGGTCGACGTAGTCGCTGCGCAAAGCCTTCAGGCTGCGTTCCAGGGAGTGACGCATGGCCTGCGGTTGCAGCTGATCCCACCAGACTTTGGTGGTGACGTGGATCTGCTCGCGGGGTGTCGGGGTATTCGCCAACGCTTGTCCGACGGCGTCTTCATTGTTGTAGGCCGCCGCTGTATCGATGTGCCGGTAGCCCAGCTCCAGCGCCTGTTCGACGGCACGCGTGCATTCCGCGCCGAGCATCGGCCAGGTTCCGAGGCCGAGTTTCGGCAGGTTCAGTCCTTGTCGATTAACGATGTGCTGCATGGTCGATCTCCTGTTCGAAAGCCGTGATGCCGGCGATGTGCCGGGCCGCGATGTAGCCAAATGTCAGCGCCGGGCCGAGGTTGATCCCACCGGCCGGATAATGCCCGCCCATGATGCTGGCCATGTCGCCACCGGCTGCGTAGAGCCCGTGGATGGGCTGGCCGGCGCTGTCGAGGACCTGCGCGTGCGGGTTGACCTTGAGCCCGGCGAAGGTGCCGAAGCAGCCGGGTTGCACTTTGACCGCGTAGAACGGGCCGTGCTCGATCGGTGCCACGCAGGGGTTGGGCTGCTGCGCGGGGTCACCCTGTTTGCGGTTGTAGGGCGTTGCGCCACGGCCGAACAACGGATCGTCGCCGTGGCGTGCATGGCGGTTGTAGTCATCGACCGTGCGGCGCAGACCAGCGCCGTCAATACCGCACGCCACAGCCAATTCCTCAAGGGTATTGCCGGTTTTCAGATAGCCGCTGCGGATAAAACCTGACAGCGGCACGGGAAACGGCCGCGACATGCCCAGGCCATAACGTCGTTGAAAGGCGTGGCTGCAGATCAGCCAGGAGGCCACTTCATCGCCGTGCGGCGCGGCGGCAACCATGGCGCTGACATAGTCGTAATAGCCGTTGGCTTCGTTGACGAAGCGCTGGCCGTTGCGCAGCACGCCGATGATGCCCGGTTTGCCGCGCTCGATGATGTGCGGGAAATGGCCGATGCTGCCGTCGGCGTGGGGCACTTGCGAGACGGGCGCCCAGGCCACGGGCGAAGCGACATCGGTATTCACCGTGGCGCCGACGCTTTCGCCCAGGCGCAAGCCGTCGCCATTCACCGCCAGCGGCGGCAGTGCCCAGTGCTCGTGGCCCGTGGGGGTGCGGGGAAACAGCGCTTTGCGCCGCTCGATGTCGTTGGCAAAACCTCCGGCGGCGAGCACCACGGCCTTGCGCGTACGGATCTGCACCGGGCCTTTGCCAGTGTTGACCACGGCGCCGCAGACGCCGGTTTCGTCGCGCAGCAATTGCGTGACAGGCGCGGACTCCCAGAGCAGCACGCCGAGGTCTTCGGCGGACTTGGCCAGGCGTGCCACCAGCGCTACGCCGTTGACCAGTTGCAAGGCGCGGCCGTGCAGCGCGAGGTCCAGCAGGTGCCGGGTGAAACGTCGGCCGACATGCCAGGCCGCCGACAGCGAACGGCTCAGATTGAGAAACGCGGAGAGATCCGCGCCGGCCATGATCGGCATGCCCATGAAGGATGTTTCGCGCATGGTCGTGCGTAGTCGCTTGAGCAGGCGTCCGACTTTGCGCCCGTCGTACGGCGCGGCAATCACCGAGCGGCCGCCGGTGCCGGCGCCGGGCGTCTCGCCGTGAATGTCGGCGATGGCGTTGCCGTCGGCGAATTGCAGGGCGGTGTGCTGCTCGAAGAACGCGACCATGCGCGGCCCGGCGTTGAGGAACGCATCAATCATCGCTTCATCGTAATGCGCACCGAGTTCGTGGCGCAGGTAGGTCCGCGGCAGCTCGACGTCTTCGACGATGCCCGCGCGCCGCGCGAGCGGGTTGCACGGCACCCACGCCCAGCCACCGGACCACGCGGTGGCGCCGCCGAACACCGGGTCTTTTTCCACGACAATCACGTTCAGCCCATGCCACGCGGCGGTAACCGCCGCCGACAACCCGGCAGCGCCGGAGCCGACGACCAGGACATCGCAGTCGATAGCGGGAAGGGCGGCAGCATCGGCACGCATCAACATAAAGCTCCAGCAAACTATTTTTGGAATTTGATTCCAGAAAATAACCAGTGAACGTCGTGCTCGACAAGCTGCAGGTGGGTAAAGTGGGCGGTTATCGGACACCCGGTTCCAGATTTCGCTTTGTCGTGGATGTCTTCTAGAATCGGCGAAATTTCACTTGGATCTCCCCATGGCCGGCAGTCAAATCGAACGGGTTTTCAGCGTCCTGGAAAGCCTCACCAGTGATCCGCGCGGGCTGCCGATGCAGGCCCTGGCCGAGCAACTGGACATTCCGAAAAGTGCCACGCATCGCTTGCTCGCCGAGCTGATTCGCCTGGGCTACGTGCGGCAGAATCCGGAGACCCTGCGTTATCACTTGTCGACCAAACTGGTGGCGATGGGGTTTCAATACCTGTCGAGCAGCGGTGCCGACATCGTGCAACCGATACTCGACCGCCTGGCCGAGGCAACCGGCGAGCTGGTGCGCCTGGGCGTGATCGACGGCGAGCGCCAGACCTGGATCGCCAAGGCCCAGGGCGCGCGCACCGGGCTGCGTTACGACCCCGACATGGGCCGCGATGCGCCGTTGTTTTACACCGCTTCCGGGCATGCCTGGCTGGCCTGCATGAGCGACGCCGAGGCGTTGTCGCTGGTCGAGCGCCAGGGCGCGGAAGTGCCGGTGGGTGTCGGGCCGAATGCGCCGCGCTCCAATATCGAGCTGCTCGAACGCCTGCGGCTGGCGCGCGAGCAGGGCTATGCCTGCGTCGAAGAAAGTTCGGCGGTGGGCACGTCGGCGATTGCTGCGGTGGTCCGGCATCCGACGGAGGGCCGGGTGATCGGCGTGCTCAGTATTGCCGGGCCGAGTGCGCGGATGCCTGGGGCGCGAATGCACGAACTGGCGCCCTTGCTGGTGAAGTTCACCGAGGAACTCTCGGCGGCCAGCCTGGCCTCCGAACTGTTCATCTGAAACCGTCGCGCGCAATCCCCACAGTGTGGGGCGATTGTCAAAATGTGCGGTGTTCGCACGGTTTTCGCGTAAGCGGGTGTTTGATTCTGGAACTTGGTTCTAAATTGTTGCTGGAGTGACTTTTCCGACAACAATCACAAGAGGATCGCGCCTTGACTCCGCCCCTTCGTATCGCCCTGATCGGCGCCGGCAACATGGGCCAGCAGCATTACCGACACCTGAAAACCCTGAGCGAAGCTGTGTTGTGCGCGGTGGCCGATCCCGGCCCGCAGGCCGCCGCACTCGCCGCGCAGTGGGGCGTCGCGCATTACAGCGAGCATCGGCCGATGCTCGAGCAGGTGCGGCCGGACGCGGTGATCGTCGCCAATCCGAATAATCAGCACGTCGGCACCGCGCTCGATTGCCTGGCGGCCGGGGTGCCGGTGTTGCTGGAAAAACCCGTGGGCGTGGATCTCGATGAAGTGCGCGAACTGGTGGCGGCGGTCAAGCGCAGCGGTGTCCCGGTCCTGGTCGGCCATCATCGGCGGCACAATCCGCTGATCGTGCGGGCGCGTGAATTGCTGCGCAATGGCGCGCTCGGGCGCCTGACTACAGTCACCGCGCTGTTTCAACTGCGCAAACCCGACCGGTACTTCGAGATTCCCTGGCGCCGCGAACCCGGTGCGGGCATGTTGCTGACCAACCTGATTCACGACCTCGACCTGTTGCGTCATTTGTGCGGCGAAGTGCACTCGGTGCAGGCCATCAGCGCCAACACCGTGCGCGGCTTCGCCAATGCAGACAGCGTCGCGGTGTTGCTGCAATTTGCCGACGGCGCACTCGGCACCCTGACCGGCTCCGACGCGGTGGCCGCGCCGTGGAGCTGGGAGCTGGCGGCCGGGGAGAACCCGGCGTACCCGCAGCAGGCCGAGCAGCCCTGCTATCTGCTGGCCGGCACGGCCGGAGCGTTGAGCATTCCGCAACTCAAGCACTGGCATTACGCCGCCGATCAGCTCGATGCCGGTTGGCATGAGCCGCTGTTGGCGCAACAGCAAGCCTGCACGGCCGGCGACGCCTTGCGCTTGCAGCTGGAGCATTTTCTCCAGGTGGTACGCGGTGAGGTCGAGCCGTTGGTCAGTGCCGAGGATGCGGCGCGCACGCTGGCGCTGGTCGAGGCGATTGGTGCGGCGGCGGCCAGCGGTCGTGCCTGCACCCCTGTATCGGTGGAGGGCTGAATATGAGCGAACGTATCCTGTCTCTGGCCAGCCTCACGGTGCTGGAGTTGTCGCCGCCGGACATGGTCGAGGTGGCGGCCCGCGCCGGCTACAGTCACGTCGGCCTGCGCCTGGAGCCGGCCACCGCCGAGGAATATCACTTTCCATTGGTCGCCGATGCGCCGTTGCGGCGCCAGACCCTGGCGCGTTTGCGCGACACCGGCATCCGCGTGCTCGACGTGGAAATCCTGCGCCTGAAACCGCAGACCGTGGTGGCCGAGTTCGATCGACTGCTCGCCGTCGGTGCGCAGTTTGGCGCCACTGAGTTGCTGGTGGCCGGCAACGATCCCGACGAACAGCGGCTCACCGACAACTTCGCCGCATTGTGTGATCTGGCCGCGCCTTACGGTTTGCATCCGCACCTGGAGTTCATGCCCTGGACCGATGCGCGCAACCTCGAACAGGCGCTGCGCATCGTGACCAATGCCGAGCGGGAAAACGCCGCCGTGCTGGTCGATGCCTTCCACTTCGACCGTTCCGGATCGCGGCTGGAAGATCTGAGCGGCGTGCCGGCCTCGCGGCTGCGTTATGCGCAATTGTGCGATGTGGCCGGCCCGCGACCCACGGACATGGCCGAAATCTTGCGTCAGGCACGCAACGAGCGGCGGTTTCCCGGCGAGGGCGATTGCGATCTGCGCGGCTTGTTGCGCAGTCTGCCGGCTAATATTCCCCTGAGCCTGGAAATTCCCACGGTGAAATTGCTCGAGCAGGGCGTGAGCGCGTTGCAGCGTGCACAGATGGCAATCGACCGAACGCGGGAATTGTTGGCGCCGCTGTAAGTCAGTGTGTGTGGCGGGGAGCGGGCTCCTGCGCCACCGTGTATTTTTCCTTTCGAGACAGCCAATGACCGTCAGCACTCCGCTCTCCGGCGTCAACCAACCCTTCAAGGGGATCTTGCTGATTGTCGTGGCGACGTTCCTGTTTTCCAGCCACGACGCCCTGTCGAAGTACCTCTCCGGTTTCTACCCGATCGTCATGGTGGTGTGGGCGCGCTATCTGGTGCACACCCTGCTGATGGCGGGGATTTTCCTCCCGCAGTCGGGGCTGCGCGTACTGCGCACCAAGCGGCCGCTGTGGCAGCTGGCGCGGGCGTTGTGCCTGTTGGGCACCAGTCTTTTTTTCACCACGGCGCTGTTGTACATCCCGCTGGCCGAGGCCACGGCAGTCAACTTTCTCGCCCCGGTGCTGGTCACGGCGCTGTCGGTGCCGCTGCTCAAGGAACGGGTGACGCGCGGCCAGTGGATTGCGGTGATCTGCGGGTTTGTCGGGGTGCTGATCATCGTTCACCCCGGCGGCGAACTGTTCACGCCGGCGATCCTGCTGCCGTTCTGCTCGGCGCTGTTTTTCTGCTTCTACCAGTTGCTCACGCGCAAGCTCAGCGAGATCGACAGCCCGACCACCAGTAACTTCTTCGCCGGGTTGTGCAACACCCTGGTGATGAGTGCGCTGGTGCCATTCTTCTGGCAGGTGCCGAGCCTGGGGCATGCGCTGTTGATGCTGGCGCTGGGCAGCTGCGGGATGACCGCGCACCTGTTTCTGACCCAGGCATTCCGCCACGCCGCACCGGCGCTGCTGGCGCCGTTCGGCTATTGCCAGATCGTGTTTGCCGGGTTGCTGGGCTGGTTGCTGTTCAATCACACGCCGACGCTGCTGACCGTGGTCGGTATCGCCGTGATCTGCTGCAGCGGACTGGCGGCAGCGTGGCAGCAGAGCCGTCGCTGAAGAAACGCCAATCCCTGTGGGGGCGGGCTTGCTCGCGAAGGCGGGTTTTCAGTCGGCATCTGCAATGACTGACTGGGCGCTTTCGCGAGCAGGCTCGCTCCCACAGGAGGGGCGTGGTACGGGCCGGTTACTCGGTGACGTCAGGAATCTTGCGCGGGGCCATGAAGTACATCCAGGTCAGCGCGATGAAGTACATCGCCGGGATCAGGGTGAACAACACGGTGTAGTTGTTGTTGGTGACCGTGAGGATATGACCGACGATCTGGGTCATGAACATCCCGCCGATCGCCGCGCACATGCCACCGAACCCGAACACCGTGCTCATCATGTGCTTGGGGGTGTAGTCCATCACCAGGCTCCAGATGTTGGCCGTCCAGGCCTGATGCGCGCCGATGGCCAGGGAGATCGCCGCGACCGCCACCCACAGATTGCTCGAGCCGGCCGCCATGATCACGCCGATGATGCAGCAGGCGAACAGGAACATCGACAGCAGCCGCGCCTTGATCGGATTGACGCCGCGTCCGATCAGGAACGACGAGAGAATGCCGCCGCCGACACTGCCGAAGTCGGCGGTGACATAAATGATGATCAGCGGGATGCCCATCTGGGTGACGTTGATGCCCAGGTTGTATTGCTGATTGAGGAACGGCGGCAGCCAGTACAGGTAGAACCAGAACACCGGCGCGGTCAGCGAGTAGGCGAGGGCGAAGGCCCAGGTACCGCGCATGCGCAGGATTCTCGAGAACGGCACGCGGGCCTGTTCCGGTTCGACTTCCTTCTGGATGTACTCCAGCTCCGACTGTTTCACGCTCGGGTGATCTTCCGGGTTGAAGTATTTCAGGCCCCAGAACAGCAGCCAGATGCCACCCAGTGCCGACATGCACAGGAATGCCGCCTGCCAGCCCCATACATGCAGGATCAATGGCAGCAGCATTGGCGTGAACATCGCGCCGACGTTGGTGCCGGCGTTGAAGATGCCGGTGGCCACCGCACGCTCACCGGCGGGGAACCACAGGCGCGTGGTTTTCACGCAGGCCGGGTAGTTGGCTGCTTCGGTCAGGCCGAGGATGAACCGGCAGACCATGAAGCCGAGCGCCGAAGTCGCCAGGCCGTGGGCGCCGGTGGCCAGGCTCCACAGCAGCACCGCGCAGAAGAACACGCGCTTGACCCCGATGCGGTCGATCAGCCGTCCCTGCAGGACGAAGCCGATGGCGTAGCCGACCTGAAACCAGAAGTTGATGTTGGCGTAGTCCATCGCCGTCCAGCTCATTTCCTTGGCGAGGATCGGCTGCATGACGCCGAGGGCGGCGCGGTCGATGTAGTTCAGCGTGGTGGCGAAGAACACCAGCGCCAGCATGCCCCAACGGGTCTTGCCGACGGCCATGGCGCCGCGGATCTTGTCGCCGATGCCACCCGTGGCAGTGCTCATGGCCGGGGCCATGCGGGAAGTCTGTGAAGGAATCATTGTTCCACCCGTTTTTGAATTTGTTATGAGTGTGCTTTGTTGTCGGCACTGCGACCGGCGGTTCAGGTCCTGACGCAATGTGCAGTCGATGTTGGGCAGTGGACGAAAAATCGTCAATTCGCCAAACCGGCATTGTGTTCGATAATCGCACGCAAAACTAACCGGGTAGTACACTTTAAATTGCTGTGCGCAGTCATGCAGCCAATAATTTGCCTCACTATAAAAACCATTCTGTGCAGGCGTTGGCCAAAGGCTGCGTTGCTGTCCAGCAACCAGGATCAAAAGTCCGCAGCCTTCACCAGCGCCGGCTTTAAAGACAAGAGCGACGTAGTCCGGGAGTAGCCACATGCAGCGATCCATTGCCACCGTTTCCTTGAGCGGAACCCTGCCGGAAAAGCTCGAAGCCATTGCCGCCGCCGGGTTCGACGGGGTGGAGATTTTCGAGAACGACCTGCTGTACTACGACGGCAGTCCGCGGGAAATCAAACAGATGTGCGCCGACCTCGGCATCGCCATCACCCTGTTCCAGCCGTTCCGCGATTTCGAAGGCTGCCGCCGCGATCGCCTGGCACGCAATCTGGAACGCGCCGAGCGCAAATTCGACCTGATGCAGGAACTGGGCACCGACCTGGTGCTGGTGTGCAGCAACGCCTCGCCGGACAGCGTCGGCGACCGGCAAATACTCGTCGACGACCTGCGCATGCTCGCTGAGCGCGCCGGTGCCCGGGGCCTGCGCATCGGCTACGAAGCCCTGGCCTGGGGCCGGCACGTCAATACCTATCAACAGGTCTGGGACATCGTCCGCGCGGCCGATCACCCCAGCCTCGGGGTGTTGCTCGACAGCTTCCACACCCTGTCGCTCAAGGGCGATCCGGCGGCGATTGCCGAGATTCCCGGCGAGAAGATTTTCTTCGTGCAAATGGCCGACGCGCCGATCCTGGCCATGGATGTGCTGGAGTGGAGCCGGCATTTCCGCTGCTTCCCGGGGCAGGGTGAGTTCGATCTGCCGGGCTTCCTCGCACCGATCATCCAGAGCGGCTACAGCGGACCGCTGTCGCTGGAAATCTTCAACGATGGCTTCCGCGCCGCACCACCCCGAGCCAATGCCGCCGACGGTCTGCGTTCGTTGCTGTACCTGGAAGAGAAAACCCGTCAGCGCCTGGAGCAGCAGGCGCCGCCGGTGGCCAATCGCGACATCCTTTTCGAAACACCCCGGGCCAGCGAGTACAACGGCGTCGAGTTTCTCGAGTTCGCCGTCGACGAAGCGCTCGGCGCCAAGCTCTCGCACTGGCTGGAGCGCCTGGGTTTCGTCAAGGCCGGCCAGCACCGCTCGAAAAGCGTCAGCCTGCTGCGCCAGGGCGATATCAACCTGATCCTCAACTCCGAACCCTACTCGTTCGGCCACAGCTTTTTCGAAGCCCACGGCCCGTCGCTGTGCGCCACCGCCGTGCGGGTCAAGGACAGCGCCAGCGCCCTGGCGCGCGCCGTCGCCTACAAGGGCCAGCCGTATCGTGGCCTGGTCGGCCCCAACGAGCTGGAACTGGCAGCGGTACGCGCGCCGGACGGCAGCCTGATTTACCTGGTGGATGAACACGCCGATGTCTACGGCACCGATTTCAATCTGCTGCCGGATGCAGTCGCCCGTGGCGGCCTCAAGCGCATCGACCACATGGCCATGGCCCTGCCGGCCGACAGCCTCGACAGCTGGGTGCTGTTTTACAAGAGCCTGCTGGATTTCGAAGCGGATGACGAAGTGGTGCTGCCCGACCCCTACGGTTTGGTGAAGAGCCGGGCGCTGCGCAGTCGCGACAGTTCGATCCGCCTGCCGCTGAACATTTCCGAGAACCGCAACACGGCGATTTCCCACGCGCTGTCGAGTTATCGCGGTTCCGGCGTGCACCACATCGCCTTCGATTGCGACGACATCTTCGCCGAAGTCAGCCGCGCCAAGGAGGCCGGGGTGCCGCTGCTGGACATCCCGCTGAACTATTACGACGACCTCGCCGCGCGCTTCGATTTCGACGACGAGTTCCTCAGCGAACTGGCCTACTACAACGTGCTCTACGACCGCGACGCCCAGGGTGGCGAACTGTTTCACGTGTACACCGAACCGTTCGAAGGGCGCTTCTTCTTCGAGATCATTCAGCGCAAGAACGGCTACGCCGGCTACGGTGCGGCCAACGTCGCGGTGCGTCTGGCGGCGATGGCCAAATCGCGCAGCGGTGCGGTGCGCCAGGCGAAGTTGTAGGAATTTCGTAAACGCGGGATTAAACACGGGCCGCGCGGCTTCCTTCACTGTGTCGCGCGGCCCATAATCGCCAGCCTGTGCAGTGATGGCCGTGAGCCCGCAATGACAATGACTTCAGAACTTTCCGCAGCCGCCGTTCTACCCGCGGCAGAGCCGCGCAAGAGTCGCAAGAACAACCCGGAAAAGACCCGCGAAAACATCCTCCAGGAAGCGATCGTCGAGTTCGTCCAGCAGGGCCTGTCCGGCGCCCGCGTCGATGCGATCGCCGAGCGTATCCACACCTCCAAGCGCATGATCTATTACTACTTCGGCAGCAAGGAGCAGCTGTACGTCGAGGTGCTGGAAAAACTCTACGGCGATATCCGCAGCACCGAAAACCGCCTGCACCTGGCCGAATTGCCGCCCGTGGAAGCGATCCGGCGGTTGGTGGAATTCACCTTCGATCACCACGACCGCAATGTTGATTTCGTGCGCATCGTCAGCATCGAGAACATCCACAATGCCGAGTACGTGAAGCGCTCCGATGCGATCAAGGCGATGAACAACACCATCCTCGATGCGCTGGGCGAGATTCTCCGTCGCGGTGCCGCCGAGGGTGTGTTCCGCAACGGCCTCGATGCGCTGGACGTGCACCTGCTGATCAGTTCGTTCTGCTTCTATCGCGTGTCGAACCGGCACACCTTCGGTGAGATTTTTCAGATTGATCTGCCGGACGACACCATCAAGCAGCGCCATCGCGAGATGATCTGCGAGTCGGTGTTGCGTTATCTGCAAGCCTGACGCATGACCTTTTGCAACGAGCCTGCTCGCCAGAGCGCTGTGTCAGTCAGCAGGTTGACTGAAGGTACGCCTTGGCGAGCGGGCGCGCTGCCCGAGGGTCCTAGCCGTTCATGCTCTGGAAGTGCGCCAGCATGCGCTGTGCATCCGGCACCACGCCGCTGAACAACTCGAACGCCTTCACCGCCTGAAACACCGCCATGTTGCCGCCATCCAGCGTGCGGCAGCCGAGGGCGCGGGCGTTGCGCAGCAACTCGGTTTCCAGCGGGAAATACACGATCTCCGCCACCCATAATTCGGCGCGCAGCAACTCCACCGGCACCGGCGTGCCCGGTAGCTTGGCCATGCCCATCGGCGTGGTGTTGACCAGTCCGTCGGCCTGCTTCAGCGTCGCCGGCAAATCGTGGCCGGCCACGGCGCGGCCAGCGCCGAAATGCTGATTGAGGTTGTCCGCCAGGCTCTGCGCGCGGTCGCTGTCCACATCAAAAATGCTCAGCAGCTGTACGCCTTCGCTCAGCAGCGCGTGGGCCACGGCCGCACCGGCGCCACCTGCGCCCATCTGGACGACACGCTCGCGGGCAACGTCCGGCAAGCCACGGCGAAAACCTTCGGCAAAGCCCAGGCAATCGGTGTTGTGGCCGACGCGTTTGCCGTCCTGCCACACCACCGTGTTGACCGCGCCGATGCCGCGCGCTTCCGCTGACAGTTCGTCGAGCAGCGGGATGATGGCCTGCTTGCAGGGGAAAGTGATGTTGAGGCCGGTGTAGTTCATCCGCTCGGCGGCCAGCAGCAGATCGGGCAGGGCACTGCTGTCCAGGTGCAGCGAGTCGAGATCGATCAGCCGATACAGGTAGCGCAGGCCCTGCGCATCGCCTTCGTGTTCGTGCAATGCCGGGGTGCGCGAGGCCTGGATGCCGGCGCCGATCAGCCCGGCGAGGATGGCGGGTGCGCGGCTCATACCTGGGCTCCTTTCAAGCGCAGGCTGAAATGTTCCAGGGCCAGGCGATAACCGTGGCTGCCGAAGCCGCACATCACCGCACTGGCGATGGCCGAGACGAACGAGTGATGACGGAACGGTTCGCGGGCGTGGACGTTGGACAGGTGCACTTCGATCACCGGCAGTTCGCTGGCCACCAGCGCATCACGGATCGCCACCGAAGTGTGTGTCCACGCGGCCGGGTTGATGACGATCCCGGCGCAACGATTGCGGGCGCCGTGAATCCAGTCGAGCAGTTCGCCTTCGTGGTTGGTCTGGCGAAACTCCACGGCGAGGCCGAATTCCTCGGCGGCGCGGCCGCACAGGGCGGAGATGTCGGCGAGGGTTTCGTGACCGTAGGTTGCCGGTTCACGGGTGCCGAGCAGGTTCAGGTTCGGGCCGTTGAGCACCAGAACGATAGGAGGCATGAGCAAAACTCCACGTATTGTTTTTGGCATCGGCCGAGTGTTTCGGCCTGTGGAGATAAAATGTACCAGGCGGTTACTTTAAGCAATTGCTCGACGGCGGGCGCACCGCTTTGTGTGCGGTAATCGCCCAGTCAACGCGGCAACTGTTCCACCAGAAAGTCGATGAACGCGCGGACCCGCAGTGGCATGTGGCGATTCTGCGGATACAGCAAAGTGAACGGCCGTGACCGTCCGCCATAGGGCTTGAGCACCTCCAGCAGCGAGCCGTCCGCCAACGCCTGTTCGACAATGAAGCGGTAGGTCTGGAACAACCCGGCGCCATGCCTGGCCAGGGTCACGCCACCGAGCACATCGTCGGAGCAGCACAGATTGCCCTCGGCGAGCAGTTCTCTCGGTGTCTCCTGGTCATAAAACAACCAGGGGATGCGCCGCCCGCTGCTGGGCAGTTCGTACTGGATGCATTCGTGCCGCGCGAGGTCGTCGAGGGTTTGCGGCGTACCGGCGCGGTGCAGATAGTCGGGGCTGGCGACCATCACCAGCGCGGCGTCTTCCAGATGGCGGGCGATCAAGCCTGAATCGGGAATGGCCCGCACGCGGATCGCCAGGTCGTAGCCTTCGCCGACAAAGTCGATATTGCGGTTGCTGATGTGCACGTCGACCCGCACCTGCGGGAAGCGTGCGCGGAAGGCCGGCAGCAGCGGCAGGATGCGATGGTGAGCATAGGTCGTGGGGATGCTGATGCGCAGGGTGCCCGACGGCTGCTGTTGCTGGCCCATCACTTCGCGCTGCGCCTCGACCAGTTGCGCCAGGGCCTGGCGACATTCTTCGTAATAACGTCGGCCACTGTCGGTCAGTTTCACGCTGCGGGTGGTACGCGCGAACAGGCGCACCCCCAGACGTTCTTCCATCCGTGACACCGAGCGACTGACCGCCGCTGGCGTCACCGCTGCGGCCAGCGCCGCGCCGGTGAAGCTGCCGGCCTCGGCGGCGAGACAGAACAGCTCGATGCTGCCCAACTGAAGATCGTCGAAATGTCGCTGCATGATCGATGGCACCGCACAAGGAGTCCGCAGTATTTAGCAAATGCCCGGCTGCGGCGAAAGGATTGCTTACCATTTTGCCCGGGACGCTGACGATTTCCCCACTAGCCTCGATGGAGCAACGCCATCGCGTGCGACCGCAGCGAGGGTCGGATTTGTCCAGGACGGCAGATTGTGCATCTCGTGAACCTGACGGATGGGTGGGTATGGAAGTGTGCAGTTACAAAGGATTGTCAGTGGTGATCATGTTGCTCGACGAGCATTGTCCGCCGCACGCACAGGTGGATGCCGGTACCTGGAGTGCGCGTTTCAAATTCAGCTTCTGGCACAACGGCGTCGAGTTGTGGGATGTGTTGCCGCTGTCGCGTTGCCCGACCCTGGCTGTGCTCGAAGGGCTGCGCCAATCGTTGCGGCAACCGGATCATCTATGGCGCGCCCGCCGCCTCTGGTGGCAGTGTCTGCACACAGCCTGTCTCGACAATCAGTGGTGGGACGCGCAGACGAACCAGGTCGCCGTGCTGCGACCTGTCGGCAACAAGACTTTCAGGATCGCTTCGGCGCACTACGAACCCGCGGTGAACAAGACCCTGCTGGCCCTGGCAGGGGCCTACGAAGGTGTGGAAATCGAATTATGAAAACCGTCAGAGCCAGGATGCACGCGGATCGGCCCGTCACCGAAGAGCGCCTGGAGGACGCGATCGAACGCGGCGGTGTGCGCCAGCGCAGCAGCCTGCGAGCCACCTCGCTCAGCTATGTCGCGCCTTGCCTGCAGATCGGTTTCGAGGACGGCAGCGGGGTCCTGCTGCCGGTCAGCCTGTATAGCGAGTTCGACGGCTTCCAGGCGGAAGATTTCGCCGATCTGAAACTCGGGTTTGCCGGCACTGCGCTGTGCCATGACGCCCAGGACCTGCAGGTCTCCATCGCCGGGATGATCTCGCTGAGCCCGCCGCTGATGACCATGGCAGCAGCGGTGATTGCCTCGCGCAACGCTCGCCAGAGCAGCGCCGCCAGGACAGAAGCGGCGCGGGCCAACGGGCGCAGGGGGTGGCGGCCGTGCAAGAGCGACAGCGTGGTCTGAGCTCCGACAAAAAAGCCGTCAGTCACGACGGCTTGGTTGTTTCCAGCAACGGCGAATCAACGCCGGGTCAGCAATACGCCGGATTCCATGTGGTGGGTCCACGGGAACTGGTCGAACAACGCACAACGGCTGATGCGGTGTGTGTCGTGCAACTGGGCGATGTTGGCCGCCAGGGTTTCCGGGTTGCAGGAGATGTACAGGATGTTGTCGAAACGCCGCGTCAGTTCGCAGGTGTCCGGGTCCATGCCGGCCCGTGGCGGGTCGACGAACACGCTGCCGAACGCGTAACTCTTGAGGTCGATGCCGTGCAGGCGACGGAACGGCCGCACTTCGTTCAGTGCCTCGGTCAGCTCCTCGGCGGACAAACGCACCAGGGTGACGTTATCCACAGCGTTTTCGCTGAGGTTGCTCAACGCGGCATTCACCGAGGTCTTGCTGATTTCGGTGGCCAGTACCTTGCGCACGCGGGTGGCCAGCGGCAGGGTGAAGTTGCCGTTGCCGCAGTACAACTCGAGCAGGTCGTCGGGACGGTCGCCCAGCGTTTCGTAGGCCCAGTTGAGCATCTTCTGGTTCACCGTGCCGTTGGGCTGGGTGAACGCGCCTTCCGGCTGACGGTAGCTGAAGGTGCGGCCGCCGACGTCGAGTTTTTCCACCACGTAGTCGTGGCCGATCACTTCGCGTTTGCCCTTGGAGCGGCCAATGATGCTGACGTCGAGGTCTGCCGCCAGTTGCGTCGCGGCGGCGTGCCAGTGCTCGTCCAGCGGCCGGTGATAGCACAGGGTAATCATCGCGTCGCCGGCCAGGGTGGTGAGGAACTCCACCTGGAACAGCTTGTGACTCAGCGCCGAACTGGCCTGCCATGCTGCCTTGAGCTGCGGCATCAACTGGTTGATGCGCAGGCTGGCAATCGGGAATTCTTCGATGAGGATCGGCGTGCGTTTGTCGTCCTGAGAGAACATCGCGTAGTGCCGCTCACCGGCCTCGCGCCACAGGCGAAATTCCGCGCGCAGGCGGAAGTTCTGCAGCGGCGAGTCGAACACGGTCGGCTCTGGCGCATCGAACGGGGCCAGCAGGTCGCGCAAACGCGCGACCTTGTTTTCGAGTTGTGCGGTGTAGGCCTGGGAATCGAAAGTCATGCGTTGAACCAACCCAGCTTGATCACGAACAGAATCGACAGGATCACCAGCGCCGGGTTCAGCTCACGGGCGCGGCCGGACAGCAGTTTGATCGCAGTCCAGGCGATGAAGCCGAAGGCGATGCCGTTGGCGATGGAATAGGTGAAGGGCATTGCCAGGGCGGTGACCACGACCGGCGCGGCTACGGTGATGTCGTCCCAGTCTATTTCCGCCAGGCCGGAAGTCATCAGCACGGCGACGAACAGCAGCGCCGGCGCGGTGGCGAAGGCTGGCACACTGGCCGCCAGTGGCGAGAAGAACAGCGCCAGCAGGAACAGCACCGCGACGACGATGGCGGTCAGGCCGGTGCGGCCCCCGGCACTCACGCCGGCGGCGGATTCGATGTAGCTGGTGGTGGTCGAGGTGCCCAGCAGGGAACCGGCCATGGCAGCGGTGCTGTCGGCGATCAGTGCACGGCCCATTTTCGGCATGTGGCCGTCCTTGCCCATCAGGCCGGCGCGCTTGGCGACGCCGATCAGGGTGCCGGAGTTGTCGAACAGGTCGACGAACAGGAAGGCGAAGATCACGCTGACCAGACCGATGTCCAGGGCGCCCTTGATGTCCAGTTGCAGGAACGTCGGGGCCAGCGAAGGTGGCATCGAGGTCACGCCGTTGAACGGGGTGAAGTCCATCACGATGGCGACGATGGTCACCGCCAGAATGCCGATCAGCACGGCGCCGCGCACTTTCAGCGCTTCGAGGGCGACGATCAGGGCAAAGCCCAGGGTGGCGAGAATCGGCGCCGGGGCTTTCAGGTCGCCGAGGCCGACCATGGTCGCCGGGTTGCTGACCACGATACCGGCGTTGTGCAGGGCGATCAGCGCCAGGAACAGGCCGATACCGGCGGCAATCGCCGAGCGCAGTGGCAGCGGGATGCTGTTGATGATCCATTCACGGATGCGGAAGATCGACAGCAGGAAGAAGCACACGGCCGAGATGAACACCGCGCCCAGCGCCACCTGCCAGGTGTGGCCCATGTGCAGCACCACGGTGTAGGTGAAGAAGGCGTTCAGGCCCATGCCCGGCGCGAGGGCGATCGGGTAGTTGGCGATCAGGCCCATGATGGTCGAGCCGATGGCGGCTGCCAGGCAGGTGGCGACGAACACCGCACCCTTGTCCATGCCGGTCTCGCCGAGAATGCTCGGGTTGACGAACAGAATGTAGGCCATGGCCAGGAAGGTCGTGACGCCCGCCAGAATCTCGGTCCGCACGTTGGTGTTGTGTGCCTTGAGTTGAAACAGCCTTTCCAGCATGTCTGCTCCCCGTGGCGCGCATGGCGCCGTGAATGTATCGACCTCAACAGCAAAGCACAGACCGTCGCAAGCGCCTGGAAAATTGTGGTGGGCCGGAAAAAGCCGCGCATCATACCAGCAGCGTGAGGAATATGGCGGATGTTGGCGTCGATCGTCGGCGAAGTTTTGCGGCGGGTGCAACTGCGCCATACTGCGCGCTGATTTTTTCCGGGGAAGATCGCATGAACAAGGCTTGGATCAACGGCTGCGGCCTGGCTGCCTGGCTGCTGGGCGCCGTGCCCGCGGCGCTCGCGGCATCGGCGCCGCCATTGAGTGAAGTGAAAGTGATCAAGGTGCAGTCGGCGTCCTGCGGCCTCGAAGACATCGGCGCCGGCCAGGCGCAGACCGCGTGCAATCACGGCGGCGCGAGCATCAAGGTCTATGTGCTGGAGATCGGTTATGGGCAGAACCAGCCGCAGGCCACCCTGGACGGCTTTGAAGTCAACGGCAGTCGCAGCCCGGTCTGTGCCTTTGATAATGGCAACCTGACCGAATGCTCCCCCGGCCGCAAAACCGTCGGTTCGCTGTACACCTTCGACCTGGCGGGCAAGCAGGAAGGTACTTTCAGCTTCAGCAACACTTCGATCACCGCCCCGCGCAACACCTTGTCGACCCAGCTTTACATCAAGTAACGGCTGCCACCGGACGGGGCGAGGCAAAGCTGACTACGCTTCAAGCATCACCCAGCGGAAAGCGCCCATGACCTTTAGAGCCCTGATTACCCTCGCCGAGGGCATCGATGACCTGCAAAGCGTGACCCTGATCGACGTGCTGCGCCGCGCCGGCGTCGAAGTCGTGGCGGCCAGCATCGAAGGCCGGCGCATGCTGACCTGTGCTCGCGGCACGCGCCTGACTGCCGATGGCATGCTGATCGATGTGCTGGCCCAGGCATTCGACCTGATCGTTCTGCCCGGCGGCGCCGTCGGCGCGCAGCACCTGGCCGCCCATCAACCGCTGCAACAGCTGATCAGGGACCAGGCCAGCGCCGGACGCCTGTTCGCCGCCATCGGCGAAGCCCCGGCCATCGCCCTGCAAACCTTCGGCGTATTACGCCAGCGACGCATGACCTGCCTGCCGAGTGCCAGTCATCAATTGTCGGGCTGTACGTTTGTTGATCAACCGGTGGTGGTCGACGGCAATTGCATCACCGCCCAAGGCTCCGGCGCCGCACTGGCCTTTGCCCTGACGCTGGTGGAGCAACTTGGTGGCAAGGCGTTGCGGGCGAAAGTGGCGGGGGAGATGTTGGTGTGATGGCTCCAGGCGTGGGCAGAAGGCCGATCCTGTTTCATAGAAGCCACGAAGGCCTTTGTGCTGAAAGGATTTGATCATGGCGGCGAGTGTTAGGCGGTACATTGCACTCCGTGCGGTAACTATGTTCCGCACCTTTTCAATCAATTGGTGCTTGGCCTGGTGGTTTCACTGATGAGGCTCAGATCTTCGCCTCTTCCACCGGCACATGCATGCGGTCGCGGTTGGCCAGGGTCGGGAACAGTTTGATCCACGTGCCGGTCACCAGCAGGGTGCCGACGCCGCCCATGACCACCGCCGGGACGGTGCCGAACCAGTGGGCGGTGAGGCCGGATTCGAATTCGCCGAGCTGGTTCGAGGCGCCGATGAACAGGCCGTTCACCGCGCTGACCCGGCCGCGCATTTCATCCGGGGTTTCCAGTTGCACGAAGGAGGCGCGGATCACCATGCTGATCATGTCCGCCGCGCCGAGCACCACCAGCACCGCCAGCGAGAACCAGAACGAGGTCGACAGGCCGAAGGCGATGGTCGCGACGCCGAATACGCCGACGGCGGTGAACATCACCCGGCCGACATTGCGCTCGACGGCGAATCGGGCGAGGAACAGCGACATCCCCAGCGCGCCAACCGCCGGCGCCGAACGCAGCAGGCCCAGCCCCCAGGGCCCGGTGAGCAGGATGTCCTTGGCGAACACCGGCAGCAACGCGGTGGCGCCGCCGAGCAGCACGGCGAACAGATCCAGCGAGATCGCCCCGAGGATGTCCGGGCGGCTGCGAATGAAGCGGATGCCTGCCAGCAACGAGTCCAGCGTGGCTTTGCCTTTGTTCAGCGGCGTTTGTCGGGCGGGCAGGTTGAGCATCAAGGTGCAGGCGATGACGTAGAGCAATACCGTCGGGCCGTAGACCCAGACGCTGCCGAACGCGTAAAGCAAGCCACCGAGGGCCGGGGCGACAATGGTGGCTGACTGTTGAGCCGATTGCGCGGCGGCGACCGCCCGCGGAAACAGGGCGCTGGGCACGATGCTCGGCAACAGCGCCTGGGTAGTCGGCATTTCGAAGGAGCGCGCCGCCCCGAGCAGGAAGGCGAGGATAAAGATCATTTCCCGGGTGACGTGGTCGGTCGCACTGCCGATGGCCAGCGCCAGGGCGATCAGCGCCTGCAACGACTGGCAGATCGCCGCGACCCGGCGCCGGTCGTAACGGTCGGCGACATGCCCGGTGTGCAGCATGAACAGCACCCGCGGGGCGAACTCCACCAGCCCGACCAGGCCCAGGTCGAGGACGTTGCCGGTCAACTGGTACAGATTCCAGCCGATCGCCACCGTGAGCATCTGAAAGCCACTGGCGGTGAAGATCCGGGCGAACCAGAACGCGAGAAACGGACGATGGTGACGTAACAGCAGGGGCTCTTGGCTGGGCATCTGAAGGCTGGTCTGGCTCGAAGGGGAACGGCGAGGTTATCACCAGTCTGTAACAGGAAGTTGCTATGACAGAAAATTTAGTTAGCCAGACATCTATCGTTCCCCCGGGATCCGTCACTCCCATGCGGTGAGGCGGATCGTGCAGCTCGGGGAAAGGATTTCCGAGCGTTGCTCAAGCAATGAGGCAACTTGTCACGCGGCAAACGACCACGCCGTTCTTCGTCGCAAATGGGACTACTCTTTTAACGTTGCTTGATCCAGATCAAGACCCTCCCGGGCCATGCTCTGGTGGCCCGTTGGCCAGACTCCCTGCGTTGCGATGGCTGTTAAAAAAGAACGAATCCGAATTCGCCGCACTCCATATCCGTGGGGGCAGTAGGCAGGGGCCACAAGCCCCAATGCCGGTATTACCTGACAGAGGAAGACTTATGTTCGGTTTAGAGGCACTCGATCTCGCCCGAATTCAGTTCGCGTTCACCATTTCGTTCCACATCCTGTTCCCGGCAATCACTATCGGGCTGGCGAGCTATCTCGCCGTGCTGGAAGGCTTGTGGCTCAAGACCCACAACGATACCTACCGTGACCTCTACCATTTCTGGTCGAAGATCTTTGCCGTCAACTTCGGCATGGGTGTGGTGTCCGGGCTGGTCATGGCCTACCAGTTCGGTACCAACTGGAGCCGCTTCTCGGACTTCGCCGGGGCCGTCACCGGGCCGTTGCTGACCTATGAAGTGCTCACGGCGTTCTTCCTCGAGGCCGGTTTCCTCGGCGTGATGCTGTTCGGCTGGAACAAGGTCGGCCGTGGCCTGCACTTTTTCTCCACGGTGATGGTGGCGATCGGCACGTTGATCTCGACCTTCTGGATTCTTGCTTCCAACAGCTGGATGCAGACGCCGCAGGGCTTCGAGATCGTCAATGGCCAGGTCATCCCGACCGACTGGCTGGCGATCGTCTTCAACCCGTCGTTCCCGTATCGCCTGATGCACATGGCCACGGCTGCGTTCGTCGCCACGGCGTTCTTCGTCGGCTCGTCGGCGGCCTGGCACCTGCTGCGCGGCAAGGACAACCCGGCGATCCGCACCATGCTGTCGATGGCCATGTGGATGGCGTTGATCGTGGCGCCGATCCAGGCCGTCATCGGTGACTTCCATGGCCTCAACACCCTTGAGCACCAGCCGGCGAAAATCGCCGCCATCGAAGGCCACTGGGAAAACAAGGGCGACGAAGCGACCCCGTTGATCCTGTTCGGCTGGCCGGACATGAAGGAAGAGAAAACCAAGTTCGCCGTGGAGATCCCGTACCTCGGCAGCCTGATCCTGACCCACTCGCTGGACAAACAGGTGCCGGCACTCAAGGAATTCCCGCCGCAGGACCGGCCGAATTCGACCATCGTGTTCTGGTCGTTCCGGGTCATGGTCGGCCTCGGTTTCCTGATGATCTTCACTGGCCTGTGGAGCCTGTGGCTGCGCAAGCGCGACGCCCTGTATACCTCGCGGCCGTTCCTCTATCTGGCGTTGTGGATGGGGCCGTCCGGCCTGATCGCGATTCTCGCCGGCTGGTTCACCACGGAAATCGGCCGTCAGCCGTGGGTGGTCTACGGGCTGATGCGCACGGCGGATGCTTCCTCCAACCACAGTTTCATGCAGATGAGCATCACCCTGATCATGTTCGTGGTGGTGTACTTCGCGCTGTTCGGCGCGGGCCTTGGCTACATGATGCGCCTGGTGCGCAAAGGGCCGAAAACCGATGAAGGCAAGGAAACCAACGACGGTGGTCCTGGCCAGAAACGCACCCCGGCTCGGCCATTGTCCGCCGCCGATGACGAAGGCGCCGACGCTGACTCGCATCGCAGCCTGGAAAAGGAGATTTGACTCATGGGTATTGATCTACCGCTGATCTGGGCCGTGATCATCATCTTCGGCATCATGATGTACGTGGTCATGGACGGCTTCGACCTGGGGATCGGCATTCTCTTCCCGTTCATTCCGGGCAAGACCGACCGCGACGTCATGATGAACACTGTCGCCCCGGTCTGGGACGGCAACGAAACCTGGCTGGTGCTGGGCGGCGCGGCGCTGTTCGGCGCCTTCCCGCTGGCGTACTCGGTGGTGCTGTCGGCGCTGTACCTGCCGCTGATCTTCATGCTGATCGGGCTGATTTTCCGCGGAGTGGCGTTCGAGTTCCGCTTCAAGGCCAAGGATGAAAAGCGGCATCTGTGGGACAAGGCGTTCATCGGCGGTTCGATCGCCGCGACGTTCTTCCAGGGCGTGGCACTCGGCGCGTTCATCGATGGCTTGCCGGTGGTCAACCGGCAATACGCCGGCGGCTCGCTGGACTGGCTGACACCGTTCACGATGTTCTGCGGCGCCGCACTGGTGGTGGCGTATGCCTTGCTCGGCTGCACCTGGCTGATCATGAAGACCGAAGGCAAGTTGCAGGAACAGATGCACGACCTGGCGCGGCCGCTGGCCTTCGTGCTGCTGGCGGTGATCGGGGTCGTCAGCATCTGGACGCCGCTGTCCCATGGCGAAATCGCCGCACGCTGGTTCACCCTGCCGAACCTGTTCTGGTTCCTGCCGGTGCCGATCCTGGTGCTGGTGACTCTGTACGGCTTGATCCGCGCGGTGGCGCGCAATGCCAACTACACGCCGTTCCTGCTGACCCTGGTGCTGATCTTCCTTGGCTACAGCGGCCTCGGGATCAGCCTGTGGCCGAACATCGTGCCGCCGTCGATCTCGATCTGGGACGCCGCCGCACCGCCGCAGAGCCAGGGCTTCATGTTGGTCGGCACGTTGTTCATCATCCCGTTCATCCTGGGCTACACCTTCTGGAGCTACTACGTGTTCCGCGGCAAGGTCACCCATGAGGACGGTTATCACTAGTCTGTTCGCGATGGCGTCGGCTCGGCGCCATCGACCTGACCGAGGAGCGCTGCCATGACCGGCAAACATTCCCTGCACGAGATTCAAGAGGCCGAAAAAAAGCCGCTGTGGCAGCGGCTCGGCTGGTTGGCCCTGATCTGGGTCGGCAGTGTCGGCGCGCTGTTTATCGTCGCCAGCCTGATGCGCCTGTTCATGAACGCCGCAGGCCTGACCACGCACTGATTCCCCGCACATCCCGTCCCGCAGCCCCTGGCGCGGATCGTTCGACCCTCCGCATGGAGGGTTTTTTTTGTCCGGCTTACTTGCGCGCCTTGAGGATCACGAATTTCGGCGTTGCCGCGACTTGCTCGACACCGCGGAACAGCCGCGCCAGTTTGCTGTGATAACCCAGGTGGCGGTTGCCGACGATGTACAGCGCGCCACCGACCACCAGCGCTTCGCGGGCTTGCTGGAACATGCGCCAGGCGAGGAAGTCGCCGACGACCTGTTGCTGGTGGAATGGCGGGTTGCACAGCACCACGTCCAGCGATTGCGCCGCCTGCCCGGCCAGACCGTCGCCGGCACGCACGATCACTTCGCGCTCACCGAGCGCCGCGCGCCAGTTTTCGGCGGCCGATTGCACTGCCATGTACGACTCGTCGACCAGTGTGTACTGCGCCTCGGGGTTGGCCAGGGCGCTGGCAATGGCCAGTACGCCGTTGCCGCAGCCGAGATCGGCAACGCGTGCCGTGCCGAGGTTCTTCGGCAGGTGCGGGAGGAAGGCGCGGGTCCCGATGTCCAGGCCTTCACGGCAGAACACATTGGCGTGGTTGAGCAATTCGATGGCCGGTTCGTCAAGGCGATACCGGCTCGGGTAGGGCGAGGTCGCCGGCGCCTTGGCCTGCGGCGTGGCAATCAGCAAGCGGGCCTTCTTCACTGCCAGCGAAGCCTGCACCGGGCCGATGTAGCGCTCCAGCAGATCACCGGCGGCGCGTGGCAAATGCTTGACCATCGCCGCCGCGACCACGTGTGCACCGGGCGCCAGTTGGCCTTGCAGACGAATCAGTTGCTCTTCCAGCAGGGCCAGGGTCTTCGGCACGCGGATCAGCACGTGGTCGAAGGGCCCGACCAACGGCTCGCTGGCCGGTATGCCGCGTACGGCATCGAACGCCTGGGCGTTGCGCAGCAGGTTCTTTTCCAGCCCCTGGAACGCCAGGAAGGAGTCGCCGCTGCTGCTGACCTGCACCTTGCCGAGCAGGCTGATCGCCAACGCACCAAAACTGTCGTTGAGCACCAGCACTCGGGTCTGCGCCGTCGGCTGCTGCGCGGCCAGATGATTGAGCAGATACTCGTCGGCCGCATCGAAAGCCTGCAGCGGTTCGTTCTGCTGTTCGGGCTGGCGGATCAGGTCGAGTTGGGCGAAGGGGGTGTCGAGCAAAGGCATGGGGCGGGGACTCTGGGTAATCATCGGGTATCCCGCGGCCCAGGGTGTCGTGCGGCGGAACCCTCCGAGTGGACTACGGCGTGGCGGCACGTCATCACTCAGGAAGGCTGCAAATGGTACGTTTTTTTGTCGGTGAATACCCGTGTGTTTTCGGTTTGGCGTCAGATGATCCCGGCCTTGGCGGCGGCAATGACGGCGGAAATCTTGTTGCAGACTTTCATCTTCATGATCACGTTTTGCACGTGATAGTTGACGGTTCGCTCGCTCAGGCTGAGGATCCGCGCGGTTTCATAGGCCGTCTTGCCGGCGGCGCACAGCTTGAGGACCTCGATCTCCCGCGGCGAGAGGTGGGGCTGGCGGCCTTTCTCCGGGCGCGCCGGCAGGCTGCTGGCGAACACTTCGCTGAGGTGGCTGGTGACGTAGAACATGTAGCCAAAGTGCTCGTACAACTCCATTGCACTGATTTCGCAGTGCGATCTGGCCAGGCTGAGAATGCTTCACAGGCCACTTTGCTCATGGTGGAACGACTGTGACCAGCCATGTCTGAGTCCCTGGTCTTGAAGTTCTTCCCACAAGTCGGGCGTTTTGGAGAAAGTGTCCTTGCTCCAGACAATAGGCAGCATACTTTGATTGCAATGTGCTATTACTGGATCAACTTCACCGTAGTTGTTGTCTTCATATTGCTGGTTCCAGGTGTGTGGGTAGTTATTGATATGCAAGGCTTTGAACGAGTTTCGTTCGGTTGAAGTAATCGTAATGCCACAGAAGCGGAAGCCGATGTTTTTCGCGAAATTAAGCAGAATCGGGAAGGCTGAATCGATTCCTTTGGCGAACGTCAGCTGTTTGATCTGTGACTCCTTCCACATTTCCATTGGGAGACTCCACGGGTTATCTCGGAGGGAGGTGCGCTTTTGGATCCAATTGGATCCGCACGGAGCTGAGTGTAGGACGTTTCTTTTGCGCGTGATTGGAATTTTTCGCTCTTGAATGCGCGTTTTAACTAGATATTGGAACTTACAAACAAAATGTTTATATGAATAGCGTCATTTAAGCGCAAGGCTGTAATGCGGCGTTAACAGTAACGGCCTTTTTGCACTTTCTAGAGTGTTGACACTAACCAATACCTGTACAAAGCGAGGGTGTTTAAAAAGGATTTATTGCGTAACACTAGCGGCATTGGATGGAGTGCCCTATGACCGCCAGCGCCGATAAATTCACCCGCCAGACCTTGCTCGATGTACAACCGCTGACTCCCAGCCTGTTCACCCTGCGCACGACCCGCGACGCAGGCTTCCGCTTCCGTGCCGGGCAGTTCGCGCGCCTGGGCGTCACCAAGGCTGATGGCAGCACGGTATGGCGTGCGTACTCGATGGTGTCCTCGCCGTTTGACGAGTTCCTCGAATTCTTTTCCATTGTGGTCCCGGGCGGCGAGTTCACCAGCGAGTTGAGTCGACTCCAGGCCGGTGACAGCCTGCTGGTGGAGCGCCAGGCGTTCGGCTACCTGACTCTGGATCGATTCGTCGACGGGCGTGACCTCTGGTTGTTATCCACAGGCACCGGGGTGGCTCCGTTCCTGTCGATCCTGCAGGACTTCGAAGTCTGGGAGAAATTCGAGCGGATCATCCTCGTGTACAGCGTGCGCGAGGCACGCGAACTGGCTTACCAACAATTGATCGCCGAACTGCGCCAGCGCGATTATCTGGCCGAACACATTCACAAGCTGCAATTCATCCCGACGGTGACCCGCGAAACGCACCCCGGGGCATTGCACGGACGCATCACTACGCTGATCGAAAACGGTGAACTGGAACACGCTGCCGGGGTGGCGCTGACTGCCGAGCACTCGCGGGTGATGCTCTGCGGCAATCCGCAGATGATCGATGACACCCGGGCCTTGCTCAAGCAACGACACATGAGCCTGAGCCTGACTCGCCGCCCGGGGCAGGTGGCGGTGGAAAACTACTGGTAGAAAAACGGCGCCTCAGGCGCCGTTTTTTTGCTGAAGACTTCAGGGCCGATTGTTCTGGGCCTTGAGCAGATCGCGGATTTCCCCCAGCAACTCTTCTTCCTTGGTCGGCACCGGCGGCAGCTTCGGGGCCACGGCTTCTTCGCGCTTGAGGCGGTTGATCGCCTTGACGCCCATGAAGATCGCAAAGGCGACAATCACGAAGTCCAGCACGCTCTGGATGAACTTGCCGTAAGCCAGCACCACCGCAGGGGCGTTGCCTTCGGCAGCCTTGAGCGTAACGGCCAGGTCACTGAAGTCCACACCGCCGATCAATAGCCCGATTGGCGGCATGATCACATCGCCGACAAACGAAGAAACAATTTTGCCGAAGGCGGCGCCGATGATGATACCGACGGCCATGTCGACCACATTGCCTTTGACCGCGAAGGCCTTGAACTCACTTAGCACGCCCATAGGTTATTTCCTTGTTACAGATGAGTTTGGTGTACGCAGTGTAAATCAGCAAAACGCGTCCTGCGCGAAACACCTTCTTACAATGCCCGTTTTTATCGACACACTATTCGACGATTAGTTTGCAAAGTGCCACTAATCGCGCGCGAAATAAACCGTAACCAGCTGATCTCCAAGCAAAATTTCTCAATCATCCGTTTACGATCTTTCTATTTATGTTTGGGCGGGACGCCCTCTAGCCTCTGTCTGGCGCACCCTGGATGCGCCTCAGAACAACAGAGGATCCTGATATGACTTCCACACTCGGCCTCGGGGCTTTTGCCCAACACCGCCGTTTCGGTGTACTCGCCGCCAGCCTGCTGAGCTTTTCCATCAACGCCGCACCCCTGACCCGCGACAACGGCGCGGCGGTCGGTGACAACCAGAATTCGCAAACGGCCGGGGCCACCGGCCCGGTGCTGTTGCAGGACGTACAACTGATCCAGAAGCTGCAACGCTTCGATCGCGAGCGCATTCCGGAGCGTGTGGTGCATGCCCGCGGCACCGGCGCCCACGGCTCTTTCACCGTGACCAACGACCTCAGCGACCTGAGCAAGGCGCGGGTCTTCGCCGCTGGCCAGGTCACCCCGGTGTTTGTGCGCTTCTCATCCGTGGTGCACGGCAATCATTCCCCGGAAACCCTGCGTGACCCGCGCGGTTTCGCCACCAAGTTCTACACCGCGGACGGCAATTGGGATCTGGTCGGCAACAACTTCCCGACGTTCTTCATCCGTGACGCCATCAAGTTCCCGGACATGGTGCACGCGTTCAAACCGGATCCACGCACCAACCTCGATGACGATTCGCGGCGCTTCGACTTCTTCTCCCATGTACCGGAAGCCACCCGCACGCTGACCGAGTTGTATTCCAACTCCGGGACCCCGGCGAGTTACCGCGAAATGGATGGCAACAGTGTGCATGCCTACAAGCTGATTAATGCCAAAGGCGAAGTGCACTATGTAAAGTTTCACTGGAAAAGTTTGCAGGGCGTGAAAAACCTCGATCCGCAACAGGTCAACAAAGTTCAGGGTCAGGACTACAGCCATATGACCAACGACCTCGTGGCGAATATCGACAAGGGCAACTTTCCCAAGTGGGACTTGTACGTTCAGGTTATAAAACCACAAGATCTGTCCAAGTTTGATTTCGATCCACTGGATGCAACCAAGATCTGGCCGGGTATTGCTGAACGCAAAGTGGGGCAGATGGTGTTGAACCGTAATCCACAGAACGTGTTCCAGGAAACCGAGCAAGTTGCGATGGCGCCATCCAACCTCGTTCCGGGCATTGAACCGTCGGAAGATCGCTTATTGCAGGGACGCCTGTTCTCTTATGCCGATACGCAACTGTATCGACTCGGGGCCAATGCCCAGCAGTTGCCGATCAACGCGCCAAAAGTTGCGGTGAACAATGGCAATCAGGATGGTGCGTTGAACGCCGGTGCCACTCGCTCCGGCGTGAACTACCAGCCGAGCCGCCTGCAACCGCGCGAAGAAACCCCGGATGCTCGCTACAGCCAATTGGCACTGTCCGGCAGTACCGGGCAGGCGAAGATCCAGCGCGAGCAGAACTTCCGTCAGGCCGGTGACCTGTATCGCTCGTACAGCCAGAAAGAGCGTCGGGACCTGATCGACAGCTTCGGTGGTTCGCTGGCCGGGGCCGATGACGAGAGCAAGCACATCATCCTGTCTTTCCTTTATAAGGCCGATCCGGAGTACGGCACCGGGGTCAGCCAGGTCGCCAAGGGTGATCTGACGCGGGTCAAGGCGCTGGCGGCGAAACTCGTCGACTGACGTCTCTGGCGGGCCAAACGGTGCCTTCTGCGGGCGTCGTTCGGCGCGTTCCGATCGCCAGCCCTTCAGGCCTGCCGCGGCTGGGGTATCATCGCGGTTTTTGCCGGGGGTTCAGATGGCCAAGGCCAAGCGCATGTACGGCTGCACCGAGTGCGGCGCAACCTTTCCCAAGTGGGCCGGCCAGTGCGGCGAGTGCGGGGCCTGGAACACGTTGACCGAAACCATGGTCGAGAGCGGCGGTGCCGCGGCGCCGAGCGGTCGCACCGGTTGGGCCGGGCAGCAGGCACAGATCAAGACCCTGGCCGAAGTCAGCGTCGAAGAGATACCACGTTTTTCCACCGCTTCCGGCGAACTCGACCGGGTGCTGGGCGGCGGTCTGGTGGACGGCTCGGTGGTACTGATCGGCGGCGATCCGGGTATCGGCAAGTCGACGATCCTCTTGCAGACCCTGTGCAACCTGGCCAAGAGCATGCCGGCGCTGTACGTCACCGGCGAAGAATCCCAGCAGCAAGTGGCCATGCGTGCGCGCCGCCTGGGCCTGCCCCAGGATCAACTGCGGGTGATGACCGAAACCTGTATCGAAAGCATCATCGCCACCGCCCGTCAGGAAAAACCGCGGGTGATGGTTATCGACTCGATCCAGACGATTTTCACCGAGCAATTGCAATCGGCGCCGGGTGGCGTCTCCCAGGTGCGGGAAAGTGCCGCGCTGCTGGTGCGTTACGCCAAGCAGAGCGGCACGGCGATCTTCCTCGTTGGCCACGTCACCAAGGAAGGCGCATTGGCCGGGCCGCGTGTGCTTGAGCACATGGTCGATACCGTGCTGTATTTCGAAGGCGAGTCCGACGGTCGCCTGCGCTTGCTGCGCGCGGTGAAAAACCGTTTCGGCGCGGTCAACGAGTTGGGCGTGTTCGGCATGACCGACAAAGGCCTGAAAGAAGTCTCCAACCCTTCGGCGATTTTTCTTACCCGTGCCCAGGAAGAAGTCCCGGGCAGCGTGGTGATGGCAACGTGGGAGGGCACCCGGCCGATGCTGGTGGAGGTGCAGGCGCTGGTCGATGACAGCCATCTGGCCAATCCGCGCCGGGTGACGCTGGGCCTGGATCAGAACCGTCTGGCCATGCTGCTTGCGGTGCTGCACCGCCATGGCGGGATTCCGACCCACGACCAGGACGTGTTCCTCAACGTGGTCGGTGGGGTGAAAGTGCTGGAAACCGCGTCTGACCTGGCGTTGATGGCGGCCGTCATGTCGAGCCTGCGCAACCGGCCGCTGCCGCATGACCTGCTGGTGTTTGGCGAAGTCGGTCTGTCCGGCGAAGTGCGCCCGGTGCCCAGTGGCCAGGAGCGCCTGAAGGAAGCGGCCAAGCACGGCTTCAAGCGCGCCATCGTGCCCAAGGGCAATGCGCCCAAGGAAGCGCCGGCAGGCTTGCAGATCATCGCCGTGACCCGTCTGGAACAGGCCCTCGACGCACTCTTCGAGTGAACGCCTGACCGGTGGGAGCGAGCCTGCTCGCGAAGGGGGCGTGTCAGTCGGCATCATTGCTCAATGACACCTCGTCTTCGCGAACAGGCTCGCTCCCACAGGGGATTTGGATGGATGGCTAGATGTCGATCAGGGCGCCGAGTTCACGCTCAAGCTCGGTTTCATCGGCCAGGTTCAGTTCGATCAGGCGTCGCAGGCGCTGGATCGATTCCAGGCTGATATGCCGGCAGACGAAGCCCAGCTGGCCCCGGTCCTCGTGGGCCAGTTGCACGTCCATCTCGATCTCGACGTCAGCGCCGAGGTGAATGTTGACGAAAAAATCCTGCTCCGGATCGCCCAGCCAGGGTTCGGGGCGCTCGATCAGCAGGCCCTTGAGCGACAGGTCGATCAGCTTCACCGGCCAGAGGTACTGGCCCTGGCTCAGCTCGGTGGTGGCATCGAACGCGATACGTTTGAAGCGGCGACGCTCGGCTGGGTGCTCGCTCATGGCGCAATCCTCGAAAAGGTAGCCTGACTATAGACCCGTCCGGCCGGGGGCTGCCAATGGGCAGGGCGTCTAGACCAATGTCGGGGTATGGTCTTTGCCGCCAGTAGCGCTAAACTCGGGGTGGCTGTCTTTCTTGTCCACCCTGGCTGGAATAATAAAATGAAAAATAATAATAGCCTGCTACGCCACTTACCCTGGCTAGTGCTGGCAATCGTAGGAGCGTGCGCCCTGGGCGTAGTGGCATTGCGCCGAGGAGAGGCGATCAACGCCTTGTGGATCGTGGTCGCGGCCGTGGCCATTTATCTGGTGGCGTACCGTTACTACAGTCTGTTCATCGCCAACAACGTGATGCAACTCGATCCGCGTCGGGCCACCCCCGCCGTGCTCAACAACGACGGTCTGGACTACGTGCCGACCAACAAACACATTCTCTTCGGTCATCACTTCGCGGCCATCGCCGGCGCGGGTCCGTTGGTCGGTCCGGTATTGGCGGCGCAGATGGGCTATCTGCCCGGTACGCTGTGGCTGATTGCCGGGGTTGTGCTGGCGGGCGCGGTGCAGGACTTCATGGTCCTGTTCATGTCGACCCGGCGCAACGGCCGTTCCCTGGGCGACATGGTGCGCGAAGAAATGGGCCGCATCCCCGGTACCATCGCCCTGTTCGGCTGCTTCCTGATCATGATCATCATCCTCGCGGTGCTGGCGCTGATCGTGGTCAAGGCCCTGGCCGAGAGTCCGTGGGGCATCTTCACCGTGATGGCGACCATCCCGATCGCGATGTTCATGGGCATCTACATGCGCTACATCCGTCCGGGCCGCATCGGCGAGATCTCGGTCATCGGCGTATTGCTGCTGCTCGGTTCGATCTGGCTGGGCGGGCAGATTGCCGCCGATCCGGTCTGGGCCAAGGCCTTCAGCTTCACCGGCGTGCAAATCACCTGGATGCTGATCGGTTACGGTTTCGTCGCCGCCGTGTTGCCGGTGTGGCTGATCCTCGCACCGCGTGACTACCTGTCGACGTTCCTCAAGATCGGCACCATCATCGCCCTGGCGATCGGTATCCTGGTGACCATGCCCGAGCTGAAAATGCCGGCGCTGACCCAGTTCGTCGACGGCACCGGGCCGGTGTGGAAGGGCGGTCTGTTCCCGTTCCTGTTCATCACCATCGCCTGCGGTGCGGTGTCCGGTTTCCACGCGCTGATCTCGTCCGGGACCACGCCGAAGCTGCTGGATAACGAAACCAACGCCCGCTATATCGGTTACGGCGGCATGCTGATGGAATCGTTCGTGGCGATCATGGCCATGGTTGCCGCTTCGGTGATCGAGCCGGGCGTGTACTTCGCCATGAACAGCCCGGCCGCCGTGGTCGGCGGGGACGTCGCTTCGGTGGCGCAGATGGTCAGCAGCTGGGGCTTCGCGATCACGCCGGAGGCCCTGCAAGCCGTGGCGCACGACATCGGCGAAACCACCATCCTCGCCCGTGCCGGCGGTGCGCCGACCCTGGCGGTCGGTATCGCGCAGATCCTGCACAGTGTCCTGCCGGGTGAAAACACCATGGCGTTCTGGTACCACTTCGCGATCCTGTTCGAAGCGCTGTTCATCCTCACGGCCGTGGACGCCGGCACCCGTGCCGGGCGCTTCATGCTGCAGGACCTGCTCGGTTCCTTCGTGCCGGCGCTGAAACGCACCGAATCGTGGACCGCCAACCTGATCGCCACCGCCGGCTGTGTGGCGATGTGGGGCTGGTTGCTGTATCAGGGCGTGATCGATCCACTGGGCGGCATCAACACCCTGTGGCCGCTGTTCGGTATCTCCAACCAGATGCTGGCCGGTATCGCGCTGATGCTCGGCACCGTGGTCCTGATCAAGATGAAGCGCCAGCGCTACATCTGGGTCACCCTGCTGCCGGCCGCCTGGCTGCTGATCTGCACCACCACTGCGGGCTTCATCAAGCTGTTCGACGCCAACCCGGCGATCGGCTTCCTGTCGCTGGCCAAGAAGTACAGCGATGCGCTGGCCGCCGGTCAGGTCATCGCCCCGGCGAAGAGCATCGACCAGATGCAGCACGTGATCTTCAACGCCTACACCAACGCAACGCTCACCGCGCTGTTCCTGTTCGTGGTCTTCAGCATCCTGTTCTACGCGCTCAAGGTCGGCATCGCCGCCTGGGGCAAAAAAGAACGCACGGATAAAGAATCGCCATTCCAGGCCCTGCCGGACGCGTAACCAGAGGATTGCAGCATGTTCAATGACCTGAGTCGCCTCGGTAAATACCTCGGTCAGGCCGCACGCCTGATGGTCGGCATGCCCGACTACGACACCTACGTCGAGCATATGCAAACCAAACACCCGGACAAACCGGTGATGAGCTACGAGATGTTCTTCCGCGAACGTCAGGAAGCCCGTTACGGTGGCAAGGGTGGGCCGAAGTGCTGTTGAGCTGATAGCCTGCGGTTGAGGTAATCCCCCTGTGGGAGCGAGCCTGCTCGCGAAAGCGGTGAGTCATCGAGCAATGATGTCGGCTGACACCACCCCTTCGCGAGCAGGCTCGCTCCCACATTTGTTTTGTGTTTCTTTCAGGAGATCGTGTTTTGTCTTCTCCCATTCCCGTAACGGTGCTCAGCGGTTTCCTCGGCGCCGGCAAGACCACCTTGCTGCGCCACCTGCTCAAAGCCGAGCACGGCCTGAAAATCGCCGTGATCGAAAACGAATTCAGCGACGCCGGCATCGACAGCCAGCTGCTCGGCGACGAACCGGTGCAAGTCATGACCCTGGCCAACGGCTGCGTCTGCTGCACCATCCACACCGACCTGACCAAGGCCCTGTACCTGCTGCTCGAGCGGCTGGACAGCGGCGAAATTGCCTTTGATCGTCTGGTGATCGAATGCACCGGGCTGGCCGATCCGGCCCCGGTGGCGCAGACCTTTTTCATCGACGAAGAACTGCGCGAGCGCTATCTGCTCGACGGCATCATCACCCTGGTCGATGCCGCCCACGCCGACCTGCACCTGACCCAGACCATCGCCCAGGCGCAGATCGGTTTCGCCGACCGTCTGTTGGTGAGCAAGACCGACCTGATCGACGAGGCCACGTTCAGCGCGTTGAGTGAGCGGCTGACCCGGATCAACCGACGTGCGCCGATCCGCGTGGTCGAGCACGGCCACATCGACCTGGGCGAACTGCTCGATGTGCGTGGCTTCAATCTCAACGCCGACCTCGGTGGCGGGGTGAGTCTGCGCCCGGTGAGCAAGGCGCCGTCGATTGATCGCATTTCCAGCCTGGTGCTGCGCACCGAGCAGCCGCTGGATATCGATCAGCTCAGCGAGTTCATGAATGAACTGCTGGAAGAACACGGCAAGCAATTGCTGCGTTACAAGGGCGTGCTGAACATCGCCGGCGAGGATCGACGTCTGGTGTTTCAGGGCGTGCTGAAACTCTATGGTTTCGACTGGGACACCGAGTGGGCCGAGGGTGAGGCGCGAGAAAGTGTGATCGTGTTTATTGCCGACGATTTGCCGGAAGAGAAGATCCGCGCGGGGTTTGCGCGGGTCGCTGCGGGCTGAGGGCTGCTCGGTGCCCGTGATGACGCCATCGCGGGCAAGCCCGCTCCCCCAGCTCTAGCGGTGGACTCGAACCCGGTGGGAGCTGGCTTGCCAGCGATGGCGATTCAACCGGCAACACAATGCCCAAGGGTTGAACTCAGCAGGGCTTGCTCCAGATGATCCAGATGCCGATTCATCAGTAACCCGGCCTTGGCAGCATCGCCACATTCCACCGCTTCGACAATCGCCACATGTTCCTGCCACGCGCAACAGCTGTTCGTCTGGCACTCGCTTCGCGCAATTGCCAGCGACGTCAGCGGCACCAGACTGCCGAGAAAATGCGCCAACGGTGCGTTCCCCGCCATCTGCGCCAACGCCAGGTGAAACTCCCCGGACAGGCGAATCGCCGCCCCTCGCCGATCCTGCTCGACGGCCTGACGCTCACGTTCGATCAAGGCGCGCAGGCGCTTGAGCCCTTCAACCGACGGCCGCTGACAAGCCAGCCGTACCAGCGTGCTCTCGGCAAGTCGGCGTGCGTGCAACGTCTGCCGGGTGTGTTCCGCGTCCAGCTCGGCAACACGCGGCCGGTGATTGGCGCGCAGCACGATGATGTGCTCATGCGCCAACTGCGTCAGCACCCGCCGCACATCCGCGCGGCTGACACCGAACATCTGCTTGAGGCTCTCTTCGGTGAAGCGGCTGGCCGCATCGATACGTTGCTCCAGAATCGCATCGAACAGCCGTGGATACAGATCCTCCACCGGCGCCCGCAGGCGGGAGAAGGGCAGGGCAGCCGACATCGGGCGATTGTGCGACGGCGTGGCAAGACTGTTCATGGCCGGTCTCCAGTGTGAAGAAATTCAGTTACTCAAGTTGTCTTCCGGAATGTTCAGCGCGATGCCCATGCGCTGGCCTTCGCGCAGGATGTGCCGGCGCATTTCGGCGCTGGCCTGGGCGCTGTTCTTGCTGCGGATCGCGCGTACCACGGCTTCGTTTTCCGCGAGGCGTTCGGCCAGGTGTTCCGGCGAGTTGCGCAGCACTTCGGCGCTCTGCTTGAGGGCATTGCTGGTCTGTTGCACCACGCTCTGGAAAATCGGATTCGAGGTCAGGGTGAACAGTTCTTCGTGGAAGGCGATGTAGGCACTCACGCCGGCCTCGCTGTCCCCCGCGTCGAGGGCTTCGCGCATGTCCATCAGGGTCAGGCGCAACTGCCCGACTTCCTTGCTGCTGATCGATTGGGCAACGAGGCCGACGATGAACGGCTCGAGGGTGTAGCGCAGTTGCAGGACGTCTTCGAGACTGGCCCCGGCCACCGCGCTGTCGTGGCTCTGGCCGTGGCTGTCGCTCGCCTGTGCGTCGAGCACCACCACGCCCTTGCCGGGCATTGAGCGGACGAGGCCGAGGGTCTCCAGGACAATCACCGCTTCGCGCAGGCTCGGCCGGCTGATGCCCAGTTGTTCGGCCAGTTCCCGCTGGCCCGGCAACATCTCACCGGAGCGCCATTGGCCACGGGCCAGGGCGGCGCGGAGTTTTTCTACGACTGAGTTGACGACGGTTGATGTGGTAATCACTGGTCTTGCTCCGTAGGCCCGTGGGGCGCGTCGCCGGCAGGATCGAAAGATCGCAGCCGGCGACAGCACCCGCGGGGGTGAAATCAGAACTCCTGCTGGTGCGCCGGAGTCACTGGTTTACGCGGCTGAAAGGTGTAGCCCTGCTGGCCGCTGAGTACTTTGTTGGCGCGCTGTACATCGATGTCTCTTTCCCAACGGGCGATGGCCACGGTAGCGACGCAGTTGCCGATCAGGTTGGTCAGCGCGCGGCCGATGCCCATGAACCAGTCCACCGCCAGGACCAGCACCAGGCCAACCACCGGAATCGCCGGGATTGCCGTCAGTGTCGCCGCGAGAATCACCAGGGCCGAACCGGGAATCCCGTGGGCGCCCTTGGAGGTGATCAACGACACCAGCAGGATCGTCAGCAGGTCGGTCATGGCCAGCGGCGTGCCGGTGGCGTTGGCGATGAACACGATGGCCAGGGTCAGGTAGATCGAGAAACCGTCGAGGTTGAACGAATAGCCGGTGGGAATCACCAGGCCGACCGTCGAGCTGCCGATGCCCAGGTGCTCGAGTTTGCGCATGATCTGCGGCAGCACGGCATCGGAGGACGCGGTGCCCATGACGATCAGCAGTTCTTCGCGCAGGTACTTGAGCAGCGGCCACATGCGCAGGCCGGAAGCGCGCATCACCAGGCCGAGAATCACGCTGACGAAGGCGATGCAGGTCAGGTAGAACAAGCCGACCAGACTGCCCAGGTGCTGCAGCGAATCGAGGCCGTATTTGCTGGTGGTGAAGGCGATGGCGCCGAACACGCCGATAGGCGCCAGGCGCACGATCATGCCCATGATCCGGAAGATCACATGGCTCAGTTCGTTGATCAGCCGCGAGATCCCGGATGCGGCCTCGCCGACCAGATTCAACGCGCTGCCGAACAGCACCGAGAACAGCAGCACCTGGAGGATGTTGTTGTCGGCGAACGCGCCGATCACCGACGTCGGGATCAGGTCCATGAGGAACTGCGTGGTGGTGTGCATGTGCTGGCCGCGTTCGGCGATGTCGCCCATGTCGGCAGCCGACAGCTGCTCCAGATGAATATTCGCGCCACTGCCGATGCCGGTGCTGAACGCGAACACCAGGCCGATCACCAGGGCGATGGTGGTGAGGATTTCAAAGTAGATCACCGATTTCAGGCCGATCCGCCCGACTTTCTTCAGATCGCCCGCGCCACTGATGCCGCTGACCACCACGCAGAACACGATCAGGCCGATGAGCATCTTGATCAGTTTGATGAAACCGTCGCCGAGCGGTTTGAGCTGGGCGGAGTATTCGGGAAGGGTCAGCCCGCAGACGATGCCGAGCACCAGTCCGAGAACCACTTGGAGGAAGATTGAACGCGAGCACCATCTGAGCATGGGAGGAATCCTGGTCGGTGTCCTGGCTGCCGTACGCGGGGCGCAGCGGATTCAGGACTTAATTATTGTGGTCTTACCGGTATGTCCAGTGCGGGTGCAGTCTAGGCGCTGTTTTTTATGGATCGCAAGTGAAAAATGACGAATTGGCATGACCGGTCTGACCAGTTGAGCGCCAGGCCCCGACCTTGAGCCATTCGCAGTCCGAAACTTTTTTGCGCACGAAAAAAAACCGGCCAATCACTTGGCCGGTTTTTCATGCTGCGGATTCAACGTCGCATCAAGCGCCGTATACCGGCAGTTTCTTGCAGATGGCTTTGACTTTCTCACGCACGGCGTCGATCACCGCTTCGTTGTTCAGGTCAGCCAGGATGTCGCAGATCCAGCCGGCCAGTTCCTTGCACTCGGCTTCCTTGAAACCGCGAGTGGTCACGGCTGGCGTACCGAAGCGCAGGCCGGAGGTCACGAACGGCGAGCGTGGATCGTTAGGCACGGAGTTCTTGTTCACGGTGATGAACGCTTTGCCCAGGGCGGCGTCGGCGTCTTTACCGGAGATGTCCTGCTTGATCAGCGACAGCAGGAACAGGTGGTTCTTGGTACCGCCGGAAACCACGTCGAAACCGCGCTCGATGAACACCTCGGCCATGGCCTGGGCGTTCTTCACCACTTGTTCCTGGTAAGCCTTGAACTCAGGCTGCAGCGCTTCCTTGAAGCAGATGGCCTTGGCGGCGATCACGTGCTCCAGCGGGCCACCCTGGGCGCCCGGGAAGACGGCGGAGTTGAGTTTCTTTTCGATCTCGGCGTTGGCGCGAGCCAGGATCAGGCCGCCACGTGGACCGCGCAGGGTCTTGTGCGTGGTGGTGGTCACGACGTCAGCGAAAGGCACCGGGTTCGGGTACACGCCAGCGGCGACCAGACCGGCCACGTGGGCCATGTCGACGAACAGGTAGGCGCCGACCTTGTCAGCGATGGCGCGGAAGCGCGGGAAGTCGAGGATCTGCGAGTAGGCGGAGAAACCGGCCACGATCATTTTCGGCTTGTGCTCGACCGCCAGGCGTTCGACTTCGTCGTAGTCGATCAGGCCGTTGGCGTCGATGCCGTACTGCACGGCGTTGTACAGCTTGCCGGAGGAGGAAACGCTGGCACCGTGGGTCAGGTGACCGCCGTGGGCCAGGCTCATGCCCAGGATGGTGTCGCCGCCTTGCAGCAGGGCCAGGTAGACAGCGGCGTTGGCTTGCGAACCGGCGTGCGGCTGCACGTTGGCGTAATCGGCGCCGAACAGCTCCTTGGCGCGGTCGATGGCCAGTTGCTCGACGACGTCGACGTACTCGCAACCACCGTAGTAGCGCTTGCCTGGGTAGCCTTCGGCGTATTTGTTGGTCAGAACCGAGCCTTGAGCTTCCATCACCGCAGGGCTGGTGTAGTTTTCCGAAGCGATCAGCTCGATGTGCTCTTCCTGGCGCTGAGCTTCTTGCTCCATGGCGGCAAAGAGATCGGCGTCGTACTTGGCAATAGTCAAATCACGGCTGAACATGGCGGTCCTCAAGGATCGGGGCAGAAAAGGGGGGCATTCTAACCCAACGGGTTTTGGATGGCATATGAAACGACATCATGTCGCAGACAAGTGGCATTCAAGCAGCCGCCAGCTTCAAGCTGCGAGCCATGAGCCAAAGCCTGTCTGCCGATAACTTGTAGCTTGTTGCTCGAAGCTTGTAGCTGCTCCAGGTCAATCGAACATGAACAGCGCGTCGTTGCTGAACTGCGCTTCGAAGCGGCTCGCCGGCATTGGCCGCCCGAACAGGTAACCCTGCACCTCGTCGCAGCCATGCTCGCGCAGGAAGTCCAGCTGCTCATGGGTTTCCACGCCCTCGGCGATCACCGCCAGGTTCAGGCTGTGGGCCATGGCGATGATCGCCCGGGCAATCTGCGCGTCCTGTTCGCCGGACGGCAGACCGTCGACGAAGGTGCGGTCGATCTTCAGCACGTCGATCGGGAACTGCTTGAGGTAGTTCAACGACGAGTAACCGGTGCCGAAGTCGTCGACCGCGATGCTCAGGCCGAGGTTTTTCAGCCCGGCGAGAATCTGCATGGCTTCGCTGACTTCACGCATCAGGATACTTTCGGTCAGCTCCAGCTCCAGGCACGCCGGCGGCAGCCCGGTTTCGCGCAGGATGGTGGCGATGCGCGTGCCGAGCTGGCCGTCGGAGAACTGCCGGGCGGAGATGTTCACCGAGACTTTCGGCACCCGCACGCGGCTCTGGTGCCAGGTCTTGAGCTGGCGGCAAGCCTCGCTGATGACCCAGTCGCCGACGTCCACCACCAGGCCGAGCTCTTCCAGCACCGGAATGAAATCCCCCGGCGGCACCAGGCCACGGCGCGGATGGCGCCAGCGCAGCAGGGCCTCGGCGCCGGTCAGGCGCTTGCCGTCGCCGCTGAACTGCGGCTGGTAATACAGGACGAATTCGTTCTGCTCGAGGGCATGGCGCAGGTCGCTTTCCAGCTCCAGGCGCTCGAGGGCGCTGGCGTTCATGTCGGCCTGATAGAACTGGAAGTTGTTCTTGCCGCGTTCCTTGGCGTGATACATCGCCGTGTCGGCGTTCTTCATCAACTGGCTGAGCTCGTTGCCGTCCTGCGGGCTCAGGGCGATGCCGATACTGGCGGTGACAAAAAACTCGCGGCCTTCGAGGACGAACGGTTTGACCAGGCTGGCGAGAATCTGCTCGGCCACGTGAATCGCCCGGTTCAGGGCCATTTCCCGGCTGGAGCGGTGTTGCAGCAGCAGGGTGAACTCGTCGCCGCCCATGCGCGCCACGGTGTCGTCATCGTCGACGCAGGCCAGCAGGCGCGTGGCCATTTCCTTGAGCATGCGGTCGCCGGCGGCGTGGCCGAGGGAGTCGTTGATCGGCTTGAAGCGGTCGAGGTCGAGGAACATCAGCACCACCCACGACTTCTGCCGCTCGGCCGCTTGCAGCGCGGTGTGCAGGCGATCCTGGAACAACGTGCGGTTCGGCAGGTGGGTCAGGGCGTCGTAGTAGGCGAGGCGGTGGATGCGCTGTTCGCTGGCCTTGCGCTCGCTGATATCGCTGAAGAAACACACGTAACTGGCCAGGTCGCCTTCATCGTCGAGCACCGCGGTAATGCCGACCCACGCCGGGTAGTGTTCGCCATTGCGGCGCTTGAGCCAGACTTCGCCTTCCCAGGTGCTGTGCTGGTGCAGTTGCTTGAGCACGTAGCGCAGGTGCGCGTCCTGCTGCTCGTCGACGGTGAGCATGTTCGGCAACTGGTCGAGGACTTCCGCCACCGCGTAACCGCTGACGCGGCTGAAGGCCTCGTTGGCCTGGACGATATACCCGGCCGGGTCGGTGATGAGGATGGCCGAGGTCGAGTGTTCGAATACCGTGGCGGCCATGCGCAGGTCTTTCTCGGCACGGCGCTGCTGACTGATGTCGCGGCCGACGCCGAGCACGCCTTCGAACGCGCCGTGCTCGTCCCACACCAGCACCAGGCGCAGTTCGATGGGAATCTTGCGGCCATCGGCGCGCAGGCAATCGAACAGGAACAGTTGCGTCTGCACCTGATTGCGCAGCAGCGTCAGTTGCTCGGGCTTGTCCAGTGCTTTGCTGACGCGATCCATCAGTTGATAGATGCCGCTCAGCTGCTGCGGGTTGGCGATGGTCGACTGCCAGCCGTTCTGGAAAATCCATTCGGCGTCATACCCCAGTACCGCCTGCACCGACGGGCTGACGTAATTGAGCGACAGCTTGCTGTCGGTGGAGAAAATCACGTCGCTGATGCTTTCGGCGAGCATGCGGTAGCGCTGTTCGCTGTCGCGCAACGATTCACTGGCCTCGATCTGCTCGGTGATGTCCTTGGCCACGCCGATGATGCGCGTGACCTGATCGTGCTTGTCACGGGCCAGCGCCTGTTCACGGATGTCGAAGCGCCGCCACTTGCCGTCGCGATGACGGAAGCGCAGCTGGCACTGCAGCAACTGGCTGTAGCCGGCATGGCGCTGCATCTGCCGCGAACGATGGTAATAGTCGGCGTCTTCCGGGTGCAGGAGGATTTCCCAGAAGTACTCGCCCATCTGATGCAGCTCGGTGCGGTTGTAGCCGAGGGTCTGGCCGAGGTGGTGGTTGCTGAAAATCATCCGCTGGCTGATGACGTCCTGCACATACAGATGATCCGGCACGGTGCGCACCACGTCCGACCAGAAGCCCTCGCGTTCGAGCAGCGACAGTTCGATCAGCTTGCGGCTGGTGATGTCGTTGATGCTGAGGATCACCGCCTTGTAGTCATGGCGCTCCTGCGGCAGGCGCAGCACCAGCCACAGGTGCTGGTCGCGACCATTGATGTCCGGCAGCTTGATTTCCAGTTCCAGCTGATCCTGCTGCTGTAGAACGGCGTCGAGCACCTGGTTGCCGATGGCGCACTGAGTGTGTGGCTGACCGTCGATCAGCAGTTGCCAGGCGTGGTCGCAGGAATTGACGTTGAGTAGCTGCAGCGCCACCTGGTTGACCTCGGTGATGCGCAGTTCCTGCAACAGCTGCTGACGTTGCTGCGGCTGGTCGAGCCAGGCCTTGAGCTGGTCGCTGGTCTGCAACTGCGCACGTTCGAACGCCTGTTGCAGCCCGGACAGGTCGAGCACGCACAACGCCACGCCGGTGCCTTCGAAAATGTCCTGATAACGCCGGCGCCCCTCGTGCAACTGGCGCTGGCGCCGGCGCATGTTGAGCAGCGCAATGAATGGCAGCAGCGAGAACGCCAGGCCCAGCAGGCATTTGCCGATGAACGCCGGCAGCAGTTGTTCGAGCACGCGCTGGCGGTCGAACAGGCCGCGCATTTGCCAGTCGCTGCTGCTCAGCGGCACGGTCAGCACGCTGTTGGCCAGATCGTCCGCGGTGAGGGTGCTGGTCCTGGTCGAGGGCAATGATTCGTCACGGCTGATGATCTGGTGGTTGATGCGGTTTTCCACCAGCCACAACGGGCGGATGCCGGTGTCGGCCTGTTTGGTCAGCGAGGCGAAGAATGTCGGCGTCAGGCGCAGGGCCCAGTAGCCGCGGGTACTGCCGCTGGCCTGGTGCAGCAGCAAGTGCACCACGGAGCCATCGTCGGCGTTGCTGAAATAATGCGCCTGGGCACGGCTGCGACGTACCAGTTCGCCGAGGTAAGCGGCGTCCTGGCTGTCGGCGGCGCTGTCACTGAGCACCTTGCCCGACGGGCTGAGCAACGCCAGGCTGCGCAGGTCGGGCAGCGATTGCTGCAACTTACGCAGCAGCGCCTGCTGTTCGTCGGCCGTCTGCGGTTGTTCGACGATCGGTAGCAGGTTGAGGGCGATCTGCGCGTTCAGCGCCATGTTCAGGCTGACCTGCGAGGCGAGGTCGGCGGTGTAGTCGATGGTGTACTGGCGCTGATTGGTCTGGGTTTCGCGCAGTTGATCGAGCAGTTGCCAGAACAGCAATGCCAGCAGCAACAGCACCAGCGTCGCCAGCGCGCCTTTCAATGTTCCGCGCAGGGGCGAGCCGGGCGCCGGTTGGGTGCTGCTCACAGAGGCTGGCGGAATGACATTGGACAAGCTGTGATCCTGCGGTTTGGCTGGACTGGCGCGACGTGCACTATAAGCCGGACGCCCGAAGGGCGGCTAGCATGCCTTGAGTTGTGGCGAAGTGCCAGCCCCGCTCGGCTGGACTGCCACTGGTCAATCAGGTAGCTTTGCCGGTTACACGGGAGCGTTCCAGCTCCTAGAATCAGACTTTTTTCCGCGCGCACGCATTGATCACCCTCAAGTGAACGACGCGCATGGTCTGGCCGGGCATCGCCTGCGCTGCAATCCTTCATCTGTCACTGACCCAAGGTTCTCCATGGCTCAATACGTCTTCACCATGCATCGGCTGGGCAAAGTTGTTCCGCCGAAGCGGGAAATCCTGAAAAACATTTCGCTGTCTTTCTTCCCCGGCGCCAAGATCGGCGTCCTCGGCCTCAACGGCTCGGGCAAGTCCACGCTGCTGAAAATCATGGCCGGCGTCGACACCGAATTCGAGGGCGAAGCCCGTCCGATGCCGGAGCTGAACATCGGTTATCTGCCGCAAGAGCCACAACTTGATCCGACCAAGACCGTGCGTGAAGTGGTCGAGGAAGCGGTCAGCGTCATCAAGGACGCGCAGGCGCGTCTGGACGAGGTGTACGCCGCCTACGCCGACCCGGATGCCGACTTCGACAAGCTGGCCGCCGAACAGGCCAAGCTCGAAGCGATCCTGCAGGCCAGCGACGGGCACAACCTCGAGCGCCAGCTGGAAGTCGCCGCCGATGCGCTGCGCCTGCCGGCCTGGGACGCCAAGGTGGAACACCTGTCCGGTGGTGAAAAACGTCGTGTGGCCCTGTGCCGCCTGCTGCTGTCCGCCCCGGACATGCTGCTGCTCGACGAACCGACCAACCACCTGGATGCCGATTCCGTGGCGTGGCTGGAGCACTTCCTGCACGACTTCCCGGGCACCGTGGTCGCGATCACGCACGACCGTTACTTCCTCGACAACGTCGCTGGCTGGATTCTCGAACTCGACCGCGGCGCGGGCATTCCTTACGAGGGCAACTACTCGGGTTGGCTGGAAGCCAAGTCCGATCGTCTGGCCCAGGAATCCAAGCAGCAGTCGGCCCACGAAAAAGCCATGAAGGAAGAACTGGAGTGGGTGCGCAAAGGCGCCAAGGCCCGCCAGTCGAAATCCAAGGCCCGTCTGCAGCGCTTCGAAGAAATGCAATCGCAGGAATTCCAGAAGCGTTCGGAAACCAACGAGATCTACATCCCGGCCGGTCCGCGCCTGGGCGACAAGGTCATCGAATTCAAGAACGTCACCAAGGGCTACGGCGATCGTGTGCTGATCGACAACCTGTCGTTCTCCATGCCCAAAGGCGCCATCGTCGGCGTGATCGGCGGTAACGGTGCCGGTAAGTCGACCCTGTTCCGCATGCTCATGGGCAAGGAAACGCCGGACTCGGGCAGCATCGAGATTGGCGAAACCGTGCAACTGGCCTGCGTCGACCAGAGCCGCGAAGACCTCGACGGCAGCAAGACCGTGTTCCAGCAGATCTCCGACGGTTCCGACCAGATCCGCATCGGCAACTATGAGATCCCGTCGCGTACCTACGTCGGTCGCTTCAACTTCAAGGGCGGCGACCAGCAGAAGTTCGTCAAGGACCTGTCCGGTGGTGAGCGCGGTCGTCTGCACCTGGCGCTGACCCTGAAGGAGGGCGGCAACGTCCTGCTGCTCGACGAACCGTCCAACGACCTCGACGTTGAAACCCTGCGTTCCCTGGAAGAAGCCCTGCTGGACTTCCCGGGCGCCGCCATTGTGATTTCTCACGATCGCTGGTTCCTGGACCGCGTCGCGACGCACATCCTGGCGTACGAAGACGACTCGCAAGCGGTGTTCTTCGAAGGCAACTACACCGAGTACGAAGCCGACCGCAAAAAGCGCCTCGGCGAAGCGGCTGCCCAGCCACACCGGGTACGCCACAAGAAACTGGCCTGATTCGGGTCGGTGGCATGAAAAAGCGGAGCCTTCGGGCTCCGTTTTTTTTGCCTGGGTTTTTCAGCAATACCGGGGTGAATTCATCGCTGGCAAGCCAGCTCCCACAGGGATTGCGTTAGGCCTGAAATGTGGGAGCGCCGCAGAAACTGTGGGAGCTGGCTTGCCAGCGAAAGCGCTGTAACTGTTGGTGCGTCACTTCAATGGGGTCTCCCCATTCCGGTGCAAAACCAGCTCAAAAAACCGCCTGATTTATATCCTGTGCACCATTTAATTTCATAAGTGCGACATTTTGCGCTGTTCCTGTGCGCAATGCGTTTGTTACAGTCCGGCTCAATCTCTTCCAACGACAATAAATTTGCCGAGACTTTACCCATGATCGAATCCGTCGAATCCTTCCTTGCCCGACTGAAACAACGCGACCCGGATCAACCGGAATTCCACCAGGCCGTGGAAGAAGTCCTGCGCAGCCTGTGGCCGTTTCTCGAAGCCAATCCGCACTACCTGACGTCCGGCATTCTCGAGCGCATCTGCGAGCCGGAGCGGGCGCTGGTGTTTCGCGTGTCGTGGGTCGACGATCAGGGCAGGGTCCAGGTCAATCGTGGTTTCCGCATCCAGATGAACAGCGCCATCGGCCCGTACAAGGGCGGTCTGCGTTTTCATCCGTCGGTGAACTTTGGCGTGCTGAAGTTCCTAGCCTTCGAGCAAACCTTCAAGAACTCCCTGACCTCGCTGCCGATGGGCGGCGGCAAGGGCGGTTCGGACTTCGATCCGAAGGGCAAAAGCGACGCCGAAGTGATGCGCTTCTGCCAGGCGTTCATGAGCGAGCTGTACCGCCACATCGGCGCCGATGTCGACGTGCCGGCCGGCGATATCGGGGTCGGCGCGCGGGAGATCGGTTTCCTCTTCGGCCAGTACAAGCGCCTGAGCAACCAGTTCACCAGCGTACTGACCGGCAAGGGCATGACCTACGGCGGCAGCCTGATCCGGCCGGAAGCCACCGGTTTCGGTTGCGTGTACTTCGCCGAAGAAATGCTCAAGCGCCGCGGGCAGACCGTCGAAGGTAAGCGGGTGGCGATTTCCGGTTCCGGCAACGTCGCTCAGTACGCGGCGCGCAAGGTCATGGACCTGGGCGGCAAGGTGATTTCGCTGTCCGACTCCGAAGGCACGCTGTATTGCGAATCGGGCCTGAGCGAAGAGCAGTGGCAGGCGCTGCTGGAACTGAAAAACGTCAAACGCGGACGCATCAGCGAATTGGCTACGGCGTTCGGTCTGGAATTCCGCGCCGGTCAGTTGCCGTGGGCGCTGCCGTGCGACATCGCGCTGCCCTGTGCCACGCAGAACGAACTCGACGCCGACGCCGCACGCACTCTGCTGCGCAACGGCTGCGTGTGCGTCGCCGAGGGCGCGAACATGCCGACCACGCTGGAGGCTGTGGATATCTTCATCGAGGCCGGCATCCTGTTCGCCCCGGGCAAGGCTTCGAACGCCGGCGGCGTCGCGGTGAGTGGTCTGGAAATGTCGCAGAACGCCATGCGCCTGCTGTGGACGGCCGGCGAGGTGGACAGCAAGCTGCACGCGATCATGCAGTCGATTCACCACGCCTGCGTGCATTTCGGCGAAGAGAACGGGCGCATCAACTACGTCAAAGGCGCGAACATCGCCGGCTTCGTCAAAGTCGCCGATGCGATGCTCGCTCAGGGTGTGGTTTAAGCCGGTTCGATGCGGATCACTTCGATCAGTTGATCGCCGGCAGGACGCTGCCACAGCACCTCGTCGTTGAGGCGGGCGCCGAGCAGTGCCCGACCCAGCGGCGAGCCCCAGTTGATCAGGCCCCTGGCGGCGTCGGCCTGATCCTCGCCGACCAGTTGTACCCGCTGCTCGCTGCCGGACTCGTCGGCAAAGGTCACCCAGCTGCCGATCTGCACCTTGTCGCTGGAGGTCGCGCCGGGCACGACCTGCGCGCTGGCCAGGCGTTGGTTGAAGTAGCGCAGGTCCCGCTGCAGGTCGGCCAGGCGCTGTTGGTCGGCCTGCTCGCCGCGGGCGGCCTGCTCGGCGTGCAGGGCTTGCAGTTCGGCGACCCGCGCCTGCAACTGCGCGCGTCCCTGCGGCGTGACGTAATTGGGCTGTGCACTGACCTGCCGTTCGACCGGCTGATCGGCTTGCGCAGCGGCGTTATCTTCGTTGACGAAAGCGCGGCTCATGGTGTCCTCCCGTTATAGAGGTTGGGCCATGATCGCCGGCATTTGGTTGCACTGGATGTCTGCAAGCGACCTATTGCGAGCGATAGGCCCGCGCGGCGCCCTGGTCTTTCTGTTGTTGCCAGGCGCGTTCGCGTTCGTCCCAGTGCTCGTTGCGATAGTCTTCGCGATCCTTGTTTTCCAGCATCGCCTGGCACTGGCGGAAGCCGTCGGTCCAGCCTTCGGCGTATTGCTTGTCCTTGAGATAGCGCGGCACGTTCTTGCGGAACTCGCCGCTGATCGAACCGGCGGCCTGGCGGCCACTGACACAGCCGTCATCGAAGCCGTCGGCGAAGGCCGGTGGATAACCCTTGGCGATCAAGTCTTCATGGGTCGATTGGCAACCGCCCACTAACAGCACAACGCCCAGCAAACCCGCACACCGCCACATCGCACTCTCCCGCGCCGATTCTCGGCTGATAGGGAAAGTCTAGAAGCGGATTCATGAGGCGGCTGTCGAAGCGCCGTGAAAAATCCATCAACAGCACAAAATCAATGTGGGAGCGAGTCTGCTCGCGAATGCAACCGGTCATTCAACCAGGATGGTGAATGACCCATCGCTTTCGCGAGCAGGCTCGCTCCCACAAGGTCGCTCCCACAAGGGAGTTGATTGGGCTTCAGGTCAGGTCAGTAATGGTACCACTTCACCTCGAGCATCACTTCGGTTTCAGGTGTGGCGAGGTGGCTGAATTCACGCTGTGCACTCAGGCGCAGACCGAGATTGCGCGACAGTTCCCACTGCTGGTTCAGGCTCACGCTGCGGCGCACTTCGCCGTTGGTGAAGTAGTCGCCCTTGCCTTCGAGGCTGAAGTTGCCCAGCGGGTTTTTCCACAGCACGCCGCTGTTGAAGCCGGCAGCGGGGGCGACGAATCCGGCGAAGTCGTTGTTGTGCTCGACCCGCACGGTGCCGAGGGCAAACCCGAGCACGTCTTCGCCCAACTGCCAGGTGCCGCCGGCGCCACCGTTGACGTGGCTGACCAGGGTTTCGTCGTCATGCTTGCCCGGTACCCGCTCCAGACCGCCGGTGACCTGCCACGACAACGGCTGCAACAGCGCATTGCGTGGCGTCAGCGAGCGGATGGTGGCCAGGTCCAGTTGCTGCAGTTGCCAGTCGTTGCCCTCGTACTGGCGCAGCTTCAGCTGCAGGATTTCGATCTGCGCGCCGAGGGGGAAGCTTTCGGCGTTGTCATTGAGGTCGTGATAAGCCATGCGCAGGCCGTACTCGCCGAATGCACGATCGCCGCGGGTGCCGAGGCCGGCCTGCCAGGTGCGCGATTCGTGGCCGTCTTCGGGCAGGCCCGGTTGCGGGATCTGCAGCTCCGGCGCCGGGTTCTTGTTGATCGCCCGCAACAGTTCGAAACTGCGCTGCGCCCGGTGCGGATCGCGTTCCTGGCCATTGGCGCGATAGCGCTCCAGGCGATACGCCGCATCGACGATCAGCGCCTGACGATCCCGGGGCAGAGCCTTGAATGTCGGCTCCTGCAATACCTGCTGATCGGCACTGACTTTCAGCACCCAATCCTGTTCTTCAGCGCTCAGCGGCTCGGCGCGGCTGAGCAGTTCACGTTCGCGGGACGGGCGATATTCGATGTGCTCAACGAGGCCGGCCGCTTTCACCGCTTTGACGGTGTCGGTGGGGATCGCGGTCAGCGGGAATTGCTCGGTCAGGCGCAGGCTCGGCCGCGCCACCTGCAGCAGTTCGAGCAGGCGGTACGAGCAGTTTTCGTCGAAGAAGAAATAGTCGAACTGGATCTGCTTCAGCTCCCACACGTGCTCGACCATGCGCGCGGTTTCAGCCTGGGTCAGATTGAGTCGGTACTCCCACAGGTCGCGGTTTTCCAGGCTGCGGTATTCGGAGAGTTTTTCCTGGTACGGCACCAGCGCGAACAGCCCCGGATAACCGCCCATCAGGCCTTTCCAGGCATACAGAATGCTGTTGTCGGAGCCTTCGATGTAGGCGCCGAAGTTGATCGCGTAGCTGAGCAGCGAGGTCTTGTCGCTCTGCACATCAGCCTGGTCGATGCGCAGCAGGGTGTGGCCGAACATCGACGAAGGACTGTTGAGATAGGCCGCCGGGAAGATCATCACCGCGCTGTGCGGCGAGACGTCCTTGAACCATTGCTTGAATTCGGCACAGTCGGGTGCGGGCAGATCCTTCAGGTCGAGCTGCGCCTGCAGCCAGCGCGTGCGCGCCGGGTAGACGCATTGCGCATGCTTCTCGCCGAGGCTGGCCGGGGCGTACAGCGCCTGCACGGTGGCGGCCAGTTCGTGGTCGGGGTGTTCGTTGCCGTCGGCGGCGAGGAAGAATTTCCTGTCGCTGACGTAGCTGCGCCAGCCGCCGAGCTTGGCGGTTTCGTAATGGCCCAGGGAAATCCAGAAGCGATCGTTGGCCAGTTGCTGCAAACGTTGAGGGTCGATGTGGGGCGCGGCGGACAGCGGGGCGCAGACACAGAGCGCCAGCCAGGCAAGGCGTTTGAGCATAGGTGGCAACTTAAGTCGAAAAGAAACAAAGACCCAAGAAGGGCGGGCCGAAAAAATAAAAACCCGCTTCCCGAAAGAAGCGGGCGGGGTCGAGCTTAAGCCTGCGTTGCGTACTTGGCCAGACGTGGGTCTGCTTTCAGTACGGCCAGGGTGTTGGTATGCACGTCTTCGGCGGTCACGTCAGCCTTGCTGAAGATCTGCTGGAAGTGCTCGTGAGTGACAGCCGCGAAGTGCGCACGGTCTTCCGGCGCCACCCCCAGTACCACGGCATAGGTCGTCAGCGCTTCGCCGTTGCCCTTGGCCATGTCTTCGGACAGTTCGTTCATCATGCCATTCATGGCGAACCAGGATTTGCCGCCATAGGTCAGCGACGCGTTGGTCGAGCAGCCGTTGGTACCGGACGTCATACCGAAGGTTGCGTTACCGGAAGTGCCGTTGGTGGTGGATGCCAGGAAGTGCGCCGGGGTGCCACGCTGACCTTCGAACAGCATGTTGCCCCAACCGCAATCCGGGCCGCCTGGCGCCTGAGCCATGGCGTTGATGGATACAGCGGTGAAGAGAGTACCGAGAAGAATCCGTTTCATAGCTTTGTTCTCTTTATGTGCATACCAATGGACAGGGTTCTGGCCCCCCAAGCTCTGTCTGAACAGATCCTAAAAGCGCCAGTGGGCCGGTATTAGTTCCAGCCGCGCAGTTTGGAGTTTAGGCACGTTCCCGTGGTTCCGTGATTTTTTGCTGAATATTCGTTGCCGGCCCCGGATTCACGGGGCGATTCGCGGGGCGGGGCAGTTGTCTATGCTTTGACACATGGCGCGCCTTGCCAGTGGGGCACGGGCAGCGCCAGAATGCCGCTATCTGCCCCGCCTGATTGTTAAGGAAGCCCGATGCCTGATCCTGTTGCTGCCAGCTTGCGTCTAGCGCCCGAAGCGCTGACCCGTCCGTTTTCCGCTGAACAGTTCAGCTTCACTACCACCAATGATCTGGAGCCCTTTCGCGGTGTGCTCGGCCAGGAACGTGCGGTCGAAGCCTTGCAGTTCGGTGTGGCTATGCCACGCCCCGGTTACAACGTCTTTGTCATGGGCGAGCCCGGCACCGGCCGTTTCTCGTTCGTCAAACGCTACCTGAAGGCCGAAGGCAAGCGCCTGCAGACCCCGGCGGACTGGGTCTACGTCAACAATTTCGATGAGCCGCGCGAGCCCCGCGCCCTGGAGTTGCCGTCGGGCACCGCCGGCGCTTTCATCGGCGACATCAACGGCTTGATCGACAACCTCCTGGCAACCTTCCCGGCCGTGTTCGAACACCCGTCCTACCAGCAGAAGAAGAGCGCCATCGACCGCGCCTTCAACCAGCGCTACGACAAGGCGCTCGACGTCATCGAACGCCTGGCCCTGGAGAAGGACGTCGCCCTGTACCGCGACAGCAGCAACATCGCCTTCACCCCGATGCTCGAAGGCAAGGCGCTGGATGAAGCCGAGTTCGCCCAGTTGCCGGAAGCCGAGCGCGAGCGCTTCCACGACGACATCTCCAGCCTCGAGGAACGTCTCAACGAAGAACTCGCCAGCCTGCCGCAATGGAAGCGCGAGTCGAGCAACCAGCTGCGCCAGCTCAACGAAGAAACCATCACCCTGGCCCTGCAACCGCTGCTCGCGCCGCTGTCGGAAAAATACGCGGAGAACGCCGCCGTCTGCGGTTACCTGCAGGCGATGCAGGTGTACCTGCTGAAAACCGTGGTCGAGCAACTGGTCGACGACAGCAAGACCGACGCCGTCGCGCGCAAGCTGCTGGAAGAGCAGTACGCGCCGAGCCTGGTGGTCGGCCATCCGGCCAGCGGTGGCGCGCCGGTGGTGTTCGAGCCGCACCCGACTTACGAAAACCTGTTCGGGCGCATCGAATACACCACCGATCAGGGCGCGCTCTACACCACCTACCGGCAGCTGCGGCCGGGGGCACTGCACCGTGCCAACGGCGGCTTCCTGATTCTCGAAGCGGAAAAAATGCTCAGCGAGCCGTTCGTGTGGGATGCGCTCAAGCGCGCCCTGCAATCGCGCAAGCTGAAAATGGAGTCGCCGCTGGGCGAGATGGGCCGTTTCGCTACGGTGACCCTCAACCCGCAGCACATCCCGCTGCAGGTCAAAGTGATCATCATCGGTGCGCGGCAGCTGTACTACACGCTGCAAGACCTCGATCCGGACTTCCAGGAGATGTTCCGCGTCCTGGTCGACTTCGATGAAGACATCCCGATGGTCGACGAAAGCCTGGAGCAGTTCGCCCAGCTGCTCAAGACGCGCACCTCGGAAGAGGGCATGGCGCCGCTGACCGCCGACGCCGTGGCGCGCCTGGCGACCTACAGCGCACGGCTGGCGGAGCACCAGGGGCGCTTGTCGGCGCGCATCGGCGACCTGTTCCAACTGGTCAGCGAGGCGGATTTCATCCGTCACCTGGCGAACGACGAAATGACCGACGCCGGCCATATCGAACGCGCACTCAAGGCCAAGGCCACGCGCACCGGGCGCGTTTCGGCGCGGATTCTCGACGACATGCTGGCGGGGATCATTCTGATCGACACCGACGGCGCGGCGGTGGGCAAATGCAACGGCCTGACCGTGCTCGAGGTCGGTGACTCGGCGTTCGGCGTGCCGGCGCGGATTTCCGCCACGGTGTACCCGGGCGGCAGCGGTATCGTCGACATCGAACGTGAGGTCAATCTTGGTCAGCCGATTCACTCCAAGGGCGTGATGATCCTCACCGGTTACCTGGGCAGCCGCTATGCCCAGGAATTCCCCCTGGCGATTTCCGCGAGCATCGCCCTGGAGCAGTCCTACGGTTACGTCGATGGCGACAGTGCGTCGCTGGGCGAAGCCTGTACGCTGATTTCGGCGTTGTCGAAAACCCCGCTCAAGCAGTGCTTCGCCATTACCGGGTCAATCAACCAGTTCGGCGAAGTGCAGGCGGTGGGCGGGGTCAACGAGAAGATCGAAGGCTTCTTCCGACTCTGCGAGGCACGCGGCCTGACCGGCGAACAGGGTGCGATCATTCCACAGGCCAACGTCGCCACCCTGATGCTCGACGAGAAAGTGCTGGCGGCGGTGCGCGCCGGGCAGTTCCACGTCTACGCCGTGCGCCAGGCCGACGAGGCGCTGAGCCTGCTGGTCGGCGAGCCGGCCGGTGAGCCGGACGCCGATGGCCAATTCCCCGAGGGCAGTATCAACGCCCGGGTGGTGGAGCGCCTGCGCGACATCGCCGAAATGATCAGCGAAGAAGATCTCAAGGACGCCGAGAAAGAACTGGCGCAGGAGGCGTTGGCAGAGACCAAACCGGCCTGAGCCCTCATGTCGTAAAACGGTGGGAGCGAGCCTGCTTGCGCAAGCGCTGTAGCAGACGACTGATCAGTTGCCTGACACTGCGCCTTCGCGAGCAGGCTCGCTCCCACTGTGTTTTGCAGATTGATTTTTGCGGGGATCTTCGGGAAAAGTGCCATCACTCTGACGCCAATCTTCACACTATGACCATTCGGCGCCTTCTGGTTTCGTGCGGCTTGCGCGGCGGACTTTTCTTCTATTCTCTGCTCAAGGACATCGACAGTATCACTGGATCGAAACAGCCTTCCCGTGAGGGCTGAATACCGGCTTTACCGAGGGTCGCCGCCATGTCGCGCAACCTCTGTCTCACCCGTCAGTGCCTGGGTCTCGTGACCCGTATCGAATGCGCCATCAAGCCGTTGGCCGGCGATAACGGCATGTGGACGCTGCTCTTCGCTGCCGGCATGGCCGGTGAACAACCTTCCGCCATCAAGGCCCAGGGCCCGTTTCATGGGCCGATCGCTGCCGAGTCGATTCTCGACACCATTGTTGAAAGCCTGACGATGCACGGCTACGAACTGGCCGACGATCCGCAGATCTGGAGCCTGCACCTGCAAGCCCAGCTGCGGCAGATCAACGGCGGTCGCGGACGCAGCCTCAGCGGCTTCGACCGCTGAGCGTGCTCAGGGCGCCACGCCTGGCTGTGACGCCTTGTCGAGCTTGACTTCGAAACCATACTGCACGGTGGCGAGGTCGGTCCGCTGGTAGCTTTCCACCTGAGTCGGCCGGCCGTAGAAATAGTGCACGCCGAAGATCGCCGGGCCTTCCGTACTGGCGTCGTGGCTGACCGAGAGCATCTGCTTGAGGTAGTTGCCGCTGGCGTCCTTGACGTAAAACCGCCATTCATTGGCCGGGAACCGCTTCATATCCACCACCAGCGCGTTGTTGCGGATCTCCAGGCCCTTGGGCAGGGCGCCAGCCGCGTACGTCTGCTTGGCCACCGTGGCCAGGAACAAGGGCATCGAGCCGATGGCAATCGCCGGGGTTTCCGGGAACAGGTTGAGGTCGTAGGTGATGGTCGATTGCAGCGGATCAACCTGATAGGCCTCCGGCGGCAGCTCGATCGGTTCGTCGCGTTTGCCGTCGCGTTTCTCGGTAAAAAAGGTCACCGGAATCTCGCCCGGACTGAAATCGTCGCCGAGCAACTCATCGTTGAACGTCTTGCGGTGATCGAACTCGATGCGGGCGGCACTCGGTTCCTCCACCGACTGGTGAATCCTTATGCTGTTCTTCAGTTGCTCCTCGGTCAGGGACGCGCCCTTGAGCCAGTTCGCGGCCTGGTCGTCATACACCGTCACTCCCGTGTCCAGCGGTTGCAGGGTTTTGGCCGTGGTGTGCGGATCGAACTGGCGCAACGGCAGATCGAGCGCCTTGCGGGTCACGGTCGTTGCGGAGAAATCCAGCACGCTGACTTCCACGGTTTCGACCGGGCCGTTGAAGTACACCTTGTTGTAGCGGCGCGGGTGCTGCTGCTCGAAAGTGCGCTGGTCGGTTTCCAGCTGTGTTTCCAGGGCTTCGCTCCAGGCCTTTTGCGTTTGCAGCTGCGCCAGTTGTTTTTGATAGAACGTTACCTGCTCCGGGCTCTCGTTGATCGAGCCGGCGCGCTGCAGGTATTGCCCGGTGCTGTCGCGCGCCTGGACGATCAACGGATTGAGCGGGTTATTGGCGACTTCTTCAGCGAGCGGCAGGCTGTTGCTGAACTCGACTTCGGCGTAGTGCTTGTCCAGTTTCAGCAGGGTCACGCTGAGGTTGCCGTCGGTGCGGGTCTGGCCGACATCCTGTTGGCCCAGGTCGAAACGGTGCAGGCGCTTCGGCGCGATGACTTCGACCTGGCCTTGCAGGCTCACCGGTTGCGGGCGGGTCTTCTTGTCGATGTCCAGGCCCTCGATGAACGGGTAGGTCACGGTCAGATCATCGGGATTGGTCACGTTGGAACTGGACGGGCTCAATTGAATGCCCGGGTCGGTTTCCGACCACTCCGGCTGGAAGGCGATCACCCGCTGGTTGCTCAGCGTCACCGATCGCCACTCCACGGCATGGGGAAACAGGAAGCCGCCGGGAATGTTCAGGTTGAACGGGAACACCGGCTGCAGATCGGTGAGGTAGTCGGAGCTGGAGTCCTTGTGCAGGACGAACAGGCCGTTGATGAAGGTGTCGACCAGCGCCTGCGGCGACGGATAGTGCTTGAGAATGCCGAGGGCGTCTTCGCTGTACTCGGTGCGCGGCGGTTGGCTATCGAGCCGTTGTTGCGCGCGTTCGAGCAACAGCAGCGAGCCGCCGAGTTCGGTCACCGCATCCCTGAGTTTGGGGTCGCTGATGGCGTCCAGCGACTGTTCGAAACGGGCGGTCTTTTCTTCCAGGCTCGGTGGGTGCTTTTCATCGCCGGGCGAGCAGCCGCCGAGCAGCAGGGCGAGGCATATTCCGGTCGTCGTCAACGGCAATCGCACATCCATTTTCCAGTCGTCCTGTCCACTGTCGCTGGGCTGTCAATGGTTTGGACACTAGCAGAAAAACTTTGTCACACACACGCAGGTGGCGGATTTCCGGGCGGTTTCTGGCGGTCATGACGGGCTGATATACTCGCGGCCATTTCCAGCCCTTGTGTGAGATTCAATGGAACGCTTTATCGAAAATGCAATGTACGCGACGCGCTGGCTGCTGGCGCCGATCTATATCGGGCTGTCTCTCGGGCTGCTGGCGCTGGCGCTGAAGTTTTTCCAGGAAATCGTCCATATCCTGCCCAACGTGTTCGCGATGGCCGAGTCGGATCTGATTCTGGTCCTGCTGTCGCTGATCGACATGGCGCTGGTGGGCGGCCTGCTGGTGATGGTGATGATTTCCGGTTACGAAAACTTTGTTTCGCAACTGGACATCGACGAGGGCAAGGAGAAGCTCAGCTGGCTGGGCACCATGGACTCCTCGTCGCTGAAAATGAAGGTGGCGGCGTCGATCGTGGCGATTTCCTCGATCCACCTGCTGCGGATCTTCATGGACGCCAAGAACGTCGATCCCGAGCACCTGATGTGGTACGTGATCATCCACATGACCTTCGTGGTCTCTGCGTTTGCCATGGGTTACCTGGACAAGGTCACCAAGCACTGAGTCAGTGGGCCGAGGGCGCTTGCCCGCGCTGGACCGCCGAGCGATCGGCCTGAAGAAAAAACCGCCCGTCTGTTGCGAAACAGACGGGCGGTGTCGTTTGTGGCTTGTGCTTTCGTGCGCCGAGGCATATCCCTGTAGGGTCCCGGCTCGCCACTGCACGAGGTGTGTTCATGAACCTGCAAGAGTTGAATGCGTATGCCATCGCCGGCAAGGTCGATGAGCTGAACCTGATCTCCCTTGAAGGCGGGATCTATCTGCTCGAAGCGCGCATGCACGGCGCGGCGTTTCCACTCAGCGACGCCAAGGGCGGGATGTTCCAGGTGCGCTCGGTGGAACACGCCCGGGACGTTCTGCACGACTTTCCGAAGCTGCCGTTCAACCTGATCCACACCTCGGTTCACGATGAAATGTGCGGCCTCGGCGCGAGTGACGAAGAAAGCCTGAAACTGCCACTGGCCTGGCGCTCGGCCCTGTAGGCGCGACGCCCCATCGACGCGGGCATCTGTGCTAGTCTGCTCGCCCTTTTGGTTCCGGGCGCGCCGGGACGCGCTGTGCACGCACGGCAAGTCCTGTGGCCGTCCGCACAGCGGAGCAGTGTCATGTCCGAAGTAAATCTGTCCACCGACGAAACCCGCGTCAGCTACGGTATCGGCCGTCAGCTGGGTGACCAGCTGCGCGACAACCCGCCACCGGGTGTCAGCCTGGACGCCATCCTGGCCGGCCTGACCGACGCGTTCGGCGGCAAGCCAAGCCGTGTAGGGCAGGAAGAAATGTCCGCCAGCTTCAAAGTGATCCGCGAAATCATGCAAGCCGAAGCGGCTGCCAAGGCTGAAGCCGCGGCTGGCGAAGGCCTGGCTTTCCTGGCTGAAAACGCCAAGCGTGATGGCATCACCACCCTGGCTTCCGGCCTGCAGTTCGAAGTGCTGACCCAGGGCGAAGGCGCCAAGCCGACCCGTGAAGACAACGTGCGCACCCACTACCACGGCACCCTGATCGACGGCACTGTGTTCGACAGCTCCTACGAGCGTGGCCAGCCGGCAGAATTCCCGGTCGGCGGCGTGATCGCTGGCTGGACCGAAGCCCTGCAACTGATGAATGCCGGCAGCAAATGGCGTCTGTACGTGCCGAGCGAACTGGCTTACGGCGCTCAAGGCGTTGGCAGCATCCCGCCGCACAGCGTTCTGGTGTTCGACGTCGAGCTGCTCGACGTTCTGTAAGGCCGTTGTAGGAGCGAGCTTGCTCGCGAATGCAGGCGATCCGGTTCAAGTCTGCAATCGCGTTGCTGCCTTCGCGAGCGAGCTCGCTCCCACAGGTTTTGTATTGCTACTCATATTTCGATCTTGTGATGCAGCTCACTGGTCGGGCGCAAGGCCCGGGCATAGCAGAACAGGAACAGATTGCGCACCAGCTCCTTGAGCACCAGCGGTTCGCTGGAACTCAGGCCGCTGACATCCAGATCCCCTTGATCCTGCAGCTCGTGCAGGGCTTCCTCTTCCAGAACGGCACAGACTTCCCCGGTTTCCCGATGCAGGATGCGCAGGTACGGATGCGGGCGATCCAGCCAGGCGTCGATCAAATAAGTCATGGTTCTCATCTCCATTGAAGGGTTTCAATGAGAATAATTCTTATTCATCAAATAGCAAGTGCCTATTGGCGGTTTGCGCTTTTTCGTGGGTAAAGATTGCGTAAGGTCAACACGGCAAGCGTTTGGCCATTGCCTGGCTTTGCCGACGCAGCGGGGGGAGGGCGAAGCACCATCCCGCACGCTGGGTGCGGGATGGCTGACAACAGGCTCAGACTTTTCTGACGAACTCGGACTTGAGCTTCATCGGGCCGATGCCGTCGATCTTGCAGTCGATGTCGTGGTCGCCATCGCACAGGCGGATGTTCTTGACCTTGGTGCCGACCTTGACCACCAGCGAGGTGCCCTTGACCTTGAGGTCCTTGATCACAGTGATGGTGTCGCCGTCCTGCAGGACGTTGCCGACCGAATCTTTCTTCACGGCAGCATCGGCGGCCACTTCGGCTTCGCCGCTGGCGGACCATTCGTGGGCGCACTCCGGGCAGATCAGTTGGGCACCGTCTTCGTAGGTGTATTCGGAATTGCATTTCGGGCAGGGTGGCAACGTGCTCACTAAGGCTCCTTGGGAGGTGGATCGCTAAAAGTCGCACATTGTATAGGGTTTTAGCTGCGCAAGGGCATAGCGCAGAAACGACTGTGGGAGCGAGCCCGCCCGCGAAAGCGTCAGGCCCGTCAACATTGATGTCGACCGACAGCTGGCTTTCGCGAGCAGGCTCGCTCCCACAGAGGAAGAATCAGTGCGTGCGGGCGACCGCGAATTCGCTCAGTTCAACCAGGGCGTCGCGGTATTCGCTGGCCGGCAGTGCGTCGAGGCACTTGATCGCGCGAGCCACGTAATCACGGGCCAGTTGCGCGGTGTATGCCAGCGAGCCGGAAGCTTCCACGGCGATGCGGATGCTTTCGAGGTCTTCGATGCCGCCTTTCTGGATCGCCTGGCGCACCAGCGCAGCTTGCTCCGCAGTGCCTTCGCGCATGGTGTAGATCAGCGGCAGGGTCGGCTTGCCTTCGGCCAGATCGTCACCGACGTTCTTGCCCAGGGTTTCGGCGTCGCCCTTGTAGTCGAGCAGATCGTCGACCAGCTGGAATGCCACGCCCAGGTGATCGCCGAAGGTGCGCAGGGCTTCGCTCTGCTCGGCGGTGGCGCCGGCCAGTGCGGCGGCACTGTGGGTCGAGGCTTCGAAGAGCATCGCGGTCTTGCCGCGGATGACTTCCATGTAGGTTTCTTCGGTGGTGCTGGCGTCGCGGACCTTGGACAGCTGCAGCACTTCGCCTTCGGCGATGATGCGCGTGGCCTGGGAGAGGATCTTCATCACCGGCATCGAGCCCAGTTCGACCATCATTTCGAACGAGCGCGAGTACAGGAAATCGCCGACCAGCACGCTCGGGGCGTTGCCCCACATGGCGTTGGCGGTCGAGCGGCCACGGCGCATGCCGGACATGTCGACCACGTCGTCATGCAGCAGGGTGGCGGTGTGCAGGAACTCGATGGTGGCGGCCAGCAGGCGCATGTCGTCGCCTTCGCGACCCAGGGCCTTGCCGCACAGCAGCACCAGCAGCGGGCGCAGGCGCTTGCCGCCGGCCGACGTGATGTAATCGCCGATTTTCGATACCAGCGGCACTCGGGAAGTCAGCTGCTTCTTGATGATGCCGTCGACGGCGCTAAAATCGTCCGCCACCGCGCGGTAGAAAGCTTGGGGTTGCATCAGCGACAGGTGCTCCAGAAGGGTTGCGCGGCATGCTAGGACCCACGTCCGCAGGTGTCAAGGCGCGATGGACGGCCACTTGCATGCCTGCGGCGGCTTGCGTACAATCGCGCACCCTGAACTTCCTGGGCAGCACCTGCCTTACGCAATTGCACTTGGGCCGTTCCAGCCCCATGCAGCCATGCCAGCCAATACCTCTTCTTATAAAGAGCTGGGTGAGCAGGATTATCGGAGAAATACCATGTACGCAGTAATCGTTACCGGCGGTAAGCAATACAAGGTCGCTGAAGGTGAATACCTGAAGATCGAAAAACTGGAAGTCGCTACTGGCGAATCCGTGACTTTTGACCGCGTTCTGTTGGTCGCCAACGGCGACGACGTGAACATCGGCGCACCTGTTGTTGCTGGCGCAACCGTCAAGGCTGAAGTGATCTCCCAAGGTCGTCACGATAAAGTCCGCATCATCAAGTTCCGTCGCCGTAAGCACCACATGAAGCGTATGGGCCACCGCCAGTGGTTCACCGAGATCAAAATCACCGGTATTCAGGCTTAATTTCAGCCTAATTCCTCACTAGGAGAATTGAACTCATGGCACACAAAAAAGCTGGTGGTAGTACCCGTAACGGTCGCGACTCAGAAGCCAAACGCCTTGGCGTGAAGATGTACGGCGGCCAGGTCATCAAGGCCGGCAACATCATCGTGCGTCAGCGCGGCACCCAATTCCACGCTGGCTACGGCGTTGGCATGGGTAAAGATCACACTCTCTTCGCGAAAATCGAAGGCGTGATCAAGTTTGAAGTAAAAGGCGCCTTCGGTCGTCGTTACGTGAGCGTTGTCGCGGCCTAATCGCGAGATCGCTGGAAGAGCCCTGTCTTGCGACGGGGCTTTTTCGTTTGTGGGGTGAGTCTCTTGCAAAACTGTTTGTATGGGCTGTCGGCGTACGATGTAGGTCGTGGATTGGGGTCGCTGCGCTCATTTTTGCAAGAGTCTTATGTCTTGATTGTTTTTCGGCTCGTCCGTACGGCGAGAGGCGTTGGTTATGAAGTTTGTTGATGAAGTATCGATCCGCGTAAAGGCTGGCGACGGCGGCAATGGCTGCATGAGTTTCCGTCGGGAAAAATTCATTGAAAACGGCGGTCCGAACGGTGGTGATGGCGGTGACGGCGGTTCCATCTACATGATGGCCGACGAAAACCTCAATACCCTGGTGGACTACCGTTACACCCGGCACTTCGATGCCGAGCGTGGCTCCAACGGCGGCAGCACCGACTGCACCGGCAAGAAGGGTGAAGACCTGATCCTGCGCGTGCCGGTCGGCACCACCGTGATCGACTCCGCTACCCAGGAAGTCATCGGCGACCTGACCAAGGCCGGTCAGAAGCTGATGGTGGTCCAGGGCGGCTGGCACGGTCTGGGCAACACCCGTTTCAAATCCAGTACCAACCGTGCGCCACGCCAGACCACGCCGGGCAAGCCGGGCGAGCAGCGTGACCTCAAGCTGGAAATGAAAGTACTGGCCGATGTCGGCCTGCTGGGTCTGCCGAATGCCGGTAAAAGTACCTTTATCCGTTCGGTATCGGCCGCCAAGCCGAAGGTCGCCGACTATCCGTTCACCACGCTGGTGCCGAACCTCGGTGTGGTCAGCGTCGACCGCTGGAAAAGCTTCGTCATCGCAGACATTCCGGGGCTGATCGAAGGTGCTTCCGACGGTGCCGGCCTGGGTATTCGCTTCCTCAAGCACCTGGCGCGTACGCGTCTGCTGCTGCACCTCGTCGACATGGCGCCGCTGGATGACAGCAGTGCACCGGACGCGGCGGAAGTGATCGTCAACGAGCTGATCAAGTTCAGCCCGTCGCTGGCCGAGCGTGATCGCTGGCTGGTGCTGAACAAATGCGACCAGATCCTCGAAGAAGAGCACGAGGAGCGCGTCAAGGAAATCGTTGATCGTCTGCAGTGGGAAGGTCCGGTCTACGTGATCTCGGCCATCGCCAAAGAAGGTACCGAGCGCCTGACCCGCGACATCATGCGTTACCTGGAGGATCGTGCCGATCGCCTGGCCAACGACCCTGCGTACAAGGAAGAGCTGGCCGATCTCGATCAGCGCATCGAAGACGAGGCCCGCGCGCAGCTACAGGCGCTGGACGACAAGCGTGCCCTGCGTCGCAGTGGCGTGAAGTCGGTCCACGACATCGGTGACGATGACTGGGACGAAGAAGATGTGGATGATGAAGACGGTCCGGAAATCATTTACGTGCGTGACTGATCCGTCGTAGGAGCTGTTGCAGGCTGCGATCTTTTGCTGTGCTGAAGATCGCGCTCGGGTGCGGTGTTATGATCCTTCGCACGCCGGCTACAAAGGCGCCGCTCAATCGAGCGGCGTTTTAGTATCTGGAAATCGGTAGTCACGAATAACGTCACGGGTGGCGCTGGGTCGCGCCGCCCTCAAGCTAAGGTTGAAGATGATGCGGAGCAAGGTGACAGGTGCGCAGCGTTGGGTCGTGAAGATCGGCAGCGCTTTGCTGACAGCTGATGGCAAAGGGCTGGATCGCGCGGCAATGGGTGTCTGGGTCGAGCAGATGGTGGCCCTGCATGAAGCAGGTGTCGAGCTGGTGCTGGTGTCCTCCGGGGCGGTGGCGGCCGGCATGAGCCGTCTGGGCTGGACCGCACGACCCAGTGCGATGCACGAGCTCCAGGCTGCCGCGGCAATCGGTCAGATGGGCCTGGTGCAGGCTTGGGAATCGAGCTTTGCCGAGCATGGCCGGCACACCGCGCAGATTCTCCTGACCCACGACGACCTGTCCGACCGCAAGCGCTACCTTAACGCTCGCAGTACCTTGCGCGCGCTGGTCGAGCTGAAGGTCATCCCGGTGATCAACGAAAACGACACCGTGGTCACCGACGAAATCCGTTTCGGCGACAACGACACCCTGGCGGCGCTGGTGGCCAACCTGGTCGAGGCGGATCTGCTGGTGATTCTCACCGACCGTGATGGCATGTTCGACGCCGATCCGCGCAACAACCCGGATGCGCAGCTGATCTACGAAGCGCGCGCCGACGATCCGACGCTGGACGCCGTTGCTGGCGGTACCGGTGGCGCGCTGGGGCGTGGCGGCATGCAGACCAAGTTGCGGGCGGCGCGTCTGGCAGCGCGCTCCGGGGCGCACACTATCATCGTCGGTGGGCGTCTGGAGCGTGTGCTCGATCGTCTCAAGGCGGGCGAGCGCATCGGCACCTTGCTGTCACCTGAGCGCGGCATGCTGGCGGCGCGCAAGCAGTGGCTGGCCGGGCATCTGCAGACGCGTGGCACGCTGGTGCTGGACGAGGGTGCCGTGTCGGCGCTGTCCCAGGGTAACAAGAGCTTGCTGCCGGTCGGTGTGAAGCTGGTGCAGGGCAGCTTCCGGCGCGGCGAAATGGTGGTCTGCGTGGCGCCGGACGGCCGTGAGATCGCCCGTGGCCTGGCTAACTACAGTGCCCTGGAAGCACAAAAAATCATCGGTCAATCGTCGGAGGCGATTGTCGGTCTGCTCGGTTACATGGCTGAGCCGGAACTGGTTCACCGTGACAATCTGATTCTGGTCTGAGGAAAGCGCGATGCGTATGGCAAAAGGATTGTTGGGCTTGCTGATGGCGCTGCCATTGCTGGTCTCGGCTGAGGAAATTGGCCAGGTGTCGACGGTGTTCAAGTTTGTCGGGCCGAACGACCGGATCGTGGTCGAGGCGTTTGATGATCCGAAGGTCGAGGGCGTGACCTGTTACCTGTCGCGCGCCAAGACGGGCGGGGTGAAGGGTGGTCTGGGCCTGGCCGAGGATCGCGCCGAGGCTTCCATTGCCTGTCGCCAGGTCGGGCCGATCAAGTTCAAGGGCGAGCTGAAAGACGGTGACGAGGTGTTCAAGGAGCGTACGTCACTGGTATTCAAGACCATGCAGGTGGTGCGTTTCCTCGACAAGAAGCGCAACACCCTGGTGTACCTGGTCTACAGCGACCGCCTGATCGAAGGCAGTCCGCAGAATGCGGTGACGGCGATTCCGATCCTGCCGTGGGTGCCGGTTCAGCAGTAACTTCAAGATGTAAAAAAGGGGAGCCGCTGGGCTCCCCTTTTTTTGCGCCTGATTCGCCAGATCGCAGGCAATAAAAAACCGACCCTTGGGTCGGTTTTTTAATGATTACGTCGCTTAGGCAGCAGCTTTCAGTGCCTTGACGTGACCATTCAGACGGCTCTTATGACGAGCAGCCTTGTTCTTGTGGATGATGCCTTTATCGGCCATGCGGTCGATAACTGGCACAGCCAGAACGTATGCAGCTTGAGCTTTTTCAGCGTCTTTTGCGTCGATGGCCTTAACTACATTCTTTATGTAGGTACGAACCATGGAACGCAGGCTGGCGTTGTGGCTGCGACGCTTCTCAGCCTGTTTTGCACGTTTTTTGGCGGAAGGTGAGTTGGCCACCGTCGAGCTCCTCGAAAGACTTTTTAGGAAATAGCAAACAAAATAGGCCGCGAATCATGCCGATGAAGAGAAGTCTTGTCAAGGGCGCTTGAAACGTTCCGCTAAGTGGTAGGTATGAAGAGGCGGGATATTTATTTCCGGCGCTTGACCTGTAAACTCGCGAGCTTTGGCTCTGTGCTGTTGCGGCGCGGAGTATCGCACAAGTGGGCGCATTGTTCGCCTGCTGTTTATCGACAGGCACACATTCCCTCAATGAATCTGCTCAAATCGTTGGCCGCTGTCAGCTCTATCACCATGCTTTCCCGGATTCTCGGGTTCGTCCGTGACACGCTCATCGCCCGCACATTCGGCGCCGGAATGGCGACCGACGCCTTCTTCATTGCCTTCAAACTGCCCAACCTGTTGCGCCGGATCTTCGCCGAGGGTGCGTTCTCGCAGGCGTTCGTGCCGATTCTGGCCGAGTACAAAAGCCAGCAAGGGGAAGAGGCGACCAGGACCTTCATCGCCTACGTGTCCGGGCTGCTGACCCTGGTGCTGGCGCTGGTCACGGCGCTGGGCATGCTCGCCGCGCCGTGGGTGATCTGGGCCACGGCCCCGGGATTCGCCGACACGCCGGAAAAATTCCAGCTGACCTCCGACCTGTTGCGCGTGACCTTTCCTTATATATTGCTGATCTCTCTGTCGTCGCTGGCCGGGGCGATTCTCAATACCTGGAACCGTTTCTCGGTGCCGGCGTTCGTGCCGACGCTGCTCAACGTCAGCATGATCGTGTTCTCGCTGTTCCTCACGCCGTACTTCGATCCGCCGATCATGGCCCTGGGCTGGGCGGTGCTGGCCGGTGGCCTGGCGCAGTTGCTCTATCAGCTGCCGCACCTGAAAAAGATCGGCATGCTGGTGCTGCCACGCCTGAATCTGCGCGACACCGGGGTCTGGCGAGTGATGAAGCAGATGCTGCCAGCGATCATCGGCGTCTCGGTGAGCCAGATTTCCCTGATCATCAACACCATCTTCGCTTCGTTCCTGGTGGCGGGTTCGGTGTCGTGGATGTATTACGCCGACCGTTTGATGGAGTTGCCCTCGGGCGTGCTGGGCGTGGCGCTGGGCACGATTCTGCTGCCGACACTGGCCAAGACCTACGCCAGCAAGGATCGCCATGAATATTCGCGGATTCTCGACTGGGGCCTGCGCCTGTGCTTCGTGCTGGTGCTGCCGTGTGCGCTGGCGCTGGGGATTCTGGCCGAGCCGCTGACGGTTTCGCTGTTCCAGTACGGCCAGTTCAGTGGTTTTGATGCGGCCATGACCCAGCGGGCGTTGATTGCCTATTCTGTCGGCCTGCTGGGGATTATCGTGATCAAAGTGCTGGCGCCAGGCTTTTATGCGCAACAGAACATTCGCACCCCGGTGAAAATCGCAATCTTTACCCTGGTCGTCACACAGTTGTTCAACCTGGTACTGATCGGCCCGCTGGCGCATGCCGGTCTGGCGCTGGCGATCAGTGCCGGTGCCTGCCTCAACGCCGGGCTGCTGTTCTATCAGCTGCGCAAGCAGCAGATGTACCAGCCGCAGCCGGGCTGGCTGAAGTTCGCCATGAAGCTGTTGATTGCCGTGGCGGTGATGTCGCTGGTGTTGCTGATCGGCATGCATTTCATGCCGGCCTGGGACCAGGGCCACATGCTCGAGCGCTTCCTGCGCCTGGGCGTGCTGGTGGTGGCGGGCGTGGTGGCGTACTTCGGCATGTTGCTGCTGATGGGCTTCCGTCTGCGCGACTTCAATCGCAAGGCCTTGAGCTGAGGTTTTGGCACCGATAATCGGGCGCGGGCCGGCAGTTTTGTCGGCTCGATCACTTTGCGTTACGGTGTTGCCTGTCGTCGGCCGTCGGGTGTGGTTATAATCGGCCACTTTATGAGCAAGAAGCGCGTTATGCAGCTGGTTCGAGGCCTCCACAACTTGCGCCCCCAGCATCGGGGCTGCGTCGCCACTATTGGCAACTTTGACGGTGTTCACCGTGGTCACCAGGCCATCCTGGCCCGACTGCGTGAGCGTGCGCTCGAGTTGGGCGTACCCAGCTGCGTGGTGATTTTCGAGCCGCAGCCGCGGGAGTTCTTTGCTCCGGACACCGCGCCGGCGCGACTGGCCCGCTTGCGCGACAAGCTGCAGCTGCTGGCCGCTGAAGGCGTCGACCGGGTGTTGTGCCTGGCTTTCAACCAGCGTCTGAGCAAGCTCAGCGCCAGTGAGTTCGTCGATACTATCCTGGTCGATGGCCTTGGCGTGCAGCACCTGGAGGTCGGTGACGATTTCCGTTTCGGTTGCGACCGTCTCGGCGATTTCGATTTCCTGCTGCAGGCTGGCCAGGTTCACGGTTTTACCGTGGAAGCCGCGCAAACCGTCGAGCTGGACGGCATTCGCGTCAGCAGCACGCAAGTGCGCAACGCCCTGGCCGCCGCCGATTTTGCCCTGGCCGAGCGCCTGCTGGGCCGCCCGTACCGGATTGCCGGTCGCGTGCTGCATGGGCAGAAACTGGCCCGGCAGCTGGGTACGCCCACTGCCAACATTCAACTCAAGCGTCGTCGTGTGCCGTTCACCGGGGTGTACCTGGTCGACGTCGAGATCGACGGCAAGACCTGGCCCGGCGTCGCCAATATCGGCGTGCGGCCCACGGTGCAAGGTGATGGCAAGGCCCACCTTGAGGTCCATCTTTTAGATTTTGCCGGCGATCTGTATGACCGGCGTTTGACGGTGGTTTTCCACCAGAAGCTGCGTGAAGAGCAGCGTTTCGCCTCCCTGGAGGCGCTGAAAACGGCGATCAACGCGGATGTCGCCGCCGCCCGTGCACTAGCCGCACCTAGCGCCCATCGCTAATGAAGAGCCTTAAATGACCGACTATAAAGCCACGCTAAACCTTCCGGACACCGCCTTCCCAATGAAGGCCGGCCTGCCACAGCGCGAACCGCAGATCCTGCAGCGCTGGGACAGTATTGGCCTGTACGGAAAGTTGCGCGAGATTGGCAAGGATCGTCCGAAGTTCGTCCTGCACGACGGCCCTCCGTACGCCAACGGCACGATCCACATCGGTCACGCACTGAACAAGATCCTCAAGGACATGATCATCCGCTCGAAGACCCTGTCGGGTTTCGACGCGCCGTATGTTCCGGGTTGGGACTGCCACGGCCTGCCGATCGAGCACAAGGTCGAAGTGACCCACGGCAAGAACCTGGGCGCGGACAAGACTCGCGAGCTGTGCCGTGCCTACGCCACCGAGCAGATCGAAGGGCAGAAGTCCGAATTCATCCGCCTCGGCGTGCTGGGCGACTTCGCCAATCCGTACAAGACCATGGACTTCAAGAACGAGGCCGGTGAAATCCGTGCCCTCGCCGAAATCGTCAAGGGCGGTTTCGTGTTCAAGGGCCTGAAGCCGGTGAACTGGTGCTTCGACTGCGGTTCGGCCCTGGCCGAAGCGGAAGTCGAATACGAGAACAAGAAGTCCTCGACCATCGACGTGGCTTTCCCGATCGCCGACGAAGCCAAACTGGCCGCCGCGTTCGGTCTGCCATCGCTGGGCAAGCCTGCCTCGATCGTGATCTGGACCACCACCCCGTGGACCATCCCGGCCAACCAGGCGCTGAACGTTCATCCGGAATTCAACTACGCCCTGGTCGATATCGGCGACAAGCTGCTGGTTCTCGCTGAAGAGCTGGTGGAGTCCTGCCTGTCGCGTTACGGCGTTGAAGGCAGCGTGCTGGCCACCGCGCCAGGTTCGGCGCTGGAACTGATCAATTTCCGTCATCCGTTCTACGACCGCCTGTCGCCGGTGTACCTGGCCGACTACGTGGAACTGGGCGCCGGCACCGGTGTGGTTCACTCCGCCCCGGCCTACGGCGTGGACGACTTCGTGACCTGCAAGAAATACGGCATGGTCAACGACGACATCCTCAACCCGGTGCAGAGCAATGGCGTGTACGTGCCATCGCTGGAGTTCTTCGGCGGCCAGTTCATCTGGAAGGCCAACCCGGCCATCGTCGACAAGCTGAGCGAAGTCGGTGCGCTGATGCACACCACCGTCATCGAACACAGCTACATGCACTGCTGGCGCCACAAGACCCCGCTGATCTACCGCGCCACCGCGCAGTGGTTCATCGGCATGGACAAAGAGCCGGTCAGCGGCGACACCCTGCGTGTCCGCTCGCTCAAGGCCATCGAAGACACCAAGTTCGTCCCGGCCTGGGGCCAGGCGCGCCTGCACTCGATGATCGCCAACCGTCCGGACTGGTGCATCTCGCGTCAACGCAACTGGGGCGTGCCGATCCCGTTCTTCCTGAACAAGGAAAGCGGTGAACTGCACCCACGCACCGTCGAACTGATGGAGGAAGTCGCCAAGCGCGTCGAAGTCGAAGGCATCGAAGCCTGGTTCAAACTCGACGCCGCCGAGCTGCTGGGCGACGAAGCGCCGCTGTACGACAAGATCAGCGACACCCTCGACGTCTGGTTCGACTCGGGCACCACGCACTGGCACGTCCTGCGCGGTTCGCACCCGATGGGCCACGAGAGCGGCCCGCGCGCCGACCTGTACCTGGAAGGTTCCGACCAGCACCGCGGCTGGTTCCACTCGTCGCTGCTGACCGGTTGCGCGATCGACAACCACGCGCCGTATCGCGAGCTGCTGACCCACGGTTTCACCGTCGACGAGTCCGGGCGCAAGATGTCCAAGTCGCTGGGCAACGTGATTGCGCCGCAGAAAGTCAACGACACCCTGGGCGCCGACATTATGCGTCTGTGGGTGGCCTCGACCGACTACTCCGGCGAAATGGCCGTGTCCGAGCAGATCCTGCAACGCAGCGCGGACGCCTACCGGCGCATCCGTAACACCGCGCGTTTCCTGCTTTCCAACCTGACCGGTTTCAACCCGGCCACCGACCTGCTGCCGGCTGAAGACATGCTCGCACTGGATCGCTGGGCCGTGGACCGTACTCTGCTGCTGCAACGCGAGCTGCAGGAGCACTACGGCGAATACCGTTTCTGGAACGTTTACTCGAAGATCCACAACTTCTGCGTGCAGGAGCTGGGTGGCTTCTACCTCGACATCATCAAGGATCGCCAGTACACCACCGGCGCCGACAGCAAGGCCCGTCGCTCGTGCCAGACCGCGCTGTTCCACATCAGCGAAGCGTTGGTGCGCTGGATCGCGCCGATCCTGGCGTTCACCGCCGACGAGCTGTGGCAGTACCTGCCGGGCGAGCGCAACGAATCCGTGATGCTCAACACCTGGTACGAAGGGCTAACCGAGTTGCCGGAAGGCTTCGAGCTGGGTCGCGCCTACTGGGATCGCATCATGGAAGTGAAGGTGGCGGTCAACAAAGAAATGGAAATCCAGCGCGCGGCCAAGGCCGTCGGTGGCAACCTGCAGGCCGAAGTGACGCTGTTCGCCGAAGACGCGCTGAGCGCCGACCTGGCCAAGCTGAGCAACGAGCTGCGCTTTGTCCTGATCACCTCGACCGCCAGCGTGGCACCTTTCGTTCAGGCCCCTGCGGACGCGGTAGCCACCGAAGTCAGCGGCCTGAAACTGAAGATCGTCAAATCGGCGTTCCCGAAATGCGCTCGTTGCTGGCACTGCCGCGAAGACGTCGGCGTGAACCCGGAGCATCCGGAAATCTGCGGTCGTTGCGTCGACAACATCAGCGGTGCCGGCGAGGTTCGTCACTATGCCTAATGCCGTTGGCCGTTTCGGACGGTTGGGCTGGCTCTGGTTGAGCTTGCTGGTTCTGGTCATCGACCAGGCCAGCAAGTTCTACTTCGAAAACAGGCTCGAAATGTTCCAGCAGATCGTGATCATTCCCGATTACTTCAGCTGGACCCTGGCTTATAACACCGGCGCGGCGTTCAGCTTCCTGGCTGACAGCTCGGGCTGGCAGCGCTGGCTGTTCGCCCTGATCGCCATTGTGGTCAGTGCGGTGCTGGTGGTCTGGCTCAAGCGCCTGGGGCGCAACGACACCTGGCTGGCCGTCGCGTTGGCGCTGGTGCTGGGTGGCGCGCTGGGCAATCTGTATGACCGCATTGCCCTGGGCCATGTGATCGACTTCATTCTGGTGCACTGGCAGAACCGCTGGTACTTCCCGGCGTTCAACTTCGCCGACAGCGCCATCACCGTAGGTGCGGTGATGCTGGCACTGGACATGTTCAAATCGAAGAAAACCGGAGAAGCCGTTCATGACTGAACAGGTATTGGCTGAGCAACGCATCGGCCAGAACACGGAAGTCACCTTGCACTTTGCATTGCGCCTGGAGAACGGCGACACGGTCGACAGCACCTTCGACAAGGCCCCGGCGACCTTCAAGGTCGGCGATGGCAACCTGCTGCCGGGTTTCGAAGCGGCACTGTTCGGCTTCAAGGCCGGCGACAAGCGTACGCTGACCGTCGAGCCGGAAAACGCTTTCGGCCAGCCGAACCCGCAAAACGTACAGGTCATCCCGCGCGCGCAGTTTGCCGACATGGAGCTGTCGCCCGGTTTGCTGGTGATCTTCAACGATGCGGCCAATACTGAGCTGCCGGGCGTGGTGAAAGAGTTCGACGACGCGCAGGTGACCGTCGACTTCAATCACCCGCTGGCCGGCAAGACCCTGAGCTTTGACGTCGAGATCATCAGCGTCAAGGCGCTATAACTGACCGCACAAGGGTCAAAATGTGGGAGCGAGCCTGCGCGCGAATGCTGACTGACATTCAACATCGATGTTGTCTGACACACCGCCTTCGCGAGCAGGCTCGCTCCCACAATGATTTCCACCGTTTTCGTTATTTCTTGCGCGCAAGACACGAGGCACAGCATGCAAATCAAACTCGCCAACCCCCGTGGCTTCTGCGCCGGCGTGGACCGGGCGATCGAAATCGTCAACCGCGCCCTGGAGGTCTTCGGGCCGCCGATCTATGTGCGTCACGAAGTGGTGCACAACAAGTTCGTGGTCGAGGACCTGCGCAACCGCGGGGCAATCTTCGTCGAGGAACTGGATCAGGTGCCGGATGACGTCATCGTGATCTTCAGTGCCCACGGCGTTTCCCAGGCCGTGCGCAACGAAGCCGCCGGTCGTGGTCTGAAAGTATTCGATGCCACCTGCCCGCTGGTGACCAAGGTGCACATCGAAGTGGCGAAATACAGCCGCGACGGTCGCGAATGCATCCTCATCGGCCACGCTGGTCACCCGGAAGTCGAAGGCACCATGGGCCAGTACGATGCCAGCAATGGCGGCACGATCTACCTCGTCGAAGACGAGAAGGATGTGGCCGAGTTGCAGGTGCGCAACCCGGAAAAACTCGCCTTCGTCACCCAGACCACCTTGTCGATGGACGACACCAGTCGCGTCATCGATGCCTTGCGTACACGTTTCCCGGCCATCGGTGGGCCGCGCAAGGACGACATCTGCTACGCCACGCAAAACCGTCAGGACGCCGTCAAGCAACTGGCCGACGAGTGCGACGTGGTCCTGGTGGTCGGCAGCCCGAACAGCTCCAACTCCAACCGTCTGCGCGAGCTGGCCGAGCGCATGGCGACGCCGGCGTACCTGATCGACGGCGCCGAAGACCTGCAGAAGAGCTGGTTCGATGGGGTCGAACGCATCGGCATCACCGCCGGTGCCTCTGCCCCGGAAGTGCTGGTGCGTGGCGTGATCCAGCAGTTGCAGGCCTGGGGCGCCACCGGTGCCGACGAACTGGCCGGTCGCGAGGAGAACATCACGTTCTCCATGCCTAAAGAGCTGCGCGTGCGTTCGATCTGACGCGCTTCCCGCCTCGACACAGCGCCTGCTCAGCGACCTCGCGGGTCAGGCGCACCCGTCCGGTCGCCGCCAGCACCACCTGGAGCTGGCTGAGCGGCTCGCGGCGCGAGCAAAGATGCAATGTGCCTGCCTGAAACGCCCGCCCGGGCAGCAGCGGTTGCCCGAGACTGCTGAAACGCACATAGCGTCTCACCGCCCAATTCCCCACCACCGGTATCTGCGCATCAGTCGCGTGCTCGCGCAGCAGCGGATTGCCGGGGTCATCGGCGCCCTTGCCGCTGACATCGAGAATGATCCGCCAGCCGCGGCTCCAGTCGCCGTCGATAGCGTGAAGCACCACGCTGTGGTTTTGCGCGATGGCCAGCGAGCGCGCATGGCGCACGCCGCTGAGCAGCGCATCGGCCGCCTGCTGCCGATGGTTGGACTCGCTGAGCCTGGCAAGTGCCGGATTGACCAGCGACAGAACAATTACGCCAATCGCCAGTCCCATAAGCAGTTCGACCAGACTGAAACCCCGTTGCGGCATGGGCACTCCCTCCCTGGAGCATGGTGTCCGGCGCGATCCGTGCGCCGGGCAGGGCAAATCAACCGACGTAACCCGGTCGAATGTTCTAGTTTGTAGAGGCAGGTATAGCCGACGGCAACGGAGGGCATCGATGGATCATCGTACAAAAGGTTTCACGTTGATCGAGTTGCTGGTCGCGCTCGCGGTATTCGTGATCCTGATCACCCTGGCGGTGCCGTCCTTCACTCGATCGGTGCAGGGCAGCCGAGCCGACACCGAAGTCGGCGACCTGCAGCGGGCGCTCAATTACGCCAGGCTCGAGGCCATCGACCGAGGCATCACCACCCGCTTGCGGCCATCCGCCGGCGGTAGTGTCTGGACCAGTGAGCTGTCGGTCTACGACAGTACTGGCACACCGGCCAATGTATTGCGGGTTGTTCCAGCGATGAGCAGCGGCGCGACTCTGACGCTACCCTCAGGAGTGACTGCCCTGGATTTCAATAACCTCGGCGGTCTGGCAGCACCGCCCACGGCGGTGGTCATCAGTTACACGCTGGGAACGCAAAGCAGGACGCTGAACGTGTGTCTCAACGGACGAATTCAATTGGGTGGAAGTTGCGGATGAGGGCAGGGAGCAAACAGGCGCAGCAGGGCATGACGCTGATCGAAGTGCTGGTCGCGTTGCTGATTCTGACGGTCGGGCTGCTCGGGGCGGCGGCCGTGCAATTGAACGCGCTGAAGTACACCGACAGTTCACGGATGACCAGCCAGGCCAGCTTCATCGCCTACGACATGCTGGACCGGATCCGCGCCAACTCCGGCGCCGACTACACCGTCACTCCGCCGACGGCGGGCAATCTCAGCGTCGCCCGCGATCAGGATCTCTACGACTTCGCCACCAACATCGTCAATTTCGCGGGTCCGACTGCCACTGGCAGCATTACCCTCAACCAGCGCGTCTACACCATTACCATCACCTGGAGCGATGCCCGGGCGGCCAACGCCAGCAGCGCCCCGCGCAGCTTCGTGCTGTCCAGCCGCGTCGCTGTTGATCCGGTGGCCACGCCATGAAGCGCCACAACCGCGGTTTCGGCCTGATCGAATTGATGATCGCCCTGGCGCTGGGGCTGATCGTGGTGCTCGGCGTAGTGCAGACATTCATCGCCGCGAAAAATACCTACGTCAGCCAGAACAGCGCGGCCGCGATGCAGGAAGATGCGCGTTTCGTGCTGAGCAAGATGATCCAGGAAATCCGCATGGTCGGCATGTTCGGCTGCCTCGGCACCATCACCGATTCCAGCACCGCAGGGGATTTCAACGCGGCGCAGATCACGCCGATCAGTTGGGACAACGCCAGCCTCAAGCTGACCCTGGTCACCGCCGACATCGGCAGCGGCGGCGGCACGCCGACCTGGACGGTGCTGTCCGACTGCCGCAACAGCGCCACCGCCTATACCGGGCTGCGCGCGGCGGCGAGCGGGCAGATCGCGTTTCCGATCCGCCGGTTGATCTACAGCTACAGCAATAACCAGATCCTCATGGGCACCGGCAGCGGTACGCCGGCCCAGCAGGTATTGGTGAACAACGTCGCCGCGTTCAGCGTGATGTTCGGCCTGGCCAGTTCTGCCACCGATGTGGCGGCGTCGACCTACAGCAGCAACCCCGGCGACCCGGCACGCATCCGCAGTGTGCGCCTGAGCCTGACCCTCAACGATCCGAGCAACCGGGTCGCCAATCAGACCTTCAACGTGGTTGCCGCCTTGCGCAACCGCTTGCAGTGAGGGGGGGCAGACAATGAGGATTTCCCTTCACCGGCGCCAGGCGCAGCGCGGCATGGTGCTGCTGATCAGCCTGGTGTTTCTGTTGCTGCTGTCGTTGATCGGCCTGTCATCGATGCAGAGCGCCAACCTGCAGGAAAAAATGGCCGGCAGTGTCAGCCTGCGCAACCAATCGTTCCAGGCCGCTGAAGCGGCGCTGCGGGTCGGCGAAAGTGCGGTGCAACTGGACAGTTATGCGCTGGCCGTGTGTGCCAGTACCACCCAGTGCGCGCCGCCGGCGGAATCCTCGGTGGTCAGTGCGGCAGGGCTCAACTCGACGTCGGGGGTAACCTGGATCGCCGCCGGCAACGGCTTCTACGGGGTGCAGAACATCGGCACCACCCTGACGGCGGTCAACGTGCCGAGCAATACCTCGGCGACGCTGTACCGGGTGACGGCTGTCGGCATCGCCGGCAGTTCGCGCAGTGTGGTGGAGAGTGTTTATGCGAAGTATTGAGCGGCGGGTTGCGCTGCTGATCGGCCTGTTGCTGGGGCTCTACCTGGCAGCCCCGGCGTATGCCTTCACCCCGTCCGACTCGCCGTTGCTCAGCGCGGCGGCAGTGGCGCCGAACGTCATGCTGCTGATCGATGATTCGGGGAGCATGAACAGCATCATTTACGCGGCCGGATTCGACCCGACGGTCGACCGCACCCCGGCGCGGCAATGCAACGCTCTGATCGGTCTGTGCCTGAGCTCCACCGCGATCACCGGTGACACGATCTTTCTCTCGAGCCTGCCGACCACCGGCTGTTCCGGCGGCGCCTATGCGTTCTACAACAACTCGCTGACGCCGCTGTGCCTGAAACTGCCGGACCCGGTGGGCAGCGGCAACACCCGCTATACCGGCGACTATATTGCCTACGTGGTCGGGCTGGCGATCAGCAACGGCACCCGCGACTTCACCAGCGGTGCGATTCCCAACGACTACCGGATCAATGTCGCGCGCAACGTGTCTACGGCGCTGGTCAGCAGTAACCGCACCCTGCGCATCGGCCTGTCGACGTTCAACCCGGCCACCAGCAACAACGCCGGGAATGGCGGCTACATCGCCCGCACCATCGCCGACCTGGCCCCGGTCAGCGGCAGCGTGACCCAGGCCCAGGCCGACAGTAACTACAACGCACTGATTGCCGCGATCAACGGCTTGAGCGCGGTGGCCAACACGCCGCTGGCGGAAACCTATTACGAGATCAGCCGTTACATGCGCGGCATGGCGCCGTACTACAACAGCACGCCGAGCACCTACACCAGCCCGATCCAGTACCGTTGCCAGAAAAACTACGGCGTGGTCATCACCGATGGCCTGCCGACCTACGACCGCACCTTCCCCAGCAATGACCCGCTCGGTGGCAGTCGTCTGCCCAACTGGGACGGCGTCAACAACGACGGCAACAACCTCAACGGCGATAACGAGGGCGACACGCTGTACCTCGACGACATCGCCAAGTTCGCCTTCGACATCGACATGCGCTCGACCGGCACCGATGCCGCTGGCAAGAGCTGGAACGCGGTGGATTTTCCCAAGCAGAACATGAACACCTACACCGTCGGCTTCACCGCCGACAACGACATGCTGTCGGACGCCGCCGCGTACGGCCAGGGCAAGTATTACCAGGCGACCGACAGCGCCGGGCTCAACAGCGCGCTGTCGGCGGCATTGAGCGATATCACCTCCAAGGCCGGCTCCGGCGGCAGCGGCGTGACCAGCGGCACGACGCTGGCCAGTGGCACCAGTTACTTCCAGACCAGTTACGACCCCAAGGACTGGCGCGGCACCATCAAGGCCTTCGGGTTCACCTCTGCCGGAGCGGTGAACACCTCGACGGTGCTGTGGACCACCGATACGGCAATCGTCCCTGGCGCCACGGCACCGACCTACCAATCGTGGAACACCACGAGCAACGCCGCGGTGACGCTGGCCTATGGCAACTTTTCCGCGACGCAGCAGACCAGCCTCAGCCAGAGTCTGCCCACCGGCATCAGCGGCAGCGATCTGGTGGAGTGGAGCAAGGACACCAACAAGGCCGGGCTGAAGGTACGCAGCGTGCTGCTCGGCGACATCATCAACTCGCCGCTGGTGCTGGCCTCGCCCACGGAGAAGACCGCCTCCGACCTGTCGGGCGACACCACCTACAGCGCCTACCTGACCACCAAGGCAGCGAACATGAACGCCAACCTGGTGGTGAACGGCAACGATGGCTTCGTCAGCGTGATCAACTCGAGCAACGGCACCCGGCGCTATGCCTACATGCCGTCCAGCGTACTACCGTCGCTGCGGCTGATTGCCGATCCGAACTACATCAACGGCGTCAGCCACAAATTTCTGGTGGATGGCCAGGTCGGGGTCTACGACGCGCAACTCAACAATGCCTGGAAAACCCTGGCCATCGGTGGCACGGGCGCCGGTGGCAAGACCTTCTACGCGTTGCAACTGTTCGACGCTTCGGCCGGCAATGCCCTGCGTGCCCTGTGGGAGGTCAGCGCGCCGGCCACTGCCAGTACCGCCAACGCGTTCAATGATCTGGGTTATGCCTACGCGCGGCCGGAAGTGGCACGTCTGGCCGACGGCCGCTGGGCGGCGTTCATTGCCAACGGTTACGGCAGCAACTCGGGCGTCGCGGCGTTGTATGTGCTGGATGTGCGCGACGGTTCGCTGATCAGGAAAATCGTCATCGACAGCACGGAGACCACCAACGGCCTGTCCTCGGTGAAACTCAGGGTCAACTCTTCGAACGTGGTGCAGGCGGCGTATGGCGGCGACTTGAAGGGGCGACTGTGGAAATTCGACCTCAGTGCCACTTCAACCGACAGCTGGGGCGTGGCGTTTTCCGGCAAGCCGCTGTTCACCACGGCGGGCGGGGCGACCCAGCCGATCACCGCGCAGCCGCTGCTGGCGGACAACGCGCTGGGCGGCAAACAGATCTTTGTCGGCACCGGCAAGTTCAACGAAACCGCCGACAAGACCAACAAGGATCTGCAGGCGTTCTATTCGGTGTGGGATGCCGACGGCGGTTCGGGACAGCTGACCGTCAGCAGCTTGCAGGCGCAAGCGGTCACCGGGGTGTTCTCCGGCAGCTCGGGGCAATTCATCACCACCAGTCAGAACGACACGACGTATCCGGGCGAGAAGGGCTGGTACCTGCCGCTGGTGTACAACAACGCGTTGACCGGCGAGCGCGTGATCAATCAGGCCAGCCTGGTGCTCGGACGCATCGTGTTCACCACGGCCAGCGTCGACACCACCGACCCCTGTTCCAGCTTCGGTACCGGCAAACTGGTCGAACTCGATGCGTTCAGCGGTAAGATGCTCAACTACGCGGTGCTCGACACCAACGCCGATGGCGTGGTCGACAGCAACGACACGATTTCCAGTGGCGTGGTGTTCACCGGCGGTATCCCGACCCTGAACGCCATCGTCAACGGTGCGACCCGCAAGATCGTGAACGATTCCAGTGGCGGCATCACCACCCTGGTGGAAAAATCCGGCGGCGGCAGTCGCCGTATCATGTGGCGACAAATACAGTAAGCGAGAGTTGAGGCATGCGCAGAGCCAACCGAGGATTTACCCTGATCGAAATCATGATCGTGATTGCGATCATCGGTATCGTCATCACCATCGCCGCACCGAGCTACACCGAATACGTGAAAAAGGGTCGTCGCGCCGAAGTGGTGTCGCTTCTGTCGGAGCAGGCGCAGCTCCTCGAGCGCTACTACACCAGGAACAATACCTACACCAACGCCACCGGCCTGAGTGCCGGGACTGATTTCTACACCATCACGCCGACGATCACTGACCAGACCTACCTGCTGACCGCGACCCGCAAGGCCGGCGCAATGGCCACCGACAAGTGCGGCGATTTCACCCTGACCAACACCGGGGTCAGAAGCATGAACAACGCGACAACCGGGCTGACCACCAAGGATTGCTGGGGCCGCTGAGCCGCATTCATTCGGGTGCCTTTTGCACCCACCTGTCTTTTTTACGGTTGGAACAAACATGACCAGGCAACAGCAAGTGGTGATCGTCGGGGGCGGGGTAATAGGCCTGCTCACCGCGTACAACCTCGCCTCCGAAGTCGGCAGCGTGGTGCTGCTCGATCGTTCGAACGTCGGCCAGGAATCCTCCTGGGCCGGAGGCGGGATCGTTTCGCCGCTGTATCCGTGGCGCTACAGCCCGGCGGTCACGGCACTGGCGCACTGGTCGCAGGATTTTTATCCACAGCTCGGCGCGCACCTGTTTGCCGCGACCGGGGTCGATCCGCAAGTGCATACCACCGGTCTGTACTGGCTGGACCTCGATGACGAAGCCGAGGCGCTGGCCTGGGCGGCACGGGAAAACCGGCCGCTGCGGGCTGTGGATATCTCGGCGGCCCACGATGCCGTACCGGTGCTCGGCGGCGGGTTCTCCCGGGCGATCTACATGGCCGACGTGGCCAACGTGCGCAATCCGCGCCTGGTGAAATCGCTGAAAGCGGCATTGCTGGCGCTGCCGAACGTGACGATTCACGAGCAGTGCGCCGTCAGCGGGTTTGTCCGCGAAGGCCATCAGGTGGTTGGCGTGGCGACGGCCAATGGCGTGATTCGCGGCGATCAGGTCGTGCTGACCGCGGGCGCCTGGAGCGGCGAATTGCTCAAGACCCTCGACCTGACGCTGCCGGTCGAACCGGTCAAGGGCCAGATGATCCTCTACAAGTGCGCGGCGGATTTCCTGCCGAGCATGGTGCTGGCAAAAGGGCGGTATGCGATTCCGCGTCGCGACGGGCACATTCTGATCGGCAGCACGCTGGAGCACGCGGGGTTCGACAAGACGCCGACCGACACGGCCCTGGAAAGCCTCAAGGCGTCGGCCGTGGAACTGCTGCCGGCGCTGGCGGATGCCGAAGTGGTCGGGCACTGGGCCGGCCTGCGTCCGGGCTCACCCGAAGGGATTCCCTACATCGGCCAGGTGCCGGGGTTCGCTGGCTTGTGGTTGAACTGCGGGCATTATCGCAATGGTCTGGTGCTGGCACCGGCGTCGTGCCAGCTGTTTGCCGATGTGATGCTGGGACGGGCACCGATCATTGACCCGACGCCCTATGCACCCGAAGGTCGCATTTAAGGCACAAGTCAAAGGGCGCCGCCAACGCCTGCGGAACACGCGTTCCCATGCAGGCGCTGGCGGCGAGCTTTCATAGGCTCAATCCAGCCCCAGTTTCTTCAGCCGATAGCGCATCGAGCGGAACGACAGGCTCAAGCGCTGGGCCGCCGCCGTGCGATTCCAGCGGGTTTCTTCCAAGGCCTGGAGTATCAGTTTGCGTTCGATGTTCTCCAGGTAGTCTTCCAGATTGTCGATCTGGGTCAGGTCGGCAATCCCTCCCTCGGCTGCGCAATTGCCCTCGCTCAGACGCAGGTCCTCGGCTTCGATCATGCGGTTTTCGCACAGGGTGTGCGCGCGTTCGAGAACGTTCTCCAGTTCGCGCACGTTGCCCGGGAAACGGTAGTTCTTCAACGCTTCGAGTGCTTGCGGATGCAGGCGTGCCGCCGGTTGCCCGGTTCCGTTGGCCAGGCGTTTGAGCATGTGGCTGGCGAGCGTCTCGATGTCGTCACGGCGCTCGCGCAGCGACGGTACGCGCAGTTCGATGACATTCAGCCGGTAATACAGGTCCTGGCGAAAACGTTCGGCGGCGACTTCCGTTTCGAGGTCCTTGTGCGTGGCGCACAGGACACGCACGTCGACCACACTTTCCTGCTGGCCGCCGACGCTGCGCACGGCTTTCTCCTGAATCGCCCGCAGCAGCTTGACCTGCATCGCCAGCGGCAGGTCCGCCACTTCATCGAGGAACAATGTGCCGCCGTGGGCAGCCTGGAACAGACCGGGCTTGTCCTCCACCGCGCCGGTAAAGCTGCCTTTGCGATGGCCGAAGAATTCGCTTTCCATCAGCTCCGAAGGAATGGCCCCGCAGTTGACCGGCACAAATGGCTGAGCGGCGCGCGGGCCTTGCTCATGGATGAGGCGGGCGACAAGCTCCTTGCCGCTGCCGGACTCGCCGCTGATGTACACCGGAGCCTGGCTGCGCGCGAGTTTGTCGATCTGTTTGCGCAAGTGATGCATCGGCGCCGAATTGCCGAGCAGCCGGCGGTCGATCGACGTACACGTAGCGCCTGCCGCCGGCATGCGCAACGCGCTGCCGACCAGCTCGCGCAGCCGGTTCAGGTCCACCGGTTTGGTGAGAAAGTCGAAAGCGCCGGCCTTGAGGGCGTTGATTGCCGTTTCCAGGCTGCCGTAGGCCGTGATCATTGCCACCGGCAGCTGCGGGTGGCGTTGCTGGATGTGCTGCACCAATTCCAGCCCGGTGCCGTCGGGCAGACGCATGTCGGTCAGGCACAGGTCGAAGCGTTCGCGCTGCAGCAAGGCCCGGGCTTCGCCGAGATTGCGCGCGCTGAAGGTGTCGAGTTTCATCCGTCCCAGGGTGATTTCCAGGAGTTCGCGGATATCCGGCTCGTCGTCGACGATGAGGATTTTTTGCCGTGGGCTCGTGTTCAACTTTGTTTCCGTCCGTGAGCAAAGGTGATGCGAAAGCAGCCGCCGCCTTGGCGTGGTTTGAAGTCTAGGCGCGCTTGGTTGCTTTCGCACAGCTCACGGGACAGATAAAGCCCAAGGCCGGTGCCCTGGCTGCTGGTGGTGAAGAACGGTTCGAACAGATGCGCCTGCTGGTCCGGCGGCACGCCGGGGCCGTTGTCCTGCACTTCGAGCACCGCCTGCTGGCTTTGCATGTCGATGAACAGGGTCAGCCAGACTTCGGCGCGTTCGTGCAGCAGCGCGCTGTGGCGCCAGCCGTTGCGCAACAGATTGTCGAGAATCTGCGTCAGCTGGTTGGGGTCCATCAGGGTGCGCAGGTCACCGGGCTCGATGCGCAGGTGGATCTGCTGACGCTCGCCGGCCTGCTCGCGGCTGTCGGCGACGAACGCCTCCAGCCAAGGTTTGAGATCCAGCCGCTGCGGGGTGCTCTGCTGGCGGCGGGACAGTTGCAGGACGTTTTCGATGACTCGGTTCATGCGTTGGGAGTGGTCTTGAATGATCTGCGTCAGACGTCGATCCGCGCCATCGAGTTCCTCGGACTCCTGCAACAGCTGCGCGGCGTGACTGATGGCGCCGAGCGGGTTGCGGATCTCGTGGGCGATGCCGGCGGTCAGGCGCCCGAGCGCGGCCAGTTTCAGTTGCTGGGCCTGTTGGGCGATCTGCGCGAGATCTTCGAGAAACACCAGGGTCTGGCGGTTCGGGCTCTGCTCCAGAGCGATGAAGCTGGGTTGCAGCTCAAGGCCGGTGGCGCTGATTTTCAGGCTTTGCGGGCGCAGGCTGGGGTTGTTCAGCCACAGTTGCAGGCGCTCGACCAGCTCGCTCGAGTAGGCGTCGATCAGTTGCCCTTCAAGTGGCGAGTGGCCGAGCAGGGCGGTGGCGCTGTGGTTGGCCAGTTGCACCCGGCGCTGTTCATCGAGCACCAGGATGCCGGTGCGCATGCGTTGCAGGATCAGCGCGTTGAGCGCCTCGAGGCTGACGACTTCGCTGGCGCGCTGCTCGGCGAGGGTTTCACTGACTTCGAGGCGGCGGATCAGGCCCTGTACCAGCAGCGACGCGGCGAAGCACAAGGCACCGAGCGTGCCCGCTTGCAGGTAATCGTTGGCGCTCAGCGCATGGCTGAAGCTCAGCAGGAAACTCAGGGCGACAATGCCGAGCGCCCCGATTGCGGCGATCAGCAGGCCGATGCGCCGACGCAGCAAGGTGTTGCTGATGGCCACCGAGACAATCAGCAGATTGCCAACGGCACTGGCCACGCCACCGGCCGCGTAGAACAGGACGCACAGCAGCAGAATGTCGACCAGGGCCAGCGCGAACAGCTGCGCGGGGCGGCGGATGTTCTCGAGGAACACCACCAGCAGGATATTCAGCACCAGGTACAGCCAACTGCCATTGCGCAGCAAGTCGTCGTCTGCCGACGTCAGCAGGCGGTTGTCCATGTTGCTGGAGATCAGCAGCACCAGGGTGATGCCGACGCTCAGGCGGTAGAGATGATAAAGGCGCAGCAGTCGCTGCGCCTGTTTGCTGTCGGCGTCGGTGGCCTCAGCGCTCACTGGGACCGGGGCCTTGCTCGAGGTGAGCCTGGCTGCAATACCACTGTTGCTGGAGGTTCAGCGCGCGGTCGCGGGGCAGGTGCACGCCGCAATGGGCGCAGCGCACCATGGGCGCGGCATCCTGCTCGCGGGGCGATCGGTGGGACGCGGCGGGCGCCTTGAATTTGCGCCACAACCAGACGGCGGCGGCAATCAGGGCGATCCAGAACAGTAAACGAAGCATGATGGGCGGCTTTTCGGCTGATGATCCGGCAGTTTAGCCAAGGACCCGGCGGGCGCACAGTCGAATAATTCGCGGCAATAAAAAAGGGAGATCCGTGGATCTCCCTTTTCGTGACGGGCGCTGCGATCAGTCGAACACACCGAAAGTCATGTAGCTGAACCACGAACGGTCTTCGTTGTTGCCTTCGGCCTCGTGATGTTCTTCTTCGATCACGTCGCCGTTTTCGTCTTTCGGCTTGAGCTCGTTCGGGATCGCGTCTTTCGCGTCCTGGAACTGCTTCTGCACGTCCTGGTTGGCGCGGGTTTCTCCCGGCGGCAGCGGTGGACGCGATTCGATCAGGCCCAGGGTGGCCTTGCTCAACCACGAGCGGTTGTCGGCTTCGGCGACCGACGGCACGAACTGACCGTCCTTCAGGCTCGGGTGGTTCGGGTAGTTGAGCTTCAGGGTTTCCAGGCTGGTGGCGGCCAGTTCGTCCAGGTGCAGACGCTGGTAAGCCTCGGTCATCACCGCCAGGCCGTCGCCGACCGAAGGGGTTTCCTGGAAGTTTTCCACCACGTAACGGCCGCGGTTGGCGGCGGCAACGTAGGCCTGACGGGTCAGGTAGTAGTCGGCCACGTGGATTTCGTAGGCGGCCAGCAGGTTGCGCAGGTAGATCATGCGCTGCTTGGCGTCCGGCGCGTAGCGGCTGTTCGGATAGCGGCTGGTGAGCTGGGCGAACTCGTTGTAGGAGTCGCGGGCCGCGCCCGGGTCACGCTTGGTCATGTCCAGCGGCAGGAAGCGCGCCAGCAGGCCGACGTCCTGGTCGAACGAGGTCAGACCCTTGAGGTAGTAGGCGTAATCCACGTTCGGGTGCTGCGGATGCAAACGAATGAAACGCTCGGCGGCGGACTTTGCAGCCTCGGGCTCGGCGTTCTTGTAGTTGGCGTAGATGAGCTCCAGTTGCGCCTGATCGGCGTAGCGACCGAACGGATAACGCGATTCCAGAGCCTTCAGCTTGGCGGTGGCACTGGTATAGCTGTTGTTGTCCAGGTCAGTCTGAGCCTGCTGGTACAGCTCGGCTTCGCTCAGGTTTTCGTCTACGACTTCCTTCGATGAGCAAGCAGCGGTCAATGCGAGGATGGCGATCAGCAGCAGGTGTTTCACTTGCATGGCGGCTTGCGTCCCTATGACGGCCGCTGTCTTGGGCGGGGCCGTCCTGTTATGATGAGCGCCCCGTTGAAAAGCCTCGGGGCAAAAGACGCCGTATTTAACCACAAGCGCGCAGCCGAAACCAAAGGCTGTGCCGACGCCCAGTCCGAGCATGTCCGATAAAATTGAACTTCGCGCAGAGGTGCCGTCCGAATTGGGCGGCCAACGCCTCGATCAAGTCGCCGCCCAACTCTTCGCCGAGCACTCGCGCTCGCGCCTTTCCGCCTGGATCAAAGAAGGTCGCCTGACTGTGGACGGGGCGGTCATCCGCCCGCGCGACATCGTGCATGGCGGTGCCATCCTTGAGCTGACTGCCGAGCAGGAGGCCCAGGGCGAATGGATCGCCCAGGACATCGAGCTCGACATCGTCTATGAAGACGACGACATCCTGGTGATCAACAAGCCTGCGGGCCTGGTGGTGCACCCGGCTGCCGGCCACGCCGATGGCACGCTGCTCAATGCCCTGCTGCACCACGTGCCGGACATCATCAATGTCCCGCGTGCCGGCATCGTGCATCGCCTGGACAAGGACACCACCGGTCTGATGGTGGTAGCCAAGACCATCCAGGCGCAGACCCGGCTTGTCGCCCAGTTGCAGAGCCGCAGCGTCAGCCGCATCTATGAGTGCATCGTGATCGGGGTCGTGACCGCCGGCGGCAAGATCAACGCGCCGATCGGTCGCCACGGCCAGCAGCGTCAGCGCATGGCGGTGATGGAAGGGGGCAAGCCAGCCGTCAGCCACTACCGCGTGCTGGAGCGCTTCCGTTCCCACACCCACGTGCGGGTCAAGCTGGAAACCGGACGCACCCACCAGATTCGCGTGCACATGGCGCACATCAACTTCCCGTTGGTCGGCGATCCGGCGTACGGCGGGCGTTTCCGCATTCCGCCGGCCGCGAGCCAGACCATGGTCGAGTCCCTCAAGCATTTCCCGCGGCAGGCCCTGCATGCGCGCTTCCTTGAACTGGACCATCCGACGACCGGTCAACGCATGAGCTGGGAATCGCCCCTGCCGGAAGATCTGGTCTGGCTGCTGACCCTGCTCAAGCAGGATCGCGAGGCGTTCGTCGGATGAACTGGCTGACGCCGGACTGGCCCGCGCCGGCCAGCGTCAAGGCCTGTGTCACCACCCGTGAGGGCGGCGTCAGCGTGGCGCCGTTCGACAGCCTCAACCTGGGCGATCATGTCGATGACAGTCCGCAGGCGGTTGCCGAAAACCGCCGCCGCCTGACCGAACACTTCGCCATTCAGCCGGCGTGGCTGCAACAGGTCCATGGCGTCGACGTGGTTCATGCCGATCCGGGCGTGGTCGCCACTGCCGATGCCAGCTGGACCGCGACGCCCGGCATTGCCTGCGCCGCCATGACGGCCGACTGTCTGCCGGCGTTGTTCTGCGACCGTGCCGGCACCCGCGTTGCCGCGGCCCATGCCGGTTGGCGCGGTCTCGCCGCCGGGGTGCTGGAAGCCACGCTCGACAGTCTCGACGTTCCTGCCCAGCAAGTGCTGGTGTGGCTCGGCCCGGCCATCGGTCCGCAAGCCTTCGAAGTCGGCTCGGAAGTGCGCGAAGTCTTCATCCAGCAGTTGCCCGAGGCAGCCACAGCCTTCGTCCCGAGCGCCAATGCCGGCAAGTTCCTGGCCGACATCTATGCACTGGCGCGCCTGCGTCTGGCGGCTCGCGGGGTCACCGCGGTGTATGGCGGCGGTTTCTGCACCGTGAGCGATCCGCGCTTCTTCTCTTACCGCCGTGCGTCGCGCACCGGTCGGTTTGCCTCCCTGGTCTGGCTCAGCCGCTAAGCTTGTCTGATCTGCATCAACTGTCCCGCGCTTGAATCTTCCAGAATCGACCTCATCTATAGCGGTATCTGGCAGGTTTCTTTATTCAGGATGGTTTCTTAGGTCCGGCCTGCTCAAAAGGAAGGTGACCCATGCGTATAGACCGTTTAACCAGCAAATTGCAGTTGGCGCTATCCGACGCCCAATCCCTGGCCGTCGGCCACGATCATCCGGCCATCGAGCCGGCGCACTTGATGCAGGCCATGCTTGAACAGCAGGGTGGTTCGATCAAACCCCTGTTGATGCAAGTCGGCTTCGACGTCAACAGCTTGCGTAAAGAGCTGACCAAAGAGCTCGATCAATTACCGAAAATCCAGAACCCGACCGGCGACGTCAACATGTCGCAGGACCTGGCGCGCCTGCTCAACCAGGCCGACCGTCTGGCCCAGCAGAAAGGCGACCAGTTCATTTCCAGCGAACTGGTGCTGCTCGCCGCGATGGACGAGAACAGCAAGCTCGGCAAGCTGTTGCTCGGCCAGGGCGTGAGCAAGAAGGCCCTGGAAAACGCGATCAACAACCTGCGCGGTGGCGAAGCCGTCAATGACGCCAACCACGAAGAGTCGCGCCAGGCGCTGGACAAATACACGGTCGACCTGACCAAGCGTGCCGAAGACGGCAAGCTCGATCCGGTGATCGGCCGTGATGACGAAATTCGTCGCACCATTCAGGTCCTCCAGCGCCGGACCAAAAACAACCCGGTACTGATCGGTGAGCCTGGCGTCGGCAAGACCGCGATCGCCGAGGGCCTCGCCCAGCGCATCATCAACGGCGAAGTGCCGGACGGCCTCAAGGGCAAGCGCCTGCTGTCGCTGGACATGGGCGCGCTGATTGCCGGTGCCAAGTACCGCGGCGAGTTCGAGGAGCGCCTCAAAGCGTTGCTCAATGAGCTGTCGAAGCAGGAAGGGCAGATCATTCTGTTCATCGACGAGCTGCACACCATGGTCGGCGCCGGCAAGGGCGAAGGCTCGATGGACGCCGGCAACATGCTCAAGCCGGCTCTGGCTCGCGGTGAGCTGCATTGCGTCGGCGCGACCACGCTCAACGAGTACCGCCAATACATCGAGAAGGACGCGGCCCTCGAGCGACGCTTCCAGAAAGTGTTGGTGGACGAGCCGAGCGAGGAGGACACCATCGCCATCCTGCGTGGCCTGAAAGAGCGCTACGAGGTTCACCACAAGGTGGCGATCACCGACGGTGCGATCATTGCCGCCGCCAAGCTCAGCCATCGCTACATCACTGACCGGCAGCTGCCGGACAAGGCCATCGACCTGATCGACGAGGCGGCCAGCCGCATTCGCATGGAGATCGATTCGAAGCCGGAAGTCCTCGATCGCCTGGAGCGGCGCCTGATTCAGCTGAAGGTGGAATCCCAGGCGCTGAAGAAAGAAAGCGATGAAGCGGCGATGAAACGCCTGGAAAAACTTCAGGAAGAAATTGTCCGCCTCGAGCGTGAGTACTCGGATCTGGAAGAAATCTGGAACTCGGAAAAAGCCGAGGTGCAGGGTTCGGCGCAGATCCAGCAGAAGATCGAGCAATCGCGTCAGGAGCTGGAAGCTGCGCGTCGCAAGGGCGATCTCAACCGCATGGCCGAGTTGCAGTACGGGGTGATACCGGACCTGGAGCGCAGCCTGCAGATGGTCGACCAGCACGGCAAGAGCGAGAACCAGTTGCTGCGCAGCAAGGTCACCGAAGAGGAAATCGCTGAAGTCGTGTCGAAGTGGACCGGCATTCCGGTGTCGAAAATGCTCGAGGGCGAGCGCGACAAGTTGATGAAGATGGAAAGCCTGTTGCACCAGCGTGTGATCGGTCAGGACGAAGCGGTCGTGGCGGTCGCCAACGCAGTGCGGCGTTCCCGCGCCGGGTTGGCGGATCCGAATCGGCCAAGCGGTTCGTTCATGTTCCTCGGCCCGACCGGTGTCGGTAAAACCGAGCTGTGCAAGGCGCTGGCCGAATTCCTGTTCGACACCGAAGAAGCCATGGTGCGCATCGACATGTCCGAGTTCATGGAGAAACATTCCGTGGCTCGCCTGATCGGTGCACCGCCAGGCTATGTCGGCTATGAAGAGGGCGGCTACCTGACCGAAGCGGTACGGCGCAAGCCTTACTCGGTGATCCTGCTGGACGAAGTCGAGAAGGCGCATCCGGATGTGTTCAACATCCTCCTGCAAGTGCTCGAGGATGGGCGCCTGACCGACAGCCACGGGCGTACTGTGGATTTCCGCAATACCGTGATCGTCATGACCTCGAACCTCGGTTCGTCGCAGATCCAGGAACTGGTGGGTGATCGTGAGGCGCAGCGTGCGGCCGTGATGGATGCGCTGACGTCGCACTTCCGTCCGGAGTTCATCAACCGGGTCGACGAAGTGGTGATTTTCGAGCCATTGGCGCGGGATCAGATCGCCGGTATCACCGAGATCCAGTTGGGCCGTCTGCGCAATCGTCTGGCCGAGCGCGAGCTCAGGCTGGAGCTGAGTCCGGAAGCGATGGACAAGCTGATTGCCGTTGGTTACGACCCGGTCTACGGGGCGCGGCCGCTGAAGCGGGCGATCCAGCGCTGGATCGAAAACCCGTTGGCGCAGTTGATCCTGTCGGGGCATTTCCTGCCGGGCGAAACGGCCACCGGCAAGGTTGTGAACGACGAAATCGTTTTCGACTGAGCGGCAAAGCCAGTGAAATAAGGAAGGCCTCGCTTTGCGAGGCCTTTTTTTCGCCAGGCTGTTGAACTCAAAGGAAAAGGCTTGTAAAGTGCGCCCCGCAGTCAGTCACCGGCAGCATCTCAGCTCACTGAGCTGAAATCTGAAATAAGTTGCAAATCATTAACTTGAAAGCAATTTAGGGGGTTGACAGAGGTGTTCTAGGTTGTAGAATAGCGCGCCTCAGACACACGAACGCAGCGATGCGAACGGGTCGAAGAGGTGAGGCAAGCCTCACTGTTGTAAATTGAAATATGTAGTTCCGTGATAGCTCAGTCGGTAGAGCAAATGACTGTTAATCATTGGGTCCCAGGTTCGAGTCCTGGTCACGGAGCCAATTTCAAACCGGGGTATAGCGCAGTCCGGTAGCGCGCCTGCTTTGGGAGCAGGATGTCAGGAGTTCGAATCCCCTTACCCCGACCATTTTTGGGTCGTTAGCTCAGTTGGTAGAGCAGTTGGCTTTTAACCAATTGGTCGTAGGTTCGAATCCCACACGACCCACCATTTTTGAAACCAGGTAACACTGGGATCGAATCTTAAGATCAGAGGCCAAAAGCGCTGATCGAAGAAGGCGATCTTTGAAAGATCGCCTTTTTTTTACCGGGGTATAGCGCAGTCCGGTAGCGCGCCTGCTTTGGGAGCAGGATGTCAGGAGTTCGAATCCCCTTACCCCGACCATATTGAAAATCCTCGTATCGAAAGATACGGGGATTTTTTTTGTCCGCGAAAAAAGCACTTTCCCTTCAAGTCATCGTACAACTGGCCGATAGCCCGCTAACGAAAGGGGCCTGCCAGCCACATACATCGCCCCTGAATCTGGCCATTACAAGAAAAAGGGCGCTCTTCATGTTGCTTCGTCAGTTGAATATTGCACCTCGCGCCGCATTGGGTTTCGCCCTGATTGCGCTGTTGGTGGCATTGCTTGGGGTGTTTTCGCTGGGGCAGATGTCGAGTATTCGCGACAGTGAAGTTGCCGTGGAAACCCAGTGGCTGCCGAGCATCCGCGGCGGTGACGAGATCCGCGAAATCATGCTGCGTATCCGCACCATCTCGCTGCGCATGGCGCTGGATCAGGATCCGCGCAACATCGCCACCTACCGCAGCCAGATGGACACCCGTGACAAGGAACTGAGCGAGAAGATCGCCGCCTACGACAGGCTGGTGACCACCCCGCAAGGCCAGCAACTGTACGACCAGTTCAAGCAAACCTTCGCCGCTTACCGGACCGGCATCGCCCAATCCTTCGCACTCGCCGAGCAGGGCAAGCGCGACGAGCTGACCAAGCTGCTGCTGGTCGACATGAAAACCGTGGTCGACGGCTCGGGAAAGCAGCTCAATGACCTGGCGGACCTGTTCGCCAAACAGGTCGCTGCCGAAAGCCAGAACTCCGCCGCGCACTACCAGACCTCACGGACCATCGTCAGCCTGTTTATCGCCTTGGCGGCGCTGGCCACCGTGGCGTTGGCCATGCTGCTCACGCGCAGCATCGTGCGCCCGCTGAGCAGCGCCGTCAGTGCGGCCGAGAGCGTCGCTCGCGGCGATCTCACCCGACCGATCGAAACCCATGGCAATGACGAGGTCAGCCGGCTGCTCAAGGCGCTGGCGACCATGCAGCAGAATCTGCGGGAAACCCTGCAGGGCATCAGCGGCTCGGCCACGCAACTGGCCACCGCCGCAGATGAATTGAATGCGGTCACCCTCGACAGCACACAGGGCCTGCAGCAGCAGAACAACGAAATCGAACAGGCCGCCACCGCCGTCAACGAGATGACCACCGCGGTGGAAGAGGTCGCACGCAACGCGGTGTCGACGTCGGATGCCACCCGCCAGTCCAGCGAGTCGGCGCATCTGGGGCAGGCGCGGGTCAGCGAGACTGCCAGTGCGATCGGCGCCCTGGCCAACGACGTCGAGCACACCGGTGAACTGGTGCAGGCGCTGGCCAACCAGTCGCAGGACATCGGCAAAGTGCTGGACGTGATCCGCGCCATTGCCGAGCAGACCAACCTGCTGGCGCTCAACGCTGCCATTGAAGCGGCGCGGGCCGGGGAGAGCGGACGCGGGTTTGCGGTGGTTGCCGATGAAGTGCGGGCGCTGGCCTACCGCACGCAGCAATCGACCGAGGAAATCGAGCAAATGGTGCAGGGCATGCGCAGTGGTTCGAGCCTGGCGCTGGATTCGATGCAGGCCAGCGCCTCGCGGGCTGCGAGCACCCTGGTACTGGCCGAGCGCGCCGGCGCGGCGTTGCAGACCATCACTGCTTCGGTGCACGAAATCCATGAGCGCAATCTGGTGATCGCCAGCGCCGCCGAAGAACAGGCGCAAGTCGCACGGGAGGTGGATCGCAATCTGCTCAACATCCGCGACTTGTCGCTGCGCTCTGCGGCGGGCGCCGACCAGACCAGCGCCTCCAGCCATGAACTGTCGAAACTGGCCAACGCCCTGCAGGGCCTGGTGCGACGCTTCCAGTTGTAAGTTCGCCAGGTATGAAAAAGCCGCGCCTTTCGTGAGCAAGGCGCGGCTTTTTGTCTTGCGTGCGGAAGAATCAGGCGCCGTCCTGGTCCTTCAGGTGTTCGAACAGACCCTTGGGCATTTTCTTGCCGTTGGCTTCGAAGTTGGCTTTGACGTTGTTGTACGCCTCCTGCTCGTCGATGAAACCGTCATGGTTGGTGTCGATCTTGTCGAAATCGGACTTCGGCGCGACTTTGAGGAATTCGGCGCGTGACACCTTGCCGTCGCCATCGGTGTCGGTCTTGGCCATCGACGCATCGCCGCATTTGCCTTCACCGCATTTGCCTTCCGGGGCTTTTACCGCGGTTTGCGCCGAGGCGAGCATGTAGCCCTGGGCCAGGGGTTGTGCGGCAAAGACCGAGCCGGAGAGCATCAGGCCGCCGGCCAGCGCCGCGCCGAGCAGGCCAATGGATTTCTTGCCGAGAGGGGTAGTACGGGACATCGCGTTCTCCTACGGTTGCACAGCGCAACCACACGTTAAGGTCGATTTGCCGGAGCAGGCCGTGCCTTGCTCGGGTGTGGCCATTAAGCGGTGGCGGTGTATCGCGTCTGTGTCGTGGAGCGGGGGAGTTTGTAAGCGAAGAGGCGAAATGCGCGGGCGGGATACAGTAGGAAACAGAAAAGCAATCAGGCCGAGGCAGCGAATTGCTCGCTGCCACGGCCTGGCCTGTCAGTGCAGCTTCAGGCGCGGCTCGGTGCCACGGCCGATCTTGCTGCCGAGCATCAGCATCGCCGTGCGGAACGGCCCGTACAGCGCCATCTGGTGCATGCGGTACAGCGACACGTAGAACATCCGCGCCAGCCAGCCCTCGAGCATCACGCTGCCGGTCAGGTTGCCCATCAAGTTACCCACAGCGGAGAACCGCGACAGCGAGATCAGTGAACCGTAGTCGGTGTACTTGTACGTCGGCAGGGTTTTGCCTTCGATGCGCAGTTTCAGCGATTTGGTCAGCAACGACGCTTGCTGGTGAGCCGCCTGCGCACGCGGCGGCACGTTGCGCTCGGAGTCCGGTTGCGGGCAGGCCGCGCAGTCACCGAAGGCGAAGATGTTTTCGTCGCGGGTGGTCTGCAGGGTCGGCAGCACTTGCAGCTGATTGATGCGGTTAGTTTCCAGGCCATCGATGTCCTTGAGGAAACCCGGTGCGCGAATCCCGGCGGCCCAGACTTTCAGGCTGGCCTTGATTTCGTTGCCATCGGCGGTGATCAGGCTGTCGGCGGTGACTTCACTCACCGCTGCGTTGGTCATCACGTTGACCCCGAGTTTCTCCAGGGTCTTGTGCACCGGTCCGCCGATTCGCTCCGGCAGGGCGGGCAACACCCGTGGCCCGGCTTCGATCAGGGTGATGTGCATGTTTTCCGGCTTGATCCGGTCCAGGCCGTAGGCCGCCAGTTCATGGGCGGCGTTGTGCAGCTCCGCCGCCAGCTCGACCCCGGTGGCACCGGCGCCGACGATCGCCACGCTGATCTGCTCGACCGCATCGGTCTGCCCGGCATGGGCGCGCAGGTAGTGGTTGAGCAGTTGCTGGTGGAAACGCTCGGCCTGTTTGCGGGTGTCGAGGAACAGGCAGTGCTGCGCCGCGCCCTGGGTGCCGAAATCGTTGGTGGTGCTGCCGACGGCAATCACCAGGGTGTCGTACGGCACTTCCCGCGCCGGCACCAGTTCGACGCCGTTTTCGTCGTAGGTGGCGGCCAGCTGGATTTTCTTCTGCGCGCGATCGAGCCCGCTCATGCGCCCCAGCTGGAACTCGAAATGGTTCCATTTGGCCTGGGCGACATAGTTGAGTTCGTCTTCGGAGGAGTTCAGCGATCCGGCGGCCACTTCGTGCAGCAGCGGTTTCCAGATGTGCGTCAGGTTGGCGTCGACCAGCATCACGCTGGCGGTGCCGCGCTTGCCCAGAGTCTTACCCAGACGGGTAGCCAACTCCAGGCCGCCGGCGCCGCCGCCGACAATGACAATACGATGGGACATGGGGATAACTCGCAAGGCTAAAGGAAATCGGTGCGGTTACCCGAGCGAGCGCAAGGCAGCTCATAGCGTCAGGTAACTGATAAGTCGGCTCAGCAGGCCCAGACCAACGGTCACTGCCACGACCAGCACCAGGAGCATCCACGGCCGGAAAGGCCGGCGCTCGACACGGTGCTGCGACAGTTGCAGGTACTCTTCGACATGCTTCTGGTCTTCGGGGTTCAGGCGGCTGGTCATAAAGGCCTCGTCAGATAGACGTTGCTGAAGGAGGAGAAGCTACAGCGCTTTTCAACCGGGGTTGAACGCAGCATAGCCGCTGGCCGGCAGCGGTTCGACGGACACCCTGTCGTCGAGGCGAATGATCCCGCTTTGTAACACTCGCGCGGTGATTCCGCCATGCCCGCGCACCGCCTGGAAGGTGCCCGGGCCGAGGTTGTGCTGCAGCCGCGCGCACGGCTGGCACCAGCCGGTCGTCTCGAAGATCGCCTGGCCGATGCGAAAGCGCCGGCCCTTGAGGCTGAACAGGTTGATGCCACTGATGACCAGATTGCGCCGCAGATCTTCAGGTCGGACCGGTTGCTCCGCCGGCCGCCCCATCAGCGCGCTGATGACCGCCAGGTGCTCCCACTGGATCAGCGTCACCTGACGCGCATTGCGCACGCCGGGGCGAGCGTGATCGCCGGTCAGCCCGGCTTCCAGGCGCGCCTCGACGGCGTCGAGTTCAAGCATCGGCCCGCGGGATTCGGGGCGCACGCCGATCCAGCGTACGCGGCCGGTCTGCGGGACATCGGCGATCAACTGCTGAAGGGGCGTCACAGGCTGATCCCGACATCGAAGACAATGCTGCGCCCGAGGTTGCTGCGCAGGAAATCCGGCGCGTCGGGGTGGGCAAACAGCACCCGGGCGAAGGTCGGCCCGACCAGTGACAGCGAGCGCCAGCCCTGGCGCAGGTACTCGGTCGGCGGCGGAAAGTGGCTGTTGAGGTCGAGCACTTCGCGCTTGAGGCTGGCGAAGGCGATGATGTCCAGTTCGCCCAGATCCATGCCGCGCTCCTTGTAGTTGTGCGCCTTTTTGCGCAAGGTCGGCGCCAGTCTGAGCAGAAACTCATTGGCCGGGATCCGCCGCGGCTTGGCTTCGCGGCGCACCAGTTGGCTCAGGGAAAACGCGCTGCGCCGGCGTTGCAGTTCGTCGCGCCACTCGTCGTTGAGGCGTCGGCCCTCGTCGAGGACGAAGAACACTTCGAAATTGGCGTCGCGAAACAACACGTCCGGCGGTTCCCCGGCGGGGGCGAATTCGTCGGCGCGGTAGGGAATGTTCAGCCCTTGCAGCAGGCGCTGGCAAACCCAACGCTCACGCTCCCATTTGCGGGCATTGGACAGGAACGCGTTGGCTTGCTCGGCCGCAATGGTCAGCAGGCGTAAGTAATCAGAGTCATCCATAGGCCCAAGCTTAGCGTCCAATTACGACAAGCAGAAAGCGTTGCGCGGCAAAGTGCATCAGTGGGCATGCCAGAGCGGCGGTGTAGACTGAAGGGCACCACGTATCAGCGTCGAATCGAGGGAAGATGAACATGACGTTTCGCTGGCTTGTGTTGTTGGCTTTCATCCCGTTGTGGGCCCAGGCGCTGGAACCCGGCGAACGCCTCGCCCCCTGGACGCTGCTGGATCAGTACGACCAGGCCTTCACCCTCGACAACCGCACCACGACGCTGCTGGTGGCGCGCGACATGGAGGGCGCCAAGTTGGTCAAGGCCGCCTTGCAGGATCGGCCCAAGGGCTATCTGGAAGCGCGCCACGCGGTGTTCGTCGCCGATATCCAGCGCATGCCGGCGTTGATCGCGAAAATGTTCGCCGTGCCCGCCATGCGCGATTACAACTACCGGGTCATGCTGGATCGCGAGGGCCGGGTGGCGTCGCGCTATCGCGCCGCTGACGGTGCGGTGCTGTGGTTGCAGCTCAAGGACGGCCGCCTGCTGGCGCAGCATGAGTACACCGATGCCGCCGCGCTGCGCGAGGCGCTGGAGCAGGCCCGGCCATGATCGGCGCCGAGCTGCTGTCGTCCGCGAGCCTGGTCTTCGGCGGGTTGATCTACCTGCCGGTGCTGCTCTGGGCGATCTGCCGCGCGCCGTGGGTCGAGTTGTTCAGCGACAGCCGCCGCCAGCATCTGCTGTTCGGCACGGTGTTCGCGTTGTTTCTGCTGTGGCTGGTGCGCCGTGATTTCGACACGGGCGTGTCCTATCACTTCATCGGCATGACGGCGGTGACCCTGCTGCTGGACTGGCCGCTGGCAATCGTCGGCGCGCTGGTGGCGCAGCTCGGCCTGGTGCTGCTCGGGCGCCAGGATCTGGCGGCGCTCGGGGTCAACGGCACGCTGTTCATTGTGCTGCCGGTGCTGGTCACCGAGTGCGTGGCGATTCTGGTCGAGCGTGCGCAGCCACGTAATCCGTTTGTGTATATCTTCTGCTCGGCGTTTTTTGCCGCCGCCCTGTCGGCACTGCTGTGCCTGGGGCTGAGCCTGACCTGGCTGTGGTACGACGGCCTGTTCGCCTTGCCGGAATGGCTGGAGGATTTCATCGGTTACCTGTGGCTGCTGATTTTTCCGGAAGCGTTCATCAACGGCATGGTCATCAGCGCGCTGGTGGTGTTCAGCCCCGAATGGCTCGAGACATTCAATCGCACCCGCTACCTTTCGGCGCCGTGGAAGGATGACGACCCCAAGTCTTGATCCACATCAAACCTGCCCGGCGCGGGGCATTTCATGCTCGCGCAAATCCCTTCAGGAGCAGCGGCATGAGTGTGTACGAGTGGGCGAGGCAGGAAACCCGGCAGAGTCTGGAAATGGCGCAGGAGGTGGGCTTCGATCCGGGCCTGAGCCTGCGCGCCCTGCTCAGCGCCGTGGTGCAGCAGAGCAAGGCGGTGCGCAACGCCGAAGATCTGGCCGACGAGTTGCGCTTTCTTGCGGAAAACCTCGACGACGATCAGGACTACGGCTTCATGCGGCCCTGACCGGGCTTCAGTGACGCGGATCGAAATCGCCGGAAAACAGCTCGTCCTCGGCATCCGGGGCGACCGGAATCTTGTGTTCCTCGGACGCCCAGGCGCCGAGGTCGATCAGTTTGCAGCGATGCGAGCAGAACGGACGGAATTCGTTCTTCGGCGTGAATTCCACGGGTGCGCCGCAGGTGGGGCATTCTACGGTTGGGATCTGGCTCATGAGCGGCCTCCGGTTAACGTCAGGTAAAAGTGATGCAGGCGTTCGACTTCGCTGTGCAGCCAGGCGAGGTCGCGGTCGTTGACCACCACGTCGTCGGCACGGCTCACGCGGTCTTCGCGGCTCGATTGCGCCTTGAGGATCGCCTGGACCTGCTGCTCGCTGGTCTGGTCACGCTGCAGGGTGCGCTCGATCTGCAGTTGTTGCGGGGCGTCGATGACCAGGATGCGCTGGGTCATCGTGTATTGCCCGGACTCGATCAGCAGCGGCGACACCAGAATCGCATAAGGCGATTGTGCCAGCGCCAGGTGATGGGCGATTTCCTCGGCGATCAGCGGGTGCAGCAGGGCCTCGAGCCAGCGCCGTTGCTCCGGCACTTCGAAGATCAGCTTGCGCAGGGCGGCGCGGTCGAGCGTGCCATCGGCCTGCAACACGCCGGGGCCGAAGTGCTCGGCGATGGTCGCCAGCGCCGGGCGACCCGGCTCGACCACCCAGCGGGCCGCGTGATCGGCGTCGACCACATGGATGCCGAGGTCGATGAAGTGCTGGGCCGCGGCGCTTTTACCGCTGCCGATGCCGCCGGTCAGGCCGAGAATCCAGGGTTTTTCCACAGGGGTATTCATTTCAAACCGACAAACTGCCAATAGAAGGCGGTTATTTGACCACCCCAGAGCAAGGCAATCCAGCCGGCAATTGCCAGATACGGTCCGAAGGGGATCGGCGTCGAGGTTTTCTGCTCGCGCAGCTTGAGCACAATCACCCCGAGGAGGGCGCCCACCAGCGATGCCAGCAGGATGGTCAGCGGCAGAATCTGCCAGCCGCCCCAGGCCCCGAGCAGCGCCAGCAGCTTGAAGTCGCCATGTCCGATGCCGTCCTTGCCAGTGAGCAGCTTGAACAGCCAGAACACCGACCACAACGCCAGATAACCGGCCACCGCGCCCCATAGCGCCTCGTGCAGCGACACGAACACCCCGAAGCTGTTGACGATCAACCCCAGCCACAACAGCGGCAGGACCAGCACGTCGGGCAGCAGCTGATGTTCGATGTCGATCAGACTCATCGCCAGCAGGCCCCAACTGAGCACGATCAGCAGGCATGCCGGCCAGCCGAATCCCAGGTGCCAGGCGATGAATGCCGATAGCAGGCCGCAGGCCAGTTCGGTCAGTGGATAGCGCTTGCTGATCGGAGCGGCGCACGCCGAGCAGCGCCCGCGCAGGCACAGGTAACTGAGCACGGGGATGTTTTCCCAGGCGCGGATGCGATGCGCACAATGCGGGCACTGCGAATGCGGCAGCATCAGGTTGTAGATCGGCAGCGGTGTCTCGACGGGCAGGCCGAGCACGTCATGGGCCTGCTGGCGCCACTCGCGCTCGAGCATTTTCGGCAGGCGCCAGACCAGCACATTGAGAAAACTGCCCACGACCAGCCCGAGCAGCAGGGCGCTGCCGACAAAGGCCAGCGGATAGAGGCTCAGGAGTTCGTCAATGGGCATGTCAGATCGCTGAGCCGAGCTGGAAGATCGGCAGGTACATGGCCACCACCAGCCCGCCGACGATTACCCCGAGCACGACCATGATGAATGGCTCCATCAGGCTGGTGAGGTTGTCGACCATGTTATCCACCTCGTCCTCGTAGAACCCGGCGACCTTGGCGAGCATTTCGTCGAGCGCCCCGGACTCCTCGCCGATCGCGGTCATCTGCACCGCCATGGTGGGAAAGATCCCGGTGCTGCGCATGGAAAAATTCAGCTGCATACCGGTGGCGACGTCCTGGCGAATGCGCAGGATCGCGCGCTTGAACACCACGTTGCCGGCGGCGCCGGCCACCGAGTCCAGCGCTTCGACCAGCGGCACCCCGGCGGCGAATGTGGTCGACAGCGTGCGGGCGAAACGTGCCACCGCGGACTTGTACATCAGCGACCCCACCAGCGGCAGCTTCAGCAGCCAGGCGTCGCGGCGGTCGCGCAGGGCCTGGGATTTTTTCAGCGCATGGCGCGTGCCGAAAAACGCGGCGACCAGTCCGCCGAGAACCGCCCACCACCATTGCTGCATGAACGCCGAAAGGCTGATCACCATCAGGGTGAAGGCCGGCAGCTCGGCGCCGAAGCCGGAGAACACCGACTGGAACTGCGGCACCACTTTGACCAGCAGGATCCCGGTGACGACCGCCGCCACCAGCACCACGGCGGACGGGTAGGTCATGGCTTTCTTGATCTTGGCCTTGAGACTTTCGCTCTTTTCCTTGTAGGTGGCGACCCGCTCCAGCAGGGTGTCGAGGGCGCCGGACTGCTCGCCGGCATCCACCAGGTTGCAGTACAGCTCATCGAAATACTGCGGCTTCTTGCGCAGCGCCGTGGCAAAACTGTTGCCGGCCGCGACCTCCTGCTTGATGTCGTCCACCAGTTTGCGCATCGCCGGGTTGTCGAAACCTTCGCCAATGATGTCGAACGACTGCAGCAGCGGTACCCCGGCCTTCATCATGGTTGCCATCTGCCGGGTGAAGAGGGAGATGTCCCGGGCCTTGATGCGTTTGCCCAGATTGAACAGCGAGGCGGATTTCCTGCGCACCTTGCCCGGGTTGATGCCTTGCTTGCGCAACTGCGCCTTGATCAGCGCGGGGTTCTGCCCGCTCAGTTCGCCGGTGACCTTGCTGCCTTTCCTGTCCGTGCCTTCCCAGGCGTACACGCTGATTTTCGCTGCCTTGACCGCCATGTTCAGTCCTTGGTGACCCGGTTGATTTCCTCAAGGCTGGTGATGCCTTGCATGGCCTTGTGCAGGCCCGAGGTGCGCAGGTCGTCGAAGCCGTCGCGGCGCATTTGAATGTCGATTTCCAGGGCATTGCCCTCGGCCATGATCAGGCGTTGCAACTCGGCTGTGTTCTTCACCACCTCATAAATCCCCACGCGCCCCTTGTAACCGCCGTTGCAGTGATCGCAGCCGACCGGCTCATAGATCGTGAAGCTGCCGATGCGTTCCTCGGGGAAGCCTTCCTTGAGCAGGGTCTCGCGGGGAATCTCGATCGGTTTCTTGCAGTGGCTGCACAGTTTGCGCGCCAGGCGCTGGGCGATGATCAGGCTGATCGAGGTGGCGATGTTGAAGCCGGGGACGCCCATGTTGTGCAGGCGGGTCAGGGTTTGCGCGGCGCTGTTGGTGTGCAGTGTCGACAATACCAGGTGGCCGGTCTGCGCAGCCTTGATCGCGATCTCGGCGGTCTCGAGGTCGCGGATCTCGCCGACCATGATCACGTCCGGGTCCTGACGCAGGAACGAACGCAGCGCCTGGGCAAAGTCGAGGCCCTGTTTCGGATTGACGTTGACCTGGTTGATGCCTTCCATGTTGATCTCCACCGGGTCCTCGGCGGTGGAAATATTGATGTCGACGGTGTTGAGAATATTCAGCCCGGTATACAGCGACACGGTTTTCCCCGAACCGGTGGGCCCGGTGACCAGGATCATGCCTTGCGGCTGCCTCAATGCGGCCATGTACAGCTCTTTCTGCTCGGGCTCGTAGCCGAGGGCATCGATGCCGATCTGCGCGCTGGACGGATCGAGGATCCGGATCACCACTTTTTCGCCCCACAGGGTCGGCAGGGTGTTGACCCGGAAGTCGATCGACTTGCTTTTCGACAGGCGCATCTTGATTCGCCCGTCCTGGGGTTTGCGGCGTTCGGAGATGTCCAGGCTGGCCATGACTTTCAGGCGCGCGGCGATGCGCCCGGCCAGTTGGATCGGCGGCTTGGCCACCTCGCGCAGAATGCCGTCGGTACGCACCCGCACGCGGTAGTTTTTCTCGTAGGGTTCGAAGTGCAGGTCGGACGAACCGCTCTTGATCGCATCCAGCAACATCTTGTGGACGAAACGCACGACGGGCGCGTCGTCGGCATCAAGCCCGCCGAGGGTGTCCTGGCGGCTGTCGTCGATGGATTCGACGTCGAGGCCATCGAGATCGACATCGGCCATATCCTCGAGGCCGCTGGTGTGGGTGTCGAAAAATTTCTCGATGGCGTCGGTAAGCTTGTCGTCCTCGACGAGGATGGCCTCGGTGCTCAGTCCGGTGCTGAACTGAATGTCGTTGATCGCCTGGTGATTGCTGGGGTCGGAAATCCCCACGAACAGCTTGTTGCCGCGGCGCCAGAGTGGCAGGGCATGATGCTGGCGCACCAGTTTTTCGCTGACCAGGCCCTTGGGCTGGGTTTCCTTGTCCAGGCAATTGAGATCGAGCAGGGCCATGCCGAAATGCTCGGAGGCAATCTCCGCGACCTGCCAGCTTTTCACCAGTTTGTTCTGCACCAGGTAGCTGACCAGTGACAGGCGATTGCGCTGGGCCTGTTGCCAGGCTTGCTGGGCGTTTTTTTCCGTGAGCAGTTCAGCCTGTACCAGTTTCTTTGCGAGGCCGCTCAGAGCGATGTCATTCATGGGGATTCCGCATGCTTGCAGTTCATGACTTATAGCCTAGTCAAGTGACAGCGCCAAACACGGCGGGTGCAGGTGACAAAAAATGTCAGATAGTGCGGCTAGAGGTTGTAGGAAAGCGCGCGGGAACGCTGGCGCGCCCGCTGTGCGGGGCGTGTAGCACGTTGGCATGGGCTGTGCTGAGGTCTGTACAGATCATGAGATTTCGACTCATGCATGGAGAGCCTGTCTATGAACAACCAAAAAGGTTTCACTCTGATCGAGCTGCTGATCGTCGTGGCGATCATCGGCATTCTGGCGACCATCGCCCTGCCGCAATATTCCAAGTATCAGGCGCGGGCCAAAGTGACCGCCGGGATTGCCGAAGCCTCTGCGCTCAAAGTCAATTTCGAAGACGTGATCAACGCCGGGTCGGCCGATCCGACCATCACCAATGTCAATGGCGGCACCGCTGCAACGCAGAACTGCACATTGGCAGTGACGGGGAAAGTGGCCGACGGCAGCGGCACCATCACCTGTACCTTGCTCAACGCTCCCGCTCCGGTGCTGAGCCAGACCGTTACCCTGACCCGCGCTGCCGCCACCGGCTGGACATGCAAATTCTCCGGCTCGAAGGATTACACAACCACCAGTTGCCCAGGTGTCTGACGGTAAGCGCTTGCACGCTGCCGCCTGAGGAAAAGCCCCGCATTGCGGGGCTTTTTTATGTCTTGCGGTTTTTAAAAGCTCGAATAATTTCAGCAGGTTAGGAACTTTCCGAAAAGCCGCAACTTGCATGTAGATTATTCGAGGGTCATGCAATTTGCATGATTCCGAAAATTTCCTGTTTGGGTAACTTATTGATTTATAAGGATTTATTGTCTTGGCAAAAGTTGGCACAGCGTTCGCAATATGTCCTGTAACCCTGCTGACAAGACACGCAGCAGACTTTCCAGAAAAAACAGGAGTTACTCGTATGAAGAAGTTCGCTATCACTGCCGCTGCTGCTACCGCGCTGACCCTGACCATGGCTTCCGGTGCTTTCGCACAATCCACTCAGGCTACCCAGGCTCCAATGACTCTGGCTGCCGGTGAAGTCACCAAGGCTAAAGAAGCTACTTCCGATACCTGGATCACTACCAAAGTCAAAAGCGACCTGGTAACCGAAAAAGGCATTCCTGGTACCGACATCAAAGTCGAAACCAACAAAGGTGTGGTTTCCCTGTCCTCTGACGTCGCTGTGACCGAGGCTCAGAAAACCACCGCGGTAAACATCACCAAGAAAATCAAAGGCGTCAAAGCGGTCTCCGCTGACGGCCTGAAAGCCGAGTAAGGCAAGACTTCTCGCCTGAACCGGGAGAAGACGCGACAGACGGGCCGAGCAATACGTCTGCCGCAACTTTAGAGTTCATGCGAACGGCCATACGGATGTGGCCATTACAGGCCCCGGCACTTGTGTCGGGGCCTGTTCTATTTGGGCAAAGGAATGAATCGCCGCCTGGCAGCAGTTCCTGGTCTGGAGTACTTGTTCCGAGTAAGCGCTGCCGCTGGCGGTCAGTTTTCTGATCGTTCAGTTGCCGCGCTTGCTGTTGATCTCTCGCAGGCGATTGCCCTCGAAACGCAGGTATTGGTACATGCCGTTGCTCGGGCCGTAGGTCCATTCCTCGACCTGGAATTCTTCGCGGCGATTGGCACTGCGCTTGTAACCGAGAGCATCGCGACTGACCGGCTCCCCGCACTTCTGCAGCACTTCGCTGGCACGGTCGCCCAGGCTCACCAGTTGGCTGCCGCAGCGCAGGGTGTCGGACGCCGAGGCCTGACCGGCGACCATCAGCAGGGCCGCGACGGCCAGCCATTTACCGGCCATCATTCGGCATCCAGATGCATTTGGGTCACCACGCGGCCATCGCTTTCGGCCTCGCCCAGATTGGCGTCGATGAAGTACACGCGATCATCCGCCAGTTGCCCTTTGTCCACCAGGTAATCCTTGATGCTGCTGGCGCGATCCTGGCCGAGCTGGCGCAGCAGCACGTCGCTGGAGCTCCAGAACTTGATCACGTCGGCGCGCATTTTCGCGGTGCGTTCTTCCTTGCCCAGATCCTTCCATTCGGCCGGCGGCTGGGTTTTCAGACGTGTGCGGTAGATACCTTCCAGCAGCGGGCCTTTTTCCGCGTCCGGCACCTGGATCAGCGAGGCCTGCGCCGGCACCTTGTCGCCGCGACGCTGGAGCATCTTGTAGTAGTTGTACTGGTATTCGCGCTCCAGGCGCTGCTCGGCGAGCAGCGGGCCGTCGCTGCTTTGTGCGGCGGTGCCTTCGATTTCCAGGCGCAGGGCCGGACGTTCCTTCAGCGCCTGGGACAGTTTCACCAGCGCCGCTTCGGCGTCCTTGTTCAGCTCACTGGATCCGGGTGCGAACGATACGGTGCCGAGGTCTTCGGAACCGCCGCCGCTGACCAGTCCACCGATCAGTTTGAACGGCGCCGCAGCAGCCTTGACGATGAGATTGCGCAGGGTCTGCCAGACAATCGGCATGACACTGAACTGCGGGTTGTTCAGGTCGCCGGTCACCGGCAGCTCGATGGAAATCTTGCCGTCGACGTCCTTGAGCAAGGCAATCGCCAGTTTCAGCGGCAGGCTCACGGCATCCGGGCTGTCGACTTTCTCGCCCAGTTGCAACTGCTCCACCACCACTTTGTTTTCGGCCTTGAGCTGGCCTTTGGTGATCAGGTAATGCAGGTCGAGATTGAGCCGGCCCTTGCGGATGCGGTAACCGGCGAACTTGCCGGAGTAGGGCGTCAGCGTGGTCAGTTCGACGCGTTTGAAACTGGTGGCGATGTCGAGACTGGCCATCGGGTCGAACGGGTTGACCGCGCCCTTGATGGTCACGGGCGCATAGCGGTCGACCTTGCCCTTGATGTCGACGCTGGCCGGTTTCGCCTGGCGGCTGTCGATGGTGCCGATCTGGCCGTTGAGCTGCTGGATCGCCGTGGCGAAGTTCGGTGTCAGGCTGAAGTCGGCGAAGTTGGCCGAGCCGTCGTTGATGGCGATCCCGCCAATGTGAATGCCCAATGGCTTCTGATTGCCGGCGGGTTTGGCCGCCGCCGGTTTGGCTGGCGAATCCGCTGGCTGCGGGATCAGCAGGTCATCGATGTTGGTGGTGCGGTCATCGTTGATCATGAAGCGCGCATAGGGCTGGAACAGGTTGACCCGGTCGATCGACAGGCTGTCGCCATGTTGATAATTCAAGCCTTCGACCACCACTTGCTGCCACTTGAGGAAGTCGCGGGTTTTCAGGGTGTCGAGGGTGTGCAGCTGATCGACCTGCGCGCGCCCGGTGACGCTCAGCGCCAGGGGCTCGGTGCTCTTGAGATTGACCTTGAGGTCACTGCCGAGCATGCCGCTGCGCAGTTCCAGGCGAATGAACGGGTTGATGTACGACTGGGCGACGCGCAGGTCGATGTCCTGGGTCTTCACGTTGAGCTGGGCGGTGACCGGGGCCAGGTTGACCACGCCGTCGGCGCTGATCTTGCCTTGCTTGCCCAGGCCGCCATCGAGCCTGACCTTGAAGGGGGAGCCGTTGAGGCTGTCGAAATCCTGCAGGTCGACGTTCAGCGGCGTGATATCCAGTGCCACTTCCGGCTTGGCCGAGCGGTCGGCGAGGTGCACTTTATAGTCACGCAGTTGCACGTCCTTGAGCAGCACTTGCCAGGGCTTGCTCGGCGCGGTCGGCTCGGCTTTCGGCGAGTCGGCGGCGGCCGGGGTGGATTTCGGCTCCGCCGCCGCCTTGGCCGCCGGTTTCGATGGTTGGCTGGCGAACAGTTTCTGCCAGTCCAGTTGCCCGTCGGCCTCGAGCGCGGCCCAGGTTTCCAGTTTCTGGCTGCGGATCTTGCCGACCAGCACTTGCTGCTTGGCCAGGTCCACCGAGGTTTCGCTGACATCCAGACGCTCGAGTTTTGCCAACGGGCGTCCGTCCGGCGCCTTGATCGCGAAGGGCGCAATGCTCACCGCCACGTTGTTCAACTGCAGTTCGGTTTCTTTCGACAGGTTCAGCTTGTAGTCGGTACTGAGGTTGAGCACACCGTCTTCGAGGACCAGCGGCAGCGCATCACGCACGTACGGCCAGAACGATTTCATCTTGCCGTCGGTGACTTTCAATGTGCCTTCGGAAGTGATCGGGATCAGGCTGAAGTTGCCTTTCCAGTCGATCTGCCCGCCGGCCGGGCCGGCGGCGACCAGGGTCATGTCGGCGCTGTCTTCGGGCAGGGTGCTGAGGTTTTTCAGTTCGAAGTCGAGTTTGTCGTAGAGGAATTCGATCGGCTCGCTCGGCCGTGCGTCCTGGAAATGCAGGGTGCCGCCGGCCAGCTGGATACGGTCGATGCGCAGCGGGAACGGCTTGGCATTCGGGTCGGCCGGGGTCGGCTCGCTGGCCGGCAGCTTGAACAGGCCGAGCAGATTGAGCGTGCCGTCCTTGGCGAAGAGAATTTCGGTGCGGGATTTTTCCAGCTCGATATCGGACAGGTGCAGGGCCTTGGTCCACAGGCTGTCGAGTTGCAGGTTGGCGTACAGGCGTTCGAAGCCCAGCTGTTCCTTGCCCGGCTCGCCGATCACCAGGCCCCAGAGGGTCAGCTCGAGACTGAACGGATTGAGTTCGATGCGCTGGATATGCGCGGGCACGGTGGCGTAGTTGGCCAGTTGCTGGTTGGCCACGCGCAGCGCAATGCCCGGCAAAATCAGAAACCCCAGCAGGCTGTAGAGAGCCAGAGAGGTCAACAAGGCGCCAATCGCGCGAATCAATCCTTTGGGCATGTGCGGCGTCATCTCTGAATCGGAGTGCCTTGGAGTATGGCACGCGATTGCGGTTCCGAAGTCCCCTCGCTTTATAGGAATTGTCTGAAAGTCGTCAGGACCGCGCGGACTGCCGCGGCCGTCCTGGGCCGGCGCCGTTCAGAGCTGCAGGATCAGAGTCTTCAGCGGCGGTTGCCGGTCCTGCGACGGGAAATCCGCGCCCGGGGTCATCACGCTCCACTCGCGCACCGGACGTCCGGCCTTCTCGGCGCAACGCAGCACCTGTTCGCGCCAGTCATCCATGCTGACCTTCGCCAGGTTGTTGCAGCAGATCAGCACGCCGTTGTCGGCGGTAGTCAGCAGCGCCGGTTTGAGCAGGCTCTGGTAGTCGCGCAGCAGGTCGACGGTGCCGAACGCGCTTTTGGCCCAGGCCGGCGGGTCGAGCAGCACGAGATCGTACTGACGCTGTTCGAGGCGCTGATAGCTCGGCAGTTTCTGCCCGCGGCGCTGGCTGATCGGCAGGCCGGCGAGTTGGCGGATTGCCGGGAAATAATCGGACTGGATGAATTGCATTTCGGGCAACTGCGGGTTGAGCCGACCGTTTTCGCGGCCGACCGCCAGGTTGCCTTCGGCGAAGTCCAGATTGCACACCTCGCGCGCACCACCGGCGGCGGCACTCAGACCGACACCACAGGTGTAGGCAAAGAGGTTGAGCACGCTTTTGCCCTTGGCGTGATCCTTGACCCAGCCGCGGGTGTTGCGCAGGTCGAGGAACAACAGCGGATCCTGCCCGGCATGGCGCCCGCGCACGCGATAGTTCAGGCCCCACTCATGCCCGACCAGATCGGCCAGCGCGGCATCCTCGGCGCGGTAGACGTGATCTTCGCGGTCGATGCGCGAGTTGCCACGGGAGCGATCGTTGTAGACCAGCAGCGAGTCGAAACCGAGGGTCTGATTGACCGTCTCGTGGAGCTGCAGCAGGGCGTCGCGCTCCAGCGTCTGGTGGAAACTCTGCACCAACAGTTGCGGGCCGTAACGGTCGACGGTCAGGCCGCCGGCGCCTTCCTGGCTGCCGTGGAACAGGCGATAGCAATCGGTGCCCTGGCGGTGCAGCTCGGCGAGCAGAGCCTGACGTTGGTCGAGGGCGGCGCGCAGCGCCTGGTTCAAGGAAGACATGCGGGCGCCTTGCTGAAGGGAATTGGGGCGCGGGAGTTTAGCAGTTTGCCAGGGCACCGCGGGATTGCCATTGGCGCACTGCGCCACCGTACACCGGGACGCGCAGCATCCCGGGTGACGGTGAAACCAGCGTGTGGGCGCAATCAGTCAGCCTGCCGCTGCCTTATTGGTTCAGGCGCTTGTCGATCAGACCCTGTACGACGCTCGGATCGGCCAGGGTCGAAGTGTCGCCGAGGCTGTCGAGTTCGTTGCAGGCGATCTTGCGCAGGATCCGCCGCATGATCTTGCCCGAACGGGTCTTCGGCAGGGCCGGGGCCCACTGGATCAGGTCCGGTTTGGCGAAGCTGCCGATTTCCTTGCTGACATGGGTCAGCAAGTCCTTTTTCAGTTCGTCGCTGGGCTCGACGCCGTTCATGGGGGTGACGAAGGCATAGATACCCTGGCCTTTGACGTCGTGGGGATAACCGACCACGGCGGCTTCGGCGATGCTGTCGTGCAGGACCAGGGCGCTTTCCACTTCCGCGGTGCCGATGCGATGGCCGGAGACGTTGATCACGTCGTCGATGCGCCCGGTGATCCAGTAGTCGCCATCCTCGTCGCGGCGCGCACCGTCACCGGTGAAGTAGTAACCGGGGTAGGGCTTGAAGTAAGTCTCGATCATGCGCTGCGGGTCGCCGTAGACGCTGCGGATCTGCGCCGGCCAGCTCGACTTGATGGCCAGCACGCCGCTGCCGGCGCCCTTGATTTCCTTGCCGTGCTCGTCGAGCAACACCGGTTGCACGCCGAACATCGGTTGGGTGGCGCAGCCCGGTTTGATCCGCCGGGCGCTGACCAGCGGGCTGAGCATGATGCCGCCGGTTTCGGTCTGCCACCAGGTATCGACAATCGGGCAGCGCTGTTCGCCGACCACGTTGAAATACCATTCCCACGCTTCCGGGTTGATCGGCTCACCGACGCTGCCGAGCAATCTGAGGCTGGCTCGCGAAGTTTCCTGCAATGGCCCGGCACCTTCGCGCATCAGCGCGCGCAGTGCGGTCGGCGCGGTGTAGAAAATGTTGACCTGATGCTTGTCGATCACCTGCCAGAAGCGCGAAGTGCTCGGATAACTCGGCACACCTTCGAAGATCAGTGTGGTCGCACCATTGGCCAGCGGGCCGTAGACGATGTAGCTGTGACCGGTTACCCAGCCGACGTCGGCGGTGCACCAGAACACTTCGCCATCGCGGTAGTCGAGCACGTATTTGAAAGTCATCGCCGCTTGCAGCAGATAGCCACCGGTGGTGTGCAGCACACCTTTGGGTTTGCCGGTGCTGCCCGAGGTATACAGGATGAACAGCGGATCCTCGGCGTCCATGGGCTCCGGCGGACAATCGTCACTGACATCGCGCACAGCCTGGTGATACCAGAGGTCGCGGCCCTCGACCCAATCGACCTGGCCCTGCGTGCGCTCGACCACCACCACCGTGGTGACCTTCGGACAGCTCCGCAGGGCCTTGTCGACGTTCTGTTTGAGCGGGACGAACTTGCCGCCGCGGACACCTTCATCGGCGGTGATCACCGTACGGCAATCGGCATCGAGGATGCGGTCGCGCAGGGAGTCCGGGGAAAAACCGCCGAACACCACCGAATGAATCGCGCCGATCCGCGCGCAGGCGAGCATGGCGTACGCCGCCTCGGGAATCATCGGCATATAGATGCAGACCCGGTCGCCTTTTTTCACGCCACGGCTTTTCAGCACGTTGGCCAGGCGGCAGACATGGTGATGGAGTTTGGCGTAAGTGATTTGCGTCGATTCGGCGGGGTCGTCGCCTTCCCAGAGAATGGCGGTCTGATCGCCGCGCGTTTGCAGGTGGCGGTCGATGCAGTTGTAGCTGACGTTCAGCTTGCCACCGGCAAACCAGGCGGCTTCGCCGGTCTTCAGGTCGTAGCGCTGGACGGTCTGCCACGGCGTGCTCCAGTCGAGGAACCGCGTGGCCTGTTCGGCCCAGAAGGCGCTGGGGTGTTCAATCGATTCGCGGTACAGGCGCTGGTAGTCGTCCTGACTCAACTGTGCAGCCCGGCGGACGGCATCGGCTTTGGGGAACGTGCTGATATCGAACATGACGGTTCCTTATTCTTGTTGTGCGACAAGGATAAAGATGCGCCGAGAGGTCAACAGGTTCAAGTCACGCGCAAAACAACTGTGGGAGCGAGCTTGCTCGCGATGGCGGAGTTTCAGTCAACGTTGATGTTGAATGAATAACCGCCATCACGAGCAGGCTCGCTCCCACAGGGTTACCGCCGTGCGATCAAATCAGCCGCGGTGACGGCCACGGAAGTAGTTGATCAGACCCTGGGTGGACGCGTCTTCAGCGGCGCTTTCCTCGCTGCCGACCAGGCGGTTGTAGACGCCTTTGCCCAGCTCCTTGCCCAGCTCCACGCCCCACTGGTCGAAGGCGTTGATGCCCCAGACCACGCTCTGCACGAACACTTTGTGCTCATACATCGCCACCAAGGCGCCGAGACGCCGCGGACTGATGCGCTCGACCACCAGGGTGTTGCTCGGACGGTTGCCCGGGATCACCTTGTGCGGCGCGAGTTTGTGCACCTGCTCTTCACTCATGCCCTTGTCGCGCAGTTCGGTTTCGGCTTCCTGCAGGGTCTTGCCGAGCATCAGCGCCTGGCTCTGCGACAGGCAGTTGGCGTACAGCCACTGATGGTGATCGGAAACCGGGTTGAAGCTGACGATCGGCACGATGAAATCGGCCGGGATCAGTTGGGTGCCCTGGTGCAGCAACTGGTGGTAGGCGTGCTGCCCGTTGCAGCCGACGCCGCCCCAGATCACCGGGCCGGTGTCGGTCGATACCGAAGTACCGTCCTGGCGCACGCTCTTGCCGTTGGATTCCATATCCAGTTGTTGCAAGTGTTTGGTGATGTTGCGCAGGTAGTGGTCGTACGGCAGGATCGCGTGGCTCTGCGCGCCCCAGAAGTTGCCGTACCACACGCCGAGCAGGGCCAGCAGCACCGGCATGTTCTGTTCGAACGGCGCGCTCTGGAAGTGCTGGTCCATGGTGTAGGCACCGGACAGCAGTTCCTTGAAGTTGGACATGCCGATGGCCAGGGCAATCGGCAGGCCGATGGCCGACCACAGCGAGTAACGCCCGCCGACCCAATCCCACATCGGGAAGATGTTTTCTTCACGGATACCGAACGCCACGGCCGCGGCGTTGTTGCTCGACACGGCGATGAAGTGGCGGTACAGCTCGGCCTCCGACCCGCCCTGAGCCAGGTACCAGGCGCGCGCGGCCTGGGCGTTCTTCAGGGTTTCGAGGGTGTTGAAGGATTTCGAGGAGACGATGAACAGCGTGGTTTCGGCGCGCAGTTTCTGCGTCAGCTCGTGGAACTCACTGCCGTCGATGTTCGCCAGATAGTGGCAGCGCACGCCTTTCTGGGCGTAGGACAGCAGGGCTTCGGAGACCAGCTCGGGGCCGAGGAACGAGCCACCGATGCCGATGTTCACCACGTCGGTGATCGGCTTCTCGGTGTATCCGCGCCACAGGCCGTCGTGGATGCGGCCGACCAGATCGGTGATCTGGTTCAGCACCTTGTGCACTTCCGGCATCACGTTGACGCCGTTGACCGACAGCTTGTCGCCCACCGGACGACGCAGCGCGGTGTGCAGTGCCGGGCGGCCTTCGGAAGCGTTGACGATTTCGCCGTCGAACAGGGCCTTGATCGCGCCCTGCAGATCGACTTCGTTGGCCAGGCCCACCAGCAGGTTGCGGGTCTCGGCGTTGATCAAATTCTTCGAATAATCGAGAAACAGTCCGCAGCTGCTGAGAGTGAACTGATTGAAGCGCTGCGGATCGGCGTTGAAGGCTTCGCGCATGCTGAAATCCTGCATGGCTTGGCGGTGATCTTTCAACGCTTGCCAGGCAGGCAGAGCGGTAACGTCATGAGGAGTGCGGTAGTACGCCATCGCTGCGGTTTTCCTTTTTACTTGAACGGCCTTTTGAACACTTGAAAGACCTCCCCGCCATGTTTGGGCGAGGGGGCAGCTGCGTCGACACGATTAGCGGGGCGCAGGGCCAATACAGTAAACCTCGCGCTGCGATCTGTCTTGGCTTCTTCTGACCTGTTACCTGTACTTTTTTAACATCTAGAATGGCAACGGGCCGACAAACGGAAGGGGCGCGGGATACTGGAGGGGCCGCAGTCGAACGGCCGCAGCTGTGCACAAAGGCTTTTTCAGGCGTTACAACGCAAAAGATCGCCGCCGGCCACGCCAATGGGTCGGCGACGATCTTCTGTTTTTGCGGGTCAGTCCGGGTGATCGAGGTTCAGGTGCAGGTTGTCTATCAACCGTGTGGTGCCAAGGAACGCCGCTACCAGAATCACCAGGTCGCGATCGTCCGCTGCCGCCGGACGCAAGGTCAGGGCGTGGCGGATCTCCAGGTAGTCCGGGCGCAGGCCCGCCGCCTCCAGCTGTTGCAGCTGGGCGCGGATCAGGGCCGGGAAGTCGCGCTCGCCCTGTTTGATCGACTCGGCAATCGTGCTCAGGGTGCGGTAGACCACCGGGGCCACGGCGCGTTGTTCTTCGCTGAGGAAGCCATTGCGCGACGACAGCGCCAAGCCATCGGCGGCACGGACGGTGGGCTCGCCGATGATCTGGATGGGCATGTTCAAGTCATGGACCAGTGCGCGGATGACCGCCAGTTGCTGGAAGTCCTTCTGACCGAAGATCGCCAGGTCCGGCTGGACCATGTTGAACAGTTTGCTGACCACCGTCGCCACGCCTTCGAAGTGCCCCGGACGGCTGGCGCCGCACAGGCCTTCAGACAGATGCGGCACGCTGACTCGGGTCTGCCCGGCCATGCCATCGGGGTACATCTCTTCGACGGTCGGGGCGAACAGCAGGGAGCACCCGGCTTCCAGCAGTTTTTCCTGATCGGCGGCGAGGGTGCGCGGGTACTTGTCGAGGTCTTCGCCGGCGCCGAATTGCAGCGGGTTGACGAAGATGCTCGCCACCACGAAGTCCACGCGCTGGGTGGCCTTGGTGATCAGCGCGATGTGGCCGCTGTGCAGGTTGCCCATGGTCGGCACGAAGCCGATGCGCTTGCCTTCGCTGCGCGCGCGGGCGACGGCGGCGCGCAGTTCACGTACGGTTTTGACGGTGTTCATGCAGAGAATCCGTGTTCGATCCCAGGGAAAGTGACGGCTTTGACTTCGTTGACATAAGCCTGCAGTGCGGACTGGACGCTGTCCTGGCCGAGCATGAAGTTCTTCACGAACTTCGGTACGCGACCGGTGATCGACAGGCCGAGCATGTCGTGCAGGACCAGGACCTGACCGTCGGTTTCGGCGCCGGCACCGATGCCGATGACCGGAATCTTCACCGCCTGGCTGATTTCGGCGGCCAGTTCGCTCGGTACGCATTCGAGCAGCAGCATCGCCGCGCCAGCCTGTTCCAGCGAGATCGCATCGGCACGCATCTGCCGCGCCTGGTTCTCGTTGCGGCCCTGCACTTTATAGCCGCCAAGAATGTTCACCGCCTGCGGGGTCAGGCCCATGTGCGCGCACACCGGTACACCCCGTTCGGCCAGCAGGCGGATCGACTCCGCCAGCCACAGCGCACCTTCGACCTTGACCATGTGCGCGCCGGCCTGCATCAGCATGGCGCTGTTGCTCAGGGTCTGTTCGAGGGTGGCGTTGGCCATGAAGGGCAGGTCGGCAAGGATCAGGGCATCGCTGTTGCCACGTTTGACGCTGGCAACGTGGTAGGCCATTTCTGCGGTGGTCACCGGCAGGGTGCTGTCGTGACCTTGCAGGACCATGCCGAGGGAGTCGCCCACCAGCAGCACTTCGACACCCGCCTCGTTGCAGGCGTGGGCGAAGGTCGCGTCATAGCAGGTCAGCATGGTGATCTTTTCACCTTTCTGCTTGAGGCTCTGGAGCGTGGTCAGGGTGATGGCTGGCATGTAAGAAATCCTCGTTCAGGCGCTTTGGAACTGCTGCGAGTAACGCGCGTGATTCGTCATCTATTCAGGCGCACGGTCTTTTGTCGTGCTTATAAGGCCTGGATTGCGCCCTTGTGTGCCGGGTTGGCGGCAGCGGGACGCCTATAGTCGTGAGGAGAAACGAGGAAGTCAATTGCGTGTGTTACCGCATTGTTACGAGGCCAGTGTTACCGACGTTACTGATGCGATTCAGCGGCGCGACAGGGCTGATTGGCGGGTTTTTTGTCCGACAAAAAATCAGGATTGGAATACTCGATGTGTGAGCGTGCTTGCTCGCGCGAGCGGTGTGTCAGTTGACTGATTGAGTGACTGACACGACGCTTTCGCGAGCAAGTGCGCTCACATGGGCAGGAATATTTTCAGGCGTGGGGGAGGCGTTCGAGGCCGACGAACGGGCAGGCTGCCAGCAGCTCGGCGAGGGTGCGGCCATCGGCAAGAAGCAGATCCTGCGGGGCCAGTTCGGCCAGGGGATAGAGCACGAACGCACGTTCCTGAATCTGATAATGCGGGACTTTCAGGCGCGGTTCGTCGATCAGGCGCTCGCCGAACAGCAGAATGTCCAGGTCCAGGGTGCGCGGGCCCCAGCGCTCGAGGCGCTCGCGCCCCTGATCGTTTTCGATGGCTTGCAGGGCATCGAGCAGCTCCAGTGGCGCCAGAGCACTGTCGAGCGCCGCGACCGCGTTGGTGTAACGCGGTTGGCCCGGCAGCAGGGAATCGCTCTGATAGAACGCCGAGACGCCGGCGAGACGGGTCTGCGGCAGTTGCTCCAGTGCGTCGAGCGCGCTGCGCAATTGTTCGGCCGGGTCAGCCAGGTTGCTGCCCATGCCGATGTAGATGCGTTCCATGCCGTTACTCGCCTGTCGCGCTCGGAGCCCCGGCGCGCTTGCGCTTGGAGCCGCTGCTGCGGCGACGCTTGCGTGGCGCGCCGCTGGCGTCATCACCCTTGCCGCTGAGGTCGCGGATCATGTCGCGGCGCTCGCTGTCGTTGGCGTCCTGGTAATCGGTCCACCACTCGCCCAGGCCTTCGGTCTGCTCGCCGGCGCTTTCCCGCAGCAGCAGGAAATCGTAGCCGGCGCGGAAACGCGGGTTGTCCAGCAACAGGTCGGCGCGCTTGCCGCTGCGCCGTGGCAGGCGCTCCTGCATGTCCCAGATCTCACGGATCGGCAGGGTGAAGCGCTTCGGAATCGCAATGCGCTGGCACTGTTCGGCGATCAGTTCGTGGGCGGCTTCCTGCATCGCCGGAATCGGCGGCATGCCGCGCTCCTGCAGACGCAGCACGCGCGCCGGCAGGGCCGGCCACAGCAGGGCGGCGAACAGGAACGCCGGGGTCACCGGTTTGTTCTGCTTGATGCGCAGGTCGGTGTTGCTCAGCGCTTCACTGATCAGCGTGTGGGTGTATTCGGGGTTGTATTCCAGCGCTTCGGCGCTGGCCGGGAACAACGGTGCGAACAGTTGCAGGTCGACCAGCATCTCGAACGTGATGGCGCCGTGTCCGGAGAGGAACAGCTTGAGCACTTCCTCGAACAGCCGCGCCGACGGAATCTCGCGCAATAGCGGCGCCAGTTCCCGGATCGGCTGCACGGTGTGCTTCTCGATACCGAAGTTGAGCTTGGCGGCGAAACGCACGGCGCGCAGCATGCGTACCGGGTCTTCCTGGTACCGCTGCTTCGGATCGCCGATCAGGCGGATCAGATGGTTGCGGATATCGTGCACGCCATTGGCGTAATCGAGAATGCGCTCGCTGATCGGATCGTAATACAGGGCGTTGATGGTGAAGTCGCGGCGTTGCGCGTCTTCTTCCAGGGTGCCGTAGACGTTGTCGCGCAGAATCCGCCCGCTTTCGTTGCGCGAAGACTGGTTGCTGTCTTCGTCGTCTTCATTCTGCGGGTGATTGGCGCGGAAGGTCGCGACTTCGATGATTTCGCGACCGAAATGGATATGCACCAGTTTGAAGCGGCGGCCGATGATTCGCGCATTGCGGAATTCGGCACGGACCTGCTCGGGGGTGGCGCTGGTGGCAACGTCGAAATCCTTGGGCGTGATGCCCAGGAGCATGTCGCGCACGCAGCCACCGACCAGGTAGGCCTGGTAGCCGGCGCCCTGCAGGCGTTCGACGATATTGACCGCATAGCGGCTGAATTGCGCCTTCTGCAGCGAATGTTGGCCGCTGTTGAGCACTTCAGGGGTGCTGCGGATGTGTTGCGTACGACGCAGGGGAGTTCGGAATGACTGGAACAGCTTCTTCAGCATGGGATGCACTGTTTGAAGGAATGTTCGGCCATACCAGAGAATGACCGCATGATGGGCGGGGATTCTAGCATTTAGTCGAGGGATGGTGTAGGACGCGGCAGAGATGAGCTGCAAGCCACGGGTGGCAAGGGCGGCTTGGGTCAAACAGGAGGGGATTTTGCCGGTCGGGAGAAACTACAAGGGGAGCCGAAGCTCCCCAAGAAGTAGTTGCGTGCTCTTTTTATTATTGATTCGGGCTTCTTGTTTTTGTTGAGTGCCCTCGCCATGCGGTTTCCCGACATGACCCTCCCAATCGGGAGCCAAGAGCAAACGGATTGCTTTGGTCGCTGAATTGCAGTGATCTTGCGATCCAACCAGTACAGGCTCTGTCTTAGGACAGTTTTTGTTGTTCTCGGCCTGGTCGTGGGGCAAGCCCCAAATACAACGCCTCTCCAAAAGAATCAGTTAGCTGCGCCTCTCGCCGTCTTGTTTTTATTGTGCGTGAGTCGATTCGTCTTATTTTTATTGTCTTGTGCATTGCTTGTTATTGTTCTTGTACCAAACATATAGCAGGTGCCGTGCCAACTTTTGTGAACCCCAATAAAACAAGGGGTTAGGTCGATATAACGGTTTTCGCAGGACGAAAAAAAGCCGGGGTTTCGTTACCGTAAACCCCGGCTTCTGTTACGTGAAATGTCTGCGGTAACAGTTTTTTCACGTTTTCAACGGTTACCCGCACACTCGACAGGTAACGTTCAGCTCTCGCTGGCGACCCCGGTCTTGCGCCGCGGAATGCCCAGGCGCTGGCGACGTTCCCACAGGCACTTGCGACTGACGCCGAGTTTGCGCGCCAGTTCGGTTTCGGTCATGTGGTCCTGGTGCTCGAGGACGAAATGCTGGAAGTAGTCCTCCAGCGACAGGTCTTCGGTCGGCTCGTGGCTGCTGTTACTGGCGCCGCCAGCCGTTTGCGCCGGCAGGCCGATGAACTCGTCGTCTTCCAGATCGCCGAGCTCGATATCGATGCCCAGCAGGTCGGCGGAAATTTCCGCGCTTTCGCTGAGGATCACCGCGCGCTCAACAGCGTTTTCCAGTTCGCGCACGTTACCCGGCCACGAATAGTGACGGATCGCCTGCTCGGCGTCGGCGGCGAATTTCAGGTCGGTGCGATTGATGCGCGCGCTCTGGCGCGCGAGGAAGGCATTGGCGATTTCATTGACGTCGGCACCGCGCTCACGCAGGGCCGGCAGTTTCAGCGCGATCACGTGCAGGCGATAGTACAGGTCTTCGCGGAACTGGCCGATTTTTGCCAGGCTCTTGAGATCGCGGTGGGTCGCGGCAATCAGGCGTACATCAACCTTCTGCGACTGCACCGAACCGACCCGGCGAATCTCGCCTTCCTGCAACACGCGCAGCAGACGCGCCTGGGCTTCGAGCGGCAGTTCGCCGATCTCGTCGAGGAACAGCGTGCCGCCGTCCGCCGCTTCGACCAACCCGGCACGTCCGGCGCTGGCGCCGGTGAACGCGCCTTTCTCGTGGCCGAACAGCTCGGATTCGATCAGGCTTTCCGGAATGGCCGCGCAGTTCACCGAGATCATCGGCGCCTTGGCGCGTTTCGACAGGTTGTGCAGGGCGCGCGCCACCAGTTCTTTACCGGTACCGGATTCGCCCTGGATCAAGACATTGGAGTCGGTCGGCGCGACTTTACGGATCTTGCTGTAAAGGTCCTGCATCGGCGGACAGGAGCCGATGATGCCGATTTCGCCATTGCTGTTGTCGGCGGCCGGTTTGCCGCTGCCATTGGCGGTTTTCGCGCTGACCACTTCGCCGGCGGCAGGCGCCGACTGGCGATCACGCAGGATCCGCGCCACGGCTTGCAGCATCTCGTCGTGGTCGAAGGGCTTGGCGATGTAGTCCACCGCGCCCATCTTCATCGAGTCGACCGCCGAGCGCAGGCTGGCGTAGCTGGTCATGATCAGCACCGGTGTGCCCTGGCCGAGCTTGATCAGTTCGGTGCCCGGAGCGCCCGGCAGGCGCAGGTCGCTGACGATCAGATCGAAAGTGGGAATACTGAAGCGTTCTTGTGCTTCCTGCACTGAGCCGGCTTCGCTGACCTGGTACTGGTTGCGTTCCAGCAGGCGGCGCAAGGCGGAGCGGATAATGGTTTCGTCTTCGACGATCAAAATGTGCGGCATTGATTCGATACTCTCGACGGTCTCAGTTCACAGCGGACGTCGCTTCGACATGACGCGGCAATGTCACCCGGATACGGGTGCCGCGCTGGCTCTGAACATCAGCCGGGCTGTCGATGGTGATTTGTCCATAATGCTCTTCAACGATGGAATAGACCAGTGCAAGGCCCAGTCCGGTGCCTTCGCCAGGATCCTTGGTGGTGAAGAAAGGTTCGAACAATCGGTCCATGATGTTCTTCGGAATACCGCTGCCTTCGTCCTCCACGATCAGGTCGACCGTGTGTTCGCCGGCTTCGCTCTTAACCCGCACCGCACTGCCGGCAGGCGAGGCGTCACGGGCGTTGGAGAGCAGGTTGATGAGTACCTGGGCGAGTCGCTGCGGATCGCCTTCGACCCAGTGATCGGGGTCGCACAGGTTGTAGAACTGCACTTCGAAATTGCGCCGGTTCAGTGCCAGCAGGCCAATCGCATCCTGGGCCACCTCGGCCAGACAGACGGGCTCGTCGCTGTGCTGATGGCTGCCGGCGTGGGCGAAACTCATCAGCGACTGAACGATGCGTGACACGCGCTTGGTCTGTTCGAGGATCTGCCCGCTGATTTCCGTCAGCTCGCCGTCTTCTTCGCGCTCCTCGCGCAGGTTCTGCGCCAGGCAGGCGATGCCGGTGATCGGGTTGCCGATTTCATGGGCGACGCCGGCCGCCAGGCGCCCGATGCTGGCCAGGCGCTCGGAGTGCACCAGTTTGTCTTCGAGCATCTGCGTTTCAGTGAGATCTTCGACCAGCAGCACCAGGCCGCTGTTGCCCGGTGCCAGCGGTTCGTCGATCGCCGCTTTGTGCAGGTTCAGCCAGCGGGTCTGGCCGTCGAGGGCCAGGTGCTGCTTGTGCAAGTGCTCGTCGGGCAGGTTGATGAAACCCTGCAACAGTTCCTTCCACGGATTGGCGATGGTGCTCAGGCGCGAGCCGACCACCCGTTGCGCGGCAATCCCGGTGAGTTCTTCCATGGCCTTGTTCCACATCAGAATCTCTTGATCCTTGGCCAGCGAGCAGACGCCCATCGGCAACTCCTGCAAGGTCTGGCGGTGGTAGCGGCGCAGGGCGTCGAGTTCGGCGGCCAGGCCTGTGAGGCGCGAGTGGTAGTCCTCGAGGCGGCTTTCGATGAAGTGAATGTCCTCGGTGACGTAGTTCTCACCGCCGGCCTTGTAGGGCAGGAAGGTTTCCACCATGTCCTGGGCCACGCTCGGGCCCATCAGGCCGGACAGGTTGGCTTCGATGCGGTCGCGCAGGCGACGCAAGGCGTACGGGCGGCGCTCGTCGAAGGGCAGATAAAGGTCGCGCAGGGCCTGCTCGACTTCTTTCTGTGCAGCCTTGGCGCCCAGTGGCTTGGCCAGTTGCGTGGCGAATTCCTGAGGCGAGGCCGCGTGCAGTTCGCGCCGTTGCGGGCGCCGTACGTTGTCCACCGCGCAGGCTTCGGCGGCTGACGCCTCCTCCGGACTGGCATTGGTGAACAGTGAGATCAGGGTGAACATCAATACGTTGGCTGCCAGCGAGGCAATGGCCGCCATGTGCCAGCTGGTGTCGTCGAGCACATAGATCATGTTCAGCAACGGAATGTAGAAGCCCTGCAGGTTGCCGACCAGCGGCAGCAGCATAGTCACTACCCACACCAGGATCCCCGCCAGCAGGCCGGCGATGAAGCCGCGGCGATTGGCGGTCGGCCAGTACAGTACCGAGAGCACCCCCGGCAGGAATTGCAAAGTGGCGACGAACGCGACGATGCCGAGGTTGGCCAGGTCCTGATTGGCGCCGAGCATCAGGTAGAAGCAGAAGCCGGCCATGATGATTGCCACGATCAGCGCCCGGCGAGTCCATTTCAGCCAGCGATAGATGTTGCCTTCGGCGGGAGGCTGATAGAGCGGCAACACCAGGTGGTTCAGCGCCATGCCCGACAGCGCCAGGGTGGTGACGATAATCAGGCCGCTGGCCGCCGACAGACCGCCGACGTAGGCCAGCAGGGCCAGCGGCTTGCTGTTGGCGGCAATGCCGATGCCCAGGGTGAAGTATTCCGGATCGGTGGTGGCACCGAGTTTCAGGCCGGCCCAGAGGATCAGCGGCACCGCCAGGCTCATCAGCAGCAGGAACAGCGGCAGCCCCCAGCTCGCACTGACCAGCGAGCGCGGGTTGAGGTTTTCGGTGAAGGTCATATGGTACATGTGCGGCATGACGATGGCCGAGGCGAAGAACACCAGCAGCAACGTGCGCCACGGGCCTTCCTGCAGCGGCGTATGCAGCGCGGCGAGGGCGGTCTGGTTCTGCAGCAGCCACAGTTCCAGCTGTTGCGGGCCGTCGAACACCCCGTACAGGGCGTAGAGGCCGACGCCGCCGAGGGCGACCAGTTTGATCACCGATTCGAAGGCAATCGCGAACACCAGGCCTTCATGTTTCTCGCGGGTGGCGATGTGTCGGGAGCCGAAGAAAATCGTGAACAGGATGATCAGTGCGCAGAACGCCAGGGCCACGCGGTTCTGCACTGGCTCGCCAGTGAGGATGCCGATGGAATCGGCCACGGCCTGGATCTGCAGTGCCAGCAGCGGCAGCACACCGATCAGCATGAAGATCGTGGTCAGCGCCCCGGCCCAGGTACTGCGGAAGCGGAAGGCGAACAGGTCGGCCAGCGACGACAGCTGATAGGTGCGGGTGATTTTCAGGATCGGGTAGAGCAGCACGGGCGCCAGCAGGAACGCGCCGGACACCCCGAGGTAACTGGAAAGAAAGCCGTAGCCGTACTGATAGGCCAGTCCGACCGTGCCGTAGAACGCCCACGCACTGGCGTAGACCCCCAGCGACAGGGTGTAGGTCAGCGGGTGGCGAATGATCGCGCGCGGGATCATGCCCCGTTCGCTGATCCAGGCGACGCCGAACAGCACCGTCAGGTACGCGGCGCTGACCAGGATCATCTGGGTCAGGCTAAAGCTCATCGGCATCTTTTTGGCTCTGCAGGATGAAGGTCACGACAATCAGGATCAGCCAGAGCAGATAAGGGCGATACCAGGCGCCCGTAGCGTCGATCCACCAATCCATGATGGCTGGGGAAAACAGGTAGATCCCCACGACCAGAAGCAGGACCAAGCGATAGATGTACATCCCGGCCTCTCTTTTTTATGCGCGTGCCCGAAAACGTGCGGCGATGGTAACGGATGGGCGCGCCACTGCAAGTGCCGTCATGCCAGTTGCGCCTCGGGCAGGGTCAGTGTGCGCGGGATCTGCGCCGCATCCCAGTGGCGGGTGCCCCAGGCCAGCAACTCTCGCGGCGAGGCGTGGGCCAGTTCGCTGCCCGGGTTTTGCCCCAGCGCACGCAGCGCCCGCAGCAACAGCGGCGTGGCCTGATCGGCGGCGAGCGGCGGCGAGCGGTAGGACTTGCCGAGCTTGTTGCCGTCCGGCTGGGTAATCAGCGGCAGGTGCAGGTAGCGCGGTTGGCGCAGGCCGAGCAATTCCTGCAGATAGAGCTGGCGCGGTGTCGAGTCGAGCAGGTCGGCACCGCGCACGATGTCGGTGATGCCCTGCCAGGCGTCGTCCAGCACCACCGCCAGTTGATAGGCGTAGAGCCCGTCGCGCCGGCGGATCACGAAATCGCCGACGTCGCGCCCCAGATGCTGGCGGAATTCGCCCTGCACGCGGTCGATGAAATGGTATTCCAGCTCGGGCACGCGCAGGCGGATCGCGGCGTCTTGCTGACCGTGCCCGGCATTGCGGCACAGCCCCGGATAAATGCCGTGGTACGCCTCCAGCTGTTTGCGCGAGCAGGTGCAGGCGTAGGCCAGACCGTGATTGAACAGGCTGTCGAGCACCTCGGCATAGGCGGCATGCCGGTCACTCTGACGCACCATCTCGCCATCCCACTCGAAGCCGTAGCTTTCCAGAGCCTTGAGGATGGCGGCCTGGGCGCCGGGCTCTTCCCGGGGCGGATCGAGATCTTCCATGCGCACCAGCCAGCGACCGCCGACCGCGCGCGCGTCGAGATAAGAGGCAAGCGCCGCAACCAGCGAGCCGAAATGCAGGTGGCCACTGGGCGTCGGGGCGAAGCGGCCGATGTAGGCGGAAGATGTTTTGGCAGTCATGGAAATGAAACTACTTTTCAGGCTATACGCAGGTCAACTGGTGGGAGCGAGCCTGCTCGCGAAAGCTCAGTGTCAGACGATTGAATGTTGAGTGACACACCGCTTTCGCGAGCAGGCTCGCTCCCACAAGGGCAAAAGGCAAAAGGCAGAAACAAAAACGGAGCGTTCGCACGCTCCGTTTTTCGATCAGGCCGGGATTACTTGCCGACCTGCTTTTCCTTGATTTCCGCCAGGGTCTTGCAGTCGATGCACAGGTCGGCGGTAGGACGGGCCTCGAGGCGCTTGACGCCGATCTCGATGCCGCAGGACTCGCACCAGCCGTACTCTTCGTCCTGGATCAGTTCGAGGGTCTTGTCGATCTTCTTGATCAGCTTGCGCTCGCGGTCGCGGGCGCGCAGTTCGAGGGCAAATTCCTCTTCCTGGCTGGCTCGGTCGGCCGGATCGGGAAAGTTGGCCGCTTCGTCTTTCATGTGATCAACAGTGCGGTCGACTTCCTGCATCAAGTCCTGTTTCCACTTGTTCAGGATCTTGGTGAAGTGCGCGCGCATGGGAGCGCCCATGTACTCTTCGCCCTCAGCCGGAACGTAAGGTTCGAAGCCGCTGATCGTCTGATGCTGCTGTTGCTTTGCTTGGGTGGGCATGAAATGGACCGCCTCTACTCTTGTAATCCATTGCGCAGGATTGCTCCATCACCGACACCTGCCGGCCCTGCGGCTGCAAGCGGGCGAACTTACCAGATCAATTCGACCCGCGCTACTCCCGGATGTCGAGCCCGCGGCCGGCGGTGCCTGCAAATGTTTGCCAAGCCGTGTCTGGCGGTGTTGGAGACCTGATCAATCACTGATTTTAGTCAATCCTGGAGTGTACGCTCGGTGCGTTACAGTCCAGCGTTCTTGAGGCTGTGACCATCGCGGGTTCTCGCGCGTTCCGGCAGATGGGTAGAATCGTTTCTTTTTCCCCGTTGAAGGAAAACCAATGGCTCAGCCCTACAGTGCGCGCAGTCGTGCGATCGAACCGTTCCATGTCATGGCGTTGCTGGCGCGGGCCAATGAATTGCAGGCTGCAGGCCACGACGTGATCCATCTGGAAATCGGCGAGCCGGACTTCACCACGGCCGAGCCGATCATTCGCGCCGGTCAGGCCGCGCTGACGGCAGGCAAGACCCGCTACACCGCCGCGCGCGGCATTCCCGAGCTGCGCGAGGCGATTTCCGCTTTCTATCAGCAGCGTTACGGCCTCAACATCGATCCACGACGCATTCTGATCACCCCCGGCGGCTCCGGCGCGCTGCTGCTGGCCAGTGCGTTGCTGGTCGACCCTGGCAAGCACTGGCTGCTGGCCGATCCCGGGTATCCGTGCAACCGCCACTTCCTGCGCCTGGTCGAGGGCGCGGCGCAGCTGGTGCCGGTCGGTCCGGACGTGCGTTATCAGCTGACCCCGGACCTGGTGGCGCGGCACTGGGATCACGCCAGCGTCGGCGCGCTGGTGGCTTCACCGGCCAATCCGACCGGTACGATCCTGACCCGCGACGAACTGGCGGGATTATCTGCCGCCATCAAGGCGCGCCACGGTCATCTGGTGGTGGACGAGATCTATCACGGCCTGACTTACGGCACCGATGCGGCGAGCGTGCTGGAAGTCGACGACAGTGCCTTTGTCTTGAACAGTTTCTCCAAGTATTTCGGCATGACCGGTTGGCGCCTGGGCTGGCTGGTGGCACCGGAGGCGGCGGTCGGCGAGCTGGAAAAACTCGCGCAGAACCTCTACATCAGCGCCCCGAGCATGGCCCAGCACGCGGCATTGGCCTGTTTCGAACCGGCCACCATTGCCATTCTCGAAGAGCGTCGCGCCGAATTCGGCCGCCGTCGCGATTTCCTGTTGCCAGCGCTGCGCGAGCTCGGCTTCAACATTGCCGTGGAGCCGGAGGGGGCGTTCTATCTGTACGCCGATATCAGCCAGTTCGGCGGCGATGCCTTCGCGTTCTGCCGACATTTCCTCGAAACCGAGCATGTCGCCTTCACCCCGGGGCTGGATTTCGGCCGTTATCAGGCCAGCCATCACGTGCGCTTTGCCTACACGCAAAATCTTGTGCGCTTGCAGGAAGCGGTGGAACGCATCGCCCGTGGCCTGAAGAGCTGGCAAGGCTGATGCGTTTTCATCCTCCTCTTGAAGAAGCGCGGCTGATTCGTCGTTACAAGCGTTTTCTCGCCGATATCGAAACCGTTAACGGCGAGTTGCTGACCATTCACTGTCCGAACACCGGTTCGATGCTCAATTGCCAGGTCGAGGGCGGGCAGGTCTGGTTCAGCCGCTCCAACGATCCCAAGCGCAAGTTGCCCGGCACCTGGGAAATCGGCGAAACCCCGCAGGGCCGGCTGTTCTGTGTGAACACCGGACGTGCCAACGCGTTGGTCGAAGAAGCCCTGCAGGCCGGGGTGATCAGCGAATTACGAGGGTTTACCGGGTTGAAACGCGAAGTGGCGTACGGCCAGGAAAGCAGTCGCATCGATTTCCGTCTCGAATATCCGAGCGGCCCGGCCTACGTGGAAGTGAAGAGCGTCACCCTGGGTTTCGACGGCACGCCAGTGGCGGCGTTTCCCGACGCGGTGACCCAGCGCGGCGCCAAGCATCTGCGTGAACTGGCGCATCTGGCCCGCGACGGAATTCGAGCGGTGCAGCTGTATTGCGTCAACCTCACGGGGATCGAAGCGGTGCGCCCGGCCGATGAAATTGATGCGGCTTACGCCGATGCGCTGCGCGAAGCCGTTGCCTGCGGGGTTGAAGTGCTGGCCTATGGCGTGCGCTTGAGCCACGAGGAGATACTCATCGAGCGCCGTCTCGACGTGCTGCTCAACGGCTAGACATCGATCCACAGCCCTTGCGCATCCTCGCGGCAAGGGATGGCCGTCAGCGCTTGGCCGGCGCAGGGGCCGGCGACGCATTCACCGTCCTCGATCAGAAACAGGGCGCCGTGGGTGGCGCACTGGATCAGGCTGTTGCTCGGGTCGAGAAACTGGTCGGGGTGCCATTCCAGGCCGACGCCGCGGTGCGGACAGCGGTTGCGGTAAACATAGGCCTGGCCGTTGCGACGCACGGCGAAGAGTTTTTCCCCGTCGATTTCGAAACCGCGGCTGCCGGCCTCGGCGAGATCGCTGCCCGCGCATAAATACTTCATGGCTATCCTCAACGCGCTGCACGTGTCCGGATATGTCCGAGCTTGACGTGCAAATGCAAACAATTATCAAATGGCCGCCTTCGCCCGCAGCGCGCCGACCGATGTCGAGGATACTTGGCCTGTCGTGTCGTTGCCCGGGAAAACCTTCAAGGAAGCTGTTCTATGCGCCTGATTACCCGCGTTGCTCTGCTGTGTGTCGGACTGTGCGTCAGCCACTGGGCGGCAGCGGCCGATTTGCCACAGCGCTGGGTCAGCGCCGGCGGCGCCTTGTCGGAATGGGTCAGTGAGTTGGGCGGCGCAGCGAAACTGGTCGGCGTCGATACCACCAGCCAGCATCCCGAAGCGCTGAAAGCGCTGCCCAGTATCGGTTATCAGCGCAGTCTGTCTGCCGAGGGCATTCTCAGCCTGCGTCCGGACATTCTGATCGGCACCGAAGAGATGGGCCCGCCGCCGGTGATTGCCCAGGTCAGGAATGCCAAGGTGCAGGTGGAGCTGTTCTCGGCACAGGCGGATCTGCCGACGCTGGGCAAAAACCTCAGCCACTTGGGCCGATTGCTGGGAGCCGAGGCCCAGGCCGAGCAACTTCTGCAACGTTATCAACAGCAGCTCGATGCGCAGCAGGCCCGCGTGGCCGAGGCGCAGAAACAGCAAAAAGCCCCGGGCGTGCTGTTGCTCCTCGGGCATGCCGGCGGCAAACCGCTGATTGCCGGCAAGGACACCGCTGCCGACTGGCTGCTGCAACGCGCGGGCGGGCATAACCTCGCCACGCATAGCGGCTACAAGCCGTTTTCGGTGGAGGCGTTGGCCGGTCTCGACCCCGAAGTGCTGGTGTTCGCCGACCGTGCGCTGACTGGCGATGCCGCCAAAACGGCGTTGTTCAAGGAAAACCCGATTCTCAACGCCAGTCGCGCGGCCAAGGCGGGCAGGGTGCTGGAGCTGGATCCGACCCTGCTGGTCGGTGGGCTCGGGCCGCGTTTGCCGGCGGCGCTGCAAACCTTGTCTGACGGTTTCTACCCGGCCCAGGGCGGCCAATGACGACGTTGATCAAACCCCGTGGCCTGTTTATTGGCCTGAGCCTTCTGTGCCTGGTGGCGATCTGGTTGTCGTTGGCGCTGGGGCCGGTCAGCCTGCCGCTGTTCGACACCCTGCGCGCGGCGTTGCGCCTGCTCGGCGTGCCGCTGGCGCAGGGCGGGCTGGAGCAGGCTGAGCTGATCCTCGGGCAGATTCGCCTGCCACGCACTTTGCTCGGTCTGGCGGTGGGCGGTGTGCTGGCGTTGTCCGGGGTGGCGATGCAGGGCCTGTTTCGCAATCCACTGGCCGATCCGGGGTTGGTCGGGGTGTCCAGCGGGGCCGCACTCGGCGCGGCGGTGGCGATTGTCGGCGGCTCGTTTTTTGGCGGTTTGCCGCAGTGGTTCGGGCCGTACCTGTTATCGGTCTGCGCGTTTCTCGGCGGGCTTGGTGTGACGGCGCTGGTCTATCGCTTGGGTCGACGCAACGGCCAGACCAACGTCGCCACCATGCTGCTGGCGGGGATCGCCCTGACCGCGCTCGCCAGCTCGGCCGTGGGCCTGTTCACCTATCTGGCGGACGACGCGACCCTGCGTACCCTGACATTCTGGAACCTCGGCAGTCTCAATGGCGCCAGTTACGCGCGGTTGTGGCCGCTGTTGATCATCAGCGCTGGCGTGGCACTGTGGTTACCGCGCCGGGCCAAGGCCCTGAATGCGCTGTTGCTCGGCGAGTCGGAAGCCGGGCACCTGGGCATCGCTGTCGAGCGGCTCAAGCGTGAGCTGGTGTTCTGCACCGCGCTGGGTGTCGGCGCGGCAGTCGCGGCGGCGGGCATGATCGGCTTCGTCGGGCTGGTGGTGCCGCACCTGGTGCGCTTGCTGGCCGGGCCGGATCACCGCGTGCTGTTGCCAGCCTCGGTCCTAGCCGGCGCAAGCCTGTTGCTGCTGGCCGATCTGGTGGCGCGCCTGGCGCTGGCCCCGGCCGAGTTGCCGATCGGTATCGTCACCGCGTTCATCGGTGCACCGTTCTTCCTTTATCTGCTGCTGCGAGGGCGTGCCTGATGCTGCGCGCGCACAACCTGCACATCCGCCGCGGCCGCAAGACCGTCCTGGCCGACGTCAGTCTGCAACTGGAGCCGGGCGAAGTCCTCGGCGTGCTCGGGCCGAACGGTGCCGGTAAAAGCACGCTGCTCGGCGCGTTGTGTGGTGAATTGGCCGCCAGCGAGGGGGAAATCCTCCTCGACGGGCAGGCCTTGCAGCACTGGACCGGGGCGCAGCGTGCCCAGCGTCTGGCGGTACTGCCGCAGGTATCGACCCTGGACTTCGCCTTTCGCGTCGAAGAAGTCGTGGGGATGGGGCGCCTGCCGTGGCAGAGCGGGCGGGTGCGCGACGAGGACATTGTTGCCGCCGCATTGCGCGCCGCCGACGCCGGCCACCTCGCTGGCCGCAGCTATCTGGCGCTGTCGGGCGGGGAGCGCCAGCGCGTGCATCTGGCGCGAGTGCTGGCGCAACTCTGGCCAGGGCAGGCCGGGCAGACCCTGCTGCTCGACGAACCGACGTCGATGCTCGATCCGCTGCATCAGCACACTACCCTGCAGGCGGTGCGCGCGTTCGCCGACCGTGGCGCATCGGTGCTGGTGATCCTGCATGATCTGAATCTGGCGGCGCGCTATTGTGATCGTCTGTTACTGCTCGAGGGCGGGCGGCCGGTGGCTCTGGATACACCGCAACGGGTGTTGCGACCGGACACGCTGAAGGCAGTGTTCAGTCTGGAAGTGTTGGTGCAGTCGCACCCGGAGCGTGGGCATCCGCTGATCATCGCCCGCTGATCGATCTCGGAGGTGAACGCATGCGTCGGATTGTCCTGTTGGTGATGTTATGGCTCGGCGGCTGTCAGTCGGTCGCGCCACCCCCGGTCGCGGGTGACATTCGCGACTTGCGCAGCGGCGAAACCATCAGCGCCGGGCAACTGCTCGAGCGCCTGGGCCAACCGGCGCAGGTCATTGTCGGCGAACAGCACGACAACGCCGATCATCATGCCGTGGAGCTGTGGTTGTTACAGCACCTTGGCGAACAGCGGCCTCAGGGCAGCCTGCTCCTGGAAATGCTGATACCCGCGCAACAGTCACGGGTTGACCAAGTGCGGCACGCGCCGTTGCCCAGCGACCTTGCCAGCGCGCTCGCCTGGCAGGATGGCTGGGACTGGAACCTGTACGGACCGATTGTCCGTTTCGCCCTGGCACAACCCTATCCGCTGCTGGCGGCCAACCTCGACAACGATGAAATTCACGCCTTTTACCGCCAGCCGCCGGTCTTGAGCGGGGCGCGCAGCAATGCCGCGTCGGTGCAAACCGAACTGCTGGGGCAAATCAGCGACGCGCACTGCGGCCTGTTGCCGTCATCGCAAATGCCGGCGATGGTCGCGGTGCAGCAACAGCGCGATCGGCGCATGGCGACGCGTTTGCTCGCGGCGCCGGCCCCGGCCATCCTGCTGGCCGGCACGTTTCACGCGCGAAAGGATGTCGGCGTGCCGCTGCATGTGCTGGATCTCGGCGCGGCTAACGCGCCAACCGTGCTGTTGCTGGCGCAGCAAGGCAGTCAGGTCACGTCGGCCATGGCCGATTACGTCTGGTTCACACCGGCGACGCCGGCCAGGGATTACTGCGCGGAGATGCGCAAACAGTTCGGCAAATGAGTTTTCCACAGGCAAAAAAAGACCCGGTAAAAACCGGGTCAAATAACCGTGATTAGCCTGATGAGGAGATAATCTGAGAGTCCGAACCAAGGGCTTTTCAGAATATCGACTGATCTCGCGACCAGTTGTGATAATCATAGCGATTCTCATTAGCAAGTCAACAGCTGTTTTTTCATCGCTGCGTCTTTGCTGGGCAAATGGCGCAAATGCCCCCTGATTCGGGATTCAATCGATGTTGTTGGAGGCCGCAAGCTGTCTGTTCAGCTGATCGATGCGCCGCGCCATGCTGTCGATCAGGCTATGGGCGATTTTCGGGTTGGTGCGGGTCATGCTCAGAAACTGATCGCCGGGAATCAACATCAGCGTGCTCGGTTCGCGAGCGATCACCGTGGCATTGCGCGGCTCGCCGGTGAATACCGCCATCGCGCCGAAGATCTCGTCGCGGGGCACTTCGCCGACCTTGTGGCCGTTGACGAACGCCTCGGCATGCCCCTCGATGATCACGAACACGTGATCGGCCAGATCGCCCTGGCGGATCAGTACAGCGCCTGCCTCAACGCGTTTGAAGCCATTTGTACTGCGAAATTCGCGCGGCTTGAACTCGGCCACGGCGTGCGCCAGCAATGCCATCTGCCCCAGCAGATAAGCGGCAAACCGTTCGGCCCGAAGCGGATCCGCATACATATGTTGAAACAAATCACTGCGCAGAAACGGCGTCAGGCGCAGCGGACCGTCGCTGCGCAGATGGCAATCGGCCCATTCCGGCCCCTGCTGCAAACCGAGCAGATCGCCTTCCTGCCAATAAAACAGCGCCCGGCCAGCGAAGCTGCCATTGATCACGCCGTCGCTGACCAGGAACAGCCGATCGGGCGACAAGGCTGTCGACAGATCTTCACTCGCCGCCAGCTCCAGCACCGGGCCGCAAGGCGCAAGACCTGCCAGGCACTGCGGCGGCAGGCTCTGCAAGCGATTGATCAGTGCGTCGGCAGACGCCGATTGTTCCCCGAGAAGGTACATGGCGGCAGTGCCCGTTCAGGTTTTATGGCGAGAGGAAATGGCTTCCAGCTGTTTGTTCAGGGCGTCCTTGCGCTCGGCGGGGATGTCGTTCCAGTGCACATCCATCAGGGCGCCCTCGATCGCGTACAACAACACCTTCGACGCCCGAAACCCGCGGGTACGCACGGCCCGGTAGGCATCCACCGCGCCCAGGCGCCGCAGGTCCGAGGCGCTGTGGATGCCCACGGCATGCAGCCACTGCGCCGACGTCTTGCCAAGATTCTTCAGGTGTTGCAGTTCATCATTCATCAAGCCTCCTTGCGACGGCCGAATGGTGCGTGGGCGAGCTTCTCAGGAGTGTAGCCATCAGTAGGAAAAGCGTGGTTGTTTGGTCGGATTAGACGCAAACGCTACTAAGAAAGGGGCTGCGAGCGCAGAAAGGAGGGAAGAGACGCGGAAACAATGTGGGAGCGGGCTTGCTCGCGAAGGCGTCCCGTCCACCAGGTGTATCGACTGCCACTACGCCTTCGCGAGCAATCCCGCTCCCACAGGGGAAAGGCGTCGGGTCAGAGAAAGATAAGCAGTATCAGCGAGTGCGATAGCGCAGGCGCGTACCGAAATTCATCGACATGAGGATTTCGTCGGCACTCAGCTCCGGCGGGAAGTACGCCCCGGAAATCTGCGCATGGGCCAGGCTGGCGCCTTCCAGCGAGGCATTGCGGAAATCGATGCCGCGCAGATCGGCGGAGCGGAAGTAGGCGTCGCGGAAGTCCACGCCCTCAGCGTTCAGTTCGCGCAGGTCGAGGCCACGGAAGTCGCCGCCGACCATATCGATCGGGCCGTCTTGCGGGCGTTCCTTGTTGAAGCCGGCAATGTCGTCTCTGTGCAGCAAGGCATACAGCGGGGTGTCGAGAAGTTTCGGCTGGCTCATGTCACATCACCTGTTGGTTTTATGACGCCAGTATAGTGCCACTATTTGACGGCCGTGAAGCCAGTGCAGGCTTCACGGTCGAAATAGTTTCTTACAGGCCCGGCAGGCGTTGACGGATCTGAGCGACGACCGTGTCCAGGGTCCCGGATTCATTGGTCTGCACGCGCTTGCTGCGCAGGATTTCATCTGGCGTCAGGGCTTCACGATTGGCCTGCTGCGCTTCGATGACGGCCAGGGTGGCGTCGGACGGGTCCTTTTTATCCGCCTGACGAATCGCCAGCCAGCTCTCGATCACCGCTTGCGGGGCGTTGCAGTCGAGGATCAGGAACGGCGTGCCGGTGGCTTCGGCAACCTCGGCGGCGCTGTCACGCTGGTCGCGCTTGAGGTACGTGGCATCGATCACCACCGGGAAACCGGCGCGCAGAATCACTGCGGCCACTTCATGCAGGCGAGCATAGGTGGCGGTGCTGGCGTCGGCGCTGTAGATCCCGGCCTGGACGTCATTGGCCACGGTCTGCTCGCCGAACAGACGCTTGCGCTCGACATCGGAGCGCAGGCGGATCGCCCCTAGGGCTTCGACCAGACGCATGGCCACGTGGCTCTTGCCGACCGCGGAGACGCCGTGGGTGATCGCCATGAAGCGCGAAGGAATGGTGCTGTAGCTTTCCGCCAGGTTGGCGTAGTTGCGGTACTGGCGCAGGGTGGTGGCGCGCTGTACCGGGGTGGCGTCGGCCGGCATGCTGAACAGGGCGACTTTGGCGCGAACCAGGGCCCGGTAAGCCTTGTAGAAATTCAGCACTTCCAGGCCTTGATAGTCGCCGGTCAGTTCCAGGTACTGGCTGATGAAGCGGCGGGCCAGGGATTTCAGGCCACGGTCTTCCAGGTCCATCGCCAGGAAACCAGTGTCGGCCCAGACGTCGGTGAAGCGGAACGGCTCGTTGAATTCGATGCAGTCGAAAATCACCACCTTGCCGTCGATCAGCGTGGCGTTACCGAGGTGAATGTCACCGTGGCATTCGCGAGTGAAGCCTTCGGCCTTGCGCTGGGCGAACAGTGGCTTGAGCCGCTCGAAGCTGCTTTCGGCCCAGGCTTGCAGGGCGTCGAGCTGCAGCAGGTCATTCTTGTCGCTGAGGAACGGCAGGATCTGTTCGAAGTTCTGCCGCACCGGTGCCATCACCGCGTCCGGGGTGCCGGCCTCGTGTTCGGCCGGGACTTTCGGCGCGCTGAGGTGGAAGCGGGCGATCTGCTCGGCCATCTGGTCGATGTGCGTGGTGGTCAGCTCGCCGTTGGCCTGCAAGGTGCTGAGCAGGCCGGATTGCGGGAACTGACGCATTTTCAGCACGTACTCGATGGCCGGGCTGGTGCCGCCCAGTTGCGGCGCTTCGGCGGTGCCGGTGACCGGCAGCACTTGCAGATACAGATCGTCGGTCAGGCGCTGGTTGAGGCGCAGCTCTTCGGCGCAGAAATGCGCGCGGGACTCGAGGCTGGTGAAGTCGAGGAAACCGAAATTCACCGGTTTCTTCACTTTATAAGCGTAAGGGCCAGTGAGCAGCACCCACGAGATATGGGTTTCGATGACCTGGAACCCATCGACAGGGTGTGGGAACAGGGCCGGGTTTTGCAGGGCGGCGATCAGGGACTGGCTCACGGGCGATCCTTCAGAGACGGGGGAAATTCAAGGTCGTCATTATGGCCGCTCGCCAGCCCGACGCAAACCTCGGCGCGTGCCTGTTGAGGATGAATAAAGTGCGTATAATCCGCCGCCATGACTCGTACTCGATCTCCCCGTACCAAGAAAAAACCACCTTCCCAGGGCCTGCGCCCATGGCTGGGCTGGGCCCTTAAACTCAGCCTGGTCGGCCTTGTCGTGCTGGCCGGCTTCGCCGTGTACCTCGATGCCGTGGTGCAGGAGAAGTTCTCCGGCAAGCGCTGGACCATCCCGGCCAAGGTGTACGCGCGGCCGCTCGAGCTGTTCGTCGGACAGAAGCTGAGCAAGGACGATTTCCTCACCGAACTCGATGCCCTCGGCTATCGCCGCGAAGCCGTGAGCAACGGCCCCGGCGCGGCCGCGGTCAACGGCAACACGGTCGACCTCAATACCCGTGGCTTCCAGTTCTATGAAGGCCTGGAAAAACCGCAGCCGGTACGCGTGCGCTTTTCCGGTGACTACGTGGCCGAGCTGGCCGGCAGCAACGGCGCGAAGCTGTCGGTGGTGCGCCTCGAGCCGCTGCTGATCGGTGGCATCTACCCGAAAAACCTCGAAGACCGGATCCTGATCAAGCTCGACCAGGTGCCGCCGTATCTGCTGGAAACCCTGGTCGCCGTGGAAGACCGCGACTTCTACAGCCACTGGGGCGTGTCGCCGAAGTCGATTGCCCGGGCGATCTGGGTCAACACCTCTGGCGGCAAGATGACCCAGGGCGGCAGTACGCTGACCCAGCAGTTGGTGAAAAACTTCTATCTGACCAACGAACGCAGCCTGACCCGCAAGCTCACCGAAGCGATGATGGCGATGCTGCTGGAGCTGCATTACGACAAGAAGGAGATTCTCGAGGCTTACCTCAACGAAGTCTTCGTCGGTCAGGACGGTCAGCGTGCGGTGCACGGTTTCGGTCTGGCCAGCCAGTTCTTCTTCGGCCAGCCATTGTCCGAGCTGAAGCTGCATCAGGTCGCGCTGCTGGTGGGCATGGTCAAGGGCCCGTCCTACTACAACCCGCGGCGCAATCCGGAACGGGCGCTGGAGCGGCGCAACCTGGTGCTCGATGTCCTGGAGCAGCAAGGCGTGGCGACTGCCGAACAGGTCGAGGCCGCGAAGAAAATGCCGCTGGGCGTGACCACGCGCGGCAAGCTTGCCGACAGCTCGTTCCCCGGCTTCATCGATCTGGTCAAGCGCCAGTTGCGCGAAGACTACCGCGACGAAGACTTGACCGAAGAAGGCCTGCGCATCTTCACCAGTTTCGACCCGATCCTGCAGATGAAGGCCGAAGCGTCGGTCAACGACACCTTCAAACGCCTGGCCGGGCGCAAGGGTTCCGACGATGTGGAAGCGGCGATGGTCGTGACCAACCCGGAAACCGGCGAAGTCCAGGCGATGATCGGCAGTCGTCAGGCCAGTTTCGCCGGTTTCAACCGGGCGCTGGACGCGGTGCGGCCGATCGGCTCGCTGATCAAGCCGGCGGTGTACCTGACCGCGCTGGAGAAACCGAGCCAGTACACCCTGACCAGTTGGCTGTCGGACGAACCGCTGGCGGTCAAAGGCGCGGACGGTCAGGTGTGGAAGCCGCAGAACTACGATCGCCGCTCCCATGGCACGGTGTTCCTTTATCAGGGCCTGGCGCATTCCTACAACCTGTCGACTTCGCGCCTTGGCCTGGCGGTGGGCGTGCCGAACGTGCTCAAGACCCTCGGCCGCCTGGGCGTGAATCGCGAGTTTCCGGCGTTCCCGTCGATGCTGCTGGGCGCCGGTGGCATGACCCCGATCGAAGTGGCAACCATGTACCAGACCCTGGCCAATGGCGGCTTCAATACGCCGATGCGCGGCATTCGCAGCGTGCTGACCGCCGAGGGCGAGCCGCTCAAGCGTTATCCGTTCCAGATCGAGCAACGTTTCGATCCGGCCTCGATCTACCTGATCCAGAACGCCATGCAGCGGGTGATGCGTGAAGGTACCGGCAGTTCGGTCTACAACGTCTTGCCCAAGACCCTGACGCTCGCCGGCAAGACCGGTACCAGTAACGATTCCCGTGACAGCTGGTTCGCCGGTTTCAGCCAGGATCTGCTGGCGGTGGTCTGGCTCGGTCGCGACGACAACGGCAAGACCCCGTTCACCGGTGCCACCGGTGCGTTGCAGGTCTGGACCAGTTTCATGCGCAAGGCCGACCCGCTGCCGCTGGACATGCCGCAGCCGGACAACGTGGTGCAGGCCTGGGTCGATTCGCGTACAGGGCAGGGCTCGGATGCCAACTGTCCGGGCGCGGTGCAGATGCCGTATATTCGCGGCAGCGAACCACCACCCGGCGCCGCGTGTGCGAGCGAGACGCCTGCTTCCGGCGAGTCGGTGATGGATTGGGTCAAGGGCTGGATGAATTAAGCAAAGAGGGTTTCAAGTGAACAAGTGGTTGATTCCAGCGGTGACCGCCGTGGCTTTGCTCAGTGGCTGCTCCACCGTACAACGTGGCTCGATCCCGGTCGTGGATTCCGGGACGGCGGTGTCCAACAGCGAGCGCATCTCCGCCAATGGCGGCTTCCGCCAGACAACGGTCAAGCGCCCCGCGCAGGGCCAGACGCAAGCCATTCCGCAGGGTGATACCGGTGTGGTGGTGATGGTGCCGGGTGGCGCCAGCACTTCGACGCCGATCAGCACTTCGCCGATCACCCCGGGTCCGGTTTCGTCCGGCCCGATCACGCCGGGACCTTACAACCCGGCGCCAGTCGATTCGGCACCGATCAATACCGGCAGCTACAGCATGCCGTCGACGCCGAGCGGCATTCCGTCGGCCAGCAGCGGCGGCCTGTCTGCCGATGAACAACTCGACGGTCCGGTGCTCGCACTGCTGACCACCGCCCAGCAGCAACAGGCGGGTGGTGACCTCAACGGCGCCTCTTCCAGTCTCGAGCGCGCCCAGCGCGTGGCCCCCCGTGAGCCGCAAGTGCTGTACCGCCTGGCGCAGGTGCGCATGGCCCAGGGCGATGCACCGCAGGCCGAGCAGTTCGCCCGCCGCGCGCTGACCATGGCCAACGGTCGCCCGGACCTGCAGGCTAACCTGTGGGAACTGATTGCCCAGGCACGCGAGAAACAGGGCGACTCCGCCGGCGCCGCCCTGGCTCGTCAGAAGGCCAAGGTTGCGCTGTGATGGATGCCCGTTTCCCGCAAATCGCCGATCAGTTGCTGTTGATCGAGTCTGAGCTGCGCACGCAAGGCTGGTGGGACGCCGTCGAGCCGTCCGCCGAAGCCTTGAGCAGCGTCGAGCCGTTCTCGGTCGATACCCTCGAGTTCGAGCAATGGCTGCAATGGATCTTCCTGCCGAAGATGAAATTCATCCTCGAGCAGGATCTGCCACTGCCGAACGCGTCGGGCATCCAGGAAATGGCCGAAATGGTCTTTGCCTCCCGCGACGTGCAGGGCCGCGACCGCAGGTTGCAGGCGTTGCTCAAAGAGTTCGACCTGCTGATCGCCGCAACCCGCTGAAGCGAAGACTGCCGGCGTTACTGGCAGTTTTCCGCGATCTGTTTCTGCGCTTCGGCGATGCGCTCCTGACGTTGCGTATCGCTCAAGCGCCGCGTTTCTCCCTCCACTTCCTCGCGCAGACGCGGGTTGTTCTGCAACTGCGCCAGGTTCGTGCGCGCCTGTGTGCAGAACTTCTGCAGCTGAGCCTGTTGCTCGGCGACCTGCTTTTTCACGTTGCTATCGATAGCCTTCTGATCGCCAATCGGACCGCTGCCGGGCATGGCCGACGGTTTCGCCGTGGGTGCGGGCGGGGTATGCACGGTGGTGGAGGGCTGACCGGGTGGTGGCTGTGCATCGAAATGAGTGACGCCCTGGGCGTCGACCCATTTGTAGATCTGAGCGGCCATGCACCAGGGGCTGAGGCCGATCAGCAGAGTGAGCAGGAGCGTTCGCATGCTGATTCCTTGGCAAAATTGCGCAATTGAAGCTAACAGAGTAGCTCTTTCCGGGTTTTTTCTTGCGTTCTCATGTGCTTACCCACAATTAAGCACATAGACGGCTTGACTTGCAGAGGGCGAAACAGAAGAATCCAAAGTCCGCTGTAGAGGGACTGCCAGAAGCAGACCCACTCGGCAGATCATGAGGCGCACATCCGCGCCGACCTGTTACACCCGCAACGCGTTACCTCGCGCTGGGTGGGAAAGGCCCGCAACACTTGGGACGATCCCAATACTTGCTCAGTCAGTGCTGACGTAGTCGGCGACCACCGTCGCTCATGCTCTGCCGAGAAGTAAACCTATTAAGACCCGTCCCGTTTTTCGTGGGCGGTATTCTGGCGTTTTAGAGGTGAACAACGTGGAGCTTTTATCTGGCGGTGAGATGCTCGTCCGCTTCTTGCGTGACGAAGGCGTCAAATATATCTACGGGTACCCGGGTGGTGCTCTCCTTCATGTTTACGATGCCCTGTTCAAAGAACCGGAAGTGACCCACATCCTGGTTCGTCACGAACAAGCGGCTACCCATATGGCTGACGGCTATGCCCGTGCCACCGGTAAAGCCGGCGTGGTCTTGGTGACTTCCGGTCCAGGCGCCACAAACGCCATCACCGGTATCGCCACCGCCTATATGGACTCGATTCCAATGGTGATCATTTCCGGTCAGGTGCCAAGCACCATGGTCGGCACCGACGCGTTCCAGGAAACCGACATGATCGGTATCTCCCGGCCGATCGTGAAGCACAGCTTCATGATCAAGCACGCTTCGGAAATCCCGGAAGTCATGAAGAAGGCGTTCTACCTGGCGCAATCCGGTCGTCCGGGCCCGGTCGTGGTCGATATCCCGAAAGACATGACCAATCCGGCCGAGAAGTTCGAATACGTTTTCCCGAAAAAAGCCAAGCTGCGCTCCTACAGCCCAGCCGTTCGCGGTCATTCCGGGCAAATCCGCAAGGCGGCGGAAATGCTCCTGGCGGCCAAGCGCCCGGTGCTCTACTCGGGCGGTGGCGTGATCCTCGGCAACGGCTCCGAGCCGCTGACCGAACTGGCCAGAATGCTCAACCTGCCGGTGACCAACACCTTGATGGGCCTGGGCGGTTATCCTGGCTCCGACCGTCAGTTCATCGGCATGCTCGGCATGCACGGCAGTTTCACCGCCAACCTGGCGATGCACCATGCCGACGTGATTTTGGCGGTTGGCGCGCGCTTCGACGATCGCGTCATCAACGGTGCGCCGAAGTTCTGCCCGAATGCCAAGATCATTCACATCGATATCGACCCGGCTTCGATCTCCAAGACCATCAAGGCCGACGTGCCAATCGTCGGTCCGGTCGAGAGCGTCCTGACCGAAATGGTCGCGATCCTCAAGGAAATCGGCGAAACCCCGAACAAGGACGCGGTGGCCAGCTGGTGGAAGCAGGTCGACGAATGGCGCGGTGATCGCGGCCTGTTCCCTTACGACAAGGGCGACGGCAGCAAGATCAAGCCGCAGACCGTGATCGAAACCCTGTGCGAAGTGACCAAGGGCGACGCCTATGTGACCTCCGACGTGGGCCAGCACCAGATGTTCGCGGCGCAGTACTACACGTTCAACAAGCCAAACCGCTGGATCAACTCCGGTGGCCTGGGCACCATGGGCTTCGGCCTGCCGGCCGCGATGGGCATCGCCTTGAGCTTCCCTGACGCTGACGTCGCCTGCGTCACCGGCGAGGGCAGTATCCAGATGAACATCCAGGAGCTGTCGACCTGCCTGCAATACGGTTTGCCGGTGAAGATCGTCATCCTCAACAACGGTGTGCTGGGCATGGTTCGCCAGTGGCAGGACATGAGCTACGGCAGCCGTCACTCGCACTCGTACATGGAATCGCTGCCTGATTTCGTCAAGCTGGCAGAGGCCTATGGCCACGTCGGCGTACGCATCACCGAATCGAAAGACTTGAAGTCGAAGATGGCTGAAGCGTTCGCCATGAAGGATCGCCTGGTGGTGCTCGATATTTCGGTCGACACCAGCGAGCACGTCTACCCGATGCAGATCAAAGACGGCTCCATGCGCGATATGTGGCTGAGCAAGACGGAGCGTACCTAATCATGCGGCACATTATTTCCTTGCTTCTGGAAAACGAACCCGGTGCTTTGTCTCGCGTAGTCGGCCTGTTCTCGCAGCGCAACTACAACATCGAAAGCCTGACCGTGGCACCTACCGAAGACCCGACCCTGTCGCGTCTGACGCTGACCACTGTCGGCCACGATGAAATCATCGAGCAGATCACCAAAAACCTGAACAAGCTGATCGAAGTGGTCAAGCTGGTGGACCTGTCGGAGAGCGCTCACATCGAGCGCGAGCTGATGCTGGTCAAGGTCAAGGCCACTGGCGCCCAGCGCGCCGAGATCAAACGCACCACCGATATCTACCGTGGACAGATCGTCGACGTCAGCGCCAGCGTGTATACCGTTCAATTGACCGGTACCAGCGACAAGCTCGACAGCTTCATTCAGTCCATCGGCACCGCATCGATCCTGGAGACCGTCCGCAGTGGCGTCACCGGCATCGCCCGCGGCGACAAAGTACTCAGCATCTAAATCAAATTAGCGAATGGCCTGAACGGCCTGGATATATAGGGGAAATTCATGAAAGTTTTCTACGATAAAGACTGCGACCTGTCGATCATCCAGGGCAAGAAAGTTGCCATCATCGGTTACGGCTCCCAGGGCCACGCCCAAGCGTGCAACCTGAAGGATTCCGGTGTCGACGTTACCGTTGGTCTGCGTAAAGGTTCGGCCACCGTTGCCAAAGCTGAAGCCCACGGCCTGAAAGTGACCGACGTGGCTGCCGCTGTTGCCGGCGCCGACCTGGTCATGATCCTGACCCCGGACGAGTTCCAGTCCCAGCTGTACAAGAACGAAATCGAGCCGAACATCAAGAAGGGCGCCACCCTGGCCTTCTCCCACGGTTTCGCGATCCACTACAACCAGGTTGTTCCGCGTGCCGACCTCGACGTGATCATGATCGCGCCGAAAGCGCCGGGCCACACCGTACGCTCCGAGTTCGTCAAGGGCGGCGGCATCCCTGACCTGATCGCGATCTACCAGGACGCTTCGGGCAACGCCAAGAACGTCGCTCTGTCCTACGCTGCCGGTGTCGGTGGCGGTCGTACCGGCATCATCGAAACCACCTTCAAGGACGAGACCGAAACCGACCTGTTCGGCGAACAAGCCGTCCTGTGCGGCGGTACCGTCGAGCTGGTGAAAGCCGGTTTCGAAACCCTGGTTGAAGCTGGCTACGCGCCGGAAATGGCCTACTTCGAGTGCCTGCACGAACTGAAGCTGATCGTTGACCTCATGTACGAAGGCGGTATCGCCAACATGAACTACTCGATCTCCAACAACGCTGAATACGGCGAGTACGTGACCGGTCCGGAAGTGATCAACGCCGAATCCCGTCAGGCCATGCGCAACGCCCTGAAACGTATTCAGGACGGCGAATACGCCAAAATGTTCATCAGCGAAGGTGCAACCGGCTACCCTTCGATGACCGCCAAGCGTCGTAACAACGCCGCTCACGGTATCGAAATCATCGGCGAGCAACTGCGCTCCATGATGCCGTGGATCGGTGCCAACAAGATCGTCGACAAAGCCAAAAACTAAGTCGTCGTCCCTTGTATGAAAAAACGCGGCCTTGGCCGCGTTTTTTCGTTTGAACCGACGGTTCTGGTATAAAGCTGCATCGTTTGTGGCCGATCCGTCGTCCCAGACACCTGTCGAAATTGTCCAACCCGTTGCAAGGTAATGTCCATGAGCGAACGTCCCGAAGAGCCGAACCAGGCTCCTGACGCCGAAAGCCTGCTGCCCATCGATGAACACATCGAAGAAGGGCACGACGCAGAAGGCCGTAAAGTCCGGCATCGTGGTATCTATCTTCTGCCGAATCTGTTTACCACGGCGAACCTGTTCGCCGGCTTCTATTCCATCATCAACTCGATGAGCGCCCAGGCTGCCTTGAGTGCCGGGGACGCAGTCAACGCGAGCAAGTATTTCGCCTTCGCCGCGATCGCCATTTTCGTGGCCATGGTGCTCGACGGCCTCGACGGCCGCGTAGCGCGCATGACCAACACCCAGAGCGCATTCGGCGCCGAGTACGACTCGCTGTCGGACATGGTCGCCTTCGGTGTCGCCCCGGCATTGCTCGCATTTGGCTGGGCACTGGGTGACATGGGCAAGGTGGGCTGGATGGTCGCCTTCATCTATGTGGCGGGTGCGGCGCTGCGCCTGGCGCGGTTCAACACCCAGGTCGGTACGGCGGACAAGCGTTACTTCATCGGTCTGGCCAGCCCGGCCGCCGCCGGTGTGGTCGCGGGAATTGTCTGGGCGTTCAGTGACTACGGGATCCAGGGTTCGAAGATGTCGTTCCTGGTCGCGCTGATGGTGGCTGCTGCCGGCATGCTGATGGTCAGCAACATCAAGTACAACAGCTTCAAGGAGCTGGACTTGAAGGGGCGCGTTCCGTTTGTCGCGATCCTTGCGGTGGTGCTGGTGTTCGCCGTGGTATTCAGCGATCCACCGCGCATCCTGCTGCTGGTGTTCCTCGCGTATGCAGCTTCTGGCCCCGTGCAGTACCTGTTGCATCTTCGTCGCCACAAAAACGCCGAGTGATGTAATTTCCCTCATACTCCGCAGTCTATGGGTGCATCTGTCCTCCAAAGCTGCGGAGTTGCCATGTTGATTAAAATCCCCAAAGCGTCCGACTGCCATGAGTCGGACGTCACGCCTGAATCCGTTTATCTCTCCCGCCGCCAATTGCTCGGTGCCACCGCCGCTGGCCTGGCCGTGAGCAGCTTGCCGCGTTGGGCCAGTGCTGAAGAAGCTGCACGTTATGCCGATGTCGAGCCGGGGAGGGCGCCTGCCTGGTTCGCCGAGAAATCTCCTTCCATTAAATGGGGGGCGGTGAACGTCAAGGACGAAGCCATCACCCCGTTCAAGGATGCGACCCATTACAACAACTTCTACGAGTTCGGTACCGACAAGGGCGATCCGGCGGCCAATGCCGGGTCGCTGAAAACCGAGCCGTGGAGCGTTGTGATCGATGGCGAAGTGGCTAAGCCGGGGCGATACGCCCTCGAAGACTTCATGAAGCCGTATCAGTTGGAAGAGCGTATTTATCGTCTGCGCTGTGTCGAGGCCTGGTCGATGGTCATTCCGTGGATCGGTTTTCCTGTTTCTGCGTTGCTGAAACAGGTCGAGCCGACCTCCAAGGCCAAATACATTCGCTTCGAAACCCTGCAGGATCCCAAAAGCATGCCCGGGCAGCGTTCCGGTTTCGCCCTGATCGACTGGCCCTATGTAGAAGGCTTGCGCCTGGACGAAGCGATGAATCCGTTGGCCATCCTTGCGGTTGGCATGTACGGGCGGGAACTGCCTAATCAGAACGGCGCGCCATTGCGCTTGGTCGTGCCTTGGAAATATGGCTTCAAAAGTGTGAAGTCCATTGTCCGCATCAGCCTGGTCAGTGAGCAGCCGAAGACGACTTGGCAAAGCATTGCGGCGGATGAGTACGGCTTCTATGCGAACGTCAATCCTACAGTCGATCACCCGCGCTGGACCCAGGCGCGTGAGCGGCGCCTGCCTAACAGTCTGTTCAAGCCGAATGTGCGTGATACGCAGATGTTCAATGGCTACGCCGATGAAGTTGCTTCTTTATATACAGGGCTCGATCTGCGGAAGAACTACTGATGCGATATCCGTTCTGGCGTGTGGGCGTTTTCATCGCAGCGGCGATCTGGCCGTTGTTGTGGTTCTATCAGGCCTTCGCCGATCAACTTGGGCCGGATCCCGGCAAGGTGCTGGTTGACCGGCTCGGGCTCGGAACGCTGGTGTTGTTGCTGATCACATTGAGCATGACACCTTTGCAGAAGCTGACAGGGTGGGCGGGTTGGATTGCCGTGCGCCGGCAACTGGGGCTTTGGTGTTTTGCTTATGTGGTTTTGCACCTGAGCAGTTATCTGGCTTTCATCCTGGGTTTCGACTGGTCGCAACTGGGGGTTGAGTTGCGCAAGCGGCCCTATATCATTGTCGGCACGCTCGGCTTCCTGGGTTTGTTGGCATTGGCGGTAACGTCCAATCGTTATAGCCAGCGCCGATTGGGAACGCGCTGGAAGAAGCTGCATCGACTGGTCTACGCAATTCTTGGGCTGGGATTGCTGCATATGCTGTGGATCGTACGGGCGGATCTCAAGGAGTGGGCAATTTATGCCTTTATAGGTGCCTTTCTCATGCTCCTGCGTATTCCTCCTGTGGCCCGTCGAATCCCGCGTTTGCTGGGCAAGAGAAAGGTTTTGCAAGAAAAGCGAAATTAACTGTTGACGGCAGATTCCAGAGGTCTATAATTCGCCCC
>NZ_JARVSM010000007.1 GCF_030209175.1 Pseudomonas sp. efr-133-TYG-5 | reverse complement strand
CTCCGCGTCACTGGACGCGGAGCGTCCCCAGAGGCATTCCCACGCGGAGCGTGGGCACGATCAAGACCACAGCCAGCGGACTGGCTTTTTCAGGAACGATCAACGCGCCTGCGTGACAACGATCAACAATCAGTCGCTGGGGATCTGGCGGAAGCTCACCGCCAGGCGATTCCAGCTATTGATGGTGCTGACGGCCATGGTCAGGTCCACCAGTTCCGTCTCGTTGAACTGCTCCCGCGCCTGCTGGTAAACATCGTCAGGCACCCGGCTATCGGCCAGCAGCGTCACCGCCTCGGTCCACGCCAGCGCCGCACGCTCGCGCAGGTTGAAGAAGCCGCTGTCGCGCCAGACCGCGATGGCGTACAGCCGCCGATCCGTCTCCCCTGCCCGCCGCGCGTCCACCGAGTGCATGTCGGTGCAGAACGCGCAGCCGTTGAGCTGCGAAGCGCGGATCTTGATCAGATGCAGCAACGGCGGCTCGATGCTCAGGTTGCTGGTCAGCGCTTCCAGGGCAATCATCGCTTTCATGGCTTTGGGTGAAGCGCTGTAGTAATCCAGACGCGGGGACATGGGCGGATCTCGGGCAGCAGAAGAGTCATTGCACGGTAAGCGCGGGTGCGCCAGGGTTACAGCCCCAATTGCACGGAAAACCAGTACACCACTGCTCCTTGACCAATTTGCGCTTTTTGCTCCGCGCAACTTCTGCCCCGCGTGCATTCGGGAGTAATCTGGCGGGCACTTCAATTGTCCCCGGAGCGCCTCGTCGGTATGGAACTTCATGTCGTGATCAACGGCCGCAAGGATCTGGCCGGCCAGTTGTACCAGCAACTGCGTGACGCCATCGAATCCGGGCGCCTGGCCGCCGGCACGCAGCTGCCGCCCAGTCGCCTGCTAGCCGAACAACTGGGCATTTCGCGCAAGACCATCTCTGACACGTACGCCCAGCTGACCTACGAGAATTTCCTCACCGGGGTGATCGGCAAAGGCACCTACGTCAATGCGCGTCCGGCACAGGTGCAGCGCAAACACAGCCATTGCGAGCTGGCCGGTGCCGACGTCATCGAGCGCTGGTGCAATCTGCCGGTGTTCCTGCGCCACCCGACGCTCGCGGGTTCGCTCCGTTACGACTTCATTGGTGGCGCCACCGGCAAGGGCCAGTTTCCCCAGGATGACTGGCGCCGCTGCGTCTCCCATGCGCTGCGGCAGATGGCCTCCTCCAAGGGCTTCTACAGCCTGCCCGAAGGCTTGCCGGCGCTGCGCAACGCGATTGCCCGGCACATTGCCTTTTCTCGTGGCGTGAATTGCCAGGACGAAGACATCGTCGTGTGCAACGGCGCGCAGCAGGCGCTGGATCTGATCACCCGCGTGCTGGTCAGCCCCGGCAGCCTGGTGGCCATGGAAGACCCCGGCTATCCGCCGGCACGTCTGCTGTTCGGCACCCACGGCGCAACGGTGGTCGGCGTGCCGGTGGATGCCGAGGGGATCCAGGTCGAGCACATTCCTGACGGCACCCGCCTGATCTACGTGACGCCGTCGCACCAGTTCCCGTTGGGCATGCCCATGAGTCAGGCGCGACGGGTGGCGTTGCTGGAGCGAGCGCAGGCCCTCGGCGCGATCATTATCGAGGACGACTACGACAGTGAATTCCGCTACGAGGGACGACCGACCGACTCCCTGCACAACCTCGATACGCGCGGCATCGTCGCCTACGTCGGCACCTTCTCCAAGACCCTGCTGCCGGAGCTGCGCCTGGGCTACGCGATCCTGCCGCCGGCGATCCTCGAAGCGGTGATCCGCGCCAAGCAGCTCACCGATCTGCACGCCTCCACCCTGCCGCAATGGGCGCTGGCCAAGTTCATCGCCGAAGGCTGCCTGCTCAAGCACATCCGCCGCTGCCATGCCATCTACGCCCAGCGTCGCGAACGCATCCTGGCGCGCATGGCCACGGACCTGGCGCCGTGGCTGGAAGCGGTGCCGCCCAGCGCCGGGTTCCACATGACGGTGTGGTGCAAGGTGCCGATCGACCTGCCGCTGGTCATCGAGCTGGCGAAGAAGGTCGAGGTCGGGCTGTACGCGATCAACGGCTTCTATTACCAGCAACCGGCGAAAAACGGCCTGTATTTCGGCTTCGGCGCCATTGAAACCCTGGATATCGACATTGCCCTGGATCGCCTGCGCGACATCCTCCAGCAAGTCGCCTGACGGATTGGCCTAAGCGATTAGCCGCCGATTGGTTATTGGTGATCCGCGGGGGCAGGCCTATCCTGCACAAGCGTTATCCCTCAGTGAGCAGGATTCGTCCGGCCTGATTCAGGAGTGTGAGTAATGTCCAACGAAGTGATCAACACCGTACAGGTGCGGTCTGCCGCCGGCCGATCGGAGGAGCTGGGCAAGCAGCTGCAGAAAATCGTCGAGACCCTGCGCCAGATGCCGGGCTGCGATTCCTACATGGTCGACCGCTGCCCGCAGGACAGCCACCGCTGGACGGTCAGTGCGCGCTGGCAGTCGGAAGCGGCGATGCAGGCGCATTTCAACCGGCCCGAGGCGCAGGGCTTTATCGACCTGATCGACAGTCGCCTGGCCAACAGCGTGGATTTCAACAGCTTTCCCATCGTCTGATCCGCCGCCTTCGCGAGCCCGCTCGCTGCCACAGTTGAGCGCATTCACTGTGGCAGCGAGCCTGCTCGCGAAGGCGTATCCAGCCGCACCGCACTCCTCTGATTGGTCACCCCGACTTCCCGAATATTGGCCGTTTGCTTGCCCCACCGCGCAGACTACTGTGGTCACCACCCCCTCCCCAAACAGGTGATCCGCCATGAAAGCCCTGCACCTCTTCACCGCCGCTCTGGCCTTGTCCATGTCTGCCGCCGCACTGGCCCATGGTCCATCGGAGAAAGTCACGGTCCTGCAAGACCAGATGCTGAAAAACGCCCCCGGCAAAAAAGCCATGATGATCGAAGTCGACTACAAGCCCGGCCAGTCCTCGATCGCCCACAAACACGACGGCACGGCCATGGCTTACGTCCTCGAAGGCGACGTGATTTCCCAGGTCAAGGGCGAACAGCCGATCACCTACAAGAAGGGCCAGTTCTGGTACGAACCGGCCGGTTCGGAACATCTGGTGTCGAAAAACGCCAGCCAGAGCAAACCCGCCAAGTTGCTGGTGTTCATGGTGCTGGCCCCGGACGAGCAAGTGCTGATCCCGCTGGAAAAGTAATTGCCAGCGAGAAAAAAGGCTCGAACTCGAGCCTTTTTTATTGTCCGCATCACACCGGACATATCGAGCAATCGTTAACCACAGCCAGTCCGTTCGAGGTGCATTAGTATCGGCGCTCGCAGGAAGCGAACCCACTTCAATCAATGGATGATTCAAATGAGCCGTACCCAACAGCAATCCTTTATTGCCGCCATCAAATGCGATGACGCCAGCCTGACCCTGTTCGAACACTGGCTCGACCGCAGCTGGTTCACCAACACCCTCGCCAATCGGCACAAGCGCCTAACCAGCAAGCACCGTTACTCCAGCCTCGGCAAGATGGTCGCCGTGCGCAAGGCGCGCCCGCAGACCCGGACCCAATCCACAGAGATGTTCGTCTACTTCCAGAATCACGGCGAGCACTACACCCTGCAGATCCTCAGCGAAATCGGTCAGGGCCAGTACATCGGCCAGGACGACGAAGGCGCGTTGGCCGCCGTACCCAGTGCCGCCACCGCATTCAATCTGGTCAATGCCAACAACCAGGTCGTCACCCTCGACCACCTGGCCGGCGACCAACCCAGCCTCTATCTGCAAGTGCGCGGCGCCGCGACGGTGAAGCGTCAGTTGCGCGATAACCCGCCTGTCTACAGCTATGCCGACAAGCACGGCGATGCGGTGAAGTTCGACCTGGCCATCCTGCAGCGCAACGTTGCGGCACCGAACACCCGCGAGCCCTACGTCGTGTGGATCGAACCGCGGCGCAGCGACGAAGACGACGACTGAGCATTAACCAAAACCAGCAGAACTTTATTCAGCCATAAGCAAAGGGCTCGAATTGTTGATTTGAGCCCTTTTAATTTCTTCTGGCGATTAACCACCGACAGTTACAGCAAACAAAACTATGGCTGCGCTGAACGCTGGCTGAACGGCTTAATTCATCCAGCAACATCGGGTTTAACATGAATCAACTGTCGACTTCGACGGCAACTTCCAACTTGATGACTGACTGTGTATTACGGGAGTAACACCATGAAACTTGCGTTTGCCAGTACCGTGGTTATTTCACTATTGGCGGTGTCCGCGTGTTCCGTGCCCACCGCTCCGCACGCCGTGTCTTCACTCGATAAACTGTTCAGCGAACCGGTGGGGCGCAGCCACGCGGCGCAGGTCGCCAGCGGCCCAGGGGTGTCGCTCGGCATCGTCTACAGCCCCAGCACGCAGATCAACCGCGAATACCTGCGCCACTACCAAGCCAATGCCGGCACCGGGTTCGGCCAGAGTTTGCTGGTGCAGCCGATCCATGACGCCTATGTCGCCACGTCAAAACCGGACATGGCAGTGGATTGGGTGAAAGCCTCGCTGCAACGCCAGTTCGGCTCGGTCACGGTGTACCCGGATATGCAGAGTCTGCGTGCGGCGCACCCGGATGTGGTGGCGATCGTTGACACTCACAGCCAGTTGATTACTTCGCGCAGTTCGGACATCAAGGCTGACGTGAGTGCGGATTTTTATGACGGAAAGTTCAACTACATCGGCACGGCCAAGGGCGCCGAGGCGAAAGAGTTGACGCCGGTGTGGGCTGACTTCAAACGTTCAGAGGAGATCGTTGCGGATATTAATCAGCAGCAGGAAGTTCAGGTTCGGGCGCTGCAGAAGTTTGACCGGTCACTCAGTAATTTGCTGACCAGGCCGGCAGATAAAGTGTCGATGCTCGATAACAAACAAGCACATAAATTGTATTGAAAGTAAGGCCCTCATCGCTGGCAAGCCAGCTCCCACTGGTAGCTGCGGTGAACACAAACTCTGTGAACACCCGAGAAACCTGTGGGAGCTGGCTTGCCAGCGATAGGGCCAGCTCAGACAACACAACTCCAACAGACATAAAAAAGCCCCGCCTCTTTCGAGGGCGGGGCTTTCTCATTCAACCACTACTTATGCCAATTCAAGCTCGGCATTCGCAGCCGCCGCAGGCACGACCGCTTGCCCGCTCAACGCCAGGTCGAGCAGTTCACGGTTGGCCACCGCGTACATGGCGTAGTCGGTGCCGCTGGCGGCACGGATTTCCACCAGCATCGCGCGCCAGCGTTCGATCATGCCTTCGTGCTGCGCCATCCACAGCGCCAGACGTGCTTCCACGTCGAGGGTGCCGTCGCCCTGTTGCAGGACGGAGATGGTGATTGCACGCTGCTGCCAGTCGACGTCATCACGGAACGCTTCACGGGCCAGGGCCTGCCAGTTGTTTTCCACCGGCAGCGCACTGATCTGTTGCAGGTACCAGGTGATGTCCAGCGCACTGCCGACGGCGAAGTACGCCTTGGCCACGTCCGCCGGGTTCTGCCCGGTGACGTCGGACGCTTCGATGATCGGCAGCAGGGTGTACAGGTGCGAGGTACCCGCCACCATGCGCGCCAGCAACTCCGGTACACCGGCTTCGACGTACGCCTGATAACGCGCCTGCCAGGTCTCGCGGATTTCGCCGCTGAGCAGTTCGTCGAGCTTCAGGCCCAGTTCCTTCAGGTGCGGACCGAAGTGCGCGACGTCACGGGCAGCGTTCTGCTCGTTGCGACGGGCACGCAGGAACCAGCGCGTAGCACGGCGGCCCAGGCGCATCAGCTCGTCCATCAGCTCCAGTTGCACGTCGGCGGAAACCTGGTAGTCCAGGGCTTCGATCTGACGGAACCAGTGCGGGAGGTGGAAGATGTCACGCACGATCACATAGGCGCCGGCCACGTTCGCCGGGCTCATGCCGGTCGACTCTTTGAGTCGCTGCACGAAGGTGATGCCCATGTGGTTGACCAGGTCGTTGGCGATCTGGGTGCTGACGATCTCGCGCTTCAGACGGTGACGGCGCATGGCTTCGGAGAACTTGCTGACCAGGGTCGGCGGGAACGCCGTTTCCATGTCGCGGGTCAGGTAGTCGTCGTCCGGCACCAGCGAGTTCAGCAGCTGTTCCTTGAGGTCGATCTTGCTGTACGAGATCAGCACCGACAGCTCTGGACGGGTCAGGCCATGGCCTTCGGCGATGCGTTCGGCCAGTTGCTCTTCGGACGGCAGGAACTCGATGGCGCGATCCAGCTTACCGCGGCCTTCCAGATCGCTCATCAGACGCTTGTACTCGGCAATCCGTGCGTAGGCACGGCGGGCTGCCAGGGACAGGGCCTGAGTCTGCTTGTAGTTGTTGCCCAGCACCAGACCACCGACTTCGTCGGTCATGCTCGCCAGCAACTGGTTGCGTTGCTTGTCGGTCATGTCGCCGGCCTGAACCACTTCGTTCAGCAGGATCTTGATGTTCACTTCGTGGTCGGAGCAGTCCACGCCACCGGCGTTGTCGATGAAGTCGGTGTTGGAACCGCCGCCATTGAGGCCGAATTCCACACGACCCAGCTGGGTCATGCCGAGGTTACCGCCCTCGCCCACCACCTTGCAGCGCAGCTCGTTGCCGTTGACGCGCAGGGCGTCGTTGGCCTTGTCGCCGACGTCGGCGTGGCTTTCAGTGCTGGCCTTGACGTAAGTACCGATACCGCCGTTCCACAGCAGATCCACCGGTGCCTTGAGCAATGCGTTGAGCAGTTCGGTCGGGGTCAGCTTGTCGGCCTGGATGTCGAAACGCTCTTTCATCTGCGGCGAGATGGCGATGCTCTTCGCGCTGCGCGAGAAGATGCCGCCGCCTTCGGACATGATGCTGGTGTCGTAGTCGGTCCACGCCGAACGCGGCAGGTCGAACATGCGCTGACGCTCGGCGAAGCTGGTCGCCGGGTTCGGGTTCGGGTCGATGAAGATGTGCATGTGGTTGAAGGCCGCGACCAGTTGCAGCTTGTCGGACATCAACAGACCGTTACCGAACACGTCGCCAGCCATGTCGCCGACGCCGACCACGGTGATGCTGTCTTCCTGGACGTTGATGCCGCGCTCGCGGAAGTGGCGCTGTACGCCGACCCACGCGCCCTTGGCGGTGATGCCCATTTTCTTGTGGTCGTAACCGGCGGAACCACCGGAGGCGAACGCGTCGCCCAGCCAGAAGCCGTAGTCGATGGCGATGCCGTTGGCGATGTCGGAGAAGGTCGCAGTGCCCTTATCCGCGGCAACCACCAGGTACGGGTCATCGTCGTCATGGCGCACGACGTTGGCCGGCGGCACCAGAGCGCCGTCCTTGAGGTTGTCGGTGATGTCCAGCAGACCGGAAATGAAGATGCGGTAGCAGGCGATACCCTCGGCCGCGATCTCGTCACGGCTGCCGCCCAGTGGCAGGCGCCGCGGCAGGAAGCCGCCCTTCGCACCCACCGGCACGATGACCGAGTTCTTCACTTGCTGGGCTTTCACCAGGCCGAGCACTTCGGTACGGAAGTCTTCTTCACGGTCGGACCAGCGCAGACCACCGCGCGCAACGTTGCCGAAGCGCAGGTGCACGCCTTCGACGCGTGGCGAGTAGACGAAGATTTCGAACTTCGGTACCGGCTTGGGCAGCTCTGGAATCGCGTGCGGGTTGAACTTGAAGCTGAAGTACGACTTGTTCTGGCCGTTGGCGTCGGTCTGGTAGAAGTTGGTGCGCAGGGTTGCCTTGATCAGGTCCAGGTAACGCCGCAGGATGCGGTCTTCGTTGAGCACCTGGACGTCGTCCAGAGCGGTCAGAATGGCCTGCTCCAGACGCTGCTGCTTGTCTTCCAGGTCGTCGTCGGTGAGCTTGCGCGCCAGGTAGAAGCGGGTCTTGAACAACCGGGTCAGTTCACGAGCGATGTCGGTGTGGTTGTTCAGGGTGCTGGCGATGTAGCCGAGGTCGAAGCCCAGGCGGATCTGCTTCAGGTAGCGGGCGTAGGCACGCAGCAGCGCAACGTCGCGCCATGGCAGGCCGGCGGTCAGTACCAGGCGGTTGAACGCGTCGTTCTCGGCATCGCCACGGACGATGTGCACGAACGCGTCCTGCAGGGTGTCGTTGAGTTGCTGGATGTCCAGTTCCAGGCCTTCGGCAGCGGTGAAGGCGAAGTCGTGGATCCAGAACTCGCGGCCGTTGGTGTGGCGCAGGCGGTACGGGAACTCACCGAGTACGCGCAGACCGAGGTTTTCCAGGATCGGCAGCACGTCGGACAGCGCCAGCGGCGTGTCGGCGTGATACAGCTTGCAGTGCAGTTCGCGCTGGCCGGACACCTGACCCAGTGGCTGATAGAAGCTCATCACCAGCGGGTTCTTTTCGTTCAGGCTCATCAGGTGCTGCATGTCGACCACGGCCGAATGCGCGGCGAAACGCTCGCGGTAGCCGGCCGGGAAGCCTTTCGGGAAGTCCGCCAGCACGTTGGTGCCGTGGGCTTCGCCGAAGCTTTCGACGGTCAGGGCGGCGTAGTCGTCCTGCCAGCTGCGGCAGGCCTGCACCACTTCTTTTTCCAGCAGCAGCGGATCGATGTCGATGCGGTTCTTCGGATCGACACGCAGGATCAACTGCACGCGCGCCAGTACGGATTCGGAGAAGAACGTCCAGAATTCGCAGTCGGTCGCTTTCAGGCGCTCCATCAGCACCTGCTGGATTTTCTGCCGCACTTCGGTGGAGTAGATGTCACGCGGCACGTAGGCCAGGCAGTAGCAGAAACGGCCGTACGGGTCTTTGCGCAGGAACACGCGGATCTTGTTGCGTTCCTGGATCTGCACGATCGACATCACGGTGCTGAACAGCTCGTCGACCGGCGTCTGGAACAGGTCGTCACGCGGCAGTACTTCGAGGACCTGCGCCAGTTCCTTGCCCAGGTGAGCCTTGGACTGGAAGCCGGAACGACGCTCGATTTCCTCGACCTTGCGGCGGATGAACGGAATCACGCGCACGCTTTCGCCGTACACCGACGAGGTGTACAGGCCCATGAAACGGTGTTCCTTGATGACTTTGCCGTCGGCGTCGATTTCACGGATCGACACGTAGTCCGGGTAGGCCGGACGGTGCACGCGGCTCGGGTGCGCGGCCTTGGCGAACGACAGCAGGGTCGGTTCGCGCAGGTAGTTCACGGCGTAGTCTTCGATGTGGCGGTCTTCGTTGGTCAGACCGGTGCGCAGCAGCTTGGTCAGGCCGAGGAAGGAGTTCGGGTCATATTCGATATGGCCGCCATCGGCCTGATCGACCACGGTGAACTCTTCATAACCGAGGAAGGTGAAGTGGTTGCCCACCAGCCATTCGAGAAAACTCTTGATCTCGTTCTTCTCGTCGGCTTCGACGGCGAAGGCGCTGTTGTCGAGCTTGGTGAGGATGTCCTGCACCTTGGCTTTCATCGGCTCGAAATCGGCGACCGCGACGCGGACTTCACCGAGAACCTGTTCCAGCTCCTTGCTCAGCACATTCAGTTCGGCCGCGTTGGCGCAGCGGTCGATTTCCAGGTACATCAGCGATTCATGCAGGACACCTTCGCCGGTGCTGCCTTTTGGCAGGATTTCCAGCAGCTCGCCCTTGCTGCCGCGACGCACGCTGAGCACGGTGGTCTGCAGGGTGTGGATGCTGTAGCCACGACGGTTCAGCTCGGTACGCACCGAGTCGACCAGAAATGGCAGGTCGTGGTGCAGCACTTCGACCGCGGTGTGGGTCGACTGCCAGCCGTGACGTTCGTAATCGGGGTTGTAGACGCGCACTTGCGGTTGCGCGTGATCGAAGCGCTCAAGCAGGCGCCACGCAGAAAGAGTACAGCCAGCGAGGTCGGAGAGGCGACGTTGGGTCAGCTCGTCCAGGGAAATGATGCCGAAGAATTGTTCAGCGAACAGCGCCACTTGTGGCAGTGCCTGTTCACTGATGTGCTGCGCCAGTGCCGCTTGCAGTTGGTGCTGGAAGTCGGCTTTGCTGGCTGCGGTGAAGAACGCCATCTGTGGTACTCCGCTTGGGCTTGTTATTGATGGAAAGCGTCGCGTGCAAAACCCCTTTCGGGGCGTTCCGTCGCCCTGTTCCTGATTCTCGGGCAGAGGAAACAGGGTGACAGGTGGGTGAAGCTGGACGAGACACTCAGGTCACATTCACCTTCCATGAATGGGCATCTGCAAAAACGACTGCCGGGCGCGGCTTTCGGGCCGGCGACAATGCCTTTACGGGTGCCCATCCGTTGCGCAGCTTAATGGCTGCGACAATGTGTCTGCTTGCGGTGCTGCGACATATTCGGTCATTGGCACGTAAACGGCGTTGAACGCATCGCACAACACTAGCAGTCGTTGAGCGGTTTAGCCGCCCAAAAGCCCGAATTCACGGCACTCTAGTGCCGAAAATGACCAGACGCAGGTCCATCGTTCACGACACATCCTCTGACACTCACCCGAGCAGAAATTCCCGAGGACTGGCAGAATCGCGCCTTATCGCGACCACCGAGCCCGCCGAGGCAGGAATTCCCCATGCAAATGACCACCGCCCTACTCATCGTCAACCCGTGCGACGACGAAGAAGACAACATGGCCATGCTCTGCTGCCACAGCAATCAGGGCGAAATGTTTCTGATGAGCCGCTACCCGGACGAAGACGAGCTGGAAATCACCCTCGATGGCGAGCCGTCGACCCTCGACGGGGTGAAAGTCACCTTGGGCAAGACGCTGTTGAAGATCGAGATTGCGGCGGCCGACGCCGATGCGCTCAACGGCGACGATGTCCTGGAGATCACCTTCAACCCGGACATGGTCGACCTGGCGGAAGTCGAAGAAACCCTGAAGAACATCCTGGATGGGACTGGCACCTATATCAGCCAGATCTGATGCTGGCTGGACTGGCCTCATCGCTGGCAAGCCAGCTCCCACAGAGACCGATGCGTTGCACAAAGCGCATTCGCACCGCTGATACCTGTGGGACCTGGCTTGCCAGCGATGGGGCCGAAACTGCCACCGCAACCCTCCCCGCTACAAAAATCCAACAAATCCCCCAGTCATTTCCCGCACTTTGCGCAAAATGCCGTTAGTCGCCACCCCCCGCGATGGATTAAAGTAACGCCCCCAGCCCCGGCGTTATCCGAACGCCTGGGGCCACCCTTTCCAGGAACAGTCATCGATGGAACATCGTGAAGCGCTGCTGGCGCTGCGAACCTTTCTTTCAACGCAGATTCTCGGCCAGGAAAAACTCATCGAGCGCTTGCTCATCGCCCTGCTCGCCGATGGCCACATGCTGGTCGAGGGCGCTCCGGGTCTGGCCAAGACCAAAGCGATCAAAGAACTCGCCGAGGGCATCGAAGCCCAGTTCCATCGCATCCAGTTCACCCCCGACCTGCTGCCGGCCGACATCACCGGCACCGAGATCTACCGCCCGGAAACCGGCAGTTTCGTGTTCCAGCAAGGGCCGATCTTCCACAACCTGGTGCTGGCGGACGAAATCAACCGTGCCCCGGCCAAGGTGCAATCGGCGCTGCTCGAGGCCATGGCCGAGCGCCAGGTCAGTGTCGGCCGCAGCACGTATGAACTGTCGCCGCTGTTCCTGGTGATGGCCACGCAGAACCCGATCGAGCAGGAAGGCACGTATCCGTTGCCCGAAGCCCAGCTCGACCGCTTCCTCATGCATGTGAAGATCGGCTTCCCCGACGCCGCCGTCGAGCGGCGCATCCTGCAGCAGGCCCGGGGCGAAGCGCTGAACGGTGAAACCAAACCCGAGCGCCGCGTCAGCCAGCAGGCGATCTTCGCCGCGCGCAAGGAAATCCTCGGCCTGTACATGGCGGATGCCGTGGAGGAATACCTGGTGCAACTGATCATGGCCACGCGCAATCCGGCCAAGTTCGACCCGGAAATGGCCGAATGGATCGCCTACGGCGCCAGCCCGCGTGGCTCGATTGCCCTTGACCGCTGCGCCCGTGCCCACGCCTGGCTGGCCGGCCGCGACTTTGTCAGCCCCGAAGACATCCAGGCGGTGCTGTTCGACGTGCTGCGCCATCGCATCATTCTGTCGTTCGAAGCCGAAGCCGCCGGCATCGACCAGGACCGGGTGGTGCAACGAATTCTCGACGTCGTCGCCGTCGCTTGACCCCGATGAACGCCTCCCTGCCGTCCGAACCGGGCATCCGCATCAGCCTCGCCGAGCTGATCGAGATGCGTCACCGCGTACGCGAAGTGCAGCTGTTTTCCACGCCGAGCCAGCGCAGCCCGCTGATCGGCCTGCACCACTCGAAATTCCGTGGACGTGGCGTCGACTTCGATCAGGTGCGGGTGTACCAGGCCGGCGACGACGTGCGCACCATCGACTGGCGCGTCACGGCGCGCACCCAGGAACCGCACACCAAGCTGTTCCACGAAGAGCGCGAGCGGCCGATTTTCATCATGGTCGAGCAGAGCACGCGGCTGTTTTTCGGCTCCGGGCTGATGTTCAAATCGGTGCTCGCTGCCCAGGCGGCCGCGTTGATCGGCTGGGCCGCGCTGGGCCATAACGACCGCGTCGGCGGCCTGGTTTTCGGCGACAACGAGCACTACGAAATCAAGCCACGGCGCAGCAAGCAAAGCCTGCTGCAGCTGCTCAACCGTTTGGTGCGGGTCAATCAGTCGCTGCACAGCGAACGCGAGCCGGATCGCGATGCCTTTGGCGTGGCCCTGCGCCGCGCCCGGGAAGTGCTGCGCCCGGGCAGCCTGGTGATCGTCATCTGCGATGAGCGCGCGCTGTCCGACAGCGCCGAACAGCAATTGAGCCTGCTGTCGCGGCATTGCGACCTGTTGCTGCTGCCGCTGTCCGATCCGCTGGATCACGCCCTGCCCGCCGCCGGGCTGCTGCGCTTTGCGCAGAGAGGCGCGCAACTGGAGCTCGACACGCTGAATTTCGACCTGCGCCAGACTTACCGGGCCCAGGCCGAAGCGCGCATCGCCCGCTGGGAGCTGCTTGCACAGAAGCTGCGAGTGCTGCTGATGCCGCTGAGCACGCAGAGCGAAATGGTCGAGCAGATGCGTGAGTTCCTCAATCCGCAGCGTCCGGGGAAAGCGCGATGAACGGCCTCGAACAACTGCAACCGCTGATCTCGCCGCCGCCGATTGCCTTCTGGCCGCCGGCGCCGGGCTGGTGGCTGCTGCTCCTGTTGCTGCCGCTGCTGGGGCTGGCGCTGTGGCGTCTGCGCCGTTTTATTCCGCTGAAGAAAAAACCCGTCGTGCGCGCCGAACTGCCGCTCGATCCGGTGCGCATCGCGGCCCTCGCCGAACTGGCGCAAATGCCCAAGCCCTACGACGGCGCCCCCGCAGGCGCCTGGTTGCAGCAGCTCAATGGTCTGCTCAAGCGCCTGTGCCGCAACCATTATCCGTACAGCCAGAGCCACACCCTCAATGGCCGCAAATGGCTGGCGTTCCTCGATAACCGCTGCCCCGCCGCCGGCCTGACGCGCTGGATGGTGCTGGTCGAAGGCGCCTACAAGCCCGAATGCAAACTCGACGACAAGGCCATTGCCGGCCTGACCCAAGCGGTCGACACCTGGATTCGCAAGCATGTTTGAGTTCGCCTGGCCGTGGATCTTCCTCCTGTTGCCGCTGCCGTGGGCGATGCGCCTGCTGCTGCCGGTGGCCGACAGCGGCGAGCCGGCATTGAAAGTCAGTTTTCTCAGCGACCTCGAAGGCCTCGCCCGCCGCCGCGCCCGCGCCAACCTGCCGGCGTGGCGGCAGCAGGCGCCCTTCATCCTGCTGTGGCTGTTGCTGCTGAGCGCGGCCGCCCGCCCGCAATGGCTCGGTGAGCCGCTGCCGATTGCCGCCAGCGGCCGCGACCTGCTGGTGGCGGTGGACGTGTCCGGCTCGATGGATTTCCCCGACATGCAGTGGCAGGACGAAGACGTCAGTCGCCTGGCCTTGGTGCAACATCTGCTCGGCGATTTCCTGGAAAGCCGCGATGGCGACCGGGTCGGCCTGATCCTGTTCGGCAGCCAGGCCTATCTGCAAGCGCCGCTGACGTTCGACCGGCGCACCGTGCGGGTCTGGCTCGACGAGGCGCGCATCGGCATCGCCGGCAAGAACACCGCCATCGGCGACGCCATCGGCCTGGCACTCAAGCGCCTGCGCCTGCGTCCGGCGCAGAGCCGGGTGCTGATCCTGGTCACCGACGGTGCCAACAACGGTGGCGAGATCGATCCGCTGACCGCCGCGAAGCTGGCCGCCAGCGAAGGCGTGAAGATCTACCCGATCGGCATCGGTGCCGACCCGGAAGAGAGCGGCGCCACGGCGTTGCTCGGCGGCAATCCGACCCTCGACCTCGACGAACCCGCGCTCAAGGCCATCGCCGCAGCCACCGGCGGCCGTTACTTCCGCGCCCGCGACGGCAAGGAGCTGCAAGCGATCAAGGACACCCTCGACCAGCTCGAGCCGGTGACCCAGCAACCGACCCAGGCCCGTCCTGCGCAGGCACTCTATCAGTGGCCGCTGGCGTTGGCCTTGCTGCTCAGCGTGTTGCTGGTGGCCCGCGAACTGTGGCCGGACAACCCCTTGCAACGCCTGTTCACCAAGGAGCTGTATCTGCAAAGCCCCCTGCCCGACTGGCGCGAACGGCTCAAGCGCCTGCGCCTGCGGAGGCGTCGATGAGCGCCCTCTGGCCACACTGGTTCCGCCCCTGGTGGCTGCTGTTGCTGCCGCTGCTCGGCTGGCTGATCTGGCAGCTCTGGCACCGGCAGAAGCGTGCCGGGCGCTGGCAGATGATCCTGCCGCCGGCCTTTCATGCCACGCTGCTCAGTGGCGGCAGCGGCCGCAACAGCAAAATGCCGTGGGTCGCGCTCGGCGCGGCCTGGTTGCTGGCGATCGGCGCGCTGCTCGGGCCGAGCTGGGAACGCGTCGAACAGACCAGCCAGAAACCCGCCGACCCGCTGGTCGTGGTGCTGGAGCTGACCCCGGAGATGCTCGCCACCGACTCGCCGCCCACGCGGCTGGAGCAGGCGCGGCGCAAGCTGTTCGACCTGTTGCAGGCGCGCAGCGATGCGCAGACCGCCATCGTCGTGTATGCCGGCAGCGCCCACACGCTGGTGCCGCTGTCGGATGACCTGGCCACCAGTCGCAACCTGCTCGACGCGCTGAAGCCGTCGTTGATGCCGGAAAGCGGCCATCGTGCCGACCTGGCCGTGAGCAAGGCCCTGGCCTTGTTGAAACAGGGGGCCTTGGGCCAGGGGCGCATCCTGCTGATCGGTTCGTCGCTCTCGGAAGAGGAACGCCAGGGCATTCGCCAGGCCTTGAGCGGGCAATCAGCGCAGTTGCTGATGCTCGGTGTCGGCACCGCCGAGGGTGCGCCCATCGCCCAGGAGGACGGCAGCTTCCTCAAGGACGCCCAGGGCGCGATTCGCGTGCCGCAACTCGACAGTCCAGGGCTGAGCGCATTTCTCAATGCCGTGGGGGGTGAATACCGTGGCGCGCGGCTCGACGAGTCCGACCTGCGCACCCTTGGCCTGCTCGACGGCCCGCGCAGCCTGCGCAGCGACGGCCAGACGGTGCGCCTCGACACCTGGGCCGATCAGGGCTACTGGCTGTTGCTGCCGTTGTTGTTGCTCGCCGCCTGCGCCGGGCGCCGTGGCTGGCTGTTCTGCCTGCCGCTGCTGCTGTGCCTGCCGCAACCGAGCTACGCTTTCGAGTTCCAGGACCTGTGGCTGCGCCCCGACCAGCAGGGCCTGCACCTGCTCAAGCAAAAGCGCCCGGCCGAGGCGGCCGAACACTTTGCCGATCACCAGTGGCAAGGGGTGGCGCTCTACGAGGCGGGCGACTACAGTGGCGCCGCCCAGCGTTTCGCCGAAGGCAGCGATGCCCGCGCCCACTACAATCGTGGCAACGCACTGGCAAAAAGCGGTGAGCTGGAAGCGGCAATCGATGCCTACGAACAGGCGCTGGAACTGCAACCGGACTTGCGTCCGGCGCAGACCAACAAGGCCCTGGTGGAAAATCTGCTGAAGCAGAAAAACGCCCCGCCGCCGCCGACCGAAACGCAGACGCCAGCGGCCCAGCCAACGGTGCCCGGCGACGAACCACCGCCCGCGACCGCGCCCCCACCGGCGGTCAAGAGTGAAACCCAGAGCGAGGCGCAACCTGCCGAGTCGGTCAGCCCGCCGCCGACCACCCCGCCGCTGCCAGGCCCCAAAGAGCTGCCGGACAGCCAGGCGCAGGAGTCGTCCACCAGCAACCCGGCGCTGCGCCCGGGCGAGGACAACCTCGAAGGCGAACAACGCCAGGCCCTGGAACAATGGCTGGGCAAGATCCCGGACGATCCGGGCGAACTGCTGCGACGTAAATTCTGGTACGAACAGCAACAACATCAGGATCAGGAAAACACTCGATGACCCGCTTCACCGCTCTCTTGCTGCCCCTGCTGCTCTGCACGGCCACCGCCCAGGCGGCCGAGTTGACGGCCAGTGTGGATCGCAGTCGCCTGAATTCCGGCGAGACGGTCGAGCTCACCCTCGAATCCAACGATGTCACGCAGTTCGGCAAACCCGACCTCAGCGCACTGGAACCGCTGTTCGAAGTGCGCGGCACGCGCCAGGTCAACCAGTTGAACACGCTCAACGGCGACAACCGCGCCACCACCCGCTGGATCATCACCCTGCTGCCGCGCGAAAACGGCAGCGTGGTGATTCCGCCGCTGCAACTGGGCGAGGCACAGAGCCAGCCGATCACCGTGCAGGTGGTCGAGAGCGACACCCGCGATAACCAGCCATCGCGCGAGCCGGTGTTCATCGAGTCCAGCCTCGACCAGAGCAGCGTCTACGTGCAGGCCCAGGCGATCCTGACCCTGCGCATCTACCACTCGGTGTCACTGTATGACGACAGCAGCCTGAGCCCGCTGCAGGTTGCCGATGCACGCATCGAACAACTGGGCGAGATGCGCACCTACGAAAAAGACATCAACGGCGTGCGCCACGGCGTGATCGAGATGCGCTACGCGATCTATCCGCAGCACAGCGGTCTGCTCAGCATCGCCGCGCAAACCTTCAGCGCCACCCTGGTCGACAGCCAACCGAGCCCGGACGCCAGTGCGCAGGGGCCCAAGCCAGGCAAGCTGTTGCACATCAGTTCGCCGCAGGTGGCCCTGACGGTCAAACCCAAGCCGCTGACCTACCCCAGTGACGTGCCGTGGTTGCCGGCGCGCAGCCTGGCCCTGGAAGAAAGCTGGAACCCGGAGCCGGAGCACATTCAGGTCGGCGACTCGCTGACCCGCAGCCTGACGCTCAAGGTCGAAGGCCTGGCCAGCTCACAACTGCCAGCCTTGCCCGCCACCGAGGCCAACGGCCTGCGCCGCTACCCGGATCAACCGGTGCTGAGCAACCAGATCAGCGAACGCGGGCTGATCGGCAGCCGCGAAGAACGCGAAGCGCTGGTGCCGAGCCGCAGCGGCTCCATCGAACTGCCGACCGTCGATGTGGTGTGGTGGAACACGTTCGAAGATCACTTGGAACACAGCAGCCTGCCGGCGCGTACCCTGCAAGTAGCGAACAACCCGAGCCTGCAGGTCGACACCCCGGCGGGCAGCCTGCAACCCAGCGCTGTCGACAGCGACACGCTGTGGTGGTGGAAACTCAGCACGCTGATCCTGGCCTGCACCACCCTGCTCGGCTTCGGTCTGTGGTGGCGCGCGCGCTGGCAACCGGCGATCCTGCGTGCCGCCCAGACAGGCCCGAGCCCGCGCACCCTGCTCGATGACATCAAGCGCGCCAGCCAGGCCAACGATCCCCACGCCACCCGCCAGGCCCTCGACGCCTGGGCACGCCAGCAGCCGGAGACCCTGGCGGAGATGGCGGCGCGCTTCGTGCCGCTGTCCGACGCGCTCGACGGCCTCAACGGCGCGCTCTACAGCGAAACCGGCCAGCACTGGCAAGGTGAAGACCTGTGGCGGGCGATCCGCACCATCCCGACGGCGGAGCGGGTGCAGGATCCGGTTGGCGACAGCGGTCTGCCGCCGCTTTATCCGAAGTAACCGGACACGATCAGCGCCTGCAGCGGGCCGCCATCCCCCTGCTGCGGCTGGCGCCGGCGGCGATCTTCCAAGACACCCAGCAGCTCCGTGCAATTGCCAGTAAACTCTCCCCTCTTTCGCCGCCTGCATTTCCCCGCGGCCATCACCTCTTTATTGTTGCGGAGTCCACCTTGCGTCTGTTTCACACCTCCGACTGGCACCTTGGGCAGAACCTGCACGGCCAGGAGCGCGATTTCGAGCACGCCTGCTTCCTCGAATGGCTGCTGCGCCAACTGAAACTGGCGCAACCGGACGTGTTGCTGATTGCCGGCGACATCTTCGACACGGTCAATCCGCCGGTCAAAGCCCAGGAACGCCTCTACGATTTCATCGTCAGCGCCCACGAGCAGCAGCCATCGCTGACCATCGTGATGATTGCCGGCAACCACGATTCCGGCTCGCGCATCGAACTGCCGGCGCCGCTGATGCGCCGTTTGCGCACGCACGCGCTGGGTCGGGTGTTGTGGCTGGATGACGGCCAGCTCGACGCCGAACGGCTGTTGCTGCCGCTGCCCGATGCCAGTGGCAAGATCGCCGCGTGGTGCCTGGCGCTGCCGTTCCTGCGCCCGGCGGAAGTCACAGGGGCGCACCTGGGCGACAACTATCTGCGCGGCATCGGCCAGGTGCATGAATGGCTGATCGCGGCGGCCAACGCCAAGCGTGAGCCGGGCCAGGCGCTGGTCGCCATCAGCCACGCGCACATGGCCGGCGGCTCGGTGTCGGAAGACTCCGAGCGCAGCCTGATTATCGGTAACGCCGAAGCGCTGCCCGCCAGCCTGTTCGGGCCGAGCATCAGCTACGTCGCCCTCGGCCACCTGCACAAACCGCAGAAGGTCAACGGTGAAGAACGCATCCGCTACAGCGGCTCGCCGATTCCGCTGTCGTTCTCGGAAATCAGCTATCAGCACCAGATCCTCGACGTCACGCTCGACGGCGAAACTCTGGTCAGCGTCGAGCCGAAACTGATCCCCCGCGCCGTCAATCTGCATCGCCTGGGCCCGGCGCCACTGGCCGAGATTCTGCTGCAACTGGCGGACTTGCCGAACATCGACCTGCTCGCCGAAACCCAGCGCCAGCCGTGGCTGGAAGTGCGCGTGACCCTCGACGAGCCGCAGCCGGACTTGCGCCATCAGGTGGAAAGCGCCCTGCAAGGCAAAGCCGTGCGTCTGGTGCGAATAGCCGCCGAATACGCCGGCAATCGGGGTGGCGATGGCGCGGAGGACGGCAGCCCCTTGATCGAACTTGACCAACTGACGCCGCAGGAGCTGTTCCGCCGCGCCTGGCTCGACCATTACGGCAACGAGGTCGACGAACAGACGCTCAAGGATTTCGCCGAACTGCTGCAAGACGTGCAGATGGAGGGCGAGCAGCCATGAAGATTCTTGCCATTCGCCTGAAGAACCTCGCCTCGCTGGCCGGACCGTTCGAAATCGATTTCACCGCCGAGCCGCTGGCCAGTGCCGGTCTGTTCGCCATTACCGGGCCGACCGGCGCCGGTAAAAGCACCCTGCTCGACGCCTTGTGCCTGGCGCTGTTCGGCGCCGTACCGCGCCTGAACAACACCGGTCGCGATGCCAAGGTGCCGGACGCCGACGGTGAAATCGCCACCGGCGACCCGCGCACCCTGCTGCGCCGGGGCACCGGCGAAGGCTACGCCGAAGTCGACTTCGTCGGCGTCGACGGGCGCCGCTATCGCGCCCGCTGGGAGGCCAACCGCGCCCGCGAGAAGGCCGGCGGCAAGTTGCAGGCCAGCCGCCAGAGCCTGCGCGATATCGACCAGGATCAATTGCTCGCCAGCCAGAAAGGCGAATACAAGACCCAGCTCGAAGCCGCCCTGGGCCTGAACTTCGAGCAGTTCACCCGCGCCGTGCTGCTGGCCCAGAGCGAGTTCAGTGCGTTTCTCAAGGCCGACGACAACGACCGCAGCGAACTGCTGGAAAAACTCACCGACACCGCGCTCTACACCCGTCTCGGCCGCCGTGCGTTCGACAAGAGCAAGGAGGCCCGCGAGGCGCACAGGCTGCTGCAGGATCAGGCCAGCGGCGTCACCCCGCTGGCGCCCGAGGCCCGGGCCGAACTCGATGAGCGTTTCCACGCTGCCCAGCAACAGTTGAAGTTGCAGCAGGCGCAGCTCAAGCAACTGGAGCAACAGCACAGCTGGCTCAAGGATTTGCGCCAGTTACAGGACGCGCAGCAAGCGGCCGCCGAGCAACTGCAGAGTGCGCAACAACAGTGGCAAAGTCTGGCCGGCGAACGCCTGCAGCTGACGCGCCTGGAACACCTCGCCCCGCAACGCCATCAGTTCGCGCGCAAGACCGAACTCGATGCGCAGTTGACGCCGCTGGCGGCGCAGATCGCCGCGCACAGCCGTCAACACGGCGAACTCGGCGAACGCCAGACGCAACTGGAACAGGCGCTCGAAGCGGCGAAAATCGCCCTGAGCCAGGCGCAGCAGCGACACACCGACAGCGCCCCGCTGCTGCGCCAGGCGTTCGAGGAACAAAGCACCCTCGCCCGGCTTGCCAAGGACACCGCACTCAGCGCCGAGGCACGGCAATCCGCCGAGCAAGCCTGCACGCAAGGCCAGAGCGCCATCCAGGCGTTGCAGGAGAAACAGAGCGAAGTCGCTGCACGCCTGCAGACCATCGCCACCGAGCTGGCACAGAGCGCCGCTCTGGCGCCGTTGAGCGATGCCTGGCATGCCTACCGCGATCGCCTGCAACAGTTGATGTTGATCGGCAATCGCCTGAACCAGGGCCAGGCCGAACTGGCCAGCCTCGAGCAGAACGCCGCGCACAGCGCAGAAACGCTGGCCGCGCAAAAGCAGCAGCTGGAAGTGCTGTTCAAGGAGGCCGGCGCCGAGCCGGATGCGGTCGCCGAGCAGATCGGTATCCTCGGCAATCTGTTGCAGGACAACCGCAAACAGCTGCGCGCCATCGAAGACATGACGCGGCTCTGGGCCAGCCAGCAAGAGCTGGACAAACGCGGCGGCGAACTGCATCAGCGCCTGCAGGAGGCGCAGCACGAACGCGAGCGCCTGACCCAGGACGGGGTGAAAACCAAGGCCGAGCTGACCGTCGCCGAACAAACCCTCACCGTCACCCGCGAACTGCTCGAGCGCCAGCGTCTGGCTCGCAGCGCCAGTGTCGAGGAGTTGCGCGCGCAGTTGCAGGACGAGCAGCCGTGCCCGGTCTGCGGTAGCAACGAGCATCCGTATCATCAGCCGCAAGCGCTGCTGCAAAGCCTCGGTCGCCACGACGAATCCGAGCAGGCCAGCGCGCAACAAGCGGTGGATCAGCTGAAGGAAAAACTCACCGAACTGCGCGCCGAAGTCGGCGGCGTGATCGCCCGGCAGAAAGAGCTGCTGCAACAGCAGGAACAACTCACCGCTCAGCTCCAGGCACTGGCGCCGAGCCTGGAGGCGCATCCGCTGGCCACAGCGTTGTTCAATCAGGACGCCGACAAGCGTGCCGCCTGGCTGACTCGGCAAAACGAGCAGTTGAACCAGAGCATCAGCCAGGACGAACAGCGCCAGAGCGCCCTGCTCACCCTGCAGCAGGATGCCGCGCGCCTGACCCAGCAACTGCGCAATGCCGAAACCGCGCATCAGCAGGCGGCGCAGCACCTGAGCAACCAACAACTGCAACTGAGCAGTGACCGTCAGCGTCTCGACGAAGAACTCACCGCATTCGCCAGCCTGTTGCCGGCCGACACCCTCGAAGCCTTGCGCGTCGAGCCGGCGGCGACCTTCCTGCAACTCGACCGGCAGATTGCGGAGCGCCTGGCGCAGCTCGATCAGCAAAAGGACGAACTGGCCGAACAGCTGCAACGCCAGCAGACGCTGGAGAAGGAACAGGACCGCCAGCTCGGCCGCGTCCAACAGCTGCAAAGCGCCGAGCAGCAATTCCGCGTACTCGCCGAGCAGCAACAGGCCTGTCAGGCCCAACTCGCGCAACTGCTCGGCGAACACAGCAGCGCCGAGCACTGGCAGCAGCAACTGGAACAGGCCGTGGAGCAGGCGCGTAACGCCGAAACCAGCACGGCTGCGCAGCTGCAGGACGTGCGCACGCAGTACGTGCAGATTGGCGCCGAACTCAAGGCGCAACAGCAGCGTTGGCAGGCGCTGCAAAGCGAAGACAGCGAGCTGACGCAGAAGATTGCCGAGTGGCGCGCGCGGCATCCGGAGCTGGATGACGGCGGTCTCGAAGACTTGCTGCGCGTCGATGACGCTCAGGTCAGCGAACTGCGTCAGCGCTTGCAGCACAACGAAAAAGCCATCGAGCAGGCCCAGGTGCTGCTGCAGGAACGTGATCAGCGCCTGGCCGATCATCAGGCCCAGCACAACGGCAATCTCGAGGCCGAGCAACTCGCCAGCGCCCTCGCCGAACTGCAAACCCAGTTCACCCTCAGCGAACAGCAATGCGCCGAACTGCGCGCCGAACAGGCTGAAGACCAGCGTCGGCAGAACGCCAACCAGGCCCTCGCGCAGCAGATCGCCGACGCCTATGCCGAGTACCAGCGCTGGGCACGGCTGAATGCGTTGATCGGCTCGGCCACCGGCGACACGTTCCGCAAGATCGCCCAGGCCTACAACCTCGACCTGCTGGTGCATCACGCCAACGTGCAGTTGCGCCAACTGGTCAAACGCTACCGCCTCAAACGCGGCGGCAGCATGCTCGGCCTGCTGGTGCTGGACACGGAAATGGGCGATGAACTGCGCTCGGTGCACTCGCTGTCCGGCGGCGAGACGTTCCTGGTGTCGCTGGCCCTGGCACTGGGCCTGGCGTCGATGGCTTCAAGCACGCTGAAAATCGAATCGCTGTTTATCGACGAAGGTTTCGGCAGCCTCGACCCGGAATCGCTGCAACTGGCGATGGACGCCCTCGACGGCTTGCAGGCACAGGGGCGCAAGGTCGCGGTGATTTCCCATGTGCAGGAAATGCACGAACGGATTCCGGTGCAGATTCAGGTACAACGCCAGGGCAACGGCTTGAGCACGCTGGAGGTGAAATGAACACGCTGTATTCATTCCGCCGCTGCCCCTACGCCATGCGCGCACGCATGGCCCTGCGCTATTCGGGCGTGCCGGTGAACATCGTCGAAGTCAGCCTCAAGGCCAAACCCGCCGAGATGCTGGCGATCTCGCCCAAGGGCACGGTGCCGGTGCTGGATGCGAATGGCCGGGTAATCGACGAGAGCCTGGAGATCATGCACTGGGCATTGGCTCAGCATGATCCGCAGGGTTGGTTACTCGGCGGTGATCCGCGGATAGCCGAGCTGATCGAAGCCAATGATCACGTGTTCAAGGTGCAGCTGAATCGCTACAAGTATGCCGAGCGCTATCCCGAACAGCCGATGCAGGTCTATCGGGCCGAGGGGGCGTTGTTCCTGCAGCGGTTGGATGAGTTGCTGACGCAACGCGACTACTTGCTGGCCGATCACTTGAGTCTGGCGGATGTGGCGTTGCTGCCGTTCGTTCGGCAGTTTGCGCATGTCGATCGCGAGTGGTTTGCGCAGACGCCTTACGTGCGTCTACAGGCGTGGCTGCAGCGCTTGCTCGAGTCCGAGCTCTTTACCGCGATCATGAAGAAGTAAAAACCTGTGCTTTGCTCGTTCCCGCGCTCCGCGTGGGAATGCAGCCCCGGACGCTCCGCGTCCGCTTGAAACGCCGCAAATGGGAACGGGGAAATCAGGCCAGCACCTGGCACATGCCAAGTGCCGAGCAATCCACTTCGAATGGACCGAGAAAATCGCTCTCGGCCTTGACCGGAGGATTGCCGGCCATCAGCCCCAGTGCGTTGGCGCGCTCGATGTTATGCGCGATGCTGTGATTGGCCTCTATGGCCCGGGCCAGCGCGCCGACCGAACCCTGACCGAAGCCGAGTAACGTCGCGCCGTTGGTCATCAGTGCCAGGCCGGCGATGACCCAGAGTCTGTAGCCATTCATGCTCCGCCCACTCCTGCCAGTTCGGTCCGATCAACCAGCACGCCTTGCGCGCGGTGTTCGAACTGGATGCCGGGGTGTGCGACCTCGATCGGTGCGGCGAACTCGTGCTGGGTGTGCGAGGCGACGCTGACGAACAGCACCAGGACCAGGTACAGACCGATGGCCAGATAGGCGCCGCGCTTGGCTGAGGTAAGGATTGAACTGGCCATGATGTGCTCCGTGGGCATGTTTCAGTGCCGTCAGGATCAATCAAAAAAGCCGCGCTAACCACTCAGGGTTTCCCATAGTAACCATCAGCTTCGTTGATTATTTAGCCGGTCTATCTCAGCGTTGGAGAAAACCTATCAAGCCGTTCGACGCACAAACGAATAGGCGCTGTCGAAGGCTGCGATCCTTTCACGTTGAAGCGCAAAAGATCGCAGCCTTCGGCAGCGCCTACAGGGCGTTTTTCGAAACGGGCATTTCAGTGTTGGGCTTTGTGATCCAGGGCGGCGTAGAAGTTGGCGCTCTGTTGCAGGTATTTCTGGGTGTAGCTCTGGGTGTGGGATTTCTTGCTGCTGATTTCCACGTTGGCACTGGCTGGCAATGCAACGGTGGCAGAGATGGCGGAAGCGGCGATAACGGAGAAGAGATTGAAGTTCATGGCGGTAACCCTCGTGTTCAGTTGGCTGGTTTGCCCGGTTGGGCCGTGAAGCAAACTTAACGCTCGAGGGTCGATCGCTTGAAATGCTTTGTAACGTTAGCTGTTATCAGCGCTATTAATACAAAGCGGCGGGCCCCGTGAACCGGGGCCTGCGACTCATTGACGCAGGAAAAACTTCAGGTCGCTCGGAGCGTCCATCGCCAGTTTCTGCACGGTTTTGCCAAGCAGACCGGTCTTGCTGTCGCGCTCGACCACGACAATCTGGTTGCTTTTCTGATTGGCGATCAGCAGGAATCTGCCGCTCGGATCGAGGCTGAACTCACGCGGGTGATCGCCCTCTACCGAGCGCCGCTGCAGCTCCTTGAGCTGGCCACTGGCCGGGTCGATGGCGAACACCAGCAACTGGTTGGCGGTGCCACGGTTACTGACGTAGAGGAATTTGCCGTCGGCCGAAGCGTGCAGCGCGGCGGCGGCCTTGTCCGAGGTCGGCTGGCCGGCGGCCAGGTCGACCATCTGCGTCTGGGTCAGCACGCCGTCGTGGTAGTCGAACACGGCCACCTGCGCACTCATCTCCATGGTCAGCCAGGCATGCTTGCCATCGGCGCTGAACAGCAGGTGACGCGGCCCACTGCCCGCTGGCAGGGCCACGGCGGCGGTTTTCGCCGGGGTCAGCGGCAGCTCGGGGTTGGCCTTCGGATCGAACTGGTAGATGAAGACCTTGTCGGCGCCAAGGTCATTGGAGAACACATAGCGGCCATCCGGCGAAGAGATCGTCGAATGCACGTGGTTCGACGCCTGACGCTCCGGGTTGACCCGGCTCGCCGGGTGGGCGCTCATCTGCACCACAGGACTGAGCTTGCCGTCGCTGCCGACCGGCAATACCGCCAGGGTGCCGCCCGGGTCTTCGAGCACCGAATAGTTGCTGACGAACAGATGGCTGGCATCGCCGCTGAGGCTGGAGTGAGTGGGCTCGTTGCCCAGGCTCTGCACCTGGTTGATCAGGCTCAACGCGTGAGTCTTGGGATCGATGGCGTAGCTGCTGACCTTGCCGACCGGGTCGCGCTGGCCGGGGCCGTTTTCATTGACCACGAACAGCTGGCGCTGATCCTTGGAGAAGGTCAGCCACGACGGGTTTTCGCTCTTGATCACTTGCAGCGGCTTGGCGTCGATCTGCCCGGTGGCGCTGTCGAATTGCATCCGGTAGATGCCCTGGCTGGTACCAGCGGTATAGGAGCCGACCAGCAGCTGGAAGCTCTCGGCCGAAGCGCTGGAAAGGCCCATCGCGCCGACGCTGCCGGCCATCAGCAATGGCCAGAATTTACGCATGTTCATTCAGTTTCATCCTCGTCATCTGCGCTGCTCAGTACATCACCGAGGCAGACCAGGCGGTGTTCGCCCGTGGTCTTGGTGTCGCTGGCAAAACCAACGATCAGCCAGCTTTGCAGGTCTTCGTCAAACGTCGCCGCTGCCACCTGGGCCGGGGTGAACTCCCAATGCTTGGCCGCACGACCATCGATGCATTCGATGTGCAGGTTATCGTCTTCGTCGAGGGCAAATTCGAAGGCGTGCAGGCCGTCGATTTCGACCATACCGCAGTGTTCGAGGGCGTTGAGAAGGGTTTGGGCAGTCATGGCAATCAAGTCTTTCAGGGGGGAAACCGGCAATGATAGCTCAAAGCAGCCGCTGAGCCCCTGTGGGAGCGGGCTTGCTCGCGAATACGGCGTGCCAGGCAATCAACATGTGACTGGACGGCCACCTTCGCGAGCAAGCTCGCTCCCACAGGGATTTCGGTGTGGCTTAGAGCGCTTCGCGCGACGGCTTGCCGTCCACCAGCCGCTGGATACGCAGCGGGTTGGCATTCTTCAGCGGCTCCGGCAACAGGTTGTCCGGGTAGTTCTGGAAGCACACCGGGCGCAGGAAGCGGTCGATGGCCAGGGTGCCCACCGAGGTGCCACGGGCATCCGAGGTGGCCGGGTACGGCCCGCCGTGCACCATCGAATCGCAGACTTCGACCCCGGTCGGATAGCCGTTGAGCAGAATCCGCCCGACCTTCTGTTCCAGCAACGGCGTCAGCTCGGCGAACTGCTCGAAGTCCACCGGCTCGCCAATGATGGTTGCCGTGAGCTGGCCGTGCAGACCGTGCAGCGCGGCGCTGAGTTGCGCCTGGTCCGCCACTTCGACAAGCACCGTGGTCGGGCCGAACACTTCCTCCTGCAAGACCTCATCGCCATTGAGCAGCAGGCTGACGTCCGCCTTGAACAACTGCGGCTGCGCCTGATTGCCCTGTTGCGGGCTGCCCGCCAGATGCTCGATGCCAGGATGCGCCAGCAGCTTCTGCACACCGCTGCCGTAGCTGCCCAGCGTGCCGGCATTGAGCATGGTCTGCGCCGGTTGATCGCCGATCAGCGCCGCGACCTGCTCGACGAACGCCGTGAACTGCGGCGAGCGAATGCCGATCACCAACCCCGGGTTGGTGCAGAACTGCCCACAGCCCTGCACCACCGATGCGGTCAGATCGCGGGCGACGGTTTCCGCGCGCACGGCCAGCGCCTGGGGCAACACGATCACCGGATTGATGCTCGACATCTCGGCGAACACCGGGATCGGTTGCGGGCGCGCGGCGGCCATGTCGCACAACGCGCGACCGCCCTTCAGCGAACCGGTGAAGCCGACCGCCTGAATCGCCGGGTGCTTGACCAGCCACTCACCGACGCCACCGCCGTAGATCATGTTGAACACACCGGCCGGCATGGCGGTTTTTTCCGCCGCGCGAATCAGCGCGTCAGCGACCTGCTCGGCCGTGGCCATGTGGCCGCTGTGCGCCTTGAACACCACCGGGCAACCGGCAGCCAACGCTGCAGCGGTATCACCACCGGCGGTGGAGAACGCCAGGGGAAAGTTGCTCGCACCAAACACCGCCACCGGGCCGAGGCCGATGCGGTACTGACGCAGATCCGGCCGCGGCAGCGGTTGACGATCCGGCAACGGCAGGTCGATCCGCGCACCGTAGAAATCGCCGCGGCGCAGGACTTTGGCGAACAAGCGCATCTGGCCGCTGGTGCGTCCTCTTTCACCTTGAATCCGTGCGGCCGGCAGCGCGGTTTCGCGGCAGACCAGCGCAACGAAATCATCGCCCAGGGCGTCCAGTTCATCGGCAATCGCATCGAGGAACTGCGCGCGGCGTTCGGCGCTGAGGCTGCGATAGGTCGGGTACGCCGCCGCGGCGGCTTGAGCGGCGGCATCGACTTCCGCTTGCGTGGCCTGGATGAACGCGTGAGGCAATTGCTCGCCCGTGCTGGCGTCGACGCTGTACAGCTCGACGTTACCGGCCGCGCTGCGACGACCGCCGATGTAGTTGTGACCAAGAATCTTTGTCATGGGATCTCCTTAAAGGGTGCCGATGCTGCCCGGCGCAAAAACCGCTGGCGCCGGGGCGATGCCATTGACCAGCGGCGCGCCGAATTCGGCCTGGCTGATCTCGAAGACGTCACCCGGTTGGGTGCGGACGCCATCGGCGAACGACAGGGTCGCAGTGCCGAAGAAATGAATGTGCACGTCACCGGGGCGCAGGAACTGGCTGTACTTGAAGTGGTGGTACTCGAGGTTCGCCAGGCTGTGGCACATGTTGGCCTCGCCGCTGAGGAACTCGTTCTGCCACAGCACCTCGCCATCACGCAGGATGCGGCTGGTGCCTGCCAGGTGTTGAGGCAGTTCACCGACACGAAGTTCCGGGCCATAACTGCAACTGCGCAATTTCGAGTGGGCCAGGTACAGGTAATTCTTGCGTTCCATGACGTGATCGGAGAACTCGTTACCCACCGCGAAACCCAGGCGATACGGCTTGCCGTCGTGACCGATGATGTAGAGCCCGGCCATCTCCGGTTCCTCGCCGGCGTCTTCGGCAAACGGCGGCAGCGGGAACGGCTCGCCCGGGCGCACGACGATGCTGCCATCGCCCTTGTAGAACCATTCCGGTTGCACCCCGGCCTGCCCCGCCGCCGGTTTGCCGCCCTCCACGCCCCACTTGAAGATGCGCATGGTGTCGGTCATGGCCGCTTCGTCGCCGGCCTGCTGATGCATCTTGTCGCGCGCCGAAGCACTGCCCAGGTGCGTCAGCCCGGTGCCACTGACCAGCAGGTGCGCCGGATCCGGGTGATCCAGCGGAGGCAGGATGCGCCGCGTGGTCAGCAGTTCGGCGTAATCGTGGCTGATGCCCAGGCCGAGGGTCTGCACCTGTTGCTCCAGGGTGCCGCCGGCCTCGATCGCGGCCAACGCCAGATCGCGTACGCTGCGGGCGTCCTGCACTTCGCGGATCAGACCGCCATCGACCACGCCGACGCGGCGCTCGCCGCCCATCAATTCGAATTGAACCAGATGCATGTTTTTCTCCTATTCCCTCAAAAACACCGCCATTCCCCTGTGGGAGCGAGCCTGCTCGCGAAAGCGGTATGTCAGTCACCCACCATGTTGAATGTGATGGCCTCTTCGCGAGCAGGCTCGCTCCCACAGGGGCCAGCGTTGTCCAGTCAGGTTCGTGTAGCGCCGCGTGCACTGGCGGCAAACTGGTCGACCGGCAGCACATGCTTGCGCTCCAGCACGCGGTAGACCACGCCGGTCAGAATCAGCCCGAACACCATCACGCCGGACAGGAAGTACAGGCCCGAAGCGAGGTTGCCGGTGTACTCCTTCAAGGCGCCGATCACGAACGGCCCGATGTAGCCGCCGAGGTTGCCCACCGAGTTGATCAGGGCGATCCCCGCCGCCGCGCTCGCACCGGCAAAGAACCGCCCGGGCAGTGTCCAGAACACCGCCGTGCAGGAAAACAGCGCGAACGCCACCAGGCACAGCGCCGCCAGTTGTGCCGCTGGCAATGCCAGCCAGGCACTGAAGAACAGGCCCAGCGCGCCGAGTACGTAGAGCACGGCGAGATGGCCGTAGCGATCATTGAGGCGGTCGGAACTGCGCGGCACGATCAACAAACCGATGATGCCGAAGATGTACGGCACCGACGAAACGAACCCGGTCACCAGATCGCTGCCGCCAAACTGTTTGATCAGGGTCGGCAGCCACAGACCGAGGCCGTAGATGCTCAGGGTTACTGGTAGGTAAAACAACGCCAGCAGCAACACGCGTTTGTCTTTCAGCGCGTGCAGCGGGTTGCCGTGGCGGGTCTGGCCGTACTCCTGCAGATCCTTTTTCAGTTCGCCGGTGAGCCAGTCCTTTTCCGCCTGGTCCATCCACTTCACCTGTTGCGGGCCGTCCGGCAGCCAGCGCAACACGGGCCAGGTCAGCAGGATCGCCGGGGTGCCGATGACGATGAACAGCCACTGCCAGCCGTGCAGACCGAGGATGCCGTCCATGCCGAGCAAACCGCCGGACACCGGGCCGGTGATCATCATCGCGATGGGTTGGGAAAGGATGAACAGACCCAGGATCTTGCCGCGATGGCGCACCGGGAACCATTGGGTGATGTAGTACAGCACGCCGGGAAAGAACCCCGCCTCCGCCGCACCGAGCAGAAAGCGCATGACGTAGAAGCTGTGCGGGCCCTGGACGAACGCCATGCCGATGGTGATCGCGCCCCAGGTGATCATGATCCGGGCGAACCAGCGCCGCGCGCCGAAGCGCTCGAGCATCAGGTTGCTGGGGATCTCCAGCAGAAAGTAGCCAATGAAGAACAGCCCGGCACCGAGGCCATAGGCGGCATCGCCAATGCCGATGTCGGCGCCCATGTGCAGCTTGGCGAAGCCGACCGCGGAGCGATCCACATAGGCGATCAGGTACAGCAGGATCAGGAAGGGAATCAGTTTCAGCGTAATGCGCCGGACAAGCCGCAGTTCCTGGCTCATGGGGTCGGTCTCCGATTGTTGTTTTTATAGAACCTCGGGGAACGCCTCTCGCGGAAAACCGCCAGGGCCATCCCTCCGTCGAAAACGACTATATAGTAATACTAATTACCCAACAACCACTTCCAAACCGCGGATTTTGCGCTTAGATTAGGCCTCAGCTCGCAAACAATAGTCTTACAATAAGAGAATCGATCATGTCTGAGAAGAAACCCACCCTGCGCTCGGCCCAATGGTTTGGCACTGCCGACAAAAACGGCTTCATGTACCGCAGCTGGATGAAGAATCAGGGCATCGCCGACCACCAGTTCCATGGCAAGCCGATCATCGGCATCTGCAATACCTGGTCGGAACTGACTCCGTGCAACGCGCACTTCCGCCAGATTGCGGAGCACGTCAAACGCGGGGTGATCGAGGCCGGTGGTTTCCCGGTGGAATTCCCGGTGTTCTCCAACGGCGAATCGAACCTGCGCCCGACCGCCATGCTCACGCGCAACCTGGCGAGCATGGATGTCGAGGAAGCGATTCGCGGCAACCCGATTGATGGCGTGGTGCTGCTCACCGGTTGCGACAAGACCACCCCGGCGCTGCTGATGGGCGCGGCCAGTTGCGATGTGCCGGCCATCGTCGTCACCGGCGGGCCGATGCTCAACGGCAAGCACAAGGGCAAGGACATCGGTTCCGGCACCGTGGTCTGGCAGCTCAGCGAGCAGGTCAAGGCCGGCACCATCACCCTCGATGATTTCCTTGCGGCCGAGGGCGGCATGTCACGCTCGGCCGGCACCTGCAACACCATGGGCACCGCGTCGACCATGGCGTGCATGGCCGAAGCGCTGGGCACGTCGCTGCCGCACAACGCGGCGATTCCGGCGGTGGATGCGCGCCGTTATGTGCTGGCGCACATGTCCGGCATGCGTGCGGTGGAAATGGTTCGCGAAGACCTGAAGCTGTCGAAGATCCTCACCAAGCAAGCCTTCGAAAACGCCATCCGCGTCAACGCCGCCATCGGCGGTTCGACCAACGCGGTGATCCACTTGAAAGCCATCGCCGGGCGCATTGGCGTCGAACTCGACCTGGACGACTGGACGCGCATGGGCCGCGGCATGCCGACCATCGTCGACCTGCAACCGTCCGGGCGCTTCCTGATGGAAGAGTTCTACTACGCCGGGGGCCTGCCGGCGGTGCTGCGGCGTCTCGGTGAAGCCAATCTGATCCCCAATCCCGAGGCGTTGACGGTCAACGGCAAATCCATCGGCGAAAACACCAAGGACGCGCCGATCTACGGCGAGGACGAAGTGATCCGCACCCTCGACAACCCGATCCGCGCCGACGGCGGTATCTGTGTGCTGCGCGGCAACCTGGCGCCACTGGGCGCCGTGCTCAAGCCGTCCGCTGCGACCCCGGAACTTATGCAGCACCGCGGCCGAGCGGTGGTGTTCGAGAACTTCGACATGTACAAGGCACGGATCAACGACCCGGAACTGGACGTCGACGCCAACTCGATCCTGGTCATGAAAAACTGCGGGCCGAAGGGTTACCCGGGCATGGCCGAAGTCGGCAACATGGGCCTGCCCGCCAAACTGCTGGCCCAGGGCGTGACGGACATGGTGCGGATTTCCGATGCGCGGATGAGCGGCACCGCGTACGGCACGGTGGTCTTGCACGTGGCGCCGGAAGCGGCCGCCGGCGGACCTCTGGCCGCGGTGCAGGAAGGTGACTGGATCGAACTCGACTGCGCCAGCGGGCGCCTGCACCTGGATATTTCCGATGCCGAACTGGCGGCGCGCATGGCCGACCTGCAAGCGCCACAACAGCTGCTGGTGGGCGGCTATCGTCAGCTCTATATCGACCATGTGCTGCAGGCGGATCAGGGTTGTGACTTCGACTTCCTGGTTGGTTGCCGGGGTGCTGAAGTCCCCCGCCATTCCCACTGACAGCGTCGCCCCTGTGGGAGCTGGCTTGCCAGCGATTACGGTCTGCCAGCTGACATTCATGTTGACTGACACCCCGCCATCGCTGGCAAGCCAGCTCCCACATTTGCTTTGTGTATCGACCTCAAGAACGAGCCACGCCTGCTATGATGCGCGGCATCTCCATCGCTCAGGATCGCGCCGTTCCCCATGGATTACCGCAAACCTTCCGACCGCAAAAGCATGCACTCGCGCATCGTCCAGGAACTGGGCATGCAGATCGTCTCCGGACGCTTCCTGCCCGACGACAAACTGCCCGCCGAAGCGCTGCTCTGCGAGGAGTACGCGGTGAGTCGGCCGGTGTTGCGCGAAGCCACGCGGGTGCTGGTGGCCAAGGGCCTGGTGTATTCCAGGCCGCGGGTCGGCACGGTGGTCAAGGCGCGCCGCGAATGGCACATGCTCGACCCTGACGTGCTGCACTGGCTGATGCAGAGCAGCCCGCAGAATGAATTCTTCAACGTGCTGACCAGTGTGCGCAGCATCATCGAACCGGCCGCCGCCGCCCTCGCCGCCCAACATGCGACCGAGGCGGACATCGCCGCAATCGGTGAGGCCTATCGGCGCATGGAAGCGGCGCCGACGCCGGAGGCCCTGCTGCAACCGGACCTGGACTTCCACAGCCGCATCGCCGACGCCACCCACAACGATTTGCTCGCCAACCTGTGCAACATGCTCTCGGTAGCCATTGCCGAAGCGTTGAAGCATTCCAACCAGCGGCCGAATCTGCATGAACTGGCGCTGCCACGGCACAAGGCGATTCTCACCGCCATCGAGAACCGCGATGCCCTCGGTGCACGACATGCGACGCTGGTGCAACTGGACGACGCGCGCAGTGCCTTGAGTGCTGTGCTCGGTACTGAACTCTCCTGACCAACAGAAACCCTGTGGGAGCTGGCTTGCCAGCGATAGCGGACTATCAGCCAACATCAATGTTGAATGTTAAGCCGTCATCGCTGGCAAGCCAGCTCCCACAGGTTTTGTGCGGATCGTGAAATGAAAAAGCCGCAACCCTGAGGTTGCGGCTTTGTCGTTTCAGGCGTTCGGATCAGTGGGCAAACAACGAGTTGCCCTTCTGCCCCGCCAGTTTCTCCGGCTTGATCAGGAACTTCGCCAGCGCTGGCAACAGCCACAGCGCACCGAACATGTTCCACAGCAGCATGAAGGTCAGCATCAGGCCCATGTCGGCCTGGAACTTGATCGCCGAGAAGATCCAGGTGCACACGCCGATGGCCAGGCACAGGCCGGTGAACAGCACGGCTTTACCGGTGGATTTCAGCGTCTGGTAATAGGCTTCCTGCAACGGCAGGCCGGCACGCAGGAAACTTTCCAGGCGGCTGTAGATGTAGATGCCGTAGTCCACGCCGATCCCCACGCCGAGCGCCACCACCGGCAGCGTCGCGACTTTCACGCCGATGCCCATGAACGCCATCAGCGCGTTACCCAGCACCGAGGTCAGCACCAGCGGCAGGACGATGCACAGGGTCGCCGCCCACGAGCGGAAGGTGATCATGCACATCACCGCCACACAGATGTACACCAGGATCAGGATGGTCAGCTCGGCCTGTTTGATCACCTCGTTGGTGGCCGCTTCGATCCCGGCGTTACCGGCAGCGAGGATGAACTCCAGGCCATCCTTGTTGTGCGTCTTGGCGAACTCCTGCACCGCCGTCACCGCACGGTCCAGGGTTTCGGCCTTGTGGTCATTGAGGAAGATCAACACCGGTGCCAGCGAACAGCTGTTGTTGTACAGGCCGTCGGCGCGGGCGATCGAGTTGTTGAGGATGTCCGGGTTGCGCGACAGGGTTTCCCATTTCAGGTTGCCCTCGTTCATGCCCTTGATCATCTGCTTGGACACGGTCACCAGGGAAATCGCCGACTGCACGCCCTCGGTGTTCTGCATCTTCCACATCAGCTCGTCGATCGGCGCCATCGCTTCGTAGCGCGAGCAGCCTTCGGTGGCGGTCTTGACCATCACCACCAGCACGTCGGAGCTGGTCGAGTAGTTGTTGATGATGAAGTTGTTGTCCTTGTTGTAGCGCGAATCCGGACGCAGTTCCGGCGCACCCTGGTCGAGGTCGCCGATCTTCAGGTTCTGGCTGTACCACAGGCCGCCACCGAAGGCGATCAGCGCCAGGGCAATCGACACCGGGGCGACTTTCGGGCTGGCGAAATTCGACAGCAGGCGCCAGAACGGATGTTCGCGATTGGCGTCCTTCTTGCTCTTGGCGATGGCGCGCTTGCTGATGCCGACATAGGAAATCGCCACCGGCAGCAGAATCAGGTTGGTGAACACGATCACCGCCACGCCGATCGACGCACCGATGGCCAGCTCGCGGATCACCCCGATATCAATGATCAGCAGCGTGATGAAACCCACCGCGTCGGCGAGAATCGCGATCATCCCCGGCAGGAACAACTGCCGGAACGTGCGCCGCGCCGCGGTCAGGGCGTTGTCCGCCTCGCTCGACTGCAGGGCGATGCCGTTGATCTTCTGCACGCCGTGGGAGATGCCGATGGCGAAGATCAGGAACGGCACCAGCATCGAATACGGATCCAGACCGAAGCCAAAGAAGTGCATCAGGCCCAGTTGCCAGACCACCGCCACCAGCGTGGTGCTCAACACCGCGACGGTGCTGCGCAGGCAGTTGGTGAACCACAGCAGCAGGATCAGGGTGATGACGAAGGCGATACCGAAGAACATCACCACCATCACCAGGCCGTCGATCAGGTCACCGACCTTCTTGGCGAAGCCGACGATGTGGATCTTGACGTTGGGGTTCTGCGCTTCGAACTTGTTGCGGATCTTGTCTTCGAGCTCATGGGAGAACTGGCGATAGTCCAGCGCCAGCAACTTGCCCTGGTCCTGCGGGTCCGGGTAGGACTCCAGCAACGGGATGTCGACGATGCTCGACTTGAAGTCGTTGGCCACCAGGCGCCCGACCTGGCCGGACTTGAGCACGTTGTTGCGCAGCATGTCGAGGCTGTCCTGGGAGCCGTCGTAGCTCTGCGGGATCACCTCGCCGCCGGCGAAGCCTTCCTCGGTCACTTCGGTCCAGCGCACGCTCGGGCTCCACAGCGACTTCAGCCCGGAGCGGTCGACGCCGGAGATGTAGAACACCTCGTCGTTGATCTGGCGCAGCGTCTCCATGTATTCCTTGGAGAAGATGTCGCCGTCGGTGGCTTCCACGGAAATCCGCACGGTGTTGCCCAGGTTCGCCAGATCGTTGCGGTGCTCCATCATCTTCTCGATGAACGGATGCTTGAGCGGGATCATTTTTTCGAAACTGGTGGACGGCCGGATCAGCGTGGCCTGCCAGAACAGAAAGACGCTGACCACCAGGCAGATCAGAATCACGGCCGGGCGGTTGTTGAAGATCAGGCGCTCGAGGAACGTCGCCTTGTCCTGATGATGAGTGCTCAAGGAAGTCATAGCTCCGCCTTCTTATTATGGGTCCGGCTCATTTGCCAATCTCGGCGCCGTTTGGCGTGGTGGTGTGGACGCCACCCTGCCCGGTCAGAATCAGATTGCCGTTGCCGGCCGCGGTGACGGACGACAGCGAAATGCGATCCGGGCGGTTGAACACACTGAAGGTCGCGCCGTTGTCGCTGCTGCTGATCACCGAGCCGCCGTTGCCGACGATGACGATCGAGCCGTCGTCGAGCAGCGTGGCACCGGACAGACCGAACTCCAGGGCACCGCGCGCGGCCTTCAGTTCGACCTGTTGCCAGGTGCTGCCGAAGTCGGTGGAGCGGTAGAGGTTGCCGCGCAGGCCGTAGGCCAGCAGGGTCTGCGGCTGCGCGGTGCCGATCACGCCGAACAGCGAGCCCTGGTACGGGCCTTCGAGTTTTTCCCAGGTCTGGCCCCAATCGGCGGAGCGGAACATGCTGCCCTGCTCGCCGACGATGAACAGGCCACTGTCTTTCACCGCGGCGATGGCGTTGAGGTGGAACTGGTCCTGGTTGTCGAGGCGGTCGCTGACGTCCTGCCAGTTCTTGCCGCCGTCGGTGGTTTCCAGCAGCGCGCCGTAGGCGCCCACGGCGAGGCCACTGTTGACGTCCTTGAACCAGACATCGAGCAGCGGCGCTTCACGCTTGAGATCTTCGAACTGTTTGCTCCAGGTCAGGCCGCCGTCCGCGCTGGCGAGGATCTGCGCGTCATGCCCGACAGCCCAGCCGTGCTTGTCGTCGACGAAATACACGGCAGTCAGCAATTGGCGGGTCGGCACCTTGGCCTGGGTCCAGGTCTTGCCCTGGTCATCGGAATAGAGAATGTGCCCGCGATCACCGACCGCCACCAGCCGTGCTCCGGCATGGGCGACATCGAGGATCAGGCTTTTCGCGGCCTTGGCCGATTCGGTGGCATAGACCACGTCGGCAGGCGCTTCGGCGGCCAGGACGGGCGCCGCCAACGAGGCAACGCCCAGCAGAGAGAGTGCTGTGGCCAGCAACGCGGTTTTGCGTAACGCCGGCGGGCGGCAACGACTCATAGACCTTCCCCTATTTATTATTGTTGGGTCATCGACCTTAAAGGGCGCCGCAAGGGTGCTCGGGCTGACTGCCTGGTCACAGCATAGTCCTGAAACCCGCAATCCAGAGCCCCTTCGGAAGCTGGCTCATCCTATCGGGCTTTGGAAACGTCTGACAATCGGCGCCACGTTATCTTTTGTTAACCGAAAGCGGCGCGGTGTAACGCCGCAATTGCCCGGTGGCAGTGCGCTGGCGCGCGAATGCGCCGGGTCAGGCAATGAAAATGCGCCTGGAGGGGCCTCTTCGCGAGCGGGCTCGCTCCCACACGGGTGGTTGGGGCCTTGGGGGCTTGAATACGTGACCATTCGCCGGGGTGATGCGGCAAAAGTTACCGAGGGGACTTGCAGGATCGGTATTATGGTATACCATCAGACGCACAGACACTCTCAATCCCCTACGGAGCAGCTCATGAGTTTCGAAATTCGCAAGATCGTCAGCTATGTCGAAGAAACCTTCATCGAAGGCGGCAAGGCCACTGACAAGCCAGTGACCATGGTCGGCCTGGCCGTGGTGATGAAAAACCCGTGGCTGGGCAACGGCTTTGTCGAAGACCTCAAGCCGCAGATCCGCGCCAACTGCTCCGACCTCGGCGCGCTGATGGTCGAGCGTCTGGTGGGCATCATCGGCGGCGCCGAGAAGATCGAGGCCTACGGCAAAGCGGCGGTGGTCGGTGCCGACGGCGAAATCGAACACGCCTCGGCGGTGATCCACACCCTGCGCTTCGGCAACCACTACCGCGAGGCGGTCAAGGCCAAGAGTTACCTGAGCTTCACCAACAAGCGCGGCGGTCCGGGCACCTCGATCCAGATCCCGATGATGCACAAGGACGACGAAGGCCTGCGTTCGCACTACATCACCCTGGAAATGCAGATCGAAGACGCCCCGCGCGCCGATGAAATCGTCGTCGTGCTCGGTTGCGCCGACGGTGGCCGCCTGCACCCGCGCATCGGCAACCGCTACATCGATCTGGAAGAACTGGCTGCCGAAAAAGCCCAGTAATCACAATAAAAAGGCATTGCAGGAGCGCTCCATGATTCGGCTTACCGCTGAACTCACCCCGGCCGGCACCAGTTACCTGGCGACCGGCCAAGGCCAACCCGTGGTGTTGATCCACGGCGTCGGCCTGAACAAAGAAATGTGGGGCGGCCAGATCGTTGGCCTGGCCACGCAATACCGGGTGATCGCCTACGACATGCTCGGGCATGGCGCCAGTCCGCGCCCGGCCAGCGGCACCGCCCTGCTCGGCTATGCCGACCAGTTGCTGGAGTTGCTCGACCACCTGCAATTGCCCCTGGCTTCGGTGATCGGCTTTTCCATGGGCGGCCTGGTGGCGCGGGCGTTTGCCCTGCACTACCCCGAGCGCCTGCAAAGCCTGGTGGTGCTCAACAGCGTGTTCAACCGCAGCGAAGAGCAGCGCGCCGGGGTCATCGCCCGCACCGCGCAGGCTGCCGAACACGGCCCGGACGCCAACGCCGAAGCCGCACTGTCACGCTGGTTCAGCCGCGAATACCAGGCGGCCAACCCGGCGCAGATCGCGGCCATTCGCCAGACATTGGCCGGCAATGACCCGCAGGGCTATCTGACGACCTACGAACTGTTCGCCACGCAGGACATGTATCGCGCCGACGACCTGGGCCGCATTCAGGCACCGACGCTGATCGCCACCGGCGAACTCGATCCGGGCTCGACCCCGGAAATGGCCGAGCAACTGGCCCGGCGCATTCCCGGCGCAAGGGTTGCGGTGCTGCCCGAGCAACGGCATATGATGCCCGTAGAGTCGCCGCGCCTGGTCAACCAGACGCTGCTGGAATTCCTCGAATTCGCACACTCCCGACAAAATCAAATAAAGGGGATCGTTGCATGACACTCGCACGCTTCCAGATGTGCATCGGCGGAGAATGGGTCGACGCCCTCTCCGGCAAGACTTTCGCCAGTCTCAATCCGGCCCTGGCCGAACCGTGGGCGGAACTGCCCGACGCCGACGAGGCAGATGTCGAGCGCGCCGTGCAAGCGGCCCAAAGCGCCTTCGACAGCCCGGCCTGGCGCGGTCTGACCGCCACGGCCCGGGGCAAGCTGCTGCGCCGGCTCGGCGACTTGATCGCAGAAAACAAGGAACAACTGGCGCAGCTGGAAAGCCGCGACAACGGCAAGCTGATCCGCGAAACCCGCGGTCAGGTCGGCTACCTGCCGGAATTCTTCCACTACACCGCCGGCCTGGCCGACAAGCTCGAAGGCGGCACCCTGCCGCTGGACAAGCCCGACCTGTTTGCCTACACCGTGCACGAAGCCATGGGCGTGGTCGCCGCGATCATTCCGTGGAACAGCCCGCTGTACCTGACCGCGATCAAACTGGCGCCGGCCCTCGCCGCCGGCAACACCATCGTGATCAAGCCGTCCGAGCACGCCTCGGCGACCATTCTCGAACTGGCCCGCCTGGCCCTTGAGGCCGGCATTCCACCGGGCGTGGTCAACGTCGTCACCGGTTACGGGCCGAGCACCGGCGCCGCCCTCACCCGCCACCCGCTGATCCGCAAGATCGCCTTCACCGGCGGTGCGGCAACGGCCCGCCACGTGGTGCGCAGCAGCGCCGAGAACTTTGCCAAGCTGTCGCTGGAACTGGGCGGCAAATCGCCGAACATCATTTTTGCCGACGCCGACCTGGACAGCGCGATCAACGGCGCGATTGCCGGCATCTATGCCGCCTCGGGGCAAAGCTGCGTGTCCGGCTCGCGCCTGCTGGTGCAGGACGAGATCTACGATGAATTCGTCAGCCGTCTGGTCGAGCGTGCCCAACGCATCCGCATCGGCAACCCGCAGGATGACAGCAGCGAAATGGGCCCGATGGCCACCGCGCAACAACTGGCAGTGGTGGAAGGCCTGGTCGCCGACGCCATCGCCGAAGGCGCGCGCTTGCGTCTGGGCGGCAAGCGCCCGAGCGGTGTCGGCGACGGCTGGTTCTATGAGCCGACGCTGTTCGAGTGCGACCGCAATTCGATGAAGATCATGCAGGAAGAAGTCTTCGGCCCGGTGGCTTCGGTGATCCGCTTCAAGGACGAAGCCGAAGCGCTGGCGATCGCCAACGACTCGCAGTTCGGCCTCGCTGCCGGCATCTGGACCCGCGACCTCGGCCGCGCTCATCGTCTGGCCCGGGACGTGCGTTCGGGCATCATCTGGGTCAACACCTACCGCGCGGTGTCCGCGATGGCGCCGATCGGCGGCTTCAAGAACAGTGGCTATGGACGCGAAAGCGGCATCGATTCGGTGCTGGCCTACACCGAACTGAAAACGGTGTGGATCAACCTCTCCCAGGCCCCGATGCCTGATCCGTTTGTGATGCGCTAGGAGTCCTGCGAAATGATCGAACCCGGCATTTACAAAGACGTCATGAGCTCGTTCCCGTCCGGCGTCACGGTGGTCACCACCCTCGACCCGGAGGGCGGCATCGTCGGCATCACCGCCAGCGCCTTCAGCGCGCTGTCGATCGATCCGGCGCTGGTGCTGTTCTGCCCCAACTACGCCTCCGACACCTACCCGGTGCTGCGCGACAGCAAGCGCTTCGCCATTCATCTGCTGTCGGCCGACCAGACCGCCGAGGCCTACGCCTTCGCCGGCAAGGGCAAGGACAAGGCCAAGGGCATCGACTGGCACCTGAGCGAACTCGGTAACCCGATCCTCGCCAAGGCCACGGCGATCATCGAGTGCGAGTTGTGGCGTGAATACGACGGCGGTGATCACGCGATCATCGTTGGCGCGGTGAAGAACCTGATTCTGCCCGAGCAACCGGTGACACCGATGATCTACCACAAGGGCAAGCTCGGCGCGTTACCGACACTGGGTTGATTGCCACACACGATGGCCCATGTGGGAGCGAGCCTGCTCGCGAAAGCGGTCGACCATTCAATATTGGCATCGACTGATACGACGCCTTCGCGAGCAGGCTCGCTCCCACAGGGAACACCTGTGGATTGGAGGATTTATGAGTAACGACAAGTACGAAAAAGGCTTGAAAATCCGCACTCAGGTATTGGGCGAAGCCTATGTGCAGCGCTCGATCGAGAACGCCGACGACTTCACCCGCCCCCTGCAGGAAATGGTCACCGAATACTGCTGGGGCCACGTCTGGGGGCGCGAAGGTCTGTCGCTCAAGGAGCGCAGCATGATCAACCTGGCGATGATCTCGGCGCTCAACCGCCCGCATGAACTGAAACTGCATGTGCGCGGCGCCTTGCGTAACGGCCTGAGTCGTGAGCAAATACGCGAAATTCTGCTTCAGGTCGGTATTTATTGCGGCGTCCCGGCAGCCGTGGACAGTTTCCGGCTCGCCCGCGAAGCCTTCGCCGAAGCCGATGCCGAGGCCTCCAGTTAACCCCTCGGCTGTTTGAATGCCCGTTTGGCACGGACAGCCACAGTAAAGAGCGGACCCCATGAAACGCCTGCCACTCGACGACAGCTTCAAGGTCAATCGCAACCCCGTTACCCTGCGCGAAATCGTGCTGGATAAACTGCGAAGCGCCATCATGAACTTCCAGCTCCTGCCGGGCGATCGCCTGGTCGAGCGCGATCTGTGCGATCGCCTGGGCGTCAGCCGCACGTCGGTGCGTGAGGCCTTGCGTCACCTCGAGTCCGAAGGCCTGGTGGAGTTCGCCGACGCCAAGGGCCCGCGCGTGGCCATCATCACCCTCGCCGATGCGGTCGATATCTATGAGCTGCGCTGCGTGCTCGAAGGGCTGATCGTGCAGCTGTTCACCCTGCGCGCCAAGGCCAAGGACATCAAGGCCCTGGAAAAAGCCCTCGAAGAGAACCGCAAGGCGCTCAAGGACGGCGAGTTGCAACAGGTGATCGACTCGGTACAGGGCTTCTACGACGTGCTGCTCGAAGGCTCCGGCAACCATGTCGCGGCCACGCAGCTGCGCCAGTTGCAGGCGCGCATCAGCTACCTGCGGGCGACCTCGGTGTCGCAGGAAAATCGGCGCGGCGCGAGCAACCAGGAAATGGAAAAAATGGTCGAGGCGATCAAGAGCGGCGATGCACTGGCGGCGCACCAGGCCTGCGTCGATCACGTGCGGGCAGCGGCTGCCGTGGCCCTCGACTACCTCAAGCGCAAACAGGAAGAGACCGGCGCCACGCCGAACATCACCCTGCCCATCGCGCTGAAAGAACCGCGCATAGGTCACTGACATGTTCAGCCCGAGCTTTTGCCCGAAGTGCGGCGGCCCTGACCTTGGTCAGCAGGTCCCGCCGGGCGATACGCACGAGCGCCTGATGTGCCGCGCCTGCGGCTACATCCACTACGTCAATCCAAAGATCATCGCCGGCTGCATCATCGAGCAGGACGGCAAATACCTGCTGTGCCAACGGGCAATCCCACCGCGTCCGGGCACCTGGACGCTGCCGGCCGGCTTCATGGAAAGCGGCGAGACCACCGAACAGGCCGCCCTGCGCGAAGTCTGGGAAGAAAGCGGCGTGCGCGCGGAAATCCTCTCGCCGTACTCGATCTTCAGCGTGCCGAAGATCAGCGAGGTGTACATCATCTTCCGCGCCATCGCGCTGGAGATCACCGGCCAGTTCGGCCCCGAGACCATGGACTACAAGTTCTTCGCCCCCGAAGACATCCCGTGGGACAAGATCTACTACCCGGCGATCCGGCAGATCCTCGAGCGCTATATCGAGGAACGCCAGGCTGGCGTCTATGGCATCTACATGGGCAATGACGACAGCGGCAAGATTCACTTCATCCGCTGAGAATCACACTCCCCCTGTGGGAGCGAGCCTGCTCGCGAAGGCGTCGGGTCAGTCGATACCGATGTTGAATGAACGACCGCTTTCGCGAGCAGGCTCGCTCCCACCGTTTTAGCGGTGTTGCTTAAATGGGGGCGATGCCCTCAACGATGATGATCTCAGCCCTCGCCCAATCCTCGCGATAACGCTTCGCCTCCTGATACGCCGCCGAGTGGTAGCACGCCACGGCCTTCTCATAGCTGTCGAACTCGATCACCACGCTACGCTGCGGTGTAGCCCTGCCCTCCAGCGCCTCGCTGCGCCCGCCCCTGGCCAGAAACTTCGCGCCGAACGCGGCGAACGCCTGCGGCGCGCGTTGGGTGTATTGGCTGTAGTGCTCAGGATCGCTGATGTCCACGTGGGCAATCCAGTACGCCTTCATAGTGACCTCTCGGCTGATTTTGTATTATGGTATACCAATATTATTTCCAACGAACCCTGAGAGTCCAGCATGGCCTTCAACAGCATTGAAGAAATCCTCGAAGATTACCGTCTCGGCAAAATGGTGTTGCTGGTCGATGACGAAGATCGCGAAAACGAAGGCGACCTGCTGCTGGCCGCCGACTGCTGCACACCCGCGGCGATCAGCTTCATGGCCCGCGAGGCGCGCGGCCTGATCTGCCTGACCCTGACCGACGAACACTGCCAGCGCCTGGGCCTGGAGCAAATGGTGCCGAGCAACGGCAGCGTGTTCAGTACCGCGTTCACCGTGTCCATCGAGGCTGCGGTTGGCGTCACTACCGGCATTTCCGCCGCCGACCGCGCCCGCACGGTAGCCGCCGCGGTGGCCGCGGATGCGCGCGCCGAAGACCTGGTGCAGCCCGGGCACATCTTCCCGTTGCGCGCCAAGGAAGGCGGCGTGCTGACCCGCGCCGGCCACACCGAGGCCGGCTGCGACCTGGCGCGCCTCGCCGGCTTCACCCCGGCTTCGGTGATCGTCGAGGTGATGAACGACGACGGCACCATGGCCCGCCGCCCGGATCTGGAAGTGTTTGCGCGCAAGCACGGGATCAAGATCGGCACCATTGCCGACCTGATCCACTATCGCCTGAGCACCGAACACACCATCGAGCGCATTGGCGAACGCGAATTGCCAACGGTGCATGGCACCTTTCGCCTGATCACCTTCGAGGACCGCATCGAAGGCGGCGTGCACATGGCGATGGTCATGGGCAATCTGCGCCGCGAGGAACCGACGCTGGTGCGTGTGCATGTGATCGATCCGCTGCGCGATCTGGTCGGCGCCGAGTACAGCGGGCCGAGCAACTGGACGCTGTGGGCGGCGCTGCAACGGATCGCGGCCGAGGGCCATGGCGTGGTCGTGGTGCTGGCCAACCATGAGTCGTCGCAGGCGTTGCTCGAGCGCGTGCCGCAACTGACCCAGCCGCCGCGGCAGTTCAGCCGGTCGCAATCGCGGATCTATTCCGAGGTTGGCACCGGGGCGCAGATTCTGCAGAACCTCGGGGTCGGCAAACTACGCCACCTCGGCCCGCCGCTGAAATATGCCGGGTTGACCGGGTATGACCTGGAAGTGGTCGAGAGCATCCCCTTCACCGAGTAACGCTGCCCTCCCTATAGAGACCGATACATCCTTTACCCATCAGACCTGTAACCCCTGTCGCCGGTCTCAAATGTAAAGGATGTACCCGGTCTTTACCCACGGGCGGCGTACCGATGAGGGTTGGATCTAACCTTTCCTCTGCATCTCTCAAACCAAACACCTGAAAAAAATCCTCAACCGCCAGATAACCGGTAAGGCAAAGTGCTTGCACAAAGTTTGGAATACCATAATATGATATTCCATAGACCGGACAGACTGACACGCTTGTCCATCTACTGCTCCCGACAGGCGGGCAACAACGCAAGCCCGCTCAAAAACACAACAATGAGGGCGTAAAAATGGTGTTGAACAAAGCTGCAACCGCGATCTTTCTTGCGGGACTGCTGAGCGTGACCGGCCAGGCCGCGGTGGCTGCCGAGAGTGTGAACTTTGTCAGCTGGGGCGGTAGCACCCAGGATGCGCAGAAGCAGGCCTGGGCCGATCCGTTCAGCAAGGCCAGCGGCATCACCGTCGTGCAGGACGGCCCGACCGACTACGGCAAACTCAAGGCCATGGTCGAAAGCGGCAACGTGCAGTGGGACGTGGTCGATGTCGAAGCCGATTTCGCCCTGCGCGCCGCCGCCGAAGGCCTGCTCGAACCCCTCGATTTCAAACAGATCCAGCGCGACAAGATCGACCCGCGTTTCGTCAGCGACTACGGCGTCGGCTCGTTCTTCTTCTCCTTCGTCCTCGGCTACAACGAGGGCAAGCTCGGCGCCAACAAGCCGCAGGACTGGAGCGCACTGTTCGACACCAAGACCTACCCCGGCAAACGCGCCCTGTACAAATGGCCGAGCCCCGGCGTACTCGAACTGGCCCTGCTGGCCGACGGCGTACCGGCCGACAAGCTCTACCCGCTGGACCTCGACCGCGCCTTCAAGAAACTCGACACGATCAAGAAAGACATCGTCTGGTGGGGTGGCGGCGCGCAGTCGCAGCAACTGCTGGCCTCCGGTGAAGCGAGCATGGGCCAGTTCTGGAACGGCCGCATCCACGCCTTGCAGGAAGACGGCGCCCCGGTCGGCGTGAGCTGGAAACAGAACCTGGTCATGGCCGACATTCTGGTCGTGCCGAAGGGCTCGAAGAACAAGGACGCGGCGATGAAGTTCCTGGCCAGCGCCAGCAGCGCCAAGGGCCAGGCCGACTTCTCCAACCTGACCGCCTACGCCCCGGTCAACGTCGACAGCGTGCAGCGTCTGGACTCGACGCTGGCCCCTAACCTGCCGACTGCCTACGCTAAGGATCAGATCACTCTTGATTTCGCATACTGGGCCAAGAACGGTCCGGCCATCGCGACACGGTGGAACGAATGGCTGGTCAAATGAAAATGGCGGCCACGGTGTCCCGTCCCTCCACTGCCACCGGGAGCGCCCTCAGCGCTGCCGGTTCGGCCGAAGGAAAAAAGGCGACTGCAATGGCGCAAGCCCCGTCCCTCAAGCAACGCTGGCGCGGCGCCGGCAATCTTGCCCCGGCGCTGTTGTTCCTCGGCCTGTTCTTTCTCGCGCCGTTGATCGGCCTGCTGTTGCGCGGCGTGCTGGAACCGGTGCCGGGCCTTGGCAATTATGAGCAGCTGTTCGCCAACTCGGCGTACGCACGGGTGTTGTTCAACACTTTCTCGGTAGCCGGGCTGGTCACGATCTTCAGCCTGTTGCTGGGCTTTCCGCTGGCCTGGGCGATCACCCTGGTGCCGCGCGGCTGGGGGCGCTGGATCCTCAATATCGTGCTGTTGTCGATGTGGACCAGCCTCCTCGCCCGCACCTACTCGTGGCTGGTGCTGCTGCAGGCTTCGGGGGTGATCAACAAGGCGTTGATGGCCATGGGCATCATCGATCAGCCGCTGGAAATGGTGCACAACCTGACCGGCGTGGTGATCGGCATGAGCTACATCATGATCCCGTTCATCGTCCTGCCGTTGCAGGCGACCATGCAGGCCATCGACCCGATGATCCTGCAGGCCGGTTCGATCTGCGGGGCCAGTCCGTGGACCAACTTCTTTCGCGTGTTCCTGCCGCTGTGCCGGCCGGGCCTGGCGTCGGGCGGCTTGATGGTGTTCGTGATGTCGCTCGGTTACTACGTGACCCCGGCGCTGCTGGGCGGGGCGCAGAACATGATGCTGCCGGAGTTCATCATTCAGCAGGTGCAATCGTTCCTCAACTGGGGCCTGGCCAGTGCCGGCGCCGCGTTGCTGATCGTGATCACGCTGGTGCTGTTCTACCTATACCTGAAGCTCCAGCCGGAATCCCCGGTTGGCGCCAGTAACGCGAGGTAAGCCGAGATGCTCCTGACTCCCAACGCCATGAGCCGGCGGCTGCGCTTCGGCCTGTATGCCACCACCGGGCTGATCGCACTGTTCCTGCTGCTGCCGATCGTGTTCATCGTCCTGCTGTCGTTCGGTTCGTCACAATGGCTGGTCTTTCCGCCGCCGGGCTGGACGCTGAAGTGGTACGGCCAGTTCTTCTCCAACGCCGACTGGATGAGCGCGGCGCTGGCCAGCCTCAAGGTCGCGGTGCTGACCACGCTGTGCGCCGTGGCCCTCGGCCTGCCGACTGCATTCGCTCTGGTACGCGGGCGTTTCCCCGGTCGGGAAATGCTCTACGGCCTGTTCACCCTGCCGATGATCGTGCCGCTGGTAATCATTGCCGTGGCGGTGTACGCGCTGTTCCTCAAGCTCGGCTACACCGGGACGATGTTCGCCTTTGTCGTCAGCCACGTGATCGTCGCGTTGCCGTTCACCATCATCTCGATCATCAACTCGCTGAAGCTGTTCGACCAGTCGATTGAAGACGCGGCGGTGATCTGCGGGGCGTCGCGCCTGCAAGCGGTGTTCAAGGTGACCTTTCCGGCGATTCGCCCGGGGATGGTCGCCGGCGCCCTCTTCGCCTTCCTCGTTTCGTGGGACGAAGTGGTGCTCAGCGTGATGATGGCCAGCCCGACCCTGCAAACCCTTCCCGTGAAAATGTGGACCACCCTGCGCCAGGACCTGACGCCCGTGATCGCCGTCGCCTCGACGCTGCTGATCGGCCTGTCGGTATTGGTCATGGTGATCGCCGCCGCCCTGCGCCGGCGCAACGAAATCAGCGCCTGAGCGCCCAGGAGTACGACATGAGTGCCGTGATCAAAGACGCATCCCAGCAGAACGACAAACCCCTGGTCAGCCTGCGCAACCTGAACAAGCACTACGGCGACTTTGCCGCCGTGGACAACATCTCGCTGGACATCAAGGACGGTGAGTTCCTGACGTTCCTCGGCTCCAGCGGCTCGGGCAAAAGCACCACGCTGTCGATGCTCGCCGGTTTTGAAACGCCGAGCAGCGGCGAGATCCTGGTCAACGGCCAGTCGCTGGTCAACGTGCCGCCGCACAAGCGCGACATCGGCATGGTGTTCCAGCGTTATTCGCTGTTCCCGCACCTGTCGGTGCGCGACAACATCGCCTTCCCGCTGGCAATCCGCAAACTGGCCGCCGCCGAACGCGAAAAACGGGTCGACGCCATGTTGAAACTGGTCCAGCTCGAACAGTTCGCCCACCGGCGCCCTTCACAACTGTCCGGCGGCCAGCAGCAACGGGTCGCCATCGCCCGGGCACTGGTCTACGAGCCACGCATTCTGTTGATGGACGAACCGCTCGGGGCCCTGGATAAAAAACTGCGCGAGGACTTGCAGGACGAACTGCGCCAGCTGCATCGGCGCCTGGGCATCACCATCGTCTACGTGACCCACGATCAGGAAGAAGCCATGCGCTTGTCGCAGCGCATCGCAATTTTCAGCCACGGCAAGATTGTCGGCCTGGGCAGCGGCTATGACCTGTACCAGAACCCGCCGAATGCCTTCGTGGCGTCGTTCCTCGGCAACTCGAACTTCCTCAAGCTCAAGGCCCAGGGCAATGCGGCGGCGAGTTTCGAGGGGCAGTCGTTGTCGATTCGGCTGACCGCCGGATTGCAGACCGATCAGGACGTGCTGCTGATGGTGCGCCCGGAAAAAGCGGTGGCGCTGAGCGTGCCGCAGGCCAGCGTAGAACCGCTGGCAGCGGGCTGGAATGAGGTGTCGGCGCAGGTTGTGGAAGTGCTGTTCCTTGGCGAAAGCCAGACCTGCAGCGTGGTCACTGCGGGAGGGACGTCGATGACGGTCAAAGCATTGTCCGCCGCCGGCATGCCGCTCAAGGCGGGCGATCCGGTGCGAGTGCGCTGGGCTACGGCGGACGCTTGCGTCTACACCGAGTGGGCTGAAAGCGATCTCAACAAAGCGGCCGGCGCCCACTGATATACCCCACGCAATACACCTCCCTGTGGGAGCGGGCTTGCTCGCGAAGAGGCCAGTACACTCAATATTAATGTTGAATGTGCTGACGTCTTCGCGGGCAAGCCCGCTCCCACAGGCATCTCAGTGTTCAGACGATAGGGGTGAAACCTTGCATTTCGTCCGGCCACGCCGTGAGGATTTCGAAGCCCGTCTCGGTCACCGCCACCATGTGCTCCCACTGCGCCGACAACGAGCCATCCTTGGTCCGCACCGTCCAGCCATCGGGCATGTTTTTCACATGGCGCTTGCCGGCATTGAGCATCGGTTCGACGGTAAAAATCATCCCCGCCTTCAACTTCATGCCCTGGTTGGGAAAGCCGTAATGCAAGATCTGCGGCTCATCGTGATAGACCTTGCCGATGCCATGGCCGCAATACTCGCGCACTACGCTGAAGCCTTCCTGCTCCGCCAGACTCTGGATCGCATGGCCGATATCGCCCAGTGTCGCGCCCGGCTTCACCATGCGGATGCCGGCGCACATGGCCTCGTAGGTGGTTTTGATCAGGTGTTGCGCCTCGGGCGACGCCGTGCCGACCACGTACATGCGGCTGGTGTCGCCGAACCAGCCGTCCTTGAGCACGGCGATATCGAGGTTGACGATGTCGCCGTCCTCGAGCGGAGTGCCCGCAGGAATGCCGTGGCAGACCACGTCGTTGACCGAGGCACACACCGTTTTCGGAAAGCCGTGATAACCGACGTTGGCCGGAATCGCTTTCTGCACGTTGACGATGTAGTCGTTGCACAGCCGGTCAAGCTCATCGGTGGTCACGCCGGCCTTCACATGCGGCACCAGCATCGCCAGCACCTCAGCGGCGAGTTTGCCGGCAGCGCGCGACTGGGCGATTTCGGCGGGGGTATTGATCTTGATCTGGTTTCTCATGCGCCGACGGCTTCCTGAGTCAGTTGGTGCAGGTCCAGCCCGCCATTCTGTTCGGCGCGGATCAGCAAGCGGCAGATGGCGCTGTGGTCGAGGTTGGGGTGCAGCTCGGCGAGCATGCCGATGCGCATCCAGTGCTCGGCCTGCGCGTTGATCGAGCGGCTGAGCGCGTTGCTGGAGATGCGCAGGTTCTCGTGCATGTCTTCTGAAATCTTTACGATGCCCATGGTTGAATCCGATACGAAGTGTATATGGTTCGTATATTAGTCGGGCAACCGGCAGGATTGCAAATTTTGCGCGGCAGCAAATCGCAGGCAAAAAAAAGCTGCCGAAAACGGCAGCGAAAATCATGAAAAGCACGCGATGTATTGAGGGCAAGTATGCGCGCCGAATAATGACAGTGTCGTGACAGCGCTGATTCATTCAACCGCCCCTGCCGCGTCATCAGGATGTCATCAACTCAACGGCAGAATCCTCGCAAACCGTCTCGCGTCTCGACGGATGCTTGCAAGGACTCCCATGAAAGAACATGCCCCGCTGTTTGCCGCCATCGACCTCGGTTCGAATGCCTTTCGCATGATGATCGGCCAGTCGGTTCGCAGCAGGAAGGGCTTCATGATTCAGGAAGTGAAAACCTTGCGCGAACCGGTGCGGCTGGCCGAAGGTTTCGACGGCGGCGCGCTCGACGAGATGGCACTGGATCGCGGCTGGCAGGCAATGGCGCGGTTCGGCAAGAAACTGCGCGGCTTCGAGGCCGGTCGAGTGCGCGCGGTGGCCACCAGCGCGGTACGCGAGGCGGACAACGCTCGGCTGTTCCTGTCCAGCGCCGAACGCCACCTGGGCTTTCGCATCGATGTCATCGATGGGCACGAGGAGGCTCGCCTGGTCTACGCCGGCGTGGCTCACACCCTGCCGGGAGCCGACGACATGCGCCTGGTCGTCGATATCGGTGGCGGTTCGACCGAGCTGATTCTCGGCCAGGGCGCACAGCCGCTGCTCACCGAGAGCATTGCCATCGGCAGCGGTACGCTCGGCACGCGCTATTTCCCCGATGGCCGCCTCTGTGCCGGCGCACTGCAGGAAGCCGAGCGCGTGGCGATCCTGCAGTTCGAAAAAGTCGCCCGGCGCTATCGGGCGCAAGGCTGGCAGCAGACCATCGGTTCGTCGGGCACCGCGCGCATGCTCGCCAAAGTGCTCAAGGCCAATCGCCTCAACGATTTCGGCCAGGACGGCATCACCTATGGCGGTTTGTTGCGCTTGTCGTTGCTGCTGCTGAAGGTGAACAGCGTGCGGCACCTGCAACTGGCAGGGCTGCAACCGCACCGGCAGAGCATCCTGCCGGGTGGACTGGTGCTGATGCTGGCCGCCTTCAAGGTGTTCGGCATCGCGCAGATGGTGCCCTCCGAACCGGGGTTGCGCCTGGGCGTGCTGCACGGCCTGATGAGCAATCACTAGGCCGTTTGCCCTGCAGGATATTCAGCCGCAGAGCAAGCGGCTGAGCGCCACGAAGACGCCCTTTCAATCGTCAATGACGCCTCGCTGTAAACACGCTGCAACCCCCCTCTCACGCTCGCCGATTTCGTTCTATGGTTAGATCGAAATGGCAGAACTTGCGGCCGACTAAAGGTTGCGACGGCGGATGTCTGAGCCTATGTTGCACGCGAGCTTTTCCCCCGCGATTGGAACGCGATCCATCACCATACAAGAGGTGAAGAAATGTCGAAGGATTCACGCCCTGCCGTACTTGGGCTGATAGGCAACACACCGCTGGTACAAGTCACCCGCTTCGATACCGGCCCGTGCACACTGTTTCTCAAACTCGAATCGCAGAACCCCGGCGGTTCGATCAAGGACCGCATCGGTCTGGCGATGATCGACGCGGCTGAACGCGACGGACGCCTGCAACCGGGCGGCACCATTGTCGAGGCAACCGCCGGCAACACCGGCCTGGGCCTGGCCCTGGTCGGTCGCGCCAAGGGCTACCGCGTGGTCCTGGTGGTGCCGGACAAAATGTCCACCGAGAAAGTCCTGCACCTCAAGGCCATGGGCGCCGAGGTGCACATCACCCGCTCCGACGTCGGTAAAGGCCACCCCGAGTATTACCAGGATGTCGCCGCACGCCTGGCCAAGGACATTCCCGGGGCGTTTTTCGCCGACCAGTTCAACAACCCCGCCAACCCGCTGGCCCATGAATGCAGCACCGCGCCGGAAATCTGGGCGCAGACCGAACATGACCTGGACGCCATCGTCGTCGGCGTCGGTTCGGCCGGGACGCTGACCGGTCTGAGTCGTTTCTTCAAACGGGTACAACCCGATCTGGAAATGGTCCTGGCCGATCCGGTCGGTTCGGTGATGGCCGAGTACAGCCGCAGCGGCGTCATGACCACGCCCGGTTCCTGGGCCGTCGAAGGCATCGGCGAAGACTTCATCCCGTCGATCACCGACCTGTCCAGTGTGCGTCATGCCTATTCGATCAGCGACGAAGAAAGCTTCGACCACGCCCGCCAGTTGCTCAAGGCCGAGGGCATTCTCGGCGGCTCGTCGACCGGCACCCTGCTCGCCGCCGCGCTGCGTTACTGCCGCGAGCAGACCGAGCCGAAACGCGTGGTCAGCTTCGTCTGCGACACCGGCACCCGCTACCTGTCGAAGGTCTACAACGACCAGTGGATGACCGATCAGGGCCTGTTGCAGCGCAAGGGCTACGGCGATCTGCGCGATCTGATCGCACGGCGTTTCGAGGACGGCAAAGTGGTCAGCGTCGGCCCGGACGACACGCTGCTGACCGCGTTCCAGCGCATGCGCCTGGCGGATGTCTCGCAACTGCCGGTGCTGGTGGAAGGCAAGCGACTGGTCGGCGTGATCGACGAATCGGACATTCTGCTCGGCGTGCACGAAGACGCCGCGCGCTTCAGTCAACCGGTCGCCAGCGCGATGACCGACAAGCTGCAGACACTCGCCCCTGGCGCCACGCTGGCCGAACTCGAATCGGTACTCGGCAGCGGCCTGGTGGCCATCATTGCCGACGCCTCGGGCTTCCATGGCCTGATTACCCGCGTCGACATGCTCAACCAGTTACGGAGATCCCTCGCATGAGCCAGCACGACAAGAACGCCCCGCCGCAGGGCTTCGCCACCCGCGTGATCCACGCCGGCCAGACGCCGGACCCGACCACCGGCGCGCTGATGCCGCCGATCTACGCCAACTCGACGTACCTGCAAGACAGCCCCGGCGTGCACAAAGGCTTCGACTACGGCCGCTCGCACAACCCGACCCGCTTCGCGCTGGAGCGCTGCGTGGCCGACCTGGAGGGCGGCACCCAGGCGTTCGCGTTCGCCTCCGGGCTGGCGACGATTTCCACCGTGCTCGAACTGCTCGATGCCGGCTCGCACGTGGTGTCCGGCAATGACTTGTATGGCGGCACCTTCCGCCTGTTCGACAAGGTGCGCCAGCGCAGTGCCGGGCATCGCTTCAGCTTCGTCGATCTGACCGACCTCTCGGCCTTCGAAGCGTCGTTGCAGGACGACACGCGCATGGTCATGGTGGAGACGCCGACCAACCCGCTGCTGAGCCTCTGCGACCTCGCCGCGATCGCGCGCATCTGCCGCGCCCGCGGCATCATCAGCGTCGCCGACAACACGTTCGCCAGCCCTTACATCCAACGCCCGCTGGAGCTGGGTTTCGACATCGTGCTGCACTCGACCACCAAGTACCTCAACGGCCACTCCGACGTCATCGGCGGCATCGCCGTGGTCGGGCAGAACGCCGAGCTGGCCGAGCGCCTGGGTTTCCTGCAGAACGCCGTCGGCGCGATTGCCGGGCCGTTCGACGCCTTCCTCACCCTGCGCGGGGTGAAGACCCTGGCGTTGCGCATGGAGCGTCATTGCAGCAACGCCCTGGAGCTGGCGCAGTGGCTCGAGCAACAGCCGCAGGTCAAGCACGTTTACTACCCGGGGCTGCCATCGCATCCGCAGCATGAATTGGCCAAGCGCCAGATGCGCGGCTTCGGCGGAATGATTTCCCTGGATCTGAACAGTGATCTGGGCGGCGCCCGACGCTTCCTCGAAAACGTCAGGATCTTCGCCCTCGCCGAGAGCCTGGGCGGCGTCGAAAGCCTGATCGAGCATCCGGCAATCATGACCCATGCCACCATTCCGGCGCAGACCCGGGCGAAGCTGGGGATTGGCGATGGCCTGGTGCGGCTGTCAGTGGGTGTCGAGGACGTCGAGGATCTGCGCGCCGACCTGGCCCAGGCCCTGGCCAGCATCTGACCGACAAGAACGACAAAGCCCGCACGAAGCGGGCTTTGGTGTTCGAGTAGGCGGCCAGCGCTGGTCTCTGGCTTACGAGGTTTATCGGGACTCCCACAGTACAGGCATGTGCTCTGCTGCTTCACACGGCGTAAGGGCTGGATCTCAGCGCGGAGATCTTTCTAACCGTGTACCCTTCGGAGCGCGCCCCACGCGCCCTCGCTATCCGCTTGCGCATCAGTCTGCGTCTTCACCTACATTCTTGAGCCTAGCAAACGCACGGCGATCCGCCTCCCGGCAGTTAGACCGATTTTTTTCTAGCACCGGGCCGCAAGGAAGCTAACCGACTATCGCCGACGCGCTCACGCCCCGTGTGCCCGGCGAATCGCCGACTACACTTTTCTGTTGGCTATCGCGATTTGATGCAATACGTCGACACCCGCGTACCTCGCCGTGCGCCCGTGCCAATCGCCCATCTGGTTAATCCCGGGCCAACGCGCCCTGCCGTCGACAACCCCTGACCGGCAGCGCTCGGATGTCATGGCCACCGGGTCATGGAGAAAATCATGAAGCACAAGCTTTGGTCAGGCGTCGTCCTGGCGGTTGCGGCAACGGTGGTGATCCCTGGTGTCTGGGCGGCACAGCCGCAGGCATTGGCGTCCGACGGCGCCGATCATGTGGGCGCCGGAACGGTTGCGGCGGATGGTTCGGATCGAGTAGGTGCGGGTGCCGTTGCGGCTGATGGTGCGGATCGTGTCGGCGCTGGGGCTGTTGCGGCTGATGGCGCGGATCGTGTCGGTGCTGGTGCAGTTGCTGCTGATGGTTCGGATCGCGTCGGTGCCGGTGCAGTCGCGGCCGATGGTGCGGATCGTGTCGGTGCAGGTGCAGTCGCTGCCGATGGCTCGGATCATGTCGGTGCAGGTGCAGTCGCTGCCGATGGTTCGGATCGTGTCGGCGCAGGGGCTGTTGCGGCTGATGGCGCGGATCGTGTCGGTGCCGGGGCAGTAGCTGCCGATGGCTCGGATCGTGTCGGTGCCGGTGCAGTCGCTGCCGATGGCTCGGATCGTGTCGGCGCTGGGGCGGTAGCTGCCGATGGCTCGGATCGTGTCGGCGCTGGTGCGGTCGCTGCCGATGGCTCGGATCGTGTAGGTGCCGGTGCAGTTGCTGCCGATGGTTCGGATCGTGTTGGTGCGGGTGCCGTTGCGGCTGATGGCGCAGATCGCGTCGGCGCTGGGGCTGTTGCGGCTGATGGCGCAGATCGTGTCGGCGCTGGCGCCGTTGCTGCTGACGGTTCGGATCATGTCGGTGCCGGTGCAGTCGCTGCCGATGGCTCGGATCACGTCGGTGCAGGCGCGCTCGCCGCCGATGGTGCGGACAAGGTGGGCGCCAATCGACTCGCCTACTCGCGCGTAGGTGTCGGCTCCGATCAGGTGGCTTCGGCACTGATGACCGGCAGCTATTCGGATCAATTCAACAACCCGCAATAAACCCCGCTCACTGCGCATCGGGCGGCTGCCGGCAGCCGCCCGACAACTGTCGCACTAGCACATTTGTGCTAATGACCACCCGCCCGCCCGGCGCTATATTCCCTCGCAACCCCCCGACGTTCAGCCACATTGCCAAGGTGCAGTGCGTGGGATCGTCGTGCCTGGAAAAACAACAACAGCAAGGAAGAAACATCATGAAACTGCATCCTACCCTCGGCAAGCTCACCGTCGTCGGCGCCCTGCTCCTCGGCGTTGCCGGTTGCCAGACCGCCAAGCCCACCGAAGCCAGCATGAAAGAGCGCGCGCAAACCGTGATCGGCAAACCGGTCAGCAAAATCGACAACATTCGCAGCGACAGCACCCTGACCTACTACACCGCCTATACACCGGCCGGTGAGTACAACTGCGAGTTGCCCAGCGGCGCGATCATCGCCGTGGCGAGCATGGGCATCATGACGCCGCCGCTCTCCTGCCTGCCGAAAGGCGCATCGCCGATCCCGCTCCAGTGAGCCGGCCCCCTGCCTGTCTGCGACTCTCCACCGGTAAAGGATGACATCCATCATGAAAACACTCATCGCAACACTCACCCTCGCCACCGTGGTGCTCAGCGGTTGCGCCACGCCCAAGCAGTGGGAAGCCACCGGCGGCAGCAAGACGGATGGCGTCGTCCAGGTGTCCTATGAACTGGGTCAGTTCGAGAGTGGCCAGACCTCGGCCGCGCAGGGCCTGGCCACCGCCACCGACCGCTGCAAGGTCTGGGGTTACAGGAATGCCGAGGTCTCGGGCTCGGAGAAAAACATCTGCCGGACCATGGGCCAGTACAACTGCCTGCAGACCACGATTACCCAGGACTACTTGTGTAAGCGTTGATTCAAGCCTGTTCGACCGGCGCAAGGTGCCGGTCGCGCAGGTTGCGCAAGGTCGCGCGCAGCTCGGCCGGGCGTACCGGTTTGGACAGGATGGCAATTTGGCGGTCGTGCAAGGCCGCCTGTATTTTTTCCATGTCATGCCCGGTGATGATCATCGCCGGCACTGCCCAGCCGCGTTGCTGGCGCACCGCGTCGATGCACTCGATACCGGTGCCCTCGGTACCCAGATCGTAATCGGCCACGATGATGTCGCAGTCGGTGATCAGCGCCTGCCCCGTCAGTTCCGCCTGCACCACACAGCCCCAGCGTTCGAGCAACGCGCAGGTCGCCAGCAGCACGTTGCGATCATCTTCCACCAGACACACTTTCAGCCCGGTGAGCATGCCCGCCTGGCGTGCCTCGTCGCGACTGGGCGTCTGCGGTGCGGCCATCACCACGGGCAAGCCATGCAGGATCACCGCCGTACCGTGGCCGAGTCGTGAGCGCAATACGACGTCGACAGCGATCAGTTGCCCCAGGCGCTTGACGATCGACAATCCCAGGCCCACCCCTTCGACATCCTTGTCACGCAACAGGCGCACCCGGTAGAACTCCTCGAAGACCTTGGGCAGGTGCTCCTCGGCGATACCGCTGCCGCGGTCATAAATCTCGATGGCCAGCCCCGCCCCGCGCTTGCGTACACCGATCAGCACCGGGCGTTGCGCACCGTATTTGAAACAGTTGGAAAGCACGTTCTGCACCATGGTGGCCAGCAGCGCCGGATCGGTTCGCACCCAGTGCCGACAAGGCCGCAGCCGCAACTCCACCCCGGCCCAGCGTGCCGCCTCGGCGTTCTGCCGGACCAGGTCGGCCAACCATTCACCGAGTTCCAGCGTCTGCAGCTTGGGCAGCAGCCGCCCGTTGTCGAGGGTGTACAGATCGAGGATCGAACGGAACAGTTGCGATACGTTGAGCAACGAGCGGTCGATGTTGTCCACCAGCCGCCGCTCATCGTCGCCCAGTTGCGACTCGCGCAGGCACGCGGTGAACAAGCCGATGGAGTGGATCGGCTGGCGCAGATCGTGGCTGGCCTGGGCAAGAAACCGCGACTTTTCCAGATTCGCCGCAACGGCCTCCTCCGACGCCTTGCGCGTGCGCTCAAGAAGCAAGTGGGCGTAGAACGGGATCACCGTGCTGGTAATCATCAGCATCAGCACCATGAACGGCTGCGCCTGCCACACCGGGGTCAACCGATAGACAATCATCAGCGCCAGCAACGCCAGCGCCGTGGCGACCGCCAGGTAGCGCGAGCCATAGCGCATGCCGTTGCCGAGATTGACCCAGACCATGACGGCATAAATCGGCAGTGCGGCCTCGCCGCCGACCACCAGGCCGAAACAGGTACCGGTGTAATCGTGGATCATGCCGAAAATGCGCCGGGCCGGGTAATGCCCCGGCCAGCGCACGATGGCCTGGCGTAGCCCGATGGAGACCAGCAGAAACAGGAAAATGTAGGTAATCACCGGCGAGTAGGTATCGAAGCGCTGGCCTGGCAGGAAACCGAGCACGCCCATGTAAACCAAGGCGATACTGGCAATGATGATGCGCAGGTTGGCCTGGTCGAGTTCGGTATTTTTCTCGAACTTCATGGGTAACGTCCTTGTGCCACACTCGTCGGATTGAGCAGCAATCGACAGGCGATGCCTTCGCCCGGTGCTATGGTGCATGCCTTGAAGATTGCCTGACCCAGGGAGGGTTGCCGCCATGGCCTGCCGGATCATCATAGCCGACGATCATCCGTTGTTCCGCGAAGCGCTGCAGCGCACCGTCCAGCGTTTATTGCCGCACGCCCGGATCGATGAGGCCGGCGATCTCGACGCGGTGCTCGCCCTGCTGCCGTGCGGCGACGAGCCCGACACACTGATTCTCGATCTGCGTTTTCCCGGCCTGACCTGCGTCAGCCAGCTCGCCGAACTGCGCCGGCGCTTGCCGCGCACCACGCTGATCGTGGTGTCGATGGTCGATGACGAGGCGCTGATCGGCGACGTCATGGCGGCCGGTATCGATGGCTTCATCGGCAAGAACATCGCCCCGGACGCCATGGGCCAGGCGATCCTGGCGATCCGCGAAGGTGAAGTGCTGGTGAAATTCGCCCCCTCGGGCCTACTGCCTCTGGAAAGCGCTGCCGCGCTCACTCCGCGGCAGCAGGACGTCCTGCGGCTGATCGCCCAGGGCAAGACCAACAAGGAGATCGCCCGCGAACTGGACATCTCGCCGTTCACCGTACGGATTCATGTGTCGTCGCTGCTGCGCACGCTGAACGTACCGTCGCGCGCGGCAGCGGCGGTGAAATATTCCGGATCCTGGTAACCGGGCATCACCGATGCGGGTGCACCGTCAGCGCGACCAGTTTCACCACGATCGGCCGAACCACCAGGATGCACAGGAATGCCACCGGCATCGCCAATTTGTAGGCGTGCAGCACATTACTAAGATAGTCCGTCTCAATCCCGGCGTTGGCCGCTGTGATGACCAGCGACATCAAAAACGCCATGATGGTCGCCATGTACAACGCGAACACGTACGGTGTGGCCCGGGCGGACAGCTTGCGCGGGCGGCAGGTCATGGGTTGCGGGGTGGCTTGCTGATTCATGTCAGTCCTTGTTCTGGTAGGTGGTCAGGCGTCGGGCACCGTAACAAGTCTGCCAATCGGTCACTAGACCAGCGCTCGTGAGCACTTTATAAAGCCAATCTTACGAATCAACGAAACACCGGGATCCGCCAATGAACCTGCTGGGTGCAATCGATTGTTTTATCAAAGTCGTCGAAGCGGGCTCGATTGTCGGCGCGGCGAAAACCCTGGGCATCAGCGCTGCGGCGGTCAGCCAGACGCTCAGCCGCCTGGAAGCCCACCTCAACACGCGGCTGCTGCAACGCACCACCCGCAGCATGGCACTGACCGAAAGCGGCGCGGTGTACTTCGACAAGGTCAAGCGCATCGCCCTTGACCTGGAGTCCGCGCAAAGCGCCATCAGCCACGCGCAGACGCAACTGCAGGGACGCCTGAGTATCGCCTCCACCGCCGCCTTCGGTCGCCACGTCCTGGCGCCGGTCATCGCGGGTTTCGCCGAGCGTTACCCGCAGCTGACACTCGAACTGTCGACCACCGACCGCAAAATCAGTCACCTGCAGGAAGGTGTCGACCTGAGCCTGCGGATCGAGGCGCAGCTGGAAGACGGCATCGTTGCGCGCAAGGTCGCCGCCGTGCCGTTCGTGATCTGCGCCAGCCCCGGCTATCTGCTCAAGGCCGGGCGGCCGAATGCCCCCGAGGATCTGCAGGAGCATGCCTGCCTGGCGTTCCGCTATCCGCTCGACGGTCGTTTTCTGCGGTGGCGGTTTGTCCGCGACGGCCAGCGCTTCGAAGCCGCGATCAACGCCACCGCGATCAGCGACGACATCGATGCCCTGGCGCAAATGGCAATCCATGGCGCCGGCATCACACGCCTGGCCGAATTCGTGGCGGCGCCCTACCTGGCCAGCGGCCAACTGGTCGCGCTGTTCGAACAGCGCGGCGACTCGACCCTGGCCAGTGCCGAGCCCCTGGCGATCTACGCCTGTGTCCAGGAACGCGCGGCCCTCACGCCCAAGGTCAAAGCGTTCATGGATTACTTGCTCGAGCATCTGCAGGCACGCTGGCCGACCTGACGAAGAGCGCTCCCGGCGGCCTGCGCCAGCGGCGCAGGATCGGCGGTTGGCTGCCGATCAGGGATCGACCTGCGCCATCAGTTCCGGCACCGATTCCGGGCGTTTGGCGTAGCGCTGCGCCAGCACCGCGCAGACCATCAGCTGAATCTGATGGAATAGCATCAACGGCAGGATCAGCACGCCGATGGTGCTGCCGGCAAACAGCACCTGGGCCATCGGCACGCCGGTGGCCAGGCTCTTTTTCGAGCCGCAGAACAGGATGGTGATGCGATCTTCCTGACTGAAACCGAAGGCCTTGCCCAGCACCGTCGAGGTCAGCAACACCAGCGCCAGCACGATGCAGCACACCAACACCAGGCCGAGCAATTCGATCAGCGGGATCTGATGCCAGATGCCTTCGTTGACCGCTTCGCTGAACGCGCCGTAGACCACCAGCAGAATCGAGCCCTGATCGACGAATTTCAGCCAGTTCTTGTTGCGGCCGACCCAGGCTCCGATCCAGCGCCGGGCGATCTGTCCGGCAATGAAAGGCAACAGCAATTGCACACTGATCTTGACGATCGCATCGACGGTCGAGCCGCCGTCGCCATGCACATTGAGCAGCAGCGTCACCAGCAAAGGCGTGAGGAAGATGCCGAACAGGCTCGACGCCGCCGCGCTGCAGATCGCCGCCGGAATATTGCCGCGTGCCAGTGAGGTGAAGGCAATTGCCGATTGCACCGTGGCCGGCAACGCGCAGAGGTAGAGCATGCCCATGTACAAAGGGTCACCGATCAACGGCGACAGCAGCGGTTTGAGTGCCAGGCCCAACAGCGGGAACAGCACAAAGGTCAGGCCGAACACCAGCAGGTGCAGGCGCCAGTGGCCGGCGCCGGCGATGATCGATTCGCGCGAGAGCTTGGCGCCATGCAGGAAAAACAGCAGCGCAATGGCGATGTTGGTCAGCCAGCCGAAGCCGACCGCGACCTGGCCGCTGGCCGGCAGGAAACTGGCCAGCAGGACCACGCCGACCAGGGTCAGGGTGAAGTTATCGGGCAAGAAGCGTGGGCGGGTCATGGTCAGTTCATCCAGGGGTTGCCAGTACGTGAATGCGACTCTAACGTGGCTGTAAATTACCGACTAACGCCGAAGAGCCGCCAGATGCCGCCAAAAGGACACGACAAGAGCGTCAGACGCAGCATTCCCGGGCTGCCCAGCCTGCCGCGCCCACTCTACGGACGCACCGAATCGCTGCCCAATAGGGCCCTGACCCGGCGCCACAGCCATCCGTGGGTGCAGTTGTCCTACGCGATTCAGGGCGTGCTCGAAGTGCAGACCAGCGCCGGCCGCTTCGTTGCCCCGCCGGAGCGCGCGGTGTGGATTCCGGCCGGCATACCGCACCGCGTGTTCAGCTCGCCGCACACCGAGATGCGCAGCCTGTACATCGATTGCAGTGTGTCGGGCTGGGCGCTCGAGCGCTGCCATGTGCTGGGGGTCAGCGACCTGCTGCGCGAATTGATCCGCGCGTTCAGCCAGGTACCGGTGGAGTACGATCAGCACGGCGCGCACGGCCGGCTGGCCCAGGTGATCCTCGATCAATTGGCCGAGGCACCGCAAATAGACCTGATGCTGCCACTGCCGCAGGACAGTCGCTTGCGCCAGATCTACCAAAGCCTGGAGCAGCATCCGGAACAACAGACCACACTCAACCGCTGGAGCGAAAAATTCGGTGTCACCGAGAAAACCCTCAGCCGGTTGTTCCTGCGTGACACGGGGCTGACCTTCCGCGCCTGGCGCCAGCGCCTGCGTCTGCTGGGCGCGCTGACCCCGCTGGAACGCGGCGAACGCGTCACCGACGTGGCTCTGGCCTGCGGTTATGACTCGACGTCGGCGTTCATTGCAGCGTTCCGTCAGCAGTTCGGCGAGACGCCCGGAGAATTTTTCCGATGAGATTTACCGATATTTATCGAATTTGTGCATGCCAATTGGCCAAGTTCAGGGTAGAGTTTCGCCCATCAAGAATCCTTGACACGTTGCGACGATAACCCTGATGACCCACCCTTTAGCGAACCTGTCGGCGGTAACAGCATGATCGAAGTCACTGAAGTTTCCATTGCCCAATTGCGCGCCGCGCTGGAATCCGGCCAGACCACCGCGGTCGAGCTGGTGCAGGCGTATCTGGCGCGGATCGACGCCTACGATGGCGCGGACACGGCCACCGCGCTCAACGCCGTGGTCGTGCGCAACCCGCAAGCGCTGCAAGAAGCCGAGGCTTCGGATGCCCGGCGCGCGCGGGGCGAAACCCTCGGCCCGCTGGACGGCATCCCCTACACCGCCAAGGACAGCTATCTGGTCAAGGGCCTGACGGCGGCGTCCGGCAGCCCGGCCTTCGCTGACCTGGTCGCCTACCGCGACGCGTTCACCATCGAGCGCCTGCGCGCCGCCGGGGCAATCTGCCTGGGCAAGACCAACATGCCGCCGATGGCCAATGGCGGCATGCAGCGCGGGGTCTACGGCCGCGCCGAAAGCCCGTACAACGCCGCCTACCTCACCGCACCGTTTGCCTCCGGCTCGTCGAACGGCGCCGGTACCGCCACGGCTGCCAGCTTCTCGGCATTCGGCCTGGCCGAGGAAACCTGGTCGAGCGGTCGCGGCCCGGCGTCGAACAACGGTCTGTGCGCCTATACGCCATCGCGCGGGGTGATTTCGGTACGCGGCAACTGGCCGCTGACGCCGACCATGGACGTGGTCGTGCCGTACGCCCGGACCATGGCCGACTTGCTGGAAGTGCTCGATGTGATCGTCGCCGAAGACAGCGACACCCGTGGCGACCTGTGGCGCCTGCAACCGTGGGTGCCGATCCCGAGCGTGGCCTCGGTACGTCCGGCGTCCTACGCCGAACTGGCCGTGAGCAGCGCAGCCCTGGCCGGCAAGCGCCTGGGGGTGCCGCGCATGTACATCAACGCCGACCCCGAGGCCGGCACCAGCACCGAGCCCGGAATCGGTGGTCCGACCGGGCAACGCATCAACACCCGCACGTCGGTGATCGAGCTGTGGAAACAGGCGCGCCAGGCGCTCGAAGCCGCCGGCGCCGAAGTGATCGAAGTGGACTTCCCGCTGGTTTCCAATTGCGAAGGCGATCGCCCTGGCGCACCGACCGTGTTCAATCGCGGACTGGTATCGAAGGAGTTCCTGCACCACGAATTGTGGGACCTGTCGGCCTGGGCATTCGACGATTTCCTGCGGGCCAACGGCGATCCGCGGCTCAATCGCCTGGCGGATGTCGACGGGGCGAAGATCTTCCCGCACGATCCGGGCACCCTGCCCAACCGTGAAGGCGACCTGGCTGCCGGCATGGATGAATACGTGCGCATGGCCGAGCGTGGCATCACCCCGTGGGATCAGATTGCGACGCTGCCGGACGGCCTGCGCGGCCTCGAGCAGACGCGCAAGATCGACCTCGAAGACTGGATGGATCGCCTCGGTCTCGACGCCGTGCTGTTCCCGACCAACGCCGATGTCGGCCCGGCGGATGCCGATATCAATCCGGCTTCGGCGGACATTGCCTGGAGCAACGGCGTCTGGGTCGCCAACGGTAACCTCGCCATCCGCCACCTCGGCGTACCGACCGTTACCGTGCCGATGGGCGTGATGGCCGACATCGGCATGCCGGTCGGGTTGACGTTTGCCGGGCGCGCCTACGACGACTCGACCCTGCTGCGTCTGGCGGCGGCGTTCGAGGCAACCGGCTCGAAGCGGCAGATACCGCCGCGCACTCCACCATTGAGCAACGGCCAGTAAGGCCAAAGGCGAGATCGCCTCAGGCGATCTCGCCTTTTTTCTCAGCGCTCGGCGAGGTCTTCCAGAAGATCGGCTGACGGAGTGAAAAACAGGTTGCCGGTGACCGCCGTGCTGAAATCCAGCAAACGATCGTAATTGCCCGGCGGATTGCCGACGAACATGTTTTCCAGCATCTGCTCCAGTGGCTGCGGCGAACGCGCGTAGCCGATGAAGAAGGTGCCGAACTCTCCCGCGCCGGGGCGGCCGAACGGCATGTTGTCGCGCAGGATCTTCACTTCCTCGCCGTCCTTGGTGATCGTGGTCAGGGCACTGTGGGAATTGCTCGGCTTGACCGCGTCGTCGAGCTCGATATCGGACAGCTTGGTGCGGCCGATGACCTTTTCCTGAGCCTCGACCGACAACGCGTTCCACGCTTTCATGTTGTGCAGGTACTTTTGCACCAGCACATAGCTGCCGCCGCTGAACGACGGATCCTCATCGCCGACGATGGTGAAATCCAGTGCCTTGCGGCCGACCGGATTTTCCGTGCCGTCGACAAACCCGATGATGCTGCGCATGTCGAAATAGCGGAAACCCTGCACTTCATCGATCACCGTGACGGCGCCGTCCAGCGCCGACATCAACTGCGTTGCCAGTTCGAAGCACAGGTCCATCTGATCGGCGCGAATGTGCAGGAGGATGTCGCCCGGCGTGGACACGGCGCGGCGCCCTTCCACACCGAATTCGCGAAAGCCGTGCAACGACGCCGGGCGCGGCTGGCCGAACAGCAGATCCCAGGCATTGGCAGAGAACCCGCAGACACAGGACAGGTTGCCGGACGGCACACGCTTGCCGACCGAGCGCGTCAACCCGGCGATATCGGCACACCAGCCACGTACCTTCTGCGCGACATCGGCACCGTTGTTGAGCGACGCCACGATGAAAATCGCGCTGCTGGTGACTGGACTGCAGACGGCTTGTGGATCAGGCGTTGGGGAGGTCATCGCGGCAAGACTTCTCTGATGGGTGGTGCAACGGGGCGGACAGGACCGATGCTTGAGGTTAGCAAAGAAGCGTGCGCGCACCTATCCGGTCGCTCCGGCCAATCGTCGCACCCAGCGACACTTCGTCATTAACGAACAATAGTCACGAAATAAACGATTTTTCTTTGCCGTCACTCAGCTCCTAGCATGGCCACGTCTACCCCACTGCGCCACGCCAAGGAGAGTGAGATGCCCCCCATGAACATCGGCGAGCCCTGGATGTGGGCAGCCTTCGTCGTCTTCGTGATCGTCATGCTGGCGATTGATCTGTTTGTCTTCGGCGGGCGCAAGGCGCACCGGGTGTCGGTGCGCGAAGCCTCGGCCTGGGTGATCGCCTGGTGCCTGTTGGCGCTGGCCTTCGCCGGGTTGCTCTGGTGGTATCTGCACGGCGAGTTCGGCGCCGACATCGCCCGGCGCAAGACCCTCGAATTCCTCACCGGGTATCTAATCGAGCAATCGCTGTCGATCGACAACATGTTTGTCTTTGTGATGATCTTCAGTTACTTCGCAGTGCCGCCGGAGTTGCAAAGGCGCGTGCTGCTGTACGGCGTCCTCGGCGCGATCGTGATGCGCGCAGCGATGATCTTTGCCGGGGTCTGGCTGGTGTCGCAGTTCGCCTGGCTGCTGTATGTGTTCGGCGTGTTCCTGATCATCACCGGGATCAAGATGCTGGTGTTCGCCGAGCAGCAACCTGACCTCGACAACAACCCGTTGCTACGCTGGGTGCGCGGCCATCTGCGCATCACCGGCGGCTTCCATGGCGAACGGTTTTTCGTGGTGCAGAACGGCGTGCGCTGGGCCACGCCGATGTTTCTGGTGCTGGTGCTGATCGAGGCCAGTGACCTGATGTTCGCGGTCGACAGCATCCCGGCGATTTTCGCCGTTACCACGGACCCGTTCATCATCTTCACCTCGAACATCTTCGCGATCATGGGCCTGCGGGCGTTGTACTTCCTGCTGGCGGACATGGCCGAGCGCTTTCATCTGCTCAAGTACGGACTGGCGCTGGTGCTGGTGTTCATTGGCGGCAAGATGACGCTGATGCCGTGGTTCCACATGCCGGTGGAATGGTCGCTGGCGATTGTCGGAGGGATCATCCTGTTGTCGGTGCTGTTGAGCCTGGCGCTGACCAAGGACAGGAAAGCCGAGACTGAACACGGTACTCGATAAGCCCGGGCGAGCGTGCCGGCGAAGGCTGCGGATTTACTCAACGCGAGGTTGAAGGACCCGAATGCTATCGCCAGCACGCTCGCACCTGCGCAATGCGCTTACTTGTCGGACTTGATGCTGGTCCAGACGCGCGTGCGGACGCGCTCGAGCTTCTGCGGCAACGGCTGCACCACGTACAGGGTTTTCAACGCTTCGCTGGTCGGCGTCAGGTTGGGGTTGCCGGTGATGTCCTTGTTGATCAGCGCCATCGAGTCCTTGTTGGCATTCGGGTAACCGAGGAAGTCGCTGATCGGCGCGATGACTTTCGGATCGAGCAAGGTGTTGAGGAATTCATGGGCCTCGGCGACGTTCTTCGCGCTCTTCGGAATGGCGAAGGTGTCGAACCAGATCGGCGCGCCTTCCTTGGGCAGCCGCCAGTCGACCACCACACCGTTGCCCGCCTCTTTGGCGCGGTTGCCGAACTGGTAGAAGCTGCCGGAGTAACCGATGGCCACGCAGATATCGCCGTTAGCGATGTCGGTCATGTATTTGGCCGAGTTGAAGTAGGTCACGTACGGGCGAACCTTGAGCATCAGGTCCTTGGCCTTCTCGTAGTCGGCGGGGTTCTGGCTGTTTGGATCGAGCCCCAGGTAATGCAGGGCCAGCGGAAGAATTTCCGAAGGTGAATCGAGCATCGCCACGCCGCAGGACTTGAGCTTCTCCATGTTCTGCGGGTTGAACACCAGGTCCCAGCTGTCGACCGGCGCATTGTCGCCCAGCGCGGCCTTGACCTTGGCCGGGTTGAAGCCGATCAGCACGGTGCCGTACATGTAGGGCACGCCGTACTGGTTGCCCGGGTCGTTGGCGTCGAGCAGCTTGAGCAGTTCGGGGTCCTGATGCTTCCAGTTCGGCAATTTCGACTTGTCGAGTTTCTGGAACACGCCGGCCTTGATCTGGGTATCGAGGAACTGGTTCGACGGCACCACCAGGTCATAGCCGGAGTTGCCGGTCAGCAGCTTGGCTTCCAGGGATTCGTTGGTGTCGAAGGTGTCCCAGGTCACTTTGATGCCGCTTTGCGCGGCGAAGTCCTTGGGCACGGACGGCAGGATGTAATCCGCCCAGTTGTACACGCGCAATTCGCGCTGTTCGGCGTGCACGGCACTGGCCAGCAGCGTCAGCCCACACACGGTGGCGCCCAGAATGCGTTTGATCGTGACCATGTTGTTTCCCCAGATGCGGCGTGAGTCGGTTGGTTTTTATGTTCTGTACACGGCAGCGGCTAGCAGATCAGCCAAGGGCAAGGAAGGTGGAGCCTGTTGTTGTGACTTCGATTCTTGCGTACAGCGTAGTGGGATCACAGTAGGGGTTTGGCCAAAAGGGGATCGAAATGGCCAATTTGCGTGACCGCTGCAATCCGTAGAAAGCACAATGCCCGGCACAGGGCCGGGCATGCGCGGTCACGCCGGACAGCACTCAGTCGGTGTAACCCAAGCGTGCCGCACGGCTTTGCTGCGTCTGCCCACGAGTCGCCAGGCAGTAATACAGCGGACACGTCACGACCAGGCCGACCAGCCACGACAGGTCCGCGCCCTCCACCAGATTGGCGTAAGGGCCGACGTACAGCGACGTATTGGCGAACGGCAGCTGGACGATGATGCCGATGAAATAGGCGATGATCGCGTGCCAGTTGAAGCGCCCGTAGATGCCGCCGTCGGCGCGGAAGATCGAGGCGATATCGTAGGCGCCGCGCTTGATCAGGTAGAAGTCGATCAGGTTGATCGACGCCCATGGCACCAGGACCAGCAGCAGCGCGAGGATCAGGCCGATGAATTCGGCAATGAAATCCGCCGACGCCCCCAGCGCCACCAGGCAGCACCCCGCCAGGACCACGCTCGACAGCACCACGCGCACCTTGATGCTCGGTGTCCACTGGCTGGCAAAGGTCTGGATCGACGTGATGATCGACAGCACCGCACCGTACAGATTGAGCGCGTTGTGGCTGATGATGTTGAGCAGGAACAGCACCATCAGGCTCGGCCCCAGCCAACCGGTGGACTGCTTGACCGCCGCCATGGCTTCGGTGCCCTCGGGCGTTGCCAGCACCGCCACCGCACCGAAGCTGAACGACAGAATCGTGCCCAGCGTCGCTCCCAGATACGTGGCCCAAAACGGCTTGGCGATGCCGATGTCGGTGGGCAGGTAGCGCGAGTAGTCGGAGACATACGGCGAAAAGCTGATCTGCCAGATGATCCCCAGCGACACCGTCGCCAGCCAGCCGGACAGATTGAAGCTGCCACGGCTGAAAAAATCCGCCGGCAGATCATGGCCGAAGATATAGATGAAGCCGGCGAGCAGCGCACCGCCCATGACCCAGGTGCCGATGCGGTTCAGCGTATGAATGAAGTTGTAGCCGATCACACCGATCGCGGTGGCGGCGAGCGCACCGATCAGAATGCTCAGCGGTGCCGGCACCGCCGGCGCGAGGCCGACGATCGACTTGCCCGCCAGGACGATGTTGGAAATGAAGAAGCCGATGTAGATGAGCGCCGCGAAGAACACGATCAGCAACGCGCCATAACGGCCGAACTGGCCACGGCTCTGCACCATCTGCGGAATGCCCATGCGCGGGCCCTGGGCCGACGCGAGGGCGATCACCAGGCCGCCGATCAGGTGTCCCAGCGCAATCGCCAGCAGCCCCCAGAACAGATCGAGATGGAACACCTGCACCACCATTGCGCCGGTCACGATCGGCAGAGGCGCAATGTTGGTACTGAACCAAAGGGTGAATAGGTCGCGGGCCTTCCCGTGGCGTTCCGCGAGTGGGACGTAATCGACCGTGTGATTCTCGATCAACGGGTCTTGCCGGGACATCTGGGGCATGTGCATGAACTCGATTTGTCTGTTCTTATCTTTGTATGAAGCCAAACCGGGGGGCTTTTCGCTGCCCCCTCAGGCGAACACCATATTATGGTATTCCAACATTTGTACAAGACTGATCCGCTGTTTGGTGCGGCAACTGATCCGCCATCCTCGCCCATCAGCCGGCCGCCAGGCTACGCAGAAGCCCCGTAAACGCTGAGTTTCCGACGAAATCACCACGTTTATCGTTTCACCTAAAAAGACCTTGCATTCGATGTATTACGGTATACCATCAGACCCACAAACACATAAAAACCCGCTTCACCGCACTCGAGGATTGTCCAATGATCGATGCTGCCATCTACAAACAAGTCATGGGCTCGTTCCCGTCCGGTGTCACTGTTATCACCACCCTGGACGATGACGGCCAGATCGTCGGCCTGACCGCCAGCGCCTTCAGTTCCCTGTCGATCGACCCGGCCCTGGTGCTGTTCTGCCCCAACTACAGCTCCGACTCCTACCCCGTGCTGATCAAGAACAAGCGCTTTGCCATTCACTTTCTCTCCGGTGGCCAGCAAAGCGAAGCCTACGCGTTCGCGCGCAAAGGCAAGGACAAGGCGCAAGGTATCGAGTGGACGTTGAGCGAGCTGGGCAATCCGATCCTGGCCAACGCGACGGCTATCATCGAGTGTGAGTTGTGGCGCGAATATGAAGGCGGCGACCACGCCATCATGGTCGGTGCGGTGAAGAATCTGATCGTGCCCGATCAGAATGCCGGCCCGCTGGTGTATTGCCACGGCAAGATGGGCGCCCTGCCCGCCTTTGCCTGATCCGCACGATCGTCACTCCCACAGGCCCGCAAGCGACCGGCCAACAACAAGAGATTCGAGGTAGCGTCATGAAATTTTCCCTGTTCGTACACATGGAACGCTGGGACGAAAGCGTCAGCCACCGTCAACTGTTCGAAGACCTGACCGAACTGACGTTGATGGCCGAGGCCGGCGGTTTCAGCACCGTGTGGATCGGCGAACACCACGCCATGGAATACACCATCTCGCCGAGCCCGATGCCGCTGCTGGCGTACCTGGCGGCGAAAACCACCACCATCCACCTCGGTGCCGGCACCATCATTGCGCCGTTCTGGCACCCGCTGCGGGTCGCCGGGGAATGCGCGCTGCTCGACGTCATCAGTAATGGCCGCATGGAGGTGGGCCTGGCGCGCGGCGCCTATCAGGTCGAGTTCGACCGCATGGCAGGCGGCATGCCCGCGTCCAGTGGCGGCCAGGCCCTGCGCGAAATGGTGCCGGTAGTCCGCGCCCTGTGGCAGGGCGACTACGCCCATGACGGCGAGATCTGGAAATTCCCGACCTCGACCAGCGTGCCGAAACCGATCCAGAAACCCAACCCGCCGATGTGGATCGCCGCCCGCGACCCGGACTCGCACAACTTCGCCGTGGCCAACGGCTGCAACGTCATGGTCACGCCATTGATGAAGGGCGACGAGGAAGTCGTCGACCTGAAAAACAAATTCCAGAGCGCGCTGGACAACAACCCCGACGTGCCGCGCCCGCAACTGATGGTGCTGCGGCACACCCACGTGCACGCCAAGGACGATCCCGATGGTTGGAAAGTCGGCGCCACGGCCATCTCGCGCTTTTATCGCACCTTCGATGCCTGGTTCGGCAACAAACAGGTACCGGTCAACGGCTTCCTCGACCCGAGCCCGGAAGAGAAATTCGCCGGACGGCCGGAATTCGAACTGGAAAGCCTGCACAAGACGGCGATGATCGGCACGCCGGAAGAAATCATTCCGCGTATCAAGTACTACCAGGAACTGGGGGTCGACGAGTTCAGCTTCTGGTGCGACAACAGCTTGCCGCATGCGGAGAAAAAGAAGTCGCTGGAGCTGTTCATCAAGCACGTGGTGCCGGCGTTTCGCTGATTGCGCCACGCTTCGCTGCTAAAACAAAAAACGCCCCAGTTGACTGGGGCGTTTTTTTTAATCACGGATCAACATAGCGAAGACGGCATCAGCCGCGAATACGCCGCTCCGTGAACGCGTACTCTTCCTGGCAATCGCCCGATGGGTCCGACGCTACGTTCACGTAGTGCACCGTGTCGGCGTCTATCAGTTTGTAGGTGTAGACATCCGGCGTCGGCACGCCAGCGGTTTTCATTTCGTTTTTGCCATTGGCCGCCGTCCAGGTACCGTGTTCGCTCTGGATCGGGCGGGTCTGCTGGGCGTCGCGGAAGAACGTAATGGTGAAGGTGCCGTCGGGCTTGAGGTTGTTTCTCCAGGACAGGAACTGGCATTTACCGCCCTCTTCCCGCAAGCCTTTCCAGGTGCCGACCAGGGCAGGATCGTTGGCCGGTTTGCTGGTGGCGCAGCCACCCAGGGTGGCCGCCAGCACGATCAGCGCCAGAGAGAATGTCCGTTTCACTCGGTGTTTCCTTGTGCAATTGAATTCAGTGGGGGGCGTTGCAGGCTACGCATCGAGGCCTGACAGAAGACGCTCAGCCATTGACCGGGATACGCTGCTGCGGCTGGGTCACGTCGTAGACGTGCTGCTCGCAGCGCTCATCAATGAACTGGAACTCGACCTGGTAGACCTTGCCCTGTTGCGGGGTGAACGTGTTCTTCAATGGTCCGCAGCTGAAAATCCCAGCGGTGACCCGGCTGTTCGAGTACCCCGACACCTCGAACGGCTTGCCCGCGTCGGCCTGGGCCTCGAGTTGCGGGAAGCGCTTGACCGTGGCGCTGTTAGCCACTTCGTTGACCTTGGCGATCCAGCCAAACACCTTGCCGCGACCGGAGTCGACCACAGTGCCCAGCACTTCCATCCGGCGATCGCTGTCGTCGGCGCGTCGAATGGAAAACTCGACCGGATAGGTGCCGCCCGTAGCCTTCATGATGACCTTGGCGTGTTGGGCATCTGCGGTCACCGTGTTCTGCTGCAACTGAATGCCATCCTTGAGCAGACTCGGCGAAGAATCGCGGACGTTGGAATGGCAGCCTGCCAGCGTGAACATCAGCGACAGCGTTAGGAGTGCACGTTTATTCACGTATGGAACTTCCCTGGTTGAATGCGGCAAGAGGAAAAGCGAGAGCAGATCGCGGCGCGATATTAGATGGCCACTATTTTGACGTCAATTTCTGAATGGGCCGATTCGATGCCGCCGACGAGCGGTATGCGCCGCACATCGCCGCGCCTCAGTGCGCCACACCCAACCGCGTCGCCACATCCTCCGGCGCCAGCAACCGCCCGTCCGCCGCACGCAGCTCGAGTTTCTGCAGGGGTTGCCGCTGCTGCGCGTCGACCATCACCGAGCCCGGTTCACCGGCGGTGTACATGAACTCCCCGCCCCATTGCGAGAGCGCGACGATCACCGTTTGCAGGGCCCGGCCCTTGTCCGTCAGCACGTACTCTTTATAGGCGCTGCCATCCGAGGCCGGCACCAGTTGCAAGATGTCCCGCTCGACCAGGCCTTTGAGGCGAGTGCTGAGCATGTTCTTGGCGATGTCCAGGCTCTTCTGGAAATCGCTGAACCGGCGGATGCCGTCGAGGGCATCGCGGATGATCAGCAACGACCACCAGTCGCCGATCAGGTCCAGTGTGCGGGCTACCGGGCAAGCGTTGCCCTGCAGGCTTTTGCGCTTCATTTCAGGAATCTCCAGCAAACGGCGAGGCTTTTGCGGTTGCATCTTACAACCTCTGCCGGAAAAACACTGCGCCGATGGCCGGCCAACTTAGCACCTGCGTACAAGTGCCCGGGCGCCTTTGCGCCGATAGTGAACGCTGCCAACACGGCACCACCCACGTCCCTACGCAAGGAGTTTGCATGAGCACCTTCACCACACAAGACGGCACCGAGATCTATTACAAGGACTGGGGCAGCGGCAAGCCCGTACTGTTCAGCCACGGCTGGCCGCTGGACGCGGACATGTGGGAATACCAGATGGAGTACCTGAGCAGCCGCGGCTATCGCACGATTGCCTTTGACCGCCGTGGCTTCGGCCGCTCCGAGCAGCCATGGAACGGTTATGACTACGACACCTTCGCCGACGACATCGCGCAGTTGATCGAGCACCTGGATCTGCGTGACGTGACCCTGGTCGGTTTCTCCATGGGCGGCGGCGATGTCAGCCGCTACATCGCCCGTCACGGCAGCGCACGCGTCGCCGGTCTGGTGTTGCTGGGCGCGGTGACGCCGCTGTTCGGCAAAAAAGCGGACTTCGCCGCCGGCGTCGACAAGTCGGTGTTCGACGGCATCAAAGCGGGTCTGCTGAAGGATCGCGCGCAGTTCATCGCCGACTTCAACGCACCGTTCTACGGCACCAACCAGGGCCAGAAGGTCTCGGACGGCGTGCTGACGCAAACCCTGAATATCGCCCTGCTGGCATCACTCAAAGGCACCGTCGATTGCGTCACCGCGTTCTCGGAAACCGACTTCCGTCCGGACATGGCCAAAATCGACGTGCCGACCCTGGTGATCCATGGCGACGGCGACCAGATCGTCCCGTTCGAAACCACCGGCAAACTCGCCGCCGAACAAATCAAAGGCGCCGAGCTGAAAGTCTATGCCGGTGCACCGCATGGCTTTGCGGTGACCCACGCGCAGGCGCTGAATGAAGACCTGCTGGCGTTTCTCGATCGCTGAGCGCACCGGATCCTGAACGCCTGATGCAAAGGGCCGTCGACAGCGCTGTCGGCGGCCCTTTTTTTCCCCGCAGCGTACCTGCGCAAGCGCCCAGCCCGGGCGCCGAAGCCCAGCATTTACGGGGCTTGCAGCGCACTGCATCACGTTTTTATCTTCACATCCCAGCTTAATAATATTTTACCGATAACCACCCCCTCCCTAGTCTGATCCCAAGCACAGCGACAGGCCGAAAGCGGCCTGAATCCAACTGCCTCGTGAGAAGGGATTAGAGATGACCACTGAAATAATAAAAACAGACACGCTTGTTGTCGGCGCCGGTCAAGCGGGTGTGGCCATGAGCGAACACCTGAGCAAACTTGGCGTGCCGCACCTGGTGCTGGAGCGCAGCCGCATCGCTGAACGCTGGCGCACCGGGCGTTGGGATTCGCTGGTGGCCAACGGTCCGGCGTGGCACGACCGCTTTCCCGGCCTGGAATTCGACGATGTCGATCCCGACGGCTTCGCCCCCAAGGAGCGCGTCGCCGATTACTTCGAGGCCTACGCGAAGAAATTCAATGCGCCGATCCGCACCGGCGTCGAAGTGAAAAAAGTCCAGCGCAATGTCGGCCGTCCAGGCTTCACCGTCACGACGTCCGCTGGCGTCATTGAAGCGGCGCGTGTCGTGGCGGCGACCGGGCCGTTCCAGCGTCCGGTGATCCCGCCGATTGCACCGCAGGACGAACGTCTGTTGCAGCTTCACTCGGCCGATTACCGCAATCCGCAGCAATTGCCGGACGGTGCGGTGCTGGTGGTCGGCGCCGGCTCGTCGGGGGTGCAGATTGCCGATGAATTGCAGCGTGCGGGCAAGTCGGTGTACCTCTCGGTCGGCGCCCATGACCGCCCGCCTCGCACCTACCGCAACCGGGATTTCTGCTGGTGGCTGGGGGTGCTGGGCGAGTGGGACCAGGCGGCGATGAAACCCGGGCGCGAACACGTGACCATCGCCGTCAGCGGTGCCCACGGCGGGCGCACCATCGACTTCCGGGGCCTGGCCCATCGCGGCATGACCCTGGTCGGCGTCACCGAATCGTTCAACAACGGCGTGGTGACCTTCAAGCAAGACCTGCGCGACAACCTTCAGCGTGGCGACGAGAACTACCTGGCGTTGCTCGATGCCGCCGATGCCTACATCGAACGCAACGGCCTCGACCTGCCGCCGGAACCCGAGGCGCGAGAAAGCTATCCGGATCCGGAATGCGTGAAAAATCCGCTGACCGAGCTGAACCTCGCCGCGGCCGGTATCACCTCGATCATCTGGGCCACCGGGTTTGCCGTGGACTATTCCTGGCTCGACGTCGCGGCGTTCGACGCCAACGGCAAGCCGCAGCATCAGCGCGGCGTGTCCAGCGAGCCAGGGGTGTATTTCCTCGGTCTGCCCTGGCAGTCGCGGCGCGGTTCGTCGTTCATCTGGGGCGTGTGGCACGACGCCAAGCATGTCGCCGACCACATCGCCACCCAGCGCAAATACCTGGCCTATCGCGATGCCGAACAACGCGACGCCGCCCACAGCAAAAGCGCCGACACCGTCGACGCCTGATTTCCCCGTTCCGCCCGGCGCCCGACGCGCCGGGGCCGATTTTTCTCAGGAGCCGTTCATGAGCCAGCCCACTCACACCCGCATTCGCATGTTCAACACCAAGGACACCTACCCGAACCAGACCCTCGACAACGACCTGTGCCAGGCCGTGCGCGCCGGCAACACGGTGTACGTGCGCGGTCAGGTCGGCACCGACTTCGACGGCAATCTGATCGGCCTCGGCGACCCGCGTGCCCAGGCCGAACAGGCGATGCGCAACGTCAAACAGCTGCTGGAAGAAGCCGGCAGTGACATGAGCCACATCGTCAAGACCACCACGTACCTGATCGACCCGCGCTACCGCGAGCCGGTGTACCAGGAGGTCGGCAAATGGCTCAAGGGCGTGTTCCCGATTTCCACCGGGCTGGTGGTGTCGGCACTCGGTCAGCCGCAGTGGCTGATGGAGATTGATGTGGTGGCGGTGATCCCGGAATAAGACGGCAGTCCGCGTCCCGACCCTCGCCGGCCTGCTCGCGATGGCCGGGACAGACCCGCTTCCTTTAGTCGAACAGGAGTAGAGACATGACATTTTCCATCGCCGGCCGTTGCCCGGAAACCGGCCAGTTCGGCATCGCCATCAGCTCCTCGAGCATCGCCGTCGGCGCCCGTTGCCCATGGCTGCTGCCCGGGGTCGGCGCGGTGTCGAGCCAGAACATCACCCTGCCGTCCCTCGGCCCCGAAGTCCTCGCCCTGCTCGAACAGGGCTTGGCCCCGGCTGCCGCGCTGGACCAGGTACTGACCCGCAACGGCTACAGCCAGTACCGGCAGATCATCGCCATCGACCACCTCGGCCAGACCGCGCATTTCAGCGGCGGGCAAACCCTCGGCGTGCACGACGCCGTGGCGGGCGAACAATGCGTGGCGGCGGGCAACATGCTCGCCGGGCGTGCCGTCATCGCCGCCATGGTCGGCGCATTCGAGGACGGTGAGGGGCAATTGGCCGATCGCCTGATTCGCGCACTGCAGGCCGGTCAGGCCCACGGCGGCGAAGCCGGGCCGGTGCATTCGGCGGCGGTGATGGTGGTCGGTGATCTGACCTGGCCGATCGTCAACCTGCGGGTCGACTGGGCCGAGGCAGACCCGATCGGCCAGTTGCAAACGTTGTGGGAGGCCTACCGTCCGCAACTTCAGGACTACATCGATCGCGCGCTCGACCCGGCCAAGGCGCCGGGCTACGGGGTTGCCGGGGACGACCGATGAGCCGCAGCGTCGAGTTGCTGCGCACGCTGGTGGGTTTCGATACCACCAGCCGCGAATCCAATCTGCAACTGATCGAGTTCGTCCGCGACTACCTCGCCGGGTTCGCTGTGCCGTGCGAGCTGATCTACAACGCCGAGCGCAGCAAGGCCAATCTGTTCGCGACGATCGGCCCGGCCGATCAGCCGGGCATCGTGCTGTCGGGGCACACCGATGTGGTGCCGGTGGACGGTCAACCGTGGACGCTGGCGCCGTTCGAACTCAGCGAGCGCGACGGCAAACTCTACGGTCGCGGCACCGCGGACATGAAGGGCTACATCGCCTGCGTCCTGGCGCTGGTGCCTGCGCTGGTCGCCGCCCCGCTGCGCTTGCCGGTGCACATCGCCCTGTCCTACGACGAAGAAATCGGCTGCCTTGGCGTGCGTTCGCTGCTCGCCGTGCTTGAACAGCGGCCGGTCAAACCGCTGCTGTGCATCATCGGCGAGCCGACGCAACTCAAACCGGTGCTCGGCCACAAGGGCAAACTGGCGATGCGTTGCGACGTCCACGGCCATCCCTGCCATTCGGCCTACGCGCCGCAAGGGGTCAACGCCATCGAGTACGCCGCCGAACTGATCGGCGAGTTGGCGCGCCTCGGCCAGCAACTCAAGCGCGACACGCAGGACCCGCGTTTCGACCCGCCCTACAGCACGGTACAGACCGGCGTCATCAGCGGCGGCAAGGCGTTGAACATTGTCCCGGCCGATTGTCGCTTCGACTTCGAGATCCGTGCCCTGCCCGCGCAGGATCCGGCGTGGGTCGCGCAGCAATTGCAGGCCTTCGCGCAACAGCAATTGCTGCCACGCATGCGTGCCGTCAGCGCCGACAGTGACATTCGCTTCAGCGAACTGTCGGCGTATCCGGGGCTGGCCACCGATGCCCAGAGCCAGGCCGCCGAACTGATCGCGACGTTCTGCGGTTCGCAGGATTTCACCACCGTGGCGTTCGGCACCGAGGGCGGCCTGTTCGATGCGGTGGGGATTCCCACAGTGGTCTGCGGGCCGGGCAGCATGGACCAGGGCCACAAACCCGACGAGTTCGTCAGCCGCGAACAGCTCGAGGCATGCGACGCCATGCTGCAACGAATGCTGAGCACGATCCGCCGCTGAGCGACGCGTTTTCAGCCGCATAGCGGGTGCTGGCGCGCCTGCACATCACAGCGCACGGTCGCCCTCCTGGAGGTCGGCCGCGCTTGCGTTTATCCGCCGCAAAGCCGCGCGGCAGAGCGCTTTCCACCGAACGCAGAGCTTCGTTTTTTTAACGTCTGAAGCAACAAAACTACTAATTTATCTCTGCGGTGGCATTGCACATGATCGAGCCAACAAGAAACGCGCCGTCCGTGTCGGCGCTCACTGAAGTACGTCCACGTACTCGCCCTTGCCTTGGAGTTCGTCATGTCCAGTTGTGCAACAACGTCCGCCCCGCTCATTGAGAAACACACCATCGGCTACGTGCCGCCCGAAGATCGCCACGGCAAGGTCAGGGATCTGTTCACCCTCTGGTTCGGCGGCAACATTGCGCCGCTGCCGATCGTCACCGGCGCCCTCGGCGTGCAGCTGTTTCACTTGAATCTGGTGTGGGGCATCGTCGCCATCCTCGTCGGCCACCTGCTTGGCGGGGTGCTGATGGCGCTGCACTCGGCCCAGGGCCCGCAGATGGGCATTCCGCAGATGATCCAGAGCCGCGCGCAGTTCGGCTCGCTCGGCGCGCTACTGGTGGTGCTGATTGCCGGGGTGATGTACATCGGCTTCTTCGCCTCCAACATTGTCCTGGCCGGCAAGTCGCTGCACGGCGTGGTCGACAGCGTGCCGGTGCCGGTCGGCATCGTCATCGGTGCGCTGGGTTCGGGGATCATCGGCATCATCGGCTACCGCTTCATCCATGTGCTCAACCGCATCGGCACCTGGGTGCTGGGCATCGGCATCGTGCTCGGCTTCGGCTATATCCTGACCCACGTGCAGACCGACGACTTCCTCACCCGTGGCAGCTTCAACATTTCCGGCTGGCTCGCCACCGTGTCGCTGGCGGCGCTGTGGCAGATTGCGTTCGCCCCGTACGTGTCCGACTACTCGCGCTATCTGCCGGCGGATGTAAAGGTCGCGTCGACGTTCTGGACCACGTACCTGGGATCGGCGCTGGGCTCGAGCCTGTCGTTCATCTTCGGTGCCGTCGCGGTGCTGGCGACGCCGGTGGGCATGGACACCATGGACGCCGTGAAACTCGCCACCGGCGCCATCGGCCCGCTGATGCTGGTGCTGTTCCTGCTCAGCGTGATCAGCCACAACGCGCTCAACCTGTACGGTGCGGTGCTGTCGCTGATTACCCTGGTGCAGACCTTCGCCTACCGCTGGATCCCGACCGCCAAGAGCCGTGCGGTGATTTCGCTGCTGGTGCTGGGCAGTTGCTGCTTTGCCGCAGTCGGCGCGTCGGCGGACTTCATCGGCCATTTCGTCGACATGGTGCTGGTGCTGCTGGTGGTGCTGGTGCCGTGGACCGCGATCAACCTGATCGACTTCTATGCCATCCACAAAGGCCAGTACGACATTCAGTCGATCTTCCAGGTCGACGGCGGTATCTACGGACGCTACAACCCGCAGGCGTTGCTGGCGTATGCGATCGGTATCGCCGTGCAGATCCCGTTCATGAACACGCCGCTGTACGTCGGTCCGGTGTCGGCGCACATCAACGGCGCGGATCTGTCGTGGCTGGTCGGCCTGCTGGTGACGTCGCCGCTGTACTTCTGGCTGGCCAATCGCGACAGCGCGTACCGCCGTCGGATGACCAGCGGCAAACTGGCCAGCAGCCTGTAAACCGCCGCCATGACCACCCAAGGCCCTCCTCCGCGAGGGCCTTGGGCCGTTGGCTGGATCGAGCGGCGTCGGCGTGGTATTTCTCTGTGCCCCCCGCCATCGGTCAGCACGACAAGGACATCCACATGCTGCGGATACTCGGCAAAGCCTCATCGATCAACGTGCGTAAGGTGTTGTGGACCTGCGCCGAACTGGACATTGCCTTCGAGCGCGAAGATTGGGGCTCAGGCTTCAGGACGACGCAGACGCCGGAGTTTCTGGCATTGAATCCCTGCGCCATGGTGCCGGTGATTGAGGACGACGACTTCACGTTGTGGGAGTCCAATTCGATCATCCGCTATCTGGCGACGCGCTACGCTGGCGCGCGGCTTTACCCGGCCGAGGCGCGTGCCCGCGCGCGGGTCGACCAGTGGCTCGACTGGCAGGCGTCCGAGTTGAACCGCTCGTGGTCGTATGCGTTTTTATCGCTGGTGAGAAAGTCGCCGGATCACCAGGACAGCAGCGCCCTGGCGAACGGATGCCAGGACTGGGCGAAGAACATGCAGATCCTCGACCGGCAATTGCAGAACACCGGCGCCTACGTCAGCGGCGAGCAGTTTTCCCTGGCTGACATTGCCATCGGCCTGTCGGTCAATCGCTGGTTCGAGACGCCGCTGACCCACCCCGAGCTGCCGGCGGTCAGCGCCTATTACGAGCGCCTGAGCCAGCGTCCCGGGTATCGGCTGTACGGGCGCAACGGCACGCCGTAAGCCGGGTTATTTCGCCTTGAACGCCTCGCGCCGCGCCTGGCGTTCAGCGGCATAGGCTGGCTGCGGCTGGCTGATCAGGTCTTCGCGGCGCAACACCTCACCGCAATGCGCACACAGCGGGCCGAGGCCGGCGTTGTGGTTGCAGGTGGTGTGGGTCATGTTCACCGCCAGCCCCTCCTCCGCGGTCTTGCACCAGGTTTCCCCCCACGCCCGCAACGCAATCACCACCGGATAGAACGCCTCGCCTTTCGGCGTGAGGTGGTACTCGTAGCGTTTGGGCCGCTCGTTGTACAAACGCCGCTCGAGCAACCCGTCGGCCTCCAGGCTTTTCAGACGAGTGGCGACCATCTGCGGTGTGCCGCCGGTCTGCGCCTGGATCTCGTCGTAGCGGTGGTTGCCCATGAACAACTCGCGCAACACCAGCACCGTCCAGCGATCGCCGACGATCGACTCGGCCCGGGCGATCGGGCACAGCGTCTCGGCACGACTATCGTTTACTGCCATCAGGGCTTGCCTCTTTCCTAGTTACTATGATTATCATATCAACACGATGCCGGGACAAGCCCTGTGCACCGATCAAGCCCATTGCCGGAGCAAACAGCCATGTCGAACCCTCTTTATCCGCTGGACCGTACCGCCTACCTGCTGGTCGATCCGTACAACGATTTTCTTTCCGACGGCGGCAAGATCTTCCCGCTGATCAAACCGATGGCCGAGCAGAACGGCCTGCTCGACAACCTGCGCACACTCGACCGTGCGGTCCGCGACCTGAAGATTCCGGTGGTCATCGTACCCCATCACCGCTGGACCCAAGGCGACTACGAAAACTGGGCTCACCCGACCCCGACCCAATGCAAGATCATGCACTCGCACACCTTCGCCCGCGGTGAATGGGGCGGCGAATGGCACCCGGACTTCGCGCCGCGGGACGGCGACATCGTCGTGCAGGAACACTGGGGTTCGAGTGGTTTCGCCAACACCGACCTGGATCTGCGCCTGAAGCAGCAAGGCATCACCCACGTGATCATCGTCGGTCTGCTGGCCAACACCTGCATCGAGGCGACCGCGCGTTACGCCGCGGAACTCGGCTACCACGTGACCCTGGTGCGTGACGCCACCGCCGCGCTCAAACCAGAGATGATGCACGCCGCCCACGAGCTGAACGGTCCGACGTTCGCCCACGCCATTACCACCACCGCAGAACTGATCGCCAACCTCCAGCCGCAGGGTGCAGCGAAATGAATCTGACCGGCAATCTGCTGATCGGCGCCACGGATGTCCTCGCCACCGAGGGCTCGATGCAGGCGCTGAATCCGGCGACCAATGAGTGGCTCGAACCGAGTTTCGCCTTCGGTGGCGCAGCGCAGGTCGAGCAGGCCGCGACGCTCGCGGATGCAGCGTTCGACAGCTACAGCCACACGTCGCTGACCGAGCGCGCGGCGTTTCTGGAAACCATCGCCGACAACCTCGACGCCGTGCGCGCGGAACTCGCTGCACGCGCCGCCCTGGAAACCGGCCTGCCCCAGGCCCAGCTCGAGGGCGAAGCGGGCAAAGCCGCGACGCAGTTCCGCCAGTTCGCCGACGTGGTGCGCAGGGGGCGCTTCCTGCAACTGGCCATCGATCCGGCCCAGCCCGAGCGCCAACCGCGGCCACGGATGGATCATCGCCTGCAGAAAATCGCCATCGGCCCCGTGGCGATTTTTGGTGCGAGCAATTTTCCCATCGCTTACTCGGTGGCGGGCGGCGACACCGCCTCAGCCCTGGCGGCCGGTGCGACGGTGGTGCTCAAGGCCCACAACGCGCACCCCGGCGCTTCGGAAATCCAGGCCCGGGCGATCCGCAAAGCGCTGCAGCAACATGGCCTGCATGAAGGCGTGTTTGCCATGCTGCGCGGCAGCGGCAATGCCATTGGCGAGGCGCTGGTCGACCACCCGCTGATCAAGGCAGTGACCTTTACCGGTTCCGAAGCGGGCGGCATGGCCCTGTATCGCCGTGCGCAGCTGCGCCCCGAGCCGATCCCGGTATTCAGCGAAATGACCAGCGTCAACCCGACCTTCATCCTGCCTCAGGCACTGGCCGCCCGCGGTGCGCCGATCGGCGACGGCTTCATCGAACGCATGCTGGTCAACGTTGGCCAGGCCTGCCTGTGTCCGTCGATCCTGATCGCGATCAAAGGCCCGGGCTTTGCTGAACTGCGCAGCGCAATGATCCACCGGGTGACCGCCGCGCCAGCGCGCACCATGCTCACGCCGGGCATTCATGGCGCCTACGTCAAAGGCCTGGCCGCCCTGCAAAGCGCCGGCGCCGATCCCGTGGCCGTGGGCACGCCCGCCGATGCGGCTTTCGAGGGGCACGCGGCCCTGCTGGAAGTCGACGGGCAGCGCTTGCTCGCCGAGCCGGCGCTGGCCCATGAAGTGTTCGGCCCATCCGCGCTGCTGGTGACGGTCAGTGACGAAGAAGAACTGCTCGCGGTCGCCCGCGCGTTGCGCGGCCAACTCAGCGCCGCGATGCACCTCGAAGACGCCGACCTGGCACTGGCGCGGCGCCTGTTGCCGATTCTCGAACGGCGCACCGGGCGTATCGTGGTCAACGCCTTCGCCCATCCCCAGGAAGTGACCTTCGCCACCGTCCACGGCGGCCCCTTCCCCGCCACTACGGACAGCCGCTTTACCTCGGTCGGCATGAGCGCAATCGAGCGCTTCCTGCGGCCGGTGGCCTATCAGGGCTTTCCGGACGCGTTGTTGCCGCCGGTGCTGCGTGACGGCAATCCACTGAACGTGCCGCGCAGTATCGATGGCCAATGAAAAATGCCCGGTTCGGTGCATCACCGAACCGGGCATTTTTCCTCAAGGCCGGGCAATCGATCAGCCACAGGATCACAGCAACACGGTCTCTTCTGTGACGGGGCTCATGTGCGGTCCTTGAATGTGCGGGGCTCAGATCAGCAGGTCTTCGTAGAAAGCGCCGTACGGCAACTCGGGATGGGCGATCTGGATTTCCAGGATCCACACCCCGGCACTCGGTGGCTGTTCGAAGTTGCCCAGATCACCGCCCTTGTAAATCGCATGGGGAAAATCGCTGACCCGGTGGCCCTTGATATCCAGATTCAATTTCCAGCCCATGGCCTGCGCTTGCTCGGCGGCATAGCGATACAGCTCGGCGCAGGAAACGCCCTCGCGCCACAACGCCTCGACCCGCATGAACAACGCTTTGGCCGCGGCGGCACAGGCAATCATCTGCGGATCGGCACCGGTGGTGTACGTGGCACCGGCATCGCCCTCATGACCTTGCCAGACCACGCCCATGTCGATGAAGAAAATATCCGTCTCGCCCAACACCGGGTCACCGTCGGAGCGCTGCTTGAAGGTCTTCAGGGTGTTGGCGCCGAAGCGGATCAACAACGGATGCCAGATGCGGTCCATGCCCAGTCCGGCGAGGATCTCCTTGCCGCGCGCCTGCGCTTCGGATTCGAGCATGCCAGGCTTGATCGCCTGGGCAATGGCGTCGACGGCTTGCCAGGTCAACTGCTGGGCATGGCGCATCGTCTCGAGGACAAAACGTTCGCCTACCGCCTCTTTGCCGCTCAGGGCTGGGGTCATCGCTGATTCCTTGTGGCTGATCGCACAGGCAGTGCGCTGTATAGTTTTTTATATTGCGTAACGCCGCTAAAGATACAGCCATGACACAAAGTGTCAATTACTCTTCTGCAGGCACCACGCCGCGCTCCTCGAGCAAGCGCACAAACATGCTCAGACTGCGCGAAACCGTGCCCCGGCGCCATACCAGCCAGGTGGTCAGGTAGCGGAAATCCTTCGCCAGCGGCCAGACGCTGACCGTGGCACTGCCCGGCATGCTCTGCAGCATTTTGCGCGGCATCAAGGCCAGGCCCGCGCCCGCGCTGACACAGGCGAGCATGCCGTGATAGGACTCCATTTCAAAAATCTTCCCGGGCACGGCGGCATCGGTACTGAACCATTTTTCGAAGTGATGCCGATAGGAGCAGTTGGAGCGAAACGCGTAAATGTTCTCGCCGTTGACGTCGGCGGCACGCTGCACCGGCGCGTGGTTCAGCGGCGCGATGATGACCATCTCCTCCTCGAACGCCGGTACGCCCTCCAGCGCCGGATGCAACACCGGGCCGTCGACGAAAGCCGCCGCCAGACGCCCCGACAGCACGCCATCGATCATCGTCCCGGAAGGCCCGGTCGACAGATCGAGGTCGACTTTCGGGTGCTGCTGGTTGTAGGCCGCCAGCAATTCAGGAATGCGCACTGCCGCCGTGCTCTCCAGCGACCCCAATGGAAACGCGCCCTGAGGCTCTTCGCCCGCCACCGTCGCCCGGGCTTCCTCGACCAGATCGAGGATGCGCCGCGCGTAGTCGAGAAAACTCCAGCCGGCCGGCGACAGACGCAGGCGACTTTTCTCACGGATGAACAGATCGACGCCGAGATCCTGTTCCAGTTGTTTGATCCGCGTGGTCAGGTTCGACGGCACGCGATGGATCTGCGCCGCTGCGGCACTGATGCTGCCGTGCTCGGCCACGGCCTTGAAGATTTCCAGCTGCACCAGATCCATAGTCATTCTCCAATCGTGAAAGAAACGATCTTTATTATTCAGTTTCCAGAAAACAAACGCCAGCCTACTCTAGGCCCATCACTTCATTCGCAGGACGATGCCATGAACCCGATCACCAGCCAGACTCACGCCATTTCGATCAACCCGGCCACCGGCGAGCAGATCGGCCATTACCCGTTCGAATCGGCCGCGGCGCTGGATGCCGCGCTGACGCGCGCTGCGTTCGCCTTCAACAAGTGGAAGCGCAAGCCGCTGCAGGACCGCTCCCGTGCGCTGACCGCCCTCGCCGGCGCCCTGCGCGAAGGTGCTGAGGAAATGGCCACCATGATCACCCGGGAAATGGGCAAGCCGATTGCCCAGGCCCGTGGCGAAATCGAAAAATGCGCCAAGCTCTGCGAGTGGTACGCCGAACACGGCCCGGCCATGCTCGACGCCGAACCAACGCAGGTCGAAGGTGGCAAGGCGCGCATCGAATACCGTCCGCTGGGCCCGATCCTGGCGGTGATGCCGTGGAACTTCCCGATCTGGCAGGTGCTGCGCGGCGCGGTGCCGACGCTGCTTGCCGGCAATACCTATGTGCTCAAGCATGCGCCCAACGTAATGGGCAGCGCCTACCTGCTGCGTGACGCCTTCAGCCGTGCCGGTTTCGCCGACGGCGTGTTCGAAGTCATCAACGTCACGCCGGACGGCGTCTCCAGCGCCATCGCCGACCCGCGCATCGCCGCGGTGACCCTGACCGGCAGCGTGCGTGCAGGCCAGGCCATCGGGGCCCAGGCCGGCGCCGCATTGAAAAAATGCGTGCTGGAGCTGGGCGGTTCCGACCCGTTCATCGTGCTCAATGACGCCGACCTCGACGAAGCCGTACAAGCCGCCGTGATCGGCCGTTACCAGAACTCCGGCCAGGTCTGCGCGGCCGCCAAACGCCTGATCGTCGAGGCCGGCGTGGTCGAGGAGTTCACCCGCCGATTCGTCGAGGCAACGCGCAAGTTGAAGGTCGGCGATCCACTGTCCGCCGATACCTACATCGGCCCGATGGCGCGTTTCGACCTGCGTGACGAGCTCGATCAACAAGTGCGTGCCACCCTCGAAGAAGGCGCGACCCTGCTGCTCGGCGGCGGCAAGGCCGAAGGGTCGGGCAATTACTACCAGCCAACGGTGCTGGCCGACGTCACCGATCGCATGACCTCGTTCCAACAGGAGCTGTTCGGCCCGGTCGCGTCGATCATCACCGCCCGCGATTGCGCGCATGCCGTGGCCCTGGCCAACGATAGCGAGTTCGGCCTGACCGCGACGATCTACACCGCCAATGTCGCCCTGGCGCAGCAACTGACCGGCGAACTGGAAACCGGCGGCGTGTTCATCAACGGCTACTCGGCGAGCGATCCGCGCGTGACCTTCGGCGGCGTGAAGAAAAGCGGTTTCGGCCGCGAGCTCTCGCACTTCGGCGTACGCGAGTTCTGCAACGCCCAGACCGTGTGGCTGGATCGTCGCTGAGCCGATGCAAAAAAACGCCCGGAAGCAGCCTGCTTCCGGGCGTTGTTCATTCAGGCCGCGACAGCTTTGCTCAAGCCTGCCGTAGCCTTTGCAGCAGCACCTGCAACGGATGGCGCAGCTGCTGATCCGCCTCGCGCTTGACCTGACTGCGGCACGAATAACCGGTGGCCAGGGCCTCGCCGTGCTCCGCCGGTGCCTCGATCTGGCGAGCCCACGACTGCTCGAAGATCACTGCCGAGTGCTGCCGATTGCGCGCTTCGTGGCCGTAAGTTCCGGACATGCCACAGCAACCGGTGGCCTGGGTGGCCAGTTTCAGACCGACGCGTTCGAACAGTTGCTCCCACTGGCGCGTGGCCGCCGGTGCATTGGTTTTCTCGGTGCAGTGCGCCAGCAGGCGGAAGGCGTTGGCGCCGCCCTGAGCGCTTTTCTGCGGCAGCACCTTGAGCAACCACTCTTGCAGCAGCGCGACCTCGGGGCAATCCTGCATGCCCGGCACCTTGAGGTATTCCTGGCGATAGACCAGGGTCATGGCCGGGTCCAGACCCACCAGCGGCACGCCGATGGCGGCCAGCTCGCGCAGTTGCCGGGCATTGCGCAGCGCCGCACGATTGAACGCCGCGAGGAACCCCTGCACGTGCAGCGGTTTGCCGTTGGCGCTGAACGGCGCCAGGTAGACCTGATAACCGAGGCGCGAAATCAGCTCGAGCAGATCCGCCAGCAGCGGTGCCTCGAAGTAGCGCGTAAACGCATCCTGGACCAGGACCACGCTGCGTTCGCGCTGAGCCTGGGTCAGAGCCGAGAGCGTCGCCACGGTCGCCGGTTGCACCTGCCAGCGGCGCAGCGCCGCGTGGAAATCAAAACGACTGAGCAGCGGCACATCGACCATGCCGCCCAGCCGTTCGAGCCATTTGCGGCTGAACGCAGCGCCCATCAAACCGTTGTAGAGCAGCGCAATCCACGCCATGTACGGGATGCTGTACTCCAGCGAGGCGATCAGATAGTCGCGCGCCGGGCGCAGATAGCGGGTGTGGTACAGCTCAAGGAAGCGCGAGCGGAATTCCGGCACGTTGACCTTCACTGGGCATTGCCCCGCGCAGGACTTGCACGCCAGGCACCCGGCCATGGCGTCATAGACTTCGTGGGAAAAGTCCTCGGCCTGGGCACGGCTGTTGCGCCAGCGCTGCAGCAATGTCGTGAAAAACGCTGGCCGACGGTTGCTGTCCGCCAGTACATCGACGCCCGCCGCGCCCTGCAGACGCAACCATTCACGGATCAGCGAGGCTCGGCCCTTCGGCGACTGGGCACGCTCGCGGGTGGCTTTCCATGACGGGCACATGGCGTCGTCGGGGTCAAAGTTGTAGCAGGCGCCATTGCCATTGCAGTGCATGGCCGCGCCGTAGCTCTGCCAGACCTTCTCGTCGATCTGCCGGTCGAGCTCGCCACGCAGGGTCACTTCGTCGATTTTCGACAGCGCCGCGCTGACAGTCGCAGGCGTGGCGATCTTGCCGGGGTTGAACTGGTTGTACGGGTCGAACGCCGCCTTCAGGGCCTGCAACGCCGGATACAGTTCGCCAAAGAACGCCGGGGCATATTCCGAGCGCAAGCCCTTGCCGTGCTCGCCCCACAACAGGCCGCCGTAACGCTGGGTGAGCGCCGCGACGCCATCGGAAACCGGGCGCACCAGCGCCGCTTGCTGCGGATCTTTCATATCGAGAATCGGCCGTACATGCAGCACACCGGCATCGACGTGACCGAACATGCCGTACTGCAAACCGTGGCTGTCGAGCAGGTCACGCAGTTCGGCAATGTACTCGGCCAGGTGTTGCGGTGGCACCGCGGTGTCTTCGACAAACGGCTGCGGCCGCGCTTCCCCGGCAACGTTGCCGAGCAGGCCGACCGCGCGCTTGCGCATGCCATAGACCTTGTTCACCGCCGCCTGGCCGATCGCCAGCGTATGCCCCAGGCGCTCCACCGTGCGGTCGCTGTTGAGGTGTTCAAGGAACGCTTCGACCCGGCGTTGCAGGTCGTCGGCATCGTCGCCGCAGAACTCCACCAGGTTGATCCCCAGCGTCGGCCGCTCGGCGCTCTGCGGGAAATACTCGGCGACACCGTGCCAGACGATGTCCTGCATCGCCAACAGCAGCACTTTCGAATCGACGGTCTCGATCGACAGCGGCTTGAGCGCCATCAACGCGCGGGCATCGCGCAAGGCATCCATGAACCCGGCGTAACGGATGTTCACCAGCATGGTGTGCTTGGGAATCGGCAAAACGTTCAACGTCGCCTCGACGACAAAGCCCAGCGAGCCTTCGGCGCCGCACAGCACGCTGTTGAGGTTGAAGCGCTGGTCGGCCTCGCGCAGGTGCGCCAGGTCGTAACCGGTCAGGCAGCGGTTGAGGTCAGGAAAAGTTTGCTGGATCAGTTCGCCCTGCTCATCGATGATCTGCCGTGCGCAGCGGTATACCTCGCCGACCCGGTCCTCACGGGCGCAGGCTTGCGCCAGCTCGCTGTCGTCCAGCGGCCGCCCGTGCAGGCGTTCGCCACCGCGCAGGATCATGTGCAGTTCGAGCACGTGGTCGCGGGTCTTGCCGTAGGTGCAACTGCCCTGGCCGCTGGCATCGGTGTTGATCATGCCGCCGACGGTGGCGCGGTTGGAGGTCGACAGTTCGGGGGCGAAGAACAGTCCGGCGGATTTCAGCGCGGCATTGAGCTGATCCTTGACCACCCCGGCCTGCACCCGCACCCGGCGTTGCTCGACGTTGATTTCGAGGATGCGGTTCATGTGTCGCGACAGGTCGACGACGATGCCGTCGGTCAGCGACTGGCCATTGGTACCCGTACCACCGCCGCGAGGGGTAATGATCACCTGACGGTAGGCCGGTTCGGCAATCAGCCGGGCCAGCAGCGCGACGTCGTCGGCGTCCTTGGGAAACACTGCCGCCCGCGGCAAGCGCTGATAGATCGAGTTGTCCGTCGCCAGCACCACGCGACTGGCGTAATCAGCGCTGATTTCACCGCGAAAGCCGCTGGCCTTGAGGGTGTTGAGGAACTGTTGGTAATCGTCGGTCAAAGCGCTTGCGGGCGACAGCTGGGCAATCATCGGTCGGGGTATCTCGGGTCAAAATCGGGCCGTGTGGCGGTGAACAGTTGTACGCAACGAATGATTGCGTCAGGCTCCGCCATCTCATACCGCCCATGTTCATTGCTGACGGCCGGTGGGACAACCGTAAATTCGACCCGCTATTGATGACCTTTACGAATGAATCCGCGAACGCTCACCCCTTCCATGTCGTTATTGCTGGCCTTCGAGGCCGCCGCGCGCCATGAAAGCTACACCCGCGCCGCCCACGAACTGTCGCTGACCCAGAGCGCGGTCAGTCGGCAGGTGCAGATTCTGGAAAAGATGCTCGGCATGCGCCTGTTCAGCCGCGAAGGCCGGCGGGTGATCCTGACCGATGTCGGGCGCATGTATCAGCGCGAGCTGTCCGAAGCGCTGGGGCAGATCCGCAGCGCGACCCTGCAGGCGATGGCGTTTGGCTCCGGCGTGCACAGTCTGCGCCTGGCGACTTTACCGACCTTCGGCTCGAAATGGCTGCTGCCGCGGCTCAAGGATTTCTACACCGCGCATCCGGGCATGACCGTGCACCTGCATTCGCGGATTGAAGCCATCGATTTCGACACCAGCGAAATCGACGCGGCGATCTGCGTGGGCGCCGGCGACTGGCCAGGGCTGACCGCGCATCCGCTGCACACCGAGGAGTTGGTGGTGATCGCCAGCGCCCAATTGTCCGAAGCCGAGCGCCGCGCCGCCGGCCAGCACATCGCCGGGCAACTGCTGCTCAATGTCAGCAGCAATGCCCAGGCCTGGGCCGAATGGTTCAGCCATCACGCCCTGCCCCATCGCAGCATGCGCATCGGGCCGAGCTTCGAGATGACCTCGCACCTGATCCAGGCGGTGCGCGCCAACATCGGTGTCGGCCTGGTGCCAAGGATTCTGGTGGAAGACGAACTGCACAACGGCGAACTGCTGCAACTCGGCGAGCCGATCAGCAGCCGCCGCAGCTATTACCTGGTCTATCCGCCCCGCAATGAAACGCTGCCGTCGTTGAAGGCGTTTCGCGATTGGTTGGTGCAGACGCTGTGAATACCAGGCGCCGGTGACTAGCGTTTGGGTGGCGGCGGCGCACTTGGCCCTCTGGCAGTTTGCGGCGAGTTTTTATCGTTCGAACCCAGATAGCGGGCTACCTCGGGCGGCATCGGACGCGGTGCTTCGGCGGTCATGGCTAGGCCTCTCTGACGGTAGTGAATTCAACCCACTGAACTTTCGAGGAATCTATCACCAACAAATCGGCGTCAAAAGGCTGCACGACGCCATCCTCGCCCAACCATTTCGGATTCTGCATGACGAACTGCCCACTGGCAGGTTCGGCCGGCCACTCGCAAGGCCAGCCAAACAGACGCCTTTCATCGTTCAAATGCAGCGTAATGAGCCGATCGTGGCGGGCAAACGTGCTGTACCACTGACTCGGAAATGAAGTTTTTCTAGTTACATTTCGAAACCGTAACCATGAATGCAATTTGTCATTCGAAGCCAGAGAGCAAGAAAGAAAGCCAAGCGAAACGGAAAAGACAAAAGCCCAGAACGCTTGCGCCTTGGCATCCCAAAGCCCTACAGAAAACCCCTTCGCCCCCACCCACAGACAAATCGCCCCCACACCCAACACCGCCCCATGAATGACAAACGTGAAGATCAACGCCTGCACAATCTGCCCGAACGTGTCCGGCCGCTTGAACGCGGTCAGGGTGTAAAAGATCCAGGTCGAGACAAATCCCGGGATCAGGTACTGCAACAACGGAATCACTTCCTTCACCAGATCATCCATGATCAATGGCTCCTCGATACATAAACCAGGCCTGCACAAACAGCGATGCCGGCCCCAAGGGACCGGCATCAAGAAGCCTAGCGCACGCTGGAAAACCACTGGCGCTCAACTGTCACCGCGCATTACGCGTCCTGCAGAGTCAGCTCCGCGCACTTCGAAGCCATCATCAGCACCGTGGCAAGGGCTGTTGATCTTTTACCTCGCCCTCACAGACACTCTCGCACCGACTTGCGCAGCGATGCGGACTTGGCCCATGGCGGCCCCTGGTACAGCGATACTCGGCTGCCATCCTTGTACTTCACCACATCGAGAATCTCGTCGGCGGTGACAATGCTCGGCGCGGTGATGCGATAACCGTTGGAAATCGAAGTCTGCGACGTCTTGGGAATGTCCTGCTGCCACAGTGGCAATACGCAGGCCGCGTATTCCTTGGGAGCCTTGCCGCTGATCTTGCTGAAGTTCGGTTCGCCCGGAACCATCGACGCTGGCAATGAACAACCGGCCAGCGTTGTCAGCAGCAGTCCCCCGATCAACATCCGCATGGTGAATCCTTCATCTGAAAAAACGCGAATGTACCCTGTAACTGGTCGGACATCCATCGTGGCGCACTGCCGTCAACCCGCGGAACCGGCGCCCGGGTCATCCCGTTCGTTGAGAAATGTCATCCAGCGTTCGTAGGCTTCGTGCTGCCACTGGGTCACCCGGTCCCACTCCGGCCCGCTCAGTTCATGGGCGCTGATCAGCTTCATCATCTCGCTGGTCGCGGCATCCAGGTCGATCACCAACGCGTGGGCATGGAACCTGAAATCATCCGTATTGCTCATGGGCGCAGCCTCGTCGGTTGGTCGTTTCCATACGACAGCGATTATGCCCAAGCGCGCACCCGCTCCGACCAATGGCAGGTCAATCGGCGACGTTCAGCGCGGCGACGGATGCACCTTGCCCCGGATCGGAAAAATGCGACTAATCTCTTCTACCGAGAATGTTCCGGAGGTGATCATGCGGCTCAACGAATACGAACACGAACTTCAGCGCGACCTGCAAAGCGTGGCATCCGATCTGCGCTGGTCGGCGGTCGACCTCAAGCGCATCGCCGAGCAGTTGCGCAAATCCGGTAACGAGGCGGACGCACAAACGGTGCTCAGGTCCTGCGAGGTACTGCAAAGCGATGAGGAACGCCTGCAACTGTATGCCAAGGAAGTGAAGGCCCGCGCCATCAGCCGGACGAAAGTCCACTGAAGCGCTCACCCAACAGAAAGCCCCGCAATGGCGGGGCTTTTTTCATTACCGGCGCTCAACTTGCCTTGTGACTGCGTGCACGCGCTCGGTTGCCCGGCAGTGCGGCGGCATACGCCAGGGCCTCCTCGCGACTGGCGAACGAGGCCAGTCGATCGCCCTGGGTGCAGACCCGCCACGGGCCATTGTTGACGCTGAGTACGTCGTAGCCATTCATGTGCATCCTGTTCAGCATCGGCATGCTCATAGACACCTCCTGTTGACCATCCGGTCCGACTTGACGTTTTTACCTTACACCCGAAGCAAAACCCTGTGCCGACCAGACGTCGCCCCGGCAATAACGTCAACCGACCGGCACTTTTTCCGCCGTCCAACACTCACACGCCCAAGGGAACCTCTAAACCGGGCCACGGCTCGAATATTGCAATTTCGTGACAGATTCATGACAGACCGCAATCGAGTGCCCCATGAAAGTACGTGCAACCGTCATTTGCGAGCAGGACCGACATGTCCTGCTCGTGCGTAAGCCCCACTGTCGCTGGACATTGCCGGGCGGCAAGGTCGAGCCCGGCGAAACCCGTGCCGGCGCGGCCGTGCGTGAATTGCAGGAAGAAACCGGACTGAACGCCGAAGACATGCTGTGTCTGATGGAATTGCAGAGCGGCGGCACCCGCCACCACGTCTACGAAGCGCATGTGCGCAACCCTGAGCAGGCGCGCCCGCAAAACGAAATCGACGACTGCATGTGGCATCCACTCGACGCGATCCACACGCTCAATGTCAGCGAAGCCACACTGAACATCGTCCGCGCCTTCCGGCGCCGGCTCTGACGGCCTAGCCGGCGAACGCGCGGCGCCCGGCACTCAGCTCGGTACGCAACTCGCCAATGAAGTTGGAAATGTCACGAATGGTGACCAGGTGTTCCGCAGATACCCCGTTGAGCAGCAGGTCGACGCGCCCGCTACCGGGCTCATAGACCTTGATCTGCAGCAGCCCCTGCGCGGTTTCGGTGCAATCGCAGCACAGCGGCGAAAAGCCGGATTCGACGATGCGGCAAATATCGGCAATGGCAAGCATGGCGGACGCCTCGCAGGCGATGGTCGGTCGACCCGTTGAGCATAGATGAGCTTCTGCCGCCCTGCTCCCGGCCACGCGGGCGGAAAATGCCAACCGCATCGCATCTTGGCGACGCGCACTTCAATGCGCGTCGCGATCCCAGATCCAGTTCCAGATCCCCGGCAATTGCACCGGTTCGCCGGCCTCGCGCACGGTGCGCGCCAACGCCGCCCGTTCCAGCGCCGCCCGGTCGTCGTAGAACGGCCGGTCCGCCAGGCGCACGCCAGTGGCTGCCGCGCTGTCGAGCAGGATCTGCAGGTATTCGCGGGTATGCCGTGCGGTGTAGCGATTGAGGTCATGGAACGTCACCACCACCGGAATCACGCCGTCCACCGTCGGCAATTGCCCGAGGGCAATTCGCTCACGGACCTCCGAGAGCTGGCGCAGCATGTTCGCCCGCCGCCGAGGGCTGGCGTTGAACCCCCAGACTTTGCCGTCATTGGCGCTCAGATCGGTGAGCAACACGTGCAGACCATGTCGTTGATAGGCGGCGAAGGTGCGTTTGTCATAGTTCCAGAATGGCGGGCGCAGCAGTATTGGCGGTGCGCCGGTGATCGCAGCGATGTCGGCGCTGCCACGGGTCAGCGAATCCTCCAGCGCCTGCGGCTTGAGCGAGCGATGGTTGGTGTGCCAATGGGTGGCGGTGTGAAAGCCCAGAACATGCCCTTCAGCGTGCTCGCGGCGCATGATCTGCCGGCCGATCTCACTGTTGCCGGCCCTGGGTGCGCCGGTCTGGACGAAGAACACTGCCTTGATGTGCGGTTGCAGCGCGTTGTGTTCAAGGCTGTCGAGTACGGTGCTGCTGGGGTTCCAGAAACTCGAGGCACTGGGGCCGTCATCGAAGGTCAGCAGGAAGCGCACCGGTGCCTGCGTCTGCAGGCGTGCGGCGGTCTGCGGGGTCATTGCAATGGGAGCGGCGATACACCCGACCAACCCGACGGCGATGGCCATTGCGCAGAAAAGCTTGAACCACAGTTTCATGTTTTGCCTTGAACCCGACCGCTGCACGCTGATTGTCGATTGGCAAAACTCCTTCGCCGCTGCTGCCTCCCTGCGACCCGCACCCTGGCGCCCCGTCAGTCAGGGCCGAGCTTGGATAAGGGTACACAGGGTTTGGTTCCGGCGCTCGCTCAGTGTGCCAGTGCCTGCTCAAACGAGGTGTCGATCAGGCCGGCGGTGGCCAGCGGTGCCGGCAGCGCCTTGACCTTGAACAGGAAGTCGGCGGTGCTTTGCAGATCGGCGGCAGCCTGCTGATCCACTGGGCCCACGCTCATGTTTGCCTGACGCAGCCAGTGCCGGGACACCTGCAGGTCGAGGTTGGCCTTTTTCGCCCACAGGTCGGCGTACTCATCGGTGTGGCTGTCGACCCAGGCACGGGCCTGCTTCAAGCGGCCGAGGAAATCGGCAATCGCCTCACGCTTGCTATCGATTGACGGAGTCGACGCGGCAATCGCGCTCAGCCCCGGCATCAGGTTCTTTGCGGTGAGGATCGGGCGCGCCCCGGAAAACACGATCTGCTGGGAAATGTACGGTTCCCACACCGGAAACGCATCGATGCTGCCTTGTGGCAGCGCAGCCGCCGCATCGATCGGCATCAGTTTGACGAAGTCGACGTAATCTTCCGGCAGTCCGCCCTGCTCCAGCGCGCGCAACGTCAATTGCTGGCTCCAGGCGCCAGGCCAATAGGCGACTTTCTTGCCCTTGAGATCAGCAATGGTTTTCACCGGGGAATCCTTGGGTACCAGCAAGGCGATGGTGTCCGGGTTCTGCCGCGACACGCCGATGAGTTTGACCGGCGCCTGTTTCGCGGCGAGAAACAAAAACCCCGAATCGCCGAGGAAACCCAGGTCCAGCGAGCCGGCCTGCAGCGCCTCGGCCAACGGGGCGGCAGCCTGGAAGTGTTTCCAGTCGATGCGGTATGGCGCGTCCTTGAAAACCCCGGAGGCTTCAATCGAGGCGCGGATGTTGTAGTAGTTCTGATCGCCGACATGCAAGACCAACGGCTCGGCCGCGTAGGCAACAGGCGAGGCAAACAGCGCAGCGGTCAACGTGGTGCGAAGGAAACGGGCGAGCTTCATGGCGAGTCCTGCGAGAAGGATTTTTATAGACCATAACGCTCTTATAACGCCGATTTTAAATTCTATTAATGCATAAGCTAAGCAGTCGCAGTGTGTGCTGTTGGCGGTGCAACAGTCGCTCGCCACAGTGTTGCCCTGGCAACACTTGAATACAGGTCAAAACTAGCCAGCGCTTAGGAAATCAAGGGCTCGCGGGGACATGGCACAGAGCCTGCAATATTCCATTCATGCAGGAAGCATTAAAAAAAATCACTTTTTGGACATAAGAATCTGTCAACTGGCCGGAGCGCTCCCCATGCAGTCACGCTTACCCCTGTCCCGAATCAAAACGCTGCTGGCAGCCTGCGCCATGGCGCTGAGCCTGCAACCCGTGGCCCACGCGGCAGACACTCCACCCGCCGAAGTGCACCTGGACTACGCCTACTATTCGCCCGTCAGTCTGGCGCTCAAGCATCTCGGCTATCTGGAACAAGCCTTGCCGCAGAGCAAAATCACCTGGGTGCTCAGCCAGGGGAGCAACCGTTCGCTGGAGTACCTCAACAGCGGCGGTGTCGATTTCGCGTCGTCCGCCAGCCTCGCCGCCGTCCTGAGCCGCGCCAATGGCAGCCCGATCAAATCGGTGTACGTCTACAGCCGCGCCGAATGGACCGCGCTGGTGGTGCGCAAGGATTCGCCGTACCAGAGCGTCGCCGACCTCAAGGGCAAGAAAATCGCTGCCACCAAAGGCACCGACCCGTACCTCTTCACCCTGCGCAGCCTGCAACAGGCCGGGTTAAAAAAAGACGACGTGGAACTGGTCCACCTGCAGCACCCGGACGGTCGCACCGCGCTGGAGAAAGGTGACGTCGACGCCTGGGCCGGGCTCGATCCGCACATGGCCGCCAGCCAGGTGCAGGCCGGTTCGCGTTTGCTCTACCGCAACCCCGGTTTCAACAGCTACGGCGTGGTCAGCGTGACCGAGAAGTACGCCAAGGAGCACCCGCAAACCATCGACACGGTGATCAAGGCCTATGAACAGGCGCGCGAATGGTCGGTGAAAAACCCGGATCAACTGGCCAGCCTGCTCGCCAGGGAATCCGGCCTGCCGCTCGACGTGGCCAAACTGCAACTGTCGCGTACCGACCTCAGCAGCCCGCAACTCACGGCCAAGGACGTGCTGGCCTCGAAAGCCGCGGCGCCGATCCTGGTTTCCGAAGAACTGGTGCGCCGGGGCGTCAACGTCGATCAGGTCATCGACCAGTTGATCGATACCCAGCAGAGCGTCGCCGCCCAGTAACCGATCAGGCTTGCAACGAATCCGCGCCCGGCGCGGCTTCGTCGTGAGCGGAGAAAATGCCCATGAGCAATGACCTGCCCGCGCGTATCGCCCTGGCACTGCCGCGTCGAGCGCGCGCCACGCTGAGCCCGACCTGGCGCCGCCGCCTCAAGGGCCTGGCGTTACCGCTGCTGATTGTCGTCGCGCTGGAATTCATCGTGCGCATCGGCTGGTTGCCGCCCTATCAGATGCCCGCCCCGAGCGACATCGCCCTGACCCTCAGCGATCTGGCCACAGGCGCCCTGTACAAGCACATCGGTGCCAGCCTGATCCGCGTGTTGCTGGGCTTCGCCATCGGCGCGAGCCTGGCGCTGGTGTTTGCCGCATGGGTCGGCTTGAGCCGCGAAGCCGAGGCGTACCTGGAGCCGACTTTCGCCGCACTACGCTCGATCCCGAGCCTGGCGTGGGTGCCGCTGTTGCTGCTGTGGCTGGGCATCGACGAGACATCGAAAATCGTTCTGATCGCCATCGGCGCGTTCTTTCCGGTGTACGTCAACGTGGTCGCGGCGATCCGCAACATCGACCGCAAACTGGTCGAGGTCGGACGCATCTATGGCTTCAGCCGCCTGCAACTGGTGCGGCGGATTCTGTTGCCCGCCGCCCTGCCCGGCCTGTTTACCGGGCTGCGCAGCGGCATGAGCCTGGCGTGGATGTTCCTGGTGGCCGCCGAGCTGATCGCCGCGACCAAGGGCCTGGGCTATCTGCTCAGCGACGGCCGGGAAACTTCGCGCCCGGACATCGTGCTGGCGGCGATCATCGTCCTCGCCCTGCTGGGCAAATTCAGCGACGGCTTGCTGGCCTTGCTGGAACGCCGCTGGCTGCGCTGGCGCGACACGTTCACCGGGCAGGACGGCAAGGACTGAAACCGGCAACTAAGCTCAAGCTTCTGGCAATTGTCTGGCGCAGGTTCGGCCATGTGCGGAAGACTCTCGCAGTACCGGGGCATACACGACTTCGTCGCCGTGCTGAGCATTCCCGACGCGTTGATCAACCACGTCGGCGACGCGCCGCTGGCGCGCTACAACGCAGCGCCGACCACGGCGCTGGCGGTCCTTCATCAACACGATCAGCGGCTGTACGCCGACAACCTGCGCTGGGGCTGGCGCCCGCATTGGGCCAGGGATCGCGCGGCACCGATCAATGCACGGGTGGAGAAAGTCGCCCATGGCGCGTTCTTCCGGGCGATCTGGCGGCAGCGGCTGATCGTACCGGTCGACAACTGGTTCGAATGGGTCGATAGCCCCGACAACAGTCGCCAGCCCTGGCTGATCCACCGCGCCGACCGACAAGCGATTTTCTGTGCCGCCATCGGCCAGTTTCCTGCACCCGGGGAAGCCAGCCGAGAGGACGACGGTTTCGTCATCATCACCGCCGACAGCGAGGGCGGCATGCTCGATATTCATGATCGACGGCCGATCGTCCTCGGCGCTGATCGGGCGCGCGAATGGCTCGACCCGGCCACACCGCCAGAGCGTGCCGAACAGCTGCTGTTGTTTGAAGGGGAAGGCAGTGGAGTGTTCCAGTGGCACAAAGTCGGCAAAGCGGTGGGCAACTCACGCAATCAGGGGGCGAATCTGATCGAGGCGCTGGAGTAAAGAACTGTCGATCCGACGCGTTTATTGTTAGAGGAACACTTCTGCACAAGTGCAACAGTGCCGTTACAACAACTGTTTCAATAGTGAGACGACAATTAAAACAGCCGTTCGAGCGAAACTAACCGCCTGTCTGACATTTCGATCGTCATACATACATTTACAAACACTACGGATAGCATGCGCGCCGCCTTTCCGATTGGTATACCAGTTGACCAAAGAGTCAACAAACCAGGAATCCCCGACAAACTTGACCAGCCTTGCAGAGAACTAAGTTGCGCGACGATTTTGCAATCAAACAGGCTAATGGCCTGGAGTGTATCTATCTGTCGATGACAGAACGCTTTCAACTCGACTGTTTTATCGGCCACTACATCAAGACTCGAAACCTGCGTGACGTACCCGAGATCGAGCGCATCCTGCGCACCACCCTCCAAGCCTATCCTGGCCATCCGCCGGTGATGGTCAACGAGCTCAATGCGTGGATCGATAAGACCTTGGGTTATCGGGCCTCGCACCCCGACTTCACTCAGCTGGAAGATCTTTGACCCAACGAAAAAGCCCCGCCAATGCGGGGCTTTTTCGTCAAATGGCTCAGGGTTTCAGGGGGCGCTCCTGGTCACGGTCGGACAGCTCGCGGCTGTCGTCGTGCTTCCAGGTCTGTTGTCTGTGTTTTTCCCGCTCGATTTCTTCTTCGCTCGGTTCATCCTCTTCATCCGGACGTTTTTGCTCGGTTGCCATTGTTCACCTCGCTGGACAGGTCATCATTCATCCTTAAAGCGTAGAACAGATTCATCAGGGCAACCTACAGCCACCAGCGCAGCAGAAAGAAGAACGCCATGCTCAACAGCATGCTCAGCAGCGTATTGCGGGTGTAAATCACCAAACCGATCGCCACCAGCGAACTGAGCAGGTAAGGATTGTCCCAGTGCAGATTAAGTTGCTTATCCGGCATGAACACAATCGGCCCGCAGATGGCGGTCAACATGCCCGGCACGGCAAAGCCGAGAAACTGCCGTGCATTGCTGCTCAATCGCAGCGGTAAACGCGGCTCGAGAAACACGTAGCGGTTGAGAAACACCAGAACGCCCATGCCGACAATCACGGCCCAAATCATCATGTGCGCCCCCGGTACAGTTTGTTGCAGACAAACCCTGCGGCCATCCCGGCCAGTCCCGACAACACCAGTGCCGAGCCCCACTGCCAGTAACTGAACAACACCGAGCAGAACAGCGACACCGCCACGCAGACCACGGTCGGCACATCACGCACCACCGGAGTGATCAAGGCAATGAACGTCGCGGCAATCGAGAAATCCAGGCCCAGGTGTTCAAGACCGGGAATGCTGCTGCCCAGGACGATCCCGGCCAGAGTGAACAGGTTCCAGGCGATATAAAACGTCAGGCCGACCCCCAGCGCATACCAGCGATTGAATTGCTGGCGGTCGTGCTGGCTGGTCAGGGCGAACAATTCGTCGGTGAGCAGAAAGCCCAGGCCGATCCGCCAGCGCCCGGGCAGCGGCGCAATCACCGAACGCATGCTCATGCCATACAGCAAGTGTTGCGAGGTCAGCAGCAGCGTGGTCAGCAGAATCGAAAAAATCCCCGCGCCGCCCTTGAGCATGCCGATCGCCACCAGTTGCGCAGCGCCGGCAAACACGATGCTCGACAGGCCCTGGCCCTGCAGCGGCGTGAGGTTGGCCTCGATGGCCATGGAGCCCGCCAGCAGGCCCCACGGCGCGGTGGCCAGGGATAACGGCATGATCGCCGCCGCACCGCGCAGAAAGGCGCTGCGCGGCATAAGTGAGTCAGACATAACGCTCTTCAACCGTGAGACAAGACCACGGACTCTGCCAGTAAACAGCGGTTCGTGGCTTGAACAATCTTGCGCACCTGGCACAAATCCCCTCGGCCATCCGTCACCGGGCGGCGTAACATGGCAGGCATTCACAACCGCGTCAGGAAGACCCCATGCTTTATCGAATTGCCGCCGACGGGCTGGTGCTGTTTCATCTGCTGTTCATTGTGTTCGTGCTGTTCGGCGGGCTGCTGGTGTTGAAGTGGCCACGGCTGATGCTGTTGCACCTGCCGGCAGCCACGTGGGGGGTGATGGTCGAAGTGCTGCACCTGACCTGCCCGCTGACCTACTGGGAAAACCTCATGCGCCACGCCGCCGGGCAAACCGAGTACGCCGGCGGCTTCATCGAGCACTACGTCTGGCCGATCATCTACCCGGCCGGGCTGACCCCGCAGATCCAGCTGGCCCTGGGCAGCGTGGTACTGATCATCAACCTGCTGGTGTACGGTCGCCTGATCCGCCGGTGGCGACTGCGCCGCGCCGCGCGCATTGCGTTTTAATTCGCCTTCAGGGCTTGCAGCCAGGCCGGATCGAGGCGGGTCTGTTCGGTGTCCATGCCGAGCGCCTCCATCCGCGCCTTGTGTTCTTCGACTTGCCGCTGCAATTGCCCATGATCGCTGAAGTTGCCGTCCAGTTCATGCATCTGGATCAACCCCAGGTGATAGAAACGCAGCACCTTGATCGCCGTCACATCGCCCCATTCCACCGCTGCCGTCACCTGATGCATGACATTGGTGACACTCATCAGGCTGCGCTTGAGCCGCCAGCTGTAGACGGCCGGCGCCATCCACGTCTGCTGCCAGAACTGCCCGCGCAACAGCACGCCGGTGAGCAGGAACGCCACGAACACCCCGCCGACGTTGAACCGCAGATTGTCGCCACCGGGTTCGCCGAACAGCGCCACCGCCGCCGTCGAGAACAGCATGGCCAGCACCAGGAACAGCACGGCAATGATCAGCGTGCTGCGGCGGGTCTGCTGGCGAAAGGTGACGGCGTCCATCGGCTGAATCTCGAACATCGGTGATGACTTCCTTGAGCGACAAAAAGGGCAACGGAAAAAACTCGCCGGCGCATTATCGCCTCTGTCGGGGATTTAGCTATGCTGGAGCTCCTTTTCATCTTTTCATCGTCCAACGAGGGACATGGCGATACCACGCAGACCGTGCCATCTTCATTCATGGGAACACACTATTCGGATGCCATTGGCCCAACCCGGGCAGTGACATCGTTTTAAGGATCTTTGCATGACCCAACGACACGTAATCAATGCCTCGGTCAGCCCGAAGGGCAGCCTGGAAACCCTTTCTCAACGTGAAGTTCAGCAACTGAGCGAAGCCGGATCCGGCAGCACCTACACCCTCTTCCGCCAGTGCGCCCTGGCCATTCTCAATACCGGCGCCCACGTCGACAACGCGAAAACCATCCTGGAAGCCTACAAGGACTTCGAAATCCGCATTCACCAGCAGGATCGCGGCGTACGCCTCGAGCTGCTCAACGCCCCGGCCGATGCCTTCGTCGACGGCGAAATGATCGCCAGCACCCGAGAAATGCTGTTCAGCGCCCTGCGTGACATCGTCTACACCGAAAACGAACTCGACAGCCAGCGCATCGACCTCAGCACTTCGCAGGGCATCAGCGACTACGTCTTCCACCTGCTGCGCAACGCCCGCACCCTGCGCCCTGGCGTCGAACCGAAAATCGTCGTGTGCTGGGGCGGCCACTCGATCAACACCGAAGAATACAAATACACCAAGAAAGTCGGCCACGAACTGGGCCTGCGCAGCCTCGACATCTGCACCGGTTGCGGCCCGGGCGTGATGAAAGGCCCGATGAAAGGCGCGACCATCGCCCACGCCAAGCAGCGCATCCACGGTGGGCGCTACCTCGGCCTGACCGAGCCGGGGATCATCGCCGCCGAAGCGCCGAACCCGATCGTCAACGAACTGGTGATCCTCCCGGACATCGAAAAGCGCCTGGAAGCCTTCGTCCGCGTCGGCCACGGCATCATCATCTTTCCGGGTGGCGCCGGTACCGCCGAAGAGTTCCTGTACCTGCTGGGCATCCTCATGCACCCGGACAACCAGGGCCTGCCGTTCCCGGTGATCCTCACCGGGCCGAAACATGCCGCGCCGTATCTGGAGCAACTGGACGCCTTCGTCACCGCCACCCTCGGTGCGGCCGCGAAGCAGCACTACGAGATCATCATCGACGACCCGGCCGAAGTGGCGCGGCAGATGACCGCCGGCCTGAAAGCGGTGAAGCAGTTCCGCCGCGAGCGCAACGACGCGTTCCACTTCAACTGGCTGCTGAAGATCGACGAAGGCTTCCAGCGTCCGTTCGACCCGACCCACGAAAACATGGCCAACCTCAAGCTGCACCGCGACCAGCCCGCCCATGAACTGGCGGCCAACCTGCGCCGGGCGTTTTCCGGGATCGTCGCCGGCAACGTCAAGGACAAGGGCATCCGCCTGATCGAGGAACACGGGCCGTACCAGATCCGTGGCGATGCGGCGATCATGCAACCGCTGGACCTGCTGCTCAAAGCCTTCGTCGCCCAGCACCGGATGAAGTTGCCGGGTGGCGCGGCGTACGTGCCGTGCTACAAAGTGGTGGCCTGAAGCCTTGGCCAGACCGGCAGGAGCGAGCCGAACGCGCTCCTGCCCTCGCGGATGCCACTGCCGATAAACCGTGGCATCTGACACAAAAGCCCCGCCAATTCCCCGGGACAGCTCTCGTGCTGCGTAATAAGCTGCGCGATTGATTTGTTCAGGGACGATTCATGAAACGATTTGCCGCCTGTCTGCTCTTGCTGCTGGCCGTCACGGCCCACGCGGCAGACCTGCAACTGCTCACCGACAACCACCCGCCCTTGCATTTCCGCCAGGGCGAGCAGTTGGTCGGGTTCGGGGTCGACGTGGTGCAAGCCCTGGCAGAACAGACCGGCGACCGTATCCAGCTGCAGCAATTGCCCCTGCTGCGCGCCTTGCACGTGGCCAGTGAAACACCGAACACCGGGGTGTTCACCGTACTGCGCACCGATGAGCGCGATGATCGTTATCAATGGGTCGGGCCGCTGGTCGAGATGGAAACCGCGCTCTACGCCCATGCCAGCCGGCAACCGCCAGTGCGCAGCCTGCGCGAGGCCGATCGCCTGGGGCGGATCACCGTGCCGCGCAAATGGCTGGCCTACAGCTACCTGCAGCAACAGGGTCTGGACAACCTGTATGGCGTGGAAACCCCGGAGCAGATGATGCGCCTGTTCAGCCTCGGGCGGACTGACTTCGTGGTGTCGGACACGCTCTCCTGCGCCACCCTCGCGCGCGAACAGGGCATGGAGCCCGGGCGCTTGCAATATCAATTGCCGCTGATGAAGCAGAACACCTACATCGCCTTCTCGCGGCAGACCGATCCACAGCAGGTGGCGCGCTGGCAAAAGGCGCTGGAAACCCTGCGCGACAACGGCCGTCTCGAGCAGTTGCGCCAGCGCTGGCTGGTCGACGTCATCCCGCGCTGAGCTGACATCAACACATTCGATAACAACTATCTGCAAAGGTGTTTTTTCTTCTCGACGCTATCGCCCTAAAGTGGCCTGCATCTTCTTCCCACTTTCGGGTGCAACCCCATGAAAGACTTTATTGCCCTCGGATTCATCGTCGCGCTGATCGGCGCCACCTCCGCGATCGCCAATCAGCTTGAGCCGCGCTCGGCGGTGGCGGCCACCCACGTCGGCCAGAGCGGCACCCTGAATGTCGATACCGTGAATCGCGACAACCAGGGCGGCGCAGAATCGGCCGACCTTGTCGTCGCCCAGATCGACGCCGGGCTCGCGCAACGCTACTGAGTGACCTCCCGCGCCAGCCGCGCGGCCAGCGCCTTGGCCTGTAACGCCACATCGGTCACGGCGGTACTTTCCCACCACATCCCGCGCAACGGCGGGCCCATGGCGAACAATCGCTGCGACGCCTGCCCCTGCGCATCCAGCACCGCGCCGTCCAGCGCTGCCGCGATTCCCAGTGCCAACGGCCCCGGCCGAACCAGTCCGCGAGCCAGCAGCTGCTGCGGTAGCGGTCGCGCAACGCGGCGCCAGTCGTATTCGATGCCACTGGAGTTGATCAGCGCCGCGCCGTGCACCACGCGGGTCTGCGCTTCGCCGCGACGACGAATGCGAATACTCACCCGCTGTTCCTGCGCAGGTTCCAGCCCCTGGTACGAAGCAGCCTGAATCCTCAGCCGCCCCTCGGCGTGCAAGCGCGCCACCAGTTCGGCGCTCAATGGCGGTGAACGGTGATGATGGCTTTCCCACCACGGCCGGACGTGGCGGACGAACTGCCGCCGCTGGACATCGCTGGCCTGGCTCCACAAACGCCCGATGTGCGCACGCACGGTGTCCAGCGGCGCCTGCCAGTCGATGCCCTGCGCGATGGCCGCGCGACAATGCCGGCGCAATTCGCGCAGCAACTGTCGCGGGGTGCGGATGCGCGGATCTTCAGCAAGAAAATCGACCCACGCCGGCGGCTGCCGACGCACATGCGGCAACAGACCGTGACGGGAAAACACCTCGATCGGTCCGCGATGCCCGGCCTGCTCCAGCGACACCACGGCGTCGACCATGGTCAGCCCCGAGCCGATGATCAGCACCGTCGACTGCGGATCGAGCGCGCGCATGGCGGCAACATCCCAGGGATCCAGGGCCGCCGCGTTGAGGCCGCTGGAGCGGGTCTGCGGCGTGCGCGCGGCGGGGAACATGCCGATGGCGAGCACAGCCTGGGCGCCTTGCAGCTGCTGACCGTCGCTCAAGCTGAGTTGCACCGTAGTCGCCGAAACCTGCGCATCAACCACTTCCGCGCGCAAGTGCTCGACGCTCGAGCCGTGCTGCGCGCCGACGACCCGCGCCTCGGCCAGGCGCTGCTGCACATAGACGCCGAACAGGCCGCGCGGCGGGAACAGCTCACTGACCGGCACATGCTGCTGATCCGACTCCGGCCAGCCACCGGCGGCGATGTGCGCGGTAAGCCATTGGGTGAGGTCGTCGGGGTTATCCGGGTCGACGCTCATGCGCGCCGCATTGCCGTTGAGGGTGTGGCCCAGTTCCACGGCGCTGTAGGCCTCGCCGCGACCGAGCTCGGCTCGCGGCTCGATCACCAGGATCTGCCGCCGCCCGGGCAGGCGCAGCAGTTGCACCGCGAGCATTGTGCCGCTGAGGCCGCCGCCGATGATCAGGACGTCGGCGTGACGGATGGCGCTGGTCGCCTGTCCGGATGGGGTTGGGGTCATGCCGTTCTCGCTGCTGAGGGGTTGGCCGGTTGCTGCAACCTTAAGGGTTTGCCCACGCGAGCGTCTACGCGGACCGCACTTTTGAGGCCTGCTGCCGCAACCCGACGAGATCGCGATAACCCGCCCCCGGATGGCCCTGCGGCAGCCGCACACCCTCGCCAAACAGCTTCTCGCGCAAGGTCCCCGCTGCGTACTCGGTCTTGTACACCCCGCGTTTCTGCAACTCCGGCACCAGCAATTCCACGGCGTCGATGAACGTTTCGTGGGTAAGCGCATAGGCCAGGTTGAAGCCATCGACGTCGGTCTCGTCGACCCACTCCTGCAACAGGTCGGCGACCGTTTCCGGACTGCCGACGAACAGCGGGCCGAAACCACCGATGCCGACCCAGTCGGCCAGTTCGTTGGGGGTCCAGACTTTGTTCGGGTCGGCCGTGGAGAACGCCTCGACCGCCGACTGGATGGCATTGGTGTGCACGTGTTTGAGCGGCTCGTGCGGCTTGAACTGGCTGAAATCGATGCCGGTCCAGCCGGAAATCAGCGCCATCGCGCCCTCGTAGCTGACCCAGGATTTGTATTCCTCGAACTTGGCTTTGGCCTTGGCGTCGGTTTCGCCGAGGATCACCGTCTGCAGATTGAAAATCAGAATCTTCGCCGGATCGCGCCCGGCCTCGGCGGCGCGGCGGCGGATGTCAGCCACGGTTTTCTTCAGCAACACTTTCGACGGCGCGGCGACGAACACGCACTCGGCATGCTCGGCGGCGAACTGCTTGCCGCGACTCGACGCCCCGGCCTGGTACAGCACCGGCGTGCGCTGCGGCGATGGCTCGCAAAGGTGAATACCGGGCACCTGAAAATGTTTGCCGTGGTGGCGGATCTCGTGGATTTTGCTCGGGTCACTGAAGATTCGCCGCTCGCGGTCGCGCAGGATCGCCCCCTCTTCCCAACTGCCTTCCCAGAGCTTGTAGCAGACCTCCAGGTATTCCTCGGCGAAGTCATAACGCGCGTCGTGCTCGGTCTGGGCTTGCTGGCCGATGTTCTTCGCCCCGCTCTCCAGATACGACGTGACGATGTTCCAGCCGGCGCGGCCCTTGGTCAGATGATCGAGGGTCGATAGACGCCGGGCGAACGGATACGGATGCTCGAACGACAGCGACGCCGTCAGGCCGAACCCCAGATGCTCGGTGACCAGCGCCATCGGTGGAATCAATTGCAACGGATCGTTGACCGGCACCTGTGCCGCCTGGCGGATCGCCGCCTCGCCATTGCCGTTGTAGACGTCGTAGATGCCCAGCACATCGGCGATGAACAAGCCGTCGAACTTGCCGCGTTCAAGGATTTTCGCCAGATCGGTCCAGTACTCCAGGTCCTTGTACTGCCAGGAGCGATCGCGCGGGTGCGCCCAAAGGCCTGGCGACTGGTGGCCGACGCAGTTCATGTCAAAGGCGTTGAGACGGATTTCACGCGGCATCAGACGGCGCTCCCCGGTTTGCAGGAACAAATGCCAAGGCGCGCGAAGGCGGGTTTTGAGGCGGTCATGAGGTCGACTCCGTCGTTTTCCGGATAAAGATCAGGAAACGATTGCAGAAGTCATGCCTGAAGATGATTTCCTTGTTTTTCAGTAAGTTGCGAGACATAGCTGAAAATTGATTGAAGTCGAAATACGCAAAATGTTTATTCACTGTCGGCCGGGCAACAGTCAGATCACCACGTTGCGTACGAAGCGCGTCGCCACGTCGCCGTCATTGCGATAGCTGTGCGGCTGGTTGCTGGCGAACATGAAGAACTCGCCGGCAGCGATGGTCTGCGGCTGATCGCCCAGCATCAGGGTCAAGCAACCGGCGAAGACGAAAATCTGCTCGCTCCAACCGTCGGCATCGGGTTGCGAGGGATAGACCTCACCCGGTTGCAGGCACCATTCCCACTGCTCGACTTCGCGGGTGGCGGTTGCCTTGGACAGCAGCACCGCCTTGCTCCCGGGAATGCTGCCGGCCCAGGCCAACTCGTTGATGCGGCTCGGATCGCGGTTGTCGGGGGCCTGGATCAGATCGCTGAACGCCACGTCGAGGGCTTCGGCGACCCGATCGAGGGTGGTCAGGCTGACGTTCTTCTCACCGGCCTCGATAGCCACCAGCATGCGCCGGCTGACCCCGGACTTTTCGGCCAGGGTCGCCTGGCTCATGTCGGCGGCATGACGCAGGCGGCGTACGTTCTGGCTGACGTGTTGCAGGACGGACGCCCGTTGCGTGGAATCTTTGTGCACTATATTGCTCACTGGCTGGGGTTGGGCAGTATACTGCGCAACATTTGGCGCATTGTGCGTCCCCTCTTCCACAGCGCGCAAGGTCATGATGTCAGCCCACTCTCCTCGAAACTCCTCGCGGTTCTTCCGGTTCAGCACAGCCGAGTGCGTTCTGGTGCTGATTACCATGGTCTGGGGTGGCACCTTTCTGTTGGTGCAGCACGCCATGACCGTCAGCGGCCCGATGTTTTTCGTCGGCCTGCGTTTTGCCGCGGCGGCGAGCATTGTCGCGCTGTTTTCCTGGAAACACCTACGCGCGCTGACCCTGTTCGAACTCAAGGCCGGCGCGTTCATCGGTGTCGCGATCATGCTCGGCTATGGCTTGCAGACAGTTGGCCTGCAGAGCATCCCGAGCAGTCAGTCGGCGTTTATTACCGCGTTGTACGTGCCGTTCGTGCCGCTGCTGCAGTGGCTGGTGCTGGGCCGGCGGCCGGGGTTGATGCCGAGCATCGGCATCATGCTCGCGTTCAGCGGCCTGATGCTGCTCTCGGGGCCGTCCGGCGCGGCGCTGAATTTCAGCGCCGGAGAAATCGCCACGCTGATCAGCGCCATCGCGATAGCCGCGGAAATCATTCTGATCAGCACCTACGCCGGTCAGGTCGATGTGCGTCGGGTGACCGTGGTGCAGCTGGCCGTGACGTCGCTGCTGGCGTTCCTGATGGTGGTGCCGACCGGCGAGGCGATCGCGGATTTCTCCTGGCTGTTGCTGGCCTCTGCGCTGGGCCTAGGCGCGGCGAGTGCGGCCATTCAGGTGGCAATGAACTGGGCGCAGAAAAGCGTTTCGCCCACCCGCGCCACCCTGATCTACGCCGGCGAGCCGGTCTGGGCAGGCATCGTCGGGCGCATCGCCGGCGAGCGTTTGCCGGCGATTGCCCTGCTCGGCGCGGGGTTGATCGTGGCGGCGGTGATCGTCAGCGAGCTGAAAACCAAGGGCAAGGATGCCGAAGAGGTATTGGAGAATCTCGAGCAGGAAACCGAGCGCTGACTCCGCATCCTCCTGAGATCGCAGCTTTCGCCAGCGCCTGCCGGGGAATGCACAGGCCTGCCGGGAATCCCGGAAGCTGCGATTTTTCTTATGCCCGCATCAGCCTTGAAACAAGGCCAAACAGAAGTTTTGCGACTATTTTGTAGGATTCTGAGACATCCTCGCGTTTGGTGATCCGGGAGCTGGCACGTATGATGCTTCACAAACTTCCGCAGATTAGAAGCCTATGTCCCTGATAGTTCTACTGCTTCTGCCTTTTGTGGGCAGCTGTCTGGCAGCGGTGCTGCCGCACAACGCGCGAAATACCGAATCCCTGCTCGCTGGCCTGGTCGCCCTGATCGGCACCGTCCAGGTCGCGTTGTTGTACCCGCAAATCGCCCACGGCGGCGTGATCCGCGAAGAATTCATGTGGCTGCCGAGCCTGGGCCTGAACTTCGTCCTGCGCATGGACGGCTTCGCCTGGCTGTTCTCGATGCTGGTGCTGGGCATCGGCACCCTCGTCTCCCTGTACGCCCGTTACTACATGTCGCCGGACGACCCGGTGCCGCGTTTCTTTGCGTTTTTCCTGGCGTTCATGGGTGCCATGCTCGGCCTGGTGATCTCCGGCAACCTGATCCAGATGGTGTTTTTCTGGGAGCTGACCAGCCTGTTCTCGTTCCTGCTGATCGGCTACTGGCACCACCGCCACGACGCCCGCCGTGGCGCGTACATGGCGTTGATGGTCACCGGCGCCGGAGGATTGTGCCTGCTGGCGGGGGTCATGATCCTCGGCCATGTCGTCGGCAGCTATGACCTGGACAAGGTCCTGGCCGCCGGCGATCTGATTCGCGCACATGCCCTCTACCCGATCCTGCTTCCCCTCATTCTTATTGGCGCACTGAGCAAAAGTGCGCAGTTCCCCTTCCACTTCTGGCTGCCGCATGCCATGGCGGCGCCCACCCCGGTTTCGGCTTACCTGCATTCGGCGACCATGGTCAAGGCCGGGGTGTTCCTGCTGGCGCGCCTGTGGCCATCGCTGTCGGGCAGTGAAGAATGGTTCTACATCGTCAGCGGCGCCGGGGCCTGTACGCTGTTGCTCGGCGCGTACTGCGCCATGTTCCAGAACGACCTCAAGGGCCTGCTCGCCTACTCGACCATCAGCCACCTGGGCCTGATCACCCTGCTGCTGGGCCTGAACAGCCCGCTGGCCGCCGTGGCGGCGGTGTTCCACATTCTCAACCACGCGACCTTCAAGGCCTCGCTGTTCATGGCCGCCGGGATCATCGACCACGAAAGCGGCACCCGCGATATCCGCAAGCTCAACGGCCTGTTCAAACTGATTCCGTTCACTGCCACCCTGGCCATGGTTGCCAGTGCGTCGATGGCTGGCGTGCCGCTGCTCAACGGCTTCCTGTCGAAAGAGATGTTCTTCGCCGAAACGGTGTTCATCAATGCCACGGCCTGGGTCGAGGCAGCACTGCCAATCGTCGCGACCATCGCCGGCACCTTCAGCGTCGCCTATTCGCTGCGTTTCACGGTCGACGTGTTCTTCGGCCCGACCGCCACCGACCTGCCGCACACCCCACACGAACCGCCGCGCTGGATGCGTGCGCCAGTCGAACTGCTGGTGTTCACCTGCCTGCTGGTGGGGATTTTCCCGGCGCAGGTGGTCGGCCCGTTGCTCGCTGCCGCCGCGTTGCCCGTGGTGGGCGGCGTGCTGCCGCCATACAGCCTGGCGATCTGGCACGGTCTGAATGCGCCGATGATCATGAGCCTGATCGCCATGTCCGGCGGCATCCTGGTCTACCTGCTGCTGCGCAATCAGCTCAAACGCGGACGCTTCAAGTACCCGCCGCTGGTGGGCCGTTTCAACGGCAAGCGCCTGTTCGAGCGCAGCCTGGTGGCGATGATGCGCCTGGCCCGACGGCTGGAGCGGCGGATCGGCACCAAACGCCTGCAGGCGCAGCTGTTCCTGATGGTGTTGGCGGCGGTGCTCGCCGGGTTGATCCCGATGCTGCACAGCAGCCTGAGCTGGGGCGATCGGCCAAAGATCCCCGGTTCGATCGTGTTCGTGACCCTGTGGCTGCTGGCAATTGCCTGTGCGCTCGGCGCCGCGTGGCAGGCCAAGTATCACCGTCTCGCCGCCCTGACCATGGTCAGCGTCTGCGGCCTGATGACCTGCATCACTTTCGTCTGGTTCTCGGCGCCGGACCTGGCCCTGACGCAACTGGTGGTCGAGGTGGTAACCACTGTGCTGATTCTGCTTGGTCTGCGCTGGCTGCCGCGGCGGATCGAAGAAGTTTCGCCGTTGCCCAGTAGCCTGCGCAAAGCCAAGGTGCGACGCCTGCGCGACCTGTTACTGTCGATTGCGGTCGGCGGCGGCATGGCCTTGCTGAGCTACGCGATGCTGACCCGGCAGACGCCCAACGACATTTCCTCGTTCTACCTCAGCCGCGCCCTGCCCGAGGGCGGCGGCAGCAACGTGGTCAACGTGATGCTGGTGGACTTCCGTGGCTTCGACACCCTCGGTGAAATCACCGTCCTGGTAGCGGTGGCGCTGACCGTGTTCGCTCTGCTGCGACGCTTCCGCCCGCCGAAAGAAAGCCTGCAACTGCCCGCGCAGCAACGTCTGCTGGCACCGGACGTGGTAACCGATCTGGTCAACCCGCGCTCGGCCAGCGACACCGCGCTGGGCTTCATGATGGTGCCGGCGGTGCTGGTGCGCCTGTTGCTGCCGATTGCCCTGGTGGTGTCGTTCTACCTGTTCATGCGCGGGCATAACCAACCGGGCGGCGGTTTTGTGGCTGGGTTGGTGATGTCGGTGGCGTTCATCCTGCAATACATGGTCGCCGGCACTCAGTGGGTCGAAGCGCAGATGAGCCTGCGGCCGCTGCGCTGGATGGGCACCGGGCTGTTGTTCGCCACGGTCACCGGTCTGGGCGCGATGGCGGTCGGTTATCCGTTCCTCACCACGCATACCTGGCATTTCGCCGTGCCGCTGCTGGGTGACATCCATATCGCCAGCGCGCTGTTCTTCGACGTCGGCGTGTACGCCGTGGTGGTCGGCTCGACCTTGCTGATCCTCACCGCCCTCGCCCACCAATCGGTGCGGGGTCACAAGACCGCCGCCCTGCCCAAATCCGTCGCCAGCAAAGGAGCCGTCTGATGGAAGAAGTCATCGCAATCGCCATCGGCGTGCTCGCCGCGTCCGGCGTCTGGCTGATCCTGCGGCCACGGACCTTCCAGGTGGTGATGGGCCTGTGCCTGCTGTCCTACGGCGTCAACCTGTTCATCTTCAGCATGGGCAGTCTGTTCATCGGCAAGGAGCCGATCATCAAGGATGGCGTGCCGCAGGATCTGCTCAATTACACCGACCCGCTGCCACAGGCCCTGGTGCTGACGGCCATCGTCATCAGCTTCGCCATGACCGCGTTGTTTCTGGTGGTGCTGCTGGCTTCCCGGGGCTTGACCGGTACCGACCACGTCGATGGCCGGGAGCCTAAAGAATGATGGCGATGACTCACCTGATCGCCGCGCCGATCCTGCTGCCGCTGCTGACCGCCGCGATCATGCTGATGCTCGGCGAAAAGCACCGGCCGTTGAAAGCCAGGATCAACCTGTTCTCCAGCATCGTTGGCCTGTTCATTTCGGTAATGCTGCTGCAATGGACGCAGACCACCGGCGTGCCCGGTTCCATCGGCGTCTACCTGCCGGGTAACTGGCAAGTGCCGTTCGGCATCGTGCTGGTGGTCGATCGGCTGTCGGCGCTGATGCTGGTGCTGACCGGCATCATCGGAGTCAGCGCACTGTTGTTCGCCATGGCGCGTTGGGACGGCGCCGGTTCGAGCTTCCACGCGCTGTTCCAGATCCAGTTGATGGGGCTGTACGGCGCCTTCCTGACCGCCGACCTGTTCAACCTGTTCGTGTTCTTCGAAGTGCTGCTGGCGGCGTCCTATGGCCTGCTGCTGCACGGCTCGGGGCGGGCACGGGTGTCGTCGGGCCTGCATTACATTTCGATCAACCTGCTGGCCTCGTCGCTGTTCCTGATCGGTGCTGCGCTGATCTACGGCGTCACCGGCACGCTGAACATGGCCGACCTGGCGCTGAAGATTCCGCTGGTGCCAGAAGCCGACCGTGGTCTGTTGCATGCCGGGGCGGCCATCCTTGCGGTCGCATTCCTGGCCAAGGCCGGGATGTGGCCGCTGAATTTCTGGCTGGTGCCGGCCTACTCCTCGGCCAGCGCGCCGGTGGCGGCGATGTTCGCGATCATGACCAAGGTCGGCGTCTATACCCTGCTGCGGCTGTGGACGCTGCTGTTCTCCGGTCAGGCCGGTGCCTCGGCCTACTTCGGTGGCGAGTGGCTGATCTACGGCGGCATGGCCACCATGGTCTGCGCCGGCGTGGCAATCATCGCCGCGCAACGCCTGGAGCGCATGGCCAGCCTGAGCATCCTGGTGTCGGCGGGGATTCTGCTGTCGGCAGTGGGTTTCGCCCAGCCGAACCTGATCGGCGCGGCGCTGTTCTATGTGGTCAGCTCGACCCTGGCCCTGAGCGCGCTGTTCTTGCTGGCGGAACTGATCGAACGTTCGCGCTCGGCCAACGAGATCCCGCTCGAGGACGAGAGCGAACTGCTGCCGCGCCCACAGGAATCCCTGCAACCGCCCAAGGGCATCAACCTCGACGACGAGCAGAAAGCCGTGGTCGGTCAGGTGATCCCATGGACCATGGCGTTCCTCGGCCTGAGCTTCATTGCCTGCGCGCTGTTGATTATCGGCATGCCGCCGCTGTCCGGGTTCATCGGCAAGCTCAACCTGATCGGCGCCCTGCTCAATCCGGCGGGCCTGGGCGTGGCCGAGCCGATCTCGATGGCAGCCTGGGCCTTGCTGGCGCTGCTGATCCTGACCGGGCTGGGCTCGCTGATGGCCTTCGCGCGCGTGGGCATCCAGCGTTTCTGGACGCCCGAAGAGCGCCCGTCGCCGCTGCTGCGCAAACTCGAATGCGCGCCGATTTTCCTCCTGCTCGGGCTGAGCATCGCCCTGACCTTCAAGGCTGAACCGCTGCTGCGCTACACCCAGGCCGCGGCCGACGCGCTGAACAATCCTCAGCAGTACGTGATGGCGGTGCTCGGCACGCGCGCCGTACCCAGCCCGGAAGCCAAGGCTGCGCTGCTGGAGGTACAACCATGAAGCGTCTGTTCCCTGCGCCGTGGTTATCCCTGGCCCTGTGGCTGCTGTGGCTGGTGCTGAACCTGTCGGTCAGTCCGGGCAACCTGTTGCTCGGCGCTGCGCTGGGGTTCTGCGCCCCGTTGATGATGCGCAAGCTGCGCCCGAAACAGGTCAGCGTCCGCCGCCCGCTGACGATCCTGCGGCTGTTCCTGCTCGTGGGCCGTGACGTGGTGATGTCCAACCTGATCGTCGCCTGGGGCGTGCTCAATGCCGGTCGCCGTCCGCTGCGCTCGCGCTTCGTCAAAGTGCCGCTGGACCTGCGCGACGCCAACGGCCTGGCCGCACTGGCGATGATCTGCACGGTGGTGCCCGGCACGGTGTGGTCGGAACTGGCGCTGGATCGCAGCATCCTCCTGCTGCACGTCTGGGACCTGGATGACGAGGCGCAATTCATCCGCCATTTCAAGGAAACGTACGAACAGCCATTGATGGAGATTTTCGAATGAGCCCGTTGCTGTCGAACGCGATCCTGCTGACGCTGTTCCTGTTTTCCCTGGCCATGGTGCTGACCCTGATTCGCCTGTTCAAAGGGCCGTCGGCGCAGGATCGGGTACTGGCGCTGGACTACCTGTACATCGTCGCCATGCTGATGATGCTGACCCTGGGCATTCGCTACGCCAGCGATACCTACTTCGAAGCGGCGCTGCTGATCGCGCTGTTCGGCTTCGTCGGCTCGTTTGCCCTTGCGAAATTCCTCCTGCGTGGCGAGGTGATCGAATGAATGCGCAACTGTCTCTCTGGGTGGAAATCCCGGTGGCGATCCTGCTGCTGCTCAGCGGTGTGTTTGCCCTGATCGGCGCCCTCGGCCTGCTGCGCATGAAGGATTACTTCCAGCGCATGCACCCGCCGGCATTGGCCTCGACCATCGGCGCGTGGTGCGTGGCGCTGGCATCGATCATCTGTTTTTCCGCGCTGAAGTCCGGTCCGGTGCTGCATGCGTGGCTGATCCCGATCCTGCTGTCGATCACCGTGCCGGTGACCACCCTGCTGCTGGCGCGGGCAGCGTTGTTCCGCAAGCGCATGGCCGGGGATGATGTACCGGCCGAGGTCAGCAGCCGCCGAACCGAGAGCGGCGGTTAGGTCCTTTTAAAGATCGCAGCCTAGGGTGGCGCCTACAGACATTGGCTTTGCCACCTCGGCGCTGTCCAAGGCTGCGATCCGTGCTTGCGAGTCACCTCAAACCCAGGCCACCGCCAGCAACCCCGCCCCCAGCGCCGCGCACAGCGGCGAATACAACCAGGTATCGAGCCGGGCAAACCTCGAATCCTTCACTTCCTTGAAGAAACCCACCAGATTCGAATCGCCAATCGCCCGCGCGAACATCAGCAAGGCAATCGCGCTGATCACCCATTGCAGCGCCGGGTGCTGCACCGCCGGCATTCCCCACCCGACGCGCAGGCACACCAGCCCGGCAATCACCAGCAACGCCCCCGCCACCAGCAACGTCATCCAGCCGGACGGGTTGAACGCCGGTCGCACCGTCGTCACCAAACCCTGCACCGGCACTTGCGGCACCGCCGCCACCGCTGCCCATTGCCCACCCAGCGCCCAATACACATGCACCAGGCTGATCGCCGCGAATATCGTCACCAGCCATTGAGCCAACACAAAGGTCATGGTCGAGAATCCTTGAAAGGGATTTGAACAAAACATCCTAGTCGGCATTTTTTGATGTGCACGACCGGTCGGCGGTGGGGTAAAGTGCCGCCCCATGAAATTCACCCGTTCCGATCGCTCACTGCTGGCCTGGATGCTCTATTGCTGCGTCCTGTTCAACGTGTTCGCCTGCAGCATCGGTCACGGACAAATGGTCGGCATGCAGCTCAACGGTATCGGCGGCCAGTTCTGCGCAGTCGACCCGGCGACGCAAGCGCCACTCGCCGCCAACCCTGACGAAGAACAACTGCCGACCCTGGCCAAGGCCTTCGGATGTCCGCTGTGCTCCACCGGCGGCATGGGCCCGGCGTTCAACTCCAGCCTGACCCTGGCGATCCTCCCGGAACAACACAGCCCGCCGCTGCCGGCCATTGTCAGCGCCGACCTCCCCGCCCGCTTCACCTGGCCTTCAGCCAACCCTCGCGCCCCACCGTTCGCCTGAGTGTCCTTGCCGTGTTCCGTTCAGCCCACTGCGCCGATGCGCGGCGTTGGCCTGTGCGCTGATTCCTAGACAAGCATTCAGGATTCACCCATGAAACATCTCACCTTGCTGACAACCCTGTGCGGCTGCCTGTCCGTCAACGCCTGGGCGCAATCCAGCGTGGAACTGGCGCCGATCACCATCGATGGCGAATCGGCTCTCGAACCGGGCCTGAGCCTCGATCAAGCCAGCGGCATGGCCTCGCGCCTCGGCTTGAGCGTGCGCGATACCCCGGCCTCGGTGGCCGTGGCCAACCGCAACGACATCGAACGCCACGGCGCGCAGAACTTCCAGGACGCCGCCAACACCCTGCCCGGCGTCAACGCCAGTGCTCCACCGGGGTTCGGCGGCTTCGTTTCCTATCGTGGCTTCACCAGCAGCCAGATCACCCAGATGTTCAACGGCGTCAACGTCTCCGGTGGCCTGGCGCGGCCGGTCGACGCCTGGATCTACGAGCGGGTGGAACTGGTCGGCGGCCCATCGTCATTGATCAACGGCGCCGGCTCGGTCGGCGGCTCGCTGAACTACGTGACCAAACTGGCGAGCCGCGACGAGCAGACCGTCGAAGGTCGCGTCAGCTACGGCAGCTACGACACCCGCGAGACCGCGTTCGGCGTCAATCATGCACTGACCGAGCCGAGCGCCGAGGTGCAGCACTACGCGCGCCTGGATGTCAGCCACAACACCAGCAATGGCTATATCGACCGCCAGCAGCGCGATGCCTGGAGCGTGGCGTTTTCCCTGCTCAGTGACCTCACGCCGAACCTGTCGCACACCCTGGCCGTGGAATATCAGGACGAGCATGAGGACAGCCCGTACTGGGGCACGCCGGTGCTCAACCCGAAGGCCGGCGAACTGAAGATCGACAAGCACAACCGCTTCAACAACTACAACGTCGAGGACGGCCGCTACGAGCAGCGAACGATCTGGGTGCGCTCGATCGTCGACTACCGGATCAACGACAGCACCACGCTGCGCAACACCCTGTACCACCTCGACAGCCAGCGCGATTACCGCAACCTGGAAACCTATCAGTACAACGCCGACAACAGCGCAGTGAACCGCTCTACGGCGTATCAGGTGCGGCATCAGGGCGAGCAGAACGGCAACCAGTTCGAACTGCGCCACGACAACAGCCTGTTCGGTCTCGACACCACGTGGTCCGGCGGCTTCGAGTACAAGGTCAACCAGACCACCAACTCGCCGCTCAACGTCAAAGGCACAAGCAGCGTGGACCCGAACAACTACCGGCCGGGGCATTTCTACGACATCCCCGGAACGATGCCGGGGTTCGTCAGCGACAAGACCAACGAGGTCACCACCAAAGCCCTGTTCGCCGAAAACCGTTTGGCGCTGAGCGACAAACTGGCGCTCCTCACGGGCCTGCGTTACGACGATATCGACCTCGACGTGACCAACCATCGCACCGTCACCGCGAGCAATCCGCATCACCTCAAGCGCAGTTGGCAGCCGGTCACCGGGCGCGTCGGCCTGACTTACCAGTTCCTGCCGTCGGCCAACGTCTACGTGCAATACAGCACCGCCGCCGAACAGCCCAACGGCACCCAAGACTTCGACGTGTCCACCGGCAGACAATGGGAAATCGGCAGCAAGTTCGACTACCTGCAGGGGCGCGGCTCGGCCACCGTGGCGGCGTACACCATCGAGCGCAAGGACTTCGCCGTCACCGACCCACTGGACCCGACCAGCAGCATTCCGGTTGGCCAGCAGACGTCCAGAGGTATCGAGATTGCCAGCTCCCTGCGCATCACCGACAAGCTGCTGGCCGAGGGCAATTTCGCCTGGGTCGATGCGCAGTACGACGACTTCACCGAGAAGAATGCCGCCGGGGTGGTGGTTTCACGCAAGGGCAATACACCGACCAATGTTCCGCAGCGGGTCGGCAATCTGTGGTTGAGCTATGATTTTTCGCCGCAATGGCAAGGTGGGGTCGATGCACGCTACGTGGCATCGGTGTTCGCCGACACGGCCAACACCCTGACCGTGCCGTCGTACACGCTGTTTGGCAGTTTTCTCAGCTACAAGGTCGATGCGCACACCACCGTCACCGGACGCGTGCGCAACCTGACCAATGAGGTGTATGCCGAATTTGCCCATGTCTCGCCGGCGTATTACCTGGGAACGCCACGCACCTTCGAGCTGGCGGTGCAGACGCGGTTCTAGCCTGGCAACACCCTGCAGGAGCTGGCGAAGTCTGCGTTCGGTTGACCGCTGACAATCAACGTCAACAGCTTGCACGCTTTACCGGCACCTGCAGGTGGCCGTCGCGTAAACGACGGCTCTACCTTATTGCAGGCTGGCGGCAACCTTGTCCGCCACGTCCTTCGGCACCCACGCCTGCCAGACGTCCGGATGCGCCTTCATGAACGCCTCCGCCGCTTGCCGTGGCGCTGTGTGTTTCTCGCTCATGTCGGCCAGGGCCTTGTTCAGGTCGTCAATCGGGAAGTCGACCTTACTGAAGAACCCGGCAATTTCCGGGTGCTGCTTCTGGAACGGCGTGGACACGCCAATCGACAGTTTCGAGGCCAGCGAACGGGTAGGTTTCGGATTGGGATTGTCGGCGTCGGTGAGGGTCTTCCAGGCTTCGGCGTCGAAGGCCGGTTCTTCGAGCTGCACCAGTTTGAACTTGCCGAGCAACGGTGTTGGCGACCAGTAATAGAACAGCACCGGTTTGCCGCGACGAATCGACGAGCTGATCTCGGCGTCCAGCGCCGCGCCGGAACCACTGCGGAAATTGGTGAAGTCATCCTGCAGGCCGTAGGCGGTCAGCTTCTGTTTGTTGACCACTTCCGACGTCCAGCCAATCGGGCTGTTGAGGAAGCGGCCCTTGCTCGGGTTTTCCGGGTCCTTGAACACGTCCTTGTATTTCTTCAGATCGCTGACGCTGCGCAGATCCGGTGCCAGTGGCTTGATGCCCTTGGCCGGGTCGCCCTTGATTACGTATTCCGGCACCCACCAGCCTTCGGTGGCGCCCTTGACCGTATCGCCGAGACTGGCGACCTTGCCCTCGGCTTCGGCCTTGACCCACACCGGACTGCGCCCGGCCCACTCTTCGCCAATGACCTGGATGTCATTGTTGGCCAGCGCAGTCTCCAGGGTGATGGTGGTGCCCGGTAGCGTGTCGGTGGGCAGCCCGTAGCCCTTCTCGACGATGATCCGCAGGACATCGGTGATCAGGCTGCCGCTTTCCCAGTTCAGGTCGGCAAAGTGAATCGGCGCAGGCGCCGCGTTGACCGCCGGCACCGTCGCCAGCAAACCGAATGTGGCCACACCTGCGGCCAGCAACCGTCGAAATCCGTTCATGCTTTTGCACCTCGTGCTGTTCACAGCAATAGCAGGATGGCCTGACAGAAGACCGCAAGCCTCTGAATACTCAGTCAACTGACTGTAGACGAGGTTCCTGGTTTTTCCGGGCCATGCACTGGACGAGGTTACGAATCAGACATTTCCTGCAAGCGTTGCAGCTCGCGTCTGACCATCGCGGCGTATTCCGCCGGGCGCAAGGTGTAGATCTGCGAGGCCACCCAGCCCAGCCACGCGCCTTGCAGTTCGGCCTTGGAGGCGAACAGGCGTTGCGCTTCTTCACGGGCACGGTCGAGGTGTTGCTGGTGGAAATCGGCGCGGCTCACCACCGTCACTCGCTGGCCTTGAACGACACCAGTTCGCCCTTGCGCCACTTGGCGGCTTTGGCGGTGACGGCTTTCAGCGTCTTGGTCAGGCCTTCCTGCAATTGCTCGTGGGCGGCGAACACGGTGACCGCGCTATGGCCTTCCTTGAGCACGATGCCGTGGCCGTCGGCTGTGTCGACAAAGGCGTAGTCGCCGATGCCGTAAACGGTCAGCTTGATCTCGCGAAAACGGATCTCCAGCTTGCCACCCTCGCGGCTCGGCAGCACCGAAGCGCTGAAGTGATCGCCAACCTTGAGCTTGAGCCCGGGTTTGTCATCGACCACCAGGGCCGATTCGGTATCGAGTTCGGCGACATAAATGCCTTCCGGGTTCTGTTCGGTGACGTAAACAAAACGCGATTGAAACTGCTTGACCAGCTTTGCACGCAAATCACCCAGCACGAACAAAGCATGCATATCGAGATTACTGACTGCCAAAGAAACATCCCCAATCTGAAAAGAGTGCCGTACACGAAAAACGCCCACGGCGCAAAACGGCCCGGTGGTCATGCCACATACACAAATAAATGCCTGGAGGGAGCGGAACGCTCATCCATCGCGATGGTTCGCAAGACTACTGGAATACCACGCGCGAAACCTGCACCGACGTTCGCCAAAGGTTGAAGGAAAACGCGTCACAGGCAGCCAGAGAAAACTGACTTCGAACTTTAGGGAAAAAACTCACCAAGAAAAGCACATTTCCGACATATCGCCGGCAGAAAATTGCTTTAGATAACGTCATGTCGTCAACAGGTGTTGGCGATTCTAGAGCAGCGATGCGGGTCGCGACTACCCGCTGCAGCCTGTAAATGCGGGTCAATCCATGAAAAGGACTTCATATGTGCACTCTGACGCATCTGTTTCTGCCTGCCGGCGCCCCCAACGCCACCTCCCGTGCCCTGCCTTTGCCCTCGCTACAGGGGTTATCGGCAGCGCAGCACCCTACCAGACCACCGATGTTCCAAGTGGTGCCCGCCGGAACCGCGTTTTTTCATATCAGGGAAACCGCCACCGGGCGTGTCAGAGGTTTCCGCGGCAGTCACAACGCCGCATGCGCCCTGGCCCGCTCGCTTGAATCTCGGATCGAACTCCTGGCGTGAGCCTGCCTCAGATACAGTGAGTATCAGATCGCGCCATCCCGGCGCCCGCTTTAGGAGCACATGATGGAACTGCCTGCTTACGACCTGAAAACCCTGTTCGATCAACTCGGCCTGCCCTCCGACGGCAGTGCCATCGATGACTTCATCGAGGCCCATCCGCTGGATGCCGGCACCAAACTGATCGATGCCGATTTCTGGAGCCCGCAACAAGCCCAGTTGCTCAAGGAATGGCTGCGTGCCGACGGCGAGGAAGCCGTGATGGTCGACGAGCTCAACGTGCGCCTGCACGACGGCAAATAAAATCCTGCCGGCGCCGGCTCGCCGACGCCGGCAACTGGTGTTAATGCAGGCTGTCGTGGGGGCCGATGTTCAATTGCGCGAGCCACGCAGCCTTGCATTCTTCCGCCTCGTCGCGGCTGGCGAACGCCGTGCCGCGCCGTTCGCCATTGAGCAGCACCACCCAGCAGACACTCTGCCCCATCGCTCGCAACGCAGCGGGTACACCACTGCCAATCATCACCGCGACATCGACTCGGCTTTGCATGTTGACCTCTCAAATTCATTAGCTACCTAACTAAGTAGGCATATTAATGACTTCGATCAAGAGGAAACAGCAACGACGCTGCACAGAATAGTTGCACAGCGCGCAACAATGCCTCAGCGCGGATGCTCCGGTTTATAGCCCAGGCGCAAACCGCCCCAGTGCCGGCCCTTGACCATGATCGGCACCGACAGGTCATGCATCAGCTCACCGGTATCGCGGGTGTAGGTCTGCAACAGCACCGCTTGCTGATGGCTGCCGCAACGGATGCCGGTGCGGTCGGCGAATTTGCGCTTGGTGCGGTTGTGCAGCGTGTCGACCTGCACGTCGCCGGTCAGCGGTTGGCTGAAAATCTGGTTGTGAGTCGGCACATACCCCTGCTGCGTGCAGGCAATGGCGAACACCAGACCTTCATGACGCGGCAGCAGCGGCTCCTGGATCGCCGGCAGTACCTGATCGGTGTAGCGGTCGAAACGGGTCTGGAACTTCGCCGGTTGGGTGTTGGGAATCGGCTGGTATTGGCGGTCGAACAAATCCTCGGCGCTGATCCGCCCCTGATCGATATCGGCCTCGAACCGCGCGGCAATCTGCGCCGCGCCCTCGCGGGCCAGGTCATAGACGCGCTGGTGATAGTCATCCAGGCCCACCTCGGCGAGGCGCTCGCTGATGGTTTCCGCCTGCCCTTCCATCAGCACCGCCGCTTCGGCCAGGCGGCGGGTTTGTTGGTCGCTGATCGCCAGATCGCTGCGCATCTGCTCGATGGCAGTGAACAGGCTGTCGAGTTGTTCGCGATTGGTCTGCGCGCCCCGGGCGATTTCGCCGACCTGACCTTCCACACCCGCCGCCAGCCGGGCGATGTTGTGCAGATGCTCGCCCGTGTGCTCGACCTGCTCGACACCGCTGTGCAGATCATCCGAGAGCTGGCGAATCTGCTCCACCACCTGCGCGGTGCGCTGCTGAATGTCGGCGACCATCTCGCCGACCTCGCCGGTCGCCGACGCCGTGCGCGCCGCCAGCCCGCGCACCTCATCCGCGACCACCGCAAAACCACGACCATGCTCGCCGGCGCGGGCGGCTTCAATCGCGGCGTTGAGGGCGAGCAGATTGGTCTGGCTGGCGATGGACTGAATCACCAGCGTCACACGTTGAATATCGTCGCTGCGCTGGCTCAAGGCTTCGATCATTTCCCGGCTGGCACTGGCGCGTTCACTGAGCTGGCGCATGCGCGCAATCGAATCGACCAGCTCGCTGCGCCCCGCCGCGCTGCTGTGGTGGGCTTCGCTGGCGGCCCCCAGCGCTTCCCGGCTGAGCTGCGAGGTGGCCTGCTCCGTGGCGATCATCACCTCGGCATTGCTGACAATCTGCGCGGCCGCGTCGAGTTGCGATTGCAGCTTGCTGGCCAGTTCCTTGACGGAAAACGCCACGCCCGCCGCTGACAGCGCGTTATGACTGGTGCTGTAGGAAAGATCGCGCGTCAGTTCCGCCATCGCGCTGCCGCTGTCGAGCGGCTGGGCAGCGACAGGCTTGCGCGAGCGCAGGCGCGGCAGCCAGACGATCAGCACCGCCAACGGCATGCCCACGTACAAGGGCCACTCGCCGAGCGTCATGCCGGCGAGCAACAGCAGCAGGGCGACACTCTGCAGGCTCGGAGCGAGCCAGCGGTTTCTCGGCAAAACAACTGGTGCAGGCAGAGCCGCAACCAGAGATCCATCTCTCGTCATTTCGTTACCCCACGCATGTTCTCATTGTTGTGGCTGCATTAAACGCCACTACAACGCCATTATCCATGGTCCGTTAGTCGTGGGGTCTGTGGCAGGTCAATGGAACGGCGCGAAATATCGTGGACGACAAAAAGCAAAGATCGCAGCCTTCGCCAGCCCCGTGGGAGCTGGCGAAGGCTGCGATCTTTTCGCGACGACCCGCAATCAAGGGGTCGTCTCAGCCATCAAGCCTGACGCTGGTGCTTGTCGATCTGCTCGTGACGCTCTTGCGCTTCGATGCAGTACTTGGTGGTCGGGCTGATCAGCAGGCGTTTCAGGCCGATCGGCTCGCCGCTGTCGTCGCACCAGCCAAAGCTGTCTTCCTTGATTCGCTCAAGGGCTTGTTCCAGCTGCGGCAGCATGCGCTGGTCACGGTCGATTGCGTTCACCAGCCAGGTGCGCTCTTCTTCGACCGATGCCGCGTCCGCCGGGTCAGCCGGGGTGTCCAGGCTTTCGATAGCGATACGGTTTTGCTCAATGCGCTCGTGGGTTTCGACTTTCATGTTCTGCAACAGCTCGGTGAAGAAAGCGTGCTGCTCGGCGTTCATGTAGTCATCTGCCGGCATGGCCAGCAACTTGTCCTTTGTCATTGATATCTCTATAAAAAAACGTGCATTAAGGCGAATTAGGGAGCGTTCCGGCGAACCGCGTGCGGTCGTCGAAAAGGCATCGTTTATTGCAAACGCCACCCGGCACTCAATTTACGAAGGGGCGGCAGTCTAAGGCCCGTTTGAGGCCTCAGCAACTGTAAATACAGGGAATTTGTCCGACAACACCCGGAAACTGCTCTGACACAGGCATCGTGGCGGTCATCGGAGTGCGTTTATAGCAAGAAATTCAGTCGAGCGGCTGTATATAGAAGACAAACGGCGGTCGGGCGGCGTTTTGTCGCAATATTTTTCAGCCATGCAGTCCGCGCAGTGCATCGTTTCAGCAGCGCAGCCGCGACAAAAGCTGTCGCAAATCAACCGGTAGACTGCCCGCAACCCGCCTATTCTCAGGCCCGTAGCCCCAACGTCGATCAGCCACAAGGACTGCCCATGACCCGCCCCGATCAGCCGGCCAATGACGAACACGCGCCCGAACGCGACCTCGCCAGCCCCCCGATCACTGCCGGGCGTCTGCTGCAACTGATCACCGAGCAGTACGACACCCTGCCGCGCCAGCTCAAGCGCATCGCCAGCTACATGAGCCAGCAGAGCGAGCGGATCATGGTCGACCGCATCAGCGACATCGCCCGTGAATGCGAAGTGCACCCGTCGGCCATCGTGCGTTTCTCGCAGCGCTTCGGCTTCAGCGGCTTCAGCGAAATGCAGGCGCTGTTCCGCGAGGCCTACACCGACAAAGCCACGCCGGTGCAGAACCACCAGCAACGCATCCGCAGCATGATCGCCAACAAATCGCAGAAGACCAGCGACGGCGCCCTCGCCCGTGACTGCATCGACGCCACACTGGCGGGCATCGAACGCCTGGGCCTGGAACTGGACGACGTCGCCTTCACCAAAGCCATCGACCTGATCGTCGGCGCCGACAACATTTATGTCATCGGCGTGCGTCGCTCCTTCGCCGTCGCCGACTATCTGGTTTACAACTTGCAACACACACGCAAGCGCATTCACCTGGTCTCGGGCATCGGCGGCAGCTATCGCGAGCAAATGCGCAGTGTGCAAGCCAACGACCTGGTGATCGCCATCAGCTACACCCCCTACGCCAAGGAAACCCAGCACTGCCTGCGCTACGCCCGCCAGCAAAACGCCGACAGCCTGATCCTCACCGACAGCACCCTGTCGCCGCTGGCCAAAGGCGCGAACACCGTGCTGCTGGTCAATGAAGGCAGCTCGTTTGCGTTCCGCTCGCTGAGCGCGACGTTGTGCCTGTGCCAGGCACTGTTTATCGCGGTGGCCTATCGCCTGGGGTTGCAGATCGAGGAAATTCACGAGCAGGTCGGCTTCGAGGACTGACATTTACCGGCGGCTGGGCTAGGTTATGCCCTCCCCCGGTTCGACTTGAAGGAACGCGTCATGAAACTGATCGGCATGCTCGACTCCCCTTACGTGCGCCGCGTGGCGATCTCCGCCAAGTGCCTGGGCGTCAGCCTCGAACATGAACCGGTGTCGGTGTTCCGCCATTTCGAGCGTTTCCAGCAGATCAACCCGGTGGTCAAGGCGCCGACTCTGCTCCTCGACGACGGCCAGGTGCTGATCGATTCGACGCTGATTCTCGATTACCTCGAAGCCCTGTCGGGCAAATCCCTGCTGCCGCGTGACTTGCCGCAACGCGTGCAGGCCTTGCGCCTGATCGGCCTGAGCCTCGCCGCGTGCGAAAAAGCCGTGCAGCTGTATTACGAGCGCAACCTGCGTCCGGCCGACATCCAATACCAGCCGTGGGTCGAGCGCGTCGAAGGCCAGCTCGCCGCCGCGTTCAGCGCCCTCGAGCAAGCGCTGCAACTGCAGCCGTTGCCCACCGACGGCAGCCTCGCGCAGGACGGCATCAGCCTCGCCGTCGCGTGGAGCTTCACCGACCTCGTCGTGCCCGACCAGATCAGCGCCGAACGCTTCCCGCGCATCGCCCAGTACACTGCGTACGCCGAGAGCCTCGAAGCGTTCACCAGCACGCCGATGAACTGACATGAGCGCCAGCGAAGCCGCCAACCCGGCCCTGAAGGAAATCTTCAACGCCGAACGCCTGCAACATATCGCCACGCAAATGAGCGCTGTGTACCCGGCGTTCAACGCCAAGGGTTTTCTTGAACAGGCCAACAGCGGCCTCGCCGAGCTCTCGGTGATGCAACGCCTGGCCCGTGTCAGCGAATGCCTGCACGCCGTGCTGCCGCTGGACTACGAAGATTCCCTCGAAGTCCTGCGCGCCCTTGCCCCTCGGCTCAACAGCGGCTTCGTCAGCATGTGCCTGCCGCACTACGTGGCGAGCTACGGCGGCCACGCCTTCGACGCCTCGCTGGACGCCCTCGAATACTTCACCGCGTTCGGCTCCTCGGAATTCGCCATCCGCCACTTCCTGCGCAGCGACCTCGAACGCACGCTGGAGCGCATGCACGACTGGGCCCTCGACGACAACCCGCACGTCCGCCGCCTCGCCAGCGAAGGCAGCCGCCCGCGCCTGCCCTGGTCATTCCGCCTCGAACCGATCCAGGCCAACCCCAACCTGGCCGCCGGCATCCTCGACACCCTGAAAGCCGACGACAGCCTGTACGTACGCAAATCCGTGGCCAACCACCTCAACGACATCACAAAAGTCCACCCCGAATGGGTGCTCGACACCGTCGAAGGCTGGTCGCTGGACAACAAACACAGCGCCTGGATCGCCAGACACGCCCTGCGCAGCCTGATCAAACAGGGCAACCCACGCGCATTGACCGTGATCGGCGCGGGCAACAAGGCTGAAGTTGAGCTGCTGGAGGTGAAAGTGGCACCGGCTGAGGTGCAACTCGGCGAGACGATTACCTTGTCGTTCACGGTGAAGTCGACCGTGCCTGAGACGCAGCGGCTGGTGATCGATTACGCGATTGATTATGTGAAGGCCAATGGTGGAACGTCGGCCAAGGTGTTCAAGTTGAAGACGCTGGAATTGACGGGGTATGCGCTGGAGGGAGTACGGCGCAGTCAGCAGATCAAGGACTTCACGACACGCAAGCATCATCGAGGACGGCATGAGGTGCGGGTGATGGTCAATGGCGAGGTTTTGGGCGGTTCGGCCTTTGTCATTGCATAGCCGACGACCTGGGGGATTCTGAATAGCCGAATGAGCATGGGTCTACGAGCAAGCCCGCCCGCTGCCTTCGCACAATCACCCACCGGCTATCTATAGCTGCTCATTCTGAGAAAAGCCCAGGTTCACCAACTGCCGTACGGAATGCCGAACTTCTCGATATAGCGCTTGGATTTTTCGTCGACAGGATAAGCGTAACGGCCTTGGTTTTTGCCTTGGTCAGGCCCCAGCGGCTCGATCTCTGCTTGGGCCCTGGCTACTTTGACAGGATGGTGGCAGGCGTCTCTGACCCAAACCTGAACCACACCACCGGGTGCCAGGCCCAGATAGACGGAAGAAATGTAAGTAGCCGTTTGCTCGGGCGTTTTTGCGCATCGCTGGTTGACCGACGTCAGCATCAATTGTCTGGCCTTCTCAGGGATATCCACCCACACGCGATAGGTTTGAGGTTCGACGATGGATTGCCAGCGAACGAAGATTCGTTTGGGTAGATCAGCGCCCACCACGGCTTTCGCGGAGCTGCCCAGACCGTGCCAACCTCGAGCGGACTCCGTACCATCCTCTGGTTGCCCACCCGACGCAGAGCCGCCACCGGTGTGCAGAAGCGTCTTTCCTTTGATGTCCTCGACCGATGTGTCCTCTACCCAAACCTTCATATAGCGAGGTTCAGTAAAGCCAAGTTCCCACCATGGAGACTTGGGATCGTTTTTCGCTGAAAGCGGTTCTGCGCTGCAGCCGGCCACGAACAGGATGCATCCCAGAATTACAATTGATTTCATCACCAAAGAGTCCAATCAGGTACGTGTGGGTGTTTTACGCGTACGTCGTCGGGCGTGGGGGCGTTGATGTACACCGCGCGCACGCCACTTCCATCTCTTCTGCCAAGTGGATGATTCCAGTTGGCAGAGGTATGAATGTACTTGAGTTTGAGGATCTGCTCTTCCTGCGGGGTGGTGCCGTAGTCTCCTGAAATAAACCGATCACACATGGCCTGGAGTTCTGCGGGAATCGCGAACGCTGAAGTTGCGGGAATATCGTTGAACCGTACCCCTTTAGCCTTCGCTTGTTGATGCATTACACGCAGGCATACTCTCGACAACATTCCACTGACAGTGCGCTTTAACTGAACAGCGGCATAGACCCTTTTGACGCGAGGACTCAATCGATCCTCAGAGCTATTGGGCATCATCAACGCAGGTGGCGTCACGATCTCCAGCATTTCGGCGGGCCAACCATTCGTGATCCACTGGTTTCGTACTCTCAACGCATCTTGGTAAATCGAAGTGGTAGAGACATCAGTGGTCAGTGACACCAAAAGTGTCTGCATGGGACTGACAAGTACACATTCCCCAGCCTCTTCCAGATAGCCCCCGCCGATATCGGAATGGACCCCGGGCAGGACGATCTCCTGATGATCGGGTGCGACACGGCTGAGGGCAAAGTTGCCTCGGCGCTCGTCGCGCGCGACCAATTGGACGACATCGGTGAAAAATCGCCGATCCAGATACAGCTTGATGCCCGTTGCGACGGGACTTTTGATGTTGCCCAAGTTTGACCATCCGGCGATGGATGGCACGGTGTCGAACAGGCCGATAAAGCCCATCCTGAGATCGCCATTGTATTGGTCGTTGAACCTGGAGCTGAGAATGTCCGAGTGGCTACGAAGGATTTCTCCCAGAGGGCCTCGTTTGCCACGCACGACTTCATTCGCGAAATGGCGTGCGGCTGCCGCGCCTCGGCTGAAGCCGAAGGTATCGAAGGTCAGCGAGGTAATTTCACTACCCGGATTCTCGTCAATCGCTTCTTTGATACGCTGTTCAATCAATACAAAGGAAGCTTGAACTCGCCCCGCAACACCTGTCTCGCCACGTCCGGCAGCCGCTCCCAAGGTGCTGTCCTTTTCACCCGCGCGGGTGCCGATACCTTCGACGTACACCATGCGAAAAGCCTGTTTTTGCGACCCTTCGCCTTCGGCGGCTTCGGGAGTTTCATACAAATCGCTGAGCTTCTTGATATTGCTGGGATCGTTGCCATAGCTGCTATCCGGATCACTCATGTACGGCTTGCAGCTGGCATCGATATCCTTCGGCGAAATCGGATGATGGGCGCCACACAGCAACCCTGCGGCAGCGTTGTTGGCGTTGTTGCCGGTGCCGTCGAAGAACACGCCGATGCGCAGGGCGATGCCGACTTTTTCATTTTGGGGGCAGGCGCTTGCCCGTGCTTTTCGTATTCGGCCCAGCGCTGGGCGTGAATGTCGACGGGTTTGGCTTCAGCGTAGCGATGGTTTTTCGGCGGGTTGGGTACGTAGCCACTCATCCATGATTCCTGTTCAGATCCTTTGTGAACGGCGCAAGAGTGACAGTCGCAGCGCAGGCCCGCAAGGCGTGGCCATGGGCCAGCGGGCTGGCAGCAGGTTAGAACCTTTCACGGTTGCAACAATGAAGAATTGCTCTAAAAACCTGTCAGTTATGACAGTGGCGAGTGCTGCAGTCTGTCGGTAGTTTTCACGCTGGCCAATGATCTTTTGGTTGATCCTTCATGGAGAACGGACATGTCTGAGCACAACAACAATGCAGAAAAAACCAGCAGCTGGGCCACTGTCTATCTGACGGCGACGACAGCGGGTTTTGTCGGTGAACTGAGGGTAAATTTCCGCCGGTTCGAACAGAGGCTGGAAATCATTCTTGAGCAATACCGAATCGACAAAGGCACCAACGAGGGCGGGAATAGCGCAAATATCAATTTCACGGCGCGGGGGCAATATGGAGAGCTGACGATCAACTCTCCAGACAGCCTTATCCAGGACGGAACGTGGAAAACCTATAACAAGCACGGTGTCCTGGATGTGAAGAACAGCCGGGGCGCCGAGTTCAAGGCGCTGTTTATCTTTGACAAGTCCGACGGCGGCGATCCGCGGATTACCGCGACCAAGGTCGTCAATTTCTAGAACACCAAGACGCTTGCTCTGTGGCGACGCCTGAACCGGTCGCCACAGAGGGTTTGTTACTCGCGCACCTCAACATGATCCAACGCCTGATTCACCGCCAACTCACCGAGCATCACCACCTGCGCAATCCCCAGCAGGGTCTTGCGCTGGGAAGTGTTGAGTTGGGTGGCGAAGTGGTTGAGCATTTCGCTGGCGCTGCCGAGGGTTTCGCTGGCGTTGACCAGGAGGGATTCGGCGTTGTACTTCGGGTTGGCGAGGTACATGGGTTCGGGTTGTCTGGGGGTTGGGGCCTGGTGGGCGGTCGAGGGAAACAGATAGTGGTCGAGGGCGCGCTCGGCGGCTTCGTGGAATTTCTTCGAGTGGGCGGATTCGTAGGGGGATGCCGGGTCGGTTTCCGGGGGATTCGGCGTTGGTTTGATCATGGTGAAACTCCTAGTTGGTAAAAGGAGCCCCCATCTTCGCTACCAAACGAAGGGTGGCGGCCATACGAAGGTTGGTAGACCGGTAACTAGGACCCGGCGCACCCGAAGGTGCCCTGCGCATGGCCACCATAAAGCGCAGACCCGAAGAGAGTCCGAAAATGATGACGCTATGCGACTAGTTAACTCGGGCTACCAAACCCGATCACTGTTTTTTCAGTGACGAGGAAACGATAGAACCCGCGCCCCAGACGCACAAGCCGGCGGATTCTGGCGCAGTCGTAGGGGATGGCGCAAGGCGTTGTAGCCTTTCGGCAGGGTCTGAAGGACGCTTTTAAACAAGCGCTACATTTCGTGTTTACGCGCGGTCGGGATGGGGCTGCAGCAGGCTTTCGGCGAGGGTGCCGCAGAACGTCGTTTCGACCGGGCCGCTGAGAGTCACCGAACCGTGGCCGGCCCAGTGCACGGTGACCGTGCCGCCGTCGCATTCGACGGCGACGGTGTGGTCGAGCAAGCCGCGGCGGATACCGTTGACGGCGGCGCCGCACGAGCAGGAGCCGGAACCCAGCGGGATGCCGCCGCCGCGTTCCCAGATGCGCAGGCGGATGTGCTGGCGGTCGATGACCTGCACGAAGTGCACGTTGGTGCGCTGCGGGAACAGCGGGTGGCTTTCCAGCGCCGGGCCGAGGCTGGCGATGTCCACCGTGTTCAGGTCGTCGACGAAAAAGGTGCAGTGCGGGTTGCCCATGCTGCACGCGGCAGGCTCGCCGGCCAGCGGCAGGTGCGCGCTGTCGAGCGCATGCGCCAGGGGAATCTGCGACCAGGCGAAGGTCGGCGCGCCCATGTCGACGCAAATGCTGTCGGCGCAAGTGCGCTCACAGGTGAGCAAGCCACGCGCGGTGCGCAGCGTGACCGTTCGACTGCTTGCTTCGCGCATCAACCGATCGGCCGCGCCACGGGTGGCGCTGCCACAGACATCGAGCGGCGAACCGTCGGCATTCCAGAACACCAGGCGCGCGTCGGCGTCCGCGCAATCGAGCAACACCGCCAGTTGATTGAAGCCGATGCCGCGATGGCGATCACCCAGGCGTCGGGCCAGTTCGGCGGTGACCGGATTGGCCCTATGGCGCGCATCGACCACGATGAAGTCGTCGCCATTGGCGTGCATTTTATGAAAGCTCAGCGACATCGATCGTTCCTTGTCGGCACGTGGGCGAAGGGGCGTCTGTCACGCTGCCGGCGGGTGTCTGTGGCGGCGCATGTTGATCAACGCCGAGCGCCCGCCACCCGGCGCCGGGCGCTCTTCGATGGCGAACGGCACAAAGCCCAGCTGCGGATACAGCAGCAGCCCGGCGGTGTTTTCGTTGAAGCACGACAGTTGCACTTCGCGGGCATCCCAGTGTTCGAAGGCCCGCGCGGTCATGGTTTCGATGATGTAGCGCGCCACCCCTCGGCCGCGTGCGCCGGGGGCGACGATGACGTTGCCGATGCAGCAGATGCCCTGGCGTTCGGCGCGGTAGAAATTGGCGAAGCCTGCGACGGCGCCGTCGAGCTCGAACACGGTGGAGTCGAAACGTTGGCCGATCGCCGTGTGCATCTGCTCTTCGGTCAGCGGGTACTGCGCTTTCGGGAACATGAAAAACAGTTCCTGTACGCCCTGCGGAAAACCGATGAGGGTGGCGACGTCAGCGGCGGTAACGGGTCTGTGGTGCAAGCTCATGGTTGGCCTCGATCCTTGAGCGCTCACTTTTTCGCGCCGGCCAAATGGTGGGCGACCAGTGCGTTGGCGTGGCCGTGGCCAAGGCCGTGTTCGGTCTTGAGCCAGGCGACCTGTTCCATGTGTTTTTTCTCGCTGACGCTGGCCAGCAGCTGCAGCCAGTGGTCGATGGGCTGGCCGTACTTTTTCTCGATGGCGGGAAAGTACGAGGCCGGACCTGTGGCTTTTGCATCTTCGCTCATGCGGCAAGCTCCCTGATCGCGACGAAGCGTTGGCTAACGCTTGCGGTCGTCGCCGGATAGAGTGGACGCATCGGGCGATTCCGACAAGTGCCGCGCGCCACCGGCATCCGATGAAATCGCGCAGATTCCATCGACTACCCCGCAGCAAACCTGAACACCCGACCACGCCCCCCGCAGGCGCAGTTGCGCCTACGGGTTTTTTCCAGAATCAACGGCTGCCGGAGCGACCCGGCAACATGCGCACCAGGGTGTTGTCGCGCACCCAGTAATGATGGAACAGCCCCGCCGCCGCGTGCAGGCCGATCAACCAGTAACCGCTGCTGCCCAGCAGCTCGTGCCAGTATTTGAGGCGCTTGGCAAAGTCCGGGTCGACGGCCACCGGCGCCGGCAGATGGAAGCCGAAGTACGGGAACGGTTTGTCGCCGGCGGCGAGCATCAGCCAGGCGAGAATCGGCGTGGCGATCATCAGCCCGTACAGCGCCAGGTGCATCAGGTGCGAGATGCCGGTCTGCCAGGCTGGAGGCTTCGGGGTGATCGGTGGACGCGGCGTCAGGCGAGCGAACAGGCGCAGCCACACCAGGACGAAAATGCTTGCGCCGAACAGGCCGTGGAAGCCCATCAGCAGGCCGCGCGCTTCGCTGCCCTTGGGCATGAAGCCCTTGATTTCGACGCAGGCATACACGCCGACGAACAGCGCCAGCATCAGCCAGTGCAAAGTGATCGAGAGTTTTCCATAACGGTTTACGGCGGTGTCGCGGGTCATAAGGCGCCTCGTGATTGTCATGAGCGACGGCCAAGTCGTTCGGCCGTCTCGATCCGGTTGCGGGGCGAACCGACGGTGCCACCCTGCCCTTGCAGTCTTAAGACAGTCTGAAGATTGCCCCAAGATTAACCTTTTTTCACCTTCAGACTTCGTTAAGAAATGGCTCGGATACTGCGCTCAAACCCTTGAGGGAGGCGCTCGGCCCATGCCCGATACCGACTGGAACATTCCCCTGCCCCTGCACTTCGGCCACGCCGAAACGCCGTCGATGAGCCTGTCCGCGGCCTTGCCTGGCGACGACTTGCGCACGCTGTTCGAAGACTTCATCCAGCAACGCTTTCGCAAGGCTCACGGGGCCGACATCCGCCATTTCATGCCCGAGCTGTTTGGCGTGCACAACGCTGAAGGTCAGTTGTGCGCAGTGGCCGGCGTGCGCCGTGCCCATCTCGAGCCGCTGTTTCTCGAACGCTACCTCGACGAGCCGATAGAGCCGCTGATCAGCGCCACGGCCGAGCGCAGGGTGGACCGGCGCGGCATCGTCGAGGTCGGCAACCTCGCCGCCAGCGACACCGGCAGCGCGCGCCTGAGCATCATCGCCCTCACTTACCTGCTGGCCATGGGCGGCCTGGAGTGGGTGACGTTCACCGGCAACATCGGCCTGGTCAACAGCTTCCATCGCCTGGGCCTCAAGCCAGTGACATTGTGCGCCGCCGACCCGCAACGCCTGGGTGACGAGCGTCAACACTGGGGCAGTTATTACCAGAGCAAACCCTGGGTGCACGTCGGCAACATCCGCGCCGGGTTCATCCATTTGCGCAACATCGGACTGTTTACCCGGCTCGGATTGCCGACGGCCATCGAAGGGGCATGTCATGTCGCTTGAACTGCAACGCTTCCAGGAAACCCTGCGCGGCTATGCCGGGCGCAACGACAACCGTATCGCGCTGTGGGGCGACACGCTGAGGCTCGACTACACCACGCTGTACGCCGAATTGCTCTACCGCCAGGAGCGCTTGCGCGACGAGCAGGTGCAGGTGATCGCCCTGGCGCTGGACAACGGCGTCGAAGCGATGCTCTGGGACCTGGCGGTGCTGTTCGAAGGCCTCACCTGCGTGACCCTGCCGCCATTTTTCAGCCCGGCGCAGCGCGCGCATTGCCTGGAACAGAGTCAGGCCGAGCGGGTGATTGCCGAACCGGAACTGGCGGCGGAACTGCTCGCCGCCGGTTATGAGCAACGCGGCGAGTTCTGGTGCCGCACCTTCAGCGGCCCCAGCCGCATGCCCGCCGGCACGGCCAAACTGACCTTCACTTCCGGCACCACCGGCACGCCAAAAGGGGTGTGCCTGAGCGCCGACAGCCTGCTGCGCGTGGCGCGCGAGCTGGAGCAAGCCAGTCTCGCCACGGCGCCGCAGCATCATGTGGCGCTGTTGCCGCTGGCAATCCTGTTGGAGAACCTTGGCTGCTACGCGGCGCTGTACGCCGGGGCAATGCTGAGCCTGCCGAGCCAGAAAACCCTCGGCATTCACGCTGCGAGCGGCGTCGAGGTGCCGCGCCTGCTCGGTTACCTGGCCAGGCGTCAGCCGCAGAGCCTGATCCTGGTGCCGCAGTTGCTGTTGCTGCTGGTCAGCGCCGCCGAACAGAAAGCGTTCGACCCGCAGAATCTGCGCTTCGCCGCCGTCGGCGGTGCACGGGTTGCCGAGGATCTGCTGCACCGCGCGCAACGGGTCGGCGTGCCGGTCTACGAAGGCTACGGTTTGTCCGAATGCGCCTCGGTGGTGTGCCTCAATCGCCCCGGTGCGCGGCGCCCGGGCAGCGTCGGCCAACCCCTGCCCCACGTCGAGGTGCGGCTGGCCGAAGACGGCGAGGTACTGATCAAGGGCTCGACCCTGCTCGGTTATCTCGGCGAACCGGCATATGCCGAAGCCTGGTGGCCGAGCGGCGATCTCGGTGAATTCGACCCGGAAGGTTTCCTCTACCTCAAGGGCCGCAAGAAACATCAGTTCGTCACCAGTTACGGGCGCAACGTCAACCCGGAATGGGTCGAGGCGGAACTGACCCAGCGCCGCCACATTGCCCAGGCCTTCGTCTACGGCGAAGCGCTGCCGCACAACCACGCCCTGCTCTGGCCGCACCGTACGGACTGCTCCGACGCCGAACTGGCCGCCGCCGTCGCCGAAGCCAACGAGGCCTTGCCCGAGTACGCCCAGGTGCATCACTGGACGCGCCTGCCGCAACCCTTCACCGCCGCCAATGGCCTGCTCACTGCCAACGGCCGCCCGCGCCGCGACGCCATCGTCGCGCTATACCGCGCGCAACTCACCGAATCGACGTTTTCCGAGGAGTCCGCATCATGAGTTTTTTCGACACCCTGCAAGAAGCCACGCATGCCGAACGCCATGAGCTGTTCAACCTGCCGATCATTCTCGATGCCCTGCAAGGCCGGGTCAGCCTGGAGAGCTATCGCGCCTTCCTCGCCCAGGCCTACTACCACGTGCGCCATACCGTGCCGCTGATGATGGCCTGCGGCGCCCGCCTGCCGACGCGCCTGGAATGGCTGCGCCAGGCTGTGTGCGAGTACATCGAGGATGAATACGGCCACGAACAGTGGGTGCTCAACGACATTGCCGCGTGTGGCGGCGATCGCGAGGCGGTGCGTGACGGCCAGCCGTCGCTGCCGATCGAGCTGATGGTGAGCTTCCTCTACGACCTGATCGCCCGGGGTAATCCGGTGGGTCTGTTCGGCATGGTCAACGTGCTCGAAGGCACCAGCATCGCCCTGGCCACCCACGCGGCGGGCAGCATTCGCGAGCGTCTGGCGCTGCCGGAAACCGCCTTCAGCTACCTCAGCTCCCACGGCTCGCTCGACATCGAGCACATGCAAACCTACCGCCGTCTGATGAACAGACTCGAAGACCCGGACGATCAGGCAGCGGTGATTCACGCCTCGAAAGTCGTCTACCGCCTCTACACCGATATGTTCCGTGGCCTGCCGCGCGACGCGGAGGCTCACCATGCAGCTGCATGAAGCCCGTGTGGTGTTGACCGGCGCCAGCGGTGGCATCGGTCTGGCGATCACCGAGGCACTGTGCGCGGCCGGCGCGCGGGTGCTGGCGGTGGCGCGGCATCAGGCGTCGTTGCTGCCGCTGCTCGAGCGCTATCCGCAGAACCTGTGCTGGGTCGCCGCCGACCTGACGTTCCTCAGCGACCGGCGCAAAGTGCTGGCTGCCGCCGAAGGCATCGGTGGCATCAACCTGCTGATCAACGCCGCCGGGGTCAATCATTTCGCCATGCTCGAACAGCTCGACGACAGCGACATCAACGCGATGCTCGCGGTGAACATCAGCGCGCCGATCTGCCTGAGCAAACTGCTGCTGCCGCTGCTCAAGCAAGCCGACAGCGCCATGGTGGTCAACGTCGGCTCGACCTATGGCTCGATCGGCTACCCGGGTTACGCCAGTTACTGCGCGAGCAAGTTCGCCCTGCGCGGGTTTTCCGAAGCCTTGCGCCGCGAGTTGGCCGACACCCGGGTCAGCGTGCTCTACGTGGCGCCGCGCGCCACCCGCACCGCGATGAACAGTGCCGCCGCGCAAGCGCTGAACGACGCACTCAAGGCCAACGTCGACGACCCGCAAGCCGTGGCGTCGGCGGTGGTTCATGCGATCGCCGGGGATCGCCGCGACTTGTACCTGGGCTGGCCCGAGCGCTTTTTCGTGCGCCTCAACAGCCTGCTGCCGCACCTGGTGGATCGCGGCCTGCGCAAGCAATTGCCGCTGATCCGTCGCCTCAGTGAAAAAACCGACCACGAGCCGCCAACATCATGAAAAGACTCTTCGCCTGCGTGCTGCTCGGCGTCCTCAGCCAAAGCGTCTGGGCGCTGGACGCCGCCGATCAGCAACGCCTCGACAGCATCCAGCAGCGCTGGGCGCAAATCCAATATCAGATCCCGGAGAAACAGCGCCCGGCCGCGTTCGAGCAACTGGCGGCGCAAACCAGCCACTTCACCGCCGAGCGCCCGGACGTGGCCGAAGCGTGGATCTGGCAAGCCATCGTCACCAGCAGCTGGGCCGGAGCCGAGGGCGGGCTCGGCGCATTGGCCAAGGCCAGGCAGGCCAAGGGCGATCTGGAAAAGTCGCTGACCCTGGACCCGAAAGCCCTGCAAGGCTCGGCCTACACCAGCCTCGCCGCACTGTATGACCGGGTGCCGGGCTGGCCGATCGGCTTTGGCGACAGCGACAAGGCCGAACAACTGCTCAAACAGGCGCTGCAACTCAATCCCGACGGCATCGACACGCTGTACTTCTGGGGCGATCACCTCTACCGTCAGAAACGCTACGCTGAAGCCAGGGCGGCGCTGCAAAAAGCCCTGCAGGCCGCGCCGCGTCCGGGCCGGGAAAGTGCCGATGCCGGGCGCCGCAAAGAAGTCGCCGCGTTGCTGGCGGACGTGAACAAGAAACTCGACTGACAGGAGTCCAGGTGCGTTTATTACTGATCGAGGATGACGTGGCTCTCGGCGAGGGCATTCATCAGGCGCTGGGGCGCGAGGGCTACACCGTCGACTGGCTCAAGGACGGCAGCAGCGCCCTGCACGCCCTGCTCAGCGAAACCTTTGATCTGGCGGTGCTCGATCTCGGCCTGCCGCGCATGGACGGCCTCGAAGTGCTGCGGCGCTTGCGCGACAGCGGCTCGACCCTGCCGGTGCTGATTCTCACCGCCCGCGACGCCACCGAGGACCGCATCGCCGGGCTCGACGCCGGCGCCGACGACTACCTGGTCAAACCCTTCGACCTCAACGAGTTGAAGGCTCGCCTGCGCGCCTTGCTGCGACGCAGCGCCGGCCGCGCCCAGGCGTTGATCGAACATGCCGGGATCAGCCTCAACCCCGGCACGCAGCAGGTCAGCTATCACGGTCAACCCGTGGCGCTGACGCCCAAGGAATATCAGCTGTTGCACGAACTGCTGTCGCCGCCAGGGCGGGTCATCACCCGCGATCACTTGATGCAACTGCTCTACGGCTGGAGCGAAGAAGCCGAGAGCAACACCCTGGAAGTGCACATCCATCACTTGCGCAAGAAATTCTCCACCGAGCTGATCCGCACCATTCGTGGCGTCGGTTATCTGGTGGAGGAACGTCGATGAGTTCGATCCGCCGCCGCACCCTGACCCTGATTATCGGCCTGCTGCTCGCCGGCCTGGCGGTGCTCAGCGTGTTCAACCTGCACGACAGCAATCACGAGATCGCCGAGGTCTACGACGCGCAACTGGCGCAGAACGCGCGGATGCTGCAAGGCGTGATGCGCATGCCACTGGCGAGCCGGCAGCACGCCGAGTTGTACCGCGCCTTCAACACCGCGTTGGGCGAGGCGGTGCCGCACGGCGACGGTCATCCGTACGAACGCAAAATCGCTTTCCAGGTGTGGAACCCGAGCGGTGACGTCCTGGTGCACACGGCCAGCGCGCCGTCCTTCAGCACGCCGCCCACCCAGCCGGGCTTCAGCGATGTGGTCGATCTGAACAACCGCCACTGGCGCGCCTTCCTTCTCGAAGACCAGCAGAACGGCCTGCGCATCTGGGTCGGCGAACGCGATGACGTGCGCGCCGATCTGGTCGACCGCATCGTTCGCCATACGCTGTGGCCCAACGTGATCGGCAGCCTGCTGCTGGCGGCGATGGTCTGGCTGGCCATCGGCTGGGGCCTCAAACCGTTGACGAACATGGCTGCGGCATTGCGCGCGCGGCACGGCGGCTCGCTCGAACCGCTGCAACTGACGCCGCTGCCCAATGAACTGGAACCGATGCAAGCCGCGCTCAACCGCATGCTCGCGCAGATTCAGGAAGTGCTGGGCCGCGAGCGCCGCTTCATCGCCGACGCCGCCCACGAGATGCGCACACCGCTGGCGGTGCTGCGGGTGCACGCGCAGAACCTGCAAGAGGCCGGCACCGAACAGCAGCGTCGCGAGTCGCTGGCCTTCCTCATCGCCGGGGTCGACCGCACCAGTCGCCTGGTCAACCAGTTGCTGACCATGGCGCGCCTCGAACCCAAGGCCAATGCCCCGCTCCTGCAACGTCTGGACCTCAGCGAAACGGTGCGCAACAGCCTGGTGCAATTGACGCCGTGGCTGCTGAGCAAACACCTGGAGCTGGCCTTCGATGTCAGCGCTCAGCCCTTCCCGGTGCTGGCCGATGCCGCTGCCATCGACATCGCCCTGAACAACCTGATCAGCAACGCCGCCACCTTCTCGCCCGAGCATGGCGTGATCACCGTGCAGCTGAGCCACGCCGACGGCTTCTGCCATTTGAGCGTCGAAGACCAGGGGCCGGGGATCGATGAAGCGGATCGCGAGCGCCTGTTCGAACGCTTCTACAGCCGCGGCAACGCGCAGGGTGCAGGGTTGGGCCTGACCATCGTCGCCACCATCGCCACCCGCCTGGGCGGGCGCATTACGCTGGCCAATCGCGCCGACGGCGGCTTGCGTGCGACGTTGTCGATTCCGACCGCCCGGCAGGCCACCTCGCCGCCAGGCTGAGGGCCTGTCGCGCACGGGTGAACTGCATGGGCGTGTGCACGCTCAAAGCGTTTTCAGGCCCATTCCCTTCCCAGCCCTTTTGGTCGCTGCACATGCTCAAGAACCTGTGGTACGTGATTCTCCCCGCCGCGCAATTGACCGATGCCCTGCGCCCCGTGCGCCTGCTCGGCCAGCCGTTCGTGGCCTTTCGCGACAGCAGCGGCAAGGCGCGGCTGCTCTCCGATGTCTGCGTGCATCGCGGCGGCTCGCTATCGGCCGGGGCCAAGGTCGGCGACAGCGTGCAGTGTCCCTACCATGGCTGGCGCTTCGACGGCGACGGCCGCTGCGTGGAGATTCCCGCGCAACCGACGTTGCGCATCCCGGCGAAGGCGCGCGTCGATGCCTACCCGACGCAGGAACGCTACGGCTGGATCTGGGCCTTTCTCGGCGATCTGCCCGAGGCCGAGCGCCCGCCGCTGCCGACGCTGGACTGGCTCGAGAACCCCGACGTGCGAGTGGTCAGCGGCCACTTCGACTGGCAGGCCAATTGGGAGCGGGTCATCGAAAACGGCCTGGACTTCGCCCACGCGCCGTTCGTGCATGGCAACACGTTCGGTGACCCGGCGCAGCCGCAGATCGACGCGTTCGACGTTGCCAGCGATGACTGGCAGGGACAGGCGCGCATGCTGATGAAGCGGCCCCGGCGCAGCGGCCTGTTGCGACGCAAATCCGCCACCGAACGGATCAGCGTGGTGACCTTGCCGGGCTATCATCTGTCCGGGCCGTGCACCACCCTGGAACTGCAATTGCCCAACGGCTGGCGGATCTACATCGTCGCCGCCCATGTGCCGGTGGATGCCCACCACACCCGCACCTGGTGGCTGATGGGGCGCACGTTTCTGCGCTCGCGCTGGCTCGACCGGCGTTTTGTCGCGAGCAATCTGAAGATTTTCCGCGAGGATCACGCGGTGTTGAAAAACGTCCGCCCGGAACGCGTGCCCGACTCCTGGCAGCAGGAGGTGTCGCTGAAGTCCGACGCGTTGCAGATCGCCTTGCGCCAACGCGTGCGCGAACTCGAGCGGCAGGGCTGGCAGATCGATGAAGCCCGGCTCGCCCGCGACTTCAACGGACGCAAGGCGTGCGCCATCCCCTGCCCCGAACGCCGTCAGAGCAGCGCCTGGGCCATCGAGCCGATTCCGCTGGTCGACGTGACCGCCGAGGGTTGAGTCAGGGCACCGCAGCCGACGGCGGTGTGCCCGCCAGGTCGCTGGCTTGCCGGGCATCGCCATGCAAGGTTTCCGGCACGGCCAGCCACAGCAGGAGCAGCGCCGCGGCCGCGACCGCCGCCAGGGTCAGGAACGCGGCGCTGTAGCCCGCCGCTTGCACCACAAACCCGGCGAGGCTGTTGCTCAACGCGGCGCCCAGACCGAACACGGTCGACAGCGCACCGAGGCTGATATTGAAGTGACCGGTGCCCTGGGTCAGGTCTTTGACCACCACCGGGAACAGTGCGCCGAAGATCCCCGCGCCGACGCCATCGAGCAACTGCACCGCCACCAGCCACCACGGGTCGTCGGACAGCACATACAACACACCGCGCAGCGGCAGGATCAAGAATCCGGCCAGCAGCAACGGCTTGCGCCCCCAGACATCGGCCTTGGCCCCCACCAGCAGCGCAATCGGCACCATCACCAGTTGCGCGGCGACGATGCACGCCGATGTCAGCGGCGTGGCCATGTGCAAATTGGCCTGCGCCAGTTTCTGACTGACCAGCGGCAGCATCGCGGCATTGGCCAGGTGAAACAGCGCGCAGCAAATCGCGAACATCAGCAACGGCCGGTTGCCGAACAGCACGGCCATGCCCGAAGGCTGCTGGCCCTGCCCGGCGCCAGTGGGGTCGAGGCCGCGGGCGATATCGTGATCGATGGCTTCGGCCGAAACGAACGACACCGCAATCACGCTGCCCAGCGCCATGACCGCCATCAGGTAGAACACCGCCACCGGGCCGAACAGCCAGGCGAACAGCCCGGCCAGCAACGCGGCGCAGGCGTTGCCGGCGTGGTTGAAGGTTTCGTTGCGCCCGGTGCGCCGGGTGAAGGCGCGCGGCCCGCTGATGCCCAGGGTGATGGCGCAAATGGCCGGGGCGAAGATCGACGCCGCCACGGCGCTCAGTGCTTGCGTCAGCGCCACCAGGCTGAACGAGGTGACGAAGGGCAACAGCAGACAACTGCCGGTGACCAGCAGCGCGGCGACCGCGATCAAAGCGCGTTTGTAGCGCGTGGCGTCGACCAGCGCTCCCGCCGGCGTCTGGGTGATCAGCGCGGCGATCCCGGCAATGGTCATCACCAGGCCAATGCTCGCCGGCTGCCACTGGTGCACCGCCAGCAGGTAGATCGCCAGATAAGGGCCGAGGCCGTCACGCACGTCGGCGAGGAAGAAATTCAGGCTGTCCAGCGACAGGTTGTTGCGGCGATCGAGATGAGTGGCCACGGCTTGGGTCTTCGGTATTCGAGGTTCGGCGACATGACTCAACCTCCCGCCAAAGCAGTGACCTGCGGCCCCAGCGTTTAGTTTCACCCGCCCGGCAGCACTTGCTGCGGCGACGAAAAAGCCCGCCCGGCGGTCACCGGGCGGGCTGGTTGGTGGCCCTCAGAGCGAGCGCTGGTTGACCCGCGCCATCAGTTGCTCGGCGCTCTCCTTGCGCTCCGAGTAGCGATCCACCAGCAGTGCCTGGCTGTCGCGCAACAGCACGGTGAACCGGACCAGTTCTTCCATCACGTCGACCAAGCGATCGTAGTACGCCGACGGTTTCATCCGCCCCGCCTCGTCGAACTCCATATAGGCCTTGGGCACCGAGGACTGGTTGGGGATGGTGAACATGCGCATCCAGCGGCCCAGCACGCGCAATTGATTGACCACATTGAACGACTGCGAGCCCCCGCAGACCTGCATCACCGCCAGCGTCTTGCCCTGAGTCGGCCGAACCGCGCCGAGGGCCAGCGGGATCCAGTCGATCTGCGCCTTGAACACCGCCGACATCGAGCCATGCCGCTCCGGCGAGCACCAGACCTGGCCTTCCGACCAGAGCACCAGCTCGCGCAACGCCTGGACTTTCGGATGCTCTACCGCCACGTCATCGGGCAATGGCAGTTCCGACGGATTGAACAGGCGCGTCTCGGCGCCGAAATGCTCGAGCAGGCGCGCGGCCTCCTCCACCAGCAAACGGCTGAACGAGCGTTCGCGGGTCGAACCGTACAACAGCAGGATGCGCGGTTTGTGCGCACCCGGCGGCAAGGCGATGGGCGGGCCGTCGAACAGGTGGTGATCAAGGTTGGGCAGGTGCTGTGACATGGGTCCTCCAGCTCAGAGCGAGCCGATGCGATTCAGCTCGCGCTGAAGTTGATCACGGCCCAGGGTAGGAAAAGGCAGGTCGAGGAAGGCGCGGCAGCGGCGCTCGATCTGTGCCAGGGTGGCGCGAAATGCAGCGTCGATGGTCGCTTCATCGCCGCTGACATCGGACGGATCCGCCAGGCCCCAATGCGCCTTCAGGGCCGGGCCGAAGTACACCGGACAGCTCTCGCCGGCGGCCTTGTCGCAGACGGTGATGACGATGTCCGGTGGATTGTCGGCGAAGGCGTCATTGCCTTTGCTGGACAGGCCGGCGACAGCGATGCCGGCCTGCTGCAAGGTCGACAGGCTGCGCGGCAACACCTGGCCCTTGGGAAAACTGCCGGAACTGATCGCCGTGAAACCGGGCGGTGCCAGATGGTTGAACAGCGCTTCGCAGAGAATGCTGCGGCAACTGTTGGCCGTGCACATGAACAGGATTCGCATGGGGAGGCTCCGGAGACTTCGGGCAGACATAGAGATCGGGGGTTCAGCAGCAGGCGGCATCGCGCACGGGCCGCCCGTCCATGCTGTGCAGGCGCGCGGCGTTGTGTTGCAGCCAGTCGGCGTTGGCCTGCAAGGTCACTTGCAGGATTTCCCCAACCCAGGCGGGCAGCTCGGGGTTGAGCCGGTAATACACCCACTGGCCCTGACGGCGATCGAGCAACAGGCCGTTGCTGCGCAATTGGGCCAGATGGCGGCTGATTTTCGGCTGGCTGTCGTCCAGCGCACACATCAGCTCGCAGACGCACAACTCACCTTGATCGGCGATCAGCAGCGTGGCGCGGGCGCGAGTTTCGTCGGCCAGACTCTTGAACAGTTCGGCGGGCGTGATCACCAGGCAGCACCTCGTATATATGGAAAATCGAATATACGGATTTCCATATATAAAGCAACCACGCGCTGAGTGACGCCCGGTCTTCAGTCACTGCCATCCCGGCAGGCCTCGGCGGTGGACGGCGGCTCGCAGGCGTTGAGCAACAACCCCTGCTCCGCCGCGCATAACCCCACCACGTAATCCCAGACCACCCGCAGGCGTACTGATTTGTGCAGCTCGCGGCGGGTGCTGATCCAGTAGCTGCGCTCGATGCTCTCGTCCGGCAGCAACGCCACCAGCTGCGGGTCGGACGCGGCCATGTAACACGGCAGCACGGCGATCCCCAGGCCGGAGCGCGCGGCCTGCTGCTGGGCGATGACGCTGGTGCTGTGGAAGACCACACGCGGGTTGCGGCAGAAGCTGTTGAGGAACATCAGTTCCTGGCTGAACAACAGGTCGTCGACGTAGCCGATCCAGGCATGCCGAGCGAGGTCTTCGCGGCTGCGCAGCGGCGGTGCGCTGTCCAGATAGGCCTGGCTGGCGTAGAGCGCGAGGCGGTAGTCGGTGAGTTTGCGGGTGACCAGCATGTCGGCGGCCGGGCGTTCGAGGTGAATGCTGATTTCCGCCTCGCGATTGAGGATGCTGACGAAGCGCGGCACCGCCACCAGCTCCACTTCCAGGCCCGGATAGCGCTCGAACAGACCGATCATGCGCTGCGCCAGAAACATCACGCCGAGGCCTTCGGTCACCCCGACACGGATCTTGCCCAGCGGTGCGGTGGACTGGGTGATTTCTTCCTGGGCCAGCAGTGCGACGTTTTCCATGGCCTCGGCGTGCTTGAGCAGCGCCTCCCCCGCCGGCGTCATTTCGTAGCCCTGGGCATGCTGGACGAACAGCGCGGTGCCGAGGCTCTTTTCGATGGCCTCGATGTGCCGGGCAACGGTGGCATGGGTGGTGTTGAGACGGCGCGCGGCGGTCAGCAAACGGCCGCTGCGCTGCAACTCGAGAAAGAACCGCAGGTCGTTCCAGTCGAACATGGCTTGTCCTTGTCGGCTATCGTCAAACAATGCTGTTTAAAAACGCACAGCGGCTGCGCAAAAACTAACATTCTTTTAACGAAAGCTAACAACTAGAGTGTCCGACAACAAAAACAAGAAGTGAGGTCAGGGAATGCAGACTTCCCTCGATGAATACGACTACATCGTGGTCGGCGCCGGCCCCGCCGGCTGTTTGCTGGCCAATCGACTGTCGGCGGACGCTGGCCAGCGCGTGCTGTTGCTGGAGGCCGGCGGGCGTGACAACTATCCGTGGATTCACATCCCCGTCGGTTACCTGTTCTGCATCGGCAACCCGCGCACCGACTGGTGCTTCAAGACGGAACAACAACCGGGCCTTGCCGGGCGCGCGCTGAGCTATCCGCGCGGCAAGGTGCTGGGCGGCTGCTCTTCGATCAACGGCATGATCTACATGCGTGGCCAGGCCGGCGATTATGACGGCTGGGCGGCGGCAGGCAATCCGGGCTGGGCCTGGAACGACGTGCTGCCACTGTTCAAGCAGAGCGAAAACCACTTTGCTGGCGCCGCTGAATTTCATGGCGACCAAGGCGAATGGCGGGTCGAACGCCAGCGTCTGTCGTGGCCGGTTCTCGATGCCTTTCGCAGCGCCGCCGAACAGAGCGGCATCGCCAGCATCGACGATTTCAATCAGGGCGACAACGAAGGCTGCGGCTACTTCCAGGTCAACCAGAAGGCCGGCGTGCGCTGGAACGCGGCCAAGGCGTTTCTCAAGCCGATTCGCCACCGCGCCAACCTGACCGTGCTGACCGAGGTCGAGGTTGACCGGGTGCTATTCGAGGAAGGTCGCGCGGCCGCCGTCAGCGCCCGTTGGCAGGGCCAGGTCAGACGCTTCAAGGCGCGCAAGGAAATAGTCCTGTGCGCCGGTTCGGTGGGCTCGCCGGGCATCCTGCAGCGCTCCGGGATCGGCCCGCGACCGCTGCTGGAGAAACTCGGCATCGGCGTCACGCATGAACTGCCGGGAGTCGGCGGCAATCTGCAGGATCACCTGCAACTGCGCCTGATCTATCGACTGGACAACGCCCGCACCCTCAACCAGATCGCCGGCAGCCTGTGGGGCAAGATGGGCATGGGCCTGCGCTATCTGTATGACCGCAGCGGGCCACTGTCGATGGCGCCGAGTCAGCTCGGCGCGTTCGCCCGCTCCGGGCCGGAACAGACCTCGGCCAACCTCGAATACCACGTCCAGCCGTTGTCGCTGGAGCGTTTTGGCGAACCGCTGCACAGCTTCCCGGCGTTCACCGCGTCGGTGTGTGACTTGCGGCCGCAGAGCCGTGGCCGGGTGGACATTCGTTCGGCGGACCCGCAGGCGGCACCGCTGATCCAGCCCAATTACCTCAGCCATCCCGAGGACCTGCGCGTGGCCGCCGACGCCATTCGCCTGACCCGCCGGATTATCAGTGCCCCGGCCCTGCAAGCGTTCAACCCGGTGGAATACCTGCCCGGCGCCAGCCTGCAAACGGAACAACAACTGCACGAAGCGGCGGCGAAGATCGGCACGACGATTTTCCATCCGGTGGGCACCTGCCGCATGGGCAACGATGCCGACGCGGTGGTCGATGCGCAGTTGCGCGTGCATGGCGTCCCCGGCCTGCGCATCGCCGATGCCTCGATCATGCCGTGCATCACCTCGGGCAACACCTGTTCGCCTACGCTGATGATTGCCGAGAAGGCCGCCCAGCTGATCCTTACGCCACCGGTGAACAGCGCCATTGCAGGAGCGAGCCCGCTGGAGAATGCGCTCGCCCATTCAACATAGAGATTGACGCAAAGTGCGCCTTCGCGAGCAGGCTCGCACCCCGCGTTTTTTGCACCAGAGAACAAAGGCATCACGCGACACCCGGACATGCAGCACCAGTGGAACAACAAAAACAATCACTGTGAGGGATACCGATATGTCAGAACACGTTCAGCCGCTGGACGTCGCGCGCAGCGCGGACACCAGCCCCGATACCCGCAAGGTCATCTTCGCCTCGTCCCTGGGGACGGTGTTCGAATGGTATGACTTCTTTCTCTACGGCGCCCTGGCGGCGGTCATCAGCAAGCAGTTCTTCGCCGGGGTCAACGACACCACGGCGTTCATCTTCGCCCTGATGGCGTTCGCGGCAGGGTTTATCGTGCGGCCGTTCGGCGCGCTGGTGTTCGGTCGGTTGGGGGACATGATCGGGCGCAAATACACCTTCCTCGCCACCATCATCCTGATGGGCGTGGCGACCTTCTGCGTCGGCCTGCTGCCGACCTACGCCAGCATCGGCATCGCCGCGCCGATCATCCTCGTGCTGCTGCGCATGCTCCAGGGCCTGGCCCTCGGCGGCGAATACGGCGGCGCCGCGACCTACGTGGCGGAACACGCGCCGATCGGCAAGCGTGGCTTCCACACCAGCTGGATTCAGTCCACCGCGACCCTCGGCCTGCTGCTGTCGCTGCTGGTGGTACTCGGTTGCCGCTACTTCACCGGCGATCAGTTCGAAGTGTGGGGCTGGCGCATTCCGTTCCTGCTGTCGATCGTGCTGCTGGGCATTTCCACCTGGATTCGCCTGAGCCTGCATGAATCGCCGGCGTACCTGAAGATGAAAGAGCAAGGCAAAACCTCGCAGGCGCCGATTCGCGAATCCTTCGGCAAATGGGAAAACCTCAAGGTGGTGCTGATCGCCCTGTTCAGCATCAACGCCGGGCAGGCCGTGACCTTCTACGCCGCGCAGTTCTACGTGCTGTTCTTTCTCACCCAGTTCCTCAAAATGGATCCGGCGGTGGCCAACAGCCTGCTGATTATCAGCGTGGTGATCGGCGCGCCGTTCTTCATCATCTTCGGCTGGCTATCGGACAAGGTCGGGCGCAAACCGGTGCTGATGCTCGGCCTGCTGCTGGCCACGGCGCTGTACTTCCCGATCTTCAAATCGCTGGCGCACTACGCCAACCCGGCGATCGACCAGGCCAGCCGCCAGGCGCCGATCACCGTGGTGGCCGACCCGGCCACCTGCACCTTCCAGTTCGATCCGGTGGGCAAGGCCAAATTCGACAGCCCATGCGACAAGGTCAAGACCTTCCTGGTCAAACAGGGCCTGCCCTACACCAGCGTCGCGGCGCCCGCCGGCAGCGCGGTGCAGGTGAGCGTCGGCGATGTGAAACTCGACGGTTTCGATGAATCGGCCCTGCGCGGCGCGGTGACCCTCGCCGGCTACCCGCAACAGGCCGACCTGCAACAGATCAACAAACCGATGATCGTCGCCCTGATCGTCGCGCTGATCATCATCTCCGCGATGTGCTACGGGCCGCTGGCGGCGTTGATGGTCGAACTGTTCCCGACGCGCATCCGCTACACCTCGATGTCCCTGCCCTACCACATCGGCAACGGCTGGTTCGGCGGCTTCCTGCCGACCGTATCGTTCGCGCTGGTGGTCTACACCGGGGATATTTTCTACGGCCTGTGGTACCCGGTACTGGTGACCGCGGTGAGCCTGGTGGTGGGGATGATCTGTCTGCGCGAGACGAAGAATATCGATCTGGACAAGAACTGATCGCGAGTCGATAAACCGGCTGAGGGAGCCTGCTCCCTCAGCGCACCGGCATACCTCCCACCGCTTTGCCGCTCAGGCATCCGCCTTGATCACCTCGAATTTCACTTGATCGGGATAGAACGCCACATAGTTCTTGATCTGATCGACCGAGATCTTCGGCTGTTCGTAGGTCCACACCGCATTCGCCCCTTCATGTCCCGGTACCTGCAGGCTGAAGTAGCTGGCGTCGCCCTTGTACGGGCAATAACTGGTGTGGTCGGTGCGGGCGAAGTATTTTTCGTCGATGTCTTCGCGCGGGACGTAGTACACCGGCGGATAGTTGGCCTCGTTCAGCACCAGCACATGGGACGACGCAGCGACCTGGATGCCATGGAATTTCACCACCAGGCAACCTGGAAGTTCTTCGACAGTGATCACGGGGCTGGGACCGGAGCTTTTCATGGGGTTCTCCTGAAGACGGCGAAGAGACCGGTTCAGGTATAACCCATGCCATGGGATTACGCCGGATTCGCAGCCGAACGGTTTCCCGCTGCAATGAAACCGCGACGCCCGAAGTATCTGCGCCTTCGCCACACTGCCGCCCGGTCATTTGCGGCAATGCTTTTATCTGTATATCCATACAGATAAAAGTTGCTCCGTTGCGCAAGTCCGGCCATTCTGTGCGCCTCTGCGGGCAATGATCGACGATGGTGGTTATGCAGCTGTACCTCTGTGAAAAACCTTCCCAGGCCAAGGATATCGCGGCCGTGCTCGGCGCCAGGCGCCGGGGCGACGGCTGCTGGCTGGGAACGGATGTCACGGTGACCTGGTGCATCGGCCACCTGCTGGAAACCGCCCCGCCGGACGCCTACGACGCCCGCTACAAACGCTGGGTACTGGCGGACCTGCCGATCATCCCGGACAAATGGAAGATGACCGTCAAGCCACGCACCGCCAGCCAGTACAAAGCGGTGAAGCGGCTGCTCGGCGAAGCCAGCGAGCTGATTATCGCGACCGACGCCGACCGCGAAGGCGAGATGATCGCCCGCGAGCTGGTCGAGCATTGCCGCTATCGCGGGCCGATCCGCCGCCTGTGGCTGTCGGCGCTGGACGAGGCGTCGATCCGCAAGGCCCTGGCGGCACTCAAACCGGGGGCGGAAACCTTCAGCCTCTATCACTCGGCGCTGGGGCGCTCGCGCGCCGACTGGCTGATCGGCATGAACATGAGCCGCCTGTTCACCCTGCTCGGCCGCCAGTCCGGCTACCAGGGCGTGCTGCCGGTGGGCCGGGTGCAGACGCCGACCCTGCGCCTGGTAGTCGATCGCGATCGCAGCATCGCCGACTTTGTCCCGGTGGCGTACTGGGCCATCGAAGTGCAGTTGCTTCACGACGGCACGCCGTTCACCGCGCAATGGCGCGCGCCAGGCGATGTCTGTGACGATCAGGATCGCTGCCTGGATCAGGCGCTGGCCCAGCAAGCCGCGGCGGCACTCGGCAGCGCCGCCAGTGCCCGGGTGGTCAAGCTGCGCACCGAGCGCATGCGCGAAGTGGCACCGCTGCCCTTCGACCTCGGCACCCTGCAGGAAGTCTGTTCGAAGAAACTCGGCCTCGGCGCCCAGGAAACCCTCGACATCGCCCAGGCGCTCTACGAAACCTACAAAGTCATCACCTATCCGCGCAGCGACTGCGGTTACCTGCCGCTGAGCCAGCACAGCGAGGCGCCGGGGATTCTCGCCGCGCTGCGCCAGGCCGACCCAGGCCTTGCAGCGCTCGAGGGCTTTCTCGAGCCGCAGCGCAAATCCCGCGCCTGGAACGACGGCAAAGTCAGCGCCCACCACGGCATCATCCCCACCGCCGCGGCGAAGCATCTGGAAAAGCTCAGCGGCAAGCACCGCGCGGTCTACACGCTGATTCGCGCACGCTATCTGGCGCAGTTCCTGCCCAACCATGAATACGATCGCACCCAGGCCGACTTCGACTGCGCCGGCCAGGCATTGCGCGCCGTCGGCAAGCAGATCATCGAACCGGGCTGGAAGCGCGCCCTACCTGAAGCGCTGGCCCCGGCCAAGGGCCGCGAAGCACCGGCACCGCAAACCCTGCCGGCGCTGACCCAGGGTGCCGAGTGCGCCGTGGCCGAGGTGAAGCTCAAGGACCTGTGGACACAACCGCCCAAGCCCTACACCGAAGGCGACCTGATCAAGGCAATGAAGAACGTCGCCAAACTGGTGGAAGATCCCCTGCTCAAGCAGAAACTCAAGGACACCACCGGCATCGGCACCGAGGCCACCCGCGCCTCGATCATCCAGGGCCTGTTGGATCGCGGCTACCTGGTGAAGAACGGCAAGGCCCTGGCCGCGACCCCGGCAGCATTCAGCCTGATCGATGCGGTGCCCCGAGCCATTGCCGACCCCGGCACCACGGCCATCTGGGAACAGGCGCTGGACATGGTCCAGAGCGGCGAAATGAGCCTGGAAGAATTCGTCACCAAACAGGCGGCCTGGATGAGCAAGCAGGTCAGCCGGTGCGCCGGCCTGAGCCTGACCATCAGCGGCCCGCCACCCACCGGCAAGGCTGCGGCGCCGTGGAAGAAAAAGCGCAAGTCGACCCGCAGTAAAACACCAGGCAGCGCCAGGCGGGCGGCGAAACCGGCAGCCAGCTAGTCCGCTGGCACCCGGCACGGCAACTGATCGTGTGCCGTTGGCGAAGCAATCGACAATACTCAGGTCTTGTCTCCAGAGCTCGCCAACATGTCCATCATCGAGCTGCACCCCGCCCAGCGCGACGAACTGCAAATCATCGAGAACCTGATGCAGTTCTACCTGTACGACTTCAGCCAATGGTTGCCGCTGAAACTGGCTGAACACGGCTTCTTCCGGATCCAGCCACTGGACGATTACTGGCGCCTGCCGGCAACCCGACCGTTCCTGCTCAGGGTCGACGGTGAGTTGGCGGGGTTCGTGAGCGTGGATGACGACATTCACCTCAACGGCGCCGAGTACAACATCGGCTATTTCTTCGTCAGCCGGCGCTTCCGTGGCCAAGGCGTCGCGCAGTTTGTCGTCTCTGCCCTCTTGAGCCGCCTGCCCGGGCAATGGCAGATTTTCCACATCGACGCCAACCGCCCGGCACAGCGCTTCTGGGCGCGGATCATCGCTGATCTGAGCGGCGGCGAATTCACCCGGCAGCAGCGTACGGTCAACGGTTATCCGTGCACCTTCTACGGCCTGCACAGCCCCGCAGCCGTTGCCTGAACCCGCCTTTTTCTAATTCCAGAAAGACTTTGTCGGACAATATGTAGTGAGCAAAAATAATCACTACAAAACCGTTGACGGCACCGTTTTGCTTTTGCATGATGCAGACGTCTCCCCGATCGGGAGCACTGGCAACACGCTTGAGCAAGCTCGTCTGACCGCCGAGCTGTTTTTTCCGGATACACGCTGCCCACAAGGCAGATTGAAGAAGCTGACCTGGCCTGAACGTCCAGTACAAGGACGAGAAACGCTGGCGAAAATTCTCAAGACGCTTGTGGTCGACCCTGAAAACGTCGTCAAGGAGCCTCCCGGTTTTCGCTGCTTCTCCTCGTTGTGACGCTATTGCGTAGCAGTTATTCAACACGACTACATGCAACAGATGCATGACCCCGTACTCCACACGGGCGACCGCTGACGTCCTGGTTTCGGTGCCAGGGATCAACTAACCGATGGGCTACCTGTATTAGCGAATCAACTTTGAAAGATCACCAAACTGGTCAAGGGGCAAACATTATGAATCTGAACAATCAACCTACTATCGAAGAACTGGCTCGTATGTTCGCGGCGCAGAAAGACAGCCACGACAGCCATATTCTGTGGATCAGCAAGTCGGGTCAGGTGCATATCGACTGCCTGTCGCCCCACGCTGGTGAAGAAGAATTCGACCGCAACAACCAGAACCTGCTGGCCCGCCTGAAGATGTACCGCCGTGGCCACGGTTATGTCGGCAAAAAAGCCGCGGCCGACAAGGACTTCATCGGCAGTGTCCTGCAGACGCTGAAACAGGCGTGGGATTCGATGCAGAACAACAATGAAGTTCGGGTGATTGATCGGTTCTACTAAGTTCGACGTTACATAAATAAAAGGGCCTGCTCCGATAAGGAGCAGGCCCTTTTTTTGTCTCTGGCCTGCACCGCCGATCTACAGGTGCTGGCTTGCCAGAGATGCAGGGCGCAGCGTCAACCGCTGCTTTCCTGGCCTGGCGAATAGCGCTCAGCGGATCTCCCTTTCCAGCACCAGTTGCATAAACGCCGTGGCGGCCGCGCTGTGATAGTTGTTCTTGCGCCGCAACAACGCCGCGCCACGCTGTGGCGCCTCACTGCGCAATTGTAACCGGCACAAGGCCCGGTCCTCGGTGGCAATCGCCTCCGGCAGCATCGTCGCAATCGGCGCATGGCGGATCACCTCGAGCAAGGTGCTGACCGAATTCACTTCGATCTGCACCTTCGGTGTGATGCCGTGCTGGCGGAAATACTCATCGATCGACAACCGCGTGATGAAGTCCGGCGCCAGCAAGGCGAAGTCCAGTTGCGCGACATCGCTCGGACTCAGCAGCACAGGGCTGTCATACAGCGGATGCTCGCGCCCGACCATAACCCCCAGGGTCTCGACAAACGCCGGAATGCATTCGATGTCCGGGTTGCGCACCGGCGTGAACGCAATCGCGATGTCCAGCGAATCGTCCGCCAGCCCGGCTTCGATGTCGTCCATCGACAGCTCGAAGATTTGCAGGTGAATCCGCGGAAACCGCGCGACGTAATCGCGCACCAGCGGCCCGACCAGGTAAGCCATGAATGTCGGCGTCATGGCCAAGCGCAGGCTGCCACGGGACAGATCCTTGACGTCATGCAGGGCGCGTTTGCCCGCCTCCAGTTCCACCAGCACCCGCCGCGCGCATTCGATGTACGCCTCGCCGGCGTCGGTGGGTTTGACCGAACGCGACGTGCGGTCGAACAACTCCACGCCGAGGCTTTCTTCCAGTTGGCGGATCTGTTGCGACAAGGTCGGCTGCGAGACATGCAGGGCCTCGGCCGCGCGGGTGAAGCCGCCGTGATCAGCCACGGCCAGCAGGTAACGCAAGTGTCGCAGCAGCATCGGGGCGCTCCATCTATAGGCTGTACTTATGCTTAGCATTGTATATCGGTCTTGGACGCTATGGAGCAATCGGCAGAAGATCACTCCACACCAGCAAGCCAACCCGCAAGGAGTGACACCATGCAACAGTCCCACGCTTACAACGACGCCAGCCTGGCCCTGACTACCCGCGCTCTGGATGCCAAGGCCCGCAAGAACCTGTCGTGGCAGGATCTGGCCGACGACACCGGCCTGAGCCTGGCCTACGTCACCGCTGCCCTGCTCGGCCAGCATCCGCTGCCACAAGCCGCCGCCCAGGTGGTGGGCGACAAGCTTGAGCTGGACGCCGCCGACATCGCCGCCCTGCAAATCATTCCGCTGCGCGGCAGCCTCGGTGGCGTGCCGACCGACCCGACCATCTACCGTTTCTACGAGATGATCCAGATCTACGGCACCACCCTCAAAGCCCTGGTTCATGAGCAGTTCGGCGACGGCATCATCAGCGCGATCAACTTCAAGCTCGACATCAAGAAAGTCGAAGACCCGGAAGGTGGCTCCCGCGCGGTGATCACCCTCGACGGCAAGTTCCTGCCGCTGCGTCCGTTCTGATCCATCCCGGCCCGCACGGTGTGCGGGCCGACCCTGACCCCGATTGCAACCGTCACCACATTCGACTGGAGGCTGTCCCATGCAAAAAATTCTGTTGACCCTGGCCCTGCTCGCCGGCCTGACCGCCCAGGCCCATGCCGCCGATGAGGCTGTCGCCTATCGCTACGGCATGACCCTGGACATTGCTCAAGTGCTCAGCATCACCCCGGTTGCCGACGTCTGTGGCGTGGTCCCGGTAGAAATGACCTACCTCGACAGCCATGGCGGCAAACACATTCTGCAGTACAGCGAATTCGGCAGCGGCTGTTCGAACTGAGAGGACCACACCATGAAAAACCTGATCGATGGTTTCCTGAAATTCCAGAAAGAAGCCTTTCCGCAACGCAGCGAATTGTTCAAGCACCTGGCCACCACCCAGCAGCCGGGCACGCTGTTCATCACCTGCTCCGACAGCCGCGTGGTGCCGGAACTGCTGACCCAGCAAGAGCCCGGCGAGCTGTTCGTGATTCGTAACGCCGGCAATATCGTACCGTCCTATAGCCCGCATCCGGGCGGGGTGTCGGCGACGGTGGAGTACGCGGTGGCGGTCCTCGGCGTGAGCGATATCGTCATCTGCGGCCACTCCGATTGCGGTGCGATGACCGCCATCGCCCAGTGCAAATGCATGGATCACCTGCCCGCCGTCAGCGGCTGGCTGCAGCACGCCGAGTCGGCCAAAGTGGTCAACGAGTCACGCCCACATGCCAGTGACGCAGCCAGGTTGAGTTCGATGGTGCGAGAGAACGTGATCGCGCAGCTGGCGAACATCCAGACCCACCCGAGCGTGCGCCTGGCGCAGGAGCAGGGTCGGCTCAACCTGCACGGCTGGGTGTACGACATCGAGACCGGTTCGATCGATGCCTTGAGCGCCGACCGCCGCACCTTTGTCGCCCTGGCCGAGCATCCGGCAACGTGCGCGGTGCACGGCCAGGCCATCAATGCGGCCTGAAACGAACGCCCCGCGCCGTCGGGGCGTTGCCCTTTGTATCAGTGTGTAGCCTGAGCCCCGCCAGACACAGTTCCTTGCACCCGCCATGGGCGGCGGACACACCGCCGATACAGCCAGCGCCTTGAATGGGCCCTGTCGCTGTACCCCTCCTCCCCATTCAAGGAATACCCAATGAACAAGTTGTTTGCAGGCCTGGCCCTCGCCGCTCTCGTCGGCGCCTCTTCGGCCATGGCCGCGGATGTCAAACCGACCGTGGTCCTGGTGCACGGTGCCTTCGCCGATTCCAGCAGCTGGAACGGTGTGGTGAAGATTCTGCAACAGGACGGTTATCCGGTGATCGCCGCCGCCAACCCGCTGCGCTCGCTCAAGGGCGATGCGCAATCGGTGGCGGACGTACTGGCCACGATCAAGACGCCCGTGGTGCTGGTCGGCCATTCCTACGGCGGGCCGGTCATCAGTGCCGCCGCGTATGGCAATGCCAATGTCAAGGGGCTGGTGTACGTCGCCGCGTTGGCGCCCGAAGCGGGTGAAACCGTCGCCGGGCTGGCCGGACGCTTCCCGGGCAGCACCCTCGGGCCGACCCTGGCGGCGCCGGTCGCACTGCAGGATGGTGGCAAGGATCTGTACATCCAGCAGGACAAGTTCCATGACCAGTTCGCCGCCGACGTACCGAACGCCGCCGCGCAGTTGATGGCCGCGACGCAGCGCCCGGTGACCGAGGCCGCCCTCAACGAAGCGGCTGGCGAGCCGGCGTGGAAATCGATTCCGTCATGGTTCGTCTATGGCGACCAGGACAAGAACATCCCGCCGCAAGCCATGGCGTTCATGGCGCAGCGGGCACACGCCAGACAGACCGTGGTGGTCAAGGGCGCGTCTCATGTGGTGATGGTGTCGAACCCGAAAACCGTGGCCCACCTGATCGAATCCGCGGCGCGCAGCCAATGAGCCGACGCCGCGCCCGTCCTGACGACGGGCGCGGCGTTGCAGGTTTCAGCGTTTCACGCCGAGGTCGATCTGCGTCATGCGGCTGCGCACGGTGAACACGCCATCGCCGGACAGAATCGCGCTGCGGGCAAACAGGCGCCCGCTCTCCCAGTTGGAAAGACCCAGCTCCGGCTTGTTCAAGGCGTACTGACCATCGACCCAACGGGTGATGCCATTGCCCACGAACGGCGCGTTGACCGCATTGTAGAAACGCTCCTGCGTCGCCGCGTCTTCGCTGATCAGCGAGACGGTGAACTGCGGGCTGTAGCGGTTGAACAAGGCAATCGCCTGATCCAGGTCGTCAACCAGCATCAGGCTGACTTCCGGGGTTTCTTCCCATTCCCACTCGCGCCCCAATTGCGCCTCCGGCAACGGTTCGGCCAGGGCCTCGGTCTGGTAGCCCTCGGCGCGGTAGACCTCGACTGTCGCGTCGCGCCATTCGCCCGGCAGGCAACCTTCGCTGCCTTCGACGATGTGCAGTTTGCAGCCCTGGCCACGGGCGGTGCCGGCCTGCTGCAAGGCATCGAGGAACAACGGCACCAGCTCGCCGGCACGCTCGCGCTGGATCAGGCAGACGTTGAGGGTGTTGCAGACCTTGCGGTCCAGCGAGTTGCGCACCACGGCCGCGAAACGCCTGGCATCGGCGTCACGGTCGGCGATCAGCCAGGCACCGCCGGTGCCGTGCAGGCTGACGGCGGTACCCGCCTGTTGGGCGATGCTGCCCAGCTGGCTGACCGCACGCCCCGAACCCCGGGCCACGGCCAGCGACAGACGGCGGTCGGCGAACATCGCCCAACCGGCGGCGTGATTGACGCTCTCGACCAGTGACACCGCGCCCGGCGGCAGACCGGCCGCCGCCAGCGCCGGGTTGAGCGCATGGCTGACGATGGCCTGCGCCGTGCCCAGCGCGTCGCTGCCAATGCGCAGCACGGCGGTGTTGCCGGTACGCAGCACCCCCGCGGCGTCGGCAAACACGTTGGGCCGGCCTTCGAACACGAAGGCGACGATGCCCAGCGGCGACACCACCTGCTCAACCTTCCAGCCGTCATGCTCGACGCTGCTGATGACCTTGCCGCGCGTGGCCGGCGCATCCCGCCAGGCACGCAGGCCGGCGATCATGTCACGGCGCATGCGTTCATCGGCGAGCAAGCGGGTGGTGGAACGCCCGCGCGCCTTGGCCCGTTCGATGTCGGCGAGGTTGGCCGCCTCGATCTGCGTCCAGCAATCCGGGGTCTCCAGACGCTCGGCAAACAGATCGAAGAAACGGCTGATCGCCTCATCGGGCACCGCCGACAACGCCGTGAACGCCGTTGCTGCGCGCTCGATCGCCACGGCAGCCGCCTGCTGATCCGCCACCGGAATCAGCAGCAGCTCGCCACTGACCTGCTCGACCAGCAGGTGATCGCCGGGTCGAAAGCGCTCGGCCAGTTCGGGGCTGACCACGGTGACGCGGTTACCAGCGAAAGGGATAGGCGTGCCAGCGACGAGACGTTCGAGCGCAAGAGACATGAAACGGATTCACCATGCAGAGGAGCGGGCGAAAAATGTATAGCAAAAGTCCCCGAGCGTCACGCCTCAGGCAGGCGATTGCAGACGCGCGTGCAGTACGCCTTTGACAGTCCGCATCACCGCGGCGTTGGCCTGCTCCATCTGCCCGACCTGGCGCAGCGTTTCCTCCAGCTCACCCCGGGCATGAGCCTGCAGCGCGGCCTGGCCGCTGCTGTGCACCAGACGATGCGGCACCTCCATGCGGCGGAAGTCGGCATCACGTTGCTGGCCGTGGTTCTGCGCGCCGTAATACCACTGGCCGAACAGGCATTCGGTTTCATCCGGCAGTGTCAGTGGTGCCTGCGGCCCGGGGTTGAGCAAGCGGTCATACACCGTGACTTTCAGCGTCAGCTCTTGCAGGTTGGCCAGTTCGATGTCGGACAGCAGGTGCGACTGGTCGATCTCACGCTGCATCTGCTGCGCCTGATCGTACATGCCGGCCATGGCGGCGGCGGTCTGATCGATGATCGCGCCGAACGCGGCGGACACCTGGCTCTGCGCAGAGATGTCTCGTTTGGCCTGGCCGATCTCGTCCTGGATGGCCGAGGTCTCCTTGATGATCTCGCGGGTGGCCTCGGCGGTCTTTTCCGCGAGCAGGCGCACCTCGCCGGCGACTACCGCAAAGCCGCGCCCGGTGTCGCCGGCGCGGGCGGCCTCGATGGCGGCATTGAGCGCCAGCAGGTTGGTCTTGCGCGCGATGTCGCTGATCAGGTCGACGATGCGGTCGATCTCGCTGGCGCGGCTGACCAGATGAGTGATCGCCCCTTCAAGCGCTTCGAGCCCGGTGGCCATGACCCGCGACTGTTCCTGCAAATGGCCGACCTGCTCGCGGTTGGCGATGGCCGCACTGGCCACGGCGGCGGCGCGTTGATGGTTGAGTTTCAGGCGCTGGTTGAGCATCGAGAAAGATTCGCTGACCGGCGCCAGCGAGTTGCCGCAGGTCAGCAAGTGCTGCGCCAGGCCGCGGAAGAAATCCCGCTCGCGGCGCTCGTTCGCGTGGGCGCCGAGCAGCGTCTCATCGCTCTGCGCAGGCGCCGGTTGCGTCACCACCACCGTCTCACCAGCGTCTGCGCGTGCTTTTTTGCGCCATGTGAACATCATCGCTTCATCCCCCCCGACGCCAGTGCGTCAAAAGCGCGGGACGATACGAATGAAGCGCGCCGGATCACACCTCCAATTGTGCGAAAAAGCGCCAGACCACGTGCCTAGAACACCGACCAGCCGATCCGCGAGCTGAGCATTTCCAGCGCCGCCATGCCCGCCAGGGAGTTGCCTGCAGCGTTGAGCTCCGGCGACCACACGCACACCGTGAACTGCCCCGGCACCACCGCGACGATGCCGCCGCCGACGCCGCTCTTGCCCGGCAGGCCGACACGGTAGGCGAAGTTGCCCGCCTCGTCGTAGAGGCCGCTGGTGGCCATGATCGAGTTGACTTGCTGGGTCTGCCGGCGGCTCAGGATCTGTTCGCCGCTGTGCTTGCAGAAGCCGTCGTTGGCCAGGAAGCAGAACGCACGGGCCAGGTCGATGCAGCTCATGCGCAGGGCGCAGTGGCTGAAGTAGCTGCGCAGCACCGCTTCGACGTCGTTGTGGAAGTTACCGAAGGACTGCATCAGGTAGGCCATCGCCGCGTTGCGGGCGCGGTGCTGGTATTCGGATTCGGCGACCTTGCCGTCGACCATCACCTGCGGATTGCCCGACAGGCGCCGGACGAAGTCGCGCATCGACAGGGCCGGCGCGGCGAAGCGCGACTGGTTGATGTCGCAAATCACCAGGGCCCCGGCGTTGATGAACGGGTTGCGCGGCCGGCCGCGTTCGAATTCCAGCTGCACCAGCGAGTTGAACGGCTGGCCGGACGGTTCATGGCCGAGGCGTTCCCAGATCGCTTCGCCGGAGTGTTCGATGGCCTGCACCAGGCTGAACACCTTGGAAATACTCTGCACCGAGAACAGCGTCTCGGCGTCGCCGGCGCTGTACATCTCGCCGTCGTTGCCATACACGGCGATGCCCAGTTGATTGGCCGGCACAGTGCCGAGGGCGGGAATGTAGTCAGCCACCTTGCCCTGCCCGATCAGGGGCCGGACAGCGTCAAGGATCTCGTTCAACAGCGCTTGCATGCCGGGTTCCGAAGTCTCGCCCCATGGGATTGCGGGGACACGGAGGCTAGACGCCGCCGAGCGAGCCCGGATCACACCGCCAGCGTACGGAGTTGCCGCCGCGTGTATCACAGTGTGTACCGCGGCGGCGCAGACACACGATCGCGCTAATTCCCCCCTGCCGGCGACACATCGCCGATACACCCCGACGCTGAAATGCACCTGTCGACCGTCACTGCCGGTCCGGCCCTGCCACTCACTCAATGCGACGGAGATTGACCATGAACCGACTCTCGAAAACTTCCCTGACCCTCGGCCTGCTGCTGGCCGGCGGCCTGACCCTGGCCAACGCCGCGTCGGCCTCCGAAGCCTTCCGCACCAAGCCTCTGGAACACGGCTACAGCCAGGCGCAGGCCGCCACCGACAGCGCGGAAAAAACCGCGGAAGGCAAATGCGGCGAAGGCAAGTGCGGCGCCAGCGAGTAAACCCTGCACGGGGCACGCCGCGGCCCCTTTTTCTCTGACTGACCGGAGCCCTTTTCATGACCACAGCTCTCTCGACCGCCGTCAAAGGCCTGCACCTGAACCTCGATCGCGCCGGCCAGTGGCTGGCGCCGCTGACCCTGCGCCTGTTCATTGCCTGGGAATTCTTCGAATCGGGCCTGGAGAAATTCAACGGCCAGAACTGGTTCGAAGACATCCAGGAACGCTTCCCCTTTCCCTTCGATCACCTGCCCGCGACTCTCAACTGGGAGTTGTCGATGTGGGCGGAATTGATCGGCGCCGTGGCGATCCTGATCGGCCTCGGTACGCGATTCTCGGCGATGGCGCTGATCGTCGTGACCATCGTCGCCACCGCCGCCGTGCACTGGCCGGCCGACTGGTCGACCCTGAGCGAACTGGCTCAGGGCTACGCGATCACCAACAAGGGCTTCGGCAACTTCAAACTGCCGGCGATCTACCTCGCCGCGCTGGTGCCGCTGGTGTTCGCCGGGGCCGGCAGGTTGAGCATCGATGCCTGGCTGGCCCGGCGCTTCTGGCGCCGTGGCGCGTAAACCTCAGTGCGCCCGGTCGAGGCCGGCCAGCAGCGCGCTGTCACGGCTGTAGATGTCCGGCGCGTACTGCACGCGACCGTGGTTGTCGACCTGCACCGTCCAATACGTCATGAGGATCGGCACCGGCGCCGAGAGACGAAACTCATGGGTGGTGCCCGTGGCGAGCAAGGTCTCGGTGCGGGCCTTCTCCGCCGGCGTCAGCAACAGATCGCGCAGCTTCAGCGGATGCTCGACCCGCACGCAGCCGGAACTGAAGGCCCGTGGGCCCTTGTCGAACAGCGCCTTGCTCGGCGTGTCGTGCAGGTACACCGAGAACGGGTTGGGGAAGCGGATGACCATTTGCCCTAGTGGATTGCGCGGCCCGGCGTCCTGGCGCAGGAGGATATTGCCCGGGTTGTCCCAGTCGATGTCCGCGGCCGCCAGGGGCTGACCGTTGGCGTCGAGGACTTGCAGGTTCTGCCGACTGAGGAAGGTCTGGTCCTTGCGGATCTCCGGCAGTTTGTCTTCCTTCCAGATCGTCGGTGGCACGGTCCAGGTCGGGTTGAGGGTCAGGCGCGTGACCCGCGACTTGAGCAGCGGGGTCTGGCGCTCGGCGCGGCCGACCTGGGTGCGGGTCTGCCACACCGGCAGGCCGCCCTGATACAGGGTCAGTTCGGCGGCGGCGACGTTGACCAGCAGGCCATCGGGCTCCATGTCCTGGGCCAGCCAGCGGAAGCGTTCGAGGTTGACCCGCAGCTGTTCGCGACGCGTCAGCGGACTGATGTTGAGTTCGGCAATGGTGCCCGGCCCGACTACGCCGTCAGCCTGCAGCGAGTGATTGGCCTGGAAGCTTTTCACCGCGTCCACCAGCACACCGTGATAGGCGGTGTCGGCGCTGCCGACGACGCTGCTCAGGTAGCCCTCGTTGTACAGCCGTTGGGCCAGTTCCGGCACACGTTTGTCTTCCATGTCCGGGCGCAGCAGCGGGCCGTTGCCGACGGCTTGCCAGTGCGGCAGAGCCTGCAGACGTTGCGCAGCGTAGAGATGACGCAGGTTCTGGTATTGCGCCAGACGCGGCCGGGCCAGATCGAAGGCCGCCGGGATGTCGTGCAGGCCCGGTACGGCGATGGCGAGCAATTCGGTCTGGCGGTCACGTGGCGTGTCGTCGGCATGCCAGAGCGGCTCGAAGTGCGATTGCAGCAGCCGCCCAAAGTGCAGATCCTGCAAGGCTTGCAGGTAATAGCGGCTGATGTCGATGTCGGCGCAGAGCTCGCCGTCCTGCGGCGCATTGGCCGCCACCGGGTAGCGTTTCGGGTTGAGGCCGTCGTCGGCCAGCAGTTGCAACTGCCCCTGCAAGGCCGCTAACCGTCCGCCCTGCGCCCACACCGGCAGCCAGTCCTGCTGCTGATAGAACGCCTGCAATTGCTCCAGCGCCGGGCCGCTGAGGTGCGCGGCCACGGTCGGGCATGCCTGGGACAGACCGATCAGCACCGCCTGCAACGGCGTCTGCGGTTCTACCGGCAGCTCCAGCGTGGGCGTCGGCAGCGTCGGCAACGGTTCTTCGCCACAAGCGACAAACGGCGCAGCGAGCAAACAAATGCTCAAGTAGCATGCGTACTTTTTGAACAACTGCTTTACTCCAATCCATGGCCGTCCAGATGACGGTCAACCTTACCTCAGGTGCGGTGAACAGTCAGGCCCGATTCGCGGGTCTGCCGGGGACGACTGGACGTCAGGAGCCTAAGTGCCAAACAAGTAGCAAGCGAGGACTTACTGTAAATGTTGACGTTTTTGCGCCGACTTCTGCTGACTGCCACCGCCCTTGGCGTGCTGGCCAGCCCCGTGTTTGCCGCCGGCGGCGCTTCGCCGGTCTTGTACACCAGCCTCGCGCACGCCGCGCCGGAACTCAATCCCCAGGCGCTGAAAGGTGCATTGAACGCCATGCAATGCGCGATCAACAACGGCGCCCGGCAATCGCGTCACCTGGCGATCATCGATTACTCGCAGCCGTCCACCGAGCGGCGCCTGTGGATCTTCGACCTGGCGAAGAAGAAGCTGATCCTGCGCGATCTGGTCGCCCACGGGTCGAACTCCGGGGAAAACTTCGCCACCCAGTTCTCCAATCGCGAAGGCAGTTATCAGTCCAGCCTCGGCCTGTTCCGCACGCAAGAAAGCTACGAAGGCAGCCACGGTTATTCGCTGCGCATGGACGGCCTGGAGCCGGGCTTCAACGACATGGCCCGCGACCGCGCCATTGTCATCCATGCCGCCGACTACGTGAATCCGCTGTGGAGCAAGCGCCAGGGCCGCATCGGCCGCAGCCAGGGTTGCCCGGCCGTGCGGCCGCAAGTGGCCAAACGGGTGATCGACAGCCTGAAGAACGGCCAGTACATGTTCTCCTGGTACCCGGACCAGAAGTGGCTGAAATCCTCGCCGTACCTCAACTGCCAGCCGCAACAGATCGCCAGCATCCTCAGCACCCACGGCAGCTGAGCCGTGCGGGGGGGCTGGCGCAGGCGGCGATGTGCTCCTCCCCCCTCTGGCAACTGACGGCGGCGGTACATAAAAACCTCGCCGTCAGCCCTCCCGCCCTTTCATTACAGATTTGTCATTGAGTTGTCGGTTTGCCGTGCGGATCGCTCGGTAGCCTGAAGTTGTCCCGGCGCCAACGCCGATCTTCTTCAGCCACACGAGTGACTCATCATGAAAACCCTGATCCTTGCCTTCAGCGCCCTCCTCGCCAGTGCTGCGGTGTTCGCCGCCCCCTCGCCCGACACCACGGTGATTCACGACAAGAATGCCTTCCACGTGCATCTGGATGTCGACAAAGTGCTGTCCAGCACCGATATTTCTCAGGCCTGCGGGGTGATTCCGGCACGGCTCGACTACCTCGACCACCAGGGCCGCGAACATGTGCTGGACTACGACGTGCAAGGCAGCGGCTGCATCAATGACCATTGAGGCCCATCGTCCATGAATATCCTGGTTGTCGAAGATGAACCCAAGGCCGGCAACTACCTGCTCAATGGCTTGCAGGAACTGGGCTACAGCGTGAGCCTGGCGCGCGACGGCGCCGATGGCCTGCACCTGGCGCAGGAACAGCGCTTCGACGTGATCGTGCTGGATGTGATGATGCCGAAAATGGACGGCTGGGAGGTGCTGCGCCGGCTGCGCAAGGAAGCCGACACGCCGGTGCTGTTCCTCACCGCCCGCGACGACATCGCCGACCGGGTCAAGGGCCTCGAGCTGGGCGCCGACGACTACCTGATCAAGCCGTTCTCCTTCGCCGAACTGGTGGCGCGCCTGCGCACGCTGACCCGGCGCGGCCCGATCCACGAGGACGAACACCTGCAGGTGGCCGATCTGCACATCGACGTGCTCAAGCGCCGGGTCAGCCGCGACGGCACGCGGATCACCCTGACCAACAAGGAGTTCGCCTTGCTGCAACTGTTCGCCACGCATACCGGGCAGGTGCTGTCGCGCTCGCTGATCGCCTCGCGGGTGTGGGACATGAATTTCGACAGCGACACCAATGTGGTCGATGTCGCCGTGCGCCGCCTGCGGCAGAAAATCGACGATCCGTTCCCGCTCAAGCTGATCCACAGCGTGCGCGGCATCGGCTACCGCTTCGACACCCAGCCATGAAGATTGCCGGCAGTTATTCCCTGACCCTGCGCCTGGCGCTGCTGTTCGCCCTGCTCGGGTTTGCCTCGCTGGCGGGCCTTGGCGCCGCGCTGTACAGCGAAATGGAAGCGCAACTGATCCGCCGCGATGACATTTCCCTGGTCAGCCGCGTCGATCAGTTGCGCACCTTCCTCAACGACAGCAACACCCTGGAGCTGATCAAGACCAAACCGGCGCTGTTCCAGAACATGCTCGGCAACCATGAGGCGCTGCTGACCATTGGCGCCCCCGGCAAACCGCCGTTGCTGGTGGTCAACCCCGGCAATCTCACCCCGCCCACCCTGCCGCCCGTGCCTGTCGACCACGCCATGACACTCAATGACGTACAGCATCTGCCGAGTATCGACGGCGTACCGTTTTCCGCCGTGGCGGCGACCATCGACTCCGGCGACCTCGGCAACCTGCAAGTGCTGACCGGACGGCTGATGAGCGAGCGCACGGCGATGCTCGCCAATTACCGCCTCAGCGTGTATGGCCTGGCGTCGCTGGCGGCGTTGCTGCTGGCGCTGACCGGCTGCCTGCTGGTGTATCGCGGCCTGCTGCCGTTGCGCCGCCTGGCGCAGCACGCCCACGGCATCGGCGTCGGCAACCTCGGCGAGCGCCTCGACAGCAATGGCACGCCGCGGGAATTGCAGCCGATGATCGCAGCGTTCAACGCCATGCTCGACCGCCTCAACACCGGTTTTGCACAGTTGAGCCAGGTGTCCACCGACATGGCCCACGAACTGCGCACGCCGATCAACAACCTGCTCGGCGAAACCCAGGTTGCCCTGCACCAGCAGCGCAGCATCGAGGCCTATCAGCAACTGCTCGCGTCCAATGTCGAAGAACTCGAGCGACTGGCACGGATGCTCGACAACATGCTGTTCCTGGCGCGTACCGACCCGGCCTCGGCCCTGAGCCAGCGCCAGGAACTGGATGCCGCCGAGGAGATGCAACGCATCGCCGATTACTTCGAAGGCCTGGCGGCGGATGTCGGCATCAGCATCGAGGCCCATGGCAGCGGCGTGATCTGGGCCGAACCGATGCTGCTGCGCCGGGCCCTGGCCAATCTGTGTGCCAACGCGATCAAGTACGGCGCCGCGGATTCGACGATGCAGGTCGAAGCCGTCGCCGAACCGGACGGCGCCTACCTGCGGGTGCGCAACCACGGCAGCAGCATTCCCGCCGAGCACCTGGCGCGGCTGTTCGAGCGCTTCTATCGTGTCGACCCGTCTCGCGAGCGCTCGGCGCAGTCCAACGGCCTCGGCCTGTCGATCGTCGCGACCATCATGCAGCTGCACCAGGGTCGCTACCGGGTCAGCAGCGCCGATGGCATCACCTGCTTCGAACTGTTTTTCCCGGCTCGCGAGCACCCGCTCTGACCCGAGTCGCGACGCTGGCCAGGCTCAACGCCAACAGCAGCAATCCAGTTGCCAGCGCGAACGTCAGGTGCACAGCGCCGGCGATCGCGCCGGGCGAGGCCTGGGTCGGGTCAGCGCTGGCCGCGGCGAACAGCGCGCCCATTGCCGCTGCGCCGCTGATCAGCCCCAGATTGCGCGCCAGTCCCAGCAACGCCGCGACGACGCCGCGCTGATTTGCCTCGGCCGTGGCCATCACCGCACTGTTGTTGGCCGCCTGAAACAGCGCGTAACCCAGCGTCAGCAGCGCCATCGGCAACAGATAACCGGGCAGCCCGAGGCGCATCGGCAACAGCGCCAGCAGGCTGCAACCGCCGAGCATTGCGATTAGCGCGCCGCGCAGCATCCGTCGCGCGCCGAAGCGATCCACCAGGCGTCCGGCCGGCACGCCGCCGAGGGCCGCCAGCGACGGTCCGAGCGACAGCGCCAGGCCCAGCGCGGCGCTGTCGAGGCTGAGCCCACGGCTGAGGTAAAACGGCCCGACCACCAGCGTGGTCATCATCACCGTCGCCACCAACAGGGTCATCGCCAGGCGGCTGCTCAGCTGTACGTCGCGCAGCAGCGACAGTTGCAGCAACGGTGCGCCGACGCGTTTTTCGACAACGATGAACAACCCGCTGCCGACCACGCTGAGCAGCAGCAACCCGCCGCTGAGCAAGGCCTCACTGTTGCGCGTCATGGCCAAGGCATAAGCCGCCAGCGTCAACGCCAGCACGCCAGTGCCGCAGAGATCGAAACGCTGTGGTTTCCGCGCGACTTCGTCCCTCGGCAGATACCGGTGGACCAGCCAGCCATTGAGCACGCCCAATGGCAGATTGAGCAGAAACATCCACGGCCAGCCGACGTGCGCAATCAGCAGTCCACCCAGCGACGGCCCGAGGCTGGTGCCGATCGCCGACATCGTGCCGAGCAGGCCCATGGCGCTGCCCGCGCGTTCCTTCGGCACCGCGGCATTCACCAGCGCCAGGGTCAGCGCCAGCAAGATCGCCGCTCCCAGCCCTTGCACGGCCCGCGCCGCGATCAGCCACCACCAGGCACTGGCCAGGGCACAGGCCAGGGAAGCTGCGCTGAACACGCCGATGCCGATCAGCAACAGCCGTCGCCGGCCGAACAGATCACCGAGGCGCCCGGCGCTGACGATCAGCGTCGTGACCGCGAGCAGATAGGCCAGAACGATCCATTGCACCTGCTGGAACGACGCGTCGAATGCCACCGCCAGGGTCGGCAGGCCAGCGTTGGCGATGCTGGTGTCGAGCGATGGCATGAGCGTCGCCAGACACAGGCCGGTCAGTGCCCAGCGGGCGGAAGGTTTCAGGGGTTGTCGGGACATGGCAGGCGCACTCGGCAAGGTTCGGAACCCCTAGCCTGAGGCTCGACAGCACCTGGCGGAAGACGCATGCTTTGCACTCGATAGCTGCATGGAACGCCATGTCATGAGCACGCCGGATCTGAACCTGCTGATCACCCTCGATGTGCTGCTGCGCGAAGGCAGCGTCGCCCGCGCGGCCGAACAATTGAATCTGAGCCCGTCGGCAATGAGTCGTGCCCTCGCCCGATTGCGGCAAACCACCGGTGATCCGCTGCTGGTGCGCGCCGGGCGCGGCCTGGTCGCCACGCCGCGGGCGCTGGAACTGCGCGAGCGGGTCAGCGTGCTGGTGCAGGAAGCCGAAGCCATGCTGCGCCCGGCGCAACTGCTCGATCCCGGGCAATTGCAACGCACCTTCACCCTGAGATGCAGCGACGGTTTTGTCGAAACCTTCGCCGCCGCCCTGCTCGCCCGCCTTGCCCGGGAGGCGCCGGGAGTACGCCTGCGCTTCCTGCAGAAAACCGACAAGGACAGCACGCTGCTGCGCGACGGCCGGGTCGACCTGGAAACCGGCGTGGTCGGCGCGCGCATCGACGACACCTTGCACAGTCGTATTCTGTTTCGCGACCGTTACGTCGGCGTGGTGCGCGCCGGCCATGCGTTGAGTTGCGCCAAGGTCAGCGCCAGGCGCTTTGCCGCGGGCGAACATGTGCTGGTGTCACGCAGCGGGCGTGACAGCGGGCCGGTGGATGAGGCCTTGCAAGGGCTGGGCCTGGCGCGCACGATTGTCACCAGCGTCGGCGGTTTTGCTGCCGCCCTGGCGCTGGTGCGCGACAGCGAACTGATCGCCAGCGTGCCGGCGCGCCATACCGAAAGGCTGCGCGCCGGGCTGCACAGTTTCAGCCTGCCGCTGCTGCTGCCGGACATCCCGGTGTCGATGCTCTGGCACCCGCGCATGGACGCCGACCCGGCGCACCGCTGGCTGCGCGATTGTGTGCGGCAGATCTGCGCCTAGCGCGCGTCGCCTCCGGCCGGTTTGTAGAACAGGAACTTGCCGGTCTCGGCGGTCTTGGTGTACTCCTTGGCCCAGCTCGGATGGACGTTGCGGTCATGGAAATACAAGGCACCGCGCGTGCGATCCGGCAACTGGCGGTTCAGTGCCTTGCCGGCGATTTCCTTGGCCAGCGCATATTCGGCGTCTTCCTTGACCTGATCCGGCTTGCCATCACACCACCAGGAAAACTGGCAACTCCTGGATTCCGAGCCCTGTTTGACCACCTCGCAGACCGTGCCGGGGAAACCCTCGTGGCCGAGGCGATTCATCACCACGTTGGCCACCGCTTCCATTTCCGGGGTGTCCTTGCCCTTGGCTTCCCAGTAGATACTGCGCGCCAGGCAAGTGATCGGATCGTCGAGCGGCGCGGTGCCGGCCGGGTCGACGGCCTGCACTTCGGTGGGGGTGATTGCTTCGGATTTCGGTGCCGGCGCCGCGCTGACTTTGTCGGCGGCTTTCTCTTCCAGCACCTGGGCCTTTTCTTCAGCCTTGGCCTTGATCGGCGCCTGCTCGGTGGCAGTCACCACGCCGGCCATCAGGGTTAATGCGAAACAGCCAGTCAACCATTTCAATCCCATCTTCGTTCTTCCGGCAGCGCCCGCTACGGGCTGAGTGTTTCGTCGGGGAGACGCCCGGATCCCGGGGCCTTCGGAGAGTGTAGACGGCAAAACAAGAGGCACGTTCCGCAGAAAAAAGCGCCCCGTGAAGAAAAAGACATTGCACCCACGGGGGGCGTTTCGCGCATCATGGGCGCACTCAGCCCCAGGGAGATTTCCATGCGCTTCATGCCCTCTGTTCTGCGCTTCGCCGCGTTGTCTGCCGGCCTGGCGTTTGCCGCCTCGGCCATGGCCACCGACGAGTCGCAACTGATCGAATCGATCAACAGCTACCGCAGCCAGCCGCAGCGTTGCGGCAGCCAGGCATCCAGCGAACTGCCGCCGCTGTCGGCCGATCCGCGCCTGATTCTGCCGGCCAGTGGCGCGGTGGATCTGCAGCAGGCCATGGCGCGCGCCAGTTACCCGATGGTCAACGTTCAGGCGATCAGCCTCAACGGCCCGCGTGACCCCGCTTCGGCCATGCAGGCGATCAAGGAAAGCTTCTGCCAGGTCGTGCTCGATCCGCAGTTCGTCGACGTCGGCGTCAGCCGCGCCGACCGCGACTGGCGCATTGTGCTGGCGCGACCGTTGCTTTCGGCAAAACTCGCGGATGCGCAGAGCGAAGGTCAGAAATTGCTCGAGCAACTCAACGCGGCCCGCGCCCAGCCACGCCAATGCGGCGCGCAGGCCTTTGCCGCCGCCGGGCCATTGGCGTGGAACGCGAGCCTGGCCACGATCTCCCAGGATCACAGCCGCGACATGGCCAACAACAACTACTTCGACCACAAGGACCGCGACGGCCGCACACCCGGTGACCGCGCCGAACTGGCCGGCTACAGCGGGCAACTGGTCGGCGAAAACATCGCTGCCGGCCAGGACACCGTGCGCAAGGTGGTCGACGGCTGGCTCGCCAGCCCCGGCCACTGCGCCAATCTGATGAACCCCCAATACAAAGAACTCGGCGCCGCCTACGCGACCGATCCGAAAAGCAGCGCCGGGATCTACTGGACCGCGATGTTCGGTGCGCAGTAAATCCCAAAAACACCAATGTTCCCCTGTGGCAGCTGACTTGCCAGCTGCCACAGGGGAATCAGTCATCTGGAGGATGGGGTGGCACAAAAAAACCGCAGCCATGGCTGCGGTTTTTTTTGTCAGTGGGTTCTCATTCCGGCGGCGTACATCGCCAGTTTCAGCAGGCTCGCCACCACTGCCAGCGCCCCCACGCTGGCGAACCAGATCAGCAGCAACCAGCCAAGACGCTGGTACCAGCGGGCAGATTTCACTTCGCGGTTATCAATGGTAGCCATCGCCAATCCTCACTTTGCCGCGGAACACGTAGTAGCTCCAGCAGGTGTACATCAGGATCACCGGCAGGATGAACAGCGCGCCGATCAGGGCGAACAACTGGCTGCTGGCCGGGGATGCCGCCGCCCACAGGCTGACTGACGGCGGGATGATGTTCGGCCAGATGCTCAGTGCCAGGCCGATGTAGCCGAGGAACATCAGCACCAGGGTGAACACGAACGGCCAGTGCGTGTGGCGCTGGCGCAGCGAACGCAGCAGGCCGAACAGCGCCAGCAGGGCCAACACCACCAGGCCGGCAAACACGGTCAAGTGCGCAGCGTTGAACCAGCGCGCGGCCAGTTGCGGATGCAGGTGTAACGTCCACCCCCCGATCACCAGCACCATCGCCAGCAGCAACCAGGCCAGCGGACGGCTGTAGTGACGCATCCGCGACTCCAGCATGCCTTCGGTCTTGACCAGCAGCCAGGTGCTGCCGAGCAATGCGTAAGCCACCACCAGACCCACGCCGCAGACCAGCGGGAACGGTGCCAGCCAGTCGAGGCCGCCGCCGGCAAACTGTCGATCGACCACCGGTATGCCCGAGACATACGCGCCGATCACCACGCCCTGGGCGAACGTCGCCAGCAGCGAACCGCCGATGAAGGCCTTGTCCCACCAGTGACGCTTCTGCGGCGACGACTTGAAGCGGAACTCGAACGCCACGCCGCGGAAAATCAGACCGCAGAGCATCAGCACCAGCGGCAGGTACAGCGCTTCCAGAATCACCCCGTAGGCCAGCGGAAACGCGCCATACAGCGCCGCGCCGCCAAGTACCAGCCACGTCTCGTTACCGTCCCAGACCGGCGCGACGGTGTTCATCATCACGTCGCGTTCCTGCTCGTCGGCGATCAGCGGGAAGAGGATGCCCAGACCGAGGTCGAAGCCGTCCATGATCACGTACATCATCACCCCGAAGGCGATGATCACGCCCCAGATCAACGAGAGATCGATACCTTGAATAGCCATGACTCAATGCTCCTTTTTCAGTGGGTCCGGGCGGCGGATTCGAGGCTGGTGGTGGCCGCCGATAGTGGCCGGCGCGGGGTCTGCGTGGCGTCGCCTGCCGGAGGATGCTCGTGATGCGGCTGCGGGCCCTTGCTCACCAGTTTCATCATGTAGCCGATGCCCACGGTGAACACCGAGCAATAGATCACCACGAACAGCGCCAGCGACGTGCTCATCTGTGCCACCGAGTGATGGGACGCGGCGTCGTGCGTGCGCATCAGGCCGTACACCACCCACGGCTGACGCCCGACTTCAGTGGTGATCCAGCCGGCGAGCAGCGCAATCAGACCACTCGGCCCCATCAGCAGCACCAGGCGCTGGAAGCCGCGATGGCGGTAGACCTTGCCGTTGCGCCGCAGCGCCAGTCCCAGCAGCCCTACCAGAATCATCAACAGGCCCAGCCCGGCCATCACGCGAAAGCTCCAGAAGATGATGGTCGAATTCGGCCGGTCCTCTTTCGGGAAGCTCTTGAGTGCCGGGATCTGCTTGTCGAGGCTGTGGGTCAGGATCAGGCTGCCGAGGTAGGGAATCTCGATTGCGTACCGGGTCTTTTCCGCCTGCATGTCCGGGAGGCCGAACAGCACCAGCGGGCTCGGCCCGTTATCGGCGTTGTCCCAGTGGCCTTCGATGGCGGCGATTTTCGCCGGTTGATGCTCCAGTGTGTTCAGGCCATGGGCGTCACCGACCAGCGCCTGGATCGGCGCCACGATCAGCGCCATCCACAACGCCATGGAAAACATTTTGCGTACCGGCGCCGTGTCGTTGCCGCGCAGCAGATGCCAGGCCGCCGACGAGCCGACGAAGAACGCCGTGGCGACGAACGCGGCAATCGCCATGTGCGCCAGGCGGAACGGGAACGACGGGTTGAACACGATGGCCAGCCAGTCCAGCGGCATCACTCGGCCGTCAACGATTGCGAAGCCCTGCGGCGTCTGCATCCAGCTGTTGGAGGCAAGAATCCAGAACGTCGAGATCAGCGTGCCGATGGCGACCATCACCGTGGCGAAGAAGTGCAGGCCCCGACCGACGCGGTTCCAGCCGAACAGCATGACCCCGAGGAACCCGGCCTCGAGAAAGAACGCCGTCAGCACTTCATAGGTCAGCAACGGCCCGGTAACGGCACCGGCGAAGTCGGAAAACCCGCTCCAGTTGGTGCCGAACTGATACGCCATGACCAGCCCGGATACCACGCCCATGCCGAAGTTGACGGCGAAGATCTTCGACCAGAAATGGTAGAGATCACGGTACGTGTCGTTGTGGGTTTTCAGCCACACGCCTTCGAGCACCGCCAGGAAACTCGCCAGGCCGATGGTGATCGCCGGAAAAATGATATGGAACGAAACCGTGAACGCGAATTGAATGCGCGCCAGGTCCAGTGCCTCCAGGTTAAGCATGATGATGTCCTCATCAGGGCTGAAAAGCGGCAGCACACGGTCGGGCCACCGCCAGGCGCGAACGCCTGCAGCCAGTCAATGGTGTTATCGCGGGGGGATGTCGCCGTCGCCGGTTACGCCACCGACGACGGGATCAGGTTGCTCGCCGCCGCGGCCTCGAGGCGGATGGCGACGAACTTCGAGGTCGGCGTGTAAGTGCGCTCGCCGTAACTTTCCAGCGGCACCAGCGGGTTGGTTTCCGGGTAGTACGCCGCGGCCTGCCCCGGCGGAATGTCGTAGGCGATCAGGGTGAAGCCGCTGACCCGGCGCTCGCGCTCGTCATCCCACAGCGCCACCAGGTCGACCTTCTGCCCCGGTTCGAAACCGAGTCGCTGGATGTCCTGCTCGTTGGCGAAGATCACGTCGCGCATGCCGTAGACCCCGCGATAACGGTCGTCGAGACCGTACAGCGTGGTGTTGTACTGATCGTGGGAACGCATGGTCTGCAGGATCAGGTGCGGCTTGACCGGCAGGTTGCGCACGCCTGCGCTGATCAAGTGCTCGGGCAGCACGCACGGGGTGAACTGGGCCTTGCCGCTGGCGGTGTTCCAGACCCGGTCGGCGGCATCGTTGCCGAGGTGGAAACCACCGGGCGTCAGCAGTTTTTCGTTGAAGTTCTCGAAGCCGGGAATCACGTCGGCGATCAGGTTGCGAATGCGCCCGTAATCGCCCACGGCCCATTCCCAGTCGATCGGGTGCTTGCCCAGGGTGGCGGCGGCAATGCCGGCGATGATCGCTGGCTCGGACTTCAAGTGCGCCGACTTCGGTTTCAACTGACCGAACGACAGATGCACCATGCTGAACGTGTCTTCCACGGTCACGCCTTGCGGGCCTTCGGCCTGGATGTCGATGTCGGTACGACCGAGGCACGGCAGGATCAGCGCGTCACGCCCGGTCACCAGGTGGCTGCGGTTGAGCTTGGTGGATATGTGCACGGTCAGGTCGAGCTTGCGCATCGCCGCGTGAGTGCGCGGAGTGTCCGGCGTGGCCTGGGCGAAGTTGCCGCCCAGGCCGATGAACACCTTGGCCTCGCCACGTTCCATGGCGCCAATCGCCATCACCGTGTTGTGCCCGTGCAGGCGCGGCACCTTGAAGTTGAAGCGTTTTTCCAGGGCATCCATCAGCTCTTTCGGCGCCAGCTCGTTGATGCCCATGGTGCGGTCGCCCTGCACGTTACTGTGACCGCGCACTGGCGACAGACCGGCGCCCGGCCGGCCGACGTTGCCGCGCAGCAGCTGCAGGTTGATGACTTCCTGCAAGGTCGGCACCGAGTGCACATGTTGGGTCAGGCCCATGGCCCAGCACATGATCACGCTCTTGGCGCGGGCATACATGCGCGCCGCCAGTTCGATGTCGTGCAACGGCACGCCGGACTGCTCGACGATGTGCGCCCAGCTGGTGGCATCGACTTCGGCCAGGTAACTGTCCAGGCCCGTGGTGTGTTCGGCGATGAAAGCGTGGTCGAACAGCGCTTCGCCGCCGCTGGCCTGGGCTTCACGCTCCCACTGCAGAAGGAATTTGACCATGCCGCGAATCATCGCCATGTCGCCGCCCAGCGCCGGGCGGAAATACGCGGTGTTGGTCGCTTCCCAGCCGTTGCTGAGCATTTCCAGCGGGTTCTGCGGATTCTGGAAACGCTCCAGACCGCGCTCCTTGAGCGGGTTGATGCACACCACCTGAGCGCCACGCTTCACCGCTTCCCGCAGCGGTTCGAGCATGCGCGGATGGTTGGTGCCGGGGTTCTGGCCGATGACGAAAATCGCGTCGGCGTGATGCAGATCCTCGTAGACCACCGTGCCTTTGCCCACGCCCAGGGTTTCGCCCATGCTCACCGCGCTGGCTTCGTGGCACATGTTCGAGCAGTCGGGGAAGTTGTTGGTGCCGTAGGCGCGAACGAACAACTGGTAGAGAAACGCCGCTTCGTTGCTGGCGCGGCCCGAGGTGTAGAACTCGGCCTGGTGCGGCGACGACAGGCCCTTGAGGTGTTCGGCGATCAGCGCAAAGGCGTCGTCCCAGCTGATTTCCACGTAGCGGTCGACCCGTGCGTCGTAGCGCATCGGATGGGTCAGGCGGCCCTGGTATTCGAGCCAGTAATCGCTCTGCTCGGCCAGGCTCGACACCGTGTACTTGTTAAAGAATGCCGGATCGACCAGGCGCCCGGTGGCTTCCCAGTTGACCGCTTTGGCGCCGTTCTCGCAGAACTTGAGCATGCTCGCGCCGGGCGCTTCGCCCCAGGCGCAACCCGGGCAGTCGAAGCCGCCGTTCTGGTTGGTCTTGAGCATGGCACGGATGTTTTTCAGGGCGTTCTCACTGCCCAGCCAGGTCTTGGTCAGGGCGATGACAGCCCCCCAGCCCGCAGCGGCGCCCTTGTAGGGTTTATAACGGTCGACTTGTGACATGGGACATCTCCATGACGATGCACACAGGCAGGAACCTGATCGGATTTAATTAGCGACGACTGACTTTCACTTGCAAAAAGCCGTCGTTCGATTTGCCGGGGCAAGGATAGGAACCGCTGCAAAACATTGTCTAATCGCTATTTATGACTACACTATCGAAAGCCTCTATCACGGATAAAAACCCTTTGAATTCGGCCACTTGCAAAACTAACGCGGCCATCAGAGGGTAAAGAAAGTTCATCATCGAGCCCATCAATCAGCTATTCATTAATAGTGATTGGACGGCTTGGAAAGTTGTCCCTAACCTGCGCCAACTCCCACCGTTAACCGCGGTGTTTCTTGTCCGAGCGAGGCTGTCATGTCAGAGCGCGTCTTGATCGATGGTTACAACCGCCGCGTCGACTATCTGCGCATGTCGGTCACCGACCGCTGCGACTTTCGTTGCGTCTATTGCATGGCCGAAGACATGCAGTTCCTGCCGCGGCAACAAGTGCTGACGCTGGAAGAGATCTACCAACTGGCGCAGAGCTTTGTCGCGCTGGGCACGCGCAAGATTCGCCTCACGGGTGGCGAACCGCTGATTCGCCCCGGCGTGGTCAAGCTGTGCGCGCAGATCGCCGCCCTGCCCGGCCTGCGCGAACTGTGCCTGACCACCAATGGCTCGCAGTTGGGCAAACTCGCTGCGCCGCTGTTCGACGCCGGGGTCAAGCGCCTCAACGTCAGCCTCGACAGCCTCGACCCCGAACGCTTCCGGCAGATGACCCGTACCGGTGACCTGGCGCAGGTGATCAACGGCATCGACGCGGCGCGTGCGGCCGGTTTCACCCGCACTAAACTCAACTGCGTGGTGATGCAGGGGCGCAACGATCACGAGATCAACGACCTGGTGCGCTTCGCCATCGACCGCGACCTGGATATCTCCTTCATCGAGGAAATGCCCCTGGGCATCATCAGCGAACACAGCCGCGCCGAGTCGTTCTTCTCCAGCGCGCAAGTGCGGGAAAGGATCGCCGAACGCTATACCCTGATCGACTCCGCCGAGTCGACGCAGGGGCCGTCGCGCTACTGGCGGCTGGCGCAGGCGCCGAACATTCGCCTGGGCTTCATTTCGCCGCACAGCCACAATTTCTGCGGCACCTGCAACCGCGTGCGCCTGACCGTCGAGGGCCGCCTGCTGCTGTGTCTGGGGAACGAACATGCCGTGGATCTGAAAGCCGTGCTGCGCGCCCATCCGGGCCAACCGCAACGGCTGGAGAAAGCCATTATCGAGGCGATGAAGCTCAAGCCCTATCGGCACAACTTTGAAGTGAACGACGACGTGCAAGTGGTTCGCTTCATGAACATGACCGGTGGCTGAACCGCCACCCCGTGCGTAACCGGAATCACACAGCATGATCATCAGACCCAAGGTCAATCAATTCGCGGTCCTCTTCACCCTCAAGGGCTCGATCGCCAAGCGCATCGCCCTGCGCACCCTGATGGTCACACTGCTGGCCTCGGCCATTGTGCTGGTGGAAATGCTCCACCCGAGCAACTTCACCAAGGTCAACGCCACCCCCTTCACGCTGCTCGGCCTGTCGCTGTCGATCTTCATGAATTTCCGCAACAACGCCTGCTACGACCGCTGGTACGAAGCGCGCAAGGCCTGGGGCGAGGTGATCGTGCACATCCGCTCACTGATCCGCGAAACCCACGTCATCCGCGAATCGCTGCAGCGCCGGCCGATGCTGCTCAACCTCTGCGGCTTCGCCCACGCCCTCAATGCGCGGTTGCGCAAGGAGAGCGAAGCCACGGCGAGCAGCCAGTGGCTCACGCCGGCACCGCACGCCGACGTGCCGGATTACAGCGGGCGAATTCTGCAAAACGTCGGTCAGCAATGTTCCGACCTGCACCAGAGCGGCGAGCTGACGGAGTGGCGCTACATGCTGCTGGCCAACCACCTGACCAGCCTCACCCAGGCGCAAGCGGTGTGCGAGCGGATCAAGAACACGCCGCTGCCCTTCCCCTATACCTTGCTGCTGCATCGCACCATCTACCTGTTCTGCATCCTCCTGCCGTTCGCCATGGCCGAGCCGCTGGGATGGCTGACGCCGCTGTTCACCGCCATCGTCAGCTACACCTTCTTTGGCCTCGACGCGATTGCCGATGAACTGGAAGACCCGTTCGGCCGCGACGAAAACGACCTGCCCACCGATGCACTGGTGCGCACCCTCGAGCGCGACATCCTCGCCGAATTGGGCGTGACAGACTTGCCGCCGGTACTGAAACCGGTGGACTACGTGCTCAGCTGATCGCGCCCCACCCAACCCGCCAGCGAATTCCCTTGCAGGAACTGGCTTGCCAGCGATAACACGGCAACAAAAAACTCGCAGCCTGCGGCAGTTCCTACAGGAGTACGCATTCCGGTGTAGGCGCTGCCGCCGGCTGCGAGCCGTTGATGCTGGCGTCAGAAGAGTTCGTTGAAAGGGATGAACCGCAACGCATCACCCACGTTGTGCGTGCTGAGTTCGGGGATTTCCACCAGGCCATCGGCCCAGGTCGCGCCGAGCAGAACGCCCGAGCTCTGGTTCGGATAGAGCATTGCGCTGCCGGCCTCCAGGCGCACGCGCAGGTACTCGCGGCGGCTCCCAGGCTTGGGCCAGGCGAAACCGGCGGTGACCGTGAGACTCAGCGGCATGACGTCTTGCACGCCTTGAATGCGCAGCAGATAAGGGCGCGCCAGGAGGCCGAAGGTCACCAGTGCCGAGGTCGGATTGCCCGGCAGACCGATCACCGGCACCGTGCCGAAATGCCCCACTGTCAGTGGCTTGCCTGGCTTAATCGCCAGTTTCCACAGCAGCGGTCTACCGCTGTCGCGCAGAACCTGACCGAGGCAATCGGCATCGCCGGCGGAGACACCGCCGGTAGTCAGAATCAGATCGGCAGCCACTTGCAGTTGCTCAAGCTTGAGCCGCGTCTGCGCCGGACGATCCGGCAGGATGCCGGCGTCGATCACCTCGCAGCCGAGCGCGTCCAGCCAATGGGCTAGCAACACCCGGTTGCTGTTATAGATGCTGCCCGGACGCAACGGCTGGCCCGGCTCGACCAGTTCATCCCCGGTAGACAGCAACGCCACGCGTGCGCGCCGCACCACATGCAGGTGCGTGATGCCCTGCGCCGCCGCGACCGCCAGTTCGAACGGGCCCAGGCGTTTGCCGGCGCGCAGGAGCGTGTCGCCAGCGCGGTTCTCCTGCCCCTGGGCGCGAATGTTCTGGCCGAGCTTCAGCGGCTGCAGGAAGCGCACGCGGCCGTCCTCCAGCACCTCGACGTTTTCCTGCATCTGCACGCAATTGGCCCCGGGCGGCACTGGCGCACCGGTGAAAATCCGCGCACACGTGCCGGGCAACAACGCATCCGGCGCGAGGCCGGCATAGACTTTCTGCGACACCTTCAGGGGCTGGCGGTGCAGATCGGCCAGGTTCAGGGCGTAGCCGTCCATGGCGCTGTTCGGCCAGGGCGGCAGATCCAGCGTCGCCACCAGATCACTGGCCAGCACCCGCCCGCGCGCCGCACTGAGCGGTAGCGACTCACTGTCGGGCAGGCGTTGCTCGCTGGCCATCGCCAGCAATTGGTCGAGCGCGTCCTCGACCGGCATCAACGCTGCACGGCTCATCCGCGTGGCCCGCAGGCTTGTACGGCTTTCAGGTGCGGGACGAAATTGCACGGACGATGGCGGTTGTCCAGTTGCTCGGCGAGGATGCCTTCCCATGCGGTGCGGCAGGCTCCGGTCGAGCCCGGCAGGCAGCACACCAGTGTGCCGTTGGCCAACCCGGCCAGCGCGCGGCTTTGTACGGTGGAGGTGCCGATGTCGAGAATCGAAATGGCGCGGAACAGCTCGCCGAAGCCGTCGATCTGTTTGTCGAGCAGGCAGGCCACGGCTTCCGGGGTGCTGTCGCGACCGGTGAATCCGGTGCCGCCCGTGATCAGCACGACCTGAATGCTCTCGTCGGCGATCCACTGGGCGACCTGGGCGCGGATCTTGTACAGGTCGTCCTTGAGCAGGTTGCGCTCGCTGAGGGTATGGCCGGCCTCGAGCAGACGGCTGACCAGTAATTGCCCGGAGGTATCGCTGGCGTAATCACGGGTATCGCTGACCGTCAGCACGGCCATATTCAGGGGCACAAACAAGGCATCCGATTTAACGCTCACGGCAATCTCCGGCAGTTTTCGATTCAATTCGCCAGAGCCTAAGTGGCGCTTGTCGGTACTGTCTAATCACTCTAACCAACCGCATTATCGAGGCGCTCTATCGCTGCCGTTCGCGCACTTTCAGGTGCGCTCAAGGCCAATGGAACCGGGCCTCATCGAAGGCCTCGATAACCTCGTAAACACGAACGATTGGACGAATGGCGCACTTGGTGGGATCGTCGCACCCTGCGCTTTTCGTGCGCCGTGCGCATCCGCGTCAATACTCAATCAATATTCGAAACCAGGCAGGTGCCTTCGTGGACATCAAACAACTCAAGTTCCTGATCGCGCTGGATGAAACCCGCCACTTCGGCCAAGCGGCCGCGCGTTGCCACATCACCCAGCCAACCCTGTCGATGCGCCTGCGCAATCTCGAAGACGAACTGGACCTGGTGCTGGTCAACCGTGGCCAGCGCTTCGAAGGTTTCACCCAGGCCGGCGAACGGGTCCTGGCCTGGGCCCGCACCCTGCTGGCGGCGCATGACGGCCTGTTCGCCGAGGCCGCGGCCTGTCGCGGGCAACTGGTCGGCAGCCTGCGCCTGGGCCTGGTGCCGCTGAGCAATTTCAATCCGGTGAATTACATTCAAGGCCTGCACGGCACGTTTGCCGAACTCAAATACAGCCTGTCGTCGCTGAGTTCGGACGAGATCATCGAGGGCCTGGGCAACAACCAGCTGGACCTCGGCGTGTGCTACCTGGATCACGTCAATCCGAACTATTTCGAGTTCTTCGAGATCGGCGAAACCCGCGTCGGCCTGCTCTACGATACCCGCCACTTCCATTTCGACGGCCCGGAAATGAGCTGGGAAGACGCCGCCGAACTGCCGCTGGGAATGATCAGCAACGGCATGCACTACCGCAAATCCATCGACCTGAGCTTCCGCAGCCGCGGGCTCAATCCGCAGCCGATCCTGGAAAGCGACTCGACCTACCAGCTGCTGCAGGCGATCCACCAGGGCTTCTGCTGCTCGATCATGCCGCTGGACAGTGGCTTGCAGGAACCGATCGAGCACCTGGCCTTCATCAACCTGCCGGACGCCAGCGTCCTCGCGCCGCTGGGGCTGGTCATGCGCAAGACCGAGCCGCGCTCGGCGATTGCCGAGAAATGCTTTGCCGAGGCGCGCAAACTGTTCGGGATCGAGGCGCCTGATGCCTAGGTGATGCTGGCTGCAGGATCGTCTTCGCACGCAGGTTCGCTCCCCGGTAAAACGCACTTCAAAGTGCGAGCGAGCCACTCGCGAAGCAGCCAGGCCTGACTGGCGCCGGCCTCTGGACGCGCTGATCGACCAAGCCGATCAGCAGATCAGAACAAGCGATTGGACGCACTTTCAACGCCCCCGTAGCCTGAATGCACTTCAGCGCTGCGGGACTTTTCAAGATGCTGTGTCACGGTGATTCAACTGTCGAATCGGGCGATGCCAACGCGCCCGCACCGCAACCGTCAGCGGTGGCGTTTCGCGAATACCTGGCGGACGCCGGGCTCTCTCATGCGCCGCTCGCTGCGGAAATCGCCCTGGCGATCACCTTCAACGGCCTGAGCCAGGCGGTGATGATGGTCTCGCCCGGCAACCTCGAAGACTTCATCCGCGGCTTCAGCTTGAGCAACGCGATCATCGACAGCGTCGACGAGATCTACGACATCCGCCTGAGCCATGGCGATCAGGCCTGTCAGGCTGACGTGCAGATTTCCAACCGCGCGTTCTGGGCGCTCAAGGATCACCGCCGGCAGATGACCGGCATCAGCGGTTGCGGCATTTGCGGCGTCGAAGCGCTGCAGCAGGCCCTGCCGCAGCTGCCGATCCTGCCACCCTCGGCGCTCCCGCCGGCGCAGCATTTCGACGGCATTCGCCAGCGCATCGAACAGGCCCAGCAGCTGGCCCGCAGCAGCGGCGCCCTGCACGCCGCGCTGTATTTCGATGGTGCCGGTAACGCCCTGCTGTGCCGTGAAGACATCGGCCGGCACAACGCCCTCGACAAGTTGATCGGCGCCCTGCAGTGCGACGCGATCGACAGCCGCGAAGGCTTCGTCGTAGTCACCAGCCGCTGCAGCCTCGAGCTGATCCACAAAGCCGTGCGCGCCCGCCTCGGCACCCTGGTCAGCCTGTCCGCCCCCACCGCACTGACCGTGCGTTGGGCGCGCCAGCACCACCTGAACCTGATCCACGTTCCGCACCGCCATGCCCCGCGCATTTACAGCCCGATCCAGGAGCTTCAGCCATGAGCGACACCCTCACCCACCTCGACGACCAGGGCCGCGCCAACATGGTCGATGTCGGCGACAAAGCCGCCACCCGCCGCGAAGCCACGGCGCAGGCCTGGGTGCAGATGCGCCCCGAGACGCTGCAGTTGATCCAGGCCCACGGCCACCCCAAGGGCGACGTGTTCGCCGTGGCGCGGATTGCCGGGATTCAGGCAGCCAAGCGTACGCATGAGCTGATCCCGCTGTGCCACGCGTTGCTGCTCAGCTCGATTCACGTCGAACTGACGGCCCGCGCACCGGACCGTGTGCAGATCACCAGCACCTGCCGCCTCACCGGCCAGACCGGTGTCGAGCTCGAAGCCCTGACCGCCGCCAGCGTCGCTGCGCTGACCCTTTACGACATGTGCAAGGCGGTGGATCGGGCCATGGTCATCGGCGACATCCGCCTGCTCAGTAAACAGGGCGGCCACAGCGGCCACTTTCAATGGCAGAACGCGCAATGATCCTGATCAACTACTTCGCCAGCTACCGTGACCGCCTCAACCTCGGTGGCGAGAAAATCGCCGCTAGCGACGCCTTCACCTGCGTCGAGGATGTGCGGCAAATGCTCATGGCGCGCGGCACGGTGTGGCAGGACGTGCTCGGCGCCGGCAACCTGATGTGCGCGGTCAATCAGGAGCTTTGCCAGACCGATCAGCCGATCGAGGATTTTGACGAAATCGCCTTTTTCCCACCGGTCACCGGGGGTTGAGGCATGACGATTCGCGTCCAGTACAAACGCTTCGACATCGCGCAGTTGACGGCCGATCTGCACGCACGCAATCCGCAGGTCGGTGCGCTGGTGACTTTCATCGGCTACGTGCGCGACCTGAACATCGGCCAGCCGGTGCGGGAGTTGTTCCTCGAGCATTATCCGGGAATGACCGAGAAAGCCCTCGAACAGATCGCCGCGCAGGCTCGCGAACGCTGGCCGTTGCTGGGGGTGGAAATCGTGCATCGGGTCGGAGCGCTGGCGGTCAGCGAGCCGATCGTTTTCGTCGGCGTCAGCAGCCAGCATCGGCAGGTGGCGTTCGCGGCCTGCGCGTTCATCATGGACCTGCTCAAGACCCGCGCGCCGTTCTGGAAGCGTGAGACCACGCCCGCGGGTTCGCATTGGGTCGATGCCCGCCAGAGCGATCAGGACGCGGCGTTGCGCTGGAGCCTGGCGCCCACCTGAACATCAAACTGCTCCTGGCCCTCTCCCTTAGAAAAGGGCTGGAGTGAGGGCCACGCCGGACACCACGGTTAAACAAAAACCTGCTTAGATAACGGCTCCGCCAGCACCGACCCAGGAGCCGCCTTTGAGCACAGCACCGCAGGACCTACCGCGCCCCGCCCCCATCAGTCTGCGCCAGGCCTGGCCCTTCTGGCTCAAGCTTGGCTGCATCGGTTTTGGTGGTCCGGCCGGGCAGATCGCGATCATGCACCAGGAGCTGGTGGAGCGCCGGCGCTGGATTTCCGAGCGGCGTTTCCTCCACGCCCTCAACTACTGCATGCTGTTGCCCGGCCCCGAGGCCCAGCAACTGGCGACCTACATCGGCTGGCTGCTGCATCGCAGCTGGGGCGGCGTGCTGGCCGGCGGGCTGTTTGTGTTGCCGTCGCTGTTCATCCTGATTGCGCTGTCGTGGCTGTACATCGCCTTCGGTGATATGCCGGTGGTGGCCGGGATCTTCTACGGGATCAAACCGGCGGTCACCGCGATTGTCCTGCACGCGGCGCATCGCATCGGCTCGAGGGCGTTGAAGAACAGTTGGCTGTGGGCGATTGCCGGGGCATCGTTCGTGGCGATTTTTGCCTTCAACGTGCCGTTCCCGTTGATTGTCCTGGGCGCGGCGCTGATCGGTTACCTCGGTGGGCGCCTGGCCCCGGCGCGATTCGCCAACGGCGGCCCGCGCAGCAGCGCCAAGACCTTCGGCCCGGCGCTGATCGATGACGACACACCCCCGCTGGAACACACGCGGTTCAGCTTGCCGAAATTGCTGCGCCTGGCCCTGATCGGCGTGGTGCTGTGGTGCGTGCCGATGGCGCTGCTGACGGCGCTGTTCGGCTGGAGCGGGACCTTCACGCAAATGGCCTGGTTCTTCACCAAAGCCGCACTGCTGACGTTCGGCGGCGCCTACGCCGTGCTGCCCTACGTGTACCAGGGTGCGGTCGGGCAGTATGGCTGGCTGACGCCGACGCAGATGATCGACGGCCTCGCCCTGGGCGAAACCACACCGGGGCCGCTGATCATGGTGGTGGCATTCGTCGGTTTCGTCGGTGCCTACGTGCAACCGGCGTTCGGTGCGGAGCACGCCTTCGCGGCCGGCGCGCTGGCGGCGACGCTGGTGACCTGGTTCACCTTCCTGCCCTCGTTCCTGTTCATTCTTGCCGGCGGGCCGCTGGTGGAGTCGACGCACAACGAACTGCAGTTCACCGCGCCGTTGACGGCGATCACGGCAGCGGTGGTCGGGGTGATTCTGAACCTGGCGTGCTTCTTCGCCTATCACGTGTTCTGGCCCCAGGGGTTTGCCGGCCAGGCGGATATTTTTTCCCTGGTGCTGGCCGTGGCGGCGGCGCTTGCCTTGTTTGTCTTCAAGCGCGGCGTCATCGCGGTGTTGATCGTTTGCGCCCTGATCGGGCTGGGCTTTCACCTGCTGCGCTGACCCTGCGCGCCTGCCGGTCATGGCGGAATAAGGCGTTTACTTGTCCGGGGATTCCCCCTTACTATCCAGGCACACCGGTCGGCGGGCACTCCCGCCACCGACGTTTTCCGCCAACGGAAACACGCGTCATGAGCACGTCACTACAACAACTCCAACCGTTGAACGTCTCCGCTGTGTGCGCCCTCTCTCGCAGGGGCTGCGCATGAATCGCATCGTCAATCTGCCCATGGCCCTGCGCCGTTCCAAGCTGCGTCACTCCGCACGCCCGCCGGATATCGCCCTGCCCGTCTGATCGCGCCCGTTACACGCCGCGACAGTCCCCCTCTTGCCCGATCTCCCTGCCTGGATGCCTGCGCCTGTTGCCGCGCTGCGTCCGGCCCGAATCTGCGCGCCTGTGCGGCGCCATCGTGAGTGATTGATATGAAATTCGCAGCCATTGCAGACGCCCGTGATTTTCTTGAGCAAAACCCCGACATCGACATGATCGAGCTGTTCATCATCGACGCCAACGGCGTGCCGCGCGGCAAGCTGTTGCACCGCGAGGAATTGCTCACCGTGTACGAAAGCGGTCGCCCGTTGCCGAGCACCATCCTCGGCCTGACCGTGCACGGCGAGGACGTGGAAAACTCCGGCCTGGTCTGGGACGTCGGCGACATCGACTGCCGCGCCTACCCGCTCGAGGGCAGTCTGGTGCGCCTGCCGTGGCGGCAGATTCCGACCGCCGCCGTCCAGGTCAGCATGCACCCGCAACAGGGCCTGCCCGCCAGCATCGCCGACCCGCGCCACTTGCTGATCAAGGTCATCGACGGCCTCAAGGCCGAGGGTTATCACCCGGTGATGGCCTGCGAGCTGGAGTTCTATCTGCTCGACGCCAGGCGCGATCACCAGGGCCGTCCACAGCCAGCGCTGGATGCCGACGGCGGTCGACCGCACCACACCCAGGTCTACGGCTTGCGGGAACTGGAGCAGATCGAACCGTTCCTCGCCGATCTCTACAGCGCCTGCAAACTGCACGGCATTCCGGCACGCACGGCCATCTCCGAATACGCCCCGGGCCAGGTGGAAATCACCCTCGAACACGGTGACGCACTGGCGGCGATGGATCAGGCGGTGCGCTACAAACGCCTGGTCAAAGCCGTGGCGCACAAGCACGGCATGCAGGCGACGTTCATGGCCAAGCCGTTCGATCATCTGGCCGGCACCGGCATGCACATGCACGTCAGCCTCGCCGATGGCGCGGGGCACAATCTGTTCGCCGCCGAGGACCCGGCCGGCACGCCGCTGTTACGCACAGCGATTGGCGGCATGCTCGCCTCGCTGCTCGATTCGCTGCTGCTGTTCTGTCCGAACGCCAACTCCTACCGGCGCTTCCAGGCCAACAGCTACGCGCCGCTGGCGCCGACCTGGGGCGTCGACAACCGTACCGTCAGCCTGCGCGTGCCTGGCGGCCCGGCCCACACCCGGCACATCGAGCACCGCATCTGCGGCGCCGATGCCAACCCTTATCTGGCGGCCGCGGCGATTCTGGCGGGCATTCATCGCGGGATAAAAGAAGACATCGATCCGGGCGAGCCGGTGCAAGGCAATGGTTATGCCCAGGCGAAGGAATTGCTGCCGACCGACTGGCTGACCTCGCTCACGGCGCTGGAAAAATCGGTGTGGGCGCGGGATGCGCTGGGGCAGGAGTTTCTCGGGGTGTACCTGGCAGTGAAACGTGCGGAGTACCGGCAGTTCATGGCCGAAGTGGGTGAGCAGGACTGGCGTTGGTATCTGACCGAAGCCTGATCGTTCACAACTCCCCCCTTGTGGGAGCGGGCTTGCCCGCGAAGGCGTCGTCACATTCAACACTTCAGGTGACTGACGCATCGCTTTCGCGAGCAAGCCCGCTCCCACAGGGTCCGTGCACCGACTACCGGATCTGGACACTGACATGACTCAACGCAGCAATTCCTACTACACCGCCACCCTCAACCGCGACACCGACTACCCGACCCTGCAAGGTCGGCACAAGGTCGACGTGGTGATCATCGGCGGCGGTTTCACCGGCGTCGCCAGCGCCGTGGAACTGGCCGAAAAAGGCCTCAAGGTCGCCATCGTCGAAAGCCACAAGATCGGCTGGGGCGCCACCGGGCGCAACGGTGGTCAGGTCACCGGCAGCCTCTCCGGTGACGGCGCGATGCGCAAACAGATGCGCAACACCTTGGGCTATGAGGTCGATGACTTCATCTGGCACCTGCGCTGGCGCGGCCACGAAATCATCCAGCAGCGGGTCGAGAAATACGCGATCGATTGCGACCTCAAGCACGGCCATTTGCACGCCGCCTACAAGCCGAGCCACATGGCCGGTTTGCGCAGCGACTACGACGAAGCCGTGCGTCGCGGCATGGGTGATGAAGTCAGCCTGCTCGACCGCTGCCAGGTGCGCGATCTGCTGCAAAGCGAGCTCTATCACGGCGCGATCAAGAACACCCGCAACATGCACCTGCACCCGCTCAACCTGTGCATCGGTGAAGCGCGGGCAGCGGAAAGCCTCGGCGCGCTGATCTTCGAAAACAGTGAAGTGCTGGAGATCATCCACGGCGCCACGCCGGGCGTGCGCACCGCCCATGGCCAGATCGACGCCAACCAGGTGTTGTTGGCCGGTGACGTCTATCACAAGCTCGAACCGGGCCAGCTCAAGGGCAAGATCTTCCCGGCCATGGGCGGCATCGTCACCACCGAACCGCTGGGTGAGCTGGCAAAGCAGATCAACCCTGAAGACCTGGCCGTCTACGACTGCCGCTTCGTCCTCGATTACTACCGTCTCACCGCCGACGGCCGCCTGCTGTTCGGCGGCGGCGCCAACTACAGCGGCAAGGATTCGCGGGACATCGCCGGCGAGCTGCGGCCGTGCATCGAGCAGACGTTCCCGGCGCTCAAGGGGGTGAAAATCGATTACCAGTGGAGCTGCGCGATGGGCATCGTCATCAACCGCATCCCGCAACTAGGCAAGCTGTCGGATAACGTCTGGTACTGCCAGGGCTACTCCGGCCACGGCATCGCCACCACCCATATCATGGGCGAAATCATGAGCCGGGCGATCACCGGACAGATGCAGCAGTTCGACACGTTTGCCGCGTGCTCGCACATCCGCGTGCCGATGGGCGACCTGCTGGGCAATCCGATGCTCGCGGCCGGCATGTGGTACTACCAGATGCTGGAAAAACTGCGCTGATTGATCCCTCGGCCGCATGCCGGTTTATGCATGGGCTCGGCTGGCCTCATCGCTGGCAAGCCAGCTCCCCCAGTGATTGGCGCCGTATACAGACTCTGTGTACACAATGATCCATGTGGGCGCTGGCTTGCCAGCGATGGGGACATCAGCCTCACTAAAATCTCAGTCAGGCAATTGCTCCACGACAATCCCCAGCCGCTGATAATCCTCGACGCTGCCCGAGGCCAGGTGCCGCTCGGTAATCAGCGTGTGCAGGCGTTCGCACGGTGCCACCACAAACGGCTCCACCGCCCCGAGCTTGTCCGCGGAGGTTACCGCGATCACCCGCGCCGCACTGTCGAGCAGCGCCTGTTTCACCGGCACTTCATCAAAATGCAGCGAGGTGATGCCCACCTGCGGATGAATCGCACAGACACCGGTGAACGCCAGGTCAGCCTTGATCCCGGCGATCAGACGCAGCGCCTCATGGCCACCGGCCGCCAGGGTTTTCGGGTTCAGTTGGCCACCGGCCAGAATCACCTTCACGTTTTTGTACTCCGCCAGGGCAATCGCCGTCATCGGTGCTGCGGTCACGGCAGTGATGCGGATGTCCGTCGGCAACGAACGCGCGACCTGCAAGGTGGTCGAGCCGGAATCGAACAGCACCGTCTGCCCATCCTCGACCTTCTGCGCTGCCAATTGCGCCAGCCGGACCTTCACCTCATCGATTTCCTCCAGTCGGGTGAAGTAATCCTTGCCGCTGTCTTTCGGCCGCGGCAACGCCCCGCCGTGCACCCGCTGCACCAGCCCGGCGTTGTCGAGTTCGGCAAGATCGCGGCGGATGGTGTCCTCGGACACCGCAAAATGCTGACTCAGCTCGGAGGCCATGACCTTGCCGTCGCGTTCGAGGAGCAGGAGGATTTTCTGCCGACGCAGGGATGGCAGTTCGGCAGTGGAATGATCGTGCATGATTATGCCTGTTTATGCGGGTAATTGCAGGTTTTCCGAGCCTAGCGAACCCTGCGGACAAACACAAACCGGCTATCAATTGTTTCGATCATTGGAATCACCACGGCGAATTTTTCCTCCGCCGGTGCCCTGTTCAGAATGGCGGCACCACTCAAGGCTCAGGATGAACAGCTGATGAATCTCAATTTCGCATTTGCTTGCATGGTCGTCGTGTCGTTTGCCATCGCATTGGGGCATGCCTGACTCGGCGCGACGCGGGCAAAGGCTCACGTAGCCATTGTTACGCCGGATCGCTGCGCGCCACGGGTGGATCTTTCAAGTACGTGGCCGGCGATCGTGCGGGTGTGTAACATCCGCCCAGTGCTTTCACACGGATGTTGACGATGTTTACCTGCCCCAAGGACGGCTGCCCATGAATCTGCTCAGCCGACTGCTGTCCATGATCAGTGCTGGACCGTCGGAACAGATCGCTGGGTACAGCAAGCGCGAGCTGCAGGCGCTTTTCAACGCGCCCTTATCCCTGGCGGACCTGACGAATCAGGTCAACCTGATGCCGTTGATCGACAGCGGTATAGCGGCCTGCCACGCCACTTTTCTCATGGATCCCGAGGATGCGGCGCGCCTTGCATCCCTCGTAGCATCTCGCTTCCGTGCAACCCACCAAAGAACGTTCAATGGACAGCCCGTCGTCGAGTACCACCACCGGTTGAACGCAGAGCGACTGGTCCTGTTCGGCTCCAGCCAGGAGTTCAACGGCGTGACGATGCGCCTGGTGACCAACAGCACGGACTTTCTCAACCTGCTGAGCCAGGAAACCTTCGCCGTACCGCCGCCGTGGATTGCTTTCAACGATTACCCGCCGTCCTGGTGGAGCGACAACATGCAAGGCGCGCAGGGCCACTACAACGATTGCTATTTCGTGCCGTTCTTCACCCGCTTGAGTGACGTTGAAAAGCGCGCCTACTGCGCAAGATTCGCGGCCTCGCCGGCGTGGATCGAACGTCTGGAATGGCTCTACGGCGTTATCGCCTCAGCGGAGTAAATCAGGCTCGGGGCCTGTTCAGGGCAATGGCCGTCCCCTTCGCGGCGTGCGCCGCCAGAATCCTCGGCGTGTGCGGTTCCTGACACTTGACCAGTGTTTCGCTCTTGGAAATCTTCAGGCAGTCGATCAACGCGCTGATGGCCAGCAGCCCCGCCCCGGGCAGCGTTATGAACGCCCAGAACGCGAACTTGGGTTCAAGCTTCATGGGTTGAATCAACAGAAGCGGCCCCATCGCAACGACGCACCAGACGATATACATCATCAGATACCAGGCCTTTCTCCAGAGCCTGGAAAACTTCCGTTTGTACTTGGGCCGAAAGTCGATCCGACGCCGTCGCTCATCGAGCTCGACGTACTTCCTCGAACGCACATAATCCTTGAGGCTAGTGGCCGGGTTGACGATTGATATCAGGTACTCGACGTCAGCCGGATTGATCGCCGATGTGCCGGCAATGGCGAAATAGCCCCTTTCCACGACCAACGGATGCAAGTCGGGATTGTCCTGAATGTCCTTGAGCACTTCTTTTGCGACCCGGTACTCCTCGGCCAGGCGGCTCTTGCCCATGAATGACAACTCACGCACCACCTTGGTCGCGGCGGCAACCACGCCAATGACCGTGAGTAATTGAACAATTGTCGCGAAATCCATGTCCTGGCTCCTTGCCGTTAACTGATACACGCAGGCTGACGACTCTTCGCTGCGTCAGGCACGCAACCGGCCGATGGCCCTGCGATACTTCTCGACCCGCTCGAGATCTTCCCAGCTCGGCGAGGCGATCCGTGACAGATCGCTGTTCTCTTCCAGATCCGCGAGCTTGACTACCCGCCCGATCGGATTCTGCGCGGCACGCTCGACGAAATCCTCGTAGGATTCGCCCGGCACCTTGGTCACCGATGCGATGGCGCTCAGCACGTCCTCGCTGAAGCCTTCCTGGCGCAAGTCATCGAGGCTGATGCCGCAGTCTTCGACCACGTCGTGCAGCACGGCGACGATGCGTTCTTCCAGGGTGTGCATGCGCAGCATGACTTGCAGCGGATGCAGGATGTATGGTGCCCCGCCCTTGTCGACCTGCCCGGCGTGGGCCGTGGCGGCAATGGCGATGGCGCGTTCGAGGGTCTGCGTCATGGGAGTCTCCGAGGGTTACAGGCCATAGCGGCCGCCGATATAGAAATGGCGCCGGAACCAGCGCCCGATGGCCTGCAAGCGACTGACCGGTTTGGCATTGGCACTGTGCCGCTGCAGAATCAGCGCCACCACCGTCATCTGCTCCACCCCGGGATACGCATCGATCAACTCCGCCACCCAGGCGCAACCCGCCTTGCGCAAATGCTCGCGCCAGTCGCCGGGCCAGGCGTCCAGCTCAGCCAGCGCCAGGAATCGCGCCCCGCCGTGCTCCATGTGTCCGCCGCCCATCGATTGTTCGAAACAAAAAGGCGTGGCGGGCCTGGAGAGATCGATATGGAACAGATAGACGTCGTGAAACGGATGCTGCGAGGTGGGAGCGATGTTGCGGCGGCCGATTTCAATCATGGGCGGTGTTCCAGTCCGTGGGGCGCGAGATGCGCGCGATTGTTTCGCAGTCTGCCCGGGCGGCGCAAATCCAATCTCGATGGAACCTCCCGCCATGCCCCCACCTCGAAACCTGAAAGCGCCGGGTTTCGCTCAAAACAGGCGCCCTTGAAGAGGATCCGCCGATGAATATCCGCCTTCTGCTGCTGATCGCCACATTCTGCGTCATTCCCACCTGCGTCATGGCCCAGGGCTGCGACGTGCAGACCCGCTCCTCCAGCGCCTCCGTGGCTGCCGTCGAAACCCACAGCTGTTACGAATACGAAGGCATGCCCGTTGATGCCATCGACTGGTCGTGCAGCAATGAAAGCAAGGACATGCTCAACGCCAGCAAGAAAAAAGTCGAACACTGCGCCGACCACTACCAGGCCACGTGCATCGCCACCCTCACCCAGGAATCCCTGGCCAACCCGCACTCCACCAGCAAGGACAAAAACGCCAAAGCACTGAACATCCCCGACAGCGCCCAAGTGACCACTTACTACTACGATGCCGAGCATCTGGCCCAGGCGAAAATTGATTGCGAGAACGGCGGCGGCCATTGGAAGAGCAAATAACACGCGGTTCGCGCGCATGAAAAAGGGACACTCGAGGGTGTCCCTTTTTCATGCCAATCACACTGGCGAAGGCGTTCGCGGCCGTCGAGCCGCCCCGCGCGCCAGCGGCAATCAGCGTTTCATCGCTTCGCACTGGCTGCGCAGATTGCCGTCCCGGATGCTCGCGCAGGTACTGCCTTTCTTCGCCTCACAGAACGCGCGCTGGTCGCTGTCACCGATGGAGGCGCAGGTACTGCCTTTCTCCGCTTCGCAGGACGCACGCAAATCGTTATCGCGGATGCTCGCGCAGGTGCTGCCCTTTTTGGCCTCGCAATAGGCGCGCCGGTCATTGTCACGGATGCTGGCGCACGTACTGCCCTTCTCCGCTTCGCACGACGCACGCAAATCGTTATCGCGAATGGCGGAACAGGTACTGCCTTCTTGCGTGGCCTGGCAATAGTTGCGTTGATCGTTGTCACTGATGCTGGAACAACTGGCAAACGTGTAACCGCTGAACATCAACAACAGGGCGAAAATCAGTTTCATTGCGGACTTCCTTGATTGCCAGGAAACAGCCTGGCTCTGTTTGGCTCCGTTCTCACCGAACTTGATGACACTAAATTTTTTCACAGCAAAACCGTGGCAAATTTTTCCGTTGTGCTTGCAACTCCCTATCGCTTCCAAATGCCAAGAGCAAAGAGAAAGCTATTTCGCCCCAGCGAAATGTTCGTTCAATTCGTCAGACCTACCTATGCGCAGTGATAGCACAATAACATTGCTGAGAGTTTCACCAAACTGAGCTGGAGCGCCAGAGACTTTCAGAGCAAAAAAAACCGCATTGCTGCGGTTCTTTTGGATTTCGAGAGGAGTCGGCGATCAAAAATTCGCCGGTGTATTCGCACTGATAATCTCCGCCTCATCCGCGCCGATATTGCGGAATTTGTGCGGCAGTGTCGTCGGGAAGTAGTAGCCATCGCCCGCACTCAACACACTCACCTGCCCGTCCACCGTCAATTCCACGGTGCCACGGGTAACCAGTCCGCACTCCTCGCCTTCGGCGTGCACGATTGGCTCTTCCCCGGAACTCGCACCCGGTGCGTATTGTTCGCGCAGCAAGCGCATCTGGCGGCTTGGGACCGAGGCGCCGATCAGGAGCAGGCGCAGGCCGTGGCGGCCGAGGTCGGGTTGTTCGTTGGCGCGGAAGACGTATTGGTGTTCGCGCGGCGGCTGGTCGAAGGTGAAGAAGTCGGCCAGGGACATCGGTATGCCTTCGAGCAGCTTTTTCAGCGAGCTGACGGAAGGACTGACGCGATTCTGTTCGATCAGGGAAATGGTGGCATTGGTCACGCCGCTACGCCGCGCCAGCTCGCGCTGGGACAGTTTGTAGCTTTCGCGTACTAGTTTGAGTCGAGAACCCGTATCCATGACAGCCTTATGTGAAAACGACTTAAGGGCGATGGGGGTGGGTGGCGGGTGACGCGCCGAGGGCGCGGATCACGTTGCTCCCGTGTCCCGGAACCGTGAAAGGCGGCTATTAAATCACGTTTGCCGGTGTTGCTCAGCAGGTTCGATGGACGGTGGAGCAAAAGTCCTTGTTGCCTTGGTAATACAGTCACTGTGAGAGCGAGCCTGCTCGCGAAAGTGGTGTGTCAGACGACATGCAGGTTGGCTGATATGGCCTCTTCGCGAGCAGGCTCGCTCCCACAGTTGGATCTCTTTTGTGTCAATTGGCTTTGTGAAGTTTGTCAGGCCGTCATCGCTGGCAAGCCAGACTCCCACAGGGTTTGCAGTGTTTCTGTTGGATCGAGGGTGCCCTATCGCTGGCGGGCCAGACTCCCACAGGGTTTGCAGTGTTTCTGTGGGTCGAGGGTGCCTCATCGCTGGCAGGCTAGCTCGCACAGTTGGACATTTGCGGTATTGCTGGGAATAAAAACCGGCGGAGCCTTGGGGGCCGCCGCCGGGGAGGTAACTCAGATGCCGAAGCGGTCGCGCAGCGAGTAGTACACCGCGCCGAGGGCGGTCAGCGGTGCGGAGAACGTGCGTCCGCCAATCATCGGCATGTGCGGCAACGAGGCGAAAGCGTTGAAGCGTTCGGCGTCGCCACGGATCATTTCCGAGATCAGTTTGCCGGCCAGGTGCGAGCAGGTGACGCCGTGGCCGCTGTAGCCCTGCATGTAGTAGGCGTTCTTTTCGATACGGCCGAATTGCGGCATGCGCGACATGGTCAGCAGGAAGTTGCCGGTCCAGCGGTAGTCGATTTTCACGTCCTTGAGCTGCGGGAAGGTCTTGAGGATCTTCGGCCGGATCAGCTGTTCGATGTCGTCCGGTTCACGCGCGCCGTAAACCACACCGCCACCGTAGAGCAGACGGTTGTCGGCGGTGAGGCGGTAGTAATCAAGCAGGTAGTTGCAGTCCTCGACGCAGTAGTTGTTGCTGATCAGGCTGCGTGCCTGTTTCTCGCTCAACGGTTCGGTGACGACGATTTGCGAACCGCACGGCATGCTCTTCGCGGTCACGCGGTTGTCGAGACCTTGCGGCAAGTAGGCGTTGCCGGCGATCAGCAGGTACTTGGCGCGCACCTGGCCCTTGGCGGTGCGCACGACGTTCGGCTCACCGTAGGTGATTTCCACGGCGGCGGATTGTTCGTAGATCTTGCCGCCCAGGCGCACGATGGCCGCGGCTTCACCGAGGGCCAGGTTCAACGGATGGACGTGGCCGCCCTGCATGTCGAGCAGGCCGCCGACGTAGGCATCGGAGCCGATTTCACGACGGATATCCGCCGCGTCGAGCAGCTTCAGGTTGCGGTTGCCGTAGCGCTCCCAGTTGCGTTTCTGCTCGGCCAGGCCATTGAGTTGCTTCTTGTTCATCGCGGCGAAAATGCCGCCCGGGCGGTAGTCGCACTTGATGTCGTACTCCTGGATGCGCGAGCGGATGATGTCGGCGCCTTCGAAGATCATGCTGCCGAGGATTTCCGCGGTCTTGTCACCGTAGCGCTCTTCGATCACGTCGACGTCGCGGCTGTAGGAGTTGACCAGTTGCCCACCGTTGCGACCGCTGGCGCCGTAGCCGACTTTCGCCGCTTCCAGCACCGTCACTTTGTAACCGGCTTCAGTCAGGAACAGCGCCGAGGACAGGCCGGTGTAGCCGGCGCCGATGATGCAGATATCGCAGTCCACCGCTTCTTCCAGGATCGGGAAATCGATCACTTCGTTGCGGGTGGCGGCGTAGTAGCTGTTGACGTGTTGTTGCTTCATTTTATTGTTCTCCGAAGGTCGCCGGTTGCCGGCGACCACCGTTGTCAAAGAGTTAGAGCTTGATCCAGGTCGCTTTCAGCTCGGTGTACTTGTCGAACGCGTGCAACGACTTGTCGCGACCGTTGCCGGACTGCTTGAAGCCACCGAACGGCGCGGTCATGTCACCGCCGTCGTACTGGTTGACCCACACGCTGCCGGCGCGCAGGCCACGGGCGAAGGTGTGGGCCTTGCTGAGGTTGCTGGTCCAGACCCCGGCAGCGAGGCCGAAGATGCTGTCGTTGGCGATCTGCAACGCTTCCTCGACCGTGTCGAAGGTGATCAGCGACAGCACCGGGCCGAAGATTTCTTCCTTGGCGATGGTCATGGCGTTGGTCACGCCGTCGAAAATCGTTGGCTCGATGTAAGTGCCGCCGGTTTCTTCGAGGGTGCGGCGGCCACCGGCGATCAGCTCGGCGCCCTGCTCGCGACCGATGCTGATGTAGCGCAGCACGTTGTCCAGTTGACGCTGATCGACCACGGCGCCAACGGTGGTCGCCGGATCGAGGGCGTGCCCCGGTTGCCACGCTTGCAGCGCTTCCACCAGCAGCGGGATGAATTGCTCGCGGATCGAGCGCTCGACCAGCAGGCGCGAACCGGCGGTGCACACTTCGCCCTGGTTGAAAGCGATGGCGCCCGCGGCGGCCTGGGCTGCCGCGCGCAGGTCCGGCGCGTCGGCGAACACCACGTTGGGGCTCTTGCCACCGGCTTCGAGCCAGACGCGTTTCATGTTGCTCTGCCCGGCGTAGATCATCAGTTGCTTGGCAATCGCCGTGGAGCCGGTGAAGGCCAGCACGTCGACGTCCATGTGCAGCGCCAGCGCCTTGCCGACGGTGTGGCCGAAGCCTGGCAGGACGTTGAACACGCCTTGCGGAATACCCGCGTCCAGCGCCAGTTGGGCAATGCGGATCGCCGTCAGCGGGGATTTTTCCGACGGCTTGAGAATGAACGAGTTACCCGCCGCCAGGGCCGGGGCGAACTTCCAGCTGGCCATGATCAGCGGGAAGTTCCACGGCACGATGGCCGCCACCACACCGGACGGCTCGCGGGTCACCAGACCGAGCTGATCGTGCGGGGTGGCGGCGACTTCGTCGTAGATCTTGTCGATCGCTTCGGCACTCCAGCGGATCGCGTTGGCGGTCGCCGGGATGTCGATGCTCAGCGAGTCGCTGATCGGCTTGCCCATGTCCAGGGTTTCCAGCAGCGCCAGTTCTTCCTGGTGTTGCAGGATCAGGTCGGCGAAGCGGATCAGGATGCGTTTGCGCTCGGCCGGGGCCTTGTTGGCCCACACGCCGGAATTGAACGACTGGCGCGCGACTTCGACGGCGAGGTTGGCGTCGGCTTCATCGGTGCTGGCCACGGAGGCGAGGAAACGGCCGTCGACGGGGCTCAGGCATTCGAAGGTGTCGCCGCTGATCGCCGGGCGGTATTCACCGTTGATGAAGGCGCGGGATTCGATGGTCAGGGACTGGAAACGCTGTTCCCAGTCGTTGCGGGTCATGGTCATGGGGGTGACTCACATATAAGAATTAGTGACCGATATCCCTGTGGGAGCGACGGTGCGACGATTCGACTTGCTCGCGAATACGGTGGGCCAGTCACCTGCAATGTTGAAGGTGCTGGCCTCTTCGCGGGCAAGCCCGCTCCCACAGGAGTTTGCGGTGTTAGCGAGATAGCGCCTGAGCGTCAGACGGTATGCAGATACCAGTTGTACTCAAGGTCAGAGATCGAGTTTTCGAACTCGGCCAGCTCGCTTTCCTTGCACGCGACGAAGACGTCGATGTACATCGGGTCGATGTAGCGGGCCATGACTTCGCTGTCGTCCAGCTCGCGCAACGCATCGCGCAGGTTGTTCGGCAGGCTCTGTTCGTTCTGCTCGTAGCTGTTGCCTTCAACCGGCGCGCCCGGTTCGATCTCGTTGGTCAGGCCATGGTGAATACCGGCCAGCACCGACGCCATCAGCAGGTACGGGTTGGCGTCGGCACCCGCTACGCGGTGTTCGATGCGCACGGCATCCGGCGAACCGGTCGGCACACGGACGGCCACGGTGCGGTTGTCGATGCCCCAGCTCGGCGAGTTCGGCACATAGAACTGCGCGCCGAAACGCCGGTACGAGTTGACGTTCGGGCAGAGGAAAGCCATCTGCGCCGGCAGGGTCTCGAGCACACCGCCGATCGCGTGACGCAGCGCGGCGTTCTGCTCGGGATCCTCGCTGGCGAAGATGTTGTTGCCGTCCTTGTCCAGGATCGAAATGTGCACGTGCAGACCATTGCCCGCCTGGCCCGGATACGGCTTGGCCATGAAGGTGGTGTCCATCTCGTGGTCATAGGCGATGTTCTTCACCAGACGCTTGAGCAGGACGGCGTAGTCGCACGCCTTGATCGGGTCGGAGACGTGATGCAGGTTGACTTCGAACTGCGCCGGGGCGCTTTCCTTGACGATGGCGTCGGCCGGAATGCCCTGCTCTTTCGCGCCTTCGAGGATGTCCTGCAGGCAGTCGACATACTCGTCGAGGTCGTCGATCAGGTAGACCTGAGTGGACACCGGACGCTTGCCCGACACCGGCGAGCGTGGCGACTGCGGACGGCCGTTCACGTTGTCCTGGTCGATCAGGTAGAACTCCAGTTCGAACGCGGCGCAGATGGTCAGGCCCAATGCGTCGAACTTGCGCACCACATTAGCCAGCACTTCCCGCGGGTCGGCAAAGAACGGCTCGCCTTCGATTTCGTGCATGGTCATCAGCAGTTGCGCGGTCGGGCGCTTCTGCCATGGCTCGATGCTCAGGGTGCCGGGGATCGGGTAGCAGATGCGGTCGGCGTCGCCGATATCCAGGCCCAGGCCGGTGCTTTCCACCGTGGAGCCATTGATATCGAGCGCGAAGAGCGAGGCCGGCAGGTTGATGCCTTTCTCGTAAACCTTGTGAAGACTGGTGCGCTCGATGCGCTTGCCGCGCACCACACCGTTCATGTCTGCAATCAGAAGGTCGACGTACAAAACCTCAGGATGTTTCTTAAGGAATGCGTTTGCTTCGTTGAGTTGAACGGCACGCAGAGGGACCGACATGATGCACCTATTTAGCTGTTAATTATTATGTTCACCGCTGTTTCGCCGAGCCAGTCAATCCGAAAGGCAAAGTGAAGTCAATAGCGAACACCCAGCCGTCCAGCGTTTATTTTTCCGGCTTTTTTTAACACTCTCGTGCCAATGCAGGCGCCGCAAGGCCTGGAATCATGAAGATTTGATGAGCGGCGTTTAGAATTTTTTACATGGCAGTTGTTAATTAAAATCAACGAGGCTAAGCTCCGGAAAAGCTCGTTCAAGTGTCAAACTTCGAGGTGAATAAAAATGGCATTCAAGCCATTGATCGGCGTTACTGCGTGCGTCAAACAGATTGGCCTGCACCCCTATCACGTCAGCGGCGACAAGTACTTGCGTGCTGTCAGCGTCGCGGCCCTGGGGTTGCCGGTGGTCATTCCTTCCCTTGGCAAACTGACTGAAATCGACGACCTGCTGGGTCAGCTCGACGGTCTGTTGCTGACCGGCTCGCCGTCGAACGTGGAGCCCTTCCACTATCAAGGCCCGGCCAGCGAACCCGGCACGGATCACGATCCGGCGCGGGACGCCACCACCCTTCCTTTATTGCGTGCAGCCATCGCGGCGGGCGTTCCGGTGCTCGGCATCTGCCGTGGCTTCCAGGAAATGAACGTGGCCTTCGGCGGCAGCCTGCACCAGAAGGTGCACGAGTTGCCGGGCATGCTCGACCACCGCGAGGCCGACAGTCCGGACCTGGCCGTGCAGTACGCTGCGGCGCATGCCGTGACGGTGCTGGACGGCGGCGTGTTCGCCGCCCTGGAGTTGCCCGGTGAATTCCAGGTCAACTCGATCCACAGCCAGGGCATCGACCGTCTCGCGCCCGGCCTGCGGGCCGAAGCCGTAGCTCCGGATGGCCTGATCGAGGCGATCTCGGTGGAGCACAGCCCGACCTTCGCCCTCGGCGTGCAATGGCACCCGGAATGGCAAGTGCTGGACAACCCGAACTACCTGCGGATTTTCCAGGCGTTCGGTGAGGCCTGCCGGCAACGGGCGGCGCAACGCCACAAGCGCTGACTCAAGCACCACCCGATTAACGATTACTGCCCCCACGGGGTCGGCGGCGACGCGTGTGCGTATCCGTCATCCGTGAAAACAACAAACCGTAATAACAACAAGTACGACCCAGGCAGCCAGGACGGCGGCGCCGACCAAGCCGGATGGCAGGAGCAAGACCGTCAGATCAATGCAAAACCCTGTGGGAGCTGGCTTGCCAGCGATGAGGCCATCACCTCCGACACTGTTGGGGAATGACCCACCGCAATCGCTGGCAAGCCAGCTCCCACAGGGAATGTGATCCGAGCGCAAATGCACCTGCAGGCTTGCAATCCACTTAAGCCCGGCCACGTTGGCCGAGCGAACGAAACCTGTTGGGAGTTTCACATGGCAAACGCCTCCAGCACTTACAGGAAGGCCCTTGAAGGTCATCAGCAACCGAAAAAGGTTCTGGTGAAAGTCGATCGCGTGACCAAGAAGTTCGACGAAACCACCGCCGTCGACGATGTGTCCCTGGAGATCCACCAGGGCGAAATCTTCGCCCTGCTCGGTGGCTCCGGTTCGGGCAAATCGACCCTGCTGCGCATGCTTGCCGGTTTCGAGCGGCCGACCGAAGGGCGGATTCTGCTCGACGGCGTGGACATCACCGACATGCCGCCGTACGAGCGGCCGATCAACATGATGTTCCAGTCCTACGCGCTGTTCCCGCACATGACCGTGGCGCAGAACATTGCCTTCGGCCTCAAGCAGGACCGTTTGCCGGCCAGCGAAATCGACGCCCGTGTCGAAGAGATGCTGCGCCTGGTGCACATGACCCAATACGCCCGACGCAAACCCCATCAGTTGTCCGGCGGTCAGCGCCAGCGCGTCGCCCTCGCCCGCTCCCTGGCCAAGCGGCCGAAGCTGTTGCTGCTCGACGAGCCGATGGGCGCGCTGGATAAAAAGCTGCGCTCACAGATGCAACTGGAACTGGTGCAGATCATCGAGCGCGTCGGTGTGACCTGCGTGATGGTGACCCATGACCAGGAAGAAGCCATGACCATGGCCGAACGCATCGCGATCATGCACCTGGGCTGGATCGCCCAGATCGGCAGCCCGGTGGACATCTACGAAGCGCCGGTCAGCCGCATGGTCTGCGAGTTCATCGGCAACGTGAATGCCTTCGACGGCACCGTGGTGGAAGACCTCGAAGGCCACGCGATCATTCACAGCCCGGACCTGCAGCAGAAAATCTACGTCGGTCACGGCGTCAGCACGTCGGTGCAGGACAAGTCGATCACCTACGCGATCCGCCCGGAAAAGATGCTCGTCAGCACGATCAAACCAGAGGTGCGCTACAACTGGTCGGAAGGCAAGGTGCATGACATCGCCTACCTCGGCGGCCACTCGGTGTTCTACGTCGAATTGCCTGGCGGCAAGATCGTCCAGTCGTTCATGGCCAACGCCGAACGCCGTGGCGCCCGTCCGACCTGGGACGACAAGGTCTACGTCTGGTGGGAAGACGACAGCGGCGTGGTACTGCGCTCATGAAAACATTCAATCAGCAATTCCTGCGCCTGGTGCCCAGCGGACGCAAACTGGTGATCGGCATTCCGTTCCTCTGGCTGTTCCTGTTCTTCATGCTGCCGTTTTTCCTGGTGATGAAGATCAGCTTCTCGGAAGCCGCCCTGTCGATCCCGCCGTACTCGGAGATCTACACCTACGCCGAACAGAAATTCCAGCTGCTGCTGAACATCGGCAACTACACCATGCTCGGCGAAGACGAGCTGTACCTGTCGGCCTACCTCGGCTCGCTGAAGGTAGCCGCCCTGAGCACGCTGATGTGCCTGGTGATCGGTTTCCCGATGGCCTACGCGATCACCAAGGCCAGCAAGGAAGCGCAGAACGTCCTGCTGCTGTTGATCATGATGCCGACCTGGACCGCGATCCTGATCCGCGTGTATGCGTGGATGGGCATTCTCAGCAACAACGGTCTGCTCAACGCGTTTCTGATGTGGACGGGGCTGACCGATCACCCGATCGAGATCCTCAACACCAACACCGCGGTGTATATCGGGGTGGTCTACGCCTACCTGCCGTTCATGGTGCTGCCGCTGTACGCCAACCTCGTCAAGCATGACGGCAGCCTGCTGGAAGCCGCGTCCGACCTGGGCTCGAGCAACTTCAACAACTTCTGGAAAATCACCGTGCCGCTGGCCAAGAACGGCATCATCGCCGGTTGCATGCTGGTGTTCATTCCGGTGGTCGGCGAGTTCGTCATTCCGGAGCTGCTGGGTGGCCCGGAGACCCTGATGATCGGTCGCGTGCTGTGGCAAGAGTTCTTCAATAACCGCGACTGGCCGGTGGCGTCCGCCCTGGCGGTGGTGATGCTGCTGATCCTGATTGTGCCGATCCTGCTGTTCAACCGCAGCCAGGCCAAAGAGATGGAGGGACGGGGATGAAACGCTTCGGTTTTGCAAAGTTCATGCTGATCTTCGGCCTGATGTTCATCTATCTGCCGATGCTGATTCTGGTGATCTACTCGTTCAACGCCTCGAAACTGGTGACGGTGTGGGGCGGCTGGTCGGTGAAGTGGTACGTCGGCCTGCTCGACAACACGCAACTGATGGGCTCGGTAGTGCGCTCGCTGGAAATCGCCTGCTACACCGCCGTGGCCGCCGTGGCGCTGGGTACGCTGGCCGCGTTCGTGCTGACCCGCGTTACGCGCTTCAAGGGTCGTACGCTGTTCGGTGGTCTGGTCACCGCGCCGCTGGTAATGCCTGAGGTGATCACCGGTCTGTCGCTGTTGCTGCTGTTCGTGGCGATGGCGCAGTTGATCGGCTGGCCGCAGGAGCGTGGCATCGTCACCATCTGGATCGCCCACACCACGTTTTGTGCCGCCTATGTGGCGGTGGTAGTCTCCGCGCGCCTGCGGGAGCTGGATCTGTCGATCGAAGAAGCCGCGATGGATCTGGGCGCCAAGCCGTTCAAGGTGTTTTTCCTGATCACCATCCCCATGATCGCGCCGTCGCTGGCGGCGGGCGGGATGATGTCGTTCGCCCTGTCGCTGGATGACCTGGTACTGGCCAGCTTCGTTTCCGGTCCGGGCTCCACCACCCTGCCGATGGAAGTGTTCTCGGCGGTGCGCCTGGGCGTGAAGCCGGAAATCAACGCGGTGGCCAGCCTGATTCTGCTGGCGGTGTCGCTGGTGACGTTCCTGGTCTGGTACTTCGGCCGCAAGGCAGAGGCCAGCCGCAAGAAGGCGATTCAGGAAGCGATGGATCAGACCGCGAACGAGTCGTGGCAGCAGCCGCAACGTGCAGCCACTGCCTGACCTGTAGACGCTACGGCACGCTGCGATCCTTTGATTCTGTTGTTGCAGCGCAAAGGATCGCAGCGTCGTTTCAGTCGACAGCGCCTAGAGAAAGGCACTTGTCGATCAAGTTTCAGCTAAGTGTTTTTGAATAAAAAGAATGGAGTTTCACCGATGAAAATGTTTGGCAGGACTCTGCTGACACTGTCCTTAATGGGCGCAATGGCTATGGGCGCCCAGGCCAACGACAAGGTTTTGCGTGTGTACAACTGGTCCGATTACATCGCCCCGGACACCGTCAAGAAGTTCGAAGACGAGACCGGCATCCAGGTGACCTACGACGTCTTCGACAGCAACGAAACCCTCGAGGCGCGGCTGCTGGCGGGCAAATCCGGCTACGACATCGTCGTGCCGTCCAACAGTTTCCTGGCCAAGCAGATCAAGGCCGGCGTCTACCAGACCCTGGACAAATCGAAGCTGCCGAACTGGAAGAATCTCAACCCGGTGCTGCTGAAAAACGCCTCCGCCAGTGATCCGGACAACGCCCACGCGTTTCCGTACATGTGGGGCTCGATCGGCATCGGCTACAACCCGGACAAGGTCAGGGAAGTGCTCGGTGCCAACGCCCCGACCAACTCATGGGACCTGCTGTTCAAACCGGAGAACGCCGAGAAGCTCAAAGCCTGTGGCATCAGTTTCCTCGATTCGCCGACCGAAATGCTCCCCGCCGCCCTGCACTACCTGGGCTATCCGGTGAACGACAAGGACAAGGCGCACATCCTCGAAGCCGAAGCGCTGTTCATGAAGATCCGTCCGTACGTGGCGTATTTCCATTCGTCGAAGTACATCTCGGACCTGGCCAACGGCAACATCTGCGTGGCGGTCGGTTACTCCGGTGACGTGCTGCAGGCCAAGGCCCGCGCCGTGGAATCGGGCAACCAGGTGAAGATCGACTACAGCATTCCCAAGGAAGGCGCCGGCAGTTTCTATGACATGGTCGCCATCCCCCGGGATGCGGCGAACGTCGACAACGCCTACCTGTTCATGGATTTCCTGATGCGTCCCGACATCATCGCCGAGATCACCAACAGCAACGGCTACAGCAACGCCAACGCGGCCGCCACGCCGCTGGTGGACGAAGCGATCCGCAACGACCCGGGCTCGTACCCGTCGCAAGCGGTGATGGCCACGCTGTACGCGGTGCCGGATCAGCCGATTGCCACCCAGCGCATCATGACCCGCGGCTGGACGCGAGTGAAACTCGGCAAGTAACCCACACACTGATCGCTGCCACGCCGGGCGGGGCAACGACCAGCCAGGATTTCCGTTCACGCAGCGCCTTACCACCGCTGCACCCTCTCTAGGAACGGCCTCACCTGGCTCCCTCGGTTCAGGTGACTTCGGCGCCCTCGGGCGCCTTTTTTATTGCCTCAAATCAGCGGCCAATCGGCCAGCACCCGGTATTGCCCCTTGTGCGATTCGAACAAGGCAAAGCGCTCGGCACGCAGAAAGAATGCCGGCGGCGTCGTGGCCTCGGGCTCCGCTGCCCGGTAATCGCGGGCCAGCGTCAGGTGCGGACGGTACTCGCGTGTCACCTCTTCGAAGCCGAATGGCAACATCGCCTGCTCCAACGCATAGACCAGCCGCAGCAAGCTCGGCGGGGCCTGCTCCGGCGCCAGCGACAGGACCCCGGCACGGTGCCAGACCTGCAAGCGATCCAGCGAAATCTTCAATACCTCGCCCGACGTGCGCACGTTGCTCGCGGCTTCGCAGACTTCACTGATCTGCGCCAGCGGCACCGCGCCGAGGAACAGCAACGTCAGGTGAAAATTGGCCGCCGGCACCGGTTTGCCGGCGCGCAGACCCAGCGCGCCGCGCCACTGGGCAATGGCCTTGCGTTGCGCCGGCGGGCAGTCCAGGGCGAAAAACAGCCGCTTGGACGGCTGCTGCGCATGCTTTTCATCCGTCATGGCCCCTCTCCTTCACAAGTGTCGATCCGGAGATTCTACACGGCGATTTTCCGCCGACTCGCCACAGCGGGTTTATAGTTCAGCCATTGCCATCGACCGGAGGACATCATGCGCGAGATCCTCAGCAAAGAACCCTGGTGGGCCCGACCGCCGCACCCCGGACAGAATGAACAGGAACTGGAATGGGGCTGGCTGGTGCATTACAGCGAGGGCGAGCCGCGTTTCGAATTCGTCCGCGAACGGCCCACCGACGAGCAGATTCGCAACCGCAAGGGCTGCCGGATCACACCGTCGGCAGAATGACCGGCAGGCGCACGCGGCCTTGCCGGCGCAGGCGTCGCGACACGACGATCGCCTTCGCCGGCGAGCGCGTACAGCGCGGCGCAGGTTGACGGCGCCCGCGCGCCGGCATCAGGCCTGAAGCAGGAAATTGAACCCGCCGTAGATCATTCGCTGACCGTCGAACGGCATGGGATTGGCGTCCGGCTGCATGCGCGGGTCCTGCATCATTTTCGCCATGCCGGCGTCGCGGGTGGCCTTGTCCGGCCAGACCAGCCAGCCGGATACCACGGTTTCGCCTTCCTTGAGTTTCACCGCCATCGGGAATGAAGTGACCTTGCCGTCGGGCACGTCATCGCCCCAGCATTCGGCCACGCTCAGGGCGCCGTATTCCTTGAACAGTTTCGCCGCGACCTCGCAGTGCTGCTTGTACTGCTCACGATTGGCGTTCGGCACGGGTGCAACAAAAATATCGACGTAAGACATGCTTATTCTCCGGTTACGGTGGGGACGATCTGCTGATTGGTCGTTTCCGGCGGCCGCCATTCGACACGGTTGGCGCCCAGTCCGACCGACGGTTGCTCGCGCCCGTCGAGATTGCCCTCGATCTGTCCCGCCATGTGCAGCGTCCCGGCCATCACGCCGGTGGTGGGGTTTTGCACCAGTTTCAGCCAGGCCTTGTCGAAGGTGTTGCCCAGGCTGCTGCGGATCAGCGCTTCGCTGTCCGGGCGGTCGTTGGCCTGGATGATCGCGCGGATGCCCGCCACGCCCACCGAGATCATCGCCCCGGCAAGTTTCCCCGCCGCCGCTGCGACCGCGCTGGCCGCGCCGCGCGGGGCCATTTCCGCTTCCATGCGCTGGCTGGCGCGCTTGGCCACCGGGGCCATGCCGGCGTCGGTCGAGGCAATGCCCTTGGCGCCGCCGTCAGTGTGGATCTTGTCGATCAGCGCGGCGTAGGCCGGCAAAGTGTTCAGCGGCTCGGTGCTGACGATCTGGTACAGCGAGGCATCGCGGGCCGGCGGCGGGCCGAGGCTGATGGCCGGGATCTTCTGCAAATGGCCGTTGAGCTGGGCCAGCGGCACGCCGTGACGCTGGGCGATGAGCGGCATCTGCTGCGCCATCAGTTGCGCGTAGTAGGCCGTCGACTGGCCGAGAATTGCATCCGGATCGATTTCCACCGCCACCGGTGCCAGCACCCTTTGTTGATATTGCTCAAGCAGATACGCCGCCAGACGCCTGGCCGAGGCGTCCTGCTCGCCGCCGGCACTGATGGTGTACCAGCTGACTTTCATCGACAGCCATTCCTGGGTCCAGTAGCTGCTGAACCAGGGGATGAAATTTTCTTCAGTTTGCTCATAGACGCGAGTGCGCCAATGTTCCATCGAGCCACGGGCGAACACCTTGACCTGCTCGGTGGCCTGCTGTGACGCCGCGAGGATTTCGCGGTCGATCTGCTGCCAGGTTGCCGGTGCGACCACCACCGCCGGCGCCGTCACCGGGGCCCGCGCCGAGGTGGCGCAGCCGGCCAGTAACACCAGGGCGGCAACGATCAGCGCACGCAGGTTCACGGTGGCGGTGTCCTTCAATGGCCTTCGGGCCGGATGCCCGGAAGAATCTCGAGGAGATGACATGAGTATAGGTGCGCGCTGCCCGCCGTTTATCCGCCGGTCTGCCGGAGCGCGACAACGCGCAACCATCACTGACGTCGATATTCACCATTGCGACGATTGCCTTCCGCCACCCGGGCGCATGGCTCAGGATTCACTCATCCGACACACAACGAGGCGTTCACATCATGATTCGTACCGTCACCCTCTCCGTGAGTTTCCCGGTGTTCGGCAGCAACTACTACGACCAGCACGTCGTGCCACGCAAGGCCCGGGCGCTGGTGTTCAACGATGATTTCGAAGATCTGCTGATGCCCGCCGCCAGCAATCATTTCAGCAATGAAGTGGTCGGCCTCAACGATCAGTTCCGCTTTCTGAGCGACATACTCGCCACCCATTTGCTGGATCTCGAGGCCGCAGCGCCTGCGCGTTCCCGCGTCCGGGCGAGCGCTCATTTTTAATCGCCGCAGCACCCCGCGCCGCAGACCGCGACAGCGGACATGAAAAAGCCCACTGGCCTTAACGGCGCAGTGGGCTTTTTTGGCTCAAGGCTCCAGGTCAGTGTCTCCAGCACTTGGGGAAGCGCGAGCAAACATCGTACTGCGCATCCATTTGAGCCATGCGCGCAAGGTGCTGATCGACGGTCTCGGCCAGTACCTCCTTCTTCGCCTGGAAAAAGAACGGGATCATCGCCTGCTCACGCTCGATCAGCGCCGCGGTGCTGCGCTTGTCCGAGGCAGCGTCGGTGCCGGCCCACGCTTGCAGCTGCTTGTCGTCGACGCTGCGCAGGCGCTGGCGGTATTCGTCGTTGGCGCGTTGCAACGCGCGTGCCGTGTGGCTGCCGACCGCTTGATCGAACGTGACCAGGTTCTGCCGATACAGCGCCCAGTAGTCGTCCGGCATGGCGAAGCCGATTTTGGCCTTGCGCTCGCTGATCAGCGAATCGAGCTTTTCCGGCGGAAAGGCCACCGGGTTGTCGTTGATGGTTTTGGCCGTCATCACCACAATCAGGCTGCGACTGACGAGGCGCTCGATCAGCGCCGTGCGCTCGGGGGTGTCCGCGAGCGCCACCGGCGGTTGCGGGAAGATCGGGTTACGCCCGTAACACGCCGGCAGACTGCCCGGTTTGATCAGCAGCGGGGTGCGCACGTCCTCGCCGTCGACCCGTTGCAGGCGCTGCAGCATAATCGAGCACTGGCGCCCGACGAGACTGAAGCTCACCTCGTATTCGGCACCGCGTTCCGGCTTCAAGGTGAAGCCCGAGCCGCAAGTGGCGTATCCGGTCTGGGTATGGATGCGCAGGTGCACGTCCTGTTCGGGCGGCAATTTGATTTCGAGGTAGCCGCGCGCCTTCTCCGGCGCCGCGACGCTCATGCCGACCCGGCGCTGACTGTTGGCGATAAACAGATTGTTCAACACACCCGTGGTCTGGCCGTCGCAATGCTCGGCGTCGAAGTAATCGATGGTGGCGTTGTCGGTGCTGGCGACGAAACGCAACTTGGCGGCGTCCGGTGCGCTGGAGTCCTGATAAGTGCCCATCTGGGAGCAACCGACGAGCAACAAAGCGCTCGACACAACGCTGAACAGCGCGGGCAAACCGCGCAGAAATGAAGCGGCAGGCATGATCATCCTTGTAGGAAGGGGCGAAAAGGCGCCGATGCTACTGAATTGCCATCATTGCGTCCATCCCGCCCCGCCTGCCGGGTCCGGCTTGCGCCGGACAGCATTCGCTCAGTCGTCGTCGCGGTCGCGACGGTGATAGCGGCGGTCGTCGTCACCATCGTCCCAACGGTCACGCCGGTCGTGATCGTAATAACGTCCATGGTCGCGGTCGTAATGCCGGCCATGGCGGTGGTCATCATCAAAATCCGCCACACAACCGCCCAGCAGTACGGCGGCGGAAACGGTGAGCAACAGCGTGGTAGCGCGCTTCATTCAAATTTTCCCTAAAACCGAGGTCTTGACGACGGAAACGGCCAGCGCAGCCACCTCTTCGCGGCGTGGTCCGCGCAGCCGCTGATACGACCGGGTAAATCGTCGATGATTCACTGGCCGCGCACGACCGTTGATCGGCCCGGCGCCCCGGCCCGAACGGCGGCGAAATGCCACCTATACTGCTTGCTACCTACCCCCATGCAATGGATCTGCACCCTCGATAACAAAAAGCAGAGGTGGACCATGGTCTGGCAGCAAATCTACGACCCGTTCGGCAACCCGCTGATCTCGACGCTCATGGCCGCCGTGCCGGTGGTGGTGATGCTCGCGGCGCTGGCCTTCTTCCACGTCAAGGCGCACCTGGCGGCCCTGCTGGCCCTGGCCTCGGCGCTGCTGATCTCGATTTTCGCCTTCGGCATGCCGGCGAGCATGGCCGGTTCGGCGGCGTTGTTCGGCGCGGCCAACGGCTTGCTGCCGATCGGCTGGATCGTCCTCAACATCATCTTTCTGCACCGTCTGACCACCGAGAACGGCTCGTTCAAGGTGCTGCAGGATTCCCTCGCGCGCATCACCGATGACCGTCGCCTGCAATTGCTGTTGATCGCGTTCTGTTTCGGCGCGTTTTTCGAAGGCGCCGCCGGGTTCGGCACACCGGTGGCCGTCACCGGGGCGATCCTCATTGGCCTGGGTTTTTCGCCGCTGGCAGCCTCCGGCCTGGCGCTGATCGCCAACACCGCGCCGGTCGCCTTCGGCGCGCTCGGCACACCGATCATCACCCTGGCCAAGGTCACCGGGCTGGATGAAATGGAGCTGTCGATGATGGTTGGCCGGCAGTTGCCGTTCTTCTCGGTGCTGGTGCCGTTCTGGCTGATCTGGGCATTCGCCGGCTGGCGCAAGATGCTCGAGATCTGGCCGGCGATCCTGGTGGCCGGGGTGAGTTTCGCCGTGCCGCAATTCCTAGTGTCGAACTATCACGGGCCAATGCTGGTGGACGTGATCGCCGCGCTGATTTCCATGGCCTGCCTGACACTGTTCCTCAAGGTGTGGAAACCGGCGACCATCCACACCTCGGCCGCGCTGTCGGGCCGCGTCGACAATTCGCAAGTCGCCGAGGAAAAGATCACCGCCACCGCGGCGTTCAGCGACCAGGCACGGCCGGCAGTGATGCGCGCGTGGATGCCATGGATCATCCTCACTGTGTTCGTGTTCGCCTGGGGCACCCAGGGCTTCAAGAACATTTTCGACGTGCGCCCGGCCATCGACCCGGTCACCCAGTCGGCCAGACTCGATGCGCAAGGCAAACCGGTCAATGAAGCCAATCCGATTTTCGCCCCGGCCGTGACCTTCACCACGCTGCATCTGCAAGTGCAGAAAGTGCCGCCCGTGGTGCCTGCGCCGAAGGCCGAAGAGGCGGTGTACAAGTTCACCTGGTTCACCGCCACCGGCAGCGGCATCCTGCTCGCCGCCATCGTCGGTGGCTTGCTGATGGGTTATTCGATCCCACAATTGCTCAGGCAATACCTGCGCACGTTGTGGGTGGTGCGCTTTTCGCTGATCACCATCGCGGCGATGCTGGCGCTGGGTTTCCTCACGCGCTATTCGGGACTGGATGCGACCATGGGCCTGGCGTTCGCCGCGACCGGGATCTTCTACCCGATGTTCGGCACCCTGCTCGGCTGGCTCGGCGTGGCGCTGACCGGCTCCGACACGGCTTCCAACGTGCTGTTCGGTGGTCTGCAACGGGTCACGTCGGAACAGCTGGGCCTGAGCCCGGTGCTGATGGCGGCAGCGAACAGCTCTGGCGGGGTGATGGGCAAAATGGTCGACGCGCAGTCGATCGTCGTCGCCTCTACCGCCACGCGCTGGTACGGCCACGAGGGCGAGATTCTGCGCTACGTGTTCTTCCACTCGATCGTGCTGGCGATTCTGGTGGGCGGGCTGGTGACGTTGCAGGCGTACGTCGCGCCGTTCACCCACATGGTGGTGGGCGGGCATTAAACACAATACCTGTGGGAACGGGCTTGCCCGCGATGGTGGTGTCTCATTTCAGCAATAGGCTGACTAAGACGACGTCATCGCTGGCAAGCCAGCTCCCACGGGGTCAAGCATCCCCGCTTATTAATGAATTCTGCGCATAACTCTATAGCGCAAATCGGCAAAAACCTTTTCCCCTCCGTACAGGTCATTCCTAGAACAGAACGAGACTGGCAACCACGCCGGCGTGCCCGAGCGGGTCATTCGAAACCTGCCGCCTGATTCAGAGGAAGACCAGCCATGAACGACCAGCAACCCCGAGCGTTTTCCCGACGCCGGTTCCTGATTCTCGGCGTCGTGACCGCCACCGCGTTTGCGATGCCCCCTTTCATCAGCCTCAAGGCCTACGCGGCCAATCTGGAGCAACCGGCCATGGCCAAGGTGACAATCGCGGTCAACGGTAAACCGCAGACCCTGGAAATCGATACCCGTACCACCCTGCTCGATGCCTTGCGCGAACACCTGCACCTGACCGGCAGCAAAAAGGGCTGCGACCACGGCCAGTGTGGCGCGTGCACGGTGATCGCCGACGGCCGGCGGATCAATTCCTGCCTGAGCCTGGCGGTGATGCACGACGGCGCCGCCGTCACCACCATCGAAGGCCTCGGCATGCCGGACAACCTGCACCCGATGCAGGCGGCGTTCATCAAGCACGACGGTTATCAATGCGGCTATTGCACGCCGGGGCAGATCTGCTCGGCGGTGGCGGTGCTCAAGGAAATCCGCGACGGCATCCCCAGCCACGTCAGCCCCAGCCTGACCGAAGCGCCGCAATTGATCGCCAGCGAATTCCAGGAACGCATGAGCGGCAACATCTGCCGCTGCGGCGCCTACTCGAACATCATCGAAGCAATCAGTGAAGTCGCGGAGGTGCCGGCATGAGACCGTTCAATTACAGCCGCGCCGACTCCCCCGCCGCAGCCGCCGCGCTGGCGGCACAAGTGCAAGGCGCCCGATTCATCGCCGGCGGCACCAACCTGCTGGACCTGATGAAACTCGACATCGAGACGCCGCCACAACTGATCGACGTCAATCACCTCGGTCTCGACCAGATCGAAGCCACGCCCGACGGCGGCTTGCGTATCGGCGCGCTGGTGCGCAACACCGACCTGGCCGCCGACAGCCGCGTACGCAAGGACTACGCCCTGCTCTCCCGCGCCCTGCTTGCCGGCGCTTCCGGGCAGCTGCGCAACATGGCGAGCACCGCCGGCAATCTGCTGCAACGCACCCGTTGCCCGTATTTTTATGACGTCAATCAGGCCTGCAACAAACGCCAGCCCGGCAGCGGTTGCGCAGCGATTGGCGGGGTCAGTCGACAGCTCGGCATCATCGGTGTCAGCGAGGCCTGTATCGCCACCCACCCCAGCGACATGGCGATTGCCATGCGTGCCCTCGATGCGCAGGTTGAAACGGTCAAACCCGACGGCAGCACCCGCAGCATCGCCATCGCCGATTTCCATCAACTGCCGGGCAACACGCCGCACATCGAAACCAGCCTGACGCCCGGCGAGTTGATCACTGCGGTGACTTTGCCCGCGCCGGTCGGCGGCACGCATATTTATCACAAGGTGCGCGATCGCTCGTCGTACGCCTTTGCTCTGGTATCGGTCGGTCTGATTCTGCACAAGGACGGCAGCGGCCGTGTCGCGGTCGGCGGTATCGCGCCGAAACCGTGGCGGGTCGAAGCCGCTGACGCGTTGCTGGCCAAAGGTGCCAAAGCCGTCAGCGAACGCCTGCTTGACGGCGCCACACCGACCCACGACAACCAATTCAAACTGACCCTGGTCGAGCGCACGCTCGGCTCGGTGTTGGCGCAAGCGAGGGATGAAGCATGAAATTCGACACGCCCGCCACCACCAACCCGATCGACCAGTTGAAGGTCATCGGCAAGCCCACCGACCGCATCGAAGGGCCGCTGAAAACCAGCGGCCAGGCCCCGTATGCCTACGAGCAACATCAGGCCGTGGCGAATCAGGCTTACGGTTTCATGGTCGGTTCGGCCATCGCCAAGGGCCGCATCAGCCACATTGATCTCGACGCTGCCGAAGCGGCGCCCGGCGTGCTGGCCATCGTTACCGCCGCCAATGCCGGCAAGCTTGGCAAAGGAAAGTACAACTCGGCGCCGCTGCTGGCCGGGCCCGAGGTGCAGCACTATCACCAGGCCGTGGCGCTGGTCGTCGCCGAAACCTTCGAACAGGCCCGTGCTGCCGCGCAACTGGTCAAGGTCGATTACGTCGCCGCCAAAGGCGAGTTTGAACTGGCCAACGTACGTGACCAGGGCGTTGAAGACGATGAGTTGCCCGACGTCACCCACGGCGATTTCGACTCGGCCTTCGCCGCCGCGCCGGTCAAGTTCGACCAGACCTACACCACCCCCGATCAATCCCACGCGATGATGGAACCGCACGCCACGCTGGCTGCATGGAAAGGTGATCATCTGACCTTGTGGACCTCCAACCAGATGATCGCCTGGAGCGTCGGCGACGTCGCCACCACCCTGGGCCTGCCCAAGGAAAACGTGCGCCTGATCTCGCCCTACATTGGCGGCGGCTTCGGCGGCAAACTGTTCATTCGTGCCGACGCGATCCTCGCCGCCCTCGGTGCGCGCCTGGCCAACCGCCCGGTGAAAGTCGCCCTCGCCCGCCCGCAGATGGCCAACAACACTACCCACCGCCCGGCCACGATCCAGCGCATTCGCCTGGGCGCCACGGCGGACGGCAAGCTCAGCGCCATCGCTCACGAAGGCTGGTCGGGCAACCTCAAGGACGGCAAAGTCGAGGTCGCCGCACAACCGAGCCAGCTGCTGTATGCCGGGGAAAACCGTCGGGTGACCATGCGCCGGGCGCCGCTGGATCTGCCGGAAGGCAATTCCATGCGCGCACCGGGTGAGGCGCCGGGGCTGATGGCACTGGAAATCGCCATGGACGAAATGGCCGAGCAGCTCAAGCTCGATCCGATCCAGTTCCGCATCCTCAATGACACGCAGGTCGATCCGGTGAAAACCGAGCGCCCGTTCTCCCAGCGGCGCCTGATCGAATGCCTGCAGACAGGCGCTGAGAAATTCGGCTGGAATCAGCGTAATGCCACGCCCGGAAGCCGTCGCGAAGGCCGCTGGCTGATCGGCATGGGGGTCGCTGCGGCGTTTCGCAACAACCTGCTGCTGAAGTCCGGCGCCCGGGTGCGGCTGGAGCGTGACGGCAAGGTCACGGTGGAAACCGACATGACGGACATCGGCACCGGCAGCTACACCATCATTGCCCAGACCGCGGCCGAGATGATGGGCGTGAACCTGGCAGACGTCAGCGTGCATTTGGGCGATTCGTCCTTCCCGGTGTCGTCCGGCTCCGGTGGCCAGTTCGGCGGTAACTGCTCGACGGCGGGCGTCTACGCTGCGTGCATGAAACTGCGCGAAGCGGTCGCCGGCAAACTCGGCATGAGCGGCAGCGACATCGAGTTTACCGACGGTCAGGTCCGGGCCGGCGGCAAGGCACTGCCGCTGCGCGATGCGGCGAAAAATGGCGTGATCGAGGCCGAGGACAGCATCGAATTCGCCGACCTCGCCAAGCAGTATCAGCAATCGACGTTCGGTGCGCATTTCGTCGAAGTGGCGGTGGACGCGGCGACCGGCGAAGTCCGCGTGCGGCGTATGCTCGCGGTGTGCGCAGCGGGGCGGATTCTCAACCCGAAAGCCGCGCGCAGCCAGGTAATCGGCGCGATGACCATGGGCGTCGGCGCGGCACTGATGGAAGAGCTGGCGGTGGACAAGCGCCTGGGCTTTTTCGTCAATCACGACCTCGCGGGATACGAGGTGCCGGTGCATGCTGACATCCCGCATCAGGAAGTGATTTTCCTCGACGAAACCGATCCGATTTCATCACCGATGAAAGCCAAGGGCGTCGGGGAACTGGGGATTTGCGGGGTGAGTGCGGCGGTCGCCAATGCCATCTACAACGCCACCGGAGCGCGGGTACGTGACTATCCGATCACTCTCGACAAGATCCTCGATTCGTTGCCGGAGATGATCTAGTCAGTTGCACATCCAAGCCCTCTCCCCGAGCGATATGGGGTGAGGGCTTCGGTAGCGCACTAGCACGGGATGCTAGTGGTCGAGGATGCGGAAGTTACTCCGATCTTGGGTACTGCGCCGCACTCACCTGCTCCATCCACTCCACCACCTCACCGTCCAGTACCTCGGCAATCGCAATGTGCGTCATCGCCGTGGTCGGCGCAGCGCCATGCCAGTGCTTCACCTGCGGCGCGATCCACACGGTATCGCCGGGGCGGATCTGGCGAACCGGTTGCCCCCACTCCTGCACAAAACCTGAACCGGCGGTGACGATCAGCGTCTGACCCAGCGGATGGGTATGCCATGCGGTGCGTGCGCCCGGCTCGAAAGTCACCGTGGCGCCGCTGACGCGCGCCGCATCGCTGCCCTTGAACGGCGCGTCAACGCGCACCGTGCCGGTGAACCAGTCGGCCGGGCCCCTGGCCGACGGTTGCGAGCCGTTGGGGGTGACAGTGACGCGGGGCGTTTCACTGGCCTGCGCCTCACCAGCAAGCAGGGAAAGGGTCAGCGCCGAAGCAGTAATCGGGTTCATGGCAATGCTCTCCAAAAGGGCCAGGCATCACTGTAACCAGCCAGACTCTTCAGATAATCGACTAGAATTCGAAAAAACTTATGCAGGACACTCATCAATGCTCCGAGAAAACGCCAGCGACCTGCTCGCCTTCCTTGCCGTGGCCCGCGAGCGCAGTTTCACCAAAGCGGCAGCCAGGCTCGGCGTCTCGCAATCGGCGCTGAGCCACACCATTCGCAGCCTCGAAGCCCGCCTCGGGTTGCGCCTGCTGACGCGTACCACGCGCAGCGTCTCGCCGACCGAGGCCGGCGAACACCTGCTGCAAACCGTCGGCCCGCGCTTCGAGGAAATCGAGCAGGAACTGGCCGCCCTGAGCACCCTGCGCGAAACGCCCGCCGGCAAGATTCGGATCAACGCCACCGATCATTCGCTGGACTGGCTGCTGCGCCCGGTGCTCAAACAATTCCTGCCCAAGTACCCGGACATCAGCGTGGAGGTGTGCTGCGACTACGGCTTTGTCGACATCGCCGGACAAGGCTTCGACGCCGGCGTGCGCCTGGGCGAAGACGTCGCGCAGGGCATGATCGCCACCCGCATCGGCCCGGACATGCGCATGGCAGTGGTCGGCGCGCCCGCCTACTTCGAGCGCCACGGCGTCCCTGAAACCCCACGCGACCTGACCCGTCACGCGTGCAACAACCTGCGCCTGCCCACCAACGGCGGCTTGTACACCTGGGAGTTCGAGAAGGATGGCGACAGCCTCAAAGTGCGCGTCTCCGGGCAGATCACCCTCAATGGCGTGTACCCGTTGCTCGACGCGGCACTGGACGGCTTCGGCCTGAGCTACATCCCGGAAAACATCGTCGCCCCGCATCTGGCCAGCGGTCGTTTGCATCAGGTGCTGCAGGACTGGTGCCCGACCTTCGCCGGTTACCACCTCTACTACCCGAGCCGACGCCAGGCAGCGCCGGCGTTTGCGTTATTGCTCGAGGCGCTGCGCTATCGCGGCTGAGGCCTAGCCAACCAGTGCGATCAACTGCTGGCGCTGCGCATCGGTGAGCATCGGCCCGAACCCGGCGCCAGCGTTGTCGGCCATGTAGCGCGGATTGCCGGTGCCGGGAATCACGCAGGTCACCGCCGGGTGTGCCAGGAGAAACTTCAGCGCCAGTTGCGGCCAGCTGTTGACCTGCACGTCCGACACCCACGCCGGCAACGGCTTGCCCTTGAGCCGCGCGAGCAGGTCGCCGCCACCGAACGGCCGGTTGCAGATCACCGCCACCCCGCGCTCGCGGCACAGCGGCAGGATGCGCTTCTCGACGCCGCGATCATCGAGGGCGTAGTTGATCTGCAAAAAATCGAGCTGTTCGGCCTTCAGTACCGACTCCACTTCATCGTAAGCCGACGGCGTGTAGTGGGTGATGCCGATATAGCGGATGCGCCCCTGCGCCTGCCATTCACGCAGGGTGGGCAGGTGGGTCTGCCAGTCGAGCAGGTTGTGGATCTGCATCAGGTCAATGCGTTCGGTGCGCAGCAGACGCAGCGACTGCTCCATCTGCGCGATGCCCGCCTCCCGGCCGCGCGTCCACACCTTGGTAGCCAGGAACGCCGGTGACCGTGGTTCGTGGATCGACAGCAGTTCGCCGGTGGTTTGCTCGGCGCGGCCGTACATGGGCGAACTGTCGATCACCGTACCGCCCTTGCGAAACAGCTCGGCGAGCACCGCCGGCAATTGCCTGTAGGCCGGCTCGCCAGGGGCGACGTCGAAGCCGCGATAGGTGCCCAGCCCCACCAACGGCAATGGCTCGGAGCTCGACGGGATGGCGCGGGTCTGCATGGTAGGGCCTCCGGTGACGCTCGGCGACGTGGCGGCGGCCAACGCCCGATCAAAGGTGAAGACCGCCGAAACCCCGGCAGCCAGCGTAAGCAAGCGGCGGCGCGAGTAACCTTGAGTGTGGCTCATGCCGGTTCCCCTGCTGCATGGATCTGTTGCACCTTGTGTGCGACGGCTGCCCGTCCGCGACGCTGGACTACACTGCGACAGCGAACACCCGTGCCCCGTTAAAGTTAGCCGAATGTCCAGAAAGCTGATGTCACTCGTCGCCTTGCTCATCGCCCTGTACCTGTTGCTGTGCGCAGCGCTGTTCATTTTTCAGCGCTCGCTGATCTATTTCCCGCAAGCCGACAGCGCCGTCACAGCGCCGGATTCGCGGATGAAACTGGAGATGCCGGATGCAGATGTCTGGGTGACCGTACGCGAGCATGCCGGACCGAAGGCACTGATCTACTTCGGCGGCAATGCCGAGGACGTGTCGCGCAATCTGCCGTCGTTCAGTGAAGCGTTTCCCGACTACGCGGTGTTTCTGCTCAACTACCGGGGATTCGGCGGCAGTGGTGGCTCCCCCTCGGAAGAAGCGATTGCCGAAGATGCCCTGGCGTTGTTCGATCAGGTGTACGCCAGCCATCCGCAAATCGCCGTGATCGGGCGCAGTTTGGGATCGGGGGTGGCGGTGCGATTGGCAAGTCAGCGCCCGGCAACGCAATTGATTCTGGTGACGCCGTACAACAGCCTCGAAGAACTCGCCGTCCGGCAATACCCCTGGGTGCCGGTGAAGTGGCTGCTGCGGGATCGTTTCGAATCGGGCCGCTATGCCGCGCACATTCGCGTGCCGACCTTGCTGCTGGCAGCCAGCGATGACGAGGTGATTCCACGGGCCGGCACCCAGCGGTTGCTCGAGAGCTTCCCCAAAGGCGTGGCGACCCTGCGGGTGGTGCCGGATTCGGGGCACAACTCGATTTCCGAGCGGGTGCAGTATCTGCAGTGGATGCAGGAAGTGCTCAATCGCTGATAGCCGATAATCGCGTTGGCTGAACCGGCCCCTTCGCGAACAGGCTCGCTCCCACCTTGGCCATGCGATCCCCCCGTGGGAGCGAGCCTGCTCGCGAAGACGCCAGCGCAAACAACACAAAATCCAGGCTTGCCCTGCCCTCCCATCTTGGCAATGCGTTACCCCTGTGGCAGCGAGCCTGCTCGCGAAGACGCCAGCGCAAACAACACAAAATCCACGCGTGCCCTGCCCACCCACCTCGATAATGCGTTACCCCTGTGGGAGCGAGCCTGCTCGCGAAGGCGCCATTACAGACAACACAATATCCGGCTCGCCTGCCCCGCATCAGCCCAGCAAAAAAGCCAGGTGGCCAGCATGAACCAAGTCGCAAAAGCCCAGTCCTAGTGGCGCCGTATTCTGCGGCTGCCTCCTTCAGCACTGTCTTTTTTCCAGAGCCTGCCGTCCCATGCGCCATGCCGTTCGCTCATCACGCTTCGTTTCGCTGTGCCTGTTGCTCCTGTCGCCCCTTTTCGCCTCTTACGCCACTGCCAGTGCGGAACGGCAATTGGTGGCGGCCATCAACGACTTCCGTGCCCACCCCCAGCGCTGCGATCGCCGCCCGGCACAACGCCTGGCGCCGCTGGCGCTGAAGCCGAATCTGGCGCTGCCGATCGGTTATGGCTACGGCGGTGGCCTGCGTGAGGCGCTGAAAGCCTCGGGTTATGCGGCGGTCACAGTGCGCAGCATCCGCATCATCGGTGCCGCAGATGCCGAAGAGGCGTTCGATCAGTTGCAGAGCACTCACTGTGGCGCGCTGCTCGACGGCCAGTACGCCGACATCGGCGTCAGCCGCACGCGCAGCGAGTGGCAAGTGGTGCTGGCGCGGCCGGTGCTCGACAGTCGCGTGGGTGACAGCCGCAGCGTCGGCCAGGCCTTGCTCGCCGAGGTCAACGCCGCCCGGGCGCGCCCGCGGATGTGCGGCCGCCAGCGCTTTGCCGCCGCGCGACCGCTGAGCTGGAGTGCCGCCCTCGGCGCAGCGGCCCAGGGACACAGCAAGGCCATGGCCTACGGCAATTACTTCGCCCACCGCGACCCGGACGGCGACCTGCCGGCGGATCGCGCCCGGGCGGCGGGTTACCGTGGGCGGCAGATCGGTGAAAACATCGCCGCCGGACAGAGCTCGCCCAGCAAGGCAATGGCCGGTTGGCTGGCCAGCCCCGGGCATTGCGCCAACCTGATGAACCCGATGTTCACCCAGGTCGGCGCCGGGTTTGCCAGTGAGGCGCGCAGTGATGAGGGGGTGTACTGGACGATGGTGTTCGGTGCGCCTTGATTCGCTTGAGAGATTTCAGTGCTGCAACTGGCACCTTCGCGAGCAGGCTCGCTCCCACATGGGTTCAGCGTTAACCGGACAAATGTGGGAGCGAGCCTACTCGCGAAAGGGTTGCAACAGACAACACCAATCACTTGGGCCGCCGCACCGCCCGCAGCCGCCCACTCCCTCCGCCGCCACAATAAAAGCGCTCGCCGCCATCCGCTTCCAGACCGGAAACGCCCATCCCGGCGGGCATCTTCAGGCTTTCCAGTACCTCGCCGTCTTGCGGATCGATGCGCCGCAACTCGCTTTCATCACCTTCCCAGGTGCCATGCCACAAGGCCCCTTCCACCCAGGTCACGCCGGTGACGAAACGGTTCGACGCCAGCGTGCGCAGGATCTCGCCGGTATCCGGATCAACCTGATGGATCTTGCGCTCGCGATACTGGCCGATCCACAGCGAACCTTCCGCCCAGGCCATCCCCGAATCGTTGCCGCCACCCGGCGCGGGGATCGTATTGAGCACTTGCCCGGTGGTGGGGTCGATTTTCTGAATCCGGCTGTCGGCGATCTGGAACAGATGCTTGCCGTCGAATGCGGTGCCGGCGTCAGCACCGACCTTGATCGTACGCACGGTTTCACCGCTGGCCGGATCCAGCGCATTGAGCTGACCGTCGCTGGCGAACCACACGTGCTGGCCGTCGAAAGTCACGCCGTGGACACGCTCGACGCCGTCGAACGGGCCGTACTCACGAAGGATTTCTGCGTTTGTCTGTTTCATGCTGCCTTCCTCGCGGGTGGGTAAGTCTGGGTGAGTCCAGCCTAGCCATTGCCCAACGACACCGGGAGTAACAAGATCGTCGCGAAACCCGGCACCGGCGGCGTCATCCAGCGTCGCGTGCGGCCCATGCCAAATGCCTGAACCTTGTCGTTTGCCGCCAGCACTTGCAGTTCGCGCTGCACCTGACGCTGGCTGCACCCCAGCACCAGCGCAAGGGCGGAACTCGACCATGCCTCACCGTCAGCCAGCAACGCCAACAGCGCGGCGTGGCGGTCTTCGACCGGTAAGGCCAGAACCGCCACATCCGCTGCCACCAACGTAAACCCCCGAGCGGTCGCGCTGATCCCGGCCAACCCCTGTAACACCGAGCGCAACCTACCGATTTCGACCCGCAGGCGGGCGCGCTGGGATTGATCATCGAGTTTCAAGCCAAAGGCCCTGGCGACCAGTGCCTCTCTCGAAACATCACCCGGCCAGGCTTCGGCGAGTGAGCGGGCCAAGATGAGCAACACCGGTCGCGTCGCCAGCGTCACCGTCATACCGGCGCCACGGACGCTGTAGCGACAGGCATCGACCACCAGCGTCGGCGAAGCGAACAGTGTTTCTACCTGAGGCAAAGTGATCGGTTGCCACTGACCACCGCAGAGCAACCGGGCGCAGGGAACATCGAGGAGACGCTGGGCATGCTCGACCTCGGCAGTCAGTGCCCTGATGCCGGCCAGCTGCGCAGCGTGTTGCGCCTGCTGCAGCGCCGCCCGGGCCTTGCGCGCCTGCACCCGGCGCAAGGCGATGCCCGCGGTCAACAGTTCATGGGCAGCGCGCAAAGCCGCGGGTAACGCTGCCGGATCAAGCTCAACGAGCAACGTCTCGGCCTGGTCCAGTTCACCGATCAGCAACAAGCGGCGAATCTGCAGATAGCGCGCGTGGAAAGCGTTTGGCCTGTCACCGTGCTCCTGCAAGATCTGCCGCGCAGCCTCAAGTGCCTTGACCGGCCAGCCCAGATCGCGCGCAGCCAATGCCACTTCCGCCTCGGCCACCACACACCGCGCCCGGAACAGCGGCTCATTGGCGCCGAATGCTTTCACCGCTCGCTGCAACAACGCCTTGGCGCGGGCCAGTTCACCGAGCTGCGCCATGGCGATACCGCGCAGGGCCAATGCCGGCGGATCTTCGCGCAGCGCGATCAGATTCAACGCGGCCAGCGGCTCACCCGCCGCCAATGCTCGGCCAGCGGCGTTGATCAGTGAGTCCATGGTGCATTCATCTCTGCGGGCGCTCCGGTGAAAATCCGCTTTAACGTCTATGTTGAAAATCAGTGTTTAAGTACGTTTAAAACCACTTGATAGCACTTTAGTATTGCTGCACCATCGGCGCAGCTTTCCATGGAAGGAGCCCGGCATGCTGGACGCAAACGCTATCCACATTACCCTTGCGCTTGAGGGTGTTTCCAGCGACCTGCAGGTCTTGAGCTTTATCGGTCGCGAAGCCCTCAACCAACCCTTCCGTTTCGACCTCGAACTGGTCAGCGCGCGTCCCGACCTCAAGCTCGAAGAACTGCTGCACAAGCCCGGCGTGCTGACCTTCGGCGCCACCGGCGAAGGCAAGATCCACGGCCTGGTCTATCGCATCGAGCAAGGCGACTCCGGCAAGACCCTGACCCGCTACAGCCTGAGCCTGGTGCCGCAACTGGCCTACCTGCGGCACAACCATGACCAGCAGATCTTCCAGCACCTGAGCGTGCCGAAAATCATCGCCCAGGTGCTGGAAGACCGCGGCATTCTGGCCGACGCCTACAGCTTCCAGCTCGGTGCCGAGTACCCCGAGCGCGACTACTGCGTGCAGTACGACGAGTCCGACCTGCATTTCATCCAGCGCCTGTGCGAAGAAGAAGGCATTCACTTCCACTTCCAGCACAGCAGCAGCGGGCACAAACTGGTGTTCGGCGACGACCAGACGGTGTTCCGCAAACTCAAGGCCGTGAGCTACCAGCAAGACTCCGGCATGAGCGCCGACAAACCGGTGATCAAGCGCTTCAACCTGCGTCTGGAAACCCGCACCAGCCGCGTCAGCCGCCGCGATTACGACTTCGAGAAACCGAAGATCCTCCCCGAAGGCGCGGCCAAGTCCGCGTTCGCCCCGGACCTCGAGGATTACGATTACCCCGGCCGCTTCACCACCCGCGAGCGCGGCAAGTTCCTCTCGACCCGCGCCCTGGAACGCCATCGCAGCGACTACAAACTCGCCGAAGGCAAAGGTGACGAACCGACCCTGACCAGCGGCCACTTCCTGACCCTGGCCGAACACCCGCGCGCCGAGTGGAACGACCTGTGGCTGCTGCTGGAAGTCTTCCACGAAGGCAAACAACCGCAAGTGCTGGGCGAGAACGTCACCAGCGACGTCACCGACAACAAAAGTGATTTCCACCAGGGCTACCGCAACAGCTTCCTCGCCACCCCGTGGGATGCGCACTACCGCCCTGCCCTCGAGCACCCGAAACCCAAGGTCCTAGGCAGCCAGACCGCCATCGTCACCGGTCCGCCCGGTGAAGAAATCCACTGCGACGAGTACGGCCGGGTCAAGGTGCAGTTCCACTGGGATCGCGACGGCCAGGCCAACGACCAGACCACCTGCTGGCTGCGCGTCGCCAGCGGCTGGGCCGGCAGTGCCTACGGCGGCATCGCCATCCCGCGCGTGGGCATGGAAGTGCTGGTCACCTTCCTCGAAGGCGACCCCGACCAGCCGCTGGTCACCGGCTGCCTGTACCACAAGGAAAACGTCGTCCCCTACGACCTGCCGGCGAACAAGACCCGCAGCACCTTCAAGACCCTCAGCTCCCCGGGCGGCAAGGGCTACAACGAATTTCGCATCGAAGATAAAAAGGGCGTCGAGCAGATCTACCTCCACGCTCAGCGCGATTGGGACGAAAACATCGAGCACGACCAGAAGATCCGCATCGGCAATGAGCGGCATGACACGGTCGAGGCCAACACCCTGAGCGAGTTCAGGGTGGAAGAACACCGCATCACCCACCTCGACCGCAAAACCGAAACCCGCGCCGACGACCACCTCACGGTGGGCGTGACCCGTCACCTGAAAGTGGGCACCGCGCAGTTCGTTGAGGCCGGTACGGAAATTCATTACCACGCCGGCGAAAAAGTCGTCGTGGACGCCGGCATGGAAATGACCGCCAAGGCTGGTGGCAGCTTCGTCAAGGTCGATGCCGGTGGGGTGACCATCAGTGGTGCGCAGGTCAAGGTCAATTCCGGCGGTGGGCCGGGTGCTGGCAGTGGTATCGCGATCAAGTTGCCGACACCGGTGACACCGGCGGACACCGATGCCGCCGGAAGAACCCTGGGGGCCGCACCGGTCAACAGCGCCCTCACCGCCGCAAGCGCCGTGCCCGGCAAGGCCGCGCCCGCGGCGGCAACAGCCTCCGCGAGCAAGACACCGCCGCCGACGGCCGCGCAAACCCGGCTTATCCAGCAGAACCTGCAGGCCAGGACACTCAAGGCAGCCGCGCAAAACGGCGATCCGTTCTGCGAGATCTGCAATCAATGACCCAGTTCCGTCCAGACCTCGCCGAGTGGCTGAGCAGCGAACTCTGGCCGCATGGCGTCAAGCCGGACGCGCCCAAGGTCTATGCCCTGCTCGACGGCGCCCGCGACGCCGGCATCGAACCGCTGGTGCGCAACAGCGACGCGCCCTTTTCCTGCCTGTACAGCGGAGAACTCTCCGCCGATCTGTCCGCTGCCGCCCCTTACCTGCTGCATCTGGAACCCCACCGGCCTTATACCCGGCAGCTGCTGGAACAGAGCTGGGGGCAAAGTTGGGGCTGTTTTGCCGTCGCCCCGGCGTACGTCACGCTGGACGAACTGCGCCAGCATTTCCGTACCCTGCTGCGGGTGAAGGATCCGCAGGGCAATCTGCTGGTGTTTCGTTTCTATGATCCGCGGGTGTTGCGGGTGTATTTGCCGACGTGTACGGCAGAGGAACGCCGGACGGTATTCGGCCCGGCCATCCGACTGATTGCTGAAACGGGGACGGGAAATTCGCTGATCAGTTACCTGGCGGACCCGGCGGGCGGGCCAAGTGCGCGCGTCAGCCTGTTGCCGTCTGCCGACACCTTGCCCTGACCGGAGCCGACGATGCTGAGCATGCGCCAGGAGCAGTTGGATGCCTTCCAGAAAGCGGCCGAAGACAACTTTCAGGAGGCGGTCGCCGCTTACCTGGGAGAACGATTTCCGGAGAAATTCGCGCACCAGCCGCGAGACTGGCAAATGAAGTTCATCGCCACCAGCCTGGCCAGGGCCGCCGTGTATGGCCTTGAAAACGAGGTGGATCTGGTGCGTTTCACCGAGGCGGGTATCCGCCTGGGGATCGGCTTCGATACGGCAGCGGACTGTTGGGCAGCCGCGGTCATGCAGAACACCTCACTCGGCAGTGCTACGGAACGCATTGGCTATATCGCCAACCAGCTTGGCCCGACGGTCGAGGAGTAATCCATGCTGAAAAGACCGATGAGCAGTGCCAGTGCTCCGTCCTTCAAGGCGTCACCGGTGACGATCAAAAAACCTTGCATGAACGCGAGCGCGTTCACGCTGGTCTCGGTAGAGGTGCTCAATCGTCATACGCTCACCGCACCCGACAATACCCCCATCCAGGCAGCGGAATGGCTACCGAACACCCCGGCAAAACCTGCCTGCATCAACCTCGGCAACCCACTCAACCTGCGGCTGACGATGCAGCACGACAGTCTGACGCCAGCCGTGCCCGGCGGTTTGACGCTGACCTGCCAGGTTTCCATCGGGGGTGCGGCCGCCGTGGCGCTACCGCCAGTCAATGTCGCAGGCCCGATCGCTGTCGGCGCGCAAGTACAGTTTGCCGTCAACACGCCGGTGGTGAACGCGACAATCGACAAAACCACGGTGGCGCTCACTGCACTGACGCTGACCGACACTGCGCACACGCCGATCCACAACGATGCGCCGCTGGTGCAGTTGGATATCTATACGATTTTTTCCGCCCCCTTGGCGGATAACGTCATGGAATCCACCCTGATCGACCCCGGGGCGGTCGCCGCTGCCGATCAGGTCGTTCGCCTCAACCCGTTCTTCACCGTGCAGCATGTCGAGCAGGCCTGCACCTGGGCACGAGGCGCGTCCTTGCTCGGATCACACAATGCGGCCACTGACATCGTGTTGAAGGTGGTTGCCAACATCCCCGCCATCACCTACGCCGAAGGCCAGGATTATTACGCCGACCATGATGGCTGGAACGTCTGGGATGCTGCGGCGCAAACCGCGGATTGCTCGCAGCTGGCCAGTTTTTTTGCCGACGTGCTGGGGGTATTGGGCGTGCGTGCGCGGGATTTCGAACTCAAATGCCGCTATCCCGGCGATCCGCGAACGTTTCTGCGTTACTTTGGCAAGCCCGCACCGGAAGACGACTGGCCCACCCACGGCGTTTTGCTGATGCGCTATCCGGGTGACGTCTACCACTGTTACGACACGACCTTTTCCTATCCGCGCATCAATTGCACGCTGGACGACGCCTTGCAGGTGGACCCTGCTGCAGCATTCATCCCTGGCTGGCGAAGCTGGTGCTGGATCAAGGACGACGGCTCGGTTTCCAACAGGATGCCCAAAGGCTTCGGGCAGGCCGCGATGGAGGCCAATTACACCGAGGCGCAATGGCGGACAAGAATGCAGACCATCGAGGCCCCTGGCCGTTTTACCGCCGCTGACGTGCTGCATAACCACCCGCCGTGAAACCACTGACGTCGCCAGGTGTGGTGGTCAAACCGGAGAAATCGTCGCCAGCACGCCGATCAGAATGGTCAGGGTCAGAAACCCACCGAGGAAAATCGCCATCTTAGCCATGAAGGCCTCCTGAATGCTGAATGTCCGGCGCACTGCGGGCTTCGGGATGAAGCGTGTCGCGCGTGGCCGAAAGGCAGGGCTATTCTGGGCGTTTGGCTGAGACGGTTACAGATGCAGATCAGCTAGAAAAAAGCGGATCAGATGAACCTGCCGCGTTGCGTGGATCCTGCTGATTCATGCACCGATATTCAGCTCGCCAGACAAGGATTCCAATGCAGCACTTTGATCTACAGTCAGTGGCGTCCCGCGAAGAACAACAAAACCCCGGAGTGACCCATGTCCGAACTGAACCTGCAGCGCAATGTCGCCGAATCCCTGAGCCGCTGGCACGCGATGATCCGCACCGGCGACCTCGGCGCCCTGCCCGACCTGCTCGATCCGAATGCCGTGTTCCGCTCGCCGATGGCGCACACGCCATACCCCGGCGGCAACGTGGTGGCGATGATCCTCAACACCGTGTTCAACGTGTTCGAAGACTTCCAATACCACCGTGAGCTGGCGACCGCCGACGGCCTCAATGTCGTACTGGAATTCAGCGCCCGGGTTGGCAGCAGAGAACTGAAAGGCATCGACATGATCCGCTTCGATGAACAGGGCAAGATCGTCGAGTTTGAAGTGATGGTGCGGCCGTTGAGCGGCTTGCAGGCGCTGGGTGAAGAGATGGGACGGCGGCTGGGGGCGTACCTGGCGGCCGCCAAAGCCTGATCGGACCACCGCGCAAGCGCAAATTTGCGCCACAAAAAAGCCCACTGACCGTCACCGGTGCAGTGGGCTTCGTGTGTCAGGCGTCTGCTTACAGCGCCATGTCACGTGCAGCGTTTTCTTTCACAGCCTTGGCCTTGTCGGCATCGGCAGCCGGCGCTGGAGCCGCAGCCTGGCCGATCACCGGCGGGGTTGGCAGTTCCAGGACCTTGGCGGTGTAAGCCCATTCCTCGGCCACTTTCGCCGGATCGTTGTTCAGCTGGGTGCCGTAGCTTGGCACGATCTGGTGCAGCTTGGCTTGCCACTCAGGGGTCGCGACTTTGTCCTTGAAGACTTTCTGCAGCACGCTCAGCATGATCGGTGCAGCCGTCGAGGCGCCTGGCGATGCGCCCAGCAGGCCGGCGATGGTGCCGTCTTGCGAAGCGACGATTTCGGTGCCCAGTTTCAGCACGCCACCAGCGGCTTCATCACGCTTGATGATCTGCACGCGTTGGCCGGCCTGCCACAGGCGCCAGTCTTCGGCTTTGGCGTTCGGGAAGTATTCCTTCAGCGCGTTCATGCGGTCTTCATCCGACAGCATCAGTTGACCGGCAAGGTACTCGACCAGCGGGTATTCCTTGATGCCGACCTTGGTCATTGGCCAGATGTTGTGGGTGGTGGTGCTGGTCAGCAGGTCCAGATACGAGCCTTCTTTGAGGAACTTGGTGCTGAAGGTCGCGAACGGGCCAAACAGGATCACGCGCTTGCCGTCCAGGACACGGGTGTCCAGGTGCGGAACGGACATCGGCGGTGCGCCCACCGAGGCTTTACCGTAGGCCTTGGCCAGGTGCTGCTCGGCGATGGCCGGGTTATCGGTCACCAGGAACGAGCCGCCTACCGGGAAGCCAGCGTATTCCTTGGCTTCTTCGATACCGGACTTCTGCAGCAGGTGCAGGGCACCGCCGCCGGCGCCGATGAACACGAACTTGGCGTCGGTTTCAGTCTTGGTGCCGTCTTTCAGGTTCTTGTAGGTGACGCGCCAGCTGCCGTCGGCATTCTTGGTGATGTCCTGCACTTCGCTGGACAGCTTCAAGTCAAAGTTAGGCTTGGTCTGCAGGTAACCGGCGAACTGGCGGGTGATTTCGCCGAAGTTCATGTCGGTGCCCAGCGGGCTCCAGGTGGCCGCGATCTTCTGGTTCGGGTCACGCCCTTCCATCATCAGTGGGACCCACTTCTTGATGACTTCCGGATCTTCGGAGTACTGCATGCCAGCGAACAGCGGGCTTGCCTGCAGGGCTTCGTAGCGCTTTTTCAGGAACTTGATGTTGTCATCGCCCCACACGAAGCTCATGTGCGGCGTGGTGTTGATGAACGAGCGAGGGTTCTTCAGAACGCCTTGCTGAACCTGCCAGGACCAGAACTGACGGGAGACCTGGAACGCTTCGTTGATTTCCACGGCTTTGGGAATCGACACTTTGCCGTTCTCGTCTTCCGGGGTGTAGTTCAACTCGGCCAGAGCGGAGTGACCGGTACCGGCGTTGTTCCAGCCGTTGGAACTTTCCAGAGCGACGCCATCGAGACGCTCGACCATTTCCATCGACCAGCTCGGCTCCAGTTCGTTGAGCCAGACACCCAGGGTGGTGCTCATGATGCCGCCGCCGATCAGCAGCACATCAACTTTCTTTGCCTCTTCTGCGTGCGCAGACGACAGCCCCATCGACAAAGCCAGCCCCAGCAAGGCTGTGTTCACTTTCTTAAACATCCGTTGCACCTATGATAAAACGCCTTCCGCCCGCCGCTGTTGTACGTGTGGAGTCCCCTTGTTCTGCGACACTCAGGCTAGCGTCGCGGGGCTTCGGCACACTTCAATATTGACGGGTGGGCACACAAGGCCGACGTACTGCATCGACCTCAGTTAATGTCCCTTCTGAACTGACTTTTTATCATTATTGGCTTCAGCTACTTGAGCGACAGGGATTCCGTCAGCCCGCCGAAAAGGCAGGCAGACTGAATTAGGTCAAACCAAGTTGGCGCGAAGAATATCACGTCAGGGCAAACCCGCGCGTCTGTTCGCGACCGGAGAGTTTCCGAGAGGTTCCGCGAGGGCTTTCTTCACCGGGAATAAACCTGCTAAGTTGTACGACGACTGACAAATAAACAGTCGTTGCGCCTCCCTACAACAAAAAGGAATCCCCATGAACAAAGGCAAACTGCTGCTCGGCCTGCTCTGTGTCTTCAGCGGCTACGTCGCCGCTGCCCCGGCCCCTGACGAACAAGACGTCGCCCAAGCCGTCGATCATCTGACCCAGGCGATGCTGCACAAGAACATCAGCGAACTCAAAGCACTGACCGCCGCCAACCTCAGCTACGGCCATTCGAGCGGCAAGATTCAGGACAAGCAGGATTTCATTGCCGACATCGAAACCGGCAAAAGCGCGTTCAAGACCCTGGAAATGCACAACCAGACCATCACCCTCTCCGGCGACACCGCACTGGTGCGCCACCACTTCTCGGCGCAGGCGCTCAAGGGCAGCGAGGTGGTGCCGACCGAAATCGAGAACCTGCAGGTGTGGCAGAAGCAGCAGGGCAAATGGCTGCTGATTGGGCGTCAGGCGTTCAAGTTCTGATCCACACGCCGTGAGTCGGCGCCTGCGCAGGCTGGCCCGAGCAGTGGCCGCCTCACAGGCGAAACCGATCCACCGACAACGCCAGCGCCCCGGCCAGGCTCGACAGCTCATCAGTGGTGTTCGCCGTCTGCCCGATGACTTTGCTGTTGCCTTCGGACATGCCGGCGATCATTTCCACCTGATGGGCGATTTCGTTGCTGGCCTGGCTCTGTTCGCCGATGGTGCGGGTGATGTCGTTGACCAGTTGCGTGGTGTTCAGGGTGGCTTCGAGGATTTCGCGGATCGCCCGTTCAACGTCGGCGGTGACCGCCATGCCCTTGTCGACCTGGGCCACGCCCGCCTCCATGCTGCTGACCGCTTCGCGGGTGCTGTGCTGGATACGCGCGACCATCGCAGCGATTTCCTGGGTCGAAGCGCTGGTGCGGGCAGCCAGGCTGCGCACTTCATCCGCCACCACCGCGAAACCGCGCCCCTGCTCGCCGGCCCGCGCGGCCTCGATCGCGGCGTTGAGCGCCAGCAGGTTGGTCTGGTCGGCTATGCTCTTGATCACCTGGATGATGTTGAAGATGCCCTCGGATTCCTGGTCCAGGGTGCGAATGACCTGCGCCGACTGCTGTGCCGAGCGGGCGATGTCGTCCATGTCGCTGACCACTTGATGGATCACCTGGCCGCCGTTCTTGGCCAGTGACTCGGCCTGATTGGCCATGCCCAGCGCCCGCTCGGCGTGGCGGGTGATTTCCTCGATGCTGGCGGTCATCTGGCTGGCGGCGGCCGCCATGGTGCCGGCGGCGACGCTTTGCTGCTGGCTGCTGTCGGCCACCTGGTGGCAGCCCTGGCTCAGTTGCTCGCTCATGCCGCTGACACCGTGGGCGTTGCGCCGTACTACGTCGATCATGTTGCGCAGATCGCGCTGCATGGTCGCCAGTGTGCGGATCAACGCACTGGCCTCGTCCTTGCCGGGCGGTTCGCTGATCGGCTCGCTGAGATTGCCGTGGGCGATGCTGTCGGCGATGCGGCTGGCGGTCTGGAGCGGGCCCATGATGCTGCGAATCACCCAGCGGCCCTGCACCGCCAGCAGCAACAGGCTGGCCAGCAACACCACGCCAAGGGCGATGTTGGCGTTGCGAATGGCCGCTTCGGTGGCCTCGCTGGTCTGCCGGGTATTGGTTTCGATCTGCTCGCTGAGGGCAGCCATCTGCCCTTCGAGCTGGCTGAACGCACTGTTGAAGGTGCCGAGTTGCTGCTGCGCAGCGTCCGGGTTGTCCAGGGCCAGGCCGACAATCTGCTCGCCAGCGGCAATATAGGTATCGAGGCTCGGCTTGATCTGCTCCAGCGCGGTGCGCAGGGTCGGGTTGACCGGCAGCTTGAGGTTATCGCCCAGCACTTCGCGAAAATGCCCGGCGTGCTCCTCGATGGAGGCGCGCACGTCCTGTGCGCTGCTGGTGCTTTTGCCCAGGCCCACCAGCAACGCCGAGTAGACGTCGGCGCGCAGGGCGTCGTGCATCATGTCGGCCTCCATGTGATTGCGCAGTGCACTCATGCTCACCGCGTTGTCGCTCACCGCGGCGGACATCCGCGCATTGCCGACATAACTGACCAGGCTGACAATCAGCGCCGTCAGCAGGCTGGTCGCAATCAGCAACAGCAAACGCAATTTGATCGACACCGTGGAATCCTCCCTGGGCACGCTGGAATGCGCTGGTCAGCCTTCAGTTAAGCCTATTTGCGCCGGTGTGCCGGCCAAGAGCATGGCAACGTGTGTCCTCACCCGGCGACGCCGCGCCGGGATGTGCGATGCGTCACACCTGGTCGGGTGACCGTCCGCCGCTTCGCACGGAACTCCCGGGCTCCCGCGCTGCTCTGACGTTATGTGGTACTTCCTTTTCGCTTTACGCTGCTGGAGGAACACCGTCATGCGCCGTTTATTACTCGTTTCGTCTCTTCTTTTGTGCCTGCCCTTCGGTTCGGCCATGGCTCGCGTTGACGCGGGCGATGTCGCCACCTCCGCAGGTGTCTCGGCCTCGCTGTACTCGACCTTCAAGGATCACAAAATGGTGATTCCTGCCCGTGACGACTTGTCTGCGTTCGTCGCCAGCGGCGGTGCGATCCGTGGCGTCTACCTGGAGTCGGTGCTGCAGCAGGTACGCCAGGACAATCCGGGCCTGAATGCCAGCGATGAAGATCTGGCCAACGCCATCCTGGTGCATTACGAAGGCCAGTCGCAGTAAATCTGCAACGTCGAGGGCGCTGGTCGAGCGGATTGACCACGCCTTCTACGCTGCCGATGGACGGCCATCGGCCAACCATGGGCAAAACCGTTGAACGGCCTCTATGATGGAGGCCATGACGATTTCCGCACCCATCCGTTCGCCCTGCCCGCCCGGTGCCTGCATTTGCGGGCGTGAGTCATTGCTCGAAGTCGGCGGCGCCGACATACGTGTTCTGCGCCTGACCCGCGAAGAAGAAAGACGCCTGCTCGAACGCCTGGAAAACCTGCAAAGCCTCGCTGATCTCGAACGCCTGCAACAGCGCATGTTCGAGCAACTGGGCATTCGTGTCGCGGTGGCCCCCGGGTTCAACGAAGTACGCACCATGCGCGGCATCAGCATTCAGATCGACGAGCTGCCGGGCCTGTGTCGCAAGACCCGCCAGACCATCCCCGCCGCCATTCGCCGTGGCCTGGAGAAAAACCCGCAGATCGCCTTCGAACTGCTCAACGCCCACGACTTGCTGCGCGACGCCTGATCACTTTTTCAGGCCGAGGCGTTTGCGCATGTCGGCGGTGATGCTCTGGCGGGTCTTTTTCATGTCCGCCCACGGCTCATCGCCGACCTCGCGCAAGCGTTCATGGACGTTATGGATGTTCCACTGATTGCCGCCCTTGAGCTCCTTCACCTCATCGGCAAACAGTGGTACCGACACCGGCAGACCCTCGCGGGTGCGCGCCGCATAGGCACAAATGGTCGTGGCGCCCAGCCCGTTGCGCAGGTAGTCGATAAAGATACGTCCGACGCGGTTTTTCGGCCCGGAGACCGCCGAAAAGCGATCCGGCAGCAACTTGGCCATGTGGCTGACGATGGCGTGGCTGAAGTCCTTGACCTCGTCCCAGCCGAGCTTGCGGGTCAGTGGCACCACCAAGTGGATGCCCTTGCCGCCGCTGGTCTTGAGAAACGCCTTGAGCCCCAGTTCATCCAGCACGGTGAGGGTCAGGGCGGTGGCTTCGACCATGCTTTTCCACGGCAGCGCCGGGTCCGGGTCAAGGTCGAGGACAAAGCGGTCGGGTTTGTCCAGATCCACCGTGGTGGCGTTCCAAGTGTGCAGCTCGACGGTGCTCATCTGCACCGCGCCGATCAGCGCTTCGGCGTTGTTGATGAGCATCACTGGCTGGCCGGTGACGTCCTTGTCCAACGTGGTGATGCCGGGGATGGCCAGACGCTCGGCGTTCTTCTGGAAGAACAGCTCGCCGCCGATGCCGTCCGGCGCGCGCACCAGGGCCACCGGACGCTCCTTGAGCTGCGGCAGGATAAAGTCCGCGACGCTGGCGTAATACTCGGCCAGTTGCATCTTGGTCGTGCCGCTGCTCGCGTCGATCACCCGATCCGGGTGAGTGATGCGCACCTTGCCGCTGGCCATACCCAACTGCGACGGTGCGGGGGCGGCAGGTTCGGCCGAGCTTTTGGCGGCTTGCCGGGGCGATTTCTTCGCGGCGGTTTTCGCTGACGCTTGCTTCATGGGCTTGGCTCGCTCTTCAGTGATGTGCTTGGCCGGTTTATCGTTGCGCAGGCCATGAAAAACCGCGTGACGCACCGAACCGTCCTTGGTCATTTCGGCGAATGCCACTTCCGCCAGCAGACTCGGCTTGAGCCAGTGCACACCCTTGGCTTCGAAACCGCTGGGAGGATTGCTCACCGCCGCTTTCTTCACCCGCAACGGCTTGAGCTGGGCGAGGATGCTTTTCAGGGTGGTTTCATTGAATCCGGTGCCGACCTTGCCGGCGTAACGCAACTCGCCGCTGTCGCGATCATGCAGGCCCAGCAGCAGCGCACCGAAGGCGCTGCGTGAGCCTTTCGGATCGGTGTAACCGACGATCACGAATTCCTGGCGATGCTTGCACTTGAGCTTGATCCAGTCGCTGCTGCGCCGCGACACGTAAGGCGAACCCAGGCGCTTGCCGATCAAGCCCTCCATCTGCATCTGGCAGGCGCTGTTGAGCAGCGCCTCGGGGGTTTCGTCAAAGGCTTCGGAGAAGCGCAGCAGCCCATCCTTGTGCCCGTTCAACACCGTGGCCAGGGCCGCCCGGCGTTCTTCGACCGGTACCTCACGCAGGTCGACGCCATTGAGATACGGCAGGTCGAACAGGTAGTAGATGATCTGGCTGCTGTGCCCGCTATCGAAGGCGTTCTGCAGCGCCTGGAAGTCCGGCACCCCCTGCTCGTTGGCGACGATCATCTCGCCGTCCAGCCACGCCGATTCCAGCCCCAGCGCCGCAAGAGCCTCGGCCTGTCTGGGCAACTTGTGCGTCCAGTCATGACCGTTGCGGGTGAACAGCTGCACCTGGTCATGATCGATGCGCGCCAGGATCCGGTAGCCGTCGAATTTGATTTCGTAGCTCCACTCGCCCCCCGGAGCGCTGTCCACCAGCGTCGCCAGTTGCGGTTTGAGCTGGGCCGGAAGCTTCGCCTTGTGCGCGCCGGCCGGTTTGCCCGCCGCGGCCTTGGGCGCCTTGACCGGTGCGCTCTGCAGCGGCTTGACCTGTTTGGCGGCAAGTTTCGGTTTGTCCACCAGCGTGCGTTCGCTGAGTACGCTGTCCGGTTCGGCTGTCAGCACGTCGTAATCATCCTGCGGGCGCGCGGCGCTGTCCTGGTGCTTGATCAGGAACCACTGCTCCTTCTTGCCCGGCATGTGGGTACGCACCAGGTTCCAGATCCCAGCGAGTTTTTCTCCCTGCAGCTCGAACTTGAGCCTGCCCTTGGCGTAGGCCTGCTGTGGATCGTCGAGGGGAATCCACACGCCACGGTCCCAGACGATCACATCGCCGGCGCCGTAATGCCCCTCGGGGATGCTGCCTTCGAATGTCGCGTAATCGAGCGGATGATCCTCGACGTGCACGGCCAGGCGCTTGACCTTGGGGTCCAGCGACGGCCCCTTGGGCACCGCCCAGCTTTTCAGCGCGCCATCGAGTTCCAGGCGAAAGTCGTAATGCAGGTGCGAAGCGTCGTGCTTCTGGATACAGAACTGCAAGGCGTGCTCGCCGGCGGTTTTCTTGCCGCGACGCTTGACCGCCGCCGGTTCCGAGGTCGCCGAGAAATCACGCATGCGGTTGTAGTCGTCGAGATTCCTGCTCATGGTGCACCTGCCTTGTTTCAGCCAGTTCGGGTCACGGTCAGCGCCACCACGGCAATCCGGTCGACCCGTTGATAGCCGGGATTGAGCAGCTCTTCGCCAAACACGTCGGGGTCGAGTTCGCGGTAGGTCCAGGCGAACCTCGCAGCGTCCAGGCGCGGGATTACCGTGTCGAGAAACGGATCGCGCCCGTCAACCATCGCCACACCGGTGTAGAGCACCAGCGAACCGCCAGGCGCCAGGCGATTGAGCGCCTGCTCGACGATGCGCAGCGACAACCCCGCGCCCAGCGTGCCGCCACCATGGCGGTAGGCGCGACCGGCCGGATCGGCCATGTACGGCGGGTTGGCGACGATAAGGTCGAACTCGCCGTCGACCCCTTGCAACACATCACTGGCGCGCACCTCGACGTTGGCCACTTCGGCCAGCGCCGCGTTGATCGCGGTCAGGCGCAATGCGGCGGGGTTGATGTCCACTGCCAGCACCTGCGCCTCGCGCCGCGCTCGGGCGATCAGGATCGCACCGACACCGGCCCCGCAACCGATGTCCACCGCCCGCTGGACAGGTGCGAAGGTCTGCTGCAGATGGCTGTGGATCAACTGGGCGAAACGATAGGTGTCCGGGCCGAAGAACACTGCATCCGCCGCGTCCGTGGGAAACGCCGAATGCACGAACAGCAGATCATCCAGGCTCGACCAGCGCACCCGGCTTTTCAGCTGCCCGGCGTAGCTATCGATGATCTGCGCGTCTTGCAATTGCCGCTGTTCATCGGCGGACAACAACCCCGGCTCGAACGGCCGCGACCAGCCGAACACATCCCGTAGGCAGTCGGCAGCCTGACCTTCGTCGCGCTGGTTGACCCGCTGATGGGTCAGCGGCGTCGGGGTGATGAAACGATAACCATCGGCCTGCAGGCGCCGGCCCAGTTGCAGCAGCGCGAGGTCGTTGGCGGGCAACAGTTCTTCCTGATTCATTGACGATTCCTTAACGCAGGCTGGATTTGAGTTCGATGAACCGGCGAGTGGCGAGCAGCCCGGCCGGGTGTGCGTGGCGTGCCGGCGCGAGCCACGGCATCAGCGTCGCCATTTGCGCGTGGGCGTCCTGGCCCTGCAACGCCGCGGTGAGACGTTGCACGTCCGGATCCTGTTCGGGCACCTCGATCGGCGGTTTGCTCGGGGCCTGGCGGCGGAACGCGGTGGTTTTTTTCGCCGGCGTCCAGTCACCGGCAATCCAGTCGTGCACCAATTGTTTTTCATAGGCGCTGAACACGCCGAACATTGCCGCGCCATCGCCGTCGATCAATTGCCAGAAGCGACTGGCCTGCGGATCTTCGTGGCGTTTGATCCAGCCTTTGTCCTGCAGCGCCTGGAGGAAACCCGGCAGTTGTTCGGGTGCCGCCAGCCATTCATTGACGGTCTTGCCGTCGAAGCGGCAGTAATCGGAATGCATATGCTGCGCGAACGGGCATTTACGCTCGAGCATCGCCAGCACTTCGCGTTCGAGATCAAAGTCCTCGATGATCGCGCGACTGCCCTGCCCCAGGTCATTGAGCCGGTAGCCCAGCGACACCCGGCGCAGGAAATCGGCGCGATCCGCCTCCAGCGGCAACAGCTCGAGCACTGCCTGCACGGCTTTTTGCGCATGGCCGGTGCTGGCGTTGTCGATGGTCACGTGCAGGGTGAAGTAGTAGGGATCGATGCCCAATTCGCTGAGTTCGTAACTGCTGATCAGCAGGTGCAGCGGCAGCTGTTCGTAGCCGAGGTTGTAACCGATCACCTCCGGCAGGCAATCCATGCCGCAGGCGCCCAGGGCGAGTTGAATCGCGCCTTGCAGGTAGCGCTCATCGGGCAGCGGGCTGCTGTGCTCGAGCCCGTGTTCGGCGAGCAGTTTGCGGTAGATCACCACATGGTTCTGCGCCGGATTGCCCTCGCCCAACTCTTCGAGGTAGGTATTGAGCAAACCGCTGAAACGCGGATCGCGCCATTGCTGCAACAGGCCATACAGCCAGGCACCGTCGACCAGTTTGGTCGGTGCCACCGCTTGCAGGAAGTACAACGCCTGGGCCTTGTTGCTGAAGAACTGCCGCGGCCCGCCTGCCTTGCGCTGCTGCAGATAATCAGCGTACTGGCGGGCGACTTCGGCAGAATGTTCGGCCACCCAGGCGTGCCATGTCGAAGGGTCTTGCGGCAATGGTTCCGGCAACTGCGCGGCACGCTGCAGTTGCTCGTCGAGCAAAGTCCGCGCGAGGTCCTGAGGATTGTCCTCAAGCAACAGAGTTTCATGGATGCGCCGCAGTTCACCCGCGGAATTCATCGGGTGCAGTTGGGCAGGCGCGTCTTGCAGGCGAGTCAGGACAGTCATGGCAAAGTTCTCGTTCGGTTGGCAGGACGCTGAGTCACACGCCTCTACAGCAGCAGAGAGGTGGCGCCTGCCAAAAATTCAATCGACGTGAAAATTGCCCTGACGGACGGAGCAGTGACGGCCCGGCAGTTACATCGGGAAATGACGCCAGCGCCTACCGCAAATGCCATCTTTGCCTGCAGGCGCTGCCGAAGGTGGAGATCTTTGTTTCAGGCAGTGCCCTTGGCCTGCTGCTCCAGATGCACCTGCAACTCGGGGTCGATCTGCAAGGCCGCCGCCAGTTCGTCCAGATAGTTGCGTTCGGCGTCTTGCTGATCGTCCACCAGCATCACACTGGCCAGGTACATTTCGGCGGCCATGGCCGGGTCGCCCTGGGCGGCCTGGGCCACTTCATTGGCATCCAGTGGCTTGGCGACTTCGGCGTCGAGCCATTGCTGCAATTGCGGGTCGTCGGTGTGGCGGCCGATCTCGCTACCGATCAGGTGTTTTTCCGACTCGTCGATGCGCCCGTCAGCCTTGGCCGCGGCGATCAGTGCGCGCAGTACCGCGTGGCTGTGCGCCTCGACTTCCGGGCCGGCCAGCAGATTCGCCGTTTGCGGGGCCTGCTGCGGCGCGGCGGCCGCCTGGCTACGCTGCCAGGCCTGGTACGCCTGGAACGCCATCATCCCCAGCGACGCCAGCGCCGCGTAATTGCTGGCGCCGGACCGGCTCTGCGTGCCGCCGCCCAGGCCACCCGCGCCACCGAGCAAGCCCCCGAGCAAGCCGCCCAATCCGCCCAGGCCACCGGCCGGGGCACCGCCACCGCCGCTGACCGCGCCTCCGCCCAGCAGGCCGCCGAGCAAACCGCCGAGGCCACCCAGGCCTCCTCCGGCCGCGGCGCCATTGGGTTGTCCCGCCGAGGCCTGGCCTCGCAGCAGTTGTTCGAGCAGATCGCTGGTGTTCATGACGTCGTCCTCAGGCATGGGCGTGACTGCGTCTGGCAACGATAGACCGCCGCACGGGTTGCGCCAGCACCGTTTGGCTGACGCCGGGTGGCGAGGGAAGATTTCTCCAGCGTATTTTTTTCGCGGCCAGCTAAGATTCATGGAGGCTGAACCTTATCCCGGCCAGACCGGTCGATAGCTGCAACCCCGACCCGGTTTGCCGGCGCCCTTGCTGCCCAAGGGTGATACCCGGCTTGCTGCATTTTCTGGAGAACGCCCCTGTGATATCGACCGTCCACATTGCCAGGCTCAAGGCCTGGGGCGCCCATGGTTTCACCGCGACTGGCGTGGTCACCGCTTTCCTGGCCACCCTCGCCCTGCTGGAAAACCAGCCGACCCATTGCCTGATGTGGCTGGGCGTGGCGCTGATCGTCGACGGCCTCGACGGCGCGCTGGCACGCAAGGTCAATGTGCAATCGGTGCTGCCGAGCTTCGACGGTTCGATCCTCGACCTGGTCATCGACTACCTGACGTACGTGTTCATTCCGGCGCTGTTCATCTATCGCTACATTCCGCTGCCGGACTACACGCTGTTGCTGACGGTGTCGCTGATTCTGGTGTCGTCGCTGTTCTGCTTCTGCAACGTCAACATGAAGAGCAAGGACAACTATTTCGTCGGTTTCCCGGCCGCATGGAACGTCGTCGCCCTGTGTCTGTACATCATTGGTCCGGGACCGTGGATCACTTTCCTGACAGTCATCGGCCTGGCGCTGCTGACCGTCACCCGGATGAAATTCCTGCACCCGTTCCGCGTGCGCCGGTTCATGCCGATCAATATTGCGGTGACGGCGATCTGGCTGCTGTGCAGCCTGTCGCTGGTGGTCAACCACCCGGTCATCAACCCGCTGGTGATGGGCCTGTGGCTGCTGATGTCGGCGTATTTCCTCGGCATCTGCATCTGGCGCACGGCACTGGAGTGGTTTGACGGCGCAGCGCCGAAATAGCCGGCGCCATGCCGATCCATATCGTCCGCCTTGGCGCGCCGCGCGCCCCCGATGAAGGCCTGCGCCTGGGCACCGTGCGGCGCCCGCCACGGGGCGTGCCCAAGGCGCAGTTCGCCAGCCGCGATTTTTATGACGTCTGGCAGCCCTTGCTGTCACCCAGCGCCGAACTGGTGGCCGAAGCCCTGGACGCAAAGGATGCCAAGGCCTGGAACGCGTTCGTCCGCAAGTTCAAGACTGAAATGAAGCAGCCAGCGGCCAGTCAGTTGCTCGACCTGCTGGCAGCGCTGTCGCACCAGACTTCCTTCGCGCTCGGTTGCTACTGCGCCGAAGAAGCGCATTGCCATCGCTCGGTGTTGCGGGAGTTGTTGCTGGCACGTAACGCTGACATCGCCGTCGATATCGAAAAACCTCCGTCCCTCCCCTCGACTCCGTTGCCGGGAACCGCAGCCAAGCGCTGAATACCCAGCGATGGACACAGTGATATCAAACCAGTAGCTTTGCTGCGCCATCGGGTTGCCGTCGCTCATACGGCGGCGGCGCGTCGATGCGAACCCGCCACCGATATTTCTGGCGCCCAGGGAGGGCGTGAGCATGCACAAAGCTATCGAACAACGCCTGAGAGATCATTTTCCGATCCTGTTCAATCAGACGACGTCAGTTGACCAAAAGGAATATCGCCGGGAGTTCAAGACGTTCATTGACGATGCCATTTCCGTCTCCAACCCGATCCTCGGGGCGGAAGCCATCCGCTATCAGTCCATCCTTCTTTATGTCTCGCTCGCTTTCGCGGCCGTGTACTTTCTCGACATCAAACACTTGAAATTTGTCGATGTTGAAGTTGCTGTCAGCCGGGAGCTTTTCATTATCTATGCCGGTTTCATCGGCCTGATCTCCCTGGCGTTCTCCTGCAAGGCCTGGTTCGACTTCCAGCGCTGGAACCTGATACGCCGTAAACATTCCGACGCTGCTGAAAACCTGCAGGAACTGGTGGGACTCGGTCTGGCGAGAAAACAGCTGGAAAATCATTACTGGGGCAAAACCTTCGACATGATCGGTCAATGCTACGAGCCGTACAGCGCCGCCAAGGAACAAGTCCTGGTGGGCTACAAGGATGTCAGCATTCAATCAAGCGCCGCTCTTCTCGACATCAACAGCCTGAATCTGCCCGCCGCACTCAAGCCAGTCGTCGCCATCAAGGAGACTTGGCTCAAGGACCTTCAGACCGAACTGAAGGGGCTGACCCAGGCGTTCGAAGCCGAGTGCGAGCCGATTCTCCTCGCCCATGAAGCCATCAAGAATGACCCTTCCCCGTTCCGATCAGATGACTCGTACAACCGAATCACCGCCGCGTTCGATAAATGGCTGGAGCCTTGGTTCATCGCCCGCAACAGCCTGATGGACGAGTTGTTCAGTCGTTCCATACGAAACTTCGACAGTTCTGAAGAGCAGCAGATGCTCAAGGAACTCATCAAGGTCTTCGCACAACTCAAGAGCATGCGCATCCTGTATGTAACGGCGGAAATAGTCTTTCCGGTATTGTTTGCTCTTTTCACCGCAGCCCTGATGTTCTGGAGTCATTCCGTGTCGTCTGTGCCTGCGTGACTCATTCAACCTCCGTGTGAGAGCGAGCCTGCTCGCTCTCACATCCGCATTGCCCTCGCTCAACGCTTGGTAATCACCACCTCCAGGTAATCGCTCGGTACCACCAGCGAGTCCGGCCCTGCCCGGTTGAAGCGTTCGATCAGCTCCGTCAGATCGTTTTCCAGCGCCTGCCCACTCTCCGGTGGCAACGCGGCGAAGGCTTTGTGTACCGGGCCGTACCAGTGGCGGAAGATGTCGATGAAGTGCGCCGCCGAGCGGTAGCGGAAGTTGAAATGCCGCTGGGCGACCTGGATCAGAAAGTGGCGCTCGTCGAAGTGCGAGTGCAGCCAGGGTTCGGCGCCCCAGTTCGACGGCGGCTGCGCGCCGGGCGGCGGTGGCAGGTGGCGACCGAGGGTCTTGAACATCTGCCCGACGAAACCGTCCGGGGTCCAGTTGGCCATGCCGATGCGGCCGCCGCGCCGACACACGCGGGCCAGCTCCCGGGCCGCCGTGGCCTGGTCCGGCGCGAACATCACGCCGAAGGTCGACAGCACTGCGTCGAAACTGCCATCGGCGAACGGCAGTGCCTCGGCATCGGCGACTTGAAAGGTGACGTCGAGGTGCTCGGCCCGCGCTCGATCCTGGCCCCGTTCGAGCAGCGCCGCGACGTAGTCGGTGGACATCACCCGGCAACCACGCCGCGCCGCCGCCAGGGTCGCGTTGCCGTTGCCGGCGGCGACATCCAGCACCTCTTCATCGCAGCGCAGGTCGCAGGCCTCGGCGAGGTTCTCGCCAACGATCTGCAACGTGGTGCCAATCAACGCGTAATCACCGCTGGCCCAGGCGACTTTCTGGCGTTCCTTCAGGGCCGTCAGATCAATGGGGGTACTCATGAATCTTGCTCCGCTGCAGGTTGGATGGGCTTCACTCAGCCGTGGTCGGATCGATCACCGTGACCACCCGCGCCACGCTGTTGGCCGGGAATCCGCCCAGCCGGGCGTGCTCGCGCACCTGCTCTTCATCGGGAGCGATGTACACGCAATAGACTTTGTCGGCGGTGACATAACTCTGCAGCCACTGCACCTGTGGCCCGAGTTCGCGCAACGCCTGGCAGGATGTTTGCGAAACGGCTTTGAGCTCTTGCTGCGACAGCTTTCCGGCCCCTGGAATCTCGCGTTCGATCACGAATTTCGGCATGGCAACCTCGCTTGCTTGTTCTCGGTGGCAGGCCCTGATGAACCCGCTCGCCCACTATCGCGCGGGGGCCGGTCGGCGTCCCTGCCAATCGTCCGGAGAGCCCGTAAAATCGGGGCCTGGCCGATGAATGGCGGCTATTTGTAAAGCCACCGAGACACTGTCGTGATTGCCAGCACGCCGGGAGATCGGCTCTCATGCCGACTCGTCCTTAACGAATGGAATCCCTTCATGCCTTTGCGCCTGGAATGGCTTGCCGATCACCTGCAGCACAGTGACACCTACGCCGCCTGGATTCACCAGCAATTCGCCTACGAATACGCCGCGCAACCCCTGGCCGAGTGGCAACGCGAGTTCGCCGACGGCCAAACCAATGGTGACTGGCCGTGCCTGATTGCCCTGGACGGCGAACGTCTGCTCGGCGGCGCGGCACTGGCCCGCGCCGACCTGACCCTGCGCCCGGACCTCGGGCCATGGCTGGCCTGCGTATTCGTCACGCCCGAGGCACGTGGCCAAGGGCTCGCCGAACAACTGATCGATGGCATCAGTCAGGCCGCGAAACAGCGCGGATTGCCACGCCTCTACCTGCATACGCAGAACAAGCAGGACTACTACGGCAAACGCGGCTGGACAGTGCTGGAGCGCTTTCGCGCCTGGGACAACGAACAATGGCTCATGGTGCGAGACCTGTGAGCCATTGATGTTTGCCTCGGCTTACGCGGCCGGCGCCTTGGCCTCTTCCAGCAGCTGCCGGATCATTTGTTCCTGAGCGTCGTAGCTGCCCTCGCCGAAGTGGCTGTAGCGCACCTGGCCCTTGGCGTCGATCAGGTAATGGGCCGGCCAGTACTGATTGTCGAAGTTGCGCCAGATCGCGTAGTTGTTGTCGATGGCCACCGGATAGGTGATGCCGAGCTTGCGCACCTGATCCCTGACGTTATCGATGATCCGCTCGTAGCCGTATTCCGGGGTGTGCACGCCGATCACCACCAGGCCGTCGCTGGCGTACTTCTTCTGCCACTCCTTGACGTACGGCAGCGTGTGCTGGCAGTTGATGCAGTCGTAGGTCCAGAAATCCACCAGCACCACTTTGCCGCGCAGCGAATCGGCGCTCAGCTCGGGCGAGTTGAGCCATTGCACCGCGCCGGCCAGTGAGGGCATCGCACCTTTGCCGGCGTCCTCGCTCATGACGTCGGCGCGCACTTTGCTGATGAAGTAGTCGAGCACTTTCGGCGCGTTCTCCAGCACGCTTTTCTCGACGCTGGCGACACCCTGGGAAGACGTCCCGGCCAGCAGCGTTTTGTCGGCACCGGTGGCAATGACCGCGGCCGCCGCCAGCACCGCAACGCCTGCGCCGCGGCGCAACCAGCCGGTGAACGGGATCGACGGTTTCAAGCGATTGACCAGGCCGCGACCGGCGAAGATCAACGTACCCAGCGACAGCGCACTGCCCGCCCCATACGCCAGCAGCAACAGGCTGGTCTGGGCGTTGGCGCCTTGCAGCATGGCCCCGGTCAGAATCACGCCGAGGATCGGCCCGGCGCACGGTGCCCACAACAGACCGGTGGCGACGCCGAGCATGATCGAGCCCATCGGCCCGGCCTTCTTGCGGGTGTCCGGATCGAGGCGATTGCCGAGCACAACGAATGGCCGGGAGAGCCAGTCACCGACTCGCGCGGAAATCAGCGAGAGGGCAAACAGCGCCATCACGATCAGGGCGATATGCCGGCCGCTGTTACTGGCCTGGATCACCCATTCGCTGCTGACCACTGCCAGGCTCGAGATCACGGCAAAGGTCAGGGCCATGCCACCGAGGGTCAGCAGGATCGAAGCGCGGCTGCGCTGGGCGCCGGCGAACAGAAACGGCACCACTGGCAAGATGCACGGGCTGAGGACGGTCAGCAGACCGCCGAGGAAAGCAATGAGGAACATGCGGATCACCCTGGGAAAAATGTTGAACAGCGGTGGCCGGGGGTGGGATCTGGCTCCCGTCCTCCCAGTGAATGGTCAGAGGCGTTTCAGGCGCTCTGGCTGTCGAGCCATTGGCTTTGCGGGGTGCGGCTGGCACCGTTCTCGGCCACCCTTTGCGCCTGCGGCGTGCGGCCGGAACCGTCCTCGGCCACCCTCTGCCCCTGCGGCGTGCGGCTGGAGCCGTCCTCGGCCACCCTTTGCCCCTGCGGCGTGCGGCTCGATCCGTCCTCGGCCACCATTTGCCCTTGCGGCGTGCGGCTGGAGCCATCGGCGGCGATCAACGCATCGCTGGCCGACTTGGCCAGCGGGCTGAGCTGGAAGCAAATGCTGGCGGTGCAGCTACTCTGTTCGACGGCAGCGTTGGCATGTGCCGCCACACCGGCCAGGGCGAAGGCGATGGCAGTGAAAAAACGCGCTACGTTGTTCATGGCAATACTCCTGAAGAAAGTGATCAATCAGTTTTCGTTGTGGCAACCGTCGGCGAATTTGCTGTAGTCGAGCACGCGGGTCTGGCCGGTCGAATCCAGGTAGGTCATGCGCGCCTCGACGATGCCGCAGGTGGTCGAGTTGTCCTGTTTCAGCGAGATGACTTTCTGGATGTCCAGGTGGGTACCGTAGGTGTAGGTTTGCGGGGTAACCTCGGCTGCTTCGGCGCGGGCCGACAGGGTGCAGATGTTCAGTGCAGCGAACAGGCAGGCGGCGATCACGGATGACTTGTTCATGGTGTGTCCCTCAAGGCTTCAATTAGGTAGATCGGTTGGTTGAGCCGAGGCGGTTGGGGTGTGCCTCGATGGAGCTCATTTAAAGCTCGCGAGGTATCGCGTCTGTGTCGGGAAACGTCGGCTATAAATCGCTGTGTGTCCCCACCGCCCGGAGATACACAGCGATACAAAAGCCTGGAAAAATCGTCTTTTTGCGTCTCCGTGTATCCGCCGTTGCGCCAGATACACTGCAATACAAAGGCCCGCAGGCGCGCCGGCCAAGGCTCGATAGACTGCGCGGCATTCCCCCTTTTGCTAGAGGTTGGCCCATGGAACATGTCGATCACATCCTGATCGTCGACGACGACCGCGAGATCCGCGAACTGGTCGGCAATTACCTGAAGAAAAACGGTCTGCGCACCACCGTGGTCGCCGATGGCCGCCAGATGCGCAGCTTTCTCGAAGCCAATACGGTCGACCTGATCGTGCTCGACATCATGATGCCCGGCGACGACGGCCTGCTGCTGTGCCGCGAGTTGCGCGCCGGCAAACACAAGGCCACACCGGTGCTGATGCTCACCGCGCGCAACGATGAAACCGACCGAATCATCGGCCTGGAAATGGGCGCCGACGACTACCTGACCAAACCCTTCGCCGCCCGCGAGCTGCTGGCGCGGATCAACGCCGTGCTGCGGCGTACGCGGATGCTGCCGCCGAACCTGGTGGTCACCGAAAGCGGCCGCCTGCTCGCCTTCGGCCGCTGGCAGCTGGACACCTCGGCCCGGCACTTGCTGGACAAGGACGGCACCATGGTCGCCCTGAGCGGTGCCGAATACCGCTTGCTGCGGGTGTTTCTCGACCACCCGCAACGGGTGCTGAGTCGCGACCAACTGCTCAACCTGACCCAGGGCCGCGACGCCGATCTGTTCGACCGCTCCATCGATCTGCTGGTCAGTCGCCTGCGCCAGCGTCTGCTCGACGACGCCCGCGAGCCGGCCTATATCAAGACCGTGCGCAGCGAAGGTTATGTGTTCTCGCTGCCGGTGGAGATTCTCGGAGCCCCGGCATGAGTGTCGCCCTGCGCTGGCCACGCACCCTGGCTTCGCGGTTGTCGCTGATATTCCTCGTCGGCCTGATCCTCGCCCAGGCGCTGTCGTTCGGCGCGCAGTATTACGAGCGCTACCAGAGCGCGAAAAACACCATGCTCGGCAACCTCGAAACCGACGTCTCGACGTCGATTGCCATCCTCGATCGCCTGCCCGCCGAAGAACGTCCCGCCTGGCTCAAGCGCCTGGCCCGGGCCAACTACGCTTACCTGCTGAGCGAAGGCGAACCGGGCACGCCGATCGGCGCGGGCGATGTGCCGATTGCCGTCACTTCGATCACCGATGCGATCGGCGCCGCCTATCCGCTGACCTTCACCGACATCCCCGGGCCGATCAAACATTTTCAAGGCCACCTGCGCCTGAGCGACGGCAGCCCGGTGACCATCGATGTGCGTCCGTCGATGGTGCCGCTGTCGCCGTGGTTGCCGGCGGTGCTGCTCGGGCAACTGGCACTGATGCTGGCCTGCACCTGGCTGGCGGTGCGCATCGCCATCCGCCCGCTCACCCGCCTCGCCAATGCCGTGGAAACCCTCGATCCCAATGCCCATGCCGTGCACCTCGACGAACACGGGCCCAACGAAGTGGTGTACGCCGCCCGCGCGTTCAACGCGATGCAGGCGCGCATCGCCGCTTACCTGAAAGAGCGCATGCAATTGCTCGCGGCGATTTCCCACGACCTGCAAACCCCGATCACCCGGATGAAACTGCGCGCCGAGTTCATGGACGATTCGCCGGAGAAAGACAAACTGTGCAACGACCTCGGCGAGATGGAGCACCTGGTGCGCGAAGGTGTGGCCTATGCCCGCAGCATCCATGGCTCGACCGAAGAAAGCCGACGCACCGACCTCGACTCGTTCCTCGACAGCCTGGTGTTCGACTATCAGGACATGGGCAAGGACGTGCAATTGGCTGGCAAGAGCGAAGCCGTCATCGATACGCGCCCGCATGCCCTGCGTCGGGTGCTGGTCAACCTTACCGACAATGCACTGAAATTCGCCGGCAGCGCTCAGTTGCAGGTCGAGCGGCAGCATGGCGGGCTGTCGGTGAAGGTCATGGATCGCGGTCCGGGCATCGCCGAAGCCGAATTGGCTCAGGTCATGCAGCCGTTCTACCGCGTGGAGAACTCGCGCAACCGCAGCACCGGCGGCACCGGCCTCGGCCTGGCCATCGCCCAGCAACTGGCCATGGCTCTCGGCGGTTCGCTGACCCTGAGCAACCGCGACGGTGGCGGGTTGTGTGCCGAGCTGAGGCTGCCGCTCAGCGCCTGAATCCATCCCGAACCCTGCACAGGCAGGCTCGCTGGCACAGCGGTCGATCAGGCGATCAGCTGTTGCCCCGCCGTCAGCGCCGACAAGCCGACGCTGACGGCGGAGTGAGGTTTTCAGGGGGTGCAGCCGATGACACCGTCGGCGTGCAGCTGCTGCAGCAACTGCATGCCGCTGTCGGTGAACGCTGCGGTCGCCGGCAAGCCTGCTTCCGCGGCCAGGGCGTGCAATTGCGCGCGACCGCTGAGGCTCGGGAACTCGCCAATGCGCTCGAGCAAGCGCCAGGCCAATGGGCTCAATTCGGAAAATTTCACGCTCCAGTCCGGCGTACGGCGCACCAGCAACAGGGTCGGTTGCGCCGGTGGCGTGACGGGTTGCCGATCCGGGCCGAGCAAATGCACCGGCCAGGTGTATGCCAGCGGCCAGGCCAGCGCCGACACCCGCAGCGGTTGCTGCAACAACAGCGCCGGATCGCTCGGCGGCAGCGGCTCGGCGGCAGACTGCTGCAAGACCATTTCCACCCACTCGTAATGCGCCAGCTCCAGCAGGAACGGCGGCCAATGGCCCTCGCGCAACACCGCCGGTTGCGCCGACAGGTAGTCGATGAACGCCTCGGCAATCTCGCCGAACTTCGGCGTCTGCGCCCGGTAGTCCCGCAGGAAACCCCGCACCAGAGTTTTCCAGCCTGACTCGCCGATGATTCGGATCAGCACCGGAAACGTGCCGCCGAGCAGCTGCGACAGGTTGTTGAACACCAGATCGCGATACACCGCGACCCGCGCCGCATTCATCTGCGCCGGTGGTGCCTGGTTGTCCGGATCGCGCAGGTAGCGGGTCAGTGCCTGTTGTTGCCGGGCCAGATCAGCCATGGCGGCGCTCCTCGTTCTGCAAGCGGCGGATGGTCTGCACTTCCCCCAGCAATTGGGAAAATGCCGGAAAGTTGAAATCCCGTTCGAGCAGGGTCGGTTGTGCGCCGAACCGCGTGTAGGCCTCGGCCAGCAGCGCCCAGACCTCCGGTTTTACCGGCGCACCGTGGGTATCGATCTTCAGCGTGGCGGATTCATCGAAATGCCCGGCCACGTGCATGCCGACCACCCGGCCGGGCTCGATCCCGGCAAGGAAGGCATGCGCGTCAACACCGTGGTTGATCGCGTTGACGTAGACGTTGTTGACATCCAGCAGCAGGTCGCAATCGGCCTCGCGCAGCACGGCGTTGGTGAAGCTCACTTCGTCCATGTCCTGCTGCGGCGCGGCGTAGTAGGAGACGTTTTCCACCGCCAGGCGCCGGCCCAGGATGTCCTGGGCCTGACGGATGCGCGCGGCGACGTGATGCACCGCCTCTTCGGTGAACGGCAGCGGCAATAGATCGTAGAGGTGGCCGTCATCGCTGCAGTAGCTCAGGTGTTCGCTGTACAGCGGCACTTGGTGCTGATCGAGAAAGGTGCGCACCTCGCGCAGGAAATCGACGTCCAGCGGTGCCGGGCCGCCCAGCGACAACGACAGGCCGTGACAGGACAACGGGAAACGCTCGGCCAGTTCGCGCAGCGCCGCGCCGTGGGCGCCACCGACGCCGATCCAGTTTTCCGGGGCGACTTCGAGAAAGTCGAGATCAGTCGTACGGGCGGCCAGCAGATCCTTGATCAGGCCGCGACGCAGGCCGAGGCCGACGCTGGCCTGCAAGGTGGATGGGCGAGTGGGCATGGGCAGGACCTCAAGTTGCGGTCGTCCGGGGTGACGACCGGGAGTCCAGTTAATGCGTGCGCTGTATCGCCGCTGTGTTCGCCCACGGCGCCAATTACCGCACTGTGTATCCGGCTCCGACGCTGATACACAGCGATACAAACCTGGCGTGCGCACCCATTCGCCAGGGAGCGCGCCGGCGTGCGGTGGACCGACTAGACTCAATGGTTACCCAGTCGAGGGGGCCGCAGGCGCTGTTGGCGCCCTGCCCGTTTCCACGACCACCGCCCGGTGGCAACTGCCTCGACCCTCAATGCCGCCGGACTGTGATCCTGTAACAGGAGCACATGAGATGGACGAGGCCCGACTCAACGAATTCATGGGCAAACTGGTCAACGACATGGGCGGCGCGGCGATGCTGGCCAATGTCATCGTCGGCGAAGAACTCGGCTTGTACAGAGCCATGGCCGACAGCCAGCCGATCAGCCCGGAATCCCTCGCCGAAAAAACCGCCTGCAACGCTCGCCTGGTGCGCGAATGGCTCAGCGCCCACGCCGCCTCCGGCTACATGGAACACCTCGACGGCAAATTCCGCCTGCCCGAAGAACAGGCCCTGGCGCTGGCCGTCGAGGACTCGCCGGTATATGTCGCCGGCGGTCTCGGCGTGGTGGCGTCGTTTTTCCATGACAAGGACAAACTGGTCAAAGCCATGCGCGGCAACGGCGCCCTGCCCTGGGGCGATCACCACCCGTGCATGTTCACCGGTACCGAACGGTTTTTCCGCCCCGGCTACAAGGGGCACCTGATCGCCGAATGGCTGCCGGCGCTGGACGGCGTGGTGGCGAAACTCGAGGACGGCGCCAAAGTCGCCGACGTCGGCTGCGGCCACGGCGCCTCCACGGTGATCATGGCCCAGGCCTATCCGAACTCGCGGTTCGTCGGTTTCGATTACCACGCACCGTCGGTCACGGTCGCCACGCAACGCGCCGAAGAAGGCGGGGTCAGCAGCCGTGCGCGGTTCTTCCAGGGCAGCGCGAAAAGCTTTCCCGGCAACGATTACGACCTGATCTGTTACTTCGACTGCCTGCACGACATGGGCGACCCGGTCGGCGCCGCGCGGCATGCCTACGATTCGCTCAAGGACGATGGCACGGTGCTGCTGGTCGAGCCGTTCGCCAACGATGCGCTGGATGACAACATCAACCCGGTCGGACGACTGTTCTATGCGGCCTCGACGTTTATCTGCACACCGAATTCGCTGTCCCAGGAAGTCGGCCTCGGGCTCGGCGCCCAGGCCGGTGAGCTGCGTTTGCGCAAGGTGTTCAGCGAGGCCGGGTTCAAGCAGTTCCGCCGCGCCACGCAGACGCCGTTCAACCTGATTCTGGAGGCACGCAAATAAGCGCAGAAATCAGTCACCCTGTGGCGACCGCGTCGGCTTGCGCGCGAGTGCAAAACGCGCCGGCAAACGACAAGCCTGCCAGGCAATGCCGGGGGCGCAGGCACCCTGGCCACAAAGTCAGTGCTAACCTGCAAGGCATTCATGTGCCCCGGAGTGCTGACCATGCTCGACAGCCCGCTTTGCGAACACCTCGACTTTCTGCTCGAGGCGATGGCCGACGGCGACTTCGTGGTGCTGACCGGCGCCGGCATCAGCACGCCGTCGGGCATTCCCGATTACCGTGACAGCGACGGTGTGCGCCGCGGCCGGCAGCCGATGATGTATCAGGAGTTTCTTTCGGCCGCGCAATCGCGCCGCCGCTATTGGGCGCGGGCGATGCTCGGCTGGCCGCGGGTGCGCCAGGCCCAGCCGAATGCGGCACATCAGGCGCTGGCCACGCTGCAGAGGCAAGGCCTGCTCAGCGCGCTGATCACGCAGAACGTCGACACCCTGCACGATCAGGCCGGCAGCCATGATGTCATCGAACTGCACGGCAGCCTGCACCGGGTGGTGTGCCTGGACTGCGGTCAACGCAGCGAGCGCGATGCGATTCAGCGCCTGCTGGAAATGCACAATCCGTATCTGGCCGGGGTCGACGCGGTGCAGGCGCCGGATGGCGACACCCTGCTCGATCCGGCGTTCGAGGCGCGGTTTCAGGTGCCGCACTGTCCGCATTGTGGCGGCGAACGGCTGAAACCGGACGTGGTGTTCTTCGGCGAAAACGTCGCCCAGGCCACCGCCGCCAAGGCCATGGCCGCGGTGGAAAATGCGGCGGGAATGCTGGTAGTCGGATCGTCGCTGATGGCCTATTCGGCGTTCCGCCTGTGCCGGGTGATCGCTGACCGGGGCAAGCCGCTGATCGCCATCAACCTGGGCAAGACCCGCGCCGATGATTTGCTGGACATGAAGATCGAGGCGTCCTGCGAGCAGTTGTTGCCGGTGCTGGCGCAGAAGCTCACTCGCTGAGGCCAGTCCCTCAGCCGATGGAGAAGGCACCGAGCGCGTGGTCTGTTCGCGCCGTCCCTGGGAAGGCTCGGCCGAGGGCAACGGTTGTTACAGACGAGCAAAATCCTCGGCCTTGAGAATATCGAACAACGCCTGCGCCGCCGCCGACAGCTCATTGCCCGGTTCGGTCAGCACGCCGATTGCCCGTTCCACCGAGTCTTGCAGGATCAGGCAGCGCGCGCCCAGTTCCTGCATCTGCGTGGCGCACAAGGCCGGCACCGCGCTGACGCCCAGGCCGCTGGCGACCATCCGCCCGACCGTCGCCAGTTGATGGCTCTCGAACGCCACCGGCAGCTTCATGCCCCGCGCCTGCAAGTGTTCCTCGAGCATCACCCGCACCGTGGACGGGCGTTGCAGAGTGATGAACGGTTGCTGCATCAAGGTCTGCCAATCGATTTCGCCTAACTCGGCCAGCGGCGAATCCCGCGGCACCACCGCGACAAAACGATCCATGTACAGCGCGGTAAACGACAGCGATGTGTTCTGCATCGGCTCGAACGCCACGCCCAGTTCTACCTGGCGGTCGCGCACCATCTCCAGCACCTGCTCGTTGATCACGTCGTTGACCGTGACGTTGACGTTCGGATAGCGCGCGCGGAAAGTCTTGAGAATCGGTGGCAGCAGGTTGCCGGCAAATGACGGCATCGCCGCCAGCGTCACCCGCCCGCGTTGCAGGCTGAAGCGCTGGCGCATCTCGTCCTCGGCGTTGTCCCAGTCGGCGATCAGCCGGCGCGCCAGTGGCAGCAGCGACTCGCCTTCGGCGGTCAGCGCGACGTTGCGTGTGTTGCGGCTGAACAGGCGCCCACCCAGGCCCTCCTCCAGCGCCTTGATCGTCAGGCTGAGGGCTGACTGCGACAGATGCAGGCGCTCGCAGGCCACGGCGAAACTGAGGCTCTGGGCCACGGCGAGAAAAGCGCGGATCTGCTTGATGGTCATGGACGCTATGCTTCCGTATCGGTGTTTGCTCGTTCCCACGCTCTTTGGCGTAACGCAGACATGACGCTCTGCGTCACTGGGACGCGGAGCGTCCCTAGAGGCATTCCCACGCAGAGCGTGGGAACGATCAGCACGGAGAACAGTGATTTGATGAGCTTTATCAATCAATCGACCTTAAAAATCAACTTAACAAATATATCCCGCGGCGCGACACTCCAGTCATTCGGCTAGCCAGCCGCCGGCAAACAATAAAAGAGGTGCATATGGCAGGTTTCGACAAGCGCGTGAGTTCCTACGAGGAAGCCCTCGCCGGGCTTGAAGACGGCATGACCGTGATCGCCGGCGGCTTCGGCCTGTGCGGCATCCCGGAAAACCTGATCGCCGAGATCAAGCGCAAGGGCACCCGAGACCTCACCGTCGTTTCCAACAACTGCGGCGTCGACGGCTTCGGTCTCGGCGTGCTGCTGACCGACCGCCAGATCAGCAAAGTGATCGCCTCCTACGTCGGCGAAAACAAACTGTTCGAAGAGCAGCTGCTCAAGGGCGACATCGAAGTCATCCTGACCCCGCAAGGCACCCTCGCCGAAAAAATGCGCGCAGGCGGTGCCGGCATCCCGGCCTTCTTCACCGCCACCGGCGTCGGCACTCCGGTCGCCGAAGGCAAGGAAGTGCGCGAATTCAAAGGGCGCAAGTACCTGATGGAAGAGTCCATCACCGGCGACTTCGCCATCGTCAAAGGCTGGAAAGCCGACCACTTCGGCAACGTCGTCTACCGCCACACCGCGCAGAACTTCAACCCGCTGGCCGCCACCGCCGGCAAGATCACCGTGGTCGAAGTCGAGGAAATCGTCGAGCCCGGCGAGCTGGATCCGTCGCAGATCCACACCCCCGGCATCTACGTCGACCGGGTCATTTGCGGCACGTTCGAAAAGCGCATCGAACAGCGCACCATCCGCAAATAATTCAGGCTGACGGAGAACAACAATATGGCACTTTCCCGCGAACAAATGGCCCAGCGTGTCGCCCGCGAAATGCAGGACGGCTACTACGTCAACCTCGGCATCGGCATTCCGACCCTGGTCGCCAACTACATCCCCGAAGGCATGGAAGTCATGCTGCAATCGGAAAACGGTCTGCTCGGCATGGGCCCTTTTCCGACTGAAGACACCATCGATGCCGACATGATCAACGCCGGCAAACAGACCGTGACCGCGCGCATCGGCGCATCGATTTTCAACTCCGCCGAATCCTTCGCGATGATCCGCGGCGGCCATGTCGACCTGACCGTGCTCGGCGCGTTCGAAGTGGACGTCGAAGGCAACATCGCCTCGTGGATGATTCCCGGCAAACTGGTCAAGGGCATGGGCGGCGCGATGGACCTGGTCGCCGGCGCCGAAAACATCATCGTCATCATGACCCACGCGTCCAAGGACGGTGAGTCCAAGCTGCTGTCCAAGTGCAGCCTGCCGCTGACCGGCGCCGGGTGCATCAAGCGTGTACTGACCGACCTCGCCTACCTGGAAATCGAAAATGGCGCTTTTGTCCTCAAGGAACGCGCACCTGGCGTCAGCGTCGAGGAAATCGTCAGCAAAACCGCAGGTAAACTGATCGTCCCGGATCACGTGCCGGAAATGCAGTTCGCAGCCGAGTGAGGAATTCGAAAATGCAAGACGTCGTAATTGTTGCCGCCACGCGCACCGCGATCGGCAGTTTTCAAGGCTCCCTGGCCAACGTGTCCGCGGTGGATCTGGGCGCGGCGGTGATCCGCCAGCTGCTCGAACAGACCGGTCTGGATGGCGCTCAGGTCGATGAAGTGATCATGGGCCAGGTGCTGACCGCCGGCGCCGGGCAGAACCCGGCGCGTCAGGCCGCGATCAAGGCCGGCCTGCCCCACGCCGTGCCGGCGATGACCCTGAACAAGGTCTGCGGCTCCGGCCTCAAGGCCCTGCACCTCGGTGCGCAGGCGATCCGCTGCGGCGATGCCGAGGTGATCATCGCCGGTGGCCAGGAGAACATGAGCCTGGCCAACTACGTGATGCCGGGCGCACGCACCGGCCTGCGCATGGGCCACGCGCAAATCGTCGACACCATGATCAGCGACGGCCTGTGGGATGCGTTCAACGATTACCACATGGGCATCACCGCCGAGAACCTGGTGGACAAGTACGCGATCAGCCGCGAACAGCAGGACGCCTTCGCCGCCGCTTCGCAGCGCAAGGCCGCCGCGGCCATCGAAGCCGGGCGTTTCGTCGATGAAATCACCCCGATCCTGATTCCGCAGCGCAAGGGCGACCCGGTTGCCTTCAAGGTCGACGAGCAGCCGCGTGGCGACACCACGGCCGAATCGCTGGCCAAACTGCGTCCGGCCTTCAAGAAGGACGGCAGCGTCACCGCCGGCAACGCCTCTTCGCTGAACGATGGCGCCGCCGCCGTGATCCTGATGAGCGCCGAGAAAGCCCAGGCCCTGGGCCTGCCGGTGCTGGCCAGAATCGCCGCCTACGCCAACGCCGGGGTCGACCCGGCGATCATGGGCATCGGCCCGGTATCGGCCACCCGCCGCTGCCTGGACAAGGCCGGCTGGCGCCTCGAGCAACTCGACCTGATCGAAGCCAACGAAGCCTTTGCCGCGCAATCGCTGGCGGTGGCCAAGGATCTGCAATGGGATCTGGACAAGGTCAACGTCAACGGCGGCGCCATCGCCCTCGGCCACCCGATCGGTGCCTCGGGCTGCCGCGTGCTGGTCACCCTGCTGCATGAAATGCTCAAGCGCGACGCCAAGAAGGGTCTGGCGACCCTGTGCATCGGCGGCGGCCAGGGTGTCGCCCTGGCGCTGGAACGCGCGTAAGCCAGACGTTCGCACAGCGGGCGGCGGATCCACGACATCCGCTGCTCACTGGCAACCTACCCGGTGCAACTGACGTTGCACCGGGTATTTTTTTGCCTGCACCTCAGGCGAACTTGACCAGGTTGAGCACCGGCAACGGCCCGCCCGGAAACTGCGTCAGCCGTGCGCCCACGCTTAGCTCGCCAAGATCGACGGGGAAGAAGCCGAGCTGGTCGATCAGCGCCGCGACCTCGGTTTTCGCCGCCGCATCATCGCCCGCCAGAAACAGCACGCGACGCCCGCCTTCCGCTGCCGGATCACTCTCCAGCAGCCGCGCCGGCAAGTGGTTGAAGGCCTTGACCAGGCGTGCCCCCGGCACCCACTCGGCGAACACTTCGCTGGACGGCCGGCCTTGCAGGTCCACCGCTTGATACGACGGAGCTTCAATCGAGTTGTTGGCGTCAATGACGATACGCCCGGCGAAATCCGGCAACCCGGCCAGCGCCGTAGGCAGTTTCGACCAGTTCACCGCGACCAGCACGATGTCCTGTGCGGCAGCCTCTTCACGGCTGCCGGCGCGGGCGGTGGGGCCGAGTTCCGCGACCAGTTCGCTGAGGCTGTGCGGGCCACGGCTGTTGGCGATGACCAGCGCGATGCCCTGGCGCGACAAGGCTCTGGCAAAGGCGGCGCCGATGTTGCCGGCGCCGATGATTCCGATAGTGCTCATGCTGTTCTCCTGACAATGGGGTAAGACTCGCTGCGAATCTTGCGCTTGCCATTGCCACTTGATTAGCCGGTAATGCCTTTAATCATTTTCAAGCATTGCTATCAGGTACTGCGCATGGAAACCCTCGCCAACCTTGAATCCTTCGTCCGCAGCGCCGAGACCGGCAGCTTCTCGGGCGCCGCGCGCCTGCTGGCGCTGACACCGGCAGCGGTCAGCCGCAATGTCGCCATGCTCGAGCGCAACCTGGGCGTACGGCTGTTCCAGCGCTCGACGCGCAAACTGGCACTGACCGAGGCCGGCGAAATTTTTCTGACCAGCATCCGGGACAACCTCGAGGGCCTGCAGGCGGCGATCAGCGCGGTGGCCACCGAGCGTGGCGAGCCGGCCGGCGTGCTCAAGGTCAGCCTGCCGCCGACCTTCGGCATCGATCACTTGCTGCCGCTGCTGCCGGCCTTTCTCGCGCGCTACCCCTTGATTCGCCCGGAATGGCATTTCGAAAACCGCCAGGTCGACCTGATCGCCGAAGGCTACGACGTAGCAATTGGCGGTGGTTTCGAGCTGACGCCGGGAATGATCGCCCGCCCCCTGGCCTCGGCGCAGGTGTTGGCGGTGGCCTCGCCCGCTTATCTGGCAGGACGCGACATGCCCCTGCACCCGCGCGAACTGGCAGCGCACAAGGGGATTGTCATGCGCGGTCTGCGCAGCGGGCGCATCCGCCAGTGGCAGATGCTCAACGCCGCCGGTGATCAGGCCAGCGCCAGCCTCAACCAGGACATCGTGCTCAACGACCCGATGGCCATGCGCCAAGCCGCGCTGCTCGGCCTCGGCGTCACCCTGCTGGTGGCGCCGGACGTCGAATTGCATCTGCAACGCGGTGAACTGGTGCGGGTGCTGCCGGACTGGGCCGCCGACGCCGGGCTGATTTCCCTGTACTACCCGAGCCGGACGCTGTTGCCGGCCAAGACCCGGGTGTTCATCGACTTTGTGGTCGCGGCGTTCAGCGCCTGACGGCTACGCCGCCCATTGCACAATCAACCAGGCATTCGCCCCGCTGATCACGACAAACAGGCCCCACGCCAGCAGCCGCGTCGGCAGCCGATTGACGAACGGCCCCATCAGTTGTTTGTCGTTGGTCATGCGGATCAGCGGATACAGCGCGAAGGGCAATTGCAGGCTGAGCACCACCTGACTCAACACCAGCAACTTGCCCACCGCCCCGTCACCCAGCAGCCAGACGCCGATGAACGCCGGGATCAGCGCCAGCCCGCGGGTGATCAGGCGCCGCTGCCAGCAGGGAATCCGCAGGTTGAGGTAGCCCTCCATGATCACCTGCCCGGCGATGGTGCCGGTGAACGTCGAGCTCTGACCCGAGGCGAGCAATGCCACGCCGAACAGCACACTGGCCAGTGCGCCGCCGACCAGTGGATCAAGCAGGTGGTAGGCGTCCTGGATGTCGACCACGTCGGTGTGCCCGGATTGATGAAACGCCGCTGCCGCGAGAATCAGGATCGCCGCGTTGACCAGCAACGCCAGCGCCAGCGAGCCGATGGTATCGATGCGCGCCAGATTCACTGCGTCGCGTTTGCTCGCCAGATCCTTGCCGACCATTCGCGTCTGCACGATCGAGGTGTGCAGGTAGAGGTTGTGCGGCATCACGGTGGCCCCGAGGATGCCGATGGCCAGGTACAGCGGCGCGGCATCACCGATGGCCGCCAGCGACGGTTTGAAGCCTTGGGCGACATCCGGCCAGTACGGTTTGATCAGCACCAGCTCGACGAAGAAGCACACACCGATGGTCGCGACCAGCACCAGCATGATCGCTTCCAGCCGACGGAAGCCACGGTTCTGCAAGGCCAGCACCAGCAGCGTGTCGAACGCGGTCAGGGCGATACCGAAGGTCAGCGAGCAACCGAGCAGCAAGTGGAACGCCAGCGCGCAGCCCAGCACTTCGGCCAGATCGGTGGCGATGATCGAGATTTCCGCCAGCAGCCATTGCAGGCGCGCGGTCGGGGTGCTGTAGCGTTCGCGGGACAATTGCGCCAGGTCACGCCCGGTGGCGATGCCCAGACGCGAACACAGGCATTGCACGACCATGCCCGCCAGGCTCGCCAGCAAGACCACGAACAACAGGCTGTAACCGAAGCGCGAACCGGCCTCGATGGCCGTGGCCCAGTTGCCCGGGTCCATGTAGCCGATGGACACCAGCAGACCGGGGCCGGCGAACCGCAGCACGCGTTTGAAGAACGAGGCATTGGCATCGACCGCGACACTGCCGGCCACTTCCGGCGGACAGAACGGCGCCGTGGCGATTTTGGGCAAACTGAATTTCACGCACACATCCAGAAATAAGGCTAAAGACGCAGCTTAGACGTTTCGCCCCCTGCCGTGGAAGCTCAGGGCGCGGTGCTGCCGAGCAACTGCTGGCGCAACTGTGGATTGCGTGTGCGCGGATCGAGCCAGATGTTGAAGAAGGCCCGGGCGAACAGCGGATCAGCGATTTCGTGCTGCAACTGCTGGCCGACAAAGAACCGCGCGCCCTGCCCCGGCAGGTACACACCGGTGATGCGCGTGCCGGCCTGGACATCGACGAACGACTGCTGCATCTGCTGCTGCCAGCCGGCCAGTTGCGCGGGGGTGACACTGGAGCCCGCCAGCCGTTTGATCTCATCGACACTGGCCTGTACCAGATCATCGCGGGAAATCCTGCGCCGGTAGATCAGTTCGAGGGCAAACGGTTGCCCGTCCGCCAGTGGCCGCGCGGCACTCCACAGACGGGCGTTATAGACGTCGAAACCGAACACGCTGAAATCGCCGGTGCCGATGATCTGCGCACCCGGCACCGCGTCCTGCCAACTGGCCCAGGTCGGCGTCAGCAACAACGCCCACAAGCCGATGCCACAGCACCCACTCAACAACTTCGGTGTCCTGTTCATCGTCGCATCGACTCCGCCAAACCCTGATAGTCAGAGCATAGCCGGCTATCGTGGCCGGCACTTTGTATACAAAAACTGCACACATATGCAGCAATCCAGTCAGTGCAATGCTACCTTGACCGTCTCTCACCCGACGGAGACACCTGCGTGCTGATCCTCAAGTTGCTGCTGATTCCCGCTTTTCTCCTGCTGATTTCCCTGGCGGGCAAGCGCTGGGGGCCGAGCGTGGCCGGGTGGCTGTCGGGATTACCGGTGGTGGTCGGGCCGATTCTGTTGTTCCTCGGCCTCGAGCAAGGCCCGGCGTTTGCCGCGCAAGCGGCGGTGGCGGCGCTGTCGGCGATGTTTGCCATGATTGCGTTCTGCGTCACCTATGCCCGGGTGGCGCAGCGGGCGAACTGGCCCTGGGCACTGACGCTGTCGCTGGCGGTGTGGGCGGTGCTGGCCCTGCTGTTGTCGCTGGTGCCGCCGTCGCTGGCGTTTTCGCTGGCCGCCGCGGCCAGCGCCCTGCTCGCCGCGCCGTACCTGTTCCCCAAGGTGCAGCCGCTGGTCGCCGGCCCGGCGCCAAAGTCGGACAAACTGCTCTGGCGGATGATTGCCGGGGCGGCGTTGACGCTGCTGGTGACGATGCTCGCCAGCACCGTGGGTGAACGCTGGAGCGGTCTGCTGGCGGTATTCCCGGTGCTGGGCAGCGTGATGGCGGTGTTTTCCCAGCAGACACGCGGCCCGGCGTTCACCGCCGCCCTGTTGCGGGCGACGGCGACCGGCATGTATTCGTTCTCGGCTTTTTGCCTGGTGTCGGCGCTGACACTGCCGCATCTGGGCCTTGGCGGTTTTGCCGTTGGCGTGGCCGTGTCGGTGGCGATGCTCGGCGTCACCCGGCAGTTGCTGGCGCGGCCCACCGCCGAGCCTGGCCAAGCTCGGTAAGCAGATGGACGAAACGCGCTGGAGTGCCATGCACCCGCCGTGGGATGATCGCCCGCCTGATACGACCACTCACCGGAGATCCGAATGTCATTGCCCCGCAAGAAAGCCGTCATCCTGTTGCTGGCGGCAGTCGCCTGTCTCGGCGCCATCAACGTCCAGGCCGCCAAGGCCAAGGACACCGCCGCCAGCGAGAAAGTCTCGCTGCTCGACGGCAAACTCTCGTTCGTCCTGCCCAAGGGCTTCATCGCCAACCCGCTGCCGGCCGGCCCGACCGGTGCCAAGGGCACGATGTACACCAACCAGACCACCAAGACCGTGGTGATCGCCGCGGAAAACCAGATTCCCGAAGGCAATAACGTCAAGGACAACGACAGCGCGTTCCTCGACGGCACCGTCTCCGACTTCATCGAAGCCCAGCGCAAGGCGCTGCCGGACTTCAACAAGCTCAGCGAAAAAAGCATCACCCAGAAAGGCAACGGCCTGGGGCTGCGCCAGGTCGACAGCACCGCCACCCAGGGTGGCGGCCAGACACTCAACACCACGCTGATGGCCGGTGCTGGCACGCGCATGGCGCTGATTCAGATCATTTCCCGGGTCAGCGACAAGAGCGGCCACGACGCGCTGGTGAAAACCATCCTCAAGGAGCGTTGATCGTCACGGATTGAGCTGCTGCAACCAGCCGTTCAGATCGCGCAGCTCGGCCGCGCTGATGCTGTGGCCGACGCCCGGATAGGCATGAAACTGCGGTTGATAGCCGAGCGTGTGCAACAGGGTGTTGGCCGCGGTACCGTCAGCATAGGGCACGCGGTCGTCCGCCGTGCCATGGCCGATGAACACGCTCAACGGCGGATGCGCGGCCTCGGCCTTGAGCTCGCGCTTGAGCACGGGCAACACGCGTCCGCTCAGCGCGGCGATACCACCCACCGCCGTTGGCTGCCGCAAACCCACCTCGTAAGTCATCATCGCGCCCTGGCTGAAGCCGATCAGGTACACCTTGTCCGGTTGCGCGTGATATTTCTGCGCCGCGGCGGAGATGAATGCCCGCAGCTTTTGCCCGGCAACCCGCAGGTCATCGGTCTCGCCGTTGTAGGCACCTTCGCCTTTCTTGCGAAACCACTGGAAACGCCCTTCTCCCAGCGCCATCGGCGCCTGCACCGACAGGTAGTTGTACTGCGCCGGCAGCTGAAATTTCATGCCGATCAGATCGGCTTCATTGCTGCCGTAGCCGTGCAGGAAAATCACCAGCGGGCGCTGTTCGGCGTCCGCATGCACCTGCGCCAGGTAATTGAGTGGCAGATCCTTTTGCAGCGTGGTCTGAGCATGGACGGCGCTGGACGCCAGCAGGGTCAACAGGGCAAACACCTTCAACATAGAGCCTTCCTTCACCGGGTGCAGGGTTCGCGGTAAAGCCTAACACTGTGCGGCGCGACGCCATACGTTGCGCTGGCGGGTCGGCAACGACTCGCCAGCAGACACTCAGTCGTTGATCAGCTTGCCCGCCCGGATCGGCTCGCGCCCCGCCACTTTCGCCTGCCAGATCCCTGGCTGGGTGTAGCGCCCACGGTCAATGGCGAACAACACGCCGCTGGTACCCGCACGTACGGTGGTGACCTTGTCGTTCAGCGGATCGACCACCTCGAACAACGCCTCACCGCGCTCGACCCACTCGCCGGCATTGCGCAGGAAACTCACCACGCCGTGGTGCGGCGCGAACAGGTACTCGGTGCCTTCGAACGGCATGCCTTCGCAGCATTCGTCCGGCGCTGGCGGCCATTCGCCGCTGATGAATCCCTGCTCGGCGAGAAACCCCAGAATCGCCTCGGCGTTGGCCTGGGCCTGATCGACTCGGGTGTCGCCCATGCTGCCCAGTTCCAGGGTGGTCGCCAGGTTGGCGGCGGGAATCGCCGCTGCAGGGAACGCCCGCGCCAGGCGCAGCCACGGCGAGGAGCAGGATTCATCGAACGAACTGCCGCCGGAATCCTCGCACAGCAACGCCACACCCGCCTGCAGACGCGCGGCCAGGGATTGCCACTGCGGCCAGTGCTGCGGCAGCGCGTAGAGGTGAATGGCGGCGTCGAAATCGCAGTGCAGATCGAGGGTGATATCGGCATCGCAGGCGTGGCGCAGCAACAGGCGGTGCAGCGCTTCCAGTTGCGAGGCCGGGGCCGGCAGCGTGTCGAGCACCTGGCCCATGGTCTGGCGGATCAGGGCAATGTTGGCCGTGGCATCGGTTCCCAGGCGATCACCGATCAGCGCCGCGACCGGTGCACTGAGTTCAACGAAGGCGCGGTTGAAGTTCTTGCCGCTGGCCAGTTCGAAACGGCCCATGTGGCTGCCTTGCAGGTGCTGGTCGAGGCCGATCGGGTTGGCCACCGGGACCAGTTCGACAACGCCCTGCAGCCGCCCGTGCTGTTCAAGCTCGGCCAGGCGCTTTTTCAGTTCCCACGCAGTGCGCATGCCTGGCAGCTCATCGGCGTGCAGGCTGGCCTGGATGTAAACCTTGCGCGGCCCGGCGCCATAACGGAACACGCTCAACGAGCGCTCGCTGCCAAGATGACTCCAGGGCAGGACATGATCAATGCGTTGCATGGGAAAACTCCGGTGTTCTACAGAGAAAAACGTATTGGCAGGATAAATCACGGGCAAAAAAAAGTGGCCGCCGCGCGTGCGGGGCCACTTTTTTCTACGGCGTATTAATGGCCGTACACGTCAAAGTCGAAGTACTTGTCCTGCACTTGCTTGTACTTGCCGTTGGCGCGGATTTCCGTGATGGCGGCGTTGAATTTGTCCGCCAGCTCTTTGTCACCCTTGCGCACGGCAATGCCTGCGCCGCCGCCGAAGTACTTGGCGTCTTCGTAGGTCGGGCCGACGAATTCGAAGCCTTTGCCGGCGTCGGTTTTCAGGAAACCGTCGCTGAGGTTGACCGAGTCGGCCAGCATCGCGTCGATACGCCCGGAAACCATATCCAGGTTGGCTTCCTGCTGCGAGCCGTAGCGCACCAGCTCGATGCCGGCCGGCACCAGCACTTCGGTCGCATAGCGGTCATGGGTACTGGCCCGCAGCACGCCGACTTTCTTGCCCTTGAGCTCGGTTAGAGGATCCTTGACGCCGGAACCGGCCTTCATCACGAAGCGCGCCGGGGTGTGGTAGTACTTGATGGTGAAGTCGACGTTTTTCTTGCGATCGTCAGTGATGGTCATGGACGACAGGATCGCGTCGATCTTCTTCACTTTCAGTGCCGGGATCAGGCCATCGAATTCCTGCTCGACCCAGGTGCACTGCACTTTCATCTGCTCGCACAGCGCGTTGCCGATGTCGACGTCGAAACCGGCCAGTTTGCCGTCAGGGGTTTTCATCGAGAATGGCGGGTAGCCGGCTTCGATACCGATGCGGATCGGCTTGGCGTCATCGGCCACGGCCGTCAGGGACAACATCGACAGTGCCAGGGCACCGAACATCACTAGCTTTTTCATTTATTACTCCCGTGTGCGGAGGCTTTTATTGGCAGCTTTCGATTCAGCGTTCGGTCATGGCCTTTTCCAGGCAAATACCGAAGTGGCCGGCAGTCTATGGCGCCACGCACGGGGCAAATTGTGTTTAAGCGACAAATACTTACAGATAATCGGCGACTACACGACTGTGGGAAAAGTGTGCGCCAGCGCGGTGCGCAACGTGTAGGACAAGCCCTGCCTTCTGGCACAAATGCCCCGGCAGGCGCCGGCTTGCAGCGCCTGCCGGGGCACAGGTTCAGCAGGCGCAGTTGATCGCTGCCTGGACCGACGCGGTGGCAGCCACGCTCAGCTCAAAGCCCTCATCCAGCCATCCGGTGACGCCGCCGATCATTTCCTTGACCGCAAAACCCAGCGCCGCCAGTTTCACGGCCGCCTTGTTCGCCCCGTTGCAATGCGGGCCGGCGCAATACACCACGAACAAGGTGTTTTGCGGATAGCTCGCCAACGCCTCGGCGCTGAGCAAGCGCCCCGGCAGGTTGATCGCCCCGGGCACATGGCCGCGCTCAAAGGCCAAGGGCCCGCGCACGTCGAGCAGGACGAAATCCACCTCGCCGGCCTCTTGGCTGCTGTGGACGTCGGAACAGTCGGTTTCGAACGTCAGGCGGTTACTGAAATGCATCAGGGCAATCGCCGAGGGGGCAGCGGGAATGGCGCGAACCAGGCTGGTCATGGGGTGTTGCTCCTACGTCAGTGAGGGTGTGAAGAGACTTTATCCAGTCACCGCTTGGCGCTACAGTGGCGCACAAGACACTCATCGGGAATTTTCCGCCAAATGCCTGACTCACCCGGACTGGTCGCGATCCTGGCCTACGACGGCCTCTGCACATTCGAATTCGGCATTGCCGTGGAGATCTTCGGCCTGGCCCGGCCAGAGTTCGAATTTCCCTGGTACGAGCACTGCATCGCCGCCGTCGACCAAGGCCCGATGCGCGCCATGGGCGGCATCCACGTGCTGGCCGACGGCGGTCTGGAGCTGTTGAGCGAGGCGCGCACCATCATCATTCCCGGCTGGCGCGACCGTAGCGCCGCGGTGCCGGAGGCGCTGCTGGACGCGCTGCGCCAGGCCCACGCGCGTGGCGCGCGCCTGCTATCGATCTGTTCCGGGGTGTTCGTGCTGGCGGCGACCGGCCTGCTCAACGGCCACACCGCCACCACCCACTGGCGCTACGCCGCGGAACTGGCCGAGCACTTTGCGGCCATCACCGTGGATGCCGACGTGCTGTACGTCGACGCCGGCCAGTTGATCACCTCGGCGGGCAGCGCTGCCGGCATCGACGCCTGCCTGCACCTGGTGGCGCGGGACTTCGGCACCCAGGTGGCCAACGCCGTGGCGCGGCGCCTGGTGATGTCGCCGCAGCGCACCGGCGGTCAGGCGCAATTCATTCCCACGCCGGTCAGCCCGACGCCGCGCAGCGACTTGTCGCGCGTCATGCAGTGGGCCCGCGAACGCCTGCATCAACCGCTGGAAGTGCGCGACCTGGCCAGCGAAGCGGCAATGAGCGAACGCACGTTCCTGCGCCGGTTCACCGAGGCCAGCGGCCAGTCGCCCAAGACCTGGCTGCAACATGAACGCCTGGCCCGGGCGCGGGAACTGCTGGAAAGCAGCGCACACAACACCGAACAGATCGCCCTGCGCTGTGGTTACCGCTCGGTGGAGAGTTTTCGCGTGGCGTTTCGCAACGTGGTGGGCGTGCCGCCGTCGGTGTATCGCGAGCACTTCGGCCGCGGAGCCAGAAGCATTTCCTGACGCGGCTGCCGGAGCGCCAGGGCGGGTGTCCGGCAGGAGCTGGCCGGGCAGCGCGGCGCGCGGTTCAAGCGACCGGCAACCTCAGGGTTTGCGCAGCAGATAGGTGTCCATGATCCAGCCGTGCGCCTGCCGCGCGGCCTTGCGCACACGTTGGATGTCGTCGGCAACATCCTTGAGCCGGCCGCTGATGAGGATTTCATCCGGGGTGCCGAGGTAGGCGCCCCAGTAAATCTCGGTGTCCCGATCCGCCACCTGCTGGTAGGCATCCTCGGCATCGAGCATCACCACCAGGCTGTCGCTGTCACTGACCAGCCCTGCCGCCAGGCGACGGCCCGTGGTGATCTCGATCGCCTGACCAATCGTGTTCAGCGGCACCTTGTGCTGCGCTGCCAGCGCCTGGACGCTGGTGATGCCGGGGATCACCTCGAATTCGAACGCACAGCGACCGGCCGCCAGAATGGCCTGCAGGATACGCACCGTGCTGTCGTACAGTGCCGGATCGCCCCACACCAGAAAACCGCCGCACTGATCGTCAGCCAGTTCTTCATTGATCAGCCGTTCGAAGGTTTGCTGCTTGGCACGATTCAGCGCTTCGACACTGGCGCTGTAGGCCACGTCGCCACGCTCGCGCTCGGGGCTGTCGGCAGCGACGAAACGATACGCCCGCTCAGTGATGTGACGCGCACAGATCTCGCGCCGCAGATCAATCAGCTTGTCCTTGCTCTGGCCCTTGTCCATCAGGAAAAACACATCCACCCGGTTCAGCGCCTTCACGGCCTGCAGGGTGATGTAGTCCGGGTTGCCGGCGCCGATGCCGATGACCAGCAGTCGCTTCATGACAGTGCCCCTTCGCAGTCGATAGCTGACAAGCGTAGCCGCCAGCGCCCGACGAAACTCAGCTCGACCGCCGCCAAGGGTTCGACATCGATGCTGTGCAGCGCCGCGCCTTGCAGCACGTGCATCAACACCGCACGGATGACGAACGGATGCGTCACCGCCACCACGTGACCCGGCGCTGCTTGCAGTGTCGTCAGCCACGCCACCACCCGCGCGCTCAGTTGCGTCAGTGATTCGCCCCCGTGGGGGGCGGCGTGCGGATCATCGAGCCAGACTTGCAGGGCCTCGGGCTCCTGCTGTTGCAGAGCCTTGATCGCGCAGCCGTGCCAGCGCCCCCAGTCGCAATCGCGCAACGCCGCGTCGACCTGGGCGTCAACACCGAACCACGCGGCGGTCTGGCGGCTGCGTAATTCCGGGCCACACAACAGGCGGCGTGCCGCGCCGAAACGGGCACTCAGGCTGTCGGCTGCCAGCCCGGCATTTTCAACGGGCTCATTCGTAGGAAAACGCGCCAATTTCTGTGCGACGGTTCGCGCATGGCAGATCAGGGTCAAACGGGTCGCCTGCACGATCGGTTACTCAGTCGGGAAGCAAACAAGGAACGGCGCAATGCCGATAGAGGGGGCAATTGTGCCGTAAACAGGAGGGCCGCGGGCACTCCGCTCAATGGATTCCTGCCAGCAAATCGGCAATATCTGACACCGCTATGGGCGATGGACTACAAGACCAATCGACATCCGTGTAGCCCCCGGCACACGGGCGTCCTGCCCTGTTTTGGCGCGTTCAGTAAACGGCAGAAAATTCACTAGACATGTAACCTGAGTTACATAAATACTGTTTTAACGGATTATGAAACGAATTCGACACCCCCCCCATCCAGCAGGAGCCCGGATGCCCCCTCTCAGAGACCTGATCACCGATCCCGGCCTGGATCTCACGCCGTCGGAGCGCAAAGTCGTCCGCGCCTTGCTCGATCAGTATCCGCGCAATGGCCTCGGGCCCATGGCGCGTCTGGCGGAACACGCCGGGGTCAGTGATCCGACCATCGTCCGCCTGGTGAAAAAACTCGGTTTCGGCGGTTACGCCGAATTCCAGGACGCCCTGCTCAGCGACATGGACCACCGCCTGCGCTCCCCGCGCACGCTGTTGCAACCGCGCTCGCAGCAGCACAAGGACGACGCCTGGAGTCACTATCTGGCCGACAGCCATCGCCTGCTGGTGGACACCCAGGCCCTGACCCAACCCGAAGACGTGCGCATTCTCGCCGACTGGCTGCTCGATGCCCGCCATCAGGTGTATTGCTACGGCGGACGCTTCAGTAGCCTGATGGCCATGTACCTGCTCAATCACCTGCGCCTGTTGCGCCCCGGCTGCTTTGCCCTGGAGGACAACGCGCAACTGCCGGACCGGCTGTTCGACCTGCAACGCCAGGACGTCGTGCTGGTGTTCGACTATCGCCGCTACCAGACCCAGGCCCTGCGCGTGGCCAGCGCGGCGAAAAACAGCAACGCGCGGGTGGTGCTGTTCACCGACATCTATGCCTCGCCGCTGCGCGAGATGGCCGACCTGATCATCAGCGCCCCGGTGGAATCGGCCTCGCCGTTCGACACCATGGTGCCGGCGCTGGCCCAGGTCGAAGCGCTGATCGCCTGCCTGACCTTGCGCACCCCTGATCTGGCCGATCGCCTGGAAGGCATCGACGCCCTGCGCAATGAGTTCAACACCCACCTGCTGGAGGATAAATAAGGATGTTCAGCCTTCCCCACCGCTCGCCGCGCGACCTGCCGTTCGTCACCGACCACACGGCACTGCTGCTGGTGGACATGCAGCGCGCCTGGCTCGAGCCGCAGTTCGACCCGCACCTGAGCGCCCCGGACGCGGAGTATTTCCTGACGCGCGCGCACATGCAGGTGGTGCCCAACCAACGGCGCTTGCTCAGCGCCTTTCGCGACGCGCGACAGAACGTGCTACACACCATCATCGAGAGCCTCACCGCCGATGGCCGCGACCGTTCGCTGGATCACAAGCTGTCGGACATGCACCTGCCCAAGGGCAGCGCGCAGGCACGGATCATCGACGACCTGACCCCGGTGGAAAATGAAATCGTGCTGCCCAAGACCTCGTCCGGGGTATTCAACTCGACCAACATCGACTACGTGCTGCGCAACCTGCAAACCCGCCACCTGATCGTCGCCGGCATCGTCACCGATCAGTGCGTCGACATGGCCGTGCGCGATGCCGCTGACCGTGGCTATCTGGTCACGCTGGTCGAAGACGCCTGTGCCACCTACAGCCAGGCGCGGCATGACGCCTGCCTCAACGCGATCAAGGGTTATTGCTGGATCACCGACACCCAGACCGTGCTCGGCCGCCTGCAGGAGATGCAGCCATGAGTGCACGCCTGGCGCCGCTGCCGATGACCACCATCGTCACCACCGACCTGATCGGCATTACCCGTGGCCGCTCGTTTCCCAGCGATGAACTGGAGCACTATCAGGCCGCCGGTTGCGGCTGGGTGCCGGCCAACAGTGCGCTGACGCCGCAGGACATCATCGCCTCGAGCAACCCGTGGGGCGCCTATGGCGACCTGCGCCTGATCCCCGACCTGAGCAGCCGCGTCATCGTCGGCAACGGCCCGGACGCCGCTGCGCCGGCCCTGGACTTCATCCATGGCGACATCCGCGAGACCGATGGCCGGCCGTGGGGCGCCTGCCCGCGCACTCTGCTGCGCGATGAAATCGAGCGCTATCGCGACGCACTCGGCGTGCAGGTCAACGCCGCGTTCGAACATGAATTCAACCTGCACGCCGGATTTGCCGAGCACCTGGCGTTCACCCTCGAGGCCCAGCGCCAGGGCGCGGAGTTCGGCGGCTGGCTGCTCAGCGCCCTGCGCGCCGGCGGTGTCGAGCCGGAGATGTTCCTGCCCGAATACGGCAAGCACCAATACGAAATCACCTGCCGCCCGACCCTCGGCGTGGCGGCGGCGGATCGCGCAGTCAACGTGCGTGAAATCACCCGCGAAATCGCCCGGCAGATGGGCCTCGACCTGAGCTTCGCGCCGAAGACCGCCGCCGACGCGGTGTGCAACGGCGTGCACCTGCACGTCAGCCTGCTCGACCTCGGCGGCCAGCCGCTGCTCTACGACGCCGGGACCAGCAACGGCCTGTCGACCCTCGGCCAGCACTGGGCAGCGGGGGTGCTGCATTACCTGCCGGCGCTGTGCGCATTCACCGCACCGACGCCGGTGTCCTACGAGCGTTTGCAACCGCACCACTGGAGCGCATCCTACGCCTGCCTTGGCCAGCAGAACCGCGAAGCGGCGCTGCGCATCTGCCCGACCGTGAGCCTGGGCAATAAATCCGTGGCGGCGCAGTACAACCTGGAGTTCCGCGCCATGGACGCCACGGCCTCGCCACACCTGGCCATGGCCGCGCTGTTGATTGCCGGGCGCCTGGGCATCGAACAGCGGTTGGCGCTGAACGCGATCACCGACGAGATTCCCGATTCACTCAACGACGAACAACGCGCGGCGCGGGGCATCGTCGCCCTGCCCGCCTCCCTGACCCTGGCACTGGACTGCCTGCGTCGCAGCGAAGCGCTGAGCGCGGCGCTGCCGGCCGCGTTGCTCGAGACCTATTTCGCCCTGAAAACCGAGGAACTGGCGCTGACGGAACAGCTCTCGCCCGCTGACCTGTGTGAGCACTATGCACGCCTGTACTGAATCCGCCGAGCTGGGGTTGTACACCCGGCCGGTCTACAACCTGAGTCGCGAAGACTCGGCGCATCCGCTGATCCTGGTGTGCGAACACGCCAGCCGCTACATCCCCGACGCCCTCGCCAACCTGGGCCTGGATGACGCCGCTGCGCGCGAGCACATCGCCTGGGACATCGGCGCGCTGGAGTTGGCCGAGCAGTTGTCCGCGACCCTCGGGGCAACGCTGCTGAGCGCCAACTACTCGCGCCTGCTGATCGACCTCAACCGCCCACGGCATGCCCCCGACAGCATTCCGGCGCAGAGCGAGATCTACCAGGTGCCGGGCAACCGCGATCTCGACGAGGCCACCCGCGAATACCGGCGCCAGGTGTTGTTCAAGCCGTTTCACACCCGGCTGCAGCAACTGATCGACCAGCGTCTGGCCCAGGGTCGCCCGGTCCGGGTGGTGGGGATTCACAGTTTTACCCCGGTGTTCTACGGCCAGCCGCGTGAGCTGGAAGTGGGTGTGCTGTTCGGCCAGGCCCGGGACTTTGCCCGGCGTCTGCTCGACGGCCTCGAGCAACACCCGTTGAAAGTCGCCGGCAACCAGCCGTACCGGATCGACCCGCTGGGCGACATGACCGTGCCGGTGCATGGCGATGCCCGCGGCCTGGAATCGGTGCTGATCGAAGTGCGCAACGACCTGCTGCGCACGCCCGAGGCCGTGTCGCGCTGGGCCGGATTCCTTGCGCCACTGCTGTAAAGCGTTTTGAAACACCGCTGCCGCTGTAAACGATGGACCGATATAACAACTAAAAAACGACCGATCTGCTGACAAGGAGTTGCGCTTCATGGAAATCGAAGAATTCGGCTACAAGCAGGAGTTGAAACGTAGCCTGACGCTGACCGACCTGGTGGTGTACGGGATGATCTTCATGATCCCCATCGCCCCGTTCGGCGTGTATGGCTACGTCAATGCCGAGGCGCCGGGGATGGTACCGCTGGCGTACATCATCGGCATGGTGGCGATGGTGTTCACCGCGTTGAGTTACGGCAGCATGGCGCGGGCCTTTCCGATCGCCGGCTCGGTGTATTCCTACGCCCAGCGCGGCCTCAATCAACACGTCGGCTTCATCGCCGGCTGGCTGATGCTGCTCGACTACCTGCTGATTCCGCCGCTGCTCTACGTCTACGCGGCGATGGCGCTCAACCACTTGTACCCGGACATCCCGAAAGTCGGCTTCATCCTGGCATTTCTGGTCAGCGCGACCTTCGTCAATCTGCGCGGCATTACCTTCACCGCGCGCATGAACATCCTGTTCCTGCTGGCGCAACTGGTGGTGCTGGGGATTTTCCTGTTCTACGCCTGGAATGCCCTGCACAACGGTGGCGGCAACGGCGAGCTGACCCTGGCGCCGCTGTATCACCCGGAAACCTTCAACTTCGCCCTGCTGATGCAAGCGGTGTCGATTGCCGTGCTGTCGTTCCTCGGTTTCGATGCCATCTCCACGCTGGCCGAAGAGATCAAGGGCGATCCGGGGCGCAGCGTCGGCAAAGCCGCGTTGATCACACTGGTGGTGATGGGGGTGATTTTCGTCGCACAGACCTGGATCGCCACTGATCTGGCGGCCGGCATGGGCTTCAAGTCCGCCGACACCGCGTTCTATGAAATCGCCGAAATCGCTGCCGGCAGCTGGCTGGCCACGTTGACCGGCGTCGCCACGGCGCTGGCCTGGGGCGTGGCTGTCGCGATTACCTCGCAAGCCGCGGTGTCGCGCCTGCTGTTCGGCATGGCCCGTGACGGCAAGCTGCCGAAAGTGCTGGCCAAGGTGCACCCGAAACACAACACGCCGTACTTGAGCATTTACCTGGTAGCCGTGCTGTCGCTGGTGATCTGCTACCTGTTCATCAACTCGGTGGACACCCTGACCTCGCTGGTCAACTTCGGCGCCCTGAGCGGCTTCATGCTGCTGCACCTGACCGTCATCAACTACTACTGGCGCCGGCAGAAATCCGGCCAGGTGATCCGCCACCTGATCTGCCCGGTGATCGGCTTCATCATCGTCGCGGCCATCATGTACAACATGGGCGTCGATGCACAGAAACTCGGTCTGGTCTGGATCGCACTGGGCCTGGTGTACCTGTTTTTCCTCAACAAGCTCGGCGCCAGTACCGCGTTGCCTGACCCGAGCAACGGCTGACAAGAAAAAGAGCGGCGTCTGACAGCGAATCAGGCGACCGCCGATTTAACGCGTGGAAACCGACAGTGATAGTCAGGTCCGGCGAATGCGCCGGACCCTTTGATACAGGAGTGCATCCATGCTGGTCTTACGTCCAGTCGAGCCAACCGACCTGCCTCAATTGCAACAACTGGCCCGCGACAGCCTGGTGGGCGTGACGTCGCTGCCGGACGACGCCGAGCGCCTGCGCGAGAAAATCGCCGGCTCCTGCGCCTCGTTCGACAGCCCGGCCGAGGCCCAGGGCCCGGAGAACTATTTTTTCGTCCTCGAAGACCTCGACGCCCGACGTCTGGTCGGCTGCTCGGAAATCCTTGCCACCGCCGGGTTCGACGAACCGTTCTACAGCCTGCGCAACCGTCACTTCACCAGTGCCTCGCGGGAACTGAATATCGAGCACGGCGTGCCGGCGCTGTCGTTGTGTCATGACCTGAGCGGACATACCCTGCTGCGCGGTTTTCACATCGATGCGGCGCTGGTGCGTTCGGCATTTTCCGAATTGCTGTCACGGGCCCGACTGCTGTTCATTGCCGCCCACGGCCAGCGATTCGCCGAAGCGGTGATTACCGAAATCGTCGGCTACAGCGATGAACAGGGCCACTCGCCGTTCTGGGATGCCCTGGGCAAACACTTTTTCGACCTGCCCTACGTCGAGGCCGAACGCCTGTGCGGATTGCAGAGCCGTACGTTTCTCGCCGAACTGATGCCGCAATACCCGATTTATGTACCGATGCTGCCGCAGGCCGCCCAGGACTGCATCGGCCGGATACACCCGGATGGCCAGGAAGCGTTCGACATCCTCGAGCGCGAAGGTTTTGAAACCAACAGCTACATCGATCTGTTCGACGCCGGCCCGACCCTCTACGCACGCACCGCGAACATCCGCTCGATCGCCCGCAGCCAGCTCGCCAGCGTCCGCCAGCAGCCGCTGATCGATGCCCGCGGGCGCTACCTGCTGAGCAACGACGCCCTGCACGGCTTTCGCGCGATCGTCGCCGAGCTGGACTACCAGCCGGGGCAACCGCTGGCCCTCACCCCGGCCCTGTGCGCGGCGCTGAACGTCACGGACGGCGCCAGCGTGCGGTTGACGTCGCTGTGAACCACGGCCCTACCCAACGACAGTGCCCGAGCAGGCGCGCAGAAGGAGTTGCAGCATGATTGTCCGTCCGGTTCAAGTCAGCGACCTGCCAGCGTTGATGACGCTGGTGCAACAGGCTGGCCCCGGGTTCACCACCCTGCCGGCCAGCGAAGAACGCCTGGCCCACCGGGTGCGCTGGGCCAGGCGGGCATTCGCCGGGCAGGTCGAGCGTGCCGACGCCGACTACCTGTTCGTCCTCGAGGACGACGAGCAACGGGTGATCGGGGTCAGTGCCATGGCCGGCGCGGTCGGCCTGCGTGAGCCCTGGTACAACTACCGGGTGGGCGTGACCGTCAGTTCGGCGCCGGACCTGGGGATTCAGCGGCAGATTCCGACGCTGTTCCTCAACAATGAACTGACCGGCCAATCGGAACTGTGCTCGCTGTTCCTGCGCCACGATCAGCGCCATGGCAGCAACGGTCGCCTGCTGTCGCTGGGGCGCTTGCTGTTCGTCGCCGAGTTTCCGCAGCTGTTCGGCGAAAAAATGATCGCCGAGCTGCGCGGCAGTGCCGACGAGCAAGGCTGTTCGCCGTTCTGGGACAGCCTGGGGCGGCACTTCTTCCAGATGGATTTCAGCCACGCCGATCACTTGTCCGGGCTGGGCAACAAGGCGTTCATCGCCGAACTGATGCCGCGCCAGCCGCTGTACACCTGCCTGCTCACCGAACAGGCCCAGGCTGTGATCGGCCAGCCGCACGCCAACACCGAGCCGGCGCTGAAGATTCTCCGCGCCGAGGGTTTCGCCCACAAAGGCTACATCGACATCTTCGACGGCGGGCCGGTGATCGAAGCACCGATCCACACCATCCGCACCGTGCGCGACAGCCTCGAACTGGCCCTGAGCCTCGGTACCCCGGACGACCAGGCGCCGCTGTGGCTGCTGCACAACCGGCGTCTGGAAAACTGCCGGATCACCGTCGCCCCGGCGCGGCGGGTCGGCAGCAGCCTGGTGGTCGACCGTGTCACCGCCCAGCGCCTGCAGTTGCAACCGGGCAACTCGGTGCGCGCAGTGCTGTTGCCCAATCAGCAGAAGCAGGCTGCAGCGGCCTGAACCGCGACGACGCCGGAAGAAGATCTTCTTCTCTGGCAAGGGAGCCCGCTCGCGCAGGCCACCCGATAGCTGCCATCGGTGTTTTCCAGGCGTTGCGGGGACCGGCGCGGTACGACTGCGCCGCCGCCGAGCGCAAGCCGTGCCTGCGCCGCGGGTGAATCCATTCAGCCTGGCAACCCCTGCCTTGCAAATTCGTCATGATCCATGACCCGTTCGCGTGATAGCCTTTTCACTCTTCGGCGTTGACACCTTTGCTCAAGCCTTTCCATTCCTTTGTATGGTGGAACTCGTATGTCCAGGCTTTCTCATCAAGATTTGCGCCGTAACTTCCGTCAGTTGCTGGCATCCGACACCTGCTATCACACGGCCTCGGTGTTCGATCCGATGTCGGCGCGCATCGCTGCCGACCTGGGTTTTGAAGTGGGCATTCTCGGCGGTTCGGTGGCCTCGCTGCAGGTCCTGGGCGCTCCGGACTTTGCCCTGATCACTCTCAGCGAGTTCGCCGAACAAGCCACCCGCATCGGCCGCGTCGCCCAGTTGCCGGTAATCGCCGACGCCGACCACGGCTATGGCAACGCCCTCAATGTGATGCGCACCATCGTTGAACTGGAACGCGCCGGAGTTGCCGCACTCACTATCGAAGACACCCTGCTGCCTGCGCAATTCGGGCGCAAATCCACCGATCTGATCTCGGTGGCCGAAGGCGTCGGCAAGATCCGCGCTGCGCTGGAAGCGCGGGTCGACACCGAAATGGCCATCATCGCCCGGACCAACGCCGGCATCCTGCCGGTGCAGGAAGTGGTCAGCCGCACCCGCCAATACCAGCAGGCCGGCGCCGACGGCATCTGCATGGTCGGCGTGCAGGACTTCGATCACCTGGAACAACTCGCCGAACACCTGACGGTGCCGCTGATGCTGGTCACCTACGGCAACCCGGCGCTGCGCGATGACAAACGCCTGGCCGAACTCGGCGTACGCGTGACCATCGACGGCCACGGTGCCTACTTCGCGGCGATCAAGGCGACCTACGACAGCCTGCGCGAACAACGCCAGATCTTCACCCAGGCTTCCGACCTGAGCGCGACCGAGCTGACGCATACCTATACCCAGCCCGAGGAATACATTCTGTGGGCCAAGGAATACATGAGCGTCAAAGAGTAACTGCCACAGGCTTTGCCGGCAGAAAGTGCGGCATGCTCGTTCCCACGCGCGGCGTGGGAACGACCCCGTGCGCGCTTACTTGCCCTTCGCCAACTCCATGATCATCCGCGACAAAAGATAAATCCGCGGCGTCACGCTTTCCACCTCCGCGTACTCCTGCGGCGTATGAATATTGCCGCCGACAATCCCGAAGCCATCCAGCGTCGGCGTGCCGACCGCGGCCGACAGACTCGCATCCGCCGCGCCACCGCTGCCCTCCTCGGTCAACTTGCGCCCCAGTTCGCCGTAGATACCCTGCGCCATCGCCATCAAACGATCCGACTCCGCTGTCTGTGGCATCGGTGGTAAACCGCGTTGCAATGACGTCTTCACCTCAGTGTCAGCAATCAGCTTGTCCTGGGACACCCGCGCCAGATCCGTTTCGATCCGGTCGAATTCTTCCGGCACCGCCGCGCGCACGTCGGCCTTGGCCGTGGCCTGATCCGGGATCACGTTGGTACGGTCGCCGGCCTTGAGCACGGTGAAGTTGATGGTGGTTTTCTTCGTTTCGTCGCCGAGCTTGCCCAGTTGCAGAATCTGGTGCGCCGCTTCCATCGCCGCGTTTCGACCCAGTTCCGGAGCAACCCCGGCGTGGGCCGCCTTGCCCTGGACCTCGACCAGCGCGGTGGCACTGCCTTTACGCCAGACCACCAGGCCATCGGCCGGACGCCCCGGTTCGAGATTCAGCGTCACGTCGTGCCGTTTCGCGGTTTTCTTGATCAGGTCCGTGGCGACGTCCGAGCCGGTCTCTTCACTGGCATCGAGCAGGAAAGTGATCTGCGCGTAGTCCTTGAAGTCGAGGTTCTTAAGGATTTTCAGCGCGTAGATCCCGGCCACGATGCCGCCCTTGTCGTCCATCACCCCGGGGCCGTAGGCGCGGCCATCCTTGATATGGAAAGGACGCTCGGCAGCGGAGCCTTCCTTGAACACCGTGTCCATGTGCGCCATCAGGAGGATTTTCGCCTTTCCGGTGCCTTTGAAAGTGGCGAGGACATGATGGGTTTTTTCCGGCGTGTTAGGCACCTGTTCGATGCTCGCACCGAGTTTTTTCAGCTCATCGATGGCGATCTCGCTGACCTGTTTCAGACCCGGCTCATAGCCTGAGCCGGAATCGATGTTGACCAGGCGTTCCAGCAGTTTCAGCGCTTCGGGTTGGTACTGTTCGGCATCGGCCAGCACTTGTTTGTGCGGTTCGGCAAATGCGCCGCAAGCCGCGAAGGTCAGGGTCAGGCCAAGGCCCGCGGCGAGCAGGGAGCGAGGGAAATTGAACGTCATGAATCGATCCTTGTTTCGTGTCGGGTTCTGAACCGTACCCGACATCGCGCCAAGGCTCTATAGCGAATGCGACCTCTCCACTGCCGACAACGAACGCTGCCCAGGTGCTCAGACCGAATCGAGCACCTCGCGGCGCGGCTTGCCATTGGCGCAGCAGATCACTCGATTGCGCCCGGTGGACTTGGCTTCGTAGAGCGCGAGGTCGGCGTCATTCAGCCACAGGGTGGCGTCGCTGTGGGAGGCGTCGAGCGTCGCCAGGCCAATGCTCAGACTGACTGTCAGCCCCGGATTCTGCTCGTAACCGAGATGGGAAAAGCGTTCCCGCAGCGCTTCCATGGCCTGCGCCGCGTTGAACAGCGCCAGATCCGGCAGGATCACGCAGAACTCGTCGCCGCCATAACGCCCGGCCACGTCGGCCACCCGCAGGTTCTGCTTGAGCATCTTGCTCAACTGACGCAGGACGATGTCGCCCGCGACATGACCGTAGGTGTCGTTGATTGCCTTGAAGTGGTCGATGTCGATCAGCGCGATCGCCACGCCCTGCTTCAGTCGCTTGCAGCGCTGGAACTCGAGCTCCAGCTGATCCTTCCAGGCGCCATGGTTGAGCAGACCGGTGAGGCTGTCCGTGCGGCTCAGGGCCAGCAGTTCGCGCTTGTGCAGGCCCAGGGTGTAGGCCTGTCGGAAACAGATCCAGCCCAGTGCCAGCGGATACAGCATCAACAGCGGCAGGCAGGCATACAGCTGCCGGGGTGTGGTGAACGCAATGAAGGCCGGGGCAAATACCACCAGCCCCACCGCCACCCCGAGCAACTGCGCCGCCGCACCGGCCAGCAGGAAACGCAGGCCGCCGATGGCGACGTTGTTCATCGCCATCATCGAAATGGTCGTGGCACTGGGCAGCGGATTGAAATGCATGGCGGCGACCCAGAAGCCGCCGAAAAAGGCGTCGATCAGCAGATTACGGTGTTCGGCGTGGTACGGCACCGTCGCGCGGCGCGCCCATTGAAAGGCCAGATGCGGCCAGATCAGGCCATTGAACAGCATCACGCCCCAGACCCAGGGCGCGGGATCGAGCGGGTACATCGCCACGCTCACACACAGAAGCCCGAGCGCCAGGCCCAGGGTTCGCGATGTATAGAGCCTCCTGGCCAGTGAAAGTCCCTTTCCTCCCGTCTTTCCCATAGGGGCCTCTACCACTCAACGCCACTGCGCACACCGCAACAATAGACGTGCTGGGAGTCTATCAGGGCGACGTTAAATAGCCATCACCGGCCAGCGGGCCGAATACCCCGCCATCAACGGCCGACGGCGGGCCAATGTTTGGCTATACATGAAAGGATGAACACGGCAAAACCACGCCAGGAAGGAGGCTCATGCACACCTATCGAGTGTTGATCATCGGCAGCGGTTTTGGCGGCCAGTGCGCGGCAATCAATCTGCTCAAGGCCGGTATCGACGATTTTCGCTTGCTCGAACGGCGGGACTTTTTCGGTGGCACCTGGTGCCAGAACACCTATCCCGGGGCGGCCGTCGATGTGCCGTCGCCGTTGTATTCGCTGTCGTTCGCGCCCTACCCCTGGACCCAGATGTTCGCCGGCCAGGCCGAATTGCAGCGTTACACCGAACACGTCGCCGAGCGATTCGGCCTGCGCGAGCGCGTGCTGTTGCAGACCAACGTCGAGCGCATCGAATGGGACGAAGCGCATAAGCGCTGGGCGCTGCACGCCGGTGCCAAGGGCACGTTTCATGCGCAGTTCGTGATCAACGCGAGCGGGCCCCTGAGCCAACCGGTGATCCCGCGCTTTCCTGGCCAGGAACGCTTTCAAGGCAAGACTTTTCATACCAACAACTGGGATCACGGCTACGACTACCGGGGTAAACGCGTAGCGATCATCGGCAGTGGCGCCAGTGCCGCCCAGGTCATCCCGGCGATTGCTGCGGATGTCGCGCACCTGCATGTCTTCCAGCGCACTCCGCATTGGGTCCTGCCCCGCGCCGATCGCAGCTTCGGCCGGTTCCAGCGCTGGCTGCTTGGCGTGAAACCGGCCTACAAGCTGTTACGCTGGTTGCTCTACTGGCAATTCGAAACCCGGGTGATCGCCTTCAAATACTCGAGACCGGCGATTCACTTGGTACAGCGTCAGGCGCTGCGCTTTCTCAAGCGCCAGGTGGCGGACCCGCAGCTGCGGCAAAAACTGACGCCGGACTTCACCATCGGCTGCAAGCGCGTGCTGGTGTCCAGTACCTACTACCCGGCGCTGACCCGGCCCAACGTGACCCTGCACAGCCGCGAGCACGGCGTCGCGGCTCTCGATGAAACCGGCATTATCACCACCGATGGCGTGCATATCGATGTCGACCTGATCGTCTGGTCGACCGGTTACGATGCCACCGACGGGGTGATTTCCTACCCGGTCACCGGCAAGAACGGCGTGCAACTGCGCGACGTCTGGGCGCAATATCCGCGTGCCTACCTCGGCACCAGCCTGCCGGCGTTTCCCAACCTGTTCATCGTCACCGGGCCGAACACCGGCATCGGCCACACGTCGGCGCTGTTCATCATCGAAGCGCAGATGAACTACATCCTCGACTGCATTCGCACGGTACAGGCCAAGGGTCTGCGCAGCATTGAGGTGCGCCCCGAGGCAGAACGTACCTACACTCAGATGATTCACCGGGAGATGGAGCGCACGGTGTGGAAAACCGGCGGCTGCCACAGTTGGTACCAGAGCAAGAGCGGTCACGTGATCGCGATATTTCCGGGCTTCAGTTTCAGCTATTACCGCTTGACCCGGGCGCTGAAACCGGCTGATCACATTCTGTCCTGAACACGTAAAAGGAAGACGTCGATGCTTGTGCTGTTTGTCGCCCTCGCGGTTTTCGTGGCCTGGAGCTGGTTGAGCTACCCAGCGGTCGGCCATTGGCTGTACGACCTGAGCATGGCCCTGGAGGCCAAGTTGTATCGCCTGCACAAAATCGAAGTGCCGATCAGTGAAATGAGCGTCTCGACCTGGCAAGGCGGGCCGTACGAGGCGTCCAGCAGCATCCTCATGCTGCACGGCTACAGCGCCGACAAGAATCTCTGGCTGCGTTTCGCCCGGCATTTCGTCGGCCAGTACCGGGTGATCATTCCCGATCTGGCCGGCCACGGTGAGACCGGCTTCAAGGCCGGTGGCGGCTATGACATCGGCGTGCAGGCCAAGCGCATGATCCAGTTGCTGGACGTCTGCGGCGTGGAGAAAGTGCACGTGATCGGCAACTCCATGGGCGGCTACATCGCCGCGTGGCTGGCGGCGAACTACCCGGACCGCATCGCCTCGGTGGCGCTGATCGACCCGGCCGGTGTCACCGCGCCGGAGCCCAGCGACCTGGAGCGCCACCTGGCCCGTGGCCATAACCCGTTCCTGATCAATTCCCGCGAGGAATTCCGCCGTTTCTACGCCATGACCATGGCCTCGCCACCCTGGGTACCCGGCCTGGTGCTGGACGCCATCGCCCAGCGTTACGAACAGGCGCGCGACGAACTGGAGGAGATCTTCCGCGATTTCCGCGCCAGCCCGCCGATGGAGCCGCAATTGGCCCAGATCAAATGTCCGGGCCTGCTGCTCTGGGGGCGCAAGGATCGCTTGATCGATGTCAGCAGCGTCCCGGTGTGGAGCAAGGGCATCGCCAATCTGCAGGTCGATGTCTGGGATGGCGTCGGGCACATGCCGATGGTCGAGCAACCGGCCAACACCGCGCGCCTGTATCGCGAGTTCCTGAGCACGAACGGACGTTGAATCGAGACCGGGATCAGTCGTTGGCAGAATGAAGTTCGTAGGATTCTTCGTTTGCCCGCGTCCGCGAAGGCTGCGATCTTTTCCCCATCCTTTACGTGACCGTGCCAGGAATTTTTTTCATGACCGTGCAGCCTTTCGTCAGCCCCGACCTGATCCGCCAGCGCTTCTCCAAAGCGATGTCCGACATGTACCGCGAAGAAGTGCCGCTGTACGGCGCGCTCATGGAACTGGTGGAAAAGACCAACCGCGACGTGCTCGAACGCGAACCCCAGCTCGCCCGGCAATTGCACGGCAGCGGCGAAATCGCGCGCCTGGACATGGAGCGCCACGGTGCGATCCGCGTCGGCACAGCCAGCGAACTGGCCACCCTCGCCCGCCTGTTCGCGGTGATGGGCATGCAGCCGGTGGGTTATTACGACCTGACTCCGGCGGGTGTTCCCGTGCATTCCACGGCGTTTCGTGCGGTGCACGAAGCGGCGCTGCAGGTCAGTCCGTTTCGGGTGTTCACCTCACTGCTGCGCCTGGAGCTGATCGAGTCTGCCGAACTGCGCGCCTTCGCCGAATCGGTATTGGCGAAGCGGTCGATCTTCACCGAGAAAGCCCTGCGCCTGATCGAACAGGCGGAAACCGCTGGTGGCCTGACCGAAGCCGAGGCCGAGGAATTTGTCCTGCAGGCACTGGAGACTTTTCGCTGGCACCACAGCGCCACGGTCACCGCGGCGCAGTACCAGCGCCTCAGCGCCCAGCATCGCTTGATCGCCGATGTCGTGGCGTTCAAGGGCCCGCACATCAACCACCTGACCCCGCGCACCCTGGACATCGACATCGTTCAGGCGCAGATGCCCGTGCATGGCATCACGCCGAAAGCGGTGATCGAAGGGCCACCTCGCCGCCAATGCCCGATCCTGCTGCGCCAGACCAGTTTCAAAGCGCTGGACGAGCCCATCGCCTTTACCGACCAGGCGCAGGCCCACGGCAGCCACAGCGCCCGTTTCGGCGAAATCGAACAGCGCGGCGCCGCGCTCACGCCCAAGGGCCGGGCCTTGTACGATCGCTTGCTGAACGCCGCGCGTGATGAACTCGGGGACTTCCCCCATGAGGGCAACGCCCTACACTACAACGCGCTGATGACTGAGCATTTCAGCGAATTCCCTGACACCCTCGAGGGCATGCGCGAACAGCAACTGGCGTACTTTCGTTATTTCGTGACGGAACAGGGGCAGACGGCGGGTCATGCGCAGCAGATATCGCTGGAAGAATTACTGCACACCGGCCAGGTGAAAGCCGAACCGCTGGTGTACGAAGATTTCCTGCCAGTCAGTGCGGCAGGGATTTTTCAGTCAAACCTGGGCGATGCAGCCCAGGCTCACTACGGTGAGCACGCCAACCGCCAGGCCTTCGAGCAGGCGCTGGGCCGATCGACCCTTGATGAGTTGGCGCTGTATGCCGAAACACAACAGCGCTCGATTGCAGCGTGTGCCGACGCATTGGGCGTGAAACTGATCTGAAAACACCGGGTGGCGAGGGATCATGCGCCTTCGCCACCGGGTTCAGTGGTGATCAACGCAATCTCGAGACCAGCGCAAACGCCGTTTCCTCGGAGGACGCCGGGTTCTGCCCGGTCAGCAGCAAACCGTCTTCGCGGGTATAACTCGACCAGTCGGCACCCTTGGAGAAAATCCCGCCCTTGGCCTTCAATTCATCTTCCACCAGAAACGGCACCACATCGGTCAACTGCACCGCAGCTTCTTCGCTGTTGGTGAAACCGGTGACCTGCTTGCCCTTCACCAGCGGCTGCCCATCAGTCCCTTTGGCATGCCGCAGCACACCGGGCGCATGGCAAACAGCAGCCACCGGCTTGCCGGCACTGTAGAACGCCTCGATCAACGCAATCGAGTTGCGGTCTTCGGCCAGGTCCCACAGCGGACCATGACCGCCGGGGTAAAACACGGCATCGAAATCGGCAGCTTGCACCGTCTCCAGCTTGACGGTCGAGGCCAGCGCCGACTGGGCGGCGGCGTCCTGGCGAAACCGCTCGGTGAACGACGTTTGCGCGTCCGGCTCATCGCTCTTCGGGTCCAGCGGCGGCTGACCACCCTTGGGCGATGCGAGTGTCAACTCGGCGCCCGCATCCTTAAATACGTAATACGGTGAGGCGAACTCCTCCAGCCAGAAGCCGGTTTTCTTGCCGGTATCGCCCAGTTGATCGTGGGACGTTAGAACCATCAGGATTTTCATGGCGTTCTCACTCGGGTTGAGGAATGGACAGACGCTCGACGGCGCGGGCGTGAGTGATTGACCGTCGCCGCCAGGCGTTCGTTTCACTGGCTCGATACTGGCATATAGCCCCTATGCGCAAGAAGTTGCGCATTGTCCCGCGCAAACGCCCCGGTTTGAGCGCTGCAGGCCTTGACGCACAAGGCCTGCAGACAACTGCGCGCGGCAACAAAAGCTACTTTCAACCCTATGGCGCCGGGCATATTGCCTACGTTTCACCGTTACTTAAGCGAATTTCCTGTTTGAACTGCGCAGCGGAATCCAGTACCTGGATAGTAGGCTTCTTCGTCTGGATTATCAGGCCAGCGTCGCACAATCGGCGCTGCTGATAACGGCGCTTCAGGATAATTGGAACCTCGTTTTACTTTTTGCGTTCCAGACTCCGGTCCTTGAGGATCATCTATGGGAGATTTTTTATAATAATCTTTATCGTACCAATCATTTACCCAGTCCGTCGCATTGCCGGACAAATTATACAAACCCAAAGGGTTTGGTAAAAATCGGTCCACCACAAACGTTTTTCCCTCCCCTTCAATCGGAAAATTTTTACCGAAGTCTAAGTTTCCATTACTCGTTGGAAAGAGTATATGCGACCCACGATTACGCGCGGCAAACTCCCACTGAGCCTCAGTTGGAAGGTCTACTGGATAGCCACTTAAGTCTCCTACCCACTTACAAAAATCTTTGGCCTCCTGCCAATGTTTGGTAGGCGTCGGCAGCCTAGGAGCGTACCTATCTCTTAAATCCTCTCTGCCGCGGTATTCAGCATCAAAAAGTTCTCTGCCTTTCGCTGTAAAAAACAGATCAAACTCGCCAATAGTGGTTTGATATTTCGAAATATAGTAGGAACTCAATTTAACCGGATGCACAAAATCATCATCGCCATCGCGGCTAATATTACAAAGCTGCTCCGGCTCCTGTCCACAAGGCCAAGTACAAACATCTTTCTCGTCATATTCACATATCCAGCCGAAGTCGCCCATGTCAAATTCGCCGCCTTCGACAAAAACCATATTGTCGATCGATGCCACAACCGTGTTGAGCACCTTGCCGCGCATCTCACTTGAAAGCTCGGGGTATTTCGCTTTGATCGTCGCCGCAATCGAGGCAACTTTTTCCGTGGGCAGGCTCTTGCTGCTTGGCAATGAATTCGAGTTCGCCTCACAACCCAGCAGCAGCGCGATGAAAGAAAGGCTAAGTACAGAATGACGTAACACAAGCAATATCCTTATAAGGTGCATCAGAGCGCAGACCTTGGCGCCTCATGCTCAGACTACAAATTCAACATCTTCCACATCAAGACCGAACATTACGCAGCACTGAGAACTTGCCGCCTCAGACACGAGACCCATTCGATAAAACGTCTTGCGTAACACCGGGTAGCCGGCGCCAGGATCCGTGAGGTTGCTTTGAAGCTCACCCTGCCAGGCAAGCCTCAACGCTCTACCCATTCATCAATAACCTCGTATTTGACCACCACCCGATTGCGATAAAGCCTCTTCTTTTCGACCAACTCCCCGACCTGCCCCTTCTGCCGCACCTCGCGCCAAATTTCATTTTCTCGATACACCCGCTCGCCCTCTCTGACAAACCGATGCCCTTCCTGAAACACGTGATAGCGGTAATCGCGCACCTGATCACACAGCAACTCACCTTCCAACTGTGTTTCACCCACGTTCAACTTCAACTGGAAGCAGCGGTCGGTCGGGTTGTGCAGGACCAGGTCCACGTAGTTGTAGAAGATCGCCGCGCCGGAACCGAATGGCAGGACGCGGCCGTCGTCCGGGAAAGGGTCGAAGCTGTGGTTGGAGCGCTCGACAACGACCAGGGGCGAATGGATGGCCATCCAGTGGATCAGGTTGCTCAGTTGGCAGATACCGCCTCCGACGCCGCGTCGCGCTTCGCCGAAGGACAGTTCCATGCCTTCGACGTAGCCGCGCTTGCGGGTTGGACGGCCGACCAGGCGGCAGAAGGAAAAATACTCGCCCGGGGCGATGAGCACACCGTCGATGGCGGCAACGGCGAGTTTGAGGTTGGTGACTTTGTTGTGCTGCAAGACAAGGTCGGAGTCGCCGAGCTTACGGATCAGTTTTGAGGTGTGTTTGAGGTAGCGGAACGGCAGGCGATCGGCCACGGCCAGGGGGCGCGCGTAGCGTTTGCCAGAGCAGCGCCAGGCGATCTGGCGGAACAGTCTTTTTTGCCAGACGCGCAGCCAGTACAGCGCGGGATGGTACAGCGACAGTGGTTTCATCCGTGATGCGACGGCGATTGCCGGGTCGTCCTTGAGCCGTGATGGGGCACGCATTTTAGCCGGTAACGCTCGCCGGCACTTGCGTATTTCGCAACGCAATCGGGCTCGCGACTCGCCGCGTTCGGCCGGCATTAAGCTTGAACTAAGGTTGCGTCGCTACTCTGCGGCTCAAGAAACCCCTGTGGCCCCTTGACCTGCGAGTGAGTCCTTCGGAAATGACAGCGTTTGATTCAGCAACCAAACCACTCTCGAACTTCAGCCTGGTTCTGGTCAATTACAAGACTGCGGACATGACCCGGATGTGCATGGAGTTGTTGCGTGACTACGTCAAGGCGCAGCGCATTGCGGTGTGGGTCGTGGATAATGATTCGGCGGATGCCAGTCTCGACTACTTGCGCTCGCTCGACTGGATCAATTTGCTCGAGCGCCCAGCACCTAATAAGGAAGCCGGTCATATTGCGCATGGCAAGGCATTGGATCTGGCGCTGGAAAAGATCGAAACCGATTATGTGTTTTTACTGCACACCGATACCTTGATCCACGATCCAGAAGTGTTCGAAATGATGATGCAGACGTGCCTGAAAAGTCCGAACACCGCCGCCGTCGGCTGTGTCGAACAACTCAATCGCGGGCTGCTGCGAGACACCTGGCGTCTAACTTCGCGATTCTGCAAACACTATGTGCGGCGGGCAAAAATACACTTGGGCTGGCGTTCCAAAGAACCCAAGCCATACCGGGAAACTCACCTCAAGAGTTTCTGCACTTTATGGAATGCGCGCTTGATCAAGTCCGAAGGCCTGCACTTTTGCATGGATGATCGAGTGCCCGGTTATACCCTGCAAGATCGCATGACGGGCTTGGGTTATGGCATCAGGCTGTTATCGCCGCGCAAGATATTCCGCTATCTGGAGCACATTCAGGCAGGAACGGTCGCAGCGGCAGGCACCTACGGCAAAAATCACCGGCGCACGAAAATGTACCAGGCCACGCTCAAGCGCTTGCAGAGCCAACGCGGCAAGACCGGGTGGCAAATATCCGGTTAACTCACGGGTAGAAAAAAGGGCGACTACAAAGTCGCCCTTTTTTCTGCCTGAATTCTATTGATTCGCTCCTGGGAGGTGTTCGCCCAGTGTAATGGCCTGGCAATCCATGCACCGGTAAAGAGCCCTGACACTGGGCGAACGGGAAGGATTTTAATAGAAGTTGGCAGATATGTCGTCAGGCAAACACATAAAATTTTATGTACAAAAGAGTTAATAGATATTTATCGACGAATGCTTTCGCGAAACTTTCAGATCGGCAAAGTGAGCAATTAATATGATTGTTCTCATACAACAACCTGTACAAGAACAATCACCCTGTAGAGTTAATGCTCAACTTTCGTGTTGACTGGTCACTTTTAATACATCGGTGTAAGTGACCACGACGCTCTGCCCGACTTTGAGGTCTTTCAATTTGGCTTGAATTTCCGGCTTCTCGACATTCAGGGTTTTCGATTGCCCGGCCGGGTTCTCCAAGGTCACCTGATTTTTCTTCAAATCAATTTTCGTGATTTTCAACTGCACTTGAATCTGGCGGAATGCCTCGCCACCGGGATTGCTGCTGCCCGGTGCGTTGCGCAGTTCGCCAGTACGCTCGGTGGAGCCAGGCAGACCTTTATCCACATCGGTGTCCAGATAAGCGGCTACCGAATGGGTGACCTCAAGCTTGACCAGGTCACCGACCTCGAGGTTATCGAGGTTTTTCGCCTTGTCGCTGAGCTGGACATGCACTTGCCGGCCTTCCGCGCCTTCAAGGACGACCTGATGGTTGGCCGGGTCGACTGCCAGCACCTTGGTGGTGACCCGATCGGCTTCGACCGCTGCGGACAGCGGAATATCAGCGGCAAATGCCGAGAGGCTGGTGGCGGACAGCAAGGTGACAAGAGCGATGGCGTGCGTCAGTGCATGGAGCTTCATGAGCGATACTTTCCCTGTGATGGATGGCAGCACACGGCGCCGAATCGGCTTCAGTGCCGTGCGTGCCAAGGAGCATAGACGCTGCTCAGCGCTCCTTCGCAGTTTCTTGCGCAGTGGACTCGCCGCTCGGCGTCGGCTTGCCGCTGTCCTGGCGGCGATTGGGGTCGGTGGGGCGCAACGCATCGTTGTCGCGCTCGACCTCGCCGGCTGGACGCGGCTCGTCGGGATGTTCGTTCTGCGATACAGGTTTCATGGTGGTTGTCCTCAGGCTTCAGGGTCGTCGAGTTCCCGGGTGACGTTGACGCCGGGCGAATCCCGATGCAGCTCGTCGGCCTTGGCGCGCAGGAGTTGCCATTGCTCCAGGTCGATGGCGCCCTGCCCCAGCATGTCGTCGGCAATGCGCTGCAGATCGAAATAGTGCGCATCGGGGGACTGCTGCCAGTAGGTTTCGTCATCGAACAGACGTTGCCAGGTGGCGAGGTCGGGAGGTTGCAGGTCATCGCTCATGGGAATTCCTCGACGGGGTAACGGGCCGCATCACTGGCCCGGTTTCCCGGTAGAGGCTGTCAGGGCGTGCGCGGTTCCATCGAGTTACCGAGTGGTGATACGCGCTGCCTGTCAGTAGCCGGTCATTTCCAGGTAGCCTTGCCCGCCCTGACTGCCGCTGATGCGCACCGGTCCTTCCCAGTAAGGAATGCGCAGGTTCATCCAGGCTTGCGGGTTCAGTGCCTCGAGGTGGATGTCGAGGTGCCGCTCGGGAATGCCGATCGACCAGCCCACCGGCATCGTGCGGCCAGCCACCTTCGCGGTGGCCTGCGGGGTGAGTCGGATCTGCTCGGCGCGCAGCGTTTGCGTCTGGCCGTCAGCGCCGATCCAGGTGCCGGTCAGGTACGGCGCGCCGTCCCGTTGGCGCATGCGGTACAGCATCACGTGCTCCCCGCTGTCCAGGTGCAGGGAAAACCAGTCCCAGCCGGTCTGGTTGGCGGTCAGCGGCTGGCTGCTCCATTCGCGGTCGAGCCATGCCGGGCCGCTGACGGTGTGGGTCTGGCCGTCGATCTGCACGGTGCCGCTGGCCTGGAAAAACGGTTGGCTGTAGTAGTACGAGGCCTGGCCCTGTTCGGATTTCTGACTGAAGCCATCGCTGCCTTGCAGCACCAGCGGGCGGCTGGACGTCAGGTGCAGTTGGTAGCTGAACTGTCGGTCACGCGCACTGAGCTGCATATCACTCAGCGGATCGTCGGCCTGACTGGCGAAGCGCCAATCGTCGATCCACGCCTCGAACGGTGCGAGCCGCACGCCAGCCTGCTCGACGCCGCCCCGGGCATACCGCTCGGCGGCGTGATGCGCACTCGCCGAGGTCACCGCCGCATGACCGAGCCAGATGGTCTGATTGGCCCACCCGGGCTGCTGCGGCCTGGCATTCAGCGCACTGCGAAACAAGGTCCACTGCACGCCGAAATCATGCCCTTGCTGATCCTTGAGATTGGCGGTGACGTACCACCACTCGATGCGAAAGCCGTCATGGGCGCCGTGATCCGCCGGGAAGCTGAAGACGCGCCCCGGTGTCACAGGAGTAAAGGCCTGCGCCTGATTGCCCAGGCCGGCGAATCCTTTCTGTTCCGGCACTGGCTGATCACAGCCCGCCAGCGACAGCGCCAACAGCACCAGCACGGCGTTAATCCTCATGGGCAAAAGTCCTCAGCAAATCCGCCGGTTGGGTGCGGTACAGCGAATAGAGCGGCCATGCCGACGCCAGCAGAGTCGCCAGCAGCGCCAGTCCGAGCAGTTGCAGCAGCTGCCACGGAAATACCCGCAACGGCAGGCGCCAGCCGAAGGCCTGCACGTTGATGACCACGTCCAGGCACCACGCCAGCGCAATGCCCAACGGCAGCGCCAGGACCAGCGTCAGCACGGCCAGCAACCAGGTCTGGCCGAGATTGAGCAGCATCAACTGGCGTCGCGTGACACCCAGCGCCCACAACGGCGCAAGCTGGCCGAGGCGGCTCTGGCTCTGCGTCAGCAAGCTGATGAACAGCGCTACACCCGCCACGGCCAGGGTCAGGCTGTTGAGCGCAGCCGTGGCGGCGAATGTGCGCTCGAACACTTGCACCGACCAGCCCTTGAGCTGCGCCTGATCGACGATGCGGCTGTCGTCGAGCTGGAACCGTGCCTGCAAGGCCACGAGCAGCGGCGCAATTTTTTTCGGTTCGATGCGCAGGTTGAAGCGGTTCGGCGTCAATTGCGGCCAGCTGCGCAGCAGATGGTTGCTGCTGACCAGCACATGGCCCTTGGGATTACCGTAATCGGCGTAGATCCCGACAATGCGCGGCGACCACGGCCCGCCCGGTGTCGGGATGGTCAGGTGATCGCCCGGATGCACCTTCAGCCGCCGTGCCAGTTGCTCGCTGAGCATCACTGCATCATCGCTGGCCAGCGCCGCCCATGGATGGTCCCCGTGCGCTTCGAGCAGCGGCCAGTGCTGGCGATAGTGCGGATGATCGATCACCCCGAACACGTCCGCCGGCCAGCCCTGCAAAGTGACCGACACCTGCCAGTTCGGCAGCACCGCGGTGACGTCCGCTTGCTGCTTGAGCCAGCTGTACATCTCGCGGGCCTGCGCCGGATTGCTCGGGTTGAGGTACAGCTCGGCGCTCAGGCGTTGTTCCAGCCAGTCGTTGAAAGTCTGGCGGAAACCCGAAGTCATACTGCCGGCGCCGATGTTCGCCGCCATCGCCAGCAACAGCGCCATGAGGGCCAGACTCAGGGCCGGCAACTGCTGGCGGCAATCGGCGAGAAACCATTGGCCCAGCACCGAGCGGCTGCGCCCGAGCAAGCCGTTCAGCACCGCGCTGAGCAGCACCGGCAACGCCAGCGCGGCGCCGAGCAACAGCCCGGCCATCAGCACGAACCCGCTGCCCAGGCTGTCGCCCCAGATCAGCGCCACCACGGCCACGGCGGCAAACACCGTGGCCACCCAACCCTGCTGGCGCAACCAGCGTGCGTGCTGCTGGTGCCAGGCCTGCGGATCGGCCACCGCCAGCAACGGCAGACGGGCCGCCCGCAGCAGACTGTTGGCGCCCGCCAGCATCGCACCGAGCAGACTCAGGCCGATCCCGCTGATCCACCACCAGGGGCTCAGGCGCAATTGCCCCGCCACTTCCGCGCCATACAGCCCGCGCAGGCTGGCGGCGACATCCGGCAGCAATACGCTCGCCAGCCAGTAGCCACTGAGCACGCCGAGCACACCGCCAATCAGCGCCAGCACGCCGAGTTCGACCACCAGGCAAGCGATCAGCAGCCGCGCACTGACCCCACAGGCGCGCAGGGTGCGCAGCAGGCCGCGGCGTTGCTCCAGGGCCAGGCCGATCGCCGCGTGCACGATGAACAGGCCGACAATGAACGACAGAAAACCCAGCGCATCGAGATTGAGGTGAAAGCTTTCCGTGAGCCGCGCGAGGTTGTTTTCCTCAGCACTGCTCTTGAGTTGCAACAGGCCCTTGAACGCGGCGGGAAGCTCGCCGTGGAAATCCTTGGGCAGCAACAGGCGCGACAGTTGCCCGGGTTGATCGAGCACGTACTGCGCCACGCCAATGTCGACCAGCAACACCCCGGGCGCCATGTCGGGTTGCGCGCGCAGCGGCGGCAGCGTGCGGCCGCTTTCGCTCTGAGGCGTGGCGCCCTCCGCCAGATTCAACGCCCGCAGGGTTTCCGGTGAGATCCAGGTGCTGCCCGGCGGGCTGAAGAACTCAACCACGCGCTCGATCGGCATCGCCTGCCCCGCCACGGCGCTGTCACCCGGCAAGGACACCGGTTCGATGCCCATCAGTTGCAGGCGCTGGGTTTCGTGGCCCTTGAGGATCAGCCGGCCCTGCAGCACCGGCGACACCGGCCAGCCCTCGCGGCGCAGATCGACGAACCATTGCTGGGCGAACGTCGCGCCGTTGGGGGCGCTGAGACTCGCCTGCGGCTGGCCGCCGATCAACTGACTGGCGCGGGCATAACTGTCGCGCGCCTGGCTGTTCAACGCCTCCACGCCAGTGAGCAGACTGGTGGCCAGCCACAGCCCGGTCAGCACGCTGAAAAACTGTACCGGATGGCGCCGCCAGTGGCTGAGCAGCGCGATCAGGGTTTGCCGGAGAACGATCACGTCAACCGCCCGCTGGACAGTACGGCCCGCTCCGCCAGGCGAGACGCCACGCGTTGGCTGTGGGTGACCATCAGCAGCGTGGTCGGGGTATCGTCGAGCAATTCCAGCAACAGCCGCAGCACTTCATCGCTGGTGGCCTCGTCGAGGCTGCCGGTGGGTTCGTCGGCCAGCAACAGCTTCGGCTGCGACGCCAACGCTCGACCGAGTGCCACGCGCTGCTGCTGGCCGCCGGACAGTTGCTCGGGGTAACGCTTGAGCAGATCGCTCAAGCCCAGGCGTTGTACCAGGTGATGCTGCCAGCGCGGATCATGGCGGCCGGCCAGGCGCGCCTGAAACGCCAGGTTGTCCTCCACGCGCAAGCTGCCGATCAGGTTGAACTGCTGGAACACCAGGCCGATTTCGCTGCGTCGCCAGTGAGCCAGTTGCGTTTCGTTCATTTGCTCGAGGCGATGCGCACCGCTGTGGATGCTGCCGCGATCAACCTTGTCGAGCCCGGCGATCAGGTGCAGCAGCGTGCTCTTGCCGCTGCCGGATTCGCCCATCAGTGCCAGGCTGCTGCCCGCTTTGAGCGTCAGGTCGACGCCTTGCAGCACCGGCAACGGCCCTTGCGGGGTGAGGTAACTCTTGAAGACATTTTCAACGCGCAGCATGCCGCCACCTGATCGGTCAATGTCGGCCAAGGATAGCGGATCGCCGCGCTTGCAGTCCTCTGCGTATGGGCAGAGAGGGAACGCGCACCGTTCGGCATGCTTGGCAACACCTGAGCCCGACTGCAAATTGCAGCGCACAGAAAAATCACCCGAGCGCTGCGTCGTTGCGCCGAGGTGGACTACGGCGAGGGCTGCTCCACCGCCACACTGGTCGGTGCCTGCGTCGGCGTCACGATGCTGTGCAGATCAATGTGCTTCCACTCGGGCGTGGCGCCCAGGCGTGCATTGAAGCGGTAGTTGAAGGTGAAGGCGTCCGCCGTCGGCACTGTCAGCGGCTTGCCGTACACCGCCTCGACTGCCGCCAGGTCGTAGCCCATCAACTGCAGCAAGGTGGGGAAAATGTTGTAGTGGCTGGAGCGGTCCTTGTTCGCCGCCAGTTGCGCCGCCCAGTCCAGCGTGTGCAACTGTTCGCCCTGGATCACCACCAGCGGCACCAGCCCCTCCTCCTCCACCGGATCGCCGCCGCAATGGGTGTTCAGCCCGGGGTTGCCGCGTTCATGCAGGTCCTGGCCGTGATCGGAGGTGTAGATCAGCAGCGCATTGTTCAGGTTGGCCTGGGCGAACACCCGAGCGAAAAACTCCCCGACATTCCATAGCACGGTGTTCTTGTAGGCGTTGCGATAAAGCACCCAGTCATCCGTCTGCCCGCTGAAGCCATCACGTTTGGCAGTGTCGGCCACTTCCGTGAACTGCCCGCGCGGCAAGGTCGGGCGATAGGCCATGAACGCATCGGGGTATTTGTCGTGCACCGGGAAATGCGCGCCGACCTTGTTGATCAGGATCAGCTCGGCTTTGTCGTCGTTGAGCAACTCGATCAGTTTGCCGGCCGCCGCCATGTCGCGGTCGCGCACGCTGGTCTGATCGAATTGGACGAACTCGTCGATGTCCTTCTTCTCGGTTTCGTTCATCAGGTTCTGCAGGTTGCCGCCGGTGCGCTGGGCATCGATATACACGGTGCGCATTCCGGCCTGTTTGGCGTATTGCCAGATCGACGGCAAGGTGCTGTTGATCCGCACGTAGTCGTCACGGGTGCCGCCGTAGCGCAGGGTGACGTTGGTGTCGGCGCTGCAATTGGCGATGGACGCGGCGTAGCCGTAATTGAAGATGGCGACGCCCGGGGGCGCTTGCTTGAGGTTGCTGTGCACACCGAACGGCGCGTTGATGTCCAGGTAATTGCCGGAGATGCTTTCGTCGACGATCAGCACGATGTCATGGCCGACTGCTTGCGCAGTGCGCGCCAGGGTCACCGGCTCGCGCGGGCCGACCGTGTTGTGCAGCGCTTCATAGGCGAACAGGTTGAGATAGGCCAGCGGCGTGAACATGATCGGCAGGCCACGGGCACCTTCGCCGGCGCGCACGAACAACACGCCACTGAGCAACAGCACCCCGACAAACGGCGCCGCCACTCGCAGTCCATTGGCAATGGCCAGCGGATGCCGCGGCTTGAGGCCGACGCCGAACAGCAGCAACAGGCCATTGAGCACGCCATGGAGGATCGCGTCGCGATACTGGTACGCCGCTTCCTGGATGAAGCCGCCGGAGTACACCAGCGAGACAAAACTGCTGTAGGTCAGGTAATCCGCCGTGACGCGACTATAAACATCGAAGAATACTGCCGAGGCAAACATCGCCAATGCGAATAAATGCCGAATGAAAGTCTGACGTATATAGGCCGTTAGTAATAATGCGAAAGTAAGTGCCAAAAACATCGCGCCAAAAAGAAGTACTGCCAAACCGATGCCGATAGCGTTTAAACGCTCAAGGTAATAATCGGAATAAAGCAGCAGATAAATAACTAGAAGCAGTTCTTTCAAATATCGAAACATGGCGATTCCGGGTGCGTCCGACGACGTGAGGTCAATAGTTTGTCGGTCAAAATCTGACACTAGCACCCGGCCATCAAAGCGCAAGAAGTGTCGGACTTTTAGCAAAAGCGTCAAAAAAACGTTGACTCAAATCTGACACACTCGCGCGGCTACAAGCCTTGTATTTCGAGGCTTGCGACCGTTTATCGCTTTCTTTTAATTGTGAAAAACCCGTCAAGACTGCGACAAATCCAGCAGCAGCAAGCACTTGATGGCCAATCGCCCCCAAAAATGGGGCTGTTATACACGTGCAACATGTCATTTTGCTGACACGCTTTTCCCACCCTGCGCTATACCCCTTTTGACAGTTCCAATTTGATCTTCTTCCACCGTCTTACGAGGCACGCCAATATGGACGTGAGCGTATTTGGTACGGGCTATGTTGGCCTGATTCAAGCAGCGGCACTTGCCGATGTCGGACATCGCGTTTTATGCGTTGATATTGATCCGAACAAGATTAAACAACTGCAACAAGCCGTGCCGCCTATTAGCGAACCGGGTTTGTCCGCGACATTGGAAGAAAACATCAAGGCCGGCCGCTTGTTATTCACCACCCAGGCCAGTGATGCGGTGGAACATGCCGAACTGATCTTCATTGCGGTCGGCACGCCGGCCGATGAGGACGGCTCCGCCGACCTCAGCCACGTGCTCAACGTCGCCCGGCAGATTGCCAGTTTCATGGAGGCCGATCGCACCCTGATCATCAAGTCCACAGTACCGGTGGGCACCGCGGACCAGGTGCTGGCCACTGCCAGCGAGGAACTGCAGCGGCGCGGCAAGGGCAGCCTGCTGGTACGGGTGGTGTCCAACCCGGAATTTCTCAAGGAAGGCAGCGCCCTCGCCGACTGCATGCGCCCCGACCGGATCATCGTCGGCACCCGTGACGACGAGGCCCGCGAGCAGATGAGCGAACTCTACGCGCCGTTCTGCCGCAATCACGAAAAACTCATGTTCATGGACAACCGCAGCGCCGAACTGACCAAGTACGCGGCCAACGCGATGCTCGCCACCCGCATCAGTTTCATGAACGAACTGGCCAACCTCACCGAATTGCTCGGCGCCGACATCGAAGCGGTACGCAAGGGCATCGGCTCCGATCCGCGCATCGGCTACCACTTCATCTACCCCGGCTGCGGCTTTGGCGGCTCGTGCTTCCCCAAGGACCTGCGCGCCCTGCTGCACACCGCCGAGCACAACGGCATGCCGTTGAAACTGCTGCGCAGCGTCACCGACGTCAACGACGCGCAGCGGCACATCCTCTTCAGCAAGCTCAAGGCGCAGTTCCCCCAGGGCCTGGCCGGCAAGTCGATTGCCATCTGGGGCCTGGCGTTCAAGCCCAATACCGACGACATGCGCGAAGCCCCCAGCCGCTACCTGATGGACGCGCTGTGGGCCGAAGGCGCCAGCGTGCAGGCCTACGATCCGGAAGCCATGTCCGAGTGCCGGCGTCTTTACGGTTACCGCAATGACCTGCACCTGTGCGCCACGCGCGACGACACCCTGGAGGATGCCGATGCCCTGGTGATCTGCACCGAGTGGAAAAACTTTCGCGTGGTGGATTTCGAGTTGCTCGCCAGCAAGCTGCGCGCGCGGGTGGTGATCGACGGGCGCAATCTCTACAACCCGGAACACGTCGCGGCCGCCGGCCTGCACTACAGCGGTATCGGCCTGCGGCACATCGCGCCCGAAGGTCTGCGGCCATGAAGGTGCTCGTCACCGGTGCGGCCGGTTTCATTGGTGCCCATTGCGTATTGCGGCTGATGCGCGACGGCCATCACGTGGTCGGCCTGGACAATTTCAACACCTACTACGACCCACAGCTCAAGCATGACCGCGTGAGCTGGGTGCGCGCCCAGGTCGGCGATTTCCAGCTGGTCACGGCGGATCTTGCCGATGCGGCGGCGATCGACAGCGTGTTCGTCCGCGAACAGCCGCAAGTGGTGATCCATCTCGCGGCACAGGCCGGCGTGCGTTACTCGCTGGAGAATCCACGGGCCTATCTGGACAGCAACCTCAACGGGTTCCTGAATATCCTCGAAAGCTGCCGCCATCATCCGGTCGAGCATTTGATCTACGCCTCGTCGAGCTCGGTGTATGGCGCCAACCAGCACACGCCCTACTCGGTGAAAGACGGCGTCAACCACCCGCTGTCGCTGTACGCGGCGACGAAAAAAGCCAACGAGCTGATGGCTCACAGCTACAGCCACCTGTTCGGCACGCCGTGCACCGGCCTGCGCTTTTTCACGGTGTACGGGCCGTGGGGACGGCCGGACATGTCGCCGATCCAGTTCGCCCGAGCGATCACCGACGGCACGCCGTTGAAGCTGTTCAACTACGGCGAGCATCAGCGCGACTTCACCTACATCGACGACATCGTCGAGAGCATCGCCCGCCTCGTCACGCATCCGCCGCACGCCCACCCGGAGTGGGACCGCGAGCACCCCGACGCCGGCAGCAGCATGGCCCCGTGGTGCCTGTTCAACATTGGCGGGCATCACCCGGTCGCGCTGAAAACCTACCTGGCGCTGATGGAGAAACACCTGGGCCTGAAAGCCATCGTCGAGCTGCTGCCGCTGCAACCGGGCGATGTGCTCAACACCTGCGCCGAAACGGCCGACCTGGCCCAGGCCACCGGATTCCAGCCACGCATCGAGCTGGATGAGGGACTGGGGCGCTTCGTCGCCTGGTTCCGCGACTACTACCCCACTGCCTATCGCCCACGCGCCGCTCGCGGCTGAACATCAGCGGAGGACTCCATGACTGGACATGAGAAAGGTGTACCGATTCAGGAACTGCGTCGTGACAAACGCATGGACCCGGAACAACGAATGCGCCTCGACGCCGCGATCCACCGCCAGGGTCGTGGCTGGGTCACCGGCCGCGACGGCGGCCGGCCATGGACCCTGTCGCGCACCAACCGGGTCGTCGCCTGCCTCGGCGCGCTGCTGATTCTGCTGCTGATTTCGCCGCTGCTGCTCGGTCTGGCGCTGGCCATCAAGTTCACCAGCCCGGGCCCGGTGATGTTCGTGCAGAAACGCACCGGCTACCGCGGGCGCAAGTTCGGCATGTTCAAGTTCCGCACCATGGTCGCCAACGCCGAAGAACTGAAAGAGTCGCTGCGCCACCTGAACAAGCACGGTGTCGACGCCATCGATTTCAAGATCGACCGCGATCCGCGCATCACCGGCATCGGCGGCTTCCTGCGGCGTACCAGCCTCGATGAATTGCCCAACCTGATCAACGTGGTGACCGGCGACATGCGCCTGGTCGGTCCCCGGCCGACCTCGTTCAACGCCTACCGCTACAAGGACAATCACCTCGCACGCCTGAGCATCTACCCCGGCATGACCGGCCTGTGGCAGATCTCCGGGCGCAGCAATATCGACTTCGACCAGCGCGTTGAGTTGGACCTCAGCTATATCGCCGAGCAGAGCCTTTTGCTTGATCTGAAGATTCTGTTGAAAACCCCCTTCAAAGTATTCAGCGGCCACGGAGCAAGCTAATGGACGGTTCAACCAACAAAAGCCTGAGCATCGCCAGCCCCAGCGAGTCGAACCTGACCGCCACCGTGCTGGACCTGGATCTGCGGATCCTGTTCCTGACCGCCGCCAACCCTGGCGCCGGCACCACCACCAGTGCCCTGGCGCTGGCCGGCCAACTGGCACAGATGAGCAGCGGCCAGGTGCTGCTGGTCGACGCCAGTCAGTCGGCGAACAACCTCACCCAGCAGTTGAACCTGAGCAAGGAGCGCGGCCTGCGCGACCTGCTTTTCAACCCGGACAACCCGCCGCTGCTGCAGGACTGCGTGGTGCAGGTGTCGAGCCTGCCGTTCCATGTGCTGCCCAACGGCCGGCCGGTGCGCACCACGGAACACCTGACCGCCGAACGCCTGAGCCCGCTGCTCGACCAGTTGGGCAGCCAGTACCGCTTCGTGGTGATCGACGGCGACGCGGTGTACTCGGCCGCCGACACCCTGGTGCTGAGCACCCAGGTCGACGGCGTGGTGTTTGTGGTCCGCGCCGAGGACACGCGCTGGGAAGTCGCCCAGGCCGCGGTGCAACGGCTGACCCAGGCCGGAGCGAAGGTGGTCGGCAGCGTCTTCAACCGCCGCAAGTACTACATGCCCAAGTGGCTCTACAAAAACCTGTAAGCAAACGCAAAGGATGACGCCATGAACGCCAAGATTCTTGTGCTGCTGATGCTGCCGCTTGCAGGCTGCTCCAGCACCTCCGAAACGCAGAACATGCCGGTGAATATCCTCACCGCCACCCCGGCCAACGCCCAGGCTACCGACATGCCCAAGGTCGAGCAGACCCTGCGCCCGCAAGACGTGCTGGATGTGATCTTCCACATCAGCACCAGCGGCTCGGACGCCTACCGCGTGCAGTCGGGTGACCAGATCGGCCTCAACTTCACCGCGGCCAGCCAGCTCAACGGCAATCAACTGGTGCTGCCCGACGGCACCATCGAACTGCCCGGCGCCAACACCTCGGTGAAAATCGCCGGACTGACCAGCGACGAAGCACGCGAGGAAATCCAGCGCGCCTACCAGCGCAAACAACTGTTTCAGCCCAACCGCAATCAGTTGACGGTGCAGATCATCAGCCCGCTGACCAACGAGCAGAACCTGAAAAGCGCCCTCAATCACCCGGCCACCGGCATGAGCCGCGAGATCACCGTCGGCACCGACGGCTACGCGAGCTTTCCGGAAATCGGCGCCGTGCCACTGCAAGGCATGACCGTCAATCAGCTGGAAACCTTCCTCAACCAGAAGTACGCGCAATTGCCGGGAAGGATGACCGTCGATGTGCTGCTCAAGTCCACCGCCGGCAACGAGATCTATGTGCTCGGCGAGGTCGCCCAGCCGGGTTCGTATCCGATCCGCCGGCCGGTTTCGGTGCTTGAAGCGCTGACCCTGGCCCGTGGCACCAACGTCAAGGCGCGGCTGGATTCGGTAGTGATCATGCGCCGCAACGGCAATCAGGTGCAGGCCGTGCGTTACGACGTCGAGAAGGCCCTGTCCGGCGACGCCCCGCAAATCGCCTACCTGCAACCGGACGACATGCTGTACGTGCCGAAAACCAAACTGGCCAGCGCCGGCGAACTCGCCCGGCAACTGGCCGACGTGGTGCTGTTCCAGGGCGTCGGGTTCAGCTTCGGCTACCGCGTCGACAACAAAGACAGCAACAACAACTGACTCTCAGGTGACCGACATGAACCCAAAGGAAAACTACCTGCATGAGTTCTTCAGGATCTTCTTCGCCAACAAGCAACTGGTGAAGCGTGTCTTCCTGATCTTTGCAGTGATCGCGCTGGTGCTGCCGCTGTTGCTCAAACAGAGCTTCGATATCACCGCCCAGGTGATCGTGCAGTCGAAAAAACTCTCCCAGGGCGACGCCACCACGTCGCTGACGGTGGACAACGCCACGTTCATTCCGCCATCGCTGGCGGACATGGAAACCGAGAGCAACATCCTCCGCTCGCCGGCGCTGATCCGCCAGACCATCAGCGAACTGCGCGACAAGGGTGAATACACCCCGCCGCCCGGCATGTTCAACCGCCTGGTGAGCGAACCGTTCAAGCGCTATGTCAGCTCGCCACTGCGCCAGTACGTGGTCAATCCGGTGCGCAACGCTCTGGGCCTGGAGACCGATCCGGTGCGCGACACCGCGCTCGACGCACTGACCCAGCAAGCCATCGACAGCCTGAAGATCGAGACCCTGCCCGGCTCCAACGTGATCTCGATCGTCTACAGCTTCCCCGATCCGCATCAAGGCACGACGTTCGTCGCCGCCCTGCTGCAGAACTATCTGGTCAGCCGTCAGGCCCTGCAATCGATCGACCTGCCGCAGTCGTTCTACGAAACCAAGAAGCACCTGTATCAGGTGCGTCTCGATGGCCTGGAAGGCAACCGCCAGGCGTTGCTGGAAAGTGTCGGCTCCTCCGATCCGAAGGAGGAAATCACCTTCCGCCTGAACGCGATCAACACCGAAGAGCAGGCGCTGAACCTGTACCAGGATCGCCTGCTGCAAAGCCAACGCTGGCTGGAGTACCTGAAAACCAGTCTGGCTGCCGCCAGCAACAACAAACTCAACGACTACACCTTCCCCTACACCTTCACCACCACCGTGGATAACGTCGCGTTCGAGGATCGCGAGATCAAACAGCTCGGCGAGCAACTGACCACCCAGGTCAGCCGCTACATGAACGACCTTGCCGTGTTCCAGCCCGGCAGCGAGCCGATGCTGCTGACCCGCGAACAGATCGCCCGCACTCGCCAGCAGTTCCTCAAAGTGGTGAGCAACCGCATCCAGGAGCGCACCAACGACCTGGCCGTGGTCAAGCAGGTGATCGATCAGAAAACCGCGCGCATCGCCGAGTTCAAGGACCGCATCCATCAGTTGCAGCAGACCCAGAGCAAGCTGCGCCAGATGGACACCGAGATCGACGCCCTGCACGCCGCGTTCTCGACCTACGCCCAGCGCTTCGCCGAAAGCAGCACCACCGGTGCCCTCAACGATGACCTGTCCAATGCGCGGGTGCTGAGCCCACCGTTCGAACCGACCGAAGCGGCGTTCCCCAAACCGCTGCTGATCATTCCGTTCGGTCTGTTCACCGGTCTGCTGCTGGCGATTGCCCTGGTCTATGTGCGTGAGTTCTTCGATCACCGCTTCAAGCATCCGGCGCAGATCAGCCACGAGCTGGGCCTGCCGGTCCTGCTGGTGATCAACGATGAAAATGCCTTGCCGAGCAATCCGCACAAGAACTGGACCGTGCCAAGCTTCGTCCACTGGGTGCGCAATTGAACACGCCGGCCGCCCCGCACGCCGCCCTGCCGATCATTCATTTGCTCAGCAGCGGCGGCTTCTATGGGGCCGAGCGGATGTTGCTCGATCATTGCCTGGCGACACCGGGACAGCATCAGGTGCTATTCCTCGACGCGCCGGCAACGTTGATCGAGCGCTTCCGCCAGGCCGGGGTCGACGCGCAGGGTTGCGCCGGCCTCGGTGGCCTGCTGCGGCACCTGCGCCAGCGCCAGGCCGAGCGGCCGTTGCTCAACACGCATAATTTCAAGGGGCTGCTGTTCGGCTGGGTCGGCGCGACGCTGTTGCGCCTGCCGCTGGTCATCACCCAGCACGGCTTCACCCCGCGCAGTCGCAAGCAGAAGTTCTACACCTGGCTGAGCCTGCAACTGTGCCGCACCGCCTCGGTGGATCGGGTGGTGTGCGTGGCCGAAAGCATCGCCGTGCTGCACCGCCAGGCCAGCGTGCGGGCCGAGAAGCTGCAAGTGATCCCCAACGGCTTGCCGGCCAGCGCCACGCTGACTCCGACCGCAGACCGCCAGCGCTGGCTCGCCGCGTACGTCGGGCGCCTGAGCAGCGAGAAAGGCCCGGATCTGTTTCTCGACGCGTTGATCCCGTTGTGTCTGCAACAGCCGCAACTGGACGCCGTGATGCTCGGCGACGGCCCGGAACGCGAAGCGCTGCAGGCGCGCATCGATGCCGCAGGCCTGCAGCAGCGCATTCGCCTGCCGGGGTATCAGACCGACATGCGCCGCTGGTGGCAGCAACTCGATGCGCTGGTGATCAGCTCGCGCACCGAAGGTACGCCGATGATTCTGCTCGAAGCCATGCAGGCCGGGGTGCCGGTCGTGGCGTTCGGCGTCGGCGGCATTCCCGATGTGCTCGAACACCGGCAGAACGGCCTGATGGCCGCGCCGACCGACAGCGCCGCCCTCGCCCGCCAGCTCGATACGCTGCTGAGCGAACCGGGCCTGGCGCGCAAGCTGTGCGACAACGCAAAACGCACGCAACAGGATCGCTACGACCTCAAGGCCCTGGCCGAACGCTGGTCGCAGCTGTACATCCGCACGGCACGGGAGGCACGCGCATGATTTTCCCGCTCTCGATCGTCAGTCTGCTCGGTCTGGTCTGCATCGCTTTGCTGGCCAGCCCTTATCCGTACCTGGCGCCGGGAGCGGTGCTGGGCCTGGTGGGTTTCGCGGTGCTGTTTCGCAAACCCACCTGGGGCCTGCTCGGCATCGCCGCACTGGTACCGTTCGAAGGTTTCTTCAAGGACAGCTCGCTGTCCGGCAGCAAACTGCTCGGTGCTTCGCTGGCGGTGATCCTGATGCTGCAACTGGCGCTGCACCAGATCCCCGCCGATCGCCTGCGCAGCAACATCTGGCGTTTCCTCGTGTGGTTTCTCGCGCTGTATCTGCTCAGCACGCTGAACACCGATGACCTCGGCATGTCCCTGGGGCATCTGCGCGAACTCAGCGTCGGCCTGATCCTGTTCGTGATTACCCTGCTGATCGGCCGTGAACTCAACCTGGAGCTGTTCGCCCGCCTGGTCACCCTGGCCGTCAGCGCCACCTGCGCCATGGCCATGTTCTCCAGCAAATTCCAGGACCAGGGCCGCGCCGCCGGCCTCCTCGAAGACCCCAACGCCTTCGCCCTGCTGATCGCTTTCGCCGTGCCGCTGGGCCTGCTGCTGGTGATCCGCAGCCCGAACCTGTTGCAACGCTTGCTCTGGGGCGCCTGCTGCCTGCTGTTGCTGGGCGGCATGACCAAGACCGAATCGCGTTCCGGGCTGGTGGTACTGGCCCTGAGCCTGGCCATCGGCCTGTGGCACTACCGCGCCAACCTCAAGCGCATCCGCCCACGGCATTTCGGCTTTGCCATGCTCGCGGTGGTCATCCTGATTCCCCTGGCGATCTATGCGATGCCCGCCGGCTACATCGCGCGCATTCAGTCGCTGAGCGTGCTCAGCGCCGGTGCCAAGGGGCACGACGACGAATCTCTCGGCCGCCGGGCTTCGTACATCGTGGTCGGCAGCCAGATGATCCGCGAGAACCCGCTGCTCGGTTCCGGCCCCGGCACCTTTCCGCTGCACTACGCGACCACCGGTTATGCCAAGGCGTTTTCCGCTAACCGCAAGATCGGCGACCTGTATCGCCGGGCGCACAACACCTACCTGGAAATCTTCAGTGAACTGGGAATCCCCGCCGGCCTGCTGTTCGTCGGCATGCTCGGCCTGGGCCTGTACAACCTGCTGCGCGCGCGCAAGGCGTGGATGCAGCGAGGCGACTGGGAGCAGGCCGATCTGATGACGCACCTGGGCATGAGTTTCCTGTCGCTGACGCTGTTCCTGATGTTCCTCAGCGCGCCGAACCAGAAATACCTGTGGATCATGCTCGCGCTGACCAGCGTCCTGCGCCTGAAATCCGAGCAGGCCGCGCTACCGGAGGCCAGGGCATGAGCCGGATCAGCATCGTCATCCCGATGTACAACGAGGCACGGCACATCGGCCGCACCCTGCTCGCCGCCCGCAAGGCCGCCCACGCGGCCAATATCGATTGCGAGCTGATTGTGGTCGACAACGGCTCCAGCGATGACGGCCCGCAGATCGCCCGCCAGTTCGGCGCCCAGGTGCTGGTGCTGCCGGGCCTGCTGATCGGTGCCCTGCGCAATCGCGGCACGGCCATCGCCCGCGGGGAATGGCTGGCGTTCATCGACGCCGACATCGAGATGCCCGAAGACTGGCTCAAACCGCTGTTCGAGCTGGAGGCCGCGGGCCAGGCCGATGTATTCGGGCTGGATCTGCATACCCCGGCCGCCGCGCCGTGGTACGCCACCGCCTGGCAGCGCCGCACCCTGCGCCCGTCGGCCGCTGCCGCGCACGCCGTCGACTGGCTGCCCAGCGCCAACCTGCTGATGCGCCGACGCTGGTTCGACAAGGTCGGCGGCTTCAACGAAAGCCTGCGCACCGGCGAAGACAAGGAGTTCACCCTGCGCCTGCACGAACAGGGCGCGAAGATCTTCTCGGTCAACGACAGCGTGGCCCTGCACTGGGGCTACGAAATGAACTGGCGCGAATGGATGGGCAAGGAATTGTGGCGCCAGGGCAGTCATCTGCAACTGCTGCGCACCCACGGTTTCAGCCTGCGCCTGCTGCGCTTTCCGCTGCTGTCGATTGTGGTCTGGCTCCTGGATTTCCTGGCGATCTCGGCCCTGCTCGACGGCTTCCCGCACCACGCCGCGATCATGGTGATGCTGACATTGCTGCCCGGGCTGGTGCTCAGCGTGCGCCAGAGCGGCAAGCACCACGATCTGTGCCTGACCCTGCAACTGTGGGGCCTGCACTGGGTGCGTCTGCACCTGGCCGGGGCGGCATTCATTCTCAGTCTGTGTCATTGGAACGCCAGGAGGCCTGCCCGTGGCTGAATTCATTTTCTGGTTGTGCCTGCTGCTGCCGGTCTACGCCTACGTCGGCTATCCGCTGCTGCTGACCCTGCTCGCGCCGCTGTTCCCGGCGTGGCGCCACACCCCGGCGCCGCCGCTGCACATCAGTATCGTGATTGCCGCGCACAACGAGGCGCGGCACATCGAGCACAAGCTGCGCACGCTGCTGGCCCAGGATTACCAGCCGGCCAGCCTGCAGATCATTCTCGCCAGCGACGGCTCGACGGACGCCACCGTGGCCTGCGCGCGCAAAGTCGTCGATCCACGCATCAGCGTTCTCGACCTGCCACGCCAGGGCAAAGCCGCGACGCTCAATGCCGGCGCCGCCCTGGCGCAAGGCGACATCCTGGTGTTCACCGATGCCGACAACCAGTGGTCGCGCGACACCCTCGGCCACTTGCTGGCGCCGCTCAGCGATCCGCAGGTCGGCGCTTGCGCCGGGCATATGGTGATCCCGGTCACCGGCGGCGGCCTGAGCGTCGGCGACAGCCTGTACCGGCATTACGAAGGCTGGCTGCGCCGCGTGGAAAACCGCACCGGCTGCATGGTCTCGGCCGACGGCGCGCTGCTCGCCCTGCGTCGCGAGCTGTTCCAGAACGTACCGGCGGAGGTCAACGACGATTTCTTCATCAGCACCTGTGCACCGGTGGCGTTCAAGCGCATTGTCTACGTACCCGAAGCGCAGGTGATCGACCACGGCGTCGATGAAGCGGACAAACAGTTTCGCCGCCGCCAGCGGGTCACTGTCGGCGGCCTGCAAAGCCTGGCGCAGCGCCGCGAACTGCTCAATCCACTCAAGCACGGCCTGTATTCGATTGCGCTGATCAGCCACAAACTGATCCGCCGTCTGGCGCCGATCCTGCTGCTGCCGTTGTTGCTGAGCAACTTCTGGCTGTGGGACGACCACGGTTTCTACCGCCTGAGCCTGATCGCGCAGCTGATCGGCTACGCCATCGCGATTGCCGGGCTGCTCGATTCACAACACCGCTTACCCAAACCGTTCCGCCTCGCGGCATTCCTGCTGGTGACACTGGCAGGCATGAGCATCGGCCTGTGGCAGTTCCTGCGCGGCCAGCGTTACGCCCAGTGGAACCCTGAACAAAACCGTTGAGAGGGACAGCGCCATGGCGATCAAACAACTGCTGAAACGCACCAGTGGCTGGCTCTATCTCAACTCGTCCGTGGGTCGCCACCAGTTGCACGGCGCCGGTGTGATCCTGATGCTGCACCGCGTGCTGTCCAACGACCGCGCCGCCGATCTGCCGCACCGCAACGAACTGTGCGTCGGACCGAAAGCCTTCGAGCACCTGCTGGTGTGGCTGCGCCGGCATTTCGATTGCGTGCCGCTGATGGAAATCCTCCAGCCCAACGCGCTGCGCACCGAGCGCCCGCAAGTGGCGCTGACCTTCGACGACGGCTGGCGCGACAACGCGGTCAACGCGTTTCCACTGCTGCAAAAGCACCAGGTACCGGCGAGCATTTTTCTCTCCACCGATTTCATCGGCAGTCGCCAGCGCTTCTGGTGGGAAAGCATCGGCGAAACCCTGTGGAACAGCCATGGCGAAAAGGCCCGCATGCACCTGATCGAATGCCTGCAGGCAATCGGTCATCCGCTGCCGGTGCTGGTCGACGATATCGACGTGGCGCGCCGCAGCCTGGCGCTGCTGCATTACCTGCAGACTCTGAAAACGCTGGAGCCACGGGAGCTCGAACGCCTCACCGATGAATGTCCGCCGGACTCGCTGCCGCAAGCCCTGGACTGGCAACAGGTGCGCGCCATGGAAGCTTCCGGCCTGGTGCGTTTCGGCCCGCACGGCGCCAGCCATGCGATCCTCACCGGCCTCGACGACGTGCGCCTGAGCGAAGAAATCAGCCGCAGCCGCGATGCCTTGTACAACGGCTGCAACCGGCCGCTGCCGGTGTATTGCTACCCCAACGGCGACAACGACGCGCGCGTGCGGCAACAGATCGCCCGCCATGACTACCCGTTCGCCCTTGGCACGGGCAGCGGCATCTACCGCGGTGGCGGCGACCCATTGAACCTGCCGCGCTTCGGGGTCAGCCAGCGCACCGCACGCAATCCGGAGCTGCTGTCGTGGCGGATCTTCCGCGGGGCGCGGCCATGAGCCGCAGCAGCTACCTGCGCCACCTGGCCCTGAGCATGGGCACCAAACTGGCGATGATCGCCTTGCGGCTGCTGCGCAACGTCTTGCTGGCACGCATTCTCGGGCCCAGCGAACGAGGTCTGTTCGCCCTGCTCAGCACCCTGCCCGACCTGATCAGCGCCGCCACCAGCGGCGGGTTGAATTCGGCGGTCGGCTATCAGGCCGCCAAGCAGCGGCCGATGGGCCTGTTGCTCAGTCAGGTGCTGGTGTTCGGCTGTCTGCTGGCGGGTCTGCTGACCTTGCTGGTGGTGGCGCTGGTGCGCGAATTCGGCAGCACGCTGGACGTCACCGTGCAACTCGGCCTGCTGGCCTGGCTGTTGCTGCTGGCGGTGCCGTTGACCGTGCTGAAAAGCGGCCTGCTGACCCTGCACAACGCCTCCGGAGGCGTGGTCGCCTTCAATGCCCTGCGCCTGATCGAGTCGCTGGCACCGCTGCTGCTGTTTGTCGCCCTGTTCTGGATGTGGAAAAGCGCCGCGCTGGAAGCGGCGTTGATCAGTTGGCTGGCGGGGATCAGCCTGGTGGTGCTGGCGGGTTGGCTGTGGCTGCGGCGCGCGCAGCCGCTGCAGTTGCAATGGGACCGCGCCAGTCAGAACGAACTGCTGCGCTACAGCGCCCGCAGCCATCCGGACCTGCTGTTCCAGCAAGTGATCCTGCGCTCGGATTATCTGTTCATCGGCGCCCTGCTCGGCAGTACCGCGCTCGGTCATTACGCCATGGCCAGCGCCGCCGCCGAACTGCTGCTGATCGTTCCGGAAGCGGTGACCACACCGCTGATGAAACGCCTGCTGCAACAGGACGAAGGCATGGACAAGGTCACGCCGCTAGCCCTGCGCCTGACCGCCACGGTGATGCTCGGCGCCTGCCTGAGCATGGCGTTGATCGGCGAGTGGCTGATCGTCACCCTGTTCGGGGCCGCCTACCAACCGGCCTACCCGGCGCTGCTCGCACTGCTGCCGGGGCTGCTGGGCCTGTGCTATGCGAGCATCCTGCGCCTCGATCTGCTGGGCAAGAACAGGCCCGGCAGCGTCTCCCTGCTGATGGGCCTCGGCGCATTGCTCAATCTGGCGCTGAACCTGCTGCTGATCCCCGCCTACGGTATCGTCGGCGCCGCGGCGGCTTCATCGATCGCCTACCTGGCGGTGACTGTGGCGATGCTGGTGTTGTACTGCCGCTTGAGCGGCGTGCCGTTCTGGCAGACGCTGATTATCCTGCCCAGTGACATCGCGCCCATGTGGCTGATGCTGCAACGGCGTAAAGCCGCATGAAGCGCCTGGCCCTGCTGTTCGGCCTCGGCCTGACGCTGGACGCCTTCGGCGCGGCGATGCGCTGGGGCGACATTCGCGACGGCAGCCTGTATCTGCAAGCCGATCGCCCGGATACCGTCACCGTGCGCTGGGTGCCGGCGTGGCAGGCCGACGCCAACGAAGAACATCTGTACCTGCTCGACGGCCAGGGCACATTGCAGGGCGAGCGACTGATACAGGCCAGCGAAACCCGGGGCAGCCAGAGCTGGCCGCTGGCGCCTGGCGCAGCCGCCTATCGCCTGGAGATTCCCGGCTACAGCTTCCGCAGCTACCGCATCGAACACGATCAGGGCACCGTGGCGCTGTTCGCCCCGGCCAAGGTGCATTTCAGCGCCGAAACCCACAACGGCGACGAACTGTATTTCAGGATCGCCCCCGGCGAACACGCGGTGCTGGCGGGCAAGTTCCACGGCGGCGTGAGTGCCCTGCAAGCACAGCGCGTGGCCGATGGCGAGCAATTGCAACTGGCGCTGAAGCCGTACCGCGCCTACTGGCAATTCGATCAGGTGGCGCTGCCGGTCAGTACCCGCGAGCAGGTCTGGCGCCTGCGCCTGCAGGGCAGCGGCAAAGCGGCATTCTGGCTCGACGGCACGGCCAACCTGTTTGCGCAGAATCCGCAGCAGCTCAGACCGCTGCGTGAAGACGCCGGCCAGACCCACCTGACGATCCACGAAAAAGTCCTCGGCCGCACCCCCGACCTGGGCATCGCCCTGCCCTACGTGCTGCCGCCGCCCGCCAGTCATGCCGCGCTCGATGCACTGAAACCGACGGCAGCCAGTTACTACAGCTTCGTCGACGTCACCGCGAAAAATCCGCATTTCGAGGACGCTTTCCGCCAGGCCTATCAGGACCGGTTCGGCATTCGCCAGGACATCACCCTGCTGGCCGGCAGTCAGCGCCAGGCCGACCTGCGCGCCGATCTACAAAGCAACAGCGGCCTCGCCGCCTGGCTCGCCGGTACCCGTGCGCTGGGCGGTAACGGCACGCACTACATCGGTTTCGCCGACGAACCGAACCTCAACTATTCCAGCTACGCGCAATACCGGGCGATCTTCACCAGCATGGCCGCCCAGGTGCGCAGCGATCCGGGCAATGCCAGGGCTGGCGTGCGCATTGCCATGCCGGCCAGTTCGCGGCTGGTCAACGGGCCGTTCGCCGATAACGCGGCGGACAAGCGCGGCATCGATTGGGCCCGGCGCCTGCTCAGCGAATCCGCCGACCAGGTCGATGCCCTGGCCTGGCACGAATGGATGATCCGCGACCTGCTGGCAACCCGCGTCTATCGCGACAGCGTGCGGCGCGCCGCGCAACTGGTCGGCCTGGATGCCCAGGGCCAGCCGCGCAAGGCCTTGCTGCTCGACCAGACCAACCTGTCCAGCGGCTCGAGCCTGAGCCCTTACGATCAGGAAACCCACTACACCTCGCTGTGGTGGGCCTCGGTGGTGATCAATGCGTCCCAGGACGGCCTGCTGAGCATGCTCAACTGGTTCCAGGCCGCCGATGAGCCGCAGTACCCCAAGGGCATGTTGCGCGTGCTGGGCGATGAGCGTTTTCAACTCAAACCGGTCGGCTACGCGCAGCAGTTCATCCAGCAGCACTGGCTGCACAACGTGCTGTGGCTGGAGAACGACGCCTTTGAAGTCGACGTCCTGGCGATGGCCAGCGACGAGCAGCGCGGCCTGCTCGGCGTGAACAAGGGCACGCGCCTGCAACGGGTCGATCTGAGCGGCGCCAAGTGTCCGCTGAACAGTGGCGCCCTGCGTTACTTCGGTGCCGACAATCGCAGCCGTGACGCACCGTTTGCCTGCCAGGACGGTCGAGTGCAATTCGAGCTGCCGGGGCAAACCCTTTTCGCCCTCAGCTGGAGCGCCTCATGACCCGTCCGTTGATGTTCCGCCGCGTCGGCCCGTGGCCACGCGATGCATCGTCATCAGGAGTCAACACCATGAACATGCTGAGCAAACTGACTGAACACCTACGGCACAAAGGACTGTCTGCCACCGTCAAGAAAGCATGGAAGCACTACGTTTTCTCCCATCAGGAACTGCTGTGGATGGAGCGCGATCTGGTCAGCCCGGTGCCGCCGCACAGCCTCAAGCCGTACCCGCCGCTGCGGGTGGTGAAGATCACTCCGGACAACACCAGCGCATTCGCGCGCTACTTCGGTGATCGCGTCGGCACCATGGCCGAACTGGCCGCCGAGGGCCATACCGGGCATATGCACCTGGACGATCAGGGCGACGTCGTAGCCTTCATCTGGGGCAGCGCCCGCGACTATTTCGACCGGCACTATTACGGCTGCATGTTCCCGGTCAAACCTGGCGAATTCTTCGAGTTTGGCGGCGAACTGACCCGCGCCTACTGGGGCTCGGAACTGTCGGTCGACCTGCAACTGGAGCTGTGGAAAGCCATGGCTGCGCAGGGCTGCGACAAGGTCGTGGACGTCTGCGAGTTCCACAACATCCCGGCGCTCAAGCTGCACCTGCGCATGGGCTATACCGAGCAAGGGCGGATCATGAACGTCTACACCCTGTTCGGGCGCTGGCGCTTCTACCGCGAAACCCGCTACAGCGGCTCGCGCCTGGATGCACTGCGCAAGCCCTCCCGTCCATCTGTCACAGCAACGGCGACCTGAGCCTATGGCGCGATTCGAATGGCGCACTTCGCTGTGCGCAACCGACTTCCCGGCAGCGGCCTATGACGCGCTGCGCCTGCGGGTGACGGACCACACGCCGTTCAACAGCCTCGCCTGGTTGATCGCCGCCGAGCAGGCACTGGACGCCGGTCAGCAGGTGCACGTGCTGCTCGCCTGGGAAGCCGACGAATTGCGCCTGTGCCTGCCGTTGGTGGCGGGTCGTGAACGTTTCTTCGGCATGCGCTTCAGGGTGCTGCATCACCTTGGCTACCCCCTCGCCGATCGACTGGCGCTGTTGTCGCTGCTGGACGCCGCGGACATGCGCCAGGCCTTGCAGTTGATTCGCCAACGGCTGCCCCACGCCCTGCTGCAGCTCAATGAATTGTCGGAGCCGGCCGGCGAAGAAAGTGCCCTCACCGAGTGGATGGCGCACAGCTCTACCGGCGAACGGCGCCTGAGCTGTCGCGTGCCGGTGCACCTGATCAGCGAGGCCGATCGCCAGGAAGTCTCCGGCGATCCACGCTACAAACTGCGCCGAGCGCGCAAACGGATTGCCGCGTGCGGCGCCGAGGTACGCCGAATCGTCCCCGATGCGCACAGCATGCCGGCGTTGCTGCAGGCCATCAGCGCAGTCGAGGCGGTGAGCTGGAAAGGTGACGAAGGCGTCGGCATTTTTGCCAGCGCGCGCAGCCGACAATGGATCGACAGCGCCTTCAGCGCCCTCGCCGCGCAGGGCCTGGTACGCCTGGTGACGCTGGAGCTCGACAGCCGCTGCCTCAGCTACCGACTCGGCCTGCTCGAACAGGGCCGGCTCTACGACTACAACCTCGCGTTCCTGCCGCAGTACGCCGATCTGGGCAGCGGCCGGGTGTTGCTCGATGAGTGGATTCGCTGGGGCCTGGACGAACACTGGCACTGGATCGATGCCTCGCGCGTCAGCCTGGAGAACTCCAGCCACCAACTGCACGAACGCATGACCGGGCAACTGGAGCACTGGCGCTGGAGTTTCTATTCGTGGCGTCCCAGCGGCCTGCTGCTGGGCCTGGCGCTGCGCGTCTGGCACCGGCTCAAGCCGCGCGTGCAGCAATGGCGCGCCAAACGTCCGGCGAGTGCGCCGCAGCCCAAGCAGGCCCCCCTACCCACCGCCATTACCACGGAGGGCGACCATGCCTCGCCAAGTCATAGTCAACGCTGACGATTTCGGCCTCAGCGCAAATGAAAACGCGGTGATCTTCAGCGCGTTCCAGGCCGGGGTGATCAGTTCCGCCACGGCCATGGCCAACATGCCGGCGTTCGAGGCGGCCTGTGCCATGGCCCGCCATCCACTGCTCGAAGGGCGGGTCGGCCTGCACTTCAACCTGACCTACGGCCGGCCGCTGAGCCAGGCGATCCGCGCCCGCCGCACGTTCTGCGACAGCCACGGCGTGTTCGACCTCAACCTGGCACGCCACAGCCTGTGGCTCAACCGCGCGGATCGCGAGGCGGTGCGTAAAGAACTGCAGGCGCAGTGGCAACGCTGTGTCGACCACGGCGTGCGGCCCAGCCACCTGGACTCGCATCAGCACGTGCACAACATCTGGCCGATCGGCGAGATCGTCGCGCGCTTCGCCGCTCATCAAGGTGTGCCGGTGCGCCTGGCACGCAACCTGGGGCAGAACCTCAGCTTGCCCAAGCGCCTGTTCAAAGGCCTGCTCAATCGCCGATTGCAGGGTCTGGCGGGCGCGACGGCAGATTACGTGTGCACGCCGGTGGACCTGCGCAATGCGCCCGCGCCGACCGACGGTGTGCTGGAAATCGTCGCCCACCCGAACTCGCTCGGGGCGGATTTCGGCGATGCCTATCTTGCTCCGGGAGAGTCCCTGAGCCGCCTGCTAGAGCAGCGGTTGCCGGGTATTCCACGGGTTTCCTACAGCGATCTGAACAAGGATTTTTTGCGCGGGGCGACCGCACTGGAATGAGTTACACAACTTGCAATACTTTCAAAGCTGGCGCTTTGACATGAACTTGCAGGCTTGATCTATACCCACAAAAAGCACCATCCACCACACCGGGCTACGGCCACGGAGGGCATCATGAGCGTCATCGAAAAGCTGCGCGACCGCATCCGCCAGAAAGGCCTGGGCCGCACCTTCGGCACACTGTGGAAACGCTATGTGTTCTTCCATTGGGAGCTGTTGTGGATGGAGCGCGACCTGGTCAGCCCGGTGCCGCCGCACAAGCTGCGGCCCTATGAAGGCCTGCGCAAAGTCGACATCACAGCGCAGAATGCCGGGGCGTTCGCCAGGCATTTCGGCGACCGTGTACAGACCATGGCCGAACTCGCGGACGAAGGTCACACCGGGCACATGTACCTGGACGCCGACGGCCACGCCGTGGCGTTCATCTGGGGCAGCACGCGCAACTACCATGACCGTCACTATTACGGCTGCGAGTTCCCGGTCAAACCCGGCGAATTCTTCGAGTTCGGCGGCGAAATGACCCGCGCCTACTTCGGCAGCAGCCTGTCGGTGGACGTGCAAGTCGCGCTTTGGCAAGCCATGGCCACCCAGGGCTGCCACAAAGTCGTCGATGTCTGCGAAACCCACAATATCCCGGCGCTGAAACTGCACATTCGCATGGGTTACCACGAACAGGGCCGGGTCACCCACGTCTACGGCCTGTTCGGCCGCTGGCGCCTGTTCCGCGAAAGCCGCTACCAGGGCTCACGCCTGGACCCGCTGCGCAAACCGGGACGGCCCGTGGTCAGTGCTGCGGCACAGGCGTAAAGGCCCCTTAACCAACCGTCAGGTGCTGCTGTGTCAACCTTCGTGCACAGCGGGACCTGCCACCCGTCACACCACGCCCTGAGTTTTCTCTGCGACCAGGGTGAAGCACATGGGCACTTGCGCCTCCTGGTCCAGGTAGCGGTCGTAGAGTTCTTCGCGATTCGAATGGGCGTATTCCCTGAAGTGCGCGATGTTCAACCCGGCATCGAGGGCGGCGCTGAAGATCGCGCCGAGGGTGTGCACGAACCAGTACGACTTGGCCGCGGCCTGCTCGACCTTGCCGACGTAGACGATCGGCTGCTCCTGCACGAACGGCTCTGCGCGGAAATACGAGGTGGCCAGGCGGTAGGGATCCGCGGCCTCGGGGTCGAGCATCTCCAGGAACGGGTGGGTTTCATAGATCACCAGGCGCCCGCCCGGTTTCAAGGTCGCGGCGACGTGGCGGAAAAACTCGCCGATATCGGGCATCCAGTTGAGGACGCCGATGGTGATCAGCGCCATGTCGAAACGCGCGAGGAGTGGCGCCGGCAGACGATGAATGTCGGCCTCGATGAATTCGGCGTGGTGCGGGGAACGGCTGTTCAGCGCGCGGGCCTGCTCGAGGAACGCCGCGGACTGATCGATGCCGATCACACTTCGCGCACCGAGGGCGAACAGCGACAGGCTCTCGCGGCCGTTGTTGCAGCCCAGTTGCACGACGTCCTGGCCGTCGACACCGAGCTGTTCCAGCAAGCCGCGCAGGGTATCGTCGAGGCAGGAGAAATCGGCCTGCGTGACTTCATCGAGCAAGGCCTGCCAGTCCGGCGAATCCTGGTGATGGCGAGCAGAATCGTTCCACGCCTGACGATTGCTCTCGATAACGTTCTTGTGGTTTGGCACTTCCATGGCGCACTCCGGGCGATGCTCTTGATCGAGCGGCCCGAGTCTAGACCAGCCTGCGCGCGCAAGTTGTTACAAACCTGTAAGCCCCCCGTAGACGCCGTCGAGTGCACCGACAGCCCAGGCACAGCCAGCTATAGTTAATAGCCTTGGGGAAAACCGCCCACGCAGGTGCCGCCATGCAAACCTTGAAACGGCTGTTGTTGCCCTGCTGTCTGCTCGCTGCCACCCAGGCGCACGCGCTCGACAGCAACTTCAACTACTACGGGCCGAACCAGCCCTTCGCCCACCCTGCTCCGCCCTCGTTCAGCGCGCTGCCGCCGCGCGACTATGAAGACACGGCGCCGCAGGATTTCATCGTCATCCCCGATCGCCATGTGTTCCACGATTCGCAACTGCCGACCGTGGCCGATGCCACGGTGCGGGTGTTCGTGCGCAGTTACGATCCGCAGCGCGGCATCTACGTCAATGACGAGGTGCTGGATCCGAGCTGTCTGCTGGAATGCCTGGCCCGGCCGGTGCCGGTCATGCCGGAGCCGAACCTGTAGCTGCAGCCTGCGGCACCGCCGGCCGGCGCACGGCTTACCATTGACGCTTGTCCGGCCGCGCCAGGCCGAGTTTTTCGATGCGATAGCGCAGCATGTCGCGGCTCAGGCCGAGCAGGCGCGCTGACTTGGTGACGTTCCAGTCGGTCTTGTCGAGCATCTTGCGCACCATGTCGCGCTCGACTTCCGGCAGGTTCATCGACTCGGTGTTGCTCGCCGGACGCGCGTCGAACGCCGGCATCTCGGGATGCAGGTGCAGCGGCGGTTCGTCGACCAGGCTCATGCACACATTCAACTGGTGCGCGGCGATGGTGTCGCTGGGTGCCAGCAGTACGGTCTGCTCGAGCATGTTGCGCAGTTCGCGCACGTTGCCCGGCCAGGTGTAACTGAGCAGCAACTCTTCGGCCTGCTGGCTGAACTGCAGGTTGGGTTTGCCGTAGCGCTTGCCATGGCTGGCGAGAAAATGCCGCGCCAGCAACAGGATGTCGTCACCGCGCGCGTACAGCCGCGGCACCTTGATCGAAATGATGCGCAGGCGGAAAAACAGATCACGGCGGAATTTGCCCTGCTGGACCATCTGCTCAAGGTTGCAGTTGGTGGCGCTGATCACCCGCAGGTTGACCTTGCGCTCCTTCACCGAACCGACCCGGCGAATGGTGCGATCTTCCAGCAGCTTGAGCAGCTTGGCCTGCAACAGCAGGTCCATTTCGCCGATCTCGTCGAGAAACAGTGTGCCGCCGTCCGCCGCTTCCACCAGGCCGACGCGGCGATCCTTGGCGTCGGTGAACGCGCCTTTCTCATGGCCGAACAGTTCCGATTCGACCAGGTTGGACGGAATCGACGCGCAGTTGAATTCGATGAACGGCCCCTTGCTGCGCGGGCCATCGAAGTGCAGCGCGCGCGCAACCAGTTCCTTGCCCGTACCGGTCTCGCCCTCCACCAGCACCGGCGGCAGGTCGGTGTTGGCCATGCGCCGCTCGGCGTCGAGCAACTGCGCGATGGTGTTTTTCAGGTACTGCATCGGCGCCGATTCGCCGATCAGTGCCTGCACCCCGGATTTCTGCGCCTCGCGCTCCTGGTAGAACGACAGCGTGCGCTCCATGCGCTCGGTGGCCAGGGCCTTGTCCAGCAGCAGCTTGAGCTCGGGCAGGGCCACCGGTTTGGTGACGTAATGAAAGGCGCCCTCCTTCATCGCCACCACCGCATCTTCGACATTGCCGTAGCCGGTCATCATGATCACTTTCAGATCCGGCGCGCTGATGCGCAGCTTCTGGATCAGGTCGTGCCCGCTCATGCCCGGCAGCGAGTTGTCGGTCAGCACCACGTCCGGCATGAAGCGGCTCAGTTGCTCCAGCGCGTCCTCGGCCGAATGGCAGACCGTCACCTCGAAGTCCTTGCGCTCCAGGTAGGTCTGAATATTGTCGGCCAGCAGTTCGTCATCCTCGACCAGCAGAATGCTGTGTTCCATATTCCCCTCCCGATGCCACTTTGAAGTTGAGACTGACGCGGGTTCCCTCCTGCTCGCGGCTGGTCAGAACGACCGACCCCTGAAACCGCTCCATGATTCGTTTGACCAACGCCAGGCCAACCCCGAGGCCGCCCTGCTTGGTGGTAAAAAACGGCTTGAACACCAGTTGCTGCTGTTGCGCGCTCATGCCCTTGCCGGTGTCTCCCAACGTCATGCGCACCTGGCCGGGCTGGGCGGTTTCAATCTCGACACTCAACACGCCACCCTTGGGCATGGCTTCGAGGGCGTTGGCAAACAGGCTATTGAGAATCTGCGTGAGCAGCACCTTCTGGCTGACGACCGGCGGGCACTGCTGCGGATTGAAGCGCACTTCGACGCCGCTGCGGCGGATCAGCGCGTCGAACGCGCCCAGGGTGTCCTCGACCGCCGGCAGCAAGTCCACCGCTTCACCGTCATCGCTCATGGGTCGCAACGACACGAGCAACTCGCGCACCCAGCGCGACATGCGGTCGACCTGACTGATGATGTCGCCGATATTGCGCTGCGCGCCCTGGCTGGCGACTTCCTGGGCCAGTTCAGCGCTGGAGCGGATGGTCGCCAGCGGGTTGCGCAGGCTGTGCGCCACCGCCGAAGACATCTCGCCGAGCGCGACGAAGGTTTCATTGCTGATCAATTGCTGCTGCTGGCTCTGCAACAGGCTCGCGGCGCGGCGCACGATCCAGAACAGGCCCAGATAAATCGCCGCGCCACCGAGCAGGGTCGCGGCCCAGATCGAGGCGAAACCGCGGTCGATGCGCTCCACCAGGTCCGCCGGTTCCTTGTAGACCTCGACCATGGCGACGACTTTGCTTTTGTCGGCGTTGAACATCGGCACGTAGTTTTCGATGAACAGGTACTTCGGTTCGCGCGACAAGCGTTGCTCGGGCTTTTCGTCGTCGATCTTGTGGTAACTGGAGGACACCGGCACCTTCATCTCGAAGGATTCGTCCAGCTCGTCATCGTCCTCGAAACGCACACCGATCAGTTCCGGGTTGGTCGACCAGATCACCGTGCGATCCAGGGCGTAGACCGTGGCCAGGAGCACGTCGGGCAAATGCTCGACGTGATCGAGAAACTCGATCCGCGCGGCCGCCCGCGAGCCCGGATTGACGTCCGCGAAGGCGTTGTCCTGGCGTGGATCGAGCATTTCGCCCATGGTGCGCTCCGGGGTGATCCCGGCGTGACGTACTTCCGCGTCGCCAATCGCCTGAATGAATTGCGCGGTGAGCAAGGCATCGCGCTCGACGCTCTCGGTCACCACGAAACGCGTCGAGACATAACCCAGGCCCAACGCCACGGCAGCGATGATGAAAAAACTCGCCAGCGAGAACCAGCGCAGCAGGTTGAACTGCGCGCTCCAACTCTTGATCGCTGCAACCGTCGCGCCCGGCGCCGGTGTTTTTGCTTGTTTCAGTCGCTGCATGGGGATGCCCTGGCGTTTTTTTCTATCGAGCCGGTTACAGCCACCGTCACGTGTGAGTGTAGGTGGCTATGACCGTGACACACGGTTCAATGATGCTGTTTGGCCGCTATTGCATGCGACTCACCGTTTCACTCGTGGAACTGGCCCGTTTTGGCGTCAACGCCCCGTCAGCCAAGGGCTGCACGGCAGGCTGCCGACGCTGGGTTTCGTCGTCGAGAAAGTCGATGATCGACTGCGCCGACTGCTCGTCCAAGCGCAGGTTGGGCATCGGAATGCGTTCGTATTGCTCGAACAGCTGCACCGCGATCGGGTCTTTTTCCGCCAGCACACGATCCGGCTCGCGAATCCAGCGGCTGAGCCAGCGCGCATCGCGCTGGCGGGTCACACCGATCAGGTCGGGGCCGATGTTGCGCATGCCGATGCCCTCGCCATCCTGCGGGCCGAGGCTGTGGCAAGAGGCGCAGCGGGTCCGGAACAGTTCCTCGCCATTGCTCGGTGGACGAATCTGCGGGGCGTCGGCGTAGCTTTCCTCGGCGCTGGCCTGCTTCCAGTTCTGCAGGGTGTTGGCCAGTTGATCGGCGAGGATCCACGGATTCTCGAACGGCGAGGCCTTCATCCAGCGGCCGGTGCTCTGGTTGCCGACGATCAGGCTGAGGTTGTGATCCTTGCTGCGCCCGTTGTCGACGCCTTCGATGAACAGCCCGAGTTTCTTGCGCAGGTCGGTGACGTCTTCGAACTCGCCGGTGAGGAATTTCCACCCCGGGCCGACCTTGAAGCGCTGCGCATAGGCCTTGAGCACTGCCGGCGTGTCGCTCAGCGGATCGATGCTGATCGAGTAGAAAAAGATGTCCTGCCCGACCCGCTCGCCCAGCAGTTTCTGCACCTGGCGCAGACGCGCGGTTTCCAGTGGGCAGGAATCGCTGCAGGAGGTGAAGATGAAGTTGATCACCACCACTTTGTCCTTGATCAGATCGTCGTAGAAATGCACCTGGTGGCCGTCCTGATCGGTCAGCAGGGTGTTGGGGAAATAATCGCCACCCCAGGGGGTGGCGGCTTCCGCGGCCGGCGGCGTTGGCTCGCCGCCGGCCTGATGCGCCAGCAGCACCTGGCTGCCGAGCACGCAGGTCACCAGCAACAGCACCAGGTGCATGGCCAGCGCCCGGGAGCGCGGGGTCGGCAGCGGGCTGCAGTCGACGGGCCGGCGGTTCATGGCTTGACCACCACTTTCGGGCCGAAACCGTCGCCGTTGCGGAAGGTTGGCAGTGCCGCGGAGTTGACGTAGCGCACACCGTCCCAGCTCGGCAGTGGCGTCGGCATCAACTGCAGTTGCCCGGGTTTCTCCAGGTCCCAGCGCAGCAGCATCGAGTTGTCCTCATGCTGGGTGTTGTGGCAGTGCTCCATGTAGGTCCCGGCAAACTCGCGGAAGTTGATCGCCATCTCGACATTGTCCAGGCCATCGGGCTCCGAACCGATGCGGTAGACGTCCTTGCGCGCCCACTTTTCCCACTCCGGCGGCGCCTTGCCGCCACGGCTGAGAATGATGCCCTCCTCGAAGTGCACGTGCACCGGATGGCTCCAGCCCGTGCCGCCGGCCTTGATGTTCCACACCTCGAGGGTGCCGAAACCGCTCGTGCCGGCATCGGTCGGACCGCTGGCCAGTCGGGTCGAAGCATTGAGCCGACGTGGGTCCATGTGGAAGCCGAAGCCGCCATCGGTCTTGACCGTCCACGGTGCTTCGTCGGTGCCGTCGGCGCGCCCGAAAGTGAACGTACGGTGGCGGGCCTTGGCCAGCAGCGCCTTGTCGGCGGCGTTGTCACGGTGGATCTTCAGCGGAATCATCACCAGGCCTTCCGCCTTGCCCGGTTTGGCCGGCTCATAGGCTGCCGGATCCATGGCCAGGTCCTGGCCGGTGTACGCCTTGACGTTGAGCTGCAAGACCTTGCCCACCACCGGGTCACCCTTGTCCCACTGCGGCCCCTTGCTGGTCTGTTTGATCACCGGCAGGTATTTCTCCGCGAGCACGTCGGCCAGCGGGATCACTTCTTTCGGGCCTTTGCCGTCGTCCTGGGCCTGCAGGTTGACGAAGAACAGCTTGTCACCGGGTTTGATGCCGTTTTTCGCGAAGTTGACGATGATGTCGAACCGCTCGGCGATGCCCTGGGTCGGCAGGATCGCGTTGTGGTTCTGCTTGTCGCCGTCGGCATCGAGGTCCATCGAGCCGTCGAACGGCACGCTGTGTTCCATGATGTTGCCGTCGTTGGCGATCATGTGGAATGGCACGCGGCTGTACGACACGCCGGAGTTTTTCGGGCCCTGGAACTCGCCGCCGCTGCCCTTGACTTCACGCACCAGGGCAAGCTTGAAGTAGCGCGACACCGAACCGTTGAGGATGCGGAAGCGATAACTGCGCGCGCGCACGTCGAGAGTCGGTTTCCACTGCCAGTTGACCAGCACCTGATCGCCGATGAAGCCGTCGGTGTTGAACGGGTTGAACCACAACTGGCCTTCCTGATCCCAGGCCTTGTCGGCGAACACCAGGTTGACGTCATAGTCGCGGTTACCCCACGGCAAGGCGCTGCCGCTAGGGAAACGCAGGTTGACCCCGTCGTTCACCGATTCGTTGCCGCGGTCGAGGGCACTGTAGTAGTTCATCATCGCCGCGTTGCCCTTGTAGACGTTCTGCGCGGTGAAATCGAGCATGTGGTCGTGGAACCAGTGGGTGCTCATGGTTTCCCGGTAATCGCCACGAATCCTGATCGTGCCGTGGTCGCAGGTCTTCCTGCCCGGGCTCATGTCGTTGACCCACAGGGTTTCGCCCGGCGCGCAGGGGAATGCGGCGCGCGGATCCTCGGCCTTGGTATTGATGCTGTCGTAGCCGGCGAGCTGGATCGGCCAGCGGTAGTCGTAGAACTGGCCAGGGAAGAAGAACGCGTTGGCATAGCCGTCGCTTTCCGCCGGCGCGTGGCCGTTGTGTTCATGAGTGCTGATCGTGTGCAGGCCGAAACCACGGTTGGCCGACGGATCGATGGGCAAACCGTTGTAGTGACGCATCAGCACCGGTTGGCCGTAGCGCACCATCAACAGTTTCGGCGGCAGCGTGCCGTCGAAGGTCCACACCGAATTGTGGTTCTGCGCCGGCATTGCCGGGTGGAACCGTGGATCGACGCCCTTGGCGGTGCCATCGGTCAGCGGCACGCCGGCGACGTTGTGATACAGCCCGCCCGGGCCGAACTCACCGACGGCATAGCCGTGCATCTGCCGGCTGTCACGCAGGCCGCCGTTGAGCCGCGCACCGGTCTGCACGGTTTTGTAGGCCACTTGCGGGTAGAACTCGTTCCAGCGCTGATGGGCCCAGCCTTTTCCAGGTGGGCGGCCTTCGGCGGACGAGCCGATATGACGGTTGAGGAACAGTTCGATCTGCGCCTGCCACGGGTTGCGGTCGACCGAATTGGAAAACTGGCTGGGGAACGGCGTCAGCCCCGGTTGGCGCAGGAACGCATCCAGCGCCGGGCCGGGAGGTGCACTGCGCGCGACACTGTTGGGGTCCTGCGCCGGTGCCGGGCCGATCGCTGCCGGCGGAAAGCCCAGCGGGGCGGCCGGAGTGGTCGGGTCGAGTTTTTCCGGACCGAACTCTTCGAACAGCACCAGTTGCTGGGTAAACGGCTGGGCCCCGAACAACGGGCTCGGCTTGCCGTTGGTGGGGTAGTTGAAGCTGGTCTGCACGCTCGGCGGCAGGATGTTTTCCGCGCGCGGCGTGAGCCGTGTGCCCTTGACGCCGTCAGGCAGATCGAAGGAGTCCTGGTTGGCCTCGGGCATCGTCAGGATAGCGTTGAGCGCGGTGGTTTCATCGGCCGGCTCATCGTAGTAGGCCGACGGGTCGGCAGGCTCCGGCTGATTCTCGTCATCGATCGGGCTCGCTCGCAACCCGCTCATGCTGCCCAGGGTCAATGCCAGAAAGACGCTCAACGGCGTCAGCAGGAAATGCTTGTGGGGGTAACGCGTTGTTCTGTCCATCACCAGCCGCCTCATCAAGGAAGGGGTGATGGTGTTTTGCAATTAGCTCGCCAAAAAATTATTTCCTTTTGTAACAGGGTCTTGGCAGCGCTGTTGTCGTCCCCACTCCCCGGTGACCGGGGCCTGACACCCACTGCTGGGGAAAGTTCAGAGTTTTTCGCGCAATGCGATTTGCGCGTTCACTGGATGCGCTGGAACGCCAGGCGCACGGTGGTGCCCTCGCCTTCGCGGCTGTCCAGGGACACGCCGCCACCAAAGCGTTCCATGATGCGCTTGACCAGCACCAGGCCCACGCCGAGGCCGCCCTGCTTGGTGGTGAAAAACGGCCGGAAGGCCATGCTGCGCTGTTCTTCGTTCATGCCTTTGCCGGTGTCGCTGAGCACCACGCTGACGCCACGGCTGTCGCTGGACTCCAGGCTGATGGTCAACGTGCCGCCCTTGTCCATGGCCTCCAGGGCATTGGCCAGCAGGCTGTTGAGGATCTGCGCCAGTTGCACCGGCTGGCTCAACACCATGGGCGTGTGTTGCGGATGAAACACCACATGCACACCGGCGCGGGCAATCTGCTGTTCGAACGCCAGCAGGCTCTCGTGCAGCGCGGCCACCAGGTTCACCGGTTCCGGCTCGTCATTGAGCGGTCGCAGCGATTGCAGCAGCTCGCGTACCCACTTCGACATGCGGTCGACCTGGCCGATGATGTCCTTGATGTTCTTCTGCGCCGGCCCGGCGTCGAACTCCAGTGCCAGTTCGGCGCTGGAACGGATCGTCGCCAGCGGATTGCGCAGGCTGTGAGCCACCGCCGAGGACATTTCGCCCAGGGCGACAAAGGTTTCGTTGGCGATCAATTGCTTCTGCTGCGCCGCCAGCAGGATCGCCGCGCGCCGCACGATCCAGTACAGCCCCAGGTAGATCAGCCCACCGCCGAGCGCGGTGGCCAGCCAGATCAGCGCCAGGCCGCGCTCCATGCGGTTGATCAGATCCTTGGGTTCTTTGTAGATCTCGACCATCGCCGTGACATTCCTGCCCTCGGCGTCGAACAACGGGATGTAGTTCTCGATAAAGATGTACTCCGGTGGCACGACGAATTTCTGTTCTTCACGGCCCTTGTCGACATCGTGATAACTGGCCGACACCGGAATCCGTTCGTCGAACGCGCGGTCGAGGTCTTCATCGGCATGAATCCGCGTGCCGACCAGCGCCGGGTTGGTCGACCAGATCACCAGCCGATCGGGGGCGTAGACGTTGGCGAGGATCACGTCCGGCAAGTGTTCGATGTGATCGAGAAATTCACCGCGGGCATTGGCCCGGGCCGCCGGATCGACCTCGGGAAAATCCTTGTCCTGGCGCGGATCGAGCAATTCGCCCATGGTGCGCACATTGGGAATCGACACGTGGCGCACTTCGGCCGAGGCGATGGCCTGAATGAATTGCGCGGTGAGCAACGCATCGCGCTGCACGCTCTCCTCCACGACAAAACGCGTCGACACCGCCCCGAGCGCGATCGCCACGGTGCCGATCACCGCCATGCTGATCAGCGAGAACCAGCGCAGCAGGTTGAACGGCTGCTTGCGCGAACCCAGGCGCAGGCTGGCCTCGTCGACCGGAAGCGTTTCTGACTGCATGTTCATGGCGGCGACTTCCCGATACGTCCTATAGGGTTATAGCCCACGGTTGGGTGTTTGCCCGGATGCGGGGGGTGAACGGCAACTCGCCGCCAACGCCAGTCCCCCACAGCCCCCAATCCTGGGGACTGTCGCCCTATCGCCGCAGCCGCCGTCACCTTGCCCTTCGCTCGCCAGCGCCTGTGCCACGGGCCTCTCGGGAAGATTGGCAGTGCGTTGGTATGGAAGTTGTAAACCCCTCTGCAACTGACCCACCCCCAGGGGGCAGGTACTTCGCTAGAGGGCTTAACTCATGCACCCTTTACTGTCCAAAACCGCGACCGTCCTGGTCGTGAGCGCCTTGGCCCAGGGCATTGCCCAGGCCGCTCTGTTCGCCGTCGACACCGGCCCCTACGTACCGGCCAACGGCAATTTCGCTGCGTGGTATCAGGACACCCACGGTCGCACCCTGGACCTGTGCCTGTCCAAAGCCGTCAGCTCGCGGGTGCCCGGCACCCCGGCGGCGCCAACGTACATGTGCTCGCTGCTGCCGGCGCCGGGGATCTTCGACGACGCGCAGCCGTTGTCCTTCCCCAGCAATTTTCCCGACGAAGCGTTCTGGTTCACCGCCGACGGCGCGATTGTCGACGCGGCGCGGGGCATCAACCTGTCCTACGGCTCGGCCATTGAAGCGGCGTTCAGCGGCGGCGATCCGGTGGAGGGCGATCAGATCAGCTTCGCGCGGATCCGCATCCGGGTCGACGTGCCGACCGCCGGCACCTACGTCATCACCCATCCGTACGGGGTCGATGTGTTCAGCGTCGACACCCCCGGGCGCCGCGCGATCAACATGACACGCGACATCGGTATCGGCTCGCCACAGACCTACGACGGCGCGCTCAAGGGCGACGTCGGGCCGTTCCTGCGCAGCGTCAACGGGCCCTACACCGAGACCAACCCGGTGACCGGCGCCGCCGAGCAATTCATCGGCGACCCCAACCTCGACGAGGCGGTGACCGGCAGTCCGTTCAACACCAACTTCATCCGCATCGAAGGCCCCGGCGGCATCGATCTGCGCAGCACGGTGTTCGCGGTGTCCGGCAAGTTGTCCACGGTGGTCCGGCCAACGCCGCTGATCCCGCAGCGCAGCACGTACTCACGCAAGCCCGGCAGCAGCGCGCCCGTGGCTCAGCAGGACATCTTCGTGCTGGCCCCGCCGGCGCCGGCCACCGTCGCCGTCACCAGCACCACGCCGGTGCTCAACCTCAAGGAGGCCGACTCCACCGGCAGCTGGTACGCGCAGTCGGCGAGTGACCCGACCTTGCCGACCACCCTGCAAGTCACCGCCGACAACCACCTGGCCATCGCCAGCAGCACGCCGACCACCCTGCCGATGGCCCTCACCGACCTGGTGGTGATCCAGCGCGCCGAATACAGCCTGAGTTCCGGGCAACTGACGCTCGTCGCCTCGACCAGTGACGAAACTTCGCCGCCGGTGCTCACCGCAACCGCCATCGGCGGCGCCGCCATCGGTGCCCTGAGCGGCGACGGTGCGGTGAAAACCCTGGCCACCGGAATCTCGCCGATTCCACCGGCCAAGGTCCGGGTGACGTCGTCCAACGGCGGCAGCGATACCGAAGAAGTGGTCATCGTGCAATGAACGCTCACATGCCCAGATCCGCATCAGGAGGCATCATGAACAAGTGGCCACGCTTTGCGCTCAACGCGCTCGGGCTTGCTCTCTCGCTGACCGGCAGTGCCTACGCGCAACTCGCCGCCGTCGACCCCGGCCCCTACACTTTCGCCACCGGGAAATTCCCGATGTGGTACCAGGACAATAACCTGCTGTCGATGGAACTGTGCCAGTCGCGCGCCGCCAGCTCGCGGGTGCCGGCCAGCACGCCACCGGCGTACATGTGCACCCTGCTGCCGGAGCCGGGCATCTTCGATGACAGCCAGCCGATGGTGTTCCCTGACAACTGGCCGCCGGAAGCCTTCTGGTTCCTCGCCGAAACCAACATTGCCAACAACGGCGCCGGTTATGGCATGGACGCGTATGTCGCCGGCATCGAAGCGGCATTCGCCTCGGGCAACCCGGCTGATGGCGATCAGCAAAGCTTCGCGCGGATTCGCATCCGGGTGAACGTGCCCGTCGCCGGCACCTACACCATCACCCACCCGTACGGTGTGGAAACGGTCAACGTCACCACACCCGGGCGACGCGCGATCAACATCACCAAGGACGTCGGCATCGGTGCGCCGGGCAACTTCAGCGGTGCGCTGAACGGCGCCATCGGTCCGTTCCTGCGCAGCGTCAACGGCCCGTACACCGAAGTGAACCCGGACACCGGCGGCGTCGAAACCTTCGTCGGCGACCCGAACCTCACCGAAGCGGTGACCGGCAGCCCGTTCGACACCAACTTCGTGCGCATCACCGGCCCGGCCGGGACGATCCAGACCAGCCTGTTCACCGTTGCCGGCAAGGTCCTCGACAGCCGCCAGCAAACCCACGTGGAAATCGACCGCACCACTTACCGGCGGACCTCGTCCGGCATTCGTGCCGAGGTCTTCGCCAAGGCGGACAGCAGCTCGACCCTGTGCTTCCGCGAAAGCATTGCGCTGCTGCCCGGGCCGCCACCGACGCCGTGCCAGACCAGCCTGCTGGGTGACAACAACGGCCTGTTCTTCGGCCAGCGCCTGGGCAACGGCACCTTGCCTGCCGTGGTAGTAGTGACCGCGACCAACCCGGCCGGCACCACCCGGCCGACGTCGGTGTCGAGCAAACTCACCGACGTGGTGAAAATCCAGACCGCACGTTACAACTGGGCCAACCACAGCCTGCTGATCGAAGCGACGTCGACCGACGAAGTGGCGATCCCGGACATGGTCGCCCAGGGCTACGGACGCCTGTCGAAATCCGGCACCCTGCAACGCATCACTGTCGCCGACCTGACCCAGCCACCGGCCACCGTCACGGTGAAATCCGCCGCCGGCGGCAGCGACAGCGAAGCGGTGGTGGTGGTCGGCAACGCGCCGGACACCGGTGAGAACCAGGCGCCGCTGGCCGTCGCCGACACCGGCAGTACCAGCTTCGGCGTACCGATCACGCTCAGCCTGTTGAGCAACGACAGCGATCCGGACGGCAACGTACCGCTGAGCATCACCGCGCTGACTCAACCGGCCGCCGGCCAGGGCACTGTCGCCCTCAACGGCACCACGTCCGTGGTCTACACCCCGCCGGCTGTGGTGAATGCACCTTTGACCACGACCTTCACCTACAAGGCGCAGGACGTCAAAGGCCTGGCTTCGGTCAACCCGGCCACCGTGACCATCACCGTCGCACCGAACCGGCCACCGACCGCCGTCGCCGACAGCGTCGCCACCCTGGGCGTCGCGATCCCGATCAACGTCCTGGCCAACGACACCGATCCGGAAGGCAACGTGCCGCTGGGCGTCGCCAGCCTGACCCAACCCGCCGCCGGTCGCGGCACGGTCAGCACCGACGGCACGGTGATCACCTACACCCCACCGGCCACCGTGACCACGGCGTTCACCACGACCTTCACCTACATCGCCCGGGACAGCTTCGGCGCCCTGTCGACGCCGGCGACGGTCACCGTGCAAGTGTCGCCACGGCCGGCGGCGGAGACCTTCACCATCACCACCTCGACGGTGCAGGCGCGCTCCGGCAACCGCTTCAACTGGGACTTCGCCGGCACCTCGTCGGTGACCACCGGCAACACCATCACCGTGCAGGTCAGCACCCCGACCGGGGTGGTCACGCTCGGCACGACGACGGTACCGGTCACCGGACGCTGGCGGCTGACGCTGAACAACACGACGGTGGTGCCATCGGCCAACCCGACCGCGACCATCCGTTCGTCCCAGGGCACCGTGCGCACGGTGTCGGTGACCACGCTGTGAGGCCGCGCCCCGGCCACTTCCGGGTGGCCGCGGCAAGGCGCTGGACCGATCAACACCAGACAGGACTTTTGCCATGAAACCGTCGACCGCCGCCCTGCTTTGCCTGCTCCTGCTGTGCAGCAGTGCAGGCCTGCGCGCCGACGATCTGCTGGACAACGATGACCTGGCGCCCGCTGCCGACCTCGGCGAGTTGCCCGCGCCGGTGGGCCAGCAGGCGCTGATCGATCAGCTCGGCCAGGCCAACCTGGCGCTGCTGAGCCAGAACGGTCAGTCGCTGCTCGGGCGGATCGTGCAGTCGGGCAGCAATCAGGAGGCCTACATCCTGCAACAGGGCAGCGACCTGATGGCGCAGATCACCCAGAACGGTTCCGGCAACGCCGCCTCGATCACCCAGAACGGCAGCCACAACCGCGCGCAGATTGCGCAAAACGGCAACAACAACGACGCCAGCATCGAGCAGGCCGGCACGGGGCTGCAAAGCGCCGTGACCCAGTCGGGCAACGGCATGAGCGTTTCGGTCAAGCAATACCGCTAAGCACTGCAATCATCGGAGATTCCATCATGTTCAAATTGACGCCTCTCACCGCCGCCATCCTGGTCATGATCAGTGCCCAGGCCATGGCCGACGACAGCCTCTCCAGCCAGAGCCAGGCCGGTACTGCCAACATCGCTGATGTGAAGCAGACCCAGGCCCCGTTCAGCACCGCGACCCAGACCCAGCTCGGTCAGGGCAACGACGCCGCCGCCGTGCAAGACCACGCCAGCAGCGTCATCACCCAGGATGCCGTCGGCGACTACAACGCCGGTTACGCCGAACAACTCTACGAAGACAACGGCACCATCACCCAGCAACAGAGCGGCGCCTTCAACACCGCACACGCCAGCCAGTCCCTGGGCTTCGGCTCACCCAACACCGCGCTGCAACAGCAGCAGGGCAGCGGCAACTTCTCGTTCATCTACCAGGACTCGCAGAACGGCAGCGAAGGCAAGACCTTGCAGTTCGGCGACAGCAACGAAGCCAACATCGAGCAACTGTACGAAGGCAGCGGCAACAACTCGCTGATCATCCAGTACGGCACCGCCAACTACGGCACCGCCGAGCAAGTACTGCACAACGGCGGGCAGATCGGCATCAACCAGGCCGGCGAAAGCAACTACGCCTACGGCGACCAGCGCAATGGCACCGGCGGCAACATCAGCATCAACCAGTTCGGCAACCTCAACGGCACCGAGATCTGGCAGGACAGCCAACTGGCCAGCCAGGCCACCGTCAACCAGTACGGCGACAGCAACGAAACCGTGGTCGACCAGAGCTACGGCGAAAACAACGTCGCCAGCGTGCTGCAGGTCGGCAACCTCAACGCCATCTACGCCGACCAGTTCGAATCCATCGGCTCGACCCTGGCGCTGTACCAGCAAGGCAGCGGCAACGTCCACTTCACCTACCAGAACGGCGACAGCCACGTGCTCAACGCCACGTCGGTGGGCAACGACAACAAGGTCTACGCCAGCAACTGGAAAGGCCCGCAGGCCGGCGGCCAGTTCGGCAGCAACCAGCGCGCCACCGTCACCCAGGCAGGCAACGGCAACATCGCCAGCTTCACCCAGGACGGCGTCGGCCACATCATGACCACGCACCAGACCGGCAGTGGCAACAAAACCACCGTCAGCCAGGCCGACGCCTACAACGAGCTGTACTTCGACCAGAACGGCAGCGACAACCTGCTCATCTCCGACCAGCGCGGCACCACCAACCTGGTCCAGGGCTCCTCCAGCGGCACCGGCAACAGCGCCGAGTTCGACCAGTCCGGCAGCGGCAACCAGGCCTACACCGCGCAGCTGTACGGCAGCGACAACCAGATCACCGTCAAACAGACCGACAGCATGAACGTGGCGTACGTGACCCAGGGCGGGACCGGGAACATGGCGAACGTCGATCAGAGCGGGATGACCCAGACCGCGACCATTCAACAGTACGGCTCGGCGAACCAGGCGACGGTGTTGCAGCAGTAAGGGTTGGGTGTTGGGAAACCGCGATCTGTTGGGGGCGCGGTTTTTTTTGCGCTGAGATTTGAGTCGTTGATCGTTTCCACGTCGAACCGACTCAGTGGGAAATGCTTCAAGGGACGCACCGCGTTCCAGCTCGCATTTGACGCGGAGCCTCAGAGGCTGCGTTCCCACGCAAAGCGTGGGAACGATCAAACCATGAACGTGGCGTATGTGGCCCGGGGCGGAATGACGCAAACTGCGAACTTTCATCAGTGCGGGTCAGCTAACCAGGCGGCAGTATTACAGCAGTAAGTCTGGGGCACAAAAAACCGCGATCCTCTAGTGAGAGAGATCGCGGTTTTTTGTGGGTTTCTGTTGGATCTACCGAAGGCTTCTATAAAAACTCCGTCAATCCGGCATCGAGCGAACAATGTCGGCCAGATCATCCTTGGTTATTTCATTGGCCTTGATAGCGGCAGCGACGTCTTTTTTGGAAAGCGGGAAACGCTTGAAGATTTCTTTCAGGGTATCCGCGTCTACATCAGACAGCCAAAGAGGGTCAACAAGTGAGCCCTGATACTTAGGCTCCATAGGAACTTCATCACCAACAATAGGGCCTTGATGATTAAAGTAAACTATGTAACGACTAAACCCTTCCGAGAAGCTCTTATCGTAATAAACAGTCGCCCCAGCAGGTAGCACATAATACTTTTCGTCACCATCTCGCCCGCCGATAAGCATTGGCGCTCTAGTCTTAATCATCTTCATGCTTTGCGTCCTCGAAAATCCATTAAACAAGACAAATATCAATACTGCGATATTGACCAAAATCAAAATACACACGAGAAAGGAAATCAGCTTACTTTTTGTAGACATTTTTCTTGTCATAGCGCGTTTCCGTATTCCCTTCAAGCATTGCCTGAAAATCTGCCGGCATGAAAATCCCATCTTTAGGGAGGTTTTGAGTACGCGTAGCTTGCCTCTCCACCCATGAAAGCCCCCTCATTTCCGCATACTGGCCAGGATTCTGGACAATCGACTTCCCGGAAACTTTGGCTCCCTCCATCGTCATGGTCGTGCAGTTATTGGTTGTAGGGTGATAGTCTTTCTGAAGAAGATAACGCGTCGAGGTCGGAAATTTTTCCCTCAACTGCTTTCTAGCCGCAATGATCTCAGCGAAATGGGCAATCACTGCCTCCGCGCTTTTATTATCTAAATAGTAAACGAAACCAGTCGTTGTCCTTCCATAACGGTTTTCATTGGCAATGTAGCCTCTAAAAGAAGTCCATACGTTCAATAGCCCTTCACCTTCGCTATCGAAAGGCCCCCAAGTTAGCCCATAGCGCCCAAAGTCATATGTAATATCTTTACCACCTACAACCACGTGCAAGGCTGCATGTCCATAAGGATGATCTACACCTTCCCATTTGTAAGGACCACCAATCAAAACCTCCATGTAGGCACCCGACACGACTATTTGGTGGGTCTTCGTAGTTTTCCCTGATGTGCCTGCATTTTTTGCCGTCTGGGTTGTGCTGGTAGTTTTAGTAGGCTGAACCATTAAAGATGTTCCGTATCTTCAAGTTTCGGAAATTTTATGCTGCAACTTCCTCTGGGAATATTTTCCACACGCATGAAACCATTATCGTCAAGGGTGCCCGTCATTAAGGTTCCATCGGGAAGTGTCAGTTCATACGCCTCGTTGGCGAGAGGTACATCTCTTTCGTTAAGCAGATGGAACTCGACAAAAGTCTTTTCTTTCAGAAACTGCGAAAGGAAGCTGGTGGGAGCACCGCCACCAGACTCGCCAACGAAGGTATCCGGTGAGCCAGCCGTGATCGTCGCTCCACATGCTGTTTGCGAGCCAACATGTGCAACATCCTTCCCCAATCCGAAAACATGGGGCGCGCCTGTCGTTATGGGGTTACTGCCGTGAACGGGGCAAGCATAGGTATCACCTACCAAGGCCACTGGCATTGAGTTAACAAAAATGGGGCTTGATCCAGTGATGATATTTCCGCCGTGACTACCTGGATCTCCGAGCCTTGCGACTGGCTTTCCTGCCATCAATTCTCTCCTTTGAATATCACTATCTACGGATCTTACCTGAACTTTGATACATCCTGAACGAACGATATTTGAATTGAATCCTTGCTCGCTACCTTAAGATTTTCGGTTTGCGTTCCATTTCCTCCATCAATAACTGAATCTCGGCCATTACCTGTTCATGCGAAATGTTTGGACGCGGGCCGTCGATTGACGCTTGGACTTCGGCACGGAACCAGCGGTCGTAGCTGGCGGCCTGCTCTTCGCTATCGAAGTCTGAAACGATTGGGGAGAACAGGTCATCCATGGTGGCTCCTGATTGAAAGTGAAGAACGCGACCTCTTTTTGGATAGCGTTCTTTTTTGTTTCTGATGGTTCTCAAGCTATTGGGGACTATCTAATGGTTTCTCCGGACAGATCAAAGAACCGACCCAATCCAGCACTGTTTGATGGTCAATCACTCGATCAGCATCCACATCGCCCATCGCCTCCAAGGTAAGTCGACTATGTTCTGATTCGAAGGGACTTGGTTTCTGTACCGAGCTATTCATCGTTCAGCTCGACGTGATCCAAGGCCTGATTTACGGCCAGTTCACTCAGCATGAGGATCTGTGCGATGCCCAGGGAGGTCTTGCGGTGGGCGGGGTCGAGGGTGGCGGCGAAGGTGTTGAGCATTTCGCTGGTGGAGCCCAGGGACTCGCAGGCGTTGGCGAGCAGGGATTCGGTGTTGTAGACCGGGTTGGCCAGGTACATCGGGGCGGGTTCGTTGACGCTGCCCATGATGTGGGCGCCGGGGCAGAGATAATGGTCCAGCGCGCGTTCGGCGGCTTTTGTGGAGTTTTTTCGAGTTGATGGAGGTGTATGGGGAGGTTGGGTCGGTTTCGGGGTTGGTTTGATTTTCGGGTGGGTTGGGTGTTGGTTTGAACATGATGTTTTCTCTGTTTGAGGGGTGAAGCTGGCCCATTCGGTTTCCAGACGAAGGGGTTGTTGGTTTCTGTTTTCCCACGGGTTTCCAGGCCCGATCGCTGAATTGGCAGCGACCGAAACAGGCTAGAGCCCGCGCTTCCGACGGACAACCTGAAAACCTTGTGGGAAGGACCGTTAAAACAGACACAACTTTTAAACATTCAAGAATGGAACGCGGAGCGTCCCGGGCTGCATTTCCACGCGGAGCGTGGGAACGATCAATTAACGCGGAAGATCAAGAGCGCCCTCACCCCAGCCCTCTCCCGGAGGGATAGGGAGCCGATCGAGTTGTTTGGGAGAGGTACGCCGACGTGAAATACCGAGTTGAATTCGGGTTTTGAAAACACATACATCTGCTCACACCAACACCAACACCAACACCAACAAGAGCGACAGGAACGCCGAAAGCGCCAGGAACAACATCAACAACAACCAACTACCACCCCAACCCGCGGCGCAGCCGCCCCACTCAACTCAATGAGCGTTAGCTCGAGTACCGCTTTTGACGTGCCAGCCCCTTCGGCAGGCTGAGTGGAGGGATTTATCCGGGGGTGGGAGCGCAGCGACCGTTCGACGGAGTCGAACACATCGAGAGGAGGTGCAGCGAAGCAAACCGGAGGCGATGCCCCCGGATGAATCCCGGAGCGAAGAAACCCCGAGCCCCAGCGAGGGGCCGAACGCCGGGGCCCAGACCTTTTGGTTCCTTTTGGGGCGTTTGCCAAAAGGGACTCGCTGTAAGAGCGAAACCGCCAGCGGCAACACCCAAAAAAACGGATATTCACCCAAACTACCCAGAGAACCTGGTCGGCGCAAAGGCCGCCCAGTTCACTCGGCCTCCGGATCCACCTTGTTCTGGGTCAAATAGCGATTCAAGACATCATCCTGAGAGGGCGTGGAACTGTCCCCCGCCACCTGCCACAACCGCCGCTCGATCCCCTGCGCCACCATGTGTCCCACTGCCGCCTCGATTGCCGACAACACACACAACTGCGCCGGCTCGTTCGTCGTGTAACCGACCTCGGCTTCGAGCAACTTCTTGAACTCGATGAACTTGAAAATCCCGGCACTGCGCGCCACTGAATAAATCGTCTTGCTGGTCATCACGTTCGCCAGCACTTGCCCGCTGCGCACATCCACCGCGCGCAGGTTGACGGTGACCTGGTCCACCCGGTACTCCCGCGACAGGTCTATGCCCAGGTAGCGCGCCCCTTCCCCGCCGCTGCGCACGTTGGTGTCGTAGGCGATGATCCCACCCTCGAGCATCATGTTCGCTGCCTGCAGCGGTGGCAGCTCGCCCTGGATGTTCACCGGGGTATTGGGTTTCTTCTGCGAGGCACGAATGATCTTGCGCTCGGTCAGCAGGTTCTGCAGCCCTTCCCGTTCGAGCACCACAAACCAGCCACTGGCCTGCATCGCGTCCATCAACATCGACGCCGCACCCTGGGTCACGCTGGTGGAAAAGGAGCTGGCCGGGGTTGGTTTGTACTGCCCGGTCTGGTCACGGAAGCCGTACACCACCGCCATCAGCCGGCCCTTGGGCCGCGGCATTTTCAGCAAGTCGTAGTAGGTCGAGGCCCTGGGGGTCAGGGTCGGGGTGTCGGTGTCCTGCTCGGCCGGCATCGGCTCACGCAGTCCACAGCCTTGTAATGTCGCCAACAGCAGCCCTAGCGCGATTATTCTTTTCATGTCCATCACTCCCCGGAACCGTCAGCCCGTCATGGGTTGAGGCCGTTCACCTGAATTTCCGAAACTTCACCGGTCGCTCGGTCGGTCACTTCAATGCTCAGTGCCCCGGAGTCGTCGATGACGTTGACGATAAAAGAGTCGGTGGACAGGCTCCCCGTGTTGCCGGTGGAGATGTTGTCCAGCAACTGCCCCAGCAGCCGCGACTGCAACTGGCTGGTGAAGCGCTCCAGCGCCGAAGTGCCGGCCACGGTCGAACGGCTCTTGAGATCCGGATCGTCGTGATCGTTCTGCGCCTGGGCGTTGTTGAGCAGCCAGGTGCCGTTGAGCGGGTTGCCGCCGAACGACGGATTGACCGGCGTATAGACCAGCTCGGTGGCCTGGACGGCCGCGGCACTGGCGACACCGAGCAACAACCCCGACATCCACATTGCGCTGCGCCGTGAGAACGTTGTCGTGTTCATAGTTCGTCCTTCTCAAGGTCGGTGGTGTCCTGCAACAGAGCCTCCAGCTTGCGCTGGACAACCTGGCGTCGAACCCAGTCGGCGGCGTCGTAGGCCTCGTCCTTCAGTTCCACGGTGTTCGGCGGCAGGAAGCGCCGATAAACCAGGCGTTGCTGATATTCCACGGTCACCAGGCTGCCCCAGCGCGCGTCGGGGCGCTCGCGCACCACCAGGTTGAAATCCATCGGGCTGGTGTCGCGCAGGCGTTCACTGAACGCGTAGTAAAAGTCGTGGCCGATGTGCGAGATCGTGTCGTCGACGATGAAACCCATCATTTCGTCTTCCTCGCCGGCACTGGCGCAGCACGCCAGCAGGCCGAGGAACAACGCGCACCACCACCGGCGGCTCATGGCTGCAACGCCTGGGGCAGTGCCGACTGGCCCTTGGCCGGGCCGTTGCTGCCCTCGAGGAAGGCTTTTTCGGCGACAAACTGCCAGTCCGAATAACGCTGCATGCCTTCGAAGTCCGACCACTGCGCCGGGAAGTCGGCCTGCTTGAGCGGCACCTCGGTCGACGGGCTGTTGATCCCGGTGATGCGCCCGTCGAAGCCTCGTTGCAGCGCCCATTCACCTTTACCGATCGGGTCCGGATAGAGCTGGCGCAGATGATGCCGGGCTTGCGGGAAGCGTTCGTCGTCGAGCAGGTCGACCAACTCTTTGGGGTACTGCGCCAGCCCCGGCGAACTGCGGTAATAGCTGCGCAGCGCCTGCGCGTACTGGGTGCCGATCCACAGCAGTTGCTTTTCCCGGTCGCGGCGCGCGGCGGTGGCCCACAACTCGCCGGCACTGGCCAGGCCCATGCCCATCAGCACGATCAGGAACAGCACGCCCAGGTAGGTGAAACCGCCCTGCCCGGCGCGCTCACCACTCGGAATACTGGCTGCCATCACGCGCCCTCCCGGTAGCTCCGCTTTTGATGTCGGCGACGCCGCCCGCCACGCCATCCGGCGGCGCGACCAGCACCCATTGATCGTTGCGCTCGGTGATCGGGTCCAGCGGTGCGCTGCGCAGGTAACGCTGTTCGACGAGTTGTTCGATGGAATCGGGATACCGTCCGGTGTCGCCGTAGTAGTGATCCAGCGCCTCGCGCATCGCCGACAGGCTCTGGTGCAGCGTGGTTTCCTTCGAGGCCTCGAGGCTGCTGAAGTAGCGCGGCAAGGCGATGGTCATCAGGGTCGCGATGATCGCCATCACCACCATCAGTTCCAGCAAGGTAAAACCCTGTTCGCGGCGCATGCGATTCACCACTCGTGGTAGGCGATGCCGTTGAGGCCCTTGCCGCGCGCCTTGGAATAGACGTCGAAGACGTCTTCGCCATCGCGCGGATTCTGGGCCGAACTGTTGTAGGCACGCAGGCCCCAACCCCCTTCGTCGTCTCGCTTGGCCGGCACCAGCGGATCACGCGGGATGCGGCGCAGAAAGTAGAACTTGGCACCCTTGGCGCTGCGCACGTCGCGCACGCCGTCGACCAGCACCTTCAGGTTCGGCGGGTAGCCGCTGCTGTTCAGCGACTTCTCGATGTAACCGGCGTCGAAGGCGCGTTTGTAGGCGTCGATGCCGTCGCGGATCTGGTACAGCGCGGTGCGCAGTTCCTGCTCCTTGCCGCGGCGGACCACGGTCTCGGTCAGGGGCGCGGCCATGCTCGCCAGCAGGCCGATCAGGGCCAGCGTCACCACGACTTCGATCAAGGTAAAACCGCGTTGCGAGGCGTTCATGATCAAGGCTTCTCGACGGTCACGTGGGTGGTGGCCACGGCGGCATCGCCCAGCGCCTTGGGCTGCGCTACCGGAGCTGGCAGGGTGTAGGTCTGCATCGAGCGGTCCGGCGCCTGGATGTGCATGCTGGTTTCCGTGCCGGTGGGGAATTCCATGTCCGACGGGCTCTGGTACGGCAGGTTGCGCACGATCCGCGGGGTGATGGAGAGCACCAGTTCCGATTTGCCGATGGTGTCCTTGTTGCTGCCGAACAGGCGGCCCAGACCGGGAATGTCACCCAGGCCGGGAATCTTGTTGCCGGTGGCGCCGTGGTCGTTGCGCATCAGGCCGGCGAGGATCTGCGTTTCACCGTCATGCAGGCGCAGCGAGGTCTGCGCATTGCGGGTGTCGACCTGCACCGGGATCGTACCCTGGCGGGTCGGTTCCAGCGGCGTGGCGTTACTCACTTCCAGGGCAATCTTGATCGCCACTTCGTTGTTCAGGTGCACGGTCGGCTGCACTTCGAGCTTCAGACCGACATCGAGGTAAGTCACGCTTTCGGTGATCACCGGGCCCTGGGTGGACGGCACCGACGTGGCGCTGATGATCGGCACCCGCTGGCCGATGTGAATCCGCGCCTGCTCACGGTTGCTGACGCGAATCACCGGACTGGCCAGGGTGTTGATGTCGTTGTCCTGTGCGTTGATCTTGGCCTGCGGCGACGGCGAGATCGAAATCCGGCTGGAGTTGATGCCCTTGAGTTGATCGAGGATGGACACCGCCGAACCGTCGCTGTTGATCACTCCGAAGGTGCTCGGCCATTGCAGGCCGAGGTCGAGAATGCGCTGGGTGGCGACTTCCATCACCTCCACTTCCAGCACCACTTCGGGGTTGGACTGATCCTGCGATTGCAGAAGTTTCTCGGCCATGCGGATCGCGTCTTCGGTATCGCGCATGGTCAGGGTGTTGAGGCGCTCGTCGACGAACACGTCGCGGGTCTTGAGCATGGTCTTGATCATGTTCAGCGCGGTGTTGGCGTCGATGCTGGTCAGGTAGAACGTGCGCATCACCAGCTCTTGATAATCCTTGAGCTTCTGCGGCGAGTCCGGGTAGATCAGCAGGGTGTTTTCGTTCACCACTTTCTGGTGCAACTGGTTCTGCTGCAGCAACAGTTGCACGGCATCTTCGATGCGCACGTCGCGCACGAAGATCGTCGCTTTCATGTCCGGGCGCAGGTCCTTGTCGAAGATGAAATTGAGACCGGCAACCTGCGACAGCACTTCGAAAATGGTCTTGAGGTTGGCGTCGCGAAATTCCAGGGTCACCGGCCGGTCGAGTCGGGTGCGCAGTTGCGGGTACTGGATGACGTTGCGGCTCTGTACCAGGCGGATGTTGCCTTGCAGTTCCAGCGCGCCTTCGTTGGCCGGGTCGAGTTCGAGGATCTGTTTCACCTGGCGGTCGGCACCGTAAATGTCGCCGCGCCGCAGGTCGCCCCGCGCCAGTTCGAGTTTTTCGTCCATGCTGCGCAGGTAGTCGAGCTGCCGCAACGCATCCTGGGCGCGGCGGTTGTTCGGCTCGATGGTCAGCACGCGCTGATAGGCGGTGCGCGCCGAGACGAAGTCACGCCGCGCACGGTCGGTGTCACCGGAGGTCAGCAGCGCGGTGATCGCCTTGGCCCGGCCGCTGTTGAGCAGCAGGTGCAACTCGGTATCACGAGGGTTCTCCCGCAGGCCCTCCTGGATCCGCGCCAGGCCGGCTTCGTACTGGCCCTGCTCGATCAGGTCGGCAGCCTCCTGGTTGGCGACCTGCGCGCTGCTGCACGCGGCCAGCCCGGCACACAGGCCCAGGCTCATGAGCAAACGGGATCTGTTCATTGCGTACTCCCCACAGACAAGGTCTGCGACAAATGCAAAGGCAGGTAGATCAGCTGCAGTTCCACCTCGGAAATGCCGGTGATCTTCCAGGTGTCGTCGATCACATCCCCGCTGCGCACGACGTAGATCTTCTCGCCGTCCTGCAAGAACACTTGCAGGTCGCTGCGGTCATGCAGCCTGCCGACGAACTGAAACGGCACCGGTGGCAGGCTCGGGGCGGGCACCACTGGCGTCGGGTTGAGCGGTTGTTCGGTGACCGTGGCCAGGCTCGGCGCGGCTTTCCAGCTCTTGGCGGCGAACAGATCGCCGGCCGGGCTCAGGTCCTTGAGCGGCGGCGCCGCGACCTTGGCCGCGCTGGCGGGCAAGGCGCCACGGCTGGTGCTGCGGCCCGGGGTGACCACGGCGACTGCGCTGGAATCGGCGTCTTCGCTCGGCGAGAAATACTCGGGCAACCAGGCCAGTGCCGCCGCCACGCCGAAGAACGCCAGCCAGCCGCTGATGCGCTTGATATCCATCACGACCTCGACAGGTAGAGGGTCATACGGATCCGGCCACTGAGGTCGGTGTCGGCGATCTTCTTGCGTTGGAACTCGACGTCTTCCACCACCACCGCCGGCAACTGGCCGAGCAAGGCGTGCAGGAAGCGGCGCAGTTGCGGATAGCTGCCGCGCACCGGCAACAGGATCTGGTAGCGCGCCAGGTGCGTCTTGGGATCGACGCCGAGGGCGTATTCACCACGCGCCAGGGTGATGTGCTCCTGAGCCGCGAGGGCGTAGATGCGGTCGATGGCCACCGTGGCCTGCGGTTGGGCCGGCAGCTTGTTGCGAAAATCATCGAGCTGCCGTTGCGGCACCACTGGCGGCGCGATGCTGCCGTCCTCGACCTTCGCCAGGTATCCGCTGGCGTCCTGGGTCTGCTGGCTGAGCTGTTGCAGCGACTGCCAGCCCGGCAGCAAACCGCCGAGGGCCCAGGCGAGTGTGACGATCAGCAGCGCCAGACCGGCCAGGCCCGGAACGCCGAGGCCCTGCAGGTATTCGTGGACGATCAGTCTAGGGATTCGCATCGCCCATCTCCCAGGTCGCCGACAGGTTGAATTGCACCGGTTGCTCCGGCGATTTGACGACGATTTCGTGGCTCAGCAGCGACACGTCGGAGAGCTCGTCACTGGCTTCCAGGCGTTTGTGGAAATCCAGCATCGCCTGCAGATCCCGCGCTTCGGCGCTGATGCGCACCTGGCCCTTGCGCGCATCCGGGGTCAGGGTGAGCAAGGCGATGTCGTCACGCGGCATGGCTTCGAGCATGGCGAACAGGCGCTCCCAGGGGCGGCGCAGTTGCTGCGAGACCTTGCGCATTTCGGCGAGGTTCTGCGCCTGCTCGCGGGTTTCGGCCGCGCTCAGGGTGATTTTGCCGCCGCTGTCGCCAGTGAGCTGGCGCTGGGTGTGCTGCAGGTGGCCCTGCTGCTGTTCGGCCTGCTCGCCGAGGTGTTGCTGCACGCCGAAGCACAGCAGCGCCAGCAACACGCCGCTGCCGAGCAGGCTCCAGCCCAGCGGGCCGGAACGCGGACGCGGCTGGAAGTCGAGGTTCAAGGCGCGCATCTCAGGCCACCGCCCGCGACATGACGTACAAGCCGTCACGCACGTTCATCGTGTCGTCTTCGAGCGTGCGCAGCTGCACCTCGGCAATCTGCGGCGGCGCATCGAGGCGCGCCGGCGCGTGCAGGTAGACATTGAACGGGCGCTCGCTGGTGGAGGCCTGCAATTGCCGTTCGCGGCCGATCAGTGCGCTCAGCGCGGCATCGCTGTCGCCGTTGCCCGCCGAGCGCACCGCGGCCCAGCGCCCGTCACGCGCCAGCAGCAACACGCTGCGTTGCGGTTCGGCGACGATGAACAGGAAGTCGCCGGCAGCGAGGCTTTTGTCGAAGCAGTTGAACGCCGTCATCAGGTAGGGCTGCACCGAACGCAGGCGCAGACCGCGACCGCTGACCAGCGTGCGCAGGCGTTCGAGCAAATCCTGCGGCAAGGCACTGGCGATGCGGTCATACCCGGCCGGCTCGGCCGACAATACCAGGCTCCACGGTTGGCTCGGGGCGCCGAACAAGTCCTCGAAACACAGTTGGGCGAAGCCGCGCAGTTCGTCAGGGCTGCTGATCTGCGCGCTCCACGGCACCAGGCAGAACCGGCTGAAGTGGCCGGAGATCACCACACTCAGATCCGCCCCGGCACGGGTGTGTTCGCCGAGCAGACGATCCAGGGTGTCCAGTGCCACCGCGTAGCTCTGGAAGCCTTCGTCGATGTAGCCGACGCTGCCCAGCCACAGGGTTGCACTGCCCCGCCGCTGGCCCAGACCGACACCGCTGGCGCCGAGCACGGCGACAAAACGCTCACGCGATAAAAGTGACACGATTGATCTCCTCCAGCGTGGTCCGGCCGTTCTCCACCAGCTCCAGCGCCGACTCGCGCAGCAGGCGCAAGCCACGGGCGCAGGCCAGGGCCTTGATCTGAGTGATGGGTTGGCGTTCGACGATCATCTGCCGCAGCTCGTCGTCCAGGTGCAGCAGCTCGGCAATCGCCGTACGGCCGCGGTAGCCGCTGCCGCGGCAATGGCCGCAGCCCTTGCCATGGACGAAGCGGTAGTGGCCGACCTTGTGCGGGTCGAGGCCCGAGGCGCGCAGCTCGTCATCGCTCGGCGTGACCGCGGTGCTGCAGCTGCTGCACACCAGGCGGATCAGGCGCTGGGCCAGGATCGCATTGAGCGCCGAGACCAGGCTGTAGGGATCGATTTCCATCTGGGTGAAACGGCCGATCACATCGAACACGTTGTTGGCGTGGATGGTGGTGAACACCAGGTGCCCGGTGAGCGCCGACTGCACGGCTATCTGTGCGGTGTCGGGGTCGCGGATCTCACCGACCATGATCTTGTCCGGGTCGTGGCGCAGGATCGAGCGCAGACCACGGGCGAAGGTCAGGCCCTTCTTCTCGTTGACCGGGATTTGCAGCACCCCGGGCAACTGATACTCGACCGGGTCTTCGATGGTGATGATCTTGTCCACGCCGTGGTTGATCTCGGTGATCATCGCGTACAGCGTGGTGGTCTTGCCGCTGCCGGTAGGCCCGGTCACCAGCACCATGCCGTAGGGTTCGGCTGCGAGGCGGCGCAACTGGCGCAGGGTTTCGTCTTCAAAACCCAGTGCCTGCAACTGCACGCCGCAGACCTTGTCGGCCAGGTCCTGTTTGTCGAGCACCCGCAGCACCGCGTCTTCGCCGAAGATGCTCGGCATGATCGACACGCGAAAGTCGATCTGCCGGCCACTGATGCCGATCTTGAACCGACCGTCCTGCGGTACGCGTTTCTCGCCGATGTCCAGCTCGGCCATGACCTTGACCCGCGAGATCACCTGCTCGGCGAACTCGGCGCCCTGGATCTTGCTGATGTTGTTGAGCACGCCATCGATGCGGTACTTGATCACCAGACCGTTGCCGGTGGTGCCCAGGTGGATGTCACTGGCATGCATTTTCAGAGCGTCGTAGAGGGTCGAGTTGACCAGCTTCACCACGGTGCTGGCGTCTTCGCTGATGCTGGTCAGCGACAGGCTCTGCAGGGTATCGGTCTCACCGCCGGCGTCGGCCTGGGCGTTGAGCGATTCGACGGCATGGAAGCTTTCTTCGTGGCGCGCCAGGTAAGCCTTGAGGTCGTCGGCGTGGACCAGGTATAGCGGCGCACCGTGCAGGCACTCGTCGATCCAGGCCAGGCGCGCGTTGTCGAAGGGATCGGCGAACACGCCGATGACCTGGTCCTGGTGCCGCAGCAGGATGAATTCACGCTTGAGGCATTGCGCGAGGGTGACCCGGTCGAAGACCGGCGTCGCCTGGAACAGGGTGTCGGTGTCGAGCACCGGGTAATGCAGGGTGGCGCCAAGGCTGGCAATGAAGGGCATCGGCGCCAGTTCGCAGAGCACGCCGAGGGCGTCGAGTACGCGCTCCCCGGAAGTGGCCGCCCGGGATCGAGCCTGGGCCAGTTGCTCGCTGGAAAAGCGTGTCGGGGCACACGCAGGGGGCAACGCTTCGACGACAACGGACAAACGTTCCATGGCTTGCTCTCCCACCGGGGCCTGGGGGCCCTGTCGGCGCGGGAGGCCATTGCGGCGGGTGCCGGAACGTCTATCGCGCCATTACTCCCCGGTGAGCATTTGATCGTCGTCCGGCGCCATGGAGGTCGACTTGCTTCGTCGACGATCCGCCAGCACCCAACTGCCATCGTACAACTGCAACGGGAAGCTCTCGGTCCTGCTCTGGCGTCGTTCGACGAAGCCCTCGGAAGGGCTCGCACCGGGTTTCGCTTCGCGCTGGATACCCAGAAGGTCGCAGACAGCTCGGGCCAGTTCCGCCAGTGGAAACGGTTTGAACAGGATGTGGCTGACCCCCAGTTGCCGCGCCCGCTCACAGACTTCGGCGGTCGGGTGACCCGTTATCAGCACGAAATGACACGTCCTGTTCTGGCGGACAGCGTCGAGCACCTCAAAGCCTTCCATATCGGGCAAGCGGTAATCGAACACCAGCACGTCGGGAGCGAAGGTGTCGGCCTGACCGATGCCGTCGGCTCCATCGTGTGCAATCCGGACGTCCAGCCCTTGCGCCGACAGGTAATCCTGAAGGTTCTGCGCCAGCAGCTGTTCGTCTTCGACAACCAGTACTTTGTTAACCAAGGTCGACTCCTTGCAACAGCAGGTCCTGCATACAGAGCCTGTCGGAGTGCGCCTTACCATCGGTAACGCACACTTCATGCCAGGCTGAGCGCCGGTAGAATTAAGTCTTCATGTCCTTGAATTCAATGACAATGCCCGCTCGTCCCGGCTTCCCGTTCCCCAGAAACGGGGAAGCACCTGAATGGACATCGAAGCCATTCCCCACTATTGGGGGGGAACCTTCAGTCGTCGTCAATCCGTTCGATCCTGTTCTGCGCCCGTAACTGCGCGAGCACCTGACGACGAGCCTGGGTCTGTTGTTGTCGGGCAAGGTAAGCCCGGACTGTTTCCAGCCCTTGCAACTCTGGGACATCGGCTGCCTCCAAGTGGTTCTCGACAAAAATCAAATGCCAGCCGAACGGTGTCCGCACCGCATCGCTGAGCTCTCCCGGCTTCAGGGCAAAAGCCGCCGCGTCGAACGGCGCAACCATTTGCCCGCGAGCGAAGTACCCCAGCGCCCCGCCCTGACTGGCGCTGGCATCCTCTGAACCGCTCTGCGCGACGCTAGCAAAGTCCTGGCCCTGGCTGATCGCCGCACGCATCTGCATCAAGCGTAGCCGCGCCGCTTCAATCGTGGCGGCGTCGGCATCCTCGGCAACCTTGACCAGGATATGCCGCGCCTGCACCTGCTCCGGCGTGCCCATCTCGGCGCGATGCTCGGCGAAGAACGCGCGCACCTGTTTCTCGTCGGGCGCATCGACCCGGCTCAGCTCGGCGAACACCTGCTGCGCCGCCAGTTCGCGGCGCGTGTATTCGCTGAACGAGGCTTCGTCGAACCCGGCATCCTGCAAACGACGGCGGAACTTCTCCGCGCCGCCGAGGGCCTGGCGGGTCTGCTCGACCTGCGCGCGCACCGCTTGCTCGTCGATCTCGATCCCGCGTTTGCGCGACTCCTGCCAGAGCAGCTCCTTGTCGATCAGCGCATCGAGCGCGGCCTGGCGCAGCTGCTTGTAGGCCTTGGGATTGCGGATGCTGGCCACGGCGCGGCCCTGGTCCTCCAGGTATTCGGCGAAATAGCGCTCCAGGCGAAACTCGGAAATCGCCTCGCCATTGACCCGCGCCGCCACCGGTTCATTGTTCGCCGACGCCAGCGACACGCCGCACGCCAGCAACCAGCAGAGCATTCTCAGCTTCATCATCAGGGCCTCCGTTCAGGGGCTGGCGACAACGGGTTTGTAGGGCGCGACCAGATAGAAGCGCTGATCGGGCAAATCCACGGTGACCACATGCGCCCCGCTCAGGCCCAGGCGTCGCCCGGGGCCGAAGCTGATGCGCGGGGTCAGGCCGGTGTCGAAATCGTGCAGGCCTTCGAGCGCCGCCACCAGTTTTTCGCGGCTGGCATCGCGCCCGGCCTGCTTCATGCCTTCGCTGAGCAGCAGCATCGAGGCGTACGCGCCGACCTGCAGCACCGCATGCTGCGCACCCAGGCCCTGATGCTCGCGCAGCAGCGACAGCGCCATGCGCCCGGCCTGGGTCCAGTCACTGGGCACGAACGGATAGGCAAGGAACACCCGCCGGGAAAACCCGTTCGGCACCTGCAGCAGATCCCCGGCCACCTGACTCGAGGCCGCGAACAGGTACGGCACCTGCCCGGCGTTCTGCAGACCGGCCGCCAGCCGACTGAAGCCGCCGCCACTGCCCAGGTAGAACACCGAACGCGAGCCCAGGGGCAGGCTGTCCGCCGCCGGGTCGTAGGCCTGCACGTGAACGTTCTGCCAACCGTGGGCCTGCAGGTATTGGCCGAGGGTCTGCGCGGTCTGCGCCTGGCCCGGGTCGTCGGGATAGGCGATCAGCGTCGGCCCCTGCAACACGCGCAGGCTGGCCGCGGCGTAATCGGCCAGGGCGATCAGTTGTTCGCGCAGGCCCGGCAATGGTTCGAAAATCTGCGGACTGGTCTGCACTGCACCGAGCAGCGACAGCGGTCCGATCATCGGCACGCCGGCCTGCTCCAGGCGGGGCGCCAGTTCATTGTCCAGCGCCGGCGCCAGCGGTGCGACCAGGGCGAACACCTGCTCCTGCTCGAGCAAGCGTTGCAGGGCCTGTTCGGCACTGGCGCGATCCGGGCCGGGATCAAGCACCGTCAGGCGCAACTGGCGGCCATGGATGCCACCCGCCGCGTTGATCCGCGCCACGCTGCCGTTGAGCACCGCCGCCACTGTCGCGCCCTCCTCGGCCAGCGGACCCTGGCTGGGCAGCAAGGTGCCCAGGTGCAGAGTCTCGGCCTCCAGTCCCGGGTCGCGTTCCTCGGCCAGACGCTTGAGGTAGGCGGTGAGGTTGCGCTGGTCCTTCATCGACAGCAGGAAGCGCGGCATGCTCGGGTCGAGACGGTTGTCGGCGGGGTCGCGCCCCTGCTGGATCACCCGCGCCAGACTGCTCTCGGTGTAGGCCGGATAACGGCGGCCGTTGACCTGCTGCTGGCCGTAGCTGCTGCTCAGGCGCGCCCAGTTCAGCTCCGGCGGACGCACGCCGCCCTCGGGTCGGCCAAGGCCGTCGGCGCCATGGCAGTTGGCGCACGGCAGGCTGGTGGCGGGCAGCAGCACATCCGCCGCGCCGACCCGCGCCATGATCGCCTCGCCGCTGGCCGACAGGCCTTCGCGGTACAGGCGCCTGCCGGCGCTTTCCTCAGCGGTGAGCGGCACGGCGGCCGCGCCCAGGCTGACGCTGGCGAACAGGAGCAGGGCGAGAACGCGGCAGCGCTTCATGGCCAGGACTCAGCGGCCGGCCACGGGCATTGTCAGCAGCTGCAGGCGCTGGGCAATGGCGGCGGCCGGGGCATCGGGACGGATCTTGCTCCAGCGTTTGTTGGCGACATCGCCGACGATCAACTGGGTCGAGTGCTGCTCGGGCGTCGGCACAATCTGGCCGATGCGGCCGAGCACCAGGTCGATCTGCGCCTTGTCACCGGTAAGAAAAAGCCAGTGCGGGTCATCGGCCCCTTGCTCCAAGGTGTAAGCCTTGAGCACCGCCGGCGTGTCGCGCAGCGGATCACTGGTAAGGGAAATGAAGGTGATGCCGGCGGCCTTGTCACCCAGCAACGCACGGACTTCCTTGAGCTTGCGGGTAATCAGCGGGCAGGCGTCATTGCAGCGGGTGAAGATCACGTTGAGCAGCACCACGCGGTTGTGCAGCGCATCGCTGTAGAACCGCAGGGTGTCGCCGTTCTGATCCTGCAGCGGGGTGTCGGTGAACCAGGTCTTGGCATCGTGGGTGCCCTTGGCCGGTTGCAGCGCAACCTGCGCCGATGGCGCGGCCTCATGGCCCTCATGGGCGATGGCGAGCAGGCTGAGCACGCAGAAGCACAGGGTCAGGAAAATCAGGATCAGCGCTTTCATGGCTGTTGCTCCATGGCGATCGCGGTGTGTTTGGCATGGGTGCGCAGGCCGCTGAGTTTTTCCACTTCCCTGGCCAGCAACGCCGGATCGGTGAAGCCGTAGTAGCGCATCCAGTGCCGGCTGTTGCCGTCGCCGACGAGGATCAACGGCTGGTGGTTCTTGAAGTCGCCGCTGAAACTGCCGAGGCCTTTGAGCGTGGCGCTGATCGACTGCGGCGAACCGGTGAGCCAGCTCCAGCCCGGGCCTTTCTGGAACGTCCTGGCGTAATCCTGCAAGCGCTTGGGATCGTCACGCTGCGGATCGATGCTGATCGACACCAGTTGCACCTCGTTGCCGACCCGCGCGCCGAGCTGCTTCTGCACCTTGCCCATGATCGACGACACCACCGGGCACACCGTGGTGCAACTGGTGTAGATGAAGCTCATGACGACAATTTTGCCCTGCACCAGATCCTGCTCCAGGCGCACGGTCCTGCCGTTCTGGTCGAGCAGCGGCACGTCGGCGAATTTCACCTGGGCGTGCTCCTGGGTGCTGGCGGCAGGTGCGGTGTGGCCGGCGTGCTCGTCCGCCGAATGCGCCAGGGCCTGGTGGACGCCGAACGCCAACAGGCACAGGGTCAGCAGGCCACGGGATGCAAATCGCTTCATGGGGATGTCCTCTTCACGGAATCTGCCCGGGCGACACCCGGACGCTGGCAAAGGTCTGGTCGTCGAACCCGGCGCCCAACGACGCGGCGCGCACATGCAGGTACCAGGCGCCGCTGCGGTCGAGCGTCAGCGGTGCCTCGTAGACACCGTCGGCGACCTCCAGCGCCGGCACCTCGCGCGGCCGCGACGTCGGCGCGAGGAAGTAGCGCAACTGCACGTCTTTCACGCCGCTGCGTTGCACCTTGTGCTTGCCCTGGACGATGCGAAAGCGCACCACGTAGGGGTCGTTGAGCGCCACGCGGGTCTTGTCCAGGAGGAACTCGACCCGCGGTTGACCGACGTGCTGCTCGGCCTGGCCGTTCGGCTCGATCTGCGCCGTGAAGCAATGGATGATGTTCGGCTGGTTGAGCAGGAACGCGACGTCGAAACGCCCCGCCGCCGGCAGCCTGACCCGCGCGCTGTAGAGCCCCGGCGCCACCTCGCGCAGGCTGCGGTCGATGACCATCGCCGCTCGCGCAATCTGCCCGCGGTTGGGATAACCGGACATCGGCGCGTTCATGCCTTCGGCGTAGAAGTAGGTGGTGTTGTCCACCGGGTTGACCACGAACACCGCGTTGTCATCGCGTGACACCGCCAGGCTCGAGGCCAGCGGCAGGTCGCCGGCCAGCCGTGGCGGCTGCGGCCCGGCCTCGAAGCCCTGGCTGATCGGCTGCCGGCCTTCGCCCAGCGAGGCCAGATTGATCATGGTGACCTTCGCCGAGGCCAGCCCGCGCACATAGGCGTAGGCCTTGCTGAACACCACTTGATAAGGTTCGGCGGACACCTCCAGGTCGTGGATCGCCGCGTCGGTGGCGGCATCGATCACCGTGGCGCGATTCTCCACGGTGTTGAGTACCACGCCGAAGCGGCCATCAGCGCTGAAGCCCATCGGCCCGAGGCCCTGCTGCAGGCGAATGACCCGGCGCACCGCATGGCTGTTGCCGTCGATCACCGTCACCGTGCCGTCCTTGCCATCGGCCACATACACCGCGCCGGACAACGCTGAATACGCCACCGACAGCGGGCTGGCACCAGTCTTGAGCTGTTGCAGCAGGCTCAGGCTGGCGATGTCGATAACGCTCAGGGTGCCGTCGTCGCGGTTGCTGACGAAGGCGAAACGGCTGTCCTTGCTGAAGGCGATTTCATGGTGACCGCGTCCGGTCGCCAGGTGCTTGAGCGGTTTCAGGCTGTGGCTGTCGATCACCGTCACACCGGACTGTTCAGCCTTGCCCGCGTTGTTGCCGACCCACAGCAGGCGTTCGTCCGGCTGCAACGCCAGCCGCACCGGTTGCACGCCGGCAGCGACCGTGGCGAGCACCTTGAACTGCTCGCTGTCGATCACCGCCACTTCCCCGGCCGTGGGCATTGAGACGAACACCCGCTTGTTGTCTTTCGGCGTGACCCAATCCATCGGCGGCTGTTTCAGTTCGATGCGCGCCAGCGTGCTGGTGATGCCGCCGACCGACACCGACGGATCGACCACCGCAATGCTGGCGTCGCGGTTCATGACCAGCAGGAAGTAGCTGTTGAGGTCGAGCAAGGGACGCGCGCCGATGTTCGATTTGAGGAACACCCCGACCCGCGACTTGCAGCTCCTTTCCCGGCCCTGGGCCTGGTCGGCAGCGATGGTTTGCGGGTCGATCCAGGCCCCCGGCGCCACACCGGACAACGGCTGGCCGGACGCGCCGTCGCTGACGCGAAACTGCACATCGGCAAACTCGCCTTCGCGCAGCAGGCCGTCGCTGGCCAGGGGTTGCAGCTGGAACGTCACGGTGACGCCGTCGCGAGCCAGAGTCTGACCGCTCCAGGTGTCCGGCAACGCGACGTCGCTGAGCATCGCCGGCGGCGCGGTGCGCCAGATGCCGAAGCTGAGCAATGCTCCGGCAAGGACCGCCACGCCCGCGCTGATTCTGATGATCCGGTTCATGCCGCTCTCCCCTGACACGTTTTCTGAAACACCACCGCCCCTGTGGGAGCGAGCTGGCTCCGGGCGGCGTTCCGACGAAGGCGTCAGACGCCTCACCCCTCGAAACCGCGTTGCTTTCATTCGCGAGCAGGCTCGCTCCCACAGGCTTTTGCATCCACCGGCATGGGCTACTGCCCCTGCGGCGCCGGTTCCGGCTCATTGGTCACCCGCAGCAGCCCCCACAGTCCCGAGGTGTTGCCGTAGGCGGCGTAGTCGCGGAACAGGTAGTCACCCGGTATCGCGTTGCTGCCCCCAGCGCTGGGGATCATGAAGCTGAAGTGCGCGGCCGGCAGGACGCTCTCGTGAGCGCCGACGTACATCGACATCGGGTTGTAGCCGAAGCGCACCGAGCCCACCCCTGGCGTGCCCATCGGGTAGCCGCCGGTGTCGCTCTTCTCGGCCTGGAACGGGTTCACCGACCAGACGTGTCCGTCGAGCTGGAACGTGGTGCCACGGCTGCCGCCACTGGGCATCAGAATGTGCGTACGCAGCGGCTGCCCCGGTTTGGCGTAGAGCACCGGCGTCTGCGGATCGCCGCCGACCAGCGCATTGCTGTAGGCCATGTGCGCGTTGACCATGTCGCCGTAACCGGCACCTTCGGCGTGCCCGAACGGCGCATCCGGGGCGAGGCCGAAGCGGTACCACAGCGGTTCGGTCTTGTAGTTGATGGCCATGCTCGAGTTGTCCTGCGGATCGGTCGGCACACCGAGGCCCTCGGCCGCGATGCCTTCCACCGGCCGGCCATTGGCCCAACGGGTGTTCAGCGCCTTGTGCCAGACCATCGCGAAGTCGCGGTAAGTCGTCTGCCCCGGTGCGGTGACCGTGGCGTTGACCTTGCGCGCATCGTCGACCCAGGTCGCGCCGATCGGCAGGATGCTCATCGCCCCACCCAGGCCTTTCTGCGGCTGCTTGATGACGTCCGCCGGGGTGATATTGAGGCCGCCGAACTCCACCGCCGTGGCGTTGATGTTGTCGACGCTGCGGCCCAGTTGCGTGACCGGTTTGCCTTCACGCTCCAGGTGTCCGGCGTAGTACTGATAGGTACGGCTCGGGTAGGCCCCGCTGTTGCCGACACGCGGCGGCACGGTCTGGATCGGGTTGGCGCCGACGTTGGCACCGTCGGATTTGGTGATGTCGTAGGCCAGCAGTTGCGCGTGCAGGCCGACATGGCTGGACGGCCGCATCAGGTTGTTGCTGAAGGTGGTCGAACCGAGGCCGCTGTTGCGGTCGCGCTTGACCAGGCCCTGCATCACGGCGGTCTGGGTCAGGTCGGGCATCACACTCGGCAGACGGTTTTCCAGGGTGATGTTGATGCAATCACCGGCTGTCGCGCGCAGCACCAGCGGTTCGACCGGAATACCGGGCTTGAGCTTGCCGCTGACCGGATCGAGGTCGGACTTGCGCACATAGAGGATGGCGGTCGGATCATGCAGCGGTCCGCTCTGGCCACCGATGGTGATAGTCGCGCCATCCTCCGGATCGGTCACGGTGACTTGCGGGATGCTCACCGTGCGCGAGTTCAGCACCAGGGTGCCGCCCGCCGGATTCAGTGGGCCGCCGACATGCTGGCCGAGGCCGGCGGGATCGCCGATGGTCAGGCCCAGCGCATTGCCGAGGATGTCGTTGGCCAGCGCCGCGACCACCTCGTAGTTGCGCTGCACCGTCGGCCGGGTGCCGATGCCGTTGGGGTTGGCGCTGATCCGTGGGCAGCTGCCTTCGAACGCCACGGTGTTGCGCATGCCCGCCGGACTCGGGTTGTTGGGGATGGCGAAGAGGTCATTGCGTTTGGCCGTGTAGTTGCGCATCACGCCCCAGATGCCGCTCCAGTAGCCTTCGATCGAGGCGTCCATCGAGTACAGGTAGTCGCCGGTGGTCGCCGCCGAACTGGAGAGCATCGACACCGGGGCGACAAAGCCCATCTGTTCGGAGATGCCGATCATCTGCGACGCGCGCCAGCCGGAGTTGGAGCTGTTGCCGAAACCGGAACCGCTCTGCAGCCACTTCACGCCGTGCAAGGTGACGTTGTGCTCTTCTTCGTGGCCGCCGGCATGCACCCGCAGCCGCACGTTGTCGCCGGTGTAGGTGCGCAGCATCGGCGTGAACGGATCGCCCGGCTCGCTGCCGCCCTTGTTGATGTGCGGCGGGAACAGCGTGGTGCCGCCAGTCGGGCCGGTCGCCGCCGTGACCAGGTTCGGGGCCAGGTTCATGGCCGGGATGGCGCGGTCGGTGCGGCTCTGCATGGCGTACGCCAGATCGCCGCCGAGGCCGTCGGCCTGCATGCCGCGCTTGCCGTCCGGGCCGACCTTGTTCGGGTCATACACGCGCAGGGCCAGCGGTTCGTTGCGGTAGTTGACGACGAACATCCCCGGATCATCCACCGAGATCGCCTGCGGACATGGCCGGCTCGGGCAGCCCGGCACCTGGCCGCCCTGCACTTCGAGCACGCCTTCGAGCAGGTTGCTGGCGTTGCTGCGCACTGGCGGGTTGATCGCGTAGCGGAAGCTGTCGGCGGTGGCAGGGAAGGCTTGCGGGTTGGGCACGCCGTTCGGCCCGGCACCGACGTAGACGCCGGCTTCATAGGCGTGCTGGAAGTCGCTGTACTCCAGGAAGAATTCGCGGAAGCTGTCGTTCTTGCCGTCGCCGTCGAGGTCGCCGGTGTTGATCACCGCTTGCCATGAGGTCGGCCCACCGTCCTGGCGCGCGCCGCTGTACAACGGCTCGCCGGTCTCGGCGTGGAACCAGGTGGAACCGGCCGGTTCCGCCAGCACCGTGGCGTAGAGGCCGATCTGCTGGTGGGTCGACGGGCCGAGGTGGTCGTGCGTGAAGATCGTGCCCAGACCACGGTCGACGCCCTTGGCGTTGACCACCGGATCGACGAACCAGCGCTGCATCGCCGTGCGCGCCCCCAGCCAGTCGCTGCGGCCGAACTGGCCGAAGAATGGATGCGCCTTGGCTTTCGGGCACGCAGGCGTGCCGTCGCGCGGATCGCTGGCCTGGCACTGGTTGAACTCGCGGATGGCATGAATGCGCTCCTGCACGGCGCCCGGGGAGAGCACACCGTCCTCGTAGTTCCAGCCATTGGAAGAACCATCGGCCGAGGTCAGGTCCCACTTCGGCAGGTGAATGTGCTGGCCGATCACGTCGGTCGGCGTGCGCACCTGATAGTCATCCATCTCGTAGGTGGCTGGCACCAGGTTGGTCTGCTGGTACTGCACGCAGTCGAAGGTGTTCATGCGCATCACCAGCGGCTCTGGCGGACGCTGCTTGGTGATGACCGGCCAGGCGTCTTCCCACAACGCGAGAATGCGCGCCTGCGGGAAGTGATAGCCGACCTTGTTGTACACCGCATCGAACTGGATATTCGCCGCCTTGTAGACCCGCGGCCGGTCGGCGGTGAAGGTCGAGGCACCGACGAACGACAGCCCGTCGATGCGCTCGCCGCTGTTGAATTCGCCGCTGCCGGCGCTGCTGGTCAGGCGTTTCTGCCGGTCGTCCATGCACGGCTCGTAGTACGGCGCGCCGGCCATCGGCAAGGCGCCGTTGGTACGGAATGCCCGCGCCACGATCTGATTGCCCGGCAACAGGGCGAAGCTGGGGTGATCCTTTTTCGCGTGGAAGGCCATCGCCGCCTGTTCGACTTCCGTGCCCTCTTCCGGCAGGTAGATCGGTTTGGCACGGGTGACTTCCTTGGAGAAATCCAGTGAGGTGGTCACCGTGTGCGCCTCGCCACCGGCCGCCACGCCGTCGAGGGCGTGCCGTTGCAGACCGCCGTTCCAGCCGCCGGACTGCGCCGGATCGAGGTTGGCCCACAGCGCGTTGCCACTGCTCTTGAGGGTCTGCGCGGTGGTGGCATCGAGCATGTCCAGCGGAGGCGTCGGTGGACGCTGACCGACCGAACTTTCCATGCCACCGATCCAGAACGGATAGCCGGGGTTTTTCAGGCTGCCGTCGGCGTTGCGGTTGGCTTCGCTGCGATCGACCAGCGCCAGCGAGCCGATCGCTTGTCCAGCGCCATTGCCGCCGTGGTGCTCACCGTCATCGTCGGCCTCTGCGGCGTCATCGTCATCGTGACCGGCGACCAGGGTTTCGCCCAACTTGGGCACCACCACCACTTTGCCCGGCATCGGCGCCATGGCTTTGCCCGGCAGCGGCACCACCGCCGGAATCGGCGTGCCCGCGATGATTTCGCCGTCCGGCAAGGCCCGTGCGCCGGGCGCCGGTTTGCCGCTGCGCAGCGCGTAGGGTTCGCTGTGATAACCGTCGGCACCCTGCTGCGACACTTCCAGCCGGGTGCCTTCTTCAAACACGTCGTGCACCCGCCACATGGCCCACATGCCCTGGGCGAAGTGCGGGTAGAAGTGGCAGTGATAGATCGCATCGCCGGCCACGCGGTTGCGGTTGCCCGAACCGCCGTTGGCGATTTCATAGGTGTAGCCGGCGCCCGGGCCGATGCCCTGGGCGTCGACGTAGTCGGAGTTGTCGTCGTTGGGGTTGAACAGCCACTGATGACCATGCAGGTGGAAGATGTGCTGCTCGTGGCCGTTATGGGTGTTGCGGAATTTGACGAAGTCGCCGATGTAGCTGTGATTGACGTTCGACGGCTCCGACGGATACAGGGCCATGGTGGCCTTCACGCCGATCTGTTCGGCACTGGGTGTCTGGCCCGGGGCGATGTTCTCCAGCCCGGCATTGGCCGGCACATCCACCAGCATCGCCACGTCGCCGACGGTGTGCGAACTGAGGAAGAATTCTTCGTAGGCGCAGGACAGGCAATCGTGCATCGGCCCCACGCCCAGACGGTTGGCGACCACTTCGGCGCCCATGCCGCCGGAGCCGTAGTTGATCATGAACGAGTCGCGGGTCGGCTCCAGCACGTGGGCCATCACCGGGTCGGCCCAATACGCCGGGAAGGCCTGGGTGGCGGCGGTCTCGTCCTGGAACTGCGAGGCGAAATCGCGGAACGGCTCGAGCCGGTTGGGGATCGCCGGGTTGCGTTTGCCCACCGACTCCAGCGGGTAGGTGCTGGGCGGGAAACTGCCGTCGGCGTTGCTGCCCATGACAATCGCGTCGCTCTCGCTGGAGATGATTTCATTGCCGTCGACCATGCTGATGATCGGCGTGCCGGCCTTGCCTTCGCGCAGCCACGGTTGGCGTTGCGGGTAGCGCGCCTGGTAATCGACGATGGGTTGACCGGCGGGGGTGCGGCCCGTGGTGGCCAGGCGCATTTCTTCTTCGGTGAGGGTGTTGCGATACGTCCGTCCTGCCTTGGGCACCACCACGACCTGGCCGAACAGGCCATTGGCGACGTTGCCGGCCGCGCCCTCGCCGCCAAAGGTCGCACCCCGGCTGCTGACGGCAAACGCCCCTTCACGCTCGGCATAAAGCACATAGGAACGGCTGGCGCCGGGCGGCACCAGGGTGTTGGCATTGCGCCCGGTGAACGAGGAGATGTCATCGATGCTGTTCACCGCTTGCAGGCCGTTGACCTGGAAGCCGACATGGCGGTCGGCAACCTGCTCGTCGACCTTGAACGCTTTGCCGTCGTTGGCCACGGGCGCGCCCTCTTCGCCTTCAGGACCTTCGACGTGCTTGTTCGGGTTGGCCTGGTAGTCGAGCAGGTTCTGCAGGTTGATCGTCAGGCAGTCGCCGGCGGCCACTCGCAGCACCAGCGGCCGTGGCCGCTTGTCCGCACGCAGCGCGACCTTGCCCGGCACCGCCGCGCCGCCGTAGGCCAGCGACACGTCATGCTCGTCGACCACATCGCGGCGCAGCGCATACATCATGCCGTTGGCGTTCTGTGCCCCGAGGCGGTTGAACATCAGCGGCTGATCGAACGCGACCACATTGGCCACCAGGTTGCGCTCGCAGCGCACGGCCGCGCTGGCCACCTCGACACTGAGCATCGAGGCCAGCAACAGCAGCCAGTTCAACAGAGACGGAGCGTGGTGAATGCCAACCATGATCGCAAACCTCGTCGTGGGTACTCACAGGGAATGATTCTCGACAAATGCCCCGGAGCAATCCGCATGCCACAAAAAATTCACCCATCTTTCAATCAGTTACATCGCCGACTTGAGGCGCTGGGGGATATTCCCCACCCATTTCCCCGCTTTTCCGGGATGCCCCGCCTGCCCCGACATTGGGGAAAAACCGGGTTCAGGGTTTACAACGGCGCGTCCGCGGCCAGCCCCTGCAAGCGCCGGTACTGGCGCAGGACGCTGGGCACGTAGCGCTGGGTTTCGGCGAACGGCGGGATCACCCGGCCCCGGCTGAGCACCGCATCGGGCCCGGCGTTGTACGCCGCCACGGCGAGGGCGATGTCGTTGTTGAACAGGGTCATCAGGCGTTTGAGGTATCTGGCGCCGCCCTGAATGTTGGCCTTGGGGTCGTAGACGTCCTTGACCCCCAGTTCCCGGGCGGTGTCGGGCATCAGCTGCATCAGCCCGCCAGCCCCTTTGGGCGAGGTGGCGCCGGGGTCGTAGTGCGACTCGGCGTTGATCACCGCGTGCAGCAGCGCCTCGGGCAACTGGTTGGCCGAAGCCGCCGCCGACACCAGCTCGGCGTAGGGCTGGCTGGCGATCATTTGCGGTTGCCCGTCGAGACTGGCCACGGGCATTTGCGGTTCGTGGATCACCCGTTCGTAGGTGCGTCCCGGGCGGTGGACGTTGGACAGTACGTAGCCGCCCCTGGCGTCCACGGAGACAAACACATCAGCCTCGGCGATGCCGGTCAACAGCATGCAGCCGAGCAGTCCTGCGCAGAATGGATTGAGCATTGGGCCTCCCCTGACCGGCCCGGAAAAATTGGGGGAAATGCCCCACTGACCGATCGTGAATCAGCCGTACGCAAGCACTGTGCCGACTCTGCAAAGCCCCGTTTTACAAGGGCCTCAGCCACAGCAGCGGGTTTTATCGGGGGCTGAGCATGGCAATTGCATAGTCCCTGGTGGCGACACGGCTGCCACTCACGGGAGGTCATCATGAAGCTGCATTTTCGTCCGCGCGGCCAACGCGGTTTCACCCTGCTCGAACTGTTGGTGGTGCTGGTGGTACTCGGCCTGCTCGCCGGCATCGTCGCGCCGAAATACTTCGCCCAGCTGGGACGCTCCGAGGTCAAGGTGGCCAAGGCGCAGATCGAAGGCCTGAGCAAGGCGCTGGACCTCTATCGGCTGGAAGTCGGCCACTACCCGTCCACCGAACAGGGCCTGCAGGCGCTGGTAACCGCGCCGAGCGACGAAGCGAAATGGACCGGCCCGTACTTGCAGAAAAAACTGCCGCAGGACCCCTGGGGTCGTAACTACACCTACCGCTACCCCGGCGAGAACAGCGAATACGACCTGCTGTCGATGGGCAAGGATGGCCAGCCTGGCGGCGAAGGCGAAAACGCCGAAGTCACCAACTGGCAATGAGCGGAGCACCTGGCATGCGTTTTCATCTGAAGGCAGTGGGCAAGGCCGGCGTGGTGTCGCTGAGCATCGAGGCGCCCGGTGCCGGCGAAGCACGGCGCATCGCCGAAGATCAGGGCCTGCGCGTGGTCAGCCTGCACGTCGAGCGGCACTGGCGCTCGCTGCGGCTGCGCCAGCGCGAAACGTTCAACCTGGTGCTGTTCAGCCAGGAGCTGACCACCCTGCTCAACGCCGGCCTGCCGTTGATCGATGCCCTGGAAAGCCTGGCGGAAAAAGAAACCGCGCCCGCCGCCCGCAAGACCTTGAGTGAACTGGTGCGCCTGCTGTACGAAGGCAAATCCTTCTCCCAGGCGCTGGGCCAGTTGTCGGCGGTCTTCCCACCGTTGTACGTGGCGCTGGTACAGTCCAGCGAGAAGACCGGCGCGGTCGGCGATGCGCTGGGCCGTTATGTCAGTTACCGCCAGCGCATGGACGAGGTGCGGCAGAAGATCGTCAGTGCGTCGATCTATCCGCTGCTGTTGCTGGTGGTCGGCGGTGGCGTGGTGTTGTTCCTGATGGGCTACGTGGTGCCGCGCTTCAGCCTGGTGTTCGAAGGCCTGGGCTCGAACCTGCCGTGGCTGTCGCAGCTGCTGATGAGCAGCGGCATGTTCCTGCACGCCCATCAGGGCGAATTCTTCGGTGCGCTGGCAGCCATCATCGTCACGCTCGCGCTGGTGCAGAAACAACCGGCATTTCGCCGTGGCCTGGATCGGCTGGTGGAACGCCTGCCCGCCGTGCACCAGCGGATCTTCATGTACGAGCTGGCGCGCTTCTACCGCTCGCTGGGGATTCTGCTGCAGGGCGGGATTCCGCTGGTGACCGCCATGGGCATGGTGCGCGGCCTGCTCACCGTAGCGTCGCGGGCGCGCCTCGATCAGGCCTGCGAGCGGGTGCGCGAGGGTCAGTCACTGTCCAGCGCGCTGGAGCTCAATCGCCTGGTCACGCCGGTGTCCCTGCGCCTGCTGCGTGCCGGCGAACAGTCCGGCAACCTCGGGCAGATGATGGAACGCAGCGCCGATTTCTACGACGAGGAAATCAGCCGCTGGATCGAGTGGTTCGTGCGCCTGTTCGAACCGCTGCTGATGACCTTCATCGGCCTGCTCATCGGGGTCATCGTGATCCTGATGTACATCCCGATTTTCGAACTGGCGTCGAGTATTCACTGACCTCGGGAACGGGTCGGATCCCATGCAACAACGCACATCCACGTTCCCAACCATGACAACAAAGACGGAGAACGATATGCACATTAAACAGCTCATGCTCGCGATGGCCATCGGCGCAGTCCTGTCGGCGTCTACCGTATTGATTCCGGACAGCCTCTCGGGGGTGTCCAGTGTTCAGGCCAAGGAAGGGGGTAGTGGCGGCGGCGGTGGTGGCGGCGGCCACGGCGGAAGTGGAGGTGGCGGCGGAGGCGGAAGCGGTGGTGGCGGCGGAGGTAACGGCGGCGGCCATGGTGGCAGCGGTGGCGGTGGCGGAGGTAACGGCGGTGGCAGTGGTGGCGGCAGTGGCGGCGGCCATGGCGACAGCGGTGGCCACAGCGGCAACAGTGGACAGGGCTCGGGGCATTCCGGCAGCAGCGCCTCCTCGGGTCGCAATGGCACGCACGCCGAACCTGGCGACGATCGCGGCGTACACCGCGCCGGTGAAGTCGGCGACGACCGTGGCGTACACCGCGCCGGTGAAGTCGGCGACGACCGTGGCGTACACCGTGCCGGTGAAGTCGGTGATGATCGCGGCGTGCACCGTGCAGGTGAAGTCGGTGATGATCGCGGCGTGCACCGCGCCGGTGAAGTCGGCGACGACCGTGGCGTACACCGCGCCGGTGAAGTCGGTGACGACCGTGGCGTGCACCGTGCCGGTGAAGTCGGTGATGATCGCGGCGTACATGTCGGTGGTGAACCGGGCGACAACAAACGCACCAACTGACCCCGGCTGAAACACCACCCCCTGTGGGAGCTGGCTTGCCAGCGATGAGGCCCCGACAGCCACCCCAAGGCTGTCAAACTCGTCCCCGTCGCTCCGACAACCGGCTCCCGCAGCCCAGCGCCCCCCCGCCGCTACAGCGCGCCGGGTGACTGATCGAGACGCTCGCGCAAAAACTCGATCAACGCCTGCACCGGCCGCGAGGCCTGGCGATGCTGCGGATACACCGCCGACAACGTCAGCGGCTCCGGACGCAACTCATCCAGCACCGGCACCAACCGGCCATCCTGCAGCGCCGCGCCGACGATGAAGGTCGGCAGATAGGTAATGCCCATCCCCGCCACCGCCGCGTCACGCAGCAACTCACCGTTGTTGACGCGCATGCGCCCGGTGACATTCACCAGCAGCGGCTTGCCCTGCCCCGCGTTGAACCGCCACTGCACCGACCGGCCATGTCCGTACGGCAGGCAGTCGTGGCCGAGCAGATCCTCGGGCTTCTGCGGCGTGCCGCGCTCGGCCAGATACGCCGGGCTGGCGCAGTAAACCCGCTCGATGGCGGCAATGCGTCGGGCGATCAGCGTCGAGTCCTCCAGCACACCGATGCGCAGCGCCAGGTCGTAGCCCTCGCCGAGCAGGTCCACCGGACGATCGCTCAGGTCCACCTCCACCGTGACCTCGCGGTAACGCTGCAGGAATGGCGGCAGCAGGCAGCCCAGGTGCGCCACCGCAAACGACAGCGGTGCACTGACGCGGATCGTCCCGCGCGGCTCGGCGGTCTGCCCGGCGATGCCCTGCTCCACCGACTCGACTTCGCCAAGCAGCCGCAACGCCGACTCGTAATAGCTCTGGCCCAGCGGGGTCACGTCCAGACGCCGGGTCGAACGATTGAGCAGTCGCACGCCGAGGCGCTCCTCCAACTGCATCAGGCGCCGGCTGACGAACTGTTTGGACAGGCCCAACTGATCGGCCGCCGCCGTGAAACTGCCGGAGTCCATCACCTGGCAAAAAATACGCATGTCTTCGAACGGGTTCATTGTCGCTCTCTGGTTGACAGTCAAACGCTTTATAGCCGCTTTTTCCCATTCTGGCACCTGATTAATCTGTGCTCACGGTGTTGCTGAGGCCTGAAGCCCAGCGCCACAGCAGCCCGATCCCAAGGCATAGAAAAACTCAAACGACTTAAAAAGGAATTGCACATGACCATTAAGAAAACCCTCGCCGCTTCCCTGCTCGCCCTGTCGATCGGCAACGCTTTTGCCGCCGCTGGCAGCCCGGGTGTCGAACACAACACCCAGGCCTTTCTCGAAGCCCTCGCCGCCGGCGGTGGCAAGCCACTGGAGCAACTGAGCCCGAAAGACGCCCGTGCGGTGCTGACCGGCGCGCAGGCCTCGGTGAAGGTCGACTTGTCCGGTGTCGAAGTCAGCGACAAGGCGATCACGGTCGATGGCCAGACGATCAACCTGAAAGTGGTGCGCCCGGCCAAGGTCAAAGGCGAGCTGCCGGTGTTCATGTTCTTCCACGGTGGCGGCTGGGTGCTCGGCGATTACCCGACGCACCAGCGCCTGATTCGTGACCTGGTGGTGGGCTCCGGCGCCGTCGCGGTGTACGTCGACTACACACCATCGCCGGAAGCGCAGTACCCGACCGCGATCAACCAGGCTTATGCGGCGACGAAATGGGTGGCCGAGCACGGCAAAGAGATTGCTGTCGACGGCAAGCGTCTGGCGGTGGCCGGCAACAGCGTCGGCGGCAACATGGCGGCGGTCGTGGCCCTGATGGCCAAGGAGCAGAAAGCCCCGGCCCTGCGCTTCCAGTTGCTGATGTGGCCGGTGACCAACGCACAGTTCGACGACGGTTCGTACCAGCAATTCGCCGAGGGCCACTTCCTCACCAAAGGCATGATGCAGTGGTTCTGGGACAACTACACCACCAACCCGGCCGAGCGCGCGCAGATCCACGCCTCGCCGCTCAACGCCAGCAGCGAACAGCTCAAGGGCCTGCCGGCAGCACTGGTGCAGACCGCCGAGTTCGACGTGCTGCGTGACGAAGGCGAAGGCTATGCGCGCCACCTCGACGCCGCAGGTGTGGCGGTGACCTCGGTGCGCTACAACGGGATGATTCACGACTTCGGTCTGCTCAACCCGTTGAGCCAGATTCCGCAGGTCAAGGCAGCGGTACGCCAGGCAGCGGCCGAACTGAAGACGCATCTGAACTGATGCCCGGAGCCTCGCCACACTCAACGGTGTGGCGAGGTTTTTTCTGTCCTGTCGACGGGCGTGGCGAGGGCTCGCACGCAAGCGCAAGCCAGCACCCTCGCGACAACCGCCCACCCAGACCTGGAGCCTGCGATGTCCTTTCTCTTCGCCCACCTGCTGACCTGGAGCACCGTGCTGCTGGTGCTCGACGCCGTACTCTGGCACCTCGCCCCGTTCAAGCACCGTGCGCCGCAGGTAGCGGTGCGGCTGGGGCTGTTCCTGGGTTTCACGGCACTGCTGATCAACGCCGGCGTGAGCCCGTTGCAGGCGCCGCCGTTCGCTGACGACCCGGTGGCGCAACTCGGCGCGACGGCACTGGGCATCCTCTGGTGGCTGTACGCCGCACGGGTGCTGACCGTGGTGATCGGTCTGGCGCTGATGCGCCGCATCGGTCACAGCGGCCGCTTGTTGCAGGAGGTGATCGGCGCGCTGGTATTCCTGGTCGCCATCGTCGCTGCAGCCGGTTATGTGCTGGAGTTGCCGGTCAAAGGCTTGCTGGCGACCTCCGGGGTGTTTGCCATCGTCCTCGGCCTGGCGCTGCAGAGCACCTTGAGCGATGTGTTCTCCGGCATCGTGCTGAACACTACCAAGCCCTATCAGGTGGATGACCTGGTGGTGATCGACGGCGTCGAAGGCAAGGTGCTCGACATCGACTGGCGCGCCACGCACCTGCTGACCAGCAGCGGCACCCTGGCCGTGGTGCCGAACTCGGTGGCGGCCAAGGCCAAGATCGTCAATCTCAGCCGGCCGACCCATCTGCACGGCGTATCGATCAGCATCAAGGTGCCCAACCACATCCGCCCACGCCGGGTACTCGACGCCCTCGAGCGCACGCTGCAAGGCAGCAGCAGCCTGCTGCTGGAGCCGGCACCGAAAGCGCTGCTCAAAGAGGCCGGCGAGGAGATGTCCGAGTACGTCGCCAGTGGCTTCATCGCCGAGTTGGGCAAGAAAGGCGACGTGCGCAATCAGCTGTTCGATCTCGCCCATCGGCATCTCGAAGCCGCGGGGATTTCGCGGCATCCGGACGGCGTCCTCGAACCCACGAGCCGCGCTCGCGCGTTGCTCGATGAGGTGAAAGTGTTCCGCTCGCTGAGCCCCGATGAGCGTGATCGCCTCGCCGGGTCGATGGTCGCCCAGCAGTACAGCGCCGGTCAGGTGGTGCTGGCCCTGGATGAAGTGCCGGACAGCCTGTTCGTCATCGCCACCGGCGTGGTCAGCGCCAGCGTGCCGGACGGCAATGGCTTCACCGAGGCCGGACGCATGGGCCCGAGCGAAGTCATGGGCGAGCAGAGCATTCTGGCGGATACGCCTTCGCAGGCGACGTTCACCGCGCTGACGTCTTCGATCATCTACCGCCTCGACAAGCACCTGACCCGCGAGTGCATGGAGCAGCGCAGCGAAGTCGGACGAGCGCTGAGCAAACTGCAGGCCGTGCGCCAGCAAAACAGCCGACTGGCACTGATGGCCGCCCCGGCGCCCGTCAGGAAAGGCGGATTTCTGGGCTGGTTGCAGAAGCGTTGAGGTGAGCGCCCGCCGAGATCAGCTCGATCTTTCAGGTCTCCGAACAATGAGCAGATACCGCGGTCAGTCCCCTCTCGCACCGTGAGAGAGGGGTTGCAATACGCTTGCAGCAACAGCGCAAAAAAAATGCCCGCACAACGGCGGGCATTTTTGTCGTCAGCGCCTTACTTGGCGGTGAACTTGGTGTAGCTGTTGATCAGGTTGCGATAGTTCGGCAGGCGCTGCGACAGCAGATTCGCCAGGCCTTCCATGTCGTTGCGCCAGTCAACCTGCAGCTCGCAGGCCACGGCGAACCAGTTCAGCAGGTGTGCACCGGCCGCCGACATCCGCGCCCACGCCGCTTGCTGCACGGTGGTGTTGAAGGTGCCGGAAGCATCGGTCACCACGAACACTTCAAAACCTTCGGCGATGGCCGACAGGGTCGGGAACGCCACGCACACATCGGTCACCACACCGGCGATGATCAGTTGCTTGCGACCGGTGGCCTTGATGGCCTTGACGAAGTCTTCGTTGTCCCAGGCGTTGATCTGGCCTGGACGAGCGATGAACGGTGCGTCGGGGAATTGCTCCTTGAGTTCCGGCACGATCGGGCCGTTCGGGCCGCTGTCGAAACTGGTGGTGAGGATGGTCGGCAGGTTGAAGAACTTGGCGATGTCGCCCAGCGCCAGCACGTTGTTCTTGAACTCGTTTGGCGAGAAATCCTGAACCAGCGAGATCAGCCCGGTCTGGTGGTCGACCAGCAGCACCACGGCGTCGTCTTTGTTCAGGCGCGAGTAAGGAACGTTGCTCATGTGAAACTCCTCGGTGGATGGATGTTGCGTACGGCACCGGCCGTGCTGGCCGGCGCATTGTTAAGGGCATCAGAAAGCGAAGCAGGAACAGCCGAACGCACCCCAGAACCCGGCGAAATCGCTGACCGGCACGCTCGACATCCGCGCCTTCTCATGGCTGTGGGTGTGTACCGCACACGGGCCGCTGCACTGGTGCACCTGCGCCTGCAACGGCGAGTTCGGCCGCCAGTGGCCCGGGACTTTCACCACTGGCGACCAGTCCGGCAGCACTGGCACGCTGGCCGGGCCGAGCTTCTCGAAGTCGCCGGCGGCGTAGACGATCTTGCCGCCGACCACGGTCAGCACCGACTCGATCCACTTGATGGCTTCTTCCTCGACGTGGAAGAAGTCGGCGCTCAGCGCCGCCAGGTCCGCCAGTTGGCCGACCTTGATCTGGCCCTTCTTGCCCTGCTCCGACGAGAACCAGGCGCTGCCGTGGGTGAACAGTTCCAGCGCGGTGGTACGCGGCAAGCCTTCTTCGTACAACGCCAGGCCACCGACGGTGCGGCCGCTGACCATCCAGTACAGCGACGTCCACGGGTTGTAGCTGGACACCCGGGTCGCGTCGGTGCCGGCGCCAACCGGCACGCCTTCGGCGAGCATGCGCTTGATCGGCGGCGTGGCTTCGGCGGCCTGCTTGCCGTAGCGGTCGACAAAATATTCGCCCTGGAACGCCATGCGATCCTGGATCGCAATGCCGCCGCCCAGCGCTTTCACCCGCTCGATGTTCTGCGGGGTGATGGTTTCGGCGTGGTCGAAGAACCACGGCAGACCGTTGAACGGAATGTCACGGTTGACCTTCTCGAACACGTCGAGCATGCGGCTGATCGACTCGTTGTACGTCGCGTGCAGACGGAACGGCCAGCGCTGCTCGACCAGGTGGCGCACCACCGGCTCCAGCTCCTGTTCCATGCTCTGCGGCAGGTCCGGACGCGGTTCGAGGAAGTCTTCGAAGTCCGCCGCCGAAAACACCAGCATCTCGCCGGCGCCGTTGTGGCGCAGGAAGTCGTCGCCCTGATGCAACTTGACGCTGCCGGTCCAGTTCTGGAAATCGGTCAGTTCTTCTTTCGGCTTCTGGGTGAACAGGTTGTAGGCGATGCGGATGGTCAGTTGCTCATCCTTGGCCAGTTGCTCGATGACCTGGTAGTCGTCCGGGTAGTTCTGGAAACCACCGCCGGCGTCGATGGCGCTGGTCAGGCCGAGGCGATTGAGTTCACGCATGAACTGGCGGGTCGAGTTGACCTGGTATTCCAGCGGCAGCTTCGGCCCCTTGGCCAGCGTCGAGTAGAGAATCATCGCGTTCGGCCGCGCCACCAGCATGCCGGTCGGGTTGCCGTTGGCATCGCGGACGATCTCGCCGCCCGGCGGGTTCGGCGTGTCGCGGGTGTAACCGGCCACGCGCAACGCGGCGCGGTTGAGCAAGGCGCGGTCGTACAGGTGCAGAACGAACACCGGCGTGTCCGGCGCAGCCTGGTTGAGCTCTTCGAGGGTCGGCATGCGTTTTTCGGCGAACTGGAATTCGTTCCAGCCGCCGACCACGCGCACCCATTGCGGGGTTGGCGTGCGGTCGGCCTGCTCCTTGAGCATGCGCAGGGCATCGGCCAGCGACGGCACGCCTTCCCAGCGCAGTTCGAGGTTGTAGTTCAGGCCACCGCGGATCAGGTGCAGGTGCGAGTCGTTGAGCCCGGGGATCACGCAGCGCCCCTTGAGGTCGACCACCTGGGTGCCGGCCCCGCGATGGGCCATGGCTTGCGTATCGTTACCGACGGCGACGAAGCGGCCGTCCTTGATCGCCACGGCGCTGGCGAGGGGTTTTTCGCGGTCTACCGTATGAAATTGGCCATTGAACAGAATCAGATCGGCGTTCATCGCAGTTCCTTCGAGATAAGTGAAACGAAGCCCAGGCCCGCCGGCTCAGCGCGGCGGGTTGGCGTTGGATTCGAGGTGCTCGCGCGGCTGGCTGGCGGCCAGCCACGGCGCGAACAGGCGGGTCGCCGCCGGCATGCACACGTACACCACCGACAGCACGATGGTCAGGGTGATGAGGAAAGTGGCGACCAGGTAATTGGAAAGAAACGCGTTGAGCTGCAGCAGCGGCCCCCAGATCAACGGCACCAGCAAGGTGTGCGGCAGGATTACCAGCAACGACACCACGGCCTGCTTCCAGCGCGGCGGAGGCGAAGCGGCATCGGTCAGCGGCGCAAACCAGAATTCATTGATTGCCGCGACCTCGGTCTGGTCGCCATCGGCGAGCATCGGCGCCGCTTCGTCGATCAGCGTCTGCCGCTGCGGCGAATCGAGCCAGCGCTGCATCGCCGCCGTCGAGCAAAACCGCAGCACGCAGGTGAACAGGTCGAGCCCGCCATGCTTGCTGCGCATCACGTCCACGCCCAGGTGCCCTTCCTCGCGCCCGGCCACGCTGACAATGTTGCGCAACCACGCTTCATACGGCGCTTCGAAACCGGCCTTGACCCGGTGCTTGACGATCAGCGTCACGATCTCATCGGATCCCGGCACTTTCGGGGACTGGACTTCAGGCATAACGCAACACTCCGGGCAGACGAACATTGAGCGCGAGCCGTCCCGGCCCGGCGATGAACACAGTGGTAAACAGGATCAACAGCAACCAGCCGAACTGCCCTTCGGCCACACTCCATTGCGGATGCACGATCAGCAGCGCCACCAGCAGCACAAACAGAATAGGCAAGCAGGCCAATCTCACCAGTACGCCGGCGACGATCAGCAGTGGACAGAGGACTTCGGCGAAGATCGCCAGGCTCAGGGTCAGGCGCGCGCCGAGATGAAACGGGTCTTCGATCAATTGCAGCTGCGCGCTGAAATCCAGCAGCTTGGGCAAGCCGTGAACGCCCAGCAGAAACAGCCCGCCGCTAACCCGCAGGAACAGCAAGCCGAGGTCTTGCGCCCATTCATTGCGTTGTGCCGCGTGCATGGCCTCACCCTTGATCAATCGTTGCAGGCATGGTGCAACGATTGAGCAAGGGGAAATTGGATGGGTGTGCTCTCTTGATGGCGCAGGAGCGCCTGCAATGGCAGGCTTCAGGGCGTCGAGTACGCCGCCACTTCAAAATTATCCAGCACCCGGTTGACGCCCAATTCACTGAGCATGATCAGCTGTGCAATGCCCAGCAGCGCGGTGCGCTCCGGGGGTGGGCAGCAGGCCGGCGAATTCATGGGCGATGGCCTTGGCCGAGGCCAGGGTTTCGCAGACGTTGGCCAGCACTTCTTCGCTGCCGGTGTTCGGATCGATGAGGTACATCGTGCCGGGTTTGCGTGGCGAATCGGCGGGGGTGGACGGCTTGAGGTAATGATCGAGGGCGCGCTCGGCGGCCTCGTGGAATTTTCGCGAGTTGGCGGATTCGTACGGGGACGTCGCGTCGTCTACTGGCGGGTTGGGTGTGGGTTTGATCATGGTGAGGCTCCTTGATTGGCGGAGCTGCCACGGTTCGCTGCGAAACGAAATCAGGTGGCAGCTGTACGCAGGTTCGCAGACCGGGAATCAAGGAACCCGGCACACCCGAAGGTGTCCCGCGCACAACCGCCATAACGCGATCAGCAAGCAGAGCTGAAAGCAAACGGCACGTTGGACGCCTTGATTGAGCCGGGCTGCGAAACCCGATCGCTGATTCGTCAGCGACCCGGCAACGATAAAACCCGGCCCCAAGGCACACAAGCCGGCGGATTCTGGCGTACGCGTAGGCAATGGCGCAAGGACGCGTGGGTTACCGGAAGCAACCTTAAACACCCTTAAACAGATACAACCGGCATGCCGCTCCCCACAGGATCGTGAGCGATCCCCCACGGTGTCTCAGACAATCAATAAGCATCGCCCGGCAGCGGCGTCCTGGGTTGGGGGCTGGCATTCAAAATGCCCGAAGCTTGTAGGTCACTTGCGTCGATACCGGACGCACCTGGAAGTAGTGAGATGACGAAGACTGAAGGATCATTGGCGCAGACGACAAAGGCGCGAGAGTCATCCGCGCTGATTTTGATCTCCAAAGGGGATTTACCTACCGGTATCAGTTTGCTGACGGTTCCCGACGCGGTGTCGATCACCGATACCATCTGCGGTGACTCGTTGCAGCACAAGACCTGGGTACCGCCATGATTGACGATTACTCCTCTTGGGTTACCCAGTACAGGAATATCCCTGAGCAACTGACCGCTGTTCGCATCGATCTGCACGACCGCTCCTTGCGTACCATCGGCACCGCAGACGTAGAGGCTACGGCCATCCGGAGTGACCGCAACACCATAGGCCGGGATTCGCAGGGCGAATGTTTTGGTAACTGCAAGTGTGCGGATATCGATGACCGAGATCGAGCCGTCAAAACCTCCGTTATTCCAATTGGCAACGTAAATCTGTGTGCCATCCGGACTGATATCGATCCCCCGGGGATTTCGACCCACCGCAATGGTTTTGATCGCTTGCAGACTTGCCGTATCAACGACCACTACAGTATTGCCGCCCCAAGTCGTGACAAACGCTTTCGCACCATCCGCACTCAACACGATGCCGATCAAGAGGGACTGCAAAGGTATATCGGTGATGTATCTGGAATTCACTAGATCGATCACCGTGAGTGCACCCGCAGCACTGCAGACATAGCCTCGCGCACCATCCGGACTGATGGCCATTTCCCAGGAAACTTCCTTCAGCGGAACCGGGATTTGATCAATCAATGTGGAGGATGTCGTATCGATCACCTGCACCGAGTTGAATCCGCAGACAAAGGCTCGATTTCCATCAGGACTCAAGCAGATTCCATAGGGCGTAGGGCTCACCGGAATTGGCCCGAGCGGTCCGCCGGCCGCTGCTACGTAAACTTTCCACACTGACGTCGGCGGCAGGCTGGCATTCTCACGCAGCTCATAGAGGTGCTCACGGATTTCCAGATTGTCGAAACGATTGATGAACCGGCCACTGCCGTTGTATTCGCCACTGGCCACCTCCTCGCCGTTGTCGGTGATCACGTAGAGCGCGTGCGGCGTGCCGCTGCCGACCATTTCGATTGCCTTGGAGGTCGTGGTGTCGCCGGATTTAATCACGGTCCCCCCGGGGTGACTGGTGACGATCTCGATTTGCGGGTTCTGGGTGGTCATGGCAAGCGCTCCTTCGGAAGGGTCACCCGGTTCTGCCTGAAGGTGCAGCGGGTATAAGTGCTATCGAACATCAACCGCGTGAGGCGTCGCTACTGTCAACTCTGACAGTAGCGACGAGTGGCAGGCTCGGATTCGAGGATCAGGCAAACCGCGTTCAGTGCGTCATTTATTGCCAGGCAACGCTCATCCATTCAGCGGCCGCACACACATCGCGGTCGCGGCGCTGGCTCCCACCTGGGCATAGAGCCCGGGGCCCTGACTGCCGCCGTGGCTGCTCTGCGCATAACCGGCGATTTCCTGGCCGCTGCCCTGCGGCTGACAGGACCACCAGCCCCATCCCTTCGCCCAACTGATGATGTTGCTGACGCTGTAGAACAGCGGGCAGTAACTCGGGTAATTGGGATACTTGCGCACCATGACGTTCCAGATCGCCGCCGTCAGCGGCGCCCCGCCGATGGAGGCGGCCCAGGTGACGGCGGCGCCGACCGAAACCGTCGCACCGTTGTGCACCAGCTCGAACACCTGGCTGACGGTGACCGGATAGCTGGCCGTGGCCCCGGTCGCATCCGTGACGTTGATGCGCGTACTGCCGTTGGCTCTGCCGGAGACCTTGCCTGTTGAGTCGACCGCCGCAATCGCAGTGTTTTCCGATGCGAAGGTGTACGGCTCGGTGCCGGTGGAGGGGCGCCGAACCTGGGTATTGCCGACAAAATCCACACCGCTGTCGGCCCAGCCATAGGGCGAAAACACTGCCAAACCATCGAGCTGCATCGTCGACGTGTCGATAACCAGCGCCGGGCCCGCCGCCCTGATGGTGTAGACCTGCTCCGGGAACACCGTGGCCGTGCTCTCCTCGCCGCTTTTGTCCATCGACACCTTGAACAGCAGCGTCAGCGTGGTGCCCGGGCCCAGCTCTGCCAGAAAGGCGTTGCTCAGCGGTTTGATCCAGTAGCCCTGGCTGATCCACGTGGCGTTGACCTTGTGCGTGCCACCGATCCAGAACTTGAGGCTGTGCACACTGCCATCGGCCTTCTGCCCGGTCAGCGTCAGCCAGACCTGTTGCCCGACGTCGATGCCCGGCCAGGTCAACGCGCGCAGGTTGGCGTCACGGCTGCCCAGCGCGGCGACGTCGAGGACGCTGTTGTTGGCCTCGGCCTCGTCGATCTGCGGCGGGTTGAGCATGGCTTGCACCGTCAGCCGCCAATCGGAAATCGTCGGCCCGTTCTCATCCTCGCGCAGCTCGAACTGGTGCGGTCCGGGCGCCAGGTTGGGGAAACGCTCAACGAATGCGCCACTGCTGTTGAAGGTGTCCTTGCGCTTGAAAATGCCATTATGGAACAGCGCGTAGGGCGCACCGTCGGCACCGAAAGCGCCAAGCTCGACAGCAGTGGCTGTCGTGACACCGCCATACTCAATGGGCGTTCCGCCCGGATGGCTTGTGCAGAAACGAATGGCTGAGGACTTGGGGTTCATGGTGAGCGCTCCTTCACAAGGTCACCCGGTTCTGCCGGAAGACACAGCGGATTTGCGCTATCGAACGCCAATTGGCGGAGGGGTCGCTACTGTCAACTCTGACAGTAGCGACGAGTGGCAGTGCACGTTATTTTTTCAAGAAAAAGCCCAATCCATTCAGAGGATGATTGACGATCTGATCCGTCCAGGAAAAAGAATGCGTAGTGATGCTGTACGCCTCGCCATAGTTCCCGCTAGTCGGTCCTGTCCAGGCGATGTTGCCGCGTGGATTCGGTTGTACAGTCCATGTGAAATACGGATGGTTAAAACAACGCCCCAATACTTCACGAATCTGCGGCGTCATTCCGATCCAATTATTTTGAAGCAGAAATTGCGCATATCTGGGGTAGGGCATATCGACGAAGTGAAAGATCGTTAGGTCATAAACATTCGACACAATGACGTCATAGCTGACATTGGCCCCCGTTTGATCGGAGACCGTAATGGTGGCTGTACCATTATTCATGCCCGTCACCTTTCCCATGTTGTCCACACTGGCAATCTGCGCAGCAGATGACCTGAAGATATACGGTTCAACACCCCCGGTAGGTCTTCGTACAGCGGTGTTACCCGGCGCATCGACGCCATTGAGATTCGGAGAGTAACCGGTGCGAAGCATCACGCCATTGAGCACAAGCAATGAGGTGTCGATGGTCAAAAACGAGGCGATCGTCAGCGTCCGTGGCGGCGTGGACTCAGGGCCTGAATCATAATTGCCTCGTACCGTATAACTGTGAGCCCCCTGTGCCTGTTGTCCGGTGTTATAGCTCCACTCGCCGGTTGGCCCTACTGCAATAGGCCCTGCCACCCGAGTTCCATTGTCGTAGAGGTCAACGGTCGCATTCGCGCGAGCATGCCCGGTCAGCGCAAACAGCAATTCGCTGGTGCTGCTGCCCTCGCCTATCTCCACACCACTGACCAGCCCCTTGAGCGAGTCGATGCTCAGCCCATCAGCCGACAGCACAATCACTTTCCACACGGACGTCGGCGGCAGGCTGGCGTTCGCGCGCAGCTCATAAAGGTGCTCGCGGATTTGCAGATTGTCGAAACGATTGATGAACCGGCCGCTGCCGTTGTATTCGCCACTGGCCACCATATCGCCGTTGTCGGTGATCACGTAGAGCGCGTACGGCGTGCCGCTGCCGACCATTTCGATTGCCTTGGAGGTCGTGCTGTCGCCGGATTTAATCTCGGTCCCCCCGGGGTGACTGGTGACGATCTCGATCTGCGGGTTCTGGGTGGTCATGGCCAGCGCGCCACTGCCGGACTGGTCGGCAATCACCGGGAGGAGCACTGGACGGGTGACATCGAATCCCAACCCGGCCTGGCTCGGCGGTGGCGCGATGACCATTGCGTCGTCCTTGCCATCGGATAGAAGCGAAGCGCCATTGATGACGGCGGGATACAGGTAAAAGCCCAGGCCGTAACTTTGACTTGAATTCAGGTCAGCCGTGGAGAAGCTGCCGGAGGGATAGTTGAAGACCTCCCCCGCCACGGCACCCGTCCAGGCAGTGGGGTATACAGAGCTCAACTCAAACCACGGCTGCCGATAGCAACGCTGCAGGACCGCGCGAAGGGCAGGCGTCAGGCCGATGTAGCCCACCTTATTTTGATGAGTCTGGTAATTGGCATAAGTAAACGGGTAGCCCGTGTGATACGCCCACATGCCGTAAACGTTGGTAATCAACACAATGTATTCGACCTGGACGCCCAGAGCGTCGGTGACCGTGATCGTGGCCGAGCCGTTGCCCATCCCCGTGACCTTGCCGTTGGCATCCACGACGGCAATACCGCTGTTGGAACTGTAGGTATAGGGAGGCTGGCCGCCGGAGGCTGTTCGTACTTCGGTATTTCCGACAGCGTCGATTCCATTGGGGTAGATGCAGAGGTAACTCCTGACCATCACCCCATCCAGACGCATGGGCCGCTGATCAATGCTCAGCGGGCCGCTCGCATTTACGGTCAGCCTCCAGTGATCGGTCAGCGGCAGGCTGGCATTGCGGCGCACGCCGTAGGTATGCCCGCCGAGCGTCAGGTTCTCCCTGCTTTGCAGATACCGGCCGCTGCTGTTGAATTTGCTGTTGGCCGGACTGATGACGCTGCCATTGTCGGTGACCTCCAGCGAATCCCCGGCCGGCCCGTCGACGCCGAACTCGATCCCCTCGGCGGGTGCAACGCCCGGGTTGGTAATTGCAACGCCGCGCAACGTGGAGAAAAAACTGAACTGGGGGTCTTGGGATTTCATGCAAGCGCTCCTTCACAAGGTCACCCGAATCTGTCGGAAGACACGGCGGGTTTGCGCTATCGAACGCCAATTGGCGGCGGGGTCGCTACTGTCAACTCTGACAGTAGCGACGAGTGGCAGCGGTGCAATGGCAGGCTTCAGGGAGTCGAGTACGCCGCCACCTCAAAGTTATCCAGCACCCGATTCACGCCCAGTTCACTGAGCATGATCAGCTGTGCAATACCCAGCAGCGCAGTGCGCTCCGGGGTGGGCAGCAGGCCGGCGAATTCATGGGCGATGGCCTTGGCCGAGGCCAGGGTTTCGCAGACGTTGGCCAGCACTTCTTCGCTGCCGGTGTTCGGATCGATGAGGTACATCGTGCCGGGGTCGCGTGGCGGATCGGTGGGGGTGGACGGCTTGAGGTAGTGATCGAGGGCGCGCTCGGCGGCTTCGTGGAATTTTCGCGAGTTGGCGGATTCGTAGGGTGACGTCGCGTCGTCTTCTGGCGGATTGGGTGTGGGTTTGATCATGGTGAGGCTCCAGAGTCATTGAGCCGCCACTCTCGCTGCGATACGAAGGGGTGGCAGCTATACGCGGGTCGCAGACCGGGACTCTAGAACCGGCAGACCCGAAGGTCTCCCACGTACAGCCGCCATGACAGGCATGGAGGATGTTGTGCGTCTAGAGATTCACGGGCTGCGAGACCCGATCGCTGATTCGTCAGCGACCGGCAAACGATAAAACCCGCCCCCCAGGCACACAAGCCGGCGGATTCTGGCGTACGCGTAGGCAATGGCGCAAGGTCGTGTGGCTTTCTGGAAATAACTCTAAACAGCTTTAAACATCAGCGCGAAAGCACCACAGATCACCTGTAGGCGCGAGCTTGCGCGTAGTAATGCTCGCCCACGCACCACGGCCATCAACGGACCAGACGCCATCACGCGCCTGACCGCGCCTGTCGCCTTACGCCGGCGGAATATCCAGCGAAACCGACATGAACTGGCTGATCCGCGAGCGCAGCCACTTCTCCGCCGGGTCGTTGTCGTGCACTCCGCTCCATGCCATCGACAGTTGCGCGGCATCGATGGGGAACGGCGGGTCTTCGGCGCGCAGCGCGCAACCTTCGACCAGCGCGCAAGCGGCGTAGTCCGGCACGGTGGCGATCATTTCGGTGCCGGCCAGCAACGCGCGCAAACCGCTGAATTGCGGCACGCCGAGCACCACGCGGCGCGAGCGGCCGACCTTGGCCAGGTCGACGTCGATGTTGCCGCTCAGGTCGCCGGAGAACGACACCATCGCATGCGGTCGCGCGCAGTATTCGTCGAGGGTCAGCGGCCCCGGACGGTCGTCGCCACGCAGGACCTTGCAAGGGATGTCGCGCAGTTTTTTACGCTTGGCGTTGGCCGGCAGGTCAGTGGTGTAGCTGACGCCGACGGAGATCTCCCCGGAGGCCAGCAACGTCGGCATCAACAGGTAGTTGGCGCGGCGCACCACCACGACGATGCCCGGCGCCTCCTCCTGCAACTGGCGCAGCAACGGCGGGAACAGACCGAACTCGGCATCGTCCGACAGGCCGATACGGAACACGTCGCAACTGGTGGCCGGGTCGAATTCCTTGGCGCGGCTGACCGCTCCGGAAATCACGTCCATGGCCGGTTGCAGCTCCTGCAGGATCGCCAGCGCGCGGGCGGTCGGCTCCATGCCGCGACCGTTGCGCAGCAGCAACGGGTCATCGAACAGATCGCGCAAACGCCCCAGCGCGGCACTGACCGCCGGCTGGCCCATGAACAGTTTTTCAGCGACGCGGGTCAGGTTCTTTTCGAACATCAGCGCTTCGAAAATCACCAGCAGGTTCATGTCGACGCGGCGCAGATCGTTACGGTTCATGGGCATGCATTCCTTGTTTGAGTCAGCCGGTTTGCCTGTGGCGGGCGTTAGGCACTTTACTCGATCAACGGTACTTTGGCCGCGCGTTTGTACGGACCGTATTCCACCGGCACCCACTGGAAGTGCTTGTCGACTGCAGTGATGTGGCCGATGCCGGGGAACGGCAGGTGCGCGGCCGTGACCCAGGTCTTGCTCGCCGCCGTCGCGCTGAAGACGGCGGCGCGGCTGCGGATCGCCTGCTGGCTGTTGACGTCGAAACTGATCGACACCTGCGGGTGCTCGAACTGCACCGCCAGGTTGTGCACCAGGTCGCCCATGAACACGATGCTCTGGTTCTGCGAGGTGAAGCGGTACGTGGTGCTGCCCGGTGTATGCCCGGCTTCGAGGGTGGCCTCGACCACGCCAGGCAGCGGCGACTGGCCGGGGGCGAACGTCTTGAAGCGTCCGGCCGCGACGTAAGGTGCGGTCGAGTCCTGGGCGATCTTGAAGAATGCTTTGCCCGCGGCCGGTGCCTTGGCCAGCGCCTGCGGATCGAGCCAATAGGCCGCTTCGGCCTGCGCCGCATACACCGTGGCGTTGTTGAACAACGGCTGGTGCTGCGCATCGACCAACCCGCAGACGTGATCCAGGTGCAGGTGGGTGAGCAAAATGCTGTCGACCTGCTCCGGCTGGTAACCGGCCGCCTGCATGTTCGCCACGAGCTGGCCGGCGGTGGCACCGATGCATTGCCCGGCGCCGGTGTCGACCAGAATCAGTTGCTTGCCGGTGTTGACCAGAAACGCGTTGAACGCGGTCTGCACGCCAGGGGTTTCAATCGAGCGCCGCGCCAGCAGCGCGCGGATCTGACTCTGGCTCATGCCCTGCAACAGTTTCGGCGACAGGTCGTTGTAGCCATCGAACAACGCCGTCACCTCGTAATCGCCCAGCGCCAGGCGGAAGTAGCCCGGCGCCTGTGTGCCGACCTGCGGGGCCTGCGCCATCGCACCGCTGATGGCGGCCATGAGCGCCAGCCCGATGACGCCGTTACACCAAGCCTTCATGCCTGTTCCCTCGTTCTAGCCGAATCCTGCGGCCCCCAATGGTCCGCCCTCAGCCTCGCCATCCTGCCCGATCCACCCGCCGCGGACTTGCAGCGATGTGCTGAGTTCAGCGCCCGGCGCCGGAATTAACAACGTTTAACTCGTCAGCCCAGGGTGCCCGTCCAACAATGAATGCTCTGCGCAGTGTTGTTTTATTGACCTGAGGGAAGGCGCTGACCGTGCGTTCCCCCCGACACGGATTTTGGCCATGGCTCACTTACAGCAAACCGTCGTCAGCGAACCGCTCAAGACCAGCACCGGCGGCCTCAGCCCGCAGCGCGAACGGCTGGCGAAACAACTGATTCTCGAACGCCTCGGCGAGAGCCTGGAAGTCACTGAACTGGCCCGCGCCTGCGCGCTGTCGCGCAGTCACTTCTCCCGCGCATTCAAGTGCAGCACCGGGCAATCGCCGCAGGACTGGATTCGTACCCAGCGAATTGCCCGGGCCAAGCTGCTGATCCAGCACACCGACCTGAGCCTGACGCAGATCAGCCTGGAGTGTGGCTTCTGCGACCAGGCGCACTTCTGCCACATCTTTACCCGCAGCGAGGGGATCAATCCGTTCGCCTGGCGCTGCCGGATGGTGCGCAAAGCCGTATAGACGCTGTGTTCAGTCGCGCGCCATGCGCTGCGCCAGACGCGCCACGCGCTCGCCCAGATGCGCGGCTGTGCAGCGATCCTCCAGGGGCGGGGCAAACTGCGGTGGCTGCTCGAGCGAAGATTGCGCCATGGCCCCCATTGAACTGCCGAGGCGGTTCATCTGCCCCTCGAAAGAGCCACCGGTCGAACGCGCCGGCAGCAGGTCGAGCCCCACCCAGATCATCGAATGCTGCGCGGCGAACACTGCCATCTGCAGCAGCGTATTGAGTTTGTCGCCACACAGGCTGCCGGAGTTGGTGAAGCCCGCGGCGAGTTTGTCGCGCCACGGTTTGGCCAGGTAGAACGCCGCCGTGGCCTCCATGAATTGCTTGAACGCCGCCGAAGCGCTGCCCATGTAGGTCGGGGCGCCAAAAATGATCGCGTCGGCGCGGTGCAATTCGTCCCAGTGCGCTGCCACATCCTCCACCGCGATCAGCCGGCAGGCGCTGCCCAAGTGGCGCTCCACGCCTTGGGCCACGGCCTCGGCCATGACCCGGGTGTGCCCGTAGCCACTGTGATAGACCACCACTACCTTGCTCATCGCAGCGTCCTCCGGACGTATGCATTCCATTACCCGGAGTTTTGGGCGTAGAGCCGATGCGGGACGAGTTAATCGTTGTTAATTTTTCTTCGCCTGCGCCGTCTGCGAAGTGACTTTCATCCTGTAAATGCAGGACTTGCGGCATTACCCGGCAATCTGCGCTACAAACAAGCGAAGCCGCGCGCATTGCGCTGCTGGCCGATCATCGGGAATATGTGGCGATACTGCGGATTAGACGGCTTGCGTGCCTCTGGAGAGCTGATCCGCCCTGCCCGTCACACAGGCTTCGCGTGACACGGGCAGGATCATATGAACAGCAGTGCAGGAGTGAGCGGTTGAGTCTTTCCCCGGATCAGGCCATCGGTTTCGGCCCCTATCGGATCCACCCCGGACAGCGTCTGGTGCTCGAAGGCGAGCAGCCGTTGCGCCTGGGCCGGCGCGCCATGGATATTCTGCTGATCCTGCTGGCCCACGCCGGCGAAGTAGTCAGCAAGCAGCAATTGATCGCCGGCGTCTGGCCGGACAGCGTCGTCGAAGACATCAACCTGCGCGTGCACATGGCGGCGCTGCGCAAGGCGCTGGGCGATGGCCAGGCCGGGCAGCGCTACATCGTCACCGTGGCGCAACGCGGCTACAGTTTTGTCGCGCCGATCGTGTTACACGCGCTGGAGCATCCTCCGGCCGCCCACGCCGGGCGGCACAACCTGCCGCTGCGGCGCACGCGGATGATCGGCCGCCAGCCGCTGGTCGACAGCCTGATGACGCAACTGCCGCGCCAGCGCTGCATCACCCTGGTCGGCCCCGGCGGCATCGGCAAGACCACCGTCGCCCTGCGCGTCGCCGAACAACTGATCGGCCGCTACCGCGACGGCATCCGCCTGCTCGACCTGGCGCCGCTCAACGACTCGCGACTGATCTGCTCGCACCTGGCCAGCCTGCTCGACCTGTCCCTGCACGACGGCGAACCGCTGGCGTGCCTGGTCAACAGTCTGCGCGAGCGGCAAATGCTGCTGGTGATCGACAACTGCGAACACCTGATCGACGCCGTGGCGCTGCTCGGCGAAAGCATTCTGCGCGGCGCGCCGCAGGTGCACATCCTCGCCACCAGCCGCGAGAGCCTGCGTGCCGAAGGCGAGTTCGTGCAGCGCCTGGAATCCCTCGACTGCCCGCCGCCGATTGCCGTGCTCGACCGTGAACAGGCGATGGGCTTCTCGGCCTTGCAGCTGTTCGTCGAACGGGCGATGGCCGCGCAGGAAAACTTCGAATTGAGCGACGCCGGACTGCCGCTGGCCGTGGAGATCTGCCGGCGCCTCGACGGTATTCCGCTGGCCCTGGAACTGGCCGCTGCCCAGGTCGGTGGGCTGGGCCTGGAGGGTTTGCTCACGCAGTTGCAAGGTCGCTTGCCGGCGGGCAACCCAAGCAGCCTCGGCCGCCATGAAACCCTGCGCGCCACGCTGGACTGGAGCTTCAACCTGCTCAACAGCTGCGAACAGACCTGCCTGCGTCGCCTCGGCGTGTTTCGCGGCGGCTTCACCCTGGAGTCAGCCGCGGCCGTGATCGTCGGCCAGCACATCGAGCCCGGCGAAGTGTTCGCCTCGATGACCCAACTGGTGGCCAAGTCGCTGCTCAACGTCGAAGTCGGCGATGAAGAAGTGTTCTATCGCCTGCTCGACACCACCCGCCGTTATGCGCTGGAAAAACTCGACCACGCCGCCGAGCTCGACGCGACCCGGGAACGCCACGCCGAGCGATGCCTGGCGCTGATGCACCAGGCGCAGAGCGATTGGGAAACCACCGCCACCGGGCTGTGGATCGAGCGCTACAGCCGCGGCCTGGAAGACTTGCGCGCAGCGCTGGACTGGTCGCTGCACGGCGACGGCTCGCGGGATCTGGGCGTGCGTCTGGCCGCCACTTCCGCGCCGTTATGGCAAGAGTTGTCGCTGCTCAAGGAATACGGCGGCTACGTGCGTCAGGCGCTGGACCTGCTGCAGGCCTGCGCCGAGCCCTGCCCACGTCTGGCAATCGCCCTGAAACTGGCACTGGGCAGCGCCTGCTACCACACCTGGGGCGGCACCCCGGAAACCATCGAAGCCTTCACCAGCGCCCGGTTGCTGGCGCAACAGCATGACGATATGGCCGGGCAACTGCGGGCGGTGTCCGGACACATGGCGGTCAATCTCAGCCGCGGCGATTACCGCATGGCGCTGGAGCAGAGCGAGCAGTTCGATCGCCTCGGCCTGCACGGCGACCCGCAGTTGTCACTGAGCACCCATCGTCTGCGCGTCCTGGCGCTGCACTACGCCGGCGATCAGCAGCAGGCGCGAGTCCATGCCGAGCAGGTGATCCAGCGCATGGCCCACAGCGGCCACCTCAACCGGTTCACCCACGGTTTCGGCGTGCAGTACGATCAGAGTGTCGCTGCACTGACGGTTCTCGCCCGGGTGCTGTGGCTGCAAGGCCTGCCCGAGCAAGCGTGGCGCACCGCGCGGCAGGCACTGGACATCGCGGTGCAGATCAACCACGGCACGTCGATCTGCTACACCCTGGCGCTGGCCAGTTGCCTGATCGCCCATTACAACGGCGACCACGCCAACGCCCGCGCGCTGCTGCGACTGTTGCTGGAACAGGCGCAAAAACATTCGGTGCTGCTGTTCTATACCTGGGGCCGGCACTATGCGCAGGTCATCGATGCCGGGGCCGCGACGTCGGTGCCCTCGGACAACAGCGGGCTGGTCAGGGAAATCATGGTGACGCTCGACAGCGCTTACATCGACGCCGATCTGCTCGAGCGGGCGAACAGCGGCGCGGCAGGCTGGAGTACCGCGGAAATCCTGCGCGCGCGGGCCGAAGGTTTGTTGAGGGTTGACGGCGGCAGTGCCGAGGCCGAGTGCGTCTTGCAGCAGGCCCTGGACATCGCCCGCCGCCAGGGCGCGCTCGCCTGGGAGCTGCGCAGCGCCACGTCACTGGCGCAACTGTGGCAACGCCAGTCGCGCTACCGCGAAGCGCTGCAACTACTGTCGCCGATCTACCAGCGCTTCAGCGAAGGCTATGCCACTCCGGATCTGCGCAAGGTGCAGACGCTGCTCGACGAGTTACACCGCCAATTGCAGGCCTGAGGTGCGCTGGGCGCGGCCGATGTAACGCGCATGGCGGCGTTCGAAGTCGCTCAGTTCGCCACTCTGCTCCAATTGCTCGCGGGCATAGCGCCGCGTGGTGTTGAGCATGCGGTAACGCACCCGCGAACCGCCCCGCTCCACCATCAGCAACGATTTGTGCGCCAGCCGTTCGATGACTGCCACCAAGGTCGATGCCGGCAACTGCGCGCAACTGATCACGCCAATCGCCGCGTCCAGAGTGAACGCCATCTTGAACACCGACAGCCGTTGCAGCACTTGCTGCTCGCTGTCGCTCAGTCGTTGGTAACTCCAGTCCAGCGCGGCTTTCATCGACTGGTGCCGGGAAACCGCCGTGCGGCGCCCGTGACTCAGCAGTTGCAGGCAGTTATCCAGTTGCGCCTGCACCCCGACGATTGCCAGCGCATCGATTTGCGCGGCGGCCAGTTCGATCGCCAGGGGCAGGCCGTCCAATCGTCGGCAGATATCGCGTAGCGCTTTGAGATCCTGCTGGCGCAGGCTGAAACCGTGCTGCCGGGCACGGGCGCGGCTGACGAACAGCTGCACCGCCGAATAGCCCATGGCTTCCTCGACGCTGTTCAACGCCGCGGCTCCGGGAGTCGTCAGGGGCGGCAATGGCTGCACGGTTTCCAGGCTGACCTGCAACGCTTCGCGGCTGGTGGCGAGGATCGACAGGCGCGGCGCGGCCTGGAACAGCTGTTCGAGCAGCGACCGGCAGGCCTCGCCCAGGTGTTCGCAGTTGTCGAGCACCAGCAAGGCATGGCGAGTGCGCAATCCGGGCAGATCGCTGTCGAGGGTGTGCAGCACCTGCGCCAGCAATGCGGTATCGGCGTCGAGCAGCGACAGATCGAGCAGCCACACGCCATCGGTGAAATGCTGCAGCAGCAGTTCGGCGGCGCGCAGGGCCACGGTGGACTTGCCGACACCGGCCGGGCCGGTGATCGTCATCAGCCGGCTCAGCGGCAATTGCCGCACCAGGCCACCGACCAGCGAATCACGACCGGTCACCGGCGTCAGCCGCGCCGGCAGGTTGTGCTGTGGCGCCTGCAGGCTCTCGAACACCACTTGCGCCGCGCTGTCGCAGTGCACCGGGGCGACGAAGCTGTAGCCGCGCTGCGGCACGTTGACGATGTAGCGCTGGCCGTTCTCGCCATCGCCCAGGGCACGCCGCAGTGCAGCGATATGCACGCGCAGGTTGATTTCTTCGACCACCGACGTCGGCCATACCAGCGCGATCAATTGCTCCTTGCTGACCACTCGACCGGCACGTTCGACCAGCACCTGGAGAATGTCCAGCGCGCGGCCGCCCATACGCAGTTGGCGATCCCCGTCGAGGATCAGCCGCTGGCGCAAATGGAACGCGTACGGGCCGAAACGCAGGACCGACGCTGCATGCGAATTGTTGAGGCTGTTCATGACCGTTATCTTGGCAGCCCTCGATGACGGTACAAGCCTCACACGGGGTGCAGCACGGACATCGGGGTGCCCATGACGGACAGAAGCGCTCTAGCTGAACTGTTCGCGGTACTGCGCCGGGGTCAGCCCGAGTTTTTCGCCGAACAGAAAGCGCATGTGCCGCACGCTGCCGAAGCCGCTTTTATAGGCCACGGTTTTCAACGGCAGGTCAGTGGTTTCCAGCAGGTTGCGTGCGCGGTCGATACGGGCGTTCTGCAGAAACTCCATGGGCGTCATGTTGACCTCGCGGGCGAACAACCGCGCAAAGTGCCGCGCACTCATGTTCGCCAGACCGGCCATGCGCTCGACGCTGAAGGCTTCGTCGAGGTGCTCCAGCACGTGGTTCTGCACGCGAGTGATGGCGGTTTCCTGCGTCGACACCGCCGCCATCAGCGGGCTGAACTGCGCCTGCCCACCCTGGCGCTTCATCACCACCAGCAACACTTTGGCCACATCCTGGGCGAGTTTCTTGCCGTAGTCGCGCGCCACCACGGCAAGCGCCAGGTCTATACCGGCGGTGACGCCGCCGGAAGTGATCAGATTGCGATCTTCGACATAGATCTGATCGGTCGCGACCTGCGCCTTGGGAAAGCCCTTGATCAGGCGTTCTGTGTAGTTCCAGTGGGTGGTCACGCGAAAGCCGTCGAGTAACCCGGCGTGCCCGAGCACGAACGCACCGGTGCAGATCGAGCCATAGCGCTCGGCGCGCTCGACCGCCCCCGGCAGCCAGGCGAGCAACGACGGGTGTCTTTCGTTATAGGCCCCGGGGCCTCCTGGCACCAGCAACAGGTCAAAACGCTCCGCGACATCCTCGATGTGGCGGTCGGTCTGCACCACCACGCCGTTGGACGCGCGCAAGGGGCCACGCTCGGTGCCGAGGGTCGACAACTGATAGTGATCCTGTGGTTTCAGGTAGCGGTTGGCCACCGAAAACACTTCGAGCGGCCCCGCCATGTCGAGCAGGAGGAACTCGGGAAACAACACCATAGCCACGGTTTTCATGGGGAGACATCACTGAGATCGATGAACGTTTATTCGTGGCCGCATTATGGCCGGGGAAAACGTCTGGTGCGAAACAGAATGCGTGAACCACCACACACAACTGTCAACTTAAAAGAGACAGTATTTCAATTTCCATCTACTTATTGCACCGCAGGGTAACCAGTAACCTTCTCCTCACTCGGACGAATTCACGTCCTGAAAGGAGATTTCATCATGCTGACCCTTCGCAAAGCCTCCGATCGTGGCCTCGCCAATCATGGCTGGTTGAAGTCGTTCCACACCTTTTCCTTTGCCAGCTATCGCGACCCGCGGGAGCAGGGTTTTTCCGACCTGCTGGTGATCAACGATGACCGCGTCGCCGCCGGCAAAGGCTTCGGCCAGCACCCGCATCGGGACATGGAGATTTTCTCTTACGTGCTCGAAGGTGCGCTGGAGCATAAAGACACCCTGGGTACCGGCTCGGTGATCCGTCCCGGCGACGTGCAACTGATGAGTGCCGGCAGCGGCGTGGCTCACAGCGAGTTCAATCACTCGTCGAGCAAACCGGTGCACTTCCTGCAGATCTGGATCGTGCCGGACGTCAGTGGCGCCAAGCCGCGCTACCAGCAGGAGCACTTCAGTGCGCAGGCCAAACGCGGTCGCCTGCAACTGATCATTTCCCCGGACGGCAGTGACGGTTCGCTGACCGTCCGCCAGGATGCCCGCGTCTATGCCGGGTTGTTCGACGGCAAGGAAAGCGCCACGCTGACGCTTGCCACCGACCGTTATGCCTACGTGCACGTGGCTCGCGGCAGCGTCGAACTCAACGGCGTGCAATTGCAGGAAGGTGACGGCGTACGGGTTCGCGAGGAACAGGCCCTGACCTTGAGCAACGGCGTCGACGCCGAGGTGCTGGTGTTCGACCTGCGGCCGCAGGAGCTGCCGCAAATGCCGTGAGGCACGGTGTTTATCGCCCACAAAAAACGGCCTTCATTGAAGGCCGTTTTTCATTCTGGCGCTGGAGCAGAAGCCGCCACTGGCGGGCTATTCGTTTTGCAGAGCGAATGCTTCAACAATTTGCTCGATCACGGCCCTGACGCGTGCCGTGTGGCGCAGATCCGCATGGGTCACCAGCCAGACTTCATATGGCAGCGGTCGCGTGCGCTCTGGCCAGAGCCTGACCAGACCGTCGCGCTCGCCCATGTACACCGGGATTTCGCCGACACCGAGGCCGGCGGCAATCGAGCGCCGCACCAGCAGGCTGGAACTCAGGCTGGCGACGATGCGCCCGCGATTCAGCGGCTCGCAGACCAGCGTCAGGTCTTTGTTGCTCTGCAAGTACGGCTGGTAGACCACCAGGTCGTGCCCTTCGAACGCGCTCCCCGGCGCCGGCACACCGTGGCTGTCGACATACGCCTGCGCGGCGAACAGGCCGACCGGCCAACGTGCGATACGCCGGGCGATCAGGTCGGGATTGTCCGGACGGGCATTGCGCACGGCGATGTCGGCCTCGCGCTTGGCCAGACTGAGGATTTGCGTGGAGGCGTCCAGTTGCACCCTGACGTCCGGGTGCCGCTCGTGCAGCCGCGCCATCGCCGGGATCAAGAAGTCGATGGCCAGCGAATCGGTGGTGCTGACCCGCACATTGCCGGTCAGGCGATCATCCAGGCCTTGAATCTGCCGTTGCAGTTCCAGCGCCGAGTGCTCCATTTTTTCCACCGCCTTCAGCGCCGCCTCACCCACCGCCGTCAGCGCATAGCCCTCGGAGGTGCGCAGGAACAGCGTGGCACTCAGCGACTTTTCCAACGCCGTGAGGCGCCGCCCGACCGTGGCCTGATCCACCCCCAGCACTCGCGCGGCGCCGCGCAGCGTCGACTCACGGCAGACAGCCAGAAAGACCCGCGCATCATCCCAGTTCATGGTGCCTCCATTGATGCAAATTCGCAGCGCTGACGAGTGAAATCGCTGCACAAGTGCAGCAACGATAGCCGATATGCTGGACGCCATAAACCTTCCTCAGGAATCGCCGCTATGCGTTCTTCGTCTCCCCCGCTCGACGCCAGGAGCCCCGGCATCTGGATGCCGATCTTCGCCGGGCTGTGTGCCAGCCTGGTCAGCATCGGCCTGGCGCGTTTTGCCTATACGCCGTTGATCCCGGCATTGATTCAAGCGCAATGGTTTTCCACCCATGACGTGGTCTACCTCGGCGCCGCCAATCTGGTCGGCTACCTGATCGGTGCCCTGCTCGGCCGGCCGCTGGCGCGGCGGCTGAGCAACAAAAATGCGCTGCGCCTGATGATGCTGGCGGTCACCGTGGCGTTTTTCGCCTGCGCCTTCCCGGTGTCGGTGAGCTGGTACTTCGGCTGGCGACTGCTGTCGGGGATCGCCGGCGGCGCCATCATGGTGCTGGTCGCCGCAACCGTGCTGCCGCATGTGCCAGTCGCACGCCGAGGCCTGGCCAGTGGTGCGATTTTCCTTGGCATCGGCCTGGGCATCGCCGGCTCGGGCACGATTGTGCCGCCGCTGCTGAGCCTGGGATTGCAGGCCACCTGGCTTGGCCTGGGAGCGTTGTCCTTGTTGTTGACCGGGTTGAGCTGGTTCGGCTGGCCGGCGGATCTGGCGCATGTGGCGGCCAACGGCACGGATTCGGCGCCTGCCGAACCTACGCCGCCCGGCGTCTACCTGCTGTTTGCGCAGTACGCGTTCATGGCTGCAGGGCTGGTGCCGGCCATGGTGTTCCTGGTGGATTACGTGGCCCGCGGGCTCGGTGCCGGGGCGCATGTCGGGGCACTGATCTGGATCATGTATGGCCTGGGGGCGATTGTCGGCCCGGTGAGCTATGGTTTTCTTGCCGATCATCTCGGTGCCCGCAAGGGCATACGCCTGGTGCTGGTGGTGCAAGCCATTACCCTCGGCTTGCTGGCACTGTCCCATTCATTCATCGCGCTGGCGCTGCTGGCGCTGATCCTCGGCTCCTTCCCGCCGGGCATCGTGCCCCTGGCATTGGCCCGAGTGCACGAACTGGTGCCACAACACCATCGCCAGCAGGTGGCCTGGAGCCGCGCCACCGTGTCGTTCGCCTCGTTTCAGGCACTGGCCGGCTTCGCTTATTCGGCGCTGTTCAATGCCAGTGGCGGACAACACGCCGTGCTGTTCCTGATTGCCGGCGGCGCGATTGTCGTGGCGCTGCTGCTGGAGCCGGCCATGCGCCTGCTGCCCTCTGCTCGCGAGCGGCGCTGCTGCGCGAATTGAGGGGAATCATTGCGCCTCGCCCGCGCTCCCATCTACAGACCTTTTGCCTAACAGGAGTCGACATGAATCTGCCCACTGAAATGACCCGTATCGAAATCACTGAACCCGGTGGCCCGGAGGTCCTGCAGCCCAAGCGCGTAGCGCTGCCAGTGGCGGCCGAAGGCGAAGTGCTGGTGCGCGTGCACGCCGCCGGGATCAATCGCCCGGACGCTCTGCAACGTGCCGGCAAGTACCCGATGAAACCCGGGATGAACCCGATACCGGGCCTGGAAATCGCAGGCGAAGTGGTCGCCGTTGGCGCCGGTGTCAGCACGTTTGCCGTCGGCGATCGGGTGTGTGCGCTGACCAATGGTGGCGGTTATGCCGGGTATTGCGCAGTGCCGGCCGGCCAGACCCTGCCAATCCCCGAAGGGCTGGACTGGATTCAGGCGGCAGCGATCCCGGAAACCTTCTTCACGGTCTGGGCCAATCTGTTCGGCCTGGGTGGCGCCCAGCGTGGCCAGCGGGTGCTGATCCACGGCGGTACCAGCGGCATCGGCACCACCGCGTTGATGTTGTGCCGCGAATTCGGCATCGAAGCCTTCGCCACCGCCGGCAGCGCCGACAAATGCGCGGCGATCGAAAAGCTCGGTGGCCAGCCGATCAACTATCGCGAGCAAGACTTTGCCTCCGTGATCGGCGAAAAAACTGCCGGCCAGGGTGTGAATGTGATTCTCGACATCATGGGTGGCTCGTACCTCAACGGCAACGTCAGTGCCCTGGCCATGGACGGTCGGCTGGTGATGCTCGGGTTTCTCGGCGGTGCGCGCGCCAACGACGTCGATCTGCTGGCGATCCTCGGCAAACGCGCGGTGGTGACCGGCTCGCTGCTGCGCGCACGCACCGGCCCGGAGAAAGCCGCCATCGCCGCGCAACTGCGTGAGCAGGTCTGGCCAGCGCTGGCCGGCGGTCGCTGCCTGCCGCTCATCGACAAGGTTTACCCGCTGGCCGAGGCAGCCAAGGCCCACGCCCATATGGAAGCCGGTGACCATATCGGCAAGATCGTGCTGACCATCGCTTGAGGCGTTGCAGCATTTTGTAATCGTTGCCGGCTGGCGATGGTCGAATTTGTCCCTCGTGAGCCGGCGCATCTGGTAAAAAGCGTTCTTTGTCCGCGCATGGGTGAAACGTTTAATGTTCCTCGCTTTGATGACCCGTCTTCGGCGCCGCCGCCTGGCGTTTGCCTGCATGGCCGCGCTGATCATCGGTCTGCCGGCCAGTTGCGCGGTGCTGGAACATACCGAGCGCAAATTGCTGTTTCGCATCGAACCGGGCACGGCGGGCTGGTATCACGGCCTGCCCGACAGCGTGCAGGAGCTTGAGCTGCAACCCAAGAGCTTCAAGGCCGGGCAGAACATCCACGCCTGGTGGTGGCCGGCGGAGCGCGCCAACGCGCCGGCGATCCTTTACCTGCACGGTGTGCGCTGGAACCTCACCGGGCAGCTGTTTCGCATCGAGCAACTGCGCGCTGCCGGTTATTCGGTATTGGCCATCGACTATCGTGGCTTCGGCCAGAGCCACGGCGACCTGCCTTCGGAGCGTACGGTGTACGAGGATGCGCGGGTGGCCTGGGAACGCTTCAAGCAGCTGCAACCCGACCCGGCCAAGCGCCTGATCTACGGCCACTCTCTCGGGGGTGCGGTCGCCATCGATCTGGCTGCCGAACTCGGGCAGAACGCGGTGAACCATCACACGCCGCTGCCGGTTCGTGGCTTGGTGATCGAGTCAACGTTCACGTCACTGGCGGACGTTGCCGCCGCCGTCGCCAACACGTCATTGCCGGTGCAATGGCTGTTGTCGCAGAAATTCGATTCCATCGACAAGATCGCCGACATTCACATGCCGCTGCTGGTGGTGCATGGTCTGGCCGACGCATTTGTCCCGCCACGTTTCAGCGAGCAGCTGTTTGCCGCCGCGCAACAACCGAAACGCCTGTTGCTGGTCCCCGGCGGCACGCACAACAACAGCATGGCGCTCGGCGGGCAAAACTATCGCAAGGCGATCGACGCGCTGATGCAAAGCAAACCTGCCGCTCGGGTCGCGGGTTCTGCGGCATCGCACAGCGCGCGCGAATCCTGAGGCAACGCGTTCACCTACCTGACCACCGGTCATCCCGAGCAAATTATTTGCAGTCTCGGCTGGCAATCCCGTGCTCCAACGCTTTGCTGATGGAGTCAATCCATGACGGCGCTTCGGCACACCCGGCCGCGCGACGTCTCACTGCCTAGTCGGGAGCCACATCATGAAAATCAACCCGTACCTGATCTTCAACGGCGAGTGCCGCGCCGCCTTCACTTTTTATCAGCAATGCCTGCAAGGCAAACTTGAGGCAATGATGACCTTCGGCGAGTCCCCCGCCGCCGAACACGTACCGAAAGAACACCATCACCTGATCATGCACACGTGCCTGAAGGTGGGCGATCAGATGCTCATGGCCTCCGACACCACGCCCGACCGGCCAACCCAAGGCATGAGCGGCTGCTCGATTTCCCTCAACGTCGACAGCATTGCCGAGGCCGAACGCGTGTTCAACGCCCTGGCCACAGACGGGCGCATCGACATGCCGCTGGAAGCGACCTTCTGGGCCGCGCGCTTTGGCATGCTGGTGGATCGGTTCGGCGTGGCGTGGATGGTCAATTGCGAAAGCGACAAGTAACGCCTTTTTGCCGAGCGCAATGAAAAAGCCCAACCTTGCTCAGGTTGGGCTTTTGGCGTTCAACGTTGCGCCAACTCGTGACGCACACATTGTTCGTAATAGGTCTGCTTGACCGCCGCGGGTTTAAGCCGTGAAGCGCTGTTGTAAGTCTGTTCGGTGATGCCCATGGCCGTCATGCGCATCCACGGTTGCTGGAACTTGCGCGCCTGCAGACGCTTGCGCGCGCCGTACAGGGAAATCCCCGAGAGCTTCGACTGCTGCGCTCCCGCCGCGATATCAGCCCCCCACGTACAGGCAAAACGATGACGCTGGGTCAGTTCGCGAGCCTGGGCATCCAACGCAAAAACAGCCAGGGACAGGGTTGCTACGGTTATGACAATCGTCCGCATATAGCCAGCCTAACCTTTTGAAAAAAGGCGAGTTTGCCGAGGTTGGGCAGACTTGGGGGCCAGCAGTTTGCCGCCTTGTTGGCATTTCGCAGGCGAGCGGCATGACGGCTGTTCGTTGGGAGGTTGGCTCGGATCAAGGGCATGACCTAACCGTGCAAAAGTAACAGGCATGAAAAAGGCCAATGCGTTGAACATTGGCCTAAGTCATTGAATTATATGGTCGGGACGGAGTGATTCGAACACTCGACCCCTAGCACCCCATGCTAGTGCGCTACCGGACTGCGCTACGCCCCGACTGGTTTGAAACCGGTTCTTCATCTCGAAGAACGCTCAAGAATATATCGCAAGCGTTTGAAAACTGGAAGTATTCAAACGCAGCTTTTTATTTCTTGAGTACCACCAGCACATCCTCCAGTTCAGCAATCATCTGGCGGATCATCTGTTTGTATTGGGTGGTGTCGTCTTTGGCTTCATCACCGGACAGGCGCAGACGCGCACCGCCGATGGTGAATCCTTGATCGTAAAGGAGCGCGCGGATCTGCCGGATCATCAGCACATCCTGGCGCTGATAATACCGGCGGTTTCCGCGGCGTTTGACGGGGTTGAGCTGAGGAAACTCCTGCTCCCAGTAGCGCAGCACGTGTGGCTTTACCGCACACAGCTCGCTGACTTCACCGATGGTGAAGTAGCGTTTGCCCGGGATGACGGGTAGTTCGTCGTTATGACTTGGTTCCAGCATAAGCCTCAACTCGGGCTTTCAACTTCTGCCCTGGACGAAAGGTGACCACACGGCGAGCCGTGATCGGGATTTCTTCCCCCGTTTTCGGGTTGCGGCCAGGCCGCTGGCGTTTGTCCCGAAGGTCGAAATTGCCGAAACCGGACAACTTGACCTGCTCGTTGTCTTCAAGAGCGTGCCTGATTTCCTCGAAAAACAGTTCAACCAATTCCTTGGCTTCCCGCTTGTTCAGGCCCAGCTCTTCATACAGACGTTCCGCCATCTCAGCTTTCGTCAAAGCCCCCATACGTCACTTCCTTAACGTGGCGTTCAACCTTTGTTCGAGCGAGGTGAGGATATTTTGCGTCGTCGAATTCACCTCATCGTCATTAAGAGTGCGCGATGGATGCTGCCAGGTCAAGCCAACTGCGAGGCTTTTTCTATCAGGATCAATACCTTTACCCTGATACACGTCAAACAGCCTGAGATCCGTGAGCCATTCGCCTGCATTTTCACGAATTACGTCCAACACAGCCGAGGCGGCGACCTCTTTATGCGCAATCAGGGCAAGGTCACGACGCACTTCAGGAAAGCGCGACAACTCGCGGAATTCAGGCATTTTACCCAACGCGACTTCGGCCAGAACCAGCTCGAACACGAAGACCGGACGGTCGAGGCCCAAGGCTTTCGACAGCTCAGGGTGGATCGCGCCGATGAAGCCGACTTCACGCCCTTCTCGCTCGATGCGCGCGGTTTGCCCCGGGTGCAGCGCCGGGTGCTTGCCCGGTGCGAAAGTGAACTGATCCAGCGCACCAGCAAAGCCCAGCACCGCTTCCACATCAGCCTTGACGTCGAAGAAGTCGACGGTATCGCGACCTTGTGCCCAGCCTTCGGGCAGACGGCTACCGCATACCACACCAGCGAGCATCGGCTCCTGCTTCAAGCCCTCCAGCTGGCCGATAAAACGCAGACCGCTTTCGAACAAGCGAACGCGATCCTGCTGACGGTTCAGGTTGTGCTGCAGCGCCTTGACCAGGCCTGGCCACAGCGACGAGCGCATGGCCGCCATATCGTTGGAGATCGGGTTGGCCAGCAGCAACGGTTCGACGCCCGGATTGAACAGTTCGAACTGCTTCGGATCGATGAAGCTGTAAGTGATCGCTTCCTGGTAACCACGGGCCACCAGCAGACGCCGCAGTTCCGGCAGATCGCTGCGCGCCTCAGCCTTGGCCTGCGGGGCCAGGCGGGCTTGCGGGTAGCGGACCGGCAGACGGTTGTAGCCGTACAGACGGGCCAGCTCTTCGATCAGGTCGACTTCCAGGCTGATATCGAAGCGATGGCTTGGCACTTCAACACGCCATTGCCCTGCGCCATCGGCGGAAATGTTCAGACCCAGGGCGCCGAGCAGACGCTCGACTTCGGCCGCGTCCATTTCCATGCCCAGCATCTGGGTGATGCGTTGCGCACGCAGGGTGATCGGCGCGATCGACGGCAGATGCTGCTCGCTGACCGTTTCGATGATCGGACCCGCTTCACCACCGGTGATTTCCAGCAGCAGGCCAGTGGCGCGCTCCATGGCTTCACGGGCCAGTTGCCAGTCCACGCCACGCTCGTAACGGTGCGAAGCGTCGGTGTGCAGGCCATAGGAGCGAGCCTTGCCTGCCACAGCGATCTGATCGAAGAACGCGCTTTCCAGGAACACGTCGCGCGTGGTCGCGGATACACCGCTGTGCTCGCCACCCATTACCCCGGCAATGGCCAGAGCGCGGGTGTGGTCGGCAATGACCAGCGTATCGCTACGCAGGCTGACTTCCTGACCGTCGAGCAAGACCAGCTTCTCGCCCTCTTCCGCCATGCGCACACGGATGCCGCCATTGATTTCGGCGAGATCGAAGGCGTGCAACGGCTGACCCAGTTCGAGCATCACGTAGTTGGTGATGTCGACGGCGGCATCGATGCTGCGCACGTCGGCGCGACGCAGACGCTCGACCATCCACAACGGCGTAGGCCTGGACAGGTCGACATTGCGGATCACCCGACCGAGGTAGCGCGGGCACGCGGCGGCGGCCACGACTTCAACCGAACGCACTTCGTCGTGAACGGCCGGAACTGCAGCCACGACCGGACGTGTAACCGGAGTGTCGTACAGCGCGCCGACTTCACGCGCCAGACCGGCCAGCGACAGGCAGTCGCCACGGTTCGGCGTCAGGTCGACTTCGATGCTGACGTCGTCCAGCTGCAGATAAGCGCGGAAATCCTTGCCCACCGGCGCGTCGGCCGGCAGCTCCATCAAACCGTCGTTGCCTTCACCGACCTGCAGTTCGGCCTGCGAGCACAGCATGCCGTTGGACTCGACGCCGCGCAGCTTGGCCTTCTTGATTTTGAAGTCGCCCGGCAGCTCGGCGCCGATCATGGCGAACGGGATCTTCAGGCCCGGACGCACGTTAGGCGCTCCGCACACGACCTGGAAGGTTTCCGCACCATTGCTGACCTGGCACACACGCAGCTTGTCGGCGTCTGGATGCTGCTCGGTGCTCAGCACCTCGCCCACCACCACGCCGCTGAATACACCGGCGGCCGGCGTGACGCTATCGACCTCAAGACCGGCCATCGACAGACGAGCAACCAGCTCATCGCGATCTACCTGCGGGCTAACCCAGCCACGCAGCCATTGTTCACTGAATTTCATCCTGCTCTCCTAAGAATTCGTTACGACTAGCGAAATTGCGCGAGGAACCGCAAGTCGTTGTCGAAGAACAGACGCAAGTCGTTCACGCCGTAACGCAGCATGGCCAGACGCTCAACGCCCATGCCGAAGGCAAAGCCCGAGAACTCTTCCGGATCGATCCCGGACATACGCAACACGTTCGGGTGAACCATGCCGCAGCCCATCACTTCCAGCCAGCCGGTCTGCTTGCAGACGCGGCAGCCTTTACCGCTGCACATCACGCATTCCATGTCGACTTCAGCAGAAGGCTCGGTGAACGGGAAATACGAAGGACGGAAACGCACGGCCAGTTCTTTTTCGAAGAACACCCGCAGGAATTCTTCGATGGTGCCTTTGAGGTCGGCGAAATTGATGTCGCGATCGACCAGCAGGCCTTCGACCTGGTGGAACATCGGCGAGTGGGTGATATCGGAGTCGCTGCGATACACACGGCCTGGGCAGACGATGCGGATCGGTGGCTGCTTGGACTCCATGGTGCGAACCTGTACCGGCGAGGTATGGGTGCGCAGCAGCATGTTCGCATTGAAATAGAAGGTGTCGTGCATCGACCGGGCCGGGTGGTGGCCTGGGATGTTGAGCGCCTCGAAGTTGTGATAGTCGTCTTCGACCTCCGGACCTTCGGCGATGCCGTAGCCGATGCGGGTGAAGAACTGTTCGACACGCTCCAGAGTGCGGGTGACCGGATGCAGGCCGCCAGACACCTGGCCACGGCCAGGCAGGGTCACATCAATGGATTCGGCAGACAGTTTGGCAGCCAGTTCGGCTTCTTCAAACAGAGCCATGCGCGCATTGAGAACGCCTGTTACACGTTCCTTGGCAACGTTGATCAGGGCGCCGACTTGCGGACGCTCTTCTGCCGGCAAATTCCCCAGGGTCTTCATCACCTGAGTCAACTCACCCTTCTTGCCAAGGTATTGAACCCGGATTTGCTCCAGGGCATTGATGTCTTCAGCGCTTTGCACAGCCTCTAGAGCTTGAGAGACCAGCGCATCCAGGTTTTCCATGTACAGACTCCAGATACAAAATAGGGGAAGAGCTTGAAGGCTCTTCCCCTATTTATGACGTTTAACACCTGGCCCCACAGAGGTGAGGCCGGGTGACTGTCGGGGGTACTTAAGCCAAGGTGGCTTTAGCTTTCTCGACAATCGCAGCAAACGCCGCTTTTTCGTTCACTGCCAGATCAGCCAGAACCTTACGGTCGATCTCGATGGACGCTTTCTTCAGGCCAGCGATGAAACGGCTGTAGGACAGACCGTTAACACGAGCACCAGCGTTGATACGAGCGATCCACAGAGCGCGGAACTGACGTTTTTTCTGACGACGGTCACGGTAGGCGTATTGGCCTGCCTTGATTACCGCTTGCTTGGCAACACGGAATACGCGGGAGCGTGCGCCGTAGTAGCCTTTAGCAAGTTTCAGAATTTTTTTGTGACGTTTACGGGCAATGACGCCACGCTTTACACGAGCCATGAGTTACTTCCTCTATTCTTGATCCAAAAATTAACGAAGGCGCAGCATGCGCTCGACTTTTGCCACGTCAGACGGATGCAGCAAGCTGCTACCGCGCAGTTGACGCTTACGCTTGGTCGACATTTTGGTCAGGATGTGGCTCTTGAAAGCGTGCTTGTGCTTGATACCGTTAGCAGTTTTCAGAAACCGCTTAGCAGCACCACTTTTGGTTTTCATCTTTGGCATGTTCGGATACTCCGCATTCAGTTGATAAACATAATCAGAAGGCCTGCCGTGCCCTGTTGATTACTTCTTCTTTTTCGGGGCGATGACCATGATCAGCTGGCGTCCTTCCATCTTAGGATGCTGTTCGACCGAACCGTACTCGAGCAGGTCAGCTTCAACCCGCTTGAGGAGTTCCATCCCCAGCTCCTGGTGGGCCATCTCACGGCCGCGGAATCGCAAGGATACCTTGGCCCTGTCCCCGTCACTCAGGAAACGTACCAGGTTGCGCAGTTTTACCTGGTAATCCCCTTCCTCCGTCCCTGGACGAAACTTGATTTCTTTTACCTGAATCTGCTTCTGGTTTTTCTTCGCTGCTGCAATCTGCTTCTTCTTCTCGAAGATCGATTTGCCGTAGTCCATCACCCGGCAAACCGGTGGGACTGCGTCAGCAGAGATTTCTACCAGATCAAGCTTTGCTTCTTCAGCAATACGAAGCGCTTCATCAATCGAGACGATGCCAATCTGCTCGCCATCAGCGCCAATTAACCGAACCTCGCGTGCCGAGATATTCTCGTTGATCGGGGCTTTCGGTGCAGCTCGTTTATCTTGTCTCATTTCACGCTTAATAATAATTACTCCGAATCTGGGCGACCACGCCGGGAAACCGCTTGCGCGAGAAACTCAGCGAACTGGGCGACGGGCATCGAGCCCAGGTCAGCACCTTCACGAGTACGCACAGCGACAGTCTGCATCTCGACTTCCTTATCTCCGATAACCAAAAGATAGGGAACCTTGAGCAAAGTATGCTCGCGGATTTTAAAGCCGATCTTTTCATTTCTCAAGTCGGACTTGGCACGAAATCCGCTTTCGTTGAGAGTTTTTTCGACCTGGGCGACGAAATCCGCCTGTTTATCAGTGATATTCATGATCACCGCCTGGGTCGGCGCCAGCCACGCAGGGAATGCCCCTTCGTAGTGCTCAATCAGAATCCCGACGAAACGCTCGAAGGAACCGAGGATCGCCCGGTGCAACATCACAGGGTGCTTGCGGCTGTTGTCTTCGGAGACATATTCGGCGCCGAGACGCACAGGCAGGTTGAAATCGAGCTGCAAGGTACCACACTGCCAGACGCGACCGAGGCAATCTTTCAGCGAGAACTCGATTTTCGGACCGTAGAACGCACCCTCGCCCGGCTGCAGATCGTACGGCAGGCCCGCACTGTCAAGGGCTGCGGCCAATGCCGCTTCGGCGCGATCCCACAGCTCGTCGGAACCCACGCGTTTTTCCGGACGAGTGGACAGTTTCATCTCGACATCGGTGAAGCCGAAGTCGCGGTAAACGTCCATGGTCAGCTTGATGAACGCAGCGGATTCGGCCTGCATCTGCTCTTCGGTGCAGAAAATGTGGGCGTCGTCCTGAGTGAACGCACGCACACGCATGATGCCGTGCAACGCACCCGACGGCTCGTTACGGTGGCAGGCACCGAACTCGGCCAGGCGCATCGGCAGCTCGCGGTAGCTCTTCAGGCCCTGGTTGAACACCTGCACGTGGCACGGGCAGTTCATCGGCTTGATGGCGTAATCGCGGCTTTCCGACTCGGTAGTGAACATGTTGTCGGCGTAGTTGGCCCAGTGCCCGGATTTCTCCCACAGACTGCGATCAACCACTTGCGGGGTCTTGATCTCGAGGTAGCCGTTGTCACGCTGCACCTTGCGCATGTACTGCTCAAGCACCTGATACAGGGTCCAGCCGTTCGGGTGCCAGAACACCATGCCCGGCGCTTCTTCCTGGGTGTGGAACAGGCCCAGGCGCTTGCCGATCTTGCGGTGATCGCGCTTTTCCGCTTCTTCGATGCGCTGGATGTACGCTGCCAGTTGTTTCTTGTCAGCCCAGGCTGTGCCGTAGACGCGCTGCAGTTGCTCGTTCTTGGCGTCACCGCGCCAGTAGGCGCCGGACAGCTTGGTCAGCTTGAAGGATTTCAGGAAGCGCGTGTTCGGCACGTGCGGACCGCGGCACATGTCGACGTATTCTTCGTGGTAGTACAGGCCCATGGCCTGTTCGTTCGGCATGTCCTCGACCAGGCGCAGCTTGTAGTCTTCGCCACGGGCCTTGAACACTTCGATCACTTCGGCGCGCGGAGTGACTTTCTTGATGACGTCGTAATCTTTGTCGATCAGCTGATGCATGCGCTGTTCGATGGCCGCCATGTCGTCCGGAGTGAAAGGACGCTCAAAGGCGATGTCGTAGTAGAAACCTTCGTCGATGACCGGACCGATGACCATCTTGGCGCTCGGGTACAGCTGTTTGACCGCGTGGCCAACCAGGTGCGCGCAAGAGTGGCGAATGATCTCCAGCCCCTCTTCATCCTTTGGCGTGATGATTTGCAGCGTCGCGTCGCTGTCGATGATGTCGCAGGCGTCGACCAGCTTGCCGTTGACCTTGCCGGCCACGGTGGCCTTGGCCAGACCGGCACCAATGGAGGCGGCGACCTCGGCTACGGAAACCGGGTGATCGAATGAACGTTGACTGCCGTCGGGAAGAGTAATAGTTGGCATGGCGCCTCCTCTCCTAGTGGTGACCCCTACCAAAGGTCACGTGGGTTGGGATGAGCCAGTACAAGATCCGATCCAGGCCATTCAATGACGAACGCCTGCCTTACAGCGGCAGGAGCCTTGCGGCCAACCGGAAAACCGAACCAGAGTGACTGGGATTCAAATCAAAAGGTTTTCATACGCTGCCGCGGTCGGGACTGAAGGTCATCCGACGCCTGCAGGAATACGAGCCAGGCATGCTAGCACAGATGAACGGTCATCCATGCCAAGGAATTGCGCCAGCCGTCATTTGCGCATTTTCACCCAGCTCGATGAACTTGAGATGTACGATCCACCTCAAATAGGCTGAGAATCGCCGCCGACAATCAACCCCAGGAGTTTCAGACATGCGCCTTTTTCGACTTTTTGCTCTCGCTGCCCCACTGGTAATGCTGCTGCCATTGAGCGCCCAGGCGGCATGGCCTGCGGGCGTCAAGGAACAGTACATGGGTGACTGCACCAAGGCTGCCAGCCAGAGCGTCAACCCGGCCGAAGCAAAAAAACACTGCGCGTGCGGTGCCGACGTTCTGGAGAAGAAGTTCACCACCCAGGAGATCGCGCAACTGATGGACAAGAACACTCCACCGAGCGGTGAACTGGGCCAGCGCGCACTGAAGGAAATCTCCGTTTGCCGGGTGCAGAAGTAAAGTCCAATCAACGAATTCCAGAGCACGGGACCGGTAAAAAACCGCCAAAATGCCCTTGAATCCGATAATTTACGCAGCTTTTATAGCTTTTTTTACGCCCTGTTTTTTCGGCTAAAAGCCGCTGAATCCGGGGCTTGCAGCCATATCAGCAACTGAAATATCGGCAATATGAAAGCAAACAGCACGTCCGGGGGGCTACCAAATCGAACATTTCGACTATGATACCCCGGTGTGCCCAGTTGGCCTGAGCAGCACAGTACTACTGAAAATATATGTTTCTTGGAGATACACCATGTCTAATCGCCAAACCGGCACCGTTAAATGGTTCAACGATGAAAAAGGCTTCGGCTTCATCACTCCTCAAGGTGGCGGTGACGACCTGTTCGTACACTTCAAAGCTATCGAATCCGACGGTTTCAAAAGCCTGAAAGAAGGCCAGACCGTCTCTTTCGTGGCTGAGAAAGGCCAAAAGGGTATGCAAGCTGCACAAGTTCGCCCAGAGTAATTTCTCGGCGCGCTAAAAAAACCCCGTCCATGTGACGGGGTTTTTTATGCCTGCAGCAAAAGCAGCCTGGGCTCAGCCACAGTTGACGCGCGTGACCACCAGATTGTTATCGGTGTTCAGGTTGAGCCGGTCGGAGCGATATTCCAGGGTGATCATGTCATCAGGCTTGAGGAACCGGGCATTCTGCGCCCCCGCCTTGACTCGCGCTTGATCCAGCAGCTCTGGAGAAGCCTTTTTGCCGATGGCGAATTCCGCCGCCTGTGCCTCGCAGCGGCCATGAGCGGCTTCGGTCGCCACGGGATCGCTTGCCGTTTTGCTGGCGGTCGAGTTGCAACCGGCCAGCATGGCCATAGCCATGAGAGTACCCAGTGACGCGAGCTTCCAAGACATGAAGCCTCCTTCTTTGAATAGTTGAGCTGAGATCGTGCGACCGCCAATCCGGCGTTTGGTTTCACGCTTGGCGTGCGCCCCCTGCCCCACGATCAGAAAAACGGCGAGTTTGCCTGAGCCGCGGCCCAAGCCTCACCAGAGAATCGTCACTGAATATGAATGCTCAGTAGACGTCGATGTAATCGTATGGCGGATTCGGCCAGTTCTCTTTGAGCGCGTTGAATATCTGCATGACCCAGACTTCATCGCTGGCCGCGACATTGCCCACATAGCCCGAGCCTTTCGCCCAGGTTTCCAGGCGAAACAGCAGGCCGTCGATGTCCTGGCCGCCGGTGACGCCGGAAGAAATGTAAGCGATCCCGCCTTTGGTCACCCGCAGCTGGGTATGCACGTCATCACTGGCCGAAGCCAGCAGCTTGCGTACATTTTCAAGGGTAAGGCCGTCGGGAGCATTCAAATCGATCTGCACAACACAATCCTGGGTTCAGCCGGAAAAGACCAAGTGTCGCATAGCCTTGCATTCATGCCTAAGTCGCAGTGCCAAACGCCCGGCAAAATGGTTAACTCAAGACTTCGATTCCCGGCTCTCGAGCGCCATCATGACTACCGTTAGCATCACCGCCGATATCAAGGCACTCTGGCCGCAAGGTCATAGCTCCTACAGCCCGGGCAGCCCGGAGGAACTGGCGCTGATCAGCATCGACCTGCTGGTCAAGACACTCGGCACCCAAGGCGCACAGTCGTTCATTGCCCAGGTGTTGGAGAAGTATCCTGGCGACTACAAGGGCGCGTCGGACACCGAGAGGGAATAGCGAGCCCGCAAGCTGGCGCCTGCGGGCTTGAGACTTACTTCAGGCGCTTCAGGCGTTCGGTCAGCAGATCGAAGAAGCCCTGGGCGTCGCCATTTTCCACCCAGAAAGCATTCTTCGGCGCCTTGAGGCCGTCATACCAGTCGACGATGGTCTGGCCGAATGTAGGACCTTCGCGGCTGTCCACCACCACGTTCACCGCACGCCCGCTAAACAGCTCGGGCTTGAGCAGGTAGGCCACCACGGTGGCGTCGTGCACTGGCCCGCCTGGGATGCCGTAGTGCTCCATGTCGCCCTTGATGTACTCATTGAGAATGTCGCCGACAATCTTGCTGGCATTGTTGTTGAGTGCCGCAATCTGCTTCAGGCGCGCATCACTGGTGAGGATCTTGTGGGTCACGTCCAGCGGCAGGTAGGTCAGCTTGACGCCACTCTTGAGCACCACCTCCGCCGCTTGCGGATCGGCATACAGGTTGAACTCCGCCACCGGGGTGATATTGCCGCCATTGAAGTGCGCGCCCCCCATGACCACCACTTCCTTGATGCCCTGGACGATCTCCGGCTCCTGGATCAGCGCCAGCGCCAGATTGGTCTGCGGGCCGAGCATGGCGATGGTGACGCTGTGCGGCTTGGCTTTTTTCAGGGTGTCGATCAGGTAGTTGACCGCATTACCTTCGGCCAGGCCCTTTTTCGGCTCATGCACAGCGACACCCGACAGGCCTTCCTTGCCATGGATGTTCTCGGCGTAGATCGGCGTGCGCATCAGTGGTTTCGGTGCACCGGCGTAGACCGGCACCTCCTCGCGCCCTGCCCACTCGCGCGCCAGACGCGCGTTACGCGAGGTCTTGTCGAGGCGCACGTTGCCCGCCACGGTGGTCAGCGCGCGAATGTTCAATTCGTCCGGTGACGCCAGAGCAAACAGCAAGGCAACCACATCGTCGGCGCCCGGATCGGTGTCGATAATCAGGTCGATCTTTTCAGCAGCCTGAGCGCCGCTGGCAGTAATCAGTGACAAAAGCAGCAGACTCCGGATCAATTGGTGCAGTTTCTGAGCATAGCGGTGCATGGCGCATTCCTTGTGCTTTGTGGATGTCAGGGCCCAGGCCCCGTTTAAAACGTGACCCCGGCCACCAGAACGATATTGCAGTACGGTTGACATTCGCCCGTGCGGACAACTGCCCGCGCCTGGCGGCTGAGAACCTTGAATTGCTCGTGACTGAGCAGATCTCGCCGCCCGAGCGCACCCTCTTCGTTCAACGCTTCAAGGGCCGTCAGTGCGGTTGGTTGCTTGTCGAAGATTTCCTTGGCGAGCGCATGGCTTTCCACTTGCATTTCGCTGAGCACGACCTTCAGTGTGCTGGCGAAATCCGGAATCCCTTGGGTCAGCGCCAGATCGATCAATTCAACGCCCGGCGGCACCGGCAGGCCGGCGTCGCCGATCACCACCATGTCGCCGTGGCCGAGAGAGGCAATGAGTCGCGAAAGCGCGACGTTGAGCAAAGGCGTCTTTTTCATGGGGTCTTGAAACCTTCTACATCGGACAGGGTGGGAATGGACGGCTGGGCACCGGCACGGGTAACGGACAGCGCCGCGGCAACCTGGCCGAAGCGGATCGCCTCGGCCTCGGTTTTCCCCGAGGCCAATGCTGCCGCAAAACCGCCGACGAAGGTGTCGCCGGCAGCCGTGGTATCGACAGCCTTGACGGTAGGCGCTGGAAAATGTTCGAAACGGCTGCCGTCGGCGAACAACGAGCCTTGGGCGCCCAAGGTAACGATCACTTTACCGGCGCCCATTGCCATCAGACGGCTGGCCGCAGCTTCCGCGCTGTCCAGCGAATCCACCGACAGGCCAGTCAATGCGGCCGCTTCGCTCTCGTTGGGAATCAGGTAGTCGATGGCCGCGTACCAGTCCGCCGGCAGCGGACGACTGGCCGGCGCCGGATTGAGGATCACCGTCTTGCCCAGCGCACGCGCACGCTTGAGCGCATGCCCCACCGTCGCATCGGGAATCTCGAGCTGGCAGATAATCACGTCGGCCGCTTGCAGCACCGCATCAAAGCGGTCGATCACTGCCGGGGTCATTGCACCGTTGGCGCCGGCGACGATCACAATGGCATTCTGGCTGTTGTCATCGACCACGATCAGCGCCACACCACTGGAATCTTCGACCGTGCTCACCGCCTGACAATCGATCTGCTCGGCCAGCAATGCGTCGCGCAATTGCACACCGTAGTCATCGTTGCCAACACAGCCGACCATTGCCACCTGCGCACCCAGGCGCGCAGCAGCGACTGCCTGATTGGCGCCCTTGCCGCCGGACACGGTGGCAAAGGAATGACCGATCAGCGTTTCACCGCCCTTGGGCAGCCGTGGCGCCCGGGTGACCAGATCCATGTTCAGGCTGCCTATTACCACTACATTTGCTGGCATACATCACTACTCGTCAATTCGGTTTCAGCGGTACTCGGTGAATACGCCGGACAGCGGCGCAGTCGATTCGCGCAAGACAATACTCGGGGTCACGATCCGTTGATCGGTGACCAGACTCGGGGTAGCAATCCTTCGCAGCAACACTTCGGCAGCCATTTCTCCCAACTGCAGGATCGACTGGCCAACGGTGGTCAGCGCCGGGTACACGTAGCGACTCATCTGGATATCGTCGAAGCCGATCACCGACAGCTCGCTCGGCACGCGCATATTGCGCTCGGCCGCCGCGCGCAGCACACCGATACCGATCATGTCGTTACCGGCAAAGATCGCACTGGGCGGATCGCTTTCAAGCAGAATGGCTGCCGCGTTGTAACCACCGGTGCTGGTGAAATCGCTTTCCAGCATGCGCTCGGGGCGCACCGTGATGCCCGCCTCTTTCAACGCCCGGCAAAAACCGGCCTGACGCATTTGCGCCACACTGGTACTCGACGGACCACCGATGGTGGCGATGTCGCGATGCCCCAGTTCCAGCAGATGCCTGGTCGCCAGGTAGGCGCCATATTCATGATCGATGCGCACCAGATCGGCATCCACGCCATCCAGCCCGCGGTCGACAATGACCATCGGCGTTTTCACCCCGGCCAGCCCTTGCGCGAGTCCGATATCGCCACCGGCGGAGGCGACGATCAGGCCGTCGATGCGTTTCTCCAGCAGCACACGCAAATAGCTGCGCTGTTTATCCGGATTGTCGTCAGAGTTACAGAGGATCACGCAGTAGCCGTTACGCTCGCAGTAATCCTCGATGCCACGTGCCAACTCGGCAAAATACGGGTTGAGGCTGTTCGGCACCAATAAGCCAATGGTCGCAGTGGTCTTGGCTTTCAGCGAACGCGCCACCGCACTTGGCACATAGTCGAGGCTTTTGATGGCGGCCTCGACCTTCAGTCGCACTTCCTGGCTGACCGGGCGAGTCTTGTTCACCACATGCGAGACGGTCGTGTAGGAAATCCCCGCGAGCGCTGCCACATCCTTGATCGTTGCCATCTGTTAGCCCCGCCGACTTGCGCGCTGGCTGCGATAGGTATCCAGCACCACGGCGATGACAATCACCGCACCGGTGATGATGCGCTTGGTCGGTTCGGTCGCGCCGATCTGCGCCAGGCCAGCGGCCAGCACGGAAATGATCAACACCCCGAAGAACGTACTGATGACCGAACCACGGCCGCCCATCAGGCTGGTGCCACCAATCACCACGGCAGCGATGACTTGCAGTTCAAGCCCGGAACCCGCGTTCGGATCAGCCGCCTCCAGCCGGGAAATCTGGAACAGCGCAGCAATCCCCGCCAGCAGCCCCATCAGGCTGAACACCAGAATCTTGTAGGGTTTGGGGTTGATGCCCGCCAGCCGTACCGCTTCTTCGTTGGTACCGATACCGATCAGGTAGCGGCCAAATACCGTGCGGGTCAGTACTGCCTGAGCAATGATGATCACCAGCAGGGCGATGATGAACGACGGCGAAATGCCGAACGCGATCGGATTGGACAACCAGGCGAATGAATCGCCGATATAGGCCGTGCGCGAACCGGTCATCTGATAGGCCAGACCGCGCGCCATCTCCAGCACGCCAAGCGAAACGATAAACGACGGAATGCGCCAGGCGACCGTGATCGAACCTGTCACCGTGCCCGCCAGTGCTGCCACGGCCATGCCCAGCAGCGCGGCCGGCAGGACGCTCCAGCCCCAGCCGAGAATGGCCACGCTGACGGTCGAGGCGGCGAGCGCCAGGACCGAGCCCACCGACAGGTCGATGCCGCCGATAATCAGCACGAAGGTCATGCCCACGGCGAGCACCATCAGATCGGGGATCTGGTTGGCCAGTGTGCTGAAGGTGTTATAGGACAGAAAGTGGCTGCTCATCACCGAGAACAGCGCGACCATCGCCAGCAAGGCCCCGGCCAGGCCCAGATAGGTGCCCATGCCGAAAAAGTTGCCACTACGTTTGCCGGCGGAAGTTGCAGTTTTCATGGGAGATCCCTAGGCGCTGCTTCGTTGAGCAGCGCATCACGTTTTTGGTAGCCGGCGAACGCGGCGGCAAGCAAATCATCCTGGGTCCAGCTGTCGCGCTCGAACGTATCGATCAGCCGCCCGGCCGACAGCACGCCGATGCGGTCGCAAATCAGCATCAGCTCACGCAGATCGCTGGACACCACCACCAGCGCCTTGCCCTGACGAGTGAGTTCGCCCAGCAAGGCATAGATATCGAACTTGGCGCCGACATCGATGCCCCGGGTCGGCTCATCGAACAGCAGCACCGAGCAGTCGCGTTCGAGCCAGCGACCGATTACCACCTTCTGCTGGTTGCCGCCGGAAAGCTCGGACACCAGTTGGGTCGGGCTGGAACTGCGGATGCGCATGGCGTCGATCTGCCGTTGCGCCAGCGACATCTCGTGGCCATTGTTGACGAAACCGCCACTGGATATTTCCGGCATGTTGCCCAAGGCGATATTGGCGCTGATCGACTGGCTGAGCAGCAAGCCTTCGCCCTTGCGGTCCTCGGTAATCAAGGCAATGCCGTTGCGCACGGCATCGACCGGCGAGCGGATGCTCACGACTTGTGCGGGCGAGCCCAGCGCCACGGTGCCGCTGTCGGCAGTATCGGCACCGAAAATCAGGCGCAGCAACTCCGTTCGCCCTGCCCCGATCAGTCCGGATATACCGAAGATCTCACCGGCACGCACTTCGAACGAGACGTCGCGCACCTTGTCGGAACGGCTCAGCCCCTTGACCGTTAACGCTGGCGCACCGATCTTGCGCGGCCCCATGTCAATGTGTTCACCCAGCTCGCGGCCGACCATCAAGGTCACCAGTTGCTCGCTGTTGTAATTGGCCATCGGCTCGACGCAGACCAAGTTGCCGTCACGCAGCACGGCAATGCGCTGGGCGACACGCGCCAGTTCTTCGAGGCGATGGGAGATGTAGATGATCGAAACACCGCGAGCCTGCAGGCGAGTGATCTGCTCGAAGAGCATTTCCACCTCGCGAGCCGTGAGCATCGCCGTCGGTTCGTCGAGAATGAGCACATGACAATCGCCGATCAGGTTACGGGCGATCTCGACCATCTGTTGATGACCGATGCCCAGCTCACCGACCAGGGTATCCGGATCGATGGCGTCGAGCCCGACCTGGGCCATGGCCTCGATGGCCGCTTTGCGTAATTGTTTGCGGCTGATCCAGCCGCCATTGCTCGGCAGGTTGTCGAGAAACAGGTTTTCCGCCACCGACAGCGTCGGCAACAGATTGAGTTCCTGCATGACCATGCGCACGCCAAGCTCTTCGGCCTGGGTCCGGCTGCCTGGGCGATATTCCTTGCCGTGGAATTGCATCTGGCCGGTAGTAGGCGTGACCAGCCCGCCAATGATCTTCGACAACGTGCTTTTACCGGCGCCATTCTCGCCGGTCAGCGCCAGCACTTCACCGCGCATCAGCGTCAGATCGATGCCGGTAAGCACGGGCTGCGCATACGTCTTGCCGATACCGCTGACCGAGAGGACAGCGTTCGGGGCGGAAACTGACATAAAAACTCTCCATGCGCCCGCCCGGACGGGCGAGCGCCGTTGTGTTGCCAGAAGACTATTGGGTGACCAGCTCGACCGGCGTTTCGATGACGCCGTTGGCACCGCTGTCGACTTTCTCGCCCTTGATGATTTTCAGCGCGGTCTCGATACCGAACACCGCCTGCTTGGCGGCGAACTGGTCTGCGGTTGCCAGGACACGTCCGTCCTTGAGCATCGGCTTGATGGCGTTGATATTGTCGTAGCCGACCACTTTCACCTGGCCGGCCTTGCCAGCGGCACGGACGGCGGAAACAGCGCCCACCGCCATGCTGTCGTTGCCGGCCAGCAGCGCTTTGACATCCGGGTATTCGCTGAGGATCGACGCGGCAACCTTGTTGCCCTTGTCGATTTCCCAGTCACCGGACTGCAGGGACACCACTTTGATCTGCGCCGCTTCCATCGCATCCTTGAAACCAGCGGTACGCTGTTGGGCGTTGGTCGTCGTCGAGACGCCTTCAATGATGCCGACTTCGTCACCGGCCTTCAGTTGCTTGGCCAGGTACTCGCCGACCAGGCGGGCACCCTTGCGGTTGTCCGGACCTACGAATGGCACGCTGATGTTCTTGCTTTTGATCACGGCAGGATCGAGCTGGTTATCGATGTTGATTACGGTGATACCGGCATCGACGGCTTTCTTGATCACCGGCACCATGGCCTTGGAGTCCGACGGTGCGATGACCAGCGCATTGACCTTCGCCAGAATCATTTGCTCGACGATGCGCGTTTGCCCGGCAGTATCGGTTTCGTCCTTGATCCCGTTGGAAATAAGGTCGAAGTCAGCGGCGTGTTCTTTCTGGTAGGCCTTGGCGCCATCTTCCATGGTCAGGAAGAATTCGTTGGCCAGGGATTTCATGACCAGGGCGACTTTGGGTTTTTCAGGAGATTCGGCGAAGGCCGAAGAAACGGGCAGTGCGGCGGATGCGGCAGCCAGCATGGCGACAGCGAGAAGACGTCCAGCGAATGGCAGCTTCATGGGTTCACTCCGATCTTATGATTATTGTGAGCAACGCTTGCACTGGCATAAGCTGCGTTGCTTTCCACGGAAGAACGATCCGCCGAGAAAGCCGCGCAAACGTTTGCGTAGATCGAACTATGCGAATCCTGCCGACATTTGTCAACGTCTGAAAATCGCCTCGTGTTGTAGGGCGATTCACTGATCGCCCTGCCCTTCACGCGGTGGTATTGATCACGCCGCCGCTCCCGGTGCCCTTGGCCAACTCCTTGACCAAAGCGCCCGCCACCGTGGCCAGCGCGGCATTGGTATCGGCAATCTGCCCCTGAATGGCCATGACCGCGGTGGCCTTGGCTTCCGGGGTCGAGTAGCTTGCCGCCTGGGCGGCGGCGAGTTGTTGCTGCTGCTCCTTCAACTGCTTCTGCAGTTCCTGCATGCGTTTTAGCAGCAGCTTGACCGTGAGGCTCTGATTGCCGCCGCTTTCGCTCTCGGTCTTGCTTTCTTCCGGCGCCGCACCGCCGGTTCTGACCTGATTGCTATCGCCATCCTTGCCCAGCGCCTTGCTGGAGGCTTCAGCGCCCGCCTCGCTCAGCGCATCGACAGTCGCCGTGGATTTGCCACCGATGGTGACAGCGCCGGGATTTGGGAAACCGACAGTCAACGACATATGAACTCCTGAAAATTAGATCCCTAGTCAATGCGCATCGGCCAAAACGACGGTTTCTTTAGCAGAGATGCGCAAACCGGCAAGCCTGCATGCCAGACAAACCTCGTAGTCCTTTTCGGAGAGCCGAACGAGAAAACCGCCGCTGTTCGGAAACCCGGATACACGTCGCCGAGCAAATCGCTGCGACCAAATAAATCTTGATGTAAATCATGAGGTTAAACATTTCCGTAGCGCAGAGTATGGCTGGTACAGATCCTGCTCCCTCCTCCGCACCCCCGGCATTCAGATCGGCCAGGGGCGCATCTAGATGAACCTGCATCAGCACCGTCTCACTACTAGAAGAGAAAAATAATGAAATCTGCTTTTAATACTTTGGTTCCGGGCGCTCTGGCCCTCCTGCTGCTCCTGCCCTCTGCCCTGCAGGCGAAAGAAGTCGAAACCCAGGCCAAGCTGGCCAATGTCGTGGTACTTGCCACGGGCGGCACCATTGCCGGCGCCGGTGCCAGCGCCGCCAACAGCGCCACCTATCAAGCCGCCAAAGTGGGCGTCGAGCAATTGATCGCCGGCATTCCCGAATTGAGCAAACTGGCCAATGTGCGTGGCGAACAAGTCATGCAGATCGCCTCGGAAAGCATCACCAACGACAACCTGCTGCAACTGGGCCGCCGGGTTTCCGAACTGGCCGACAGCCAGGACGTCGACGGTATCGTCATCACCCACGGCACCGACACTCTGGAAGAGACCGCCTACTTCCTGAACCTGGTCGAGAAAACCGACAAGCCGATCATCGTCGTCGGCTCCATGCGTCCAGGCACCGCCATGTCGGCGGATGGCATGCTCAACCTGTACAACGCGGTTGCCGTCGCCAGCAGCAAAGAAGCGCGCGGCAAAGGCGTACTGGTCACCATGAACGATGAAATCCAGTCCGGTCGCGATGTCAGCAAGATGATCAACATCAAGACCGAGGCCTTCAAGAGTGCCTGGGGCCCACTGGGCATGGTGGTCGAAGGCAAATCCTACTGGTTCCGCCTGCCAGCCAAGCGCCACACCATGGATTCGGAATTCGACATCAAGAACATCAAGAGTCTTCCTGATGTAGAAATCGCCTATTCCTACGGCAACGTCAGCGACACAGCCTACAAGGCCCTGGCACAGTCCGGCGCCAAGGCGATCATTCATGCGGGCACGGGCAACGGCTCGGTGTCTTCCCGCGTGGTGCCCGCCCTGCAAGCCCTGCGCAAGGACGGCGTGCAGATCATTCGTTCGTCGCACGTGAATGCCGGCGGCTTCGTGCTGCGCAACGCCGAGCAGCCTGACGACAAATACGACTGGGTCGTTGCCCACGATCTGAACCCACAGAAAGCGCGCATCCTGGCCATGGTCGCCCTGACCAAAACCAACGACAGCAAAGAGTTGCAGCGGATGTTCTGGGAATACTGATTCGCCCTCGCCCGATCCTCTCCGGATCGGGCCTTTGCTCACCACTCGCCGGCACTGCGGGTGGTGCAGCCACCTAAAGACTTTTCCCCTTTCCCCCGCAGAAAAATTTGACGCGCGGCCTATTAAAAACGGAAAACCGCTGTCAGAGGATCTTCTTGAATTTTAAGCAGTTGCGAAAATGCCTACAGTTAAATACTGTATGCACGTACAGCTTAATAAGGATAACCTCGTGGCCACTTCTGCTGATGCTCCTGACACCTACGAACGCATGGGTATGCGCGTTCAGAAAATCATCAATTCCCCCACCGCACAAAAAGCCAAAGCCGCACTGATCTTCCGTCTGGCCGACGAGCCGGTGGATGAGTGGGAGCGTTTGCTGGAAGAAATCGACGAGAACGACAACGTCACGCTCGCTTACCGCGACGATGGTGGCGTGCAGATTTTCTGGGTTGTACCAAAGGAAGATTGATTCAATGAGTGTCCGCTGTTTTGCTTTGCTGTTGCTGTTCATTTCCATCGGTGCCCAGGCAGGCGCGCCCCGCACGTTCAGCGAAGCCAAGAAGGTCGCCTGGAAGTTATACGCCCCGCAATCCACCGAGTTTTACTGCGGCTGCAAATACACCGGCAACCGGGTTGACCTGGCTGCCTGCGGCTATGTACCGCGCAAGAACGCCAAGCGTGCTTCCCGCATCGAATGGGAGCACATTGTTCCGGCGTGGGAGTTCGGCCATCAACGTCAGTGCTGGCAGAACGGTGGTCGCAAGAATTGCACGCGCTACGACCCTTCCTACCAGAAAGCCGAAGCCGACCTGCACAACCTGGTCCCGAGCATCGGTGAGGTCAATGGCGACCGTAGCAACTTCAGCTACGGCTGGTTGCCGGTGGAAAAGGGCCAATACGGCTCGTGCCTGACCCAGGTCGACTTCAAGGCAAAGAAGGTCATGCCCCGCCCTTCGATTCGCGGCATGATCGCCCGCACCTACTTTTACATGAGCAAGCAATACGGCCTGCGCCTGTCGAAACAGGATCGACAGCTGTATGAAGCCTGGGACAAGACCTACCCGGTTCAGGACTGGGAGCGCCAGCGCAATCAAAGCGTGGCGTGCGTAATGGGACGCGGCAACGAGTTTGTCGGCCCGGTGAACCTGAAAGCCTGCGGCTGATTGCCCGCGTACAAAAAAGGCCTCGAGCATCACGCTCGAGGCCTTTTTTGTACCTAGCTGCCAGACTTGTTGTAGCGCCAGTAACCCATCAGATTCAGCGATTCCCGCGGGATGCCGCGCTCCTTGATCAGGTATTTGCGCAAGCTCATCACCGCCGCGGACTCACCCGCGATCCAACCATAGAATCCCTGCGTAGCGCCGCCCGCTATTTCCCAGAGAATATCCTTGTCGATATCGACATCGGCCAGCTCGGCCGCTGGCCCGACGGCGGAAACATCGATCGGAAGAATCGCTTGGCGAACCGCCTCCACCATCAGCGTGCCGGCAACTGTAGCGCCCGCCTCCTGGCGAATCAGCCACCGCACGCTCAACCCTGGCCAGTCCGGCAATGCCAGCATGTCCTGCGCGCTGTCGACTTCAAAAAAGGCCTGCACCCGTGGCGGCTCGGCCCGTGCCGCGAGCTCATCGAGAATTCCCATTGCCGCCGGCAACGCCGTCGAATCCGCGACGAGCAGAACCTCGGTGAGATGTTGCGGCGGCTTCCATTCGAAGCCACCGGCCTCTATGGCTGAAAAGCGGCTGTCGGGTGCCAGAATCTGCATCGACTCGCCCGGCTGCGCACGCAGGGCCCAGCGCGACGCCGGACCGGTTTCGCCATGCAGGACAAAATCGATGTCCACCTCACCCTGAGCCGCGCGCAGATGGCGAATCGTGTAGGTGCGCATTGCCGGGCGCCGATCTGCCAGCATGGCGCGAAAACGGCTGTACCAGCCCTCACTTTGAGCAAGCCGTGACGGTGAGCCATTTTCACCAGGGAAAAACAGTTTGACCCGTTGATCCGGCGCCCAGGTGGCCATTTCGGCCACCGCGGGAGCAGCGAGCGTTACCCGCATCAAATGCGGGCTCAGTTGCCGCTTGTGGCGCAGGACAACGTCGAACAATTTGTAGGGATTGGCGGAGGCCATGCGGAGCTCCTTGTGGAAAGTCGGTAACTCCCTGGAAACGAGTGACCTCCACTCCCCTTTAGTCAGCTCCGCCGAATGGATCGCTTACTGGCCGGCGGGACGCTCGATCACCAATGATTCGATGTTCTGTTTCTTCGCCTTGACCAGCGCCGCCTGCAACTCAACCTGCCGCGCTTCTACATCAGCCTTCGAGTTGAAAGGACCGATCAGGATGCGGGTATTGCCACTGCCGTCCTTGACGACATTGGGGATGAACGCATGCTCGATCAACCAGCCGCTCAGGTCGCTGACCGCCTGAGTGGTTTCGCCGCGCACTTCAAGATCCCACTGTGCAGCAGAGGCTACAGCCGGGGCCGTAACCGCTTGCGGTTTCGACTTTTGTGGATCCACGTTCTTGCTCTCACCACATCCTGCCAAGACCAGTGCCGCGACTATCCAGACCAATTTGCGCACAACGCTTCCCTCTGAATTTCGAAAGCGGCGATCTTAACATTCACCCATACCTTCGGAACCCAACAAAATGGGCACAAAACAACGAGATTGATGATTGCAGCCTCTGTATAGTTACGCCCTGGGAATTAATGCCGCTTCTGTGCGTCAGAAAGAGGCACCCAAATAGTGAGACTTCGCACTAATCTATACGTACCACCGACCTCTGCACTGTCTGAATCAGGTGCCCTACAAAGCAATCAAGGAGAAGACCATGCTGATACTCACCCGCAAAGTCGGTGAAAGCATAAACATTGGTGACGACATTACGATCACCATTCTCGGCGTCAGCGGCCAACAAGTGCGCATCGGTATCAACGCGCCAAAGAACGTTGCCGTCCACCGCGAAGAAATCTACCAGCGCATTCAGGCTGGCCTGACCGCTCCGGACAAGCCACAAACCCCCTGAGCTCTATCGCAGTCAGTAGCCAGTTCGTTCACCCCCGTGTAATGACTGGCTAAAGATTCCAGCGCCGTATTGCCACCTCCCCTCCCCCTGGTCACGGCGCACGACATACCTTCTCCCTCCTGCCACAACCTTCAATCGCCAGCGATACTAACCATGATTCCAGGGCCTGACTGTCGGACGTTTCCGATAAGCAGCTGGGAATCGCGCCGTCTTAAGCGAACGTCACGCCACGCGCCATGCCGGTGGCCGCTACGACCATCAGCATCAACAGCAGCGCCTCGGCGTGACTGATGCGTGCGAACACCTTTGCGCGCCTTGTGTCGAGCGCGTTACCACGCGCCTGGGCCACACGCCATTTGATCAGCGTCACCATCGGCGCCAACTCCAGCAGCAGGATCAGCACCAGCAACGTCATCTTCAGATGGAACAGCGGTTGCTGCAGGTAATAGTCGGAGCCCTTTTCATAGCCACCAAAGGCTCGCATGCCGCCGGTGATGAGCAACACCAGTGCAGAAATACCCCACAGATTATCGGCAAGCAGTATTCGCTTGATCTCCCCCGTACCGCTCGCCAAGTGGCTGAAGGCGCTCCCACGGGTCAGCACAGCCCAGAAGCCGAGGGCGAATGCCAATAGATGAATCGCTGCAAGAAACCAATGAACCAGCATTGATGAACTCCCGTCAGGCAGAGTTGGAATCGGCCAGACAGTAGTAGTCGAAAAAGCCCGGATTCGCCTGCACACGCCTGTGCACGCGGGGAGTCGAGAAAGGAATGGACGGACAGCGGCCCGGGAAGAGCCAAATCGCAGGCAAAAAAAATCCCAAGCAGCTGATGGAAGCTTGGGATTTAAAAATGCATAAACCGTGGTGGTGAACGCGGGGCGGATAATACTCAACTATTGCCTGCGTAACAACGTATTTTCGATAACCGGTTGGTTAAAAAAAATCGTAACCCGTTCATTATCCACACATTTTTCATGGCTGCTGATGAATGCGGCATTCCATCGCGAAAAATCAAAGGGTTAGCTCGCAAACGTTTTCGTGGCGGGCCGACGAGTGAACCGGATCGAGAGAGGTCCAGATTACAAAACGGGGGTCTGCAAGCTCTTTGCAAATCGTAGACAACAAAAAAGGGCCCACCTTTCGGTGAGCCCTTCCAGACCGCCCAGCAGAGCGGATTTTGTTTGGTAGGCGCGATTGGACTCGAACCAACGACCCCCACCATGTCAAGGTGGTGCTCTAACCAACTGAGCTACGTGCCTGCTGTGAGGCGGCATTCTACGGAATTCCGGAGGGGTGTCAACACCTTTTTTTCACCTAACCCTATGAATATGCAAAATATTTAATTTCGCCCCGACAAAGAAGATTTTCCGGCGGCTGGCGGAGGATTTTCAACTCGGGTAGGATCGACGCACTCGTAAAATATATTAAACAGAGGCTGCAGGATGGCGAACACCCTTTACCCAGAATCCTATTACGCTGCGTCGGCCAATGCCGCACCGCCACGTCCGGCCTTGCAGGATGATGTGGAGACGGATGTCTGTGTGATTGGCGCGGGTTACACGGGACTCTCCTCGGCCCTGTTCCTGCTGGAGAACGGTTTTCGCGTGACCGTGCTGGAAGCGGCCAAGGTCGGTTTCGGCGCTTCCGGGCGCAATGGCGGGCAGATCGTCAACAGCTATAGCCGCGACATTGATGTGATCGAACGCACTGTCGGCCCGAAACAGGCCCAACTGCTCGGGCAGATGGCCTTCGAGGGCGGGCGGATCATCCGCGAGCGTGTCAGCCGCTACAACATCCAGTGCGACCTCAAGGACGGCGGCGTTTTCGCGGCCCTCTCGGCCAAGCAGATGGGCCACCTGGAGTCGCAGAAGCGCCTGTGGGAGCGCTTCGGCCACACCCAGCTGGAACTGCTCGACCAGCGCCGCATCCGCGAGGTGGTGGCCTGCGATCAATACGTCGGCGGCATGCTCGACATGAGCGGCGGCCACATCCACCCGCTGAACCTGGCGCTGGGCGAAGCCGCTGCCGTGGAATCCCTGGGCGGCACCATTTATGAGCAGTCGCCAGCCGTGCGTATCGAACGCGGCGCCAATCCGGTCGTGCATACGCCGCAGGGCAAGGTCAGGGCCAAGTTCATCATCGTCGCCGGCAACGCTTATCTGGGCAATCTGGTGCCGGAACTGGCCGCCAAATCGATGCCCTGCGGCACCCAGGTGATCACCACCGAGCCTCTCGGCGATGAGCTGGCGCACAACTTGTTGCCCCAGGATTACTGCGTCGAAGACTGTAACTACCTGCTCGACTACTACCGCCTGACCGCCGACAAACGTCTGATTTTCGGCGGCGGCGTGGTCTACGGCGCACGGGATCCGGCCAACATCGAAGCGATCATCCGGCCGAAAATGCTCAAGGCGTTCCCGCAGCTCAAGGACGTTAAGATTGATTACGCCTGGACCGGCAATTTCCTGCTGACCCTGTCGCGCCTGCCGCAGGTGGGCCGCCTCGGCGACAACATCTATTACTCCCAAGGCTGCAGCGGTCACGGCGTGACGTACACGCACCTGGCCGGCAAGGTGCTGGCCGAGGCGCTGCGCGGTCAGGCCGAACGTTTCGATGCGTTTGCCGACCTGCCGCACTACCCGTTCCCCGGCGGGCAGTTGCTGCGCACACCGTTTGCCGCACTGGGCGCCTGGTATTACGGCTTGCGCGACAAATTCGGGATGTAAAAAAAGGGCCGGCGCACAGCGGCCCTTTTTCTTGTACCACGAACCTGCTCAGAGCTGATCGCGAGCAATTCCGCTACGTATCCGCAGGATATCCGCCAGCACCGCCAAGGCGATTTCCGCAGGTGTCTTGCTGCCCAGATTCAAGCCGATCGGCGCATGAATACGCGCCAGTTCAGCCTCCCCCAGGCCGCCGATCCGACGCAAACGCTCGAAGCGTTTTTGCGAGGTTTGCTGCGAACCCATGACGCCGATGTAAAACGCCTCGGTGCGCACCGCTTCCATCATCGCCAGGTCGTCGATCCGAGGATCGTGGGTCAACGCCACTACCGCGGTATCGCGGTGACAACCGCCGTCGGCGATAAACACCGAGGGCAATTGCCGGCGAATCTCTACGCCATCGAGCACCACACCTTCGAGCACTTCATCACGCGGGTCGCAGAGAATCACTTCGAAGCCGAGACCGACCGCGAACTCGGCGCACGCCTGCGCCACGCTGGAATAACCTGCGAGCAACAAACGCTGGGCGGCACCGACACGGATTCGCACACGATCGATCTCGCGCTCGATGCGCGCACCCTGCTCACGATCGGCAAACAGGCTGCGCACACCGGTCGCCAGTGCCACCTCACGAATCAACCGACGCTGCCCCAGCAGCGCCGATTCGAGTTCACGCAAATGCGCCTGCACGTCGCAGCCAGCGTCAAGTTTCTCTACCAGCACATCGAGAATGCCGCCACAGGGCAGGCTGACCCGCGAACGCGGATCGTCGCCCTCGCCGTAGCGCACCACGTTGACCGCATCGAAAAACGCCCCTTCGGCTACCCGCTCGAGGAAGTCTTCCTCGACACAACCGCCGGACAACGACCCGATCCACTGCCCATCGTCGTTCACCGCCAGCAACGAACCCGGCGCGCGCGGCGCCGAGCCATAGGTGGTCAGCACGGTGCAGAGCCAGATGCGCTGCCCCGCCACCGACCACGCCAGTGCCCGGCGCACCACTTGCAGATCGAGATGCTGCATGGTCAGTGCGCCTTGTGCTCGATGGACGGTGCGTCGGCCTGCAGTTTCTGCACGTCGCTGACCGCCAGCTCGGCGGACTGACCGCCCCAGCCCTGGCGCAGGTAGTTCAGCAGATCGGTCAGCTGCTCAGCGCTGAGTTTGTCGGCGAAACCCGGCATGGGCTGCATGTGCTCGAACCCGGCGAATTTCTGTTCGCCGATGCCGTCTTCGATCACCCGCACCAGATTGCGCGGATCCTCCAGGCGCAGCGTGGTATTGCCGCGCATGGCCACGGCGATGTGCGGCTTGCCTTCGCCACCGGCAGCATGGCAACCGGCGCAGACGTTCAAATATTCCTGACGGCCGCGTTGGGCGCTCGCGCCGAGTGTGTCCACCGCCACTTCAGCCAGCTCTTTCGCCGCTGGCGGCTTGTCGCCCAGCAGGTACGTCGCCATCGCCGCCAGATCCTGATCGTTCAGGCCCTGAGTGCTGTTGTGGAACACCGGGAACATCTCGTTGAACATGGTGCCCTGGGCGCTCATGCCGTGCTTGAGGAACGTGCTCAGGTCCTGCTGGTTCCAGCCTCGCGCCGCCAGATCGGTGGCGAGCAGGCTCGGCGCCAGGTAACCGTTGAGCACCCCGCCCGTCAGACGCTTGTCCATCTGCATGGCGCCCGGCAGACCACGTGGCGTGTGGCACTCACCGCAATGGCCGAGCACCTCGACCATGTACTGGCCGCGCTTCCAGGCCTCGCTTTTGCCGTCACCAGCGTCCAGCTTGACGTCCCTGCCGTAGAGCATGTTCCAGCCCGTCAGGCCCAGACGCACGTTGAACGGGAAGCTCAGGCTGGTGACCGGCGCGGCGCGCTCGATGGGCTCGACGGTCTTCAGATAGGCGTGGATGGCATCCGAATCTTCCCGCGGCGCCAGGTGATACGAGGTGTACGGCATCGCCGGATACAGGTTGGCGCCATCTCGACGCTTGCCCTGGGTCAGCGCGGCGAAGAACTCGTCATCGCTGTACAAGCCGATACCGTGCTCTTTGCTCGGGGTGATGTTGGTGCCGTAGATCGTGCCGAACGGCGACACAATCGGCAGCCCGCCGGCATACGGCGCGCCACCCGGTGCGGTATGACAGGCCATGCAGTCAGCGGCGCGAGCGAGGTATTCGCCGCGCTTGACCTGATCGTCCGCGTGCGCCATCAACAGCGGCGCAGCAAGGCCGGCCGCCAGGGTCAGGCGGGTCAGAAAAAACTTCATGTTCAGCCCTCCTTGACCAGGCCGAGATCGGTCAACACGTTGCGGGTGGCGTTGTAGTAACGCACGTACCCGGTGCACCGGCAGATGTGATGGCCAAGGCTGTCCTCGATGACCCGCTCCAGCTGGCTTTTGACGATGGGCTGGCGTTGCAGCTTCTCGACCAGTACGGTCGCCGCGTTGACGAAGCCCGGCGCGCAGTAGCTGCACTGGAAGGCGAATTCGTCGACGAAGCGTTGCTGGATCGGGTTCAGCTCGGTGACCTGACCCTGCTCGTCACGCTGGGCATGGCCTTCGATGGTGCGGACCTTTTTACCTTCGAAGTAATGCGCGCCGGTGATGCAGGTGCGCACTTCTTCGCTGGTGCCGTCCGGGTTGTCGACGATCACCACGCAGGCGTGGCAGATGCCCTGGCCGCAACCCAGGCGCGAACCGGTGAGGTTCTTGTATTCGTGCAGGTAGTCGATCATCGGCAGGTCATCAGGGATGTCCACCGGGCCGACGGATTGACCGTTGAGGGTCAGTTGAAGCGGACGGTTAGCCATTGAGGGCCTCCTTGATGCGCGCAGCAGTGATTGGCAGGTCGCGAACACGTTTACCGATGGCGTGTGCCACGGCGTTACCGATGGCACCGACCACCGGGATCATCACCACTTCGGCGATGCCCTTGGACGGATCGCTTGGCGACAACGGCGGCAGGATCTCCGCCGTCTGCTTCCACACCGCGACGTGGCGCGCCATCGGCAGGCGGTAACGGTTGAAGTTCCAGTCACCCTCCCCCGGCCCACCCTCGTACAGCGGCATCTCTTCCATCAGCGCATGGCCGATGCCCATGGCGATCCCGCCTTCGAGCTGACCGCGCACCAGTTCCTCGACCAGCACCCGACCGCACTCGAGCCACGAGTGGTGGTTGAGCACTTCGACTTCTGCCGAACCCTTGTTGACCTTCAACTCCACCAGCGTCGCGACCGGGCTGTAGTAGGTCACGGCGGCGTTGTTGAGCTGCACCACCGGATAGGCAACGTTCTGCCGATCGAGCAGATGGAACCCGGCGCTGCTCATCTGGGCTTTTTTCGCCTTCGGCGCGCCGTCGCCGTACTTCACCGCCAGGCCATCGAGCGGCAGACGCTCACGCACGCCGTCGATGCTGTACTCAGCCTCGGCCCAGCTCCAGCGATTGAAGCCGTGCACGGTGGCGCCGGTGACCAGGCCGCGCTCGTGCGCACGCTTGGCCAGCTCTTCGAAACTCAGCGGCTGCATGCCGTTGGCCGTCAGTTTGCCGTCGACCCAATGCGCATCTTCGCGACGCACCACGTACGGGTTGGCCTGGCCGCCGTACGGGCCCTGGCGCCAGATCTCCAGCGCCGCCGGCCACAGACCGTGGTTGAACAGCACGCGCGCTGCTTCCCGGGTGGCGTGACTGAAGTAATAGGCGGAGTTGGTCGCCGACGAGGCCGAAGCCAGTTTGCCGACCCAGCGCGGGTTGCGCAGGAAGTTGTCCTGCTCGGCCTGACTCATGATGTACGGGTTGCCGGCGGTGACCAGTTGCATTTCCTGCCATTCGGTTTCGCCGGTTTTCACATCGTGCGCCGGGCTGCCGAGGAAGTCGGCGACCACCAGTGCTTGCGATGTGGACATGCCGGTACCGATCTCGATCCCGATATGCCGCAGGGAAATGCGCCCTTCGGCGGTGAATTCGATGCTGGCCATCGGCGCTTCGGAACCGGTGCCGAAGTCTTTCTGGCAGATGGCAAAACCCACGCCGTACCAGTTGTCCGGATCCGCCGCTTCGCGCTGCTGCTTGATCGCGTCGCGGTTTTTCCAGACTTCGTGCAGCGAGGCCTTGTCGAGAATCTCGTGCAGGCGCAGGGCACCCGCCGGAATCGCACCCTGGGTGTTTTTCATCCCCGAGCGCAGCGCGTTCTTGCGGCGCAGATCGATCGCATCGACACCGAGGCGATTGGCGACTTCATCGACCATCATTTCCGTGGCCGCCATGCTCTGCAGAGTGCCGTAGCCACGCATCGAACCCGCCTCGACCGCACGGGAATGATAGGCAGTGACCTGCAGGTCGTTCTGCGGCATGTAATAGATCGACTGTGCCGCCGTGGCACCCACCGCCGCCACCGAGGGGCTGTAGTTGATGCGACCGCCACCGTCGACGCTCATTTCGGCGCGGAAAATCTTGAAGCTGTGATCGGTCTTGTCCACTGCCAATTGATAGCGAATATCGAACGGGTGACGCTTGATGCCGCTCTGGAACTGCTCGTAGCGATCGTTGGCCAGGCGCACCGGCACACCGGCGCCGTACAACGCGGCCAACGCGGCGTAGTAGACGAAAATGTTGTGGTCCTTGGAGCCGTAACCCACGGTGTAGCCCGGGTGCATATTCAGGTTGGCCAGGCCAAAGCGCGACGGGCCGATCATCTTCGCGGTTTCGGTCGCGGCTTCCAGTGGACACTGGGTGGCCACGACGAAGTGCAGGGTCTTGGTCGCCGGATCGTACCAGCCGTTGCCGTTGTCCGGCTCCATGGCAGCCGGCTCGATCGACGGAGTCTTGTAGCGCTCGTCGAAGACCAGCCAGTTGTCCGCCGGAGCGTCGATCTGCTGCTTCATGCGCTCGGCGTAGAACAGCCCGCGCTCGGTCAGATTGCCGTGCAGGTTCGGCTGGGAATTCCACACCGGGCGACGGTTTTTCAGCATCGGGAACAGGATCGAATCCTTCAGGCTGGCGAACTCGTCTTCGTCCGCCGAAGTCGGACCGCCAACGCGCACGTAGCGGAAACTGCCGTAGGGATCGCCTTCGTAGAACGGCACCTGGGCGCCGTAACGAATCGCTTTGTCATTGAATTTGAGTTTGTTCTTGGCCTGGCGGAAACGCTCGAAGTCGTTCCAGATCAGGATCGCCACCGGGTGACCGATGAACATCGGCACCTTGCCTGGCGGCAGCAGCGGATCGGGAGCGTGCTCTTCCGGGAATACGATACCGTCCTTGTCCAGGTCGGCAGCGGTGACGATGCGGTCAGGCTGCAAATCGGCACCGAGCCACGACAGGTCGTAGCCGTCGTAGATGCGGTCGGCCTTGATGGTCTTGAGCAGCATGGCGTGGCCTTGCTGCTGGGGCCAGCCCGGCATGTCCTTGGAACGGATGTCGCGGGCGAACACTTTGCTGCCGCAGACCTTGGACAAGGCGTCGTTACGCTGGCGTGCCTTGCCGTTGTTGCCGAGCCACTGCTCGGACGGCACGGTCACGCTGTTTTCCATCAAGGCAGCCAGCGCCTGGCTGCTGAGCGGCGTGAGCGTGACGCTCACCCCCGCCACCAGCCCGCCCTGAAGGAACGAGCGCCGGGATATTTCACGGTTGGACATGGATCATCCTCTGGGTGGTTATGGATCCACCCTTTTGGTTATCTACTGGGAATCTCGAGTCGTGCAGAAGCCCTTTCTGGCGAAGCAAAGGGCTGTGATGACAGTGCAAAGCTGACCGAAAGGTTAACTTTATAGGTTTCTGCGCTCGCAGCAAACAACCAGTTACAAAAATTTGACCAAAGAATCAAAAAATCAATGCGACGCGGCACCGCAGCAGATAACCGGGCAACCCGATAACCTCTTGTGGGAGCGAGCCTGCTCGCTAGGCGTTGTGTCAGCCAAACCAATCTCGACTCAAGCACCGCTTGCGCGAGCAGACTCGCTCCCACAGGGGAATTGTGTTGGCTTCAGGATTGGGCGGGAGAAAAAGAGAGGGACAGCCAAATTTCAGACACAAAAAACCCCGGTCTTTCGACCAGGGTCTTTGCTATCGATTCCGAAACAACCAGCGGTTGCTTTCGGTGTTTCAAGGCGTTCAGTGGTCCTTGAAACAGATATGGCGCAGCGGACGGGACTCGAACCCGCGACCCCCGGCGTGACAGGCCGGTA
>NZ_JARVSM010000006.1 GCF_030209175.1 Pseudomonas sp. efr-133-TYG-5 | reverse complement strand
TCTCAAGGAGTTTTCCGTTTCGACTGCGCCGGAAGTGGGGCGAATTATAGACCTCCAGAATCTGCCGTCAACACCTTTTTTCATATTTCTGTCATATCGGTCAAAAACGCCCGAAAACAAGAAGGCCGACCTCAAGAGGTCGGCCTTCTGCACTCCCTGCTACTTACAAGCTGGGGAATGCGAACTGCGAAGCTTCATGGCTCGCACGCTGTGGCCAGCGCTGAGTGATCGCCTTGCGCCGGGTATAGAAGCGCACGCCATCCGGGCCATAGGCATGCAGGTCGCCGAACAGCGAACGCTTCCAGCCGCCGAAGCTGTGGTAGGCCACCGGCACCGGCAGCGGGACGTTGACGCCGACCATGCCGACTTCGATCTCGTCGCAGAACAGACGCGCCGCCTCACCATCACGGGTGAAGATGCAGGTGCCGTTGCCGTATTCGTGATCGTTGATCAACTGCATCGCCTCTTCCAGGCTGTTCACGCGCACCACGCACAGCACCGGGCCGAAGATCTCTTCTTTATAGATGCGCATTTCAGGGGTGACGTTGTCGAACAGGCAGCCACCGAGGAAGAAGCCCTCTTCGTGACCGGCAACGCTCAGCCCGCGACCGTCGACCACCAGGGTCGCGCCCGCGGCCACGCCGTCTTCGACATACCCGCTGACCTTGTCGCGCGCCTGACCGGTCACCAGCGGCCCCATGTCCAGGCCGCAGGAAGTGCCGGCACCGATTTTCAGTGCTTTGATCTGTGGTACCAGTTTGGCCACCAGCGCATCCGCCACCTGATCGCCGACGCACACCGCCACCGAGATCGCCATGCAGCGTTCGCCACAGGAACCGTAGGCCGCGCCCATCAAGGCGCTGACCGCGTTGTCCAGATCCGCATCCGGCATCAGCACGGCGTGGTTCTTCGCCCCGCCTAGTGCCTGGACGCGTTTGCCGCGCTTGGTGCCTTCGGCATAGATGTATTCGGCAATCGGCGTCGAACCGACGAAGCTCAGCGCTTTGACTTCCGGCGCTTCGATCAGCGCGTCCACTGCAGTCTTGTCGCCATGCACTACGCTCAGCACACCTTTGGGCAGGCCGGCTTCCAGCAGCAGTTGCGCGATCAGCAGAGTCGAGCTTGGATCACGCTCGGACGGCTTGAGGATGAAGCAGTTGCCGCAGACGATCGCCAGCGGATACATCCACAGCGGCACCATTGCCGGGAAGTTGAACGGGGTGATCCCGGCCACCACGCCCAGCGGCTGGAAATCCGACCAGGCATCGATGTTCGGGCCGACGTTGCGGCTGTACTCGCCCTTGAGAATTTCCGGGGCAGCGCAGGCGAACTCGACGTTCTCGATACCGCGCTTCAGCTCACCGGCGGCATCTTCCAGGGTCTTGCCGTGTTCTTCACTGATCAATTGCGCGATGCGTGCTTCGTTCTGCTCCAGCAACTGCTTGAAGCGGAACATCACCTGGGCACGTTTGGCCGGCGGCGTGTTGCGCCAGGCCGGGAAGGCAGCCTTGGCGGCGTCGATCGCGTGCTGGATGGTTTCGCGGCTGGCCAGCGGCAGCTTGTGGATCGCCTGGCCAGTGGACGGGTTGAACACATCGACCGCGCGACCGTTCTCGGTCACCAGTTCGCCGTTGATCAAATGCGGGATAACGCTCATCGAAAACTCCTGAATTCTTGTGCGCAGACGCCCGTCAGGGGGCGCCTGCTATTGGCGTATCTATATAGAAGGAAAAATCAGTCGAGCTTGTTCAGCACTTCGCCGACCGCGTCGAACAGACGATCGAGGTCCTGCGGCTTGCTGTTGAAGGTTGGGCCGAACTGCAGGGTGTCGCCACCGAAGCGCACATAGAAACCGGCCTTCCACAGAGCCATGCCGGCTTCGAACGGACGCACGATGGCGTCGCCGTCACGGGCGGCAATCTGGATCGCACCGGCCAGACCGTAGTTGCGGATGTCGATCACGTTCTTCGAGCCTTTCAGGCCGTGCAGCGCGTTTTCGAAGTGCGGCGCGACGTCGGCCACGCTCTGCACCAGGTTTTCCTTTTGCAGCAGGTCGAGGGCTGCCAGACCCGCGGCGCAAGCCACCGGGTGCGCCGAGTAGGTGTAGCCGTGGGGGAATTCCACGGCGTATTCCGGCGTCGGTTGATTCATGAAAGTCTGGTAGATCTCGGAGCTGGCAATCACCGCGCCCATCGGGATCGCGCCGTTGGTGACTTGCTTGGCGATGCACATCAGGTCCGGGGTCACGCCAAAGCTCTCGGCGCCGAACATCGAGCCCGTGCGGCCGAAACCGGTGATCACTTCGTCGAACACCAGGAGGATGTTGTGCTGGTCGCAGATTTCGCGCAGACGCTTCAGGTAACCCTGCGGCGGCACCAGGACACCGGCGGAACCGGCCATGGGCTCGACGAACACCGCGGCGATATTCGATGCGTCATGCAGCTCGATCAGCTTCAGCAGTTCATCGGCCAGAGCGATACCGCCCTGCTCCGGCATGCCGCGGGAGAAGGCGTTGCTGGCCAGCAGGGTGTGCGGCAGGTGATCGACATCCATCATCGCCTGACCGAACAGTTTGCGGTTGCCGTTGACGCCACCGAGGCTGGTGCCGGCAATGTTCACGCCGTGGTAGCCACGGGCACGGCCGATCATTTTGGTCTTGGTCGACTGACCCTTCAGGCGCCAGTAGGCACGGACCATTTTCACCGCGGTGTCGGCGCACTCGGAGCCGGAGTCGGTGAAGAACACGTGGTTCAGGTTGCCCGGGGTCAGCTCGGTGATTTTCTCGGCCAGCTGGAACGACAGCGGGTGACCGTACTGGAAACCCGGCGAGTAATCGAGGGTGCCCAGCTGCTTGGCCACCGCCTCCTGGATTTCCTTGCGGGTGTGGCCCGCGCCGCAGGTCCACAGACCGGACAGCGAATCGTAGATCTTGCGACCCTTGTCATCGAACAGCCAGCTGCCTTCGGCACCGACGATCAGCCGCGGATCGCGCTGGAAGTTGCGGTTGGCGGTGTACGGCATCCAGTGCGCGTCCAGCTTCAGTTGACTGGCCAGCGGCGACGGCGCGTTTTCAGGCATGTTCATCGACAAATCCTCGCAAAGCAAAAGCGGCAGGGAGATAAAAAGCGTTGTTGCAGCTAAGTTGCCACGCGAATAAAGTCGGTGAAATCCAACTCTTCTAACCTTCAGTTAGATCATTACTAAACTTTGAGCTGACCACCATGAGCACCCGCCGCCCCGATCCCCTGGCCCAGGTCAGCGACTTCGATATCCGCCTGCTACGGATCTTCCGCAGCGTGGTCGAGTGCGGCGGCTTTTCGGCCGCCGAAACCGTGCTCGGCATCGGCCGCTCGGCGATCAGCCAGCAGATGAGCGATCTGGAGCAACGCCTCGGTCTGCGTCTGTGCCAACGCGGGCGCGCCGGATTCTCCCTGACCGAAGAGGGCCGCGAGGTCTATCAGTCGGCACTGCAGCTGTTGAGTGCACTGGAAAGTTTCCGCACCGAGGTCAACGGTCTGCACCAGCATTTGCGCGGCGAGTTGATCATCGGCCTGACCGACAACCTGGTCACCCTGCCCCACATGCGCATCACCCACGCGCTGGCGCAATTGAAGGAACGCGGGCCGGACGTGCAGATCCAGATCCGCATGATCGCCCCCAACGAAGTCGAGCAAGGTGTGCTCGACGGGCGCCTGCATGTCGGCGTGGTGCCGCAGGCCAGCGCCCTGTCGGGGCTGGAATACCAGCCGCTGTACAGCGAGCGTTCGCTGCTTTATTGCGCGGTCGGTCATCCGCTGTTCTATGTCGATGACAAGCAGCTCGATGACGAACGCCTGAACAGCCAGGACGCCATCGCCCCGACCTTTCGGTTGCCGGCAGACATCCAGGCGCATTACCAGGCGCTCAACTGCACCGCCAGTGCTTCCGACCGCGAAGGTATGGCGTTTCTGATCCTGACCGGGCGCTACATCGGTTATCTGCCGGATCACTACGCCAGCCTTTGGGTACAGCAGGGGCGCCTGCGTGCGCTGAAATCGACGACGCGGTTCTACGACTTGAGCCTCGCATCGGTCACGCGCAAGGGGCGGCGCCCCCATTTGGTGCTGGAGAGCTTTCTGGAGAGCCTGGCGGCGACCCGTTGAAATAGCGCAAAAGCCCAGCCACGCTGGGCCTGAGCAAGAAAATCAGCGAATAACCTGAGCAAGTGGACAGCTTTTTGCAAAGCAGGGATCAACCTCGATCCTTCAAAAAGAAGCCTAAACCCATGCAGCCAGATTCTGAACCGTCCAGCGAACTGATCTACGGCCTCGACGACCGCCCCAAACCGCTCGCGGCCGTGCTTGCCGCACTGCAACACGTGCTCGCCAGTTTCGTCGGCATCATCACCCCGCCGCTGGTGATCGGCTCGGCCCTCGGCCTGACCGCGCACTTGCCGTACCTGATCAGCATGGCGCTGATGGTGTCCGGGGTCGGCACCTTTATTCAGGCGCGGCGGCCGTTCGGCATCGGTGCGGGGATGATCTGCCTGCAAGGCACCAGTTTCGCCTTTCTCGGCGCGGTGCTGTCGGCCGGATTTCTGGTCAAGCAACGCGGCGGCACGCCGGAGGAGATTCTGGCGATGATCTTCGGTGTGTGTTTTTTCGGTGCCGTGGTGCAGATCGTGCTCAGTCGCTGCATCGGTCAGTTGCGCCGGGTGGTGACGCCGCTGGTGACCGGCATCGTCATCACTCTGATCGGGGTGAGCCTGATCAAGGTCGGCATCACCGATCTGGGTGGCGGCTTCAACGCAGCGGACTTCGGCGCCCCGGGCAATCTGGCGCTGGGCCTGTTCGTGCTGCTGACGATCATCCTGCTCAACCGCTCGAACACACCGTGGATACGACTTTCGGCGATCATCATCGGTCTGCTGCTCGGCAGCCTGGCCGCCTGGTGCACTGGCAAACTGGTGCCGCAGGCCTTGCCTGACCTGCCGCTGGTGAGTCTTCCTACGCCATTCAAGTTCGGATTCAGTTTCGACTGGACGGCTTTCCTGCCGGTCGCGCTGATTTATCTGATCAGCACCATCGAAACCGTCGGCGACCTCACCGCCAACTGCATGCTCGCCCGCCAACCGATCACCGGCCCTTCCTATATAAGCCGGTTACGCGGCGGAGTATTGGGTGACGGCGTCAGCTGCATGATCGCGGCGACGTTCAGCGCCTTTCCCAACACCACTTTCGCGCAGAACAACGGGGTGATTCAGTTGACCGGCGTGGCCAGTCGCTACGTCGGCCTGTACATCGGCGTGATCCTGTTTGCGCTCGGCCTGTTTCCGCTGATCGGCGCGGTGCTGCAGCAGATCCCCAAACCGGTGCTCGGCGGCGCTACCCTGGTGATGTTCGGCAGCGTCGCGGCGGCCGGTGTGCGCATCCTTGCGCAGTCGCCCCTGGACCGGCGCAGCATGCTGATCATCGCCACCTCGTTCGGCGTCGGCCTGGGTATCGCCGCGCAACCGAACCTGCTGCACCTGCTGCCGAAACTGGTGCAGAACCTGTTCGACTCGGCCATCACCAGCGGTGGCCTGACCGCGATTATCCTGTGCCTGCTGCTGCCGGAGGCAAAAACCGCGAGCAGCACAGCCCACGCTCCACTGGACAAGATCGAACAGGCGTAACGGTTTTATTGTCGCGGGACTTGTCGGATGCCTGTGGGTGCGCTATCAACGCAACTGGTTGCACCCACAGACAAACCCGGAAGTGCCTATGACCTTTGAAGTCCCAGCCCATGGCGGCAAACCCGCCAGCCGCATTCGTCAGAAAAACGAAGAGACCATCATCAAAGCCGCCGAGGACGAGTTCGCCCGTCACGGGTACAAAGGCACCAGCATGAACACCATCGCCGTGAAGGCCGGGTTGCCCAAGGCGAACCTGCATTATTACTTCACCAACAAGCTCGGCCTGTACGTCGCGGTGCTGAGCAACATCATCGAGCTGTGGGACAGCACCTTCAATACGCTCACCGCCGAGGACGATCCGGCCGAAGCGTTGACCCGCTACATCCGCGCAAAAATGGAATTCTCCCGGCGCCAGCCACAGGCCTCGCGGATTTTCGCCATGGAAGTGATCAGCGGTGGCGAATGCCTCACCGAGTATTTCAACCAGGACTACCGTGCCTGGTTCCAGGGTCGGGCGGCGGTGTTCCAGGCGTGGATCGACGCCGGCAAGATGGACCCGGTGGATCCGGTGCACCTGATTTTCCTGCTGTGGGGCAGCACCCAGCACTACGCCGACTTCGCCACCCAGATCTGCCGGGTCAGCGGTCGCAGCAAATTGACCAAGCAGGACATGGAAGACGCCGGCAACAACCTGATCCGCATCATTCTCAAAGGCTGCGGCCTCACTCCGACTATTTAAGACGTTTATGCCCTTCACCCTCAGCGGTTTTTGCGAGTACCGCGAAGATATTCGCAAGAGCCGCTTCATCACGTTCGCCACGCCGATCAGCAGCCCCGCCGATGCGCAGGCGTTTTTCGCGCAGCACAGCGACTTGAATGCCTCGCACAATTGCTGGGCGTGGAAACTCGGCGATCAGTACCGCAGCAACGACGATGGCGAACCCGGCGGCACTGCCGGGCGGCCGATCCTGGCGGCCATCGAGGCCCAGCACTGCGATCAGGTCGCGGTGCTGGTGATCCGCTGGTACGGCGGCATTCAACTGGGCACCGGCGGCCTGGCCCGGGCCTATGGCGGTGGCGCCAACAAGTGCCTGCAGGCGGCAGCCAAAGTCGAATTGATCAGCCGCGTGCCGGTGCACTGTGCCTGCAGCTTCGCCGAACTGGCGCTGGTGAAGTTGCGGGTGGCGGATCTTGGCGGCCTGGTGGTGGACGAGCACTTCACGGCCAATGGTGTCGAGTTGCAGCTGGCGCTGGGTGCAGCGCAGATCGATCTGTTGCAGACGCAACTGGCGGATTTGAGCCGGGGACGGATTGTGTTGCAGCGTCAGACGGGCAAAAGCGCCCGAACACGTCCTGAGCCTTCTCCAGCCCCTGCGCCGCAACGCATCACCCGCTGCCGAGGGCTGCGATCTTTTAGGGCATTGGCCATTGCGCTTATTCCGCAGAGTTGCCCACACCGGCTGTGCACCCGACTGTGGATAACCTGAGCACATACCGCTGTAACCCTTCTGTCACGTGGCTTTGCGCGGTTTGTTCATTTTTCGTTCAATTTTCCCCAGCCAGCGAAAATTTCAAGCAGGAACAAGTAGTTAGCACGGTTTATCACCATTAGAAGAAAGCACGCGAGTGCTTATGCCCGCGATTGCCGCTTGCACACAAATACTGTGGAGCAACCTGTGGATAACCCGTTCATGGCTGGCGCAGTCGCAGGTGCTGCATAGCCCCCAGACATTTGCTCGTTTTTTGACCAATTGCCGACGGGCAAAACTGGAGCCTGATCAATGGCTTTGCTCTCTATTGGTGCCGCGCGCCAGGGCCAATTGCTCTGCGCGGCTCTGCGCCAGCGGCTGCTGCGTCGGGGCTGCAGCGGTTCCTGACTCAATGGCCAGGAAATTGCTTTATCCACAGGCACAACTCCAAGCCAGTCGAGCCTGTCATGCCCAGCCCAGATTCAACGCCGCGCCTGCAACTGCGCCATATCAGCAAACGCTACCCCGGTTGCCTGGCCAACGATGCCATCGACCTGAACATCGCCAGCGGGGAAATCCATGCCCTGCTCGGGGAAAACGGCGCTGGCAAAAGCACCCTGATGAAAATCATCTACGGCGTGACCCAGGCGGACGCGGGCGAAATCCTCTGGCAGGGGCAGCGCATTCATGTCCGCAGTCCGGCCCAGGCGCGGCAGTTGGGCATCGGCATGGTGTTCCAGCATTTCTCGCTGTTCGAAACCCTCAGCGTGGCGCAGAACATCGCCCTGGCCATGGGGGCGGGTGCCGGTACACCGAAACAGCTGGAACCGCGGATTCGCGAGGTCGCACAGCGCTATGGCATGGCGCTGGAACCGCAGCGACTGGTCCACAGTCTGTCGATGGGCGAGCGGCAACGGGTGGAAATCGTCCGCTGCCTGATGCAGGACATTCGCCTGCTGATCCTCGACGAGCCGACCTCGGTGCTCACCCCGCAGGAGGCCGACGACTTGTTCAGCACCCTGCGCCGCCTCGCTGCCGAGGGCTGCAGCATCCTCTTCATCAGCCACAAACTGGCGGAAGTCCGCGCCCTGTGCCACAGCGCCACCGTGTTGCGCGGCGGCCGCGTCGCCGGGCATTGCCGACCGGCAGAATGCTCCGACCCGCAACTGGCGCAATTGATGGTCGGCGAGGCTGCCGCGTTGATCGGCGAGTATCCCAAGGTCAGCGGCGGCGTTCCGTTCCTGCAGGTCCGCGACCTGAGCTGGCGCAACCCCGACCCGTTCGGCTGTTCGCTGAGCAGCATCGACTTGCAGGTACGCAGCGGTGAAATCGTCGGCATCGCCGGGGTCGCCGGCAACGGTCAGGATGAATTGCTGGCGCTGCTCAGCGGCGAACAACCGCTGCCCCGCGCGGACGCGGCAAGGATTGCCTTTGCCTCACGTGCCGTCGGCGATTTGCGTGCGGATGCACGGCGCAGACTCGGCCTGGCCTTCGTCCCGGCCGAACGCCTGGGCCACGGCGCAGTGCCGGAGCTGAGCCTGGCGGACAACGCGCTGCTCACGGCCTTTCAACACGGGCTGGTCCGCCATGGCCTGATCGAGCGCAGCAAAGTCCAGGCACTCGCCGAGGCCATCATCCAGCGCTTCGCGGTGAAAACCCCGGACACGCAAGCGGCCGCCCGCAGTCTGTCCGGCGGCAACCTGCAGAAATTCATCCTGGGCCGGGAGATCCTCCAGCAACCGAAACTGCTGGTGGCGGCGCACCCGACCTGGGGCGTCGACGTCGGCGCAGCGGCGATCATCCACCGCGCGCTGATCGCCCTGCGCGATGCCGGCGCGGCGATCCTGGTGATCAGCGAAGACCTCGACGAACTGTTCCAGATCAGCGACCGCCTCGGTGCGTTGTGCGGCGGCCGTCTCTCGGCACTGCACGCGACGGCGGACACCCGGCTCAGCGATGTCGGCGGCTGGATGGCCGGCCAGTTCGAACGCCCTCAACCTTCCCACGCCACGGTTTAACGGAGTTTTCCATGCTGCTTTCCCTCGAACCCCGTGGCCGCCAGTCGCGCCTGATGCTGTGGTGCTCGCCGCTGCTGGCGGCACTGCTGACCCTCGGCTGCGGCTCGCTGCTGTTCATCGCCCTCGGTCACGATCCGCTGCAAACCCTGCACACCTTGCTGATCGCCCCGGTCAGCGACCTGTACGGCGTGTCCGAGCTCCTGGTCAAGGCGTTGCCGATCCTGCTCTGCGCCCTGGGCCTGGCGGTGGCCTATCAGGCGCGGATCTGGAACATCGGCGCCGAAGGCCAGTTGCTCCTCGGCGCGCTGGCCGGCAGCGCGCTGGCGGTGCACATCATCGATATGCAGAGCCGCTGGGCGCTGGTGCTGATCCTGCTCACCGGCACCCTCGCCGGTGCCGCGTGGGCCGGGCTCACCGCGTGGCTGCGCACGCGCTTCAACGCCAATGAAATCCTCACCAGCATCATGCTCAATTACATTGCCCTGAACCTCTTGCTGTTCTGCGTCCACGGGCCGTTGAAGGACCCGGCCGGGTACAACTTTCCCGAGTCGGCGATGTTCGGCGACGCCAGCCGCCTGCCGTTGCTGCTGGAGGATGGCCGGGTACACGCCGGGGTGTATTTCGCCCTGCTCGCGCTGGTGGCGGTGTGGGTGTTGCTGCAGAAAAGTTTTATCGGCTTCCAGATCAAAGTGCTCGGGCTGGACAAGCGTGCGGCCGGTCTGGTCGGTTTTCGCGAGAAGCGCCTGATCTGGCTGGCGCTGCTGATCAGCGGCGCACTGGCGGGCCTGGCCGGGGTCTGCGAAGTCACCGGGCCGATCGGCCAACTGGTGCCGCAGGTCTCGCCGGGCTACGGCTACGCGGCGATCACCGTGGCGTTCCTCGGGCGCCTGAATCCGCTGGGGATTCTGTGCTCCAGCCTGCTGATGGCACTGCTCTACATCGGCGGCGAGAGCGCGCAGATGACCCTCAACCTGCCGCAGGCAATCAGCCAATTGTTCCAAGGGATGATGCTGTTTTTCCTGCTCGCCTGTGACGTGCTGATTCTCTATCGCCCGCGCCTGAACCTGCACTGGGCGCGGCGTACTTCAACCACCGCCGTAACCGCCGGAGCGCTGTGATGGATATCGATCTGCTGAGCAATATTCTCTACGCCATGGTGCGTTGCGGCACACCGCTGCTGCTGGTGGCACTGGGTGAACTGATCTGCGAAAAGAGCGGCGTGCTCAACCTTGGCCAGGAAGGCATGATGCTGTTTGGCGCGGTGATCGGGTTTATCGTCGCCTTCAGCAGCGGCAATCTGTGGCTCGGCGTGTTGCTGGCGATGCTCGCCGGGATGCTACTGTCGGCGCTGTTTGCCGTGGTCGCGCTGCTGTTCAATGCCAATCAGGTGGCGACCGGGCTGGCGCTGACGATTTTCGGCGTGGGCCTGTCGACCTTTGTCGGCGCGGCGTGGGTTGGCAAGCCCCTGGCCGGGTTCGAGCCGGTGGCGATTGCGTACTTGAGCGAGATTCCGCTGCTCGGGCGCATGCTGTTTGCTCAGGATCTGCTGGTGTATCTGTCGTTCGCCCTGTTTGCGCTGGTGGCATGGGTGATCGTCAAGAGTCGGATCGGCCTGATCATTCAAGCGGTCGGCGAGAACCCGGACGCGGCCAGTGCCATGGGCCTGCCGGTATTGACCGTGCGCACCCTGGCGGTGCTGTTCGGCGGGGCGATGGCCGGGCTGGCCGGGGCTTACCTGTCGCTGGCGTACACGCCGATGTGGGCGGAAAACATGACCGCCGGGCGTGGCTGGATCGCCCTGGCGCTGGTGGTGTTTGCCAGTTGGCGGGTGTGGCGCCTGTTGCTCGGGGCCTACCTGTTTGGCCTCGCCAGCATCCTGCACCTGGTGGCGCAGGGCCTGGGGCTGGCGATTCCGTCGAGCCTGCTGGCGATGCTGCCGTACGTCGCGACGATTGTGGTGCTGGTGCTGTTGTCGCGCGATGCCGTGCGGACTCGGTTGTATGCACCGGTGTCGTTGGGGCAGCCATGGCAGTCAGGGCATTGATTGGCGTTGGGGCGAGCCTTTTCGCGAGCAGGCTCGCTGCCACGGGTTCAGCGGCGGTACGTCATCAACACGGTGCGAGCGATCCAGCGCGCGAAGGCGTCCGCACAGGCAACAGCTGTGCAATGCCCCACGCCAACTCGAAGACCAGAAAAACCACCAGCAACGAACTGGCACCATGCACCAGGGCATACGCCTGCCAGGTCGCAAACAGAAACCGCGCCAGCGCGTCATACCGTCCATAACGCGCCTGCGGATGACGAATCCGCAGCAACGCCCACACGCACACCACCGAGCCCAACAGATTCGCCATGAGCATATGCACAGGCGCGAAGGGCGGCAGTTCACCGGGCAACGCCAGCGCCTGACTCAGCGCCGTCAACGCCGCATGCACCGCGGCGAAACTCCACGGCGTGGCAAACGCTGCCGTCACGATCAGGTCATACCAGGCGCTACCGCGCACCACGTTGCGATACTGCGTCGAAGTCCACATCGTCCAGGCTCCAGAAATTCGAGGAGCACGCACGGTAAAGCCTGGAGTATGCTCCAGGGTCAACAGCTCTCTTGAGATCCCACATGCGCATTGGTGAATTAGCCCGGGCCAGCGCCGTCAGCCGTGACACCCTGCGCTTCTACGAGCAGCGCGGGTTGATTGCGGCGCAACGCAGCGCCAATGGCTATCGCGACTATCCGCCGGAAATGCTGCAACTGGTGCTCTACATCAAGACTGCGCAGCGCCTGGGTTTTACCCTCGGCGAAATCGGCAACAGCGTCGCTGCATTGTGGAACGCGCCCGACCCGGAAAACGCCGTGGCGCAGTTGCTGCGCGACAAGCTGCAATTGATCGAAACCCGCATGAGCGAACTCGATGTGCTGCGACGAGAGTTGCAACAACGGCTCGGTCAGGCGTGTCCATTGAATCCGTGAACCGTAACTTTCAAGGAATCCCGTCATGTCCCAGGCAAAAAACGCACTGATCATCGGCGCCTCCCGTGGCTTGGGCCTCGGGTTGGTGAAAACCCTGCTGGCCGATGGCTGGCAGGTGACCGCCACCGTGCGCAATCCGCAGAAGGCTCAAGCGCTGCAGGCGCTGGGCAACGTGCGGATCGAGAAACTCGACATGGACGACCAACAGGCGGTGATCGCCCTGAGCCAGCAGCTCAAGAGCGAGACCTTCGACCTGCTGTTCGTCAACGCCGGAGTCAAAGGCCCCGAGGTGCAGACGCCAGGTGCGGCGACACTGGCCGAAGTCGGCCAGTTGTTCTTCACCAACGCCGTGGCCCCGATCAATCTGGCGCAACGCTTTGTCGGGCAGATCCGAGACGGCAGCGGTGTGCTGGCATTCATGAGTTCCGGTCTGGGCAGCGTCACCGTACCTGACGCCCCGGAACTGGCGCTGTACAAGGCGAGCAAGGCTGCGCTGAACTCGATGACCAACAGTTTCGTCACGCAGTTGGGCGAGCAGAAACTCACCGTGCTGTCGCTGCATCCGGGATGGGTGAAGACCGATATGGGCGGTGAAGGTGCCGACCTCGACGTAGACACCAGCACCCGCGGCCTGGTCGACCAGGTGAATGCCTATACCGGCAAGGGTGGCCATCACTTCATCAACTACAAGGGCGAAACCATTCCCTGGTAAGCACCACAATCCCCTGTGGCAGCGGGCTTGCTCGCGAAAGCTGTATGTCAGGTCACTGATCCATTGACTGACACGACGCTTTCACGAGCACGCCCGCTGCCACAGGAACAGTTATGTTGGCTGTCGGGTCGGGCTTGCCCGCCGCCGCAATTTGTTTGAAACTGCGCGCCTCGTCCTTCGCGGCGACCCTGGATCAGCAGACAGGGCAACACTGAGCTGGCAACCCTGAACCCACTTTCAGAGGAGCCGGCCACAATGCCTGCGACCCGTACCTGGTTGAAAAACCCCCTCGCCATTTTCACTGCCAATGCGCTCGATGCCCGTGGCGGCCTGGTCCTGCAAGACGGCGTGATCGTCGAAGTGCTCGCTGCCGGCCAGCAACCGTCCGCGCCGTGCACTGAAGTGTTCGATGCCCGTGAACATGTGATCCTGCCGGGCCTGATCAACACCCATCATCACTTCTATCAGACCCTGACCCGCGCCTGGGCGCCGGTGGTCAATCAGCCGTTGTTCCCCTGGCTGAAAACCCTGTACCCGGTGTGGGCCCGGCTGACCCCGGAAAAACTCGCCCTCGCCACCAAGGTTGCGCTGGCCGAGTTGCTGCTCTCCGGTTGCACCACCGCCGCCGACCACCATTACCTGTTCCCCGACGGCCTGGAAAACGCCATCGACGTGCAAGTCGAAACCGTCCGCGAACTGGGCATGCGCGCCATGCTCACTCGTGGTTCGATGAGCCTCGGCGAGAAGGACGGCGGCCTGCCACCGCAGCAGACCGTGCAGGAAGGTCAGGTGATTCTCGATGACAGCCAGCGGCTGATCCACGAGTACCACGAACGTGGCGACGGCGCGCAGATCCAGATCGCCCTGGCGCCGTGCTCACCGTTCTCGGTGACGCCGCAGATCATGGCGGCCAGCGCCGAACTGGCGAATCAGCTCGACGTGCGCCTGCACACGCACCTGGCGGAAACCCTCGACGAAGAAGACTTCTGCCTGCAACGCTTCGGCCTGCGCACCGTGGATTACCTGGACAGCGTCGGCTGGCTCGGCCCGCGCACCTGGCTGGCCCACGGCATCCATTTCAACCCGGACGAAATCGCCCGCCTCGGTCAGGCCGGCACCGGGATCTGCCATTGCCCGAGCTCGAACATGCGCCTGGCGTCCGGCATCTGCCCGAGTATCGAACTGACCGACGCCGGTGCGCTGTTCGGCCTGGGCGTCGACGGCTCGGCGTCCAACGATGCCTCGAACATGATCCTCGAAGCACGCCAGGCCCTGTACATCCAGCGCCTGCGTTACGGTGCGGAAAAGATCACCCCGGAACGCGTGCTGGGCTGGGCGACCAAGGGCTCGGCGAGCCTGTTGGGCCGCACCGACATCGGCGAACTGGCGGTGGGCAAGCAGGCCGACCTGGCTTTGTTCAAGCTCGATGAGCTGCGCTTCTCCGGCAGCCACGATCCGATTTCGGCATTGCTGTTGTGCGGTGCGGACCGGGCGGATCGAGTGATGATCGGCGGCAAATGGCGCGTGGTTGACGGGCAGGTAGAAGGGTTGGATCTCAAAGGCCTGATCGCCGATCACAGCCAGGCGGCTCGGCAGTTGATCGCGGGCACCTGATTGCCTCTTCTCAACGATCGTTCCCACGCTCTGCGTGGGGATGCATTTGACTGATCGCTTCTACGCTCTGCGTGGGAATGCATTTGACTGATCGTTCTTACGCTCTGCGTGGGAATGCCGCCATGGACGCTCTGCGTCCGACGTTGGCACGCAGAGCTTCCCGGGATGCGTTCCCACTTACGAGCGTGGGAACGATCGGTCAGCCGTGATTTCGATCGGTCAGCGGCGGTTCCTCTCAAAGCCCGAGCAGCGACAGCATGATGAACGTCGCAAACAGCACAAAGTGGGTCATGCCTTCGATGGCATTGGTTTCACCGTCGTTGAGGTTGATCGCGCTGACGATCAGGGTGATGAAAATCATCACGGTCTGCACCGGGGTCATGGCCATCTGGAACGGCTGGCCGGTGTAGAGCGCCATTGCTTCCATCACCGGCACCGTGAGGATCACGGTCGACAATGATGCGCCCATGGCGATGTTGACCACCGACTGCATGCGGTTGGCCAAGGCGGCTCGCAACGCCGTCAGAATCTCTGGCGCCGCGGAAATCGCCGCCACCAGAATCGCCGTGATCACCGGCGGCGCCCCGGTCCCTTCCAGGCCCAGATCGAGGGTCTTCGACATCACTTCGGCCAGCGCGCCGATCACCACCACGCCGAACACCAGAATGCCGATCGACAGGCCCAGGCTGAGCGGTTTCGGCTCCTGCTCCAGCGGTTCCTTCCTGCGTCGTTTGTCCGGGTAGCTGTAGCTGAAAAAGTAACTGTGCGGGCCGACCTGCATGCGCAGGAACAACGCGTACAGCACCACCATCGCACCGATGGTGAACGCCGAATAAATTTTCCAGTTGGCCTCGGGAATGAACTCCGGCACGACCATCGACACGCCCATGGCGGTGAGGATCATCACGCTGTAGCTACGCGCCGAATCGTCGTTGTAGGACTGCTCGCCATGCTTGATCCCGCCCATCAGCGCGGCGAGGCCGAGGATGCCGTTGATGTCGAGCATCACCGCCGAGTAGATCGTGTCGCGCACCAGCGTCGGCGAGGCTTCGTTGCTCATCATGATCGCCAGGATCACCACTTCCACCAGCACCGCCGCGAGGGTCAGGATCATCGTGCCGTAAGGGTCACCGACCTTTTCCGCGAGCAGTTCGGCGTGATGGGCAACGCGCATCGACGCGGCGACGATGAACGCGATCAGCACCAGCCCGCAGATCAGCGCGACGACCTGGCCGCTGTGGAGCATCCAGTGTTCCAGCGGATAGGCGATGCACGCGGCAATCACCGCCAGCAGCAGAAAGCTTTCTTGCTTGAGAATCGTGAGCATGGAGGGCCTTTTGCCGAGAGATTCGAATGAGCTACTGACTGCGGCGCGCCGCTAACGTTTCGTTACACCTTAGCGCACCAGTGGATGGCAGCTTTATCTACGCCTGCACTTTTATAGGCCTTTGCGGCCTCTCCGCGAGCAAGCCCGCTCCCACAGGGATCGCGGCGTTTTTGTGGGAGCGAGCTTGCCCGCGAGGCGCGCGCCTCGGTTTCAAGCCAGATTGTTGTCCGCTTGGTCAGTCTTTTGCATTGCCCTGACCACACACAACAAAACGGAGCTTCAATTCATGCAAATTCGTCCGCTGCACAAACTGCTGTGCGCCGCCATCGGCGTCGGTCTGAGCCTGAGCGCCAGCGCCGCCGAGCCGCTGAAAGTCGGTTTCGTCTATATCGGCCCGATCGGCGACCACGGCTGGACGTATCAGCATGAACAGGGGCGCAAGGCGCTGGCGGAAAAACTCGGCACGCAGATCAGCACCAATTACGTGGAAAACGTCGCCGAAGGCGCCGACGCCGAGCGGGTCATCCGCAACATGGCCAAGGACAACTACGACCTGATCTTCACCACCTCCTTCGGCTACATGAACCCGACGGTGAAAGTCGCCAAGCAATTTCCCAAGGTGACCTTCGAACACGCCACTGGCTACAAGCAGGACAAGAACCTCGGCACCTACCTCGCGCGAACCTATGAGGGCCGCTACGTCGGCGGCTTCCTCGCAGCGAAGATGACCAAGAGCAAAAAAATCGGCTACGTCGCCTCGTTCCCGATCCCGGAAGTGATCCGCGACATCAACGCCATCCAGCTGGCCCTGAACAAGTACAACCCCGGCACCGAAATCAAAGTGGTGTGGGTCAACTCGTGGTTCGACCCAGGCAAGGAAGCCGACGCCGCCAACGCGCTGATCGACCAGGGCGTCGACGTGGTGTTCCAGCACACCGACAGCCCGGCACCGATCCAGGCGGCCGAACGCCGCGGCGTGTATGCCGTGGGTTATGCCTCGGACATGGCGCACTTCGGGCCGAAAGCGGTGCTGACCTCGATCGTCAACGACTGGGCGCCGCACTACATCCAGGCAACCCAGAGCGTGATCGACCACAGCTGGAAATCCCAGGACTACTGGGGCGGGCTGAAGGAAGGCACGGTCGAACTGCCGATCAGCGACCTGGTTCCGGCGCCGGTGAAAGCCGAAGCCGAGCAGATCATCGCCGACATCAAGAGCGGCGCCCTGCAGCCGTTCACCGGGCCGATCAAGGATCAGGCCGGCGTCGAGAAAATCCCCGCCGGCACCAGCGCGAGCAATGCCGAACTGGCGTCGATGAACTACTACGTCGAAGGCATGAAAGCCGAGATGCCGAAGTAATTTTTACTACCGACACGGACCCTGTGGGAGCTGGCTTGCCAGCGATGAGGCCCTCACATTCGACATCATTGTTGCCTGTGAGACCGCTATCGCTGGCAAGCCAACGCCCACATTGCAGCCCGGGACGCTCCGCGTCCATTGAGGCATTCCCACGCGGAGCGTGGGAACGGTCCCCCTTATACCTTTCAAGGATTGTGTATGGATCAGCTTCCAATCATCGACGTCAGCCCGCTCTACTCCGCCGACCAGAACGCCTGGCCCGCCGTCGCCGCACAGATCGACCACGCCTGCCGCGAATGGGGCTTCTTCTACATCAAGGGCCACCCGATTGCGGCGCAACGCATCGATGCCCTGCTCGCCCACGCCCAGCGCTTTTTTGCGCAACCGGCAGAAGAAAAACTCAAGATCGACATCACCCAGACCCGCCACCATCGCGGCTACGGCGCCATCGCCACCGAACAGCTCGACCCGGACAAGCCCAGCGACCTCAAGGAAACCTTCGACATGGGCCTGCACCTGCCGGCCGATCATCCCGACGTGCTGGCGGAAAAGCCTCTGCGCGGGCCGAACCGCCATCCGCCGCAAGCGGGCTGGGAGGCGCTGCTGGAGCAGCATTACCTCGACATGCAGGCTCTGGCGCAAACCCTGCTGCGGGCGATGACGATTGCGCTGGGCATCGAGCGCGACTTCTTCGACAGCCGCTTCGTCGAGCCCGTCTCCGTGCTGCGCATGATCCATTACCCGCCACGTCACACCGCCAGTTCCGCCGAGCAACAGGGTGCCGGTGCGCACACCGATTACGGCTGCATCACCCTGCTCTATCAGGACCGCGCCGGTGGCCTGCAAGTGAAGAACGTCAACGGCGAATGGATCGACGCGCCGCCCATCGATGGCACGTTCGTGGTCAACCTCGGCGACATGATGGCGCGCTGGAGCAACGACCGTTATCGCTCGACACCGCATCGGGTCATCAGTCCGCTTGGAGTGGATCGCTATTCGATGCCGTTCTTCGCCGAACCGCACCCCGACACCCGCATCGAATGCCTGCCCGGCTGCCAGGACGCCGAGCATCCGGCGAAGTATCCAACGACCACCTGCGCCGAATTCCTGCTGTCGCGCTTCGCCGATACCTACGCGTATCGCCGGGAGCCGCAAGCCGTGTGATGGATCGCTTGGTCAGGTTTTGCCAATAGTTTCAGCGGGCATCTGTAGAATGCCGCCATTGCACCTGATGAGAAAAGAATATGTACGACTGGCTCAATGCCCTGCCCAAGGCCGAACTGCACCTGCACCTCGAAGGTTCGCTGGAGCCCGAGCTGCTGTTCGCCCTGGCCGAACGCAACAAGATCGCCCTGCCGTGGAGCGACGTCGAGACCCTGCGCAAGGCCTACGCCTTCAACAACCTGCAGGAATTCCTCGACCTGTACTACCAGGGCGCCGACGTGCTGCGCACCTCGCAGGATTTCTACGACCTGACCTGGGCCTACCTGCTGCGTTGCAAAGCGCAGAACGTGATTCACACCGAGCCGTTCTTCGATCCGCAGACCCACACCGACCGCGGTATCCCGTTCGAAGTGGTGCTCAATGGCATCGCCGCCGCGCTCAAGGATGGCGAACAGCAACTGGGCATCAGCAGCGGCTTGATCCTGAGTTTCCTGCGCCACCTGAGCGAAGACGAAGCGCAGAAAACCCTCGACCAGGCCCTGCCCTTCCGTGACGCGTTTGTCGCCGTCGGCCTGGACAGCTCCGAGATGGGCCACCCGCCGAGCAAGTTCCAGCGCGTGTTCGAGCGCGCGCGTGGCGAAGGCTTCCTGACCGTCGCCCACGCCGGCGAAGAAGGTCCGCCGGAGTACATCTGGGAAGCCATCGACCTGCTGAAGATCCAGCGTATCGACCATGGCGTGCGCGCCATCGAAGACGAGCGGCTGATGCAGCGGATCATCGACGAGCAGATCCCGCTGACCGTGTGCCCGCTGTCGAACACCAAGCTCTGCGTGTTCGATCACATGTCGCAGCACAACATCCTCGACATGCTCGAACGCGGTGTGAAGGTTACCGTCAACTCCGATGACCCGGCGTACTTCGGCGGCTACGTCACCGAGAACTTCCATGCGCTTTACGAACACCTGGGCATGACCCAGGAGCAGGCCCAGCGTCTGGCGCAGAACAGCCTGGATGCGCGCCTGGTAAAACCGTAAGCACCAGCGCATGACCCAATGGGGGAGCAGCCTGCTGGCTCCCCCATTGGGATCGGTATTCAGCCTGCCACTTGCGCGTCAGTCAGCTCTTCCAGGGTCTTGCCGCGCGTCTCCATGCCGAACAGCCAGACCACGCCCGCCGCAATCGCGAAGCACAGCGCACCCAGCGCGAACACCCCGCCCTGCCCGGTAATCGGGAACACCAGCCCGGTGACCAGCGGACCGAGCAGTGAACCGACGCGACCGATCGCCGAGGCGAATCCGGAACCGGTGGCCCGCGCCGACGTCGGGTAGAGCTCTGGCGTGTAGGTGTAGAGCACCGCCCACATGCCGAACAGAAAAAACTGCATCAGCAACCCCGAGCCGATCAGCAATGCGACGTTGCCGCCGAACACCGCGCTCTGCCCGTAGAGAAACGCCATCACCCCGCCGCCGAGCAACGTCACGATGCACACCGGTTTGCGCCCCCAGCGCTCCACCAGCCACGCGGCCATGAGAAACCCGGGAATCCCGCCCAGGGAAATCAACACGGTGTAATACACCGACTGGGTCACGGCGAACCCGGACTGTTGCAGCAACGCGCTGAGCCATGACGTCAGACCATAGAAACCCAGTAGCGCGAAAAACCACAGGCTCCAGATCATCGTCGTGCGCTGACGGTATTGCGGCGACCAGATCTGCCGCAGCGCCGAGAAGAAGTTGCCCGGTGGCGTCACGGTCCGCGGCAGGCGCAGCGGCGGCGGCAGGGTTGCCACCCCGAGCGAACGCCGCACCCGCTCTTCGATGCCGCTCAACACCCGGTCCGCCGACTCATGTCGACCGGCCTGCTCCAACCAGCGCGGCGACTCGGGAATGAAGAAGCGGATCGCCAGGACAAACACCGCCGGCACCGCCAGGACCAGGAAAATGTCCCGCCAGCCGATCAGCGGCAGCAGGAAGTACGACAGCACCCCGGCGGCCACGAAACCCAGCGGCCAGAAACCGTCCATCAAGGCGATGTAGCGCCCGCGCCGGCTGGCCGGGATCAGCTCGGACAGCATCGACTGGGCAATCGGAAACTCCATGCCCATGCCGATCCCCAGCAGGATGCGGAACAGCGTCAGCGTCTCCACGGTGTGCGCCGTCGAACACAGGTAACTGGCCACGCCCCACAGCACGATGCTCCACTGGAACACCGGTTTGCGCCCGAAGCGGTCGGCGAGCATCCCCGACAGCGACGCACCGAGGACCATGCCGAAGAAACTCGAACTGGCGAGCAGCCCGGCCTGGGCACTGCTCAAGCCGAACTCGGCTTTGATCGAACCCAGCAGGAACGTCATCATCGCCAGGTCCATGGAGTCGAAGAAAAACGCCAGGGCGATGATGATGAAAATGATCCGGTGATAACCGCTCAGCGGCAGCCGCTCCAGGCGTTCTGCCGCGCTATAGCCTTGCATGTCCATGTCACGTCCCCCAATCGGCAAAATCCCCGGATCGAGTGTGCGCGATAGCCGTGGCGGCTCGATGCTGGATGCGACCTGTTCGCAGTCGTGGACGACGCCGGTGTTGCCCAGACCGGCCGGCAAGCGCTCTACAACGCCATTTCCAGCTCGGTTTCGTGGGCAAACCGATGGATTTCCCGTTGCCCGGCGGCCGTCAATTGCAGCGCCCGGGAATCATTCGGCAGGGTCAGCCAGCCGGATTGCATGAACAACTGCAACAATGCCGCGCCCAGCGAGCCGCCCATGTGCGGGCGGCGCTCGCTCCAGTCCGGGCAGGCGCAGGCCACCTGCACGTTGCGATGGGCCAGGGCCTGGATGAACACCCCGCGCCGGGCCAGCTGGGTCGCGCCCTTGTGGGTGACCGCCACGCGCTGTTCGATCTGTTCGATCCAGCCGGCGTCGAGCAGACGCTGATACAGATCCGCCGCCAGCGTGCCACCGAGGTGGTCATCACAGAAGCGCGCACGCAACAGCGATGACGGCGCCGCCGATGCGCGGGCGATGGGCGTGCTGCGCTTGAAGGCGTCAGGGATGGCGCGCGGCGCGCTGGCAATTGTCGCGCTGGCGAGAGCCTCGATGGCGGCCCCGACTTCCGGGGCGGCCAGGCGGAAAAAGCGTTTGCGCCCACGAGCCTCGACCTTCAACAGACCGCCAGCGGAGAGGCGCCCCAGATGGGCGCTGGCCGAGGATGGCGACAGCCCCGCCAGCAACGCCAGCTCCTCGGTCTGCCGGGCCGAGCCGTCCATCAACGCCCACATCATCGCGCTGCGCTTGGGATCGGCCAGCAACGTGGCGATCTGGCTGATGCAAGGTGCATGTTCCATGTATTCACTCCCTGTTGAATCGTATCGTCTACTGCTCACGGACATCTTGACCAGTAATGGGTCGTCGGCCAAGGCGCGCAAATCGCCACAGCCGTGGTCAGGCAGAGCCCGGCCGGCGTGCGTTGCGGGCAAAATGCCAGACCTTGACGCGGCCCTCGTGCGCGTCCGCATGCCCCGATCCGGGCGTGCCCGGTGCAGCGTGTCGGGACCGGCATGCGGCGGGCGCTAGTATAAGCGGGTTGCTCGCCGCTTCCTGCGTCCGGGCCGCTGCGGTTGGTGATTGTTCCTGAGAGAAATTTCGCTATTTAACTGCGACTAATGCGCAGCCTTGGCGAAAGCGGGAAATCGGCTACCCAATTCGGCGCATCGGCTGGCGAGCATCTCCCGCAACAGGTTCACCGGCTTACTCAATTGAGCGCGATGGGCGCACAGCAGATTCAGCGGAGCGCGTTCGCACAACAGCTCCGGCAACAGCACTTTCAGGCGCCCGGCCAGCACATCGGCAGCGACGTCCAGCCACGATTTGTAGGCGATGCCCGCGCCGGCCACGGCCCACAGTCGCACCACATCGGCATCGTCGCTGAACCGGTCGCCGCTGACGGTCAGGCCGACCTCGCGCTTGCCGTCGTGGAAACTCCAGTAGTCGTGAACCCGGCTGCCGAGCATGTACAGCAGGCAATTATGCTGCGTCAGCTGCTCGAGCTGCTGCGGCTCGCCGTGCCGGGCCAGATAGTCGGGCGATGCGCAGAGTACGCGGCGGTTGTGCGGGGCGATCGGCAGCGCGACCAGGCTGGAATCTTCCGGCTCGCCATAGCGCAGGGCAACGTCCACCGGTTGCCGGAACAGGTCGGCGATGCGGTCGCCGAGCAACAGGCGCACCGCGAGTTTCGGATGCTCGCGCTGAAACTCGTCGAGCCATGGCAGCAGCAGATTGCGACCGAAATCCGACGGTGCCGACAATTGCAGGATACCGCTGACCTGATCCTGACCGCTGGCCAGCAGGCGCCGCCCCTCTTCGAGATTGCCCAGCGCCGCCCGGGCGTATTCGAGAAAGCCCTCGCCCTCCGCCGTCAGCCGCAGGCTGCGCGTGGAGCGCGCCAGCAGCCGTGCGCCGAGCTGAAGTTCGATGCGCTTGAGGGCGGCACTGGCCACGGCGGCGGACATGTCCATGACCCGCGCCGCGGCCGACAGACTACCGAGGTCCGCGGCCCGGACGAACAACTGCAGGTCATCAAAACGCAGCATCTTTGCCTCGATTATCAAAAAAATATTGAAAGAGACTGCTCTTTTAGCGGGTTTTATCCGCCAGAGAAATAGCCAATCATCTGGCCCATCGCATTCATCCGCTCCGGAGTCGTCCATGTCCCAGGCATTCACCGCTATTGCCACCCTGATCGCCAAGCCCGGCGCGCAGGCCACCCTTGAACGCGCCCTGCGCGCCCTGGTTGAACCGAGCCGCGCCGAGGCGGGTTGCAGCCAGTACGACCTGCACCGGGATCTGAGCGACCCACAGGTGTTCTATGTGATCGAACACTGGGCCAGTGAAGAAATCCTTCAGGCGCACAACGCCAGCGCGCATTTCCAGCACTTCCAGGCCAGCGCCGGCGATTGCATCGAGCACTTCGAACTGAAACGCCTGGGCGCCATTACCTGAGCCTGCATTCATTACCGTTGAGGAGTCATCCATGAAAGCCATCGCCTATTACGCCTCGCTGCCGATCAGCGACGAAAAATCCCTGCAGGACATCGAACTGCCGGAGCCGGTGGCCGGCCCGCGCGACTTGCTGGTGGAGGTCAAGGCCATCTCGGTCAACCCGGTCGATACCAAGGTGCGGCAGAACGTGGCCCCCGAGGGCGGCGCGGCGAAAGTGCTGGGCTGGGACGTGGCGGGTGTGGTCAAGGCCGTTGGCAGCGAAGTGAGCCTGTTCAAGGCGGGCGACAAGGTGTTCTACGCCGGCTCCATCGCCCGCGCCGGCGGCAACAGCGAACTGCACGTGGTCGATGAGCGCATCGTCGGCCATATGCCGAAAACCCTCGGTTTCGCCGAAGCCGCCGCCCTGCCGCTGACCGCCATCACCGCTTGGGAGCTGTTGTTCGATCGCCTGCAGATCCGTGAAGGCAAGACCGATGAACAGCAGAGCCTGCTGATCGTCGGCGCGGCCGGTGGCGTCGGCTCGATCCTCACCCAACTGGCCAGCCAGCTGACCGGGCTCAAGGTGATCGGTACCGCGTCGCGGCCACAAACCCGCGACTGGGTCAGCGCCCTGGGTGCCGACCTGGTGATCGACCACAGTCAGCCGTTGAGCGCGGAACTGCAACGCGCCGGGATCGCCAACGTGACGCACGTCGCCAGTCTGACCCAGACCGAGCAGCACCTCGATCAACTGGTCGAGGCCCTGGCGCCGCAAGGCAAACTGGCACTGATCGACGATCCGAAAGCGCTGGACGTGACCAAGCTCAAGCGCAAGAGCCTGTCGCTGCACTGGGAGTTCATGTACACCCGTTCACTGTTCGAAACCGCGGACATGCTCGAACAGCACAAGCTGCTCAACCGCGTGGCCGAGCTGATCGATGCCGGCACCTTGAAGACCACGGTCGGTGAACACTTCGGCCGCATCGACGCAGCCAACCTGCGCCGCGCTCACGCGTTGCTGGAAAGCGGCAAGGCCAAGGGAAAAATTGTTTTAGAAGGTTTCTAAAACGCGAAAACAGCGCCGCCGGTGCCAGCCTCTTTATCGAGCTGGCGCCGGCGGCGCTGTTTTTTTGCCGTCAGTCAGCTGGCTGAGCCTTGTCACAATTGCGATCGTATTCAGGTCTACAATCGAAGCCTCTGCGGTACATCTTTTACGCAAGGGAGGTCAGCAATGAAGATCCTGATAAAAGAAGTGGCAAAGTCCCAGTGGCAAGTCCGTCTCGACCAGCACGCCGTGACATTCCGCAGTGAAGCCGAAGCCTTGGCCTTCACCCGCACCCTCGAAGCGCGCCTGCACGCGCCCCACCAGATTCCCCAGCCCGACCAGCAACGCGCCGTCGGCTGAACACGCTTTGTTCAGGCCCCGGCCTGCGCTTGCGCCAGCGCCCGGGCATTTTGCAAGCGTCGGGTGAACATCGCGACGCTCACCACCAGCAATCCACACAGGCTGATGACCATGGCCATCGGCATGGCGCTGCCGTCGTGCAGCACGCCGACCAGTGCCGCCGCACCGGCCGCGACGCTGAATTGCAGGCAGCCGAGCAACGCCGAGGCGCTGCCGGCCCGCGCGCCCTGGCCGTTCATCGCGCAGGCCGAGGCGTTGGGGATGATGCAGCCCAGGCTGGCGATGCACACGAACAACGGAATCAGCAGCGGCCACAGTGCGCTGGTGTGCAGCGCACTGACGGCCAGCAGGGTCAGGCCGGCGCCCAAGTACACCCAGACCGCGCGCGCCAGGAGGAACGCCGGGCCGCGCTTGGCCAGCAGGCGCGCATTGACCTGCGCCACCAGAATGAACCCCGCCGCGTTGGTGCCGAACAGCCAGCCGAAGTGCTCGGCCGGCACCCCGTAGAGCTTGATGAAGACGAACGGCGAACCGGCGATATAGGCGAACATCCCGGCAATCGCGATGCCGCCGGTCAGCGCGTGGCCGAGGAAGATCGGATCCTTGAACAGCCGCCCGTACTGGCGCAAGGCCCCGGACAGCGGCTGGCGCGGCACATAGTCGGGCAGGCTTTCCGGCAACCCGAGGGCCACGGCGAGGCCGGCCAGGGCGCTGAAACCGGTCAGCACCAGGAAAATCGACTGCCAGCCGCTGGTGTTGACCAGCAGCCCGCCGAGCATCGGCGCAAGAATCGGCGCCAGGCCCATCACCAGCATCAGCTGCGAGAAGACTTTCGCCGAACCCACCGCATCGCATTTGTCGCTGACCACCGCCCGCGAGATCACCATCCCCGCGCAACCGCCCAGGGCCTGGACGAAGCGCGCGCCGATCAGCCACTCCAGGTTCGGCGCGTAGGCGCAGGCCAGCGACGCAGCGGTGAACAGACCGACGCCGCTGAGCAAGGGAATGCGCCGGCCAAAGCGGTCGGCCACCGGGCCATAGAGCAATTGGCCGATGGACAGGCCGAGGAAATACGCCGCCAGGGTCAGCTGCACGTGTTTTTCATCGGTGCCGAATGCCAGCGCCATGGACGGAAACGCCGGCAGGTAGAAGTCGATCGCCAAAGGACCGAAGGCGCTCAAGGCGCCGAGAATCAGAATGGTACGGAAGTTCATCAGGCATCCAGGTTGGGCATGCAGTGGAGCATGGGTTGGCAGCCCCACAGTCTAGCCGCGCCGGGACGCCTTGAACATTCCGATAGCTCGCTAACTATTAAAAAGATCAGGCCACCTTGACCGCATAACCTTCTGCGCTGATCGCGGCGATCACCTGTTCGGCGCTCAGTGTGCTCTGCACGCCGACCTCCTTCGCCGCCAGGTCGACCCGCACGCTGGCGGCGGGATCCCGCGCCTGCACGGCGTTGGTGATGGCTTTGACGCAATGACCGCAGGACATGCCCTGGACTGTGAACACTTGCATGGAATGACTCCTTTGAGTGAGGTTGCCGGCAGTCTCGAGCTTGCCACGATGGCAAGGTCAAGTTCTGCGAAAAACTGCCGGGCTGGCAATCGGCGCCGTGCTCGGCCAAGCTGCGTGCATCAATGACTCGAATTCAGGAGATTCAGCCATGCGCTGGTCAGCTTTCAGCCTGTTTGGCTTCCTCAGCCTCTTTGCCGCCATCCCTTCGGTGCACGCCACCGGCGAGGATTACGGGGTGCTGATCATTTCCCGCGAGCGCCTGGAAGTGGCGACCTCCTGCGAGATCGGCGTGTACATCCAGGATCAACTCTCGGCGCGCCTGTATCAGGAGCAGAGCACCTCGTTCAACCTGCCGCCGGGCACCGTGTCGCTGCGCCTGAAACTGCTGCCGGGACAGATGCCGGGCTGCAACCCGGGCATGCTCGCGCCGGGCTCGCAGGAGATCCGACTGCATGCCGGCGATGTGCTGAAATTCCGCATCGCGATGAACCAGGAAGGCATGTACCTGAAGCCGGCCGGGCTCGGTTACTGATTCGCCGCACCCGCCGATCCTGAGCGTTGCCACACCGAGCGTGGCAACGCCCGGAGCCGACAAAGGGATTGGCGCTTGACCTTGCCCGCATGGCAAGGTTGATCCTGTAGGCATCTTCTACAGGGAGTATGACCGATGTCCGATTCCACCACTTTCGACCTGCCGATTGCCGGCATGACCTGCGCCAGTTGCGCCGGGCGTGTCGAGCGGGCCTTGCGCAAGGTCAGTGGCGCCAGCGCCGTGAGCGTCAACCTGGCCACCGAACAGGCCCGGGTGCAGGCCCCCGGCGACAGCCTGCCGGCGCTGATGGCGGCGGTCGAACAGGCCGGCTACCGCGTGCCGCGACAAACCCTGGAACTGACCATCGACGGCATGACCTGCGCCTCTTGCGTCGGTCGCGTCGAACGCGCCCTGAGCAACGTGCCGGGGGTGAACCAGGTCAGCGTCAACCTCGCCAATGAACGCGCCCACCTCCAATTGCTCGGCGCAGTCGACGTACAAGACCTGATCGCGGCGGTGAGCAAGGCCGGCTACTCGGCCAGCGTCGTTGACGCCGATCACCGGCAAACCAACAACCGCGAACAACGCCTGCACCACGAACGCTGGGCACTGATCTGCGCCATCGTCCTGGCCTTGCCGCTGGTGCTGCCGATGCTGCTGCAACCGTTCGGTGTGCACTGGATGCTCCCGGCCTGGGCGCAATTCGCCCTCGCCACCCCGGTGCAATTCATTTTTGGCGCACGCTTCTACGTCGCCGCGTGGAAAGCCGTGCGCGCCGGGGCCGGCAACATGGACCTGCTGGTCGCTCTCGGCACCAGCGCCGGCTACGGCCTCAGTCTCTACGAGTGGGCCACCGCCGCAGGGCGCATGCCACACCTGTATTTCGAAGCCTCGGCGGTGGTCATCGCCCTGGTGCTGCTCGGCAAATACCTGGAGAGCCGCGCCAAGCGCCAGACCGCCAGCGCCATCCGCGCCCTGGAGGCGTTGCGTCCGGAACGCGCGCTGCAAGTGATCGATGGCCGCGAGGTGGACGTCGCCATCAGCGCCTTGCGCGTGAATGACGTGGTGCTGGTCAAACCGGGCGAACGCTTCCCGGTGGATGGCGAAGTACTGGAGGGTCAGAGCCACGCCGACGAAGCGCTGATCAGCGGCGAAAGCCTGCCCGTGCCAAAGCAGCCGAGCGACCAGGTCACCGGCGGCGCGATCAATGGCGAAGGGCGGTTGCTGGTACGCACCCGCGCGCTCGGTGCGGAAAGCGTACTGGCGCGGATCATCCGCCTGGTGGAAGACGCCCAGGCGGCGAAAGCACCGATCCAGAAACTGGTGGATAAAGTCAGCCAGGTGTTCGTACCGGCCGTGCTGTTGCTGGCGCTGGCGACACTGCTCGGCTGGTGGCTGTACGGCGCGCCCCTGGAAACCGCGCTCATCAATGCCGTGGCGGTGCTGGTCATCGCTTGCCCCTGTGCCCTCGGTCTGGCCACGCCAACCGCAATCATGGCCGGCACCGGTGTGGCGGCGCGTCACGGGATTCTGATCAAGGATGCCGAGGCGCTGGAACGTGCCCATGCCGTCAGCGAGGTGGTCTTCGACAAGACCGGCACGCTGACTTCCGGTACCCCGCGCATCGCCCATTTCAGTGCGCTGGATGGCGATGAAAACAACCTGCTGACACTGGCCGGTGCCCTGCAACGCGGCAGTGAACACCCGCTGGCCAAAGCCGTATTGGACGCGGTCGCCGAGCGCGACCTGAGCGTGCCGGATGTCAGCGACAGCCAGGCCCTGACCGGACGCGGTATCGCTGGCACGCTCGACGGTCGGCGCCTGGCGCTAGGCAATCGGCGTTTGCTGGAAGAAAGTGGCTTGAGCGCGGGCCCACTCGCCGAGTCCGCCCAGGCCTGGGAGAGCCAAGGCCGGACGCTGTCCTGGCTGATCGAGCAGGCTCCCGAACCGCGCGTGCTCGGCTTGTTCGCCTTCGGCGACACGCTCAAGCCCGGCGCCCTGCAAGCCGTGCAGCAACTGGCCGCACGCGGTATCCACAGCCACCTGCTGACCGGCGACAACCGCGGCAGCGCCCGGGTGGTCGCCGAGGCGCTGGGCATCGCCAATGTCCACGCCGAAGTGCTGCCGGCGGACAAGGCTACGACCGTCGCCGAACTGAAAAAAACCGGCGTGGTGGCCATGGTCGGCGACGGCATCAACGATGCCCCGGCACTGGCGGCGGCAGACATCGGCATCGCCATGGGCGGCGGCACCGACGTCGCCATGCACGCGGCGGGCATCACCCTGATGCGCGGCGATCCACGCCTGGTACCGGCAGCACTGGAGATCAGCCGCAAGACCTACGCGAAGATTCGCCAGAACCTGTTCTGGGCCTTTGTCTACAACCTGATCGGCATTCCGCTGGCGGCATTCGGCTTCCTCAACCCGGTACTGGCCGGGGCCGCGATGGCGCTGTCGAGCGTCAGTGTGGTGAGCAATGCGCTACTGTTGAAAACCTGGCAACCCGAGGATCTGGAGGAACACCGATGAACATCGGCCAAGCGGCCCGCCACAGTGGCCTGAGCGCGAAAATGATCCGCTATTACGAGTCGATCGGCCTGCTCAAGGCCGCTCATCGTACCGACAGCGGTTACCGCGTCTACGGTGCCGACGACCTGCACACACTGGCGTTCATCAAGCGTTCGCGCGACCTCGGCTTCTCGCTGGAGGAAGTCGGCAAGCTGTTGACCCTGTGGCAGGATCGCCAACGCGCCAGCGCCGATGTGAAGGCACTGGCGCGCCAGCACATCGACGAGCTGAATCAAAAGATCCGCGAGCTCGGCGAACTGCGCGACACCCTGCAGGACCTGGTCGAGCACTGCCACGGCGACCATCGCCCGGACTGCCCGATCCTCAAGGAACTGGCGTCGGGCTGCTGCGTGCAACCCGCCCGCGCCTGAGCGCCAGGCCCTTGACCAGCAGCAACGTCGCCAGCGGGATACCGTGGAACAGCAGCACCACGGCGTCCGGCGTCCACCATTCATAGAACGGCGCGGCGAGCAGCATGCCGACGCCGAACCCGGTCATCTGCAGCAAGGTCAGGAAACTGAAAATCGGCAGGCGCAAACGCTCCGGTTCGCGTTGCAGACGCGACAGCAGACTGACCTCCGAGACACCGTCGCCCAGCCCGGCCGGCAGGGAAAACAGCAGCAGGGCATACAGGCTGTGCTGCTGGAACATCAGGATAAAGCCGCACGACATCAACGCCACACCGAAGAAATAGCGCCGTTGCAGATCACCGTTGTCGGTGCTCTTGAGGCGACTGGCGATGCGCGCGCCGAGCAGTTTGCCGCTGGCCCACACCGCCAGCACCAGGCCCAGCGTGGTGCTGGCCGAGTCGGGTGTCAGCAGTTTGGCGATGATCGGGAATCCGACGTTGTGCGCAGCGCTGCCCAAGGTGTCGGCCATGGTCACGGCGAGCATCGCCGCGATGACCGGAGCGCCGCGCAGGCCTTGCCTGAGGGCGGACCATTCACCGCGTTCGCGGGTTGATTGTTCGCTGCCCTCGGCAGCGGCGAAGCGCAACGGTGCAATCAACAGCGCCGCCAGCGCATAAGTCAGTGCGTTGAGCGCAAACACCGCTTCGAAACCGAAGGCCGCCACCAGCAAACCGGAGACCAGGCTGCCGCCGACCATTGCCGCGGATGACGCCGAGGTGATCCAGGCATTGGTTTTCAGTAGCTGCGCCGGTTCGATCAGCCTCGGCAACTGGCTGTTGAGGCCGATGGCGAACATCGAATTGCCAAACCCCAGGCCGAAGGCAATCACCGGCAACAGCAACGCCTGCTGGCTGACGGGCACGATCAACAACAACGCCAGCACGCCGGCGCGCAGCAGGTCGAAGGCGATCAGCGGCGCGCGACCGCTGCAACGACGGTAAAACGCGGTGCCAATCAGGCTGGCCACAATCCCACCGCCCACACGGCTGGCGAGAAAGATCCCCACGCTGATGGCGCTGTTGCTCAGCAGGTAGACGTAGGTGGCCAGCGCCACCATGTTGAGGAAGGCGCCGAAGTCGGAGATCAGCCTGGCGGTGACGATGAGGCGAGCGTTCACATTCAATCCTTGAGTGTGCGAAGGCGGACACGATCCCATACACCTTTGAAGAACACCACCCACACCCTGTGGGAGCTGGCTTGCCAGCGAAGAGGCCAGTACAGCCGATAGAAATTTTCAGGCTGAACCACCGCTATCGCTGGCAAGCCAGCTCCCACAGTGATTTGTGGTGTATGAACATACGGGCACAAAAAACCCGGCCGAAGCCGGGTTCCTGTTCAAGCGCTCACTGCATCCACGGTGGCGGCGGTGGTTCTTCGGACTTGCCCTTGGGCGCGTCCTCGGCCGCACGGATCGCCTGCTTGCGCTCTTCGTCGAGACGCGCCGCTTCGATCTCGCGCAGCACGCCGCCGACATCCGCCAGATCCTCGGGATCGTCGAACTCGCCGGTCAGCACGCTGCCCGGGTGCAGGGTGCCGGCTTCGTACAACGCCCACATTTCCTTGGCGTACTTGGTCTTCTTCAACTCCGGGGCAAACCGACCGAAGTACGACGCCATGTTGCCAACGTCGCGCTCGAGCATGCTGAACGCGTGGTTGTTGCCCGCGGCGTCCACCGCTTGCGGCAGGTCGATGATGACCGGGCCGGTCGGGGTCAACAGTACGTTGAACTCCGAGAGGTCACCGTGCACCAGACCAGTACACAACATCAGCACGATCTGCGAGATCAGGAACGCGTGGTACTCGCGGGCCTGATCCGGCTCCAGCACCACGTCGTTCAGACGCGGCGCGGCATCCCCGTATTCGTCGGCCACCAGCTCCATCAGCAATACGCCTTCGAGGAAGTCGTATGGCTTGGGCACCCGTACCCCGGCACCGGCCAGACGGAACAGCGCCGCGACCTCGGCATTCTGCCAGGCGTCCTCGGCCTCTTTGCGACCGAACTTGGAACCCTTGGCCATCGCCCGGGCCTGGCGGCTGTTGCGCACCTTGCGACCTTCCTGATACTCGGCCGCCTGGCGGAAACTGCGTTTATTCGCCTCCTTGTAGACTTTCGCGCAACGTAACTGATTACCGCAGCGCACCACATAAACAGCTGCTTCTTTGCCACTCATCAGTGGGCGCAGCACCTCGTCGACCAGACCGTCCTCGATCAGGGGTTCAATGCGTTTTGGAGTCTTCATCAGCTTTTATTGTGGGTCCTTTATTACCAAACACGCGAATGTCACTCGTTATACGGCAATCCTCGCACCACGGGGAGGGGTCGCCGACCTGTGAACCTGTGGATGCACACACTGTGCCGGATTAATCGGGCCAGGCCTTCGCTGATTTTTCGAGCGCAACGAATCATAGCCGAGCCACTGGCAGATGTCGGTGACTGGACGCGAGGGCATTTGCGACAGAATCTGACATGCCAATGCCACCGCGCGTAAGTTTTTTGCCGGCAAGCCTCAATTTCCCCGCCCGCCAGCCGAATTCCTCTGTGACAGAGGAATTTGTCCGACAATCGTTCAAAAAAAAACGATGCCGCACTCACGGAGCGAGTGAGCACAACGTTTTCGGCTGCCAATAAGACCGCGAGTCATCTGCACTGCGTGGGCCTACAAGAAAATCTGGAGCGCGGATGAACATCAAACAGAAGTTGACCTGGGCGTTTGCAATCATCGCCTGCTTGCCGGTGGTGCTGGTCGCCACCCTGGTGGTACTCAACCTGCGCAGCGATGCCCGGGACGATTTTGTCGACGGCAGCGGACGCGAGATCCGTCAGGTCAGCAATGCCATGCAGCTGTTTTTTGACGGCATCAGCCAGAACGTCGATTACCTGGCGGCGCAACCGCTGGTGAACAGCGCCGACGGCACGGTGCGCAGCCGCATGAGCGCCAACGCCGCCGACACCAGCGACGGTGAAATCGACAAGCAACTGTTCAGCCTCTTCGAAGGCCTGGCCAAGTCGCATCCGGCCTACTCCTACGTGTCCTACGGCCTGAGCAGCGGCGGCTACGCCTTCTGGCCGGGCGACCCGAAAATGGCCAACTACGACCCGCGCACCCGTCCCTGGTACAAGACCGCCATGGCCAACCCGGGCAAGACCCTGCGCACCGAGGCCTACTACTGGGCCGGCGACGACGCAGTGCTGGTCAGCACCGTACGCGCGGTGGCCAACCAGTTGGGCGCCCAGGGTGGCGTGGTCAACATCGACGTGTCGCTCAAGCAGCTCACCGAGATCGTCAAACAGATCAAGCTCGGCGAAAGCGGTTACCTGATGCTGATGGAAAACACCGGCACGGTGCTGGTCGATCCGAAACAGCCGGAGCACAACTTCAAGCGCCTCGACAGCCTCGGCGACGGCTACGCGCAACTGGCCAAGGCCGGCAAGGGCCTGGTCGAAGTCGAACTCAACGGCGAGCGCTACATGGCCAATGTCTGGCCATCGGAGCAACTGGGCTGGACGTTCATCGGCCTGATCAAACAGAACGAAGTGATGAGCTCGGCGACCCAGCTGACCTGGCTGATCGCGATCATCGCCGCCGTTCTGGCCGTGTTGTTCGCCGTGGTCGGCGCGAGTTTCGCCAGCCTGATCGTGCGCCCGATCCGCAGCGTTGCCAGTGGCCTGGAAGGCATTGCCCAGGGTGAAGGCGACCTGACCAAGAACCTCGACGTCCGCGGCAGCGACGAAACCGCGCAACTGGCCAGCTGGTTCAACCAGTTCCTCACCGCGATTCGCAGCCTGATCCAGCACATCGGCGGCGCGGCCGGAAAAATCCTCGCCACCTCGCAGAGTTCGACCCGGGTTTCCGGCGACATGGCCGAAGCCGCCGGACGCCAGCGCGAAGCGGTGGACATGGTGTCGACCGCGTTCCACGAAATGGTCGCCACCGCCAACGAAGTCGCGCGTTCCTGCAGCCAGGCCGCGGAGTCGGCCGACAGCGGCCAGCGCCAGGCGCGCCAGGGCCAGCAGCAGATCGATGCGGCGGTGCACAGCGTCGATCAACTCAGCCAGGAGCTGGAGCAATCGGCGCAGTCGATGCAGCAACTGGAGCGCGACAGCAACGATATCCAGTCGATCCTCGGCACCATCCGCTCCATCGCCGAACAGACCAACCTGCTCGCGCTCAACGCCGCCATCGAGGCCGCGCGGGCCGGCGAGCAGGGGCGCGGCTTTGCCGTGGTCGCCGACGAAGTGCGCGCACTGGCCAAACGCACGGCCGATTCGACGGCGGAAATCGACGGCCTGCTGGGCAACCTGGCCAAGCGCACCAGTGCTGTCACCCAGCAGATGCGCGCCAGCCTCGATGTGTCGCAGCAGTCGGTGGCACGCATCGGTGAAGCGCGGGCCAGTTTCGGCCAGATCCGCGAGTCGGTGGATGTGATCCGCGACATGAACACACAGATCGCCACCGCTGCCGAAGAGCAGCATCAGGTCGCCGAGGACATCAATCGGCACATCAGCCAGATCCATGGCGATGCGCAACTGGTGGCGGAACTGGCCAATTCGGCGCGGCTGGATTCGCAGAGTCTGGCAGGGTTGTCGAATGAGCTGGATGGGTTGGTGCGGCGGTTCCGTACCTGAAATCGGCGCTAGCCTGGAAAGCCCCTCACCCTGACCCTTTCCCTGCGGGAGAGGGTCAGGGAAATCGTTTGCTCTGCTAGCGCTCGATGATCGCCGTCACCCCCTGCCCCCCGGCCGCACAGATCGAAATCAACCCGCGCCCCTGCCCCGCCGCATCCAGCAGTTTCGCAAGGTTCGCCAGGATGCGCCCGCCGGTTGCGGCAAACGGATGCCCCGCCGCCAGCGAGCTGCCCTTGACGTTCAAGCGGCTGCGATCGATCGAGCCCAGCGGCGCGTCCAACCCCAGTCGGGTCTGGCAGTACTGCGGATCCTCCCAGGCCTGCAATGTGCACAACACCTGAGCGGCAAATGCCTCGTGGATTTCGTAGTAGTCGAAATCCTGCAGGGTCAAACCATTGCGCGCGAGCAGGCGCGGCACCGCGTACACCGGGGCCATCAGCAGGCCCTCGGCGCCGTTGACGAAATCCACCGCCGCCGCTTCGCCGTCACGCAGGTAGGCGAGGATCGGCAGGCCGCGCGCATTGGCCCATTCCTCGCTGCCGAGCAGCACCACCGAGGCGCCATCGGTGAGCGGCGTGGAGTTGCCGGCGGTCAGCGTGCCCTTGGCACTTTTCTCGAAGGCCGGTTTCAGGCTGGCGAGTTTCTCCAGGGTCAGGTCCGGGCGCAGGTTGTTGTCACGGGTCAGGCCGAGAAACGGCGTCATCAGGTCGTTGTGCCAGCCTTCGCTGTAGGACGCCGCCAGTTTCTGGTGGCTCTCCAGCGCCAGTTGATCCTGCGCCTGGCGAGAGATGTTCCAGGTCTGCGCCATCAGTTCGCAGTGCTGGCCCATCGACAGGCCGGTGCGCGGCTCGCCGTTGCGCGGGAACTCCGGAATCAGGTCCTTGGGACGCAGTTGCAGGAAGGTCTTGAGCTTGTCGCCGGTGGTCTTGGCGCGGTTGGCCTGCAGGAGCACCCGGCGCAGGCCTTCGCTGACGCTGATCGGTGCGTCGGAGGTGGTGTCGACGCCCCCGGCAATGCCGCAATCGATCTGGCCGAGCGCGATTTTGTTGGCCACCAGCAACGCCGCTTCCAGACCGGTGCCGCAGGCCTGCTGGATGTCATAGGCGGGCGTGGCGGGTGACAACCGCGAGCCGAGCACGCATTCGCGGGTCAGATTCATATCCCGTGACAATTTCAGCACCGCCCCGGCCACGACCTCGCCGATGCGCTGGCCATGCAGGTTGTAGCGTTCGATCAGGCCTTCGAGGGCGGCGGTGAGCATCGCCTGATTGCTCGCGGTGGCGTAGGGTCCGTTGGAGCGGGCAAAAGGAATGCGGTTACCACCGATGATCGCGACGCGGCGCAGCTGACTCATGAAAAGCTCCTTGGGTAATCGAATGGGCACAGGTTCAGCGATGTCGTTGAGAGGCAGTCCGGCCACACAACCGCCGGGGGCAAACTACTCTGCTGTTCTAGCGTAGGCCCAATTGCGTGGATCGAACGATTGATTGCCCGACGCAGTCCACACTTTGAACCCCATCTTCTGGAGAGCGTTCCATGTCTGACCGCTATATCGACTTCGCCAACTCGTCCATCGGCCATCGCCTGGTCGGGGCCCTGGGCCTGCCGTCGCCGGTACGCCTGGAACGCTGGCAGGCCGGGCGCCTGCGGCCGGTGGACGGCGCCCTGCTGCTCGGTGGCGGGCCGCTGAGCGAACATGTCGGCGCATTCGCCAACCGCCTGACCGACGCGATTTACAGCTATGGCGCCGAGCCGTCACTGGCCACCGCGTGGATCCCCGGCCACGGCCCGAAACTCAAGGCCGTGGTGTTCGATGCCAGCCACCTGCAGCACACCGATCAGCTCAAGCAGCTGCGCGAATTCTTCCAGCCATTGATGAAGAACCTCGCCAGCAGTGCGCACCTGGTGATTCTCGGACGCGCCCCGGAGACCTTGCGCGAACCGTTCGCCGCCAGCGCACAACGCGCGCTCGAAGGCTTCTCCCGCTCGCTGGCCAAGGAGCTGCGCAGCGGCAGCACCCTGCAACTGCTCTATGTCGGCGCAGGCGCCGAGGATCAGCTCGAAGGACCGCTGCGGTTTTTCCTCTCGCCAAAAAGTGCCTTCGTCTCCGGCCAGGTGATTCGCCTGAACGCCTGTGCGACCCAGGTCACTGACTGGACGCGGCCGCTGGCCGGACGCAAGGCACTGGTCACCGGGGCCGCACGCGGCATCGGCGCATCGATTGCCGAAACCCTGGCCCGCGATGGTGCCGAGGTGATCCTGCTCGACGTGCCGCCGGCCAAGACCGACCTCGATGCCCTCGCCGCCCGCCTCGGCGGGCGCAGCATCACCCTCGACATCTGCGCCGAAGACGCCGCCGCGCAACTGATCGAGCACCTGCCGGACGGCCTCGACATCCTCGTGCACAACGCCGGCATCACCCGCGACAAGACGCTGGCCAACATGACCCCGGAATTCTGGGACGCGGTGCTGGCGGTCAATCTCAACGCGCCGCAAGTGCTGACCCAGGCCCTGCTCGAGCATGGCACCCTGCGCGACAACGCGCGGCTGGTGTTGCTCGCTTCGATCAGCGGCATCGCCGGCAACCGCGGGCAGACCAACTATGCGGCGAGCAAGGCTGGCCTGATCGGTCTGGCCCAGGCCTGGGCGCCCACCCTGCTCGAACGTGGCATCAGCATCAATGCCGTGGCACCGGGCTTCATCGAAACGCAGATGACCGCGCACATTCCTTTCGCCCTGCGCGAGGCCGGACGGCGCATGAGCTCGCTGGGCCAGGGTGGCCTGCCGCAGGACGTCGCCGAGGCCGTGGCCTGGCTGGCGCAACCGGGCAGCGGCGCATTCACCGGGCAGGCGCTGCGCGTCTGTGGCCAAAGCGTGCTGGGGGCCTAGGCATGAGCATCGAATGGCAAGATCTGCAGCGTGAACCGAGCCTGCCCGGGCTCTACCTCCGGGCGGCGAGCCGGCGCAAAATCACCGGCACCACCCTGCCTGACGAAGGGCTGCGCTGCTGGGTCGATATCGACGGCCAGCGCCTGGCAGCCTATCGCAAGGTCTGCGGCTTCGCAGACGACGGCCTGCTGCCGCCGACCTATCCACACATCCTCGCGTTTGCCTTGCAGATGCAGTTGCTGACCGCCAGGGATTTCCCGTTCCCGCTGCTGGGGCTGATTCACCTGAGCAATCGTATTCGCGTGCTGCGGCCACTGGGCGGGATCAGCCGGGCGCAGGTCAGCGTCCGCGTGCGTAACCTGCGGCCGCATCCCAAAGGCGCGACGTTCGACCTGCTGACCAGCCTCGACGATCAGCTCGGGCCGCTGTGGGAGGCCGACAGCCAGATGCTCTGTCGCGGCGTCAAGCTCGAGGGCGAGGCCATCGAGCAGGACTGGCAGCCGTCGCTGCCGCTGGTGCAGGTGGCGCAGTGGAACGCCCCGGCAGACATTGGCCGGCAGTACGCCAAGGTCTCCGGCGACTACAACCCGATCCACCTCAGCGCGGCGAGCGCCAGACTGTTCGGTTTTCCCACCGCGATTGCCCACGGTCTGTGGAACAAGGCCCGCACCCTCGCCGCCCTCGCCGATCACCTGCCCAAGGCCAACCTGGAAGTCGCCGTGCACTTTCGCAAGCCGGTGCGCCTGCCCAGCGCGGTGACACTGCTCGCCAGCGCAGCAGGATCCAGCGGCGAACTGCGCCTGATCGGCGCGGGTGAGCTGGAGCACATGGTCGGTCACTGGCAGCCCGTTGCCTGAACCCGTGGCGGGCCGCATACACATGTAAATTGTGTATATATAACTTAAGTTCTGCGGCCCCCGAATTGCCCTTGAACAAATCTCCCAGCCTTGATTTTCAAGGCTTTTTTTTGCCCGCCTATACCTTCGGTATTAGTCCTTAGGCAGCACCCGCAGGGGCCTATATAAAGGCGTTAATACCAACTTGAGAATGGTCTGGATCCAAGCACTGGATTGAGATGGACACAACGGACGAAGGCACTGCCGGCAACAGAATCGGCGGGTCATCGAAAACAACGAACGTTGTGACAAGGTGCAAGGAATACCCATCATGAAAACTCAAGTGTGGTGCAAATCGGCAACAGCGCTGGCATTGATCCTCTCCCTCGGCCTCGCCGGCTGCAGCAGCGGCGGTGGCGGTCATCACAGCAGTTCCGGCAGCTCTTCGCCGGACAGCGCCGCCGCAGGTGGCAGTGGCAGCACGGGCGGCACCGGCAGCAGCGGTGGCTCGGGCGACACGGCGGGCACTGGCGGCACGGGTGGCACCGGCAGCACTGGCGGCACCGGTAGCACGGGCGGTACAGGCGGTACAGGCAGCACCGGCGGTACGGCGGGCACCGGCGGTACAGGTGGAACCGGCGGCACGGGCGGCACGACCAATCCCACCGACCCGACCAATCCGACCAACCCGACGGATCCGACCAACCCCACCAACCCGACCACCACACCGACACTGGTCACCACCACGCTGGTGCAGGATGTCGGCAAGACCGTCAGCGGTGTCGGCGATGGCGTCGGCCAGGTCGGCGATTCGCTGAGCACGATTCCCGTGGCAGGTGGCGTGGTGCAGAGCGTCGCCAATACCGCCGGCAATGTCGTCAGCACCCTGGGTGATGGCGTGTCCAACGGCATCGGCAAACTGGCCAGCACCCCCAACGGCATCGGCGTCACCGCGTCGGCCGTGGGTGGCGTGGTGCAAGACGTCGGCAACGGTGTCTCGGATGTCAGCGGCAAACTGGCCACGGCCACCGGCAGCATTCCGCTGGTGGGCGGTGTCGTGACCCGCGTCGCGCCGGTCCTCAATGGCGTCGGCGAACGCGTCACCATGCTCGGCGACACCCTCAGCACCGCCACTACGACCGGTCCGCTGGGCTCACTGACCACTCAGGTCAGCGGCCGACTGGTGCCGGTGATCGCCATGGTTGAAAGCACCACCGACAAGCTCGGCAGCACCACCGGCCTCGGTGCACCGCTCAACGGCCTGGTGCAGAAAGTCGGCAGTACCGTGGATGGCGTCGGCGACAAAGTCACCGCCGCCGGCAATGGCAATGCCCTGACCAACACCGTTGGCGGCGCACTGAGCAATGTCGGCACCGCGGTCGGCAAGGCTGGCGGCCTGGTGGCCAACGGCACAGGCTCGGGCACTGGCTCGGGCACTGGCGGCGGGATCGGCGGCGGCCTCGGCGGCACCGGCCTGCTGCAAACCGTCGGTGGTGCGGTGGCCAATGTCGGCACCGGTCTGAGCGCAGGCAACAGCACGCTGGCCGCACCTGGCGCCACCGTGGCGTCGGCCGGTAACGCCGTCGCTTCGCTGAACACCGTGCTCGGCGGCTCCGGTACACCGATCACCGCAACCACTGCACCGCTGGCCACGCTCGGCACCAGCGTCAGCAGCGCCGTCGCCCCGGTCACCAGTGCCGTGACCTCGCTGACCCAGAACGTTGGCACCAGCACCGGGATCGGCTCGCCAGTGGCCAGCCTCACCGGCCAGGTCGGCGGCGCGGTGAGCAATGTCGGTGGCGCAATCGCCGGCAGCAACGCCAATCCGGTGGTGACGGCCGTCGGCAACACCGTGACCACAGTCGGCAACACCGTCACTGCAGTCGGTGGTCTGGTGACCGGCGGCACCGGCGGAACCGGCGGCACAACCGGCGCCACCGGCGGGCTGGGCGGTGTCCTGGGCGGCCTGACCGGTGCCCTCGGTGGTAGCAGACAGTAATTGCACCTGGCCGATTCGACGGCCTGACCTACAGCGCCTACGCTTGGTTGGAGGCGGAAGATTCATACGAGTCTTCCGCTTTTTTCTTAGGAAAAAACAGCCTTGTGCTGCGACCTGACCATGGAGTGTCCTATGCGCGTAATGGCATCCCTGTTGTGCCTCAGTCTCAGTTCCGTAGCCCTCGCCGACACCCTGCCCAGCTTTCTCAACAGCAACGAAACCATCCGCAATCTGCCGGTACCGAACCTGCCCGCCGACGCCTATCGGCCGAACGCCGCGCCCCTGCAAGTGCCCGAGCCCGGCGCTGCCGCGCAACCGTTGCAGATGAGCACCCAGGTCAATCTGAAAACCGTGCAGATCGAGGGCGGCACGATCTACCCGCTCAACGAACTGGCCGAAGTGTTCAAGCCGCTGATCGGCAGGCAGGCCAGCCTCGCCGACCTGATCGAAGCCACCCGCACCATCACCCGCCGCTACCAGCAGGACGGTTACCTGCTGTCCTACGCTTTCCTGCCGCAGCAGACGTTCGACGATGGCGTGGCGCGCGTGGTGCTGGTGGAAGGCTACGTCAGGGATTACCAGTTGCAGGGTGACCTCGGCCGGGTCAAGGCCCTGCTCGACAAACTGGTGGCCAAGTTGCAGGCCGAACGTCCGCTGACCCGCAAGACTTTCGAACGCTATACCACGCTGATGAGCCGCATCCCCGGCGTGACGATCCAGGCCCAGGTGCCACCGCCCGGCACCACCGACGGCGCGACGACGCTGATCGCCCAGGCGAGCCGCAAACCGCTCACCACCAGCCTGAACATGACCGAAGACAACCGCAACGGCACCCAGGCCCTGCTGGGCGTCAGCAGCAACTCGCAAACGGCGCTGGGCGAGCAGCTGTCGCTCAGCGGCCTGTTCCCGCCGGGGGACGATCACGAGCATTACTATCGCCTGGACTACAACCAGTTCCTTGATGCCGAAGGCACGCAACTGGCACTGTCGGCCTCGCGCTACCGCGCCGATCCTGGCAGCAATGTGGTGCTCACCAATGGCCTGGAACTCAAGCCGCACCGCGAGAACGACCGCTACTCGATCGGCGTCAGCCTGCCGCTGATTGCCTCGCCCAGCGAGCTGCTGAGCGTCGGATCGCGGATCTACGCGGTCAATGACAAGACCCGCTACAAGGTGGTCGGCTATCCGCTGAGCGTCGAAGAACGCAGCGACATCCGCGCCCTCGCCTTCGAAAGCGACTGGCGCGTGGCCGACGCCCGCCAGCTGCGCATTCTCAGCGGCGGGGTCTACCAGGGCTTCGACAGCATGGGCGCGCACACCAACAACAGCGCCATCGACCTCAACTTTTTCCGCCTGCGCCTATCCGGCGTGCAGAGCAATAAATTCCTCGACAACTGGCAGGGCGTGGTTTCCGCCGCGCTGTACTGGACCGACGACAGCCTGCCCGACAGCGAGCGCGCGGTGTTCGGCGGGCAGAACTTCGGTCGCGGCTACCCCGACGACCAGGCCTCCGGCGACAAGGGCTGGGGCGTGGCCTACGAGGTCAACTACAGCTTCAACCGCGATGGCAGCTGGGTGCGCATCCTGCAACCGTACGTGGTGCTGGACCGCTCGAAATCCTGGTTCAACAAACTCGCCGTGCAGGACAACGACCTGTCGTCCGCCGCCGTCGGCCTGCGGTTTGGCGATGCCAAGTACTACAACATCGCCCTGGAAGCCGCCAAGCCGATGTCCGACGAAGCCCTCGACACGTTCAACCGCCGGCCGCGCTACAGCATCAGTTTCAGTTATCAGCTGTGACTCAGAAGGCGTAGCGCACCTTCGCCGTGAAACCGTCGGCGTCGAAACCGCTGGAGGTCAGGTAATTGTAGGAACCACCGAGGCTCCAGGCGCCCATCCGGTAGTTGGCGCCCAGGCCCAGCTCATAGCTGTCACGCACGGGCGTGGTGCCACGGCTGGTGAACGAATCGCCGCCGAGCACGAACGCCGAAGTGGTCGCGACCTTGTCAGCGATGAAGTCATGCCAGGCCATGACTTTCGCTTCCGGCTCGAGACTGCCGCCCCCTACCGCGAACGCCGCCGCGACGCGCGCGCCCACGCCCATCTCGGCGATTTCGTAGCGCTGGCTGCCGACCTTCAGCGCGGCCGAACTGCCCTTCTCGCGATAGCCGTCCATCGCCACATTGGCATAGCGCGCACCGACCTGCGGTTCGATCACCACGGCGGGCGTCAGGCGCAGGCTGTAACCGGCCAGTGCACTCGCGCCAAACACCTGACTGTCGTAGTCGCCCTTGGCCCGGGTGCCGGCGACGTAGCGTTTCGACTCGTTGTCGTTCCAGCCGTACATCAGCGCCGAATCGACGAACCAGTTGTCGTGCACCCAGTTGCCGTAGGCGGTCAGGGCGTGGCCGGTGACGTTGGTTTTGCTGCCACTGTCGGACTTCACATCGCTGTCCAGGTAGCTGTAGGCCAGACCCAGCGTGGTGTCAGCGTTCAACTGGCCATCGGCACCCACCGCGATGCCATGACTGTCGGCGTCATAACCGGCGACGCCACGGCGCGAGTCCTGGTTGGCATCGCTGCTCAGCGCCTGCAACCAGACGCCTTTCTGCGCCGCACCGGCGCTCGTCCGCGCCCGACTGGAGCGCTCGTCGAGCACGCCGGAGACCAGCATCTGGCTGTTGGTGGCGGCATGCAGCACGCCACGGCTGACGTCCGGGCTGAGGGTCGCCGACAACCGCGCCAGTTCGGCATCGGTCGCCGCATTGGCGAAGGCGCGGAACAGCGGATCCTGGTCATCGAGACGCGCCATCAGTGCACTGGACAGCCGCCCCAGTGCCACGCCGGCGTTGTGTGAACCACCGGCATCCACGGTGTTCTGTTCCAGCACCTGCTCCGACTTGGTACTGACCAGCGCCTTCACGTCGTTGCCTTCGACGCCGTAACTCTTCACATCGAGCAGCGCCGAAGTCGACACCACGGTGAGGTTTTCACCGCCGAGCAGATTGCCCGAACGGATCAGGGTGTAGCGGTTGCCACCGGCCGCCGTGCGGAAGTCACTGGAGCGCGCCTGCAGTTGCAGATGCCCGCCGGGGCTGATGTCGGTCGTGCCGGTAACGGTCAGAATCGGCGTGTTGATATCGGTTTCCTTGCCCACGGACATGGCGATCACCGAGTCGGCCTCTTCCATGTCCAGGTCACCGATGATGGTGGTGTGCGGCTTGACCAGCGTCAGCGCCCCTTCCTGCACCGTGACGTAACCGGCGCGGATGAGCGAGCCGTCGAACGTGACCTCGTCATCGATCAGCACGCCGGACAGGCCAAGCAGGTCGCCATGTACATCGCCACCGCGCCAGTAGAAGTAACTCTGTCCATCATCCACCTGGATCGCCGCCTTGCCGCCGGCAATGGAGCCGAAGTCCTGGCTGATGTTCAGCGGCGCCCCCGCGACCGGTTGATCGCTGACATGGATACCGATGCTCTCGCCGGAGAGCACCCCCATGTTCACGATGCTGTTGGTGCGCACGCCAGGATCGGGAATGAAACTCGCCCCCTTCAACGTCAGCGCTTCTGCGCCGTTGCCGGTGGCGGTCAGGCTGCGATAGTTCACCACCGGCATGGTCTGCGTGGTGTTTTCCAGGGACAGACCGCGCGCGCCGTTGCCGCTGGCACTGATGGTGCCCTCGTTGATCACCCCGTAGCGCATTTTCATCCCGGCCAGCGACACGCCGGTGGCGTTGTTGCCACTGACGGCCACCGTGCCCTTGTTGATGAAGTTGCCCCCCAACGCCACGCCGCGCACGGCAAAACCGCTGGACTCACCGCTGTCAGCCAGACCGCTGACCGTGATGACGCCTTCGTTGTAGAGGTTGTAGTTGAGCTTCGACCAGGTCACTGCACCGGGATACATACCGATGCCGACACCGTGCGTCGCCCCCTCGATAGTGATCGTGGCCTTGTTGCTGACATCGTGATTGGCCATGGGCCGCGTGAACTGCGCGGCACTGGTGACGGCCGCCGCAGAGGTCTGCACGACGTTGGCGCTACCGACCAGGTTCAGAAAGTCGTAATACTGATCGACACTGACCAGCGGCCCCGTGCCCAGATCGTAATTGAGCGTGACGGCTTGAACGCCAGGCGAATGCACAGCAGCACACACAGAAAGCGCCAGCAGAGAGCGGCGCAGGCAAGACGAAATCACTGAAGAGTCCCTTCCGAAACGAAAAAAATTCGGGCAGGGCTCAACGTTTCAATCAGGCATCCCTACCACCCGCCAGCTCGCCTGGTTCGGGCGCGGAGAATTTACCTGAGCCATCACTTTGACACCACTAAAAAGTCAAAGCCATGACGTCAATTTTTCGATGGGTGTGAAAGGACGTATTCAGGTCCACGTTAAGAAACGTTGACCTTGGGCTTGGGAAACAGGTTGTCCAGCGTCTCCAACAATCTCACGTGGTAAATCGGCTTGCGGAACAGATCCAGAACCTGCAGGCGCAACATATCGCTGACATCCTCCATATCGGCATGGCCCGACGTCACGATCACCGGCAAATGCTGGCGCGACGTGTGCTCGCGCAACCGCTTGATCAACGACATGCCCGACTCCTCCGGCATGCGCAGATCAGTAATCACCAGGGCAATATCCGGATGCCGCGTCAGATGATGCAGAGCGAGCTTCACCGACGTCGCGGTGTGACAGACAAAGCCCTCGCCTTCCAGCAACTCCGCCAGTTCCAGCAACGCGTCCTCCTCGTCATCGACCAGGAGCAATTGTTGACGGGAACTGGCTGAGGAATTCATGGGCAATACCTGCAATGGACTAAGCCCTGACGTTAGAACCCCTTGGGTGCATGCGCAAGTTGCCGGCCATGCCAGCTCACCCGTTCAGAGTGCGTTCTGGATGGTGGTGAACATGGTTGTAATGGCGGTGGAAATCGGTGTCACGAATGCCGCGAGCGCCACTGCGACCATGCCGGCGATGATGGCGTACTCGATGCCTGACGCCCCTTCGGTGTCTTTGGCCAGGCCTTTATAAAAGGCGATTTCCGATTTGATTTTCAGCAATGCTTTCTTTGCGAAGGACATGTCGACTTCTCCTTGAAGGCCCGGGTGTTGCGCGCTCGCAACATGATTCCCCTGTGCCAGCATCAGCATTGTCGGCATTCCCGGCACCTACAACTGTAAGAACGCATTAACACTTAAGTAGTAGTTGCCCGAATAACGGCAAAAAACCCTGTTTGGCGCTTTAGCCTCCTACTTTGGCTAGTTATTTGCGCGGCGTTAATGGCGTTTTGTTCGGCCTGCGCTACCGTCAAATAGCGAAATAGTTACTTGTTCATAGCTGCCTGATTGCGAAGTTGTCTCGTTGGAAGTTACGGGTCATTGCAGAGACAGAAAGCACAGCTGGAAAGGGAGAGCCGTCATGAACAGTCGCGTCACCCTGGGCCTGGCCGGCGTGTTGTTGCTGGGTGCCATTCTCGCCGGTTACTGGGGCCTGACACTGAGCCGCCAGGCACCGGCCGCCGAACCCGTGGCGCCTGCCCCCGTTGCCGAGACACCCAGCGCCGTCGCCCCGGCACCGGTGGACGATCCGACCCGCCAACCGGTGGTGGTGCTGGTGCGTGACATCGCCCCGTTCGTGACCATCACCGCCGCCGACGTCGCCGTGGAAAAACTGCACATCGCCCCGACCGGCAGCCTCGGCAACGTCGATCAGGTGATCGGCCGGACCCCATGGCGCGCCCTGTCGGCCGGAAGTTGGCTGAGCGAAGACAGCTTCGCTGCCGGCAGTCCGCTGGCGCGCATGATCCGCCCTGGCGAGCGCGCGTTGGCAGTGGCGGTGGATGAAGTGATCAATGCCGGCGGGCAACTGGCGCCGGGCGATTACGTCGATGTGCTGCTGTTTCTGCGCAAGGACGACAGCAACCCGCAACCGTCCGCGCAACTGGTGGTGCCGGCGGTGCGCGTACTCGGGGTCGGCAGCCAGATGGGCCTGACCAACGACGGCCAACCGGCCAGCCCGGCGCACAGCGAAGAAGAAAAACTCAAACAGGAACAGTTGCGCAACGCCGCGCGCAGCGTGGTGCTGGCGGTGCCCGAGGCACTGACCAACCGCCTGATGCTGGCCTCCAGCGCCGGCGTGTTGCGCCTGGCCGTGCGCAGTGCCGACGAACAGCAACTGGCGCGGTACTGGGCCGGTGACAACAACGTCGCCGCCGGGCTCGACACGCCGCGCCGCGAACTGATCGAGTTCAGCCAACTGTCGCTGACGGCGCCGCCCCGGCCCCTCACCGTGGCCAGCCAGCCGGCGCCGCGCAAAACGCCGGTGGAAGTGATCCGCGGCACCGAAACCGTCCAACCCACTCCCTGAAATTCCGAGCAAGGACGCACGTACATGCGCAAACGCCTCACGCCCCTGTTCCACGGTTTGCTCCGGGTCACGTTGCTGAGTGTCGCTTCCATCGGCAGCGCCGTCGCCGCTGCTGGCAATTGCAACGCGCTGGCGGCGCTGCCGGCGGTCCTGGAAGTCGGCGAAGGTCTGCAACAGGCGCTGCAGTCACCGGTGGCGATCACTCGGGTGGCGGTGGGCGATCCGAAAATCGCCGACGTGCGGGTGACCGGTGACCAGGGCGTGCTGCTGACCGGTGTCGGCCCCGGCGCGACCACGCTGATGATCTGGAGCGCCTGCGCCAGCGCCCCGCGCCAGAGCATGGTGTTCGTCCAGGGCAAGGCCAGCACGGCGATGACCCCGGTAGCGCTGCCGGCCGGCGACGACCCGACCCTGCCCTCGCAGGTGCAGACCGATATTCGCTTCGTCGAGGTCAGCCGGACCAAGTTGAAAGAGGCCGGCACGCAGATTTTCGGCAAGGGCTCGAACAACTTCCTGTTCGGCGCACCCGGCACCGTACCCAATACCGGCGTGACCCCGGGCGTGGTGCCGCTGCGCAACCTCGACCCGCGTATCGCCGTGCCGAGCATCCCCCTGGCCAACGACATGTTCAACATCGTCTGGGGCGGCGGCAGCAGCAAATTCCTCGGCATCGTCAACGCCCTCGAAGGCAGCGGCTTCGCCTACACCCTGGCGCGGCCGAGCCTGGTCGCCTTGAGCGGGCAGAGCGCAAGCTTCCTCGCCGGCGGCGAGATTCCGATCCCGGTGCCCAGCGCCAACAGCAACAGCTATTCGATCGAATACAAGGAATTCGGGATCCGCCTGACCCTGACCCCGACCGTGGTCGGCCGCGACCGTATCACCCTCAAGGTCGCCCCGGAAGTCAGCGAGCTGGACTACAACAACGGCGTGACCATCGGCGGCACCACCGTGCCGGCGTTCACCATTCGCCGCACCGACACCAGCATCTCCCTGGCCGATGGCGAGAGCTTCGTCATCAGCGGCCTGATCAGCACCAACAACGCCTCCGAGGTGAACAAATTCCCCGGGCTGGGCGATATCCCGGTGCTCGGCGCGTTTTTCCGCAATTCCTCGATCAATCGCCAGGAACGCGAGCTGTTGATGATCGTCACACCGCACCTGGTGCAGCCGCTGGCGGCCAACGCACCACTGCCGTCGCTGCCGGGGGAGAAACTGCGCAACTACGATCCGAACTGGTATCGCCTGTACTTCCTGGAGAACGGCAACTTCGATAAACGCAGCGGGTTATCGCAATGAGCCAGAGCCTGAGCCAGACCTTCCTCGCCATCACCCGCAACAGCACCGACCTGGAGTGGCTGCAAGGCGCACTCGCGCCCCTGGGCCAGGTGGTCAGCGCCGGTGGCGGCAGCCTCGACGAGTTGCTGGCGCTGGTCGACGTGACCTTCGCCAGCCTGGTGTTCGTCGGCCTCGACCGTGAACATCTGGTCGCGCAGAGCGCGCTGATCGAGGGCGTGCTCGAGGCCAAGCCGATGCTGGCGATCGTCGCCCTCGGCGACGGCATGGACAATCAACTGGTCCTCAACGCGATGCGCGCCGGTGCGCGGGATTTTGTCGCCTACGGTTCGCGCTCCAGCGAAGTCGCCGGGCTGGTACGACGCCTGAGCAAACGCCTGCCGGCCGTGACGCCGAACACCCAGCTCGGCGGCCTGACCGTGCTCTACAGCACCCAGGCCAACGCCGACGGCGCGTTGCTGGCCAACCACATGGCGCTGGTGGTGCAGAAGAGCGGCCAGCAAACCCTGCTGCTCGACCTCGGCCTGCCCCGCGGCGACAGCCTGGCGCTGCTCGGCCTGGAAAGCTCGTTTCATTTCGGCGACGCCCTGCGCCACTTGCGCCGGCTCGATGCAACCCTGATCGACAGCGCCTTCACCAGCGCCGAAGCCGGCCTGCGCATCCTCGCCTATGCCCCCGGCGACGAACCGCTGGAGCGCACCAGCGCCGCCGAGCTGTACATGCTGCTCAGCGCCTTGCGCCAGCACTTCCAGCACATCGTGGTGAACCTTACCGGGCAACCGGACAGCGAAGCGCTGCGCACCTTCGTCAGCCATTGCGACAAGCTGCTGTGGTACACCGACCAGAACGTGCTCGATTGCCGGCGCAACCTGGCGGTGCTCAATCTGTGGCGCGAGAAAGGCATGAAGCTCGATCACGGTCGCCTGCTGGTCGATCGCTATCTGCGCAACGTCGCGCCGGATTCCGACACCCTCGGCAAGACCTTCGGCCTGGAAGTCATCGCCGTACTCGCCTACAGCCCGGAGGTGCGCCTCAATGCCAAGAACCAGGGCGTGAGCCTGTTCGAACTGGCCCCGCGCGAAGCCATCAGCCAGAGCCTGCGCACCCTCGGCGAGCGCCTGGCGAAACGCTCCGAAGGCCTGGCCAAACCCAAGGTCACCTGGTTCGACCGTCTGCGGGGCAACTCATGAGCAGCGAACAACTGTTCGGCGGCCCGCAGCGCCAGGCCACCGGCAACAGCGATCACGACGGTCTGAAACTGGTGCTGCACCGCTACATCATCGACGCCATCGAAGAGTCGGGGAAGAACCTGCTCGAGGGTTCACGGCAGGTGCTCTCGCAGTTCGTCATCGACAAGGTCGGCGAATACATCGCCCGCCTGCACCTGGCGATCTCGCGTTACGAGATGGAGCGCCTGGCCGAGGAAATCGTCGATGAGCTGACCGGTTTCGGTCCGCTGGAAGTGCTGCTGCGCGACAGCGCCGTGACCGAAATCCTGGTCAACGGCCCGCACCGGGTGTTCATCGAGCGCGATGGCGTGCTGCACCTGAGCGACCTGCGTTTCATCGACGCGCACCATGTCGAACGGGTCATGCAACGCATCCTCGCCCCCCTCGGTCGACGCCTCGACGAGTCATCGCCGATGGTCGACGCGCGCCTGCCGGATGGCAGCCGGGTCAACGCGATCATCCCGCCGATCGCCCTCGACGGCCCGTGCCTGTCGATTCGCAAATTCCGCAAGGACATGCTCAAGAGCAGCGACCTGATGGCGATGCAGACCATCGACCAGGCGATCTTCGACTTCATCGCCGAGGCCGTCGGCAAGCGCTGCAACATCCTCATCAGCGGCGGCACCGGCACCGGCAAGACCACCCTGCTGAATATCCTCAGCCAGCTCATCAACCCTCATGAACGCCTGGTGACCATCGAAGACGTCGCCGAACTGCAACTCGGCCACCCGCACGTGGTGCGTCTGGAAACCCGACCGCCGAATGCCGAGGGCCACGGCGAAGTGAAGGCCAGCGACCTGATCCGCAACGCCCTGCGGATGCGCCCCGACCGCATCATCCTTGGCGAGATTCGCGGCGTCGAAGTGGTCGACGTGCTCACGGCGATGAACACTGGCCACGATGGCTCGATGAGCACCGTGCACGCCAACAATGCCCAGGACGCCCTGCTGCGCCTGGAAACCCTGGTCGGACTCACCGGCCGCACCATCGCCGAACGCACCCTGCGCCAGATGATCTGCGCCGCGCTCGACGTCATCATCCAGTTGACGCGCCTGCCCGATGGCCGCCGCTGCGTCAGCGAAGTGGTGGAAGTGGTGGGCGTGCGCGACGACGTTTACGTGACCAACACCCTGTTCCGTCTCGACCGCCGCAGCGGCTTCGGCTTCCTGCGCGAAGCGGTGAACCCGGCCGGCGACAAGCTGCGCCGCGACAGCGTGCTGGCGCACTGAGGAACGGCCCATGCTCAAGCCATTGCTGTTGATCCTGGTCTGCCTGGCACTGCTCGGGCTGTCGCTGCGCCTGTTCTACAACGGCTGGCGGCAGAGCGGTTCCGAGCGCGTGCTGGAGCGTTTGAATGAGGGCCAGCCACAGCTCGCCCCGGCCACACCGCGCTGGGCCGGACTGGAACGGGCATTCCTGCGCGCCGGCCTCGGCCGTCCGACCGAACGCCTGGGCCTGTGGCTGATGCTGTGGGCCCTGGGCATCGTGCTCGGGTTCGTCCTCGGCAAATGGCTGGGACTGCTGCTGTTGCTGGTGCTGCCGCCACTGGCCGTGCGCCTGTATGTCAGCTGGCGCTACCAGCGCCGGCTACGGCGGATGATCGAACAACTGCCGCAACTGCTCGACCATACGGTACGCAGCCTGAAATCCGGGCGCACCCTTGCCGATGCGGTGCTCGGCGCCATCGAGGCCAGCGAGGATCCGCTGAAAAACGCCATGGCCCGGGTGCAGCGCAACGTGCAATTGGGCATCAGCCTGGCGGACGCCGTGTCGGACATGGCCGAACTCTATGAAAAGGACGAACTGCGCCTGTTCGCCCTCGGTTTGAAGGTCAATCACCGCTATGGCGGCAATGCCAGCGAGCTCCTGGAAAACCTGATCAAGATGATCCGCGAGCGCGACCAGGCGTCCCGCCAGCTACGCGCCATGACCGGTGAAACGCGCATCACCGCGTGGGTCCTGGGGCTGCTGCCGATCGGCCTGGCGGGCTACTTCCTGTTGTCCAATCCGCGCTACCTGGTCGCCATGTGGAACGACCATTCCGGGCAGATCATGCTCGCCACTGCCTTCGGCTTGCAGGTGCTCGGCAGCCTGCTGCTGTGGCGGATGTTACGCAGCCTATGAGCACGCCACTGGTGATCAGCGCCCTGTTCCAGCTGGGGGCCGCCGCGTTGCTGTTCAGCAGCCTGTTCGAGCAGCGGCGGCGGGCGCGGCAGGTCAGTCGTCGGCTGGACGGCGACCTGGTGCGCAGCAATCGTCTCGGCCATCTGCTGCGCTTTCTTGGCGAAAGCAAGGTCGGCCAGCACAGCGTCAGGCTCGACAACGAAACCCAGACCCTGCTCAACCGTCTCGGCTGGCGCAGCGCGCGCCAGCGCTCGCTGTTCGCCGCGTGCCAGATCGGCTCGCCGCTGCTGTTGCTCAGCGTGGCGCTGCTGTTGCAAGGCGTGCTGTTCCCGCATGCCGAACGGCAATGGATCGCCCCGCTGTTCGCTGTCGGTCTCGGTTATCTGCTGCCCAAGCGCCTGTTGGCGTGGGCAGCCCAGCGCCGGCAGAAACAGCTGGCCACGGAAATTTCCACGTTCATTCCGCTGCTGCGCATCCTGTTCGAATCGGGCATGGCCGTCGAGCAGGCGCTGCGCGTCCTGAGCCATGAAGCCAAGGCCTTGTTGCCGGTACTGACCCAGGAATTGCGCCTGGTGCTGGCCCGGGTCGACTCCGGTCTGGAACTGGGCGAAGAGCTGAACAAGGCCACGCGCCTGCTCGCCGTGGACGAGTTCACCGACACCTGCGTGATCCTCCAGCAACTGTTGCACCAGGGCGGCGGCGCGATGAAATCGCTGCTGGCGCTCAAGCAATTGCTCGATGACCGGCGCCTGACGCGCCTGCAGGAATACATCTCGAAAATGTCCGCGAAAATGTCCGTCGTGATGATGATGTTTCTCTTCCCGGCGCTGTTGATCGTCCTGGCCGGCCCGGGCTTCACCGCCCTGGCACGGGCCCTGGGTTCTTAGAGGGAGTGGTATGAAAGCACTGATTGCCGGTTTGACCTTGCTGATGCTCGGCGGCTGCGCCAATACCGGGCAGACGCCCTGGGCAGCCCTGACCAACCAGGCCAGTTGCGCCAAGCTGAGCGCGGATCAGCAACTGTCGCTGAACCTGGCCGACGACATGGCCAAGGACGGCAAACTGCACGCCAGCCTGGCCAACCTGCAGAGCCTGCCGGACAACCTCGCCGACGTGCGCCTGCGCAAGGCCAGGGTCTATCGCCTGCTCGGCCGCAGCGAAGCCGAACCGCTGTACCGCGGCCTGCTCGGCAGCTGCCTGGCCGCCGAAGCCGAACACGGCCTCGGCCAGCTCGCCGCCGCCCGCAACGATTTCGGCCAGGCCCAGGCCCACCTGCAACGCGCCGCCCGTCTGGCGCCGACCGATGAAAAAATCCGCAACGACCTCGGCGTGGTCTACCTCAACCAACTGCGCATCGAAGATGCCCGCTTCGAATTCCTCACCGCCATGGAGCTCAAGCAGAGCGATCAACTGGCCGCCGTCAACCTGGTGACGCTGCTGCTCTACCAGGACGACTGGACCCGCGCCGCCGAACTGGTCAGCCGCCTCAACCTCAGCCCCGAACAATTCAGCGAGGCCCAGGCCCGCGCGGAAAAACTCAAGACCCCGGGCCCCGCCAACCGCCTCGCCGCTGCCACGCTCAAATAAGGAGGCCCGCGATGAAAACCACCCTGCTCTGCCTGACCCTCCTGACCCTGCCACTCACCAGCCATGCCATCGACGCCGGCCCCGCCTCCGCGCAACAACAGGAAACCGAAGGCTGGCTGCTGCTGCAAAGCCGCAACAAAGTCGCCTCGCCGAAACCCCAGACCAGCACCCCGACCGAACGCGAATTGAGCCTGCAACGCTGGCTGAAAAGCTACACCCACGAAATCCCCGAATTCTTCGACCAGCAAGAGGGCGGGAAAGTGGACAGTGGCACGGGCGGGTAAGCGCAAGCCTGCGAGATCGGCAGCGCGAGGAGGCAGTGGGGGATGGCTGACAGAGGCGCGCCGGTGGTCAGCTCGCTGCGCCGGCAAGCCGGCTCCCGCAGGGGAATTGGATGATAGGTTCGGCCGGCTGTGAGGCCACCAGCCGGCCGCTACGCCGGGATCACACCCGACAGGTCGGGCCGGCTGTCAGGCCGCGCAGGCAGGTCAATGCGCCGTAACCCGCTGGCGCCCCGCCGAAGCGCTGGGCGACAAGGCCAACGCCAACTGCGTCCGATTATGCATATGGGTCAAGCGCAGAACCTGCGACACATACAACTTCACCGTGTTTTCGGTAATGCCCAACTCACAGGCGATCTGATAATTGGTCTGGCCCTTGCCCACCAGCCGCGCAACGTCGAGCTGGCGCGGCGACAGCTGATTGAAAATCGCCGGCATCTCCAGCCCGTCCACGTCACCCGGCGCCTCGTCACTCGCCGGCGCAGGCCCGCGCCGTACCTTGTCGAGGTCCTGGTACAGATCATCGATCGACTCGGAAAGGTATTGCAGCTTCTGATTCAGATGCCCCAGTTGCAGAGTCTTCTGCCGCTCCTGCAACGCCGCTTCCTGGCGCTGCAGGCCTTCGAGCAATTCGTCCAGTTCGATGGGCTTCTGGTAATAGTCGGCAATCCCTGCGCGCAACGCCTTGATCACATCCTGTTTGTCGGCGCGGCCGGTGAGCATGATTGCTTCGAAGACCCGCTGCTTGCCCGCCAGCCGCTGCAGCTCCTGGACCAATTGAATGCCGTCCATCTCCGGCATGTGCAAATCGCACAGCACCAGACCGATGCCAGGGTCTTCCACGAATTGCTCGATGGCCTGCCGACTCGATTCGCAAGGCACACACCGGTACCCGCTGCTTTCGAGAAATTCGCACAGTTCTTCGACAATCAGCGGCTGATCATCGACCACCAGCACTTTCACAGCAGACATAAGCTTGTTCACTTGCCACTCCATGCTCGATCAAAGCTGACCGTTCCTGTACTGACAGCTCTAGGCTGTATAACCCTTGAATTGAAAGTAGACCCACTTTCCGACTATGTACATAGCAGTAGTGACAGCCTGCGACTAATGGATCCAAAACAGCGTCAGGCCCATGCCAATCAGCACGAACGGCGCAAATGGCAGCTTTTTTGACATTCCTGGCGCGAAGTTGTGCAGAGGCCGCCTAAGCCCTTGACGCATATGCAGCCAGAGTTTTGGCACCAGCAGCGACCACAGCGCCATACTCAACCCGGCCCCGATAAAGGCGCCGAGCAGGTGCATACCGTCCGTCGCAAGAGCCAAAGCTGTCATTAGTTTCACATCGCCGCCGCCCATGCGCCGCAGCGCGTAACCGGGCAGAGTGAACGCCAGCGCCAGCAGCAGGGCGCAGGCCGCCTGCACCGCGTCGGCGCCCAGCCAGGTGTTGCCGGTGCCGAGCAGATAACCGAGGGCCAGGCCGCCGCCGCCGAGGGTCAGGCTGTTGCCGATATGCCGCTGGCGGGCATCCTGCACCGCGCAGAGCGACAGCCAGAGCAGTAGGACAAAGCTGTGCATCCGGTAAAAAACGTCCGTTTTGGCTGAATGATTCTATGCTGATATTACGTAGTGATTGTCAGGGTAGACGCACTCATGAAAACCGGCCTGCCGCGCAAACAAAAAGGCGCCGTCGCGATCGAGTTCGCGCTGGTCTTCGTCATTTTCTTCGCCGTGTTCTACGCACTGGTCAGCTACAGCCTGCCGCTGTTGCTGATGCAGGCGTTCACCCAGTCGACTGCCGAGGCCGTACGCCGCAGCGTCGCCCTCGACCCGGCGACGGCCAATTACGCCACGGCCATCCAGACGGTTGCGCGCAACGAACTGAGCCTGCGCCTGGCCTGGCTGCCACCGGCGCTGAACTTCAACGCGGCCACCGATGCGAACGTCACCTACGCCGGCGGCCTGCTGACCGTGAGCGTCAATTATCCCACCAGCAAACTGAACCAGGCCCTGCCGTTTCTGGTGCTGCCGGGCATCGGCGCGGTCCCTCGCCTGCCCGCCAACCTGAGCGCCAGTTCGAGCCTGCAATTTTGAGTGCCGGAGACAAGTTGTTCGATCGCCTGCTCAATCGCCAATCGTCCGCCCTGTCGGAAAACTTCGACAGCCCCAGCGTGCTGAGCGTCGGTTTGCAGCTGTACCTGGATGACGCGGGCCAGGTCAATCACCTGACCGGGCCGCTGCGCCATTTGCTGGCGCTGCAACTGCCCAGCGCACGGACGACGCATCTGCTGACGTACCTGCTGCCGCACAGCAGCCTTGTCGTCGAAGGTCGCCCGGCTGACTGGCAGGGACAACTGCTCGACCTCGATTTCTTCACCCAGGCCGGGCCACCGCTGCACCTGCGCGGCTGGGTGCAGCCGCAAGGCGACGGCTGGCTCCTGCAACTGCTGGATATCGGCGATCTGCTGGTGGAGCGGCGTCAGGGCCTCGTTCGCGAGCAGTGCCAGTTGCTCGCCGCACAGATCCGCGATCACCTGCGCCTGTGCAGCCTGGTGCGATTGCCGCAGGTGCTTGGCGAACAGCTGGAACGTTTGGGCCAGCGCTACAACATTCCGTGCCTGGCCGTGGCGCTGCTCGATGAGCAGGAACAGGGCTGGCTGGTCCATCAGCATTACGCCGCCCATGACGCGCCGAAGTTGTGGCACACCGCGCAAGCGTTGGGCACCGGTCTGGACAGCCTCAACGGCGCCGCGCCGCAACGCCTGCGCGCCAACGAACAGCCGCGCCTGGCAGCCATTTTCGGCCCGGCCGACGGTTTTGCCGTGCCGTATCGCGATGCCCAGGGCGTGGCCGCGTGGCTGCTGTGCGGTTGCTATGACGCGCATCTGCAGGCCGCCGACCTCAGCGAGCACGACTGGCTGCAACTGGCTGCGGCCGTGGCCGCGCCGCTGCTGGAGCGTCTGCGCGAACATCGTCATCACCTGCAACTCGAGCGCCTGGAAACCCTGCAGGCGCTGCTTGGCACCGGCTGGTGGGAAGTGCTCGGCGACAGCGCCGAAGTGCTGCTCGCGCCTCGCCTGGCGCAAAGCCTCGGCCTCGCCACGCGGTTGCCCCTGGCGGACTGGTTCAATCGCGCCCATCCCGCCGACCGCGAAGAGCTGCGCAGCCGCCTGCAAGCGTTGCAGGACGAAGGCCAGCCGCTGGAACTGTGCGTGCGCCTGGAGGATGCCGGGCACACGCCGCAGTGGTATCGCCTGCAGGGCCAGTCGCTGGGCATCGGTGCCGAACGGCGACTGGTGGGCTTCATGCTCGATATCAGCGACATCAAGCAACAGCAGCAACAGGCCGCCGCCGCCCATGCGCGGCTGGACAATCTGATCGCCAGCTCACCGGCGGTGATCTATGTGCAACGCTACGTCGAGGGCGCGCTGCAGCCGGTGTTTTTCAGTGCCAGCCTGCACGCGCTGCTCGGCTGGAGCCTGGCCGATTGCGCCGACGACGGCCTGGTCCGGCACGTGCACCCGGACGATCGGCCGGTGTATTTCGCACGCACCCGGCAGTTGCTGCGCGACGGTGCGGTGAGTGTACGTTATCGGGTGCTCGATAGCCGCGGCGACAGCCACTGGCTGCTCGACGAAGCGCGGCTGCTGCGCGACGACCTCGGCCTGCCGGTGGAAGCGGTCGGCCTGTGGCTGGACGTGACCGAGGCGACCCTGGCGGCCGAGCGCATCCGGGCCAGTGAAGAACGCTACCGCATCCTCGTGGAGGACTCGCCGGCGATGATCTGCCGCTATCGCCCGGACCTGACCCTGACCTTCGGCAACCGGCCATTGGCGACCTACCTCGAATGCGCGCCGGAGCAACTGCCCGGGATCAACCTCGGCAGCTGGATGTCCGACGAACAGCGCGCAGCGTTCCTCCAGCGGCTGGCGCACCTGACCCCGCAGCAACCGCTGAGTACCGCGGAAATCAATCTGCGCCTGCCGGGACGCGAGCACGCATGGTGGGTGTGGGCCGATCGCGGCGTGTTCGACGAACACGGCCAGTTGCTCGAAGTGCAGGCCGTGGGCCGTGACAACACCGACGTGCGCCGCTCGCAACAACAACTGACGCAGAGCGCGAAAATGGCCACCCTCGGCGAAATGGCCACCGGCCTGGCCCACGAGATCAATCAGCCGCTGAACGTGATGCGCATGGCCATCGTCAACGTGCTCAAGCGTCTGGGCAACGGTGACGTGCAAATCGACTACCTGACCGACAAGCTCAAGCGCATCGACGCCCAGGTGCAACGAGCCGCGCGGGTGGTCGATCACATGCGCGTGTTCGGCCGGCGCTCGGAGATCGAGCAGCATCCGTTCGACCCGCTCGAGGCCATCGAAGGCACGCTGTCGCTGCTCTCTGAAGGGCTGCGCGGCAAGGGCGTCGAGCTGCGGGTCAAGCAGGCGGATTTCCACGTGCAGGTGCGCGGCTATGTCGACCAGCTCGAGCAGGTGCTGATCAACCTGATGGTCAACGCCCGTGACGCCCTGCTGAGCAAGCGCGAGGCCGACCGCGACTTCCAACCGTGGATCGCGGTGCGCGCCGAGCACGACGAGCATGTGGTGCGGCTGTGGGTCGAGGACAACGGCGGCGGCATCGATCCGCGCTTGCTCGAACGGATTTTCGAACCGTTCTTCACCACCAAACCGGTGGGCGTCGGCACCGGGCTGGGGCTGTCGGTGAGCTACGGCATCGTCGAGAACATGGGCGGTCGCCTGAGTGTGCGCAACGGTGACGAGGGCGCGCGATTCTGCATCGAGTTGCCGGTGGCCATCGACGATCAGATCACCAGCGTCGCCCGCCCCGACTGACAGCTGAGGTTGGCACCGACATCGACCTGGTTGAGGTTGATCCCCAGCGCGCTCAGCAAGGTGTTGATCAGCGTGTCGAGCAACGGACTGAGCACGCTGTTGATCGCCGTGACCAGCAGGCTTTTCACCGACGCCAGCGTCGCACCCAGGCCGCTGACCAGCGTGCCCGACGGGCCGTGCATGTTGAGGTTGATGTTGGTCAGCGTGTCGCTCAGGCTGCTGACGATATTGCTGGTGCTGTAGCTGTAATAGAACGGCGCCTGATTGATCTCCGGCAGGCTGGCCGCCGGTGGCGCGGAATAGACGTGGGACATGCCGGCGTTCTGACCGACCGTGGTGTCGGCGGAAATATCGATGCCGCCGCCGACCCCGGGCGTGCGCGGGCCGCAGTTGAACGGCAGGATGATCAGCAGGCGCGAACAGGTCTTCACCCCGATATCGATCAACTTCAGCGGCTGCACCACCACGTTCGGCGGCGCGGAGTTACTGCCGAATACCGCTGAGGGGGGATCGATGGTGCCCATTTTCAGGTTTGCCACCGAGGTCGTGGTGCTGGTGGTCAGGGTCTTGTTGGTCGGCGTCAGGCAGCTGTAGGCGGTGACGTAACTGTTGGCGGCGGCCACGTCCAGCGCCACATCGAGGCGGAACGAGCCCGGCAGCAGGATCACATCCGGTGTCTGGCACGGCACGCCCAGGGCGCAGGTCAGCGAGTCGAGCACGCCCTTGATATCCAGGTGCAGCAAGGAACTGAGAATGCTCGCCAGGGGGGCCGCCAGACCGGCCACGTCGCTGACCAGCGAGGCGATGCCGTCGAGCACCGGCAACTGCACCGACAGCAGCGTGCGGACCTGCGCGGTCTTCACATAAATCCGGTTCGGCCCCAGCGGGTTGTTCGGTGCCATGACCTTGCGCGGATCGCCGATGGCCGACAGTTGCGGCGGTTCCAGCACCTGCACCCGCGCGCTGATCTGCGCCACGCCAAGGTTGATCGTCTGGTTGGCCACCAGACCGTTCTGTTTGTTGGCCAGTTGCACGAAGCCCTGGATCAGGTCGAACGCGCGCAGATCCACCGCCAGCGCCGTAGCCTGGGTGCCGGCCTGGACGTTCAGCAGATTGCCCAGCACCACTTGCGTGGTGCCTGCCGCGGCCTTGATCGCCTGCAGGCCGACGATGGTGGCCGTGGCGCCCAGCGTGCCATTGGGATCGAGCACATTGATCGTCGTCTGCACCAGTTGGCTGACCGCGATGGTGTTGCCCAGCACCTGTTCGTAACCCGCGGCGTTGAGACCGATATCGAGCTTCAGCCGGTTCAGGTAACTGAGCAGATTGATGTTGCTGTTGACCAGCCCGTTCCAGCTCACCGCGCTGAGGTTGAGGCTGCCGCCCAGCAGGCCGCCGAACAGCGCGTTGAGTGTGGCGGATTTGCTGCTGTCGATGTTCAGCGCGGTGCTGCGCAGGGTCAGCGAGGCCAGCGGGGGCGGCAATGCGGCGACGGCGGTCGCGGTGAGTGTGACGGTCGCTCCACGGCCGTCGCCGCCGAACAGGGCGCCGATTGCACCGGCAACGCTCTGTTGCACGGCATGGCTGACCACCACCCGGATCGCTTCGCTGCTGGCGGCGTTGGCGGTGAAGACACGCAGGTTGTTGGCACCCACTGTCAGTCCGCCACACGCCACCGCCAGGGCGCGGCCAGCGCTGGGAATCGGGAAGTTGTTGCGCGCCACGCTGGCGAGCGCGAAGGCGTTGGCCGTCGCCCCGGCGCCACAATTGCCGCCCCGTGACGCCGCTTCGAGGGCCGCCATGTCGGCGACCCGCTGCAAGTCGCGTTTTTCCAGGTACAGGCGGCCACTGTCGACCACGATCAGAATCAGCACCAGCGCCATACCCAGGGTCAGTGCAGCCATCATCCCGATAGCGCCGCGCTGGCGGGCCGGGCCGTTGAATGGCGAACGGGGCGACATGGCGCACTCCTTTGCCGGCGCACGGCCGGGCGCAACCTCCATTGGTGCCATTGAGTGTAGACACGCCTGGGCCACGCTGCTGGCAACCCGCCAGCCTTCGGCAGAGAAACGTCAGGACAAAAAAAGGAGAGCCATGGCTCTCCTTGGTTTGCCGCCGATCAACGCGGCGGGTAGTTGGCGAGGATGCGGCTGACGGTTTCGCGGATGGCGTTGCTGCGATCCTGCGGATTCGGCTTGCTGGCGAGCATCTGCTCGTCGCTGCCGCGCCACACCAGTTTGCCGTCCTTGCCGTCGAGCAGGTCGATCTGGATGGTCGCCACCTTGTAGGTGATGTTGCGCGTTTCGTTGTACATCGGGCCGCCCCAGTAGCCGTTCCACGGGCCGCCCCAACCGCCGCCGTAGTTGGTGGTCACCTGTTGCTGGCGATCCTCGACGATCAGGTAGGCCTGCACATTCACGTCACCCCTGGCACCCGCGGCGGCGGGACGCAGGCCGCGCTGGTCGAGCTGATCGGCAACGGCCTGGCGGATGCGTTGCTCGGTCAGGTCGCTCTTGATCCGCGGATCGTCGGGGCGGTACTGCAGGGCGGGTTCTTTCCAGCTCCAGCTGCGATAAGCGGCAAAATCGCGGCTGGCGTCGAAGTCATGATTGACCTGGTTGGCGGCGCAGGCACTGAGCAGCACGGCCACGGCCAGTAAAGCGAGACGGCGCAACATGATGATTCTCCGATGGAAGGCATGTACCCGTGGGAGCGGCTGACTGGCAGCCCACTAACTGGGAGGATACGCCGACATGGCCTTTTCCACAGCCTCGCGGATGGCGTCGCTGCGTTCGATCTGATTGCCCTGGGTGCCGGTTTCCGCGCTGGCGCTCCACACCGGCTGGCCCGTGCCGGCGTCGAACAGATCGACGCGTACCACCACGACCTGTTCCTGGTAGGTGCGCACGATCGGCACCGTGTTGTACATGCCGTAACCACGACCATAACGATCGTAGCCGCCGTAACCGCCGTAGTAGCCGTAATCGTCCTGGACCTGACGCAAGCGGGTTTCCAGGCGCAGGTCGGCGCTGACCAGCAGGTCGGCCGGGCGGTTGTCGCGCGTCGGGCGCAGGCCGCGCTGGTCGAGGGCATTGCCGACTGCCTCGGCCACCTGCGCCGAATCCGCCCAGGCCGTGCCCGGCGGCAGGCGCCCGTTGAGCCAGGTCCAGCTGCGATAGCGCCCGTAGTCCCGCGGCGGCGCCGGGTAGGCGCTGCGGTCGAACGTGCTCGCCGCTTGCGGCGGGGCCGGCGGCAGCGGTCGCGACTGCGCCACATAAGGGTTGCTGCCCTGGCAGGCGGCCAACCCGAGACAGATCAGCAATAACCCTGAATGACCTTTCATTTCACGCTCCGCTCAGATCGGCCGGCAGATCCAGTGCAAGTAGCGCCCGAGCCCGGCGAAGCTCGGGTGACGACGGTGGGCCAGCTCCATTTCGAGCAGGTCCGCCAGTTCGGCGCGGGCCTGGAATTCCACCGGCATGTAGTCGTGGAAAACCCGCACCCCGCTCTGGCTTTCGACCTGCCACAACCCGGCGAGTTGCGTCGCCAGTTCCCGTGGATCGAGAGGCTGCTGCGGCGTCAGGCTCTGTTTTTCCCCGGCCAGGCTGTTCTTGCGCATCTTCTTGAAATGGCCTTTGAGCAGGTTGCGGTAGATCAGCGCGTCGCGGTTGTAGAACGCCAGCGACAGCCAGCCACCGGGCACGGTCAATCGATGCAGCACCGGCAGGATCGCGTGGGGTTCGGCCAGCCACTCCAGCACCGCATGGCAGATCACCAGGTCAAAGCGTTCGTTGAGCAGGCCGGGCAGTTCCTGCCATGGCGCCTGAATGAACGTTGCGGTTTGTCCGGCATCGGCAAAGCGCTGGCGCGCGCCCTCGAGCATCGGTGCGGCCGGTTCGGTGAAGGTCACGGCGTGTCCGCGTTCGGCCAGCCACAGCGCCATGTGGCCGAGACCGCCGCCGATGTCGAGCACCCGCAGCGGCCGCTCCGGCAGGGCCTCGGCAAGATCGGCCTGCAACACCGCCAGACGGATCGCCCCTTTGGCGCCACCGTAGATTTTTTCCGCGAAACGAGTCGCCAACTGATCGAAATGCCGGTCGCTCATCAGCTGAACCGCCGTTCGCTGTCGGCGAGCTTGCTGCGCACCACTTCATTCATGTCCAGCCCCAGTTCGCTGCACAGCAACAGCAGATAGAGGACGATGTCGCCGATTTCCTGCCCGGCGTGGGCGAGTTTGTCCGCCGGCAACTGGCGCGACTGGTCTTCCGTCAGCCACTGGAAGATCTCCACCAGCTCGGCCATTTCCACACTGGCGGCCATCGCCAGGTTTTTCGGGCTGTGAAATTGCCGCCAGTCATTGCGGTCACGGATGGCGTGCAGGCGTTCGGTCAGTTCAACAAGGTTCATCGGGCTCTCCTGAAGGCGTATAGCTTCGGGGGGATGCCCGGCGAAGGCAAGAGGCGCACGGCCACAGTTTTGCGGCGAAACACTCTATGCTTGCAGGGAACTCGGCCGCCCCCGCTGCGGCCCAAGGCTCAGCTCTTTCATCAGGATGAACACATGCAGGTAGAAAGCTTTTTCGAATGGCTCGGCCAGGCGCTCGGTTCGATCATCCGTTTCATCGTCGACGGCCTCAGCGGCCTGTTCAATCTGCTCAGCCACGCGGGCGGCAACTTTGTCGATGGCCTGTCCAAGGCGTTGGGCATGGACACCTCGATCATCAGCATCATTGCCCTGATCGTCGGGCTGATGCTGCTGTGGTCGGCGATCCGTGCGTTCATGAACGCGTCGATCATCGCCGGGATCATCTGGCTGCTGCTGGGGTTGTGGCTGTTGAGCTGGATCATTCACTGAGCGCACAGCAAGCCCCTCTCCCCAGCGCTCTCCCGAGGCAGAGGGCTGGGGTGAGGGCTCGGCGCTGTCAGTCACGGCAAATCCGCAACGAATGGCTACAATGCCAGCTCCCCAAGGAGCCCGCATGTCCACTCTGATCGCCGACTGGCGCGACCGTCCGACCCACCGCCGGGTCTGGGCCCTCGCCGCCCCCATGATCCTCTCGAACATTTCCGTACCGCTGGTGGCGCTGGTCGACAGCACCGTCATCGGCCACCTGCCCCACGCCCATCAACTCGGCGCAGTCGCCGTCGGCGCCAGCCTGTATACCTTTCTCGCCTGGGCGATGGGGTTCCTGCGCATGGGCACCACCGGGTTCGCCGCGCAGGCCGCCGGGCGCAGCGACGGCGCGGCGTTGCGCCAGATTCTGCTGCAGGGCCTGCTGCTCGCGCTGGGGCTGGCATTATTGCTCGGCGCCGTGGGCGTGCCGCTGAGCAGCGTCGCCCTGCACTTCATGCAGCCCTCGGCGGAACTCGACCAGTTGACCCGCGACTTTTTCCATACGCGCCTGTTCGGCTTGCCCGCGGCGCTGGCCAGTTACGCCCTGGTCGGCTGGTTCCTCGGCACCCAGAACGCCCGCGCGCCGCTGGCGATCCTGCTGAGCACCAACCTGATCAACATCGTCCTCAACCTGTGGTTCGTGATGGGCCTGGACTGGGGAGTGGTCGGTTCCGCGCGCGCCTCGGTGATCGCCGAATGGAGTGGCGCCCTGCTCGGCCTGCTGCTGACCCGCTCAGCCCTGCGCGCCTATCCCGGGCACATCGTCTGGGCCGCCCTCAAGGTCTGGCAGAGCTGGCGGCCGCTGCTGGCGGTCAATCGCGACATCTTTATCCGCAGCCTGGCGCTGCAATCGGTGTTTTTCCTGATCACCGTGCAAGGCGCGCGACTCGGCGATGCCACGGTCGCGGCCAACGCCCTGCTGCTCAACGGCCTGTTGCTCACCGCCCATGCCCTCGACGGCCTGGCCCACGCCATCGAAGCGCTGTGCGGCCACGCCATCGGCGCCCGTGATCGCCTGGCCCTGCGCCGCTCGCTGGTGGTCGCCGGCGGCTGGTCATTGCTGGCGAGCCTCGGTTTCGCGGCGTTGTTCCTGTGCGCCGGGCACCTGTTCATCGAAATGCAGACCGACATCCAGAGCGTGCGCGATACCGCGTTCATCTACCTGCCGTACCTCGCCGTGCTGCCGCTGATTGCCGTCTGGAGCTACCTGCTCGACGGCCTGTTCATCGGCGCCACCCGCGCGCGGGAAATGCGCAACGGCATGCTGCTCACGGTGCTGCTGTTGCTGCCCGTGGCGTGGGCGCTGCAAGGCCTGGGCAATCATGGTCTGTGGATTTCGTTTCTGCTGTTCATGGTGCTGCGCAGCCTGTCCCTCGGCGGGTTGGCCGTGTGGCTGCGGCGCAACGACGGCTGGTTCAGCGGCACCGCTCACTGAGGCGGCGGATGGCGGATGAACGCAACCACCTGATCGAGCACCGGCGCTAGGCTGCGCAACGGTCGCGACAGCGTGGCCACCAGGGTGATGTGGCTGGGCCGCGCGTAATACAACTCCTGCACCGGCACCCCGGCGGCGCGCAGGCGGCTGGCGAGGCCGCCGGTATTGCGCGTCGGGTTGACCAGATCATCGCGCGTCGCAGCAATCAGCAAGGCCGCTGGCGCACCCTGGCTGACATGGTTGATCGGCTGCGACTGCGGTGGTGAGTCCGGCCAGAAAAACACCGGGCGTACATCCGGGTTCTTGATCGGCAGAAAATCGTAGGGCCCGGCGAGGCCGATCCAGCCGCGCAGATCAGCGGGCGTCAGGCCGACTGCGCCGAGCAATTGCGGATCCAGGGCGAGCATCGCCGCGTTGTAGGCGCCGGAGCTGTGGCCCATCAGGTACAAGCGCTGCGGGTCGCCGGCAAACTCGCGGATGTGGGCCTTGGTCCAGGCCACGGCGTGCGCCGCATCCTCCAGAAACAGCGGATAGCGCACCTGTGGATACAGTCGATAGTCGGCCAGCACCGCGACAATCCCCCGCGACGCCAGCGCCTCACCGACAAAGGCGTAATCCTCGCGGGCGCCGCTGTTCCAGCTGCCGCCATAGAAAAACACCACCACCGGCGCCGGCGTCGCAAGTTGCCGGGGCACATAGACATCGAGTTTCTGTCGCGGATCGGCACCGTAGGCGATGCCCGCGGTTTTCGTGTAGGTCGCTGCGGGCGTCAGCGCGTTGAGCACCTTGACCGGCGAGCAGGCGCTCAGCAGCAGCGAAAGAAATACGCCAAGCATGGCGCCGAACCGTTGCCGCCAGGGTAGTGCCATGGGTGCCGAACCTCGCTTCAGGGTGGATCGTCCTGCCATTGCCGACGCAGATGCTCGAGCCGTTCGCGCGGGCTCAGGCCCGCCGGTGGCGGCTGCCATTCGGCCCGCGGATGCTGCAAGCGTAGCCACAACCAGCCGTCGAGTACCGTGCGTTCACTGAAACCCAACGCCAGGCCTTGTTGCACATGGGAGGCGAGCACCGGGTAATCGGTTCCCGTCGATTGGCTCCAGCGCCAGATATGCTGGTCCAGCAGGCAGGCTTGCAGGCGCTCGCGCTGGCGCGACGTCAGGCTTTCCTCGACCCGCAACGGCTCCACCGCCAGCCGCGGATTGCGCAGTTGCTGCCAGCCCTGACAACCCAGCGCCCGATCGGCCCAGGTGCCGCCGAACCAGCGCAACTGGCGGATCGGCCCGAGCCAGCGGCTCAGTTCGGCGGCGTCGCAGGCATCGAAGAAATAGCTGGCGGTCTGGCGGTTGTAGTAGGTCAGCAAGGCCCGGTGCTGCAGGCCGAACGACACCGTGAGCATGCGCCGCAGGTGTTCGAGCAACACCGCCGCCGGCGCTTCGCAGCCAAGCAGCAGGCCGCTCCAGGTCTGCGGGTCGTGCTGACACAACGCGCTCAGCGCCGGATTGCCATGCAGTTCGACCAGCAGCGGCCCCTGCTCGGCCACCGGCTGAAACTCGGTGCCCTCGAACAGGCGAAAACAGCGCACCGCCGCGAACCCTCGATGCAAGGTCAGCAGCGCCTGCGGGGCCTGCGGTACATCCAGCAGCAGCCATTGCGCGAGCGGTGCCGGCGTCGTAGCGCTCATCGGCCATGGCTCTGGTCGACGGCCGCGAGCAAGCGGCAACTGCACGTCGCCGGCGGGCAATGGTTGAAGCTGCCGCCACCGGGGATCAGGCACAGCAACAGCAACGGGGCGGCAGAATGCAGAAACCCGGCCAGGCCTTCGCTGCTGAGGCTGTGCGGCAACTCCGGCGGCGCCTCGTCGGGCATCTCCGTGTGCAGCGCCGGCGCCTGCAGCACGCCGCTGATCATCGGCTGGTCCGGATCGCCCTCGGCGAAACTCACCACCACTTCGACGCCATCGGCCAGCGTTGCCAGCGGCACATCGGCCAGGCTGGGCGCCAGGGGCAGCCAGCAATGGCTGGGCGCTGCACCTTCGCCCTGATACAGCCAGTCGAATTGCACCGCCACCGGTCGCGAGCGGTCGGGCCACGGCTCATCGACCGCCACCACCCAGGCCCGTTGCAGGCTGTGCATCCGCGGCCGGAGCGGCGTCGCGAACGGTATGTCGCCCAGCGTGCCAGCGATGCGGTTGGCATACACCGGGTCGCGGGCGTGATCGCCCTCGTGCTCCACCCGGGTCACCAGCCATTGCCGATTGCACGCGTCGAACGGATGCCCGGCCATCGCCAGCCAGTGGCCGCAACGCACTGCCGCCAGCTGCGTGTGCCCCTGCACCGTGTGCACCTGGCGCGCGGTTTTCACCGGCACCTCGCCCTGCACCTGCCAGCGCCGCACTGCGCCGATCGCGGCGTCGTCGACCCAGGTTTCGGCGGCACGCGGCAACCGCTGTGGATCGTCGCCAAACACCAGGCAATGCCCGTCCGGCCCATGCTCGAAGTGGTAGTGGATACGGGCCTGCGCGCACAGGCGCTGGACGAATTGCAGGTCCGACTCGCGGTACTGGGTGCAGAACACCCGGGGCGGATAGTCGCCCTGCAGCTCGAACCGCCGCTGCGTCCCGGCAATGCCGTGCTCCTTCAACACCTGGGCAAGGATCTGCGGCACCGAGCGCGCACTGAACACGCGCTGGCTGAAACGCAGGTCGAGGCAACCCAGCTTCGGCCCCAGCCGCACCCGGCACAGGCGGAAGAACTGGCCATGCTCCTGCTGCACCAGGCACTGCAGTTGCCCGTGGACGCCATTGCCCGGCGGCCCGAAACGCAGAAACGCCGCGCGATGCAGCAACCCGGCAAGGTCCAGTTGCGAATCGTCGATCAACACGTCGATCTCGAACGCGAACGGCTCGTTGATGGCTTCGCTACCGGTAAAGGCCAGGACCTCGAAGGAGGCGGACAGGCCCGCTACATCGAGATGAAACGACGGCTCGTCGGCTGGATCGAACATGGGCGATTCTCTACAGGAGGGGCGGCCGGGGATTCTCGCCGAGAGCCATGGCCGAGTAGAGGGCCGAAGTACAACTTAGGAAATGACCTACGCGAAAAGCAGACGACATCACTTTCCCGGCTGGGCGCCAGGTCGTTTCGCGCGAAAAAGAAGAGGTTTCGCACCGGGTTGTCTGAAACTTCCGGTCCAGCCGGAACAATTTCAGACAACCCGAGGCGACTCAGGAATCTGTCAGGAAGACAGGTAGGAGGAACGGGTCAGGCCCAGGCGCAATGCATCGAGGAACTGCGTGCGCTCGGTGGCGCTGATGCGGGCACTGGCGCACTTGTCGCGGTAGTGGGTCATCAACTCTTCCGGCGACAGGTGCACGTAGCGCAGCATGTCTTCGATGGTGTCGTGGGTCTCGATCCCGGCGTGGTACACGCTGCCGTCGGCGTTCTGGTAGATGTTCACCGAGTCGGTGTCACCGAACAGGTTGTGCATGTCACCAAGGATTTCCTGGTAGGCACCGACCAGGAACACGCCCAGCAGGTAGTCTTCACCCTCGTTCAGCGCGTGTACCGGCAGGCTGGTCTCGATGCTCTGCTCGTCGACGTACTGGTTGATCTTGCCGTCGGAGTCGCAGGTCAGGTCCTGCAGCACCGCGCGGCGCAGCGGCTCTTCGTCCAGACGGTGCAGCGGGATGATCGGCAGGACCTGGTCGATGGCCCAGGTATCCGGCAGGCTCTGGAACACCGAGAAGTTGCAGATGTACTTGTCGGCCAGCTTGTCATTGAGCTCGTCGAGCACCTGACGGTGCGAGCGCTGGCGCGCCTTCAGCGAGTTGTGCAGGCGTCGGCACACGGCGAAGTAGCACTGCTCGGCCAGGGCTTTCTCGGCCAGGGTCAGTTTGCCGTCGGCGTACTGGGCAGCCACGTCGCTCATGTAGTGCGTGGCGCGCCAGTAGGTTTCGGTGACCATTTCAATGTCGGTCGGGCCGAGCAGGTCCACCAGCCACTGCACGGTTTCCGGCAGCGCTTCCTTGTTTTCGATCAGCGGGATTTCGTCGTTGTGCTTCTCGACGTCGGTCACCTGCACCACCAGCATGGCGTGGTGCGCGGTCAGCGAGCGGCCGCTCTCGGAGAAGATGTGCGGGTGCGGCAGGCTCTGCGCATCGCAGAATTCCTTGAGCATGCCGACCACGACACCGGCGTAATCGTCCATGTCGTAGTTGATCGAACTGGCGTTGCGCGAGTGCGTGCCGTCGTAGTCGACACCCAGGCCGCCGCCGACGTCGATGTGATCGACCGGCAGACCGAGGTTGCGCAGCTCGCCGTAGTAACGGATCGCTTCCTTGAAGCCGTGCTGGTAGTCGGCGAGGTTGGCGATCTGCGAGCCCATGTGGAAGTGCAGCAGACGAATGCCCTGATCCAGGCCGGCGGCGCGGAAGCGCTCGACCACCGACAGCAACTGCGCCGCCGACAGACCGAACTTGGATTTCTCGCCGCCGGTGTCCGCCCATTTCGACGAGGCCAGCGACGACAGGCGCACGCGCAGGCCGACCTGTGGCTTGACCTTCAGCGAGGCGGCTTCTTCGATCACCAGGCCCACTTCGGATTCTTTCTCGATGACGATGAACACATTGTGGCCGAGCTTCTGGCCCATCAATGCCAGACGGATGAACTCGCGATCCTTGTAGCCGTTGCAGACGATGGTGCCGCCCTTCGGCGCCAGCGCCAGCACTGCGAGCAGCTCAGGCTTGGAGCCGGCTTCCAGGCCGATGGAAACGTTCTGGGTGGCGATGATGTTCTCGATCACCGCTTCCTGCTGGTTGACCTTGATCGGGTACAGGGCGGTGTACTTGCTCTGGTATTCCAGGCGCTCGATGTTCGAGTCGAACGCACCGGTCAGCTGGCGGACGCGGTCTTGCAGGATGTCGGGAAAGCGCACCAGCAACGGCAGGGACAAGCCGCTCTTGCGCAGTTGGTCGACCTGTTCGAACAGGTCGATAGGCGAGCTGGTCGGGCCGTTCGGACGAACTTCGACGCGACCGGCGTCATTGATCGCGAAATACCCGGCCCCCCAATGGCGAATCCCGTAAACACTGCGGCTGTCCGCAACTGTCCATTGGCTGCCATCGTCTTTGCGTGTGCGTCGTACGGACATCGAAGTCCCCTATAAAGAAGTCATAGAGCGTCGCCTGACGTTCAGGCCGGCGCAGTCTAAAGAATGAAAATGACGATTCGTCAGCGCGGCGGTAGACCGCGCTGACAGCTACGAGTTTAGAAACCGGTCATGAACAGGCTCTGTGAAAACCATGGAGACGACGCCGGAACCGAAGACTTTCAGCGCCGGATCAAGCCGCAGGTGGTTTTCACAGAGGCTGCTAGCCGCCGGACTTCTTCGCTTTGAAACCGTGCTTGATCAACTCGGCCAAGAGTAGCTCGACATGATCGCCCTGGATTTCGATGATTCCGTCTTTCAACGCACCGCCGGTGCCACAGCGCTTCTTCAGCGTTGTCGCCAGCTCCTTGAGCGCGTCTTCGGCCAGGGGCACGCCGGTGATGGTGGTCACCGTCTTGCCGCCACGGCCCTTGCTCTCGCGACGCACGCGGGCAATGCCGTCACCGGCCGGGATCACGGTTTGTTTGCAGATACAGGCGTCCACCGGCTTGCTGCATTCCGGACAATGACGACCTGCGTCGGTGGAAAATACCAGGCCGCCCAGGGCGGCGAAGGATGCGGCTTTTTTGGCCACCGGCAATCCTCTCGGGAGGACAAAGACTGATCGCGACCTTGGGCAAGGTCATCGACCGCGAAGCCCCACTCAGGCAGGGGCAGCGCTACGGCACCGATAACATGGCCGGTGCCGCTTGAAAAGGTCGCGCAGTGTAACGGCAAAAACGCCGATTGCTAAGAGCCAATCGGCGCCAATTTACTGCTTCTTTGCGACGTCGCTTTGCCGGGCCTTCAGATAGCGCTGCAACGCGGCCAGAGAGTCCGGGCAATAAGGCTTGTGCTCGATTTCCCGCATCACCTGTTCGACCGGAATGAAGCGCGCTTCCAGGACTTCTTCCGGCTGCAGGATCAACGGCCCGTCCCACACCGCGGAAAACGCCGAGCACCACAGACGGTTGCCGGTGTCCTCGAAGTAGAAATGGTCGTGGGCGGTCAGTTCCACACCGCTGACGCCCAGTTCCTCTTCGAGTTCGCGGGCGGCCGATTCGGCATAGGTTTCGTGCGCCTGGACCATGCCACCCGCCGCGACGTCCCAGTAACCGGGATAGATGGCCTTGCTCAAGGTGCGCCGGTGCACGCACAGCTCACCGGCAGAATTGAACAGCATGATGTAGGTGCCCCGCCCGATCAGGCCGCGCTCGCGCAGGTCGGCGCGCACCAGGGCACCGAGCAGATTGTCCTGCTCGTCGACCCAGGCGATCTGTTCGGCATCCGAGGCCGCGCGGTGCGCAGCCTCCTTGGCGTTGTGGCTCATGGCTCAGCCCTGGTTGAGCAGTTGACGCAGATCGATGACCGCGGCGTTGGCCCGGGAAATATAGTTGGCCATGACCAGCGAGTGGTTGGCCAGCACACCGAAACCGCTGCCGTTGAGAATCATCGGACTCCACACCGGTTCCTGCGAGGCTTCCAGTTCGCGAATGATCTGGCGCACGCTGACAGTGGCGTTCTTCTTCGCCAGTACGTCGGCGAAGTCGACTTCGATGGCGCGCAACAGATGCGACAGGGCCCAGGCCTGGCCGCGAGCCTCGTAGAACACATTGTCGATCTGCATCCACGGGGTCTCGACGATTTCCTCGTCGACCTGCGGCACTTCACCCACCGCCGGCACTTCGGTTTTCAGCGCGGTGTTGAGCTTGACCCGGCCGACACTGGCCGACAGCCGTTGCGACAGCGAACCGAGACGAGTGCCGACATCGCCCAGCCAGTTGTTGAGGTTGTCGGCGCGGGCGTAGAACAGCGCATTTTTCTGCGACGGATCAGACAAGCGCGCCTGATAACGGCTCAGGGAATTGATGCCTTCCTGATACTCCGACTCGCTCGATGGCAGGATCCAGCTCTTGTTGTCGAAGTTGAAGCGCGGTTCGGCCTTGGCCAGGTCGGCGTCTTCCGCCGACTGCGACTGCGACCGGGCAAAGTCCTTGCGCAGGGCCCGGGTCAGGTCACGCACCTGCACCAGCACGCCGTATTCCCAGCTCGGCATGTTGTCCATCCACAGGCCCGGCGGGAAACGGTCGTTGGAAATGTAGCCACCCGGCTTGTCCAGCAGAGTGCCGGCGACGGTCTTCAGGGTCTCGACGGTGGTGTAGCCGACCACCATCTGCTTGCCTTCCTTCTCCGCTGCGACCTGAGCGTTCTGCGCCACCGGGAACAGCGCCGGCTCCTGGCTCCAGTACCAGCCCAGGCCAATGGTCACCAACAGGTAAAGGCCGATCAACGTCGCCAGCGCGCGGCTCAACAGCAGGCCGCCGACGTAACTGCGGGTGGCCGACTTGGGCTCGGCGGCACGTTCAGGCGCGCTGCCCGCGCGGTTCTTCCAGTCCAGCATGGCGATATCCTTTCAATCACTTGGGTTCAACGGTTCGACAGCAACCATACAACAACGTGCCTTGGACTCGCATCCGCGAAAGGCGATAAGCCGCAAATCGTGCCGGCGCATGACGCATCCGGAGATTGTAGGGGATTCCCCGATAGCTGCCGCCCCGCAAACACTCCCGCTAGACGCGGGCAAACACCGCCAGGCTCATTCAGCGCAGTGATGTACAGAGCGGGGAAAACTCACGCGGCTGAACATCGCCCTGGCGGCCAGCGCCCGGTTCCCGGGCACGAGAGCGACGAGCAGGTCGAATTCAGCACTGACCGGTCGAAAACTGAATGATCTCCGACCGCAGATTATTGACGTGCGACACTCATGTAAGGGAAAAGAGGTGCTAGCATAGAGCCACCAGTCGATCTCAGCATGCACCCTAACTAGTAGTCAGGATATGACCGAGCCAGAAGACCCCAGCCGTGAGCGCCTCAAGCACCACTTTGCCCAGCGGGTAATTCATCAGGCACGTCAGATTCTTGAGATATGGCAGCGCCTGCAACGCAGTGAGTGGTCCACTGCCGACCTCGCCGAACTGAGCGAGGCCAACCTGCGCCTGCTGCGTTTTGCCGAGCGTTTCGAACAACCCGAGCACACGCAACTGGCCCATCACATCAGCCAGTCGCTGGACGCGGTGGATGCCAATCGCGGGCGCCTGAGCAGCGGCCTGATCACTGACCTCAATCGCCTGATGCAGCGTCTGTCGCGCACCGGCCTGCGCCACGGCGACCAGCTCGACCAGACGTTCCTGCCACCGTTGCGCAAACCGATCTACGTGATGCTGCAGGATCACGACCGCGCCGAACGCCTGGCCAAGCAACTGGAATTCTTCGGCCTCAGCGCCCAGGCACTGGACAGCGTCGCGGCGTTTCGCTCGTCGATGGTCGAGCGTTTGCCGGCGGCGATCGTCATGGACGTCGACTTCAGTGCCCCCGGTGTCGGCCTGAAGCTCGCCGCCGAAGCCCAGCAAGGCCTGGAAGAACCGCTGCCGCTGCTGTTCTTCAGCCTGCATGAAACCGACACGCCGACGCGCCTCGCCGCCGTGCGCGCCGGCGGCCGCGAATTTCTCACCGGCACCCTCGAAGCCTCGAGCCTGCTGGAGAAGATCGAAGTCCTGACCTGCGTCGCCCAGTACGAACCCTATAAAGTGCTGATCATCGACGACTCCCGCGCCCAGGCCCTGCATACCGAACGCCTGCTCAACAGCGCCGGGATCGTCACCCGCACCCTGATCGAACCGATCCAGGCCATGGCCGAGCTGGCGGATTTCCAGCCGGACCTGATCATCCTCGACATGTACATGCCGGCCTGCACCGGCACCGAGCTGGCCAAGGTCATCCGTCATAACGACCGCTACGTCAGCGTGCCGATCATCTATCTGTCGGCCGAAGACGACCTGGACAAGCAGCTCGACGCCATGAGCGAGGGCGGCGATGACTTCCTGACCAAGCCGATCAAGCCGCGTCATTTGATTACCACCGTGCGCAACCGCGCTGCCCGCGCACGCAATCTCAAGGCGCGGATGGTTCGCGACAGCCTCACCGGCCTGTACAACCACACGCACATTCTGCAATTGCTCGAGGACTGCTCGTTCCGCGCCCGTCGCGAAAACAAGCCGCTGAGCTTTGCCATGCTCGACATCGACCACTTCAAACGGGTCAACGACAGCCACGGCCACCCGATGGGCGACCGAGTCATCAAGAGCCTGGCGCTGTTTCTCAAGCAACGCCTGCGCAAGACCGACTTCATCGGCCGTTACGGCGGCGAAGAGTTCGCCATCGTCATGCCCGACACCGATATCGAAGCGGCGCACAAAGTCCTCGACGAGATCCGCCAGCGCTTCGCCGAGATTCACTATCCGGCGCAACCGCAGGACCTCTGGTGCACCTTCAGTGCCGGGGTGGTGGAGATGCGCGACGACTCCGACAGCCTGATGATGGCCAGCCAGGCCGACGAGGCGCTGTACCGTGCCAAGGGTGCCGGACGCAATCGCGTGCAGACGGCGCGCGACTCAAAGCAAAGTGCCACTTTTTCATCGGAATCCACCGATTCGGTCATAACCCTGTAACAGAACCGCAATAAATTCAGGCGCTTACCATTTCTGCCGTTGGTAGCCGTCATGCGCCTGAAGTTGCTCACCAATCTCAACACGCTGTTACTGGTCGCCGTATGCGTGGCCCTTGGCGCCACGCTGTGGTGGTCGCAAAAAGCCCTGGAACGCCCGTATCTGTTGATGGAGCGTTACCTGGGCCTGTCGCAGCAATTCCAGAATGAGGTCGCGCGCAATGTCGAGGACTACCTCGCCAGTGGCGACGCCCTGCGCCTGAGCAGTGCCAGCCAGGCCATCGACGGCCTGCAGAAAGAACTCGGCGAACTGCCGCCAGCGCTGGCCGACACCCTGCGCCCGAGCCTGTCGAGCCTCGACGACTTCAGCAAGACCGACCTGCTGGCCGCCGGCAAACTGGCCGGCGACCCGCAGGCGCTGCTGGTGCAGGCCGAGCGCGAACTGAGCGCCAGCCTCGATCAGCTCAGTACCTACGCCAATGGCAACGCGGCCTATCTGACGCCGCTGCTCAACGCCGCCCAGCACCTGGGCAAACTGTCGTTGGCGCGGGACAAACTGGTCAGCAGCGGGCGCAGCGAACTGGCCGCCGATGTCGAGCGCGAAGTCAGCAATATCCGCACCCAGGCCGAAGCACTGGACGCCCTGCCCTTGCTCGGCGTGGTCGCCACCAATGCATCCGGCAGCGACGATTTCGCCGCGATGATGGGCATCGAGAGCAGCACCAAGGCCGTCGCCGAAGATGCCGGCGTCGGTCTCAAGCGCGAACTCAACAGCCTGCTCGGGCGCTACCCGGCGGAGCTGGCGCGGACCCGCGAGCAAATCCAGAAACGCACGGACCTGAGCAGCGCCACCCACCTGAAAATCGCCGCAGTGCAGCAAGCCATCGCCGGCCTCGAACCGGTGGTGCGCGCTCAGCACGGGCAGATCCAGGGCGAAGTGCGGCTGATGCAGGGGGTGATGATCGGCCTGATCCTGCTCATCGCATTGCTGATCGACACCTTGCAGCGGCGCCTGGCCCGCACCCTGACCAACCTGGCGCCGGCGCTGTCGACCTGGGCCGAGGGCGACTTCAGCCACGACATTCACCTGGGCAAGACCAACCGCGAGCTGCACGACATCGAAGCCTCGCTCAATCGCCTGCGCGCCTATCTGGTGGATCTGGTCGGCACCATTCGCAGCAATGCCGAACAAGTGGCGGGCAGCAGCCGCACCCTGGCCGAGCTGAGCAACGACCTGCACAGCGGCGCCGAACACCAGGCCGGGGACACCGCGCTGATCCGCGATTCCCTCGGCGAACTGGAAGCGACCATCCAGCAAGTCGCCGGCGATGCACGGCAGGCGGCGGACGCCAGTCGCCATGCCGGCCTGGCGGTGGAACACGGGCAGCAAGTCATCGGCCAGAGCCTCACCGGTCTGCATGCGCTGGTTGGCGAGGTGCAGGGCAATGCGCAGATGATCGAGCACCTGGCCGAAGAGTCGGCAACCATCGGCGGCGTGTTGACGGTGATCCGCTCGATCGCCGACCAGACCAACCTGCTGGCGCTCAACGCCGCCATCGAAGCGGCCCGGGCCGGGGAAATGGGCCGCGGCTTTGCGGTCGTGGCCGAAGAGGTGCGCTCGCTGGCACAACGCACCGCGGGGGCCACGGCCGAGATCCAGACGCTGATCGCCGGCCTGCAGACCGCTGCGCGGCAATCGGTCGAAGGCATGCGCGCCCAGGTCGAACACGCCGAAGCCACGGCCAATCAGGCGCAATCGGCGGACGGCGCGCTGGACAAGATCGTCGGCGCGATCCAGACCATTTCCGAAACCGCGATCCGCATCGCCGACATCACCGCCCAGCAGAGCGGCGCGGTCAGTGAAATCCGCGATCACAGCGAGCGCATTCACCAGTTGGGCGGCGCCAACCTGCTGCGCATCGGCGAAGGCCGCGAGCAGGGCGAAAACCTGTTGCTGCTCGGCGGCCAGCTGCACACGGCCGTACAAGCCTTCCGTGTCTGAAGCCAAACCTCAGACGCTGCAAGCTCCCAGTAGGCGCGAAGCGCGGCCGCGATCCTGTACTGGTGACCTTTCACGGGATCACACGCCTACAGCCGCGGCCCGGCTCAGTTATCATGCGCGCACCCCTGCTACGCGAGATTGTCATGCGCCGTCTGCTCTGCCTGCTGTTCCTCGTCCTCGCCCTGCCGACCCACGCTGCCGGGCTGTTCGACAACCAACCCAGCGCCACGCTGGGCTCGGTCAACAACAGCGCCGACTTCCTGCCGGTGGGCGAAGCGTTCCAGCTGAGCCTGGTCGACAGCACGCCGCAGTCGATCAAACTGCGTTTCGTCGCCACCGAGGGCTACTACCTCTATCGTCATCGCCTGCAGTTCCGTGCCGAGCCGGCCGAGGTCAGCCTCGGTGCCGCGCAACTGCCCGCGGGCGAGCAGAAGCACGATGAGTATTTCGGCGATGTCGAGGTCTACCACGGCATTCTCGACGTCGAGCTGCCGCGCCATGATCCACGCGCCCTGACCCTGGTCGTCAGTTACCAGGGCTGCGCCGACAAGGGCCTGTGCTATCCACCGCAGACCGAACGCCTGAACATCGACGGCAGCGGCTCGACGGCCACCGCGCCGGCATCGACCCCAGCGTGGGACTGGCGCGATCTGGCGCTGTTCTTCCTCGCCGGCCTGGGTCTGACCTTTACCCCCTGCGTGCTGCCGATGCTGCCGATTCTTTCCGGGGTGGTGCTGCGCGGCCAGGTTGGCGGGCTGCGCGGCTTCAACCTGTCGCTGGCCTACGTGCTGCCGATGGCGACCTGTTTCGCCTTGCTCGGGGCCTTGATGGGGCTGTTCGGGGCGCAGTTGAATCTGCAGGCGCGGCTGCAATCGGCCTGGGTGCTGGTGCCGTTCGCGCTGTTTTTCGCGGTGTTTGCCCTGGCCATGTTCGGTGTCTTCGAGCTGAAACTGCCGCATTTCATCAGCAGCCGTCTCGACCGGATCGCCGGGCGCACCGAAGGCGGCTCGCTGTGGGGCGCGGCAGTGCTCGGCGTGGTGTCGAGCCTGCTGGTGTCCCCGTGTGTATCGGCACCGCTGGCCGGAGCGCTGCTGTACATCAGTGCCAGTGGCGACGCCCTCGGTGGCGGCCTCAAGCTGTTCATGCTCGGCCTGGGCATGGGCGCACCGCTGCTGCTGGTGGCCACGGGTGGCGCGGCCTGGCTGCCGAAAAGCGGGCCATGGCTGCTGTACGTGAAAAATGCCATCGGCGTGTTGCTGCTTGGACTGGCCATCGGTCTGCTCAGCCGCGTGCTGCCGGGGCAGGTCACGCTGCTGCTGATTGGCCTGCTGGCCGCTGGCGTCGGGCTGTTTCTCGGGGCGCTGGAATTCGTCTACAAGCCACCGCGCAAGCGCCTCGGCCAGTTGCTTGGGCTGTTCCTGCTGTTTTATGCGCTGGCCTGCTGGTTCGGCGCTTTCAGCGGCCAGAGCGATCCGTTCAACCCGCTGGCGCCACGCCTCGTCCACAGCACTCCGGCGGCGCCGACCAGCGGCCAATGGCAGACCGTCAGCACCCCGGCCGAGCTCGACCGCGTGCTGCTGGAGGCAAAAACCGCCGGCACCCCGCTGTTGCTCGACTGGTACGCCGACTGGTGCATCAGCTGCAAAGTGCTCGAACACGAAGTGCTGAATGACGCCACCGTCGTCGAGCGACTCCAGGGTTATCGGCTGATCCGCTTCGATATCACCGCGAGTACCGCCGAACAGCGCACCCTGCTCGACCGCTACAACCTGTTCGGCCCGCCGGCGCTGATGTTCTTCGGCAAGGACGGCGGTGAACGACGTGAAGTGCGGGTGATCGGCGAAATCAACGCCGCGGACTTCGCCGAACGTGTCGCCACGGCGAATGACTCGATTTAATCACTCGGTCACATATTTTGCGCAAACATCGGTCATCGTGCTGGCTATTGCAGAGAACTGGACAGTCACAAAGTCTTTGCGGCATAGTCGCCGGGTTCTGACGAAGGCTCACTCATAACAAGGAACACGCAGATGGCAACGCTACTGGTGCTGCACGGCCCCAACCTGAACCTGCTTGGCACCCGCGAACCGGGCACCTATGGGTCGACGACCCTGGCGCAGATCAATCAGGATCTGGAGCGCCGCGCCCGCGAAGCCGGCCATCATCTGCTGTATCTGCAAAGCAATGCCGAGTACGAATTGATCGACCGCATCCACGCCGCACACGGCGAAGGGGTGGATTTCATTCTGATCAATCCAGCAGCTTTTACACACACAAGTGTCGCATTACGTGACGCGCTGCTGGGAGTGAGCATCCCATTCATCGAAGTGCATTTGTCCAACGTGCACAAACGCGAACCTTTCCGCCATCACTCTTACTTCTCCGACGTAGCGGTGGGAGTGATCTGCGGCCTTGGCGCCAGCGGTTATCGACTGGCCCTGGAGGCTGCACTAGAGCAGCTTGAAAGCCAGGCAAAAGCTTGAACTACAAGCGTTAAACGCCCCTGACCGACCCTTGGGAGTTGATGATTCATGGATATCCGTAAAGTTAAGAAACTGATCGAATTGCTGGAAGAGTCCGGCATCGACGAGCTCGAGATCAAGGAAGGCGAAGAGTCCGTACGCATCAGCCGTCACAGCAAGACCCCGGCGCAGCAGTACTACGCTCCGGCGCCGATGCAGGCTCCGGCCGCCGCACCCGCCGCCGCTGCTCCAGCCGCTGCCGCCGCGCCGGCTGCCGCTGCAGCGCCAGCACTGAACGGCACCGTGGCGCGTTCGCCGATGGTAGGTACGTTCTACCGCAAATCTTCGCCAACCTCGCCAGCCTTCGTTGAAGTCGGCCAGACCGTGAAGAAAGGCGACACCCTGTGCATCGTCGAAGCCATGAAGATGATGAACCACATCGAAGCTGAAACCAGCGGTGTGATCGAATCCATCCTCGTCGAAGACGGCCAGCCGGTTGAGTACGACCAACCGCTGTTCACCATCGTTTGAACTGCGGAGAGCCTTTGATGACTGCGAAGTTGGAAAAAGTTCTGATCGCTAACCGCGGTGAGATCGCCCTGCGGATTCTGCGTGCCTGCAAAGAGATGGGCATCAAGACCGTCGCCGTTTACTCCAAGGCCGACAAAGAGCTGATGCACCTGGGTCTGGCAGACGAATCCGTCTGCATCGGCCCGGCTTCCGCCGCTCAGTCCTACCTGCACATCCCGGCCATCATCGCTGCCGCTGAAGTGACTGGCGCCACCGCCATTCACCCAGGCTACGGTTTCCTCGCGGAAAACGCCGACTTCGCCGAGCAGGTCGAGAACTCCGGCTTCGCTTTCATCGGCCCGAAAGCCGAAACCATTCGCCTGATGGGCGACAAGGTATCGGCCAAGCACGCGATGATCGAAGCCGGTGTGCCAACCGTTCCAGGTTCCGACGGCCCGCTGCCGGAAGACGAGGAAACGGCACTGCGCATCGGTCGTGAAGTCGGCTATCCGGTGATCATCAAGGCCGCTGGCGGCGGCGGTGGTCGCGGCATGCGCGTGGTGCACAAGGAAGAAGACCTGATCGCCTCGGCGAAACTGACCCGCTCCGAAGCGGGCGCGGCGTTCGGCAACCCGATGGTCTATCTGGAAAAATTCCTGACCAACCCGCGCCACGTCGAAGTCCAGGTACTGTCCGACGGCCAGGGCCACGCCATCCACCTGGGCGACCGCGACTGCTCGCTGCAGCGCCGGCACCAGAAGGTTCTCGAAGAAGCGCCGGCACCGGGCATCGACGAGCAGGCTCGCCAGGAAGTTCTCGCCCGCTGCGTCAAGGCGTGCATCGACATCGGCTACCGTGGCGCCGGCACCTTCGAGTTCCTGTACGAGAACGGTCGTTTCTACTTCATCGAAATGAACACCCGTGTTCAGGTGGAGCACCCGGTTTCGGAAATGGTCACCGGTATCGACATCGTCAAGGAGATGCTCAGCATCGCCGCCGGCAACAAGCTGTCGTACACCCAGGATGACGTGGTGATCCGCGGTCACTCGCTGGAGTGCCGGATCAACGCCGAAGACCCGAAAACCTTCATGCCGAGCCCGGGTACGGTCAAGCATTTCCACGCCCCAGGCGGCAACGGCGTTCGCGTCGATTCGCACCTGTACAGCGGTTATGCAGTGCCACCGAACTACGACTCGCTGATCGGCAAGCTGATCACTTACGGCGCGACCCGCGACGAAGCCATGGCCCGCATGCGCAATGCCCTGGACGAAATCGTGGTCGACGGGATCAAGACCAACATCCCGCTGCACCGTGACCTGACCCGCGACGAAGGCTTCTGCAAAGGGGGCGTGAACATTCACTACCTCGAGCACAAGCTGGCTGGCGAGAAGCACTAAGCGCTGGCCCGCACCTGACAAAGCCGCCTTCGGGCGGCTTTGTTGTTTCTGCACATTTCACATTTCCCCTGTGGCAGCGGGCTTGCTCGCGAAAGCGCCGTATCAGATACATCTATTTGTCTGGCACAGCGCTTTCGCGAGCAGGCTCGCTCCCACAGGGTGCAATGCAGCTCCCACAAACCGCGCGCGCTCGCGTAAACTTGCGCGCTTCTCGCTGGCCGCTAGGCTGCAATCATATTTTTTCAAAGGTGCCCGCCATGCCTTGGCTGCAAGTACGTCTGGCCATCAGCCCGGAACAAGCCGAAACCTACGAAGACGCTTTCCTCGAAGTGGGCGCCGTCTCGGTGACGTTCATGGACGCCGAAGACCAGCCGATTTTCGAGCCGGAACTCAACACCACCCCGCTGTGGGCGCACACCCACCTGCTGGCCCTGTTCGAAGGCGGCACCGAGCCGGCCCCGGTGCTCGCGCACTTGGAGCTGCTGACCGGCAGCCCGCTGCCCGAACATCACAGCGAAGTCATCGAAGACCAGGACTGGGAACGCAGCTGGATGGACGGTTTCCAGCCGATGCGTTTCGGCCAGCGCCTGTGGATCGTACCGAGCTGGCATGCCGCGCCGGAACCGGACGCGGTCAACCTGCTGCTGGACCCGGGTCTGGCGTTCGGCACCGGCACCCACCCGACCACCGCGCTGTGCCTGGAATGGCTCGACGGTCAGGACCTGAAAGACTGCCACGTGCTGGACTTCGGCTGTGGCTCGGGGATTCTGGCCATCGCCGCCCTGCTGCTCGGCGCGAAAGAAGCGGTCGGCACCGACATCGACGTGCAGGCGCTGGAAGCCTCGCGCGATAACGCCGGACGCAACAACATCGCCGACGAACTGTTCCCGCTGTACCTGCCGCAAGACCTGCCGCAGGTCAAAGCCGATGTGCTGGTGGCCAACATTCTCGCCGGGCCGCTGGTCTCGCTGGCGCCGCAACTGTCCGGCCTGGTCAAGTCCGGCGGGCGTCTGGCGCTGTCGGGGATCCTCGCCGAACAGGGTGACGAAGTCGCCGCCGCCTATGCGCAGGACTTCGATCTCGACCCGATCGCCAATCGCGATGGCTGGGTGCGCATCACCGGCCGTCGGCGCTAGAATGACCGCCTGCTCAATCCGGATCGCCGCATGACCGACAGCTTCGTCACCCAGTGCCCGCATTGCCAAACCAGTTTCCGTGTCAGCCACGCTCAGTTGAGTGTGGCCCGCGGGGTGGTTCGTTGCGGCTCCTGCCTGCAAGTGTTCAACGCAGCCAAGCAGCTGCTCGAGCAACGCGCCGGCAAGGACTCGGTCACGACCCCGGCAACCCCCGTGGTGCAACCGGCGGCCGGCAGCGAAGCGTCGGCACTGGCGCCTCCCCCGGTGATCGCCCGGCCGCTGCCCGCCGCCGAGCAGCCGGGCATGACCGAAGCGCCAGCCGCGCCGCGCGCCATCAGCCAGAAGCAATGGAGCGCCACCGAACTGGATCTGGACAGCCTGGATCTGGACCAAGAGCTGGCACGCCTCGAACAACGGGAAATCCAGCCGACCACCGAATTCGGCCGGCCCCGCGAAGACGCCCTGAGCGCACGCCGCGACAGCCATGAGGCGGAAGACGCGCCCTGGTCGGACAGCCTGTTCAGCGCGCCCGCGGACGACCACGACCACGACATCGAGCCCGACGACGAGCCGCACGTACTCGAACCCGAGCCCGGCAAGCCGGAGCGCACCGAACCCTCGCTGTCGCTGGAACCGGTCGACCTCGATGACGAGCCGCCGATCCCGCACCTGCGCCTGCACGATCCGATTGATCCCGCCGCCCGTCACGAACGCCTGTCGGCCAGCGAAGCACTCGATGACGACCTGCCAGCGATCGAGGCGCCGCGCAAGAAACGCGAACGCGCCGAAGTACTGCAGGACCTGACCGACGACCCGCTGCAGCTGGACTGGCAGAAGCGCCGTTCGCCCTGGGGCCGGCGCCTGCTCTGGCTGCTGCTGATCCTGCTGGCGGCCGGCGGCCTGGGCGGGCAATACATTGCCTATCACTTCGATGAGCTGGCGCGCCAGGATCAGTACCGTCCGTGGTTCCAGCAGCTGTGCCCGCAGATCGGCTGCACCGTGCCGTCCAAGGTCGACATCGGCAAAATCAAAAGCAGCAACCTGGTGGTGCGCAGCCACCCGGAATTCAGCGGCGCCCTGGTGGTGGACGCAATCATCTACAACCGCGCGCCGTTCTCGCAGCCGTTTCCGCTGCTGGAGCTGCGCTTCGCCGACCTCAACGGCCACTTGATCGCCAGTCGGCGCTTCAAGCCCGGCGAGTACCTCAACGGCGATCTCGAAGGCATGGCGGAAATGCCACCGCAGACGCCGATCCACATTGCCCTGGACATCCTCGACCCGGGGCCGAAAGCGGTGAACTACAGTCTGAGTTTCCACTCACCCGAGTGAAGTGCCCCACCGCTCGGCGATTGACGGCGGTTTTCTGACTTTGTCCCTCACGACCAAACCTCTGGCAATAACAGAATAACTGTTCAGATTTTGTTCAATTCAGCCTTTATCCAGTCATCGAGAGCGGGTATCATGCCAACCCTTTTTCGAACTCTCATGATCCGGCCCCACTTCAGGGAAGTCCTATGTCGGCGGTACGCATCGGCCCATATACATTGCAGAACGGCTTGATCCTCGCCCCGATGGCGGGCGTCACCGACCAGCCCTTTCGTCAGCTGTGCAAGCGTCTGGGCGCAGGGCTTGTAGTCTCGGAAATGGTCACCAGTGACATGAGCCTGTGGAACACCCGCAAGTCGCGCATGCGCATGATCCACGAAGGCGATCCCGAGCCGCGCTCGGTGCAGATTGCCGGTGGCGACGCGCAGATGCTGGCGCAGGCGGCCCGGGCCAACGTCGAGCTGGGCGCACAGATTATTGATATCAACATGGGTTGCCCGGCGAAGAAGGTCTGCAACAAGGCCGCCGGTTCCGCCCTGTTGAAGGATGAAGCGTTGGTGACCGAGATCCTGCACGCCGTGGTGGCGGCAGTCGATGTGCCGGTCACGCTGAAGATCCGCACCGGTTGGGATCGCGAGAACAAGAACGGCCTGAATGTGGCGAAAATCGCCGAGCAGGCTGGGATCACGGCGTTGGCGGTGCATGGCCGCACCCGCGCCGATCTGTACACCGGCGAAGCCGAGTACGACACCATTGCCGCGATCAAGCAGGCGGTGTCGATTCCGGTATTTGCCAATGGCGATATCGATTCGCCGCAAAAGGCCCGCTACGTGCTCGACGCGACCGGTGCCGATGGCCTGTTGATCGGCCGGGCGGCCCAGGGGCGGCCATGGATTTTTCGTGAGATCGAGCACTTCCTGCGTACCGGCGAAATGATGCCGGCGCCGGAGCTGGTCGAGGTGGAACGCATTCTGCTAGAGCATCTGGCTGCCCTTCACGCTTTCTATGGGGACGTGATGGGCGTACGCATCGCTCGAAAGCATGTGGGCTGGTATCTCGCAACCCTGCCGGGCGCCAGGGAGTTTCGCGCCCGTTTCAATCGTTTGGATGGTACGGAAACACAATGCGCCAACGTTCGGGAGTTCTTCGCCGAGCGTTACAAGAGCCTGACAGGGGACGGAGAAGGGGTGGCCGCATGACGATGATGACCGAGACTTTAGTGAGTGGAACAACACCCGTGAGCGACAACGTGAATTTGAAACAGCACCTCAATACACCGAGCGAAGAAGGCCAGACCCTTCGCGGGAGTGTCGAGAAGGCGCTGCACAATTATTTCGCCCACCTTGAGGGCGCGGCCGTCACGGATGTGTACAACCTGGTGCTCTCCGAAGTCGAGGCTCCCCTGCTCGAAAGCGTGATGAACTACGTCAAGGGCAACCAGACCAAGGCCAGCGAGCTGCTCGGACTCAACCGTGGCACGCTGCGCAAGAAACTCAAGCAGTACGATCTGCTGTAAGCATTCAATCAAACCAGAAAGGCGCCCGCGTAAAACCGGTCGCCTTTTTTGCTGACTTCCTTTGCTTTTGATGGAAATTGAGATGACCGACCAGACTACCCGCCTGCCGATCCGCCGCGCCTTGATCAGCGTTTCCGACAAGACCGGGATCCTCGAATTCGCCAGGGAGCTGGAAGCCCTGGGCGTGGAAATCCTTTCCACCGGCGGGACCTTCAAGCTGCTGCAGGACAACGGCGTGGCCGCAGTGGAAGTCGCGGATTACACCGGTTTCGCAGAAATGATGGACGGTCGGGTGAAAACCCTGCACCCGAAAATCCACGGCGGGATCCTCGGTCGTCGCGGTATCGACGACGCCATCATGAACGAGCACGGCATCAAGCCGATCGACCTGGTGGCAGTCAACCTGTACCCGTTCGAAGCCACCATCAGCAAGCCAGGCTGCGACCTGCCGACCGCCATCGAGAACATCGACATCGGCGGGCCGACCATGGTCCGTTCGGCGGCGAAAAACCATAAAGACGTAGCGATCGTGGTCAATGCCAGCGATTACGCCAACGTCCTGGAAAACCTCAAGGCCGGCGGCCTGACCTACGCCCAGCGTTTCGACCTGATGCTCAAGGCGTTCGAACACACCGCCGCCTACGACGGCATGATCGCCAACTACATGGGCACCGTGAACCAGGCTGCCGAGACCCTGAGCACCGAAGGTCGCAGCGAATTCCCGCGCACTTTCAACAGCCAGTTCATCAAGGCCCAGGAAATGCGCTACGGCGAGAACCCGCACCAGAGCGCGGCGTTCTACGTGGAAGCCAAACCGGCCGAGGTCGGTATCGCCACCGCCACCCAGCTGCAAGGCAAGGAACTGTCGTACAACAACGTGGCCGACACCGACGCCGCGCTGGAATGCGTGAAGAGCTTCGTCAAGCCGGCCTGCGTGATCGTCAAGCACGCCAACCCATGCGGCGTGGCCGTCAGCCCGGACGCCGAGGGCGGTATCCGCCAGGCCTACGAACTGGCCTACGCCACCGACACCGAATCGGCGTTCGGCGGCATCATCGCCTTCAACCGTGAACTGGATGCCGAGACCGCCAAGGCCATCGTCGAGCGTCAGTTCGTCGAAGTGATCATCGCCCCGAGCGTCAGCGCAGAAGCCCGCGCCATCGTCGCTGCCAAAGCCAACGTGCGCCTGCTGGCCTGCGGCGAGTGGTCGGCCGACCGCGTGCCGGCCTGGGACTACAAGCGCGTCAACGGCGGCCTGCTGGTACAGAGTCGCGACATCGGCATGATCGGCGCCGACGACCTGAAAGTGGTGACCAAACGCGCGCCGACCGAACAGGAAGTCCACGACCTGATCTTCGCCTGGAAAGTGGCCAAGTTCGTCAAATCCAACGCCATCGTCTACGCCAAGAACCGTCAGACCATCGGCGTCGGCGCCGGCCAGATGAGCCGCGTCAACTCCGCGCGTATCGCCGCGATCAAGGCTGAACATGCCGGTCTGCAAGTCGCCGGTTCGGTGATGGCATCGGATGCGTTCTTCCCGTTCCGCGACGGTCTGGACAATGCGGCCAAGGTCGGTATCACCGCGGTGATCCAGCCAGGTGGTTCGATGCGTGATGCTGAAGTCATTGCTGCTGCCGATGAAGCCGGCATCGCCATGGTCTTTACCGGCATGCGCCACTTCCGTCACTAAGTACACGATCCACTGTGGGAGCTGGCTTGCCAGCGATAGCATCTCCTCGGCCTGACTGATCAACCGAGTCGCCTGCATCGCTGGCAAGCCAGCTCCCACAGAAAAGCATCTCTGCGATGCTCAACAGAATTAGCGTCATCCGAGGTTTTTGAAATGAATGTTTTGATCATTGGCAGCGGTGGCCGTGAACACGCCCTGGCCTGGAAAGTGGCGCAGGATCCGCGTGTGCAGAAGGTTTTCGTGGCCCCGGGCAACGCCGGTACCGCCATCGAAGCCAAGTGCGAAAACGTCGCCATCGACGTGCTGGCCCTGGAGCAACTGGCCGACTTCGCCGAGAAAAACGTGTCCCTGACCATCGTCGGCCCGGAAGTGCCGCTGGTCGCCGGCGTGGTCGATCTGTTCCGCTCCCGCGGCCTCGACTGCTTCGGTCCGACCGCCGGTGCCGCGCAACTGGAAGGCTCGAAAGCCTTTACCAAGGATTTCCTCGCGCGCCACAAGATCCCGACCGCCGACTATCAGAACTTCACCGAGATCGAGCCGGCCCTGGCCTACCTGCGTGAAAAAGGCGCGCCGATCGTGATCAAGGCCGATGGCCTGGCCGCCGGCAAAGGCGTGATCGTCGCCATGACCCTGGCCGAAGCCGAAGACGCCGTGCGCGACATGCTCGCCGGCAACGCGTTCGGCGATGCCGGTTCGCGCGTGGTCATCGAAGAATTCCTCGACGGCGAAGAAGCCTCGTTCATCGTCATGGTCGACGGCAAGAACGTCCTGCCGATGGCCACCAGCCAGGACCACAAGCGCGTTGGCGACGGCGACAGCGGCCCGAACACCGGCGGCATGGGTGCGTACTCCCCGGCCCCGGTAGTGACCGCCGACGTGCACCAGCGCGTGATGGACCAGGTGATCTGGCCGACCGTGCGCGGCATGGCCGAGGAAGGCAACGTCTACACTGGCTTCCTGTACGCCGGGCTGATGATCGACAAGGCCGGCAACCCGAAAGTCATCGAGTTCAACTGCCGCTTCGGCGACCCGGAGACCCAACCGGTGATGCTGCGTCTGCAGTCGAGCCTGGTGCTGCTGGTCGAAGCGGCTCTGGCGCAGGCGCTGGACAAGGTCGAAGCACAGTGGGACCCACGTCCGAGCGTCGGCATCGTCCTGGCCGCTGGCGGCTACCCGGGCGACTATGCCAAGGGCGCAGCGATCAACGGTCTGGATGCAGCAGCCAGCCTGGAAGGCAAGGTCTTCCACGCCGGTACCGCGCTCAAGGATGGCAACGTGGTGACGGCCGGTGGTCGCGTACTCTGCGCCACCGCCATGGGCGCCAGCGTCGGCGCCGCTCAACAGCAAGCCTACAAGCTGGCGGCCGCGATCGACTGGGAAGGCTGCTTCTACCGCAAGGACATTGGCTACCGCGCCATTGCCCGTGAACGTGGCGAAACCCAGGAGTAGGCTGTCGATGACGTCCGGCGCGGGATGCCGTCCCTCGCCGGGCTGTTCCGGCGCCGCGCATCGTTATATTCTGGCTTCAACCTACGAAGGGATTTCGCCGTGCGCTGGCTCAGGATTGCCATAGGCTTCACCGTCACGCTGTTGACCTTGCTCTGCACGCTCCCGGCCCAGGCCGCGCAAGGCAGTGGCTGGGCGGTATTGCTTGACGATCAGGGCAATCTGCAACTGAGCGATATCCGCTCCCCCCGCTACACCAATCAATTCAGCCCCGTCGACCTTGACCGCCTCACCGCGGCCGAGCCCGATGGCGCGTTGTGGCTGCGTTTCAAGCTCAATCCCGGCAAGCACGAACAGGTGCTGCGCATCTTCGCTCCCGACCTGTCGCACCTGAACCTGTATGTGCTGGACGGCGACCGGCTGGTCGAGCAACGGGAAACCGGCACCACCCAGCCGCAATCCGAACGGCCGCTGCCGAGCAGCGATTTCATGCTGCCGCTGCCGCAGAGCGACAAGGCCCTGGACGTCTACCTGCGCCTGGTGTCCGACCATCAGTTGCGCCCCTACATCACCCTGCAGTCGGCGGTGATGAGCGCAGCCAGCCAGAACCAGACGCTGCTCTACGGCCTGCTGTTCGGCTGCCTGGCCATGCTGATCCTGCACAACCTGATCCGCTACGCCTACACCCGCTCGCGCAGCAGCCTGTGGCTGGCGGTGTGTGAGGGCCTGTTGAGCCTGAGCCTGTTGCTGCTGCTCAACCTCGCCGGGCCGTGGCTGCCGAACTGGCACGCGATCCAGACCCCGGGCGCCTACCTGGCCCTGCTGCTGACCGCACCGGCGGGGCTGATGTTCGCCTACCGCTTCTTCGCCCCGCTCGGTGCGCACCCGCTGAACAAACTGTTGCTCGGCGACATCCTGTTCATCGTGATCTGCAGCCTGCTGCTGTTGTTCGTCAATACCCTGCCGCTGAACATCATCACCTACGCCCTGGTCGCACTCGCGGGCCTGAGCATGTTGCTGGTCGGCTTCTATCACTGGCAGAAAGGCTACCGCCCGGCGCGCCTGTTCGTCGCTGCCATGGTGGTGTTCAACATCGGCACGCTGATCATCCTGCCGGCCCTGCTCGGCCTGACCCTGGTCGCGCCGCAGGGCCTGATCATGACCCTGATGGGCTTCATCTGCATCAGCGGCCTGCTGATGAGCATCGCCCTCGGCGAGCGCCAGCGCAGCATCACCGAAAGCCGTTTCAGCATCAGCCGCGACCTCGCCGCGAGCAACGCCGAAATCAATGCCAAGGCCGAGTTCCTGGCCAAGATCAGCCATGAAATCCGCACGCCGATGAACGGAGTCCTGGGCATGACCGAACTGCTGCTGGGCACGCCACTGTCGGTCAAGCAGCGCGATTACGTGCAGACCATCCACAGCGCCGGCAACGAGCTGCTGACCCTGATCAACGAGATTCTCGACATCTCCAAGCTCGAGTCCGGGCAGATCGAACTCGACGACGTGCAGTTCGACCTCAACGCGCTGATCGATGATTGCCTGAGCATCTACCGGGCCAAGGCCGAGCAGCAGAACGTCGAGCTGATCAGTTTCATCCAGCCGCAGGTGCCGCGGGTCATCAGCGGCGATCCGACGCGCCTGCGCCAGACCCTGCTGAGCCTGCTGGAAAACGCCCTGAAGAAAACCGACGAAGGCGAAGTGCTGGTAGTGGTAGCCCTCGACGAGCGCAGCAGCAAGCCGCGCCTGCGCATTGCCGTGCAGGACAGCGGCCAGCCGATGGAACAGGAAGAACGCGACGCACTGATGCACGCCGAACTGCACAGCAAGCACTTCCTTTCGGCCAACCGCCTGGGCGGCAACCTCGGCCTGGTGATCGCCCGGCAACTGATCCGCCTGATGCAGGGCGAATTCGGCATCAAGAGCGGCACGAACCAGGGCAGCACCCTGTGGCTGACCCTGCCGCTGGACCCCGATCGCCTCGAGCACCCGACCTCCGACCTCGACGGCCCGCTGCAAGGCGCGCGCGTGCTGGTGGTCGACGACAACGACACCTGCCGCAAGGTGCTGGTGCAACAGTGCAGCGCCTGGGGCCTGAATGTCAGCGCCGTGCCGTCGGGCAAAGAGGCGCTGGCCCTGCTGCGGACCAAGGCGCACCTGCGCGACTACTTCGACATTGTCCTGCTCGACCAGAACATGCCCGGCATGACCGGCATGCAACTGGCGGCCAAGATCAAGGAAGACCCGAGCCTCAACCACGACATCCTGCTGATCATGCTCACCGGCATCAGCAACGCCCCGAGCAAGATCATCGCGCGCAACTCGGGGATCAAGCGCATCCTCGCCAAACCGGTGGCCGGCTACACGCTCAAGACCACCCTCGCCGACGAACTGGCCCAGCGCAATCGCGGCCAGGTGGTGTTCCAGCCGCAGGTTGCCAACCCGGCCACGGCGGCGGTCAAGGTGCCGAGCGACTTCCGCATCCTGGTTGCCGAAGACAACACCATTTCCACCAAAGTGATCCGCGGCATGCTCGGCAAGCTCAACCTGCAGCCGGACACCGCCAGCAACGGCGAAGAAGCCTTGCAGGCGATGAAGGCCCAGCGCTACGACCTGGTGCTGATGGACTGCGAGATGCCGATCCTCGACGGTTTCTCCGCGACCCAGCAGCTGCGCGCCTGGGAAGTGGGCAACCAGCGCGTGCGCACGCCGATCGTGGCGCTGACCGCGCACATCCTTGCCGAGCACAAGGAACGCGCCCGCCAGGCCGGCATGGACGGGCACATGGCCAAACCGGTGGAGCTGTCGCAACTGCGCGAGCTGATCGAACACTGGGTGGCGCAGCGCGATCAACAGAATCGCGCCACGACCCAACCGTCGTGAACCGACAGGCCACAGCGCCTGATAGACTGCCCCACGACTTCCCTCGCCAGTGAGCCTGCACCATGCTCCATGTGTTGTTCAGCGTTTACCTGAAGATGCTGGTGCTCTACAGCCCGTTCTTCGTGTTGTCCTGTTTCATCAGCCTGACCCGCGGTTATTCGCGCAAGGAACAGCGACGCCTGGCGTGGAAAGTGGCGATTGCCACGCTGGTGTCCAGCGTCCTCCTGTACCTGTTCGGGCGGGTGATTTTCGACGTGTTCGGCATCACCGTGGATGCCTTCCGCATCGGCGCCGGCAGCGTGCTGTTCATTTCCGCGCTGGGCATGGCCCAGGGCAAGTCGGTGGTGCAATCGGACAATGTGCAGCAGGACGTGACCATCGTGCCGCTGACCATTCCGCTGACGGTCGGCCCCGGCACCATCGGCGCGCTGCTGGTGATGGGCGTCAGCCAGCCGCACTGGGACGACAAGCTCACCGCGATCATGAGCATCGCCCTGGCCAGTTTCACCGTCGGCGTGGTGCTCTACCTGTCCAACCGCATCGAACGGATTCTCGGCGACCAGGGCCTGCAGATCGTCAGCCGGCTGATGGGCCTGTTCGTCTGCGCCCTGGCGGCGCAGATCATCTTCACCGGGGTCAAAGGCTACCTGGTGCCGTGATCGCCCATGAAAAACGCCGACGCGGGGGTCGGCGTTTTTTGCTTCAACGCACAGCAGGCGTGCTCAGAGCGGAGGCGCTCAGGCACCCGCCGCCTGCATGTCCGCTGCGTCGAACAGCGTCACCAGCCTGACGCAGTCAGTCCCGTCCTCGCGCTGGCGCAGACGCTCCACCAGGTGCGAGACCGGCCAGCGACCGAGCCCCTGCACGTCGAGCAGCACATCGCCGCGCAAGGCCGGGTCGGCCGCGCAGACATCACGACAGATCAGGCAATGCTCACTGTCGGGATCAACCAGCACCAGGTGCTCGTCGACGATCCCCAGCTCGATTTTCTGCGTCTGCAGCGGTGACCAGAGCAGCCGGGAAGTGACCACCGGCACCTCGCCGAGCGGATAGCGGCAATCGACCACCACCGAATCCAGCCTGCGTCCGAGGGCGGGGGTCAGATGACATTTCATGCCGCCCTGGCCCATGCGCAGCACCAGCGTGCGCACGTCATCCGGAATCAGCGGCAGGATATCGTGCTTGCCCAGGTCGCCCTCGACCACCAGCACGTCGTCATGGCGCTTGATGTAGTCGAGCGCGCCCACCTGCCGCTCGCCGGGGTAGGTCTTGACCGCACCCTGCGCCGGTTCATGCAGCAGGACATCGGTGTACGCGTGGGTGCCGAGCATGTCGAACTGCTTGGGCAGCGCCGTCGCCGCAATGCGGATCAGCCGCGCACTGTCGGCGATGTACCACTGGCGGCTTTCCGGCCCCGCGTCCACCGAAATGAACGCCTGGTGCTCCTCGGTTTCGAGCAAGGCGCGCAGATGGCCGCGCACGTCGTCGCTGTACACATTCACCCACTGCGAATTGACCCCGGTGATCCGCACCGGTTGCTGATAGTGCAGCGTCATCAGCACCCCGTCAGTCGACGTGGCGCGCAGGCCGGCAGCGTCAGCCGTGACATCGGCAAACTGCCAGTGCGCCCACTCCCGCACCGCCGCCGGCAGCAGATCGGCCACCAACAGTTGCGCGCCGTCGGCGAAGGCCTGCTCGAGGCGCTGCGGATCGATGAACGCCTGGCGACAGATCTCGCCACGCGTCACATCGAACAGCCACACCGCCTGGTTGTCCGGCGTCAGGCCGAGCATGCGCACCTCCTGGCCGGCACCGACCGCACTCAACAGCAAGCGGTTATCGACGAACCAGGCAGAGATCCGCGCCGCCCCCTCGACATCGCGCACACCGACCACGGCGAAGTGCTCGACGGCATATTCCCGGGCGACCGCCGCCAGTGCCTGCCACCATTGCGGGCGTCCTGCGAGCCACGGCGCGTCCAGCCCACCGAGGCGCAACTCGCCCGCGGCGGTGATATTGAAGAACAAGCCGTCCGCGGTAATGGCCAGGTAGCCGTTGCCGTGAGCCGTCACCTGCTTGAGTCTGTCCGGCTGCACAAAACGCGAGGTCCAGCTGCGTTCGCCTTTGGCGTGGGTCAGTTCCACCCGACACAACTGCTGGCGCAGACGGTCGTAGACGACAAACACATTGCTGTCTTCGGCGATGGTCAGCAGGGTCAGATCACGCTGGTCCTGGATCGAATCGGCCCAGCCACGCGCGTGATGACGGCGCGGTACCGGGCGCACGATCAGGTTGTCGCGGGTGCGTATCCAGGCCATGTCGCGCCACTGTTTATCGATCTTCCAGCTCACCGAGACATACCCCGCCAGCTGCCAGTCGACCGTGCTCGAACCATCGGCCTTGTGCACCGGCGCCAGGGTGAAGAACTTGCCCAGTACGGGTGACCAGTCGGCCAGGGTCACGTCCTTGCTGAACACCTGTTCAAAGGTCGGTTCGTGATCGCAGACAATCGCGGTCAACCACAACTGGCTGTCCTGAATCTGGTACAGGCAGCGCTCGACCGTGGCGTCTTCGTGCACGAACTCCTGCACCACGTGCACCATCCCGTGCGCGTCGGCTTCAACGCTGCGAATGCGGCTCTGCACCTGCGCCTTGACCAGCAGGCGATAGCGATGCCTGAGCCAGCCGGTGGTCGCGTCGACCTCGAAGACGTCGTAGCTTTCCGGGTCATAGAAAAACGCCGAGCCGCCACTCACTGCCCCGAGCAGCGCATCGTCGCCCATGGCATCGCTGTTGCGGATATACAGCATGCGATCCTCGTGGGCGTCATACCAGCCGCTGGTGTAGCGCGGTGTCGCGGGGTCTTCGAAGGGCACCAGATAGTTGTGCACCTGGGTGTAGCGCATCAACAGCCGATGGTCGCGGGCCATGGCCTGCAAGTGATCCTGCAACACCTGGCCGTCCAGCCCGTCGGGAGCGGCGGCTTCGGCAATCAGCAGGTGCCCGGCGAGATAATCGACCTGGAACACCGCCCCACCGGCGAAGCGCACGAACAGTCGATGCGCTCCGGTGCCGCCCAGCGTCACCTTGACGTCGCCGACGAAGAACTGCCCAGCCTGGTCGAAACGCACCTGGTCTTCATTGGCCCACGGTGCCAGCAACATCCACTGGCTTCTGTCCAGCCCGGAGGATTCGAGTCGGACCTCGACCCCGGGGTTGAGCCCCAGCGTGCACTCCGCACCCACGCCCTGGATGCGGTACGAGACCAGACCTTTCCAGACCTTGGGCAGAACCGGCACGGTCAGCATCCGATGCTGGTCATCGAGTTTGACCGTGATGTCGACCGGCCGGTAATCGGGGTACATGCGGTGGATCACGTAATGGCTGGGGAACGAGTAGAAGCTGAACAGGAACAACCACTGGCCGTCCGCCTTCTTCTTTTCCAGGCGCCGCGCGATGTCGAAGCCCTTGTCGTGGCGCTGCGAGGCGAACGGCAGGATCTGGTATTCGTAGCGGTAGCAGACCTGCGGTGTGCAGGGCAGGACGATGGTCTGCCCGGCGTCCACGGTAAAGTCCATCTCGGCGGGGTAACCCAGCTCCTGGCTGAGGTTGATGGCGCGAGCGTAGTCGGTCTCGAATTCCGGTACACCGAAGTGATCGCGTAGCGGATACAGGCGCGTGCTGTCCAGGTGCAACTTGCCCGCCGCCAGGTCGACGCCGTCGATGATCAGCGCCGAGCGCGGCAACCAGGCTTCACGGGCGCCGTCATAGCGGTAACCGGCGCCGTGATGCGCCTGCTCGAGGTCATCGAAAAACAGCCCGACCGCCTTCGCCTCCTCGGCAATCCGGGCGAACGCCTGCGCCAGTGCGGCCGCGCCGATTGCCAGGCCGCCGACGATCACACTCGCCCCGCCCAGCGCCACCGACGTGGTGGCCGCTCCCGTCAACGAAGCGATCAGGCTGGCACTGCCGAGCACCACGCTGGCGGAATCGAACGCCAGTTGCGTGCCGTACTGGGCTTTCTCGACATCGTTCGTCGCATTGGCCAGCTGATAGATATCGAAGCCGACGTTGGCCAGGCCGAGCAAGGTGCCGACACCGCCCGTGGCGATGTGTCCGGCCACCACGCCGACCGTACTGCCGGCCAGTGGCTGCAACGCTTCGCCAACCACCGGTCCGCAGGTGCGGGCGATGAGTTTTTCATCGCGGATCGCTGCCTGCACCAGCCCGACCAGCCCGGCCACGTCCACGGCATTGCCGTGCAGCAGTTGCGCATAGTTGATGTAGGCGTGCCATTGCACCGCCGTGGTCAGCGTGCGGTCGTCGCCTTCGCGTCCGCGCAGGGCATTGAACAGCGCCTGAATCGCAAACGCGGCATTGAGCGTATGCACCGCGCCGACCTCGGCCGGCTCTGCGCTGACATCGCTCGCGGCGCGCTTGCGCCCCAGCGTGGCGAACAGCTCGGACAGATAATTGCGGATCCGCAGCAGACGGCTGTCGGCGCTGGTCACCTGGACCACATGCTCGGCATTTTTCGGATCGAGCAGACTCAGCCGGTAGGTACCTTCGGCGGTCAGTTCCAGCGAGTCGAACAGTGGCACCAGCGGTGTCACCGCCGCATGCCCCTCCTGTAGGCGCGAGGTGGCCAGGGCGATCTGCTCTGCCCACCACTGGCTGTCGATTTCCAGCAGCGAACTGCCCAGCTGCGGGTTGGCGACCAGACTTTTGCCATGGGCACTGTTGAGGCGTTGGCGGATGCGCTGCGCCGGCATCTGCGGCAAGGCTTCGTCATCGAACAACAGGTCGACCTTGAACCCGGTGGACAGGTCGAGTTGCGCCACCCGTTCGCCGTGCACATCGATCAGGTCGAACTGCGGCCGCTCCGGCGTACCGAACGCGGCATAGTGGCGGGCCAGGCCGGTGACCTGGAAAAACTGCTTGAGCGCCGCGCTGAAGACCGCCGGTTGGCTGAACTCGAAGAGGCCGAAATTCGGGTCATAGAAGTGGTAGCCGTTTTCGGTGCGGGCCACCACCATCGCGTGGTTGTCGGTGTTGAGCATCAGGGTTCGCGGGCCGGGCGAGCCCTCGAGCAGACCGACAGCCATGTCCAGATCGACGCGGCCCATGGCCTGACCGGACTCTTCGAGCTGCACGCCGCGCAGTTCTTCAAGCGCGCTGAGGAACGCCACCGAGTCCGCCTGCTCGGGCTCGATCACGGCGAGGTAGAAGCGCGCCCGCAATTGCCGCGTCGCCGCCTCGCCCCTGGCCAGCGCGGCACTCATCGCCAGCGCCAGCGGCACGCAGCGGCCGGCGGCGGTGTCGCCGGGACCTTGCATCAACAAGTCCTGCGGCACCAGTTTGACGTTACCCTCGGCAAACTGATCGAGCACCTGCACCACGCGATCGCGCACCTGCTCACGATGTTCCTGGGTGGCCAGGTGCTGGATCTGCGCCACCTGACGGCCCCACTCGAACAGGGTCGCGGTCTCGGACAACGCTTGCTTCTTCAGTTCCAGCGCGCTCATTCCGGGAGCCGAAAGCGGCTCGTCGTCGCTGGCCAGGCCGGCCATGAACGCTGGCGCCCGCTGCCGCAACAGATGCTGCTCGATCGCCACATAGCGCGCGGCGGTGCCACGGTCGCCGAGACTGTTGGCAAGGCTGTCGAGCTGCGCGCGCCGCTCCAGCAGGCTGTGGTCATCCAGCGTTTCGGCGCCGAGCAGGCCACCGAGCTTCAAGCGTTGCAAGGGCGTCAGCTGGAACGCTTGCAGGGTGCCTTTGGCCAGGCGGATCAGCACTTCGTCCAGTGGCAGAAAGCGCGTCTTTTCGTCGCTCAGCGCGACAGGCGTACCTGCCCCACCGGGCTGCTCGCGGATGGCCTGGCGATCGTCGAAACTCAGCGGCAGTGGTTCGGCGAAACTGATCGGCCCATCGTGGCCGTCCTGCAGGGCGTCGGTGAAGCGTTCGCCGAGGGTCTGGGCCATGCGCTGCAGCAACTCAGTGTGCACCACATGGCGCCCTTCGATCAGGGGCCAGCCCAGTTCGAACTCGACGGTCGAGTGTTTCAGCAGCTCATCGATATTGCCGGCGTAGCGGGTCTTGAACTGGCCTTCGTGCCAGAGCCGCCATTCGCGTTCGGCCCACAACCGGCGGTGCTCGAGATTCTCTTTCCAGGAGTGATCCAGCTCTTCTTCCGTCGCGCGATTGACCGTACCCAATGGCGGGATACCCGCTTCATTTTGCGAAGCCTCGGCCCCTTCGGGAGTGAAATGGGCTTTCTCGTAATCCGCCATGGCCGTGCGCATCGCTTTCGGACCGGTCAGATGAATCGTCGTTTCGGTTTGCGGGTTGAGCCCGTCACCGTAGTAATTGACCAAGTGCGCCGCCATTGAGGCAATAGCATCGCTCTCCTCGACCGACATATCACTGGAGAGGCCGAGCGCCCGTTGCAACGTCTGGATTGTCAGCTCCAGCAGAGCCTCGGAGCCGTGCCGGGGGATGCCGCGCTGCGCCGCTTCACGTTCCACACTGGCGAGCACCTGATAGTTGAAGCGAATGCGCTGCAGCACACTGTTGGTCATTGCCGCGCCGGGATGCGCCATCAGATAGGCATTGCTCAGTGAGCCCCCCTCCACCACGGCACGCAGCATGTAAGGACGGGCCAGCCGGTCCGCCGGCGCCTGGAAAACCTGGTCCAGCGCCGGTGCGCTTTTGGCGAACGCTTCCAGCGCCGCGCGATGTTCCTCGGGAATGACCCCGGTGTGATCGGTGTATTTCCCGCGCAGCGCTTCCCGCCCCGGCATCCAGTGCCGATTGTGCTCGAGCAGAAGCTGCAGAATTCCCAGGCGCGCGTCCTGGTGCAAGCCACTGATGTCGACACCGCCCAGCTCTCGCAACAGCGGCGGCAGGTTGTCGATGTCCGAATACATGCCGCCCTCGGCATCCACCGCTTCCAGACGCACGACATCGGAGGCCGCCGCCAGATTGCCGCGCAGGCGCATTTCCTGATCGTAGATCGCGCGCAACTGCAAGGACTCGGCCGGGCTGGCCAGATCGCGCAACTGCAGATCCTCGCCCTGCAGCGACTCGAGGCTGTGCAGATTCGCCTGCTTGAGCGCCCGTAGGTCGTCGGCCTGCTGGCCGTACGCCCGACTCAGCAATTGCACCCGGGCTTCATCGGCCAGTTCGCCGTCGAGCACGGCCTGGTTGATATGCGCGAACATCTGCTGTTTCAGGACAATGGCCCGCGCTTCATACATCTCGATCAGGTCCCACTCCGAATCACTCGCGGCGCCGCCCTGCAACATGGCATCGGCCTTGGCCGCCTCGACGATCAAGCGATTGCTCTGATAGGCCAGCAACGCATCACTGTCATACCAGAGATTGATCGTGTAACCCTGCCCGGCGAGCACTTGCCGCCAGATATTCAGATAATCGCGCTGTATATCGCCGATGCCGCCGCCGAGCCAGACAAAGTGCAGGATCTTGGGCACTTCGGTGGCGGCGATTTTCATTTGTTCGACACTGTATTGCAGGCGCGACTGGAAACGGTCGACCCGGCCGATAATCTGCGAAAGTTCCGGCGCCGTTTCGCCGTCGGGACTTGCTGCGGTTTTCTTGCCGGTTTCCCGGCGTACCCGGCGCGCACTCAAATCCCCCAACGCCTGGCGGAACAGCGCCAGCGGCTGCAACAGCCGCGGCGAATCGAGCAGGCCGATACAGGCGAAGTAATAACGGATAATCGCGTCATATTGCGCGGTATTTTTATAGGGCAACAATGCCTGTTCCAGATCGGCCAACTTGAACAGATTGACAAACTTTTCATAGCCGTCATCGCGACGGGCAATCTTTGCATCCAGCATAAGAACAACTTCCTTGTATGGACTGATTAATCAAGCAGAGTGCAAACCCTGCAAAGACCCGGCGAAACTAGAATAAAAAATCGCCACAGACAAACAGGAAGATATTCAAACAATGTCAAAGGCAACATTGCATTACATCCGGACATTCAAGCAGACAAAGTTGTGATTAATCGAAACTAGAACCGCCAATAAAAAAGGGCGGCGAACTGTAAGTTCGCTGCCCTTTTTACATATTGATAGTCAATCGCCCGGTGTCGCGAGCGCTATCAACCCGACGGTTTTTCACCGTACCAGCGCGGCGTGTAGACCCACTCGCCGCCGCCACTGCGGGCGAAGGTGCACGTGGTCGACGAACCGACCAGCACCATGGTGCGCATGTCCACCTGATCCACCGTCAGCGCCCCCAGCGTGGTCACTCGCAGGGTCTGCCCCGGCCGGCCGATGTCCCGGCCCAGCACCACCGGGGTTTGCGCCGTGCGGTGTTGCCCGACGATTTCCAGCGCCCGCCCCAGCTGCCATGGCCGCGCCTTGGAAATCGGGTTGTAGAAGGCCAAAGCGAGGTCGGCCTGCGCCGCCAGACCCAGGCGTTTCTCGATGATCGACCACGGCTTGAGGTTGTCCGACAGCGACATCACGCAGAAGTCATGACCCAGCGGCGCGCCCGCCTGGGCCGCCGTGGCCAGCGACGCAGACACCCCCGGCAGGATTTCCAGGTCGACGCTGTGCCACGTCGGATCATCCGACTCGTGCAGCGCTTCGAGCACCGCCGCGGCCATGGCGAACACACCCGGGTCACCGGACGACACGACGATCACCGAACGCCCCGCCGCCGCCAGGCGAAAGGCATGCCGGGCGCGCTGCATTTCTTCGCGGTTGTCGGTGCAGTGCTGCACCTGATCGTCGCGGAACGGGCCCGCCATGCGCACGTAGGTTTCGTAGCCGAGCACGTCGGTGGCGCGGGCCAGCTCGGCTTTCACCGCCGGCACCATCAGTTCCGCCGCCCCGGGGCCGAGGCCGATGACCGCCAGGCGTCCGCGCGGGCGGCCGATCCGTGAAACATCCAGTGGCTGTGCGGCCACAGCGACGGCCATGTCAGCGGCGCTGACAATGATCTGCGCTGGCGCGAGCGCATTGTGCGCCAGCTCGGCGATGTCCGCCGCCGCCGGCACGAAGCGCAGCGGCACGGCCAGCTGCAGCGCTACTTCACGCAGCGCCGGGCTGGCCATTTGCGTGTCGGCCGCCACCAGGCAGGCCAGCGATTGCACGGCCACATCGGCCTGGTGCAAGGCGCTGCGAATGCGCGGCAGCAGATCCGCCGTATCGGCATTCACCGCCACCGCCACACTGCGCGGATAAATGCGCAGCTCATTGGCCGCAACCTGACGCGCATCGCTGGCGACATGAATCGCGCGCTGCGCCTGCGGGTCTTGCGGCAATTGCGCCTGATCCAGCCACGGGGCGGCGCCGTCAATGCGCACGCTGTGCCCGGCGAGCAGATCAGAGACAAAGCGCTTGCCCGTCTCCAGGTCAGCGAGGGCATAACCGGCGGGCGGATTGAGCAGGCAAGTGCCGAAACGCAATTCGCCGCTGGTGGTGATCGCCGCCGCGACCTGCAGGTGCGCCGCGATCTCGCGGGCCATGCTGTTGACCCCACCCAGGCCGCCCAGCAGCGGCACCACGGCGGTGCCATCCTCGGCGACGGCCAGCACCGGCGGTTCGGCGCCTTTTTCCAGCAACAGCGGCGCCAGGGTACGAATGACGATGCCGGCGGCGCACAGGGCAATGATCGGCGTGTCCTGCTGGTACAGCGCGCGCAGGGTCGCGCCGAATTCCTGATAGCTGCAGTCGGCGCCGTCGACCCGACCGGCAAGACCGTGGATCTGCGCCGCCGGATAGACCTGCTGGAGGCAGCGGGCAGTGGCCAGGCTGCCCTGGCCGAGAATGACGATGGCCGGAGTCGATGAGGTCATCAGCCTTGCCACCGTTCGCCGGGCACGATAATCAGCGAGAAGTACGGGGACGACATCGGCTCGACCTGATCCAGCGGCACGATCTTCTGATTGGCCATGGTTGCGCGCTCGACGTACAGCGCGCGCTCGGCGAGGCCGAGTTCTTCCAGCACCGCGCGGACTTTGGGGAAGTTGCGCCCCAGCTTCATGATGACCGCCGCGTCGGCATCGGCCAGGCGCCGCTTGAGGTCTTCGTGGGGCAGCACGCCGGACAGCACCGACAGGCTCTGGTTGCGATACACCAGCGGCGCCCCGAGCACCGAGGCGCCGCCGAGCATCGAGCACACGCCCGGCACCACTTCGGCCTCATAGCGCGTCGCCAGGCGATCGTGCAGGTACATGTAGGAGCCGTAGAAGAACGGATCGCCTTCGCAGATCACCGCCACGTCGCGACCGGCATCCAGATGCGCCGCCAGCTCTTCGGCGGCACTGTCGTAGAAATCGCTGATCACCTGCTCGTAGGACAGCGGTGCCGGCAGCGCTTCGGTGGTCACCGGGTACACCAGCGGCAGCAGGTTCTGCGCCGCCTGCAGGTGCGCTTCGATGATGCCGAACGCGTTGCCCTTCTTGCCCTTGGCGACGAAATACGCCACCACCGGCGATTCGCGCAGCAGGCGCAGGGCCTTGACGGTAATCAGTTCCGGATCACCAGGGCCCACGCCGAGGCCGATCAGACGTCCTTTGGCCTGCATCATTCGATCTCCGTAGCCAGGGCATTGACCGCAGCGGCCGCCATGGCGCTGCCGCCGAGCCGGCCCTGCATGATCACGAACGGCACGCCGCGGCTGTCCGCCGCCAGCGCCGCTTTCGACTCGGCAGCGCCGACGAAACCGACCGGGAAGCCGAGGATCAGCGCCGGTTTCGGCGCGCCGGCGTCGAGCATTTCCAGCAGATAGAACAGCGCGGTCGGCGCATTGCCGATCACCACCACGCTGCCGGCCAGGTGCGGCCGCCACAGTTCCAGCGCCGCCGCCGAGCGGGTGTTGCCCAGCTCGCGGGCCAGCTGCGGCACGCTGTCGTCGCGCAGGGTGCAGATCACTGGATTGTTCGCCGGCAACCGGGCGCGGGTCACGCCTTCGGAAACCATCCGCGCATCACAGAGGATCGGCGCACCGGCCGCCAGCGCACCGCGCCCGGCCTGGCCGGCGCCCGCGGAAAATTGCAGACCGTCGACCGCCTCGACCATGCCGCAGGCGTGAATCACCCGCACCGCGAGTTTTTCCAGGTCGGCCGGGATGCGTGCCAGGTTGGCCTCGCTGCGAATGATCGCGAAGGAGTTGCGATAGATCTCCTGACCGTCGCGGATGTAATCAAGCATCAAGGGGGCTCCGTGAGCGGGCAGCGAGCAGGGCCGCCGCCGCTTCGATAGTAAGGTAGTGAGCGTGCAGCGCGCCGAAGCCCGGCTGCGTTGCGTCGCGAAAATACAGGTCATAGCGGCCGGGGCCGACCGCCAGCAAGGTGACCGCGGCCCGGTGCGCCGCGGCGCAGGAACGCGGGCAACCGGACAGGTGCACATCGAGTGCCTGCGGCAACAACGTCGCCAGCCGACGGGCATCGCCCTTGGTGTCGGCCAGGCCTTTGCCGCAACCGAGGCTGCCGGTGCAGGCGATCAGCCGTGACAGTGCGGCGTCGGGGTCGGTCTGCAGGCCCAGATCGGCAAGCCCCTGGCGCACGTCGGCGGCATGCGCCGTGGTCACGTTGGGCAGCAGCAGGCTTTGCCACGCGGTGCAGCGCAGGGTGCCGTCGCCGTACTGCCGGGCCAGGCGGGCCGCACCGCGCAGCTGCGGCGGGTCGAGACGGCCGAGCACCGGCGCGGCGCCGACGTAGTGCAGGCCGACGCTGTTTTGCCGTTGAATGCCCAGGTGCAGCGTTGGCGCCGCCGAGGCGCGTCGCCAGTCATCGATGGGCCGCACCGGCACCCGCGCCGACAGCTGTTGGAGCAGGGCCGGCAGCGGCATTTCATCGAGCAGATGGCGCATCCGCGTCTGTTGCGGCTGCGCCCGTTCGAGAAACAGCTCCAGCACCGCGGCTACCAGGGCCACGCCGTGTTCCAGCGCGACGGCACCGAGCGCAGGCTCCGTCGGGCATCCGGCCAGACCGAACGCCAGCAGTGTTTCAGCGTCGCGCTCGCAGGCTGACAGCCACAGATCGTGGGGATGTTCGAGCATTGCCAGCGCCTCGCCGCCATCCAGCTGCACGGCGAACTTGGCGCTCAGTTCATGGAAACGTGGATGGCTTTGCAGCAGATCGAGGATCTGCCGTGCCAGCGGCCGGGTGTCGACCTGCATCTGCCGGTCGATGCCGGCGGCAGGGCTGAGCATCAGGTTGCGCACATCATCGGCGGCGGCGTTGCGCGGGCCGAGGCCGGCGGCCAGCAGGTGCTCGATCAATGCGGCAGATTGCACGCCGATCCCGCGAATCTGCAGGTTGCCACGATTGGTTGCCTCGATCGCGCCGCCGGCAAAGCGTTCGGCCGCCTCGGCTACCGCGTCGGCCTGAGCGGCGCTGAGCAAGCCGCCATCGAGCTTGATCCGACAGATGCCGCCATCCAGTGCCTGGACGATACGCAGCAACCCCGGGCAGGCCGAGGGGCGTATGGCGGTGGACATCGGGTGATCGTTCAAGGGGCTGGCCGGCTGAGTGGATAGACGCTTCGCGGGCGAAGGCGCGGTATTATGCCTGCTTTGTCCGGCGGCATGAAAAGTCTGCCCGTCGGAACGCCGCGTTTGCGGACACTTTTTTGAGAGGCGACAGATGTCCCCCTGGCTGACGGTAGTAGGAATCGGTGAAGACGGCTTCAAGGGCCTGGGCAAAAACGCCCGGCGGGCCCTGCTGGGCGCCTCGCGGATTGTCGGCGGCCAGCGCCAGCTGGACCTGCTGCCGGTGTGTATCCGCGGCGAGCGCCAGTTGTGGCCGAGTCCGTTTTCCCTCGCCCCGGTGCTCGAGCGGCGCGGCGAGGCGGTGTGCGTGCTGGCCAGCGGCGACCCGATGTTCTACGGCGTCGGCGCCAGCCTCGCCCGGCAGGTGGCGAACGCCGAGATGCTGATCCTGCCCGCGCCGTCTTCCTGCGCACTGGCCGCCGCACGCCTCGGCTGGCCGTTGCAGGACGTGGTCACACTGTCGCTGGTGGCGCGGCCCCTGGCTGCACTCAATGCCCAGCTGTTCAGCGGCGTGCGCCTGTTGGTGCTGAGCAACGACGGTCAGAGCCCGGCGGCAGTCGCGCAACTGTTGCGCGAGCGCGGTTTTGCGGCGAGCCGCATGAGCGTGCTGGAACATCTGGGCGGCGTCGCCGAGCGCCGGGTCGATGGCACCGCCAACGATTGGGACAGCGCCGCCATGGCCGACCTCAACGTGATCGCCATCGAATGCCGCGCCGACGCGCACGCTCCGCGCCTGTCACGCCTTGCCGGGCTGCCCGACTCGGCGTTCGTGCATGACGGCCAACTGACCAAGCGCGACGTGCGCGCCATCACCCTCGCCCGCCTGGCACCGATCCCCGGTGAGCTGCTGTGGGACGTGGGTGGCGGTTGCGGCTCGATCGGTATCGAATGGATGCGCGCGCACCCGAGCTGTCGCGCCATCGCGATCGAGGCGGATGCGGGGCGGCAAGCGTTGATCGAACACAACCGCGATGCGCTGGGCGTGCCCGGCCTGCAACTGATTCGCGGCACGGCCCCGCAGGCCCTCGCCGGCCTGGAACGCCCGGATGCCATTTTCATCGGCGGCGGCGTGACCCGCGCAGGCGTGTTCGAGGCGTGCTGGGAACAGCTCAAGCCCGGCGGCCGGCTGGTCGCCAACGCGGTGACCCTGCAAAGCGAAGCCGCCCTGATGCACTGGCGCGAACGCCACGGCGGCGAACTGACCCGCATCCATGTGGCCCAGGCGCAACCGCTGGGCGAATTCGACACCTGGCGCCAGGCGCTGCCGATCACCCTGCTGGATCTGGTCAAACCCCTCGATGCGTGACGAAACCGCCGAACAACCCGCACCCCTGCGCAGCGGCCTGACCACCGGCAGCTGCGCCACGGCCACCAGCCTCGCCGCCGCCCGCCTGTTGCTCGGCGGCGTTGCCGCGGATGCCGTACAGATCGTCTTGCCCAAGGGCAAGCAGGTGCAGATGCGCCTGGAGTTCTGCCGGTTGAGCGCCGACGGCGCCGAGGCCGGGACCCTCAAGGATGCCGGTGACGACCCCGACGTGACCCACGGCGCCCTGCTCTATTCGCACGTGCGGCTGCTGGCCGAGTCGGGCATTCGCTTCGTCGCCGGCACCGGCGTCGGCACCGTGACCCGCCCGGGGCTGGTGCTGGGCGTCGGCGAACCGGCGATCAACCCGGTGCCGCGCCGGATGATCGGCGAGCACCTCGCACGCCTCGCCGAAGAAACCGGCTATCGCGGCGGCTTCGAGGTCACGGTCAATGTCGAGGGCGGCGCAGCCCTGGCGCTGAAAACCATGAATCCGCGCCTGGGTATTCTCGGCGGTCTGTCGATCCTCGGTACCAGCGGCATCGTCCGGCCGTTTTCCTGCGCCGCCTACATCGCCTCGATCCACCAGGGCATCGACGTGGCCAGAACCAACGGCTATCTGCACATCGCCGCGTGCACCGGCAACGCCAGCGAAGACACCATGCGCCGGGTCTACGACCTGCCGGAAATCGCCCTGATCGAAATGGGCGACTTCGTCGGCGCGGTGCTCAAGCATCTGCGCAAAGTGCCTGTGGATAAACTCAGCCTGTGCGGCGGCTTCGGCAAGATCAGCAAACTGGCGGCCGGGCACATGGATCTGCACTCGCGCCATTCGAGCATCGACCTGCCGCAACTGGCCGACTGGGCGGCGGCGATTGGTGCTGACGATGCGTTGCAGCAAGCCATTCGCGGGGCGAACACCAGTCAGCAGGCGTTGGCGATGGCCACTGCGGCGGGCGTGGCGCTGGGTGATGAGGTCTGCCGTCATGCGCTGCAGTTCGCACGCAGCGTGGTGCCGGCGCAGGTGCAGGTCGAGGTGTTCGCGATTGATCGTCAGGGCGGCATCGTCGGCCATGCGGGGGAGTTTGCATGAAACGGATTCTGTTGCTGGGCGGCGTGACGGAAGCGTTGGCGATCGCGCGTACGTTGGGGCCGGAACACGTTTACAGCCTGGCCGGGGTGGGCCGGGTGCCGACCGACCTGACGTGTCAGGTGCGCGTCGGCGGCTATGGCGGCGCCGCAGGTCTGGCGCAGTTCATTCGCGACGAAGGCATCAACCTGCTGCTCGACGCCACCCACCCTTACGCCGCCCAAATCAGCCAGAACGCCGCCACTGCTGCGCAACTCACCAGCATCCCCTGCTGGGCCCTCCGCCGCCCGGCGTGGCAGCCGCAACCGGGCGATGACTGGCGTGAAGTCGCCGACTGGGCCGAACTGATCAACGCCCTCGAACCCTTCCGCCGTCCCCTGTTCACCCTTGGCCGCGAACCGCTGCAACACCTCGACGAAATCCCTGCGCACCAGTTCTGGACCCTGCGCGCCCTCGACGTTTATCCCGGCAACGAACGCTGCGAAGTCATCGGCGCCCGTGGGCCGTTTCAGTTCGAGGATGAACGGGCGCTGTTCGCACGACGGCAGATCGACGTGCTGATCAGCAAGAACAGCGGCAGCACCGCGACCGAGCCGAAACTGGACGTGGCGCGAGAGCTTGGGGTGCCGGTGATTGTTTTGAGGCGACCGGAGTTGGCGGGGGTTGATCGGGAGTTCAGGAATACGTCTGAAATCCTGGAAGCCCTCTCTACGTCAGATAATTCCTGATTTCGAGCTAATCCTTGATTTGACCGGCAAATTTTCAGGAAACAGCTGACTGTTCGCTCTTGTTACTTCACGTCAAGATTTCGATTCCTTTTATCCCCACAGATTTGCAGCGAGCAAATTCTTGAAGCGCACTGCAGCGCTCAAGAAAAAAGCGGCTTGTCAGTCTGTATCCCAAGGAATACGATTTCGACATGATCGAATTTGAACGATCCCCTGCATTTGCCGATTGGCTCGACTCGATGAAAGACACCAATGGCAAAGCTCGCATCATCGCCAGAATTCGAGGCGCAGAGCATGGAAACATGGGTGATTGCGAGTTCGTTGGCAGTGCCGTTTATGAAATGCGTGTTCATTACGGTCCCGGCTACAGGATGTACTTCACACGTAAAGGCGAAGTGATTTATCTGTTACTGCTGGGGGGCGACAAGTCGACACAAAAACGAGATATCAAACGCGCCATCCAGTTGGCGCAAAGCATCGGTAATGAGGAGTAAGTCATGACCGAAAAATTCACCCGCTTCGACGCTGCAGAGTTTCTTAAAACGCCGGAGGAAATGGCGGCTTACCTGGACGCTTGTTTTGACGAAGATGCTGGCGACGGCGTTCTCATCCGTGCAGCCCTTAATGACATTGCCCGCGCCCAAGGCATGACCCAGGTTGCACGAGATGCAGGGCTGGGTCGTGAAAGCCTTTATAAAGCGCTGAGCAGCAATGGAAATCCGGAATTCGCGACTATCATGAAAGTTATGAAGGCGCTGGGTTTGCGGTTGCATGCCGTAGCAGGGTGAATCCTCTGCGACACCAAACCGCACTACGCTTTTTTACTTATCGGCCCTGATCAGGCTAAATAGCCGCGCCTGATCGCCCACCCGACGGATCTGTCCCATGAACCGACACCGGCTTGCCATTGCCTGGATCGCCTGCTTTGCAGTGCTGTTCAACATGCTCGCCATGCCGATGACGGGAGCGATGGCGCAGGCGGCGCAAACGCCGGCCGAGCAGTTGCTGTGGAGCAGTTTCTGCACCGGCAGCGGGACGAAGATGGTGGCGATCGACATCGGCACCACGACACAGAAAACCCCGCTCAACGACACCCATTCGACCATGCAGCATTGCTGGTGCTGCTCGGGCTCGGCGCCGGTGGTGGCATTGCCGGGGCATTCGCCGCAGCTGTATTTCGCCCAGTACGCAAGCAATCGCAGCGTGGCGCCCACCCTGCTGCAAGCCCCGACACCGCGCCAGCAATGGCCGAGCCTCAATCCCCGCGCCTCTCCTCTGGTCTGATTTGTTCGCGCAATTGACCTGCGTTTCAAATCGTTCTGGAGAACCGCCATGTTGAACAAATTCATCGTCATCGCTGCGCTGTTGCTGCCGGCGTGCTTCGCCCATGCCCACGAATACAAGGCCGGCGAGCTGGAAATCGCCCACCCGTGGTCGCAGGAACTGCCGCCCAATGCGCCGACCGTCGCCGCTTATTTCGTCATCAGCAATCCCGGCAAGACCGACGACCGGCTGCTCAGCGTCGACTCGCCGATCACCGCTGAAGCGCAACTGCATGAGCATGTGATGCAGGGCGACCTGATGAAAATGCAGCAGGTGCCCAACGTGGTGATTCCTGCCGGTGGCAAGGTGACGTTCGCGCCGATGGCGTATCACGTGATGCTGCTCAATCCGACCGACCGTAGCCTGCTCAGCGATGGCAAGCGCTTTCCGCTGACCCTGCATTTCGAGAAGGCCGGTGACGTCACCGTTGAAGTCGCCGTGCAGAAGAAACCGCCGGAAACCACGCAGGCCCACGCGCACGCTCAGTAACCGATCCGGCTGACTTCGCCCATGCGCCCGCTGAGCGCCAGGCCCTCCCGGCATCGCCGTCAGACTCAATACCTGACGCGCGGCAGCTGGATCGCCCTGTTCGCCATGTTGATGATCTTCATCGGCCCACTGATTTCTCAGTCGATGCCGATGGATCAGCACGCCTCGCCCTCCATGCCAATGCGCATGGACATGGCGATGGACATGCCGGGCATGGATCACTCCGCGCATGAAGCAACCCCTTCGGCCGAGCACTGCCCGCCGCAATCCTCACACCATGTGCTGTGGGAAAAATGCGGCTATTGCAGCCTGCTGTTCAATTGCCCGGCGCTGACCGGCGGGGGCGATAGTGTCGCCTTCAATATCCCGCCGCTAAACACCTTCACCCCACCCTCCCCGCGCCTGGGCCACGCCCGGCAGACCTTCTTCCCCGGCGCCCGCACCCGCGCCCCGCCCGTCGCAGCGTAGACACCCACCTCTGATTGCACACGGTTGAGAAGACAGCTCCAGGCTGCCGGCCGTGTCGTTTACGACTGTTTGATGGAAATTGTCATGTCCAGGTTTGCTGCTGTTCCACGCCCGGGCTGTGCCCCGGCCTCCTTTGCCCTGAACGAATCCCGCGTTCGCTTCAGGCACGCTAGCGCCGTCCTTTGCGGTGTCCTGCTGGCCCCGCTGGTCCACGCCGACGAACACGTCGGCCACGCTGACGAACTGAGCCCGACGGTGATCACCGCCGTTGCCCCGAGCTCGCCGCTGACCATCGTCACCAACCCGAAAGACCCGCGCCAACCGGTGCCGGCCAGCGATGGCGGCGATTATCTGAAGACCATTCCCGGCTTCGCCCTGGTGCGCAACGGCGGCACCAACGGTGACCCGGTGCTGCGCGGCATGTTCGGCTCGCGCCTGAACATCCTCACCAACGGCAGCCTGATGCTCGGTGCCTGCCCCGGCCGGATGGACGCGCCGACCTCGTACATCTCGCCCGAGACCTACGACAAGCTCACCGTGATCAAGGGCCCGCAAACCGTGCTCTACGGCCCCGGCGCATCCGCCGGCACAATCCTCTTCGACCGCGAGCCGGAACACTTCGGCGAACTCGGCAGCCGCGTGAACGCCAGCGTGCTGGCCGGTTCCAACGGACGCTTCGACAAAGTCGTGGATGCCGCCGCTGGCGGGTCGCTGGGCTACGTACGGGTGATCGGCAACACCGCGCATTCCGACGACTACCGCGACGGCAACCACGACAGCGTTGCCTCGCGCTACGACAAGTGGAACGGTGATATCGCGGTGGGCTGGACCCCGGACGCCGACACCCTGATCGAACTCACCGCCGGCAAGGGCGACGGTGAAGCACGCTACGCCGGGCGCGGCATGGACGGTGCGCAATTCCTGCGCGAAAGCCTCGGCCTGCGCTTGGAGAAATCCAACCTCAGCGAGGTGCTGGAGAAACTCGAAGCGCAGGTCTACTACAACTACGCCGACCACGTGATGGACAACTACACCCTGCGCACGCCATCCGGCACCGGGATGATGGCCGGGCCGATGGCATCCAACGTCGACCGCCGCACCCTCGGCGCACGGATCAAGGCGACCTGGCGCTGGGCCGACATTCAGCTGATCAGCGGCCTCGATGCGCAGACCGACGAGCATCGTCAGCGCAGCGCCATGGGCATCGATACCTACAAGGACCTGCCCTACAGCAAGGATGCCGATTTCCATAACTACGGCGTGTTCGGCGAGATGACCTGGTACGCCGCCGACCGCGACCGGCTGATCGGCGGTGCCCGGGTCGACCGCGCCTCGGCCAGGGATTTCCGCCAGAGCAGCGGTTCGGGAATGATGTCGCGGCCGAATCCGACCGCTGGCGATACCCGTGCCGATACCCTGCCGAGCGGCTTCGTGCGTTACGAGCATGACCTGGCCGACAGCCCGACCACGCTCTACGCCGGCCTCGGCCACGCGCAGCGGTTCCCGGATTACTGGGAGCTGTTCTCGCCCAATTCCGGCCCGGCCGGTTCGGTCAATGCGTTCGATTCGATCAAGCCGGAAAAGACCACCCAGCTCGACTTTGGCGTCAACTACAAGAGCGCCGACCTTGAAGCCTGGGCTTCGGGCTACATCGGCCAGGTCCGCGATTACATCCTGTTCGACTACACCCCGGGGATGATGGGCATGAGCACTTCGCGCGCCGAGAACATCGACGCGCGGATCATGGGCGGCGAACTCGGTGCCGCTTACGCACTCACCGATAACTGGAAAGCCGATGCGACCCTGGCCTACGCCTGGGGCAAGAACAGCAGCGACGGCAAGGCCCTGCCGCAGATGCCGCCGCTGGATGCGCGCTTCGGCCTGACCTACAGCGAAGACAACTGGAGCGCCGGCGCCCTGTGGAGGGTGGTTGCCGCGCAAAACCGTATCGACCAGAACAAAGGCAACGTGGTCGGCAAGGACTACGACAAGAGTTCGGGCTTCGGCGTGTTCTCACTCAACGGTGCCTATCGGATCAACAAAAACTGGAAGGTCAGCAGCGGCGTCGACAACCTGTTCGGCAAGGCTTACGCCGAGCACCTGAACCTGGCGGGCAACGCCGGGTTCGGCTACCCCGCCAACGACCCGCAAGCCATCAACGAACCGGGGCGCACGCTCTGGACCAAGGTGGACATGAGTTTCTAACACCCACCCATGTGGGAGCGAGCCCGCTCGCGAAGGGGACGGCACATCCAGCATGGATGTCGTCTGGCAGGACGCCTTCGCGATCAGGCTCGCTCCCACAGGTAATGCGGTGCAGCAACTTGAATGAACAACTAGAAGATCCAAGCCAAGCGGAGCACACGTGATGAAACAGCCCAAACCGAATTTCTACAACCTGGCCTGGCGTTGGCATTTTTATGCCGGATTGTTCGTCGCGCCGTTCATGGTGATGCTGGCCCTGACCGGCATCATTTACCTGTTCAAACCGCAACTCGATGCGCTGATGTACAGCAGCCTGCTCAACGTTCCGGCGGGGCATCACACGGTGCCGGCCGACGACTTGCTGCAAAAGGTAAGAAGCGCTTACCCACAGGGTCAGGTCAGCCAGTACCTGCCGCCCGTGAACGCCGAACGCAGCGCGCAATTCGTGGTGAAAAATGCCGGCCACGAACTGAATGTGTTCGTCGATCCGTACCACGGCGACATCCTCGGCGAACAGGACGCCAAGCAGAACCTGCAAGCCATCGCCCGGGCGATCCACGGCGAACTGATGATCGGCACCGTCGGTGACCGCCTCATCGAAATGGCCGCCGGCTGGGGCGTGGTGCTGGTGGTGTCCGGGGTTTTCCTGTGGTGGCCGCGCGGTCAGGCGGCGGGGATTCTCTGGCCACGCCTGAGCAGTCGCGGCCGCGTGCTGTGGCGTGACCTGCACGCCGTCACCGGGTTCTGGGGCGCGGCGTTGCTGCTGGTGATGCTGCTCAGCGGCATGACCTGGACCGGCTTCTGGGGCAAACAGTACGCCCAGGTCTGGAACGTGTTCCCGGCGGCGATGTGGGACAACGTGCCGACCTCCGACGTCGAGGCCGGCAGTCTCAACAACGCCGCCCGCCAGACCGTGCCCTGGGCGATGGAAAACACGCCGATGCCGATGTCCGGCGACCACGCCGAACACATGGCCCACGGCGGCATGCAACATGGCCCCGCCGCGCCGACGATCAGCCTGCAGGACGTGCAGAACATCGCGCTGCAACGCCAGGTCGAACCGGGCTACAGCATCACCCTGCCGACCACCGCCACCGGCGTGTTCACCATCGCCGTGTTCGCCGACGATCCACGCAACGACGCTACTCTGCATGTCGACCAGTACACCGGCAAGGTCCTCGCCGATGTGCGTTTCGAGCAGTACGGTGCAGTGGCGCGGGCCACGGAAATCGGCGTGATGCTCCACGAAGGCAAGATGTTCGGCACTTTCAACCAGATCATCGTGCTGCTGATCTGCCTGATGATCCTGCTCAGCGCTGTCAGTGGTGTGGTGATCTGGTGGAAGCGTCGTCCGCAAGGCAGATTTGGCGTACCACCGCTGCGCCACGACCTGCCGAAGTGGAAAACCGGCGTGGCGATCATGCTGGTGCTGGCAGTGGTGTTTCCGCTGGTGGGAGCGTCGCTGGTGGTGGTGTGGCTATTGGACCGAATCCTGTTGGCTCGTCTGAGCCGCAGGGCGTACGCCAACTGAGCGGGTGATTGACGCAGGCGCGAGCGCCGGGGGCGATCGCGCCCGCGCTTGCGCGCATTAACAATTGCCGACCTTGAGTCTGCCGCCGCAGTTGTTCAGTAACGGGATTTGAGTGATGTCCACATCCACTTTCTGAAAAAGGGGGAACCCATCGCTTTTTTGACAACTGACAGTAATCGTACACGTACGAAAACCTGCTGGCCTGGCCATGGGCACAGAGCCGCTCGAAGGGTTGCTGACTTGATTGCACGTCTTGCGTGCACCCGTGTTGGCTTCCCATTCCTGCATGCAATCGCGAAACTCGTCAGCCGCCAGCACGGCCCGGCCCAAGCCGAGCCCCGCCATCAGGATGAACAGGATTGCCGTTGTCGTGACTTTCATTGCGCTGCTCCTTGTCTGCTGAACACGCGAGCGCGTGCGCCCTCAATCTAATGCCTGCGGAGCCCTCAGCAGCACTGTCATAAATGACAGTTATTCAGAGTGTTTTGCTATAGCGCAGCTAACTTCTCGGCATAGTCTGGTCTCACAGGCTATTGATCGATCCTGGATTCCGTTCATGTTCATCATGAAACACGCGAGATGCGCGAACTAGACAGATCTTTAAACTGCCGGGGCTTAAGCTCCGGCAGTTTTTAGTGTTACTGTATAACGCAAATATGCCGCCCGACCCGTCGCCTCGCGCTACGGGTTTTCTTTTGCAGAAGTGATTCTCCGGTCCAATGAACAAGTATTTCCTGTCCAGTCTGTGCCTGCTCGCGTGGCACCAGGCGCAGGCCGACGGCACTGCCCTGACGCTGCCCGCCGGCACCATCTCCGCGCCGGCGATCGACGCCGAAACCGTCAGCCTGACCACCCCGACCTCCGCCGGTTCGCGCCTGAACCTCACGGCCATGGACACCCCAGCCAGCGTCGAAAGCCTCAGCGGCGAACAGGTCCGCGCCCGTGGCGATCGCAGCGTGCAGGACGCGGTGTCGCGCAGCACCGGCATCAGTCGCACCGGCACGCCGGGCGATGGCGGCACGTCGTTGCAGGCTCGCGGCTTTACCGGGCAGAGCTCGGTGATGCAGCTGTATGACGGCAACCGTCTGTACAGCGGCATGGGCACTGTGACGTTCCCGGTCGACACTTGGGCGGTGGAGCGTGTCGACGTGCTGCGCGGCCCGGCCTCGGTGCTGTACGGCGAAGGCGCGACCGGCGCGGTGGTCAACGTGATCCCGAAGAAGCCGTTCGCGGGCGACATCGAAAACCACGTGCGCGTCGGCTACGGCTCGTTCGACAGTCAGCAGCAGGCGTTCGACAGCGGCGGTTCGCTGACCGACACCCTGAGCTATCGCCTCAACCTCAATCGCCTGCGCAGCAACGGTTGGGTCGATCGCGGTGATGCGTCCAGCGACTTCATCAGCGCCGCCCTGCGCTGGCAGGCCAGCGATGACCTGACCTTCACCCTCGCCCACGACTACGGCGACCAGCGCCCGCAGAACTACTTCGGTACACCACTGATCAATGGCCAGTTGAAGGACAGCCTGCGCAACAGGAACTACAACGTGCGCGACGACAAACAGCACTACAACGATCAATGGACGCGCCTGACCACGGATTGGCAGATCAACGATGCCGTCAGCGCCAGCAACGAGCTGTACTACCTCAAGGCCCAACGTCGCTGGCAGAACGCCGAGAACTACAACTTCGATACTGACAGCCAGCAACTCAGCCGCAGTGGTTACTTCGGCATCGGCCACAAACAGGAACAGGTCGGCGACCGCCAGATCTTCACCTTCAGGCACTCGCTGTTCGGCCTCGACAGCCAGACCGTGACCGGTGTCGACTACAACCGCATCCGCTTCCAGCTCGACAGCAACTCGCCGTTCAACGATGTGCCGGGCGGCCAGCCGCTGGATCGGTATCACCCGCAAAGCGGTTATTTCCAGAGCGCCGATCCGTATCGCGATCAGTTCGACAGCACCACCAAACAGATGTCGGCGTTCGCCGAAAACCGCACGCAACTGAGCGAGCGCTGGTCGCTGGTGACCGGCGTGCGCCGCGACTACGTGCATGTGGACCGCAACAACCTGGTCGACGGCAGCCAGAGCGACAAGACCCTGACCGGCAACAACTGGAAGGCCGGCCTGGTGTTCGCGCTGACGGCGGACACCTCGTTCTACGGCCAGGTCGCGACCAGCACCGATGGCATCGGCGGCCTGATTTCCCTGAGCCCGAGCCAGCAGCAATATGACTTGTCCACCGCGCGGCAAACCGAGATCGGCCTGAAGCAACTGTTCTGGGAGCAGCGCGGCGAGTTCACCCTGGCCGCGTATCGCATCGTCAAGAAGAAGCTGCTGACCGACGATCCGGGCAATCCGACGCTCAAGCAACAGGTCGGTCAGCAATCGTCGAACGGCCTGGAAGCCAGCCTCGATCTGCAACTGCCACATGCCTGGCAACTGCAAGCCAACGCCGCGCTCGTCAAAGCCAGGTACGACGATTTCGAAGAAGTGGTCGGTGGCGTGCCGGTGTCGCGTAATGGCAATCGTCCGGTGGACGTGCCGCGGCGCACCGCCAATCTGTGGCTGAGCAAGGCGCTGACCGATGACCTGAAAGCCGGCGCCGGTGTGCGCTATGTCGATGCGCGCTACGCCGACATGGCCAACCGCAACGAGCTGCCGAGCTACACCGTGGTCGATGCAACGCTGTCGTGGCAAGCCTTGCGCAACACCACGCTGGGTTTGCAGGTGAACAATCTGTTTGACCGGACGTATGCGCAAAGCCAATACAATGAGGGCCAGCAGTGGATTCTGGGTGAGCCGCGTTCGTTCTTTGTCACGGCTGACTACGCCTTTTGAGGTACTGGACCCTTTCGCGGGCAGGCTCGCCCCCACTTGCGCAATGCATTTCCCGGTGGGCGCGAGCTGCTCGCGAAAGCGCCACCGGCAGCACCGAAAATTTCAGAGTAGACGCATGACCTCACTGACCCTCGCCAACCTCGCCTGGACACCCCTGGGCCACGGTCACTGCCATCACCAGTTCCAGCTGCGGGACGCCTCGCTGCACGTGGCCGCCGGGGAGTTCGTCGGGCTGATCGGGCCCAACGGCAGTGGCAAGACCAGCCTGTTGCGCTGCGCCTACCGGTTCAGCCAGCCCGAGCATGGTGAGGTTCGTCTCGATCATCACAACGTCTGGAAGCAATCCTCGCGCTGGTGCGCGCAACGTATCGCCGTGGTCCTGCAGGAGTTTCCCGACGCCTTCGGCCTGACCGTCGAGGAAGTGGTCGCCATGGGCCGCACGCCGCACAAGGGCCTGTTCGACGGCGACACGCGCGAAGACCGCCAGCTCGCCACCCAGGCCCTGCAATCGGTGGGCCTCGAAGGTTTCGAAGACCACGCCTTCGCCACGCTCTCCGGCGGCGAAAAGCAACGGGTGATCCTCGCCCGTGCCCTGACCCAGCAACCGCAACTGCTGATCCTCGACGAGCCGACCAACCACCTCGACCCGCGTTATCAACTGGAGCTGCTGCAACGGGTCAAGCGTTTGCAGATCGGCACGTTGGCGAGCATCCACGACCTCAACCTGGCGGCCGCGTTCTGCGACCGTTTATATGTGATCAACCACGGCCGCATCGTCGCCAGCGGCACGCCACAAGACGTGCTTACCCGCGACCTGCTGCGCGACGTCTTCGGCGTCGAAGTGCTGATCGATGCCCACCCCCTCCACGGCTACCCGCGAATCACCTGGATAACCCGACCATGACTGTGCGCTCCCTGCTTTGCCTCGCTCTGTTGCTGGGCACCACCCAAGCCTTCGCCGAGGCCACGAAATACCCGTTGACGATTACCAGCTGCAACCGCGAAGTGACCTTCAAGCAAGCTCCGCAGCACGCACTCAGCCACGACATCAACATGACCCAGATGATGCTCGCCCTCGGCCTCAAGGCGCAGATGGTCGGCTACAGCGGCGTCAGTGGCTGGAAGGCGGTGACGCCGCAGATGCAGTCGCTGCTCGACGGTCTGCCGGAGCTGGCGGCCAAATACCCGTCGGTGGAAACCCTGCTCAACGCCAACGTCGACTTCTTCTTCGCCGGCTGGGACTACGGCATGCGCGTCGGTGGCGACCTCACGCCGCAGACCCTGCAGCCGCTGGGCATCAACGTCTATGAACTGACCGAGTCCTGCGCCTTCGTGATGAAGCGCCCCGCCGCCACGCTGGATGACACGTACAACGACCTGCGAAATCTCGGCAGGATCTTCGACGTGCAGGATCGCGCCAACGCGTTGATCGCCGACATGCAGAGTCAGGTCGCCGCAATCCGCAAAAACCTGCCCGCCGAGAAACCACGAGTGTTCCTCTATGACAGCGGCGAAGACCGCGCCATGACCTCCGGCCGACTGGGCATGCCGCAAGCGCTGATCGATGCCGCTGGCGGGCGCAACATTCTTGATGACGTCGAGGCGAGCTGGACCCGGGTCAACTGGGAAACCGTGGTCGAGCGCAATCCGCAAGTGATCGTGATCGTCGACTACAGCGAAATCACCGCCGAGCAGAAGATTGAATTCCTGCTGAAGAACACGGCGCTGCAATCGGTAGACGCGATCAGGAACCAGCGCTTCATCGTCATCCCCTACGTGCAGGCCACGCCGGGGATCGACAACGTACTCGCGGTCGAGACCCTGGCCAAAGGTTTCCACGGCGAATGATCAATCGTCGCTACTGCTGGCTGCTGCTGGCCCTCGGCGCAGTGCTGCTGGTGTCGTGCGTGGTGTCGCTGGGCTTCGGCCCGGCGCGGGTGCCGGTGGACGTGGTGTGGCGGATTCTGCTGCATAAACTGTTCGGCCTCGGCGTGCCGGACTGGAGCGCCGGCCAGGAACACATCGTCTGGCTGATCCGCGTGCCGCGCATGCTTCTGGGTGCGCTGGTCGGTGCCGGGCTGGCGCTGATCGGCGCGGTGCTGCAAGCGGTCACACGCAATCCGCTGGCTGATCCACACCTGCTCGGGGTGACCTCCGGGGCGACGCTCGGCGCGGTGATCGTGGTGCTGCATGTCGGTGAAATCGTCGGTCTGCTGACCCTGCCGATCGCCGCATTCATTGGCGCGCTGCTGAGCATGCTGGTGGTGCTGATGATCGCCAACCGCCACGGCCGTCTCGACAGCGACCGCTTGCTGCTGTGCGGAGTGGCAGTGTCGTTCGTGATGATGGCGATTGCCAACCTGCTGCTGTTCATGGGTGACCATCGCGCCAGCTCCGCGGTGATGTTCTGGATGCTCGGCGGTCTCGGTCTGGCGCGCTGGGAGTTGCTCGCGGTGCCGGCACTCAGCGTGCTGCTCGGACTGCTCTTGCTGCTGGGCATGGCCCGCCCGCTGAATGCGTTGATGGCCGGTGAACAGACCGCCGTCACGCTCGGCCTGAACGCACGCAGCGTACGCCTGCGGGTGTTCGTGATCGCCTCGCTGATGACCGGCGTGCTGGTGTCGATCAGCGGCTCCATCGGCTTTGTCGGGCTGATGGTGCCGCACATCGCCCGTCGGCTGATCGGCGCCGAACACCGGCGGTTGCTGCCGGTGTGCGTGTTCCTTGGCAGCGTGTTCCTGGTCTGGGTCGACGTCGCCGCGCGCACGCTGATCGCCCCCGAAGACCTGCCGATCGGCGTGGCCACCGCGGCACTCGGCGGCCTGTTTTTCATCGGCCTTATGCGCCGCAGATAACCCGGCGCCTCACAGTTCTTCACGATTGCGCACGATGCCCGTCGCAATCGCCTGCCGCCGACGCTCGCGCCAGCGCGTGCCCATGCGCCCGGCCTGGAGCCAGTAATGCCCGGCGATCAGCACGCGGAAATCGCCGAGGTCGATCAGCCGCGAAATGAAGTCGCTCGGGGCCAGCCCTGCCTGCCACTTGCCATCGATGAACTGCGCCGGCCGGGTACGCAGCAAGGCCTGCTCGGCCTGGGTGTAGGTCGGGCTGTAGCGGATCAGCACTCCGTGCGGCGTCGAGTAGTAGTAATCCTTGACCTTGAAGCCCTGGCTGACCAGCGCATGGGTCTGTGCATACATCTGCCCCGGTGCGGCGAAATTGGCATAGACCTGATCGGTATCCACCACCAGCAGGTTATTGCCCGACAGGTACATCTGATGGGTCGCCACCAGGATGAAGTCGCGCGGCAGTTTGCCCGAGCCGGTCGCGGCGTCGCCGACATGACGTAGGATCCGCGGCAGCGGATTTTCCCCCAGCGCCGAATAGGCCAGCGGCTCCAGCGGGACAAAGCCGTACGTCGAATTGAGCAGCGACGCCGTGCGCGCAAGAATCGCGCTGACGAACCCGGTATCCAGCACATAACCGCTGCCGGCCCTCTGCTGGGCATAGCGCGCGGCATCGTCGGCATGCTCAAAGAGCGGCCCCGGCAACGGGTCGGCGGGCATCTGCACGGACATCTCGACCATCCGCGGCTGCCAGGCCACATCGACCACGCCGCGCCGTGACCAGTAGGCGCTGGTGACGATGACTTCGAGCTTGCCGGCACGCGCCATGCGCAGCACATAACTCTGCAGATCGATGCGCCGGCGCTGATATTCGAACTCGTCCACTTGTGCCCGCTCCTGCGAGGCGAACAGGTTGCGGCGCAATTCGATCTGGCCGAACCGGTCGTGAAACTCGCCGGGCTCGAATGCGTCCATGGCGAACCGCAGCAGCGCACCGTCGGCACAGGACAGGTAGATCGGCCGGTAGCCTTGCGCTGTTTCGGCAGCCGCGCAGAGCTGATTGATCGCCAGCGGCGACGGGCAGAACCGCCGCGGGTCCTCGTCGGCGGCATCCTGCGGCATGCTGGCGGCGCGCAGGTAAAGGCCGTGCACGGCGTAACCGGCAGGCACCACCGCGTCGGCGAACACCTGCTCCACGGCCATCTTCGTGCCCTCGATGGCCACGGGCAGGCTGGCAATGAACAGACCGGACCGGGCGTTCCACAGCAGGTAGCCGAAGGTCATGTCCGATGGGCTGCGCGTGCCGTCGTGGATGTACAGCGCGGTCGCGTCCGGGTGAATGAACACCGGGCTGCAGACGGCCGGTGCCAGGGCCTTGTGCTGCGCATCTGCAACCGTGGGCAGCACTGGATACGGCATCCAGCGCGTTACCGTGCCACGCTTGCCCCACAGCCGGCTGCCGCTGACCACCTGCAGATAACCGCTCTGGGCCAGCGTATCGATCCACACTCCGGGGGTCAGCGCGCCGCTGTAGATCTGCTGTTTGATCTTCGCCGCATCGAGGTCACTCGGCAGGCTTTTGAAATCGGTCAGGACATTGGCCAGATCGGCGCGCAAACGGCTGAGGAAACCGACGTCGTAACGCACCAGCGCGCCGTCGGGAGCGAACAGGTACTCACTGATCGACGTGTACTCGCGTGGACGCTGCAAGGCCGAGTACAGGGTATCGACCGAGAGCATGTTCAGGTACGTCTGGCGCTGGATTTCGGAGAGCACCAGCGGCAGCGCCGTGACCCGTCGCGTGCGGTAGCGCGCCACCACCAGACACCCCTCGGGGTATTGCCCGGCCTGGAAGCTTTCATCGGGAAAGATCCACTGCGGGTCGAAGTCTTCCTGCGGTACTTCAACCGGGTCAGTCGCCAGGAACAAGCCATCGCGGCGCTTGAGCACCACACCGCCGACCAACTTGCTGGCGTCCGTCGGCAAGCGCGAGCGGACATACGCCACGGCATCGTCCTGGGCGATGAAGGCCGGGCTCAGCCAGCGCCGCGGCAGGTTGAGGAATGGCCGCCAGTCGGCATCCACCGGCCACGGACGATCCCAGCAGGCGCTGGTGCGCATGACGCGCAGCCCACCATGGCTGGCGACGATGCGGACGAAATCCGCCGGCTGCAGCATGCCGCTGCTCAGGCCGCTGGTGAAATCTTCGAGGCCCATGCGTGGCGTGGCGTTGTCGAACAGCTTGTTGCCCTTGCGGTTGTCGAACTTCAACAGCGCACCGTCCTGGGTGCTCAGGTACACGGGAATCGGCGCCGACGATTCCCTGACCTGGCGCCGTCGCGAGTAAAATACCGCGTTGAACAGGTCGAGAGGAGGAATGAAGTAGCGCGCCAGCCACGCGGCCGAACCCTCGGTCGGGCGTTTGACCCGCTGCCGCGAGTAGATGAAGGCATGCCGGTTGAAACCTTCGGGGTAGCCATACCAGGGTGGCATCGACGTAGCGCCGAACAGGCTCTGTGGCTGGAACACATCGTTGCGCGCTTCGCTGACCGGGACCAGTTCGCTGGCGACGTACTCTTCGCGCACGTTGTGCTTGAGGATGAAGCCGAACCACGCCCGCTCCTGGTCATGCAGGCGCGTGTCGCGCGCGTACTGATCCTCGGCCGCCGCATCTGCCGTGGCAAACACCGCGCCGAACGCCACCTGCGCGGGTCGCCGCCATGGCCACGGCGCGCTGAGCGGACTCCAGAGCGCGCTGACCTGCCCGCGCGGCCCCCACCGTTCATGGTTGTTGACAATGCTCAGGTAACCGCCCGCAGCCTGTTCGCGGATGAATGCACTCGGCAGCAGGCTGCCGCTCTCAAGGGCCACGGCCATCGGCCCGGGATGCCTGGCCGTACCCAGGCTTTGCGCCAAGACCTGGGCGATATGCGTCTCTCGCGCGTCGAAGCGCAGCAGACTGCGCTGCACCCCGGAGACGTACAGCGTGATCTCGTCGAGCAACACCTGGCGCACCTCCTCGACATTCGGCATCTGCAGGCTCAGCAGCGCCTCCTCGCGATTGCGGTGCAGGCGTTGCATGGCCACCGGGTCGAGAATCGACAGCGCCTGGTGGGCCACGTAACGCGCCTGGGCGCCGTGGCCATCGGGGAAAACCGCGCGTCCGGCGTTGTCGCGTGGATAGAAATCGCCCTGCACCAACTGTTCGATGCCACCTTCGCGCGGCTCGCTGGCCACAAAGCGCCCGTCGTTGCGCTGAAAGATGTAGCCGGCATAGCGACGTTCGCGGCGGCTGTCGATCCGTGCGTGGACATAACGCGCGGCATCGTCCGCCGAGAGAAACACCGGGCTCAGTGGCGGCCAGTCGAAGTTGGCGTACGGCACCCAGCTCGGGCCCACTTCGCCAATCCGCCCCCAGAGTACGCTACCGCGCAACACGCTCAGCTGGCCGACCCGCGCCAGCAGGGCGACGAACTGCCGCGGGGTCAAGGTGCCGGCCTGTATCCCGGCCTGCAGACCACCGTCGGCGAAACTGCCATCGGGATTGGCGCGGCTCAAGCCCCTCTCGCCTTCGGAGTCGCTGAAGCGGTACTTGAGCAGCGCGAAGTCGCGGGCCTGCATGTACAGCGACAGCGGCCGGCCCGCGACGCCCAGGTGTTTGCTGCGGGCGTGGCAGCCGACCGCCAGGGCCATTTCCGCCGGGGTGAAAAAGTTTTCGTAGAGCCACGCCTGGCTGGGCGGAAACAGCGCCGGGTCAGGCCTGGAGGCGTAGTAGAAGCCTTCCAGCGCATAGTCCGGCGGCAACTGCACCTGGCCGTCGGCCGCGCTCGGGAACAGCGACTCGGGACGCCACGCCGCGAGACCGGCGGGACGCGCGCACGTGGCGACGTAATCGTTGCGCGAACGATGCTTCAGGATCAGCCCCGAGGTCTGCGCGCCCGTGGTTTTCAGCGCGGCCAGCACCGCCCGCTCGGCACTGGCGCACAGGCGAGTCAGCGGCGGCAGTTCGCGCACGGCGTTGCCGCCGAAGGCCTTGCGCGGCTGCCAGTCCGCCGGCACCCTGCCGACCGACTCGCCCCAGTCGGCGTTCGACACGATGACCTTGAGTTCGCCCAGCGCGGCGACCTTGCGGATGATATTTTCCACCCCGTAGACCGCGATCGGATTGCCCCGCGGTGCCCCCGCCCGCAGCCAGTTGTAGTAGCTGAGTTCATCCTTCGAGCCGCTGGGCGAATACTTCAGCAGCACGCCGTCCGGCCCGGACAGATAAGCGCTGGCGAAGAAGGCGCGCTCGCTGACGTCGGAGACGAAATCGATGTCGGAAAAAAAATTCAGGAACAGCCTGAGGGTGGCCTCGTCCTGACCCGGATTGGCCTGGCGGATGATGTCGTGGGCCGGTGGATGCGAATGCACGTTGGCCACGCAGGTATAGCCCGGCGGATGCACGTAGTTGCCTTGGGCATCGACGTCGAGCAGGGTTCTGAGGTCAAAGCGCTGCACTTCTCCGGGTTGCGGTCGGGTGGCGACAAAACCTCCCTGCGGCAACCGCAGGATCACACTGCCGTGCTCCAGCCCCGAGGTGCCGGGGATCTGCCCATGCACCCAGCGGGCCGCATCGTCCTCGGTCAGGAACGGCTGGCTCAGCTTCGGCAATCGGCCTCTGGGCGGCGACACGGCGGCACGCGGTGGTCGGCCTGAAACATCATTCATGATCAACTTCCTGTTAACGAACAATCGGGAAAACGATCAAGTGAGTGTGTTTCTGCCGCGTCGCCACTCAGAGGTACATATTTATCGTTTGTGTTTCCTTTGTTGTGCTGCGGTTCAGGCGTCGACCGCGCGGCGGCTCATCTCCAGCAACAGCCTGGCGGTGAGCGGCCCGCGCGGCTGCCAGAAGCCGTCGGGTTCAAGAATCTGCAGGCGGCCGCTGAGGATCAGGGTGTTGAGCACCGCCGTCAGCTTGGACCGGGTAACGCCATTTTCGACGTCTTTCCAGTCATTGAGCAGCACCGTACTCTCGGCATCCAGATAGCTCGGCGCATAGGCCAGCAGCGCGCCGTTGCGCGGCGTCAGGTAGTAACGGCTGTCCGCAATGGCGTAGTTGCCGAGCAAGGCGATGCAGGCGCGGATCTCGTCGTGGGCGACGAAGTTGCGGTACAGCGCGGCTTCGAACGGGCTGCTGAACGACTGGGGCGTGTCGTCGACTTTGTAGATCTGCTGCACGCCCATCAGCGTGTAGCCGGGCGGGTATTTTTTCGAGTGGCTGGGGGCACCGCGCACCAGCACGCCAGCGAACAGTCGGCTGTAGGCCGGCGTGCCGGTGCGCGGCCCGAGCGGCACCGTCGGGCCACTGTCATCCAGCGGCTCCGTGGCAGCAAAGTTGGTCTGCCCGGCATCGCGGACAATCGCGCCGAGCCAGGCCTTGTCGCGAGCGTGACGCACGCGCTGCCACATCCAGCGCGCGGCATCGTCCGGGTGCGCGCACAGCGGGCCGAGCACCAGCGGCCCGTCGTCAGCCGCCGGGGCCGGCGCGACCTTGCCCGGCGTCCAGTCCGCCCCCACGCGTCCTGCCGTGGCCCACGTCGCACTGCGCTCCAGCACCTGCAACTCACCGCTGCCGGCGACCTTGCGAATGTACTCGGCAGGATTGCCGGCGCCCTGCAGCGACTGCACGTAGGCCGTCATCTGCGCGTGGGTGGGCAGATCACTGGCCCAGCGCTCGCGGGCATCGTACTTGAGCAACGCACCATCGGCGCAGGACAGGTACAGCGACTTGTAGCGCGCGCCCGGCTGCGCCGCGATCACCTCGACCATGGCCTGGGCAGCGCTGAGCACCGACGGTGGAATGAAATTGCGATACACCGGCGATTGCGGCAGCTCCTCGGGCTGGCGCGCGGGGGCGCACAGATACAGGCCCTGCAGGGTGTACCCGGTCGGCAGCTGGCCGCGCAGGAAGACCCGCTCGTAGGGAAACTTCCCATCATCGGCACTGACCGGCAGGCTGACCACCGAGTGTGCGAAGCGCGCAGACGTCAGCACGAAACCGAAGCGCCAGTGTTCACGCGCGCCCGCCTGCGCATGGGCATGGCGTACCGCGTCGTCGGCATGACAGAACGCCGGACTCAACGCCTGGTCAGCCGTGGCGACCCGCACCGGCTCGGGGACCGTATAGCCCAGCGGGAGCGGCCGCCAGCCGGGTTGCAGCTTGCGTGGCTGCCCCCACAGGCGGCTGCCCTGCACCACGTGGAGCGCGCCGACCCTGATCAAGCGGTTGACCAGTTCGGTCGGCGTACCGACGCCATTGCGCATGCGCCGTTCGAGCAGGTTGCTCCACGGGTCATGGGCCGCGTCCGTGGAAGGCGCGAGCTGACTTTCAAGCAGTGCCACATCGGCAGCCAGACGGCTCTTCTGCGCCGTGGCCAACAGGTCATGCTCGGCATCGCGCAGGCTGAAGCCGAGGATCGAACCCTCGGCGCCCAGCAGGTATTCGTGCGTCCACAAGTGATCCGACGTCAGCGCCGTGGCCAGCACCTCGGTGGAAAACAGATCGCGATACACCGGGCGCTCCAGGCTCGGCAGCAGGAACGGCAGTTCGCTGGCCACGCGGCTGCGATAACGGCCGACGATCTTGCAGCCCGGTGCCAGCAGGTTCAGCTCGACATCTTCATCGGGAAGGATCCACTTCGGATCGAAGTCCTCGGTGAACAGCGGCAGCGGTTCGGTGGCCATGAACAGGCCGTCGCCACGCTTGAGCACCAGGCCGGCGTGGATCTGCTCGCGCGCCGCGCCGAGCAGGCGTGCGACGTGGCGGATCGCATCGACCTGACAAACGTAGGCCGGGGTCAGCGCGCGGCGCAGGAAGCGCGGATAGGGTTTCCAGTCCGCCGCCAGTCGCGCAGGGCTCGCCTCGCCCCAGAGTTCATTGCCGACCACCACGCTCAGCCAGCTCTGGGTGATCACCTGCGTGACGAATCGCTTCGCCGACAATTGCCCGCTGCGCAGTTGCGTGTGCACATCCTCGGCCACGCCCGAGGTCTGGATCCGCGGGTTGAACAGCGTCGTCGAGTTCGGTGCCTGGTATTTCAGCAAGGCGTGATCGAGGGTCGAGAGGTAGACCGGCAGCCCGGTCTTGGCACCTTCGGGCCGCAGGCGCCGGGCCTCGAAGAACGCCGTGTACAGCTCCTCCGAGGAGAGGAAGTGACGGCCCAGCCACTGCGCGGCCGTGGCGAGTTTTTTCGGCAGCCACTGTCGGGCGTAGAACAACCCGTGCAGCTTGAACGCCGGCGGAAATTCCACGGCCCCGCCGTCGTCGCTGCGGAACAGGCTGGCCTGGGCGAACAGCGGTTGTTCGGCGCTGACCGGCACCGTTTCGCTGACGACGTACTCGTCGCGGCTCACGTGCTTGAGGATGAAGGCAAAGCAGGTCTGGTGCGGGCCACAGCGCTGCACACGCTGATGGGCTGCGCTGGCCGCCGCGTTGGCATCGCTGAACAACGCCCCGAAGGCGACTTGCTCGGGCGTCTGGAACGCCTTGGCGGGCGCAAAGGCCTGCCAGTATTCCGGCACCACGCCGCGTGCGCCCCACAACGGATTGCCGATCACCACCCGCAGGCTGCCGGCGCTGGCCAGTTGCTTGACCACGTCCTCCGGCGTCATCGCACCACGCGCCAGGTCCTCGGCCATACGGCTGCCCTTGGCCGTCGGCGTCACCTCGCTCAACAAGACGTTCTCCGCCTGCGTGCCGCTGCTGTCGTAGGCGATCAGGGCATCTTCGGCGCAGGACAGATAGGCCAGCGGCGCATGCTGGCGGTTGCGCAGAATGGCGTACAGATCGGCGTCGGAAAACAGCTGCGCATCGAGGCTGGCCTGCTCGCGGTTCCAGGCGTGACGCTGCATGCGTTGCGGGTCGTACAGCGACAGTGCCAGGCGCGAGGCGTACGTCGCGCGCAGCACGTAACCCGGCGGCAGGATCGGCTTGCCGGCGACATCCACCGGATACACCTGCCCAGGGGCAAACCGCGCCGACTGAGCGACCACCTGCGGTTCGGTGACGACAAACCTGCCGTCCTCGCGCTCCAGCACACAGCCGCGAAACTCGTAGTCACGCTGGGTGCCGATGCGCTCGTGGGCATAACGCGCCGCATCGTCCGCGGCGAGAAACGCCGGGCTCAGCTGCGGTTTCGCGAGGCTGGCAAAGGGCTGCCAGGTCAGGCCGACAGGCCCCTCGACGTCCCACAAGCGACCCGCGCGCAGCACCGTCAAGGCGCCGGCCGCCGCCACGCGCCGGACAAAGGCCTCGGGGCTCAGCGTGCCGGCCTCGAGCTCGGCCTGCTCGCCGTTGTCGGCGACCACGCCATGAGGATTGACGCTGTACAGCTGGCTCTCCTGCGCCGACCCGGAAAACGCGTAGCGCAACTGCGCGCCGTCGCGGGTACTGAGGTAGAGCGCCAGTCCAGGCGTCTTGCGCACGCGGGACGTGCCGATGGCCTGGGCGAAATCCGTGGCCGAGAGAAAACTTTCGTACAGCCACGGCTGTTCGGTGATCCGCCGCTTGTCCGGCAACGCCTGGTAGCAGAGACCGTGGATCGCCAGGTCCGGGGGAAGGCGCGGCTGGCCGGCATCATCGACCGTGAACACCTGCAGTGGCGAGAACAGCGGCAAGCCCCTGGCCGCATCGTGGTCGAGCGGTTCACTGACCACGTACTCGGCGCTCCTGGTGCTTTTCAGCAGGAACGCCAGCTGCCTGACGGCAGGTTTTGCCTGCATCCGGTCGTGGGCCCATTGCGCGGCCGTGGTCGGGTCCTGGAACACCCAGCTGAACGCAGGCTCAGGGGGGGCGGCGGCGGTGAACGGCTGATAGGCAATCCACGAACCCGGAACCTTGCCGCGCGAACCGCGCCAGACGTTGCTGGAAATCAGCACCTGCAACTCACCGAGCCGGACGAGCTTCTTGACCATCTGCATCGCTGTGCCGTCAAAGCCGTCGAGGCCGATGATGACGGCGCCGGTGCTCAGGCCATTTTCCAGGAACACACCAAAGTTGCGTTCCTCCGGCGAACTGCTGCAGGTGTACTTGACGAGTGAGCCTTCGGCCGACGAGTTGTAGACCACCCTGAGCGGATCCTTGCCTGACATGAGCGCCGCGAGGGTGGCAAAACCCGGGAGGCTGGTCAGCAAGTCGATGCGGTCCTCCGACCAGTTCGGCTTGTCTCGCCGATGTTGTTCCTTGTTATCGGCCAGCGTCTTGTACATTGCCACGTAGCGCAAACCCGGCAGCTCGATATAGTGCTCCGACAGGCCACCGGCATACGGCAATCCCCAATCCTTGGCCCAGTTCGACGCGGTGATCGGCGCCGTGGCGAAAAAGCGGCCGTCGCTGCGTTCGAGCACGAAGCCCAGGTGATCGCTGTCGCGTCTGTCGCGCATCTGATAATGCACCCAGCGGGCCGCATCGTCAGCGGTGACGAAGGCCGGGCTCAACGATTGGTGAATCCGTTCGAACGGGCGCCAGTCCTGCCCGACGGGGCCGGCCCGGTCCCACAGCTCGCCGGGTTGCACAACCAGCAACCGGCCGGCCGCCGCGACCTGCAGGACGAACTCATACGGACTCAGGGTGCCGGCCTTCAACGCCTTCTGCAGCGTGGCGCCGGCCAGCAGATCGGTTTCGGCAGCGGAGCCGGAGCAGGTGTAGCTCAGCAAGGCCTTGCCCTGGGTGCGCATGTACACCGTCAACCCGCGCTGGGGGTCTTGCAGGTAGATGTCCTTGCGTGACTGGGCGATGACCGTCGCCAGCGCGGCGGGACTGAAGAAGTGCTTGTACAGCCAGGCCTGGTTTTTCGCTGACATCCCCGGTTTGACATGTTCCACATAGTAGATCCCGTCGAGGCGAAACCCGGAGGGCAGTCGCGGCCCACCCGCCTCGCGTCGCGGGTAATCATCCAGCGCGGCAAACAACGCCACGTGATCGCGCCACGGGTAAGTCGCGACGTATTCGTCCTTGCCCGAAGCCTTGAGGACGAACCCCATGAAATCGAAACCGAGCGCGGCGCTGCCCGCATTCATGATGGCACCGAGTGCCTCGGCCGGATCATCGAACACCGGCGAACAGAACGGCTGCTCCGTGGCCACCTGCAGGGTGTTCGCCGGCTCCCTGATGGCCCAGTCACCGTCAAACTGGCCCCGCCGGTTGCCCCATAATTCATCGGGGAACACCAGGCTCAGCGCACCGACCTTGGCCAGTTCGTCGATCGGTTCTTCGCTGTAGGTGAAGGTCCCTTCGGCACGCCCCTTGGCAATTTCCAACGCCAGCAGCAACTCGGCCGGCGAACCGCTGGGCACGTATTTGAGCAGGCTGGTGGGGCTGCCGGAGAGGTAATAGGCCGGGGCGAATGCGCGGTGCTGAAACATGAACAGCTTGTCGAATTCGGAGTAGAAACTCACCACCAGCGCAACCTGGTCGTCGCTCAGGCCCGGGTTGTTTTTCTTCACCTCGGCATGACCGGCCGGGTGCGAATGGTAGAGCGCCTGGCACGTGTACCCGGCGGGGTGAAGGAAATTGCCCTGCGCATCCATCGCCAGCAGTTTCTTGAAGTCGAAGTGCATCTGCTCGCCAGCGACCGGCCGGGTCGCCACGAAGCGACCGTCCTCGCGCTGCAGAATCAGCCCACCGTATTCCTTGTCGCGCTTGTCGCCGATGGCTTCATGGGCGAACCGTGCGGCGTCGTCCGCACTGATAAATGGCGGGCCCAGTGCCGGCAGCTCGATACGATTCAATAAGTTATCCATAACGCACCCATCCGTGGAGATTGAAAGTCGTGGTGGCGTCCCCGCGCAAGCGCCGGGAAATCGCCCGCTCCATGATCGACATTCGCCCTGCGCGCCAGCGGTACATATGTATTGCCCGGCAAAAATCCACCTCGGCACCACATCGGCGCATCGCGCGCACCGAGCGCGACATTCAGCGCCAACGTGGTGCGCGGCGGACGGATTTGTCGGCATCGAACGCCCGAAACAGAGCCACCGCGGCCGTGGGCACAACCCTTGCTAAAGCTGCTTCAGCGTCCGTATCTGCCAACCAGAAAAATTAAACGTTCATGGAGATCGCACAATGAAGCGTCGCAGTTTGCTCAAGGCTTTCACACTATCGGCAAGCATTGCCGCGATGGGCATGACCTGGACTGTCCAGGCGGCCGAGACCATCAAGGTCGGGATCCTGCATTCGTTGTCCGGGACCATGGCGATCTCTGAAACCTCGTTGAAAGACATGGCGTTGATGACCATCGACGAAATCAATGCCAAGGGCGGCGTGAACGGCAAGATGCTTGAACCGGTGGTGGTCGACCCGGCGTCGAACTGGCCGCTGTTCGCCGAGAAGGGCCGCCAGTTGCTGACCCAGGACAAGGTCGCGGTGGTGTTCGGTTGCTGGACGTCGGTGTCACGCAAATCGGTGCTGCCGGTGTTCGAGGAACTCAACGGCCTGCTGTTCTACCCGGTGCAATACGAAGGCGAAGAGATGTCGCCGAACGTGTTCTACACCGGCGCCGCGCCGAATCAGCAGGCGATCCCGGCTGTTGAATACCTGATGAGCGAAGAAGGCGGCAGCGCCAAGCGCTACTTCCTGCTCGGCACCGACTACGTCTACCCGCGCACCACCAACAAGATCCTGCGCTCGTTCCTGCATTCCAAAGGCGTCGCCGACAAGGACATCGAAGAGGTCTACACGCCGTTCGGTCACAGCGACTACCAGACCATTGTCGCCAACATCAAGAAATTCTCCGCCGGCGGCAAAACCGCTGTCATCTCCACCGTCAACGGCGACTCCAACGTGCCGTTCTACAAGGAACTGGCCAACCAGGGCCTGAAAGCCACTGACGTACCGGTGGTGGCGTTCTCGGTGGGCGAAGAGGAACTGCGCGGCATCGACACCAAACCGCTGGTGGGCAACCTCGCGGCGTGGAACTACTTCGAATCCGTCGAGAATCCGGTGAACAAGAAGTTCGTCGATGACTGGAAGGCCTACGCGAAGAAACACAACCTGCCGGGCGCGGACAAAGCCGTGACCAACGACCCGATGGAAGCCACCTACGTCGGCATCCACATGTGGGCGCAAGCGGTGGAGAAAGCCAAGTCCACCGACGTCGACAAGGTGCGTGAAGCCCTCGCCGGCCAGACCTTCGCCGCCCCGTCGGGCTACACCCTGACCATGGACAAGACCAACCACCACCTGCACAAACCGGTGATGATCGGCGAGATCCAGAGCGACGGTCAGTTCAACGTGGTGTGGCAGACCGAAGGCCCGATCCGCGCGCAGCCTTGGAGTCCGTTTATCCAAGGTAATGACAAGAAGCCGGATTATGCGGTGAAGAGCAACTGAGCCACTGGATGTCAGTCCTGCGCCTGGCGTGAGACTGACGCAATTCCCAGTGGGAGCGAGCCTGCTCGCGAAGACGTCGGCACATCAAGCATGCGTGTGACTGACAGAACGCTTTCGCGAGCAGGCTCGCTCCCACAATGTCCGCGTCAAGGCGACTGACTATGCCCACTGCCCTCTACCGTTTGCTTCTCGCCCTCGCACTGTTGCTGCCGATGGCCGCCCACGCCGGTGATGCCGAAGACTTCGTCGCCGCCAATCCCGTGCAGCAAGCCAAACTCCTCGAAGCCTGGGCCGCGCAGCCTGATCCGCAGCGCATCGAACTGCTCGGCGCCTTGCAACAGGGTGAGCTGAGCGTCGACGGCCAAGCGAAAACCCTGCGCCTGAACAATCGCCTGCGGGGTCTGATCGACACCGCCATGGCCAGCCACCAGTTGCTCGCCGCCGACGCCAGAATCCGTCTGGGTGCCGCGCAGCAACTGCAGAAAAGCGCCAAACCGGCGCAGCTGAAATTCCTCGACCAGCAACTGGCTGGCGAAAAAGACGAGCACGTCCACGCCGCCCTGAGCCTGGCGCTGGCCAACCTGCAACTGGTCGACAGCGACCCGGCCGTACGCCTGGCGGCCGTGCGTCTGCTCGGCGAAACCGGCGACCCGCTGGCCCGTACCCGCCTCGAAGGCCTGCTCGAACCCGGCGTCGAAGCCGACGCCAACGTGCGTACCGCCGCCGAAACCAGCCTGGCCCAGGTCAAACGCAAACTGCTGGTCGGCGAACTGCTCGGCCAGGCGTTCAGCGGCATGTCCCTCGGCTCGATCCTGCTGCTCGCCGCCCTGGGTCTGGCAATCACCTTCGGCCTGCTCGGGGTGATCAACATGGCCCACGGCGAAATGCTCATGCTCGGCGCCTACTCGACCTACGTGGTGCAGCTGATGTTCCAGCGCTATGCGCCGCAAGCCATCGAGTTCTATCCACTGATCGCCCTGCCGGTGGCGTTCTTCGTCACCGCGGCCATCGGCATGGCGCTGGAGCGCACGGTGATCCGCCACCTCTACGGCCGGCCGCTGGAAACCCTGCTGGCCACCTGGGGCATCAGCCTGATGCTGATTCAACTGGTGCGCCTGGTGTTCGGCGCACAGAACGTCGAAGTGGCGAATCCGGCGTGGCTGTCGGGCGGCATCCAAGTGCTGCCGAACCTGGTGCTGCCGTACAACCGCATCGTCATCATCGCCTTCGCCTTGTTCGTGGTGGTGCTCACCTGGCTGCTGCTGAACAAGACACGCCTGGGCCTGAACGTGCGGGCGGTCACCCAGAACCGCAACATGGCCGCCTGCTGCGGCGTGCCCACCGGCCGCGTCGACATGCTCGCCTTCGGCCTTGGATCGGGCATCGCCGGCCTCGGTGGCGTGGCGCTGAGCCAGATCGGCAACGTCGGCCCGGACCTCGGCCAGAGCTACATCATCGACTCGTTCCTGGTGGTGGTGCTCGGCGGTGTCGGGCAACTGGCCGGCAGCGTGTTCGCCGCCTTCGGCCTGGGCATCGCCAACAAGATTCTCGAGCCGCAGATCGGTGCGGTACTGGGCAAGATCCTGATCCTCGCGCTGATCATTCTGTTCATCCAGAAACGTCCGCAAGGCCTCTTCGCACTGAAAGGACGGGTGATCGACTGATGAACCAGCCAATGATGCTGACCGCCACACAAAAGGCCGGACCGAAAATCACCCTGGCCATCGGCGCCGTGGTGCTCGCGGTGCTGATCGCCCTGCCGCTGCTGTCGCTGCTGCCGGCCGACAGTGCACTGCACGTCTCGGCCTACACCCTGACCCTGGTCGGCAAGATCCTCTGCTACGCCATCGTCGCCCTGGCGCTGGACCTGGTCTGGGGATATGCCGGATTGCTGTCGCTGGGCCACGGGCTGTTCTTCGCCCTCGGCGGTTATGCGATGGGCATGTACCTGATGCGCCAGGCGGCCGGTGACGGCTTGCCGGCGTTCATGACCTTCCTGTCGTGGACCGAGTTGCCGTGGTACTGGAGCGGCACCGGCAGCTTCCTCTGGGCGCTGTGCCTGGTGGTCCTGGCGCCTGGCCTGCTGGCGCTGGTGTTCGGTTTCTTCGCCTTCCGTTCGCGGATCAAGGGCGTGTACTTCTCGATCATGACCCAGGCCCTGACCTTCGCCGGCATGCTGCTGTTCTTCCGCAACGAAACCGGCTTCGGCGGCAACAACGGCTTCACCAATTTCCGCACGATCCTAGGCTTCGGCATCACCGAACCGGGCACGCGGGCGGTGCTGTTTCTGGCCACGGTGCTGTTGCTGGTGGCGAGCCTGTTCATCGGCTGGCGCCTGGCGCAAAGCAAGTTCGGGCGAGTCCTGACCGCGCTGCGCGATGCAGAAAACCGCCTGATGTTCTGCGGCTACGACCCGCGCGGCTTCAAGCTCTTCGTGTGGGTCTTGAGCGCGGTGCTGTGTGGCCTGGCCGGAGCCTTGTATGTGCCGCAGGTCGGCATCATCAACCCCAGCGAAATGTCACCGACCAACTCCATCGAAGCGGCCGTGTGGGTCGCGCTCGGCGGCCGCGGCACGCTGATCGGGCCGCTGCTCGGCGCCGGCGTGGTCAATGGCATGAAGAGCTGGTTCACCGTGGCGTTCCCCGAATACTGGCTGTTCTTCCTCGGTGCGCTGTTCATCGTGGTGACGTTGTACCTGCCCAAGGGTGTGATCGGCCTGCTGAAAAAACGAGGTGAATCATGAGAGTCACGGCGAGCGCTGAATTCATGCTGGAGCCGGCGTTTTTCCCGGTGGAACCGAACAAGGACGAGGGCACCAGCCGCGACTCGATCGGCCTCGGCCAGCGCGTCGGCCCGGGCCTCGATACCCGCCACGGCACGATCCTGACCCTGGAAGACATCAGCGTCAGCTTCGACGGCTTCCGCGCCTTGAACAATCTCAACCTGTACATCGGCGTCGGCGAACTGCGCTGCATCATCGGCCCCAACGGCGCGGGCAAGACCACGTTGATGGACGTTATCACCGGCAAGACCCGCCCCAGCCACGGCAAGGCCTGGTTCGGCGAAACCCTCGACCTGACGCAGATGAGCGAAGTGCAGATCGCCCAGGCCGGGATCGGCCGCAAGTTCCAGAAGCCGACGGTGTTCGAAGCCCTGAGCGTGTTCGAAAACCTCGAACTGGCGCAGAAAACCGACAAGTCGGTGTGGGCCAGTCTGCGCGCGCGGTTGAGCGGCGAACAGAAAGACCGCATCAGCGAAGTGCTGGACACCATTCGCCTGACCACCTCGGTCAATCGCCCGGCGGGGCTGTTGTCCCACGGCCAGAAACAGTTCCTGGAGATCGGCATGCTGCTGATGCAGGACCCGCAATTGCTGCTGCTCGATGAACCGGTGGCGGGCATGACCGATGCCGAAACCGAGTTCACCGCCGAGCTGTTCAAGTCACTGGCGGGCAAGCATTCGCTGATGGTGGTGGAACACGACATGGGCTTCGTCGGCTCGATTGCCGACCACGTCACCGTGCTGCACCAGGGCAGCGTGCTGGCCGAAGGCTCGCTGGAGCAGGTGCAGGCCGATGAGCGAGTTATCGAAGTCTATTTAGGAAGGTGAGTCGGCCAGCTCCAAGCCGCAAGCTTCAAGCGGCAAGCCAAAAACAAAGGCGTACCCCTCCCGCTCTTACTTGCAGCTTGAAGCTTGCCGCTTGAAGCCCAACCAACGGAGTTCCGATGCTACAGGTCGAAAAACTGCACCAATACTACGGCGGTAGCCACATCCTGCGCGGCCTCAGCTTCGAGGTGAAGGTCGGCGAAGTCACCTGCCTGCTCGGGCGCAACGGCGTCGGCAAGACCACCCTGCTCAAATGCCTGATGGGCCTGCTGCCGGCCAGGGAAGGTGCGGTGAACTGGGAGGGCAAGCCGATCACCACGTTCAAGCCGCATCAACGCGTGCACGCCGGCATCGCCTACGTGCCCCAGGGGCGGGAGATCTTCGGCCGGCTGACGGTGGAGGAAAATCTGCTGATGGGCCTGTCACGGTTTCCAGGCAGCGAAGCGAAAGAAGTCCCCGGTTTCATCTACGAACTGTTCCCGGTGCTGCTACAAATGAAGCAGCGGCGCGGCGGTGACCTGTCCGGTGGTCAACAGCAGCAACTGGCGATCGGCCGCGCACTGGCCAGCCGCCCGCGCCTGCTGATCCTCGACGAGCCGACCGAAGGCATCCAGCCCTCGGTGATCAAAGAGATCGGCGCTGTGATCAAGCAGCTCGCCGCGCGCGGCGACATGGCGATTCTGCTGGTGGAGCAGTTCTACGATTTCGCCGCGGAACTGGCCGATCAATACCTGGTGATGTCCCGTGGCGAGATCGTGCAACAGGGCCGCGGTGAAAATATGGAGGCCGAAGGGGTACGCGGGCTAGTCACGATCTAAGCCGACGATCTAATCTGTAGCTTCCTAACGATAATCACAACTCATGAACTCGACTGTCTCACCTGCCCTGTTTACCCCGAGCTGGCACGCCGAACTGGAATTGGCCTACGCGCGCCGCGGCGACTGCACGCGCCCGGTGCAGCGCCGGCATCTCGGCCCGCTGCGCGTGCAGAAGCATCTGTACGCCGAAGGTCCCGAGGTCTGCCAGCACATCATCGTCCATCCGCCCGGCGGCATTGCCGGCGGTGATCGGCTGGCCATCAGCGCCCGCGTCGAGGAGCACGCCTGGGCGCAGATCACCAGCCCCGGCGCGGCCAAGTGGTATCGCGCGGCGGGCCCCGCTTATCAGGCGCTGAACCTGCAGGTCGCCGCTGGCGCGACACTGGAATGGCTGCCTCAGGAAACCATCGTCTACAGCGCCGCCCAGGCCGAACTGACGACCTCGATTGATCTTGAAGGCGATGCGCGACTGTTCTACTGGGACGTGGTGGCCCTGGGTCGCCCGGCCAGCGGCGAGCGTTTCGACCGCGGGCATTTCCAGGCGCACCTGGATATTCGCCGTGATGGGCGGTTGCTCTGGCACGAACGCCAGCGCATTGTCGGCGCTGACGGTTTGCTGGATTCGCCGATTGGCCTGGATGGCCATCCGGTGTTCGCCACGCTGTTGGTCAGCGGTGAAATCGATGCCGAGTTGCTGGAGCGTTGTCGCTCGCTGGACCATGCAGTGCGCGGCGATCTGACCCAGTTGCCCGGCCTGCTGGTGGCGCGGTGTCTGGCGTCGGAAGCACTGCTCGCCCGTGCCTGGCTCATTGATCTATGGCGTTTGTTACGCCCGGCTCTGCTAGGCCGCGAAGCCCAGCCCCCGCGAATCTGGAACACCTGAAATGCAATCCACCTGTGGCAGCGGGCTCGCTCGCGAAAGCGCTGTGTCATTCACACAGAGGCTGGCTGACCTAGCGCTTTCGCAAGCAAGCCCGCTGCCACAGGAGATTTGTGCACATTGTTCAATCTGCCCTGATGGATACCCGCAATGGACCTGACCCCACGCGAAAAAGACAAGCTGCTGATCTTCACCGCCGGCCTCGTCGCCGAGCGCCGACTGGCCCGCGGTGTGAAGCTCAATTACCCGGAGGCGATGGCCTACATCTCGGCGGCGCTGCTCGAAGGCGCCCGTGACGGCCAGACCGTGGCCGAACTGATGCACTACGGCACCACCCTGCTCAGCCGCGAACAAGTGATGGAAGGCATCCCGGAAATGATCCCGGAGATCCAGGTCGAAGCGACGTTCCCCGACGGCACCAAACTGGTCACCGTCCACCAACCGATCGTCTGAGGCTGCACCATGACCTACTCCATTCGCGATGCCCTGCACGCCGATCTGCCGGCGATCCGCGACATCTACAACGACGCCGTGCTCAACACCACGGCGATCTGGAACGAAGCGGCCGTCGACCTCGGCAACCGCCAGGCCTGGTTCAGCGCGCGCCAGGCCCAGGGTTATCCGATCCTGGTGATCGTCGACGCCGACAACACCACCCTCGGCTACGCTTCGTTCGGTGACTGGCGGCCGTTCGACGGCTTCCGCCACACCGTCGAGCACTCGGTGTACGTGCGCAGCGATCAGCGTGGCAACGGCCTCGGCCCACAACTGATGAGCGCCCTGATCGAGCGGGCGCGTGCCTGCGACAAGCATGTGATGGTCGCCGCCATCGAGAGCGGCAACGCGGCGTCGATCCGCCTGCATGCACGCGCCGGTTTCATCACCACCGGGCAGATGCCGCAGGTGGGCACCAAGTTCGGCCGCTGGCTCGACCTGACCTTCATGCAACTGACCCTCAATCCTGGCGCGGAGCCGCCGCCCGCCAACAAGGAGTGACACCCGATGAACCCCGCACAGCTGCGCCGCGTCAACGTTGAAAGCTTTGCGCACTATCGTCAGGGCCTGATCGATCTGCTGCTCGACGCAGTGGGTTACGGCGCCAGTGTCGGCTTCATGGCCGACCTCGACGCCGCTCAGGCCCGTGCCTATTTCGATGAGGTTCAGGACAACCTGAACAAGGGCAGCGTGCTGTTGTGGGTGGTGGTCAAGGACGAACAGGTCCTGGCCAGCGTCCAGTTGAGCCTGTGCCAGAAGGCCAATGGCCTGAACCGCGCCGAGGTGCAGAAACTGCTGGTGCGCGAACACGCCCGGCGGCGCGGCCTCGGTCAGCAGTTGATGCAAGCGCTTGAGCTGGCAGCCCGCCAATACAAGCGCGGTCTGCTCTACCTCGACACGGAGGCGGGTTCGCCGGCCGAAGCATTCTATGAAGCCCTGGGCTTCATTCGCGTCGGGGAAATTCCCGACTACGCCTGCGATCCGAACGGCACTTATCGCCCGACGGCGCTCTACTACAAGATCCTGCAAGGAGCCCAGTCATGATTCCCGGCGAGTACCAGATCCAGCCCGGCGACATCGAACTCAACGTCGGCCGCCGCACCGTCAGCCTGAAGGTGGCGAACAGCGGCGACCGCCCGATCCAGGTCGGCTCGCACTACCACTTTTTCGAAACCAACGACGCCCTGACCTTCGACCGCGCCGCCAGTCGCGGCATGCGCCTGAACATTCCGGCCGGCACCGCCGTGCGCTTCGAACCGGGGCAGAGCCGGGAAGTCGAGCTTGTCGAACTGGCGGGGTTGCGTCGGGTTTTTGGGTTCGCGGGAAGAGTCATGGGCGACTTATAGGTCGACTTCAGCTGCAGGTTACAAGCTTCAAGCTGCAAGAAAGAGCCTCTTGCGGCGCCCCTATCTGCTTTTTCTTGAGGCTTGCAGCTTAAAGCCTCCAGCTCAATTACGAGGAACGAGTGATTGAAGATTTCCCGTCAAGCCTACGCCGACATGTTCGGCCCCACCGTCGGCGATAAGGTGCGCCTGGCCGACACCGAGCTGTGGATCGAAGTGGAAAAGGACTTCACCACCTACGGTGAGGAAGTCAAATTCGGTGGCGGCAAAGTCATCCGCGACGGCCAGGGCCAGAGCCAGCTGCTGGCTGCCGAAGTGGTCGACACGCTGATCACCAACGCGCTGATCATCGACCACTGGGGCATCGTCAAGGCCGACGTCGGCCTCAAGGACGGCCGCATTGCCGCCATCGGCAAGGCCGGCAACCCGGATGTGCAACCCAACGTCGACATCGCCATCGGCGCCAGCACCGAAGTGATCGCCGGCGAGGGCATGATCCTTACTGCCGGCGGCATCGACACGCATATCCACTTCATCTGCCCGCAGCAGATCGAAGAAGCGCTGATGAGCGGTGTCACCACCATGATCGGTGGCGGCACCGGCCCCGCCACCGGCACCAACGCCACCACCTGCACGTCCGGGCCGTGGCACCTGGCGCGCATGCTCCAGGCCGCCGATGCGTTCCCGATGAACATCGGCCTCACCGGCAAGGGCAACGCCAGCCTGCCGGAGCCGCTGATCGAACAGGTCAAGGCCGGTGCCATCGGCCTCAAGCTGCACGAAGACTGGGGCACCACTCCGGCGAGCATCGACAACTGCCTGAGCGTCGCCGACCAGTACGACGTGCAGGTGGCGATCCACACCGACACCCTCAACGAGTCCGGTTTCGTCGAAACCACCCTCGGCGCGTTCAAGGGCCGCACCATCCACACCTACCACACCGAAGGTGCCGGTGGCGGCCACGCGCCGGACATCATCAAGGCCTGCGGTTTCGCCAACGTGCTGCCGAGTTCGACCAACCCGACCCGGCCGTTCACCCGCAACACCATTGACGAACACCTCGACATGCTGATGGTCTGCCACCACCTCGACCCAAGCATTGCCGAGGACGTGGCATTCGCCGAGAGCCGTATCCGCCGCGAGACGATTGCCGCCGAGGACATCCTCCACGACCTCGGCGCGTTCTCGATGATCAGCTCCGACAGCCAGGCCATGGGCCGTGTCGGCGAAGTCATCACACGCACCTGGCAGACCGCCGACAAGATGAAAAAGCAGCGCGGCCCGCTGCCCCAGGATGGCGAAGGCAACGACAACTTCCGCGCCAAGCGCTACATCGCCAAGTACACCATCAACCCGGCGATCACCCACGGCATCAGCCATGAAGTCGGTTCGGTGGAAGTCGGCAAATGGGCTGACCTGGTGCTCTGGCGCCCGGCATTTTTCGGCGTGAAACCGACGCTGATCCTCAAGGGCGGCGCGATTGCCGCCAGCCTGATGGGCGACGCCAACGCCTCGATCCCGACGCCGCAACCGGTGCACTACCGGCCGATGTTCGCCAGCTACGGCGGCTCGTTGCACGCCACCAGCCTGACCTTCATCAGCCAGGCCGCACAGGAGGCCGGGCTGCCCGAGGCATTGGGCCTGAAGAAGAAAATCGGCGTGGTCAAAGGCTGCCGCGAGGTGCAGAAAACCGACCTGATCCACAACGACTACCTGCCGGACATCGACGTCGACCCGCAGACCTACCAGGTCAAGGCCGACGGCGTGCTGCTCTGGTGCGAGCCGGCGGACACCCTGCCGATGGCCCAGCGTTATTTCCTCTTCTGAAAAAACGCCCGCGGCGCGGACATGGAATTTCCTGTCCGCGCCGCGGGCGTGATTACGCGTTGCCTGCAGCCAAGGCGTTGGCTTGTACCTCCTGGCGGGACAGCTCGATCATGCGCAGATTCTTCGCGGTGGCATTTTCAATGCCGACCATGTTCAGGTCTTCGCTGTAGGCCGCGCTGTTGAGGTCGGCATGCCGCTCCTCGACAGCCGCCAGGTTGGCATCGGCGCGTTGCCGCAGTTCGGCAAACACCTGCGGATAGCGTTCCTCGAGGTACGCCACCCAGTAGTCGCGGCTGATCAGCACTTCATAGAAACGCTCGGAGTTTTCCGCGTCCAGCACCTGCTGGCGGGCCGTCGTCAACTCCTCGCCATCCAGCGGTCGGCGAAAGCTCATCGAACGCGGTTGTCCCGGCAGGGTCAGGCCATCCGGCCAGCCGCCCGTCAGGCCGATACGGTAGCGCAGGCGCACTTCCGCCACATCCGGATCCTGCCGTCCCGCCTCGCGCGCCAGGTTTTCGACGGTATCGAGACGGAACAGTCGCCGCGACAGGGTGAGCAAGGCCTGGCCTTTCTGCTCGAGGCCCGGCGCGACGTCGAGCAAGGCGTTGTACACGTAGACCCGAACCTCGAGTTCACTGAGTGCCAGCGTGCGGCCATCGATGCACGTGTCGTGGGTACGGGACTGCTCGAACAGATCCTGGCGCAAGTCGCCGTGCTGCTCCGCCGCCTCGAGGATGCCCCAGACCCGTCGGGTCAGATCGGCACGGTGCAGGCGGAACTCTTCGGTGATGCGCATCAGGTTCAATAGATGGAAGAAGTTGCCATTGCCCGGTTCCGCCGCCAGGTGCGCCCAGGTGGCGCGCCTGGCGGCGATCTCTTCGGCCGGCAGGTTCTCCAGCCACGGCCGCAGTTGCGCCAACAAGGCTTGCTGGGCCAGATCCGCAATGTCCTCCTCGACCTCGCTGGCCGTGTCACTGTCCGTGTCTTCGGCGTTGCCGGCCCCGTCTTCATTTTCGCTGTCGGTTTCACTGCTGGATTCGCCTTCGGAACCGCTGACATAGTCGTCCATCATGCGCACGATGTCGGCGAAAGGCATGCCCAGTACCAGGCCGTTTTCCTCCTCGCCGGTGTATTCGTACAGGCGTTGCAGACTCTCCAGCGACAGGCGGTTATCCGACAGGTCGGTGCCCTCGATCAATACCGGGTGCGAGCCATCCAGCGCGCCCTCGGGAATCGCCACAATGGCATTGCCACTGAGGTTCAACGACGTCAGCGAGGTGGCGTCGAGCACACCGTCCGGCCACGCGCGCAAGCGGTTGTTGCGCAGGTCCAGGCCGCGCAGCCGATCGAACAGCTCGACGCTGAAGGTCTCCAGCACGTTGTTGCTCAAGTCGAGCCATTGCAGGTTGTCCATGGTGGCCAGGGTGAAATACAGCGAGGACGGATCGACAAGGCCCACACCGGAAAGCTCCAGGCGCTCCAGCTGGCTCATTTGCGCGACGGCGCCGGGCAGCGCCTCCAACGCCTGGCCATTGAGGCGCAGGGTCGTCAGGTTGGGGAACGCCTCGAGGAAGTTGTTCGAGCCTTGGTCGGACAGGCGCACACCGGTCAGATCCAGCTCACCGACATGGCCGAACTCCAGCGGCAGCGCGGGCAAGTCGCCCAGTTGCAGGCCATCCAGGCTGAGTGCCGTGTCGGCCATCCCGCTCGGAGCGATCAACCCATCGAGCCAGCAGTCGATGATGCGTTGTGCGGCCAGCCGACGGGTATGCGAGGAGATCTGCCAGCCGTCGCCGCGGGTTTCGCGGATGTACAGCCAGTCGTTGAGGCGTCGGGTCAAGGCTTCATGGGTCGTGTACCAGCTGTCCAGGCGCCGGCCAATCTGTGCCTCGGTCATGCGCTCGTTGCGCAGGCGCTCGATGGCTTGCGTCGCCTGCTCCTCGGACAAGCGCGGATCAAGCGTTTGCAGGCGCTTGACCAGCGTCGGCTGGTCGGCCCCCTCTTCCAGCGCCGGCAGCAGCGGCAACAGTCGGCGCATGATCGAAGACCCGGTCTCGCGCGGCGGAAATTCACTCGGCATCACGTCCTGGGAAAACCGCCCCAGCGTGCCCGTCTGCAAGCCTCTGGCCTGCTCGATACGCAGCCGGGCGGCGGCCAGCTCGGCTTGCGCCGGCGCAGTCAGCGGGGCGCCGGTGAGATTGCTGTTGATCAGCAGTTCGTCGCGCGCGAGCACCGCCGCCGGGATCGTGCTGATCTGGCTGTTGCGCAGGTCCAGCAGGTTCAACTGCGTGAGGTTTTCCGTGCCACCGGGCCACTCGCGCAGCGCTGTCCGGCTGAGGTCGAGCGCCTTGAGCCCGGGCAACGCACTGACGTCGAGGGTGGTCAGCGGGTTGCCGTGCAGGTCGAGGTGCTCAAGCGCGGGCAGGTCGGCGCCGTGCAGCGGCAGCTCGCCGAGACCACAGTCCTTGAGCGACAGGGTCTTGACGTTGCTGAACGTGCGCAGGAACTCACGCAGCGCCGCGGCGGGCAGGCGAAAGCCCTTCAGGCGCAGCGTGGTGACATGGCTGAAGCCCTCGGCCGGTAGCGTCGGCAACGTATCGACCCCGACGCCGGCCAACTCCAGCACGGGCGCCTGGCCGGCAGCGAATATGTTCAAGCGGTGGCTGCCGGCCGTGTTGAAGCGTTGCAACACGCCGGCGCGCCAGTTGGACTTCAACGCCTGTGCCAGCGCCGAGCGCACATAGCCGCCATGGTGCAAATCGAACGGGTCGCCGACCCAGCTATCGAAGCGCTCCAGTGCTGCGTACTGATCGCCCAGGGCTTCGATGGCTTCGTAGCGCTGGGCCAGATCCGGCCAGCGTTCGACGAACGGCTCGGCCAGTTCCTCGTAAAAGCTCGGCAGCACCCCGCCGAAACGCTTGAACTGGCCACGACAGTATTGCTTGAGCATGCCGTCCAGATCACCGGCGCGCAGCGGCTGCTCGATCAAGTGCTGATACACCGGCCGGAAGGCGTCACGGGAGAATGCCGACCATTTCAGCGACAGGCCGCTCAGCAGCGTTTCGTGTCCCGTGTAAATCGGCGCCGGCAGCGAATCGACGCCGGTGCTGCGCAGGTCGAGGTGCTGCAGCTGCGGCAGATCGAGGACCCCGCCGGGCCATTCACGCATGTTTTCATTGCTCACGACCAGGCTTTGCAGATTGCGCAGTGCGCTGACATCGAGGACTTCGGCCGCCGCAGGTTGCCCACTCAAGGGCAGCACCAGCAGATCGAGTTTCTCCAGGCCAGGCACACGCGCCAGATTGGCTGACAGCCCCTCCATGGATGACAGGCCGATGTTCAGTTCCTTGAGTTTTTGCAACGGCGCCAATACGTCGAACAGGCTGCTGGCGTTGATTGCCGGCTCCGACAACACCAGTTTTTCCACATTGGCAAAACGCGCCAGCAGATTCGTCGCGCCGGGGGCCATCAGGGTCAATTCGCGGATGTGCGAGAAGTCGGCGGTCAACGCCGGCAACGCGTCTCCGGTGACGATGTCGAGCCGGCTGAATTGCGGGAATTGGTCGGCCACGGGCGCCATGCGCCAGCAGGTCCTGATGCGCATGGCGATGAATTCGCGGCCTCTGAGCGTGGCCGAAAGCCCTCGCGGCACGGCTTCACACCACTGCGTCAGCGCCGCGTCCAAGCTGTCCCACTCGCGCAGCTTGTTGTTGAGCAGGCTCATGATCTGCTGCTCGGTCTGGCCGGCACGCCATTGCTCAAGGACAAATGCCCTGGCCTGCTCGTCCGTCAACCCGGTATAGACGTCGCGCACCCGCGCCACCAGGGTCGGCGCCAGGCCCGGCCCCTCACCGCTGGCCGGGTAGCCAAGCTGGGTCGGCGCAATGCGCGACGGTGCCCTGGGCGTGCGCGCGCCCTCCAGCACCTGCAAGGACTCGCCGCGCTGGCCGGTGGCGTGATCGATGAGCGCCTGCTGCAACTCGGCACTGCGCCCCACCTCGGCGATGCCCAGGGCGGTGCGCGCTTCGTCCGGCAGGGCATGCATGATCGAGGCGTAGAAATTGTCGCCATAGGGCGGCAGCGAGTTCAGGCTTTCGCCGCGTTCGTTGAACGCCTGATAGGACGGGCCGCGCTTGACCAGATACTTGCGCAGCGCCGCGGAGGGGCTGCCGATGCCGTCGATCAGCGGTCCTTCGATGCCACTGCTGCGGATCTCCAGGCGCAGGTTGTCCGGCCAGCCGGGCAGCTTCGCCAGCGCATGCAGAGCCAGCCGCGCGCTGTCGGGCAATGCCATGTTTTCACTGTAGAGCCCGGCGAACGCCCGGGTCAGGCGCCCTTCGCGGGCGTAGAAGCGCGCCATTTCCTGCAGGTGCAACGGCACTTGCGCCGAGCTGTCCAGGCGCGTCAGTTCTTCGCCGCTGCTCTGCGCCAGCACGGCTTGCGCGGCAGGCTCGCTGAGCCCCGGGCAGACCCGTTGCAAGCGCTCGACACGGGCGTTCGTCGGCTCGCTGCGCTTATGCAGGATTTCAAACAGCGCCGGGCGCCGGGTACGCGCGTAATCCACCAGTTGCTTGCGCAATTCCTCCGGGCGCAGCTCGCGTACCCGCGCCGGCTCACCGCCCAGCAGGCGGAGGATCTCCGCCTCGTCGAGCGTCGCCAGCACCCGCGTCAGCAGTTCGCCGCTGCGCAGGTCGGCCCGGCTGATACGGATCGGCGCCTTTAGCGGCTCCTCCGGTACCAGGCGTTCGCCGCCGTACTTGACCGGGTCGCCCGTCAGGTCGGTGTTTTCGAACACCTCCAGCACCCGCCCCCGGGGCCAGCGCGGCATCTCCGTGAGCAACGGCAGGATGCACAGGTAGCGGCCGTCGGTGGCCTGCCCGCTGGCCACCTGTTCAATCACTTGCTCGACCCCCAGGTCGGCCTCGAACAGGCGCATGGCCTCGGTCAGTTGCGGTGGCGGCAGGGCATTGTCGACATGCATCTTGCGCAGCGCACTGTCGCTCAGGCCGCTGATTTCGCCGATCTTCAGCAATTGCTCGTCGGAATAGGCCGCGACACGGTGGCCCATGCGCCGCAGCAACTTGAGGCGGTCCCAGGTCAGCGGCCGCTCCTGGGTCAGGCGCCACGCGCCGGCGCGGTTATGCTCCAGCAGCGGCTGGTAGGCCTCGGCATCGGAAGGGTGGCGGATGCGCCACTTGGCCACCTGCGGGTCGTAGAACTGCTCGTAGTATTTGCCCTCGAGGCGCAGGTAATGCTTGCCGTTCAGCTCGTACTGGCCGCTGGCGTCGGGACTGACGTCGGCGGTGAAGCCGACGTCGGACTCGTAGCCCTGCAAGTCCGCCTTCCACAGGCGGGTCTTGCCGTTCGGCAGGGTCACCGGGTGCATGTCTTCGATCAGCGGCTCGGCCTTCACCGCCGTCAGCCTGGCCAGGCCCTTGCCGGCACCGACGGTGAGCGCCAGCACCAGCAGGTTTTCGGCAACGTCGAGCAGGTGCGTCTTGGCCGCCTTGCGATCCCCCCGGCTCCACTCGTCGATGCCGGTGAAGGCTTCCTTCAGCAGCGGCGCGAGCATCACCCCCATCATGATTTCGCCGAGTACCGGGACGAACATCGAAATTGCCGTCAGCACCAGCATGCCGATGTTGAGCAGCGAGGAGAACTTGCGCGAACGCACCCGGGCATCGACATCCGCCGTCGGCACGGCGTGGTGCCGGGCGTCATCGAGCAATTTGCTGCGGTACTGATCGAACAGGTAATTGAACGGATCGACGTTGTCGGCCCAGCGGCCAGCGCCTTTGCGCGCCATGCCCAGCGGCGCCAGATAGGGATCGTCGTTCGGCACCTGCGGCACGGCACGCGGTGGCGGCAACTCCTTGACCCCGATCCAGAAGGAGAACGGGTTGATGCCCTTGACCAGATCATTGAGCAGCGCCGCGAACGGCGCGAGCCGGTCACCGAAGCTCTGATCCGCGGTGTCGTCGGTGAACTGACTGAAATAGCGCGGAAGATCGCCATAGGCGACGAACTGGCTGAAAAAGCGCTGGTAGGCGGTCGGGCTCGGATCCCCCGCGCTCAGGCCGCCACGGGCGGTGAAGCGCTGCTTGAACGAGGCGCGCAGCGCTTTGCCCTGATAACGCTTGAGCGGCTGCTCGGGGTCGTTGGGGATGTACAGCAGGACGTCTTCGGTATTCGGGTTGTGGTGGAATTTGCGCCCGATGGAAAACCAGATGCAGCCGGTCATGCGCTGATCCATCAGGCCCAGGTCGCGGAACCAGATACGCTTGTCGCCCTGGCGCGGATCGAGCTGGCCGTCGATGATCTCCAGGATCGAGGTGTGATCCTTCGCCTCGATGTGCTTTTCCAGCACCGCCCGCTCGGCGGCCACCCGCAGGGCCGCCTTCTGCACGCCGGTGAAGGCCTCGCGCAGCGCGGTTTCGACGGCGCTGTCCTTGGGATGCAAGTGCTCCTCGAGGTAAGCCTGATATTGCTTGCCGACATCCAGCGTACGGCACAGCGTGGTGAACTGCTCGATGGTCAGCGCCAGGTCGAGCCCTTGCATCTCGCCGGAGCTGTCATGCGTTGCGCGGAATCCGGAAGACGCGTGGAACGCGCCCGGTTCGCACTCCGCGGCCTCGAAATTGTGCAGGGCCGCCTGCAACAGCGGCAGGTTGAGCACTTCGAAACTGTCGATATCGACGCCGAGAATGCCCACCTCCACGGGTTTGCGCAGCACCAGGAAAGTCTTGTCGAGGTCCGGTTCGATGTTGTGCTGCGCTTTCAGCGCCTGGCGCAGCAGCGGCGCGGCGAAGGTGTCGATGTCCTGCAGCCAGACCAGCGCCTGGTCGAGCTGATTCTGCGCACTGAAATGGGCGGTAAGGGCCGCGTCGAGGGCCTTGCGCTGCGCCGCCGAGGCTTGCCGATACCAGTCCGGCAACGGGCTGTCGGCGGCTTTCAGCGCCGCCCGCCGCTGCGGGCTGGCCTCGGTCAGCCAGTCCGGGATGGCTTGCTCGAGGATCCCGGCGTGAATGCTGCGGCTCGCCGGCGGCCTGGCAGGGCGGGTTTCGGTGGCGGTCGGCTGGCGCTCGGGCCGGCCGGAAACGGGGGTATCCGACATGGTGTCGCTCCTTTGAAGTGGAGCACCAGAACACCATTTCGCGGCCATTGGCCGGCGGTACATAGATATAGGCGAGCGGACATTTCACCGTGGCGAAACCCGCGCATCGACGGCCCTACTTTTCCGCTTCAAAGGGGCTACTATTCGACACGCCCAATGCGATTTTTTCAGGAATTCCGGTCATGCGTTTACCCGACTTCATCAGGCAACACGCGGATCACATTGTCGAAGAATGGGAACAGTTCGCTAAAACGATTACCCCGGCGGCGCAGACCATGGACCGCGCAGCGCTGCGCGATCATGCCCGGGCCATTCTGCTGGCCGCCGCGCGCGACATGAGCACCACGCAGACCACCAGCGAACAGATGGCCAAGGCGCGCGGCGAAGGCCCGGAGAAAACCCCGAGCCTCGACGAGGCCGGGGCCAGCCACGGCGAGTTGCGGCACAACGTCGGTTTCGACCTGGTGCAGATGACCTCGGAGTTCCGCCACTTGCGCGCCTGCGTGATCCGTCTGTGGGTCGACTCGCTGGAATCACCGGACCTCGCCTACTTCCAGGACATGATCCGTTTCAACGAAGCCATCGACGAGGCGCTCGCCGAATCGACGGCGGCCTACGCCGAGCAGGTCAATCGCTCGCGGGACATCTTCCTCGCCATCCTCGGCCACGACCTGCGCGCACCGTTGCAGGCAGTGACCATGTCGATCGATCTGCTGATGCGCAGGGCCACCCTGGCGGACGACGCTCTCAACTGCGCGCTGCATATCAAGCAGGGTTCACGGCACATGGCGGCCATGGTCAGCGATCTGCTCGAGCTGGTGCGCAGCCGTCTCGGCCGCAGCCTGCCGATCAGCCCGGCGCCGATGGACCTGGCCGACGCCGCCCGCGCCGCCATCGCCGAAGCCTGCGCCGGCAATCCGGGAAGCGACCCGACCCTGACCGTCAGCGGCGATACCCGTGGCCGCTGGGATGCCGGACGCCTCGACCAGCTGTTGCAGAACCTGATCGGCAACGCCTTGCAGCACGGCGCGGACCCGCGCGAGGTGACCCTCGACCTGCGCGGCGATGGCGATTCGGTGCAACTGGTGGTGCACAACGACGGCACGCCGATTCCAGAGGAAGCCATCGGCACGATCTTCGACCCGCTGGTGCGCAGCGCCGCCGAAGAACTCGGGCAGCCGTCGACCAGCCTCGGCCTGGGCCTGTTCATCGTCAAGGAAGTGGTCACCGCCCATGGCGGGACAATCGAGGTCAGCTCCAATGCTAACCAGGGCACGGTGTTCACCGTGATACTGCCGCGGACGGCGCAGCCGGCCTAGACGCCTGCACACAGGGGCCATGCAAGCCGGGGCAGGAACGAGAGCAACGAGGCTGCGGTCCTTCCAGCCACCAACCGATGCGAACAGCTCCCGCCGCGTCTGGCCCTAGACGAATGCAGGAAGGCGAGCCGCCTCAATCAACCACAAGACGCCCCAGCCGCTGCCTGAGCATGCGGTTTTCGGCCCGCAGTTCATGCACTTCTTCAAGCAGGTCGAGCGCCAGGGCGACGCCTTCCCATTCCAGCTCCAGGTCGCGCCGCAGCTTGGCGGCGCGCTTGGCCAGGGTCAGTTCGTAATCGGTGAACCGCCATTCCCGGGGCTGCGCGCCCTGAGGTTCGAGGATGCCGTGTTCGACGATTTCGATCACGTAGACGTCCGACAGGTCGGCCGCCTCACAGAATTCTGCCATGTCCAGTTGAACGATCAGGGGGCTGCTCATGATGGGCTACTCCGTCGCTGGGTTCAGAAGTTCTCTCGCGGATTGAAGGCGGCTTTCTTCGCCAGTTCCTGCCACAGCGCCTTGACCTCGTCGTCCGCCGCCTTCGGCATCACGGCCTTGAGCTGGACGAACAGATAGCCGCGCTCGCCGGCCTTGTTTTTCAGGCCATGGCCCTTGGCGCGCATGCGCTGGCCGTTCTGGCTGCCGGCCGGAACCTTGAGGTTGATCTTGCCGGTCAGGGTCGGCACAGCCACCTCGGTGCCCAGCGCCAGCTCCCACGGGGCCAGCGGCAGGGTGATGATCAGGTTCTCGCCTTCGACATCGAATTTCGGGTGCGGGGCGAAACGGATCGTCAGGTACAGGTCGCCATTGGCACCGCCACCGACGCCCGGCGCGCCCTGGCCCTTGAGGCGGATGCGCTCGCCATCGGTGACGCCGGCCGGAATCTTCACGTTCAGGCTTTTGCTGGTGTTGCTGACGTGCTGGCCGTTGGCGTTGTACTGCGGCACCTGGAAGGTGACTTTCTTCGATTCGTTGGCCAGGGTTTCTTCGAGGAAGATCGGCAATTCCATTTCCACGTCCTGCCCTCGGCGCCCTGTACTGCGTGATTGCCGGCCCTCACCGCCACCGAAACCGGGGCCGCGATTGCCAAAGATCGAACTGAAGAAGTCCGAGAAGTCGCCGGTGTCGCCACCGCCGCCGCCAAAACCGCCACGGCTCTGCCAGCCCGGCGGGCCCTGGAACGGCTGACCGTGCTGACCGTAACGGCGCAGGTCGTCGTATTCGGCGCGCTTGTCGGCGCTTTTCAGCGCTTCATAGGCTTCCGAGGCGTCCTTGAACTTGGCCTCGGCGTCCTTTTCCTTGCTGACATCGGGGTGGTATTTGCGCGCCAGCTTGCGATAGGCCGCCTTGATCGCCTTGTCGTCAGCCGTCGGCTCCACGCCGAGTATCTTGTAATAGTCTTTGAAGTCCATCGAAGGAGTCACCATCCGTTATCGATTTCGCGCCGTCTCAGCATGCGCCTGTTTGCGCGTGCCGGGTTGACCGATCTCAAGTGTGTGACCGGGTGGCGCAGCAGAAAGTTTATCGGCAGTGGTCAGCGGTTCTTGCGACCGCCGGTATGTCTGCCGGCCCATGCCAGCAAGTTTGGGGCAAAGCGGCGACTTTCAAGAAGCTTAGTCGCGAAATAGCGGATGACCGGCCTTCGAATCTGTCGCGCACTGACATACACTGCGCGGCCGTTTTTTTGACCGGAACCGAAAGACATGAAAGACGCCTCTCCAGCCCGTGCCTGCGGCATCGACTTCGGCACGTCCAACTCCACCGTCGGCTGGCTGCGCCCCGGCATGGAAACGATGATCGCGCTGGAAGACGACAAGATCACCCTGCCGTCGGTGGTCTTCTTCAATATCGAGGAGCGCCGCCCGGTCTACGGTCGCCTGGCGCTGCACGAATACCTGGAAGGCTACGAAGGCCGGCTGATGCGCTCGCTCAAGAGCCTGCTCGGTTCCAAGCTGATCAAGCACGACACCAGCGTGCTCGGCACCGCGATGCCGTTCAAGGATCTGCTCGGCCTGTTCATCGGCCAGCTCAAGAGCCGCGCCGAAGCAGCCGCCGGTCGGGAATTCGAGCAAGTGGTTCTGGGCCGTCCGGTGTTTTTCGTCGACGACGACCCGCTGGCCGACCAGGAAGCCGAAGACACCTTGGTGGAAGTGGCGCGCAAGCTCGGTTTCAAGGACGTGTCGTTCCAGTACGAACCGATCGCCGCCGCATTCGACTACGAGTCGACCATCGAGAAAGAGGAACTGGTGCTGATCGTCGACATCGGCGGTGGTACCTCGGACTTCTCCCTGGTGCGCCTGTCGCCCGAGCGGCGCGGCATGGACAACCGCCACGACGACATCCTCGCCACCGGCGGCGTGCACATCGGCGGTACCGACTTCGACAAGCAACTGAGCCTGCAAGGCCTGATGCCACTGTTCGGTTATGGCAGCCGGATGAAAAGCGGCGCCTACATGCCGACCAGCCACCACATGAACCTGGCGACCTGGCACACCATCAACTCGGTGTATTCGCAGAAGTCGACCCTGGCCCTGGGCAGCATGCGCTACGACATCGAGGACACCGGTGGCATCGATCGCCTGTTCAAGCTGATCGAACAGCGCGCCGGGCACTGGCTGGCGATGGAAGTCGAAGAAACCAAGATCCAGCTGACCCACGCCGACAGCCGCCACGTGCCGCTGGATCGCATCGAACCGGGCCTGAGCGTGGAGCTGAGCCGCGCCCTGTTCGAGTCGTCGATCGACGCCTTGCTCGAGCGCGTACGCGGCAGCGTCACGCAACTGTTGAACGATGCCAACGTGTCGGTGGGTCAGGTCGATACGGTGTTCTTCACCGGCGGTTCGAGCGGCATCCCGGCGCTGCGCAACAGCGTCTCGGCGATGCTGCCGAACGCGCGACATGTCGAAGGCAACATCTTCGGCAGCATTGGCAGCGGCCTGGCGATTGAAGCCATGAAACGTTACGGCGTTTAACGCCAGCTACAAACTACGAGCTGCAAGCTGCAAGCTGCAAGCTGCAAGCTGCAAGCTGCAAGCTACGAGCTACGAGCTACGAGCTGCAAGCAGGATCAGCAGCGGTTCCGCCTTTGCCCTTGACTTGTAGCTTGCAGCTTGCAACTCGAAGCTGTCGCTTAAACCATCCCGCCCAGCTTCAACTCGCTCTTCAGGTACGCGTAATAAATCGGCCCTGCCACCACCCCGGGCAGGCCGAACGCGGCTTCGAACACCAGCATCGCCAACAGCAGCTCCCACGACTTGGCACTGATCTGCCCGCCGACGATGCGCGCGTTGAGGAAGTATTCCAGCTTGTGGATAAAGATCAGGTAACCGAGCGCGGCCACCGCCACCCAGATCGACAGCGACAGGCCGACGATGGTGATCAGTGTGTTCGACATCAGATTGCCGATCACCGGCAGCAGGCCGAGCAGGAACGTCAGGACGATCAGGGTCTTGGTCAGCGGCAGCTTGATGCCGAACAGCGGCAGGACCACCACAAGGAAAATGGCGGTGAAGAACGTGTTCAGCAGGGAAATCTTGATCTGCGCGAAGACGATGTTGCGAAAGGCTTGAACCACCAGGTGCAGACGGTCGAACAGCGCGGCGGCCAGCGGTTTGCGCTTGGTCAGGTCCGGCACTCGCTGCAGGGCAATGATCGCGCCGAGGACCATGCCGATCAGCAGGGTGACGAACATGTGCGCCGCATCCTTGCCCACCAGTTGCAGCTCGGACAGATGCTTGCTCGCCCATTCGCCGATGGCCACGCGAAATTCCGCAGCACTGGCCGGCAGGTAGGCATCGAGAAACGGCGGCAGTTGCCCGCGCGCGCGGTCGACCACACCCATGAATTTGTCGAGCGAGGCGCCCGGATTTTCCGCTTCGTGCAGCAGGAAACTGATGGCCCCGGCAAAGATCAGCGCCAGCACACTGACCACCAGGGTACCCAGCAGCGCCACCGCCAGCCAGCGCGCCCGCCGACCTTCGATCAAGCGTTGCAGTTGCGGGGTGAGCATGTTGACCAGCTCGAACACCAGCAACCCGGCGAGCAGACTCGGCAACAAGCGCAGCGGCAATGCCAGCAGCAGGCCGCCAAAAATGATGATGCAACTGACCCAGAACACAACATGACGCTCAGAAAACGTTGGCATACAGCCTCAAAACGAACGGCGAACAAGGATGGGCAGTCTGCCAGCGATCCGAGGGGAGCACTAGGGATATGCAGGGGCGCAGAGTGTCGTCGCGCTCAATGGCGCCTTCGCGAGCAGGCTCGCTGCCACAAGGGGTGCGCATTTCAATGGGGGAGCGGACCTGCTCGCGAAGAGGCCGGCCCGTTCACCGCAAATCCTTGCTGATTACTTTTTCTTCAGGCAATCACTCATGAAGGTCTTGCGCGCATCGCCGGTCAGCGCTTTGGTTTTCGCCTCGGCGTTGCAGGTTTTCATTTTTTCCTGCTGCGGGGTCAGGGCCTTGGCATCGTTGGCCGCCGGTGCAGCCTTGAGGCAGGTGCTCATGAACGCTTTGCGCTCGTCGCCCTTGAGGCTCTTGGCCGTGGCGTCGGCGTTGCACGTGGTCATCTTGTTCTGTTGCGCCGTGGCGGCGAAACCCTGGGAGCACAGCAGCAGACCGATCATCAGCAAAGGCACACGCAACATCTTCATGGAGTTTTCTCCTTGTCGCCGCATCGATGGATGCGGCCTCTCCGGCAGTGTAGTCAAAGCTTGTTACACCTTCCTGCCTTCCTGGTGACTGCGCCGGTACTGCTCCGGCGTGCATCCGGCCTGCCGGGCGAACATGGCGATGAACGCCGAACCACTGCTGTAACCCAGATCGAAAGCAATCTCCTGCACGCTGCGCGCACTTTCCAGCGCCTCGATCGCCGCCAGGTAGCGCAGGCGCTGGCGCCACTCGCCGAAACTCATGCCCAGCTCGCGGACGAACTGCCGCGCCAGGGTGCGCTCGCTGACATGCACCTGCGCCGCCCAGTGCGCCAACGGCTGGTTGTTGCCGGGATCGTGCTGCAAGGTCTCGAGGATCGCCAGCAAGCCAGGGCTGCTGGCGTACGGCAGGTAGCACTCGTGCACGGGCGCCTGCTGCAACTGGTCGACCAGCACCTGGGCCAGGCGCTGGTCGGCGTCGAGCGCGGGGATCTTCACGTCGCGGGCGGCGAAGTCCTTGAGAATCGCCTTGAGGATGTCACTGATGGCCAGTGTGCAGGCCTGCGCCGGCAGTTCGGCGCAGACCGGTGGCGCCAGGCATACGGCCCGGTAGTTGACCGGTTGATGGCTGTAGAAACTGTGCTCGACCTGCGGCGGCACCCACACCGCGTATTGCGGCGGCGACATGAAACGGCTACCGCCGACGTCCATGTGCAACACGCCGTGGGCGGCGTATTCCAGGGTGCCCCACGGGTGGCGGTGCGGTGCGGCGTACTCATGGGTCGCGAAGTCGGCGTAGCGGAAATACACCGCCGAGGGCAGTTCGCTGAAATCCAGCAGGTCGATGTGTTTGCTGTTCATGCTGTCCGGAATCAGGGGCAGGTTGTCTGGTTCGCAGTATAGGCCTGCATCCAGACAAGCGATAATCAGCCTTCATCAACGTTCTGGTTTTCCCCCCATGCAATACGCGTTTCCCCTGCTGGCGATTTTTATCTGGGCCGGCAACACCGTGATCAACAAACTCGCGGTCGGTGCGATCTTCCCCGCCGAGATCGGCTTTTACCGCTGGCTGCTGGCCGGCCTGCTGTTTACCCCGTTCATGCTCAAGCGGGTGATTGCGCACTGGCCGCAGATTCGCCCGAACCTGGGCAGGATCTTCGTGCTCGGCGTGCTCGGCATGGCGGTGTATCAGAGCCTGGCCTACTTCGCTGCGACCCTGACCAGCGCCACCAATATGGGCATCATTCTCTCGCTGATGCCACTGATGTCGCTGGCCATGGCAATCGCCAGCCTCGGCCAGCGCCTCACCGCCGGAGCACTGGTCGGTGCGCTGCTGTCATTTGCCGGGGTGTTGGTGGTGGTATCGTCCGGCAGCCTCAGCGCGTTGCTGCAACACGGGGTCAACCTGGGCGACGCGATGATGCTGATCGCCACCCTGGCCTATGCGATCTACAGCACCTTGCTGAAGAAATGGCAGTTGCGCCTGCCGCCGCTGGTGTTGCTGTACTTGCAGGTGCTGGTGGCGGTGGTGGTGCTGTTTCCGCTGTATGCCGCCTCGCCGAAAACCGGGCTGACCGTGCACAACATGCCACTGGTGCTGTACGCCTGCCTGCTGGCCTCGATGCTTGCGCCGCTGGCGTGGATGCAGGCGGTGCAACGCCTGGGGCCGAGCCGCACGACGCTGTTCTTCAACTTGCTGCCGCTGATTACCGCGCTGATTGCGGCGCTGGTGTTGAAGGAAACGTTGGCGCTGTATCACCTGGTGGGCGGGGTGTTGACGCTGGGCGGGGTGATTCTGTCCGAGCGCTGGACCACCGTGCTGGGCCGCAAAATCAGCGTTGCCTGACCCGGCGCCATCGCGGGCAAGCCAGCTCCACAGGGTCGTGTCGAACACAACTTCTGTATACGCCACGAAACACTGTAGGAGCTGGCTTGCCAGCGGACAACGATAACGCGTCGCGCCGCTACAGCCCGGCTGCCTTGAGGCGCGCCGCGTGTTCGACGAACAGCCGCAGCGGATCGGCGCCCTTGCCCACCAGCCCCAGCGACTGGTTGACGATATCGAAGTGATCCAGCGGATAGTCATCGCCAATCACCGTGCCCAGATGCGAGCTACAGCGCCCGACCATGCCGTCGCACTGCCCCGCCTCACGCACGAAGGTTTTCGCAAACAAACGGCAGCTGCGGTCGGTGCCGTCGAACAGATTGCCGCCGCGATCGGTCTTGCCCGTCTGCAACGTCCCCGACCACGAGTAATAACGCACGCCGTTGACCTCTTCCGGGCCGTGCCCGCCCCAGGTCTCGGGCAAGCCCTGGGGATAACGCTGGTTGAACAGCGCCACGCCCGCAGTGGTCAGGGATTGATGCGAGGCGCGGATATCCACCGGCAGCTTCGGCCCGTGATAACCGGTTTCCAGCAGCGCCATCAGCCAGCCGACGAAGCGCAGCAATGCCTCGAGAAGACGCCCCTTGGCGCTGTGCGCCGGATAGTGTTGCGCCAGATAATCGGCCAGTTCCGAACCGTGATTGGGCCCGGCCACCGATGTCACCGAGGCGACCAGATCCGGCCGCTTCGCCGCCGCATAACGCGCCGTCAGCGAACCCTGGCTGTGGCCGAACAGGTTGACCCTGGCCGCGCCGGTTTCACGCAGGATTTCCTCGATCCGCAGCAGCAATTGCTCGCCACGCACCTCGCTGGAATTGAGCGGCGACACCTGTACCGCAATCACCGTGGCCCCGCCCCGGCGCAGCGCCCGACTGATCCCGTACCAGTACGGATACAGCAACAGCCGGATAAACCCGAGCATTCCCGGCACCAGCACCAACGGATAACGCGTAGCCGAACCTTGCGACATGGGGCAGACATCCTTGTGGTCAATGAGTGGACGCAAGGCGTGCAAGACGCCCGCCAAGCATCCGCCCGGATGATGACAACTCGACGAGCAGTCTAGGTCATCCTCACTTCAGCCCCACTACGCCCGCCACAATCAGCCCCACCGAGAGCAGTTTGACCAACGTCAGGCTCTCGCCGAGCAGGGCGAAACCGAGAAATACCGTGCCCAGCGAACCGATGGCGGTCCAGACCGGATAGGCGATGCTCACCGGCAGCTCGCGCATGGCCAGGGTCAGGAAGTAGATCCCGCCGACCGCCGCCACCACGGTGAGCAGCGACGGCCACGGCCGGGTGAAGCCGTCGGCGTACTTCATGGCCATGGCGAAGGTGACTTCGAACCCGGCGGCGATCAGCAGGAACAGCCAGGCCACCTAGAACTCCCGGGCGAGGTCGAGCAGACGCTGCTCGGCCTCGGCCACCGACACCGCGAAGGTGCGCTCGGCGGACTCCTCACCCTCGGCCGCGACGACGCTGACGTCATCGATGCCAATGAAGCCCAGCGCTGTGCGCAACCAGGGATCGGCGTGATTGAGCGCTGCCAGCTCCCCGCCGGGGCCGAAGCCGAAACCGCCGCGACTGGTGACAATCAATGCCTTCTTGCCTTGCAGCAGCGGCGTGTAGCGGGCCACGCCGTTATCCAGGGTGTGGTCGAAGGTCAGGCCCAGTCGGACGATCTGGTCGACCCAGGCCTTGAGGCCGCTGGGCACATTGAAGTTGTACATCGGCGTGGAAATCAGCAGCAGGTCATGCGCGAACAACTCGCCGACCAGTTGATCGCTGAGCGCCAGATCGGCCTGCATCGCCAACGGCCGCGCCTCAGGCTGTGGATAAAAGGCCGCGGCGACAAACGCCTCGTTGACCGGCGCAATCAGCGTCCGGCCAACCTCGCGACGGGTGATCTGCGCCTGCGCGTGGCGCTGTTGCCAGGCATTGAGAAAATGTTCCGCCAGACGCCGCGAATGCGAACGCTCGCCGCGCGGGCTGGCATGCACCACAAGTATTTTTCTCATCTGTGTTTCCTCCGGACTAGAATCAAACGGCTTGTGGCTTGCAGCTTGAAGCTCGTCACCGCATCCCTTCAAATGAGCAAAAATCAGTCTGGATGAATTCACTTCATCCATGGAGTTGGCCATGTTCGCCTCATTGCCGCTGACCGCCCTGCGCGCCTTCGAATCCGCCTCGCGCCTGCTCAGTTTCAAGGCTGCCGCCGCCGAACTGGCGGTGACGCCGACGGCGATTTCCCATCAGATCCGCGCCCTGGAGGACTGGCTCGGCATCGCCTTGTTCGAACGCCTGCCGCGCCAGGTGCGCCTGACCGAGGGTGGCGAGCGCCTGTTCCGCAGCCTGCACGGGGCACTGCTGGAAGTGGCGCAGAGCGTCGACACCCTGCGCCCGCAGCGCAGCAGCGCCAGCCTGACCCTGTCGACCACCGCCGCCTTCGCCGCGCTGTGGCTGGTGCCGCGCCTCGGGCGGTTTTACGCCCGGCACCCGAACATCAATGTGCGCCTGGACACCCACTGCGAAGTGATCGACCTGCACCAGGACGCCAGCGTCGACCTGGTGTTGCGCTACAGCCTCGACGATTACCCCAACCTCTATGGCGTGTGCCTGTTCGATGAGTCGTTCGGCGTGTACGGCTCGCCGGAACAAGTGGCGCTGGCCGCCCGGCGTACACCGACGCTGATCAGCGTGCGCTGGCACAACTCCAGGCTCTACGCCCACGGCTGGGAGGCGTGGTGCGCGCAGTCGGCCGAGCACTGGCTGCAGCAGCAACCGGCCATGCGCGAATACGACGAGGAACACTACGCGCTGCAGGCGGCGATTGCCGGCCAGGGCCTGGTGCTGGCGAGCAATATTCTGGTGTCGGAGAGCGTCGCCAGCGGCTTGCTGGTGCCGTACAAGGGCGAGGTGCAGGTCGACGGTGCGGGCTACAGCGCGCTGTGCGTACCGGGGCGCGAGCGGCATCCGCCGGTGCGCGCGTTCTTTGCCTGGCTGGAGGAAGAAGCCCGGGCATCGGGCCTGGTGCCGCGCTCGTCGCCTGCGCGGATTTGAAGCAGCAAAAAACATCAAACTTTTTGCCTCGCCCGTCACTCACAACCTGGGTAGCGATCACGTCCACAGAACGTGGCGCCAATCGGATTAGCCTCCAGGAGACTGAAATGAGTGACCTGCATTTGTCTGATGTACAAACCCTGCGCGAGCGCGCACGGCAACACGTGGAAAATGGCGCAGTAACCGAAAGCTACAGCGCCAACCGTGAAGAAGTGCTGCGCTTGCTCAACGAATCGCTGGCCACCGAGCTGGTCTGCGTCCTGCGCTACAAGCGCCACTACTTCATGGCCAACGGCCTGAAAGCCAACGTCGCCGCCGACGAGTTTCTCGAGCACGCGACCCAGGAAGCCGAACACGCCGACCGCCTCGCCGAACGCATCGTGCAACTGGGCGGCGAACCGGAGTTCAACCCCGACCTGCTGTCGAAGATGTCCCACGCCCAGTACGTGGCCGGCAACACCTTGAAGGAAATGGTCTACGAAGACCTGGTCGCCGAGCGGATCGCCATCGACAGCTACCGCGAGATCATCCAGTACATCGGCGAAAAAGACCCGACCACCCGGCGCATCTTCGAAGACATCCTCGCCCAGGAAGAAGAACACGCCGACGACATGGCGGACATCCTCAAAGACCTCTGACCCCGCTGACCGATCGTTCCCGCGCTCTGCGTGGGAACGCATCCCGGGACGCTCCGCGTCCCAAGCGCCGACGCAGAGCGTCCATCGCGGCATTCCCATACTCCGCGTGGGAATGCCGCGATGGACGCTCTGCGTTGCCGCGATTACTTGGTGGGTTTGACAGTCACCGGCGCCTTGCCCGCCTTCATCTGTTGCAGCAACGGCGCACACTGGTTCGGCTCGCCGCCGCTCGGTGCCACCAGCGCCAGCAAGCCCGCCGCCGGCGCCGCGATCACGCCCAACGCGACCATCCCCGCCCCGCGCAACATCAACGGCACTGCTTTCACCCCGGCGTCGGGCTTGATGAACTTGCCGCGCACATACAGCGGCGAGCGCAGGGAAATCAGGCGCCAGCCCTTGGATTCCGGGGTCACCGTGAGGTCCAGTTGCTCGGTGGCCATGTTCGCCGTGCCATCGATGTAGATGATCGCGTTCTCGGTATCGAAGACAAACAGCCGGGTGCTCGCCAGGCCCGTCTTGATGTCGAAGTCTGCGGCCGCGCAGTTGATCTTCACTTCCTTGTCGCCAAAGATCTTGCCGACTACGTAGTTGCCGACATTGAGCCCCGCCAGTTCCATCAGTTCGCGGCTGATCGCGCCGTCGTTGATCAGCATTTTCAGATTGCCATTGGCACCGCCGAGCAATTTCGCCACCGAGTTGCCGCGACCGCTGATGTCGGCGTCGCCATTGAGCTCACCGAAACTGGTCTTCATCGGCTCGAAGGTCGGGAACAGTTGTTTCAGCTTGAAACCGCGCGCCGTCAGTTTGGCCCGGCCTTCCAGCGGTTCGGTGCGACCGTTGAGACGGATCTGCGCATCGAGATTGCCGCCGGCCACACCGAAGCGCAGCGGCTCCAGGCTGAGCTCGCCGTCGTCGAGTTTCAGGTGGGTGTAAAGGTCGGTAAACGGCAGCTCCTCGCTGTGGACGATGCGCTTGCCGGTGAACTCGACATCGGCGTCCATGCTGCGCCAGCGGTCGGTCTTGAACTCTTCCACGGGCAGCACTTTGTCCGCCGGCTGCTTGCTCTCGCCGCCACGGGCCTTCTGCTTGTCGTTGGAGTCGGCACCGATCAGCGGCGCCAGGTCGGCAAACAGCAGTTGGTTGGACAGCAGCGCTCCGCTGAGCTTGGGCCGCGGCTGACTGGCGACGAAGGCCAGGTCGCCGTGGATATCGCTGTTGCCGATCTTGCCGTTGAACTGCTCATAGCGGAACTGCGCGCCACCCGGCTCGTGCAGTTTGGCGATCAGGTGCCCGTCGGTGGCATACGGTGGCGTATCCGGCAGGGTCACGCCTGTCAGCGGATACAGATTGCCGAGGCTGCCACCGGCCAGTTTCAGGCGCAGGTCGAGGGCGCCAAGGTTGAGCGGATCGGTCAGCGTACCGGCGAGTTCAACGCTGGTATCGCCAATCTTCGCCTGGGCCTGCAACGGGAACGGTTTGCGTGCGTCCTGCAATGCCAGCAAGCCGCCGATCTTGCCCTGGCCCGCAAGCTTCTGGCCGTGATATTGCCCGGTGACTTTCAGCCCGAACGCGTAATCCTGCGGCGCGGCGCCCTTGTCCTGAGCGGTTTTCGCCGCTTTGTCGCCAACGATTTCGCTGAATGGAATCGGCTTGCCCAATGGGTCGATCAGCACGTTCAGATTGGTCTTGAGAGTCTGGTCATCGAGCGTCACATGGCCCTTGTCGAAACCGATGGCGCCGATGTCGACCACCCAGTTCGACGGCTCGGCATTCGGATCCTTGGGATCGAACTGGAACGTCCAGTTGGCACGACCGTCGGCCAGCCGTTGCAGTTCGGCATTCGGTTCGGTCAGGTCGATGCGCGGGATGACCACCCGCTGTGCCAGCAAGGCCAGCGGCGAAATACGCAGTTCGACGCGCTTGAGACTGACCATCTGCGGCTGTTTCGACCAGTCGGGGTTGCCCAGCGTCAGATCCTCGGCCACCACGTGCGGCCACGGCACCCAGGCGCGCCAGCCGCCCTCTTCCGGCTCGCGCTGCCAGATCACTGCGAGGTTGCCGTTGATGGCGAACGCGCGGTGCAGCTCCTGCGAGACTTTGGCATTGAGCGGCGGTTTGATCCGGTTCCAATCGAAGAACACGATGATCAGCACCAGCACTGCCAGTAGCAGCACCAGGGTGGCGAAGGTCCAGCCGAGAATTTTACGAGTGCGCGTCATTGCACAAAGCTCCTGAAGACGACTGCGTGCCGACAGCGCGACGCAGTTGAAACGGCGGGCCCAAGCGGCCCTTCATGAAGTCTACGACTGATAAACAGCCCGCAGGTTTAATCGGAAGACCGCCCGAGGCGGAAAAAACCGCCGCGATTCTGACCGATCGGTCGACATGTCGTTACCGGTCCCGCACTTTTGCGAGGCGCGAGTGGGTCGAAAATACCCACTGCGGTGCAAAACCGCTGGCCTGAAAGGCCCGTTCTAGAGCCCTCCCATGGAACAATCAATTCTGTTGATTATTACCATTGCGTTTATGAACTTTTATATCGACTTATCGAGAGTAGCATTGGCTTCGTACCCAATTTATCGCCCTCCCAAGGAGCAACCCATCATGAAACGCCAACTGCTGCTCAGTCTTACCCTGTCGATGCTAGCCAGCACCGCTTTCGCCCTGCCCGCTGCCGATCAGGCGACTCCACAAGTCAAAACCAGCCACTCGGTGTTCAGCCAGACTGTCGCTGCCGACGGTTCCGACCGCACCCCACAAGGCCAGACCCTGGCTGAAGACGGTTACGACAAGACTCCACAAGGTCAGACTGTCGCTGAAAACGGTCGCAATCGCCTGGAAGAAAAAGGTCTGGTCGAAGACGGCTACGACAAAACCCCACAAGGCCAGGCTGTCGCTGAAAACGGTCGCAATCGCCTGGAAGAAAAAGGTCTGGTCGAAGACGGCTACGACAAGACCCCACAAGGCCAAGCCGTTGCCGAAGGTGGTGGTGACCGTGTCATCGAACGCAACAGCGCTGTGAGTTAAGCCCATGGCGGCCTTCGAAAAAAGCCCAATCCCCGGATTGGGCTTTTGATTTTCCGCCGTCGCCATCCGCTACCCGCCTCAACCCGCTTCACCGCATCGCCTCGCCTGACCTGATCCCCACGCTGTCGTTCGACGCCGGTAAAGCCGATTTGCTAGAGTGCGGCGCTTGTCTTGTCGAAGAACACGCCCTTGCGATGCTGCCCCGCGCCGAACAGAAACAACAGACCCGAAACGCCCTGATGGACGCTGCCCGCCATCTGATGGAGAGCGGCCGAGGATTCGGCAGCCTGAGCCTGCGCGAAGTGACGAAAACCGCCGGCATCGTGCCCACCGGGTTCTACCGGCACTTCGCCGACATGGACGAGCTGGGCCTGGTGCTGGTCAGCGAAGTTGGCCAGACCTTTCGCGAAACCATCCGCCTGGTGCGCCACAATGAATTCGTCATGGGCGGCATCATCGATGCGTCGGTGCGGATCTTCCTCGATGTGGTCAGCGCCAACCGTTCGCAGTTTCTGTTTCTCGCCCGCGAGCAGTACGGCGGCTCGCTGCCAGTGCGTCAGGCCATCGGGCGCCTGCGCGAAGGCATCAGCTCCGACCTGGCGGCCGACCTTGCCCTCATGCCCAAGCTGCAGCACCTCGATCGCGACGGCCTCAGTGTGATGGCCGACCTCATCGTCAAATCGGTGTTCGCCACCCTGCCCGACATCATCGACCCGCCCGCCGAAGCCTTGCCGGCGCATCTGACGCCCCAGGCGAAGATCACCCAGCAGCTGCGCTTCATTTTTATCGGCCTCAAGCACTGGCAGGGGCTCGGCAGTACCGAGTAATTGCCGCTCTCAACTCACAAAGAATCCTGTGGGAGCGAGCCTGCTCGCGAAAGCGGTCTTCCAGTCCATTCACAACCGACTGACTCGACCCTTTCGCGAGCAGGCTCGCTCCCACATTGCTCATGCGCTGCCGCTCAGCTTTGGTGCATGTAAAAAACTTCATGCACCAAAACCTCTCATAATCCTGCAACATTTTGAAACATCCACTACGCTCCGACAGGTATTTCCTACGCTTCGCCCGATTGGCAAGCCCCTTGCTCTAGCCTGAGCATCGTTCATTGCTGGAAGCTTTCCGATGTTGGTGATTCATCGCAGAATCGACCCTCAACCCGTCTGGGCCGCCGAGTTGCACCTGACCTTCGAAGCGCGGAGCAAAAGCCGCCTGCGCTGTTTCAGTGCCGACGGCGAAGACGTCGGCCTGTTTCTGGAGCGTGGCCAGCCGCCGCTGTTCGACGGCGAGTGCCTGCAGGCCGAGGACGGGCGCATCGTTCGCGTCTGTGCCCGCGCCGAACAACTGCTGCACGTCACCTGCGCCAACGCGTTCGAGCTGACCCGTGCCGCCTATCACCTGGGCAATCGCCACGTCGCCCTGCAAGTCGGCGATGGCTGGCTGCGTCTGCTCGATGACTATGTGCTCAAGGCCATGCTCGAACAGCTCGGCGCGCAGGTCGAAGCCATCGAGGCACCGTTCCAGCCGGAGCACGGCGCCTACGGCGGTGGCCATCATCATTCGCGGCACGGCGAGGAAGACTTCAACTACGCGCCGAAGCTGCACCAGTTCGGCGTACGCCTGTGAATCCGGCCTGGGCGCTGTTGCGCCTGGCCAGCCCGCAGCTGCCGATTGGCGGCTACAGCTATTCCCAGGGCCTGGAAATGGCCGTGGAAAACGCCCGGGTGCACGACCCCGACAGCGCCCGGCGCTGGATCAGCGATCAACTGCTGCTCAACCTCGCGCGCTTCGAGGCGCCCCTGCTGCTGGCGCACTGCCGGGCCGCTGCCGACGCAAACTGGGGCGAACTGCTGCAGATCTGCGAAGCCCACCGCGCCAGCCGCGAAACCCGCGAGCTGCATCTGGAAAGCCGGCAGATGGGCTATTCGCTGCAGCAGTTGCTCAACGGCCTGCCGGAACTCGACGCGCCAGCCAGAGACTTTCTTCAGCAATGCGCCGAACCGCATCTGGCCCTGGGCTGGGCGCTGGCCGCCCGCGCCTGGGGCATCAGCCCGCAGGACGCCCTCGCCGCCTGGCTGTGGAGCTGGCTGGAAAACCAGCTCGCCGTGCTGATGAAAACCCTGCCGCTGGGCCAGCAAGCCGCCCAGCGCCTGACCAGCGAACTGCTGCCGCTGCTGCAACAGGCCCAGCAGGACGCCAGCCGCATCCCCCCCGAACACATCGGCAGCGCCACTTTCGGCCTGTCCCTGGCGTGCATGGCCCATGAACGCCAGTACAGCCGCCTGTTCCGTTCCTGAGGTCCGTCACTTTGGAGAAGCACATGAATACACAACCCCTGCGCGTCGGTATCGGCGGCCCGGTCGGTTCCGGCAAGACCGCATTGACCCTGGCCCTGTGCCTGGCCCTGCGCGAACGCTACAACCTGGCCGTGGTGACCAACGACATCTACACCCGCGAAGACGCCGACTTCCTCGTGCGCAACGAAGCGCTGGCGCCGGAACGCATCATCGGCGTGGAAACCGGCGGCTGCCCGCACACGGCGATTCGCGAGGACGCCTCGATCAACCTCGAGGCGGTGGATCAACTGAACCGACGCTTTCCGGGGCTGGACCTGATTCTGGTGGAATCTGGCGGCGACAACCTGTCGGCGACCTTCAGCCCGGAACTGTCCGACCTGACCATCTACGTGATCGATGTCTCGGCCGGCGACAAGCTGCCACGCAAGGGCGGGCCGGGCATTTGCAAGTCCGACCTGCTGGTGATCAACAAGATCGACCTGGCGCCGCTGGTCGGCGCCTCGCTGGAGATGATGGATAGCGACACCCGGCGCATGCGCAACGGCAAGCCCTTCGTGTTCAGCAACCAGAAAACCGGTCAGGGCCTGCAAGACATCATTGCCTTCATCGAACGCCAGGGCCTGCTGACCGCCGCCTGAATTCACTTATCAACAAGGAAGCTTATCCATGACACTCAAACGCATTCTTGGCGCCGTGGCGCTGCTGCTGACCCCGGCCCTGGCCTTCGCACACCCGGGCCATGGCGACAGCGGCCTGGTGGCCGGCATCAGCCACCCGATCGGCGGCCTCGACCACTTGCTGGCGATGCTCGCCGTCGGCCTCTGGGCGGCGCAGCAGCAGGGTGCCGCACGTTGGGCGCTGCCGTGCACGTTCGTCGGCACCATGCTGATCGGCGGCATGCTCGGCTTTGAAGGGTTGCAGCTGCCGGCGCTGGAAAGCGGGATTGCCGCCTCGGTGCTGGCGCTGGGTCTGGCCGTGGCCCTGGCGGTCCGTCCGCCGCTGGTGATGGCGGTGGCGGCGACGGCGTTGTTCGCCCTGTTCCATGGCGTCGCACATGGCCTGGAACTGCCGGACATGTCGAGCCCATGGGCCTACGCCGCCGGTTTCGTGGTGGCGACCGCAGCGCTGCATGCCGCCGGTTACGGCGTGGTACGCGTGTTGCCGCAAGCGGCGGCGCCGCTGGTACGGCTGGCGGGGGCTGCTTCGGCAGTGACTGGCGCCTGGCTGCTGGCAGGCTGATTGCCATCGCCTGAACCGGCCCCATCGCTGGCAAGCCAGCTCCCACAGATCTGTAGTTGACAGCAATCCCTGTGGGTACTGGCCTGCCAGCGATGACGGCCGATCAGACACCGAGACTCTTACGGCAGTCTCTCTGCTACCATGTCGCGCAATCGCCCCAGCCGTGACGACGTCCGCCAATGCCGCCTGCTTCCCGCTCCACCGCCCTGCCCGAATTGACCGCCCTGTTCAACGATGTGCAACAGCACTTTCTGAACGTGATCGTGCCGCTCTGGCAAGGCCCGGGCTGGAACGCCGACATGGCGCTGCCCTACGAAGCCCTGGACGCCACGCACCAGCCGCTGCCACCACAACGCTATCGGGCGATGGCCTGCGCACGGCAGCTGTACCTGTTTTCCAGCCTGATCGGGGTTGTGGATAACGCCGAAGTCCGCGCTGGCGCGCTGTTCCGTTCGCTGCAGCGGCACTTCCACGACGCCGAGCACGGCGGTTGGTTCTACAGTATCGACGCGCAGGGCAAACCACTGGATCAGCGCAAGGATCTCTACACCCACGCCTTCATCCTGTTCGCCTGTGCGCATTACTGGGCCAGGTGCCGCGAGCCGCTGGTGGAATCGACACTCAACGCCGCGCTGGAAGTCATCGGCCGACGCTTCGCCACCGGCGACGGTTTGTACGAAGCGTGCCTGGAACGCGACTGGACCACCCTGCAAACCGGGCCGCTGCAAAACCCGCTGATGCACCTGGCCGAAGCGTTCCTCGCCACCCTCGCCGTGCGCACCGATGCGCCGACGCAGCAAGCGCTGGTGGAGTTATGCACAGCCATGCACCACCACTTCGTCGATCCGCAGCATGGCGTACTGATGGAGAAACCGCTGGCTGCTGTGGATAACTGGTACGAACCCGGGCATCAGTTCGAATGGTATTTCCTGCTTGAGTCTTCGGCCCTGCTGCGCGGTACAAAGCTGCACGCGGCGCTGGACCGGGCCTTCGCCTTCACCGAACAGTGCGGCGTTGCACAGCCTTCAGGTGCGGTGCGGGCGATGCTCGATCTGCAACAGGAGGGTCGGCCGAAGGATTCGACTCAGCGCATCTGGGCGCAGGCCGAATACCTGCGCGCCCTGACGCTGCGCCCGGACAGCGAAGCTGCGGTGCTGCGCCAGTTGCACGCGCTGCAACAGCACTTTCTGCATGCGGGCGGTTGGCATGAGTGCCGCGACGAACAGGGTGAGGTCAGCCGCAAGGACATGCCCTCGACGACGCCTTATCACTTGGCAACTTGCTACAGCGGGCTGGCTGAATATCTGCGCTGATTGAACGGTAGCTTTCGCGAGCAAGCCCGCTCCCACATGGGAATTTCGGCGAACACAGAATCTGTGAACAGCTCGGATCTCCGTGGGAGCGGGCTTGCTCGCGAATAGCCGTTACACAGTCTCTAGTCAATCCACTTCCTGTCGCCGGTAAAGCTGATGGTCAGCCAGCGCGCCGCATCCGGCTTGCCCAACTTCGCGGAAATCTCCTCGCGCAGCACATCCAGCTGGCCGACGCTGTGCAGCCGGTAATCCGCCGGCAACACCACATGAATCTCGATGAATCGCGCCCGCCCGTGCTTCTGCACGTAGGACACGTAATCGTCGAAACCATGCTCGACCTGCGCGGCCTCCATCACCTCGCGCACCTGCTCATCCAGCGTATCCGGGGCAATACCGAGCACGTCACGCAGCGCCGGACCGAGGATCTTGAACGCCGGCGGCAACATGGTCAGCGCCAACACGATGAGAATCAGCGGGTCGACGAACTTCGCCCATTCGCCATAGCCCTGGGACTTGAGCAGCAGCGCCGCAAGGAAACTGATCAACAGGCCCACGGACAGCATCGCGTCCACCAGCCAGCTGATGTTGTCGAACTGGATCAGGCTCGACTTGAGCTGGCGATTGCGCTGGCGCACGTAGAAGAAGTAGGCGAACTCCACGACCGTAAACAGCGCCGCATAGATGATCACCAGACCCAGCTCGATTTCACGACCGCCATTGATGATGCCGAACACGCCGTTGAGAAACGCGTAGATGGCGATCAGCAACAGGAAGCTGCCCTCGATCAGCAGCACCATCGGCTCCAGATGCCAGAAACCAAACTGGAAACGCTGGTTGCTTTGCTTGGCGATCAACTTCGCCGTGATCAGCATCAGGACTTTGATGAACGTGGCAATCAGCGAAAAAAAACCATCGAACAGGATGGACTGGGAACCCGAAACAAAACCGGTGACGATCCCGGCGATCGACACGGCGAACATCAACAGGGTTGATTGCTTGAGCAGCGACTGCTCACCTCGGTTACTCACTTTGACTCCTCGAAAAACCTTGAAAACCGCAGGGCGCGGTGGGGTTGTTGAGGGATGAGTCTACCCGATTCGGGGATTTTGCCTGTTCCGGCCCCATCGCAGGCAAGCCCGCTCCCACAGGTTTCAAGGCGATCCCAAGGCTTGGGTAAACCGATTGACTTGTGGGAGCTGGCTTGCCAGCGATTAGCCGTTACGCGGTGTCAGGCCTTGTTGCGCTCGATGGCGAAACCGGCCCAGGTCTGGCTGACCGGCATCAGTTCCAGGCTGTTGATGTTGATGTGCGCCGGGGTGTTGAGCACCCAGAAAATGGTTTCGGCGATGTCTTGCGGCTGGATCGGCTCGGCACCGGCGTAAGTCGCGTTGTAGCGTTCCTGGTCGCCGGCGAAGCGCACCAGCGAGAATTCGCTTTCGCACAGCCCGGGCTCGATGTTGCTGACGCGCACGCCGGTGCCCTGCAGGTCGCAGCGCAGGTTCAGCGAGAATTGCTTCACGAACGCCTTGGTTGCGCCATAGACGTGGCTGCCCGGGTACGGATAGTTGCCGGCGATGGAGCCCAGGTTGATGATGCCCGCGCCGCGACCATGGGCAATCAGCCGTGGCAGCAACAGGCGGGTGCTGTACATCAGGCCTTTGACGTTGGTGTCGACCATGGTGTCCCAGTCGTCGAGGTCGCACTTCGGCGCCGGATCCACACCCAGCGCCAGGCCGGCATTGTTGATCAGGCCGCGCAGCGTGGCGAACGATAGCGGCAGGTTGGCGATCGCCTCTTCCATCGCCTTGCGGTCGCGAACGTCGAGGACCAGACCGTGCACTTCGGTTTGCTTGGCCAGCTCGGCGCACAGGGCATTGAGGCGTTCTTCACGACGACCGGTCAGCACCAGTTTCCAGCCGGCCTCGGCAAAACGCCGGGCGCAGGCTTCACCAAAACCGGACGTCGCGCCGGTAATAAACAGGGTGTTGGACATCGTGTTCTCCTTGCGTCGGCCGCCGCGCGGCCAGTGAAATGGACAATCAGCAGGCAGCATGCCCGCCCGCGCATTCACGGGCAACACCCACAAGCTGTACAAAAAACATCCAACCGTGCCAACACCATGGCGGGCGTGGCCTGTAGCCATGTGCACGCACGTTATCCACAACCCCTTCCACAGTTTCCGGGGGCAACTGGAAACGTGCAAAGCCGCGCCACACAAGGCTTTGCGCCAGAAATAGAAAGTTTTTCACTTGACCCTGAAGCGGCAGATGTGCCGGAGATGGCATTGTGCACGACCGACCGGTCAGCGCGGTGATTGCGCCAGGCCAGTAATTACGGCCATCAGCGCCGTCTTTCCAGAGTTTAATCACAGACTTATCCACAGGCTTGTGCACATGGACTGGCGGCGTCGGCGCGTCCCAGAAAAGGGTTGACAATAACGTCTTGCGCTTGCGCAAAAACGCCTGATCAAAAAACCACCACACCCGCGAAAGCCACGTTCCACAAGGCCTGCAGCCACATACACCCACGTTATTCACAGCCCGCTCCACAGTAACCGGGGACAAGTCAAAACTGTGGAAAAACAGCCATTTGCAGCGTCTATATGTCGCGCTTTGACAGCTTGCGGAATTTGTTTTCCACAATTGCGCGCAACACTTGAAATCACCCATCGATTCCCTGTAGGAGCTGCCTGTTTCGCAGCATTTAAAAAGCCCCGGGACTCACGTCGCCGGGGCTGTGCATAACGCTGCAAGCATCAGTGCCCGCCCAGATAGGCGTTACGCACTTCCTCATTCACCAGCAGCTCTTTACCGGTACCGGTCAGACGGATTTCGCCGTTGACCATTACATACGCGCGGTCCGACAGCTTCAGCGCATGGTTGGCATTCTGCTCGACGAGGAAGATGGTCATGCCGGTCTTCGCCAGTTCACGCAGGGTGGCGAAGATCTGTTTCACCACGATCGGCGCCAGGCCCAGGCTTGGCTCATCGAGCAACAACAGCTTTGGTCGACTCATCAGCGCACGGGCAATGGCAAGCATCTGCTGCTCGCCGCCGGACATGGTCATCGCCCGCTGGGTGCGGCGCTCCTCGAGCCGCGGGAACAGCTCGAACATGCGCTGCATGTCTTCCTTGGCGTACTTGTCGCCAATCGGGATGGTGCCCATCAGCAGGTTTTCCTCGACGGTCATGTCAGGGAACACCCGCCGCCCTTCCGGCGACTGCGCAATGCCGTTGGAGGCGATGTAGTGCGAGGACTTGTGGGTGATGTCGACGCCCTGATAGAGAATCTGCCCGCCCGCCGCGCGCGGCTGGCCGAAGATCGACATCAGCAGGGTCGACTTGCCGGCACCGTTGGAGCCGATCAGGCTGACGGTTTCGCCTTCGTTGATCTGCAGTGACACACCTTTGAGGGCCTGGATCGGGCCGTAGAACACGTCCAGTTCCCTGAGTTCGAGGATCGGTTGACTCATACCAGCTCCTCTTCGTCGGCGCCCAGGTAGGCGGCAATCACTTTCGGGTCGTTGCGGATCGCGTCAGGGCCACCCTCGGCAATGACGATGCCGTGGTCCAGCACCACGATGTGGTCGGAAATGCTCATTACCATGCCCATGTCGTGTTCGATCAGCACCACGGTCAGATCGTGCTCGTCGCGCAGCAGCCGGATCATCGCGCTCAGCGCTTCGGTTTCCTGAGGATTGAGGCCGGCGGCCGGTTCGTCGAGGCAGATGATCTGCGGCCGCGTGCACATGGCCCGGGCGATCTCCAGGCGGCGCTGCTGGCCGTAGGACAGCTCACCGGCCAGACGGTTGGCGCAGTCCACCAGGTCGACCACTTCCAGCCAGTAGAACGCGCAGTCCAGCGCATCGCTTTCAGCCTTGCGGTAGCCCTTGGTGTTGAGGATGCCGGCCAGCATGTTGCGGTTGACCCACATGTGCTGGGCCACCAGCAGGTTTTCCAGCACCGACATTTCCTTGAACAGGCGAATGTTCTGGAACGTCCGGGCCAGGCCTGCGCGGTTCACCAGATGGGTGCCACCGAACATCTTGTAATACAGGCGGCTGAGGAAGCTTTTCGGCGATACGAAGTCGGTCGGCTTGAACGACTCGCCCAGCAGCTGGATGACGTTGGTCTGCTGGCCGCGCACGTTGAGTTCGATCTTGCCGCCGGAGGCCTTGTAGAACCCGGTCAGGCAGTTGAACACCGTGGTCTTGCCGGCGCCGTTGGGGCCGATCAGGGCGAAGATCGAGTTGCGCTTGACCTTCAGGCTGACATCGCTCAAGGCCTTGATGCCACCGAAGTGCATCATCAGTTTTTCCACCGAGAGTACGACTTCACTCATGGCGCAGTCCTCTCATAGTGAATGGCACCTTTGCGTGGAGTGACCCCGGTACGGCTGATGCGGATCAGCCCGCGAGGTCGCCAGATCATCATCAGCACCATCAGGATGCCGAACAGCAGAACCCGGTATTCGGCGAAGCCGCGCAGCAGCTCCGGAGCAACGGTCAGCACGAAAGCCGCGATCACCACACCGATGGTCGACCCCATGCCACCGAGCACGACGATGGCGAGGATCAGTGCCGACTCGAAGAACGTGAACGAGGTCGGGTTGACGAATCCCTGGTAAGTGGCGAAGAACACCCCGGCCAGGCCAGCCGTCGACGCGCCGATGGTGAATGCCGAGAGCTTGACCAGCACGTGGTTGAGGCCCATCGAGCGGCAGGCGATCTCGTCCTCGCGCAAGGCTTCCCAGGCGCGGCCGACCGGCATTTTCACCAGCCGATGCTTGATGTACAGCACGGCCAGCACGACCAGGAACAATACCGCGTAGATGAAGTAGTACTTCACGTCCGGGTTGTAGGCGATACCGAAGAACTCGTGGAACGGCACCCCGCCATCCTTCGCCCGCTTGCCGAACTCCAGGCCGAAGAAGGTCGGCAGTGGTGCCGGCATGCCGTTCGGACCGCCGGTCAGCGACAGCCAATTGTTGAGGATCAGGCGGATGATTTCACCAAAGCCCAGGGTGACGATCGCCAGGTAGTCGCCGTGCAGACGCAGCACCGGGAAACCGAGGATGCAACCGGCCAGGCCGGCGGTGATCGCCGCCAGTGGCAGCACCGTCCAGAAGCCCAGCCCGAGGTACTGGTAACCGAGCGCCAGGCCGTAGGCGCCGATGGCGTAGAACGCCACATAACCGAGGTCGAGCAGACCGGCCAGGCCGACCACGATGTTCAGCCCCAGGCCCAGCAGCACGTAGATCAGCCCGAGGATGACCACGCCCAGCAGGTAGGAGTTGGACACGAACGGCACGGCCACGGCAATCACGATCAGCAGCGGGATGATCCAGCGCAGGCGCGATTTGTGATCGGCGGGCAGCACATGCACACCGGAACCGGTGCTCTCGAATCCTTCGAGAATTTTCAGGCCCTTGGGCGTCTGCAGGAACAGGCTGAGGGCAAACCGGCCAGCCATGACGATGGCGATGATCCACGCCACGCGGGTCGGTTCGAGGTTGAAGCTGTAGCCGTCGAGCACCACGCCGACAATCGGCCCGAACACGATCAGGGCAATCAGACCGGCCAGAATCGCCTCAACCAGGCTTTTTTTCACATCGATGGATTTTTCAGTGGTTGAAGACATCGCTTACACCTTCGACACAAGAGGACGGCCCAACAGGCCCTGCGGCCGGAAGACCAGAACAAGTACGAGCAGCGAGAAGCTGAACACGTCTTTGTAGTCGGAGTTGACCAGGCCCGAGAACAGCGACTCGGAGATGCCGAGGATGATCCCGCCGAGCATCGCCCCGGGCAGTGAGCCGATGCCGCCGAGCACCGCGGCGGTGAACGCCTTGATGCCGATGACGAAGCCGGCATAGAAGTCGAACGTGCCGTAGTTCATGGTGATCAGCACGCCGGCCAGGGCCGCCATCGCTGCACCGATGATGAACACATAGGAGATCACCCGGTCGGTGTTGATCCCGAGGATCGACGCCATCTTGCGGTCTTGCTGGGTGGCACGGCACATGCGGCCGAGCTTGGTGTACTTGATCACGTAGGTCAGCAGGCCCATGCCGACGAACGCGGCGACCAGGATGAAGATCTTGGTGTAGGTCAGCTGGACGAAACCCGAACCGACGTCGATACGCCAGGCCCCGGTGAGCAGCGTTGGCACACCCTGCTGGCGGGCGCCCTGGCTGATCTGGGCGTAGTTTTGCAGGATCAGCGAGATACCGATGGCACTGATCAGCGGTGCCAGGCGGGTGGAGTTGCGCAGCGGTTTGTAGGCGATGCGTTCGATGACCCAGCCATAGACGCCGGTCACGACGATGGTGAAGACCAGTGTGCCGAGCATCAGCAGGGGGAAGGATTCAATACCGAAGTACGCCAGCAGAGCCAGACTGATTGCCGCGAGGTAAGCGGAAATCATGTAAACCTCGCCGTGGGCGAAGTTGATCATGCCGATGATGCCGTAGACCATTGTGTAGCCGATGGCGATCAGGCCGTAGACCGACCCGAGGGTCAGGCCGTTGACCAGTTGCTGCAGGAAAATACCATCCATAACGCAATCTCACGCAGTGAGAACCTGCGCACCCGGGGTGCGCGGTTCTTCTAGGAAAAATACAGATGTACGTCGGAGCAATGTCAGCCACGACCAGCCCAGTCACCCATAGCCCCTGTGGGAGCTGGCTTGCCAGCGATAGCGGCGGAACATTCAACGGATAGGTTGTTCTTCCGTGCGCCATCGCGGGCAAGCCCGCTCCCACAGGGATCTGTGGAATCAGGTGATCGCGTCAGCCCTTACTTCTGTTTTTCCAACTGGTGGTATTTGCCGTCCTTGTCCCACTGGTAAACCACGTAGTCGGAGACTTTCAGGTCGCCCTTGGCGTCCCAGGTCTTCTCGCCCATCACGGTTTTCACCGGGTTGGCTTTCAGCCATTTGGCAGCGTCTTCGCCCTTGTTCGACTTGGCGCCGTTGAAACCGGCGGCCAGCGCCTGGATCGAGGCGTAAGCGTAGAGGGTGTAGCCTTCAGGCTCGGTGCCGGCCTTGCGGAACGCGTCGACGACGGTCTTGCTTTCCGGCAGCAGGCGCGGGTCGGCGCCGAAGGTCATCAGCACGCCGTCGACGTATTGCGGGCCACCGGCGGTGGTCACCAGTTCGTCGGTGACGATGCCGTCGTCAGACATGAACTTCACGTCTTTCAGGCCTTCGGTACGCAGTTGCTTGACCAGTGGACCGGCTTCCGGGTGCAGGCCGCCGAAGTAGACCACGTCGGCACCGGCCGCACGGATCTTGGTGACCACGGCGCTGAAGTCTTTCTCGCCACGGGTCAGGCCTTCGTACAGCACCGGCTTCACGCCGCGTTTTTCCAGTTGAGCCTTGGTCGCATCGGCCAGGCCCTGACCGTAGGTGTCCTTGTCGTGCAGCACGGCGACTTTCTTGCCCTTGAGCACGTCGACGATGTAGTCGCCGGCGACGATGCCCTGCTGGTCGTCACGCCCGCACATCCGGAACATGGCGCTCAGGCCGCGCTCGGTCACCTGCGGGTTGGTGGAACCCGGGGTAATGGCGATGATCCCGGCTTCGTCGTAGATCTCCGACGCCGGGATGGTGGAAGAGGAGCAGAAGTGACCGACGACGCCGGCGACTTTCTGGTTGGTGAGGTCCTTGGCGACCGTCACGGCCTGTTTCGGTTCGCAGGCGTCATCGCCCTTGACCAGTACGATTTTCTCCCCGTTGACGCCGCCCGCCGCGTTGACGGCGTCGGCCGCCGCCTGTGCACCCTTCATGTACTGCTCGCCAAATGCCGCGTTGGCGCCCGTCATCGGACCCGCTACGCCGATTTTGATGTCAGCCTGAGCAAACGCAGAAACACCCAGCGCAGTTGCAACTGCGAGGGCCAGAAAGCCTTTCTTGTAAAACGTCTGGGACATGAGGTGGTGCTCCAAGGTTTTTTTTAGTTGGCACTGCGACTTCACTTCACTGAATGCTCAGAGCAAGGGCCGTGCCATCGGTTTTTTATTCTTCAAAAAGTCGCTGCTTTCTTGTTATTTCGACTGTTTCGTTCCCATTTTCATTGGGCGTGCAACCGTCTAAACCGCGGAAGGTAAAACCATTTATTTTTTCAGGCGCAACCCGCACGCGCCATCATTGCAACCGCGGTGCCAAACGACGTGCAACCAGCCTGTAACAGCCCGCGTCACCGAACTGCACACTGCTGGTGCGGGACTGCTACAACCCGCACCATTACAGGCTAGTCGCTGCATCGAAAAGCGCCGCTTCCGGCAACATATTTCAACACTCAGATGACGATGCGCAGGCACTGGCCCGCGTGGTACAGCGAGAACCCGGCCTCGTACAGGCAACTGCGCAAGCCCACACCGGCCAGGGGCTGCATCGGTGCAAAGGGAATCGGCAGGGCCTGAGGATTTCCGTTACACAGGTAGTCGGCGAAGGCCTTGCCGACCACCGTGCCGGTGGTCACGCCACGGCCGTTGTAACCGGTCACGGCCACCAGCCCGGGGGCCGGTTCGAACAGGCGCATCAAATGATCCGGGGTAAAGGCAATGCGCCCGGTCCAGGTGCACTCCCACTCCACCGGTTTCAGGTGGGGGAAGTAATGCTGCTGCACGCGGTCGGCCCAGGCCTTGAGAAACCAGGTCGGTTTCTGGTTGCCATTGCCCAGGCTGCCGAGCAACAGCCGACCATCCTGGTCGCGGCGAATGCTACTCAGCACCTGACGGGTGTCCCACGAGCCCTGCCCGCCCGGCAGGATCGCCTGCGCGGCGTCTTCGGTCAGTGGCACCGAGGCGACCTGATAGTAATAGCCGGGAAAGAAGTTGCGCTTGAGCTCGGTCCAGTCGCCTTCGGTGTAGGCATTGGAGGCGATCACCACCTGCTCGGCGAGCACCGCGCCCTGCTCGGTCTGCACTGACCATTGCTGGCCGACGCGCTCGAGACGCGTTACCGGCGAATGGTCGAACAACTGCCCGCCCAGCCCTCTCACCGCGTTGGCCAGCCCGGTGACATAGGCCATCGGATTGAGCGTGCCGGCGCGGCGGTCGAGCAGCGCGGCAGCGATCTTCTGCGTGCCGGTGGCTTGCTCGCAGGCCTTGCCGGTCAGCAGTTCGACAGGCGCCCCGCGGCGTTTCCATTGTTCCTCGCGACTGCGCAGATCGGCCTCGCCCTTGGCGTTGTGCGCCATGTGCAGGGTGCCTTCGCGGCGCAACTGGCAATCGATGTTGTATTTGTCCACCAGGCTGAACACCAGCGCTGGCGCCGCCCCGAGCATGCGGTTGAGCTGACTGCCGACCGCTTCGCCGAAACCGGCCTCGATCTCGTCCGGCGGAATCCACATCCCGGCGTTGACCAGCCCGACGTTGCGCCCGGAGCCACCATGCCCGGCACGATGGGCTTCGAGCACGCAGACGCTCCGGCCTTTTTCCAGCAGATGCAGCGCCGCCGACAACCCGGTGAACCCGGCGCCGATCACGCAGACATCGACTTTGACTTCGCCGCGCAGCGCGGTGTTATCCGGCCTCTGCGGCGTGAGTTTTTCCCACAGACATTCTTCGCGTAACGGCATTGCCAGACTCCAACAGAAACCTAACAAACACTGCATACCCTGTGGGAGCGAGCCTGCTACGGGCGGCGTTCCGACGAAAGCGGTGTTTCAGCCAACATCTGTGTCGACTGTCCCACTGTATTCGCGAGCAGGCTCGTTCCCACAAGGAGAGTTCTCCACCTGTCAGTCGAAGGTGATGCCCTGCGCCAGCGGCAACTCCAGCGAATAGTTCACGGTGTTGGTCTGACGGCGCATGTAGGCGCGCCATGCGTCCGAACCGGACTCGCGGCCACCGCCGGTTTCCTTCTCGCCGCCAAACGCGCCGCCAATTTCGGCACCGCTCGGGCCGATATTGACGTTGGCAATGCCACAGTCGCTGCCGACCGCCGACATGAACTGCTCGGCCTCGCGTACATCGGTGGTGAAGATGCACGACGACAGGCCTTGCGGCACCGCGTTGTTCAGGCGCAGCGCTTCCTGGAAGTCGCTGTAGCCGACGACATAAAGAATCGGCGCGAAGGTTTCGCTGCAGACCACGTCGCTCTGCTCCGGCATTTCGACAATCGCCGGCGACACGTAGTAGGCATTGGGGAACATGTCTTCCAGTTGCCGCTTGCCGCCGAACACCCGGCCGCCCTCGCTCAGCGCCTGCTCCAGGGCATCCTGCATGTTGTCGAAGCTGTGCTTGTCGATCAGCGGCCCGACCAGGTTGCCTTCCAGCGGATGGCCGATGCGCACTTTGGCGTACGCTGCTTTCAGGCGGGTAACGATTTCTACCTTCACCGACTCGTGGGCGATCAGGCGACGCAGCGTGGTGCAACGCTGGCCGGCAGTGCCGACGGCGCTGAAGAGGATGGCGCGCACGGCCATGTCGAGGTCGGCGCTCGGGCCGAGGATCATCGCGTTGTTGCCACCCAGTTCGAGAATGCTGCGGGCAAACCGCGCGGCGACTTTCGGCGCCACTTCGCGGCCCATGCGGGTACTGCCGGTGGCGCTGATCAGCGCCACACGCGGATCGTCGACCAGCGCTTCGCCGGCGTCACGCCCACCGATGATCACCTGGCAAAGGTTGGCCGGAGCATCCGTGAAGTTCTTCACCACGCGGTCGAACAGCGCCTGGCAGGCCAGTGCGGTGAGCGGCGTCTTCTCCGACGGCTTCCACACCACCGGGTTGCCGCAGACCAGCGCCAGGGTGGTGTTCCACGCCCACACCGCGACCGGAAAGTTGAAGGCACTGATCACACCAACCACGCCCAGCGGGTGCCAGGTCTCGCGCATGTGGTGGCCCGGGCGCTCGGACGCGATGGTCAAACCGTACAGCTGACGCGACAGGCCGACGGCGAAATCGCAGATATCGATCATCTCCTGCACTTCGCCGAGGCCTTCCTGGGTGATCTTGCCCGCCTCCCACGACACCAGTTCGCCGAGATCGGCCTTGTACTCGCGCAGGACTTCGCCGAACTGGCGCACCAGTTCGCCGCGACGCGGGGCCGGCACCTTGCGCCATTGGTCGAACGCATGATCGGCGCGACTGATGTGCTGCTCGACTTCGGCCGGGCCTTCCCAGTTCACGGCGGCGATGCGGCTGCCGTCGATGGGCGAATGCACCGGCACTTTGCCGTTCTGGTACAGGGCCGGGTTCACACCAAGACGATCAAGCAATGCGGCAACCATGGGTCACTCCTCAAGCGGAAAACGGAATGTGTGCGGACGCATTTTCGCGTCCGGGCAGGCCTTTAGTTGTAGCGTCAGTAGGACGAGGCAACAAACGACCTTTACGCGAGATATCATTCCGTTTATTCATGCTGCGCAGCGAAAGACAAGAAAAAGGGATCGCCCATGCTCAACAAACGCCACTTGCCGTCGATCACCGCGTTGCAGTGCTTCGAGGCCGTGACCCGGCACCTCAGTTTCACCCGCGCCGCCGAGGAGCTGAACCTGACCCAGAGCGCCGTCAGCAAGCAGGTGGCGCAGCTGGAAGAACTGTTGCAGCACTTGTTGTTCCGTCGCGTGCGACGCCGTTTGCAAATGACCCCGGCCGGCGATTTGTACCTGGTGGAAGTCCGAAAAATCCTCACCCAGGTGGAGATGTCGACCCATTACCTGCGTTCCTACGGCGGTGAAACCGAAGTCCTGCGCGTGTCCACACCTTCGACCTTCGGTGCCCGCTGGCTGGTGCCGCGCCTCAAGGGCTGGCGCCTGCGTCACCCGTCGATTCATCTGGACCTGTGCAACGAGCAGGAGGCCGACGACCTGCTGCAAGGCCGCAGCGACCTGGCGTTCTATTTCGGCCAGGGTGCGCGCCCCGGCACCGAATGCCTGAAACTGTTCGGCGAGGAACTGGTGCCGGTGTGCGCCCCCGGCAGTCTGCCCGACAGGCCTTTCACCGATCCGACCCAGCTCACCGACCTGGTGCTGCTGCAGAATGCCTCGCGGCCCCAGGCCTGGCACGACTGGTTCGACAGCCAGGGCTACCACACTGAACACAGCTACCACGGCCCACGCTTCGAGACCTTTTATATGTGCATTCGCGCCGCTCAGGTCGGCTGCGGCGTGGCGTTGCTGCCCAGATTTCTGGTGGAAGAGGAATTGGCCGACGGCAAGCTGGTCATTCCCTGGCAGCATGCAATGCCCAGTTCCGACGCCTACTACCTGGCCTACCCGGAACACGCGGCGGAGGTGCCGAAGGTGCGCGATTTCGTCAAGTGGATGCTGGAGCAGATCGACAGCCCGGCTTGAAGTTTTATCCAGTCCCTGTGGGAGCGGGCTTGCCCGCGAAGACGTCGGCAAAATCAACATTGATGTTGGACCTGCTGGCCTCTTCGCGGGCAAGCCCGCTCCCACGGGGATCTCGGCGATACAAAAATCGCTGGCACAACGCCCATTGATATGCGCCACTAGCGCCATTGATTGATGCCGCGCCGTGCGCGGCCCGCCTGGAGACCCCGTTATGAGCGAGAGTGTGTTTGCCGATCGCATCGTGCAGAACCTGCTCGACACCGACTTCTACAAACTGACGATGATGCAGGCGGTGCTGCACAACTACCCCAACGTCGAAGTCGAATGGGAGTTCCGTTGCCGCAACAGCGAGGATCTGCGCCCGTACCTGGCGGAGATTCGCTACCAGATCGAGCGCCTGGCCGAGTTGAGCCTGAGCGCCGACCAGTTGAGCTTTCTCGAGCGCATCAGCTTCCTCAAGCCGGACTTCCTGCGCTTTCTCGGCCTGTTCCGCTTCAACCTGCGCTACCTGCACACCGGGATCGAGAACGGCGAACTGTTCATCCGCCTGCGCGGGCCGTGGCTGCATGTGATCCTGTTCGAAGTGCCGCTGCTGGCGATCGTCAGCGAAGTGCGCAACCGCTATCGCTACCGTGAAACCGTGCTGGAACAGGCGCGCGAGCAGTTGTACCGCAAGTTCGACTGGCTGACCGCCAACGCCTCGGCCGAGGAGCTGTCGCAATTGCAGGTCGCCGACTTCGGCACCCGCCGGCGGTTCTCGTATCGCGTGCAGGAGGAAGTGGTCAACGTGCTCAAGCACGACTTCCCCGGACGCTTCGTCGGCACCAGCAACGTGCACCTGTCGCGTGAACTGGACATGAAACCGCTGGGCACCATGGCACACGAGTGGATCATGGCGCACCAGCAACTCGGGCCTCGCCTGATCGACAGCCAGATCGCCGCCCTCGATTGCTGGGTTCGCGAATATCGCGGCCTGCTGGGCATTGCGCTCACCGACTGCATCACCACCGATGCCTTCCTCGGCGATTTCGATCTGTTCTTCGCCAAGCTGTTCGACGGCTTGCGTCACGATTCCGGGGATCCGGTGCTGTGGGGCGAAAAATGCATCGCCCACTACCACAAGCTCGGCATCGATCCGCTGAGCAAGACCCTGGTGTTCTCCGACAGCCTGACTCTGCCCAAATCGCTGGAAATCTTCCGCGCGCTGCGTGGGCGAATCAACGTCAGCTTCGGCATCGGCACCAACCTCACCTGTGACATTCCGGGTGTCGAACCGATGAGCATCGTGCTTAAAATGACCGCCTGCAACGGCCAACCGGTGGCGAAGATCTCCGACGAGCCGGGCAAGACCCACTGCAAAGATCCGAATTTCGTCGCCTATTTGCGACACGTGTTCCAGGTTCCTGCCGTTTCCAGCCTATCTAGCAAGGAGTGAATTCATGCAAGCCGTACAGCGTGAGATTGCTGAACAGCTCAAGGTCCAGCCGCCGTTCGCCGATCAGCGAGCCCTCGAGGCCGAAGTCGCCCGGCGCATCACCTTCATCCAGGATTGCCTGACCAGTTCCGGCCTCAAGACCCTGGTGCTGGGCATCAGCGGCGGTGTCGACTCGCTGACCGCCGGCCTGCTGGCGCAGCGCGCCATGCGTGAACTGCGTGAGCGCACCGGCGACGACGCCTACAAGTTCATCGCCGTGCGCCTGCCGTACGATGTGCAGTTCGATGAACATGATGCCCAGGCCAGCGTCGATTTCATCGCCCCGGACGAGCGCCACACCGTCAATATCGGCCCGGCAGTGAAATCCCTGGCCAGCGAGGTCGCGGCGTTCGAAGGCAAGCACGCGGTGTCGGTGGATTTCGTGCTCGGCAACACCAAGGCCCGCATGCGCATGGTCGCCCAGTACACCATCGCCGGCGCCGCCCACGGCCTGGTGATCGGCACCGACCATGCGGCGGAAGCGGTGATGGGCTTCTTCACCAAGTTCGGTGACGGCGCCTGCGACCTCGCGCCGCTCAGCGGCCTGGTGAAAAACCAGGTGCGCGCGATTGCCCGCAGCTTTGGCGCGCCGGAATCGCTGGTGGAAAAGGTCCCGACCGCCGACCTCGAAGACCTCTCGCCGGGCAAGCCTGACGAAGCCTCGCACGGCGTGACCTACGCCGAGATCGACGCCTTCCTGCACGGCGAGCCGGTACGCCAGGAAGCGTTCGACATCATCGTCAACACCTACAACAAGACCCATCACAAGCGCGTCATGCCGTTTGCGCCTTGATCGGCGACGCAATGAAAAAGCCCGCTGAGGAGTGATCCTCAGCGGGCTTTTTCTTGGCCAACGCATCTGTCGCTGCGCACGCCCTCTTCGCGACAGGCTCGCTCCCACCCTGTCGCGGTTGTTCACAAAATGTGTGACCGAGACCAGACCTGTAGGAGCGAGCCTGCTCGCGAAGAACGATGACGCGGTAGGCCGAATTACTTGACGGTCACAGAGCCTTTCATCATCGAGATGTGGCCCGGGAACGAGCAGAAGAAGCCGTAATCGGTGCCAGCGGTCAGTTTCGCTACGTCGATGGTCAGCGTGTCTTTCTCGCCGGCACCGATGATCTTGGTGTGGGCGATCACGCGCTCGTCGCCGTCCTTCAGATAGTTCTTGTCGATCCCGGCCGCCAGGCCGTCGGTGGCGATCGGCTGCATGTCAGCGGTTTTGCTGATCACCAGGTTATGGCCCATGACGTTTTTCGGCAGGCTGCCGGAGTGGGTCAGTTCGATGGTGAAGGTCTTGCAGCTCTTGTCGATTTCGATGGCCTTGGTGTTGAAGGACATCTGGTCGGTGGAGTCGACGGTGGTTTTGCACTCGGCAGCCATCAATTGGCTGCTGGCCAGCGCCAGCAGGGATACCGCAACAACTTTGGAAAACATGGTGAATCTCCAAGGCAGGGTTAACAAAACACGATTGGTTGGAAGACTGCCTGAAATCTTCGCAAGTTCCTATGACTTGAGTCAAAAATTGTATACAACTTTCAGGCTATGACACTCATCGAAACAATCTACCGGCCAGATGCCCGCGCCGGCCCTATGATCGGCCCATCCCCATGAAACGGAGTGCCTGTCATGATCTTTAACGGCCTGTTGTGCAGCCTGCTTGCCGCCTATGCCTGTGGTGCCAGCGGCACCTGTGAAACACCCCAGCGCGAAGTCTAGCCCTTGGAGCGAGACCTGCCAGCCGTTACCCTGTGGGGCTGATCGACCCAGGAGGAAGGCATGTCTCTGAAATCCGTTTGTGTATTTTGCGGTGCCAACGCCGGCACCGACCCGGCGTACACCGCAGCCGCCGTCGCCCTCGGCCAGGCCCTGGCCGAGCGCCGCCTGACGCTGGTCTACGGCGGTGGCGCCGTGGGCCTGATGGGCATTGTTGCCGATGCCGCCCTGGCGGCCGGTGGCGACGTCATCGGCATCATTCCGCAGAGCCTGATGGACAAGGAGATCGGCCACAAAAGCCTGACGCGCCTGGAAGTGGTCGACGGCATGCATGCACGCAAGGCACGGATGGCCGAACTCAGCGATGCGTTCATCGCGCTGCCGGGCGGCCTCGGCACTCTGGAAGAGTTGTTCGAAGTCTGGACCTGGGGCCAGCTCGGCTATCACGGTAAACCGCTGGGCCTGCTGGAAGTGAACGGTTTCTACAGCAAACTCACGGCTTTTCTCGATCACATCGTCGGCGAAGGCTTCGTTCGCGCGCCACACCGTGACATGCTGCAAGTGAGCGAATCGCCACAGACCCTGCTCGACGCCCTTGACCGCTGGCAGCCGACCGTCACGCCAAAATGGGTCGGGCAAAAACCCGGTTAACCGCCGGGCACCGATACAGGGCAGAATACGCGCCGCTCAACCTCACCTTCGACCCCAGAGGATCGCCCATGGCTAAACCCAATTACTCCTTCGCCAAACGTCAACGAGACCTGGCCAAGGAACAGAAGAAAGAGGAAAAGCTTCAGCGCAAGAAACAGATGGCTGAAGAAGCGGCACTCAACCCTGACGGTGAAGTGGCCACTGAAGACGATGATGTTGATGCACCGAAGGATCAGGCGCCTGACGCCTGAGCTGACAGCTTGATCCGGTCGCTCTGAGAGCAGACTTGTGTGGCGCGGGCGCAGTCCGCCGCCGGGCAGCGCACCTGCTGCGCAGCCCGGCGGGGCTCTGCGACCCCGCCACACTGCTCCCCCCACACCCGCCTCACTCCACCGGCATCACCGTGACCCGCACTTCCGGATCATGGCTGCCCCCGCCCAGAATCACCCCACGCAACGGCGACACATCGGAAAAATCCCGGCCCCAGGCCAGGGTGATGTGCTCCAGTGCCGGTTGCACATTGTTGGTCGGATCGAAATCCACCCAGCCCAGCACCGGGCAGAACACCGAGACCCAGGCATGCGATGCGTCAGCGCCGATCAACCGCGGCTGCCCCGGCGGTGGCCGGGTCAGCAGGTAGCCGCTGACGTAGCGCGCCGCCAGCCCACGGGAACGCACGCAGGCCAGCATCAGATGGGCGAAGTCCTGGCAGACGCCACGGCGCCGCTCCAGCACCTCGACCAGCGGCGTCGCCACCTGGGTGGCTTCGGCATCGAAGGTGAATTCGCTGAAGATCTTTTCCATCAAGGCCTGCACGCCCAATAGCAGCGGACGGCCAGCGGGAAAGCAGCTTTCGGAAAACTCGACGAAGCTGCGTTTGAGGTGCACATAGGGCGACTGAAACCGGTAGCGGCAAGCTTCCAGCAGTTCCGAGGGCAGCGGCTGGCTGCTGTAGGTCAGTGCGTTGCGCGTCAGCTCCCAGGCCGGCGACAGGTTGAAATCCAGCAGCGGCCGCGCCAGCACTTCGACCGTCAGGCGGGCGTTGACCTGCAACTCGTCGTGGGGCCGCTCGAAGGCCAGGCGCGTCAGCGGATTGCCGAAGACGTCCTGCTCATCGCGGCGCGCGGTCGGCTGCGGACTGATCAGTAACTGCTGCGCGGTGCAGCGCTGCCAGGCGCACTCGCGTGGCCACAGATGCGCCAGTTGCTGCGCCAGGGACACCGGGCTGTCGTAGTGATAACAGGTGTCGTGGAGGATCTGGTAATGCGCGCTCATCAGACGGACACCGTGCGCTGGCTGACATCATCGACATGGGCGAAATGGCGCAGGGCCAGGCGATCCGAGACCTGACCGCTGGCGTCGGCAATCTCCTGCAGCAGATCGGCCAGGCCATCGAGCGCCGCACGCACACTGGATTCGCCGAACAGCGGATTCTCCAGGCAACCGAGGTCGAAACGCCCGAGGCGCTCCACCAGTTGCGGCAACCCGGCCTCGGGCGGTACGCCAAAATCGTCGTTCAAGCGCTTGAGCGTGCGGGTCACCAGTTTTAACTGGAACAACACCGCATGCGGGTTCTGCTCGTCCAGCAGCAACAGGTCGAGCACCGGGATCAACTGTGCCACCGCCAGATAGCGCGAACGGTAGGTGATGCTGCTGTTACCCAGCTCCAGCAGCCATTCCAGCCCGGCCTGGGCGAACGCCCCGGCGCCGCGCAGGAACCCGGCCAGACTGCTGCTGAGAAATTGCAGGCGCTCGATGCGCCGGCCGATCATCAGGAAGCGCCAGCCTTCGTCGCGGGTCATGTCGTCGAGGGCGAACCCGGACAGCGCCGCCAGCGACATCACCAGGCGGTTGAGGAAATCCAGCAACTCACCGAAGTCCGGCTCGTCGGTGTCCAGCTCCATGGCCTCGCGCTGCAGCTCGACGAGTGCCTGCCAGTTTTCCCGCGAGAGCTTGCCGCGCACCTGCGAGGCGGCCCACTGCAGGCGCTGCAGGTTGCAGCGCAGGCTGAACGACCAGTCCTCGCCCAGCAGCGCCGCGAGCAGGCGCTGCGGCAACTCGCCCTCCTCCGGCAGCAACATCAGCCGCTCGCCCAGCGCCACCGCGGCCTGCAATGCCTGCGGATCGTCGCCATCGACGTAGCGCGCGAGCATGATCCGCAGCAACCGTGCGCTGTCGTCGCATCGCTCGCAATAACGGCCGAACCAGAACAGATTCTCCACCACCCGCGACGGCAGGTAGGGGTCGCGGCGCACCAGATCGTGCACGCCGATATTGCGCTGCGCCGTCCACTGCTCACCGCTGGGTGGCCGCTCGCCCAGCACCCAGGTGTCCTTGCTCGCGCCGCCGCGCTGCATCGACACCACCTCGGCATCGGCGTCGGCGGCGACCCGGGTCAGGCCGCCCGGCAACACCCGATAGCCGTCACGACTGGCCACCGCATACATGCGCATGCCGATGGCCCGGGGGTGCAACTGACCGTCCTCGGGCTGCCAGATCGGCGCCTGGGACAACTGGGCCAGTTCTTGCGCGACATAGGCATAAGGCCGCGCCTGCATGCGCGCGGCGAGTGCCTGACGCTGCTTTTCACTCAAGTCACGGCCGAATACCGGCGCGAAGCTCTGCGAGGGAAACGCCGCTTTGATCAGCAGTTCCGGTAACTTTTCCAGGGCCTGGGCCAGCACTGGCGCCTCGCCGCACCACCAGGTGGCAATCGACGGCAGCAGCAGTTCTTCGCCGAACAGGTACTGATTGATCTTCGGCAGGAAGCCCAGCAGCCCCGGCGATTCCAGCACACCACTGCCGAGGGCGTTGGCCACCAGCACCCGGCCCTGGCGCACGGCTTCGAGCAGACCGGGGACACCGAGCGCGGAATCCGTGCGCAGCTCCAGCGGGTCGCAGAAGTCATCGTCGAGACGACGCATGATCGCGTGCACCCGGCGCAGGCCGCTGAGGGTTTTCAGGTATACGGTGGCGTCGCGCACCGTCAGGTCGCCCCCCTCCACCAGCGGGTAGCCGAGCTGCCGCGCCAGGTACAGGTGTTCGAAATAGCTTTCGTTGAAACGCCCCGGTGTCAGCAACACCACCAATGGCGCCTCCGCGTCGCTCGGTGCCTGACGCGCCAGGGTTTCCTGCAGCGTGCGGAAGAAACCGGCCAGATGCTGCACCTTCAAATCACGGTACAGCTCGGGAAAGGCGCGCGACACGATGGTGCGGTTTTCCAGGGCATAACCCGCCCCGGACGGCGCCTGGGTACGATCCGCGGTCACCCACCAGCGGCCGTCCGGAGTACGCGCCAGATCCACCGCGTACAGGTGCAGAAAGATGCCATCCGGCGGCGCCAGGCCCTGGCACGGCCAGAGAAAGTTGTTGTGGCCGAACACCAGCTCCGCCGGCAGCAGGCCCTCGCGGATCAGACGCTGCGGACCATACAGGTCGGCCAGTACGGCATTGAGCAAGCGTGCGCGCTGGGCAATCCCGGCGGCCAGTTGCGGCCATTCGTCAGCGGCGATCACATGGGGCAGCAGATCCAGCTCCCACGGACGGTCGGCGCCCTTGGGGTCGGCATAGACGTTATAGGTGACGCCGTTTTCCTGAATCTGCCGCGCCAGCAACGCCTGACGCTGCGCCAGTTGCGCCGGGGTGCTGCGCTGCAACTGGTCGAACAGTCGCTGCCAGTGCGCACGCACTGCCCCGCTGCCGTCGAGCAGTTCGTGGTAGGTGCCCGCCATCAGCGGGTAGCGGTCAAGCAGGTCAGGCATGGAAAGCTCGGCAGCCAGCAGGGAACGGTCAGACTAACGCAGGCACATGACGTGCGGATATACGAAAAATCCGCATGTCGTGCAGGACTTAGAAACGTCGCAAATCGAGCGTCATCGGCAACTCGTCGGAGATTGTCAGCGTCGGCACAGGCAGTTTCCCCGGCGTATGTCCGATGCGGAAAAACCGCGCCATGCGCCGACTCTCCGCTTCGTTGGCGTTGACGGGCAGCGTCTCGTAATTGCGCCCGCCCGGGTGCGCCACGTGGTACTGGCAGCCGCCCAGCGAGCGTTGCATCCAGGTGTCGAGCAGGTCGAACACCAGTGGCGCCTGCACCGCGATGGTCGGGTGCAGGCAATTGGCCGGCTGCCACGCCCGGAAGCGCACGCCGGCGACAAACTCGCCGACGCGCCCGGTCGGTTGCAGCGGCACGGGGATGCCGTTGCAGGTCAGCAGATAACGCTGCGCCGGCAAGCCACTGAGCTTGACCTGCAAGCGCTCCAGCGATGAGTCGACATAGCGTACGGTGCCGCCGGCCGCGCCCTCTTCGCCCAGCACATGCCAGGGTTCGAGGGCCTGACGCAGCTCCAGTTCGATGCCGTTGACCGCGTAATCGCCGACCTTGGGAAAACGGAATTCCAGGTGCGCGGCGAACCAGTCGGCGCGCAGCGGATAGCCGGCATTGTTCAACTCGACGATGACGTCGGCAAAATCCTGCTCGATGAAGTGCGGCAACAGGAAGCGGTCGTGCAGCTCGGTGCCCCAGCGCGCCAGTTTCGCCGGCGCGTAGGGCTCGCGCCAGAAGCGCGCCACCAGCGCCCGCAGCAACAATTGCTGGGCAAGGCTCATGCGTGCATGCGGCGGCATCTCGAACGCCCGCAGTTCGAGCAGGCCGAGGCGCCCGGTGGCGCCGTCCGGCGAATACAACTTGTCGATACAGAATTCGGCGCGATGGGTGTTGCCCGTGACGTCGATCAGCAGGTTGCGCAACAGCCGGTCGACCAGCCAGGGCGGGCACTCTTCGCCGGGCGCAGGCATCTGCGCGAAGGCGATTTCCAGTTCGTACAAGGCGTCGTTGCGCGCCTCGTCCACGCGCGGCGCCTGCGACGTCGGGCCGATAAACAGACCGGAAAACAGGTAGGACAGCGACGGATGGTTGTGCCAGTAGCTGATCAGGCTGCGCAGCAGATCCGGGCGGCGCAGGAACGGCGAGTCCGCCGGCGTGGCACCGCCAAGCACGAAATGGTTGCCGCCACCGGTACCGGTGTGGCGGCCGTCGATCATGAATTTCTCGGTGGTCAGGCGCGTCTGCCGCGCCTGCTCGTAAAGGAATTCGGTGCGTTCGACCAACTCGTCCCAGCTCGCCGACGGCTGTACGTTGACCTCGATCACGCCAGGGTCGGGGGTGATGCGCAAGTTGCTCAGGCGTGGATCGCTCGGCGGCTCGTAGCCCTCCAGGAGCACCGGGCAATGCAACTCCTCGGCGCTGGCTTCGATTGCCGCCACCAGTTGCAGATAATCCTCGACCCGCTCCAGCGGTGGCATGAACAGGTACAGGCGCCCCTCGCGCGCCTCGGCGCACAGCGCGGTGCGGGTCAGCCAGTCGGCCGATTCGTCGATCTTCGGGGCGCGCTCGTCGGCCGCGGCCGGCGCGTCATGGTGCTGCGCGCTGTCGGGCAGGTCGGGGAACTCCTGATTCGGATCGGTGGGATGGATAAACGGATACTCGGCCGCCTTCACCCATGGCTGCGAAGCCAGCGGCAAGCGATAGCCCAGCGGCGAATCGCCGGGCACCAGGCGGCAATGTTCGTCGCGCAGGTACCAGCGCCCGCTCTGCCACTGATCGCCCTTGGCGGTGCGCGCCAGCGGCAGCACCTGGCCGATGACCTTGTCCAGACCCTGGCTGAACACCTTGCGCAGCCGGGCGCGCTCCAGCGGTTCTTGCAGTCGCGAATCCTCGGCGCTGACGTTGCTCGGCAGCGCGCCCTCGCGCCAGAGGTAATAGAAAGTGTCCTCGTAGGCCGGAAAGACAAACCGCGCCGGCAGTTTCAGGCGCTCGGCGACGCTCGCCAGGAAGCGCCCGGCCAGCGCGCCGTCGGCGCCGTAGTCCTGCTGCTCGTCGGCGATCAGCGCATTGTTGTGCCAGATCGGCACACCGTCGCGACGCCAGTAACAGTTAAGCGACCAGCGCGGCAGTTGCTCGCCCGGATACCATTTGCCCTGACCGAAATGCACCAGGCCTTTCGGCGCGTAGTGCCTGCGCAGGCGCTGGAACAGTTCGGCCGAGAGCCGGCGTTTGTCCGGGCCCAGCGCCGCGGTGTTCCATTCGGCGCCGTCCGGATCATCGATGGAGACGAACGTCGGCTCGCCGCCCATGGTCAGGCGCACGTCGCCCGCGAGCAGATCCGCATCGATCTGCCGACCGAGGGCCTGAATCGCCAGCCATTGCTCTTCGGTGTAAGGCTTGGTGACGCGGGGCGCTTCCCAGATTCGCTCCACCGACATTTCGTGGCTGAACTGGCACGCGCACGGTTCCACCAGGCCGCTGATCGGTGCCGCCGAGGAAGGATCGGGACTACAGGCCAGCGGGATATGCCCTTCACCGGCGAACAGCCCGGACGTGGCGTCGAGGCCGATCCAGCCGGCACCGGGCAGGTACACCTCGCACCAGGCGTGCAGATCGGTGAAATCCACTTCAGTGCCGGACGGCCCGTCGAGGCTCTTCACGTCGGCGGTCAGTTGAATCAGGTAGCCGGAGACAAAACGCGCGGCCAGGCCCAGGTTGCGCAGCAGTTGCACCAATAACCACGCCGAGTCGCGACACGAGCCGGAGGCGTGTTCGAGGGTGTGCTCCGGGGTCTGCACGCCCGGCTCCATGCGGATCAGGTAATTGATGTCTTCGCTGAGGCGCTGGTTGAGCGCGACGAGGAAATCCACCGCCGGCAGCGGCGTGCGGTCGATGCCGTCCAGATAGGCCTGGAATTTCGGGGTCAGCGGCAGGGTTTCCAGATACGGCGCCAGCTCCTTGCGCTCATCGGCGGCGTAGCTGAAGGGGATGTGCTCGGCGTAGGGCTCGAGAAAGAAGTCGAACGGGTTGAACACGGCCATCTCGGCCAGCAGGTCGACCTCGATGCGCAGCTCGGTGGTTTTCTCGGGGAACACCAGCCGCGCCAGGTAGTTGCCCTGGGGGTCTTGCTGCCAGTTGATGAAGTGCTGCTCGGGCGAGACTTTTAGCGCATACGAGAGAATCCGCGTGCGGCTGTGGGCAGCCGGGCGCAACCGCACGATCTGCGGGCCGAGTTCGACAGCGCGGTCGTAGCGGTAATGCGTGACGTGATGCAATGCGACATGAATCGACACGGCGTGCCTCCTGCGAGCCTAAGCGTATTCGAAAGCGCGCAAGACTTATGCCATGCAGGGGCTCGGGCGCTTTCCCGGAATGCTTACGGCAGTACAGCACCAAAATCGAGCGATGCGGGGAAATGGTTTGCCACAGTTGCACGCAAATGTTGCGAGAGTGGCCTGATGCATGAGCGTTCCCGCGCTCTTGCGTGGAAACGCAGGCCGTGACGCTCTGCGTCACTGGACGCGGAGCGTCCCTAGAGGCATTCCCACGCAGAGCGTGGGAACGATCAAGTGAGTTCCCCTTCGCTGGCAAGCCAGCTCCCACAAGGATCCCCAGCGGCCAGAGTTTTGTGAACGATCGATAAACCTGCGGCAGCTGGCTTGCCAGCTCCCACAAAGGATCCCCAGTGGCCAGAGCTTTGTGAACGATCGATAAACCTGTGGAGCTGGCTTGCCAGCTCCCACAAAGATGCCAGTGGCCAGAGTTTTGTGGACGATCGATAAATCTGTGGGAGCTGGCTTGCCAGCGATGAGGCCAGTGACGCCAGCACGCGGCCTCCTGTGGGAGCGAGCCTGCTCGCGAAGCGGCCAGCAGCTGCAACACATTTTCCAAGGCCTGAAATGCAAAACGCCAACCCGAAGGTTGGCGTTTTTTTGTTCAGCGCGGTACAACGGGCTTGCGAGCCGGTTTCGGCCCCTTGCCTTTCGCAGCGTCCTTACGCTCTTTCGCCGCCTGCTGATTGCGGGCGAACGCGGCAGCCTTGGCCTGTTCACGCTTGTCCCACGGGTTGCCACCGTCACTGGCGCGCGGCGGCAGGCCGTTGTGCTGGGTGAGGATCTTGGTGGTCTTCTCTTTCGCCACTTTATGGCTGCCGGCAGGCGTCGAGTTCTTTCGACGCGCGCTCTGGTAGCTGTCGGTGGCCGGTTGATGCAGCGGGATCAACTGGTGCTTGCCCGGCCCGATCAGGTCGGCGCGGCCCATGCGGGTCAGCGCTTCACGCAGCATCGGCCAGCCTTTCGGGTCGTGATAACGCAGGAACGCCTTGTGCAGGCGACGCTGCTCCTCGCTCTTGACGATGGTCACGCCGTCGCTCTTGTAGGTGACCTTGCGCAGCGGGTTCTTGCCCGAGTGGTACATCGCGGTGGCGGTGGCCATCGGCGACGGGTAGAACGCCTGCACCTGGTCGGCACGGAAACCGTTGCCCTTGAGCCACAGGGCCAGGTTCATCATGTCTTCGTCGGTGGTGCCGGGGTGCGCGGCGATGAAGTACGGAATCAGGTACTGCTCCTTGCCTGCTTCCTTGGTGTACTTCTCGAACATGCGCTTGAACCGGTCATACGTACCGATCCCCGGTTTCATCATCTGGTTGAGCGGACCTTCCTCGGTGTGTTCCGGGGCGATCTTCAGGTAACCGCCGACGTGGTGGGTCACCAACTCCTTGACGTACTCCGGCGACTCGACCGCGAGGTCATAGCGCAGGCCGGAGGCGATGAGGATCTTCTTCACACCCGGCAAGGCACGGGCGCTGCGGTACAGCTGAATCAGCGACGAGTGGTCGGTGTTGAGGTTCGGGCAGATGCCCGGGAACACGCAGGACGGCTTGCGGCACGCCGATTCGATTTCCGGGCTCTTGCAGGCGATGCGGTACATGTTCGCGGTCGGGCCGCCGAGGTCGGAAATCACCCCGGTGAAGCCCGGGACCTTGTCGCGGATCTCTTCGATTTCGCGAATGATCGACTCTTCCGAGCGGTTCTGGATGATCCGCCCTTCGTGCTCGGTGATCGAGCAGAAGGTGCAGCCGCCGAAGCAGCCACGCATGATGTTCACCGAGAACCGGATCATGTCGTAGGCCGGGATCTTTTCCTTGCCATACGCCGGATGCGGGACACGGGCGTAAGGCATGCCGAATACGTAGTCCATTTCTTCAGTGGTCATCGGAATCGGCGGCGGGTTGAACCAGACGTCGACCTCACCGTGTTTCTGTACCAGCGCACGGGCGTTACCCGGGTTGGTTTCCAGGTGCAGCACGCGGTTGGCGTGGGCGTACAGGACCGGGTCGTTGCGCACCTTTTCCATCGACGGCAGGCGGATCACGGTCTTGTCACGGGTCATCTTCGGGCTGGCCAGGATCTGTACGACCTTGGCTTCCTCGGGATCATCCACCGGCCCCTTCTCTTGCTCGATGGCGCAAGCCTGGGTGTCCTGGGTGTTGACGTACGGGTTGATGATCTTGTCGATCTTGCCCGGGCGGTCGATGCGCGTGGAGTCGACTTCGTACCAGCCTTGCGGGGTGTCACGACGGATGAACGCGGTGCCGCGCACGTCGGTGATGTCTTCGATCTTGTGCCCGTAGGACAGACGCTGGGCCACTTCGACAATGGCCCGCTCGGCGTTGCCGTACAGGAGGATGTCGGCGCTGGCGTCGATCAGGATCGAGTTGCGCACGCGATCCTGCCAGTAGTCGTAGTGGGCGATACGGCGCAGCGAGGCTTCGATGCCGCCGAGCACGATCGGCACGTGCTTGTAGGCTTCCTTGCAGCGCTGGCTGTAGACCAGGCTGGCGCGGTCCGGACGCTTGCCGGCCATGCCGCCCGGGGTATATGCGTCGTCGGAGCGGATTTTCTTGTCCGCGGTGTAGCGGTTGATCATCGAGTCCATGTTGCCGGCCGCGACACCGAAGAACAGGTTCGGCTCGCCGAGCTTCATGAAGTCGTCTTTGGACTGCCAGTTCGGCTGGGCGATGATCCCGACGCGGAAGCCCTGGGACTCCAGCAGCCGGCCGATGATCGCCATGCCGAACGACGGGTGATCGACGTAGGCATCACCGGTGACGATGATGATGTCGCAGGAATCCCAGCCGAGCTGATCCATCTCCTCCCTGCTCATCGGCAGGAATGGCGCCGGTCCGAAACATTCGGCCCAGTACTTCGGATAGTCAAATAACGGCTTGGCTGCTTGCATGTCGATAACCGGTGTTGGCTTTCAGTGAATTTCGCGGGCGCGGAATATAGCACAAATTTTGACCAATTCCGACGGCTGTGGTCGGAAATTACGCCACGCCTATTCGCCAGCAGGCTCGCTGCCACACAGGAACCCATTCCACAGTGGCAGCGAGCCTGCTGGCGACGGCATCAGCGCGAACGAGGCGAAAATTATTCGTCGTCGTCGAAGTTGTAACTGCCCGGCGCGAGGTTTTCGAAGCGGGTGTATTTACCGATGAACGCCAGGCGAATAAAGCCGATCGGGCCGTTCCGCTGCTTGCCGATAATGATTTCGGCGATGCCCTTGTGCTCGGTTTCCGGGTGATACACCTCGTCCCGGTACACGAACATGATGACGTCGGCGTCCTGCTCGATCGCTCCGGATTCCCGCAGGTCGGAGTTCACCGGACGCTTGTTCGGACGCTGTTCCAGGGAGCGGTTGAGCTGCGACAGCGCCACCACCGGGCAGTTGAATTCCTTGGCCAGGGCTTTCAGGGATCGCGAGATCTCGGAAATCTCGTTGGTCCGGTTGTCACCGCTGGAGCCCGGGATCTGCATCAGCTGCAGGTAGTCGATCATGATCAGGGCAATGTCGCCGTGCTCACGCACCAGGCGCCGGGTGCGGGCGCGCATTTCCGACGGGCTGATGCCGGCGGTGTCATCGATGAACAGTTTGCGGTCGTTGAGCAGGTTGACCGCCGAGGTCAGGCGCGGCCAGTCGTCGTCTTCCAGCTGACCGGAACGCACCTTGGTCTGGTCGATACGGCCGAGCGACGACAGCATACGCATGATCAGCGATTCGCCTGGCATCTCGAGGGAGTACACCAGCACGGCCTTGTCGCTGCGCAGTACGGCGTTTTCTACCAGGTTCATGGCGAAGGTGGTCTTACCCATCGACGGACGGCCGGCGACGATGATCAGGTCGGCCGGTTGCAGGCCGCTGGTCTTCTCGTCGAGGTCGGTGTAGCCGGTGGACAGGCCGGTGATGGCGTTGTCGGTGTTGAACAAGGTGTCGATACGGTCGATGGCCTTGGTCAACAGCTCGTTGACGCCAACCGGGCCGCCGGTCTTCGGCCGCGCCTCGGCGATCTGGAAGATCTGCCGTTCGGCTTCGTCGAGGATTTCCTCGGCGGTACGGCCTTCGGGGTTGAAGGCGCTGTCGGCGATCTCGGTGCTGATGCCGATCAACTGGCGCAACGTCGCCCGCTGACGGACGATCTGCGCATAGGCCTTGATGTTGGCGACGGACGGCGTGTTTTTCGCCAGCTCGCCGAGGTAACCGAGGCCGCCGACCTGGGAAGTCTGCCCTTCCTTGTCCAGCTGCTCGGCCAGGGTCACCACGTCGATCGGCGAGTTCTGGTCGGCCAGTTTGGCGATCGCGCGGAAGATCAGGCGGTGGTCATGCCGGTAGAAATCGCCGTCGGAGACTTGATCGAGCACGCGTTCCCAGGCGTTGTTGTCCAGCATCAGCCCACCGAGCACGGCCTGTTCGGCCTCGATGGAATGCGGCGGCACCTTCAGCGCGGCGGTTTGCAGATCGTATTGCTCGGGAGCGGAGATTTCGTTCATGGCCACTTGGAGTCAGGTTTGAAAACGGGAGTACCAGAAAGACAAAGGGCACGACCTGTAAACAGGATCGTGCCCGATGTTACCGGCAAGCACCCGAGGGTGCCAGCCGACAGGTGTTGCTTAAGCTGCTACCACGACAACGCGTACGGTGGCTTCAACTTCGGCGTGCAGGTGCACAGCCACGTCGAATTCACCCACGTTGCGGATGGTGCCGTTCGGCAGACGAACTTCGCTTTTCGCCACTTCAACGCCGGAGGCGGTCAGTGCGTCAGCGATGTCGTGAGTACCGATCGAACCGAACAGCTTGCCTTCGTCGCCAGCGGTGGCAGTGATGGTCACTTCCAGCTCGGCCAGTTGGGCAGCACGGCTTTCAGCCGATGCTTTACGGTCTGCGGCAGCTTTTTCCAGCTCAGCACGACGCTCTTCGAACGCAGCCAGGTTGGCAGCGGTCGCAGCGGTAGCTTTGCCGAAAGGCAGCAGGTAGTTACGGCCGTAACCGGCCTTAACGTTTACTTTGTCGCCCAGGTTGCCCAGGTTGGCGATTTTTTCCAGAAGGATCAGTTGCATGTGGAAATCCTCTTAACTTTTAACCTTCACCGTTCGCGTTATCGATGTCTTTCGACACGTGACGACCGCGAAAATCAATCAGGCTGTCGACAATGGCCAGAACCACGAGCAACGGACCGAGCAAGTGCATGAAAGGCACGAGCGTGACGTATATCCCCACCAGCCAGAAACCGGCCAGCCGTTTCTGCGCCACCAACCCGTGAACCAGGGCCAGACCGGCGAAGAACAGCGGCACACTGCACAGCGGCCACAGAATCAAGGCATGCATCCCGAAGAACGGGGCTACGCACATGACGGCCAGCAATGACAGCGCAACGCTTTTCGGCAGTCGGATGGCGCGAAACTCGCGACCGAAACCGCCGGGGTTATACAACAGCGCCTGCCAATATCGCCCAAGAATCAGGCACAGCACGCTAAAGACCTGCAACGACACCGCCGTTGAAATGATCGACAGCGGGACCGCCAATGCCGCGAGAAACGCTTTCTGGTCCGCCGAGAATTTCTCGTAGACCTCACCCATCGCCAGCGGCAAGACTTGTTCAAACGTCTGCGCCAGCGTCGCGGTGAAGGAACTGAACACAGTCCCCAGACTCACGGCAAACAGCAATCCCACGACCACGCTGCCCAGCAGCACGCGATTCCAGGAATGGCCGGCGCGTAAAACCAGCGCCAGACTGCAGGCTCCGAGCAGCACGATCAATGCCGTCGGATCCTTCAGGAAGTGCCAGCTCACCAACGCTGACAACACTCCCAGACCCAGGACGCTCAAGGCGTCCGAACCGCGCCGCAGGAGCACAAGGCAACCTGCAGCGGCACTCAACCAGAACAACAGCGGCAATGCCGCCGATCCGGCCACAACCAGCGTGGCCTGCACACGCCCCCGCATGATGAATTCAGCTAAGGCACGCATGCATTCAATCCTTTGCTACTTGTCGACTGCCCGGTCTCAGCGGCCGTGGCTGTCGGTGTAGGCCAGCAGGGCCAGGAAGCGGGCGCGCTTGATAGCGGTGGCCAGCTGACGCTGATAACGAGCTTTGGTACCGGTGATGCGGCTTGGAACGATTTTGCCGGTCTCGGATACGTAGGCTTTCAGAGTGTTGAGATCTTTGTAATCGATCTCTTTCACGTCTTCAGCGGTGAAGCGGCAGAATTTACGACGACGGAAGAAACGTGCCATTTGATAGGCTCCTTAAAAGGTCCGTGGATTACTCGTCAGCGTTATCGCTGTTGTCGCTGTCATCACCCTCAACGCCATCAGCGTCGGAGTGCTCAGGACGGTCGCGACGCTCACGGCGCTCACTGCGGTTTTCTTCAGCCTTGAGCATCTCGGATTGGCCGGTAACGGCTTCGTCGCGACGGATGACCAGGTTACGGATCACTGCATCGTTGTAGCGGAAGTTGTCTTCCAGCTCGGCCAGGGCCTTGCCGGTGCACTCAACGTTCAGCATCACGTAGTGAGCCTTGTGAACATTGTTGATTGCGTAGGCCAGTTGACGACGGCCCCAGTCTTCCAGACGGTGGATTTTGCCGCCGTCTTCTTCGATCAGCTTGGTGTAACGCTCAACCATGCCGCCGACTTGCTCGCTCTGGTCAGGGTGGACCAGAAAGATGATTTCGTAATGACGCATGAATGCTCCTTACGGGTTGTAGCCTGCCGCTCAAAAACGGTCAGACAAGGAGTGAATGACACTTATGGACTTGCTGGCGCGGGGCACATGCGTGCCTGCCGTCACAGCAAGGGGCGCAATTGTAAAGAAGGGACTGAAGAGGTGCAAGGCAAATGGTGATTATTTGAACAGTCACCCATTCTTCGCTTTCGCACAAAACACTGTGGGAGCGGGCTGGCTCGCGAATGCGTCACATCAGGCAACATTAATGTCGACTGACACTCCGTCTTCGCGGGCAAGCCCGCTCCCACAGTTTGTTTACGTACAGCCTTATTTCTTGGCTGTTGCCTTGGCCTTGGCACCGCGTTGCCGCTGCGCTTCGAACAGGCACACACCCGTCGCCACGGAGACGTTGAGGCTGCTGACGCTACCGGCCATCGGTAGCTTGACCAGGTAATCGCAGTGCTCGCGGGTCAGGCGGCGCATGCCCTTGCCTTCGGCCCCCATGATCAGGATGGTCGGGCCGGTCAGGTCCTGGTCGTACAGGCTGACTTCCGCCTCACCCGCCGTACCGACTACCCACAGCCCGCGCTGCTGGAGCTTTTCCAGCGTGCGCGCGAGATTGGTCACGGCCACCAGCGGCAGCACTTCCGCCGCACCGCAGGCGACTTTACGCACCACCGGGGTCAGGGTCGCCGACTTGTCCTTGGGCACGATCACCGCCAGTGCGCCGGCGGCATCCGCCGAACGCAGGCAGGCGCCGAGGTTGTGCGGATCGGTGACACCGTCGAGCACCAGCAGCAGCGGCGCGCCTTCGGTACGGTCGAGCAGTTCGTCGAGCATCGCCTCGCCCCAGACCTGGCTCGGACTGACGTCCGCCACCACGCCCTGGTGCACGCCTTCAACCCAGGCGTCCATTTCGCGACGCTCGGCCTGGCCGACCTGGACACGATTTTCGTTGGCCAGTTCGATCAGGGTCTGCACCCGCGGATCGCTCCGGCCTTCGGCCAGCCAGATCTGCTTGACGCGCTTGGGATGGTGACGCAGCAACGCTTCTACCGCGTGAACGCCGTAGATTTTTTCCAACTGACTCATGACTTCGCCTTCGGTTTACGCGCCCCGCCGCTTTTGGCTGGAGCGGAACCCGCTTTCGGCGGGCCCTTGCGGTGTTTGCTCGGTTTGGCTGGCTTGCCGCCGGTCGCCTTGTCAGGCGCCGACCGTCCGGTCTTTCCCCCAGACGCCGCTTTACCACCGTTTTTCGCATCGGCCAGCAACGCTTTTTTCATTTCACGGCTTTTGCGCAGCTCGGCGTTTTTCGCCACGGCATCGCTCGGGCGATAGGCCTCGACGGCTTTTTCCTTGGCCGGACGCCGGCTGGCGGTTTTCGCCGGAGCCTTTTCTTCCGCAGCCTTGGTTGCCGCTGGCGCAGCGGTCTCGGCGCCGCGCTTTTTGCGGCCGATCGGCGCGCTGATGGTTTTTTCCGCCATCTCGAAGTCGATCTTGCGCTCATCGAGATCGACGCGCATGACCCGCACTTCAACGGTGTCGCCGAGACGGAAGCTACGCCCGGTGCGCTCGCCCGCCAGGCGGTGATGCACAGGATCGAAGTGGTAGTAGTCGCCCGGCAGCGCAGTGACGTGCACCAGGCCTTCGACGTAGATGTCGGTCAGCTCGACGAACAGACCGAAGCCGGTGACCGCGGTGATCACGCCCGGGAACGACTCGCCCACGCGATCCTTCATGAACTCGCACTTGAGCCAGTTCACCACGTCGCGCGTGGCTTCGTCGGCACGCCGCTCGCTCATCGAGCACTGCTCGCCGAGCTGTTCCAGCGCCGCCTCGTCGTACGGATAGATGCGCGCCTTCGGAATGGTCATCGCCCCGGCACGGCGAACGTGCGGAGTGTCCTGTTTCGAGTGGATCACGCTGCGGATGGCGCGGTGCGTGAGCAGGTCCGGGTAACGCCGGATCGGCGAAGTGAAGTGGGTATAGGCTTCGTAATTCAGGCCGAAGTGGCCTTCGTTCTGGGCGCTGTACACCGCCTGGCTCAGCGAGCGCAGCATCACGGTCTGGATCAGGTGGAAATCCGGACGGTCCTTGATGCTCGCCAGCAGCGCCTGGTAATCCTTCGGCGACGGACCGTCCTTGCCTTTGTGCAGGGACAGGCCGAGCTCGCCGAGGAACGCGCGGAGTTTTTCCAGACGCTCCGGTGGCGGGCCGTCGTGGACGCGGTACAGCGCAGGAATTTCGTGCTTCTTGAGGAATTCGGCAGTGGCCACGTTGGCCGCCAGCATGCATTCCTCGATCAGCTTGTGCGCATCGTTACGGGTGGTCGGACGGATTTCGGCGATCTTGCGCTCGGAACCGAAGATGATCCGGGTTTCCTGAGTTTCGAAATCGATCGCGCCACGCACGTGACGGGCCGCCAGCAACACTTTGTACAGTGCGTAGAGCTGCTTGAGGTGCGGCACGACGTCGGTGTATTCACCGCGCAGCTTGCGCCCTTCAGTGGCTTTCGGGGTTTCCAGCATCGCGCTGACCTTGTTGTAGGTCAGGCGGGCGTGGGAATGAATCACCGCTTCATAGAAGCAGTAGTCGGTCATTTCGCCGGACTTGGAGATGGTCATCTCGCAAACCATGGCCAGTCGATCGACGTGCGGGTTCAGCGAGCACAGGCCGTTGGACAGCTGCTCCGGCAGCATCGGCACCACGCGTTCGGGGAAGTACACCGAGTTGCCGCGCACCTGGGCTTCGTTGTCCAGGGCCGAGCCGATCTTCACGTAGCTGGAAACGTCGGCAATCGCCACGTACAACTTCCAGCCGCCGGAGAACAGGCGCAGCTTGCCTGGCTTGGCTTCGCAGTAGACCGCGTCGTCGAAGTCGCGGGCATCTTCGCCGTCGATGGTGACGAACGGCAGGTGGCGCAGGTCGACGCGCTTCTCTTTGTCCTTTTCCTCGACTTCCGGCTTGAGCTTGCCGGCTTCCTTGAGTACGGCTTCAGGCCAGACGTGAGGAATGTCGTAGGTGCGCAGGGCGACATCGATTTCCATGCCCGGCGCCATGTAGTTGCCGACCACTTCGATCACGTCGCCTTGCGGCTGGAAGCGCGGCGTCGGCCAGTGGGTGATTTTCACCTCGACGAACTGACCGATCTGCGCGTTGGCGTTGCGGCCCGGCGTGACCAGCACTTCCTGCTGGATCTTCGGATTGTCGGCCACGACGAAGCCGATGCCGCCTTCCTCGAAGTAGCGGCCGACGATGCTTTCGTGAGCACGCGACACCACTTCAACGATCACGCCTTCACGGCGACCGCGACGATCCAGGCCGGAAACCCGCGCCAGGGCACGGTCACCGTCGAACACCAGACGCATCTGCGCCGGGCTCATGAACAGGTCGTCGGAACCGTCGTCCGGCACCAGGAAGCCAAAACCGTCACGGTGACCGCTGATGCGGCCGAGGATCAGGTCGAGCTTGTCCACCGGCGCGTAAGTACCGCGACGGGTGTAGATCAGTTGAGCGTCGCGCTCCATGGCGCGCAGGCGGCGGCGCAGGGCTTCGATCTGGTCTTCCGTGGTCAGACCAAACTCTTCGACCAGTTGCTCGCGGGCAGCAGGCGAACCCCGATCAGCAAGGTGCTGAAGGATCAGTTCGCGGCTGGGAATAGGGTTTTCATATTTTTCCGCTTCACGAGCGGCCTCGGGATCGAGGGACTGCCAATCGGCCATTAGAGAGTTTTCACCTTGTCTATATGCGGGTTAGTTTGGCATAGGCGTGTTCAAACGGGAAATTTCCGACTCTATAAGGTCTGTCTTGCGCTCTGTATCGACACCTGGAAGCCCTTTTGCACACCGCTGGTAAAAAAAATCATTTTTTTTGCTGGCGGGGGTTTACAGTTAAAAAGTCGCTCCGTATAGTGCGCGCCATCGACGACGTGCAGACGCTGTCGAGATGCCCAGGTGGTGAAATTGGTAGACACGCCAGCTTCAGGTGCTGGTGACCTTACGGTCGTGGAAGTTCGAGTCTTCTCCTGGGCACCAATTTCGAGTTTGAGACTAGATCAGTTTCAAGACTCACACAAAACCCGCGAAAGCGGGTTTTTTGCATTCTGCGCAACGCTTTTTGCAAAGCTGATTTATTAAAATCAAATCAGGGGTTTACAGATCAAAAAGCGCTCCGTATAGTGCGCCACATCAACAGCGGCAACGCTGAAGATGATTGCCCAGATGGTGAAATTGGTAGACACGCCAGCTTCAGGTGCTGGTGACCTTACGGTCGTGGAAGTTCGAGTCTTCTTCTGGGCACCAATTCAAATTCAAGGTTACGACCTTGAATTTCACAGAAACCCGCGAAAGCGGGTTTTTGCGTTTCTGGCCTCCTGAAAACCTGCGCCCCCCCCCCCAGAAGGCCGCGATCTTCTGATCGACCTTCGGCCCGAACCTCCGGCAATTCCTGCAACGGCAACGCAATCCGCCGTATCAGAGCCAGCGACGCCCCACAAGGCGCACTTGAGAAACAATATCGTTTATCATTGTTGCAAGTTTTTGCAATGCGACAGTGAGGAACCCTGCGAATGATGTTTCGAAATACCCTGCGCCGAGGCCTGACCTTCACCCTCCTCGGCCTGGCGCTCGCCACTCCCCTCACCCAGGCTGCCGATGCGGTTTCCCTGACTCTCTACAACGGCCAGCATAAGGAAGTCGGCGACGCGATCGCCAAGGCTTTCGAAGCCAAGACCGGCATCCACGTCAACGTGCGCAAGGGCAGCAGCAACCAGCTCGCCAGCCAGATCATCGAAGAGGGCGACCGCTCCCCGGCCGACGTCATCTACACCGAGGAATCCCCACCGCTGAACAACCTCGGCGAACAAGGCCTGCTGGCCAAGGCCGATGACGCCACCCTGGCGGTTCTGCCGAAAAAATACGTCGCCGGCAACGGCACCTGGATCGGCGTCACCGCGCGGGTCCGCGTAGTGGCCTTCAACCCGAAACTGATCGATGAAAAAGACCTGCCGAAATCGGTGCTGGATTTCGCCGATCCGCAGTGGCAGGGCAAGGTCGGTTTCGTCCCTACCAGCGGCGCCTTCCAGGAACAGGCCGTGGCCATCATCAAGAAACATGGCCGTGATGCCGCCGAAGAATGGCTGACCGGCCTGCGCGCTTTCGGCAAGACCTACAGCAACAACATGGTCGCCCTCAAGGCGGTGGAAAACGGCGAAGTCGCCACCGTGCTGGTCAACAACTACTACTGGTTTGCCCTGCAACGCGAGAAAGGCAAACTGGATTCCAAACTGCATTACTTCACCGGCGGCGATGTCGGCGGGCTGATCACCGTATCCAGCGCGGCCGTACTGAAATCCAGCAAACATCCCAAAGAAGCCCAGCAATTCCTCGCCTACATGGCCAGTGAAGAGGGTCAGCGCGTGATCACCCAGACCACCGCCGAGTACCCGCTGCATAACGGCATGCAATCGGATCGCGGCCTCAAGCCGTTCAGCGAGCTGGAAGCGCCGGATGTGACCCCGGCCGACCTCGGCAACGCCGAAGAAGCGCTGGATCTGGAACGCGAAGTTGGCCTGAACTGATGACCGCCACGTTATCCGCCCCCGCCGCGCGCGGGGGTTACGTGCCACGGCGCAGGCGGCCGTCGATCTGGCTGCTGCTGCCGGTGTTGCTGCTGGTGGTGCTGAGCCTGCTGCCATTGGCCTATGTCGGTCTCAAAGCCTGGCAGGCCGGCTGGTCGCAGGCGCTGCATCTGCTGTGGCGGCCGTACGTGTTCGGCCTGCTGCGCAACACCCTGGCGCTGATGGTCGGCGTGACGGTCACCTGCGGCGTGATCGGCCTGTCGCTGGCCTGGCTGCTGGAACGCAGCAATCTGCCCGGGCGGCGCCTATGGGGCGTGATCCTGTGCCTGCCGTTCGCGGTACCGGCATTTGTCAGCAGTTTCACCTGGGTCTCGTTGAGCGCGCAGTTCGAAGGCCTCGGCGGGGCGATCCTGGTGATGAGCCTGTCGAAGTACCCGCTGATCTTCCTGCCGGTGGCGGCTACCCTGCGCAACCTCGATCCATCCCTTGAAGAGTCGGCGCGCACCCTCGGGCAGAATCGCTGGGGGGTGTTTTTCCGCGTCACCCTGCCCTTGCTCTGGCCGTCATTGCTGGCCGGTTCGCTGCTGATCGCCCTGCACATGCTGGTGGAGTTCGGCGCGCTGTCGATCATCGGCCTGCAAACCTTTACCACCGCGATCTATCAGCAGTTCGAACTGGAGTTCAGCAACGCCAACGCCGCGATGCTCTCAGCGGTGTTGCTGGCGCTGTGCCTGTTACTGCTGTGGCTGGAACTGCGCGTGCGTGGCAAGGGCCGCCACGTGCGTACGGGCCAGGGCGCCGCGCGCCGGGCAGAACAAGTGCGTCTGGGCCCATGGGCCGTGGTCGGTCAGGTGTATTGCCTGCTGCTGGCGATCGTCGGTAGCGGGATTCCGCTGGGCATGCTGGCGTACTGGCTCGCCGTCGGCTCGTCGGCAGCATTCCCGGTGGCGGCGATCACCGAGGCCTTGCTGTCGTCACTGGCCCTGTCGCTGGGTGGCGCGGCGCTGTGCCTGGTACTGGCGGTGCCGGTGGGATTGCTGGTGGTGCGCTACAAGGGCCGACTGGCGATCTGGGCCGAGCGTCTGCCCTATCTGCTGCACGCTCTGCCGGGACTGGTGATCGCGCTGACCCTGGTGTATTTCGCCCTGCATTACGTGCCGGTGCTGTACCAGACCTCGACGCTGCTGCTGATCGCCTATGCCCTGCTGTTCCTGCCGCTGGCGCAGGCACCGATCCGCACCGCACTGAACAAGGCCGCGCCGCAACTGGAAGAAGCCGCGCGAACGCTCGGCGCCTCGTCGTTCACGGCGTTCTGCCGGGTGACCCTGCCGATCATCTTCCCGGCATTGGGTGCGGCGTTCGCGCTGGTGTTTCTCGATGCGATGAAGGAATTGACGGCGACGTTGCTGCTGAGTCCGACCGGGCTCAATACGCTGGCGACGGAAGTGTGGGCGCATACCGCGAATGTCGAGTTTGCGGCGGCGGCGCCTTATGCGGCGTTGTTGATTCTGGTGTCCGGACTACCGGTTTATTTGCTGACGACGCGGATGTATCTGAGCCGCTGATAGCGCTTTCGCGAGCAGGCTCGCTCCCACACTTTGACCGAGAACGCGATCCAATGTGGGAGCGAGCCTGCTCGCGAAGAGGCCCGCCCAGACAACCTCAAGCCCTGAACTGGCCCAGACTGGCCTTCAACTGCGCCGCCAGACCATCCAGCACCTTGCCACTGGCCGTGGTTTCCACCACCGCCTGAGCGGCTTTCTCGGCCTGGGCATGAATGGTTTCGACCCGCCCGCGCACCGCCTGCGCGCCTTGCGCCTGATGCGCCGCGGCCTGCGTCGCCAGACCAATCGCCGCATGCACCTGCTCGACCGACGCCTGTACCGACTGCTGCAGCCGAGCGCTGTCGCGCAATACCAGCAAGCCTTCGCTGGCCTGGCGCCCTGCCTGGCCGATGGCCTCGACCGCCTCACGGGCGCCCTGCTGCAGGGCGACGATGTGCGCCTGGATGTCGCCAGTTGAGCTCTGGGTCTTGCTCGCCAGCGCTCGCACTTCGTCGGCGACCACGGCAAACCCGCGACCGGTCTCGCCAGCACGCGCCGCTTCGATGGCCGCGTTGAGCGCCAACAGGTTGGTCTGTTCGGCGATGCCGTGAATCACGGTCAGCACCACTTCGATCTGCTCGCTCTGTTGCGCCAGCCGCTCGATGACCTTCGCCCCGGTGTCGACCTGCCCCGCCAGCGCCTCGATCAGGCTGCCGACCTTGGCCGACGTGCGGGTGTTTTCGTCGGTGGCCTGGCGAATATCGACGACCTGCTTCAAGGCGGCCTGCATGGCCTGGCTTTCCGACTGCGCTTCGTCGGCCATTTGCGACAACGCACGCAGACTTTCCGCGACTTCATCACGCTGCATCCCGGCCGCCGCATCGGCACCGGCATTGCGCAAGGTCATGGCGCCGATTTCCACGCCGGTACGCTGGGCCACATCGCCCGCCTCGCGCACGATCGGCTGCAGCTTGTCGACAAAGCGGTTGACCGCCGAGGCCATGTCGCCGATTTCGTCCTGGCTGTTGATCTGCACGCGTTTGGTCAGATCACCTTCGCCCGCCGCCAGATCATCCATCGCCGCGTTGAGCATTTTCAGGCGATTGACCACCCGATGCCCGAGCACCACCGCCAACAACAGCAGTACGCCGCAACCGACCAGCGCCAGGCCCATGCCGATGCGCCAGCGCAACGTCGCGGCAGCGTCCTGAACGGTGCTGGTGGTGTTGGCTTTCATCTCGGCAGCGGTGGCTTGCGCCGACTGCAGGCGCGCCTGCATCGCGGCGGCACTGTCCGCTGCGGCGCCCTTGAGGCTGTCGCCGACCAGTTGGTCGCTGCTGGCGATCAGCGCCGAGAAGCGCCGGTCGAGAGCCGCCAGATCGGTTTCCACCGACGCGGTGGAGACGCCCATCAGGACCTTGCCGATTTCCACGCCGTTGGGGTTGATCGACGCTTCGAGGTAATACACCGACGGATCGTTCTTCGCCGCGTCCAGCACCTTGTCCAGCGCGCGCTCACCCTGGCCTTTGTCCAGCAAGGCCTTGTTGATCGGATTTTCGCGGTTGAGGTAGCGGGTCAGGTGCTGGCCGGTGGCGTCGTCATACACCACGAACAGCACGTTGGGATTGCGCTGGGCGCGTCGGGCGAACTCGGACAGGGTCGGTACGTCGCTGTCCCACATGGCGCGCGGCGCAACGGAAGCGAGCAACTGGGCCATGTCGTTGGCCGAGTCCTTGAGGTCTTTTTCCAGGGTGGCGCGCAGCTGGGCCTGCTCGTCCTTCAGGCGAGAGGACAGGCCGGCAGTCAACCGTTGACGGGTACTGGCGGACAACGCGTCGAGGCTCGACGTGACTTCCCGCCCCGCCTGCTCCAGCTCCCCGGAAAGCTTCTGGCTGTCAGCGCCCAGGCGGCTGCCGAGGTCGGCTTCCAGCGCCGTGACGGTGCTCCGTGTCAGGGCGACAGCCACCAGCACTTGCACCAAAAGGGCGATACCAAGGGTAACGAACACGGGCCGCAACAAACGGCTTTGTAACAGTGAGAGAACGGCCGACACTGTGAATCCCTCTACTTCTGACGCCATTAATTTGATGGCACTCTTGTAGACAGAATTACAGCAAAGGTCATGCCGTCCAACAGGCATAAACGACAAAGGCCCCGATTAAGGGGCCTTTGCTTTTTACATCAACGACTTATCAAGCGAACGGATGGCGCAGAACGATGGTTTCGTTGCGATCCGGGCCCGTCGAAATAATGTCGATCGGCGCGCCGATCAACTCTTCAACGCGCTTGATGTAGGCACGAGCGTTCGCTGGCAGCTCTTCCAGGGTTTTCGCACCCACGGTCGATTCGCTCCAGCCCGGCACTTCTTCGTACACCGGCTGCAGGCCTACGTAGCTGTCAGCGTCGGTCGGCGCCACGGCGTTGCCCTGTGCATCCTTGTAGCCGGTGCAGATGTTGATGGTTTCCAGGCCGTCGAGGACGTCCAGCTTGGTCAGGCAGATGCCCGAGATGCTGTTCACATCGATTGCGCGACGCAGGATAACGGCGTCGAACCAGCCGCAACGACGGGCACGGCCAGTGGTCGCGCCGAACTCGTGACCTTGCTTGGCCAGGTGCGCGCCGACTTCGTCGAACAGCTCGGTCGGGAATGGACCCGAACCGACGCGAGTGGTGTACGCCTTGGTGATGCCCAGGATGTAGTCGAGGAACATCGGGCCAACGCCCGAACCGGTCGCCACGCCACCAGCGGTGGTGTTGGAGCTGGTCACGTACGGATAGGTACCGTGGTCGATGTCGAGCAACGAACCCTGGGCGCCTTCGAACATGATGTCCTTGCCGGCGCGACGCAGGTCGTGCAGCTCGGCAGTGACGTCCAGCATCAGCGGCTTGAGCAGCTCGGCGTATTCCTTGCACTCGGCCAGGGTCTTTTCGAACTCGATGGCAGGCTCTTTGTAGTAACCCACCAGCATGAAGTTGTGGTAGTCCACCAGTTCACGCAGCTTGTCTTCGAAGCGCGGCATGTTGAGCAGATCGCCAACGCGCAGGCCACGACGGGCCACCTTGTCTTCGTAAGCCGGGCCGATGCCGCGACCGGTCGTACCGATCTTCAGCTCGCCACGGGCTTTTTCACGGGCCTGGTCCAGCGCCACGTGGAAGGACAGGATCAGCGGGCAGGACGGGCTGATACGCAGGCGCTCGCGCACCGGTACGCCTTTCTCTTCCAGCTTGGTGATCTCACGCAGCAGGGCGTCAGGTGCAACCACCACGCCGTTGCCGATCAGGCACTGCACGCCTTCGCGCAGCACGCCCGACGGGATCAGGTGCAAGACGGTTTTCTCGCCGTCGATCACCAGGGTGTGGCCAGCGTTGTGGCCACCTTGGTAGCGCACTACGGCGGCAGCATGTTCGGTCAGCAGATCAACGATCTTGCCTTTGCCCTCATCACCCCATTGGGTGCCCAGGACTACGACATTCTTACCCATAACACTTGTCCTCATTCGCGCAAACTTGGTGCCGGCGATGGCCGGCAGGAAAACTCAAGAGGCCAGTGGCGATACTTGCCAAAGCCCGTTCTGCTGAATCAATTGCCGGTCGCAGTCCGCTTCACGGGCGGCGGCCAAAGGCTGCCCAGGCAGAGCCTGGACGACACGCTGACCCTCACTGCGCAACTGGCAAACCTGCTGCCAGAGTGCCGCATCCGTACTGTCAGGCATCCAGATACCGCCAGACGGTAGCTCGATCTCAGCACGCCCCAGGGTCACCAGGGTTTTCAAATCGGTGGAGAAGCCGGTGGCCGGACGGGCGCGACCGAAGTCGGCGCCGATGTCGTCGTAGCGACCGCCCTGGGCGATGGACTGGCCAACGCCGGGAACGAACACCGCGAACACCACACCGGTGTGGTAGTGATAACCGCGCAGCTCGCCGAGGTCGAAATACAGTGGCAACTGCGGGAAACGCACCGACAGCCGCTCGGCGATCGCCAGCAGATCTTCCAGGGCCGCCAGCACCGGTGCCGGCGCATTGGCCAGGCGCTCGCGGGCGGCGCTCAGCACTTCACGGCCGCCACACAGGTCGACCAGCGCGCGCAGCATCCCGGACAGATCGGCCGGCAGGCCTTCGGTCAAGGTAATGACCTCGTCGATCGCCTTGCGTTGCAGAGCATCGAACAGCTGTTGCTCGACTTCGCCCGACAGACCGGCCGCCTGGGCCAGGCCGCGGTAGATACCTACATGGCCGAGATCCATGTGCACGTCCGGCACATCGGCCAGTTGCAGCATGGCCAGCATCAGGCTGATGACTTCGACGTCACTGCTCGGGCTGGCGTCGCCGTACAACTCGGCGCCCAACTGGATCGGGCTGCGCGATGACGACAGCGCTCGCGGCTGGGCGTGCAGCACGCTGCCGGCGTAGCACAGACGGCTCGGGCCTTCGCGGCGCAGGGTATGCGCATCGATGCGCGCCACCTGCGGCGTGATGTCGGCACGGAACCCCATCTGCCGGCCCGACTGCGGGTCGATGACCTTGAAGGTACGCAGATCCAGGTCCTGGCCCGCGCCGGTCAGCAGGGATTCCAGGTACTCGATATGGGGAGTCACGACGAACTCGTAACCCCAGCTCTGGAACAGATCCAACACCTGACGACGCGCGACTTCAATGCGCGCCGCTTCCGGTGGCAGTACTTCTTCGATGCCATCTGGCAGCAGCCAGCGGTCTACCGTTGCCATTACGCCATTCCCCTTTGATCCGGGCGGCCAGCCCGAGGGCGAGCCTTGAGTGAAGCAGAAAATGACCGGGGCGTTCAAAACGCACGCGCATGAACGACGCGGCGAAAGGCCTGTTACCGGCTTCGCCCATCACTTTCCTCGAAAAACGCTCGGGCCATTCAACCCGATGTCTGCAACAAAAAACAGCAATCAAACATGCAGACGCAAAAAAGCCGGGAATTTCCCGGCTGCCGCATCATACACACGTTTTCCCAAAGGATCACCCCGCCCGAGGCTTTAGCCGCCAGGCGGAGTGATTCAGGTCAACGTCGTATCAAGGCTTGGCTTTTTCCAGGTAACGGAAGAAGTCACTGCTTGGGTCGAGGACCATGACGTCGGATTTGTTCGCGAAGCTTTCACGGTAGGCGCGCAGGCTACGGTAGAAGCCGTAGAACTCCTGATCCTGGCCGTAGGCCTTGGAGTAGATCGCAGCGGCCTGGGCGTCGCCATCACCGCGAACCTCTTCCGATTCCCGATAGGCTTCGGCCAGCAACACGCGGCGTTGACGATCGGCGTCGGCACGGATGCCTTCGGCCAGTTCGTTACCCTTGGCGCGGTGCTCGCGAGCTTCACGCTCACGCTCGGTACTCATCCGCTCGAATACGCTGCGGTTGACTTCCTTCGGCAGGTCGATGGCCTTGACCCGGACATCGACCACTTCGATACCCAGCTCCTTCTCCGCCATCTTGTTCAGCGACGCGGTGATATCGGCCATCAGCGCATCGCGCTCACCGGAGACCACTTCGTGCAGGGTGCGTTTACCGAACTGGTCACGCAGGCCCGATTCAAGACGACGGGACAGGCGCTCGTCGGCGATCTGCTTGAGACCGGAAGTCGCGGTGTAGAAGCGCTCGGCATCCTTGACCCGCCACTTGGCGTAGGCATCGACCATCACGGCTTTCTTTTCCAGGGTCAGGAAGCGTTGCGTCGGTGCATCCAGCGTCATCAGGCGTGCGTCGAATTTGCGTACCTGGTTGACGTAAGGCACTTTCACATGCAGACCCGGCTGGACATCCGCCTGGACCACGCGACCGAATTGCAGCAACACCGCACGCTCGGTCTGAGCGACGATGTAGAAGCAGTTCCAGGCAGCGATCGCCACGACAACGCCGACAATAAGGGCGATCAGCGATTTATTGCTCATCAGCGACTCTCCCTGGTACGTGCCTGCTGTTGCTGCAGATCGGCTGCGGCACGCGCACTTGCTTCATTGCTGGTGGTGGTTGCACTGCCGCTCGCCGGAGCGTTGGTGTTGCGACCACTTTCGACCATCTTGTCCAGCGGCAGGTAGAGCAGGTTGCTCTGGCCGTTCTTGTTGCCGGTCACGAGGACCTTGCTGGTATTGCTGAAGACTTCCTGCATGGTGTCCAGGTACAGACGCTCACGAGTGACCTCAGGGGCCTTGCGATACTCGGCGACCAACTTGGTGAAGCGGTCGGCCTCACCCTTGGCACGCGAGATCGTTTCGTCACGGTAGCCGTTGGCATCCTCGAGGATGCGCTGGGCCTGACCACGGGCTTCCGGCACCACGCCGTTGGCGTAGGTTTCCGCCTGGTTGCGTGAACGCTGTTCGTCTTCCCGGGCACGAATCACGTCGTCGAAGGCTTCCTGCACTTCGCGCGGTGCGGCTGCGCTCTGTACGTTGACCTGGGTAACGGTGATACCGGTGCGATAGGTATCGAGGAAACGTTGCAGACGCTCCTTGATTTCGCTGGCCATCAGCTCACGGCCTTCGGTCAGCACCTGGTCCATCGCGGTGGAACCCACCACGTGGCGCAGGGCGCTGTCGGTCGCATGCTGGAGGCTGATTTCCGGCTGGTCGACGTTCAGCACGAAGTCCTGCAGGTTGCTGATCTTGTACTGCACGGTCAGTGGCACTTCGACGATGTTCTCGTCTTCGGTCAGCATCTGGCCCTGCTTGGTATAGGCACGCTCGCGCGTGACGTTTTCCATGTACTTCTTGTCGATCGGCGGGAAATAGATGTTCAGGCCCGGGCCGACGGTCTCGTAGTACTTGCCGAAGCGCAGCACCACGGCCTGCTCCTGCTCGTCCACGACATACACCGCGCTGTACAGCCACACGGCCGCGAGCACGACAAGGCCGATGCCGAGCAGGCCGCCGAAGCCACCGCTCTTGCCCGAGCCACCACCGTCATCACCACGTTTCTTACCACCACCGAACAACCCGTTCAGGCTTTCCTGCAGCTTTCGGAAGGCCTCGTCGAGATCCGGCGGCCCCTTGCGGTCGCCGTTATTGCGACGCTTGCCACCCCAAGGATCCTGATTGTTCGAGTTGCCACCCGGCTCATTCCAAGCCATAGCGCTCTCCATCTGATAAAGCAAAGACGCACCCACGGCGCGCCGACCAATGCTACAGAATGCCTGCCGTTGCGGCACAACCGCTTCTTCAGGCTTTTATTGCAAAGTGTGTTGCTCGATGAACTCCGTCGGCACAACGCCTTCACGACTGACCAGTCGATTGAGCTCCGAACGTGGCAATCGAACGGCCAGCAGGCTGACACCTTCTTCGTCGTATTCTTCTTTCTGTACCGCACCCAGTTCGAAGAACTGGGCTCGCAGGCGCGCAAAACGCTGCGGCAGGCGCAGGGTACCGACAAACAAATCACTGCCGAGCAACTCGGCAATGGCTTGTTCGAGCAATTCCAGTCCGGTGCCATCACGCGCCGAAAGCCAGACCCGTTGAGGCCTGCCGTTTTCGTCGCGCTGGATTTGTGGCTCAACGCCTTCAAGCAAATCGAGTTTGTTATAGACCTCGAGGATCGGCAAGTCCTGGGCACCAATCTCGCCCAGCACGACCATCACCTGCTCGATCTGCAACATGCGATCCGGCTCGGCCGCGTCGATCACGTGCAACAACAGGTCGGAGTTGCTCGACTCTTCGAGCGTAGACCGGAATGCCTCGACCAGCTTGTGCGGCAGATGGCGAATGAAACCCACGGTGTCGGCCAGGACAATCGGCCCCAGGTCGTCCAGTTCGAGACGGCGCAGGGTCGGGTCGAGCGTGGCGAACAACTGGTCAGCCGCGTACACGTCGGACTTGGTGATGTTATTGAAGAGCGTGGATTTGCCGGCATTGGTATAGCCCACCAGAGACACGGTAGGGATATCCGCACGCGAGCGGCCGCGGCGCGACTGTTCGCGCTGACTGCGCACTTTTTCCAGGCGTCCCTTGATCTGGCGCAGGCGCACCCGCAGCAGACGCCGGTCGGTCTCGAGCTGGGTTTCACCCGGGCCACGCATGCCGATACCGCCACCCTGACGCTCAAGGTGAGTCCAGCCGCGAACCAGGCGGGTGCTCATGTGGTCAAGCTGGGCCAGTTCAACCTGGAGCTTGCCTTCATGGGTACGGGCGCGTTGGGCGAAAATATCGAGAATCAGACCGGTACGGTCGATCACGCGACACTCGAAGACCCGTTCGAGGTTACGTTCCTGACTGGGCGTGAGGACGTGATTGAAGATCACCAGATCGGCTTCTTCGGCGTGGACCAGATCGCGCAGTTCCTCGACCTTGCCGCTGCCAATCAGGAATTTGGCGGTTGGCCGATGACGCGGCACGTTAAAAAACGCAACGGTCTCGGCGCCTGCCGAATTAGCCAGCTCCTGAAACTCCTGCGGATCTTCGCGCGCCTCAGGGTCCTGTCCATCCAAGTGAACGAGGATGACTCGCTCACCACCACCGTGGCGCTCAAAGAACAAAGGAGACTCCTATCAGGCGTTACCTGGCTCAGCGTCACCTGCTTCGGATTCGGTTGCGCTAGGCAGACGAATTGGACGAACCGGCACGACTGTAGAGATAGCGTGTTTGTAGACCATCTGGCTGACGGTGTTTTTCAGCAGGATAACGAACTGGTCGAACGATTCGATCGTGCCTTGCAGTTTGATCCCGTTCACCAGGTAGATGGAAACCCCCACTTTCTCTTTACGTAAAGTATTCAAGTAAGGGTCTTGTAGCGAATGCCCTTTTGACATGTGCCGCACTCCTTTAAGGATTCAATATAAAAAATAGGTAATCAGATGGCTTTTGCCGCCACACCCCCAAGGATAGACGGCAATTGCAAGGACTCAGCTCAATATGGAGATGGTCCCAAGGTATTTCAAGGCGCGTGGCAGATTGTCGCAATCCAGACTGTCGAGCCAGTGTAAATCTTCCCAGCTGCGCAGCCAGGTGAACTGACGCTTGGCCAACTGGCGCGTGGCAATGATGCCGCGCTCCTGCATTTCGGCCAGCGTAAGCTTGCCATCCAGGTAATCCCAGACTTGGCGGTAGCCTACCGCACGTATAGACGGCAACCCGGCATGCAGGTCACTTCTTTTACGCAGGGCTACGACCTCGTCGATGAATCCCTGTTCCAACATATTTGTGAATCTTTGTTTAATGCGCTCGTGCAATACCTGGCGATTTGCCGGGGCAATGGCCAAGTTCGCGACAGTATAGGGCAATTGTTGCTGTCCCGATGCGGCTGCTGCAGTACTTTGCACAGATTGTTTCAAGCGTAGTGCAGTCATGCTCTGACCACTGACCCGGTAAACTTCCAGCGCACGACTCAAGCGTTGCGGATCGTTCGGATGAATCCGCGCCGCCGACTCCGGATCGATCACCGCCAACTGTTCGTGCAGGGCTTGCCAGCCAAGGCGTGCAGCCTCTTCCTCGATCTGCGCGCGCACGGCGGGATCGGCCGCCGGCATATCGGCCAGACCTTCGAGCAAAGCCTTGTAATAGAGCATCGTGCCGCCCACTAGCAGCGGAATTTTTCCGCGCGCGGTGATCTCGGCCATGGCCTGCAGGGCGTCACGGCGGAAATCGGCCGCGGAATAGGCTTCGGCCGGATCGAGAATATCGATCAGGCGATGAGGACATTCGGCCAGCAGTTCTCTGGAAGGCTTGGCAGTGCCGATGTCCATGCCGCGGTAGACCAACGCCGAATCGACGCTGATCAGCTCGCACGGCAGCACCTTGGTCAGCTCGATGGCCAGATCGGTCTTGCCCGCAGCGGTCGGGCCCATCAGGAAAATCGCTGGAGGGTGCTGGTTCATCAACGACCGCGCAGGAACAGTTTGTCCAGATCGTCCAGGCCCAGCTGGGTCCAGGTCGGTCGGCCATGGTTGCATTGACCGCTGCGCTCGGTGTTTTCCATGTCACGCAGCAGGCCGTTCATTTCCGGCAGGGCCAGGCGGCGATTGGCACGGATCGCGCCGTGGCAGGCCATGGTGCCGAGCAATTCATTGAGATGCGCCTGGATACGGTCACTGGTGCCGTACTCCATCAGGTCCGCCAGTACGTCAGCCACCAGGCGATTGGCTTCAGCCTGCTTGAGCAGGGCCGGAATCTGCCGGATCGCCAGGGTTTCCTGGCCCAGGCGCTGCAATTCGAAGCCCAGGCGCTGAAACCACGCCGCATGCTCCTCGGCGCAGTCGGCCTCGCGCTGACTGACCGCCAGCGACTCGGGCACCAGCAATGGCTGGCCGCTCAGGCCTTCGCTGGCCATGGCGATCTTCAGGCGCTCGTACATGATCCGCTCGTGGGCGGCATGCATGTCCACCAGCACCAGGCCATGGGCATTTTCGGAAAGGATGTAGATGCCCTTGAGCTGCGCCAATGCGTAGCCGAGCGGCGGGATATCGCCCTGGCCGGCTGGCAATGCGCTGGCATTGGCTTCTGGCAACGGCGCGAAGAACTCGCGGTAGGCCGCTTGCGCCTCGGCGGCCGGCACGGCGGACTGCGGGCGCGGCGTGTACTGATACTGATAGGCGCCGCCGGCGCTGCCGCCCGCAGCAGTATTGAACGCCGGTTGCGCCTGCGGCTGTTCGAGCAAGGCGTTGGCCGCCAGGCGCATTTCGCCCTGCGGGCCGAACTCGCCGGCCTCGAGGCCGGTCGGCCGGACAATGGCAGTAGCCACAGGCGCAGCCAGCTGGTCTTCCGGCCGCACATCGCCCAGCGCCCGGTGCAGCGTGCCATAGAGGAAGTCATGCACCATGCGCCCATCACGGAAACGCACTTCGTGTTTGGTCGGGTGCACGTTGACGTCCACCGCCGCCGGATCGACTTCGAAAAACAGCGCGAACGTCGGATGCCGGCCGTTGAACAGCACGTCGCGGTAAGCCTGGCGCACCGCGTGGGCCACCAGTTTGTCGCGCACCGCACGGCCGTTGACGAAGAAATACTGCAGGTCGGCCTGGCTGCGGTTGAACGTCGGCAGACCGACCCAACCCCACAGATGCAGGCCGTTACGCTCGATCTCGATCGGCAGCGCCTGCTCGAGGAAGCCCGAGCCGCAAATCGCCGCCACCCGCCGGGCGCGGGCCGCATCGTCATGGGCTTCGTGCAGGCTGAGAATGGTCTTGCCGTTGTGGCGCAGATGGAAAGCCACGTCGAAGCGCGCCAGCGCCAGACGCTTGATCACTTCCTGCAGGTGATCGAATTCGGTTTTTTCGGTCTTGAGGAATTTGCGCCGGGCCGGGGTGTTGAAGAACAGGTCGCGCACTTCCACCGATGTACCGACCGGATGCGCCGCCGGCTGAACCCGCGGCGCCATGTCGCGGCCTTCGGTCTCGACCTGCCAGGCCTGATCGGCATCACGGGTGCGCGAGGTCAGCGTCAGCCGCGCGACGGAGCTGATCGACGCCAGGGCCTCACCGCGAAAGCCCAGGCTCATCACCTGCTCGAGGTCTTCCAGATTGCGGATCTTGCTGGTGGCGTGACGGGCCAGGGCCAGCGGCAGGTCATCGGCGGAAATGCCGCTGCCATCGTCGCGCACCCGCAGCAGCTTGACGCCGCCCTGCTCGACATCGACGTCGATACGTCTGGCACCGGAGTCGAGGCTGTTTTCCAGCAATTCCTTGATCACCGAGGCGGGGCGTTCGACCACCTCGCCGGCGGCGATCTGGTTCGCCAGCCGTGGGCTGAGCAGCTCGATGCGCGCCGCGTTGAGTACCTGATTCATTCTTTCGACGCCAGTTCGGTGCCAGGAATGGTCAAGTGCTGACCGACCTTCAGTTCGTCGCTGCTGAGGTTGTTGGCGCTGCGCAGGGTCGCGGGGGACACCTGATAGCGCACGGCGATCATCGCCAGGGTTTCCCCCGGGCTGACGCGGTGATCACGCGGGCCCTGGGCGATCTTGCCCGAGTCACGCAGCCAGGCGATGTAGGTGCCCGGTGGCGGGTTCTGCTGGAAGAACTGGCGTACGCCGCTGCTGATCGAGCGGGCCAGCGCCTGCTGGTGGCTCGACGCCGACAGTTTCGAGGCTTCGTTGGCGTTGGAGATGAAGCCGGTTTCCACCAGGATCGACGGGATGTCCGGCGACTTCAGCACCATGAACCCGGCCTGTTCCACGCGCTGTTTGTGCAGCGGCGTGACCCGGCCGATGTTGGTCAGGACTTTCTGCCCGACGTTGAGGCTGGAGGTCAGCGAGGCGGTCATCGACAGGTCGAGCAGCACGCCGGCGAGCATGCGGTCCTTGTCGTCGAGGCTGACGTTGCCGGCCCCCCCGATCAGGTCGGAACGGTTTTCGCTGTCGGCCAGCCAACGCGCGGTCTCGGACGTCGCGCCACGGTCGGACAGGGCGAACACCGACGCACCGAACGCGGCCGCCGAAGGCGCGGCGTCGGCGTGGATCGAGACGAACAGGTCGGCGCCCTTCTTGCGGGCGATTTCGGTACGCCCGCGCAACGGAATGAAGTAGTCGCCGGTACGGGTCAGTTCGGCGCGGAAGCCTTTCATGCCGTTGACCTGCCGTTGCAGTTCGCGGGCGATCTGCAGTACCACGTCTTTTTCGCGCTGGCCACGGGAACCGGAGGCGCCCGGGTCTTCACCGCCGTGCCCGGCGTCGATCACCACGATGATGTCGCGCTTGCCGGCCGGGGCCGGCGGCAATTTGATTGCCGGCTCCGACGGGGTCACCGGCACGGCCGGCACGGTCGCGACCGACGGGGTCGGCGCTGGCGGTGGTGCGGCATCCGACGGGTTGTCGAACAGGTCGACCACCAGGCGGTTGCCATACTGCGCGTTCGGCGCCAGCGAGAAGCTTTTCGGGGTGACGGCTTTTTTCAGATCGATGACCACCCGCAGGTCGCTCGGCGTGCGCTGCGCCGAGCGCATCGCGGTAATCGGCGTGTTCGCGGTCTGCACGTTCAACGGCGCACCGAGGGTGGCCCCGTTGATATCGATCACCAGCCGATCCGGCGCGGTCAGGGTGAACACGCTGTGCTGCACCGGCCCGGTCAGGTCGAACACCAGGCGGGTGTTGTCCGGCGCCCGCCACAGGCGCACGCTGTTGACCTTCGTCTCGGCCACAGCGTTGACGGTTACTGCCATCAACATCAGTCCAGCGGCAGCCACCAACGCGCGAAAGCGCATACCTAACCCCATCATTTAATTGGATTCCAATGCCAAAGCGGCACACCAGGCCTCGCCACGCGAGCCCTGGGACAAAATATTCAGCGAACGCCCGCTGTCTTGCGGGCTAATGGTAATGGTCAGGTCCGGCTTTGGCAAAAAGCCTGCACCCTTCTGGGGCCATTCGATCAGGCACAGGGCGTCGTCTTCGAAATAGTCGCGAATGCCGAGAAACTCCAGTTCCTCCGGATCGACCAGGCGATACAGGTCGAAATGGAAGGCACGGACATCGCCGATTTCGTAGGGCTCGACCAGGGTGAAGGTCGGACTTTTCACCGCGCCGACATGACCCAGGCCGCGAATGATGCCTCGCGACAGGGTGGTCTTGCCCATGCCCAGGTTGCCTTCGAGAAAGATCAGGCCATGGCCCTGGGTAACGCGGGCGATCCGTGCGCCAAAGTCGCTCATGGCCTGTTCATCGGCCAGGTACAGGGTTACTTCAGACACGGTGCTTGCTCCTCCAACAACTGACGAATGGCTGGAATCAGATCACTGGCCGCCAGCCCACGGCCGAATTTACCTTGTTGCGCCCCGGCATTGGCGTGCAGCCACACCGCCAGGCAGGCCGCGGCGAAGGCGTCCATGCCCTGGGCCCGCAGCGCGCCGACCAGCCCGGCCAGCACATCGCCGAGCCCGGCCGTGGCCATGGCCGGATGGCCCTGATGACACACGGCCAGACGCCCATCGGCAGCGGCGATCAGGCTGCCCGAACCCTTGAGCACCACCACCGCCGCATATTTTTTGCTCAACGCCAGCGCAGCCGCGGGACGATCGGCCTGCACCTGCGCCGTGCTGATCCCGAGCAATCGCGCCGCTTCGCCCGGATGCGGCGTGATCACGCTGTCCACCGGCAGCTTGACCGCACCGGCCGCCAACAGGTTCAAGGCATCGGCGTCCCATACCTGCGGCAATGGCGCGTTGGCGGCGGCCGACAACAGCGCCCGGCCCCAGCTGGCCTGGCCCAGACCCGGGCCGACCACCAGCACGGACACCTTGTCCAGCAGGCCCATCAGCTGATTGGCCGAGGACGTGCCCAGCACCATCGTTTCCGGTAAGCGCCCGAGTGCTGCGGGCACATGTTCCGGGCGCGTCGCCAGCGACACCATGCCCGCACCGCTGCGCAAGGCGCTTTCGCTGCTGAGCAGGATGGCCCCGCCAAAGCCGTGATCGCCACCCATCAGCAGCACATGGCCGAATCGACCTTTGTGCGCGGTGGGCGCTCGCGGTGTCAGCCGCGGCAGATTACTCACGTTGAGACGGTGCGCGGCGGCAGGCATGCCACTGAAGGTTTCGGCAGCGGCGTGCAGATCGTTGAACACCACGGCGCCAACGTGATCCGCCGCATCGCCGGTGAACAGGCCGAGTTTCAGGCCGATAAATGTCACGGTGAGGTCGGCATGGACCGCCGCGCCCAGCACTCGCCCGGTATCGGCGCACAACCCGGAAGGAATATCCACGGCGGCCACCGGCAGGCCGCTGGCATTTATCGCCGCGATCGCTGCCGCGCAGGGTTCGCGTACGTCGCCGCTCAGACCCGTGCCGAGCAAGGCATCAAGGACGATCCCGTGCAGTTCGGCCGCTGCGCTCCAGCCTTGCACGGGCACTCCGGCGGCCACGGCTTCGGCATGCGCGAGGGCGGCATCGCCCTGCAGACGCTGCGGCTCGCCGACGGCCAGCACCCGCACCGACCAGCCGGCCCGCCGTGCCAGCGCGGCAACCAGATAACCATCGCCGGCGTTGTTGCCGTGCCCGGCCACCACGGTCATGGCAGTCGCCGCCGGCCATTGCCGCACCAGTGCACGCCAGGTCGCACGGGCCGCCCGCTGCATCAATTCGAAGCCCGGCGTGCCGGCGGCGATCAGCCGCGCGTCGAGCGTCCGCACCTGCGCGGCGCGGTACAGCGCGTCGGGTAATTCATCTTTAGTCTGCGGCATGCGTCTTCGGGCTCCGATGTCTGGCAGAATTATACGCACCTCAGCTCCGGTTTCTCTCGCCTCATGTCCGCCATCACCACAGACCTGCCCGCCCTCGCCCAATCGATCAAGGACTGGGGCCGCGAGCTGGGCTTCCAGCAAGTCGGCATCAGCGGCCTGGACCTGGCCGAGCACGAGCAGCATCTGCAGCGCTGGCTCGAGGCCGGCTACCACGGCGAAATGGACTACATGGGCGCCCATGGCAGCAAACGCTCGCACCCCGAAGAGCTGGTGCCAGGCACGCTGCGCGTGGTGTCGCTGCGCATGGACTACCTGCCGGGCGACACGCACATGGCGCAAATGCTCGCCCAACCGGAGAAAGCCTACGTCTCGCGTTATGCCTTGGGCCGCGATTACCACAAATTGATCCGTAAACGCGTACAACAATTGGCCGACCGGATTCAGGCAGAGATCGGCCCGTTCGGTTTTCGCGCCTTCGTCGACAGCGCCCCGGTGCTGGAAAAAGCCATCGCCGAGCAGGCCGGCCTGGGCTGGATCGGCAAGAACACCCTGGTACTGAACCGCAAGGCCGGCAGCTATTTCTTCTTGAGCGAACTGTTCGTCGACCTGCCGCTGCCGGTGGACGAACCGCACAGCAGCGAACATTGCGGACGTTGCACGGCGTGTCTGGACATCTGCCCGACCAACGCTTTCGTCGGTCCGTATGTGCTGGACGCCCGGCGCTGCATTTCCTACCTGACCATCGAACTGAAAAACGCCATCCCCGAAGACCTGCGCCCGCTGATCGGCAACCGCGTGTTCGGCTGCGACGACTGTCAGATCGTCTGTCCGTGGAACCGATTCGCCCGGCCGTCCGGGGAAAGCGACTTCAAGCCCCGGCACAACCTCGACAACGCCGAACTGGCCGAGCTGTTCCTGTGGGACGAGGACACGTTTCTGCGCAGCACCGAAGGCTCGCCGCTGCGCCGTGCCGGTTACGAGCGCTGGCTGCGCAATCTGGCGGTCGGCCTGGGTAACGCGCCGTCGAGCATTCCGGTGCTGGAAGCCTTGAAGGCACGCCGCGACTATCCGTCAGAACTGGTGCGTGAACATGTCGAGTGGGCGCTGAAACAACACGGTCAACCCTAGGCGCTGCCACAGGGGATCGCTTCAGGGCTGGTCGTTGTAGACGAACTTGGGCATTTCCCAGTGGAAGCGGATCGCCAGCAGGCGCAGCAGAAAACCGCCGAACAGGGTAATGAGGATCGCCTGCTCGCTCGGCACATTCAGGTACAGGCAGAGCATGTAGCACCACGCAGCGGCAAACGAGACGCTGGCGTACAGTTCACGGCGGAAGATCAGCGGGATGTCGTTGCAGAAAATGTCCCGGAGGATGCCGCCGAAGACCCCGGTGATCACGCCGCTGACCGAAGCCACCAGCATGCCGTGGCCCATTTCCAGCGCGGTCATGCAGCCGATCAGGGTGAAGGCCACCAGGCCGACCGCATCGAGCACCAGAAACAGCGAGCGCAGATGACGCATCCAGCGCGCAGTGAACACGGTGAGCATGGCTGCCGCGGACGTCAGCACCAGGTATTCCGGGTGTTTGACCCAGGTCAGCGGGTAATGCCCGAGCAGCACGTCGCGCACCGATCCGCCGCCCAGCGCCGTGACGCAGGCGATCAGCACCACGCCGAACCAATCCATGCCGCGTCGGCCCGCAGAGAGGGCGCCGGTCATGGCTTCGGCGGTAATGGCAATCAGGTAGAGCATCAGCAGCATGGTGGCGGTCCTGGCAGCAAGGCGCGCAGTCTAGCCATTTCGCAGCCGCACCAGAAGAGGGCGCGAACACCGCGATCTCCTGTAGCCGCTGCCGCGGCGGCGATCGTTTGAGCGTGATTGGGAAAACCCGGATCAAAAGATCGCTGCCTGCGGCAGTGCCTTGCAGGGGCAGCCTCAGAACTTGATGAAATGCTTGCGGTAGTGCTGCAGCTCGGCGATGGACTCGCGGATGTCGTCCAGGGCCAGGTGGGTGCTGCCCTTCTTGAAGCTGTCGCGCACGTCCGGCGCCCAGCGCGCGGCCAGTTCCTTGAGCGTGGAGACGTCGAGGTTGCGGTAGTGGAAGTAGCTTTCCAGCGCTTTCATGTGGGTATAAAGGAAGCGACGGTCCTGGCAGATGCTGTTGCCGCAGATCGGCGACTTGCCCTTCGGCACCCACTGTTCCAGGAAGGCGATGGTTTGCGCTTCGGCTTCGGCCATGCTCACACGGCTGTCCCGCACGCGCTGGGTCAGTCCGGAGTTGCCGTGGGTGCGGGTGTTCCACTCGTCCATGCGCGCGAGCACTTCGTCGCTGTGGTGAATGGCGATCACCGGACCTTCGGCCAGCGTGTTGAGGTCACTGTCGGTGACGATAGTGGCCATTTCGATGATGACGTCGTTTTCCGGATCCAGACCGGTCATTTCCAGGTCGATCCAGATCAGGTTCTGCGGGTTTTGCATATTTCGGCTCCTAGGCAATGCTGCGCAGTTTAGCCTAGGCCGGTAGCCGGGCGTGCTAAACTCGCGGCCGTTTTACCTAATCGCAGTATTCTTCAGACGGAACACCCATGGCCAAACGCCAACTCAATCGTCGTCAAAACTGGCGCATCGAAAAGATTCAGGGCGAGCGCGCCGCCCGCGCCGCCAAACGCGAGTCCTCGGCCGTCGAGGCCCTCGAGGGCGGCGACCTCGGCCCGGAACAGCACGGCCTGGTGATCGCCCACTTCGGTGTGCAGGTCGAGGTCGAGGCGGTTGACGGCGAACTGGCCGGCCAGGTATTCCGCTGCCACCTGCGCGCCAACCTGCCGGCGCTGGTGACCGGTGATCGGGTGGTCTGGCGCGCCGGCAACCAGGGCATCGGCGTGATCGTCGCGCAACTGCCGCGCAGCACCGAGCTGTGCCGTCCCGACAGCCGCGGCCAGCTCAAGCCCGTGGCAGCCAACGTCGACATGATCGTCATCGTCTTCGCCCCGCTGCCCGAGCCGCACGCCAACCTGATCGACCGCTACCTGGTGGCGGCCGAACACGCCGGCATCCGCCCGTTGCTGCTGCTGAACAAATTCGACCTGATCGACGAGCACAACGCCCCGGCACTCAATGCGCTGCTGGCGGTGTACCGCACCCTGGGCTATCCGGTGCTGGAAGTGTCGGCGCACCACGGCAATGGCATGGAACAGCTGCAACAGCAGCTCGATGGACGCATCAGCGTGTTCGTCGGCCAGTCCGGTGTCGGCAAGTCGTCGCTGGTCAACAGCCTGCTGCCGGAGGTCGAGACGCGTGTCGGGCCGCTGTCGGAACTGTCCGGCCAGGGCACCCACACCACGACCACCGCACGCCTGTTCCACTTCCCCGGCGGCGGTGAGCTGATCGACTCCCCGGGCATCCGCGAATTCGGCCTCGGCCACGTCAGTCGCGCCGACGTCGAAGCCGGGTTCATCGAGTTCGACGACCTGCTCGGCACCTGCCGCTTTCGCGACTGCAAGCACGATCGCGAACCGGGTTGCGCCCTGCTCAAGGCTCTGGAAGATGGCCGCGTGCAGCAACAACGGATGAACAGCTATCGCTCGATCATCGCCAGCCTGCCGGAAAACGGTTACTGACGCTGAATTCACCGGGCACAAAAAAGCCGCGAGATGATCGCGGCTTTTTTGTGCCTCACTGTTTCGGCGCGGGCGCGGGCGCAGCAGGCGTTGCCGGAGCCGGCGCGGGTGCCGCGCCGGCGGGCTCGGCCGGTTTCGGCAGCGGGTCGTCGAACAGGTTCAGGCGTTCGCGCAACTCGTGCGGTGCCACTGGCTGCTGATCGGCCGGCAGCGCGTTCGGGTCGACCGGTGGCGCCGTGGCGGCACCGTTCTGCCCATCCGCCGGTTTCGCCGCATCGGCACCCTGCGCGCCTTCGATGGCGGCCTGGGCCTTCTTCGTCAGCACCACGATGTCGATCCGCCGGTTGACCGGGTTGAACGGGTTTTCCTTGTCGAACAGCGCCGACGAGGCATAACCCACCACCCGCGCCACCTGCGACTCCGGATAGCTGCCGGCCACCAGCGCCCGCCGGGCCGCGTTGGCACGGTTGGCGGAAAGCTCCCAGTTGCCGTAGTCGCCGCTGCCGGTGTAAGGCTTGGCGTCAGTGTGGCCGCTGATGCTGATCTTGTTCGGCACCGCTTTGATGGTGTCGGCCATGGCCAGCAGGATGTCTTCGAAGTACGGCTTCAGACGCGCCGAACCCGAGTCGAACATCGGCCGGTTCTCGGCATCCATGATCTGGATGCGCAAGCCGTTCGGGGTGATCTCGAAAAGGATCTGATCCTTGAACTTCTGCAGCTGCGGGTTCTCGTCGACCTTGTTCTGCAGTTCCTGCAGCAGCAGTTCCAGGCGCTCCTTCTCGACCTGCTCGGCCATGCCTTCGACCTGCTCGGTGTCGACCGTGACCTTGTCCGGCTGCGGCTGCGACTTGACCTCGGGGTTGAGGGTATTTTCCGGCGCCAGGGTCGGCGTGCCGCCCAGGTCGATGATGTACGGCGTGCCGCTCTCGGAGAACCCGACCGGGTCCTTGAAGTACCCGGCGATGGCGATCTTCTGTTCCGGCGTCGCGGTGGACAGCAGCCACAGCACCAGGAAGAACGCCATCATCGCCGTGGCGAAGTCGGCGAAGGCGATCTTCCACGCCCCGCCGTGATGCCCGCCGGCGATGCGCTTGACGCGCTTGATGATTATCGGCTGGTTATTTTCCATGACTTAGCGACCGCGAACGGCTTGTTCCAGCTCGGCGAAGCTTGGACGGTGAGCCGGGTACAGCACCTTGCGCCCGAATTCCACGGCCAGCGACGGCGGCATGCCGGAGGCCGAGGCCACCAGCGAAGCCTTGATGGCTTCATAGACGTTGAGTTCTTCCTTGGCATCGTGGGCCAGGGAATGTGCCAGCGGGCCGAAGAAACCGTATGCCGCGAGAATACCGAAGAAGGTACCGACCAGCGCCGCACCCACGTGCAGACCGATGGACTTCTGATCGCCTTCACCCAGCGAGGCCATGGTCACCACGATACCCAGTACCGCCGCAACGATACCGAAACCCGGCATGGCGTCGGCAATGCCGTTCACCGCGTGGGACGGATGCTCGAGGTCTTCCTTGAGGCTGTACAGCTCCATGTCGAACAGGCCTTCGAGCTCGTGCGGCGCCATGTTGCCGGACGACATGATGCGCAGGTAATCGCAGATGAACGCGGTCATGCGTTCGTCCTTGAGCACGGCCGGGTACTTGGCGAAGATCGGGCTCGCGGCGGCGTCTTCGATGTCGCCTTCGATGGCCATCATGCCTTCGCGGCGGCTCTTGTTGAGGATCTCGTAGATCAGGCCGAGCACTTCCAGATAGAACGTGTGGCTGAAGCGCGAACTGAACATGCCCAAGGACTTCTTGAGCACGTGCATGGTCATGTAACCGGGGTTGGCCTGAAGGAAAGCGCCGAGGGCTGCACCACCGATGATCATTACCTCGAAAGGCTGGATCAGGGCGGCAATCTTGCCGTGGGAGAGCACGTATCCGCCGAGCACGCTCGCGAATACGACGATGATGCCGATAATTTTAGCCATAGGTAGAAAGTACTTATTTAAGTCGGGTTCAAGGTCATATTCGGAAGTTAAAAAATCTCTTCTTCTACTTATCGGCAAAACTGCGCCAGACTATAGCCAGTTCAGGCGAAAAGCCAATTTAGCCCATGCCGGGCGCGTCTACAGTCAGTGAAGATCTCGTCCAGACATGGCTAATGAAACGAACGTCCCACACGCAAAACCGACCACGCTCGAGGGCTGGGTCAAGCTGCTCGATGGCGTGCGCCTGCCCGTGCCGCAAGAGGCTCACGACAAGGTTTGCCGGGCCATCCGCGACAACCGCAGCGCGCTGCGCGATATCGCCGATCTGATGCAGGACAGCCCGGCGCTGGCCTTGAGCATCATCCGTGAGGCCAATCGTCACACCCACGGCACCATGGCTGCACCGGCGGAAAATCTCGAGGTGGCGATCAATCGCCTGGGCCTGGGGCGCACCGAGGAATTGCTCGCACGCCTGCCTGCCCTGCCCAACGCGCAGATCCCCCAGGCCCTGCGCCAGTTGCAGATGATCAGCCAGCACGCCACGCAACAGGCCAACGGTTTTTTCGCCAGTCGCCTGGCGCGGCTGTGGCAGGACATTCATTGGGGCAGCCTGCTGTTTCTGTCACCGCTGTGGCCGCTGGCCCTGACCTTTCCCAAACTCCTCGAAGAGTGGGAGCTGCGGGTGATCCACAAGGGCGAATCGGCTCGCGTGGTCGAGAAGCAATTGTTTGGCGTGCGCCTGCTGAACATCGGCGAGGCGCTGGTCGAGGCATGGCGCCTGCCGATCTGGGTGCAGCAGGGCTATAAGTTGCTGCTCGGCGAGCAGCGCGAACTGGTCAAGGTGCTGCGTATCGCCCGCGACAGCGAACACCCGCTGCGTCAGCAGAATCGCCTCGACGATGATCCGACCCTGCGCCGCTGGCTCAACCAGCCGGCCAACACCGTGCTGCTGGCCAACGGCCTGGCGCTGTCGGCGCAGCAGGCCTGGGACAGTCCGCACAGCCAGCGCTGGCAATACCTCACCAGCCTGTACCTGCAGATCTCGATGGACGAGGTGCAACAACAATTGCACCAGCAGGCCGCCAACAGCGCGCGCCAGCATGGCATGCCCGATTTGTGGCACCCGGCGATCGCACTGCTCTGGCCGTGGGGCACCCGCCGCCTGCCCGCCGGTCTGTTGCCCGCCGCCGCGCCGAGTGCCGAAGACCTGGCCAAGTGGCGCCGGCAATGCGCCGAGCTGCTGGCCGAGCCGAGCCGCTTCACCAATGCCATGCACCTGACCATCGCCGCCCGCGATGCGCTGGTCGCCAGCGGCATGCGCCGGGTGCTGCTGCTGATGGCCGACCGCACCCAGAGCAATCTGCGCGTGCACCAGACCGCCGGTCTGCCGAAGGAAGCCGCCGCGCTGAACTTCGTGGTCAGTCAGAGCAACGTCCTGCAACGTTTGCTCGCGCAGCAGGCGCAGGTGCGCATCACCCCGGACAACAACGCGCAGTTTTCCGCCCTGCTGCCGCCGGCGCTGCGCACGCTGTTTCGCGGCGAACACCTGTTTCTGCGCTCGCTGGTGAACAACGGCCGGGTGATCATGATCGTGGTCGCCGACCAGGGCGGCGGACCGTTCGCCGACATCACCGTGCAGGCCTTCGGCAAAACCGCGCAGTGCATCGAGAAAGCGCTGCACAGCTTTAGCCAGCGCCGCCAATGACAGCTACAATCCTTCCCCTTTGTGCTCTGGAGACCTCACATGTCTGATTTCTCTGGCCTGGCGCTGGTGATCGAGCCGAGCGAACTGCTGCCGCGCCTCGACGCCCGCGATCTGATTCTGGTGGATCTGACCAGTGCCGCCCGTTATGCCGAGGGTCATATTCCCGGCGCACGCTTCGTCGATCCGAAGCGCACCCAGCTGGGCCAGGCGCCGGCACCAGGCCTGCTGCCGAGCAAGGAAAAACTCGAAGAGCTGTTCGGTGAGCTGGGGCATCGCCAGGATGCGGTCTACGTGGTCTATGACGACGAAGGCGGCGGCTGGGCCGGGCGCTTCATCTGGCTGCTCGACGTGATCGGCCATGACAAGTACCACTATCTCGACGGCGGTCTGCCGGCATGGCTGGCGGAAGGCTCGCCGATGTCGATCCAGATTCCTCCGGCAGTCGGCGGCCCGGTGGCCCTGATCCTGCACGAGGAACCGACCGCCACCCGTGAGTACCTGCAAAGCCGCCTCGGCGCTGCCGATCTGGCGATCTGGGACGCGCGCGGGCCACTGGAATATTCCGGCGAGAAAGTCCTGGCCGCCAAGGGTGGACACATCCCCGGCGCGATCAATTTCGAATGGACGGCGGGCATGGACCCGGCGCGCCACCTGCGCATTCGTCGCGACATGCCGCAGATCCTCGAACAACTGGGCATCACGCCCGACAAGGAAATCATTACCCACTGCCAGACCCACCACCGGTCCGGCTTCACTTATCTGGTGGCCAAGGCCCTCGGTTATCCGCGGGTCAAGGGCTACGCCGGTTCCTGGGGCGAATGGGGCAATCACCCCGACACGCCCGTCGAGCTTCAAGGTTTTTAAGGACAGTCAATGAAAGAGCGTTTGTTTATCCTCAGCCAGTACCTGCTGCCTCATCACTTGCTGTCGCGCCTGGCCGGCTGCGTCGCCGAGTGCCGCGTGCGCTGGTTCAAGAATGCGTTCACCACGTGGTTCGCCAAGCGTTACCAGGTGGACATGTCCCAGGCCCTGGTTGAAGACGTCACGGCCTACGAGCACTTCAACGCCTTCTTCACCCGCGCCCTGAAAGACGGCGCGCGCCCGCTGGACCCGACGCCGGGCGCGATCCTCAGCCCGGCCGACGGTGCAGTCAGCCAGCTCGGCCCGATCGAGCACGGGCGGATCTTCCAGGCCAAGGGCCACAGCTTCAGCGTGCTCGAACTGCTCGGTGGCGATGCAGCCAACGCCGCGCCGTTCATGGGCGGCGACTTCGCCACCATCTACCTGTCGCCGAAGGACTACCACCGCGTGCACATGCCGCTGGCCGGCACCCTGCGCGAAATGGTCTACATCCCGGGGCGGATCTTCTCGGTCAACCAGACCACCGCGGAAAACGTGCCGGAACTGTTCGCCCGCAACGAGCGCGTGGCGTGCATCTTCGACACCGAGCGCGGGCCGATGGCCGTGGTGCTGGTGGGCGCGATGATCGTCGCGTCGATTGAAACCGTGTGGGCCGGGCTGGTCACACCGCCGAAGCGCGAGCTGAAGACCTTCCGTTACGACGAAGCCGCCCGTGCGCCGATTCATCTGGAAAAAGGTGCGGAACTGGGACGCTTCAAGCTGGGTTCGACCGCGATCGTGCTGTTCGGGCCGGAGCAGGTGAAATGGGTTGCAGAACTGGCGGCAGGTTCGCCGGTGCAGATGGGCCAGGCCCTGGCCCTGCCGACCGCCTGAGTCGGCTGATCCGCCCTTGCGCACGTCTGCGCAAGGGCGGACACGACCTGGGTGGCGCCGTTACTCTATCTGCCCACGGAAGCCGATCGGCCCTTCGTTGGCATAGGTATTGGTGCCACTGAGGTTTTTCCCTCCGTCATTGGAAGTGACGCTCAGCGCGACAACGTTCTGGTTGTCCCGACCGCCGATGACCCAGTTGCCGCCTTCATGCCATGGGGCGCTGCTGCCACCCCACTGGTTTTCGACCTTGTACTGGTTCTGGCCGGTGCGCTGGGCCTTGAAGCCAATGGGGCCTTCGCCGGCGTAGGTCATGGTGCCGGTGAAGCTTTTGCCGCCATCGCTCGACTTGATGTCGATAGCGACGACATTCTGGTTGTCCCGCGCGCCCAGCACCCAGGTTCCACCCGGATGCCAGGGTGCCGAACTGCCGCCCCATTGATTCGCCACTGCATATTTAGACATGAACCTCATCTCCTTGAAGTTTCGGGAGACCTGCCCGAGGTTGACGGCAGGCCGTGCAACCGTGCGTTTCCGATCGCACGCCTGAGAGCCTAGTAGGGCCTGCCGAATGGCAACAGGCCAGTAGACCAACGGTAAAAAAGCCTGACGCAGAGCGGCGAAACAGACCACAGCTGCTACAGTTTTTGGCATTGCCCTATTCGCCGCCGGAGCTGGTCACGGCATGAGTGAGCCACAATCCCAACCGCTACTGCGCGCCCCGACACCGACACAACCGCGCCTGTCGTTCTGCGAAGCCAACCCACGCGACCTCAAGCGCTGGATCGCCAACCTGCCCAAAGCCAATATCGGCGAGACCGCCCGGCAGCTGTATCAGGGCCTGGGTGAACTCAATCAGTTGCTGACGCCCAGCGACAATCGCCTGCATCTGCTGGAGCTGCTACGCCCCGAGGTGTACTTCGTCTGCCAGCATCTGCAGCGGCATTTCCTGCACCAGGCGATCGTGCTCGACGAGCGCTCGCGCAAAATCGTCAACCTGTGCCAGGCCCTGCAAAGCCAGTTGGCCATCGGCTACAAACAGATCGTCCTGCGCATTGCGCCCAAATACAGCAAAGAGCGCGCGACGCTGCTCGCACACGCCTTGCAACGGGCCGCGCATGCGCTCAAGAGTCAGCTGCTGCGCGCCACGCAGCTGTACAGTCCGGCGCCGGAGCACCTGTGGTTCGAACTGCATCAGCTGTACCGCACGGCCTGCCAGTTGCAGCTGCAACAGCGCATGGTGCGTGACGAGCTGGCCAGCCTGACCGGCGAACTGAGCGTCGAACAGACCTACCTGGCCACACTGCTGCTGGGCAGTGCCCGTTGCAATCAGCTGCGGCAGAACCAGATCGCCCGGCTCGCGGAAGCCCTCGAACCGTGGAGCGCGTGGCTGAAACTGCGCCCCGGCGCCGCGGCCGAGGGTTTGTTCGCGATCTCCCCGCAGCTCGACGTCGGCCCGCGCTACCGCAGCATGTTCCGCAGCGAGCAACAGGCCGGGCTGCTCGGTTTCGATCCACAGCCACTGGTGGCCGCCATCGAAGCCCAGCTGCTGCACCGTGAAGGCACGACGCCGCTGCCGGTTCCGCCCGGCCTGAGCCTGGACACCCTGCAGCACCTGCACGCAACCTGGGGCCAGGCTGCCGAGCGCAGTTTCCAGCGCACCGTCGGCCAGGGCAGCCTGACCCTGTGCGTCGGCATGAGCGCCCTGCACTTCTACCTCGGCGGCGAGCGCTCGTTCAGCGACATGCTCAAGCACCCCGGGATGCGCACGGCGAACTTCCGCAGCGCCGTGACCCAGGGTGAAAAGGACAGTTGGAGCCAGGCTTTCGACGCCGCCCCGCAGAGCAAGAACGACGAGTTGTTGCCCTACGAGGAAATCAGCTACGAACCGCTGATCGATGACAACGATAGCGCCGACCAGCCGCCCCACTATCCAACCTACACCTTGCCGGTGATCAACCACAGTCCCGGCGGCTACTGCCTGGCCTGGCCGAAAGAAGTGCCTGCCGAGTTACAGGCCGGGGAAATGCTCGGCATCCACGACGCGACCAGCCTGGGCTGGAGCATTGCCGTGGTGCGCTGGCTGCGGCAGGAACGTGGCGGTGGCACGCAGATGGGCATCGAACTGGTGGCGCCGCATGCGCAGCCGTGCGGGCTGCAGCTGGTGCGCTCGCGGGACGATCACAGTCACTACCTGCGCGGTTTGCTGCTGCCGGAAATCAGCGCCATCGACCTGCCGGCCACCCTGCTCGCGCCGCGCCTGCCGTTTCAGGAAGGCAGCAAAGTGCTGATCAACACTCAGGGCGAAGAACACCGCGCCGGACTGGATCGGCGGGTGGCGAGTACACACAGCTTCAATCAGTTCGCCTATCGCTCGCTGGAGGCCGCACCGAATGGCGCGAGCGAGGAAGATTTCGATTCGTTGTGGAAATCACTTTAGGCGCTCGGCGATACATGGGGGGTGCAGCCTTGGCGAGCAGGCTCGCTGCCACCTTGGATCTGTGGCGTTCACACATCACCTGCGGGAGCGAGCCTGCTCGCCAAGGGGTGCGCTGAGGTTAGCGAGACCTCAGAGCTGCCCGTCGCGGTCGCGGAAGCCGAGCAGATACAGCACACCGTCCAGCCCCAGTGTCGAAATTGCCTGCTTGGCCGACTGCTTGACCAGTGGCTTGGCGCGGAACGCCACGCCCAACCCGGCAATGGCCAGCATCGGCAGGTCATTGGCGCCATCGCCGACGGCGATGGTCTGCTCCAGACGCAAACCTTCCTTGTGTGCCAGTTCCTTGAGCAGATCCGCCTTGCGCTGCGCGTCGACAATCGGCTCGACCGCCACGCCGGTGCACTTGCCGTCGACCACTTCCAGCTCGTTGGCGAACACGTAGTCGATGCCGAGTCTGGCCTGCAACTGTTTGGCGAAGTAGGTGAAGCCGCCGGAGAGGATTGCGGTCTTGTAGCCCAGACGCTTGAGTTCGGCGAACAGGGTTTCCGCACCTTCGGTCAGGCGCAGCGAGGCGCCGATCGAGTCCAGCACGCTGACGTCCAGGCCTTTGAGCAGGGCCAGGCGCTCCTTGAAACTGGCGCGGAAGTCCAGCTCGCCGGCCATCGCCCGCTCGGTGATTGCCGAAACCTGGTCACCCACGCCCGCCGCCTTGGCCAGTTCGTCGATGACTTCGGCTTCGATCAGGGTCGAGTCCATGTCGAACACCGCCAGGCGCCGGTTGCGGCGGAACAGCGAATCTTCCTGGAAAGCGATGTCGACGTTCAGTTCCTGGGCGACGCTGAGGAATTCCGCGCGCAAGGCCTGCGGATCGGCCGCTTCGCCACGCACGGAAAACTCGATGCAGCCCTTGCCCTTGTCGGCCGGGGTGTCCAGCGGCATGCGACCCGACAGACGGTCGATATGGTCGATGTTCAGGCCATATTTGGCGGTGATCGCGCTCACGGCTTGCAACTGGCCGGCGGTCACCTTGCGCGTCAGCAGGGTAACGATGTGACGTTTCTTGCCCTGATTGCCCACCCACTGCTGGTAGTCCTCTTCGGACACCGGGGTGAAACGCACCTGCTGCTCCAGCTCATAGCCCTTGAACAGGATGTCCTTGAGCACCGACTGGCCCTGCTCGGTGTCGGGAATCTCGACCAGGATGCCGAACGACAGGGTGTCGTGGATCACCGCCTGACCGATGTCGAGGATGTTCACACCACCCTGGGCCAGGACGCCGGTAATGGCCGCAGTCAGACCCGGACGATCCGGCCCGGTGATGTTTATCAGGACGATTTCGCGCAACGCGCACCCCCGCAACTGGAAAAAAACCGCATTCTACCCACTTTCAGTGACCATCGGGCACCGTGAGCGCTTTGCCGGTCTAGGGCCTGTCGCTATACTGCGCGTCAACTTCACGGACAAAAGAGCCGAGCTCAGTGAACCGGCCCACGCCAGTTAAAACCGATAACTTCTTCCTGCTGATCTTCCGGGCACTGCGCCACCGCCGTGTACCGATTGCATTGCGCATTGCCAGCCATAACGTGATCCTGGTCGCCCTGGCCCTGGTGATCTATGCCTGCGTGATGGGCCTGCAGTTCAAGCAGGCCATGCACGAGCAGGCCGATGCGCTGGGCGAAAGCCTGACCACGCAGACCGCCACCTCCGCCACCGAGCTGCTGGTGTCCAACGACATCCTCAGCCTCAACGTGCTGCTCAACAACCTGACCAAGAACAAACTGGTGGCGCACGCCGCCATCTACAGCGTGGACAACCGCATCCTCGCCGAGTCCGGTCAGCGCCCCAAGCACAGCCTGCTGGGCGAAGCCGAGGGCATGTACGAGAGCAAGATCACCTTCCAGGACGTGACCGCCGGGCAACTGCGCATCAGCCTGGACATGGACCAGTTCCAGCAGCCGATGACCATCAGCCTGCAGAGCATGGGCATTCTCAGTGCGATTCTGCTGGCGTTGTCGCTGGCGCTGAGCCTGCGCCTGGGCCGGCACATCTCCACGCCGCTGCTGCAACTGCGGGTGTGGCTGCGGCGGATCGACGAGTACACGCCGGGCATCGAGCGCCAGGACGAAATCGGCGATCTGGCGCGCCAGCTGCACGCCAACTACGCCCCGGAGCCGACCGTGCCCGAGCCTGAGCCGGAACCCGAGTTCGAGGATGACGACGTCGAGCCGGAGTTCGAGGTGCGCAACCTGCGCGACCCGAGCTTCGACGAGACCCGGCCTCTGGCCGCGCAGAAACCGGCACCACGCCACGTGGTCAGCACCGTCGAAGACGATGATGACGAAGAAGATCCGTTCGCCGACCTGCGCGACGAAGCGTTGACCGCGAGCGCACCACCGGCGGTGCGCCAGCCTACCCCGAGCGTGCCACAGCACACGGCGGTGCTGGCGGTGCAGCTGGGCTCCCAGGAGCAACTGCGACGTCTGCCGCGGGCACGCCTGGAAGAGCTGCTGGAACGCTATCGCGATTGCCTCGACCAGGCGGCCTCGCTGTATCAGGGCGAGATCGAAACGCTCAACGATGGCAGCACGCTGATGCTGTTCCACACCGAAGACAGCGGCGACGACTATCTGACCAATGCAATCTGCTGCGGTGAGCTGCTGCGCGCGCTGGGCCACCAGTTGCAGATCGAAGTCGCTGACAGCGGCATCACCCTGCAACTGCAGCTGGGCCTGACCCTGGGCGATGAACTGTTCGGTCTGAGCCAGATCGACCTGCTGCTGACCGACTCGGCGCAGGACGCCCTGGCCCTGTCGCAACACAGCCGCAACCTGCTGCTGGTGGAGCGCAAGATCAGCGACGACGCGTTGATCCGCCAGCGTGCGCGGATCCGCCCGATTGCCAGCCCTGAGGGCGCCTGCTGCGTCGAGCGCTTGATGGAGCCGTATCCATCGATGCTCGAACGACAACTGGCGCGGATGCATGAGCGTCGGGCCTAAGCTGTAGGCCAGAAGCATGAAAGCCCGCAGACAAGCGATTGTCTGCGGGCTTTTTTGTTGCCTGTGCCAGCCCCTTCGCGAGCAGGCTCGCTCCCACACTTGATCAGCGACACCCACATCCCTTGTGGGAGCGAGCCTGCTCGCGAAGAGGCCAGCGCACACCCTGCCACCTCGCAACGTATCCCCCCTCCCCGTGGGAGCGAGCCTGCTCGCGAAGGCGTCAGCACTGACACCCGGATCCCACTCCCCAGACACGACAAAGCCCGCACTCGGCGGGCTTCGGTTTTGACTCAACGCATGATCAGAAGCGGAACACTTCCATATCGGTGCGAATCGGCGATGCCATCGGAATCTTCGGCTGCTTCTCGGCTTCCGCCGCCGGTGCGGCCGGTTTCGGTGCGGCCTTGCGTGGTGCCTCGGCCACCGGTGGCTGGTTGGCCAGTGGCTTGAGCGCGACCGACAGCTGTTCGGCCAGACGCTGCAGCAATACGCCCTGCGCCTGTACCTGGGCAGCCGTGGAGCCGGCATGCTGCTCCTGCAGATGAACGATGCGGTTATCCCGCACCTTGCCGCGACGGTCGATCAACCGCCATTGCGCATCGAGGATCGCCGGTTGCTTCGCGCCGGAGTCCAGGCGGGTGATGGTCAGCAACACCTGCACATCCGGGGTGAAGCCCAGGGTGGCCGGCGCCAGTACTACGCGCTGGCTGTCCAGATGGCCAGCAACCTGACGCAGCAGCAACTGGTCGATGTCCGACGAAAGGCTGCCAGCCCAACGACCATCGGTCGCTGCCTGCAGGCTGCCATCCGGTTGCCGTTGCAGCAAAGTCTCGCGTTGCAGGTAGTCGGCCACGACGACCGGACCCAGTAAAACCGCCATGCCTGCGCTTTGCGCAGGCTGAGCCGGACTGCCGCTGTCCAGCTGATACAGCGACACCGGCTGGTGTACGCTGCAACCCGCCAGGCCCAAAACGCCGGCGAGCAGGAAAATAAGGGGGCGCAGAGCAGTCATCATCCCGTCCAGGTGGCCGCCACAAGGCTGACCACAGTGAAAATACTCAATAAATATGAAGAACGCTCGGCCACGCCGGCGCTTGGAAAGGCCATATCATCCGTGAATATGCCTTCCGACTCCAGCGCCAAAGCGTCGATCTACGCGTTAAATCGTAGATCGAGCCCTCTAGGGTGCCGTTCTTGCCAATTTTTCCCGCCGCGCCGGGCTTTCGGGTTATTCCCGAAAGCAGGCCAGGGCCTGCTTCAAGGCAACAACGTGGCACAGGAAATCGGCGAGAACGCCGTCCTCGCCTAATTGAGGTTTTCGACGAGCAGCGCATCGACCCGCTGGAAGCCCCGCGGCAGTTTATTGCCACGCCGCCCCCGTTCACCCTTGTAGTGTTCGAGGTCGTCGGCCTTCAGTGACAGGGTCCGTTTTCCGGCCTGCAGCACCAGGGTGGCGCCTTCCGGAAGCACGGCGATGTCCGTGACATATTCTTCGCGACTGGCCACGCGCTCACCGGAAATCCCGATGATCTTGTTGCCCTTGCCCTTACCCAATTGTGGCAGATCGCTGATCTTGAAGATCAGCAGGCGACCTTCGGTCGTCACCGACGCCAGCCAGTTCTGCTCGCGGTCGGCCACCGGCCGCGGCGCGATGACCTTGGCGTTGTTCGGCAGGCTCAACAGGGCCTTACCGGCCTTGTTCTTGGCCTGCAGGTCCTCACCCTTGACCACAAAACCGTAACCGGCGTCGGAGGCGATCACGTACAACGCATCATCCTCCGGCATCAGCACGCACTCGAACGTCGCCCCCGGCGGTGGCGTCAGGCGGCCGGTCAATGGCTCGCCCTGGCCGCGGGCCGATGGCAGGGTGTGTGCGGCCACCGAGTAACTGCGGCCGGTGGAATCGATGAACACCGCAAACTGGTTGGAGCGCCCCGCCGCCGAGGTCTTGAAGCCGTCGCCAGCCTTGTACGACAGGCCGGTAGCGTCGATGTCGTGGCCCTTGGCGGAGCGGATCCAGCCTTTTTCCGACAGGACCACGGTGACTTTCTCGTTCGGCAGCAGATCGTGTTCGGTCAGCGCCTTGGCTTCGGCGCGCTCGACGATTGGCGAGCGGCGGTCGTCGCCATAGGTTTCGGCGTCTTTGAGCAGCTCGCTGCGCACCAGCTTCTTCAGCTTGGCTTCGCTGCTCAGCAGGGCCTGCAGCTTGGCCTGTTCCTTGAGCAGTTCGTCCTGCTCGTCGCGCAGCTTCATTTCTTCCAGGCGTGCCAACTGCCGCAGACGGGTGTCGAGGATGTAGTCGGCCTGGATTTCGCTGAGGGCGAAGCGCTCGATCAGCTTGGCTTTGGGGTGCTCCTCGGTACGGATGATGTGGATCACTTCATCCAGGTTGAGGTAAGCGATCAGCAAACCGTCCAACAGGTGCAGGCGGCGCTCGACCTTGTCGAGACGGAATTGCAGGCGGCGACGCACGGTCAGCACGCGGAATTCCAGCCACTCGACCAGCAGCGCACGGAGGTTTTTCAGTTGCGGCTTGCCGTCCAGACCGATGATGTTGACGTTGACCCGGTAGGTCGACTCCAGCTCGGTGCTGGCGAACAGGTGCTGCATCAACGCTTCGTGATCGACGCGGCTGTTGACCGGGATGATCACGATGCGGCACGGGTTTTCGTGGTCGGATTCGTCACGCAGGTCGGCGATCTGCGGCGCTTTCGACGGCTTGGCCTGCATCAGCGCGGCGATCTGCTCCAGCACCTTGGCCCCGGAGACCTGATGCGGCAGCGCGGTGACGATGATGTCGCCATCCTCGACGTGGTACACGGCGCGCATGCGCACCGAGCCCTTGCCGGTTTCGTACATTTTCAGCAGGTCGGCGCGCGGCGTGATGATTTCCGCTTCGGTCGGGTAGTCCGGGCCCTGAATGTGTTCGCAGAGCTGTTCGACCGTGGCTTTCGGCTCGTCGAGCAGGCGCACGCACGCGGTGGCGACTTCGCGCAGGTTGTGCGGCGGCACATCGGTGGCCATGCCGACGGCGATACCGGTGGTGCCGTTGAGCAGGATGTTCGGCAAACGTGCCGGCAACACCAGCGGCTCCTGCAGGGTGCCGTCGAAGTTAGGGCCCCAGTCAGCGGTGCCCTGGCCGAGCTCGCTGAGCAGCACTTCGGAATAACGCGACAGGCGCGCTTCGGTGTAACGCATGGCGGCGAAGGACTTCGGATCGTCCGGCGCACCCCAGTTGCCCTGGCCGTCGACCAGCGTGTAGCGATAGCTGAACGGCTGCGCCATCAGCACCATCGCTTCGTAGCAAGCCGAGTCGCCGTGCGGGTGGAACTTGCCGAGCACGTCACCGACGGTACGCGCCGATTTCTTGTGCTTGGAATCGGCGTCCAGGCCCAACTCGCTCATGGCGTAGACGATACGCCGCTGTACCGGCTTCAGGCCGTCGCCGATATGCGGCAGGGCACGGTCCATGATCACGTACATGGAGTAGTTGAGGTAGGCATTTTCGGTGAAGTCAGCCAGCGAGCGGCGTTCTACACCGTCCAGGCTGAGATCAAGGGAGTCGCTCATGCGGGCCTCATCGGTTCGTTGTCTGGCGCAGCAGCATGGTGCCACCGCGCTGGGTAAATTCAAGTTTGTTCAGGGCGCTCATGCCGAGCAGCACCTGGTCGCCATGCAGCCCCGGCGCCACCAGTGCGCGGACGTCGCGCAGCACGATGTCGCCCAGTTGCAGGCGGTCGATTCTGGTCCGGTAGCCCTGGCTCAGGCCGTTGGCCGTGCTCAGGGTCACACCGAAGCCTTCTTCCAGTTTCAAGCGTTTGGCCAGATCCGCCGGGATCGACACATCGGTGGCGCCGGTGTCGAGCATGAACTCCACCGGCTCGCCGTTGATCTGGCCGCTGGCGACAAAATGCCCTTGGGCGTTGCCGGCCAGTTTCACTTCGATCACGCCGCCATGCTGCTCGGACGTGACCACTACGTTCGGATTCTGCTGACGCGCTTCCCACTGGCCGAAAAACCGCGTGGCCAGAAACAACCCCGCGCACCAGGCCAGAATCATCAGCACCCGACCGGCACGCTTGCCCGGTGGCTGCTGGCTCACGGCTTGGCGCTCCAGCCACCTTCCGGCGCAGCGAAGCGCCAGACGACCGGGCGCACCTCACCGTCGGCGCGGGGGCCGAAATTGTTGTCGACGCCGACCCACGCGCCCTCTGCGTCAACGATCAGTGCCTCTTCCAGCCCGAAGTTCTGCGAGTAACGGCGATTGGCCTGCAACAGCTCGGCGGCGTACGACCAGCAACGTTCGACCTTGGCGGTCTGCGCATCGCGCCGACAAATCTGGAAGGCGTTGCGTTCGAGGGTAAACAATTTGCCGTTGAACAACGAAAGGTCGGAAAAGTCGCGATCGACCGCTTTGGCATTGGGGAACTGCGGCGGTTGCATCTCCTTGCCGCCCTCGCTGAGCAGCACGCAACGACCGTCGCAATCCCACACCGTCTGCTGACGCTTGATCAGCAGCAAGCCACGGTTTTGCCGTTCGGCGGCCAGCCATATCTGATCGCCCGCCGGGTTGATCGCCAGACCTTCGAAGATCGCATTGAAATGCAGGAGCATGCCACTGGCCCGCGCTTCGCGAACCATCATCGGCGAGATCTTCAGCCAGTTGACCGGGCCGCTGACGGGCACCTGCAAGACCGCCGCGTGGCCCTCGCTGACAATGTAGCGATTGCCGGCGCTGTCGCAGCTGATGCCTTCGAAATCCAGGTCGCCACCGCGTACGAACGACGCGGCCCAATTGCGCGAGCGCAATCCCCACGGCAAACCGGTTTCCGGCACCTGGGGTACGTCGATGTGCAAGGCTTCGGCCTGCCAGACCTGATCGGCGGTATTGAGCCGATAGATCTGATCGTCATCGCGATCCGACACCGTCCACAACTCGCTGCCACACAGGGCCAGCCCCGACAGGTTACCGCCGCGCATGCCGGCGACCGGGTGTTCGGAGAGCACGCGCAATTCCTGCAACGGCTCCGCCGACACGCTCATCGCACTCAGCAGTAACGCACCCGCCAGGGCCCAGCCAAAGCGCATCAGGCCAGCACCTCGGCCAGGTTGCCCTTGGATTCGAGCCAGGTCTTGCGGTCACCGGCACGTTTCTTCGCCAGCAGCATGTCCATCATTTCCGAGGTTTCGGCGAAATCGTCGCCCAGCGTCAGTTGCACCAGGCGCCGGGTGTTCGGGTCCATGGTGGTTTCACGCAGCTGTGGCGGGTTCATTTCACCCAGGCCCTTGAATCGGGTGACCTGTGGCTTGCCGCGCTTCTTCTCGGCCACCAGACGGTCGAGAATGCCGTCGCGCTCGGCCTCGTCGAGGGCGTAGTAGATCTCCTTGCCGAGGTCGATGCGGTACAGCGGCGGCATGGCGACGTAGACGTGACCTGCATCCACCAGCGGGCGGAAATGCTGGACGAACAGCGCACACAGCAGCGTGGCAATGTGCAGGCCGTCGGAGTCGGCGTCGGCGAGGATGCAGATCTTGCCGTAGCGCAGCTGGCTCATGTCCGCAGCGCCCGGGTCGACCCCGATGGCCACGGCGATGTTGTGCACTTCCTGACTGGCCAGCACTTCGCTGCCATCGACTTCCCAGGTGTTGAGGATCTTGCCGCGCAACGGCAGGATCGCCTGGAACTCCTTGTCCCGCGCCTGCTTGGCCGAGCCGCCGGCGGAATCACCTTCGACCAGGAACAGTTCGGATCGCATCGGGTCCTGCCCGGCGCAGTCGGCCAGTTTGCCCGGCAGTGCCGGACCCTGGGTGACGCGTTTGCGCTCGACTTTCTTGCTCGCCTTGAGGCGACGGCCGGCGTTGTTGATCGCCAGTTCGGCCAGGGCCAGACCGGTTTCCGGGTTGGCGTTGAGCCACAGGCTGAAGGCGTCCTTGACCACACCGGAAACGAATGCCGCCGCTTCACGGGACGACAGGCGCTCCTTGGTCTGGCCGGAGAATTGCGGTTCCTGCATCTTCATCGACAGAACGAAGGCGATCCGCTCCCAGACGTCTTCCGGCGCCAGCTTCACGCCGCGCGGCAGCAGGCTGCGGAATTCGCAGAACTCGCGCATCGCATCGAGCAGGCCCTGGCGCAGACCATTGACGTGAGTACCGCCCTGCGCGGTCGGGATCAGGTTGACGTAGCTTTCCTGCACCGCGTCGCCGCCTTCGGGCAGCCACAGCAGCGCCCAGTCGACCGCTTCCTTGTTGCCGGCGAGGCTGCCGCAGAACGGCTCGTCCGGCAGCCGCTCGAACTCGCTGACCGCGTCGACCAGGTAGGAACGCAGGCCGTCTTCGTAATGCCACTCGACTTTTTCGCCGGTGCCTTTGTCTTCGAAGCTGACCAGCAGCCCCGGGCACAGCACAGCCTTGGCCTTGAGCACGTGCTTGAGGCGGCTGATGGAGAATTTCGGCGAATCGAAGTATTTCGGGTCCGGGGCGAAGTACACGCTGGTACCGGTGTTGCGCTTGCCGACGGTGCCGACGATCTCCAGTTCGGAGGCCTTGAAGCCGTCCTTGAAGGTCATCTGGTATTCGTTGCCGTCACGCTTGACGCGTACCCGGACTTCGGTCGACAAGGCGTTGACCACGGAAATACCCACCCCGTGCAGACCGCCGGAGAACTGGTAGTTCTTGTTGGAAAACTTGCCGCCCGCGTGGAGCTTGGTGAGGATCAGCTCGACGCCCGACACGCCCTCTTCCGGGTGGATGTCGACCGGCATGCCACGGCCATCGTCGCAGACTTCCAGCGAGTGGTCGGCGTGCAGGATGACCTGCACCGACTTGGCGTGGCCGGCCAGGGCTTCGTCGACGCTGTTGTCGATGACTTCCTGGGCGAGGTGGTTCGGCCGACTGGTGTCGGTGTACATGCCCGGGCGTTTGCGCACCGGGTCGAGGCCCGAGAGGACTTCGATGGCGTCTGCGTTATAGGAGCTAGCGCTGGGAGTGGCCATAGGGTCTCGTCGTCAGTGATTCAATGAAAAAGGGGCAAGCGTTCACAGTGCGGTGAAATCGATTGCCTGATACAAATCGGCGCCAATGCCGGCAAAACTCAACAACGCCGGCAATTGCCCGGCAAAGCCCTGGAAACCATGGTCGCCGCCGGCCTGGATGCGCAAGGCGCAGGCCCGGTAATACTGCTGGGCATGGCGATAATCCAGGGTTTCATCGCCGGTCTGCAACCACACCTGATAACGCTGCGGGTCCAGGGGCGCCGGCACTTCCAGTTCGGCCAGCGCCGTCACGTGGTCGTGGGTCAGTTCCCAGGTCTCGTCGGTATACAGGTTTTTCTGCGTGCCCAGATAACCGTCGAACATCCGGTGCGGGCTGACGGCCGGGTTCACCAGCAGGGCCTTGAGGCCATGGCGCTCGGCGAGGTGAGTCGCATAGTAGCCGCCGAGCGAGCTTCCCACCAGCAACGGCCGGCCGAGTTCGGCGATTGCCTGCTCGAGCTGACCGATGGCCTCGCGCGAATGGTGATGCAGGGCCGGCACGCGCAGCTGCTCGCTCAAACCCAGGCGCTCCATCACCGCGACCAGCTGGCAGGCCTTTTGCGAGGCCGGGGCGCTGTTGAAACCGTGGATATAGAGGATCGAACCGGACATGTGAGCTCCCTGGGTGTCGGCGAAAGATAGCGGAGTTTACAGGGAGTCAGGCAGATCGTGGGTGTTTGTGCGGACGCCCCCGCGAGCAGGCTCGCGCCCACAGAAATACGCCTCCCAATGTGGGAGCGAGCCTGTTCGCGAAGGTCCCACCTCGATATTCAGTAACCGTTGGAACCGTAATCGACCGTGAAGTCGAACCCGGTGACACGCTCGACGCCGGTTTCGAGGCGACCATCCGGCAACAGCCGCAACCAGCGATACCCCGGCGCCTGCTCGCCGACCTTGAAGTCGGTGCTGCCCGGCTCGAACTGAATGCAGGTCGACGGCGAGGCCATCAGCCGCACGCCATTGCGTTCGCGGTCGATTTCCTGATGCACATGCCCCCACAGCACGGCACGGGCCTGGGGAAAGCGGTCCAGCACGTCGAAAAACGCTTCGGGATTGCGCAGGCCGATCGGCTCCATCCAGGCGCAGCCGATCGACACCGGATGATGGTGGAAGCACACCAGGTGATGGCGCTGCGGCGCCTCGCTCAACGAACGCGCGAGCAATTGCAGTTGCTCATCCTGTAAATAGCCCGGCACCGAGCCCGGCACCGCCGAATCGAGCAGCGTCACCCGCCAGTTGCCGATGTCCACCACCGGTTCCAGCAGCGCACTCTGCACGGCCGCTTCGGCCATGACCTGGGGTTCGTCGTGGTTGCCGGGAATCCAGCGCGCCGGCGCCTGGATCTGTCGCGTCAGATCGCGAAACAGCTGATACGACTGCAGCGTGCCGTCCTGGGAAATATCGCCCGTCGCCAGCAGCAGATCGATCTGCGGCTGCTGCTCCAGGGCCAACTCAATGACCTTTTGCAGGCTGTCGCGGGTGTTCATGCCCAGCAGCGTGCCATCCGCCTCGGCGAACAAATGGCTGTCGGACAATTGCACCAGCAGCGCGGCGTCGGCAGTGGTCAGCGTCGATACGCTCGGCAAGGCGTTCTCCCAGAGCTGGATCAGGGGATCGGATAGGTGGCGCAATTATGCTGGGGGATCGGGCAAAGAGGAAACCGCTGAACCGGACGCAGTTCACAACTTGCGCCGGTCAGCGCACCGCCGCGTACTCGTGGCCGCAGGCCAGACAGTGGCTCAGCCACTCCCCCAGGAACAGATTGAGCTGGGCCTTTTCGTCCGGCTGGTGCATGGCCGCGTTCGGGTAAGGATAGATGCCGCGAAAGCGTCGTGCATGTTCGGCGCTGATCACTTCGGCCATGCGCGCGTCGTGATAGACCTGCACTTCCAGCTGCGGCACCGGCAGCCACGGCAGGCTGTGTTCCTGGCGCACCTGCAGGGTGGTGGTGTACGGGCAGGTCTGCAGCACTTCGAGGGCCAGCACGCCGAGCATCTGCTCGCCCTGGGTCACGGCGATGCGCCGCGCCTCGGGATCGTTGCGCATGTCCGGCAGCAGTCGCATCAGGCGCGCGTAGTTGGCCTCGCAGGCGGCTTGCAGCCCCGCAAGGTCAACCCGATAACGATCGCGCAGCTTGTTTACGACCATAACCCCCTCACTTCGGCGCGATTGAGCGCCAGCCATTGCAAGGCGATGATGCTCGCCGCGTTGGCAATCCGTCCGTCGCGTACGGCCTGCAGGGCATCTTCAAAGGCCCAGACCGTGACGCGGATATCCTCGGCCTCTTCCTCCAGCCCGTGCAGGCCACCAACGCCTTCGGTGCTGCAACGTCCCAGGAACAGATGCACGAATTCGTTGCTGCCGCCCGGCGACGGAAAGTATTTGGTCATCGGCCACAGGGCCTGGATGTCCAGCCCAGCTTCCTCCTGCGCCTCGCGGTGAGCAACTTCTTCCGGCACTTCGGCCTTGTCGATCAGACCGGCGACCAGTTCCACCAGCCACGGGTTGTCGGTCTTGCCCATGGCACCGACGCGAAACTGCTCGAGCAGCACCACTTCATCGCGCTGCGGATCGTAAGGCAGCAGGCACACGGCATCGTGACGCACGAAGACTTCGCGGTTGATCTCGCGGCTCATGCCGCCGGCGAACAGTTCATGGCGCAGGTGCAGACGGTCGAGCTTGTAGAAGCCCTCGTAGCAGCGCTCGCGCTTTACAACGTCGACGGTGGCCGGAGTGGCGTTGGCAAAATCTGTCATGAGCATCCTCTCTTACTGCAGATCCAATCCGAGGTTGCTTTTTGTGACCGGCAATCTCGACTTCGCGCCATCCTAACGCGCCCGTGCCGTTTGATGCAGCCCCTTTACCGTCAGCGGGATGGACGGTGACGGCGAAACCCACTCTAATTAGCTTAGTGGCGAACTGACCGCTTCGTTGACAGTCGAAGCGGTAACTTTTTGCCTTCCCCTGCTTCAGAAAGGACGCCCATGTCGCTTTTCAAAATTGCCTCCGTGGCCGCCATCGCCCTGACCCTGGGTGCCTGCGCCAGCCTGTTCCAGCCCAACTACCGTGCGCCGCTGGAAACCACCCGCGACGCTTCGGAAACCCTCAAGCCCGGCTGCAGCAATCCGGACTGTCCGCTGGTGAATATCGATACCCTGCGCTTCCCGGCAGAGCCGGCGCTGGACGGCATCATCGAAAAACGCCTGCTGCAGATGACCCGCACCGAAACGAACGCGCCGGTGGCGCCGACGCTGGCCGCCTACCGCGAGCAGTTCCTGCGCGATGCCGGCCCGCGCAACAGCAGCTACCTGCAGGCAAAAGTACGCGAGCAGCATGACGGACTGGTGATCATCGAGCTGTCGAGTTACCTCGACACCGGCGGTGCCCATGGCACCCCGGGGCGCGGTTTCATCAACTATTCGCGGCAGCAGCACAAGGTGCTGAACCTGGCGGACATGTTGCTGCCAGGTCAGGAAGAGGCGTTCTGGAAGGCGGCGCAAGTGGCGCACAACAGCTGGCTGATCAGCACCAAGCTCGATCAGGAAGCCGAGTTCGTGAAGAGCTGGCCGTTCGTCAAAACCGCGAACGTGGCGCTGACCTACGGCGCCGTGGTGCTCAAGTACGACGTGAGCACCATCGCGCCTTACGCGTTGGGTCACGTCGAACTGAAAATCCCTTACCCGCGCCTGAACGGCATCCTCAAGCCCGAGCTGTTTCCCGGCCGTAACTGAAGGCCCGGCCCAGCACCAGCTGCAACAGCCCTGCCAGCACCAGCGCCGGCAGGGTCGCACCGACGTCCGGATACAGGTTGGCCAGCAAGTGATAGGTGCTGATGCCACCCAGCCAGGCCAGCAGCGCCGGCCAGCGCAAGGCGGCTGACGCGACCTGGGCACGGCGCTTGCGCAGGATGAAGTGATCGACCAGCACCACGCCGAACAGCGGTGCGAACACCGAGCCGATCAGCAGCAGGAAGTTCTGGTACTGCGCCAGTGGCGCCAGCAGCGCGATCAGGGTGCAGATCACGCCGATGGCCAAGGCCAGGTGCTCGACTTTCAGGCGCAACAGAATCCCGCTGGACACCGCAGCCGAGTGAATGTCGGCGAAGGCGTTTTCCGACTCGTCGAGCAGAATCAGCAGCAGCGGAATTCCCAGCCCGGCACCGGCCAGTGCCAGCAGCAGCGCATTGACTTCACCGCTCGGCGCGAAGGCCAGGGTGTAGGCCACGCCGAGGCTCATCAGCCAGAAATTACCGATGAAGAACCCGATGGCGGTGCCGCCGAACACGTTCTTCGCGCGCTTGCCGAAGCGCGAGTAGTCGGCGATCAACGGCAGCCAGGACAGCGGCATGGCGATGGCAATGTCAAAACCCACGGCGAACGGCATCGAACCGTCCCCGCTGCGCGCCCACAGCGCGGCCAGATCGGCCTTGGCGAACAGGTTCCAGGTCAGCCACAGGCACGCCGCCAGAATCAGCCAGATGCCCCATTTGCGCAGGATCCTGCGGACGAATGTCAGCGGCCCGCTGACCGCGAGCAAGGTCGCCAGAGCACCGAAGCACAGCGTCCACAGCATCGGGCTGGCCCACAGCGAACCGTCGCTGAATGCACGGCTGCCGAGCAGGCTGGCGGCGTCGCGCATGACGATGATTTCGAACGAGCCCCACCCGATCAGTTGCAGCAGGTTGAGCAGCGCCGGCAGGCTCGCGCCTTGGCGGCCGAGGCTGAGTTTCAGTGCGGCCATCGAGGACAGGCCGGTGTCGCTGCCGATCACGCCGACCGCGGCCAGCAGCAGGACGCCGACCAGCGTGCCGAGGAAAATCGCCAGCAATGAGCCCGACAGGCCCAGCCCCGGCGCCAGCAGCGCACCGGTCTGCAACACCATCAGGCCGACACCGAGGGAGAACCACAGGGAAAACAGGTCGCGACCGCCGAATACACGCTTGTCGGCGGGCACGGCGAGGTCGGGGGAATACGTGCTGAGTTGAATGCTCAAGGGTGTTATCTCAAAAAGGAGCAGAGAAAAAACTGCAGGCTGCGAGCTACAAGTCAGAAGCAGTACGCGGACTGCTTCTGATCTTGCAGCTTGTAGCTTGCAGCTCGGGGCTAGACTTTCTTGTACAGCTGACTGCCTTCCTTCTTGAACCGCTCGGCCTGTTCCGCCAGGCCCTGGGCGACGTCCACGTCGACCGCGTCGATGCGCTGGTTGGCCGCGTATTCGCGGACTTCCTGGGTGATCTTCATCGAGCAGAACTTCGGCCCGCACATCGAGCAGAAGTGCGCGACCTTGGCCGAGTCCTTGGGCAGGGTTTCGTCGTGATAGGAGCGCGCGGTGTCCGGATCCAGACCGAGGTTGAACTGGTCTTCCCAGCGGAATTCGAACCGCGCCTTGCTCAACGCGTTGTCGCGGATCTGCGCACCCGGGTGGCCCTTGGCAAGGTCCGCCGCGTGGGCAGCGATCTTGTAGGTGATGATCCCGGTCTTCACGTCATCCTTGTTCGGCAGGCCCAAGTGTTCCTTCGGCGTCACGTAGCAGAGCATCGCGCAGCCGAACCAGCCGATCATCGCCGCACCGATACCGGAGGTGATGTGGTCGTAGCCCGGCGCAATGTCGGTGGTCAGCGGGCCGAGGGTGTAGAACGGCGCCTCGTCGCAGCACTCCAGCTGCTTGTCCATGTTCTCCTTGATGAGCTGCATCGGCACGTGGCCCGGGCCTTCGATCATGCACTGCACGTCGTGCTTCCAGGCGATCTTGGTCAGCTCGCCGAGGGTCTCCAGCTCACCGAACTGCGCCTCGTCGTTGGCGTCGGCAATCGAGCCCGGACGCAGGCCATCGCCCAGCGAGAAGCTGACGTCGTAGGCCTTCATGATTTCGCAGATTTCATCGAAATGGGTGTAGAGGAAGTTCTCTTTGTGGTGCGCCAGGCACCACTTGGCCATGATCGAACCGCCCCGGGACACGATGCCGGTCACGCGTTTGGCGGTCAGCGGCACGTAGCGCAGCAGCACGCCGGCGTGGATGGTGAAATAGTCGACGCCCTGCTCCGCCTGCTCGATCAGCGTGTCGCGGAACAGCTCCCAGGTCAGGTCTTCGGCGACGCCGTTGACCTTCTCCAGCGCCTGGTAGATCGGCACGGTACCGATCGGCACCGGCGAGTTGCGGATGATCCACTCGCGGGTTTCGTGAATGTGCTTGCCGGTGGACAGGTCCATCACCGTGTCCGAACCCCAGCGGATGCCCCAGGTCAGTTTCGCCACTTCTTCCTCGATGGACGAACCGAGGGCGCTGTTGCCGATGTTGCCGTTGATCTTCACCAGGAAGTTACGGCCGATGATCATCGGTTCCAGTTCGACGTGGTTGATGTTGGCCGGAATGATCGCGCGGCCACGGGCGATTTCTTCGCGGACGAACTCAGGGGTGATTTCTTTCGGAATGCTCGCGCCGAAACTGTGGCCGGCGTGCTGCTGGCTCAACAGGCCGGCAGCGCGGGCCTCCTGCAGCTTCATGTTTTCGCGGATGGCGACGTATTCCATCTCGGCGGTGATGATGCCTTTGCGCGCGTAGTGCATCTGGCTGACGTTGGCCCCGGCCTTGGCGCGGCGCGGGTTGTTGACGTGGGCAAAACGCAGCTTGGTCAGCTCCGGATCGGCCAGGCGCTGCTGACCGAAATTCGAACTCAGGCCCGGCAGGCGCTCCGTGTCGCCACGGTCGTCGATCCACGCCGAACGCACATCACCCAGGCCTTTGCGCACGTCGATCACCACGTTCGGATCGGTGTACGGGCCCGAGGTGTCGTAGACGGTGACCGGCGCATTGATTTCGCCGCCAAAGTCGGTCGGCGTCACATCGAGGGTGATTTCCCGCATCGGCACGCGGATGTCCGGGCGCGAGCCCTGAACGTAGACTTTTTGCGAACGGGTGAACGGCTGCACCGACTGTTCATCGACCTTGGCCGAGTCACTCAGGTTGATCGCGTTTTTTGCTTTTGTCGTCATCACGGGCTCTCCAGACAGCATCCAGGCATGGATTGTCGGGGCAGAACCTGAAAGGCACGGACGCACCAGGACCGGTGCTGTGCATCGTCGTCGAGCGTTCGATTGTCGAACAATTTCCCGGACGAAGCACAAGAGGACTCGCCGGGTGACGAGAAATCTTGTTCCCTACGCAGGCGCTAACCTGATCAGGTTCAACGGGATCCGAAATTATTCGATCTCAGCCTCATAGCAAGGCACCCCGACAAGAACCCGGCCAGTCTAGACACAACCGGCAGAGAACGCCAACACCGCGGCAAACACCATGATGAATGGCGCAATTGCGGCGCCTTGCAGGATTGTTGCCGATCTCATGCGCAACTACACTCGCTGTGCCCCGCCGCGCCTTGACGCTACGGGGACCGCGCCGTACCTTTGGCGCCCGGATTACTTCCATAATATTCACCCTAGGGATCGCCTCATGCTGCGCAAACTTTCACTGGCTGTTGCCGTGTCTTGTGCGTCCAACGCCATGGTCTGGGCAGCGGAAGCGCCGCTGTCGACCAAGACCGATCTGGTCAGCGTCTATCAGGAAGCGGTCGACAACAACGCCGACCTGGCCGCCGCCCGCGCCCAGTACGGTGCGCAGAAAGAAGTGGTGCCACAGGCCCGCGCCGGGCTGCTGCCAAACCTGTCCGGCGGCGCCGAAGTCGCCGACGTGCGAACCAGCATCGACCAGCCTTCGGCCATCGCCAACCGCAGTGCGCATTCCTATCAGGCGACCCTGGCCCAGCCCCTGTTCCGCGCCGATCGCTGGTTCCAGTTCCAGGCCGCCAAGGACGTCAACGAGCAGGCCGCGCTGCAACTTTCCGCCACCGAGCAGAACCTGATCCTGCAGAGCGCCGAAAGCTATTTCAATGTGCTGCGCAGCCAGGACAACCTGGCCTCGACCAAAGCCGAAGAAGCCGCGTTCAAGCGCCAGCTCGACCAGTCCAACGAGCGTTTCGACGTCGGCCTTTCGGACAAGACCGACGTGCTGCAATCCCAGGCCAGCTACGACACCGCGCGGGCCAACCGGATCGTTGCCCAGCGGCAGGTCGATGACGCCTTCGAGGCACTCATCACCCTGACCAACCGCCAGTACAACTCGATCCAGGGCATCGTGCATACGCTGCCGATCCTGCCGCCCGCGCCGAACGACGCCAAGGCGTGGGTCGACACCGCCGCCAAACAGAACCTCAACCTGTTGGCCAGCAATTACGCGGTCAGCTCCGCCGAACAGACCCTCAAGCAGCGCAAGGCCGGCCACCTGCCGACCCTCGATGCGGTGGCCAAGTACGAAAAGGGTGACAACGACGCCCTCGGCTTCGCCAACCCGAATGCCTTCGGCACGCCGTACCGTGGCAATGTCGAACAGAGCACCCTCGGCTTGCAGTTGAACATCCCGATCTACAGCGGCGGCCTGACCAGTTCGCAGGTGCGCGAGTCCTACTCGCGGCTTGACCAGTCCGAGCAGCAGCGCGAGAGCCTGCGCCGGCAAGTGGTGGAAAACACCCGCAACCTGCATCGCGCGGTGAACACCGATGTCGAGCAGGTGCAGGCGCGCCGGCAGTCGATCATCTCCAACCAGAGCGCGGTGGAAGCCACGGAAATCGGTTATCAGGTGGGTACGCGCAACATCGTCGACGTGCTCGACGCCCAGCGTCAGCTGTACACCTCGGTGCGCAACTACAACAACACCCGCTACGACTACATCCTCGACAACCTGCGCCTGAAGCAGGCCGCCGGCACGTTGAACCCGGGCGACCTGCAGGATCTGGCGCGCTATCTGAAAGCCGACTACAACCCGGACAAGGACTTCCTGCCACCGGATCTGGCCAAGGCTGCCGAAGCGCAGCTCAAGGCGCGACCTTAAGCATCAATGCAAAAAGATCGCCGTCCGCGGCAGCGCCGATAGGGAAACGTCATCCACCTGTAGGCGTGCTGCGGGCGGCGATCTTTTTTTGCGCCGGTTACTTGATCAGGCGGCCCAGGCCATCCAGCAAACGCTGCAACGCGCCCTGATTGCGGCGCATTACCGCCAGCCCGGCCTCGGCCATGCGCTGCGCATCCCGAGGCAGCTCGAACAGGCGCTGCACTTCCACCGCCAGGCCTTCGGCATCATCCACTTCAGCCAGTGCGCCGGCTTCACGCAACTGCGCGGCGATGTCGAGGAAGTTGAACAGGTGCGGGCCGCTGATCACCGGTTTTGCCAGCGCCGCCGGCTCCAGCAAGTTGTGCCCGCCATTCGCCACCAGGCTGCCACCGACGAAGGCGCTGTCCGCCAACGCGTAGAGAAACAGCAACTCGCCCATGGTGTCGCCGAGCAGCACCGAGGTGTCTGCCGCGACGTTGGCCGCCGTGGAACGACGCACCGTGGCGAAGCCTTCGCGCTGGCACAGTTCGAACACCGCGTTGAAGCGCTCGGGATGGCGCGGCACCAGAATCAGCAGTGCATTCGGGTAGTTCGCCAGCAGGCGCCGATGGGCGCTGAGCACGACCTCGTCTTCGCCCTCATGGGTGCTCGCGGCGATCCACACCGGACGTTCCAGGGCCTGCCATTGCCCGCGCAGCGCATGGGCGCGTTGCAGCAATTGCGCGTCGATGGTCAGGTCGAACTTGATCGAACCGGTGACCTCGACCGTCTCCGGCCGCGCACCGAGATCGCGGAAGCGCTGGGCTTCGGCTTCGGTCTGTATCGCGAAAAAACTCATTTCGGCGAGCATCGGCGCGGTCAGTTTGCTGAAGCGGCCATAACCTCTGGCGGAACGCTCGGACAGTCGGCCGTTGGCCAGCGCAACGGGAATCCCGCGCTTGGCGCACTGGTGAATGTGGTTGGGCCACAGCTCGGTTTCCATGATCACCGCCAGTTTCGGCTGAGCGCGATCAAGGAAACGCGCTGCTGCGCACGGCAAGTCATACGGCAGATAACAATGCTGGATGCGCGGCTCATTGGCGAACAACGCTTGAATCCGCTCCGAACCGGTCGGAGTCATGCACGTCACGGTGATCGGCAGCTGTGGATAACGTTGCAGCAAGGCGCGGATCATCGGCGCCGCTGCGATGCTTTCGCCCACGGAAACCGCATGCACCCAGATACCGCCGGGCTGCAGCGCCGGCATGCCACAGGCGAAGCGTTCGCCAATGCGCCTGGCATACGCCGGCGCCTTGCGCGCACGCAGCCATAGCCGAATCGCCACCAATGGCAGCCCCAGGTAAAACAGCGCGGTGTAGAGAGTTCTATTCATGGCGGCGGAGTTTATCGACTTTTGTCGCCAATCGCCCGCAAGTGCACGGCAAATCGCTCGGCCAGCCAGCGCGCCGCCGGGCCGAGCGGCTCGTCGCGGCGCCAGACCAGCTCCACCACCAGCGCCGGCGGGGTCCATTCGCAGTCGAGTTCGACCATCAGCCCCTGGTACGCCGAATACTGCACCACGTGCCGTGGCAACCAGGCCCAGCCGAGATCGCGCACCAGCCACTCGGCCATCACGTAGAAACTGTCCGCGCGCCACACCTGTGGGCTGGCCGGCTCGTTACCGGGATAGACGCTGGTCTGGGTCGACATCAACAGTTGGCGGTGCTGCGCCAGTTGCCGACAGTCGACATAGGACTGCGCCGCCAACGGATGATTGATACCGCACACCGTGACCATCTCCACGCGGCCCAGCACCCGGCGCTCCAGCGCTTCGGGAATTTCGTCGTGATAGAACAGCAGACCGAGATCGGCGCGCCGCTCCACCAGTTTACGGGCGACCTCGCCCTGCGCGGCGCTGGTCAGTTGCACTTCGAGGCTGGGGAATTGCTCGGCGAGGGCAGCAAAGCTTTCCACCAGGGCCTGATACGGCATGGCTTCGTCCTGAGCCACGCGCAACTGCGCTTCCTGGCCGCGCACCATGGCCATCGCCCGGCCGTTGAGGCGCTCGCACTGGCGCAGCACTTCCCGCGCCTCTTCCAGCAACGCCTGCCCCGCTTCGGTGAGACTCGGCTGGCGTCCGCTGCTACGCTCAAACAGGCTCACGCCGAGGTCATCCTCGAGCAGGGCAACCGCGCTGCTGACCGCCGATTGCGCCTTGCGCTGCTGGCGCGCCACGGCAGAAAACGAGCGCTGCTCGGCGACACTGACGAACAGCCGCAGTTGCTCCAGATTCCATTGCACGTTCATGGCAACCCATCATCAAAACAGATAGGTAATGACTTTACCCCATCTGGGCAACCTCTAGAATGCCGACTTCAGAAAGCCACGTTCCATATGAGGATTCCAATCATGACCGCCTACGCCTACCTGGCCATTGCCATCTGCGCCGAAGTGATCGCCACCGTTTCGATGAAAGCGGTCAAGGGCTTGAGCACGCCGCTGCCGCTGCTGCTGGTCATCGTCGGCTACGGGATCGCGTTCTGGATGCTGACCCTGGTGGTGCGCAGCGTACCGGTGGGTGTGGCCTACGCGGTGTGGGCCGGCATGGGCATCGTCATGGTCAGCGTCGCGGCGCTGTTCATCTATGGGCAGAAGCTGGACATTCCGGCGATGCTGGGGATGGCGTTGATCGTGCTCGGCGTGGTGGTGATCCAACTCTTTTCCAAAACCGCCGGCCACTGAGCACCAGCCTCGCCTCCTGTGGGAGCGAGCCTGCTCGCGAAGGGGGCATGTCAGTCGACATAGTTATTGCCTGATAAAACCCAGTCGCGAGCAGGCTCGCTCCCACAAGGTCAGCGGCATTGCTGTTGATCATCGACAAATCGCCTGTTCCCCGAGTCTGTATACTGCGCCCTCGTCTTGAACACTGAGGTCGCTGCATGCCATCCGTTATTTCCACCGACGTGCTGATTGTCGGCGCTGGTGTCGCCGGCCTCTGGCTGAACGCGCGCCTGCGCCGCCAGGGTTTTTCTACCGTGCTGGTGGAAAACGCCAGCCTCGGTGGCGGGCAGAGCGTGAAGTCCCAGGGGATCATCCACGGCGGTGCCAAGTACGCCTTGCACGGTGCACTGACGGGCGCCTCGGAAGCCATCGCCGACATGCCGCGACGCTGGCGTGAAGCCCTGGCCGGCACTGGCGAGCTGGATCTGTCCGGCGTACGCCTGTTGTCCGAGGCTCACTACCTGTGGTCGCCGGGCACCCTGGCCGGCAACCTCACCAGTTTCTTCGCCAGCAAGGCCGTGCGCGGCCGGGTCGACCAGGTCAAGGGCGATCAATTGCCGCCAGCGCTGCAAGACAAGCGCTTCAAGGGCAAGGTCTATCGCCTCGCCGAACTGGTGATCGACGTACCGAGCCTGATCCAGCGTCTGGCCGAGCTGGCCGGTGACGGCCTGCTCGCCGGGCAGACCATCGAGCCGCTGCTGGAAGCGGGTGTGCTGGTCGGCCTGAAAATCGACGGCCGCGAGATTCGTGCGCAACGCATCGTGCTCAGCGCAGGTGCCGGTACCGCACAGTTGCTGGAAGAGCTGGGCCTGAGCCAACCGGCGATGCAACGCCGTCCGCTGCACATGATCATCGCCAAGGGCCCGGGCCTGAAACCGCTGTACGCTCACTGCCTGGGCGGCGGCAGCAAACCGCGCATCACCGTGACCACTCACCCGGCCGCCGACGGTCAGTGGGTCTGGTACATGGGCGGCGACATCGCCGAAAGCGAAGGCGTGAACCGCACGCCGGCCGAGCAGATTGCCACCGCGCAGAAAGAAATCGCGCAGTTGTTGCCGTGGATCGACCTCGGCAGCACGCAGTGGGCGACCTTGCGGGTCGACCGCGCTGAACCGCTGCAGACCGGGCTGACCCGCCCGGACAACGCCTTCCTCGCCGAACAGGGTCGCCTGCTGGTGGGCTGGCCGACGAAACTGGCGCTGGCGCCGGACTTCGCCGACCGGGTCATCGCCGCGCTGGAGCGCGACGGCATTCAGCCGCACGCCGCCGAGCCACTGCCGACGCTGCCGAAACCACCGATGGCCGTGCCGGCCTGGGAGCAACTGTTGCCATGAGCGTAGCGACCCTGCACGAACTGCATCGTCCACTGGGCAGCACCGGCCTGCGGGTGTCCCCGCTGGGCCTGGGCACGGTCAAGCTCGGCCGCGACCAGGGGGTGAAGTACCCCAACGGTTTTCAGATCCCCGACGATGACGCAGCCCGCCTGCTGCTCAACCAGGCAAAAGGGCTGGGCATCAACCTGATCGACACCGCACCGGCCTATGGCCGCAGCGAAGAACGTCTCGGCCCGCTGCTGCGCGGCCAGCGCCAGGACTGGGTGATTGTCAGCAAGGTCGGCGAGGAATTCGCCGACGGCCTGTCACGCCACGATTTCAGCGCGGCGCACACCCGTTTGTCGGTGGAACGCAGCCTGCAACGTCTGGAAACGGATTTTATCGACCTGGTGTTGGTGCATTCCGACGGCAACGACATGGCCATCCTCGAGCACGAAGAGGTTTACGCGACACTCGCCGCGCTCAAGGCCGAGGGCAAGATTCGCGGCTTCGGCTTCTCCGGCAAAACGGTCGAGGGCGGATTGAAAGCACTGGAGCAAGGCGACTGCGCGATGGTCACCTACAATCTGAACGAACAAAGCGAGAAGCCGGTCATTGACTATGCTGCTGCCCACGGCAAAGCCATTCTGGTGAAAAAAGCCCTGGCCAGCGGTCACGTGTGCCTGAGTCCCGGCGTGGACCCGGTGCGCGCCAGCTTCGAGCTGCTGTTTGCCCAGCCCGGCGTAGCCAGTGCTATTGTCGGCACGATCAATCCGCTGCACCTCGCCCACAACGTTGCGACCGTCGCCCAGGTCCTGCGTGGTCACTGACGCCGCCCCGCGGCCTTAAGCAGGAGCCGACATGCCGCGTACGCTCATCAGAAAGAACCCGAGCAACTTCAAGACCCTGCCGCTGTTCGTCGAGGCCACGCCCGAGGGCCTGACCTACCAGAGCGTCGGCATGCCGCTGAACTTCGCCCAGACCCTGCAGCGGCGCAAGCCGGTCGCGGTGGCGGATGCCGAGCGCTTCGCCCTGGAGCTGGCCAACCTCGGCGTCTCGGTGCGCCTGACCTTGCACTGGCAGAATCGCGATTACTGGGTGCTGGTGCGCCAGCGTCGACAGGATCGTGGCGATGTGGTGCTCAAGCTGATTTCCGGTTACGTGCCGGCCCACGAGCTGAACATTCCGCTGCACACGGCGATCCAGGAGATTGCCGAAGAATGCCTGCTGGAAACCCCGGAAGGCTGGCTCGGCGGGCGCTTCAACGACACCTGGCTGCCGGCGCCCTACGCCACGGCGCTGCATTATCGCGAGGCCCTGCCCTTTCGCCTGACGCCGCTGTCGGGCTCGGCGCGGCCGGTGCGCTGCGCCAATCTGCAATTGCTGGAGCGCCCCCGGGCGTACGTGCATTTGCCGACCGCGTCGCTGCAATTGATCTACGACCTGCGCCTGGACGTGCCCAAGGAAGCCAAGAACCTGAGCCTGTTCCATGTCGATGAACGGCTCGAGGGCGATCAACTGGTGGCGCGGCTCGACCGCAAGCGCCCGGACCTGTACCTGATGCCATTGCAGGACGGCCAGCCGCTGGCCGAGCTGTACACGTTGAAAAAGGGCCATTTATACCCGGCCGGCACCCGTGGCCTGTACCTGGCGGAGAGCTTTGCCAAACAGGATGGCTGGCTGGTGCGCGATGAGCGGATTCGCTGGAAGGACTGGCTGCGCCAGCAGGGCCTGACCGCGCCGGAGAAGGCCACCGGGTTGTCACGCTTGCGTGGCAAGGCCAAGCAACTGCTGAAGAAGATCGTGCCGCGCAAGGCGGCCCGGCCCTGATCGTTCCCACGTCGAACCGTCTGCGTGGGAATGCAGCCGCGGACGCTCTGCGGCTCGGAAGCGGACGCCGAGCGTCCATGCAGGCACTCCCACGCGGACGGTTCGACGCCTCGACGTGGGAGTAAGCAGGTCACTCGGACTTGCGGATTTTTTCCACGATCGCCGTCGTCGAGCTGTTTTCCACCAGCCCCAGCACTTTCACCGTGCCGCCGTAGGCCTTGACGATATCGGCGCCGACCACCTGGTCGATGCCGTAGTCGCCGCCCTTGACCAGCACGTCCGGCTTGACCTCGCGCAGGAGGTTTTCCGGGGTGCCTTCCGGGAAGCTGATGACCCAGTCCACCGCGCCAAGGCCGGCGAGTACCGCCATGCGCCGGTCGACGCTGTTGATCGGCCGGCCCGGACCTTTCAGGCGGCTGACCGAGGCGTCGTCGTTGATCGCCACGATCAGACGGTCGCCCTGGGCGCGCGCCTGCTCGAGGTAGGTCACGTGGCCAGCATGGAGAATGTCGAAACAGCCATTGGTGAAGACAATGCGCTCGTTGTGCGCGCGAGCATCGGCGACCGCCAGTACCAGTTGCTCGAGCCCCAGCACGCCACGTTCCGAGCCCTCTTCGCGCTGGATCGCCCGGCGCAGTTCCGGCGCGCTGATCGCGGCGGTACCGAGCTTGCCGACCACGATCCCGGCGGCCAGATTGGCCAGTGCCACCGCGTGTGGCAGTTCCTCGCCGGCAGCGATCGCCGCGGCCAGGGTGGAAATCACTGTATCGCCGGCACCGGTCACGTCGAACACTTCACGGGCCCGGGCCGGCAGGTGCAGCGCCGGATGCTCCGGACGCAGCAGGGTCATGCCGTGCTCGCCACGGGTGACCAGCAGCGCGCCGAGCTCGAGGTCGTGCATCAGCGCCGCGCCCTTGCTCACCAGCTCATGCTCATCGGCGCAGCCACCGACAATGGCTTCGAACTCGCTGAGGTTCGGGGTGATCAGGCTGGCGCCACGGTAGATCGAGAAATCCTTGCCCTTGGGATCGGCCAGCACCGGAATGTTGCGGGCACGGGCCGCCTGGATCAGCACCTGGTGGTTTTTCAGCGCGCCCTTGCCGTAGTCGGACAGCACCAGCACCTTGATGCCTTCGAGCAGGTCATCGACCTGCGAGGCCAGGGCCAGGGCATCGGTGGCGAACGGTTCTTCGAAATCGATACGCAGCAATTGCTGGTGCCGGCTCATGACCCGCAGCTTGACGATGGTCGGCTGGTGCGCAATGCGCTGGAACAAGGCACGTACGCCGGCGCCCTTGAGGCTGTTGCTCAGGCTGTCGGCGGCCTCGTCGTCACCGGTCACACCGACCAGGGACGCCGGCGCACCCAGCGCGGCAATGTTCAAGGCAACGTTGGCGGCACCGCCCGGACGATCTTCGATTTGCTCGACTTTAACGACAGGAACCGGCGCCTCAGGGGAAATCCGTGAGGTACCACCATGCCAGTAACGGTCGAGCATGACATCGCCGACCACCAAGACAGGGGCTTGATCGAATCGCGGCATGGACAACTTCATGGAGCAACCCACATACAAAATGAACAGGGGCGCGATATTAACACAGGGTTGGCGCCGGCTAGCGCAGCGGCTGCAACAGGATGAAACAGCAGGTTTTTTTGCTCATTTTTTGAGCAGCAACGCCGCCAGCCGATGACAGGCCTGCGCCAGATCCACCTCGTCGGTATCAATCCGGCACTCGGCGGCCAGCGGCGCTTCGTATGGACTGTCGATGCCAGTGAAATCCTTGATCCGCCCTTCTCGCGCGGCGCGATACAACCCTTTGGGATCGCGTCGGGCACACACCTGCAGCGTCGTGCTGACGTGTACTTCAAGGAAGTCACCCGCGGCGAACAGCTGGCGGGCCGCCTCGCGCTCCGCGCGAAACGGTGAAATCGCCGCGACGATCACGATCAACCCGGCGTCGACCATCAGCCGCGCCACTTCGGCCATGCGCCGAATGTTCTCGCGCCGGCAACCGTCGCCCATGCCCAGGTCGCGGCACAAGCCGTTGCGCACGTTGTCGCCATCGAGCAGGAAGGTGTGCCGGCCGAATTGATGCAGATGCAGCTCCAGGGCATTGGCCAGGGTCGACTTGCCCGCCCCGGACAGCCCGGTCAGCCACAGGCAGCGCGGATGCTGCGCCTTGAGCGCGGCGCGGGCCTCACCAGAGAGCGCCAAGGCATAGGGGCGGATCGCCGACGCCTGCGGTGCCAGGGACAGCGCTTCATTCATAACCCAGCAGCTCGTAGTCACGTTGATAGACCCGGCGCACCAGACGCCGGGTGCGCACCGAACAGAACTCCCGCGCCGGTGACGGCCGCCGCTGGCGGGAGCCGTTGACGTGAGGCAGCGGCGCCAGCACGCCGAGGTGCTCGCAGACCAGCTGGAAGTCACGCTCCAGGTGCTCCTGATAGCCGATGAAATCCAGCGCCAGACGTCCCAGCGAATCGGTGAGAAAGTCGGTTTGCGCAGCAAAGTGCAATTGCCGCGCGATGGTTTCGCTGTGCAGCCAACGGCCGACAAAATCGTCGAAGTCGCGGTAATGCCTGACCAGTTGCTGCGCGGCATGATCACGCGCGCTCAACGCGTTGCCGCGCAGGAACGCATAGGCCGAGTAGGCCCGCTCCAGCGGATCACGCACGAAGGCGAATTTATAGGCGGCGGCGAACTGCTGGGGAAACTGCTCTTCGTACCAGTACAACGGCAGATGGCCTGGTCGCCAGCCGTTGAACATCGCCGTGCAGACACTGCTGCCCGCACACTTGGGCACATGGATGAACAGGCAGGAGCGCTGCGCGAAAGCCTCGGGGTAGGTGCGGTTGGCCGACAGCGACTTGTTGACCACCTGGCGATCGACCACCGACAGGCGCCCGAGCAGAAAGGCGCGCTGCGGCTTGGGCAGCAGTTTCCACAGATAGCGTTGCAACATGAAAGTACCCGCGCGACGGGGATGGCCCCCTCGATGGAAGTCAGAGTTCGTTCAGGAACCTTAACAAGCGCGGTGCCGGGTTTTATGCCGGTTTGGTCAAGAAGCGTAAATGTCTGGATACAAACGCCGGTGGGGGCGAGCCTGCTCGCAATGGCGGTTGCACATGCGACATGGATGTCGTCTGTTGCAGCGCTTTCGCGAGCAGGCTCGCCCCCACAGGGCAAGGCCTGGGATCAGGCGATGTCTTCGGCCGGCGCGTCCAGGCCCATGGCGTTGAGACGGGCGTAGTAGCCGTTCTGCGCCAGCAGCTCGTCGTGGGTGCCGCGTTCGACGATGCGGCCCTGATCCATGACCAGAATCAGGTCGGCTTTCTCGATGGTCGACAGACGGTGGGCGATCACCAGCGTGGTGCGGCCCTTCATCACTTGATCCAGCGCAGCCTGGATGTGACGCTCGGATTCGGTGTCGAGAGCCGAGGTGGCCTCGTCGAGAATCAGCAGCGGCGCGTTCTTCAGCAGTGCACGGGCGATCGCCAGGCGCTGGCGCTGGCCGCCGGAGAGCAGCACGCCGTTTTCGCCGACCTGGGTGTCGAGGCCCTGGGGCAGCTGCGCAATGAAGTCCATCGCGTAGGCGTCACGCGCCGCTTTCTCGATGTCTTCACGCGGCGCGCCAGCCAGGTCGCCGTAGGCGATGTTGTTGGCCACGGTGTCGCTGAACAGGGTGACGTGCTGGGTCACCTGGGCAATGTGCCGGCGCAGGTTGAGCAGCCTGTACTGCTCGACTTCCACGCCATCGATGAGGATTTCGCCCTTGTCGTGGTGATAGAAGCGCGGGATCAGGTTGGCCAGGGTCGACTTGCCGCTGCCCGAGCGGCCCACCAGCGCGACCATCTGCCCCGGTTCGACGCAGAAGCTGATGTCATCGAGCACCTGACGTTCAGTGCCCGGGTAGGTGAAGCTCAGGTTGCGCACGTCGAGACGTCCGCTGACCGAATCGCGCTCGACGGTGCCGCTGTCGACTTCCGGCTCGACGTCCAGCTGCTCGAAAATGCTTTCGGCACCGGCCACGCCTTTCTGGATGGTCGAACTGACTTCGGACAACTGGCGAATCGGCTTGGGCAGCAGGCCGGCCAGGGTGATGTAGGCAACCATGTCGCCCGCCGAGGCATCGCCGCGCAGGAACAGCACGAGGAACATCAGCACCGCCATGGCGCTGTAGATCACCAGCTGCAGCAGCGGCGTGTAGATCGCACCGGTGCGGGTCATGCGCAGTTGCTTGTCGGTGTTGCCCTGGCTGGCCTCGAGGAAGCGCCGCTGTTCGTAGGCCTCGCCGCCGAAGCTGCGCACCACGCGATAGCCCTGGATGGTTTCCGAGGCGACGTGGGTGACATCGCCCATGGCCAGTTGGATCTTCTTGCTCTGCTTGCGGAATTTCTTGCTCGCGGTGCGCACCATCACGGCGATCAGCGGCAGGATCGCCACCATCACCAGGGTCAGCTTCCAGTTCATGAACAGCAGCGAGGCAAACAGGAAGATCACCGTCATGCCTTCACGGATTACGACCTTGATCGCATCTGTTGCCGCCCCCGTGACCATGGTCACGTTGAAGGTGATACGCGAAATCAGGTGACCGGAGTTATGCTTGTCGAAGTAGCGGTTCGGCAGCACCAGCAGGTTGTTGAACAACTGCACCCGCAGGTCGTGCACCAGGCCCAGGGAAACCTTGGCCAGGAAGTAGTTGCCCAGGTAAGAGCCCAGGCCCTGCCAGGCGGCGATCAGGATAATCAGCAGCGGCACCGCCTGCAGCAGTTGCAGGTCGCGCAGGTAGGGTACGCTCGGGAACAGCACCGCTTCCGGATTGGACAGGCCGTCGACGAAGTATTTGAGGATGTAACCGAGCATCGGCTGGGTCGAGGCAAAAATCAGGAAACCGACGATGCTGATCAGGAACAGACTGATATACGGCCGGACGTAGCCGAGCAGGCGGAAGTAGATTTTCAAGCTCGAAGGGCTTGCGGCGGGACTGGAGTCGGTCATATCACGCGGAAGTCGATAAAAAGGACGCTGACTTTAGCACAGCTTGTTCGGGGTTCTGGCAATCGGCGAAAGGCTGTTATTGTTAGTGATCTTTTTCAGCATCAAATAGCCATCATCCGAATGGTCGATCAACTTCAGGATTGAATCTCACAGCATGCAATTTCGCGGCTTCAGCAATACGTCCAATCGAGTTTTCGATTTCATCAGCCTGTGGATTCTTCCCGCCGGCTATTTCCTGCTCTTGTGCGCGCTGTTCTTTCTGCCGGGCCGCAGCCTCCATCACAAGCTGTTCTACGGTCTGTTCAGCATCCCGACACTGATCGCCCTGTGCCTGCGTCCGCGCGAGCTCAAGGAACTGATACGCGAACCGATCTTCGTCGGCGTGCTGCTGTTTGTTGCCTGGGCCTTGCTGAGTCTCTGCTGGGGCCCTGGCGACGAGCCGATCGGCGGCATGTTCAAGCCGCCGCTGCATACCCTGCTGCTGTTTGCCGGATGTTATCTGCTGGTGCGTTATCGCAGTGACATCCTGCAACCCTTGCTGTTCGGCGCCGCCCTGGTCGCGCTGGTGGCCACCAGCTGTTTTCTGTTCAAGTTCGCCCGCACTTATGAACCCGGCGCGCGCCTGATCGGCGGCGGTGCCTTCGACAACCCGTTGCTCAGTTCGCACCTGTTCGGCTTCTTCTGCGCCTACTGGCTGAGCGTGACCATGACCTGCAAGCGCCGGCAGATGATGTGGCTGAGCGTGCCGGCGATGGCAATCATGTTCACCGCGGTGATCGGCACCGGCTCGCGGACCCCGCTGGTGGCACTCACCATGGCGGCCCTGTGGCTGAGTTTCATCTGCTGGAACCGGCGTTCGCTGGGGCTGCTGGCGGCGCTGGCACTGAGCGGCATCGCGGTGATCACCGTGTTTTCGCAGATGATCATCGAGCGCGGCGATTCCTATCGCCTGGAAATCTGGCAACTGGCCCTGCACAAGATCGCCGACCACCCATGGCTGGGGCATGGCTACAACGCCAGCCTGGCGATCGATCCGGGGGTTGGCTACAACTTCCAGGAACCCCACAGCTTTGTCCTCGGCGTGCTGTATTACGTGGGCATCTTCGGCCTGCTGCCGTGGCTGTTCTTTCTCGCCTGGGGCTTGTTGAGCAGCTGGCGCCAGCGCGTGCAGCCGTTGCTGATCATTGCCTCGACCTGGCTGGTGTTCGGCATCGGTGCCGGCCTGACCGAAGGCGGCGGCATCATCTCGCGGCCGAAGGAACACTGGTTCCTGCTGTGGATTCCGCTGGCCCTGATCGCCGCCCTGAGCATCAACCAGCGTGCCCGGCGCCTGTTGTCGCAGCCGGTGCAAACCTTGACGACGGCGGATCTGCAACGACTCGGCAGCGATGCCCAGGTCATCGAAGAGGACGGTCTCGGGCCCAAGGTGCTGCGCCTGACGGATGGCACATTCCTCAAGCTGTTCCGCCGCCGCCGCTGGTACACCTCGGGCAGCTTCAATCCGTACTCCGAGCGTTTTGCGGTCAATAGCGAACAGCTGCGCCAGATGGGCATCCCGACCCCGCAAGTACTGAATCTGTATCGTCTCAGCGACGGCAGCAGCGCCGTGCATTACGCGCCGCTGGCGGGGCACACCCTGCGCCAGGTCTTGCAGGGCATCACCGCACCGGCGGTACGCCAGGCGCTGGTGGAGCGCTTTGGCAAATTCATGGCCCAGTTGCATGAACAAGGGGTGTATTTCCGTTCGCTGCACCTGGGCAACGTGCTGGTGCTGGAGGATGGCGAATTCGGCCTGATCGACCTGGCCGACCTGCGGATCTACCCGTCGGCACTCAATCTGTCATTGCGCCAGCGTAATCTGCGCCACATGCAACGCTACACTGTCGACAAGCGCTGGTTGTTCGAAGAGCACCTCGACGCGTTGCTCCAGGGGTACGCCGTAACGGCGTCGAAATCCGCCGTGGATAATCTGCACAGGCAAGTGCTGGCCGGCAACACTGCGGCCCAGGTTCACTGATGAACGCTACCCATCCCATTCTCGCGCTGATCGCGTACGTACTGGCCATCGTCACCGCCGCGCTGTTGTTGCGCGCGGTGCCGAAGATCGCCAGGCACCTGCAACATTCCGGCGAAAGCCGCTATGCCAGTATCGATGGCCTGCGGGGCTATCTGGCGTTCGGTGTTTTCGTGCACCACTCGGTCATCACCTGGATCTTCCTGCGCACGGGCGTGATCGCATTCCCGCCGAGCAATTTCTATTCGATGCTCGGCCAGGGCAGCGTGGCGCTGTTCTTCATGATTACCGGCTTCCTGTTCTGGAACCGGGTATTGACTCAGGGTCGCCAGCACGACTGGCTGGCCTTTGGCGTTTCGCGGGTGTTCCGCCTGTATCCGTTGTACCTGCCGCTGATGCTGACGGTCTTCGTCACGGTGTTCTACCTGCAGGACTGGCAACTGAAGGAGCCCGGCATCGAGCTGTTCAAGCAGATTCTGGCCTGGCTGACCTTCGACCGCCCCGACATCAATCAATATCCACAGACCGGCATGCTGATCTCCAACGTCACCTGGACGCTGGCCTACGAAGTGTTTTTCTACCTGGCGTTGCCGCTGGCCGCGACCGTGTTCATCTTCCGTGGCAACTGGCGTCAGGTGGTGCTGTGCCTGATCGGGATCTACGCGCTGTACCAGCTGGTCGGCTGGGAACACTCGCTGAAGAAGCACTTCCTGGCGAGTTTTCTCGGTGGGATCGCTGCGGCGTATTGGGTTCGTCGACCACAACTGGTGGCCTGGAGCCGCAAGCCACTGGCCGGGGTGATTGCCATCGCCGCGCTGGCGATCGCCTTCACGGCCTTCGACCGGGCGTTCAAGACGGCACCGCTGGTGCTGCTGTCGCTGTTCTTCGTCATCGTGGCATCCGGCAACCCGCTGTTCGGCGCCCTGAAGCCACGCAGCATCCGCTGGCTCGGCGAAATCAGTTACAGCACCTACCTGCTGCACGGGTTCGTGCTCTGGCTGCTGGTGCAGCGCCTGCCGCTGGTGCTTCATCTGGATGCTCGGGATGAATGGGTCTATCTGCCACTGGTGGCCGTGTGCACCTGCCTGCTGATCCTGATCAGCAGCCTGACATTCCTCTACATCGAGCAACCGGGCATGAACGCCGGCCGAAAGGTCACGCAATGGCTGCGCCAGCGGCACAAAGGCAACAAGCCCCTGGCCGAAAAAGTCGCTCGCTGAAGGCGAGCGACGCCAGTCTCAGTCTTTTTCCAAGGGTGAGAACAGCAGGCGCCCCAGACCACGCCAGGTCTTCTTGTTCCACGCCTTGAACGGAATCTGCGCCAGCAGCTCGCGGGCCAGCTTGCGGTCGCGGTTGGCGGTCTTGAGGAACATCGAATTGAGCGCCTTGTAGCGCACCTCGTCGTACAGCGGATGATCGCTGAACAGCGCGTAGGTGCGCAGGATGTTGTCGATCATGAAGCGGTGATTCTTGTAGGAGTTGGTGGCGTGCTTGCGATAGCGCGCCATCACTACGCTCAGGCCATCGATGAAGTAACCGGCGTGCGTCACCTTCAGCTCGATGGCCAGGTCCTCGAGACGAATCTGCGGATCGAAGCCACCGACCTTTTCCAGCGCTTCGCGGCGGATCATCAGGGTCGGCGCCGGCGGATAAGGCTTGCGCTCGAGGAACATGTCATCGAAATCGATGCGGCGGAACGGTACATCGCGGCGCTGGCGCTTTTCCGGATAGAGATTGCCCTCGGCATCGATCAGCTCGATGTTGCCGGCACAGATGCCGACCTCGGGCTTGCCTTCCATGTAGGCAACCTGGGTGGCGATACGCTCGGGCAGCATGATGTCGTCGGAACCGAACGGTACGATCAGGCTGCCCTTGGCACGGGCGATCGCGCCGTTGAGCGTATGGGTCAGGCCCTGGTTCTGCTGCACCCGGAAATCGAAGCCGTACTGCGCCTGCAAGGCATTGATGCGCGCAACGCTGTCGTCCTTGGAGCCGTCGTCGACCACCAGCAACTCAATGTTTTTGTAGGTCTGGTTGAGGACGCTGAGAATGCTTTCTTCAATGTACGGGCCGTGGTTGTACGACGCGATGATGACCGTGACGATGGGTTGCGCGTCGCTCATGGCTGTTCCTTGCGAGCCTGTTCCAGGCCGGATTCGATCAGGTTCAGGTATTCCTGACGGAACACCTCGATGTCGTGTTGCTGCTGCAGATAACGGTAGGCCTGCTCGCCCTTGGCCTTGAGCTCGTCATCCGACAGCGCGAGGTAGGTGTCCAGTGCCGCGACCAGGCTCGGCACATCCTTGGGGATGACGCTCAAGCCACCGGCGCCTTCGATCAGCGGCAGCATGGCCGGCACGTTCGAGGCGATCACCGGCAGATGGCCGCTCATGCCCTCGAGCAGCGCCAGGCCCAGGCCCTCGGCCAGCGACGGCATGGTCCAGATATCGAACGCGCGGACATATTGCAGGGCGTTTTCCTTGAAGCCCAGCAGGTGCGCGCGGCCGGTGAGGCCCAGTTGCTCGATCTCGGCCGCCAGCGGCGCCTGCAAACGACCGGCGCCGATGATTGCCAGTTGCGTGTGCGGGTACTTGTCCTTCAACGCGGCGAAGGCCTGCAACAGATAGGTGTGGCCCTTGACCGACACGAGCCGGCCCAGCGCACCGATCAGGCGCACGTTAGGATCGATCCCGAGCAGTTCCCGCGCGCGCTCGCGACTGTGCTGCAAGCCCTCGGCCTGCTCGATGTCGATGGCGTTGGTGATCGCCCAGGTGTTGGCGTCGGTAAAGCCGCAGTTGCAATCGAGCAGGTATTGCTTGACCGCCGGCGACACCCCGACGAAACGCCAGTGCCGATCGATCAGGCGCTGGGTCTGGCGGCGCCGGTAGAAGCGGTCGTACTCGCCGAAACCGTGGGAAATGCCGATGCACAGCGGCACCTTCAACCAGCGATTAAGGGTGAGCATCATATTCACCGGTTTGAAGCGGTTGCAGATCACCACGTCGAACTTTTCCCGGCGGCAGAACTTGTACAGCTGCCACATGGCGCGCAGACGCATGCCCTTGAGGGACTTGTCGGAAAACTCGAAGTACACCGAGCGGTCAGCCCGGCTCACCGGTTCTCCCGGCCCGGGCTTGCCGCGCAGGAACGCGGCAGTCACTTCATAGCGATCGGATGGCAGCGCCTTGACGATCTGCTCGGCAAGGTCGGCAAAGTCATGGGCTTTGACGTTGTAGTCCGGTTGCAGCTGCAGAACCTTTGACCGTTGACTCATAACTCTCCCCGGTGCGCGCCTGACTCACCCTGCTTCAACAGCCAGAGCAATTCCTGGCGCCTGACCGCTTTTCGAAAAAACTCGTTTTCCCCGTAGACCGAGGCATTGCGACCTGCCAGCAGGCGCTGGATCAGCCGACGCAGCCGCCGCTTGAACGGCGCGGGCGGCTGCAGGTCATGCATCATGCCCAGCGCCATGGCCTTGTCGCGTTGCTGCGCGATGGACAGCGGCAGGCACAGTGGCTGCATCGGCACGGCTGCATCAAATGCCGGCGGCAGCGCGATACCGGCGCCGGTGTCGCCCATCGGCCAGCGATCGTTGTCATGCAGATGGTTGGCGTAGCCGAGCAGCGTCGGCTGTAAGTCGAGGCCGTTCAGGGCCTCCAGCACGGCCTGCTGGGCGCAGATATGGTCGGGATGCGGGTCGAGGCTCGGATGCGGCAGCACGATGACGTCCGGACGTGCCCGCAGCAGGATCTCGCGCAGATCGGCCAGCAGGTTGTTCCAGGTCGGCGCGCCGTCGGCATCGCCGGGTAGGGTGAACGGGTTCAACTGGCGAAACAGGCGGGTGTCGCTGAGGTCAGCTTCGCGCGAGCCCACCGCCTGATTCGGCGCGGCCTGCATCGCGGCCAGTTGCAGGCAGAAGTAACCGAGCTGCACACAACGCTCCTGCGCCACTCCCGCCCAGCGCGGTACGGCGAGGCTGTCCCAGGCACGCAGGCGGCCCTTCAGACGCGCCGCATCGACCCTGCTCATGCCCATCTGCTGATAATGTTCGGCTTCGATCTCGCCGGCCGTCAGGGTGACGATCCAGGCTTCGTCAGCCTGGCTGTACAAACCGTAGGCAGCCAATTCGGCATCGTCGGCGTGGGGGGCGATGACCATCACCCGCTGACGGCGATAATCCGGCTGCTCCAGCGCCCACAACAGCGGCTCGCCGGAGACCCGGCAGAAGCGCCCGCGCAAGCGCAGCTGGCCCTGCGCCAGGGTTTGCGCCTGACCGCTGAGATTGAGGTAGCGCAGGCCGTTGACGCCGCGCTCGAAGGTCTGCGTGTCAGGGTGGCTGCCGCCGGCCAGCTCGACGCGCGGGTCGAGGAACCGCCCCAGCCAGGTACTTTTGACCCGCACCGCGAGAATCAGCGTGGCGTCGTCGACCAGCATCACGCCCTCGTCCAGACGCAACTGCTCACCGCTCAAATGCACTTTGGGCTGCGGCGTGAATGGCGGAAAACTGTATTGGTAATCGTCTTTCGGCGAGTAGAACAGGTGGTCGGCGAACCAGGCCTCGTGGGCGATCCAGCCAACCAGCGCGAGGACCATCGGCAGCCACCAGGCCACCAGCACGCCGAGGGCGATCAGGACGATCAGCGCGATCAGCAGGCCAATGCGCTTGTTGCGCCGGTGACGCTTGAGCAGTTGCTGTTTGCGGCTCATGGGCGGACTCATACGGTGAACACCGGCACAGGATTGCACCAGCGATCCTTGTATTCACGGTCGGCGCGACCGAAGGAAAAGCGCAGCGGCTTGTTCAGCGCCCGGGCATGCTCCCAGGCACTTTGTGTATTGAGGAAGCTCAGTACGCTGCCGGGGCTGAATTCACGGGTCTCGGGATCGACGCCACCGTTGATGTACTCGACGCTGATCCACTGCGGCGCTTCGACGCGGTACACCAGTTGAATGGCGATCGGCGCATCGTTGAGGAAGATCACCGAGCCGATCAGCAGTTCGCGCAACAGCTCGATGACCTCGGCCATGCGCACCGCGCCCGTGGCGGGGAAGCCCCAGCGGCGCTGGAACAGGTCGCAGTAGATCGCCGCCAGCTCGGCGCTGCTGAACTCGGCGACCGGACGCACCACACCGCCCGCCTCTTCCAGCAGGCGCAGTTCGCGGCGCTGGTTGTAGCGAAACTTCTTCGACAGTTCTTCCGGGGTGCGGGCCATGGCCAGTTGCTCGGTCTGCAACTTGAGGCCGCTGAAGCGGTTTTCGTTGAGCGCCGACAGATAGCGTGCGCGATGGCGCAACGGCGCCTGGGTGTCAGCGGCGGCCGGCAGGATCAGCTCGGCATTGCCGAGGTCGAACAGGCCTTTTTTGCCACTGCGCTTGAGCACGTCCTTGGACAAGGCCAGGTCGCGGCCCCAGGTCGCGATGGCGGCGTTGACTTCGCCCTGTTGCTCCCAGGCCAGGTACCGCACCGGGATGCCGGCCAGATTCGCCAGGCGCTCGACCACCAGGGGGTGCGTCGCCACGCTGCCGCCAAAACGCTGCCAGGCCTGGGCATAGGTCGAGGCGTCGACGGGCGACCAGCCACGTTCGCGCCAGCCTTGAAATCGGTTGAGCATCAGCCCCTCGGTGCCAGATCGATGACTTGCGGCAAATGCCAGAAGGTGTCGCGTACCGCCCGGTCGGAGAAACGCTCGCGCAGGCGCTCGAGCATCAGCTCGGCGCACTGGTGACGCTGCTGTTCGTCCATGCCGGCCAGGCGCTGCAGGCCCTGGGCCAGATGCTCGGCATCGCCCAGCGGGAACAGGATCCCCACGCCTTCGACCACTTCCTTGGCCCCGCCACAGGCCGTGGCGAGCAGCGGCACGCCAGCGGCCATGGCCTCCAGCAGCACCATGCCGAACGGCTCGTGATCGGAGCTGAGGGCGAATACATCGAAGGCGCGGAAGTAATTGCGCGCGTCCGGCACCTGGCCGAGAAACAGCACCCGGTCACCGATGCCCAATTCACGGGCCAGTTCCTTGAGGTCCTGCTCCAGCCGCCCCTTGCCGAGAATCACCAGCTGGCTGTTGCCCGGAAGACCCGGCAGCGCCGCGGCAAAGCCGTGCAGCAGGGTGGCCTGATCCTTGTCCGGGTGCAGGCGACCGACGTTACCGACGATGAACGCATCCGCCGCCAGACCCAGGGTCTCGCGCGCTTCGCGGGCAGACACCTGGCTGCTCTGCAGCGCGCTGACGTCGATGCGGTTGTACAGGGTCTGGATACGCTGCGCCGGCCATTTCGGCAGGCAGCGGCGCATGTCGTCGCGTACCGCGTCGGACACCCCGAGCAGGCTCAGGCGCTTGCGGAAAATCTGTGCGAACAGCTTGCGCGAACCGCGCTTGTAATCGTCAAACGCGTGGTGCACGCCAATCACCGGCAGCGAGGTGCCGAGCAAGGCGATGTAGATCGGCTTGAAGCGATGGGCGATGCAGAAACTGAAATTGCGTGAAGCGGCGATCTTGCGCAGATCGCCGATGGCGCCCAGCTTCAGGCCACGAATGGCCTTGGAGCTGTATTCCATGAACAACACTTCGTCGGAAGCGCAGGCGGCGGCCACCTCGCTGTCGGCGACCCCGGTCAGAAAGACCGTGGTCACCCGATAACCGGTGCCCGCGAACAGGCTGGCGTACTGCCGCGCGCAGTCCAGGAACGGCCCGTCATAGCCGTGGCAGAACTGCAGCACATGGCGTTCAGCCGAGCGTGTCATAAGCGTTTGCGCCCTCTTTGACCACCAGGATGTCTTCCATGATCAGGTACTGCAGATCCGAGCCGAAGAACATGTTCAGGGCATCGGTCGGCGAGCAGATCATCGGCTCGCCACGGCGGTTCAGCGAGGTGTTCAGCGACACGCCGTTGCCGGTGAGGTTTTCCAGCGCCTTCATCATGTCGTAGTAGCGCGGGTTGTATTCGCGCTTGAGCACCTGGGCCCGCGACGTGCCGTCTTCGTGGACGACTTCCGGCACGCGGGTCTTCCATTCTTCGGCGACTTCGAAGGTGAAGGTCATGAACGGCGCCGGGTGATCGATCTTGATCATCTGTGGCGCCACGGTGTCGAGCATCGACGGGCAGAAAGGCCTCCAGCGCTCGCGGAACTTGATCTGATGGTTGATGCGGTCAGCCACACCGGCCACGCTCGGGCAACCGATGATCGAGCGGCCACCCAGTGCGCGCGGACCGAACTCCATGCGCCCCTGGAACCAGGCCACCGGGTTGCCGTCGACCATGATCCTGGCGATCTGCTCCGGCATGTTGTCGAGCTTGCGCCAGGTCGGCTTGTTCTCGTGGCGGGCACAGGCGGCGATCACGTCTTCGTTGCTGTACGACGGGCCGAGGTAGACGTGTTCCATCTTCTCGACCGGCACGCCACGGGCGTGGGATACATAGGCCGCGGCACCGACCGCGGTACCGGCATCGCCGGACGCAGGCTGGACGAACAGTTCCTTGATGTCGTCGCGGGCGATGATCTTCTGGTTGAGCTTGACGTTCAGTGCGCAGCCACCGGCGAAGGCCAGCTTGCCGGTTTCCTTGAGCACGTCGCCCAGGTAGTGGTCGATCATCTGCAACGCCAGTTTCTCGAACAGCGCTTGCATGCTCGCGGCGTAGTGGATGTACGGTTCGTCGGCGATGTCGCCTTCGCGTTTCGGGCCGAGCCATTCGATCAGCTTCGGCGAGAAGTAGAAGCCCTTGCCCTTCTCTTTATAGCGGCGCAGGCCGATGACGTTGGCGTAGTCGGTGTTGATCACCAGTTCGCCATTCTCGAACGAGGCCAGGCGCGAGAAATCGTACTTGCTGGCGTCGCCGTACGGCGCCATGCCCATGACCTTGAATTCGCCGTCGAGCATCTCGAAACCGAGGAACTCGGTGATCGCGCCGTACAGGCCGCCGAGGGAGTCCGGATCGAAGAATTCCTTGATCTTGTGGATCTTGCCGTTTTCGCCATAACCGAAGAAGGTCGTGGCGTATTCGCCCTTGCCATCGATACCGAGGATCGCGGTTTTCTCTTTGAAACCCGAGCAGTGGTAGGCGCTGGACGCGTGCGCCAGGTGGTGTTCGACCGGTTCGATCTTGATTTTCTTCGGATCGAAGCCCAGCTGCTCCAGGCACCAGACGATCTTGTTGCGATAGCGCTTGTAGCGACGGTTGCCCATCAGGATCGCGTCGAGGGCGCGGTCCGGGGCGTACCAGTAACGCTTGGCGTAATGCCAGCGAGCCTTGCCGAACAGGCTGATCGGGGCGAACGGAATCGCCACCACATCAACGTCGGACGGCTTGATGCCGGCCTGTTCCAGGCAGAACTTCGCCGATTCGTAGGGCATGCGGTTCTTTGCATGTTTATCGCGCACGAAGCGCTCTTCTTCAGCCGCCGCGACCAGCTTGCCGTCGATGTACAAGGCTGCGGAAGGATCATGGCTAAGGGCGCCGGACAGGCCAAGAATCGTCAATGCCACAGGGGTCTAGCCTCTTTAGTCTGCATGCAGGCGCAGTGCGCCTCGAAAAATGATGTGCCCTCGCAACGGGCGAGAGACAGCTAAAGGGCGGGATTATAGCGTAAACGTGGCGGGAATGACCCTGTGCGTATTGCCCCATGTCGCTCACCCCGGCGAAGCCTTGCCCAGCGGCCTATCCACGACTTGTCCGCCAGTAGATGCCGATATTGCCTTCCATGACCTGGCGATAGATCGTGTAAGGCAGGACCACGGTGTCCAGCACCCCGGACAACGGCAGGTCCACCAGGACGAAGGGCAGCAGGATGCCGGTGGGGTCCGGAGGGGCGTGCAGCGCGCAGAAATCGTAGGCCACGCCGCTGTAGACCCGCGGCAGGCTCTGGCAATAAGTCTTCAGTTTTCTCAGGTCGCGGGCGACGTCCGCTTCGTCCTGCAACACCGTGACGGCACTGCCGCAGCCGGTCAGCAGCCACAGGACAACACCGATTGTCAGCGCCATTTTGATGCTCATGATTTGCCCTCCGGGAACGTCCGGGCAAACTAGCATCGGGGCTGATGGCGGCACAGTTCACGGCTTCTGTAGAAGCTGTAGGACAAATCAGAGGAGCTTGTCCCCTATTGCCCGGTGCAAGATGGGCGGGGTAATTCAACAGGCGCAACGCCCCTGGATAGAGGCGTGCGGCCCATTCACGAGGCGTGGGAAAGGTCTTTGGGCAGACGCTGATCAATGACCTGGTACAGCGCGCTGCCTTCAGGCCAGTTGCGCATGAAACGCGCGCGATCACGGGCATAGGCCGGGGCGAAGCTGCCCAGGGAGCCGTGCTGGCACATCGAGTCGAGATCGATCAGCGCCCAGCGATCGTCCTGCCAGAACAGGTTGTGGCCCTTGAAATCGCCATGACTGATGCGCTCGGCAATCAACCGCGCAAACAACTGCTCCAGCGCCTGCAACTCGGCTTCCGGCGCGGCGCCACTGTCCACGTAAGGCGCAAAGCGCTCGATGATGTCCGGCCCCGGCAGGTACTCGGTGACCAGGTACGCCCGGCTGCGCAGCCAGAAAAACCGCGTCTCCAGCAGCGCAAGCGGCTTCGGCGTGGCGATGCCGAGAAACGCCAGGCGATTGCCTTCACGCCACGAATGCCAGGCCCGGCTCGGCCGCCAGAAACGTTTGAGCCAATGGGCGAAACCCTTGATGTTGTAGCGCTTGATCACCAGCGCCCGCCCGGCCACGTCGACCTTGCCGACGCTCGCCGCGCCGCCGGTCTTGTACAAGTGGCCCTGGTCGAGCAAGGCATCGGCCTGCGCCAGCACCGGCAGCATGGCCGGCTCTTCCTCGCGGCGAATGGCGCGCAGGCCGAATGCCCCGCGCTTGACGCTGAACAGCGTGCACTCACGGCCGACCTTGAGCAGGTAATCCTTCAACCGCCAGGCCCGCACCTTGTCGATCTGCTTCTGCAAGGCTTCCAGTGGCAACGCGTGCTCGCTGTTGGCCAACAGGTAATACACCAGCAACTCTTCGGTGAACGGCTCCAGCGCCTTGGGCAACTGGGCGAAAAACACCCCGAGGTTTTCCAGCACTTTCTGTCGCGACAGTGGCTGCCCGGCGTTTTCCGCACGAATGCCGGCGCCGTCGATCAGGTACAACCGACCGCCATGCCGCAGCAGATTGTCCAGGTGCAGGTCTTCCTGCCACAGGCCCTTGCCGTGCAGCCGGGCGATCGCCTCCAGGGCCTCGGCCAGCACCGCCGACTGTTCGTCGGCCAGCACCGGCAACGATTCGACCTGTTGCCAGGCATCGCCCAGGCTTTGCGCGCCCTCGAGAAACTCGAACAGCAACCAGCCACCCTCGCCGTCCCGCAGGCCGTCGGCCAGCAGCAATGGCGTGGTCATGCCCTGTGCGGCGAGCAATCTGACACCGTCCAGCTCCCGCTGAAAATGCCGTGCCGCCTTGCTGCCGACCAACAACTTGGCCAGCACCGGGCGCCCGCGCCACACGCCGGCACCGACGTAGCGCTGCCCCGGCAGCACCCGCAGCAGGCTGAGCAGTTGCAGATCGGCGGGCCCCGCCGCATCCGCCAGGGAAATCGTCAGCGGCAGGCTCGGCGAGCGACCGGCGCTTGTCAGTTGCGACAACTGCATCAACGCGTCTCCTTGTGACTGCGCCGGGCGGTCAGGCGCGTGACCCAACTGTCGACCAGCGAACTGCTGGCAGGCTGGTCGAGATAGGCCGCGAGCAACTCGCGCAACTGCGCCTCGCTCCACTCGGGCGCACGACGCAGCAAGGGCTCCAGATCCTTGACCCGATCGCGCTGACCGAACAACAGCGGCCGGGTTTTCTCCAGGTCGATCAACTGCGCGCGATAAGCCTCGCCGTCGGCCTGCAGAAAAATATGTTTCGGATAAAAACAGCCATGCACCTGACGCACGCCGTGCAGGTGCCGCGCCAGTTGCCCGCAGGCGTTGAGGATCGCCGATTGCTGCGCGGCGCTCAGGCTCGACCAGCGCTGCAGCAGCGAATCGAGATCATCCCAGCCATCCAGCGCGCGGGTCAGCAGCACCGCACGGACCTCGCCGGCCACCTTGCGCTGACCGAAAAACGCCGCCTGCAGCGCCGGAATACCGAGCTTGCCGTAGCGGCTGATATTGCGGAATTCGCGGGCGAACGTCGGCTCGCCGAAGGGCGCGTGCAGGGTGCGGGTCAGGTAGTTGCTCTGGCGCTTGAGGTAGTAGCCGCGGCCTTCCAGCTCGAGGCGGAACACGCTGCTCCAGCCACTGCCATCCGTGTTCGGTTCGTCCACGGCTTCGAGCTGTTTGGCCCACAGCGCGTCGAAAGTGCCGAGGCCATGGCGCTCCAGCAGCGCACGGTCTTCAGCGGCGAGAAAATCAGTCATTCGCGTCCCTCGAAAAATCTCACCACGTGGCGAATCCGTTTCTTGTCGGCGGCATTCAGCCGATCACGTCCGCGGTATTGCAGGTAAAAGCGCAGGCGCTGGGTATTCGACAGGTGATACTTGGCCACCTTGTCGAGACAGGCCAGATCCTTGGTGATCCGGTACTTGAGCCAGAAGCCGCGCCAGAAATCGCCGTTCGGGCAGTCGATCAGGAACAGCTGCGCCTGATCGTCGATCAGCAGGTTGCGCCACTTCAGGTCGTTATGGGTGAAGCGGTGGTCGTGCATGGTCCGGGTATAACCGGCCAGTTGCCGGCTGATGCCATCGACCCACAGGCGATCCTTGAGTTTCGGATCGTTGCGTTCGGCCAGCGCCGAGAGGTCTTCGGTGCGCGGCAGTTCGCGGGTAATCATCGCCCCACGGGCATAGGCCGCGCCACGGCGTTCCAGACCCCAGGCCACCACTTCGGCGGTGGGGATGCCCCACTTGGCAAAGCGCTTGAGGTTCTGCCACTCCATCTTCACCCGTGGCTTGCCCAGGTAGCGGCGCAAGCCTTTACCGGCGCCGACGTAGCGTTTGACGTAGTAATTCACGCCGTTGCGCTGCACGCGGATGACTTCGGACAGCGGATCGCGGGTCAGACGTTCGCCCTGCAGGGCAAACACCGCTTCGAGGCTGCCGAAATCTTCGCTCAGTTCGCTGTACTGCGGTTCCAGAGTCCAACCCGCCATCAGAGCGCATCCCCGTAGCGCTGCTTGCGCGCGTAGAGCTTGTTGGCCTTGCCTTCCAGCCAGCTCAGCAGCGGCGCTTCTTCGGCGAGGATCTGACGCAGCGGCTGCTGGAAATAGCCTTTGAGGAAACGCAGTTTGTCGCGACGGGTCAGGCCGATGTCCAGCGCCGAGAAATACAGCGCGGCCAGGTCCTTGTTGCGCCAGCGTTGCGTAATCTTTGCGCGGGTCTGCGCGCGGTGCAGGTCGATCACCGACAACTTGAAATCTTCCGGCGTCACCGGTTTGTCGGTGTGCAGGAGGAAATGGCAGATGTAGCAGTCCCGGTGGTTGACCCCGGCGCGGTGCATCATGCCGGTCATCCGCGCGACTTCGGCGATCAGCGCGCGCTTGAGTTTCGGCTGTGGCGGGTTCTTGACCCAGTCGATGCTGAAATCTTCGAGGCTGATGGTCGGCGCCAGCTCTTCGGTGACGATGAACGAGTGCTGATCGGCCGGGTTGCTGCCCTTCTCGCCATAAGCCACGGCGGTCATGGTCGGCACGCCGACTTCCTGCAGACGCTGGATCGCCTGCCACTCCTGACCCGCGCCGAGCACCGGCAGCTTGGCGGTGAGCAGGTTCTTGAAGATCTCGCCCCAGCCGATGCCCCGGTGGATCTTGACGAAAAATCCGTTGCCGTCGACTTCCGTGCGCAGAGTCCGGCGAGCTTCCAGCTCGCGGTAAACCTCGCCCTGCAAGCCTTCGACTTCGGCGAACGGATCGCGTCCGGCCCAAAGGCTTTTGAACGGTTCAGCCAGCATCAACTTCATTTAAGCGTGCTCCGCCAGAATCACATCGGCCGCGTGCTGCGGCATGCTGTAGAGGTCGGCCGACTCGGCGAAGGCCAGACCATTGCGGCTCCAGGCCGCCCGTGCAGCGCTGTCGCTCAACATGTCACGCAGGTATTGCGTGAGCTGCGCCTGATCGAACGGTTCGTCCAGCACCCGCCCGGCATCCGCCTCGGCAATGTAATGGGCGTAACCGCAGACCGCGCTGACCAACACCGGCAGCCCGGCAACCAGCGCTTCGAGCAGCACCGTACCGGTGTTTTCGTTGTACGCCGGGTGGATCAACAGATCGGCGCCGAGCAGGAAACGCGGGATATCGCTGCGGCCCTTGAGGAACGTCACGTTATCGCCCAGGCCCAAAGTGGCACTCTGCATCTGGAACAACTTGGGGTCATCCTGGCCGATTACAAACAGCCGGGTGCGTTTCTTCAGGTCGGCGGGCAGCGCGGCCAGCGCTTTCAGGCTGCGATCGACACCCTTGGTCTTGAATCCGGAGCCGATCTGCACCAGCAGCAGTTCGTCGTCCTTGAGGTCGAACTCGGCACGGAAACCGGCCCGGATCTCATCGGCATCCGCCGGGCGCCGCCGGTCCTGGGCAATGCCCGGTGGCAGCAGGTGAAAACGCTCCAGCGGGGTGTCGTAATGCTTGATGAACAGCGGCTGCTGCACCTCGGAAATCATCAGCACCTGGGTTTTCGCCTCTTTGGCGAACACCGCGCGCTCGTATTCGGCGAAGTGCCGGTAGCGACCCCAGCGGCGGTACAGCGAATGCCGCAGGTTCTGCGCCTTGTCTTCGAAGCAGCCGTCGGCGGCGTAGTAGACGTCCAGCCCGGGCATTTTGTTGAAGCCGATCAGGCGATCCACCGGGCGCCTGGCCAGGTCCGCTTCCATCCACGCCGTGAGTTTTTCATTGCGCCGGTGATTGAAGAACGCCTTGACCGGCGCCACCAGCACTTCGAAACCGGGCGGCACGTCGCCTTCCCAGATCAGCGTGTAGACACGAATCTGGTGGCCGCGCTTCTGGCATTCGAGGGCGATGCGCATGAAGTCGCGCTGCAAGCCGCCGAAGGGGAAATATTTGTACAGGACAAAAGCCAATTGCATCAACGCAGCTCCTCAGCCATTAACAACGTGCTCAGTCGGCTGGCGACACGCTCGGGGTTCAGTCGCGTGAAGCACAGGGGCTGCTCGCGTTTCAGGTCAAACTGACGGGCATCCTGCGCGGTCGGTTGATAGGTGCATTTCTTTTGCAGGCACGGCGCGCACGGGAAGTCGCTGGCCAGGTGGATCTGCAGCTTGCCGTAGGCGCCGGTCAGGCCCGGGTTGGTCGGGCCGAACAGCGAAATGGTCGGCACATCCAGCGCCGCGGCCAGATGACCGAGGCCGGTGTCCACGGCAACGCAGGCCTGCGCTCCGGCCAACACCTTGCCGACGCCGGCGAGGTTCAGTTTCGGCAGCACTTCGGCGTGCTTGAAACCGGCGGCGATGCGCTCGGCGCGGGCCTTCTCCAGCGGGTTGCCCCACGGCAGCTTGACCGCGACGCCCAGGTAACCGACCCGTTCGGTCAGCTCGCGCCAGTAGGCCTCCGGCCAGTGCTTGGTGTCCCACGTGGTGCCGTGCAGGAACACCACATAGGCGTTCTTGCGCGGCAGTTCGACCAGCCGCTCGACGTTGAGACCGTAATCGCCCAGGCCTTTGGGCAGGTCATAACCGAGGGCGATGGCGAACAGCTGACGCACACGCTCGACCGCGTGCTGCCCACGGGCCACGGCCAGCCTGCGGTCGTAGAAACGTGCGGCGATCGGCTCGCGCGCCGAGCCTTTGTCGAGGCCGGCCACCGGTGCTTTCACGTAACGGGTCAGCCAGGCGCTTTTCAGCAGGCCCTGGGCGTCGATCACCAGGTCGTATTGGCTGGCGCGCACGCTTTGCTTGAAGCGCTTCCACTCGCCGCTCTTGAGGGTCTGCCAGAGGTTCTTGCGCCAGCGGCGGATCGCCACCGGAATCACCTGGCCCACGGCCGGGTGCCAGGTCGGGATTTCGGCGAAGCCTTCTTCCACCACCCAGTCGAACTTGATCCCGGGGATGGCCCGGGCCGCGTCGGTCAGCGCCGGCAACGCGTGAATCACGTCGCCCAGCGATGAAGTCTTGATCAGCAATACCCGCAACTTAATGAACCTCGACCACAGAGCCCTGCAGCTTCTGCAAGGCATCGTTGACCGCGTCCGGCATCAGCTGGCGCAGGCAGTTGTAATGGCCGAAACGGCAGGTGCGGTCGAAGCACGGGCTGCATTCGAGGCCCAGGCGGACGATTTCGACGTGCTCGGCCAACGGCGGGGTGAAGCCCGGCGACGTCGAGCCGTAGACCGCCACCAGCGGCCGGTTCAGCGCGGCGGCCACGTGCATCAGGCCGGAGTCGTTGGACACCACCGAATCGGCGCAGGACAGCAGGTCGATGGCCTCGGCCAGCGAGGTGCCGCCGCTGAGGTTGACCGACTCTTCGCGCAGGCCGGGAATCAGCCGTGCGCGGATGTCTTCACCCACCGCGTGGTCATTTTTCGAGCCGAACAGCCAGACTTGCCAGCCTTCGCGGATCCGCGCCTCGGCGACCTTGGCGTAGTGCTCGGACGGCCAGCGCTTGGATTCGCCGAACTCGGCGCCGGGGCACAGGGCCAACACCGGGCGGTCGAGGGTCAGGCCGAACTTGGCCAGTGCCGCTTCGCGGGTCACCGGATCGATCTGCAGGCTCGGGCGCGGATAGGGTTTGGGCAGCTCGGCGTTCGGCTCGTAGGCCAGGGCCATGAAACGCTCGATCATCAACGGATAACGTTCTTTATCCAGCGTGCGCACGTCATTGAGCAGGCCGTAGCGGAATTCGCCGCGCCAGCCGGTGCGTTTCGCGATGCCGGCGAAGAACGGCACCAGCGCCGACTTCAGCGAGTTGGGCAACAGGATCGCCTGGTCGTACTGGCCGGCCAGGGATTTGCCGATGCGCCGACGGGTCGCCAGCTCCAGCGCGCCGTGGCCGAGCGGGAAGCTCAAGGCCTGGCGCACTTCAGGCATGCGCTCAAGGATCGGCCGGCTCCACTCGGGGGCCAGCACGTCGATCTCGCACTGCGGGTGGCGTTGCTTGAGACACTGAAACAGTGTCTGCGCCATCACCATGTCACCGACCCAACTGGGCCCAACGATCAGAATATTCATGTGGTTTCCAAAAACGAACCGGGGAGGCCTTACGCCTCCCCGCCTCGAGAATCACTGAGGGAGCGGCGCTGCTTGCGATGGGTCATTACCTTCAACATGACTGTCGACTGTCACTCCGCTATCGCGAGCAGGCTCGCTCCCACATGGTTTTGTTCGCCTTACTTCAGATCTACAGACCCTGTAAATCCACTGTGGGAGCGAGCTTGCTCGCGAAGGGGGCCATCACATCCGACATCGGTGTCATCTGACACTCCGTCTTCGCGAGCAAGCTCGCTCCCACAGGGGTGCTGCATAAACCGGGTTCAGCTTAGCCCCAACTCTTTCCAGATCCGCAATACCTGTCGGCGCTCCTCGACAAACTGGTCGCCTGCAATTACCCCAGCGTCCTTCTGCAAGGCCTGCCGGTGGGCGGCGGAGCGGTAGGCTTTATAGGCCTCGCGCAGCAGGCTGGCATCTTCGGCAGGCATCAGCCCTTCGTGTTCCAGCTCTTCCAGAATGCGGATGTTATCGGTCCAGCGCAGCAATGGCGGGTGGCTTTGCGACCACGCCAGGGCCGCGTATTGCACCATAAATTCAATATCGACGATACCTCCGGCGTCCTGCTTGAGATCGAACGGCGCCGTGGCCTCGAAGGCATTCGCCGCCGTGCCGGCCGCGGTGCTCTTGCTGCCGAGGTTGTCGCGCATCTTCGCGCGCATCTCGCTGACTTCCTGGCGCAGCGTCGCCAGATCGCGGGCCTTGCCCAGCACTTGCGCACGCACGGTCTCGAACGCCTGGCCGACATCCTGGCTGCCCACCAGCACCCGCGCCCGCACCAGTGCCTGATGTTCCCACGTCCAGGCTTCGTTTTCCTGATAGCGGGCAAATGCACCGAGCGAACTCACCAGCAGCCCGGACGCACCGGACGGACGCAGGCGCATGTCCACTTCATACAGCTGCCCGGAGTTGGTCTGCGCCGTCAGCAAGTGGATGATGCGCTGGCCGAGACGGGTAAAGAACTGCGCCCCGTCGATGGGTTTCGGCCCGTCGGTTTCGGCCTGCGGATCGCCGTCATGGATGAACACCAGGTCCAGGTCCGAACCATGCCCCAGTTCCAGCCCGCCGACTTTCCCGTAACCGACAATGATGAAGCCGGGATCGCACAAGGTGCCGTCGGTGCGCAACGGCGTACCGTACTTGGCCACCGTCTGGCGCCAGGCCAGGGCCAGCACCTGCTCGAGAATCGCCTCGGCCAGCCAGGTCAGGTAGTCGCTGACTTTCATCAGCGGCAGGCTGCCGGCGATTTCCGAAGCGGCGACGCGCAAGCGGTGCGCCAGCTTGAAGTGACGCAAGGCTTCCATCTGCTGCTCGAGATCATCTTCGGGGATGCGGGTCAGGCGCTCGCGCAGTTCGGCGGCCAGTTCCGGCGCCAGCGGCGGCTTGAACAGACGCCCTTCGTTGAGCAGTTCGTCGAGCAGCAGCGGGAAACGGGTGATCTGTTCGGCGATCCACGGGCTGGCGGCGCACAGTGTCAGCAACCGGCGCAGCGCCCCCGGGTTTTCCGTCAGCAGCACCAGATAAGCCGAACGCCGGGCCACGGCTTCGACGAGCGGCAGCACGCGCTCCAGCACCAGATCCGGATTGTCGTGCTCCACCGCCTGGGCCAGCAGACGCGGAATAAAGGCATCGAGACGCTCGCGGCCGAGCCGCTGCATCGCACGCAATTGCGGGCTGCCACGCAAGCTCGCCAGGGCTTTCAGGGCCTTGGTGGCATCGGCGAAACCGCCTTCTTCGAGCTGGCGGCACGCCGCCTCTTCATCCTGCGCCTCTTCCCACAGCGGCAGCCATTCGCCGCCGACCACCACTTCGCTTTCCGCACCCTGCTCTTCGTCCGGGTCGGCGATCACCTGGGCGAAATGCCAGGCCACCCGGCCGCGCCAGAACATCAGTTTTTCATGGAACGCGGACCAGTCGGCGAAGCCGAGCATGAAAGCAATGCGCGCCTGATCCTGCGCACTGTCCGGGAGCATCTGCGTCTGCCGATCGGCAATCGCCTGGATCGCGTGCTCGGTATAACGGAGAAATTCGTAGCCTTCGCGCAGCTCACCGATGACGGCCGGTGGCAGATAGCCCTGCCCCTCCAGCGTGCTCAGCACCTTTAATAGAGGCCGCTGTTGCAGGCTGAGGTCGCGCCCGCCATGGATCAGCTGGAACGCCTGGGCGATGAATTCGACTTCGCGGATCCCGCCGGCGCCCAGCTTGATGTTGTCGGCCATGCCTTTGCGCCGCACCTCCTGCTGGATCAGCTGCTTCATGGTGCGCAGCGCTTCGATCGCCGAGAAGTCCAGGTAGCGCCGGTAGACGAACGGCCGCAGCATGTCGAGCAGTTGCGCGCCCGCCACCTGATCGCCGGCCACCACCCGCGCCTTGATCATCGCGTAGCGCTCCCAGTCGCGGCCCTGATCCTGGTAATACTGCTCCAGCGCATTGAAGCTCAGCACCAGGGCACCGGACGAACCGTACGGGCGCAGGCGCATGTCGACGCGGAACACGAAGCCGTCGACGGTCATCGGATCAAGCGCCTTGATCAGGCGCTGGCCGAGACGAATGAAGAATTCCTGGTTATCCAGCGCGCGTTTCACGCCGACGGTTTCGCCGCCCTCGGGGTAGGCGAAGATCAGGTCGATGTCCGAGGACAGGTTCAGTTCGACCGCACCGAGCTTGCCCATGCCGAGGATGACCATCTGCTGCGGCAGGCCGCTGCGCCGTCCGGTCGGGGTGCCGAACTGCTGGCAATGGCGGCTGTACAGCCATTGATAAGCCTGGTCGATACTGGCGTCGGCCATGTCCGAGAGATCGCGGCAGGTCTGCACCAGATCGGCCTGGCGAGTCAGGTCGCGCCAGATGATCCGCACTTGCTGCCGCGCTCGCTGGCGACGCAGGGCGCGGCCCAGCTCGTCCTCGGTCTGCGCCGCCTCGACCGCCGCCGCGATCTGCGCGCACAGCTCGCCGGGTGCGAACGGCCGGTCGAGCTCACCGGACTGCACCAGCGCCAGCAACATCAAAGGGTCACGAACGCTCTGTTCAATGACGAAATCGCTGGCGGCGCTGACGCGGGCAAATTGCGCCCAGCGTTCCGCCGTCCAGGATGCCAGGCCATGATCGTCTTCCAGCGCGGCGACCGCCGTACGGAACGACTGCTCGGATCGAGTGACCAACGGCAGGAGAATGGCGGGCAGTTCGGCAAGCACGGGCAGGGTCATGGTCTATCCTTGATCGGCGTGTAAATGGCCGCTTGTAGTGAATGGTGAAAACCCGCTACGCGAAGGACTGTCGAACAAAAGTTAGAAATAGCTGAAATTTCTTTTTCTTTGGCAGCCAGCATCAAACTTTCACCTTTTTCGGATGGCAAAAGACCAACCTTAACGATTATTCTCACAACGCAGTCGGAGGCCACAAGCCTTTCATCTGTAGTTTTACTACTCGTCTATACATTCGAAAGGCTGAAATGCCGGAAGATTTGTAGTAAAACTACACGCCGCCGGAACAACCTGTCGGCAATCCAAGAATTTTAAATCGTCTGCCCACAAGGCCAGTCGCAAACTCAGGCAACCGATTCTGGAAGCCTTTCCGCCCTGGAGCAAGCCATGCAAGACCTCGATCCCGTCGAAACCCAGGAATGGCTGGACGCCCTGGAATCGGTTCTCGACAAAGAAGGCGAAGACCGTGCTCACTATCTGATGACCCGTATGGGCGAACTCGCGACCCGCAGCGGCTCGCAGCTCCCTTACGCCATCACCACGCCTTACCGCAACACGATCCCCGTTACCCACGAAGCACGCATGCCTGGCGACCTGTTCATGGAACGCCGCATTCGCTCGCTGGTACGCTGGAACGCGATGGCCATGGTAATGCGTACGAACCTGAAAGATTCTGACCTGGGTGGTCACATCTCCAGCTTCGCTTCCAGTGCGACCCTGTATGACATCGGCTTCAACTACTTCTTCCAGGCCCCGACCGACGAACACGGCGGCGACCTGATCTACTTCCAGGGCCACACCTCGCCAGGCGTTTACGCCCGCGCATTCATGGAAGGCCGCATCACCGAAGACCAGATGAACAACTTCCGCCAGGAAGTCGACGGTCAGGGCCTGTCGTCCTACCCGCACCCTTGGCTGATGCCTGACTTCTGGCAGTTCCCGACCGTATCCATGGGTCTGGGTCCGATCCAGGCGATCTACCAGGCACGCTTCATGAAGTACCTGGAACACCGCGGCTTCATCCAGCCAGGCAAACAGAAAGTCTGGTGCTTCCTCGGCGACGGCGAGTGCGACGAGCCGGAATCCCTCGGCGCGATCTCCCTGGCCGGCCGCGAGAAGCTGGACAACCTGATCTTCGTCATCAACTGCAACCTGCAGCGCCTCGACGGCCCGGTTCGCGGCAACGGCAAGATCATCCAGGAACTCGAAGGCGTGTTCCGCGGTGCTCAGTGGAACGTCACCAAAGTCATCTGGGGCCGTTTCTGGGACCCACTGCTGGCCAAGGACGTCGACGGCATCCTGCAACGTCGCATGGACGAAGTCATCGACGGCGAGTACCAGAACTACAAGGCCAAAGACGGCGCGTTCGTGCGCGAGCACTTCTTCAACACGCCTGAACTGAAAGCGATGGTTGCCGATCTGTCCGACGACGAGATCTGGAAACTCAACCGTGGCGGCCACGACCCGTACAAGGTCTACGCGGCGTACCACGAAGCGGTCAACCACAAAGAACAACCGACCGTCATCCTCGCCAAGACCATCAAGGGTTATGGTACCGGTGCCGGCGAAGCGAAAAACACTGCGCACAACACCAAGAAAGTCGATGTCGACAGCCTGAAGTTGTTCCGCGATCGTTTCGACATCCCGGTCAAGGACGAAGAGCTGGAGAACCTGCCGTTCTTCAAGCCAGAGCCAAACAGCGCCGAAGCCCGTTACCTGAGCGAGCGTCGCGCCGCCCTGGGTGGTTTCGTGCCGCAGCGCCGCGCGCAGAGCTTCAGCGTGCCGACCCCGGACCTGGACACCCTCAAGGCGATCCTCGACGGTTCCGGCGACCGTGAAATTTCCACCACCATGGCCTTCGTGCGGATCCTCGCGCAACTGGTCAAGGACAAGGAAATCGGCCCGCGCATCGTCCCGATCATCCCGGACGAAGCCCGTACCTTCGGTATGGAAGGCATGTTCCGTCAGCTGGGCATTTACTCGTCCGTCGGCCAGCTCTACGAGCCAGTCGATAAAGACCAGGTGATGTTCTACAAGGAAGACCAGAAAGGTCAGATCCTTGAAGAAGGCATCAACGAAGCGGGCGCCATGAGTTCCTTCATCGCCGCCGGTACTTCGTACTCCAGCCACAACCAGCCGATGCTGCCGTTCTACATCTTCTACTCGATGTTCGGCTTCCAGCGTATCGGCGATCTGGCCTGGGCCGCTGGCGACAGCCGTACCCGTGGCTTCCTGATCGGCGGTACCGCCGGCCGGACCACCCTCAACGGTGAAGGCCTGCAGCACGAAGACGGTCACAGCCACCTGCTGGCCGCGACCATCCCGAACTGCCGCACCTACGATCCAACCTACGGCTACGAGCTGGCGGTGATCATTCAGGACGGCATGAAGAAGATGACCGAAGAGCAACAGGACATCTTCTACTACATCACCGTGATGAACGAGTCGTACCAGCAGCCAGCCATGCCGGCCGGTGCCGAAGAAGGCATCAAGAAAGGCATGTACCTGCTCGAAGAAGACACCCGCGATGCGGCGCATCACGTGCAGCTGATGGGCTCCGGCACCATCCTGCGCGAAGTGCGTGAAGCGGCGAAGATTCTGCGTGAAGAGTTCAACATCGGCGCTGACGTATGGAGCGTCACCAGCTTCAACGAACTGCGTCGCGACGGCCTGGCCGTAGAGCGCAGCAACCGTCTGAAGCCTGGCCAGAAGCCTAAGCAGAGCTACGTTGAAGAGTGCCTGAGCGGCCGTAAAGGTCCGGTCATCGCCTCTACCGACTACATGAAACTGTTCGCCGAGCAGATCCGTCAGTGGGTACCGTCCAAGGAATTCAAAGTCCTGGGCACCGACGGTTTCGGCCGCAGCGACAGCCGCAAGAAACTGCGTCATTTCTTCGAAGTCGACCGTCATTTCGTGGTGTTGGCAGCCCTGGAAGCACTGGCTGACCGTGGTGATATCGAACCTAAAGTCGTGGCCGAGGCCATCACCAAGTTCGGGATCGACCCGGAAAAACGCAACCCACTGGACTGCTGAGGAGAAACTCTGTGAGCGAACTCATTCGCGTACCTGACATCGGCAGCGGTGAAGGTGAAGTAATCGAACTGTTTGTGAAGGTCGGCGACCGTATCGAAGCCGACCAGAGCATCCTGACCCTGGAATCGGACAAGGCCAGCATGGAAGTGCCGGCCCCGAAGGCCGGCGTCATCAAGAGCCTGAAAGTCAAGCTGGGCGACCGTCTGAAAGAAGGCGACGAACTGCTTGAGCTGGAAGTCGAGGGCGCCGCGCAAGCGGCCCCTGCTCCGGCTGCTGCTCCTGCCGCCAAGGCTGAGGCTGCACCGGCCGCTGCACCTGCAGCAGCTGCGCCTGCCGCTGCGCCGGCTGCCGCTTCGGTACAGCAAGTGCACGTGCCGGACATCGGTTCGTCGGGCAAGGCCCAGATCATCGAGATCCAGGTCAAGGTCGGCGACAAGGTAGAGGCTGATCAATCGCTGATCACCCTGGAATCCGACAAGGCCAGCATGGAAATCCCGTCGCCTGCCGCAGGCGTGGTCAAGGCCATCAGCGTCAAGCTCAACGACGAAGTCGGCACGGGCGACCTGATTCTGGATCTGGAAGTGGCGGGTGCTGCGGCCCCTGCTGCGGCCGCTCCGGCTCAGGCTGCTGCACCAGCCGCTGCCGCCCCTGCTCCTGCTCCTGCAGCAGCTCCGGCTGCCCCAGTGGCCGACAGCGTCCAGGACATCCACGTTCCGGACATCGGTTCGGCCGGCAAGGCCAAGATCATCGAAGTGCTGGTCAAGGCTGGCGACAGCGTTGAAGCCGACCAATCCTTGATCACCCTGGAATCCGACAAGGCGAGCATGGAAATTCCATCGCCTGCCGCTGGCGTGGTGGAAAGCGTTTCGATCAAGCTGGACGACGAAGTCGGTACCGGCGACCTGATCCTCAAGCTGAAAGTCAAAGGCGCCGCTCCGGCTGCTGCCCCGGCTCCAGCTGCCGCTGCTGCTCCGAGCGCGCCGGCACCCGCCGCTGCTGCTCCGGCTGCCGCTGCACCTGCTGCCGCCCCGGCTGCTGCACCGGCCAAGCCTGGCGCTAAGGTTCATGCCGGCCCTGCCGTGCGTCAACTGGCCCGCGAGTTCGGCGTCGAGCTGAGCGCTGTCGGCGCCAGCGGTCCGCACGGTCGCATCCTGAAAGAAGACGTGCAGACCTACGTCAAAGCCATGATGCAGAAGGCCAAGGAAGCGCCAGCTGCTGGCGGCGCAACCGGTGGCGCGGGCATCCCGCCGATTCCGGCCGTGGACTTCAGCCGCTTCGGCGAAATCGAAGAAGTGCCGATGACCCGCCTGATGCAGGTCGGTGCTGCCAACCTGCACCGCAGCTGGCTGAACGTGCCGCACGTGACGCAATTCGACTCGGCGGATATCACCGAGCTGGAAGCGTTCCGCGTTGCGCAGAAAGCCGTCGCGGAGAAGGCCGGTGTCAAGCTGACCATCCTGCCGCTGCTGCTCAAGACCTGTGCGCACCTGCTCAAGGAGCTGCCGGACTTCAACAGTTCGCTGGCGCCAAGCGGCAAGGCGATCATCCGCAAGAAGTACGTCAACATCGGCTTCGCCGTGGACACCCCGGATGGCCTGCTGGTCCCGGTGATCAAGAACGTCGACCAGAAGAGCCTGCTGCAACTGGCTGCCGAGGCCGCTTCCCTGGCGGAAAAAGCCCGCACCAAGAAGCTGTCTTCGGACGAGATGCAGGGCGCCTGCTTCACCATTTCCAGCCTCGGCCACATTGGCGGCACCGGCTTCACGCCGATCGTCAACGCGCCGGAAGTGGCGATCCTCGGTGTTTCCAAGGCAACCATCCAGCCAGTCTGGGACGGTAAAGCGTTCCAGCCGAAACTGATGCTGCCACTGTCGCTGTCCTACGATCACCGTGTGATCAACGGCGCCGCTGCTGCACGCTTCACCCAGCGTCTGGGCAGCCTGCTGGGCGACATCCGTACCATTCTGCTGTAACCGAGCGGCCCTCCGGCGACGGAGGGCCCCTTGTGTGCCACGTTTTCGAGCGCCACACGCTCGTACCTCAACCCCGTCAGTTTGACGGGGCTTTTTTTTGCCTGAAATTCCGCTGGCTCGTACTTTTCCCACAAGTAGCGTCGATATCAGCCACAACTTGAGTCCACTTCGCGCCGATATTTTTTATCGGCCGACAACTAATCTTCCCAGCACAAAGTTCACCGTGAAACTTTGCCGAACTTAATATTTATTCATATACATGCGAATGGATTCGAACATGTTCAAGCCAACTGTCGGCCCGATCGTGGGCCATACGACAACTAACCAGACAAGAATATTCATGCGTGGCGAAGTGCAGGACAATGCACCGGTATTTGCTGCAATGCGTTATCGGCTGGCCGATACACAAACATGGTCAAAGGCCCTGTTTACCCGACTAAGTACGGCGCTGGATATGTCGCACGTATTTGTTCTCGAGCACTTGCAGGCAGACACCGAGTACGAATATCAGACCGGCTGGTTCAGTCCGATGAGCCCGGTGCACACCGTGGAAAGCATCGCCGAGCTGCCGCTGCAATGGCCCCGCGAGATTCAGCGGCTGCGCACCCGCGCCGCCACGACCCGGCAGCCGCGCGCCTACATCCTCGGCTCCTGCCGCTATCTGCGGATGACGGCGGGCGTGGCCGAGCTGCCACAACTGGGCGACCGCATCTTCGCCTCGATCAACCAATTGATCGAGGGTGCCGAGCCGCCGATCAGCGCCACACTGATGACGGGCGATCAAGTCTATGTGGATGATTTGAACCTGATCGCCCCGGACCGCGAATACCACGACATTCTGAAAAAGTACCGCGCGGCTTTTACCCAGCCGAATATACGCCGGCTGATGGCCGGCACTTCCACTTACATGATTCTCGACGATCATGAAATCGAAGATAACTGGCCGGCCCGGGCAATCCATGCCGACCAGGCGTTATTTCGCAACGCCATGGATGCTTATGCGTTATATCAAGCCAGTCACAGCCCGGCCTGCGCACTGACAACTAATGGCCAGGTTGATCGTTCTTCATTGAAGCACTACTGGTATCAATTCAGCGATGGCGATATCGAGTGGTTTGTCACCGACAGCCGTACCCGGCGCAACCTGGCGGCCAGCGACCGACGGATTCTCGATGATGCGCAGGAACACGCCCTGTGCCAGTGGCTGGTCAACAGTACGGCGCGGGTCAAGTTCGTGGTCACCAGCGTGATGTTCTACCCGGATCGCCGGACGAACGGCGAGGACGCCTGGCAAGGTTTCCCGCAACAGCGCCTGCGCCTGCTGGAGCTGATTCGCACACAGCGCATCAGCAATGTCGTGTTCATCAGTGGCGACGTCCACGGTTCGCTGACCTCGCGCCTGACGCACAGCGAAGACCCGGACTTCGAAGTCCACACCATCGTTTCCTCACCGTTTTACAACAGCGTGCTGCTGCCGTATGCCAAGGCGTCGACGTTCATCCTCGATCAGCCGCTGGTGCGCACGCCAGCGGGCGACTATCAACACGAGCTGAGCAGCACCGTGATCAGCCAGGACAACTTCGCCCATATGCGGGTCGAGGCTGATCAAATTCTGATCAATTACCATGATCGGGAGGGCAAACAGCTGCAATCGATCAGCCTGAAACTGCGCTGAATGCTGAAAAGATCGCGGCCTGCGGCAGCCTCTGCATGGGTGGGTGTCCCCTGCAGGCGCTGCCGCGAGCGGCGATCTTTTGCTCTTTTGCGCCAGGCACTGGAGAAATGCCCCACGCGGCCGACACATTCTTATAGCACTTGGCCTTCATGTCTCTTGTCAGTCAGTGCCGCAATGATGCAACCTTGCCGCAGGCAACAGTAAAGAGGGCGAGAGCCCGGCGCGTTCAGCATATTTCCAAGCGAGTTCCCTTCATGAAGAGCCAACCCGATGCCGCCAGCCGTATGGTGGCCGAGGTAGTGACGCAGTTGCCTGTGCCCTCGCGGCTCGGCATGCTGCGTTTCGAGCGCTTGAATGAAGCCAGTTGGGCGATGCTGTTTCTCGATCCCAACTGTGAACGCCAGTTCGGCCAACCGGCCGTCGAACTCTGCGCCCTGGTCGGCTCGCCCTACGCCAGCCTGATGGAGCCCGAAGCGCGCTATCAGCAGCACGACGCCATCCAGCAACAACTGCGCGACAGCCCGCACTATCTGGTGCGCTACACCCTGCACACCGCCGCCGGGCCGTTGAGCATCCTCGAACTCGGCGAAGCCTACAAACAGCACAATCGTCACCTGCTGCGCGGCTACCTGCTGGCGGTCGACGATGTCTTCGACCAGGCGCCGACGCTGCCGTCGGTCGACCTCGAAACCCAGAATTCACGCCTGCAGATCGCCCTTGAACTCAACCAGCGCGCCCAGCAGGAGCAGCTGCAGCATCTGGAGCGGGTGCGTGCGCAGCAGGACCTGATCCTGTTGCTCGCCCGCCAGCGCTACAGCAGCCACAACTCGCTGCGCGAAGCCGCCGAGCTGATCACGCGCTGCGCCTGCGACATCTACGAAATCGACTGCGCCAGCCTGTGGAACCTCGAAGGCCAGCACCTGGTACCGATTTCGGCCTACCACCGCGCGACCCAGGAATACATCCTGCCGGATGTGATCGACGTCAGCGGCTTCCCCGACTACATGGAAGCCCTGCACAGCAGCCGTGCCATCGACGCGCACAATGCAATGCGCGACCCGCGCACCCGCGAGATGGCCGAAGCCCTGCGCCCGCGCGACGTCAACGCCATGCTCGACGCCAGTATCCGCGTCGACGGCCAGGTGGTCGGCGTGCTGTGCCTGGAGCAGACCGGGGTCACCCGCGCCTGGCAGTCCGATGAAATCGCCTTTGCCGGTGAGCTGGCCGATCAGTTCGCCCAGGTCATCAACAACCATAACCGGCGCACCGCCACCAGCGCCCTGCACCTGTTCCAGCGGGCCGTGGAGCAAAGCGCCAACGCCTTTCTGCTGGTCAATTGCGATGGCGTGGTCGAGTACGTCAACCCGAGCTTCACCGCGATCACCCAGTACACCACCGAGGAAGTCCACGGCCAGCGCCTGTCGGAGCTGCCGGCGCTGGAAAACCTCAGCGAGCTGCTGTTCGACGCGCCCTCGGCGCTGGCCAAGAGCAACAGCTGGCAGGGCGAATTCAAGAGCCGGCGCAAAAACCTCGAGCCGTACTGGGGTCAGCTGTCGATTTCCAAGGTCTACGGCGACAACCGCGAACTGACGCACTACATCGGCATCTACGAAGACATCACCCAGACCAAACTGGCCCAGCAGCGCATCGAGCGCCTGGCCTACACCGACAACCTGACCAACCTCGGCAATCGACCTGCATTTATCCGCAATCTCGACGAACGGTTCGCCCGGGACAGCGATACCCCGATCAGCCTGTTGCTGGTCGACATCGACAACTTCAAGCGGATCAACGACAGCCTCGGCCACCAGACCGGCGACAAACTGCTGATCAGCCTGGCCCGGCGCCTGCGCAACAGCCTGAGCCCGAGCGGCAGCCTCGCGCGGTTCGCCAGTAACGAGTTTGCCGTGTTGCTCGACGACACCGACCTGGCCACCGGCCAGCAGATCGCCAACCAGTTGCTGGCGACCCTCGACAAGCCGATGTTCGTCGACAACCAGTTGATCAGCGTCACCGGCTCCGTGGGCCTGGCCTGCGCGCCGTTGCACGGCCGCGACCCGCAGACCCTGATGCGCAACGCCGGCCTCGCCCTGCACAAGGCCAAGGCCAACGGCAAACACCAGGTGCAGGTATTCACCGAGGCGTTGAATGCCGAGGCCAGCTACAAGCTGTTCGTCGAGAACAACCTGCGCCGCGCCCTGACCCAGAACGAACTGGACGTGTTCTACCAGCCCAAGCTGTGCCTGCGCAGCGGCCGCTTGCTGGGCATGGAAGCCCTGCTGCGCTGGAACCATCCGGAGCGCGGCATGATCCGCCCGGACCAGTTCATCAGCGTCGCCGAGGAAACCGGCCTGATCATCCCGATCGGCAAGTGGATCGCCCGTCAGGCCTGCCGCATGAGCAAGGCGCTGACGGCCGCCGGCATGGGCAACCTGCAAGTGGCGATCAACCTCTCGCCCAAGCAGTTCTCCGACCCGGATCTGGTCGCCTCCATCGCCAACATCCTCAAGGAGGAAGCGCTGCCAGCCAATCTGCTGGAGCTGGAGCTGACCGAAGGCCTGCTGCTCGAAGCCACCGAAGACACCCACCTGCAGCTCGACCAGCTCAAGCGCCTGGGCCTGACCCTGGCCATGGACGACTTCGGCACCGGCTACTCGTCGCTCAGCTACCTGAAGAAATTCCCCATCGACATCATCAAGATCGATCGCAGCTTCATCCACGAAATCCCGGACAACCAGGACGACATGGAAATCACCTCGGCGGTGATTGCCATGGCGCACAACCTGAAACTCAAAGTCGTGGCCGAAGGCATCGAGACCGCCGAACAACTGGCGTTTCTGCGCCGTCATCGTTGCGACGTCGGCCAGGGCTATTTGTTCGACCGGCCGATCCCCGGCGCCGAGCTGATCCAGGCGCTCAAGCGCTACCCGCGCGGCCCGCTCTGCCTCTAAATCCCATCTGTCGAGGCCCCCCTGCTCGCGAAGGCGTTATAGCCGTCGACAGCGTCGTCGCCTGACACAGCGCTTTCGCGAGCAGGCTCACTGCCACATTTGAAGGGTGCGAAATCGGGCATCATTGGGCACACTGACGGTCTGACTTTTTACATCCCATCCTGACTGAGAGGAACGATCATGGTTCTGCGCTCGGAAATTCTGGTGAACAAAAACGTGCTACCGACTAAAGACCAAGCTCTACCCGGCCGCGAAACTGCGATGACCCTGCCTGAAAAGCATTTCGTCTTCGAAGAAACCCCGCTGCTCGGCCCGTTTTTCCAGAACGTCGGCTTCGCGATTTTCGGCCTCGGTTGCTTCTGGGGTGCCGAGCGCCGTTTCTGGCAGCGTGAAGGCGTGGTCAGCACCGTGGTCGGCTACGCCGGCGGCTTCACCCCGAACCCGACCTACGAAGAAGTCTGCTCGGGCCTGACCGGCCACGCGGAAGTGGTGCTGGTGGTGTATGACCAGGACAAGGTCAGCTATGAAGAGCTGTTGGCGATGTTCTGGGAACTGCACAACCCGACCCAGGGCATGCGTCAGGGCAACGACATCGGCACTCAGTACCGCTCGGTGATCTACGCCACCACGCCGGAGCAACTGGACGCCGCGCTGAAGAGCAAAGCCGTGTATCAGGCCGAGCTGAGCAAGGCTGGCCTCGGGGAAATCAGCACCGAAATCGAACAGGCCCCGACCGTGTACTTCGCCGAGGCCTATCACCAGCAGTACCTGGCGAAAAACCCTGAAGGCTATTGCGGCATCGGCGGCACCGGCGTGTGTATGCCACCGAGCCTGGCGGGTAACTGAACCTGAAAGCTGCGCGAGCAAGCCGCTTCCACAAGTTCCATGAACGACTTAGTTCCCTGTGGGAGCGGGCCTGCCCGCGAAGGCGACCGATCAGACACCAGCAAACCAACTGATCAGCTCTCGGCGATCAACCAATCCATCTGCCAGCCACCCTGGGTCTGCCCAAGCTTCTTCGACAGCCACGGCAGCAGCTCACGCAATTCCTCTTCCAGCCCCCACGGCGGATTGGCAATCGCCAGGCCCGAACCGTTCAGGCTGTTCGGCGTATCCAGCGGATGCACCAGCAGCTCCACACGCAGCAACTTCGGCGCGCCGGTGCCGGCCAGGTCCTGATAGAAACGCCGCAGCGCACGCTGATCCTTCACCGGGTACCAAATGGCCGCTACGGTCTGACGCATCCGGCCAATCGCTTCTTTCAGCGACGCCGCACACTTTTGCATCTCATCAAGTTGCTCGAACGGCGGATCGATCAACATCACCGCACGCTTCTCCTGCACCGGCAACATCGCCCGCGCCACATGCCAGCCCTCGCCCAGATGCACCTTGACCCGACGGTCGCCGGCCATGTTCTCCTTGAGCTGCACGCCGTCTTGCGGGTGCTTTTCGTTGAGCATCACCCGGTCCTGCGGGCGGGTCAGGCGCCGCGCCAGCTCCGGCGAGCCCGGGTAGTAGCGCAACTGGCCATCGGGGTTCATCTCGTGCAGCACCTGCATGTAGTCAGCGGTCAGCGCTGGCAGATCCGGCTGATCCCACAAACGCGCGATGCCTTCCAGGTACTCGCCAGTGCGATTGGCCTGATCGCCCTGCAAGTCATACAGACCGATACCGGCATGCGTGTCGAGATAGGCAAACGGCTGCTCCTTGCGCGACATCAGGGCGATGAGGCGGGTCAAGGTCAGGTGTTTGAACACATCGGCGTGATTGCCGGCATGGAAGGCGTGACGATAATTCATGGCTGCTCCTGCGAAGGGCGCAAAGTTTACCTTTTACCGGGCGGCAAGTCAGGGGCTGGCGGCCGAGCGGGCCTCTCTCACGCCAAGTACCCACCCTCGCCAAAGGCCGGTTTTCTCGCTTAACTGGCAGGTCATAGCCGACAGGAAGTCAAACCCATGCGTCACCCACTCATTTTCTCTCTGTGCCTGATCTGCTCAATGCACGCCGTGGCGGGCGCAAATCACATTGCGCAGGCTCGCCAGATGCTCAAGAACTATGGCCTGAGCCAATGCATCCTGGAGCCATTCAACGAACGCTCCGCACTCGAAAAAGATATCGAGCTGTCCGCCGCTGCCTACTCGTTCATGGGCAACGGTATGCATGCCATCCGGCAAAATGAAGACACGCTGCAAGTACTCCACGACCCGTACAAAGCAACTCGAGACTATGTATTTGCAGCCTATGCAAAGACGCCTTCGAACAGCAAACACTCGAACAGAAAAGTCGTTTTTCATGGATGCCTGGCGGTCTACAACTCAGAGGCGTTCGCCAGTTTTATCAACACTCAGGATGCGTATATCGCTGAGTGAGTCTAAGCGCGGGGTAGGAGAACCGAGACCGGAGAACTCGGCCACGCCGAAGCGTGCCCGCGCATAACCGCCGCAAATGATCTTACGGACGGACGTAAACTGCCGCAAACCGGGCGGCGACGTTCGTGCGCTCTTCCAGTATCAGGGCGCCTACACCCTGTCGCCGCATCTGCGGTGACGATGCAAGACTATCCCTGCTACCCAACGCCCACCAGTTCATGAAAGCCGCCGCAACTCGAAGGAAACGTCCGAAACCTTCGCCCGGAAATGTCACTCCAGCTCTGCCAGCAAATACTCCAGCAATGCCGACTGCGACGATTCTGCCGACGTTGAAATCTGAAAAAACCGCCCGGCCTTGCAGCGCAGCACAGGTTCAGGAAACGCCTCGAACATTGCCGGATGCTCCTCGCTTAGCCATTGCACCGCGTTGCCGATACGGACTTCATCCCCCGCCGAAGCCAACACCGATTCAGGCACTTTCCACCAAGGGAACACACGCCCCGAAATCTGCGCCCGCCCCCCGATATCCAAGGCCTGGCCATTGATCAGTGCGCGTGAAATTACCGGCAACAGCTGCGCCGCATCCACGGCATCGGACTGCAAAATCGGCAACAGAAACCGCCCATCCCAAAACCGGAAAAACACCGTTTTCCCATCGGGCATCAACACCTGCGTCAGGCTGCGAAAGTGCTCGACCACCACCTCAAGACTTGCCGAAGACACCGCCAACCAGCCCCAGTCGCGAGACTCAGTCGTCACCACCCAATCCAGAAACTCACTGTCCGAGTCGACGATTCCCACATAAGGCATCACCGCGTCCCACTCGGAGTAAATTGTATCGGCCCAGATTGGACTCGGCGCTTGCACCTTATTCGATGCCTGCCAAGCCTTGAATGGCTCAGCCGTGCTGCCACAGCTAAAGATGGCGAAAACTTGTTCACCCGTTTTGAACGATGGGGTGTGTAACCAGTTTTTTATACATTCATCACTCATAAGATCTATTTCAACCAACCATGAACTTACCTACAACCACGCCGAATACCGGCGTTAGCTAACACCGATATCATCAGGCTCAAAAACTCGATCACCTACCATGAGCCAAGAGATCAACGATAAAAAATATACATAACCACCATCAGTGCGATCAGCAACCACATGAAATAGTTGCAGAATCTTATTAACTCCTTTAGATGACGTGGAAATCTTTCGTAATCTTGGGCGTTCAGCATCTCTTTTTTTATTGAGCGACGAGGAATAATCAGCATCATGCTGATATGCCCGAGCAGTACCAATCGCACAAGCGGTGCAAGGCTCAAATGCGCTAACCTACCGATTACAGCTGGAGAGTTATTTAAGCAACCCAAGACCTCTTTGATTCGAAAATAAGCAAGATAGAACATCAGCGCCAAACACAAGACAAACAGTGCTGCCAATGTCAAAACCACACATGCATAAACGTCATCCAACGAATCTTTCACAGTGCAACCTCATACAACAATTCACCCACCCCTTCCTGAAAAGCGCGTCTCCCTCTCCACCAGAGATATACCCCCAAGGTTTCCCGGCCTCAGTGAACTTAACCCTTCTGCATGCCTTTTCCGTTCCGGGACCTTCAGTCCAGCAGGTCCCGCCCCCTTTGAACGGCTGCGCGATGTCGGCATTACAGAAAATGACACAGAGTTTTAGATTGCTGCAAAGGGGATGGATTTTAAGCCATTTTCTTATGCAATCTTCGCTCATAAAAGTATGTACATACTGCGAGCAATCAATTCTATTCAATCCACCCCATAAAACTCGCGACCAGTAAGAAAATAATCATCGTGACGAAACTTCCAAATTCCGATAGATACACAAAGCGAATCAAACACAACAAAGTTGAAGGAAAATTCAGCAAATCTCCCGCATCCAAAGCCCCCCCTTTGATTGCCCTGGACGGCATGAGCAAGTACGAGCCTATGCACGCCAACATGAAATAAGCACCCAAAACCCCAGCACTTAAAGGCTTGCGCACTAACACACCTTGCGAGTTGCTGAGAAAACGAAAAATCGCCTCTTTTCTGAATAGAGCCAGATAGGCCTGACCGACAACAGATATGAAAGCAAGCCCAAAGAACATGCCGCCAAAAGTCAAAACGAACCAGGTCTCATCAGCCTTTGTCATTTGCCAACCCCCTCGTAAATGACCTCACCAACCTTTTCACCCAAGATCTCGCCACCCACTCCCCCTCCAAAAGTTCCAGCCCCGACCATTACCAATGAACAAAGCACCCCGCCTGTTCCCGCCGTACCCAGGCCAATGCCAACGCATACAAGAGTACCCGCGATCCCCCCGCCGAGACTTCCCCCGAATGCGCCGGCGAGTTTCGCCGTTTCGGTGAACTTCACTTTCCTGCAAGCTTCTTCAGTCCCTAGCCGGCAAGTTTCCCTTATCTTCAGTCCCGACGCCGCCGCGCCCAGACCAACCCCAACCCAACCACCTAACTTGATGATCTTGCTGGCCCTGCTAACGCCCTGAATATGCGTTGCGTATCCGGGAATCTCCCCCGCGACACCAGCCATGTTCCAATGGTGAACGAGACTGCGACTGGAAATTCCCAACGTTTTCTTCAGGTTTGGGTGATCGGGTAAACCAGCCGCTTTACGCACAAGCGGGCTAAGGCTGCTATCGAGTTGCGCCATCAGCTGTTTGCGTCTGGAGAAAAAATCAGCACCCTGAAGCTTGCCGTGTTTATCGAAGGTTTGCTTATGCAGAACCTCCAACTCTGTCAGCGTCTTGCCAAGATTGTCCAAATGATTGCTGAACATCGCCGAGCCGATTCCCACCGCCGTCGAACCCTGAGATAAGAATGACTGAATCTCTGCCTGATACCGCACCATGAACTCCGCCTCCGAATCACTCATCGGCGCCAGAGCCGCCTCAACCTTCTGCGCCGCCTCCATCAGCAATGCTTCTTCCCGCGTGCATTGCGTATTACGCGGGTCGCTCAGGACGATCAGTTGCCCAGGCTTGGCAAATTGAGTGAGTTGCGGATTCAGGCTACGAAATTTATCCAGCACGGCCGGATCTGGTTGCGGGAACAGTATCGATTCAAGCGCAGAGCGAGACATCCCCTGCTCAACAATATAAAAGCCCGGCTCAACGTTCGAAGTCGCTGGCCGAGCTGAAGGCTTTGGGTCGTTGATCAACGCGCTCGGGGCCAGGCAAATTCCGTCCTTGCAGCGCTCGCACTCTTCGCAGAATGGCGCATCACCTTTAAAGCTCATGATTTGTGCAGCCGTGAGCATGGCCGCCGGCGCTGCTGCGAGCTTTGTGGGCAATCCCGGCACACTCGGTGCCGCGCTCATCGCCGCCGTCGGCGCGCCACCGACCTGAATCGGTACGCTGCTGAAAATCCCGCCGGGGCCGATGTTGATCCACTGCCCGCCGGCCTGAATCGTCGCGCTCGCGCCGCCGTCGATCACCACTTGCTGGCCGGCGCTGAGGTGAATCTGCGCGCTGGCGCTGGTCGCCTGGTTGCTCACCCGAATATGTCGATCACCGACAACCGTCAGATGATCGTCCTGCTTCACTTCGGTCTGGCGCTGGCCGTGGGTGATGCGCTGCTCGTCAGCCTTCAACTCATGTTTCGCCAGGCCGGTGACGACAACGCTGCGCTGGTTACCCACCTGCACCTGCTGATCATTCAACACATGCTGGGTCCAGTTGCGCTGGGCGCGCAGGTAGATTTCCTCGGCGCCTTTGCGATCCTCGATGCGCAGTTCGTTGTAGCCGCCACCGCCCGGGCTGCTCTGGCTGCGGAAAATGCTGCGGGTCTTGTCCGCCGGCAGGTCCAGCGGCACCGGAGTCGCGGCGTTCGGCAGGCAGCCGACCACCAGCGGCTTGTCGGCATCGGCGTCGATGAAGCCAACCAGCACTTCCATACCCACGCGCGGAATCAACACGCTGCCGTAACGGTCATGCGCCCAGCCGGTAGCCACGCGCAGCCAGCAGCTGGAATGCTCATTGAGCTCGCCGTCGCGGTCCCAGGCCAGTTGCACCTTGACCCGACCGTACTCGTCGCAGTGGATTTCGCTGTCTTGCGGCCCGGTGACCACGGCGGGTTGATAACCGAGCATGCGCGGTTTTTCCGGCCCCAGCGCCGGGCGAAAGAATACGTCCCACGGCGTGGCAAGAAAGGTATTACGGTAGCCCTGGAAGGATTCCCCATCACTGGTGACCGTTTCCTCCAGCACTTGCGGTTGGCGGCCACGGTGCTCGATGGCGGTGAGCAGCCACAGGTCGTTCCAGTCCTGGCGCGGATGGCCATTGAGCTGCAGGAAATGTCCGCTGACCAGGGCGGATTCGTCGCTGCGACCTTCAGCCTGACGGTAGTCGGCGACATGCCGTTCCAGCGCGCGCTGGGCCAGTTGCCTGCCACTTTCCCGGTCGCTGAACTGGCCGGGGAAGTGATAGTCCTCAAGCACCGGGCGCTGCTCGCCATCGACCCGGGCGTCCAGTTGCAGGCGCGGCCGGGTGAAGTTGTAGTCGCGCCGGGTGACCACGCTGGTGCGGGTTTCCACACGCACATTGAAGCGCTTGATCGCCGGTGCGCCAGCCGCCATGCCGCTGCCCGGCAGGTACACCGTCGGCTCGGCCAGCCGCGGGAACACGGTCTGGTCATCGCCGAACACCAGCAGATGGCCCTCGGTGCCATGTTGAAAGTGGTAATGGATGCCGACTTCCGCACACAGGCGCTGGACAAAGGCCAGATCGCTCTCGGCGTACTGCACGCAGTATTCCCGTGGCGGGTACTCGCTGCCGAGGCGAAACTCGAAGGCGTCGCGCAGGATCGCGTGCTCCCTGAGGATCTGCGCAACGATCTGCGGCACGCTCTGTTGCTGGAAAATCCGCTGGTTATGGCGATGCGCGAGGTAGGCCAGACGCGGCACCAGGCTGACGTGGTAGCGGGTCAGACGTTTGCCGCAATCCCCTTGGCCGACCTGATAAATCTGACCATGAATGCCAGCCCCTTGCGCATCGAAACTCAGAAACGCCTGACAGTGCAGCAGGCTTTCCAGATCCAGATCCGGCCGCTCACTGACCAGTTCCAGCTCGAAACGAAAGGGTTGGCTAATGGCTTCCTTGCCCGTGAACTCAAGGACCTTGAGGTCAGGTTGGGCGCCTTCGAAGGTCAACGTGAAACGCGGTTGATTGGCAGGCGCGAACATCCGATGTCTCTCTGCAGAATGAGGGCGGGCGATTCTGCATGAGGCGCAAGGGCTGTTGGGTGGGCGACGGAAAAATCAGATTTGCCCTACTTTGCCTGCCGGAAAAGCCTTCGGATATCGGCGCATTCGACTACAGACATATCCCCCAAACCCACCACCGCTTCACTGTGGGAGCGAGCCTGCTCGCGAAAGCGGCATGTCAGTCGACACCTTCATTGAATGATCAATCGCATTCGCGAGCAGGCTCGCTCCCACGCTGGATCTCCACAGGATTCGAGAAAGAACAGGCACAAAAAAACGGCCCGCCTCGGGTAGGAGACGGGCCGTTTTCATGTCGGCAAAAGCGTTGAGCCTCAGCTCAGCGCCATCACTTGTTCAGGTGGAAATCCTTTTCCGCCGCTTCGAAGCGCTGGACCATGCCGGTGGTCGGCTGGCCCATCAGGCTGACGAAGTAGATCGCCAGGCTGGCGAAGATGAAGCCCGGGATGATTTCGTACAGACCCATCACTTCCCAATGCTTCCACGCCACCACCGTGATCGCGCCGACCAGGATGCCGGCCAGGGCGCCGTCGCGGGTCATCTTTTTCCACACCACCGAGATCAGCACCACCGGACCGAACGCCGCACCGAAGCCGGCCCAGGCGTAGCTGACCAGACCCAGTACCTGGTTTTTCGGGTTGGCGGCCAGGGCGATGGCGACCAGCGCAACGACCAGCACCATGGCCCGGCCGATCCACACCAGTTCCAGCTGGGTCGCGCTTTTGCGGATGAACGCTTTGTAGAAGTCTTCGGTCAGGGCGCTCGAGCACACCAGCAACTGGCAGCTCAGGGTGCTCATCACCGCCGCGAGGATCGCCGACAGCAGGACACCGGCAATCCATGGGTTGAACAGTAGTTTGGCCAGTTCGATGAACACACGCTCGTGGTTCTCGGTCACAGGACCGGCAACGTCAGGGTGCGCCGAGAAGTAAGCGATACCGAAGAAGCCAACGGCCACGGTGCCGCCGAGGCAGAGAATCATCCAGGTCATCGAGATGCGACGGGCGTTGGCAATCGATTTCACCGAATCAGCGGCCATGAAGCGCGCCAGAATGTGCGGTTGACCGAAGTAACCCAGGCCCCAACCCATCAGCGAGATCACGCCGATGAAAGTGGTGCCCTTGAGCATGTCGAAATTGCTCGGGTCCTGCGCTTCGATGGCCAGGAACGTGGTGTCGACGCCGCCGGTCGCCAGCAGCACGATGATCGGCGTGAGGATCAGGGCGAAGATCATCAGGGTGGCCTGAACGGTGTCGGTCCAGCTAACCGCGAGGAAACCGCCGACGAAGGTGTAGGCAATCGTCGCCGCCGCACCGGCCCACAGCGCTGTCTCGTAGGACATGCCGAAGGTGCTTTCGAACAGGCGCGCGCCGGCAACGATGCCGGATGCGCAGTAGACGGTGAAGAACACCAGAATCACGATCGCCGAAATGATCCGCAGCAGCCCGCTTTTATCTTCGAAACGGCTGGAGAAGTAGTCGGGCAGGGTCAGCGCATCACCGTTGTGCTCGGTCTGCACCCGCAGGCGACCGGCGACGAACAGCCAGTTCAGGTAGGCCCCGACGATCAGGCCGATGGCGATCCAGCTTTCGGACAGGCCGGACATGTAGATGGCGCCCGGCAGGCCCATCAGCAACCAGCCGCTCATGTCGGAAGCACCGGCCGACAATGCGGTCACGACGCTGCCCAGACTGCGGCCGCCAAGAATATAGTCAGAGAGGTTGTTGGTGGAGCGATAGGCCATGAAGCCGATCAGCACCATTGCTGCGATATAGATCACGAACGTGATCAGGGTTGGATTGCTTGCGCTCATTACGTACGTGCCCTGGCTTTGTTTTTATGTAGCGGCGGCGGTTGCACCGTTTGCAGACTGACGTCTGACAGACGATTCGCACAGCCGCGCATTTATGACCAATGTTTCCCCAGGAAAGCCATTGGCCGGTACATCGGGTTTCCCCGGTTGCACCTTGGGCGCGAATCCTATTCAACAAAGCAAAACAGGTGCAACCAGTTTCTTGAGAATTAGTTGCACCTAATCGGAATTATCCCGAAAAGGCGGTTTTTTGCTCCCTTTTAGCGCAGTCACGAGCCTTTGCTAGAAGCAAAAGTACCAAGCAGGAGCAGCACTTTCGTACCAGAAATTATTTCCTGACGAGTTGCCGAATATTCCGACAAAAAAGGGTTGCACCCGGTTGCACCTCTTTCGGCGCGCAGCTAATCTTGCCGCCAGCTGTTGCCGCGCAACTGCGGCACCTATGAGGATAAAAATATGGCTACCACCACCCTTGGGGTCAAACTCGATGACCCGACCCGCGAGCGCCTTAAGGCTGCCGCGACCTCGATTGATCGCACGCCGCACTGGCTGATCAAGCAGGCAATTTTCAATTACCTGGAGAAACTCGAGGGTGGTGCAACCCTGACCGAGCTCAATGGCCTGAGCGCCAAGGACGCCGACGACGCCGGCGAAGTCCACACCGATCACGCCCACCAGTGCTTCCTTGAATTCGCCGAAAGCATCCTGCCGCAATCGGTCCTGCGCGCTTCGATCACCGCCGCTTACCGTCGCCCCGAGCCGGAAGTGGTGCCGATGCTGATCGAGCAGGCTCGCCTGCCGGCGCCGATGGCCGAAGCCACCAACAAACTCGCCGCGACCATCGCGGAAAAACTGCGTAACCAGAAAAGCGCTGGCGGTCGTGCCGGCATTGTTCAAGGCCTGCTGCAGGAATTTTCTCTGTCGTCCCAGGAAGGCGTGGCGCTGATGTGCCTGGCTGAAGCGCTGCTGCGTATCCCGGACAAAGGCACCCGCGATGCGCTGATCCGCGACAAGATCAGTACCGGCAACTGGCAGCCGCACCTCGGCAACAGCCCTTCGCTGTTCGTCAATGCCGCCACCTGGGGCCTGCTGCTGACCGGCAAACTGGTGTCCACGCACAACGAAGCCGGCCTGACTTCGTCGCTGAGCCGCATCATCGGCAAGAGCGGCGAGCCGATGATCCGCAAGGGCGTCGACATGGCCATGCGCCTGATGGGCGAGCAGTTCGTCACCGGCGAAACCATCGCCGAAGCCCTGGCCAACGCGAGCAAGTTCGAAGCCAAGGGCTTCCGCTACTCCTACGACATGCTCGGTGAAGCGGCGCTGACCGAACACGATGCGCAGAAGTACCTGGCGTCGTACGAACAAGCGATCCACTCGATCGGCAAAGCCTCCCACGGCCGTGGGATTTATGAAGGCCCGGGCATTTCGATCAAGCTGTCGGCGCTGCACCCGCGCTACAGCCGCGCGCAATACGAGCGCGTGATGGACGAGCTGTACCCGCGCCTGCTGTCGCTGACCCTGCTGGCCAAGCAATACGACATCGGCCTGAACATCGACGCCGAAGAAGCCGACCGCCTCGAGCTGTCGCTGGATCTGCTCGAGCGCCTGTGCTTCGAGCCGCAACTGACCGGCTGGAACGGCATCGGCTTCGTCATCCAGGCTTACCAGAAGCGTTGCCCGTACGTGATCGACTACGTGATCGATCTGGCCCGCCGCAGCCGTCATCGCCTGATGATCCGCCTGGTGAAAGGCGCGTACTGGGACAGCGAAATCAAGCGTGCCCAGGTCGAAGGCCTGGAAGGCTATCCGGTCTACACCCGCAAGGTGTACACCGACGTTTCCTACATCGCCTGCGCGCGCAAACTGCTGTCGGTGCCGGAAGTCATCTACCCGCAGTTCGCCACGCACAACGCCCACACCCTGTCGGCGATTTATCACATTGCCGGTCAGAACTATTACCCGGGCCAGTACGAATTCCAATGTCTGCACGGCATGGGCGAACCGCTGTACGAACAGGTTGTAGGCAAAGTTTCCGAAGGCAAGCTGAACCGTCCGTGCCGCGTCTACGCGCCGGTCGGTACTCACGAAACCCTGCTGGCCTACCTGGTGCGTCGTCTGCTGGAAAACGGCGCCAATACCTCGTTCGTCAACCGCATCGCCGACCAGTCGATTTCGATCCAGGAACTGGTGGCCGACCCTGTTGCGCAGATCGAGCAGATGGCAACCGTGGAAGGTGGTTTCGGCCTGCCGCACCCGCGCATTCCATTGCCGCGTGATCTGTACGGTGCCGAGCGCGCCAACTCCGCCGGCATCGACATGGCCAACGAACATCGCCTGGCCTCGCTGTCCTGCGCCCTGCTGGCCACCGCGCACAACAACTGGAAAGCCGCGCCGATGCTCGGCTGCGCCGCCAGCAACGAAGCGCCGGCGCCGGTCCTCAACCCGGCGGATCACCGCGACGTGGTCGGTCACGTGCAGGAAGCCACCGTCGAAGACGTCGACAACGCGATCCAGTGCGCCTTGAACGCCGCACCGATCTGGCAGGCCACCCCGCCCGCCGAGCGCGCGGCAATCCTGGAACGCGCCGCTGATTTGATGGAAGGCGAGATCCAGCCGTTGATGGGCCTGCTGGCCCGCGAAGCCGGCAAGACCTTCGCCAACGCCATCGCCGAAGTCCGCGAAGCCGTCGACTTCCTGCGTTACTACGCGGTGCAGGCACGCAACGATTTCAGCAACGACGCCCACCGTCCATTGGGCCCGGTGGTGTGCATCAGCCCGTGGAACTTCCCGCTGGCAATCTTCAGCGGCCAGGTCGCTGCCGCTCTGGCCGCCGGCAACCCGGTACTGGCCAAACCGGCCGAACAGACTCCGCTGGTCGCCGCGCAAGCCGTACGCCTGCTGCTCGAAGCCGGAATTCCGGAAGGCGTACTGCAACTGCTGCCGGGTCGCGGTGAAACCGTCGGTGCCGGGCTGGTCGGTGACGAGCGCGTCAAAGGCGTGATGTTCACCGGTTCCACCGAAGTCGCGCGCCTGCTGCAGCGCAACATCGCCGGTCGCCTCGACAACCAGGGCCGTCCGATTCCGCTGATCGCCGAAACCGGTGGGCAGAACGCGATGATCGTCGACTCGTCCGCGCTCACCGAACAAGTGGTGATCGACGTGGTGTCCTCGGCCTTCGACAGCGCCGGTCAGCGTTGCTCGGCCCTGCGTGTGCTGTGCCTGCAGGAAGATTCCGCCGATCGCGTCATCGAAATGCTCAAGGGCGCGATGGCCGAATCGCGCTTGGGTAACCCTGAGCGTTTGTCCGTGGACATTGGCCCGGTGATCGACGCCGAAGCCAAGGCCGGGATCGAGAAGCACATCCAGGCCATGCGCGACAAAGGTCGCAACGTCTACCAGGTGGCTATCGCCGACGCCGAGGAAGTCAAACGCGGCACCTTCGTCATGCCGACCCTGATCGAACTGGAAAGCTTCGACGAACTGCAGCGCGAGATCTTCGGCCCGGTGCTGCACGTGGTGCGCTACAAGCGCAAAGAGATCGACCAGTTGATCGGCCAGATCAATGCCTCCGGCTACGGCCTGACCCTCGGCGTGCACACCCGTATCGACGAGACCATCGCCAAGGTGATCGACAACGTCAACGCCGGTAACGTCTACGTCAACCGCAACATCGTCGGTGCCGTGGTCGGCGTGCAGCCGTTCGGCGGCGAGGGCCTGTCGGGGACCGGTCCGAAGGCCGGCGGCCCGCTGTACCTGTACCGCCTGCTGTCGACTCGTCCTACCGATGCCATCGAACAATCCTTCGCTCGCGCCGATGCTGCCGTGGCGCCGGATGTCCGTCTGCGCGACGCCATGAGCAAGCCGCTGACCGCCCTCAAAGCGTGGGCCGACAGCAACAAGTTCGCCGACCTGAGCACCCTGTGCGTGCAGTACGCGGCACAATCGCAAAGCGGTATCACCCGCGTGCTGGCCGGCCCGACCGGGGAGAAGAACAGCTACGCGATCCTGCCACGCGAGCACGTGCTGTGCCTGGCTGACGTCGAAGGCGATCTGCTCAGCCAACTGGCGGCCGTACTGGCTGTCGGTGGTTCGGCGGTATGGCCGGAATCCGACACCAGCAAGGCACTGTTCGCACGCCTGCCGAAGGAGATTCAGGCGCGGATCAAACTGGTTTCCGACTGGACCAAGGATGACGTGGTGTTCGATGCGGTTCTGCATCACGGCCATTCCGACCAGTTGCGCGCCGTCTGCCAGCAAGTGGCCAAGCGTGCCGGGGCCATCGTTGGCGTGCAGGGCCTGTCTCAGGGCGAGACCAACATTGCCCTGGAGCGCCTGGTGATCGAGCGCGCGCTGAGCGTCAACACTGCGGCAGCGGGCGGTAACGCCAGCCTGATGACCATCGGATAAAGGCAGCCGCAAGCTGCGAGCGACAAGCTGCAAGTAAAAGCAACGGCTCTTACTTGCAGCTTGAAGCTTGTGGCTTGTGCCGCCCCATCACCCTCATCTATCTTCCTTCCCCATTTTTATGGGCCTTCCTAGACTGCGGCATACTCTCTCAAAGGTAGGCCGCCATGTCCGAGACGCTGCTCAGTTCCCGCAATCTGGCTTTCGAGCTGTACGAAGTCCTCGATGCCGAGGGCCTGACCCGGCGCGAGCGCTTTGCCGAGCACAACCGCGAGACGTTCGATGCGGCCATCGGCACCGCACGCAGCATTGCCGAGAAATACTTCGCACCGCACAACCGCAAGGGCGACGAGAACGAGCCGCGCTACGAGAACGGTCAGGCGATTCTGATCCCCGAAGTGAAACCGGCGGTGGACGCTTTCCTCGAGGCCGGTTTCCTCAATGCCGCGCGCAGTTTCGACGCCGGCGGCATGCAGTTGCCTACCCTGCTCTCCCAGGCCTGTTTCGCCCATTTCCAGTCGGCCAACGCCGCCTCGACCTCATACCCGTTCCTGACCATGGGCGCCGCCAACCTGATCGAAAGTTTCGGCACCGACGAGCAGAAGCAACGCTTCCTGCAACCGATGATCGACGGCCGCTTCTTCGGCACCATGGCCCTTACCGAACCCCATGCCGGTTCGTCGCTGTCGGATATTCGTACCCGCGCCGAGCCGGCGTCTGACGGGACTTATCGACTCAAGGGCAACAAGATCTTCATTTCCGGCGGCGACCACCCGCTGTCGGAGAACATCGTGCACATGGTCCTGGCCAAACTGCCGGACGCGCCGGCAGGGGTGAAGGGCATTTCCCTGTTCATCGTGCCGAAATTCCTGGTCAACGACGACGGCAGCCTCGGCCAGCGCAACGATGTGCTGCTGGCAGGGCTGTTTCACAAGATGGGCTGGCGCGGCACCACCTCCACCGCGCTGAACTTCGGCGATAACGGCGAGTGCGTCGGTTATCTGGTGGGCAAGCCGCACCATGGCCTGAGCTACATGTTCCAGATGATGAACGAGGCACGGATCGGCGTCGGCATGGGCGCGGTGATGCTCGGTTATGCCGGCTATCTGTATTCCCTGGAATACGCCCGCGAACGCCCGCAGGGGCGGGTGCCGGACAGCAAGGACCCGACCACCGCGCCCGTAGCGATCATTCAGCATGCGGATGTCAGACGCATGCTGTTGACGCAGAAATCCTACGTCGAAGGGGCATTTGACCTCGGCCTGTACGCGGCACGGTTGTTCGATGACACCACCACGCTGGACAGCGCAGACGAGCGCAAACAGGCCCATGAACTGCTGGATCTGCTGACGCCGATCGTCAAATCCTGGCCCTCGGAGTTCTGCCTGAAAGCCAACGAACTGGCGATCCAGATCCTCGGCGGCCACGGCTACACCCGTGAATATCCGGTGGAGCAGTACTACCGCGACAACCGCCTGAACCCGATCCACGAAGGCACCCACGGCATTCAGTCACTGGATTTGCTCGGCCGCAAACTGGCGCAGAACGGCGGCGCGGGGCTCAAGCAATTGATCCGGCTGATCGCCGACACCGCCGAGCGGGCCACTGCGTATGCCTCGCTGACCGCACTGCGCGAGCCGCTGGAGAAACTGGTGGCGCGCCTGCAAGCCGTGACCATTGGCCTGCTGACCGATCTGGCGCAGGGCAAGGTCAACAGCAGCCTGGCTAATTCGGCGTTGTACCTGAAAGTGTTCGGCCACACGGTGATCGGCTGGCGCTGGCTGGAGCAGGCGATTCGCGCCGAGGAAGGCTTGGCCAACGGTCATGCGGCGGATGCCGACTTCTATAAGGGCAAGTTGCAGGCGGCGCGGTATTTCCTGACGTGGGAAGTGCCGGCTTGCCAGCATGAACTGGCGTTACTTGAAGCGCGGGATGATACGTGCCTGGCGATGCAGGATGCGTGGTTCTGATCCAGGCGCTTTTTAGCGGCTGAAACCACTCGCGAGCAGGCTCGCTCCCATAGGTATTGAGGTGATCACGGGTTTGTGAACGCACCGCAGCCCATGTAGGAGCGAGCCTGCTCGCGAAGGCGTCAGCCCAGGCTAGGCATCCATCAGGACAGCTTGAACCCGCCCATTTGCCGCGCCAGATCATCCGCCAGGCGCTGCAACGTCTGACAATCCTCGCGACAGGCGCGAACCTCGCCCGCCGTCGCCCGCGCCAGATCGGAAATCCCCTGCACGTTGCGATTGATCTCCTCGGTCACCGCCGACTGCTCTTCCGTCGCCGTCGCCACCTGGTGGTTCATGTCACTGATGCGCTCGACCTGTCCGGTGATCGCCGTCAGCGATGCACCGGTGCGCTGGCTCGACTCGACGCCGGTTCCGGTCGCCGCCTGGCCGGTACGCATCGACGCTACGGCGTTATCCGCGCCCTGCTTGAGGCTGCCGATCATCAGCTGAATCTCGTCGGTGGACGCCTGGGTGCGCCGCGCCAGAGTCCGCACCTCATCGGCCACCACGGCAAACCCACGACCCATGTCGCCGGCGCGGGCCGCTTCGATGGCGGCGTTGAGCGCCAGCAGGTTGGTCTGCTCGGACACACCGCGAATCACCGCCAGCACCTGATCGATCGACGCCACCTGCTGCGCCAGTTCACCGACAGCACCCGCCGCCACGCCGATTTCATCGGACATGCTTTCGATGTGCCGAATCGAACCACCCACCACCTCCCGTGCCTGCAACGCTTCGTCGCGCGCGGTTTGCGAGGCGAGCGCGGCGTTGCCGGCGTTCTGCGCGATTTCCTGCACGGTCAGGCCCATTTCGTGGACGGCGGTGGCGACCATGTCGGTCATTTCCTGCTGGCGTCCGGAACGCTCGGCGGTGTTATCGACAACTTTGGCCACCTGACCGACCGCGACCCGCAAGCGCTCGCTGGTAGTCAGCACTTCACCGATCATGCCGCGCTGGCTGTCGAGGAAACGGTTGAAGCCGCGGGCAAGGTCGCCGAGCTCGTCGGCGCGACTGGAATCTAACCGATGGGTCAAATCTCCACCGCCGCTACCGATTGCTACCAGCGCCGCTGTTACCTGACGAATCGGCCGCACCAGGCCCTGGGCCAACCAGATCACCAAGGCCAGGCACACCAGCGCCACGGCCAGGCCAATGCCACTGCTCATCCACATCGCCCGGCGGGCTTCGGCATAGATCTGCGCCTGTGGCACTTCGGCCACCAGGGTCCAGCCGAGATCGCGCAACGGCAGGCTGAAGGCGAGGAAGTCCTCGCCGTCACGCTGGAAAGTGCTGCTGGTGGCAACTTTTTGACCCATGAGCGCTTGCGCGGCGGGTGCACCGACCTGCTCGCTCAAGGTGCGCTTGCCGCTGAACTGCGCCTCGGGATGGACCTGGATCAGACCGTCGGAACGCACCAGATAGACCTTGCCGCGCTCGCCGAAGCTGAAGTTGTGAATCAGCTCCGACAGTTCTTTCATGCTCAGGCCCAGGCCGGCGACACCGACCACCTTGCCGGCCTGCTCGACCTTGAGATCGATGAACAGCGCCAATTCTCCGGTGGCGCCGTCGTTGTCGATGTTCAGGGTGCGCAGCTGGTTGCTGTCGAGGAAGGCATAGAACCAGGCATCCGCCGGATTTGCCCGGCTGAGGGTGCGATCCAGACCTTTTTCGGTGAAATAGTGATTGGACGCGGTACCCACGATCAGCGCAGTGAACGCTTTGTGTTCGGTACGTATAGCCTGCAGATACTGCACGAAGGCCGCCGTTTTGCTGCTGTCTTCACCGTTGGCCAGCCAGTCGCGGACCATGCTGTTGCTGGCGATGTCCTTGGCGGCGGTCAGCGGCTGGACGAGGATGCGTTCAATGTCGTTGCGCGTCGCTTCGATGCTCGACGGCAGGGCCTGCTCGACCAGATAGCTCTGGGCGAGGCGGTTGACCACCAGGGTATAAATGCCAACCACAATCAGAATGCTGAGCAGCAGGGCCGTGCCCATGCCGAGAATCAACTGCCACTGAATACTGCGACGCCAGAACTGCATGGAGCACCCCCCAGGAATAAGAGGCGGAAACACTGCAATAGGCGTGCCGATTGTATACATTCGAGCCAGCACATCGACGGTCGGATTGCACACAGAACCTCATGCGTATGAAGGCTGCCGTCCGCTCAATCGAAATGACTCACTGTATGAAAAGCCACCTGTCACTTATGACAGGTTACAAATAATCGGCGCACGCCCACGATGAACAAACCTGGAAATCCACCAGGTTTTCATTCAACGCCTTGAGTACCCGACTTATTCCGCCACCAGAGGGACATCATTATGAATACTGAATCAGTGATGAAAGATGGAACTGGCAAATCCGAGGATTACTTCGTGTTGTTCCAACAAATGGCGAGAAGTATTGCCGTAGGAAACTTTTTCGTAGAGGACGGAGGAACCTACGCTGTCGCGCAGAAAACCTACAAAATCATGGAGCGAATGGGAAAAGAGCAAGTCATTGTCGGACTGTGGACTACCCGCATCATCACTCCCTGAAACGGTACATCCACGGTTGAGTTCGGAGTTCCATGACGGAACTCCCGACTCAAATCCTTTGCACGTAAGCGAGTCCTTCAGGCACCCCGCGCGGGCAACGAACATCAATCCTTGCCGATGGTCCTGGCGATGGTCTCGACCGTGGCGCTGACTTGCTCTTGGTAACGGGCGAGTTCCTGCTGGTGCTGCTTCTTCATTTCGATCTGCTGCGAGCACAGATTCATCGCCGCCAGCACCAGCAGACGATCACCGATCAACGTCGGGTACTTGCGTTTGGTGTCGGCCAGGGCCGCCTTGAGCATCAATGCCGCATCCAGCAGGGTCTGTTCTTCCCCGGCCGGTGCCTTGATCGAATAGTCCTCCCCGAGAATGGAGATGACTTTTACCCCTGCTGTGCCGTGGTTCATGCGCTGACCGGACCTGCGTTGACGCGATCAACCAGGGCCTGGATGCGTGCGGCGGTGGCGCCGTGCTTTTCTTCCTGTTCCATCAGGCTCAGTTGCAGGCTTTCGTTTTCATCCTTGGCCTGGGCCAGTTCCGTGGACAGGGTCTGGTTGGTTTGCGTGAGGGCCTGGTTCTGTTGCACCAGGTCGCTGACGAGCTGTTCCAATTGGCTGAGGGATGCTTCCAACATTTTGATCTTCCAAGCGTTTTTCAAAGGGCGCGTACGATAAAGAAAAGTCACTGCCGATGCCAGGGTTAAACCGGCGCAAGGCCTTGATTTTCCTGGTGGCCGACCGTTCTCGCGAGTTTAAAAGACTGTGATCTGCCGATCTGGTTCCTGCACTTCGTCGCCCGACCCCGCGTGCGACAAATACGCACACCGGCTCAAGACTTTAGTCGTAGAACCGATAAGTCACTCAACAGCAGTCTCAGCCCGCACGGATGCGGCCCTTCCTGGTATCCGCCCCATGTCCCTTCGCAATATGAATATCGCCCCCCGGGCGTTCACCGGCTTCGCCCTGATTGGCGGCCTGATGCTGATTCTCGGCGTGTTCGCCCTCAATCAGATGAGCAAAATCCGCGCTGCCGGCGAGGACATCGCCACCGCCAGCGTACCGTCGATCAAGGCACTCGATGAGTTCACCCAACTGACGCTGCGCCTGCGCGTGCTGTCCTATCGCCTGCTGATCAACCGCGAGCCGGATGTGCAACAGAAAACCATCGAGCTGTTCGAACTGCGCAACAAGCAGATTGCCGATGCCCAGCGTGTCTACGAGCCGTTGATCGACGGCCCGCAGGAACGGGCAGCCTATGACCAGTATGTGCAGCTGTTGGGGCAGTACCGCCAGCTCGAAGAGCGGATGAAAACCCTGTCGCGCAACAACCAGGTCGACGACCTGCGCAAGATGCTCAACAGCGATCTGCTGGCCAACTCCGAGGCGGTGAACACCGCGCTGGCACGCTTGCTGGAGATCAATACCCAGCAGATCGCCGAGACCGATCAGGGCGCGACCGACCAGTATTCGCTGTCATTCAACCTGGTGGTGACCTTGCTGGTGATCGCCACCGGCCTGACGCTGCTGTTCGCCTGGCTGCTGACGGTCAGCATCACCAAGCCGATCTCGAAAGCCCTGGAAGCGGCGGAGACCATCGCCGAGGGCAATCTGACCCAGCCGATCCACGTCGACGGCAGCGACGAAGCCGGGCGCCTGCTGGCGGCCATGGCCAAAATGCAGACCAAGCTGCGCGACACCCTGCAACGGATCTCGGGCTCGGCCACGCAACTGGCTTCCGCCGCCGAAGAGCTGAACAGCGTCACCGACGAAAGTGCCCGTGGCCTGACCCAGCAGAACAACGAAATCGAACAGGCCGCCACCGCGGTCAACGAAATGACCAGCGCCGTCGAAGAAGTCGCGCGCAACGCGGTCAGCACCTCCGAAGCCTCGAAAAACGCCACCACTTCTGCCGGTGACGGCCGTGACCTGGTGCAGGAAACCGTCAGCGCCATCGAACGCATGAGCGCCGACGTGCAGAGCACCGCGACCCTGATCGGCGACCTGGCCAACGAGTCGCGCGACATCGGCAAGGTTCTCGACGTGATCCGCGGCCTGGCCGACCAGACCAACCTGCTGGCCCTCAACGCGGCCATCGAAGCAGCCCGTGCCGGTGAAGCCGGTCGGGGGTTTGCCGTGGTTGCCGACGAAGTGCGGGCCCTGGCGCATCGCACCCAGCAGTCGACCAGCGAAATCGAGCGGATGATCGGCAGTATCCAGAGCGGCACCGAACACGCCGTGGATTCGATGCGCAACAGCACCGAGCGCGCCGCGTCGACCCTGAACATCGCCCGTGGCGCCGGCCTGTCGCTGGACACCATCAACAGCGCCATCCTCGAAATCAACGAGCGCAACCTGGTGATCGCCAGTGCTGCCGAAGAACAGGCGCAAGTGGCCCGCGAAGTGGATCGCAATCTGGTCAACATCCGCGATCTGTCGGTGCAATCGGCGACCGGGGCGAATCAGACCAGTGCAGCGAGCAGCGAGCTGTCGCGCCTGGCGCTGGATCTGAACAATATGGTTGGGCGCTTCAGCCTCTGACCCTGCGCATTGATCGTTCCGCGTCGAGGCGTCGAACCGTCTGCGCGGTATGCAGCCGCTCTCTGCGTTGATCGTTCCCGCGCTATGCGGGGGAATGCAGCCGCCCTCTGCGTTGATCGTTCCCGCGACGAGGCGTCGAACCGTCTGCGTGGGAATGCAGCCGGGACGCGCCGCGTCGCAAAAGCGCACGCAGAGCGTCCACTGAGGCGTTCCCACGCGTAGCATGGCAACGATCGCCTCCGCTGGTACAAAAGCTTTTTGACAGCATCACATTTCAACAGGTTAGAATCGCTGGCACGCAGACTGCATGGTCAGTTTGTGCCCGTCTTTCCGCTTCTGGAGTACTGCCTTTGAATGCGACGACCATCAACAGCCTGTTCTTGATCGGCGCGTTGCTGGTAGGTGCAAGCATTCTCGTCAGCTCACTGTCTTCGCGGCTCGGCATCCCGATTCTGGTGATTATTCTGGCGGTCGGCATGACCGCCGGGGTCGATGGCGGCGGGATCATTTTCGATAACTACCCGACGGCCTATCTGGTCGGCAACCTCGCCCTGGCGGTGATCCTCCTCGACGGCGGCTTGCGCACTCGGGTCTCGAGCTTTCGCGTGGCCCTTTGGCCGGCGTTGTCGCTGGCGACCGTGGGCGTGCTGATTACCACGGGGCTGACCGGCATGGCCGCAGCCTGGCTGTTCGATCTCAATCTGATCCAGGGCCTGCTGATCGGCGCCATCGTCGGTTCCACCGACGCCGCGGCGGTGTTCTCGCTGCTTGGCGGCAAAGGCCTCAACGAACGGGTCACCGCCAGCCTGGAAATCGAATCCGGCAGCAACGACCCGATGGCGGTGTTCCTCACCGTGACCCTGATCGACATGCTCGCCAGCGGCCAGACCGGCCTGCACTGGAGCCTGCTGACGCACCTGATCCGCGAGTTCGGCATCGGCGGCGCGATCGGCCTCGGGGGTGGCTGGTTGATGCTGCAACTGGTCAACCGGATCAACCTCGCCACCGGCCTGTACCCGATCCTGGTGATCGCCGGTGGCCTGGTGGTGTTCGCCCTGACCAACGCCCTGCACGGCAGCGGCTTCCTCGCCGTGTACCTGTGTGGCCTGGTGATCGGCAACCGCCCGGTGCGCAGCCGTCACGGCATCCTGCACATGCTCGACGGCATGGCTTGGCTGGCGCAGATCGGCATGTTCCTGGTGTTGGGGCTGCTGGTCACCCCGCACGACCTGCTGCCGATCGCCCTGCCCGCCCTGGGTCTGGCGCTGTGGATGATTCTGTTCGCGCGGCCGCTGTCGGTGCTGGTCGGGCTGCTGCCGTTCAAGGCCTTCCACGGTCGCGAGAAGGCCTTCATTTCCTGGGTCGGCCTGCGCGGCGCGGTGCCGATCATCCTCGCGGTGTTCCCGCTGATGGCCGGGCTGCCGAATGCGCAGCTGTATTTCAACCTGGCGTTCTTTATCGTGCTGGTGTCGCTGCTGGTGCAAGGCACGAGCCTGCCGTGGGTGGCCAAGCTGCTCAAGGTGACGGTACCGCCGGAGCCCGCGCCGATCTCCCGCTCGGCGCTGGAAGTGCACATCACCAGCGAGTGGGAGCTGTTCGTGTACAAGCTCGGCGCGGAGAAATGGTGCATCGGTTCGCCCCTGCGCGAGCTGAAAATGCCTGAAGGCACGCGGATCGCTGCGCTGTTTCGCGGCCAGCAACTGCTCCATCCGTCGGGTAGTACGGTGCTCGAAGTCGATGATTTGCTGTGTGTTATCGGCCATGAACACAACTTGCCGGCGCTCGGCAAACTGTTCAGCCAGGCCCCGCAACGCGGCCTCGATCTGCGCTTCTTCGGCGACTTCGTTCTCGAAGGAGACGCCCAGCTCAAAGCGGTTGCGGCCCTGTACGGCCTGCCGGCCGAGGGCATCGATCCGGACATGACCCTGGGCGCCTTCATCGCCCACAAAGTCGGGGGTGCACCGATCGTTGGCGACCAGGTGGAGTGGAACAATACCCACTGGACGGTCGCGGCCATGGACGGGAACAAGATCGGCAAAGTGGGCGTCAGATTCCCCGAAGGAAGTCGCCCGGGTCCCGGCCTCTTCCTCTAAACTGCGTCCACTATCACTTGCTTGACCGGTCTCTATGCCTACCCTGCGCTCCTTTTTCGTCGCGGCCCTGCTGGGCCTGAGTCTTTCTGTCGGCCCGCTGCAAGCCGCCGAACCGCCGTCCAGCGAAGCCGTGCAGGCCAGCCTGGACAAGATCGCCGACCGCAAACTGCCGGAAGCCGATCAGAAGGCCCTGCAGAGCGTCCTGCAAAACACCCTGACCCAGCTCAACAACCGCCGCGACTACGAGCAGAAGCTCAGCGATCTCAAGCAGCAACTGGCCACGGCGCCGAAGCAGACGATCGAGAACGCCCGCGAGCTGACTCGTCTCAAGGCCAGCACCGTGGTGCCGGTGGCGCAGCGTTTTGCCAAGGAAACCATCCAGCAGCTGGAGCAGATGCTCACCGAGCGCTCGACCCAGCAAAGCGACCTGCAAAAAAGCCTGGCCGACGCCAACAGCCTGATCATCACCGCCCAGACCCGCCCCGAGCGGGCACAGGCGGAGATTTCCAGCAGCCAGACGCGCATCCAGCAGATCAACAACATCCTCAAGACCGGCAAGGACAGCGGCAAGACGATCAGCGCCGAGCAGCGCGACCTGCTCAACGCCGAACTGGCCGCGCTCAACGCCCTGATCCCGCTGCGCCGTCAGGAACTGGCCGGCAACAGTCAGTTGCAGGACCTGGGCAACAGCCAGCATGACCTGCTCTCGGAAAAATCCGACCGCCTCGACCGCGAGATCCAGGAACTGCAGACCCTGATCAACCAGAAACGCCTGGCGCAGTCGCAGGAAACCGTCACCCAGCAATCCATCGAAGCGCAGAAGGCCGGCGGCAGCAGCCTGCTGGCCACCGAAAGCGCAGCCAACCTCAAGCTTTCCGACTACCTGCTCAAGAGCACCGACCGCCTCAACGAAGTCACCCAGCAGAACCTGCAGACCAAGCAGCAACTGGACAGCGTGACCCAGAGCGATTCGGCCCTCGACGAACAGATCAACGTGCTCAAGGGCAGCCTGCTGCTGTCGAAGATTCTCTATAAGCAGAAGCAGGCCCTGCCGCGCCTCAAGGTCGACCGCGACCTGGCGGACCAGATCGCCGACATTCGCCTGTACCAGTTCGAGGTCAGCCAGCAGCGCGAGCTGCTGAGCAACCCGGCGACCTACGTCGACAACCTGCTGTCGACGCAACCGCCGGAGCAGGTCACGCCGCAACTGCGCAAAAGCCTGCTGGAACTGGCCAACACCCGCGCCGACCTGCTGGAACGCTTGAACCGCGAACTGAGCGCGGTGCTCAACGAATCGATCACCCTGCAACTGAACCAGAAGCAACTGCTGAGCACCGCGCAGAGCCTGCGTGCGACCCTCGACGAGCAGATGTTCTGGATTCCCAGCAACAAGCCGCTGGACATGGAGTGGATGCGCGGCGTACCGGAGCGCCTGAAACGGCAGATCGATACCCTGCCGCTGGCGTCCAGTTTCAGCGAGCTGAGCGACGGCCTGATCCAGCGCCCGCTGCTGTTCCTGCCGCTGGCTTTGCTGATCGGTGCCCTGCTGTGGCGACGCAAGCATCTGTATGCGCGACTGAACAAGGTTCACCAGGACATCGGCCACTTCAAGCGTGACAGCCAGTGGCACACCCCGCAGGCGATCCTGATCAATATCCTGCTGGCAATGCCGGTCGCGCTCGGCCTCGGCCTGTGCGGCCTGGCCTTGCAGATCGACGCCCGTGGGCAGAACGCCAACATGGGCGCGGCGCTGTTGCAGATGGGCCAGGCCTGGCTGGTGTTCTACACCGCTTACCGGATCCTCGCCCCGGGCGGTGTCGCCGAACTGCATTTCCGCTGGGAAAAACCTCAGGTCGAATTCCTTCAGGGCTGGGTGCGGCGCCTGGGGCTGGTGGTCATGGCGCTGGTGGCCGTGGTGGCGGTCGCCGAACTGCAACCGGCGGCGCTGGCCGACGATGTGCTGGGCATGCCGGTGGTCCTCACCTGCTACGCGCTGATGGCGTGGCTGCTCAGCCGCCTGCTGATCAGCAGCCCGGCCCACGAGAACGCCTCGCTGTTTCGCAAGGCCGTCGGCGTGATGTTCACCCTGCTGCCGATCGCCCTGTTTGTCGCGGTGTGCTTCGGCTATTACTACACCGCGCTGAAACTCAGCGACCGCCTGATCAACACCCTGTACCTGCTGATGTTCTGGCTGGTCATCGAAGCGACCTTCGTCCGCGGCCTCGCCGTGGCGGCGCGACGCCTGGCCTACCAGCGCGCCCTGGCCAAACGCCAGGCCGCCAAGGAGGCCGGCGACGGCGAAGCGGTGATCGAAGAGCCGACCCTGGACATCGAGAAGGTCAACGAACAGTCCCTGCGCCTGATCCGCCTGGCCCTGCTCGGCGGTTTCATCGCCGCGCTGTACTGGGTCTGGGCCGACCTGATCACGGTGTTCTCGTACCTCGACAACATCACCCTCTACGAATACACCAGCGGCACCGGCGCCAACATGAGCATGGTGCCGATCAGCATCGGCGACATGCTCGGTGCGCTGATCATTATCGGCATCACTTTCGCCCTGGCGCGCAACCTGCCCGGCCTGCTCGAAGTGTTCGTGCTGTCCAAGCTCAACCTCGCCCAGGGCAGCGCCTACGCCACCACCACGCTGCTCTCGTACGTGATTGCCGGGGTCGGTTTCGTTTCGACCCTGTCGACCCTCGGCGTCAGCTGGGACAAGTTGCAGTGGCTGGTGGCGGCGCTGTCGGTCGGCCTCGGTTTCGGCATGCAGGAGATCTTCGCCAACTTCATCTCCGGCATCATGATCCTGTTCGAACGCCCGGTGCGGATCGGCGACACCATCACCATCGGCAACCTGTCGGGCACGGTGAGCAAGATCCGCATCCGCGCCACGACCATCACCGACTTCGACCGCAAGGACATCATTGTCCCGAACAAGACGTTCATCACCGGGCAACTGATCAACTGGTCGCTGACCGACACCATCACCCGCGTCACTCTGAAACTCGGCGTGGATTACGGCTCCGACCTGGATCTGGTCAAGGAACTGCTGCTCAAGGCCGCCCGGGAAAACCCGCGCGTGCTCAAAGAACCCGAGCCGCACGTGTACTTCCTCAACTTCGGCGAAAGCACCCTCGACCACGAACTGCGCATGCACGTGCGCGATCTCGGTGACCGCAACCCGGTGCTCGACGAGGTCAACCGCTTCATCAACCGCGAGTTCAAGAAGCAGCACATCAACATCTCGTTTCGGCAGATGGAGGTTTACCTGAAGAACCTGCACGGCCAGGAATACAAGATGGTGCCGATCGAAGCGGAAACGAAAACCATCGTACCGGTCGTCGACGGCCAGAAGCCGCTGCAGGAGCCGCCGCCGGCCAAGCTCGACTAACCGCCCACGACCCAGCAGAATGCTCGGACATTCTGCTGGAGCCGGCCCTTGAAAGCCCTCGACGAACTGACCTTCGACAATCGCTTCGCCCGCCTCGGCGACGCGTTCTCCGCCCATGTGCTGCCCGAGCCCATCGACAACCCGCGCCTGGTGGTGGCCAGCCCCGCCGCCCTGGCATTGCTCGACCTCGATCCGGCAGTGGCCGAGACCCAGGAGTTCGCCGAGCTGTTCGGCGGCCACAAGCTGTGGGCCGATGCCGAACCACGGGCGATGGTCTATTCCGGGCATCAGTTCGGTGGCTATACACCGCAACTGGGCGATGGTCGCGGGCTGTTGCTGGGCGAGGTGTACAACGCTGCCGGCGAACACTGGGACCTGCACCTCAAGGGCGCCGGACAGACGCCGTTCTCGCGCATGGGTGATGGCCGCGCGGTGCTGCGTTCGTCGATCCGCGAATTTCTCGCCTCCGAAGCCCTGTATGCGCTGAACATTCCCTCTTCGCGCGCGGGCTGCGTGATCGGCTCCGATACCCCGGTGTGGCGGGAAAAACAGGAGCGCGCAGCGATGGTGCTACGCCTGGCACCGAGCCACATCCGCTTCGGCCATTTCGAATATTTCTACTACACCAAGCGTCCCGAGCAGCAGAAGTTGCTTGGCGAGCATGTGCTGGCCATGCACTTCCCCGAGTGTCTGGAGCAGCCGGAACCGTACCTGGCGATGTTCCGCGAAATCGTCGAACGCAATGCCGAACTGATCGCCAAGTGGCAGGCCTACGGGTTCTGTCACGGTGTGATGAACACCGATAACATGTCGATCCTCGGTATCACCTTCGACTTCGGCCCGTTCGCCTTTCTCGACGATTTCGACGCCAACTTCATCTGCAACCATTCCGACGACCAGGGCCGCTACTCGTTCAGCAACCAGGTACCGGTTGGTCAGTGGAACCTCAGCGCCCTGGCCCAGGCCCTGACGCCGTTCATCAGCGTCGAGGCCCTGCGCGAGACCCTCGGCCTGTATCTGCCGCTGTTCCAGGCCCACTACCTCGACCTGATGCGCCGCCGCCTCGGCTTCACCACGGCCGAGGACGACGATCAGCTGTTGCTGGAAAACCTGCTGCAACTGATGCAGAACAGCGGCGTCGACTACACGCTGTTCTTCCGCCGCTTGGGCGAAGAGGCGGCCGAACAGGCCGTGGCCCGGCTGCGCGATGACTTCGTCGACATCCAAGGCTTCGATGCCTGGGGCGAGCGTTATGTCGCCCGGGTAGCACGGGACGGCCATCCCGACCAGGAGCAGCGCCGCGCACGGATGCACGCGGTCAATCCGCTGTACATCCTGCGCAACTACCTGGCACAGAAGGCCATCGATGCCGCCGAGCAAGGCGATTACTCAGAAGTACGCCGGCTGCACGCGGTGCTGAGCAAGCCGTTCGAAGAACAACCGGGGATGGCCAGCTATGCCGAGCGGCCGCCGGAGTGGGGCAAGCATCTGGAGATCAGTTGCTCGTCCTGACGTGACTCAGTCCAATGGATCAATGGCGCTGATAACACGGGCAACAATGTCGGCCATCGTCACATCATCCAGTCGCTCGATGAAGCTGGCGCTTCCGTCCCGCACACGCTGTTCGATATCAAAACTTCGGATTTGATTACACACTGCGACACCATTAGTGTCGTGTCCGGCAATGGTTACGGCCAGACCAGAGCTCCTGCTGAAGTTGCCGCCACTGGTTATGGGAACCATCATGCTCACACCGAGCGCATTGATTTCGCGAGGTGTGATCACAACAAAGCGGTGCCGGTTCATCATTTCCCGTCCAGCGACAGGATTGGGATCGATCCAGTAGACATCTCCACGTTGCGGGGGCTGTCGTCGCACCATCAACCCAACTCCCGACCAACGGCCTCGCCTTCACGCGCCTCAGCCGTCTGGGCGTTCAGATACTGCAACTGATCAGCACCATCAAGCAGCTCAGCCAGGCTGTAACGCTTGCGAGCAAGCGGCGTTACCGGCCGTGCAATCAACTCGCCGTCGACCACATTCAGCTCGAGCTGCGCTCCTACTTCCAGGTGCAGCAGCTTCAAAAGTGTCGGTGGAATCGTAATGACGGCAGCACCGCCCTGACGGCGAATCCTGGAGGTTACGGACATGAAGTCACTCCTATCCAAAGCATCAAGACTGCCAATTTTTTGATTTGTGCAACAAAAGTAGCACGCAGATACAGACAAGGCGACCTCCTCACGACGAGCGTTGAAAACTCAGATTTGGTTTTCAGACTAGTCATCGTTTGGAGACTGATCGCGGAAGATGTGTGACCATTCAATACGTTGATCAATGCGGCGTTAGCCTCCAGATCACTCTCATTGACCTTCTCATTGAGTAACAATCGTGACCAGCCCACTCCTCATCCCCTGCCCCACCTGCAACGGCCTCAACCGCATCCCCGCGGAACGCCTAGGCGATCAGCCAAAGTGCGGGCGCTGCAAATCCGAAGTGCTGTTGAGCAAGCCGTTCGAACTCAAGCAAGGCGACTACACCAGCCAGATCAAGGGCGATCTGCCGCTGTTGGTCGACGTCTGGGCGGACTGGTGCGGGCCGTGCAAGTCATTCGCGCCGGTGTTCGAGCAGGCGGCGGCGCAACTGTCGGGCAAGTGTCGGTTGGCCAAACTCGACAGCGAGGCAAATCAGCAACTATCGGCGCAACTGGGGATTCGCTCGATTCCGAGCCTGATCCTGTCCAGGAACGGCCGCGAAGTCGCGCGCCAGAGCGGGGCGTTGCCCTTGCCGCAACTGCTGAGCTGGCTGCGCAGCCAAGGGATTTGACACCTCGCACATCCCCGCTGCGCGCGTCCGGTTTCAGGCGTCTTCGAGCAGATTGTGCAGCTCGACGAATTGCTGGGTCAGCTTGTGGCGTGGATCGAGGTGGATCAGCGGCATGCTGGCTTGGTGCGACTCACGCATGCGCACCGAGCTGGCCAGATACACCGGCAACACCGGTAGGCCTTCGGCGATCAGCTCGTCGAGGATCTGCTGCGGCAGGCTGGCGCGGGCCTGGAACTGGTTGACCACGATGCCTTCGACTTCCAGCCCCTCGTTGTGATCGTCCTTGAGCTCAGCGATTTCCGCCATCAGGCCGTACAGGGCCTGGCGTGAGAAGCTGTCGCAGTCGAAGGGAATCAGCACTCGATCAGCGGCAATCAGCGCCGATACCGCATAGAAATTCAGCGCTGGCGGCGTATCGAGGTAGATGCGGTCGTAATCTTCGCTCAGCTCATCGAGCAACTTCCGCAGCTTGTTGATCTTGTGCTTGGCCTCGAGTTTGGGTTGCAGGTCGGCCAGTTCCGCGGTGGCGGTGATGATGTGCAGGTTGTCGAACGGGGTTTCGTAGATATCGGCCTGGTTCTTCTTCGAAAACGGCCCCGATGACAGGGTCTGCTTGAAGAAGTCGGCGATGCCCATCGGTATGTCGTCACCGGTGAGCCCTGTCAGGTACTGAGTGGAGTTGGCCTGGGCATCGAGATCGACCAACAGCGTGCGATAGCCCTCACTGGCGCTGACCGCCGCCAGATTGCAGGCAATGCTGGATTTGCCCACGCCACCTTTCTGATTGAACACCACGCGCCGCATGACAAAACCTCCGTGTATCAAAGAATGACCGAGTGTAGTGGTGCGCAGCCCCGCTTCGCTACCTTCACGGACGCGGACTACACGGTCTGAGGTAAATATCGGCGGGCACTCCCGGTAAAGACTGCCGTTGATCGCCGATATGCCCGACAGACAGCCTGATCCAGACCTGCATAATGGCCAAGTGACAGTTTCTCGACGAACCACTCGGTACATTTCGTTGCGCAAAATGTAACCAGCATTTGCTACACACTCGTCGCACCGGGATAATGCGCGCCACCCGGCGCCACGCGCCACGCCACCTCCAGTACCGCTGGCGGTGCTCGGCGATGGCTTTGGCGGCCTACCGCGTCAATGATGCCCGCAGGGGCGGGATGAATGTCCGTGATCAACTTCAACATCGCCCAATGGCGCGCGTGGGCCCCCGGGCTCGACAGCGTGGACGCCTGGCAGGCCTGGAGCCGCGAACCGCAGGTGCTCCCGAGCAGCGACGCCGCGCCCGATGTGTCGTTCCTGCCGGCCATGCAGCGCCGTCGCCTCAGCCGCCTGGCGCGGATGGCATTCAGTGTCGGCTGGCCATTGGCCGAGGGTCGCGACAACCTGCCGCTGGTATTCGTCTCGCGGCACGGCGAAACCCCACGCACCTTCGACATTCTCAGTGACCTGGCCAACGAACAGCCGCTGTCGCCGACCCAGTTCAGCCTGTCGGTGCACAACGCGATCATCGGCCTGTGGTCGATCATGCGCGGCGAAACCAGCGAAATGACCGCCCTCGCCGCCGCCGGCGACGGTCTCGAACACGGCATGCTCGAAGCCGCCGCCCTGCTCGCCGAGGGCGCACCGGCGGTGTTGCTGGTGATCACCGAAGAACAACCGCCGCAGGCCTATTCGGCGTGGATCGACGACGTGCCGTTCCCCTACGCGGTCGGCCTGTTGCTGACCCCCGGTACCGACTGGCGGCTGACCCTGAACAGCACCCCCGAAGCACGGTCCAAGGCGCACTGGCCCCACGCGCTGAATCTGTTGCGCGCCCTGCTCGGCCAGCAAACCCATTGCCAACATGCCTGGAAAAATCGTGTATGGACCTGGCAACGCAACCCGTGAGCGGTAAACACCGCGACGCCTACTACTGGCGCCTGCTGGCCACCGCCGCCAGTTTCGCCCTGTTCGGGCTCGGCGGACTCTGCCTGCGGCTGCTGGTGTTTCCGCTGCTCGCCTGCCTGCCGGGCGATGCCCGCGCCCACCGGCAACGGGCGCGGCTGACCGTCAGTCGGCTGTTCTGGTTCTTCGTGCGGTTCATGGCCCGCACCGGCGTCCTGACCTATGACATCCAGGGCGCCGAACGCCTCGGCCGGCCCGGGCAGATGATCATCGCCAACCACCCGTCGCTGATCGACGTGGTGTTCCTGATCGGCCTGGTGCGCCACGCCAACTGCGTGGTGAAGAAAACCCTGTGGGAAAACCCCTTCACCCGTGGCCCGCTGCGCAGCACCGAATACATCAGCAACGACGGCAGCATGGACATGCTCGACACCGCCGCCGAAGCCTTGCAGAGCGGCCAGACGCTGATCATTTTCCCCGAAGGCACCCGCACTCAACCGGGCCAGGCGCCCGCCTTTCATCGGGGCGCCGCGGCCATTGCCCTGCGGGGTGCGAAAATCCTCACCCCGGTGATCATCAAGGTCAGCCCGACCACCCTGACCAAGGCCGAACCCTGGTATCGGATCCCGCACCGCCGCGTGCATTTCAGTTTTCGCGTCGGGGCCGATATAGACCCACAGGCGTTCGCCGCGCAAGGCCCGGCACCGCAGGCCTCGCGCAAGCTCAACGACTATTTGCACACCTACTTCATCAAGGAGCTCGCCGAAGATGAGCGATCTGCACCGTGAGATAAAACTGCTGATCATCGATGCCCTGGGCCTCGAAGATATCAGCGTCGACGACATTGGCGACCAGCAGACGCTGTTCGGCGAAGGCCTGGGCCTGGACTCCGTCGACGCCCTGGAACTGGGCCTGGCCATCCAGAAAAAGTACGGCATCAAGATCGACGCCGACGCCAAGGACACCCGCAACCATTTCACCAACGTGGCGAGCCTCGCGGCTTTCGTCACGGCCAGACAGGCAGCTTGAGACCGGACCATGCAAACTCGTGACGACATCTTCAACACCCTGCGCGATGCCTTGGTCGAGCTGTTCGAACTGGACCCGGCGCGTGTGAGCCTGGACTCCAACCTGTATCAGGACCTGGAAATCGACAGCATCGACGCCGTCGACCTGATCGATCACATCAAACGCCAGACCGGCAAGAAAATCGCCGCCGAAGAATTCAAGTCGGTGCGCACTGTCAGCGACGTGGTCGAGGCGGTCTACCGTCTGGTTCAACCGGCCGCATGAGCCGACTGATCGGCCTCGGCCTGCTGCTGGCCGGCCTGCTGTACCCCTTTGCGGTGTATTTCGGCATGGAGCACTTCGCGCCGTGGCAATTCGGCCTGCTGCTGGGCAGCCTGTGGCTGGCCCGCGCGCTGACCGGCGAGCGCAAGCCCGGCAGCCTGTGGATGGCTGGCGTGGCGATCGTGTTCTGCCTGCTGCTGGCGGCGTTCGACAGTCCGCTGTTGCTGCGCTGGTACCCGGTGCTGATCAGCGGCTTCATGCTGGCGCTGTTCGGTCTGAGCCTGCTTTACGGACCGCCGATGGTCGAGCGCCTGGCGCGCCTGCGCGAGCCGCAGCTGCCGCCCGCGGCGATCCGCTATACGCGCCAGGTCACGGTGGCCTGGAGCGTGTTTTTCTTCTGCAACGGTCTGTGCGCCGCGCTGCTGACCCTGTGGGCGCCGCTGCACTGGTGGATGTTGTACACCGGCCTGATCTCCTACGGATTGATCGGCCTGATGTTTGCCATTGAATGGCTGATACGACAACGGGTAAGAGGTCACCCATGAACTGGATAAGACTTGAGCAGCTGTTGCTCAAGGAACTGCCGGCCCGCGCGGTCACCTGCGCGCCGGCACTCGATCATGCCCGACTGCGTGAACAGGCCCTGGGCCTGGCGGCGGGCCTGCAGGCGCGTGGCGTGCAGCGCATGGCCGTGCACCTGGAAGACGCCGCCGAACTGGCGGTCGCCCTGCTCGGCGCCTGGCGTGCCGGGGTCAGCGTGCTGCTGCCGGCGGATCTGCAGCCGCAGACCCGCCAGCGCTGGGCGGCCGAGGTTGATCTGTGGCTGACCGATCACAGCGACGACGCGCAGCTGATCGATCTGCAGCAGGCGCCGCTGACCGCCGCCGAGCTGAACCTCGACCATTGCCACCTGAGCCTGTGCACCTCCGGTTCCAGCGGCGAACCCAAGCGCATCGACAAGACCCTGCGCCAACTGGCCAACGAAGTCGAAGCCCTCGAGCACCTGTGGGGCGCCGAGCTGGGTCAGGCGTGGATCATTGGCAGCGTCGCCACCCAGCACATCTACGGCTTGCTGTTTCGCGTGCTCTGGCCGCTGTGCGCCGGACGGCCGTTTCTGCGCCGCCAACTGGCGTTTCCCGAAGACCTGCAACGCGCCAGCCGCGAGCACCCGGCATTCGCCTGGGTGGCCAGCCCGGCGCTGCTCAAGCGCATGGGCGACAACCTCGATTGGCCGGCCCTGAGCGCCGTGCGCCGGGTGTTTTCCTCCGGCGGTGCGCTGCCGTTCGAGGCGGCGCAGAGCCTGCACCGACGTCTGCAGCAGTGGCCGACGGAAATCCTCGGCAGCTCGGAAACCGGCGGCATCGCCTGGCGTCAGGGCCAGGCGCTGTGGCAACCGTTCGCCGGCGTCGAGCTGAGCCAGGATGAGCACGGCGCCCTGTTGATCGCTTCGCCGTACCTGCCCGCCGGCCATGTCGAACACACCGCCGACGCCGCGCGCATCGCCGCCGATGGGCGCTTCGAACTGCTCGGGCGGCTGGACCGGATCGTCAAACTGGAAGAAAAACGCATCTCCCTGCCGATGCTCGAACAGGCGCTGGTTGCCCACGACTGGGTCGCCGAAGCGCGCCTGGGCGTGGTGCAGGAAAACCGCGCGTCCCTCGGCGCCTTGCTGGTGCTCAGCGACGCCGGGCTGTTTGCCTTGCGCGAACACGGCCGACGCCACCTCTGTGAAACCCTGCGCCGCCACCTCGCCCAGCATTGCGAGACCCTGGCCCTGCCACGGCGCTGGCGCCTGTTGCGGCAATTGCCGCTCAATGCCCAGGGCAAACTGCCCCAGGCCGACGTGGAAGCCCTGCTGCTGGCGCCTCGACCAAAGACGCCGCAGGTGCTCGAACAGACCGAGACCGATGGCGAATGGAGCCTGCAACTGAGCGTTCCGCCAGATCTGGCCTACTTCAGCGGGCATTTCCCCAAGGCCCCGGTGCTGCCTGGTGTGGTGCAGGTGGAGTGGGCGCTTGACCTGGCTCGGCAACTGCTGAACCTGACCGGCGCATTCGCCGGCATGGAAGTGCTGAAGTTCCAGCAACTGGTGCGTCCCGGCGATGAAGTCCAGTTGCACCTGCGCTTCGACGCCGAGCGCGGCAAGCTGTATTTCGCCTATCGCAATGCCACGGCCACCTGCTCCAGCGGGCGCATTCTGCTGGGGACGACCGATGCATAAGCCGTGCGCCGTGATCCCGGTCTACAACCATGAAACCGCGATCACCACCGTGGTCGACGCCCTGCTCGACCAGGGTCTGCCGTGCATTCTGGTCGACGACGCCAGCCGCCAGTCCTGCGCCCGGGTGCTGGACCTGCTCGCCGAACGCGACAACGTGCAGCTGGTACGGCTGACCGCCAACCAGGGCAAGGGCGGCGCGGTGATGACCGGCCTGCGCGAAGCCGCGCGGCTCGGCTTCAGCCATGCCCTGCAGGTCGATGCCGACGGCCAGCACGACTTGCAGGACGTGCGCCGTTTCCTCGACGAGTCCCGCGCGCATCCGCAGGCGTTGATTTGCGGCTACCCGCTGTACGACGCCAGCGTGCCCAAGGGGCGCCTGTACGCACGCTACCTGACCCACGTGATGGTGTGGATCAACAGCCTGTCGCTGCAGATTCGCGATTCGATGTGCGGCTTTCGCGTGTATCCACTGCGCCCGACGCTGGCCGTGATCGACACGGCGCGGGTCGGCAAGCGCATGGACTTCGACTCCGACATCCTCGTGCGCCTGGCCTGGCGCAACCAGCCGATGCGCTGGCTGCAGACCAGCGTGCACTACCCGCTGGACGGCGTGTCGCACTTTCGCCTGTTCCACGACAACGTGCTGATTTCGAGCATGCACACGCGGCTGTTCTTCGGCATGTTGCTGCGCTTGCCGGTGCTCCTATGGCGACGGTGGCGGGCATGAGCGTCGACACTGACCGCAAGCACTGGGCTGACCGCGAAGAGCGCGGCAGTTTCCTGCTGATGAAATTCACCGCGTTCGCCGCCAGAGTCCTCGGCCGCCGCCTGCTGAGCCCGCTGCTGTACGGCATCGTCCTGTACTTCTTCCTGTGCGGCCGCACCGCGCGGCGCAGTGCCTGGCAGTACCAGCAGCGGCTGGCCGCCTGGAGCGGCCGCGACGATTTGCGCCCGAGCCATGGGCGGGTGTTCGGCCAGTTCATGGCCTTCGCCGACTCGCTGCTGGACAAGCTCGACGTGTGGAACGGCAAGCTGCGCATCGAGCAGATCGAAATCATCGACCCGGCGCTGCTGCGCGATCAGTTGCGCGGCAGTCGCGGGCAACTGCTGGTCGGCGCGCACCTGGGCAATCTCGAGGTGTGCCGGGCGCTGGCGGAGATCGGCGAAAAGGTCACCATGAACGTGCTGGTGCACACCAAGCATGCCGAACAGTTCAACCGTCTGCTGGGCGAGGCCGGGGCGACCAATCTGCGCCTGATCCAGGTCAGCGAACTCGACCCGGTGATCATGCTGCAACTGCACGAACGCCTGGAGCGCGGCGAATGGCTGGCGATTGCCGGCGACCGCGTGCCGCTGCATGGCGGCCGCCGTGTCACCGTGGACTTCCTCGGCCACCCGGCTGCGTTCCCGCAAGGTCCGTGGCTGCTCGCCGGTCTGCTGAAATGCCCGGTCAATCTGCTGATGTGCCTGAAACAGCCGGACGGCCACTATCGCCTGACTCTCGAACCGTTTGCCGACAGCGTGGCGTGGAAGCGCAGCGAGCGCGAGCAGGTCATTCATCAGTGGGCCAGCCGTTATGCCCAGCGCCTGAGTCACTATTGCCTCGAAGCGCCACGCCAATGGTTCAACTTTTACCCTTTCTGGAAGACCGATGACGACGCCAATCCCTGAGCCGGTAACTTTCGGCGAACGCCCTTTGCGCATCGAAGACGTGCTGGCCCTGGCCAACCGTCAGGCGCCCGTGCAGCTGCAGAGCGACGCCGACTATCGCGAACGCATCGCCAAGGGCGCGCGGTTCCTCGATTCGCTGCTGGACAAGGAAGGCGTCATCTACGGCGTGACCACCGGTTACGGCGACTCCTGCGTGGTCGCGGTGCCGCTGCACCACGTCGAGGCCCTGCCCCGCCACCTGTACACGTTCCATGGCTGTGGCCTGGGCAAACTGCTCGACGCGCAGGCCACCCGCGCGGTGCTCGCCGCGCGTTTGCAGTCGCTGTGCCACGGCGTGTCCGGGGTGCGCATGGAACTGCTGGAACGCCTGCACGCCTTCCTCGAACACGACATCCTGCCGCTGATTCCGGAAGAAGGCTCGGTCGGCGCCAGCGGTGACCTGACGCCGCTGTCCTATGTCGCGGCCACCCTCTCCGGCGAGCGTGAAGTGCTGTTCCGTGGCGAGCGCCGCCAGGCTGCCGACGTGCACCGCGAACTGGGCTGGACACCGCTGGTGCTGCGCCCGAAAGAAGCGCTGGCGCTGATGAACGGCACCGCGGTGATGACTGGCCTCGCCTGCCTGGCCTACGCCCGCGCCGATTACCTGCTGCAACTGGCCACGCGCATCACCGCGTTGAACGTGGTGGCGTTGCAGGGCAATCCGGAGCACTTCGACGAACGCCTGTTCGCCGCCAAGCCACACCCGGGGCAATTGCAGGTTGCCGCATGGCTGCGCAAGGACCTGGCGATCGACGCCCCGACCGCGCCGTTGCATCGCTTGCAGGATCGCTACTCGCTGCGCTGCGCCCCGCATGTGCTCGGCGTACTCGCCGACAGCCTGAACTGGCTGCGTGCGTTCATCGAGACCGAACTCAACAGCGCCAACGACAACCCGATCATCGACGCCGAAGCCGAGCGCGTGCTGCACGGCGGGCATTTCTACGGCGGGCATATCGCGTTCGCCATGGACAGCCTGAAAAACCTCGTGGCCAACGTCGCCGACCTGCTCGACCGCCAGCTCGCGCTGCTGGTCGACGAACGCTACAACCATGGCCTGCCGAGCAACCTGTCCGGCGCCAGCGCCGAGCGGGCAATGCTCAACCACGGCTTCAAGGCGGTACAGATCGGTGCCAGCGCCTGGACCGCCGAGGCGCTGAAGAACACCATGCCGGCCAGCGTGTTCTCGCGCTCCACCGAGTGCCACAACCAGGACAAGGTCAGCATGGGCACCATCGCCGCCCGCGACGCGATCCGCGTGCTGGAGCTGACCGAACAGGTCGCCGCCGCCACGCTGCTCGCGGCCAATCAGGGCGTGTGGTTGCGGGGTCGCGATGAAAATGCGCGACCGCTGCCACCTTCGCTGGCGGCCATGCACGAAGAGCTGGCCAAGGACTTCCCGCCGGTCATCGAAGACCGCGCGCTGGAGGGCGAGCTGCGCCTGTGCCTGCAACGCATCGCCGAACAACACTGGAGGCTGCATGCGTAGCGCCGGAGTGCTGCACGCCGACACGGAAATCCTCGTGCCGTTCTTTGACGTCGACACCATGCACGTGGTCTGGCACGGGCATTACGTCAAATACCTGGAAGTGGCGCGTTGCGCGCTGCTCGACAAGATCGGCCACAACTACCAGCACATGGTCGATTCGGGCTACGCCTGGCCGGTGATCGACCTGCAACTGCGCTACGTGCGCGGCGCGGTGTTCGGGCAGCGGCTGAACGTGCGCGCCAGTCTGGTGGAATGGGAAAACCGCCTGAAGATTCACTACCTGATCACCGACGCCCAGACCGGTGAACGCCTGACCCGCGCCAGTTCGGTGCAGGTCGCTGTCGAAGTGAGCAACCGCGAGATGCAACTCGCTTCGCCGAAAGTCTTCACCGATGCTGTGGAAAGGATGCTGCGATGAATATATTTGTGAAATTCCTCGGGGCCTTGGCGTTGCTGGGGCTGTCGTCGCTGGCCAACGCCTTCGACCTGCAACAGCTGAGTGCTCAACTGGCGAAACCGGACGTGATCCACGGCCAGTTCATCCAGGAAAAGCACCTGCGCGCCCTGCCCCAGCCGCTGATCAGCAAGGGCAGTTTTGTCCTGGCGAAAAACCACGGCCTGCTGTGGCTGCTGAAAACCCCGCTGCAGCAGGACTACCGCATCAGCGCCAAGGGCATCGCCCGGCGTGACGCCAATGGCTGGCAACTGCTGCCGAACAAGAGCGCCGGGGCCGAGCAGAACCGACTGTTCCTCGCGGTGTTGCAAGGCGACAGCAGTGGCCTGCAACGGGATTTCGAACTGGCCCTGAGCGGCGATGCGCAGCAATGGCAACTGACCCTGACGCCGCGCTCGGTGCTGCTCAAGCAGGTCTTCAATCAGATCAATATCAGCGGCGGCACGTTAGTGAACACCATCGAGCTGCTGGAAACCCAGGGCGACAGCACCGTACTGCGCATGCAGGACAGCACCGCCGGGCAGCCATTGAGCGACGCGGAGCAACATGACTTTGCCGAGTGAACGCAGGCTGCCCTGGCTGTTTCTGATCCTGCTGCTGGCCGTTGCCGCACTGGGCGCCTGGCAGTGGCGCGACGGTGCACCGCTGTCGGCCAACCTCATGGAACTGGTGCCCGGCACCCACCCGGACGCCCTCGAACTGCGCGCCGAGCAGCGCATGCAGGAACCGCTGAACCGGGAAATGCTGGTGCTGGTCGGCCACAGCGATCGCCAGCAAGCCATCGCCATGGCCCAGACCCTCGGCGAGCAATGGCAGGCCAGCGGGCTGTTTGAAAAAGTGCAGTGGAACCTGCAGGCCGATCTGCCCGCCCTGCGCACGCAGTTGCTGCAAGGACGCCTGGCGATGCTCGGGGCGCAGGATCGTCAGCAATTGATCGATCACCCGGACGCCTTTATCCAGCAGCGGGTGCAAGCGTTGTTCGACCCGTTCAGCGGCTTCAGCCTGGTGCCGAGCGAGGACGATTGGCTGGGCCTGACCGGACGCATCCAGAACAGCCAGCCGCAGCACGGCTCGGTGCAACTGGACATCGGCAGCGGCGCACTGATCGCCGCGGCCGACGGCAAGCACTGGGTGCTGCTGCGCGCACGCACCACCGGCAATGCCTTCGACATGAACCTGCCGCTGCAGGTCGCCGCGCTGCTGCAACACAGCCGCGAGCAGGCGGCACGCGCCGAAGTGCAACTGCTCGCCGCCAGTGGCCTGCTGTACGCGGCCAACGGGCAGCAGCAGGCCACCCGCGAGATGACCTGGGTCGGTGGCGGCGCCACCCTCGGCATTCTCCTGCTGCTGTTGCTCGCTTTCCGCCGCTGGCGCGTGCTGCTGGCCTTCATCCCGGTGCTGGTCGGCATGCTGTTCGGCATGGTCGCCTGCGTGGCACTGTTCGGCCATATGCATGTGATGACCCTGGTGCTCGGCTCGAGCCTGATCGGCGTGGCGGTGGATTATCCGCTGCACTACCTGTCCAAGAGCTGGAGCCTAAAGCCCTGGCGCAGCTGGCCGGCCCTGCGCCTGACCGTGTCCGGGCTGACGCTGAGCCTGCTCACCAGTGCCATCGGCTACCTGGCGCTGGCCTGGACGCCGTTCCCGGCGCTGACGCAGATCGCCGTGTTCTCTGCCGCCGGTCTGCTCGGCGCCTACCTGGCGGCGGTGTGCCTGTTGCCGGCGCTGCTGGCCAACCTCCAATTGCGTCCGGCGCAATGGCCGCTGACCCTGGCCGAGCGTCTGCTGCGCTGGCGCGAACAACTGCTGCGCCATGTGCGCACGCCGGTGCTGCTGGCGCTGCTGATCGCGTTCTGCGTCGGCGGCCTGCTGCAACTCGACACCCGCAACGACATCCGCCAGTGGGTCGGTGCGCCGCAACGCCTGACCGACGAAGCACAGGCCATCGCACGCATCACCGGTTACCAGCCCACCAGCCAGTTCTTCCTGGTGCGCGCCGCCGACCAGCAGCAACTGCTCGAGCGTCAGGCGGCGCTGAGCGAACGCCTGGAGCAACTGGTCAACCTCGACAAATTGCAGGGTTATCTGGCGCTCAATCAACTGGTCAGCCCGCCCGCTCAGCAGACGCAGGTGCGTGAGGCGCTGCAAAGCCTGCCACGCTTCTGGCAGCCCTTGCTCGAACTCGGCGTGCCGCAAGCGGCCCTGCAAGCAGAGCTGACACGCTTGCAGGCGCTGCCGCTCGAAGACATCGACGCAGCACTGGCCGGGCCGCTGGGCGAGCCCTACCGCGCCCTGTGGCTCGGTCCGACCGGCGATGGCGTGGCAGCGATGGTCAGCCTGCAAGGCCTGAACAACCCGGCCCTGCTGCGGGTGCAGGCGCTGGATCTGCCCGGGGTGACGCTGGTCGATCGCCTCGGCGAATTGAACAAAGTCTTCGCCCAGACACAGATCAGCGCCGCCGAGCTGAAACTGGCCTCCTGCGTGCTGATCGTGCTGGTGCTGATCCTGCCGTTCGGCGTCGGTGGCGCGCTGCGCATCGTCGCCCTGCCGCTGCTCGCCGCGCTGTGCAGCCTGGCCAGTCTCGGCTGGCTCGGCCAGCCGCTGACCCTGTTCAGCCTGTTCGGTCTGCTGCTGGTGACGGCGATCAGCGTCGACTACGCCATCCTCATGCGCGAGCAGGTGGGCGGCGCGGCGGTCAGCCTGCTCGGGACCTTGCTCGCGGCCGTGACCACCTGGCTGTCGTTCGGCCTGCTGGCGGTGTCGAGCACCCCGGCGGTGAGCAACTTCGGCTTGGCGGTCAGCCTCGGCCTGGCGTTCAGCTTCATGCTGGCGCCGTGGGCGGGGCGTCATGTGCACGCCAGCGCCGTCGCGGAGCCGGCAGCATGATGGTCGGCGGATTCTGGCTGCTGGCCCTGGCGTTGTTCGCCGTGGCCACCCGCGTCGGTCGGCATTTCAGCCTGATCCCGATTGTCAGTCAGTTGCTGCTGGCCAGCTTCGGCCTGCCGCTGCTGATGTACTTCTGGATCGAACCGGGCTGGCAACTGAGCGGCGCGCAACTGATCGCACCGGCGTGGCTGAAGAACCTCTACAGCCTGAGTTTTGCCGTGCTGCTGGGGCACATCCTCAGCGACGTGATCGACCTGCGCCTGGATCGCCAGAGCGTGAAAATCGCCGTGCCGAGTTTCGCCGTGCCGTTCGTCTGCGGTCTTGCGGCGGCGTATTGGCTGTTGCCGGCGCAGCCGTGGCTCAATTCGCTGGCCATCGGCCTGGTGTTCGCCATCACCGCGATCCCGGTGCTGTACCTGTACCTGCGCCACATCGACTACCCGCCCGCCGCCACCCGGCGCCTGGTGCAGACCGCCATCCTCATCGACCTGACCTGCTGGACGCTGTTTGGCCTGGCCCAGGGCAGCCTGCACCTGAGCAGTCTGCTGCTGCCGCTGGGCCTGGCCTGCGTGCCGTTGCTGTTGCGCCTGTTCGGCATTCGCCGGCCACTGACCTACAGCCTGGGCTTCTTCGCGCTGCTGGTGCTGGCCGAACACTACAAGCTCAACGCGCTGATTTTCGGTATCGGTTATCTGCTGTGCATGGCCGCGCTCAAGGTGCCGCTGGTGCTGCCGTTGCCGGCACGCTGGATGAGCCGCTTGCAGACGTGGATTGCCATCCCGCTGATCCTCACTTTCGGCATCGTCCAGATCGACGTGCACAGCGCCCTCGGCAGCCTGAGCGTGGGCCAGTGGGCGGCATTGCTGCTGTTGCCGATCGCGAGCAAGCTGCTCGGCAACTGGCTCGGCCTCCGATGGGCCGGGGCGTCGTTCGCGGGCGCCAGCCGCTGGCGCGAAAGCGTGCTGCTGAACATTCGCGGCTTGAGCGAAATCGTCTTCCTCAACCTGTTGCTGCACCAACAGCTGATCAGTGCGCCGTTGTACTTCGCGCTGATGCTGATGGGCCTGATCGCGACGTTGCTGCCGGCCCTGACCGGCCTGCACCGCGCATCCGTGCAGACCATTGCCGTCCCGCCAAGGAGCTCGCGTGCCAATCGCTGAAATGCAATCCCGCCAGGTGGTGATCATCGGCGCCGGCCCGTCCGGGACCATTGCCGCGGCGCTGCTCAAGCGCAAGGGCCACGATGTGCTGGTGCTCGAACGCCAGCATTTCCCAAGGTTTTCCATCGGCGAAAGCCTGCTCAGCCATTGTCTGGATTTCGTCGAGGAAGCGGGCATGCTCGACGCGGTGAACGCCGCCGGATTCCAGCGCAAGACCGGCGCCGCATTCGCCTGGGGCGAGCGCTACAGCGCCTTCGATTTCAGCGACACCTTCAGCGCCGGCAAACCGACCACGTTCCAGGTGCAGCGCGCGGATTTCGACAAGCTGCTGGCCGATCAGGCCGCGTTGCAAGGCGCGGAAATCCGCTACGGCGACGCCATCGTCAGTGCTGATTTCGAACAGCCCAGACCGCAGCTGCACGTTCAGCGCGAAGATGGCAGCGCGTACTGCGTCGAAGCCGATTTCGTGCTGGATGCCAGTGGCTACGGCCGCGTGCTGTCACGCTTGCTCGATCTGGAAGCCCCATCGAATTTCCCACTGCGCCAGGCGGTGTTCACCCACGTCGAAGATCACATCGACCACCCGGCGTTCGACCGCGAGAAAATCCTCGTCACCACCCATCCCGAGGAGCGCGACATCTGGTTCTGGACGATCCCGTTCAGCAACGGCCGCTGCTCGGTCGGGGTGGTGGCGGCCGCGGAACATTTTTCCGGGCGCGACGCCGACCTCGATGCCTGCCTGCGCGGTTTCATCGCCGAAACCCCAAGCCTGGCCAAGGTGCTGAACAACGCCGTGTGGGACACCCCGGCGCGCACCCTCGGTGGCTACGCGGCCAACGTCAAGACCCTGCACGGCCCGGGGTTTGCCCTGCTGGGCAACGCGGCGGAATTTCTCGACCCGGTGTTCTCCTCCGGCGTGACCATCGCCATGCGCTCGGCGAGCATGGCTGCCAGCGTGCTGCATCGGCAGTTGCAGGGCGAGGCCGTCGACTGGCAGAGCGAGTTCGCCGAACCGCTGAAACGCGGCGTCGACACGTTCCGCTGCTACGTCGAAGGCTGGTACGCCGGCACGTTCCAGGACGTGATTTTCCATGAGCAGGGCTCCGCCGACATCCGCCGCATGATCTGCTCGATCCTTGCCGGTTACGCCTGGGACGAACGCAACCCGTTCGTCAGCGAAGCACGCCGCCGGTTGAAGATGATTTCCGCCCTCTGTGCCAAGGACGCCCCATGAATTACCTGAGCGACAGCTACGTCGCGGAAACCCGGTTCGGCTTCTGGTTCCTGCGCAGCCACACCTGGCAGCACCACGTGCTGCGCGTGGCAATCAACGATCTGCGTGGTTTGTTCAGCGCCGGGTTGCCGGCCAATCCGGTGCTGCTGGACGCCGGTTGCGGCCAGGGCAAGTCGTTCCGCCATCTGCAGCAGACCTTCGCCCCGCAGCGCCTGATCGGCGTCGATGCCGACCCGCACAGCCTGGAGCTGAGTGCCGCTGAAGCCGCGCGCCAGGGTTTCGCCGTCGAACTGATCGGCAGCGACTGCGCGAACCTCGACGTGGCGGACGCCAGCGTCGACCTGTTGTTCTGTCACCAGACCTTCCATCATCTGGTCGAGCAGGAAAAAGCCCTCGCCGAGTTCTACCGCGTGCTGAAACCGGGCGGTTATCTGCTGTTCGCGGAGTCGACCGAGGCCTACATTGATACCTGGGTGATCCGCTGGCTGTTCCGCCACCCGATGCACGTGCAAAAGAGTGCCGCGCAGTACCTGCAGATGATTCGCCAGCAAGGGTTTCAGTTCACTGAGCAGAACGTCTCCTACCCGTACCTGTGGTGGAGCCGGGCGAAGGATTTCGGCCTGCTGGAGCGATTCGGATTGCGCCGGCCGAAGCCGTTTGGCGAGCGTGAGGAGACGTTGGTGAATGTCGTGGCGCGCAAGCCTTTGGCTGAGGATTACTGATGTTGCACATAACCTGTGGGAGCGGGCCTGCTCGCGAAAGCGGTGGGTCAGTTGACATTGATGTCGGACGTGCCGACGCCTTCGCGAGCAAGCCCGCTCCCACAGGGTTTGTGGTGTGGCTGGCATTGTTGGTAACGGCCCTGCTCAGTGGTTGCGCCAGCCAGGCGCCGTTGCCTGTGGACAACCCGACGCTGCCCTTGCCGCTGCAACTGCACATCGAACGCCAACAGGCCGATCAACGTCAGGACTGGTTGCTGGTGATCCAGCGCGAGGGGCCGGGCATCCGCTGGTCGCTGATGGACCCGCTGGGAATTCCCCAGGCCCGGCAGATGCTGATCGACGGTCACTGGCAGGCGGACGGCCTGCTGCCGCCGAATCCAGAGGCCCGTGAGCTGTTTGCCGCGCTGCTGTTCGCCCTGACTCCGCCCGCCGAGCTGGCGCATAATTACCCCGCCGCGCAACAACAGGGCGAGCAACGTGCCCTGCCGGGGCGCTGGACCATCCGTTATGGCCAACCGTTGAGCTTTCAATTGAACCTGCCCCAAGGCCCGCACTATCGCGTCTCCCCGCTCGGAGCGTCGACGCCATGACCGCCTATCTGAATGCCCTCGGCGTGATCTGCGCCCTCGGCCGCGACAAACAGCAAGTGGCACGTAACCTGTTTGCCGGCGATTGCTCGGGCATGCGCCACGAGGCCGGCTGGGTCACGGACCGCGCCGTGCCGGTGGCCGCCGTGCACGACGCGCTGGCGCCGATCCCGCCGGCACTGGCGGAGCAGGCCAGCCGCAACAATCAGTTGCTGCTGGAAGCGGCGCTGCAGATTCGCGCCGACATCGACCAGGCGATCCACACCTACGGTCGCGCTCGCGTCGGCGTCGTGCTCGGCACCAGCACGTCGGGCATCGACGAAGCCAGCCGTGGCCTGGCGCATTACATCCGCGACCAGCAGTTCCCGGCCGACTACGATTACCGCCAGCAGGAACTCGGCGCGCCGGCGACGTTCCTCGCCGACTGGCTGCAACTGAGCGGCCCGGCCTACGTGATTTCCACGGCGTGTACCTCCAGCGCCCGGGCCCTGATGAGCGCCCGGCGCCTGCTTGACCTGGGGCTGTGCGACGCAGTGCTGTGCGGCGGCGTCGACAGCCTGTGCAAACTGACCCTCAACGGTTTCAGTGCACTGGAAGCGGTGTCCGCCGAGCGCTGCAATCCGTTTTCGCGCAACCGCAACGGCATCAACATCGGTGAAGCCGCGGTGCTGTTCGTCATGAGCAGACAGCGCGGCGCCGGCCCGGCCATCGCCCTGCTGGGGGCCGGTGCCAGCTCCGATGCGCATCACATTTCCGCCCCGGAGCCAAACGGCCGCGGCGCTTTACAAGCGATGCAGCAGGCGCTGGATCGCGCGCAGCTGCAAGCGCCGCAGATCAGCTACCTGAACCTGCACGGCACCGCCACCCAGCACAATGACGCCATGGAAAGCCTGGCGGTCGCCACGCTGTTCCCGCAGGGCGTGCCGTGTTCCTCGACCAAACCGCTGACCGGCCACACCCTCGGCGCCGCCGGTGCACTGGAGGCGGCGTTCTGCTGGCTGAGCCTGAGCGCCGACAACCGCGACCAGGCCTTGCCCCCGCATATCTGGGACGGCCAGGCCGATCCGGCCCTGCCGGCACTGCAATGGGTGACCGCGAGCGACCGCCTGGCGTCCATTGCACCGCGCTACCTGATGAGCAATTCGTTTGCCTTCGGCGGCAATAACGTCAGCCTGATTATCGGAGACGCCCCATGAACGACTGGCCGCTCGCCGAACTGCTGCCCCACGCTGGCGACATGATTCTGATCGACCGCATCCTCGCCTTCGACGACGAGCAGATCCGCACCTGCCTGACGGTCAGGCCCGACGGCCTGTTCAACCTGCCCGACGGCAGCCTGCCGGCGTGGGTCGGCGTCGAGCTGATGGCGCAGAGTGTCGCCGCGTTCGCCGGTTGCCATGCGCGGCACAAAGGCAATCCGGTGGAACTCGGCTTTCTGCTCGGCACGCGCAAGTTCACCTGCAACGTCGAGGCGTTCCCGGCCGGCAGCGAGCTGACCATCCATGGCCTCCGCTCGCTGGAAGACGACAACGGCATGGGGGTCTTCGAGTGCCACATCACGGCCCCCGGCATCGAGGCCAGTGCGCGGCTCAACGTGTTCCGTCCGCCGCAGGCCAGCCAATACCTTCAACAATCCAAGGAGTCGCACGATGACTGAATCGATCCTGGTCACCGGCTCCAGCCGTGGCATCGGCCGCGCCATCGCCCTGCGCCTGGCTGCGGCCGGGCATGACCTCGTCCTGCATTGCCGCCACGGCGTGGCCGAGGCGCAGGCAGTGCAAGGCGAAATCCAGGCGCTGGGGCGCCAGGCGCGAATCCTGCAATTCGACGTCGCCGACCGCGAAGCCTGCAGAACCGTCCTCGAAGCCGACGTCGAAACCCACGGCGCCTACTACGGCGTGGTGCTCAACGCCGGCCTGACCCGCGACGGCGCGTTCCCGGCGCTCAGCGATGACGACTGGGACGTGGTCCTGCGCACCAATCTCGACGGGTTCTACAACGTGCTGCACCCGGTGATGATGCCGATGATCCGCCGCCGCGCCGCCGGGCGTATCGTCTGCATCACCTCGGTGTCGGGGTTGATCGGCAATCGTGGCCAGGTCAACTACAGCGCCTCCAAGGCCGGGGTGATCGGCGCGGCGAAGGCCTTGGCGATCGAACTGGCCAAGCGCAGAATCACTGTCAACTGCGTCGCCCCGGGCCTGATCGACACGGCCATGCTCGACGACAACGTGCCGGTGGAAGAACTGCTGAAAATGATCCCCGCGCAACGTATGGGCAGCCCTGAAGAAGTGGCCGGCGCGGTGAATTTCCTGATGTCGGCGGAAGCGTCGTACATCACCCGCCAGGTGCTGGCGGTCAACGGAGGCTTGTGCTGATGAAGCGCGTCGTCGTCACCGGCATGGCCGGCATCACTTCGCTGGGCAGCGACTGGGACACCATCGCCGGCAACTTCGCGGCCAACCGCAGCGGCATCCGCCGGATGGACGAGTGGGACCGCTTCAGCGAACTCAACACGCGCCTGGCCGGGCCTATCGATGATTTCGTCGTGCCGGCCCACTGGACGCGCAAGCAATTGCGCAGCATGGGTCGCGTCTCGCGCCTGGCCGTCGGCGCCGCGGAACAGGCCCTGGCCGATGCCGGCCTGCTCGGCGACGCATCGATCAAGGACGGCCGCATGGGCGTGGCCTGCGGCTCCTCCACCGGCAGTACCGACGAAATCAAGGCGTTCGGCAACATGCTGCTCAACTCGGTGGCCGAAGGCCTCAACGCCAACTCCTACGTGCGGATGATGCCGCACACCACCGCGGCGAACATCAGCATCTTCTTCGGCCTCACCGGACGGCTGATCCCCACCTCCAGCGCCTGCACCAGCGGCAGCCAGGGCATCGGCTACGCCTATGAGGCGATCAAGTTCGGCCGCCTGCCGCTGATGCTCGCCGGCGGTGCCGAAGAACTCTGCCCGACCGAGGCCATGGTGTTCGACGCGCTGTACGCCACCAGCCTGAAAAACGATGCCCCGCACACCAGCCCGCGCCCGTACGACAAGGCTCGCGATGGCTTGGTGATCGGCGAAGGTGGCGGCATGCTGGTGCTCGAGGAACTGCAACACGCGCTGGCCCGGGGTGCGCGGATCCACGCGGAAATCGTCGGTTTCGGCAGCAACGCCGACGGCCAGCACACCACCCGCCCCGAGCAGGTCACCATGCGCCGCGCCATGGAACTGGCCCTGGAGGATGCCGGCCTGACGCCGGACGCCATCGGCTACGTGAACGGTCACGGCACCGCCACCGAACAGGGCGACATCGCCGAAACCCTGGCCACCAGCAGCCTGTTCGGCGAACACATGCCGATCAGCTCGCAGAAGAGTTTCCTCGGCCACACCCTCGGTGCCTGCGGTGCGCTGGAGTCGTGGTTCAGCATCGAAATGCTCAACCGCGACCTGTACGTGCACACGCTCAACCTCGACGAGGTCGACGCGCACTGCGGCAGGCTCGACTACCTGCGCGGCGAATTCCGCCAGATGCACCACGAGTACGTGATGAACAACAACTTCGCCTTCGGCGGGGTCAACACTTCGCTGATTTTCCGTCGCTGGGCCTAACCGCCCTCCATTCAGGTCAAGGAGACCTCCATGCGCTTCAACCCACTCGCCGTCGCCACCCTCCTGCTCTGCGCCGTGCCGGCCGTCAGCCAGGCCCGTGACACGCCGGTCTTCCTGCCGTTCGACAAAGCCGTCGCCGAGACCATCCGCAGCGGCAAGATCGATGGCAGCGTGAAGTTCTACCTGGCCGGCACCAACCCGGCCGGCAAAGTCAGCGTGCTCAGCCCGGGGGCGGTGACCAACAAAAAGACCAACGCCTTCAACAAATCCGACACCGAGGCCTGCGAGTGGGTCGTGCAATCGGCCATCATCAGCCTGCACCAGGCCGCGAAAAACGCCGGTGCCAATGCGGTGACCAACATCGTCAGCTTCTACAAGAGCAACGAACGCAAGGATCCGGCGAACTACGAATGCCACGCTGGCGCAATCATGGCCGGTGTGGCGTTGAAGGGCGATCTGGCGAAAGTGCAGTAACCCCTCGGAAACGACAAAGGGCGCCAATTGGCGCCCTTTCACAAACAGGTCGGCGTGTCATTGCCCTCACCTGTCTGGCTCTGCGATGGCTGGTTGCCCAGGATCCTCAGAGTCTCACAAGCCCCTTGCGGGAACGTCGGCAGTATTGCCCGAAACGGCTTGATGGGCAACGCATGGCAAATCGCTTCAACGCGCCATCTCTGCTGCCACTACAGGCCCAGAGCCTGTCTGACGGCGGCCTTGATCGCGCTGAACTCTTCTGTTGCAAGTTGAGAAATCCGGTACACCCGCCGGCCCTGACGGTCTTTGCTTTTGATTCGATCCAGCCGAGAGAGACTCACCGTAGCGATCATGTCGCACTTTGCCCAACACGTCGAACTTGCGCCCTGAAGATGGCTCGCAAGTTCACAATGGTGCGCGAGTAAACGATCCGGAGCCGTTGTGCTCAGTGGCACCACCGTCACCAAAAGGCTGTTGGTTCTGTGCCTGCGTATCACAACAACGGGCCTGATCTTGACCATTTCGGGGACTTCATAGCCCCTGAAATCGCAGATGAGAATGCTGCCCTCTCTGGGCTGATATCGAAGTGGCATCCGTGACTCGTTGGAGAAAAAGCCGATTTTGCGCAAGAACGAACGCATTCCCTACACCCGTTCCGTTACGCGAAATGTACCAGCGCCAAAAACCGCGGATAGAAGCACCTTTACGCACAGCATCTACACTCGCTCAAGCAGGCCCCGACACCCACTACGCCTGCCGGAACGGCGAGCCCGATCGGTCGAGCACTCGCGGTTCTCTTTCCCGTCAAGGAGATGACCATGCCAGTGCAAGCCCTGATCGTTGCCGTTTTCTTCACGCTTTTACCGGGCGTCAGCCACGCCACCAACCTGATGTACATGCCGTTCGAAACAGTGGTATCGGATGCGCTGCGTGCCGGACGGCTGGATGGCAGTGTGAAGTTTTACCTGGCCGGCAACGGGCCGCAGGGGATTCAGCGCCTGTTGCGCCCGGGGGTGGTCAGCGATCTGGGCACCAACGGTTTCAACAAGAGCGACCACGATTCCTGCGAGTGGGTGTTGCAGTCGAACCTGATCAAGTTGCAGGCCGAGGCCAAGCGGGTCGGGGCCAATGCGGTGACCAATATCGTCAGTTACTACGACCAGCATGTGCGCAAGGATCTGAACACCTACGAGTGCCGGGCCGGGGTTTTCGTGACGCGTGTGGCGTTGAAGGGGGATCTGGTGCGAGTACCCTGAACATTGTGTTGATCGAGCGGACGCTTTCGCGAGCAGGCTCGCTCCCACCTTGGAATGCGTTCCCCTGTGGGAGCGAGCCTGCTCGCGATTTGATTGCGCAGCGATCAAGCTTTTGAAGGTTCGACCTTGCGCGTCAGCAGTTCGACAAAGGCCCTGGCCATCGGCGACTTCTGATCCTTGCGCTGCACCAGCCACACCGCGGACACCGCCGCCGGGTCGAGCAGCGGTCGATAGACCACGCCGTCGATGCGCATCCGCTGGTACGACGCCGGCAATACGGAAACCCCCAGCCCCGCCGCCACCAGGCCGATGATGGTCATCGCCTCCCCGGCCTCCTGGGCAAAGTGCGGGCTGAACCCGGCATCACGGGCCAGGCTCAACAGCTGCGCGTACAGCCCGCTGCCATAGCTGCGCGGGAAGAACACAAACGGTTCCAGCGCCAGCGCCGAGAGAAAGATGCCTTCCTGGCTGCCCTGTGCCAGCGGGTGTTTGGAGCTGAGCACCGCCACCAAGGGTTCGCGCATCAATTCGACCACGCTCAACGAATCCGGCAGCCCCAGCGGTCGCATGATGCCGACTTCAATCGACTCGTCCACCAGCGCATCGGCCACCTGGGTGCTGCTCATTTCCCGAAGATTGAGGTGCACCGCCGGGAAGCGTTGACGGAACGAGAAGATCGCCTGGGGAATGGTCGAGTTGAACGGCGCCGATGAGGTGAAGCCGATCTTCAGCTCACCGAGTTCACCGAGTTGTGCACGACGAGCCACGTCCGCCGCCTTGTCGACCTGCGCCAGCACCAGCCGCGCCTCTTCGAGAAACAATCTGCCGGCCTCGCTCAGCTCGACCCGACGATTGGTGCGCTCGAACAGGCGCGCGCCGACTTCCTGCTCCAGCGCCTGGATCTGCTGGCTCAGCGGTGGCTGGGAGATGCCGAGGGCCTGTGCCGCGCGGCCGAAATGCAGTTCTTCGGCGACGGCGATGAAGTAGCGCAGGTGACGCAATTCCATGGAAACCCCATTAGGTCGTAAAAGCTATCAAACATGTCGAACAATATATTGGATAGAAACATTAGCCAGCTATATGATTTTTTCATTGCCTGCCTGACCGTACTTACCGAGGTCTGATGTGAAAACCGCCGTCGCCCCCCAAGCTCATGAAGTGCACCCCGCTGTTGCGGATGAGGTGCTGGCCGAACTGCAGGACATCTACATCGAAAAAGGCACGCCACTGTTCATGCGCACGGTGCTGGCACTGTTCAGCGGTGGCTTCGCGACGTTCGCGCTGCTGTATTGCGTGCAGCCGATGATGCCGCTGCTGTCTCACGAATATTCGATCAACGCGGCGCAGAGCAGCCTGATCCTGTCGGTGGCGACCGGCATGCTGGCCATCGGGCTGCTGATCACCGGGCCGATTTCCGATCGGGTCGGACGCAAACCGGTGATGGTCACGGCGCTGTTTGCCGCTGCACTGTGCACCATCGCGAGCTCGATGATGCCGAGCTGGCACGGTGTGCTGCTGATGCGCGCGCTGATCGGCCTGTCGCTGAGCGGCCTGGCGGCGGTGGCGATGACTTACCTGAGCGAAGAGATCCACCCGCAGCACATCGGCCTGGCAATGGGCCTGTACATCGGCGGCAACGCGATTGGCGGGATGAGCGGGCGCCTGATTACCGGGGTGCTGATCGACTTCGTCAGCTGGCATACGGCGATGCTGGTGATCGGTGGTCTGGCGTTGATCGCGGCCACGGTGTTCTGGAAAATCCTTCCCGAGTCGCGCAATTTCCGCTCACGCTCACTGCATCCACGCAGCCTGCTCGATGGCTTCACCATGCACTTTCGCGATGCCGGCCTGCCGCTGCTGTTTCTTGAAGCCTTCGTGCTGATGGGCGCGTTCGTCACCCTGTTCAACTACATCGGCTATCGCCTGCTGGCCGCGCCGTACCACCTCGATCAGGTGTTCGTCGGCCTGCTGTCGGTGGTGTATCTGTCGGGCATCTACAGTTCGGCGAAGATCGGCTCGCTGGCCGACCAACTCGGTCGCCGCAAAGTGCTCTGGGCGACCATCGCGCTGATGTTCGTCGGCCTCGCGCTGACGATGTTCACGCCGCTGCCCCTGGTGATTATCGGCATGCTGATCTTCACGTTCGGCTTCTTCGGCGCGCATTCGGTGGCCAGCAGCTGGATCGGCCGCCGCGCGCTCAAGGCCAAAGGTCAGGCATCGTCGTTATATCTGTTCAGCTATTACGCGGGATCGAGCATCGCCGGGACGGCGGGCGGGGTGTTCTGGCACCTGGGCGGCTGGAACGGCATCGGCCTGTTCATCGGCGCGTTGTTGCTGGTGGCGCTGCTGGTGGCGTTGAAGCTGGCGAAGTTGCCGCCGTTGCAGGGTGTCAAAGCCTGACACAGGCCCCATGTGGGAGCGAGCCTGCTCGCGAAGGCGTTTTGTCAGTTGATGCAAAGTTTGCTGATCCACCGTTTTCGCGAGCAGGCTCGCTCCCACAGTGGAATTTGTGTCCGACATTGAATCGTGCAAACAAAAACGCCCGGCATTGGCCGGGCGTTTTTTATTGTGTGGCGATCACTGGTGATACTGCGCCGACAACTCGTGCACCGCACGCAGGAAGGCGCCGGCGTGTTCCGGGTCGACCTCCGGGGTGATGCCATGGCCGAGGTTGAACACGTGGCCGCTGCCCTTGCCGTAGCTGGCGAGGATGCGCCCGACTTCGGTACGGATCGCTTCCGGCTTGGCGTAGAGCACGGTCGGGTCCATGTTGCCTTGCAGGGCGACTTTGTCGCCAACGCGGGCGCGGGCGTTGCCGATGTCGCAGGTCCAGTCCAGGCCCAGGGCGTCGGCGCCGGCCTCGGCGATGCTTTCCAGCCACAGGCCGCCGTTCTTGGTGAAGAGGATCACCGGCACCTTGCGCCCGTCGTGCTCGCGGATCAGGCCGCTGACGATTTTCTTCATGTAGGCCAGGGAGAACTCCTGGTACGCCGCCGCCGACAGGTTGCCGCCCCAGGTGTCGAAGATCTGCACGGCTTGCGCACCGGCCTGGATCTGGCCATTGAGGTAGGCGGTCACCGACTGCGCGAGTTTATCCAGCAGCAGGTGCATGGCTTGCGGATTGTCGTAGAGCATCGCCTTGGTCTTGCGGAAGTCTTTCGACGAGCCGCCTTCGACCATGTAGGTCGCCAACGTCCACGGGCTGCCGGAGAACCCGATCAGCGGTACGCGACCGTTGAGCTCGCGGCGGATGGTGCTGACCGCGTCCATGACGTAGCCGAGGTCCTTGTGCGGATCGGGGATCGGCAGGGCCTCGATATCGGCCAGGGTGCTGACCACTTTCTTGAAGCGCGGACCTTCACCGGTCTCGAAGTACAGGCCCTGGCCCATGGCATCGGGAATGGTCAGGATGTCGGAAAACAGGATCGCCGCGTCCAGTTGCGGATAGCGGTCGAGCGGTTGCAGGGTGACTTCGCAAGCGAACTCCGGATTCATGCACAGGCTCATGAAGTCACCGGCGTGGGCCCGACTGGCGCGGTATTCCGGCAGGTAGCGGCCGGCCTGGCGCATCATCCACACGGGGGTGACGTCTACGGGTTGCTTGAGCAGGGCGCGGAGGAAACGGTCGTTCTTCAGGGCAGTCATGTCGGCATCCGGAAAAAAAGTGCGGGCATTTTCTCAGAGCGCGAGGCAAAAGGCACGGATGCAGGTCAGCCTTTTGTCTATCGGGTCAATTTACTGCACCGGAAATGCGTTATCAGCAACACCGAGAAACAACTGTGGGAGCGAGCCTGCTCGCGAACAGGCCGGTACATCCAACAATGAAGTTGGCTGACAGACCGCTTTCGCGAGCAGGCTCGCTCCCACAGGGTTATTGCGTTTGATTCAGGATCCGAGGTTAGACGCCCAGGTAATCGAGGATCCCTTCGGCGGCGTTGCGCCCCTCGAAGATCGCCGTCACCACCAGGTCGGAACCGCGCACCATGTCGCCACCGGCGAAGATTTTCGGGTTGCTGGTCTGGTGCTTGTACTGGCCCTGCTCAGGCGCAACAACGCGGCCCTGGCTGTCGGTCTGGATCTGGAACTGCTCGAACCACGGCGCCGGGCTTGGGCGGAAACCGAACGCGATGACCACGGCGTCGGCCGGGATGATCTCTTCGGAGCCCGGGATCGGCTCGGGGCTGCGACGGCCACGGGCATCCGGTTCGCCGAGACGGGTCTCGACCACCTTCACGCCTTCGACCTTATCCTCGCCAACGATGGCGATCGGCTGACGGTTGTAGAGGAATTTCACGCCTTCTTCCTTGGCGTTCTTCACCTCTTTGCGCGAGCCGGGCATGTTCGCTTCGTCACGACGATAAGCACAGGTCACCGATTTGGCGCCCTGACGGATCGACGTGCGGTTGCAGTCCATCGCCGTGTCGCCACCGCCCAGTACCACGACCTTCTTGCCTTTCATGTCGACGAAATCTTCCGGCGACTTTTCAAAGCCGAGGTTGCGGTTGACGTTGGCGATGAGGAAGTCCAGCGCGTCGTAGACGCCTGGCAGGTCCTCACCGGCAAAACCGCCCTTCATGTAGGTGTAGGTGCCCATGCCCATGAACACCGCATCGTAGTCGGCGAGCAGTTGCTCCATGGTCACGTCCTTGCCGACCTCGGTGTTGAGGCGGAACTCGATGCCCATGCCGGTGAAGACTTCGCGACGATTGCTCAGCACGGTCTTCTCGAGCTTGAACTCGGGAATGCCGAAGGTCAGCAGACCGCCGATTTCCGGGTTCTTGTCGAACACCACCGGGGTCACGCCGCCACGTACCAGCACGTCGGCACAACCGAGGCCCGCCGGGCCGGCACCGATGATCGCGACACGCTTGCCGGTCGGCTTGACCTTGGACATGTCCGGGCGCCAGCCCATGGCGAACGCGGTGTCGGTGATGTACTTCTCGACCGAACCGATGGTCACCGCGCCAAAACCGTCGTTGAGGGTGCAGGCACCCTCGCACAGCCGATCCTGCGGGCACACGCGGCCGCAGACTTCCGGCAGGGTGTTGGTCTGGTGCGACAGCTCGGCAGCCTGGAGGATGTTGCCCTCGGCCACCAGTTTGAGCCAGTTGGGAATGAAGTTGTGCACCGGGCACTTCCATTCGCAATACGGGTTGCCGCAACCCAGGCAGCGGTGAGCCTGGTCGGCCGACTGCTGGGGTTTGAACGGTTCGTAGATCTCGACGAACTCTTTCTTGCGTTGACGCAACAGTTTCTTCTTCGGATCCTTGCGCCCGACATCAATGAATTGAAAGTCGTTACTGAGACGTTCGGCCATCTTCAAAACCTCTTACACGACAGCTTCAAGCTACGAGCTTCAAGCTGCAAGAAAATCACATTGGTCCGGTAGAGCGCGGACTGGCTTCAGCTTGTCGCTAGAAGCCAGTCGCTTGCAGCTGCGCCGTTATTGCGGACTTGCACGAGTACTGGAGAGCAGAGATTTCAGACTCGCCGCCTTCGGTTTGACCAGCCAGAAACGGCGCAGGTAGTCATCGAGGTTCTCGGCGAGTTCACGACCCCACTCGCTGTCGGTTTCCGCGACGTACTCGTTCAGCACGTTCTGCAGGTGGCTGCGATAGGCTTCCATCGCCTCGCCGCTGATCCGCTGGATTTCCACCAGTTCGTGGTTGACCCGGTCAACGAAGGTGTTGTCCTGGTCGAGCACGTAGGCGAAACCGCCGGTCATGCCAGAGCCGAAGTTGTAACCGGTCTTGCCCAGGACGCAGACGAAACCACCGGTCATGTACTCGCAGCAGTGATCGCCCGTGCCTTCCACGACGGTGTGGGCACCGGAGTTACGCACGGCGAAACGCTCGCCCGCGGTGCCGGCGGCGAACAGCTTGCCGCCGGTGGCGCCGTACAGGCAGGTGTTGCCGATGATGGCGCTGTTCTGGGTCTGATAGACGCTGCCCTTCGGCGGCACGATGACCAGTTTGCCGCCAGTCATGCCTTTGCCGACGTAGTCGTTGGCGTCGCCTTCCAGGTACATGTTCAGGCCGCCGGCGTTCCACACGCCGAAGCTCTGCCCGGCCGTGCCTTTGAAGCGGAAGGTGATCGGCGCGTTGGCCATGCCCTGGTTGCCGTGCTTGCGTGCGATTTCGCCGGAGATCCGCGCGCCGATGGAACGGTCGCAGTTGCAGATGTCCAGTTCGAACTCGGCGCCGCTGAGGTCGTTGATCGCCGACGTCGCCATCTCGACCATTTTCTCGGCCAGCAGGCCCTGGTCGAATGGCGGGTTGCGCTCGACGCCGCAGAACTGCGGTTTGTCCGCCGGGATGTGATCGCTGCCCAGCAGCGGGGTCAGGTCCAGGTGGTGTTGCTTGGCGGTCTGGCCTTCGAGGATTTCCAGCAGATCGGTGCGGCCGATCAGCTCTTCGAGGGAGCGCACGCCCAGCTTGGCCAGCCACTCACGGGTTTCCTCGGCGACGTAGGTGAAGAAATTCACCACCATGTCGACGGTACCGATGTAGTGATCCTTGCGCAGCTTCTCGTTCTGGGTCGCGACGCCGGTGGCGCAGTTGTTCAGGTGGCAGATCCGCAGGTATTTGCAGCCCAGGGCGATCATCGGCGCCGTACCGAAGCCAAAGCTTTCGGCGCCGAGGATGGCCGCCTTGATCACGTCGAGGCCGGTTTTCAGGCCACCGTCAGTCTGCACCCGGACTTTGCCGCGCAGGTCGTTGCCGCGCAGGGTCTGGTGGGTTTCGGCGAGGCCGAGTTCCCACGGCGCACCCGCGTATTTGATCGAGGTCAGCGGCGAGGCACCGGTGCCACCGTCGTAGCCGGAGATAGTGATCAAGTCCGCGTAGGCCTTGGCCACACCGGCGGCGATGGTGCCGACGCCCGCTTCAGCCACCAGCTTCACCGAAACCAGCGCCTTCGGGTTGACCTGTTTCAGGTCGAAGATCAGCTGCGACAAGTCTTCGATGGAATAGATGTCGTGGTGCGGCGGTGGCGAAATCAGGGTGACGCCCGGCACTGCATAACGCAGCTTGGCGATCAGCCCGTTCACTTTGCCGCCCGGCAGTTGCCCGCCCTCGCCCGGCTTGGCGCCCTGGGCAACCTTGATCTGCAGCACTTCGGCGTTGACAAGGTATTCCGGGGTGACACCGAAACGGCCGGTGGCGACTTGCTTGATTTTCGAGCTCTTGATGGTGCCGTAGCGTGCCGGGTCTTCGCCGCCTTCGCCGGAGTTGGAACGCGCACCGAGGCGGTTCATGGCTTCGGCCAGGGCTTCGTGCGCTTCCGGCGACAGGGCGCCCAGCGAGATACCGGCGGAGTCGAAGCGCTTGAGCACCGATTCCAGCGGCTCGACTTCGCTGATGTCCAGCGGCGTGTCGAGGGTCTTGACCTTGAACAGGTCGCGGATCATCGACACCGGACGGTTGTCGACCAGCGAGGTGTATTCCTTGAACTTGGCGTAGTCGCCCTGCTGCACGGCGGCTTGCAGGGTGTTGACCACATCCGGGTTGTAGGCGTGGTATTCGCCACCGTGGACGAACTTCAGCAGGCCGCCCTGCTGGATCGGCTTGCGCGGGCTCCAGGCTTCAACGGCAAGGGCCTTCTGCTCGGCTTCGATGTCGACGAAACGCGCACCCTTGATGCGGCTCGGTACACCGCGGAAGCTCAGCTCGCAGACTTCTTCGGACAGGCCGATGGCCTCGAACAGCTGCGCGCCACGGTATGAAGCGATGGTCGAGATGCCCATCTTCGACAGGATCTTCAGCAGGCCCTTGGTGATGCCTTTGCGGTAGTTCTTGAACACCTCGTAGAGGTCGCCCAGCACTTCACCGGTACGGATCAGGTCGCCCAGCACTTCGTAGGCCAGGAACGGATAGACCGCCGAGGCACCGAAACCGATCAGCACCGCAAAGTGGTGCGGATCGCGCGCGGTGGCGGTTTCCACGAGGATGTTGGAATCGCAGCGCAGGCCTTTTTCGGTCAGGCGGTGGTGCACCGCGCCGGTCGCCAGCGAGGCGTGGATCGGCAGCTTGCCCGGCGCGATATGGCGGTCGCTGAGGACGATCTGGGTCCGCCCGGCACGCACGGCCTCTTCAGCCTGATCGGCAACGTTGTGGATGGCCGCTTCGAGGCCGACGCTTTCCTCGTAATTGAGGTCGATGATCTGCCGCTCGAAACCCGGGCGGTCGAGGTTCATCAGCGAGCGCCACTTGGCCGGGGAAATGACCGGCGAGCTGAGGATCACGCGCGAGGCGTGCTCCGGCGACTCCTGGAAGATGTTGCGCTCGGCACCGAGGCAGATTTCCAGCGACATCACGATCGCTTCGCGCAGCGGGTCGATCGGCGGGTTGGTCACCTGGGCGAACTGCTGACGGAAATAGTCGTACGGCGTGCGCACGCGCTGCGACAGCACGGCCATCGGCGTGTCGTCGCCCATCGAGCCGACGGCTTCATAGCCTTGCTCGCCGAGCGGACGCAGGACCTGATCGCGCTCTTCGAACGTGACCTGGTACATCTTCATGTATTGCTTGAGCTGATCGACGTCGTAGAACGCCGAACCGTGGTCGTTGTCTTCCATGGTCGCCTGGATGCGCAGGGCATTCTTGCGCAGCCATTGCTTGTACGGATGACGGGATTTGAGCCGGTTGTCGATCGCATCGGTGTCGAGGATCTGCCCGGTTTCGGTGTCCACGGCGAAGATCTGGCCAGGACCGACCCGGCCCTTGGCGAGCACGTCCTGCGGCTGGTAGTTCCACACGCCGATTTCCGACGCCAGGGTGATGAAACCGTTCTTGGTGGTCACCCAGCGCGCCGGACGCAGACCGTTACGGTCGAGCAGGCACACCGCGTAGCGACCGTCGGTCATGACCACGCCGGCCGGGCCGTCCCACGGTTCCATGTGCATCGAGTTGTACTCGTAGAACGCACGCAGATCCGGGTCCATGGTTTCGACGTTCTGCCACGCCGGCGGAATGATCATCCGCACGCCACGGAACAGGTCGATGCCGCCGGTGACCATCAGTTCGAGCATGTTGTCCATGCTCGAGGAGTCGGAACCGACACGGTTGACCAGCGGGCCGAGTTCTTCCAGATCCATCAGATCGTTGGTGAACTTGGTGCGACGCGCCTGGGCCCAGTTGCGGTTACCGGTAATGGTGTTGATCTCGCCGTTGTGGGCGAGGAAGCGGAATGGCTGCGCCAGCGGCCATTTCGGCAGGGTGTTGGTGGAGAAGCGCTGGTGGAACACGCAGATCGCGGTCTGCAGGCGCTGGTCACCCAGGTCGGGATAGAACGCGGCCAGGTCGGCCGGCATCATCAGGCCTTTATAGATGATGGTCTTGTGCGAAAAGCTGCAGATGTAGTGGTCGGTGTCCGCGGCGTTGGCCACCGACGAACGACGACGGGCGCTGAACAGCTTGACCGCCATGTCCTGGTCGCTCAGGCCTTCGCCGCCGATGTACACCTGCTCGATCTGCGGCAGGCGCTCGAGGGCCAGGCGGCCGAGGACGCTGGTGTCGATCGGCACTTTGCGCCAGCCGATCAGTTGCAGGCCTTCGGCGAGGATCTCGCGGTTCATGTTCTCGCGAGCGGCTTCGGCCTTGGCCGGGTCCTGGTTGAAGAAGACCATGCCCACGGCATATTGCTTGGGCAGCTCGACGCTGAAGGTTTCCTGGGCAATGGCTCGCAGGAACGCATCGGGCTTTTGAATCAGCAGACCGCAACCGTCACCGGTCTTGCCGTCGGCATTAATCCCACCGCGGTGGGTCATGCAGGTCAGGGCCTCGATGGCCGTTTGCAAAAGGGTATGACTGGGTTCGCCCTGCATATGGGCTATCAGGCCGAAACCGCAGTTATCCTTGAATTCATCTGGTTGGTACAGACCTGCTTTCATAGACACTTTCTCACCAGGCTGCCTCTTTTCGAGGCAAATTTCTTTTCAATTCAACCACTTGCGATCCGCGCCGAACGTACGCCGGCTTAGCGGGGGCAAAAGGGTGGTCATTGTACACAGCGACACAGACGCTCACAAATTTGACGACGAAATGTCGCAAATCTATGTCGCATTTGTGAAAGGTTTAAAGCGATCTGCTGTGCTAGTCAAAACTTTTTTAATTCTGACCGCAACGACTCAAAGACTACTGTGACGCAGACACCACAAGGCACGCGGCCGCAGGGACGGTTGGCGCTTGCTGGCGAACCGCGTTGCGCGCCAACGTGCGCGAGGCAAGGCGCGGGATGCTGCCAATGGTTATTCCCTTGGCAAATCCCGCAACGCAGCCTCGCACACGTTGGCACGCAACCCGAAGGGACGCGCCCCATTTTTTGCTGGGCTGCGTTGCTCGGAACTTATTTGGAATAACCAAACTGCGTTCCTCGCGCCTTGCCCAGCAAAAAATGCGGCGGCGTCGCGGTCGTCAGCAAGCGCCAACCGTCCCTGAGGGCGGCGCGCACTTGTAGAAATTTTGAGGTGCTTGGAGAGGCGGCCTGGGTAAGGCCGCCGAATCTTCAGCGAGTTGTTGCCAGTTCCTGTTGGACGCTGGCGACAGTGCGAGGCCAAGGTTTACCAGCCTGAACCTTCGCTGGCAAGGCCTTGATGGCAGAAACGGCCGCATCACGACTGGCGAAGTTGCCATAGGTGATCACGTAGAGCGGCTTGCCGTTGAGGACTTTCTTGAAATAACGGTACTCGCCGCCCTGCTCCTTGACGAAGTTCTGCGCGGTCGCTTCGGAGCTGGTACCGAGAATCTGCACCACGTAGTTGCTGGTCGGTTGCCCGGCGTACCAGCTGCCACCGGCAGCCTTGGCGACGGTGACCGGCTTCTCGGCAGGCTTGGCCGCGGTCACCGGTTTGGCTGGCGCAGGTGCCGGTTTGGCGGCGGGTGCGGCCGGAGCGGGTGCAGGCTTGGCGGTTGCCACCTGGGTCGGAGCTGGCGTCGGCTTGGCCGCCGGCACCGGTACTGGGGTCGGCGCAGGGCCGGCTGGCACGCCCGCTGGCGGCGCCGTGGTGGTTACGGTCGGTGGGGTGTTGCTGGAGCCTTCCAGCGGCACGCCGTCATCGCCTTCGGTGATCCCGCCGGCCGCTTCAGCCAACGGCCCGCGCATCACCGGTTGCGAGTTGCCGACCAGCGGCAGCGGCATCGGCTGGGTATTGCCGTTGAATTCGACGGATGGATTGCCGCCCGCCTGAGGGGTGCCCTGGCCCAACGGCAATTGCGCCTGTTCGTTGGCCGGTGCACCGGTGGTCGGTGCCTTGTTGCGACCCGGCATCAGCCAGGCGGCAGCGACCGCGACCACAACGACGGCGGAAATCGCCAATACGTGTTTCTTCGGCATGTTGAACCCCATACTTGGACGCTTCACCGCAGAGCGGCTGGCAATCATGACTTCGATCAAGGCATCGCGGGCGACCTGGTTGATGTTGCCCGGCCAGCCCTCGGAGCTTTCGTGAATATCAGAGATCTGATCCGCGGTGAAAAGTTCGACACCGCGACCGGCGCCTTCGAGCCGCTGGTCGAGGTATTCGCGGGTTTCTTCTTCGGTATACGGCTGCAGCTCGATGACGTGAAAACGCTCTTCCTCGAGGTGCAAGGCTTCCAGTTGCGCGATCAGCGACGACTCGCCGAACAGGAATACATGCGGACGCCCTTCCGGTGCGCCGGCACCCAGCGCCATCAACGCTTCGAGGGCGGATTCGTCGAGCTGCTCGGCATCATCCACCAGCAGATAGACTTCCTGGCCGGTCAGCGCCAGTTGCACCACCTGATCGAGAATCGCGCCGACTTCGGCCTGGGCCACGTTCAGCGCCTGGGCCACCTGACGCAACACGCCCGCCGCGTCGCCCGCGCCACGCGCAGACACCACCACGCTCTGAACCGATTGTTTGTTGGTACTGGCCACCAGTGCCTGGCGCAGCAGGGTCTTGCCGCTGCCTTGCGGGCCGGTGACCACCAGCAGCAACTGGCTGTAGCGAGCCAGATGGTGCAATTGCCCCAGCACCGGTTTGCGCTGGGCCGGGAAGAACTTGAAGCCCGGGACCCGTGGTGCAAAAGGGTCGTGACTTAACTGGAAATGGCCGAGGAACGCCTCGTCGGCATGCAAACTAGTCATCGGAATCTTATTAACCTTTAAGCTGAGCCAGAGCGCGGTAATCCGCTCCCAGCGTGGCCTGTAGAACCTCTTTCGGATAATCGTCGGTCACTACCGCTTCGCCCATCCGGCGCAGCAGCACCAGGCGCAGACGACCGTCGATCACTTTTTTGTCAATTGCCATGTGTTCAAGAAAATCGGCGGCGGTCATCTCTTCCGGCGGAATCACCGGCAGACCGGCGCGCTGGAACAGACGGATGCCGCGATCACGCTCCTGCGCGGTGATCCAGCCCAGGCGTGCGGACATCTCCAAAGCCATTACCGTGCCAGCAGCGACGGCCTCGCCATGCAACCAGACACCATAGCCCATATGGGTTTCGATAGCGTGGCCGAAGGTGTGGCCGAGGTTGAGCGTGGCGCGTACGCCGGACTCCCGCTCGTCGGCGCCGACAACCGCAGCCTTGGCCGCGCAGGAACGCTCGATGGCGTAGGTCAGGGCCTGCTGGTCGAGATTGCGCAGGCGATCGACGTTGTCTTCAAGCCAGGTGAGGAACGGCTCGTCGCAGATCAGGCCGTATTTGATGACTTCTGCCAGACCGGCGGACAGCTCCCGCGCCGGCAGGGTCTTCAGCGAGGCGGTATCGATCAGCACCACGTTCGGCTGATAGAACGCGCCGACCATGTTCTTGCCCAGCGGATGGTTGATCCCGGTCTTGCCGCCCACCGACGAATCGACCTGGGACAACAGCGTGGTCGGGATCTGGATGAAATCGACGCCGCGCTGGTAGCAGGCGGCAGCGAAGCCGGCCATGTCGCCGATCACCCCGCCACCCAGGGCGATCACCGTGGTGCGGCGGTCGTGCCGGGCGGTCAGCAGGCCGTCGAAGATCTTTTGCAGGGTTTCCCAGTTCTTGAAGGCTTCGCCATCGGGCAACACCACGGAAATCACCGAGAACTGCGCCAGGCTGCGGGTCAGACGTTCAAGATAGAGCGGCGCGACGGTCTCGTTGGAGATGATTGCCACTTGCCGCCCGTGGATGTGCGGAACCAGCAGTTCGGGCTGATCCAACAGGCCTTCGCCAATGTGAATCGGGTAGCTGCGCTCGCCTAGATCGACCTTGAGTGTCTGCATGTGTCCCCACAGTGAAGATGGAAGCAGGCGTCCTGCCTTGAATTATCGGATGTCCACAGCCTTTGCAGGTGTGACGCCGCTCGTTCGCCATGCGCCACAACCTCGACAGGACGCCGAGGATAGCGCATTTCGGGCGGCGCTTTAACGGGGTGGCAGCTGCTGCAGGCGGTCGAGAATATCCAGCACCACCATGCGTGGCGGCCGCTCGTCGGTTTCCACCACCAGGTCGGCGATTTCCCGATAGAGCGGATCGCGGATCGCCAGCAGATCGCGCAGGGTTTTTGCCGGATCGGCGGTACGCAGCAACGGTCGGTTGCGATCACGCGAGGTGCGGCCGACCTGCTGCTCGACCGAGGCGTGCAGATACACCACCCGCCCACCCTCGTGCAGGGCCTTGCGGTTGGCATCGCGCATCACCGCGCCGCCGCCGGTGGCCAGCACCACGCCGTCGAACGCGCACAGCTCGGCGATCATCGCCTGCTCACGGTCGCGAAAGCCGGGCTCGCCTTCCTTGTCGAAGATCCACGGGATATTGGCGCCCGTGCGCAGTTCAATTTCCTTGTCGGAATCTTTGAACGGCAGGCGCAGCTCTTTGGCCAGCAACCGGCCGATGGTGCTTTTTCCAGCGCCCATCGGTCCTACAAGAATCAAATTTCGCACAGAATCAACGACTCACAGCAATCGCCTGGTTATTCATGATACGCGGAGTGAGGAAGACCAGCAGCTCGGATTTTTTCTCCGAAACCACATCACGCCGGAAAAGGCGGCCAAGATACGGCACATCGCCAAGAAATGGCACCTTATCTACGACCTTGCTCTGAGTATTTGAGAAAACGCCACCAATCACGATGGTTTCGCCGTCATTGACCAGCACCTTGGCGTTGACCTCGTTTTTCTTGATCGGCGGTACATCCTGCACTTTGTTCAGGTAGTCCGGTTCGTCCTTGGTGACCTTGACCTCCATGATGATGCGGTTGTCCGGGGTAATCTGCGGTGTCACTTCCAGCGACAGCGACGCCTCCTTGAACGACACCGATGTGGCCCCGCTGGAGCTGGCTTCCTGATACGGAATCTCGGTGCCCTTGAGGATCTTCGCGGTTTCCTTGTCGGAGGTGACCACCTTCGGCTGCGAGACGATTTCGCCGTTGCCGGTCTTCTCCATCGCGGTCAGCTCGAGGTCGAGCAGCACGTTGTCGGTGATAAAGGCGATGCCGATCCCGGAGGTATTGCCGACGGTGCCCATGTCGACGAACGGCGAGTTGGTGCTGGTGCTGCCCGGCGTGCCGATGGTGGTCGAGGAGCCGTTGCTGACGCCGGAGGTGTTCCAGTTGCCCTTGTTCTGGATCGAACCGCCCCAGCGCACGCCCAGGCTCTTGTCGTAGTCGACGTTGGCTTCGACGATCCGCGCCTCGATCATCACCTGGCGTACCGGAATATCCAGCTGCGCCACGATCCGCCGCAGCTCGTCGAGGCGATCCTGGGTCTGGTAGGCAATGATGTTGTTGGTCCGTTCATCGACGGTGATCGAACCGCGCTCATCGACCTTCGCCTCGGCACTGGTCACCGACTGGAACAGCTTGGCGATGTCCGCCGCTTTCGCGTAGTTGACCTGCAAGAGCTCGCGGCGCAACGGCGCCAGTTCGGCGATCTGCTTCTGCGATTCCAGCTCCTGGCGTTCGCGCGCGGCAATTTCATCGGCTGGCGCCACCAGCAGCACGTTGCCGATCTTGCGCTTGTCCAGGCCCTTGGTTTTCAGCACCAGGTCCAGCGCCTGGTCCCACGGCACGTTTTGCAGGCGCAGGGTGATGCCGCCCTGCACCGTGTCGCTGGCCACCAGATTGAGGTTGGTGAAATCGGCGATCAGTTGCAGCACCGAACGCACGTCGATGTCCTGGAAGTTCAACGACAGCTTCTCGCCGCTGTAGCTGTTGCGATCGACGTTGCGCTTGCGCAGGTCGTCGACAGTCATCGGGCGGATGCTGACGGTCAGTTTGTTGTCGGTCTGGAACGTCGAGTAGTCGAACGCCCCGCTGGGCTCGACGCTGACGGTCGCTCGATCCCCGCTGACGCTGGAGCTGACGAACTGCACCGGGGTGGCGAAGTCCTTGACGTCGAGCCGCACCCGCAGCGACTCGGGCAACTGCGTACGGGCGAAGTTGAGGATGATTTTGCCGTCGTGCTCCTGGATATCCGGGGCAATGGCCGGATCCGACAGGTCGATGACGACATTGCCCTCACCGTCGGTGCCGCGCTGGAAGTCCACGCCGCGAATCGCCCGGGCAGTGGGCGCGAAGGTTCTGGCCGGGGCTGGCGCGGGGGTGGCGCGCGGCGCACTGGTGACCCGACGCGGCACGGTGGCCTTGGTGCCTTGGCCAACCACGACGAACAGCGTGTTGCCCTCGACCCGGGCGTCATAGGGCGCCAGTTGCGTCAGGCTGACGATCAGCCGCGTGCGGTCCTTGGCCTCGACGACCGTGGCCGTGCGCGCATTGCCGCTGCCCAGGTCGCGGGTCTTGCTCGCCAACTGGCTGGCCACCCCCGGCAGGTCGAGAGCAATGCGCGCCGGCGACTCGGTGGTGTAGCCCTTGGGCTGGGGCGGCGGGCCGTCGAACGACAGCTTCAGTTCGATGCGATCGCCCGGCAGCGCCGCGACGTCCAGCGCCTTGAGGTTGGCCGCATGCACCATCGGCGAAAGCAGCGCTATCCATAGCGAAAAACCGAGGGTGGAGAAAATCCTGTTCATTGTTCGACTTCCACTATGAGTGCTCTTTCAAAGGAATGGTCCGCGGCCGCTCCAGCCAGGCGCCCTCGCCGTCGGGAACGATTTCGACCACATCGACCTGGGCGGCGCTGATGGCGACGATGCGGCCGTCATTGCGCCCCAGGTAGTCGCCGACTTTCAGCCGGTGCACGCCGCCGGCCCCGCGCAACAGCGCAAAGGAGCCGGAGGCATTGGAGATCGTGCCGACCATTTCGAATTGCTCGATGTTGAAGCCTTCGAGGTATTGCTTGACCCGGTTGTGGTCGGGCTTGACGTTGCGCGAGCCGCGTTGCTGCCCGGCGAGGTCGACCCGCACCTGGCGCGAGAACGGGCTGCGCAGGTTGGCGGCGCTGTAGGTAAACGTCGGATAGGAACGGAACGTCGGGGTCGGCTCGATCTTGCCCGGTGGGCGCAGACGTACCTCGTTCATGTAGGCGTCGAGGTCGCTGAAATCGTCGCCACCGCAGCCGCTCAAGGCCATCACCACCGCCAACAAGGGCAGATAACCAAGTCGGCTCATTTCTGCAGCCCCTTGTCGTTATAGCGGTAGGTCTTGGCGAGGATGCTCATGCGCAACTTCGTCCCACCCTCGGGATTGGCCGGCGCCAGTTCGAAATCGTGCAGGGTGACGATCCTCGGCAGGCCGGCCACGCCGCTGACGAACGTGGCGAGATCGTGATAGGCGCCAGTGACGGTGATCTGGATCGGCAGCTCGATGTAGAACTGCTGGGTCACTTCCGGCAACAGCTTGATCTCCTCGAACTCCAGGCCGCTGCCCAGGCCGGTGCGCGTGATGTCCTCGAGCAGGCCCGGTACCTCGGTGTCGCTGGGCAACTGCCGCAACAACACCCCGAATGAGTTCTCCATCTCTTTCATTTGCTGGGTATACAGCTCGAGGTTGGCCGCCAGGTGCGCCTTGCTGGCGAACTGTTCCTTGAGCGTGGCCTCGTCCGTGCGTTTGAGTTCGAGCTGGTTTTCCAGGTCGCTGATGAAAAAGTTATAGCCAAGCGCCAGGACCAGCACCATCAGCAGCAGCCCGGCCAGGCCCTTCACGGCCGGTGGCCAGGAGCCGATATTGCTGGTGTCGAGGTCGTTGAAGTCGATGCTGCGCAGGCTGGCGAACCATTCGGACGGTTTCATTGTTCGTCCTCCAGGTTTTTCGGCCGTGTCTGACGAACGGTCAACTGGAACACGTTGGCCTGGTCCAGTTGCCCGGCGGTGGTCGCCTTGACCTCATTGAGGCTCGGTGCGTCGAACCAGTCGGAGGCATCGAGGTTGCGCATCAGGTCGGACACGCGATTGTTGGATTCCGCCGCGCCGCTGATCGACAGGGTGTTGCCGACCATTTTCACGCTGGTGAAATACACCCCGTCCGGCAGGGTGCGCGCCAGTTGGTCGAAGATTCGCCCGCTGATCTGCCGGTTGCCCTGCAGATCCTGGATGATGCGCATGCGCTCCACCAGCTGCTGACGATGGGCCTTGAGCTCGCTGATCTGCTTGATCCGCTCGTCGACCACGGCGATCTGTTTGCCGATGTAGTCGTTGCGCGCCATTTGCCGCTCGATGGCGGTACTGAACACCTGGTCGGCGATGAACACCGCGCCGATCGAGCCGACCAGCACGCCGGTCAGGATCAGCAGGAAGCGTTTGCGCCGCTCTTCGCGACGCTCTTCGCGCCAGGGCAGAAGGTTGATCCGCGCCATCAGTCGAAACTCCTGAGCGCGAGCCCGCAGGCAATCATCAGGGCCGGCGCATCGCTGGCCAGTGCCCCGGCGTTGACCTTGCTGCTCAAGGCCATGTCGGCAAACGGGTTGGCCACCTGGGTCGGTGTGTTCAGGCGCTGTTCGATCAGCCGGTCGAGACCGGGTACCGACGCGGTACCCCCGGCCAGCAGGATGTGATCGACCGCGTTGTACTGGCCCGAGGCAAAGAAGAACTGCAGGGAGCGCGACACCTGCTGCACCAGCGCCTCACGAAACGGCTGCAGCACCTCGCTGACGTAGTCGTCGGGCAGGCCGCCTTGTTTTTTCGCCAGCCCGGCCTGTTCCAGGGTCAGGCCGTAGCGGCGCTGGATTTCCTCGGTCAACTGACGGCCGCCGAACAGTTGCTCGCGGGTGTAGATGATCCGCCCGTTGAGCAGGACGCTGAGGGTGGTCATGGTCGCACCGATGTCGACCACCGCGACCGTCAGGCGCTCCTGCGAAGCCGCCAGTTGCGAGGCCAGCAGGCCGAACGAGCGCTCCAGCGCGTAAGCCTCGACGTCGACCACCCGCGCCGTCAGACCGGCGAGGGCCAGTGCCGCTTCGCGCACTTCGACGTTTTCCTTGCGACAGGCGGCGAGCAGCACGTTGACCCGCTCGGGGTTGCGCGGCGATACGCCCTGGACTTCGAAATCGATGGCGACTTCATCCAGTGGATAGGGAATGTATTGGTCGGCTTCTATCTTGAGCTGGTTCTCCAGCTCGTCGTCGGACAGGCCGGCGTCCATCTCGATGACTTTCGTGATGACCGCCGAACCGGCCACCGCCACTGCCACGCTTTTCAGCCCGGTACGCGCCTTGAGCAGGACCCGGGACAACGCATGGCCGACGCCTTCGAGTTCGGCGATGTTTTTCTCGACCACGGCGTTCGCCGGCAACGGCTCCACCGCATACGCTTCGACCCGGTAGCGCTCGCCTTGCCGGCTCAGCTCCAGCAGCTTCACGGACGTGGAGCTGATGTCGATCCCCAGTAACGTATTGGCCTTTTTATTGAAGAGTCCTAGCACTACCAATTCCCTATGACTTTCCGTGAGTTACGGACTCTGTAATGCGCATTGCGTTCCCTCGCCCCGTCTTGACAGAAGCGCAAATGACGCCCCCAGCGGAAAAGTGCTTATAATGCCCAGCGTTTTTTTCCGCTTTTTACTGCCAGCGCGGGTCGTCCTGTGTGTTGCCGGGACCCTGGCGCCAAATTCATTCTTTGCCCTGGATGTCCAAAAGCCTTGATTCGTCTGCTGAAATTTTTCGGTTGGTCCATCGTCGCCGTTTTCTGCGGACTGCTTTTAGGTCTCAGCGGCGCGTTTCTTTACCTTAGTCCGGGTTTGCCGTCTGTGGAGGCGCTGAGAAGCATTCAGTTGCAGATTCCGCTGCGGGTCTACAGCAGCGACAACAAGTTGATCGCAGAATTTGGCGAAATGCGCCGTACTCCGATCCGTTTCGCCGACATTCCGCCCAATTTCATTAATGCGTTACTAAGTGCTGAAGACGACAACTTCGCCAACCACTATGGCGTCGATCCGAGCAGCCTGATGCGCGCCGCGACCCAACTGGTCAAGAGCGGGCACATCCAGTCCGGCGGCAGCACCATCACCATGCAGGTGGCGAAGAACTTCTTCCTCACCAGCGAACGCAGCTTCTCGCGTAAAACCACGGAAATCCTCCTCGCCCTGCAGATCGAGCGGCAGCTGACCAAGGACGAAATCCTCGAGCTGTACGTGAACAAGATCTACCTGGGCAACCGCGCCTACGGCATCGAGGCGGCCGCGCAGGTGTATTACGGCAAGTCGATCCGCGAGGTCAGCCTGGCGCAGATGGCGATGATCGCCGGCCTGCCGAAAGCCCCGTCGCGCTTCAACCCGCTGGCCAACCCGGCGCGCAGCAAGGAGCGCCGCGACTGGATCCTCGGGCGCATGTACAAGCTCGGCAAGATCAGCGAGGCGGACTACACCGCCGCCGTCAACGAACCGCTGAACGCCAGCTACCACGTACCGACTCCGGAAGTGAACGCACCGTACATCGCCGAAATGGCCCGTGCCGAAATGGTCGGGCGCTATGGCAGCGACGCCTATACCGAGGGTTTCCGCGTCACCACCACGGTGCCGAGCAACCTCCAGGAAATGGCCAACACCGCGCTGCATGAAGGCCTGATGACCTACGACCAGCGCCACGGCTACCGTGGCCCCGAGTCGCGCCTGCCGGGCAAGACCCATGAAGCCTGGGCCAGCGAACTGACCAAGCAGCGCACCATCAGCAGCCTTGAACCGGCCATCGTCACCCAGGTCGACAAGAACGGCCTGCAGGTGCTGACCCGCACCGGTGAGGAACATGTGGCGTGGGACACCATGAAGTGGGCGCGACCGTTCCTCAACACCAACAGCATGGGCGCCGCACCGCGCCAGCCGTCGGATGTGGCGCAGGTCGGCGACCTGATACGCGTGCAGCGCCAGGCCAACAACTCACTGAAGTTCAGCCAGATTCCGCAGGCGCAAGGCGCCCTGGTGTCGCTGGATCCGCAGAACGGCGCCATCCGTTCGCTGGTCGGTGGCTTCGCCTTCGAGCAGAGCAATTACAACCGCGCCATGCAGGCCAAGCGCCAGCCGGGCTCGAGCTTCAAGCCGTTCGTCTACAGCGCTGCGCTGGATAACGGCTACACCGCCGCCAGCCTGGTCAACGACGCCCCGATCGTGTTCGTCGACGAGTACCTGGACAAGGTCTGGCGGCCGAAGAACGACACCAACACCTTCCTCGGCCCGATCCGGCTGCGCGAGGCGCTGTACAAGTCGCGCAACCTGGTGTCGATCCGCCTGCTGCAGGCGATGGGCGTCGGCAAGACCATCGACTACATCACCCGTTTCGGCTTCAACAAGCAGGACCTGCCGCCGAACCTGTCGCTGGCCCTGGGCACCGCGACCCTGACGCCGATGGAGATCGCTACCGGCTGGAGTACGTTCGCCAACGGCGGCTACAAGATCACCCCGTACATCATCGACAAGATCGAAAGCCGCAACGGCGATACGCTGTTCGTCGCCAACCCGCCGAGCGTGCCTCAGGGCGGCGCCGCCACCGATGGCATCGCGGCACCGGCGCCGCAGGCCTTTACCGTCAACAACACGCCAGCAGCGGGCGAAGCCCGGGGCAGCGCAGCGGTGCCGCAGGCGCCTGCCGTGGCCGAGCGGATCGTCGATGGTCGTACCACCTACATCCTCAACAGCATGCTGCAGGACGTGATCAAGCTCGGCACCGGTCGACGCGCACTGGCCATGGGCCGCAGCGATATCGCCGGCAAGACCGGTACCACCAACGAATCCAAGGACGCCTGGTTCTCCGGCTACAACGCCGATTACGTGACCACGGTGTGGACCGGTTTCGACCAGCCGGAAAGTCTCGGTCGCCGCGAGTTCGGTGGCACCGTGGCGCTGCCGATCTGGATGAACTACATGTCGGCAGCCCTCAAGGACAAGCCGCCGCACGTTCAGCCCGAGCCGGAAGGCATCCTCAGCCTGCGGGTGGATCCGGTCAGCGGTCGTGCGGCAACGCCAAGCACGCCGGGCGCCTACTTCGAGCTGTTCAAGGCCGAAGACACGCCACCGTCAGTCAACGAGATCGGCAATGGCGCCGTACCGGGCAGCCCGCTGCCGGCGGATGAGCAGGCGCCGATCGATCTGTTCTGATCAAGCCCCAGCCAAAAGCCCCGACTTCACCTGAAGCTCGGGGCTTTTTTATGCCTGTTGATTTTGTGTTGTGTGGGCCGGCCTCTTCGCGGGCAAGCCCGCTCCCACAATCAACCCCCAAGACCTGTGGGAGCGGGCTTACCCGCGAAGAGGTACTGAAGAACACCCCACATCACACAGGCACAAAAAAGCCCCGACTCATGACGAGCCGGGGCTTCTGCTTGAAGCGCTACAACGGCTTAGCCGTTGAACACGTCATCCACGCTTTTCAGCGGGTAGTTCTTCGGATACGGCAGGGTCGCCACACCGGTCTCGATCGCAGCCTTGGCCACGGCGTCGGAGATCAGGGTGATCAGGCGCTTGTCCATTGGCTTCGGAATGATGTACTCACGGCCGAATTCCAGCTTGATGCCGCCGTAGGCGTCGCACACTTCCTGAGGGACCGGCAGTTTGGCCAGTTCACGCAGGGCGTTGGCCGCGGCCACTTTCATTTCTTCGTTGATGCGCTTGGCGCGAACGTCCAGGGCACCACGGAAGATGAACGGGAAGCCCAGTACGTTGTTGACCTGGTTCGGGTAGTCGGAACGACCGGTGGCCATGATCACGTCGCTACGGGTGGCGTGCGCCAGTTCCGGGGAGATTTCCGGGTCCGGGTTGGAGCAGGCGAAGACGATCGGGTTGGCCGCCATCGACAGCAGGCCTTCTGGGCTCAGCAGGTTCGGGCCGGACAGGCCGACGAATACGTCAGCGCCTTGCAGGGCGTCAGCCAGGGTGCGCTTGTCGGTAGCGTGGGCGAACACGGCTTTGTACTGGTTCAGGTCGTCACGACCGGAGTGGATCACGCCGGTACGGTCAACCATGAAGATGTTCTCGATCTTCGCGCCCATGCTCACCAGCAACTTCATGCAGGAGATGGCCGCAGCGCCGGCGCCGAGGCAGACGATCTTGGCTTCCGGCAGGGTCTTGCCGGCGATTTCCAGGGCATTGATCATGCCCGCAGCGGTCACGATCGCGGTGCCGTGCTGGTCATCGTGGAATACCGGAATGTCGCACTGCTCGATCAGAGCGCGTTCGATCTCAAAGCACTCTGGCGCCTTGATGTCTTCCAGGTTGATGCCACCGAAGGTGATGGAGATGCGCTTGACGGTGTCGATGAAGGCTTGCGGGCTTTCCGAATCGACTTCGATGTCGAACACGTCGATGCCGGCGAAGCGCTTGAACAGCACGCCTTTACCTTCCATTACAGGCTTGGAGGCCAGCGGGCCGAGGTTGCCCAGGCCGAGAATCGCGGTGCCATCGGAAATGACTGCAACCAGGTTGCCCTTGCCGGTGTACTTGTAGGCCAGTTCAGGATCGCGGGCGATCTCGCGTACTGGTTCGGCTACGCCGGGGCTGTAGGCCAGCGACAGGTCGCGGGCGGTAGCAGTGGCCTTGGTGAGCTCGACACTCAGCTTCCCTGGACGAGGATTGGCATGATATTCGAGAGCGGCAGTTTTCAGATCAGACATGTGGGCATTCCGCTTTTTACTGTTGGACAGACTGGTCAGCGAGGATACGCGCCTCGCAAAGTCCCCACAAGACTGCCCGGTCACCCCTGTCAAGCGCCCTGCCCTACGACTTTGGGCCAAGAGCCACGGCGCACAAGGGCTGGACTGTTCACAATCGACAGAAAAAATGTCTACAATTTTTATTCAGCGCGCGCGTTGCAGCATCGACGGATCGGTCAGTGGCAATAACCAGCGCGCCTGCGAAGCGTCCAGGCCGCCGCGTCGGGAACGATCGACGATCCAGCCCCGCGCCTCGATTTGCCGGCCTTTGAGCGCTTGCAGACGCTGGCTGTCGAACTGGCCGAGCAGATTGGGCGCAACCCGCAGTACAAGCGAGTCCTGCAATTCGATCCAGATTCCGCCGCGATTGCGTTGAACCTTGCTCACACGCCCACTGACCACAGCGAAACCGGAACGACGGATCTGCTCCGCTTTCAGTACAGGCGAATGCCGCCAGAGGCCTCGCCCGGCCTGCCGCGCACTGCGCTCGGCGGCTTGCTGACAAGCGACGAGATCGACATTCGGCGCCACCGCCACCTGAAAACCGAGGCCGTCGGCCAGCATTTGCGCTTCGAGATTGGCGCCGCCGCTGCTGTAGACATGCGCGAGGGTGCGGCCATAACGATCGCGGGCTTCTCTCCCGGGCACCAGCGCGACACGTCCGCCGCTGTCGGCGACCAGTGCCTCGAGGCGCTGGCGCGCCGCCACTGCGTACGGCTCGTCACTGCGGCCCTGCTTGCCCAGCTCAGGGGTGTTGAGACCGATCATGCGCACACTGCGCCCGTCGCTCAGGCGCAAGGTGTCGCCATCGACCACGCGCTGTACCGCGACGCTGGCGAGTCCGGCGGGCGCCGGACAGAAGGCCTGGGCGGCGGACAGCCAAATCGCGGACACAAAAAAGGCGCCCGCGAGGGACGCCTTTTTCATCAGACCGGAAAAGCCGCTGAGGTTTTCCAGAATGAAGGGCCTTAGGCCTTTTTCGCACCGAAAGCACCGAAACGGTCGGCGAAGCGCTGAACGCGGCCGCCGGTGTCCAGAGTCTTCTGCTTACCGGTGTAGAACGGGTGGCATTCGTTGCAAACGTCGATCGCCAGGGCTTTGCCGAAGGTCGAACGGGTTTCGAACTTGTTGCCGCAGCTGCAAGTTACGGCAACTTCTGGGTAATTCGGGTGGATATCAGCTTTCATGATGTCTTCCTCAGCTAGCGTGCCGCCACCCAACACGATTGTTGAATACCGCACGTAATTAGGCCGCGGATTCTACCAGACAATGTCAATCGCGCAAGCTGTCCCTTAGACCGACCGTCTGCTAGGCTCCCGGCCCATTGCGCTGTCCCTGTGGGAGCGAGCCTGCTCGCGAAGACGAATTATCAGCCGCCATATCAGCCGCCTGACACACCGCTTTCGCGAGCAGGCTCGCTCCCACAGGTTATGTACGCAGTCCTTTTAATCGCCTGCTGATCGAGATCCCCCCGCGTGCCCGACGCCATTCTGCGCCTCGCCCTGCCTTCGCCCCTGCGCCGCCTGTTCGACTACCGGGCCCCGGCCGGCGTGCTGCGCGCCCAGTTGCAGCCGGGCATGCGCCTGCGGGTGCCGTTCGGTCGACGCGAGATGATCGGGGTGCTGGTGGAAGTCAGCGACACCAGCGAAGTGCCGGTGGAAAAGCTCAAGCCCGCGCTGGCCCTGCTCGACGAGACCTCGCCGCTGCCGCCGGCGCTGTTCAAGCTGTGCCTGTGGACGTCGCAGTATTACCAGCACAGCCTCGGCGACACCCTGAGCTGGGCGCTGCCGGTGCTGTTGCGCCAGGGCGAACCGGCCGAGGCCCGCCAGGAACGCTTCTGGTCGGTGGCGCCCGGCGCCAGCCTCGAGGATCCGCGCATCGCCCGTGCCCCGCGCCAGCGCGAAGCCCTGGCGACGCTGGCCCAGCACCCCCACGGCGTGGCTCACCAGTTGCTGAGCAAACTGATGCTGAGCAAGGACAGTCTCGACCTGTTGCTGGCCAAGGCGCTGGTGCAGGTCGAAGTGCGCCGCCATGCCCCCGGCGCCCGCCACGAACACTGGCTGGCGCAGCCGGAGCTGCCGCTCAACAGCGAACAACGCGCGGCCTATGAAGCGATCCGCGCCGGGTTCGACAGCTATCACGCCTTCCTGCTGGCCGGTGTCACCGGCAGCGGCAAGACTGAAGTCTATCTGCAGCTGATCCGCGAAACCCTCGAGGCCGGCAAGCAGGCACTGGTGCTGATCCCGGAGATCAACCTCGGCCCGCAGACCCTGGCGCGCTTCGAGCAGCGTTTCAATGCGCGCATCGCCCTGCTGCACTCGGCGGTCAACGACCGCGAGCGCCTCGATGCCTGGCTCGCCGCCCGCGACGGCGAAGCCGACATTATTATCGGCACCCGTTCGGCGCTGTTCACGCCGATGAAAAATCCCGGGCTGATCATCATCGACGAAGAGCACGATGGCTCCTATAAACAGCAGGAAGGCCTGCGTTACCACGCCCGCGACCTGGCCCTGGTGCGGGCGCGGCAGGAAAACGTGCCGATCGTCCTCGGCTCCGCCACGCCGTCGCTGGAAAGCCTGCACAACGCCTACACCGGCCGCTATGGCCTGCTGCGCCTCAACGAACGGGCCGGCGGCGCCAAGCAGCCACGTTTCCTGCGCCTGGACGTGAAAAGCCGTCCACTGGACAGCGGCATTTCCGGGCCGATGCAACAAGCCATCGGCCAGACCCTCGCGGCCGGCCAGCAGGTGCTGGTCTTCCTCAACCGCCGGGGTTTCGCGCCGACTCTGTTGTGCCACGATTGCGGCTGGATGTCCGAGTGCCAGCGCTGCGACGCGCGGATGACCGTGCACCAGCGCTATGGCGAACTGCGCTGCCACCACTGTGGCTACGTCGAACGCACGCCGCGCCAGTGCCCCAAATGCAACAAGGTCGACCTGCGCCCGGTGGGTGCTGGCACCGAGCGCGCCGAGGAGCGCCTGGCGATCCTCTTCCCGGATTACCCGGTGCTGCGGGTCGACCGCGACAGCACGTCGCGCAAGGACGCGATGAACCAGCTGTTCGCCACGATCCAGAAGGGGCAACCGTGCATTCTGGTCGGTACGCAGATGCTGGCCAAGGGTCACCACTTCCCGCGGGTCACACTGGTGTCGATCCTCGATGCCGACGGCGGGCTGTTCTCCGGCGACTTCCGTGCCAGCGAACGCATGGCGCAACTGATCGTCCAGGTCGCCGGACGCGCCGGGCGGGCGGAGGAGCCGGGCAAAGTGATCATCCAGACCCACCTCGCCGATCATCCGTTACTGGTGCAATTGACCGAGCAGGGCTATTTCGCTTTCGCCGAACAGGCTCTGAGCGAGCGGCGTGCTGCCGGTTTGCCGCCGTTTGCCCATTTGGCGCTGCTGCGCGCGGAAGCGCACAAGCCGGGGCAGGCCGAAGGTTTCCTCGATGAGGCGTGCAGCGAGGCCGAGCGCCTGCTGGCCGAACAGAACCTCAGCGGTATCGAGTTGTTGGGCCCCGTGCCAGCGCCGATGGAGCGCCGCGCCGGGCGCTATCGCGCGCAGTTGTTGCTGCAGGCCACAGCACGGGCGCCGCTGCATCGATTGCTCGCCAGCTGGTTGCTGGTGCTGGAACAGATGCCGAGCGGGCGGGCGGTGCGCTGGTCGCTGGATGTCGACCCTGTGGATTTGTATTGATTGATCGATTGCTATCGCTGGCAAGCCAGCTCCCACAGGGAAATTGCGTCGCTCTTGTGGGAACTGGCTTGCCAGCGATGACTGAGGAATTGTCACCACACATCCACATCCTGTTTGCTAAGGTTGGCAAGCCCGTCTTCGCAACGGATAATGCCCAGTTTTTCCACCCGCGCACCGATGCGCCGCCGCGCTTGCGGTCGAAAGAGAAGACCATGAAAGACACCATTCGCCAGCTGATCCAACAAGCCCTCACCCAACTCGTCAACGAAGGTGTGTTGCCTGAAGGCCTGTCGCCGGCGATCCAGGTGGAAAACGCCCGTGACAAGACCCACGGCGACTTCGCCAGCAACATCGCGATGATGCTGGCCAAGCCTGCGGGCATGAAGCCGCGCGACCTGGCGGAAAAACTCATCGCCGCGCTGCCGGCCGACGAGAACGTCAGCAAGGCCGAAATCGCCGGCCCGGGCTTCATCAACTTCTTCCAGAACACCCAGGCCCTGGCCAACCGCCTCGACGCCGCGCTGGCCGACGCTCACGTCGGCGTGCGCAAGGCCGGCCCGGCGCAGCGCACCGTGGTTGACCTGTCGGCACCGAACCTGGCCAAAGAGATGCACGTCGGCCACCTGCGCTCGACCATCATCGGCGACGGCGTGGCCCGTGTTCTCGAGTTCCTTGGCGACGAAGTGATCCGCCAGAACCACGTGGGCGACTGGGGTACCCAGTTCGGCATGCTGATGGCCTACCTGCAGGAAAACCCGATCACCAGCGACGAGCTGTCGGACCTGGAAAACTTCTACCGTGCCGCCAAGCAGCGTTTCGACGAATCCCCGGAGTTCGCCGACCGCGCCCGTGGCCTGGTGGTCAAGCTGCAGGCCGGCGATGCCGAGTGCCTGGCGCTGTGGACGCGCTTCAAGGACATCTCGCTGTCGCACTGCCAGAAGATCTACGAACTGCTCAACGTCAAACTGACCATGGCCGACGTGATGGGCGAAAGCGCCTACAACGACGACCTGATCAACGTGGTCAACGACCTCAAGGCAGCGGGCCTGCTGGTCGAGAGCAACGGCGCCCAGTGCGTGTTCCTCGACGAGTTCAAGAACGCTGACGGCGAGCCGCTGCCGGTGATCATCGTCAAGGCCGACGGCGGCTATCTGTACGCCACTACCGACCTGGCGGCCGTGCGTTACCGCAGCGGCAAGCTCAAGGCTGACCGCGCGCTGTATTTCGTCGACCAGCGCCAGGCCCTGCACTTCCAGCAAGTGTTCGCGGTGGCACGCAAGGCCGGGTTCGTCACCCATCCGATGGAGATGGAGCACATGGGTTTCGGCACCATGAATGGCGCCGATGGCCGTCCGTTCAAGACCCGTGATGGCGGCACCGTCAAGCTGATCGACCTGCTGACCGAAGCGCAGGAACGCGCCTACGCATTGGTAAAAGAGAAAAACCCGACACTGGCCGAAGACGAACTGCGCAACATCGCCAGGGTCGTCGGCATCGGTGCGGTGAAATACGCCGACCTGTCCAAGCACCGCACCAGCGACTACAGCTTCAACTTCGACCTGATGCTGAACTTCGAAGGCAACACCGCGCCGTACCTGCTGTACGCCTATACCCGCGTGGCCGGCGTGTTTCGCAAGCTGGGCAAGGACTTCAGCGAAGTCGACGGCCAGATCGTGCTGGAAGCCGCCCATGAGCAAGAGCTGGCCGCCAAACTGGCGCAGTTCGGCGAAGTGCTGAACAGCGTCGCGGAAAAAGGCACGCCGCACATCCTCTGCACTTACCTGTACGACGTTGCCGGCCTGTTCTCCAGCTTCTACGAGAACTGCCCGATCCTCGCCGCCGACACCCCGGCGCAAATGCAGAGCCGCCTGCGCCTTGCCGCGCTGACCGGCCGTACCCTCAAGCAAGGCCTGGAGCTGTTGGGCCTGGAAACCCTGGAGCGCATGTAAGTTGGCTGCCAAGAAAAAACCTGCACCCAAGCGTGGCGCCAGCCGTTACCAAGCTCCTGCAAAGCAACCGATCCCGGGTTGGTTGTGGATGGCCATCGGCCTGACGGTCGGTGCATTCATCGTGTTCCTGATGAAACTGGAACCCGGCAAGGGCAGCGACACGGTCAAGCGCGAGAAGGTCGAGCAGGCGCAGCAGCAGAAAGCGTCGAAGATCGCCGAGGCCAACAAGACCCCGCCGAGCCCGACGCAACCGGTGAAGCCGAAGTACGACTTCTACACCCTGCTGCCGGAGTCGGAGGTGATCGTGCCGCCGGATGCCGTGCCGGAGAAGACCCTGCCGACGCCGCAGGTGCCGAACATCCCGACCACGCCAGTGACCCCGGCGGAAGCGGCGAAGATCGACACCGCGCGCGCCCAGGCGGCCCTGGCCGGGATCACCCCGCCGCCCGCGCCACCGGTGAGCAAGGCCGCGCCGGTGACCAAGTTCTTCCTGCAGGCCGGTTCGTTCCGCAAGGAGGCCGATGCCGACAAGGTTCGGGCGCAGATCATTCTGCTCGGCCAGGCCGTTTCGGTGGAGTCGGGTACGGTCAAGGATGAGACCTGGTACCGCGTGCTGGTCGGCCCGTTCAGCAACCGTGAACAGCTGACCACCGCCCAGAAACAACTGGCCGGCAGCGGTTTCAGCAATCTGCTGTTACAACAACGCCAGAGCCGCTGATTCCGTCAGTGGCATCCGCGTCATCGTTCATTCGCGAGCAGGCTCGCTCCCACAGGAATCACGCAGTCCCTGTGGGAGCGAGCCTGCTCGCGAAGGCGTCATGACCAGCCCAACATAATTCTGGTCTGCCCTCTGCCGTTCGTCCCCCTGCGCCCTCCCCGGTTGAAATCCTCTCCACCACCCCCATATGAATGGGCAGAAGGCATTTTCGCCCCGCAGCGTGGAGACTCTCCCCTTGACCACCATCGTTTCAGTCCGCCGCCACGGCAAAGTCGTCATGGGCGGCGACGGCCAGGTTTCCCTCGGCAACACCGTGATGAAAGGCAACGCGAAGAAAGTGCGTCGCCTGTACCACGGCCAGGTCATCGCCGGTTTTGCCGGTGCCACCGCTGATGCCTTTACCCTGTTCGAACGTTTCGAAGGCCAGCTGGAAAAACACCAGGGCCACTTGATCCGTGCCGCCGTCGAACTCGCCAAAGAGTGGCGCACCGACCGTTCCCTGAGCCGCCTCGAAGCCATGCTCGCGGTCGCCAACAAGGACGCCTCGCTGATCATCACCGGCAACGGTGACGTGGTCGAACCCGAAGACGGCCTGATCGCCATGGGTTCCGGCGGCGCCTACGCGCAGGCCGCTGCCAGCGCGCTGCTGAAAAAGACCGACCTGTCGGCCCGTGAAATCGTCGAGACCGCTCTCGGCATCGCCGGCGATATCTGTGTATTCACCAACCACACCCAGACCATTGAGGAGCAGGATCTCGCTGAATAAGCCTGACGCGGCCTAAGTGCCACGGCTTGTTTCTGCTTGAGGACCGTCAATTATTATGTCCATGACTCCCCGCGAAATCGTCCACGAACTCAACCGCCATATCATCGGCCAGGACGATGCCAAGCGCGCCGTCGCAATTGCCCTGCGCAACCGCTGGCGCCGCATGCAGCTGCCTGAAGAGCTGCGCGTTGAAGTGACCCCGAAGAACATCCTGATGATCGGTCCGACCGGCGTCGGCAAGACCGAGATCGCCCGTCGCCTGGCGAAACTGGCCAACGCCCCGTTCATCAAGGTCGAAGCGACCAAGTTCACCGAAGTCGGCTACGTCGGCCGTGACGTCGAGTCGATCATCCGTGACCTGGCCGACGCCGCGATCAAGATGCTCCGCGAGCAGGAAATGACCCGCGTGCGTCACCGCGCCGAAGACGCCGCCGAGGACCGTATCCTCGACGCCCTGCTGCCACCGGCGCGCATGGGCTTCAGCAATGAAGAGGCGCCGAGCCAGGATTCCAACACGCGCCAGCTGTTCCGCAAGCGCCTGCGCGAAGGCCAGCTGGACGACAAGGAAATCGAGATCGAAGTGGCCGAAATGGCCGGCATCGAGATTGCCACGCCGCCCGGCATGGAAGAGATGACCAACCAGCTGCAGAGCCTGTTCGCCAACATGGGCAAGGGCAAGAAGAAGGCGCGCAAGCTCAAGGTCAAGGAAGCGCTGAAACTGGTGCGCGATGAAGAAGCCGGGCGCCTGGTCAACGAAGAAGAATTGAAGGCCAAGGCCCTGGAAGCCGTCGAGCAGCATGGCATCGTGTTCATCGACGAAATCGACAAGGTCGCCAAGCGCGGCAATGTCGGCGGCGCCGATGTCTCCCGCGAGGGTGTGCAGCGCGACCTGTTGCCGCTGATCGAGGGCTGCACGGTCAACACCAAGCTGGGCATGGTCAAGACCGACCACATCCTGTTCATCGCCTCCGGTGCATTCCACCTGAGCAAGCCGAGCGATCTGGTCCCTGAGCTGCAGGGTCGTCTGCCGATCCGCGTCGAGCTCAAGGCGCTGAGCCCGGAAGACTTCGAGCGCATCCTCAGCGAGCCGCACGCCTCGCTGACCGAGCAATACTGCGCGCTGCTGAAAACCGAAGGCTTGAACATCCAGTTCCAGCCCGAAGGCATCAAGCGCCTGGCGGAGATCGCCTGGCAGGTCAACGAGAAAACCGAGAACATCGGTGCCCGTCGCCTGCACACGCTGCTCGAGCGCCTGCTGGAAGAGGTGTCATTCAGTGCCGGCGACCTCGCCAGCGCCCATGACGACAAGGCGATCCTGATCGACGCCGCCTACGTCAACAGCCACCTCGGCGAACTGGCGCAGAACGAAGACCTGTCCCGCTACATTCTGTAGTGCGGCAAGCTGCAAGCTGCGAGCGGCAAGCTGAGTTAAGCTTGCCGCTTGTAGCTCGCAGCTGAAGGCTTTTCCTATGATTCCCACCGACATCAAACTGCACAAAGCCTCGAAGACCCTGACACTCAAATACGCGTCCGGCGAGGAATACACCCTGCCTGCGGAATTCCTCCGCGTGCACTCCCCCTCCGCCGAGGTCCAGGGCCACGGCAAACCGATCCTGCAATTCGGCAAACTGAATGTCGGCCTGAGCAAGCTGGAACCGGCCGGTCAGTACGCACTGAAATTGACCTTCGACGACGGCCACGACAGCGGGCTGTTCACCTGGGAATATCTCTACGAGCTGGGGCGACGTCATGACGCACTCTGGGCCGATTATCTCGCCGAGCTCAAAGCCGCCGGCAAAACCCGCGATCCGGATCAGTCCATCGTCAAGCTGATGCTCTAGCCCGAGCCTCGCGCTCTTTAGAGGGCATTTTCTAAATTCATCTGTTTGAATGCTCCGCGGTGTGGCCGAGGATCGGCCTGCTTGCGAAAAAAATTAAACTCGGGTAACCAATGGAGCTGGCAAGTTCCCTGCAGTGCTCTACGACTGTAAAGCAGCTATGCAGAATCAACGGTCACCCGAGCAGTAGTACCTGGCATTGGCTGTGGAACTGCACAGCACCAAACCGGGTACTCGTCTCAGGACAATGGAGCGTCGTAGATGAGTAACAAGAATAACGATGACCTGAAGTACCAAGCCTCGGAAAACACCCTGGGGCTTAATCCCGTCGTTGGGCTACGCGGAAAGGATCTGCTGGCCTCTGCTCGTATGGTGCTGACCCAGGCCATCAAACAACCCATCCATAGCGTCAAGCACGTCACCCACTTCGGCCTCGAACTGAAGAACGTGCTGTTCGGCAAATCGCAGCTGCAACCGGCTGGCGATGACCGTCGTTTCGTTGATCCGGCGTGGAGCCAGAACCCGCTCTACAAACGTTACCTGCAAACCTATCTGGCCTGGCGCAAGGAACTGCATGCCTGGATCGACGACAGCAGCCTCTCGCCCAAGGACATCGCCCGCGGGCATTTCGTGATCAACCTGATGACCGAAGCCATGGCCCCGACCAACACGGCGGCCAACCCGGCGGCGGTCAAGCGTTTCTTCGAGACGGGCGGCAAGAGCCTGCTCGACGGCCTCTCGCACCTGGCCAAGGATCTGGTGCACAACGGCGGCATGCCGAGCCAGGTCAACATGGGCGCGTTCGAGGTCGGCAAGAGCCTCGGCGTGACCGAAGGCGCGGTGGTGTTTCGCAACGACGTGCTGGAGCTGATCCAGTACAAGCCGATCACCGAGCAAGTCCACGAGCGCCCGCTGCTGGTGGTGCCGCCGCAGATCAACAAGTTCTATGTATTCGACCTGAGCCCGGACAAGAGCCTGGCGCGCTTCTGCCTGCGCAACAACGTGCAGACCTTCATCGTCAGCTGGCGCAACCCGACCAAGGAGCAGCGCGAGTGGGGCCTGTCGACCTACATCGAGGCGCTGAAGGAAGCGGTCGACGTGGTCACCGCGATCACCGGCAGCAAGGACATCAACATGCTCGGCGCCTGCTCCGGCGGCATCACCTGCACCGCCCTGCTCGGCCATTACGCGGCGATCGGCGAGAACAAGGTGAATGCCCTGACCCTGCTGGTCAGCGTGCTCGATACCACTCTCGACAGCGATGTTGCCCTGTTCGTCGACGAACAGACCCTGGAGACCGCCAAGCGCCACTCGTACCAGGCCGGCGTGCTCGAAGGCAAGGACATGGCCAAGGTGTTCGCGTGGATGCGCCCGAACGACCTGATCTGGAACTACTGGGTCAACAACTACCTGCTCGGCAACGAGCCGCCGGTGTTCGACATCCTGTTCTGGAACAACGACACCACGCGCTTGCCGGCCGCATTCCACGGCGACCTGATCGAGATGTTCAAAAACAATCCGCTGATCCGCCCCAATGCACTGGAAGTGTGCGGCACGCCGATCGATCTCAAGCAGGTTCAGGCCGACATCTTCTCGCTGGCCGGGACCAACGACCACATCACACCGTGGAAGTCCTGCTACAAGTCGGCGCAGCTGTTCGGCGGCAACGTCGAATTCGTGCTGTCGAGCAGCGGCCATATCCAAAGCATCCTGAACCCGCCGGGCAATCCGAAATCGCGCTACATGACCAGCACCGAAATGACCGCCAACGCAGAGGACTGGCAGGAGAACTCGACCAAGCACGCCGACTCCTGGTGGCTGCACTGGCAGGCCTGGCAGGCGGCACGCTCCGGCGAACTGAAAAAGGCGCCGACGAAACTCGGCAACAAGGCGTATCCGGCGGGCGAGGCATCGCCGGGCACCTATGTACATGAAAGATAGCGGCAAGCCACGAGCGACAAACCGCAAGCACAGCAGTCTCTGCGCGCAGCTCGCGGCTTGTCGCTGCTCCACTACAACCCGAAGGGCCTGAAGCATGCCGCAACCGTTCATATTCCGTACCGTCGAGCTGGATGGGCAGACCCTCCGCACGGCGGTCCGCCCCGGCAAGCCTCATTTGACGCCCTTGCTGATCTTCAACGGCATCGGCGCCAACCTGGAGCTGGTGTTTCCGTTTGTCGCGGCGCTGGACCCGGATCTGGAAGTGATCGCCTTCGACGTGCCAGGTGTCGGCGGTTCCTCGACGCCGAGCCGGCCCTATCGCTTCCCCGGCCTGGCCAAGCTCACCGCGCGCATGCTCGATTACCTCGACTACGGTCAGGTCAACGTGATCGGTGTGTCCTGGGGCGGCGCACTGGCGCAGCAGTTCGCCTACGACTACCCCGAGCGCTGCAAGAAACTGGTGCTGGCCGCCACGGCGGCGGGCGCGGTGATGCTGCCGGGCAAGCCAAAGGTGCTGTGGATGATGGCCAGCCCGCGGCGCTACATCCAGCCGTCCCACGTCATTCGCATCGCCCCGATGATCTACGGCGGCTCGTTTCGCCGCGACCCGACCCTGGCCGCCAGCCATGCGGCCAAGGTGCGTTCGGCGGGCAAGCTGGGGTACTACTGGCAGCTGTTCGCCGGCCTGGGCTGGACCAGCATTCACTGGCTGCACAAGATCCACCAGCCGACCCTGGTACTGGCCGGCGACGACGATCCGCTGATCCCGCTGATCAACATGCGCATGCTCGCCTGGCGGATTCCCAACGCGCAGCTGCACATCATCGACGACGGGCACCTGTTCCTGATTACCCGGGCCGAGGCGGTCGCGCCGATCATCATGAAATTCCTCGAGGAGGAACGTCTGCGAGCGGTGATGCACCCGCATCCGACACCACTGGGCGGATAACCGGCCCAGTGTCGCGCAGCAGGACGCTGCGCCGCGCAACAACCGGCAACAGCGTCTATGGTGTTCTGGTTCGGTGTGTTTGTTTTTGGCCTGAAGACGAAGGAGTGTTGAGTCATGCGCGACAAACCTGCGACGGGCGTAGTGCCCAGTCCCGCCGTGTTCATCAATGCACAGAGTGCAATGACCGGCCTGCGTGGCCGTGACCTGATCTCGACCCTGCGCAGCGTGGCAGCCCATGGCCTGCGCAACCCGATCCACAGTGCCCGGCATGCCTTGAAGCTCGGTGGCCAGCTCGGGCGGGTGCTGCTCGGCGAAACCCTGCACCCGACCAATCCCCAGGACAGCCGCTTCGCCGACCCGGCCTGGAGCCTCAATCCGTTTTACCGGCGCAGCCTGCAGGCCTACCTGAGCTGGCAGAAACAGGTCAAAAGCTGGATCGACGACAGCAACATGAGCGAGGACGACCGCGCCCGCGCGCACTTCGCCTTCACCTTGCTCAACGACGCCGTGGCACCGTCCAACACCCTGCTCAACCCGCTGGCAGTCAAGGAGCTGTTCAACTCCGGCGGGCACAGCCTGGTCCGCGGGCTGAGTCATCTGGTCGATGATCTGCTGCACAACGATGGCCTGCCACGCCAGGTGACCAGGCAGGCGTTCGAAGTCGGCAAGACCGTCGCCACTACCAGCGGCTCGGTGGTGTTCCGCAACGACATGCTCGAACTGATCCAGTACAAGCCGATGAGCGAAAAGCAGTACGCCAAGCCGCTGCTGGTGGTGCCGCCGCAAATCAACAAGTACTACATTTTCGACCTCAGCCCGAGCAACAGCTTCGTCCAGTTCGCCCTCAAGAACGGCCTGCAGACGTTCATGATCAGCTGGCGCAACCCGGATGTGCGCCATCGCGAATGGGGCCTGTCGACCTACGTCGAAGCCGTGGAAGAGGCGCTGAACATCTGCCGGGCGATCACCGGCGCGCGCGAAGTGAACCTGATGGGCGCCTGCGCCGGCGGCCTGACCATCGCCGCGCTGCAGGGCCATTTGCAGGCCAAGCGGCAATTGCGCCGGGTCTCCAGCGCCACCTACCTGGTCAGCCTGCTCGACAGCCAGATGGATACCCCGGCCACGCTGTTCGCCGATGAGCAGACCATCGAGGCGGCCAAGCGCCGCTCCTACCAGAAGGGGGTGCTCGACGGGCGCGACATGGCCAAGGTCTTCGCCTGGATGCGGCCCAACGATCTGATCTGGAGCTATTTCGTCAACAATTACCTGCTGGGCAAGGAGCCGCCGGCGTTCGACATCCTCTACTGGAACAACGACAGCACGCGCCTGCCCGCCGCGCTGCACGGCGATCTGCTGGACTTCTTCAAGCACAACCCGCTGACCCACCCGGGCGGCCTGGAGGTCTGCGGTACGCCGATCGACCTGCAGAAGGTCACGGTCGACAGCTTCAGCGTGGCCGGCATGAACGACCACATCACGCCGTGGGATGCGGTGTACCGCTCGACCCTGCTGCTGGGTGGCGAGCGGCGTTTCGTGCTGTCCAACAGCGGCCACGTGCAAAGCATCCTCAACCCGCCGGGCAACCCGAAAGCCAACTTCGTCGAGAACGGCAAGCTGAGCAGCGACCCACGCGCCTGGTACTACGATGCCAAACGCGTCGACGGCAGCTGGTGGCCGCAATGGCTGGAGTGGATCCAGCAACGCTCCGGCGCCCTGCGCGAAACCCAGATGACCCTCGGCAACCCCAACTATCCACCGATGGAGGCGGCACCCGGCACCTACGTGCATGTGCGCTGACGTTGCACCTGACTCCAACCCTTTAAGAAGACTGGATGAAAACCCGCGACCGGATCCTCGAATGTGCCCTGCAACTGTTCAACGAAAAGGGCGAGCCGAACGTTTCAACCATGGAAGTTGCCAATGAAATGGGGATCAGCCCGGGCAACCTCTACTACCACTTTCACGGCAAGGAACCGCTGATCCTCGGCCTGTTCGAGCGCTTCCAGAATGAACTGGCACCGCTGCTCGACCCGCCCGCCGATGTCGAACTGGCACCGGAGGATTACTGGCTGTTCCTGCACCTGATCGTCGAGCGCCTGGCGCAGTATCGGTTTCTGTTCCAGGACCTGTCGAACCTCGCCGGACGCCTGCCGAAACTGGCCAAGGGCATCCGCCTGCTGCTCAACGCACTCAAGCGCACGCTGGCGTCATTGCTGGCGCGCCTGAAGGCGGCAGGGCAACTGGTCAGCGACACCCAGGCGCTGGGACAACTGGTCGAGCAGATCACCTTGACCCTGCTGTTCTCGCTGGACTATCAGCGGATTCTCGATCGCGAGGGCGAAGTGCGGCTGGTGGTGTACCAGATCATGATGCTGGTGGCGCCGCACCTGCTGCCGCCGGTGAAGGTGGCGACGGAGCGGATGGCCCTGCAATACCTTGAAGACCACGACTGAGCCACATCTTTCTGCCTGACCAACCCCAATGTGGGAGCGAGCCTGCTCGCGAATGCAACCTGTCAGTTGATGTCCATGTAGCTGATACAGCGCTTTCGCGAGCAGGCTCGCTCCCACAGGGATCTACAGTGGTTTGGGGAATGCGTGCACCCACAAAAACGCCCGACCTTCACAGGCCGGGCGTTTTGTTTTGCCCTGAGAAATCAGGACTGACTGGTTGGCGTCGACGGGGTCGATGCGGCAGTCGGGGTGGCTACCGGAGTCGGTGCAGCGGCGGAGTTCGACGCGCTGGCCGGGGTGGCCGGGGTAGCAGGCTTGGCCGCCGGAGCTGGCGTTTTCGCTGCAGCGGTTTTCGCCGCGGCCGGTTTTTTCACTGCCGGTTTTTTCGCCGCAGCCGGTTTGGCCGCTGGCTTGGCGGCCGGTTTTGCAGCGGCGGTTTTCGCCGCTGGCTTGGCGGCAGGTTTGGCCGCAGGTTTCGCAGCGGCTTTGGCAGCAACCGGTTTCGCAGCAGCCTTGGCGGCTGGCTTGGCGGCGGCCGTTTTAGCGGCAGGCTTGGCGGCAGCGGTTTTTGCCGCTGGCTTGGTGGCGGCTTTGGCGGCTGGTTTCGCAGCCGCTTTGGCCAACGGCTTGGCGGCCGTCTTGGCTGCCGGTTTGGCCGCTGCGGTTTTCGCCGCGACAGGCTGGGTTTTCAGACCGGTGAGTTTTTCGATCTGCTTGGTCAGCGTTTCGACCTTGCTGTGCAGCGCTTTGACTTCGTTGCGGCTAGGTACACCCAGACGCGAAATCGCGCTGTTCAGACGCTTGTCGAAAGCCCCTTCCAGCTCGTCCCACTTGCCCAGTGCGCGATCTTTCACGCCGCTGATGCGCGACTTGGCCGAAGAAGCGGAGTCCTTGGCGGCATCGACTTTCTTGCCGACGGCGTTCTTGGTGAGCTTCTCGGCTTTCTCGCCGTCTTTGACCAGTGACTCGAAGAGTTTGCTGCCGTCAGTGTCGATCTTCGAGTACACGCCTAAACCAGCCAGCCAGATTTTGCGGGAGTAGTCTTCGACTTTCCCAATCCACGAGCTGCCTTCTTTATCGGTGTTCTTTTTACCAGCCATCCCGTTCTCCTTAAGATTTACGCGCGACGCGTTCGAGCAATGCCGTCAGCTCATCGAGCTTAGCAGAGAGTGTCTCAACGTCATGTTTAGACGGAATGCCGATACGATTCAAGGCACTGGCAACACGGGAGTCGAACGCCTTCTCGACCTTGTCGAGCTGAACTTCGACCTTGCCTTTGAACGAGCTGACTTCGGTCCTGGCTTCATCGATCTCGGCGTTGGCCGCTTCGAGTTTTTCGGTGACGGCTTTTTTGCCTTTCTTTTCAACAGTTTGACCAGCCTTGATCAACTCCTGAAAGTAGTCGCTGCCCTCTTGGCCGACCTTGGCGTAGGCACCCAGGCCTGCCAGCCAGATCTTGCGGGCATAGGATTTGACGTCGCTCAGGGCAGAAGTCGAAGCGTCGATTTTTTTCTTCAGAATAACTTTGGCCATGGTGCACCTCACGCGCAGAAGGTTTGAGGAACTGCCCGCAACAGGGACGGGCTCAGGCACAAAGTAGGCAGAAAAATTAGAAACGGCACCCTAACAACTGACATAAACAGTCGGCAGGACAAACTCGAACCCTGTGGGAGCGGGCTTGCCCGCGATGAGGCCGGCACATCCAGAATTTTCGTAATCTGACCCACCGCCATCGCGGGCAAGCCCGCTCCCACAGGGATTCGGGATTCAGAAAAAAGGCGTCAGACCAGGGCTTTATCCAGTGCCTTCTCGATCTCGGCTTTGATCATGCCGCTCATGGCCGACATCATGATGCCCAGCTCGACGTCGACCTTGATCGAATCCTCGGCCACATGCACCGCGCCCTTCACACCCGAACGCTTGAGATTGAGGGTGTCGCCCGACCATTGCGGCTCCAGGCCATATTGCTCGGACAGTTTCTGCGCCAGCTTGTCGGCCTTCGCGCGGGCGGCTTCCTTGCCCAGGTTGTGGGCACGCTCAACACTGATTTTGGCCATTGCATGACTCCTGATTGATGAATATGTGTCGGTCAATCTTGACCGCATCTGCGGCAAATCGTCCCGAAGGTTGCCCATCTTACCTTTAGCCATTCCAAGACAAAGCATGGCTTGAGGATTAGAATGTCGCGCATTCTCTTTTGGTGACAGCGATATGACTGATCAGCGCAAAGGCAGCGATGCCGAACCCACCACTCACTTCGGCTTCAAAAATGTTCCGGAAAGCCAGAAAGCGGAAAAAGTCGCTGAGGTGTTCCACTCCGTAGCCGCCAAGTACGACCTGATGAACGACCTTTTGTCGGGCGGCATGCACCGCCTGTGGAAGCGCTTCGCGATCGAACTGTCGGGCGTGCGCGCGGGCAACCGGGTGCTGGACATCGCCGGCGGTACCGGCGACCTGACCAAGAAATTCTCGCACCTGGTCGGCCCGACCGGTCAGGTGGTATTGGCCGACATCAACGAATCCATGCTCAAGGTCGGCCGTGACCGCCTGCTGGATGTGGGTGTCTCGGGCAACGTCGAATTCGTCCAGGCCGACGCGGAAAAACTGCCGTTCCCGGACAACCATTTCGACTGCGTGACCATCGCCTTCGGCCTGCGCAACGTGACGCACAAGGAAGACGCCCTGCGCTCGATGCTGCGCGTACTCAAGCCCGGCGGGCGCCTGCTGGTGCTGGAGTTCTCCAAGCCGACCAACGCGCTGATGTCCAAGGCCTACGATGCCTACTCGTTCGCCTTCATGCCGCTGATGGGCAAGCTGATCACCAACGACTCGGAAAGCTATCGCTACCTGGCCGAATCGATCCGCATGCACCCGAACCAGGAAACCCTGAAGTCGATGATGGTCGACGCCGGTTTCGACCGCGTGACCTATCACAACATGACCGCAGGCATCGTCGCCCTGCACCGCGGCATCAAGCCCTGATGTTGCTCACCGGGCTGCTGGCCAGCGTCGAACTCGGTCTGAACCGGGTGCTGCGTCTCGACAGCACGGCGCTGCCGCGCCTGGCGCATCTGACTGGCAAAGTGATTGCCGTCGACTGCCGCAGTCCGGCGCTGCAACTGTTCATACTGCCCAGCGATGAAGGCCTGATGCTTGCCTCACACTGGGAAACCGGCGTCGACTGCACCCTGCGCGCACCCGCCTCCAGCCTGCTGAAGCTGGCCATGAGCAAGGACAAGACCGCCGTGCTGCACGGCCCGGAAGTCGAGCTCGACGGCGACAGCGGCGTGCTGCTGGAACTGGCGGGCATCCTCCAGGACCTCGAGCTGGACTGGGAGTACGAACTCTCACGCTGGCTCGGCCCGGTCGCCACGCAACTGATCGGCGGCCACCTGCGCAGTCGCGCACGCTGGTATCAACAAGGATTTGCCAGCCTCAACCAGAACCTCGCCGAATACCTCGCCGAAGAATCGCGCACCCTCGTCGGGCAGCGCGAGGCCGAAGCGCGATTCAGCGAACTGGACCGGATCAAACTTGATCTGGAACGTCTCGAGGCGCGTTTCGAGCGCCTTTCCCGATCCCTCGACCCAAGCGATAACGCATGAAGCTGCTTGCCGTCCGCCGTCTGTTGCGCATCCAGCGCGTCGTGATCCGCTACCGCCTCGATGACCTGCTGTTCGATCTGCCGCTGCCCTGGTTTCTCCTGGCGTTGCGCTACGCGCTGCCGTGGCGCTGGTTGCCGCGCAAGCCGCTGGAGCTGAGCCGCGGTGCGCGCCTGCGTCTGGCGCTGCAGGACCTGGGGCCGATCTTCATCAAGTTCGGGCAGATTCTCTCGACCCGCCGCGACCTGCTGCCGGAAGACATCGCCGATGAGCTGATGCTGCTGCAGGACCGCGTGCCGCCGTTCGATTCGCAGCTGTCGGTGAAACTCATCGAGGAACAGCTGGGCAAGAAGATCAGCGAAGTGTTCAGCCGTTTCGACGTCGAACCGCTGGCCTCGGCCTCGGTGGCGCAGGTGCATGCCGCGCAACTGAAGAGCGGCGAAGAAGTGGTGGTCAAGGTGATCCGCCCGGGCCTGAAACCCGTGATCGCCCAGGATCTGGCGTGGCTGTTCATCCTCGCCCGCGCCGCCGAGAAAGTCTCCGCCGACGCGCGTCTGCTGCACCCGGTGGACGTGGTCAGCGACTACGAAAAAACCATCTACGACGAACTCGACCTGTTGCGCGAGGCGGCCAACGCCAGCCAGTTGAAACGCAACTTCGAAGGCTCGCCGCTGCTCTACGTGCCGCAGGTCTACTGGGACTGGTGCCGGCCGAAAGTGCTGGTGATGGAGCGCATCTACGGGATTCAGGTCACTGACCTGGCGACCCTCGCCGACCAGCGTACCGACATGAAACTGCTCGCCGAACGCGGGGTGGAGATCTTCTTCACCCAGGTATTCCGCGACAGTTTCTTCCACGCCGACATGCACCCGGGCAACATCTTCGTCAGCACCGTCAATCCGTGGAGCCCGCAGTACATCGCGATCGACTGCGGCATCGTCGGCAGCCTGACCCCGGAAGACCAGGACTACCTGGCGCGCAACCTGTTCGCCTTCTTCAAACGCGACTACCGCCGCGTGGCACAGCTGCACATCGATTCGGGCTGGGTGCCGGCGGAAACCAAGCTCAACGAATTCGAAGCGGCAATCCGTACCGTGTGCGAACCGATCTTCGAAAAACCGTTAAAAGATATTTCATTTGGCCAGGTGCTGATGCGCCTGTTCCAGACGGCGCGGCGCTTCAACATGGAAGTGCAGCCACAGCTGGTGCTGCTGCAAAAGACCCTGCTGAACATCGAAGGCCTCGGCCGCCAGTTGTACCCGGACCTCGATCTGTGGAACACCGCGCAGCCGTTCCTCGAGCGCTGGATGCGCGAGCGCGTCAGCCCGAAAGCCTTGCTCGGCAACGTGCAGAGCCAGTTCGAACAGCTCCCGCACCTGGCCAACATGGCCCGCGACCTGCTCGAGCGCATGTCGCAACCGCACGCCAGCGACCCGCCGCCACCGTGGCACAAACGCAAGGACGACTGGTTCCTGCGCCTGCTCGGCAGCGCCCATCTCGCCGGCGGCACGATCCTCGCCGCCGGCGGCCCGATGCACGAACTGGGGCATTGGCCGGCGGGCATCATGGTTGCGGTCGGCCTGTATCTGGTCGTGCGCCGATAGCAGGAATCAGCTGCAGGTTATAAGCTGCGAGCTTCAGGCTTGACGCTACAGGCACAGCGCAACCTGCTTTTACTTGCAGCTTGAAGCGCGAAACTCGAAGCTGCTTTTGTCAGGAATTGAAGATGAAAAACTGGCTGGACGAGATCAAGTGGGACGCCGATGGCCTGGTGCCGGCGATTGCCCAGGATCACAAGACCGGACGCGTACTGATGATGGCCTGGATGAACCGCGAAGCCCTCGAGCTGACGGCGGCAGAAAACCGTGCCATCTACTGGTCACGTTCCCGTGGCAAGCTGTGGCGCAAGGGCGAAGAGTCCGGCCACGTGCAGACCCTGCATGAGATGCGCCTGGACTGCGATGCCGACGTGATCATCCTGATGGTCGAGCAGATCGGTGATATCGCCTGCCATACCGGCCGTCAGAGCTGCTTCTACCGCGTCTTCGAAAACGGCGACTGGAAAACGGTCGACCCGGTGCTCAAGGACCCGCACGCCATCTATAGCGCAGGACACAACCATGAGTGACACCCTGACTCGTCTGGCCCAGGTGCTCGAAGAGCGCAAAGGCGCGGCGGCCGACAGCTCATATGTAGCTAGTCTGTATCACAAGGGCCTGAACAAGATTCTGGAGAAAGTCGGTGAAGAGTCGGTCGAGACCATCATCGCCGCCAAGGACGCCGCCGTCAGTGGCGACTGCAGTGATGTGATCTACGAGACCGCCGACCTGTGGTTCCACAGCATGGTCATGCTGGCCCAATTGGGGCAGCATCCGCAGGCCGTGCTGGATGAACTGGATCGCCGCTTCGGCCTGTCCGGACACGTCGAGAAAGCCTCGCGTCCGTCCGCCTGAACAATTTTGAGAGAGGAACAGCAAGATGGGCATTTTTGACTGGAAACACTGGATCGTCATTCTGGTAGTCGTGGTCCTGGTGTTCGGCACCAAGAAACTGAAAAACCTCGGCACCGATGTCGGCGAGTCGATCAAGGGCTTTCGCAAAGCCATGAACGACGACGAAAAACCTGCTGCCGATCCAACCGTGACCCCGGCGCAACCGGTACCACCGGTGCAGCCGCAAGCCACTGCCCAGGCCAACCCGCCGCACACCATCGACGTGCAGGCGCAGAAAGTCGAAGAGCCGATCCGCAAAGACGTGTGAGTACTGACTAATGTTTGGTATCAGCTTCTCTGAACTGCTGCTCGTCGGCCTCGTCGCCCTGCTGGTGCTGGGTCCCGAGCGCCTGCCGGGCGCTGCGCGCACCGCCGGCCTGTGGGTCGGGCGGCTGAAGCGCAGCTTCAACGCGATCAAACAGGAAGTTGAACGGGAAATCGGTGCCGACGAGATCCGCCGGCAACTGCACAACGAGCACATTCTGTCGCTGGAGCAGGAGGCACGGAAGATTTTCACGCCGACCCAGCAAGAGCCGACACCCGTGCCGCCGGTTGCAGAGCAGACGCCAGCGGCCCCCGTTGCCGAGCAAACGATTCATGCGCCGACAGCGAGCGTCGAACACGTTGCTGCCACAGCCGCCGAGGCTGCACCGGTGCTGAAGCCGATTGAACTTGTTGCTCCAGCCGCTGCGCCAGCCACACCGGCGCCCCAAGACACCACTTTGCCGCCGCGAGCCCCATGAGCGATCTCCCCGAAAACGACCAGCACATGCCGCTGGTTTCGCACCTCACCGAATTGCGCACCCGCCTGCTGCGTTGCGTCGCGGCGATCTTCATCATCTTCGCCGGGCTGTTCGCCTTCACCCAGCAGATCTACACCTTCGTCTCGACGCCGCTGCGCCAGTACCTGCCGGCCGGCGCGACGATGATCGCCACGGATGTGTCGTCGCCGTTCCTCACGCCGCTGAAGCTGACGATGATGGTTTCGCTGTTCCTGGCGATCCCGGTGATCCTGCACCAGATCTGGGGCTTCATCGCGCCGGGCCTGTACAAGCATGAGAAGCGCGTCGCGGTGCCGCTGCTGGTCTCCAGCATCCTGCTGTTCTACACCGGCATGGCCTTCGCCTACTTCTTCGTGTTCCCGCTGATCTTCAAGTTCTTCGCCGCCGCCACCCCGGCCGGCGTGGAAATGATGACCGACATCACCAGCTACCTCGACTTCGTGATGACGCTGTTCTTCGCCTTCGGCGTGGCGTTCGAAATCCCGGTGGCCGTGGTGCTGCTGGTGTGGATCGGCGTGGTCGACGTCAAATACCTGAAGAAGATCCGTCCGTACGTGATCATCGGCTGCTTCGTGGTCGGCATGATCCTGACCCCGCCGGACATCTTCTCGCAGACCCTGCTGGCCGTACCGATGTGGATGCTGTTTGAAGTCGGCATCCTGTTCGGCAGCCTGGTCAGCAAACGCGAGCGCCCGGAAGAGGCGGCGGACGACCACAACGACCAGCCGCCAGCGACCCAGGCATGAACCTGCTGTTGCTCGAGGAGGCCGATTTCATTGCGGCCGACCGCGTGGTGCTGCGCGATCGCCGGCTGACCCACATGCAGGAAGTCCATCGTTCGCAGGTCGGTGACAGCCTGCGGGTCGGGCGCATCGGCGGCCTGATGGGCACGGCCGAGGTGCTGCGCCTGGACGCGGCGGAAGCGGAACTGAGCGTCACCCTGAATCAGCCGCCACCGGCCAAGCTGCCCCTGACCCTGGTGCTGGCCCTGCCGCGGCCGAAGATGCTGCGCCGGGTGTTCCAGACCGTGGCGACCATGGGCGTGCCGAACGTGGTGCTGGTCAACAGCTACCGGGTCGAGAAGAGCTTCTGGCAGACGCCCTTCCTCGAGCCCGAGGCGATTCGCGAGAATCTGATCCTCGGCCTCGAACAGGCCCGCGATACCGTACTGCCGCAGATCATCATCGAGAAGCGCTTCAAGCCGTTTGTCGAAGACCGCTTGCCGGCCATCACAGAGGGCACCCTCGGTCTGGTCGGCCATCCCGGCAACTACCCGCCCTGCCCCCGCGCGCTGAGCGAACCGGTGACCCTGGCCATCGGCCCCGAGGGCGGCTGGATTCCCTACGAGATCGACCTGCTGGGCAAGTCCGGCCTGCAACCGGTGCAACTGGGCGACCGCATCCTGCGCGTTGAAACCGCCGTCACCGCCCTGCTCGCCCGCCTGTTCTGACACCCCACCGTCCCTGCAGGCGCTGCCGCAGGCGGCGATCTCCAGATCTTGCATTACCAACAAAATCAGAAGATCGCAGCGTCGTTTCACTCGGCAGTTGCTCCAGGGCGCGAGGTTCGGCGGACAGAAGGTGTTACAGATTGCCATCATCCGGCCGATAACCTCCCCATAAGTCCAATTAGTGGTCCGAGGGGAGTGGTCGCATGTACCGTTGGTTAGCCGAGAATCTTGGGAACGTCAGCGTCAAACGCAAGCTGGGAATCGGTTTCGGCCTGGTTCTGTTACTGACGCTGTTGATTACCTTCACCGGCTGGACCGGCATGAGCGGCATCATCAGCCGTGGCGACAAGCTCGGCTTCATCTCCAGCCTCAACGAGCTGACCAAGGACCTGCGCCTGGCGCGCCTGGACTATGAAGCGCGCCGTGGCGAGCAAGGTCCGGGCGCGGTCAACGACCTGCTGGGCAAACTCGACAGCGGCCTGCAAAGCGCCCGTGGCATGATCGAGCAACCGTCCGACGTGGCCATGATCGATCAGCAACTGGCGGCGGTCGCCGAGTACAAACGCGCCTTTGGCGACATGACCCAGGCCACCGTGCAGCGTGAAGACGCCCGCAGCAAACTCGGCGCCAGCGCCGACAACGCCGTGGCCAAGGTCAGCGAAGTCGAAAAATCCCTGCTGCAAGGCGACAGCGTCGCGCAGTTCAACAGCGTGATCGAACTGAGCAAACTGCTGCAGCAGGCGCGCTATCAGGTGCGCGGTTACACCTACAGCGGCAAGGCCGAGGCCGAACAACCGGCGCTGGATGCCATCGCCGCCGCCCTGAACAATCTGGAAGGCCTGCCTAGCAAACTGCCCGAGCAACACATCGCCAACCTGCAACAGGCCACCGAATCGCTCAAGGCTTACCGCGCTGCTGTCAGCCAGTTCCGCGACTCCCAGGTGAACAACGCCAAGGCGCTGGCTCGCATGTCAGCTCAGGGCGACATCCTGCTCGACGTCAGCAAGAAACTCACCGTATCGCAGACCGTCGTGCGCGACACCGACGCCGCTCACGCCAAGAACATGCTGCTGATCGCCACCGCGCTGGCCCTGGCCTTCGGCCTGCTGGCAGCCTGGGCGATCACCCGGCAGATCATCATTCCGCTGAACCAGACCCTGAAAGTCGCCGAGCGCGTGGCGGCCGGCGACCTCACCCACAACCTGATCTCCCTACGCCGCGACGAACTCGGGCAATTGCAACGTTCGATGCAGAGCATGACCCAAGGCCTGCGCGAGCTGATCGGCGGCATCAGCGACGGTGTCACCCAGATTGCCAGCGCCGCCGAGGAGCTGTCGGCGGTGACCGAGCAGACCAGCGCCGGGGTCAACAATCAGAAAGTCGAGACCGATCAGGTCGCCACCGCCATGAACGAAATGGCCGCCACCGTGCAGGAAGTCGCGCGCAACGCCGAGGAAGCCTCGGAAGCGGCGGTCGCGGCCGACCAACAGGCCCGCGAAGGCGACAAAGTGGTCGGCGAAGCCATCGCCCAGATCGAGCGCCTGGCGGCCGAAGTCGGCCATTCCACCGAAGCCATGGGCGAATTGAAGCGTGAAAGCGACAAGATCGGCAGCGTCCTCGACGTGATCAAGTCGGTGGCCCAGCAGACCAACCTGCTGGCCCTCAACGCGGCCATCGAGGCGGCGCGCGCCGGTGAGGCCGGGCGAGGTTTCGCCGTCGTGGCCGATGAAGTGCGCAGCCTCGCCCAGCGCACGCAGAAGTCCACCGAAGAGATCGAAGAGCTGATCGTCGGCCTGCAGAACGGCACCCAGCAAGTGGCGACCATCATGGACAACAGCCGCAGCCTGACCGACAGCAGCGTCGAGCTGACCCGGCGTGCCGGCGGTTCGCTGGAGAGCATCACCCGCACCGTCTCGGCGATCCAGGCGATGAACCAGCAGATCGCCGCAGCGGCGGAACAGCAAAGCGCCGTGGCCGAAGAGATCAACCGCAGTGTGCTGAATGTACGCGACGTGTCGGATCAGACCTCGGCAGCGAGTGAAGAGACCGCGGCGTCCAGCGTTGAGCTGGCGCGGTTGGGCACGCATCTGCAGATGCTGGTGGGGCGGTTCAAGGTTTAAGTGGATTCCAGATCGTTCCCACGCTCCGCGTGGGAATGCATCCTGTGACGCTCCGCGTCGCGCTTGCGAAGGGACGCAGAGCGTCCCGGGCGGCATTCCCACGCAGAGCGTGGGAACGATCAGTGAAGCCAGCTCCCACAGGTTTTCAGTCGTTCACCAAGTTTGTGTTCAACCCATGACTGTGGGAGCTGGCTTGCCAGCGAAGGCATCCTGAGAGACGCTGAAATTACAGGACCTGCCGCAGGAAGGCCTGAGCGCGCGGGTCCTTCGGTGCATCGAAGAACTGCGCTGGCGATGCATCTTCCAGCAGTTTGCCGTGATCGAAGAACAACACCCGGTCCGCCACTTCCCGAGCGAAGCCCATTTCGTGGGTGACGCAGACCATGGTCATGCCCTCCACGGCCAGGTTCTTCATCACATCCAGCACTTCGCCGACCATTTCCGGGTCGAGAGCCGACGTCGGTTCATCGAACAGCATGACTTTTGGGTCCATCGCCAGCGCCCGGGCAATCGCCACGCGCTGCTGCTGCCCGCCAGACAGACGTGACGGGTATTCGCCGGCCTTCTGCGCGATGCCGACCTTTTCCAGCAACGCCAGGGCCTTGGTCTCGCTTTCCTTCTGGCCGCGCTTGCGCACGACTTTCTGCGCCAGGCAGAGGTTCTCCAGCACGGTCATGTGCGGGAACAGATTGAAATGCTGAAACACCATGCCGACTTCGCGGCGATAGGCATTGACGTCGGTTTTCGGATCGGCCAATTGCAGGCCGTCGATGCTCACCGAGCCCGAGTCGAACGCCTCCAGGCCATTGAGGCAGCGCAGGAAGGTCGATTTACCCGAGCCGGACGGACCGATCACCACCAGCACTTCGCCCTTGGCCACCGTGGTGGTGACGTTATCCACCGCCCGCACTATCTGGCCACGGGTGTCGAAGACTTTTACCAGATCGCGGACTTCAATCACTTTGCGCGAGCCTCCGCTCGAGCCGGCTGGCGATTTTCGACAGCGGCAGGTTGATCAACAGATACAGGCCGGCGACACAGAACAGGATCTCGAACGGCGAAAACGAGGTGGTGATCACTTCGCGTCCGCTTTTCAGCAGTTCGGTGATGGCGATCACCGACACCAGCGAAGTGTCCTTGACCAGACTGATGAACTGCCCGGCCAGCGGCGGCAGGACGCGCTTGAAGGCCTGCGGCAGCACCACGTGGCGCATCGACTGACCGGCACTGAGGCCCAGCGAACGCGCCGCTTCGTTCTGCCCGCGGGCAATCGACTGCACGCCGGAACGGATGATTTCCGCCACGTAGGCGCCGGTGAACAGCGACAGCGCGGCGATCCCGGCGAACTCGCGGGACAGATTCATCACCGTGCCGATAAAGAAGTAGAAAATGAAGATCTGCACCAGCAGCGGCGTACCGCGCACCAGTTCGACATAGATCGTCGACAGGTCGCGCAGGGTCGGGTTGCTCGACAGGCGGCACAGCCCGGTGACCAGTCCGATCAGCAGGCCGAGCACGCCAGACACCAGCGATAGCCAGAGCGTGGTCCACAGGCCCCACAGCAGCGGTCCTGCCGCCCAATGCCGAGTGACGCCCACCACGTCGCCTTCGGCGACATCGTCGCCCTGAGCGAACTGCAGGCTGTTCTCGTCGACGGTCAGATGCTGCTCGTCGCCGGCGTCGTTACGCAGGGTGACTTGCGCACTGCTGCCCTTGCGCACCAGTTCAGTGACGGTGGAGATATCGGCAGCGCGCTGGGTTTCCTCGGCCTGATAGGCGAAGTATTGCGGCACGCGATTCCAGCGCCACTCGTAGGACATCAGCGACGTGGCGTAATACAGCGCCCCCGCCAGGCCGACCAGCACCAGCACGGTCAGCACGTGCCAGGGCCATTGGGCTTTTTTCTGTTTCATTGCAGATTCCGGAATTTGTGTTGCCTGGGCGGCACTCTTCGCGAGCAAGCTCGCTCCCACACGTTCAGTGCCGGACACAAAATTTGTGTTCACCTAAAACACTGTGGGAGCGAGCTTGCTCGCGAATGGGGCGACTCGATCCCACTGATCAAGTGTTATTCCATGTCCTTGAGCCACTCGGTGCTCTTGAACCACTTGTCATGGATGCGATCGTAGGTGCCGTCTTCGTGAATCTGGTGAAGGAAGTTGTTGATGAAGTTGAGGCTGTCGTAGTCGCCCTTCTTCAGACCGAAGGCCAGCGGCTCGTAGGTGAACGGCTTGTCGAGGAACACCAGCTTGCCGGCACCGACCTTGTTCACCGCGACGACGTTGTACGGCGCGTCGTAGATGAAGGCGTCGGCCTTGCCGTTGACCACGTCGAGCACGGCTTCCTGCTCGTTGTCGTAGCCGTGGTACTTGGCCTTGGCGATCAGTTTCTTGGCGACCATCTCGCCGGTGGTGCCGAGCTTGGACGTGATGCGGTAGTCGGCGGTGTTGAGGTCCTTGTAGGACTTGATGGTGCCTTCCAGCTCCTTGCGGATCAGCAGGGTCTGGCCGACAACGATGAACGGTTCGCTGAAGTTCAGGCGCAGGTTGCGCTCCTGGGTCAGGGTCATACCGCTGCCGATCATGTCGAACTTGTCGGTCATCAGGGCCGGGATGATGCCGTCGTAACCGGTGGACACCAGCTCCAGCTTGACGCCCATGGCCTTGGACATGGCCTTGAGGATATCGACTTCGAAACCGATGATCTCGCCGCGCTTGTTGGTCATCTCGAACGGCATGTAGGTCGGATCCATGCCGACTTTCAACGTGCCGCGCTTGACCGCGTCATCGATCGCACCGGCCTGCGCCGCATTGACTGCCACCAGTGCCGTGACGCCGACCAGCAGCATCGACAGATACTTCTTCATCTTCAAGTCCCCAAAACCATTGCGTTTGCGGCGCGAAAAACGACAGTGCTGGACAAAAAATGTCCGGGTGCGCCAATTCGGGGACGGATGCTAACGCACTCGTCCGTTTGCACAAGGTTTTTTGATCGGTTGGTGTCGGATGGGACGCGGAGCGTACCGGGCGGCATTCCCACGCAGAGCGTGGGACGAGTGACCCGCGCCGATAATCGGCAAACAAAAAAAACCCCGCTTTCGCGGGGTTTCTTCATCAGGCCGGTTGCGCCTGCAAGCTCACAGGCTTGAGCGGCAGCAACGGCGCATGCGGATCGGCTTTCACCGACGCCCGCCACGCCTCCAGCCACTCGGCGTGACCTTCGGCCCACACCGCCTCGTGCAGGCGCGCCAGGGCGACCGGGTCGCTCAGCAACTGCAGGCGATCATGGTTGCTCAACGCTGCCGGGCCGACCTTCAGCGCATGACGCACGCGTTCCTGGCGCAGCCACTCGATCGGCTCGGCCTGACCGTGACGGGAAGTCGCCAGCGAGCACGCCAGGGCGTTCTGCTGCGGATCGACTACCGCGCGGACGAAGCCGTCGTTCAGCGCATGCCAGCGGTTTTCGTGGGTGTACTGGTCGGTGGCCAGCAACGCCTGCGGCGGATTGTATTCCTCGGGGATGAGGAACAGGCTCTCGTCACGGGATTTCAGGCCCAGGCCGACGCGGCTGGAAATCACCGATACCGGGATCGACAGCATCAGCGAACCGACGATCGGCACCAGCCACCACAGGAAGCTCGGGTTCAGCCAGATCACCAGCAGCGCCCAGAAGAAGCCCAGCAGGGTCTGCGGGCCGTGGCGCTTGACCGCTTCGCTCCATGGCGTGGAGTCGTCGTCACGTTGCGGCGAGTTCCAGGTCGCGGCCCAGCCGAGGAACGCGGCGAGGACGAAACGGGTGTGGAAAATCATCCGCACCGGCGCCAGCAGCATGGAGAACAGCATCTCCAGCAGCATCGACAGGGTCACCTTGAACTTGCCACCGAACTCTTTCGCGCCCTTGGCCCAGATCAGGATGATGCTCAACAGTTTCGGCAGGAACAACAGCACGATGGTTGTCGAGAACAGCGCAATTGCCTTGTCCGGATGCCATTGCGGCCACAGTGGATAGAGCTGCCGTGGTTCGAGGAAGTACTGCGGCTCCATCAGTGTGTTTACCGCCAGCAGCGCGGTGGACAGCACCAGGAAGAAGAACCACAACGGCGCCGACAGGTACGACATCACGCCGGTGAGGAACACCGCGCGGTGCACCGGGTGCATGCCCTTGACCAGGAACAGGCGGAAGTTCATCAGGTTGCCGTGGCACCAGCGTCGGTCACGCTTGAGCTCGTCGAGCAGGTTCGGCGGCAGTTCTTCGTAGCTGCCCGGCAGGTCGTAGGCAATCCACACGCCCCAGCCCGCACGGCGCATCAGCGCGGCTTCGACGAAGTCGTGCGACAGGATCGCACCGGCAAACGCGCCTTTGCCCGGCAACGGCGCCAGGGCGCAGTGCTCGATGAACGGCTTCATGCGGATGATCGCGTTGTGCCCCCAGTAGTGCGATTCACCCAGCTGCCAGAAGTGCAGGCCGGCGGTGAACAACGGGCCGTAGACGCGGGTGGCGAACTGCTGCATGCGCGCATACAGCGTGTCCATGCCCGAGGCACGCGGGGCGGTCTGGATGATCCCGGCATCCGGGGTGGCTTCCATCAGGCGGACCAGGCTGGTCAGGCACTCGCCGCTCATCACCGAGTCGGCGTCGAGCACGACCATGTACTTGTAGTCACCGCCCCAGCGACGGCAGAAGTCGTCGAGGTTGCCGCTCTTGCGCTTCACACGACGGCGACGACGGCGGTAGAAAATCTTGCCGAAGCCCTTGGCTTCGCGGCAGACGTCCAGCCAGGCCTGTTGCTCGGCCACGCAGATATCGGTGTCGTTACTGTCGCTGAGCACGAAGAAGTCGAAGCGATCGAGGTCACCGGTGGCCGCGACCGACTCGAACGTCGCGCGCAGGCCGGCGAATACCCGGGGTACGTCTTCGTTGCAGATCGGCATCACCAGCGCGGTGCGGGCATCTTTCGGGATCGGCTCGTTGCCGGCACTTTTCCCGGAGATACGGTACTTGTCGTGACCGGTGAGCAACTCGAGGAAGCCCATCAGCGCGGTCCAGAAACCGGCCGAGACCCAGCAGAACAGAATCCCGAACAGAATCAGGATGCTGGTTTGCAGCGCATACGGCAGCACTTGCGTGGCGGTTTGCAGCAACGGCTGGTGCAGGACTTCTTCGAGATCGACGAACGACCAGCCCTGGTACGGCATGATGCCTTTCATGTACCAGCCGGCGACGATGGTCTGGCCAAGCATCAGCAGCAACAGAATGTAGCGACGGATCGAACCGACGGTGCGCCAGCGCGCGGCGGGCAACACCCGCTCATCCTTCGGCGGTGCCGGCGGATTGGTGCGCCCGGTCAGACGCCGCCAGGCGCGCACGAGGATATTGGTGCGCCATGGCTCCGGCACGACCTTGGTCCGGCGGATCGGCGGCGTCGCCTTGAGGCTGACCCGGCCACTGGCGTCGAGCACCAGCATTTCCGCGTCTTGCAGCTCTTCGGCGGTGCTCAGGCTCAGACGCTTGCCCACCGAAGCCTGGGCGGCTTCGGCAGGGGCGTCGAACGTCGACGACGACAGGCGTTGATGCAGTTCGCTGAAGGACTGGCAGCCCGCGAGTTCCGCGCGCTGCTCGTCGGTCATCGGCAGATGCGCCAGATACTCGGACAGAGTCTCTGGCTGTACTTGAGAGTTACTCATCGGCAGGCAACTGATAGCTCCAGGTCTCGGTCAGGACTTCTTCAGTCGGTGCCGATTCCGGTGTGGCTGGGGCCGCGTCCGCAGCGGCTGGCTGCTTGGCGTCTTTATTGGCCTGGTCCTTGGCATCGGTGGAAGGCTTGGCGTCGGCCTGCTTGGCTTCGGCGGCCTTGGCTTCCTTGTCGGCTTTCTCTTGTTGCTTGGCGGCGACCTTGTCGGCCTTGGCGACGGACGAGTTCGACGCTGGCAGCGAAACCTTGGCGAGGTCTTCCGGCACGACGTTCTGCACCAGGGCAGCACGCATTTCGGTGGACTTGCTCGGGTCCTTGATCTTCATCCGCAGGGTCAGGCGCCAGCCCTTGGTTTCGGGGTTGTAGCGCACGCTGTTTTCCACCAGTTCGGCGTTGTCGCCGACACTGACCTGGCTGCGCACGTCGGTTTCCGGTGGCAATGCCGCCAGCGACGGACCTTCGAAGTCGACCAGGTAGGCAACGCTGCCATCCGGCTGACGGATCAGGTTCGATTGCTTGACGTCACCGGTGGAACGCAGGGTCTGCTTGACCCAGGCGCTGTCCGGGGCGTGAATCGCCGCTTCGTCCATGGTCCAGTGCAGGCGATAGGCAACGTCCAGCGGCTGGCCTGGCTCCGGTTGTTTTTCCGGGTTCCAGAACGCGACGATGTTGTCGTTGGTTTCGTCGGCGGTCGGAATCTCGACCAGATCGACGGTGCCCTTGCCCCAGTCGCCCTTCGGCTCGATCCAGGCGCTTGGACGCTTGTCGTAGCGGTCGTCGAGGTCTTCGTAGTGGCTGAAGTCACGGCCACGCTGCAGCAGACCGAAACCACGCGGGTTCTCGACGCTGAAGTTGCTCACGGCCAGGTGTTTCGGGTTGTTCAGTGGGCGCCAGATCCACTCGCCGTTGCCGGCATGGATCGACAGACCGCTGGAGTCGTGCAGTTCACGACGGTAGTTGAGCACTTTCGACGGCTGGTTGGCGCCGAACAGGAACATGCTGGTCAGCGGCGCGATGCCGAGCTTGCCGACCTTGTCGCGCAGGAACATCTGCGCCTTGACGTCGACGATGGTGTCGCTGCCCGGGCGCAGGATCAGCCGGTAGGCACCGGTGGCACGTGGCGAATCGAGCAGGGCGAAGATCACCAGGTGCTTGTCGCCCGGCTTCGGTTGCTGAATCCAGAACTCGCGGAAACGCGGGAATTCCTCACCGGACGGCAGGGCGGTATCGATCGCCAGGCCACGGGCGGACAGACCGTAGGTGTGACCCTTGCCGACGACGCGGAAGTAGCTCGCGCCGAGCATGGTCATGATTTCGTCTTGCTTGTCGGCCTTGTTGATCGGGTACAGCACACGGAAGCCGGCGTAACCCAGCTGTTCGGTGGCCTTCGGATCGAACTTGAGGTCGCCGAAATCGAAACGGCTTGGATCGTATTTGATCTCTTCGACGGTGTTCGCCGTGATTTCGTTGATTTTCACCGGCGTATCGAAGTGCATGCCCTGGTGGTAGAAGGACAGCTTGAACGGATTCTTCTGATCCGCCCATTCGGCTTTTTCAGTGCGGAAGCGAATCTTCTGATAGTCCGCGAACTTCATGTCGCGAAATTCGTTCGGCAGGTTGCTGCGCGGGGCTTCGAATTTCTGCCCGGCCAGCTCTTTAGCCTTGGCCGATACATCGTCAAGATTGAATGCCCAAAGCTGACCGGCGCTGAGCAGGCACAGGACTGCCGAGCCGGCTACCAGAGCACTTCGCAAGCGTTTGGCAGACAATTTTGCTGCATTACAGGGACTAACAATCACGAGCAACCCTCGCCGAAAACAGATCAATAAACCAACGGCCAGCTATCTATATGCCAGGTTGGCGAGCATTGTTCCGACTCCGCTGGGGCAAAATGATTCCCCAATCGGATCCGGACAAGTCTCTACCTAAGTCAAAATGGACCAACGAACGCTGATCCCCGTAGCGCGCGATTATCTAGTAGCCCGCGTTACAACGCATCAGGGGTAACAAAGTATTTATCGCGAAAATTCCCTGTTTTCAGTCGAAAAACCCTTAAAAAGGTGTTTCAAGCGCTTTCACGTCTGTAACAGAAAGGTAACCGGGCCATCGTTGACCAGGTGCACCTGCATATCCGCGCCGAATCTACCTGATGCCACAGTGCCATGCACCTGTTTCGCTTTGCCTAACAGATAGTCGAACAGTTCCTCGCCCAGCGCCGGAGGGGCGGCGCTCGAGAAACTCGGGCGCAACCCGCTGCGGGTGTCGGCGGCCAGGGTGAACTGAGAGACCAGCAGCAACCCGCCGCCAACGTCGGCGAGGGACAGGTTCATCTTGCCCTCGGCGTCGCTGAATACCCGATAGTTAAGCAGCTTATGCAGAAGTTTGTCGGCACTCGCCCGGTTGTCGTCGGGTTCGACGGCCACCAGCACCAGCAAACCCTGATCGACGGCACCGACCACCTCCCCCGCCACTTCGACCCGCGCGCCTTTCACGCGCTGCAGAAGCCCCTTCATGCTTCTTCGGGCGGCAGGTCGAGCAGGCGCCGCGCCATTTTGCTGGCCGCGCGGACCAACGCATCGGTAATGCCCGGTTCGGACGCGGCATGCCCGGCGTCGCGGATCACCTGCAACTCGCTGTTGGGCCAGGCCTGGTGCAGTTCCCAGGCATTGTCGAGCGGGCAGATCACGTCATAGCGGCCGTGGATGATCACGCCCGGCAGGTGGGCGATCTTGCCCATGTCGCGAATCAGCTGATTCGGCTCGAGGAAGGCATTGTTGGTGAAGTAATGGCATTCAATCCGGGCGATCGACAGCGCGCGCTGCGGCTCGGAGAAACGATCGACCACCAGCGGATTCGGCCGCAGGGTCGCGGTGCGCCCTTCCCAGGTCGACCAGGCCTTGGCGGCGTGCATCTGGGCGATCTGGTCGTTGCCGGTCAGGCGTTTGTGGAAAGCGCCGAGCAGGTCGTCGCGTTCGTCCTGCGGGATCGGCGCGATGTAGTCCTGCCAGTAATCGGGAAACAGACGACTGGCACCGGCCTGATAGAACCATTCGATTTCCTGTGGGCGACAGAGAAAGATCCCGCGCAGGATCAGACCGTGGACCCGTTCCGGGTGGGTCTGCGCGTAAGCCAGCGCCAGGGTCGAACCCCAGGAGCCACCGAACAGGACCCACTTCTCGATGCCCAGGTGTTTGCGGATGCGCTCGAGGTCGGCGACCAGGTCCCAGGTGGTGTTGTTTTCCAGGCTGGCGTGTGGCGTCGAGCGGCCGCAACCACGCTGGTCGAAGGTGACAATGCGGTACAGGTTCGGATCGAAGTAGCGCCGGCTCTGCGCATCGCACCCGGCGCCAGGACCACCGTGGATGAACACCACCGGCAAACCTTCCGGTGAACCGCTTTCGTCGACGTACAGCGTATGGGTGTCATCGACGGCCAGATCGTGCCGGGCGTGGGGTTTGATCTGCGGAAACAAAGTCTGCATTGCGCGCTCCGTAAGGGGTCGAGGTCATCCCTGGGGGGACTTCTATTATTCTGCCGTCCGGCATCATAAACCCGATTTACGTCAATGAGCATGCCCGCTCGCTGTCACAATTTGTCAGCCATGAACGCCAGCAGGTTTTCGTAGAGACGGTCGACCTCGGCGACCTGGTGCCGCGCCCGCAGACAACCGTGTACCAGCCCTTCGCCGTAATACAGCGCCGCGTCGACGCCCGCCGCGTTCAACCGTTCGGCGTAGCACACGCCGTCGTCACGCAGCGGATCGAACTGCGCCACGGCAATCCAGGCCGGCGGCAGGCCGCGCAGATCCTCGGCCAGCAACGGCAGCGCATAAGCGTTCGGCCTGGCGGTGCCGCGCAGGTACAGGGCGTGATAACAATCGACATCGCTGCTGGCGAGCAACGGTGCATCGGCGCATTCGCGGCGCGACGCTGACTGTTCGTCGCCACCCAGCCCCGGATAGATCAATACCTGCGCACCCGGCAGCGGCTCGCCGGCATCGCGCAGCGCCAGGCACAGCGCCGCCGCCAGATTGCCCCCGGCGCTGTCACCCGCCACCAGCATCCGCGCGGGATCGAACCAGAACGGCCCGCTGCGCAACGCGCGCCAGACGCTCAGGCAATCCTCGAAACCGGCCGGGAACGGATGCTCTGGCGCCAGCCGATAGTCCACCGCCACCACCATCGCCCCGAGTGCCATGGCCAGTTCGCAGCAGATGAAGTCATGGGAATCCAGCCCGCCGACCACCCAACCGCCGCCGTGCAGGTACAACACGCACGGCCAGCCACTGGCCGATGGCCGGACAGGCGGGCGATACGAGCGCACCGCCACCCCGCTCAACTGGAAGTCCACCACCTCCAGACCCGTCGGCCGTTCAGGCGTGAAGGCACGACACATGTCATCGTAGGATGTGCGCAGTCCGCCGAGGCTGCTGTCAGCGCTGGCAAAGCCTTCGGTTCTGGCGACGAACGCCGCCATCGCCGGCGAGAGTGGATAAGTGCCCATCAGTTTTTCAGGCTGGCCTGAACCGTGGCCACGCCGTCCTTGCCGTCGACACTGCTGACACCGGCCAGCCAGCGCTGCAAGTCTTCGGGATGCTCGCGCAACCAGTTTTTCGCCACCTCCTGAGGGGTCTTGCGCGCCATGATCGGCACCATCAACTGGCTCTCCTGGGCGGCGGTGAAGGTCAGGTTTTCCAGCAGTCGATGGACGTTCGGGCAGCGCTCGGCGTAGTCCGGCGCGGTAACCGTGGAAACGGTCGCGGCGCCTTCGTTGGGGCCGTAGACGTCTTCACTGCCGGTCAGGTAGGTGATGTTCATGTTGATGTTCATCGGATGCGGGGTCCAGCCGACGAACACCACGAATTCCTTGCGGTTCACCGCCCGTTGCACGGCGGCGAGCATGCCGGCTTCACCGGATTCGACGATCTTGAAATCCTTCAGGCCGAAGTGGTTGGTTTCGATCATGGTCTTGATCGTGGTGTTGGCGCCGCTGCCAGGCTCGATGCCATAGATCTTGCCGCCCAGCTGCTCCTTGAATTTCGCGATGTCGGGGAAGGTCTTCAGCCCTGCCGCCGCGACGTAATCGGGCACCGCCAGGGTCGCCTGGGCGTCGGCCAGGCTGGGCTTGTCCATGACTTTGACCTGGTTGGCGGCGAGGAACGGCGCGATGTTCTGGTCCATCGCCGGCTTCCAGTAGCCGAGGAAGATGTCCAGGCGTTTGTCACGGATGCCGGCGAAGATGATTTGCTGCACCGCGCTGGTTTGCTTGCTTTCGTAACCGAGGCCGTTGAGCAGGACATCGGCCATGCCGCTGGTGGCGATCACGTCGGTCCAGTTGACCACGCCCATGCGCACGGTCTTGCAGGACGCATCGTCGGCAGCCATGGCGCCGGCGCTGAGCAGCGCACTGCCGGTGAGGATTAACGCACAACGAGTGAACAGTCTTTTCATGTGGGATCGTCTCGTGCGGCAGCGGGTTATTGTTCGGATCGGTGTCTTCTTGCACCGTGGCCGAAACATTACGCAGCAGACGAGACGCAAAAGCGACCTGTGGCGACCGGGATTTGCACGGTGGCGACTTCTCCCGATCGTTCCCACGCTCTGCGTGGGAATGCCTCAAGGGACGCTCCGCGTCCAGTGACGCGGAGCGTCACGGGCTGCATTCCCACGCGGAGCGTGGGAACGATCACAGCTGACTCAGTTGTAGTGGTTTTTGCCCCAGGCGAGCAGCCCTTGCAGCAGCTCCTTCAACACCACCCGCGTTGGCTCCGCCAAGTCGGCGCGGTAGCGGAACGGTGCGAACTCTTCCATGTAGGTGCACTGGCCCAACTCCAGTTGCACGGCATGGATGTGCTCGGCCGGGTTGCCGTAATGGCGGGTGATGTGACCGCCCTTGAAGCGTCCGTTGAGCACGTGGCTGTAATCGCCGTGGCGGGCGCAGATCGCTTCCAGTTGCGTGGCCAGCTGCGGATCGCAACTGGCGCCGTTGAAGGTGCCGAGGTTGAAGTCCGGCAGTTTGCCGTCGAACAGGTGCGGGATGATCGAACGGATCGAGTGGGCATCGAACAGCAACGCATAACCGAACTCGGCCTTCAGCCGTGCCAGCTCTTGCTGCAGGGTGCGGTGGTACGGCGTCCAGATCTGCTCCAGGTACGTGGCACGGTCTTCTTTCGACGGCGCCTGCCCTTCCTTGAACAACGGGATGCCATCGAACAGCGTCGCCGGGTACAGGCCGGTGGTGGCGCCCGCGTATAGCGGCTTGTCGTCGGACGGCCGGTTGAGGTCGATGACGAACCGCGAATATTCGGCCGCCAGGGTGCTGGCGCCCAGCTCGGCGGCAAAATCGTAGAGCTGCGGAATATGCCAGTCGGTGTCCGGCAGGCTTTTCGCGTCCGCAATCAGCCCGGCCTCGACCGCCGGGGTCAGGCGCACACCGGCATGGGGCATGCTGATCAGCAGCGGCACGCGACCTTGTTTGAAGTTCAGAACCTTATCCACAACGCTCTCCTACAGACTTGATTCGACGCCGTGACGCACGACGCGTTTGTCCAGCTCACCGCCCAGCCAGTACGCCAGATCCGCCGGCCGGTCGATCTGCCAGGCGACGAAATCGGCGACCTTGCCGACTTCCAACGAGCCGAGGGTTGCGGCCATGCCCAAGGCTTGCGCGGCATGGATGGTGGCGCCGGCCAGGGCTTCTTCCGGGGTCATGCGGAAACAGGTGCAGGCCATGTTCAGCATCAGGCGCAGCGACAGCGCCGGCGAGGTACCGGGGTTGAGGTCGCTGGCGATGGCGATCTTGACCTTGTGCTTGCGCAGGGCGTCCATCGGCGGCAACTGAGTTTCGCGCAGGAAGTAGAATGCGCCCGGCAACAGCACCGCGACCGTGTCGGACTCGGCCATGGCGATGGCGTCGGCTTCGTCCATGAATTCCAGGTGGTCGGCGGATAACGCCTTATAGCGCGCAGCGAGGCTGGAGCCATGCAGCGACGACAGTTGTTCGGCGTGCAGTTTCACCGGCAGGCCGAGCTTCTGCGCGGCGACGAACACCCGCTCGACCTGCTCCGGCGAGAACGCCAGGTATTCGCAGAAGGCATCCACGGCATCCACCAGCCCTTCGGCAGCGAGGGCCGGGAGCATCTCGGTGCAGATCAGATCGATGTAATCGTCGGCGCGATCCTGGTATTCCGGTGGCAACGCGTGGGCCGCCAGGCAGGTGCTGCGCACGCTGATCGGCAGCTCTTTCTGCAGACGACGGATCACCCGCAAGATCTTGCGCTCGTTGGCCAGATCGAGACCGTAGCCGGATTTCATCTCGACCGTGGTCACGCCGTCGCGCATCAGGCTTTTCAGGCGTTTGGCGGCGCTGGCGAACAGCTCGTCCTCAGTGGCTTGACGGGTCGCGCGCACGGTGCTGGCGATGCCGCCACCGGCCGCGGCGATCTCGGCGTAGCTGACACCTTGCAGGCGTTGTTCGAATTCGCCACTGCGGTTGCCACCGAATACGGTGTGGGTGTGGCAGTCGATCAGGCCGGGAGTGACCCAGGCGCCGTGCAGGTCATTGACCGCCGGGTATTCGCCGGACGGCAATTGACTGCGCGGGCCGATCCACTCGATGTGCGCACCCGAGGTCACGATGGCCGCATCCTCGATGATCGAGTAGACGCCCTGCGCCATGGTTGCGACGTGGCAGTGTTGCCAGAGGGTTTTCATCCCTTAGTCTCCACAGTATTCAAAATCGATTTCGCGAGCAGGCTCGCTCCCACAGTTGAAATGCATTGCCCTGTGGAAGCGAGCCTGCTCGCGAAGAGGCCATTACAGGCTAGGCAGCAGTTTCGCCGGAACCAGTTCCGTCAGAACCCGCGAAGCCAGCAGTTCGGTCGCCGCATTGATGTCCGGGGCAAAGAAGCGATCCTTCTCGTAGAACGGTACTTCGCGACGCAGAATCGCCCGCGCCTGCTCCAGCTTCGCCGAGGTCTTCAGACCGTTGCGCAGATCCAGGCCCTGCGCTGCTGCCAGCCATTCCACCGCGAGAATGCCGCGGGTGTTCTCGGCCATTTCCCACAGGCGCTTGCCGGCCGCCGGAGCCATCGACACGTGGTCTTCCTGGTTGGCGGAGGTGGGCAGGCTGTCGACCGAATGCGGGTGGGCCAGCGCCTTGTTCTCGCTGGCCAGTGCCGCAGCGGTTACCTGGGCGATCATGAAACCGGAGTTCACGCCGCCGTTGGCCACCAGAAACGGCGGCAGTTGCGACATGTGCTTGTCCATCATCAGCGAGATGCGTCGTTCGCTCAGCGAGCCGATTTCAGCGATGGCCAGGGCCAAGTTGTCGGCCGCCATGGCCACCGGCTCGGCGTGGAAGTTGCCGCCGGAAATCACATCGCCTTCAGCGGCGAACACCAACGGGTTGTCGGAGACAGCGTTGGCTTCGATGGCCAGCACTTCGGCGGCCTGGCGGAACTGGGTCAGGCAGGCGCCCATGACTTGCGGCTGGCAGCGCAGCGAGTACGGATCCTGGACCTTGTCGCAGTTCTGGTGCGAGGCAGACACTTCGCTGCGCTCACCGAGCAGATCGCGATAAGCAGCGGCGGCATCGATCTGGCCTTTCTGGCCACGGGCCGCGTGAATGCGCGCGTCGAACGGCGAGCGCGAGCCGAGCACCGCTTCCACCGTCAGGCCGCCCACTGCCAGGGCACCGGCGAACAGGTCTTCGCCCTCGAACAGGCCGCGCAGGGCAAATGCGGTGGACACCTGGGTGCCGTTTAGCAGCGCCAGGCCTTCTTTCGCCGCCAAAGTCAGCGGGGTCAGACCGGCAACCTTCAGCGCTTCGGTGGCTTCCAGCCACTCGCCCTTGTAGCGCGCCTTGCCCTCGCCGAGCAGCACCAGCGACATGTGCGCCAGCGGCGCGAGGTCACCCGAGGCACCGACCGAACCCTTGAGCGGAATGTGCGGATAGACTTCGGCATTGATCAGCGCAATCAGCGCATCGATCACCACGCGGCGGATGCCGGAGAAACCGCGGCTGAGGCTGTTGACCTTGAGCACCATGATCAGCCGCACCAGGTCATCGCTGATCGGCTGGCCGACGCCGGCAGCGTGCGACAGCACCAGCGAGCGCTGCAGGTTTTCCAGGTCTTCGCTGGCGATGCGCGTCGAGGCCAGCAGGCCGAAACCGGTGTTGATGCCGTAGGCGGTGCGATTCTCGGCGAGGATCTGCTCGACGCAGGCGACGCTGGCTTCGATCTGCGCCGCGGCGCTGTTGTCCAGGCTCAGTCTGACCGGGTGGTGGTAGACGTCACGCAGTTGGGCCAGGCTCAGTTGGCCGGGAATCAGGTTCAGCGCAGTCATTAAAATGCTCCTTTTGAGACATTGTTATTAACTACCAGTCGCTCCGGAGCATTCCGTTATCCGTCGTTTCTCGTCTTGTGGACGATCCGCGCCTTGGCACGCTGGTATGGGTCGTTGTCAGTGCAAATTCGGTAGAACGGCATGCGGCAGTTTCGGGTCTTTCAACACGCCCGCAGCGGCAGCGATATCCGGCGCCAGCCAGCGATCCTGATCGTAGGCCGGGACCTTTTCGCGCAGCAGTCGCCAGGCGGCATCGGTGCCGGCGCCGAAGCGCTGAGCCTTGAGGAATTCAAACGCCTGCGCCGCCAGCAGGTACTCGATGGCGAGGATCTGCGTGCAGTTTTCCAGGGCGCGGTGCAGCTTCAGCGCGGCGTTGGTGCCCAGGCTCAGGTGATCTTCCTGCAGGCCGGAGGTGACGTAATTGTCGAGCACCGCCGGTTGCGCCAACTGGCGGTTTTCCGCGCACAGCGAAGCGGCGACGTATTGCACGATCATCATCCCCGAGTTCACCCCGGGATTGGCCACCAGGAAGGCCGGCAGACCGCTGACGTGCGGGTTGATCAGGCGATCCAGGCGCCGTTCGGCGATCGAGCCGATCTCGGCCATGGCAATCGCCAGCAGGTCCGCCGCCAGCGCCACCGACTGGCCGTGCGGGTTGGCCTGGGACATCACCCGGAAGGCGTCCGGCGTGCCCAGCAGCAACGGGTTGTCGGTGCAGCCGTTGAGTTCGGTTTCGATCTGTCGGGTGGCGTGCGCCAGTTGATCGCGCGCCGCGCCGTGCACCTGCGGAATCGAGCGGATGCTCAGCGCGTCCTGCGTGCGAATACCCTTGCTCGCGGCAATCACTTCGCTGCCGTCGAGCAATGCGCGCAAGTTGATGCCAACCTGCTGCATGCCCGGGTGCGGCTTGAGCGCGATGATCTCGGCATCGAACGCGGCGATCTGCCCGCGCTGGGCCTCGAAGCTCATGGCGCCGATCACGTCGGCCCACTGCACCAGGCGTGTCGCGTCGGCAATCGCCAGGCAACCGAGACCGGTCATGCACGGCGTGCCGTTGACCAGGCACAAACCGTCCTTCGCGCCGAGCTGCACCGCTTGCAGGCCTTCCGCGGCCAGCGCCTGTTGCGCCGGCACGATCTGCCCGCGATAGCTGACATCACCGACGCCGAGCAGGGTAATGCCGATGTGCGCCATGTGCGTCAGGTAACCCACCGAACCCTGCGCCGGCACCTGCGGGGTGATGCCGCGATTGAGCAGTGCCAGCAGTGCTTCGACCACGCGGCGGTGAATACCGGATTTGCCGTGGCTGTAGTTGCGGATCGCCGCGCAGATGATGGCCCGGGTCTGTTCGTCGGGCAGCACCGGGCCGACGCCGCAGGCGTGGCTGAGCAGGGTGTTGCGCGACAGCTGGCTGAGCTGTTCGTCCTGCAGCGAGACGTTGCACAGCGCGCCGAGCCCGGTGTTCACGCCATAGGCGCGCTCGCCGCTGGCGACGATGCGCTGGACGATGCCCTGGGCGTTGTCGATACGCGCCCAGGTCTCGCTCGACAGCTCCAAAGTGGCGCCGTGACGGGCGACGGCGACCACGTCCTGCCAACGCATCGGGGCGTCGGCGATAACGATTTTTTCAGCCTGGGACATCTTCAACCTCATCCAAACATTGATGCAGCCTTTGCGGCCTCATCGCTGGCAAGCCAGCTCCCACAGGGAGCTTCAGCGTTCACAAAACTGTGGGAGCCGGCTTGCCGGCGAAGAGGCCAGTCCGGCCAACACAAATCTACCTAAACCACCGCCGCGCGCCGCTGCACGAAGCGGTCGACATACTCGTCCGCCGGCGAATGCAGGATCTCTCTCGGCGTGCCGACCTGGATCAGCCGGCCATCCTTGAGGATCGCGATGCGGTTGCCGATGCGCACGGCCTCGTCGAGGTCGTGAGTGATGAAGACGATGGTCTTGTGCAGGGTCTTTTGCAGCTCCAGCAACTGATCCTGCATCTCGGCGCGGATCAACGGATCGAGGGCACTGAACGCTTCGTCCATCAGGATGATGTCGGTGTCCGCCGCCAGGGCGCGGGCCAGGCCGACACGCTGGCGCATGCCGCCGGAGAGCTGGTGCGGGTATTTGTTTTCGTAGCCCTTGAGGCCCACGGTGTTGATCCAGTGCAGCGCGCGTTCGGCGCACAGCTGCTTGCTCTCGCCGCGCACCTTGAGGCCGTAGGCGACGTTGTCCAGCACGCTCTTGTGCGGCAGCAGGCCGAAGCTCTGGAACACCATGCTGATCTTGTGCCGGCGAAATTCGCGCAGGGCTTCCATGTCGTATTGCAGGATGTCCACGCCGTCGACCAGGATCGCGCCGCTGGTCGGGTCGATCAGGCGATTGAAGTGGCGTACCAGGGTCGATTTGCCGGAGCCGGACAGGCCCATGATCACGAAGATCTCACCGGTGCCGATGCTCAGCGACAGGTCGTTGACCCCGACCACGCAACCGGTTTCCGACAGCACCTGATCCTTGGTCTTGCCCTGGCCGACCATCGCCAGGGCATCCTTGGCGCGGTTGCCGAAAATCTTGAAGACGTTTTTCACTTCGATCTTGCTGACGTTTGCGTTGCTCATTTGCTCACCTCATGCCGTGGCCGACCATACGCCTGGGTAATGCGGTCGATGACCACTGCGAGAATCACGATCGCCAGACCGGCCTCCAGGCCACGTCCGACGTTGAGGGTCTGAATCCCCACCAGCACGTCTTCGCCCAGGCCACGGGCACCGATCATCGAGGCGATCACCACCATCGACAGGGCCATCATGGTGGTCTGGTTGATCCCGGCCATGATGCTCGGCAGGGCCAGCGGCAGTTGCACGCCGAACAGTTGCTGCCAGCGGTTGGCCCCGAAGGCGTTGATCGCTTCCATGACTTCGCCGTCGACCTGCCGGATGCCCAGGTCGGTCAGGCGGATCAGCGGTGGCGCGGCGTAGATCACCGTGGCGAAAATCGCCGGCACCTTGCCCAGGCCGAACAGCATCAGCACCGGGATCAGGTACACGAAGCTGGGCATGGTCTGCATGATGTCGAGCAGCGGCATCAGCACCGAGCGCAGGCGATTGCTGCGCGCCGAGAGAATCCCCAGCGGGATGCCGATCAGCACCGAGATCAGCGTCGCCACCAGCATCAGCGCCAGGGTCTGCATGAGTTTGTCCCACAGGCCGACGGCACCGACCAGGAACAGCAGGCCGACGATCACCGCCGTGGTGAGCACTTTGCGCGTCGCGTGCCAGGCGATCCCGGCGACGATCGCCAGCATCAGCCACCACGGCACGGCGCGCAGCAGGCCTTCAAGATTGACGATGGCCCACAACAGGGTGTCGGAGATGTGGCGGAACACATCGCCGTAGTTGGTGACCAGCGCATCGACCCAACCGTTGACCCAGTCGGCGATGGAAAAGGTAAAGCTTTCGGGAAACATAAGCGGCTCTCAATCAGGAAACTCAATCAAGCGATTGCGGCGAACACCCCGGCCAGCCTCTCGGTTGGCCGGGAGGAATTCGACCTACAGCGCCGCGTCGATTTTCTTGGCAGCGTCTGCACTGACCCACGCATGCCAGACCTCAGGATGTTCCTTGAGGAAGATTTTCGCCAGTTTTGGCGACTCGATACGTTCCTTGGCCATGCGACCGAGGTTCTGGTTCAGCAGGTCGATCGGCAGGTTGACCTTCTCCAGCACACTGACCAGTTCCGGCGCTTCGTCGTGGAAGGTCTTGGACAGGCCGACCTTGATGCTCACGCTCTTGTCGACGCCGGGTTTCTCTTCGAGTTTGACCGCGTCGATCTGGCCCATCAGCGGGGTGGGCGACCAGTAGTAGAACAGGATCGGCTCGCCACGCTTGTAGCTCGACAGCACGGCGGCATCCAGCGCCGGACCGGTGCCCGGACGGAAGTTGGTGTAGCTGTTTTCCAGGCCGTAGCTCTTGAGCATTTCGCTGTTGTCGAGCTCGCAGGTCCAGCCGGCCGGGCAGTTGTAGAAGCGCCCCTTGGAAGGCTCCTCGGCGTCCTTGAAGACCTGGGCATACTTGCCCAGGTCGGCGATGTTCTTCAGGTCCGGGGCTTTCGGCTCGAGCTTGCGCTTGGCGTCGCCTTCGATCACATAGCGCGGCACGTACCAGCCTTCCACCGCACCCACCACCGGGGCGCCGACGCCGACGACCTTGCCGGCCTTCTCGGCCTTGTTCCACACCTCGCTGCGGCCGACCCATTCTTCGGCGAACACCTGGATGTCATTGCTGCTCAGGGCGTTTTCCATGGTGATGGAGTTGCCCGGCAGGCTGTCGGTCTTGCAGTCGTAACCTTTTTCCAGGACCACTTGCAGGACATCGGTCAGCAGCATGCCGCTTTCCCAGTTGAGGCCGGCGAATTTCACCGGTTTGCCGGACTCGCACCAGCCGGCAGCCTGGGTGGCGCCAGCACTGGCCAACAGGCCCATGGACAGCAAAGTGGTCAGCAGGGTCTTGTTCGATTTCATTGTTGCGACGCTCCTAATCATGAATTGGCTTACGGCAGTCAAGAGGCATCCAGCCCTGTCCACGTCCAATCAGGCCCGCGCCGCAATGCGACCGGCCCCACTTGTTTCTGGTTGTACGGCGCTGCTCTGCTCGACCGGCAGAATCAGGCGATCGGGTACCGCGCTGTGCCATTTTTTCGCGCACAGGTAATACACGGCGGCGGGCAGCACCAGGCCGATGATCCAGGAGATATCCACATCACCGAGGGCCGCGACCAGCGGGCCGGTATAGAACTTGGTCGAGATGAACGGCAGCTGCACCAGCACGCCGAACACATAGACGCTGATGCCGAGCAGGTTCCAGCGGCCGTAGCGACCGTTCGGGTCGGCCAGCGCCGGCACGTCGTAGCGCTCGCGGGTGATGCAGTAGTAGTCCACCAGGTTGATCGCGCTCCACGGTGTGAAGAAGGCGAGCAGGAACAGGATGAAAGACTTGAACGCACCGAGGAACGAGTGCTGGCCGAGCAAGGCGATCAGGGTCGCCGCGCCGACGATCACCAGGACGAACACCAGGCGCTGCAGGCGCGATACCTGCAGGTGACCACGGAAGCCGCTGATGATGGTGGCGATGCACATGAAGCTGCCGTAGGAGTTCAGCGTCGAGATGGTCACCTTGCCGAACGCGATGCTGAAATACAGCAGCGCCGCGGTGGCACCGGTACCGCCCAGACCGACGATGTAGGCCACCTCGTGACCGGCGAACTGGCCGTTGGCCGACGCCGCGGCAAACACGCCGAGGATCATCGCCACCTGTGCACCGATCACCGACCCCGCGCCGGCGGCAAAAAAGGTCTTCAGTGCCGACGTTTTGCTCGGCAGGTAACGCGAGTAATCCGCCACATACGGGCCGAAGGCGATCTGCCAGGAGGCCGCAAGCGACACCGCGAGCAGGAAACTGCTCCAGCTGAAATGACGGATTTGCAGCAGAGCGCCGACATCAACCTGGCTCAGCAGACGGCTGAACAGATAAACGAAGGCAATCACGCCAATCACGCTGGCGACACGGCCGATCCAGTGGATCACCCGGTAACCCAGCACCGTGACCACCACAATGACGCTGGCAAACAGCAGAATGCCAACGGTGTCGCTGACACCGAACAACTGGCCCAGCGCCTGGCCGGACAGCACGGTGCCGGTGGCGGTGAAACCCAGGTACATCAGGCACACCAGCACGATCGGGATGGCCGCGCCGTACACACCGAACTGCACCCGGCTGGAAATCATCTGCGGCAGGCCGAGCTTCGGCCCCTGCGCCGCGTGCAGCGCCATCACGCCGCCGCCCAGCAGTTGCCCGATCAGCAGACCGATCAACGACCAGAACACATCGCCGCCCAGCACCACGGCCAGGGCCCCGGTGACAATCGCGGTGATTTGCAGGTTGGCACCCATCCACAAGGTGAACTGGCTAAACAGACGACCGTGTCTTTCCGCTTCCGGGATGTAGTCGATCGAACGCCTTTCGATCAACGGTTTGTTGCTTGCACGATCGGGGCTAACAGCCATGATTCAACCTCTGTGGATTGTTTTAATTGTTCTCTCGAGCTTTCTCGAACCCTTGTGGGAGCTGGCTTGCCAGCGATGACGTCGGCACCTTCAACATCAATTCCGGCAGTGCCACCGCTATCGCTGGCAAGCCAGCTCCCACAGGAATCTGTGTTACTTGCCGCCGGTAATCATCGGCAGGTTTAGACCCTGCTCCTTGGCGCAGTCGATGGCGATCTGGTAACCGGCATCGGCGTGACGCATGACGCCGGTACCCGGGTCGTTGTGCAGCACACGGGCAATACGCGCCGCGGCTTCGTCAGTACCGTCGCAGACAATCACCATGCCCGAATGCTGGGAGAAGCCCATGCCGACGCCGCCGCCGTGGTGCAGGGACACCCAGGTCGCGCCGCTCGCGGTGTTCAGCAGCGCGTTGAGCAGTGGCCAATCGGACACGGCGTCGGAGCCGTCCTGCATCGATTCGGTTTCGCGGTTCGGGCTCGATACCGAGCCGGAGTCGAGGTGGTCGCGGCCGATGACGATCGGCGCCGACAGCTCGCCGCTACGGACCATTTCGTTGAACGCCAGACCGAGTTTGGCGCGCAGGCCCAGGCCGACCCAGCAGATCCGCGCCGGCAGACCCTGGAAGCTGATGCGCTCGCGCGCCATGTCCAGCCAGTTGTGCAGGTGTGCGTCGTCCGGGATCAGTTCCTTGACCTTGGCGTCGGTCTTGTAGATGTCTTGCGGATCACCCGACAGCGCCGCCCAGCGGAACGGGCCGATGCCACGGCAGAACAGCGGGCGGATGTAGGCCGGGACGAAACCCGGGAAGTCGAAGGCGTTCTCGACGCCCTCTTCCTGGGCCATCTGACGGATGTTGTTGCCGTAGTCGAAGGTCGGGATGCCTTGCTTCTGGAAGTCGAGCATCGCTTTGACGTGCACGGCCATCGATTGCTTGGCGGCCTTGATCACGGCGGCCGGCTCGGTCTTGGCACGGGCGCGGTACTCTTCCCAGGTCCAGCCGGCCGGCAGGTAGCCGTTCAGTGGGTCGTGGGCGCTGGTCTGGTCGGTGACCATGTCCGGGCGTACGCCACGCTTGACCAGTTCCGGCAGGATTTCCGCGGCGTTACCCAGCAGGGCGATGGAGATCGCTTTGCCTTCGGCGGTGTATTTGGCGATACGGGCCAGCGCGTCGTCGAGGTCCTTGGCCTGCTCATCGACGTAGCGGCTTTTCAGACGGAAATCGATGCTGACCTGCTGGCATTCGATGTTCAGCGAGCAGGCACCGGCCAGAGTGGCCGCCAGTGGCTGGGCACCGCCCATGCCGCCGAGGCCGGCGGTCAGCACCCACTTGCCCTTGAGGTTGTCGTTGTAGTGTTGGCGCCCGGCTTCGACGAACGTTTCGTAAGTGCCCTGGACGATGCCCTGGCTGCCGATGTAGATCCAGCTGCCGGCGGTCATCTGGCCGTACATGGCCAGGCCCTTGGCGTCGAGTTCGTTGAAGTGTTCCCAGGTGGCCCAGTGCGGCACCAGGTTGGAGTTGGCGATCAGCACGCGCGGGGCATTGCTGTGGGTCTTGAACACGCCGACCGGTTTGCCGGATTGCACCAGCAGGGTTTCGTCTTCGTTGAGGTTGGTCAGGCTTTCGACGATCTTGTCGTAGCACTCCCAGTTACGTGCCGCGCGACCGATGCCACCGTAGACCACCAGCTCTTTCGGGTTTTCGGCCACTTCCGGGTCGAGGTTGTTCATCAGCATGCGCAGCGGTGCTTCGGTCAGCCAGCTCTTGGCGGTCAGCTGGTTGCCGCGGGCGGCACGGATTTCGACGTTGCGGTACTTGGTGGACTTATTGTCAGTCACGAAAAAGACTCCTCAGCAATCAATTCAAACCAACCCTGGCAGTGGGCAAGCAGCCTGTGCGCATCAATGCACGACAAGCGAATCAGTCGACGCTGCGGACTTATACGCATACGTCTTTACTTGTACATACAAGCATATGCAATCAAGCGGCCAACTTGTTGGTGGAGCGTTCAAGAAAAACGGCAGGAAGGGCTGCAGAGCGCCTGAGACAAGGGTTGCGGCGTAGATGAAAATTTTCCCGGGGCTGTCCGGGGCCAGTGTGCGGCTGTTACGCAAGCGCGGTTTTGCGCCACGCTGGGGCGTTCGGTAACAAGTTGGTGCGCATTTCGGGAACGTCGGGACGAAAAAAAACCGCTGCCTTTAAAGCAGCGGTTTTTGCATCGCTCTTTGATCGTTGCCACGCTTTGCGTGGGAATGCCGCCATGTACGCTCCGCGTCCGCTCTGTGACGCCGAGCGTCATGAGAGGCAGTGCCAAGCGGACGATTAGACGCCCCGACGTGGGAACGATCAGAAGGGAGGATCAGCGCGGGGACAGCTCGATCACGCAGCAACCGGCATTGACGGCGATCTCCGTCAGCGCGGTGTTACCGTCCAGCTGCAGGCAATCATGACGGCCGAGTTGCGATGCACTGTCACCGACCGTGACCTCCAGCAGTTCGCTGACGCTGAAGACCAGCACGGTGCTCGCCGAACTGAAAAACCGCTGCTCAGCGTCCAGCCACTGCAATCGCGCGCTGTAGCGCTGCGGTGCGTAGATCAGATTGAAATCGCGGATCGCCCCGCCGAGCAACGTGCAGGACACCTGGCTTTCACCGCTGAACGCAAACGGGTCCAGCGCTAACAGCGGCCGCGTCTCTTCACCGTCGACGCACAGGGTCATGCCATCGCCCTGCAGTACGGTGATCACTCGCTGATAACCGGCGAAGGTGGAGAAACCACCGGACTCGGCGATGTCGGCAATCGACAGGCGCCAGCCGAAGCCCTCGAGGCCGGCACCGCTGTCGCGGGTGATTTCCTCGGTGCTGCCGCCGCCGTTTTTCCACGGCATGCGCGGGTAACCCTCGGCGCGTAGAACTTTCAAACCATTCATTTGTGAAAGCGTCCTTCCAGACGATGACGGGAACCGGGGTGGATCAGACGCGCCGCCGTCACTGGCTGACGCCCCGACCACGTACGGCGACGGATCAGCAGGCACGGCTCGCCCTTTTCAATCTGCAGCAGCTTGCACTCGGACGGCTCGGCGAGGATCGCTTCGACCACGTGCTCGCCTTCGGTCAGCGGCGCGACCTGATTCAGGTAGGCGTACGGCGTTTGCAGGGTGAAATCCTGCTTGAGGTATTCCGGGGCGACCAGGGCGTTGACGAAACGGTCTTCGATTTGCACCGGAATGTCGTTTTCGTAATGCACGATCAGCGAGTGGAAAACCTTCTGCCCTTCGCGCATGTCCAGGGCCAGGGCGCGCTCGGAACCGGCGGCCTCTTCTTCGAGGGTGATCACCTGGCACGTGTGGCGATGGCCGCGGGAGGCGATTTCGTCGGCGATGTTGTGCACTTCGAACAGCGCGGACTGGCTTTTCGGCTCGGCGACGAACGTGCCGACGCCCTGCATACGCACCAGCAGACCGTCGGCGGTCATCTCGCGCAGCGCACGGTTGATGGTCATGCGGCTGAAACCGAGCTGGCTGACCAGCTCGCTCTCGGACGGCACGCGGTAGTGCGGCGGCCAGTTACCGCTGTCGATCTGCTGGGTGATCATCTGTTTGACGCGGGCGTACAAGGGCGCCGGACTGTCGCCCATGTTCGCGGCCAACGGGGAGACTGGAGGCGGAGTCGGCACGGTTGATCCCTGTTCGTTTGATGAAGGTTGCTAGCTTGCCGGAGTTTACCGGGCAGGCAAACGTCTGTATATGTATATACAAATAACACACGATGGGGTGCCGAACCATGTCCGCCTTCTTTGCCGAACGCGCACTGCTGCCTAACGGATGGGCCAACGATGTACGTATTGAGGTCAGCGCCGATGGCCTGCTGACCAGAATCCAGGCCGATTCCACCGCAGATGGCGCTGAACGGCTGAAGGGCCCGCTGTTGCCGGGGATGCCGAACCTGCACTCCCACGCCTTCCAGCGCGCGATGGCGGGACTGGCGGAAGTGGCCGGCAATCCCAACGACAGTTTCTGGACCTGGCGCGATCTGATGTATCGCCTGGTCGGCAAAATCAGCCCCGATCAACTCGGTGTAATCGCCCGTCAGCTGTACATCGAAATGCTCAAGGCCGGTTACACCTCGGTGGCCGAATTCCACTATGTGCACCACGACCAGAACGGCCAGCCGTATGCCGACCCCGCCGAACTGGCGCTGCGCATCAGCCAGGCGGCCGGTGAAAGCGGCATCGGCCTGACCCTGCTGCCGGTGCTCTACAGCCACTCGGGTTTTGGCGGCCAGACGCCCAATGACGGCCAGCGGCGGTTCATCAACAGCACGGAAAACTACCTGAACCTGCAATCGCGCCTGCAGCCTTTACTGGCGCAGCAACCGGCGCAATCGCTGGGCCTGTGCTTCCACTCGCTGCGCGCGGTGACGCCGCAGCAGATCAGCGACGTGCTGGCGGCCAGCGACCGGCAATGCCCGGTGCACATCCACATCGCCGAACAGCAGAAGGAAGTCGACGACTGCCTGAGCTGGAGCGGTCGGCGGCCGTTGCAGTGGCTGTACGAAAATGCCGAGGTCGATCAGCGCTGGTGCCTGGTTCACGCCACTCACGCCAACGCGGAAGAAGTCTCGCTGATGGCCAGGAGTCGAGCCATCGCCGGTCTGTGCCTGACCACCGAAGCCAACCTCGGCGACGGCATCTTCCCGGCGGTGGATTTCCTTGCCCAGGGCGGGCGCATGGGTATCGGTTCCGACAGCCACGTGTCGCTCAGCGTGGTCGAGGAATTGCGCTGGCTGGAATACGGCCAGCGCCTGCGCGATCAACGGCGTAACCGTCTGTACGGGACGGATCAGCCGATGGTCGGCCGCACCTTGTATGACGCGGCACTGGAGGGCGGCGCCCAGGCACTGGGGCAGCCGATCGGCGCCCTGGAAGTCGGCAAGCGCGCCGACTGGATCGTGCTCGATGGCAGCGATCCGTATCTGGCCACGGCCAGTGGCGACGGCATTCTCAATCGCTGGCTGTTCGCCGGCGGCGATCGCCAGGTGCGCGATGTGCTGGTCAACGGTCAGTGGGTGGTGCGTGATGGCCGGCATGCGGGTGAAGAAGCGAGTGCCCGGGCGTTCACCCAGGTACTGCGCGAACTTTTAGGCTGACACGAAACGAAATGTGGGAGCGGGCTTGCTCGCGAAAGCGGTGTATCAGTCGATATTTCAGTCAACTGACACGCCCTCTTCGCGGGCAAGCCCGCTCCCACATTTGATCTTTGCCGATGCTCAGTTCGAGGTCTTGGCCATCTGCCGGTCCGACGCACGCCAGATCAGTCGCGTGGTGTCGTAGCCCTGCTGGCGTGCCTTGCTCAGCAGCTCCTCGCGCACTACACCGTTGACGGTCGGCGTGCGCGACAGCAGCCACAGGTACTTGCGGCTCGGGTCGCCGACGATAGCGGTCTTGTAGTCGTCGCTGACATACAACACCCAGTATTGCCCCTTCGCCACGCCCGGAATCAGCCGCGAGAACCACGTATCGAACTCGACCCACAATTTGTCGGTCTTGCCCGGCACCTGTGGATAAGCCGTGCCCTTGGCCTCTTCCCATTGCCAGTCGGCAGTCAGGCAGCGGTTGAGCACATCGACGTTGCCGTCCGGCTTGAGCGAATAGTGGGCTTCGGATTGCGCGCAATTGCGCTGGAAATACATCGGCAGGCGCGCCAGCTCGTACCAGGTGCCCTGATAACGCTTGAGATTGACGCTGTTGACCGTCTTCGGCGCCAGCGGATCTTCACCGTGAGTGGCGCAGCCGGCCAGTACCAGGCCGGCAAAAAGGACAAGCAATAACCGCTTCATTGTTTTACTCCCGTGGGCGCGTAGCCCCGGTTTACTTCAGGCCTTGGCCGGAAAACATCAGCACTTTGTCACCGGCGTACTGCACGCTGATAAAGCTGTTCTTGTCGCCCCAGGTGCAACTGGACATGCCGAGCGCGCCCGAGCAATCGGTCGGTTTGCCGAGCAGCGTCTCAACCTCGGCCTTGGCCATGCCGGCGGACAGCTTGGCGTAGTTTTCCTGGTTGACCTTGCTGCATGCGGCCAGCAGCACGCAAAAGGACAGAAGGGCGATAGATCGCAGCGACATGGTGTAACTCCTGGAACGAGGGGGGATGGCATGGTGCCAACCAGAAGCTTAGAAGAGAAAAGTGTCATCTGGTTCCCTCGCCGGGCGGCTATTTCTCTGGCCGCTCGTCCGGCTTTTGCCGAGAAATCAGATACTTTGTGGGGCTATTGCGCATTTCGTCGCATTTCGTCACAGCCGCCTAATCTTTGGCGCCGCGCGGTCGAAATAAGAGCAGCGCAAAGCCCCCGGTTGTGGCAAATTGCCGCCCTTTCTTGACCAGCCCCTTCGCGGTAGCTCCCTTAATGACCAGAAACATGAAATTCAGCCACAAGATCCTGCTGGCCGCCGCCCTCGTGGTGGCCGTTGCGTTCGCCTGTTTTATTCTGTTCAACGACTATCGCCAGCGCGAAACCCTGCGCAGCAGCACCGATGCCTCGATGCAGGAACTCGGCAGCCTGACCACCAGCAACATCCAGACCTGGCTGGAGAGCCGCATCCAGCTGCTGCAATCGCTGGCACAGCAGGTCGCCGCCGACGGTAGCGCACCCGCCAGCCTCAAGCGCATCATCGACCTGCCGGCCTACACCGGCAATTTCCAGCTCAGCTATTTCGGCGGTGCCGACGGCGTGATGTTCTCCGTGCCGGCCGGCAACCGCGCGCCGGATTACGACCCGCGCGCCCGCGGCTGGTACAAGGCCGCCAACAGCGCCCAGCAGACCATCGTCACCGAACCGTACATCGCGGCGTCGTCGGGCAAACTGGTGATCACCGTCGCCACCCCGGTGCAGCGCCAGGGCCAGATGATCGGCGTCGCCGGTGCCGACATCGACCTGACCAGCGTCAGCGCGATCATCAACTCGCTGAACTTCGGCGGCCACGGTCACGCCTTCATCGTCAGCAGCGAAGGCAAGATCCTGATTCACCCGGACAGCAAACTGGTGCTCAAGACCCTCGCCGAGGCCTACCCGAACGGCGCGCCCAAGGTCAGCCCGGGCCTGAAGGAAGTCGAGTTCGACGGCAAGACCCAACTGATCTCCTTCACCCGCGTCAACGGCGTGCCGTCGGCCGACTGGTACGTCGCGCTGGTGCTGGACAAAGACACCGCGTTCTCGATGCTCAGCGAATTCCGTACCTCGGCGCTGATCGCCATGGTCATCGCCGTGGTCATCATCATCGCCCTGCTCGGCATGCTGATTCGCGTGCTGATGCAGCCGCTGCTGACCATGGGTCGCGCGATGCATGACATCGCCGAGGGCGAAGGCGACCTGACCAAGCGCCTGACCATCCACGGCCACGATGAATTCGGTGCGCTGGGCGTGTCGTTCAACCGATTCGTCGAGCGTATTCATACCTCGATCCGCGAAGTGTCCTCGGCCACCGGCCAGGTCAATGAAGTCGCCCTGCGCGTGGTCGCGGCGTCGAACTCGTCGATGTACAACTCCGACCAGCAGGCGAGCCGCACCAACAGCGTCGCGGCGGCCATCAATCAGCTCGGCGCCGCCGCCCAGGAAATCGCCCAGAACGCCGCCCTCGCCTCGCAGCATTCCAGCGACGCGCGCAGCCTGGCGGTCGACGGCCAGCAGGTTGTGGATAAAACCATTCACGCCATGCAGCAGCTGTCGGCAAAAATCAGCGACTCCTGCGGCAATATCGAAACCCTCAACAGCAACACGGTGAACATCGGGCAGATTCTCGAAGTGATCACCAGCATCTCCCAGCAGACCAACCTGCTGGCGCTCAACGCCGCCATCGAAGCAGCCCGCGCCGGTGAGGCCGGCCGTGGTTTCGCGGTGGTGGCTGATGAAGTACGCAACCTCGCCCACCGCACCCAGGATTCGGCGCAGCAAGTGCAGAAGATGATCGAAGAGCTGCAGGTCGGCGCACGCCAGGCGGTCAGCATCATGACCGAGAGCCAGCGCGAGAGTGAAACCAGCGTCGGCATCGCCAACCAGGCCGGCGAACGCCTGGGCAGCGTGACCCAGCGCATCGGCGAGATCGACGGCATGAACCAGTCAGTGGCCACCGCCACCGAAGAGCAGACCGCCGTGGTCGAGTCGATCAACGTCGACATCAACGAGATCAACACGCTGAACCAGGAAGGTGTGGAAAACCTGCAGGCGACCCTGCGGGCCTGCGCGGATCTGGAGCAGCAGGCGGCGCGGTTGAAGCATCTGGTGGGCAGCTTCAGGATCTAAGGCGCGACCACTGGCCTCTTCGCGAGCAAGCCCGCTCCCACAGGGATCTTCGGTGTTAACACAATATGTGTTCCACCATAAGGCACTGTGGGAGCGGGCTTGCTCGCGAAGGCGGCAGCAGCCTTAACGCAAGTTTAGAATCGCGAACCTGGCCCGGCGAGGAACTCAAGTTCTTCCGCCGTCGACTCCCGCCCCAACACCGCATTGCGATGCGGAAACCGGCCAAACCGGGCAATCACTTTGCGATGCCGTTCGGCATAGTCCAGATTGTCGGCAAACACCGCTCGCTCGCCTTCCGGCTGTTCTGCCACCAGATCGATAAACCGCGAAACGGCTTCGTTCTGCACCGCAAGGTTTTCGCAGTGTTCGAACACCAGATAAATGAACACCCGCTGGATCGGCTTCAATTGCCGGTCGAAGTCGGCGGCAATGCCTTGCGCGACGAGTTTCTGCGCGCGCAGATCACCGGAAAATGCTTTGGGGGAATCGCGAAAGATCATTCGCGGCAGTTGATCGAGCAACAGCACCAGTGCCAGCCAACCTTCGGGACGTTGCGTCCACTCGGTCAATCCGCCGGCCAGGGCCTGATCGACAAAGACCCCGAAACGCTCTCGCGCCTCGAGGTCTTGGCGGTCTTTCTTGCCGAACCACAACTTGCCCTTGTCAGCCGATATGTCGTCCGGTGATTCGGCGTGTCCGAACCACCAATCGAGCAACGGCTGCCAGGGCGCGTGCATGGCTTATTCCTTGTGGTAAGCCGTGGCGCGGGCGACTTCTTCCTTCGAACCGAGGAACACCGCAACACGCTGGTGCAGGCCTTCAGGCTGAATGTCGAGGATGCGCTGGTGACCGTCGGTGGACGCGCCGCCCGCCTGCTCCACCAGGAACGACATCGGGTTGGCTTCGTACATCAGGCGCAGCTTGCCCGGCTTGGACGGCTCGCGGCTGTCGCGCGGGTACATGAACAGACCGCCACGGGTCAGGATGCGGTGCACGTCGGCCACCATCGCCGCCACCCAGCGCATGTTGTAGTTCTTCTTCAACGGGCCTTCCTCGCCGGCCAGCAGTTCGCTGACGTAGCGTTGTACCGGGGCTTCCCAATGACGCTGGTTGGACATGTTGATGGCGAATTCCTGGGTGGTTTCAGGAATGGTGATGTCTTCGTGAGTGAGGACGAAGCTGCCCATCTCGCGGTCCAGGGTGAAGCCCTTGACGCCGTCGCCCAGGGTCAGCACCAGCATGGTCTGCGGGCCGTAGATGGCGTAGCCGGCGGCCACCTGCTGGGTGCCTGGCTGCAGGAAGGCCTTTTCGTTCAGGGCTTCGTTCTGGCTCAGGTATTCGTTCGGGCAACGCAGTACCGAGAAGATGGTGCCGACCGGGGCGTTGATATCGATGTTCGACGAACCGTCCAGCGGGTCGAATACCAGCAGGTACGCGCCTTTCGGGTATTTGCCCGGGATCTGGTAGGCGTTGTCCATTTCTTCGGACGCCATGCCGGCCAGGTGACCGCCCCATTCGTTGGCTTCGAGCAGGATCTCGTTGGATAGCACGTCGAGTTTCTTCTGCACTTCGCCTTGCACGTTCTCAGTGCCCATGCTGCCCAGAACACCACCGAGGGCGCCTTTGGACACGGCGTGGCTGATCTCCTTGCAGGCACGCGCCACCACTTCGATCAGGAAGCGCAGATCGGCAGGAGTGTTGTTGCTGCGGGTCTGCTCAATCAAATAGCGACTCAAGGTAACGCGGGACATGGACGGCTCCGGTGGAATGGGGGGCTAAAAACCCGCGCAGTTTACAGGGAGTCTGAAAACGTAGCGAGCGATGACGCCCGGTAACGTGCGTCGGGGCGCATTTGCCTGCATCAGACGTGATCGGCCGAAGAGAGTTCAGGCGCCGCAATCAGCGTAGTTGGAAACGGGACGGGTGGTGCATGGCGCATTCGTCCGCACGGAATTTTTATTGCCTGACCGGACGCCTTCGCGAGCAGGCTCGCTCCCACATTGACCGCGTGCATCGGGGCGACCCGGTCAAATGTGGGAGCCAGCCTGCTCGCGAATGGCGCGCAGCGCCCGCCGTTCTCAGGAATGGGTCGGTGGCTTGCGCAGCAGGCTCACCGCCATCGCCGCGAGGAACAGCACACTCACCAGCAGCACCGCCCACAGGCCGATCTTCTTCCAGTTGGTTTCGGCGACGGCGACCGTGGTGGCGGGCGCGGCGGCGCTGACGACGGCATCGCCCTGCACCGTGGCCTTGCCAAGGGTCGCCAGTTTCGCCGCGGTGAAATCCGGAATCAGCGTGGTCAGCGGCAGATTCGCCGCTCTGGCGCCGGGGTTGCCCAGGGCCAGGCTGTACGGCCCCTCGCCGCGAGCGAGGAAGATCACCTGCGTGGCGCGCACGGCGTACTTCAGGCCCGGTGCCTGTGCGCCGAGACCACCACCGCGCTCGTCGACCGTCAGCTTCAGTTGTTGCAGGGTCTGCCCGTCGAGCGGCAATTCGTTCTGCAGCACGTCCTGGCCATTCTGGGTCAGGCGATAGAGCAGGCCACTGCTGACGTTCTGCCACGGCAGGCTGCTGTCACGCCGGCCGCTTAGGCTCACTGGTGCGAGGCTGTTGGCCTGCTGCAACTCGACCTGGACCCGTTCGATGTTCAGGCCCATGGGCAATTGCCAGGTGTACTCGCCCGCCTTGGTGCTGCTGCCGGCCAGTGCCGGCGACCACACCAGCGGCAGCGGCAAGTGGCGCGGATCGCTGCTTTTCAGTTGCGCCGAGGTCAGGGTCGGTGCCGATGCCGGCGCCTGCCACAGCAGGCGCACGTAACGCGCGGTCTGCCCCGGCAGCGTCACTTCGTGCTGTTCGATGCGCTCGTCGGAGAACGTCAGGCGGGCGACCTGACCTTCGCCCCAGGACTGCCAGTGCTGCAAGTCGTCGCTGGCCTCGATGCTGAAACGCTGGAAGCCGTCGCGCTCGCTGGTCCAGTCGAGAATCAGCTGCTGCAACGGCGCCTTGATAGCGCTGGCGTCGAGCAGCCAGCCGCGCAGCATTTCCTCGCCCGCCTCCAGTTGGCTGGACGGTTGCACCTGCACCAGGGTGCCGCTGGTGGTGGACTGAATGCGCACGCTCGGCGCGTGCTCAGTGGCATCGGCGGCGTTGTACAGCGGGAACCATTTGACCTCGTGCAACTGGCCGTCGTCGCGAGTTTGCGCCGACTCGCGCGCCAGGGCGTAGGCCTGCGGCTCACCGGCGGCGTTGAAGACCCGCAGGTCGCTGAGATCGGTCTGGCGCGCCTGCAATTGCGCACTCAGCGGCAGCTCCAGGCGATACCACGGGCCGTTGCCGCTGATCGCCAACGGCACCTGCGTGGCGAAATCGGCCGGTTTGTCCTGAGCGCCTGCCGCCATCACCACGCCCAGCGCCAACCATCCCAGATTCAGCATGCGACTCAAGATGACACTCCTTCGGTTTGCGGTGCGGGTTTGTCCGCCGCCGGTTCGGCCTCGACGCGTTTGGGCGGCAGCGGCGCAAAGTAGCCCACCACCAGCAGCAACACGCCGACGCCGATAAACGAGACGATCCGCGCCAGACCACCGCGATTGCTCAATTCGACAAAGATCAGTTTGGCCACCACCAGGGCAATCAGCGCGGCGCCGATCAGCCACACCTCGCGGCGATGACGCAGATGGCCACCGATCATCAGCCCCAGCGCCATCAGGGTCCAGACGATCGACAACCCGGCCTGCACCAGCATCGAGTCGAGCAACAGGTCGAGCTCGAACGGGATCCCGGCCCAATGGTGCGCGGCGCGGGTGACCAACGCGGTGCAGAAGGCGAACAGCGAAAGCCCGGCGACCATCTGCGTGGCGTACTCGGCGTAATCCTTGCGCAGGGCAAACTGCGTCACCGCATAACGCGACCACAGGTAAACCCCGAACAGGGCGAACAGCAGACCCAATTCCAGCGGGTTGAGCAGCGGCACATAAGGCAGCGGTTCGGCGTTGCCATCGCTGACGCCGTTGGCCAGCCAGAACCACGCCAGCATCAGCACCGCCAACGGCGCAGCGGCGTACAAGCGGTATTCGCGAGCAAACGCCGCCACCGGCCACGGCCAGTTGCGCGGAGCCGCCGCCAGCAGCAGGTACAGGCTCGGCAGAATTGCCCAGCCCAGCCAGCGCCAGGCGTTGTATTGCTCGGACAACAGCAGCAGGCCGTAGCGCAACTCCAGCGCCAGCACGCCGATCAGCAGCCAGCAGCCGAGCACATGCGCCGCGCTCAAGGCTCGCGTCGGCAGCATTGGCGCCAACCGCCGCACGCTGAAGAAGTGCACGACAAACACCAGCGCCCACGCCAGCCAGCCGACATTCGCCGCCGGGTGATAACGCGAATGCCAGGCCGCCAGCAGCACCAGTCCTGCCGCCGGCATCAGCAAGGTGCAGAGCAGGCCCAGCGCCGGCCATTTCAGGCGCAGCGACAGCAATGTCCACAGCGCCACACTCAGCGCGGCAACCAGCAGCAACAACGTCGCCTGCAGATTCAGTGGCGCGAAACGCAGCACTTCGCTGACCCACGCCAGCGCCCACCAACCGGCGCCCCACACCAGCAGGACTTCGGATAGACGCTGCAAACTCAGCGCATCGAACGCCGAAGCATGATGACCCCGTTGCAGACGCCAGGCACCGACCAGCGCGGCCAGCCCCAACACCAGCGGCGTCCAGAAGCCGCCATGGGCCAGCGGCCGCAGACCTTCGCTGGACAGCGGCCCGAGTAGTTCGGGACCGGCCAGTAGAAACGCCGCACCACCGATCAACTGCAACAGCAGGCCAAAGACAAAACTCACGCGCTGCTTGAGGTACAGGCTGAGCCAGATGATCAACAGGCCGCTCGCCGCCCACACCGCACTCGCGGTCTGCCACGGCAGGACGAACAGCACCGCCAGATTGATCAGCACCAGCCCCGCCAGCAGCACCACCGACAGACCGCGCAGCAGCCGCACATCGCCGCGCACCATGTCATCGCGGGCGGCCAGGAGCATCCCGGCGATCAACGCCAGGCCGATCAGCGACGCACTGAGCAGGCCGCTCCAGCCGGCGCTGAACACCGCCGCCGACTCTTCACCCGCACCTTGCAGACGCAACAGGAACAACGCGCCACCGAGCAGCTGCACGGCGAACGCAGTGAACAGGAACGTGCGCGATTGCAGGCGCAGGCCGACGAACAGGGTCACCAGCCCGGCCAGTGCCCAACTGATCGCCGTGCCCTGTACGAAGAAAAACAGCGGTGCCAGCAAGTACAGGAAAGTCAGGCCCAACGCCGCCAGCACCGGCAAACCCTGACGCTCCCACGCTGACGCCTGTTCCGCCGAGGCTTTGCGCAATTGATGGAAACTGAACAGCAACGCGATGCCGAGCATCAACGCGCCGAGCGGTGCGCCGTCGAGCAGGCTGCTTTCGCCAAGCCGCAACTGACTGAGAAAGGCCAGCGCCGAACCCAGTTGCAGCAGCAGGGCAAACGCCCGGGCGAACGGCCGCTGCTGACGCAGGCCGAGCCAGAAAATCCCCGCGCCTTCCACCGCCCACGCCGCCGAAGTCCAGCGCGCATCCAGCCCCAGCGGAATCGCCAGACTGGCGAAAATCACCCCCAGCGCCAGGCAGGTTTCGCCGAGCAGCAGCGCCCGACCGCCCATCAGCACCCGGGCCAGTCCCATGTAGATCACGCCCAGCGCCAGAGCACTGAACGCCGCGGCGAATTCCACATGCTGGACCAGCGCGAACTGCAGGCCGAAGCCCACCAGCGGCGGGCCGAACAGCATCGTGCCGTCGACGTAATCGCCCTTGCGCGCCGACCAGTGCAGCAGCGCCGCACGATCGTCATCCGCCGGCGCATCGGCCATGTCGAGCAACTTGCGCCGGGCGAACAGCAGGCCGATGGCCAGGTACATCAGGAAGAACAGCAGCAGGAACGGCTCGGTGCTCCACAACAACTGCGGCGCATACGAACGCAGGCCCCAGGCAAAGCCGATGCCGAAGGTGCCGACGAAACCGATCAGGTTGAGCAGGCGCCAGGCCTTGAACCAGGCGATGGCAAGAATGCCGGCATTGAGCAGGGCGAAATAGCTGAACAGCGCGACATGGTTGCCCTCCCCGGTCGAGGTCAGGATCGGCGCGGCGAAGCCGCCCAGCGCGGCGGCAGCGGCCAGCCCCAGGGCATCCTGAGTAATGGCGAGAATCGCCGAAAATACCGTGACCGCCACCAGCAAACCCAGCGCCGCAGACGGCTCGAGCAATGGATGCAGGCGCATCGCCGCAAACACCGTCAGGTACAGCACCGCGATACCGGTGCCTTGCAGAATCAGCGCATAGCTGCTGTTGCGATGGCGCAACCACCAGCCCAGCGCGAGCAATCCGAGTGCCGCCGCCGCGACGCCGGCGTAGCGCAATTCGATCGGCACCACCATGCCTTCGGTGGCGTAGCGCAACAGGAAGGCCAGGCCGAAAAACAGCAGCACGACACCGACACGCAGCACGGTGTTGCCGCCAAACAGCCAGTTGCGCGCCGCGCTGATGCCGCGTTCGATCAGGTTCGGGCCGCGAGGTGCGGCAGGCTGTGCCGGTGACGCAGGCTCGGTCGTGACGGCGTCCAGCTGCCAGACATCGGCCGGCAGCGGTTGACGGGTTTCGCTGCCAACGGCGCTGACCGGTTCGAGCTCGGGCGGCAGTTCCCAGACCAGATCCGCCGTGGTGGCGGTGGGGCTGGAGGGCGCAGAAACGATGACCGGGTCGGCGACGGCGTCCGCAACCGGCACAACACTCGGCGGGCTGCTGCGCAAGCCGGCACCTTCCAGCAGAAACAGGCGCTGCTCGACGGTCTGCAAGGCGACTCTGGCCTGTTCAAGTTGCCGCTGCTGTTCGGCGGTCTGCGTGTCCAGGCGGGCGATGCGCAGCGTCTGGCCCGTCGCCAGTCCGAGCAGCGCGCCCAGCAGGGCGGCGCTGAACGACTCGTCGAGCAGCCAGCCGAGCACCAGCCCGATCAACATGAACATCCATTGCATGGTCGATATCCCTAAGCAGCCCCAAGACAGGGCGAGTCCGGCGATCACTTCAGTCTAGGCACAAACCCAGTGGCAGCGAGCCTGCTCGCGAAAGCGGTTTGTCAGCCAACATTTCTGTTCAACATGACAAGCGCTTCGCGAGCAGGCTCGCTCCCACATTGGATCGGTGGTGACTGGAGCATCCGGTAACCGGCGCTCAGTATATCGATCCGGCCCAACAAACGTTGGGCCTTGCGCACATTTGTAGTGGAAAGTTACTCCAGCGCTTTCCAGATATCGGTGGCGTATTCGCGGATCGTCCGGTCCGAGGAGAACCAGCCCATGCGTGCCGTATTGAGCACCGCCGAGCGCCACCAGTTGTTGCTGTCGTGCCAGTGCGCGTCGACACGCATCTGCGCTTCCCAGTACGAGTCGAAGTCGGCGCAGACCAGGAAGCGATCGTAGTCCACCAGCGAATCGATCAGCCCGGTGTAGCGCGAGGTGTCGTCCGGCGAGAACACGCCGCTGCGGATCGCCTGCAGCACATCGTTGAGACGATGGGACGCGGCAATGTCCGGCGCGGCGCTGAACTCGTGGTTCTGCTTGCGCGCTTCGACCTGCTGGGCGCTGAGGCCGAAGATGAACATGTGCTCGGCACCGATGCGCTCGCACATTTCCACGTTGGCTCCGTCGAGGGTGCCGATGGTCAGCGCGCCGTTGAGGCCGAACTTCATGTTGCTGGTGCCCGAGGCCTCGAAACCGGCGGTGGAGATCTGCTCCGACAGGTCCGCCGCCGGAATGATGCTTTCCGCCAGGCTGACGTTGTAGTTGGGCAGGAACACCACTTTCAGCAGGCCGCGCACGGTCGGGTCGTTGTTCACCACGCGGGCGATATCGTTGGTCAGCTTGATGATCAGCTTGGCCTGGTGATAACTGGCCGCCGCTTTACCGGCGAAGATTTTTACCCGCGGCACCCAGTCGATTTCCGGCTCGGCGCGGATCGCCTGGTACAGCGCCACGGTGTGCATCAGGTTGAGCAACTGGCGCTTGTATTCGTGGATCCGCTTGACCTGCACGTCGAACATCGCCGCCGGATTGACCGCAATCCCCAGCCGCTCGTGAATCAGATAGGCCAGGGCCTTCTTGCTGTGCAGGCGCTGCTCGGCGAAGGCTTTGCGGAACGGCGCTTGCTCGGCGAACGGTTCGAGGTCGAGCAGGCGCTCCTCGGGATGGTCGAGCACCTCCGGGCCGAGGGCATCGACCAGCATCGAGGTCAGCTCGGCGTTGGCCTGGAACAGCCAGCGGCGGAAGGTGATGCCGTTGGTCTTGTTGTTGATCCGCTCCGGGTAGAGCTTGTGCAGTTCGGCGAACACGGTCTTGCGCATCAGCTGCGTGTGCAGCCCGGACACACCGTTGACGCTGTGCGACCCGAGGAACGCGAGGTTGCCCATGCGCACCCGGCGCCCGTTGTCTTCCTCAATCAGCGACACCGCGCGCAACACGTCGAAATCGTGGATGCCCTTGGCCCGCAACGAATCGATGTGCTGGGCGTTGATCAGGTAAATGATCTGCATGTGCCGCGGCAGCATGCGTTCCATCAGGCCCACTGGCCAGGTTTCCAGGGCTTCCGGCAGCAGCGTGTGGTTGGTGTACGACAGTGTGTCGACGGTGACTTGCCATGCCGCGTCCCAGGCCACGTCGTAGACGTCGACCAGTTGCCGCATCAGCTCGGCCACGGCAATCGAGGGGTGGGTGTCGTTGAGCTGGATCGCCGCGTGATCGCCCAGGGTCAGCACCGAGGTGTGCATGTTGCGATGACGGCGCAGCAGGTCCTGCAAGGACGCGGCGACGAAGAAATACTCCTGGCGCAGGCGCAGTTCCTGGCCGGCCTCGGTGCTGTCCGCCGGGTACAGTACGCGGGAAATACTCTCGGCCCGCGCCACTTCGGCGACGGCGCCCAGGTGGTCACCGGCGTTGAAGCGCTCCAGGTGCAGGTCTTCCATCGCCCGCGCGCGCCACAGGCGCAAGGTGTTGACGCTCGCTCCGCGCCAGCCGACCACCGGCGTGTCGTAGGCAATCGCGCGCACGGTCTCTGCCGGCGACCAGACCTGCTTGGTCTTGCCGCTGGCATCGGTGACGGTTTCGACGCTGCCACCGAAACCGATGGCGTAGACCACTTCCGGACGCTCGAACTCCCATGGGTTGCCGAAATCCAGCCAGTGTTCGGTCTGCTCCTGCTGCCAGCCATCGACGATGGCCTGGCGGAACAGGCCGTGTTCATAACGAATGCCGTAGCCATGACCGGCGATGCCGAGGGTCGACATGCTTTCCATGAAGCACGCCGCCAGACGGCCGAGGCCGCCGTTGCCGAGCGCGGCATCCGGTTCCAGCAGACGGATGCGCTCCAGGTCGACACCGAGTTCGGTCAGTGCCTCGCGGGCCACGTCGAGCAGGCCGAGGTTGCTCAGGCTGTCGTAGAGCAGCCGACCGATGAGGAATTCCAGCGAGAGGTAATACACCCGCTTCTGGCCTTTGCGGTAGATCTGCCGGGTGTGGTCCATCCAGTGCTCGACCATGTGATCGCGCGCCGCCAGGGCAATGGCTTCGAACCAGTCATGGTCGAAGGCGTGATCCGGGTCTTTACCCACCGCGTAGGTGAGCTTGGTCAGGACGGCATCGCGAAATGCGGCCACCTCTGCTTCGCGAACTAGTGGTTCTTGAGTCATCGATAGGACCTCGAGCGAGCGGGGAATTGTCAGAGCCTAGACGGTCTGACCGACGGTCGGGGCTCTGGTTCGGCAGTTTTTCCTGAGAGTGCGAGATCGTCCGGCAATACCTTGGCGCATGGGCTAATGAATGCAGGGGCCGTGCCGAATTGTCCCCCCTGTATTCGATGCAAAGAAAAAATCTGGCGAAAGGTTGTTCAAAAATCCACCAGTCCCGGTATGATCGCGCGCCCTGATGCATACGCCTGGTAATTGCCGAGATGATGAAGCCCAACCTGATCGCCGCCGCCGAGATCGACCGTCTCGATACGTGGGCCAAATATACGGCACCGATGTGCGGTTCCTGTGTATCCAGCTGCTGCACGCTGCCGGTCGAGGTCAAGATCAAGGACCTGGTGCGCATCGGCGTGGTCGACGAGTTCGAACTGGGCGACCCGCCGAAGAACATCGCCAAGCGTCTGCAAAAGGAAGGGCTGGTCGAGCGTTTCAATCAGAAGTCGGGGATCTTCACCCTGCAGCGCATGAGCAACAACGATTGCTACTACCTGGATCGTAAGAGCCGCCTGTGCACCATTTATGACAAGCGCCCGGATACCTGCCGCAATCACCCGAAGATCGGTCCGCGGCCGGGCTATTGCGCGTACAAGCCGAAAGAAGTCGAGCGCGTGCAGAATTCACGCTCGATCGAGAAGTTCTGACCTTTCCTGAAATTCTCGGCGCCTGTCAGGCCGCCATCGCTGGCAAGCCAGCTCCCACATTGACTGGTCGTACACAAGATTCATCTGCGCCGCAAAACTCTGTGGGAGCGAGCCCGCTCGCGAAGGGGCCAGCACAAACACCGCACAAATCCCGGACAAACAAAAACGCCCCCGGTCTCGCGACCGGGGGCGTTTTTTTCAGCCTTGGCTAAATCTTATGCCTTGGCTTTCTTGGCAGCGCGGGTACGCTCGCTTTCGTCCAGGATCTTCTTGCGAAGACGGATGGACTTAGGCGTAACTTCGCACAGCTCGTCTTCCTGGATGTATTCCAGAGCCTGTTCCAGGGTGAAGCGAACAGGTGGGACCAGAGCGATGGTTTCGTCTTTACCCGAAGCACGCATGTTGTCGAGCTTCTTGCCTTTGGTTGGGTTCACACCCAGGTCGTTGTCGCGGCTGTTCTGACCAACGATCTGACCGTTGTAGATCTCCTGGCCGTGTTCTACGAACAGCTTGCCACGAGCCTGCAGGGTTTCCAGGGAGTAGGTCAGTGCCTTGCCGGTTTCAACCGAAACCAGAACGCCGTTCTGACGGCCGGACATGTGGCCCGACTTCACTGGAGCGTAACGGTCGAAGATCGAGGTCAGGATGCCAGCACCGTTGGTCAGGGTCAGGAACTGGTTACGGAAACCGATCAGACCGCGAGCAGGGATGTTGTATTCCAGACGAACACGGCCCTTGCCATCCGGCACCATGTTGCTCAGGTCGCCCTTACGCAGACCCATCTCTTCCATGACCTTGCCCTGCGATTCTTCAGGGATGTCGATGGTCACGTTTTCGAACGGTTCCTGCTTCACGCCGTCGACTTCACGGATGATCACTTCAGGACGGCCCAGGGCCAGCTCGAAGCCTTCGCGACGCATGGTTTCGATCAGTACCGAGAGGTGCAGCTCACCACGGCCGGACACCTTGAACTTGTCAGCTGAGTCGCCTTCTTCAACGCGCAGTGCAACGTTGTACAGCAGCTCTTTGTCCAGACGATCCTTGATGTTACGGGAGGTCACGAACTTGCCTTCTTTACCGCAGAATGGCGAGTCGTTGACCTGGAAGGTCATGGAAACGGTTGGCTCGTCAACGGTCAGTGGCTTCATCGCCTCGACATTGTTGATGTCGCACAGGGTGTCGGAAATGAACAGCTCGTCGAAACCGCTGATGCAGACGATGTCGCCGGCCGCTGCTTCTTCAACGTCAACGCGGTGCAGACCGTGGTGACCCATCAGCTTCAGGATACGACCGTTGCGGCGCTTGCCGTCGGCGCTGATAGCGACAACCGGGGTGTTCGGCTTGACGCGACCACGGGCGATACGGCCAACACCGATCACACCCAGGAAGCTGTTGTAGTCCAGAGCGGAGATCTGCATCTGGAACGGACCGTCACGGTCAACGGCCGGAGGCGGAACGTGGTCGACTACCGCTTGGTACAGCGCGGTCATGTCTTCGCCCATGGCGGTGTGGTCCAGACCGGCGATGCCGTTCAGGGCCGAGGCGTAAACCACCTGGAAGTCCAGTTGTTCTTCGGTTGCACCGAGGTTGTCGAACAGGTCGAAGATCTGGTCCAGAACCCAGTCCGGACGCGCGCCTGGACGGTCGACCTTGTTGATCACCACGATCGGACGCAGGCCGGCTTCGAACGCCTTCTTGGTCACGAAACGGGTTTGCGGCATAGGGCCGTCCTGAGCGTCGACCAGCAGCAGCACGGAGTCGACCATCGACATTACGCGCTCTACTTCACCGCCGAAGTCGGCGTGGCCCGGGGTGTCCACGATGTTGATGTGGTAGCCGTTCCAGTTGATGGCGGTGTTTTTCGCCAGAATGGTAATACCGCGCTCTTTTTCCTGGTCGTTGGAGTCCATCACGCGCTCGTCGTTGAGCTCGTTGCGCTCCAGGGTGCCGGATTGACGCAGGAGTTTGTCTACCAGGGTGGTCTTACCATGGTCAACGTGGGCAATGATGGCGATGTTGCGTAGATTTTCGATCACTTGTGTATCTCGATCAGAGGATTCGGTTTGCTGACAAGTCTTGGCAGCGATTGACAGTAGTGTCCGGCATGGCCGTTACAGCTTGACGGCGGTGTCGGGGGGCCGGTGACGCAGGCCACAGGCAAACAGCCCCGGGCACTTAGCTCGGTCGATAAACGCGCACATTGGCATGCCCCTCACTGAGCAAATGGTGGGCATGCAGGCGACTCATCACGCCTTTGTCGCAATACAGCAGGTACTGGCGAGTAGGGTCCAGTTCCTTGAAACGAGCGTTCACAGCGTAAAACGGCATCGTCTGTACCTCTACGCCGGCGATTTCCAGCGGGTCATCCTCGGCGGCATCCGGGTGGCGGATGTCGATAACGATCTGACCGGCCAGCGCTTCGCCGACTTCTTCGATCTGCAAGTCCTGGCCCAATTCGTCGATCACCCGATCGATCGGCACCAGTTTGGCGTTGGCGAGCGCACGCTCGAGCACCGCCATGTCGAATTCTTTCTCTTCGTGCTCGACCCGGTAGCGCTTGGCGGCGGTCTTCGGATTGACCGAGATGACCCCGCAGTACTCCGGCATGTGCCGGGCGAAATCGGCGGTGCCGATCGCGTTGGCCGTGTCGATGATGTCCTGCTTGTGGGCGACGATCAGCGGGCGCAGGACCAGTTTGTCGGTCACGCAGTCGATCACCGACAGGTTCGGCAGCGTCTGGCTCGAAACCTGGGAGATCGCTTCGCCGGTGACCAGCGCATCGATGTGCAGGCGGTCGGCGATGGCGGAGGACGCGCGCAACATCATACGCTTCAAAACCACGCCCATATGGCTGTTATCGACTTTGCCGAGAATTTCGCCCAGCACTTCCTCGAACGGCACACTGACAAATAGCACGCGTTGCGAGCTGCCGTACTTCTTCCAGATGAAGTGCGCGACTTCCATCACGCCCAATTCGTGGGCACGGCCGCCGAGATTGAAGAAGCAGAAGTGCGCCATCAGGCCGCGGCGCATGATCTGGTAGGCGGCAACCGTCGAGTCAAAGCCGCCGGACATCAATACCAGGGTCTGCTCCAGCGCGCCGAGCGGGTAGCCGCCGATGCCTTCGTGCTGGCTGTGGATAACGAACAACCGTTGGTCGCGAACTTCGATGCGCACTTCGATTTCGGGCGCCTTGAGGTCGATTCCGGCAGCACCGCACTCACGACGCAGCTTGCTGCCGACGTATTTTTCGACGTCCATCGAGCTGAACGGGTGCTTGCCCGCACGCTTGCAGCGCACCGAGAAAATCTTCCCGGCCAGCGCGTCGCCGTAGTGCTGTTTGCACTTCTCGGTGATGTCGTCGAAGTCGCCCAGCGGGTACTCGTCGATCTGCAGAAAGTGCGCGACGCCCGGCATGCAGCTCAGGCGCTCGCCCATCTCTTTCAAGGCCTTGGGCTCGGTGACGCGGGTTTCCAGCTCGAGATTGTCCCACACACCGTTCACCACCACGGCCGGGTCCAGGTCACGGAGCACGGTGCGGATGTTCTTGGCCAGCTGGCGGATGAATTTCGTCCGGACAGGTCGGCTTTTGATGGTGATCTCGGGGAAGACTTTTACGATTAGTTTCATGAAAACAGCGCGCGCAGGGCCTGCCGAAAAAGGGGGGCGCGGATTATAGCGGAAATTGCTCAAGGTTTAACCAGTTAATGTGCAGAAGGTTTTGCACGCACCAAAACGGGTCATTTTTCATTTCGCACGCTACATTAGGGGGCGATATTTTCGCCTATATGGCGCATTACGCCCCTGAAAGCGTGAATTTGGGGCAAAAAACCCATGCTGGGGCACTGGCATGCAATTTGCTCCCTTGTGAGGCAGGTTGCCTTGGCAGAGTATCTGCGCCGGCATCACCCTTATTAAGGGCATCCACTACCAAGCCCTAAGCCACCCGGAGGACACTATGTCGAAGTCGGTTCAACTCATCAAAGATCATGACGTCAAGTGGATTGATCTGCGCTTCACGGACACCAAAGGCACTCAGCACCACGTGACCATGCCGGCTCGCGATGCGCTGGAAGACGACTTCTTCGAAGTCGGCAAGATGTTCGACGGTTCCTCCATCGCTGGCTGGAAAGGCATCGAAGCCTCCGACATGATCCTGCTGCCGGACGACGAAACGGCGGTCCTCGACCCGTTCACCGAAGAGCCGACCCTGATCCTGGTCTGCGACATCATCGAACCTTCGACCATGCAAGGTTACGATCGCGACCCGCGCGCCATCGCCCACCGCGCCGAGGAATACCTCAAGACCACCGGTATCGGTGACACCGTATTCGCCGGTCCGGAGCCAGAGTTCTTCATCTTCGACGAAGTGAAGTTCAAGTCCGACATCTCCGGCTCGATGTTCAAGATCTACTCCGAGCAAGGCTCGTGGATGTCCGACCAGGACGTGGAAGGCGGCAACAAGGGCCACCGTCCAGGCGTCAAGGGCGGCTACTTCCCGGTTCCGCCGTTCGACCACGACCACGAAATCCGTACCGCCATGTGCAACGCACTGGAAGAAATGGGTCAGACCGTCGAAGTTCACCACCACGAAGTGGCGACTGCCGGCCAGAACGAAATCGGCGTCAAGTTCAACACCCTGGTGAAGAAGGCTGACGAAGTTCAGACCCTGAAGTACGTTGTGCACAACGTTGCCGACGCTTACGGCCGCACCGCGACCTTCATGCCGAAGCCACTGTACGGCGACAACGGTTCGGGCATGCACGTGCACATGTCCATCGCCAAAGACGGCAAGAACACCTTCGCTGGCGAAGGCTATGCAGGCCTGTCCGAAACCGCCCTGTACTTCATCGGCGGTATCATCAAGCACGGTAAGGCGCTGAACGGCTTCACCAACCCGGCCACCAACTCCTACAAGCGTCTGGTGCCAGGTTTCGAAGCGCCGGTCATGCTGGCCTACTCGGCACGCAACCGTTCCGCCTCGATCCGTATTCCTTACGTCAACAGCCCACGCGGCCGTCGTATCGAAGCGCGTTTCCCGGATCCGGCTGCCAACCCGTACCTGGCTTTCGCAGCACTGCTGATGGCCGGTCTGGACGGTATCCAGAACAAGATCCACCCAGGCGATGCAGCGGACAAAAACCTGTACGACCTGCCGCCTGAAGAGGCGAAAGAGATCCCGCAAGTGTGCGGCAGCCTGAAAGAAGCCCTGGAAGAGCTGGACAAGGGCCGTGCGTTCCTGACCAAGGGCGGCGTGTTCTCCGACGACTTCATCGACGCTTACATCGCGCTGAAATCCGAAGAAGAAATCAAGGTCCGCACCTTCGTGCACCCACTGGAATATGAGCTGTACTACAGCTGCTGATCCGGTAGCGCCGCGCTCCGTGGCGTGACACAGAGAGGCCTCCTTCGGGAGGCCTTTTTTGTGCCCGCGCATCCGTGGATAATCCGCCACCTCTGCGCCACGACGGCGCCTTGACGAAGGGATTCGCATGAAGTGGTTATGGGCCATCGCCCTGACGGCCGGCCTCGCCTGCCAAATGGCCGGCGCAGCAGCGTTCTATGAAGACAAACCGTTGGCCCACCCGCTGATCGAGGGCTTGCAGGAAAGCTCGGCCACGCTGGCATTCATCAAGGAAGCCAGCGGGGTGAAGGGTTACTACTGCGTTTGCAACACGCCCGAGGCAAACCCGCAACTGCTGGATGACTTCGGCCAGGCCTCCATCGAATCGGTCTTCCTCATGTCGCTCGACAGCGAAGACCCCACCCGCTTCGTGCTGTTCCGGGAAAACGACCGTTACCGGATCTACGCCTACAAATACGACGCCAACGACCACCTCTACAGCCGTGTCACCGCGCTGCAACCAGCGCTGGATCGCATCACTGCGGGCCAGAAACGCCTGGACGCGCTGACCATCAAGAAAGCCCTGGGCCTGATCACCCCGCTCAACTACCGCTTCTACTACGAAGCGTCCGGCGTACCAGAGTTTGACCAGCTCGACCTCACCCAAGGGAAACTGGTGGGTTATTACGGCCAATACTACGACCCGTTGAGCGATCCGACGCCCGAGGCCGAGCCATACTTCTTCAAGAAAACCTATGCGCAAAGGGACGGCCGCTTTCTCACCGTTACCTTCTGGCGCTGGCTCGACATCACTCGCGTCGAGGGCCATCGCACGCTCTACAACTATCGGGTCAGACGTATTGCCTGGGAAACCGACCCGGCCAAATTCACCGGCAGCGAAGATGGCCCATCGGTGTCTTATGATTCTGATGCGATTTCCGCTCAAGGTAGCTACAGCCACGGTGTACGCGTCGGTCCGTGGTCCTTTGACAAGGACGAGAAATATTCGGAGTCCGGCCAGTTCGCAGAGGGTAAACGGCAGGGACACTGGAGCATTTACCAGGACGGGCAAACGCTGGAGGGCGAGTACCACAATGATTTGCGCGAGGGCCGCTGGCAGCTGTTCAACTACGACGCGATGGAATGGGTCGCGAGCGGGTTTCAGACCTATGCCCACGGTGAACTCAATGGCCCGAGCGAGCTGACCACCGGCACCAGCACCGAGCGTGGCAATTACGTCGACGGCAAGCGCCAGGGTCCATGGCTGACAGCGGCAGGCAGCGGTAACTACACCGACGATCTGCAAAGTGGCTTGTGGACGCTCAAGGCCGACAACGGGCATACCCAGACGGTGAATTTCGTCGCCGGAAAAAAGCACGGCGAATTGCGCGACAGCGACGCCAATGGCGTGCTGGTGTTTATCGAGCACTACACCGCGGGTGTGCTGTCCGGTGCCCGGCAGACCATGGACGGGGCAGACGCTTCACGGTAGAGAACCCGCACCGATTGTGTCAGCGGATATTGAACCGATTGGGCTTACTGCCGCCCCTGGCCTATGCTGCACCCCATCGCTTTGGTTTCCGGTCAAGTCCATGGGGCGCACCTTTCTTTACCTACTGCTGCTGATCGCCTTGCCCGCCAGCGCGCAGATCTACAAGTACACCGATGCCGGCGGCAACACGGTCTACAGCGATCATGCGCCCGACGGCGTGCAGGCGCAGCCGGTCGAGCTGCCGCCGCTCAACAGCGTCGAGCCTCAGACGCCGAGCGCACCCGCTGCGCCGATCTCCGATAGCCGTGAGCCCGTGCGCAGCGCCTACGAGATTCTCGAACTGGGCGGCCTGCCCACCGAGGAGGCCCTGCGCGCCAACAACGGCACCTTCACCGTCAACGTACTGATCAAGCCACGCTTGCAAGCGCCGCATCAGTTGCGCCTGGTCATGGACGGCGAACCCTACGGGCAGCCGAGCAATGTGCCGATCATGCAACTGGTCAATGTCGATCGCGGCGAGCATCGCCTCGCCGTGCAGGTGATCGATGGCGCGTCGATCATCCAGCAGAGCCCGGTGGTGACGTTCACCGTGCAACGGGTGCACAAGCCGTGAGGCGCGCTCTGCTCGCCGGGTGCCTTGGCCTGATCGTGTTCAGCGCCTCGGCCGAGGTCTTCACCTACGTCGACGTCCAGGGCAATCGGGTGTTCACCGACCAGCCGCGCCCCGGAAATGCCAGGCGCGTACCGCTGACCACCAGCAACCGCATGCCGGCCAACCCGACCGGCGCCGCGCCGTTGACCGCTGCGCAGAAGCCGGTAGAACCTGCGTTGTTCCGCTACGACATGCTGCGCGTGCTCATCCCCGAACCGGACGCCACCATTCGCAGCAGTGCCGGCGAGCTGATCGTCAGCGTCACCAGCGAGCCGGGCCTGCAGAAGGGCCATCGCTACCGTCTGCTGCTGGACGGCCAGGCCACCGGCGAACCCGGCCTGAGCCCGGTGTTCCCGCTGAGCAACGTTGACCGCGGCAGCCACAACCTGGCGGTGGAAATCCTCGACGCCGAAGGCCGCATCGTCGAGCGCACGGCCAATCAACCGTTCCACATGCTGCGCATTTCGCTGGCGCAGAAACGCCAGGTCAAACCCTGCGTCAGCGAAGACTACGGCGTGCGTCCCGAATGTCCGCTCAAGGACAAACCCGCCGAAGAAAAAAATCCCTTCCTGCGGTTCTTCTAACGCCGTTCAGCTTTGCGCACTATATTGGTGCAATAGCCTGCACCGTACCCACATCGCAACCCATTTTGGTTCGAAACTACCCGACGAAGCTGGCCGACTGCCACGCAAACGAGCGTCAAACGCCCGTTTCAGGCAGCGAACGCTTCTTTTCGGAGCCTTGGTTTGGTTTTTGCATTTTCCGTTCAACGACGCTTGCTTCTTGCGCACGCTCCGCCCCCAAAAGAGGCTCTGATGACTATAAGTGACGCCATTCACCGTTTGCTGCTCGACAACCTGACCACCGCGACCATCCTGCTCGACGCCGAACTGCGCCTCGAGTACATGAATCCGGCGGCGGAGATGCTGCTGGCCATCAGCGGCCAGCGCAGCCATGGCCAGTTCATCAGCGAGCTGTTCACCGAGTCCGCCGAAGCGCTCAACTCGTTGCGCCAGGCCGTGGAACAGGCCCATCCGTTCACCAAGCGCGAAGCGATGCTCACCGCCCTCACCGGCCAGACCCTGACCGTCGACTATGCGGTGACGCCGATCCTCAGCAACGGCGCGACCATGCTCCTGCTGGAGGTGCACCCGCGTGACCGTCTGCTGCGGATCACCAAGGAAGAGGCGCAACTGTCCAAGCAGGAAACCAGCAAGATGCTGGTGCGCGGCCTCGCCCACGAGATCAAGAACCCGCTGGGCGGCATCCGTGGCGCCGCGCAATTGCTGGCCCGCGAACTGCCGGAAGACAGCCTGCGCGACTACACCAACGTGATCATTGAAGAGGCCGACCGCCTGCGCAATCTGGTCGACCGCATGCTCGGCTCGAACAAACTGCCGTCGCTGGCGCTGTGCAACGTTCACGAAGTACTGGAGCGCGTTTGCCATCTGGTCGAGGCGGAAAGCCAGGGCTGCATCACCCTGGTGCGCGACTACGACCCGAGCATCCCCGACGTACTGATCGACCGCGAGCAAATGATTCAGGCCGTGTTGAACATCGTGCGCAACGCCATGCAGGCCATCAGCAGCCAGAACGAGCTGCGCCTGGGCCGCATCAGCCTGCGTACCCGGGCGATGCGCCAGTTCACCATCGGCCACATCCGCCATCGCCTGGTGACCAAGATCGAAATCATCGACAACGGCCCGGGCATCCCCGCGGAACTCCAGGAAACCATTTTCTTTCCCATGGTCAGCGGCCGTCCGGACGGTACCGGGCTGGGCCTGGCCATCACCCAGAACATCATCAGCCAGCACCAGGGCCTGATCGAATGTGACAGCCATCCAGGCCACACCACGTTCTCGATCTTTCTGCCACTGGAACAAGGAGCCACATCGACATGAGCCGTAGTGAAACCGTGTGGATCGTCGATGACGACCGTTCAATCCGTTGGGTCCTGGAAAAAGCCCTGCAACAGGAAGGCATGACCACCCAGAGCTTCGACAGCGCCGACGGCGTGATGAGCCGCCTGGCCCGCCAGCAGCCGGACGTGATCATCTCCGACATCCGCATGCCGGGTGCCAGTGGCCTCGACCTGCTGGCGCGGATTCGCGAGCAGCACCCACGGTTGCCGGTGATCATCATGACCGCTCACTCCGACCTGGACAGCGCTGTCGCCTCCTATCAGGGCGGTGCGTTCGAGTACCTGCCCAAGCCGTTCGACGTCGACGAAGCCGTGTCGCTGGTCAAGCGCGCCAACCAGCACGCCCAGGAACAACAAGGCCTGGAAGTGGTGCCGGCGCTGACCCGCACGCCGGAAATCATCGGCGAAGCGCCGGCGATGCAGGAAGTGTTTCGCGCCATCGGCCGCTTGAGTCACTCCAACATCACCGTGCTGATCAACGGCGAGTCCGGCACCGGTAAAGAGCTGGTGGCCCACGCTCTGCACCGCCACAGTCCACGGGCGGCCTCGCCGTTCATTGCGCTGAACATGGCGGCGATTCCCAAGGACCTGATGGAGTCCGAGCTGTTCGGCCACGAGAAAGGCGCGTTCACCGGCGCGGCCAACCTGCGCCGCGGGCGCTTCGAGCAAGCGGACGGCGGTACGCTGTTCCTCGACGAAATCGGCGACATGCCGGCCGACACCCAGACTCGCCTGCTGCGCGTCTTGGCCGATGGCGAGTTCTATCGGGTCGGCGGTCATGTGCCGGTCAAGGTCGACGTACGGATCATCGCCGCGACGCACCAGAACCTGGAAACCCTGGTGCACGCCGGCAAATTCCGTGAGGACTTGTTCCACCGCCTCAACGTGATCCGCATCCATATTCCGCGCCTGTCGGACCGTCGCGAAGACATTCCGACCCTGGCCAAGCACTTCCTCAGCCGCGCCGCGCAGGAACTGGCGGTGGAGCCGAAGCTGCTCAAAAGCGAAACCGAGGAATACCTGAAGAACCTGCCGTGGCCAGGCAACGTGCGGCAACTGGAGAACACCTGCCGCTGGATCACCGTGATGGCCTCCGGGCGCGAGGTGCACATCAGCGACCTGCCGCCGGAGCTGCTGAACCTGCCGCAGGATTCGGCCCCCGTGACCAATTGGGAGCAGGCGCTGCGCCAGTGGGCTGACCAGGCCCTGGCGCGCGGCCAGTCGAGCCTGCTCGACAGCGCGGTGCCGGCGTTCGAGCGGATCATGATCGAGACGGCGCTGAAGCACACGGCCGGACGTCGGCGTGATGCGGCAGTGTTGCTGGGTTGGGGGCGCAATACCCTGACGCGCAAGATCAAGGAACTGGGGATGAAGGTTGATGGCGGGGATGACGATGAGGGGGATGAGGGCTGACGGTTCGTACGCTACCCCTCCCTTCAGCCCTCTCCCAATGGGAGAGGGCGCAGATCCTGGGTGTTTCGAAACCTGAGTTCGGCTCGATATTTCATCTCGGCGTATCTTGAACCGGCAACGCGGTCAGTCCCCTCTCCCTCTGGGAGAGGGTTAGGGTTAGCGGCCACCGTGCACCGCATCAATGCACAATGACCCGCGATCGCGCACAGCCGCATCGCCGCACTCCCCCCGAAAAACACTGGAAAACCCTTTTTTCACAATCACGAAAGCCCCGAATTACGGGGCTTTCGTGTTTCCGATCAGTTTTTTTGTTTCAACAGGTGAAAACCTGGCACGCCCCCTGCAATACCTCTCACAGGTGATTCGTTTCACCACCCGTTTCGGGGACCTTGGTACAGGCAGGCCGGGGAATCCCCTCTTTACACCAGGCTCGCAGCGCCAACGCGAAGAGCCGACCCTTTTGGGATCCTTGGTACAGGCAGGCCGGGGGTTCCCTCTTTACACCGGACGCGAGCGCCGCTGCGCCAGTCCACGCCGTTTTGGGGCCTCTGATACAGGCAGGTCAGGGGTTCCTTCTTTACACCGGCCCCGACGCCGACGCGTCGCGGCCGCCCCTTTCGGGAACCTTGGTACAGGCAGGCCGGGGATTCCCTCTTTTATTGCTCGCGCAGATGAATCTCCAGCCGCCAGCGGTCATCGACCGCCTGGCCGGCCCAGTCGCCCTGCAGCGGCCGCGCCGCCACCAGCGTCAGCAACAAGCCACCGTCACTCAAGCGCGTACGCCAGTTCACGTCCTTGCCGTTGAGCTTGAGCTGGCCTTTCTGTGCCTGGCCCGCGGCCTCGAACAACAACGCCACGCTGCCATCGACGATCTCGCCGTGCAGCGGCGGCGCGTTGTTGAACCACAGCGCCAAACCGTCGTCGAGTACCTCGACCTGCTGCAATACGCTTGGCTCGGGCGTGGTCAGGCGACCGATCATCAGCCCGACCATCAGCCCGAAAATCGCCAGCGAGGCCATCACCCGCGGGAATAGTTTCGAACGCGGATCCACGGGCGGCGTAGAATGCGCGTCATCTTTACCTTCGGAGCCGTGCATGTTTCACGTCATCCTTTTTCAACCGGAAATTCCGCCGAACACCGGCAACGTTATCAGGCTGTGCGCCAACAGTGGCTGCCACCTGCATTTGATCGAACCGCTGGGCTTCGAGATGGACGACAAACGCTTGCGCCGCGCCGGTCTCGACTACCACGAGTATGCCACCCTGCAACGCCATGCCGACCTCGCCAGTTGCCTGGAGAGCCTCGGCCAGCCGCGCGTGTTCGCCTTCACCACCAAGGGCTCGCGGCCGTTTCACGATGCCGCGTTCATCCCCGGCGACGCGTTCCTGTTCGGTCCGGAAAGCCGTGGCCTGCCGGCGGAGGTGCTCGATGCCCTGCCCGCCGAACAGCGCCTGCGCCTGCCGATGCGCGAAGGCTGTCGCAGCCTGAACCTGTCCAACACCGTGGCGGTAGCCGTGTACGAAGCGTGGCGGCAGAACGACTTCAAGTAACGCCCTTCGCTTGATCGTTCCCACGCTCGGCGTGGGAATGCAGCCGTGACGCTCCGCGTCACTGGACGCGGTGCGTCCCCAGAGGCATTCCCACGCCGAGCGGGGGAACAATCAACTCCCACGCAGAGCGTGGGAACGATCGGCCAAGAAAAAAGCGCCTGTAACGGCGCTTTTTTCGTTGTTGCAGCGACCGCTTACTGAACGGTCGGGGTCTCGCCGCTTTCCTGCATGCGCTGCAGCTCTTGCGCGTACAGGGCGTCGAAGTTCACCGGGGCCAGCATCAGGGCCGGGAACGAACCACGGGTCACCAGGCTGTCCAGGGTTTCACGCGCGTACGGGAACAGGATGTTCGGGCAGAACGCGCCGAGGGTGTGGCTCATCGAAGCCGCATCGAGGTTCTTGATCAGGAAGATACCGGCCTGCTGCACTTCGGCGATGAAGGCCACTTCCTCGCCGTTCTTCACGGTGACCGACAGGGTCAGCACCACTTCGAAGAAATCGCCTTCCAGCGCTTTCTGGCGGGTGTTCAGATCCAGACCGACGCTCGGCTCCCACTGCTGGCGGAAGATCGCCGGGCTTTTCGGGGCTTCGAAGGACAAGTCACGTACGTAGATGCGCTGCAAGGAGAATTGCGGTGCGGTTTCTTCTTCGCTGGCTGCAGTGTTCTGTTGGTCAGTCATCTCAGATCCTTTCTGATCTTGGGTCTTTTAGGGTTCTTGCTGTGCGATGCGTGTGCAGCAGTTCAGGCCTTGAGCAGCGCGTCGAGTTTGCCGGCGCGCTCCAGGGCATACAAATCGTCACATCCGCCGACGTGGGTGGCGCCGATCCAGATCTGCGGCACGGACGTGCGTCCGGCCTTCTGGGTCATGGCAGCACGAATCTGCGGCTTGCCATCGACCTTGATCTCTTCGAAGGCCACACCTTTGTTCGCGAGCAGTTGCTTGGCGCGCATGCAATAAGGGCAGTAATCGCTGGAGTAGACGACGACTTCAGTCATTTCACTTCACCAACGGCAGGTTGTCGCCTTTCCAGCTGGAGATCCCGCCGGACAGCTTGGCGGCGGTGAAGCCGGATTTCATCAGCTCGCGGGCATGGGTGCCGGCGGTCTGGCCCAGCGCGTCGACCAGAATGATGGTCTTGGCCTTGTATTTTTCCAGCTCGCCGATGCGTGCGGCCAGTTTGTCCTGGGGAATGTTCACCGCGCCGACAATGTGACCGGCGGCGAAATCCTTGCTCGGACGAATGTCCACCACCACGCCCGCTTCCTTGTTGACCAGTGCGGTCAGCTCGCCGGTGCTCAGGCTTTTGCCGCCACCCTGCAGGGTATGCGCCAGCAGCAGAGCCAGCAGAACGACGAAGATACCTACGAGAATGTAGTGGTTAGTGGCAAATTCAATCAGGTGAGCAACCATCGAAGGAGGTTCCAGGGCGTTAAAATGTCGGCCAGTATACACAGCCCCCAAGGTCGGCCAAACCCCGTCCGGCGGTGACGGCGCAGGAACTTCGCTTTAAACTGCCACTCCCTTTTCCATCGCCCTCTTCTTTATTAGCCACGAGTGGATTCCATGACTACCACGCCTAAACCTTTGGTCCTGATGATTCTCGACGGCTTCGGTCACAGCGACAGCCACGAATCGAACGCCGTCTATGCGGCCAGAAAGCCTGTGCTCGATCGCCTGTGGGCCACCGTGCCGAACGGCTTGATCTCGGGCAGCGGCATGGACGTCGGTCTGCCGGACGGTCAGATGGGCAACTCCGAGGTCGGCCACATGAACCTCGGCGCCGGCCGCGTGGTGTATCAGGACTTCACCCGGGTGACCAAGGCGATCCGCGACGGCGAATTCTTCGACAACCCGACCATCTGCGCCGCCGTGGATAAAGCCGTGGCCGCCGGCAAGGCCGTGCACTTCATGGGCCTGCTGTCGGACGGCGGCGTGCACAGCCACCAGGATCACCTGGTCGCCATGGCCGAACTGGCCTTCAAGCGCGGCGCCGAAAAAATCTACCTGCACGCCTTCCTCGACGGTCGCGACACGCCGCCGAAAAGTGCCACCTCGTCGATCGAACTGCTCGACGCGACCTTCCAGGCACTGGGCAAGGGCCGTATCGCCAGCATCGTCGGTCGCTACTACGCAATGGACCGCGACAACCGCTGGGACCGCGTCTCCCAGGCGTACAACCTGATCGTCGACGGCAACGCCGAGTTCAACGCCGCCACGGCCCAGGAAGGCCTGGAAGCGGCGTATGCGCGTGGCGAGAGCGATGAATTCGTCAAGGCCACCACCATCGGCGAGCCGGTCAAGGTGGAGGATGGCGACGCCGTGGTGTTCATGAACTTCCGCGCCGACCGTGCCCGCGAGCTGACCCGAGTGTTCGTCGAGGACGATTTCAAGGAATTCGAGCGCGCGCGCCAGCCGAAACTGGCCGGTTTCGTCATGCTCACCCAATACGCGGCGAGCATCCCCGCGCCGTCGGCCTTCGCCGCCGGCAGCCTGGAAAACGTGCTTGGCGACTACCTGGCGAAGAACGGCAAGACGCAGCTGCGCATTGCCGAAACCGAGAAGTACGCCCACGTGACCTTCTTCTTCTCCGGCGGCCGCGAAGAGCCGTTCCCGGGCGAAGAACGCATCCTGATCCCGTCGCCGAAAGTCGCCACCTATGACCTGCAGCCGGAAATGAGCGCGCCGGAGGTCACCGACCGCATCGTCGACGCCATCGAGCAGCAGCGTTACGACGTGATCGTGGTCAACTACGCCAACGGCGACATGGTCGGTCACAGCGGCGTGTTCGACGCGGCGGTGAAAGCCGTGGAATGCCTGGATACCTGCGTCGGACGCATCGTCGAGGCGCTGGAAAAGGTCGGCGGCGAAGCCCTGATCACCGCCGACCATGGCAACGTCGAGCAGATGGCTGACGAGTCCACCGGCCAGGCGCACACCGCGCACACCACCGAGCCGGTGCCGTTCATCTACGTCGGCAAGCGTGACCTCAAGGTCCGCGAGGGCGGCGTGCTGGCGGACGTGGCGCCGACCATGCTCAAGCTGCTGGGCCTGGAGAAACCGGCGGAAATGACCGGCACTTCGATTCTGGTGTAATCGCCCGTCAAAACACTGCAAAACCCTGTGGGAGCTGGCTTGCCAGCGATAGCAATCTGACAGCCAACAGCTCTGTTGAATGTGCAGACGCCATCGCTGGCAAGCCAGCTCCCACAGTGGTTTATGGGGTTTTCGAAATGGAAATGGACCTCTCTGCCACCCCAGTTATCACACAAGCCCAATTGGGCGTTTTTTTTGCAGCGGCGGGCGGGCATACTAGGCCGTCCCTTACCCTGGTGCCGCCCGCCTCTATGCTTCGCCTCCTGATCGCCCTCGCTCTGACCTGCCTGCTCCAACCGGCCTTCGCTGACGAGCGCGCGCAAACCCAACAACAGTTGGACGCCACGCGTCAGGACATCGCCGAGCTGAAGAAACTGCTGGGCAAGTTGCAGGAAGAAAAATCCGGCGTGCAAAAGGAGCTCAAGGGCACCGAAACCGAGATGGGCAAGCTCGAGAAGCAGGTCGAAGCCCTGCAGAAGGAGCTGAAGAAAAGCGAAGCCGAGCTGCAGCGACTCGATGCGGAGAAAAAAAAACTCCAGAGCGCGCGCACTGAACAGCAACGACTGATCGCCATCCAGGCGCGCGCGGCCTACCAGAACGGTCGGCAGGAATACCTCAAGCTGCTGCTCAACCAGCAGAATCCCGAGAAATTCGCCCGCACCCTCACCTATTACGACTACCTGAGCCAGGCCCGCCTGGAGCAGCTGAAGAATTTCAACGAGACCCTGCGCCAGCTGGCCAATGTCGAAAAAGACATCGCCATGCAGCAGGCGCAACTGCTGGTGCAGCAGAGCAGCCTCGACAGCCAGCGCGAAGCACTCGACAAAGTGCGCAAGGAGCGCCAGCAGGCCCTCGCCAAGCTCAACGACGATGTGAAGGCCCGCGATCAGAAACTCGCCGCCCGCGAGCAGGATCAGGCAGACCTGTCTAAAGTCCTTAAAACCATCGAGGAAACCCTGGCCCGCCAGGCCCGTGAGGCAGAAGAAGCGCGCCAGAAAGCGCTCATCGCCCAGCAGGAAGCCGAAAAAAAGCGCTTGCGTGAGGCCGAGGCGGAAAACAGCGACGCCCCACGCAAACCGGCCAGATCCACACCCGGCGCGCTGGTTTCCAGCAGCGGCGAGACCTTTGGCGGCCCTTTTGCTGCAACCCGGGGAAAACTTCCATGGCCGGTTGATGGTCGACTGCTGGCACGCTTCGGAGAATCCCGTGGCGACGACGCGCGGACCAAGTGGGACGGCGTGATGATCGGCGCCTCCGCCGGCAGCCAGGTGCATGCCGTCCACGGCGGGCGCGTGGTGTTCGCCGACTGGTTGCGCGGCGCCGGGTTGCTGGTGATCCTCGACCACGGCAACGGTTTTCTGAGTCTTTACGGTCACAACCAGACGCTGCTCAAGTCGGCCGGTGATGTGGTCAAGGCCGGTGAGTCCATCTCCACTGTCGGTAACAGTGGCGGGCAGGACACACCAGCGCTGTATTTCGCAATTCGTCAGCAGGGTCACCCGAGTGATCCGGCGCAATGGTGCCGCGCGCAAGGATAAGCGCGCCGCCTAATTCAGGAGTTCGTTCGACATGCTGCATTTGTCCCGCCTTACCTCGCTGGCCCTGACGATCGCCCTGGTGATCGGCGCGCCTCTGGCGTTTGCCGCGCAACCGGCCCCGGCCGTCGCTCCGGCAGGCACCGCCGCCACCAGCAAGGCCCCGCTGCCGCTGGAAGAGTTGCGCACCTTTGCCGAGGTCATGGACCGGATCAAGGCCGCCTATGTCGAGCCGGTGGACGACAAGACCCTGCTGGAAAACGCGATCAAGGGCATGCTCAGCAACCTCGATCCGCACTCCGCCTACCTCGGCCCCGAGGATTTCGCCGAGCTGCAGGAAAGCACCAGCGGCGAATTCGGCGGCCTGGGCATCGAAGTGGGCTCCGAGGACGGCTTCATCAAGGTCGTCTCGCCTATCGACGACACCCCAGCGTCGAAGGCCGGCATCCAGGCCGGTGACTTCATCGTCAAGATCAACGGCCAGCCGACCCGCGGCCAGAGCATGACCGAAGCCGTCGACAAGATGCGCGGCAAGATCGGCCAGAAAATCACCCTGACCCTGGTGCGCGACGGCGGCACGCCGTTCGACGTGACCCTGGCCCGCGCGGTCATCCAGGTCAAGAGCGTCAAGGCGCAACTGCTCGAATCCGGCTACGGCCTGATCCGCATCACCCAGTTCCAGGTCAAGACCGGCGACGAAGTCTCCAAGGCCCTGGCCAAGCTGCGCAAGGACAACGGCAAGAAGCTCAACGGCATCATCCTCGACCTGCGCAACAACCCCGGCGGCGTGTTGCAGGCGGCGGTGGAAGTGGTCGACCACTTCATCACCAAGGGCCTGATCGTCTACACCAAGGGCCGGATCGCCAACTCCGAGCTGCGCTTCTCCGCCACCGGCAAGGACGAAAGCGAAGCGGTGCCGATGGTGGTGCTGATCAACGGTGGCAGCGCCTCGGCTTCGGAAATCGTCGCCGGTGCCCTGCAGGACCAGAAGCGCGCCGTGGTCATGGGCACCACCAGTTTCGGCAAGGGCTCGGTGCAGACCGTGCTGCCGCTGAACAACGACCGTGCGCTGAAGATCACCACCGCGCTGTACTTCACGCCGAACGGCCGCTCGATCCAGGCCCAGGGCATCGTCCCGGACATCGAAGTGCGCAAGGCCAAGATCACCAGCGAGGCGGACGGCGACTACTTCAAGGAAGCCGACCTGCAGGGCCACCTGGGCAACGGCAACGGCGGCGCGGACAAACCGACCGGTTCCGGCGCCAAGGCCAAGGCCATGCCGCAGGATGACGACTACCAGTTGGCCCAGGCCCTGAGCCTGCTCAAAGGCCTGAGCATCACCTCCGGCCGTTGAGGATGGGACTGCGCTTCATCCTTGTCCTGTTGTGCTGCCTGGCGGGTGCTGCTCACGCAGAACCCGCCGGGTCGACGCCGCGCAAAGCCTACCTGAGCCTGATCATCGACGACCTGGGGCAGAACCTGCCCCGCGATCGCCGCGTGCTGGCGCTGCCCGGCCCGGTGACCACGGCGATCATGCCCGACACACCGCACGCCAGCGAATTCGCCCGCGAAGCTCATCGCGCCGGCAAGATCGTGATCCTGCACATGCCGATGGACCCGGCCACCGGGCCGTTCGCCTGGCACCCGGAACTGCCCATCGAGGAACTGCAGAAACGCCTCGACGCCGCGTTCAAACAGGTGCCCTACACCGCCGGGATCAACAACCATATGGGCAGCCGCATGACTGCGCAACCCGCGGCCATGGCCTGGCTGATGGGCGAGTTGCAGCGCCGCCACAAGTTCTTCGTCGACAGCCGTACCAGCGCCCAGACCGTGGCGGCGCAACAGGCGCAGAAGATTGCGCTGGCCAGTGTGTCACGCGACGTGTTTCTCGATGACGAGCGCACCGAAGCGGCGATCCTGACCCAGTTGCAAACGGCGATCAGCCTCGCGCACAAACAGGGTTCGGCGGTGATGATCGGCCACCCCTATCCACAGACACTGGCGGTGCTGGAGCGCGAGTTGCCGAAACTCAAGGCTCAGGGCATCGAGTGGATCGACATCCGGCAGATGATCAGCGTGCGCAGCAATCGCGCGACCGCCGCCCACGGCAAGGACGGGACGTACCGGTAACAGCCTGTCACAACCCTATAAATAGTTACCGCAAGCCACCCCCTGCATCCCCGGATATTGCGACCTGCAACAGGTCGCGGCGCCTTTGAGCCGCTTTCAATATCGGGATCAATCATGACCACCAACAACAACGTCGCCTCGCCCGCACGCCTCATGGCTGCCCTGCGCGTGGAAAACCTGCTGATCAATTTCACGGCGGAGTTTCACCGGATCTGGGACAACACCGGCTCCAGCTCGAAACCCGGCAGCTTCTGGCGCCCGACGCCGGCCCCGGATCTGCTGCCGGGCTACTTTCCCCTGGGCGACCTCGCCGTCGCCGGCCGGGACAACATCAATGAACAACGGCTGGTGGCGGTCGTCTGCGAGGGCGACCCAGGCGACAGCCCCGCCGGCCTCGGCAAGGCCCTGAGCAAGCCCGATGACTTTGAACTGGTGTGGCGCGACAAAGGCTCGCGGGCCAATGGCGACTGCTCGGTCTGGCGGCCGATCGCCCCTGAAGGCTATGTGGCGCTCGGACTGGTGTGCAGCAACGATCGCAGCAAGCCTTCGTTCAACGCGGTGCGCTGCGTGCGCGCCGACCTGGTCGTCGCCTGCGCGGTCGGCAGTCTGATCTGGAGCGACAAGGGCAGCGGCGCCGATCAGGACTTCAGTGCCTGGAGCGTGAATCCGCCGCCGGCGCCGGCCGGCGCGATCCATTTCGCCCCGGGCACCTTCGTCGGCGCCGGCAGCCACAGCCGGCCGACGACAGCGCTGGCTGCCTACGCGCTGCGCGTGCCGATTGCCTTGCAGATCGACACCCCGCCCGCGCTGCCCGCCCTCGGTGGCCACGCGCCCTCAACCGCACCGGAACCGGCCAAGGTCACGCAGATTGCCTGGCTGCCGTGGTTCGCGGTCAGGGACCCGGAGCTGCAGGCAGCCGCGCAATGGCGCACCTCACCGCTGTACCGCCTCGAACGCACCGATCAGTACGTGCTGGTCGGCCACGGGCATAACACGGGCACTGCCCGGCGTGCGTTCAAATGGAAGGCGAGCCGCATTCAGTCGGTGGTCGATCTGTGGAATTTCACCCGCAACACGTCGATCGATGTCGGCGTGACCTGGCAGAACAGCGCAGCGGCGCTGCAACCCTGGATCAGCTTCTCGGCGCGCCTGAGCGACGGTTTTGCCCACAGCGAATCCACGGCCAATGGCTGGACCAGCGGTACCGATGCCGACGTGATTGCCATGGTCGACAAGGGGTGTTTCGTGGCGCTGTATCAGCTGCAAAGCACCTACCGACTGCTGCGCGAGGACGGCTCGCAGGTGGCGAGCGAGCTCGGCTACACCGACATCGACAGCCTGCAACTGGTGGAATACCTGACCGCCGACGAGCCGCCCATGGCAGCTCAGGCAGCATCCGCGACGGCGGGCCAGGTAAACACGCTTACAGATAGCGCGCCATGATTTCGTCGACGGTGCCGTCCTTGCGCAGTTGATCGAGGGCGGCCTGGAGCTTGGCGACGGTTGCATCCGGCACATCTTTGTTCAGCGCCAGATACAGCTGGGCGCTGTTGAAGCGCAGCACGGTCTTCAGCCCCGTGACCCCGTCCTGGCGCGCCAGATAGCGCCCGGCGGGGTCGCCGGTGGCCCACAGGTCAATCTGACCGTTGACCAGTTTCTTCGCGTTGTCCTGATCGCGCAGAACCACCAGCGGCTTCAGGCCCTGCTTGGCCAGCGTCTCGGCAATCGCGTCGCCCTTGTAGGCGCCGATCCTGTACTTGCGCGCATCGTCCAGGGTTTGCAGGGTGATCTTGCTGTCCGCCTTGGCCAGCATGATCCAGTCATCCGGGCCGATCGGGCCGACCCACTTGAACAGCTTCTCGCGATCCGGCAGCCGCGCCATCACGAATACCCCGTAACCGGGATTTTCCAGGGCGAGTTTGTAGATGCGCTCCCAGGGGAAGCGCAGGGTCAGGCTGTAGGTGACTTCGGCGCGCTTGAACATCTCGCGGACAATGTCCGTGGCGATGCCATTGATGTTCTCGTCCTGGGCGAAATTCTTGCCGTTCCTGGCCATGTTGTACGGCGGGAAATTCTCGGTGAGCAGCACCAGGTCGGCATCGGGGTTATCCCCGGCATGGGCGCTGTTGATGCACAGCAAAGAGGCGCTGGCGAGCGCAAGAAGCAGGCGTTTGATCATGTCGGGCTACCGAAATCCATGGCGTGCCCAAGAGTGCCTTGCGGGTGTTGTGCTGTCTACTGGCCTTTTGATTTCAATGCCGTCACGACGTTTTCCGCCCTACATAGTTACCACCGCCCTCCCACCCGCAGCTGATTAATTGGGCCTGCCCGGCATGCGCCGGAACTCCACCCACTAATCAAAAGGCAACGCTGATGAAATCGCTTCCCCGCTTGCTGCTCAGTGCCATCGGCCTGATCGGCTCCACCTGCATCGCCGACACCCTCGACTACGGCGAAGGCCTGCAGAACCACGCACCGCCCATCACCCTCGACAACGCCGACCACAGCCGCGATCACTGGCAGGCGATCGGCCGCCTGCGTACCAACACCATCTGTACCGCGACCCTGATCGACAGCGGCCACACGCTTGAAGCGCGTACCCCGGCCTACATCCTGACCGCCGGCCACTGCATCGACCACTCCAACGGCCGGATCGCCACCGAACAGCCCATTCGCGGCAGCATCACGTTCAACTACTTTCTCGATGACGCAGCGCTCAAGACGTACCCGCTGAAGACCGTCAAATGGCGCAGCATGCAAGGCGTCGACATGGCCATCGTCGAACTGGACGTCAGCCTGCAGACCCTGGTCGAGCAAGGCATCAAACCGTTGAAACTGGCCACCGCCACGCCGGCCCCTGGCACCGAAGTACTGATCGTCGGCGCCGCGCTGAATGACACGCTGAAACTGGCCGCCTGCACCCTTGAGGCGGCACCCGATGTGATCGAAGACAAATGGGTCTGGCGCAGCAACTTCATGACCCGCTGCCAGGGCATGCGCGGCGGCAACTCCGGCAGTCCGCTGCTGGACCGTTATTCCAATGCCATCATCGGCGTGGTTGGCACCACCAACGAAGACCCGGGCTTGCCGCCGTGCGCGCTGAACGCGCCGTGCATACCGACGGGCAACGGCTATGTGGCGATCCAGGGCAATGTCTACGGCAACCCGGTCGCCCATCTGCACAGCTGCTTCTACCGCGGCATGCTGATCCAGCGAAATTGCCCGCTGTTTCCCACGTTCAATATCGAATCGGACCCGCCGACTCCGGTCAGCCACAAGGAAATCGAGAGGTCGGCGAATGGCCGGCCGGTCTTTCCCACATGGGCATATCGGTTCTCCATCGATACGGCCTTCTATCGCCACAAGACCGTTCGCCTGGCGAAACTGTGTGAGAACCCGCACAAATATTCCGCCGCCATCAGTGCGACCAATGCCGTAATCGACACGCGTATCGGTGCGCGTCCCGGACGTTATTTCCTGTGCATTGTCGGCGTGAATTCGGCGAGTAAGAAGCTTGAGGCAGGCGTGTTGAGAAATGCCTTGTCCGTGCCGATGGCGCTGACCGGCGCTGAGCCCTTCCCGCATCTCGATGCCCGGCTCGAAAGCCCTCAGGCCCACGCTGCACCGACGCAACAGTGACCGGCCATCCGAGCATGGGGAAAATCCCCCGGGGCCGTGGCTGCCCCGGGGGAGCGGCATTCAGCGCATGGTGATGCCGCGGTGAGCCATGTAGGCCTTGGCTTCCTGCACGGTGTATTCGCCGAAGTGGAAAATACTCGCCGCCAGCACTGCGCTGGCATGGCCTTCAAGGATGCCGTCGGCCAGATGCTGCAGGTTGCCGACGCCACCGGAAGCGATCACCGGAATGCCCAGGGCATCGCTGATGGCACGGGTCACGCCGAGGTCGAAGCCGTTTTTCATGCCGTCCTGGTCCATGCTGGTCAGCAGGATCTCGCCGGCGCCGAGGCCTTCCATTTTCTTCGCCCACTCGACGGCGTCGAGGCCGGTCGGCTTGCGCCCGCCGTGGGTGAAGATTTCCCAGCGCGGGGTTTCGCCCGGGCCGGAGACTTTCTTCGCATCAATCGCCACGACAATGCACTGCGAGCCGAAATGCTGCGCCGCTTCGCCGACGAATTCCGGATTGAACACCGCCGCGGTGTTGATCGAGACCTTGTCCGCGCCGGCATTGAGCAGGTTGCGGATGTCCTGCACGGTGCGTACGCCACCACCCACGGTCAGCGGGATGAACACCTGGCTGGCCATGCGCTCGACGGTATGCAACGTGGTGTCGCGGCCATCGACGCTGGCGGTGATGTCGAGAAAGGTAATCTCGTCGGCACCCTGCTCGTCGTAGCGACGGGCGATTTCCACCGGGTCGCCGGCGTCACGGATGTTCTCGAACTTCACACCTTTGACGACCCGGCCGTTGTCCACGTCCAGGCAAGGGATGATGCGCTTGGCTAACGCCATGGGCTTAATCTCCGATGTAAGAGTTGCAAGCTTCAAGCTACGAGCTGCAAGAGAGAGCCGATCACGGTCGAGCTTCTGACTTGCAGCTTGCAGCTTGCAACTTGGAGCTGCTTTTAACTGGTCGCGTAGCTATCGCAGAAGGCCTGCGCTTCTGCGACATCCAGCGTGCCCTCATAAATCGCGCGACCGGTGATTGCGCCGATGATGCCGGGCGCCTTGGCGTCGAGCAGCGACTTGATGTCGCCGAGGTTGTGGATGCCGCCGGACGCGATGACCGGAATCTTCGTCGCAGCAGCCAGCGCGGCGGTGAACGGGACGTTGCAGCCCTGCATCATGCCGTCCTTGGCGATGTCGGTATAAACGATCGCGGACACGCCGTCGGCTTCGAACTGCTTGGCCAGATCAATGACTTGCACGGTGCTGATTTCAGCCCAGCCATCGGTGGCGACGAAACCGTCCTTGGCATCCAGACCGACGATGATTTTGCCGGGAAACGCACGGCAGGCTTCGGCGACGAACGCCGGCTCTTTCACCGCTTTGGTGCCGATGATTACGTAGCTCACGCCAGCCTTGACGTAATGCTCGATGGTTTCCAGCGAGCGGATGCCGCCGCCGATCTGGATCGGCAGGTTCGGGTAGCGCCTGGCAATCGCGGTGACCACTTCGCCGTTGACCGGCTGACCTTCGAACGCACCGTTCAGATCGACCAGATGCAGACGACGGCAACCGCCCTCCACCCACTTGGCAGCCATGCTCACCGGGTCATCGGAGAACACTGTGGAATCTTCCATGCGGCCCTGGCGCAGACGTACGCAAGCGCCGTCCTTGAGATCGATTGCGGGAATAATCAGCATGCTTTTTCCTTCGTCAAAAGAGCGGCAAGCTGCAGCCATAAGCTGCAAGCGCGCACGCGCGTCTATCTGTTGCAGCTTGCAGCTTGACGCCTGCCGCTGCTCCTAATTTTTTTCGAGCGCCCACAGGTCGCTTTCGATGCTTTCAAACCGCTCCTTGAGGTGGGTCTGCACATCGAAAATCGCCCTGTTGTAATAGTGCGGAGCAATTTCGCGGGTAAACAGCTCAAGAATCTCCGCCGCTTCGAACGAACCCAGGTCCAGTTCGAAACGATCCTCCATGAACCGCTGGATCTTGCGGTTGGCCTCGCTTTCCTGTTCGGCAGTGAGGGTCAGGATCGGCGGCTTGGATTTCTTCGCGGCCATTTACCAGCGACCGTCCCACGCGGCGAAGTTCTGCAGCAGTTGCAGGCCATGGGTATGGCTTTTCTCCGGGTGGAACTGCACGGCGAAACGCGAGCCTTCGGCCAGCGCGGCAGCGAAATCGACCCCGTAATGACCGCTACCGACGACCTGCCGCGCATTGGCGGCAGCGATGTAGTAGCTGTGCACGAAGTAGAAACGCGCCATGTCCGGAATGTCATGCCACAGCGGGTGACTGACCTTCTGCTGCACTTCGTTCCAGCCCATGTGCGGGACTTTCAGGTGTTCGCCGTCTTCATGCAGGTCTTTGCCGAAGAACTTCACCGCGCCGGGGAACAGGCCGATGCAGTCGACGCCGTCGTTCTCTTCGCTGCTGTCGAGCAGGGCCTGCATGCCGACGCAGATGCCGAGGAACGGCCGATCCTGGCTGACTTCACGCACCAGCGCATCGAACCCCAGACGACGGATTTCCGCCATGCAATCGCGAATCGCACCGACGCCGGGGAACACCACCCGGTCGGCTTCGCGGATCACGTCCGCGTCACTGGTGATCAGCACCTTGCCGGCGCCGACGTGCTCGAGGGCCTTGGCCACCGAGTGCAGGTTGCCCATGCCGTAATCGATAACCGCGACCGTCTGCATTACAAAACGCCCTTGGTCGAAGGCATCTGCCCGGCCATGCGCTCATCCAGCTCGACGGCCATGCGCAGTGCGCGGCCGAACGCCTTGAACACGGTTTCGATCTGGTGGTGGGTGTTGCTGCCACGCAGGTTGTCGATGTGCAGGGTGACGTTGGCGTGGTTGACGAAGCCCTGGAAGAACTCCTGGAACAGGTCGACGTCGAAACCGCCGACGGTGGCACGGGTGTAGGGCACGTGCATCTGCAGGCCCGGACGACCGGAGAAGTCGATCACCACGCGCGACAGCGCTTCATCGAGCGGCACGTAGGCGTGGCCGTAGCGACGGATGCCTTTCTTGTCGCCAATGGCCTGGCTGAAGGCCTGTCCGAGGGTGATACCGACGTCTTCCACGGTGTGGTGGTCGTCGATATGCAGGTCGCCCTTGCTGACAATATCCAGGTCGATCAGCCCGTGCCGGGCGATCTGGTCCAGCATGTGCTCAAGAAAAGGAACACCGATATCGAATCGGGCCTTTCCGGTGCCATCAAGGTTGATCGAGGCTTTGATCTGGGTTTCCAGAGTGTCGCGCTCGACAGACGCCTTACGTTCGGCCATCACCAGCTCCGCAAAATCATTGGGCGAAAAAGGCAGCCATTATAGGCACGCGGGGCCGAAACAGAAACACGCGAGGTGATATGGCTGACGGACAGAAGCCCCGGCTGTCGCGGCTAGACATGTCCATACAAGCCATTACACACAGCCTGAAAACAAATGTGGGAGCGAGCTTGCTCGCGAAAGCGGTGGTTCAGCCGACAGCGATGTCGACCGATCTACCCTCTTCGCGAGCAGGCTCGCTCCCACAGGTGTTGGTGCCGGCCTGAGATATCGGGCCGGCAACTTCAGCGTCTTAGTGGAACAGTACCGCCGTCTTCTGCAGGGTCACCCACACACCCCACGCCAACGGAATACCCACCACCAGCCACGCCGCAATCGCCAGCGGCTTGCTGCCCGGCGCGGCTTTCCACTCCAGCACGGTGCTGCTGTCAGCACCCTTGTCGTGGCCCAGCGCCTGTTCGGCAGCCAGTTCGGCGTCGCTCATGAAGTACTTGTCGGCCACCGGACGTACCAGCAGGTTGCACAGGAAGCCCAGCACCAGCAGACCGGCGAGGATGTACAGGGTGATGTCATAAGCGGCGGCGCGTTCCACGCCGATGCTCAGCTGATACTCACGCAGGTAGTTCACCAGCACCGGACCCAGCACGCCAGCCGCGGCCCAGGCAGTCAGCAGGCGACCGTGGATCGCGCCGACCATCTGTGTCCCGAACAGGTCGGCCAGGTAGGCAGGCACCGTGGCAAAACCACCGCCGTACATCGACAGGATGATGCAGAACGCCGCCACGAACAGCGCAACGTTGCCCAGGTGCCCGAGGTTGGGGATCAGCGCGTACAGGGCAAAGCCCAGGGCGAAGAACACGAAATAGGTGTTCTTGCGGCCCAGGTAGTCGGAGAACGACGCCCAGAAGAACCGCCCGCCGATGTTGAACAGGCTCAGCAGACCGGTGAAGCCGGCAGCGATCGCGGCGATCGAGGCCAGTTGCCCGGCATCGAGCTGACCGAACGGCACGTCGACACCCAGCAATTTGCCACCGAAGACTTCCTGCAGCAGCGGCGAAGCCATGCCGAGGATGCCGATACCGGCAGACACGTTCAGGCACAGTACCAGCCACACCAGACGGAATTGCGGGGTTTTCCACGCCACATTCACGTGCACGTGACGGTGGGTGATCATCGCGTTCGCGGTTTTCTTCGCCGGCGCGGTCCAGCCCTCAGGCTTCCAGCCGGTTGGCGGCACGCGGTACGACAGGGCGCCACCGATCATGAACACGAAGTAGATCGCGGCCATCACCAGGAAGCTCTGCCACACGCCGACGCTGGTCGGCGAAGCGAAATGGCCCATCAGCGCCGCCGCCAGCGGTGCACCGACCATCGCGCCGCCACCGAAGCCCATGATCGCCATGCCGGTGGCCATGCCACGCTTGTCCGGGAACCACTTGATCAGGGTCGACACCGGCGAGATGTAGCCCAGGCCCAGACCGATACCGCCGATCACGCCGGAGCCGATCCACATCAGCCAGATCTGGTGGGTATACACCCCCAGCGCGGAAATCAGCAGACCGCCGCACCAGCACAATGCCGATACCACACCGGCCTTGCGTGGCCCGGCATGTTCCAGCCAGCCACCCCAGATCGCTGCCGAGCAGCCGAGGAAGATGAAGAACAGCGTGTAGATCCAGCCGAGCATGGAGATCGGCCAGTCGCACTGCGAAGAGAACACCTGTGCGATGAAGCTCATGTCCGGTGCGCAAGCCACTGGAGCCGTGATGCCCAGCGCCTTGGACAGCGGCAACCAGAACACCGAGAAGCCGTAGGCCATGCCGATGCACAGGTGGATGGCCAAGGCGGCCGGTGGAACCAGCCAGCGGTTGAAACCGGGCTTGGCGATGATGCGTTCCTTGGACAGGAACGCAGGCTGGTCGGCCTGCAGGCCGCCCGCCGTGATGCTCGTGCTCATTGTGTATCCCCCAATTATTAGTATGGTTCGCCAGCCACTGCTCACCCCCGGCCTTATGCACGCAGGCATGACCTTTTTTTGGGTGAAGCTCCTTGAAGGCGCGACGTTAAGTCGCAGAAGGACGGACGAACGGGCGAAGGTTACCATTTGCAGGTGACAGAAAAACCAAACTGATATCACCTTTTTCAGGTCATCTGATTCAGGTAGCGCCGCGCAACCTTGTCGACGAGCGTTGTCAAAGCGCTGCAACGCGCGCCGGCAGCGCATCGACGCACACTCGGCAGGGGGGCGCCCGGCAGCGCTATACTCCCCGGCTAAATTTCGAATTCGACTAACTACAAGGACTCGCCCATGAAAGCGTTCGGCAAAATCCTGGGTCTGGTACTTCTCGGGCTGTTGCTGATCATTGTGGCGCTGGGCTTTGCCCTGACCCACCTGTTTGATCCCAACGACTACAAAGACGAGATCCGCCAGATAGCCCGCGACAAGGCCCACATCGAGCTGACGCTCAATGGCGACATCGGCTGGAGCCTGTTCCCGTGGCTCGGCCTGGAACTGCACGAAGCCAGCGTCGCCACCCTGGCCAAGCCGGCCGAACCGTTTGCCGACCTGCAGATGCTCGGCCTGTCGGTGCGCGTGCTGCCGCTGCTGCGCCGTGAAGTGCAGATGAGCGACGTACGCGTCGAGGGCCTGAACCTGCGCCTGAACCGTGACAAGAACGGCCACGGCAACTGGGAGGACATCGGCAAGGTGCCGGCCGCGCCCCAGCCGGCCGGCAGCACACCGCCCGCGCCAGGCGAAACGGTGGCCGAAACGCCGGCCGCGGTGGAAAAACCGGCCCAGCCGATCCGCCTCGACATCGACAGCCTGACCGTCAACAACGCCCGCGTGGAATACAACGACGAGCTGACCGGCAAGCAGTTCAGCGCCGAAAGCATCCAGCTGAGCACCGGCGCGGTACACGATTCGACCAATATTCCAATCAAAGCCACGGCGTTCCTCGGCACCAATCAGCCTGTGCTGCGGGTGCGCACCGAACTCAACGGCGAGCTGCGCTTCGAACGCGCACTGCAACGCTACAAGCTCGAAGACCTGAAACTCAGCGGCGAAGTGGCCGGTGATCCGCTGCAGGGCAAGACCGTGACCTTCGCCGCCCAGGGGCAGTTGCTGCTGGATAAAGCGGCCAACGTCGCCGAATGGACGGGTATCAAGCTGTCAGTCAATCAGCTGCGCGCGCTCGGCGAACTGAAAGCCAACGACCTCGACAAGACTCCGCAGATCACGGGCGGCCTGTCGATCGCCCAGTTCGACCTGGCGAAATTCGTCGACAGCATCGGCCAGACCCTGCCGGCCATGGCCGAAGGCAGTCTGAGCAAAGTCGAACTGGTCAGCCGCGTGGCCGCCACGCCGACCAGCGTGGCGCTGGACAACATCAACCTGAAACTCGACGACAGCAGTTTCAGCGGGCGTATCGCCGTCGAGGACTTCGCCAGGCAATCGCTGCGCGCCGTCCTCAAGGCCGACACCTTCAACGTCGACCGCTACCTGCCGCCGAAATCCGCCCAGGCCAGCAGCGCCAGCCAGGTGCGCCAGGCCGAAGTCGCCAGCACCGAGGCCGACGCCATGGCCGGCGCCGGCAGCACGCCGCTGCCGGAGAAACCGAGCAAAAGCGCCTGGAGCACCGAGCGCCTGCTGCCGGTGGAACGCCTGAGCAAACTCGACGTCGACGCCGACCTGACCTTTGGCCAGTTGACCCTCGATAAACTGCCGATCCAGAACGCCGCGCTCAAGGCCACTGGCCAGGGCGGCCTGCTGACCCTGGAGAACCTGCGCGGCGAGCTGTACAACGGCGACTTCGAAGCCAAGGGCACCCTCGACGTGCGCCCGACCGCGCCCGTGCTGAAACTACAGACGCGGATCAACCGCGTGCCGGTGGAGAAGATCCTCGAAAGCCAGGGCAAGAACCCGCCGGTCAAGGGCCTGGTCAATCTCGACAGCACACTCACCGGCAGCGGCAACAGCCAGCAGGCGCTGATCGACAGCCTCAACGGCAACGCCAGTTTCGTCATCAACAACGGCGTGCTGCTCAACGCCAACCTCGAACAGCAACTGTGCAAAGGCATCGCCACCCTCAACCGCAAATCCCTCAGCGGTGAGCCGCGGGGCAAGGACACGCCGTTCCAGGAGCTCAAGGGCAACCTGACGCTGCGCAACGGCGTGGCGAGCAATCCGGACCTGAAAGTGCGTATCCCGGGGATGACCGTCAACGGTGACGGCGACATCGACCTGCGGGTGCTGGGCATGGACTACCGCGTCGGCATCATCGTCGAAGGCGACACCAGCGCCATGCCGGATCCGGCCTGCCAGGTCGGCGACAAATTCGTCGGCATCGAGTGGCCGCTGCGCTGCCGCGGTCCGCTGGAACTGGGCGCCAAGGCCTGCCGCGTGGACAACGAGCGCCTCGGCCAGGTCGCGACCCGACTGGCCGGCGACAAGCTCAGCGAAAAAATCGACGAGAAACTGGGCGATAAAGTCAGCCCGGAACTGAAAAACGCATTGAAGGGGCTGTTCAAGCGATGACAGCGGAGCAGTTTTCCACGGCGGTGCTGGAATGGTTCGACCGCCACGGCCGCCACGATCTGCCCTGGCAGCAGGACATCAACCCTTACCGGGTGTGGGTCTCGGAGATCATGTTGCAGCAGACCCAGGTCAGCACCGTGCTCAACTACTTCGACCGCTTCATGGCCGCGCTGCCGACGGTCGAAGCGCTGGCCGCGGCGCCCGAGGACGAGGTCCTGCACCTGTGGACCGGGCTGGGTTACTACACCCGCGCGCGCAATCTGCAGAAGACCGCGAAGATCGTCGTCAGCCAGTACGCTGGCGAGTTTCCCCGGGATGTGGAAAAGCTCACGGAGCTGCCGGGTATCGGCCTGTCCACCGCCGGCGCCATCGCCAGCATCAGCATGGGCCTGCGCGCGCCGATCCTCGATGGTAACGTCAAACGCGTGCTGGCGCGCTTTACCGCGCAGGAGGGCTACCCCGGCGAGCCGAAGGTCGCCAGACAGCTGTGGGCCAACGCCGAGCGCTTTACCCCGCATGATCGGGTCAACGCCTACACCCAGGCGATGATGGATCTTGGCGCGACGCTGTGCACCCGCAGCAAACCGAGTTGCCTGCTGTGCCCGCTGGAAAAGGGCTGCGAGGCGCACATGCTCGGCCTCGAGACGCGCTATCCGATCCCCAAGCCGCGCAAGGCCATCCCGCAGAAACGCACGCTGATGCCGCTGCTGGCCAATGGCGACGGCGCGATCCTGCTTTACCGGCGCCCGTCCAGTGGCCTGTGGGGCGGTTTGTGGAGCCTGCCGGAACTCGATGACCTCGACGACCTGCAACACCTTGCCGACCAGCACTCGCTGGCACTGGGCGAGCAGCAGGCGCTGCCGAGCCTGGTCCACACCTTCAGCCATTTCCAGCTGTCCATCGAACCGTGGCTGGTTCAGGTCCAGGAGGCCGGTCAGCACATGGCCGAGGCCGACTGGCTCTGGTATAACCTCGCCACCCCGCCGCGCCTGGGCCTCGCCGCTCCGGTCAAGACCTTGCTCGAACGCGCGGCCGCCGTATTGAACGCAGGAGAGTCGTCATGACCCGCACCATCATGTGCCGCAAGTACAAAGAAGAACTGCCCGCGCTGGAACGCGCTCCCTTCCCGGGCGCCAAAGGTCAGGATATTTTTGACCACGTCTCGGCCAAGGCCTGGGCTGACTGGCAAAAACACCAGACCCTGCTGATCAACGAAAAGCGCCTGAACATGATGAACGCCGAAGACCGCAAATATCTTCAGGGCGAAATGGACAAGTACTTCTCCGGCGAGGATTACGCCAAGGCCGAAGGCTACGTGCCGCCAGCCGAATAACCCGGGGATTTCGTAAGCGACGGAATTAATTTAAGAAATTTTCAAAAAGTCGTTGACGTAAATCTGAAAAACCCTTTTAATGCGCCCCGTTGCCCAGATAGCTCAGTCGGTAGAGCAGGGGATTGAAAATCCCCGTGTCGGCGGTTCGATTCCGTCTCTGGGCACCAAATACCGAAAACCCTGAATCGCAAGATTCAGGGTTTTTTTATGCCCGGGATTTGTGCAACGCTGGTTTTCAGCCTGGGCATTCGCACCAGCCCGCCCCTTACGGAAAAGGGTCATCCCCGATGAATCAGAAACGCACTCGCGTGCCCCTGCCCCATCCGCCGCCCTATCGACCGAGCCGGGCGTCCTTCTGGCTGACGGTTGTGGTCGGCCTGTTGCTTGCCTTTACCATCGGCGCTTCGATTTACCTGCTCGTCGACAGCCTGATCAATGGCGCGATCAGCACCCACAACCGCACCGGACCCCGCCACACCTATTCCCTGGCCCTGCAACCGCGGATGTTCTGGTTCGAAGTCGTCTGGCAAAGCCTCGTCACCCTGTTGCTGCTGAGCATCTCGGTGTTCGGGCTGTGGGCCTGTCGCAAGGCTCAGGAGCCGGCAGACAGGCGCGGACGCGCCAGGCACTAATTATCGCCATCCCAATGGAACACCAGATTGCGTGCATTGCCGCTGCCGACATCGGTGACGTCCTGGCGGGTGACGCCGTTGCGCGTAGCCTGCACCGAGTACTTGCCCGGCGGCAGTTGCACATACACCAGAGGCCCGGCCTGCTTCAGATTGAACACGCTCGGGCCCGGCGCCTTGGATATCACCAGGTCGACATCGGGGATGTATTTGTTATCCACACCGACGGCGAAGGTCATGTGCAGGTTGTAACCGCCGGCTTGCTGGATGGATCTGGCCTCATCCTCGCCGATCCCGCCGGACAGGTAGCGAATGCCGTTTTGTTGCTGCGGCTCGACCTGCACCCCGGCACTGTCGACAGGCCCGGGACTGGTAGCCTGCGCCATTAGCGGGAACAGCAGCACAGCGACGGCAGTGACCGGCAACAACAGGGAAAGAACGCGTTTCATGATGGACACTCCCGGGTTCTTGCAGAACCCAATCGTTACCTTCGTTAGATTTGCCGGCGCGGGAGCGGTTTTAGATTGATTGCGACTTGGGCCGTGCACGAAAAGCACTACAGTCAAACCCGCCAAAACGGCTTGAGCCGCGCATTGAGTCACCCGAGCAGCCCCCTCTGTTACGAGCGTCTGCTGCTGAGCTATCGTTGCCAGCTACCCGCAAAGGTCGAGCGCCATGAGTTTGCAGGACACGCCCGCACTGGAAGATATTCAACCTGGATCGTCCGCCAGCGCTGACTGGCAGGACGCGCCTTTCCAGGAAACGGCCGCCGACGGCTACCTGCTCGGCGGCTTCACCTGGCGCCATGCCCTGGCCGACGCGCAGCGCCCGGTGGTGATCATCAACGCTGCCACCTCGGTGCGCTGCCGGCATTACTCGCGCTTTGCGGCCTACCTGTTCGCCCATGGCTTCGACGTCATCACCTACGACTACCGGGGCATCGGCGAATCACGCCCGGCCATGCTGAAGACGCTGCAGGCATCGTGGACCGATTGGGGCGCACTGGATTTCGAGGCGATACTCAAGCGTGCCCAGCGGGAATTCCCGGGGCAGCCCATTGATGTCGTCGGTCACAGCTTTGGCGGCTGCGCGGCAGGGCTGGGCGCCAGCGGGCAGGTGATCCGACGGATGGTGACGGTCGGCGCGCAATTCGCCTACTGGCGCGACTACGCGCCGGCACAGCGCTGGCGGATGTTCGCCAAATGGCATGTAGTGATGCCGTTGCTGACGCGGTTCTGCGGCTATTTCCCCGGCAAGCGCCTCGGCTGGCTGGAGGACACCCCGGCCGGCGTGGTACGCGACTGGAGCACGCCGGCCGCACGTTATGAACAGCGCCCCAGTGGTCGCCTGCTGGTCGCGCGCGACGCCAGCCTGCCGTTCGCCAACGTCCGCGCCCAGGTCCTGGCGATCAGCATCGGCGACGATCCCTACGGTACGGTTGCCGCCACCGAACGCCTGCTCGATTACTTCACCCACGCGGCAAAAACCCACCTGCGCATCGAGCCGCAGGACATCGGCGAAGCACAAGTCGGACATTTCGCCTTTTTTCGCAGCGCATACCAAGCCACACTATGGCCCATCGCTCTGACCTGGCTGCAAAGCGGCGCACTGGCCCCTGCTACACCCGGGCGGCAAGTGCCACGCAGCCAAGCCCTTTAACGCACCACGGAACAACACCCATGGCCTCCGCCAACAAGCAGCAAAAACGCGCCTCCCGGGCCAAAGCCAAGGCCAAGCAAAATCGCACCAAACGTGCCGAGGCGCCGGTCGAGCTGGACCCGAACGACGACCGTATCGATTTCGAATCGGTGGACCTGACCGAGCTGTTCAAGAAAATGATCGACGCCGAGAAGCTCAGCCAGCAGGCCATGTGCCGCGCGTTCCTCGAAGACCCGCTGCTGGAACTGGTCTACGAGCAGGAAGGCGAAGAAGGCGCGATGGATTTCATCCTCGCCGCGCTGATCGAGTATCGCCAGTGGTCCAAGGAGACTGACGAAGCCGGCGCCCTGGCGTGGATCGAGTCCCCGGCCTTCCAGGCCGATTATGTAGCGGCATCCGATGCGATCGCCGCGCAAACCCAACAGCAAGCGAACTGAGTTCCCATGGCATCCCTGAACAAGCAACACAAACGCGCCAAACGCGCCAAGGCCAAGGCCAAGCAAATCCGTATGGTCGGGCGCAAGCCGCTGGCCCAGGACGATGACCTCGGCCATCTCGCCGAGCCGATCCCGGAATACACCCTGGCGATGTTCAGCAAAATGCGCGATGCCGAAGCCATCGGCCGCCAGGACATGCTGCTGACCCTGCTGTCCGAACTGGCCGGCATCATCAGCGATCACCCTGAACTGCTGGACATGGACAACGCCGAGAACGAAGCCATGGCCGCCACCCACCTGGCGGCGGACATGCTGATCGACTACCGCATGTGGGCCGACGGCATGGATCGCGACACGGCCCAGGCATGGCTGACCGAGCCGCAATTCATCAGCGACTTCGGCGATGCTCTGGACGTCTACCGCCAGTCGCTGGAAGCCAGCGCGCCGCAGGCCGAGTAACACCCACGGCCGATGTGCAAACGCAAAACGGGCGCAATCATCACTGATTGCGCCCGTTTTTTTGCCGCACAAGACTGTTCAGTCTCAGGCAGCGACGCCTTCCAGACGCGGGATTTCCATGCCGATCTTCGAGCTGGCGTAGCTCAGGTCGCCGCTGGCGATCGACTGGGCCTTGAAACCGGCGCCGATCAGGTCACGCACGAACAGCTTGTTGTAGATGAACATGAACACCAGGTTGCTCAGGCCGAACGTGAAGCAGGCCAGGACAAACATGATCGCCGCCCACTTGATGTCGCCACGGAACAGCGGCGGCAGGAAACCGAAGAAAAACACGGTCCACGAGAAGCCGATCGGCGCCTCTTTCATCGCACCGGTATTAGGGTTTTTGAATACAACCGATGTAAACGCCATGCTTGTCTCTCCTTGAGGCCCCGATAAGTTCACTCAATCGCCGGGCTAGCTCGATTCAGCTGTGATCGTTCGCCAGCCACAAATGGCAGGCAACACAAATGCATCGCGGCACAGGCACACGATGAGGAGGCAGGCGGGAAAGGGTCGACGATATGAGCCGCAAGGCTGGGGCGTGACGAACAATCCATGTCCTGAAACTCCTGGCACCCGGTAACACCGGGATACACATTCGCGGGAAGGCTACTATCTAGCCATCACCGTGTCCATCACGAGTGCCAGCAATTGAATCAGCGCAGGCCCAAAAGCGAACGACCGCGATCATCACTGATCGCGGTCGTTCGTTTTACAGCCAGAGGTTGCGCGCTGAATCAGCGGGCCACGGCGACGCTCAGTTTCTCCTGGCGACGACGGCGCGCCACCAGCAGACCGGCAGCCACCACCAGCAGGCTCAGCAGGCCGGTGGCGAGGATTTCCACGCGGTGTGCTTCCTGGAACAGCATGATGGTCAACGCGGCGATGATGAACACGATCACCGCATAGGTCAGGCCCGGGAACAGCCACATGCTGAAGACGATTTTCTCGCCGCGGGCCATGCGCTGCTTGCGCATGCGCAGCTGCGAGAACGCGATCACCAGGTACACCAGCAGCGCGATGGCGCCGGAGCTGGCCAGCAGGAATTCGAACACGGCGGCCGGGGCCACGTAGTTGGCGAACGTGCAGAGGAACGCCGCGCCGGTGGACAGCATCACCGCCCAGTAAGGCGTGCCGCTCTTGTTGGTACGGGTCGACATGGCCGGCGCATCGCCGCGCTTGCCCAGGGAGAAGAGCATGCGCGAAGAGGTGTAGAGCGCCGAGTTCAGGCAGCTGGTGACCGCGACCAGTACGACGATGTCGACGATCATCTTGGCGTTCGGGATACCCATGCGCTCAAGCACGGTCTGGTAGGAACCGAGGTTGGCCAGGGTCGGATCGTTCCATGGCACCAGGGCCACGACGATGAAGATCGATACCAGGTAGAACAGGCCGATCCGCCAGATCACCGAGTTGGTGGCCTTGGAGATCTGCTTGCCCGGGTTCTTCGATTCGGCGGCCGCGATGGTCACGATCTCGGTACCCATGAAGGAGAACATGGTGGTCAGGATCGCGCCCAACACAGCGCCCATGCCGTTGGGCAGGAAGCCACCGCTGTCGAACAGGTGCGAGACACCGCTGACCTGGCTGTTCGGCAGGAAGCCGAAGATGGCCGCGATGCCGAGGATGATGAAGCCGATGATCGCCACCACTTTGAGCAGGGCGAACCAGAATTCGAACTCACCGTAGTTCTTCACGCTGAACAGGTTGGTCACTGTCAGCAGCAGGGTGATGATCAAGGCGAAGGCCCAGATTTCGACACCGGGGAACCACGCGTGGAGGATGGTCGCGGCGGCGTTGGCCTCCAGCGGGATCACCAGGACCCAGAACCACCAGTACAGCCAGCCGATGGTGAAACCGGCCCAGTGCCCGATGGCACGGTCGGCATACGTCGAAAAGGAACCGGTGTCCGGCGAGGCGACCGCCATTTCGCCGAGCATGCGCATGACCAGCACCACCAGCGTACCGGCGGCAGCGTAGGCCAGCAGCACGGCAGGACCGGCAGCAGCGATGGCGTGGCCGGAGCCAACGAACAGACCGGCGCCGATCACACCGGCGATCGACAACATGGTCACATGACGCGGTTTGAGCCCCTGTTCGAGGCCATTGGAGCTTGGGGTACTGCTCATCGAAACTACCTTTGCGAGGAAAGCGATTGCGTCCGGCCCGTCTGGTTTTCCTTCTCGTAAAAAGAAACCAACGGGGCGTTCCAGATTCTGCACGCAATAAATGCGCCAAAATGTTTCAGAGTCTTCTGCCTCGCGGTTTTGCGCGCGACCGGACAGTCATCGCAAGCCATTGAGATTACTGGCAATTCGCCAGAACGTTACCCTGCGACTCACTTTTTAAACGAATCCGCGCACCAGAAACACACGGAAAAAGTGTGGGATGCACAATAAAAGGGCGAATCGGCTACGTTCGGCCGGATAGCGCTTCCAAGACCCCGCCAAAGGTGGCAACATCGCGCCTTTTTTTACGCGACACCCACGGGAATCAACGTTCAAACACCCGTTCGGTTGTTGATGGGGCGACAGTCTGCTGTGCCGATGCGACAACCTGTCACACGCCATCCGTTTACCGCCCGTAGCGCTGTTGGCTGCCATTGAAACGCTATGCTAGCTTGGCCGCCTCGCCAGGAAGGCCGACCAACAGCAGGAGCGCAACATATATGAGGAACGCACATGGCTGAGGCCACGCCCGCGCTTGAAATCCGCAACCTGCACAAACGCTACGGACAGCTTGAGGTGCTCAAAGGCATCTCGCTGACCGCCCGCGACGGCGATGTGATCTCGATCCTGGGTTCCTCCGGTTCCGGCAAGTCCACGTTCCTGCGTTGCATCAACCTGTTGGAAAACCCGCACCAGGGCCAGATTCTGGTGGCCGGGGAAGAACTCAAGCTCAAGGCCGCCAAGAACGGCGAGCTGGTTGCCGCCGATGGCAAGCAGATCAACCGCCTGCGCAGCGAGATTGGTTTTGTATTTCAAAACTTTAATCTGTGGCCGCACATGAGCATCCTCGACAACATCATCGAAGCCCCGCGCCGCGTACTCGGCCAGAGCAAGGCCGAGGCCATCGAATTCGCCGAAGCCCTGCTGGCCAAGGTCGGCATCGCCGACAAGCGGCATGCCTATCCGGCGCAGCTGTCCGGTGGCCAGCAGCAACGCGCGGCGATCGCCCGTACGCTGGCGATGCAGCCCAAGGTGATCCTGTTCGACGAACCCACCTCCGCGCTTGACCCGGAAATGGTCCAGGAAGTACTTAATGTCATCCGCGCACTGGCCGAAGAAGGCCGCACCATGCTGCTCGTGACCCACGAAATGGGCTTCGCCCGTCAGGTCTCCAGCGAAGTGGTGTTCCTCCACCAGGGGCTGGTGGAAGAGCAAGGATCGCCACAGCAGGTGTTCGACAACCCGCTTTCGGCGCGCTGCAAACAATTCATGTCCAGCAACCGCTAACGGAGCAACATGCATGCAGAATTTTAAAAAGGTCTTCCTGGCAGCCGCTGTCACCCTGGCGTTCAGCGCCGGTGCCATGGCCGAGACCCTGAAGATGGGCATCGAAGCGGCTTACCCGCCGTTCAACAATAAAGACGCGAGCGGCCAGGTGGTCGGTTTCGACAAAGACATCGGCGACGCCCTCTGCGCCAAGATGAAAGTCGAATGCACCGTGGTTACTTCCGACTGGGACGGCATCATCCCCGCGCTGAACGCCAAGAAGTTCGACTTCCTGATCTCCTCGCTGTCGATCACCGAAGAGCGCAAGGGTGCGGTGGACTTCACCGATCCGTACTACTCGAACAAGCTGCAATTCATCGCGCCGAAAAACGTCGACTTCAAAACCGACAAGGATGCGCTCAAAGGCAAGATCATCGGCACGCAGCGCGCCACGCTGGCCGGCACCTGGCTGGAAGACACCTACGGCAGCGATGTCGAGGTCAAACTCTATGACACCCAGGAAAACGCCTACCTGGACCTGACTTCCGGTCGTGTCGACGCGATTCTCGCGGACAAGTACGCCAACTACGACTGGCTGAAAACCGACGCCGGCAAGAACTACGAGTTCAAGGGTGACCCGGTCGTGGAAAGCGACAAGATCGGCATCGCCGTGCGCAAGGGTGACCCGCTGCGCGAGAAGCTGAACGCCGCGCTGAAGGAAATCGTCGCCGACGGTACCTACAAGAAGATCAACGACAAGTATTTCCCGTTCAGCATCTACTGATCTGACCTGCGGGACCGGCGCCAGCAACCGACGGCGCCGGCTCCCGGCCTTGCCTGCCGCGATTTGAAAAGAAATCCATGATTATCGACCTCCACGGATTCGGCCCGGTGCTCCTCGCCGGCGCGCTGATGACCGTCAAACTGGCACTCACGGCCCTGTGCGTCGGGCTGGTGCTCGGCCTGCTCGGCGCCTTGGCCAAGACCTCCCCGTACAAGCCGCTGCGGTGGCTTGGCGAAACCTACTCGACCCTCGTACGGGGTGTGCCGGAACTGCTTTGGGTTCTGCTGATCTACCTCGGCACCGTCAAGACGATGAATGCCATTGGCGAATACTTTGGCAATCCCGATCTGGCACTGAGCCCTTTCGTGGCCGGCGTGACCGCCCTCGGACTGTGCTTCGGCGCTTATGCAACGGAGGTCTTTCGTGGTGCGATCCTGGCCATTCCCAAAGGCCACCGTGAGGCCGGCCAGGCCCTGGGCCTGTCGAAATGGCGGATCTTCACCCGGCTGATCATGCCGCAGATGTGGCGTATCGCGCTGCCAGGCCTTGGCAACCTGTTCATGATTCTGATGAAGGACACCGCGCTGGTGTCGGTCATCGGTCTGGAAGAAATCATGCGCAATGCGCAGAACGCCGTGACCTTCGCCAAGCATCCATTCACCTTCTATCTGGTCGCAGCTTTCATGTATCTGGTCCTGACCATACTGGCGATGATCACCATGCATTTCCTGGAAAAACGCGCCGCTCGTGGCTTCGTGAGGACGACGTAATGGAATGGGAAGTCATCTACAAGTGGCTGCCGAAGTTCTTTCAGGGCGCCCTGCTGACACTCGAACTGGTGGGCATTGCCGTTATTCTCGGGTTGCTGCTGGCGATACCCCTGGGCATCGCTCGCTCCTCCAAGCTCTGGTTTGTCCGCGCTTTTCCTTACGCGTACATCTTTTTCTTCCGGGGCACGCCGTTGCTCGTGCAACTGTTCCTGGTCTACTACGGCCTGGCTCAGTTCGACGCCGTACGCGGCAGTTTCATGTGGCAGTATTTGCGGGACCCATTCTGGTGTGCCACCGCCACGATGACGCTGCATACAGCTGCCTACATCGCCGAGATCCTGCGTGGCGCCATTCAAGCGATCCCGCCGGGCGAGATCGAAGCCGCCCGCGCACTGGGCATGTCCAAGGCCAAGGCATTGTTCTTCATCGTCCTGCCCCGCGCCGCGCGCATCGCTCTGCCGGCCTACAGCAACGAAGTCATTCTGATGCTGAAGGCCAGTTCTCTGGCGAGCACGGTGACCTTGCTCGAACTCACGGGCATCACCCGCACCATCATTGCTCGCAACTACCTGACGGTGGATATGTTCTTCACCGCAGGCGTCATTTACCTGCTGATGTCGTTTTTGCTCGTTCAGGCGTTCAAGCAGCTGGAGCGATGGTTGCGCGTCGATGCCTGCCAAGGGCGCTGAGGCTTTCTGCGTGCTGACGGGCGAGCACTTACTCGCCCGCTTCACGGCACTGGATACATTTCTTACAGCGCATCAGGCGCTGTGGAAGCCTCGCCCGTTTACTCATCTGCAGCTTCCCTGGGAAGCGTCCTACCCGGAATTGTCCTCGAGGCTACGCGGGCGCTCACTGGAAGAGGCGGAAAACGCCCACAACCAACCTGCCGAACTCTTGGATGCGCCGGAGCCGTTTGCCGCATTGGCAGCGTCGTCGCTTGAACTGAGTGCGGTGGGTGAATTGCCCGCGCATGATCTGCAGATCGCCGACCGTCGCCTGAATGTCGATGTACCGGGACGCAAATGGCAGCAAATCGAGGCGTTCGCCAGCCGCTTGTCGTTCGTCTCACAACCGAAGCACTGGCTGGATTGGTGTTCGGGCAAAGGCCATTTGGGCCGCCGCCTGCTCGGTGCCGACCAGCAACTCACCTGCCTGGAATATGACCCGGCGCTCGTCGCCAGCGGCCAGGCACTGAGTCAGCGTCATCACTTGCAGGCGCTGCATGTCGAGCAGGATGTGCTCGCAGCGAACACCTCATTGTTGTTGCGCGCCGAGCACACGCCCGTCGCCCTGCATGCTTGCGGCGACTTGCATGTGCGCCTGATGCACCTGGCTAGCGCCGCTGGCTGCCAACAATTGGCGATCGCACCGTGCTGCTATAACCGGATCAGTCGCACGGAGTATCAGGCGTTATCTCGCGCCGCTTCGCGATCAGCCCTACAGCTTTCGCTGGAAGATCTGGCCCTGCCGATGAGCGAAACCGTCACCGCCGGTGCACGCGTCCGCCGTCAGCGCGACAGCTCCATGGCCCGCCGTCTGGCCTTCGACCTGCTGCAACGGCAAGTGCGCGGCGTCGACGACTACCTGCCGACGCCATCCCTGCCCAGCGCCTGGCTGGACAAACCCTTCGCCGAATACTGCCGCGACCTGGCCGCGCTGAAAGAGTTATCCACAATCGGCCAGCAAGACTGGCCGGCGCTGGAAGCGGCCGGATGGCAGCGGTTGGCCGAAGTTCGCAACCTGGAATTGTTGCGCGGATTATTCCGACGGCCGCTGGAGCTGTGGCTGAACCTTGATCGGGCACTTTTCCTCAGCGAACAAGGCTATGTGGTACGCCTGGGCACCTTCTGCAATGCCCACCTCACCCCGCGTAATTTTCTCCTGCTGGCAGAACGTCGCTAAAACCCGGCATCCTGTGGATAACTCTGTTGATGGAATTACCCTGGATCCAATATCCACGGCTGTTTGCACCCATTTCAACAGCTGGTCATTTTTTGTTCACATGAATAAAAAACCGCTAAAACAGGGGTTTGCAGGACAAATGCGAACTGCTCCACAAAACGGCGACCGTGGTCAGCAGCGCTAGAGTCCGTTGTGCATAAGCCCCAGATCAAAAGGACATAACCGCCGATTCACGGACCCGCGCAAGGGAAAATTGCGCCCGCCCATCACCCTTGCTATACAGGCTCACGCAGTGCCGGCAGCGCACACACGAACAAGAAGAACCTGATCGACAGGGAGCGACCGTGACGTTCATCTCATACGCGCAGAATTTCGAAGACGTCCGCCTGTGGCGCGCGCTCAAATACTTTGAAAACGGCTTCTACATCGACGTCGGCGCCAACGATCCGATTCACGATTCGGTGACCAAGGCCTTCTACGATCACGGCTGGAGCGGCATCAACGTCGAGCCGATGCAGAACTACCACGACGCTCTGCGCCAGCAACGCCCACGCGACATCACCCTGCAATGCATTGCCAGCGATGCGCCTGGCGAAGTGACGTTCTACGGTATCCCCGGCACTGGTCTGTCCACCGCCGACCCGGTGCTCGCCCAGGAGCGCAAAGCCCTCGGACTCGAGGTACAGAGCCTGACGGTCAAGGCGCGTACCCTGACTTCGATCTGTGCAGAACACGCCGCCGACCGGCCGATCCACTTCCTGAAAATCGACGTCGAAGGCCACGAGGAAACCGTGCTGCGCGGCATGGACTTCAAGCGCTTCCGCCCGTGGCTGATTCTCATCGAGACGCCGTTCGAGCGCGACCACACTTGGGAACATCTGGTGACCGACGCGGGCTACCAGAACGTCTGCTTCGACGGCCTCAACAGCTACTTCCTGGCCGACGAGCACGCCAACCTCAAACCGGCCTTCGACATGCCACCCTGCCAGCTCGACAACTTTCAGCTGTGCCTCGGCCACCCCTTCGCCCACCCCGTCAGCCCCGGCGAAGCCGAAGCCCTGGCACAAATCAGCGCCGCCACCCAACGCGCCGAACGCGCCGAAGCGCAACTGCACGCCATGCAGAACAACCGCGCCTGGCGCGCCATCGAAAAACTGCGCAACGTCCTGCGCCGGGCCTGATCCAGGCCCGCGCAAAAATAGTCTGAATTCAGGGGTTTACAGAACCCGCCCAATCGCTATAATCGTCGCCCACACGCCGGTATAGCTCAGTTGGTAGAGCAACTGACTTGTAATCAGTAGGTCCCGGGTTCGACTCCTGGTGCCGGCACCATATTCAAAGCCCCGCAAATGCGGGGCTTTGTGGTTTCTGGGGTTTGAACGCACCTCGCGTCAAAGCGCGAAAATGTCCACAAAGTGTCCACACTTCATTTTTCGCCCCCCTCCAGAAGCATCAGCACTTCCGTGCAACCCTATCCGCCATCAATGAGCGACCGATTTCCACCACCGCCTGCAAAGGGTCAGCTGTCTCTTGGAAATGATCAGAATTCGCAGCCCCCTGTGAAGACCCTATCAACCGGTAACTCGCGCTGAATACCGTCGCACGCCCTCAGGTGCGAGCAGGCGTGCCACCACGGCCTCAGTCCTGTGAGCGACACTGGCGTATGAAACCGCGCCCTGATAAAAGCTTCATGGACGTCCATCAGCGCTCGGGCGCTAAGATGGCTGGGCGTTGAAACTTCGTCGAAGGATCGAGAGCGGCTGCTTGCGGATGCTGCCGCTGCCAACAGTACAACCAAGGAATGGAACATGGAGTTCATCGGTGAAGCGGATCTCACCATTCGCTGCATTCAGCCCTTTTATCGCAGGATGACATTGAAGTCGGCGATTCATATCTCTCGGGACCTTCGCAAGGACCAGGTCGTCATCACCATCGATCTGTCGGAAAGCGGGCTTTCGATAGCGGAAATTGACGTGACGATTCTTGGAGTGCTCACCCGCTATTCGGTCTATTCGAGCACGAATACCGGCAGCCAATATCAACTCTATTGCTACGTGGTCCCCGACTGACCGGGCGGCCAACAGGCGATCGCATCGCGCTGCGCTTCAGCCAGCGCATCAGGTATTGCATCAGCGATAGCTGACCGTCAGCCAGATCACGCCAGGGCTGTTGCCCACAAAAAAGCCCTCGCACCGCGGCGAGGGCTTTGTGTTGCTACGACAATCAGTGCCCGGCGCTCTGCCCGCCATCCACATGCAGAATCTCACCGGTGACGAACCCGGCGTTGTCGAGGTAGACCACCGCCTGCGCGATGTCTTCGACCTCACCCATATGCCCAACCGGGTGCAGGGCGCCCAGTGCGGCGTGGCTTTCTTCGCCGTGCATCGGGGTCTTGATGATGCCGGGCGACACCGCGTTCACGCGGATGCCACGCTTGGCGTACTCGATGGCCAGGGATTTGGTCGCGGCGTTGAGGCCGCCCTTGGTCAGCGAGGCGAGCACCGAGGGCACGCCGTCGACGGCGTGGTCGACCAGGCTGGTGGTGATGTTGACCACGTGGCCCTTGCCCTGTTTTTCCATCTCGGCGATGGCCAGTTGGGTGATGTAGAAGAAGCCGTTGAGGTTGACCGACAGGACCGCCGCGTAATCGTCCGCGGTGTAGGCGGTGAACGGTTTGGCGACGAAGATGCCGGCGTTGTTGACCAGGGTGTCGATGCGGCCGAACCGCGCCAGGCCCTCGCTGATCACCCGTTGGGCGGTGGCCGGGTCGCCGATGTCGCCGGCGATGGTGAGGATCTGCGGGTCGTTCGACGGTTTGATCGAACGCGAAGTGGCGACAATGTTGTAGCCCAGTTCACGGAAGGCCTTGACCATGCCTTCGCCCAGACCTTGGGAAGCACCGGTGATGACGACGGTTTTCTTGAAGTTGCTCATGATGAAATCCTCGATAGACAAGTTGGGTTTGACGCTGTGATCGATCAGGCTGCCGCCAGTTGTTTCAGCACCTGTTCGTAGTACTCGACCGATTGCGAACCGGACACCAGGTGCGTGCCGTTGAAAATCAACGCCGGCACCGAGTTGATCCCGTGCTGGCGGTAGAAGGCCTGCGCCTGCCGCACGTCATGGGCGAATTGGTCGCTGGCCAGCACCTCGGTGGCCCGCGCCGTATCCAGTCCCGCTTCACGCGCCAGGCGCACCAGGGTCGGGTGGTCGTTCGGGTTGTCGCCGTCGCGGAAGTAGGCACGCAGCAAGATCTTCTTCAGCGCGACTTGCCGCCCCTCCTGCGCGGCCCACGTCAACAGGCGATGGGCGTCGAAGGTGTTGTAGAAGTGCGTGCGCTTCTCCAGGTCGAACGCGAAGCCGAGGGCCTGGCCGCGTTCGATCTGCATGCGCTTGCCGGCGGCGACATCAGCAGCGCTGCGGCCGTACTTGCGCATCAGGTGCTGCACCGCCGGTTCGCCTTCGGCCGGCATGTCCGGGTTGAGCTCGAAGGGCTTGTAGGTCAGCGCCACGGCAATCTCGCCGGCCAGATTGGCGATGGCCTGCTCCAGCGCCGTCGCGCCGAGTGCGCACCACGGGCACACCACGTCGGACACGAAGTCGATGGTCACGGTCGCGCTCATGACTGGCCCCGCTCCGCCAGTTGTCGGCGATATTCGGTGGTGGTCATTCCGGCGTAACCCCAGTTATCGGTGTCGACTTCCTCAATGACGATGTGGGTCAGGTCCGGGCGCTTGTTGAGCACGCGCTCGAGGGTTTCGGTGATTTCGGCGATCACCTGAGCTTTCTGCTCGGCGGTCACCCCGTCGCGGGTAATGCGTACGCTGACAAATGGCATGACGAGTTCTCCAGTGACCTGCCTTCGGGATGAGGGTCAGGTGTTGGAGCTCAATTTAGGCGTGCGGCGGGAGGGGAAAAAGTAGCGGCGGGGTACTTCATTTGTGATGCGATGTAATGAATCGACAAGCCTTTCGTTACCGCTTGCCTCCTGAAGGCTTAAGTTGACACAGCAAATTCAGTGGCAGAGAATCGGCCCCAAGAGCGCGAAACCGGCTGCCATCAGGTGGCGATAGCCGGCGTTAGGAACCCCGTTGATGACCTGAAAATCAGCGTTCGGGTGAGACCTCTTCTCCCCCGCTTGAGGGAGCACAATATCAAGTGACTTTTTCGTGAAGGGCAGCCTGGCAAGGCTGCCCTTTTTTGTTAGGGTCATCGGTAACGTTGAAACAGCAGCTCTCCATGCCGATGCTTGTTCAGTGCCTTATTTGTCGCAGTTCATGAAGTTCCAGAGTACGTTGCCGTGATCGATATGGATCACGACCAGCATCTGGTATTTCGCGTTGTAGGCACCGATAAATGACAGTCGGAAAGAGTCGTCATCGTAGGAAACCTTCCAGATCTCCAACGGTTTTTTCAGGGTGTCTTGCGCGAATTCTGTAAAGCGCTCCCTGGCATTCGGGCGCTTTTCCACAATGTGCAATAAGTGCTCGCGCCTCACTAAAACGGGGCAAATTGGTGTATCAATCACCGTTGCATTGAGGCCGTCATAAAGTCCGAAGCCTTTGGCAACTTGCTCCCATGCAGCTTCAAGACTCTCAGCACCTGGACGTTCTCTGATCGCCGAAGTCAGCAACTCGGGTTCAATATCACGTATGTCCGGTAAACCAAGATCCTTTGGTCAGGTAGAGCCCTGCTCCCTGGCAAACTCATTGGCATCTTCTCGCTAGCTTCGCGGACGCCGGCATTGCCTGGATATCCAATAGCCTCGGAGTGGAAAAGTCCCGAAGTAACTACCTGATATTTCAGCCACTTGTGCTGCGTTTATAAATCAGCTCGATCTTACTTTTGAATGGGATGCTTCCGATTCCAATGCAGAACAGCGCGAGAAAGCTGTGCGAAATTGTCCCAGCAGCGACCACCCAACCGCACAAAACACTGCCCGACGCCTTCGAGTCGGGCAGTTTTTTTGACCTCAATCACCCCCGCGTCAACAAAAACCCCGATCCTGTGTCAGTCTCCAGCCATCGGCGGGGACATCAATTCGCTACTAAATCCGCGACAACTATGCTCAGGTGCAGGAATATAGCCAGCAGATGGCGCCGGATCGGCACTCACGTACACAACAATACCCAGCCCACTTCAGAGGGCATTACCCATGGATAGCAGAACCTTACGCAACCTCATGCGCATCGTGCAGACCGGCTCGTTGTCGGCCGCAGCCGAGCATTCCTGTCTGACCGTGCAGGCGTTGGCCGCGCAGTTGAACAAGGTCGAAGAACAGTTCGGTTTCCGCTTGTTTCGCCGCTCGAACAAAGGCCTGACGCTGACGCCGCAAGGCACCGAGCTGACGCCTTATATGGATCGGGTGCTGATCGCCACGCGTCAGATGGAAGAGAAAGTCGAAGCACTCAAGGTGCCGGGCCAGCGCACGTTGAAAGTGGCGTTGAACACCACGCTCGCGCCTGACTTCAACCGGCGCCTGATCGGACGCCTGATCGAGGTGTTTCCCGATTACCAGATGGAATTCAGCTACGCCGAGTCGATGGAAAACCTCAGCAAGCTGAAGAACGAAGACTTCGACCTCGCGGTGCTGATCGGCCCGCAACGGCCGGGGCTGCCGAGCATTGTCCTGCCGGAAGTGCAGGTGCAGGTGGTCGGCGCGCATTGCGGTCAGGAAAACGATCCGCTGACCTTGCTCGGCAACAAGTTCCAGGTGCGTCCTGCAGAAGATTGTCCGTATTCCCACAGCTTTTTGCGTTTTCTCGACGCTGGCCTGGGCAATCACGAAAACAGTCAGCGGACGATTTATTCCTGCAGCGAAACGTTGACCCTGTCGCTCATCACGCAGATGGACGCGGTCGGCATGGTCTCGCGTGAGGCCGCGCAGAAAAATGGCCTGACGATTTTCCCCGGGTTCGAGGATTTCCTCGAAGTACGCCTGGCGGTGAACAACCCGGATCTGTCCGGCCAGGCGTTGAACGATGTGGTCGACCTGCCGCTACATGAACGAACCGAGCGCAATGTACGCAGCCGTGCCAACCGCCACACTGAGAAAGAGGTTTTTGCTGAAATACGCACATAGCAACGTCGGAATCGCAGCATAGAATTCCGGGCGATCGAGCTGTAGGTGCTGATCCTTGATTACCAAGGGTGTCAGGCTGATCGCAGCGACGATCGCCACCGGCAAGTACTCCAGCGCCCGCGCGACGAAGGGCGGCCAGTGCTCGGTGTTGACCTGCAGCGGCAGGGCCCGCGGCAGGAAGGTCACGGCCATCATCAGCGCGACCACCAGGATCAGGAACGTCTGGTCAGGCATACACCCACTCCGCAGCCCACAAACGTGGCGATGAATACATTGAACGGCGAGGTGCCGACCAGGCTCAGCGCGCCCATGCACAGCACAGCGGCCAGGGCGGCAATGAGTTTTTTGCGGGTGTTGCACAGCGAGACCAGCACATAGAGCATCATTGCGGTCAGCGCGTAGTCGAGCTGGTATTTGATCAGGTGCGCCGCGTACTGCGCGCACAGGGCGCCGAGCAAGCCACCGAGCACCCAAGAGGTGTGGCAGAACAGGTTGAAGCCGATCAGGTAGCGCACGTTCACCGGCGCACCGTTTCCGAGCTTGACGCTGTGGAAGGCGAACGATTCGTCGGTCAGGCCGCCGGCGTAGCACCAGCGCTCCATGCGGCTCAGGCCCAGCGCGCGCAGGGCCTTGGCCATGTACACCGACATCAGCATATGCCGCGCATTGATCAGGAACGTGGTCAGGACGATGGTGGTCAGCGACGCACCGCTGCTGATCAGCGCCAGCGCGGCGAACTGCGAAGCCCCGGCGTAGACGAACAGACACATCGCCACCGGCAGCCACAGCGGCAGCCCGGCGTTGACGGCCATCAGGCCGAACACGAACGACACCGTGAAGTAGCCGGCCACCACCGGGCTGGCTTCGGCAAACGTGCGCGACGGCTGAGGGTCAGCCATCAGCGGCGCACTGCCGGACGTTTCATTCATAGGTCCCTCTCAAATGTCCGTTCGCCGTGAGGCTCGCAAAAACCCTGGGCAGCCCAGAATCGCTTGCCCGCGAGGTTAGCATCGTCGACGAACAGAAACATCCGCAACACACCGACCCGCTTCATGTCGGACGACGCCGCTTCCACCAGGCGCTGACCGACACCCTGGCTGCGATAGCGCGGGCTGACCGCCAGGTGATTGATGGTGCCGCGACTGCCGAGCATGCCGCCGAGCACCGCCCCGACGATTTCGCCCTCCACGTCGAAGGCCAGGTAGGCGGTGGTGGTCTTCTGGATCAATACACCGCGCAGGCATTTGGCGTCCTGCCATTCGCAGAACGACACTTCGTCGAACTGGCGGAAGAAACGCTCCATGCGCTGCGCGTCCTTGGCGGTGGCGCGCCGCAGCACCACCGGCGTCGAGCACTCGACGCCGTCGACTGGGGTGATCTGATTAGCGAACAATGTCGAAAGCGGTCCCGGGCCGCGAGAAAGAAATCGCCAGAATCTGCCGGTACGCCATGGCATGGGTGTGGGTGTTGCGCGCCGGGGTCACGTAGTGGCGCATGTCGCGATCGAGGAAGTAGGTGGTGTCGAGAATCTCTTTGTACGTGGTCGACGCCAGCTGCTGCTCGTGAATGTCGTACAGACGGCTTTCGGCGCCCTCGACGTTGTTGCGCCCCCAGAAATGCACGCCGCTGAACGGATAGCCGTCGCAGTGAATGCCTTCCGGGGTGATTTCCAGTTGCTTGCCGGGCTTGATCTCGATGCGGATCTGGTGGATCTGGCACTGCCAGATCTCATCGTGCAGCTCTTCCGGCAGCACGCTTTTGTAGACCTCGAAATCGGTGTCGATCAGGCTGCGCATCACCGGCGACTCGATGACTTCATCGGAGAAGTCCTGGAAGTGCCGCACGACGCCGCCGACGTAGGCGTTGTTTTCCTTCGACTGCACGTACGCGCGATGTTCGAGCTGCTTCAGTTCGCGGGTCTTGGGGTTGTATTCGAAGTCGCTGTAGCGACGATAGCGCATACCTGCTTCAGCCTGACCGTAGTAGCTGTCGGGCTCCATGTTTTCCCAACTTCTGGTCAACCTGACGAAGTCCGAGAAATGACCGTAGAGATTGAAGTCGGCGGCCTGCACATTGGCATATTTGTCGCGCCGCAGCGATTCGCCCACTTCTTTGTTTAACACGATCATTACCAAATTCTCCGCTACGTTGAGCGACCTAATTTATTAGGTGGAGAATTTGCGTCCATGAGAAAGAATTTCAGGCATTTAAAGCCCTGGTTGAAGCGCTGCCTGAACCACTCGAAAAAGTGTTTTCAAGTGACAGAAACATGGGTTTTTTTGCCTTCCAATCAATAAAAACCGAAAAAAAACCCCGAGCCAGTCGGGGTTTTTTAATGGCTGTTACGCCGGGTCGAACATCAGAAGATGTTGATCGGGTAATCGACGAACACACGCACTTCGTTGCCACCGGCGTTGTAGTCGCTGGACTTCTGCGAGACGCGCAGGATCGAGCTGCGCAACTTCACGCTGAGGTCTTTGGCCGGGCCACTCTGCACGACGTATTTGACCTGGTTGAAGATCTCGCGCTCAGTGCCGCCGCTGCTGGTGTCGGTGGTGATGTTGTCGCCACGCACGTAAGCGAAGTTGTAGCTCAGGCCCGGAACGCCGAAGGCGCCGAAGTCCAGACCGTAGCCCAACTGCCAGCTGCGCTCGTCTTCAGCGTTGAAGTCCGACCAGTAGGAGTTGGCCAGGTAGATGGTGTTGCCGCCATCGCCCTGACGGAAACCCGCGTTCTGATAACCGCCGTACGGGTAACCCAGGTTGCTGTCGCCAGTGCTGCGCTGGTGCGCCACGGTGAAGGAGTGCGGGCCGGTCGCGAACGTTGCGGCCAGGCTCCAGATCTTGTTGTCCTGGCCGCCGGTGTTCTTGAACTCGGCATAGGACTTGTCGAGCTTGGTGCGGTAGCCGTTGAAGTCCAGGGTCAGCGACTGATCCTTGTCGATCGGGAACACGTAGTTGGCGTTCACGTACTGTTTCTTCATGACGTCTTCAACGTCGGAAGCGTACAGCGCCGCCTTGAACTGTTCGGTGAACTGGTAGCTGCCGCCCAATACGTTGATCGACTTCAGGCCACCGCTGTCACGGCCTTCAGCGCTCTTGCGCGATTCGGCGGTGAAACGACCGGCGTTCAGCTCCAGGCCCTTGATCTCTTTGGAAGTGATCAGGGTACCGGTGTAGCTTTCCGGCAGCAGACGCGAGTTGTCATAGCTCAGCACCGGCAGGGCCGGCATCTGGTCACCGTAGGTCAACACGGTGTTGGAGACACGGAACTTGACCGCTGCGCCGCCCTTGGACAGGTCATCCGCCGCGTTGCCGCTGTCACCCTGCTTGAAGAAGTCGATACCACCGGCGCCGCTGCGGCCCTTGCCGCCGTCCAGACGCAATGCATACAGACCGAAGGCATCGACACCGACACCCACGGTGCCCTGGGTGAAGCCGGACGAGAAGGTACCGATGGCCGCTTGGCCCCACTCGGATTTGTCCGGGTTGCCGTCTTTGAAGTCACGATTGATATAGGCATTGCGCAGCAGCACTTTGAGGCTGCTGTCTTCAACAAAACCCTTGGATTCGGCCTGGTCGTTAGCCATGGCCTGTGTGGCGCTCAACATCCCCAGAGCGATCAGGCTGATTCGCTTGTTCAACATTTTGTTTTCCTTATTACCGGTTGAAACGCGCTGTGTCGAACGGCTGAAACGGCGCTATTGCGCTCTTTTTTCACCCCGAAACAAAAAGGCCCGCCCACGACAAAGTCGTGGCGGGCCTTCTTATTATTTTTGGGTCATGGCGGTTGGCCACAGGCGTTGGGGCGAATCCTAGCCGTGTGCTGAACAATGTGTCAATTTCAAGAATCGTCTGTAAATAGGCAAAAATCGTCTAAGAAAAGACTTTATTGCGATAGGCGATTGCCCGAAAGCACGCAGAGGAAGTGACTTCCCATCACCGTCAGGCGCAACCGTCGATGCCGCAAACCGCTTTGCCAGCGGCAATCGGACTCACCGCACGCGCCGCGCGCAACCACTGGACGAACGCCTCGGGCTTGCCCAGCCACGGGCTGATATCGAGCAAGGTGAAATGGCCGTCACGCTCCAGCACGAAGGTGGGAAAGCCCTGACCGCCGACTCTGGCGAGCAGCTGACGGCTGTCACGGATGTGCTGCGCGGCATCGGCACGCTCGAAGGCCTCGAGAAATTCCGCCGCCGGGAAACCCTCGGCAACTGCCAGCTCCAGCAGCACTGCCCTGTCGGCGATGCGCCGCCCTTCGACGTAGTGCGCCGTCTGCAAGCGCCCGAGCAGGTCCAGGCCGCGCCCATCGATCTGCTCCGCGGCGAGCACGGCGGCAATCGGTGGTGCCGAATCGAACACCGCCGTGTGATCGCGCAACAGGCCCTGGAAATAGGCTTCGCCGAAGGGTTGTCCGGTGTACTCGGCGATGCGCCGGTCATGAGGCATGACGTAATCGCGCAGTTGCGGCGACACCTGCTGGCGGTTGGCCCCGGTCATCATCCCGCCGCCATGGGCGATCACCGGCAATGCTTGCCGGGCGGCCTGTACCAAGGGTTTGGCGCCGTAGCACCAGCCGCACAGCGGGTCGTAAATGTAATGAAGGATCATCGGCAGGCTCCGGCAAATGACTGGAAAAACAATGCCGGCAGCGTAGTCCTGCACCCGCCCCGGAAAAACCCCGGATCGACTTCCAGACTGTTTCGCGAATCGGGCGAATCTGCCGGAAAAGTGCTTTGTATCAGCGACGACATAAATTGAAACAATAGTTCCGGGGAACCTTTCAGGAATAATTAACGGGAGCAAATGCAAAGCATTACCATTCGCGCGCTCGAATTCTTTCACCCTTTCGGATGCGCTTTTCCATGCCTGCCCCGTTCCGTCTCACGCCCGTTACTCTTGGTCTGTCTGCCTTTCTGTCGAGCTGCGCCTACGCCACGACCGAGTTGCCCGCCACCTCCATCAGTGCCGAATCCCAGGCCGACGATCCACGCGTCAAAGTCAGCAGCACCGCCACCCGCACTTCGACACCCGTGCGCTACGTGCCGCAGGCCATCGACTCGATCAAGACCAGCAACGTGTCCAGCTACGGCATCAATGACATCGGCGACGCCCTGAGTGGCATCCCCAACGTCAGCAGTGCTGCCGACACCCGGTTCGACAGCCTGCGCATCCGCGGTTTCGATGCCAGCAACGATTTCTACCTGGATGGCATCCGCGACGACAGCCAGTACAAACGCGACATGCACAACATCGAGCGCGTGGAAGTGCTCAAGGGTCCGGCTGCCGTGCTGTACGGCCGTGGCAGTCAGGGCGGGATCGTCAACCGCGTCAGCAAGGCCCCGGAATCCGGCCGCCGCTCGACCCTCGAAGCCCAGGGCGGCAGCGACGACCTGCGCAGCCTCTACGCCGATCTCAGCACCGACCCGAGCGAAAACATCAGCCTGCGCCTGAACATGGGCAACATGGACCAGAACAGCTTCCGTGATGGCGTCAGCGGCAGCCGTCAGTTGTTCGCACCGTCGATGAGCTGGCAACTGACGCCGGACCTGAACTGGCTGGTGCAGTACGAATACAGCCGCTACAACCGCACGCCGGATCGCGGTGTGCCAGGGGTCAACGGGCGTCCGGCCGACGTCGGCCGCGATACCAGCTACGGCAACGATCACGATTTCATCGACGACAAGACCCAATCGCTGCGCTCGAAACTGACTTACGAGGTCAACGACAACTGGCAGCTGCGCCACACCCTCGGCGTGTTCAAGCTCGACAGCGATTTCGACAACACCTACCTCACCGGTTTCACCCCGGCGACCAACAAGGTCACGCGCCAGCACTGGCAGCAGGACCTGACCACCCGCAACGTTTACAACAACCTCGAACTGGAGGGCGGCTTCGACACCTTCGGCCTCGAGCATCGCCTGCTCACCGGCCTCGAAATCGGCAGCCAGCGCCGTGATCCGAAGCTGTACAACGCCGCCACCAGCGGCGCCGGCAGCTCGCCGGTGCCGGCACTTGATCTGTACACCCCCAATCGCGACCTCCGGCACAACGGGCGCATGCAACTCTCGAGCAGCAGCCACACCGAGGTCGAAAGCCGCGCGATCTACGTGCAGGACCAACTGCGCCTGAACGATCAGTGGCAGTTGCTGGCCGGCCTGCGCTACGACACCTTCGACATCGAGTCGACCAACAAGCTGAGGAACCTCTCCGAGGATCGCGACAGCCACAGCACCAGCCCACGGGTCGGCGTGGTCTGGACGCCGCTGCAGAGCCACTCGTTCTATGCCTCGTGGACCAAGACCTTCTCGCCCGTCGGTGGCGGCCTGATCGGCATCACCCCGGGCGCCGCCGGCAACAGCAATGACCTGAGCCCGGAGCTGACCAAACAGAAAGAAATCGGTGTGAAGAGCGACTGGCTCGACGATCGCCTGAGCACCACCCTGGCGCTGTATGACCTGGAGCTCTACAACCGCCGCACCAGCGATCCGAACGACCCGACCGTGACCGTGCTCACCGGCGTGCAGCGTTCGCGCGGCATCGAGCTGACCGGGACCGGCAAGATCGGCGGCAACTGGTACGTGCGCGGCGGCGTCGGTGTGCAGGACACCACCATCGAAAAGGACAACAACGGCCTGGAAGGCAAACGCGTGAACAACGTCGCCAAGCACAACGCCAGCCTGTTCCTGACCTGGAAACCGGAACTGGGCTGGTACGCCGAGACCGGCCTGACCCTGGTCGGCCAGCGCTACGCCGACAACCTCAACACCACCGTCCTGCCGGGCTATGGCCGCTGGGATGCGCTGGCCGGCTACCGGCACAAGGACTGGGATGTCAGCGCGGCGCTGAACAACATCACCGATCGTGAGTATTACGCCTCGGCCACCAGTGCCGCGCAGATCATGCCGGGGGCGCCGCGCAGCGTGGTGATGACGGGCAGCTACAGCTTCTAGAAAACCAGCGCAGCGCCTGCCATCGAACGTCACTTGCGCCAGTGACGCCGCCGCTGGCGCAAGTGACTTTCCAGCGCGCAAAAAAAAGCGCCGCCATCCCGGCAGCGCTTTCACTGATCCCTGTTGTTCTTCTTATCCTTCCATCACAGCCCACAAGGCATCCAGTTCGGCCTCGCTGAACAGGCCAGCGGGGTAACGCTCGATCATCATCCGGCGCGGATCAGGTTCCCTGATCTGACGCGTTCCATTGGACTTCAACCAGTGCGCGACGAGCTGGAGCGATTCACTATTAACAGCCATGGGATGCAACGTCCGCTCGCTGATTACGTTCACTTCGGCGTTCATTTCAGCGCTCTCTCCCCGTTCGTGAGCGGCTACGTTATCCAAGGTTTATGACAGAACTGTTGAAGTTCTCCCCCCTCCCTAGTGCCCCCAGACGAATACAAGAGCTATGCCAATCCTGGCCATTTGTCGACCAGCGGACATAAAGAAACCCGCAGTCCTTTCGGGCTGCGGGTTTCTCTGCAAGCGCTGGCTGACGCAGCCGGGCTCAAGCGATTTTTCAGTCAACTCAAGCTGTTACGTCGGCACTCACTCGTTGTGCGGCGCGGGTTGCTGTTGGGTAAGGCAGTGAATATTGCCGCCACCGAGTAACAGTTCGCGGCCCGGCACCATCACCACTTCGTGTTGCGGGAACAGCTTCTGCAGGATTTCCCTGGCCGGGCCGTCCTGTGGATCGTCGAAGCTTGGCGCGATGATGCCGCCGTTGACGATCAGGAAGTTCACGTAGGAACCGGCCAGGCGCACCGACGGATTGCGCTCCTGGGTGCCGTCCACCGGATCGACGCCGGCGCATTCCTCTTCGGTGGCATACAGCGGCCCCGGAATCGGCATCTTGTGCACCGTGAACGGGCGTCCCTTGGCGTCGGTGCTGCTTTGCAGCACTTTCATCGCTGCCTGGCAGCGCGGGTAGTTCGGATCCTGCGGATCGTCGGTCCACGCCAGCAACACCTCGCCCGGACGCACGTAGCAGCAGAAGTTATCCACATGGCCGTCGGTTTCATCGTTGAACAGGCCGTCCGGCAGCCAGATGATCTTGTCCACCGCCAGGTTGGCGCTGAGCACCGCTTCGATTTCTGCACGGTTCAGGTGCGGGTTGCGATTGCGGTTGAGCAGGCATTCCTCGGTGGTGATCAGCGTGCCTTCACCGTCGACGTGAATCGAACCGCCCTCGAGCACGAAACCTTCGGTGCGATAACGCGGGCTGCGCTCGATCTCGAGGATCTTGCCGCCGACCTGCGAATCACGGTTCCACGGCGAATACAGGCCGCCGTCAAACCCGCCCCAGGCGTTGAAATCCCAGTTCACGCCGCGCACTTCGCCGCTGTTGTTGATGACGAAGGTCGGGCCGCTGTCGCGCACCCAGGCGTCATCGCTGGACATCTCGACCACACGGATATTCGGCACATCGAGACGCGCGCGGGCGTTTTCATACTGGCCGGCGGACACCGCCACGGTGACCGGTTGAAAACGCGCAATGGCCTTGGCCACGGCAGCGTGCGCGGCCTGCGCCGGTTTGCCACCCAGGCGCCAGTTGTCCGGGCGCTCGGGCCAGATCATCCAGATCTGGGTTTGCGGTGCCCATTCGGCCGGCATGTAGAAGCCATCGGCGCGGGGGGTGCTTGTCAGTGTGGTCATCGGATCAGGACTCCAGGGAACCGTCGAGGATTTTGCAAACCAATGGCGACTTTATAGCCGATAAAAATCGACATTAAAAGCGATAAAGCGACTACCTAAATAAAAACACACAAAAATAGCCGATATAAATCTATATAAGCGCAGGAGGCGCCGCTGCGATCCTTTGAGCCTTTCCGTAGAAAAGCCAGTCAAAGGCTCGCCGCCTGCGCCAGCTGCCGCGCCGCAACCTAGGTTTACAGGCCCTCTGCGAGCACCCGCTCCAGCATGTCGACAAAGAAATCCACGCTCTGCCGCGAGGTGACCATCGGCGGCTTGATCTTCAGCACGTTGAGGAAATCGCCGGTCGGCTGCATGAAGATCCCCAGCTCGCGCAGGCGATCGCACAGCAGCGTGGTTTCTTCGCTGGCCGGTTCCAGCGTCTCGCGGTCGCGCACCAGTTCCACCCCCAGGTAGAACCCGGAACCATGCACCGCGCCCACCAGTGGATGTTTATCGATCAACGCTTGCAGGCGTGCCTTGAAGTGATCGCCGACCACCCGGGCATTTTCCCAAAGCTGCTCTTCTTCCATGACATCGAGCACCGCCATGCCGATCTGGCAGCTCACCGGACTGCCGCCGGCGGACGAAAAGAAGTAACCCTCGGCCTCCAGCGCCTCGGCGATTTCCCGGCGGGTGATCACCGCGCCAAGCGGCTGACCGTTGCCCATACCTTTGGCCATGGTGATGATGTCCGGTACCACGCCCTGGTCTTCGAAGCCCCAGAAGAACTTGCCCATACGCCCGTAGCCGACCTGCACTTCGTCGGCGATGCACACGCCGCCGCGCTCGCGGACCCTTGCATAGACCTCTTGCAGATACCCCGGCGGCAGCGAGATACCACCGGCATTGCCGTACACTGGCTCGCAGATGAAGCCGGCCAGTTGCCGGCCCTGTCGGTCGAGCCGGGCCAGGTGCTGTTCGACGCTGCGGACATAATCCGGCGCCGAATCCGGCCCACGGAACTCACCGCGATAGGTGTTCGGCGCGGTCACCGGATGCACCCAGTCCGGGCGGCTGCTGAGCGCCTGCGGGTTGTCGGCGATCGAGGTCGACACCGCATCGGCGCCCACCGTCCAGCCGTGATAGGCCTCAAGCACGCTGAGCATGTCGCGCCCTCCGCTGTAGGCCCACGCCAGGCGGATGGCCAGATCGTTGGCCTCGCTGCCGCTGTTGACCAGGAACACCCGGTCCATGCCTGGCGGCGCCAGCTTCAGCAGGCGCTCGGAAAACTCCGCCACCGCGGCATAGTTGAAGCGCGAGTTGGTATTGAGCAGCGACCACTGCCGCGCGGCGACCGCGGCCATGCGCGGGTGGCCGTGGCCCAGCACCGCGACGTTGTTGAGCATGTCGAGGTAGGAGCGGCCCTGCATGTCGATCAGGTGATTGCGCCAGCCGCGTTCGATGCGGGGCGGGTCGACGTAATAATGCTTTTGCGTGCGGGCGAAACTGGCGTCGCGGCGCTCCAGCAGGGTCTGAGCGTCGAGCTCCGGTTCGGCGTCGCAGGCAAGGCCGAGCAGGGCCGCCGGCGACGGACACAACGCTTGCCACGCCGCCGCCCGCGACGGCGTGCAGAACAGCGGCGCCGGCAAGTGCGCGCCGCGCAGCAGTTGCACCTGCAACGGGCCGTCGACTGCCCCCAGCACCTGGCCTTTGACCAGTGCCGCGCCACCGTGCAGCGTCGGCTTCACACCCGACAGGCGCAGGCTCACTTGCGCGCCATCGAGTTGCAGCACGCCGTTCGCCGACTGCTGCAGCACACCGGCAAACGGCGCTTCCACCGCAGTGCCGGCCGGGACGCGCAATTCGACATGCAAGGGGAACGTCGCCGGTTCTGCGGCACTGTCGGCGCGGGTCTGCGACAGACGGTATTGCCCATAACGGCTGGCGGCCAGGCCGTGGACGGTGGCGGCCTCGTCGAGCAAATGCTGATCGATGCCCGGCCGCTCCCAGTTGCCGGCCGCGAAATGTGCACTCAATACACCGAGGTCGATCAGGGCGAATTCGCGTCCGACTAGGCTCGGCAGCAACGGGGCGAAACCGGCCCCGTCGATGGCCGGCAGCGGCTGCCCGACGGCACTCAGAATCGCCGCTTCCATCAGCGCCAGCGGCACCGAGGTGGCGACGCGGAAGATCTCCCATTCGTGGCTGAGATTGGCGCGGCTGTAGTGGTTGTCGGGGTCGATGCTGACCTGCTGCTCGCCACTGAGCACCAGCACCGCGGCCCGGGCGACGATCAGCGGCCACAGCGCCAGCAGTTCTTCATGGGTCAGCGGGTTGACCGCGTGATAAGCCTGTACCGCCGGCAGGATGACGAACGGATCGCCGCCCGCATGGTGCAGCAACGCCGCGCAGGTCACCGACAGATCGGTGATGCGCCAGGTGCGGACCAGGTCGCCGAAATCGATCACGCCCTGCAATTGCCAGTGCCGCCGGGCGTCGCGCTGCCAGACCACGTTGTCGTCGGTGATGTCCATGTGGATCGCCTGCACCGGCAGTTTTTCCAGCAACGGCTGCAAGTGACGCTCGGCTTCGGCGGCGGCCGCGGCGATCGCTTCGCGCTGGCCTTGGTCGGCGATCACCGGCAGCAAATGGCAGATCAACGCGCTGGCGTGGCGCGCGTCCCACTGCAGGGTGCGCTCCAGGCCCGGATGGTCGAAGCCGGCGAGGGCCAGGTCCATTTCACCGCAGAGCCGGCCGAATCCGGCAACCACGGCGTGGCCGAGATGATCGAGGTGGGTCAGCGACTGGCCTTCGATGTAATCGAGCAGTCGCACATGCACCGCGGCGCCGCCGATGTCCAGCGACAGCAGGTCTGCGCCGTTGTTGGCCGCAATGACCCGCGGCACGTGGACGGTCGAATGCTCGGCGAGGTATTTGAGGCCGGCATGCTGGGCCTGCAGTTCGACCAGGGAATAGTCGCCACGGCAGATTTTCAGGACGAAGCGCCCGCGTTCGCTGTCGACCCGATAGTTGAGATCCTGCTGGCTGCCTAGGGCCTGCAACGTGCCGTCGATTGCGTAATACTCCGCCAGCAGTTGCCGGGCCTGCACCTCGGACACCTGAGGGCTGGGCAGACTGGCGCGATGGATCAACGTGGCGAACGACATGGAACGACCCCTGAGATTTTATTAGGCGCCTATATCGCCACTGCCCCGGAGGATAATCAACCCCCGGCCCCTCCTGACTGGCCGGAACGCGCCTCCGCACGTCGAATACCCGCCAGCAAAGCCCGGCGCGGACAAAATACCGCGGGCAACCCTCTTGCACCGTCCCTCACCTGCCGACAAGCTATGCTCCACTCGCTTTATCGTCTTACGGAAAAAGGCCAACCTGCATGCGTATTCTCATCACCGGTGGTGCCGGTTTCATTGGCTCCGCACTGGTTCGCCATCTGATTCGCAACACTGCCCACGAGGTGCTGAACCTCGACAAACTGACTTATGCGGGCAATCTCGAGTCGCTGACCAGCATCGCTGACAACAGCCGTTACGAATTCGTGCAGGCCGACATCGTCGACCAACCGACCGTGAGCGCCATCCTCCAGCGCTTCCAGCCTCAGGCGATCATGCACCTGGCCGCCGAGTCCCACGTCGACCGCTCCATTGACGGCCCGTCGGACTTCATCCAGACCAACATCGTCGGCACCTACAGCCTGCTGGAAGCGGCGCGCGCCTACTGGCACGGTCTGGCCGAGCCGGAAAAAAGCGCCTTTCGCTTTCACCATATTTCCACCGACGAGGTCTACGGCGACCTGCATGGCGTCGATGACCTGTTCACCGAAACCACCCCCTACGCACCCAGCTCGCCTTATTCGGCGAGCAAGGCCGCGTCCGATCACCTGGTCCGCGCCTGGCACCGCACCTATGGCCTGCCGGTCCTGTTGACCAACTGCTCGAACAACTACGGGCCGTTCCACTTCCCGGAAAAACTGATCCCGCTGGTGATCCTCAACGCCCTGGCGGGCAAGCCGCTGCCGGTATACGGCAACGGCCAGCAGGTGCGTGACTGGTTGTTCGTCGACGATCATGCGCGGGCCCTGCTCAAGGTCGTCAGCGAAGGCGCGGTTGGCGAAACCTACAATATCGGCGGGCACAACGAGCAGAAGAACCTCGACGTGGTGCACGGCATCTGCGCGCTGCTCGAAGAACTCGCCCCGCACAAACCGCAAGGCGTCGCGCGCTTCGCCGACCTGATCACGTTCGTCAAGGATCGCCCCGGCCACGACCTGCGCTACGCCATCGACGCCGGCAAGATCGAACGCGAGCTGGGCTGGGTTCCGGAAGAAACCTTCGAGACCGGGCTGCGCAAGACTGTCCAGTGGTACCTGGAAAACCTCGAATGGTGCCGTCGCGTCCAGGACGGCAGCTACCAGGGCGAACGCCTGGGCTCCACCGATATCAAGGATCTACTCGCATGATGAAGGGAATAGTTCTGGCCGGTGGTTCCGGTACACGCCTGCACCCGATCACCCTCGGGGTGTCGAAGCAGCTGCTGCCGGTCTACGACAAACCGATGATCTACTACCCGATCTCGGTCCTGATGCTGGCCGGCATCAAAGACATCCTGGTGATTTCCACCCCGCACGACCTGCCGCATTATCGCAACCTGCTGGGCGACGGCAGCCAGTTCGGCGTTTCGTTCAGCTACGCCGAGCAGCCTTCCCCGGACGGCCTGGCCCAGGCCTTCCTGATCGGCGAGGACTTCATCGGTGACGATCCGGTGTGCCTGATCCTCGGTGACAACATTTTCCACGGCCAGCATTTCGGCGAGCAGCTGAAAAAAGCCGCGCAGCAGACCACCGGCGCCACCGTGTTCGGCTATTGGGTCAAGGACCCGGAGCGCTTTGGCGTGATCGATTTCGACAGCGAAGGACGCGCCCTGTCGATCGAAGAAAAACCGGCGAAGCCAAAGTCCAGCTACGCCGTCACCGGGCTGTATTTCTACGACAACGACGTGGTCGCCATTGCGAAGGCGGTCAAGCCGTCGCCGCGTGGCGAGCTGGAAATCACCGACGTCAACAACGCCTACCTGCAGCGCGGCGACCTGCAGGTCGAGCGCTTCGGCCGTGGGTTTGCCTGGCTGGATACCGGCACCCACGACAGCCTGCTCGAGGCTTCCCAATACGTGCAGACCATCGAACACCGCCAGGGCCTGAAAGTCGCGTGCCTGGAAGAAATCGCCTATCAGAACGGCTGGATCAGCCGCGATTATCTGCTTGAGCGCGCGCAGTATTTCGGCAAGACCGGTTACGGCCAGTACCTGTTCTCGATCGCAGGAGAAAACCAATGAACGTGATTGAAACCGCTCTGCCCGGTGTGGTGATCATCGAGCCCAAGGTGTTTGGCGACGACCGCGGGTTCTTCTACGAAAGCTTCAACGCCAAGGCCTTCGCCGAGGCGACCGGAGTCAATGCGCAGTTCGTCCAGGACAACCATTCGCGCTCGCAGAAAGGCGTCCTGCGCGGCCTGCACTATCAGCTGGAAAACACCCAGGGCAAACTCGTGCGGGTGACCGTCGGTGAAGTGCTGGACGTGGCGGTGGATATCCGTCGCAGTTCCCCGCACTTCGGCCAATCCGTCGCGGTGCGCCTGTCGGCCGACAATCGCCGTCAGCTCTGGGTCCCGGAAGGTTTCGCCCATGGTTTCGTGGTGTTGAGCGACGTCGCCGAGTTTCTCTACAAGACCACCGATTACTACACGCCAGCAGCCGAACGCTGCATTCGCTGGGACGATCCGACGCTGGCCATCGACTGGCAACTGGACGAAGCGCCGCGCCTGTCGGCCAAGGATCAGGACGGCAAACGCCTGGGCGAGGCGGACCTGTTCCCATGAAGATTCTTATCTGTGGCCAGCAGGGGCAAGTCGCGCAGGCGTTGCAAGCCACCCTGTCCGGCGTCGGCACGCTGGTGGTACTGGGTCGCGACCGGCTCGATCTGGCCCGGCCCGAACACATCCGCCAGCAGGTCAGGCACATCGCCCCCGACCTGATCATCAACGCCGCCGCGCACACGGCGGTGGACCTGGCGGAAAGCGAGCCCGAGCTGGCGTTCGCCATCAACGCGAGCGGTCCCGGGGTCCTGGCCGAAGAGGCTGCGCTGCTGGGCGCGCCGCTGATTCATTACTCCACCGATTACGTCTTCGACGGCAGCAAGCCCGCGCCCTACAACGAAGCCGATACACCCAACCCGCTCGGCGTCTACGGCAAGAGCAAACTGGCCGGCGAGCAGGCCATTGCCGCCGCTCACGCCCAGCACCTGATCCTGCGCACCAGTTGGGTCTACTCCAGCCATGGGCGCAATTTCCTGCTGACCATGCAGCGCCTGCTCCAGGAAAAACCCGAGCTGCGCGTGGTTGCCGATCAGATCGGTGCACCGACCTGGGCCGGCAGCATCGCCCGCAGCACACTCGCGCTGATTGAACGCTGGCAGGCCGGACACGCGGGTGCCTGGGGCACCTATCACCTGACGAACCAGGGCGAAACCTCCTGGTTCGGCTTTGCCCAGGCCATCGGCAACGCGCTGCGCGAACAGGGCAAACCGTGCGCGGCACTGCTGCCGATCCCCTCCAGCGACTATCCGACGCCGGCCGCCCGGCCGTCGAACTCGCGCCTCGATTGCAGCCGCCTGCAACGTGAATGGGGCGTCAGTCAGCCTGACTGGCAAACCGCGCTGCGCGAGTGTCTTGCCGGACAAGCCTAGGCATAATGCGCCTGTACCCACAGGCGCACGCTCATGAAACCAACCCTCCCCCGTCGCCCCCGCTGGCGCAGCCTCGCCCTGCTGGCCCTGTGCCTGGCTCCGCTGCTGTGGCCGCTGGAGCATCTGGCCGAGCGCTACTACCGCAGCGAACTGATCGGGCAGAATCGGCAGACCCTCGACCTGTACGTCGCCAACCTGCTGGGCACCCTGCATCGCTATGAGGTGCTGCCGCAGATTCTCGGCGACCTGCCAGCACTGCGTGCGGTGCTGGGGGCTCCGGACGACGGCGTCAGCCAGGGCAATGCCAACCGCCTGCTGAAAAACATCGCGGCGCAGACCGGCGCCGAAGTCATGTACCTGATGGACACGTCCGGGCAGACCCTGGCAGCGTCGAACTGGGACAAGCACGACAGTTTCGTCGGACGCAATTTCGCCTTCCGACCGTATTTCAGCGAAGCCATGGCCGGCCGGCTCGGACGCTTTTTCGGCCTTGGCACCACGTCCGCCAAGCGCGGCTACTTTTTTGCCGCCGCCGTGCGCAACGGTGAAAAAGTCATCGGCGTGCTGGTGATCAAGGTCGACCTCGACCACACCGAGAGCCTGTGGGGCAAGACCCCGGAACAGTTATTGGTGACCGATCACAACGGCGTGGTGATCCTCACCTCGCGCCCGGAATGGCGCTTTCGCTCGACGCGCACGCTGAGCGACAGCGAACGCGCAGCGATCACGGCGATCCAGCCCTATCCGACCCGCGAGCCGCGCCCGCTGAACCTCAGCAGCAGCGCCTGGCTGACCCAGACCGTGAACATCGCCGAGACCGGCTGGAGCGTCAGCATCCTCGCCCCGCGCACGCTGATCGACCGGCCGGTGCGCACCGTGGTGGCCATCGGTGGCGCGACCTTGCTGGTGGTCATGCTGTTGCTCGGGCTGATGATGCAGCGCCGGCGGCATTACCTGGAGCGCATCGCTTTCGAGGCCAAGGCGCGGCGCGAACTGGAAGGCCGAGTCGCCGAACGTACCAGCGATCTCGAAGGCCTCAACCGCCGCCTGAAAGAAGAAGTGCTCGAGCGCGAACAGGCCCAGCAGGAACTGGTGCGCGCCCAGGACGACCTGGTACAGGCCGGCAAGCTGTCAGCGTTGGGCACCATGTCGGCGAGCATCAGCCACGAACTCAATCAGCCGCTGGCGGCCATCCGCAGCTACGCCGAGAACGCCGAAGTGCTGCTCGATCACCAGCGCACCGAGGACGCCCGCGGCAACCTCAAGCTGATCAGCGAACTGACCGGGCGCATGGCCTCGATCATCGCTCACCTGCGCGCCTTCGCCCGTCGCGACCGCCACGCCCCGGAAAGCGTCGCCCTGCAACCGGCGCTGGACGATGCCCTGGCGCTGCTGGCCAAGCGCCGGCGCAGCATGGACGTCGAACTGATCCGCGACCTGCCCGCCGCCACCCTGTGGGTCGAGGCCGGGGAAACCCGCCTGCGCCAGGTGCTCGGCAACCTGCTGGCCAACGCCCTCGATGCCCTGACCGAGAAAGGCCCGCCGCGCAAATTGTGGCTGAGTGCCGAATCCACCGCCGACGGCGTCAACCTGTACATTCGCGACAACGGCCCGGGGTTCTGCATGGAAGCCCTCGGCCGCGCCAGCGAGCCCTTCTACACCACCAAGACCCGCACCCAGGGCCTTGGCCTGGGCCTGGCGATCTGTGAAACCCTGATGCGCGCCTTCGGTGGCGAACTGTCGTTCGCCAACCACAAGCAAGGTGGCGCCCTGATTACCCTGCGGCTGCGCGCCGGCGCGCCCGGGGTCAGCCTGCAACCGTCCGAGGATCGAAGTGCATGACCATCGACAATCGCATTCAGGTGGTGCTGATCGACGACGACCCGCACCTGCGTCAGGCCCTCGGCCAGACCCTGGACCTGGCCGGCCTGAAGATCCTGTCGTTGTCCGCCGCCAACGGCCTGGCCGGGCAACTGGAGCGCGACTGGCCCGGTGTGGTGGTCAGCGATATCCGCATGCCGGGCATGGACGGCCTCGACCTGCTCGGCGAACTGCACGCCCTCGACCCGGAGCTGCCGGTGCTGCTGATCACCGGCCACGGCGACGTGCCGCTGGCGGTGCAGGCAATGCGCGCCGGGGCCTATGACTTCCTGGAAAAACCGTTCGCCAGTGACGCCTTGCTCGACAGCGTGCGCCGCGCACTGGCCCTGCGCCGGCTGGTGCTGGACAACCGCAGCCTGCGCATGGCGCTGAGCGATCGCAACGAACTGAGCGCGCGGCTAGTCGGGCAGTCGGCACCGATGCTGCGCCTGCGCGAGCAGATCGGCGCCCTCGCGGCGACCAAGGCCGACGTGCTGATCCTCGGTGAAACCGGCGCCGGCAAGGAAGTCGTGGCGCGCGCCCTGCACGACCTGTCGAGCCGGCGCAACGGCCCGTTCGTGGCGATCAACGCCGGCGCGCTGGCCGAGTCGGTGGTCGAAAGCGAGCTGTTCGGCCATGAACCGGGGGCCTTCACCGGCGCGCAGAAACGCCGCATCGGCAAGTTCGAATTCGCCAACGGCGGCACGCTGTTCCTCGACGAAATCGAAAGCATGAGCCTCGATGTGCAGGTGAAACTGCTGCGCATGTTGCAGGAACGCGTGGTCGAGCGGCTCGGCGGCAATCAACTGATCCCGCTGGACATCCGCATCATCGCCGCCACCAAGGAAGACCTGCGCCAGGCGGCCGATCAGGGCCGTTTCCGCGCCGACCTGTATTACCGCCTCAACGTCGCGCCGCTGCGCATCCCGCCGTTGCGCGAGCGTGGCGAGGACGCGCTGGTGCTGTTCCAGCACTTCGCCGACGAGGCCAGCGCCCGTCACGGTCTGCCGCCGCATCCGCTGCAACCGGCGCAACGTGCGCTGCTGTTGCGTCATCCATGGCCGGGCAATGTCCGCGAGTTGCAGAACGCCGCCGAACGCTTCGCCCTGGGCCTGGAACTGGCGCTGGACAACACGCCGCCGGACGGCGCGGGTGGCGCTGCGGTCGCGCTCACCGGTGGTGGCCTCAGCGAACAGGTCGAGCACTTCGAAAAGTCGCTGATCGCCGCCGAACTGGCGCGCTCGCACAGCTCGGTGCGCAGCCTCGCCGAAGCCCTCGGCATTCCGCGCAAGACCCTGCACGACAAATTGCGCAAGCACGGCCTGAACTTCGCCGACAGCGCCAGCCACGCAGACGAAGCCGAATGATCAGCACCCTTGCACACGAGGTCCGGGCATGAAAGACCACAGTCGCTATCTCGAAGAGGTGCTGCATCACGACATCCCCCTGACCCGCGACATGGGTCTCAAGGTGCTGGACTGGCAGGCACACCAGCTGCGCCTGCACTTGCCGCTCGAAGCCAACGTCAACCACAAGAGCACCATGTTCGGCGGCAGTCTCTACTGTGGCGCGGTGCTGGCGGGTTGGGGCTGGCTGCATTTGCGCCTCAGGGAAGCAGGCATCGTCGACGGGCACATCGTGATTCAGGAAGGCCAGATCAGCTACCCGTTACCGGTCACCGGCGACGCCACGGCAATCTGCGCGGCACCGGAGGCGGCGGTGTGGAAGAAGTTTCTGGCGATGTATCAGCGCTACGGGCGGGCGCGGTTGACGCTCAACACGCGGATCGTCAATGCCGGCAGTGATGAGGCTGCGGTGACGTTCAGCGGGCAGTACGTGCTGCACCGCTGAAGCAAAAGATCGCAGCCTGCGTCAGCGCCTGCCGGGACAGGCAAAATCCCCTGCAGGAGCTTACGCAGACTGCGATCTGTTTGAGCCTAGGCGCGGGACAGCTCCAGCAGCCTGGCGCGCCACGCCGCTTTCGCCGGCAGCGCCAGGAAGAACGCATTGCGCAACGACTCGCGCGCCGGGTAACAGAACGCTTCGCCCTGCAGATCGACCACTTCACCGCCTGCGCCTTCGAGCACGCCCTGCGCGGCGGCGGTGTCCCACTGCGACGTCGGGGCCAGTCGCGGATAACAATCCGCCGCTCCTTCGGCCAACAGGCAGAACTTCAGCGAGCTGCCGATGTTCGCCAGTTGCAGCTCGCCCAGGCTGGCACTCAGACCGGCGAGCAGACGCTCCTGCTCCGGGCTCGAATGCCGACGGCTGGCAACCACGGTGAACGTCTCACCGGGCTTGAGCGCCTCACGCACGTGAATCGCGACCGGCGAGCCGCCGGTGTCGCCACGCCACGCGCCGAGCCCGGCACCACCGACATAGAACCGGCCATTGGTCGGCATCGACACCACGCCAAACACCACCCGACCGTTTTCGATCAGGGCGATGTTGACGGTAAATTCTTCACTGCCGCTGATGAACTCCTTGGTGCCATCCAGCGGATCGACCAGCCACCAGCGCTGCCACCCGGCACGCACGCTCTGCGGGATGTCGGCGTCTTCTTCGGAGAGCACCGGAATGCTCGGATCCAGCGCCGTCAACCCGGCCACGATCACGTGGTGCGCGGCGAGGTCCGCGGCGGTCACCGGTGAGTCATCGGACTTGGCCGTGACTTCTACGCCGGCACGCCAGAACGGCAGGATCGCTTCGCCAGCCTGCAAGGCCAGTGCAACCACCGGCGCCATCAACGGATGGGGAAAATTCATCGACATCTCACTCATGACTGAAAGAACCCGCGCTGGCTCAGCAGATCGCGGGCCAGGTACAACGCCGCCAGGGCACGACCTTCGGAAAATTGCGGATTCTGCGCCAGCGCCGCGAGGTCGCGCAGGTTGACCCTGTCGACGCGCATCGGCTCCGGCTCGTCGCCCTCCAGGCGCTCTTCGTACAGATCGGTGGCCAGCACCACCTGGATCTTCTGGCTCATGTAGCCCGGGGACAGCGACAGTTCGGTGAGGTGTTCCAGTTGCCTGGCGCCGTAACCCGCCTCTTCCTTGAGTTCCCGCTCGGCCGCCGCCAGCACGTCTTCACCGGGCTCGATCAGGCCCTTGGGCAGCGACAGTTCGTACGCGTCGGTTCCGCCGCAATACTCCTCGACCAGCACCGCATGCTCGGCATCGAGCATCGCCACGATCATCACCGCGCCGTAGCCGGCACCCTTGCCGACCAGCCGCTCGTAGGTGCGCTCCACGCCATTGGAGAAGCGCAGTTTCAGCTCCTCGACGCAGAACAGACGACTGGTGGCGACGATTTCGCGGGCGAGTACGGTGGGTTTCTGGCGCATGCAAAGCTCCTTGGCGTTAACGCGCTACTATAACGCGGCTTTTCCGATTGTTTGCGTCGGATATCTTTCTACCGCTCGAGACGTTGCCATGCCTTCATTACCATGGTCCGCCATCGATACCGTTCTGCTGGACATGGACGGTACGCTGCTGGATCTGCACTTCGACAACCATTTCTGGCTGGAACACCTGCCCCAGCGCTACGCCGAACTGCACGGGGTCAGCCGGGCCATGGCCGACATGGAATTGCAGCCGCTGTTCGAGCGCAACGCCGGCCAGTTGCAGTGGTACTGCCTGGATTTCTGGAGCGCCGAACTGCAGCTTTCAGTGCGCGAACTGAAACTGGAAACCGCACACCTGATCGCCCTGCGCCCGGACGCCGATACCTTCCTGGAAGCGATAAGACGCGCCGGCAAGCGGGTGATCATGATCACCAATGCGCACCGCGATTCGCTGTCGCTGAAACTGGAGCGGGTGGAACTGGCGCCGTATTTCGAGCGGCTGATCAGCTCGCATGACTACGGTTTCCCCAAGGAAAATCCGCAGTTCTGGGACGCCTTGCAGGCCGATATCGGTTTCGACCCGGCCCGCAGCCTGTTCATCGATGACACCTTGCCGATCCTGCGCAGTGCGCGCGATTTCGGCGTGGCGCACCTGCTGGCGGTGAAGCAACCGGACAGCCGCAAGGGCCCGAAGGACACCGCGGAATTTGCCGCGGTCGAGGACTACCGCGAGCTGATTGTCGGACTCTGAGCCTGCAGGTGCCGACGCGTGCAACGCAGCTGCGATCCTGTCGCCAACGATCGCAGCCGCCGACAGCGCCTGTGCGGTTACCTGGTTACTCAGGAATACGCAGCGTCTGCCCCGGATAAATCTTGTTCACATCCTTGAGCATCGGCTTGTTCGCCTCGAAGATCTTGTTGTACTGGTTGGCATTGCCATACACCGCCAGGGAAATCGCGCTGAGGGTGTCGCCCTTTTTCACCACGACGAAGCGCGCGGCGGCCACTACCGGCCCGGTCACGGTGATCTGGTCGTCAACGCTGCCGACGCCTTCGATATTGCCCACGGCCAGCAGAATCTTCTCTTTCTCTTCCTGACTCGCCACCTCACCGGTGACTGTGACCTTGTCACCGTCCACGGTGGCCTGGACGTTCGGGTTACCCAGGCCGACCTTGCTGATGTGTTCCTTCAACTGCTCGCTGGCATTGGCGTTGCCGGGGGTCAGCAGATCGATCAGTTTTTCACCGGCCTCTTTCACAAAGCTCAAAAGACTCATAGCACACACTCCTTGATTTGGGTTCCAGACGTCCAAGCCTAGACCACCACAGGCCAACCCGGTTCCAGGCCGACCAATGACCCGGGCCCCGGGCAAGCGGTAGAATCGCCCACCCCTGCCAGCGCCCCGGAGCGAAGATGGACATCAAGCAGCTGAAATTCCTCATCGCCCTCGACGAAACCCGCCACTTCGGCCAGGCCGCCGCGCGCTGCCACATCACCCAGCCAACGCTGTCGATGCGCCTGCGCAGCCTCGAGGAAGAACTCGACCTGCCGCTGGTCAACCGCGGCCAGCGCTTCGAAGGCTTCACCGCGCCGGGCGAGCGCGTGCTGGCCTGGGCGCGCACGGTGCTGGCGGCCTACGACGGCTTGCAGGCCGAAGCGGCGGCGTGTCGCGGCAACCTGATCGGCACCTTGCGCCTGGGGGTGGTGCCGCTGTCGAGTTTCGATCCGTTGCCGCTGATGCAGCGCCTGCACGGCGCGCACCCGAACCTGCGTTTCGAAATGTCGGCACTGAGTTCCGAGCAGATTCTCGAGCACCTGGCGAACAACCGCATCGATCTTGGTGTGTCCTACCTCGATCGCCTCGACAACGAACGCTTCGAATCCCTGGCATTCAGCGAAACCCGCATGGGCCTGCTCTACGATCAGCGCACCTTCAACTTCGGCGAGGCGCCGCTGAGTTGGGCGTCGCTGATTGAACTGCCGCTGGGCATGCTCACCAGCGGCATGCACTTTCGTCAGTCGATCGACCACAACTTCCACAGTCGCGGCCTGACCCCGCAGCCGCTGTTGCAGACCGACGCCGTGCATCAATTGTTACAAGCCGTGCACGGCGGGTTCTGCTGCGCAATCATGCCGCTGGAGGGCGGGCTCGAACGCCTCACCGATCACTTGCGCCTGCAACCGATCGAAAACGCCCGGACCCTGGCGCCGCTGGGCCTGATCATGCGCCGTGGCGCCCCGCGCTCGGCCCTGGCCGAAGCCTGTTTCGCGCTGTACGAGAAATCACCAGCGGCCGCTTGATCGACGGCATCTATCGATAGATCGACACTAGCGATTAGACGCGACAACTTGCCGCGCCTAGTCTTAACGTTGATCAATCCGTCGGTGATGCCATGAACGCCAAGCGCCCAGCCTGCGCGGCGCCTGCACTCGAAACGCCCGCGCCCGCCGCCAGCCAGACCTACAGCTACAGCGACCTGCCCCGCGAGGAATCGGCCAGCACCGCGCTGGCCGAGGAAGTCGCGTTGGCGATCGCCTACAACGGCATCAGCCAGGCGGTGATGCTGGTTACGCCAACCGACCTTGAGGATTTCATCGTCGGCTTCAGCCTGGGCAGCGGCATCATCGCCGACGCCAGCGACATCTATGACCTGCAACTGAGCGGCACCGGCTCGGCGCAATACGCCCAGGTGACTATCGCCAACCGCGCCTTCTGGAATCTCAAGCAACAGCGGCGGCAACTGGCCGGCACCAGCGGATGCGGCCTGTGCGGCGTGGAAGCGGTGGAGCAGGCATTGCCCGACCTCAAGGTATTGCCCGGCGCCCCACTGCCGCCCGCCGCCTGGCTGGAGGGCCTGCGCCAGCGCATCGGCGCGTTCCAGCCACTCGGCCAGCACTGCGGCGCCGTCCACGCCGCGGTGTTCATGAACGCCCGCGGTGAATTGCTGCTCGGCCGCGAAGACATCGGCCGACACAACGCCCTCGACAAACTGATCGGCGGCCTGCTCCGACAAAACATTTCCACCACGGGTGGCCTGGCGATTGTCACCAGCCGTTGCAGCCTCGAACTGATCCAGAAAGTCCTGCGTGCCGGCATCCAGACCCTGGTCAGCCTGTCCGCGCCCACCGGCCTTGCCGTGCAATGGGCCCGTCGTCACAACCTCAATCTCATCCACCTGCCGCAGAAGAATGCGCCGCGGGTCTACAGCCCAGCGATGGAGAACCAAGCGTGAGCCAACATCATCAAGCCGACCAGAAACCTGTCCCGCGCTACAAGCCTTACAAGGGCCCTGCCGGCGGCTGGGGTGCCCTGATCAGTGTGGCCCAGGCCTGGTTGACCAGCGACAACGCGCTGAAAAACCTGCGCATGATGCTCAAGACCAACCAGAACGGCGGCTTCGACTGCCCGGGCTGCGCCTGGGGCGATTCGCCGGAAAGCGGCATGGTCAAGTTCTGCGAGAACGGCGCCAAAGCGGTGAACTGGGAAGCGACCAAGCGCCGCGTCGACGCCAGGTTCTTCGCCAAACACAGCGTCACCGCGCTGCTGGAACAGAGCGACTACTGGCTCGAATACCAGGGCCGCCTGACCGAGCCGGTGGTCTACGACGCCGAAACCGATCGCTACAAACCGATCAGCTGGGAAGACGCGTTCGCCCTGATCGGCCGGCACCTGCAGGGCCTGTCGAGCCCGGATCAGGCCGAGTTCTACACCTCCGGTCGCGCCAGCAACGAAGCGGCGTACCTCTATCAGCTGTTCGTGCGCGCCTACGGCACCAACAATTTCCCCGACTGCTCGAACATGTGCCACGAGGCCAGCGGTGTGGCGCTGGCGCAGAGTGTCGGCGTCGGCAAGGGCACCGTGACCTTCGACGACTTCGAACACGCCGATGCGATTTTCGTCTGGGGCCAGAACCCCGGCACCAACCACCCACGCATGCTCGAGCCGCTGCGCGAGGCAGTGAAACGCGGCGCCCAGGTGGTGTGCATCAACCCGCTGAAGGAACGTGGCCTGGAACGCTTCCAGCACCCGCAGCATCCGCTGGAAATGCTCACCAACGGCGACAAGCCGACCAACACCGCGTACTTCCGCCCGGCACTGGGTGGCGACATGGCGGTGCTGCGCGGCATGGCCAAGTTCCTCCTGCAATGGGAACGCGATGCGCAGAAGGCGGGCGCGCCAGCGGTGTTCGATCACGACTTCCTCAACGAACACAGCGTCAACGTCCTCGAGTACCTGGGCGTGGTCGATGACACCCCGTGGGAGCAGATCGTCGCCCAGTCCGGCCTGACCCTGGTGAAAATCGAACAGGCGGCGCGCATGTACGCCAAAGGCAAGAACGTCATCATGTGCTGGGCGATGGGCATCACCCAGCACCGCCATTCCGTGCCGACCATCCAGGAAATCGCCAACCTGATGCTGCTGCGCGGCAACATCGGCAAGCCTGGTGCCGGCCTGTGCCCGGTGCGTGGCCACAGTAACGTGCAGGGCGACCGCACCATGGGCATCAACGAACGTCCGCCGGCGGCGTTCCTCGACTCCCTGGAGCGGCGCTTCCAGTTCAAGGTGCCGCGCCACAACGGCCACAACGTGGTCGAGGCCATTCATGCCATGGCCGAAGGTCGCGCCAAGGTGTTCATCGGTCTGGGCGGCAATTTCGCCCAGGCCACCCCGGACAGCCCGCGTACCTTCGCGGCGCTGAGCAATTGCGACCTGACCGTGCAGATCAGCACCAAGCTCAACCGCAGTCACCTCGCCCACGGCAAGGATGCGCTGATCCTGCCGTGCCTGGGCCGTACCGACATCGACATCCAGACCGAAGGCCCGCAGGCCGTTACCGTCGAAGACTCGTTCAGCATGGTGCACGCCTCCAATGGCCAGTTGCAGCCGCTGTCGAACCAGATGCGCTCGGAACCGGCCATCATCGCCGGGATCGCCGCCGCGACACTGGGCAGCAAACCGGTGGACTGGAACTGGCTGGTGGCCGATTACGGGCGCATCCGCGAACTGATTGCCGACACCATTCCCAACTTCAAAGACTTCAATGAGAAGATCAAACACCCGGGTGGTTTCTACCTGGGCAACAGCGCCGGGGCACGCAAGTGGAACACCGCGTCGGGGCGCGCCAACTTCCGCGCCAACCTGCTGCCCAAGGATCTGGTGCACGAACGCACCCGCGCCACCGGGCAACTGCCGGACCTGATCCTGCAGTCGATGCGCTCCCACGATCAGTACAACACCACGATCTACGGCCTCGACGACCGTTATCGCGGGGTCAAGGGCCAGCGCGACGTGCTGTTTGTCAACGAAGCCGACATCATTCGCCTGGGCTTCCGCCCGGGGCAGAAGGCCGACATCGTGTCGCTGTGGGACGATGGCCGCGAGCGCCGGGTGAAGGGCTTCACCCTGCTGGCGTTTGACATTCCTGCCGGCCAGGCAGCGGCGTATTATCCGGAGGTGAATCCGCTGGTGCCGCTGGAAAGCACCGGCGATGGCAGCCATACGCCGACATCGAAGTTCATCGCGATTCGCCTTGAGGCGGCGAGTGAGACGGGGTTGATCATGGCCAAGTCGGCTTGATTGAAAATCAGAGGATCGCCGCCCTCGGCAGCGATCCCTGGGCTTTTCGAACGCCCACAAAAAAGGCCGCTTTTGCATAAAAGCGGCCTGTCCGAAGTAGCTAAAGACCGGCGAAAAAGCGTTAAGTTCCGTAGATAAAACAGTAACTTGCAGTTTTGTATACAAGTCGTGTTATTCGTCGGATTTCGATTGTCACGCCTATTCCAGAGCCTCAGGATCGCGCCGTCATCCCTTTGAGGCTCCTCTATGAAGTTCTCCTCGATTCTCTTGTTGTCCCTTGGCCTGGTCAGCGGCTTCGCTTCTGCCGGAGGCACCACCGAAGCAGGTGTGGGCGGCGCATTGGGCGGGGTTCTTGGCTCGGTCGTCGGTCAGTCTTTAGGCGGCAATACAGGTTCAACCATTGGCGCGGCCCTAGGCGGCGCGGGTGGTAGCGCGGTCGGCGCCAACAAGCACAGCCGTGGCGAAGCGGCCATTGGCGGTGCGTTGGGCGCAGCCGGCGGCAACGTGGTCGGCCGCAGCATGGGCGGCACCACCGGCAGCCTGATCGGCGCCGCAGCAGGTGGCGGCGCCGGTGGCGCGCTGGGCAACTACATGGGCAACAAGAGCAATGACGACGACCGTCATTACGACCGTGGCCGCGACCGTCGCTACTACCGCGATGGTCACCCTGGCCGTGGCCATGCCTACGGTCATCGCAAGCACCACCGCTACTATCGCGACTGAGGCCAGGCCTCAACGGCCGCCAGCGCAAAATCGCAGCTCCCCCGGGCTGCGATTTTTTTTGCCTGCGTCAAACCGCCAGGCGCTGTAGCGCTTCGCGTAATCGGCCCGGAATCGCCACGGGCTGATTCGACGCCCGATCGACAAACACATGGACGAAGCGCCCCGCCGCGCAGGCTTCGCTCTCCCCGACCTTGAATACCGCCAGCTCGTATTGCACCGAACTGTTGCCCAGCTTGCCGACCCGCAAGCCGATTTCGATCAGGTCGGGGAAAGCAATCGAGGCGAAGTAGTCGCACGCCGAACTGACCACAAAACCCACCACTTCTCCGCCATGGATATCCAGGCCACCGACCTGGATCAGGTAGGTGTTCACCGCCGTGTCGAAGAAGCTGTAGTAGGTGACGTTGTTGACGTGACCGTAGGCGTCATTGTCGTGCCAGCGCGTGGTGATGGGCTGGAAGTGCGGGTAGTCGCTGCGTTGGTTCATGGGTGATTCTCATCCTGATCGTCCTCACGCCTGCCGTGAGTACGTTCACTATACCTGCGGCAGCGGCCCGGCCCGTGACGGCGTCCGCTGCGCCGAATCAGCGCTCGGCAAAGCCCTTGCCCTGCGCCGCCAGCTCGCCAATCAAGCGCGCCGGCTGCCACTGGGCACCCTGGCGCGTTTCCAGGGCGAGCAAGCGCTGGTGGATGTCTGCCAGCCCCTGCTGATCCGCCCAGGCCATCGGCCCGCCCTTGTCCGCCGGGAATCCGTAGCCGTTCAGGTACACCAGATCGATGTCGTGCGCCGACTGGGCAATGCCTTCCTGCAGGATTTTCGCTCCCTCGTTGACCAGTGCCAGCAGGCAGCGCTCGAGAATCTCTTGCGCGCCGATCTCCCGGCGCTGGAAACCCAACTCTTCACTGACCTGCAGCACCAGCGCATCGACTTCGGGATCATGCTCGGCCTGACGACTGCCCGGCTCGTAGTGGTAGTAACCGTCGCCGGTTTTCTGGCCGAACCGGCCCTTCTCACACAAGCGGTTGTCCACCTGCACTTCCGGCGCATCCTGGCCTGCGCCCGCCAGTTCGCGGGCGCGCCACTCCAGATCGATGCCGACCACGTCGTACATGCGAAACGGCCCCATGGCGAAACCGAAGCCCTGCAACGCGGCATCGACCTGCTGCGGATAAGCGCCTTCGAGCAGCATCTTGCGCGCTTCGAGCACATACGGATGCAGCATGCGATTACCGATGAAACCGTGGCAGTTGCCCGACACCACGCTGACCTTGCCCATGCGTTTGCCCAGCGCCAGCGCCGCCGCCAGTACTGCTGGCGCAGTCTGCGCGCCGCGGACGATCTCCAGCAGTTTCATGATGTGCGCCGGGCTGAAGAAGTGCAGGCCCAGCACTTGCGCCGGGCGTGTGGTGACCGCCGCAATCGCGTCGATATCCAGCGCCGAGGTGTTGCTCGCCAGCAACGCTTGCGGCTTGAGCACGCCATCGAGCTCACGGAAGATTTTCTGCTTGAGCTCAAGGTTTTCGTACACTGCCTCGATCACCAGATCGACAGAGCGAATTGCCGCATAATCCGCCGCGGCAACGATCCGGGCGATCCGCGCATCGGCTTCGGCCTGATCGATCCGTCCCTGGCGCACGTTGTGTGCATAGGTCTGCGCCACGGCGCCGAGTGCCTGCTCGAGCATCTGCGGATTGTTGTCGACCCACTGCACGCTGACACCGGCATTGGCCAGGCACATGACAATGCCCCGGCCCATGGTGCCCGCACCGATCACCGCAGCCTGCTGAATATCGAACGCTGTCTGGCTCATCGTTGTTCTCTTATTGGCGATCCAAAGACTGCTCTCACCTTAGTCAGGCACTGGCGGTTTTTGAAGTTTATTACCGTGATGATCGACATTCAGCGGATGGATGCAGCCCTGCAGACACTCATAGATTAGCCTGGGCCCAGCTGCGGACCTGCGCGTAGGGGTACTCCTCCAGCGCGGCAAAACCGGCAATCGCCCGCGCCTTGAGTTTGGTGAACAGCGGTACGCTGATCCCGCACAGGAAGCGGGTGACACGCTCCGCCGAGGGCGCATCGCCGGTGTGTTGTTGATGCCTGTGGATAAATTCACCGCACAGGCTCGCGAAGTTTTTATCCACAAGCGCTGGTAATTGCGGTGGTGCCGGTAGCCGTGCGACCTGACCGTGGCACACCGAACAATGCCCGCAGCGCTCGGGCGCATTGTGATCGCCGAAATACTCCGCCAGGCGAAAGCCCAGGCAGCGCTCGGTGGCGAACAACTCGAGCATGGCGTGGATCCGCGCCACCTCTGTCTGCTCGTGGCGAGTGAAATAGTCGTGCAACTCCGCGCTCAGGGCCTGACTGTCGAAGTCGCTTTGCAGCAGGCTGTAGACCTCGGTCATCTGCTTGCTCTCGAGCTCGACCCAGCCCTTCTCCTGGAAGTAGTCCAGCGCCTTCACCACCCGGTTGCGCTCGGCCGAATACTGCTGGTACATCGCCTCGAAATTCACCGTGGCCCAGGTGCGCGCGCGGCTCGATGTCTGGATGATTGCGGCGACGAAATCCTTGCGCTCGCCTGCAAATTGCCCGAGCAGCGCCTCGGGTTCCAGCAGATATTTGAACCGATACTCGGCGTAGTAGGCGTAGCGCGGGGCGATCAGACCGCGCAGTTCCAGCTGCACCAGCAACGTTTTGAGCGGTAGCGCGCGGATGTTGCTGTGGTCCGCCAGCGGCCCGAGGAGGAATTCCCATTGCCCCTCGGGCGCGGCGGCCTGCAACTCGTCCAGCACGTAGCGGATGCCGTCGCGCTCCGGCGTGTCGCCATAGACAAAATTCTCCAGCACGTTGAGGCTGTCGCGATTGGCCAGCACCAGACAGTCCGACGGCTGCCCGTCACGCCCGGCGCGGCCGATTTCCTGGCTGTAGTTCTCGATGGATTTCGGCAGATCGAAATGCACCACGTTGCGGATGTCGCTCTTGTCGATGCCCATGCCGAAGGCGATGGTGGCAACGATGCACCCGGCCTGTCCGGCCATGAAGCGCTGCTGGATCGCCTCGCGCTGTTCGTGGGGCAGCCCGGCGTGATACGCCTCGGCCGGGATGCCGTTGCGCTGCAGGTGTTCGGCAATGTACTCGGCGGTTTTCTGCAGGGTGACGTAGACGATGCTCGACTGGCCCCGGCGCTCGCTCATCCACGCCACCAGACGCTGGCGCTTGTCCTGGCCACGCACCGGCTCGACCAGCAGATTGAGATTGGATCGATAGAAACCGGTGGTGATGACATCAGTCGCGGCAATGGCGAATTTCGCCTGCATGTCGGCGATGACTTTCGGTGTTGCCGTGGCCGTCAGCAGCAGCGCTTGCGGGATGTTGAACTGGCGCTGGTAGTCCGGCAGCTTGAGGTAGTCGGGGCGGAAGTTGTGGCCCCACTCCGAGATGCAGTGCGCCTCGTCCACCACCAGCAGGGAGATCGGCACCTGCTGCAGGAAATTGCGGAAGCGCTCGTTTTTCAGGCGCTCCACGGAAATCATCAGGATCTTCAATTCGCCCGAACGGGCGCGGGCCATCACGTCATTGGCCTCGTCTCGCCCCTGTGCCGAATCGATGCTGCCGGCCGAGATGCCATGGCGCTGCAGGAACGCCAGTTGATCCTGCATCAACGCCAGCAGCGGCGAAACCACCAGCGTCAGGTGCGGCAGCAACAGCGCCGGCAACTGATAGCAAAGGGACTTGCCGGAGCCGGTGGGAAAGATTGCCGCGGCCGAGCAGCCGGCCAGCACGGCACTGACCGCTGCTTCCTGACCGGGTCGAAATCGGGGATAACCGAAAACCTGTTCCAGGGTGTTGTGCATTCGCTGTCACTCCTTTGACCGCTGCCATGCCATCAGCCTAGCGGGCAAATGCAGCGCGTCGAGAAAGGTCTGGGGGCCAAAACGATACCGGATGATACCGCGCCAGAGCGGGTATCACCGGCTCAAACCAGGAAACACTTTGCCCCTCGCCACACCGCTGGCCCTGAAGGTAACTTGCTCGGCCAGCCACGAACCCGCTTCGCGCCAGGACGGCCGATGCCCGTAGCTCCCGACCCAGGAATGACCATGTCGAATCGATTGAAACTGCCCCTCGCCCTCATCCTCGCCACCCTGCTGCTGGGCGGTTGCATGCGCGTACCCGATGACCTGCCACCGCTGGCCAGCGTGACGACGGGCCCCGGGGCCAGCGCCTGAGCGGCGGACTAGGGCTGCAACACGGCCACCCGCAATTGCTCGTTCAACACCCGCTCATGCTCACCCAGGCGCTTGCTCGCCCACAGGGCATGGGCCGGGCTGATGTCACCGGTGAACCCCGCCGCCAGCTGCCGCAGGTCTGCGACGCTGCGCACCCGCGGGCAGAACGCCTGGCCATCGCAGTTGTGGCTGGCATCGCGGTAGGCGCTGAGCAGGTCATCCCACAAACCGTCACGCACCTGCCTGATCGACGTGAGCCTCAACTGAGGTACGCCCAGGCGTTGTTTGAGCTCTGGCTCCTGCAGCGCCTCGCTGGCCAGCAGGGCTTTGCCGAACATCAGCACTTCGGCGCGCGACACCGTGTCGAAATCCGCCTGACTGGTCAGTACGTCGGGCCATCGACTGCGATCCGGATCACCCGGCACCCGCGTGGTGCCGGCATCGGTGGCCAGCGTCACACGGCAACCACCGGCCCACAGCAAAACGATCGAGGCCATTCGTAGCCACTGCATACCTAATTCCCTTTAAGCGTGTGTCGGACGCACAGGAGCGACCGACGGATTTTGTGGCGCGCACCTTACAGCGGTTTGAGCAGAAACGCCTGGCAATCGCGCAGGAATTTGCCGGCCTAGGGGTTTTGCCGTGGGATCGCGGAGGCTGCATGTCAGGCAAACACTTGAGCGCCGGTAAAACCCTGAGCTGGATATCCGCCACGAAGACCGAGGGATGACCGCCCAACCAGCGCCCACAAAAAAGCCGCCCCGAAGGGCGGCTTTTTCATTCGCTGCAAACCGATCTTACAACTTCGGTCCGGCAGCCTTGATCGCCTCGCTCACTTCGAACTTCTTGAAGTTCTCGATGAACAGACCGGCCAGTGCCTTGGCCGCTTCGTCGTACGCAGCCTTGTCAGCCCAGGTGTTGCGTGGGTTGAGCAGGTTGGTTTCGACGCCCGGTACGGCCAGTGGCACGTCGAGGTTGATGGTGTCCAGGTGCTCGGTGGCAGCACCGATCAGCGCGCCGCTCTGGATCGCTGCGATCACCGCACGGGTGGTCGGGATGTTGAAGCGTTTGCCGACGCCGTAGCCACCGCCGGTCCAGCCGGTGTTGACCAGGTAGACCTTGGAGCCGAAGCCGCGGATGCGCTTGATCAGCAGCTCAGCGTATTCACCGGCAGGACGCGGGAAGAACGGTGCGCCGAAGCAGGTGGAGAAGGTCGACTTGATGCCGCTGCCCGAACCCATTTCAGTCGAGCCCACCAGCGCGGTGTAGCCGGACAGGAAGTGGTAGGCCGCCTGTTCTTCGTTGAGGATCGACACTGGCGGCAGCACGCCGGTCAGGTCGCAGGTCAGGAAGATCACCGCGTTCGGCTCGCCGCCGAGGTTCTTCTCGGAACGCTTGGCAACGTGCTCCAGCGGGTACGCGGCGCGGCTGTTCTGGGTCAGGCTGACATCGGCGTAGTCGGCGTGCTTGGCGTCGTCGATGACGACGTTTTCCAGCACGGCGCCGTGCTTGATGGCTTTCCAGATGACCGGCTCGTTCTTCTCGGACAGGTCGATGCACTTGGCATAGCAACCGCCTTCGATGTTGAACACCACACCTTCGCCCCAACCGTGTTCGTCGTCACCGATCAGGTAACGGCTTTCGTCGGCTGACAGGGTGGTTTTACCGGTGCCCGACAGACCGAAGAACAGGGTCACGTCGCCTTCTTCGCCGATGTTGGCAGCGCAGTGCATTGGCAGCACGTCAGCGGCCGGCAGCAGGAAGTTCTGCACGGAGAACATGGCTTTCTTCATTTCACCGGCGTAACGCATGCCGGCAATCAGCACTTTCTTCTGCGCGAAGTTGATGATCACGCAACCGTCGGAGTTGGTGCCGTCACGCTCGGGCACGCACTCGAAGTTGGCCACGTTGAGCACTTGCCACTCTTCACGACCAGCCGGGTTGTACTGGGCCGGGTTGATGAACAGGCAACGACCGAACAGGTTCTGCCAGGCAGTCTGGGTAGTCATTTTCACGGCCAGGTAGTGATCTTCGGCCGCGCCTACATGCACGTGGGAAACAAAATGCTCTTGCGCGTTGTTGAACGCCTCGACGCGAGCCCACAGCGCATCGAACTTGTCGGCCGGGAACTTGCGGTTGATCGGGCCCCAGGCGATAGCGGCCTGGGTGGAAGGCTCTTCAACGATGAAACGGTCGACTGGCGAACGGCCGGTGCGGTGACCGGTGCGAACAACCAGAGCGCCGGTATCGGCAAGCTCGCCTTCACCGCGGTTCAGGGCTTCTTTTACCAGATCATCAACACTCAGATCGGTGTACACGGCGTTATTGGCTTGCGTCATGAGGTTCCCCGTCGGCCAGTGGCCGAGTGTGCTCCAAACGTTTTGTAGTAGAAAGTCGTGCACTACTACCGCGAAAAAAGTGGGCCGGATTATGCCAGAAAAGCCCAAAAAGAGTAGGGCCCTCCCGTCGTAACGGCGTAATTCCGTCGTTGAGCAGTGAATTTACCTGCGCTGAACCGTTTTAGTGCCGGGTATCTGACGGCGTCTCGACACCCGCTCCGGCGAACAATTGAGCGATATCCGCCGCATCGAACAGGTAGCGCTCGTTGCAGAACTGGCAATCGATCTCGACCTGGCCACCCTGTTCGGCAACCAGTTGCTGCGCATCTTCCAGTCCGAGACTGACCAGCGCATTGCCCGAGCGTTCCCGCGAGCAGCTGCAGCGAAAGCGCATTTTCTGCACGTCGAACAGGCGCACCTGCTCTTCATGGTAGAGGCGATGGAGCACGGTTTCGTTGTCCAGGCTCAGCAGTTCATCGGCGGTCAGGGTGCTGGCCAATGCTGTGATGTGCTGCCAGCTGGCGGCGCGTTCTTCTTCGTCTTTCAGGCGATCGGCGGGCAATTGCTGCAACAGCAGGCCACGGGCGCGACGACCGTCGGCGTACAGCTTGAAGCGGGTGCCAACCTGCTGCGACATGACGAAGTAGTTGGTGAAGCAATCGGACAGGGTTTCACCGTCGAGGTCGACGATGCCCTGGTAACGCTGGCCAGCGGTCGGGTCGACGGTCAAGGCCAGCACGCCGTTCGGCATCAGGTCGCCGAGGGTGGCGTCCGCGCTGATCTGCTCGGCGTGATAACGGGCCAGGCCACGGATATCACGTGCGCTGGAGCACTCGATCATCAGCAACGGCACCGGACCTTCCGACCGCGCCTGGAGAATCAGCAGGCCATCGAACTTCAGGGTGCCCACCAGCAACGCGGCGGCGGCCATCAGCTCGCCCAGCAATTGCGCAACCGGCTCCGGGTACGGGTGCTTGGCGAGGACTTCGGCGTAGCTGCGTTCCAGCGCCACCAGTTCGCCGCGAGTGTCGCTGTCATCAAAGATGAAGCGTTGGGTGTAATCGGTATCCGGTAGGTCGGTCATAGGTCTGGGTATCTGAATGTGATGACAAAATGGTTACAAAGCATGAAAATTTGCCTTTGCTGGCACCCTTTTTGGTGCCGCTGCTTAGCCATGGGAGGCATTTTATGAACAATCCGGGTTTGTTCCAATCAAGGTGGAACCTCGGCCGGCTGGTTCTGTGTAACGTGGTGCCCCTGGCACTGCTGGCTTTCTGGTTATGGCCTACGGGCAACATGCTGTGCACGATTTTCGACGAGTGGCTGTTCCGCTCGCTCAATGCACCGCTGGCCAGCAACCCGATATGGCTCCACATCTGGGCAATTGCAAGTCTGCGCCCGTTCGACATCGTTGTCGGGCTGATTCTGCTGACGCTACTGATCAAGGGCGACTGGGTATTCAAGGCGATCGATGTACGCCGCGCCTTTTTCGGTTTCCTCTCGATCCTGCTGCTGATGGTGGTGATCCGCGCGCTGTTTTCCAAGTTCGCCGACTACATGGACTGGCAGCACAGCAGTCCGTCGATGGTGCTCGAAGGCGCCGTACACATCAGCGACTACTTTCCGCACCTGGAAAAAACCTGGGAACTGAAAGACCGTTCGAGCCAGAGCTTCCCGGGTGACCACGCCTCGGTGCTGCTGATCTGGGCGCTGTTCATGGGCGTTTTCAGTCGTAGCGCCGGACAGTTCCTGGTGGTTTGGGGCCTGGCGCTGCTGTTCATGCTGCCGCGTCTGGTGGCCGGCGCCCATTGGGGCCAGGACGACTACATCGGCGGCCTGCTGCTGGCGGTGTGGGCGCTGGGTTGGGGCTACTACACGCCGTTTGCCTGTCACGCCGCGAATTTCTGGCTGAAGGTGACCGCGCCGATTTTCGCGTTGCTGGGCAAGCTGCCGCTGATTTCGCGAATGAGTGTGGTGGCGCCTACGCGCTGACGGTGGGTACACCCCCTGTGGCGAGGGAGCTGGTCGGTGGCTGCAGCTGTTGATCGGGTCGCATTTTGCAATACATGATCGACTGACCACGGAGGCCTTCCGGCCTCCAGCGCAAATGCGCACCCTCGCTACAATCCGACGCCCCGCGCACAACTATTCGCCGTTGCTGTTCCCACGAAATTTAAACAGATCCCGCCGCTGCTTCTTGCTCGGTTTGCCATCGGTGCTCACGCCCAGAGCACCGGCCTTGCGCATCGCGGCGGCGGCCTCGCGCCGGGCAATGCTGGCCTCGGTTTCGGCATACAGGGTCTGCGCTTCCGGCGCGCCACGGCGCACGATCGACAAGGCCTGCACCACCACCGTACGCTCTTCGAAACCGGCACGAATCTGCAATTCATCGCCAATGCGTGGCTCTTTGCCAGGCTTGCAGCGCTCGCCTCGACAATGCACCTTGCCACTCTCGATTGCCGCTTTGGCCAACGCGCGGGTTTTATAAAAACGCGCGGCCCACAGCCACTTATCGAGACGGACCTTGTCGTCCTCTTCGCTTTTTTGTGCCATGGAATTTCCTCATTCTGAAATATTGGTGAACTGTACTACCGTTTCTGTCGTGCCATGAATCACGCCGTCGCGGATTACACTGCGCGCATTCCGGCCGCTGCTTCAGCGGCGGGTAATCCGGGCTGTAGATATCTGTCGCCTTTTAACCATTATTCTGCGTGAATACCGCGCATCCGGCCCCGTGCGGGTCGAGCGGTTGTCACGGTTGAGCATTTTTTTGAAGACATTTGACCATTTGACCGTTGTCGGTCTGCGCGAGTGGGTGGCGCTTCCGGATCTGGGAGTCGCCGGCCTGCGGGCAAAAATCGACACCGGCGCCAGTACCTCGAGCCTGCACGCCACCGACATCGAGCCGTTCGAGCGCGATGGCGAGAAGTGGGTGCGTTTCACCGCGCACCTGGGCACGGTGGTGCAGTTGCGCCATCGGCGTTGCGAAGCACCGCTGGTCACGCGCAAGACCATCAAGAGTTCCAACGGCCAGGCCCAGGTGCGCTACGTCATCAGCACCACCCTGGCCCTCGGTGATCGGGTCTGGCCGGTGGAGTTCACCCTCGCCTGCCGCAAGTCCATGCGCTATCGCCTGCTGCTCGGCTCCAAAGCCCTGATCGATGGCCAGCTGGTGGTCAATCCGGGTATCAAATATGTACAAGACAAGCCGGTGTTCCCGGTATCTACCTCCTCCACAGGTGTTGCATGAAGATCGCTGTGCTGTCGCGAAATCCGCGTCTGTATTCCACCCGTCGCCTGGTCGAAGCCGGTACCGAACGCGGGCATGAAATGGTAGTGATCGACACCTTGCGCGCCTACATGAACATTGCCAGCCACAAACCGCAGATCCACTACCGGGGCAAACCGCTGGAAGGTTTCGATGCGGTGATTCCGCGGATCGGCGCGTCGGTGACGTTTTATGGCTGCGCGGTGTTGCGCCAGTTCGAAATGATGGGGGTGTTCCCGCTCAATGAATCGGTGGCGATCGCCCGCTCGCGGGACAAACTGCGCTCGCTGCAACTGCTGTCCCGTCGCGGCATTGGCCTGCCGGTGACCGGCTTCGCGCACTCACCCGACGACATTCCCGACCTGATCGACATGGTCAACGGCGCGCCGCTGGTGATCAAGGTGCTGGAGGGCACCCAGGGCATCGGCGTGGTGCTGTGCGAAACGGCAACGGCGGCGGAGTCGGTGATCGAAGCGTTCATGGGCCTGAAGCAGAACATCATGGTTCAGGAGTACATCAAGGAGGCCGGCGGCGCCGACATCCGCTGCTTCGTGGTCGGCGACAAGGTGATCGCGGCGATGAAGCGTCAGGCCAAGCCCGGAGAGTTCCGCTCCAACCTGCACCGTGGCGGCAGCGCCAGCCTGATCAAGATCACCCCGGAAGAACGCATGACCGCGTTGCGCGCCGCCAAGGTCATGGGCCTGGCCGTGGCAGGTGTGGACATCCTGCGTTCCAATCATGGGCCGCTGGTGATGGAAGTGAATTCGTCACCGGGCCTGGAAGGGATCGAAACCACCACCGGCAAGAACGTGGCGGGGATCATCATCGAACACCTGGAAAAGAACGGCGGGCCGAACATGACCCGCACCAAGGGCAAGGGCTGAAAAGCCAGCTTCGAGCGGCAGGCTCAAGCGACAAGTAAAAAACGCTTTTGCTTTCCGCTTGCAGCTTGAGGCTTGAGGCTTGCCGCTGCCCCTATACCGCATCCCGCGGCAACATCAACCCCAGCGGCAAGCGCACCCGCGCTTCCAACCCGCCTCCGGAGCGGTTGCGCAGTTCAACATTGCCGCCATGCATCGAAGCAATCCGCTTCACGATTGCCAGACCCAATCCCGTCCCCTTGCCGCCCCGGGCCCGGTCACCACGGGTAAACGGGTTGAAGATCGCCTCCAGCTCCGACGGATCGATGCCTGCGCCCCGATCCATCACGCTCAGCACCACATACGGCGCGCTGGTGTCACCGGACACATAGGCCGCGACTTCCACACCACTGCCAGCGTGATGCAGGGCGTTGCCAATGAGGTTGTTGAGCAGGCGCTTCATCGACACCCGCCGCAGCGGAAACGGCTGGATCGGCTCCAGACGCAGGCGCACCTTTTCCTCACTCTGGTTGTACGGCGCGGCCACTTCGCGCACCAGATCGCTGAGATCCACCTCCTCCACCGACTCGTCGCGACCGTCGCGAATGAACGCGAGGAACTGGTCGAGAATCGCGTCCATGTCTTCGATGTCGCGCACCATGTCGTCGGTCAGGTCGGTGCGATCGCCCATCAGTTCCAGCGACAGGCGCAGCCGCGTCAGCGGCGTGCGCAGATCATGGGAGACCCCGGCAAGCATCAGTTCGCGCTCGCGCCCGGCCTGTTCGACGTCTTCGGCCATCTGGTTGAACGCGCGGTAAACCTCGGTCATTTCGCTCGGCGTGTCGCTGATCGGCAGGCGCACGCTGCGCCCCTGGCCGAGCTGACGCGCAGCGTAGACCAGGCGCTTCAACGGCTGGTTGAGCTGGCTGACGAAGATCCACGCCGACGCGGTGGACAACAGGCCGATGGCGAGGAACCAGCCGAGCACGTTCCAGATTTTCTGGCCGCGCAACGGATGCGGGTACAGCGGTACTTTCAGCCAGCCATCGCCCAGGCTCGGCGCGCGCACCCACAGCGCCGGCGGCGAGTGCATGCGCAAGCGCACTTCGGTGTCGGCGCCCAGCTCCGCCTGCATCTGCCGCTGATAGATTTCGCTGTACGGCCAGTGCTGCTCGCCTTCCGGCACGCCGGCGCCGACCACCCGGATCAGGGTCGCGGCATCGGCGATCTTTGCGCGGTTTTCTTCATCGGCGGCCCAGTAGGCGCGCAGCGTCAGGGCGACACCGTGGCTGTATTGGCGATCCACCAGCACGTCCTCGTTCATCAACAGATAAACCAGGGTCAGCGCCTTGGAGAACAGCACAACGATGAGCACCAGCCACAGGGTGCGAGAGAAAAAACTTTGAGGGAACCAGACGGGGGTTTTCATGGATAACCGCTACACACTTGCAGGAGCGAGCAATGCTCGCATATTGCGGATTGCGAGTCTGCGGACGCGGTCATTGCACCACGGCCAGCCAGACCCGCTCCTACAAATCACCGATCACTTGGTGGCGGTGCCATCCGGTACGAACACGTAGCCCACGCCCCAGACGGTCTGGATGTAGCGCGGTTTCGACGGATCGGGCTCGATCATCCGGCGCAGACGGGAAATCTGCACATCGATGGAACGCTCCAGGGCATCCCACTCGCGGCCACGGGCCAGGTTCATCAGTTTGTCGCGGGTCAGCGGCTGACGGGCGTTCATCACCAGCGCCTTGAGCACCGCGAACTCACCGGTGGTGAGCATGTGCACTTCGTCGCCGCGTTTCAGTTCGCGGGTGGCCAGCGACAGCACGTAATCACCGAAGGTGACATTTTCGTCTTCGCTGCCCGGCGCGCCCGGCACCGGTGCGGCCTGACGGCGCAGGACCGCTTTGACCCGGGCCATCAGTTCGTCCGGATTGAACGGCTTGGCCAGGTAATCGTCGGCGCCCAGTTCCAGGCCCTTGATGCGGCTCAGCTCGTCGCCCTTGGCGGTGAGCATGATGATCGGAATCTGATTGTTCGCGCCGCGCAAACGCCGGCATGCGGTCAGGCCGTCTTCGCCTGGCAGCATGAGGTCGAGGACCACCAGGTTGAACACTTCACGCGACAGCAGACGATCCATCTGCTCGGTATTCGGTACGGCACGGGCACGGTAGCCCTTGCTGACGAAGAAGCGTTCCAGCAGGCTGCTCAGCCCCGGATCGTCGTCAACGATGAGAATTTTTTCGCCTTCAGCAGTTTGTGCAGTGCTGCTCATTGGATGCTCCTTTTAGCTCGGCGCGCATTATGGCGTAGCTGCCGTTATACGCACCGTGTGCATTGTTAGCAGATTTTTCCTTCAGTGCCAGGAAACCGGGGCTTGTGCCTACAGAGCGCGTCGCCCCCGAATGACAGAACGCTGGTTATAATGCGCGGCCTTTTGTGTCAGGCAACGTCTGAATCGTTACCGCAGGTGGCCGCTTTTTATTTTCCTGGCCAGGGCAGTAATTGTTCGATTTCACGGGTCAATGGGGTGCCTTTTGACCCAGGCAGCGGCACGCATCTAGCCGCTCAACCAGGCTCCGGGCCTTTGTTTTCGTGCCTGCGAGCCTGCTTTCACAATTTGTCAGGTGGTTATATGGACAGCATCAACAGCCGCATCGCCGAGGAACTCGGCGTACGCCCACAACAGGTCGAAGCGGCCGTCGCGCTACTCGATGAAGGCTCTACCGTGCCCTTCATCGCCCGTTACCGGAAAGAAGTGACCGGCAGCCTCGATGACACCCAGCTGCGTCATCTGGAAGAGCGTCTGCGCTACCTGCGAGAACTCGACGAACGGCGTATCAGCATCCTCGCCAGCATTCAGGAACAGGGCAAACTCACGCCCGCACTCGAGCGCGACATCAAGCTCGCCGACACCAAGACCCGCCTCGAAGACTTGTACCTGCCGTACAAGCAGAAGCGCCGCACCAAGGGCCAGATCGCCCTCGAAGCCGGCCTCGGCGAGTTGGCCGACGGTCTGTTCAACGACCCGTCCCTGTCGCCGGAAACTGAAGCGGCACGCTTCATCGACGCGGAAAAAGGCGTGGCCGACGTCAAGGCCGCCCTCGAAGGCGCCAAATACATCCTCATGGAACGCTTCGCCGAAGACGCCAGCCTGCTCGACAAGCTGCGCAACTTCCTCAAGCAGGAGGCCACTCTCAGTGCCCGCGTGATCGCCGGCAAGGAAGAGGAAGGCGCCAAGTTCCGCGATTACTTCGAACACGACGAGCCGCTGAAAAGCATGCCGTCGCACCGTGCCCTGGCGATTTTCCGCGGGCGCAACGAAGGCATCCTCAGTTCCGCCCTGAAAGTCGGCGACGAACTGCCGGGCACCCTGCACCCGTGCGAGGGCATGATCGGCCAGCACGTCGGCATCCAGAACCAGAACCGTCCGGCCGACAAGTGGCTCGGTGAAGTGGTGCGCTGGACCTGGAAGGTCAAGCTCTACACCCACCTGGAAACCGACCTGCTCGGCGAGCTGCGCGACAGCGCTGAAACCGAGGCGATCAACGTCTTCGCCCACAACCTGCACGACCTGCTGCTGGCCGCGCCGGCCGGTCCGCGCGCGACCCTGGGCCTCGACCCGGGCCTGCGCACCGGTTGCAAGGTGGCGGTGGTCGATGCCACTGGCAAGTTGCTCGATCACACTACCGTGTACCCGCATGTGCCGCACAACAAGTGGGACCAGACCATCGCCGTGCTCGCCGCCCTGTGCGCCAAGCACTCGGTCGACCTGATCGCCATCGGCAACGGCACGGCCAGCCGGGAAACCGACAAACTGGCCATCGAGCTGATCAAAAAATATCCAGCGATGAAGATGACCAAGGTCATGGTCTCCGAGGCCGGTGCATCGGTGTACTCGGCGTCGGAACTGGCGGCCAAGGAATTCCCGGACCTCGACGTGTCGATCCGTGGCGCCGTGTCGATTGCCCGACGCCTGCAGGATCCGCTCGCCGAACTGGTGAAGATCGATCCGAAATCCATCGGTGTCGGCCAGTACCAGCACGACGTCTCGCAGTTGAAACTGGCGCGCGGCCTGGATGCCGTGGTCGAGGACTGCGTGAACGCCGTCGGCGTCGATGTGAACACCGCGTCCGTGGCACTGCTGGCGCGGATCTCCGGCCTCAACGCGACCCTGGCGCAGAACATCGTGGCCCACCGTGACGAGCACGGTGCGTTCAAGACCCGTGCGGCACTGAAAAAAGTCGCGCGCCTGGGCGAGAAAACCTTCGAACAGGCCGCCGGCTTCCTGCGCGTGATGAACGGCGACAACCCGCTGGACTCGTCGGCAGTGCACCCGGAAGCCTATCCGCTGGTGCAGCGCATCGCCGCGCAAACCGACCGCGACATCCGCTCGCTGATCGGCGATGCCGCGTTCCTCAAGCGTCTGGATCCGAAGAAGTTCACCGACGAAACCTTCGGCCTGCCGACCGTCACCGACATCCTCCAAGAGCTGGAAAAACCTGGCCGCGACCCGCGTCCGGAGTTCAAGACCGCGGAGTTCCAGGAAGGCGTCGAAGACTTGAAGGACCTGCAACTGGGGATGATCCTCGAAGGCGTGGTGACCAACGTCACGGCGTTCGGGGCGTTCGTCGACATCGGCGTGCACCAGGACGGTCTGGTGCACATCTCGGCGCTGTCGGAGAAGTTCATCAAGGACCCGCGCGAAGCGGTGAAGGCCGGTGACGTGGTGAAAGTGAAGGTCATGGAAGTCGACATCCCGCGCAAACGCGTTGGCCTGTCGATGCGCATGAGCGACACCCCGGGCGAGAAGATCGACGGTGCCCGCGGCTCGCGTCCGGGCTCGGCGCCGCGCCAGTCGTCAAACAACGCGCCACGCAAGGAAACGGCGACGGCGGCTCCGGTGAACAACGCCATGGCCTCGCTGTTCGCCAACGCCAAGCAGCTGAAGAAACGCTGATGGAGATTCCGGCCGGGCTCGTCGAGAGCGCGTTTTTCCAGCTGTTGGGCTGCCGCCTGCACAGCCTGGAAACCGGGGTGGCGCAAGTCGCCCTGGTGCTGGAGCCGCAACTGCGCAATCGCGGCGGCAAGTTGCACGGTGGCGCGCTGTTCAGTCTGGTGGACATTGCCATGGGGCTGGCCTGTTCCAGCACCCACGGCTTCGACCAGCAAAGTGCGACCATCGAATGCAAGATCAACTACATCCGCGCCGTATCCGACGGCGAGGTGCTGTGCACGGCGCGGGTAATCCACCCGGGCCGACGCACGCTGGTGGTCGAAGCCGACGTGATGCAGGGCGACAAACTGGTCGCAAAAGCGCAAGGCACGTTCGCTGTCCTGTAGATGTTGTTCATCATTTTGAGTTAATTTCGGCGCTGTGATCGCAGCGTCGGAGTTTCCTGTGGGAGCGGGCTTGCCCGCGAACGGGGCGTATCAGCCAGTATCACTTGTCTGGCACACCGCTTTCGCGGGCAAGCCCGCTCCCACAGGGATCTCATTTTCTTCGCGTGTATCAGCCAGATTCAAGGATTGAAGTCGGCGTTTCCAACATGGGTTTGACTACCCGAAAACCAGGCGAAAACGCCAGTTTCAACTTCACCCTTGTAGACCGTCCTGCCCACCCCCATATTGGGGCGACTGACGCGTGAAGGAATCCAAATTGAGCGAACTTCTCAACCGCCGCCTGGCTCTGCTCGGTGAGCGCGCCAACCTCTCTCTGCTTGAGCAGTGCCTGCACGGTATCGAACGTGAATGCCTGCGCGTGACGGACGAGGGTCGTCTGGCGCAAACGCCGCATCCAGAAAGCCTGGGTTCCGCGCTGACCAATGAACAGATCACCACCGACTATTCCGAGTCGCTGCTGGAATTCATCACGCCCGCCCTGCCCGACCCGGCCGACACCCTGGCCAGCCTGGACAAGATTCATCGCTTTGCCTACAGCAAGCTCGGCAACGAGTACCTGTGGAGTCCATCGATGCCGTGCCCGTTGCCGGCCGAGGAAGACATCCCGATCGCCTACTACGGCACCTCCAACATCGGTCAGCTCAAGTACGTCTACCGCAAGGGCCTGGCCCTGCGCTACGGCAAGACCATGCAGTGCATCGCCGGGATTCACTACAACTTCTCGCTGCCGGAAAAACTCTGGCCGTTGCTGCGCGAAGCCGAAGGCTTCGTCGGCACCGACCGTGATTTCCAGTCGTCGTCGTATATCGCGCTGATCCGCAATTTCCGTCGCTACAGCTGGCTGCTGATGTACCTGTTCGGTGCCTCGCCGGCGCTGGACGCAGGCTTCCTGCGCGGCCGTTCGCACCAGTTGGAACAACTGGACCCGGACACCCTGTACCTGCCCTACGCCACCAGCCTGCGCATGAGCGACCTCGGTTACCAGAGCAACGCCCAGGCCGGGCTGACGCCGTGCTACAACGATCTGGCCAGCTACACCGACAGCCTGCGCAAGGCCGTCGCCACGCCGTACGCGCCGTACGTTGAGATCGGCACGCACCAGGATGGCGAGTGGGTGCAGCTCAACACCAACATCCTGCAGATCGAAAACGAGTATTACTCCAACATCCGCCCGAAACGCGTGACCTACACCGGCGAGCGGCCGATCCAGGCCTTGATGGCCCGTGGCATCCAGTACGTCGAAGTGCGTTGCCTGGACATCAACCCGTTCCTGCCGATGGGCATCGATCTCACCGAGTCGCGCTTCCTCGACGCGTTCCTGCTGTACTGCGCGCTGAACGACAGTCCGCTGCTGACCAACACCTCGTGCGGCAATGCCACCTCGAACTTCCTCAGCGTGGTCAAGGAAGGTCGGCGTCCGGGCCTGCAGTTGCAGCGTGACGGTCAACCGGTCGAGATGAAAGCGTGGGCCACCGAACTGCTGGAGAACATCGCACCACTGGCGGCATTGCTCGATCAGAGCCACGGCGGTGATGCGCACAGCAAGGCGATGGATGCACAACTGGCCAAGGTTGCCGATCCGTCCCTGACCCCTTCGGCCCAGGTGCTGGCGGCGATGGCCGAGCACCAGGAAAGCTTTGCCCGGTTCTCCCTGCGGCAGAGTCAGGCGCATGCCGAGTTCTTCCGCAGCGAGCCGTTGGCGGCGGATGAGCAGGCGAAGTTTGAGGAACTGGCGCGCTCGTCGCTGGCGCAGCAGGCCGAGCTCGAGCAGAACGAGGTCGGCGATTTCGACGTGTTTGTCGGCTCGTACCAGGCGAGCATTCTGGCGATCAGCAACTGATCGATCGGCTTTAGATGATCGTGCTCACGTCGCGGCGTCGAGCCGTCTGCGTGATAACGCCTCACGCTGATGATCGGTCCCACGCTATGCGTGGGAATGCCTCAAGGGACGCTCTGCGTCCCAGCGGCGCGGAGCGTCACGCGCTGAATTCCCCGCAAAACGTGGGAACGTCCCATTCTCTCCCTTAGATTTTTCCGCTCATAAGCTCATTCTAAAAAGTTATTTATTTTTAGATTCTTAGATCATTTAGTCTCCTTTCACGCCGACCGTCGGTTGCCTGATCTGGAGCACTCCCCATGAAACTGAATTTCCCGCTTCGCCTGCTGGCCGTGGCCTCCCTGGCTGCCGCGAGCTTTCTGGCGCAGGCCGCCGACCTCACCGTCGCCTACCAGACCACCGTTGACCCGGCGAAAGTCGCCCAGGCCGACGGCGCTTATGAAAAAGCCACCAAGGCCGACATCAGCTGGCGCAAGTTCGATAACGGCGCCGACGTCATCAGCGCCATCGCATCGGGCGACGTGCAGATCGGTTACCTCGGCTCCAGCCCGCTGACCGCGGCGATCACCCGCAAGGTCCCGGTGGAAACCTTCCTCATCGCCACCCAGATCGGCGCCGCCGAAGCCCTGGTCGCCCGCGACGGTTCCGGGATCAAGACCCCGCAGGATCTGGTCGGCAAGAAAATCGCCGTGCCATTCGTATCGACCGGTCACTACAGCCTGCTCGCGGCCCTCAAGCACTGGAACATTGATCCGGCGAAAGTCACCGTGCTCAACCTCGCCCCGCCGGCCATCATCGCCGCGTGGAAACGCGGTGACATCGACGCCACCTACGTGTGGGATCCGGCCCTCGGTGTAGCCAAGGAAAACGGCAAGGTGCTGATCACTTCCGGTGAACTGGCCAAGTTCGGCGCGCCGACCTTCGACGCCTGGATCGTGCGCAAGGACTTCGCCGAGAAGCACCCGGAAATCGTCACCGCATTCGCTAAGGTCACCCTCGACGCCTACGCCGACTACCGCAAGGACCCGCAAGCCTGGCTCGCCAACCAGAGCAACGTCGACAAACTGGTGAAGCTCTCCGGGGCCAAGGCCAGCGATATTCCGCTGCTGCTGCAAGGCAACGTCTACCCGCTGGCCGCCGATCAGGTGAGCAGTCTCGGCGCACCGACCACCAAAGCCATCACCGACACCGCCGCGTTCCTCAAGGAGCAGGGCAAGGTCGACGCGGTACTGCCGGACTACGCGCCGTACGTCAGCGCCAAATACATCACCAATTGATCGGGAGTTGATCGCGATGGCCTTGCTACAGCTGGAGCGCATCAGCGCACAGTACCCCGGCAGCCCTGCACCGGTGCTGGCGGACATTTCCCTGACCCTCGGGCCCCAGCAGTTGCTGGTTGCCCTCGGCCCGTCCGGCAGTGGCAAGACCTCGCTGTTGAACCTGATCGCCGGTTTCGTCGAACCCAGCGCCGGGCGCATCACCCTCGACGGCGTGCCGGTCAAAGGGCCGAGCGCCGAACGCGGCGTGGTCTTTCAGGACGACGCCTTGCTGCCCTGGCAGGACGTGCTGGCCAACGTTGCCTTCGGCCTCGAACTGGCCGGTGTCGGTAAAGACAAACGCGAACAGCGCGCCCGCGAGATGCTCGCGCTGGTCGATCTGTCCGGTTTCGAAAAGCGCCGTATCTGGCAGCTCTCCGGCGGTCAGAAACAGCGCGTCGGCCTCGCCCGTGCGCTCGCCGCCGACCCGCGCGTGCTGCTGATGGACGAACCCTTCGGCGCCCTTGACGCCTTCACCCGCGAACAGATGCAGGAGCTGTTGCTGCAAGTCTGGCAACGCACCGCCAAACCGGTATTCCTGATTACCCACGACATCGAAGAAGCGGTGTTCCTCGCCACCGACCTGATTCTGCTCGCGCCGAATCCGGGGCAGATCGTCGAGCGCCTGCACCTGGACTTCGGCCAGCGCTACGCCGCCGGTGAATCGGCGCGGTCGATCAAGTCCGACCCGCGCTTTATCGAAACCCGCGAACACGTGCTCGGCAAAGTGTTCTCGCAACGCAGCGCCGTTCAACGGCAGGAGCGCGCATGAGCAGTTACGACGTTTCCGCGGCGGCGGTGAAAACCCCTTCGGTGGTGATTCCAGTGCGCCGCAGTCTCAGCACGCGCTGGATCAGCCTGCTGACGTTGTTCGCCCTGGTGGCGATCTGGTGGGCGGTGACCGCCAGCGGTTTGATCGAGCCGCTGTTCCTGCCGCCGCCGTCCGCCGTGCTGCAGAAAGGCTGGTTGCTGGCGACCAGCGGCTACATGGACTCGACCCTCTGGCAGCACTTGGGCGCAAGCCTGAGCCGCATCGGTCTGGGCCTCGGTTTTGCCATTCTCACCGCCGTACCGGTGGGCATTGCCATCGGCGCCAACCGCATCGCCCGTGGTGTGCTCGACCCACTGATCGAGTTCTACCGGCCGATTCCACCGCTGGCCTACCTGCCGCTGATCGTGATCTGGTGCGGCATCGGCGAATTGTCGAAAGTGCTGCTGATCTACCTGGCGATTTTCGCCCCGATCGCGATTGCCACCGCCACCGGCGTGCGCACCGTCGACCCGGCCAAATTGCGCGCCGCGCAGTCGCTGGGCGCCACCCGCGCGCAGTTGATTCGCCATGTGATTCTGCCGAGCGCCCTGCCGGACATTCTCACCGGCGTGCGCATCGGCCTGGGTGTCGGCTGGTCGACGCTGGTGGCCGCCGAACTGATTGCCGCCACCAGCGGTTTGGGCTTCATGGTGCAGTCGGCCGCGCAGTTTCTGGTCACCGATGTGGTGGTGCTGGGCATCCTCGTGATCGCACTGATCGCCTTCGCCATGGAAATGGGCCTGCGCGCCCTGCAACGCAAACTGGTGCCGTGGCACGGCCAGGCCCATTAGTCGCCATGTGAAATTCCCCTGTGGGAGCGAGCCTGCTCGCGAAAGCGTCGGATCAGTCAGCGCATTGTCGCCTGACACTCAGCATTCGCGAGCAGGCTCGCTCCCACAAAAGCATGACACCCCGAATTCGAAGAGAACCATCATGAGCAGCCTGACCATCACCCCTCTAAGCTCGGCCCTCGGCGCGCAGATCAGCGGCGTCGACATCAGCCAGCCACTGAACCTGGAGCAACGCGACGCCATCGAGCAGGCGCTGCTCAAGTATCAGGTGCTGTTCTTTCGCAACCAGCCGATCGAGCCGCCGCAGCAGGCGCGCTTCGCGGCCTATTTCGGCGACCTGCACATTCACCCGATCTACCCAAACGTGCCGGAACAACCGGAAGTGCTGATCCTCGACACCGCCGTCACCGACGTGCGCGACAACGCGATCTGGCACACCGACGTGACCTTCCTGCCGACCCCGGCGCTGGGTGCGGTGCTCAGCGCCAAGCTGCTGCCGGAGTTCGGTGGCGACACGTTGTGGGCCAGCGGAATCGCTGCGTATGAGGCGCTGTCGGCGCCGATGAAGGCGTTGCTCGAAGGCCTGACCGCCACTCACGATTTCACCCGTTCGTTTCCGCTGGAGCGCTATGGCAATACACCCGAAGCGCTGGCGCAGTGGGAAGAGGCGCGACGCAAGAATCCGCCGCTGTCACACCCGGTGATTCGCACCCACCCGGTGAGCGGACGCCGTTCGTTGTTCGTCAACGAAGGCTTCACCTCGAAGATCAACGAGCTGTCGGAAACCGAGAGCGAGGCCATTCTGAAGTTGCTGTTCGCCCATGCCACGCGTCCGGAATTCACCATTCGCTGGCGCTGGCAGAAAGACGACATCGCGTTCTGGGACAACCGCGTGACCCAGCATTACGCGGTGGATGACTACCGGCCGGCACGGCGGGTGATGCAGCGCGCGACGGTGCTGGGGGATGTGCCGTTCTTCAAATAAGGCCTGTGTGCTGCGCTGTTTGCAAAGGCCCCTTCGCGAGCAAGCCCGCTCCCACAGTGATCTCGGTTGCACACAGAATCTGTGAGCGACCGAGATCACTGTGCGAGCGGGCTTGTCCGCGAAGGCGTCAATGCAGGCGCCAGATCAACCAGCGCCTGACCATTATTCAGCCGTCGAAGGCTTCTCCCACAGATTGATCCCGCCCTCCTGGGCAAACCGGTCGATCTCCGCCAGCTCTTCAGCACTGAAGTTCAGGTTCTTCAACGCCCCGACGTTTTCGATGATCTGCTCCGGGCGGCTCGCGCCGATCAGTGCCGAAGTCACCCGCGGATCACGCAGCGTCCAGGCCAGCGCCAGTTGCGCGAGGCTCTGGCCGCGCCGCTTGGCGATCTCGTTCAACGCACGCACGTGGGCGATGTTGGCCTCGGACAAGTGCGCAGCCTGCAACGAGCCACCGCCCGGACGATTGACCCGCGCATCCGCTGGCACGCCGTTGAGGTATTTATCGGTCAGCAGACCCTGCGCCAATGGCGTGAACGCGATGACGCCGGTGCCGAGTTCCTCGGTGGTGTCGAGCAGATCCTTTTCCACCCAGCGGTTGAGCAAGTTGTAGGCCGGCTGATGAATCAGCAGCGGCACTTTCCACTCCTTGAGCAGCGCGGCGATTTCGCGGGTTTTCACCCCGGAGTACGACGAGATGCCGATGTACAACGCCTTGCCCTGCTGTACCGCCGTGGCAAGGGCGCTGGCGGTTTCTTCCAGCGGGGTGTCCGGGTCGAAGCGGTGCGAATAGAAGATATCCACATAGTCCAGACCGAGGCGCTGCAGGCTCTGGTCGAGGCTGGCCAGCACGTATTTGCGCGACCCACCGCCCTGGCCGTAAGGGCCGGGCCACATGTCCCAACCGGCCTTGCTCGAAATGATCAGCTCATCGCGGTATGACTTGAAGTCTTCGCGCAGCAACCGACCGAAATTGATCTCGGCGCTGCCGTACGGCGGGCCATAGTTGTTGGCCAGGTCGAAGTGGTTGATACCCAGGTCGAACGCGGTGCGCAGCAAGGCGCGCTGGGTGTCGATCGGCGTGCTGTCGCCGAAGTTGTGCCACAGGCCCAGGGACAGTGCCGGCAACACCAGACCGCTGCGGCCGACGCGGCGGTAAGGAATGGAGTCGTAGCGGTTTTCGGCAGCGGTGTAAGTCATCGAATCCTCTCTTGTCTGTCTTGAATGGGTGTCGACTTCTTCGCGAGCAGGCTCGCTCCCACATTTGGAATGCACTCCCCTGTGGGAGCGAGCCTGCTCGCGAAGGGTGTTACACAAATCTGTTTTGCGGTCGGGCCAGGCCCAGGTTGTCGCGCAAGGTCCGGCCCTCATACTCGGTTCTGAACAGCCCACGCCGCTGCAGTTCCGGGACCACGCCATTAGCGAAGTCTTCGAGTCCGCCCGGCAGATGTGGCACCAACACGTTGAAACCATCCGCCGCGCCCTGCTCGAACCACTCCTGCAAGCGGTCAGCGATCTGCGCAGGCGTGCCCACCAGGCTGTAATGCCCGCGCCCACCGGCAATCCTGCGGCCCAATTCGGCGAGGGTCAGATTCTCCTGCCCTGCCAGTTCCGTCAGCAATGTCTGCCGGCTCTGCTGGCCGCTGTCGGTCAGCGGCAGCTCGGGCAACGGCCCGTCCAACGGGTACTTCGACAAATCGAAGTTGCCCAGCATACGCCCCAGGAGCGCCACGCCAACCCCTGGCTCGACCAATTGCTGAAACGTTTCATATTTGGCCTGCGCTTCGGCTTCGCTCTGGCCGACGACCACGAACACGCCCGGCATGATTTTCAACGAATCGGCGCTGCGCTCGTACTTGCGCAAACGGCCCTTGAGATCGGCGTAGAACGCCTGAGCGGCGGCCAGCGAAGTCTGCGCGGTGAACACTACTTCGGCCGTTTGCGCGGCCAGTTCACGGCCGGTTTCCGAGGAGCCGGCCTGGACAATCACTGGCTGCCCCTGCGGCGAACGCGCGACGTTGAGCGGGCCTTTGACGCGAAAATGCTCACCGTGGTGATCGAGCACGTGCAGCTTCGCCGGGTCGTAATAGGCGCCACTGGCCTTGTCGCGGACAAACGCGTCGTCCTCCCAGCTGTCCCAGAGCCCGGTGACCACCTGATGGAACTCGCGCGCACGGCTGTAGCGTTCGGCGTGGCCGATGTGCTCCTCGCGACCGAAATTCAAAGCCTCGGCGGCGTTGTCCGAGGTCACCAGATTCCACCCGGCGCGGCCGCCGGACAGATGATCGAGTGAGGCGAACTTGCGCGCCACGTGATACGGCTCGTTGTAGCTGGTGGTCGCCGTGGCGATCAGGCCAATGTGCTCGGTGACCGCGCTCAGCGCCGAGAGCAGGGTCAGCGGCTCGAAGTGATCGGAGCGCGCCATGCGGCTGGCGATGTCCTGGGTGGGCGCGGCGACGCTGTCGGCGACGAACAGCGTGTCGAATTTGGCTGCCTCGGCGATCTGCGCCAGGCGTTTGTAGTGAGCGAAATCCAGGCCGGCGTTGGCCGGCACATCCGGGTGGCGCCACGCCGCGACGTGGTGCCCGGTGGCCATGAGGAACGCGCCGAGTTTCAGCTGTCTGCTCATCTCAGAAGTCCTTGCGCAGTTGCACGCCGAAGTAGCGTTCGTCATCGCGAGGCACGGCGCGGTAGATGTAGTTGCCGCCGCTGGCGAGCAGTGGCGAGTACGACTTGTCGGCGAGGTTCTTGCCCAGCAGCGCCACGCGCCAGCCGTTGCTGTAGTCGGCCAGTGCCACGCTGGCGTTCCAGATGCCGTAGGCACCCTGTTTGGTATCGGCGTTCTGGCTGATGTCGTACTGCACTTCGCTCTGCCAGCTGTAGTCGGTGCCCAGTTCGATATCCAGGCCGTTATCCAGCGGGATGCTGTAGTCGGCGCGCACGTAGCTTTTCCAGTCCGGGCTGAACGGCAGGGGTTTGCCGTTGACGTTGCACGAGGCCGCCGCGCCCGCCGGGCAGGCGAATTCGTCGATGCGCGCGCGGGTGTAGGCCAGGGCGCCGGAGAACTTCAGTTGCTGGGTCGCCTGCAGGGCGTAATCGAGTTCGACCCCTTCGGTGCTGACCGAGCCGGCGTTGATCAGGCGCGTCACCACTTGGCCGGCGACGGTGTCGAAAAAGTTCGCCTGATAGTTGTCGTAGTCGCTGTGGAACACGGCGAGGTTGGTGGTCAGCCGGTTGTTCCAGCTGGTCGCCTTGATCCCCGCCTCCCAGGTGTTGGAGGTTTCCGGTTTCAGTGCTTCGGTGTCGCGCGGCTGCATGTTGAAGAACACGTTGTAGGCCGGGCCTTTGTAGCCACGCGAGTAGGTCAGGTACGTGGTGACGCTGTCGCTGAGGTCGTACTGCACGCCGAGGCGGCCCGACCAGCCGTCCTCGTCCACCGAGCCGGAGCTGCTGGTGGCAGGCTGAATGCCGCTGACCGTGGTCGCCGACGTCGAGACGCGGCGGTGATCGTATTCCAGCTCATCGTGGGTGTAGCGCAGGCCGGCGATGCCACGCAAGTCCGAGGTGAAGTTCAGCGTGGCTTCGCCGAACGCGGCATAGCTGTCGCTGGTGGTGCTGTAATCGGCGACGCCGCGGTCGGTGCGCGTGGGGGTGGTCAGCGTGCGCTGGTAGGTCTCGTCGTCCTTGCCGTGCATGTAGAACAGGCCGCCGACGTATTCGAGGAACTCACCTTTCGGCGAAGCCAGGCGCAGCTCCTGCGAGTACTGGTCGAAGGCCAGATCGCCCTTGTCGGCGGTGCCGGGGAATGCCGCAGTGATCGTGCTCAGCCGATCGCCATCCTGATACTGGGTGTTGTCCCAGCCGCGCCACGCGGTGATCGAGGTCAGGGTGTAGTCGCCCAGTTGCCAGTCGAGCTGGCCGGACAGGCCTTTGTTGGTGTCCTCGACATGGCTGCGGGTGTCGGTGTTGATGTCGCGGTTGTGGCTGCTGGCATTCACCGGGCTCAGTGCGTTGGCGAAGGCCGGGGTCAGCGACTTGCTGACGACACCGTTGGGGCCGTCGTCGTGAGACTGCATGTAATCGGCGATCAGGGTGAAGGTGACGTCGTCGTTCGGGGTGAATTCGAGTTTGCCGCGCACGCCGCGATGGTTGTAGCCGTTGACTTCCTGGCCGTTGTTTTTGTTGTCGACGTTGCCGTCGTAGCTGCTGACCAATGTGCTGATCGAGCCCTTGAGCGTGTCCGGAATCAGGCTGCCGCCAATGCCGAAGCGGGTACGGCTTTCGTTGCCGCTGTAGTACGACTGATCGATGTAACCGTGGGTCTCGGCGGTCGGTGCCTTGCTGGTGATGTTGAGTACACCGGCCGAAGCGTTCTTGCCGAACAGCGTGCCTTGCGGACCGCGCAGGACTTCGACGCGCTCCAGATCGAGCAGGTCGAGCGTCGATTGACCCGGGCGGGCATACACCACGCCGTCGATCACCGTGGCCACGGTCGGCTCGACGCCGGGCGAGGTGGAAATCGTGCCGACGCCGCGCACGAACAACGAGGTGTCCTTGTTCGATGCGCCGGTGCGGAAATTCAATGAAGGCACTTGCTGGACGATGCTCGCCACGCCGTTGCGGTTGTCGCGTTCCAGTTGTTCGCCGTCGATCACCGACACCGCTACCGGCACCTTTTGCAGCGACTCTTCGCGGCGGGTGGCGGTGACCGTCACGGACTTGAGTGTCGGCTCCTGATCGCTGCTGTCGGCGGCGACGGCATCGGCCAGCGGCAAGGCCGCCAGTCCGGTGAACAGCCAGCCCGCAGCGCGAATCGATTGCGCCAGTTTATGTGTCGCCCGAGGAATGTTGTGCATGCTTGCCCGCTCGAAAATGGCCCTGAACCGCTGCCGTTCTGCGACGACAGCGCCTGTATCGATGTCTTGGGCATTCGCTCGAGCGAGTAGCAGACAACGCGCTTTGTTAGCGCTAACATCGGCAGTATCGACAAGCCGGGCATAGACCGTCCAATACTGAAAAATTACTTTTATATGCGTTTTGGTTTTTAACAAGGATCGAGTCGTGAGCGAAGAAAAAACGCGCAAACGCCGTGGTGCCGGGCGTGTGACCCTCAATGCGGTGGCGCGCGAGGCGGGCGTATCGGCGATTACCGTGTCGCGTTATTTCAATCAGCCGGAAAGCGTCTCGCCCGAGCGCCGCGAGCGCATTGCGGCGGTGGTTGCCGAGTTGGGCTACGTGCCGAACCTGGTGGCCGGGGGACTGGCATCGGCGCGCGGGAAAATCGTCGGCATGGTGATTCCGAACATCTCCGGGCCGATCTTCGCCAACACCATTCAGGGCTTCAGCGACACCCTCAGCCGCCACGGTTATCAGTTGCTGCTGGCGTCGAGTTACTTCAGCACCGAGCAGGAAGAAAACGCCGTGCGCGCGTTTCTCGGCTGGTCGCCGGCGGCGCTGGTGCTGACCAGTCACTTCCACAGCGCAGGCACGGAAAAAATGATCGCCGAAGCGGACATTCCGGTGATCGAAACCTGGGATTACCAGCCGGATCGCGAGCCGATGCAGATCGGTTTTTCGCACTTCGAAGTCGGCGTGACCGCTGCCCGTTACCTGCACGACAAAGGCTATCGCCGCATCGCCTTCGTGCAGAACAGCGCCCCCGGCGACCTCAGTGCCCTGGAACGCCGCGACGGTTACGCCGCCACCGTGCGCGAGTTCGGCCTGCAGCCGTGGGTGTTCGCCCCCGACGCCGACCGCGCCCCGTTCGAGGCCGGCAAGCAAGCGATGGAAGCGCTGATGCACGCCTCGCCGCGCCCCGACGCGATCATCTTCGCCAACGACAACCTCGCCGCCGGCGGCCTGCTCGCCGGGCAACGCGCAGGCCTCAGGATCCCCGACGACTGCGCCGTGCTCGGCTTCGGCGATTACCCGTTCGCCGAGATGCTGCTGCCGAGCCTGAGCACCATCAAGCCGCCGGCACTGGAGATCGGCGTGCTGGCAGCGACGCGGGTGCTGGAGAGCCTCGGGGTGTTGCCGAGCGATGATGTGCAACGGCTGAATCTATTGCAGTGCAACGTGATCGAGCGCGAGAGCACCTGCCCCGCAAAGGATCTGTAGGAGCCTCCGCCGGCGGCGATCTTCCGCTTTAGCCAGTATCAGGAGATCGCCGCTTGCGGCAACTCTTGCAGGATCTTCGTTATGCCGATAATTCGCGCAACGCAGCAGCAGCCAGAAACCCGGAACGGGAACTGTAGCGCTGATCACGCCGGACAGTCTGATCGATACGCTCGAGCAGTTGTTCGGGCAGCGTAGCGTTGAAACGCACGGATCTGCCGAAATAAGGCGTGATGTCAAAATCGACGACTCCCCAGATTCCACCCGCGTAATCCGGGTTGCCGAGATGCGCATCAATATCCTGGACTCGAGGCAGCGCTGCACCGTCGGCTACCAGCCCCTCGTAGTGCAGGGCCAGAGCTTCCTGAGCATTCTCGAAAGCTTCGGCTACCGTGGTACCTGCGGAGAAGCACCCCGGTACATCCGGGATAATCACTCCGTAGTCAGAATCGGCATCCTTGTGCAGAACGACCGGAAATTTCATGTGAGTGAATCCTTCCTCTGACATGTCCGTAAAAGGACTTTCGTTTTCAATGACCGGCTTCATTTCAAGCCCGCCTGTTTCAAAATGCTGTTGATCGTCCCCTTGGGAAGATCTGCATCCGGATGCTTGATCGTCACCCTTCCCGACTTGCGCGGATGCTTGTACTGGTGATGACTACCCCTCACTGCGACCAGATACCAGCCATCCTCCTCAATCATCCTGATCATTTCCCGACTACGCATGTCCATCGCCCTGTTCGACAGCAAGAGCGGGTCACTTTAAGACGTGAGCAAGCGGTTTATACACACGATACACACTTAGATAAATATAAGCTGAGTGACAAACACTCGGTGATTGGTTCGACCAACGGCAGGCGCAGGCCAGCGAGAAAGGGCATTGCCGTGCGTCGCGAAATTTGTCGGATCGAGAGTGGTTGGCTTGTATTGATGTGGGCTGACTTGGCTATGCTCTAAAGGACACCGAGGTGGCCCCTTCGCGGGCAAGCCCGCTCCCACAGGGTTTCGCGTCGTTAACAGAATCTGTATTCAATACAAAAACCTGTGGGAGCGGGCTTGCCCGCGAAGGCGTCCGATCAAGCTCCACACAACCCACAGGCACCTCCATGCACACCGCCATCATCATCTTCTTCGGCCTGGTCCTGCTCGCGCTGATGCTCTATATCGGCGAGCGCGTGGGTTTCAGCCGGCAGACTTTGGCCTACAGCTTCGCCGCGCTGTGGCTGGCGTTGACGGTGATCAACGGTGCGGTGGGAGTGGTGCATGCCGGGCAGCCGCTGGGCTCGGAGATTGCCGTGGGCAGCGCGGTATTCGGGGTGCCGGTGGCAGCGATGGTGTTGTTCATGGTGCTGAGCGCCGAGTCGTGAATCGTCCCGGCGCTCAGCGCTCGATCAACGCACCAGATGCAGGAACTGCATATGGCGTTCGTACTGGTCGAGGATGTCGTTGATGATCTGCTCCTTGGTGTAACCGACCAGATCGTAGTCCTGACTGCCCTCGCTCAGGTGCACCTCGGCGCGATAGTAACGGCGATTGTTGAGCTGCTTGGAGCCCATGCCACCGCGGGCGAACGACGGCGTGAAGTAGCCGCGCATCTGCACCTGATAGATGAACGGATGCTGCTCGCCGTGGCCGATTTCCAGGCTGACGCTGTCGTGCGCCGGGTCTGGCTGGGTGACCACGTTCAGGCCTTTCTCGGCGAACACCGCGGTCACTTCTTCGATGGCCGGCCGCACCGTGCTGTCCATGAAGCGGTACACCTCGTCGCGTGACGGGAAATGCACGGCCTGGCTCAGGCGCTGGCGCCAGCCGCCCTTGCCGCGCCGCGAGCCGGACACTGGCGCCAGCGAGTGCAGTTGCGCGATCTGCTTCTGCGATTCCAGGTAGAACGCCTTGTGCAGACCCCACATCATCAGCAGCAGGATCATCGAGAACGGCAGCGAGGTCAGCACCACCGCCGACTTCAGCGCATCGATGCTGCCGGAAAACAACAGCGCGCTGGTGATCAGTGCAGTCATCGCGCCCCAGAACACCCGCAGCCATTTCGGCCCGTCTTCATCCGGGTTGCCGCCCTTGGCCGACAAGGTCGACAGCACCACGGTGCCGGAGTCGGCGGAGGTGACGAAGAACACGAAACTGATGAACACCGTCACGGCGATAACGGTCTTGCTCCACGGATAGGTTTCCAGCAGCAGGTAGAGAGTCATCGACGGGTTGTCGAGGGCCGACATGCCCAGCGCCGACATGCCGTGGTTGAGCACCTGGTCGATGGCGCTGTTGCCGAAGATCGACATCCACGCCAGGGTGAAACCGAGCGGAATCAACAGCACGCCGAAGACGAATTCGCGGATGGTCCGGCCGCGGGAAATCCGCGCGATGAACAGGCCCACGAACGGCGACCAGGCGATCCACCAGGCCCAGTAGAACACCGTCCAGCCACCCAGCCAGTCGCTCGGCTTGTCGTAGGCGTAGAGGTCGAAGCTCTTCATCGGCAAGGCGCCGAGGTAGTCGCCGAGGTTCTGGATCAGGGTGTTGAGCAGGTGCTGCGTGGGCCCGGCAAACAGCACGAACAACAGCAGCGCACAGGCCAGCAGCATGTTGATGTCGGACATCACCCGCACGCCCTTGTCCACGCCCGAGACCGCGACGATGATCGCCGCGCCCATCATCAGGGTGATCAGGCCAACCTGAATCCAGTGGGTGTGGGCAATGCCGAACAGGTAGTCCAGGCCCGAGTTGAGATGGAGCACGCCGAAGCCCATGTCGGCACCCAGGCCGAACACTGTGGCGATGATGCCGAAGCCATCCACCGCGTAACCGATGGGGCCGTTGATGCGCTTGCCGATCAGCGGGTACAGCGCCGAACGCAAGGCCAGCGGCAGGTTATGTCGGTAGGCGAAATACGCCAGGGCCATGCCGACGAAGGCGAACACGCCCCAGCCATGCAGGCCCCAGTGCAGAAACAGAATCTGCATCGCCTGGCGCGCCGCTTCCGCAGTGCCGGCCGTGCCTTGCGGCGGTTGCAGCAGATGGGTCAACGGCTCCGACACGCAGAAGAAAAACAGCGTGATGCTGATCCCGGCGGCGAACAGCATGCCGGCCCAGGACAGGTAACTGAATTCGGGTTCGTCGTGGTCGGCACCGAGTTTGATCTTGCCGTAGCCCGATAACGCGGTGACCACCACGAAGACCAGATACAGGGTCATCGCGAGCATGTAGTACCAGCCGACCGTGTTGGCCGCCCAGTTTTGCGCTTGCAGCAGCCAGGCGCCGGCCTGCTCCGGCATGGCGATGACCACGAGGCCAAACAGCAGGATCACCGTCGCGGCGAAGTAGAACACCGGCGGATTCATCCGCACCAGACCGCTGGCGGGGGTAGACGAGGCACTCATGAGCGGTGCACCTCGAGGGGTTGAAACGTGGCTGAAATGATCGGACTCAGCAAAGGCAAGCCTCCTGTTGTGAGCGGGCAGCGAACCGCCGGTTTAACTTGAATGAACGTTCAAGTTAAACATGGATAGGCCGCTGAGGACTAATCGCAGAGCTGGGCGGTAGCTTTCGTACGCTAGCTCAAGGAGGGGTATGACGCGGGTTGGAGCGGATTCGTTCAGTGCAAAATAAAAGTCGAAAGCGCCCTCAGCCTCCGGGCGTTCCGACGCTTCGGGAGGGCTGAGGGTCGCCTCTGCGTGCCTTACTTCTGCGCGCCGTCATCATGCTGCAGGTTGGCCTGGGTCAGGTTGCACCCGGCCGGCACGCTGCGGGTCAGCCAGACGTTGCCGCCGATGGTCGAGCCCTTGCCGATGGTGATCCGCCCGAGGATCGTCGCCCCGGCATAGATCACCACGTCGTCCTCGACGATCGGGTGGCGCGGATGGCCCTTCTGCAACTGGCCGTCCTCGTCCGCCGGGAAGCGCTTGGCACCCAGGGTAACGGCCTGATAGATGCGCACCCGCTCACCGATGATCGCGGTTTCGCCGATCACCACACCGGTGCCGTGGTCGATGAAGAAACTGCGGCCGATCTGCGCGCCCGGGTGAATGTCGATGCCCGTGGCCGAGTGGGCGATTTCCGCGCTGATGCGGGCCAGCAGCGGCAGGCCCGCGCGGTACAAATGGTGGGCCAGGCGATGGTGGATCACCGCGAGGATCCCCGGATAGCAGAGCAACACCTCGTCGACGCTGCGTGCCGCCGGATCGCCGTGATAGGCCGCCAGCACATCGCTGTCGAGCAGGCTGCGCAGCCCCGGCAGCGCCAGGGCGAAATCCTGGATGATGCGTATCGCCCGGGCCTCGACCTCGGTGTCGGCCTGGGCGTTGTGCCGGGCGACGTAGCGCAGTTCCAGGCGCGCCTGCGCGAGCAAGGCGTTCAACGCCACATCGAGGGTGTGCCCGACGTAGAAGTCTTCACTTTCTTCACGCAGATCAACCGGCCCCAGGCGCATCGGAAACAACGCGCCGCACAAGGCTTCGAGAATCTCCGCCATCGCCGCCCGGGACGGCAATTCCCGCCCGCCCTGCTCGCCGCTGGCGCGGCCATTTTGCGTACGCCACTGATCCCGCGCGGTACGCAGTTGGCTGACGATGGTCTGCAATTGCCAATGGCTGGAACGCTCGCTCACGGTAAAGACTCCTCACGGGCGGCCGGACGGTCTGGCCGCGTCAACGGCGACTACTTTACGGCAAGCCCGGCAGGGCGAATTAAGAACCGATAGTGCTGGCCTAAGCACTTTTGGCTATAAGCGATTGGCGGTTGCCGCGCTAAATCGGCGTGCCTATAGTCCTGTGATCTTCCTCCGCCAGTACGGACTCATGATCAAACAACCGCTGGATCGCTTCAATCGCCTCGACCTGCTAGGCCAACCCACGCCACTGGAAAAACTCGAACGCCTGTCCACCTGGCTCGGCCGCGATATCTACCTCAAGCGCGACGACCTGACGCCGCTGGCGATGGGCGGCAACAAGCTGCGCAAACTCGAATACCTCGCTGCCGATGCCCTCGCCCAGGGCGCCGACACGCTGATCACCGCCGGCGCGCTGCAATCGAACCACGTGCGCCAGACGGCTGCGCTGGCGGCCAGACTCGGCCTCGGCTGCGTCGCGCTGCTGGAAAATCCGCTCGGCACCGACGACAGCAATTACACCGGCAACGGCAACCGCCTGCTGCTGGATCTGTTCGACACCAAGGTCGAATTGGTCGACAACCTCGACAACGCCGACGAACAGCTCGCCGCCCTCGCCGTGCGCCTGCGCAGCAATGGCAAGAAGCCGTATCTGGTGCCGATCGGTGGCTCGAATGCGCTCGGTGCATTGGGCTACGTACGTGCCGGCCTGGAACTGGCCGAGCAGATCAAGGACACCGGTCTGCAATTTGCCGCCGTCGTGCTGGCCTCGGGCAGCGCCGGTACGCACAGCGGCCTGGCGTTGGCGCTGAGCGAAGTCCTGCCGCAACTGCCAGTGATCGGCGTGACCGTCTCGCGCAGCGAAGAGGATCAGCGCCCGAAAGTGCAGGGGCTGGCCGAGCGCACGGCGGACCTGCTGGGGGTGAAACTGCCGGAGAACTTCAAGGTCCAGTTGTGGGACGAATACTTCGGCCCGCGTTACGGCGAGCCGAATGCCGGGACCCTGGCAGCAGTGAAATTGCTGGCCAGCCAGGAAGGCGTGTTGCTCGATCCGGTGTATACCGGCAAGGCCATGGCCGGGTTGCTCGACGGCATCGGTCGCCAACGTTTCGACGATGGCCCGATCATTTTCCTGCACACGGGCGGAGCACCGGCGTTGTTTGCCTACAAGGATTTTCTCTGACGCGCGCGTTGCCACGCGCGGCGTGGGAATGCAGGCCGGGACACTCCGCGTCACTCGCGAAAGCGGGAACGCGGAGCGTCCCCTGAAGCGTTCCCACGCAGAGCGCGGGAACGATCGGAATACGAAAAACACATATTCTATTAAAGAATAAGAAAAATAAAATTCATTATTTTCTATTCTAAAAGAACCGTCTTATAGTCTCGCCGCAGGCGAATTTCGCGAGAGACGCTTAAGCTGCTTTAAGGCAGGATAGCGCTGTCGTCCAATTCCCGAATTCGCCAACTTTCCTTAAGCGTCTTCCATAAGAAAACACAGGGGCTTGTCATGAATTTTTCCGCACTACGTCGAAATCTGCTGGTAGGTTCGCTGGGCCTGGCGCTGGGCGCCGGTCTGCTGGGCAATGCGGTTGCCGGTGAGCAACTGCAACAGATCAAGGACAAAGGCGTCATCAACGTCGGCCTGGAAGGCACTTATCCACCGTTCAGCTTCGTCGATGAAAACGGCAAGCTGTCCGGTTTCGAAGTCGAACTCTCCGAAGCCCTGGCGCAAAAGCTGGGCGTCAAAGCCAAGATTCAGCCGACCAAGTGGGACGGTATCCTCGCGGCGCTGGAATCCAAGCGCCTGGACGTCGTGGTCAATCAGGTGACCATCTCCGACGAGCGCAAGAAGAAGTATGACTTCTCCGAGCCGTACACCATCTCCGGGATTCAGGCGCTGGTGCTGAAGGACAAGGAAGCCAAGTTGAACATCAAGACTGCCGCCGACCTGGCCGGCAAGAAAGTCGGTGTCGGCCTGGGCACCAACTACGAACAGTGGGTCCGCGCCAACGTGCCGGGTGCTGACGTGCGTACCTACGACGATGATCCGACCAAGTTCGCCGACCTCAACAACGGCCGCACCGACGCCATCCTGATCGACCGTCTGGCCGCGCTGGAGTACGCCAAGAAAGCCCCGAAAACCGTGGCCGCCGGGCAGGCGTTCTCCCGTCAGGAATCCGGTATCGCCCTGCGCAAAGGCGAGCCTGAACTGCTGGCAGCGGTGAACAAGGCCCTCGACGAGCTGCGTGCCGACGGCACCCTGGCCAAGATCTCGGAAAAATACTTCCAAGCTGACGTCACTAAATAATGGAAGAAGCTTTCCAACTCGCACTGGATTCCGCGCCCTTTCTGCTCAAGGGCGCGTACTACACGGTCGTCCTCAGCCTCGGCGGCATGTTCTTCGGCTTGCTGCTGGGCTTCGGCCTGGCGTTGATGCGCCTGTCGCGCTTCAAATCGGTGAGCTGGCTGGCCCGCATCTACGTGTCGTTCTTTCGCGGCACGCCGTTGCTGGTGCAGCTGTTCGTGATTTATTACGGCTTGCCGCAACTGGGCCTGGAACTCGATCCGCTGCCGGCAGCCCTGATCGGCTTCTCGCTGAACATGGCCGCTTATGCCTGTGAAATCCTCCGCGCCGCGATCGGTTCGATCGAACGTGGCCAGTGGGAAGCCGCTGCGAGCATCGGCATGACCCGCGCGCAGACCCTGCGCCGGGCCATCCTGCCGCAGGCCATGCGCACGGCGCTGCCGCCGCTGGGCAACAGCTTCATTTCGCTGGTCAAGGACACGGCACTGGCCGCCACCATTCAGGTGCCGGAGCTGTTCCGTCAGGCGCAACTGATTACCGCCCGGACTTTCGAAGTCTTCACCATGTATCTTGCCGCCGCGCTGATCTACTGGATTCTGGCCACGGTGCTGTCGCACCTGCAGAACAAGTTGGAAGAGCGGGTCAATCGGCACGACCAGGAGTCCTGACCCGATGATTGTCGTGGAAAAACTGACCAAGCAGTTCAAGGGTCAAGTGGTGCTCAACGGCATCGATCTTGAGGTGAAGGAAGGCGAGGTCGTGGCGATCATCGGCCCCAGCGGCTCGGGCAAGACCACGTTCCTGCGTTGCCTGAACTTCCTCGAGGCCCCCACCAGCGGCCGGATCAAGGTCGGCGATATCGAGATCGATACCAGCCGTCCGCTGAACCAGCAGCAGAGCCTGGTGCGCAACCTGCGCCAGCACGTGGGCTTCGTGTTCCAGAACTTCAACCTGTTCCCGCACCGCACCGCCCTGGAAAACGTCATCGAAGGCCCGATCGTGGTCAAGAAGATGCCGCGCGAGCAAGCCGTTGCCCTGGGCAGAAAGCTGCTGGCCAAGGTCGGCCTGGCCGGCAAGGAAGACGCCTATCCACGGCGCCTGTCGGGTGGCCAGCAACAGCGCGTGGCGATTGCCCGAGCGCTGGCGATGGAGCCGGAAGTGATCCTGTTCGATGAGCCGACGTCGGCGCTCGATCCGGAACTGGTGGGTGAAGTGCTGGCGACCATCCGCGGCCTCGCCGAGGAGAAACGCACCATGGTCATCGTCACTCACGAAATGGCTTTCGCCCGTGACGTGGCCAACCGCGTGGTGTTTTTCGACAAGGGCGTGATCGTCGAGCAAGGCGAAGCCAAGGCACTGTTTGCCAACCCGCAAGAAGAGCGCACCCGCCAGTTTCTCAGCAAGTTTCGCAACCACGCCTGAGTACGCCTGAGGTGTTATCAGCAACTTCCACGGATGGAAGTTGTACTTATCTCGATCTGCAACTTTTCCTCTTTCCTATAACAGAACTGCCAACCCGCCTGCGGTACATATATATGTCCTGCAACATCTTCGTCGCGGCTAAAATATGCCGCCGCTGAATGCCCAGCGTCTTGCAGACACACAGCGAAACAGGCGTAAAACCGGGCAAATTCGTGGCCCTTTTCCCCGCTCGGCCTAGGCTGACTGCCTGCACAACGTAGGAAGCTTCTGATTCATTATTAATCTTCCGATTAACTCAGCCACTTGCTTGACACCCTTTCCGACGAACTCTTATCTAGTCCTCAGCCGCCGCCCGTTACTTAACTCGGCCTCCGTCAAAGTTGAATAACGGCACGGGTTTTTATTGCCAGGTAATTCACGCCATTCGCTGTTTCCGAAACGGACTTCGCTGCAAGGCTTCAAGGAGAGAAACCCATGACCTGCATTTCCAACATCGCGCCCCTGGCGCCGCCGACCCTGGAGCCCGCCCATGCGGGCGGTATCAACCTGTGGGCCGCCGCCAACCTGACGGTGGCAGTGGCGCCCTATTCCGGCATGGACCGAGGTGACCTGGTCGAACTGTTCTGGGACGGCTGCTACGTGGCCGCTTGCGTAGTGGCCGAGGCGGATATCGGCAAGCCGCTGAAGTTGAAAGTGCCGGAGAGTTTCATCGTCAGTGGCTGGCCACGGCTGCACTACCGGGTGATGCAGGTCGGGCGCAAACCGGCGCTGTCGGCCAGCGCCCGGGTCGAGGTCAAACTCGACTGCCCCGGCGGCCCGGTACTGCCGGGCTGCGCGGAAGAAAACCAGTATCTGCGCCCGGTCATTCTGCCCACGGTCATTTGTCGGCGCGGGGTCAATCCAAGCCAGATCAGGCGCGGCGTGCCGCTGACCATCGCGCCTTACCTGAACATGGCCGAGGGTGATGAAATCACCCTGCGCTGGGGTGATGCGCGCATGGATCTGCCGCGTCTCACGCGGGCCGATGTCGGCCAGGCGATCCAGGTCTGGGTGCCGCCGGCAGTCATTGTCGAGGCTGGCGAGGACCTGCGGCTCGACGTGACCTATTGCGTCCTCGACCGGGTCGGCAACAACTCGCGCTGGGCCCCACCGCGCACGCTGAAAATCGGCTGTGTGCAGCCTTGCCTGAACGTCACCCTGCGGCCTGCACCCCGAGCCGTCGAGACGCGCGGCAAATAAGCGCAATGCTCTGTGGCGAGGTACGTTGCGCCGCGCCGCAGCACTGCAGCCGACCCATGAATAGGGTTAACCAAACGGGCCACACGCCCTTCTATGCATATTCCTAAAAGTTAGTTTATTTAATATTTATACGCGCTTAGGGTATATGAACCGGACCACCGGACATTCTTTCGTTCGCCGCACTTTTGCGGCGTTTTTCATGAGATGTGAGGTAGGTAGTATGGTCCGGAACACAATCACCCCAGTGCAGATCGCCAGGGCATTGCGTGCAGCCAAGGAGCGGCACTGATGTCCAGTCTGGCAGACGCAAACGTCCAGTCTGACCTGGACATCGCCCCGTTGTTGTTGCCCGCGCAGGTCTTGCGCAACGACGCCCAAGCCATCAAGGCCGCCCACGAGCTGGCGCAGGTCGCCCGCGTGCAGGCCGCCAAGCGCGACCGTCAGCGCAAGCTGCCGTGGTCGGAAATCGAACAGTTCACCCGCAGCGGCCTGGGCAGTATCGCCATCCCGCGCGAGTACGGCGGCCCGCAGGTTTCCTTCGTCACCCTGGCCGACGTGTTCGCGATCATCTCCGCCGCCGACCCGGCCCTGGGGCAGATTCCGCAAAACCAGTTCGGCATCATCAACCTGGTGCTCGGCAGCGCGACCGAGGAACAGAAAAAGCAGCTGTTCCAGAGCGTGCTGGAAGGCTGGCGCATCGGCAATGCCGGTCCTGAGCGCGGCACCAGAAACACCCTGGAATTGAAAGCGCGGATCACCGCCGATGGCGACGACTACGTGATCAACGGCCAGAAGTTCTATTCCACCGGCGCGCTGTTCGCGCACTGGGTGGCGGTCAAGGCGCTCAATGACGACGGCAAGCAGGTGCTGGCGTTCGTCCGCCGTGGCACCCCGGGCCTACGCATTGTTGATGACTGGTCCGGCTTCGGTCAGCGCACCACCGCCAGCGGCACAATTCTGCTGAACAACGTGCGGGTCGAGTCGAGCCTGGTGGTCGACAACTGGAAGATCAACGATAAGCCAAACACTCAAGGCGCCGTGTCGCAGCTGATTCAAGCGGCCATCGACGCCGGCATCGCCCGCGGCGCCATCGACGACGCCATCGAATTCGTCAAGACCCGTGCGCGGCCCTGGATCGACGCCAAGGTCGAACGCGCCAGCGATGACCTCTACGTGATCGCCGATATCGGCAAGCTGAAAATCGAACTGCACGCCGCCGAGGCATTGCTGCGCAAGGCCGGCAAAGTGCTCGACCAGGTGCATGCAGCGCCGCTCACCGCCGAGTCCGCCGCCCGAGCCTCGATTGCCGTGGCCGAAGCCAAAGTGCTGACCACCGAAATCGCCCTGCAGGCCAGCGAGAAGCTCTTCGAACTGGCCGGCAGCCGCGCCACCCTCGCCGAATTCAACCTCGACCGGCACTGGCGCAACGCCCGGGTGCACACCCTGCACGACCCGGTGCGCTGGAAGTATCACGCCGTCGGCGCCTATCGCCTCAACGGCACCTTGCCGGCTCGTCACTCCTGGATTTAACGACCAGACCTCTGGAGAAACACATGACTCTTTCTCACCCCGTCGCGGTCATCACCAGCGACGAGCAAGCCCTGATCGTCGCCAGCGACCTGGCCGAAGATTTCCAGCGCGACAGCAATCTGCGCGACCGCGAACGCCGCCTGCCGCTGCCGGAACTGGACGTGTTCTCGCGCTCCGGCCTGTGGGGCATCAGCGTGCCCAGGGAATACGGCGGTGCCGGCGTGTCCAACGTGACCCTGGCCAGCGTCATCGCCCTGATCGCCAAGGCCGACGGCTCCCTCGGACAGATTCCACAGAACCATTTCTATGCCCTCGAAGTGCTCCGCGTGAACGGCAGCCACGAGCAGAAACAACGCCTCTACGCCGAAGTCCTGGCCGGCCAGCGCTTCGGTAACGCCCTGGCGGAACTGGGCACCAAAACCGCCCACGACCGCGTCACCCGCCTCACGCGTGACGGCGACGGCTATCGCATCAATGGCCGCAAGTTCTATGCGACCGGGGCGATTTACGCCCAGCGCATCCCGACCTCGGTGGTCGACGAAAACGGCGTGCAGCAACTGGCCTTCGTCCCGCGCGACAGCCAGGGCCTGAGCGTGATCGATGACTGGAGCGGCTTCGGCCAGCGCACCACCGGCAGCGGTTCGGTGGTGTTCGAAGACGTCTATGTCGCCGCCGAAGACGTGATCCCGTTCCAGAGTGCCTTCGAGCGCCCGACCACGGTCGGCCCGCTGGCGCAGATCCTCCACGCCGCCATCGACACCGGCATCGCCCGCGCCGCATATGAAGATGCCCTGCACTTCGTGCGCAGCAAGACCCGGCCGTGGATCGACTCGGGCAACGACAAGGCCACCGAAGACCCGCTGACCCTGAAAAGCTTCGGCCACTTGAGCATTCGCCTGCATGCCACCGAAGCCTTGCTCGAACGCGCCGGGCAAGTGCTCGACGCAGCGCAGGCGCAGACCAACGCCGAAACCGTCGCGGCAGCGTCGATTGCCGTGGCCGAAGCGCGGGCGATCAGCACCGAGATTTCCCTTGCCGCCGGCAGCACCCTGTTCGAGCTGGCCGGCAGCCAGGCCACCCTCAGCGAACACGGCCTCGACCGCCACTGGCGCAACGCCCGGGTGCACACCCTGCACGACCCGGTGCGCTGGAAATACCACGCGGTGGGCAACTACTACCTCAACAATGAAAACCCTCCGCTGCGAGGGACGATCTGATGAGCGCGGCGAAAAAGAAAATCCTCCTCAATGCGTTCAACATGAACTGCATCGGCCACATCAACCACGGGTTGTGGACGCATCCGCGCGACACCTCGACCCAGTACAAGACCCTCGAGTACTGGACCGAACTGGCGCAACTGCTCGAGCGTGGCCTCTTCGACGGGCTGTTCATCGCCGATATCGTCGGCGTGTACGACGTCTACCAGAACGCGGTGGATGTCACCCTGAAAGAATCGATCCAGTTGCCGGTCAACGACCCGCTGCTGCTGGTTTCGGCCATGGCTGCGGTGACGAAAAATCTCGGTTTCGGCCTCACCGCCAACCTCACCTACGAGCCGCCGTATCTGTTCGCCCGGCGCATGTCGACCCTCGATCATCTGAGCCGCGGCCGGGTGGGCTGGAACATCGTCACCGGTTACCTCGACAGCGCCGCCAAGGCCATGGGCCTCAGTGCGCAGGTCGAGCACGACCGGCGTTACGACCAGGCCGACGAGTACCTCGAAGTGCTCTACAAACTCTGGGAAGGCAGCTGGGAAAATGATGCGGTGCTCAATGACCCTGCGCAAAGGATCTACGCGCAACCGGAGAAAGTGCACAAGGTCGAGCACCAGGGCGAGTTCTATCAGGTCGACGGTTATCACTTGTGCGAGCCGTCGCCGCAACGCACGCCGGTGCTGTTCCAGGCCGGCAGTTCCGATCGCGGCCTGCTGTTCGCCGGACGCCACGCCGAGTGCGTGTTCATCAGCGGCCAGAACAAACCGTCGACCCGAGTCCAGGTCGACAAGGTTCGCGCCAGCGCCGTCGAAGCCGGGCGCAACCCCGAGGACATCAAGGTGTTCATGGGCCTCAACGTGATCGTCGGCGAGAGCGAAGAAGCAGCCTGGGTCAAGCACGCCGAGTACCTGAGCTACGCCAGCGCCGAGGCCGGTGTGGCGCATTTTTCGGCGTCCACCGGCATTGATTTTTCCCAGTACGCCATCGATGAACCGATCCAGTACGTCAAGAGCAACGCGATCCAGTCCGCCACCAAAAACCTGCAGAACAACGACTGGACCCGGCGCAAATTGCTCGAGCAGCACGCCCTCGGCGGCCGCTACATCACCGTGGTCGGCTCGCCCGAACAGGTGGCGGACGAACTGGAATCGTGGATCGCCGAAACCGGCCTGGACGGCTTCAACCTGACTCGCATTGTCACGCCGGAAAGCTATGTCGATTTCATCGACCTGGTGATCCCGGAGCTGCAACGGCGTGGCTCGTACAAGACCGCGTATGAGAGTGGCAGCCTGCGCGAAAAACTGTTTCACGCAGGGGCGCAGTTACCTGAGCAACACACCGGGTCTTCATACCGACATTAAAAGCTTTGCTGGCAAGCCAGCTCCCACAAGGGTCTGTGGCGTTCACAAAACCTGTGGGAGCTGGCTTGCCAGCGAAGAGGCCCGAACAGACACCACAAACTTTATGCACTGACTGGAAAACCACCATGACCAAGAAACGCCTGACCCACCCAGTCAAAGCACTGGCCCTGGCCTTCGGCCTGTTCAGCTCGGCAGTTTTTGCCGCCGATGCGCCCCTGAAAATCGGCACCACCGCCGCTTTCGCCATTCCGCTGGAAGCCGCCGTGGAAGAGGCGTCCAAGCAAGGCCTGAAGGTCGAGCTGGTAGAGTTCACCGACTGGATCGCACCCAACGTCAGCCTCGCCGCCGGCGACATCGACGTGAACTACTTCCAGCACATCCCGTTCCTGGAAAACGCCAAGGCAGCCTCCGGGTTCGACCTGGTGCCGTTCGCCCCGGGGATCATCAACAACGTCGGCCTGTACTCGAAGAAATACAAAAGCTTCGACGAGCTGCCCGAAGGCGCCAGCGTCGCCATCGCCAACGACCCGATCAACAGCGGGCGCGGCCTGCAACTGCTGGCCAAGGCCGGCCTGATCACCCTGAAGCCGGGCGTCGGCTACAAGGCCACCGAAGACGACATCGTCGCCAACCCGAAGAAGATCAAGATCCTGCAAGTCGAAGCCGTGCAACTGGTGCGCGCCTACGACGACGCCGATCTGGTCCAGGGCTACCCGGCCTACATCCGTCTGGCCAAGACCTTCGACGCCGGCTCGGCGCTGCTGTTCGACGGCCTCGATCACAAGGAATACGTGATTCAGTTCGTGATCCAGCCCAAGAGCAAGACCGACCCGCGGCTGATCAAATTCGTCGACATCTACCAGCACTCGCCGGCCGTGCGTGCCGCGCTGGACAAGGCCCACGGCAAGCTGTACCAGGCCGGTTGGGAGAGCTGAGGTGACGGCCGCCATCCAACGGCGACTGGATATTCCAGAGCCCCGAAATGCTGAAAAAACCGAACTGCATCCCGAGCTGAATCGCGCCCACGTGCGCTTCATCGGCCTGGGTAAAACCTACGAGGGTCGGCAAGGCCCGGTCGCGGCCCTGCAAGGCATCGACCTGGCGATCCAGCGCGGCGAAGTGTTCGGCATCATCGGCCGCAGCGGTGCGGGCAAGTCCTCGCTGATCCGCACCATCAATCGCCTCGAACAACCGACGGCTGGCCGGGTGCTGATCGATCAGGTCGACATCGGCGAGTTCGACGAGGATCGCCTCGTCGCCCTGCGCCGGCGCATCGGCATGATCTTCCAGCACTTCAACCTGATGTCGGCCAAGACCGTCTGGCAGAACGTCGAACTGCCATTGAAAGTCGCTGGCGTCGGCAAACAACAACGGCAACGAAAAGTCCGCGAACTGCTGGAACTGGTCGGCCTGCAAGCCAAGCACCAGGCCTACCCGGCGCAGCTTTCCGGTGGCCAGAAGCAGCGTGTCGGCATCGCCCGGGCGCTGGTGCACGACCCGGACATTCTGCTCTGCGACGAAGCCACCTCGGCGCTGGACCCGGAAACCACCCAGTCGATCCTCGGCCTGCTGCGCGAGATCAACCGGCGCCTGGGCCTGACCATCGTGCTGATTACCCACGAGATGGCGGTGATCCGCGAGATCTGCGACCGCGTGGTGGTACTGGAGCACGGGCGCATCGTCGAACACGGGCCGGTCTGGGAGGTGTTCGGCAATCCGCAGCATGAGGTCAGCCAGACCCTGCTGGCGCCGCTGCAACACGCCTTGCCGGAAGAACTGCAGCGTCGTCTGCAGGCGCAACCGTCGTCGACCGAGGCGGAGCTGGTGCTGCGTCTGCAGTTCACTGGCAGCGCCACTGACGAACCGGATCTGGCGGCGTTGTTCAGCGCCCTCGGTGGGCGAGTGAAACTGCTCCAGGGCGGCGTCGAACGGATTCAGGGCCATGCCCTCGGACAACTGCTGCTGGCCGTCGCCGGTTCGCCGTTGAACGCCGAGCAATTGCGCCAGCGCGCCAGTCAGTGGGCACAACGGGTGGAGGTGCTGGGTTATGTGGTTTGAGCGTTTGCTGCAAGGGTTCATCGACACCTTCCTGATGGTCGGCGTGTCCTCGCTGATCGCCTTGCTGGTGGGGATTCCGATGGCGGTGATTCTGGTCACCAGCGACAAGGGCGGCATTTATGCCGCGCCCGTGCTGAACCGAGCGCTCGGGGCGTTCGTCAATCTGTTCCGCTCGATTCCGTTCCTGATCCTGATGGTGGCGCTGATTCCGTTCACCCGGCTGATCGTCGGCACCACCTACGGTGTGTGGGCGGCGGTGGTGCCGCTGACCATCGCGGCGACGCCGTTCTTCGCGCGGATCGCCGAGGTGAGTCTGCGCGAGGTCGATCATGGCCTGATCGAAGCCGCGCAGGCCATGGGCTGCCGGCGCTGGCACATCGTCTGGCACGTGCTGCTGCCCGAAGCGCTGCCGGGCATCGTCGGCGGGTTCACCATCACCCTGGTGACGATGATCAACTCGTCGGCCATGGCCGGGGCGATCGGTGCCGGCGGGCTCGGCGACATCGCCTACCGCTACGGCTACCAGCGTTTCGACAGCCAGATCATGCTCACCGTGATCGTGTTGCTGGTGGCGCTGGTGGCCGTGATTCAGCTCGGCGGCGATCGCCTGGCGCGAGGGTTGAACAAGCGCTGAAACGCTGTGTTCACGGCCACGCTGAACGCCGATTTCAGCGTGGCCGGCACACGGCGTGAATCTGCGCTTATTTGCGGCAATATCCTTGGCAAAAATCGGATTTTTCCCACAGGAAACTGCTCGATTCGCGAGGCGGCTTCACATTCATTTGCAGGACGATTCCTAGATGATTTCGTGCGCTTGTGCCTGAAAAATGCGCTGGCTAATCTCCGATTATCACTGTCCCGCAGTGATCGGGTTTAGTCGCTCGGATTTCGCTGGGCGCACAGCTCCACCGGTTCAATGGTGGTTGTGCGCAGGGCACTCTCGGGTGCACCGGTTTCCTGGCGGCCGGCGACTAACCTGCGTGCAGCCGCCGCCCTGATCGTTTAGTCGCGAAATGGTTGGCTCCCACTAACGCCAGGAGTTTACCCATGGACAAAAGCATTCCCGATCCGCCGCTCAGTCTCGCTTCCAACAAGAGTTTCACCGAGGATCTGCTCAAGGATCGCTCCGCACTCTGCCGTGCGGTCGATTCTCACCTGACCGGTAACCAGACCACCGCTGCCGGGCCGCTGCGCGTGTACAACATCAGCGAAGACGTCAGCCTCGAGGACGCGCAGCTGTACGTCGCCGACCTGCTGCGCTGCGCCTCGGTCACTGCGCACCAGTGCGGCGATCACCTCGACGGCGCGGACCGCGCCATGGTGTTCTCGGTCTGGCATCTGCTGGAAATCGCCAAGGCGATGGTCGATCGCTCGATCGATTGCCTGGGCATGAAACAGCGCTGAGCCCGGCGCCTCGCTCCCAGCGTTGAGGTTCAGCGAGCACCGCGGCGGTGCGGGAGCGAGCCAGGTTGCGATGCACTGCGCGGCGCGGCGTCATGGCGTATATTCGGCCCACCTCCATTGCCCGCGCCCCCGACCATGAAACATACCCCCGACGACCTCGAACAGATCACCGCCACCACCCTGGGCAACTACAACGCCGTGGCCGAGAGCTTTCGCCAAGGCACCCGCGATCACGATGTCAGCCAGAACATCGCGGCGCTGCTGCGCCATATCCAAGCTGAAGCGCCGTTGCAGATTCTCGATTTCGGCTGCGGGCCGGGGCGGGACCTGCAGACCTTCACGCGCCTGGGCCACACCGCGGTTGGCCTCGACGGTTCGCAGGAATTTGCGCGGATGGCGCGCCAGGACAGTGGCTGCGAGGTCTGGCAGCAGGACTTCCTCAAACTCGATTTACCGGCCGGGCGCTTCGACGGGATCTTTGCCAACGCCGTGCTGTTTCACGTGCCATTGCAGGAATTGCCGCGGGTACTCCGCCAGCTGCACGCGACATTGAAGCCGGGCGGCGTGCTGTTCAGTTCCAATCCGCGTGGCGACAACCAGGAAGGCTGGAACGGCCAGCGCTTTGGCGCCTATCACGATCTCGCGGCGTGGCAACAGTTGCTGACGGCGGCCGGGTTTGTCGAGCTGGAGCATTACTACCGGCCGGCAGGGCTGCCACGCGAGCAGCAGCCGTGGCTGGCCAGTGTCTGGCGGCGGCTGGGCTAAAGCGCCGAAGACCGCCGCCAGCGCATGCTCCTTGAGCAAATCCCCTGCCGGAGCGGGCGCCAGCGGCGAGCTGTGGTTTTATCCTCAGGCAGACGTTTTCTGCGGCTCGCGAATCTTGTACCAGGCCACATACAGCGCCGGCAGAAACAGCAGCGTCAGCAGTGTCGCGACGACAATCCCGCCGATCATCGCGTACGCCATCGGTCCCCAGAACACTTCGCGGGCGATCGGGATCATGCCCATGCTCGCCGCGGCGGCCGTCAACAGAATCGGTCGGCGGCGGTGCTCGGTGGCTTCCACCACGGCATCCCACGGCGCATAGCCCTTCTGCTCGTATTCATCGATCTGCGTCACCAGAATCACCGAGTTGCGGATGATGATGCCGATCAGCGCCAGAATCCCGAGGATCGCCACGAAGCCCATCGGCGTGCCAGTCGGTACCAACGCCAGCACCACGCCGATCAGCCCCAGCGGCGCGACACTGGCCACCAGGAACATCTTCTGCACGCTGTGCAACTGGATCATCAGGAAGGTCGCCATGAGGAACAGCATCAACGGCAGCACCTTGGCAATCGGCCCCTGCGCCTTGCCGCTCTCCTCGACCGTGCCGCCCGTGGCGACCTTGTAGCCCACCGGCAATTTGGCGGCGAAGGCATCGATTGACGGCTTGAGGACTTTCACCAGATCGGTCGGCTGGATCTCGTCGCGCACCGAGGCCTTGATGGTGATGGTCGGCAAGCGGTCGCGGCGCCACACCAGAGGCTGCTCGAGTTCATAGCGCACCGTGGCGAACGCCAGCAGCGGAATCGAGGTGCCGCCCGGTGTAACGATCTGCAGGTTCTGCAGGGTTTCCGGCGTGCCGCGTTCGGAATCGACGGCGCGGCCGACGACGTTGATCAGGTAGATATCGTCATCGACCTGGGTCAACGGCGAGCCGCTGACGATGCTGTTCATCAGGTTGGCCACGTCCTCCGACGACAGGCCGAGCTGGCGCGCCTTGTCCTGGGCGATGTCGATGCGCAGGACTTTGCCCGGCTCGTTCCAGTCGTAGATGATCTCGCCGATGTGCGGGTTCTTGTCCAGCTCGGTGGCCAGGTCGATGGCGTGGCGGCGCACCTGATCGATGTCCTTGCCGCTGACCCGGTACTGGATCGGCCGGCCGACCGGCGGGCCCATTTCCAGCGCCTGCACGTAGCTGCCGATGCCGACGAAGTCCTTGCGCAGGCGCTCCCGCAGGCGTTGGCTGAGGGCCTCGCGGGACTCGAAGTTTTTGCTGACGATCACCAGTTGCGCGTAGTACGGGTTCTGCAGTTGCTGGTCCAGCGGCAGGTAGAAACGGATTGCTCCCTGACCGATGTAGGTGCTCCAGCGCACGATGTCCGGGTCGCCCTTGAGTGTCGCTTCCAGCTTGTCGACGGCCTTGCGGGTTTCGTCGATGGACGCATTTTGCGGCAGGTTGAGATCGACGAGGATTTCCGGCCGGTCGGACGACGGGAAGAACTGGTTCTGCACGAACCGCATGCAGAACACCGCGAGGACAAAGCACAGCACGGTGATGCCGATCGCCCACCAGCGGTTGCGCATCGACCACAGCAAGCCATGGTTGAACGCGCGCCCGATGCGCCCGGGCTCGCCCTCATGGGCTTTGACGTTGGCGCTGAGGATGTGCACGCCGATCACCGGGGCGAACAGCACGGCGACGATCCACGACACCAGCATGGCCACCGCGATCACCGCGAACAGGGTGAAGGTGTACTCGCCGGCGGAGCTGGCGTTGAGGCCGATCGGCACAAAACCGGCGACCGTCACCAGCGTACCGGTGAGCATCGGGAACGCTGTCGAGGTGTAGGCGAACGTGGCGGCCTGCTCCTTGGTCTCGCCCATTTCCAGGCGCGTGACCATCATCTCCACGGTAATCATTGCGTCGTCCACCAGCAGGCCGAGGGCGATGATCAGCGCACCGAGGGAAATCCGCTGCATGGTGATGCCGCTGTATTCCATGAACACGAACACCATCGCCAGCACCAGCGGAATCGAACACGCCACCACCAGCCCGGCGCGCACGCCGAGGCTGATGAAGCTCACCACCAGCACGATTATCACCGCTTCGAACAGCGCGCTGGTAAAGCCGCCGACGGCCTCTTCCACCACGACGGCCTGATCGGACACCGTGTGCACGCCGACGCCGACCGGCAAGTCCGCGGTCAGTTGGTCGATGCGCTCATGCAGGGCCTTGCCGAACTCCTGGACGTTGCCACCCTTCTGCATGGCAATCGCCAGGCCGATGGCCGGTTTGCCGTCGAAACGGAATTGCGGTGTGGCCGGGTCGACGTAGCCGCGGCTGATGTCGGCAATGTCGGCCAGGCGATAGAAGCGGTCATTGAGCTTGAGATTGACCTCGGCCAGATCCTTCTCCGAGGCGAACTGGCCCGAGGTGCGCACGGAAATCCGCTCCGGACCGGCCTCGATCACACCCGCCGGGGTCACGGCGTTCTGCGATTGCAGGCTCTGCACCACCTGGCGCTGATCGATGCCCAGCGCCGCCAGTTTGCGCGTGGAGAAGTTCAGGTAGATCACTTCATCCTGCTGGCCGACCATCTCGATCTTGCCCAGCCCCGGCACATTGCGGATCTCGGCGCGCGCCTGTTCGACGTAGTCGCGCAACTGGCGCATGGTCAGGCCGTCAGCGGTGAAGGCGTAGACCGAGCCATAGACGTCACCGAACTCGTCATTGAAGCCCGGCCCTTGAATGCCCTGGGGAAACTGGCCGCGGATGTCGTCGATCTTCTTGCGCACCTGGTACCAGATTTCCGGGATGTCCTTGGCACTGGTGGTGTCGCGCAGGTACACGTAGACCGTGGATTCACCGGGGCGCGTATAGCTTTTCACGTAGTCGAGGGAGTCGAGTTCCTCGAGTTTTTTCTCGATGCGGTCGGTGACCTGCTTGAGGGTTTCCTCCTGGGTCGCGCCAGGCCATTTGGTCTGGATCACCATGGTCTTGATGGTGAACGACGGGTCTTCCTCGCGCCCCAGGTTGAAGTACGAGAACACGCCCATCAGCAGGGCGACGAACATCAGGTACCAGACGAACGACTGATGCTTGAGGGCCCATTCGGAGAGGTTGAAAGAGCCTTTCATTGACTGTCCTCGTCGAGTTTCACGGCTTGGCCGGGTTTGAGACTGTTGACGCCGGCGCTGACCACGCGCTCACCGCTCTTGACCCCGCCGGCGAGGACGATGGTGCTGGCGGTGCGGCTGACCAGGCTGACATCGCGCGGGGCAACGGTTTTGCTTTGCGGGTCGATCACCCAGATCCGCGTCTTGCCGTCGACTTCCTGCAAGGCGGTCGCCGGCAGTTCGATCCGTGGCTTGATCGCCGAGCTGAGGGTCACGCTGATCGCCGTGCCGAGGCGGAATCCCGGCGGTGTGTCGGCCAGGGTCAGGCGCGCCCGGCGGGTGCGAGTGGCGCTTTGCGCCTGGGGTTCGATCTCGCGGATGGTCGCCGTGGTATTGATGCTCGGGTCCAGTTGCGCGGCCACCAGGAACACCACGTCAGCGGGGATCTGATCGACCAGGGTGTCGGGCAGATCGATCACCGCTTCCTTGATGTCCGGTTGCGCCAGGGTCACCACTTGCTGGCCGGCGGTCACCACCTGCCCGGCCTCGGCGTTCCACGCGGTGACAACGGCCTTGTGGTCGGAGCGCAGCTCGGTGTAGGCGAGCTGATCCTTGCTCTGGCTGACCGCCGCGCGAGCCTGGTCGAGCGACGCCTGGGTGGTTTTCAGATCGGTCTGGGCGACGTCCAGTTGCGCCTGCGCACCGACCCCACGATCGAACAGCGCCTGCTGCCGCCGCGCGTTGGCCTGGGCGTTGATCAACTGCGCCTCGACCTTGGCCAGGTCGCCCTGGGCCGAACGCAGCTGGTTCTGCTGGTCGGACGGGTCGAGCGTGGCGAGCAGCGTGCCCTTGTCCACTTCGGCACCGACATCGACGTTGCGGCTGGCGATACGCCCGCCGACGCGAAAGCCCGTGTTGCTCTCGTAGCGTGCCTGAATACTGCCGGCGAAGCGGCCGAGGGTTTCCTCGTTCAACGCCTGGACCTTGATCGACAGCACCGGCCGCACCGGCTCCGGCGGCGCTTCGCTCTTGGAGCAGGCGCCCAGCAGCAGGCCGATGGACAACACCCACAACGGCTTCATGGCTGTGCTCCCGGTTGCAGATCCTGGTAAGTGTTCTCGGCGATTTCCACTTTCATGCCGGGGTGCAGCAGTTGCCCGCCGGCGACGATGACTTTCTCACCGCCGTCGAGCCCTGCGCTGATGATGACTTTGCCGGTCAGGTAACGGCCGACGGTGACGTTGTGCAGTTGCGCCTCGCCCTTGTCGTCGACCAGCCACACCGCCGGCTCGCTGATGTTCTTGGTCAGGGCCGACCACGGCAGTTCCACCGCCGTCTTGCCGGTGCCCTTGGCGGTCGCGCTGACCACCGAGCCGAGCTGCATGCCCTGGGGCAGGCTGTCGAGGGTGACCTTGACCTGCACCGTGCCGGATTGCGCCGACACCGAAGGAGTGATTTCGCGCACGGTGCCGGTGGTTTTGATGTCGGGGTTGTCGAGCAGGCTGACCACGATCGAACGATCCGCCGGGCGCTCGGCCAGCAGCGATTCATAGACGTTGAACACGGCGTCGCGATCGCCGTCGCGGGCCAGTTTGAACATCGGCGCGGTCGCCTGGACCACCTGGCCGACCTCGGCCTGACGTTCGGTGATGATCCCCGGCGCGTCGGCGACCAGCGCGGTGTAGCTGAGCTGGTCCCTGGCGTTGGCCAGTTGCGCCTGCGCCGCACTCAGCGCGCTCTGGCTGCTGCGCAAGGCCGCCTGGGCGGAGTCGTATTCACTCTGGCTGGTGTAACCCTTGGGCAACAGTTTCTGCTGGCGCACGAACGCCGCGGCGCTCTGCTTGACCCGCGCCTGCTCGGCCAGCACCTGGGCCTGGGCCGAATCGACGTTGGTCTGCAAATCCTTGGGATCGAGTCTGGCCAGCACCTGTTTGGCGCTGACCCGGTCACCGACATCGACCATGCGCTGGATGATCTTGCCGCCGACGCGGAACGACAGTTCGGTCTGCACCCGCGCCTGGACGTCACCGGTCAGCGTCACCGCGGCCGCGTAATCCGCCGGCTTGACCTCTTGCACGAAAACCCGCGGCAGGTACTCCTGCGGGGCTTCTTTCTTGCCGCAGGCAGCGAGCAATGTGAGCAGGCTCAGCATGATCGCTGTTTTCAATCCGGGACTCGCCATGCAGACTCCTTCCTGTGTACGAACGTGCAAGTGACGATACGACTGTGAGCTTAGAACAGGGTTCAACGTTCGCCTGCCCGATCTCTATATTCCCCCTGCAGGAGCCGCCCGAACCGTCGGCAGCCCCGGCAATGGACGCCTCAGGAGATGGATTTTCATGCTCAAGACCCTCGCGGTGGCCAATTACCGCTCGATCAATAAATTGGTGATTCCGCTGGGCCGGCTGAACCTGATCACCGGGCCCAACGGCAGCGGCAAGTCCAACCTCTACCGTGCACTGCGCCTGCTGGCGGAAACCGCCCAGGGCGGCGTGGTCAATGCGCTGGCCCGCGAGGGTGGGCTCGACTCGACGTTCTGGGCCGGCCCGGAAACCATCAGTCGGCGCATGCGCAATGGCGAGGTGCCCATCCAGTCGACCGTACGCCACAGCGTCAAACGCCTGCGCCTGGGCTTTGCCGGGGAAGACTTCAGCTACTCGATCGCCCTGGGTTTGCCGGAGCCGAGCCTCTCGTATTTCTCCCTCGACCCGCAAATCAAAAAGGAATGCATCTGGGCCGGGCCGCTTTATCGTCCGGCCAGCCTGCTGGTGGATCGTGACGGTCCGATGATCCGCGCTCGCGAAGGCCGCAGCTGGGACGTGCTGGCGCAGCACACACCGACCTTCGACAGTCTGTTCGATCAGGTCGGCAGCCTGCGCAGTTCGCCGGAAGTGTTCCAGATGCGCGAGTTCATCCGCCGCTGGCGCTTCTACGATCACTTTCGCAGCGACCCCGACGCACCGGTGCGCCAGCCGCAACTGGGCACGCGCACGCCGGTGCTGCATCACGACGGCCGTGATCTGGCGGCCGCGTTGCAGACCATCCGCGAAATCGGCGACCCCGAGGCGTTGCAGGCAGCGATCAGCGATGCGTTTCCCGGAGCGCGGCTGGATATTGCGCCATTGGCTGGCGGACGGTTTGCCATCGAGTTCTATCAGGAAGGCTTGCTGCGACCGCTGTCGGCGGCGGAGCTGTCGGACGGCACGTTGCGTTATCTGCTGCTGATCGCCGCGCTGCTGACGCCGAGGCCACCGTCATTGATGGTGCTCAACGAGCCGGAAACCAGTCTGCATCCGGACCTTTTGCCGGCACTGGCGCGCTTGATCATTCGCGCATCGGAGCAGTGTCAGGTGTGGGTGGTGTCCCATGCGCGGCGGTTGATTTCGGCGTTGCAGGAAGACCCCGAATGCAATTGCATCGTGCTGGAGAAGCAACTGGGGCAGACCGGGGTTGTCGGGCAGCGGGTGCTGGATGAGCCGGCGTGGAACTGGCCGGATTAGCCTCACACTCTCGCTCCCACACGGTGCCTGAGCGTTCCCACGCTCCACGTGGGAATGCAGCACCGTGACGCTCCGCGTCACTGGACGCGGAGCGTCCCCAGAAGCATTCCCACGCAGAGCGTGGGAACGATCATCGACCCGGCAATCAGCCCTGCCACTTCCCGCCTTCAACAATCACGCTCTCAGGCTGGGTGTCATCGCTCAGCTCTTTGCGCACATATTGATCGTAGAGCTTGAGCAGGTACTTCTCTTCACCCAACCTGGCCAGCTCGGCATTCACCCAGTCGCGCAGCTCGATGTTGCCCTTCTTCACCGCCGGGGCAATCGGTGCTTCGGCGCCGAGTTTTTCCTCCAGCACGCGGTAGCCCGGGTTCTGCTTGGCCCAGCTGAACAGCACCAGATTGTCCTGCGCGTAGGCATCGCCGCGGCCGTTGGCCAGCGCTTGCAGGGATTCGGAGTTTTTCTCGAACTTGAGCAGTTTCCAGTCCGGGTGGTTTTTGGTCAGCCAGATATCGGCGGTCGTGCCGGTGGTGACGATGGTGGTGCGGGTCGCCAGGTCATCGAGGTTTTTCACCGCGCTGCTTTGCGGAACCAGCGCCTGTACCGCCACCTTGAGGTTCGGGTTGGTGAATTCCACCGCTTCCTTGCGCTCCGGGGTCACGGTCATGTTGGCGAGGATCAGGTCGACCTTGTCGCTTTGCAGGAACGGAATCCGGCTCGCCGGCTCCACCGCGACGAATTCGACCTTGTTCTCGTCGCCGAGCAGGTCCTTGGCGAACTGGCGGCCGATGTCGGTATCGAAGCCGACGTAGCGCCCGGCCTCATTGACGAAGCCGAAGGGCGGCTTGTCGGTGAAGACGCCGACGATCAGTTTGTCGCGGGCCTTGATCCTGTCCAGGTAACCGGCCGGCGCGGTGCTGGCGCTGGCGACTTTCGGCTTGGCCGGCTCTTCGGATTTGTTGCAGCCGGCCAGCAGGGCGAGCCCCAGCAGCGGCAGTAAAAACAGGGATGACTTGGCAGTTTTCATAGCGGTTCCAGTTCCTTTGTCGGATTCGTTTTTGGCAGTGTTGCAACGAAGGAGAACTTCTCCAGGAACTGCTGCGCGCGTGCGGTTTGCGGGTTCGTAAAGAAAATCTCGGGCGGGTTCTGTTCAAGGATGCGCCCGGCATCCATGAACACGATGCGGTCGGCCACCGCGCGGGCGAAGGCCATTTCGTGGGTGACGATCAACAGGGTCATGCCTTCGCGGGCGAGGCCCTGGATCACTTGCAGCACCTCCTTGACCATCTCCGGATCAAGGGCGGCGGTGACCTCGTCGAAGAGCATGACGCGCGGGTTCATGCACAACGAACGGACGATAGCGATGCGTTGCTGCTGCCCGCCGGAGAGCTGGCGCGGGAAAGCATCGCGCTTGTCCGCCAGCCCTACGCGGGCGAGCAACGCTTCGGCCTGCTGCTGCGCTTCGCGGCGTTGGCGCTTCTGCACCTTCACCGGGCCGAGCAGCAGATTGTCGAGCACGCTCATGTGCGGGAACAGGTGATAGCTCTGGAACACCATGCCGATCTGCTGACGGATCTCGCGCCAGTCGGTGGCCTTGTCCAGCAGCTCGCGGCCGGCGAACCTGAGGCTGCCGCCGTGCGCGCTTTCCAGACCGTTGAGGCAGCGCAGCAAGGTGCTTTTGCCACAACCGCTGGGGCCGAGGATGACGATGACTTCGCCGGCCTGCACCTGCAGGTCGATGCCGTTGAGCACCTGCTGTGCGCCGAAGTATTTGTTGAATCCGTGAAACTCGATCAATGCACTCATGCTTGCGTCCAGCGCCGCTCCAGCACGCGCGAAGCGGCCGACAACGGGTAGCAGATGAAAAAGAAAAACAGGAACAGCGCGCCGTAGATCAACACCGACTCGTAGGTGCGCTCGATGATCTGCTGGCCGACCTTGATCACGTCGACGACGCCGATCAGCACTGCCAGCGAACTGGTCTTGATGATCCGCGTGTAGACATTGATGGTCGGCGGCGTCATGCGTTTGAGTGCCTGCGGCAACAGCACGTAGCCGTAGAGCTGCGCCGCGTTCAGACCGATCGACAGCCCCGCCTCACGCTGCCCGCGCGGCAACGAATGCAGCGCGCCCCGCGCCACTTCGCCGACCTCGCTGGCGCCCCACAGCGACAGCACCAGTACCGCGCAGTAGAAACTCGGCAGGCTCAGGCCGAAGAAAATCGGCAGGCCGAAAAACAGCAGATACAGCCAGACCAGCACCGGGATCGCCCGGAACAGCTCCAGGTAGATCCGCAGGAGCGCGTTCAGCCAGGCCACATTGAGCGTGCGCAACACGCCGTAGAGCACGCCGCCGACGGTGCTGATGGCGATGCTCAGGAACGAGATCGACAGGGTCTGCCCGGCGCCCCTGGCCAATTGCGGCAACGACACCCAAAGCAGCTCAAGACCCGAACTGGCCATGCTGGAGCCTCCTTTCCAGACGGCTGAGCAGCAGTGACAGCGGCAGGAACAGCAGCACGCAAATCAGCGTCAGCACGGCGAGCATTTCGTAGGTTTTGTAATACAGCGCGATGTAGCTCTTGGTGGTGTAGAGAATTTCCGGCACCGCCACTGCCGAGACCACGGTGGTCTCCTTGAGCAGGAAGATGAAATTGGCGAACAGCGACGGCAGGCTGAGGATGCCCGCCTGCGGCAGGATCACGTAACGCAGCAACTGGCCGTGGGACAGACCGATGGCGCGCCCGGATTCCAGTTGCGCCTGCGGCACCGCATCGACACCCGCGCGCAACACTTCGGTGAGGTAGGCGCCGCCGAGGAAAGTCATGGTGATGATCGCCGCGCTGAACCCGGACACCTTGAGGCCCAGCGCCGGCAGCGCGAAGTAGACGAAAAACAGCTGGATCAGCAGCGGCGTGTTACGCGCCAGTTCAACGTACAGCCCCACCAGTTTTCGCAGGTAGGGTGTGCGTAACACCAGAATCGTCGCGTTGAGCAGCGCCACCAGCATCGAGGTGCCGATGGCGATCAGACCGACCTGCAGCGTCACGCCGACGGCCTTGAGAAACGCCGGCAGGGTGCTGAGGATGAAGGCGTAATCGAAGTTCATGAAACATCCTGACGCCACTCGGTAAGCGGCGGTGGTGCAAGTCCATGGACAGCGGATGGCTGTCCGGCAGGCACCGACTTTAAAGGTATAAAAAGCAGAATTTAAATACCGTTAAAGCATATTGATATCACGCAAAAAACTATCTGCCCGGTTTGCCGCGAAGGGATAACAAGGCTATTTTTCCTTGCGCTGTAGGAAGGATCTTTTTTTCCGCAAAGCCCTCCAAGGATGCAGTGCTTTTGGCCAGACTCCCCCGGCCAGACCCTAACAAGGAAGACAACATGGACGTAAAAGTGCCGCAGCAACTGGATCCGCAGGACATCGTGAAACTGCTCATGGCGTTGCGCCGAGCGTTGAAGGCTCAAGTGGCCTGAGCTCGATCGTTTCCACGCAGTGCGGGGCAACGATCACCGCACGCCCTTAATCGCAGCCAAACAAAAACGCCGATGACCTTCACTGGCCATCGGCGTTTTCATACCTTGAAGGGGTGGTTCAAGCGTCGGATCAGAACGCCGGCAGCACCGCGCCGTTGTACTTCTTCTCGATGAACGCTTTGACTTCCGGGCTGGTCAGGGCGGCGGCCAGTTTCTTGATCGCGTCGCTGTTCTTGTTGTCCTCACGGGCAACGAGGAAGTTCACGTAAGGCGAATCAGCGCCTTCGATCACCAGCGCATCCTTGGTCGGATTCAACTTGGCTTCCAGCGCGTAGTTGGTGTTGATCATGTCCAGGTCAACTTCCTTCAGGACACGCGGCAGCAGCGCCGATTCCAGTTCCTTGAACTTGAAGTTGTGCGGGTTCTTGGCGATGTCTTTCGGCGTGGCCAGGGCGTTCTTCGGATCCTTGAGCTCGATCAGGCCGGCCTTCTGCAGCAGGATCAGCGCACGGCCGCTGTTGCTGCCTTCGTTCGGGATGGCGATGGTCGCGCCGTCAGGCAGTTCGGCCAGGGTCTTGTACTTGCTCGAGTAACCACCGAACGGTTCCACGTGCACGCCCTGCACGGTCACCAGGTACTTGGCCTTGTCGTCCTTGTACTTGCCGGCGTTGAAGCTGTCCAGGTACGGCTTGGTCTGGAAGTAGTTGGCATCCAGGCGCTTCTCGCCAACCTGAACGTTCGGCTGTACGTAGTCGGTGAAGACTTTGATTTCCAGATCCACGCCTTCTTTGGCCAGGGTCGGCTTGATCAGCTCGAGAATCTCGGCGTGCGGCACCGGCGTCGCGGCAACCACCAGTTTTTCCCCGGCCTGGGCCAGCGAAGCAGTCAGAGCAGCCGCCAATGCGGTAAACAACAGAACCTTTTTCATGCAGTGTCCTTATCGAAAATCACGGTCGTCATCGACGACGGCTAAATACGTGTGCCAGTGAAGTGCTATCGCTGGCGTGAAGCGGACAATACCGGGATTTTTTATTCCCGGACAATAACGTTTATTCAGCTTCATATTCCATTTTGTTCATGTTGAACAAATGCGTCACAACTCCTGACTCAGCTGAATCAGCAATTCTTTCAACGTCTTACGCTCATCCGGCGTGCCTTCGGCGTTCAACCGCGCAATCTGCCGTTGCAGCTGAAACAGCGGGCCAGACGCTTCGGGCAGGTTCAGGTGCTCCGGCAGAATCTCGTCGCCGGTGCTCACCAACAAGGCAAAGTGAATGACGTTTTCCAGTTCGCGGGTGTTGCCCGGCCAGCTGTGCTGTTCCAGCACTTGCTGGGCCGCTTCGCTGATCAGCGGCACCGGCAGGTCGAGGCGCTGGCTGTAGATGCCGAGGAAATATTCGGCCAGGGACAGAATGTCGCCGACCCGTTCACGCAGCGCCGGCAACTCCAGATGGCCTTCACTGAGGTAGTGATACAGCCGCTCATGGAATTTGCCGGCGGCCACTGCCTGGGCCAGGTCGATGCTGGTCGCGGCCACCAGGCGCACGTCCACCGGGCTCGGCTGATGGGCTCCGACGCGCGTCACTTCGTGGTTTTCCAGGGCGGCGAGCAACTTGATCTGAATCGGCAGCGGCAGGTCGCCGATTTCGTCGAGGTACAAGGTGCCGCCATTGGCCGAACCGAACCACCCGGCGCGACTGCTGGCCGAACCGCTGTAGCTGCCGGCGGCGTAGCCGAACAGCTCGGCGTCGGCGTAGGTCGGACTGATCGCTCCGCAGTTGACCGAGACAAACAGGCCGCCGCGGTCACTGGCGCGGTGAATGTGGCGGGCGAGCAGTTCCTTGCCGGTGCCGGTTTCGCCACGGATCAACACCGAGATCGAGCGCGGCGCCAGTTGGCTCATTTCCTCGCGCAGTTGGCGCGAGCGTGGATCGACGAACACCAGCGCCTTGGCGCGAATGCTCAGCGGGCTTTTTTCCGCGTCGGGAAAGGTCAGCAACGGCTGACCGAAGGTTTCGAAACTCATGGCAGACTCCGGCCCAAAACCGCCGGGAGACGGGGGCTGATGCGAAAAGAAAAAGCACAAACGAACCGCTTCAGGCACGACGCAGGGCGTGGTGCTCCAGGCGGTTCTGCAGGCGGTACAGATAGGCGAAACCCTGCTCCCAGCGCTGATGCCCGGACTTCACATTGATGTGCCCGGCGCCGGCGAGAATCCCCGCCTCGGCCCCCCAGTTGCGTGCCAGCTCCAGGGCCCGCGGCGCGCTGACGGCAGCGTCGTTGTCGGAGCTGACCACCTGGCTGGGGAACGGCAACAGATCGCGCGGGATCGGCGCAAAGTTGCGCAGCGCCGGTGCACAGGCCGGGCGCTCGACATCCGCCGGGGCGACCAGCAGCGCGCCACGCACCTGGCGCAGATACTGCAGCGGCGCGGTGGCCGCCCAGTGGGCCACCGTGATGCAGCCGAGGCTGTGGGCAATCAGAATCACCGGCGTGCTGTCGGCGGCAATCGCTTCGGCCAGCGCCGCGACCCAGTCTTCACGGCGCGGCGTCAGCCAGTCGGCCTGCTCCACCCGGGCGCTGTTGGGCAGGCTGTTCTGCCAGTGGGTTTGCCAATGATCTTCTGGCGATCCTTGCCAGCCCGGCACAATCAGATAGCGGATTGATTCGTTGCGCATGGGGAGCTCTCCTGCGTCGTGTCTGTTCCTGAGCGAGTATAGGGATGGGATTTATATTCGTTAAGGAATAAGAAGCTATTTATTAAGACCCTAAAAGAATATTAGATACAGACTGGTGGGAGCGAGCCTGCTCGCGAATCCGTTGTGTGCAGCTGACGCTTTTGCGAGCGATCGCGCTGCCACCATGGGTCGGTCATGAGGCTGGTCTTGCGGGATAAAAAAAGGGCCGCACCCTGCCAAGGAGACGGCCCCGGAAAAACGACAATCCGTTATCGCGCGGTGATCACCGACAGCTTGGTGATCCCCGCCCGCTCGATCGAAGCCATGGCTCGCGCCACTTCCCCATAGTTCACCCCGTCATCGGCCTGCAATTGCACGCGCACTTCCGGGTCCTTGGCCTTCGCCGACTTGAGATTGAACTCCAGCAGATCCGGCTGGATTTCATCCTTGTTGATAAACAGTTTTCCGGCACCGTCGATGCTCACCACCAACGGGTCTTTCTGCTCGACTGGCGCCACCGCCTCGGTCTTCGGCAGGTTGATCGGGATCGCGTTGGTCAGCAGCGGCGCCGTGACGATAAACACCACCAGCAGCACCAGCATCACATCCACCAGCGGCGTCACGTTGATCTCGCTGAGCACCTCATCACTGTCTTGCGTGGAGAAGGCCATATCAGGAGGCCTCCTTCACTTTCGCCGCGCTGCCCGGGGCTGCTGTCTTGTGCGCGGCCGGGTGGATCAGCACACGAAACGCACTCTTCTGCGCCAGGCTGTAGAAGTCGTGGGCGAAATCATCCAGATCCGCCGCCGTCAGCTTCAGGCGCCGCAGAAAGTAGTTGTAAACCAGCACCGCCGGCACCGCGACCGCGATCCCCACACCGGTGGCGACCAGTGCCGCACCGATGGGACCGGCAACCGTTTCCAGGCTCGCCGAGCCCGCCGCACTGATGCCTTTCAACGCTTCCATGATTCCCCACACCGTGCCGAACAGACCAATGAACGGCGAGGTACTGCCAATACTGGCAACCACGGCCAGACCGGTTTCCAGCGAACGGCGCTCGCGCACGATCTGCTGGCGCAAGGCCCGTTCGAGGCGATCCTGATGATTGATCGCCTGGCTCAGGTCGTTGGCCTGTGGCGCCTCGCCCACCTGAATCGCCGCGTAACCGGCCTGCGCCACCCGCGCGGCGGCGCCGGGCTGGGTTTCACTCAACTCGGCGGCGGCGTCCAGACTCGACGCCGCCCAGAAGCGTTTGTGAAACTTGCGATCCTGCGCCTTCAGGCGCCCGAACTGCACAGCCTTGAGCAACGCCAGGCCCCAGGTGGCGACGGAGAAAACCACCAGCAGCCAGATCACCGCGCTTTCGATGGATTCCAGTGGAGATGCCAGTAACGTCATGATGTGTTCCCTCGTGTAAACGTTTAGCGCGAAATAGGTTTCGGTTTAATGAATCTTGAAATCGATGGGCACGCTGACCCAGCCATCCTGGGCGACATCCCCCTGCTTGGCCGGGACGAAGCTCCAGCGCTTCACCGCTGCCAGCGCCGCATCGTCGAGCTGTTGCCGACCACTGCTCTTCTGAATCTGGATCTCGCCCGGCTTGCCGCTGGCCAACACATGCACCCTTAGCAACACGCTGCCTTCCCAGCCTCGACGCTGGGCCAGCGACGGATACTCCGGGGCCGGGTTCTTCAGGTACGCGGCGTTGGCCGAGGCCGGTGTCACCGGGGCCGGCGCCGGTGGCGCGGGCGGTGCTGGGGCGGCGACCGGGGCCGCCGGCTGAGGCACTGCCGGTGGTTGCTCGAGCACTTTCGGGGCCGGTTTCGGCAGCGGTTTGGCGACCGGTTTCGGTTTCGGCTTGGGAATCGGTTTGGGGGGCGGCGGCTTCACGGCCAGTTCGTCTTCCACCGGCGGCGGTGGCTCCACCACAGGTGCCGGTGGCGGCGGTTCGACCACCGGTGGCGCGGGCGGCGCCGGACGCGAAAACTCGATGGTCATCGGCGGAATTTCCGGCGGCACGATCGGCAGCGGCGGCGTCGAATGCTGGTTGATCCAGTAGATCACCGCACCATGCACCAGCAGCGCCAATACGCCGAGCAGAAGGGTTTCGCGCGGGCTCAAAATGCCCGTGGGCGCACGCTGCAGACGCAGCTGCCCCAACGGCACGCGATGGGGCCGGCCGAGATCGACCAATTCGCCACTCGGCGCCTGGCGCCACAGCAACGGCTGCGCGCTGGCGGCGGTCTGGACATTGCCCATTGATTTACTCCCTGCGGTCTTTTTTGCGTTTTCTTTCAGCAAACCGATGGCGCCGCTTGTTGAATCCCCCACGGCTGATCGATAAGGCAATCATTGGCCTGGACGCTTATCTCCGAAAGTAATCTTTAATGTTATGTATAGAGCTTTAGGGAATATCAAAAACAGTCATTTCCGCCAAAGCCACGCCAGACAAGGGCTGCAGCGATTCGCTCGAAAACACATGCTTTGCCGGCATAAAAAGTATTCACGCAAGGCATGGCGCTGCCGCTCCGGTGTTACGCAGCGATAACTAACAATATGTAAAAGTTGCTGGGTCTTGTGCCGGACAAATAAAAAGGCCGATACACTTTCGCGTATCGGCCTTTGTTCTTCGGCACCAGGTTACTGTTTCACGAATTCTCCAGCCAGACCCACCACGTCACCATCAAAGTTGGTGCGCGAGCCCACGGCGCGAACTTTCGAATAGTTGTGATCCGGCGAGAACAATGTCCAGGACTGATAACCCGTGCCTTCATTCAGCGCCGCGAAGGTGATAATCGTAGGCTGCCCGGTGCTGTTCTGGAAATGATAGTGGCCGTACGCGATGTCGTAGTTCACGCCGTTCTGGCTGAACTTTCCGCTGAAGGTGCCGTTGGAATCGTTGCCATCGGTAATCGTCAGTTTGGCGCCAGCGTTAGCGTTTACATAATTGCCATTAATGCTCGACATAATACGATTTCCTTTATCGTTGGATAAGTGTCTTCCGATGAGAGCAAGTTTCCTCCTGGAAACTCACGACACTGAGAATGGTTGGACATTCAATTATTGTCCACGCGACTTATCAATGAAATTGCAATAAGCACTGTTCAACTTGCTCATAAGTTATTGCCAATCGGTGGAGGATTAATTCCATTTCAACTAACGACTGGCGTTGGCCTGCTGAATACCGACTGCCGGTGCGCGGACCGCGCTCTGCGAACGCGGTGTCCCCGCCGGCACCCAGTCATAACTCACAGGCAGCGCCCGATAGACCCAATTGCTGATGGCATCACTGCCCGGTGCCTTGCCCAGGTACGGGCTGACGTACTCCCAGACGTTCTCGCCGCTGGCGGTGACCTGGAAAAACCGCCCGTTCATGCCTTCATCGATCAGCGTATTGCCGTTGGGCAAGCGCCGCGCGCTGCTGATGAACGAACTGTAGAAGGCCCACCCCGGCTGCTGCGAATTGGCAGCGCTGTATTGCCAGACGATTTGCTGGTTTACCGGGTCGATTTCCAGCACCCGCGAGCCGGAAATCAGCCCCAGTGTGACGTTCGGATAACCCGCCGAACCCTGGTTGTCGAACACCAGCAGATGACCGGCACCGGGCAGTCCGGCCGGGATGATATGCGCATCATGCTGACCGACGAACTGATCGACCGGACGCGGCAGTTGTTGTGCGGTTTTCGGATTGCTCAGCGGCAGGTTCGGGCCGAGACGCCAGACCACTTTGCCGCTGGCTTTATCGATGATCGCGATGAAATTGGCGTTGCGCGAATCGAACAGCAGGTTGTCCGGCGCGAAGCGTTTGTCACCGCCATCGAACCACTTGTTCGGCCCGACCAGGCTGAGGTTGTTGATGTGCAAGTAATCGGGATTGTCGCTGGCGCGCACCAGTTTCAATTGCTCCGGGGTGAAGCCGAATTCGTTCAGGTGCTCTGAGGCCAGCCACTGCCATTTCACCTGGCCATCGGGGCTGACTTCATAGATCGCGTCGTCGATTACTTGCGGTGCCTTGAAGCCTTTGACCTTGTGCACCTTGTTGGCCAGCACCACGGTGTTGCCGTTGCTCAGCCGACGCTGGTCGTGATGCTGCTGCGCCGCGCCGCCGGGCGCCTTGTCGCCCCACTGCCAGACGACATTGCCATTCCAGTCGAGCTCGCCGACGCTCTGGTTGCCCAGGCCATTGCCGGCAGAGCCGAGCTTGCCCGGATCCTTGTCGCTCAGTTGCAGCAGCACGTGCCCGCGCTCGCCGCCGACCAGTTGCGGGTCGATGATCGCCGAGGGAAAACCGGCCTGCGGCCAGTTCTTCACTTCGTTGCCGTTCATGTCGATCAGGTGCGTGTGCTTGTCGGCACCGCTGAAAATCACGTACTGGTTGAACGCCTTGTCCGGGTCGTAGCGGGTGACGCCGGTGGGGTAGACGCTGGGCGCGGCGAGCGCGCCGGCACTGAGCAGCGCGCTGGACAGCAGCAGCGTCAAAGCGGTTTTGTCGGGCAACATGGTGCAGCTCCTTGAAGAGTCCATCAGAAGTCGTAGCGACCGGTGACACCGAGGGTGCGCGGGGTGCCGAGCAGGCCTTCATAGCCGCCGTTGCCGCCTGTCCAGAGGGTCGTGTAATAGGTTTTGTCGAAGGCGTTTTTCAGCCACAGCGAGACATCCCACTGGCCCTGGTTGAAATCGCCCCGCAGGCCGGTGGAGAGGTTGACCACCGCATAGCTCGGGATCTGGCCGTAATCGGAGTCCTCCACCGTGCCCACCGCTTTCGAACGGAATGCGTAGCTGGCGGTGACATAGGGTTCGAAGCCGTTGGCCAGGTTCCACTTGTATTCGCCGTTGGCGTTGCCGATCCATTTCGAGGCGCCCACCACCTGATGCCCGCTGAGATCGCACGAGGCCGGCGCGCCCGGCGCCTGGCTGACTTCCGGCGGGCACGGCGCATCCTTGTAGGAGAGATAACTGACGTCGTTGAACGAACCGTTGAAGTTCAGCGTCAGGCCGCGCAGCGGGATCAGCGTGCTTTCGAACTCGACCCCGCGCGAACGCACCGAGCCGGCATTGGTCAGGTATTGCACGCGGTTGACGTCGTCGTAGGCGTTGGTCTGATAGGCATTGACCTGGGTCCAGAACACGTTGGCGTTGAGCTGCAGGCGGCGATCCCACAGGGTGCTCTTGAACCCGAGCTCGGCGTTGTTGGCGCGCTCGGTGCCGATCAGCAGTGAATCGGCACCCGCCGTCGGTGCCGAGCCGACCACCAGGTTGACCCCGCCGGATTTCTCGCCGTGGGACAGCGTGGCGTAGCCGAGCACGTCATCGGTGATGCGGTAGCTGAGGTTGAGCAGGCCCGACGGGCTCGAGCTGTACTGGTTCAGGTCGCCGGAATCATAGGCGCCGGCACGGCCACGGCGTGCGGTAGCCGCCGCCCCGGTGACCGCCGCGCCACCCTGCGGTGCATCGCGGTTGACCCAGGCGTTTTTCTCTTCATAGGTGCCGCGGACCCCGGCAGTGAAATCCAGGCGCTCGGTGAGGTGCCAGGTGCCTTGGGCGAACAGCGCGAAGCTGTCGGTCTTGATGTGCCCGCGACCGACGCTGTCGACGTTGGCCAGCGCCCCGCTCGGCGTGCCGTTCCAGATGTCGGCCTTCGGCCCGTAATAAGCGAAGGATTTGTTGTCCAGATCCGAGCCGAAGTAATAGGCGCCGAGCACGTAGTCGAAGAACTCGCCCTTGGGCGACGCCAGGCGAAATTCCTGCGAGTACTGTTTGTCTTCCACCGAGACCCCGGCGTTGTAGGTCGCCGCGACGTTGAGTCCGTCGTCGTTCTTCGGGGTGAAATTCCAGAAGCGGTAGGAGCTGATCGAGGTCAGGGTGAAATCGCTCGGCAGCGTCCAGTTGGCCTCCAGCGAAGTACCGCCCTGATGCACGGTGACGTGCTGGTCGTTGTCCAGGTTGACCTTGCGGTGCGAGCCGTTGACCAGGGTCGCGCCGGCGGCAGCGGCCCGCGCCGAATACAGATTGACGCCGTTGATGGTCGGCCCGGTGTTGTACAGCACGCGGGTGCCGGCGCTGGAATCCTCTTCGTTGTAGTCGCCGATCCAGCGCAGGTTGAAGTCTTCGTTGGGCTTGAACAGCAGCTGCGCGCGGAAGCCGTCACGGGAGCCACCGTTCAGATCATGGCCGTTGTATTCGTTCTTGATGTCGCCGTCGCTGCGCGTGCGATAGGCCGAAATGCGCCCGGCCAGTTGCTCGTTGAGCGGCCCGGAAATCGTGCCCTTGGTCTGGAAATAACCGTCCTCGCCGACCGAGGTTTCGATGCTGCGTTCCGGGGTGAAACTCGGCGCGCGCGTACTGATGTTGATCACCCCAGCAGTGGTGTTCTTGCCGAACAGCGTACCCTGCGGCCCGCGCAGGACTTCCAGTTGCTCGATGTCCATCAGATCGAACACCGCCATCCCCGGCCGCCCCAGATAGACGTTGTCGATGTACAGGCCGACGCTGCCCTCCAGGCCATCGCTGGCCGGGTTGTTGCCCAAACCCCGTATCGACACGCTGGACTGGCGCGCGTGCATGTAGGCGACGTTGACGCTGGGCACCAGTTGCTGCAAATCCTGAATGCGGTAGACCCGCTGCGTCTCCAGATTCTGCCCGCTGACGACGCTCATCGGCGTTGGCACATCCTGCGAACTCTCCTCGCGGCGGCGGGTGGTGACCGTCACCGTTTCCAGTTGCGCACTGCTGGCTGCAGGCTTGCCGGCAGGCGCCGGCGCCGGGGTTTCAGCGTCCGCGGCGTAGCCGTGCGTCCAACTGGCACTCCCCGCCAGCAACAGCGCCAGAGGCAGGCGCTTGAGCCGTCGTGGCGTTAAGGGTGACGCGGGGTTCAACGGACTCATGGCGCGGCTCCTGGTCAAAAAACACACAGACATCTTCAACGCTGCATATTCTTTTAAGTTATTTATTTATGTTTTTACAAAGATTTACTGCATAAGAGATTGCCTTTATAAGGAGTCGACCTAATGCATATCCAATGCATTTCCCGGATATTTTTTATGTGAAAAATGCATATCGATCTGCGTCAGCTCCGCCACTTCATCGCCCTTGCCGAACAACGCAGCTTCGTCGCCGGCGCGCAGGCGGTGAACCTGTCGCAGTCGGCGTTCAGCCGCAGCATTCAGGCGCTGGAACATAGCGTCGGCTGCCAGTTGGTCGATCGCGCACGCAAGGATCTGCCGCCGACCAAACAGGGCCAGGTGCTGCTCGAACATGCGCGGCGGCTGGTCAGCGGCGCGCAGCAAATGGCCAACGAGATCAGCCAGTTCAACGGGCTGGAGGCGGGGGAGCTGCGCTTCGGCTGCGGCCCGGCACCGGCCGCCGGATTGATCCCGCGCGCCATCGGCAGCTTCATCGGCCGCTACCCGAAAGCACGGGTGCATTTCCAGGTCGATGACTGGCAGAGCCTGAGCAAACGCCTGCTCAGCGAGGAGTTCGAATTTTTCGTCGCCGATACCCGCCACTTCGAGGCCGATCCGGATTACCTGACCTATCGACTACGTCCGCGCAAATGGCATTTCTGTTGCCGTGCCGGGCATCCGCTGGCCGCTTTTGAGCGGATCACAGCCGAGCAACTGATGAGCTATCCGCTGGCCGTGAGCATCCGCCCACCGAACCTGCGCAAGGTCATTGTCGACCTCAGCGGGCGCCCGGACTTCGTGCCCAACGTCGAGTGCGAAAACAGCGCCAGCCTGCTCGGTGTGGTGTTGCGCTCCGATGCCATCGGCATCGTCGGCGCCTATTCGGATGCCCTGCACCACGCCCGCGGCGACCTCGTGCGGTTGAAGATCGAAGGGCTGGCCGATGATCTCGAAGAGTTGTACACGCGCTATGGGATTGTCAGTCGGGCGGGGTATCGGTTGTCGCCGCTGGCCGAGGCCATGATCGAGCAGATCAAGGTGATTGATGCGGCGGATGAGGAAGTCTGTTCACTCGATGGACTTGCGGTCTGATCCACCGCTATCGCTGGCAAGCCAGCTCCCACAGGTGGCGGGGTGTGCAGCGCATTCGGGCCGGGCGCACGTTCTGTGGGAGCTGGCTCGCCAGCGATGGCGTCAGCCCAGCCCCCCCATGCAACCACTGCATAAAACCCATTCCCCAAATGCACTTGCCGAACACCCCCGCCGAAAGCGACAACCCTCGCCTGTCTCTCTGACCGGTGAACCCCATGTCCAACCCGCAAAACCCCGTGCGCAACGTGCTGTACATCATGTGCGACCAACTGCGCCGCGATTACCTGTCGTGCTACGGCCATCCGCACCTGCACACGCCCAACATCGATCGCCTGGCAGCGGCCGGCGTGCGCTTCAGCCGCGCCTATACCCAGGGCACGATTTGCGGCCCGTCGCGGATGTCGGCCTACACCGGGCGCTATGTCAGCAGCCATCAGGTGGCGTGGAATGCCGTGCCGCTGCCCCTGGAAGAACTGACGCTGGGCGATTACCTGCGCCCCCACGGCATCCGCACTGCGCTGGTCGGCAAGACCCACGCCACGGCCAACGTCGATGCCCTGCAGCGCCTGGCGATCAATCCGCACAGCGCGCAAGCCGAAGTGCTCAATGAAGTCGGGTTCGAGGCGTACCTGCGTCACGACGGAATTTTCCCCGACGACCCGCTGTTCGATGACAAGCGCGAGTCAGCGCCCTACACCCATTACCTTCGCGAACAGGGATTTGGGGGGCGCAACCCCTGGCACGACTGGGCCAACGCCGCCGAAGGCGAGAACGGCGAAATCCTCAGCGGCTGGAAAATGCGCCACGCCCACCTGCCGGCGCGGATTCCCGAGCAACATTCGGAGACCGTCTACACTACTAATCGCGCCATCGACTTCATCGCCGAGCAAGGCGAAAAACCCTGGTGTTTGCACCTCTCGTACATCAAACCGCACTGGCCCTACATCGTACCGGCGCCGTACCACACCTTGTACAGTACGAAATCGATTCTCGCCCCGGTACGTAATGCCTCGCCAAGCGACCATCCGGTCTATAAGGCCTTTCGCCAGCATGAAGAAAGCCTGAATTTCTCCCGCGATAGCGTTCGCAACCATGTCATTCCCACTTACATGGGCCTGGTCAAACAGGTCGACGATCAGTTGGGGCGGCTGTTCGACTTCCTGCAAAGCAACGGCCGCTGGGACGACACGCTGATCGTGTTCACCAGCGATCACGGTGACTTCCTCGGCGATCACTGGCTGGGCGAAAAAGAGTTTCTGCTGGAACAAGCGGTAGGCGTGCCATTGATCGTCCGCGACCCGCGAGCGGTGGCAGATATCACCCGCGGCACGGTGGATGAACGCCTGGCGGAAACCATCGATGCCGTGCCGACCTTTCTTCAGGCCCTGGGCCTGCCGAGCGCCGATCATCGCCTGGAAGGTCGCTCGCTGATCCCGCTGTTGCACGGCGAAAATCCTGCCTGGCGCCAGTACGCCATCAGCGAATACGACTACGCCTTCCAGGCGCCGGCGCGGGAGCGACTCGGGCAGCCGATCGACCGCTGCCGCATGACCATGGTGCGCAGCGAACGCTGGAAATACCTGGCCTACGACGGCTTCCGGCCGCAGCTTTTCGATCTGTTGAATGATCCGCAGGAGTTGACGGATCTGGGCGCGGATCCGACGTATGCGGCGGTGCGCGAGGAACATGCGGGGTATCTGTTCGAGTGGGTGCGCGGGTTGAAGCGGCGCACCACGATCAGTCATCAGGAGATTGATTTACGCGGCCAGCGGTTTCGCTATGGCGAGCCGGAGAGCGAGAAAGTGGTGCAGATCGGCGTGTGGTAGTGAAAAGCTTCGCGAGCAGGCTCGCCCCCACAGATTGCGTGTCGTTCGACACAACTACATTGTGGGAGCGAGCCTGCTCGCGAAGAGGCCCGATCAGACGCCGACGAGCTCGGCGCCTTTGATGGTCTGGCTACGCTGCCCCGAAGCCCCTACCGGCACTTCGCCCTTGAGGGTGACGCGACGCACGATGCGGTCCTGGGTGCCGTAGTCATCGATCGCGTAATGCTGGGTCGAACGGTTATCCCAGATCGCCACGTCACCGGCCTTCCAGCGCCAGCGCACGGTGTTTTCCTGGCGTGTCACATGGCTTTGCAGCAGCGCGAACAAATGCGCCGAATCTGCTTGCGAGTAGCCCTTGATGCGCTTGACGAAATGCCCCAGCAACAAACTTTTCTCACCACTGATCGGGTGCACGCGCACCACCGGGTGTTCGGTCTCGTAGACGGTCGAGGTAAAGATCTTGCGATAGCGCTCGAGCTTCTCCGCCGAGACGTCCGGCTTCACGGCGGCGTAGTCGTATTCGTTGCTGTGCACCGCGACCAGTTTGTCCGCCAGCTCCCGCAGCTCGCCGGGCAGTTCGTTGTAGGCGCTGGCGGTGTTGGCCCACAGGGTATCGCCACCGAAAGCCGGGGCCACTACCGAGCGCAGGATCGAGGCTTTCGGGTAGGCATCGACGAAAGTCACGTCGGTGTGCCACGAGTTGGCGCGCTGCCCTTCGGCACCGTCCAGCTCGAGCAGATAACGGGTGCCCTCGCGGGACGGCACGGTCGGGTGCGCCACCGGCTCGCCGAGCAGGTGAGCGAAAGCTTCCTGGCGCTGGTCGTCGAGTTGAGTCTGCTCCCGGAAGAACACGACTTTGTACTGGATCAGCGCCTGCTGAATGGCTTCGACCGTGGCGGCGTCGAGTTCACCGGACAGCTGCACACCACGGATTTCAGCGCCGATACGACCGGCCACCGGATGGATTTCCAGCGCGTGGACAGCGGGTTTTACAGCGAGTGCGGCATTGCTCATGGATAGACCCTCATCGACAGCTTGCGGTTGGACGGCAGCGAAACAACGCTCTATCTATATTCCATTTACATCTAATAGATATTCACATGCTTCGTTGACGGAATAAGAGCTTGCATTTAAAACCTCAAGCAACCCTCGTCGCAAATGCCTTCGAGCTATTTTTAGGATGCCGGAAAAGCATATGGATCTTCGCCAGTTGCGCTACTTCATCGCCCTCAACGAGCACCGCAGTTTCGTCCGTGCAGCGGACGCCATGGGCATCACCCAACCGGCGTTCAGCCGCAGTATCCAGGGCCTGGAGCAGGAGTTCGGCTGTGTGCTGGTGGATCGCGGCAACAAAGACCTGCGCCCCACGCCGGAAGGCCAGGTGGTGCTGCAACACGCCCTGAGCCTGGTGCAGGGTGCCGCGTTGCTCAGCGCCGAAGTGACGCAGATGACCAAGCTCGACGCCGGTGAACTGCACTTCGGTTGCGGGCCGGCGCCGGCGGTGAAACTGGTGCCGGATGCGGTGGCGCAGTTCATCAACGCCCACCCGAAAGTGCGCACCTGCTTTCAAGTGGACAACTGGGAAAAACTCAGCCGCGCGCTGAGCCGCGAAGAGATCGAATTCTTCATCGCCGACATCCGCCATTTCGAGTCCGATCCGAACTTCCAGACCCAGCCACTGACGCCCAAGCGCGGGGTATTTTTCTGCCGTCCGGGGCATCCGCTGCTGGCCAAGGAAAGCCTGTCGACCAACGACATGTTCGACTATCCGCTGGCGACCACGCTGATCCCGCCGGGGATCCGCAAACTGCTGGCCAATCTCAGCGGGCGCATCGATTTTTCCCCGACCATCGAGACCGAACATTTTCCGGCGCTGGTGAAAGTGGTGCTGCAATCCAATGCGATTGGCGTCGGCACCGAAGAAGCGTTCGTCGAAGACATCGCCCAGGGTTCGCTGGCGCTGCTGCACTGGCGCAACCTGCCGCAGAATCTGGAGAGCATGAATGCCCGTTGCGGGATCGTCAGTCGCACCGGTTTCCGCCTGTCGCCGGCGGCACGGGCGATGATCGAGACGCTGGTGGCGGTGGATAGACAGGAAGTCAGCGTCGCTGTCTGAGGAAACCTTCGCGAGCAGGCTCGCGAAGAGGCCCGTCCAGGCGCTAAAAAATCAGAGCTTGGCCGCCGCTAGTTCAGGGGCGACCCAATCGCTGACCTTGAACGGCTTGCGAATCAGCCGCTCCTTCGCCGCCAGGTCCACCGAATCCTGCAACTTGCCGAGGAACACCGGATCGAGAGTCGAGGGGAACACCTCGCTGAGTTTCTGATCCGCCAGATCCTGGGTGAGGATCACCGGTGGATAGCTCGCCAGCCCCGACACCAGTTTCACGTAGGCGTCCTTGTTGCTGTCCTGGGTCAGCCATTCCACCGCTTGCTGCTGCGCCTTGAGCAACTTGGCCACCGCCTGCGGATGCGCGTCGACGAATTTGCCGGTGCCGACCAATACCGACTGCACGCTGCCGGCGCCACCGAGGTCCTTGGTGTTGAGCGGCAACTCGGCCAGGCCCTTGGCCTGCAGCGCTGTCAGCCCGGAACTGCCCCATGACGCATCGATCTGTTTTGCCGCCAGAGCCGCGACGGCGGCGCTGAAATCGAGGTTGATGACTTTCAGGTCCTTCTCGCTCAGGCCCTGGCTGGCCAGGGCGGCGTCAAACGACAGCTGGGTCGCCGTGCCCTTGAACACCGCCACGCGCTTGCCCTTGAGATCCTGCAGGGTCTTGATCCCGGAGCCCGGCACCACGCCCAGATACTGTTTCACCCCGCGCGCGCTGGCACTGAGCAGGCGTGTGTCGAGGCCATTGGACTTGCCGATGATTGCCGCCAGGTCGCCGAGGTACGCCAGATCGACCTGGCCATTGGCGAAAGCCTCGTTGATCACCGGCCCCGCGCCCTTGAAGAAGCTCCACTGAATCTTGATGCCCTGGTCGGCGAAGGCTTTCTCGAAGATCTGCTGATCGCGCAGCACATCCACCACGCCACCGCCGCTGTTCTGGGTGCCGGCGCTGAGGTCAGGCACAGCGATCCTGATTTCCTTGAGCTCGTCGGCGTGGGCGCTGAACGCCAGAAGCCCTGCCAGCGCCGGCGCAGCCAACAGTGTGATAACACGTTTGAAGGGGATGTTCATGGGTGCAGCTCCTGATCACAACGGGCATTGAGGAGCCGAAAGTAGGCCGAAGCACGACCTGCGCTTAAATACTATAAATTCACATTTTTATAGCTTTTCAAGCTAAGCAAGCAATTACGGGGCTTGCAGCGGCGTATGCATAAACAGCATGGAAAATATTCTTCGAATGCATTGGATGCGCATCGAGCTGCAGGCCTTAAATGGTCTGGCTTATCTCTCAATAGAATTGATTTGAATTTTTATAGATCGATTTTGCATACACCGCTAGCCAATTGTGGGAGCGGGCTTGCTCGCGAAGAGGCCGTGTCATTCACCATCACCTGTGCCTGACACTCCTTCTTCGTGAGCAAGCCCACTCCCACATCGGCACAGCGGTTCGCCATGCAACCCGACAACGGAGGTCACCCATGGCCCGTGATTCCCTGCTCAGCCTGCCGCTGCCGGCGCCGCCCCTGAAAAGTCGGCGCGCGTGGCCGAGCCTCAACCAGCGTTTGTTGCCATGGCTGTTGCCGATCAGCCTGTTTGCCTTGTGGTGGCTGGCCGCGCGCAATCAATGGATGAGCGAGCAGATCCTGCCCGCGCCATCGCTGGTCTGGAACAGTGCCGTCGAATTGGCCCAGGGCGAGTTGTGGAGCCATTTGTGGATCAGCCTGCAACGGTTGTTCTGGGGCCTGCTCGCCGGGATTGCGAGCGGTGCCGTACTGGGTGCGACGCTGGGTTTCAGTCAGCGCCTGGAACGTTTGGTGTTCCCGACCTTCGCCGGTCTGTCACAGGTGCCGACGCTGGCGTGGATTCCGCTGTTCATGGTGTTTTTCGGCATCGGCGAAGTGCTGAAACTGGTGGTGCTGATCAAGGCCATCGTGGTCCCGGTGACCCTGCATACCCTGGTCGGCGTGCGTGATGCGCAGCCGAAACTGCGTGAAGCCGCCGCCGTACTGCGCCTGCCGCCACGCCTGTTGATTCGCCGCCTGGTCCTGCCCGCCGCCCTGCCCGCCTTCATGGCCGGAGTACGCCTGGCACTGGCCGCCGGTTGGACCTCGCTGCTGGCGGTGGAGCTGCTGGCCTCCAGCGAAGGCATCGGTTACCTGATGGTCTGGGCACGGCAACTGTTCATGCTCGACATCGTGTTCGTGTGCATCGTGGTCATCGGCGTGCTCGGCGTGGCGATGGATCGCGGCATCGGCCTGCTGGATCGCAGACTGGTGCACTGGCCGCACCCGGCGACCGCGGAAATCCGCCGTGGCCCGCGCTATGAAGGTTGGCAGCGGCTGCAACCGTGGCTGTTGCCGCTGAGCCTGATCGGCGTCTGGCAAGTGGCGAGCGATCTGCAGTGGGTCGATGCGAACATTCTGGTCAGCCCGCTGGCGGTGCTGGAGACGGCAAGAAACGGTCTGCTCGATGGCACGCTGATCAGCGGCATGGCGCTGAGCCTCGCTCGTACCCTTGGCGGGTTGCTGCTCGGCGGCGGACTCGGTTTTGCCCTCGGCTTGCTGTTGGGGCTTTCACGTATCAGCGAGCGCCTGCTCGGCCCGACTCTCGCCGCCATTCGCCAGATCGCGATTTTCGCCTGGGTGCCGCTGCTCACGGCGTGGTTCGGCCTCGGTGAACTGGCGAAGTGGGTGTTCGTCGCCCTTGCCGCGTTCTTCCCGCTGTTCATCGCCACCCAGCGCAGCGTCGCCAATCTCTCGCCACAACTCGACGAAGCCGCGCAGGTCCTGCGCCTGAGCCTCGGCCAGCGCCTGCGCCGCCTGGTCCTGCCAGGCGCCGCGCCGGGGATTTTCGCCGGGCTGCGGCTGAGCCTGATCTACGCCTGGCTCGGCACCATCGGCGCCGAATACTTCATGCCGTCCAACGGCGGCATCGGCAGCCAGATGATCGGCGCGCAACAACTGCTGCGCATGGACCTGATCATGGCCGGCATGCTGCTGGTCGGCCTTACCGGCGCCCTGCTCAACCTCATTGGCCAACGCCTGGAAATCCGCGCCACTCGCTGGAGACACGCATGAACGCACCGATTGTCAGCTTCACCCATGTCGGCAAATCCTTCGACGTCGACGGTTTCGAACTGGAAGCCATCCGCGAATTCAACCTCGACATCGCCGAGGGCGAATTCGTCGCCATCGTCGGTTCCAGCGGCTGCGGTAAATCCACCCTGCTGCGCCTGCTGGTGGGCCTCGATACGCAGTTTCGCGGGCAGATCAGCGTCGACGGCAAGGCCGTCAGCGGCATCGGTGGCGAGCGCGGTATCGTCTTCCAGGAACACCGTCTGTTCCCGTGGCTGACAGTGGCCGACAACATCGGCCTGGGCCTGGTCAACGAGCCGCTGAGCGCCGCTCAAAAGCAGCAGCGCATCCACGACTTCATCGAGCTGGTCGGCCTGCGCGACTTTGCCCGCGCCTATCCGCACCAGTTGTCCGGCGGCATGGCGCAGCGCGTGGCGATTGCTCGCGGCCTGGTCGCCAGCCCGCGCATCCTGCTGCTCGACGAACCCTTCGGCGCCCTCGACGCCCTGACCCGCCAGCAGATGCAGGACGAGCTGCTGGCGATTCGTGACCGGGCGAAAATCACCACGATCCTGGTCACCCACGATGTCGAGGAGGCGATTTTTCTCGCCGACCGCGTGGTGGTGATGGAGCCGCGTCCGGGGCGGATCAAGCAAGTGGTCGACATCGCCCTGCCCCATCCGCGCCAGCGCAGCGGTTTCGACTTCCACCAGTTGCGCGAGCAACTGCTGCACGAGTTGACCAGCGACGACCATTACCAACCGAGCCTGCCGGCGCAGATCCGCGATCTGCCGCTGTCGTTCATTGCCTGCTGAACAGGAGTTTTCGATGCCGCAACGTCCCAATTTTCTGGTCATCCTCGCTGACGACCTGGGCTTCTCCGACATCGGCGCGTTCGGTGGTGAAATCGCCACGCCGAACCTCGATGCCCTGGCCGGCAACGGCCTGCGCCTGACCGATTTCCACACCGCGCCGACCTGTTCGCCGACCCGTTCGATGCTGCTCACCGGCACCGATCACCACATCGCCGGCATCGGCACCATGGCCGAGGCGTTGACCCCGGAACTGATCGGCAAACCGGGTTACGAGGGTTACCTCAACGACCGCGTGGTGGCCCTGCCCGAGCTGCTGCGCGAGGCCGGTTACCAGACGTTGATGAGCGGCAAGTGGCACCTCGGCCTGACCGCCGAACTGGCGCCGCAGGCGCGCGGTTTCGAGCGTTCGTTCGCGCTGTTGCCGGGTGCCGCCAACCATTACGGTTTCGAGCCAACCTACGACGAACACACCCCCGGCCTGCTGAAATCGACGCCGGCGCTGTACATCGAAGACGCTACCTTCGTCGACGAACTGCCGCAGGATTTCTATTCCTCCGATGCTTTCGGCGACAAGCTGCTGCAGTACCTCAAGGCGCGCGACCAGAGCCGGCCGTTCTTCGCCTACCTGCCGTTTTCCGCACCGCACTGGCCCCTCCAGGCACCGGCAGACATTGTCGAAAAATACCGTGGCCGGTATGACGCGGGCCCGGAAGTGTTGCGCCGCGAACGCCTGGAAAGACTCAAGGCGCTGGGCCTGATCGAGGCAGACGTCGAGCCGCATCCGCTGATCCAGTTGAGCGCGCAGTGGGATGCACTCAGCGTCGAGCAACGCCAGCTCTCGGCGCGGGCCATGGAGGTCTACGCGGCGATGGTCGAGCGCATGGACTGGAACATCGGTCGGGTGGTCGACTACCTGCGCCAGCAGGGCCAGCTCGACAACACCTTCATTGTGTTCATGTCCGACAACGGCGCCGAGGGTGCGCTGCTCGAAGCCTTCCCCAAGTTCGGCCCGGAACTGCTGACCTATCTCAACCAGCATTACGACAACAGCCTCGACAACATCGGTCGCGGCAATTCCTATGTCTGGTACGGGCCGAGCTGGGCGCAGGTGGCAACCGCACCGTCGCGGCTGTTCAAGGCCTTTACCACCGAGGGCGGAATTCGCGTGCCGGCGTTGCTGCACTATCCGCAACTGCCGATCAAAGGGCAGATCAGCCATGGTTTCGGCACGGTGATGGACATTACCCCGACCATCCTCGACCTGGCCGGCGTGCGCCATCCGGGCAGGCAATGGCACGGCAAACCGGTGGCGCCGCTGCGCGGTAAATCGTGGCTGGGCTTTCTCTCCGGCGAGACGGCGCAGGTGCACGACGAACACACCGTCACGGGCTGGGAGTTGTTCGGGCGGCGGGCGATTCGCCAAGGGTCGTGGAAAGCGGTGTGGATCCCCGGGCCGGTAGGGCCGGCGACGTGGCAGCTGTATGATCTGGCCAGCGATCCGGGGGAGATTCATGATCTGGCGGCGAGCCAGCCGGACAAGCTCAGCACCCTGATCGGGCATTGGCAGAAGTATGTGGAAGAAACAGGGGTGATTTTGAGTGCTTCGCCGTTTCAGCCTGATTGAGGGTGTCTGATCTACCGCTATCGCTGGCAAGCCAGCTCCCACAAGACTCAATGTCGTTCACAAATTCTTTGAATGACGCAGAACCTGTGGGAGCTGGCTTGCCAGCGAAGAGGCCCTCAACCCTCCCCTCAAGCCCGGGCAGTGCGTACCTCTTCCTGCACCACCTGATCCTTGCGCACAAACCGGTTCGCCCGCCCGAACGTACCGAAATCGTTGAAGCGCACGCCCATCTCGCGCATGACTTTATGCGCCACCGGCACGGTCAGCTGGCGGATGTAGAACGGCTCCTTCACCACGAAGTGATGGATGCCATGGCTGCTGCCGAAGTTGAAGCAGAACGCCTGCAACGGCCACAGCCACCACGGGTTCAGCACCTGGCACTGCTGCAGCACGTTGCCCGGCTCGACATCGCCGTAGTAATGCATGTTCGAGCTGATGAAGTGCAGGCAGAACGTGCGCAACACGTTCGGGCCGATGATGACCACCGCCGCGATGTCGATCACCTGCATCACCGCCAGCGTGGTCGCCGACCATTCAATCGGCGAGCCCATGAGGTAAGCCACGCCATTCGCCGCGTGGAAGCCGAGAAACACGTACCACGCGCCCCAATGCACCAGCGCCAGCGGTGCGTAGACCTTCAGCGAGCGCTTGATGATGCTGAACTTGTGCGCCCAGGTCTTGGCCCGCAGCATGCGGATGAACGCCGACATGACGTTGTCGCCGACCATCAGCAGCCGGGCAAACCCCCACGGCTCGCCATTGGTGATCGCGCGTTCTTCCATGTCGGTTTCGGTGCCGGAGACCTTGTGGTGATTGAGGTGCAGGTGGCGGCGAATCCACGGATTGATCGTGCTCGGCCGTGCCAGCCACACCAGGCCCATCATCAGGTTGTGCGGCACGCGCTGCTTGCGGAAGTACATGCTGTGAATCAGGTCGTGCTCGAGCTCATGGGTCAGCGAGGCGAAAAACGCGTTGAGCAGCAGGCACACCCACCAGGCCAGGTGTCCCGTGATGTACAGCGCCGCCGAAGCGATCATCCCGGCCAAGGCGAAGGCCAGAATCCCCGCGCCCAAAGCGTCCTGATGCCGCAGAATCGGGTAGCGCTCACGCAGTTCGACGCCTTTGGCCAGCACCACTTCGCGAATGTGCGCTGATCGCTGGGCAGCATTGTGTCGCTGGGGACTTGCAGAAGTACGGTCCATGCTTCCATCCTCTGGTTATCGATGTTCGCATCCTGCCCTGCGCAGGGGCGGAACACGGTAGCCGAGAACGCCAACCTGTTGACCGGAAGCGCCAATCAGCATGAAGGAACCGACCTCCCTCGCCAGCTGGACCCGTGCCCTGCGCAAGCAACTCGATGCGCTGGGGCTGGACAGCACTGCCCTGTGCCAGCAGGCCGGGCTCGATCCGCAGCTGATGGACGACCCGAACGCCCGCTATCCGCTGTCGGGCACCACCCGGTTGTGGCAGATCGCGGTGCAGGTCAGCGGGGATCCGGCGATTGGCCTGCGCGTGTCGCGCTTCGTCAGCCCGACCACGTTTCACGCGCTCGGTTATGCCCTGGTGGCCAGCGGCAGTCTGCGCGAAGTGTTCGAGCGCATCGTGCGTTATCACCCGGTGGTCAGCGATGCGCTGGAGCTGCAGTTGCAGCGCGGTGACGACCGTTACCTGTTCCGCCTGAACATTCCGGCCGGCAATCCGGCGCCGGCCTTCGAGGCCATCGATGCGTTCGCCGCCATCTACGTGCGCACCTGCCGCAATCGCCTGGGTCGCGATTACGCACCGCTGGCGGTGTACCTGCGTCGCCCGGAACCCGCCGACGCACAGCCCTGGCACAAAGTGTTTCGCGCGCCGGTGCACTTCGCGTCCGACGAAGATCGCCTGGAATTCGCCCTGATCGACTTCGACAGCCACCTCGACGACGCCAACCCGGAACTGGCCGAACACAACGAAGCCGTGCTCAAGCGCACCCTCGCGCAGCTGCAACCGCTGACCTGGGAGCGCAAGGTCCGCGACGCCATCGAAGAACAGCTGCCCGAAGGTGAGCCCAGCGCCGAACGCATCGCCCAGGCCTTGCACCTGAGCCTGCGCAGCCTGCAACGCCATTTGGCCGACGAAGGTTGCCGCTTCGATACCCTGCTCAACGAAAGCCGCGAGAACCTCGCGCTGCTGCACCTGCGCGACCCGCAATGCTCGCTGAGCGAAATCAGCTACCTGCTCGGCTTCGCCGACACCAGCAGCTTCAGCCGCGCTTTCAAGCGCTGGACGGGCATGACCCCGGGGCAGTTTCGCGATCAGTTGCGCTGATTGATCCGGAAGGTGTGCTGAATCTCATGGCCTCTTCGCGGGCAAGCCCGCTCCCACAGTGTCCGCGCCGTACCCGAAACTCATGTACGCCCGATAAACCTGTGGGAGCAGGCTTGCCGACGAAGGCGTCAGTCAGATCGCCTCGAAACCCAGTTCAAACACAGTTCGACTGGCATCACTGCTCACCCGCACCCGCCCGCCATGCAGCTGCATGATCGACTGCACGATCGCCAGGCCCAGTCCGCCCATCGCCCGGTTCAGCGCGGGACGGGGTTGCGCTGATTGATCCGGAATGTGTGCTGAACCTCATAGCCTGTTCGCGGGCGAGCCCGCTCCCACAGTGCCCGCGCCGTACCCGAAACTCATGTACACCCAAAAAACCTGTGGGAGCGGGCTTGCCCGCGAAGGCGTCAGTCAGATCGCCTCGAAACCCAGTTCAAACACAGTGCCACTGGCATCACTGCTCACTCGCACCTGCCCGCCATGCAGCTGCATGATCGACTGCACGATCGCCAGGCCCAGTCCGCCGGAATCTCCCGGTTCAGCGCGGGACGGGTCGACGCGGTAGAAGCGGTCGAACAGTTTGCCCAGGTATTCGGCGGCGATGGCCGGGCCGTGGTTGTGCACCTGCAACCAGCAGACGCGCGCTTCATCGCAGCGGCGCAGGCTGATCGTGGTGCCGGGGTCGGCGTGGCGCACGGCGTTGGCCAGCAGGTTGCCGAGGGCTCGCTGCAGCAATTGCTGGTCGGCGTGCAAGGCGCCGTGCAGGGCGTTGTCCAGGCGGATGTCGCGGTCGTCGGCCAGCGCTTCGAAGTAATCGCACAGCTCGCTGCCGACGCTGTGCAGATCCAGCGTTTGCAAGTCGAGCGCCCGCTCCGCCTGTTCGGCGCGAGCAAGGAACATCAGGTTCTCGGCCATGCGCTTGAGGCGTTCGAACTCTTCCATGTTCGACGCCAGGAGCTCCTGATACTCCGCCGTGCTGCGCGGGTGATTGAGTGCCTGGCCGTTGCTGGCGAGCAAGGTGTGCAACGGCGTGCGGATCTCGTGGGCCAGATCGGCAGAGAACTGCGACAACCGCTGCACGCTGTCGTCCAGCCGCGCGAGCATGCCGTTGAGCGCCTGCACCGGTTCGAGCAACTCTGCCGGCGTACCGCTCGCCGACAAACGTTGATCAAGGCTGCGCAGATCAATACCGCGAACCGCCTCGCTCAATTGCCGCAGCGGTTGCAGGCCACGGCGCAGCAGGACCAGCCCCAGCGCGAACGCCAGCAGCGCGCCAAGCCCGACGGCCAGGTACAGGCGCAAGCGATAACTGGCGAGCATCTGCTCACGTTCGGTCAGCACCTTGCCGGCAACCACCGTCAGCGGCTCGCCGTTCGGCCCTTGGGCTGCACCGGACAACAGCGCCAGTTCGGCACCGTCCGGCGCCTGCCAGGTCAGCACGTCGTGACGCTGCGGCGTTTTCTCGCGCGCGATGGCGTGCAATGGCGGCAGCTCGCGCTGGCGCGGGTTGATCGCGATCACGTTCGAGCCATCGGCACGCCGCACCAGCAACAGGCTGTCGAGGTTGCCGAGCATGTTCTGGTACAGCCGTGGGCGCGCCTGCAAGGCGCCGAGGCTGTCGCTGTCGGCGAGCAGGGCGCGCACCTGTTCCAGTCGACCGAGCAGCGCCAGATCATCCCGGTAGGCGATCTCGGACGCGAGCGAGCGGTAGAGAAACACGCCAATCGCACTGAGCACCAACGCGCAGACCACGGCGAACGCCAGCGCCAGGCGCCAGGCGATCGACCTAGAGCGCATCGTCGGGCGCTTCCAGTTGATAACCGACACCGCGCACCGTGTGGATAAGCTTCGGCATGTACGGGTCATCGACCTTGGAGCGCAGGCGCCGCACCGCGACTTCGACCATGTTGGTGTCGCTGTCGAAATTCAGGTTCCACACCTGCGAGGCGATCAACGTCCGCGACAGCACTTCGCCCTGACGGCTGGCGAGCAGGTGCAGCAGGGCGAATTCCTTGTTGGTCAGGGCAATGCGCTGGCCACCGCGGCTGACCCGGCGGCGCAGCACATCGATCTCCAGGTCAGCGATGCTGTACGACTCCGCCTCGCGCAGCGGCCCACGCCGCAACAACGTGCGCACCCGCGCGAGCAACTCGGCGAACGCGAAGGGTTTGAGCAGGTAATCGTCGGCACCCAGTTCGAGACCGCGCACGCGGTCTTCGATGGCATCCTTGGCGGTAAGGAACAACACCGGCGTGGCGCCGCGCTGGCGGATCAACTGCAGCAGCTGCCAGCCATTGAGGCCCGGCAACATCACGTCGAGGATGATCAGGTCGTACTCCTGCTGCTCAATGAAATAGCGCCCGTCCAGGCCATTGAGCGCCACGTCCACGGCGAATCCCGACTCGCCCAGGCCCTTGGCGAGAAAATTCGCCGTTTTCGCTTCATCTTCCACGACCAGCAAACGCATGGCACACCTCGATTGTTCAGGCACACAGGCTAGGCGCCTTGGGCTGTATTGCCCATTACAAACTTGTAATCCGTTTGACGGGGTTCTGACGAGGACCGCCGGCTAAGGTGACGACCTTCGCTTACGGAGCCTGTCCATGACCCTCAAATACCTCGTTGCGAGCCTGGCCATCGGTCTCGGCGGTGTCGCTGTCGCCAGCCCGGAACTGCCGCGCCACGCGGATCTCGACCTGAAGACCGCACGCCTGCTGGCCGACACGGCATTGGCCAACTGCACCGCCACGGTGTCGGTGCTCGACCGCGGCGGCAACCTGCTGGTGACGCTGCGCGGCGATGGCATCGGCCCGCACAACACCGTCGCCAGCCAGCGCAAGGCCTACACCGCGCTGTCGACCAAGACCGCGACCCGGCTGTTCGCCGAACGCGCCCGCAGCAACCCGGAAACCGCCAACCTCAACACCCTCGACGAATTGCTTCTGCTCGGCGGCGGTATCCCGTTGTTCGCCGGTTCCGAACTGGTCGGCGCCATGGGCGTGGCCGGTTCCGGCGGCGGCGAGCAGGACGAAAACTGTGCCGGTAAAGCCGCCGCGAAGGCTGGCCTGACCCTCACCCGTAACCCTTAAGGAGTTCCACCATGACGACTCTGCGCATGACGTTCGCCGCACTCGGCCTGAGCGCGTTTTCCAGCCTGGCCCTGGCGGCCGGCAACCCCCTGAGCGTGCACGTGCTCAACCTGGAAAACGGCCTGCCATCCCCGGGTGTCAACGTGACCCTGGAAAAACACGTCGGCAGCGCCTGGCAATCACTGGCCCAGGGCACCACCAATGAACAGGGACGCATCGCCGAACTGTTCCCGGCGAAACAGACTTTCGAGGCCGGCGAATACCGCGTGGTGTTCAAGACCGGCGAATACTTCGAGAAGACCGGCCACGAGACGTTCTTCCCGGAAATCCCGGTGATTTTCCAGGTCAAGCAGACCGATCAGCACTACCACATTCCGTTGCTGCTCAGCCCTTACGGTTTCTCGACCTATCGCGGTTCCTGAATCAACACAGATCAAAAATGTGGGAGCGAGCCTGCTCGTGAAGGCGTCGGTTAAGTCGACATCACCGTTGAATGACCTACCGCATTCGCGAGCAGGCTCGCTCCCACAGGGGATCTCAGGTGCCCGTCAAATTATGGCGAGAGCCCGCAAACGCTCGGCGTCGAGGATTTCGATTTCGCCGTAGCCGAGGCCGATAATCCCCTGCCCCTGCAGATCCTTGAGGATCTGGTTGGTGGTCTGGCGCGACAGCGACAGCATCGACGCCAGCTGCTCCTGGGGCAGGTGCAACACCCGCCGCGGCGAATCGAGTTCGCCGTAGCCCTCGGCGATCATCAGCAGGCGATGGGCCAGGCGCGCCGGCGCGGGCAGCAGGCTCAGCTGTTCGAGGTTGATGAAAGCCAGGCGCAGTTTGTGGCTCATCAACAACGCCAGATGCCGCCAGTACTGCGGCTGTTCGTCGAGCACCCTGAGCAAGGTCGCCTGCGGGATGTTGAGCAAGGTACACGGCCCGACGGCATAGGCGTCGTGGGTGCGTGGCTGGCCGTCGAACAGGCAGATCTCGCCGAACCAGTGCGGCGCTTCCACCAGGCTCAGCAACGCTTCCTTGCCTTGCTCGCTCACCGCGCTGATGCGGATCGCGCCGTCGAGCACCGCGTACAACCCACACGGCGCATCGCCGCGCTGGAACAACCGCTGCCCCGCCAGCAGCCGCCGCTCACGGGCCGCCGCCAGCAGACTATCCTGAAAGGACAGCGGCAAATGGCTGAACCACTGGCCGCTCAGCAGGCGTTCCCGCCAGACCTTTTCCATGCACTCTCCTGAAGATTGTCGTCTGCCTGACAGCGCCAAGCGTAGTCCCGGGGCATGATGCGATCACCCTACAGGAGGAACAACAATGAAAAGCCTCGTCGATCATTTGAGTCAATACGCCGCGTATCACCGTGACCCACGCAATATCGCCAGCCACTTTATCGGCATCCCGCTGATCGTGGTGGCGGTGGCCGTGCTGCTGTCGCGGCCCGAGTGGGCGCTGGGCGGACTGTGGCTTTCGCCGGCGGTGCTGCTGGCGCTGGCTTCGGCGTGGTTCTACCTGCGCCTGGAAGTGAAACTCGGCGTGCTGATGACGGTGCTGATGGCGCTGTCGGTGTGGGCCGGGCATGTCTTGGCGCAACAGAGCACGATGGTCTGGCTCAGCAGCGGCCTGGCCATGTTTGTGATCGGCTGGGTGATCCAGTTCGTCGGCCACCACTATGAAGGACGCAAACCGGCGTTTGTCGACGATGTCAGCGGGTTGATTGTCGGGCCGTTGTTTGTCGTGGCCGAGGTAGCGTTCCTGCTCGGCATGCGCCATGAGCTGAAAGAGCAGATCGAGGCGCGCGCAGGCGCGGTGCGGGTCAATCCGAATCGCGCGGCAATCTAGACTTCAACCCCGCGCGTTCCCACGCTCGGCGTGGGAACGCCGCCATGCACGCTGCGCGGCCACTGTGACGCGAAGCGTCACGGGATGCATTCCCACGCCGAGCGTGGGAACGATCGGTCAAAGGCTGGCGACTTTCTGCCAGACCTTCGGTTTGAAGAACAGCGTCTCGCCCTTGGCCAGACCGGTCAGGCTGTCGTGATCCTTGACCACTTCGGCCTCGATCAGGTCCGTCTGGCCTTCCACCTTCAACGTCACCCGGGTGGTCGCGCCCAGCGGCCGGATATCGCGGACTTCGGCGGCGTGGTGATCCTCCAGCTCATGCCGCGACAGCGACACTTCGTGCGGACGGAACAGCACATGGTGGTCATCGCCCAGGTGCAGGCGGTTGGAATCGCCGAGGAAGTGATAGACGAAATCACTGGCCGGATTTTCATAGACGTCGCCCGGTGAGCCGATCTGTTCGATCACGCCTTTGTTCATCACCACGATGCGGTCGGCGACTTCCATCGCCTCTTCCTGGTCGTGGGTGACGAACACCGAAGTCAGGTTGATGTCTTCGTGCAGGCGCGCCAGCCAGCGGCGCAGCTCTTTACGCACCTTGGCGTCGAGGGCGCCGAACGGCTCGTCGAGCAGCAACACCTTGGGCTCCACCGCCAGAGCGCGAGCCAGGGCGATACGCTGACGCTGGCCACCGGACAACTGTTCCGGATAACGATCCGACAGCCAGTCCAGCTGCACCATGTTCAGCAGCTCATGCACCTTGGTCGCGATCTGGCTTTCGCTCGGCCGCTGGTTTTTCGGCTTCATGCGCAGGCCGAACGCGACGTTGTCGAACACCGTCATGTGGCGGAACAGGGCGTAGTGCTGGAACACGAAACCGACATTGCGATCACGCACGTCGTGGCCGGAGACGTCTTCGCCGTGGAAGACGATATTGCCGTTATCCGGGGTTTCCAGACCGGCAATGATGCGCAGCAGGGTGGTCTTGCCGCAGCCCGACGGGCCGAGCAGCGCCACCAGCTCGCCGCTGTGGATGTCCAGGCTGATGTTGTCCAGCGCCTTGAACGCGTTGAAATTCTTGCTGACGTTACGCACTTCGATCGACATGACTTATTCCTCCGCGGCGCTGGCGCGCAGGCGGTTGATACGGTTTTCGCTCCACTGCTTGAGCAGCAGGATGAAGAGCGCCAGGATCAGCAACAGACTCGCCACGGCGAACGCGGCCACGTGGTTGTATTCGTTGTAGAGGATCTCGACGTGCAGCGGCAAGGTGTTGGTCACCCCGCGAATGTGCCCGGAAACCACCGATACCGCACCGAATTCCCCCATGGCCCGCGCGGTACACAGCACCACGCCGTAGATCAGGCCCCATTTGATGTTGGGCACGGTGACGTGCCAGAACATCTGCCAGCCGTTGGCGCCGAGCAGGCGGGCGGCTTCCTCTTCCTGGGTGCCCTGTTCCTGCATCAGCGGGATCAGCTCGCGCGCAACGAACGGCACGGTGACGAAAATCGTCGCCAGGACAATGCCCGGCAGGGCGAAGACGATCTGGATATCGTGATCCTGCAGCCACGGCCCGAACAGGCCCTGGGCGCCGAACATCAGCACGTAGACCAGACCGGCGATTACCGGCGACACCGAGAACGGCAGGTCGATCAGCGTCACCAGCATGCTCTTGCCACGGAACGAATATTTGCTCACGCACCACGCGGCGCTGACACCGAACACCAGGTTCAGCGGCACGGAAATCAGCACGGCGATCACCGTGAGTTTCAGTGCCGAGAGGGCGTCCGGTTCAAAGATCGCGGTGAAGAATGCACCGAGGCCGTTCTTCAAGCCTTGCGACACCACGATGAACAGCGGCAACACCAGAAACAGGAAAAAAATCAGCCAGCCGAGGCCGATCAGCACGCGCCGTGACGTAGCACTGCCACGCCGTGCAGCGTTGGCCGAGGACGCGGCCGCAATAGACGATTGGGACATGTTCGCGCCTCCTTATGGGGTTTCGATGCGCCGCTGCAGCAGGTTGATCAGCAGCAACAGGACAAAGGAAACCACCAGCATCAGTACGCCGATGGACGTGGCGCCGGTGTAGTCGTACTGGTCGAGCTTGACCATGATCAGCAGCGGCAGGATCTCGGTTTTCATCGGCATGTTGCCGGCGATGAAAATCACCGAGCCGTACTCGCCGACACCCCGGGCAAACGCCAGGGCGAAACCGGTCAGCCAGGCGGGCAGCAATGCTGGCAGGAGAATATGGCGGAACACCTGCAGCGGTTTCGCACCCAGGCAGGCGGCCGCTTCTTCGACTTCACGCGGGATGTCGGCCAGCACCGGCTGCACCGTGCGCACCACGAAGGGCAGGGTCACGAAAGTCAGCGCCAGAGTGATGCCCAGCGGCGTATAGGCGATCTTGAAACCGAGGTCGGCAGCGAACTGGCCGACCAGCCCGGTCGGCGTGTACAGCGCCGTCAGGGCGATACCGGCCACCGCCGTCGGCAGGGCGAACGGCAGGTCGATCATCGCGTCGATCACCTTGCGCCCCGGGAATGTGTAGCGCACCAGCACCCAGGCCAGCAGCGTACCGATGATGCCGTTGATGATCGCCGCACACAGCGCGGTGCCGAAGCTCAGTTTCAACGCCGCCAGCACACGTGGTGCGGAAATGATCGTCCAGAACTGATCCCAGGTGAGCTGGGCGGCGTGGACGAACATCGCTGCCAGCGGGATGAGCACAATCAGGCTGAGGTACACCAAGGTGTAGCCCAGCGTCAGCCCGAAGCCGGGTATGACGGGGGAGATACGACGCGACATAAAAGTCCCTGGTTGAAAACGCATCAATGTGGGAGCGAGCCTGCTCGCGAAGCGCGAGGATCAGTCAGTCAACATCCCTGTCGCCTGAAATACCGCCTTCGCGAGCAGGCTCGCTCCCACATGTTTGGTGCCTGAACTTCAGGCTCGTTTCGAGTGAGATTACTGCGCCTGATAGATCTGGTCGAACACGCCACCGTCGTTGAAGAATTTCGGCTGCGCGGTTTTCCAGCCGCCGAAGTCCTTGTCGATGGTCACCAGTTCCAGTTTCGGGAACTGCTGGGCGTACTTGGCGGCCACCTCCTTGTCACGCGGACGGTAGAAGTTCTTCGCCGCGATTTCCTGGCCGGCCGGGCTGTACAGGTGTTTCAGATAGGCTTCGGCGATCTGCTCGTTGCCCTTTTTCTCGGCGTTCTTGTCGACCACCGCCACCGGTGGTTCGGCGAGGATCGACAGCGACGGTACGACGATGTCGAACTTGTCGGCGCCGCCATCTTCCTTCAGCGCCAGGAAGGCTTCGTTTTCCCAGGCCAGCAACACGTCACCCTGACCGTTGTTGACGAAGGTGATGGTCGAGCCACGGGCGCCGGTGTCCAGCACGGGCACGTGCTTGAACAGGGTCTGCACGTATTCCTTGGCTTTTTCTTCGCTGCCGCCATTGGCTTTCAGGCCATAGGCCCAGGCCGCGAGGAAGTTCCAGCGCGCACCGCCGGAGGTTTTCGGGTTCGGGGTGATCACCGAAACGTCATTCTTGACCAGGTCGCCCCAGTCCTTGATGCCTTTCGGGTTGCCCTTGCGCACCAGGAACACGATGGTCGAGGTGTACGGGGTGCTGGCGTCCGGCAGGCGTTTCTGCCAGTCAGCCGGCAGGGTCTTGCCGAGCTTGGCGATTTCGTCGATGTCGCCGGCCAGGGCCAGGGTCACGACGTCGGCGCGCAGACCGTCGATCACTGCCCGGCCCTGCTTGCCCGAACCACCGTGGGACTGCTGGATCTTCACGGTGTCGCCGGCATGCTCTGCCTGCCAGTACTTCACGAATTCGGCGTTGTAATCCTGATACAGCTCGCGAGTCGGGTCATACGACACGTTGAGCAGTTCGTAGTCCTTGGCAACCGCGGAACCGGCAAACACAGCGCTGGCCAGGGCGGCCAAAGCGTAACGGCGAATCGACGACATGGTGAAAGCTCCTGGAATTCTTGGTGGTGGCTTTTTCTTATGTATTGCTGGAATCGGGTTGCTCATTCAAAGATCGCCGTCGGCGGCAGCTCCTGCACACAGCCCCCTGCAGGAGCTGTCGCCGGCGGCGATCCTTTGATCTTCAGCTCAGCTCGGCTTGTTGCCCGGTTGCTGCAGACGGAATTTCTCTTTGCGTTCGATCTGCACGACTTGCGCGTTGTGCACAGTGATCTCCACCGCGCCGAACCGCAGATCGCGCAAGGCGCTCTGGATTTCACGCAAGATGGTGCTTTCGTCCTGACCGTCAACGCTGCGAAGGGATGCGCTCATGGTGCTGCTCCTTTGAATGGGATATGCCTGGCAGTGGGCGGCACTGCGTTCGGCGTGGGAGCAATATAAGAGAGGCGCAGATATTCTTAAAAAGACTATTTAAGAATGTTTATATAACTGGAAAACTTATCGCGCCTACGCCTTGCGCGCGGACGCCGCGTATGGCGCTTTGCGGTGCGGTTCTGGCGTCGTTCCAGAGCGCTCCACGCGGTATCCCACGCCGAACGTGGGAACAGGATTGGCGCCTGGTTCAGCCGATAACGGGCGCATTGCTCCAATCAATATCCTGCGCCGGCACCGGCCGGCCGAACCAGTAACCCTGGCCCAGATCACACTCCTGCGCCAGCAGGAACGCCGCCTGCTCGACCTGCTCGATGCCCTCGGCGTGCACCTGCATGCCCATGCTGCGGGCCAGGGCGACGATCACCCGGACAATCGCCGCATCGTCCTCGTCCCACGGCAGGCCGGCGACAAAGCCCTGATCAATCTTCAGCTTCTGTACCGGCAGGCGCTTGAGCCGCAGCAGCGACGAATAGCCGGTGCCGAAATCATCGATCGCCAGGCGAATGCCCAGTTCACGCAAATGATGCATCTGCTCCAGCGCCACTTCCGGGTCGTCCATCACCGCGCTTTCGGTGACTTCCAGTTCGAGGTATGCCGGATCCAGTCCGGTGTCGTGCAGCACCTGGGCCACCTGCTGATACAGCTCGCGGCGGGCAAACAGCCGCGACGACACATTCACCGCGACAAACGACAGCACCACACCGCTCTGCTGCCACAGGCACATCTGCCGGCAGGCCTGCTGCATGACCCAGGCGTCGATCTCGGCAATCAGCCCGGTGCGTTCGGCAATCGGGATGAATTCCGCCGGCGAAACCAGCCCGCGCTGCGGGTGCTGCCAACGCACCAGCGCCTCGACGCCGATCAGGCGGCTGCTCTTGAGGTCGTGCACCGGTTGGTAGAAAACGCGCAACTCCTGCTGCTCCAGGGCGCGCCGCAGTTCGAAGGCGATCTCGACCCGCTGCTGGGCGTGGGCGGTGAGTTCTTCGGTGTACAGCGCGTAGCCATTGCGCCCGCTGCTCTTGGCCTTGAACAGCGCCGCATCGGCGTTGCGCAGCAGTTGTTCGGCGCTCAGGGCATCGCTGGGAAACAGGCTGATGCCAATGCTGGCGTTGATGAACAATTGATGACCGTCAAGCCGGAACGGCTCCTTGAGGGCATCGAGAATGCGCTGCGCCAGTGCCGCCGCCTGCACCAGCTGTGGACAACTTTCCGCCAGCACCGCGAATTCGTCACCGCCGAGCCGCGCCAGGGTGATGCCCGGGCCGAACAGTGCCTGCAACCGCGCAGCCACGGCCTTGAGCAAGCGGTCGCCGACATTGTGGCCGAGGCTGTCATTGATCAGCTTGAAGTGATCGAGGTCGATCATCAGCAACGCACAGCCGCGCTTGTGGATCTGCGCCGAGGCCAGCGCCTGCTCGGCGCGGTCACTGAACAGCAGGCGATTGGGCAGGTCGGTGAGGGGATCGTGGTGGGCGAGGTGCTTGAGTTCGTGCTCGGAATCCTTGATCGCGCTGATGTCGGAAAACACCGCGACGTAATGGCTGAGCCGGCCTTCATCGTCGTGGATGACGCGGATCGTCTGCCATTGCGGATAGATCTCGCCGCTTTTGCGCCGGTTCCAGATCTCGCCGCTCCATTCGCCCGTCGCTTCGAGGGCGGCGAACATGGCCTGATAAAACCCTGGCGGATGATGGCCGGATTTGAACAGGTTCGGCTGCTGGCCGAGGACTTCCTCGACCTGATAGCCGGTGATTTCCATGAAGGCGCGATTGACGTGGACGATCAGCCCCTGGCGATCGGTGACCAGCACGCCCTCGCGGGTGCAGTCGAAAACCGCCGCCGCCTGGCGCAGGCGTTCACGGTCGGCGTGGCGCTCACGCAGGCGCGCGCCGATGCCCAGGCATTCGAACAAACGCGCCCGGGCGAGGAAGATCAATCCGGCGCTGAGCAGCACGAAGACGTAACCGTTGATCAGTTGCCAACGCAGCAATTGCGCCGAGTTATCGAAGAAACTGTTCAATAAGTAACCAGTGCCCTGCAACCAGACAATGGCCAGGACCAGGTAGAGCAGCGCTGCACGCAAGGCATCGCGGTAAGTGGCAGACATTCGGCCGTCCATGTCCCTACAAAAAAGTTGGGATTATAGGTCAAGAAACATCCGGCCAACTCTTATCTGAAAGGCCGACTGGTTTTATCTGTGGGCTTGGTGATAATGCAACGGCTGTTTTTTTCTTTATCGAGGGCCCTATAGCCTATGTGGTACGAAGGTTTTCTTGGCTTGTCGGCCTGGTCACTGGTGGCAATCACCCTGCTGATGTCCCACGTGACGATTGTCAGCGTCACGGTCTACTTGCACCGCTACTCGGCCCATCGCTCGCTGGAGCTGAATGCCGGGCTGAAACATTTTTTCCGCTTCTGGCTGTGGCTGACCACGGCGCAGAACACCCGCGAGTGGACCGCCATCCACCGCAAGCACCACGCCAAGTGCGAAACCGAGGATGACCCGCACAGTCCGGTCATCAAGGGCCTGTCCACGGTCCTGCGCACCGGCGCCGAGCTCTATCGCGCCGAAGCGCAGAACCCGGAGACCCTGCGCATCTACGGCAAGAACTGCCCCGAAGACTGGATCGAGCGCAATGTCTACAGCCGTTACCCGCTGCTGGGCGTCGCGATCATGGCAGTGATCGACCTGCTGCTGTTCGGCACCATCGGCATCACGATCTGGGCGATCCAGATGATGTGGATCCCGGTCTGGGCCGCGGGCGTGATCAACGGCCTCGGCCACGCCGTCGGCTACCGCAACTTCGAATGCCGCGATGCCGCCACCAACCTGGTGCCTTGGGGCATCCTGATCGGCGGCGAAGAACTGCACAACAACCATCACACCTACCCCAACTCGGCCAAGCTGTCGGTCAAGAAGTGGGAGTTCGACCTCGGCTGGGCCTGGATCAAGGTCTTCAGCTTCCTGCGCCTGGCCAAGGTGCAACGGGTCGCGCCGATTGCCCATCGCGTCGAAGGCAAGGGCAGCCTGGACATGGACACCGCCATGGCGATCCTCAACAACCGCTTCCAGATCATGGCCCAGTACCGCAAGCTGGTGATCGGCCCGCTGGTCAAGCAGGAGCTGGCCAAGGTCGATCACTCGGTGCGCCACCAGTTCCACCGGGCCAAACGCCTGCTCTCGCGGGAAACCAGCCTGCTGGAAGACCGGCATCACGCACGCATCCAGAACATGCTCGAACACAGCCAGGCGCTGAAGGTAATCTACGAAAAACGCCTGGCCCTGCAGCAGATCTGGGTCAAGACCAGCGCAAATGGTCACGACATGCTCGCCGCCATCAAGGAATGGGTGCACGAGGCCGAAGCCAGCGGCATCCAGTCCCTGCGCGATTTTGCCGATCAGCTGAAAACCTATTCGCTGCGCCCCGCCGCTGCCTGACCGGGCAAAGGAGCCTGCTGCCCCGCCACGGCGCAGCAGGTGAAAATCAGGCGACGCGTTCTGGCAGACAAAACGCGTCGTCACTACCGCCGGGCGGGAGCACGCTGGCTCACCGCAAACGCGCGGAACTTAGCAACGAAACCCCTATCTCAAAGACACTTCGCCACCCCCGGCGGGCTGTAATGTGGCCGCTGTCGAACGCGCGGCACGCCCTTTGAGATATGTGCCCGATGGTCAATAACAACCAAAACGACTCATCTTCCCCCAAGTGGCCAGAGGCCGCGCAAACCCTGATGGCGCTGATGCACGCCCAGGGTGAAGTCGCGCGCCTGAGCGAGCGCGAACAGCTGTTCAGTTCGCTGCTGGTCAGCGTCAACGCGGTCCTCTGGGCCTTCAACTGGGAAACCCGGCAGGTGCTGTACGTCAGCCCCGCCTACGAGCGGATTTTCGGCCGCTCCGCCGGCCTGCTGCTGGCCGACTACAACCAGTGGCGCGACAGCATCTACCCCGACGACCTCGACTACGCCGAACGCAGCCTTGCCGAGGTGCTCGACAAGGGCGCGGTGGAAGATCGCGAGTACCGCATCATCGCCGCCGACGGCCAGGTGCGCTGGCTCAGCGACAAATGCTTCATCAACCGCCAGGAAGAACCGGGACAACCGGTCATCATCGTCGGCATCGCCGAAGACATCACCGACAAGAAGCAGATGGAAACCGAGCTGCAACGGCTGGCCACCACCGATGTGCTGACCCAGAGCAGCAATCGCCGGCACTTTTTCGAATGTGCTCACCGCGAGTTCGAACAGGCCCGCCTGCAAGGCGCGCCGATGGCGTTCCTGCTGCTCGATATCGACGATTTCAAGATGATCAACGACAGCTACGGCCATCAGCAGGGCGACAACGTGCTGCAACGTATTGCCGAATCCGGTCGGGCGTCATTGCGCCGTGGCGATCTGTTCGGGCGCATTGGTGGCGAAGAGTTCGCCGCGGTGTTTCCGGGTTGCGCGCCAGATATGGCGATGCAAGTCGCCGAGCGCCTGCAACGGGAGATCAAGCGTTTGAGCTTCAGCCATGACGGGCAGACGTTCGGCGTCACCGTCAGCCAGGGCCTGACCAGCCTGACGGCAGATGACGACAACCTCGACAGCCTGTTCGCCCGCGCCGACGCCGCCATGTACGAAGCCAAGCGCCAGGGCAAGAACCGGATCATCTCCGGCTGAACCCTGCGCTACACGCTCCCGGCAGGAACGGGCTTGCCAGCGCCCGGGGCGGTCGACGGATCTGCCGGACAAACCCGTCATTGTCCACTGAGTGCAACCGGGTTATTTGCGCATCCGCATCAATTCCGGCAAACCGATCTTCAGCAAGCGCGCCGTACGGCTTTTCGCCAGCGCCTCGACGCCCTCGTGTTCGGTCAGGCGCGCCATCTGCGCCGCCATGTTCATCACCAGCGCCTCACGCGAGTACACGCCGCCACCGAGCTGGTAGGCCGACGCAATCAGCTCCCGCAGCTCCAGCGGCAAGCGCCAGCGGGTACGCAGCGCCGAACCGTAGGCCGCACCGAACTCCGCCAGGGCATCGCCAACCTCCTCCAGCTCGTCGAGCTCGCCGCCTGCCTGCTTCCACTCCTGCAAACAGCGCAGCAACGCCAGATCGCCCAGACGATGCAGCATGCCTGCGCAGTAGCAGCGCTCCTGATCCAGATCGAGCAGCCGCGCCAGCGTGCGCGCGTACTCGGCGGTGTGCAGCGACAGGCCCCAGTAACGCTCGGCGTAATCGGCCAGGCACGGGTCGCTGAGTTTCGCGCTGCGCTTGAGCGCCAGGCCGAGGATCAGGTTCATGCTTTGCCCGGTGCCCAGGCGATGCAGAGCCTGCGCCAGGGTCTGTACCGCCGCCCCATGGTGCTGCGCAGCGCTGTTGGCGGCGGCAATCAACACGGCGGTGATCTGCGGATCGGTGCGGATTTCCTCTTCCAGCAGCTTCAGATCGAGGCCGTTGGGATTGAGGCTGCGCTTGACCGCCACTTGCACATCGGTCATCAGCGGTGCGCCGTCGGCCTGTTCGCGGCGGCGTTCGAGGAACACCGCCAGGGTCATGCCCGGCGCCAGCGCCGGCACTTCGCAGAACACCTCCTCGCCGGCGTTGAGCAGCAGATCCTGCAGGCGCTGGGTCAGGCTTTCCATGTTCAGCGGTTTGGCCAGGTACGCCGTCGGCGCCAGCGGCAGGGCTTCGCGCACACTGGCGCTGTCATTGCGACTGCTCATCAGAATGAACGGCAACGGCGGATTGCGTTTGCGCTGGCGCACGTTGCGCAACACGTTCAGGCCATCGACGCCAGGCAACTCCCAGTCGACGATCGCCAGGTCATAAGGCACTTCCCCGAGCAGCGCAATCGCTTGCTGGCCGTCGGAGCACAAATCCACCCGCGCATCGCAGCGCACATTCAACAACACTTGTTTGAGCAGATCCCGCGACCACGGGTCGGCCTCGGCAATCAACACGCGGGGTACGGCAGGTAATTCAACGGCAGTCATGCGCGCTCTCCTTGCAATGCCTGAACCTTAGCCAATGCTGGCCAATCGATACAGCGCAAAAGCGCTCGAAGTGTTTCACCGCCATGAAAAAACCCGCCGAAGCGGGTTTTTTGTCTATCCGATCACACAGTGCCGGGCCTTACAGCTCGGCGAAGCACTCTTCGATGATCGCCAGGCCTTTGTCCAGTTGCTCGTCCGGCGAGGTCAGCGGTACCAGGACGCGCAGCACGTTGCCGTAAGTGCCGCAGGACAGCAGGATCAGGCCCTTGTCACGCGCCTTGGCCACCACCGCCGCAACGGCAGTCGGGTTTGGCTTGTGGCTGTCGCCGTTTTCGAACAGCTCGACTGCGATCATCGCACCCAGGGCACGCACTTCGCCGATCACCGGGTACTTGGCCTGGATGGCCTTCAGGCCGGTGACCAGACGCTCGCCGACAGCCTTGCAGCGATCCAGCAGTTTTTCTTCTTCGAACACTTCCATCACGGCCAGGGCCGCGGCGCAAGCGATCGGGCTACCGGCGTAGGTGCCGCCCAGGCCGCCTGGAGCGATGGCGTCCATGTACTCGGCCTTGCCGCAGACACCGGCCAGCGGGAAGCCGCCGGCGATGGATTTGGCGAAGGTGGTCAGGTCGGCAGCAACGCCCATCTGCTCCATGGCGAAGAAGGTGCCGGTACGGCCAGCACCGGTCTGCACTTCGTCGGCGATCAGCAGGATGCCGTGCTGGTCGCACAGGGCGCGCAGGCGCTTCATGAATTCCTTCGGCGCGACGTAGAAACCACCCTCGCCCTGCACCGGCTCGATGATGATCGCGGCGATGTCTTTCGGCTCGGCGTCGTTCTTGAAGATGCGCTCGATGGAAGCGATCGAGTCGTCGATGCTCACGCCATGCAGTTCGTTCGGGTACAGCGCGCGGAAGATACCGCCTGGCATCAGGCCCATGCCGGCCGAGTAAGGCACGACTTTACCGGTCAGGCCCAGGGTCATCATGGTGCGACCGTGGTAGGCGCCGGTGAAGGCGATCACGCCGGCACGGCCAGTGGCGGCACGGGCGATTTTCACGGCGTTTTCCACGGCTTCGGAACCGGTGGTCACCAGCAGGGTTTTCTTGGCGAAATCACCTGGCACCTTGGCGTTGATCTTTTCGCACAGCTCAACGTACGGCTCGTAGGCCAGCACCTGGAAGCAGGTGTGGGTCAGCTTGTTCAGCTGCTCGGTCACCGCGGCGATGATTTTCGGGTGCACGTGGCCGGTGTTCAGTACCGCGATACCGCCAGCGAAGTCGATGAACTCGCGACCTTCAACGTCGGTCACGGTAGCGTTCTTCGCGGATTCGGCGAAGATCGGGTGAATCTGGCCAACACCACGTGGAACAGCTGCGGTACGGCGGGCCATCAGATCAGCGTTAGTCTTGCTCATTACATTCCTCATTCGCCGCTCATCGGGCGGCGTGGTTCAAGGATTACGCGGGAGGAATCGGCGGTGGCAGCATGCGATGATCGACTGCCACGGCGTTCCCGGCCGCAGAGAAAATTCCGGTTTGAAACGACGCAAAGGGACAGCGCTCTCGTGCCCTTTGCGTTTGCAGCGAGCTCTTGCCGGGCTTAGATGCCCAGGCAGAGGTATTTGATTTCCAGGTAATCCTCGATGCCGTACTTGGAGCCTTCACGGCCCAGGCCCGAGGCCTTGATGCCGCCGAACGGCGCGACTTCGTTGGAGATCAGCCCGGTGTTGACGCCAACCATGCCGTATTCCAGCGCTTCAGCGACACGGAACACGCGGCCGAGGTCACGCGCATAGAAGTACGAGGCCAGGCCGAATTCGGTGTCGTTGGACATCGCGATCACTTCGGCTTCGTCTTTGAAGCGGAACAGCGGCGCCAGCGGGCCGAAGGTTTCTTCCTTGGCGACAGCGGCATCTTTCGGCACGTTGGTGAGGATGGTCGGCTCGAAGAAGTTGCCTTCCATCGGTTTGCCACCGGCCAGCACGGTAGCGCCTTTGGCTACAGCGTCAGCAATGTGCTCTTGCACCTTGGCCACGGCCTTTTCGTCGATCAGCGGACCGGTGGTGGTGCCTTCTTCCAGACCGTTGCCGATCTTCAGCTTGGCCACGGCCACTTTCAGCTTCTCGGCGAAGGCGTCATAGACCGAATCCTGGATGTACAGGCGGTTGGCGCAGACGCAGGTCTGGCCGTTGTTGCGGTACTTGGAAATGATCGCGCCTTCGACGGCCTTATCCAGGTCGGCGTCGTCGAACACGATGAACGGTGCGTTGCCGCCCAGTTCCAGCGAGACTTTCTTGATGTCCTTGGCGCATTCCGACATCAGCTGACGGCCGATTTCGGTGGAACCGGTGAAGGACAGTTTGCGCACGATCGGGTTGCTGGTCAGCTCGCTGCCGATGTCGCCGGCGCTGCCGGAAACCACGCTGAACACGCCTTTAGGGATGCCGGCGCGCTGAGCCAGCTCAGCCAGAGCAAAGGCGGAGAATGGGGTTTGCGAAGCCGGCTTGAGCACCATGGTGCAACCGGCGGCCAGCGCAGGGCCGGCTTTACGGGTGATCATCGCCGCCGGGAAGTTCCACGGGGTGATCGCTGCGGTCACGCCGATCGGCTGCTTGATCACGATCAGGCGCTTGTCCGGCTGGTGGCCCGGGATCACGTCACCGTAGATGCGCTTGGCTTCTTCGGCGAACCACTCGATGAACGAAGCGGCGTAGACGATTTCGCCCTTGGCTTCGGCCAGCGGCTTGCCCTGCTCGAGGGTCATCAGGCGCGCCAGGTCGTCCTGGTTTTCGATCATCAGTTCGAACCAGCGACGCAATTTGCCCGCGCGTTCCTTGGCGGTCAGTGCACGCCAGGCCGGCAGCGCCTTGTCGGCGGCTTCGATGGCACGGCGAGTTTCGGCAGCACCCATCTTCGGCACGGTACCGAGAATTTCGCCCGTTGCCGGGTTGTTGACCTTGATCGTCTGACCGTTGTCCGCGTCGACCCAAGCGCCATCGATGAAGGCTTGCTGGCGGAACAACTGGGTGTCTTTAAGCTGCATGTCGGCTTTCCTTAACAGCACCGCTGAGTGAAGCGGAGCAAATTATGATTGTAGAAAGGCGCCTCGCGAGGCTGCCGTCAGGGAAATCATTCACCGGGCTGAAGCACATAAATAGCGCACGACTCGAAACGCGTGCGGTTCAGCACCCAGACAAGGAGCGTTTGAAATCTCAAACGAATCCTAGGTTCAAAGGGGTTAAAGGACAATAGGCCGTTCGAAAAAAAGAACAAAAACCCAGCGTTTGCGACGTTTTTCAGATCAACGCGCAAACCGGCTCCATGCCCTGCCCGACCTGGGCGTGAAGACCTCGAGTCGCCAACAACCCGACGCAGGGAAACCATAGATCACCCCCGCCGAAGCGCCAAAAGATCGTTTTTCAGGACGTTACCGCCTTATGGAATGCAGGCATGCAGCTGACATGCTCACTGACAATTACCCGGGAAAAACCAGCATGGACGCCCCGAGCCGACCTAGGTATGATGTCGCCCGCTGCACCAGTAGCTCAGCTGGATAGAGTACTGCCCTCCGAAGGCAGGGGTCGTGGGTTCGAATCCCGCCTGGTGCGCCATGAACAGTAATGAAAAAGCCCCTGGCCGCAAGGTCAGGGGCTTTTTTGTGGCTCGCGGGCAGCCTGTCGGCGGATCACTCCGTGGTCCAGTCAAACTCGTCGTAGTCGTCATCTTCTTCCTCCTCGACCTCCTCCTCAAAGATGTCGTCTTCCTCAAGCACATCTTCTTCCGGCTGGTTGAGCAGAAACTCCTTACGCGTTTCGGTAATCGCACGCCGCATCTCTTCGCCCTTTTCCGGGCAGTTGAGGAGTTGGGCGATGCGGTCGATTTTTGGTGCCACGGTGTTCTCCAGCGCATCGGCAATGCCCCGATAGTGCGCGTTTTTGCCGGGCAATGCCAAATGGCGGGAGGTTCAGCCGGTCAGTTCTGGCGTATTTTTTCCAGGCGCCGGTCGAGATCCACGTTCGGGTAGCGCTTGTGCAGGTTGTTGAACAGGCTGTCGGCGGCTTGCCCCTGGCCCGACTCCCGCAGGCGCAGGACTTCGCGCAGCTGCTCGTCGAGACCATTGGGTGCAGCAGGCGCGCGTTTGCTCGCTTTGGCCTGCTCGGCTACGTCTGCACCCAGCGCTTCGCTTTGCAGCGGCGCGGCCATTTCCGCCATCGGCGCGGGCGCCGGGGCGGCAAGCGAGCGCGCCTGGGTCGCGGGCTGTCTGGCCAGCGGCGCGGCGGGTCTGGCGGCCGGGGCGAAGTCGAACGGCGCAGGCGGCTCAGGTGGGCGTTGCACCAGCGCCAGCATCAACGCGACACCGACCAGGCTGGCAAACGCGACCTGCCAGCGCGGTTTCTGCCAGGCCTGGAGCCAGCGTTGCCAGCGCCCGGGTTGCGCAAGCGGGGCCTGACGGCGTGCGGCATCCAGAATGAACGCGTCGAGATGCGCCGGCGGCTCGCCCTGCTGTTGCTGACGATAATGCGTGAGCAGTTGCTCTTCGGGTGTCTGGCGGGCGTCAGTCATGTCAGTACCTCCTCGGCCAGCAGCCGCCGCAGTTTTTGCTGGGCATAGCGCAGACGGCTCTTCACGGTTTCCAGCGGTGTGTCAGTAAGGCTGGCGATTTGCGCCAGGTCGAGATCGCCATGGGCACGCAGCAGGAACACTTCGCGCTGGTCGGCGGGCAAGGTTTGCAGGGCGCTGTCCAGACGCAGGCTGTCGCGACTGAGGCTGAGCAACTGCTCGGGGTCGCTCGCATCGTCACTGACGGCGTGAAGCTGTTCATCATAATGCTCGTACAGCGGCTGGCGGACGCCATGTTTACGCCAGTGATCGATCAGGCGATTGCGGGCAATCTGGAACAGCCACGTGCGAAATGTCGCCCGACCTTGTGGCTGACTGCCGCTGCGGATCAAGCTCAACCAGGTGTCCTGAAAGACTTCATCGGCCAGCTCCGCCTGGCCGCTCAATCCGAGCAGAAACCGGTACAGCCCATGCCGATGGCGGGCGTAGAGGATTTCGAACGCCGTTCGGTCACCGGTTCGATAACGGCCCAGCAGCGATTCGTCGCTGCTGGCCTCAAGCTTGTCGGTGGCGGTAAACAGCTGGCTGATAAAGCCTTGCAAGCGGCTCACTATTCAACCCGTCGTTCAGTGGCAGGTGTGTTGGCGGCGCTGCTACTACGCAGGCTCTCGGTCAGTTGTACCAGTTGCACGAATTCGTTGCGCAGGCCAAAGCGATCATCGCCACGGGCGCCACGGGCCAGGGCCGCCGTATCCTCGAGGCTGAAATCAGCGGTGTAGCGCGCGTCCTTGAGTTGCTGGGCGAACGCGGCAACGGCAGCAGCGAACCGCAGGTCCTCGCTGGGCGGCGTGACCCGAGCACTGATCGGCCGCTCGATCAACAGACTTTTCCCACCTGCGGGCTGTTGATAACGCACACGCAGCATCGCCAATTCTCCGCTCTTCGCCGCAACAGCCGCCGCCGATCTGGCGTAGCGCAGCGGTTCCAGCCAGCCTTTCTCGCCGGCAGGGACAATTTCATACAGGGCGGTCACGGTATGCCCCGCGCCGATTTCGCCGGCATCGACCTTGTCATTGCTGAAATCATCACGCTTGAGCGCGCGGTTTTCGTAGCCGAGCAGACGATATTCACTGACCTGCGCCGGATTGAATTCCACCTGCAACTTGACGTTTTTCGCCACCACCGCGAGGGTCGAGCCGAGTTGGTCGACCAGCACCTTGCGCGCCTCGCGCAGATTGTCGATGTAGGCGTAGTTGCCATCGCCGGCGTCGGCGAGCTGCTCCATCAGGCGCTCATTATAGTTATCCACACCGAAACCGAGGGTGGTCAAGGAAATGCCGCTCTTGCGTTTATCCACAGCCAGTTGCTTGAGGCTGTCGAAGTCGCTGATGCCGACATTGAAGTCACCGTCAGTGGCCAGCAGGATGCGATTGATGCCATTGTGGATAAACGCCTGCTGCGCCATTTGATAGGCCAGTTCGATGCCTGAAGCGCCAGCAGTCGAGCCGCCTGCCGTCAATTGCTCGATGGCCGTGCGAATTTTCGCCTTTTCCCGTCCGGAAGTCGGCTCAAGCACCACCCGCGATTCCCCGGCATACACCACCAGCGAAACCCGAACCTGCTCGCGCAATTGGTCGACCAGCAGCTTCAGCGTGCTTTTGACCAGCGGCAGGCCTTCGCGGCGATCCATCGAGCCGGACACATCCACCAGGAACACCAGATTGGCCGGCGCCAGCTCCATCACCGCGCGGTCGGAAGCCTTGATGCCGATGCGCAACAGGCGGGTATGCGGGTTCCACGGTGACGCGGCCAGTTCGCTGGTCACGCCAAACGGCGAGCCGTCAGTGGGCAGCGCGTAGTCGTAGGGGAAGTAATTGACCATTTCCTCGAGGCGGACCGCGCCTTGTGGTGGCAGCCGGCCCTGATTCAGCAAACGCCGGACGTTGGCGTAAGCGCCCGTGTCGACGTCGGCGCTGAACGTCGAGACCGGGGCTTCGGCAACGCTGTGGATCGGGTTGTCGGCAAGGTCGGCGTACTGTTCGCGCGGTTCGTCGCGATAGCCCTGTGGATAACTTTCCGGGGCCGGCGGCGCAGCAAAACCGGCGATGGCTGGCGGACGCGCACTGCGCTTGGCCATCGCGCCGTCGGCTACCCGCGATTCCTGCTGGATCGAGGCTTGGGGTTGAACCGGCACCGGCACGGCTGCCGGTTCCGGCTTGGAAGACACACCGCAACCGGCGACAACCAGCAACACACCGACAGCAACGGGGCGCAGTACAGACAGGGGACGGGACATGGGGGCTGACCTCGGGATGAAAATGATCCATTCATCCTTTGAGACGGAGCGCCCCCTCAGTCCGGGTTAACCGGCGCAAAAAAAACTCGCCGCCGATTCAAAACGCGTTGAACGGCACGTTCGCCACCAGGCGGAATTCATCGTAGCTGCCGTCGATCTGCCCGCCACTCGCCCGGTGGTTATAGACGATGCTGCGCAACACCGTGTTTTTCAGCGTCCCGGACTGCACGACATAAGCGACCATCAAGCCGTTTTCGTTGTGTTTGGCGCCGTCCAGGCCGCGCACGTTGTAGCCGGTGTTGTGCCCGTCGCGATCGCCGCTGTAGTGCGTGCCGTCGATGCCCCAGCCTTTGGCGTGCCAGAGGCTGGCGGTCAGGCCCGGGACGCCGTAGGGCGCCAGGTCGAGGTCGTAGCGCAGCTGCCAGGACTTTTCGTTAGGGCCGTTGTAGTCCGAGTACAGCGAGTTGGCCATGTAGTTGCCGGTGGACTCCCACACATAGTCGAAGTATTCATCGCCGAACACCTGCTGCCACGCCGCTGTCAGGCCATGGGCACCGTGGGCGGCGGTCACCGCCAGACTGTAGGCGTCGTTGTCGATGAACCCCAGGCGCTGTTCGCCCTGATCGCGGGTGCGGTAGTAGTTGAGACTGGTTTTCAGCGCCACGTCCGCGCGATCGCCGACCTGGTGGGTCGCGCCCAGATAATACTGTTGCCACATGTCTTCGAAGCGCGAGCCATAGGCGCTGAGCGTCAGCCCCGCCGGCGCCTTGGCAGTGCCACCGGCATAGCTGATGCGCGAGCCGCTGTAGGCGCGATTGCCAAACGTCGTGGTCAGACGCTCGCTGCCGCTGCCGGTACGCGGGATCGCGCGCTCGAAGCTGCCCGCCTGCAGCGCCAGCCAGTCGAGTTCGTTGCTGTTGATCGCCACGCCCTGGAACGTCGACGGCAAGGCGCGGTTGTCCTTGTAGCGCAGGATCGGGTTTTCCGTGAGCATGCGCCCGGCCTTGAGTTCGCTGCTCGATACCCGCAGCTTGATATCGCCCACGCCCAGACGACTCCAGGTCGGCAGGGCGTCGCCATCGCTGTCGACCAGCACACGATCGCCACCGTTGGCGACCGCGCCGTGACCGCGCTCGAGCATGACAGCGCTGAACAACGAGGCATCGACACCCACCCCCAGCCAGCCCTGGGTGAAGCCGGAGGTGTAGTTGAGCATGCCGGTCTGCGCCCAGGTGATCCGCTCGCGGGTCGGCTGGGCAACAGCGTTTTTCTTGATCACCAGATGCGTGCTGCGCTGGGTGTGCTGATTGGAATAGTAGTGGCGCAGATTCAGGTTCAGGTGGCTGCCTTCCAGCAATCCGCTGGCCTGATCCTGCGGCGCCACCGCATCGGCGGCCCAGGTCGGATGGGCGACGACGGCCAGCATCGCGACTGTCGCGCGACGTACATGTGATTTCATCGGAGTGTGCCTGCAAAGATAAGGTGCACCGCTGCCGCGCCTGACGCCTGCGCGGTACACCACAACCATCGGGAATCAGCGCGGGGGCGCAGACGGCCAGTGTTTGATCGGACCGCGCCAGTTTTCGTAAGCCTTGGCGCACTTCAACAACCACTGATCGCCGAAGCGAGGCGCAATCATCTGCAGGCCGATCGGCATGCCCTGCGTGGTGAAACCGCAGTTGATCGACAAGGCCGGTTGCTCGCCCATGTTCCACGGCACCGTAAACACAATGTGTTCGAAAGGCTGGCGCGGATCGTTGCCCGGTGACGGCCACTCGGCGGGAAAGCTGCTGACCTGATTGGTCGGTGACAGCACCAGGTCGAGGTCGTTGAATACGGCCGCGCAGCGGCGACGAATCTCGAAGGTCTGGTTGAAACCCTCGACCGCTTGCACCGCACTCATCTTTGCCGCCGGCGCGGCCCATTGCTCGATGTACGGCAAGACCCCGGCGCGCTGCTCCGGACTCAGGGCCTGCAACTGCGACAGCTGCCGGGCCCGCCAGAAATCGTCGAGACCATCGAGCAGACGCCGATCCATCACCGGCCCGATCAAGGACACCTGCGCGCCGTTGGCCTCGAACAGCCGCGCAGCCTGGCGCACCGCGTCACACACTTCATTGTCGGGCTGGAAACCGCAGCCGGGGTCGAGCATCAGGCCGATTTTCACCCCCTGCATCGACGGTGGCTGCAGGTTCCAGTCCAGCGGTTGGGCCGCCAGACTGGTCGCATCACGGGCATCCGGTTGCGCCAGGTACCCCATCATCAAGGCGCAATCGTCCACCGTGCGGGTCATCGGCCCGGCACAGCGGCCGGTGTAGTACGGATCAATGGGGATGCGTCCGAGGGTGGGCTTGAAACCTACCAGCCCGCACCAGCCCGCCGGCAGCCGCACCGATCCGCCGATGTCGGTACCGACATGCAGCGGGCCATACCCGGCTGCCGCGGCGGCCGCCGCACCGGAACTCGAGCCGCCCGGGTTGCAGGTCACGTCCCACGGGTTGCGCGTGATGCCATGGAAACTCGACAGCCCCGACGACAGCATGCCGAAGTCCGGTACCGTGGTTTTGCCCAGGATGATTGCGCCACTCTCGCGCATTCGCGCGGCGGGAGGGGCGTCTTCGGTCGCGGCAATCAGGTGGGTGGCGCGCGAGCCCTGAGGAATGCAGTCGCCCTGGGTGGCGATCAGTTCCTTGAGCGTCACGGGCACGCCGTCGAGCCAGCCGTGCGGCGCGCCTTTGCTCCAGCGTTCGCTGGAGGCACGCGCCTGCTCGCGCACGCGCTGGGGATCGAACGCGTAAAGCGCACCGATGCTCGGCTCCCAGCGTTCGATGTGGGCCAACAGGTGGTCGTAATACTCCAGCGGTGACAACTCGCGACTGGCGAACAAGGCCAGCAGTTGTGTCGCCGGTAATTCGTGTAATTCCATCATCCAGTAGCCATCCGTGCCAAATCCATGGTGCGCACTCTGCATCGTTTACCTCAACGCTCCGGGACCAGGGCCTGTGCTGCCCGGGCAGGCTCGCGCCCGCCAAACCAGCTGGCACAGCCGACCCCCACAGCGCCCATGACCACGCAGTACGCCACGCACACCCAGGGGCTCCACGGCATCAGCGCGATCAGCAAGAGCGGCGTGGTGCTTGCCCACAGGGCATAGGCAATGTTGTAGGTAAAGGAAATGCCGGAGACGCGGATGTGTGCCGGAAACAGGCTGACCATCACCGAAGGCACTGCGCCAACCACGCCGCAGCTCAGGCCCGCCAGTGCGTAGGCCAGCCCCAGCCAGTTGCCGCCGCTGATCAGGCAGCCATACAACAGGGCGATGCCGACCGGCAGCAAGACGCTGTACAGCTTGACCGTGCGCCAGGCCCCGATGCGGTCGACGACCAACCCGGCGATCACGCAGCCGATGTTGAGGAAGACGATGCCCAGGCTGCTCAAGCCAAAGGTATGGCTGGGGGTCATGCCGAAGCTCTTTTGCATGACGGTCGGCGTGATCACCACCAGTACCACCACAGCCGACGTCAGCACGCAGGTCATGATGAACGCCGGCAGCAGCATCCGCCGATGCTCACGCAGCACGGTGCGCAACGGCAATTCGGCATCGGCCTCGCGGCGCGCCTGCAGGGCCATGAACACCGGCGTTTCGCTCAGCCAGCGCCGCAGCCAGACGCCGATCACGCCGAACACACCGCCGAGCAAAAACGGCAGGCGCCACGCGTAGGCGAGAATTTCCGCCGGCGTAAACACCTGCGCCAGCAAGGTGGCCGTCAGCGCGCCCAGCAAATAGCCGAAGGTCAGCCCGGCCTGGAGAAACCCCAGGGCATAGCCGCGATGCCCCGCGGGGGCGTGCTCGGCCACGAACACCCAGGCGCTCGGCACCTCGCCGCCGACGGCGGCACCTTGCAGCACCCGCAGAACCAGCAGCAGCAACGGCGCGAAATAACCGATCTGTTCGTAGGTCGGCATGATGCCGATCAGCAGACAAGGCAATGCCATCATCAGGATGCTCAGGCTGAATACCCGCTTGCGCCCCAACTGATCGGCGAAATGCGCCATCAGGATCCCGCCCAGCGGCCGCGCCAGATAACCGGTGACGAAAATGCCGAAGCTCTGCAACAGCCGCAGCCATTCCGGCATTTCTGGCGGAAAGAACAGCTGGCTGAGGGTCAGCGCAAAAAACACGAAGATGATGAAGTCGTAGATTTCCAGGGCGCCGCCAAGGGCGGCAAGGCCCAGCGTCTTGTAGTCAGACCTGGAAAACTGATGGGGTCGCGAGCTAGTCATGGGCGAACTCTGAATAGACGAATTGGAGAATGGCGCGGCTGACGCGGTCGGTACGACCCTGCCCACTGGCGCGCCACCTGATCAATTTCAGCAGCGCGATATCGTCTATGCAAAAGCGTCGTCGGACAACCAAACCGCGGCTCTGTGCTGCTTTTTAGCGGAAATCTGTACATTGAGTTTTCCATCGATTAAACAATAATCAGGGCCTCCCTAACTCCCTGAATATTTGGCCAATCATGGAAGAAATTACCCGTAACTTCGCCGATTTTGCTAATCCGGACATAGAGTCCATTGCCATCATCCGCGGCCGCGTCCTTCAGGCATTGCAACAATATCTGCTGGAACGCGACTTCAAACAGCTGATGCCGATCCTGATGTCGCCGATCACCGATCCACTGAATCACGCGGTGTATCCGGCCGAGATCCAGTACGAAGAACGACGCCTGAAACTGACGGCGAGCATGATCTTCCACAAACAGCTGGCATTGACCGCCAAGGGCCACGAGAAGATTTTCATCGTTGCGCCGAACATTCGCCTGGAGAAGCCGGAGATCAAGGATTCCGAGAACCACCTGCTGGAGTTCTCGCAGTTCGACTTCGAAATCCGCGACGGTGACATGCACCAGGTCATGACCCTGATCGAAGGCCTGATCAAGCATGTGTTCAGTGAAGTCAGCCAGCATTGCGCCGCTGAGCTGGCACAACTGGGCCGCCAGCTGCCGCACTTCGCCACGGCATTCCCGATCTACAGCTCCGACGAGCTGCGCGCCGAACATGGCGACGACTTCGAGAAGATCATGTCGGCCAAGGCCCACACGCCGTTCTTCGTCACCAACTACCGCCGCGAGTTCTACGACCGCGAAACCCCGGGCAAGCGCGGTGCCTACAACAACTATGACCTGATCTATCCCGATGGCTACGGCGAGGCCCTGTCGGGCGCAGAGCGCGAGTTCGAATACGAGCAGATCGTCTACCGCATGAACGAACTGTCGATGGACCTGCAACCGTTCGCCAACTACCTGGAAGTCGCCCGCCGTGGCCTGCTGCACCCGAGCGCCGGCGGCGGCCTGGGCATCGAGCGTCTGCTCAAGTTCATCTGCGGCAAGCGGCGTATCCGTGACGTCGCGCTGTTCGACCGCACCGTCGGTACCAGCTTCCTGTTCTGATCCGGACTTGATTCACCACGCCTGCCCCCGCTCCGGCGGCGGCAGGCTGTGCCATGGAGAAACACAATGTCTGCACCACTGCGCATTCACTGGTGCTCACCGCTGGACAGCGGTCAGCAAAAGGCCTCGGAAAAATACAACACCGGCGCGCTCGACTTTGCCGGCATCGTAGACTTTGCCCAGGAAGCCGATGAGCTGGGCATCGACTCGCTGCTGATGGGCATCAGCTATCACATGCCCGATCCGTTGCCGATGATCGGTGCGCTGGTGCGTGAAACCGAGCGGGTCAAATTCATCCTCGCCTACCGTCCCGGCCTGGTGCCGCCGACGCTGTTCACGCAGATCGTCAACACCGTGTCGTGGATGTCCGACAAGCGCATTTCGCTCAACCTGGTGGCCGGTATTTCGCCGGACGAGCAAGCCTACTATGGCGATTTCGTCGCCCATGACGGGCGCTACGAGCGCACTGGCGAGTTCCTCGACATTCTGCACCGGTTCTGGAACGGCGAATCACCGCTGACCTATCACGGCGCCCACTACCGCATCGAAAAAGCCCAGTTGGGCCTGCCCTTCAAAGACGCCGAGCGGCCGCGCATTTATCTCAGCGGTGCCTCGGACATCGCCCAGCAGATCGCCATCCAGCACAGTGATTGCTGGCTACGTTATGGCGATACCCCCGAAGGCATTGCCGAAGCCAGCCGCACGGTACTGGAGTCGGGCTGCGCGGTAGGGATCCGCATGCACATCCTCGCTCGCGAAACCCGCGAAGAAGCGCTGGCGGCGGTCGAGAGCATGATGGAGAACCCCGACGAACAGCATCGTGAATGGGTGCGCGAATTTGTCGGGCGCTGCGATTCGGAGGCGGTCAAGACGTCGTTCCGCCTGGCGGAGAAGGCACAGCACGACTGGCTGTCGCCGATGCTCTGGTCGGGCGCGGTGGCTTATCGCGGCGGCCCGGCATTGTGCGTGGTCGGCAGTTATCAGGAAGTGGCCGAATACCTCTTCGAGTACAAGAAAGTCGGTGTCAGCGAATTCATTTTCTCCGGCTGGCCAACACGCGACGAAATGCGCCGTTTCTGCAAGTACGTGCTGCCTTATCTGCGCGAACTGGAAATGGTCTGGGATCGCGATCATGCCTGAGGCCACCGTCGATGCCCGTCGCAGCGCCATCCGCTGGTTCGCTGGCGGACTGCTGTGTGCCTTGCTGGCAGAGCAGACCGTGCTGTTCGCCGTGCCGTTGATGATTTATCAGCTGACTGGCAACGTGCGCTATTCCGGTGTCGCGTTTGCCCTGGAATGGTTGCCGGCACTGATTGCCTATCCGTTCGCCGGGTTGCTGGCCGACCGCTTTGGCGGCCGCCTGCTGTTTCGCGCAGCCAATACGGCGCGCGGGCTGAGCCTGGGCATCACCGTGTGGATCTGCTGGTATCAACCGCAGTGGATGATCTGGGCGTTGATCGGCAACGGCATCGTGCTTTCGGTGCTGATGGCGCCGGTGCGCATGGCGGTGGAAAAAAGTGTCCCGCTGATCGCCGGCCCGGAGCGCCTCGCGCACTGTCAGTCGCTGGTGCAGAACATGGAGCTGCTGGCCATGGCGCTCGGCCCGGCGCTCGCTGCCGGCCTGGCGATGTACGCCGACAAACGCTGGCTGCTGGGCCTGGCGGCCATGGCGCTGTTTGCCGCGGCGCTGTTCTGGCGCGGTCTGCCCACCGCACGAACGCCCGCCAGCGGCCCGGGCAGCGTGTTGCACGATCTGGCCCTCGGCTGGCGCCTGCTGCTGGGTAATCCGCCGGTGCTGTCGCTGGCCGCGCTGAATTTCACCATCAACCTGGCCTTTGCCGCGGTGCTGAGCGCCAACGCCTTCGTCATCAGCGGGGTGTTCAGTGCCGCCGATGGCGTGTTCGGCCTGATGAATGCCGGGGCCGGCGCCCTCGGTCTGCTGAATTTCATTCTGGTACCGCGGCTGTTGGCGCGCATGTCGATCTATCGCCTCGGTGCGCTGGGCTTCGCCCTGCTGTGTCTGGGCCTGATCTGCATGGGCGTGGCCAACGGCGTGTTGCTGTATGCCCTGAGCTTCCTGCTGGCGATGGCCGGTTGCGCGTTGTTCAACGTGTTCAACCGTACCCAGCGCATCAAAGCGATCGACAGAGCCCACCTGGGCAAGGTCATGGGGCCGTTTTACCTGGTCAACCTGCTGTCCTATCCGCTGGGCGGCTTGCTGACCGCCAGCGTCGGTCACGTGTACGGCGCGCAGGTACTGATTCTGGTACTGGCCGTGGTGCTGACCGTGCCCGGCACTCTGCTGTTCATCCTGACCACCCGGCGCTTTCAGCTGGCCCTCGGTGGTCCGTCGCTCGCCATGGAGGCGTCTCAATGAAAGCCCTGCCGCACTGCTTGCTCGCCACTGTCGAATCCGACTCGCACATGTGGAACCTGGTGTATCTGCAACTGTGGCTCGCCGAGCATGGTTTCAACGTGAAAAACCTCGGCAGCTGCACCCCGATCGACGCCGTGCTCAGCGCGCTGGAACAGCGCCGCAGCCAATTGCTGGTGGTCAGCAGCGTCAATGGCCACGGGTATTCCCAAGGCCTCGAGCTGATTCGCCAGGTGCGTCAGAAACACCCGCACCTGCCCTGCGTGATCGGCGGCAAGCTGACCACCTCCGAGGATGACACCCTCGCCGCTCACCAGCCGTTGATCGCGGCTGGCTACAACCAGGTGTTCGTCGGCCCCGACGCGATCGAATCCTTCAGCGGTTATCTGCGCACCTTCCACGCGCCAGTCGACGCTGAGCCCGCACCTGCCGTCAGCGTGCCGTCCTGGGGTTGATCCCCGGCACGGCTGTCTTCGCTCAATCAAGGATCACTCCGATGCACATCGTTATCGTCAACCGCTGGCCGCGCTTTCGTGATGAGCGCCGCTGGGACAACGAACTGACTCGCTACGAAGACTTCTTCGATCATCAACGGCATCGCATCAGCTACGTGGTCGATGGCCCCGGTGCCGAGGGTGTGCTCGCTCCGGCGCAGCACATTGCCCATCAGGTGCAGGTCGGCGACGTCAATCAATATGAACAGCTTCTGGGCGCGGTTCAAAAAGTCATTGCCCGGGTGGGGCCGGTCGACCAGTTGATCGCGCTGTCGGAGTTCACCCTGGAAATCGCCGCGCGGGTGCGCCAGGCACTGAACATCCCCGGCGACGGTCCGGACGAAGTGGCGGTGTATCGCGACAAGGCACGCATGAAGGAAATCCTGCAGGCCCAGGGCTTGCCCGTGCCGGCATTCGCCCGCTGCCAATCGGTCGAACAGGCCCTGGCCTTCGCCCGCCAGATCGGGTTTCCGCTGATCGTCAAACCGCTGGACGGTGCCGCCAGCATGGGCGTGGAGAAAGTCGAAAACGAGGCCGACCTGCGCGTCCTGCTCAATACCATCGACCTCTCGCGTTATGAGCTCGAAGCCTTCATGCACGGCCAGACCTACCACATCGACGGCTTCGCCGATGTCGATGGCAGCGTGCCGTTCCAGGTGGTATCGCGCTACATCAACAGTTGCCTGGATTTTGCCAAGGCCCAGCCGCTGGGTTCGGTGATTGTCCAGGCGTCACCGCTGCGCACGCGCATCGAAGCGTTCAGCCAACAGATCCTGCGCGCGCTGAATCTGCGCTGCACCGCGTTCCACCTGGAAATTTTCGTCGAGCCGGACGAGTCGCTGGTGTTCCTCGAAATCGGCGCGCGGGTCGGCGGCAGCGAAGTCCCGCACCTGATCAACAAGGTGTTCGGGGTCAACCTGTACGAGCACTGGCTGCGCCGCCTCGCCGGCGAGCAGGTGCCCTTGCCCGCCCTCGACGCCGATCCGAGCGGCGGCTGGCTGGTCATCCCGAAACCGGCGCAGCTGCCCTGCCGCGTCGTCCAGGCGCAGTCGCTGCGCGCCGACCTGCCCAACCTGTGGCGCGAATTGTTGCCCGAGCCCGGGCAGATCCTCGAGGCCGGCGGCAGTTACGACGCACTGCACAGCGGCCGCTTCATTTTTGTCGGTGGCAGCGAAGACGCCACTGAGCGCGATATCCACCAGACCACCCAGACCTTCCAATTTCAGGCCGAACCGCTATGAACGCCAGTCCCTCTCAAGCCTTGAACGACGAGCCGTTGCTGGGTGAACTGAACCATTACCTGCGCGCCGACGAACGACGCGCCGTGGCGACCATCGGCGAACGCCTGATCGACGCCGCGGGCGGCCTCGACAGGCTGCCCGACTACAGGCTGATGGTCGCCTACGGCGGTGGCAAGGACAGCTCCTACACCGTGGCCATGCTGCGCGCCACGCAGTTGCACCTGTCGGTGCTGCATGGCCGTACGTTCCAGTTGCGCATCGCCAACATGCGCCACGCCGGTGTGCCGGATGCGGTGATGGCGAACATCGACCGGGTCTACCGTGCCTTGCACCTGTTCGACGATCCGCGCGTGGAAATGCTGGTGGTCGATCACCAGCAGATCCGCCCGTTCGAACGCCACTTGCCGTTCCCGGCCGATGTCCAGGCGATGAACCGTTTCGACGTCTTGATGAACGGCCATCGCACCGCCGGCGACGGGCGCCCGACCTTCTGCAACAGCTGCAACCTGGCCGTCGCCGACTTCTATGGACGCGCGGCATGGTGGCAGGGCGGGGTCGATGCGGTGGTCACCGGCGACTCGCGCAAGGAACAGAAGCACTATTTCACCTGGATCATGCGCCTGGCGCAGCGTCTGGGGCTGAACGTCGACGAATGCCGCCGCCAGGGTTTCCGCGGCTTGCTGCAGGCGCTGGATGGCGTGGCGCAGAGCTATTTCGTCGAGCTGTTCGGTGAAGGTTTCGATCAGCAGCGCGAGGAGCGCCGCGTCGCCTGCGGCGACGAACACGCCGATCCGGCCTTTGTCAGCATCTACGATCTGGTCAGCTACAAGGTCGAGGATCACTGGGAACTGATCACCGAGTTTCTCGATTTCCGCTTCGAAGAACTGGCGTTCAGTTTCACCGAGTCGGACTGCGCCAATCCGCTGTTGATGGCGCATTTCCGCGGCCTCAAGGCCGAGTACGTGCAGGGTCGCCGGTACAACCAGGGCATCGCCGAATACCTCGAGCTGGCGCAGGCGCTGATGCGCAAGAAAGAAATGCCCCAGCGCCTGATCGACCTGGCCATGGCCGCGTATGCCGACGAACAGGGCATGCTCGCCCGCCGCACCCTCGCCACGCGTTTCGCCGAGCAGGCCTTCGGGCTGGATGAGGCGCAACTGGTGTGCATGCAGTTTGCCCCGTTCGTCGACCGTGGCCGTGAGCTTTCCAGTTTTGTCGGGCTGTGCCATGCGCAGCATCTGGGCAACCTCGACGACCTGCACCGGATCCTTGCCGGCGTCCACAACGACCCGAGTCTCAGCCAGTGGCTGACCCAGGTCAGTGGCCTGCCGCTGCCGGCGCTGCGCAGCCTGTACGCGCACCAGCGCATCGATTTCGACAGCGACGCCACGCTGATCGCCCGTGTGCGTGCGGGCGACCCGCACAAGGGCCGAATCAGTCGCTACGACCCGGCCACCGGCGAAACCGTGGTCGAACTGGTTTCGGGACGCTGAGGCATGACAGCGTTCAGCGGCGGATTTTTTCAACAGTTCATCGAGCGTGCCCGCGCTCGCGACGAGCTGGTGGTGCAACCGCGCATGGGCTTCGGCGCCCTAAGCCAGATGCGCGCCGGGCTGGCCAGTGTCGCCGCCCTGCCCTGCGCGGCCATTGGCACCATCACGCTCGACAGCTACACCCGAGTCGGCGATTACCAGAGTGCGTTGCAGTGCCTCAACAGCTCGGCGCCGATGAACGGGTTCCCGATCATCAGTCACCCGATCGAAGCCGTGCGCACCATGCTTGCAGGGCTTTACGGGGCCGACTTTCCGATCCAGATCCGGCACGGCACTGCCAAGCCGCAGAATGTCTTCCAGCGCCTGGCCGCCCTGGGTCTGGACGCCACGGAAGGCGGGCCGGTGTCGTATTGCATGCCCTACAGCCGCCTGCCCCTGGCCGAGGCTGTCAGCGCCTGGGCCGAGAGTTGCCAGTTACTGGCCAGCGCGACCCGGCATGCGCATATCGAGAGTTTTGGCGGCTGTCTGCTGGGGCAGTTGTGCCCGCCTTCGCTGCTGATCGCCATGACCCTGCTCGAAGCGCTGTTTTTCCGCCAGCACGGGGTGCGCAGTGTTTCCCTCAGCTACGCCCAGGGCACCTCGATGGAACAGGATTTCGGGGCGTTGCAGGCACTGCGCGAGCTGGCCGCCGAGTATCTGCACGGCGACCACTGGCACGTCGTGGTGTACTCCTACATGGGCGTATTCCCGACCTCGAACCACGGCGCGCGGCGCTTGATATGCGACAGCGCACGCCTGACCAAGGCCGCCGGTTGCGAGCGGCTGATCGTCAAGACCGTCGCCGAATCGCGGCAGATTCCTTCCGTCGACGACAACCTCGATGCCCTGCGCATGGCCGCCGAGGTGGCTGCGGGCGAGCTGCCGCCCATCGACGCGAGCAGCGCCGGCTATTACCAGGAAACCCTGTTCGAGGCCCGGCGCCTGGTGGAAAGCGTGCTCGACCTGCATGCCGACATTGGCCTGGCGTTGATCCAGGCGTTCGCTCGCGGCCTGCTCGACATCCCTTACTGCCTGCACCCGGACAACCCCGGTCGCGCCACCACGCGGATCGACGACAAGGGTGCGCTGCGCTGGGCCAACACCGGCGGCCTGCCATTGCCCCGCGCCAGCGGCCGGGTGCTGAGTGGCTCCGGCGTCAGCTCCGGCGAACTGTTTCAGATGTTGCATTACACGGTAAATCGTTATGACCAACCCTTGCATTGATTCGAGCCTGGCGCCGTTGATTCTGGTCGACGCCTATTCCACCGGCGCCCTGCTGGCGCGTTCGCTCGCCGGCGAGCGGCGCCTGTTGCACGTGCGCTCGCGCGCGAACATGCCAGCCGCGTTTGCCGCGAGCTGCCCCAAAGAGCTGTTTGCCGAGGATTACAGCGTCGCCGACGTCGGCCTCGACGCATTGGTCGCCACACTCGCCGCGCAACAACCGGCGGCGGTGCTGACCGGCAGTGAATTCGGCGTCGAACTGGCGGATCTGCTGGCCGCCCGCCTGGGCCTGCCGGGCAATGACCCGGCCACCTCCGCCGCCCGCCGTGACAAATCGTTGATGGCCGAGCAGGTGGCCCAGGCCGGCCTGCCGGTGGCGGCACAACTGCGCACGAACTCGATGGCCAGCGCCCTCGCCTGGTTCCAGGCCCGGGGCGGCACCAGCGTGGTCGCCAAGCCGCTGGACAGCGCCGGCTCGGACAACGTGTTCATCTGCCACGATGCCGGGCAATTGCAGGCTGCCGTCGAGGCGATCCTCGGTGCGACCAACTTGATGATGCTCAGCAACGAAGCGCTGCTGTTGCAGGAATACCTGAGCGGCGACGAGTACGTGATCAACAGTGTCAGCCATCAGGGCGAGCACTGGATCAGCGACGTCTGGAAATCCTCGAAAACCTTCGCCGCCGATGGCCGGAAAATCTACGACAGCGAGGACCTGGTACCCGCCGACGCACCGGAACTGCCGCAGCTGATCGAGTATGTGCAAGGTGTGCTCGATGCATTGGGCATCGTGCATGGCCCGGCGCACACCGAACTGATTCTGACCGCCGCCGGCCCGCGCCTGCTGGAAACCGGCGCGCGGCTCTCGGGGCTGGCCTGTCCACCGGCGCTGCAAGCGGCCACCGGCAACGATCAGGTGGCCCTGACCTGCCTCAGCTATCTGCAGCCTGCGCGCCTGGCGCAATGGCCCAAGCGTTACCGGCTGCAGCAACACGCCAAGTGCCTGAACCTGATTGCCCATCGCCCGGGCCTGTTCGCGCAGAGCCAGGCGCGCCAGCGCCTGGAAAGCCTGCCGAGCTTTCACAACGTCAGATTCCGCTTCGCTGAAGGCGCCAGGATCGTCCCCACCATTGACCTCAACAGTTCACCGGGCGCGGTGTTTCTGCTGCACCCGCAGCTGCAACGGATCAATGCCGATTACGCCGCATGGCGTGGTTGGGAAAGGGATTGGTTGTAACGAAAAACAACCCCGCCAACGGGGTTCACCAAGGAAAAGAGCCATGAGCCTGCATACCCGAACCAAACGACTGAGCGTGCCTCAATTGGTCGCGATGAAGGGACAACAGAAAATTGTCTCTTTGACCGCGTACACCAGCCATATCGCCAGGTTGATGGACCCCATCGTCGACTTCATCCTGGTCGGTGACTCCACTGCCATGGTCGGTTACGGCCGCGCCTCGACCCTCGACATGAGCCTGGACGAAACCATCGCGCATACCCGCGCGGTCGTCAGCAGCACGCGCCTGGCCTGCGTGATCGCCGACATGCCGTTCGGCAGCTATCAGGAATCGCCGCAACAGGCCTACCGCAATTGTGCGCAGGTACTGGCGCGCACCGGTTGCGACGCCATCAAGCTCGAAGGCGGCGCGGTGCTTGCCGAGACGGTGGAATTCCTGGTCCGGCGCGGCATCCCGGTGATGGCGCATATCGGCCTGATGCCGCAATACGTTCACGCCATGGGCGGCTTCAAGGCCCAGGGCATGAACGAGGCTGCCGCGCTGGCCATCGAAGCCGACGCCCGTGCGCACCTTGAAGCGGGCGCCTTCAGCCTGTTGCTCGAAGGCGTGGCCGAAGGAGTCGCACGCCGAGTCACCGATTTCTCGCCCATGCCGACCATCGGGATCGGCGCGTCACCGGCGTGCGACGGTCAGGTGCTGGTGACCGAGGACATGCTCGGCCTGGGTGGCGACCATGTACCACGCTTCGTCAAACAGTACGCCGACGTCGGCGCGCTGATCAGCCAGGCTTGCGCAGACTTTGCCGCAGAGGTGCGTGACGGCACGTTCCCCGAGCCCCGGCATTGCTATGGCATCAACTGAACGCCGGGGGCGTCAGCTTTCGTCCTGAATAGCCTGAGTCAGCATCTTCAGTGCGTGGGTGATGTCCTTGCTCCAGTCGATGGTGTAGCTCAGGCGCAGGTGATGCTGCCACGCCCCCTGCTGGCTGAAGATCTCGCCGGGGGCGATGACAATCCGCTTGGCCAGCAAGCGCTCGAACACCCGACGCATGTTCACCGGGCGCGTGGCCTCGACCCAGAATGCGGCACCGCCGAGCGGCGCGAGGATGCGCAACTGACCCTCGGTGTGTTCGTGCAGCAGCTCCTGCATGCTGTGCATGCGTCCGATCAGCAGGCTGCGCAACATCTGCGTGTGCTGATCGATCCGCCGGGTGGTGAACAGCCGGGCAATCGCCTTTTGCCGAATCGGCGACAGACGAAACGCCCGCTCGAGAAACAACCGATGCAGCTCCGGCCCCTGAAACCGGCTCAGCACATAACCGTACGGGGCTTCCGAGCCGATGATCTTGTCGAACGTGGAAAACACCACCAGGCGCTCGGGATCGGCAAAGTCGCGGTAGCGCGTGGCGCCCGGTTCGAAACAGAACTCGCCGTAGCTGTCATTCTCGAACAGCCAGATGCGGCGCTCGGCCAGCCAGCGGCAGATCTGCTTCTTGTCCTCGGCAGGCATCAGGCTGCCATGGGGAATATTCACCGTGGACGACAACACCGCCAGGCTGATCGGCTCGCGCTGCAACAACTGCTGCAACTGCGGCAAGTCAAAGCGCCCGTCGTCAGCCAGCGGCACTTCGATCACGCGAATCTTCGCCGCGTGCAACTGGCGCAGAATCGCCCAGGAACAGGGCGACTCCACCAGCGCCACGGTGCCCGTCAGTTGCAGGGCTTCGAGGGACAGTTCCAGCACACTGCGCAGGTCGGAGCCGATATACACGTGCTCGGCCCGCCAGTAGCAGCGCGTCGAGTGGGTGTAGCGGTCGGCCAGGACGCTGCGCAACTCGTTTTCGCCGAACGGTTGATAGAGCGGCGCATGGGAGCGCGGATACTGGCGCGCCAGTTCGCGTTCGGTCATCAGCAGCGGATTTTCCAGCGACAACAGCATGGCCGGGGCATCGCTGCTGAGCGCCAGCATGCCGGGTTGCCGGGCACTGGCGAAGACACTGTCGAGCAGGTTGGGCGAGCCCTCGCTCACCAGTGCCGAAGGCATTGCCCTGGTGTAGTAACCCAGTTTGGGACGGGCGTAGATCCGCCCTTGGTCTTCCAGGAGTGAATAGGCATATTTGGTCGTGGACACCGACACGTTCAAGCGCTGCGCCAATTGGCGCAGCGACGGCAGTTTCTGCTCTCCCTCGGGACTCGCGGCTTCGATCAGTTCGACGAGATAGCGGTAAACGGCCTGGTAGGTAAATGTCGAATCTTTACTTGGGTTCATGCTCAATCGCTTTAAATCCTGGTGCGTTAGGTACTGCGTCGGCCCGTCGAGTTCAACATCCGGGGCAAACACTTGCACTTGGCCATCCATGCCAACGCTCGGGCATCGTACAGATACCAGTCGGTCTAAAAGCGTCATAGCAGTGGGCGTTTTCGATCGTCACGTCATGTGCCTGAAGAGGATCGGCACGGCATTCTCCCTGAACGAGCGGCGATAGCCAGGCACACGGCATCTTCGGCAGTCGCGGGGCAAATTTCCAGCGTTCAGGGTTGACCCGTTTGGCACAGAGTAGTGCATGCCCACATCGGCGCGATGCGAGAGAGAGGGCGGTTTTCACCCACCTGCGAACGAGCCAGCAGCGCGAGGGGCAGCGCCGGGGATAGTGCTCGCTTTCTTCGGTCGACGCCAACCGTTACCGCGTGCTCCGCAGGGAACACGCGGTGGGCGGCGAGCGATCAGCGGTGATAACGCCGCACCACGCTGCTGTTGCGCAGCACGTGGCCCTTGATTTTATCCATCAGCTCGGCGCGGGTCAGGCCCGCGGGCAAGGCGTCCGGGGCCAGGTCCAGCGCATAGATCTGAATAATGTAGTGGTGGGCACTGTCACCGACCGGCGGGCACGGCCCGACATAGTGGGTGGTGCCTTTGCTGTTGGTGCCGCCGAAACCCTCGAGGTTGGATTTGGCGCCGACGCCGGCCGGAATCTGCCGGGTCGAGGCCTTGATGCCGTAGTGAATCCAGTGATCGACGCCCAGGCCTTTCTGGCCATCCGGATCGTGCATGACGATCGCGTAGCTCTGCGTGCCCGCCGGACCGGCGCTCCAGTTCAGCGCCGGCGACTGGTTCTTGCCGCCGCAACCGGCCGCATCGCTGGCCGCCGCCGAGGTGAACAGGCGGTTGTCGGACACGCCGGGGATGTCCAGGACGAAGCGCTCCTGGGCCGCCTGCGCCGAAAACTGCACGCAAAGGGCGACAGCGACGCCCGCCAGCCAAGGGGTAAGAGAGGTCAATCGGGTCATTCCGGGAGCACCTTGTGCAGTTGGGCCATCAGCGGCCTGCAAACTATAGCTGTACCGTTCGTGCCGTGGCAGTAGCAAATGGCTGAACCTCGCACTCCTGCGCAAACTCGTAAGAGAAATGCCTGCGAGGAACCCGAATATGGCCCTGCACCGTGTCGCCCGTTGCACCGATGTCCCTGATGACCGTGGTCTGCAGGTAGAAATCGGCGACTGCAAGATCGTCCTGCTGCGCGCCGCTGGCCAGTTGCGTGCGTTTCAGGGCGAATGCCCACACGCCGGCGCGCCTTTGGCTGACGGCGCCCTGTGTCACGGACGCCTGATCTGTCCGTGGCACAAGGCGGCGTTCCGTGCCGAGGACGGTGGCTTGTGCGAACCACCGGCGCTCGACAGCCTCAAGCGCTACCCGTTGGAGCTGCGCGGCGAGGACATCTGGGTCGATGACCAGCCGCTGGCCGATGCGCACACGCCGCCGGCCGACGATCCGCGCACCTTCGTCGTGGTCGGTGCCGGCGCCGCCGGTACGGCTTGCGCCGCCGCCCTGCGGGAGAAGGGCTTCGGCGGCCGTATCGTGCTGATCGACCGCGAATCCGAGGCCGGTTACGACCGCACGGTACTGAGCAAATTTGTCCTCGCCGGGGACATGCCGGTCGAGGAAGTCCCGCCGCTGCGCGATGCCGACTTCTACCGCGAGCAGCGTATCGAGCGCCAGCAGGGCGAAATCAGCGCACTGGATGCCCAGGGCAAACGCCTTGAATTGCAGGATGGCCAGACCCTGCAGTATGACGCTGTCGTGCTGGCCACCGGCGGCGAGCCGAATCCGCTGCAGTTGCCCGGCGCCGATCTGCCGCAGGTCTTTCTGCTGCGCAGCAAAGCCCAGGCCGAGCAGATCATGCGTGCAGCCAGCCCCGAGCAGCGCGCGGTAATCATCGGCGACAGTTTCATCGCCCTCGAATGCGCCTCGGCCCTGCGCCAGTTCGGCCTCGACGTCACCGTGCTCGCCCGCCACGCCGTGCCCTTTGCCGCGCAGTTCGGCGAGGCGGTGGGCAAGGCGATCCGCGCACTGCACGAATCACACGGGGTGAAATTCATCAGCGAACACGCGGCCACGGAAATCGTCGGCGACGGCAAGGTCGAGGCGGTGTTGCTGGACAATGGTCTGCGCCTGTCGGCGGACCTGGTGCTGGCGGGCGTTGGCGTGCATCCGGCGACCGCCGCCTTCGCCTCGCTGCCGCGGGAGAAGGATCAGTCGCTGCGCGTCGACGCCGGCCTGCGGGTCACCGATGGTGTGTGGGCCATCGGCGATATCGCTACCTTCGCGCTGAACGGTCAGCCGCAGCGCATCGAACACTGGCGCCTGGCCCAGCAGCACGCGCGGATCGCCGCCGCCAACATGCTCGGGGGCGAGGAGCATTATCTCGACGTTCCGTTTTTCTGGACCTGGCATTTCGGCAAGAACTACGACTACCTCGGCCACGCCGAGCAGTGGGACGAGGTGGAATTTCTCGGCACACCCGAGCAGCCGCCCTTCATCGGGCTGTTCGGCCGCAATGGCCTGGTCGTTGCCGCCGTCGCCTGCGAGAAGGAACGGGCGATGGCGCTGCTGGCGGAGCGGATGAAACAGCCGCTGTCCATCGAGGAGGCGTGGCGGCTGATCGGCGATTGAGCGCCGCAGGCGCCGGTCAGGTTTGCGCCGCCTGCCGAGGATCGGGCTTCAGCGATGCAACGGCTCGCGATTGTCGTCATCCTCGGCATGCAGAAAGATCACCCGTGGGTGTTCGATCGGGGCCAGCGGTGGTGGCAACTGCGCCGGTTCCACCGGCCAGAAATGCGTCACCACGTGACTGATGTCGCCTTCCTGATCGTTGTGAATGGTCATGACCCCGGGCGAACGGAGTTTCTGCAGACGCTCATCGTTGAGCCTGAAGCTTTTGCTCAAGCCGTCGTCGTCGACCACCGGCGCCGGCAGACGGCGCTGGGCGAAGCTTCTGCTTTTGCGCTGCTGATAGCGCGCCCAGGAAATCAGGATCACCGCGTTGACCAATGCAATCCACAGGTACACCTGCAGGGTACCGAGGGCGTCGAATGCCGAGTGGTCGAGGCGCGGCCCGCCGGCGTGGGTTTCGATCAAAGGCCACAGGCCACGGATCAACAGAAACAGCAGGCCGACCCAGGCCAGCACCGTGAGGATCACATCGATCACGACCAGGAACGGTCGCTGGCGGGTCCGGATGATTTTCATTTGATAACCTCCTCTTCGTCGTCGCCGATCGGCTTGATGCCCCGGTCAGGACTGACCCAACGTGCACGTTTCTGATGCTGGCCGAACAACACCTTGGGGAAGCTGACCAGCGTGGTCAGCAGGCTGATCAGCCAGAACACCAACGGATACCAGACCACCCAGAACATGGTGCGGCCCAGGCCCGGCTCGTAGCGCCGGTCGATGATGATGCTGACCGCAAACTGCACCAGGCAGACAAAGGCCAGCAGCAGGCCGGTGAACGCCGGCGGCATCAGGTGATCGACGGCGATGGCTTCGGGCATGACCACGAACTTGCCGACGCCCCAGAAAATCACCGAGAGCAGGAAGGTGAACGCCCAGCCGGTCGACAGGCAGTATTCGAACAGCAGCGGCCACAGGTAGCGATGGCGGTACTGCCAGATGCCGCGAATGTTCTTGAACAGCACTTCGGCGCCGCCCTGGGCCCAGCGCAGACGCTGCTTCCACAACCCGGCGAGGGTTTCCGGCATGAGGATCCAGCACAGGGCGCGCGGCTCATAGAAGATGCTCCAGTGATCCAGTTGCAGCTTCCAGCTGATATCGATGTCTTCGGTGATCATGTCCGGGCTCCAGTAGCCGACCCGGTTCAGCGCGGTACGGCGGAACGCAACGATCACTCCGGACACGGTGAAGATCCGCCCGAACACCCGCTGCGTGCGCTTGATCAGGCCGATGATCGACGAGAACTCACCAACCTGGACGCGCCCGACCAGCGTCGAACGGGTGCGGATCCGCGGGTTGCCGGTCACCGCGCCGAGGCGCGCGTTGTCGAGCATCGGTGCAACCAGATAGGCGGCGGTGTTCGGCGCCAGCAGCGCATCGCCGTCGATGCACACCAGGTATTCGCTGCGCGCGGCAATCGCCCCCATGCGCAGGGCCACGGCCTTGCCCTGGTTTTCCGCCAGGTGCAGCACGCGCAGGCGCGGGTCTTCCTTGGCCAGGCGGTCGAGCACTTCGGCGGTGTTGTCCTTGGAGCCGTCGTTGATCGCGATGACTTCGATGTTCGGGTAATGCTGGGCCAGCGCCGCGTGGATAGTGTCGGCGGCGTTTTCGCCTTCGTTGTAGCAAGGAATCAGGATCGAGATCAGCGGCTCGCCTGCCAGCGGCGGCGGCAGCGTGTCGTCCTGCCATGGCCAGTGGCGTTCCCAGTGCAGCCAGAAATACAGGCCACCGGAAATCCACAACCCGGACATGAACAGGGGGTAGAAGAACACGAAGTCCATCAGGAACTGCCCGGTGACCAGGAAGATCAGCCCCAGCGGCACGCCGAGGACGAGCGCCAGAACAAGCAGGGCTAACAGTCTATCCAGCATGTTATGGATTCCATTTATTGGAGAGCGCCGGCCGCACGGTTTTCAGGTCCGGCAGGTTGTCGAGGAAGTTGTCCGGGTAGTAGCCGAAACTTGTTGCGCCCTGGCGCTTGAGGCGGCCCATCCAGTCCGCCAGTTGGGCACCGTCGATGTCGGCCTGATCCTTTTTCGTCCAGTCGCGGGCCTGCAGCTCGAACACCGTGCGATCCAGCGCGCCGGGGCGCTGCTTGATCTTCGCCACCAGTCCTTCGAGCCACGGGCCGGATTGCGCGTGGGTCTGTTTTTCCATCAGCGGCATGGCCATCGGCGCGGTCCAGTCGTAGGTCACGAGGAAGTCGTCGAGGTTCTGCGCAAACCAGGTTTCGCTCTCAGGATTGAGCACCGGCTCGGCGAAGATGTTGCGTGCGGTCAGCACCTGCGGGCCACGGATCGCACGGACCTTGGCGGTCAGTTCGCGGGTGAAGTCGATCAGGTATCGGCTCTTGAAACGCGTCCAGCGCTGCAGCGTTGCCGGATCGTCGCGCAGGGCGGCGATCGAGCCCGGCAGGCCGTGGGCGGCGTAGGCCTTGAGCGCCGCCGGGCTGGCGTCCTCGAAGTCGGAGAGCAGCGCATCATCGTGGTAGAGAATGCCGTCGACCGACGTCAGGCGCGCCACGTCTTCGTAGATCTCGCCAATGATCCGCCGTACTTCCGGGTCGAATGGCGACAGGCGCTGATACTGATCCGGATCGACCGCAGTGGTGCCAGTCTTCGGATCCCAGCGAGTCACCCGCGGCAGCTTCGCATCGAGACCGAAACTGAGCACCGGCATCCACGCGAAAACCTTCACGTGCGCCCGAGTACGCAACTGCCAGGCAACGCGGTCGAAGATGTCGGCGCGTACCGGCAGGTGACGGTTGGGGAAGTACAGCGAGTCCACCAGGCCGTCGCCCTTGGGATCGGCGAAGGCCTGCAGGAACACCGTGTTGGCGCCCATGTCGGCCATGCGCTGGATCAGTTTGCCAAGGTTGATTTCCTGTTGCGCCGGATCCGGGTCGTAGACGTTGTCCAGGTCGACATGCACCACGCGCATGACGAAATCCGACTGCGCGCCGACCACGCTGTTGGCGAAATGCTCGCCGTCAGGATCTGAGGCGACCAGGAAACGCGGACTGCTCATCAGGTTGTCGAGGGCATCGAGGCCGTCGTCGAGGGTCAGGGCTATTTCGTAGCCCTGCTCGCTGATCACGGTGAGCGATGTACCGTCCGCCGTACCGTACGGCCAGACCCAGACCCGCGGCTTCTTGCCAGTGACCTTGCGGATTTTTTCCGAGATCGCGACCACATCGCTGCGGATCCGCGCCTGGAACTCTGCTTCCGATTCGTAGCGTTTGCTCACCGGGTCATAACGCCGGGTCGCGGCGGCCGGCTGCATGTTGCCTTGCGGGTTGGCGAGGATGCCCTTGTGGCTGGCGTCGGTGTGGGCGGCGATTTCCACCAGCCCGGACTGCGAGATCTCGCGCACCTGATCCCAGGTCAGGAAGTCCGAACGGGCGCGGGGCGTGCCGGCGAAGTCGACCGGCTGATTGAGCGGCGTGTCGATCCAGGTGCCGACCGGCGCCAGCAGCGCATGCCAGTTGTAGGCACGCAGCACCGGCATTACCCGGGTATAAAAGCTCGCATAGCCGTCGTCGAAACTGAGCAGGATGGCCTTCGGCGGCAACTCCGGCCCGCCGTTGCGCGCGGCCATGATCTGGTCGACCGTGACCGGTCGGTAGTTGTTCTCGCGCAGCCACGCCAGCTGTTCGATCATGCGCTCGGTGCGCACCGCCACCACGGCCTGATCGGGATCGCGATCCTCGACGTCATGGTAGGCAATGCCCAGCACATGGTTTTTCGGCCACGGTTGTTCGTTGGCCGCCAGCGGCCGCTTGGACGGCGGCGTGAAGGCCGGGGCTTGCTGGGCGCAGGCGCTGACCAGCAGCACTCCCAGCAGAAGGATGAAACGCGAAATCAAAGGCATCTTCAAACTCTTCTAGAAGCGGAAAGTGAGGTCGACGATCAGGCGCAGATCGGTTTCCCGGTCGCCGTCAAAGGGCCGGTTGATCGCGCTCAACAGGCCGCCGACCTCGAACACGTCGTTCCACGCATAACGTTGGCCGTAACCGAGCAGAAACAGGCCGCCGGTGCCGTGATCACGCTGGCTGTACGTACCCGCGCCCGCCTGGAACTGTTGGCTCCAGGAGGTTTCGTAGCGGTGGTAGAGCACATGGTTGACGTTGACCAGCGGCAGGACGCTGAAGTCGGACTTGGGGTTGAAGTACGGCACGTCATCGGACTTGGAGTTGTGACTGGTGCCGACTTCGAGACCGGCGTCGACCTGCACGTTCGGGGCGCTGTAGATGCCCTCGCGCCCGGTGAGCAACGCCTCGACGCGATTGTTGCCGTCGCTGAAATGCGACGGGCTGACGGCCAGTTTCCACTCGCGGCTTTCATTGGCGCGCCAGCGGATGAAACCGCTGCCGCCGTTGGCCTTGATGTCACTGTTGAGCGCGCGCAGGGGCGTCTCGGCCGACAGGTACTCGAGGCTGCCGCCGTACTGCCAGTGGTCGTCGATGTCGCGGGCGATGGCCAGCCGCGCCCCTTGCTTGTCGCCATAACCGTAGGAGTGGTTGGAGACTTCGGCCTCCAGGGTCATGTCGCGGGTGCGACGTTCCAGGCCGACACGCTGGAAGCGATGGTTGCCGGTGCCTTCGGCAAAATCGCCGGTGGCATAACCGACCCCGGCGAAGAGCCGCCAGTCTTCATTGATCGGCGGGCTGTAGAGGGTGCTCTGGATACCGAAATCCCGGCTGCCGCTGACCGCGCCGGCCCCGCCACTGCCGCCGCCATTGGCCTTGCCGCCGTAGGCTTCGACGCGCAATTCGGCCATGTCATGCACTTCGCGCTCGCGGGCCAGACGCTGCACCTGCCGATTGTCCGGGAAGCGTGCCACCACGTCGTCGGTCAGGGCATCCATCTGCCGCCATTCCTGCAGCTCCATGGCGGTACGGGCCTGGGCGATTTCCAGACCCATGTCGCGCGGCACCATGCTCTCGGTTTCCTTGAGCTGGTTTTCCGCGCGGCGCGGCCAGTTGCGGGCCAGGTACAAATCCGCCTGGGCCAGGCGCAGACCGACGTTGCCGGGCGCCTGATCGACCAGGGCCTGCAGGCGTTCTTCGCCGTGGGGCAAGTCGGAACCGTAGGTGCCGGCCTGCGCCGCGAGTTGCTGGGCGTCCATCCATTCATCGTTGGGATTGCCGATCGGCAGGCCCTTGAGTTCGATCCGCGGCCGCTGGGACTTGGCTGCCTCTTCAGCAACCTTGCGCGCCTCCTCGGCGCGGTCGCTTTCGAGCAGCGAGTAATACAGGGCGGTGGTGTCTTCCAGGCGGTCGCCGACATCGGCATCGGGGGCCGCGAGAACCTGCCGATAGAGCTCGGTGGCGACTTCGGGCTGACGCTGATCGAGATACGCTGACGCCACCCAGCGCAGGGCGTACGTCGGAATACTCACGCCTTCGGCCTGCAGCTGCTGGTATTCGCTGATGACGTCGGCGGTCCGTGCGCGCGCCTTGAGCGCGCCCATGCGGTCGATGCGCCAGCGGGTCACGTCGTCATGGGCCGTGGGGTCCGGCGTCCAGGTAGCGAGCAGTTTGTCGTAGTCGGCCAGCGCCCGGTCAGCGATCACGTAGCGTTCTTTTTCGCTGCGGGTGGCGAGTTCGGCGAGGCGTACACGCTCGGCGGCCAGATCGCCTTCGAGGCGGCGGTGAGTCACCGGGTCGATCAGGTCCGGGCGCTGATTGGCCAGGCGCAGGGCCGGCTCGGGCAGACGCGCGCGTTGCAGCGCGCCGATGTATTCACGGGCGACTTCCGGCTTGCTGCCCGCGCGGCTGAAAGCCTGGTCGTATTCGAACAGGGCGTCGTACTGCTTGCCGGCGCGGGTCAGGGCGTAGCCCAGGGCGAGGCGGCGCGAAGGGTCAGCGGGTTTGGCGGCCACCAGCGCCTTGGCGCGGGTCACGGCCTCATCCGGCTTGCCAGCGTCAGCCTGGGTCAGCGCGAGGCCGAGCTGCAGGTCGGCGTTGTCCGGCTCCAGCGCCAGGGCCTTGTTGTAGACCTGGGTGGCCTGATCCCAGCGCTTGAGGTTGCGGTAGGCGCGGGCGGTGGCGGTCAGTGCCTGGATCGGCAGAACGCGGTCGCGGCCTTCGGTTTCATAGACCTTGACCACTTCGGCATCGAGCCCGGCCCAACTGGCGATCTGCAGGTGATCGCTGACCTGGCCGGTGGTCGACTGGCCCGGCGGCACCTGGCGCAGCACAGTCAGCGCGGGCGTGTAGTGCCCGGCCCGTGCGTCCAGCACCATCTGATCGTACGCCGTATCGGCGAACGCCAGCACCGGCCAGAGCAACTGGCTGCACAGCGCGACTCGGAACAAAGGGCGTAAACCACGATGTAATACGGGAACATCAATACGCGGCATTCGTCAGCATCCTTACATGGCCAGCCGGGTCGCAATGCCCTCCTTGCCCATTCGTAACGGTGGCCGAGCAGAAAACAAACTCAACCAAGCTTAGTCAGGCAGTCTTGCACGCAAGCGTAGACCAATATTCAGAACACAATATTTGTTCAGATTCGTGACGAAGATGCCCGGGCGCGGGGCGCAAACGCGGATGCCAGACAGCAAAACGCCCGGCGTCTGCGTAGCGCAGAGGCCGGGCGTTGCGGTGTCGCGTAAGGGTGTTACTGCTCTTCGCTGACGGTGACGCCAGCGAACTTGCTCATCAGAAATCCGACGAACTGCTCGACGGTCATCTTCTGCCCGTTGAACTCCACCTGATTGGCGGCGTAATGCAGTTTGGTCACCACATTGGTGCCGTCCAGCGTCGCCATCTGCGAGCCGACGGCCATGCCGGCGAACATGTCGGCGGTGGCGCTGGCCTGGTCGACAATGGCTTTGGCATCGGTCTGGCCATCGACCTGCGCCTGCACGCTGAGCAGATCGATCAGCATCGGCTTGGACACTTGCACATTCAGGTCGAGCAACGCGATCAGCTGTTTGCCCAGCTGATCCGGCGGCAGGTCCATCGAGGCCGGTTTGGTCAGGTCAATCACCAGGTTGGCGCGGCTTTCGCCGTTGGCGGTTTTCAGCGAGAGGTTTTCCAGCGCCACTTGCGGACCGGCGGCGAGCAGTTTCTGCAGGTCAGCCTTGACCTGGGCCGACTCGGCTTCGCTCAGGTTCAGCTCCGGCGCCGGCAGACCGGCGGCAGTGGCTTCGGCCGCGGCCTTCTCGTAGGGCTGCAGCTTGGTCTGGTAGATCTGCATCAGCGACATGGTCGACGGGATGTCGAGGTTCTTCAGGCTCATGGTCATTTGCGCAGAGCCGATCTTCTTGTCGTTCAGCGTGACCTCGCCGATCGAGTAGTCGGCACGCCCGGAAGCGTTGGTGCCGGTCTCTTCGGTCTGGTTCTTCATCTCGAACTTTTTCAAGCCCAGCACCGACTGCTTCACGCCGAAGGTGGTCTTGCTGCTGGTCAGTTCCAGGGTGTTTTCGCCGGTGTAGTAGCCGTAGCTGCTCTTGACGAGGTTGCTGGCCAGGGTCAGGCCGTTGAGCTCGACCTGCACCGGCGACTGATCTTCGGCGACGGTGGTCAGGTGCAGGCTGTCCATGTAGCCGTTGGCCTTGACCTTCTGCGCCTGGGCACTGGCGGAGATGTCCATGTTCAGGCCGGAAAACTTCAGGCTGGATTTGTCGTCCAGGGCGGTTTCCAGCGGCAGCAGCTCGAGGTTGCCGGTGGTCGACTGGTCGTAACCGATGTTGACCACACCTTTGAGCGGTGCGGCGCCCTTGGTCGCGGCGAACCATTTTTCCGTGGTCGGGGTCTTTTCCAGCTCGTAGTTACTGGTGGCCATGACCGGCAGCCATTTCAGCGATACCAGGCGCGAAAACGGCAACGGGCCGTGTTCGATATGGTCGACGAACAGCAGCTCGACCGGTGCCTCGCCGAACATCTCGCCTTCGCCCTTGAGGCGATAGTGCGCGGTGCTGCTGAAGGTGTGGCGCTCCAGCGACACCAGTTCCAGCGTCGCCGTGCCGTTGGAGCCGGCCATGGCGGTCTGCAACTCTTTGTTGGCGTCGACGACGGCGTTGTTGAGTACGCCTTCGATCTTGGTGCCTGTGTACCAGGCCCCACCGACGCTGATGGCGCCAATGGCCACGACAATTCCAAGAAGCACGCCTGCTGATTTATTCATGAATGACCTGATCGATATCCGTGGCTGAAAATGTGGTCGTCTTCCCTGAACCCGTGATCGGGTTGCGGCTCGACTCCGCTGAAATTAGCGTTGCAGATTAGCACTGGCGACGCCTGGCGGCCCAATGTTTAAAGGTTAAAGAGTGTCTATGGGGAGTGTGGACAATGAGCAGACAATCAGAGTTTCGCTGTTTTTGCAGACGCCAGCGCTGGCAAGCCAGCTCCCACGGGGTTGGTGGCTGTTCACAAAGTCCTGGAACACCACAAAACGGTGGAAGCTGGCTTGCCAGCGATAAGGCCAGAGCAGTCGCAGACGATCAGGAATACTGAACCTCAATCTCATCCAGTTGATGATCGAAGCTTTTCAGGCGTGCGGTCCAGGTATACACCAGTACTTCGAAGTCGCGGTCGATCACCGCGCCGCCCGGGCCGTCGGCGCGCGGATCGCAGAAATCCAGCTGATAGCGTTCGCGGGCCATGGCCGTGGCTACGTCGGACAACTCGCGCGCATTGTTGAGCCAGTGCCAGCCTTCGTCGGCAATCTGCTTGTCGAGCTCCAGGCATTGTTTTTTCAGGGCTTCGAGGCTTTTTTCCAGCGGCGTGCCGGTGAGCTCGCCCATGACTTCGGCGAAGGTTCGACCGGGCTGCCAGTAACTGCCCCAGAAGTAGCGGTCGAACACGGTTTCGACCCGGCGCAGGGCGACTTTGGTGTCCCAGATCAGCACCAGGGTCTTGCCCTGTTCGAGCTGACGCTTCTTGACCCGCTGCACCTGCACCGAGGCCCAGGCCACGACCACGATGGCCATCACCGCGATCAGCGCGGTGGCGCTGTCGAGGAACACCATCGCCTTGTCGATCTGGTGGGCCAGCATGATGCCGTAGAAATAGGTGGCCGAGAGCAGCACCAGCGCTGCCAGGGCGCACCAGAAGCCGAGAGCGTAAGGGTTTTTCATTATTGTTTCCCCTAGACCAGCGCTAGCGATGTGCGTGGCCGGGGCGCTTTGCTCGGGGCGCCCCGCCAACACTTCAAAGCATAGCAACGGCCTCAGGGTTTGCTGGCGCTCGAGGCTTGCGTTCGTCCGCTTTCCCAGCCGCCGCCGAGGGCAAGGAACAAATCGATCTGGCTCATGGCCACTTGGGTGTTGGCGGCGGCCAGTTGCGCGGTGACATCGGTGTAGGTGCGAGTGGCCTGCAGATCAGCGAGGAACGACGCCCGACCGGCCTGGAAGAAGCGGTGAGTCTGCTCCGCCGCCAGTTTCGCCGACTGCTCGGCTTCGGCCAGCGCATCGCGGCGCTGCAACAATGCGCTGTACTGGGCCAGGCCGGTCTGGGTTTCGCGAATGGCGTTGAGCACCACGCCATCGAAACGCGCCAGCGCGCCCTGGGTGGTCGCTTCGGCTTCGCGGATGCGGGCCCGGGCGCCGTTGGTCGGTACCTTCCAGGTCAGCGACGGGCCGAAGCCCCAGCGGTTGGTCGACGGATCGCCGAGGTCGTCGATGATGCCGACGGTGCCGATGGTCGCGCCGATGGCGATGTTCGGGTACAGCTCGCCCGTGGCGACGCCGATGCCGGCCGTGGCGGCCGCCAGATGCCGCTCGGCCTGGCGGATATCAGGGCGGCGCTTGAGCAACGCGGCACCGTCGCCGACAGGCACCAATTGGGCGATTTTCGGCAGTTCGGCGCAGCTTGCGGTGCCGGCCGGCAGTTGCTCGACCGGTTTGGCCAGCAGCATCGACAGGCGGTACAGCCCGGCCTGCCGCGCCGCTTCATAGCGCGGCATCTCGGCACGCAGGGATTTGAATTGGGTCTGCGAGCGGGTGACCTGGGTTTCATCGCCGCGCCCGGCGTCACGCAGACGCTGGGTCAACGTGGTGCTCTGCGATTGCAGGTCGAGCGAATGCTGGGCGATTTCGCGTTCTTCGTTGGCCGCGCAGACCTGGGTGTAGGCGCGCACCACGTCCGCCACCAGGGTGATGCGCGCGGTATCGGCAGCCGCCTGCGTCGCATCGGCATTGGCCTTCGCCCCTTCGATGCCGCGTTGCAGGGTGCCCCACAGGTCGAACTGATAGGAAGCGCTGAGGCCGATGTCGGCGACGTTGGAAACCGGCACCTTCTCCGGCAGCAGGAAGGCCTGGCCGGACTCCTGCAGACGCTGGGCGCCCATCTTCACCCCGGCACTCCAGCCGCCCGCCGCTTCGGCTTCTTCGACTTGCGCCCGAGCGCGCGCCAGGTTCGCCGCCGCGACCCGCAGATCGGTGTTGGAGGCCATGGCCTGCTGCACCAGTTGATCCAGGCGTGGATCCTGATACAGACGCCACCAATCGGCGGGCACCGGCGCCGACACCACCGGTTTGCCGGCCACCGCCAGCTCGCCCTGCAGATCCGGGCGCTGGATGGCCGCATCCGGCGGCAGGTGATAGTCCGGCCCGACCATCTGACAGGCCGACAGCAGCACGCCCAGGCCGGCGATCAGCAGCGCCCTGCTCATTGCCCGGGCTCCTGCTGTTGATCGTCGATGATCGACACCGTGGCGGTTCGCCCGGCGATCATGCGGAAGTCTGCCGGCACATCGTCGAAAGCGATCCGCACCGGAATGCGCTGCGCCAGGCGGACCCAGCTGAAGGCCGGATTGACGTTCGGCAGCAGGTTGCTGCCACTGGAGCGGTCGCGGTCCTCGATACCGGCGACGATGCTTTCGACATGCCCGCGCAGCCGCGCGCGGTCGCCGATCACGCGGATATCCACCGCCTGGCCGACATGAATGCCGTCGAGTTTGGTTTCTTCGAAATAGCCGTCGATGTGGAACGAATTGCTGTCGACCACCGACAACACCGGGCGCCCGGCGGTGACGAATTCTTGCGTGCGTGGCGCGCGGTCGTTGACGTAGCCGTCCACCGGGCTGCGAATCACCGAGCGGTCGAGGTTGAGCTGGGCGCTGTCCACCGTCACCAGCGCTTCGGCCAGCGCCGACTGCGCGCGGGCCACGCGCGACTGGCTCTCTTCCAGCTGTTCGGCCGGCACCAGGTTGCCCAGGCCACGGTTACGCTTGGCCTCGCGCTGCGCCTGGGCCAGGGTTTCCTCGCGGTCGGCGACCGCCGCCTTGGCCTGACGCAGGGCCAGTTTGAAGCGGTCCTGATCGATGCTGAACAGCACCTGGCCACGCTTGACCAACTGGTTGTCCTTGACCTCCACCTGCTGGATCAGCCCGGACACGTCCGGGGCGATCTGCACGATGTCGGCACGGATGTGGCCGTCGCGGGTCCAGGGCGCGAACATGTAGTACATCACCATGCGCCAGACCAGGACGACGGCGAAGGTCACGATCAGAAGGGTCAGCACCACGCGACCCAGAGTCAAAAACGGTTTTTTCATGTCATCAGGTATCGACTGAGTGAGTCCACGCCGTACAGCAGCACAGCGTAGAGAGCCACGTTGAACAATGCCCGGTGCCAGACCAGACGGTAAAAGTGCACACGCGTCAGCACGCCATGCACCAGCAGAAACAGCACGTAAGTGATGCCCATCAACACCAGCAGGGTCGGCAGGAAAATGCCGCTGATATCCAGGTCACCGATCATAGGGGGGCTCCATCGGGCAGCGGTTCTTCGGCATCGCTGGTGCTGACGAATTCCACGCCGGGCAGCAGCGCCAGGCGCAAACCGCTCAAGGCATGCAACAGGTTTAGCCGGGTTTCTTCGTCGCCGTGGCCTTTGAGCGCGCGGCGCGCGCGGTCCATCGTCATGAGCAACGGACTCGGCGCCGGCAAGCGTTCGCCGGCCTTCAGACACGCGCGGAAATACTCGCCGACCTCAGCCACCACTTGTTGCAGCAGGGCCTTCGGCGCGCCGCTGACCCGTGGCGTGTAAGCCAGCAGATCGAGCAGGTTCAGGCCGACGCGCACTTCACGCATGGCAATCCCGGTGTCCTGGCCGGTCATGGCCAGACGCGGCAAGTGCTGCATCAGACGATCGAGCAACTGCACGCCCAGATGCCGATGTTCGGCCAGATTGGCCGGCTCGGTCATGCGCACGATGTCTTTCCAGCTGAAGCGGGTCAGACGTTTGGCGGCCAGCTCGACGCCGAACGGGCGGGCGATCAGGGTCCAGATGAACGCGAACAACAGGCCCAGAGGGCCGGCCAGGTTGGAGTTCACAAAGGCGAAGAAGTCCGCGTCGTACGCGCCCTGAATGCTGATGAACGACGAGGTGTTGACCAGCGTCAGGAGCATGCCGAGGAAGAAGCGTGGCTGCACCGTCAGGGTGCCGACACAGATGAACGGAACCGCAAACGCCAGTACCAGCATCGGGAAATCGTGCAGGTTCGGCAGAATCAGAAACAGGTAAAGGCTGGCGAACAGCACCGACATCCCGGTCCAGAAAAAGAACCGATATATCTGTGGCGCCGGGTCGTCCATCGAGGCGAAGAAACTGCACGCTACCGCCGCCAGAATCACCGCACTGCCACCGTCCGGCCAGCCGAGCAGAATCCACAGCACCGAAGCGACGATGATCGCCAGAACGGTCGAGGCCACCGAATACAGCATCATCCCGCGGTCGAGAAATGGCGTCAGCCGCCCGAGGCGCCAGTGCCGGTAAACCGCGCGCCAGCTGTCCTGGCGCTCGCAGAGAATCGCGTCCTGCAAACTGCGGCAGTCCTGCCACAGATCGATGAATTCGCCGAGGCGATAAATCGCGTTGGAGAACAGCAATTGCTTGCGATCTTCCAGCGCCTCGCAGCTTGGCTGCAAGGCCTGAAGTTGATCCTTGAGCGCCTGCCAGCGATCCAGATCGGCGTCTTTGTGACCGAGCCATTCCTGGGTCGCGGTCAGCAGTGGGGCAAACTTTTCCACCAGTTCCGGTGTGCGCCGTTCAAGCGCGTAGAGCGAATCTTCCAGAGCGTCGATCACCGGCAGCAGGTGGATCATCCGCCCGCGCAGTTCCTTGGTGTTGCGCACGGTTTGCGGTCGAGCGCCTTCGTGGGGCAACTGGCCGATCATCAATTCGAGGCTGTTGAAATTGGCGACCATGGCCATGCGCAGCGTGGCGATCTGTTCAGGCTGCACGTCGCGGCTGAGAAACTTCAGGCTGTAGGTGGTGGCGTCGGCGAACCACTTGCCCACTGCGTCGTTGAACACCGGCGCCAAGCGACGCGGCCAGAACATCGCGCCGACCACTGCCGCCACGGCGATACCGAGAAAAATCTCTTCGGTACGCGCTTCCGCCACGTCCCACACCGCCAGCGGATTATCCACGGTCGGCAGGGCGATCAGCGGCAAGGTATAACCGGCCAGCATCAGTGCGTAGTTATTGGCGGTACGCAGGTGCAGCGACAGGAACAGCAAAATCCCCGTCCACAAGGCAATCACCACCACCAACGCGTACGGACTCTGCACGAACATCGGCACGAACAGCACCGCCGCCGCCGCCCCGAGAAAGGTGCCGATGGCGCGGTACAGCGCCTTGGAACTGGTCGGCCCGAGAAACGGGCTGGAGACGATGTACACCGTGGCCATCGCCCAGTACGGACGCGGCATTTGCATGAGCATGGCGATGTACAGCGCAATCATCGACGCGGCGAAAGTGCGCACCCCGTAGAACCAGTCGCGTGCCGGCGGAAAACCGGAGAAAAAGCCTTTCACGGGTTGACCACCGCCGGCGGACTCGCCGCCTCGAAAGCCCTGAGTACCCGAAGCGTAGCTTCCAGATCGCTCTGCTCGATGCCTTCGAGCACTTCATGGCGCAGGCGCACCAGTTCGACTTCCACCGCCTGCACCAGCTCGCGGCCGGTGTCGGTCAGGCTCAGGCATTTGGCCCGGCGATCCTGGGCATCTTCGGTGCGGCAGACGTAGCCGGCGTGACACAACTGATCGAGCAGACGCACCAGCGAAGGACTCTCCATCCCCGCCGCCTGCGCCACCTGCACCTGACGCACACCCTCGCCCAGGCGCCCGATCATCAACAACGGGACGGCGCAGGCTTCGGAGATGCCATAGTTGACCAGCGTGGTCTGGCAGATCTTCCGCCAATGCCTGGCGGCCACCACCATGGCACTGCTGATGTTCATCTGGAGAGCGTCGAGGTTATTCGGCACGAGAAAATGCACACACTGTTAGTTTGCTAACTATCAATATCGCATTGCCGGGGAAAATCAGTCAAGTTTTGAAACAAATTGCCAGAGTGAGTCGTTGGGGTGACCACTCATCCAGCTCAACGCTTTTTGGCTGTGGCGTACACGCTACTGCGCTCGCGCTTGCCCACCGCCACGACCGATACGACAACTCGCTCATCAATGACCTGATAGACCAGGCGATAACCGGATGCCTTGAGCTTGATCTTGTAGCAGTCGGGCAGGCCATGCAGCGCGTCAGCTGGAATACGCGGCAGTTCCAGACGCTCCGCCAGCTTCTTCTTGAATTGCTCGCGCAGCGTGTGCCCGAGCTTATTCCACTCCTTGTAAGCGGAAGGCAGGAATTCGAGCTTATAGGTCATCCAGAGTGACCGGTATGGGCGTTTCCTGGCTACGCGAGCGAATGATTTCGGCCAACTCGAGATCATCGAGTCGGTCCATCAACGCTTCATAGACATCCGCGGGAACCATGTAACCCATGACCCGATTGTGGTTCAGGACGGCCACCGCCCCTCCCTGCGCGCCATTCAGCACCGCCGAAGGATTTTTCTTCAGTTCCGAAACGCTGACAGCCATATCGGCAAGAACGCTTTGCATAATAAAGACCTCAATTGAGGTCGTGATTCTGGTCTAAATAAACCTCGCAGACAACCTGTAGTCTCGCCTGGCCTTACGGACGGCATACACCGTTCAAGGTGTCCGCCCCTTACGCAACATCACATCCAACTGATCGACCACCTCCGCCCAATCCGCATCGTCGAGAATCTCGTCGCGCAGGAATTCTGCCTGGCTGGGACTCCAGAAAAACGCGTCGGCCAGGTGCAGTTCGGGTTTGAGCGGCGAGTGACTGGCGATGAACTGGTCGATGCTGACCGGGTCGCTGGCCAGGCCAAGTTGCTTGAACAGGGCGGGCAGGCTGTGCGTGGGCTGTTCCATGGCGGCTCCTGGGGAAAAACGTTGGCGGGCAGCGCAGACCTGACGATTGAAATCCGTGCCCGTGCATGCGCCACTCTCGGCAGACATTCCGGCACGCGCTTCAGCGCTGGACGGTGCTGGAAAGTCTAGCCCGCCAGGCTGGCGGCAGCGCGAAATCCGCCCACTGGCGGGCTGACCACCGGGCAGAATTCAAGCAGACGCAGCCTGAACTAGACTGTAGAGAGAACCCCACGACTCTCGCGGAGGGTCACGTGAACAGCCGATGTTGCGCGTGCGTGCTGTTATTGCTGCTGAGCGGCTCGGCCTGCGCCGCCGACGGCACGCTGACGGCAGTCAATCCCCTCGGCCTGTGGCTGGTCACCTTCGGCATTGCGTTTCTGATCGCGGAAGCGCTGCTGCCCAATTACGGCGTGATCGGGCTGGGCGGAATCATCCTGTTCGTCATCGGCGCGTTGATACTGAGCAATGCCGACTTGCCGGTGCCGCTGATGATCGGCCTCGGCCTGCTCAGCGCGCTGTTGTTGCTGGCACTGATCGTCCGCGCCCTGCGAACCCGGCCGCGGCACGCGGTCAGTGGCGACGCCGGCCTGGTCGGCAGCGTGACCCCCGTCACCAGCGTGCAGGCAGACGACGCGCACAACGGCTGGGTGCAGCTGCAAGGCGAGCATTGGCAGGTGCTCAGCACCACACCGCTGCACACCGGGCAACGGGTGCGCGTGGTCGGGCGCCAAGGCTTATTGCTGGAAGTCACCGCGACGGACGCGGCACTGCACGGAGAGTGATCATGGGTCTTCAAATCGGGTTTGTCGCGCTGTTGCTGTTGCTGATCGCCCTGGCCGGCTCGACGTTTCGCATCCTGCGTGAATACGAACGCGGCGTGGTGTTTCAGCTCGGGCGCTTCTGGCAGGTCAAGGGGCCGGGGCTGATCCTGTTGATCCCGGTGGTGCAGCAAATGGTCCGGGTCGACTTGCGCACCATCGTCCTCGACGTGCCGCCGCAGGATGTGATCACCCGCGACAACGTCTCGGTGAAGGTCAACGCGGTGCTGTATTTCCGCGTGCTCGATCCGCAGAAGGCGATCATCCAGGTCGAAGACTTCCTCAGCGCCACCAGCCAACTGGCGCAGACCACCCTGCGGGCGGTGCTCGGCAAACATGAGCTCGACGAGTTGCTGGCCGAACGCGAGCAATTGAACATCGACATCCAGCAAGTGCTCGACGCGCAGACCGACGCCTGGGGCATCAAGGTGGCCAACGTCGAGATCAAGCATGTCGATCTCAACGAATCGATGGTTCGCGCCATCGCCCGCCAGGCCGAAGCCGAACGGGAGCGACGGGCCAAGGTGATCCACGCCGAAGGCGAATTGCAGGCTTCGGAAAAACTCATGCAGGCCGCCGAAATGCTCGGCCGCCAGCCCGGCGCCATGCAGTTGCGCTACATGCAGACCCTGAGTTCGATTGCCGGCGACAAGAGCTCGACAATTGTCTTTCCGCTGCCGATCGAATTGCTCAAGGGCATGGCTGATCTGTCGGCGAAGTCCTGAGCCCGTCGCGCAATCGCTCCAGCGCCTCGTAAGGCGCACGCGCGAAGTGTTCCACCCGCTCCTGCAACAGGGTCGACGCTTCGCGGCGCTTGGCCTCGGCATCGGGCACGAAGACCTGGGTGGGTTGCTTGGCATGGTGTGGCGCGGCCGCCGATGCCCGCTGCCGCTGCGCCTCGCTCAGGTCGAAGAACGGCGCCAGGCGTCCTGCCATGGCCGTGGGCAACTCGCTGTAGTTCACCGCCACCCCCTGCCAGTCACGGCACTGACGCCAGCCGATATCGAGCAGACGGCCCAGCCGCCGGGCGATGAAATCCTCACGGCCGGCGAACGGCAGACCATCGTCCAGGGCACATGCGCCGAGCATTCCCGGCACCATGTGCATGCCCGGCCGGCGCAGGTGGGAAACGGCGATTTCCAGCGGATCACGGTAGACGAACAGCCAGGGCGTAGCCGGGAAGCACTCGCGCAACAGCGGCCACTCGCCGACGTTCCAGGCGTCGAGCTTGATCACCAGGCGCTGCTCGTGGCCGCAGCGGCGCTGTCCGTAAGCCGAAAGCAATCCGCCAATTGCCGCGCGGCGCTCGCTCGGCGCCAGGTCGCTGCGCAGCAGGGTATCCAGCGGCGGTGGTTCCGACACCACGATGTGGTCGTCGAGCCGCGCCAGCATCTGGCTGATCAGCGTCGAGCCACAGCGCGACGCGTGCAGGATAAACGCGCTCGGCGCCAGGCCAGGGCGTTGCGCCTGCCACTCGGCCAGCGTCGCCAGCGGTGTCTGCCGGCCAAAAGCCTGATTGAACGGCAGGCGCAGCGCGGCGTCGACAGCATCGCGAAAAAACGGTTGCCGCAGCGGCGTGGCACCGAACCAGCACCAATCGACCCGCCACTGTCCGGCGACCTTGCCAATGCGGATCGGCAGCCAGCCGTCGAGATTCAGGCGCTCCATTGCGCATTCCATTGTCGGCGTCCGGCACGCATTGCCGCGCGCAGTTCGGCGCTGGAGAGCAGCAGGCCATGCTCGGCGGCCAGCGCCACGGTACGTTCGATAAACGTCTGCGGATCGTGCAGCGCCTGCAGGCTCGCCGCCAGCGCCGGATCGCCCTCCAGCAGACGCCGAAAACGTTGCAGCGGCGTGTCTGTCACCTCGGGTTCAGGGGTGGTCGGCAGCCCGTCGGCAATCAGCTGTTGCAAGGCGCGGCCGGGGCGGCAGTCGAGCACCAGATGAATGCGCGCCGACGTGTCGCGATTATCGACCCGATGCGGTCGCGCCAGATCGAGAAACCAGCACTCCCCGGCGCTCATCGGCACGCGCTGGCCGTCGAGCCAGAAATCCACGGCGGGCGGACTGAGCAACGGAATGTGCAGGCGCAGGTCGGCGTCCGGGCCGTCCAGATCGTAGTCGCGGTGCTCGTGGATCTGCGCGCCCGGCCCCAGGCGCAGCAAGCGCGCGCTGACAATCGTCAGCGGCAGACCGGCCAGCGCCTGTTGCCAGCGAGGGTCATTCGACCAGGGTCGGCGCGGGAGCGGCGCGCCGCGCCCCGGTGCCAGTTCACTCAGCGCATCGGCCGCTGCGATCAGCGCCACGCCGCTCCAGTCGCCATGAAAGTACGCGCTGTTGAAGTGACTGCGCCACGCTGCGTCGTCAATCGCCGCCAGCGCCTGCAGCAACAACGGCAGATCCAGCGTCACCGGCAGGCGTGAACACGCAGGGCGGCTCATGCCTGGGGCAACACCGCGGATTCGCCCAGCCAGGTCAACAAGCGGTCCAGGCAGGCCTCGACCGACAGCGCTCCGCTTTCGACGATCAGCGCCGCCTGCGCCGGTGGCTCGTAAGGTGCCGAGACACCGGTGAAGCCCGGCAGGTCGCCCCGTCGCGCGCGGGCGTAGTGCCCCTTCGGATCGCGCTGTTCGCACACCGCCAGTGAGGCGTTGCACCAGACTTCGTGATAGTCAGCGCCCAGGCGACGGGCGAAAACGTCACGCAGTTCGCTCAGCGGCGCAATCATGGCCAGAATCACGATCTGCCCGTTTTCCACCAGCAGCGCGGCCAGTTCGCTGGCGCGTCGGATGTTTTCCAGGCGATCGCTGTCGGCGAAGCCGAGGTCGCGGTTGAGCCCGACCCGCAGCCCGTCACCGTCGAGCACCAGGCTTTGCACCCCGCGGCGAAACAGCTCGGCATGCAGCGCCTGGGCGAGGGTCGACTTGCCCGCCGCCGGCAGACCGGTCAGCAGGATCGCCGCCCCCCGATGGCCGTTGCGTGCCTCGCGTTGCGCGCGACTGACGCTGGTGCTCGGCGCCAGGACATTATTTGCCGGCGGCATTGGCCACCACGGGCACCGAGATATCCCCGGCCGCCCACGCCGACTCACGGTTGGCCAGCGCCGTGGCGATCGACTGCACCTGGGTCGACTGCACCTGGTCCGGCAGCGGGTCGAGGCCGGCACTGGCGAAGATCTGCCCGTAGGCGTTACGCAGGTCGGCGTAGGACAGATCACGGCGCAGGTCGGCTTGCAGCGTGTTCAGTTCGCCCTGGATCAGCTCCAGCTCGCCGATCCCGGCCGCCTGATGCCGATTGCGCAGCTGGCCGACGATCTGCCCGTCGATGTCCGACAGCTGCTGGTTGGTCTTGAACTGGCGCAGCGCCTCCTGATAGTTGGCGTTGGCCACATACAACTGGGCCAGCACGGCAATCGACATGGCCTGACGCCGCGCGGTGGCAACCTCTTCGCCAGCCTTGGCAACGTCGATGGCCGCCGGGGCCGAGATCACGTTGAACAGGTTCCAGGTGACTTTGACGCCGTAGTCGGCCCAGCCCTGTTCGACCAGGAACGAGTTGCTGTCGTAGTGCCCGCCGGCGGAGAACTCCAGGCCCGGCAGCAACCGCAGCATGGCCTTGCGGGTCTCGGCGGCCGTGATGCGCGTCTGGTAGTCCTGCTCGCGCAGTTCCGGACGGCTGGTCAGGGCTTCCTGCTCGAGGCGGCTGAGGTCGACCTTGAGTTCCGGAATCTGGTAGCCGTCATCGGTGGCCAGGGTCAGATTGGTGCCCAGCGGCAGGTTGATCAGGGTGGCCAGTTCGGTTTTCGCCAGGGACAAGGCGCGGCGCTGTTCTTCCAGTTGCCGGGTGGCCTCGATCAGCGAACGCTGGTAGCCGAGTGACTGCACCGGGTCGCCGATACGCTGATCGCTCAGGCTCTGGCTGTTGCGCCGGGCGGTATCGACCCGCGCCATCAGACTGTCGATCTGCTTGAGCAGGCGTTCGGCAGCCATTGCCCGCCAGTAGGCCGAGCGCACGTCCTGGACGATGGTGTTGATCACCTTGCGCCGGCGTTCCTGCACGATCAGGCGCTGGTCGCCCTGCTGCTTGGCGCTGATGTAGCTGACGCCGAAGTCGAGGACGTTCCACACCATGGTCAGGTCGGCGACGTCGCGGTCGCGATCCTGCGAGGTCGACGGTTCCAGGGACTGGGTGCCGGTACGCACGCTCTGGCTGCTGGAGGCGTTGACGTTGTTGCGCCCGACGTAACCGGCGTCCAGCGCCATGCGCGGCAGCATGTCGAAACTGGCGAGGTCGAGCTGCCGCTTGGCCAGCGCTTCCTCCATGATTTTCAAGCGGCCTTCGAGGTTGTATTTCACCGCGCGGGCCATCGCCTGGTGCAGGGTCAGCGGGCCGCGCAGCGGCTCCTGATCCTTGTACATGCTCTGCAGATCGCTTTTCGCCCGCTGCTCGCTGACGCTGCGCTCAATCGGCTCACTGGTCACCGCACACCCGCTGATCGCCAGCGCCAGCAGGCTGGCGCCGAACAACTTCTGACTTTTCTTCATCCCTGGATCGCCCCTAGGTCCCGCACAGTGTTGGAGTAGTTATGTGTTTCAGGCCGGTATTTCGCTGATACCGATCTGTTGCAGAGCCGCAGCCAGGTTGTCGACCCGCTGCTGCTCGGTGTCCTTGAGTTGTTGCAACTGCTGCCCCAGGGTCGGCGCGCCGAATACCCCGCGCAGCCCCTGGGTAATGTCAGCGCCCTTGAGCGACTGACTGCCGAAGGCGTTCAACGAATCGCGCTCGGCGCCGCTGTCCTGGTGGAACAGGCTGGACAGCGTGCTGCTGCCGAACACCCCGCCATCGCCGCCGCCGAAGCCGAGGAAGCCATGGCCCGAGCCATCACCGCCGCTGTCGCTGCTGCTGAATACCTGAGCGATGAAGCTCGGGCTCAGCGCCCCGTGATTGATGAAAATGTCGCCCAGCGGCCGGATGCCGTTGCCGAGCACCCGTTGCTCGAACAGCGGCGCGAAGGTCAGTGGTGAACCGAGATCACCGGTCGGCGGCGTGAATACGATCGGTTGCAACGGCACGTACGGTGCCGGTGGCGCAACGACCGGATCGCTGCTGAGGAACAGCGGATCCGGGGTCACCACGATGCTCGGAGTCGTCGGCACCACGGCCGGCACGGTGTTGATCGCGTAGTTGCTGGAGCTGCTGACCCCGCTGCCGGCGTTGCCGGACGCATCGCTGACGCCCGCGGCGTTGACGCTGATGGCGTTGCTGGCACTGCTGACATTGGCGTTCGGCGTCAGGGTCGCGGTCCAGGTCTTGCCGCCGTCGCTGCTGCTCAGGTTGCTCAACGTGCCATTGGCGACGCTGAGGTCGGCCAGGTCGAAGCCGCTGACCGCCTCGTTGAAGGTGATGGTCACCAGGGAGGTCTGGCCGATGCCGAGTTGCGGATTGGCGATCTCTACCGTGGCGCTCGGCCGTTCGCTGTCGAGGGCGTAGTTGTTGGACACCGCCACCGTGCTGCCGGCATTGCCGGCCAGATCGCTGACATTGCTGGTATCGAGCGCGATGAAGTTGCTCGGGTCGGTCACGTTCGCGGTTGGGGTGAACGTCGCCGTCCAGGTCTTGCCGCCATCGCCGCTGGCGAGGTTGCTCAGCTCACCGTTGGTCACGCTCAGGTCGGACAGGTCGAAATCGCTGACTGCCTCGCTGAAGGTGAACGTCACCTGAGTGGTCTGGCCAATGCCCAGGTGCGGGTTGGCAACCAGGATGCTCACGGTCGGCCGGGTGGCATCCAGCGCGTAGTTGTTGGAAATGGCAATGCTCGCCCCGAGGTTGCCGGCCAGGTCCTGTACTCCGGCGGTGTCGAGCACGATCAGGTTGGTCGCATCGTTGATGCCGGCGGTCGGTGTCAGGGTGGCGGTCCAGGTCTGGCCGCCGTCGGCGCTGAGCAGATTCGACAGCACACCGTTGGCCACGCTGATGTCCGCCAGGTCGAAGCCACTGACCGCTTCGCTGAAGGTGATGGTCACCGTGGTGGTTTCGCCGATGCCCAGGCGATTGTCGGCGACCACGATGGTCGCGGTCGGCAGGGCGGTGTCGATGGCGAAGTTGTTCGATACGGTGATGCCGACCCCGGTATTGCCCGAGGCATTGCTCACGCCACTGTTGTCGAGGACGATCAGGTTGCTGGTGTCGGTAATGTTCGCCGTCGGAGTGAAGGTCGCGGTCCAGGTAACGCCGCCGTCGCTGGAGCTGACGTTGCTCAGCGTGCCGTTGGCGATGGTCAGGTCGGCGTTGCTGAAACCGCTGACTGCTTCGCTGAAAGTGATGGTCACGCTGCTGGTTTCACCGGCCTTGAGCGCCGTGTCGGCGATGACGATGGTCGCCGTCGGCACCTCGGTCTGCACCGCGTAGTTGGCCGAGCTGGTGGTGCCCGTGCCGGCGTTGCCGGCCAGATCGCTGATGCCGGTGTTGTTCAGAACGATCAGGTTGCTTGCGTCACTGACGCCGGCGGTCGGGGTAAAGGTTGCCGTCCAGGTAATCCCGCCATCGCTCGAGGCAACATTGCTCAGCGTGCCATTGGCCACGCTCAGGTCGCTATTGTCGAATCCGCTGACCGCCTCGCTGAAGGTGATGGTCACCAGCGAGGTTTCGCCCGGCCGCAGGTCGGTGTCGGCCAGGACAATCGTCGCGGTCGGACGCTGGCTGTCGATCGCGTAGTTGTTCGAATCGGTGGTGCCGCCGCCGGTGTTGCCTGCCGCGTCGGACACGCCGGTGTTATCCAGCGTGATGAGGTTGCTGGTGTCAGTGACGCCCGCCGTCGGGGTGAGGGTCGCCGTCCAGGTGATGTTGTCCGCGGTGCTCAGCCCGGACAGCGTACCGTTGGCCACCGTCAGGTCGGCCAGGCTGAAACCGCTGACGGCCTCGCTGAACGTGATGGTCACTGTGGTGGTCTGGCCCACGCCCAGGGCCGGGTCGGCGACCACGATGGTGGCGCTCGGGCGCTGGGTGTCGATGGCGTAGTTGTTGGAAACGGTGGTGCCGCTGCCGGCGTTGCCGGAAGCGTTCTGCACGCCGCTGTTGTCGAGGGTGATCAGGTTGCTCGCGTCGGTGACGTTGCTGGTCGGGTTGAAGGTGGCCGTCCAGGTGATGCCGCCATCGCTGCTGCTGACCGCACTCAAGGTGCCGTTGGCAATGCTCAGGTCGGCGTTGCTGAAACCGCTCACGGCTTCGGAGAAGGTGATGGTCACCAGCGACGTTTCACCGATGTTCAACGCATTGTCCGCGACCACAATGGTGGCGGTCGGCAACACGGTGTCGATCGTGTAGTTGGTAGAACTGGTCGTCCCGGTGCCCGCGTTGCCCGCCAGGTCAGCGATGGCGCTGTTATTGAGGATGATCAGGTTGGTCGCGTCGCGCACGCCGACGTTCGGGGTGAAGGTCGCTGTCCAGGTGATGCCGCCGTCGCTGCTGCTGACCGCGCTCAAGGTGCCGTTGGCCACCGACAGGTCGCTGTTGTCGAAGCCACTGACCGCCTCGCTGAAGGTGATGGTCACCAGGGAGGTTTCGCCGGCGCTGAGGCTGGTGTCGGCCACGACAATGGTCGCGGTCGGACGCTGGCTGTCGATGACGTAGTTGTTCGAATCGCTGGTACCGCTGCCGGCGTTGCCCGCCAGGTCGGCGATACCGGTGTTGTCCAGGGTGATGACATTGCTGGTGTCGGTGATACCGGCTGCCGGAGTGAAAGTGGCCGTCCAGGTGGTGCCGCCGTCGCTGGAGCTGACGTTGCTCAACGTGCCGTTGGCGACGGTCAGGTCGGCGTTGGTGAAACCGCTCACCGCTTCGCTGAAGGTGATGGTGACCAGCGACGTCTGGCCGATGCCCAGTGCCGTATCGGCGATCACCACGGTGGCCGTCGGGCGCTGGGTGTCGACCGCGTAGTTGTTGGAAACGGTGGTGCCTGTGCCGGCGTTGCCGGAAGCGTTCTGCACGCCGCTGTTGTCGAGGGTGATCAGGTTCGTCGCGTCGGTGACGTTGCTGGTCGGGGTGAAGGTCGCCGTCCAGGTGATGCCGCCGTCGCTGCTGCTGACGGCGCTCAGCGTGCCGTTGGCGATGCTCAGGTCGGCGTTGCTGAAACCGCTCACCGCCTCGCTGAAGGTAATGGTCACCAACGAGGTTTCGCCAATTTTCAGCGCGTTATCGGCGACGATGATCGTCGCGGTCGGCCGCACGGTGTCGACCGTGTAGTTGGCGGAGTTGGTCGTCCCGCTACCCGCGTTGCCGGCCAGGTCGACGATCCCGGTATTACTCAGGATGATCAGGTTGGTGGCGTCGTTGATACCGACCGTCGGCGTGAAGGTTGCCGTCCAGGTGACGCCGCCGTCGCTGCTGCTGACGGTGCTCAGCGTGCCGTTGGCAGCACTCAGGTCGGCGTTGGTGAAACCGGTGACGGCTTCGCTGAACGTGATGGTCACCAGCGAGGTCTCGCCGGCGCTGAGGCTGGTGTCAGCCATGACGATTATCGCGGTCGGGCGCTGGGTATCGATCGCGTAATTGTTCGAATCGGTGGTACCGCTGCCGGCGTTGCCCGCCAGGTCGGCAATGCCGGTGTTGTCCAGGGTCAGCAGATTGCTGGTGTCACTGATGTTGGCGCTCGGGGTGAAGGTCGCCGTCCAGGTAACGCCGCCGTCGCTGCTGCTCACGGCGCTCAGCGTGCCGTTGGCGATGCTCAGGTCAGCGTTGGTGAACCCGGTGACGGCTTCGCTGAACGTGATGGTCACCAGCGAGGTGTCACCGATTTTCAGTGCCGTGTCGGCGAGCACGATGGTGGCGTTCGGGCGCTGGGTGTCGATGGCGTAATTGTTGGAGCTGGTGCTGCCAACGCCAGGGGTGCCGTTGACATCGCTGACGCCGGTATTGTCCAGCACGATCAGGTTGCTGGTGTCGGTGACAGCACTCGTCGGGGTCAGCGTCGCCGTCCAGGTGATGCCGCCGTCGCTGCTGCTCAGGCCACTGAGCACACCGTTGGCCACCGTCAGGTCGGCCAGGGTGAAACCGCTCACGGCCTTGTTGAAGGTGATCGTCACCAGCGACGTTTCACCGATGCGCAGCGCCGAGTCGGCGACCACGATGGTCGCGGTCGGACGCGTGGTGTCGATCGCATAATTATTCGAATCGGTGGTGCCGCTGCCGGCGTTGCCGGCCAGGTCGCTGACCCCGGTATTGTTCAGGGTAATCAGGTTGGTTGCGTCGGTAATATTCGAGGTGGGCGTGAACGTCGCCGTCCAGGTAACGCCGCCATCGCTGCTGCTCACGGCGCTCAGCGTGCCGTTGGCGATGCTCAGGTCGGCATTGGTGAAACCGCTCACGGCTTCGGAGAAGGTGATGGTCACCAATGAGGTTTCGCCGACCACCAGGTTGTTGTCAGCCACGACAATGGCGGCCGTCGGGCGCTGGGTGTCGACGACATAGTTGGGCGAATCGGTGGTGCCGCTGCCGGCGTTGCCGGCCAGATCGGCTACCCCGGTATTGTCCAGGGTAATCAGGTTGGTTGCGTCGGTGATATTCGACGTGGGCGTGAACGTCGCTGTCCAGGTGATGCCGCCGTCGCTGCTGCTCACGGCGCTCAGCGTGCCGTTGGCGATGCTCAGGTCGGCGTTGGTGAAACCGGTGACGGCTTCGCTGAAGGTGATGGTCACCAGCGACGTATCGCCGACCTTCAGCGCCGAGTCGGCCATGACGATGGTGGCGGTCGGCCGCTGGGTGTCGATCGCATAATTGTTCGAACTGGTGGTGCCGACGCCCGCCACACCGTCGGAAATCGCCGCCACGCCGGTGTTGTCCAGGGTGATCAGGTTGGTGGTGTCGGTGATGTTGCTGCTCGGCGTCAACGTCGCCGTCCAGGTCAGACCGCCATCGGCGCTGGAAACCGCGCTCAGTGTACCGTTGGCGATGGTCAGGTCGGCGTTGGTGAAACCGCTGACCGCACGGCTGAAGGTGATCGTCACCAGCGAGGTCTCGCCGATTCTCAATGCGTTGTCGCTGACCACGATGGTCGCGGTCGGCGGTTCCACGTACGCCGTATTGAGCGTGCCGCCGTTGTTGAAGATGGCCGCGAAGGCTGTCGGCACGCTGCCCGTACTGCCCCCGCCCAATGCCGCGCCGCCAGCACCGCTGCCGGCGGCATTGCCACTGATGGCGGCGAAGTTGGCGGCCGTGATCAACACCGTGCCGCCCTGGTTCCAGATGGCGCCGACACCGCGCCCGGCGATGCCGCCGTTGGAGGCGTTGCTGGTAATGCCGCCGCCACCGCCGCCGCCGCCACCCGCACCGAGGTTGTTGCTGATGACCGAGGTGCCGACGATTTTCAGGGTGCCGCTCGAGGCGTTGTAGATACCGCCGGCCGCATTGCCGCCGGCTCCGCCGACTTTGTCCCAGCCGGCGCCGCCACCGCCGCCGCCAATGGACAGGGTGCCGTTGCTCGCCGTGCCGCCATTGCCACCGTTGCTGTAATAGGACACACCCAAACCACCGGCTCCGCCGGTGTTGCTGCCACCGCGACCGCCCATGTGAACCGCATCGTAGCCGCCGCCGTAACCGCCGATGCCTCCGGTGCCAGCCTGCCCGGCCAACGTCCCGATGCCGGGGCCGGCCGTGCCGCCATGGCCGCCGCCCTGACCGCCCAGGCCACCGCCGCCTCCGCCGCCGCCGCCATAAAAGGCACCCGTGACCCCACCGCCGCCGCCACCGCCGGCCGCCGCATTCCCGGTCACCGACACGTTGGTCAGCGTCAGGTTGCCGGCGTTGAAGATCCCGCCACCCATGGCGCCGGCCGCCCCGTACCCGCCATTGCCGCCGTTGCCCGACACCAGGCCACGGGTGATCACCAGACCATCGAGGGTCACGGTGCTGCCGGAGGTGATTTCCACCACGCGGGTCTTGTACTGACCATCGAGGGTGACGTCAGCCACACCGTCGTTGTTCAGGTCACCGTCGACGGTGACGCTCTTGTTGATCAGCAGTTCAGAGGTCAGTTGCACGGTCATGCCGCTGCTGAACGTGACGATGTCGCCGTTCTGCGCCGAGGCCAGCGCTGCACGCAGCGAGCCAACTCCGGTGTTGAGGTTGTTGGTCGCAGTCCACGTGGCCAGGCCCCACTCGTACTCGCTCATGGCCTTGGTCGACAGCACACTGGCGCTCTCAATGTTGCCGGTGGCGATCTCCAGGTCCCAGTCGCCGCCGACGCCGGTGCGGTTGTTCGACGCTGCCACATCGCGCCCGGTGAGTTGCGCCAGCGAGTCGACGAAACTCAGGCCGCGCTCGCCTTCGGCGGTGTAGCAGCCATAGATCAGGATGTCGCCGCCGGCGTTCATGTCCTTGCCGATTTCCGCCAGCACCGCACTGCGCTGGGCGACGTTGTCCGCCGACAGATAACTGTTGCCCAGCCACAGGTCGCCGGCATTGCCGTGGGCAATGATCTGCACCGAGCTGACGCCCTGATGCTGGTCGAGGTAATCGGCGATCTGCTGCAGACCGTCCTTGCCCGCGTCGAGCTTGACCACCTGCGTGCCGGGCGCGACACCCTGCAGCAGACTGTCGGCATCCTTGACCCGCGAATCGACGAACACCACGCTCTGCCCCGGCACCGCGACCGGGCTGGCGGCCGGCGTGGCGTCAGCCTGACCGTGGGTGTCCTTGCTGGCCGTCGGGTGATCGGCGGTGGGCGTCTTCGCCGCATCGGCCGTGGCGTGGGTGTCGGCCTGGGCGGCGGTGTCGGCCACGGTGGCGGCGACGGCACCGTCGAACAACATGCGCGGCTCCAGCGGCATGATCATCGGCGCCGCCAGCGTGCGTTGGCCTGCAGTTCCCTGCGCTTGTTTCTTGCTCCACCACATGTTGCTCACCCGGACTCGAACACAGTTGTTGACGCATCAATGAAAAACGCCGCGATCAATTGATCGCGGCGTCGGACTTCATACGAATGACATTGGCGGCGCTGGCCGAGCCATCGAGCCAGAACGACAGATCGGCGTATTGCTTGAACAGATCCGGCGGCAGGATGGTGCGCCGCGACTGCAGGGCGACCTTCGGCTTGACCTTGTGCAGGCCGGCCACGCCGAGGGCTTGATCGAATTCCGGGGCGTCGTAGGCCAGATGCTCGAAATCGTGCTCGAACCATGGCTCGCCGATGAACTCGTAGACCAGCCGCAACACGCGCTCCGGGGCCTGGGTCAACAGGTCGTAATCGATGATGAGCAGCGATTCGGCGTGCTCGCCGTAATACGCTTCCTTGAGCGCCGCCCAGGCAAACCCGACCAGGCGATTGCGTTGGGCCAGGGTTTCGCAGCGGCTGTAGACGGTATTGCGCTCGACCGCATCGCCAAACAGCTTGGTGTTTTCGTAGGGATTGGCGCGGTACAGGCGCTCGAGGCTGTCCATCACCCAGGCGACGTTGCGCACGCAGGCGATGACCTTGGCCTTGGGAAACAAGTCATTGAGCGCCGGCAGCCGTGCACTCCACTGGCGGTTGGTGTCGAACACCACCGGTTTGTCGGCCTTGTCGGCGTAGTAGGAGGCGAACAGGCCACGCAACAGGCGGCGGCGCATGTCGGTGTCGATGACTGCGCCGAACTCGCTGCCGGCGCTGCACTGCTCGAGGATGCCGGAAAACAGCGCGCCCACCGGGCTGGTCATCCCGGCGTGAAAGCGCGGGTTCTGCAGCAGGATCGCAGACAGCAGGGTCGAACCCGAGCGCGGCAAGCCGGAGATAAAGTGGAACTGCTGCAATCCCTTCACCTTTCAGTTAATTCCTTTTGTGCGACGAAGCGTAGCTCAAGGATGCCCTTACGACTAGTGGTGTTTTGATATCAAATCGAAGCAAATCTGGTTCGAAAAGACAGTTCCGCGCATGAGCCGCCAGATGAACCGTTTAAGCGCTCAGCGCCCCGCTTCCTCGACTTGCGGGCGCAGATACAGGCGGGCATAGGCGCCACCGGCATGAACGTCGCTGGTGCGCTGCCAGCCGCCAGGCAGCGGGGCGAATTCATCGGGTTCGTCGAGCGTGCCGATCAGCCAGATGCGCTGGCTGTTGCCGGGCAGATCGGCGAGCCGGTCGAGGTACACGTCGGCGCTGACCAGAGTGCCAAAGCCATACTCGTTGGGGCGGGTCGAACGACCATCGGCGGTGGCTGGTGTGTACAGCCGCACAGGGGCATCGGTGCGGTTGTAGTAGACGTAACTGAGGTACCAGAGCATGTCGCTGGTGACAATCTGGTCACCGCTGACAAAGTGCTGGTTGACGTAATTGACCATGCGATTGAACTGGTCCTCTGGATCGACCGTGGCATTGGTGTTCACGCCGACCATTTCCACCGCGGCGACTGCCAGCAGCACCGCCACCGCAACCATCCGCGCGCGCCGGTACAAACGATCGATGGCCAACGCCACGAGCATCGGCAGGCCCAGCGCATAGGCCGTCAGGTAGCGCTCGATGAACACCGGGGTAATCAGTGAAACGGCGAACACCAGCAGCAACGGCACGCCGGTGTACAGCGCCAGCAGCACGCTGCCGCGATTGACGCTGCGATCGCGGGCCACGGCGATCCACGTCAGCCCCAGCATCGCCAGCGGCACGCTGGCAAAGACCAGCCACGGCAGGTGCTCGCCGTCATCCTGGATCAGCCAGGTCCAGATCATTCCGGGCAGTGACGCCAGGGTTACCGGGTCTTCCCAGCCGACATCGCCGCCGACCTTGAGCTGTTCGATGTGCTGCAGCAGATTGAGCAGGTTCGGCAGCCACGGCAGGTAAAGCACGACAATGCCCAGATTCGCCAGCCACCAGTCCGGGCGCTGGATATGCCGCAGGCGATAGCCCGGTTGCAGGCGCACCAGCCCCAGGTACAGCCAGTGACTGAGCGCCGCCAGCACCGCGAAGTAATGGGTGTAGAACGCCGCGCTCATCAGCAGTGCGTAGATCACCAGATAGCGGGTGCGCTGCGGTTTGCGCAGCCAGTAGACCAGCGCCAGCGTGCCTGCGAGCAGCAGCAGTCCGAGCAGCGAGTACATGCGCACTTCCTGGCTGTAGCGCACTGCCGTCGGCAACAGCGCCAGCAGTACCCCGGCGATCATCGCCGCCCGCCGCGTGGCCAGTCTGTCCACCAGCCAGACTCCGACACCCACTGCGCCAATGCCGGCCACGGCGCTCAGGCAGCGGATGGCAAAGATGCCGTCGCCGAACAGCCCGATCCAGGCGTGCAGCAGCATGAAGTACAGCGGCGGGTGCACGTCGAACGCGGCGTGGTTCCAGATACCACCCAGCGAATAATTCGCCAGCAGCAGGCTCGAGCCTTCATCGCCCCAGATGGCTGCGGCGGTGAGGTCATAAAAACGCACCAGCGTCGCCAGCAGCAGAATCGGAATCAGGCCATGCCGACGCGCCCAGCGCAGCAGTCGCCGCAGAGGCGCCCCCGGTGCGGCGAACGGATCCTGGGTATCGCCCAGCGGTGTTTCGCGACGCGCTTCCATCAACTCCCCTTGTTGTCAGCAATGAAAAAACCAGCCGCAGCCTAGCGCTCACTTTAGGCCAGCGACGAAGACGATGCGCTGTCGCGACGACATCCGGCAAGTCCGCTGATCCGGGTCTACGCTACGGCATGGCGTGACCTGCCCGCGCAAAAAGACGCGCCAACACGGCACTTTTTACCTGCCCGGCAACAGGGCCCCTGCGCGGCGCGCCAACCACATGACAGAAGGATGAGGAACCATGGAAGTCTTTATGGGTACGATTCAACCGTTCGCCTTTCAGTTCGCTCCCCGCGACTGGGCCTGGTGCAACGGCCAGATTCTTTCGATTGCACAGTACAACGCCCTGTTCGCCTTGCTCGGCACCACCTATGGGGGCAATGGCCAGAGCAACTTCGCCCTGCCCAACCTGCAGGGGCGCCTGCCGATGGCCCAGGGCAACGGCATCGGCCTGACACCGCGGACCATGGGCGAAATGTCCGGCACCGAAAGCGTCACCGCCACCATCGCCAACATGCCCAACCATACGCACGCCATGACCGGTCTCACGGCCAACACGGCGCTGTCACTGGCCGTCCCGGCGAGCAACCCGGCGACCGTACCGACCGCCACCAATGCCTACCTCGGCGCTTCCGGCGGCGGGCCCGGCTCGGCCAATATCTATTCCGATGCCCAGGGCGCCACGCCGGTACCACTCAAAGGCGTCACCACCACGGTCACCGGAGACATTTCCCCGGCCGGTGGCAGTACGCCGATGGGCGTCCTCAACCCCTACCTGGTACTCAACTTCAGCATCGCCCTGAACGGCATTTTCCCGTCGCGCAACTGAGTTGACGGCCGGGGGCCCGCGCCCCCGGCCGTTTTCACGTCACTGGAGCCCCACCATGTTGCAAGCGGTTCAAAGCCAGCATTTCCAGGCCCTGCCAGGGCAGGACGGCACGCTCTACCTGCCGGACGGGTCGGCCCTGTCGATTCATATCGAGCACTTCGAAGAAGTCCCGTCAGCCAAGATGCGCCACAGCGAGCGCATGCCTTTCAGCCTCGAATTCAGCAGCCGGGTGCCGACTGACTTCGTTGACGGTCTGTGCGCACTGCATCTGCCCGAACTGGGCCGCGTGGAGGATATTTTCGTTTCGCGCATGCCGGCGATGGGGCGCGACCCGCGCCTGGGCTATTTCTGCATTTCCTTCAACTGAACGCGTGTTGAAGCGGGCCCTGCTCGCTTCAACCCTGCTGCGCGGTTCTCAGCCGTGCGGATACCACACCAGCCGCTCCGCCGTCGGCGTGCGCTCCTCGATGGCAAACCCCAGCGCCAGATAATGCTGGCGGGCATGCGGGTTGTTGACCCAGACCACCGTGGCCACCGGGCAGCGCAACTGTTGCGCGGCTTTCTGCACGCCTTGCAACACGGTGCGGCCATAACCCTTGCCCCGCGCCTGGGGGATGAATGCCAGGTACAGCACGCGAATCTCGTTGGCGCCGAAATCGGTGCTCAGCGCGCCGATTGCCGTGCCGAGCTTCTCGACCACGTAATGCATGGCATTGGGGTAGTTGTCGCCCATGCCCTGCTCCTGCACGTGAAACTGCTGGGCGACCACCTGTTGCACCAGCTCCTGATCACCGTCGATCCATTGCAGATCCGGCCGCGCCGACTGATACAGGCTGTGCAGGAACGGCGCGTCCGTGGCCCGCGAAGGGCGCACCACCAGTCCGTCTGCTGCCACCGCTGCGTTGTCCGCCATCGTCACCCTCCCTCAGAAACCGCTTTCCCTGACCCCCAGCGCCGCCAATCGCCGCCAGGCCACGCCGAGCAGCGACTCGCCGCTGCCCTGCAACACCACCACGCCACGCAGAGGCTGCACCGGCGTCGGTGTCGGCTGCAGCGTGGTCAGCCGCGCGCCATATTGCGCCTGAACCGGTTCGGCGCGCTGTTGCTGATCGCGGCGCACGGCAATCGGCCCGTGGTGATCGGAAGTCAACGCTTCCTGATCGACGTAGGCGACGCCATTGGTGTCGATTTCGTCCAGTTGCACGGCCACGGCCGGGTGCATCGGATCGTCGGCGATGAAGCGTCCGGTGGCACCGGACTCGACCCGCCACAACTCGGCCTCGGCCAGATAACCGCGCAAGCGCGTACCGTCCTCGACTACCCGCGCCAGCGTCTCCTTGTTCGACAGCCAGCGGCCGACGCTCAGGTTCGGCAGCAGGTCGCGCACCGTCCCGGCGTGCGGGGCGCGCAGCAGCAGGCGTTCGCGCTGGGCGGCCAGACCACGGAATTCGGCCACGGCTTCGGCCAGCCGCTGCTCGACGATACCGGCATCGGCAGCCGTTTCACTGCGCCCGGCCTGGCGGCGCATCAGCAACTGCTGGATCTGGATCTCGCGGCGCACGATGGCTTGGCGCGAGTCGAGATCCGGCGACTCCAGCTCGACCAGCACGTCGCCCTGGGCCACCTTCTGCCCATCCGCGACCTTGACGGCCCTGACCCGCGCCGACGTCGGCGCGTGCAGGGCACTCGCCCGCCCGCCTTCGAGCATGGTCGGCAGCTCCACCGAGCTGCGCCAGGGCACGCTCAGCGCCAGCAACAGGCCCAGCAACGCCAGCGCACTGAGCAGCACACGCGGGCCGTGAGCCTGTTCACGGCGGCTCCACCACTGGCGCCACTCACGCATGATCGGCAGCACGATGAACCACACCAGCTCCACCAGCATCAGGAATATCCCCAAGACCTTGAAGAACAGGTGATAGACCGCCAGCGCGATCCCGAAAAACAACGCCGCACGCCATAACCACGAGCCATACCCCCAGATCAGCAGACGCCGTTGCATCTGCGGCGACCACGGCTCCGGCGCCGGTGCGCCGTAACCGAACAGAAATTCGCGCAGGCGCCAGCGGCACAGGGCAAACGCCCGCCCCTGCAAATTGTCGACTTGCCACAGATCGCTGAGCAGAAAGTAACCATCGAAACGCATGAACGGATTGAGATTGACCACCAGCGTGGTGATCCAGGTCGCGCTGGCGAGCATGAACGCCGCCGTACGTCCGGGGCCATCCGGCAGCAGCGACCAGGCCAGCAGCGCGATGCACGCCAGGAGCAATTCCGCCAGAACGCCACCGGCACCGATCAGCAAGCGTGCGCGGCGATCATTGACCCGCCAGGCATCGCTGACATCGGTGTAGAACATCGGCAGCAGCACCATGAACACCACGCCCATGCTCTGTACCCGACAGCCGGCGCGCTTGGCCATGAACGCATGGCCGAACTCGTGGCAGAGCTTGGCGAAAAACAACGCCACGGCAAACGCCAGCGCCCCGCCGAGGCTGAACAGGTGCGGGAAGGTGCCGACAAAGCGCTGCCAGTCACGCGACACCAGAAACACCCCCAGCCCCAGTGTCGCCGGCAAGCCGTAGCGCAGCAGCTTCGGACCGAAACGTTGCAGCCAGGGCCAGGCACGATTGAGAAACGCATCGGGACGCCACAGTGGAATGCGGAAAAACAGGTATTGATGCAGCAGGATCTGCCACAGGCTCTGGCGCTGTGCGAGCGCCTTGAGCCGATAACTGGCGCGCTGCTGCTCGTCGAGGGCGCTGATCAAATCGTGGCCGCGGAGAAATTCCAGCAACTGCTCCAGTTCGCTGCCATCCAGGGGCAGGCCCGGTTCGCGATTGGCCGCGCGCAGCACCTGTTCGGCATCGCCAAGCGCCCAATGGCGCAGCAGCCGCATCGCCGCGCTACCGAGTTTGAAATAACGCCCGCGCACCGGATCGGCCAGGGTCCAGCGCGGCGAACCGTCGAGGGCCGGCGCCGCGGGCGACAGTTGCAGGTCGGCACGCAGGCTCGGCAGGTGCATTTACAGGCCCACGCTCTGCCGCAGACCCGCCAGGGGCCGGCGCAGCAGGTACAACGCCAGCGGCGCGCGATCGCCGAAGATTTTCGCCGTGCCACGCAAGCCGATGCGCGGAGGGGTGGCGGCAAAATTGGCATCGAGCCGGTAGGCCAGTTGCCCGCCCGCCGTGGGCTGCGCCTCGTAGGCCGAACGCTCGAGGGTGGCGCGATGACGCTGCAACGGATCGCTGTCGAGAAACAGCGCGACTTCGGCACCGGGTTCCAGCGCGATCGCGTCGCCCACCGCCAGTTCGATGCGCAGTTCGGCCTGGTTCGGATCGGCGATCTCCATCAGTCGCTCGCCGGTCTGCAGCGGTTTGCCGGTCAAGCGCTCGGCGTCGGCGAACACCGCGATGCCGTCACGTTCGGCACGCACTTCACTGCGATTGAGCAATTCGCGGGCGTAATCGCGTTCGGCGCGCTTCTGCTCGACCCGCGCCGCCAGCAGGTCCAGCCGCGAGCTGGATTCGGCATCGGCGAACGAACGCTGGGAATTGGATTTCAGTTCGGCTTCGGCCACGCCCAGGGCGCGTTCAGCGACATCGGCCTGGGCCTTGAGCGTGGTGCTCTCGAAACGCAGCAGCAGGTCGCCGCGCTTCACCGGCTGGTTGGGCTTGACCAGAAATTCGGCAATCACCCCGTCCAGCGGTGCCGCCACCACGCGACCGCCCTGCGGCACCACTTCGGCCGGGGCCAGCACCGACTGGCGCACCGGAATCAACAAGCCGAGCAGCAACACCGCGACCAGGGCCACCTGACGCTTGCGTGTCCAGCGCAGTCGCCACGGCTTGCGCGGTTGCAGCGCCAGCCAGGCGTGGCTGCAAGTGTCGCCGAGTTGCGCCAGCAGCACCTGTTCAGAAGGGTTCCACGGCACATCGCGGGCCAGCCACAAGCCGCCGAACACCTCGCCCTGGCGATCGATCAGCGGCAGCCAGAACACCTGTGCCGCCGACAGACTGCGCCAGTCGGCCTGGATCGATTCGCCGAGCAGCTGCGGGGCAATCACCCGTGCCTGGTGCAACACACCCTGTTTGAACAGCTGCGCCACGGCCTGCTCGACGAACGCCACGAACGGTGCATTCGGCTCCACGGCGCTGACGCCGGTCACCGCCTGCACCTTGCCGGCGATCAGCAACGCGGCATGGCGGTAGCCGAACAATGACTGACCGTCGTTGACCAGGCTGTAGGCCAGTTGCGACGGATCGCGGGCGGCGCGGGTCTGGCGTTCGAGATCGAGAAACCGCGCGAAGACCTGCTCGGCACCGCCGTTCGCCGGGGCGTTCACTTGAGCTCCGGAAAACGCGCGGTGCCACTCATGCCGGCGAGCAGGCCCTTGGTCTCGGGCAGTGTGGCGACCAGCAACAGGGTCTGGCTGCCTTCGTCGATACGCGCGCCGAGGCGTTTGACCGTGGCGTCCAGCGGTTGCCCGGTTTCATCGGGAATGAAACTGAAGGTCTGCCCCGGCTTGAGGCGCGCCATCCAGCGCGACGGCACCAGCAGATGGATTTCCAGGGTGCGGTTGTCGACCACGTCCAGCAGCGGCGCACCGGCCGGCACGCTCTCGAAGCGCTGCACCTTGCGTTCGACCACTTGCCCGTCGAACGGCGCGATCACGCTGCAACGCTTGACCTGCACCTGATACACCTGGGATTGCGCCTGGGTTTCGCTGACCTTGGCCTCGGCCCTGGCCACTTCGAAACGTCCCACGGAATTGAGCGCGGCCAGCTGCCGGTTGTGCGCCAGCTCCTCACCGGCGCCACGGCTGGCGGCTTGCGCGGCATTGAGTTGGGCCTGATAGGCCGCACAATCGAAGCGCGCCAGGGTGTCACCCTTCTTGAACGATTCGCCCTCGCTGAACGGCAACTCGACAATCCGCCCGGACAACTCACTGGCCAGCACCGCTTGATCGCGAGCACGCAAGACACCCCGTGCCTCACTGCTCGCCGGCGCTGCGCCGGTTGCGCCGTTATCCAGCAGCGGATCGTCTGGCCCGGGCGTTTGCGCCTGAACGGCAGCCGTTACAAAGGTCAATCCGATAACCCAACCACGAAAACGCCGCATAACCGCTACTCCCTGACGGATGTGCGGAGTCTACGACAGCGGGGTTTAGCGTCAAGCGAAAGGCCATCATTGCCCTGAAATGCGATGTTGCAAAAACATCTGGATGTGCAGTTTTGCTGTCGAAACGTTGCAGCCATGTAGGACCACAGATTTTTCCGACAAGGGTCGGACAACAAACGCTCAATGAACCCTGATAGTGATTACAAGCTAGAAGTTTCCTGCCTTTGTGCCGCAACAACCGCTAATAAAGAAACCACCGAACGGCTTGACCAACGCCCTGTATGACCAACAAAACTGGATGGCCGGCGCTGGGAAGTTCCAGCGGAGGGAGGTAACGATCGGACGTCGGTTGACCTGCATGACGCGCTCAATCTAGGATGGCCTCACTCAACCCCGTACGCAGCGATTCAGTTCGCTGGCCGTTGGGGTGAAAAAACCGGCTCAGGCCGGTTTTTTCGTTTCTGAGGAATCATGTGTGCGCACCGCTTTCTTTGTTGATGGCTATAACCTGTTCTACGGACTGCTCGCTGGCACACCCTACAAATGGCTGAACCTTGAAAGTTTGCTGGCCCATGTAGCGCTTGTTGAAAACCCGCAGAACAGCGTCGTCTCGATTGATTACTTCACGTCTTCGATCAAGCCGGAACTCGCGACGCTCGGTCGCGTGTCCAAGGAAGCCCAAGACACCTACATCAGGGCTTTGCGCGCGACCAATGTCACCGTGCACTTTGGTCGCCATCAACTTCAGCCGGCCAAAGCCCCACGATTTGTCGACAGGAACACCAAAGCCTCACGCCAGGACAAAGTCGATATCTGGAAGCTTGAAGAAAAGGAAACCGACGTTCATATCGCAATCAGCATGTACCGCACGGCATGGCGCCAGGCAACGCTGGACCGGCAAACGCGTATCGAGCAGCTTGTCCTGGTATCGAGCGACACGGATATGACGCCGGCATTGAAAGCCATTCGGGCGGACTTCCCTCACATCATCGTCGGCGTCATCCTTCCGCATAGAGCGGGATTGAACCGCCCATCCCCTGGTTCTCTGAAAGACCATTCGCATTGGCTACGGCGCGTCATCACCCCTGAAGAGCTGTTCCTGCACCAGTTTCCCGAACGAGTGGCCACTGGCAAGAAACCCGCCTTCAAGCCGGATTACTGGTAGGCGAACCTTGCGCCGGATACACCGACTCCCATCCCCCACCCAACGCCCGATACAACCCGACCATCGCCAGCGACACGCCGGTGGAGCTTTCCACCCACTGCTCCTGGGTCGCCAGCAACGCGCCTTGCACGGTGAGAACATTGACGAAGTCGGCCACGCCTTCGACGTATTGCTGTTGCGCGGTGCGCAGGGCGATCTGGTTCTGGCGTACCGCTTCGGCGAGGCTGTCGCGGCGACGCTGGCTGGCGTTGTAGGCGGTCAACTGGTCGTCGATCTCGTGCCAGGCACGCAGCACGGTTTGCTGGTAGGCGATCGCCGCTTCCTGTTGCTGGGCTTCGCGCAACTGCAGGACGCCGCGCAAGCGTCCGCCGTCGAACAGCGGCAGGCTGAACTGCGGGCCGAGGCCGAAGGCGCGCGAACCCCACGAACCGAAATCGCTGAGCTGCATCGCTTGCGATCCCAGGTTTCCGGACAGCGTGATGCGCGGATAGAAATCGCCTTGGGCGACACCGATATTGGCGGTGGCGGCGTGCAACCGGGCTTCGGCCTGACGGATATCCGGGCGCCGTTCCGCCAATTGCGACGGCAGGCCGATGGCGACTTGCAGCGGCGACTGCGGCACGGTGGCATCTGTGGATAACTCCTTGGCCAGCGCTTGGGGCGCTTCGCCCATCAACAGGCTGATCGCGTTGATCAGTTGCGACTGGCGTTGTTCGAGCGCGGGCAGACGCGATTCGATGGCCGCGACTTGCGCTGCAGCCTCGGCGACGTCCAGATCGGTCGCCACACCATCGTTGAGCCGCAGTTGCGAGAGCTTGAGGCTGTGGCGCGCGACGTCAAGGTTCTGCTCGGTGACTGCACGAGTGTTCTGCACACCGCGAAGTTGAATGTAGTTCTGCGCGGTGTCGGCCAGAACCGCAAGCAGCACGCCGCGACGATCGTTTTCGGCGACTTCGAGGTTGGCGTCGGCGGCCTCGGTTTCCCGGCGCACGCGGCCCCAGAAATCCAGCTCCCACGACGCGGAGAAACCGGCATCCCACAAATTGAAGGCGGAATCGCCGTTATGCCCAGACGGATCGCTCAAGCCTTTGCCGCTGTTGCGTTGGCGGGCGTAGCTGCCGGTCGCCGCAGTGGTCGGATAACGATCCGCGGTGATCACTTGCCGCGCGGCGCGACTTTGTTGCAAGCGGCTGCTCGCCAGTTGCAGGTCGAGGTTGCTGTGCATCGCCCGCTGGGTCAGGGCCGACAGTTGCGCATCATGGAAGACCTCCCACCAGCGCTCGTTCAGCGGTTCGCTGACAGCCTGGCTGGGGGCTGATTTGGCGGGTTTGGCCCAGTCGGTGATTTGTGTGGCTTCGGGCTTGTGGAAGTCCGGGCCGACGGTGCAGGCGCTGAGGCCAAGGGCGAGCAAGGCTCCGAGGGTGAGTTGTTGCCACTGGCCTCTTCGCTGGCAAGCCAGCTCCCACAAAGAGCTCTGTTTGGAATGAGGATCCCGGCCAGTCTGCACACCCTCTGTGGGAGCTGGCTTGCCAGCGATGGCGCCAGCCGATTCAACAAAAATCATCGCTGCGTCACCTCGCGCTGCGCCGGCGCCGAACGACGGGTATCGATACTCGCCTCCACCGACATGCCCACGCGCAGCCGCTCGGCCAACGGCTGACCGGGCTCGAGGACGATCTTCACCGGAATCCGTTGCACGACCTTGGTGAAGTTGCCCGTGGCGTTGTCCGGTTTCACCGCCGCGAAGGTCACGCCAGTGGCCGGGGCAATACTTTCGACACGACCGTTCAAGGCCTCACCGCCGAGGCTGTCGACGCGCACCTGCACCGCCTGTCCCGGGTGGACATCGGTGAGCTGGGTTTCCTGGAAGTTGGCCACCACGTACGCCTGCTGCAGCGGCACCACGGCCAGCAGCTTGCTGCCCGGCGTCACGTAAGCGCCGACGCGCACCGCACGCTCGCCGACCATGCCATCCTGCGGCGCGGTGATGCGCGTGTAGGACAACTCGAAACTGGCGATCTCCAACGCCGCCTGCGCGTGCTTCAAGCCCCCTTCGGCGGCATCGCGTTGCGCGCTGAGAATGTCGATCTGCTTGCGCTCCGCCGCCAGTCTGGCCGTGGCCGTATCCAGTCGCGCAGTCGCCTGATCGATCCGCGTACGCGCCTGCTGCGCGTTCTGCACGGTGCCGGCGCCGACGCCTGCCAAATGGTTGTAGCGATTGAGTTCCTGCTGGGCGAAGGCCATTTGTGCCTTGGCCGAAACCACCGCTGCCTGCGCCTGAGCGATCACTGAAGCCTGACGCTCCAACGTCGCCCGGGCGTTCTGCAACTGCGCCCGTGCCACCAGGGTCTGCGCATCGGCCGCTTCAGCGGCGGCGCGCAGGTCGCGGTCATCGATCAGGGCCAGCAACTGCCCGGCCTTGACCTGCTGGTTGTCCTCCACCAGCACCTCCTTGATGAACCCGGCCACACGCGGCACCACCAGGGTGAAGTCGGCGGACACGAATGCATCATTGGTGTTTTGCTGTGTGCGCTGGCCAAACAGGCCGGGCACCGCCAGATACAGCAGCACGCCGACGGCCAGGGCAGCCGCCACGGCCACGGCGATTTTTTGCTTTGCTTGAGTCGTCATAAAAACCTTCTGTTCCCGTACAGCCATCAGGTCGGCGCGCGCGGCGGGAAAATCCGCGTCGGCAGCCAGAAAATCAGCAGGATCAGCGCCACCGCGACGCCGGCCATGCACACATAAAGATCGGAAGAAGTCAGCACCACGGCCTGTTCGTGCAAACGATGGGCAAGGCCCGGATCGCTGCGATCGGCCAAAGGTGAATTGCCGAGGTTGTCGATCAACATCGTCGAGTGGAAATGCAGGCGCGCCGTGGTCAGCGCTTCGATCACGCCCGTGGCGACCACCGCGGCCAGGCCTTTCACCGTGTTGAACCATGCGGAGGCGAACGGCCCGTCCTGCGGCTGGATGCTGCCGGTGGACAACATCAACAGCGGCAGCACCGACATCGGCTGACCGAAGATCTGCAACCATTGCAGCACGTAGAAGTTGTCGCGAATCCATTGCGACGTCAGCAGCGAGCCGCCCAGGCAAGACAGCACCAGCATGCTCAAACCGATGCCGAGCACCCAGCGGCAATCGACCCAGCGCAAGTTGCACAGCGCCGCCACCAGCGGCAGCGCGATCAGCTGTGGCAATGCCGCGATCAGCATGATCGGCGCGGTCTGCACCGGGCGATAACCCTGTATCTGCGCCAGGTAGCTCGACGGAAGCAACACCACCGCCTGCAACACCACCAACACCCCGGCGAGGGTCATCAGCGCAAAAGACAGGTTGCGAATGCCGAGCATCTGCAACTTGAAAAACGGGATCGGCTGCGACCACTCGTTGATCAAAAACGCCAGCAGCAACAATGCACCGGCGCCGAGCAACGCGCAGATCAGGTTCGATTCGAACCAGTCCAGCCGATTGCCCTGGAGCAGGCCGATCACCAGCATGCAGATCGCCGGGAAGCCCAGCAGCAGGCCCTGCCAGTTGAACGTCTTGAGACGTTCCAGGCGCAGCGGATCCTGCGGAAGGCCCCAGGCGACCATCGCCATGGCAATCAGGCACGGCACGATAATTTGCCAGAACGTCCACTGCCAGCCGACGTATTCGCTCCACAGGCCGGCCAGCGGCGTGCCGAGGCCGGGGCCGAACGTCGCCGTCAGCGCGTAACCGGCCAGGCCATAGAGCTTGAAATTGGCCGGCAGGAAACGCAGGGCAACGGTCATCAGCATCGGCGGCAACGCCCCGCCGGCAAGGCCTTGCAGGGTGCGCATCAGCAGCAGGCTTTCGTAGTTCGGGGCGAACGGGCACAACACGCCGAGCAGCGTGAACAGGCTGATCGCGCAGAGGGTGAAGCGACGCAGCGAAAAGGTCACCGAGCACCACGGCGCGAACGCCATCGCCGCCACCGAGGTCGCGGCATAACAGGCGACCAGCCAGGTGCCTTCGTCGTAGCCGATGTTCAGCGCGCCTCGGATGTCGGCGAGCGCGACTTTGGTCACCATCTCGTTGAGGCCCGAGACCAGCACCGCCAGCAGCACACCGACCAGGCCGGTGATGATTCGCACGCCGAACACCGGTGGCGTGGCCGCCGTCGCCGGACTGGCCGCGGCGACAGGTGCCGGGGCCGTCAGGGAAGTCATGAATACACACTCCGGAGGGAAAAATACCGGAGCATATTAGTCGGGCTTAGTGCTGACGAAAATTGACTTATCGGCAGGTTATAAGTGCATCAGACACAACTGTTTATCGCCAGATAGAAAGGTGCCAAGGCTGACTCGGCTTGCGTATTCAGGGTTGGGCGGCCAGCCACGTTTCGTCGCAACAGGTCTTGAGCGTTTCGCGCAGCCAGCGGTGCGCCGGGTCCTTGTCGAAGCGCGGATGCCAGGCCTGGGTCAGCATCAGGGTCGGCAACGGGATCGGCAGGTCGAACGAGCGCAGTTTCAGGCCCAGCCGCCGCACGCTCAGCAGCGCTTCCTTGGGCACCGGCAGGATCAGGTCGGAGTCCGGCAAGGCGAACATCGCCGCATGGAAGCTCGGCGCGATCACCGCCACCCGCCGCTCCAGGCCCAACGCATTCAGGGCGGTGTCGATCGGCCCGCGGGCGATGCCGCGGCGGGACATGCTGATGTGGGAAAAACCGGCATAACGCTCAGCGGTGATTTCGCCGTCGAGCAACGGATGATCGGCGCGCACCAGCCCGACGAAATGCGTGGAAAACAGGTTCTGCACCTTCACTTCCGGCGTCACCGGGCGGGTGTTGCTGACGCTCAGGTCGATCCGCCCTTCGCGCAGCGCTTCATCATCTCCGTCGCCTTCGGGGACGAAACGCAGCTCGCAATGCGGCGCCTGCTGGTCGAGGGTGTCGAACAGCTTGCCGCCGTACACCCCGACGAAAAAGTCGTTGGCGCGGATACTGAAGCGCCGACGCAGGGTGCCGAGTTCCACGGCGTCCGCCGAGCGAAACAGCAGCGCCGCCTGCTCGACCACGTCGCGCACCTGTTCACGCAGCGCGAGGGCTTTGGGCGTTGGCACCAGACCGCGACCGGCACGTACCAGTATCGGGTCGCCGATGGCCTCGCGGATTCGCGTCAGGGTGCGGCTCATGGCGGCGGGACTGAGGTTCATTCGCCGCGCCGCACCGACCACGCTGCCCTCGTCAAGCAAGGCGTCGAGGGCGACCAACAGGTTCATGTCCGGGAGTTGCATGCTGAGCACTCGTGGCTGATCTGAATTGATCTGGGTGCAATGCTAGCAAACATCCCTGGCGCCTGGCGGTGGTTGCAAGGGCGCCATCGCCGGCAAGCCAGCCCCCACAGGATTTTCGCCGGTCACAGAATGAGTGAACACACAATCCCTGTGGGAGCTGGCTTGCCAGCGATGGGGCCAGGTCAGTCAATACACATCAGCGCTGCATACCCCAGCGCTTCACGGTGATCCTCTCCAGCGTATCGAACACCAGGTTCTCCACCAGCAACCCGATCAGGATCACCACCGCCAGGCCGGCAAACACCTTGTCGGTGTACAGTTCGTTGCGGTTCTGGAAGATGTACCAGCCCAGCCCGCCCTTGCCGCTGGTGGCGCCGAACACCAGTTCGGCAGCGATCAGCGTGCGCCAGGCGAAGGCCCAGCCGATTTTCAACCCGGCGAGGATCGACGGCAGCGCCGCCGGAATCAGAATGAACAGCACAAAGCGCATGCCCTTCAGACCGTAGTTGCGCCCGGCCATGCGCAGGGTTTCCGAGACACCGAGAAACCCCGCGTAGGTGTTCAACGCCAGCGCCCACAGCACCGAATGCACCAGCACAAAGATCAGGCTGTTCTGCCCCAGGCCGAACCAGAGCAAGGCCAGCGGCAACAGGGCAATCGCCGGCAGCGGGTTGAACATCGAGGTCAGGGTGCTGAGCAAATCCCGACCGAGCTGGGTCGACACCGCCAGCGTGGTCAGGGCAAACGCCAGCACGATGCCGATCAGGTAACCCTTGACCAGCACCACCAGGGAAATCCACACCTTGCCCAGCAACTCGCCGCTGAGCAGGCCGTCGTACAAGGCGTGACTGGTCTGGAGGAAACTCGGCAGCAGCAGATCGTTGTTCTGCACCCGGGCGATCACCTCCCAGAGCACCGCGAGCAGGATCAGGATCAGGCTTTTACGCAGCCAGCCCTGCTGCCACAAACGCTGGCCCAGCGGCAATTCGCGCTCCAGCGGCACGCTGGTCAGTGGCTGCAGAACGGTTTCGAATTCTTCACGTAAAGGGGATGAATGGCTCATCGGGCAAATCCTCCAGGCCGCTCAATAAGCGATGCGAATGTCGTTGAAGTCGTGGTCGCGCTCGGTTTCCGCCGGCTGGCCTTCGTCGAACAGCAGGCGATGAATGCGCCGCGCCGATTGCTGAAACGCTACCCCGCCGAGGCTGTGCAGGTCGTATTGATGACTGTGCACTTCGGCCCTGACCCGTCCCGGATGCGGCGACAACAGCAGGATGCGGTTGCCGACCACCAACGCCTCTTCGATCGAGTGGGTCACGAACAGCAAGGTGAACCGCACCTCCTCCCACAGCAGCAACAATTCTTCCTGCATCTTGCGCCGGGTCAGCGCGTCCAGCGCGGCGAACGGCTCGTCCATCAGGAGGATTTTCGGCTGCATCGCCAGCGCCCGGGCAATCGCCACCCGTGCTTTCATGCCGCCGGACAACGTGTGCGGATAGGCATCGGCGAAGGCTGCCAGGCCAACCTTGTCCAGATAGTGCAGCGCCCGCTCTTCGGCCTCTCTCTTTTTCAACGTGCGCGAGGCCAGCAACGGAAACATCACGTTCTGCTTCACGGTTTTCCATGGCGGCAGTTGATCGAATTCCTGGAACACTACAATCCGGTCCGGCCCCGGTGCGTCGACGCGCTGGCCTTGCAGACGAATTTCGCCCTCGGACGGGGCAATGAACCCGGCGACGGCTTTGAGCAACGTCGACTTGCCGCACCCGGACGGGCCCAGCAGGACGAAGCGGTCCTCCTGATCGACCTCGAAGCTGACCTGGTGGGTGGCTCGCACGACGCGCTGCGGCGTACGGTATTCGAGGCTGACCTGGTCGACCGCCAGCAGCGCCTGCGCCGTGGCGATCGGGTTGCTGGCCGCGTGGCCTTGCAAGGGGGCGTTCATCTCGATCAGCTCCCCTGCAGCGGTTTGGCATCCTGGAAGAAGTAGTCCTTCCACGATTGCGGTTTGTTCTTGATCGCGCCGACGCGGTAGAGGAATTCCGCCAGCGGGTAGGTGTTTTTCGGCGTGACGCTGAATTCGAACTGCGGGTTGTCGATGATTTTCAGCAGCTCGGCACGGTCGATCTTGGCCTTGGTCACGCGGATGTAGGTGTCCGCCGCCGCGCCTTTATCGTTCTGCGCAAATTGCGCGGCTTCGGTCAGCGCCTCGACGAAGGCTTTGTAGGTTTTCGGATTGTCGTTGCGGAATTTCTCGGTGGCGAACAGCACCGTCGGCGAGTTCGGGCCGAGCACGTCATAGGAATTGAGCACCACGTGCACGTTGGGGTTCTGCAGCGCCTGGTCCTGGAACGGCGGGTTGGAGAAATGCCCGGTCAGCTCGGTGCCGCCGGCGATCAGCGCGGCGGTGGCATCCGGGTGCGGCACGGCGATGGTGTACTTGTCGAGACGATTGAATTCTTGGTCACCCCACTGCTTGGCCGCCGCGTATTGCAGGAAGCGCGACTGCACGGACACGCCCACCGCCGGCACCGCGATGCGATCCTTCTCGGTGAAGTCGGCAATGGTCTTGACCTTGGGATTGTTGCTGACCAGGTAGTACGGGAAGTTACCGAGCGAGGCGACTGCCTTGACGTTCTGCTTGCCGCGGGTGCGATCCCAGATCGTCAGCAGCGGGCCGACGCCGGCGCCGGCAATGTCGATGGAACCGGAGAGCAACGCATCGTTGACCGCCGCGCCGCCCGAGAGCTGCGTCCAGTCGACCTTGATATCGAGGCCTTCCTGCTTGCCGTACTTCTCGATCAGGCCCTGATCGCGCACCACATTGAGCAACAGATAGACAATGCCGAACTGTTCGGCGATGCGGATTTCACCTTCGGCGTGGGCCGCGGTCGGCGCCACCAGGCTGCCGGCAACCAGGCTCAGGCCCAGGCCGATGGCGGCGGCCAGCGGCGCCAATGGAAGACGTTTGGACATGATCGGATCTCCGGCAATCAGAAAGGCGCGTCGCCCTGGATGGTGGTGCGATACAGCTTGCGGCGCAGGTGTGCGGGGCAGCCGGCAGCCAGGTGAATCAGCGAGCGGTTGTCCCAGAACACCAGGTCATGGGGCCGCCACTGATGGCGGTAGATGTTCTCTGGCAGCACGCTATGGGCGTAGAGCTCGGCGAGCAGCTGTTGGCTCTCGTCTTCGGGCAGGCCGACGATGCGGGTGGTGAAGCCTTCGCTGACGAACAGTGCCTTGCGGCCGTTTTCCGGATGGGTGCGAACCACTGGGTGTATCACTTCGGCGACCTGGGCCAGCTGCTCTGCCGTCAGGGTCGGGCGCCAGTTGCCTTCGAATTTGCTTTCGCTGTAACGCGCGGTGTAGGAATGCGCCGCCGAGCGCCCCTCGACCGCTTTGCGCAGTGCCTCGGGCAGGCTGTCCCAGGCCTTGTGCATGTCGGCGAACAGGGTGTCGCCGCCCTCGGACGGCAGCTCCTGGGCATGCAGCATCGAACCGAGGCTCGGCAGCTCTTTATAGGAGAGATCGGAGTGCCAGAACTTGCCGGCGTCGCCCAGGCCGATGTTCTGGCCGTTCTCGACGATGTTGGAAACGATGAGGATTTCCGGGTGATTTTCCAGCAGGAACTGCTTGAGCACGTGTATCTGCAACACGCCGAAGCGGCGGCTGAAGTCGATCTGCTGTTGAGGGGTGATGCGCTGGTCGCGGAACACCACGACATGGTGATCGAGGTGCGCGCGGTGGATGCGCGCGAAGTCGTGTGCGTTGACCGGCAGGGCCAGGTCCAGGCCGATGATTTCGGCGCCGACGGCACCGCTGAACGGGCGAATCTCGAAGGTTTGCGGCGCGGCAGTCGCGGCGCTCGGGGTAGCAGTAGCTGCGGACATCAGAAAATCTCCCACGCACGGCGCGCTCACGGGCGCGCACGTCGATCAGAAACTCACGCTGGATTGCGTGTTCGTTCAGGTCGTGCGGCGCGCCGATTGGTCGGCAGGTACGCAGGAGATTGACTTTATAGATATAAGAAGTGGAATTTAAATACTGTTAATGAATAACGATATGGCGATTGGTGAGGAATGAACCGATTGGTGAGTGACGATTCGTGTCACTTACTGACAGAGATGTGGTGTTCAAACTGACGCCATCGCTGGCAAACCAGCTCCCACAGGGATCTCGGTGAGAACACAATTGTGTGCTCATTAAAGAACTCTGTGGGAGCTGGCTTGCCAGTGATGAGGCCGGCAAGGCCAGTGAAGCTCTAGCGCTCGTGCAACGCCTCGGCCCGGGCGCGGATGATCGGCTTGAGCAGGTAGCTCAGCACGGTTTTCTTGCCGGTGATGATATCCACCGACGCCACCATCCCCGGGATGATCAGCAACGGCTTCTCGTCGGTGCCGAGGTGGCTGCGCTCGGTGCGCAGCTTGATGATGTAGTAGGTGGTTTTCTTGTCTTCGTCGGTGATGGTGTCGGCGCCGATCTGTTCCAGCTTGGCCTTCAGCCCGCCATAGATGGTGTAGTCATACGCGGTGAATTTCACCGTGGCTTCCTGGCCCGGGTGCAGGAAGGCGATGTCCTGCGGGCGGATCTTGGCTTCGACCAGCAGGGTGTCGTCCAGCGGCACGATTTCCACCAGGTCGCTGCCCGGCTGGATCACGCCGCCGATGGTGTTGACCAGCATCTTGTTGACAATGCCGCGCACCGGCGAGGTCACCAGCGTACGGCTGACCCGATCCTCCAGGGCCTTGCCGGTGGCCTGGGCCTTGTTCAGGTCAGTGCGCGCCTCATTGAGCTGGGTCAGCGCCTCGCTGCGGAATTTGCCGCGCGTCTCGTCGATCTTGCGCTGGACTTCCTTAATGGCCGACTCGGCACGCGGGATTGCCAGCGTGGTCGCGTCGAGCTGACCGCGGGTTTCGACTTCGGCACGCTTGAGCCGCAGCACCTCCACCGGCGATACCGCGCCCTGGGCCACCAGCGGCTCGGACATGTTGATTTCCTGGCGCTGCAAACCGAGTTGCTGGCGATATTGCGCCTGCTTGGAGGTGAATTCGCGCAGCTCCTGCTGACGCTGGATCAACTGTTCCTGCAGGCCGCCGACTTCATCGTGCAGTTGCTGGCGGCGGCTGATGTACAGCGATTCCTCGCTTTTCGCCTGGCCCGGCACAGCCTTGAGCACGTCTTCGGGGAAATTCAACGGACGGTCATCGACCTCGGCGCTCAGGCGTTCGACGCGCAGCAGCATCGACAGCCGATCGGCCTCGGTTTCGCCGACGTTGGAGGCGAACCGCGTGTCGTCCAGGCGAATCAGCGGCGCACCGGCCTCGACGATCTGGCCTTCCTTGACGAACAGTTCGGAGACGATCCCGCCCTCGAGGTTCTGGATCTTCTGGATCTTCGACGAGGGAATCGCCTTGCCGTCGCCCTTGGTCACTTCGTCGATCACGGCGAAGTGCGCCCACAGCATCAGGAACACGAAGAAGCCGATGATGGCCCAGATCGTCAGGCGCACCACGCGCGGCGCATCCTCGATCAGCGCCTTGTTGACCTCCGGCAGCGGCTGGCCCTGCAACGAGGCAGAGCCCTTGAAGTAGCGACGGATCGAATCCTTGACACCCGACTTAAGCAACACTGATCTGCCCCTTCTTCAACGCTTCCATCACGGCGGCTTTCGGCCCGTCGGCGAGAATCTGCCCGCGGTCGACGACCAGCAGGCGATCGACCAGCGACAACAGCGACGCCCGGTGCGTCACCAGCACCACGGTCTTGTTTTCAACCACCGCCGCGAGGCGTTGCTTGAGGCGTTCCTCGCCGGTGTTGTCCATGGCACTGGTCGGCTCATCGAGCAGCAGGATCGGCGGATTGAGCAGCAGCGCCCGGGCCAGGGCGACGTTCTGCCGCTGGCCGCCGGACAGGTTCTGGCCGCGCTCGCCGACTTGCAGTTCATAGCCTTGTGGGTGCAGGCGGGCGAATTCGTGGACGCCGGCCAGTTCGGCCGCTTGCAGCACCAGTTCGTCCTCGACATAACGTGCGCCGGAGACCAGGTTGTCTCGCAGGGTGCCGGCCAGCAGCTGGATGTCCTGCGGCACGTAGCCGATGTTGTAGCGCAACTCGCTGACGTCGATCTGGCGGATATCCACACCGTCCACCAGCAGCGCGCCGTCGTCCGGCTGATACAGGCCCACCAGCAGTTTGGCCAGCGAACTCTTGCCCGAACCGCTGCGGCCGATGATGCCGATTTTCTCGCCGGGGCGGATCACCAGGTTGATGTTCTTCAACGCCGGGTTCTGCTGCTGCGGATAAGTGAAGCTGAGCTGACGGCACTCGATCGCGCCTTGCAGCACCTTGCGGCTCAGCGGACGCTCTTCGAAATTGCGTTCCTGCGGCAGCTCCATCATCTGGTCGACCGAGGTCATGGTGACTCGCGCCTGCTGGTAGCGGGTCAGCAGCCCGGACAGCGACGCCAGCGGACTCAACGCACGACCACTGAGCATGTAGCAGGCAATCAGGCCGCCCATGCTCAGGTTGCCGGCGATGATCTGGTAAACGCCGAAGACAATCATGATCACCCCGGCCAGTTGCTGGATCAGCAGGGTGATATTCATCGCCAGGCCAGAGAGCATTTTCACCCGCAACTCGAGGCGGCTGAGGGTGCCGATGGTCTGTTCCCACTGGTACTGGCGTTCGCTTTCGGCGTTGTTGACCTTGACCGCGTCGAGGCCGGCGAGGGTTTCGATCAGGCTCGACTGGCGCTCGGCGCCCAGCGCCATGGTTCGTTCCATGGTCGCCACCAGCGGCTTCTGCAAGGCGTAGCCGATGGCCAGGGCAATCGGGAATGCCAGCACCGGAATCCACACCAGATGCCCGCCGAGAATGGCGATGACGATGAAGATCAGGATAGTGAACGGCAGGTCGATCAGGCTGGTCAGGGTCAGCGAGGCGAGGAAGTCGCGCAGGCTCTGGAATTCATGGATGTTCTGCGCAAAGCTGCCGACCCGCGCCGGGCGGTACTTCATGGCCATGCCGACGATGCGTTCGAACAGCGTGGCGGAGATGATCAGGTCGGTTTTCTTGCCGGCCAGATCCAGGCACAGGCTGCGCAGGCTCTTGAGGATCAGGTCGAAAACATAGGCGCCGGTGATACCCAGTGCGAGCACCCACAGGGTGGCTTCCGCCTGGTTCGGCACCACGCGGTCATACACGTTCATGACGAACAGCGGCGCCGCCATGGCGATGATGTTGATCAGCAGGCTGGCGGCGATGGCGTCGGCGTACAGCCAGCGCGAACGCTTGAGGGTGTCGCGGAACCACGAGCGCGCGCGCGGAATCAGCGTGCCGTGGTTGACGTCGAATTTGTGCTGCGGCTGGGCGAAGAACACTTTGCCGGTGTAGTCATCGGCCAGCAGTTCGCGACTGACCAGGGATTCGCCGCCATCGCTTTCGCTGAGCAGCACCCGCGCCTCTTGCTCGCCCTGCCAGCCGAGCAGGACAGCGCTGCGGCCATCCTTGAGCAGCAGCAGCGCCGGCATGGCGATGGCCGGAATTTCTTCGAGCTTGCGCTGCAGCACCCGCCCTTGCAGGCCGGCGCGCGCCGCCGCACGGGACAGCAGTTCGACGCTCAGGCGTTGCTTGGGCAATGGCAGGCCGGTAGTCAGCATGGCCGCGCTGGCGGGTTTCTGGTGCAGCATGCACAGGGCAAGCAGACCATCCAGCAACGGATCGTCGTGCAACGCGCGTGGATCATGACTGAGTTGAACTCGACTGACTTCTGATTCCACGCTCGGCACTCTTTAACGGTTGAAAAGGGACAAACTCAATTCATCCCAGGCAGCTGCACCTTGGGCTTCACGTCGTTCTGCACAACGGATGCCAACGGCGCGACCACGCCCTGGCTCTTGAGCAATTCGCCCATGGTCGCCTTGATTCGGTATTGAGTAAATAACTGAATGTTCTTGATTTCGGCCAGACGCCGCGAAGCGGTGAACAGTTCGTTTTCACTGTCGAGCAAATCCAGCAGGGTGCGCTCGCCGAGGCTGAACTGACGCTGGTAGGCGGTGCGCACCGCCGTGCTGTGATCGACATACTGCTGGGCGATCGGCACCTGGGCGTTGGCGTTGTTCAGGGCGTTCCAGGCCAGGCCCAGCTCTTCGTTCAGCTGGCGCAGGGCGTTGTTGCGGATGTCCAGGGCCTGGTTGGACAGGTACGACTTGGATTCCAGGTCAGCCTTGTTGCTGCCGCCGGAATACAGGTTGAAGCGCATGCGCAGCATGGCTTGCCACTCATTGTTGTGACCGTTCTGGCCATCGAGGTCGTTGTCGGCGGTGCGGCCCAGTTCGGCGTCGAAACGCGGGTAGAACGTCGACTTGGCGGTTTCGTACTGTTTCTCGGCAGCCGCGATGTCGGACTCGGCCGAGCGCAGGATCGGGCTGTTTTCCAGCATCTGCGTGCGGGCTTCGTTGAGGTTGGCCGGCATCATCGCCATGAACGGCGCCGGGCGCTCGAGCTGATCGGGCATCTGGCCGACCGCGCTGAGGAAGTTGGTTTCCGAGTCGGCGAGGTTGGTCTGCTCGGTGATCAGGTTGTTGCGCGCCTGCGCCATCCGCGCTTCGGCCTGGTCGAGGTCGGCGCCACTGCCGACGCCACGCTGGGTGCGCAACTGGATCTGGTCGTAGATGCGCTGGTGGCTCTTGAGGTTTTCCTCGGCCAGGCGCACGAACTCGCGGCGGGTCAGCACGTCCAGGTAGACCTGGGCCACGGTCAACGCGGTGCGCTCGGAAGTGCCGAGCAACGAATAGGCGCGCGAGTTGACGGTGGCTTGTTGACGCCCGACTTCGCTGGACGTCGCAAAACCGTCGAAGACCATTTGCGAGAGACGCAAACTTGACTCGCTGCGGTTCAGTGTTTCCCAGTGATTGCCGCCGCCATTGGCGCGGGTGGTCACGCTGTCGGTGCCTTCACGACCATAACCGCCCAGCAGATCGACCTTCGGCAGGTATCCACCTTTGGCGGCCTTTAATTGATAATCCGCGGCCAATCGGCTGTTGACCCCTGCCTGGATTTCCGGATGGACATCCAATGCCTGTTGCATGGCTTCTGGTAAGGATTGTGCTTGTACGAAAGAGGCGGCGAGAGCGAAAGGTAGAGCCTTGAACAGGTGCACACGCATGGTAAAGATTTCCCAGAACTTCTTGTCTTGAATCACAGCGAAATGTGCTGCTGCGTCGGATGATGGCAACCGGAATGACCGTATGTCGGAAAGTTCAAATAAGGAACTGGATCACACGCTGAAGGACAGGTCGCCGCGGAAATATCAATGTGACATTAGTGGGGCGATTGTTTAGGATGGCACCCATAAGGTCAATAGTTTGGCATAAAGTTAATAGCGAAAGAATCTAGCCAAATTATTGACGAACCGCCGCGTCAAACTTGTTTCATCTTTTTTTAAAAGTACGTCCAGACTGAATCGGCCAGACGCCCCTTTCAGGTCTATGGAAGTCAACTGAACGTGACACCCCGGAGAGTCTTCAATGAGCAGTGTTGTTGCCATCGTCAAAAGCATTGTTGGTCAGGTTTTCGTGGTGTCCCCGGAGGGCATCCGCCGCGTACTCGTTGAAGGCGACCGATTGTTCGCTGGCGATCAGGTCGACACTGGCGTCGCCGGCGCCGTATCGCTGGAACTGGCCGATGGCCGCACTATCGATCTGGGTCGAGACACCCAGTGGAGCGCCGACGCGCCGGACTCCAGCACCGACCTGGCCGAAGCCACGGCGCAAGCCGCGCCGTCCGTGGAAGAACTGCAACAGGCGATCGCGGCCGGCGTCGACCCGACCACCGCTCTTGACGCAACCGCTGCCGGCCCGAGCGCCGCGGGCACTGGCGGCGCCGCCGGTGGCGGTCACAGCTTCGTCATGCTCGATGCCACCGCCGGCCGTGTCGATCCAACCATTGGCTTCCCGACCGCGGGTATCGACGCCGGCGCCCAGGCCGCGCAGAACATCACCGCTGGCCAGACCACCGACAGCACCGCCAACGCCCTGCGCGATTCGACCCTGAGCCTCAGCGCCACGCCGACCATCACCGAGGCCGGTGGCGTGCTGGTGTACACCGCGACCCTGACCCAGGCGCCGCTGACCGACCTGACCGTCACCCTGTCCAACGGCTCGGTGATCGTGATTCCGGCAGGCTCCACCACGGGCAGCGTCAACGTGCCACTGGCGCCCAACGACACCGTTTATAACGACGCGACCCAGATCGACGTGACCGTCACCGGCACCACCGGCGGCAACGGCATTACCGTGACGGCGCCGACCGTCCCGGCCACCACCCAGGTCACCGACACCATCGACACCACGACGGTCACCCTGGCCGCCGGCAACAGCGTCACCGAAGGTGGCCAGATCACCTACACCGCGACCCTGACCAACCCGGCGCAGACGCCGGTGACCGTCACCCTGTCCAACGGTTCGACCATCACCATCGGCGCTGGCCAGACCACGGGCACCGTCAACGTGCCGACTCCGGCCAATGACGTCTACAACAATGGCAGCACGGTCACCACCACGATCACTGGGGCCACGGGCGGCAACTTCGAAAACCTGGTGCCGAACCCGACGCCGGCGACCACTACTGTCACCGATTCGATCGACACCACCAGCGTGAGCCTGAGCGCCACCGGCACGGTCGTCGAAGGCGGGCAGATTACCTACACCGCGACATTGACCAACCCGGCGCAGACGCCGGTCACCGTCACTCTGTCCA
>NZ_JARVSM010000004.1 GCF_030209175.1 Pseudomonas sp. efr-133-TYG-5 | reverse complement strand
CTCAAGGAGTTTTCCGTTTCGACTGCGCCGGAAGTGGGGCGAATTATAGACCTCTAGAATTCGCCGTCAACCCCTAATTTCAACTTTATTCAGATTTCAGCGTAATACGTGCAAATGCCTTCTTGCCGGCCTGGCAGACGTGGGTGGCGCCCAGTGCATATATAAAGGAGCGATCAACTACCTCGCCATCCACACGCACACCACCGGAAGCCAGCAGATCACGCGCGGCCGCCGAGTTCTTCACCAGACCTGCTTTATTAAGGACGGCCGCGATCGGCATGTCTTCGCCAGCACTCAGCTCGACCTCTGGCAGGTCATCCGGCAACTCGCCATCCTTCATACGATTGCCCGCCCCGCGATGAGCATTGGCCGCAGCCTCCTCACCATGGAAGCGAGCTACGATTTCTTCGGCCAACTTGATTTTGATATCGCGCGGATTGGCTCCTGCCTCTACATCGGCGCGGAACGCATTGATCTCATCCATCGAACGGAAGCTGAGCAGTTCGAAATAACGCCACATCAAGGCATCCGGGATCGAGACCAGCTTGCTGTACATGACGCCCGGTGCCTCCTGAATGCCGACGTAGTTGCCCAACGACTTGGACATCTTCTTCACGCCATCCAGACCTTCGAGCAGAGGCATGGTCAGAATGCACTGTGCTTCCTGGCCATAACCGCGCTGAAGCTCACGACCCATCAGCAAGTTGAACTTCTGATCGGTACCACCCAACTCGACGTCCGCACGCAGTGCCACCGAGTCATAACCCTGAACCAGCGGATAGAGGAACTCGTGAATGGCGATTGGCTGGTTGGTGGTATAGCGCTTGTCGAAGTCATCACGCTCGAGCATGCGCGCGACGGTGTACTGCGAAGTCAGGCGAATGAAGTCCGCCGGCCCCATCTGATCCATCCAGGTGGAGTTGAACGCTACTTCGGTTTTCGCCGGATCAAGAATCTTGAACACCTGAGTCTTGTAGGTCTCGGCATTCTCCAGAACCTGCTCACGAGTCAGCGGCGGACGAGTGGCGCTCTTGCCGCTCGGATCGCCAATCATCCCGGTGAAGTCTCCTATAAGGAAGATCACCTGGTGACCCAATTCCTGGAACTGCCGCAGCTTATTAATAAGCACGGTATGCCCCAGGTGCAGATCCGGCGCAGTCGGATCGAAGCCGGCCTTGATTCGTAGCGGCTGACCGCGCTTGAGCTTTTCGATCAGCTCGGACTCGACCAACAGTTCTTCCGCACCACGTTTAATCAGCGCTAGCTGCTCTTCAACCGACTTCATAACAGACCCGCAAGGCTCAGATTCAAAGGGAACCAACCATACAAGAACGCACACCAATTACAAGTTTTGCCCGGCGCACGGACACCAATCCACAGACAGGGTGTCTGTAGACTTGCCTCAGAGATGATTTGGTTATATTTTATACAGTTATTTCATCTTCATCATGTCATTCATCTTTTCCAATTCATCTTTTTTCAAAGTCAAAACTACTTATGACCACTGAACCGTCTAAAGCGCCACCGCTTTACCCGAAGACCCACCTGCTCGCCGCAAGTGGAATCGCCGCCCTTCTCAGCCTGGCGCTCCTGGTATTTCCTTCCAGTGATGTGGAAGCCAAAAAGACGACGCTGAGCCTTGAACTGGAAAGTCCTGCTGAACAACTGACACAAGATCAAGACGCTGCTGACGCCGTTCAAGCCACAAATGAACCCGCAGCCTCACCCTTCGCACAGATCGAAAACAGCGCAGAAGACACCACGCAGACCGCTCAGGCCGAGCCGGCACCCGCAGCAACACCGGCTGTCGAAGAAAAGAAGGCGCCCGGCCACCGGGAAGTGATCGTCGGCAAAGGCGATACGCTCTCGACACTGTTTGAAAAGGTCGGCCTTCCGGCTGCCACCGTGCATGAAGTGCTGGGCAGCGATAAACAAGCCAAGCAGTTCAGCCAGCTCAAGCACGGCCAGAAACTCGAATTCGAATTAAACCCGCAAGGCCAGTTGACCAGCCTGCACAGCAAGGTCAGCGACGTCGAAACCATTACCCTGACCAAGAACGACAAGGGCTATGCGTTCAACCGCGTCACCGCCAAACCGACCGTCCGCACCGCTTACGTGCACGGCGTGATCAACAGCTCCCTGTCCCAGTCCGCCGCCCGCGCCGGCCTGTCCCACAGCCTGACCATGGATATGGCCAGCGTGTTCGGCTATGACGTCGACTTCGCCCAGGATATTCGCCAGGGCGATGAATTCGATGTGATCTACGAACAGAAAGTGGTCAACGGCAAAGCGGTCGGCAACGGGCCGATCCTGTCCGCCCGCTTCACCAACCGCGGCAAGACCTACACCGCCGTCCGTTACACCAACAAACAAGGCAACAGCAGCTACTACACCGCCGACGGCAACAGCATGCGCAAGGCGTTCATCCGCACGCCGGTGGATTTCGCCCGGATCAGCTCGAAGTTCTCCATGGGCCGCAAGCACCCGATCCTGAACAAGATCCGCGCGCACAAGGGCGTCGATTATGCCGCGCCACGCGGGACGCCAATCAAGGCTGCCGGTGACGGCAAAGTGCTGCTGGCTGGCCGGCGCGGCGGCTACGGCAACACCGTGATCATTCAGCACGGCAACACCTACCGCACGCTGTACGGCCACATGCAAGGCTTCGCCAAGGGTGTGAAAACCGGCGGCACCGTCAAGCAGGGTCAGGTCATCGGCTACATCGGCACCACCGGCCTGTCCACCGGACCGCACCTGCACTACGAGTTCCAGGTCAATGGTGTACACGTCGATCCACTCGGCCAAAAGCTGCCGATGGCCGATCCGATTGCCAAGTCCGAGCGCGCTCGCTTCCTGGCGCAGAGCCAGCCGCTGATGGCGCGGATGGATCAAGAGAAGGCCACCATGCTGGCTTCGAGCAAGCGCTAAGCCATGGCTCTGTATATCGGCGTGATGTCCGGCACCAGTCTCGACGGGCTGGACATCGCCCTGATCGAGCAGACTTCGGCGATCAAGCTGATCGCCACCCACTACATCCCCATGCCCGACTCCCTGCGCGCCGAGCTGCTTGGCTTGTGCGCCAGCGGCCCGGACGAGATCGCCCGCTCGGCCATTGCCCAGCAGAACTGGGTGAAACTCGCCGCGCAGGGCATTCATACCCTCCTCGAACAACAGCAACTCCAGCCCCCAGCCATTCGCGCGATCGGCAGCCACGGCCAGACCATTCGCCACGAACCGGCACGCGGCTTCACCGTGCAGATCGGCAACCCTGCCCTGCTCACGGAGCTGACCGGCATCACCGTCGTCAGCGACTTCCGCAGCCGTGATGTCGCTGCCGGCGGCCAGGGCGCCCCGCTGGTGCCGGCCTTTCATGAGACGTTGTTCGAAGAGCGTCGCGGCCGCCGTGCGGTGCTCAATGTCGGCGGTTTCAGCAATCTCAGCCTGATCGAGACGAACAAGCCTGTAGCCGGTTTCGACTGTGGCCCCGGGAATGTGCTGATGGATGCCTGGATTCACCGGCAGCGCGGAGAGAATTACGACCGCGGCGGCCAATGGGCCGCCAGCGGCACCGTTGAGCCTGCGCTGCTCAAGGCGCTGCTCGGCGATCCGTTCTTCCTGACCAAAGGCCCGAAAAGCACGGGTCGCGAGGTGTTCAACCTGGCGTGGCTGGAGCAGCACCTGGCCCGCCTGCCAGGTTTCGCAGCGCAAAACGTGCAGGCGACGCTGCTGGAACTGACGGCGCTGACGATCATTGAATCACTGCAGAGTGCGCAGGCGGACACTGAGGAACTGTTGGTTTGCGGCGGCGGCGCGCATAACAATGCCCTGATGCAACGCTTGGCCAGCCTGCTGCCGAACGCCAAGGTGGCCAGCACCGCGACCTACGGCGTCGATCCGGACTGGGTCGAAGCCATGGCCTTCGCCTGGCTGGCTCACTGTTGCCTGGAAGGCATCGCCGCCAATCGCCCCAGTGTCACCGGCGCCAACGGCTTGCGCGTGCTCGGCGCGATCTACCCCAACTGAGCAAAACGCCGACAACAAAAAACGCCGCAGAACCGTGAGGTCCTGCGGCGTTTTCGTATTGGCCGTGACGTGCGATCAGATCGAGAACGAAGAGCCGCAACCACAGGTCGTGGTAGCGTTCGGGTTCTTGATCACGAAACGCGAACCTTCCAGACCTTCCTGATAATCCACCTCGGCACCGGCCAGGTACTGGAAGCTCATCGGATCAACCACCAGACTGACGCCTTCGCGCTCGACGATGGTGTCGTCTTCGGCCACATCTTCATCGAAGGTGAAGCCATACTGAAACCCTGAACAACCGCCGCCCGTAACGAATACGCGCAGCTTCAAGCGATCATTCCCCTCTTCATCGACCAGGCTCTTCACCTTGTGCGCGGCACCCTGGGTGAATTGCAAAGCCGTGGGGGTGAAGGATTCGACGCTCATGCTGACTATCTCCCGGCGTTACGCCGCCATAATGCGTGATGACGCGCATTATCCGCTTGTCCTAGAAAATCGGTCAACTATTGTTACGGTATATCAATAAACCCGATCAACTGCACAGAATGCAAAAAGGCCCGTTCGACGGGCCTTTTTGCTGTCCGGGATAACGCGTTACGGCAGCATGCCCGCATGGGACAGGCCCAGGCGCTCATCCAGACCGAACAGGATGTTCAGGTTCTGCACGGCTTGTCCCGACGCCCCTTTGACCAGGTTGTCGATCACCGACAGCACCACCACCAGATCGCCATCCTGCGGACGGTGCACGGCGATACGGCAGACGTTGGCACCACGCACGCTGCGGGTTTCCGGGTGGCTGCCGGCCGGCATCACGTCGACGAACGGCTCGTTGGCATAACGCTTTTCGAACAGCGCCTGCAGATCCACCGAACGATCAGCCACGGTCGCGTAGAGCGTGGAGTGAATGCCACGAATCATTGGCGTCAGGTGCGGGACGAAGGTCAGGCCGACGTCTTTACCGGCAGCGCGACGCAGGCCTTGGCGAATTTCCGGCAGGTGACGGTGACCTTTCACCGCGTAGGCCTTCATGCTTTCCGACGTCTCGGAGTACAGCGAGCCGACCGCGGCACCACGACCGGCACCGCTGACGCCGGACTTGCAGTCGGCAATCAGACGGGACGTATCGGCCAGGCCAGCCTCCAGCAGCGGCAGGAAACCCAGTTGCGTGGCCGTCGGGTAGCAACCCGGCACCGCGATCAGGCGGGCTTTCTTGATCTGCTCGCGATTGACTTCCGGCAGACCGTAGACCGCTTCGTCGAGCAGCGCTGGCGCGCCGTGCGGCTGGCCGTACCACTTGGCCCATTCCTCGGCGTCCTGCAGACGGAAGTCCGCCGACAGATCGATGACCTTGGTGCCCGCCGCCAGCAGCTCGCCGGCCAGGGCATGGGCGACACCGTGCGGCGTGGCGAAGAACACCACGTCGCAGGCGCCCAGGGTCTTGGTGTCCGGCACGCTGAACGCCAGGCCGTCGTAGTGGCCGCGCAGGTTCGGATACAGGTCAGCCACGGCCAGACCGGCCTCGGATCGGGAAGTGATGACAACCACTTCTGCCTGCGGATGCTGTGCCAACAGACGCAGCAGTTCGACACCGGTGTAACCCGTGCCGCCGACGATACCGACCTTGACCATAAACCTGCCCTCAACGAACCCACTGGAAAGCCGTCGATAATAGGGGCCGCGCGCGCCTGCGACAACCGTCAAGGTGACGTGCGGACGCTCAAGCCTCTACTATCCGGCCTACCGTGAACCTGGGAATAACCAAAATGCTCTATCTGTGGATCAAAGCGTTTCATATCGTCAGCGTCGTGTGCTGGTTTGCCGGCCTGTTCTACCTGCCGCGGCTGTTCGTTTATCACGCGCAAAGTGAAGACGCGATCAGCAAGGACCGCTTCAGCATCATGGAGCGCAAGCTGTATCGCGGCATCATGGGCCCGGCGATGATCGCCACGCTGATCTTCGGCGGCTGGCTGATCTACCTCAATCCGGGCATCTTCAGCATGGGTGGCTGGATTCACGCCAAACTGACCCTGGTCGTGCTGCTGATCGGTTATCACCACATGTGCGGCGCGCAGGTCAAACGTTTCGCCCGTGGCGAAAACACCCGCAGCCATGTCTTTTATCGCTGGTTCAATGAAGTCCCGGTTCTGATATTGCTGGCTATCGTAATTCTGGTCGTGGTCAAGCCGTTCTAACTCATACGCACAACTGCCTGGGGTACTTCCGATGTCGCTGCCCGCTCTGCTCGATCAACGCCTGCGCCTGCCCGTGGTGGCAGCGCCGATGTTTCTGATTTCCAACCCGCAACTGGTGCTCGCCTGCTGCCGTAATGGCGTGGTCGGCAGCTTCCCGGCGCTGAACCAGCGCGAAAGCAGCGGCTTCAAGGCCTGGCTGGAAGAGATCGAGGCCGGCCTGGCGGCACTGGAAAACCCTGCGCCGTACGCGGTGAACCTGATCGTGCACAACAGCAACCCGCGCCTGCAGGCCGATCTGGCGATCTGCGTCGAGCACAAGGTGCCGATCGTCATCACCAGCCTCGGCGCGGTGAAGGAACTGGTCGATGCCGTGCACAGCTACGGTGGTCTGGTATTTCACGACGTCACCACCCGCCGACACGCCGAGAAGGCCGCCGAGGCCGGTGTCGATGGCTTGATCGCCGTCGCGGCCGGCGCCGGCGGGCATGCCGGGACCTGGAGCCCGTTCGCGCTGATCGCCGAGATCCGTCAATTCTTCGATAAAACCCTGCTGCTTGCAGGATGTTTGAACCACGGCCATGAGATTCTTGCCGCCCAACTGCTCGGTGCGGATCTGGCCTACTTCGGCACGCGATTTATCGGCACCAGCGAAAGTCATGCGCCTGACGCCTACAAGCAGATGTTGCTGACTGCGAAAGCGGCCGACATCATTCATACTCCTGCCGTGTCCGGAGTACCGGCCAGTTTCATGCGCCAGAGCCTGCAAGCCGCCGGTTTCGACACGGCTGCGCTGCAAGGCCGGGGCGAAGTCAATTTCGGCGACAAACTGAAGCCGATCAACGACGAAGCCAAGGCCTGGAAAACCGTATGGTCCGCCGGCCAGGGCGTTGGCGATATCGATGATCTGCCGAGTGTCGATCAACTGGTCGCCCGCCTCGATACGGAGTATCGCCAGGCCCTGGTGCGCGCCGCCGAGCTGCCGAAACGCTGGCCGCGCTGAAAAAATCCGGCCAGTTTCACACTGGCCGGCCTTACACTGGCGCACTGCAACACTTTTGCTTTCAACTCAACTCGCGACAAGGATGCCTCGCCCATGAGCGAACCGCGCTACAAGATCGTTTTCGACGGAGCTCTACAGCCCGGTGTCGATATCACCACAGCCAAACTCAACCTGGCTGAACTGTTCAAAAGCGATGTCGCCGCCATCGAGCGCCTGTTCAACGGCCGCACCGTTGCACTGAAACGCGATCTGTCCCACAGCGATGCACAGACCTATCTGCAAGCCCTCGGCAAAACCGGGATCGATGCGCGAATCGAGACGGAAACCGCCATCGAGCTGAATCTGTCGGACGTTCACGACCACGCTCCCGCAGCCGCAGCTGCAGCCCCGGTCATGGAACCCAGCTCACCCTACGCGCCACCCCGGGCGCACGTCGGCGAGACCCAGGCCGAGTTTTCCATCCTCAAGCCATTCGGCGTCGAAGGCCGGATCGGCCGCCTGCGCTTCCTGGCGTGGTCGATGGTATTGAGCCTGGTGACCATGCCGATCATTGGCGTGTTTGCCCTGATCGGCCTCGGCCTGGTCAGCGCCGACTCCACCACCGGGCTGATCATCGGCGGCATCTTCGCCTTCTTCCTGTTCCTCGGCTTCATGATCGTCAGCATCATGTTCAGCGTGCAGCGCCTGCACGATATTGGCTGGTCAGGCTGGCTGTGGCTGCTCAACCTGGTGCCGTTCCTCGGCAGTTTCTTCCCGCTGGTGATGATGGTCGTCCCTGGCAGCAACGTCGCCAACCGCTACGGCCCGCCACCGCCGCCCAACAGCACCGCCGTCAAGGTTCTGTGCTCGTTGTGGATCGTGGTGATCGGGCTGTTTTTTGTCGGCGCGATGGTCGGCGGCATCTCGGCCATCCAGCAGGAATATGAAAGCAACCTGGAAAGCAGCTACGAAAGCGGGTCGGTGACCGCCGATGAAGTCGACGTCGAGACCGAGCCGGCGATTTCGCCGGACGAGGCAGCCGAAGAAGCCCAGCCCCCTGTAGACTCTGCGAAAGAATGAACAGCGCTTCCCGTCGCGACACCTGCGTCGACGACGCGCAGCTGTTGCGATGGAGAATTGCATGACCCGTTACGCTCTGATCACCGGCGCCTCCAGCGGCATCGGCCTGGCCATGGCCGAAGCCCTGGCACGCCGGGGTCGCAGCCTGATTCTGGTGGCCCGCCAGCGTGATCAGCTGGAAAGCATCGCGATCGAACTGACTCAGCGCTTCGGCGTCGAGGTGCTGTTTCGCGCCTGCGACCTCGGCGAACCGTTGCGCCTGTCCGGTTTCCTGCTGGAGCTGGAAGAAGGCGACCGGCAGATCGACCTGCTGGTCAATTGCGCCGGCATTGGCACCTGCGGCCCGTTCCTGGCCCAGGACTGGATGACCGAGCAGGATCTGATCGAAGTCAACATCCTTGCCCTGACGCGCCTGTGCCACGCCATCGGCAACAGCATGGCGCTGCAGGGCGGCGGGCAGATTCTCAACGTGGCCTCCGTCGCGGCCTTCAATCCCGGCCCGTGGATGAGCACTTACTACGCCAGCAAGGCCTATGTACTGCACTTCTCCGAAGCCCTGCGGGTGGAGCTGAAGAAATGTGCGGTAAAGGTCTCGGTGCTCTGCCCTGGCCCGACCCGTACCGCGTTCTTCCGCACCGCCCAAATGGACACCGCCAAGCTCGACACCAGCCGCTTGTTGATGAGCCCCGAGGAAGTGGCGCTGTACACCGTGCGCGCCCTGGACAAAAACCGCGCGATCATTATTCCCGGGCGACTGAATCGCTGGTTCGCCTTTCTGCCACGGTTCGGTTCGCGCTGGCTCAATCGCACCGTCGTGGGCATGGTCAACAAGGCGCATTGCCCGCGCTGAAGCAGTAAAACACTGGGCGGGCTCATCCCCCGTGAGTACACTCAGGCCAGCCCCCACAACGGAGAAAACAGCAGTGGATACTCTGTTCACCAAGATCATCAACCGGGAAATCCCGGCCAACATCATTTACGAGGACGACCAGGTTCTGGCGTTCCACGACATCGCCCCACAGGCACCGGTGCACTTCCTGGTGATCCCGAAGAAACCGGTGCGCACCCTCAACGACCTGACCGAAGATGACAAGGCACTGGCCGGGCACATCCTGTTCACCGCCCAGCGTCTGGCACTGGAACTGGGTTGCGAGGAAGGCTTCCGGGTCGTGATGAACTGCAATGAAAAAGGCGGGCAGACCGTCTACCACATTCATATGCACGTACTCGGGCAACGCCAGATGAACTGGCCGCCGGGCTGATTCACAGCAACCTGTGCAGGAGCCGCCGTCGGCAACTCCTGCATCCAGCGAACAAGCGCCACCCGGCCGCAAATGACCCAGCGCAAACCTTCCCCGGCCGATTCGGTTAAACTGGCCGCCGAGATTCTTCCCGGAGGTCAGCATGACTACCCAACGTCACTACTCGCCGATTGACCGTCTTCTGCTGCAAGCCGATGCCGCGATGCGCACTTTGCTGCCGTTCAGCGGCCAGCCGTACCGTCCGTCGCCGGCCATCGTCCAGCCGGATGTGCAGATGAGCGACGAGGACACCCGCCACGTCGCCGGCCTGATGCGCATCAACCATACCGGCGAAGTGTGTGCCCAGGCGCTGTATCAGGGCCAGGCGCTGACCGCCAAGCTGCCGCAGGTACGCGAGGCCATGGAGCACGCTGCCGAAGAAGAGATCGATCATCTGGTCTGGTGCGAACAACGCATCCATCAACTGGGCAGCCACACCAGTGTGCTCAATCCGCTGTTCTACGGCATGTCATTCGGTATCGGCGCGGTCGCCGGGCTGATCAGCGACAAGGTCAGCCTCGGTTTCGTCGCGGCGACCGAGCACCAGGTGTGCAAACACCTGAACGAACATCTCGAGCAGTTGCCGGCCGCAGACGAGAAGTCCCGGGCGATTCTCGAGCAGATGCGCATCGATGAAGAGCATCACGCGGAAAGTGCGCTGGATGCAGGTGGCTTCCGCTTCCCGGCGCCGGTGAAGTTCGGCATGAGCCTGTTGGCCAAGGTAATGACCAAGAGCACGTATCGAATCTGACCGATTGGGCACCTGACAGGGCGCCGTCGCTGGCAAGCCTGCTTCCTCAGACCCTGCGTTCTGGCAATAAAAAAGGCGACTACCGTGAGGTAGTCGCCTTTTTTGTGCCTGGATGTCTTAGCTCGGCATGTTGCGAGCGTAGAAGATTTCCAGCATTTCATGTTTCACACGCTCGGTCACCTGAGCACGCTGCTCAGCGGACAGATTGCTGGTGGCGTCGCCGAACAGGTAGTTATCCAGCTCGAAGTTCTTCAGCAGCATTTTGGTGTGGAACAGGTTTTCCTGGTACACGTTCACGTCGGTCATCTGGTACGCGTCGCGGGTGTCTTCGGAGAGGTAGTTCTGGATCGAGTTGATCTCGTGGTCGATAAAGTGCTTGTTGCCTTCAACGTCACGGGTGAAGCCGCGCACACGGTAATCCACGGTCACGATGTCCGAATCGAACTGGTGAATGAGGAAGTTGAGCGCTTTGAGCGGTGAAATGACCCCACAGGTCGACACGTCGATGTCCACACGGAACGTGGCAATACCGGCATCCGGATGGATTTCCGGATAGGTGTGCACCGTGATGTGGCTCTTGTCGAGGTGGGCCAGGATGATTTCGGGCAACGGGCCCGGGGACTCTTCGATCTGGCTGTCGGTCGGAGTGACCGGTTCTTCCGAGATCAGAATCGTGACGCTGGCACCCTGAGGCTCATAGTTCTGACTGGCAATGTTCAGAATGTTGGCACCAATGATTTCGACAACTTCCGTGAGGATCTGCGTCAGGCGTTCGGCGTTGTACTCTTGATTGATGTACTCGACGTAGGCCTGCTGGTCTTGCGGGGTTTCCGCGTAGCAGATGTCATAGATGTTGAAGCTCAAGGTCTTTGTCAGGTTATTGAACCCGTGGAGCTTGAGTTTGCTTTTCACCGTTAAAAACTCTCTATGTATGCGGCACAGCCGCGTGATCAAGCATGCCCGTCAAGTGCGAACAACGCACCTGCGTAGGACGGTTAACACCTCTTCGCGATGGCGATTTTGGTTATCTGTTCAGGCGGATGACCCGTCGGCTGACCGATCACTGCCCTGAAAAAAGTGGCGCATTATGCAGACGTCAGCGGGGGATCGCCAGAGTCTGCACTGCTTTTATGATAGTTGAATGTCGCTTCAACCGAGTTCGACGATTTCGTAGTCGTGGGTGATCGCGACACCGGCCGCGCCGAGCATGATCGAGGCCGAGCAATACTTTTCCGCGGAGAGTTCGATGGCGCGCTTGACCTGGGCTTCTTTCAGGCCGCGCCCCTTGACCACGAAATGCATGTGGATCTTGGTGAACACCTTCGGATCTTCGCTCGCGCGCTCGGCTTCGAGGAAGGCTTCGCAGCTCTCCACGGCCTGGCGGGACTTCTTCAGAATGCTGACCACGTCGAAATTGCTGCAACCGCCAACGCCGAGCAGGAGCATTTCCATCGGGCGAACCCCCAGGTTGCGACCACCCGCGTCCGGCGGACCGTCCATGACCACGACATGACCGCTGCCGGATTCGCCGAGGAACATGGCTTCGCCAGCCCATTGGATGCGTGCCTTCATCGCCAAGACTCCACTGTAGAAAAAAGGGTCGCCAGCTTAGCACAGGGCCCTGCTATGACAGCGAGCGACGTTCCTAGGACGCATGCCTTTGCAGCGTAGGTAATTTCTCGAATCTTCAAGGAAGTGTCTGGTAAGCTGGCGCCAATTCACTGGCGCCTGCCAGTTCCTGTAGCGATCGCCTCAGCGCCTCATAAAAAAATCACCCATTACCGTGCAGTCTTTTCGGGATACAACCATGGTTGGTATTACCCCTACACCCAAAATCAAGAACCTCGACAAACTGCTGATGCATTGCCAGCGTCGTCGCCATGCGGCCAAGAGCAACATCATTTGCGCAGGGGATCGCTCGGACACGCTGTATTTCATCATCAAGGGTTCGGTGACGATCCTGATCGAGGATGACGACGGCCGCGAAATGATCATCGCCTACCTCAACGCCGGCGATTTCTTCGGCGAACTGGGTTTGTTCGAGCAGGCCGGCCAGGAGCAGGAGCGCAGCGCCTGGGTACGGGCCAAGGTCGAGTGCGAGGTCGCCGAGATCAGCTACGCCAAGTTCCGCGAATTGTCACAGCAGGATCCAGACATTCTTTACGTCCTTAGCGGACAAATCGCACAACGGCTGCGCAACACCACGCGCAAGGTCGGCGATCTGGCGTTCTTCGACGTCACCGGCCGTGTCGCCCGTTGCCTGCTGGATCTGTGCAAGCAGCCGGACGCCATGACGCACCCGGACGGCATGCAGATCAAGGTGACCCGTCAGGAAATCGGCCGGATTGTCGGTTGTTCGCGGGAGATGGTCGGTCGCGTGCTCAAGGATCTCGAGGAACGCAACCTGGTCGATGTGAAAGGCAAGACCATGGTGGTCTTCGGTACGCGCTGAGCCCGTAGACTCAGGCGCTGTAGACCTGCGCCAGCATCAGACGAAACAACTCATCAAGACGCGCCAATGCCGTTGGCGCGACGAACTTCTCATGCAGGGCGATGTGGCTTTCGGCCCGCACTCGCTGCTCCAGACCGCAAGCCTCGTTGAAGCGATTGACCGCTGCAACCATCGACTCGCGCTCGTTATCCATCAGCATCGCCCCGTGCACCAGCCCCACCGGACGCTGACCGCCCTGGCTCTGGCGCCAGCGCTGAGCGGTACCGACCAGCTTGCGGCCGTCGAGATTGACGTTGAAGCGACCGTCGCAGAACGCACCGTCGATTTCGCCCAACGACGACGTGCCACCCAATTCATCGAGCAACTCACAGATCGGATCGCACAGGCGCCGATAGCCGGTTTCAATGCGATTCAGATCACCCTCGCTGCGGGGTGGGGCGTAGACCAATGCGATGTTGATCGTTGAGGCGGATTGCGGGACCGGTTCACCACCGGTTTCGCGCAGCAAGACTGGCCAACCGGCGGCGGCGGAGACTTCGCAGGCATGCTCGAAGTCGGGCAGGCGATTGAGACGGCGCGGCATGACCAGGGCACGGTCGCTGGGCTGCCAGAACAGCAGGCCGAATTCGGCGTCGCCCGCGCAAACCGACGCGAGCAGATCCTGTTCGGCTTGCAGGCCGGCTTCGATGGTGAGGGAGACTGGCAGCGACATGACGAACTCCGGCAGACCTGGAATCTGTAGGGAACTGACTGGCCTCTTCGCGGGCGGGCCCGCTCCCACAGGGGACGCGGGCGCCCGCAAAGACTCGATCAGTCGAGGGTCGAACCACTGACCGGCACGCCACGCTCCGGGAAGAACAGACGCTGCAGCTCAATGCCCGGGCTCTCGGCGCGCATGAAGGCTTCGCCGACCAGGAACGCGTAGACGTCGCTGATCTCCATCAACTCGACATCGGCGCGGTTGAGGATGCCGCTCTCGGTGATCACCAGGCGATCGCGAGGAATGCGTGGCAGCAGGTCAAGGGTGGTTTCCAGACTGACGTCGAAGGTGTGCAGGTTGCGATTGTTGACCCCGACCAGCGGCGTGTCGAGGGTCTTCAACGCGCGCTCCAGTTCGTCGCCGTCATGGACTTCCACTAGCACGTCGAGGCCGACATCCTTGGCCACCGAAGCCAGTTCGGCCATTCTCACGTCGTCCAGCGCCGAGACGATCAACAGCACGCAGTCGGCACCCAGCGCGCGGGCTTCGACGATCTGGTACGGATCGATCATGAAGTCCTTGCGGATCACCGGCAGCTGGCACGCGGCACGCGCCTGTTGCAGGTAGATGTCGGCGCCCTGGAAGTAATCGATGTCGGTCAGTACCGACAGACAGGTCGCCCCGCCCTTCTCGTAGCTCTTGGCGATGTCGGCAGGCACGAAGTCCTCGCGGATCACGCCTTTGCTTGGCGAAGCCTTCTTGATTTCGGCGATCACCGCCGGTTGCTTCTTTTTCGCCTGCGCCAGCAATGCCTGGGCAAAGCCACGGGGTGCATCGGCCGCCTTGGCCAGACTTTCCAGCTCGCTCAGGCTGACCCGGGCACTGCGCTCGGCGACTTCCTGAACCTTGCGCGCCAGAATGTTTTCCAGAACCGTCGGTACACTCATCCCTCATTCTCCACTTTGAATACCGCGGTAAAGGCACCCAACTCCTCGAGTTTTTCCCGAGCAAGGCCGGTATGCAGGGCGTCGTGCGCAAGCGCCACGCCTTCTTTGAGACTGCTCGCCAGGTCAGCGGCGTACAACGCCGCACCGGCATTGAGCACGATCATTTCGGCGGCTTTCTGGCCGTTCTCGGTCTTGCGCTTGCCCAGCGCGTCGCGGATCAGCGCCAGCGATGCTTCCGGACCTTCGACCGACAGACCGTGCAGGCTCTGGCTCTTCATGCCGAGATCTTCCGGCTCGACCCAGTATTCAGTGATTTGGTCGTCTTTGAGTTCGGCGACAAAGGTCGGCGCGGCGAGGCTGAATTCGTCCAGGCCGTCCTTCGAGTGCACCACCAGAACGTGCTTGCTACCCAGGCGCTGCAAGACTTCGGCCAATGGCCGGCACAGCGCGGGAGTGAACACACCCACTACCTGATGTTTCACACCGGCCGGATTCGTAAGCGGGCCAAGCATGTTGAACAGGGTCCGCAGGCCGAGATCGCGACGCGGCCCAGCGGCGTATTTCATGGCTTTGTGGTGGGTCTGGGCAAACATGAAGCCGATGCCGACGTTGTCGATGCAACGGGCGACCTGGACCGGCGTCAGGTTCAGGTAGATACCGGCCGCCTCGAGCAGGTCGGCGCTGCCGCTCTTGCCCGAAACCGCGCGGTTGCCGTGCTTGGCCACGGTGCAACCGGCCGCGGCGACGACAAACGAAGACGCAGTCGAGACGTTGAAGATGTTCGCGCCATCACCGCCGGTGCCGACCACATCGACCACGCGATCGAGGGTCCGCAGTTCGACTTTGTCCGCCAGCTCGCGCATCACCGATACGGCGCCGACGATTTCGTCGATGCTCTCGCTCTTCATGCGCATGGCCATCATGAACGCGCCGATCTGCGCGTCGGTGCATTGGCCGGTCATGATTTCGCGCATCACATCGCGCATTTCATCGGTGCTGAGGTCGAGGTGATCGACGATACGGCTCAGGGCTGTCTTGATGTTCATGCAAAGTCCTTAGCGCGTGCCGCCGGTTTGTTTGAGGAAGTTGGCAAACAGTTCATGGCCCTGCTCGGTGAGGATCGACTCAGGGTGAAACTGCACGCCCTCGATGTTCAGGGTCTTGTGCCGCAGGCCCATGATCTCGTCGACCGAGCCGTCGTCGTGCTGGGTCCAGGCGGTCAGCTCCAGGCAGTCGGGCAGGGTCTCGTGCTTGACGATCAGCGAATGATAGCGGGTAACGGTGAGCGGATGGTTGAGGCCGGCGAACACGCCCTTGTCCTCGTGGAATACCGGGCTAGTCTTACCGTGCATCACCTGCCGGGCGCGGATCACGTCACCACCGAATGCCTGGCCGATGGACTGATGGCCGAGGCAGACGCCGAGGATCGGCAGCTTGCCGGCGAAGTGCTTGATGGCGTCGATGGAAATACCGGCTTCGGTCGGTGTGCACGGGCCTGGGGAAACCACAATGCGCTCCGGGTTGAGCGCTTCGATTTCGCCGATGGTCAGCTCGTCGTTGCGCACGACCTTGACGTCGGCACCCAGTTCGCCGAGGTATTGCACGACGTTGTAGGTAAAGGAGTCGTAGTTGTCGATCATCAGCAACATGGCGTTTCGAACCTCTTGAATTCTGACTGGGAGACAGCCTTCAGATGACTTGCCCGCAGGGCGCTGCACGATGTCGAGCGCACGGGTGGCGACGGCAAAGCGGCATTTCAGACAGGCAAGGAAGGCAAAGCGATACAGATCCGGCCGGGCCGGCAGAGAAAATTCAGGCGCGCCAACGCCAACGGGCGTGTGCCTTGATGACTTGATCCAGAAGTTTGCTGACGATCAACACGGGGAAGGTCTCGTTCATACGTTCCGGCACAGTAACTTAGCTGGGCGGGGCGTGCAATATGGCCGGGCTTGCCCGGGGGTAAAACTCAGCAGACGAACAAAAGATGCACGGGGAAAGCGACCGATGGCAAAAGGCCGGAAGTTTTTGGTACTGTCGTTTCGTTCACCTACAACAATAAATAAACGGACTTGCTCATGATCAAACAGACGTTGTTTGTACCGCTCGCCGGATGCCTGCTCGCGATGGCGTGCGCCCAGGCCTACGCAGCACCCAATCCCTATTCGAATTTCGTCGTCTTCGGCGACAGCCTCAGCGACGCCGGGACCTTCACCGACAGCGGCGGACCGGCCGGCTCGGGCAAGCGCTTCACCAACCGCACCGGTCCGAACTACCAGGATGGCAGCGGCGAGTTCTACTCACTGAACGCGACCCAGTTGCTCGGCGGACGCCTCGGTTTCACAGCGGACCAGACCGCTTCCGCCGCCTCGGCGGTTCGCGCCAGCGAAGGCCTGCCAGACGGCAATAACTGGGCCGTGGGCGGCTACCGCACCGACCAGATTCTCGACTCGATCACCGGCACGTCCGCCACCGGCGAACGCACCCGCGCCGGTTATCTGCCATCGAACGGTTTGCGTGCCGATCCAAACGCCCTGTACTACTTGACCGGGGGCGGCAACGACTTCCTGCAGGGGCGCGTCACCAGCCTCGCGCAGGCCAACGCCGCCGCCGACCGCCTGGTCGACAGCGTGCAGACCCTGCAAGGCACGGGCGCGCGCTACATCATGGTCTGGCTGCTGCCGGACATCGGTCTGACCCCGGCCATCAACGGCTCGCCATTGCAGGCCTTCACCTCGCAGCTCAGTGCGCAGTTCAACAGCGAACTGGTCAGCCAGCTGCAAGGCGTCAATGCCAACGTCATCCCGCTGAACATTCCGGTGCTGCTCAACGAGGCGTTCGCCAACCCGGCGCAGTTCGGCCTGGCCACCGATCAGAATCTGATCGCCACCTGCTTCAGCGGTAACGGTTGCACGGAAAACGCGCGCTACGGCATCAACAGCGCCACCCCGGATCCGACCAAGCTGATCTACAACGACTCCGTGCACCCGACCGAAGCCGGCCAGCGCCTGATCGCCGACTACGCCTACTCGCTGCTGGCGGCGCCCTGGGAGCTGACCCTGCTACCGGAAATGGCCCAGGGCACGTTGCGCGCGCATCAGGACGAACTGCGCAGCCAGTGGCTGGCCGACTGGCAGAACTGGCAAGGCATCGGCCAGTGGCGCGCCATTGTCGCCGGCGGCGGCCAGCACCAGGATTTCGATGACCAGCGCAGCGCGGCGAGCGCCGACGGTAACGGCTATAACCTCAACATCGGCGGCAGCTATCGCCTCGATGAAGCCTGGCGCATCGGCCTGGCGGCAGGCCTCTACCAGCAGAAACTCGAAGCCGGCGACGCCGACTCCGAGTACAAGCTCAACGCATACATGGGCACGGCATTCGCCCAGTACCAGCAGAATCGCTGGTGGGGTGACCTGGCGCTGACCGCCGGTAAACTCGACTACGACAGCCTCAAGCGCAAATTCCAGCTGGGCGTGAATGAGCGCGGGGAAAAAGGCGACACCGACGGCTACGTGCTGGCCATCAGCGGTCGCGTCGGCTACGACATCGCGCCGCAAGCGAGCAGCCCGTGGCACCTGTCGCCCTTCGTCAGCGCCGATTTCGGCAAGACCGAAGTCGACGGCTACTCGGAAAACGGCGCCGACTCCACCGCGCTGACCTTCGACGACCAGTCGCGCAACTCGCGGCGCCTGGGCGTGGGTATCCAGGGCAAGTACCAGATCACCGCGCAGACCGAAGTGTTCGGCGAGTTCGCCCACGAGCGTGAGTACAACGACGACAGGCAAGACCTGACCATCAACCTCAACAGCCTGCCGAACAACCGCTTCACCCTCGAAGGCTACGAGCCGCAGACCAACCTCAACCGTCTGAACCTGGGCGTGAGCCACAAGCTGACTCAGGACCTGGCCCTGCGCGCCAGCTACAACGTGCGCAAGGATGACGACTTTACCCAGCAAGGGGTCAACCTCGGGGTCAGTCTCGACTTCTGATCTGCAGCCATGAAAAAACGCGGCGCCCTCACGGGCGCCGCGTTTTTTTATGCCTGAACATACAGCCCATGTGGGAGCGAGCCTGCTTGCGAAGCGGTGTATCAGCCAACCTCTACAGCGACTGGTACGCCCACTTCGCGAGCAAGCTCGCTCCCACAGGGGACAATGTGAATCAGGCGTCCGGGGTTTGCTCGGCCAGGGCCACGGCGCGGAACATTGCCCGGCGCTTGTTGATGGTTTCTTCCCATTCCAGCGCCGGCACCGAGTCGGCGACGATGCCACCACCGGCCTGCACGTGCAGTTCGCCGTTCTTGATCACCGCGGTACGAATCGCAATCGCGGTGTCCATGTTGCCGTTCCAGGCGAAGTAACCGACCGCGCCGCCGTACACGCCACGCTTGACCGGCTCCAGCTCGTCGATGATTTCCATCGCACGGATCTTCGGCGCGCCAGACAAAGTACCCGCCGGCAGGATCGCCCGTAGCGCGTCCATCGCCGTCAACCCGGCCTTCAACTGCCCGGTCACGTTGGAGACGATGTGCATCACGTTGGAATAGCGTTCGATGACCATTTTCTCGGTGAGCTTCACCGAGCCGATTTCCGAGACGCGGCCCGTGTCGTTGCGCCCCAGATCGATCAGCATCAAGTGCTCGGCGATCTCCTTGTCATCCGACAGCAGGTCTTCTTCCAGCGCCAGATCCGCCTCTTCGGTGGCGCCGCGCGGACGCGTACCGGCAATCGGGCGCACGGTGATCAGGTTGTCTTCGACCCGCACCAGCACTTCCGGCGAACTGCCGACGACGTGGAAGTCGCCGAAGTTGAAGAAATACATGTACGGCGTCGGGTTGAAGCAACGCAGGGCGCGGTACAGGTCGATCGGTGCGGCCTTGAAGTCGATCGACATGCGCTGCGAAGGCACGACCTGCATGCAGTCACCGGCAAGGATGTACTCCTTGATGGTATCGACGGCTTTTTCATAGTCGGCCTGGGTGAAACTGGAGCGGAACAGCGGCTCAGCGGCTTGCTGCTTGCTGAAGTCCAGGCCTCGGCGCGGGGTGATCGGCTGGCGCAGTTTCTCCAGCAGCGCCTGCAACTGCGCCTGGCCCTGCTCGTAGGCATCGGCCTGCGCCGGGTCGGCGAGGACAATCGCATGCATCTTGCCGGCGAGGTTGTCGAACACCACCACCGCGTCGGACACCATCAGCAGGATGTCCGGCACGCCCAGCGGATCCGGGTTCGGGCATTGGCCCAGGCGTTTCTCGACGTAGCGCACGCAGTCGTAACCGAAGTAACCGACCAGGCCACCGTTGAAACGCGGCAGACCGGCGATGGTCGGCACGTTGTAGCGGGCCTTGAAGGTTTCGACGAAGGCCAGCGGGTCTTCGACGTCATGGCTTTCGGTCTCGACGCCGTCGACGGTCACGCTGACGTGATGGTCGTGAACCCGCAGCACGGTGCGGCACGGCAGGCCGATGATCGAGTAACGCCCCCATTTCTCGCCGCCCTGCACCGACTCGAGCAGGTAGGAGTTGGGTTGGTCGGCCAGTTTCAGGTAGATCGACAGCGGCGTGTCGAAGTCGGCCAGGGTTTCGCAGGCCAACGGAATGCGGTTGTAGCCGTCAGCGGCCAGGCGCAGGAATTCTTCGCGAATCATGGGATGCCTCGTGGGGTGAGGAGCTGTCAGTCAGGTGTGCAAACGCGCCGGCAGGCCGGCCAGGAACAAGTCAGGCGCGCCAACGCCAGCGGGCCAGGGCCTTGATGACTTTCATCCAGAGTTTGCGGGTGACCACCACGATGGCGTTTCCAGAAGGGGATTGAGCAGCGTCGGCCAACGTTATCCCAGCGGCCGGATCCAGGCAACCGGGAATTAGCTTGCGCAGGTCGTCGATCACCAGCGCCGGCGATTCTTCGGCAATCGGTCGGCCATGGTTGTAGCCGTAGCTCAGCGCGACACATTTGACCCCCGCCGCTTTCGCCGCCAGCACGTCGCTGCGCGAGTCACCGACGAACAGCGATTGCGAGGCCGGGATGCCGGACATTTTCATGACGAAGAACAGCGCCGCCGGATCAGGCTTCTTCTGCGGCAGGGTGTCGCCGCCGATGATCCACTTGAAGTAGCGGCCGATTTTCATCTGGTCCAGCAACGGCGCGACGAAGCGCTCCGGCTTGTTGGTGATCAGCGCCATCGCCACGCCCTGCTTGTGCAGCCACTTCAGGGTGTCGCGCACGCCGGGATAGACCACGGTCAGCTCGTGGCTGGCCCCGTAGGCTTGCATGAAGATTTCCAGCGCATGCTCGGCCTCGGCGTCGTCCACCATCGAGTGATCGATGCCACCGGCCAGCGCGCGGCGCACCAGCACCGGCGCGCCGTTGCCGACCCACTCGCGCACCGACTCGATGCCGGCGGGCTTGCGGCCAAGGGAGAGCAGCATGGTGTCCACAGCCGCCGCCAGGTCGGGAACCGAATCGATCAGCGTGCCATCCAGATCGAACATCACCAACCGCGGCAGTTGCCCCGGGAACAGCTGCTCAAAACCGCTCATGGGCGCGCCAGCGCCAGTTCGGAGCGCATCTTGTCGATGACTTCCTGATAGTTCGGCGCGTTGAAGATCGCCGAGCCAGCGACGAAGGTGTCGGCACCGGCAGCGGCGATTTCGCGGATGTTGTTGACGTTGACCCCACCGTCGATTTCCAGACGGATGTCGCGGCCCGAGGCATCGATGATGGCGCGCGCTTCGCGCAACTTGTCGAGGGTGCCGGGGATGAACTTCTGCCCGCCGAAGCCTGGGTTGACGCTCATCAGCAGGACCATGTCGACCTTGTCGATCACGTACTTGAGCACGTCCAGCGGGGTCGCCGGGTTGAACACCAGGCCGGATTTGCAGCCGCCCTCGCGGATCAGTTGCAGCGAGCGGTCGACGTGCAGCGTGGCTTCCGGGTGGAAAGTGATGTAGGTGGCACCGGCCTCGATGAAGTCGCCGACAATGCGATCCACCGGGCTGACCATCAGGTGCGCGTCGATCGGCGCCGTGATGCCGTACTTGCGCAGCGCGGCGCAGACCATCGGGCCGATGGTCAGGTTCGGCACGTAGTGGTTGTCCATGACATCGAAATGGACGAAGTCGGCACCGGCGGCCAGGACGTTGTCCACTTCCTCGCCGAGGCGGGCGAAGTCGGCGGAGAGAATCGACGGGGCAATTACGAAGGGCTGCATGACGCACCTTTTCTGAGCTAAATCACGATGGCGCGCATTGTATACCTCAAGTTTCGGCGCGCGCACCGGGGCAGCGATGATTGGGTTGTGCCAGGCGCGGTGGCCGACCGCGCCTCAGAAAGCGGCGCGGTAGATCTTCTCGATGTCCGCAGCGCTGAGTTTGCGCGGGTTGTTGCGCATCAGGCGCTCGATCCCCGCGGCTTCCACGGCCATGGCCGGGATCGCCTCCTGCGGTACGCCGAAGCTACGCAGGCCGGCGGGAATTTCCACGGCGGCGCACAGTTCGGTCATGGCCCGCACGGCTTCATCCGCCGCCTGCGTGGCACTCAGATGCGCGGTCTTCACCCCCATGGCTTCGGCGATATCCTGCATGCGCTCGACGCAGGCCATCTTGTTCCAGGTCATGACATACGGCAGCAGCAAGGCGTTACTGACGCCGTGGGCGATGTTGAAACGCCCGCCCAGCGGATACGCCAGCGCATGCACCGCGCCAACCCCGGCATTGCCGAACGCCATGCCGGCCATCAGGCTGGCGGTGGCCATGTCTTCCCGGGCCTGCAGATTGGCACCGTTGGCGTAGGCCTTGGGCAGCGCCCTGGCGATCAGTCTGATGGCGCCGATGGCCAGGGAGTCGGTGATCGGCGAAGCGTTGACCGACAGATAGGATTCGATAGCGTGCACCAGGGCGTCGACACCACTGGCGGCGGTGACGCTGCGCGGGCAGGTCAGGGTCATCTGCGGGCTGACCAGCGCCACGTCCGGCAACAGATAGTCGCTGACGATGCCCTTCTTCAGCTGGGCGACCTTGTCGGACAGAATCGCCACGTTGGTAACTTCCGAACCGGTGCCGGCGGTGGTCGGGATGGCGATCAGCGGCGGGCCTTTGCGCGGCACCTGATCGACACCGAACAGATCTTCCAGCGCGCCGTGATAACCGGCGTACGCCGCCACGCTTTTGGCGATGTCGATGGCACTGCCGCCGCCCAGGCCGATCAGGCCGTCATGCCCGCCCTCGCGGTAGACGCGCATGCAGTCCTCGACGATGGCGATTTCCGGGTCCGGCAGCACCCGGTCGAAAATCTCGTGGTCGCGCCCGCCCAATTGGCACAGCGCCAGCTCCACGGTGCCGGACTTGACCAGTGCGGCGTCGGTGACGATCAGCGGGTTATCGATGTCCAGCCGTGTCAGTTCCGCCGCCAGTTGCTCGATGGCCCCGGCGCCGGTGATCAGTTTGTGAGCGATTTTGAACTGGGACAGACTCATCGTGCGCAGCCTCTTATAGATGTGGGAGCTGAGCACAAGCGTAGTCGGGGAATTGGGGTTGTCTGTCATTCAGCGCGTGAATGACTGCCTGCACACTGATCGTTCCCACGCTCCGCGTGGGAATGCAGCCAGGGACGCTCCACGTTCCATTCGGGAGCTGGAACGCGGAGCCTCCTTAGAGTTATTCCCACGCGGAGCGTGGGAACAATATCGGGCGTGGTTCAGACCTGCGCAGTACGCAGTTTCTCGCTACGCCCACGCAGCCATTCCAGGGTCAGCAACAGGATCACCGAGAACGCGATCAGCAAGGTGGCCGCCGCGGCAATCGTCGGGCTGAGGTTCTCGCGAATGCCGCTGAACATCTGCCGTGGCAACGTCGCCTGCTCGGGGCCGGCGAGGAACAGCGTCACCACCACTTCATCGAAGGATGTCGCGAAGGCAAACAGCGCCCCGGAGATCACCCCCGGCGCAATCAGCGGCAAGGTCACCCGGCGGAACGTGGTCAGCGGCGAGGCACCCAGGCTGGCTGCCGCCCGCACCAGGTTCTGGTTGAACCCCTGCAACGTCGCCGACACGGTGATGATCACGAACGGCACGCCCAGCACCGCATGCACCACGATCAGCGAGAAAAAGCTGTTGCCCAGGCCCAGCGGCGCGAAAAACAGATAACTGGCCACACCGATGATCACCACCGGCACCACCATCGGCGAAATCACCAGCGCCATCACCAGCGCCTTGCCGGGGAAGTCGCCACGGGTCAGGCCAATGGCCGCCAGCGTGCCGAAGATCATCGCCAGCACGGTCGCCGCCGGGGCGACGATGATGCTGTTCTTCAGTGAGCGCATCCATTCCGCCGAGGCGAAGAAGTCCTGGTACCAATGCAGCGAAAAACCTTGCAGCGGATACACCAGAAAACTGCCCGAGTTGAACGACAGCGGCACGATCACCAGCACCGGCAGGATCAGGAACAGCAGGATCAGGCCGCAGAGAATCCGCAAGCTGTAGAACCACACCCGTTCGATGGGCGACATGTAAGGACTCAGCATTTCAAACTCCCCTTAGCTCAGGCGCAGGCGACTGGCGCCCACCAGCCAGCTGTAGATCAGATAGAGCACCACGGTCGCCAGCAACAACAGCCCGCCAAGCGCGGTGGCCATGCCCCAGTTGATGCTGGTGTTGGTGTAGAACGCGACGAAGTAGCTGACCATCTGATCGTTCGGGCTGCCGAGCAGCGCCGGGGTGATGTAGTAGCCAATGGCGAGGATGAACACCAGCAGGCATCCGGCGCCGACACCGGCGTAGGTCTGCGGGAAGTACACCCGCCAGAAACTGGCGAACGGATGGCAGCCCAGCGAAATCGCCGCGCGCATGTAGGTGGGCGAGATGCCTTTCATCACGCTGTAGATCGGCAGGATCATGAACGGCAGCAGGATGTGCACCATCGAGATGTAGACCCCGGTGCGGTTGAACACCAGTTCCAGCGGTTTATCGATGATGCCCATGGCCATCAGCGCGCTGTTGATCAGACCGCCCGATTGCAGGAGCACGATCCACGCCGCCACCCGCACCAGGATCGAGGTCCAGAACGGCAGCAGCACCAGAATCATCAGCAGGTTGCTCTGCCGAGAAGGCAGGTTCGCCAGCAGGTACGCCAGTGGATAGGCCAGCACCAGGCAGATCACGGTAATGATCAGGCCCATCCAGAAGGTCCGCGCGAAGATGTCGAGGTAGATCGCCTGGTCCGGGGTCGCCGGGGCGAGTTCGCCGAGGTCGTCGATGCGGTGATCGACGGCCGCCAGCAGGTAATACGGGGTGATGCTGCTGGTGTTGCGGCGTACCGCTTGCCAGTAGGCCGGGTCGCCCCAGCGTTCATCGATACTTTCCAGGGCTTCTTTGTACGAAGCCGGCTCGGTGGCGAACGGCAGGCCCCGGGCAGTTTTGGTCAACAGGCTGCGATAGCCGGCCAACTCCATGTTCAAGCGCTTGGACAGATCGCCCAGCGTCTGGTTTTTGCGGGCTTCGGCGAGGTCTTCGCTGGCCGCCTTGTACACCGGCTCGGCAGGCAGGCCACGGCCGTCCCAACTGGCGATGGCCGCCACGGTGCGCGGCATGCCGCCGACCACTTCCGGGTTGCCGACGCTTTTGTAGAGCAGCGCCACAATCGGCACCAGGAACACCAGCAACAGAAACAGCACCAGTGGCGCGATCAGCGCCTGGGCCTTCCAGCGGTTGACCCGCTCGGCATGCTTGAGCCGTTGCTTCAAGGTGGGGCTGCTGCCCTCGTTCAGGGGAACGGCGATGGCCATGACGTACTCCGCAAATCTTTGATCGTTACAGAGGCGGCGAACCCCCTCTGTTGTGTTGAAACACAGCTGTCTGTAGGAGCGAGCCTGCTCGCGAAGAGGTCAGCACATTCAACATCTATGCTGGCTGATCTGCCGCTTTCGCGAGCAGGCTCGCTCCCACAGGGGTAGGCAAGCCCACCGTCACCAGGCCTTGCTTACTTCGCTGCCCAGGAGTTGAAGCGCTGCTCCAGTTGCTCGCCGTTGTCAGCCCAGAAGCTGACGTCGATCTGCACCTGGTTGGCGATGTTTTCCGGGGTGGTCGGCATGTCTTTCAGCACGTCCTTGCTCAGCAGCGGAACGGCTTGAGTGTTGGCCGGGCCGTAGGCGATGTTTTCCGAGTAGGTCTTCTGCTGCTGCGGCTGCACCGAGTAGGCGATGAATTTCTTCGCCGCTTCCGCACGTTTGGCGTCCAGGCCTTTCGGAATGGCCCAGGCGTCGAAGTCGTAGATGCCGCCGTTCCACACCACTTTCAGGTTGGACTCTTTCTGCACCGCGGCGATACGACCGTTGTAGGCCGAGCTCATGACCACGTCACCGGAAGCGAGGTATTGCGGCGGCTGGGCGCCCGCCTCCCACCACTGGATGCTTGGCTTGAGTTCATCGAGTTTCTTGAACGCGCGATCCTGACCGTCCTTGCCGGCCAGCACTTTGTAGACGTCCTTCGGCGCCACGCCATCGGCCATCAGCGCGAATTCGAGGGTGTACTTGGCGCCTTTGCGCAGGCCGCGCTTGCCCGGGAATTTCTTCGTGTCCCAGAAATCCGCCCAGCTGGTGGGCGCGGTTTTCAGCTTGTCGGCGTTGTAGGCCAGTACGGTCGACCAGACGAAGAAGCCCACGCCGCATGGCTGGATCGCACCCTTGACGTAGTCTTCGGACTTGCCGAACAGCGCCGGATCGAGCTGTTCGAACATGTCTTCGTCACAGCCACGGGCCAGTTCCGGCGACTCGACTTCGACCAGGTCCCACGACACGCTCTTGGTGTCGACCATGGCTTTGACCTTGGCCATTTCGCCGTTGTACTCACCCGCGACGATCTTGCCGTTACCCGCCGCTTCCCACGGTGCATAGAAGGCTTTGACTTGCGCCGCCTTGTTCGCCCCGCCAAACGACACCACGGTCAAATCCGGGCCAGCGGCCATTGCGCTGGCCGCACCCATCAGGCCCAGGGTCAGGGCGGTGAACTTCAGGGATCTCAACATTTATTGTTCTCTCCACGTGCAGGGTTGGTGTTGGTATTGCGGGGGCGATCAGTTCGCCTCTAACAGCGGGTCGAGTGCACGAACGTGCTCGACCTGCCAGCCAAGCGGAACCACGTCGCCGACCGCGAGCGCTGGATCGAGCTCGGCAATCGGTTGTTTCACGAAGAAGTCGGTCTTGCCGCAGACTTCCAGGCGCACCCGGACGTGGTCGCCCAGATAGATGAATTCCGCCACCCTCCCTGAGAAGCGGTTGACGCATTGATCGCTGGAGCCATTGAGGCTGACGCGCTCCGGGCGGATCGACAGGGTCACCCGCTCGCCGGTCTGGCCGACGTTGACCGCCAGCGCCTCGACCTTCTCGCCACGCCCCAGCTCGACCACGCAGCGCTCGCCGCTCTGGCTGAGCAAACGCCCGTTGAGACGGTTGTTCTCGCCGATGAAGTTGGCGACGAAGGTGTTTTTCGGTTCTTCGTAGAGGGTGCGCGGCGGCGCGATCTGCTGGATTTCGCCCTGGTGGAATACCGCGACACGGTCGGACATGGTCAGGGCTTCGCCCTGGTCGTGGGTCACGTAGACCACGGTCACGCCGAGGCGCTGGTGCAGGTGCTTGATCTCCATCTGCATGTGTTCACGCAATTGCTTGTCGAGTGCGCCCAGCGGCTCGTCCATCAATACCAGTTGCGGTTCGAACACCAGCGCCCGCGCCAGGGCCACACGCTGTTGCTGGCCGCCAGACAGTTGCGCCGGATAGCGCGAAGCGAACGCGTCGAGCTGGACCATGCTGAGGACTTTCTTGACCTTGTCGCTGACGTCGCTCTTGTTCAGGCCACGTACGGTCAGCGGGAAGGCCAGGTTCTCGGCCACGGTCATGTGCGGGAACAGCGCGTAGTTCTGGAACACCATGCCGATGTCGCGCTTATGCGGCGGCACGTTGTTGATGGCGCGACCGGCCAGAAGGATTTCCCCGGCGGTCGGCGTTTCGAAACCGGCGAGCATCATCAGGCTGGTAGTCTTGCCGGAGCCGGACGGCCCGAGCAGGGTCAGGAACTCACCCTTGCGGATATCCAGGTTGAGGTCTTTGACGATCAGGTTCTCGCCGTCGTAGCTCTTCTGCACTCCACGAAAGCTGACCAGCACATCACTGGCCCCTGCGTTTGAATCGACCTGGCTCATACCCACACCTTTGTTATTGGTAACTGCTGTGGATTAAGCCTAGTGGCTGCCGGCAGCCACGCAAATCGGGGCGCAGGAGAGAATCGCCTCAGCCGGATGGAAGGGCGGGGGTAGGGATTGCCCTACAAGGCTGACGCTAATAGATAGAGCAGTGGCGAGTGTTGAGCTGCAAGCTGCAAGAACAGGCAAAAGCGCGTGTCGCTAACAGATATGCCCACCATCCGGATCCAAAGCAGATCCCTTGTGGGAGCGAGCCTGCTCGCGAATGCGGTGGATCATCCAGCTTATTCGGTGACTGTTGCAGCGCTTTCGCGAGCAGGCTCGCTCCCACAGGAAAACAGTGCTGATCAGAGGAGTTTGTTTTCCATCGCGTATTTGACCAGCTCAGCCAGCGAAGTGATGTTGAGCTTCTGCATCAGCCGCGCCTTGTGGGTGCTGATGGTCTTGCTGCTCAGGGCCAATTGCTGGGCGATGTCATTGACGTTGGCGCCCTGGGCCAGGCGTTCGAACACCGAGAACTCGCGTTCGGACAGCAACGAATGCAGCGGCCGGGCATCGGTCAGGCCGACTTCGAAGACCATGCGGTCGGCCAGTTCCGGATCGATGTAGCGCCCGCCCGCCGCGACCTTGCGGATCGCCGTCAGCAGCAGCGCCGGATCGCTGTCCTTGGTCGCATAACCGGCGGCGCCGACTTTCAGCGCCCGGGCCGCCATCTGCGCCTCATCGTGCATCGACAGCACCAGGATCGCCGGCGGATTGTGCAGCGCGCGGATCCGCGGAATCGCCTCCAGGCCATTGACGCCGGGCATCGAGATATCCAGCAGCACCACTTCGCACGGCACGTTGCGCAGGGTTTCGAGCAACTGCTCGCCGTTGCTCGCCTCCCCCACCACTTGCAGATCCTTGGCCAGGCCGATCAATTGCTTGATGCCTTCGCGGACGATGGTGTGGTCTTCGGCTACCAGTACACGGATCACGGTGTTCTCCCTTGTTCTTGTTCATTGGCGAGCAGGCTCGCGGCCCCATTGGATTGCGGGTGGGAGCGAGCCGGCTCGCGAAGGCCAGCATCGACAGCACGACCATCAGACCTCGCTAACCGGCACCCGCACCACCAGGCTGGTGCCCTCCCCCGGCTCACTCTCAAGCAGCAACCGCCCGCCCATGATCAGCACCCGCTCGCGCATGCCGACCAGGCCAAAGGACGTCGGCCGATCCTCGGCGGTGACAAAGCCTACGCCATCATCGCTGACCGTCAGACACAATTCGTCGCCTTCCAGCGCCAGGGTCAATTCCACAGTATGCGCCTGGGCATGGCGCATGACGTTGGTCAGCGCCTCCTGAAGAATGCGGAACAGGCCGATGGCCTTGGCATCGCTGAGCGCGGGCAGATTGTCCGGCACCTGCACCAGGCACGGGATCTGCGTACGCGCCTCGAAGCGCCGCGCCTGCCACTCGATGGCCGAGGCGATCCCGGCATCGAGAATCGGTGGGCGCAGTGCCGTCGCCACATCGCGCACCAACTGGAACAACTGGGCGATCAGGCGCTTCATGCTGTTGAGCCGCTCGTGCAGTCCGGGGTCGAGTTGCGCGTAGGCCAGTTCGCACATCGAGGTTTCCAGTTTGAGCACGGTCAGCATCTGCCCCAGCTCATCATGAACCTCGCGGGCGATCCGCGCCTTTTCCTCCTCGCGCACGCTTTCCAGATGCGCCGACAGCTCGCGCAACTGCTCGCGGGACGCCGCCAGCTCGAGTTCGATGCGCTTGCTTTCGCTGATGTCCCAGACGATACCGTCCCAGACATAGGCGCCATCTTCCAGCTGGCGGGTAATGGCCTTGATCTCAGCCCAGCGCTGTTCGCCCTGACGGGTGACAATGCGCCCCTGCCACGACCAGTCACTGTCGGTGTCCAGGGCGTGATCCTGGGTCCGGTGATAACCGGCCCGGTCGTCCGGGTGCACCAGGCTGCGCAAGCCCATGTCACGATGAGCGATGGCCGCCGGGGCATAGCCGACCAGACTCTCGCTGCCCTCGCTGATGTAGGCAAAATCGATCTGCCCGGTCACCGGTGCCCGCTCGAGCCGGAACACCAGGCCCGGCACGTTGGCGGCGATGCCCTGCAGGCGCGCTTCGCTTTCCTGCAACGCGGCCAGGGCGCGACGCCGCTCGGTGACGTCGGTCAGGTAGACCACCAGGTATTCGCTGTCGCGAAAGCGCAGGAAACTCAACGACACATCCGCCGGCAACACGCTGCCGTCGGCGCGCACGCAATGGGTCTCGAAGCTCAGCGGGCCCTCCTCACTGGCCCGTGCGCGTTTCCACAGGTTGAGCCAGCGATCCATGTGCAGGCCCGGTTCGAAATCGATCAGCGGCCGTTCGATGAGACCGCCGGACGGATAACCGAGCATGTTTTCCGCCGCCCGATTGGCGTAGCGCACGTGGCTGTCCCAATTGACCCAGAGGATGCCCACGGTGCTCTGGTCGATGGAAAACTGGGTCAGGCGCAGGGCTTCCTCGCTGGCGGCGCGCAGAGCAATGTCCTCGCGAGCCGCGAGCAGGCGTTGCTCCAGGCTGTGCTGCTGCCGGCGCTGCCAGAGCACGATTGCCAGGCAACTGAGCAGCAGCACGGCGAACAACAGGCTGAGGTTCTGCCAGAACCCCGGCGACTCCGCCAGGCGCGGATATTTCGGTTGCAGCCACTGCGAGTGCAGGCGTTCGAGATCCTTGGCCGGGATCGCGCGCAAGGCGCTTTCGACGATGCCGGCCAGTTCCGGCCAATCGCGTCGGGTGGCCACCCGCAGCAGTTGCGGCAGGCCAATGTCACCGACCACCACCAGCCCAGCGAACTCCGGTTCCACCGACAGGCGCCCGAGCTGCGCTTCGTCGACCACGGCGAAGGACGCCTGCTGGCTCAGCAACAGCTGCAAGGCCTGGCGCTCCAGCGGCACGCCCTGCAGATTCAGATGCGGATAGTTGCCGCGCAGGTAATCGGCCGTGACGCTGGGCATGCGCACGGCGACGCGAGTCTGGCTGTCGAGTTTTTCCAGTTCCACCGCGGCGCTGGTCTTCTGGTCGCTGACCAGCAGTTGCGGCACGCGCATGTACGGGTCGGAGAATTGCCAGAGCCGCAGCGCGCCCGGGGTCTGGGTCAGGCCCGGAGCGATGTCGATTTCGCCGGCGCGCACGGCGGCTTCCAGTTGCGCCAGGTCCGCGAAGTTGCGCCAGCTGAGTTCGACCTTGAGTGCCCTGGCCAGCCATTTCATCAACTCGACGTTGGCCCCGGACAGGCGTTGCAGACGCCGGTCGTATTGCGCGTACGGCGCCTGCAACACCAGCCCGACGCGCAGCTCGGCGTGCTGCGCCAACCATTGCTGCTGCGCCGCCGACAGTTGCGCGACATGCGCCGGGGGCGCAGACGCCGCCCAGCCCATCAAGGGAAACCACAAACAGCCGATAACCCACAGGCGGCAAAATCGCTTCATTGACGTCTCATACACTGACAAATTCTGACCAACCCATTAGGCTGCCGGGATACTTTCTGGCCTGGAATAACCGATGCCCTCTGTCTACCGCCTGGCAATGCCAGCATTGTGCCTGTCGCTGATCCTGCCTTGGGCGTTTTCCGTCAACGCCGCCGATCCGGCGCCCGCTGCCGCCGAAAAGCCTGCCGATGACAAACCGGCGCAGCGCCAGCCACTGCCTGAGCGTAGTCAGGAAGAAGCCTCGGCACTCGAGCGCAAGGTGCCAGCGCAGGAACAACAACAGTTGCAGGCCGCCAGCGAGACCTTCCTCGCCCTGTGGAAACCGGCCAACACCGCCGACCCCAAAGGCGCGGTGATCATCATTCCCGGCGCCGGCGAAACCGCTGACTGGCCGCAGGCAATCGCGCCGCTGCGACGCAAGCTGCCGGATGCCCAGTGGAGCAGCCTGAGTATCACCCTGCCCGACCTGCAAAGCGATGCCATCGCCCCGCGCGTGGCCGAAGCCCCGGCCGCGCCGAAAGCCGCCGAACCCGCCAGCAAGGACTCCACCACGGCCCAACCGATCGAGCAGGCGGCGGGCGGTGAAGCCGACGTGGCCGACCAGGTCGTCGCCGAAACCGGCGAAGAACAGGCCAAGGCTGACGCCGAACGGATCTACGCACGCATCGACGCGGCGATTGCCTATGCCGAACAGCAAAGCGCGCGCAGCATCGTCATCCTCGGTCACGGCACCGGCGCCTACTGGGCGGCGCGCTATCTGAGCGAAAAGCAGCCCTCGCAAGTGGCCAGACTGTTGATGGTGGCCGCGCAGGCGCCCGCCAAGGCCACGCCGGAACTGGCGGAACTGACGCCGACCCTGAAGCTGCCGACCGCGGACATTTTCTACATGGACAAAGCCCTGGACCGCAATGCGGCGCTGGAGCGCATGCAGGCCAGCAAGCGCCTGAAGACTTCGGCATTCAGCCAGGTGGCGCTCAAGGCCCTGCCGGACAACAAGGCCGAGCAGGAGCAGCTGTTCCGCCGGGTACGTGGCTGGTTGAACCCGCAAAGCGCGGACTGACGGCGGGCAATAGATAGCAACCGGCGACAGCGCCTGCATCGAGCAGGCAACGGCGCCGGTCGCGATCTTTGTTATCCGCTAGCGAAAATCCCGACGCTCACGGATCAGCGTGTAGGCGCTGTGCAGTTCGCGGGTTTTCTCGGTGGCCTCGCGCACCTGCGCCGGGCTCGCGCCGCTGCCGGCGATCTTGTCCGGGTGATGCCGGCTGAGCAGGCGTCGATAGGCGCGTTTGATCTGCGCCGGTTCGCTGGTCGCCGAAACGCCGAGCAGGCGCATCGCCTCCTGATAGCTCACCGCCGCACTGACGATCGGCCGCTTCTGCGGTTCGTAGTCAGCCGCCAGCGCCTGGATCTGATGCGTATTCCAGCCCAGCCACTTGCCCCACTGCGCCAGGAGATCGCGCTCGCTGCTGCCAGCGCGGCCATCGGCCCAGACCATCCGCCAGCAAGCGCGCAGGACGCCCTCAGCGGCATGCGGCTGAGTGCTGAGGCGGCGCAGATAGCCGCGCAGGTTGTCGCTGCCGGACTTGCCGCGATTGAACGCGGCAATCGCCCGACGTTGCGCCGGCTCGCTCATTTCCAGCGAGCGCATTTCCACCCGCGCCTGCTGGATGTGGCCGTCCGTGACGCGCCCGTCGCTCTTGGCCAGACGCCCGAGCAGGACGAACAGCAATTCATCGTTGCGCAGCATCGGCCGGCCGCCGAGTTTTTCTCGCAGATGCCCCCAGCTCTGCAGATGCAGGCGCCGATCCAGTGCCTGCCCCAACAAAGCCCCAAGCATGGCCCCCGGAATGCTGGCAATCGCAAAACCCGCTCCGGCTCCAATCAGAGTCCCTGGCCACAACATATCAGCGACTCGCTTCTATCAAGGCTTCTGCATGCGCCAGACGCTCGTGGGTGCCGACATCGACCCATTGGCCCTTGAGGCGCTCGCCTGTTACCTGCCCGGCCGCCATCGCCTTGCGCAGCAGCGGCGCGAGTTTGAAGGCGCCGTCCGCACAGCCGTCGAACAACTGCGGGTGCAGCACGGCAATGCCGCTGTAGGTCAGGGTCGCGGCGCCCGGCTGGCCATCCTGCACCTGACCGTCGACCAGAACGAAATCGCCGCCCGGGTGATGGGCCGGGTTATCCGCCAGCACCAGATGCGCCAAGCCATTGATCGGCTGGTGCAGCACGCTGAAGTCGTAGTCGGTCCAGATGTCGCCATTGACCACCAGGAACGCTTCGTCATCGAGCAGGGGCAGAGCACGGAAGATCCCGCCGCCGGTTTCCAGCGGCTCGCCTTCGGCCGAGTATTGAATGCTCACGCCGAAGCGCGAACCGTCGCCCAGGTGATCTTCGATCTGCTGGCCGAGCCAGGCGTGATTGATCACGATCTGGTTGAAACCGGCAGCCGCGAGGGCGCGCAGGTGATATTCGATCAACGGCACGCCGCCGGCACGCACCAGCGGTTTGGGGGTGGTCAGGGTCAGCGGGCGCATACGCTCGCCTTTGCCTGCCGCCAGAATCATCGCCTTCATGCACTCGCTCCGCCACGCAGACTGGCGAGCAGCGCCTTTAACGGCGCCAGCTCCGGACGCCGGGCGACGACCGCGTCTATATATGAGAAGAACCGCGGCACGTCGGCCAGGTAACGCGGCTTGCCATCGCGGTGGCAGATGCGCGCGAAGATACCGATGACCTTCAGGTGCCGCTGGACGCCCATCAGGTCGCTGGCGCGCAGGAAGTCGTCGAAGTCCGGCTGCACCGGAATGCCCGCTGCCTGGGCCTGCTGCCAGTAGCGCTGCAGCCAGCCGTGGACACGTTCTTCAGGCCAGCTGAGGAATGCATCCTTGAACAGGCAGGTCACGTCATAGGTCACCGGCCCGTAGACCGCGTCCTGGAAATCCAGCACGCCGGGGTTAGGTTCGCTGACCATCAGGTTGCGCGGCATGTAGTCGCGGTGCACCAGCACTTTCGGCTGCGCCAGGGCGCTGTCGATCAGCAGCTCGCTGACCTGCTGCCATTGTTGTTGCTGGGTGGCATCGAACTCCACGGCCAACTCGCGCTTGACGTACCACTCGGGGAACAGCTCCAGCTCGCGGCGCAGCAGCGCGACGTCATAACTGGGCAGCGGCGCCACCATCGGCAACTGCTGAAAAGCCAGCAAGGCCTGCAGGGCATCGTCGAACAACGTGTCGGCGTTTTCGCCATCGATGACGTCCAGATAGGTCTTGTTGCCCAGGTCATTGAGCAAAAGAAATCCGCGTTCGAGGTCTTCGGCGTAAATTTTCGGCACATTTATTCCGGACTTCGCCAGCAAAAAGGCGATATCCACGAACGGTTTGCAGTTTTCCTGCGGCGGCGGTGCGTCCATCACGACGAAACTGCGACCCGCGCCTTCCCAGCGGAAATAACGACGGAAACTCGCGTCGCTGCTGGCCGCGGTCAACGTGGCCGGGGGCACGGCGCCCCAGCCCTGAGCGGCGAAAAGGTTTGTCAGCTGCTCATCGAGCCAAACTTTCAGGTGTTGCAAGCGTACATCTTGGTCAGGCATTGCAAGGGTCTCCGACGGCGCTAGCCGTCAAGCGGGTCATGCTTTATTATCCAGCATCTTTTTCAGACCATCGAGAGGCGTGCGGCCCACACCGCGGGCAGATGGCACGCAGGAAGCCCGGACTAATAAGATGGCATTGAAATCCCCCGCGTTTCGTAAAAAATTTCCGTTGTTGGTAACCGGCAGTCTGCTGGCTATGCAACCTCTGGCCAGTTCATTCGTTGTCGCAGCCGAGCAGTATGACTGCGCCGTCTCGCCTACGGGCGGCTGGGCCTGTGCGCCCAAGACGCCGGCGGCTGCATTGCCACCGCGTCCGGTGCATGACGGCAGTGCCGTCAGCGCCGCTGGCGAGGCCCCGGCCGAGAACGGCTCGACGGCCGACACGGCGCCCAAGCCTGTGCTCGTCACCGAGTCCAAGGGCCGTGGCCTGAAGTCCCGTAGCGAAGACTACAGTCACCTCGACTGGGTTCCGCGCGAGAAGCTCACCGCCGCCCAACTGGCCGAGACCGGTCCTTACTGCTCTGGTTCCTATATCGAACCGATTCGTCCTGGCATGAATGACAAGACGAATAAAAGTGACGCTCCGACCTTCATCGGCGCCAAGGCATCGCGTTACCAGCAGGATTCGCAGGTCGCGAGCCTGGCCGGTGACGTGGTCATGCGTCAGGGCAGCATGCAGGTCGAAGCCGACGAGGCCAACCTGTACCAGGCCGAGAACCGTGGCGAACTGGCCGGCAACGTGCGCATCCGCGACAACGGCGCGCTGCTCGTTGGCGACCACGCCGACGTCCAGCTCGACACCGGCGAGGCCAAGGTCGACAACGCCGAATACGTGATGCACAAGTCGCGCATCCGCGGTAACGCGCTGTACGCCAAGCGCGCCGAAAACGCGATCATCCGCTTGAAGGACGGCACGTACACCACGTGCGAACCGAACAGCAACGCCTGGCAGCTCAAGGGCAACAACATCACCCTGAACCCTGCCACCGGCTTCGGTACCGCGACCAACGTGACGCTGCGGGTCAAGGACATTCCGATCCTGTACACCCCGTACATCTACTTCCCGATCGACGATCGTCGTCAGTCGGGCTTCCTGCCGCCGACCATCGGCACCGGCAGCGACACCGGCTTCATGCTGGTCACACCGTACTACTTCAACCTGGCACCGAACTACGATGCCACGTTGTACCCGCGCTACATGGAAAAGCATGGCTTGCTGATGGAAGGCGAATTCCGCTACCTGACCAAGTCCAGCGAAGGCCAGTTCGGTGCCGCGTACCTGAACGACGAGAGCGACGAGCGCGACAAGCAGACCGACTCCAAGAAAACCCGTTACATGTACAACTGGCAACACACGGGTGGCCTGGATTCCCGCGTGCTTACGCAGGTCGACTACACCAAGATCAGCGATCCGTACTACTTCCAGGATCTGCAGACCGACCAGATCGGGGTGAAGTCCGCCGACTTCGTCAACCAGCAGGGCTCGATCTCCTATCGCGGTGACAGCTATGTCGCGCGCTTGAACGCCCAGGCTTATCAACTGGCTACAGTTTCAAACATCACGCCGTACGATCGCCTGCCGCAGCTCACCCTCAATGGTCAGTTGCCGTATCACCCGCAAGGCTTGAACTTCGACTACGAAACCGAGTTGGTTCGTTTCGATCGAGACCTGAAAACCGGCAACTATACCGATGAGGATGGCGGGCCATTCAACGCCGACGGCACTGTCGGCACTCCACGCCTGGACACCAACGTCTTCGGCCTGGCGCGCGCCACCGGTGATCGTCTGAATCTTGCGCCAACCGTCAGCCTGCCGCTGAACTGGACCTATGGCTTCATCAAGCCATCGCTCAAGTATCAATACACCCAGTACCAACTGGATCTGGATAGCAGAGGCAAGAGCCAGATCGCGACGCAGGGTCCTGACGCCGACAAGCTGCTGGGTACCTTTGGCACCAACCAGAGCCGTGCCATCCCGATCGCCAGCATCGACAGCGGCCTGTACTTCGACCGCAAGACATCCTGGTTCGGCAAAGGCTATACCCAGACCCTGGAACCGCGCCTGTTCTACCTCTATGTACCGGAGAAGGACCAGTCGGACATTCCAGTGTTCGATACAAGTGAAACCACGTTCAACTACTCCTCGCTGTTCCGTGACAACCGCTTCACCGGTTCCGACCGTGTCGGCGACGAGAACAAACTGTCGCTGGGCGTGACCAACCGCTGGATCGAGGACGACGGTTTCGAACGTCAGCGCATCAGTGTCGGCCAGGCGCTGTACTTCAAGGATCGTGAAGTACAACTGCCAGGTATCGATGCCAAAACCCGTGACGACGCACATGCCAATGTGTCGCCTTACGCGCTGGAATACGAATACCGCTGGAACCGCGACTGGCGCACCACTGCCGATTACAACTGGGACCCGGACAGCCGCAGCCCGCGTTCCGGCAGCGCGATGTTCCATTACCAGCCTGAAGACAACCCGAACAAAGTCATCAACGCCGGCTATCGCTATCGCAACGACCAGGTTCGTTACGACCAGAACACCGGTAAATGGACTGTCGGCGGTGGCGATTACGGCACCCCGGGCCAGCCTGGCTACGTGAAGGACTACTACAAGATCCAGCAGCATGATTTCTCGGTCATCTGGCCGATCGTTCCACAATGGAGCGCAATCAGCCGCTGGCAGTACGACTACAACCGCAATCGCACGCTGGAAGCCTTCGGTGGTTTCGAGTACGACAACTGCTGCTGGAAAATGCGCCTGATCAACCGTTACTGGGTTTCCTACGACGAATTCAGTCAGGAAGCTCCGCAAAACGAAAAAGGCGACCACGGCGTCTTCCTCCAAATTGTTCTGAAGGGACTCGGCGGCCTCACCGGCGCCAAAACCGAGAGCTTCCTCGACAAAGGCATCCAAGGTTATCGTCAACGTGAAGACCAAGCTTTCTGATTGTCTGCGCCCGCTGATGCTGGGCGCGCTGTTCCTGGGTACTGCGGCCAGCGCCGCAGTACAGTCCATCGATAAAGTGGTAGCGATCGTCGACAACGACGTGGTCATGCAGAGCCAACTGGACCAGCGTGTCCACGAAGTCCAGCAGACCATCGCCAAGCGCGGCGGCGGTACACCGCCGCCGGGCGTCCTCGAACAACAGGTGCTCGAGCGCCTGATCGTCGAAAACCTGCAACTGCAGATCGGCGAACGTTCCGGCATCCGCATCACCGATGAAGAACTGAACCAGGCTGTCGGCACCATTGCCCAGCGCAACAACATGACCGTGGACCAGTTCCGCGCCGCTCTGGCTCACGACGGTCTGTCCTATGACGATGCCCGCGAGCAGATCCGTCGCGAAATGGTCATCAGCCGTGTGCGCCAGCGTCGCGTGGCTGAACGTATCCAGGTGTCCGAGCAGGAAGTGAAGAACTTCCTTGCCTCCGACATGGGCAAAATGCAGCTGTCCGAGGAACTGCACCTGGCCAACATCCTGATCCCGACCCCGGAGAGCGCCAACTCTGAAGCGATTCAGAGCGCCGCGCGCCAGGCGATGGCGGTGTACCAGCAGCTCAAGCAAGGCGCTGACTTCGGTCAGATGGCCGTGGCCAAGTCGGCCAGCGACAACGCTCTGGAAGGTGGCGACATGGGCTGGCGCAAAGCCGCGCAACTGCCACCACCGTTCGACCGCGAGCTGAGCACGATGGCGGTAGGCGATATCACTCAGCCTGCACGTACGCCGGGTGGTTTCATCATTCTCAAGCTGCTGGCCAAGCGCGGCGGCGAGAGCCAGACCCGTGACGAGGTGCATGTGCGCCACATCCTGGTCAAGCCAAGTCCGATCCGTGACGAAGCCAAGACCAAGGCCCTGGTCCAGTCGCTGTACGACCGCATCGAGGCCGGTGAAGATTTCGCCACCCTAGCGAAGAACTACTCCGAAGACCCGGGCTCGGCGCTGAACGGCGGCGACCTGAACTGGATCGATCCGAACGCCCTGGTGCCGGAATTCCGTGCAGTGATGGCCGACACCCCGCAAGGCAAGCTGTCCAAGCCGTTCCAGACCCAATACGGCTGGCACGTACTGGAAGTCCTCGGCCGCCGCGCCACCGACAGCACCGAACAGGCCCGTGAACAGCAGGCCATGACCGTACTGCGCAACAAGAAGTACGACGAAGAGCTGCAAACCTGGCTGCGTCAGATCCGTGACGAAGCGTACGTAGAAATCAAACTCCCTGGCGCAGACCAGGCAGCGCAGTGAAACCCAAGCGTTTCGCGCTGACACCCGGCGAACCAGCCGGCATCGGTCCCGACCTGTGCCTGCTGCTCGCCTCGCAAGCCCAGCCACATCCCCTGATCGCCATCACCAGCCGCGACCTGCTCTCCGAGCGGGCCGCGCAACTGGGGCTGGCGGTCAGTCTGCTGCCGGTCGGCCCCGACCACTGGCCGGATGCTCCGGCACCCGCCAATAGCCTCTACGTCTGGGATACTCCGCTCAGCGCGCCGGTGGTGGCCGGGCAACTGGACAAGGCCAACGCCGCGTTCGTCCTGGAAACCCTGACCCGCGCCGGCAATGGCTGCCTGAACGGCGATTTCGCCGGGATGATCACCGCTCCGGTGCACAAGGGCGTGATCAACGAGTCGGGCATCGCCTTTTCCGGACACACGGAATTTCTCGCTGACCTGACCCACACCGCCCAGGTGGTGATGATGCTCGCCACCCGCGGCTTGCGGGTGGCGCTGGTCACCACCCACCTGCCGCTGCGCGAGATCGCCGATGCGATCACCCCGCAGCGACTGGAGCGAGTCACGCGAATCCTGCACGCCGACCTGCAAGACAAATTCGGCATCGCCCGGCCGCGCATCCTGGTTTGCGGGCTCAACCCGCACGCCGGTGAAGGCGGCCACCTGGGCCATGAAGAAATCGACATCATCGAACCGACATTAGAGCGCCTGCGCAGCGAGGGCATGGACCTCCGTGGCCCGCTGCCCGCCGACACTCTGTTTACCCCCAAATATCTGGAGCACTGCGACGCAGTGCTGGCGATGTACCACGACCAGGGCTTGCCTGTGCTGAAGTACAAAGGCTTTGGCGCGGCGGTCAATGTGACCCTCGGCCTGCCGATCATCCGCACCTCGGTCGACCACGGTACCGCCCTGGACCTGGCCGGCAGCGGCAAGATCGACACCGGCAGCCTGCAAGTCGCCCTGGAAACCGCCTACCAGATGGCCGAGACCCGTTTATGACCGAGCAATACCAACACAAGGCGCGCAAGCGCTTTGGCCAGAACTTCCTGCACGATGCCGGCGTCATCGACCGCATCCTGCGCTCCATCAGCGCCAAACCTGACGACCGCATGCTGGAAATCGGCCCCGGACAGGGCGCACTGACGGCTGGCCTGCTCAGCTCCGGCGCCCAACTGGACGTGGTGGAACTGGACAAGGACCTGATCCCGATCCTCAACCAGCAGTTCGCCGGCAAGAACAACTTCAACCTGCATCAGGGCGATGCGCTGAAGTTCGACTTCAACACGCTGAACGCCGCACCGAGCAGCCTGCGCGTGGTCGGCAACCTGCCGTACAACATCTCCACGCCGCTGATCTTCCACCTGCTGAACAACGCCGCGATCATCCGCGACATGCACTTCATGCTGCAGAAGGAAGTCGTCGAGCGCCTGGCCGCAGGCCCGGGTGGCGGTGACTGGGGCCGGCTGTCGATCATGGTCCAGTACCATTGCCGGGTGGAGCATCTGTTCAACGTCGGCCCGGGTGCGTTCAATCCGCCGCCGAAGGTCGACTCGGCCATCGTGCGCCTGGTGCCTCACGCCGTGCTGCCGCACCCGGCCAAGGATCATCGCCTGCTCGAACGCGTTGTCCGCGAAGCCTTCAACCAGCGCCGCAAAACCCTGCGCAACACCCTCAAGCAATTGCTCAGCAATGCCGAGATCGAAGCCGCCGGCGTCGATGGCAGCCTGCGCCCGGAGCAGCTGGACCTGGCCGCGTTCGTGCGCCTGGCCGACCAGCTCGCCGAACAGCCAGCGCAAAAGCCTGACGCCGACTGAGCGGCAATGAGCGCTATCGGGCGGGACGCCACTCTGGTCTACTGCCCGATACTTGCCTAGACTGAATCCTGTCAGCTACGCCCCGCGTCCCGCTTCGTTTTTAAGGCCTCTTGCATGTCCGATTCTCGTTACCAGGTCGACGTCAGTGTCGTTACCCACTATCTGGCAGACCAATCGCAACCCGAGCACGAGCGTTTTGCCTTCGCCTACACCATCACCGTGCAGAACAATGGCGAGCAGCCTGCCCGCCTGATGTCGCGGCACTGGGTCATCACCGACGGTGACGGGCATGTCGAGGAAGTGCGCGGCGCCGGCGTCGTCGGCCAGCAACCGCTGATCGCTGCCGGCAAAAGCCATACCTACAGCAGCGGCACGGTGATGACCACCAAGGTCGGCACCATGCAAGGCAGCTATGAAATGGTCGCCGCCGACGGCAAGCATTTCGACGCGATCATCAAACCCTTCCGCCTCGCCGTCCCCGGAGCCCTGCACTGATGGCGACGTACGCCGTCGGCGACCTGCAGGGCTGCCTCGAACCGCTCAAGTGCCTGCTCGAACAGGTCGCGTTCGATCCGGCGCTGGACCGCCTGTGGCTGGTCGGCGATCTGGTCAATCGTGGCCCGCAATCGCTGGAAACCCTGCGTTTCCTGTATGGCATGCGCGAGTCGCTGGTGTGCGTGCTCGGCAATCACGACCTGCACCTGCTGGCGGCCGCGAAGAACATCGAGCGTCTGAAAAAGTCCGATACCCTGCGGGAAATCCTCGACGCACCGGACTGTGCCGAGCTGATGCAATGGCTGCGTCAGCAGAAGCTGATGCACTACGACGAGCGCCGCGAAGTGGCCATGGTGCACGCGGGCATTCCACCGCAGTGGTCGCTGCGCAAGGCGCTGAAGTGCGCCGAGGAAGTCGAAAACGCCCTGCGCGACGACAATCTGTTCCCGGCCTTCCTCGATGGCATGTATGGCAACGAGCCGGCGAAGTGGGACAGTGAACTCAAAGGCGTCACCCGCCTGCGGGTGATCACCAACTATTTCACCCGCATGCGCTTCTGCACCGCCGAGGGCAAGCTCGACCTAAAGAGCAAGGAAGGCCTCGACAGCGCCCCGCCGGGCTACAAGCCCTGGTTCCTGCACAAGGAACGCAAGACCCGTGGCCTGCGGATCATTTTCGGCCACTGGGCGGCGCTGGTCGGTGATGTCCGCGAGCCGGGCATCTGCGCCCTCGACACCGGTTGCGTGTGGGGTGGCAGCCTGACCCTGATGAACGTCGACAGTGGCGAGCGACTGTCCTGCAAATGCGACGAGCATGGCGGTCTGCTACCACCCGTCGCCCCTGTTATTTCCGAACCATCGTCAGCCAGCGCCCCGCGCTAGACTGCGCTTTCAGCCGAGCCACAGGAGCCCGCCATGAGCGAATTCAAACGTATTCCCCCGGAACAGGCCCAGGCCCTGCGCGAGCAAGGCGCCGTGGTAGTCGACATCCGTGACCCGCAAACCTACGCCGCGCTGCACATCGCCGGCTCCCGGCATGTGGACAACCACTCCATTGCCGACTTCATCCGCAACGCCGATCTCGACGCGCCGCTGGTGGTGGTCTGCTATCACGGCAACTCCAGCCAGAGTGCAGCCGCCTACCTGATCAGCCAGGGCTTCTCCGACGTCTACAGCATGGACGGCGGCTTCGAGCTGTGGCGTACGACTTTTCCTGCGGAAACTGCGCAAGGCACTTCCGAATAATTTTTTTGCAGCGCGCAAGCCCCGGCTCCCGCGGGCCTGCGCGGGGCAGACGAACGGTCTGCCACAACTAATTACGTATCTCGCCTTTACCTGCCGAATTCCCAACTATCCTTAAGCCCAGGCCATCCAAAACAGGGGAGAGCCGGTACACCGGCGCACGGGTCATCGGGAGTGACTTTCAAGGTTGTCGACCGCGAAAGTGTTCTGGGGGGTAAACAAGCGGCCACGGCGGCTGCTTGCCAGCATCGACTGAGTGATCCGGCGTCGGCTCCACGTATCGAGCGAGGTGACGTCATGAGTATCTTTAGCCACTTCCAACAACGTTTCGAGTCCACACGCCAGGAAGAACTCTCGCTGCAAGAGTACCTGGAGCTGTGCAAGAAAGACCGAAGCGCCTACGTTTCCGCCGCCGAGCGTCTGTTAATGGCCATCGGCGAACCGGAACTGCTCGACACCTCGACCAACTCGAGGCTGTCGCGCATCTTCTCCAACAAGGTGATCCGCCGCTATCCGGCCTTTGAAGACTTCCACGGGATGGAAGAATGCATCGACCAGATCGTTTCGTATTTCCGCCATGCCGCCCAAGGCCTGGAAGAGAAGAAACAGATCCTCTACCTGCTCGGCCCCGTCGGTGGCGGTAAATCGTCGCTGGCCGAGAAGCTCAAACAACTGATGGAAAAGGTGCCCTTCTACGCCATCAAGGGTTCGCCGGTGTTCGAGTCGCCCCTGGGTCTGTTCAACGCCACCGAAGATGGCGCGATCCTCGAGGAAGACTTCGGCATTCCACGGCGCTACCTCAACACCATCATGTCGCCGTGGGCGACCAAGCGCCTGGCCGAATTCGGCGGCGACATCAGCCAGTTCCGCGTGGTCAAGCTGTACCCGTCGATCCTCAACCAGATCGCCGTGGCCAAGACCGAACCGGGTGACGAGAACAACCAGGACATCTCGGCGCTGGTCGGCAAGGTCGACATCCGCAAGCTGGAGGAATACCCACAGAACGACGCCGACGCCTACAGCTACTCCGGTGCGCTGTGCCGGGCCAACCAGGGCCTGATGGAATTCGTCGAAATGTTCAAGGCACCGATCAAGGTGCTGCACCCACTGCTGACCGCCACCCAGGAAGGCAACTACAACAGTACCGAAGGCCTGGGCGCGATTCCGTTCACCGGGATCCTGCTGGCGCACTCCAACGAATCGGAGTGGCACACCTTCCGCAACAACAAGAACAACGAAGCCTTCATCGACCGGATCTACATCGTCAAAGTGCCGTACTGCCTGCGGGTCAGCGACGAAGTGAAGATCTACGACAAGCTGCTGTTCAACAGTTCGCTGGCCAAGGCCCATTGCGCCCCGGACACCCTGAAGATGCTGGCGCAATTCACTGTGCTGTCGCGGCTCAAGGAGCCGGAAAACTCCAACATCTATTCGAAAATGCGCGTGTACGACGGGGAAAACCTCAAGGACACCGATCCGAAGGCCAAGTCGATTCAGGAATACCGCGACTCGGCCGGCGTCGACGAGGGCATGAACGGCCTCTCGACCCGCTTCGCGTTCAAGATCCTGTCCAAGGTGTTCAACTTCGATCCGCACGAAATCGCTGCCAACCCGGTGCACCTGCTGTATGTGCTGGAACAGCAGATCGAACAGGAACAGTTCCAGGCCGAAACCCGTGAGCGCTACCTGCGCTACCTGAAGGAATACCTGGCACCGCGTTATATCGAGTTCATCGGCAAGGAGATCCAGACCGCCTATCTCGAGTCCTACAGCGAGTACGGGCAGAACATCTTCGATCGCTACGTGCTCTACGCCGACTTCTGGATTCAGGATCAGGAATACCGCGATCCGGAAACCGGCGAAATCCTCAACCGCGTGGCCCTCAACGAGGAACTGGAGAAAATCGAGAAACCGGCCGGCATCAGCAATCCGAAGGATTTCCGCAACGAAATCGTCAACTTCGTGCTGCGCGCCCGGGCCAACAACAACGGCAAGAACCCGACCTGGCTCAGCTACGAAAAACTGCGAGTGGTCATCGAGAAGAAAATGTTCTCGAACACCGAAGACCTGCTGCCAGTCATCAGCTTCAATGCCAAGGCCAGCAAAGAGGATCAGCAGAAACACAACGACTTCGTCACACGCATGGTCGAACGCGGCTACACCGACAAACAGGTACGGCTACTTTCCGAATGGTACCTACGGGTCCGCAAATCGCAGTAAAAGCAGCTGCAAGCTTCTGGCGACAGGCTGCAAGAGAACAGCAAAGACCGGTCTCGGGAACGGCGCGAGCTTTCTCTTGCAGCTTGCAGCTTATGACTTGAAGCTCCCCGGAGGGGTCTATGAGCTATGTGATCGACCGACGCCTGAATGGCAAGAACAAGAGCACGGTGAACCGCCAGCGTTTCCTGCGGCGTTACCGTGACCACATCAAGAAGGCTGTCGAAGAGGCGGTCAGCCGGCGCTCCATTACCGACATGGAGCACGGCGAGCAGATCAGTATTCCCGGTCGCGACATCGACGAACCGGTGCTTCACCATGGCCGCGGCGGCAAGCAGACCGTGGTTCACCCGGGCAACAAGGAATTCACCGCCGGCGAGCACATCGCCCGGCCACCGGGGGGCGGCGGCGGACGCGGGCCGGGCAAGGCCGGCAATTCCGGCGAAGGCATGGACGAATTCGTCTTCCAGATCACCCAGGAAGAATTCCTCGAATTCATGTTCGAGGATCTCGAGCTGCCCAACCTGGTCAAGCGCAACCTCAGCGGCACCGACACGTTCAAGACCGTCCGTGCCGGGATCAGCAACGAAGGCAATCCGTCGCGGATCAACATCATCCGCACCCTGCGCTCGGCCCATGCGCGGCGCATCGCGCTGTCCGGCAGCAGCCGCGCCAAACTGCGCGAAGTCAAAGAGGAACTGGCGCGCATCAAGCGCGAAGAACCGGACAACTTCGGCGATATCCAGGAACTCGAGGCAGAAATCGAGAAACTCAGCGCGCGCATCCATCGCGTGCCGTTCCTCGACACTTTCGACCTCAAGTACAACCTGCTGATCAAGCAGCCCAATCCCAGTTCGAAGGCGGTGATGTTCTGCCTGATGGACGTGTCCGGCTCGATGACACAGGCCACCAAAGACATCGCCAAGCGCTTCTTCATCCTGTTGTACCTGTTCCTCAAGCGCAATTACGACAAGATCGATGTGGTGTTCATCCGCCATCACACCAGCGCCCGGGAAGTCGACGAGGAAGAGTTTTTCTATTCGCGGGAAACCGGCGGCACCATCGTCTCCAGCGCCCTGAAGCTGATGCAGGAGATCATGGCCGAGCGCTATCCGAGCAACGAGTGGAACATCTACGCCGCACAGGCCTCCGACGGCGACAACTGGAACGACGACTCGCCGATCTGCCGCGACATTCTGATCAACCAGATCATGCCTTTCGTGCAGTACTACACTTACGTGGAGATCACCCCGCGCGAACATCAGGCCCTGTGGTACGAATACGAACGCATCGCCGAAGCCTTTTCTGACACTTTTGCCCAGCAGCAACTGGTCTCGGCCGGGGATATCTATCCGGTCTTCCGTGAACTCTTCCAGCGCAGGTTAGTGACATGACCGCCAAAGAGCAGAAGCGCCAACCCATTTCCACCGGCTCCGAATGGACATTCGAGCTGATCCAGACCTACGATCGCGAGATCGCCCGGATCGCGGCCCGCTATGCCCTGGACACTTATCCCAACCAGATCGAAGTGATCACCGCCGAACAGATGATGGACGCCTACGCCTCGGTCGGCATGCCGCTGGGCTACCACCACTGGTCCTACGGCAAACACTTCCTCAGTACGGAGAAATCCTACAGTCGCGGGCAGATGGGCCTGGCCTACGAGATCGTGATCAACTCCGATCCGTGCATCGCCTACCTGATGGAGGAAAACACCATCTGCATGCAGGCGCTGGTAGTCGCGCACGCGTGCTACGGCCATAACAGCTTCTTCAAGGGCAACTACCTGTTCCGCACCTGGACCGACGCCAGTTCGATCATCGATTACCTGGTGTTCGCCAAGCAGTACATCATGCAATGCGAGGAGCGCCATGGCATCGATGCGGTGGAAGACCTGCTCGACTCCTGCCATGCCCTGATGAACTACGGGGTCGACCGTTACAAGCGCCCCTATCCGATTTCCGCCGAGGAAGAGCGGCGGCGCCAGAAGGACCGCGAAGAGCACCTGCAGAAGCAGATCAACGACCTGTGGCGCACCATTCCCAAAGGCGCAGACAAGTACAGCGACAAGGACAACGCACGCTTCCCGGCCGAGCCGCAGGAAAACATCCTGTACTTCATCGAGAAGCATGCGCCGTTGCTCGAACCGTGGCAGCGGGAGATCGTGCGCATCGTGCGCAAGATCGCCCAGTATTTCTATCCACAGCGCCAGACCCAGGTGATGAACGAAGGCTGGGCGACGTTCTGGCACTACACGCTGATGAACGACCTGTACGACGAAGGCCTGGTTACCGACGGGTTCATGATGGAGTTCCTCACGTCGCACACCAGCGTGGTGTTCCAGCCCGGTTTCGACAGCCCCTACTACAACGGTATCAACCCGTATGCGCTGGGTTTTGCCATGTATCGCGACATCCGTCGCATGTGCGAAGAACCCACCGAGGAAGATCGGCGCTGGTTCCCGGACATCGCCGGCTCCGACTGGCTGTCGACCATCAAATTCGCCATGAGCAGCTTCAAGGACGAGAGCTTCATCCTGCAATACCTGTCGCCGAAAGTGATCCGCGACCTCAAGCTGTTCAGCATTCTCGATGACGACCAGAAGGACGACCTGCTGGTACCGGCCATCCACGATGAGGGCGGCTACCGGATCATCCGCGAAACCCTGGCGGCGCAGTACAACCTGGGTAACCGCGAGCCGAACGTGCAGATCTACAGCATCGACCGTCGCGGCGACCGTTCGCTGACCCTGCGCCACCAGCAGCATGACCGCAAACCGTTGGGCGACTCCACCGAGGAAGTGCTCAAGCATCTGCATCGCTTGTGGGGCTTCGACATTCACCTGGAAACCCTGCAGGGCGACCAGATCATGAAAACCCATCACGTTCCTCCGCGCAGTGAACACGCCGAGGGTGATTACGGTCGGCTCGACCTGGCCGTCATTCATCTTTGATCCCGCTGCAGCCTCCGAAAGTCCGGCACAAGGGTTATCCTGTCGGGCCAACGGAGGTTTTTTATGCAGATTTATAAGGTCGGCGGCGCGGTACGCGATCGCCTGCTGGGGTTACCGGTCACCGATATCGATTGGGTAGTGGTCGGGGCGACCACCGAAGAGATGCTTGCCCAGGGATTTCGCCCGGTCGGCGCAGATTTCCCGGTGTTCCTCCACCCCAAAACCGGCGAGGAATACGCCCTCGCCCGCACCGAACGCAAAAGTGGACGGGGTTATGGCGGATTCACCTTTCATGCCAGCCCCGAAGTCACGCTCGAAGAAGACCTGATCCGCCGCGACCTGACCATCAACGCCATGGCCGAAGACGATCAGCACAATCTGACCGATCCGTATCACGGCCAACGCGACCTTGAAGCTCGCATCCTGCGCCACGTTTCCCCGGCTTTCGCCGAAGATCCCCTGCGAGTACTGCGCGTTGCGCGCTTTGCCGCACGCTATGCTGGCCTCGGTTTCCACGTCGCTCCGCCAACCCTGGAACTGATGCGCCAGCTCAGCGCATCCGGCGAATTGCAGGCGTTGACCGCCGAGCGCAGCTGGAAGGAAATTTCCCGCGCACTGATGGAAGATCAGCCACAGGTGTTTATTGAAGTGCTGCGCGATTGCGGGGCACTGAAGGAATTGATGCCGGAGGTCGACGCGCTGTTCGGCGTGCCACAACCGGAAATCCATCACCCGGAAATCGACAGCGGCGTCCACACCCTCAGCGTGCTTGAGCAGTCCGCCCTGCACAAACAACCGCTGACGGTGCGCTGGGCCTGCCTGCTGCATGACTTGGGCAAGGGTTTGACCCCGGAAGAAGAATGGCCACGCCACATCGCCCACGAACACAAAGGCCTGAAGCTGATCAAAGCAGTCAACGAACGCTTCAAGGCCCCGAAGGACTGCCAGGAACTGGCGCTACTCGTCGGCCAGTATCACACCCACGGCCACCGCGCCCTGGAGCTGAAGGCCTCGACGCTGCTGGAGTTGCTGCAGAGTTTTGACGTGTATCGCCGCCCGCAACGCTTCGAGGAGTTTATCGCTGCCTGCGAAATGGATGCTCGCGGTCGCAAGGGCCTGGAACAGCGCAGTTATCCACAGGCGGATTATCTGCGCGGCGCGGCCAGTGTGGCGCGCGGCGTCGCGGTGCAGCCGTTGCTGGAGAAGGGTTTCAAGGGCCCGGAACTGGGCGAAGCGCTCAAGCGTGAACGGCTCAAGGCGTTGAAGGCGTACAAGGAAAACCAGTAGGGCAAGATCAGAAGAGCGCCGCCGGCGACCGCTCCTGCAAAGCAACGCTGATTTTCTTTGCAGGAACTGCCGCTGGCGGTGATCGTTTGTTTCAAAGACTCGGCGGGGTCAATTGCTCGCCGCGCCACTCGAAAGCCACCGGCGCCAGGACCTGATTGATCTGCGCTTCGGCCCACAGCGTTGCGAAGCTTTTTCCCACACCCGGATGCACCCGATCCGGCGCAATCAGCGACAGCGGCCACAACACAAAGGCGTTTTTCAGGATTTCCGCACGCGGCAGGATCAAGCCGTCGAAGTTGCCTGTCAGATCGCCGTACAGCAGCACGTCGATGTCCAGCGGCAAGCCCTTGCGATCCGGGGCATAGCGGCCATTGTCCGCCTCGATGAATTTCAACCGGCGATCCAGTTCCATCAACGGCAGATCGGTATAAGCCGATACCACGAAATTGAAGAACGGCCCGCTCTTGATTCCCACTGGCTGGCTCTCGAACACCGGCGAGCAGCGAATATCCACCAGAAACGTGGCCAGGGCATCCAGACCGGCCTGCAAATGGCGTTCGCGCTCGATATTGCTACCGAGCCCGAGGTAGACCTGAGTCAGCGACATCCGCGCTCGATCTCCACACCCACGCCACCCTTGGCGGCCGGGACTGCGCCAGGCTTGGTCAGCTTCAGGCGCACCCAGGTGATCTTGAATTCGGTCATCAGCACTTCGACCAGGCGCTCGGCGAAAGTCTCGACCAGCTGGAACTGCGCCTGCTCGGCAAACGCCTGAATGCGTGTGGAAACGCTGGCGTAGTCGAGTGCCAGCGTCAGATCGTCACCGGCGGCGGCCGGGCGATTGTCCCAGGCGAAGCTCAGATCAAGGCGCAGGCACTGTCGGATGCCGCGCTCCCAGTCGTAGGCACCGATCACGGTGTCAACTTCCAGGCCCTCGATAAACACTCTGTCCAAGCACTTCTCTCCGCTGCACGACAAGGGCGCAATGCGCCGTTAGAATCAGGGCGTCCTCGCCCGGAATAGTTAGCATGTTTTGGTTACTGGCGATCCTCGCCTACCTGCTCGGCTCGCTGTCCTTCGCCATTTTGCTCAGCCGCCTGACCGGAAACCCGGATCCGCGAATGAGTGGCTCGGGTAATGCCGGCGCCACCAACATGCTGCGCCTGGCCGGCCGCAAACTGGCGGTCCTGACCCTGCTCGGTGATCTTTGCAAAGGCCTGCTGCCGGTGCTGATCGCTTCGGCAATGGGCCTGTCGCTGCAGGATCAGGCGTGGATCGGCGTCTGCGCCGTGATCGGCCACCTGTTCCCGCTATACTTCCGCTTTCGCGGCGGCAAAGGCGTCGCCACGGCCGCCGGCATGCTGCTGGGGCTGTATCCCCCTGCCGCACTGCTGGCGGTGTGTGCCTGGCTGCTGACGTTCTACCTGACCCGCACCAGCTCGCTCGCCGCGCTGATCGCCACGCCTCTGACCCTGCCGTTGCTGGCCTGGCAGGCGCCGGCCGCGCTGTTGCCGATGAGCACGCTGACCCTACTGATCGTCTGGCGCCACCGGGGCAATCTACGCGACCTGTTTGCCGGGCGCGAACGGCATTTTTAAATAACCTGCCCGAGCAACGCTCAGCCCAGCGCCGACAGCTGCTCCATCGGCCAGCGCGCCTGCACGCTGATCGCCAGACTTTCCTGTTGACCGGCCTGCAAGCGCTGGCAACCGGCGAACGCGATCATCGCGCCGTTGTCGGTGCAGAACTCAGGGCGGGCGTAAAACACCTCGCCTTTCATGTCGCCGAGCATTTTCTCCAGGGAAAGGCGCAAGGCCCGGTTGGCGCTGACGCCACCGGCGATCACCAGGCGCTGCATGCCGGCCTGCTTGAGGGCACGCTTGCACTTGATGGTCAAAGTCTCTACCACGGCCTGCTGGAACGCCAGCGCGATGTCGCAACGGGCTTGCTCGCCGTCGTCCCCGGCGCCGACACACTGCTGCCAGGTATTGAGGGCGAAGGTTTTCAAGCCACTGAAGCTGAAATCCAGCCCCGGACGATCACACATCGGACGCGGGAAGGTAAAACGTCCGGCGACGCCCTTCTCGGCCAACTTGGCGATTTCCGGCCCGCCCGGGTAATTCAGGCCCATCATTTTCGCGGTCTTGTCGAACGCTTCGCCAGCCGCATCGTCGAGGGTCTCGCCGAGCAGGCTGTATTGGCCGATGCCATCGACCTGAACCAGTTGCGTATGACCGCCGGAAACCAACAAAGCGACGAACGGGAACTCCGGTGGTTTTGGCTCGAGCATCGGCGCCAGCAAGTGACCTTCCATGTGATGCACGCCGAGCGCCGGAATGCCCCAGGCAAACGCCAGCGCCTGGGCGCAGGAAGCCCCCACCAGCAGCGCGCCGACCAGGCCAGGACCCGCGGTGTAGGCGATCGCGTCGATCTCGGTCGGCACGCAGTCGGCTTCGGCCAACACCTGACGAATCAAGGGCAGCATGCGCTTGACGTGATCGCGCGAGGCCAGCTCCGGCACCACACCGCCATAGACGCGGTGCAGGTCGATCTGACTGAACAGCGCGTCGGCCAGCAGACCGCGTTCGCTGTCATATAATGCGACGCCGGTTTCGTCGCAGGACGTTTCTAATCCCAGTACTAGCATGGGTTTGCGCCTTGTTTAGGCTGAATTCGAAGGCGCGCATAATAGTCGTCGCGGGATGCCCCGACCAGCGGTTTTCGATCAGAGGCTTTGCATTCCGAGCGATGAGGGGTTAACATCCGCAACCCTTAAAAACCGACGTCTTCAAGTGCTCTTTTGCCGCGAGGATGTTGACCCCGGTAATGAATGAAGGTAGCTCTGGATGCCAGCCGTCAAAGTTAAAGAGAACGAACCCTTCGACGTAGCTCTGCGTCGTTTCAAGCGCTCCTGCGAAAAAGCCGGTGTACTGGCTGAAGTTCGTAGCCGCGAATTTTACGAGAAGCCAACTTCTGAGCGTAAGCGCAAGGCAGCTGCTGCTGTTAAGCGTCACGCCAAGAAAGTTCAGCGCGAACAGCGCCGCGCCGTTCGTCTGTACTAATACACAGACGTTCGTAGCAAGCTTCTGCCAAGCCCGGCCCTCAGCCGGGCTTATGGCATTTGCGGAAAACGCTTGATGCTTCACCGTCGACGCCGCAGACGCGACCGAGACAACCCGCTTCACCGCGTCAGGCCTGGCTCTTTTGCCAGCGGTGCACGTCTTTTCTGACGAGCCTTTCAAGGCTACTGACGAGCACACCCACTGATTCCTCTTACGACGATCAGCCCAAGGCACCTGCTTGCGTGCCCGCTTCATTGAGCTATCCGGGGCCCTCGACTGGCCACAGCGGATTCAGCGCAACACTTTCACATGGTCGAAGACTGATTGGTACTAACGTCAGTGGATTTTCGGCAGATACACTTCCCGACAGCGATTACGCAGACGACCCTGGTCGAGCCGCCCTTGGTGCGCGCATCAGACATTGACCCGCGTCCGGCCGCCCTTCGCATCGGATCCATTACAGCGCAGACGACGAGAACGCCATGGCCGGGCTGATTCCGCAGAGCTTCATTGACGACCTTCTGAACCGCACCGACATCGTCGACGTGGTCAGCTCGCGCGTGCAATTGAAGAAGGCCGGCAAGAACTACACGGCCTGCTGCCCGTTCCACAAAGAGAAAACCCCGTCGTTCAGCGTCAGCCCCGACAAGCAGTTCTATTACTGCTTCGGTTGCGGTGCCGGTGGCAACGCCCTCGGTTTTCTCATGGACCACGACAACTTGGACTTCCCCCAGGCCGTCGAGGACCTGGCCAAGGCTGCCGGCATGGAAGTGCCGCGCGAAGAAAGCGGCCGCGCGCACAAACCGCGACAGCCGACCGATTCGCCGCTGTACCCACTGCTGAGCGCGGCCGCCGACTTCTATCGCCAGGCGCTCAAGAGCCACCCGGCGCGCAAGGCCGCCGTGGACTACCTCAAGGGCCGTGGCCTGACCGGCGAGATCGCCCGCGACTTCGGCCTCGGCTTCGCCCCGCCAGGCTGGGACAACCTGTTCAAGCACTTGAGCAGCGATACCCTGCAGCAGAAAGCCATGATCGACGCCGGCCTGCTGATCGAGAACGCCGAAACCGGCAAGCGCTATGACCGCTTCCGCGACCGCGTGATGTTCCCGATCCGCGATACCCGCGGGCGCATCATTGCCTTCGGCGGCCGGGTACTCGGCGACGACAAGCCGAAATACCTCAACTCGCCGGAAACCCCGGTCTTCCACAAGGGCCAGGAACTCTACGGCCTGTACGAAGCACGCAAGAACAACCGCAACCTCGACGAAATCATCGTCGTCGAGGGCTACATGGACGTCATCGCCCTGGCCCAGCAAGGCCTGCGCAATGCCGTCGCGACACTGGGCACCGCCACCAGCGAAGAACACCTCAAGCGCCTGTTTCGCGTGGTGCCGAACGTGCTGTTCTGCTTCGACGGCGACCAGGCCGGGCGCAACGCCGCCTGGCGAGCACTGGAAGCAACGCTGAGCAGCCTGCAGGACGGGCGCCGGGCACGCTTTCTGTTTCTACCCGAAGGCGAAGACCCGGACACACTGATCCGCGCCGAAGGCACCGACGCTTTCCGTGCCCGGATCAATCAGCATGCACAGCCGTTGGCGGACTATTTCTTCCAGCAGCTGACCGAGGAAGCCGACCCGCGCTCGCTCGAAGGCAAGGCGCACATGGCGACACTTGCGGCGCCGCTGATCGACAAAGTGCCCGGAGCCAACCTGCGGACCCTGATGCGCCAGCGCCTGAGCGAAATCACCGGCCTGAGCAGCGAAACCGTCAGTCAGCTGGCCCAGAGCGCGCCGCAAGAGGCACCGCCGGCCTACGATCCGGGCATCGATTACGACGCAATGCCGGACTACAGCGACTACCATCAGCCGCAGGCACAGGACATGTATGTGCCGCAACAGGAGTGGACGCCGAAGAAAAGCGGCGCCGGCGGCAAGAAATGGGACAAGAAACCCTGGGACAAGAACGGCAAGCGCGGGGGTGATCGCGATCAGCCACGTGCCCCGCGCGTGCCGGCCGCCGTCGAACCTCCCACACTGGCCGCCCTGCGCACCTTGCTGCACCACCCGCAACTGGCGGAAAAAGTCGAGGACGCCGGGCACTTCGCGGCCGAGGACCACACCAACACGCAACTGCTGGTGGCACTGCTCGAAGCCGTACAGAAGAATCCCAAGCTAAACTCATTTCAGTTGATCGCGCGATGGCACGGCACTGAACAGGGTCGCCTGCTCAAGGCACTGGCGGAAAAGGAATGGCTGATTGACGGAGATAACCTTGAACAACAGTTTTTCGACACCATTACTAGCTTGTCAGCCCGCCAACGCGAGCGAAATCTGGAACAACTGCTCAGGAAAGCCCGTCAAAGCGAACTGAGCGCCGACGAAAAAAATCAACTGCGCGACCTTTTAAGTCGCAATGTTTCCGCATCAAACCCGACCTCAACTGGCGCGTGAGGTCATAGCTCAGGTATAATCCTCGGCTTGTTTTTTGCCCGCCAAGACCTTCAGTGGATAGGGTGTTATGTCCGGAAAAGCGCAACAGCAGTCTCGTATTATTGAGTTGATCAAACTGGGTCGTGAGCAGAAGTATCTGACTTACGCCGAGGTCAACGACCACCTGCCCGAGGATATTTCAGATCCGGAGCAGGTGGAAGACATCATCCGCATGATTAACGACATGGGGATCCCCGTACACGAGAGTGCTCCGGATGCGGACGCCCTTATGTTGGCCGACGCCGATACCGACGAGGCCGCAGCGGAAGAAGCCGCCGCCGCGTTGGCCGCGGTGGAGACCGATATCGGTCGCACCACTGACCCGGTGCGCATGTACATGCGCGAAATGGGTACGGTCGAGCTTCTGACTCGTGAAGGCGAAATCGAAATCGCCAAGCGTATCGAAGAAGGCATCCGTGAAGTGATGAGCGCCATCGCGCACTTCCCTGGCACGGTTGACCACATTCTCTCCGAATACACGCGTGTCACCACCGAAGGTGGCCGCCTGTCCGACGTTCTGAGCGGCTACATCGACGCAGACGACGGCATTGCGCCGCCCGCTGCCGAAGTGCCACCGCCGATCGACGCGAAAGCCGCCAAGGCCGACGACGATTCCGACGACGATGACGCCGAAGCTTCGGATGACGAAGAAGAAGCCGAAAGCGGTCCGGATCCGGTCATCGCCGCCCAGCGTTTCGGCGCTGTCGCCGATCAGATGGAAATCACCCGCAAGGCCCTGAAAAAGCACGGTCGTCACAACAAGGCGGCAATTGCCGAGCTGTTGGCCCTGGCCGAGCTGTTCATGCCGATCAAACTGGTGCCGAAGCAATTCGAAGCCCTGGTCGAGCGTGTCCGCAGCGCCCTGGATCGTCTGCGTCAGCAAGAGCGCGCGATCATGCAGCTGTGCGTACGTGATGCACGTATGCCGCGCGCCGATTTCCTGCGCCAGTTCCCGGGCAACGAAGTCGACGAAAGCTGGTCCGACGCCCTGGCCAAAGGCAAGAGCAAGTACGCCGAAGCCATCGGTCGCGTGCAGCCGGACATCATCCGTTGCCAGCAGAAACTGATCGCGCTGGAAACCGAAACCGGTTTGACCATCGCTGAAATCAAGGACATCAACCGTCGCATGTCGATTGGTGAGGCCAAGGCCCGCCGCGCGAAGAAAGAGATGGTTGAAGCCAACCTGCGTCTGGTGATCTCGATCGCCAAGAAGTACACCAACCGCGGCCTGCAATTCCTCGATCTGATCCAGGAAGGCAACATCGGCCTGATGAAAGCGGTCGACAAGTTCGAATACCGTCGTGGTTACAAGTTCTCGACTTATGCCACCTGGTGGATCCGTCAGGCGATCACTCGCTCGATCGCCGACCAGGCCCGCACCATCCGTATTCCGGTGCACATGATCGAGACGATCAACAAGCTCAACCGTATTTCCCGGCAGATGCTGCAGGAAATGGGTCGCGAACCGACCCCGGAAGAGCTGGGTGAGCGCATGGAAATGCCTGAGGACAAGATCCGCAAGGTATTGAAGATCGCCAAAGAGCCGATCTCCATGGAAACCCCGATCGGTGATGACGAAGACTCCCATCTGGGTGACTTCATCGAAGACTCGACCATGCAGTCGCCAATCGATGTCGCCACCGTCGAAAGTCTGAAAGAAGCGACCCGCGAAGTGCTGTCCGGCCTCACTGCCCGTGAAGCCAAGGTACTGCGCATGCGTTTCGGTATCGACATGAACACCGACCATACGCTCGAAGAAGTCGGCAAACAGTTTGACGTGACCCGCGAGCGGATCCGTCAGATCGAAGCCAAGGCGCTGCGCAAGCTGCGCCACCCGACGCGAAGCGAGCATCTGCGCTCCTTCCTCGACGAGTGATACCAGAACCCCCGGCCCAGGCCGGGGGTTTTGTTTACAGGCAGATTAAATTCTTCGCACCACCCCTCCCCTGCGTACCCCGTCTACACTCGAAACAATCACCCCCGAGCCATAACGAGACCGTTATGCCCAGACTGGCGTCCGTGCTTTTTTTGCTGTCACTGATGATCTGGACCGCAACGGCTGACGCGCTGACTCTGACCGACGAAGAACGTAGCTGGCTGGCGGCTCACCCGGACTTGCGCCTGGGTGTCGATGCGTCGTGGCCACCGTTCGAGTTTCGTGACGACCAGAGCCGCTACCAAGGGCTGGCGGCCGACTACATTGACGTGATTCGCCAGCGCCTGGCGATCAAACTCACACCCATCGAACCGGTGAGCTGGACGGTGGTGCTGGATCAGGCCAGGCAAGGCACCATCGATTTGCTCCCGGGCATCATGTCGACCCCCGAGCGCCAGTCGTATCTGTCGTTCACCCGCCCCTATCTCGATTTCCCCATCGTCATCCTGGCCCACGTCGGCGGCCCGCAACCGCGCAAACTCGAGGACCTGTACGGCCTGAAAATCGCCGTGGTGGAAAACTACGCGCCCCACGAACTGCTGCGCACCCACCATCCCGACCTGAATCTGGTGGCCATGCCCAACGTCAGTTCGGCCTTGCAGGCGCTGGCCACCGACGAAGTGGACGCGGTGGTCGGCGACCTCGCCTCCAGTGTCTGGAGCCTGCGTCAGCTCAAGCTCGACGGCCTGTACGTCAGTGGCGAAACGCCGTATCGCTACCAATTGGCGATGGGTGTGCCGCGCGACAACAAAATGCTCGTGGGCATTCTCGATAAAGTCCTGGCGGACATGAGCCCCGAGGAAATCAGCGCCATCCAGGAGCATTGGGTGGGCAACGTCCTCGATCATCGGACATTCTGGTCGGATCTGCTGGTGTACGGCCTGCCCGGCCTGGTCTTGCTGGTGATCGTGCTGGCGGTGGTGATCCGCATCAACCGGCGCCTGAGTTCGGAGATCTCGCGGCGCATCGATCTCGAACAGGAACTGCGCAGCAGCGAGTACCACTACCGCGGCCTGGTGGAGAGCCTGTCCGCCATTGCCTGGGAAGCGCGTATCAGCGATTTCACCTACAGCTACGTATCGCCCCACGCCGAAGACTTGCTCGGTTATCCACTGTCGCACTGGCTGATCCCCGGCTTCTGGCGCAACATCATCCACCCCGCCGACCTGACCCGCGCGCAGAGTTTCTGCGATCACGAAGTGCTGGCCGGGCGCGATCACAGCCTCGATTACCGGGTGATTACCGCCGACGGCCGCTGCCTTTGGGTACGCGACATCGTCAGCCTGATCGAACACGGCCACGAGCCGGTCATGCGCGGCCTGATGATCGACATCAGCGAAACCAAGCGCACCGAAGAGGCGTTGCGCCAGTCCGAGCAGAAATTCGCCTCGGTGTTCCAGCAATGCCCGGACATTCTGGTCATCGCAAGACTGTCGGACGGCTGTCTGCTGGAGGTCAACGAGGCCTTCGAGGAGCAGATCGGGCTCAAGGCCGAGGAAGTCATCGGCCAGACCGCCACCGAGCTCAATATCTGGGGCATTCCCGGCGTCGGCCCGGGCCTGTTGCAGCGCTTGCAGGCCGGCAGCATCCGCAACCTGGAGATGCCCTTTCGGCGCAACAATGGCCAGGTGTTCACCGGCCTGATTTCCGCCGAACCGTTCGACCTCGACACGACTCCGGCACTGGTGGTGGTGGTGCGCGACATCACCCAGCTCAAGGAAACCCAGCAGCAACTGCAGACTTCCGAAGAGAAATTCGCCAAGGCCTTCCACGCCTCGCCGGACGGCTTGCTGCTGTCGCGCCAGAGCGACGGCCTGCTGCTGGAGGTCAACGAAGGTTTCAGCCGCATCACCGGCTTCAACAGCGCCATGTCGGTGGATCGCTCGGCGCTGGACCTGGGGATCTGGGTCAACCTCAACGAACGCAAGCAGATGCTCGATCTGCTCCACCGCGACGGCTTCGTCCGCGATTTCAGCTGCCATATCCGCCGCAGCGACGGGCAGATCCGCCTCTGCGAAGTGTCCAGTCGTCCACTGCCGATCGGCGATGAAGACTGCATGCTGACCATCGCCCGCGACATCACCGAACGCCACCTCATGCAGGAAAAACTGCAACAAGCCGCGACCGTGTTCGAGAGCACCGCCGAAGGTGTGTTGATTACCGATACCCAGCAGCACATCAGCGCGGTCAACCGGGCGTTCACCGAAATCACCGGTTACAGCGAAAGCGAAGCCCTCGGCCACACCCCGCGCCTGCTGGCCTCGGGCCTGCACGACAGCGCGTTCTACGCCGCGATGTGGCATCAGCTGACCGCCGAGGGTCACTGGCAGGGCGAGATTTCCAACCGGCGCAAGAACGGCGAACTGTACCCGAGCTGGCTGACCATCAGCGCCGTGCGCAACCGCGACAAATTCATCACCCATTTCGTCGCGGTGTTCGCCGACATTTCCAGCCTCAAGCACGCCCAGGCCCGGCTCGATTACCAGGCGCACCACGACCCGCTCACCGGCCTGCCCAACCGCACGCTGTTCGAGAGTCGCCTGCTCATGGCGCTCAACAGCCAGCAGGAAAACGGCGGTCAGGGCGCGGTGCTGTTTCTCGACCTCGACCGCTTCAAACACATCAACGACAGCCTCGGCCATCCGGTCGGCGACCTGCTGCTCAAGGGCATCGCCGTGCGCCTGAAGGAACAACTGCGCGACATCGATACCGTGGCGCGCCTGGGCGGCGACGAATTCATCATCTTGCTGCCCGGCCTGCAACAGGCCAGCGACGCCGACAACATCGCCACCAAACTGCTGAACTGCTTCAGCGCGCCGTTCCAGGCCGGCGAACACGAGTTTTTCATCAGTGCCAGCATCGGCACCAGCCTTTACCCGCGCGACGGCTGCGACGTCGCCACCCTGGTGAAAAACGCCGACGCGGCGATGTACCGCTCCAAGGCCAAGGGCCGCAACCGGGTCGAGAGCTATACCCGCGACCTCACGGCCCAGGCCAGCGAACGGGTGGCGCTGGAACACGAGTTGCGCCGCGCCATCGAACGCGACGAACTGTTCCTCTATTACCAGCCGAAAATCAGCCTCGACGACCACAGCCTGGTCGGCGCCGAAGCGCTGATCCGCTGGCGTCATCCGACCTTCGGCGAAGTGCCGCCCGAGCACTTCATTCCATTGGCCGAAGAGAACGGCATGATCCTGCAAATCGGCGACTGGGTGCTGGAGACCGCATGCCGGCAAATGTTCGAGTGGCACCAGATCTACGAATCCCTCGGCCCGCTCTCGGTCAACCTCGCCGGCGCGCAGTTGCGTCAGCCGAACCTGCTCGGCCGCATCGAGCAACTGCTCAAGGAAAACCGCCTTAGGCCGGATCTGCTGCAACTGGAAATTACCGAAAACTTCATCATGAGCCAGGCCGAAGAGGCCCTGGCGGTGCTGCACCAGCTCAAACACCTCGGCGTGCAACTGGCCATCGACGACTTCGGCACCGGGTACTCCTCATTGAGCTACCTCAAGCGCCTGCCGCTGGACATCCTCAAGATCGACCAGTCCTTCGTCCGTGGCCTGCCCGACGATCCGCACGACGCCGCAATCGTGCGCGCCATCATCGCCCTGGGCCGCAGCATGCAGTTCACCGTGATCGCCGAGGGCGTGGAAACCCAGGCCCAGCAGCAATTCCTCGCCGCCGAGGGCTGCGAACAGATCCAGGGCTACATCGTCAGCCTGCCACTGCCCCCTGAGGAATTCGCCGCGACGTTTCTGCGCATCGCCGTATCCGATTTTTCGGATAGCACAGCCGAGAAACCGTCGCTATAATCCGCGGCCTACTGAGGGCCTATAGCTCAGTTGGTTAGAGCAGAGGACTCATAATCCTTTGGTCCACGGTTCAAGTCCGTGTGGGCCCACCACCTTGAAAGCCGCGCATTGCGCGGCTTTTGCACATATCCCCTTCACGTTCAAACATCGCTGACAGCCTCAGCAACACCCAAAGTGTCCACAAAGTGTCCACACCTGGTCTTTTCAGCGAATCGGTTTCGTGTGTCCGCGAAGCGCGCAAGGCCTGGCCGAACTCACCACTGCCCAACACTGGCGTGCTCACCCCCACGACACCCCGAGCCACGTCACCGTCGTGCACTTGAAAGACGTCGCCGGCAGTGATGAGGGCTTGTTTGAAGTGCGCTGTGACTGGCAGCCGATCTACACCGCCACTCGATTGCACCAGGCTTAAAAAAGCATCACGGCGCGAAAACAATAAGGGCGCCATTGCGCCCCTATTGTTTGCATATCGCTGCATATAACCGCGCTATGTTTCGCCGAACATTAAAAACACAGCTCGCCCTATATGACCGACAACACGTAGGAAACTTCATAAATTGCGACAGACAAGTTACCAAAGCCAACCACCAAAAATCGCTAAGCATTAAAAACCTTGACGCAAAACTTTAAACATAAATAAACTCGCCGCCGACGGCATATAAACAAGGAGTTAAATAATGTCCAAGAACAAAGACGTCCTGGAAATCCGCGAAAAGTTCGAAGAGTGCGGCCACGCACTGTCACTGTTCATCGATCTATCCACCAGCGACGTCGCCTTCACCGAGCGCAGCAAACTGGCCCTGATCGAGTACGGCATACAGCAAATGCAGGTGTTCGAAACAGCCGAGCGTCAGCTCAGCGCTGCAGTCCAATCACGTGCGGGACACGCCAGGTCGACGGCACCGGCGACTCGCCCTCGGCGTCACCGCCCGCGCAAGCCACGCCCCTCCCAACAGCCCCATGGCCGCCGTTCAAGCACCACGACACGACCTGTTCCGTCAGCTATTTCTCCAGTTACAGGCTGCGGTTTAACACCACTGGAAAACGATGTTTAAGGACACGCCGTGATACGTCCCAAAGCCCACAAAACCTTGCGCCGCTGCCTACGCGTGCGCCAGAATCCGCCGGCTTGTGCTCCCTAGAGGCCATCGGTAACTTGAGTCGTGTCACTGATTCCCAGTGATCGGGTTTAGTAGCCCGAGGTAATTGAAGAGCACAAGCGTTTGTCAGAACAGGTAGCAATTACCTGAGCTTGATGGCGGCTGTGCGTAGGGTGCCCTCGGGCACGCCGGCTTTCTTCTTTTCCCCGGTCTACTAACCTGCGTACGGCTGCCTCCACCCTCGTTTAGTAGCCAGGGTCTTGGCCGCATAACATAGGGAAAAAGAAGAATGTTCAAGGTAACGCCTAATCCGCCGGATATTGACCCGGCATCCCCCTACGCATGTCCCGGCTCAAAGCAATTCAACGAAGCCGCCGAGCGCGCCCTCGACCATCACCTGGGCCCGTTGTCCGCCCACATGATGGCCGTGCCCTACGCGCCCAACCGCTTCTACCAGGTCAACCCGGCCATCGCCAGCGAACCGTTACTGGTCGACGTCTGCGAAACCCTCGGCTCGGCCACCGTCATGCTCAACGACTTCGCCGGCGTACTCGAAGGCTCCCACCGCAAAACGGCGCAAGGCATCGCCCAGATCGTCATGGTCGCGGAAATCGCCGCCAATCGACTGCTCGATAAACTAGTCCCGACTGAATAGTCGTCACCTGTGGCGAGGGCCCCTCGCCACAGCCCCAGCAGCACCCTCAGGAAACCGCCCCCAACTGATCGAACAGATCACGCTGCTCGTTGCGCGACAACGTGCGCAAACGGTCGAACAACAATCGATCGACCGCCTGCGCCGAGGGGCTCAACGTATGAGAAAACGTGAGATTCGCCACCCACGTGTGGCCACATTTTACTGAAGAGCACTGGCAGTATAATCGGGCGAACTCCAACGAAAGTTCATCTCGCGAAACTATGCGACCTTTTTCCGTACACATATTGCAATAAACACGCATCACTTCTCTCCAGAAGGCTCCGTGTTCATTTTATCACTATAACTACAAATTATCCCTTCACTCCGTTAACAACAAATCTTCATACAACAGATACATCCCTGGTTCTAACCGAACTCTAGGCGTTTGCGCCATTTTTGGAGCAGACGGGTCATACTCAACCGTCGCGACTCTCTCTGCATTTATATTGTATGAAACGACGCGACGGAGAGTTGCTTTAAAGAAATCGCTTTCAAACTTTTCTTTCGAGATCCCTACAGGCATATTCCGAACAGAAACACCAAGTTCTTTCATAACCATGATCATGACTCCGGCGAATAGAAAGTTTAAAACACTTCAAACGAAGCTGAAATTTATCGTGCCCATTACAAACTTCCACGACCACTGTCAGATCTGACAGTTTTTCAGATCAATTACGCATATAAATTATTACGAGAAGCCATATCGCCAGGAGTGGCAACCGTGCTCAGTCGCGCCAACAGACCCGCCGATCACTTCGTAAATGCTCATTCACTTGCAAAAACAGCTGATTTATCGGCCGTATCTCATTGTTCGAATACACCCGGTCGATCTTCTCGATATCCCCAAACCCCGCCGCGTTCTCTGGCATCACCCCCGCTAACGCCGGGTTCATTCGCCAGGCCGCGATCACGTCGTTGCGCGTGATGTTCTTGATCCGCTCAAACTCATCCTTCGTCGCAATGTCCCCCACGGGAATAATTTGAATCGCCCGGTCGCTGCCCCCGGGAATGTTCACGAACAGCGAGCGGAAGTTACCCACGCCCTTGCTCCCGGCAATCTTCGCCTGCAGCGCCTGCTCATCCTCTTCCGACAGGTTCGGGTCGTTGGTGTAGAACACAAAGCCTGCATGCGCGCCGTTGTTGAAATAGCGGCGCCGGAACAAGGCTCTATATCCCACCGGCAGAGCCTGTAACATGCGCTGGTCCACGATCCGCGCCAATGGAGCCGCCCCTTGCCAGACACCCGCCCGCCCGTGCTTGATGAAATCGACCGCCAGCTAATCGCCGCCCTGCAGATCAACGCCCGCGAAAGCGTGGCGATGCTTGCCCGGCAGCTCGGGATCGCGCGCACCACCGTCACTTCGCGGTTAGCACGATTGGAAAAGGCCAAGGTGATCACCGGTTATGGCGTGCGCCTCGGCCAGCGCGTGGTGGATGGCGGATTGCAGGCTTACGTCGGGATCAAGGTGCAGCCGCGATCCGGCAAAGAGGTGCTGCGCCGCTTGAGCGCCATGGCCCAGGTCCAGCAACTGTGTGCGGTGAGTGGCGAATTCGATTACGTGGCGTGGCTGCGCACCGATTCGCCGGAGCAACTGGATCAGTTGCTGGATCAGATAGGCAGCGTCGACGGTGTCGAGAAAACCACCACCTCAATCATCCTCAGCAGCAAGATCGATCGCGGGCATCCGGTTTAAGCGCCAGGCCGGCGTCGGTCAATTTGAAACATCACCTTGTCACTTTGCTTGGTCAAATGGCAAAACGACGACACTTTGCGTCTTATTAACGTGTTCCACGCTCCCTAGAATGGCTGGCATCTTTTCCTATACTCAGACGCGCATCCGGCGTCGGGTCGCCAGCAAGGTCAGCCATGAACAAGAACAATCGCCATCCTGCAGACGGTAAGAAGCCGATCACTATTTTCGGCCCGGACTTTCCTTTCGCGTTCGACGACTGGATCGAACACCCGGCCGGCCTGGGCAGCATTCCCGAGCAGCACCACGGCGCCGAGGTGGCGATTGTCGGCGCCGGTATCGCCGGGCTGGTGGCCGCTTACGAACTGATGAAGCTGGGCCTGAAACCGGTGGTCTACGAAGCGTCGAAGCTCGGCGGGCGCCTGCGCTCGCAGGCGTTCAACGGCACCGACGGCATCGTCGCGGAACTGGGCGGCATGCGCTTTCCGGTGTCGTCCACGGCGTTCTACCACTATGTCGACAAGCTCGGCCTGCAAACCAAACCCTTCCCCAACCCGCTCACCGCAGCCTCCGGCAGCACCGTGATTGATCTGGAAGGCAAAACCCATTACGCACAGAAACTGGCCGATCTTCCTGCACTGTTCCAGGAAGTTGCTGACGCCTGGGCCGATGCCCTGGAGGCCGGTTCGCAGTTCTCCGAGATCCAGCAAGCCATTCGCGACCGCGATGTGCCACGCCTCAAAGCGCTGTGGAACACCCTGGTGCCGCTGTGGGACGACCGCACGTTCTATGACTTTGTCGCCACCTCGAAAGCCTTCGCCAAGCTGTCGTTCCATCACCGCGAAGTGTTCGGCCAGGTCGGTTTCGGCACCGGTGGCTGGGACTCGGACTTCCCCAACTCGATGCTGGAAATCTTCCGCGTGGTCATGACCAACTGCGACGATCACCAGCATCTGGTGGTGGGTGGCGTCGAGCAGGTTCCGCAAGGCATCTGGCGCCATGTACCGGAGCGCTGCGTGCACTGGCCAGAGGGCACCAGCCTGAAATCCCTGCACCGTGGCGCGCCGCGCTCGGGGGTGAAGAAAATCGCCCATGCGCCGGACGGTCGCTTTGCGGTCACTGACAACAATGGCGACACCCGCGAATACGCCGCCGTGCTGACCACTTGTCAGAGCTGGCTGCTGACCACGCAGATCGAATGTGACGAAACCCTGTTCTCGCAAAAGATGTGGATGGCCCTCGACCGCACGCGCTACATGCAGTCGTCGAAGACTTTCGTCATGGTCGACCGGCCGTTCTGGAAGGACAAGGATCCGCAGACCGGCCGCGACCTGATGAGCATGACCCTCACCGATCGCCTGACCCGCGGCACCTATCTGTTTGACAACGGCGACGACAAGCCAGGGGTGATCTGCCTGTCCTACTCGTGGATGAGCGACGCGCTGAAAATGCTCCCGCATCCGGTGGAAAAACGCGTTGAACTGGCGTTGAACGCGTTGAAAAAGATCTACCCGAAAGTCGACATCGCCGCGCGGATCATTGGCGATCCGATCACCGTGTCGTGGGAGGCCGACCCTTACTTCCTCGGTGCGTTCAAGGGTGCCCTGCCCGGCCACTACCGCTACAACCAGCGCATGTATGCGCACTTCATGCAGGACGACATGCCGGCGGAGCAGCGCGGGATCTTCATCGCCGGCGACGACGTTTCGTGGACGCCGGCGTGGGTCGAAGGCGCGGTGCAGACATCGCTCAACGCGGTGTGGGGAATCATGAAGCACTTCGGTGGGTCGACACATAAAGAGAACCCAGGCCCGGGTGATGTGTTCAAAGACATCGGCCCTATCGCCCTGCCCGAGTAAGAGGAATCCCCGATGCGTGTAGCCCTTTACCAATGTCCGCCGCGGCCCCTGGAACCTGCCGCCAACCTGCAGCGCCTGCATCAACTGGGGATGGAGGCCAAGGGCGCCGACCTGCTGGTGGTGCCGGAAATGTTCCTGACCGGCTACAACATCGGCAAAGAAGCGGTCAGCACATTGGCCGAGGTCTACAACGGTGAATGGGCGCAGCAGATCGGCCGCATCGCCAAGGCTGCCGGCCTGGCGATCCTGTACGGCTACCCGGAGCGCACCGCCGACGGCCAGATCTACAACGCCGTGCAACTGATCGACGCCCACGGCGAGCGCCTGTGCAATTACCGCAAGACCCACCTGTTCGGCGATCTCGATCGTTCAATGTTCAGCCCAGGCGAGGGCGACTTTCCCATCGTCGAGCTCAACGGCTGGAAGCTCGGTTTCCTGATCTGCTACGACCTGGAGTTCCCGGAGAACGCCCGGCGCCTGGCCCTCGAAGGTGCCGAGCTGATTCTGGTGCCGACCGCCAACATGATTCCGTTCGATTTCATCGCCGATGTGTCCGTGCGCGCCCGTGCCTTTGAAAACCAGTGCTACGTGGCGTACGCCAACTATTGCGGTCATGAAGGCGATATCCATTACTGCGGGCAAAGCAGCATCGCCGCGCCGGATGGCAGTCGCATCGCCCAGGCGGGACTCGACGAAGCGTTGATCGTCGGTGAGCTGAATCGCCAGTTGATGCTCGACTCGCGCGCCGCCAATCGCTACTTCAACGACCGGCGCCCCGAACTATACGACGCGCTGAACAAGCGCTAATCCGCTAGCATTGGCACTTCACTGTTCTGGAAGTGCCCATGCCTGCGCCGACTCACCCCCGCCCCCACACTGAAACCCTGGCCAACGGCTTGCGCGTGACCCTGCGTCACGTGCCCGGCCTGAAGCGCAGTGCCGCCGCGTTGCGGGTGGCTGCCGGCAGCCATGACGTGCCGTTGGCGTGGCCGGGGCTGGCGCATTTCCTCGAACATCTGCTGTTTCTTGGCACCGAGCGTTTTCCTGCCCGCGAAGGACTGATGGCCTACGTGCAAAGTCACGGCGGACAGGTCAATGCCAGTACCCGCGAACGCAGCACCGATTTCTTTTTTGAATTGCCGCCGCTGGCCCTCAGCGCCGGCCTGCAGCGTTTGTCAGACATGCTCGCCCACCCGCGCATGAATGCCGACGATCAACGGCGTGAACGGGAAGTGTTGCAGGCGGAATTTGTCGCCTGGTCGCAGGATGTTGCGGCGCAGCAGCACCAGGCATTGTTCGACGGTCTGGCGCCGGCGCATCCATTGCGTGGTTTTCACGCCGGCAATCGCGACAGCCTGCCGGTGGAGCAGGCGGCGTTTCAGCAGGCACTGAGGGCTTTTCACCAACAGTTCTATCGCACCGGGCAAATGACGTTGAGTCTGGTGGGTCCGCAAAGCGTGGCCGAATTGCGCGAACTGGCCGAACAGTTCGCCGCCGTGCTGCCGGCTGGGGATAACTTGGCGCAATCTGCGCCGCCGCGCCTGCTGGACGGGTCATCGTCAAGTTATCAACAGGTCGGCGAGCAGGCATGCAGCCTGCTGTTTGCCCTGGAGGCGCTGCCGGAATCCTCGGCCGAAGCATTGGCCTTCCTCTGCCACTGGCTGAACAGCAGCAAACCCGCCGGACTGCTCGCGCTGTTGCAGCAACAAGGCCTGGCTGCCGGTCTGCACGCCACGGTGCCGTACCAGTTTGGAGGGCAAGCGCTGTTGCAGGTGCAGTTCAGCGCCCAAGCGGAATCGATCAACAGCCTGCGCGAACAGACGCTCGACTGGCTGAGCTTCTTCGCCGCCCAACGCGACTGGCCGGCGCTGCGCGCGGAATACGCAGCCCTGCTGCAGCGCCAGCAGCAGGCCAGCAGTCCGCTGCAACAGGCCCGGCGCGACGTTGAACAACGCGAGCCCGGCCTCGGCGAATCGGCTGTCGCCGCGCTGCAGTACATCCTCGGCAAACTCGGTGTTGTGGATAACTTCAGCAGCCACTGGCAATTGCCTGCCGCCAATCCGTTTCTGCGGGCTGCCGAGCCTCTGGCCAATGCCGGGCTGATCCGCGGCCAGACCAGCGCTCACCGCGGCTTGCGCACGTTTGCCCAGGATCGCTCGCGCAGCCGCCGCGAACGTTCGCCGATGCAATTCAGCCAGGCGCTGCCGGACAACACTGACGCAGGCGCGGTGTTTCTGCGCTGGCAGACAACGGCAGGGGCGACGACCGACCTGCAGGCACGCCTGCAACGCAGCCTGCGGGAAGTGACGGAAGACGCGCGTCAGGCCGGGGTCGAGGTGTCACTCGATACCAGTGCGAATCAATGGCTGCTGAAATTGACCGGCCTGCAGGAGCCGCTGCCGGTTGTCCTCGAGCATGCGCTGAAATCTCTGACGCAAGTCGACGCCGATTCCCCACGCGGCGAGCCGCCGGCAGCGTTGCTGCCGATCCGCCAGTTGCTCAAGGCCTGGCCCGAACGCAGCCTGCCGGCGTTGGCGCCTTGCGACGACATCACCCAGCTGTGGACAACTTCGCGCTGGGACGGCCTGGCCCTGGGCCTGAATGCTCAGACCCAAGCGGCGATGGGCCTGGCCCTGAGCCGTATTCCCGGGACGCCGGACAACCAGTTGCCAGCACCGGCCGCGGTCAACCGTGGCTACCTCTGGAGCCAGATCGGCAGCGCCTGCGGCGAACACGCCTTGCTGTTGTTCTGTCCGACCGCCGGCCCGGACCTCAGCGCTGAAGCCGCCTGGCGGTTTCTTGCGCACCTGTGCCATACGCCGTTCTATCAGCGACTGCGCGGCGATTTGCAGCTGGGCTACGCGGTGTTCAGCGCGTTCCGCCAGGTACACGGGCAAAGTGGCTGGATGTTCGGCGTGCAATCGCCAACGGTCAGCGTCGAGACGTTGCTCGGCCATATCCGACAGTTCATCGAAGCCATTCCGGCGCTGATCGAAACATTCGATGAGAGAAGTTTCGACGAGCAACGCCAGATCCTGGCGATGCATCTGGACGCCAGCGTCCTGTCCAGCAAAGACGCCGCCGAACTGCTGTGGCAGGCCCGACTGGCTGGCCATTCGTCGGATTATCTGGCGCAACTGTCCAGCGCCATCAGGCAACTCGAGCCCTCGGCCTTGCTGGTCGCCGCGCAACGCCTGATCCGCGCCGAGGCCGGCTGGCACTGCCTGGCAAATGCCCCGGCGCCGGATGCGTCCTGGCAAGCGGCAAAATGATCATTACCGAGGCTGCAAGGAGCTTTCTCAAAGATTCATGGGCCAAGCCGTGGAAATTTTGAGTAACATAGCAGCCTAACTATTTGGAACATCCCTGCGCTGCCGTGGACTATACCTATGGACAGCGCTATCCCTTCCACCGCACCACCTACTTGAAGGAGTCACCTCATGGCTTGGACCAAACCGGCTTACACCGACCTGCGTATCGGCTTCGAAGTCACCATGTACTTCGCCAGCCGCTGAGTTCTGCCCCGGCAGAACACTGCAGTGCAACGCCTCGGCTCGCCGGGGCGTTTTATTTTCAGCGTTGAAATGATGGAGCGCTCATGTTTGTCCAGATTCTGGGTTCGGCCGCAGGTGGCGGTTTTCCGCAGTGGAACTGCAATTGCGTCAATTGCGCCGGTTTCCGCGACGGCAGCCTGAATGCCAAGGCCCGCACCCAATCGTCCATCGCCATTTCCGACGACGGCGTGAACTGGGTGTTGTGCAACGCCTCGCCGGATATCCGCGCGCAACTGCAGAACTTCGCCCCGATGCAACCGGGCCGGGCGCTGCGCGACACCGGCATCAGCGCGATCATCCTGATGGACAGCCAGATCGACCACACCACCGGCCTGCTCAGCCTGCGCGAGGGCTGCCCGCATCAGGTCTGGTGCACGGACATGGTCCACGAAGACCTGAGCAGCGGTTTCCCGCTGTTCAACATGCTGACCCACTGGAACGGCGGGCTGGACTGGAACCGCATCGAGCTCGACCAGAGCTTCAGCGTCGCGGCCTGCCCGAACCTGCGCTTCACCCCGCTGCCATTGCGCAGCGCGGCGCCGCCCTACTCACCACACCGCTTCGACCCGCACCCTGGCGACAACATCGGCCTGATCGTCGAGGACCTCGCCACCGGCGGCAAACTGTTCTACGCCCCGGGCCTGGGCAAGGTCGACGAGGCGCTGCTGGAGATCATGGCCGGCAGCGACTGCCTGCTGGTGGACGGCACGCTGTGGGACGACGACGAAATGCAGCGCCGCGGCGTCGGAACCCGCACCGGTCGGGAGATGGGCCACCTGGCGCAGAATGGTCCCGGCGGCATGCTCGAAGTGCTGGCGCAGTTGCCCGAGCAACGCAAGGTACTTATCCACATCAACAACACCAACCCGATTCTCGATGAAGATTCGCCGGAACGAGCAGAACTGGCCCGGCGTCATGTTGAAGTGGCGTTTGATGGCATGAGTATCGTGCTGTAGCGGATGGCCTCTTCGCGAGCAAGCCTGCTCCCACATTGGATCTGTGGCGTTCACAAACCCTGTGGGAGCGAGCTTGCTCGCGAAGGCGTCCGAATAGACACCCAGGATTCCAACGGTTGTTCCCCGGAGAACCGCAATGACCGACACCCCGATGTCCCCCGCCGAATTCGAAGCGGCCCTGCGCGCCAAGGGCGCCTACTACCACATCCATCACCCGTACCACGTGGCGATGTACGAAGGCCGGGCCAGCCGCGAACAGATCCAGGGCTGGGTCGCCAACCGCTTCTACTATCAGGTGAACATTCCCCTCAAGGACGCGGCGATCCTTGCCAACTGCCCGGATCGCGAGATCCGTCGCGAGTGGATCCAGCGTCTGCTCGACCACGACGGCGCGCCCGGTGAAGACGGTGGCATCGAAGCCTGGCTGCGTCTCGGCCAGGCGGTCGGCCTCGATCCGGAGCAGTTGCGCTCCCAGGAACTGGTGCTGCCCGGGGTGCGTTTCGCCGTCGATGCCTACGTCAACTTCGCCCGCCGCGCCAGTTGGCAGGAAGCCGCCAGCAGCTCGTTGACCGAACTGTTCGCGCCGCAGATTCATCAGTCGCGCCTCGACAGCTGGCCGCAGCATTACCCGTGGATCGACCCGGCCGGCTACGAATATTTCCGTACTCGCCTCGGCCAGGCGCGGCGCGATGTCGAACACGGTCTGGCGATCACGCTCGAGCACTACAAGACGCGCGAAGGCCAGGAGCGCATGCTGGAAATTCTCCAGTTCAAACTGGACATTCTTTGGAGCATGCTCGACGCCATGAGCATGGCTTACGAACTGCACCGCCCGCCGTATCACAGCGTCACCGCGCAGCGGGTCTGGCACAAAGGAATCACGTTATGAGTTTCGACCGCAGCAAAACCCCGACCTGGCGTCCCGGTTATCGCTTCCAGTACGAACCGGCGCAAAAAGGCCACGTGCTGCTCTATCCCGAGGGCATGATCAAGCTCAACGACAGCGCTGCGCTGATCGGCGGGCTGATCGACGGTGAACGGGATGTCGCAGCGATCATCGCCAAACTCGACGAGCAGTTCCCCGGCGTGCCCGAGCTCGGTGACGACATCGAGCAATTCATGGAGGTTGCCCGTGCGCAGCACTGGATCACCCTTGACTGAGCTGCCGCCCAAGCCTGAGGTCGGCCTGCCGCTGTGGCTGCTCGCCGAGCTGACCTACCGCTGCCCGCTGCAATGCCCGTACTGCTCCAACCCGCTGGATTTCGCCGAGCAAGGCAAGGAGCTGAGCACCGCGCAATGGATCAAGGTGTTTCGCGAGGCGCGGGAGATGGGCGCAGCGCAACTGGGCTTCTCCGGCGGTGAACCGCTGGTGCGCCAGGACCTCGCCGAGCTGATCGGCGAGGCGCGGCAGTTGGGGTTCTACACCAACCTGATCACCTCCGGCATCGGCCTTACCGAGCAGAAAATCAGCGATTTCAAGAAGGCCGGGCTCGATCACATCCAGATCAGTTTCCAGGCCAGCGACGAGCAAGTGAACAACCTGCTCGCCGGCTCGAAGAAAGCCTTCGCGCAAAAGCTGGAAATGGCCCGGGCGGTAAAGGCCCACGGCTATCCGATGGTGCTGAACTTCGTCACCCATCGGCACAACATCGACAGGATCGACCGCATTATCGAGCTGTGCATCGCGCTGGAGGCCGACTTCGTCGAACTCGCCACCTGCCAGTTCTACGGCTGGGCGCAGCTCAACCGCGTCGGCCTGTTGCCGACCAAAGAGCAGCTGGTGCGCGCCGAACGCATCACCAACGAATACCGCGCCAAACTGCAGGCCGAAGGGCATCCGTGCAAGCTGATCTTCGTCACACCGGACTACTACGAAGAACGCCCGAAAGCCTGCATGAACGGCTGGGGCAGCCTGTTTCTGACGGTGACACCGGACGGCACCGCCCTGCCCTGCCATGGCGCCCGACAGCTGCCGGTACAATTTCCCAACGTGCGCGAGCACAGCATGCAGCACATCTGGTACGACTCGTTCGGCTTCAACCGCTTTCGCGGTTACGACTGGATGCCCGAGCCGTGCCGCTCCTGCGACGAAAAGGAGCAGGACTTCGGCGGCTGCCGCTGCCAGGCCTTCATGCTGACCGGTGACGCCAGCAATGCCGACCCGGTGTGCAGCAAGTCCGAACATCACGGCGTGATCCTCAAGGCCCGCGAAGAAGCCGAGCACGCCACCCAGACCATCGAACAACTGGCCTTTCGCAATGAACGAAACTCGCGCCTCATCGCCAAGGGCTGAGCCTTTCAGCGCCGCCCAGGCCGTCGCCGCCGGCGTGGATTTCGCCGAATTGCAGCTCGGCGCCCAGGGTCTGTTCTGGAATGAATATCGCCCGGAAGATGCCGCGTGCCGGATCTGGCAGTGGCGCGACGGCGTGGCGAAATGCCTGACGCCTGCGGCGTTCAGCGTGCGCAGTCGAGTGTACGAATATGGCGGCGGTGCGTTTTGTCTGACCCCGGACGGGGTGGTTTTCGTCAATGAGACAGACCAGCAGCTCTACCACCAGGCGCTGGATGGCGAGCCTCGCGCACTGACGGCTGGCGACTGCCGCTACGGTGATCTGCACTTCGCCGCGGGCCAGGTGCTTGCGGTGGAGGAACAGCGCGAGCGGCATCGGCTGGTGGCGATTGATCTGGCTGACGGCACGCGGCACTTACTGGCTGAAGGCGCGGATTTCTATGCTGCGCCGCTCCTCAGCCCGGACGGCTCGCGACTGGCCTGGATCGAGTGGAGCCGGCCGCATCAGCCGTGGACGTCGACGCGGTTGATGGTGGCGCAACGTGCGGCCGAGGGCGCTTTCGCCGCCCCGCGCTGCGTCGCCGGTGACGCCTTTGAAGAGTCGATCCAGCAACCGCGCTTCGACGCCCAGGGACGCCTGTACTGCCTGAGCGATCGCGGCGGCTTCTGGCAGCCGTGGGGCGAAACGGCCGACGGCTTGCATCCTCTGCCCAGCGCCAAGGCCGACCATGCCCCCGCGCCCTGGCAATTGGGCGGCTGCACCTGGTTGCCGGTGGGCGATTCGTTCCTGGCGAGCTGGAGCGAAGACGGTTTTGGCCGCCTGGCACTCGACGGCGACGACTTCAGCGGCGCCTACAGCCGCTTCCGGCATCTGGCGCTGGATCAGCAATACATCTACTGCATCGCCGCGTCACCGATCAGCCCGGCGGCGGTCATCGCCATTGATCGCGCCAGCCGCGAAGTCAGCGTGCTGGCCGGTGGCGTGGCGCCCTTGCCCGCCGAACGCATCAGCCGTCCGCAAACCCTGCGTTATCCCAGCGGTGCAGGTGAGGCGCACGGGTTCTTTTATCCGGCGATGAACGACGACGCCAGGCCACCGCTGGTGGTGTTCATCCACGGCGGCCCGACCTCGGCCTGCTACCCGATCCTCGACCCGCGCATCCAGTACTGGACGCAACGCGGCTTCGCCGTCGCCGACCTCAACTATCGCGGCAGCAGCGGTTATGGCCGCGCCTATCGCCAGGCCTTGCATTTGAGCTGGGGCGTGGTGGATGTCGAAGACGCCTGCGCGGTGGTCACCTATCTGGCCGGACAAGGCCTGATCGATGGCGAACGCGCCTTCATTCGGGGCGGCAGCGCCGGCGGCTACACCACGTTGTGCGCGCTGGCGTTTGCCCAGGTATTCCGCGCGGGTGCCAGTTTGTACGGGGTCAGCGACCCGGTGGCACTGGCCCGGGCAACGCATAAGTTCGAAGGTGATTACCTCGACTGGCTGATCGGCGATCCCGCGCAGGACGCCGAGCGCTACGCTGCCCGCACACCGTTGCTGCACGCGAGCAACATCCGCGTGCCGGTGATTTTCTTCCAGGGCGAACTGGACGCCGTCGTCGTGCCACAGCAGACCCGCGACATGGTGACGGCGCTGGAGCGCAATGGCATCGCGGTCGAGGCGCACTACTACGCGGACGAGCGCCATGGCTTTCGCCGGGCGGTGAATCAGGCGCACGCGCTGGAGCACGAGTGGCAGTTCTATCGGCGGGTGATGGGGCTGACGGACTGACGTGCGCCGTCATTGCGCAAAAAAACGCCGCCTCGATCGCCGGCAAGGCAATCGAGGCGGCGCTGCATTCAACGCTTGGCGATGATGTACACCGCGTGCACGATCCCAGGAATGTAGCCGCACAGCGTCAGCAGAATATTCAGCCAGAACGCGCCGCCGAACCCGACCTGCAGAAACACACCCAGTGGCGGCAACAGAATGGCGATGATGATGCGGATAAAGTCCATGGGGCAGCTCCTGATTGGGGGTTGGCTCAGTTGAGCCACACAAGCTAATCGACCCGTGCCGTTCGTCAGGGTTCACTGCTTTCATGCTTCAGGGCACGATCGCCGACTCAAGCGAGAATTTGCAGCCCGTGTTTCTCCACGATGCTCAGCAGTTTCAGTGCCATCCCGCTGGGGTGCTTGTCCCCTGACTCCCACTGTTTGACGGTCGAGGCACTGGTATTCAAATACCGTGCAAACACCGGCTGGCTGACATTGTTGCGCTCACGTAGCGCCTTGATCTGCGCCGCCGGGATGGCGTCAGGCACCGATGCCAAACATGAATCATCGAACTCGCGCATCGTCGCCTTGCTGATTGCCCCGACTGTCAGCAGAGCATTGGCCGACTCATGTACCGATTCAAACACCGCACTCTTGAATTTCTTACTCATGGGATATCTCCACAAACTCCTGCAACGCCAGCAATGCCTTGATTTGCTCGTCCGTGAGTTGCGCATAGGCCTTTGCCAGCTTGCGCAATTGCATCAACTCCATGGGGCTGATGTTGCTCCGATCCTGCTTGGCGAACAGCACTTGATAAATCCAGTGCTGCCCACCCTTGGCCAGCACGATCGAGCGATGGCGATTGGCATTCAGACGTTTCTTCCAGACCCCGCCGCCGAGATTGTCGGCCTGCCCCTTGAGCATCTCGGCAAAGGCCTCTCGGAGCTCCTGGTCAGTGATCCATGCCTTGCTCGCTTGTACCGCAAACCCCTTGGTCTTGAACAACCTGAACGACATCGGCATCCCTTCCGAAAACATACCACCCAGTGGTATAGATAAGCCAGTCTTTGGCCGCCTCGGCGCCGACACTCCCTGTCGACGCTTTCTAAAAAAGCATTGGCCCAGCCGTCACTTCAAGCGCTAATACGCGCCGGGCAAAACCCCGCGACAAAAAAAACGCCCCACGCCAAAAGAATCAGGCGTGAGGCGTGCGTTATACCGCGAGACGGTTCTTCAATTCGGGTAGGAAACTTCCGCTCAGACGGCAATCCCTTTGCGGCATTGCAGTTGTGCAGTGCGCACGCGGGCGAAGGCCCGGGCCAGGCGCAGGAGCATTTCGTCGATGTTGGCCTTGCTCACGGTCAAGGCCGGGGTGAAGCGCAGGCAGTCGGCCTGCGGAGCGTTGAGCAGCAGCCTCTCGTGCAGTGCAGCATTGACCACGGCCTGGGCTGAATCGTCTGACAGGGTCAGTCCCCAGAACAGGCCTTGGCCGCGCAGCTCGCCATGACCATAGCGGTGCGCCAGCCGCGCCAGGCCTTCGCGCAGATGCTGGCCGTTGTCGCGCACCTGCTCGAGGAAGGCGCGATCCTGCACGCTGTCGAGCACCACCAGGCCAGCAGCGGTCATCAAGGCGTTGCCGTGGTGGGTGCCACCAAGTTCGCCGGGGGCGAAACAGCAGGCCTTGCCGCGCGCCAGCAGTGCCGCCAGCGGCACACCACCGCCGAGGCCTTTGCCGAGCACGAGAATATCGGCGCGCACACCGTAGGACTGTTCGGCAAGCAAAGTGCCACAGCGACCGATGCCGGTCTGCACCTCGTCGAGGATCAGCAGAATGCCCAGTTCGCGGCACAGGCGCTCGACACCTTTGAGATAGTGTTCGCTGGCCGCAATCACCCCGGCGTCGCTCTGGATCGGTTCGAGCATGATTGCCACGGTTTGCGCGTCGACAGCCGCGTGCAGCGCTGGCAAGTCGTTGAACGGCACGAGATCGAAACCCGGCAACTGCGGGGCAAAACGGTTATGCAGGTTGCAGCTGTCCGACGCCGACATGGTTGCCAGACTACGACCGTGGCAGCCTTGTCGGGCGACGATGATCCGCGACGCGCCGCCGCGATGCAGCTGGCCCCACTTGCGCGCCAGTTTGATTGCCGCTTCGCAGGCCTCGCTGCCGCTGTTGAGCAAGTACGCCTGATCGCTGCCGGTACTGGCGCACAGACGTTCGGCGAGGCTGAGCATGCCGCGATTGTGCAGGTTGAAACCGGGATTGATCAGGGCCTGGGCCTGACTGGCAATGGCTTTGACCAGTGCCGAAGGACTATGGCCGAGGCTGTTGGCGCCGCCCGCCTGGGAAAAGTCCAGGTAGGCACGGTCGTTGCTGTCCCACAGCCAGGAGCCCTGACCGCGAACAAACACCTGCTGCGGGCGTTCGACACTGGGCATCAGGCGTTGGGTGTTGAGGTTGTCGCCGGGATCCGCCTCGGCCGTTTCGAAGGCCAGGTCATCGAGGCTCGGCGCCGAGCGCCGCAGACTGAACAGATTCATTGGAAAAAACCTCGCTGGAGGTTTTTTGAACTGCCTATGTAAAGCTTTTCCACGCAAACGCTGGTCATTGCCATTTCCGGGCCTGTAAGCCTTGTGAATGCGGTTAGACTAGGCCCAGCGACGGCCAAGAGCCATTTCGATTTCCCAGCATTTTCGATAAGCATTACTTATGGATTTCAAGCAACTGCGTTATTTCGTCGCGGTCTACGAGGAAGGGCATGTCGGCCGTGCTGCCGAACGCCTGTCGATCTCACAGCCGGCACTGTCGCAACAGATCCGCCAGCTCGAACAGAACCTCGATGTGACCCTGTTCGAGCGGAGCAACAAACGCCTGCTGCCGACCCTCGCTGCGCACACCTTGTACAACCATGCGCTGCCGTTGCTCGACGGGCTGCAACGGGCGCGCGAAGCATTGGGCAATTTCAAGGGGCAGGCCTTGCGGACCCTCGCAATCGGCGTGCTGCAAACGGTGCATACCAGCCTCGTGCCGCAGATGCTCGAGCGCGTGCGCAAGGCGCAACCGCACCTGGTGGTGCAGATCTACGAACTGACCGGGCTGGAGATCGAGCGGCGCCTGCTCAACGGTTCGCTGGACATCGGCATCGGCTATCTGCCTCCGCGTCAGCCGGGCCTGCACGGTGTGATGCTGTACGAAGATGAACTGACCCTGGTCATCCCGGCGGATCATCCGTTGCGTGAATTCAAGAAGGTGTCGATGCGCCAGGCGGCCGAATTGCCGATGCTGCTGCTCGGCGAAGAATTTCAGATCCGCCAGATCTGGCAGGCGCAATTGGCCAGCCTCGGCCGCCGCCCGCAAGTGCAGGCCGAACTGAACAATATGCTGGGGATTCTCGACAGCCTGCCGCACACCCGGCTGGCGACGGTGTTGCCGGGACGCTCACAGAAGGAATACGACGAGCAGGACCTGCTGTGGAAGCCGCTGAGCGAACCCCGGGTGCCACTGAAAGTAGGTCTGGTGTGTCGCGACGTACAACGCCAGCAGGCGTCATTGGCCCTGTTGCGGACGCTGCTCGAAGAGGTGCTGGAGCGCGAAGACAAGCCACTGAAGGGCTCGTCGCTGCTGGATCCGCTGAGCTGAAAACTTTTCTGCGGGCATAAGAAAACCCCGCCGAAGCGGGGTTTTGCAGACTGTTTCCCTGACATCCATTTCACTCCGCCACCCTGGCAGAATCCTACGTGTCCGTGTTGTTACTTTGCGCTTCCTGCGCGACGTCCATGGAAAGTAGATTAGCTCTGGATCCAATCTGCGCCTATGGGAGAACAGCAGCACGTCATGTAAGAGATTGCTTACATGACGTTACATCCTCAGAACTGCGCCGCATCCAGCAGGAACAACGACTCGCTGCCGGCCTTCACCGATGCGCTCAACGAGTGAATCCGCGGCAGCAGGCGGGCGAAGTAGAACCGCGCGGTGCCGAGTTTGCTCGCGTAGAAATCGTCCTGCGCTTCCTTGCCCAGGGCCGCCCTGGCCATCAGCGCCCACATGTAGGCGTATGCGGTGTAGCCGAACGCTTGCAGATACTCGACCGACGCCGCGCCGATCTCGTTCGGATTGGTTTTCGCCCGGTCCAGCAGCCACGATGTGAGTTCGTCGAGGGTATCGAGCGCCGCGTTCAGCGGCTTGGTGAACTCGCCGAGATCTGCACTGGCCGTCGCGGTGAAATGGCGGATCTCGTCGGCGAACAGCTTGTAGAACGCCCCGCCGCTGCCGACGATCTTGCGCCCCACCAGGTCCAGCGCCTGGATGCCATTGGTGCCTTCGTAGATCTGGGTGATGCGCACGTCGCGCACCAGTTGTTCCTGACCCCACTCGCGGATGTAGCCGTGGCCGCCGAAAATCTGCTGGCCGTGGACGGTGGTTTCCAGACCGAGGTCGGTGAGGAACGCCTTGGCCACCGGCGTCAGCAGCGCGACCAGATCTTCCGCGCGTTTGCGGGTGGTGGCGTCTTCGCTGAACTTGGCGGTGTCGAGTTGCATCGCCACGTAGGTGGAAAACGCCCGGCCGCCTTCGTTCGAGGCTTTCATGGTCAGCAGCATGCGGCGCACGTCCGGATGGACGATGATCGGGTCGGCAACTTTGTCTTTGTTCTGCGCGCCGGTCGGCGAGCGGCTCTGCAGACGGTCGCGAGCGTATTCGATTGCGTTCTGGTACGAGCGCTCGCCGCTGGCCAGGCCCTGGATACCGACGCCCAGGCGCTCGTAGTTCATCATGGTGAACATCGCCGCGAGGCCTTTGTTCGGCTCGCCAACCAGGTAACCGACGGCTTCGTCGAAGTTCATCACGCAGGTCGCGGACGCCTGGATGCCCATCTTGTGTTCGATCGAACCGCAGTTCGCCGGGTTGCGCGCGCCCAGGCTGCCATCGGCATTGACCAGGAACTTCGGCACCAGGAACAGCGAAATGCCTTTCGGCCCGGCTGGCGCGTCCGGCAGTTTGGCCAGCACCAGGTGAATGATGTTTTCGGTCAGGTCGTGCTCACCGCCGGTGATGAAGATCTTGGTGCCGCTGATCTTGTAGGAACCGTCGGCCTGCGGTTCGGCCTTGGTCCGGATGATGCCCAGGTCGGTGCCGGCGTGCGGCTCGGTCAGGCACATCGAGCCGGCCCAGATGCCGGCATACATGTTGGGCAGATAAGCGGCTTTCAGCGCTTCGCTGGCGTGAGCGTTGATCGACAGACAGGCACCGGCGGTCAGCATCGGGTACAGACCGAAGGACAGGCTGGCGGAGTTGACCATTTCTTCGACCTGAGCCGACACGGCCTTGGGCATGCCCATGCCACCGTAGGCCGGATCACCGCCGACGCCGACCCAGCCGCCTTCGGCGTAAGTCTGATAGGCCTGTGGGAAACCGGCCGGAGTGGTGACGGCACCGTCCTTCCAGTGGCAGCCTTCTTCGTCAGCCGCACGGCTCAGGGGCGCGATGCTTTTGCTGGTGACCTTGCCGGCCTCTTCGAGAATGGCTTCAACGGTTTCGGCGTCGACAGTCTCGGCCAGTGCCGGCAGCTCGGCCCAGAGTTTGGCGACCTCGAACACTTCATTGAGGACGAAGCGCATATCGCGCAGCGGCGCTTTGTAGTCAGCCATGGCAAACCTCGCAGGATCTAAACAGGTGATTCGTGAAGGGTGGTTTCGTTGAGTCCGAGTGTACCTCAACAACTTTTGCGACACATAGGGTCAACCGGTGACCGTTTTGTTATTTTTAGTCACCGGCGAAAACAGCGCAGCCTTTACCCGCGCCTGACCCCCTGCAGGCATTGGTAAAGGCTGCGCTGTCTGGCTGTTGCGCTACAGGGCAAACGACTCTGCCGGCAGCGTCATCAAGCAATCACTGCCCGCTTCGATCGCCGCCCGATGCGCCGCCGTACGCGGCAGCAGCCGCTTGAAGTAAAACTCGCACGTCGCCAATTTGCCCCGACAGAAATCCGCCTCCCCCGCGCCCGCGTCCAGTTGCGCCTGCGCCACCAGCGCCATGCGCAACCACAGGTAGCCGAGAATGATGTAACCGCTGTACATCAAGTAATCCACCGACGCGGCTCCGACTTCGTCGGGGTTCTTCATCGCCGCCAGGCCAACCTTCATGGTCAGGTCGCCCCACTGCTGGTTGAGTTCATTGAGTTGCGCGACAAACCCGGCCAATTGCGCATGCCCGGCGTTGGCCGCGCAGAACTTGTGCACGATCTTGGTGAAGTTGCGCAGCAATTTGCCCTTGCTGCCCAGCACTTTGCGGCCGAGCAGGTCCAGCGCCTGAATGCCGTTGGTGCCCTCGTAGATCGGCGCGATGCGGCAATCGCGCACCAGTTGCTCCATGCCCCATTCGCGGATGAAACCGTGACCGCCGAACACCTGCATGCCGAGGTTGGTCACCTCCAGCCCGGTATCGGTCATGAACGCCTTGCAGATCGGGGTGAGGAACGCCAGCAGGTCCTCGGCCTCCTGACGCGCCTCGGCATCCGCACTCAAGTGCGCGACATCGAGCATCTGCGCGGTGAAGTAGGTCAGCGCGCGGTTGCCTTCATTGAAGGCTTTCATGGTCAGCAGCATGCGGCGCACGTCCGGGTGGACGATGATCGGGTCGGCCGGTTTGTCCGGGGCCTTGGCACCGGTCAGGGCGCGCATCTGCAAGCGTTCGCTGGCGTACTTGATCGCACCCTGGAAGCTCGCCTCGCCCAGGCACAGGCCCTGCATGCCGGTGCCGAGCCGCGCATGGTTCATCATGGTGAACATGCAATTGAGGCCCTTGTTCGGCTCACCGATCAGGAAGCCCTTGGCCCCGTCGAAGTTGAGCACGCAGGTGGCCGACGCCTTGATGCCCATCTTGTGTTCGATCGAGCCACACGACACGCCATTGCGCTCGCCCGCATCGCCGGAGGCGTCCGCAAGGAATTTCGGCACGATGAACAGGGAAATGCCCTTGGTTCCGGCCGGCGCATCCGGCAGCTTGGCCAGCACCAGGTGAATGATGTTGTCGCTCAGGTCGTGCTCGCCGGCGGAGATGAAAATCTTGCTGCCGCTGACCGCGTAGCTGCCGTCGGCCTGGGGCACGGCGCGGGTCTTGATGATGCCCAGGTCGGTGCCGCAATGGGCTTCGGTCAGGCACATGGTGCCGGTCCACTGGCCGGCGGTGAGTTTGCTCAGGTAGGTGGCTTTCTGCTCGGCGGTGCCGTGGGCGTGGATCGCCGACATCGCGCCGTGGGTCAGGCCCGGGTACATGCCCCAGGAGGTGTTGCTGGAGCCGACCATTTCGCTGATCACCAGCCCCAGCGAACTCGGCAGGCCCTGGCCGCCGTAAGCCGGATCCGCCGCCAGCCCGTGCCAGCCGCCCTCGACGTATTGAGCGAAGGCCTGCTTGAAGCCTGCCGGGGTCGTCACCACGCCATTGGCGAAATGGCAGCCCTCTTCGTCACCGCTGCGATTGAGCGGTGCCAGCACGTTCTCACAGAATTTTGCGCCCTCCTCGAGGATCGCGCCGATCATGTCCGGGCTGGCGTCATGGGCGCCGAGAGCGGCGTAGTTGGCGTGGAAGTCGAAGACGTGATCGATCAGAAAGCGCATGTCGCGCAGGGGAGCTTTGTACTCGGGCATGGTGGCTTCTCCGTCAGCAGGTCGGTCCAACCTACTGCCGGCCACCCGGCGTCGACAATCACTGTGCAGACGCTGAATGCGCCGTCATCACTCAACCTGCGGCCGTGTCCATGCGTACCGCCCCACGGCGGTTCTGGCCGAACGCCATGACGCAGTTGCGCCCGGCGCCCTTGGCGCTGTACAGCGCCTGGTCGGCGGACTTCAGCACCTCTTCCGGCGTGCGCTGCTCGACCCGTTCGGCAACGCCGATACTGACCGTGACCGACACACTCGACGCGCCGGCACCGCCACGGCGCTGGCGCCCCTGCTGGTCGTCCTGCGGTCGGTTTTCCTGGTTGCGCAGCTGGATGTTGTAGGACGCGATCGACTCGCGAATCACTTCCAGGTGCGGCATGCACTCTTCAAGGGTCTTTCCGGCAAACACCAGGGCGAATTCCTCCCCGCCATAGCGATATGCCCTGCCGCCGCCGCTGATTTTCGACAGCTTGCTGGCCACCAGGCGCAACACCTGGTCACCGACGTCGTGGCCATGGGTGTCGTTGAATTTCTTGAAGTGATCGACGTCGCTCATCGCCAGCACATAGTTGCGGCCCAGGCGCTGCATGCGTTCGTTGAGGGCGCGGCGCCCCGGCAGACCGGTGAGCTCGTCGCGGAAGGCCATCTGGTAGGCCTCGTGTGCCACCGCCGCCGCAATCATCAGCATCACCTGACTGCACATGATGTTCAGGGTGAACGGCAGGATGAAGGTTTTCGGCAACATCCAGAACACCCCGAGCAATCCCACCAATTGCGCCGCGTGCAGCGGCCGCGGATTGCGCCAGTACTGCCAGGCCAGCAACAGGAACGCCGAGAGGAACACCGGATAGGACATCTGGATCAGGCTCATCCACGCGCCGTGCAGCGCCGGCCAGCGGATTTCCGACAGCCACAGCAGCAGCGCCTGTGGGTAACTCTGCTCGAGGCCCAGCGCGACACTGCCGAAGGCCAGCAGCACGGCGAACCGCGCCACCATGTCCTGGAACAGATGCGTGCGCTCCTGCCACGCCGCGAACAGACCGAACAGCAGTGGCAGCAGCAGGCACACCAGATGGAACACCACGGCGGCATCTTCACGGACCTTGCCGTTGTCGCGGTAATAGTCGGTCTGGGTATCGAGCAGGAAGTAGGCGATGTACACCGTGAGCATCAGAAACAGTTCGCGCTGACGTCGGTAAACCGCGCAATAGGCACCACCGAGCAGCAGCACCAGGGTCGGCAGCACGTTGAACAGCGAGGTGAAGAATACGTTGAGGTCTTTGACGTACGCAGCCGCCAACCCCGCAAGCAACAACAGCAGTGAAGGTAGGAAATGGCTGAAACGTACAGCGGAAGAACGCGGCAAGGGTAAAGCTCCGACCCGTCATGGCTAAGAGATGGCATTGTGCCTGCAATGTGGCCAGTTAAGCACACACAATGTGATCCAGATCACAGGCAGTCTCTTTAACGGCAGAAGAGCCGAGTTGCTGAGGCAATCGGCAAGGTTTTTTGCCCTGACGGACGCCGGGCGCCAGCCATGGCCATCATTGGTGCTGGCCATGGCTGCAAAGCGTACTCACAGGTCGTTGTAGAACGGCAGCAACGGCCCCTCCTCCGGGCGCCGTCCCTCGGCGCCATAAGGCTTGAGATTGATCAATGCATCCGCCGCCTGGCGGGTGGTGACTTTGGGGCTGGCCGGGCGCTGGGTCACGGCGTTTTCGTCACCGACGTGGCCTTGCGGGATCGCCAGGGAAGGATGATCGAACGGCGCTCGCTCCCAGGCGACACGCGGATCGGTCAGGCCCACTTCCATGAATTTCACCAGCGCATCGATCTCATCCGGGGTCAGGTTCAGCGCGGTCATGTCCGGATCGAGGTTGGAGCTGTTGTGCTGGTTCACCGCCGGGTGCTCGAAACCGCTGGTGTTGTTCGAGTCTTCCCCGCGCCGGTCGCCGCCACGGTTGTAGAACTCCATGACCTGCCTGAGCGTCGCCCGGCTGCCGTTGTGGAAGTACGGGCCGGTCAGGGCGATGTTGCGCAGGGTCGGGGTCTTGAAGGCGCCGTCGACGGCGTCGCGGAAACCGACATTCGGCTTGAGCGTGGCGTCGCAGGGCTGTGCTGCGCTGAGCGGCGCTTCGAAGGTGCAGACGTCGACGTCCAGCGGATCGGGAATGTTGCCGCCCTGCAGGACTTTGTTGTACTGGCGGGTGAATGACCACGGGTTGCCCCAGGCATCCGCGCCGCCGAGGGCGAGGTCTTCGGCGGTCGGGCGCACGCCGGTGTTGTAGAAACCGTTGTCGTAGAGGGTGGTCAGGTTGTCGGCCATGACCATGCGCTCGATGCGCTCACGCGGATGCATCAGCAGGCGGCTGGCGGCATTGGTCAGTTCCGCGCCACCGTGGCAGTTGACGCATTTGCCTTTGCCGAGGAACAGGTTCATGCCCTCGACCTGCTGCGCGTTCAGCGCCGATTGATCGCCTTGCAGGTAAGCATCGAGCGGCGCCTGATCGGACACCAGCGTGGCTTCATACAACTGGATCGCCAGCCCGAAGAACAGCGGGAAATTGGCTTCCATCTGGGTGTACGGCGCACCGCCCACCGAAACGTTTTGCGTGGCGTTCCACAGCCGTGGCTGGAAGGCGTTCTTGATCAACTCGCGATAGGTCGGCCGGCGAGCGCCGGACACCGGGGCCAGCACGGAGTCGGTGGAGGAAATCCGCTGCTGCTTGAGCATCAGCGTGTCGAGCATGCGCCGGCCGATGTCGGCGAAAGTGCGTCCGCCGCAGGACATTTCCACCGCGCTGCCGGGCGGGCCCACGGCTTGCGAGGCGGCAGAAGCATCGTTGAGCGCCAGGCGCACTTTCTGCGCGACGCCGCTGCGGTCGCTGGTCACGTAGATGCCGGCGTCCGGATCCCGGTTGCCGAACGGCGAGAAACCGTTGAACACGTTGTTGGCCCGGCCGTCCCAGAAATTGCGCACGTTGAACGCGGCGTTGATCACCGAAGGCGCGTTCCGCCCGGTGCTGCGCCGCACATTGATGCCGCCGACCTGAAAGATGCCGTCCGGCTGCTGCGTGCACTTGTCGAAACGCGCCTGATTGGGTTTGACGAAGTTGGCATCGAACACGCCTTGCGAGCCGACCACATCGTCCGTCGAATAAATGATGGGCGAGTTGCGCTCCAGCGGGTTGCTCAGCACATGGGTCGGGAAGTCGGTTTTCTTCAGCGTGTAGTTCGGCCCGCCCTTGCCGCCGGACAGGGTGGTGTAGGACGCCACGTCACCGGGGATGTCGGCCGCCACGAACGGCTTGTTGAAAATCGACGCGACGTTGGCATTGGTGTGGGCCTGGCCGGGGTTGAGCTGGTTGGTGATGCGATGGTCGACACCGGCGTGGTAATGGCAGGACGCGCAAGCGGTGGCGCCGTCGCTGCCGACTTCCATGTCCCAGAACAACGCCTTGCCCAGCAGGATCGCGGCGGAGCGGTTGAGCACGTAGTCGCTCAGGTCGACCTTGCGCCCAGCCTCGAAGCCGGACGGATCCGGCGGCACCAGGCCGTGCAGCGTTTGCAGGCTGGGCACCTCCGGCACCGGGATCGGCACATCGGCGGCGATGGCGACAATCGACGCCAGGACACACGTCACGAGGCAGATCAAACGCATCACCACAGAACTGTTCATGAGTTTCACCCTGCTGGCCTGTCATTTTTATAGGCAGTCACCGGGCTGGAGGCGTGGTTGCGCAGCTCACGAGTCGTCTCTGTCGCCGGTTATCAGCGGCGGTGCAATTAATTTGCCATGCCGTTGCCGGCCGTCTGCGACGGCGCTGCGGTGGCTTTGCGGGTGAGGAAGAATTGCTTTGGTTGGGGCACCCGCCCCAATAGTGGGGAGGCATGGCGGGCATAAAAAAACCGCTGCCCCAAGGGGCAGCGGTTCGAGGAACCCGCCTCGAGGCTTAGTAGCCCAGGGCGAAGTTCTCTTCTTTCATATCCATCAGGTTGTTGGCACCCGACAGCATGGTCGCCACGTGCGTACGGGTACGCGGCAGGATGCGCTGGAAGTAGAAGCGCGCGGTTTGCAGCTTGGCGGTGTAGAACGCCTCGTCCGAAGTACCGGCGGCCAGTTTCTCGGCAGCCAGGCGCGCCATGTCAGCCCAGAAGTAGGCCAGGCAGGCGTAACCGGAGTACATCAGGTAGTCCACGGAAGCCGCGCCGACTTCTTCGCGATCCTTCATGGCAGCCATGCCGACCTTCATGGTCAGCTCGCCCCATTCCTTGTTCAGCGCAGCCAGTGGCTCGACGAACTCTTTGACCGCTTCGTTGCCTTCGTTGCTCTGGCAGAACTTGTGGACGATCTTGGTGAAGCCCTTCAGAGCCTCGCCTTGGGTCATCAGCACTTTGCGGCCCAGCAGGTCGAGTGCCTGGATGCCGGTGGTGCCTTCGTACAGCATCGAAATGCGGCTGTCGCGTACGTTCTGCTCCATGCCCCACTCGGCGATGAAGCCGTGGCCGCCGTAGATCTGCACGCCGTGGTTGGCGGCTTCGAAACCGACTTCGGTCATGAACGCCTTGGCGATCGGCGTCATGAAGGCCAGCAGTGCGTCGGCTTTCTTCTTCTCTTCTTCATCGACGCCGTACTTGACGATGTCGACCTGTTTGGCGGTGAAGTACACCATTGCCCGGTTGCCTTCGGCGAAGGCCTTCATGGTCAACAGCATGCGACGTACGTCCGGGTGGACGATGATCGGGTCAGCAGCCTTGTCCGGCGCTTTCGGGCCAGTCAGGGAGCGCATTTGCAGACGGTCGCGAGCGTATTTCAGGCCGCCCTGGAAGCCGATCTCGGCGTGGGCCAGACCTTGCAGCGCGGTACCCAGGCGTGCGGTGTTCATGAAGGTGAACATGCAGTTCAGGCCTTTGTTCGCCGGGCCGATCAGGAAACCGGTGGCACCATCGAAGTTCATCACGCAGGTGGCGTTGCCGTGAATGCCCATCTTGTGTTCCAGCGAGCCGCAGCTCACGGCGTTGCGCGCACCGATGGTGCCATCGGCGTTCGGCAGGAACTTCGGCACGATGAACAGGGAAATGCCTTTGGTGCCCGCCGGAGCGTCCGGCAGGCGGGCCAGAACGATGTGGACGATGTTGTCGGCCATGTCGTGTTCACCGGCCGAGATGAAGATCTTGGTGCCGGAGACTTTGTAGGAACCGTCGGCCTGAGGTTCGGCCTTGGTGCGCAGCATGCCCAGGTCGGTGCCGCAGTGCGGTTCGGTCAGGCACATGGTGCCGGTCCATTCGCCGGAAACCAGTTTGGTCAGATAGGCTTCCTGCTGCTCAGGGGTGCCGTGCTCGGAGATGGTGTTCATCGCGCCGTGCGACAGGCCTGGGTACATGCCCCACGACCAGTTGGCTTCACCGACCATTTCGCTGACCGCCAGGCCCAGCGATTCCGGCAGGCCCTGACCGCCGTGCTCGACGTCGTGGGCCAGGCTTGGCCAGCCGCCTTCGACGAATTGCTTGTAAGCCTCTTTGAAGCCAGTCGGGGTTTTCACGCCGGACTCGCTCCAAGTGCAGCCTTCAATGTCACCCACGCGGTTCAGCGGAGCCAGCACCTGCTCACAAAACTTGGCGCCTTCTTCGAGAATGGCGTCAACCATGTCCGGAGTTGCCTCCGCACAAGCCGGAAGGCTCTGATAGTGCGCTTCGTAGCCGAGCAGTTCGTCACGAACGAAGCGAATATCACGCAAGGGGGCCTTGTAGTCAGGCATAGCGATAAACCTCTGCTGATGTAACCGGGAATGAACGACCGCATGGATTTGTTGTGACGGTCAAACAGTTGTTTGAAACATACGTTTACGCCGAAATCTTGTCAAGCGTCGATCTTTTGCCGTTCGTCTTCGCTGCGTGCCGACAGCGCGCACAACAAACCGCCATGCGCTTGAACGAGCCATGGCCACTGCAAAAAGATTAGTTGAGGGAGAAGGACTTACAACGAAAAACGCCGCGACAAGGCGCGGCGTTGAGCAGGCTCAGCGTGGTGCAAATCAGGCAAAGGTGTCGATGATCGTACCGAGCACTTCGTCGGAAGCCTTGGCAACTTTCACCCCCAGCTCCACCTGAAACTTGCCCTGGGCCATCTGCATCAGGTCACTGCCCAGGTCCATTTGCTGGCTGCGATCGACACTGCGCAGACGATCGACCTGCGCCTCGGAAGACTGGCTGGTCACCGCCCGCTCGATGGTGTTGCTGGCGATCTGACCGGCCGCCTGATCGACGCGGTTCTGCCCGGTCTGAATGGTGCTCAGGCCGGCATAAAAAGCTGTGCTTCCAGAAATTTCCATGGTCACTCTCATCCTTGGCAAGGATCAATGGCAGCCATTGAATCAGAGGCGTCAGAAAAACACCCGTCAAAAACACTAATGGCACAGTGCCTGTTCATAGGCAAAAGCTTAGTCGAGCAGGTCCAGCTGCAAATGCGCCGCCACCGCCTCGGCGCTCAGCGTCTTGAGTTTCGGCACCCGTCCCAGGCACGGCGCGGGAATCCGCTCGGCCAGGGTCGCGAGGTTTTCTTCCAGCCGCGAGGTTTTCGGGTCGATGATGTTCGCCACCCACCCGGCCAGTTGCAGGCCATCGCGGGCAATCGCTTCTGCTGTCAGCAGGGCATGACTGATGCAACCCAGGCGCACGCCGACCACCAGGATCACCGGCAACCGCAGGGCGATGGCCAGATCCGACAGATTGTCCTGGTCCGCCAGCGGCACCCGCCAGCCACCCGCCCCTTCGATCAGGGTGAAGTCGGCCTTCATGGCGAGAATCTCGCGCATCGGTGCCAGCAACGATTGCACCGTGAGCGCCACGCCGGCCTCGCGTGCCGCCAGGTGCGGGGCAATGGCCGGTTCGAACGCGACCGGATTGACCTGTTGATAGGTCAGCGGCAGCGAGCACTCGGCCTGTAGCGCCAGCGCATCGGCATTGCGCAGACCGCGCGGCGTCACCACGCAGCCGGACGCCACCGGCTTGCCCGCCGCCGTGCTCAATCCCGCCGAACGCGCCGCGTGCAGCAGGCCGGCGGCGACGGTGGTCTTGCCGACATCGGTGTCAGTCCCGGTGATGAAATAGGCTGCGCTCATAAAGGCTTCTCCAACACGGCATAGACCACCTGATAAGTCGCCGGCAGTCCCGCGCACTGGCGAAACTGCTCGTAGGCCTCGACCAGCCGCAGAATCCGCGCCCGTCCGGTCAACCCGCCGGGACGGCCGGGATTGAGATTGTGCGCACCCAACGCCTTGAGTTCATGGGTCAGGCTGCGCACATCCGGGTAGTGCAATACGTGCGGTCGATTCTCCAGGCTCACTGTGCGCAAGCCACTGGCCGCGCACAACTGCTGATAACGGGCGAACTCGCGGAAACGGTTGACGTGGACCAGGCCATCGACCTGACGCCAGCTGTCACGCAATTCGTACAGTGTCCCTACACAGAGACTAGCAAACGCGAAAATGCCCCCCGGTTTCAGCACCCGGAACGCTTCACCGAGCACCGCTTGGAAATCCGCGCACCATTGCACGGCGAGGCTGGAAAAGATCAGATCGCAGGTCGAATCCTGCAACGGCAGACGTTCGGCATCACCGGCGATAAAGTGCGTGGCGCCGCCCAACGGCCGGGCGTGGTTGAGCATGCCCTCGGCGATATCCAGCGCCAGGCCTTCACTGTCGGCGAAACGCGTGCCCAGCGCGCGGGTGAAGTGCCCGGTGCCACAGCCCAGGTCCAGCCAGCGCGGCGCGCCGAACCCTGGCGGCAAACGCTGCAGCAACTGGTTGCCGACATCGCGCTGCAGCGCAGCCACACTGTCGTAACTGGCCGCTGCGCGGGAGAACGAGGCCGCCACCTGGCGCTTGTCGGGCAAGCCGCCGGGCAGCGCCACTAGAGATAAATCAGTCATCGCCGCACTCATGTAGAAAAGCCTGGATCGCGCCCGCCACTCCATGCGGGTCTTCCAGAAGAAACGCATGGCTGGCCTGTTCGATCAGGCCCACCTCGACATCCGCCACCAGCGTGAACAACGCCCCTGCCGCTTCGGCCGGCACCAGGCCATCCAGGCCGGCAAACAGATGCAATTGCGGCCCGCCGAACGCCTGCAAGGCCTCGCGTGTGTCGATCCTGGCGAGCAGCTCGAGCCCGGCCATCAACGCCGGCGGCGCCGTAGGCGGTGCGCCGCCGAGCAGCAGCCGCGCCAGGCCACGCGGATCCTGCGCGCCTTGTGCGCACAGCAGGGAAAACCGTTTGAGGGTCAGGCGCGGGTCGGCATTGCAGCCGGCCAGGAACGCATCGAAGGCGGGCGCGGGCATCGCGCTCGGCCATTGGTCATGGGCGACAAACGAAGGATTGCTGGCCAGGGTCAGCAAGCCGCAGCAATGTTCGCCGCGGCGCGCCGCCAGCTCGCTGGCGAGCATGCCACCGAGCGACCAGCCACCGAGCCAGACGTCCTGGGGAATACGCTCGCCGAGTTCGTCGAGCCAGTCCTGCACATCGCTGGAATCGAGGTCCGGCAGCGGTTCGATTGCCACCTGCAGGTGTTCGTCGAGCCCGCGCAATGCAACGGCCAGCGGTTCCAGCGGCGAAACGCCGAGGCCCCAGCCGGGCAGCAGAATCAGGCGATTACGCATGGCTTGGCTCCGACTTCAGGTGGGCAAAGCAATCGGCCAGTCCCTCTAACAATAGCTGCACCTGCGCCTCGCTGTGGGCGGCGGTCAGCGTCACGCGCAACCTGGCGCTGCCGGCGGGCACGGTCGGCGGGCGGATCGCGGTCACCAGCAAGCCGCGTTCGCGGAGCATCTGCGACAGCCGCACAGCACGGCCGGCATCGCCAACCAGGATCGGCTGGATCGGCGTGAAGCTGTCCATCAATTCCAGCCCGATCTGCTCGGCGCCGTGGCGGAACTGGCGGATCAGCGTCTGCAAATGCTCGCGGCGCCAGTGTTCGCTGCGCAGCAGTTGCAGGCTTTTCAAGGTCGCGCAGGCCAGCGCTGGCGGTTGGCTGGTGGTGTAAATGTAGGGCCGGGCGAACTGGATCAGGCTTTCGATCAGCTCTTCACTGCCGGCGACGAACGCGCCCGCCGTGCCGAACGCCTTGCCGAGCGTGCCGACCAGCACCGGCACGTCCTCCTGGCTCAGGCCGAAATGCTCGACGATACCGCCACCGTTCGCCCCCAACGGGCCGAAACCATGGGCGTCGTCGACCATCAGCCAGGCGCCTTTGGCCTTGGCCTCTCGGGCCAGCGCCGGCAGGTCGGCGAGATCGCCGTCCATGCTGAACACGCCGTCAGTGACCACCAGGGTATTGCCGCTGGCTTTCTCCAGGCGCTTGGCGAGGCTGCCGACGTCGTTGTGCAGATAGCGATTGAAACGCGCGCCGGACAACAACCCGGCGTCCAGCAACGAAGCGTGATTGAGGCGATCTTCGAGCACGGTGTCGCCCGGCCCGACCAGTGCGGTCACTGCGCCGAGGTTGGCCATGTAGCCGGTGGTGAACAACAGCGCACGCGGTCGCCCGGTGAGATCGGCCAACGCCTCTTCCAGCGCATGGTGCGGGCCGCTATGGCCGATCACCAGGTGCGAGGCACCGCCACCGACACCCCAGCGCTCGGCACCGGCGCGCCAGGCCTCGATCACCTGCGGGTGATTGGCCAGGCCCAGGTAATCGTTGTTGCAGAACGCCAGCAGCGGCTGGCCGTCGACCAACACCTGCGGCCCCTGCGGAGACTCGAGCAGCGGACGCTGGCGGTAGAGGTTTTCGGCACGACGGGCAGCCAGGCGTGCGGCGAGATCGAAAGACATGCAAGCCTCGAACAGCAAATCACATGAATCAGGATGGACACCGATCCTGTGGGAGCTGGCTTGCCAGCGATGGCGGCACCACATTCAACATCAGTGTCGACTGTCAGTCCGCTATCGCTGGCAAGCCAGCTCCCCACAGGGGGAGTGTTCCTTCAGCAAAATCGGGGCGAGTTTCAGACCGCCGCGTTGTAGAACTGCTCGCTGCTCTTCTGCTCCACCAGCGCCTGCTCGATGGCGGCCTGGTGCACTTCGTCCGAATGTTCTTCGCGGGCTTCCGGCTGGATGCCCAGGCGCGCGAACAGTTGCATGTCCTTGTCGGCCTGCGGGTTGGCGGTGGTCAGCAGCTTGTCGCCGTAGAAAATCGAGTTGGCACCGGCAAAGAACGCCAGTGCCTGCATCTGTTCGTTCATCGCTTCGCGGCCGGCGGACAAGCGCACGTGGGACTGCGGCATGAGGATACGGGCCACGGCGAGCATGCGGATGAAGTCGAACGGATCGACGTCTTCGGCGTTTTCCAGCGGCGTGCCGGCGACCTTCACCAGCATGTTGATCGGCACCGATTCCGGGTGCTCGGGCAGGTTGGCCAGCTGGATCAGCAGGTTGGCGCGGTCATCGAGGGACTCGCCCATGCCGAGGATGCCGCCGGAGCAGATCTTCATCCCGGCGTCACGCACGTAGGCCAGGGTCTGCAGGCGCTCGCTGTAGGTGCGCGTGGTGATGATGCTGCCGTAGAACTCCGGCGAGGTATCGAGGTTGTGGTTGTAGTAGTCGAGGCCGGCCTTGGCCAGCGCTTCGGTCTGCTCCTGGTCGAGGCGGCCGAGGGTCATGCAGGTTTCCAGGCCCATGGCTTTCACGCCTTCGACCATCTTCAGCACGTAGGGCATGTCCTTGGCCGACGGGTGCTTCCACGCCGCGCCCATGCAGAACCGGGTCGAACCGATGGCCTTGGCACGGGCCGCCTCTTCGAGGACCTTCTGCACTTCCATCAACTTCTCTTTTTCCAGGCCGGTGTTGTAGTGACCGGACTGCGGACAATATTTGCAATCTTCCGGGCAGGCGCCGGTCTTGATCGACAGCAACGTGGAAACCTGGACGCGGTTGGCGTCGAAATGCGCGCGGTGCACGGTCTGCGCCTGGAACAGCAAGTCGTTGAATGGCTGTACGAAAAGGGCTTTGACTTCGGCCAAAGACCAGTCGTGACGCAGGGTGGCAGAGGTGCTGGCGCTCATGGGCGATTCCTTGGTTATGCTTGGCAAGCGCCTGCGGAACACGGAATAACCACAGGCACGACACGGATGTTCGGCATATTTAAGGAAGAGTCATGCGCTGTCAACCACACTACGAAGGACAGGTTTACATCTGTTTAAAAAACATCCAATCGTGTTTGCTCTGCGAAGAACCGTCAGACACCGACACGCCGATCTGTGTGCCCTGCGAACGTGAGTTGCCCTGGCTCGGCGACCAGTGCACTACCTGCGCACTGCCGTTGCCAGCGCCGGGCCTCACGTGTGGCGAGTGCCTGCAAGCGCCACCCGCGTTCACCCAGGTGGTCGCGCCCTGGCGCTACGACTTCCCGCTGGACAGTCTGATTACGCGTTTTAAACACAACGGTAAATGGCCCTTTGGACACCTGCTCGCCGACGTTGCCGGACAATACCTGCAACATCGCTTCGACGAAGGCTTGCCGCGCCCCGACGTGCTGGTCCCCGTGCCATTGGCGAACAAACGCCTGCGTCAACGCGGCTTCAATCAAGCCGCCCTGTTGGGGCGATGGTTGAGCAAACAGCTGGATCTGCCTTTTGCAGAACATGCTGTACGGAGGATTCACGACACCAGCGCCCAGCAGGACCTCGACGCCCGGGCGCGCAAGCACAATTTGCGTCACGCCTTCGCCCTGGCCCCGGAGACAGACTTACAAAGTCGGCACTGCGCCTTGATCGATGACGTGCTGACCACCGGCGCTACCGCACAGGCCCTGGCGCGACTGTTAAAAGATGCAGGTGCAGCGCGGGTTGACGTGTATTGCCTGGCGCGCACACCAAAGCCGGGGACTTGAGAATCAGCACAATCCCATTGTGGGAGCGGGCTTGCTCGCGAAGGGGCCTGTACATTCAGCATCTATGGCGACTGACACACCGCCTTCGCGAGCAAGCCCGCTCCCACCGGGGTGACAACGTATGGCTTGACTCTTGTGGTGCAAGCCGCCAACTTCACTTCCCACCGCCACTGTGAAAAAGCCCCCATCCATGTCCCTGCCCTCCCTGTTGTCCCAGCACATCGTCCGCCGTCCGCAGCGCATCGCCCTGCTGCAACACATCGCCGAACAGGGCTCGATCACCCGCGCTGCGAAAAGCGCCGGGCTGAGTTACAAAGCGGCGTGGGATGCCATCGATGAGCTGAACAACCTTGCGCAGAAGCCGCTGGTCGAGCGCGCGGTCGGCGGCAAGGGCGGCGGTGGCGCCAGATTGTCCAGCGAAGGCGAACGGGTGCTGCGGCTTTATCAAAAGCTGCAGGCCTTGCAGGCACAAGTGCTGGAAGCCGCCGAAGACGCCAGCGATCTCGACCTGCTCGGCCGGCTGATGCTGCGCACCAGTGCGCGCAATCAGTTGCACGGCAAAGTCGTGGCGATCGAAAGCCAGGGCCGCAATGACCGGATCCGCCTGGAGCTTGCCGAAGGCCTGCACCTCGACGCGCAGATCACCCACGACAGTACCGTGCACCTGGAGCTGCAAGCGGGCACCGAAGTGGTGGCACTGATCAAGGCTGGCTGGCTGGAACTGCTGGCCCCGGAGCAAGTTGCAACATCTGGTCACAATCTTCTGCACGGCAGCATCGACGCGATTCTCGATGCCGAGGACGGTCCCAGCGAAGTGCGCATCGCCCTGCCCAATGGCCAGACGCTCTGCGCCCTGGCCGAGCCGCTGGACCTGCGCACGCGGGGCCTCGCGCTCGGGCAAGCGGTGCAGGTGCAGTTTTCCCCGTCCAATGTGCTGATCGGCACCCCGCTGTAACCCGGCGCCCTGCAACGAAAGCGTCATCGACCCTGATTAAGGTGGCTGCCAAAACCATGCAGGGAGCCTGATGTGAGCCTATTAGAAGAAAACCAATCCACTGACCTGGAAAAAATGGTCGGCATGAGCCGCCGCGGTTTCATCAGCGCCGGCGCGCTGTGCGGCGCGGCGATGTTCCTCGGTGGCAATCTGTTGAGCCGCAGCGTGCTGGCCGCCAGCGTCAGTGCCGGCAACAGCCGCCTGCTCGGTTTCGACAGCATTGCCGCAGCCACCAGCGACACCATCAGCCTGCCCAAGGGCTACACCTCGTCGGTGCTGATCAGCTGGGGCCAGCCGCTGCACAGGAACGGCCCGGCCTTCGACCCGAGTGGCAATGGCACCGCCGCCGCACAGGAAGTGCAGTTCGGTGACAACAACGATGGCATGAGCCTGTTCGAATTCCCCGGGGAAAAGAATCGCGCGCTGATGGCGATCAACAACGAATACACCAACTACCGCTACCTCTACCCGCACGGCGGCCAGCCGCAGTCGGCGGAAGACGTGCGCAAGGCCCTGGCCTGCGAAGGCGTGTCGGTGATCGAAGTGCAGCGCCGCAACGGCCAGTGGCAGTTCGTCCAGGGCTCGCGCTACAACCGCCGCATCCACGGCAACTCGCCGCTGCGCATCAGCGGTCCGGCCGCCGGTCATGAGCTGATGAAAACCAGCGCCGACAAACACGGCCGCAAAGCCCTCGGCACCTTCCAGAACTGCGCCAACGGCAAGACGCCGTGGGGCACCTATCTGACCTGCGAAGAGAACTTCACCGACTGCTTTGGCAGCAGCAACGCCCAGCAGCAGTTCGACCCGGCGCAGAAACGCTACGGTGTGACGGCCGCCAGCCGCGAGATCAACTGGCACCCGTTCGATCCGCGTTTCGACATGGCGAAGAATCCCAACGAGCTCAACCGGCACGGCTGGGTGGTCGAGATCGATCCGTTCGATCCGCAATCGACCCCGGTCAAGCGCACCGCCCTCGGCCGCTTCAAGCACGAAAACGCCGCACTGGCCGAGACCGATGACGGTCGCGCCGTGGTGTACATGGGCGACGACGAGCGTGGCGAGTTCATCTACAAATTCGTCAGCCGCGACCGCATCAACCACCGCAACCCCAAGGCCAACCGCGACATCCTCGACCACGGCACCCTGTACGTGGCGAAGTTCGATAACGGCGACAACCACCCCGATCACCCGAAAGGCCAGGGTCAGTGGATCGAACTGACCCACGGCAAGAACGGCATCGACGCCAGCAGCGGCTTCGCCGACCAGGCCCAGGTGCTGATTCACGCCCGTCTGGCCGCCAGTGTGGTCGGCGCCACGCGCATGGACCGTCCGGAATGGATCGTGGTCAGTCCCAAAGACGGCCAGGTCTACTGCACCCTGACCAACAACGCCAAGCGCGGCGAGGACGGGCAACCGGTGGGCGGGCCGAACCCGCGCGAGAAGAACGTCTACGGGCAGATCCTGCGCTGGCGCACCGACCGCGACGATCACGCGGCAAAAACCTTCACCTGGGACCTGTTCGTGGTGGCCGGCAACCCCGGCGTGCACGCCGGTACGCCAAAGGGCGGCTCCTCCAACATCACCCCGCAGAACATGTTCAACAGCCCCGACGGTCTCGGTTTCGACAAGGCCGGGCGCCTGTGGATCCTCACCGATGGCGACTCCAGCAACGCCGGGGACTTTGCCGGGATGGGCAACAACCAGATGCTGTGTGCCGATCCGACGACCGGCGAAATCCGCCGTTTCATGGTCGGGCCGATTGGCTGCGAAGTCACTGGCATCAGTTTCGCGCCGGATCAGAAAACCCTGTTTGTCGGGATCCAGCACCCGGGCGAGAACGGCGGTTCGACCTTCCCCGAGCACCTGCCGAACGGCAAGCCGCGCTCGTCGGTGATTGCGATCACCCGTGAAGACGGCGGAATCGTCGGCGCCTGATACAGCGCTTTCGCGAGCAGGCTCGTTTCCACAGGGAATCGCATTCCAGATGTGGGAGCGAGCCTGCTCGCAATGGCGTCAGCGCAGACACCAACCACCTCCCCCACTGCCATCTGCGCTACCATGCTGGGCCGGACGCGGCAGCCTGCCGCGCGCAGGAGTCAGCATGGCCCACCCGTTTGAAACCCTCACCCCCGACCTCGTGCTCGATGCCGTCGAAAGCATCGGCTTTCTCAGCGACGCGCGCATCCTGGCGCTCAACAGCTATGAAAACCGCGTCTATCAGGTTGGCATCGACGACGGCGAACCGCTGATCGCCAAGTTCTACCGCCCGCAGCGCTGGAGCAACGAGGCGATCCTCGAAGAACACCAGTTCACCTTCGAGCTGGCCGACGTCGAGATTCCGGTGGTGGCGCCGTTGATCCACAACGGCCAGACTCTGCACGAACACGCCGGTTTTCGTTTCACCCTGTTTCCCCGGCGCGGTGGCCGCGCCCCGGAGCCAGGCAATCTCGATCAGCTGTATCGCCTCGGCCAGTTGCTGGGGCGCATTCACGCGGTCGGGGCGACCAGGCCGTTCCAGCACCGGGAAGCGCTGGCGGTGAAAAACTTCGGCCATGATTCGCTGAGTACCCTGCTGGACGGCAACTTCATTCCGAAAAGCCTGCTGCCGGCCTACGAATCGGTGGCCCGCGACCTGCTCAAACGTGTCGAGGACGTCTACGCCGCCACGCCGCACCAGAACATCCGCATGCACGGCGACTGCCACCCCGGCAACATGATGTGCCGCGACGAGATGTTCCACATCGTCGACCTCGACGACTGCCGCATGGGCCCGGCGGTGCAGGACATCTGGATGATGCTCGCCGGCGACCGTCAGGAATGCCTGGGGCAGTTGTCGGAATTGATGGACGGCTACAACGAGTTCCACGATTTCGATCCACGCGAGCTGGCGCTGATCGAACCGCTGCGCGCCCTGCGCCTGATGCACTACAGCGCCTGGCTGGCGCGGCGCTGGGATGACCCGGCGTTCCCGCACAGTTTTCCGTGGTTCGGCACCGAGCGCTATTGGGGCGATCAGGTGCTGGCATTGCGCGAACAGCTGTCGGCACTGAATGAAGAACCGCTGAAGTTGTTCTGATTCAAAGATCAGAAGGATCGCCGCCTGCGCCAGCGCCTACACCGGTTCGACTTCATCCGGTAGGCGCTGGCGCCGGCGGCGATCTTTTTGCTTTCTGACACGACACACCTAGACAACCTCCTTACAATCCGTTCTTTGTTAGCTGCCTAAGCAAGGACTCTGCATGCAAGCCGCCAACCCGCGTCGCGGGTACATTCTGGGCCTGAGCGCCTACATCATCTGGGGCCTGTTCCCGCTCTACTTCAAAGCCATTGCCGAAGTCCCGGCGGTGGAAATCATTATCCATCGCGTGCTGTGGTCGGCGCTGTTCGGGGCCTTGCTGTTGCTGGTGTGGAAACACCCGGGCTGGTGGCAGGAGCTGCGCGACAACCCCAGGCGCCTGGCGATCCTGGCGTTGAGCGGCACGCTGATCGCGGCCAACTGGCTGACTTACGTCTGGTCGGTGAACAACGGACGCATGCTCGAAGCGAGCCTGGGTTACTACATCAACCCGCTGGTCAACGTGCTGCTGGGCATGCTGATTCTCGGCGAGCGCCTGCGCCGCCTGCAGTGGCTGGCGGTTGGCCTGGCGGCGGTCGGCGTGGCGCAGCAGGTGTGGCAGGTCGGCAGCCTGCCGTGGGTGTCGCTGGTGCTGGCGCTGACCTTCGGCTTCTATGGCCTGATCCGCAAACAGGCGCCGGTCAAGGCGCTGCCGGGGTTGGTGGTGGAAACCTGGATGCTGGTGCCGATTGCCGTCGCCTGGTTGCTGTTCAATCCAACGGCAAGCAGTGCCCAGGCGGCGTTCTGGACCACCTCGCAAGCGTGGTGGCTGGTGGCGGCCGGTCCGGTCACGCTGATCCCCCTGGTGTGCTTCAACGCCGCCGCGCGGCACCTGCCCTACACCACGCTCGGCTTCCTGCAATACCTGGCGCCGACCCTGGTGCTGCTGCAGGCGGTGCTGTTGTTCGATGAGCACCTGTCGTCCAGCACCTTGATGGCGTTCATCTTCATCTGGGCCGGTCTGGCGGTGTACAGCGTCGATGCCTGGCTGAGCCTGCGCCGTCGCAGCTGATCAGAAAACGTACAAACCTCTGCAGGCCACGGTTCTCGTGGCCTGCACCGTTCCTTCCCAAGGTTATCCACAGCGTGATCCCCGCCGTTTGTGCGCAAGTCACTGAATCCTGGCGATTTTTTGATCAAGTCTGGCAAAGCTGCGGCTGACCTGGCGTAGCGGCCGGTCTCTACAGGTTATCCACAGGCAGGTGCACGTTAATACTGGATAACCGCCGGGCGCTTCACACGTCGGTGCGCAGCACCAATTCCACCATCAGGTCATCGGCCAGGGTTTCCAGGCGCGATTGCAGGACATCCAGCGACAGCGTCAGTGGCACCGCGAGAATCGCCTCGGCGTGGAACAACGGTTCGCTGCTCATCGGCGCCGGCCGCACTTCGGTCACCAACCGCTCGAGGTTGACGCCCTGCTCGCTCAGCAGTCGGGTGATGTCCCGCATAATCCCCGGGCGATCGTTGCCCACCAGCTCCATGGCAATCGGCTTCCAGGTGCAGGCCTGCTCGATGCCGCTTTCGGCGATCAGCACCCGGATGCCATGTGCCGACAGTCCCTGTAGGGCATCGACTAATTCGTCGTAAGCCTCCGCTGGCACCCCCACCCGCAGAATCCCGGCGAACTGCCCGGCCATCCGTGACATGCGGCTTTCTAGCCAGTTGCCGCCGTGTTCGGCAATGCATTGGGCGATGCGCTCGACCTGTCCCGGTTTGTCGGGCGCGAAGACAGTGAGTACGAGATGGTCCATGGCGCAGCCCTCTTGTCATGACTTTTGTTATAGAAAGGCAAAGTATAGGCAAGGCACGGACAGCCGCCTCAGACGCGCGAAACAACGAATCGTGTACAACTTTTTATATTTAACTGGAACAATCTCATGGTTTTTTGAGAACATCCCGTTCCGCGCCGTGACCGCAATGCGTCATGGGGTCGCAGAACGACGTAATTAGTCTGATTTTCACAACCGCAACGCATCATGTAGTATGCCGCAGCGCGCACTACATAACGTTGAACCGATGTCTGCCCAAGGCACGTTCGCAACCCTGAAAGCCCTGTCAGCAAGGCCCTCAAGCCGTTGATCGGTCCCCACCCAGCCGCCAGCAATGGCATGTACTGGTCGCAGGGTTTGTGGTTTAAATGGCCAGAGGCTTCATTGTCAAAATTGAAGAGCTGAAAAGCGAAATAGCTGAGCAGAGTGAGGCAAGCAATGACTGAACACGTTCAAGTCGGTGGCCTGCAGGTCGCCAAAGTCCTGTTCGACTTCGTGAACAACGAAGCCATTCCCGGTACCGGCCTCACCGCCGAAAAATTCTGGGAAGGCGCCGACAAGGTCATTCACGACCTGGCGCCGAAGAACAAAGCCCTACTCGCCAAACGCGACGACTTCCAGGCCCGTATCGATGGCTGGCACCAATCCCGTGCCGGTCAGCCACACGACGCCGTGGCCTACAAAGCCTTCCTGCAAGAGATCGGTTATCTGCTGCCAGAAGCGGCTGATTTCCAGGCAACGACGCAAAACGTCGATGACGAAATCGCCCGTACCGCCGGCCCGCAACTCGTGGTGCCGGTGATGAACGCCCGCTTCGCCCTCAATGCCTCGAACGCCCGCTGGGGTTCGCTGTACGACGCCCTCTACGGCACCGATGCGATCAGCGAAGAAGGCGGCGCGGAGAAAGGCAAAGGCTACAACAAGGTGCGCGGCGACAAAGTCATTGCCTTCGCCCGCGCTTTCCTCGACGAAGCCGCGCCACTGGCTGCCGGCTCCCACGTCGACGCCACCGGCTACAAGATCGCTGACGGCAAACTGCAGGTCGCGCTCAAGGGCGGCAGCAATACCGGCCTGCGCGACGATGCCCAACTGATCGGTTTCCAGGGCCCGGCCGATGCGCCGATCGCCGTCCTGCTCAAGCACCACGGCCTGCACTTCGAAATCCAGATCGACGCCAGCACCCCGGTCGGCCAGACCGACGCTGCCGGCGTCAAGGACATCCTGATGGAAGCGGCGCTGACCACCATCATGGACTGCGAAGACTCCGTGGCCGCCGTCGACGCCGACGACAAAGTGGTGATCTACCGCAACTGGCTCGGCCTGATGAAGGGCGACCTGGCGGAAGAAGTCGCCAAGGGCGGCCAGACCTTCACCCGCACCATGAACCCGGATCGCACCTACACCACCGCCAACGGCGGCGAAGTGACCCTGCACGGTCGCTCGCTGTTGTTCGTGCGTAACGTCGGGCACCTGATGACCATCGACGCCATCCTCGACAAGGACGGCAACGAAGTACCGGAAGGCATCCTCGACGGCCTGGTGACGTGCCTGGCGGCGATGCACAACCTCAACGGCAACACCTCGCGCAAGAACACCCGCACCGGTTCGGTGTACATCGTCAAACCGAAAATGCATGGCCCGGAAGAAGCGGCGTTCACCAACGAGCTGTTCGGTCGCATCGAAGACGTGCTGGGCCTCAAGCGCAACACGCTGAAAGTCGGGATCATGGACGAGGAGCGCCGCACCACGGTCAACCTCAAGGCCTGCATCCAGGCTGCCAGCGAGCGCGTGGTGTTCATCAACACCGGTTTCCTCGACCGCACCGGCGACGAAATCCACACCTCCATGGAAGCCGGCCCGATGGTGCGCAAGGCCGACATGAAGGCTGAAAAGTGGATCGGCGCCTACGAGAACTGGAACGTCGATATCGGCCTGAGTACCGGCCTGCAAGGTCGGGCGCAGATCGGCAAGGGCATGTGGGCCATGCCTGACCTGATGGCGGCCATGCTCGAGCAGAAAATCGCCCACCCGCTGGCCGGTGCCAACACCGCTTGGGTGCCGTCGCCGACCGCCGCTGCGCTGCACGCGCTGCACTACCACAAGGTCGACGTGTTCGCCCGTCAGGCCGAACTGGCCAAGCGTGCCCGTGCCTCGGTGGACGACATTCTGACCATCCCGCTGGCGGTCAACCCGAACTGGACCCCGGAGCAGATCAGGAACGAACTGGACAACAACGCCCAGGGCATTCTCGGTTACGTGGTGCGCTGGATCGACCAGGGCGTGGGTTGCTCGAAAGTGCCGGACATCAACGACGTCGGCCTGATGGAAGACCGCGCGACCCTGCGCATCTCCAGCCAGCACATTGCCAACTGGCTGCGTCACGGCATCGTCAGCCAGGCGCAAGTGATGGAAAGCCTCAAGCGCATGGCGCCGGTGGTCGACCGGCAGAACGCCAACGACCCGCTGTACCGCCCACTGGCCCCGGACTTCGACAGCAACATCGCCTTCCAGGCGGCGGTCGAACTGGTGATCGAGGGCAGTAAGCAGCCGAACGGCTACACCGAGCCGGTGCTGCACCGTCGTCGTCGCGAGTTCAAGAAGGCCAACGGCCTGTAACCTGCGCTGAATGCCGGACCTGAAAAAGCCCTGATCGAACGATCAGGGCTTTTTTGTTTGTGCGGTGCGGGGTGACTTCTGTGCTGGATTTGAGATCCATCCCCCTCACCTCTTGGGAGAGGGGCTCTCAGGGTTCGATACCCAATTCGTGTCTGACCAGACCGAGCAGCTTGGTCGTGTCGATCGGCTTGAGCAGAAAATCCACCACGCTCAGATGCATCGCCGCGATGGCGTCCTTCACGTCGGCATCGCCGGAGACAATGATGATCGGCATCGCTGCCCGCACCGATTCGCGCACCTGACGGATCAGGTCCAGGCCGCCGACATTGCCCATGCGCAGATCGGTGATGACCAGGCCGATCGACGGCTTTTCCTCGAGCATTTTGAGCGCGGTTTCACCGCTGGCCGCCGTCATGCAGCGGATGCCGTCCAGACCGAGGATTTCCGCCAGCAGTTCGCGGGCATCCTTGTCGTCATCGACGATCAGCACGCGCTGTGGCGGCAGGTCAGGTTCGAGCATCACGGCGCTGAGCGCTTCCCGCTCGGCGTCGCTCAAAATATCGTGGTCGGACATGGCGTTCTCTACGTATTCAATTCAATCCCCTAGCACAGTGGTCAGACATCGCTAAGCAGAGCTTCAATGTGCACTTCGTCGGATTTTTTTCCAAGGGGCGAACCGCAGAATTTCCGAGCATTTGTGTAGGGCATCTCCGAAAACTCCCCAACGGCAGGCCAATCCTAGACTTACGTCCAATGGGCACCCCGCGCGATGGAGCCGACCATGACGGCAACGCTCCGACAACAACAATTCGAAAAAGACTGCGGTAATGGTTATGAGTAAAGCGGACGCCTTCATCCAGGCAGGGAAAACCGCGGTGTTGCAGAACATTCAGGGCACTTTGCAATTCCTCCAGCGCTTCCCCCCTTTCAATCAGATGGAACACGCCCACCTGGCCTATCTGGTGGAGCAATGCCAGCTGCGTTTCTACGGCCAGGGCGAGAGCATCATCAAACCCGCCGACGGGCCGGTCGAACACTTCTACATCGTCAAGCAGGGCCGCGTGGTCGGCGAGCGCCCGCACACCGCCAAGGGCGGCACGGAAACCACCTTCGAGATCACCACCGGCGAGTGCTTTCCCCTCGCCGCGCTGCTCGGCGAACGAGCGACCCGCACCGAACACCTGGCCGGCGAAGACACCTTCTGCCTGCAATTGAACAAACTGGCGTTCATCAAGCTGTTCGCGCTTTCCAACACCTTTCGCGATTTCGCCCTGCGCGGGGTCAGCAGCCTGCTCGACCAGGTCAACCAGCAGGTCCAGCAGAAAGCCGTGGAAACCCTCGGCACCCAATATTCGCTGAACACCCGCCTGGGCGAGCTGGCGATGCGCCATCCGGTGACCTGCAGCCCGGCCACGCCACTGCGCGAAGCGGTGAAGCTGATGCACGAACAGCAGGTCGGCAGCATCGTCGCGGTGGATGAGCACAAGGCGCCGCTGGGCATTTTCACCCTGCGCGACCTGCGCCATGTAGTCGCCGCAGGCGTCGGCGATTTCAGCGAGCCGATCGAACGCCACATGACCCTTTCACCGTTCTACCTGTCGCCGGATCACAGTGCCTTCGACGCCGCGATTGCCATGACCGAACGGCACATTGCCCACGTCTGCCTGGTCAAGGACCAGCGCCTGTGCGGCGTGGTGTCCGAGCGCGACCTGTTCTCGCTGCAACGGGTCGACCTGGTGCACCTGGCGCGCACCATCCGCAGCGCGCAGCGGGTCGAGCAACTGGTGACCCTGCGCGGCGAGATCGGGCAACTGGTCGAGCGCATGCTGGCCCACGGCGCCTCGTCGACGCAGATCACCCACATCATCACCCTGCTCAACGACCACACCGTGTGCCGCGTGATCGAACTGACCCTCGCCGAAAAAGGCGACCCCGGCGTGCCGTTCAGCTGGCTGTGTTTCGGCAGCGAGGGCCGACGCGAGCAGACCCTGCACACCGACCAGGACAACGGCATTCTGTTCGATGCCCGGGACGCGGCCCATGCGGCGGAGATTCGCGGCAAACTGCTGCCGCTGGCCCAGCAGATCAACCAGAGCCTGGCGCAGTGCGGCTTTACCCTGTGCAAAGGCAACATCATGGCCGGCAATCCGCAGCTGTGCCTGTCCCGCGCCGAATGGGCCCGGCGCTTTGCCGCGTTCATCCGCGAGGCGACCCCGGAGAACCTGCTGGGCTCGAGCATCTATTTCGACCTGCGCGTCGTCTGGGGCGATGAGCAGGGTTGCGAGCAATTGCGCCGGGGCATTCTCGAGCAGGTCGGCGACAACCGTCTGTTCCAGCGCATGATGGCCGAGAACGCCCTGCGCAATCGCCCGCCCGTGGGGCGCTTCCGCGAATTCGTGCTGGCGCGCAAGAACGGCGAGAAAGCCACGCTCGATCTGAAAACCCAGGGCCTCACGCCCTTCGTCGATGGCGCCCGCTTGCTGGCGCTGGCCAATGGCATCGACGCCAACAACACGCTTGAACGCTTCCGCCAACTGGTCGACAAAGCAGTGATCGACCGGCTGGACGGCGCAGCGTACGAAGAGGCCTACCACTTCATCCAGCAGACCCGCATGCAGCAGCACCAGCTCCAGACCCGGGAGAACCAGGCGTACTCGAACCGGGTCGATCCCGACAGCCTCAATCACCTCGACCGGCGCATCCTGCGTGAGTCCCTGCGCCAGGCCCAGCGCCTGCAAAGCAGCCTGACCCTGCGGTATCAGCTATGAGCCTGTTCTCCTGGCTGCGTCCGGCCGGCCCGGTCATACCGGATGAGTGGCAGCGGCGCCTGGCGACGTTGCCCGCGGTGCGCGAACTGAGTGATTGCAGCCTGCGCGAACAGCGCTGGGTGGTGCTCGACCTGGAAACCACCGGACTGAACCTGAGCAAGGACCGCGTGCTGTCGATCGGTGCGGTGGTCATCGAGGACGGCGCGATCGATTTTGCCCAGCAGTTCGAACGCACCCTGCAATGTCGGCAGCTCAAACTCAGCCCCAGCGTGCTGATCCACGGTCTGGGACCGAGTGCGATTGCCGCCGGCAGCGAACCGGCCGAGGCGTTGCTGGAGTTCATGGAGTTCGTCGGCGACAGCCCGCTGCTGGCGTTTCACGCGCCGTTCGATCAGCACATGCTCGGACGCGCCTTGAAGGAGCACCTGAGCTACAAGCTGCAGCATGTGTTTCTCGACGTTGCTGAAATGGCCCCGCTGCTCTGCCCGCAGGCGAACATCCGCGAGGCCGGGCTGGACGAGTGGATCGACTGGTTTCGCCTCGAAGTATTCGAGCGCCACAACGCCAGCGCCGATGCGTTGGCCACCGCTGAGCTGGCGTTGATCCTGTTCAGTCGGGCGCGGCAGCAGCAGATTCACAGTCCGCTGAATCTGCAGCAGCGCTTGAGCCAGTGGAAGCGCCGGCAGCAGGCGCCATCCTTCTAAGCACTTGCTGACGGCGATAGCACCTCCCCCCCAGCCCTCTCCCCGGAGGGGGCTGAATGGCTCGTGCCTCGGTGAAACCCGACCGATGGCCAATTGCTAACCATTCCCACCTCTGCCAGAATCGCGAACAATTCTCGTTAGTTAACATTTCCCAATCGGTGATGTCCGGTGTCGTCAGTTCCAAGCCCCCAGAGTGAGCTCGTCGGTGCGATGTATCGCGACCATCGCGGTTGGCTGCTGGCGTGGCTGCGGCGCAACGTGGCCTGCCCACAGCGTGCCGAGGATCTGAGCCAGGACACCTTCGTGCGCCTGCTCGGCCGGGACGCGTTGCCGGCACCGCGCGAGCCGCGCGCGTTTTTGCTGGCGATCGCCAAGGGCCTGTTGTTCGATTACTTCCGCCGCGCCGCGCTGGAACAGGCCTACCTCACCGAGTTGCTGCTGATTCCCGAGGGTGAGCAACCATCGGTGGAAGAGCAGCAACTGATCCTCGAAGACCTCAAGGCCATCGACCGCCTGCTCGGCAAGCTGTCGAGCAAGGCCCGCGCCGCGTTCCTCTATAACCGCCTCGACGGCCTCAGCCATGCCGAGATCGCCGCGCAACTCGGAGTCTCGGTGCCGCGGGTGCGGCAGTACCTGGCCCAGGGCATTCGCCAGTGCTACATCGCGCTGTACGGTGAGCCGACATGAGCCCGGCCAGTTCGCGGCCGGTACCGGCCCACGTGCTGGACGCGGCGATTGCCTGGCAACTGACCCTCGATTCCAGCAGTCCGCTGGAACGCGAGGAGTTCGCCAAGTGGCATGCCGCCAACGAAGAGCACGCGCGGGCCTGGCGTCAGTTGGGCATGCTCGACCAGCGTTTCAGCGTGGCCACCGGCCCGGCGCGCACGGCCCTGCTGCAATCGCGCAGCGGCGTTCGCCGGCGGCTGCGCAAGCTGGGCAGTGGCCTGGCAAGCATTGTGGTGCTCATCGGTCTGGGTCTGTTCGCCAGCGAACGGTATTTGCCGCTGGACTACTGGCTCGCCGATCAACGCACCGCCACCGGCGAGCAGCGCACGGTACGACTGGCCGACGGCACCCTGCTCAACCTCAACACCCACAGCGCCGTCGATGTGCGTTTCGATGACAAGCAACGGCTGATCGTGTTGCAGGAAGGCGAAATTCTCGTCGAGACCGGCCACGGCGATGCCCGGCCATTCATCGTCGAGACCCGCGAAGGCAGCATGCGGGCGCTGGGCACGCGGTTTCTGGTCAAGCGCGAAGAACAGGGCACGCGCCTGAGCGTGTTGCAGTCAGCCGTGGCCGCGCACCCGCAGGCCGATCCCCACGAGCAGATCCTGCATGAAGGCCAGCAAGTGTTGATTCGCAATGACGGCCTCGACAGCGTCGCCGCCCTCACACCCGGCGCCGATGCCTGGACCCGCGGCATGCTGGTGGTGGACAACGCGCGGCTGGAGGACCTGGTGCACGAACTGGGCCGCTACCGCCGCGGGCACCTGGGCGTCGCCGCGGAAGTCGCCAACCTGCGAATCACCGGCAGCTTCCCCCTGCACGATACCGACAAGGCTCTCAACGCCCTGCTGCCGACACTGCCGGTGCAGATCGAACAGCGCACGCCCTATTGGGTCACGGTGGCGAAGGCTGATACCAGGCCCTGAGTGAGCCGCTGCCCGATCCATCGCGTTCGCGAGCAGGCTCGCGCCCACGGGGAATGCACTCCGTGTGGGCGCAAGCCTGCTCGCGAATGCGCCATCGGCATCACCCGGGAACAAGAGTCTGCCTACGACTTCACCCGCCTGATTTATCAGTGGATGGAAATTATTTTCATCCCGCCCTATCACTTTTCAATTCTCGTCCGGCACACAGGCAATTGAGAAATATTTCCATTCAGGAGCCGCTGTATGTCCCGTTCGCTAGACACCTTGTTGCGCCCCAGTTTGCTGGCGGTTGCCATCGCCCTCTGCTCCCCGCTGGCCAGCAGCCAACTGATCGCCGCGGAACAGGCCTCCAGCGTGCGCGCCTACAACCTGCCGGCGGCACCGCTGTCGACCACGCTGAACCAGATCGCCAGCCAGGGCGGCCTCGCTCTGTCGCTCAATCCCGCGCTGGCGGCGGGCAAAACATCGGCGCCGGTCAACGGTCAGTACGACGCCGCTGGCGCTCTGCGCGCAGCGCTGCAAGGCACCGGCCTGCAACTGGAACAGAGCAGCGCCGGCACCTACACCCTGGTCGCCGTGCCGGAAGGCGTGATGGCCCTGCCGGAAACCTCAGTGATCGGCGTGGAAAACCTGGAAACCGCCTGGGGCCCGGTCGAAGGCTATACCGCCACCCGTACCGCTGCCGGCACCAAGACCGACACCGCGCTGGTCGAAGCCCCGCGTTCGATCTCCGTCGCCACGCGCCAGCAGATGGACGACCGCAGCGTGCACAGCCTCGACGATGCCGTGCGCTACATGCCGGGCATCACCGCCAGCAGTTACGGCAGCGACACCCGCGCCGACTGGCTGCGCGTGCGTGGCTTCGAGCCGACCCAGTTCCTCGACGGCCTGCCGCTGCCCAAAGGCGTGTACGCCAACCCGAAACAGGAAACCTGGAACCTCGACCGCCTCGCCCTGCTGCGCGGCCCGGCCTCGTCGGTCTATGGCCAGACCCCGCCGGGCGGCCTGCTGGACATGGTCAGCCGTCGTCCCAGCGCCGAGGCCAGCAGCGCCATCCAGTTGCAGTACGGCAGCGACAACCATCGCCAGATCAACTTCGCCAGCACTGGCAGGATCGACGACGCCGGCCAGTTCCTCTACGGCATCAGCGGCGTGGTGCGTGACAGCGACACGCAGATCGACCACATCGAAAACAAGCGCTACAACCTCGCGCCGAGCCTGACCTGGAACATCGACGACGACACGAAATTCACCCTGCTGAGCCAGTTCACCCGCGACGATACCGGCATCACCAGCCAGTTCCTGCCGATCCAGGGGACCAAGATCCGTTCGCCGCTGGGGGATATTTCCCATCACAAGAACCTGGGTGATCCGGACTGGGAATACTACGACCGCACCTACTACGCGCTGGGCTATGCGTTCGAACATCGGCTCAACGATGTCTGGCAGTTCCGGCAGAACCTGCGCTACACCAAGTCCGACCTGTCGTTCCAGGCGCTCACGGTCGGTGCCTATGCGTACAACCCGGTCGATGCCGCGGGCAACGTGGGCCGTACCAGCACCTCGGTTGACGAAGACATCAGCCAGTTCGCCGTCGACAACAACTTCCAGGCCGATTTCGCCACGGGCGAGGTTCGCCACACCCTGTTGCTGGGCCTGGATCACCAGCGCAACAACGCCAATTTTCTCTCGATCTATGGCGATGGCCTGAAAACCAACGTCAACAACCCGATCTACGGGCAACCGATCGTGCGCCCGGATCGCTCCAGCGCCTATCTGGACTACAACCAGAAGATCAACCAGACCGGCCTGTACGTGCAGGATCAGATGGCCCTCGATCAATGGCGCCTGACCCTCGGCGGTCGTGAAGACTGGGTCCACACCAGCACCCTGTTCAACAAGACCGATGCAACCAACACCGATCGCGACAGGCACTTCAGCGGCAACGCGGCCATCAGCTATGTGTTCGACTCCGGTTTCGTGCCTTACCTGTCGTACGCCGAGTCGTTCCAGACCACGGCCGGTGCGGACGCCAGCGCTACCGGTTCGCTCAAGCCGACCGAAGGCAAGCAGTGGGAAATGGGCATCAAGTATCAGCCGCCGGGCAGCAAGACCCTGCTGACCGCGGCCGTGTATGACCTGACCCAGAAAAACGTCGCCGTCACGACCACCATCGGCAACACCCCGATCACCAGCCAGACCGGTGAAGTGAAGGTCAAAGGCCTGGAGCTGGAAGCCACCTCGGACGTCACCGACAACCTGAAAGTGATCGCCGCCTACACCCTGGCCAAATCCGAAGTGCAGAAAGGCGACTTCAAGGGCAACCGGCTGCAACTGATGCCCAACCAGCAAGCCTCGCTGTGGACGGACTACACCTGGCACACCGGCGTGCTCGACGGTTTCGGCGTCGGCGCGGGCGTGCGCTACACCGGCAATACCTATGGCGACCAGGCCAACACCTGGCTGGGCAAGGCTGACGCGTTCACCGTGTTCGACGCCGCCGTGCATTACGACCTCGGGCGGCTGGACAACAGCCTCAAGGGCGCGTCGCTGGCACTCAACGCCACCAACCTGTTCGACAAGGATTACATTTCCACCTGCGACAGCTACAACTGCTACTACGGCGACCAGCGCAGTGTCGTCGCCAGTGCCACCTACAAGTGGTAGGCGCGTGAGCTGAAACAGGTCCTGTTACCAGGCCGTCCCCCGTGGACGGCTTTGGTGTTTTTTAAGGTCATGAAATGAAAAGTAAAACAATTCGCCGCTGGTCGTTCATCCACACCTGGACCAGCCTGGTCTGCACGGTGTTTTTGCTGTTGCTGGCCTTGACCGGGCTGCCGCTGATCTTCCATCACGAGATCGAGCACCTGCTCGGCGATGCACCGCAGCTGCGCGAGATGCCGGCGGACACCCCGCACCTGAACCTGGCGCAACTGGTGCAGGCCGCCGAACGGCATCGGCCGGGGGATGTCGTGCAGTATTTCGGTTTCGACGATGACGAACCGAATGCGGTGCTGACGATCATGGCGAAAACCGCCGGCACCGAGCCGAATGCCTCGCACACCTTCATGCTCGATGCGCGCACCGGCGAGGCGCTGGAAACACCCCAGGCCAACGGTGGCCTGATGCTGTTCATCCTGCGCCTGCATGTCGACATGTTCGCCGGGCTGCCGGGCAAGTTGCTGCTGGCGTTCATGGGCGTGCTGTTCGTGCTGGCGATCATTTCCGGCACGGTGCTGTACCTGCCGTTCATGCGCCGCCTGCAGTTCGGCACGGTGCGTCACGACAAATCGACCCGCCTGCGCTGGCTCGACCTGCATAACCTGATCGGCGTCGTGACCCTGACCTGGGCCCTGGTGGTCGGTGTCACCGGGGTCATCAGCGCCTGCGCCGACCTGCTGATCGCGGCCTGGCGCAACGATGCCCTGACGGCCCTGGTCGCGCCGTACCGCGATGCCCCGCCGCTGACGCAACTGGCTCCCGCCACGCGCCTGCTGGACATCGCCGCAGAAGTCGCCCCGGGGATGAACCCGGACTTCATCGCCTTCCCCGGCACGCGGTTTTCCAGCGAACACCACTACTCGGTGTTCATGAAGGGCGGCACCCATCTGACCTCGCACCTGCTGACGCCGGTCCTGATCGACGCCAGTACCCTGCAAGTCACCGCCGTGGCCGAACGGCCGTGGTACATGGACGCCATGGGCATGTCGCAGCCGCTGCACTTCGGCGACTACGGCGGCATGCCGATGAAAATCCTCTGGGCCACCCTCGACGTGCTGACCATCATCGTCCTCGGCAGCGGCGTCTACCTGTGGCTGGTGCGCCGTAAAGCCGCCCAGCCTGTGCCGTCAATCAGGGAGGCCGGCGCATGAGGCCGCGTCAGTCGAACTTCTGGAAAGTCTTTAGCACGCCACTGGTGCTCGCCCTGCTCAGCGCGGCGGGCCTGTTTGCCGCGTTGCTGGGCGATGGCGTGTGGGATGCGCTGAGCTGGATCGGCCTCGGCATCCCGGCCATTCTGGCGCTGAGGGGCTTGCTGCAGCGCCGCTGACTTCAGTGCTGGCGGGGCGCTTCGCATGCAACCTTGCGGCGCCTGCAACGCCGGGCCAGCCGGGCAGGTGCCGATTAGGCTAATCTGCTGCTCTTCGACGACCACCGAGGCTCACCCATGTCCGCCCCCAGCATGACCCTGTTCCACAACCCCCTGTCGCCGTTCGTGCGCAAAGTCATGGTGCTGCTGCACGAGACCGGCCAGCAGGATCGCGTCGCCCTGCAGGACTGCGTGCTCACTCCCGTCAGCCCGGATGCCGCGCTAAATCAGGACAACCCGCTGGGCAAGATCCCGGCCCTGCGCCTGGCCGACGGCACGGTGATCCATGACAGCCGGGTGATCCTCGATTACCTCGACCACCAGCACGTCGGCAACCCGCTGATCCCACGCGAAGGATCGGCCCGCTGGCGGCGCCTGACCCTGGCCTCGATGGCCGACGGGATCATGGACGCCGCGGTGCTGGTGCGCTACGAGCAAGCCCTGCGCGCCCCGGAAAAACACTGGGACGAATGGCTCGAAGCCCAGCGCGAGAAAATCCGCCGCGGCCTGGCCGTGCTCGAGCGCGAGGCGATTGCCGAACTGACCAGCCATTTCGATGTGGCCGCGATCAGCGTGGCCTGTGCCCTGGGCTACCTCGACCTGCGCTTCCCGGACCTGGGCTGGCGCGACGCCAATCCGCGACTGGCCAACTGGTACTTCGAGGTCAGCCAGCGGCCGTCGATGATTGCGACCCAGCCCAAGGTCTAGCGCTGCGCCGCGCGGTCCGGTTCTGTCGCTGAGCGCACTGGCGCGCAGAACCGGTAGCCGTCGGCCTGCCGGTGATCACGCCAGCACGGTTGCGCCGGCAGGGACGCGATGATCAACCTCATCAACACGTCTGCCTGACGTTGATCCTCACGCAGCCCCAGCGACCGGCTCATTGCACCGCTCCGATGTCGAACGCCAGCGGCTTGGCCGGTTTCTGCGCAAGCGTGTACCAGTCGAGCTTGCGCGTCAGCATCATGAACACACCGAGCAGGCCGAACAGCAGCAGCGACCCCATCAGCAGCGCGTAGTCCTCGGCGCTGAGCAAGCCGTACAACAGGCCATACAACGCTGCGAGCCCCGCCGAAAAACTCACGCCGTGACGCACACTGCGCAGCACATGGCAGACGTAGAAGCCGATCAACAGCACACAGCCGCTGGCCGACAGCAGATACGCCAGGGCAAACCCGATGTGCTCGGACAACGACAACAGCAACAGGTAGAACAACGCCAGCGCCACGCCCACCAGCGCATATTGCACCGGGTGCACCGCAAGGCTCTTCAATACTTCGAAGAGGAAGAAACCGGCGAACGTCAGGACGATGAACAGCAGCGCGTATTTGATCGCCCGGTCACTCTTGAGGTACTGGTCCACCGGATCGATGAAGCTGACACCGAAGCTGCGCCCGTTGAAGCCGGCACATTCGCCGGACACACAGCGGTTCATCGCCTCTTGCAGGTTGGTGGAGAAGAACGAGGTCTGCCAGTCGGCGGTGAAACCCTGTTCGTTGATGTCGCGTTTGGCCGGCAGGAAGTTGCCGATGAAGCTGGGGTGCGGCCAATTGGCGGCGAGGTTGACGCTGCTGGTCTTGCCCACCGGCACTACCCGCAATGATCCCGTGCCTTGCAGACGCAGGTCGAAACCGAACGGCAGCTCCGTCGCCTTGCTGGTGTCGAGCAGCGGCAGCGTCACCCGCACGCCTTCGCCGAGCCAGGCCACCTGGGTGCCCGGCACGAAGTCCAGGCGCTGGCTGCCGAGTTCCAGTTTCAGCACGTTCTCGATGCCGCGAATATCGCTGATGCCGACCGCGAGAAACGGCGCATCGAACTGATAGTCGGCAAAGTCTTCCTTGATGCCCAACTGCGCCGGCAGCGAGAAATGCCCGCTGATGCGGTTGTCGGCATGAAACAGCCGCGCCTCATAAATGCCGCGGGCTCGCAGTTCGGTCTGCACCTGACCATCGAGCTCGAAGCGCTCCGGCAGGAAGTACAGGCGCCCACGGGTTTCGCTGAGCTCCTCATAACGCTTGTTGGTTTTTTCGTTGGTCTTCCAGACATGCAGGGTCTTGCGATACGGCACCACCAGCACCGGCCCGCTCAACTGCTGGCTGGCGCTGGAGCTGCGGGCAATGTCTTCGAGCACGCCGTCGCGCAGTTGCTGGCGTTCGTCGATCATGCCGTCGATCATCAGCAACGGCACCAGCAACAGCAGGATCAACAGAGCAATCGCCCCGAGCTTCGATATCAGATTCTTGTTCATGGGACTCTCCCTGGTTCGATGGGCAGAGTCTGCGCGGCGCGTGTGGGGGTTTTGTGGGGCGAATGTGGAGTTTGTGTGGAGCGCGGAAAGCTTACAGCCTGCGGTCGTTCCTAGCGACAGACAGCAACACCCGCAGAGGCTGGCAAAACTGCGCTGTGCTGCGCATTCAAGGCAGGCGCAGCGTCACTTGCACCCCCGCCTCGACATTGCGGATCGCCATCGAGCCGCCATGCAGCTTGACCACCTCCTCGACAAAGTTGAGCCCCAGCCCGGTGCTTTTGCGCCCGCTGTCCGGGCGCGGCAGCGAATAGAAGCGTTCGGTCAGGCGCGGCAATGCGTAGTCGGGAATCGGCGCGGCTTCGTTGAACAGGCGCAGCTCGATCTGCTCGCCAAACCGCTCGGCAGAGAGGCGCAGCAGGCCCTGCACCGGGGTGAAATCCAGGGCGTTTTCAAGCAGATTGGCCAGTGCCTGACGCAGCAGAAAGGGCTCGCCGATCAGCAGCAGATCCGCCGCGATGGCCTGCTCGATGCGCAACTGGCGGCCTTCGATCCGTGCCGCCTGCGCCTGTAGCAACGCCTCGACCAGCGCTGCCAGGGGCACCGCGACACGCTCTTCCAGCCCCTGGCGCTGTTCGACCTGGGCCAGGTTCAACAGGCGCTCGATCAACTGCTGCATGCGCGCGCTTTCGCTGTCGATGTTGCCGATGAAGCGCAGCCGCTGGAGCGCCGGCATTTCGCCCTGCAACAGTTCCGCCGCGCCGCGAATCGCCGCCAGCGGACTCTTCAGTTCATGGGTCAGGGTGTGCACGTAGCGCTCGACGTAGGCCTTGCCTTCGAGCTGGGTGCGCATCTGCTCCACCGCCGTGGCCAATTGCGCCAGTTCGCCGCCGCGATAGTGCGGCACTTCCACCCGGCGGCCTTCGCTGACCGCCTGGGCGTAACCGGTCAGGCGATGCAGCGCGCGGCTCAGCCACCACGACAACAACGCGCCGAACGCCAGGCCGAGGCCGATCAGCCCGGCACCGTACGCCAGCAGGCGATGTTCAGTGCGGTCGACGTAGGGCTGCAACGAACTATTGGGCTTGGCCACGGTGACCACGCCGATGATCTGCCCGTTGTCGCGGATCGGCGCGCCAACGTGCATCACCGAGGAATTGGGGTCGTCCGCATCGCTGCGGCTGGAGCGCGCGCCGTACTGGCCGCGCAGGGTCAGGTAGACGTCATTCCAGCGCGAATAGTCCTGGCCGACCGCGACACCGCTGGAGTCGAGCACCACGATGCCCTTGGCGTCGGTCACGTAGATGCGGTGGTTGACCTGGTTTTTCGCCAGGCCCCAGATCGTCGCCTGCGGCTGGCGCTCGCCATAGGCGCGCAGCAGTTGCGGCCAGCGGTTCTCGCTGAGGGTGCCGGCCTTGAAGTCGTCACGGAGGATTTCCGCCATCAGGTTGGCGGTGTCGACCAGGGTTTCCTCGGTGGACTGGCGCACGCCGGGGCGGATTTCTTCCATCACGGTGTTGAGCACGAAGTAGCCGGTGAGGCCGACAAACAGCACGTACACGAGGAAAATCCGCAGCCCCAGCGACATCAGCTGTGTCCCGGGCTGTAGCTGTAGCCGAGGCCGCGATGGGTCTGGATCGGCTCGGCCTCGGCGCGTACCAGGCGCAGCTTGGCGCGCACACTCTTGATGTGGCTGTCGATGCTGCGCTCGTATCCGGCGTCGGCGGCCACGCCCAGCGCATCGAGCAATTGCTCGCGGCTGAAGACCCGCTCCGGTTGCTCGAGCAGGCACTGCAGCAGGCGGAATTCGTGGCGCGTGAGGCTCAGCGGTTGCCCGCGATAGCTGATCTGCACCCGTTGCGGGTCCACGCGAAACAGCGCCGATGCCGGCTCCAGTGCCGCCCGTGGCGCCATGCGCTTGAGAATCGCCCGGACCCGCGCCGCCACCTCGCGCGGGCTGAACGGCTTGACCACGTAGTCGTCGGCACCGATTTCCAGGCCCACCACGCGATCGATCTCGGCATCCCGGGCGCTGAGGAACAGCACCGGCACCTCGCTGAAGCGGCGCAGCTGCCGGCAGGTTTCGAAACCGCTGATGTCCGGCAGGCCGATATCGAGGATGATCAGGTCCGCAGGGGTCTGCCGCTGGTGCTCCAGCGCGGCCGCGCCGAGACTCAGCCAGGTGGTGGTGAAGCCCTCGCCCTGCAAGGCAAAAATCAGCGTGTCGGCAATCGCCGCTTCGTCTTCGACAATCAGGATATGGGGCATGGCGTCCGAGCCTGTAGGTTGCGTGCGCGAACGGTGCCCCAAGCCTGGCATTCCGTCAATCAGACCACTGGCATCAGCAGTCCGGCTTGTCGGCGGTGAAGCGCCGGGCCGGGTTGACCGCGGCGCCGAACTCGCGCAGGGCCTTGGCGCCGATCAGCAGCGGGTAATTGAAGTTGCTGCGGTCGGTCAGGTTGACCTCCACGGTACGCTTGACGTTGCCCAGGCACAGTTCCAGGTCGACCACCGGGCGCTTGGCCACTTCCGTGGAATCGCCCTCGTCCTCTTCATCGGAACGGCTCTTGATCTTGCTGATGCGCGCGATCTTGTGTTCGTAGACCTTGTTGCCGGCGTCCTTGGTGGCGAGGCGGAAACGCACCCAGTTTTCGCCGTCGCGGGTGAAAGTCTCGATGTCTTTGGCCGACAGCGAGGCGGTCAGGGCGCCGGTGTCCATCTTCGCCTTGAGCACTTCACCGCCGATTTCCGGCAGCGCGATGTATTCGTAACGCCCGTACAGGGTCGGCTCGGCGGCCATGACCGGCAGGGCGACGAGGGCAAGCAGTGCAAGGAGGGATTTCACGTAGTGGGCTTCCTTGAAAAATGAGGGCGGCAGACGCGAGATTTTAGACAGCGGACGGGCAATTGGTTCGCCTCAAGTCCGTCTTCGCGTGCAGGCTCGTTGCCACAGTGGATTTTCTGTGGGCATGCAATCCTGCACAGCGCATAAACTTCCTGTGGGAGCGAGCCTGCTCGCGAAGAGGCCAGCCCATTCAATATGAATCTCGAGCAAAGCATACCGGCGCGAAAGTGAAACATTTGTCAGCGCCAATTTGGCCTGCCGGCCGAAGCTGCTTATCATGGCGCGCCTATCCGTCTTCATAGAGTTGCTTATGCGCCGCCTGCTCACCGGCTGTCTGGTCACCCTGCTGCTGTTGCTCAACACCCTGATCCTGATCGGGCCGTTGCTGGTCTTCGCCCTGCTCAAACTGGTGGCACCCGGACGCTGGCGCGATTACGCCTCGTGGGCGGTCATGTGGATCGCCGAGACCTGGGCCGAGATCGACAAACTGATCTTCCGCCTGTGCATCCCGACACAGTGGGACATCCGCGGTGGCGCCGACCTGCGCGGCGACACCTCGTACCTGGTGATCAGCAACCATCAGTCGTGGGTGGATATCCCGGCGCTGATCCAGACGCTCAACCGGCGCACGCCGTTCTTCAAGTTCTTCCTCAAGAAAGAATTGATCTGGGTGCCGTTCCTGGGCCTGGCGTGGTGGGCGCTGGATTATCCGTTCATGAAGCGCTACAGCAAGGCGTTCCTGGCCCGGCACCCGGAGCTGGCCGGCAAGGATCTGGAAATCACCAAGGCCGCGTGCGAGCTGTTCAAGCGCCAGCCGGTGACGGTGGTCAATTACCTCGAAGGCACCCGCTACACCGCGGCGAAAAGTGCCCAGCAACAGTCGCCGTTCAACCATCTGCTCAAGCCCAAGGCGGGCGGCGTGGCGTTCGTGCTGGCGGCGCTGGGGGAACAGCTGGACGCCATTCTCGACGTGACCGTGGTGTATCCGCAGGCGCAGATCCCCGGGTTCTGGGACTTGATCAGCGGCAACGTGCCGCGGGTGATCATCGATATCCAGACACGCGAACTCGACCCGGCCCTGTGGCAGGGCGATTACGAAAACGATCCGCTGTTTCGCGAGAAGGTCCAGGGCTGGGTCAACCAGCTCTGGACCCTGAAAGACCAGCGCATCGCCGAACTGCAGGGCGAGCGCCGCTGAATCAACTGCCGGTGCCGGTGCCCCAGATGCTGCCGAGACTGCTCAGCAGCGAGCCACCAACGCCCTGCTGGCCGAGGTACTGCAGGATCACCGGGGCAAACTGGCCGACCATGCCGCTGTCCATGCCCAAGGCGCCGAAAGCGTTGTTCAGGTCATTGGTGTCTTTCACATTGCCGAGGGCATTTTCCAGGCCGGCGGATTTCCCCGACGAGCCGAGCAAGCCGCTCAGCGCTGCCAGATTGCCGCCACCGCCGGAGAGTTTGTCGATGCCCGGCACGCTCTTGGCCAGTTGCGAATAGTCGGTGCTGCTGAGCTGGTTCTTGGCCAGGCCGAGCATCGCACTGGTACCGCCCACAGCCTGTTGCGGCGTGACATCCAGAGCGCTCAGCGCCTTGAGCAGGCCGGCGGTTTCCGAGGTCGGCGCGGCCGCGGCGGCCTTGTCGCCACCCTGCATGCCCGCGACCGCCCCGGCCACATCGCTCAGATTGAACTGGGCAAACGCCGGGCCCGCCGCCAGGGTCAGGAGCGATGCCAGGGCAAAACCGCGTGAAATCTTCATTCGAACATCCTCTTGTGGCGTAAAGACCTCCCGTCGCCGGGCGGCCAGGCTGCCGGTTTGACCGGGCAGGCGCCGGCATGTTCCGGCGCGGCGCATCCATTTTCACCCGGGCAACGTATATGAATCGTGAAACCGCGGACAACCGACGATGAATGGCACCAGCGCCCTGGCTGAACTAGCCTGTGAACAGTTCGAGACGCCACCTCGGCGCCCCGCCATTGCCCGGAGATCTGCCATTTCCATCGCCGACACCGATCAGCTGCGGCATCTGCTGGCCCAGTGTGCACTGGGCGATCGCCGTGCCTTCGAGACGCTCTACCGCAGCGTCGGCCCGCGCCTGCACGGCGTGGCCCTGCGCTTCATGGGCCGCGCGGATCTGGCCGAGGACGTGCTGCAGGAAAGTTTCGTGCGGATCTGGAACAACGCCGCGCGTTATCAACCGCAACTGTCGGCGCCACTGACCTGGATGATCAATATCACCCGCAACCAGGCCATCGACCAGTTACGCAAGCAGCGCGACCGGCCCTTGAGCGAGATGGAGCAGGACGCCCTGCCAGACGCAGGCCCCTCGCCCGCCGAGCAGTTGAGCAGCGCCCGCGAGGCCAGCGCATTGCGCCGTTGCCTGGACAGCCTCGACGGCATGCAGCGCCAGTCGATCAGCGTCGCCTATTTTCAGGGTCTGTCCTGCGCAGAACTGGCCGAGCACCTGGCCGCACCGCTGGGAACGGTCAAATCGTGGATCCGCCGCGGCATGGAACGCCTGCGCCGGTGCCTTGAAGCATGAACTACCAGACTCCGGCCCTGCGCCGCGCCCTCGCCGCCGACTACGCCATCGGGTTGATGTCCACCGCGGCCCGACGGCGCTTCGAACAACTGCTGCTCGACGATGCCGCGTTGCGCGCGGAACTGGCGCAATGGCAGGACAGCCTGGCCAGCCTCACCGCCGCCGTGCCGGAGCAAGCGGTGCCGGAGCGGGTCTGGCACGCCGTCACCGCGCGGATCGAACCGCAAGTGCTGCATGTGCCCGAGAAGCGCCCGTGGTGGACCTGGCTACGTCTCACCGTCGCCGTTGGCTCGGTGGCGTTGCTGGTGTTCGTCGGCGCGCTGTACAACCGCGACGACGCCCGCTACCGCGCCACTTTGCTCAGCGCCGACGCGCAACCGGCGCTGAAGGTCGAGGCCCACGAGAACTACCTGCAGGTCGAGCCGCTGACCCTGGCCGCCGTCGACCCGAGTCGCAGCCTGGAACTGTGGGCCATCGCGCCCGACGGCAAACCGATTTCCTTGGGCGTGATCCCGGCAGGGGGCAAAGGCAAGGTCGAACTCAGTGCGGCGCAGAAAGCCTTGATCGGCAAACCGATCGCCCTGGCGGTCAGCCTCGAGCCGAAGGGCGGCTCGCCAACCGGGCAACCGACCGGGCCGGTGCTTTACCAAGGGGCGCTGACGGCACTCTGATCGGGCGAAAGCGCTGCGAAAGGCCTGTAGTTCACCGCGGCGCGGCTCAAGGATGCGGCAAAAAAAAAGGGCAACCGTTGCGGTTGCCCTTTTGACTTGGCGGTACTTACGCCGCGCTGAACAGCTTGTGCGGATCGATGACGAATTTCTTCGGCACACCGGCATCGAACTCGCCGTAACCTTCCGGCGCCTGGTCGAGGCTGATGACCTGCACGCCGACCACTTCGGCGATATTGATGCGATCCCACATGATCGCCTGCATGAGCTGGCGGTTGTACTTCATCACCGGGGTCTGGCCGGTGTGGAAGCTGTGGGATTTGGCCCAACCGAGGCCGAAGCGAATGCTCAGGCTGCCCATCTTCGCCGCCGCATCCACCGCACCCGGATCCTCGGTCACGTACAGGCCCGGGATACCGATCTTGCCGGCTACGCGCACCACGCCCATCAGCGAGTTGAGCACGGTGGCCGGGGCTTCGTGTTTCACCCCGTCGTGACCGTGGCCACGGGCTTCGAAGCCGACGCAATCGATGGCACAGTCGACTTCCGGCTCGCCGAGCAAATCGGCGATCTGCTCGTGCAGCGGTGCGTCTTTCGACAGATCGACGGTCTCGAAGCCCTGGCCCTTGGCGTGCGCCAGGCGGATGGTGTTGACGTCACCGATGATCACCACCGCCGCGCCGAGCAGGCGCGCCGACGCCGCAGCCGCCAGACCGACCGGGCCGGCGCCCGCGATATAAACGGTGCTGCCCGGCCCCACGCCCGCCGTCACCGCACCGTGGTAGCCGGTCGGCAGAATGTCGGAGAGGCAGGTCAGGTCGCGGATTTTCTCCATGGCCTTGTCGCGATCCGGCAGTTTCAGCAGGTTGAAGTCAGCGTACGGCACCAGCACGTATTCAGCCTGGCCGCCGGTCCAGTCGCCCATGTCGACATAGCCGTAGGCACCGCCGGCACGGGCCGGGTTGACGGTCAGGCAGACGCCGGTGTGTTGCTCCTTGCAGGAACGGCAGCGCCCGCAAGCAACGTTGAACGGCACAGACACCAGGTCGCCGATTTTCAGGTTCTCGACGTCGGAACCTTTCTCGATCACTTCGCCGGTGATTTCATGGCCAAGGACCAGGCCGGTCTGTGCCGTGGTCCGGCCGCGCACCATGTGCTGGTCGGAACCACAGATGTTGGTGGACACCACTTTGAGAATGACCCCGTGCTCGATCTTGCGACCGCGCGGGTCCTGCATTTTCGGATAGTCGATTTTCTGTACTTCGACCTTGCCAGCGCCGAGATACACCACACCACGATTGCCAGACATGCTTTCACCTCGCTGTTGTTTTTATGGAACCGCGTTGCCCAGGCAGGCAGCGCGTTGAGTGCTCGGGTACAGATGCTGATTGTTGTGTTGCCTGTTATGGCCTCATCGCTGGCAAGCCAGCTCCCACAGGATTCGGGGTGGATTGAGATTTTGTATACGACACAAATCTCTGTGGGAGCTGGCTTGCCAGCGAAAGCGATCTACAGAACGACAGTTCTGTTGGCGTTCAAAAACACCCTTCTTTCGATGTGATAACCCACCGCCCGGGCCAGGGTCAGCCCTTCGATATCCCGGCCCTTGGCGATCAGGTCTTCCGGATAGTGACTGTGATCCACCGCCTCGACCCCCTGGGCAATGATCGGCCCTTCGTCGAGGTCGTTGTTGATGTAGTGCGCGGTGGCGCCGACCAGTTTCACCCCCTTGTTGTAGGCCTGGTGATACGGTTTGGCGCCCTTGAAGCCCGGCAGCAGCGAGTGGTGGATGTTGATCGCCTTGCCGTCGAGCTTGCGGCACAGCTCGGGCGACAGCACCTGCATGTAGCGGGCGAGGATCACCAGTTCGGCGCCGGCCTCCTCGATCACCTGCCAGACCTGACGCTCCTGCGCCGGTTTGTCATTGGGGTCGAGGGGGAAATGGTAGTAGGGAATCTGGTGCCAGTCGGCCAGCGGCTTGAGATCCGGATGATTGGACACCACCGCCGCCACATCCATCGACAACTGGCCGATGCGCTGGCGGTAGAGCAAGTCGTTGAGGCAGTGATCGGCCTTGGAGACCATGATCACCACTTTCGGCCGGTAGTTCGGCGCAGTCAGCTCGAAGACCATGCCGAACGCCTGGCCACGCTCGGCCAGGCCTGCGCGGAAGGACTGCTCGTCGAAGCCGTCGGGCTGGCGAAACTCCACGCGAATGAAGAATCGTCCCGACAGACGATCATCGAACGAGTGGTGCTCGGTGACGTAGCAACCCTGCTCGAACAGAAAACGCGTGACCGCGTCCACGGTGCCGAGGACGCTGGGGCAATCGGCGGTCAGAATCCATGTGTCTGGGGCGCGGCTCATATTTTTTCCTCTGATCGTTCCCATGCTCTGCGTGGGAATGCCGCCATGGACGCTCGGCGTCCGCTACTGGGACGCGGAGCGTCCCGGGATGCATGCCCACGCAGACGGCTCGACGCCTCGACGCGGGAACGCGCATCCATCAAGCCTGAACGCTAAGCCCGTACTCGGCCGACGCATCCTGCAACCACAACCACCAGTAATCCGAGAAGCTGCGGCGAATCAGCAGTTCCCAGGTGTCTTCGCCGGTGTGGCGGATCATCAGCTGCGACTTGGCGAACACCGTGCCCACCGCTTTGCCGACCGGGAAGTTGTTCGGATGGACGTCGTAGCTGGTGGACTTCATCAGCACCTGGCGCACGTTCGGCCCGCTCAGTTCGAGCAGTTGCTGGCCGCCGCTGACGTTGACGATGGCGATGTGCAGGTCGCCGAGTGCTTCGCGCAGTTTCTGTTCGGCGGCGAATTCTTCACCGCTCGGCACGATCAGCAGCCACTCGTCCGGGCCCATCCATTGCAGGCTGGTTTCACCCTTGACGATGACGCTCAGGGCGCCCGGCAGTTCGATGCCCAGGGCTTTGTGCACACCGGCGGCAAACGCCGCATCGTGGCCATCGCCGCGCAGGGTCAGGTGGCCGAGGAGTTTCTTTTCACGCACGAACACGCCGGCGTTCTTGCGGCCCTTGCCGGCCAGGCTGGCGAGGTCGGCGTGATGCAGCGACGACTCGGCACGGGCGCCGGTGGTCGGGCGTTGTTGGTAAACATTGGCTGCGGTCATAAAGCACCTTCCTGAATTCTGTTGGTTCCTGCGGTGGCTGATCTGCCGCTTTCGCGAGCAGGCTCGCTCCCACAGGGAAACGCGATCGAATGTGGGAGCGAGCCTGCTCGCGAATAGCCGCCCCCCACAGTTCCTGAGGCCATCAAATGTTCTGCCGATCACCCTTCGGATCGAAGAACACCGAAGAAACAATCTCTGCCTCGATCACGCTGCCATCGGCCAGCGGTGCAAACACCCGCTCGCCGAGGCGCTTGAGACCGCCCTTGACCACGCCCATGGCAAACGAATAGCCGAGGGAGTTGTGCGCATAGCTGGAGGTGACGTGGCCGACCATGGTCATCGGGATCGCCTGCTTGGTGTTGAACACCAGTTGCGCGCCTTCCGGCAGCCATTTGGTCGGGTCGATCGGCTTCAGGCCGACCAGTTGCTTGCGCTGGTCGCGCACGCAGTCTTCCCGGTTCATGCCGCGCTGGCCGATCCACGAGAACGGCTTGGTGCGACCGACGCACCAGCCCATGTTCAGGTCGTCCGGGGTCATCGAGCCGTCCGTGTCCTGACCGACGATGATGAAACCCTTCTCGGCCCGCAGCACGTGCATGGTTTCAGTGCCGTACGGGGTCAGGTTGTACGGCTTGCCCGCCTCGACGATCTTTTCCAGCACGCCCATCGCGTAGTCGGCCTGGACGTTGACTTCGTACGACAGCTCACCGGTGAACGAGATGCGGAACACCCGCGCCGGTACGCCGCCGACCAGGCCTTCCTTCCAGGTCATGAACGGGAAGGCTTCGTTGCTCAGGTCGATGTCGGTGACCGCGCTGAGCAGCTTGCGGCTGTTCGGCCCGGACAGGGTCATGGTCGCCCAGTGGTCGGTGACCGAAGTGAAATACACCTTCAGTTCTGGCCATTCGGTCTGGTGGTACAGCTCCAGCCACTGCAGCACGCGTGCCGCGCCGCCCGTGGTGGTGGTCATGACGAAATGGTTGTCCGCCAGACAGGCCGTGACCCCGTCGTCGAAGACCATGCCGTCCTCTTTGCACATCAGGCCGTAACGCGCCTTGCCCACATCGAGCTTGGTCCAGGCGTTGGTGTACACGCGGTTGAGGAACTCGCGGGCATCCGGGCCCTGGATGTCGATCTTGCCCAGGGTCGAAGCGTCGAGCAGGCCGACGCTGTCGCGCACGGCTTTGCATTCACGTTTGACCGCCGCGTGCAGGTCTTCGCCGTTTTTCGGGAAGTACCATGGCCGCTTCCATTGGCCGACGTCTTCGAACTCGGCACCGTTCTTCACATGCCAGGCATGCAGCGCGGTGTAGCGCACCGGTTCGAAGATGTGCCCACAGTGACGGCCGGCGACGGCGCCGAAAGTCACCGGCGTGTAGTTCGGGCGGAACATCGTGGTGCCCATCTGCGGGATGGTCACGTTCAGCGAACGGGCGGCGATGGCCAGGCCGTTGACGTTACCGAGCTTGCCCTGATCGGTACCGAAGCCCAGCGCGGTGTAGCGTTTGACGTGCTCGACCGACTCGAAACCTTCGCGGGTGGCCAGTTCGATGGCGGCGGCGGTGACGTCGTTCTGCAGGTCGACGAATTGCTTCGGTGCCCGCGCGGTGCCTTTCTCGTGCGGCACCTGGAACAGCGCCAAGGTCGGCTCTTCGAGACGACTCAGGGCCTTGGGCAACACACCTTCAACGGTCTGGAACCCGGCTTCGGCGGCCACACGCACGCCACCTTCGAAACCGTCGGCGAGGGAATCACCGAGGCCATAGACACCGTTGATGCCACCGACGCACACGCGTTTCTGCGGGGCTTCGCCCGGTACGAAACCGAGGATGTCTTCACGCCAGATCGGCTTGCCACCGAGGTGCGACGCCAGGTGCACCACCGGGCTGTAACCGCCGGAACTGGCGATCACGTCGCAGTCGAGCCATTCGCCCGGACTGGTCACGGCATGGCCTTTGACATCGATGGCGGCGACGCGGGCGGCGGTCACACGCTTGCTGCCACGGGCCTCGATCACGGCGCTGCCGGTGAGAATGCGGATGCCTTTGGCGCGGGCTTCTTCCACCAGCGCACCACGCGGATTGCTGCGCGCATCGGCGATGGCCACCACTTGCAGGCTGGCATCGAGCCAGTCCAGCGCGACGCGATAGGCGTGATCGTTGTTGGTGCTCAGCACCAGTTTCTTGCCCGGTGCCACGCCGTAGCGGCGCACGTAGGTCGAAACGGCGCCGGCGAGCATGTTGCCCGGTACGTCGTTGTTGCCGTAGACCAGCGGACGCTCGTGCGCGCCGGTCGCCAGCACCACTCGCTTGGCGCGCACACGGTGGATGCGCTGGCGCACCTGGCCGATCGGCGCACGGTCGCCGAGGTGATCGGTGAGGCGTTCGTGAATGGTCAGGAAGTTGTGGTCGTGGTAGCCGTTGACCGTGGCGCGCGGCAACAGCAGCACGTCCGGGGTGTTTTTCAGTTCAGCGATAACGCTGGCCACCCACTCCATCGCCGGTTTGCCGTCGAGGCTTTCGCGCGAATCAAGCAGGCTGCCGCCGAACTCTTCCTGCTCATCGGCGAGGATCACCCGCGCACCGCTGCGCGCAGCGGCCAGGGCAGCGGCGAGACCGGCCGGACCGGCGCCGACGATCAGCACGTCGCAGTGCTGGTTCATGTAGTCGTAGGTATCCGGATCGACTTCTGTCGGCGAACGGCCGAGGCCCGCAGCCTTGCGAATGTACTTCTCGTAGGTCATCCAGAACGATTGCGGGTACATGAAGGTTTTGTAGTAGAAACCCGGCGGCATCAGCTTGCCGCCGACCTTGCCGAGAATCCCCATCATGTCGTTGTTGACGCTCGGCCAGCCGTTGGTGCTGGTGGCGACCAGACCCTGGTACAGCGCCTGTTGCGTGGCGCGCACGTTAGGGATCTGCGTGGCTTCGGTGGCACCGATCTGCAGCACCGCGTTCGGCTCTTCGGCACCGGCGGCGAAGATCCCGCGTGGTCGCGAATACTTGAAGCTGCGACCGATGATGTCGACACCGTTGGCGATCAGCGCCGAGGCCAGCGAGTCGCCTTCGAAGCCTTTGTAGGTCTGGCCGTTGAAGGTGAAGCTCAGCACTTTGTTGCGGTCGATCCGTCCACCGTTGGACAGGCGATTGGTCTGGCTCATACCTTCTCTCCCAGCGCCGACGTGGCTGTTTTTGCAGGATCAGCCTTGTCGGTGAATTGCGGCTTGGTGCCGATCTTGTAGGTTTCGAGAATCTCGTAGGTGACGGTGTCGCGGGTGACGTTGAAGTACTGACGGCAACCGGCGACGTGATCCCACAGCTCGTGGTGCAGACCGCGCGGGTTGTCGCGGAAAAACATATAGTCGCCCCACTCTTCATCGGTGCAGGCGTTCGGATCCAGCGGACGCGGAATGTGCGCCTGGCCGGATGCGTGGAATTCCTCTTCGGAGCGCAGTTCGCCGCAGTGAGGACAGAAGATATGCAACATGGGGATTTCTCCTGTTAGTGGGCAACCGCAGCAGCGCCGTGTTCATCGATCAACGCACCGTTGTGGAAACGGTCGATGGAGAAAGGTGCGGCCAACGGGTGCATTTCACCCTTGGCCAGGCTGGCGGCAAACACGTTGCCCGAGCCAGGTGTGGCCTTGAAGCCACCGGTGCCCCAACCGCAGTTGAAGAACATGTTCGGTACCGGGGTTTTCGAAATGATCGGGCAGGCGTCCGGGGTGGTGTCGACGATGCCGCCCCACTGGCGGTTCATGCGCACCCGCGACAGCACCGGGAACATCTCGACGATGGCCTGGATGGTGTGCTCGATCACCGGGTACGAACCGCGCTGACCGTAGCCGTTGTAGCCGTCGATACCGGCGCCGATCACCAGGTCGCCCTTGTCCGACTGGCTGATGTAACCGTGCACGGCGTTGGACATGATCACGCTGTCGATAATCGGCTTGATCGGCTCGGACACCAGCGCTTGCAGCGGGTGGGATTCGATCGGCAGGCGGAAACCGGCGAGCTTGGCCATGTGCCCGGAGTTACCGGCGGTGACCACACCGACACGCTTGGCGCCGATGAAACCCTTGTTGGTCTCGACGCCGATGCACACGCCGTTTTCCTTGCGGAAACCGATGACTTCGGTCTGCTGGATCAGATCCACGCCCAAGGCGTCGGCGGCACGGGCAAAGCCCCACGCCACGGCATCGTGACGAGCGACGCCACCACGACGCTGAACGGTCGCGCCCATCACCGGGTAGCGGGTGTTTTTCGAGCAGTCGAGGTACGGAATCTCGTCGGCCACTTGCTTGGCATTGAGCAGTTCGCCATCGACGCCGTTGAGGCGGTTGGCGCTGACCCGACGCTCGGAATCACGGATGTCCTGCAGGGTGTGGCACAGGTTGTAGACGCCACGCTGGGAGAACATCACGTTGTAGTTGAGATCCTGGGACAGACCTTCCCAGAGCTTCATCGCGTGTTCGTACAGGTGCGCCGACTCGTCCCACAGGTAGTTGGAACGCACGATGGTGGTGTTGCGCGCGGTGTTACCGCCGCCCAGCCAGCCTTTCTCGACCACGGCGACGTTGGTGATGCCGTGTTCTTTCGCCAGATAGTAGGCCGTCGCCAGACCGTGCCCGCCGCCGCCGACGATGACCACGTCGTAGACCTTCTTCGGCGTCGGCGTGCGCCACATGCGCTGCCAGTTTTCGTGGTGGCTGAGGGAGTGTTTGAAGAGGCCGAAGCCCGAATAGCGTTGCATAGTCATTTACTCCAGAACGCTCAGCGATAAACCGGGAAGTCTGCGCACAGGGCCGAAACCTGCTGGGCGACATTGGCCTCGACGTCGGCGTCGCCGAGGTTGTCGAGGATGTCGCAGATCCAGCCGGCCAGCGTCACGCACTGGGTAACCTTGAAGCCGCGGGTGGTCACCGCCGGGGTGCCGATGCGCAGGCCCGAGGTGACGAACGGCGACTGCGGGTCGTTCGGCACGGCATTCTTGTTGACGGTGATGTGGGCACGGCCGAGGGCGGCATCCGCATCCTTGCCGGTCAGGCCCTGACGAATCAGGCTGACCAGGAACAGGTGGTTGTCGGTGCCGCCGGACACGACATCGTAGCCACGCTTGATAAACACGCCGGCCATCGCCTGGGCGTTGTCGATCACTTGCTGCTGGTAGGCCTTGAAGCCCGGCTCCAGCGCTTCCTTGAAGCACACGGCCTTGCCGGCGATGACGTGCATCAGCGGACCGCCCTGGGCACCGGGGAAGACCGCGGCGTTGAGCTTCTTCTCGATCTCTTCGTTGGCTTTGGCCAGGATCAGCCCGCCACGCGGACCGCGCAGGGTCTTGTGGGTGGTGGTGGTGACCACATCGGCGTACGGCAGCGGATTGGGGTACAGCCCGGCAGCGACCAGACCGGCCACGTGGGCCATGTCGACGAACAGCAGCGCCCCGACCTTGTCGGCGATCTGGCGGAAGCGCGGGAAGTCCAGGGTCTTGGAGTAGGCGGAGAACCCGGCGACGATCATTTTCGGCTGGTGCTCGACGGCCAGACGCTCGACTTCGTCGTAGTCGATCAGCCCGGTGTCGGTGTTGATGCCGTACTGCACCGCGTTGTAGAGCTTGCCCGAGGACGACACCTTGGCGCCGTGGGTCAGGTGACCGCCGTGGGCCAGGCTCATGCCGAGAATGGTGTCGCCCGGCTGGATCAGCGCCAGGTACACGGCGCTGTTGGCCGAGGAACCGGAGTGTGGCTGGACGTTGGCGTAATCGGCGCCGAACAGCTGCTTGGCGCGCTCGATGGCCAGTGCCTCGACCTTGTCGACGTGCTCGCAGCCGCCGTAGTAGCGCTTGCCCGGATAGCCTTCGGCGTACTTGTTGGTCAGGCCGCTGCCCTGCGCTTGCATCACGCGCTTGCTGGTGTAGTTCTCCGACGCGATCAGCTCGATGTGATCTTCCTGACGTTGCTCCTCGGCATTCATCGCCGCCAGCAGTGCATCGTCGTAACCCTGGATCTGGTCTTGCTTGCTGAACATCGCGTCTCTCCCAGCGGCGGCGGTGCGCCTTTTTGTCTTGGTGAGGCACGCACCTGGCGGCAGTGCCCTTTGATGCGATGGTATGACCGGCGCAGACAGCTCAAATGCCTACGGACGCCACGCAAAGGTGCGTTTACGACATGGCGAGAAATGGTCTTGCCGGACTCGATCTGGAAAACACTGAAGAACCTTGTGGGAGCTGGCTTGCCAGCTCCCACAGGGTTATGCGGCGACCTGGCGGATAAATAGCAGCAGGACAAAATGCGCGGGATAGAGGGCATAGGCCCAGCGCCGCATCGGCGGCGGCTGGAGATGTCGCGCATGTCGCAACAGGAACAGTCCGAGCAGTGGCGCAATCAGGCACGCCGCGATGCCGGACAGCGCGACGACATTGCCGAACTCGGCGGCCTCAAACAGCACCTGCCATTGATTGGCCGCCAGACACACCAGCCCCGCCAACAGGCTGAAGTACCAGGGCCGGCGAAACACCAGCAACATCGCCAGCGGCAGCAGTACCCCGAACAGGCCGAACATCAGGTGTCCCGGGAACAGCGCCGCCAGCGTCAACGCACCGACCGCGAGCCACCGAGCGATCGGCGCCCGATCCTGCCAGCCCCGCGCCACCAGCAGCCCCAGCGCCAGCGTGGGCATCACGTTCAAGGTGTCGGGATCGGGAATGTACAGACGGTAGGGCATTTCGCTGACCAGGCTGAACAGCAGCAACCAGCCCAGGTAGCGCCATTCGGTCTTCTGCGCACCGGCCCGGCACAGGTTCGCCGCCATGGCCAGGCAGAACCACGGGAACGCCAGACGCCCCGGCACATACAGCCAATCGTCGCTGATCCCGACATATCGCAGGTGATCGAGCAGCATGCTCAGCAGCGCCAGCCACTTGAGCAGATCAAGGGCGCCGTCGCGCTGGCTCAGGTGCATAATCGGCGAGCGTCCATGTAAAGTTCTGCCAGCGACATCCCGTGTGCTCCCCGGATGATCTTCGGTAAAGTGCGCACCATCATTGACCAACGCGGCGCCACAAGCGCCACGATCACGGAAGCCGGCCATGACCGACAAGAGCCAACAATTCGCCAGCGACAACTACTCCGGCATCTGCCCCGAAGCCTGGGCCGCCATGGAACAGGCCAACCACGGCCACCAGCGCGCTTATGGCGACGATGAGTGGACCGCACGCGCCGCGGATCATTTCCGCCAACTGTTCGAGACCGATTGCGAAGTATTCTTCGCCTTCAACGGCACCGCCGCCAACTCGCTGGCCCTGTCGTCGCTGTGCCAGAGTTACCACAGCGTGATCTGCTCGGAAACCGCCCACGTCGAAACCGACGAATGCGGCGCCCCGGAATTTTTCTCCAACGGCTCGAAACTGCTGATCGCCGGCACTGAAAACGGCAAGATCACCCCGGCCTCGATCCGTGAAATCGCCCTCAAGCGCCAGGACATCCACTACCCCAAACCACGCGTGGTGACCCTCACCCAGGCCACCGAAGTTGGCAGCGTCTACACCCCGGAAGAAGTCCGTGCGATCAGCGCCACCTGCAAGGAACTGGGGCTGAACCTGCACATGGACGGCGCGCGGTTCTCCAATGCCTGCGCGTTCCTCGGCTGCTCGCCGGCGGACCTGACCTGGAAGGCCGGCGTCGACGTGCTGTGCTTCGGCGGCACGAAAAATGGCATGGCGGTCGGTGAAGCGATCCTGTTCTTCAACCACAAACTGGCGGAAGACTTCGATTACCGCTGCAAGCAGGCCGGGCAACTGGCGTCGAAGATGCGCTTCCTCTCGGCCCCCTGGGTCGGCATTCTGGAAAACGACGCCTGGCTCAAATACGCCCGCCATGCCAACCACTGCGCGCAACTGCTGGCAGAACTGGTCAGCGACATTCCCGGCGTCGAACTGATGTTCCCGGTGCAGGCCAACGGCGTGTTCCTGCAACTGTCGGAGCCGGCCATCGCCGCCCTGACCGCCCGCGGCTGGCGCTTCTACACCTTCATTGGCAAAGGCGGCGCGCGCTTCATGTGCTCCTGGGATACCGAGGAAGCCCGCGTGCGCGAACTGGCCCACGACATCCGCGAAGTCATGTCCGCCTGACCCCTCCCCACGGCGAGGGAGCCTGCTCCCCCGCCCCGATCGTTCCCACGCTCTGCGTGGGAACGCCTCCCGGGACGCTCCGCGTTCCTGCCTCACCGCTGATGCAACGCCTGGCACCGTCATGACGCGGAGCGTCAAGGGCTGCATTCCCACGCGGAGCGTGGGAACGATCCTTGTTCAAAACCACCGATGATATTTCCCACCGCCGCCACAGAATTCTCTTCCAGCACAGTCACATTGCCCGCCTCACCCTGATCGTTCCCACGCTCTGCGTGGGAATGCCTCCCGGGACGCTCCGCGTTCCTGCCTCACCGCTGATGCGACGCCTGGCACCGTCATGACGCGGAGCGTCAAGGGCTGCATTCCCACGCGGAGCGTGGGAACGATCCTTGTTCAAAACCACCGATGATATTTCCCACCGCCGCCACAGAATTCTCTTCCAGCACAGTCACATTGCCCGCCTCACCCTGATCGTTCCCACGCTCTGCGTGGGAATGCCTCCCGGGACGCTCCGCGTTACTGCCTCACCGCTGATGCAACGCCTGGCACCGTCATGACGCGGAGCGTCAAGGGCTGCATTCCCACGCGGAGCGTGGGAACGATCGCTGCAGACGACTTTTCTTACCGCACCCACCGACTTCTCCCCTAGCGCGAGCACTTCGGTCACCCCACTCTGCTCGTTCCTACGCTCTGCGTGGTAACGCATCCGGGGAAGCTCCGCGTTCCTCTCAGCAGCACCACAAGATTCAAGGATGAATCCCATGGGCCGAAGTCGCTACATCATCACCGAAACCGACCAACCTCACTTCCTGACCTGCACGATCATGGAATGGCTACCCCTGTTCATCCGTCCGTACATCGTCGACCACCTGCTCAACTGCTGGCGCTATCAACAAATCCATCACGCCCTGAAACTCTACGGCTACGTGATCCTGGAAAACCATCTTCACTTCGTCGCCCAGGCACCTGACCTGAGCCAATGCCTGAGCCAGTTCAAATCCTTCACCGCCCGACAGATCATCGATGACCTGCAAAGCAAAGGCGCCGAAAGAGCATTGAAGCGCCTTCGCTTCAGCAAACGGGCACACAAGGACGATCGGGTGTATCAGATGTGGCAGGAAGGCGCTCATGCAGAGATGGTCTACAGCGAAGAAGTCATGCGCCAGAAACTCGATTACATCCATAACAACCCGGTAAAGCGTGGCTACGTGGAGTTGCCGGAGCACTGGCGGTATTCGAGTGCCCGAAACTATGCAGGGCTGGACGGGCTGATCGAGGTTCAGCGCTGGTCCTGAGTCCCCGATATCGCCGTCCGATCGTTCCCACGCTCTGCGTGGGAATGCCTCCCGGGACGCTCCGCGTTCCTGCCCCACCGCCGATGCAACGCCTGGCACCGTCATGACGCAGAGCGTCAAGGGCTGCATTCCCACGCGGAGCGTGGGAACGATCACGACTAAAAGCTACATATGCCTTTGCTCACCGCCGTCACAGACTCCTCCTCTAGCGCGAGCACTGCGGCCACCCCACTCTGCTCGTTCCCACGCTCTGCGTGGAACGCCTCCCGGGACGCTCCGCGTTCCTGCCTCACCGCTGATGCAACGCCTGGCACCGTCATGCCGCGGAGCGTCAAGGGCTGCATTCCTACGCAGAGCGTGGGAACGATCAGGACGGGCCGTTTCAGCGCCATCGTCTACATTGTCTGGCGAGCCTCCGCTCACATAACAATAAGCAGGAGCATCGGCATGTCGCTAAAAGGCAAAACCCTGTTCATCACCGGCGCCAGCCGTGGCATCGGGCGCGAGATTGCGCTGCGGGCCGCGCGGGACGGGGCCAATATCGTGATCGCGGCGAAAAGCGCCGAGCCGCACGCCAAGTTGCCCGGCACCATCCACAGTGTCGCCGCTGAGGTCGAAGCGGCCGGCGGCAAGGCCTTGGCCCTGCAACTGGACGTGCGCGACGAAGCGGCGGTGCGGCAGGCGCTGGCCCAGGCCAATGAACATTTCGGCGGGATCGACGCCTTGGTGAACAACGCCGGGGCGATCAAGCTCACGGGTGTGCAGCACATCGAACTCAAGCGCTTCGACCTGATGCACCAGATCAACACCCGCGCCGTGTTGCTGTGCAGCCAGGCCGCCCTGCCCTACCTGAAAAAATCCGCCGGACACATCCTCAACCTGTCGCCGCCGCTGAACCTGGCGAGCAAATGGTTTGCGCAGTTCAGTCCCTACACCGTGACCAAGTACGGCATGAGCATGCTGACGGTGGGCATGAGCGAGGAATTCGCCAGCTACGGCATCAGTGTCAATTCGCTGTGGCCGCAAACCATGATCGCCACGGCGGCGATCGAGTTTCAGCTGGGTAATCGCGAGTCGTTCAAGCAGGCACGCACGCCAGCGATCATGGCGGATGCCGCGCATGTCATCCTGGATAGCCGCCAGCGGCAGATCACTGGACGACTGCTTATCGACGAAGAGATTTTGCGTGAGCACGGCGTGACTGAATTTGATCACTACCGTTTCGAACCGGACAGCGACGCCGTGCTGATGCCTGACTTGTTCGTGGATTGAAACGCATCATCCTGTGGGAGCGAGCCTGCTCGCGAAGAGGCCGTGTCAGACAGCACAAATGTTGAATGACACACCGCCTTCGCGCGCAGGCTCGCTGCCACATTGGATTTGTGCAGAGGTCTAGAACTCGATGCGCACGTCGCCCTTCGGCACGCTGCAGCACGACAGGATATAACCCTCGGCCTCGTCGTCCTCGGTGATCCCGCCGTTGTGATCCATCTCCACTTCACCGCCGAGCTTGAGCACTTTGCACGTGCCGCAAATGCCCATGCCGCAGGCCTTGGGGATCATCAGGCCGACCTTGGCCGCCGCCGCGTGCACGGTTTCGCCCGGAGCGACGCGAATGCTCTTGTCCGAGGACGTGAACTCCACCAGGTGCAGATCCGCCGCCGGCACTTCAGGGGCTTCCGCCGCCTGCTCGGCCTGCTCCACGGCGTCGGCACGGGCCTCTGGGGGCGTGGCGCCGAAGGACTCCTCGTGGTAGCGCTTCATGTCGTAGCCGGCGTTTTCCAGCAGGCGCTTGACCGCGGTCATGTACGGCGTCGGGCCGCAGCAGAACACTTCGCGCTCGAGGAAGTCCGGCACCATCAGCTCGAGCATCTTGTGGTTGAGGTAGCCGCGATAACCGGCCCAGGGCTCGCCCAGACCGTGCTTCTCGCAGATCAGGTGCAGGCTGAAGTTGTCGATCCGCGACGCCATGTGCTCCAGCTCGCGGTGATAAATGATGTCTTTCGGCGAGCGGGCACTGTGGATGAACGTCATGTCGACGTTGCCGTTGGTGTCGTAGAACCAGCGCGCCATCGACATCACCGGGGTGATCCCCACGCCGCCGCTGAGATAGAGCACTTTCGGGCTCGGGAAATCGATGGCGTTGAACAGCCCGACCGGGCCGTGCACCGCCAGTTCCTGGCCTTCGTGCAGAGTGTCGTGCAGCCAGTTGGAAACCTTGCCGCCCGGTACGCGCTTGATCGTCACCGAGAAGCTGTAGGGCACCGACGGCGAACTGGAGATGGTGTACGAGCGCATGATCGGCTGGCCTTCGATTTCCAGCTCCAGGGTCACGAACTGCCCGGGCTTGAAGAAGAACAGGATCGGCTGGTCGGCCATGAAGCAGAAGGTGCGCACATCCCAGGTTTCCTGGATGACTTTGACGCAACGGACGATGTGTCGGCCATTGGCCCAGGTCTGGGTGGTGACCGGATTCAGGAAGCTGTTGGACATGCTGTTCTCCACGGCCGACTGTCGGCCTTCATGGGGCGATTCTGCGTATAGCGTGAACCGCCCGTTTACCTATCCGCGACATCGGCATACTTATCGCGACCAGCCCCCAACCACCGGGGGTTGCGCGTCGGGAACAGATTGCACCATGTCGCCCATGGATAAGGTTCCCGGCAGCGCCGGCCCCACACTCGGCCCACACAAAGACGATTTGTCGACACCTTGCGTTGCAAACCTGATTAGCCACTTTCGCCGGCCACGCAGATGGCCTTGAGGATCACATCGATGGACACCGCAAAAATCAGCCTGGGCGACCCGCTGGAACCCGCACGCAAGGCCACCGCACAGATGCTGCAGGAACGCGAGCGCACCTTCTCGTTGCCGCAACCGTTCTACAGCGACGAGCGCCTGTTCGATATCGACATGCAGGAGATCTTCCAGAAAGAATGGCTGATCGCCGGCATGACCTGCGAGATCCCGGCCAAGGGCAACTACATCACCCTGCAGATCGGCAAGAACCCGATCATCGTCATCCGTGGCGCCGACGGCGTGGTGCATGCGTTCCACAACGTCTGCCGCCACCGTGGCTCGCGCCTGTGCACCAGCGACAAGGGCAAGGTCGCCAAACTGGTCTGCCACTACCACCAGTGGACCTACGAACTGGACGGGCGCCTGCTGTTCGCCGGCACCGAGATGGGCGCCGACTTCGACATGAAGCAGTACGGCCTGAAACCGGTGAACGTGAAGACGGCCGGCGGCTACATCTTCATCAGCCTGGCGGAAAACCCACCGGCCATCGATGATTTCCTGTCGACCCTGAACCACTACATGGAACCGTACGACATGGAAAACACCAAGGTGGCGGTGCAAACCACCTTGATGGAAAAAGCCAACTGGAAACTGGTGCTGGAAAACAACCGCGAGTGCTACCACTGCGGCGGTTCGCACCCGGAATTGCTGAAAACCCTGCTGGAATGGGACGACGTCACCGACCCGCGCGCCGACCAGGCGTTCAAGGACCACGTCGCCGCCTCCGCCGCTGCCTGGGAAGCCGAGAAGATCCCTTACGCCCACGCCAGTTTCGGTCTGCGCAACCGCATCGTGCGCATGCCGCTGCTCAAGGGCACCGTGTCGATGACCATGGACGGCAAACAGGGCTGCGCCAAGCTGATGGGCCGGATCAAGAACCCCGACCTCGGCTCGATGCGCATCCTGCACCTGCCGCACTCGTGGAACCACTGCATGGGCGACCACATCATTGTCTTCACCGTGTGGCCGATCAGCGCGCAAGAAACCATGGTCACCACCAAATGGCTGGTGCACAAGGATGCGGTCGAAGGCGTCGATTACGACGTCGAGCGCATGCGCCAGGTGTGGGACGCGACCAACGACCAGGATCGGCGCCTGGCCGAAGAGAACCAGCGCGGGATCAACTCCACCGCTTATCAGCCAGGGCCGTACTCCAAGACTTATGAGTTCGGCGTGGTCAACTTCGTCGACTGGTACAGCGAGCGCATGCTGAACAACCTTGGCGCCGAGCCGGCGCCGTACCTCAAAGGCGTCCCGGTCCAAGGCTAAAAGCATCGCTGGCAAGCCAGCTCCCACAGTTTCTATGGTGCTCACAACATTTGTGCACACCGCAGCACTCTGTGGGAGCGGGCTTGCCCGCGATGGCGTCCTTACAGTCACCGCCTCACTTGGACGACCACCTCACACTGCCATCCTCACCGATAAACTCTTCGAAAATCTCCTCCCCCACCAACCTGATTTTCGCGTAGCCATTCAACACCCGCAGCGGATACGCCGGGTCATTGGCATCCTGCGTCTCCGACCACAACACCCGCGAATGCCCGTCCAGCTCGCTGGCATTGCCATAGGGAATCGCCCCGTGGCCGGCACAGCGCGCATGCAACCCACCCTGCTGCGCATACACGATGCCGTTGTGCAGATGGCCCCAGTACCAGTAATCCGGCTCGCGCCCCAAGGCATCGCACACCGGTTGAAACAACGCCGTCTGGTTGTGCCCGGAAATATCCAAGCCCTGGTGATGGCTGAGCACCATGATCCTTTTGCGTTTCGGCAGGGCTTTCAACCAGGTGATCTGCGGCTCGTTGAGCGTGCCGTCCATGTACAGGTTCATTGCATCCGAGGCATACGCCGAATCCAGCCCGACCACCAGCCAGTCATCGTTGATCAAGGCAAAGTAACTGGTGCCCTGCTGCCCCGGAAAACGTTTGTACAGTTCCTTGAAATAGCCATGGGCGCCGCTGTACATCTCGTGGTTGGAGTTGAGGGTGAACGAGCCGTGGCGGCCCATCGGCCAGCCGGCCATGTCGACGTCTTCCTGCGAATGACTGCCGGCGTAGTAGACGTCGCCCAGATGGATGGTGAAATCGGCCTGCGCCAGTTGCATCTGGTTGGCCACCGAGACCGCTGGCGCGTGAGTGTCGAAGGGGCCGGTGCCCCAGTCGCCGGCAATCGCCAGGGTCACCTCGCGATCCATTTGCACCAGTGCCGGATCGGTGCCGAAGGTTGCGTGATGACGCAGGTTTTCAATCCATTTGAGCAGGGCCTCGCTCCACAGCAGATCGAGCAGTTCCCACTTGCGGCAACCGAGCAGACTGCCATCCTTGAGCACCCGGGTCGCCAGTTGATCGGGTGATTGCGGCAACGGCGCGGCATTGCCGATACGCAGGATCGACAGACCATGGGACAGCTCCCACGGCACCGCCGGTTCGTCGCTGGGCAACTCGCCGTTTTTCAGCACGTATTGCGCCTGATCGTGCCCGCGCTGCAGCAACTTGATGATCGCCTGGAATTCCTGCGGCTCCAGTTCGCTGATGAGCTTCATCCAGGCCATTTCCATGCGCGTGAACAAGCCGTGAATGCGCACCTTGACCTTGTCGTATTCATGTTTCAGATGACCGACCGCTGACATGGCGTAATCCTCTATCCGTAAGGGTTCACAGGGTTTTCATGAATTCGATCAGCGCACGCTTGTCGTCGTCCGACAGCGTCGTGCCGTACAGGTGACCGCTGTTGTGGTTGCCCTCCAGCCGCGTGTCGTACGTGAAGTCCGCCGAGGCCTTGGCCTGAGCGCCCGTCGTGACGAAACCAACGTTGACCGGGTCGTAGACGTCGGAGCCGGTGATGAACACCTGCGGACGTTTTTCCGGCGGTTGCAGCAGGTCCCACAGGGTCGGCACCGAACCGTTGTGCAGGTACGGCGCGCGCAGCCAGATGCCGTCGGTGGGTGTGTTGCTGTAGCTCTGGGTCTTGCGATAGGCACCGAAGTCGAACGGCGGCTTCTTGAAGGTGTGGAACGCCGCGACCAGCCCCGTGGTGAACGAGTCGAGCCGATGCGGATCAGTGCCGAGCTGGTCGATGTTGGTGGTCACTTGCCCGGTGTCGGCACGACCGAAGTCGTGGCACGCGGCGCAATTGGCGGCCCAGATCGGCTTGCCCCGGGCGACTTTTGCCTGATCCAGCGCCCACGGCCACGCCGGTGCCTTGTGCCCGAGCAGCCAGTTGGTCACGCGGTTGAAGCTCGGCGGCAGCACCGATTCCGGCGTCGCCCCCACCGCCATCGCCGCGGCGTAGTTACGCTCGTGGATCTTGTTGTTATTGCCGTCCCAGTGCAGGTACATCGATTCGCGCGGTTTCTGGTTCCACACTTGCGGCAGGTCGACGGTGCCGATGGTCGAGTCATCCGGGAAGCCGAACACCACCATTTTCGTCGGATTGAAGGTGTCGGTGCGGCCCGGCCCCTGTTGCGGCCGCAGCTTCTGCCAGGCGTAGGCCTGCTTCTGCTTGAGCAGCGCGCTCTTCGCCATCGGGATGATCAGGTAGCGGTTGTAGAGCCTTTCGAAAAAGCCCAGCTGGAATTTGTTGTTGATCGCCGTCATCACCGCGTCGGTGGTGAATTTCGGGTCGCTGGCGCAATCGTAGGCGAACCACTGGAAGGCCTGCAGCTGCAGGGTGTTGGCCGGCGCACTGGGCACGTTGACCGCGACGTCGCTGGCATTGGCCCGGTAGGAACCGGTGTGGCACAGCGCGCAGTTCGGCTCCACGGTGGGGTAGCCGATCTGCCGCTTGGCCATGCCGATGGGCAGATCCTTGCCGTTCTCATAGAGGAAACCGAAGACTTCCCAGCCGCCGGGTTTGGGCAGCTTTTCCGGGCACATCTGCGGCAGCACGGCGAACAGGTAATACGGGATCCGCGCTTCGATACCCAGGCCGATGGCGGCGTATTTGTAATGATCTTCGTCGGAGGCATATTGCTGTTCCGGCACCACGCGCAACATCTGATACCAGGTCTGGTAGCCGATGAAGCCCAGTAGCGCGACCACGACCAGCGTACCGACCTTGAACGCATGACTTTGCCAGTGCCGCGCCCAACTGGCGCGCCACTCGCGCCAGCCGTCACCGAGCAAGGCCCAGGGCCGGTTTTGCGCCGAGGTGCCCAGGTACAGCAGGATGCCGAGGATCAGGAAGAAGCTCAGGTCGCCCATCAGCATCGGTACGAACACCGAGCCCTGGCTGCTGGTGTTGATCAGGTAGATCCAGAACGCCACGGCGATCAGCCGCGTCAGCACGCACAGCCAGGAATGCACCACGTAGCGCGGCGCGTTGAAGCCCGACGGCATGTAGAACACGCTGATGCCCACCAGCAGCATCCCGGCGTTTTCCAGCCACGGGTCGGAGAGTTGCGGCGGCAGGCCGACCACCGAGGTCAGCAACCCCGGCGCGAACAGCGCCGGGATCGCGAACAGCATATTCATCGCAATGCCGAGCCAGATGAAGCGTTGAAACCAGCGGATGTAGCTGTCCATGTCATCCATTTCCTTGTGCAGACCCGAGAGATGCAGCGCCGGATATACCGCTATCGCTGGCAAGCCAGCTCCCACAGGGTCTGGAGGTGTTCACAGGATCTTCGCCTGGCGTCCTCCAATGTGGGAGCGGGCTTGCCCGCGCAGCGGACGACTCGGTCTGAGATCAGCCGAGGGCCGTTTTCTCCAGGTGTTCAAGGATGATCGGATAGACATCGACCACCGCGTTCTTGCCGAACATGCAGTCGATGTGGCCATAGCCCGGCACTACCTGGCGGCTGTAGCGCTGCGGCCCGTGCAGGTCGCACAAGCGCTGGTAGGTCTTGAGCGTGCTTTGCGGCAGATAACACTGGTTGTCGGCGCCGCTGATGAAACAGATCGGCATCGTCAGCCGATCGAAGTGCGGCATGTACACATCGTTGCCTTTGAAATCCACCAGGTGCCCTTTGCGCACGATCAGCGCCAGGTGTTCGAACGTCTCGATGTTCGACTCGCCGAACAGCTCATGCAGGTTGTCGTGCAGGGTTTCGTTGAGGGTGTCGTGGCGATACAGCGAGGCGTACATGAAGGTGATGCGATGGCAAACGGGGTTGGTGCAGTAGCCCTGGGCCTCGATCCGCGCATAACCGTTGAGGGCCTTGTCGTAGAGCTTGTTGAACCAGTTCTCCTTGCTGTCGGCGTAGGCGGTCATCGACTTGATGCCGATCGCATCGAGCATCCCTGGCAGGTGCAGGCCGGCCTTCAGCCCGGTCGCCGTGGCAACGACAGTGTCTGCGGCAATCTGCGAGCAGACCACCGAGCGCACCCCCTGCAACCCGGCCAGCAACGACATGAAGAACGTCGTCGCGCCGTAGCAATGCACCACACACTGCACGTCCCTGGCGCCGGTTTGCTCCTGGATCTGCGCAATGGCCGCCTTGAAGTCGTACTGGGCGATCTGGTCGCCGTTCCATTCCTTCTTGCTCGCCGGCAGCAGGATGCTGACGCGAAAGTCCAGCAGCCACACGTCGTAGTCGTGTTTGCACAGGTACTCCAGCAGGTTGGTCTGGATGGTGTCGGTGGAAAAGATATTCGACCCCACGCCGAGGCCATGCACCAGCATCACCGGACCTTTGCTGCCGGCCTGATAGCGGGTCAGGCGCAATTCGACGCCGTCCTCGGTGGAAAAGAAATGCACGTTCGGCACGGGCGCATCCAGCGGCCGTTTCAGCCGTGGCGGCGCGTCGGGGTTGAAGTATTTGTCACCGGCAAACACGCCGCCGTAGCTTTCCCAGAGAATCCCGGCGAAGAACTTGCCGAAGCGCGCCAGGCCGTCGATGCGCTCGCGCTCATTGCGCGCGTTGAGCACCTTCATGGTGGTCATCTGTTTGGCGAAATCGCTCGGATGGATGTGCATCACGCCCGAGCCGATCACCTCGCCGGTCTTGTCCGGGCCGCGATACAGGGTCACGTAGAGGGTGCTGGTGTCGTGCCAGATGTTCAGCACGCCGTCGTCTTCGGGCACGGTCTTGAAGGCGCTGAAGAAGTAGTCACTGCCGTCCTCGGCGGTCAGCTTCATGTCGTATTTCATGTGCCGCGTATCGACCTGCTGCTCGAATTGCTCGAACAGGTTGAACACGCCATTGCTGGCGGTCAGCGGCTGCGGCGACAGCGCCGGCGCGGTCACCGTGCCGACAATCGTCGCGGCATGCTCCGGCTCCTTGATCATCCGGTTGAGGTCGCTGGCGGTGATGGTCAGGGTGAAATCGATCGGCGAATTGTCCGCCTCACCGCGCTTGGCCGCCGCCTCGTAGACTTTCAGATCGGTGCTTTGCGCAGCCGTGAACGCGCGGGAGAAATAGCCCTTCATGGTTTCGGTGAACTGCACGCCGAGGGTCGGCGGAGCCACCGGTTTGCGCGGTGCCGACGGCAGCGTGTAGTCGATCTGCCAACCGCGATCGGCTGCCAGCAAGGCCATGTTGCGCTCGCTCACCGCGGAGATGGTCAGCAGCGGATTGACCGCCAGCGAGGTCGGGATCACCGCGCCGTCGGTCACGTACAGGTTGCTGTACACGTCAGTACCGCTGGCGCCGCTGAACACCTGGCCCTTGTGGTTGACCACGCCTTGCTCGGCGTCCTCGCCCATCACGCAACCGCCCAGCGGATGCACCGAGACGATGCTGTGCTTGAGCAGTCGGGTCCAGATCGGGTTCTCCACCCAGATCCCGCCCAACGCCTTGGTGCTCTGGTGCAGACGCTCGTTGCCGAGTTTGAAGTTTTCCTGCTCGCCGACGCCCGGCCAGTCGATGCGCAGTTGATCCTTGCTGTCGAGCAGCATCCGCCCGTTGCCGCTGTCGTGACTCATGATCAGGTAGGTCTGCATGTTGTGCAGCGCGCCGTAATACGGGCCGCGCAGAAAGCTTTCGACTTCGCGCTCCTTGTATTTCACCTTGGCGCTGAAACTGTCGTCGGTGGCCACGCCGATCATCTCGGCGAACCCGGCCATGCTCGGCACCATCGGCCGCCCGAGCGCACCGGGAATCGAGCCCTCCTCGATGACCATGCGGCTGCGCCAGTCGCCCTCGGTGCGCATGTCGATGACCGAGGTAATGCACGGGCCGACCGGCTGCAGTTCCTTGGCCGGGTGCGCACCGAAACCGATGCCGTTGATGGGCTGCTCGCAATTGTGGCCGAAGCCGAGGATGTCGCCGTTGCCGCTCATGTTTTCGCCAAGCTGGGCGGACATCACCAGGCCTTTGGCCCGCGAACGCAACAGAATCTCGGTAGAGCCAAGGGTGCCGGCGGAAACCACGACGATGTCGGCTTTTACGAACAGCGTGGGCGCATCGAACTTCTCACGACCGCTGTCGAGGTACTGGAAATGTACGATCCAGCCATCGCCGTCACGTTCCAGATAACGCACCTCGGCCTGACAGAAAATCTCCGCGCCGTGATTGCAGGCGTCCGGCAGGTAGTTCATCAGCGTGGTGTTCTTGGCCTTGTTGTTACAGCCCGAGACGCAGTCGCCACAGTGGTTGCACGGCAACTGCTCGACACCGACGTGGTTGAGGTTGTTGGGCAGTTTGTCGAAGGTGACGTTGATCGGCGGCTTGTAGAAATGGGCGCTTTGCTTGAGGTAGTCCGCCGACTTGCGGTTGGCATCGAGCTTGGGCAGGTTCGGCGCGGTGCCCGGATACGGGTTGGGCTTGAGCATGTCGCGGGCACGTTGGTAGCCGTCCTTGAGCAGGGTGTCGCGGTGCTCGCGCACGGCGGCCGGCCAGCGCGGATCTTCGAACACGCCGGCCTCCGGTTCCAGCGCGACGTTGGCGTTGATCAGCGACGTACCGCCGAGACCGCAACCGACCACGACGTTCTGCTGGGCATTGACGTGCAGGTCGAACAGCCCGGTGCGCGAGCCGATATGGCCATCGGGGTCGTGCACCTGCAACTCTTCGGTGGCGGCAATCATGGTGTTGGGGTATTCCCCGGGCTGGATTTCCCGGCCGCGCTCCAGCAGGCCTACGCGCCGGCCGGCCCGGGCCAGGCGTGAAGCAGCAATGCCGCCGCCATAGCCGGAGCCAATGACGATGACGTCGTAGTGTTCCTTGATCTCGCTGATGGGCGTTGCGATCCGTGTCATGAGGGCGTTCCTCTCTCAGGCAGATGGGGCAACTCTGCGGTTGCCTTGCAATCGATGGGCGAACGGGCACCTGGCCTCCGGGGCGAACCCGGCGACAGCACAGCGGTTGGGCAGCAATTGCGGCGCTACAGACGAGCGCGCTGATTGGCGGCACGGCGCAACGTACGCTTGCGCGGCGAAGGCGCCGGCAATGCCGTGAAAACCGTGCAGGGGATGGGGGGCGAGCGATGTGGCGGGCTATCCATCATGCGTTCTCCCTGAACCAGATGTGGATAAGTGACGGCTGTCCTTGTGCAATCTGAGTGAAGACAGGCGCCGGATCGAAGTCAAGGCAGTGCCTTAGAACTGTATGAAATCTGATCAATTGCGCTTTGGACTATGCGCGCCGGGGCTTGCAGGGTTTGGCGAACAAGTTATCCACATGACCACCCACAGCAAATGGGGACAACTGTGGATGATCGGCATAAATCGCTGCTGGATTGTGAAGAAAAACCGTGACTTATCCAGAAGTACCCTTTCTAGGGCTAATTGATCACTTTTTGATCAATCGCCTGTAGCCCACGGATGCCGTGGCGCGCAGAGGCTGGCGAACACCTTATCCACAGAAGCGCCAACAGAGTTCGGGGGTAACTTCGCATGCGCTGTGGAAAAGCGCTGCAGGCGTGGAAAATCAAGGCTTTGCGGGGGATTTTCCCAGGCAAACGCGCTGATTGACTGTTTTTTGATCAATTGCTTGCAGGCCGCGGTCTATAAGGGCGCTAGCGGATAGCGAACATCTTATCCACAGAAGCGCCAACAGAGATTGGGGGCAACTTGGCTGCTTATTCACCGGGAAAAGCCAGAAAAAACCGTGACTTAGGCTGGTCACTTTTTGATCGCCGGGCTGCAGGGCTTGATTGACGTGGTGTGGCGGCAGGGGCGAACACGTTATCCACAGATCCGCCAACAGGGATTGTGGGTAAACCGCCTCCCCTTACACCAGTCCTCTCCCAGCGGGAGAGGGAGGCGACCCCGATGTATTGGAAAACGCTGCGAACTGCGACCTATATGGCGACCTTGGCTTGGCCGCACCAGAGTTCACGCTGATCGCTCGGTAGGTTCCCTCTCCCTCCGGGAGAGGGGTTTTTCAGCGAACGACACCTTCTTCAATCAGCAGCTTGAGGATCGCTTCGGCACCGGCCTGCGCGGTGACACCTTTAAGCACTTGTCCACCGCCACCACTGGCCTTGGCCGTCGCGGCCTTCATGCGATCGGCACCGCTCTTGGCCTTGATCACTTTCAAGCGTTTGGGGCGTGGCTTGGCCGGTTGCAGGGTGGCGACGGCGAGCAATTCATCGTCGAGCACCTCAACCTCTTCGGCACGCAACTCGCCGCGCCGCGCCGGACCATAAGCGCTCTGCCGCGGCTTCGGCGCAGCGTTATCCACCGTTGCCAGAAACGGCAGCTTCACCTTCAGGCGTCGCCGTTGCCCGCGCGGCAGCGCTTGCAGGACCAATGCCGCCCCGTCGTTGATCGACTCGACCTGCGCCAGGCCGACCACCAGTGGCCAGCCCAACCCTTCGGCCAGCAGGAACGGCAGCATGCCCGAGCCTTCGCCGGTTTCTGCCTGGCTGCCGGTCAGCACCACCTGGGCGCCGGCGTCGCGCAGATACGCGGTCAGCGCCGGCAACGCATCGGCGCCGGCCGGTTGTTCGAGCACGTGCATCTGCGCAAGGCCCATGCCCAGATACGCGCGCAGCGCCGGTTCGGCGACGTCACCGGCGTGCAGCACCTGCAGGTTATCCCCAGCCAGTTGCAGGCCCAGCTCCACCGCACGGGCATCCTGTTCGGCGCGACGTGGGCGGCCCGACGTGGGGTGGGCACCGATGGAAACCAGGCTGATAATTTTCGTGTTCATAAGCGTTTCCTCAAGCCGCATCGCGCTTGGCGTCGTTGCGGTAAGCCGCTACCGCCGCGATCAAGGCGTGCAGAATCTCCGCACTTTCGCCGATCACCGACAGGTCGGCACGCTTGATCATGTCGCACCCGGGGTCGAGGTTGATCGCCACCACCTTGTCGCAGGCACCAATGCCTTGCAGGTGCTGGATCGCCCCGGAAATCCCCACCGCCACATACACCCGCGCCGTGACCCAGGTGCCGGACGCGCCGACCTGGCGGTCGCGGGCCATGAAGCCATCGTCCACCGCCACCCGAGAGGCGCCTTCGGTGGCACCGAGGGCGGCAGCGGTTTCGTGGAACAGCGCCCAGTCCTTGACCCCGTTGCCACCGGAGAAAATGAATTCCGCCTCGGCCATCGGAATGGCCGCCGGGTCTACCGCCACCGCGCCAAGATCCTCGATCCGCGACAGGCTGCGCGCGACGCTTGTGGATAACTCCACCGGCAGTGCTTCGTGACGGGTTTCGCTGACCGGTTCGGCACATTCGGCCGAGGCCAGGACCAGGCGCGCCAACGGTCGGGCCAGGTCCTGCAGACCGGCACCGGCGCGGCCGATGCACGCTTGCTCGGTGATCTGCCAGACCCGCGTGGCCGGGCGCTCGCCCAGTGCCGCCGCAAAGCGTCGGCCGAGTTCACCGCCGCCGCTGCGGCTGTCCGGCAGCAGCCAGTGGCGCGGATTGAACTGGTTATCCACCGCGCGCAGGCCCTGCACGCGTTGTTCCGGTGCATAACCGCTGAACTGTTCGCCCTCGAGCACCAGCAAGCGATCGACGCCTGCCGTGGCGAAAGCGCTTTCCTTGTGCTCGCCGAAGACCACGGCCAACACCGCGCCGTCCTTGCCGGCCAGTTGATGAGCGAGGCCGAGCAGATCGCGGTCGTGGCTGCTCAAGCGGCCGCCGACCATGTCCGGCACTACGCTGATGTAGAACGCCGGAGCCGGCACCTGATGCAGCGGCAACTGCACTTCGACCGTGGCCGAACGCTTGACCGCTCCGCCCTGCTGGGCGCCACTGCGGTCGATCCGCTTGATGCCGTTGGGGCCGATGAAACCCATGCCGTGGAGGTTCTTGCGGATGACCCCGTTGGGGCCCATCCAGCTGTGTTGCGCCGGTTGCATGGCCGCGTGCAGCGGGTGCAGGCGGTTGCGGGCGATCCATTCGGCGCGTGGGTCGCGGCGGATAATGTCACTCATCAGTGGGCCTCCGCAGGTTCACGTTTGGCCGGCGTGGCCGGCTTGTTCGGCGCGGCGTCTTCGAGCAGCGCGTCGGCCACCAGCTCGGCGATGTCCTTGATCAGCGGACGCGGTTCGACCACGCCTTCGAGCATCGCCGTGCACTGTGGACAACCCACGGCTACCAGCTCGGCGCCCGTCTCGCGGATGTCTTCCATGCGCATGTCGGGAATCCGCTGCTTGCCCGGAATGTCGGTGATCGGTGCACCGCCACCGCCGCCGCAGCAGCGCGAGCGGAAACCGGAACGTTGCATCTCTTTGACCTCGATGCCGAGGGCGCGCAGCACTTCGCGCGGCGCTTCGTACTCGCCGTTGTAGCGGCCGAGGTAGCACGGGTCGTGATAGGTCACGCTGTTGCCTTTGTGCTGACCGAGGTTGAGCGCACCGGCCTGGATGATTTCCGCCATGTAGGTGCTGTGGTGCTGCACCAGGTAGTTGCCATCGAAGGCGCCGTACTCGTTTTTCAGCACATGGAAGCTGTGCGGGTCACAGGTGACGATGCGGTTGAAACTGTATTTGCCCAGGGTCTGGATATTGCGTCTGGCGAGCAACTGGAAGGTCGCTTCGTCGCCCAGACGCCGGGCCACGTCGCCGCTGTCGCGCTCTTCCAGGCCGAGCACGGCGAAGTCGATTTTCGCCGCTTTCAGCACTTTGACGAAGGCGCGCAGGGTGCGCTGGTTGCGCATGTCGAACGCACCATCGCCGACCCAGAACAGCACGTCGGTGGATTTCTTCTCGCTGAGCAGATTGAGGTTCAGATCCGCCGCCCAGTTCATCCGCCCGCCCGGGGCGAAACCGCCCGGGTTGTCGGTGGCGATCAGGTTCTCGAGGACTTCGGCGCCCTTGTTCGGCGTCGCGCCTTTTTCCAGGGTCAGGTGGCGGCGCATGTCGACGATGGCATCGACGTGCTCGATCATCATCGGGCATTCCTCGACGCAGGCGCGGCAGGTGGTGCACGACCACAGGGTCTCGGCGTCGACCAGACCGTTGACGATCGGCTGGTGCGGATTGCCGCTGTGCTCACCGATTGGCTTGCCCGGATACGGGCTGCCAGCAAACTTCGCGTCAGTGCCGCCAGCGAGGCCGACGACCATGTCCTGAATCAGTTTTTTCGGGTTCAGCGGCTGGCCGGCAGCGAACGCCGGGCACGCCGCTTCACACTTGCCGCACTGCACGCAGGCGTCGAAGCCAAGCAACTGGTTCCAGGTGAAATCCTTGGGTTTTTCCACACCCAGCGGCGCGCTTGGATCATTCAGATCCAGCGGCTTCAGACCGGTGGAACGACCACCGCCAAAGCGTTCGGCGCGACGGTGCCAGGCCAGGTGCAGGGCCCCGGCGAAGGCGTGCTTCATCGGCCCGCCCCAGGTCATGCCGAAGAACAGCTCCGACACGCCCCACAGCACGCCGATCCCGAGAATCGCCGCCAGCAGCCAGCCGCCGAAGTTTTCCGGGAGGATCCCGGCCACCGGAAGGGTCACCAGGAAAAACGACGCCGAGAACGCCAGCAGGCTTTTCGGCAGGCGCATCCACGGGCCTTTCGACAACCGTGCCGGCGGATTGAGCCGACGCCGATAGACGAAGAGCGCGCCGACGAACATCACCGCCGTCATCAGCAGCAAGGCGTAACCGAGGATGCGGTTATGCAGGCCGAACCCGTGGACCAGGATCGCCAGCACGATCGACGCCACCGCCCCGCCGGCCGTGGCCACGTGGGTGTTGGCAATGTATTTGTCCCGCGCCACCACGTGGTGCAGGTCGACCATGTAGCGCTTGGGCATGGCGAACAGGCCGCCGATCAGGTCGACCTTCGCGGCCCGGCCCCGGCGCCACATCGCTACCCGCCGCAACGCGCCGAGAACCGCGAGGCCCAGGGCGGCGAACAACAGGATTGGAAGAAGGGTGTTCAACATGGTGAAGCTCCCACCAGTACAGCCTGGAGAAACACGTGACGATCGTTCCCACGCTCTGCGTGGGAATGCCTCAATGGACGCTCTGCGTCCGCTTTGGGACGCGGAGCGTCCCGGGCTGCATTCCCACGCAGAGCGTGGGAACGATCAGTCCATCAGCTTTTAGAAGTCCTTGCAGAGCCGCAGGGCGTCGTAGATCGCGGCGTGGGTATTACGCTGCGCCACGCAGTCGCCGATGCGGAACAGCAAGTAGCCGTCACCGGTGCTGCTCAACGACGGTTGCGGCTGGATCGCGAACAACGCCTCGACGTCGATCTGGCCCTTGTTGCGCGAGCCCTCTTTGAGCGCGTAGTAGATTTCCTCGTCCGGACGCACGCCGTTTTCCACCACCACCTGATCGACCACCCGCTCCTCTTTGGCGCCGGTGTATTCGTTTTCCAGCACCGCCACCAGCTTGTCGCCTTCGCGGTAGACCTTTTCCAGCATCATGTCGCCGGTCATGATCACTTCTTTGGGGTACATGCTGCGGTAGTAGGTCGGGAACGACGTACCGCCGATGGCCACGCCCGGCTTGATGTCGTCGGTGACGATCTCGACCTGGCTGCCCTTGTCGGCGAGGAAGTCGGCGACCGACATCCCGGTGAACTCGCAAATGGTGTCGTAGACCAGCACGTTCTTGCCCGGCGCAACCTTGCCGTCGAGCACGTCCCAACTGCTGACCACCAGCCCTTCGGCGGCGCCCCAGTGTTCGTTCTGCTCGAGGAACGGATGCCCACCGACCGCCAGCACCACGACATCCGGACGCAGATCGAGGATGGTCGCCGCGTCGGCCGCAGTGCCCAGGCGCAGATCGACTTTCAGCCGCGCCAGCTCCAGCTGGAACCAGCGCGTGATCCCGGCGATCTGGTCACGTTGCGGCGCCTTCGAAGCAGTAGTGATCTGGCCGCCGATGAATTCCTTCTTCTCGAACAGGGTCACGTCGTGGCCTCGTTCAGCGGCTACGCGTGCAGCTTCCATCCCGGCCGGGCCGGCACCGACCACCACCACTTTGCGTTTCGGCCCGGTGGATTTCTCGATGATGTGCGGCACGCCCATGTATTCACGGGAAGTCGCGGCGTTCTGGATGCACAACACGTCCAGCCCCTGGTACTGCCGGTCGATGCAGTAGTTGGCGCCGACGCATTGCTTGATCTGGTCGACCTGGCCCATCTTGATCTTGGCGATCAGGTGCGGGTCGGCGATGTGCGCGCGGGTCATGCCGACCATGTCGACGTAACCGCCTTCGAGGATGCGCGTGGCCTGGTTCGGGTCCTTGATGTTCTGTGCGTGCAGCACCGGCACCTTGACCACTTCCTTGATCCCGGCCGCCAGATGCAGGAATGGCTCCGGCGGATAGCTCATGTTCGGAATCACGTTGGCCAGGGTGTTGTGGGTGTCGCAACCCGAGCCGACGACGCCGATGAAATCGAGCATGCCGGTGTCGTCGTAATACTTGGCGATCTGCTTCATGTCCTCGTGGGACAAGCCGTCCGGGTGAAACTCGTCACCGCAGATACGCATGCCCACGCAGAAATCGTCACCGACCTCGGCGCGTACGGCTTTCAGCACTTCCAGACCGAACTTCATCCGGCCTTCGAAGCTGCCGCCCCATTCATCGGTACGCTTGTTGACGCGCGGACTCCAGAACTGGTCGATCATGTGCTGGTGCACGGCCGACAGCTCAACGCCGTCCAGGCCACCGGCCTTGGCCCGGCGCGCCGCCTGGGCGTAGTTGCCGATCACCCGCCAGATCTCTTCCGGCTCGATGGTCTTGCAGGTCGCGCGGTGCACCGGTTCACGGATGCCCGACGGCGACATCAGGGTCGGCCAGTGGAAACCGTCCCAGCGTGAGCGCCGGCCCATGTGGGTAATCTGGATCATGATCTTGGCGCCGTGCTTGTGCATGGCGTCGGCCAGGTTCTGGAAGTGCGGAATGATCCGGTCGGTGGACAGGTTCACCGAACTCCACCATTGCTGCGGACTGTCGATGGCAACTACCGACGAGCCACCGCAGATCGCCAGGCCGATCCCGCCCTTGGCTTTCTCTTCGTAGTATTTGACGTAGCGCTCGGTGGTCATGCCACCGTCTGTCGCGTAGACCTCGGCGTGCGCGGTGCTGAGCACGCGGTTGCGGATGGTCAGTTTGCCAATTTGAATTGGCTGGAACATTGCTTCGAAAGCCATGGCGGGTTCCTCGACTTACAACGGCTTGACGGTGAACAGGCCGTCGTCGTGGCCTTCTTCGGAGCCACCGTAGACCTGTTCGGCCACGGTGCGGATCTGGCTGCCGCGAGCAGCGAGGATCTGATCCATGGCGCCGGCAAACCAGCCGGTGAACATGTAGTCGACCTTGCGGCCGACCTTGCCGTACACATAGACGAATGCCGAGTGTTCGAGCTTGACGCTGGCGGTGCCTTTGTCGAGGTCGATGTCCTGGATCTTGAACAGGCCCCAGCCGCGTTGCGACAGGCGCTTCATGTAGTGCTCGAACACCGCGACGCCTTCCAGGCCATGGCACTCGGCCTCTTTTTCACACCAGTGCCAGGCGGACTTGTAGCCAGCCTTGTAGAGGATCTCGGCATAGGCTTCGGCGCCCAGTACTTCCTCGATGCCCATGTGGTTGTTGACGAAGAAGTGGCGTGGCACGTAGAGCATCGGCAGGGCGTCGGAGGTCCAGACACCGGTCTCGCTGTCGACTTCGATTGGCAATTGCGGGGCGATCTTGGCCATGGAAACTTAACTCCAGAAAATTCGTGGTCGGTGCAGAGCAAAGCTTTTGCTTTGCTCTTATAAAAAAGCCGTATGAATGACTTTGGAGCCGTAGCGAGCACGTCGAGAGCAAGGAAGGACCGGAGCGACAAGCGAGACAGTACGGGACGTACGGCGAGTTTGGCGCGAGGACCTGACGCAGCTATCGGCGAGCGGAGTAGGCTCCAGAGTTATTCATTCGCCCCAGACGTCCTTGAGGACATTCACCCAGTTCTCGCCCATGATCTTGCGGACCACGCGCTCGGAATGGCCGCGCTTGAGCAGGGTTTCGGTGAGGTTCGGGAACTCGCCGACGGTGCGGATGCCCAGCGGGTTGATGATCTTGCCGAAGTTGGTCAGGCGACGGGCGTAGCCCTTGTCGTGGGTCAGGTACTCGAAGAAGTCCTGGCCGTGCCCCTGGGTGAAGTCGGTGCCGATACCGATGGCGTCTTCGCCGACCAGGTTCATGGTGTATTCGATGGCTTCGGCGTAGTCGTCGATGGTCGAATCGATGCCCTTGGCGAGGAACGGCGCGAACATGGTCACGCCGACGAAACCGCCGTGGTCGGCGATGAACTTCAGCTCTGCATCGGACTTGTTGCGCGGGTGCTCCTTGAGCCCCGACGGCAGGCAGTGGGAATAGCAGACCGGTTTTTTCGATTCGAGGATGACTTCCTCGGAGGTCTTGGAGCCGACGTGGGACAGGTCGCACATGACGCCGACGCGGTTCATCTCGGCGACGATCTCGCGGCCGAAGCCCGACAGGCCACCGTCACGCTCGTAGCAACCGGTGCCGACCAGGTTCTGGGTGTTGTAGCACATCTGCACGATGCCGACGCCGAGCTGCTTGAACACCTCGACGTAGCCGATCTGGTCTTCGAAGGCGTGGGCGTTCTGGAAGCCGAAGAGGATGCCGGTCTTACCCTGTTCCTTGGCCTTGCGGATGTCGGCGGTGGTGCGGACGGGGATCACCAGGTCGCTGTTTTCGCGGATCAGCTTCTGGCTGGCGGCGATGTTGTTCACGGTCGCCTGAAAGCCTTCCCACACCGACACGGTGCAGTTGGCCGCCGTCAGACCGCCCTTGCGCATGTCTTCGAACAGCTCGCGGTTCCATTTGGCAATGATCAGACCGTCGATAACGATGCTGTCGGCGTGTAATTCGGCTGGGCTCATCAGGCGTCCCCTTATTGGCGATTCATGCGCCGAATCGTCTGCCGGCGCTTTGGGGCCAGCATATGCCTCGGTGCAGGGGCAGCCGGGTGCAAAAACGACAGGGGAATTGCCGAAAGCGTCAATCCGCGACAAAGGGTCGCCAGGCGGCCCGACCGGCCACCTGTTCAAGCCCGCGAGCTTGAGCCAGAATCTGTCGCATCTCGGAAACACCACTGGATTAGAGCGGCGACATCAATGAAATCGATCTTCCTGGCCCTGGCCCTGATTGCGACCGGCGTACACGCCGCCGAAGAGTCCGACAACAACCCGTGCGACGCGGTGGAAAACGACGTCCAGACCCTGGAATGCTCGACCTACAGCCGCACCACCGCCGAAGACCTGCTCAAGGACAACTACCAGAGCCTGGCCGAACGCATGCAAACCACCTACGGCAAGAACCCGACACAACTGGCCGACATCACCGCCAAACTCAAGACCGCCCAGCAGCAATGGCTGAAGACCCGCGACGCCGACTGCGCCGTCGAAGCCTTCCCGGCGACCGAAGGCAGCAAGGCGTTCAAGATTGCGCAGAATGACTGCGTGGCACGGATGAGCGATGAGCGGTCGGAGTTTCTCGAGTCGATTGGGCAGGAGTGAGTCGAAGATGGACAGCATGATTCCCCACGAAGTCGTTAGCCGCATCGTTGATGGCGCCCTTCCGGTTCGTGCCTGGCGCGAACATCTCAACCTGACCCAAGAAGAAGTGGCGAAACGCATGGGTATTTCGCAGCCGGCCTTCGCTCAACAGGAAACAGTTGCGAAGCCACGCAAGGCAACCCGCGAGAAGATTGCCGCAGCATTTGGTATCACCGCCAACCAGCTTGAGCTGTAAGCTGCACCTCTATAGCCAATCAAGGGATTCACATGAACATCTGCGGCATCGAAATCAAAGGCAGCGAAGCGATCATCGCCGTGGCCTCCCTTGACGGGGCAACACTGAGCCACGTGGCGCTCAACACCAAGAAGATCGCCCTCGAGGATGACGATGAGGCGGCCAATGTGAAGCGGTTCGCAGCGCAGGTGGCGTCGTTCGTGCGCGAGCATTCGATTGACCGGATTGCGATCAAGAAGCGCAGCAAGAAGGGCGAGTTTGCCGGTGGGCCGACCACGTTCAAGATCGAGGGGGTGTTGCAGTTGCTGGACGGGTGCGAGGTGACGCTGCTGTCACCGCAAACGATCAATGCCCAGGCCAAGAAGCACAATTTCGAGCTGCCGGGGACGCTGAACAAGTATCAGCATGAGGCGTACAAGGCAGCGTGCTCGGCATTGGTGAAGAAGTAACTAGTGCGCTTTGCGCGCGCTCAGCCAGTCACCGAAGGACTTGTCTTCCAGTGCGTAGCCACCACGGCTCGACTTCCACACCAGCTCCTTGTCCCGCAGGGCGTCGATGCAGGCCTGAATGGTCTGGGTGCCCGGCACCACGTCGCTGCCCAGATTTTCCAGGGCTTTGCTGACGGCCATGAGCGTGCTGTCGGTGAACGGTGCAAAAGGCTCGTTGTTCTGTGAGCGCTCCACCATCACTTCCAGCACGGCGCGCTGAGGAATTGTCAGAGCATTCCAGGCGCTCTCGAACTCGGTCCACACGCCAGCGCGCAACAATTCGGCGCGGCTCTGCAGCAATTGCCCCAGATTGCTCGCCTCTCCCAGCTCCAGCGCGACTTCGCCGATGATGGTGCGCAACATTTCCGGGCGACGACCGACCAATTCAAAGGCGGCGTCGATATCGGCCGCATTGAATTGGTTGGTCTCGGCCAGATGGGCGTTGAGGTGCAAGGTGTACGCCTGGGTGAACTCTTTTCCCAGCAACGGAAAGGGGGTGATGCTCGAGCCGAAGAACGGTTGGCTCTTGCCCAGGACCAGATGCGCGAGCTTGTCGCGATTGGACCCGGTGAACACCAGATGCAAACCGCTGCCCTCGCCCTCACGTCCCTGGTTGAGCTGGTCACGTGCAGCCTTCAGGGCAAACATCGCGTTGATGCCTGCGGCGGTGGTGAGGGCGTGCTGGGCCTCATCGATCACCAGCACTACGGATTTTTCGGCGGCACTGTGGAGCAGTTCCAGCGCTTGCGTCAGGGTCGCGCCCGCCGGCAGTTGCGGCTTGGTGAAATCCCAGGACAAGGTGCGCAGAAAGCTGAGTTTTTCGATGCCGATATTCTTCGCCAGTTTGCGGATGCCCTTTTCAAACGGTACCAACGCACCTGCAATAGCGCTGGCGATCAAGTCAGCAGGGTCTTTTTCCTTGTCCGCCCACAGGTCGACGTAAACCGCCAGCCAGCCCCGGGACTGGCATTCCGGGATCAGGTCCTCGCGAAGGAAGGTACTTTTGCCGGTGCGACGCGGCGCGGCCAGAAAAAGGCCAGAGGTGAAATCCTGCAGACCTGCACCCACCAGCCCATCGGCAACGCTGCGTGCCAGAGCGGGGCGGCGGAAGACGAAGCCATTGTTTCTGGACATGGTTTTTACACTCGATTATTCAAGCAACTATAATTTATACCAAGAAGTATAATTAACTATAATTGCCTGTCAAACCGCCTCCCGTCGGCGGTCTTCCCGCGGGCAGCGTGCGAACTTCGCCCGGTAGCTGCGGGTGAAATACGACGGCGATTCAAAGCCACAGGCAATGCTCACCTCCAGCACGCTCATGTCGGTCTGACGCAGCAATTGCCGGGCCTTCTCCAGACGCAAACGCAGGTAGAAATTGCTCGGTGTGTCATTCAGATGCAGGCGGAACAAACGCTCCAGCTGCCGCCGCGTCACCCTGATCGATTCCGCCAGTTGCAGCGTGGTCAGCGGCGGTTCGCTGTGCTGCTCCATCTCGCCGATCACCTGCACCAGTTTCTTGTTGCTGATGCCGTAGCGCGTGGCGACCTCCATGCGCTGGTGGTCCTTGCGCGGACGGATGCGACCGAGCACGAATTGCTCGCTGACCTGGATCGCCAGTTGCGGGCCGTGGGCCTGGGCGATCAGATCGAGCATCAGATCGATGGACGCGGTGCCGCCGGCGCAAGTGATGCGGCGGCGGTCGATCTCGAACAGCTCCTGGGTGACGCTGAGCTGTGGATAAGACTCCTTGAAGGCGTCGATGGCTTCCCAGTGCAGGGTCAGGCGATGGCCGTCGAGCAGGCCGGCCTCGGCAAGGACGAAGCTGCCGGTGTCGATGGCGCCGAGGGTCACGCCGTCCTTGTCCAGCCGGCGCAGCCAGTGTTCCAGCGAAGGGGTGGCGAACTTCAGCGGTTCGAACCCGGCGACCACCAGCAGCGTCGCGCCTTTCTTCAGCGGTTCCAGGGCGGCGTCGGCGTTGACCGACATGCCATTGCTCGCCAGCACCGCGCCGCCGTCGGCGCTGAGCACATGCCAGCGATACAACTCGCCACGAAAACGGTTGGCCACCCGCAGCGGTTCGATCGCAGAGATAAAGCCGATGGCAGAGAACCCCGGCATCAGCAGAAAGTAGAAATCCTGGGACATTTTCGCCCTCGGTTGGCGGGTCGCGTGCAACGTTGATACGCCGTTTGTCGTCAGCGTTCAAGAGTGCACGTCGCTCCAGTGCAAGAGCCAGTCGCCGCAGTGCGTTTTCACCGGGGCATTGCTGCGTAACTTGGCATCACCGGCGCGACAGACGCCGGGAACCACAATAACGACCTGCCGAGGAACCCGACATGAAACGACTGATCAGCAGCTGTGTTCTTGCACTCAGCGGTACCGCCCTCCTGAGCACCGGCGTGATGGCGGCCGAACCCGCATCGTGCCAGAACGTGCGCATGGGCGTAGTGAACTGGACCGACGTGATCGCCACCAGCGCCATGACCCAGGTACTGCTCGACGGCCTCGGCTACAACACCAAACAAACCAGCGCGTCCCAGCAAATCATCTTCGCCGGGATCCGCGACCAGCGTCTGGACCTGTTCCTCGGCTACTGGAACCCGCTGATGACCCAGACCATCACCCCGTTCGTCGACGCCAACCAGGTCAAGGTCCTGCCGGCGCCGAGCCTGAAGGACGCCCGCGCGACCCTCGCCGTGCCGACCTACCTGGCCGACAAGGGCCTGAAAACCTTCGCCGACATCGCCAAATTCGAGAAGGAGCTGGGCGGCAAGATCTACGGCATCGAGCCGGGTTCGGGCGCCAACACCCAGATCAAGGCGATGATCGCCAAGAACCAGTTCGGCCTCGGCAAGTTCCAGCTGGTCGAATCCAGCGAGGCCGGCATGCTCGCCGCCGTCGACCGCGCCGTGCGCCGCAAGGAAGCCGTGGTGTTCTTCGGCTGGGCGCCGCATCCGATGAACGTCAACGTGCAGATGACCTACCTGACCGGCAGCGACGACGCCCTCGGCCCGAACGAAGGCATGGCTACCGTGTGGACGGTAACTGCGCCGAAATACACCGAACAGTGCCCGAACGTCGGCCGCCTGCTGAGCAACCTGACGTTCACCGCCGAAGACGAGAGCCGCATGATGCAGCCGCTGCTCGATCACAAGGACGCCTTTGAATCCGCCAAGCAATGGCTCAAGGATCACCCGCAGGACAAACAGCGCTGGCTCGACGGTGTGACCACCTTCGATGGCAAACCGGCCGCTGAAAACCTGCAACTGACCAGCAAATAAACCTCAACGAATGAACCACTTCGCAGCCCGCCACGGGCTGCGAACAGACCCATCACGCCTGAAGGAAACCGCACCATGAACCACGACGTCATCATCACCTGCGCACTCACCGGTGCTGGCGACACGACCGCCAAGAGCCCGCACGTGCCGGTCACCCCGAAACAGATCGCCGCTGCCGCGGTGGAAGCAGCCAAGGCCGGCGCCACGGTGGTGCATTGCCACGTCCGCGACCCGCAGACCGGCAAGTTCAGCCGCGACGTGGCGCTGTACCGCGAAGTGATGGAGCGCATCCGCGAGGCTGACGTCGACATCATCGTCAACCTCACCGCCGGCATGGGTGGCGACCTGGAAATCGGCCCGGGCGAACGGCCGATGGAGTTCGGCCCGAACACCGATCTGGTCGGCCCGCTGACCCGCCTGGCCCACGTCGAAGAATTGCTGCCGGAAATCTGCACCCTCGATTGCGGCACGCTGAACTTCGGCGACGGCGACACCATTTACGTTTCCACCCCGGCGCAACTGCGCGCCGGTGCCAAACGCATCACCGAGCTGGGGGTGAAGGCCGAGCTGGAAATCTTCGACACCGGTCACCTGTGGTTCGCCAAGCAGATGATCAAGGAAGGCCTGCTCGACAACCCGCTGTTTCAGCTGTGCCTGGGCATCCCGTGGGGGGCACCGGCCGACACCACCACCATGAAAGCCATGGTCGACAACCTGCCGGCCGACGCCGTGTGGGCCGGTTTCGGCATCGGCCGCATGCAGATGCCGATGGCCGCGCAGGCGGTGCTGCTCGGTGGCAACGTGCGGGTCGGCCTGGAAGACAACCTGTGGCTGGACAAAGGCGTGCTGGCGACCAATGGCCAACTGGTCGAACGCGCCACTGAAATCCTCAGCCGCCTCGGCGCCCGCGTGCTGACCCCGGCCGAGGGCCGCAAGAAGATGGGCCTGACCCAGCGCGGCTGAACAATCACCTATTTCCCCCTGTGGGAGCGAGCCTGCTCGCGATTGCGGTATAGCGGACGAAAGATTTCTTTCGGATGTACCGGCCTCTTCGTCGGATCGCCGCCCGGAGCAGGCTCGCTCCCACAAGGGATCATCGAACGACTTCAGGAAGTGACCATGAGCTTTATCACCGAAATCAAAACCTTCGCAGCACTGGGCAGCGGCGTCATCGGCAGCGGCTGGGTGGCCCGCGCCCTCGCCCATGGCCTCGATGTGGTGGCCTGGGACCCGGCGCCGGGCGCCGAAGCGGCGCTGCGCAAGCGCGTGGCCAATGCCTGGGGTGCGCTGGAGAAGAACGGCCTGGCACCCGGCGCTTCGCAGGATCGCCTGCGCTTTGTCGCGACCATTGAAGAGTGCGTGCGCGATGCGGATTTCATCCAGGAGAGCGCTCCGGAACGCCTCGAGCTGAAACTCGACCTGCACAGCAAAATCAGCGCAGCGGCCAAGCCGAATGCCCTGATCGGTTCGAGCACTTCGGGGCTGTTGCCGAGCGAGTTCTACGAGAGTTCGACCCATCCGGAGCGCTGCGTGGTCGGTCACCCGTTCAACCCGGTGTATTTGCTGCCGCTGGTGGAAGTGGTCGGCGGCAAGAACACCGCGCCGCAAGCGGTTCAAGCCGCCATGCAAGTCTACGAATCCCTCGGCATGCGCCCGCTGCATGTGCGCAAGGAAGTCCCTGGATTTATCGCCGACCGCCTGCTCGAAGCGTTGTGGCGCGAGGCGCTGCACCTGGTCAACGACGGTGTGGCGACCACTGGCGAGATCGACGACGCGATCCGTTTTGGCGCCGGCCTGCGCTGGTCGTTCATGGGCACCTTCCTGACCTACACCCTGGCCGGGGGCGATGCCGGCATGCGCCACTTCATGTCGCAGTTCGGCCCGGCGCTGCAATTGCCGTGGACCTATCTGCCGGCGCCGGAACTGACTGACAAGCTGATCGACGATGTGGTCGATGGCACAAGCGAGCAACTGGGCCGGCACAGTATTTCGGCGCTGGAGCGCTATCGTGATGACTGCCTGCTGGCGGTGCTGGAGGCGGTGAAGACCACCAAAGAGAAGCACGGGATGAGTTTCAGCGAGTAATCCTTGCTCAGCAGTTCCGGCCCCTTCGCGAACAGGCGCGCTCCCACAGGTAATTGCATTCAAGTGTGGGGCGAGCCTGCTCGCGAAGACGGCAGTCCAGACCCCCTCAATGGAACAGACAGCATGCCCACCCTTACCACTTACCAGACCCGCATCAGCCCCGACTGGGTCGACTACAACGGCCACCTGCGCGACGCGTTCTACCTGCTGATTTTCAGCTACGCCACCGACGCGCTGATGGACCGTCTCGGCATGGACAGCAACAACCGCGAAGCCAGCGGCCACTCGCTGTTCACCCTCGAGCTGCACCTCAATTACCTGCACGAAGTGAAGCTCGACGCCGAGGTCGAAGTGCACACGCAAATCATCGGCCACGACCAAAAGCGCCTGCACCTCTACCACAGCCTGCACCTGGTCGGCGGCGACAAGGAACTGGCCGGCAACGAACAGATGCTGCTCCACGTCGACCTCGCCGGACCGCGCTCGGCACCGTTCAGCGCCGAAACCCTGCAGCGCCTGCAGACCATCATCGCCGAACAGGCCGACCTGCCCGCACCGGCCTACATCGGCCGGGTCATCGCCCTGCCACCCGCTCGGTAAATTCATTCATCGCCAGGAGCCACCATGCCTACTGCCGTTGCTGTTGCCGATTTCCGTTCCTTTCCGTTGATCAGCGCGCTGAACGGCGTGCAGAACCTGGCGGAGCAAGTGCTGATCGAATGGGCCGATGGCCGCATCAGCCCGTTCCACCACGTCTGGCTGCGGGACAACTGCCCGTGCCCGGACTGCGTCTACAGCGTCACTCGCGAGCAGGTATTCGAGATCATCGATGCGCCGGCAGACCTCGCCCCCGCGGCCGTGCGGATCGATAGCGACGGCTACCTGCGCATCGACTGGCAGGACGGCCACCGCAGCCGCTTCGATGCCGGCTGGTTGCGCGCCCACGCCTATGACGATGACTCGCGCGCCGAGCGCCTGGCGGCCAAGCCCAGGGCGTACCTGTGGCGCAGCGACCTGCAACTGCCGGTATTCGACTATGCAGCGCTGATGAACGACAACGCGGCGCTGCTGCAATGGCTTATCGCGGTGCGTGATATCGGCCTGACCCAGGTGCGCGGCGTGCCCACCGCACCCGGCTCGCTGCAGCTGATCGCGCAACGTATTTCGTTCATCCGCGAGAGCAACTTCGGCGTGCTGTTCAACGTGCAGTCCAAAGCCGATGCCGACAGCAACGCCTACACCGCTTTCAACCTGCCGCTGCACACGGACCTGCCGACCCGCGAGCTGCAACCGGGCCTGCAATTCCTGCATTGCCTGGTGAATGACGCCGAGGGCGGCGAGAGCATTTTCGTCGACGGTTTCGCCATTGCCGACGCCCTGCGCGAGGAAGATCCGCCATCGTTCCAGGCGCTGTGCGAGATCCCGGTGGAATTTCGCAACAAGGATCGCCACAGCGACTACCGCTGCCTGGCACCGATCATTGCCCTGGATGCCCTGGGCCGGGTTACGGAAATCCGCATGGCCAACTTCCTGCGCGGCGCGTTCGAGACCTCTGTGGAGCAGATGCCGAAGCTGTATCGGGCCTATCGGCGCTTTATCGCCATGACCCGCGAACCGCGCTTTCGTTTGATGCAGCGACTCAACCCCGGCGAGCTGTGGTGCTTCGACAACCGCCGCACCCTGCACGCGCGCAACGCCTTCGACCCGGCGACCGGGGCGCGGCATTTCCAGGGGTGCTACATCGACCGCGATGAGCTGTTGTCGCGGATTCTGGTGTTGCAACGCTAGAGTGCGTCATCGTTCTTCGCGAGCAGGCTCGCTCCCACACTGAAATGCATTGCAAAGGTGGCAGCGAGCCTGCTCGCGAAGACGTCAGAGCCAACCACACCTCTCTCCCGGACTCACAGGCAAAAAAAGCCCCGATACAAGCCGTGACAGGATCGGGGCAGAGGGTACTGTTGAGGAGCTGCCAGGCGAGGGTGACCAAACCTTCGTGAAGCGAGCTGAGGCCAGTGTGCCCACTCCCCTCGCCGCCGGGTTAGCCGAAAACGACCTGTTCATAGCCGTCGCAGCCACTGCGACAAATCGCCCTTGCCGTGCCTGCGCGTGGCTACCAGAATCGAACCACGACCTCCGTTGCCGAAGAAGGATTCGCGTCATGATGTACGCCGACTTGATTGATCAGGAAGACCTGTTGGGCCAGCTCAAGGCATTGGGGTTTCAGGTGCCGAGCGGTTCGACAGCCGAGCAGGCCTGCGAATGTGCGGTGCGTGGCCTGGATAACGTGCGCGCGTTTGAATTGCGCAAGATGGTCAAGGACATGTACACCAGCGGCGCCAGTATCCAGCCCGCGGTGCGTCAGGCGATCGACAAACAGTTGTTGCCGGCACTGGCGCAGTTCCAACAGACCCACAGCGCCTGACAGGCGCCATCGCTGGCCAGCCAGCTGCCACAGGGTTTTCGGTGTGACCAGAATATCTGTATCACCACGCAACCTGTGGCAGCCGGCTGGCCAGCGTTGCGACTCGGTTCAGAGCCTTACGCTGGCAAACGTCGACTCATTGCGCGCCTGACTCAACGCCGACATCGGCCCGGACAGCGGCGACATCACGATGGCCTGCGGCAGCGGCATCATCGCCACCTGCTGGGTGGTGTTGGAGCCGACGCGCTCGTCACGCGGCGGAATGCCGAAATATTCGCGGTAGCACTTGGAGAAGTGCGGCGTCGACACGAAGCCGCAGACCGAGGCCACTTCGATGATCGACATCGGCGTCTGCTTGAGCAGTTGCCGGGCGCGGATCAGGCGCAGCTTGAGGTAATAGCGCGACGGCGAGCAGTGCAGGTATTTCTGGAACAGCCGCTCGAGCTGGCGACGCGACACGGCGACGTACACCGCCAGTTCGTCGAGGTCGATCGGCTCTTCGAGGTTGGCCTCCATCAGCGCGACGATTTCCTGCAGCTTCGGCTGGTTGGTGCCGAGCATGTGCTTGAGCGGCACGCGCTGGTGATCCTGCTCGTTGCGAATGCGCTCGTAGACGAACATTTCCGAGATGGCGGCGGACAGTTCACGGCCGTGATCGCGGCTGATCAGGTGCAGCATCATGTCCAGCGGCGCGGTGCCGCCGGAGCTGGTGAAGCGGTTGCGATCGAGGGTGAACAGGCGTGTGCTCATGGCCACGCGCGGAAAGGCTTCCTGCATCGCCGCCAGGCATTCCCAGTGCACGCTGCAATCGAAACCGTCGAGCAGGCCGGCGCAGGCCAGGGCCCAGCTGCCGGTGCACACCGCGCCAAGACGCTTGGACTGGCGCGCCTGGCTCTGCAGCCAGGACACGTGTTCGCGGGTCACGGTGCGTTGAATGCCGATACCGCCGCAGACGATCACGGTGTCCAGGGGTGGCGCTTTGTGCATGGAGGCGTCAGGGGTGATTTGCAGACCGTCACTGGCCCAGACCTGGCCACCATCGACAGTGAGGGTGCTCCAGCGATACAGCTCGCGACCGGACAACTGGTTGGCCATGCGCAGTGGCTCGACTGCGGAGGCCAGGGAAATCAGCGTGAAATTGTCCAGCAGCAGGAAGCCGATGGATTGAGGCGCACGGTTCTGGGGTTGGGCCCCGGAGTTGAACGACGTCATCGCGGTATCTCCTCACACAAAGCGGGTGATGGCCTCAGGCGGAGGCTCTTGTTATTGCCATCGTTCTCGCGTGGGAGACGGGCTTTGTTATGACAGAGCAAATGCCATGCCTAAAATTGAATGTGTGTTCAATAACTCCTGAAAACGACGTCGCGATGTGTCTATACAAGACGTCCGACCAGGACTTGTTCGAAGTGCCATCAGCGGCTGCCAGGGCCCTGCCCCGTGGTGTGTGAGCAGATCGGTAGCACTTGTGGGAACTGGCTTGCGCGCGATTGTCGGACAGTGTCACCACAAGCACGGGTGACGGACGGTAGAAGGGGTGAATCGCGGGTAACAGGTGGGAAAGACTCTTATCTGTTTGCGACGCGCTAAAAGGTGGCGTGGATGATTGACCGTGTTCACTTAGCGCGCAGTTTTGACTGGTCTGGCCTCATCGCTGGCAAGCCAGCTCCCACAGATTCTGTGGTGATACAGAAATCCTGATCACACTGAAAATCCCTGTGGGAGCTGGCTTGCCAGCGATGGTAGCGACACGGTCTCAGCACTCGACCGCGCTGACGGCCAGACCACCGCGCGAAGTCTCTTTATATTTGTCATGCATGTCGGCGCCGGTATCGCGCATGGTGCGGATCACCCGGTCGAGCGAGATGAAATGCTGGCCGTCGCCGCGCAACGCCATCTGCGCCGCGTTGATCGCCTTCACTGCAGCAATCGCGTTGCGCTCGATGCACGGCACCTGCACCAGACCGCCGACCGGATCGCAGGTCAGCCCGAGGTTGTGTTCCAGGCCGATTTCCGCGGCGTTGCACAGTTGCTCCGGCGTCGCGCCGAGGATCTCCGCCAGCCCCGCCGCTGCCATCGCGCAGGCCGAACCGACTTCACCCTGGCAACCGACTTCGGCCCCGGAGATCGAGGCGTTCTTCTTGCACAGGATGCCCACCGCCGCCGCACCGAGGAAGTAGTCGACGACGTTGGCGTCAGTCACCGCTTCGCTGAATTTCATGAAGTAGTGCAGCACCGCCGGAATGATCCCCGCCGCACCGTTGGTGGGTGCGGTGACCATTCGCCCGCCGGCGGCGTTTTCTTCGTTGACGGCGAGGGCGAACAGGTTGACCCATTCCATCGCGCTCAGCGTCGAGCCGATCACGTTGGGTTTGTTCAATTCCTGCAGGCTGCGATGCAACTTGGCCGCACGCCGCCGCACGTTCAGACCACCGGGCAGGATGCCCTCGTGCTTGAGCCCCTGCTCGACGCAATCCTGCATCGCCCGCCAGAGCTTCATCAGACCGCTGCGGATTTCCTCCTCGCTGCGCCAGACCTTCTCGTTGGCCATCATCAGTTCGGCCACGCGCAGGTTGTGGGTCTTGCACAGCTGCAGCAGCTCGACCGCACTGGAAAAGTCATAGGGCAATTCGGTGCGATCCAGATCGACCACGCCGCTGGAGGCCTGGGCCTCATCGACCACGAAACCGCCACCGACCGAATAGTAGGTGTCGCGATGAATCTCGCCGTGATCGCCCTCGGCAACCAGGGTCATGGCGTTGGGATGGAACGGCAGGTTCTCGTCGATCAGGCGCATGTCCCGCGCCCATATGAAGGGCACCGACAGACGACCATCCAGCAGCAGGGTGTGGGTTTCGCGCAACGCCTGGATGCGCGGGCCGATCTGCGACGGGTCGATTGCGTCCGGCCACTCGCCCATCAGGCCCATGATCACCGCGTTGTCGCTGCCGTGGCCGATGCCGGTGGCCGACAGCGAACCGAACAGTTGCACCTCGATGCGACGCACCTGCTCCAGTAGATGTCTGTCGCGCAACGACTCGACGAACAGGGCGGCGGCGCGCATCGGCCCGACGGTGTGGGAACTGGAAGGGCCGATGCCGATTTTGAACAGGTCGAAAACGCTGATAGCCATTGCTGCAGAGCTCCTGAGGATGCCGGTCCGGGGCGTGAAGCGCCCGCTGGCGGAGCTGCTACGCTCAAGCTGCGATCCGCCGGAATGCCCGCATCATCAGGCTTTTGTCGGGTCGTTCGGCGTCTGACACCGACGCACTCATGCTCACCAACGCCGTGCCGGTTTTCTCCCCTGTTTTCGCCGTTTTTATGCGGTTCAGATGGCCAAACGGGGCAGAAAAAAGCTGTAAACGACGTCACTGACACTGGATGCGACCATCCCTGTACTGGATACGACGCACCCTGTAGGCGTCAGATTTTCACTGGTACATGATCGTATCGACTCGATTGCAAGGCGCCGTGGTAGAGCTGTCTCCAGAACGCCATCCAACCGCAACCTATAAGTGCGGTGGTCCAGTCGGAACACTGCCAAAAAAAACACCAAGGAGTCCATCCATGAAAGGTTCCCCGTCGTTGTTGTTGGCCGCCATGCTGAGTCTGCCGTTACTGGCTCAAGCCGCAGAGCCGGCGCAGTGCAGTACCGTCAACTTCTCCGATGTCGGCTGGACCGACATCACCGCGACAACCGCCACCACCAGCTTCGTGCTCAATTCCCTCGGCTACAAGACCAAGACCACCATGATCTCCGTGCCCGTGACCTACAAGTCGCTGGCCGACGGCAAGAACATGGACGTGTTCCTCGGCAACTGGATGCCGACCATGGAAAACGACATCAAGGCCTACCGCGACGCCGGCACCGTGGAAACCGTGCGCACCAACCTCAAGGGCGCCAAGTACACCCTCGCCGTGCCGCAGGCGCTGTACGACAAGGGCCTGCATGACTTCGCCGACATCGCCAAATTCAAGAAAGAGCTCGACGGCAAGATCTACGGCATCGAGCCCGGCAACGACGGCAACCGCCTGATCCAGAGCATGATCGACAAGAACGCCTTCGGTCTCAAGGACGCCGGTTTCAAGGTCGTCGAGTCCAGCGAAGCGGGCATGCTCTCGCAGGTCGACCGCGCGCAGAAACGCGACACCGCCGTGGTCTTCCTCGGCTGGGCGCCGCACCCGATGAACAAGCGCTTCAAGATTCAATACCTGACCGGCGGCGACGACTTCTTCGGCCCGGACTTCGGTGCGGCCACCGTGGCGACCAACACCCGCAAGGGCTACGTCGAGGAATGCAGCAACGTCGGTCAGTTGCTGAAGAACCTGGAGTTCACCGTCGACATGGAAAGCGAACTGATGGGCAACATCCTGGACGACAAGATGAAGCCTGACGCGGCCGCCAAGGCCTGGCTGAAAAAGAACCCACAAGTGCTCGATACCTGGCTCGCTGGCGTGACCACCATTGACGGTAAACCTGGCCTGGAGGCCGTGAAAGCCAAGCTTCAGTAATCGCTTATGCCGGGTGGGCTCGCCCACCCGGGCTGTTTATTTCCTTGCATGCGGACGTTCACTACCATGCTGATTGATCAGAAAATCCCTTTAGGCCAGTACATCGCGGGCTTCGTCGAATGGCTGACGCAACATGGCGCCAGCACCTTCGACGCAATCGCCGTGACACTGGAAACGATGATCCACGGCGTGACGTTTGCGCTGACCTGGTTCAACCCGCTGGTGCTGATCGGCCTCATCGCCCTGCTGGCCCACTTCATCCAGCGCAAGTGGGGCCTGACAGCATTCGTCGTCGCCTCGTTTCTGCTGATCCTCAACCTGGGGTACTGGCAGGAAACCATGGAAACCCTCGCCCAGGTCATGTTCGCCACCCTGGTCTGCGTGGTCATCGGCGTGCCGTTGGGCATCGTCGCCGCGCACAAGCCGATGTTCTACACTTTAATGCGTCCGGTACTCGATCTGATGCAGACCGTACCGACCTTCGTTTACCTCATTCCTACCCTGACCCTCTTCGGGCTGGGTGTGGTGCCAGGCCTGATCTCCACGGTGGTGTTCGCCATCGCCGCGCCGATCCGCCTGACCTACCTGGGCATCCGCGATGTCCCGCAAGAACTGATGGACGCCGGCAAGGCCTTCGGCTGCTCGCGGCGCCAACTGCTGTCACGGATCGAACTGCCCCACGCCATGCCGAGCATCGCGGCCGGCATCACCCAGTGCATCATGCTGTCGCTGTCGATGGTGGTGATCGCGGCACTGGTGGGCGCCGACGGACTCGGCAAACCGGTGGTCAACGCACTGAACACTGCTGATATCGCCCTGGGCTTCGAAGCAGGCCTGGCGATCGTACTGCTGGCGATCATGCTCGACCGTATCTGCAAACAACCCGACGCCAAAGTAGGGGGTGACGCATGAGCATAATTCGCTTCGAAGACGTCGACGTAATCTTCTCCAAGGATCCGCGCGAGGCGCTCAAGCTGCTGGATCAGGGCATGACCCGCAACGAGATCCTGAAAAAGACCGGGCAGATCGTCGGCGTGGAAAAGGCCAGCCTGGACATCAACAAGGGCGAGATCTGCGTGCTGATGGGCCTCTCCGGCTCCGGCAAGTCGAGCCTCCTGCGCTGCATCAATGGCCTCAACACCGTGAGCCGCGGCAAGCTGTTCGTCGAGCACGAAGGCAAGCAGATCGACATCGCCTCGTGCACCCCCGCCGAGCTGAAGATGATGCGCACCAAGCGCATCGCCATGGTGTTCCAGAAATTCGCCCTGATGCCGTGGCTGACGGTGCGCGAGAACATCAGTTTCGGCCTGGAAATGCAGGGTCGACCGGAAAAGGAACGGCGCAAACTGGTCGACGACAAGCTCGAACTGGTCGGCCTGACGCAATGGCGCAACAAGAAGCCCGACGAACTGTCCGGCGGCATGCAGCAGCGCGTCGGCCTGGCCCGCGCCCTGGCGATGGACGCCGATATCCTGCTGATGGACGAACCGTTTTCGGCCCTCGACCCGCTGATCCGCCAGGGCCTGCAGGACGAATTGCTGGAACTGCAACGCAAGCTGAGCAAGACCATCGTGTTCGTCAGCCACGACCTCGACGAGGCGCTCAAACTGGGCAGCCGCATCGCGATCATGAAAGACGGCCGGATCATCCAGTACAGCGTGCCGGAAGAAATCGTGCTGAACCCGGCGGACGACTACGTGCGCACCTTCGTCGCTCACACCAACCCGCTCAACGTCCTCTGTGGCCGCAGCCTGATGCGCACGCTGGACAACTGCAAGCGCATCAACGGTTCGGTGTGCCTGGATCCGGGCGGCGACTCGTGGCTGGACCTGGCCGAGGGCAACACCATCAAGGGCGCCCGGCAGAACGGCTCGGTGCTGAACCTGCAGAACTGGGTGCCGGGGCAAGCGGTGGAAGGCCTGGAGCGCAAGCCGACTCTGGTCGACTCGAACATCGGCATGCGCGACGCGTTGCAAATCCGCTACCAGACCGGCAACAAACTGGTGCTGCACGACAACAACCATGTGGTGGGGATTCTCGGCGACAGCGAGCTGTATCACGCGCTGCTGGGCAAGAACCTGGGATAAAGAGAGCAGACACAAAAACGCCGCGAGACGATCGCGGCGTTTTTGTTTATCGGGACATCGAGTAATTCATCTGTGCATCTGATAGCCCCTTCGCGGGCAAGCCCGCTCCCACAGGTTCGGTGGTGTTCGCATTATTTGTGTGCGACGCCAACGGTGTGGGAGCGGGCTTGCCCGCGAAGAAGGCGGCGCGGTTTCACTGCAACACCGCGTCACTTACCACTCAGCTATAGACCCGGCCAAGGAGCTGCCGATGGCTTTCGAACTGATCGAGCACATCGCGTGTGATCTGATCCTGCGTGAAGCCCATCAGGTCGTAATCCTGGCTGCCGTTGTGCAGATACACTTCGGCGCGGTAGTAACGCTGGCGCGCTTCATCGGACTGGGCCGATTCGGTCGGCGTTGCCAGATAGCCGTCCAGGCTCACTTCGTAGACGAACGGGTTGCCCTCCTCCATCTCGACGCGCACGCCCATGCAACGCTTGGACTTGCCCAGCAGCGTCTGCACTTGCAGACCCTGGGCACGCATTTGTACGGCAGCGTCTTCCAGCGCCGGGCTGACCTGCTTGTCCATGAAACGCTGCACCACCGACTGGCTCGGTTGCAGGTCCAGCTGGGTCAGACGCTCGCTGAAACCGCGACGACCGCGCTCGGCCAGTTGCGCCTGCTCCTGTTCGATCTGCATGTCCTGGCGCATCGCCTTGTGCAGGCCGAACATGAAGCACACCAGCACCACCGAGAACGGCAGACCGGCCAGCACCACCATGGTCTGCATGGCTTCGAAGTTACCGGCGAACAGCAGACCGATGGTCACCAGGGTGATCACCACCGACCAGAAGATCCGCAGCCAGTGCGGCGCGTCTTCGTCGACGTTGCCGCCCTTGCAGGACAGATTCGCCATCATCACCGCGCCGGAGTCGGCCGGAGTCAGGAACAGCACGAAACCGACGAAGATCGACACACCGATGACGACTTTCGACGCTGGGTAATGCTCCAGCAATTGGTAGATCGCCATCGACGGCTGTTCCAGCGCCGTCTTGCCGAGTTCCACCGCGCCCTGGTTCATCACCAGATCCAGCGCCGAGTTACCGAAGATCGACAGCCACGCCAGGGTGAAACCCAGCGGGATCAGCAGCACGCCGGCGACCAGTTCGCGCACGGTACGGCCACGGGAAATACGCGCGATGAACATACCGACGAATGGCGCCCAGGAAATCCACCAGGCCCAGTAGAACAGGGTCCACAGGCCCAGCCAGCGATCGGACTTGGCGTTGTCGCCTTCATAGACATACAGGTCGAAGGTCTTCAGCACCACGCCGTTGAGGTAGTCGCCGATGTTCTGCACGAAGCCGTTGAGCAGGTGCAGGGTCGGGCCGAACAGCAGGACGAAAATCAGCAGGCCGCTGAACAGCACGATGTTCAGGTTGGACAGACGACGAATGCCGTTTTCCACGCCGGACACGGCCGCGATGGTCGCCACGGTGCTCATCACGATGATCACGATCAGCAGGTTGGTGTTGCTGTGTTCCATGCCGAACAGGTTTTCCAGGCCCGAGGACACTTGCAGCGAACCGATCCCCAGGTTGGTCACCAGACCCAGCAGGGTCACGAACATGCCGAAGCCGTCCACCGCGTGACCGGCGCCGCCCTTGACCCAACGCTCGCCCACCAGCGGATACAGCGCCGAACGCAGCGCCAGCGGCTGGTTGTGCCGATAAGCGAAATAAGCCACCGCCAAACCGACCAGGGCGTAGATCGCCCAGCCGTGCAGGCCCCAGTGGAGGAACGTCAGTTGCACGGCCTGGCGCGCAGCCAGGTTGGTGGCCGACGCGCCTTCCGGTGGATTGAAATAGTGGTCCAGCGGCTCGGAAGCGCCGAAGTACAGCAGCGAAATACCGATACCCGACGAGAACAGCATCCCCGCCCAGGCGCCGTAACTGAAATCCGGGGTATCGTCCTTGCTGCCCAGTTTGAGTTTGCCGTACGAAGAAAACGCCAGGCCCACCACAAACACCAGGTAGGCGGCGATCACCACCATGTAGTACCAGCCGAAGCTGCGCGACAACCAGGCCTGAGCCACTCCCAGCATTCTGCCGGCCTCTTGCGGGGCGATGATCAGAATGGCGGTCAACAACAGAATCAGCGCGGTAGAGGTGTAGAACACCCAACCGTTGACCGTCACCTTCTCGGGCGGGGTCTTTATAAGCGAGGCAGAACTCATGGCACAAATGCTCCAGGCAGTGCGAGAGAAGAACACAAGGCAACACGGAACCCGACCAATCGGTTAGTTGGCAGCCGACCGGCGGGTGATATAAAGACACCCCGAAATAAAGCCTGAACCTGCCGAAATGGCGTTGCGAATCGCTTTCGCGGCCATGGTCTGGACGTTCATCCGAAACCTGGCGTCGAGCGTCTTGCCCATTCAACACGTCCATCGAACAGCGAACCGCGCCATGCCCCACGCAGGTTTCAAGCTTTTTCGGATGTCGGTTTATCGCCATTTACAAGCAGAAAAAATCTGTAGGCAGCGACGATTTGTCGCAGATCTTATTCTTTGTTGATTGAACGTTCAATCAAAACAAAATAGACTGGCCCTCAATCCGATCGACGTCATTCGCCGCTCGGAAGGCCTAAGGAGATGTGCAAGATGCCCAAGGTCGGTATGCAACCCATCCGCCGCCAACAACTGATCGAAGCCACGCTGCAAGCGGTCGATCAGGTCGGAATGGGGGACGCCAGCATTGCGCTGATCGCCCGTTTGGCCGGTGTCTCGAATGGCATCATCAGTCATTACTTTCAGGACAAGAACGGCCTGATCGCCGCCACGATGCGGTATCTGATGACCGCCCTCAGCGAGAGTGTCACCGCGCGCCGTCAGGCGCTGGCAGATAACAGCCCCCGGGCCCATCTGCAGGTGATCATCGAAGGCAACTTCGACGCCAGCCAGGTCAATGGCCCGGCAATGAAAACCTGGCTGGCCTTCTGGGCCACCAGCATGCACCAGCCGTCTTTGCACAGGTTGCAGCGGATCAACGATCACCGTCTGTATTCCAACCTGTGCTGCGAGTTCCGCCGGGTGCTGCCGCTCGAAGATGCGCGCAGCGCCGCCCGTGGACTGGCAGCCCTGATCGACGGCTTGTGGTTGCGCGGCGCGCTGTCGGGAGACGCTTTCGACACCGCGCAGGCGCAACAGATCGCTTACGAATACATGGATTTCCAATTGGCCAAGCAGGTGAGTTAGAGCACAGAGAAAACGCTCGGCCCCTGAACCGCCACCGCAGTTGCATCGCGGTGGTCAACGCCAACCACTAATGCACTTGCGAGGACACTATGGCCCGTTTCGAACTGCAAAAACTCTACATCGATGGCGCGTACTCCGACGCCGGCAGCGATGCCACCTTCGAAGCCATCAACCCGGCGAACGGTGAAGTCCTCGCACTGGTGCAGCGCGCGACCAAGGAAGACGTCGAACGCGCCGTGGTCAGCGCCGAAAAGGGCCAGAAAATCTGGGCCGCGATGACCGCCATGGAGCGTTCGCGCATCCTGCGCCGTGCCGTCGACATCCTGCGTGAGCGCAACGATGAGCTGGCTGCGCTGGAAACCCTGGACACCGGCAAAGCCTTCTCCGAAACCAAATACGTCGACATCGTCACCGGCGCCGACGTACTGGAATACTACGCCGGCCTGGTGCCAGCGATCGAAGGCGAGCAGATCCCGCTGCGCGACACGTCCTTCGTCTACACCCGTCGCGAGCCACTGGGCGTGGTCGCCGGTATCGGCGCGTGGAACTACCCGATCCAGATCGCGCTGTGGAAATCCGCACCGGCCCTGGCCGCCGGTAACGCGATGATCTTCAAGCCAAGCGAAGTCACCTCGCTGACCACCCTGAAACTGGCCGAGATCTACACCGAAGCCGGCCTGCCGAACGGTGTGTTCAACGTGCTGACCGGCAGCGGCCGCGAAGTCGGCACCTGGCTCACCGAGCACCCGCGCATCGAGAAAGTCTCCTTCACCGGCGGCACCGACACCGGCAAGAAAGTCATGGCCAGCGCCTCGGCTTCGTCGCTGAAAGACGTGACCATGGAACTGGGCGGCAAGTCGCCGCTGATCATCTGCGACGACGCCGACCTCGATCGCGCCGCCGACACCGCGATGATGGCCAACTTCTACAGCTCCGGTCAGGTCTGCACCAACGGTACGCGCGTATTCGTCCCGAGCCACCTGAAAGCCGCTTTCGAAGCCAAGATCGTCGAGCGCGTAGCGCGCATTCGCATCGGCAACCCGGAAGACGAAAACACCAACTTCGGCCCGCTGGTCAGCTTCGCCCACATGGAAAGCGTGCTGGGTTACATCGCCAAGGGTAAGGAAGAAGGTGCCCGTGTCCTGTGCGGCGGCGAGCGTCTGACCGACGGCGAATTCGCCAAAGGTGCCTTCGTCGCGCCGACCGTGTTCACCGATTGCACCGACGAGATGACCATCGTCCGTGAAGAAATCTTTGGCCCGGTGATGGCGATCCTCACCTACGAGACCGAAGAAGAAGTGATCCGCCGCGCCAACGACACCGACTTCGGCCTGGCCGCCGGTATCGTCACCAAGGACCTGAACCGCGCACACCGCGTGATTCATCAACTGGAAGCCGGTATCTGCTGGATCAACGCCTGGGGCGAGTCCGACGCGAAAATGCCGGTGGGCGGTTACAAGCAGTCGGGCGTCGGCCGTGAGAACGGCATCAGCTCGCTGGCCAACTACACACGCATCAAATCGGTACAGGTCGAGCTGGGCGATTACGTCTCGGTTTTCTAAGCCCCGAGTCTTGTATTGCCTGCGAGGGCCTCTTCGCGGGCAAGCCCGCTCCCACAGGTTTGGAGTCGTCCCGCAAGTCTGTGGCTACTCCCAATCCTTGTGGGAGCTGGCTTGCCAGCGACTCGAGTGCGCAGCACTCGCTGAGGTCCTGCCTGACCACATCTAAAGAGGGTGCATTCAATGTCCCAAGAATTCGATTACATCATCATCGGTGCCGGCTCGGCCGGTAACACACTTGCGACCCGTCTGACTGAAGACGAAGGCGTCACCGTGCTGCTGCTCGAAGCAGGCGGCCCTGACTACCGTTTCGACTTCCGCACACAAATGCCGGCCGCCCTGGCGTTCCCGCTGCAGGGCCGTCGCTACAACTGGGCCTACGAAACCGATCCGGAGCCGCACATGGACGGTCGCCGGATGGAATGCGGTCGCGGCAAGGGCCTCGGCGGTTCCTCGCTGATCAACGGCATGTGCTACATCCGTGGCAACGCCATGGACTACGACGGCTGGGCGAAACTGCCAGGCCTGGAAGACTGGACCTATCTGGACTGCCTGCCGTACTTCCGTAAAGCGGAAACCCGCGACATCGGCCCGAACGACTACCACGGTGGCGACGGCCCGGTCAGCGTGACCACGCCGAAGGCGGGCAACAACCCACTGTTCCACGCCATGGTCGAAGCCGGCGTGCAGGCCGGTTACCCGCGCACCGAAGACTTGAACGGTTACCAGCAGGAAGGCTTCGGCCCGATGGACCGCACCGTCACGCCGAACGGCCGTCGTGCTTCCACCGCCCGTGGCTACCTCGACATCGCCAAGAAGCGTTCGACCCTGACCATCGTCACCCACGCCCTGACCGACAAGATCCTCTTCGAAGGCAAGCGTGCGGTCGGCGTGCGTTACCTGGTCGGCTCGGCCGAAGAGCGCGTTGAAGCCAAGGCACGCAAGGAAGTCCTGCTGTGCTCCGGCGCCATCGCTTCGCCGCAGATTCTGCAGCGCTCCGGTGTCGGCCCGGCAAAACTGCTGGAAAGCCTCGACATCCCGGTCGTCCACGACCTGCCGGGCGTCGGTGAAAACCTCCAGGACCACCTCGAGCTGTACCTGCAATACGCCTGCACCCAACCGGTTTCGCTGTACCCGTCGCTGCTCTGGTACAACCAGCCGGCCATCGGTGCCGAGTGGCTGTTCAACGGCACCGGCATCGGCGCCAGCAACCAGTTCGAAGCCGGCGGTTTCATCCGTACTCGCGAAGAGTTCGAATGGCCGAACATCCAGTACCACTTCCTGCCGGTGGCGATTAACTACAACGGCAGCAACGGTGTGAAAGAGCACGGGTTCCAGGCGCACATGGGTTCCATGCGTTCGCCGAGCCGTGGCCGCATCCAGGTCAAATCCAAGGATCCGCGCCAGCACCCGAGCATCCTGTTCAACTACATGGCCACCGAGCAGGACTGGCAGGAATTCCGTGACGGCATCCGCCTGACCCGGGAAATCATGCAGCAGCCTGCCCTGGACGCCTTCCGCGGCCGTGAAATCAGCCCGGGCATCGAAGTGCAAACCGATGAGCAACTGGACAAGTTCATCCGCGAGCACGCCGAAACCGCGTTCCACCCGTCCTGCTCGTGCAAGATGGGCACCGACGACATGGCGGTCGTGGATGGCGAAGGTCGCGTGCATGGCATGCAGGGCCTGCGTGTGGTCGATGCCTCGATCATGCCGATCATCACCACCGGCAACCTGAACGCGCCGACGATCATGATGGCCGAGAAAATCGCCGACAAGATCCGTGGCCGCAAGCCGCTGCCGCGCAGCACCGCCGCCTACTACGTTGCTGGCGGTGCGCCGGTGAAGGGCAAGCCGATGCGTGATGTCACGCCTGCTGCTCAGTAAGACTTGATACCGCGTCACGGCTAATCGCTGGCAAGCCAGCTCCCACAGGGTTTTGCGTCGTTCACAGATATTGTGGTCACCGAGAAACCTGTGGGAGTCTGGCTTGCCAGCGATGAGGCCCTGCAAATCTACACCTCTCTCCCTGGTTCACAGTAAATCCCCCTACACCCCCTCTTCACTTGATCCTACCCCCACGCAGGCCTACTCTAGTCCTCGCGCAATCGTTTCACCCCTCCCCGCCGAATCGCTTCGCCCCGCTACTCCATGACAAGGAGGTTTCCGAATGTTCGATTTCCACCCCCAGCTCAAGCAGCGCTTCGCTGCCTTGCGCACGGGCGCTGAATTCTTTTCCCTGCGCTATGTGCGCGAGTCCGGCCAGTACCTGTCGGTGCGCAAGAACGTTGCCGAGCCGCCGAGCCTGAGCCGCGACGAGGGGGCGATGCTGACCGTGCGGGTCAACGGTGTCGAGGCCTACGCCGCCACCAACGACCTGTCGCAGCAAGGCCTGCAGGCCGCCCTCGAGCGCGCCGAACAGCAGGCCCGGCGAATCAAGCCGTACGCCTTGCTCGACCTGCGCGACCAGGCGGTTTCCAGCGACCGCAACGATTACTTTTCACCCAATCTCGAACAACCCTTTCCGTCCCTGAGCGACTGCTTCGAGCTGCTCGGCGCGGAATCCGCCTCGGTGCCAAAGGATGAGCGCCTGGTGAACTGGGAGGTGAGCGTCGGCATCACTCACGTCGAGCAGATCTACCTGAGCAGCGCCGGGGCCGAATTGCGCCAGGCCCAGCGCTTCGTCTACCCGGGCCTGAGCGTCACCGCCTACGACGGCAGCGACAGCCAGACCCGCAGCCTCGGTCGCGAAAACTTCGGCCAGCAGGGCGGCGCGGACGTCATCAGCCGCTGCGGCCTGGTCGGCGCCGGTCCGCAGGTGGCTGACCAGGCGCTGCAATTGCTGCTTGCCCCGAACACCCCGCAAGGCGCGCGCGACCTGCTGCTGATGCCCGACCAGATGATGCTGCAGATCCATGAGTCCATCGGTCACCCGCTGGAACTGGACCGCATCCTCGGCGACGAGCGCAATTACGCCGGCACCAGCTTCGTCAAGACCAGCGACTTCGGCAGCCTGCAGTACGGCTCGCCGTTGCTCAACGTGACCTTCGATCCGGGCATCCCGGAAGAACTTGCCAGTTACGCGCATGACGACGATGGCAGTGTCGCCAGCAAGCAATTCCTGATTCGCCAGGGCCTGCTGCTGCGGCCGCTGGGTGGCGCGCTCTCGCAACACCGCGCCGGCCTCGACGGCGTGGCCAACAGCCGCGCCTGCGGCTGGAACCGCGCGCCGATCGACCGCATGGCCAACCTCAATATCGAGCCGGGCGACCAGAGCCTGGGGCAACTGGTCGAGGGCATCGAGCACGGCATCCTGATGAGCACCAATCGCTCGTGGTCGATCGACGATGCGCGCAACAAATTCCAGTTCGGCTGCGAATGGGGCCAGTTGATCGAAAACGGTGAGCTCAAGGGCGTGGTGAAAAACCCGAACTACCGGGCCATCTCTGCCCAATTCTGGAAAAGCCTGCGCGCCGTCGGCGATGCCAGTACCGTCAAGGTGCTGGGCACGCCGAACTGCGGCAAGGGCGAACCGAACCAGGTGATCCGCGTCGGCCACGCTTCGCCGGCCTGCGTATTCAGCAACGTTGATGTGTTTGGGGGAGACGCCTGATGGCTAACGTAAAGAGTCAGGCCGAGGCCTTCAAGGTACTGGTCAACTGGCTGCAGGACACCGTGCGCGAGCCGGAGCAATTCACCCTCAGCCACGCCGCCGAATCCTCCGCTTTCGTGCGCTTCAATCACGCCAGGGTGCGCCAGGCCGGGCAAGTGCAGCAGGCCAGCGTCAGCCTCAAGCTGATCAACGACGGTCGCCATGCCGACCTGCAGATCACCCTCTCGGGCGAACAGGAAACCGATCTGCAACGCCTCGCCGAAGGCTTGCAGCAACTGCGCGAAACCCTGCCGCTGCTGCCACAGGATCCGTACCTGCTGCTCAACCACAACGGCTGGCAGAGCCGGCACGTGCAGGAGCATCCGCTGCCGGACACCGAACAGGTCGTGGCGCAGATCGCCGAGGCGGCGCAAGGCCTCGATCTGGTCGGCATCTACGCCGCCGGCCCGATTGCCCGCGGTTTTGCCAGCTCTTCGGGGGCCTTCGGCTGGCACCAGGCCAACAGCTTCAACTTCGACTTCAGCCTGTTCCACGACAACGGCCAGGCCGTGAAGGCCAGTTATGCCGGGCACGACTGGAACAGCGCTGATTTCGCCCGCCGCATCCAGCAGGCGCGCGAGCAACTGGAGTTCCTCGGTCGCCCGCTGCGCACCCTGGCGCCGGGGCAGTACCGCGCCTACCTGGCACCGGCGGCGCTCGAAGAAATCATGGGCATGCTGTGCTGGGGCGGGTTTTCCGCGCAGTCGATTGCCAGCAAGAGCAGCCCGTTGCAGAAGCTGTACGCCGGCGATCAGGCGTTCAGTGCGCTGGTGTCCCTCGACGAAAAAGTCAGCGACTCGCTGAGTCCGGCGTTTTCCGGCGAAGGCTATCCACGCAGCGATCTGCGCCTGATTGTCGAAGGCAAGGCGGGCGCGCAACTGGTCGGTTCGCGCAGCGCCGCCGAGTACGGCCTGACGGCCAACGGCGCCAGCGGCGGGGAAGCGCCGAGCGCGCTGACCATGGCCGCCGGTGACTTACCGCAGGCGGATGTTCTCAAGCAGTTGGGTACCGGGTTGTACATCAGCAACCTGTGGTACCTGAACTACTCGGATCAACCGGCGGCACGCCTGACCGGCATGACCCGCTTCGCCACGTTCTGGGTGGAAAACGGCGAGATCCAGGCGCCGGTCAGCACCATGCGCTTCGACGACAGCGCCTACAGCCTGCTGGGTTCGCAACTGGAGGCCCTGACCGCCGAGCGCGAGTTGCTGCTGTCGGCGAGCACCTATAGCCAGCGCAATACCTCGTCGGCATTGCTGCCGGGGGCGCTGGTGAGCCGACTGACCTTGACCCTGTAACACCGCAAATACCTGTGGGAGCTGGCTTGCCAGCGATGAGGACATCAGATTCAACATAACTTTGTCTGAAAGTCCGCCATCGCTGGCAAGCCAGCTCCCACAGGGTAGTGTTCCGCCTGACCCACACTCTCAGAGGTTCCATGCCCAACCGCCCACCGCTCGACGCCATCACCGCCCGCTGGTTGCCGTGGGTCGTCGCCATCGCCTTCTTCATGCAGTCCCTCGACGGGACCATCCTCAACACCGCCCTGCCCGCCATGGCCCGGGACCTGGCCGAAGACCCGCTGCGCATGCAGGGCGTGGTCATCGCCTACATGCTCACCGTGGCATTGCTGATTCCGGCCTCGGGCTGGATCGCCGATCGCTTCGGCACGAAGAAAATCTTCTTCGGCGCGATCCTGCTGTTCAGTTTCGGCTCGCTGCTCTGCGCCCTGTCCAGCAGCCTGACCATGCTGGTCGGCGCGCGCATCATCCAGGGCCTCGGCGGTGCGCTGATGCTGCCGGTCGGACGCCTGGTGGTGCTGCGCGCCTATCCGCGTTCGGAACTGGTGCGGATCATGGGTTTCATCACCATCCCCGGCCTGCTCGGCCCGTTGATCGGCCCGACCATGGGCGGCTGGATGGTGCAGTACCTGACGTGGCACTGGATCTTCCTGATCAACCTGCCGGTGGGCGTCATCGGTTGCTACGCGGTATGGAAATTCATTCCCGACCTGCGCGGCAGCGAGCGCACGCGTTTCGATAGCCTGGGTTTCCTGCTGTTCGGCGCGGCGATGATCCTCATCACCATCGCCATGGAAGGCCTGGGCGAACTGCACCTGCCGCACCTGCGGGTGATGTTGCTGCTGTTCGGCGGTCTGGCCTGTCTCGCGGCGTACTGGCTGCGCGCCGGACGTGTCGAGAACCCGCTGTTCGCGCCTTCGCTGTTCAAGACCCGCACCTTCGCCGTCGGCATTATCGGCAACCTGTTCGCCCGGCTGGGCAGCGGTGCCCTGCCGTTCCTGGTGCCGTTGCTGCTGCAGGTGGCGCTGGGTTACTCGCCGTCGCAGGCGGGGATGAGCATGCTGCCGCTGGCTGGCGCGGCGATGTTCGCCAAGTGGATGGCGCGCCCGCTGATCGAACGCCTCGGCTATCGCATCGTGCTCACCGGCAACACCCTCGCGCTGGGCATCATGCTGGCGAGCATGGGCCTGGTCAGCGAGCAGACGCCGTACTGGCTGCTGCTGTGCCTGTTGGCGATTCTCGGTGCGATCAACTCGCTGCAATTCACCGCGATGAACACCGTGACCCTGATCGACCTCGACGATGCCAGCGCCAGCAGCGGCAACAGTCTGCTCTCGGTGGTGGCGCAGTTGTCGTTGAGTCTTGGGGTGGCCTGCGCCGGTGCGCTGCTGGGCGGCTTCACGGCGGAGATCGGCAACGACGGCGTGGAAACCGTGCTGGGCGCGTTCCAGCTGACCTTTGTCACGGTGGGGATCATGGCGATGCTGGCGGCGACGATTTTCTCGCAGCTGTCGAAAGAAGACGGCCGGCGCGCCAAACGTGCGCAGGAACACCCGGACGAACACATCGAGCACTGAACAAACGCCGAACTGGGGACGGCGGGTGCGGCGCGCGAGCCCGTTCCCTCGCCAGCGGTTTGATCGCCAGGTGCTGGTGATCGAGTCGCTGTTCGTCCAGAACTTTCGAGGAAAGTGGCACGGGGCTGCTACACTGCGCGACATTTTGTTTTGCAGGCCAGTCCCGTGACCACCATCGCCACCGCTTTTAATACTTTGCCGCTGTCCGCCGCCATGCTGGCTAACCTCGAATCTCTCGGTTATGCGCAGATGACGCCGATCCAGGCGCAAAGCTTGCCGGTGATCCTCAAGGGGATGGACCTGATCGCCCAGGCCAAGACCGGCAGCGGCAAGACCGCCGCGTTCGGCATCGGCCTGCTCAACCCGATCAACCCGCGCTACTTCGGTTGCCAGGCGCTGGTGATCTGCCCGACCCGCGAGCTGGCCGATCAGGTCGCCAAGGAAGTCCGGCGTCTGGCCCGTGCCGAAGACAACATCAAGGTCCTGACCCTGTGCGGCGGCGTGTCGTTCGGCCCGCAGATCGCTTCGCTGGAGCACGGCGCGCACATCATCGTCGGCACCCCGGGACGCATCCAGCAGCACCTGCGCAAGGGTTCGCTGGTGCTCGACGGCCTCAATACGCTGATCCTCGACGAAGCCGACCGCATGCTCGACATGGGCTTCTACGACGCCATCGAAGACATCATCGAGCAGACCCCGGCGCGCCGGCAGACCCTGCTGTTCTCCGCCACCTACCCGGCGGGCATCAAGCAACTGGCCTCGAAGTTCATGCGCGACCCGCAGACGGTCAAGGCCGAAGCGTTCCACGACGACACGCAGATCGAACAGCGCTTCTACGAGATTGCCCCGGAAGAACGCATGAGCGCCGTGACCAAGGTCCTGCACCACTTCCGCCCGGCCTCCTGCGTAGCGTTCTGCTTCACCAAGCAGCAAGTTCAGGAAACCGTCGATCACCTGACCGCCAAGGGCATTTCCGCGGTCGGCCTGCACGGCGACCTGGAGCAGCGTGACCGCGATCAGGTGCTGGCGATGTTCGCCAACCGCAGCACCTCGGTCCTGGTCGCCACCGACGTCGCCGCTCGCGGCCTGGACATCGATGCGCTGGACATGGTGATCAACGTCGAACTGGCCCGCGACTCGGAAATCCACATTCACCGCGTTGGCCGTACCGGGCGTGCCGGCGAGAAAGGCATCGCGGTCAGCCTGGTGGCGCCGTCCGAGGCGCATCGCGCGCAGGCCATCGAACAACTGCAGAAAGCCCCGCTGAACTGGGATCAGGTCGACAACCTCAAGTCCCAGGGCGGCGCGCCGCTGCAGCCGCCGATGAGCACGCTGTGCATCGCCGGCGGGCGCAAGGACAAAGTGCGTCCGGGCGACATTCTCGGCGCACTGACCGGCGATGCCGGCATCCCGGGCGCGCAGGTGGGCAAGATCGCGATCTTCGACTTCCAGTCGTATGTGGCGGTTGAGCGCACCGTGGTCATGCAGGCGCTGCAGCGCTTGAACAACGGCAAGATCAAGGGCCGTTCGCTGCGTGTTCGCGTCCTGTAAGCGATCTTCCAACAAAAGTTGATCGTTCCCACGCTCTGCGTGGGAATGCATCCTGTGACGCTCCGCGTCACGATTTAAAAGCGGACGCAGAGCGTCCATGGCGGCATTCCCACGCAGAGCGTGGGAACGATCTGTGTGAGGACACCGTTTTGCGCTCTACCGAAGTCGTGATCATTGGCGCCGGCGCCGCTGGCTTGATGTGTGCCCTGACCGCGGCCGGCCGCGGGCGTCAGGTGTTGCTGCTCGACCACGCCAACAAGCCCGGCAAGAAAATCCTCATGTCCGGCGGCGGTCGCTGCAATTTCACCAACATGTACACCGAGCCGAGCAATTTCCTTTCGCACAATCCGCATTTCTGCAAATCGGCCCTGGCGCGCTACACCCAGTGGGATTTCATCGGCATGGTCGGCAAGCACGGCGTGCCGTACCACGAGAAGAAACTCGGTCAGCTGTTCTGCGACAACAAGGCCAGCGACATCCTCGGCATGCTGCTCGACGAGTGCGACCAGGTCGGCGTCGAGCTGCACCTGGACACCTCGATCCAGACCATCGAGAAGGTCGACAGCGGCTACCTGCTCGACACCACCCTCGGCCAGTTGCAGTGCCAGTCGCTGGTGATCGCCACCGGCGGCCTGTCGATCCCGACGCTGGGCGCCAGCGGTTTCGGTTATCAGGTCGCCAAGCAGTTCGGTCATGAACTGCTGCCGACCCGCGCCGGGCTGGTGCCGTTCACCATCACCGACCAGCTCAAGGACTTGTGCAGCGAGCTGTCCGGCACGTCGGTGGATTGCCTGGTCAGCTGCAACGAGCAGAGCTTTCGCGAAAACATCCTGTTCACTCACCGAGGCCTCAGCGGCCCGGCGATCCTGCAGATTTCCTCGTTCTGGGAGCCCGGCGACACGGTGGAAATCAACCTGCTGCCGGATCACGACGCGGCGAGCTGGTTGCAGCAACAAGTCGCCGAGCGTCCGAACAGCGAGCTGAAAACCCTGCTCGGCGAGATTTTCACCAAGAAGATGGCCAACCTGCTGGCGGACAACTGGTTCGTTTCCAAACCGATGAAGCAGTACACCCACGCCGAACTGGCGCAGATCGCCGACAGACTCGGCAGCTGGAAAGTCGTGCCGGCCGGCACCGAGGGCTACCGCACCGCCGAAGTCACCCTCGGCGGCGTCGATACCCGCGAAGTGTCGTCCAAGACCATGGAATCGCTGAAAAGCCCGGGCCTGTATTTCGTCGGCGAAGTGCTCGACGTCACCGGCCACCTGGGCGGCTTCAACTTCCAGTGGGCGTGGGCGTCGGGTTACGCGGCGGCGCAGTACGTCTGATCCCGCTGTTCAAATTTGAAATGCAATCCCTGTGGGAGCTGGCGTGCCAGCGATGGCGGGCTGACATTCAACATGTGATGTTGGAGCTGCCGGCCTCATCGCTGGCAAGCCAGCTCCCACAGTTTTTTTGTCCAACCTGGAAATTGAGATCGGCACAATGGTCCAAAGGAACACTTTTTGCTGTCAGATGTGATCGACGCCATTGCGTCGGCGTCATTACTGGCTCAATTTAGCGGCATCGCCTCGGAAGGCCTTCGCACTTCATGTCCTCGACCTCGTTTCGTCAGTCTTTGCGGCGCCTGTGGGCGCTGGATAAATTCAGCTACAGCGTGCGGGTATTCATCGCCCTGACCGGCAGCATGGCGCTGTGCTGGTATCAGGATGAAATGGGGCTGCTGATCCCGCTGTTCCTCGGGATCATCGCAAGCGCCCTGGCCGAAACCGACGACAGTTGGCAGGGCCGCCTCAATGCCCTGGCGGTGACCCTGGTGTGTTTCAGCGTCGCCGCCCTGTCGGTGGAGCTGCTGTTCCCCTATCCCATCCTGTTCGTGATTGCCCTGGCGCTGGCCAGTTTCAGCCTGACCATGCTCGGCGCCCTCGGCGAACGCTACGGAGCGATCGCCTCGGCGACCTTGATTCTGTCGGTCTACACCATGATCGGCGTCGACCAGCGTGGCGGCGCGGTCAGCGATTTCTGGCACGAACCGATGCTGCTGGTGGCCGGCGCGGCCTGGTATGGCCTGCTGTCGGTGCTGTGGCAGGCGCTGTTTTCCAACCAGCCGGTGCAGCAGAGCCTGGCGCGGCTGTTCCGCGAACTGGGCTATTACCTGAAGCTCAAAGCCTCGCTGTTCGAGCCGATCCGTCAGCTGGATGTCGAAGCGCGACGCCTGGAACTGGCGCAGCAGAACGGTCGCGTGGTCGCCGCACTGAACAGTGCCAAGGAAATCATCCTGCACCGGGTCGGCAACGGGCGTCCCGGCTCGAAAGTCAGTCGCTATCTCAAGCTGTACTTCCTCGCCCAGGACATCCACGAACGCGCCAGCTCCTCGCACTACCCGTACAACGCCCTGGCCGAGGCGTTTTTCCACAGCGACGTACTGTTCCGCTGCCAGCGCCTGCTGCGCCAGCAGGGCAAGGCCTGTCGGGCGCTGGCCGAATCGATCCAGATGCGTCAGCCGTTCATCTACGACGCTACGTTCGCCGAAGCCCTGAGCGACCTGCACGCCTCGCTCGAACACCTGCGCATCCAGAGCAACCCGGCCTGGCGCGGCCTGCTGCGATCATTGCGCGCCCTGGCCGCCAACCTCGGCACCCTCGACCGCCTGCTCAGCGACGCCAGCAACCCCGACGCCCTCGCGGATGCCACCGACAGCAGCCTGCTCGACCGCTCGCCGCGCAACCTCAAGGACGTGTGGATGCGCCTGCGCACCCAGCTGACGCCGACGTCGCTGCTGTTCCGCCACGCCCTGCGCCTGCCGCTGGCGTTGAGCATCGGCTACGGCATGGTGCACCTGATTCACCCGTCGCAGGGCTACTGGATCATCCTCACCACGCTGTTCGTCTGCCAGCCGAACTACGGCGCCACCCGGCGCAAACTCGGTCAGCGGATCATCGGCACCGCCATCGGCCTGACCATCGCCTGGGCGCTGTTCGATCTGTTCCCGAGTCCGTTGGTGCAGTCGTGCTTCGCCATCGCCGCCGGGGTGGTGTTCTTCACCAACCGCACCACCCGCTACACCGTGGCGACCGCGGCGATCACCATCATGGTGCTGTTCTGCTTCAACCAGATCGGCGACGGCTACGGGCTGTTCCTGCCGCGCCTGTTCGATACCCTGCTCGGCAGTCTGATCGCCGGCCTGACAGTGTTGCTGTTCCTCCCGGACTGGCAGGGCCGACGCCTGAACAAAGTGCTGGCCAACACCCTGACCTGCAACAGCATCTACCTGCGCCAGATCATGCAGCAATACGCCGCTGGCAAGAGCGACGACCTCGCTTATCGCCTGGCCCGGCGCAACGCCCACAACGCCGATGCGGCGCTGTCGACCACCCTGGCGAACATGCTGATGGAGCCTGGGCATTTCCGCAAAGAAGCCGACGTGGGCTTCCGCTTCCTGGTGCTGTCGCACACGTTGCTCAGCTATTTGTCAGGCCTCGGCGCACACCGGGAAACTCAACTGCCGGCCGAGGTGCGCGAACACCTGATCGACGGCGCCGGGGTGAAACTGGCGAGCAGCATCGACGAAATCGCCCAGGGCCTGGCGAACAAGCAAGCCATTGCGATCCAGAGCGACGAGGAAGAAGCCCTGGCCAATGACCTGGAGCAGATGCCGGACGAGATCGACGAAGGCCAGCGCCTGGTGCAGACGCAACTGGCGCTGATCTGCCGCCAGCTCGGACCGTTGCGCACGCTGGCGGCGCACCTGATCAAAGACACAGCCGAAGATTGAGGGGGCCAGACAGGCCTCTTCGTCGGATCGCCGCCCGGAGCAAGCCCGCTCCCACAGGTAGCGTAATCCACATATTCTTTGTACTACACCGACACCGTGGGAGCTGGCTTGCCAGCGATGAGGCAATCAATCACACCGCAAATTCTGCATCAGCCCTTCACATCCCATGCTGCCTGAGCAGCTTGTCGTAGCTGCCGTCGGCCTTCATCGCCGCAATCGCCTTGTCGAACCCGGCGACAATCTGCGCGTGCTCCGGGTTCTTCAGGCTGACCAGAATGTGCAGGCTGTTCTCGCTCAGCGGCTTGGGCAGGAATTCCACGGCATTGCGCACCTTGGGTGATTCGCGGGACAGGTAATAGCGCGCGACAAACTCGTCTTCCAGGGTCAGCTTGACCCGGTCCGCCGCCAGCATGCGCACGGCCATGGCGAAGTTATGCACAGGCACTTTCTGCAACGCCGTGTCGCCATCGAAAGGCGCCGAGTAGGCGTAGCCGCGCACCACCGCAATGGGGTAGGTGTGCAGTTCTTCCAGGCTGTTGTATTCGATCGGCGTGTCTTTGCGCTTGATGAACCGCACGCGGTTGAGCAGGTACTCCGCGGAGAACTGCCCCAGCCGGGTGCGATCTTCGTTGTACCAGGCGTTGACCAGCACGTCGTAGCGGCCCTCGCCGACGCCGAGCAACGCCCGCGCCCACGGCACCTGCTCGTAGTCGCTGGCATAGCCGGCACGTGCCAGGGCCGTGCTGACGATATCCGTGGCCAGGCCACCATTGACCAGCGTGTCATCGGTAAAGGGCGGCCAGACGTCGAAGACCAGGCGCAATTTTTCCGCTGCAGCGCTTTGACCCAGCAACAGCAATCCGATCAAAGCGATGGCTCGATGCAGTCGCGGCATGCTTGAAAATCCTTAGCGGGCGGGCCGCCCGGCGTGTTTTCAGTCAAAACCCCAAGGCCCCTTACCGGCGAATCCCAGGCCCTAACATTAGCTCATTGAAGCCAGTGCACAGCGCTTACCAGCAGATTACACAAAGAACCCGGCGCCGCGAGAAAGGAATGATGGCATTTTGGCCTTTGTCACAGATTTCTTCGCCATACAGACATATTTGCCCCGGGCGCTTAGTATCGGGCGACGTTGTTCAAGGAGTCGGAAGATGACAATCGAGTGGGTCTGCAAACATCACAGCGATCTGGGCAAAGAGCAGCTGTACGCCATTTTGAAACTGCGCTCGGAGGTATTCGTGGTCGAACAGCGCTGCGCGTACCTGGACCCCGACGGCCAGGATCTGGACGGTGACACTTGCCATCTGATGGGTTGGGACGGTGATCAGCTGGTGGCATATCTGCGCCTGCTGGACCCGCAATCCCAGGGTGGCGACGTGGTGATCGGCCGTGTGCTGACCGCGCCGGCCGGGCGCGGCAAAGGCCTGGGCCACGCGATGATGGAACAGGCGTTGAAGCAGGCCGAGAAACACTGGCCGCAGGTGCCGATCTACCTGTCGGCGCAAGCGCATCTGCAGGGCTATTACGGGCGCTACGGGTTTGTCGTGGCGGGCGAGGAATACCTGGAGGATGACATTCCGCACATTGGCATGCGGCGCTCCTGAGCCTATCGCCTGGCTTATGATCGCGGCCCTCTCCCGCCGGGAGAGGGCTGGGGTGAGGGCAACGAGCCAAAGGCGAACTCACAACTCAGGGATACTCGAGAACAGCCTTGATCTGCCGCAGATTACGCTCGATCCAGCCCCGATCAATCGCTCCCCAGTCGCGAATCCGATAGGCGCCGGCATGGTTGCGCGCGCCCTCTTCCTGCTCGAACTCACAGACAATGTCCAGGTCGGCCAGCGCCGCAATCGTGTCCTGCGCCGTGCGCCGCGGCATGCCGGTGACTTCGGTCAGCGCCGGCACGCTCTTGGCCAGGCCGCTGTCGATCAGATAAGCCACGTACAAGCGCCGGTAAAAACTGCTCTTGGTCTTGCTCACGTCCATGCCTGCACCCTGCGTTGTTGAAAGACGTTTACTGCAGATCCCGCCACGTCAGGTACACCCGCAGATCGAACTCCACCTGGTGATACCCCGGCAGCATGTGCTCACACAATTTATAGAACGCCTTGTTGTGATCCGACTCCTTGAAGTGCGCCAGCTCATGCACCACGATCATCTTCAGAAAGTCCGGCGCCGCCTCCTTGAACAGCGACGCGATGCGAATCTCTTTCTTCGCCTTGAGCTTGCCGCCCTGCACCCGCGACACCGTGGTATGCAGACCCAGTGCGCGGTGAGTCAGGTCGAGACGGTTGTCGAACAGGACTTTGTCGATGGCCGGGGCATTGCGCAGATATTCCTGCTTGAGGTCCAGCGCGAAGGCGTACAGCGCCTTGTCGCTCTGCACATCGTGGCGGCCCGGATAGCGTTGGCTCAGGTACTCGCCCAGACGCCCTTCGGCGATCAGTTGACGCACCTGATCCTGCAATTGCGCGGGATAGGCCTGGAGGTATTTCAACGCGGTCATGGAACGGGCAGTACCAGTCATGGAGTGGCCGCCAGTGTAGCGAATTCAGGCGCTCAACGCGCCCCAGTCGAACGGCTCGGCGAAGCGCACGGCGTCTTCGGCCATCAGCGGCCGCGCCACCAGGAAACCCTGCACATACTCGCAGCCATGGGCTTGCAGCCATTGATACTGCTCGACGGTTTCGACACCTTCGGCGATCACCAGCAAACCGTATTCCTTGCTCAGATCGATCACGCTGCGCACCAGCGAGGCGTCCCGTGCCGACCCCGGCAATCGCGCGATCAAGTGCCGGTCAATCTTCAGCGTATCCAGTTCCAGGTCACGCAAATGCGCCAGCGAGCAGGAGCCTGAGCCGAAGTCATCCAGTGCCACCCGCACCCCGAGGTTGCGCAGCAGGCGCAGCTGTTTGCGGGTGTCGTCAGGGTTGATGGTCAGCGCTTCCTCGGTCACCTCGACTTCCATCTGCTGCGGCCGCAGGCCATGGCGCTCCAGGACCTGACGCAATTCGGTGACCAGATTCGGCAAGCCGAACTGGGTGTTGCTCAGGCTCACGCCCAGCACCAACTCTTCGCCAAACTGCCCTTCCCAGGCTTTGCGCTGGCCGGCGCTGCGGTGGTAGATCCAGCTGCCGAGGCGACTGATCAGGGTCGCCTCTTCCAGCAACGGCAGGAACAGCCCCGGCGGCACATCGCCGACGCTCGGATGCTGCCAGCGCAGCAACGCCTCGAAACCCCGGATGCGGCCGTCGGCGATCGCCACCTGCGGCTGATAGACCAGATTGAAGTCGCGGTTCTCGATGGCCGTGCGCACGCTTTCTTCCAGCATCAGCCGTGACCGCGCCCGGCCGTTCATTTCGTGATCGTAGAAGCGATACTGCTGGCGCCCGGCCCGCTTGGCCTCGTACATGGCGATGTCCGAGGCGCGCATCAGGCCATCGAGGTTGTTGCCGCAATCGGGATACGTGGCGATGCCGATGCTGGCGCCCAGGGCAATGTCCAGGCCCTCGATCTGCTGACAGATCGACACCCGTTCGATGAGTTTCTCGGCAATCTTCGCCGCTTGCTCGGGGAACTCCAGATCCAGCAACGCGGTGAATTCGTCGCCGCCCATCCGCGCGAGAATGTCGAACGGCCGCAGACACGCCTTCAACTGCTCGGACACCCAGCGCAACACGCGATCCCCAGCGTCGTGTCCAAGGGAATCGTTGACCCGCTTGAAACCGTCCAGGTCGAGGTACATCAGCACCCAGCTGCTGTCGGTGCGCTCGCCGCGCAGCAGCAGGTTCTCCACGGTCTGGTAGAAGCCGCGACGGTTGAGCAGCCCGGTCAGCGGGTCGGTCACCGCTTGAAACTCCAGTTGCTGATGCAGGTGGCGCACCACCGACATGTCCAGCACCGTCACCACCATGGCGTGCTGCTCGCTCGACAGCGGCGCGCAGGACAACGCCACCGGCACCTGCTGCCCGGGCGCCGTGCGCAGCAGCGCGTCATGCAGGCGCAAGGTTTCTCCGCGTTTATAGCTGGCGTAGAAATCGGAATCGGCCCACAGCGGAATGTGCGGTTTCTGCAAATAATCGAGAAACTCCTGCCCCTCCAGCTCCTTGACCGGAGCATTGAGCAGCCGCGAAATCGCCGGGTTGGCGAAACGGATCAAACCGTCCTCGCCCAGCACCAGAATGCCTTCGGCGGCGTTATCCAGCACCGAGGCATTGAAGGCCCGCGCCACTTCCAGGTCATGGCTCAGGCGCTGCAAGGCGCGGCGATTGCGCTGGTGTTCCAGCAACGCCTGGACTTTCGGCTTGAGGATTTGCGGATCGAACGGCTTGAACAGGTAATCCACCGCGCCGCTGGCGTAGCCCCTGATCACCGCGTCCTGGGACTGTTCGTTGGCCGTGAGGAAAATGATCGGCGTCAACCGCGTACGCTGGCTGCCACGCATCAGGCGCGCGACTTCGAAACCGTCCATGCCGGGCATCTGCACATCCAGCAGGACCAGATCGATTTCGTGTTCGAGCAACAGGCTCAGCGCTTCGAAACCCGAAGCAGCGGTCATCACCTGCCAATCCTGACGCTGCAGCAACGCGCGCATGCTGATCAGGTTTTCAGGGTAGTCATCAACGATCAAAAGGACTGAGCTGCCTTCACCTGGCTGGGGTTGCGCGCATTCCATGCTGCTTCTCTTGTCGGGACATCTCTTATCGGAGCATCGGCCGGTTTTTCGTGAAAACCGCACAGTTACTGAGCCTTCACTCTAGTCCGGGATCGCCAAAAGCAATAGCTGTCATCAGGCCATCATTTAAACAAAGCGGCGAGAAGCCGACTAACGGTCACCGTCGCAGGCCCCGAAAACCGGGAAAGATGGCATTTCGACAGGATGTTGACGCCAATCGTCCGCCGGACGGCGGTTAACAAAAAATCCCTCTACGCTTATAAAGGCCGCCCCAAAAGGCGCGGGCTAGAGCTTCTGGCACGTGCGTGCAGCGAAAACTGAGTGGAACAGACAACATGATCGACCTCGCAACCTGGAACCTCAGCGTTCCCGTTGGCAGCCCGCCGTACACCGTCGAAACCTCGAAACTGGTGAACGGCTTCAAGGATCAGTACTTCCATTCCGACACCGGCACGCTGTTCTTCTGGTCACCGGTTACCGGCTCGAAAACCGAGAACGCGATCTACCCGCGCACCGAACTGCGCGAAACCTACAGCAACGGCACCCTGCGCAACTGGTACTACCCGGACGCCGACAACCTGCTGCGGGCGACCCTCGCAGTGAACAAGGTGCCCAGCTCGGGCAAGATCGTCATCGGTCAGATCCATGCCTATGAGAGCCAGAAACCGCTGGTCAAACTCGAGTATCAGTACAAGACCAAGACCGCCACCGGCAACCTGGTGATCAAGGTGCGCATGCACCCGGACGACGAAGAGAGCCGCGTCATCACCCTCGCCACCGGGATCAAACTGGATAACGAATTCAACTACCTGATCCACCTCAGCCCGGGCGGTGCCCTGGGCGTCAGCGCGGCGGGCTATCAGTGGGACTCGCAGATCAGCGCGACCTGGCGCAACAGGCCGCTGTACTTCAAGGCTGGCGTGTATGTGCAGGACAACACCGGGTACACCAGCGAGGGTGGGCAGGTGACGTTCACCAAGCTGGATATCGATCACGACAAGTAGCGCGTCGCGCCACGCCGCAAGGACCGCGTGCGGCTGCAGGCAGCGACCTTTTGATTGTGCATTTGCCTGGGAAAAGCCATGGCCAAAAGATCGCCGCCTGCAGCAGCGCGGGCATTTTCAACAGCACGTTTAAACACGCCACGCGTAACTTCCCGAAGCCTACAACGGCTTGCGTCGCTGCCTACGGGTACGCCAGAATCCGCCGGCTTGTGCGCCTGGAGGGCGGTCGGTAACTTGGTTCGCGTCACTGATTTGCAGTGATCGGGTTTAGTAGCCCGCTATTACCTTTCCCTAAAAATGGCTGCACAAGCGTCATTCAGTCAGGCATAGCCTGCACTTGATGGTGGCTGTGCGCATGGCGCCCTCGGGTGCGCCGGATTTTGGGTTTGGTGTCCGGTCTACTAACTTGCGCACAGCTGCCACCCTTTCCGTTTAGTAGCGAAATGGGTTGCAGCCCTACGAAGAGGCTAACCATTCCCATGTTCAAACCTACACCTAACCCGCCGGACCTCGATCCGGTCTCCCCCTATGAATGCCCCAACTCGAGAAAACTCAACGAAGCCGCCGAACGCGCCCTTGATCATTACCTCTGCCCTGCCGCGCAAACCACCGCCACCGGCATCCAGCCCGAGCCCATGTACCTGGCCAACCCCAGGCACAACAGCGAATCCCTGCTGGTCAATGCCAGCGAAACCCTCGGCTCGGCCAGCGTCCTGCTCACCACCTTCGCCGACTCACTCGACCCGTCCCCACGCAAAGCCCTGCTCGGCATCGCCCAAGTGGTCATGCTCGGCGAACTCGCGGTAAACCAGGCCCTCGACCACGTCGGAGTCACGTCCTAGCCGGCCCAGCGATGAAAACCCGCCCATAAAAAACCCGCCTCTCGGCGGGTTTTTCATGATCGCGGTTTGACGCTCAGGCTCAGTTGACCTTGGCGTTCAACTCACCTTTCAGGTAACGCTGGTACATCGCTTCCAGGGAGATCGGCTTGATCTTCGAGGCGTTGCCGGCGGTGCCGAACGCTTCGTAGCGAGCGATGCACACGTCGCGCATGGCGGTGACGGTGGCGCCGAAGAATTTACGTGGGTCGAACTCGCTCGGGTTGGTGGCCATCAGGCGACGCATGGCGCCGGTGGATGCCAGGCGCAGGTCGGTGTCGATGTTGACCTTGCGCACGCCGTACTTGATGCCTTCGACGATTTCTTCAACCGGCACGCCGTAGGTTTCTTTGATGTCGCCGCCGTACTGGTTGATGATCGCCAGCCACTCTTGTGGCACCGACGACGAACCGTGCATCACCAGGTGGGTGTTCGGGATGCGCTTGTGGATTTCCTTGATGCGGTCGATGGCCAGCACGTCGCCGGTAGGCGGCTTGGTGAACTTGTAGGCGCCGTGGCTGGTGCCGATGGCGATGGCCAGGGCGTCGACCTGGGTCTTCTTGACGAAGTCCGCGGCTTCTTCCGGGTCGGTCAGCATCTGGCTGTGATCCAGCACGCCTTCGGCGCCGATGCCGTCTTCTTCACCGGCCATGCCGGTTTCCAGCGAACCCAGGCAGCCCAGCTCGCCTTCCACGGAAACGCCGCAGGCGTGGGCCATGGCCACGGTCTGCTGGGTCACGCGAACGTTGTATTCGTAGTCGGTCGGGGTCTTGCCGTCTTCGCCGAGGGAGCCGTCCATCATCACCGAGCTGAAGCCCAGCTGGATCGAACGCTGGCAGACGTCAGGGCTGGTGCCGTGGTCCTGGTGCATGCACACCGGGATGTGCGGGAATTCTTCGATGGCCGCCAGGATCAGGTGACGCAGGAACGGGGCGCCGGCGTATTTGCGGGCGCCGGCCGAAGCCTGGACGATCACCGGGGAGTCAGTCTTGTCAGCGGCTTCCATGATGGCGCGCATCTGCTCAAGGTTGTTGACGTTGAAGGCTGGAACGCCGTAGCCGAACTCGGCTGCGTGGTCCAACATCTGGCGCATGCTGATAAGTGCCATTGTGTGTCTCTCTCCCGGTTTGGGTCGTTAATCGTGCCAGCCTGCCGGAGCGGCGGCGGCTATTCAAGTGATTGCAGATCGGGGGTCGAGGCCCGGTCTGGTGATTCGGTACAGCAAATTCTCAATAACTACGCAGAACTCTGTGGGAGCGAGCTTGCTCGCGAATGCATTGCAACATTCAACATAACTGCAAGCTGAACCAGCGCTTTCGCGAGCAAGCTCGCTCCCACATTGGCATCCGCTTCCACATTAGATCTGTGGTGTGTCAATTACTGCGCCTTGCAGCCGCGGCCGATCAAGTCATTGGTGGCGACCCAGTACACCAGGCCTTCCTCACCCTTGACGTGAAACGCCAGCATGCCATCGCTGTACAGCACGCCCGAGGCGCCCGGCTCTTCTTTCAGGCGATAGACCTGATCGCCGCCGCCGAGGCGTACATCGACTTCCTTTTGCCCGGCATCGGTGTAGCGCCACAGCACCTTGGCCTGGCTGTCGCAGGTCCAGGTGGTCCAGTTATCCACAGGTGCGGACGACTGGAACAGGTTCAACTGCGCGCAACCGCCCAACAATGCCAGTGCCGCAATGGCGATCAAGCCTTTCATCCGTGTTCCTCACTGACGGCGCACGCCGCCAGCCCTGAGTTAAAGAGTCAGACCCGTCAAGGACAACCATGTTCCTTGGCCGGGGTTTGCGTCTCGTACTTGTCCAGACCTTCCGGTCCCGAGCGCTTGTTCAGCACCGGGTTGGTTTCAGCCTGCCAGTCGGCCTGGTAGCAGCCTTTCTGAGCCTCGCCGGGTGCCGGGGTCGGCTCGGCCTTGGGGTTACTCCCGCAGGCCGCCAACGTACCGGTCAGCAACAACAGCGTTAGCGACTTGACCATGTGAACACTCCTTTGCCTGGCCAATCGGGCGGCCTCAGGCCTTGGCCCGGCTTTCCAGGACTTCAACGGCTGGCAGCACCTTGCCTTCGACGAATTCGAGGAACGCGCCGCCACCGGTGGAAATGTAGGAGATCTGCTCGGCCACGCCATATTTGTCGATGGCGGCCAGGGTGTCGCCACCGCCGGCAATCGAGAACGCCGCGCTGTCCGCGATGGCCTGGGCCAGCACTTTGGTGCCGTTGCCGAACTGGTCGAATTCGAACACGCCGACCGGGCCGTTCCACAGGATGGTTTGCGACGATTTCAGCAGTTCGGCGAAGTTGGCTGCGGTCTGCGGGCCGATGTCGAGGATCATGTCGTCAGCGGCAACGTCAGCGATCAGCTTGACGGTGGCTTCGGCGCTTTCGGCGAATTCTTTCGCAACCACCACGTCGACCGGCAGCGGCACGCTGACCTTGGCGGCGATGGCGCGCGCGGTATCCAGCAGGTCCGGCTCGTACAGCGACTTGCCGACCGGGTGACCGGCAGCAGCCAGGAAGGTGTTGGCGATACCGCCGCCGACGATCAGTTGATCGCAGATCTGGCTCAGGCTGTTGAGCACGTCGAGCTTGGTCGACACCTTGGAGCCGGCAACGATGGCCGCCATCGGCTTGGCCGGCGCGCCCAGGGCCTTGCCCAGTGCCTCCAGTTCAGCAGCCAGCAGCGGGCCGGCAGCGGCGACCTTGGCGAACTTGGCGACGCCGTGGGTCGAACCCTCGGCACGGTGCGCGGTACCGAAGGCGTCCATCACGAACACGTCGCACAGGGCGGCGTACTGCTGGGCCAGTTCGTCGGCGTTCTTTTTCTCGCCCTTGTTGAAGCGCACGTTCTCGAACAGCACGATGTCGCCGGCCTTGACGTCAACGCCGCCGAGGTAATCGGCCACCAGCGGCACTTCACGGCCCAGGGCCTTGCTCAGGTAGTCGGCGACTGGCTTGAGGCTGTTCTCGGCAGAGAACTCGCCTTCGGTCGGCCGGCCCAGGTGCGAGCAGACCATCACGGCCGCGCCTTTTTCCAGGGCCAGCTTGATGGTCGGCAGCGAAGCCAGGATACGCGCGTCGCTGGTGACAACACCGTCCTTGACTGGGACGTTGAGGTCTTCGCGGATCAATACGCGCTTACCTTGCAGATCGAGGTCGGACATCTTCAACACGGTCATGGGTCGCACTTCCTACGGTTTTTTTGAAGTCGCTGTCTGCAGATAGTGTTCTGCAACATCCAGCATTCGGTTGGCAAAACCCCATTCGTTGTCGAACCAGGCCAGGATGTTCACCAGCCGCGGGCCGGAAACACGGGTCTGACTGGCATCGACGATCGCCGAATGTGGGTCATGGTTGAAATCACAACTGGCGTGAGGCAATTCGGTATAGGCCAACAGGCCCTTGAGCGGGCCGCTGGTGGCGGCGTCGCGCAGGATCCGGTTGACCTCGCCGGCGTCGGTGTCGCTCGCGGTCTGCATCGTGATGTCGAGGCAGGACACGTTGACCGTCGGCACCCGCACGGCTTTGGCCTGGATTCGCCCGGCAAGTTCCGGCAACAGGCGCTCGATGCCGCGCGCCAGACCCGTGGACACCGGGATCACCGACTGGAACGCCGAACGGGTGCGGCGCAGGTCTTCGTGGTGATAGGCGTCGATCACCGGCTGGTCGTTCATCGCCGAGTGGATCGTGGTGATCGACACATAATCGAGGCCGATCGCCTGGTCCAGCAACCGCAGCAGCGGCACGCCGCAGTTGGTGGTGCAGGAAGCGTTGGACACCAGCAGCTCGTCGCCGCTCAGGCAATTCTGATTGACGCCGTAGACGATAGTGGCGTCGACATCCGCCTCGCTGGCCATCGGCTGCGAGAACAGCACGCGCGGCGCGCCGGCATCGAGGAAACGCTGGCCGTCTTCGCGGGTGTGCCAGGCGCCGGAGCATTCGAGCACCAGATCGACGCCCAGCGACGCCCAGTCGATGCCTTCGGGGGTGGCACTGCGCAGGACCTTCACGCAGTCGCCATTAATGTGCAGACAATCGCCATCAACCCGCACTTCGCCGGGAAAGCGGCCGTGGGTGGAGTCGAAGCGTGTCAGGTATTCGATGCTGGCCATGTCGGCCAGATCATTGATCGCGACAATTTCAAACCCGGCCTTTTCGCCTCGCTCGAACAACGCACGCAAGACGCAACGACCAATCCGGCCGTAGCCGTTGAGTGCAACTTTGTAGGGACGCGGTTGAGGCATGGGGTTCTCGATTACCGTGGTGAATCAGGCGGTGCCATGTTGCCCGAACCGCCGCATTCGCGGGCAAGCCCGCTCCCACATCGGGTCAGGGTTGTGAACACTGTTTGTGTCACACAACAAATCCCTTGTGGCAGCGGGCTTGCCCGCGAAGGCGTCAGCTCAGGCGACACCTGGTCTGGATCAGTCTTCCAGCAGCTCTTCAGCCTGACCGAGGATGTTTTCCAGGGTAAAGCCGAACTCTTCGAACAGTGCCGAAGCCGGCGCCGATTCGCCGTAGGTGGTCATGCCGATCACACGACCTTCCAGGCCCACGTACTTGAACCAGAAGTCGGCATGCGCCGCTTCGATGGCGATACGCGCGCTGACCTGCAACGGCAGCACCGATTGCTTGTAGCCGGCGTCCTGGGCATCGAACGCGCTGGTGCAAGGCATGGAAACCACGCGCACCTTGCGGCCCTGCTCGGTCAGTTTGTCGTAGGCCTGGACAGCCAGGCCGACTTCCGAACCGGTGGCGATCAGGATCAGCTCAGGCTCGCCTGCGCAGTCCTTCAGCACATAACCGCCGCGGCTGATGTCGGCGATCTGGCCGGCATCGCGTTGCTGGTGCTGCAGGTTCTGCCGGGAGAAGATCAGCGCCGACGGGCCGTCCTTGCGCTCCAGGGCGTTTTTCCAGGCCACGGCCGATTCCACGGCATCGGCTGGACGCCAGGTGTCGAGGTTCGGGGTGCTGCGCAGGCTGGTCAGCTGCTCGATCGGCTGGTGCGTCGGGCCGTCTTCGCCCAGACCGATGGAGTCGTGGGTGTAGACGTGGATGACGCGCTGCTTCATCAGGGCCGACATGCGCACCGCGTTGCGCGCGTATTCCATGAACATCAGGAACGTCGCGCCGTAAGGCACCAGGCCGCCGTGCAGGGCGACGCCGTTCATGATGGCGGTCATGCCGAACTCGCGCACGCCGTAGTACATGTAGTTGCCGCTGGCATCTTCGGCGCTGACGCCCTTGCAGCCTTTCCACAGGGTCAGGTTGGAACCGGCCAGGTCGGCCGAGCCGCCCAGGACTTCCGGCAACAGCGGGCCGAAGGCATTCAGCGCGTTCTGGCTGGCCTTGCGGCTGGCGATGGTTTCGCCCTTGGCCGCGACTTCGGCGATGTAGGCCGAGGCTTTCTCGGAGAAGTCAGCCGGCAGCTCGCCGCTGAGGCGACGGATCAGCTCGTTGGCTTCGGTCGGGAACGCTGCGGAGTAGGCTGCGAAACGCTGGTCCCACTCGGCTTCGACGGCGCGACCTTTTTCCTTGGCATCCCACTCGGCATAGATGTCGGCCGGGATTTCGAACGGGCCGTAGTTCCAGTTCAGCGCCTGGCGGGTCAGGGCGATTTCCGCGTCACCCAACGGGGCGCCGTGGCAGTCTTCCTTGCCCTGCTTGTTCGGCGAACCGAAACCGATGGTGGTCTTGCAGCAGATCAGGGTCGGCAGCGGGCTCTTGCGCGCGGTCTCGATGGCAGTCTTGATCTCTTCCGGATCGTGGCCGTCGACGTTGCGGATCACCTGCCAGTTGTAGGCTTCGAAACGCTTCGGCGTGTCGTCGGTGAACCAGCCTTCGACTTCGCCGTCGATGGAGATGCCGTTGTCATCGTAGAAGGCGATCAGCTTGCCCAGGCCCAGGGTGCCGGCCAGGGAAGCGACTTCGTGGGAAATGCCTTCCATCATGCAGCCATCGCCGAGGAACACATAGGTGTGGTGGTCGACGATGTTGTGGTTCGGACGGTTGAACTGCGCCGCCAGGACTTTTTCCGCCAGGGCGAAGCCCACGGCGTTGGCCAGACCCTGGCCCAGCGGCCCGGTGGTGGTCTCGACGCCCGGGGTGTAGCCGAATTCCGGGTGACCCGGGGTGCGGCTGTGCAGTTGACGGAACTGCTTGAGGTCGTCGATCGACAGGTCGTAACCGGTCAGGTGCAGCAGCGAATAGATCAACATCGAGCCGTGGCCGTTGGACAGCACGAAGCGGTCACGGTCGGCGAACGATGGATTGCTCGGGTTGTGCTTGAGGTAGTCGCGCCAAAGCACTTCGGCGATATCTGCCATACCCATAGGGGCACCGGGATGGCCGCTGTTGGCTTTTTGCACGGCATCCATGCTGAGGGCACGAATGGCGTTGGCACGCTCACGACGGCTAGGCATCGCTGATCTCCTGGGGTTTGAATAAATAAAACGAATCGGAAAAAAGGCGAGCATTTTCCCTCACCAAGACACCTCGGGGCAATGACAGATAGTCATCCAGAGGCGTTTTTCCCCCGCTTAACGGCGGTTTCGTCAGGTGAAACCTTTCCGCTATGGATTTGTAGAGTTAACCAGCCGGTGAGAAGTGCCATCTATCGAGCAATATCAAAACTTTTTGATATTGACCTTGCGGTGTTTTCCGCCCGTCACTAGACTGCGGCCCTATGAATTTACGCGTGCCTTCCATTCGCCATGACGATTGCGACGAGCTGGCGGCCCTGTGCAAGGCCGGCGGCGATCCGCTGCGGCTGAATGTATTGCGCGCCCTGGCCAACGATTCGTTCGGCGTGCTGGAACTGGCGCAGATTTTCGGTATCGGCCAGTCCGGCATGAGCCATCACCTCAAGGTGCTGGCCCAGGCCGACCTGGTGGCGACACGCCGCGAAGGCAACGCGATCTTCTATCGCCGCGCCCTGCCCCACACCGAACTGCTGGGCGGCAAGCTGCACGCGGCATTGCTGGAAGAAGTCGACAATCTGGCGCTGCCGGACGACGTGCAGGCACGCATCGCCCAGGTCCACGGGCAACGCGAGGCGGCCAGCCAGGACTTTTTCGCCCGGGTCGCGGAGAAATTCCGCGCCCAGCAAGACCTCATTGCGGGCCTGCCGCAGTACCGCGACAGCGTGCTGGCCCTGCTCGACAAACTGAACTTCAATGGTGCTGCCACGGCCATTGAGGTCGGCCCCGGCGATGGTGCTTTCCTGCCGGAACTGGCACGCCGCTTCGGCACCGTAACCGCGCTGGACAACAGCCCGGCGATGCTCGAACTGGCGCGCCAGGTATGTGAACGTGAACGGCTGGCTAACGTCAGCCTGCAATTGGCCGATGCATTGAATGGCACCAGCCTTCAGGCCGATTGCGTGGTACTGAACATGGTGTTGCACCATTTCGCCGCGCCGGCCGAAGCGCTCAAGCACATGGCCGACCTGCTGCAACCGGGCGGTAGCCTGCTCGTGACAGAGTTATGTAGCCACAACCAGAGTTGGGCCAGGGAGGCCTGCGGTGATCTGTGGTTGGGGTTTGAACAGGACGATTTGGCCCGTTGGGCCACCGCTGCGGGACTCGTTCCCGGGGACAGCCTCTATGTAGGCTTACGTAATGGTTTCCAGATCCAGGTCCGCCACTTTCAGCGGCCGGCTGGCGACACTCACCATCGGTAAATTCAGGAAAACATCGAGATGAGCGAATACTCCCTCTTCACCTCCGAGTCCGTGTCTGAAGGGCATCCGGACAAAATCGCCGACCAGATTTCCGATGCAGTGCTGGACGCCATCATTGCCCAGGACAAGCACGCTCGCGTTGCCGTGGAAACCCTGGTCAAGACCGGCGTGGCCATCGTTGCCGGTGAAGTGACCACCAGCGCCTGGGTCGACCTGGAGCAGATCGTTCGTGACGTGATCTGCGACATCGGCTACACCAGTTCCGAAGTCGGCTTCGACGGCGCCACCTGCGGCGTGATGAACATCATCGGCAAGCAGTCCCCTGACATCAACCAGGGTGTCGACCGTGCCAAGCCTGAAGATCAGGGCGCCGGCGACCAGGGCCTGATGTTCGGCTACGCCAGCAACGAAACCGACGTGCTGATGCCAGCACCGATCACCTTCTCGCACCAACTGGTGCAGCGCCAGGCCGAAGCCCGCAAGTCGGGCCTGCTGCCTTGGCTGCGTCCGGACGCCAAGTCGCAAGTGACCTGCCGTTACGAAGGCGGCAAGGTCGTCGGTATCGACGCCGTCGTTCTGTCGACCCAGCACAACCCTGAAGTGTCGTACAAAGACCTGCGCGAAGGCGTGATGGAGCTGATCGTCAAGCACGTGCTGCCAGCCGAACTGCTGAGCAAGGACACCCAGTTCCACATCAACCCGACTGGCCAGTTCATCATTGGCGGCCCGGTGGGTGACTGCGGCCTGACCGGTCGCAAGATCATCGTCGACAGCTACGGCGGCATGGCCCGTCACGGCGGTGGCGCGTTCTCCGGCAAGGATCCATCCAAGGTTGACCGTTCGGCCGCCTACGCCGGTCGTTATGTGGCCAAGAACATCGTCGCTGCCGGCCTGGCCGAGCGTTGCGAGATCCAGGTGTCCTACGCGATCGGTGTGGCCCAGCCTACTTCGATCTCGCTGAACACCTTCGGCACCGGCAAGATCAGCGATGACAAGATCATCAAACTGGTGCGTGAAGTGTTCGACCTGCGTCCATACGCGATCACCACCATGCTCGATCTGCTGCACCCGATGTACCAGGAAACCGCAGCCTACGGCCACTTCGGTCGTGCGCCGCAGACCAAGACCGTTGGCGAAGACACCTTCACCACGTTCACCTGGGAAAAAACCGACCGCGCCGACGCTCTGCGTTCCGCCGCCGGCCTGTAAGCCTTCCCTGGCTGAATGAGAAGCCCCGCACGGTTTGCGCCGTGCGGGGCTTTTTCATGGCGGCGATTCAACGAGCATGCGCGCAACAACCGGCAAAACAACCGATCGCGGCCGTTGGCAATTCTCACCTAGCCTTCAAGCATTCCCCCTGAGCAAGGACGCTCACGATGCTGGCTACGCTGCGCCTGTTTCTCGCTGTTGTATTGGCTTTCACCCACCTGACCGCCCGCGCCGACGCCTGCCCCGACTGGCCAGCCGCCAAGGCGCAACGCGAAATCGCCACCCTGCAAAAACACATCGACCACTGGGACGACGTCTATCACCACCAGGGGCGCTCGCTGATCGCCGACGAACTCTACGATCAGTCGCGCTGGCGGCTGAGCGCCTGGCGCCAATGCTTCCAGCTGCCCGCCCCGGCCGATCCATTGCGCAGCGCTGCCGGGCCGCTCGCCCACCCCATCGTGCACACGGGCCTGGAGAAACTGCATCATGCAGCCGACATCGACGCCTGGTTGCGCGGACGTGAAGCGGTCTGGGCACAACCGAAGGTCGACGGCGTGGCGGTTACCCTGATCTATCGCGCGGGCGTACTGCAGCAGGCCATCAGTCGCGGCGACGGTGTCCACGGGCAGGACTGGACGGCGAGTGCGCAGAAGATCGACGCCATTCCTCAACGACTGACGCAGCCACTGGATCTGCAGGTCCAGGGCGAACTCTATTGGCGCTTGCACGAGCATGTGCAGGCCCGCTCCGGCAGCGTCAATGCCCGGGCCACGATTGCCGGATTGATGGGACGCAAGGTGTTGAGCGCGGAGCAGGCGCAGGGTATCGGCCTGTTTGTCTGGGACTGGCCGCAGGGGCCGAGCGACTGGCGCGAACGCACGGCGACCCTGGCCACCCTGGGTTTCGCCGCAACCGCACCCTACAGCCAGGCCATCGACAGCTTTGCCGACGCGCAGCGGTGGCGTGAGCACTGGTATCGCACACCGCTGCCGTTTGCCAGCGACGGAATTGTCCTGCGGCAGAACCAGCGTCCGCCGGCCGCGCGCTGGCAGGCCCGCGCACCGTACTGGGCGGTCGCCTGGAAATATCCGTTCGCCCAGGCCCTGGCCGAAGTGCGCCGGGTCAACTTCAAGATCGGCCGCACCGGGCGCATCACGCCCGTGCTGGAGCTGATCCCGGTGATGCTCGATGACCGCCAGATCAAGCGCGTCAGTGTCAGCTCGTTCAAGCGCTGGCAGGAACTGGATATCCGCCCCGGCGATCAGGTGGCGCTCAGCCTGGCCGGGCTGACGATTCCACGCCTCGATGGGGTGGTGCTGCGCAGCGCCGAACGCCAGGACCTGCTCACGCCCGATCCCGACGACTTCCACTCGCTCAGTTGCTGGCAGCCGACGCCAGGCTGCGAAAGCCAGTTCCTCGCGCGTCTGACCTGGCTCAGCGGCAAGCAGGGCCTGCACCTGCCCCATGTGGGCCGGGGCACCTGGGAGAAACTTCTCGAAACAGGCCGCCTGAACAGCCTGGTGGATTGGTTGACCCTCGACCCAGCAGAGCTTGCTAACATTGCCGGCCTCGGCCCTCGCAGCAGCGCGCGCCTGTTGCACAGTTTCCACAGCGCCCGCCAACGGCCGTTCGCCCAGTGGCTCAAAGCCCTGGGGCTGCCGCCGACCGGTCAGGCCCGACTCGCTGACTCCTGGCTGGCGCTGGCACAACGCAACACCGAACAATGGCAGGCAGAACCCGGTATCGGCCCGGGTCGCGCGGCGCAATTGAGCGCATTCTTTCGCGACCCGCAGGTGCTGGCCCTGAGTGAAACCCTACGCGCCGCCGGAATCGACGGTTTTTGAACAATGCAGCCCCGGTACGCCGGGAACCCAACGGCGGCAGGGGCGCTCCAACAGCGCAGTGCCTCCCCGACCGATTGCCTTTGCACATGGAGCTTTTATGAAATTTCTCGCACCGCTCGCCATGCTGACCCTCTGCGGCATGATGGCCGCGCCCGTGATGGCCGACGAAGACGCTCCAGGCCTCACCGGTTGCGCCGCCAAGAAACAGGGCATCATCAATCAGATCGAACAGGCCAAGTCCCGCGGCAACACCGACCAGCAGGCCGGCCTGGAAACCGCGCTGCGCGAAGTCACTGAACATTGCACCGACGCCGGCCTGAAGAAGGAACGCGAAAACAAGGTGCTCGACGCCAAACACGAAGTGAGCAAGCGCCAGGCTGACCTCGACAAGGCCATGAAGAAGGGCGACCCGGAGAAGATCGACAAGCGCAAGAACAAGCTCGCCGAATCGCGCAAGGAACTGCAGGACGCGCTGGACGAACTCGACAAGTAAGCGCCTGGGGCGCGGGAACCAGCGCTTGCCCGGCAGCACGGCCTCGCCTATCCGGCCGGGCCGTTTTGTCCACGATGGGTCGGTTCAATGGCCATGGGCAACTGCACAGCCCTCGCCAGCGTTGTTCAGCCGCCTCGGCAATCAGTGATCGCGAAACTCTTTATGGCAAGCACTGCAGGCATCCTCGACCTTTTGCACCGCCGGCCCCAGGTTGCTCGCCTTGGCGGGTTGAACCTGGCTGGCGATCACCAGTTCGCCGGTGGCCGCTTCAAGGTTGCGCGCCATTTCCTGGAAGCGTGCCTGGCGCTGCCAGACATCATCCCTGGCGCTGGTGTGATCGGCTTCGCGCACTTGCGGAAAGTGTTGCCACGGTTGGTGGGACAAGGCGTCGAGCCTGACCGCGCCGTCGGCGAACTTCGCGCCATCGAACGGGATGCGTCCGCGCAGCATGCCGCCGAGGTCTTCGCCGGTCTTGAGCATCTGCTTGAAGATCGCCTTGCGCTGACCCAGCGGGGAATTGGGATCGACGCCGCCGCAGGCGGACAAAGTCAGACAGGCCAGCAATACAACGGAAATTCTTTTAAGAGTCATGGTGGCTTCAGGTCGCGGAAATCGGCGGCCAGTATCCTCGCGTCACCGCCAAACACCAATAGCCCTATTAACAATAAGGGTTGCAGGCAGGCATGGAGCACGTCCGCAACCGGCACAGGAAATTCTCCATGAACAGCCGTTTCAAGGCCTGGCGACACCCGCTCATTGCCACCCTGCCACTGTTAGCGATCCTCGCCGGCTGCACCGGCGGTGACAACGCCAAGCCGAAAACCCACGCCCTGGCCACGTACTCCAGCGCCACCTGGGAAGCCCTGCCTGCGGTGTCCGACAGCGACCTGGTGGCCGGTTTCGGCTCGTGGCGCAGCGCCTGCACCCGACTCAAGGCCGACCCGGTGTGGGGCGGGACGTGTGCGGCGGCGGCCAATGTGCCGCAAACCGCCAACGAGATCCGCGCCTTCCTCAAGCAGAACCTCGACGTCTACGGCCTGCGCGCCGAACACGACAACCCCAACGGCCTGATCACCGGCTACTACGAACCGGTCTACCCCGGCAGCCTGACGCAAACCGCGACGGCGAACGTGCCGGTCTACGGCGTACCCGAGGACATGATCATTGTTTCGCTGGAAAGCATTTATCCGGAGCTCAAGGGCAAGCGCCTGCGGGGTCGTCTCGAAGGCCGTGTGCTCAAGCCCTACGACGACGCGGCGGCCATCGAGAGCAAAGGCGTCAAGGCGCCGGTCGTGGCCTGGCTGACCGATCCGATGAACCTGCAGTTCCTGCAGATCCAGGGTTCCGGGCGGATCCAGACCGATGACGGACGCCAGTTGCGCATCGCCTATGCCGACCAGAACGGCCATCCCTATCGGCCGATCGGGCGCTGGCTGGTGGAACAGGGCGAGCTGAAGAAAGAAGAGGTGACCATGGCGGCGATCAGCAATTGGGCCAAGGCCAACCCGACGCGGATTCCCGAGTTGCTCGCCAGCAACCCGAGCTACGTGTTTTTCACCCGCAACCCGGACAGCAACGAAGGCCCGCGCGGTTCGCTGAACGTGCCGCTGACCGCCGGCTACAGCGCCGCGGTGGACCGCAAGGTGATTCCCCTGGGCAGCCTGCTGTGGCTGTCGACCACGCGCCCGGACGGCACGCCACTGGTCCGGCCGGTGGCCGCCCAGGACACCGGCGGTGCGATTGCCGGCGAAGTCCGCGCCGACCTGTTCTGGGGCACGGGCGACGCAGCCGGGCAACTGGCTGGCGACATGAAGCAGCAGGGGCAGATCTGGATGCTCTGGCCCAAAGGCGCAGTACTGCCGCAAGTGCCGCAGGTCGCAGACAAGCCATAGCCAGCCACTCAGCGCCGCCGGCGCCAGTGCCTGCATGGGAATGTCTGACCCTATGCAGGCACTGCCGCCGGCGGCGAGTTTTGGCAGTTGCTTTACCTACATGGACACAAAGAAGAACGCAGCAATCAGCGCCATCCCGATAAACCACACCAGCGAGCGCAGGGCCGCCCAGTCCGCCAGATAGCAGATGATGTACAGCAGGCGACTGGTGATGAACAGCACCGCCAGCACATTCACCGTCACCAGTTCTGCGGTCCCGACCAGGTGCGCGACGATCACCGCGGCAGCGAACGCCGGGGTCACTTCGAAGCTGTTCAGTTGTGCCGCATGCGCGCGGCGGGCCACGCCATCAACGCTGTCGAGAAAGTCTCGCGGATCATGATTGTCGCGCAACCTGAAGCCGCCCGAGGCCTTGGCCACGATCGTGCACAGATACGGCAAAAAGATCGCGATCAACACGCACCACAGAGCCACCGTCATAACGCCGTCCTTTTTCCAGTCATTGAATTCGAGGCGGTCAGAACTTCATGACCAGCATGCCGATCAGCACCAGCCCACAGGCTAAGAGCCGTGGCCGGCCGAAAGGTTCTTTCAGGTAGCGCATACCGAACAGCACCACCAGGATCACGCTGATTTCCCGCAGCGCCGCCGCTTCGGCAATCGAGCCCAACTGCATCGCCCACAGCACCAGAGCGTAGCTGAACAACACGCAGAACCCGACCGCCAGGCCAAGCTTCCATTGTTCGCGCCAGAACAGCAGGAAGGCCGGTCGCTTCGCTACCCATGCCAGCAACGGGAACGGCCAGGCGCTGAGCAACGTGACCCAGACCAGGTAATCCAGCGGATGCGACCAGCGTCGCAGGGCCTGGCCATCGATGTAGGTGTAGCAGCCGATGCACAGGCCGATCAGCGCCACCACCGGCAGCATCGTCCACGGCAGACGTGCGCCGCCACCGCCCTGCCAGAGCAGGCAGACCATGCCGAACGGGATCAACAGGATGCCGAGGATCTGCTGCGCAGTGAGCACCTCGCCGGCAAAGATCAGGGTCAGGGCCAGCACCACCAGCGGCGACAATCCGCGCATCAACGGATAGACCAGCCCGAGATCGCCGACCCGGTAAGCCTGGATCAGCAGGTAGCGATACAGCAGCTCGAACGCCGCCGACGCGAGAATCCACGGCCAGATCTCCAGCGGCGGCAGGTTGATGAACGGCCACGCGACGGCGACGAACAACAGCGCCACCGTGTCCATGCAGGCCACCACCAGCAGCCGCTCGGCGCTGAATTTGATCAGGGTATTCCACGCCGCATGCAACAGCGCCGCCACCAGTACCAACCCCGTCGCCAGCACAGACACACTCCTTATTCTTATCAGCCCGCTGCAGGAGCAGCCGCTGTGAGCACCCGAAAACCGAATAGTCAGATTATTGATTCGCGATGTGTCAGCAGCTGTTTATACTGCAAAACGACCACGCCGCACTCAGTTGCGCACAGACTAATTCCAATAATTCCTGCCTGCCCAGCCCTCGCCCGAAGGGTCGCCGGCCTGCGTATGCCTGATCAAAGCGTCAAGACTACCCGACAGAGACCTTGCGCATGCCCCTCGCCTTGCTTGCACTCGCCGTCGCCGCCTTTGGCATCGGCACCACTGAATTCGTCATCATGGGCCTGCTGCCCGATGTCGCCCGCGATCTCGCCGTAAGCATTCCGCATGCCGGCCTGCTCATCACCGGTTACGCCCTGGGCGTGGTGTTCGGCGCGCCGATCCTGGCGATCGGCACCGCCAACATGCCGCGCAAGGCCACGCTGCTGGGCATGACGCTGATGTTCATCCTCGGCAACGTGCTCTGCGCCCTGGCGCCGAACTACGCCACGCTGATGGCCGCTCGCGTGGTCACCGCGCTGTGCCATGGCGCGTTCTTCGGCATCGGTTCGGTGGTGGCGGCCGGTCTGGTCGCGCCAAACAAACGCGCCCAGGCGATCGCCATGATGTTCACCGGCCTGACCCTGGCCAACGTCCTCGGCGTCCCGCTGGGCACCGCGCTCGGCCAGTACGCCGGTTGGCGCTCGACATTCTGGGCGGTGGCGGTGATCGGCGTGATCGCGGCCCTCGCCCAATGGCTGTGGCTGCCCTGGCACATCCCGATGGACAAGGCCAACCTCGCCAGCGAATTCAAGGTGCTGGGCAAGGTCAACGTGCTGCTGGCGCTGGGCATGAGCGTGCTGGCGTCGACCAGCCTGTTCAGTGTGTTCACTTACATCGCGCCGATCCTGCAGGACATCACCGGCGTCAGCCCCCATGGCGTGACTGTCATGCTGTTGTTGTTCGGCGTCGGTCTGACCGGCGGCAGCATGCTCGGCGGACGCCTGGCCGACAGTCGCCTGCTGCCGTCGCTGGTCGGTGTGGCGCTGGCGGTCGTGGTGATTCTGGCCGCGTTCAGCCAGACCAGCCGCGCAGTGATTCCCGCGGCGATCACGCTGGTGCTGTGGGGGATTTTTGCCTTCGCGCTGTGCCCGATCCTGCAATTGCTGATCATCGATCAGGCTCACGAAGCGCCCAACCTCGGCTCGACCCTGAACCAAAGCGCATTCAATCTCGGCAATGCCGCCGGGGCGTGGATCGGCGGGCTAGTGGTGGCCAGTGGCGCGGATCTGGCGGACTTGCCGTGGACCGGGGCATTGGTCGGCGTGCTGACGGTGCTGACGGCGCTGTTTTTCATCTACCTGCAACGTCGCGGTGCTGCTGCGGTCAATGTGTCCGGCTGATTTCCCCGGGGGACACAATTGTGTCCCCACCCGGCGTCAGCCCATCCAACCCTTGCGTCCATGAACGGGCGCGCTGTCTTTCCACCCCTCATCCAAAGGACCCCGGATGCTTGAACTTGTCGCCGCTTTCATCTGCCTCACCACCCTCCTGACCTTCGTCAATTTCCGTTTCATCGGCCTGCCGCCGACCATCGGCGTGATGGTCACCGCACTGATGTTTTCCCTGCTCCTGCAAGGCCTGAGCCTGCTCGGCTACCCCGGTCTGGAAGAACGCGTGCAGCAACTGATCGGCCAGATCGACTTCGGCGATCTGCTGATGAACTGGATGCTGTCGTTCCTGCTGTTTGCCGGCGCCCTGCACGTCAACCTGAATGACCTGCGCAGCTACCGCTGGCCCATCGGCCTGCTGGCGACCTTTGGCGTACTGATCGCCACCGCCGTGATCGGCAGCCTCGCCTATTACATTTTTGCCCTGTTCGGCTGGCACGTGAGCTTCCTCTACTGCCTGCTGTTCGGCGCGCTGATTTCGCCGACCGACCCGATTGCAGTGCTCGGCGTGCTGCGTACCGCCAATGCCTCGAAACCGCTGAAGACCACCATCGTCGGCGAGTCACTGTTCAACGATGGCACCGCCGTGGTGGTGTTCACCGTGCTGCTGGGCATCGCCCAACTCGGCGAGACGCCGACGATCAGCGCCACCGCCATGCTGTTCGTTCACGAAGCCCTTGGCGGCGTGCTGTTCGGCGGGCTGATCGGTTATGTGGTGTACCGCATGATCAAGAGCGTGCAGCAGCATCAGATCACCGTGATGCTGACCCTGGCGCTGGTGATCGGCGGTTCGGCCATGGCCACCGAGCTGCATGTTTCGGCGCCGATTGCGATGGTGGTCGCCGGTCTGATCATCGGCAACCTGGGGCGCAACCTGGCGATGAACGACATGACCCGCAAGTACCTCGACGGTTTCTGGGAATTGCTCGACGACATGCTCAACGCCCTGCTGTTCGCGCTGATCGGCATGGAGCTGTTGCTGCTGCCGTTCAACTGGCTGCACGTGGCGGCGGCAAGCCTGCTGGCCCTGGCCATCCTGCTGTCGCGCCTGCTCACCGTGGCCCCGGCCATTGTCCTGCTGCGGCGCTGGCGCACGGTGCCGCGCGGCACCATTCGCATCCTGACCTGGGGCGGTTTGCGCGGCGGTGTCTCGGTGGCACTGGCGCTGGCCCTGCCGCTGGGCCCGGAGCGTGACCTGCTGCTGAGCATCACCTACATCGTGGTGCTCTCGTCGATCCTGTTGCAGGGCCTGAGCATCGGCAAACTGGTCAAGCACGCCACACGCAACGAGCCGGCGCCGGTCGCTGAACCGGCGCAGCACTGATCACTTCTTGATCGACTGCGGATCGGGTTTCCGGGCCTGATCCGCAGGCTCTTTCGGCGCACCGCTTTCGCTGCGGATCTGTGCATGGCTGATCAGGGCGAAGATGAAACTGCCGCCGATGATATTCCCCGCCAGCGTCGGCCCGGCGAACACCATCCAGAAATCACTCCACGGCAGCTCGCCGGCAAACACCAGGTACGACACCTCCGCCGATCCGACGACAATGTGGGTGAAATCGCCCAGAGCCATCAGGTAAGTGATGAGGATGATGATCCACATCTTCGCGCTCTCCATGGACGGAATCATCCAGACCATGGTGGCGATCATCCAGCCGGAGACGATGCCTTTGGCGAACATCTGGCTGGCGTGGTTTTCCATGACCTTGCGGCCGATTTCGAGGAAGGCGTGATCGGTCTTGGTATCGAAGATCGGCAACTCGAGCATCACGTAGGCCACCAGGATCGTCCCGCACAAATTGCCGAACAGGACGACGCCCCACAAGCGGATCAGCCGGCCGAAATTGGCCAGGGTCGGTTTGGTCATCACCGGCAGTACGGCGGTCAGGGTGTTTTCGGTGAACAGTTGCTGGCGGGCGAGGATCACCGCGAGGAACCCCGCGCAGTAGCCGAAACTGGCAATCACCTTGAATTCGTCGCCTTCGGGCAGGCGTGAATTGAGCAGGCCCATGCCCATCAGTGAGAGGCCCATGGTCAGCCCGGCGGCGAGCGCCGACCACCACAGGGCAGCGATGCTGCGCTCCAGTTCCTGATCGCCTTGCGTGCGGATGATTTCATGCAGAACCGCCGCGCGCGGCGGCTGGTTTTTCTCGACTTCCTGTTGTTCTTCGGCCGAGAGGTCGGGGGTCTTGCCGTCTGTCGGAGTGCTCATGGCGTGTGAACCGTGGGGGTGATGTTTAGCTACGACTCCCGCGGATCACGACTGTTCAGTGGCCAGATGAATCTTCGGAGGTTGCACAACCGCTTTCGCGAGCAGGCTCGCTCCCACAGGTTCGGCCCAGTCCCTGTGGGAGCGAGCTTGCTCGCGAATGACACGCCGCCGGTGTTAGTTGCTGACCAGCTCGTCTTCCTTGAACTGGTCCTTCACGTACTTGATTTCGGTACGTCCGTGCGGCGCCGGCAAACCGTCTTCACCGAGGTTGACGAAAACCATCTTCTCGACGGTGAGGATGCTTTTGCGGGTGATCTTGTTGCGCACTTCGCAGGTCAGGGTGATCGAGGTGCGGCCGAACTCGGTGGCGGTGATACCCAGTTCGATGATGTCGCCCTGGCGCGAGGCGCTGACGAAGTTGATTTCGGAAATGTACTTGGTCACCACGCGCTGATTGCCCAACTGAACAATGGCGTAGATCGCTGCTTCTTCGTCGATCCAGCGCAGCAGGCTGCCGCCGAACAGAGTGCCGTTGGGGTTGAGGTCTTCGGGTTTTACCCACTTGCGGGTGTGGAAATTCATATTCACTCCTGAGCGCTTGCCGAAAGATGGGTGCCATCTTGGCAGACCGGACGGTCATGCTCCATGAGCCTTCTACTATGGTCGCTATTAGCGATCTTCATCCGGCCGACAGAAACCCTTTGGAAGATCAGTCTAGACAGCTATAATCGCCCCCGTTTCAAAACGGTAACGTTCACTTGCTACCGTTTTCCCGCCACCTGTCCGAGGGGCGCTGCAGCAGGTTCAACCTGTCAGGCTCGGATGGGGCGTTGACTGGCTCAGGCCAGACACTAAACGCACAACGGCGCCCATTCGCATACATTACGAATGGAGGCTCTTCATGAGCGCTGTTATCACGCCTGCCGATTTTACCGACTACAAAGTTGCCGATATGTCCCTGGCTGCCTGGGGCCGTCGCGAAACCATCATCGCCGAGTCGGAAATGCCGGCCCTGATGGGTCTGCGCCGCAAGTACGCCGCCGAGCAACCGCTCAAGGGCGCGAAAATCCTCGGCTGCATCCACATGACCATTCAGACCGCCGTGCTGATCGAAACCCTGGTTGCCCTGGGTGCCGAAGTACGCTGGTCGTCCTGCAACATCTTCTCGACTCAGGATCAGGCCGCTGCGTCCATCGCCGCTGCCGGCATTCCGGTGTTCGCCTGGAAAGGCGAGACCGAAGAAGAGTACGAGTGGTGCCTGGAGCAGACCATCCTCAAGGATGGCCAGCCATGGGACGCCAACATGATCCTCGACGACGGCGGCGACCTGACCGAGCTGCTGCACAAGAAATACCCACAGGTGCTGGACCGCGTTCACGGCGTGACCGAAGAAACCACCACGGGCGTTCACCGCCTGCTGGACATGCTGGCCAAGGGCGAGCTGAAGATCCCGGCGATCAACGTCAACGACTCGGTGACCAAGTCCAAGAACGACAACAAGTACGGCTGCCGTCACAGCCTGAATGATGCGATCAAGCGCGGCACCGACCACCTGCTGTCCGGCAAGCAGGCGCTGGTCATCGGTTACGGTGACGTGGGCAAGGGTTCGGCCCAGTCCCTGCGTCAGGAAGGCATGATCGTCAAAGTCTCCGAAGTTGACCCGATCTGCGCCATGCAGGCCTGCATGGACGGTTTCGAACTGGTTTCGCCGTTCATCGACGGTATCAACGACGGCACCGAAGCGAGCATCGACAAAGCGCTGCTGGGCAAGATCGACCTGATCGTGACCACCACCGGTAACGTCAATGTCTGCGACGCGAACATGCTCAAGGCCCTGAAGAAGCGTGCCGTGGTCTGCAACATCGGTCACTTCGACAACGAAATCGACACCGCTTTCATGCGCAAGAACTGGGCATGGGAAGAAGTGAAGCCGCAGGTGCACAAGGTTCACCGCACCGGCCCGGGCGCTTTCGACGCGCAGAACGACGACTACCTGATCCTGCTGGCCGAAGGCCGTCTGGTGAACCTGGGCAACGCCACCGGTCACCCAAGCCGCATCATGGACGGTTCGTTCGCCAACCAGGTACTGGCGCAGATCTTCCTGTTCGGCCAGAAGTACGCCGACCTGTCGCCAGCGCAGAAAGCCGAGCGCCTGACCGTTGAAGTACTGCCGAAGAAACTCGACGAAGAAGTGGCCCTGGAAATGGTTCGCGGCTTCGGCGGCGTGGTCACCCAACTGACCAAGCAACAGGCTGACTACATCGGCGTGACCGTCGAAGGCCCGTTCAAGCCGCACGCTTACCGCTACTAAGACAAAAGCGGCTGCGAGCTTCTAGTTTCAAGCGGCAAGTAAGGCCAAAAGCCGGACTTGCCGTGCGAAGCCTGAGGCTCTGCCATCATTTCAAAACAGCGTCAGGCCGCAAGCTTCAGGCACAGGAAATCAGCGCACCTCCGCTCTTCTTGCCGCTCGTAGCTTGCAGCTTGTAGCTGGAGGTCCCCTCCATGTCCCAAGACCGTCGCTACAGCTTCGAGTTTTTCCCGACCAAGACCGATGCTGGGCATGAAAAGCTGCTCAACGTTGCCCGCCAGTTGGCAACGTACAATCCCGATTTCTTTTCCTGCACCTATGGCGCTGGTGGTTCGACCCGTGATCGCACCCTCAACACCGTCCTGCAGCTGGAAAGCGAAGTCAAAATACCGGCCGCACCGCACCTGTCGTGCGTCGGCGACAGCAAGGCCGACCTGCGTGGCCTGCTGAACGAGTACAAGGCCGCCGGCATCAAGCGCATCGTGGCCCTGCGTGGCGACCTGCCGTCCGGCATGGGCATGACCAGCGGCGAGCTGCGTCACGCCAATGAACTGGTGGAATTCATTCGTGAAGAAACCGCCGATCATTTCCACATCGAAGTGGCCGCTTACCCGGAGATGCATCCGCAAGCGCGCAATTACGAAGACGATCTCGCCAACTTCGTGCGCAAGGCCCGTGCCGGCGCCGACAGCGCGATCACCCAGTACTTCTTCAACGCCGACAGCTACTTCTACTTCGTCGACCGTTTGCAGGCGCTGGGCGTGGACATTCCAGTCGTGCCGGGGATCATGCCGATCACCAACTACAGCAAGCTCGCGCGTTTCTCCGATGCCTGCGGTGCGGAAATTCCGCGCTGGATCCGCAAGCAACTGGAAGCCTATGGCGACGACACCCAGAGCATCCAGCGCTTTGGCGAGCAAGTCGTCAGCGAGATGTGCGAACGCCTGCTGCAAGGCGGCGCGCCAGGGCTGCACTTCTATTCCATGAACCAGGCCGAACCGAGCCTGGCGATCTGGAATAATCTGAAGCTGCCACGTTAAGCGATAACAGCAACATCAACGGATCGCAGCCTTCGCCAGCCCCTGCAGGGGTGTCGTGGCTGCGATCTTTTGCTTTTGATCCCCGAAGTAGAGCTTGTGCCGGCACTTTCTGGCTCTTTCGCGCTTCTCGTCGTAATCTCAAGCCATGCCTTTGATCACGCAGTTATTCGCCGTGCTGGTTTTTGCTTGCCTGAGCTTTGCGGCTCGGGGCGAGAAGCTGCGTATCGTCACCGAACCGTGGGCGCCGTACGTCTATGAACAGGGCGGCAAGAACCTCGGCCTCGACTACGAAACCACCGCGATCGTGTTCAAGCGCCTGGGCATCGAAGTCGAATGGCAGTTCCTGCCGTGGAAGCGCTGTTTGTCCATGCTCGAGACCGGCCAGGCCGACGGCGCGCTGGACATCTTCCACAGCGATGAGCGCGACGCCACCCTGCTCTACCCCAGCGAACCGCTCTCGGACGTCGAGTTCGTGCTGTTCTACGCCAACGACCGCCCGCACCCGTTCCGCTCCCTGGATGAACTCAAGGGCCTGACGGTCGGCACCTCGCCGGGCTACCTGTACAGCTCGGACTTCAGCGAATCGCCGCTGTTCACCCGCGAGCCGGCACCGACCCACGAGGCCAATTTCGGCAAACTGCTGCGCGGGCGCATCGACCTGCTGATCACCGACCGCCGCGTCGGCCAACACCTGCTCGATGAATTGGGCATCCGCGACAAGATCACTGAAAACCCCACGGTCATCAGCCGTCAGCGCCAGTATCTGGCGGTGCGGCGCAATGCCGGGATGGATTTGCTGGTGCAGCGCTTCGGCGCCGAACTCAAGCGTTTCAAGCGCGAACCGGCCTACGCCGAGCTCAGCGCGCGCTACGGCGCGGCCCCTGCGCTCGCTGCGCCGCTGGACAGCGCCACGGCCAGCGGCAAAACCGTTGAGCAGCAGGAAAGCAGCGCACAGTGATTGCTCTGTTATACTCCGGCGTTCCCGCCAGGCTCACGCCCGGACGCCCGGAACCGTAACAGGCCTCTCGACCCGCTACAGCGCAGCTTTTCAGCCCGCGCGAGCACTCCAGACGTGCCTTCGTGACCGCAGCAGGACCGGACGGGATTGCGTCCTCTTAAACGCCATTCGCGCCAGGCAAGACTCCCATTGGGCCAAGCCCTAACTAAAACAGGATTACTCATGTCCTTTGCTTCCCTCGGTCTCTCCGAGGCTTTAGTCCGCGCCATCGAAGATGCGGGCTATACCGAGCCTACTCCGGTGCAACAGCGGGCCATCCCCGCCGTGTTGCAAGGTCGCGACCTGATGGTCGCGGCACAGACAGGTACTGGTAAAACCGGCGGTTTCGCCCTTCCGATTCTGGAGCGGTTGTTCCCCAACGGTCACCCGGACAAATCCCAGCGTCACGGCCCGCGCCAACCGCGCGTGCTGGTGCTGACCCCGACCCGCGAACTCGCGGCCCAGGTTCACGACAGCTTCAAGATCTACGCCCGCGACCTGAAATTCGTCAGCGCCTGCATCTTCGGCGGCGTCGGCATGAACCCGCAGGTCCAGGCCATGTCCCGTGGCGTCGACGTGCTGGTGGCCTGCCCGGGCCGCCTGCTCGACCTCGCCGGCCAGGGCAGCGTCGATCTGTCCCACGTCGAAATCCTCGTGCTCGACGAAGCCGACCGCATGCTCGACATGGGTTTCGTGCATGACGTGAAGAAAGTCCTCGCGCGCCTGCCGGCCAAGCGTCAGAACCTGCTGTTCTCGGCAACGTTCTCGAAAGACATCACCGACCTCGCCGGCAAACTGCTGCACAACCCGGAACGCATCGAAGTGACGCCGCCGAACACCACGGTCGAGCGCATCGAGCAACGCGTGTTCCGTCTGCCGGCCAGCCACAAGCGCGCCCTGCTGGCCCACCTGATCACCGCCGGTGCCTGGGAACAGGTGCTGGTGTTCACTCGCACCAAGCACGGCGCCAACCGTCTGGCCGAGTACCTGGACAAGCACGGCCTGCCGGCCGTGGCGATCCACGGCAACAAGAGCCAGAACGCCCGCACCAAGGCCCTGGCCGACTTCAAGGCCGGTGAAGTGCGCATCCTGGTCGCCACCGACATCGCCGCCCGCGGCCTGGACATCGACCAGTTGCCACACGTGGTCAACTTCGAGCTGCCGAACGTCGACGAAGACTACGTGCACCGCATCGGTCGTACCGGCCGCGCCGGTCGTTCGGGCGAGGCGATCTCGCTGGTGGCCCCGGACGAAGAAAAACTGCTGAAAAGCATCGAGCGCATGACCAAGCAGAAAATCGCCGACGGCGACCTGATGGGCTTCGATGCCAGCACCATCGAGGCCGAGAAGCCTGAAGTGCGCGAACGTCCGGACATGCGCAACCCGCGCAATGCCCGTGGCCCGCGCGGCGACGGCCCGAATGGCGGCGGTGGCGGCGGCGGTCGCAAGGACAAAGGCAAGGACAAGGGCAAGGGCAAAGAGAAGCCGGCCGGCGAACGCGGCGAGCGCCCTGCCCGTCAGCAGAAGCCTCGCGAAGGCACTCCGGCGCGTGAACAGCGCCAGCCATCGCAGCCGCCGCGCGCCGCTGCCGATCGTGCACCGGACGAGTTCCTCGACGACGATATCGATAACTTCGGTAACCGCGTCGATTACGTGCCGAAGCAGGCTCCGGCCGGTGGCCGCGGTCGTCGCCCTGGCGCTCCGGCGCAAGGTGCAGGCGCTGGCGCTCCACGTGGCGGTCAGTCGCAAGGCCGGCAGAATGGCCCGCGCAACAGCAACGGCTCGAGCACCGGCACTCCGCCGGGCAAGCGCAGCGGCCCGCGCAACGGTGCTCCACGTGACGGCCAGGGCCGTCGTGACGAGTCCTCGCGCAACCGTCGTCCGGCCCGTGACGATCAGCAACGCGCCGAACCGGCCGTGCAGAACCCGCGTAGCAGCGGGCCGAAGATCATGCACAAGGAATCGAAAGCCGACCGCTTCCCGACACCTGAGCAGCTCGATCAACTGCCAAGCCGCCCGCGCGGTGAAAAACCGGCGCTGCTGACCCGCAATCGCTGAGTTATCGCTGCAATGAACAATGCCCCGGTTCGAAAGAGCCGGGGCATTTTTCATGGCGCCGCGAATCCCTGCATCACCCCCTCCTGTGGGAGCGAGCCTGCTCGCGAAAGCGTCGGATCAGTCGAGACCTCTGGTTACTGACACACCGCATTCGCGAGCAGGCTCGCTCCCACAGGGAATGAGTGTGTCGCAGGCAATAAAAAACGCCCCCGGCCTTGCGACCGGGGGCGTTTTTGCATGGCGGCGAACGTTACTTCGCTTTCACACCTTCGAACGAGATGTACAGGTCGACGTTGTCGGACTGTGGACCCAGGTCCATCATCTTGCCGAAATCAGAGCGCTTGATGCTGGTGGTGCCTTCGAAGCCGGCACGGTAGCCGCCCCATGGATCCTTGCCTTCACCCAGGAACACAGCCTTGACCACGATTGGCTTGGTCACGCCGTGCAGGGTCAGGTCGCCGGTCACGTCAGCCGTGTCTTTGCCAGCGGCGTTCTTGCCGGTGGATTTGACGCTGGTGGAGACGAACTTGGCGTCGGCGAATTTGCCCACGTCGAGGAAGTCTTTGCTGGCGATGTGCTTGTCGCGCTCGGCGTGGTTGGTGAACACGCTGGCGGTACGCACGTTGAATTCGATTTTGCTGTCTTCAGGCTTGGCGGCGTCGAAGCTGAACTTGCCGTCGATGTCCTTGAAGGTACCGGTGATGTAGCTGTAGCCCAGGTGGCTGATCTTGAAGTCGACGAAGGCGTGCTGGCCTTCCTTGTCGACGGTGTAGTCAGCGGCCATGACGTTGGCGGACAGCACGGCAGAACCGATTGCCAGAGCGGCCAGAGTCTTTTTCAACATGCTTTGTTTTCCTTTGAGTCGAGGTTGAACTTCAGGCTTTGCGACCGAGCATTCGCGTCAGGGTCGCATCACGATCGATAAAGTGGTGCTTCAATGCTGCCAACGCATGGAGACCGGAAAAAATTACCAGCGCCCACGCCAGCCAGAGATGAATCACCCCAGCGGTATCTGCCTGATCCGGTAGCCCGGAAATCAGTGCAGGGACTTCAAACAGGCCAAACACCGGGATCCCGACACCGTCTGCGGTGGAAATCAGGTAACCGGCAATCATCACAGCGAACAGCGCGAGATACAGGAACCCGTGGCCGAATTTGGCGCCGATACGGGTCATGCGGCTGTAGCTTTGCAGCGTCGGCGGCGGTGGGCTGATAAAGCGCCACAGCACCCGCAGCACCATCACGCCCAACAGCACCAGACCGATGCTCTTGTGCAGATCCGGCGCGTCTTTGCGCCAGGTGCTGTAGTAATCCAGCCCCACCATCCACAGGCCCAGCGCGAACAGTCCGAAGACCGCCAGCGCCACGCCCCAATGCATGAAGATGCTGACCCAACCATAACGCGAAGAAGAGTTACGTAGCTGCATTGCCCAAATCCTGTGAGAACTGCGAACCAAGACTAGCGAGTTATCTATCGAATTAAAGCGGAAAATTTTGCTTTGAAATATCGAGAAATACGATCAAGAGTCTTGAACAAGGGTGTTAAGGAAAGATTAACGGCGAAAGTGTGGCTGGATGTGGTTGCCGGCAATGGATTTGCGCTGTTTGAAACGGCCCTTTCGCGGGCAAGCCCGCTCCCACAGTGGTCTGTGGTGTTTACAAATTTTGCCTTCACTGCAAAACCTGAGGGAGCGGGCTTGCCCGCGATGAGGCCCTCACACGCAAAAAAAAAGCGCGGCCGGAGCCGCGCTTTTCATTCACCGCAAAGCCTTACTGCGCTTTGCTATCGGTGCTTGCCGCCGGAGCCGGCGCTGCTGCCGGCTTGGCCGCCGGCTTCTTCGCCGGTTCGGCTTTTTTCGCCGCAGGCTTGGCCGGGGCCTTTTTCGCCTCGGTTTTCGCCTCGGTTTTCGCTGCAGGCTTCTTCGCCGCAGGCTTGGCTGGCGCTTTCTTCGCCGGCTCGGCTTTCACTGGAGCGACTGGTTTCGGCGCCTCCACCGGTGCAGGAGCTGGCGCAGGGGCTGGGGCCGGTGCAGGTGCTGGGGCCGGCGGGGCTGGAGCTGGCTCAGGTGCCTTCACAGGCTCTGGCTTCTTGTCGTCATCCGAGCCGCCGAACAGGTTGCTGAAGAAGTTGCCCTTCTTCGCCGCCACGGCACCCGCCGCGCCTGCCGCTGCTGCGGTTGCCGCCGCCGGGCCAACTTTGACCGGTTCGAACGACTTGCCCGCCGCCAGATCTTCAACCTGGCTGGCCGCACGCTGGCCAGTGCGCAGCGCGCCTTCCAGAGTGCCCGGGTACAGGGTGTCGGTGTGTTCGCCGGCAAACGTCACACGTTGCAGCGGACGCTCCCACAGGCGCCAGAACTTGCTGATCTGCCCAGGACCGAAGGCCAGGTACGCACCACCCGTCGACGGGTCGGTGCTGTAACGACGGATTTCATAGCCGGTGAACGAGCCACGCGCCTGTGGATAAAACGCGTGCAGACGGATCAGCACCTGATCGACCATCTGCTTGTCGCCGAACGCCTGCATCACCCGGGCGTTGTCGCCGGACAGGTTGATCACCACGTTGGCGCCGCCCTTCAGGGCCGGCTCGATCCAGAGCATGCCCAGACCGGCGTTGCTGTAGATCTCGCCGGACATGCGCGCCTTGCTCTCCCACACCGGCGTCTTGAACTTGAGCATGATCTGGTCGCGCCAGCCGTAGTTGGTGCCTTTGATCGCGGCCAGGTGCTGGGCATCCAGGGCCGGGGTCAGCGCAATCTTGTTCAGTGCGCGCAGCGGCACGGCGAGCACCACGTAGTCGGCCTGGTAGCCGACGCTGCCGACCTTGACGGTGACGCCGTCCTTGTCCTGGGTGATGGCGGACACCGGCGAGTTGGTCTTGATGGTCTTGATCTGTTTGACGAAGGCCTGCGCCAGCACCTGGCTGCCGCCGACCAGACGCGAAGCGCGCAGGTCACGGTCGGAGACGCCGCGGTACACACGGTTCTGCTGCGCGAAATACAGCAGCGACAGGCGCGACGGCTCGTCGTAGTGGGTGCGGATGTCCTGGTTGATCAACTGGCGCGCGGTGGCCGGCAGGTTCTGCTTGTCGAGCCAGCTCGACACGTTGATCTGATCCAGCGCGTGCAGGGTGCTGGTCGCGGCCGGGTTCTGCGGATCGTCGATCGAGCGCGCCAGATCGTCGAGGGTTTTCTGGTAGCGCTTGAGGGCCTCGGCCGTGGCCGGTTGCTTGGTTGCCAGGTCGGCGGCGGAGAAATACTCGCCGTCGATCAGATAACCCGGAGTACGGACGAATTCCGGAGCCGGGGTGGTGCTCAACTTGAACGTCGAGACGTACTTGTTCAGCACCGGCTGGGTCTTGTCGTTGCCGATCCACTCGCTGGTGGCCATGCCCGAACGACCGCCCATGCTCGGCTTGGCTTCCAGCAGCGTCACCTGCCAGCCCTTGTTCTGCAGCTCGTAGGCCGCGGTCAGGCCCGACAGGCCGCCGCCGATCACGATCGCGGTTTTATCCTTGGCCAGCGCCGTAACGCTGAACAGCCCCAACATCACCAGCGCACAGGCGCGCAGCCAACCGACAGACATTCAGCGAACTCCGGAAATACACGTAGGAAGAAGCAGTTTTGCGGGTCAGACGACCCAAAGAACCGCGAAGAATACGTCAGCCATCAAAACGCCGCCAGCGACGTCTATCGGCCCATACAAAGTAGCTCAATCGACACAATGGGTTGTCCCCGCGCGATGCATTGCATAGGCTTGCGCGATTGTTAGCCCGCGCCCGACGCGAGCCGCCTCGAGGAGACTGTAAATGGGCCTGAATAACCAGTGGATGCAACGCGACCTCGCGGTGCTGTGGCATCCCTGCACCCAGATGAAAGACCACGAACAGCTGCCGCTGATCCCGATCAAACGCGGTGAAGGCGTCTGGCTGGAAGACTTCGAAGGCAAGCGCTACCTCGACGCGGTCAGCTCCTGGTGGGTCAACGTGTTCGGCCACGCCAACCCGCGCATCAACCAGCGCATCAAGGATCAGGTCGATCAACTCGAACACGTGATTCTCGCCGGCTTCAGCCATCAGCCGGTGATCGAGCTGTCCGAGCGTCTGGTGCAGATGACGCCCGAGGGCCTGAACCGGGTGTTCTATGCCGATAACGGTTCCTCCTGCATCGAAGTCGCGCTGAAAATGAGCTTTCACTACTGGCTCAACCGTGGTCAGCCAAACAAGAAGCGCTTCGTCACCCTGACCAACAGCTACCACGGCGAAACCATGGCGGCGATGGCGGTCGGCGACGTGCCGCTGTTCACCGAAACCTACAAAGCGCTGCTGATGGACACCATCAAGGTGCCGAGCCCGGATTGCTACCTGCGCCCCGCAGGCATGAGCTGGGAAGCGCATTCACGCAACATGTTCGCGGCCATGGAACAGACACTGGCAGAACATCATGACAGCGTGGCGGCAGTCATCGTCGAGCCGTTGATCCAGGGTGCCGGCGGCATGCGCATGTATCACCCGGTGTACCTCAAGCTGCTGCGCGAGGCCTGCGACCGCTACGGCGTGCACCTGATCCACGATGAAATCGCCGTCGGCTTCGGCCGCACCGGGACCATGTTCGCCTGCGAGCAGGCCGGCATCCGCCCGGATTTCCTCTGCCTGTCCAAGGCCCTGACCGGCGGCTACCTGCCACTGGCAGCGTGCCTGACCACCGATGAGGTCTACAGCGCCTTCTACGACGACTATCCAACCCTGCGCGCCTTCCTCCACTCGCACAGCTACACCGGCAACCCGCTGGCGTGTGCGGCGGCGCTGGCGACGCTGGATATCTTCGAGCAGGACAACGTCATCGAGAACAACCAGGCGCTGGCCCGGCGCATGGCTTCGGCGACCGCGCATCTGGTCGATCACCCGAATGTGTCCGAAGTGCGCCAGACCGGCATGGTCCTGGCCATCGAGATGGTCAAGGATAAAGCCAGCAAAGAGGCCTACCCTTGGCAGGAACGCCGTGGCCTGAAGGTGTTCCAGCATGCCCTGGAGCGTGGCGCGCTGCTGCGGCCGCTGGGCAGCGTGGTGTATTTCCTGCCGCCGTATGTAATCACCCCGGAGCAGATCGACTTCCTCGCCGAAGTCGCCAGCGAAGGCATCGACATCGCCACCCGCGACAGCGTCAGCGTGGCGGTGCCGAAGGATTTCCACCCCGGTTTCCGCGATCCGGGCTGATCTATCTCACTTAAGCTTCAGCGGTGACCGGACTACCGCCATCGCTGGCAAGCCAGCTCCCACAGGTCCTGCGCAAAACCCTGTGGGAGCTGGCTTGCCAGCGATGGGGCCGCCAGACTTCTACAAATTTTACAGAGACCCCGCATGAGACTGTCCCGCTTCTTTATCGACGCCCCCCTGAGCACCGGCGAACACGAACTGCCGGAAGCCCAGGCGCATTACATCAGCCGCGTGCTGCGCATGGCCGAGGGCGATGCAGTGCAGTTGTTCGACGGTTCCGGCCATGAGTTTCGCGGATCGCTGGTGGAAGTCGGCAAGAAACGCGTGGTGGTGCAGATCGACGAGCAGCTCGCCGGGCAGATCGAGTCGCCGCTGCAGATCCACCTCGGCCAGGGCCTGTCCCGGGGCGAGCGGATGGACTGGGCGATTCAGAAAGCCACTGAGCTGGGCGTGAGCGAAATCACCCCGATCTTCAGCGAGCGCTGCGAAGTGCGCCTCAAGGACGAACGCGCCGACAAACGCCTGCTGCACTGGCGCCAGGTAGCGATCAGCGCCTGCGAGCAGTGCGGTCGTTCACGGGTACCGGTGATTCACCCGCCGGTATTGTTGGCGGACTGGATCAAGCAGACCGAAGCCGAACTGAAGCTGGTGTTGCACCCGGTGGCGGAACCGTTGGTAAGCCATGCCAAACCGGCGACGCTGGCATTCCTGATCGGCCCGGAGGGTGGTTTGTCGGATGCCGAGGTCGAGCAGGCCAAGGGTAACGGCTTCCATGCCGCACGCCTTGGGCCGCGGGTGTTGCGCACCGAGACGGCGCCGGTGGTGGCGCTGGCGGTGGCCCAGCAGTTGTGGGGTGACTTCTAGGGCCTCTTCGCTGGCAAGCCAGCTCCCACGGGAATGAGGTTGGCGCACGCTGATGTGTTCGACAGAAAGACCTGTGGGAGCTGGCTTGCCAGCGATGGGCCGCGCCTCGGTCTACAGGACATAAAACAGGATCGCGACAAAGTGCAGCAGGCTGCCGGCGATCACGAACAGATGCCAGATCCCGTGTGCATGCCGTAACCGGTGGTCGAGGGCAAAGAAGATGATCCCCACGGTATACAGCACCCCGCCCGACGCCAGCCAGGCAAAGCCTGTCGTGCCCAGCGCCGCAATCAACGGCTTGACCGCCACCAGCACGATCCAGCCCATCACCGCGTAGATCACGATCGACAGGATTCGCGCCTCCGAGCGCGGCTTGATCTCTTGCAGGATGCCGATCAGCGCCAGCCCCCAGACAATCCCGAACAACGTCCAGCCCCATGGCCCGCGCAAGGTCACCAGGCAGAACGGCGTGTAACTGCCGGCGATCAGCAGGTAGATCGAAAAGTGATCGACCTTCTTCATGATCGCTTTCTTGCGCCCGCGCACGCTGTGGTACACGGTCGACGCGCTGTAGAGCACCAGCAAGGTGAAGGCGTAGATCGCTACGCTGACAATCTTCCATGGACTGCCGTCGAGGCTGGCAATCACCAGCATCCACACGCCGCCGATAAATGCTGCCACGGCCCCGACCAGATGCGTCCAGGCGTTGAGTTTTTCCCCGTGATACATGTGTCGCTCACCTCAAGATTCGTTACCGCAACGCGCAAGGCTCGGGCCTCGAGCGTAAAAGCGCAATGTTTCTGTTCAAAGCCAGGACCAAAAGATCGCAGCCTGCGGCAGCGCCTACAGGAAAGTCGCATTCCAAAGGCAGGAGCTGCCGAAGGCTGCGATCTTTTGATCTTCAAGGCACAATCGACGCATTCGAAAAAGAGTCCGCGCCATGCTGATCGACGAAGAATTGACCCTGAAAAAACTCGAGGTGTTCCTCGCGTTCATGCGCACCGGCAATCTGGCGCGTGCCGCCGCCGAGTTGCAGACCAGCAACGTCAGCGTGCACCGGGCGATCCATTCGCTGGAAAGCGCCCTGCGCTGCCCGCTGTTCAAGCATGAAGGGCGCAACCTGACACCGCTGGAAAGCGCCTACGTGCTCGAAGAGCGGGCGCAGAAGCTGATTCAGGACGTGGTCGAAAGCGTACGCCTGACCCGCGAAGCCGCCGGTTTCTCCGCTGAACGCTTCAAACTCGGCTCGCTGTATTCGCTGACGGTGAAAACCGTACCGCAACTGATCATGGGCCTGAAGCTTCGCCGCAGCGAACTGAATATCGACCTGATCCTCGGCTCCAACATCGACCTGCTCTACAAGCTGAAAAACATGGAAGTCGACGCGATCCTGGTGTCGCTGGACGACAGCGTCAACGACCCGGACTGCGAGCAGATCCCGCTGTTCTCCGACGATATTTTCCTCGCCACGCCGGCGGACTCGCGCTTCGCCCAACGCAGCGAAGTCGATCTGGCGGAAGTGCGCGACGAGACCTTCATCACCCTGACCCAGGGCTTCGCCACCCATCAGGACGGCATTCGGGTGTTCAGGCAGGCGGGGTTCGAGCCGAAGGTGGCGATGCAGGTCAACGACATCTTCACCCTGCTGAGCATGGTCAGCTCCGGGGTCGGTTATGCGTTGCTGCCGGGGCGGATTGCGGCGGTATACGAGAACCGCGTGAAGCTGATTGCGCTGCAGGAGAAGTACCGCTTGCAGCAGCACATTGGCGTGGTGTTTTTGAAGGCCAAGGAGCGCGATCCGAATCTGCTGGCGTTGTTGGCGGAGTGTCGGATGTATGCCAATCGCCAGGCCTGAAACCGAGCCGCCTGCATCGCTGGCAAGCCAGCTCCCACAGGGTTTTGTGCTGATTCGGAAATCTTCTTACAACACAAAACCTGTGGGAGCTGGCTTGCCAGCGATGGCGTTAGACCCGACAACACAGAATCCGAAAGTCAGCCCACAATCCCGCGAACGATGAAGAACAACAGCGAAGGCCCCAGCAGACAGCCAAGCCCAGTGTGGAACGTCGCCGTCAACGCGCCATAAGGCACCAGGCGCCGATCCGTCGCCGCCAGCCCCGCCGTCACCCCGCTCACCGTCCCGGCCAGACCACCGAACACCATCGCCGAACGCGGATTATCCAGGCCCATCCAGCGCGCCGCGACTGGCGTGCCGACCATCACCAGAATCGCCTTGATCAACCCGGTGGCAATCGACAGCGCCATCACATCCGAGGTCGCGCCAATCGCCGCGCCGGTCACCGGACCGACGATGTAGGTCACCGCCCCGGCGCCGATGGTAGTCATGCTCACCGCGTCGCGGTAACCGAAGGCCCAGGCCATGCTGGCACCGACAATGAACGGCAGGATCGTGCCCAGCAGCAATGCAATCACGCCGATCAGCCCAGCCTTCTTCGCCTCGGTCGCCTGCACTTCGAATGCGGTGGCGACAATCGCGAAATCACGCAGCATCGCCCCGCCCATCAGGCCGATGCCGGAGAACAGCGTCAGGTCGGCCAGGCCTTTCTGGCCGCCGGTCATGGTGCCGCCGACCCAGGCCAGCACCAGACCGATGACGATGGCAATCGCCGAGCCGTGAATGCGCCCGAAGGTCAGGCGTTTGGAGAGAATCACCGATACCCACATGATCACGCCGACGAAGGCGAACGCGGTGATCAGGCCGTTGTGTTCCAGACCGTTTTCAATGAGAGCCCACATGTCAGCGACCTCCTACCGGGGTGCCGACCGGAGTGACTTCCACCGGTTCGTCAGGCAACGGTTCGCCCTTGTGGGTGCGGCTGATCAGGGCAATGGTGCAGCCACAGACCAGCACCGAACCGATGGCCGCCAGCACCGCTACCGGGCCGCCGTGCAGGGCGGTGACGACGTTCTGTTGCGCGGCCATCGCCACCACCACCGGAATGTACATGGCGCCCCAGAAGCCGACGCCCATTTCGCAATCCTTGGTCATGCCGCCGCGTTTCTGCATCCACAAGCGCGCGCAGATCAACAGGATCATGGCGATGCCGACCCCGCCGACGTTGGATTTGACGCCCAGCAACACGCCGAGCATGTCACCCATGATCACCCCTGCCAGCGTACAGATCGCCAACAGCGCCACACCGTAAATAATCATTGTTGTAGTCCTCAAAGTGCATCGTCGAATGTTGTTTTTGTTGTTCGAAGCCTGAGTCGCGGCGGTTTATGGTCGGCGGCCACCCTCCTCTCGCAACAGCGCCTGCAAGGTGTCCAGACGCGCACTGTCGAAGGCAGTGACGGTGCCCGATTCGAACACCCGGCGCGCCAGCCCGGTCAGCACCGCAGCGGGCGGCAGTTCGATCTGTAGCCGCACGCCGCGCTCGTAAGCGCTTTGCACGGTGCCGCGCCAGTCCACCACGCGGCACATGTTGAAAGCGAGGTCGTCGCGCAACGCATCAGGTTTGATCAGCGGACGCGCGCGACTGCCACTCAGGTAAGCGATTTTCGGTGTCTTCAGTGCAACCTTGGCGAAGGCTTCGGCGAGGGTTTGCGCCGGTGCTTCCAGCAGCGGACAGTGCGACGGCACACTGACCGCCAGGCGCTTCGCCAGCCCGGCGCCACGGCTGCGCGCCAGTTCCGCCACCGCCTGCATGGCCTTGTCGCTGCCGGCAATCACCACCTGGTCATCGGCATTGATATTGGCCAGGTACACCGGCGACTCCGTGCTGTGCACCTGCGCCAGCAGGGTTTCGACGGTGGCCAATTGCAGGCCGATGATCGCGGTCATGCCATAGCCCTGTGGATACGCCTGCTGCATCAACTCACCGCGCAGGCTGACCAGGTGCAATGCGTCGCTGAAGCGCAAGGCCCCGGCAACCACCGCCGCCGGGTACGCACCGATGGACAGCCCGGCGACGTAATCCGCTGCTAATTCACCCTGCAGCAACTGGCGTGAGGCAGCGACCCCGGCGATCAGCAGGCACAGCTGCACCGCCCGGGTGCTGCGCAACGCTTCGGGGGAATCGAGCAGCGAGACATCCTCGCCGAGCACATCGCTGGCCTCGGTCAGCGTTTCCCCAGGCACACGCCGGAGCATGCCCGGTTGCTGCGCACCCTGGCCGGGGAACACCAACAGACTGCTCACGCTGCCTGCTCCTGCGGGTTCCACGGATCGCTGACCAGGCAAGCCTGATGGGCGTTTTTCAGCAGAACCCGTGCGGACCCACTGGCCCATTCGCGCAAGGCGACTGCACCGAACGGGGTCTGCAATTGCATGTCCACTCGGCACACGGTTTGATCAAACAGCTCGACCAGTTTGCGTGCCTGGTTGCGGGTAATCAGCTGCGGGGTACGCAGAATCAGATCGAGATCGCTGGCGGCGTGCATCGCAGTAAAACCACTGGCCAACTCAAACCCGACACTGCCGCTGATGCCCCAGACCCAACCGCAATCGTCGAGCATCGGCCGCAGTTGTTTGAGTGCCTGCATCACCGCTAAATCACGCTCGCAAGCGACATGACAAAGCGCTTCCGGGCTGACCCGACGCACAATCGCTTCAAGTGCCATGAACGCCGCCAGACGCTGCTCACGCAACACGCCGCGCACGCCCACCGCCACAAAACCTTCAGCGCTCACCGCCCGCCGCACCACCACCGGCTGCCCGGCAGCCAGCGACTCGAACGCCCACTGCGGCGCATCCGCCGGCAGCTGCGCCGGAGTCATGCCCCACAGCAGATCGTGGGCCAGTGGCATGTTCACCACTGCGCCCTCAGCAGTTCACGCACACGGCTGGACGCCTCACGGTTTTTCGCGCCGAGACGGTTGCTCAAGTCAGTGCTGGAGATATCGCCGATAGCCTGTTTCAGGCATTCGCTGACCCGCGCCAGATCCTCCGCCGTCGGCTGCTCGATCTGCTGCACCGACAAGGTCTCCCAAAGCAATCCGAGACTGCCATAGCTGTCGATGTCATAGGCCATCGGCGGCACGCTCGACGCCAGCGCTTCCAGTTCTTCGACACTGCGCAAAGTCACCCGCGCTGCCGAGGCCTTGCCCATCGCATGAACCATCACGCCGGGATCGCGCAGGGCAATCAGACGATTGGCCTGATAACCGTGAGCGAGAAACGCCCCGGACATCGCCTTGCCCACCAGCAGCGCAATCAGCGGATGCCCGGCCAGACGGGCGCGGGCATAACTGTCCGCCGCACCGGCCAGGGCCTGATGAATGCCCAGGGCTTCTTCGCGGCGACCGTAAGCCTGGCTCGGTACATCGACGATGGCGATGAGCGGGCGCTTCTGCGTTTTGTCGCGATCAGCGCTGATCGCGTCATCCACAGCCTTGGCCAGCCCCCAGCCTTCGAGCAAACCGACTTCGCCGTTGCGAGCACGTGGAAAACGATTGTCCGGGTCAGCGACCACGGCGATAAAACGCCCGAGCTCGCCATCGGCCACTTTCAACGAGGGCGGCAAACCTTCCACCGCTTTCGCGCCTGCGCTCAGGGCATTGAACCAGTTCAAACCGCGCACGGAATAACCACTCATGAGCGCTCTCCTTGATACAGATTGCGAACCAGCGCAGGCTCGATTTGCTTATCGGTGTCCAGGCTCGCCAGACGTTGCAGAAACCATTCGGCGCGCTGACTGCGCGGTTGCGCCGGCAAACCTTGCTGCAACAGTTCGCTGACCTGCTGGCGAATCTGCGCCACGTCATCGGCGACATAGCGATCCACCAAGCCGCTGGCGAAACGCTGCTCGCCACCGGTCAGGCTCCAGATGAAGGGCCGGTCGCGCGAGTCGTATTCCTCGATCCCGGCTTCCTGCTCGATCACCTGCGGTCCGTTCAGGCCCAGGCGGGCTTCCTGGGTCACCAGCAAATAGCTGCACAGCGCGGCGGCAATCGACATGCCGCCGAAACAGCCGACGCTGCCCGCCACTACACCGACCACCGGTTGGTATTGCTGCAAGTCGACAATCGCTGCGTGGATATCGGCAATCGCCGCCAGCCCGAGATTGGCTTCCTGCAAGCGCACACCACCGGTTTCCAGCAGCAACACGGCGCGGGTCGGGATGCCTTTGCGGTTGTCTTGCGCGGCCAGTTCTAGCGCGCCAGCAATTTTCGCCCCGCCGACCTCACCGAGGCTGCCGCCCTGGAACGCACCCTCGATAGCGGCGATCACCAGCGGCAAACCATCGAGGCTGCCCTTGGCGATCACCACGCCGTCGTCGGCCTGCGGCACCACGCCCTGGCGCTCGAGCCACGGCGACATGAGCCGTTGAAACGGGTCGAGCAGTTCGCGGAAGGTCCCGGCATCGAGCAAGGCTTTCGCCCGTTGCCGCGCACCGAGTTCGACGAAGCTGTGTTTGTGCAGAAGGGCTGCGCTGTCAGTCATGGCCGATCTCCTCGAAACCCTGTTCCAGACGCAGGCGCACCACACCCGGCGTGGCGCCGAAATCGTGGATATCGATGGCCATTGCCGGCGGCGTAGTGCCGTCGAACATCCGCGCAAACAGATGCTGCCAGCGCAGCTGGGCGCCATTGACCGAGGTCTGCACGTTGATCGTCAGCTTGCCGGCCAGCCCCGGTTCGATCAGCACTTCCAGATCGCCCGAGCCGACACAACCGACCAGGGCGCGTCCGCGTGGCGGCTGTCCGGCGGCGAATTCAAAGGATAAGGTTTCCATCAAAACGCTCCCTGAAGGATGCCGTCGCGCTCTATTCGATCGAGCAGCAGCGTGGCGGCGAGCAAGTCGGCGGCGCCACCGGGCGAGGCATTCAATGCGATGAGTTGTTGATCCAGTTCGTGCAGGCGCCGACGGCCGCTGAGGCTGGCACTGCCGCCAGCGTCGAGCACCGCTTGCGCGCCCTGCTGCATGGCGCGCAGGCCCGGTTCACCGGCGCGGTAGAGCACGCAGGTGTCGGCCAGGTCGGTCATGATCGCCAGCAGCGCGTCGAGCCGGGCGTTCTGTTCGCCGTGGCCGTTGGCGCGGCTGCGCTTGAGCTGCGGCAGGCCGCGCTGCAGCACGGCCGGGAAGCCGAGTTGCGCTTCTTCACGGGCGCCGCGTGCGCCGTAGCGCAGCGCGACTTGCGCGCCGTGGCTCAGCGGTTTTGGTGCGTAGCGGTCATCCAGCAAGGCCAGACGTGCAGCGCGAAGAGAGACTGCGTTGGGGCTTGAGGATTTGGCTTCCAGCGCAGCGGCGGCCACCAATAATCCCAGGGCCCAGATGGCGCCGCGATGGGTATTCACCCCGCTTGTGGTCGCGAGCATGGCCTGCTCGCCTTCGCGGCCGATGCGGCCAATCGCTTCGCGCAACGGTAAACCGACTGCGCCCATCGCGCTGGCGGCCTCGGCCATTTCCTTGAACGCCGGCCACAACGACAACGCCGAGGCGTGCATCAGGCCCAGGTGCAGATCGGTGTGCGCGCCATTGCCACGTCGGTCGACCAGCGCCGGTTTCGGCGACAGATCGGCTTCGTCGATCAGCGCATCCACCGCCAGATCGGCCAGGTGTTCGCTGAGGCTCAGGGGTTTCGCTTGCAGATTGAGTGCGTGCATTACCAGCTCCTGAACTTGGCGGGCGGGTTGTAGAGGCCGCCGGACCACTCGACCAGATCGGCCACGCTTTTCGCCGCCAGCAGTTCGCGGGTGGCGTCGGTGCGGCGGATGCCGAGGTCTTCGGGCAAGGCGATCAGGCCTTCGCGGCGCATGCGTGCAGTGTCTTTCGGGTTGTGGCGCAGGCCGATGGCGGTGACGCCAGCCACCGCAGCGATCATCGCCTGACGCTCTTCCAGCGAGCGCGCCTTGTACAGGTAGGCGATGCCTTCTTCGGTGAGCAGGTGGGTGACGTCGTCGCCATAGATCATGATCGGCGCCAGTGGCATGCCGCTTTTCTTCGCCACTTCTACCGCGTCGAGGGTTTCGACGAAGGTCGGTTTGCCGCCCTCCTGGAAGGTCTCGACCATCTGCACCACGAGTTTCTTGCCGCGTTCGAGCATCGGTTGCGGCGCATCGTCATGGCGCATGTCGAGCCAGGCCGGCGTGCCGTGGCGGCGACCGCGCGGGTCGTGGCCCATGTTCGGCGCACCGCCGAAACCGGCGAGACGGCCACGGGTGACCGTCGAGGAATGGCCGTCACCATCGACCTGCAACGTCGCGCCGATGAACAGATCCACCGCGTATTGCCCGGCCAGTTGGCAGAACATCCGGTTGGAACGCAGCGAGCCGTCGCGGCCGGTGAAGAACACGTCGGGGCGTGCGGCGATGTAGTTTTCCATGCCCAGTTCGGTGCCGAAGCAGTGCACGCTTTCAACCCAGCCGCTCTCGATCGCCGGGATCAGCGTCGGGTGCGGATTGAGCGTCCAGTTGCGGCAGATCTTGCCTTTGAGGCCGAGGGATTCGCCGTAGGTGGGCAGGATCAATTCGATGGCGGCGGTGTTGAAACCGATGCCGTGATTGAGCGACTGCACGTTGTGTTTTTCGTAGATGCCGCGGATCGCCATCATCGCCATCAGCACGTGCACCGGTTTGATGTGCCGCGGATCGCGGGTGAACAGCGGCTCGATGTAGAACGGCTTGTCGGCCACCACCACGAAATCGACCCACGAGGCCGGGATGTCGACGCGCGGCAACTCGCTGACGTCATCCACCAACTGGTTGACCTGGACGATGACGATGCCGTCGCTGAAGGCGGCCGGTTCGATCAGCGCCGGGGTGTCCTCGGTACTCGGGCCGGTGTAGATGTTGCCGGCGCGGTCGGCCATGAACCCGGCCGAGAGCACGACGTTGGGGATCAGGTCCACCACCAGCCGCGCGTAGAGTTCGATGTAGGTGTGAATCGCGCCGATTTCCAGCAGGCCGTCTTCGAGCAACTGGCTGATGCGCAGGCTCTGGGTGCCGGCGAAGGAGAAATCGAGCTTGCGGGCGATGCCGCGTTCGAACAGGTCAAGGTGCTCGGAGCGGCCGACGCTGGGCATGATCATGTGCAGATCATGCAGCCTGGCCGGATCGGCCTTGGCCAGCGAACGGGAAAGGAAGTCCGCCTGCTTCTGGTTGTTGCCCTCCAGCACCACGCGGTCGCCGGGATGGATCAGCGCTTCGAGCGCGGCGACGATCCTGTCGCTGGGCAACACCACACCGTCGGCCAGCCCGCGCACCTTGTCGAGGCGGCGCTGCTTCTCGTCACGCCGCCGCGTCCAGCGCGAGTCGGGGGAAATTGTTGTTGTCATGCTCACTCCACGGGGTTCGCTGTCGTGGAGCCAAGTTAGGCGTGTGAGCGGGGAGCATCAATCAAGCGCGGTGATGAATCATTACGCTGAGCGTAACGATCACTGCCGCCTTCGCGAGCAGGCTCGCTCCCACAGGGGCTCTGAGTCGTGCGCAAAATCCCGGGGCTCTGAGGATCCATTGTGGGAGCGAGCTTGCTCGCGAAGCGGCCAGTCAGGGCAGCACAAACTCTGGATCAGTGGCCCAGCCCGTGGGAGCGAGCTTGCTCGCGAAGAGGCCAGCCAGGCCACCGAAGATTCCGGGTCAGTGGATAAGTCCGGCCTCCACCAACAACTGCTCCAACCCCAACAGATCCGGCACCTTCGCCACCTGCTCGCCAACCTGTACCGCCGCCTGTTCCAGCGCACACAACGGCACGTCGACATAACTCAACTGGCTGTCGAGTTTGTACGAACGTGGAATCCCCTGCACCAGCAGGGCAATGAATTTCAGCTGCGGCAAGCCCCCGAGGGCGTTGAGGATGACGATCCGCGCGCGCTCGCCGATGACGATTTTCTGCCCGCAGGCCGACTCGAAACTCAGCAGCGGAATCTGTCGCTCGCGCCAGGTCACACGGCCCAGGTACCACGGCGGGGTGTCCAGGTCGAAGGCGCTGGCCTGGTAGTCGATCAGTTCGGCCACGGCGACGTTGGGCAGGATCAGGTTACGGTCGGCCAGCGGCAGCAGCAGGCCGGTGAGTTGGCTGGTGCGCGCGTTGTGCCGGCGCTCATGCATGTTTCTTGCTCCAATGCGCGATGCTTTCGAGCAGCACCGATTCCTGATACGGCTTGCCGAGGTAGTCGTTGACGCCGATGGCCATGGCACGGTCGCGGTGTTTCTGCCCGGTGCGCGAGGTAATCATGATGATCGGCAAGTGCTGCAGGCGTTCATCCTGGCGCACCTGGGTGGCCACTTCGAAACCGTCCATGCGCGGCATCTCGATGTCCAGCAGCATGATGTCGGGCAGGTGTTCTTCGAGCAGCAGCATCGCATCGACGCCATCCTTGGCGGTCAGCACGTGCATGCCGTGGCGTTCGAGCAGGCGACTGGTGACCTTGCGCACGGTCACCGAGTCGTCGACCACCAGCACCAGCAGCGGTTTCTGCGGCTCGCTGTCGATGTCCGGCGTGGCCGGACGTTGTGGCAAGCGTGTCTGCATCGCGCGGATCGGTGCCAGCAGGTCGAGGATCAGCACCACCCGGCCATCGCCGAGAATGGTCGCCCCGGACACGCCCTGCACCGCCGCGAACTGGGCACCGAGGCTCTTGACCACAATTTCGCGGGTGCCGGCCATGGCATCGACCTGCACCGCGACGTGGCGCTCGTTGCATTGCACCAGCAACACCGGCACCGGCAGGCTCTGGCCGGACAGTTTCGGCCGCGGCGCAGTTTTCAGCAGATCGCCCAGGTAGCACAGCTCGTAACGCTGACCGCCGTACTCGTAGACCGGTGGCACGAGGCGGAAATGCCCTTCCAGCTCATTCGGCAGCACCCGGACGATGCCGTCGATGGTGTTCAGCGGAATCGCGTACTGGTCATCCAGGCACTGCACCATCAAGGCGCGGTTGACCGACACGGTGAACGGCAGGCGAATGCGGAAATGCACGCCCTGCCCCGGCACCGAGTCGATGCTCATGCTGCCGCCGAGCTGTCGCACCTCTTCATGGACCACGTCCATGCCGACCCCGCGCCCGGAAATCTGGGTGATTTTCTCGGCGGTGGAAAAGCCCGGCTGGAGAATGAACTGCAGCACTTCGCGGTCGCTGATCTCGGCATCCGGCGCCAGCAGGCCACGCTTGACCGCCTTGCGCCGCACTGCGTCGAGCGGTACGCCGGCGCCGTCGTCGCGAATGTCGAAGACGATGTCGCCGCCCTCGCGGGACAAGTCGAGAGTGATCTGCCCCTGCGCCGGCTTGCCCGCCGCCAGGCGCACTGCGGTGGATTCCAGGCCATGGTCGACGGCGTTGCGCAGCATGTGTTCCAGCGGCGCCGCCATGCGTTCGAGGACGTTGCGATCCATCTCGCCTTCGGCATTGCCGACCACGAACGAGACATCCTTGCCCAGCTCCTCGGCCACCTGGCGGACAATGCGCTTGAGCCGCGGCAGCATGCGCTCGAACGGCACCATGCGCGTACGCATCAGGCCTTCCTGCAACTCGGTGTTGATCCGCCCTTGCTGTTGCAACAGGTTCTCGGCGTCGTGGGTGCGGCGGTCGAGGGTTTCCTTCAGATCGAGCAGGTCGGATGCCGATTCGAACAACGCCCGCGACAACTGCTGCAACTGCGAGTGGCGGTCCATTTCCAGCGGATCGAATTCTTCGTAGCCGAGGCGCTCGGCGTCCACTTGCTGACGGCTGAGAATCCGCCCCTGGGTTTCCGTGTCGAGCCGACGCAACTGGTCGCGCATCCGCTCGATGGTGGTTTCCATTTCATTCAGCGCGGTCTGCGCATCGTTGACCTGCTGTTCGATACGCCCGCGGAAGATCGAGGTTTCCCCGGCCAGGTTGACCAGTTCGTCGAGCAGTTCGGCGGAGACCTTGACCATGTCCGCGCCCGGCTCGGCAGGCGCCGTCTGCGGCTCGGTCTTCGCCGCCAGCGGGGCCACCGCTGGCGGCAGTGCCGGGGTCTGTGGCGTGCTCGGATGACTGAAATTCTGGATCGCGCTGATCAGCCGATCCGCTGGCGGGCACGGCTGTCCGGCGCGCACCGCGTCGAGCATCTGCGCCAGGCGATCATGGCTGCGCTGCACCAGGGCGAACAGCTCGGCGCTCGCTTGCAGCACGCCGCTGGAAAGGCTCTCGTAGAGGTATTCCAGCTCATGGGCGAGGTCGCCGATCGGGCCGATTTCGACCATCCGCGCACCGCCCTTGAGCGTGTGCAGATCGCGCAACAGGGTTTCCACTTCCTGGCGATTGCCCGGCTCGGCCTGCCAGCGCAGCAGCGCGGCGCCGGAGTTTTCGATGATGTCGAAACCTTCCTCGAGGAAGATCTCCAGCAGCTCCGGATCCTGCCCGGCGTGATCCGCTGCGGGCGCTGCGGGCGAGGCTGGCGCACCGGCGGCATGCGGCTGGCGCCACTGGCGGAGCGCCGCGATCAGATCCTCGGCCTCGGTCAGCGGCCGATGCTGCTGCAATTGCTCAAGGAACAGCGCCAGGCGTTCGTGACTGCGCAGCAACAGCCGTCCCAGCGCATCGCTGTGGCTGTAGCGACGATCCACCAGGCCTTGATAAAGACTTTCCAGTTCCTGGGCCAGGTTGCCCACCGCGTCGACCTCGGCCATCCGCGCGCCGCCCTTGAGCGTGTGCAGATCGCGCTGCAGCGACGACAGCGGCGCCGCGTTGTCCGGATCACCAAGCCAGCGCTGCAAGGCCTGGCCGGCGCTGTCGATGATGTCTACCGCCTCTTCGAGGAAGATCTCGACGATTTCGTCATCGGCGGCCAGCGGCTCGTTGTCGCGCTGGTGCAGTTCGGCGGTGGCGCTGCCCAGTTCCTGGATGCTCAGGGTGCGGCTGCCGTCGCTGCGGATCAGGCCCATGGCCGACGGGTCGAGGCTGTCGTCGAGCAGTTCGTGCAAGGCGCGGATGCGCTGCGGTTGCGGCGTGACTTCCTGGCCGGCGGCCAGCTCGTCGAGCATGTTGATCAGCGCTTCGTGCGCCTGCTGCGCTTCGTGAAAAAACCGCTCGCTGACCGCCAGGCTGCTTTCTTCCACCGCGCCGTAGAGATCGAGCAGGGCTTCGCAGAGCACGTCCACCGGCAGCAGGTCGGCCAGGTGCGCGCCCTCGCCGAGGGTGGTCAGCTCATCGAGCAGTGCGCTGAGTTCCTGGCGTTCGCCAGGGTGCTGCTGCCAGCGCTGCAGGAGGTTTTCCGCGTCGAGCAGGATGTCCATGCCCTGGGCCAGGAAGTTGTTGATCAGTTGCGGATCGCGCTTGACCCGCACGCCGCTGTGCGGCGTGCTGAGGATCGATTCCAGGCGTTCGCCGAGCAGGCTTTCGGTGCGTTTGATCAGCGACTGCGCGCCGACGATCGGCGCCAGCGGATCGTTGCGCAACTGGCGCAGACCGACGCGCAACAGGCCCTCGGCCTCCAGCAGCAGCTCCACTTCGTCGAGGTCCAGCGCCAGTTGATGAGCCTTGAACTCGCGGGCCAGTTTGTCCAGCGGCGCGGCCAGCTCGGCAATCGGCAGCACGCCGGCCATCGAGGCGCTGCCCTTGAGCGTATGCAGGGCGCGCTGCAACTCGTCGCTGGCCTGCAACGGTACATGTTCGGCGGCCTGATCGAGAAAGCGGTTGAGACTGGCCAGGTGGGTCTCGGCCTCGTTGCGGAAGATCTCCAGCAACAGCGGATCGAGCGCGGCGACATCGGCCACATCTTCGGCGGGCAACGCTACGTCGCCCTTGGCCAGCGCATGGGCGCGGGCCGCCAGTTGATCGACATCGTGGCGCTGGCGCTGGGCCTGGATGGCGAACTCGGCGATCAGGTCGGGCAGCAACAACACGCTGTCGGCGAGCAACTGCTGCACCGCAGACGACGGTTCGACGCTGTGTTCCAGGACACGGTTGAGCAGGTTTTCCACAGCCCAGGCCAGTTCGCCGAGAACCAGTGCGCGGACCATGCGCCCGCTGCCCTTGAGGGTATGAAAGGCACGGCGCAGTTCGGTCAGCGCCGCGCGGTCATCCGGGGCGGCCGACCAGCGCGGCAGGTACTCGCGAAGCACATCGAGCACCTCCTCGGTTTCCTCGAGGAACACTTCGCGCAGTTCATCGTCCACCGGGGCTTCATCGGCCGGCGGCGGCATCAGGCTGCCCGGCGTGGTCAGCGCCGGCGGGTTGACCGCCGACACCGGGCTGGCCAGCACGTCGGCCAGGGTCTGCGCGACCTGCGGGTCATCCAGCGCCTGCAAGTCCTGCATCACCAGCGCTTCGCTGGGGCTGAGGCGATCTTCGAGCACCGGCACGTGTTGTTCGCTGGGGAAATAACCCAGGCTGGCCAGGCTGTTCTGCGCGACATCCAGCAGCTGCTCGCTGGCGGACTGCGGATCGTCGCTGAGGCGTTCCAGGTAATACTCGATGCTGCTGATGGCGTCAGCGAGGCGGTCCAGTTGCTGCCAGCCCGGCTCCTGCGGGTCGAGCAGCAGGTGCTCGCGGATAAAGCCGTTGCAGGCTTCGAGCAGGCTCGCCGCGCGGCTCAGCGGAATCATCACCAGCGCGCCCCGCACCTGGGTCAGCAGCGCCGGCAAGGCTTGCAGCTGCTGGCGGTCCCAGTCGGCGTCGATGTAGTCGACGATCATGTCCTTGGCCTGTTGCAGGCAGATCCGCGCTTCCTTGATCACGATCTGGTGAATCTGCGTCAGGTCGGTGGTCGGCAGCTGGCCGTCGTCCTGGCTCTCCGGCTCGACCGTGCCGACCATCCCGGCCAGCGTCGCTTCGACGTAGAGCAAGGCGCCGGCAACATCCATCAGGATCGCGTCGTTGGGCTCGCGCTGGCCCTGGGCGAGGCTGAGCACCACCGCCAGTTGATCGATGATGACCTTGCGCGGCTGGCCGAAACCGAGCACCGCCAGGGTGTCGGCGATCTGCCGCAGCGGCGCCAGCAGACTGTCCAGGTCAGAGGCGTGCTGGCGGTCGCTGCGCACGAACAGGTCGAGGCGTTCCTTGACCCGCACCAGCTCCTCGCACAACGCCGCGAGCACCGAGCGCATCGCATCGCGGTCGGGGCCGGCAAGGCGTGCGCGTTCTTCGTCGACCATCGCGCTGTCGGGCAGCGCGTCGTCCAGGGCGTAGCGATCTTTCATGGTCAGCATCTGCCTGGTGGGGTGTTCGGCTTTGGCAATATAGAACAGCAGGCTTTTCAGCAGCTCCGGCGGGGGCGGCTGGTTGAGCCCGGGCATGCCCTGCTCGAGCAGGCGCTTGAGCTCCTTGTCGGCATCCTTGAACAGGCTGCGCAGGGCCGGGCTGTTGGCGATGCGCCCCTCGCGCATGCCCTCGACCAGCGCCGAGGCGACTTGCCACAGCGGGCTCAACGGCGCCTCGCCGCTCAGCGCTTCGAGACGGCTGAACAGTTTCGCCAGATAGCCCAGGTGGGTCTGGTCATCCTGCTCGCGCAACAGACCGACCAGGGCCATCTGCAGCATCTGCCGCAACTTGCGCAGCACGCTGGGCAACTCCGCCGGTTCCAGCAGCGCCAGGGCTTCGGCGCTCAGCGCCGGCAACGGCGGCAATTGCGGACTGAACAGGCTGGTTTCCGACAGCAGGCTTTCGCCACGGGCACTGCGCAGGTCGTTGATCAGCGGCAGCACCACCAGCGGCAGGTCACGCCGGGCGCCCTGCACGCGGTCGAGGTAGATCGGCAATTGGCCGAGTGCCTGCAACAGCAGGTGCAGGGCTTCGTCACGGTGACTGATGCGCTCCTGCTGCAAGGCCTCGACCAGATGTTCCATCTCTTCGGCGAGCAAAGCCGCGCCGTAGAACTCGACCATCTGCAGGCTGCCATGCACCTGATGGATGTACGCCAGGCATTCGTCCAGGCCCGGCGTGGCCTGCGAATCGTCGAGCACGCCTTCGATGGCCTGGTGCGCCTGTTTCAGCGTTTCGGCAATTTCGCCCTTGACCCATTCGAGGGCCACATAGTCGTGCCGGTCAGCCATACCCACTCCGCTGCCTCAGACCTTGTCCGTCGCGGGCGCAGGCGCCGCCGGCAAGGTGAAACCGGACACCGAACGGCGCAGCTGGCTGGCCATTTTCGCCAGGTTGCCGATGCTTTCGGCGGTGGCCGTGGAACCGGACGACGTCTGCGAGGTGATCTGCTGGATCACGTTCATCGTCAGGGAAATCTGCCCGGCCGAAGACGTCTGCTGTTGCGCCGCGTTGGAAATGCTCTGGATCAGCGCCGCCAGCGTCTTCGACACGCCTTCGATTTCTTCCAGGGCCACACCGGCATCCTGCGCCAACCGCGCGCCGCGCACCACTTCGGTGGTGGTCTGTTCCATGGAAATCACGGCTTCGTTGGTGTCGGTCTGGATCGCCCGCACCAGGGTTTCGATCTGCCGGGTTGCCGCGGACGAACGCTCGGCCAGGCGCTGCACTTCGTCGGCGACCACGGCAAACCCGCGCCCGGCGTCGCCGGCCATCGACGCCTGAATCGCCGCATTGAGGGCGAGAATGTTGGTCTGGTCGGCAATGTCGTCGATCAGGCTGACGATGTCGCCGATTTCCTGGGACGACTCGCCGAGGCGCTTGATGCGCTTGGCGGTGTCCTGAATCTGTTCGCGGATGTTGTCCATGCCGTGGATGGTGTTGTGCACCACCTCGTTGCCCTTGTTGGCAATCTCCACCGAGCGCTCGGCCACCGCCGAGGATTCGGCCGCGTTGGCCGACACCTGGTCGATGGACTGGGCCATGTCACTGATCGCCGTCGAGGCTTCGGAAATCTGCTGCGCCTGATGCTCCGAGGCCTGGGCCAGATGCATCGCGGTGGCCTGGGTTTCCTGCACCGCGGCCGCCACCTGCCCGGCCGTGAGGTTGATGGTCGCCACCAGGTCGCGCAACTGGTCGACCGAATAGTTGATCGAGTCGGCGATGGTCCCGGTGAAGTCCTCGGTCACCGAGGCGGTCACGGTCAGGTCGCCGTCGGCGAGGTCTTCGATCTCGTCGAGCAGGCGCATGATCGCGTTCTGGTTGCGCTCGTTCTTTTCCGCCGTCTCGCGCAACTGGCGATTGGTTTCGCGGACCATGACCATGCCGATCAGGATGATCGAGGCCAGCGCCAGCAGCCCCAGCACGTAGCCGCCGATGGTGTCGGTGCTGCGCCCGCCGGCGAGGTTTTCGAAGCGGCTGGCCAGGTGCGAGGCTTCGTCGAGCAGAGTCTGCGACAGGCTGAAGATATTGGTTGCCGACTCGCGCACCTTGAACAGCTCCGGCGAGGTCTCGAGGATTTCATCCACGGAGCCGGAGACGAACTGGAACAGCTCGGAAATCTCGCTCAGCCGCGCCCGCGCGTCACGGTCTTCGACCTGGCTGATTTTCAGCGCCGGATTGCCTTGCAGCATGCCGTTGAGCACCTGGCCGAAACGCGTGGCGTCGCGGCCAAAGGCATCGGCAGCCTGCTGCGAGTTTTCATCGCCGGACAGCACGGTGTTGACCGCACCGAGAATGCGTTCGGCGAGCAGCGACTGACGCTGGGCCATCGCCACTTGCGCCGCCGGGGCACCGCGCTGGAGCAGGATTTCAACGACTTTTTCGTACTCGATCTGCAGCTGCGGCACGGTTTCGGCCAGGGTCGCGGCGACCTGATGCAGCGACAGCACGGTCTGTTCGCTGGAGAGAATCGCGTCGGTGTTTTTCAGCAGGCGCTCCCAGTCCAGCTGCACGGCGCGCATTTCCGGGCGCACGACGGACGGCGCCGGCGGCAGGCCGGTGGCCGGGTCGCCTTTCTTCAGATAGCCCCAGCGCTGGGCGAAATCGTTGCGCGCATCGCCCAGCAGCTTGAAGGCGGCAGCCTTGCCGGCGGCGGCTTCGGTGGCGTTCTTGGCGATCCGCTGCGACAGCACCCGCAGCTCACCGGCATGGCCGATGTACTGCTTGTCGTAGTTGGCCTGGGTGTTGAGGTAAGCGAAGTTGGCGAACAGCAGCATGATGAACACGATCAGTGCGATGAACAGCACGATGATCTGCGAGCGGCTGCGCGAGCCTTCTGCGGACTTGCCTGTTTTTGCTTTTATCATCGGTCCTCGCCTTAACCCACACCTTTGAGGCCTGCTGCAATCCCGGTGGGAGCGAGCCTGCTCGCGAAAGCGTTGGGTCAGCCAATATTGATCTTGCCTGACACGCCCTCTTCGCGAGCAGGCTCGCTGCCACAGGGGACGGTGTTGAATCTGTTATATCGCGACGCTCATGAACACCGGGGATCTGGCCAGGGCAAACAGGCTGAACACTCGCCAGTCCTGCTCACGGCGGAAATGCCCGGTGATGAATTCAGCCTTGGCGCCGAAGCGTTCGGCAATCGGCAGCGGCTCGAAGCTGTCCTGTTCGAAATGCTGCAGGCCGAACACCTCGTCGACCATCAGCCCGGCGAACACGTCCTGATGCTCCACCACCAGGACCCGGCGCTGCTTGCGCAGCGGCGACAGGTCATGGCCGAAGAAACCGCACAGATCCATGATCGGCAACAGCCGCCCGCGCAGATTGGCCACGCCCTTGACCCAGCTCTTGACCCCCGGCAACTGGGTGAAGCGCGGTTCGGGCAGCACTTCGCTGACCTCGCCCATCGGCGCCACATACCAGTGCTCGCCGAGGCGGAAACCGATGCCGCTCCAGCGGTCCTGGCGCGCCGGTTGCGACGGCAGGTCCGCCGCCAGCAGGCGACAGCGCTGGTCGATCTGCCACAACAACTCGAACGCGGTCAGCGATTGGCTCATGGCGGCGCGATCAACCGGCCAGGACGTTGTTCAGGGTCTTGATCAGGGTGTCTTCGTCGACCGGTTTGGTCAGGTAATCCTTGGCGCCCTGACGGGTGCCCCAGACCTTGTCGGTTTCCTGATCCTTGGTGGTAATGATGATGACCGGGATGTGCCCGGTGTCCGGGTCCTTGGTCAACTGGCGCGTGGCCTGGAAGCCGTTGAGGCCGGGCATGACGATGTCCATCAGCACGGCGTCGGGTTTTTCCTGGCGGGCCAGGGCCACGCCATCGGCGCCGTTTTCGGCCTTCAACACTTCGTGACCATGCTTTTCCAGCATGCCGGTCAGTTTGTACATTTCGGTCGGCGAATCATCGACGATCAGGATACGTGCCATGGTCTTCCCCATTTTCTTGTCGACACCCGGCCCGCTGGCCGCGCGTCTCTGTACGTGTCTTACTGCGGCAAAACAGCGGCGAAGCCCGGAACGTGGGCGCAAATCGCGTCGAGCAGTTCTTCCTTGCTGAAAGGCTTGGTCAAAAATTGATCGGAACCGACGATGCGCCCCTTGGCCTTGTCGAACAGCCCGTCCCGGGATGACAGCATGATCACTGGCGTGGCCTTGAACGCACTGTTGTTCTTGATTAAAGCGCAGGTCTGATAACCATCCAGACGCGGCATCATGATGTCGACAAAGATGATTCCGGGATGGTTGTCGGCGATCTTCGCCAGCGCATCGAAACCGTCGATGGCGGTGATGACTTCGCAACCGGCATTCTTCAACAATGTTTCGGCGGTGCGACGAATCGTTTTCGAGTCGTCGATCACCATGACCTTCAAGGCGCTGGACTGCTGTTCCATAAGGGGGCTCTACCGTCGCCTTTGCGAATCAATTTGTCCGTTTTGCGATGACTGGTGGCTGGAAACCCTTGATGCTCAAGGGCCAGCACGGTATGGCAGCCTTTTTAGCACAGTCTCCCTATGCAATCTATCGACGGGTTTTTCCTTGACCGCAAACCCGCCCGGCGCCACTCTGGCGGCACTTTTTTCATACCGATCCGGTAGCCAAATTTCGAGGAAAACCCAATGAGCGTTCGCGTCGGGATTGTCATGGACCCTATCGCCAGCATTTCCTATAAAAAGGATAGCTCGCTGGCCATGCTGCTGGCGGCGCAGAAGCGCGGCTGGGAACTGTTCTATATGGAACAGCGCGACCTGTACCAGGGCGAAGGCCAGGCCCGCGCGCGGATGAAGCCGCTGCGCGTGTTCGCCAACCCGGAAAAATGGTTCGAACTGGACGCCGAGCAGGACACCCTGCTGAGCGACCTGGACGTGATCCTGATGCGCAAGGATCCGCCGTTCGACATGGAGTTCGTCTACTCCACCTACCTGCTGGAACAGGCCGAAGCCGCCGGGGTGCTGGTGGTCAACAAGCCGCAGAGCCTGCGCGACTGCAACGAGAAACTGTTCGCCACATTGTTCCCGCAGTGCACGCCACCGACCGTGGTCAGCCGCCGCGCCGATGTGCTGCGTGAATTCGCCGCCAAGCATGGCGACGTGATTCTCAAGCCGCTGGACGGCATGGGCGGCACCTCGATCTTCCGCCACCGCGCGGGAGATCCGAACCTGTCGGTGATCCTCGAGACCCTGACCGCCCTCGGCGCCCAGCAGATCATGGGCCAGGCCTATCTGCCGGCGATCAAGGACGGTGACAAGCGCATCCTGATGATCGACGGCGAGCCGGTGGATTACTGCCTGGCACGCATTCCGGCCCAGGGTGAAACCCGTGGCAACCTCGCCGCCGGTGGTCGTGGCGAAGCGCGGCCGCTGACCGACAAGGATCGCTGGATCGCCGCCCAGGTCGGCCCGACCCTGCGCGAGAAAGGCCTGCTGTTCGTCGGTCTCGACGTGATCGGTGAACACCTCACCGAAATCAACGTCACCAGCCCGACCTGCATCCGCGAAATCGACAACGCCTTCGGCACCGACATCGGCGGCATGCTGATGGATGCCATTGAGAAGAAGCTGCAAGCTACGAGCCGCAAGCTTGAAGCTTGAAGCTTGAAGCTCGTCGCTCGTCGTTTGCTTCTGTGTCGCTTGCAGCTAAAAACCAACATTGCGTTATGATGCCGTGCCTTTAAAAACGCGATGTTGGTTTTTCTGTCATGACCCTCCCGTCCGATCTGCCTGCTGAACTCGCCCATCGCGGCGTGCGCCCGGCCGATCGCCTCGGTTTTACCCTGTTTCTCGCAGCGCTGATCCATCTGGCGCTGCTGCTTGGCGTGGGCTTCACCATGGTCGAGCCCAAGCAGATCAGCAAAACCCTGGAAATCACCCTCGCCACCTTCAAGAGCGAAAAGAAGCCGGCGAAGGCTGATTTCCTCGCCCAGGACAATCAGGAAGGCAGCGGCACCCTCGACAAGAAGGCGATCCCCAAGACCACCGAAGTCGCGCCCTTCCAGGCCAACGAGGTCAAGAAAGTCACGCCACCGCCGGCGGCCAAGCCGCAGGTGCAGGAGGCGGCGCCCACGGCGGCGGTGACCACTGTCGCGCCGAAGCCGAAAAAAGCGCCGACCAAGAAAGAAGAAGCTCGGACCGAGCCCAAACCGGCGGTCGACGCGCCGACGTTCGACAGTGCCCAACTGTCCAGCGACATCGCCAGCCTCGAAGCGGAGCTGGCCAACGAACAGCAGTTGTACGCCAAGCGCCCGCGCATCCACCGCCTCAGCGCCGCCTCGACCATGCGCGACAAGGGGGCCTGGTACAAGGATGACTGGCGCAAGAAAGTCGAGCGGGTCGGCAACCTCAATTACCCCGAAGAGGCCCGGCGCAAGCAGATCTACGGCAGCCTGCGGCTGATGGTGTCGATCAACCGTGACGGCTCTCTGTACGAAGTGCTGGTGCTGGAATCGTCCGGCCAGCCGCTATTGGATCAGGCGGCGCAGCGTATCGTCCGGCTGGCGGCGCCGTTTGCTCCGTTTACCGGCGATCTGTCGGACATCGACCGCCTGGAAATCATCCGCACCTGGAAGTTTGCCCGCGGTGACAAGCTCTCCAGCAATTAAGAACAGCGCAAAACCCCTGTGGGAGCGGGGTTGCTCGCGAAGAGGCCGGCACATGCACCATCGATGTCGCCTGGACTGACGCTTTCGCGAGCAGGCTCGCTCCCACATTTGATCCGTGTTACTGCCTGATCCTCAGCTTGTCAGTTTGCCCCTACGACGCCACACTAGCGCACATGAAAAACGTCAGCCCCAGCTACCTCAAGCATCACTTCCTGATCGCCATGCCACACATGGCCGACCCGAACTTTGCCCATACCTTGACCTACATCGTCGAGCACACGGCCAATGGGGCCATGGGGCTGGTGGTCAACCGACCGCAAGAGCTGAATCTGGCTGACATCCTCGAACAATTGCGTCCGGACATCGATCCGCCAGCACTGTGCCAGCATGTACCGATCTTCATCGGCGGTCCGGTGCAGACCGATCGTGGTTTTGTCCTCCATCCGGCGGGCCAGACGTTCCAGGCCACGGTCGAGCTGGAAGGTGAACTGGCGCTGTCCACCTCGCAGGACGTGCTGTTCGCCATCGCCGATGGTGTCGGCCCGGCCAAGAGCGTGATTACCCTGGGCTATGCCGGCTGGGAAGCCGGGCAACTGGAAGCCGAACTGGCCGATAACGCCTGGCTGACCTGCCCGTACGACGCCGACATCCTGTTCAACACCCGCAGCGAACTGCGTCTGGAAGCGGCGGCCCGGCACCTGGGGATCAACCTCAGCCTGCTGACCAGCCAGGCAGGACACGCCTGATGGCCCTGCGCCTGATTCTTGGCTTCGACTACGGCACCAAACAGATCGGCGTGGCGGTCGGCCAGGTGATTACCGGTCAGGCCCGCGAGCTGTGCACCCTCAAGGCGCAGAACGGTGTGCCTGACTGGAATCAGGTCGAAGCCCTGATCAAGGAATGGAAACCCGATGCCGTGGTCGTCGGCCTGCCGCTGAACATGGACGGTACGCCAAGCGACATGTGCGTACGCGCCGAGAAGTTCGCCCGGCGCCTCAATGGCCGCTTCAACCTGCCCTTCTACACCCATGACGAGCGCCTGACGACGTTCGAGGCCAAGGGTGAACGCCTGGCGCGCGGCGGGCAGAAAGGCAGTTACCGCGACAACCCGGTGGACGCCATCGCCGCCGCCCTGCTGCTGCAGGGCTGGCTCGACGAAAACACTGCATTGTTTGAATCCTGACAAGCGCTTCGGCGCTTTTCTTTTGAGCTACGACCCGAGCCGCGTCCAAGGACCCGGCTCGGCCCCAAGAAGGAGCAACCATGAGCCTGCCCAATCCCGCCGATCTGATCAGCCAGATGGCGACCCGCCTCAAGGCGCACCTGGTCCAGCGTGATATCCGCGAACCGCGTTACATCGGCATTCGCACCGGTGGTATCTGGGTCGCGCAGGCCCTGCTCAAGGAATTGGCCAGCGACGCGCCGTTGGGCACGCTGGATGTGTCCTTCTACCGCGACGACTTCAGCCAGAACGGCCTGCACCCGCAAGTGCGCCCGTCGGCCCTGCCCTTCGAGATCGAAGGCCAGCACCTGGTGCTGATCGACGACGTGCTGATGAGCGGCCGGACCATTCGCGCTGCCATGAACGAATTGTTCGACTATGGCCGTCCCGCCAGCGTAACCCTGGTCTGCCTGCTCGACCTTGACGCCGGCGAGCTGCCGATCCGCCCGAACGTGGTGGGTGCGACCCTGTCGCTGGGCGCCAATGAGCGCGTGAAGCTGTCCGGCCCGGAGCCGCTGACGCTCGAACTGCAAGACCTGAATCCTTAACCCGCCCTTATTGAGAGTCCCCCTCGCGATGACGCCTCTAGATACCAAGCGCCCGCTGCAGCTCAATGATCAGGGCCAGCTGCGCCATTTCCTCTCGCTCGACGGCCTGCGCCGCGAGTTGCTGACGGAAATCCTCGACACTGCCGACTCGTTCCTCGAAGTCGGTGCCCGGGCCGTGAAGAAGGTCCCGTTGCTGCGCGGCAAGACCGTGTGCAACGTGTTCTTCGAGAACTCCACGCGCACCCGCACCACCTTCGAACTGGCGGCCCAGCGGCTGTCGGCGGACGTGATCACCCTGAACGTCTCGACTTCGTCGGCCAGCAAAGGTGAAACCCTGCTCGACACCCTGCGCAACCTCGAAGCCATGGCCGCCGACATGTTCGTCGTGCGCCACGGCGACTCCGGCGCTGCGCACTTCATCGCCGAGCACGTCTGCCCGCAGGTGGCGATCATCAACGGCGGCGACGGCCGTCACGCGCACCCGACCCAGGGCATGCTCGACATGCTCACCATCCGTCGGCACAAGGGCGGCTTCGAAAACCTCTCGGTCGCCATCGTCGGCGACATCCTGCACTCGCGGGTGGCGCGCTCGAACATGCTCGCGCTGAAGACCCTCGGCTGCCCGGACATCCGCGTGATCGCCCCGAAGACGCTGCTGCCGATCGGCATCGAGCAGTACGGCGTCAAGGTCTACACCGACATGAACGAAGGCCTGAAGGACGTCGACGTGGTGATCATGCTGCGCCTGCAGCGTGAGCGCATGAGCGGCGGCCTGCTGCCGAGCGAAGGCGAGTTCTATCGCCTGTTCGGCCTGACCACCGCGCGTCTGGCCGGGGCCAAACCCGATTGCATCGTCATGCACCCGGGGCCGATCAACCGTGGCGTGGAGATCGAGTCCGCAGTGGCCGACGGCCCGCACTCGGTGATCCTCAACCAAGTCACCTACGGCATCGCCATCCGTATGGCCGTGCTGTCGATGGCCATGAGCGGGCAAACAGCGCAACGTCAATTCGAGCAGGAGAACGCCCAGTGAAGCTCAGCATTCTCGGCGCCCGCGTCATCGATCCAAGCAGCGGCCTGGATCAAATCACCGATATTCACGTTGAAGCCTGCAAGATCGTCGCCCTCGGCGCCGCACCGGCCGGTTTCACCGCCGTCGACACCATCGACGCCAGCGGCCTGGTCGCGGCACCTGGCCTGGTCGACCTCAACGTCGCCCTGCGCGAGCCCGGCTACAGCCGCAAAGGCAGCATCGCCAGCGAAACCCGCGCCGCTGCCGCCGGTGGCGTGACCAGCCTGTGCTGCCCGCCGAAGACCAAACCGGTGCTCGACACCTCCGCCGTGGCCGAGCTGATCCTCGACCGCGCCCGCGAAGCCGGCAACACCAAGGTGTTCCCGATCGGCGCGCTGAGCAAAGGCCTCGACGGCGAGCAACTGGCCGAACTGGTGGCGCTGCGCGACGCCGGTTGTGTGGCGTTCGGCAACGGCCTGGAGAGCTTCCGCAACAGCCGCACCCTGTGCCGGGCGCTGGACTACGCGGCGACTTTCGACCTTACCGTGATTTTCAACTCGCAGGATCACGACCTGGCCGATGGCGGCCTCGCCCACGAAGGCGCCACCGCCAGTTTCCTCGGCCTGCCGGGCATCCCGGAAACCGCCGAAACCGTGGCCCTGGCCCGCGACCTGCTGCTGGTCGAGCAGACTGGCGTGCGTGCGCACTTCAGCCAGTTGACCAGTGCTCGCGGCGTGGCGCTGATCGCCCAGGCCCAGGCCCGAGGCTTGAAAGTCACCGCGGATGTCGCCCTGTATCAGCTGATCCTGACGGACGAAGCCCTGATCGACTTCAGCAGCCTCTATCACGTGCAACCGCCGCTGCGCACCCGCGCCGACCGCGACGGCCTGCGCGAGGCGGTGAAATCCGGCGTGGTCTCGGCGATTTCCAGCCATCACCAGCCGCACGAGCGCGATGCCAAACTGGCGCCCTTCGGCGCCACCGAGCCGGGCATCAGCAGCGTCGAACTGCTGCTGCCGCTGGCGATGACGCTGGTCGAGGATGGTCTGCTGGATCTGCCGACGCTGCTCGCGCGCCTGAGCGCCGGCCCGGCCGAGGCCCTGCGCCTGCCGGCGGGCAAACTGCAAGTGGGCGGCGCGGCGGACATCGTCTTGTTCGATCCGAAAGCCTCCACCGTGGCCGGTGAAGGCTGGCTGTCGAAGGGCGAGAACTGCCCGTTCCTCGGGCACACTTTGCCGGGTGTGGTTCGCTACACGCTGGTGGACGGGCGGATCAGTCACCAGGCTTGATACCGCGTCGCCCCATTCGCGAGCAGGCTCGCTCCCACATTGGATCTGTGAACGACACAAATCCCCTGTGGGAGCGAGCCTGCTGGCGAAGACTTACTGGAAGGCGCCGCGGTTCTGCGCGTTGCGCACCGAGACCTGGTCGTTCAGGGTCCAGAAGTCATACAGCACCCCGACAAAGAACAACCCGCCAGTCAGCAGGTACAGCAATCCGCTGATCCACTTGCCCTGGTACATCCGGTGTACGCCGAATACGCCGAGAAAAGTCAGCAGAATCCACGCCACGTTGTATTCGATCGGCCCCGCGGCAAAGCGCAGGTCCGCCTCGCGGTCCATCGCCGGGATCAGAAACACGTCGATCAGCCAGCCAATCCCGAGCAGCCCGAAGGTGAAGAACCAGAGCGTGCCGGTCACCGGTTTGCCGTAATAGAAGCGGTGCGCGCCGGTGAAACCGAATATCCACAGCAGGTAGCCGATCACCTTGCTGTGGGTGTCTTTTTGCTTCACACGGGGAAGCTGATAGCTGTTCATGAAGACCTCGATGCAGACGATAGATAAATATTCTTTAATTCTTTGTGACTTTTTTACAGGTTGCCGACGTACGGCAAATGCTACCTTGTGCTCCGTCAAAGCCTTATAGCACCTGACTTCTGTCGGACAATTGCGTCCATTTGCCGCTTGTTTGGTTCCGTTGCCTCCCAATTGAATCGACCAACGGCCTCGGAAGGCTGGAAAAAGCTGTTATAAAGTTGCGCGCTAACACACAAGAGCCACGCCTAATGCGACCATTTTTCAAGACATGGCTAACTATTTGCCTATTAATGCCACTGGCCGCCCACGCCACCAATCGTGAGCAACGTCTTCCCAACGTCAACGGTTTCACCCCCAAATCCCATGCTTCGGCTCCCTCGAGCAAAAGCAGCAAGCAGACGAAACACACCACGCTGGCCAGCACCAATCACGGCAAGCTGGTGCCACCGATGGCCAACAAGGAAAGCAGCAACGTCCTCAGCCGTGCGGTGAACGTCCTCGGTACGCCCTACCGTTGGGGCGGCAGCAGCCCAAGCAAAGGCTTCGACTGCAGCGGCCTGGTGAAATATGCGTTCAATGACGCCACTTTCGACCTGCCACGCACCTCGAATGCCATGGCCAGCGGCCACGGCGAGAAAGTCGAGCGCAAGGACCTGAAGCCGGGCGACCTGATCTTCTTCAACATCAAGAGCCGTCGGGTCAATCACGTGGCCATCTACCTGGGCAACGACCGCTTCATCCACGCACCGCGCCGTGGCAAAGCGGTAAGCATCGACACGCTGAACAAGCCGTACTGGCAGCAGCATTACGTGGTGGCCAAGCGGGTGCTGCCGAAAGAACCGGCCAGCAAGCAGATGCGTGTGGTTCAGCGCTGAGCTGACTGATCCGGAATGTGTTCAAGCTGTACTGACCCCTTCGCGAGCAGGCTCGCTCCTACATGGAAATGCATTCCAATGTGTGAGCGAGCCTGCTCGCGAAGGGGCCGATGAAAGCACTACGAGCCTCCTTAGAAATTATCCGGCGTGCGCGCCTTCTCCCGCGCATGCTCGCGGCTGATCAAGCCCTTGGTCACCAGCTCTTTCAGACACATGTCCAGTGTCTGCATGCCCAACGACCCACCGGTCTGAATCGACGAATACATCTGCGCCACCTTGTCCTCGCGGATCAGGTTACGGATCGCCGACGTTCCCAGCATGATCTCGTGCGCTGCCACCCGCCCGCCGCCGATCTTCTTGATCAGCGTCTGCGACACCACCGCCAGCAGCGACTCCGAGAGCATCGAACGCACCATCGATTTCTCGTCGCCAGGAAACACGTCGACCACACGGTCGATGGTTTTCGCCGCTGACGTGGTGTGCAGCGTGCCGAACACCAGGTGGCCGGTCTCGGCGGCGGTCAGCGCCAGGCGGATGGTTTCCAGGTCGCGCATCTCGCCGACCAGGATCACGTCCGGGTCTTCCCGCAGCGCCGAGCGCAGGGCGGTGGCGAAACTGCGGGTATCGCGATGGACTTCGCGCTGATTGATCAGGCATTTGCGCGATTCATGGACAAATTCGATCGGGTCCTCGATGGTCAGGATGTGGTGATGGCGATGGGTATTGAGGTAGTCGATCATCGCCGCCAGCGTGGTCGACTTGCCGGAACCGGTCGGCCCGGTGACCAGCACCAGCCCCCGGGGGGCGTCGGTGATCTTGCGGAAGACATCGCCCATGCCGAGATCCTCCATGCTCAGCACTTTCGACGGAATGGTGCGGAACACCGCGCCGGCGCCACGGTTCTGGTTGAACGCGTTGACCCGGAAGCGCGCCACACCCGGCACTTCGAACGAGAAATCCGTTTCCAGGTGTTTCTCGAAGTCGACCCGCTGGGTGTCGTTCATGATGTCGTAGATCAGCTCATGCACCTGTTTGTGATCCAGAGCAGGCAGATTGATCCGCCGCACATCGCCGTCGACGCGAATCATCGGCGGCAGGCCGGCCGACAGGTGCAGGTCGGAAGCGCCCTGTTTGGCGCTGAAGGCCAGCAGTTCAGTGATATCCATAGCGTCCCTCAATTCCAGTAGAATGCCGCGAACCTTCAGACCGCCGGCGCCTCTTGATGTCCACGATAGCAGACAACATTGATCAGGTTAGTTCGCGCATCCGCGCCGCCACCCAAGCCGCCGGACGCGCCGAAAACAGCGTCCGGCTGCTGGCCGTGAGCAAGACCAAACCAGCGCAGGACCTGCGCGACGCCCATGCCGCCGGCCTGTGCGACTTCGGCGAGAACTACCTGCAGGAAGCCCTGGGCAAGCAGCTCGAACTGGCCGACCTGCCCTTGATCTGGCACTTCATCGGCCCCATTCAATCGAACAAGACCCGTGCCATCGCCGAGCATTTTGCCTGGGTGCATTCCGTGGATCGCCTGAAAATCGCCCAACGCCTGTCCGAACAGCGCCCGGCCGAGCTGCCGCCGCTGAACATCTGCATTCAGGTCAACGTCAGCGGTGAAGCCAGCAAGTCCGGCTGCACCCCGGCCGACCTGCCGGCGCTGGCCGAGGCCATCAGCACCCTGCCGCGCCTGAAACTGCGCGGGCTGATGGCGATTCCCGAGCCGACACAAGATCGCGCCGAACAAGATGCCGCTTTTGCTGCCGTGCAACGTTTGCAGGACAGCCTGAATCTGCCGCTCGACACACTTTCCATGGGCATGAGCCACGACCTCGAGTCGGCCATCGCCAACGGCGCCACCTGGGTCCGTATCGGTACGGCCCTGTTTGGCGCCCGCGATTACTCCCAGTCTTGAACACTTGTGGATAAGGACCTGACATGAGCAACACACGTATTGCCTTTATCGGTGCCGGCAACATGGCCGCCAGTCTGATCGGCGGCCTGCGCGCCAAGGGTCTGCAAGCCAGCCACATCCGCGCCAGCGATCCGGGTGAAGACACCCGCCAGCGCGTCAGCGCCGAGCACGGCATCGAAACCTTCGCCGACAACGCCGAGGCCATCGCTGGCGTCGACGTGATCGTCCTGGCGGTCAAGCCGCAGGCGATGAAAGCCGTGTGCGAAGCCATCCGCCCGAGCCTGAAACCGCAGCAACTGGTGGTGTCGATCGCCGCCGGCATCACCTGCGCAAGCATGACCGCCTGGCTCGGCGAGCAGCCGATCGTGCGCTGCATGCCCAACACCCCGGCGCTGCTGCGTCAGGGCGTCAGCGGCTTGTACGCCACCAGCGAAGTGACCGCCGAGCAGCGTCGGCAGGCCGAAGAGCTGCTGTCCGCCGTGGGTATCGCCCTGTGGCTGGACGAAGAGCAGCAATTGGACGCGGTGACGGCGGTGTCCGGTTCCGGCCCGGCGTACTTCTTCCTGCTTATCGAAGCCATGACCGCCGCGGGCGTCAAACTCGGTCTGCCGCAGGAAATTGCCCAGCAACTGACCCTGCAAACGGCCCTCGGTGCAGCGCACATGGCGGTTTCCAGCGATGTCGACGCTGCCGAACTGCGCCGCCGCGTGACGTCGCCAAATGGCACCACGGAAGCTGCGATCAAATCGTTCCAGGCCGGCGGCTTCGAAGCCCTGGTGGAAAAAGCACTCGGCGCCGCCGCGCACCGCTCGGCCGAAATGGCCGAACAACTGGGCAAATAAGGAGCCTTACATGATTGGATTGAACACCGCAGCGGTTTACGTGCTGCAAACCCTCGGCAGCCTGTACCTGCTGATCGTGCTGCTGCGCTTCGTCCTGCAACTGGTGCGGGCGAACTTCTACAACCCGCTCTGCCAGTTCGTGGTCAAGGCCACTCAGCCGCTGCTCAAGCCGCTGCGCCGGATCATCCCGAGCCTGTTCGGCCTGGACATGTCGTCGCTGGTGCTGGCGATCCTCGTGCAACTGGCGCTGATGGCGCTGACCCTGCTGCTGACCTACGGCACCACCGGCAATCCGCTGCAACTGTTCATCTGGTCGATCATCGGTGTCACCGCGCTGTTCCTGAAGATCTTTTTCTTCGCCCTGATCATCAGCGTGATCCTCTCCTGGGTCGCGCCGGGCAGCCACAATCCGGGCGCTGAACTGGTCAACCAGATCTGCGAGCCGGCGCTGGCACCGTTCCGGCGCATCCTGCCGAACCTCGGTGGCCTGGACCTGTCGCCGATCTTCGCGTTCCTGGCGCTGAAGCTGATCGACATGCTGGTGATCAACAACCTCGCGGCGATGACGATGATGCCGGAAATCCTGCGCCTGCTGATGTGAGCTGGTTTCGCTGGGACGGCGACGACCTGATCCTCGAGTGTCACCTGCAACCGGCGGCCCGCAGCGATGATTTCGCCGGGCTGCACGGTGAGCGCCTGAAGATCCGCCTCACCGCGCCGCCGGTCGAGGGCAAGGCCAATGCGTATCTGATGGGCTTTCTGGCCAAGGCCTTCGGGGTCTCCAAGAGCCAGGTCAGCCTGCTCAACGGCGAGCTGAACCGGCAGAAGCGGGTGAAGATCTGCTCGCCGAAGAAGTTGCCGGATTTGCCTGATCTGACGCGTCCGGCCTGACCCACCGAGCCACCCAATTCGCGAGCAGGCTCGCTCCCACATTGGAATGCAATCCCCTGTGGGAGCGAGCCTGCTCGCGAATGGTTGCGCCTCGGTCCAGCGCGAAGACATCGGGGCCTGATCGTTGCTTGCCGCTAACCCCACCGGTCTTTAGACTTACGCCTCATTTCAACGAGAGCAGGGTCGATGCCAGCTGCCTTTCCCCCCGATTCTGTTGGTCTGGTGACGCCGCAAACGGCGCACTTCAGTGAACCCCTGGCCCTGGCCTGCGGCCGTTCGCTGGCCGCCTATGACCTGATCTACGAAACCTACGGCACGCTGAACGCACAGGCGAGCAACGCCGTGCTGATCTGCCACGCCCTGTCCGGCCATCACCATGCCGCCGGCTACCACAGCGCCGACGACCGCAAGCCCGGTTGGTGGGACAGCTGCATCGGCCCCGGCAAACCCATCGACACCAACAAGTTCTTCGTGGTCAGCCTGAACAACCTCGGCGGCTGCAACGGCTCCACCGGCCCGAGCAGCATCAACCCGGAAACCGGCAAGCCGTTCGGCGCCGACTTCCCGGTGCTCACCGTGGAAGACTGGGTGCACAGCCAGGCGCGCCTGGCCGACCTGCTCGGCATCGGCCAGTGGGCCGCGGTGATCGGCGGCAGCCTCGGCGGCATGCAGGCGCTGCAATGGACCATCACCTACCCGGATCGCGTCCGCCACTGCCTGGCCATCGCCTCGGCGCCCAAGCTGTCGGCGCAGAACATCGCCTTCAACGAAGTGGCGCGCCAGGCGATCCTCACCGACCCGGAATTCCATGGCGGCTCGTTCCAGGAACACGGCGTGATCCCCAAGCGCGGCCTGATGCTGGCGCGAATGGTCGGGCACATCACCTACCTGTCCGACGATTCCATGGGCGAGAAATTCGGCCGTGGCCTGAAGAGCGAAAAGCTCAACTACGACTTCCACAGTGTCGAATTCCAGGTCGAAAGCTACCTGCGCTATCAGGGCGAAGAGTTCTCCGGACGCTTCGACGCCAACACCTATCTGTTGATGACCAAGGCGCTGGATTACTTCGATCCGGCGGCGAACTTCGACGATAACCTGGCGAAAACCTTCGAAGGTGCCAAAGCCAAGTTCTGCGTGATGTCGTTCACCACCGACTGGCGCTTCTCTCCGGCCCGCTCGCGGGAACTGGTGGACGCCCTGATGGCCGCGCGCAAGGACGTCAGCTACCTGGAAATCGATGCACCCCAGGGCCACGACGCCTTCCTGATTCCGATCCCGCGCTACCTGCAGGCGTTCGGCAATTACATGAACCGCATTACGTTGTGAGAAAGCCATGAGAGCTGATCTGGAAATCATCCAGGAATGGATCCCCGCCGGCAGCCGCGTGCTCGACCTCGGCTGCGGTGACGGCGAGTTGCTGACCTGGCTGCGCGACCACAAGCAGGTCACCGGCTATGGCCTGGAAAACGACCCGGACAACATCGCCGAGTGCGTGGCCAAGGGCATCAACGTCATCGAGCAGGACCTGGACAAGGGCCTAGGCAACTTCGCCAGCAACAGCTTCGACATCGTCGTGATGACCCAGGCCCTGCAGGCCGTGCACTACCCGGACAAGATCCTCGACGAAATGCTGCGGGTCGGCCGCCAGTGCATCATCACCTTCCCCAACTTCGGCCACTGGCGTTGCCGCTGGTACCTGGCGAGCAAGGGGCGCATGCCGGTGTCGGAGTTCCTGCCATACACCTGGTACAACACGCCGAACATCCACTTCTGCACTTTCGAAGACTTTGAAGAACTTTGCCGTGAACGTGAGGCGAAGGTCATTGATCGGCTTGCCGTGGATCAACAGCACCGCCACGGGTGGGCCAGTAAGCTATGGCCTAATCTGTTAGGTGAGATCGGTATCTACCGCGTCAGCAGCCCCGGGCTGCAGGACCACCGAATCGCGGTGTGAACCACGACATTCCAAGGAGCACGATCATGGGTCGTTTTGCGATGTTGCTGTTAACCGCCTGCCTGAGCGCCAGCGCCCTGGCGGCGGACGTCATCAAGGGCGAGCGCCAGGAAACCTTCGGCGACGTGACGGTGCACTACAACACCTTCAACTCCACGTACCTGCAACCGGACATCGCCAAGGCGGCCGAGTTGATCCGCAGCAAGAACCAGGGTGTGATCAATGTCTCGGTGATCAAGGACGGCAAGCCGCTGATCGCCAATGTCAGCGGCACGGTCAAAGACCTGACCAGCCAGACTGTGACCCTGAACTTCCGCCAGGTCACCGAACAGGGCGCGATCTACTACATCGCCCAGTACCCGGTGGAGCAGCAGGAAACCCGTACCTTTGAAATCAAGGTGCAGAACGGCGACAAGATCAACACCATCAATTTCAATCAAGAACTCTTCCCCGGCGAATGATGAACCTCAAGCAACTCGTACTGGCCAGCCATAACGCCGGCAAACTCAAGGAACTCCAGGCCATGCTCGGCGACGCGGTGCAACTGCGCTCGATCGGCGAATGGAGCAAGGTCGAGCCGGAGGAAACCGGCCTGTCGTTCGTCGAGAACGCGATCCTCAAGGCGCGCAACGCGGCGCGGATTTCCGGGCTGCCGGCGCTGGCCGATGACTCCGGCCTGGCGGTGGATTTCCTTGGCGGGGCCCCGGGCATATACTCGGCGCGCTATGCCGACGGCAAGGGCGATGCGGCGAACAACGCCAAACTGCTCGACGCCTTGAAGGACGTGCCTGAAGCCGAACGCGGCGCGCAGTTCGTCTGCGTGCTGGCCCTGGTGCGGCATGCCGACGATCCGCTGCCGATCCTCTGCGAAGGCCTGTGGCACGGGCGCATCCTGACCGCCGCCAGCGGCGAGCATGGTTTCGGCTACGACCCGCTGTTCTGGGTGCCGGAGCGTGACCTGTCCAGCGCCGAACTGACGCCTGCCGACAAGAACCAGATCAGCCACCGCGCCCGTGCAATGGAACTGCTGCGCCAGCGTCTGGGCCTGAAATGACCGATAGCCACCCCGCGTCGTCGCTGATCGTCGGCGGCGCCGCGTCCTCGCCTCGGGCGCCGTTGCCGACGCTGCCGCCCCTGGCGCTGTACATCCACATCCCGTGGTGTGTGCGCAAATGCCCGTATTGCGATTTCAATTCGCACACCGCCAGCCCGGTGCTGCCGGAGCAGGAATACGTCGACGCGCTGCTGGCCGACCTCGACCAGGACCTGCACGCGGTCTATGGCCGTGAGCTGAGTTCGATCTTCTTTGGCGGCGGCACACCCAGCCTGTTCAGCGCCGAGGCCCTCGGGCGCCTGCTGGCAGGTGTCGAGCAGCGCATTGCGTTCGCCGCCGACATCGAAATCACCCTGGAAGCCAACCCCGGCACCTTCGAGCAGGAGAAGTTCGTCGCGTACCGTCAACTGGGGATCAATCGCCTGTCGATCGGCATCCAGAGTTTCCAGCAGGAAAAGCTCAAGGCCCTCGGCCGCATCCACAACGGCGATGAAGCCGTGCGGGCGGCCGGCATGGCGCGCCAGGCCGGGTTCGACAACTTCAACCTCGACCTGATGCATGGCTTGCCCGATCAGTCGCTGGACGACGCGCTGAGCGACCTGCGCCAGGCCATCGCGCTGCAACCGACGCACATTTCCTGGTACCAGCTGACACTGGAGCCGAACACGGTGTTCTGGAACCAGCCGCCGGTGCTGCCGGAAGACGACACGCTGTGGGACATCCAGGAAGCCGGGCAGGCGTTGCTGGCCGAGCACGGTTACGCGCAGTACGAAGTTTCCGCCTACGCCCAGCCGGGGCGCCCGGCGCGGCATAACCTCAATTACTGGAGCTTCGGCGACTTCATCGGCATCGGCGCCGGCGCCCACGGCAAGCTCAGTCATCCGGACGGGCGCATCGTCCGCACCTGGAAGACACGCCTGCCGAAGGACTACCTCAACCCGGCGAAAAGCTTCCAGGCCGGCGAGAAAGCCCTGAGCAATGACGAGATGCCGTTCGAGTTCCTGATGAATGCCCTGCGCCTGACCGCCGGGGTCGAATCGCGCCTGTATCCCGAGCGTACCGGCCTGCCGCTGGAGAGCCTCGAAGAACAGCGGCGCGAGGCCGAACAAAGCGGCCTGATGCAGGTCGAACCGTCACGTCTGGCGGCCACCGAGCGCGGCCAACTGTTCCTCAACGACTTGCTGCAGAAATTTCTGAGCTGAGCCCAACGGCCGCCCCAAGGAAAAACCCATGGATTTGATACTCGACCTGCTCGCCACCGTGTCTCGCTGGAGCCGCAGCAACCTCTCGGAAATCGCCCTGGCCCTGGTCGGCTGCCTGCTGGTGCTGTTCGGCGCCGATTTCAAGGGTTGGGTCGAACAACGCCTGGGCAGCATCGCCGGCGCTCTGCGCGTACCGCTGATGGCGCTGTTGTGCCTGATCGGCAGCGGCGCGGCGCTGATCTACGCCACGCCGTGGGTCATCAAGGGCCTGAGCCAGTTCAACAACTACAGCCTGGCGCCGGTGTTGTTGGTGGTATTGGTGTTAATTGGCGTGGTCGCGGATCGCCGCTGAGTTTCAGCCAGCAGCAAAAACAACGGGGGGCGCAGGCTTGCTCGCGAAGGCGTCGTATCAATCAACATCCACGTTGAATGATTCAGCGCTTTCGCGAGCAAGCCCGCTCCCACAGTTGATCGCAATGACAGGGAAGCTCATGAGCAAAAAACTGTGGGACGAGACAAGCAAATTTCTCAGCTTCGTACTGCGACACGAACCTCAGGCAATTGGCCTGACGCTGGATTCCGAAGGCTGGGCGAATATCGACGCGCTGATCAGCGGCGCTGCGCGTGACGGTCGTAAACTGGATCACGAACTGATTGAAGCCGTCGTTACAAGTAGCGACAAGAAGCGCTTCTCGATTTCCGAGGACGGCCAACTGATTCGTGCGGTTCAAGGCCATTCAACCAAAAGCGTAGATCTGCAGTTCGAGCAGAAACAGCCACCGCAAGTGCTGTATCACGGCACGGCGACGCGCTTTCTTGAGTCAATCAAAGAACAAGGCCTGATCCCGGGATCACGCCATCATGTGCACCTTTCCCAAGACATCGACACCGCTTCGGCGGTCGGGCAGCGCTACGGCACCGTGGTGATACTGCAAGTCGCCGCACGACAGATGAAAGAACAGGGTTTCAAGTTCTATCAGGCCGAAAACGGCGTCTGGCTGACAGAACAGGTGCCCGCTCGCTTTCTTTCCACCGAGTAATTTCTGCGCACACAAAACAACTGTGGGAGCGGGCTTGCTCGCGAAGGCGCCGTATCAGTCAACACCCACGTTGAATGATTCAGCGCTTTCGCGAGCAAGCCCGCTCCCACATTGGGTGTTGCGTGATGCTTACGCGATTTTCTCGAACTTCAGGTCCCACACGCCATGCCCAAGGCGTTCGCCGCGGCGTTCGAACTTGGTCACCGGCCGTTCGGCCGGGCGTGGTACGCACTTGCCGTCTGCGGCGAGGTTGCGATAGCCCGGGGCGACGTTCATCACTTCCAGCATGTATTCGGCGTACGGCTCCCAGTCGGTGGCCATGTGCAGGATGCCGCCGACCTTCAACTTGCTGCGCACCAGTTCAGCGAACGAGGCCTGAACGATACGGCGCTTGTGGTGACGGCTCTTGTGCCATGGATCCGGGAAGAACAGCATCAGGCGATCGAGGCTGTTGTCGGCGATGCAGCGGTTGAGCACTTCGATCGCGTCGCAATCGTAGACCCGCAGGTTGGTCAGGCCCTGGGTAAGCACACCATTGAGCAGCGCGCCGACACCCGGACGGTGCACTTCGACACCGATGAAGTCCTGCTCCGGTGCAGCTGCCGCCATTTCCAGCAGCGAGTGGCCCATGCCGAAACCAATCTCCAGCGAGCGCGGGGCCGAACGGCCGAACACTTGATCGTAATCCACTGGCGCGTCGGCCAGCGGCAGCACGTACAGCGGCGCGCCCTGATCCAGACCGCGTTGCTGGCCTTCGGTCATGCGCCCGGCGCGCATCACGAAACTCTTGATGCGGCGGTGTTGGCGCTCGTCGCCTTCTTCCGTCTGGATAGGCGTGTCGTTCGATTCAGTCATCAATGGCTCTTACTTGATCAGACCATCCAGCGGCGAAGAGGCGCTGGCATAGAGTTTTTTCGGCATGCGGCCGGCGAGGTAGGCCAGGCGGCCCGCGACGATCGCGTGTTGCATGGCTTGGGCCATCATCACCGGTTGTTGGGCGTGGGCGATGGCCGAGTTCATCAGCACCGCGTCACAGCCCAGTTCCATGGCGATGGTGGCGTCGGACGCGGTACCGACACCGGCATCCACCAGCACCGGGATTGTGGCTTCTTCGAGGATGATCTGCAGGTTGTACGGATTGCAGATGCCCAGGCCCGACCCGATCAGACCGGCCAGCGGCATGACCGCGATGCAGCCGATTTCCGCCAGTTGGCGAGCGATGATCGGGTCATCACTGGTGTAGACCATCACGTCAAAGCCTTCCTTGACCAGCGTTTCCGCGGCCTTGAGGGTTTCGATCACGTTGGGGAACAGGGTCTTCTGGTCGGCCAGCACTTCCAGCTTCACCAGATTGTGGCCGTCGAGCAGCTCACGGGCCAGGCGGCAGGTGCGCACGGCTTCGATGGCGTCGTAGCAACCGGCGGTGTTCGGCAGGAAGGTGTAGCGATCCGGCGACAGCACTTCGAGCAGGTTCGGCTCGCCTTCGATCTGGCCCAGGTTGGTGCGGCGCACGGCGAAGGTGACGATCTCGGCACCCGAGGCTTCGATGGCCTGGCGGGTTTCTTCCATGTCACGGTACTTGCCGGTACCGACCAGCAAACGCGACTGGTAAGTACGACCGGCCAGGACGAAAGGCTTGTCGCTACGAACGATGCTCATGGGAAATCCTCTGTAGGAGTGAGGGTCTTGCAGAATTCTGTGCCCGTGCGGGCCGGGCGGCTAGCCGCCGCCGATGGCATGCACGACTTCGACATGGTCGCCGTCGTTGAGCGTGGTCTCGGCATGCTGGCTGCGCGGAACGATATCCAGATTGAGCTCGACGGCTACCCGGCGTCCGGTCAGGTCCATGCGGGTCAGCAAAGCCGCAACGGTTTCACCGTCGGGCAGTTCAAGGGGTTCGCCGTTCAACTGAATGCGCATGCGCCAGGCCGCCATCATTTTTAGGGGGTGGCATTCTAGCCCGATCATGACCTAAAGGTCAGCACCAAGCGTCAAGCGGTCGCCTGCAGGCGCCAGGCAGCGAGCCCCAGGCACAGCCAGCCGACGAGAAACGCCAGGCCACCGAACGGAGTAATGATGCCGAGCTTGCTGAGGCCCGTGGTCGTCAGCACATACAGGCTGCCGGAGAACAGCAGGATACCGAGGGCGAACGAGAAACCGGCCCAGGCCACCAGCCGCCCCTGGATCTGCGTGGCCAGCAGCGCCACGCCGAACAGCGCCAGGGCGTGCACCAGTTGATAAGTGACGCCGGTGTGGAAGATCGCCAGGTACTCGGGGCTCAGGCGGTTTTTCAGGCCGTGGGCGGCAAACGCCCCCAGGGCGACGCCGGTGAAACCAAAGAAAGCGGCCAGCAGCAGAAAGCCACGCAGCATGTGGAACTCCAGTCAGACTCGATCGGCAGGGTCTGTATAATGGCCCGCTCAACCGGTTCGGCCAAGCCATCTCTATGCTGCGTTCAATTCTCCGTCGTCTCACGAAGGCCCTGCTCTGGTTCGCAGGCGCCAGCATTGTGTTGGTCCTGGTATTTCGCTTCGTGCCGCCACCGGGCACGGCGCTGATGATCGAGCGCAAGGTCGAATCCTGGGTCGACGGCGAACCCATCGACCTGCAGCGCACGTGGAAGCCGTGGGACGAGATCTCCGACGACCTCAAGGTCGCGGTCATGGCCGGCGAAGACCAGAAGTTTCCCGAGCACTGGGGTTTTGACTTCGACGCGATCCAGGCTGCACTGGCCCACAACGAACTCGGCGGCTCGATTCGCGGCGCCAGCACCCTGAGCCAGCAAGTCTCGAAGAATCTGTTTCTGTGGTCGGGTCGCAGCTACCTGCGCAAAGGCCTGGAAGCGTGGTTTACCGCGCTGATCGAGGTGTTCTGGCCCAAGCAGCGGATTCTTGAGGTGTATCTGAACAGCGTCGAATGGGATGACGGGGTGTTTGGTGCCGAAGCGGCGGCCCGCCATCACTTTGGCGTGAGCGCTAAATCCTTGTCCCGCCAGCAGGCCAGTTATCTGGCGGCGGTACTGCCCAACCCGCGCGTGTGGAGTGCCAGCCATCCGACGGCGTATGTGGCGCGCCGGGCGGGGTGGATTCGGCAGCAGATGAGTCAGTTGGGCGGGACCAGCTATCTGCTGGGCCTCAACGATTCGCGCCGGGCACCGTGGGCTCGATAAGCGCACAAAAAGCTTCCATACCCTGAAGATCCCTGTGGGAGCGAGCCTGCTCGCGAAAGCGGTACATCAGTGTCAATTGCAGGTTCTGATAGAGCGCTTTCGCGAGCAGGCTCGCTCCCACATGGGCTCTCTGATGAGGCTGAAACAAAAACGCCCCGATCATCGCTGATCGGGGCGTTTTTTATTGCCAAACTGCCGGTTACGCAGCAATCGACAACTTGAGCTTGTTCATCGCGCTCTTCTCGAGCTGACGAATACGCTCGGCGGAAACGTTGTACTTCTGCGCCAGGTCGTGCAGCGTGGCTTTCTCTTCCGCCAGCCAGCGCTGGTAGAGGATGTCGCGGCTACGTTCGTCCAGCACTTCCAGCGCTTCATGCAGGTTGTGGTTGGAGTTGTCGCTCCAGTCGGCATCTTCCAGTTGACGCGCCGGGTCGTAGCGGTGGTCTTCCAGATAGTTGGCCGGCGATTGGAAAGCGCTGTCGTCGTCCGCTTCCGCGGCCGGGTCGAAGGCCATGTCGTGGCCGGTCAGGCGGCTTTCCATTTCACGCACTTCGCGCGGCTCGACACCGAGGCTTTCAGCCACACGGTGGACTTCCTCGTTGTTCAGCCAGGCCAGACGTTTCTTCTGGCTGCGCAGGTTGAAGAACAGCTTGCGCTGGGCCTTGGTGGTCGCGACTTTGACGATCCGCCAGTTACGCAGGATGAACTCGTGAATCTCGGCCTTGATCCAGTGCACCGCGAAGGACACCAGACGCACGCCCATTTCCGGGTTGAAGCGCTTGACGGCCTTCATCAGGCCGACGTTGCCTTCCTGGATCAGGTCAGCCTGAGCCAGGCCGTAGCCGGAATAGCTGCGGGCAATGTGTACGACAAAACGCAGGTGGGCGAGCACCATCTGCCGAGCCGCCCCCAAATCCTGCTCATAGTAGAGACTCTCGGCCAGTTCACGCTCCTGCTCCGGCGTCAGCAATGGAATGCTGTTGACGGTGTGCACATAGGCTTCCAGGTTCGCACCCGGAACCAACGCGTACGCAGGTTGCAAAGAATTGGTCATGCGAAAAAACCTCCCACTTACATACTCGCGCCTTTCGGCACTGCGAAAAATTGACCGGGAACTCAGGTACAAGTTCCCTAAAAAACCGCAAGGCCAATCACGCGCAAAAAAGATTCTACTTCGGCGCCAGCTCCCTGAGGTGGCGTGCGACTGCAATCCATGCACCGATATAACCCAACAGCACCGCGCCAAGCAAGAGCGACAGACCGTCGGCAACTGGCACCCCGGCCAGCGCAAAATCACTGCCGTACAAGCCGGCCAGACCCACCACCGCGTCGTTCAGCCAGTTCAGGCCAAACGCCAGCACACCCCAGGACAGGATCCCCGCACCGAAGCCATACAACGCCCCCATATAGAGGAAGGGACGTCGCACATAGCTGTCAGTGCCGCCGACGAGTTTAATCACTTCTATCTCGGTGCGGCGGTTTTCAATATGAAGACGAATGGTATTGCCTATCACCAAAAGTAATGCAGAAACCAGCAGCACCGTCAGACCGAAGACAAACCGGTCGCCGAGCTTGAGGATCGCGGCCAGACGCTCGACCCAGACTAGATCAAGTTGCGCCTGCTGTACCTTGGGCAGCTCGGAAAGTTTTTGTCTTAATGCTTCCAGAGTCGACTTGTCGACCTCGTTCGGCGTTACCAGCACCACGCCCGGCAACGGGTTTTCCGGCAGTTCGCGCAGCGCTTCGCCCAGGCCGGACTGCTGCTGGAACTCTTCCAGCGCCTGATCGCGGCCGACGTATTCGGCATCGGCGACGCCCGGCATGCCCTTGATCTGCTCGCGCAACGCCTCGCCCTGCTGCGGGCTGGCGTCGAGCTGCAGGTACAGCGAAATCTGCGCCGCACGCTGCCAGGAACCACCCAGGCGCTCGACGTTGCTGAGCAACAGCGACAGCCCCATCGGCAGGCTCAGGGCGACCGCCATCACCATGCAGGTGAAGAAGCTGCCGATCGGTTGCTTGCCCAGGCGGCGCAGGCTGTCGAGCAGGCTGGCGCGATGGCTTTCCAGCCAGGCACGGAACAGCGTGGCGAAATCCGGACCGTCGTCATCGTCGTGTTTTTTCTTCTTTGCCGGTTGTGGATCGGCGGCCTTCGGGGCCACGCGCTCGGAAACCTTCGGACTGCGTGTCGCACTCATACGCCGGCCTCCCCGTCGCCGATCAAGCGGCCGCGCTGCAGGGTCAGCATGCGATGGCGCATGCGCGCAATCAGGGCCAGGTCGTGACTGGCGATCAGCACGCTGGTGCCCAGGCGGTTGATGTCTTCGAACACGCCCATGATCTCGGCCGCCAGGCGCGGGTCGAGGTTACCGGTCGGTTCGTCCGCCAGCAGCAGGGCCGGACGGTGGACGATGGCGCGGGCGATGCCGACGCGTTGCTGCTGACCGGTGGACAGGTCGCCCGGATACAGATCGGTTTTATCCGAAAGCGCCACGCGCTCCAGCGCGGAATCGACGCGCTTGGCGATCTCGGCCTTGGACAGCCCGAGAATCTGCAATGGCAGCGCGACGTTGTTGAACACCGTGCGGTCGAACAGCAGCTGGTGGTTCTGGAACACCACGCCGATCTGCCGGCGTAGGAACGGAATCTGCGCATTGCTGATGGTGCTCAGGTCCTGTCCGGCCAGGAGCAATTTGCCGCTGGTCGGACGTTCCATCGCCAGCAGCAGGCGCAACAGGGTGGATTTACCGGCACCGGAGTGGCCGGTGACAAACAGAAACTCGCCACGACGGACTCGAAAGCTCAGCTCATGCAAGCCGACGTGACCGTTCGGGTAGCGTTTACCGACCTGTTCGAAACGAATCATGAACGCTCCCGCTCGGCAAACAGTGCCTGGACAAAGGGTTCGGCTTCAAAGGTACGCAGATCGTCGATGCCTTCACCGACGCCGATATAGCGGATCGGCAGGCCGAACTGCTTGGCCAGGGCGAAAATCACCCCGCCCTTGGCGGTGCCGTCGAGCTTGGTCAGCGCCAGGCCGGTCAGTTCGACGGTCTGGTTGAATTGCTTGGCCTGGTTGATGGCGTTCTGGCCGGTGCCGGCGTCGAGCACCAGCAGCACTTCGTGCGGCGCGTCGGCGTCGAGCTTGCCGATCACCCGGCGGACTTTTTTCAGCTCTTCCATCAGGTTGTCTTTGGTGTGCAGACGTCCGGCCGTGTCGGCGATCAGCACGTCGATGCCACGGGCCTTGGCGGCCTGCACGGCGTCGAAGATCACCGAAGCGGAGTCGGCCCCGGTGTGCTGGGCGATCACCGGGATCTTGTTGCGCTCGCCCCAGACCTGCAATTGCTCGACGGCGGCGGCGCGGAACGTATCACCGGCAGCCAGCATGACTTTCTTGCCTTCGAGCTGCAGCTTCTTCGCCAGTTTGCCGATGGTGGTGGTCTTGCCGGCGCCGTTGACGCCCACCACCAGAATCACGAACGGCTTGTTCTGCGCAGCGATCTTCAGCGGCTGCTCGACCGGCTTGAGCATCGCCGCCAGCTCGGCCTGCAGGGATTTGTACAGGGCGTCGGAATCGGCCAGCTCTTTACGCGCGACCTTCTGGGTCAGGCGCTGGATGATTACCGAAGTCGCCTCGACGCCGACGTCGGCAGTCAGCAAGCGGGTTTCGAGATCGTCGAGCAGATCGTCATCGATGGCTTTCTTGCCGAGGAACAGACTGGCCATGCCCTCGCCGATGCTGGCACTGGTCTTGGACAGGCCTTGCTTGAGACGGGCGAAGAAGCCGGCCTTGGTTTCTTCGGTGCGCGGGGCCTCGACCGGGGTTTCAACCTGGATTTCCACAGGAGCGACTGGCGCTACGGCGACCGGTGCAGGTGCAGGTGCAGGTGCAGGTGCAGGTGCAGGTGCAGGTGCAGGTGCAGGCTCGGGCACTTCAACAATCGGGGCAACCGGGGCAACAACCACAGGTTCTGGAATGACCGGAGCAGCTTCCACCACCGGCGCCTGAACAGGCTCGGGAGCGAACGCAACCGGCGCAGGAATCGGCGGCGTAACGTGCGGCGCAGCCTCTTCGACCAGCGCCACCGGCTCTTCCGCCACCGGCAAGGTCAGCCACGGTTCGGCGGCCGGGGTCAGCGGCAGCTCGGCGGCCGGGGCGCCCTGAGGCTCGGCCTCGGCCGCCGGCTGCAGGACCGGTTCGGCCAGCGGCAGGACAATCGGTGCCGGCTCTTCTTCTATTACGGCAGCCGGTGCCGGGGCAGGCTCGGCAAGGGCGGTCGGCTGTTCGACGACGGGTTCCTGCGGTTTCTTACGCAGCCATCCGAACAGGCTTTTCTTCTCGCCAGCCGCAGCTGGGGTCTTCTTGTCGTCGTTGGAACCAAACATGGAGGACGGCTATCTCACGGTAGCGACGCGCCATAAGGGCGCCCCGGCAAATAAATATTCGATGCAGAACAGACTGTGTTTCACCCAGCTTGTTCACGCGCAACATTTTGTCGAAGCGCCAACGGCACCTCAAAGGTCGATTAATACGAAGGACTGGAACGGCATCGTCGGCGAAAACGCAGAGTTTAGCTGACAAACTCAAAGCTTCTGCCGGAAACCCAGGCAACCTATCGACCGCTCATTGGCCTGATAGGCGTGGCCGCCAGTAAAACGGATCAGTATCCTAGCACCTCCTCGCCCGCCTAGGCTAAGACCAAGCGGGCAGCCCAACAGGTTAAAAAACGAATGAATGCTCTAGCCCGCCGCGCTGCAGGCCTGCTGCTCAGCACAGTCTGCCTGCCACTTTCGGCCCTGGCGGCCGACCCGCAACCGACCCACGAATTCACCCTCGACAACGGCTTGAAAGTCGTCGTGCGCGAAGACCATCGCGCCCCCGTGGTGGTCTCGCAGGTCTGGTACAAGGTCGGCTCCAGCTACGAAACCCCGGGCCAGACCGGACTGTCCCACGCCCTCGAACACATGATGTTCAAGGGCAGCGAAAAAGTCGGCCCCGGCGAAGCGTCGCTGATCCTGCGCGACCTCGGCGCCGAAGAGAACGCCTTCACCAGTGATGACTTCACCGCGTATTACCAGGTGCTGGCCCGCGATCGCCTGGGCGTGGCGTTCGAACTGGAAGCCGACCGCATGGCCAACCTGCGCCTGCCGGCCGACGAGTTCGCTAAGGAAATCGAAGTCATCAAGGAAGAACGGCGCCTGCGCACCGACGACAAGCCGATGTCCAAGGCCTACGAGCGCTACAAGGCGATGGCCTATCCCGCCAGCGGCTATCACACGCCGACCATCGGCTGGATGGCCGACCTCGACCGGATGAAGGTCGAGGAACTGCGCCACTGGTATCAGTCCTGGTATGTGCCGAACAACGCCACCCTGGTGGTGGTCGGCGACGTCACCCCGGATGAAGTGAAAGCCCTCGCCCAGCGCTACTTCGGGCCGATCCCGAAACGAGACGTGCCGGCGGCGAAGATCCCCCTGGAGCTGGCCGAGCCCGGCGAACGGCAGATCACCCTGCACGTGCAGACGCAATTGCCGAGCCTGATGCTCGGCTTCAATGTGCCGAGCCTCGCCACGGCTGAAGACAAGCGCTCGGTCAATGCCCTGCGGCTGATCTCGGCCCTGCTCGACGGCGGCTACAGCGGTCGCATCCCGACGCAACTGGAGCGCGGCGAAGAGCTGGTGTCCGGTGGCTCGTCGAGCTACGACGCCTACACCCGTGGCGACAGCCTGTTCACCCTCTCGGCCACGCCGAACACGCAGAAGAAGAAAACCATGGCCCAGGCCGAAGCCGGGCTGTGGAAACTCCTCGAACAACTGAAAACCACCGCACCGTCCGCCGCAGAGCTGGAGCGCGTGCGCGCCCAGGTGATCGCCGGCCTGGTGTTCGAGCGCGATTCGATCACCAGCCAGGCCACCGCTATCGGACAACTGGAAACCGTCGGTCTGTCGTGGAAGCTGATGGACACCGAACTGGCCGATCTGGAAAGCGTCACCCCGCAGGACATCCAGAACGCCGCCAGGCTGTACTTCACCCGCGAACGTCTCAGCGTCGCCCATGTCCTGCCAGAGGAGACGCCTCATGAGTGAGCGCAAAACCCCACGCCTGTTGCTGCTCGGCCTGGTGGCCGTGGCGGTGATCGGCGCCGCCGCGTTCTACCTGGCGCCGAGCGACAACAGCAAGGCCAGCGAAGCGCTGGATAACGCCAAGACCAGCCAGAAACTGCAGTCCCTGGCCGAACTCGACGGCAAGGCGCCAAGCAGTCGCAAGCTCGACGTGCAGACCTGGCACACCGCCGAAGGCGCCAAGGTGCTGTTCGTCGAGGCACGCGAGCTGCCGATGTTCGACATGCGCCTGATCTTCGCCGCCGGCAGCAGCCAGGACGGCAACGCGCCGGGCCTGGCCCTGCTGACCAACGCCATGCTCAACGAGGGCGTGGCCGGCAAGGACGTCGGCGCCATCGCCCAGGGCTTCGAAGGCCTCGGTGCGGACTTCGGCAACGGCGCCTTCAAGGACATGGCCATCGCCTCGCTGCGCAGCCTGAGTGCCGCCGACAAACGCGAACCGGCCCTGCAGCTGTTCTCCGAAGTCGTCGGCAAACCGACCTTCCCCGCCGATTCCTTCGCACGCATCAAGAACCAGATGCTCGCCGGCTTCGAATACCAGAAGCAGAACCCGGGCAAACTCGCCAGCCTCGAGCTGATGAAACGCCTGTACGGCGAGCATCCTTACGCGCATTCCAGCGATGGCAGCGCACAGAGCGTGCCGAAAATCACTCTGGCGCAGCTGCGCGAATTCCACGCCAAGGCGTACGCCGCCGGCAACACCGTGATTGCGCTGGTCGGCGATCTGTCGCGGGCCGAGGCCGAGACGATTGCCAATCAGGTGTCCGCCGCCCTGCCGAAAGGCCCGGCGCTGGCGAAAATCGCCTCGCCCGAGGAACCGCAGGCCAGCATCGGCCATATCGAATTCCCGTCGAAGCAGACCAACCTGATGCTCGCGCAACTGGGCATCGACCGGGACGACCCGGACTACGCCGCGCTGTCGCTGGGCAACCAGATCCTCGGTGGCGGCGGTTTCGGCACTCGCCTGATGAGTGAAGTGCGCGAGAAACGTGGCCTGGCCTACGGCGTGTATTCGGCGTTCAGCCCGATGCAGGCCCGCGGGCCGTTCATGATCAACCTGCAGACCCGCGCGGAAATGAGCGAAGGCACCCTGAAACTGGTGCAGGACGTGCTCGCCGATTACCTCAGGACCGGGCCGACGCAGAAAGAACTCGACGACGCCAAGCGCGAACTGGCCGGCAGCTTCCCGCTGTCCACCGCGAGCAACGCCGATATCGTCGGCCAGCTCGGCGCCATGGGTTTCTACAACCTGCCGCTGAGCTACCTGGATGACTTCATGCGGCAGTCCCAGAGCCTGACCGTCGAACAGGTCAAGGCTGCCCTGAACCAACACTTGAGCACGGACAAACTGGTCATCGTCACCGCTGGCCCGACCGTGCCGCAAAAGCCGTTACCGGCCCCATCTGATAAACCTGCCGAGCAGCCGCTCGGGGTTCCGGAGCATTAATGGCCAGCCCGAAAAAGCCTGCGCAAAAATTGCACAATGGCGTCAATCAACTGCGCATCATCGGCGGCGAATGGCGCAGCCGCAAACTGAGCTTCCCCGACGCCCCGGGGCTGCGGCCGACGCCGGACCGGGTTCGCGAAACCCTGTTCAACTGGCTCGCGCCGTACGTGGCCGGGGCCAAGGTGCTCGACCCGTTCGCCGGCAGCGGCGCGCTGTTTCTCGAAGCGCTGTCCCGTGGCGCGGCCATGGGCCAGGCACTGGACGCCAGCCATGTCGCGGTGTCGAGCCTGAAGGAACACCTCGGCACCCTGCGCTGCACCACCGGCCAGGTGCAGACCGCCGACGCGCTGCGTTATCTGCAAACCCAGGTCGCCACGCCGTTCGATCTGGTGTTTCTCGACCCGCCGTTCAACCAGAACCTGCTACCGGAAGTCTGCACGCTGCTGGAAGAGCGCCAGTGGCTGGCGCCGGACGCGTGGATCTACACTGAAAGCGAGACCGCGCCATCGACCCTCGGCCTGCCGGGCAACTGGCGCCTGCACCGCGAGCAGAAATCCGGGCGGGTGTACTACGCGCTGTGGCAGCGTATGGCAGAGATCGCCGGTTAACCCACCGGCCTGAACAAGCGGCGTGGCCTGCGGACGGCGCCGCGCTGTATCGAGAGCAATCGTGCGCGCTTCGTCAGAACCTTTCATCCCCGCCTTCGGCCTCGGCAATCCGCACCTGCAGACCCTGTGGGGCCCACTGTGGCGCAAAACCGTGCACCTGGAGCGCGAGCGCGAACGGCTGTGGCTCGAGGACGGTGATTTCCTCGACCTCGACTGGCATGGCCCACACAGTGCCGAGGCGCCTCTGGTGCTGGTGCTGCACGGGCTGACCGGCTCGTCGAACTCGCCCTACGTCGCCGGCATCCAGGCCGCACTGGCCGCCCAGGGCTGGGCCAGTGTCGCGCTGAACTGGCGCGGCTGCTCCGGCGAGCCGAACCTGCTGCCGCGCAGCTACCACTCCGGCGCCAGCGAAGACCTCGCCGAAACCATCAGGCACCTGCGCGCCAAACGGCCGTTGGCACCGTTGTACGCGGTGGGTTATTCCCTGGGCGGCAACGTGTTGCTCAAGCATCTGGGCGAAACCGGCAGCGCCAGCGGCGTGTGCGGCGCGGTGGCGGTGTCGGTGCCGTTTCGTCTCGACCAGTGCGCCGACCGCATCGGCCAGGGGTTTTCCAAGGTCTATCAGGCGCACTTCATGCGCGAGATGGTCGCCTACATCAAGAACAAGCAGCGCCAGTTCCAGCATGACGGCCGTGAGGACGGGCTCGCGGCACTGGCGGCGCTCGGCTCACTGGAGAACATGCGCACCTTCTGGGATTTCGATGGCCGCGTGACCGCGCCATTGCACGGCTTCAGCGACGCCGAGGATTACTATCGCCGCGCCTCCAGCCGGTACTTTCTCGGCGAGATCCGCACGCCGACCCTGATCATCCAGGCGGCGGACGATCCGTTCGTGTTCCCGCACAGCCTGCCAGCGGCCAGCGAGCTGTCGGCGTCGACGACGTTCGAACTGCAGGCCAGGGGCGGTCACGTCGGCTTCGTCGATGGCTCGCTGCGTCAGCCGGGTTACTACCTGGAACGGCGCATACCGCAGTGGCTGGCCAGCGCGGGACGCGGGTGAGGCCATGAGCGACCAGGGCGAATCGATCCGCTTCTGGCAGACGGCGCCGCTGGCCGGGGTCGAATTGCTGGCGGCGCGCTACATCGAGCATCGCTTCGCCCCGCATGTCCACGACGGATACGTGATCGGCATGATCATGGCCGGTGCCCAGCGCTACCGCTATCGCGGCGCCGAGCACCTGGCGGGCAGCGGCACGCTGGTGCTGATCAACCCCGACGAACTGCACACCGGGCACAAGGGCACCGAGGACGGCTGGCAGTACCGAGCGTTTTATCCCGACACCGGGCAGATCGTCGGGCTGCTCGAGGAACTGGAATTGCCCACCGCGCCGCTGCCGGCGTTCGGCGCAACGCTGTACCGCGACCCCGACCTGGTCAACGGGTTCTGTCAGTTGCATCGCTTGCTGGAAAGCCCCGCCACCGCCCTGCAACAGCAGACGGTGTGGCGCGAGATGATGATGCTGCTGTTGCAGCGCCACGCGGCCGTGCAGATCAAGGGCAAACCGGGCAAGGAACACCGCGCGGTGCTGATGGCCAAGGAGCTGCTGCGGGCGCAACTGGCCGCGCCACCGTCGCTGGAGGAACTGGCGGCCGCGGTGAGCCTGTCGCCGTTCCACTTTGCCCGGGTGTTCCGGCGCGCCACCGGCATGCCGCCGCACACCTGGCTGATGCAGCAACGCATCGCCACCGCGCGCGGTCTGTTGCAGAGCGGTTGCCTGCCGGTGGAAGTGGCCATGCAACTGGGCTTTGCCGACCAGAGCCATCTGAGCCGGCAGTTCAAGCAGGTTTACGGCGTCGGGCCGGCGGCGTACCGCAATGCCCGCCTGAGCGAGTGACGGTTCACTCGCCGGTGGCGATGCCCCGCGCCGGCTCGTTGATCCACTCACTCCACGACCCGGCATACAGCGCACCCAACGGATAACCCGCCAGGCACAGGGCGAACAGGTTGTGGCAGGCCGTCACGCCGGAACCGCAGTAGGCCACCAGGTCCGCCGGCGAACGGGCGCCGAGCTTCGCCGCGAAGCGCTGCTTGAGCTGCTCGGCCGGGAGGAATCTGCCGTCGCTGCCGAGGTTGTCGGTGAACGCCGCGCACTGGGCGCCGGGAATGTGCCCGGCGATAGGGTCGATCGGTTCCACTTCGCCCTTGAAGCGCGGCAAGGCGCGGGCATCGAGCAAGGTCAGGGCCGGTTGGCCGAGACGCTGCTGCAGTTGCTCGGCGCTGAGCAGCAGGCTCATGTCCGGCTGGCCGCTGAAGGTGCCACGGGCCACGGCCGGCGGGTCCAGGCTCAACGGCAGCCCGGCCGTATGCCAGGCCTTGAGGCCGCCATCGAGGATGAACACCCCGTCGCGCTTGCCCAGCCACGCCAGCAGCCACCAGGCCCGCGCCGCGTAAGCACCAGGGCCGTCGTCATACAGCACCACGTCGCTGTCGGCGTTGATGCCGAAGGCTTGCAGGCGCTCGATCAGCGCCGCCGGCTCCGGCAGCGGATGCCGTCCGGTCACGCCCTTGATCAGCTTGCCACTGAGGTCGCGCTCCAGATCGGCGAAGCTCGCCCCGGCGATGTGCCCCTCGGCGTAGCTGCGCTGGCCGTAATCCGGATCTTCGAGGGCAAAGCGGCAATCGACAATCACCAGCCCCGGCTGCTCCTGGCGGGCATGCAGCGCCTGCGGGCTGATCAGTTGCGCAATCGGCATAACGGACGACTCCTGTAGGAAATGGATTAGGACCTTTCTTCGAGCGCCTGGGCCAGCGGCACATAGAACTCCTCGAACAAGGCGTTGACCGCATCGCGCGCCTGGTCGGTGACGAACCCGGCCTCCAGCACCAGCACCTGATACACGCCGCGTTTAATGGCCTGCTCGCTGAGGTGGTTGGAGTTCTCGCGGGTGGTGCACAGAAAGCGTACCCACGAGGTGAGGATGATCCAGGCGTTGAGGGTCAGGGATTCGATCTGCACGCGATCCATTTTCAGGATCCCGGCCGCGACGAAACCTTCGTAGATCGCCGCGCCCTGAATCACGCAGCGTTGGGAAAAGCGCCGGTAACGCCCGGCCAGATCCGGGTCGCTGTCGAGCAGGTGCTCGAGGTCGCGGTGCAGGAAACGGTAGCGCCACATCGCCGACAGCAGTTCCTTGAGATAGAAGCGCTTGTCTTCCACCGTCGCGGCACGCCCCTGGGGCGGCCGCAGGAAGCTGTCCACAAGGCTTTCGTACTCACTGAACAGCACGGCGATGATCGCCTGCTTGTTGGGGAAGTGGTAGTACAGATTGCCCGGAGAAATCTCCATGTGGGCGGCAATGTGATTGGTGCTGATGCTGCGCTCGCCCTGCTGATTGAACAGCTCTAGGCTGTTCTGCACGATGCGCTCGCTGGTTTTGATCCGTGGGGCCATGGCTTGAGCTTTAATTCAGAGTGCGTTGAGGGGCATCTTACGACCTATCCGGAAATGGAGAAAACCATCACGCGCAAGGAAGTCATTTGACTTTCTAGAGCATAGACTCTAAAAAGTTCCTCACAACGACAAATCCGGAGCCGCCGATGACTGCCGATATCGCCTACCTGCAAACGCTGCAACAGCCGTTGGAGGAGCTTGATCGGCTGTTCCAGGCGCAACGGGCCGCCTACGCCGCCAACCCGCTGCCGCCCGCTGCCCAGCGCCAGCAATGGCTCAAGGCCCTGGCCGATTTGTTGAGCAACGAACGCCAGGCTTTGATCGAGGCGATCAGCGCCGATTTCAGCCACCGCAGCGCCGACGAAACCCTGCTCGCCGAGCTGATGCCGAGCCTGCACGGCATCCATTACGCCAGCCGCCACCTCAAGCAATGGATGAAACCTTCGCGGCGCAAGGTCGGCATTGCGTTTCAGCCGGCATCGGCGAAAGTGGTGTACCAGCCGCTGGGCGTGGTCGGCGTCATCGTACCGTGGAACTACCCGTTGTTCCTGGCCATCGGGCCGCTGGTCGGTGCCCTGTCGGCAGGCAACCGGGTGATGCTCAAGCTCAGTGAATCGACCCCGGCCACCGGCCTGCTGCTCAAGCAACTGCTGGCGCGAATATTCCCCGAAGACCTGGTCTGCGTGGTGCTCGGCGAGGCCGACATCGGCGTTGCGTTTTCGCGCCTGCGCTTCGACCACCTGCTGTTCACCGGCGCCACCAGCATCGGCAGGCACGTGATGCGCGCGGCGGCGGAAAACCTCACCCCGGTGACCCTCGAACTGGGCGGCAAATCCCCGGCCATCGTCTCCCGTGACGTGCCGCTCAAGGACGCCGCCGAACGCATCGCCTTCGGCAAGACGCTGAACGCCGGGCAGACCTGCGTCGCCCCGGATTACGTGCTGGTGCCGGAAGACCGCGTCGGCGCCTTCGTCGAGGCCTATCGCCAGGCCGTGCGCGGGTTTTATCCAACACTCGCCGACAACCCGGACTACACCGCTATCATCAACGAGCGCCAACTGGCGCGGCTCAACGGCTATCTGAGCGACGCCACCAGCAAGGGCGCGCTGTTGATTCCGCTGTTCGACCAGGGCCAGGGCCGGCGCATGCCGCACAGCCTGTTGCTGAATGTCAGCGATGAAATGACGGTGATGCAGGACGAAATCTTCGGTCCGTTGCTGCCGATCGTGCCTTACCACGACCTGGATCAGGCATTTTCTTACATCAATCAGCGGCCACGTCCTCTGGCTCTTTACTACTTCGGCTACGACAAACGTGAACAGCAGCGCGTACTGGACGAAACCCATTCCGGCGGCGTGTGCCTCAACGACACGCTGCTGCATGTCGCCCAGGACGACCTGCCGTTTGGCGGCGTCGGGCCGTCGGGCATGGGTCATTACCATGGCCACGAAGGCTTCCTGACGTTCAGCAAGGCCAAGGGTGTATTGGTCAAGCAGCGCTTCAATGCGGCGAAACTGATCTATCCGCCATACGGCAAATCGATCCAGAAACTGATCCAGAAGCTGTTCATTCGTTAACGTCACCGCCGGGTAATAACAACAATGCACCCAAGCCTGACCGAAACACCTGCCCTGTCGCGCCGTGGCCTGCTGCAACTGAGCCTTGGCGCGACGGCGTTCCTCGCCACCGCCGGGCTCGGCGCCAGCCTCAGCGGCTGCTCGTCCAACGTGGCGGCCACTGGCTTCGCCACGTTGCGCAGCGCTGACCTGCTGTTTCTGCGGGCACTGATCCCGATCATGCTCGACGGTGCCGTCGCCAACGGGCAGATGCCTGCGGCGGTCGACGCCACGCTGCAGTCGCTGGATGCCAGCCTCGATCACCTGTCGCCGGAAATGCTCAAACTCACCCGCCAACTGTTCGATGTGCTGGGCATGGCCGTGACGCGCGGGCCGCTGACCGGTATCTGGGGCAGTTGGGAAAACGCCAGTGCCCAGGCCCTGCGCGACTTCCTCGCCCGCTGGCAGAACAGCTCGCTGAGCCTGTTGCGCATGGGTCACAGCTCCCTGCAGCAGATGGTGATGATGGCCTGGTACACCCGCGCCGAGTCCTGGGCCCATTGCGGCTACCCCGGCCCGCCGGCTGTTTAGGCACTGCCCGGCCCCGCCCTGCATCCCAAAATAATAAAGAGAAGCTGATCGATGCCCGTTCCCGACCTGTTCCGCGAAGGCCTCGCCCGTGGCTGGAAAACCTACAACGGCGCACAACTGAGCGACGACCTGACGCTGGAAGCGGACGTGGCGATCATCGGCAGCGGCGCCGGCGGCGGCACCACGGCGGAAATCCTCAGTGCCGCCGGCTACAAGGTGCTGCTGATCGAAGAAGGTCCGCTGAAGACCAGCAGCGATTTCAAACTGCTTGAAGCCGAGGCCTACAGCAGCCTCTACCAGGAAGGTATCGGGCGCATGAGCAAGGATGGCGCGATCACCATCCTCCAGGGCCGGGCGGTCGGCGGCACCACCCTGATCAACTGGACCTCGAGTTTCCGCACCCCACAGCCGACCCTCGAACACTGGGCTGCGGCACACAACGTCAAGGGCCACAGCCCGGCGGACATGGCGCCGTGGTTCGAAAAAATGGAGCAACGCCTCGGCGTGGCACCGTGGAGGGTTCCGCCCAACGCCAACAATGACGTGATCCGCAAAGGCTGCGAGCAGCTCGGCTACAGCTGGCACGTGATCCCGCGCAACGTGCGCGGCTGCTGGAACCTCGGCTATTGCGGCATGGGCTGCCCGACCAACGCCAAGCAATCGATGCTGGTCACGACCATTCCGGCGACCCTGGAAAAGGGCGGCGAACTGCTCTATCTGGCCCGCGCGGAAAAACTTGCGATCAGCGGCGACCAGGTGACCGGCCTGCACTGCGTGGCCATGGATGAGCGCTGCGTCGCGCCCACCGGACGGCGCATCACGGTCAAGGCGCGGCATTACGTGCTCGCGGGTGGCGGCATCAACAGCCCCGGCCTGCTGCTGCGCTCGGACGCGCCGGACCCGCACGGACGTTTGGGCAAACGCACCTTCCTGCACCTGGTCAACATGTCCGCGGCGCGCTTCGACGAGGTGATCAACCCGTTCTACGGCGCGCCGCAATCGATCTATTCGGATCACTTCCAATGGCAGGACGGCACCACGGGGCCGATGGCCTACAAACTCGAAGTGCCACCGCTGCACCCGGCGCTGGCGGCGACATTGCTCGGCGGTTTCGGCGAGCAGAACGCGCAGCACATGGCCGACCTGCCGCGCACCCACGCGATGCTGGCGCTGCTGCGCGACGGTTTTCATCCGGACAGCCCCGGCGGCAGCGTCGAACTGCGCGGCGACGGCTCGCCGGTGCTCGACTACCCGCTGTCGCCGTACACCTGGGACGGGTTGCGCCGGGCGTTCCACAGCATGGCCGAGATCCAGTTCGCCGGCGGTGCCCGGGCCGTGATGCCGATGCACGCCGACGCACGCTACGTGAACAGTCTGCGCGAGGCGCGCGCTCTGATCGACGGGCTGAGCCTGGAGCTGTATCGCACCCGGCTCGGCAGCGCCCACGTCATGGGCGGCTGCGCGATGGGCGAAGATGCGCAAAGCGCCGTCACCGACAGCCTCGGCCGCCATCATCAACTGCGTAACCTGTCGATTCACGACGGTTCGCTGTTCCCCACCAGCATCGGCGCCAACCCGCAATTGTCGGTCTACGGTCTGACGGCGCAACTGGCGACAGCCCTTGGCGAACGCTTGAGAAACCCGTGAAAAAGCCGAATATTCCCACCGTGCCTAGTGCTTTCTTAGCGAAAAGGCGACTTGGCCGACCGGGACGGCTGCGATACCATCCGACTCCCCAACGGATTCCCGCCAGGACGACGCGATGAACCGAGTGTTGTACCCAGGTACCTTCGACCCTATTACCAAGGGCCATGGCGATCTGGTCGAACGCGCCTCGCGCCTGTTCGATCACGTGATCATCGCCGTCGCCGCCAGCCCCAAGAAAAATCCGCTGTTCCCTCTGGAACAACGGGTCGAGCTGGCCCGCGAGGTCACCAAGCACCTGCCCAACGTGGAAGTGGTCGGCTTCTCGACGCTGCTGGCGCACTTTGCCAAAGAGCAGAACGCCAATGTGTTCCTGCGTGGCCTGCGCGCGGTGTCGGACTTCGAATACGAATTCCAGCTGGCCAACATGAACCGCCAGCTGGCGCCGGATGTGGAAAGCCTGTTCCTCACCCCGTCCGAGCGCTATTCGTTCATTTCCTCGACCCTGGTCCGGGAAATCGCCGCGCTGGGCGGTGATATCAGCAAGTTCGTCCACCCGGCGGTGGCCGACGCCCTGACCCTGCGTTTCAAGAAGTAGGCGCTGCCGCAGACTGCGAGCGTCTTGCAGCCACCACGCAAGGCGCCCCGGCAGCAGTTGATCGCGCCCGCGTGCACTGCGGGCGCCAATGCGGCACAATTGCGCGCATTGATTTATAGCGCCCGGGCCTGCCGCCCCGGCTGGAGTTAGCATGTCCCTGATCATCACCGACGATTGCATCAACTGCGACGTCTGCGAACCCGAGTGCCCGAACGCCGCCATTTCCCAAGGCGAAGAGATCTACGTGATCGACCCGAACCTGTGCACCCAGTGCGTCGGCCACTACGACGAGCCGCAGTGCCAGCAGGTCTGCCCGGTGGATTGCATTCCCCTGGACGAAGCCCATCCGGAAACTGAAGAACAGTTGATGGAGAAGTACCGCAAGATCACCGGCAAGGCCTGATCCGGCAACAGATCGCAGCCTGCGCCAGCGCCTGCATGGGGTCGACGACCTCGGCAGGCGCTGGCGCAGGCTGTTTTCGAGCCTCACTCACGCTGCTCGAACCCTTCCCCCGTGCATCCCAGGCAGCGCACGAAGGCCGCCTTCGCCGGTTCGACCACCAACGCCTGCCCCGCCTCGCCAACACCGCCACCCAACGCGGTAAACGGCAACGACACGACAAACGCCCCCGCCCCGATCACCGTCGCCACCACCAATAACGGTCGGGCAATCAGCAGATCGCCGAGCATGGCGTAAGCCGGTGGGTTCTGGATGGTGTAGCGCGGATCACCGCTGCCGCTTTCCGTGGCCTGGACGACCAGGCTGGCGCTCAGCAGCAGGGCGAGGACGAGGACTTGCAGGGATTTCATGGCACGATCCTTCGGGCTGAACAGTGAGACAACTCACTATAGACCGTAGGACCTTTTCAACCGCTTCGCCTCAGGTCTGGCAGCGCGGGCAGAAGACACTGGCCCGCTGACCGAGCTTCACTTCACGCAGGCCGGTGCCGCAGACCTTGCAGTTTTCCCCGCCGCGGCCGTACACGAACAGCTCCTGCTGGAAATACCCCGGCTGGCCGTCGCCGCCGATGAAGTCACGCAACGTGGTGCCGCCGCGCTCGATGGCCGCGGCGAGGATGCGTTTGATCTCGATCGCCAGTTTCAGATAACGCCCGCGGGAAATGCCCCCGGCCTCACGGCGCGGATCGATGCCGGCGGCGAACAGTGCCTCGGTGGCGTAGATGTTGCCGACGCCCACCACCACCGCGTTGTCCATGATGAACGGCTTGACCGCCATCGAGCGGCCGCGGGACAGCTGGAACAGCCGCTCGCCGTCGAACAGGTCGGTCAACGGCTCCGGTCCCAGGCGAATCAGCAAGTCGTGATTGAGCGGGTCGTTGCTCCAGAGCATCGCGCCGAAGCGGCGCGGATCGGTGTAGCGCAGGGCCAGCCCGGATTCCAGTTCGATATCGACGTGCTCGTGCTTGAGCGCCGGCAGCCCGACTTCCACCAGGCGCAGATTGCCCGACATGCCCAGATGACTGATCAGTGTGCCGGCTTCGGCGTTGATCAGCAGGTACTTGGCGCGTCGCTCGACCAGCACGATGCGCTGCCCGGACAGGCGCACATCGAGGTCTTCGGGGATCGGCCAGCGCAGGCGCCGGTCGCGGACGATCACCCGACTGACGCGCTGGCCTTCCAGATGCGGGGCGATGCCGCGACGGGTGGTTTCGACTTCCGGCAATTCAGGCATGGGGGTCTCGAATCAATGCGCGCCGAGGTCGCGAATGGTCTGCTTCAGGGTTTCGAAGTCGTAGTCCGACAGGCCGACGTAATCCAGCACGATCGGGCCGATGGCGTTCCACTCGAAGTCTTCGCTCTGATTGCCGAGGACCCGGTACGAAGCGCAGATGTGCTCGGCCATTTTCAGAATCGCCAGCAGGTTTTTCAGCTGGCTGTTGCGCGACGATTCGTCGCTGAAGATCGCCAGGGCGTTGTGGTGGTTGGCAATCGCCGCACTGACGTGTTCCGGCAGGCGCCAGGACTTGGCGGTGTAGTAACCGACCACGGCATGGTTGGTGTTGAACTCGCTGTTTTCGGTATCGACCACTCGGCATTCGGCGCTGGCATTGGCGTAGGCCGTTTCCAGCACCGACATGTAGTTGGGAAAACGCTGCAGCATCAACGGCACGCCGCAATCGTGGAACAGGCCCAGGGCATAGGCTTCGTCGCCGGCCTGCGTGCCGATGCGCTTGGCCAGGGTCAGGCAGGTCATCGCCACATCCTGGGCGGTGTCCCAGAAACGGTTGAGGGTGACGATGGTGTCGTCGTTCATCTCGCCCTTGATCGACTGCGCGTTGATCAGGTTGATGATCGAACGGCTGCCCAGCAGGTTCACGGCGCGCTGGATCGAGGTGATCTTGTTGCTCAGGCCGTAATACGGCGAATTGACGATCTTCAGCAGCGAGCCGGACAGGCCGGGATCCTGGGAGATCAGCTTGGCGATCACCTCCAGGTCCGGGTCGGGCATGTACTGCTCCATCTGCAGATCCACCATGATCTGCGGCTGCGCCGGCACGCTGATGCCTTGCAGGGACTGTTGAATCTGTTCGGTGGTCAGCTCTTGGGACATAAGTACACACTCTGGGACAGGCGGCGATTCTAACCTCTAAAAACCGCAGGACGACACACCGGTGGGCAATTGTCAGGAACTTTCATTCACGCTCTGGCTTCGGAATCTGTAGTGCCCACGGGATCGCTCGAGTCCCGTGCGGCGGCAAACTCCCACAGACTCAGGAGCTTATCGATGGCTACTTCCCTCAACGGCAAACGCGTCGCCATTTTGGTAACAGACGGTTTCGAACAGGTCGAATTGACCGGTCCCAAGCAAGCACTGGAGCAGGCCGGCGCCCAGGTCGACATCCTTTCCGCCGAGGCCGGCAAGGTCAAAGGCTGGAACCACGACAAGCCGGCGGACGACTTCCAGGTCGACCAGACTTTTCAAGGTGCCAGCAGCGAGCAGTACGACGCGATCGTCCTGCCGGGCGGTGTACAGAACTCCGACACCATTCGCATCGACCAGGACGCTCAGCACCTGGTCAAGACCGCCACGTCCGCCGGCAAACCGGTTGCGGTGATCTGCCATGGCGGCTGGTTGCTGATTTCCGCCGGACTGGTCAACGGCAAGACCATGACCAGCTACAAGACCCTCAAGGATGACCTGGTGAATGCCGGGGCCAACTGGGTCGATAAAGAAGTGGTCAAGGACGGCCACCTGATCAGCAGCCGTCAGCCGGATGACATCCCGGCGTTCAACAAGGAACTGATCAACGCGCTGTCGGAGTAGCACTCAAGCGTGCCTTCGCCACAGGCGCGCTCCCGCATTGATCTTGTGCCAGACACAAATCCTCGGTGGGAGCGAGCCTGCTCGCGAAGGCGTCACCAGCGTTTCATCGCTCGGCAATCCCGGCACCCGCGCCAACACGGTATACTCCCGCTCTTTTTTTCGGAGCGACGTCATGTCCCTGCCTAGCCTGCGCCTCAAAGCCAACGCCGACCGTCGCCTGCGCGCCGGTCACCTGTGGGTCTACAGCAACGAAATCGATGTCGCTGCGACCCCGCTGCACGGCTTCCAGGCCGGCGACCAGGCCATCCTCGAAGCTGCCGGCGGCAAGCCGCTGGGCATCGTTGCCATGAGCCCGAACAACCTGATCTGCGCCCGCCTGCTGTCGCGCGACATCAAGGTGCAACTGGACAAGTCGCTGCTGGTGCATCGCCTGAACGTCGCCCTGTCGCTGCGCGAGCGCCTGTTCGACAAGCCGTTCTATCGCCTGGTCTACGGTGACTCCGACCTGTTGCCGGGTCTGGTGGTCGACCGTTTCGGCGACATCGTGGTGGTGCAGATCGCTTCGGCGACCATGGAAGCGCACAGGGACGACGTGATCGCCGCCCTGACCCAGGTGCTCAAGCCAAGCGGCATTCTGTTCAAGAACGACTCCGCCGCGCGTGATGCCGAAGGCCTCAACCGCTACGTCGAAACCGTGTTCGGCCTGGTGCCGGAGTGGGTGGCGCTGGAAGAGAACGGGGTGAAATTCGAGGCGCCGGTCATCCAGGGCCAGAAAACCGGCTGGTTCTACGACCACCGCATGAACCGCGCACGCCTGGCCCCTTACGCCAAGGGCAAGCGCGTCCTCGACCTGTACAGCTACATCGGCGGCTGGGGCGTGCAGGCTGCCGCGTTCGGCGCCAGCGAAGTATTTTGCGTCGATGCCTCGGGCTTCGCCCTCGACGGCGTGGAACGCAATGCCGCGCTGAACGGCGTGGCGGACAAGATGACCTGCATCGAAGGCGACGTCTTCGAAGCCCTGAAGGAACTCAAGGCCAGCGAAGAGCGTTTCGACGTGATCGTCGCCGATCCGCCGGCGTTCATCAAACGCAAGAAAGACATGAAGAACGGCGAAGGCGCCTACCGTCGCCTCAACGAGCAAGCCATGCGCCTGCTCAACAAGGACGGCATCCTGGTCAGCGCTTCGTGCTCCATGCACCTGCCGGAAGACGACCTGCAGAACATCCTGCTGACCAGCGCCCGCCACCTGGATCGCAACATCCAGCTGCTGGAACGTGGCGCCCAGGGCCCGGATCACCCGGTACACCCGGCGATCGCCGAAACCCGCTACATCAAGAGCATCACCTGCCGCCTGCTGCCCAACAGCTGATTGATGGCGTATCACGAGGAGCCCCAGGGCTCCTCGTCTGTTTCCCCCCTCCCCGTATCTCCTCGTTGTTTTCGCACAGAACCTACATTTTCTTCGCAAGAAAACGTGGGAAGTTTCTCTATATATTCCATATAGCAAATTAAAACTTACAAGATACTTCCAAGCAAAAGATCACTCCGACAAAATTACTGGAATATTCCTACTCAATATCCCCTTGCCATTAACTTATTACAAACTATGATTAAGTTGTCACCACGAGGTGACTTCCAAAATCAATGAACAAGGAGTTCATACAATGAAAGCAGTTACTCTGGAAACCCACAAAATCGCCAACCTTGCTTTTCTGGTTGCCCCGAAGGCCCGCTAAGTAAATGAAGACGCCGGGAAGTGCCGGCCTCCCGGCGTCTTTTTCCAGTTGCCTGCAGAGACTGATGCCCTCATGCATATAAATCCTTACTTGTTCATATTGCCACGCTCGCCGGACCAGATTGTCTGGAACTATAAAAACCACACGCAATATCAACTTGATCCTGAATACGCCAGGCGCCTGGCACAACTTATTGAAAACCCGAACTACTTCGACAAAAACAACACAATCGATGCACAACTTGCAACGGCGGAAATATTAACTTGCTCGAAGATTGAAACACCGGACTGGGGCTGGGACGAACTGTCGAAGATCTTTCACATCGGCACCCGGGACATCCCCTTCGAGTCGCCCCCGCAATCCGTTGAAGACTGGTCGCGACAATACCTGCAACATTGCGACGAAGTGCTGACCACGGCCGCGCCCGAGAGCAGGCGCTCAACGACCACCGAACACATCCGGCTGCCGGCTGCCGGCGTGCTGAAGCACGACATGCTGGCCAGCGCCCTGCTGCGCCGCAAGACCTGCCGCAGCTTCACCGACAGCCCCCTGGCACTCGGCGACGTCAGCACCTTGCTGTACCTGTCCCTGGGCTACCTGCACGAGCGCGACGCGGATCGCGACGACAGCATCGCCCCAGGGCTTGGCGCACGGCGCAGCAGCCCCTCGGGTGGCGGGCTGAACGCCTGCGAAGGCTTCGTGCTGGTGCAGAACGTCGCTGGCCTGGCGCCCGGCCTCTATGCCTATCACCCGGCCGAACACAGCCTGAGCCCGGTCGGTCCGTTGCCGGATGTCGCGCTCGGCCAAATGCTCTGCGGCCAGCACTTCATCAACAACCTGCCGCTGGGGCTGTTCATCACCGCACGCTTCGACCGGCTCTGGTGGAAATACCCGCATTCACGCGCCTATCGCATGGCGCTGGTGGAAGCCGGGCATGTCTCCCAGACCTTCCAGCTGGTCGCCACGGCGCTGGGGCTGCGCACCTGGCTGACCGGGGCGTTGGCCGACAGCCAGGTCGAGGCACTCCTGCAGCTTCAGGACAGTGCCGAAGAGCCATTGTTTTTTGTCGGATGCGGCGAAAGCGACGGCCAGGCAATGTGCCGGGAGATGCACGATCTGCTGCGCGAGCAGCGTCAGTCATGAGCGCGCCGTCATTCACCCTCGGCGACTGGAACCGCCGCGCGGCGGTGCGTACCAGCAACCACGACTACCGGTTGCCGGAAGACCTGTTGCAGCAACTGCAAACCCGCCACTGGTTCCCGCCGGCCTTCCTGCCCTACCTCGCCCATCCGGCCATCGCCGCGGCAGGCCGCGAGGTCCAGCATCGGCTGAGCGCCAATCATCTGGTGCATTTCCTCGACTACACCACGTTGCTCGAGCACCGCATCGTCAATCGTGCGGTGGAAGTCATCGTTCATGGCGAACTGCCGGCCCGTGTCATGCCGCAGATGAAAACCGCCGCACTCCAGCTCTACACGGACGAGGGCTATCACGCCCTGTTTTCCTGCCTGCTCGCCGAGCAGGTCGCCAGCTTCTATGGCATCACCGGGCGACCGCGAATGCCGCGACGGATCACCCGCCTGAATGCTTTGATTGCCCGCACCGGCGAGGAACACCGGGCGCTGGCCTGGTTCGTGGTCGGTTTCGTTTCGGAAACCATCATTGCCCGGGAACTGCTCGAGGTGTGTCGCGACGGTCTGGTGTGCAGCGTCAGTGACATGCTGCGCGACCACCTCAGTGACGAGGCCCGCCACAGCCGTTACTTCGCCGCCGTGTTCCGCTACCTGTGGCAGCGCCTGGACAGCCGCCGGCAAACCTTTGTCGCAGGCGCCTTGCTGGAAATCATCGGGATCTTCTTCGAAGTCGATGAGCAGTGGCTGCAACAGAGCCTGCGCGAGGCCGGGATTGCCGACCGCGATGTGGCAGACATTGTCGGCGGCATGGCCACGGCCAAGGCCAACCGGGCCAGGGCGCGCAGCGGCGCGATTGCCACGCTGCAAGCGCTGCGCGAGGCCGGCTTCTTTGCTTGCGAACAGAATCGCACGCTGTTTACCAGGGCAGGACTGATCGATGGATGACGGACAATCTGCAGTAAGCCCGCGCCAGCGGCGCGCAGCTGTGAGCCTGTTGCTGGCGATGGTATTGCTCGGCGTGTTTCCCCTGGACGTGCTGCTGCCCTCGTTTCCGGCACTGGCCGAACACTTTCGCAGCGCCCCGCAGGACATTGCGTTGTCGATCAGCCTGTTCGCCATCGGCATCGCGTTCGCGCAACTGCTGATCGGGCCGCTCTCCGACGTGATCGGGCGAAAAGGCCTGCTGCTCGCGGGCATGGCGGTGTCGATGCTGGGGGCGCTCGGCTGCACCCTGACCGACGACTACAACCTGTTTCTGGCCTTGCGCCTGTTGCAGGCAGTGGGTTGCGGCTGCTTTGTGCTGTCGCAGGCGCTGGTTCAGGACCTGTTCGAGGGGGTGGAGCGCGACCGCTTGCGCATTCTGATGGTGACCGCGACGGGGATCTTCATTTCGCTGTCGCCACTGGCCGGCACCTTTCTGCAAGCCACCCTCGGCTGGCGCGGCAGTTTCTGGGTGTTCACCGCACTGGCTGCCGCGGTGCTGATCAAGGCCTGGTTGTTTCTGGAAAACCCACCTCGAGCCCCGCGCAACGCGCCCCTCAACTTCTTCAAAGCGTATCGCCGGGTGCTGGGGGATTTCGAGTTCGTCGGCTACTGGCTGATTTCCGCGTTTGCATTTGCCTGCCACTTCTCGTTCATCGTCATCTCGCCGCTGATCTTCATGGATCAACTGCAACTGTCGGCCTCCGAGTTCTCGCTGATCCTGCTGGTCTACGGGGCGGCCTATATCGTTGGTGGCATTGCCGCCGCACTGTTGAGCCGGCGCATCAGCTGCGCGCAACAGATCATTGCCGGGTTGAGCCTGATCCTGCTGGCGGGGCTGGTGATGCTACTGCTCTCGCAGCACTTCGCGCTCACGCCTGCCACGGTGCTGGTGCCGATGCTGATCTGCACCGCCGGCACCACCATTGCGCGCCCGGCCGCCACCTCGCGGGCCATGGACCTGTTCCCGGAAAATGCCGGCACGGCGGCCTCGGCCGGCAGCACGATCATCTTCATCTGCGGTGGCTTGATCAGCGCGCTGATCAGCCTGGGCCCGAGCAACCTGCAAGCGACCCTCGGTTACTGTTTTGTCCTGCTCAGTTGCATTGCGCTGGCGTTGAACAAGCGCATCGGCCAGCGCGCCAGAGTGCTTGCCGCCAGCGCCATCACCCCTTCAGGGAGTGATTGAGCCTGCCGGTCGTCATCCCGCACGCTCCGTCAGCACTGCAACAACGCTTTGCGCCATTCCCTCCTGACGCCAGCGGTGTAGAATCGCCAGATTCATCGCCATTCATCCCCGGCGGGTTTATGAGCTCAGGCTGAGGCTAGCGGCGATCCCGCAACGCCATCGGCAACATCCGGACACACGGCCATTTCTGAGTGTTCCAGACGTCAATAGAAGCTCACTTCCCTTTTGATACCTGATTAGCCGCCCGGAGTGCTCCAATGCCTGATTACCGTTCGAAAACATCCACCCACGGCCGCAACATGGCCGGCGCCCGCGCACTGTGGCGCGCCACCGGGATGAAGGATGACGACTTCAAGAAGCCGATCATCGCCATTGCCAACTCCTTTACCCAGTTCGTGCCGGGCCACGTGCACCTCAAGGACCTCGGCCAGTTGGTGGCCCGCGAGATCGAACGCGCCGGTGGCGTGGCCAAGGAATTCAACACCATCGCTGTCGACGACGGCATCGCCATGGGCCACGACGGCATGCTCTATTCGCTGCCGAGCCGCGAGATCATCGCCGACTCCGTCGAATACATGGTCAACGCCCACTGCGCCGACGCCATCGTCTGTATCTCCAACTGCGACAAGATCACTCCGGGCATGCTGATGGCCGCCCTGCGCCTGAACATTCCGGTGATCTTCGTTTCCGGCGGCCCGATGGAAGCCGGCAAGACCAAACTGGCCAGCCACGGCCTCGATTTGGTCGATGCCATGGTCATCGCCGCCGACTCCAGCGCTTCTGACGAGAAGGTTGCCGAGTACGAGCGCAGCGCCTGCCCGACCTGCGGTTCGTGCTCCGGCATGTTCACCGCCAACTCGATGAACTGCCTGACCGAAGCCCTCGGCCTGGCCTTGCCGGGCAACGGTTCGACCCTGGCCACCCACAGCGACCGCGAGCAGCTGTTCCTGCAGGCCGGCCGCACCATCGTCGAGCTGTGCAAGCGTTATTACGGCGAGAACGACGAATCGGTGCTGCCGCGCAACATCGCCAACTTCAAGGCGTTCGAAAACGCCATGATGCTCGACATCGCCATGGGCGGCTCGACCAACACCATCCTGCACTTGCTGGCCGCCGCCCAGGAGGCGGAGATCGATTTCGACCTGCGTGACATTGATCGTCTGTCGCGCAAGGTGCCGCAACTGTGCAAGGTCGCGCCGAACATCCAGAAGTACCACATGGAAGACGTGCACCGCGCCGGCGGCATCTTCAGCATCCTCGGTTCGCTGGCCCGTGGCGGCCTGCTGCACACCGACCTGCCGACCGTGCACAGCCGCAGCATGGAAGAAGCCATCGCCAAGTGGGACATCACCCAGACCGATGACGAAGCCGTGCATCACTTCTTCAAGGCCGGTCCGGCCGGCATCCCGACGCAGACCGCGTTCAGCCAGTCGACCCGCTGGGAAACCCTCGACGACGACCGTGAAAACGGCTGCATCCGCAGCTTCGAGCACGCCTATTCGAAAGAAGGCGGCCTCGCCGTGCTGTACGGCAACATCGCTCTCGATGGCTGCGTGGTGAAAACCGCCGGGGTCGACGAGTCGATTCACGTCTTCGAAGGCAATGCGAAGATCTTCGAAAGCCAGGACAGCGCGGTGCGCGGCATCCTCGCCGACGAAGTGAAGGAAGGCGACATCGTCATCATTCGCTACGAAGGCCCGAAAGGCGGCCCGGGCATGCAGGAAATGCTCTACCCGACCTCGTACCTCAAGTCCAAGGGCCTGGGCAAAGCCTGTGCGCTGCTCACCGACGGGCGTTTCTCCGGCGGCACGTCCGGCCTGTCCATCGGTCACGCCTCTCCAGAGGCAGCGGCCGGCGGCGCGATCGGTCTGGTGCAGGATGGCGACAAGGTGCTGATCGACATTCCGAACCGTTCGATCAACCTGTTGATCAGCGACGAAGAACTGGCCGCGCGCCGGGTCGAGCAGGACAAGAAAGGCTGGAAACCGGTCGAGCAGCGTCCACGCAAAGTCACCACCGCACTCAAGGCCTACGCCCTGCTGGCGACCAGCGCCGACAAGGGCGCGGTACGCAACAAGGCAATGCTCGACGGGCTGTAGGTTTTAGCCGTCGAATAAAAATGCCCCGCCAAGTGCGGGGCATTTTTTTGCCTGATCGAATCAATGGGTGAGCATGGGGCCCCATCGCTGGCAAGCCAGCTCCCACAGGGATTTAAGGTGTTTTCACCTTGGACACTGTGGGAACTGGCGTGCAGCGATGGGAGCGACACGGTCTTACTGAATTTCCTCGGGTTTGACGATCACCCAGTTCTTGTCCGCCGTCACCGGCAGCCCTTCCTTGGCCTGCGCCGCGGCGTGCTTGGCCATCATGCCGTTGAGCTGGGTCATGTACTTGTCCTTGCGGTTGACCCACAGGTGGATGCCGCCCTTCGCCACGTCGACATCGTGGAACAACATATAGCCGTCGCTGCTCGGGGTGTCGCCACCGACCAGCACCGGTTTTTTCCACTCGTCGATGTAGGTCAGGATCGCGGCGTGCTTGCCGGCCATCCAGGTCGCCGGGGTCCACAGGTACGGCGTCAGTTCGAGGCCAAGGTTGGCCTTCTCGTCATACTTGCCGGCGCTGATCTGCTTGCGCGCGGTGGTCAGCTCGCCGGTTTCGCGGTTCTTCAGCAACGTCGTCACGCCGATCACGTTCTGCGGTTTGACGTTGTAGCCGTACTTCGGATCGGCGGCGACCATGCGCACCAGTTCCTCGGAGGCGGCGGTCATCACGTAGACCTCGATGCCGTTCTCCATCAGCTTGTTGTACAACTCGGCCTGGCCGGTGAAGACTTTCGGCGGCTGTACGTCGAGGTTCTTCACCACGTCGCCTTCGTAATAAGTCGCCGGCACCGGTTTGCCCGAGGCCATCAACTCATCGACGTAGCCCTTGAGCTCCTTGAGCGTGAAGCCGGAGAACACCTGCGCCACCCACGGGTAGCAGACCATGTCATCGACTTCGCAGAGGCGGTAGTAGTAGCTGAACAGGCTTTCCTTGTGGTCGGCGGTGTCCTTGAACGGCATCAGTTTCAGCGAGGGATCGAGTTTGTCGCGGGTAATCAGGCCCTTGTTCTCCATGAACGGCAGCAGCGACTCTTCGAGGTCATAGCGGTAACTGGTGTTGTCCATGTCGAACACCGCGTAGTTACCCTTGTTGGCGTTGGCCGCGATCATCGCGTCCAGGGCTTTGGCCTGATCGGCCGGCCAGTGTTTCAGGTCAGTGGCGAAAACCTGGCCCGCCAGGCCCAGACACAGTGCTGCGGCCAAACATTTCGGTGCGAATTTCATCGACGCCTTCTCCCCGGATTGAAAGTCTCGACGCTAACAAATATGTGTGACAGTTCCCGTCTGTCAGCGACCGCGTGCGTCCACATTGCGCCAGCTGCATCCCCGAGAACGACATGCGCTTATTCCAAAAACGACGGACGCCCTGCGATTTCGGTATTAAATCATTGCAAATCAAGCTGTTAGGCTTGCCGGTTCGCAGCAGCCCCGGAAGGCTGTTGGCAAAGTCTTTCCTGGAGATCTCATGAATCTGCCGCTGATCCTCAATCTGCTGGTATTCCTCGCCCTGCTGTTCGGTCTGGCACAAACCCGCCATACCTCGTGGAGCCTGGCGAAAAAAGTCCTGCTCGCGCTGGTGCTCGGCGTGGCATTCGGCGTTGCCCTGCACACCGTCTACGGTGCCGGCAACCCGGTCCTCAAGGCCTCGATCGGCTGGTTCGATCTGGTCGGCAACGGCTACGTGCAGCTGCTGCAAATGATCGTCATCCCACTGGTCTTCGCATCGATCCTCAGCGCCGTGGCCCGTCTGCACAACGCCTCGTCGCTGGGCAAGATCAGTTTCCTGACCATCGGCACACTGCTGTTCACCACCGCGATTGCGGCGCTGATCGGCATCGGCCTGACCAACCTGTTCGGCCTCACCGCCGAAGGCCTGGTCGCCGGCACCCAGGAAATGGCGCGCCTGCAGACCATCCAGAACGATTACGCCGGCAAGGTCGCCGACCTCAACGTGCCGCAACTGTTGCTGTCGTTCATTCCGCAGAACCCGTTCGCCGACCTGGCCCGTGCCAAGCCGACCTCGATCATCAGCGTGGTGATCTTCGCGGCGTTCCTCGGTATCGCGGCGCTGCAACTGCTCAAGGATGACGTCGAGAAAGGTCAGAAAGTGATCAACGCCATCGACACCCTGCAAGCCTGGGTCATGCGCCTGGTGCGTCTGGTGATGAAGCTGACCCCGTACGGTGTGCTGGCGCTGATGAGCAAAGTGGTGGCCGGTTCCAACCTGCAGGACATCATCAAGCTCGGCAGTTTCGTCGTGGTCTCGTACCTCGGCCTGGGCCTGATGTTCGTGGTGCACGGCCTGCTGGTATCGGCGGCCGGGATCAATCCGCTGCGCTTCTTCCGCAAGATCTGGCCGGTGCTGACCTTCGCCTTCACCAGCCGCTCCAGCGCGGCGAGCATTCCGCTGAGCATCGAGGCGCAGACCCGACGCCTGGGCATTCCGCAGTCGATTGCCAGCTTCGCCGCCTCGTTCGGCGCGACCATCGGCCAGAACGGTTGCGCCGGCCTGTACCCGGCAATGTTGGCGGTGATGGTTGCGCCGACCGTGGGCATCAACCCGCTGGATCCGCTGTGGATCGCGACACTGGTGGCGATTGTGACCCTGAGTTCGGCCGGTGTGGCCGGCGTGGGGGGTGGCGCGACATTTGCCGCGCTGATCGTGCTGCCGGCAATGGGCTTGCCGGTGTCTCTGGTGGCGTTGCTGATTTCCGTCGAGCCGCTGATCGACATGGGTCGTACGGCGTTGAACGTGAGTGGTTCGATCACTGCCGGTGCGATCACCAGCCAGGCGATGCAGCAGACCGACAAGGCGCTGCTGGAGGCCGATGAGCATGCGCAGCTGGCTCAGGCCTAAGCTTTGCAGCGCCTGAGCGAATCTCTTCGCGAGCAGGCTCGCTCCCATATCGCTGATCGTTCCCACGCTGCTGCGTGGGAACGATCGAGCTAGACCCGCTCCCAGACTTCGAAGTTGTACGCCGGTTTGTCGCCCTCGGCCGGATTCGGCAGGTTCGACACCCGCTTCCACTGAGTCGAATCGAACGGCGGAAAACACGCATCGCCTTCCGGGCTCAACGCCACGCGAGTCAGGTACAGACGATCCGCCTGCGCCAGCCCCTGCGCATACAGCTGCGCGCCGCCAATCAGCATGACCTCATCGACGCCCTGCGCCTGCGCCCATTCCTCGGCGCGGACCACGGCCGCCTCCAGCGACGGATAGACTTCCGCGCCCTCCAGCACCAGGTCGGCCTGACGGCTGACCACGATGTTCAGACGCCCGGGCAGCGGACGACCGAGCGAATCCCAGGTCTTGCGGCCCATGATGATCGGCTTGCCGAGGGTCGTGGCCTTGAAGTATTTGAAATCCCCCGGCAGGTGCCAGGGCATGCTGTTGTCGACGCCGATCACGCGGTTTTCACCGAGGGCTGCGATCAGGCTTAAGGGGAGTGATTTAGTCATGCCGGCGAGGATACCAGAGCCTCGCTTGACCCGATAAGCGCCACAGCGGTTATGCTCACGGCTCAATCAAGCAACGGGATGCCGCGTGACTGAACTGACTCCACTGCAAAACCTCTGGCTGACCGAAACCGTGCGCCTGCGCGAAGAACACGCCGGCCCGCTGGACGATCTGGAAGCCAACCGTCTGGCCCGCGCCGCTGGCGGCGATCTGCCCGGCCGTATTCAACGCCGGGCGCTGTGGCTGGCCGAACGGGATGGGTTGCGCGCCGCACTGCAGCACTGGCTGCAAGGCGCACGCCTGGCGCTGGTGCTGCTGGTGATCCTCGCGCTGGTGAGCGGCGCCGGCCTGGCCTGCGCCGCACTGGGCCAGGCCCCGGTCAATGTGTTCTGGGCCCTGGGCAGTCTGCTCGGGCTGAATCTGATTCTGCTGCTGAGCTGGGCGCTGGGGCTGCTCTTCGCCGGCGAACAGGGTGCCACCCTCGGCCGTCTCTGGCTGTGGCTCAGCGAGAAACTCGCCCGCGACGCCAAGGCGGCGCAACTGGCGCCGGCCCTGCTCTTGATGCTGCAAGGCAAGAAACTCAATCGCTGGGCGCTCGGCACGCTGGTCAATGGCCTGTGGCTGCTGGCCATGCTCAGCGCGTTGCTGGTGCTGCTGATGCTGATGGCGACCCGGCGCTACGGCTTCGTCTGGGAAACCACGATCCTCGGTGCCGACACCTTCATCACCATGACCCAGGCCCTCGGCGCCTTGCCGGCGCTGCTCGGCTTCAACGTACCGACCGCGGAGATGATCCGCGCCAGCGGCGACACCGCGCTGAACATCGAAAGTGCGCGCCAGACCTGGGCCACCTGGCTGGTCGGCGTGCTGGTGGTGTACGGCGTGCTGCCGCGCCTGCTGCTGGCGCTGGTGTGCTTCTGGCGCTGGAACAGCGGCAAAGCGGCGTTGCGCCTGGACCTGAACCTGCCCGGCTACGCGCAACTGCGCGAACGCCTGATGCCGACCAGCGAACGCCTGGGCGTGACCGACCCCGAGCCTGCGCAATTGCACCGCGTCGAAAGCGCCGTGGGCGAACACGCCAGCGAGGGCGCGTTGCTCGTGGCCATCGAACTCGACGATCAACACGCATGGCCACCAGCGCTGCCGAAAAACGTCAGCAACGCCGGCATCCTCGACAGTCGTGAATCGCGCAACAAACTGCTCGAACAACTCAGCCGCTTTCCCCCTGCGCGCCTGGCCATCGCCTGCGATCCACGGCGCTCGCCGGATCGCGGCAGCCTCGCGCTGATCGCCGAACTGGCGCGCAATGCCGCGGCCACCCGCGTCTGGCTGCTGCAGGCGCCCGCCGGGCAAGCGCTGGACGCCGCGCGCCTCGGCGACTGGCACTTGGCGCTGCAACAGCTGGAACTGCCCTTCGCCGATTGCGCGCCGTTGAACTGGCTGGAGAGCGGTCATGACTGAAGCCTGGAAAGCACCGCTGAAACTGGCGGTGGTCGGCCACACCAACGTCGGCAAGACCTCGTTGCTGCGCACCCTGACCCGCGACGTCGGCTTCGGCGAAGTGTCCCATCGGCCGAGCACCACGCGCCATGTCGAAGGTGCGCGGCTGTCGGTGGACGGCGAGCCGTTACTGGATCTCTACGACACGCCGGGCCTGGAAGACGCCATTGCCCTGCTGGATTTCCTCGAGCGCCTCGAACGCCCCGGCGAACGCCTGGACGGCCCGGCGCGGTTGGCGCGTTTCCTTGACGGCAGCGAGGCGCGCCAGCGCTTCGAACAGGAAGCCAAGGTGCTGCGTCAATTGCTCGACTCCGACGCCGGCCTGTATGTGATCGACGCGCGGGAACCGGTACTGGCCAAGTACCGCGATGAACTGGAAGTGCTGGCCAGTTGCGGCAAACCGCTGCTGCCGGTGCTGAATTTCGTCAGCAGCGCCAACCACCGCGAGCCGGACTGGCGTGAGGCGCTGGCGCGGCTTGGCCTGCATGCGCTGGTGCGGTTCGACAGCGTCGCGCCGCCCGAGGATGGCGAACGACGGCTGTACGAGAGCCTGGCCCTGCTGCTGGAAAATGCCCGGCCGCAACTGGAGCGGTTGATCGCCGATCAACAGGCCCAGCGCCTGGCCCGCGAGCAGAGTGCCGCGCGGCTGATTGCCGAGTTGCTGATCGACTGCGCGGCCTGTCGGCGCAGTGTGGTCAGTGACGCCGAGCAGGAGCGACAGGCGATCAGCGCCTTGCGCCAAGCGGTGCGCCAGCGTGAGCAACGCTGCGTCGAGGCGCTGCTCAAGCTCTACGCCTTTCGCCCACAGGACGCCGCCGCCAGCGATTTGCCCCTGCTCGACGGGCGCTGGGGCGACGACCTGTTCAACCCGGAAACCCTCAAGCAACTCGGCGTGCGCGTCGGCGGTGGCATCGCTGCCGGTGCAGCGGCCGGGGCCGGGGTGGATCTGCTGGTGGGCGGCATCACCCTCGGCGCGGCAGCACTGGCCGGGGCGATTGCCGGCGGCGCCCTGCAAACCGCACGCAGTTATGGCAATCGCCTGCTCGGCAAGCTCAAGGGGCAACGCGAACTGACCGTCGACGACAACGTGTTGCGCCTGCTGGCGCTGCGTCAGCGGCAACTGCTGCGGGCGCTCAACGCCCGCGGCCATGCGGCACTGCAGAGCATTGTGCTCGCCACCCCGCAGGACAAGACCTGGCGCGAAGGCAAGCTGCCCGAGGCCCTGCACATCGCCCGTGCCCACCCGCAATGGTCGTCGCTCAACCCGCAGCCGAAGCTGAGCCAGGCCCAGCGTCAGGAGCAGATCGAGGCGTTGGTGGCCACGGTGCTGGAACTCTAGCGCCAGCCGAGCTTGAGGAACTGTTTGACCAGCGCCGTGACGCGACTGCGATCCGTGCGGTTGGCCCGGCCGTCGTTGTCGATGTCCGAAACCAGAATCACCTCGAAGCCGCCATCGTTGTCCAGATCATGCACGGCGGCTTTGTAGGCGATGGTGTCGCCCTCGTGGAAATGCAGCCTGACCGACTCCGGCGTTCCGTCGCCGCGCGGATTCAGCGAAAACATTCGTAGATGCCGGGCCTCGCTGCCTGCGGCGTTGAACCAGGCGCATTTCAAATAGGTCTTGCTGAAACTGCGCAGCTGCGCCTCCTCCCGCGCCGTGGCGGTGCGCCACATCTGGTCGCCCTGATGAAAACGCAGCTGCACGCTGTCCGCTACGCCGGTGCCCAGTCGATCCTGGGCAATCACCTGTAAATAGCGCATCCCTGCACTCCTTCGGCAAAAACCCAGTCTGGATCGCGGCGGGCGGCGCGCGCCATGCGCGTTTTCGGCGAAGGACGTAGGAACGCTCAGCAGGCTTCGCGGGAAAGCAAATCGAGGGCCTTTTGCTTCAACCGTTGCAGATCGATCAGCGGCACGGCCATTTGCTTCGCCTGCTCGTCCCAATGACGCATGCGCAGGCTCACCGCGCACAAAGGATCCTGTTCGAACGCCTCGGCCTCGGCGGCGCTCATCACCCCGCCCTGATAATCCAGGGTGCGTCGGCTCGCTTCGCTCAAACGCTCGAAGTACCCCGGCTGCCTGAGTGTCAGGTAGCGCTTGGCCTGGACGTGGTATTCCACCAGACGCGCCAGGCGTTCACTGAAGCCGGCCTGGCGCAGGTAATCCGCGCCCAGGCGTTCATGGCTGACCACGCCATAACCGCCCATGTTCTGCGCACCCTCGGCACACAAATGGCCGATGTCGTGGAAAAACGCGGCGAGCACCACTTCGTCGTCGAAGCCCTCGGCCATGGCCAGCTCGGCCGCCTGCGACATGTGCTCGATCTGCGACACCGGCTCGCCGATGTAATCGCTGGCACCGAAGCGCTCATACAGGCCGAACACCCGCTCGATGACTTGCTCCTGACTCACCATCGGTTCTCTCCAAAAAGCTGCGCGACATTGCGCTCGGCCATGGCCGGGCCGACACTCATGCCGACCCCGGTGTGCATCAGCGCCACGCTCAGTCCCGGCGCCGGTTGCAGCCAGGAAAACGGCCCGGGCCCGCGCGATCCATAGACACCCTGCCAGCGCTCGACCACCTGCACCTTGCAGCCCAGCGTGTGCTCGGCCAGCTCGAGCATCCAGGTGTCGACCTGCTCGGCGTTGAACGGCGACGGATCACTGCCGTAATGGTGCGAATCGCCGATGATCAGCTCGCCATACGGCGTCGGGCTGATCAGCAGGTGAATGCCGTTGTCGTGCAGGTGCGGCTGCTCGCGCAGGATCTGCGCCTGCACCGCTGCGGCTTGCGGCAAATCGGCGAAGGCGCCGTAGTGCACGCAGCTCAAACCGGTGAGCAACGCGTGCTGCAGATTCAGCTCGATCTGCGGTTTAGCACGGAGCATTTGCAGGCGGCAGATCTGCGGTTCGAGCGCAGCAATCGGCTCGGCCAGCAACGTCTGATAGTCGTGGCCGGAGCAGACGATGATCTGCTTCGCCGTGAAACGACCGGCGGTGCTGTGCAGACGCCCCGGCTCGACATCGCGCACCAGCGTCGAAAAGTGAAACTCGACACCCAGGTCGCGGCGCAGATAGTCGATCAGCGCCGGAATCGCTTCGCGCGAGTACAACTGTTGATCGTCCATGCCGTGCAATGCCGCGCGGTGGTGGCTGAACTGACCGTGATACAGATCGCGCAATGCGCCGCCGCGCAGCAGCTGGATGTTGTAACCGTGTTCCACGGCGCGGCCGTTGCAGAAGGCTTCCAGCAGGTGTTCTTCGGCTTCCGTGCGGGCGAACAGGTACGAGCCGTTGCGCTTGAGCTGCAGGCCGGCGAGTCGTGCCCAGTCGCCCCAGATGTCGCGGCTGGCCTTGGCCAGTTCGAGCATCGGGCCTGGCGGCTGGCCGGTGACCAGCGCCTGGCCGAAGTTGCGCACCGAGGCGCCGAGTGGCGTGGCGCTGCGCTCGAATACGCTGACCTTGAGGCCGCGTCTGGCGGCGGCGTAGGCGTGGGACAGGCCGAGGATGCCGGCGCCGACGATCAGCAGGTCTTTGTGGTGTGTCATTTGGAAGTGCTCTGAATGAGAGGCCGCTTTCGCGAGCAGGCTCGCTCCCACAGGGGATTTTTTGTGTCCACAGCATTCGTGTTCACAGAAGATCCAGTGTGTCGGCCCCCACAGAGAGTTGTGCGTTGAACACGATCCTATGTGGGAGCGAGCCTGCTCGCGAAGGGGCCCTGTCAGTCGATAAAGATCTTACTTGGCAGCGACTTTCTCGGACTTGCCGTCATAGCGCTTGCGCCATTCGCTGAGGATCTCGTCGCGGTTCTTCGAGGCCCAGGCAAAGTCGTTCTTGATCAGGCGCTGCTCGTAGTCGGCCGGCAGTTCGGTCTGCGGCTTGGCGATGCCCGGCTGGGCGAGAACCGCGAAGTTTTCCTTGTACAGGTCCATCGCCTCGGCGCTGGCGGAGAAGTCGGCGAGTTTCTTCGCCGCGTCTTCGTGCGGGGTGCCCTTGATCACCGCAGTCGCTTCGATCTCCCAGCCCAGGCCCTCCTTCGGCAGGATGATGTCGAGCGGCGCGCCCTGGCGCTTGAGCTGCACGGCCGGGTATTCGAAGGAAATGCCGATCGGGAACTCACCGGCCGCCGCCAGTTTGCACGGTTTGGAACCGGAGTGAACGTACTGGCCGATGTTCTGGTGCAGACCGTCCATGTAGGCCCAGCCCTGCTTCTCGCCGAAGGTTTGCAGCCAGGCGCTGACGTCGAGGAAACCGGTGCCGGACGAAGCCGGGTTGGGCATGACGATCTTGCCCTTGTACTCAGGCTTGGTCAGGTCTTGCCAGCTGACGGGTTTGCTCAGGCCCTGCTTCTCGGCTTCGACGGTGTTGAAGCAGATGGTGGCGGCCCACACGTCCATGCCGACCCAGGCTGGCGGGTTGGCGGCGTCGCGGTAGTTGGCGCCGATCTTGCCCAGATCCTTCGGCGCGTAGCTTTGCAGCATGCCTTGCTGGTCGAGGATCGCCAGGCTCGAAGCCGCCAGCCCCCAGACTGCATCAGCCTGCGGACGCGCCTTCTCGGCCAGCAGCTTGGCGGTGATGATCCCGGTGGAATCGCGTACCCACTTGATTTCGACGTCCGGGTTGGCCTTCTCGAATGCGGCCTTGTAGGCGGTCAGTTGCTCGGCTTCGAGGGCGGTGTACACCGTCAACTCGGTTTTCGCCGCGAAGGCATTCAGGCTGAAAGTAGCGAGCACAGCAGCGGCCAGGGCCATAGGCTTGAACATGATCGTTTTCCTGTAGGTGAGTTGAGGCGCTAGGGGTAAGTCGTCAATCAGTGACCGGGCGCGGTTTGCCGCCAGGCCTGGGAACGGCGCAGCAAGCCGCGCGAGGCCCACGCCAGCAGCACGGACACGCCTGCCGAGGTGAACAGAATCAGGGTCGACATCGCTGCCGCGCCGCCGACGTTGCCGGCGTCGTCCATGTTCAGCACGGCGACTGCCGCGAGGATGGTGTCGGGGCTGTAGAGGAAGATCGCCGCCGACACGGTGGTCATCGCCGAGACGAACAGGTAGCGCACGATGTCCAGCAGCGCCGGCAGGCAGATCGGCACGGTGACGCGCAGGTAATGCCGGTACAACGGCGCCTTGAGCGACAGCGCGGCGGCTTCGAACTCGGCGTCGAGCTGGCGCAGGGCGGTGGTGGCCGTCATCTGCGCGGTGGTCAGATAGTGCGCGATGGTGCAGACGATCAGCAGGGTCATCGTCCCGTACAACACGTGCAGCGGGTTGCCGGTGAGGTTGAAGAAGAAGACGTAACCCAGGCCGAGCACCAGCCCCGGCACTGCCATCGGGATGAAACTGAGCATGCGCAGGGTCAGATTGAGGCCGCGTTGCGTGCGGGTTTTCTCCATCAGGTAGGCGCCGGTGAAAATCAGCACACTGCCGATCAGCGCGGTGCCGACGGCCATCTTCAGGCTGTTGCCATAGGCCAGCCAGCCACCGCCGGCGGTTTCGTTGAACTGGTAGTGATTGAGCGACAGCGACAGGTTGTACGGCCAGAACTTCACCAGCGAGGAGAACACCGCCATGCCGAACACCAGCAACAGCGCGGCGCTGATCAGCAGGACCACCGCCAGGTAACAGGCATCGCGCAGCGCTGACGGCAGCGGTTTGAACACCTGGGCCCGGCCGCTCATGGAATCGCCATGACGGCGACGCAGCCACGCATCCACACCGAAACTGAACAGTGCCGGCAGCAACAGCACCATGCCGATCAATGCACCGCGACCGAATTGCTGCTGGCCGACCACGGCTTTGTAGGCTTCCAGCGCCAGCACCTGATAGTCGCCACCGACCACCACCGGCACACCGAAATCGGTGATGGTCAGGGTAAACACCAGACAGAACGCGGCGAACACGGCATGGCGTGTGGCCGGCCAGGTAATGCTGCGAAACGCCTTGGCCGGACTGGCGCCCATGCTCGACGCAGCGTCGAACAGTCGTGCATCGGCCAGCGACAGGGCCGACAGCAAAATCATCAAGGCGTGTGGGAAGGTGTAGATCACCTCACCCAGAACAATCCCCCAGAAACCGTAGATGTTGTCCGACAGCAGCCCGCGCAACAGGCCCTGATTGCCGAACAGATAGACCAGCGCGATCCCCGGCAGCATCGACGGCGCCATCAGCGGCAACAGGGAAATCCCGCGCCACAGGCCCTTGGCCGGAATCAGCGTGCGTTGCAGGGCGTAGGCAAACAGATAGGCCAGCGGTACGACGATGGCCGCGACACTGAGCGAAACCTTGAGGCTGTTGCCCAGCAGCCAGTGGAAGTTGGCGCTGCTCAGCAGATCCTTCGCGGCAAGCCAGCCACCGCCCTGCCCGGCCTCGCTGCTGAAGCCGCGCCAGAAGATCGCCAGCAACGGCAGCAGCACCGCCACGCCCAGCACCACCAGCCACAAGACTTTGCCGCCGAGGACAAAAATGCGGTCGCCGATTTCGGCGCGGGAGGTCTGCCGGACCTGCTTGTGCGGTAGCGGCAGCGCGAGGTTGCTGTTCATCAGGCGAACACCTGCAGGCTGCGCGGCGGCAACGCGACCATGATCTGTTGGGCGCCGAGGCGCGGCATCGCCTCCGGCGCCAGTTCGGCGAGCAGCGAATGGCCCGGCAACTGCTCGAGTTCAAAGCTCATGCGGCAGCGATTGCCGAGGAACGTGATCTCGCGAACCCGGGCCGGAAAGAGGTTTTCCTCGTGCACCAGCGGGTTGACGTTGATCGCTTCCGGGCGACAGAACAGCCGGCCCGAGGCACCTGGCACGCTGCCCTCGGCCAGGCGCAGGCTCATCCCGCCGACCTGGGCATGACTGGCGCTGCTGCGCTGGAACGGCAGCCAGTTGCCCTGGCCGACGAATTCGGCCACGAACGGCGTGGCCGGACGGTTATAGATTTCCTGCGGCGTGGCGTACTGCTCGACCCGGCCGTTGTTCATCACGGCGATGCGGTCGGCCATCAGCATGGCTTCGTCCTGATTGTGGGTAACCATCAGGGTGGTGATGCCGAGGTTGCGCTGCAGCTGGCGCAGTTCGCCGCACAGATGCTCGCGAACCCGTGCATCGAGGGCCGACATCGGTTCGTCGAGCAGCAACAGCGAAGGTGCCGGTGCCAATGCCCGGGCCAGTGCGACCCGTTGCTGCTGACCGCCGGACAATTGCCCGGGGTACTTTTTCTCACTGCCGCTGAGGCCGACCAGTTCCAGCATCTGACCGACCCGACGGCGTACTTCATCACGACCGCTGCCAGCGAGGCCGTAGGCAATGTTCGCTTCGACCGTCAGATTGGGAAACAGCGCGTAGGACTGAAACAGGATGCCGTAATCGCGGGCCTGCGGGGCGAGGTGCGAGACGTCGCGTTCGCCGAGGTACAGCTCGCCGCTGTCCTGCTTCTCCAGCCCGGCGATGCAGCGCAGCAACGTGGTCTTGCCGCAGCCCGACGGGCCGAGCAGACACACCAGCTCACCGGCCGCGACATCGAGGGAGACGTTATCCAGGGCGGTGAAGGCGCCGAAGCGCTTCTGCACGTTGCGCACTTTCATCGGTGCGCCGGGGTTGGTCAGGGCGGTGGCGATTGCAGGATTCATGGACAGGCCTCATCAAGCTGATGGGGCCCATCCTAGAGTTGTAATGCGTCCGTCATATGGCAACGAGGCAAAAACGGCCGATAGTGGTATTCGGGGATTTTGGTTCAGGGTTCAAGTCATGTGTTGCCTGGTCTGGCCTCATCGCTGGCAAGCCAGCTCCCACAGGGATTTCTGGTGTTTACACAATCTGCGTTCACTGAAGCTCTTTGTGGGAGCTGGCTTGCCAGCGATGAGGCCAGAACGAGCACTGAAGAAATCAGGCCGGGGACATTTCCTGGGCCAACCCGAGGAACGCCGCCGGCAACCGCGCACTTTTGCGTTCCTTGAGGCAGTAGAGGTATTCGGGAATCTGCGGTGCGTTCTCGATGGTCAGCACGCGCAACTGCGGATCATGCGGCACTTCCTGGCGGGCAATGATGCTGATGCCGATGTTGCGCAGCACCGCCTCACGGATCGATTCACGGCTGCCGATCTCCAGCAGCGGGCCGAAACTGACCCCGGCGCTGGCCAGCAACTCCTCGGTCAGCCGCCGGGTGGTCGAGCCGCTTTCCCGCATCAGCAAGGTATGCCCGGCCAACGCGCTCAAAGCCACGTGCTCGTGCGCCGCCAGCGGATGATTGCGGTGCACCGCCAGCACCAGCGGATCACTGCCGAGCACCCGGCGAATCAACCGCGCATCATCGAGCAACTGCGACGACGCCGCGACATCCACTCGGTAATCCTCCAGCGCTTCGAGTACCTGCTGCGAGTTGCCGATTTCCACCGAGACTTCGACCTGCGGCAGACGTTCGCGAAAGGTCTTCACCAGATCGAGGATGTAGTACGGCGCGGTGGCAGCGATGCGCAACGTGCCCTGCACCTGACCGCTGTTGCGCAGGAAGAACTCGATGTCGGCCTCCTGCTGCAACAGCGCCTTGACCATCGGCAGCAGTCGCGCGCCCTCGTCGCTGACACTCAGGCGCCGACCGCCACGGTAGAACAGCTCCACCGAGTACTGGCTTTCCAGATTGCGGATCTGCGTGGTCACGGTCGGCTGGCTGAGGCCGAGCTTCTTCGCCGCCAACGTGATGCTGCCCAGGCGGGCCACCATGTAAAACGCCTTCAGCTCGGCACTCAGCACAACCATCCCTCATCGTTTACTTGCGCAGCAGGCGCAACCCGTTGAACACCACTAGCAGGCTCACGCCCATGTCGGCGAACACCGCCATCCACATGGTGGCGAATCCGGCGAAGGTTACCGCAAGAAAGATCGCTTTGATCACCAGGGCCAGGGCAATGTTCTGCTTGAGGATAGCGGCGGTATCGCGCGACAGCCGGATGAAGGCGGGAATCTTGCGCAGATCGTCGTCCATCAGGGCGACATCGGCGGTTTCAATCGCGGTGTCGGTACCGGCCGCGGCCATGGCGAAACCGATCTCGGCGCGGGCCAGGGCCGGTGCATCGTTGATGCCGTCGCCGACCATGCCCACGCGTCGCCCCTGTGCATACAGATCTTCGATCGCCTGCAGCTTGTCGGTCGGCAGCAAGTCACCCTTGGCCTGGTCAATGCCGACCTGCGCGGCAATCGCCTGGGCGGTGTGCACGTTGTCGCCGGTCAGCATCAGGGTTTTCACCCCGAGTGCATGCAACTGGCGGATCGCTTCACGGCTGGTTTCCTTGACCGTGTCGGCCACGGCGAACAGCGCCAGCGGGCCGGAGCCGTCGAGCAGCAGGACCACGGACTTGCCCTGTTTCTCCAGCGCAAACAGTTTTTCTTCCAGCTGCGGCGAACACAGGCCCAGCTCCTCGACCAGACGATGGTTGCCCAAGTGGTAGGTCTGGCCGTTGATTTCACCTTTGACGCCACGACCGGCCAGCGCAGCGAAGTTATCCACAGTGAGCGTGGCGAGGTTTTTATCCACAGCCGCCGTGGCGATGGCCAGCGATACCGGGTGATCGGAACGCCCGGCCAGCGCAGCGGCTATCGCCGGGGCCGTGGCGTCGGCGGTCGGATCCAGCGCCAGGTAATCGGTCTGTACCGGTTTGCCGTGAGTGAGGGTGCCGGTCTTGTCCAGCGCCAGGTAATCGAGCTTGAACCCGCCCTCCAGGTACACGCCACCCTTGACCAGAATGCCTTTGCGCGCCGCTGCCGCGAGGCCGCTGACGATGGTTACCGGGGTGGAAATCACCAAGGCACACGGGCACGCGACCACCAGCAACACCAGCGCGCGGTAGATCCAGTCGAACCACACCGCGCCCATGAACAGCGGCGGGATGATGGCGACGGCCAATGCCAAGGCAAAGACCACGGGAGTGTAGATTTTCGAGAACTGGTCGACGAAGCGCTGAGTCGGTGCGCGTGCGCCCTGGGCCTGTTCGACGGCATGGATGATGCGCGCCAGGGTCGAATTGTTCGCCGCCGCGCTCACGCTGTATTCCAGCGAACCGGCCTGGTTGATGGTGCCGGCAAAGACTTTGTCGCCGACGGTTTTCTCCACCGGCAGGCTTTCACCGGTGATCGGCGCCTGGTCGAGGGTCGAACTGCCGCTGACCACCACGCCGTCCAGCGCGATGCGCTCACCGGGTTTTACTCGCACGCGGGCGCCGAGTTCGACGCTTTTAACCTCCTGTTCCAGCCAGTTGCCGTCGGCCTGCTGCACCGTGGCCTGCTCGGGCGTCATCTGCATCAGACCGCTGATGGCGTTGCGCGCGCGATCCAGCGAGCGCGCCTCGATCAGTTCGGCCACCGTGAACAGAAACATCACCATCGCCGCTTCCGGCCACTGCCCGATCAATACCGCACCGGTCACCGCGATGCTCATCAGCGCGTTGATGTTGAGGTTGCGGTTCTTCAGGGCGATCCAACCCTTCTTGTAGGTGCCGAGGCCGCCGCTGAGGATCGAGATCAGCGCGATGATCGCCACCACCCAGGTCGGCGCGGCGTTGGTGAAGTGGATCACTTCGGCCGCCAGCGCACCGACACCGGACAGCGCCAGGGGCCACCAGTGTTTTTTCAGCGGCGCCGGGGCCGGGGCTTCGACGCCCGCTTCCAGCGGTTCGGCGTGCATGCCCAGCGACGAGATTGCCGCAGTGATCGGCGCGGTATTCGGCAGGTTATGGGTCACGCCAAGCACGCGGTTGATCAGGTTGAATTCCAGCTGTTGTACGCCGGCGAGTTTGCCGAGCTTGTTCTGGATCAGCGTCTGCTCGGTCGGGCAGTCCATCGCCTCGATGCGAAAACTGCTCAACCGGGCATCGGCACTGGTCTTTTCGCTCAGCTGCACCCGTGCCGGCGTAGCAGCTTGCGACGAGCAGCAGGCCTCTTCGTGCGCATGCACCGGTGCCGCTGCTGCGACGTTCGAGCCGCAGCAGGCATCGCCGCCGTGGGCATGTTTATGCACAGGCTGCAGTTTATGACTGTGCTCGTGGCCGTCGCCCGGCTTGTGGGTGTGGGGGTGGGTGTGCTGGGAATCGCTCATTGGTCGCGTCCATGAAGGTGCCTGTTGCCAAGTAAAGACCCTGTAGCCACTATAGGGTCAAGCACCCATTTGGAGATGGCCGTGATGAAGATCGGCGAACTGGCGAAACTCACCGACTGCGCCGTGGAAACCATCCGCTACTACGAGCGCGAAAACCTCCTGCCGGAACCGGCGCGCAGCGACGGCAACTACCGCGTCTACACCCAGGCCCACGCCGAGCGCCTGACCTTTATCCGCAACTGCCGCACCCTCGACATGACCCTCGAGGAAATCCGCAGCCTGCTGGCCATGCGCGATAGCCCGCAGGATCAGTGTGCAAGCGTCAATACGCTGATCGACGAGCACATCCAGCATGTGAAGGCGCGAATTGACGGGTTGCTGGCCCTGCAGGCGCAACTGCTCGACCTGCGCCAACGCTGCGGCGAGGGGCCGGGGGCGGATCAGTGCGGGATCCTGCAGCGGCTGGAGGTGAGTGGCGGGGTCGTCGCGACGGAAGTGGAGCACTCGCATGTAGGCCGCAGCCACGGCCACTGAGCACACTCTGAAAACGACTGTGGGAGCGAGCTTGCTCGCGAAGACGGCGTGTCAGTCGACATCATCGTTGACTGATACAGCGCTTTCGCGAGCAAGCTCGCTCCCACAGGTTTCTGTGTTGCTCCTTAGACCGCCATCGGCGCGGTCATCGGCGCGTGGTGCTCGTAGCCTTCCAGCGAGAAGTCGCTCGGCTCGACCAGCTCCAGCCACTCCGGCTGGTAGACGCCGGTCTTGGCAAACTCCGGCACGCGATCGGAGATTTTCAGCTTCGGCATGGCGAACGGTTCGCGCTTGAGCTGTTCGTTGAGCATGTCCAGATGGTTCTCGTAGACGTGCGCATCACCGATGAAATAGGTGAACCAGCGCGGCGTGTAGCCGGTCAGGCGACCGATCAGGCTCAGCAACGCCGCGCCCTCGGTGAGGTTGAACGGCGTGCCCAGGCCCAGATCGTTGGAGCGGATGTAGAGGGTCAGGGAGATTTCCTTGGTCTCGACATTCGGGTGGAACTGGTACAGCAGATGACACGGCGGCAGGGCCATTTCATCGAGCTGGGCGCAGTTCCAGCCGTGGAACAGGATCCGCCGGCTGCCCGGGTCCTTGATGATCGTGTCGACGCACTGGCGCACCTGGTCGATGGCCTTGTACAGCACCACGTAGGCCTGGCCGTCTTCTTCGCCCTGGGCGATCTGTTTGTAGCCGTTGCTCAGGGTCTGTTCGATGGCGGCGGTGTTGCTCAGCGGGATCTGCTTGTAGGCCGGCCATTTGCGCCATTGCACGCCGTAGATTTCGCCGAGGTCGTCGTCGCCCTGACGGAACGGGTTGGCCAGCCACTGGGCGTTTTCGTTGGCGTTCTGGTCCCAGACCTTGCAGCCCAGCGCGCGGAATTCAGCAGCGTTGTTGACGCCACGGAGAAAGCCGCACATCTCGCCGATGGCCGATTTGAAGGCCATTTTGCGCGTGGTGATCGCCGGGAAACCTTCCTGCAGGTCAAAGCGCAGCATGGCGCCCGGAAAGCTGATGGTGTTCACGCCCGTACGGTTGGCCTGCTTGGTGCCGTTGTTGATGACGTGCGACACCAGATCGAGATATTGCTTCATGAGTTACCTGTGTCCTTGAGCCCCGGCGAACCGCGCCGGGGTTCGAATATTTAAGCCGTCGGGGCCACCGGTGTCGCCGGGGCACGGTGGTAGGCCAGCCAGATCAGGAACAGCCCGCCGACGATCATCGGTACGCAGAGCACCTGCCCCATGGTCAGCCAGTTCCAGGCCAGATAGCCCAATTGTGCGTCCGGCACGCGGACGAACTCGACGATGAAACGGAAGATCCCGTAGAACAGCGCGAACATGCCCGAAACGGCCATGGTCGGCCGCGGTTTGCGCGAGAACAGCCAGAGGATCAGGAACAGCGCCACGCCTTCCAGCGCAAACTGATACAGCTGCGACGGGTGGCGCGGCAGCTGTGCCGGATCGCTGAACGGCGGGAAGATCATCGCCCACGGCACGTCGGTCGGCTTGCCCCACAGCTCGGCGTTGATGAAGTTGCCGATGCGTCCGGCACCCAGGCCGATCGGCACCATCGGCGCGACGAAGTCCATCAGCTGGAAGAACGACTTGCCATTGCGTTTGCCGAACCACACGGCAGCCAGCATCACGCCGATGAAGCCACCGTGGAACGACATGCCGCCCTTCCACACTTCGAAAATCAGCGTCGGGTTGGCGATGTAGGCACTCAGGTCATAAAACAGCACGTAGCCCAGCCGCCCGCCGACGATCACCCCCATCGACAGCCAGAACACCAGGTCGGAGAGTTTCTCCTTGGTCCAGGTCGGGTCGAAGCGGTTGAGCCGGCGCGACGCCAGCAGCCATGCACCGCCGATACCGACCAGGTACATCAGGCCGTACCAATGGATTTTCAGCGGACCGATGGCCAGGGCCACCGGGTCGATCTGCGGGTAAGGCAGCATTGCGACTCCTCGTTAGAGTTGAAAGCAGAATTCCCGGGGGACGCTGCCACCTCAGGATTAAGCCAGGATTGCGGCGCGCTCAGAGCAGAAAACTCAGCCCCACGCAAAACAGCAAAGCGGCGAACAGTCTTTTCAGCAACTTCGGCGACAGCCGATGCGCCAGGCGCGCGCCGAGACGGGCGAAGACCATGCTGGTCAACGCGATGCCCAGCAGCGCCGGCAAATACACAAAACCGAGACTATGGGCCGGCAGCAACGGATCATGCCAGCCCAGAATCATGAAACTTGCGGCACTGGCCACGGCGATCGGCAGGCCGCAGGCCGACGACGTCGCCACCGCCTGCTGCATCGGCACGCTGCGCCAGGTCAGGAACGGCACAGTCAGCGAGCCGCCGCCAATGCCGAAAATCGCCGAGGCCCAGCCAATCACGCCGCCGGCCACGGTCAGACCGAATTTGCCCGGCACCGTTCGACTGGCCTTGGGCTTGAAATCCAGGGCCAGCTGCACGGCGATCACCAGGGCGAACACACCAATGATCTTCTGCAGGTTGGGGCCGGAGATCGCCTCGGCGGTGAGCGCGCCGAAACCGGCGCCGATCAGGATGCCCACGGTCATCCAGACAAAGATCGGCCAGCGCACTGCGCCGCGGCGATGGTGTTCACGCACGGCGTTGACCGAGGTGAAGATGATCGTCGCCAGCGACGTGCCGACCGCCAGGTGGGTCAGGATCGACTGATCGAAGCCCTGCAAGGTAAAACTGAATACCAGTACCGGGACGATGATGATCCCGCCACCCACCCCGAACAACCCAGCCAGCACACCTGCGCAGGCTCCCAGCGCCAGATAGAGCAGAAATTCCATGACTGTCTCCCAGACGCGTCCCCAAAACCGGAGCGGCATGGTAACGGATGGATGGCCTTGCGCTCCACTGGCGATGGATGCACGGCCGATGTCTGCGTAAAGTGGGCAGAAAACGCACAAGGACTACCTTATGTGTCTCATCGTTTTCGCCTGGCGGCCGGGGCATGCCCAGCCGCTGATCGTCGCGGCCAACCGTGACGAGTTCTACGCCCGGCCCAGCCTGCCGCTGGCCCAGTGGCCGCATGCGCCGCATGTCCACGCCGGCCGCGACCTCGAGGCCGGTGGCACCTGGCTTGGCCTCGGCAGTCACGGCCGCTTTGCCGCGCTGACCAACATCCGCGATCCAGGCCAGCCCCCGGCGCGCCGCTCGCGCGGCGAACTGGTGGCGGGGTTTCTGACCGGCAGCCTGTCGATCGACGACTATTTGACCGACGTTGTTGCCCGTTCCGCGGAATATGCCGGTTTCAACCTGTTGCTCGGCAACGCCCACGAACTGTGGCACTTCAATGCCCGGGATGCGGAAGCGGTGATGCTGCAACCGGGAATCTATGGTTTGTCCAACGCCGGACTGGACACGCCATGGCCGAAGCTGCTCAAGGCCAAGGCAGCGCTGCAGGCGGCGCTGGACGATCCGCAGCCGGCGCGGCTGCTGGCGTTTTTGCACGACGCACAGCCGGCACCGACCGCCGAACTGCCGGATACCGGCGTTGGCCTGGCCACCGAGGCGCTGCTGTCGAGTGTGTTCATTGCCAGCCAGAGCTACGGCACGCGGGCCAGCACCGCGTTGATCGTGCAGGCGGACGGTTCGCGCCGGATGGTCGAGCGCAGTTTCGGCCCGTACGGCGGGCATCTGGGCGAGGTGGAAATCAATACCTGAACCCGTGGTCGAGGGCGCTGGCTCCCTCAACCACGGGCACGGGAGATTTCAGGCGGGTTTGGCCGCAGCCGGATTGACCATCCGCGACAAGCCAAGGTTCTTCAGCGCCAGTTGCAGCGAGCTGTGGATAACCTGCGGGTTGTCGATGGTCATCAGTTCCGCCAGCAGGTCCTTGGCCTTGCTCAGGTTGATCTGGCGCAGCATCCATTTCACCTTCGGCAAGTTGGTGGCGTTCATCGACAGGCTGTCGAAGCCCATTGCCATCAACAACACCGCCGCGGCCGGATCACCGGCCATCTCGCCACAGATGCTCACAGGCTTGCCTTCGGCGTGGGCGTCGCGCACCACGGTTTGCAGGGCTTGCAGCACCGCCGGGTGCAGGTAGTCGTAGAGGTCGGCGACCCGCGGGTTGTTACGGTCCACGGCCAGCAGGTACTGGGTCAGGTCGTTGGAGCCGACCGAGAGGAAATCCACCTGCCGCGCCAGTTCCTTGGTCTGGTACACCGCCGCCGGAATCTCGATCATTACCCCGATCGGCGGCATCGGCACGTCGGTGCCTTCGTCGCGCACTTCGCCCCAGGCACGGTGGATCAGGTGCAGCGCTTCTTCGAGCTCGTGGGTGCCGGATATCATCGGCAGCAGGATCCGCAGGTTGTTCAGGCCTTCGCTGGCCTTGAGCATCGCGCGGGTCTGCACCAGGAAGATTTCCGGGTGATCGAGGGTCACGCGAATCCCGCGCCAACCGAGGAACGGGTTGTCTTCCTTGATCGGGAAGTACGACAGCGACTTGTCGCCGCCGATGTCCAGGCTGCGCATGGTCACCGGTTGCGGATGGAACGCGGCGAGCTGTTCGCGGTAGATCGCCAGCTGTTCCTTCTCACTCGGGAAGCGCTGGTTGATCATGAACGGCACTTCGGTGCGGTACAGGCCGACACCCTCGGCGCCGCGCTTCTGCGCCCGCGCCACGTCCGCCAGCAGACCGGTGTTGACCCACAACGGCATGCGGTGGCCATCGAGGGTCACGCATGGCAGATCACGCAGGGTGTCGAGGCCCAGCGCCAGTTGTTTCTCTTCTTCGACCACTTCGGCGAACTGCTTGATCAGCACTTCGCTTGGGTTGGTGTAGATTTCGCCCTTGAGCCCGTCGACGATCATCGGAATGCCATCGACCTTGGCGTATGGCAAGTCGACTACACCCATCACCGTCGGGATACCCATGGCCCGGGCCAGGATCGCGACGTGGGAGTTACCCGAACCGAGTACCGACACCAGACCGACCAGCGTGCCTTCCGGCACTTCGCCGAGCATCGCCGGGGTCAGCTCTTCGCTGACCAGAATGGTCTTTTCCGGGTAAACCAGGTTCTGCTGACGCTCTTCCTGCAGGTAGGCGAGCAGGCGTCGGCCCAGGTCCTTGACGTCCGACGCCCGCTCACGCAGGTACTCGTCGTCCATCAAATCGAAACGGTTGACGTGATCGGTCACGACCTGACGCAACGCGCCCTGGGCCCACTGCCCGGTCTTGATCACGTTGGTGATTTCGCTGCCCAGCGAGGCGTCGTCGAGCATCATCAGGTAGACGTCGAACAGCGCGCGCTCTTCCGGACGCAGCTGGGTCGCCAATTTCGCCGACAACGCGCGCATGTCGGCGCGTACGCCTTCGATGGCGGTCTTGAACAGCGCCAGCTCGGCGTCGATGTCGGTAATGGTCTTGTCCGGCACCACGTCGAGGTCCGCCGGTGGCAGCATGACCACCGCGGTACCGACCGCCGCCCCCGGCGAACCCGGCACGCCGACGAACTTGGCTTCCTGGATGCCCTTGCCCTGACGGCCCAGGCCACGGATCGAGCCGGTGGCCTCGGCATGCGCGATAACCCCGGCGAGCTGCGCGCTCATGGTCACCAGGAAGGCTTCCTCACCTTCGTCGAACTGGCGGCGTTCTTTCTGCTGGATGACCAACACGCCGACGACGCGGCGGTGGTGAATGATCGGCGCCCCGAGGAACGAGGCGTAGCGCTCCTCGCCGGTCTCGGCGAAGTAGCGGTAGCGCGGGTGATCCGCGGCGTTTTCGAGGTTCAGGGGTTCTTCACGCGTGCCGACCAGGCCGACCAGACCTTCGTTGGGTGCCATGCTGACCTTGCCGATCGAGCGCTTGTTCAAGCCCTCGGTGGCCATCAGGACGAAGCGGTTGGTCTCGGGATCAAGCAGGTAGACCGAGCAGACCTGGCTGCCCATGGCCTCTTTGACGCGCAACACAATAATCCCCAACGCCGCCTTGAGATCCTTGGCGGAGTTAACTTCCTGGACGATCTTGCGCAGCGTATTGAGCATGGCTCGGGGTCGAACTCCGTCGTCAGTCGCGCGCTAAAAGGCGCGGGGCAAGCTCTTTGAGAGCGCGGCGATACACCTCGCGCTTGAATGTCACCACCTGGCCCAACGGATACCAATAGCTGACCCAGCGCCAGCCATCGAACTCCGGTTTACCGGTCAAATCCATCCGCACCCGCTGCTCGTTGGAGATCAGGCGCAGGAGAAACCACTTCTGCTTCTGGCCGATGCACAGCGGTTGGCTGTGGGTACGCACCAGACGTTGCGGCAAACGATAGCGCAACCAGCCCCGGGTACAGGCGAGAATTTCAACATCTTCGCGTTCCAGGCCAACTTCTTCGTTCAGCTCGCGGTACAAGGCGTCCTCCGGCGTTTCCTCGGGGTTGATCCCCCCTTGCGGAAACTGCCAGGCATCTTGATTGATACGGCGAGCCCATAGCACCTGGCCGGCGTCATTCGTCAGAATGATCCCGACATTGGGGCGGAAACCATCGGGGTCGATCACGGCAACAACCTCGCAAACGCATGTCGCCGCATTGTTCCACAAAGCTTGATAAGGCGGCAACGAAGCTTCCTACCTTATGTGCACTCTTGTGAAAAGACCGTATTCTTGTCGCCTTTTTACTGACTTTTCAGCGGGTAACTGCAATGCGCCTGGCTCTATTCGATTTGGACAACACCCTTCTGGGCGGCGACAGCGATCACGCCTGGGGCGACTATCTGTGCGCGCGCGGCTTCCTCGACCCGGTCGCCTACAAGGCGCGCAACGACGCGTTCTACCAGGATTACCTGGCCGGTAAACTGGATAACGCCGCGTACCTGAACTTCTGCCTGGAAATCCTCGGCCGCACCGAGATGGCCGTGCTCGAGCAGTGGCATCACGATTACATGCGCGACTGCATCGAACCGATCCTCCTGCCCAAAGCCATGGACCTGCTGCAAAAGCATCGCGACGCCGGCGACAAACTGGTGATCATCACTGCCACCAACCGCTTCGTCACCGCACCGATTGCCGCGCGCCTGGGCGTCGACACCCTGATCGCCACCGAGTGCGAGATGGTCGACGGCCGCTACACCGGGCGCAGCACCGACGTGCCGTGCTTTCGCGAGGGCAAGGTGACGCGCCTGAACCGGTGGCTGGCAGAAACCGGTTACTCGCTGGATGACAGCTATTTCTACAGCGACTCGATGAACGATTTGCCGTTGCTGGAGCAGGTGACGAACCCGGTGGCGGTCGATCCTGATCCCAATCTGCTGAGCGAAGCCAAGAAGCGCGGCTGGCCCGTCATCAGTCTGCGCGGCTGATACAGCTATCGCTGGCAAGCCAGCTCCCACAGGTTTTCCGGGTGATCACACCATTTGTGTTCGCTGCAGATCCTGTGGGAGCTGGCCTTGCCAGCGATTGAAGCGACGCGGTCTCAAGCCTTAAACAGGTTTGGCGCCCATCAACCCGGCAATGGCGATAAAGCAGACAACGCTGAACAACGCCAAGGCCAGGCTGAACCGCCCCACCCCGCCCGGCGCCTTGCGCAACCGGTTCAACCGCACCAGCAGCCAGCACCACGCCAGCGCCGCCACGGTGTAGAGCACGCTCGACGCGAGCAGCCAGGTCTGCCCCAGCGGCCAGCCGACCAGGTGCACCATGCCCCAGCCGGTAAACGGCATGCTCAGCAGCGCCAGCCCCATCAGCAGCCAGACAAACACCCGCGGCCGTTGCAGGGTGCGGCTGCCTGCGCTCGCATCACCTCGGCGCCGGGCGAGAAACACCCACACGCCCAGGCCCAGCGCACCGAGCAGCAGGACCGCCGTCGCCACCAGGTGCGCCGCCTTCAGGGCAGTTAACGTTTCCATGGTTCGATTTCCTTATGGCCTGCCCATCAGCGTAGCCGCTCAGCCCAGAAACAGCTTGTAGGCCGGATTGTCGCTTTCGTCCCAGTACGGGTAGCCGATTGCCTCCAGCGCCGCCGGCACCAGATGCCGCTCCTCGTGAGGCACTTGCAGGCCCGCGACGACCCGACCATCCGCCGCCCCATGGTTGCGGTAATGGAACATGGAGATGTTCCAGCGCCCGCCCAGCTTGTTGAGGAAGTTGAACAGCGCGCCCGGTCGCTCCGGGAACTCGAAGCGCAGCACCACTTCGTCGACCACCTGCGCCGCGCGCCCGCCGACCATGTGACGGATGTGCAGCTTGGCCAGTTCGTTGTCGGTCAGGTCGACGACCGGGAAACCCTGTTCGGTCAGGCTCGCCAGCAGCGCGCTGCGCGGGTCGGTGTCCGGGTGCGTCTGCACGCCGACAAAGATGTGCGCCTCGCTGCCGGTGTTGTAGCGGTAATTGAATTCGGTGATCTGGCGCTTGCCGATCGCTTCGCAGAACGCCTTGAAGCTGCCGGCCTGTTCGGGAATGGTCACTGCGATGATCGCTTCGCGGCCCTCGCCCAGCTCGGCGCGTTCGGCGACGTGGCGCAGACGGTCGAAGTTGACGTTGGCCCCGGAGTCGATGGCCACGAAGGTCTGGCCGCTGACGCCGCGCTGCTCGACGTACTTCTTGATCCCGGCCACGCCGAGGGCGCCGGCAGGTTCGGTGATCGAGCGGGTATCGTCGTAGATATCCTTGATTGCCGCACAGATCTCGTCGGTACTGGCGGTGATCACTTCATCGACGTAATCCTTGCAGATGTCGAAGGTGTGCTGGCCGATCTGCGCCACGGCCACGCCGTCGGCGAAGATGCCCACGGTCGGCAGCACCACCCGCTCGCCAGCGGCCATCGCCGCCTGCAGGCAGTTCGAGTCGTCCGGTTCGACGCCGATGACCTTGATGTCCGGACGCAGGTATTTGACGTAGGCGGCGATGCCGGCGATCAAGCCGCCGCCACCGACCGGAACGAAGATCGCATCCAGCGGCTGCGGATGCTGGCGGAGAATTTCCATTGCCACGGTGCCCTGCCCGGCAATGGTGTGCGGATCGTCGTAAGGGTGGATGTAGACGTAGCCTTTTTCGTCGACCAGCTTCAGCGAGTAGGCCAGCGCTTCGGGGAACGAATCGCCGTGCAGTACCACTTTGCCGCCGCGCGAGCGCACGCCTTCGACCTTGATCTCCGGGGTGGTCTTGGGCATCACGATGGTGGCTTTCACGCCCAGTACTTTCGCCGCCAGGGCCAGGCCCTGCGCATGGTTGCCCGCCGACGCGGTGACCACGCCGCGGGCGCGTTCTTCGTCGCTCAACTGGGTCAGCTTGTTGTAGGCGCCGCGAATCTTGAACGAGAACACCGGCTGCAAGTCTTCGCGCTTGAGCCAGATATCGTTGCCCAGCCGCTCGGAGAGCTGGCGAGCGTTCTGCAGCGGGGTTTCTACGGCAACGTCATAAACGCGCGAGGTGAGGATCTTCTTGACGTACTGTTCGAGCATCGGAAAGCATCACTGAGCGGGTTGGGCAGGGCCAAGGAGTCTAACCCGGCTTTTGTCCCAGCGACCACACCAAACAGGGGGTTTGCGGCGCTGCGCAACACATCGCGGCCCACCGGGCTCATACGATTGCTCCAGAAGCGGCGGCAAGCGGCGATCTTTTCACCTGCCAATCGGGCAATGACCTTCCCCGCCCCCGGGCCTATAATGCCGGCCTTTCGTTCCCCCTCTTCGGCACCTCGGAGCCCGCATGACCCAGGATCAACTCAAACAGGCAGTGGCGCAGGCCGCCGTCGACTTCATCCTGCCGAAACTCGACGACAAGAGCATCGTCGGCGTCGGCACTGGCTCCACCGCCAACTGCTTCATCGATGCCCTGGCCCTGCACAAGGGTGCATTCGACGGTGCGGTCGCCAGTTCCGAAGCCACCGCTGCGCGCCTCAAGGGCCATGGCATCCCGGTCTACGAGCTGAACACCGTGAGCAACCTGGAGTTCTACGTCGACGGCGCCGATGAAAGCGACGCGCACCTGAACCTGATCAAGGGCGGCGGCGCTGCCCTGACCCGCGAGAAGATCGTCGCGGCCGTGGCCCAGACCTTCATCTGCATCGCCGACGCGAGCAAACTGGTGCCCGTGCTGGGCGCGTTCCCGCTGCCGGTGGAAGTGATCCCGATGGCCCGCAGCCACGTCGCCCGTCAGCTGGTGAAGCTGGGCGGCGATCCGGTCTACCGCGAAGGCGTGCTGACCGACAACGGCAACATCATCCTCGACGTGCACAACCTGCAGATCACCAACCCGGTGGAACTGGAAGCGCAGATCAACGCCATCGTCGGCGTGGTCACCAACGGCCTGTTCGCCGCGCGTCCGGCGGATCTGTTGCTGCTGGGCACCAGCGAAGGCGTGAAGACCCTCAAAGCTGAATAATCCAGGCTGCCCACTTTTTTATGGGCAGATGAAAAAACCTGTGGGAGCGAGCTTGCTCGCGAAGGCGTCGTGTCAGGCAATGAATAGGCTGACTGATCTGACACATTCGCGAGCAGGCTCGCTCCCACAGTGTTTCGCGGTGTTTGTTAGTTCCGCGCAGGTTTCCTGAAGACGTAGAACAGGTTCGGCTCACTCACCAGATACAACGCCCCGTCGTCGTCCATCGCAATGCCTTCGGCCTGCGGTACGGTTTTCTGCAAGCCTTGCCGGCCCTTGCTCAGCGACATGGTGCTCAGCGGGCGCCCGTCCACATCCAGTTCCAGAATCAGCCCTGACTCATCCGACAGCGCCAGCAGATGGCCGCTGCGCTCGTCGTATTGCAGGCTCGACAGATCGCGCACGAACATCCCGGCATCGCGCTTGGGGTTGTTGATCACGTGCACGGCGTAGGACTTTTCCGGATTGAAATGGGGAAAGCCGTGCACCTCGTAAATCAGCATCGGATCACGTTCCTTGGCCACGAACAGACGCTTGCCCTGCGAATCGTAGGCCAGGCCCTCGAAGCCCTTGTTGCCGCTCATGTGCACGCCAAGGGTCATCTGCTCGGCATCCGCGGCATCGAGGAACGTGGTGTCTTTCTCCAGATGGATCTTGATCAGGCGCTGCTGACGCTCGTCGGTGATCACGTAGGTATCGGCGCTGATGAACTCCACCGCCTCCGGGTCGCCGAAGCCGATCAGGGCGATCCGACGCAGGATCCTGCCGTCCAGCGACAACTCGATCAGCTCGGCATTCTTGTTGGTCACGGTGAACAGGCTTTTGCGCACCGGATCGAACGTCAGGGCGGATACATCGTCGTCCAGTCCGTCGATGACCCGCGCCTCGATTTCCACCCGGTATTGATCCAGGCCGATCGCCTCGCTGCTCAATGGCTGCCACAGCGTGTGCAGGTTGAACCAGGCGCGCTCGAACAGGCGCAGGTATTGGCCGATCGCGATCAGGGCGATCAGAGCAATCACCGACAACAGGATGAACAACGGCTTAGGGCGGGCAAATCGACGCATTCAGGCAGGCTCGGAATCAAAACAGGCGGATGAAATATCACGCCGGTCTGAATTGAAGCTTAATGGCCAGTTGCCCCAGGCCACAAGACACCCCTGCGGCCGCCCCTGTGCAGAGGCATTACTTCTGTTTTTCGAAGCGGTAGAACAGGTTCGGCTCGCTGACCATGTACAGGTTGCCGGCATCGTCCATGGTCACGCCTTCGGCGCGCGGGATGGTTTTCTTCAGGCCGTTGAAGCCGCCGAGCAGCGTCATGAAGCTGACTTGCTCGCCCTTCTCGTCCAGCTCCAGCAGCAGATGCGAATCGGCGGACAGCACCAGGGTATGACCGGTGCGCGGGTCGATCGCCAGGGCCGAGAGGTTGCGGATATCCAGCTCGTCGCTGTGCAGCTTGTGCTTGTCGCCGGTCAGGGTCTGGCTGCCGTCGCTTTTCCAGGTGAACAACGCCGGTGGCCGCTCCTCGCCAAGCAGCAGTTGCTGATTGCGCGGGTCCCAGGTAATGGCTTCAAAGGCCTTGTTCTGGTCTTTCGAAGGGCCGAGATCGTATTTCGGGAAGTTGTCGCGGTGCAATTCGCGGGTATCGGCGTCGACCTTGACGATCGACAGCAAGTGCTCGCGCTCGTCGACGATCGCCAGCAGACCATTGCCCAGCACGGTCACGCCTTCGGGATTGCTCCAGCCCACCAGTGGCATCTTGCGCAGCACATCGCCCTGCAGGGTCAGTTCGACCAGGAACGGGTTCTTGCCCATCACCGAAAACAGCGTTTTGGTCTGCGCGTCGTAGGACAGGTCCGAAGCCTCGTCCTTTTCCATGTCCGGCAGCAGCTTGGCGTCGATCACCACGCGATAGTCCGGCAGCCATACGCTCTGCTTCTGTTCGGCGCTGCTTTCGAAGCGCTCGAGCACCCAGAGCACACCACGGTCATCCCAGTGCATGGCATACGCCAGCGCGTAGGCAGCGGCGACCACCAGCAACAGCCAGGAATACCAGCGCAGGGCGAAGCGTGAACGGCGAGCAGGTTTGGGCTGAGTTTGAGCTGACATCAAAGGACGCGTTCCGAAAATTCAGGCTACGGGTAATAGCACAAAGAGGCCGGCTCAGACGCCAGAATGATCGGAATTATCCGGACAAAATGTGAAAAAAACGGCAAATGGCCGGAATGCCTTATGTGTTTGCGAGCTGCAACACAAAAACAAATGTGGGAGCGAGTTTGCTCCGGGTGGCGATCCAACGAATGCGTAAGATCAGTCGACATCGTCGTTAACCAATCTAGCGCATTCGCGAGCAGGCTCGCTCCCACAGTTTCTTTCAGCGTCGCAGTCAGCGCACGCTGCTGGTGAAGCGACTGGCGCCCGGCAGTTCCAGCACGATCTCATCGCCAACGTTCAGCGGCCCGACACCCACTGGCGTACCGGTGAGAATCACGTCACCGGCCTGCAGCGAGAAGCAGCCGGCCATGTGCTGGATCATCGGCACGATCGGGTTGAGCATCGCACTGCTGTTGCCGTCCTGGCGCACTTCGCCGTTGATGGTCAGGCGGATGCCGATGTCGGTCAGGTCGGCAAAGGTGCTGCCGACGACGAACGGCGCGATCACTGCCGCGCCATCGAAGGACTTGGCGATTTCCCACGGCAGGCCCTTGGCCTTGAGCTCGGCCTGCTTGTCACGCAGGGTCAGGTCCAGCGCCGGGGCGAAACCGGAGATCGCGTCCAGCACTTCCTCACGGCTCGGTTTGGTCGAGAGCGGCTTGCCGATCAACACGGCGATTTCCGCCTCGTAATGCACCGAGCCACGCTCGGTCGGAATGCTGAAACCGCCTTCCAGCGGCACCACGCAACTGCCCGGCTTGATGAACAGCAGCGGCTCCGTAGGCACCGGATTGTCCAGTTCCTTGGCGTGTTCGGCGTAATTACGCCCGATGCACACCACTTTTCCCAACGGGAAGTGAATCCGCGTGCCGTCGACATACTGGTGCTGATAGCTCATTTACCGACTCCTGCCTTCATTGATTCATCATCGATTGCCGATCAAACCGCAAAGATCTTGCCCGGGTTCATGATGCCGTTGGGGTCGAACACTGCCTTGACCGCTTTCATGTATTCGATTTCCACCGGCGAACGGCTGTAGGTCAAGTAATCGCGCTTGGTCATGCCCACGCCGTGTTCGGCGGAAATCGAACCGTTGTACTTCTCGACGGTTTCGAACACCCACTTGTTGACGGTGGCGCACTTGGCGAAAAACTCGTCCTTGCTCAGGTTGTCCGGCTTGAGGATGTTCAGGTGCAGGTTGCCGTCGCCGATGTGGCCAAACCAGACGATTTCGAAGTCCGGATAGTATTCGCCGACGATCGCGTCGATTTCCTGCAGGAACGCCGGCACTTTCGATACGGTGACCGAAATGTCGTTCTTGTACGGGGTCCAGTGCGAGATGGTTTCGGAGATGTACTCGCGCAGCTTCCACAGGTTGTGCAACTGGGTTTCGCTCTGGCTCATCACACCATCGAGCACCCAGCCCTGCTCCACGCAGTGCTCGAAGGTTTCCAGGGCGCTGTTGGCCACTTCTTCGCTGGTCGCTTCGAATTCCAGCAGGGCATAGAACGGGCAGTCGGTGTCGAACGGTGCCGGCACGTCGCCACGGCCCATGACCTTGGCCAGGGCCTTGTCGGAGAAGAATTCGAACGCCGTCAGGTCGAGTTTGCCCTGGAAGGCGTGCAGCACCGGCATGATCGAATCGAAGTCGGCGGTGCCGAGCACCATCGCGGTGAGGTTCTTTGGCGCACGGTCGAGGCGCATGGTCGCTTCGACGACGAAGCCGAGTGTGCCTTCGGCGCCGATGAACAGCTGGCGCAGGTCGTAGCCGGTGGCGTTCTTGATCAGATCCTTGTTCAGCTCCAGCACATCGCCCTTGCCGGTGACGACCTTCATGCCCGCCACCCAGTTACGGGTCATGCCGTAGCGAATGACCTTGATCCCGCCGGCATTGGTGCCGATGTTGCCGCCAATCTGGCTGGAGCCGGCGGAAGCGAAATCCACCGGGTAATACAGGCCGTTTTCTTCGGCGACGTTTTGCAAATGCTCGGTCACCACACCTGGCTGGCACACGGCGGTGCGGTCGGTGAGGTTCACATCGAGAATCTGGTTCATGTAGTCGAACGACACCACCACCTCGCCATTGGCCGCCACTGCGGCGGCGGACAGGCCGGTGCGCCCGCCCGATGGCACCAGCGCCACCTTGTGCACGTTGGCCCAGCGCACGATGGCCTGCACCTGCTCGATCGACTTGGGGAACACGATGGCGCTTGGCGCCGGGGCGAAGTGCTTGGTCCAATCCTTGCCGTACGCATTCAGGGAGTCGGCGTCGGTCAGGACCTTGCCAGGCTCGACCAGGGTCTTCAGTTCATCAATCAGGGCAGGATTGGTCATCGACAGAACTCTCGAACAATTCATGGTCATCCTGAAGACGCTTCACGTCGCAGGAATGAGTGTTTAGCGGGGTGGCTATGCTAGCATACCGACCCCGCAGGCCAGTGCCCAACGGCGGTTCTGCGGTGACGGCTTTCCTGCCGTGCGGGTCAGCTCCGGGCTGCTCCCTTTCCTGCCATTTTTCTCCGGGATACAGGTTTACGCAGATGAGCAAGACTTCTCTCGATAAGAGCAAGATCAAGTTCCTTCTTCTCGAAGGCGTCCACCAATCGGCTGTCGACGTCCTCAAGGCGGCGGGCTACACCAGCATCGAGTACCTGACAGGCTCCCTGCCGGAAGCCCAGCTCAAGGAAAAGATCGCTGACGCTCACTTCATCGGCATTCGTTCGCGCACCCAACTGACCGAAGAGATCTTCGATCACGCGAAGAAACTGGTGGCGGTCGGCTGTTTCTGCATCGGCACCAACCAGGTTGACCTGGAAGCGGCCCGCGAGCGCGGCATCGCCGTGTTCAACGCACCGTACTCCAACACCCGTTCCGTCGCGGAGCTGGTGCTGGCCGAAGCGATCCTGCTGCTGCGCGGCATCCCGGAGAAAAACGCTTCCTGCCACCGTGGCGGCTGGATCAAGTCCGCAGCCAACTCCTTCGAGATCCGCGGCAAGAAGCTGGGCATCGTCGGCTACGGCTCGATCGGCACGCAGCTGTCGGTGCTGGCTGAAGGCCTGGGCATGCAGGTGTACTTCTACGACACCGTGACCAAGCTGCCACTGGGCAACGCGACCCAGGTCGGCAACCTGCACGAACTGCTGGGCATGTCCGATATCGTCACCCTGCACGTACCGGAAACCGCAGCCACCCAGTGGATGATCGGCGAGAAGGAAATCCGCGCCATCAAGAAGGGCGGCATCCTGATCAACGCCGCGCGCGGCACCGTGGTCGAGCTGGACGCCCTGGCGGACGCGATCAAGGACAAGCACCTGATCGGCGCGGCCATCGACGTGTTCCCGGTGGAGCCACGCTCCAACGACGAAGAGTTCGAAAGCCCTCTGCGCGGCCTGGACAACGTGATCCTGACCCCGCACATCGGCGGTTCCACCGCTGAAGCGCAGGCCAACATCGGTCTGGAAGTAGCGGAAAAACTGGTCAAGTACAGCGACAACGGTACGTCGGTATCGTCGGTGAACTTCCCGGAAGTGGCCCTGCCGGCTCACCCTGGCAAGCACCGCCTGCTGCACATCCACGAGAACATCCCGGGCGTGATGAGCGAGATCAACAAGGTCTTCGCCGAAAACGGCATCAACATCTCCGGTCAGTTCCTGCAGACCAACGAGAAAGTCGGCTACGTGGTCATCGACGTCGACGCCGAATACTCGGAGCTGGCGCAAGAGAAGCTGCAACACGTCAACGGCACCATCCGCAGCCGAGTGCTCTTCTAAGAGTAGCTATGAGCTACAAGCGGCAAGTTGCTTGAAGCTCGTAGCTTGCAGCTCGCCACTGATAAAAAAAGGGAGCCCCGAAAGGGCTCCCTTTTTTTATTTGACGTTGACGGTGATCTTCTTCGAGACGATCGGCGGATCGAACGGCATGTGGCCGCTGTCGCCCAGTTCCAGCTGCAGGGTGTGCTTGCCCGGGGCCAGTTTGATCTCGGCCTGGGTCTGCGCCTTGCCGAAGTGCATGTGATTGGCGTCGTTCGGAATCGGTGCGCCGGCGGCAGGCAACTGGTCGACGTCGATCAGCAGGTGATGGTGGCCGGTGTTCTTGGTGACATCGCCGGCCGGGGCCAACGCGACATCCTTGGTGCCGAACTTGACGGTGAAGGTCTGCGCAACCGTCGCCCCGTCCTCGGGAGAAACGATGAACACTTCAGCGCCCTTGGGTGCCGGGGTGGCTGCACTGGCCAGCACTGAAACACCCATCAACAGGCCAGCCAAGGCTGCTCGTGACATAAACGTTTTCATTCTCTTCTCCAGTTTTTCCGTAAAATCCGCGCGGTCATGACAACTTCATGACCATTCGTTGTCGAAGGCACTCGACAACCATAGCAAAGCGAGCCTGACTCAGAGCATCGCGATAATGATTTCAAAGGAGTGACCATGCGTTTTCTGCCTGGCCTGATCTGCCTGCTACCCCTTCTGAGCCCGCTGGCTCACGCCGAACTGATTGATGACGTCAACGACCGTGGCGAATTGCGTATTGCCCTTGAGGCTAATACACCGCCCTTCAATTTCAAGGACGGCGACACGCTCACGGGGTTCGAGGTCGAGCTTGGGCAACTGCTGGCCAACGAACTGGATGTGCGCGCCGATTTCATCGTCACCGACGAAACAGACATGCTCCAGGGCGTTGAAAGCGGCAAGTACGACGTTGCGCTCAACCACATAGCACTGACCCCGGAACTCCAGGATCGTTTCGACTTCAGCGAGTCTTACGGCAAGGTCGATTCGCAACTGCTGGCGAAGAAGGATGAGCAGCCACGGCCGATGGTGCTGGTGCAGGCGTTGACCGAGGAGAAACCGAAAGCAGCGCCGCCGGTAGAGCTGGCGATTCCGTTTCAGAAGGGTAATCCGGCGTTCCAGGCCAGCCTCGAGAGTGCGATGCAGCGGATCAAGGCCGATGGTCGGCTGGCGGCGTTGTCGCAAAAGTGGTTGACCGAACCCAAATGAACCCATGACCCGGCGGGAGGGTGCTCGCTCCCGAAGGCGTCGTGTCAGTCAATACACATGCTGGATGAACCGCCGCTTTCGCGAGCAAGCCCGCTCCCACTATGGGTCTTGTGGGTGGCTTTCAGTCGAGTTGGGTCAGAGCCATTGCAGCTTCAGGCAGCTCCAGTTCGCTGAAAACTTGAACACCATGACGTCTGAGCAGCGCCGCCGTAACGCCTTCTCCCGAAACCTTCACGCCACTGAACGTCCCGTCATAGGTCAGCAGATTCCCGCAGGAAGGACTGTTGGCCTTGAGCACCGCCAGGCGGATGCTGTGCTTTTGCACCAGCGCCAGCGCCTGCCGCGCGCCGTCGAGAAACTGCGCGCTGACATCTTCACCCTCGGTGGTGATCACCGAGGCGAGCCCGTCCAGCACTGCGGCGCCCTGCCCGCCCGGGATTTCCGCGGCGGCCCGTGGGGTCGGCAGGCCCCCGGCGACCTCAGGACACAGCGGCACCACGCGCCCTTCGGCGATCCACCGTTCGAGCACAGCGAACGGCCCGCTGGCCCCGCCGTCGTAACGCACGCGGTGGCCCAACAGGCAGCGGCTGACCAGAATCTTCTGCATCTCAGAAAGGCTCGTTGCCACGGCGGCGGAACCAGCCAGTCAACGACAGGCGTTCGCGGTTCGCCGGCAGCACTTCATGTGGCACTTCACCGGAGAGAAACACCACCAGACAGCCGCCGGTCGGCTGCACGTCGTAGGCGCGGTCGTCGTCGAGGTACATGCGCAACTGGCCGCCATCCTCCGGCAGCCAGGCATCGTTGAGGTAGATCACCGCCGACACCATGCGCCGGTCGTCATCGCGGAAGCGGTCGACGTGCTTGCGGTAGAACGCGCCCGGCGGGTACAGGGCGAAATGGCATTCGAAGTCTTCCAGGCCGAGAAACAGCCCGCGGTTGAGTGCCTCGCGCAGGCTGTCCATCAGGCCCAGGTAGCGGTCGCTCGACTCGGCTTCGCCCGGCTCGATCCACTGGATGTGGTCGCCGCGAATCCCCTCGCGAATCTCCGAAAACGGCCCGCGCCCGACCGCCGCCGGCGCCAGTTCGCCCTCGGCGGCACGTTTACGGCACTCGGCCGCCAGCGCGCGGGTCAGATCCGCAGGCAGGAAAATGTTCTGCTGCGACCAGCCACGCTCGGCCAGGTCGTCGACGATACGTAACAGCAGCGGGTGTTCAGAGGATATTTGCATGGCGCGCATAGTATGCCTGCGGCAAGAAATCCGACAGAGCCATGCAGCGGCTTGCCACGAATTCTCGACAAGTCCCGGCACCGCACGGAGAATAGTCCGCTGCTGACAGGAGTCCCTATGCGCCGTTTGCTTTTTTCACTGTTGATGCTCTGTGTTTTGCCCGCCTGGGCGGACGGCCACGATCAGCTGTACAAGGTTGCCGGCTGGCCAGATCAACGTGCGCATTTCAATGACGCCCTGAGCGCCGCCCAGCAGCGCTACCAGAACAGCCTGCCGCCGGCGGTGTTCCAGGCGCTGGTGAACAACAGCAACCAGCGCTTTGCCCCGCAGGCGATGGATCAACGCGCCGAAGCGCAACTGCGCCAGAACCTCAACGACCCGAAACCGGCGCTGGCGTTCTTCCAGTCGCCCCTGGGCAGGAAAATCGTCGCCGCCGAGTTGCTGGCCACCCGCCGCGATCAACTGGCGAAGAATGCCAAGGGCCTGCCGAAGATGCCGGCCAGCGACAGCCGCCTGCTGATCATCGGCCACCTCGCCCAGGCGCTGCCCGCGCGCGAGGCCGGCGCCGAAGTCAGCCTGGCGATTGCCGGCGTGGCGGCGGACAGCCTCAGTTCGATGATTCCCGGCCTGCTCGGCGGCGGCCAGGCGCAAGGCATGCTCAACGGTCAGCGCCAGCGCCTGATGGAGCAGATCGGCGCCGATCTGAACAACACGCTGCTCTATGTCTACCGCGATCTCTCGGACGAAGAGCTGGAAGAGTTCGCCACCTTCGCCGAGTCCACCGAAGGCAAGGCTTATTACCAGGCAGCGCTGGCGGCGATTCGCGCGGGGCTGGCGGTGGGACAAAGCTCTTCGAACCTTGGCCAGTAATGTCTATCGCCTGAACGGCCGCCTTCGCGAGCAGGCTCGCTCCTACAGGTGATCGCAGTTCGTGGGAGCGAGCCTGCTCGCGAAGAAGCCGCCACGAACGCTAGAGATTCCGCCCCCTGATGCGCTTGCTCAAGAACTCGAAATACTCCTCGCGCATCTCCAGCGTCTCATTCGCCAGATGATGCCGCGCCTCCGGCAGCAACAGGATCTGCGGCCGGTCGAACTTCCACTTCAACACCTGCAGATTGTGCTGCCAGTCGACCGTCATGTCCGCCTGCCCCTGAATAATCAGCGGCCGTCGCGGACTTTTTTTCGCGTGCTCGACGCGAATGATCCAGCGCGACAACGCCCCCACCCACGCCGTCGGCAAGCGCAGCGGCTGCAGCGGATCGGCCTGCAGGAATGGCAGGAAATCCGGGTCATTGGAGTTCTCGCTGAAACGCCGGGCGATGCCTTTGACGAAGGGTCTGAGCAAGTAATAGCTCAGTTGCGACCAGCCCCAGGCGCGCGGCCGCACCAGCGGTGCCATCAGGATCAACTGGCCTTGCGCCGGACTCTGCTCGCCATGGTTGAGCACATGATCGACCACGATGGCACCACCGGTGCTTTGCCCGCACAGGTGCCACGGCTGCGGCAGGGCGATCGAGCGCGCTTCGGCGAACAGCGCCTGCAAGGTGTCCTGGTACTCGGCAAAATCGCGAATGCTCGCCCGCGCCCCGCTCGACAGGCCATGCCCCGGCAGGTCGCAGGCGATTACCGCGAAGCCCTGGTCCAGGGCCCACTCGATCACATGCCGATAGAGGCCGGTGTGATCGTAGAAACCATGCAGCAGAAACAACGTGGCCTTGACCTTCTCCGGCCACCAGCAATGGCTGACCAGTTCATAGCCATCGACGTCGAAGCGGCCCATGCCACGCCACATGTCACGCCCGGGAAAATCGGTCTGGTAGAAGCGCTGATAGGCCTTCGCCTCCTCCGACAGCGGCTGCCACTCGGCCAGAGGCTTGAGACTGGCGCGCAGATGATCGGGGTCGAAAGTGGCAGGCATGAGGCAATTCCAGAGCGGTAAACAGACTTTATCGGCCTGCGATATTCATCTGTAGAGACAAGCATGGCAAGCTAACCGCCCTCCGAGGATCGAAAACCATGCGTTCGCCCTACCGCACCGCACTGTTTGCCAGCCTGCTCGCGCTCGTGTGCGCCGGGGTGCTGTGGGCGGCGTACGACTGGTTTCAGGGGCGCTATCTGCGGGCGTTCAGCGAACACACCGCGGTGTTTTCCGGCGATCCGCTGCACTTGCCGGATGAGCTGGCCGGTCCCGGCAATATCCGCCTGGTGCACTTCTGGGATCCGGCCTGCCCATGCAATGTCGGCAATCAACAGCACCTGAGCGAAATGGTCGAACAGTTCGGCCCGCGCGGCGTGGAATTCTTTGCCGTGCAGAAGGCCGGCAGCCACGGCCAGTTGCCCGCCACCCTCGGCAGCCTGAAAACCCTCAGCGTATTGCCCGGCTCCGAACAGATCCCCGCCAGCCCCGCCGTGGCGATCTGGGACCGCAGCGGCCGCCTGGCCTACTTCGGCCCGTACAGCGAAGGGCTCACCTGCAACTCCAACAACAGTTTCATCGAACCGATCCTCAACGCCTTGACGGATGATCGTCCGGTCAACGCCACGCACACGCTGGCGGTCGGTTGCTATTGCCCGTGGCCGGTGGAGGCGCCGTAAGGCATTCCGGACATTTCAAGGACGGCGATGCGCGGCACGCCAGGTCTGTGCTAATTGTGACAGCCCGCATGGGCGGCCACCCCGCATGTACAAGGAGTCTCCATGAAACGCGTCTGCACCGTTCTTGCCTTGCTTGTCGTTGCCCTGCTCGCCGCCGGCGGCTGGTATGTGTACAGCAAGCAGCCGACGCGTCAGGGCCAGGTGGAGCTGCGCAACCTGCAGGGTTCGGTGACGGTGCGCTATGACGAGCGCGGCGTGCCGCACATCCGCGCCGAAAATGAAACCGACCTGTACCGCGCCCTCGGCTACGTGCACGCCCAGGACCGGCTGTTCCAGATGGAAGCCATGCGCCGCCTGGCGCGCGGCGAGCTGGCCGAAGTGCTCGGGCCGAAACTGCTCGACACCGACAAACTGTTCCGCAGCCTGCGCATCCGCGAGCGCGCCGCCACGTACGTCGCCAGTCTCGACAGGCAGTCACCGGCGTGGAAGGCCCTGCAAGCCTATCTGGACGGCATCAACCAGTATCAGGACAGCCACGCCGCACCGATCGAGTTCGACGTGCTGGGCATCCCCAAGCGGCCGTTCACCGCCGAGGACAGCATCAGCGTCGCCGGTTACATGGCCTACAGCTTCGCCGCCGCGTTTCGCACCGAGCCGCTGCTGACCTACGTGCGCGATCAACTCGGCGCCGATTACCTGAATGTCTTCGACCTCGACTGGCAGCCCCAGGGCGTGCTCGCCAAGGGGCACGGCAAACCGGCGCCCGCCCTCGCCGCCCGTGACTGGCAGGATCTGACCGCCCTCGCCCGCCTCAGCGAGCAGGCGCTGATCGACAACGGCCTGCCGCAGTTCGAAGGCAGCAACGCCTGGGTCATCGCCGGCAGCCGCAGCCAGAGTGGCAAGCCGCTGCTGGCCGGTGACCCGCACATTCGTTTCTCGGTGCCGGCGGTGTGGTACGAGGCGCAGCTGTCGGCGCCGGGCTTCGAGCTGTACGGCCATCATCAGGCGCTGGTGCCGTTCGCGTTCCTCGGGCACAACCTGGACTTCGGCTGGAGCCTGACCATGTTCCAGAACGATGACCTCGACCTGATCGCCGAGAAGGTCAACCCGGACAACCCGAACCAGGTCTGGTATCACGGCCAGTGGACCGACCTGGTGACCAGCGAGCAGCAGATCGCCGTGAAAGGCCAGGCACCGGTGACGCTGACCCTGCGCCAGTCGCCCCACGGCCCGATCGTCAACGACGCCCTCGGCAGCGCCGCCGGCAAGACCCCGATTGCCATGTGGTGGGCGTTCCTCGAAACGCCCAACCCGATCCTCGACGGCTTCTATCAGCTCAACCGCGCCGACACCCTGGCCAAGGCCCGCGCGGCCGCGGCCAAGGTGCAGGCCCCCGGGCTGAACATCGTCTATGCCAATGCCAAGGGCGATATCGCCTGGTGGGCCTCGGCCCTGCTGCCCAAGCGTCCGGCGGGGGTCAGGCCGGGCTTCATTCTCGACGGCAGCGGTACGCAGGCGGACAAGGACGGCTACTACCCGTTCAGCGCCAACCCGCAGGAAGAGAACCCGGCGCGGGGTTATATCGTCTCGGCCAACTTCCAGCCCGTGTCGCCGACCGGCATGGAGATTCCCGGCTACTACAACCTCGCCGACCGCGGCCAGCAGCTCAATCGTCAGCTGGCCGAGAAGAATGTGAAGTGGAGCAACGAAGCCAACCAGGCGCTGCAACTGGGCACGACCACGGCGTATGGCCCGCGCCTGCTGGCGCCATTGCTGCCGGTGTTGCGCGAGGTGGTCAGCGACCCGGCGCAACTGAAGCTGCTCGAGCAGATGGCGCAGTGGCCGGGGGATTACCCGCTGGATTCGGTCAGCGCGACCGTGTTCAACCAGTTCCTCTTCGATCTGGCGGATGCGGCGATGCGCGATGAGCTGGGCAATGATTTCTTCGAGACGCTGTTGTCGACGCGGGTGATCGATGCCGCGCTGCCAAGGCTGGCGGCGGACGCGCAGTCACCGTGGTGGGACAACCGCAACACGCCGGCCAAGGAAACCCGCGCCGACACCGTGCGCGCGGCGTGGCAGGCCAGCATCCAGCATCTGAAGCTGACCCTCGGCGACGATGTCTCCGCGTGGCAGTGGGGCAAGGCCCACACCCTGACCCACGGCCATCCGCTGGGCCAGCAGAAGCCGCTGGACCGCCTCTTCAACGTCGGCCCGTTTGCCGCACCCGGCTCCCATGAGGTGCCCAACAACCTCTCGGCGAAAATCGGCCCGGCGCCGTGGCCCGTCACGTACGGCCCCTCCACCCGGCGACTGGTGGACTTCGCCGACCCGGCCCACAGCCTGACGATCAACCCGGTCGGCCAGAGCGGCGTGCCATTCGACAGCCACTACGACGATCAGGCCGAAGCGTATGTGGACGGCCTGTATGTGCAGGCGCATTTCAGCGAGGAAGAGGTGACGGCCAACACCCGCAGCACCTTGAAGCTGTTGCCGGCAAGGGCTGCACAATAGATTTGTGCTGGCTGGGCTGGCCCCATGGCTGGCCAGTCGAATCGTCGCACCGCAGCTCCCACAGGTTTTTGTCTCGCTCACAAATCATGAGACCAGCAGAGAACCTGTGGGAGCTGGCTTGCCAGCGAAAGGGCCCTTAAGGACAGCAAGGGCTCAGAGCATCAAGGCAAAATTCAGCCGGAACTGCTGCGGCGTCACCCCCAACCGACGGTTGAACACGCTGCGCATATGCTGGGCATCACGAAAACCGCACTGATAGGCCACGGTCTTCAACGGCGCCGTGGTCCTTTCCAGCATCACCCGCGCCGCATCCACCCGCGCCCGCTCGACGAACTCGGCCGGGGTGACTTTGGCCTCACGGGCAAATACCCGGGAAAAATTCCGCGCGCTCATGTTGGCGGCATTCGCCAGGTCGGCAATGCTCAGGTCGCCGGTGAGATTGGCCAGCACATACAGCTGCACCCTCGCCACCGCCGACGTCGGTTCGGCGTGGGGCGTGAGGAACGGACTGAATTGCGACTGCCCGCCCGAACGCTGGGTGAATACCACCAGGCGCTTGGCCACGCTCAGCGCCACGTCGGCGCCGTGATCGCGAGCCAGCAGGTACAGCGACAGATCGATCCCCGCCGTCACCCCCGCCGAGGTGTAGAGCGTGCCGTCCTCGACATACAGGCGATCGGCCTCGACCTGCGTCGACGGGCATAACTGCGCCAGCGCCTCGGCGTCGTTCCAGTGGGTGGTGACGGTGCGCCCGTCGAGCAACCCTGCCCTGGCCAACATGAACGCACCATTGCAGATCGACCCGAAGCGTCGCGCCCGCGCACACGCCTCGCGCAGCCAGGCGCCGAACACGCTGCCGAAATCGAGGAACGGCAACTGCGGCCCACCGGCCACCAGCAGCAAGTCATAGGCCTCCAGCGCTGCGCTGAAGTGTCGGTGAGCGCTGAGGTGCAAGCCGTTGGAGCAGGCCATCGGCCCCTGCTCGACCCCGATCACTTCCAGCCGATAGTGCGCCTCGGGTGGCAGGAAGCGATTGGCCTCGGCGAACACATCCATCGGCCCGCTGACGTCCAGTGCCTGCACACCGGGGAACACCACGATGGCGACGGTTCTGTTCATGGCAATCTCGGCTCCAGGGGAATGGCGGATCAGCGCCAACCCTAGCCAATCCTCGCCGCAGAAGCGAGCTGGCACGATTTGCAGGTGCAATGGCAAGGATCGCAGCCATGGATCGATTGTCCGGTTTTGCCCCCGGGAACAGACTTTCCCCATCAGCGCCGCGACGGCGTTTTCGACGAGGAAGCACAACATGACCACGACCATCGCCGGTATACAGATCCCCGACAGCGCCCTCGCCCGGGCCACCACCGAGTACATCCGCGACATCGAATCCGACCTGCTCTACCACCACTCGCGGCGGGTGTTTCTGTTCGGTGCCTTGAGCGGCGAGCGCCAGCAACTGGCCTACGATCCGGAGCTGCTGTACGTCGGCGCGATGTTCCATGACCTCGGCCTGGTCGAAGGGCATCGCAGCGATGACGAGCGTTTCGAAGTCGACGGCGCCAACGCAGCAGCGGCGTTTCTCAAGCCGTACGGCTTGAGTGACGACGACATCGAACAGGTCTGGCTGTCGATCGCCCTGCACACCACACCGGGGGTGCCGAAGCATCTGCGGCCGACCGTGGCGCTGGTGACCGCAGGTGTCGAGATGGACGTGCTGGGCATGGACTACGCGGCGTTCAGCAGCGTGCAGCGCGAGGCGGTGGTGCATGCGCATCCACGCGGAGATGGCTTCAAGGAATGCATCATCTGCGCGTTTGCCGACGGCTTGCGCCATCGTCCGCAGACGACGTTTGGCAATGTGAAGACTGATGTACTGAAGGATCAGGAGCCGGGGTTCAAGCCGATGAACTTCGTCGAGGTCATCCGCAAGTCTCCCTGGTCGGCCTGAAACCAACTGTGGGAGCAGGCTCGCTCCCACAGTTTGGATTGGGGTTGATCACAGAGTTGTGATCAACCCACTGGCTTAAGCCGCTTCCGGCGCCGGTGCGCGACGCACGTCCGGTTGCTTCCACGAGTCGGCAGCGCTTTCTTCGATGGCTTGCTGGATGGCTTTCTTGCGCGCTTCTTCGGCACGGCGGCTGAAGAACCAGACCATGAAGGTCACCAGCGACACCGCCAGCAGAATCAGGCTGGCCACCGCGTTGATCTCCGGCTTCACGCCCAGGCGCACCGCCGAGAATACTTCCATCGGCAGGGTCGTCGAACCCGGCCCGGAAACGAAGCTGGCCAGCACCAGGTCATCCAGCGACAGGGCGAACGACATCATGCCGCCCGCCGCCAGCGATGGCGCGATCATCGGGATGGTGATCAGGAAGAACACCTTCCACGGCCGCGCACCCAGGTCCATGGCCGCCTCTTCGATCGACAGGTCCAGCTCACGCAGACGCGCCGACACCACCACCGCCACGTAGGCCGCACAGAACGTCGTGTGGGCGATCCAGATGGTGACAATGCCACGCTCCTGCGGCCAGCCGATCATCTGCGCCATGGCCACGAACAGCAGCAACAGCGACAGACCGGTGATCACTTCCGGCATCACCAGCGGTGCCGTCACCAGGCCGCCGAACAGCGTACGGCCCTTGAAGCGGGTGATCCGCGTCAGCACGAACGCCGCCAGCGTGCCCAGCGCCACCGCCGCGATGGCGGTGTAGCAGGCGATTTCCAGCGAGCGCACCACCGAGCCCATCAGTTGCGTGTTGTCGAGCAGGCCGACATACCACTTGATCGACCAGCCGCCCCATACCGTCACCAGTTTCGAGGCGTTGAACGAGTAGATCACCAGGATCAGCATCGGCAGGTAGATGAACAACAGGCCGAGCACCAGCATCAGGCTGGAGAAACGGAAGCGCTTCATTCTTTACCCTCCATTTCCTTGGCCTGACTGCGGTTGAACAGAATGATCGGCACAATCAGGATCGCCAGCATCACCACTGCCAGGGCGGACGCCACCGGCCAGTCGCGGTTGTTGAAGAACTCCTGCCAGAGCACTTTACCGATCATCAGGGTCTCCGGACCGCCGAGCAGCTCCGGAATCACGAACTCGCCCACCACCGGGATGAACACCAGCATGCAGCCGGCGATGATGCCGTTCTTCGACAGCGGCACGGTGATTTTCCAGAAGCTGTTGAAGGTGCTCGAGCCCAGGTCGGACGCGGCTTCCAGCAGGCTGGTATCGTGCTTCACCAGGTTGGCGTACAACGGCAGGATCATGAACGGCAGGTACGAATAGACCACGCCGATATACACCGCCAGGTTGGTGTTGAGGATCTGCAGCGGCTCGTCGATCAGGCCCATGCTCATCAGGAAACCGTTGAGCAGGCCGTTGTTGCTGAGAATGCCCATCCACGCATACACGCGGATCAGGATCGCGGTCCAGGTCGGCATCATGATCAGCAGCACCAGCACCGTCTGCAGCTCTTTACGGGCGCTGGCAATGGCGTAGGCCATCGGGTAGCCGATCAGCAGGCAGAGGATCGTGCTGAAGAACGCCATCTTCAGCGAGCCGAGGTACGCGGCGATGTACAACTCGTCGTCGCCGAGCATCGCGTAGTTGCCCAGGTTCAGCAGCAGCTGCAGCTTCTGCTCGGCGTAGGTGTAGATCTCGGTGTACGGCGGGATGGCCACGTCCGCTTCGGCGAAGCTGATCTTCAGGACGATGAAGAACGGCAGCATGAAGAACAGGAACAGCCAGATGAACGGAACCCCGATGACCAGTTGGCGGCCACCGGGAATTATTCGATTGAGGCGGCGTTTGAATTTGCGCATGTTCATGAGCGAAGCACCACGCCGCTGTCGTCTTCCCACCACACGTAGACCTGATCGCCCCAGGTCGGGCGGGCGCCACGGCGTTCGGCGTTGGCGACGAACGACTGCACCAGTTTGCCGCTCGGCAATTCGACGTAGAACACCGAGTGCCCGCCGAGGTAGGCGATGTCATGCACCTTGCCGCTCGACCAGTTGTATTCGCAGGTCGGCTGGTCGGCGGTGACCAGCAGCTTCTCCGGACGGATCGCGTAGGTCACGGACTTGTCCTGCACCGAGGTGCTGATGCCGTGGCCGACGTAGATCTGCCGGTCGAGGTCCTTGCAGGTGATGGTCGCGTGGCCTTCGGCGTCGTCGATCACTTCGCCTTCGAAGATGTTCACGTTACCGATGAATTCGCAGACCAGGCGACTGGTCGGGGTTTCGTAGATGTCGATCGGACTGCCGATCTGGGCGATCCAGCCCAGGTGCATGATCGCGATGCGCTCGGCCATGGTCATGGCCTCTTCCTGGTCGTGGGTCACCATCACGCAGGTCACGCCGACGCGCTCGATGATCTCCACCAGCTCCAGCTGCATCTGCGAACGCAGTTTCTTGTCGAGGGCACCCATCGGTTCGTCGAGCAGCAGCAGCTTCGGCCGCTTGGCCAGCGAACGCGCCAGGGCCACACGCTGGCGCTGACCGCCAGACAGTTGATGCGGCTTGCGCTTGGCGTACTGGCTCATCTGCACCAGCTTGAGCATCTCGGCCACGCGCGCATCGATCTCGGCGTTGGGGATCTTGTCCTGCTTGAGGCCGAAGGCGATGTTCTGCGCCACGGTCATGTGCGGGAACAAGGCGTACGACTGGAACATCATGTTGATCGGACGCTCGTACGGCGGCATGTCGGTGATGTCGACGCCGTCGAGGAAAATGCGCCCCTCCGTGGGCCGTTCGAACCCTGCCAGCATCCGCAGCAGCGTGGATTTGCCCGATCCCGAACCGCCGAGCAGGGCGAAGATCTCGCCTTTCTTGATTTCCAGGGACACATCGTCCACGGCAATCGTCTCGTCGAACTTCTTCGTGACCCGGTCGATTTTGACCAGCACCTGCTTAGGTGTCTGGTCGCCCTCGAGGGCTTTCTTATAGGCGCCGGAGGCAACTGCCATTTACGAAACTCCCAGAAAATAAAGAGTGCAGTTCGCCCGATGCGGACGAACCCAGGATACTGTGTGCCTTACTTGCCCGACTTGACCTTGGTCCAGCTGCGGGTCATCAAACGCTGAATGTTCGGTGGCAACTCGACCGACACGTAGGTCTTGTCGAGGACGGCCTGCGGTGGGTAAACCGCTGCATCGGTGCGAATGGACTGCTCCATCAGCTTGTCCGAACCCGGGTTGGGGTTGGCGTAACCGACGTAATCACTGACCTGGGCGATCACCTCAGGTTTCAGCAAATAGTTGATGAAGGCGTGGGCTTCCTTGACGTTGGACGAGTCCTTCGGAATCGCCAGCATGTCGAACCACAGCGCGCCGCCCTCTTTCGGGATCGAGTAGGCGATGTTCACGCCTTTCTTGGCTTCCTCGGCACGGTGCTTGGCCTGGAAGATGTCGCCGGAGAAACCGATGGCCACGCAGATGTCGCCGTTGGCCAGGTCGCCGATGTATTTCGAGGAATGGAAGTAGGTCACGTAGGGACGCACGGCTAGCAATTTGTCCGTGGCCTTGGCGTAATCCTTGGGATCGGTGCTGTTGGCGTTCAGGCCCATGTAGTTGAGCACGGTCGGCATCATTTCATCGGCCGAATCGAGGAACGCCACGCCGCAGCTGTGCAGCTTCTTGATGTTTTCCGGTTCGAACAGCACGCTCCAGGAATCGATCTTGTCGATGCCCAGCACAGCCTTGACCTTGTCGACGTTGTAGCCGATGCCGTTGGTGCCCCACAGGTATGGCACGGCGTAGAGGTTGCCAGGATCGTTCTGCTCCAGGCGCTTGAGCAGCACCGGGTCAAGGTTGGAATAATTGCTCAGCTGCGCCTTGTCGAGCTTCTGGAAGGCGCCGGCCTTGATCTGCTTGCCGAGGAAGTGGTTCGACGGCACCACCACGTCGTAGCCGGTACGCCCGGCCAGCAGCTTGCCTTCCAGGGTTTCGTTGGAGTCGAACACGTCATACACCGGCTTGATCCCGGTGGCCTTCTGGAAGTCGGCCAGGGTGGTCTCGCCGATGTAATCGGACCAGTTATAAATATGCACAGTACCGGCGGCTTGGGCACCGACAGCGAACGTCAGGCCGGCAGCGACCAGCAGGGCATTGCGCAAAGAAGAAAAAATAGGCAAGTGGAGGTCCTCTAAATTAGTTGGGCCCAAGTTGCCCCGCGCTGCATGACAGCCATGGCTGTCCGGCAACCAAACCGGCGCGCAACTTACCCTCGAAAAACCGTTCCTGCAAAACTTCCTGTCATTTAATTGATCCGCTGGCCGCCCTCGCGGGGAATGACGGCCAGCGGTTGTCGCGTCAAACCGGCTTATTTGCCGGATTTGATCTTGGTCCAGCTGCGGGTCAGCTCACGCTGGGTAGCAGCCGGCAGATCGGCGATCGCATACAGCTTGGCCTGCACGTCAGCTGGCGGGTAGATGCCTGGATCGGCGGTGATGTCCTTGTTCACGTACTGGGTCGCTTCGGCGTTACCGTTAGGGAAGCGCACAGCGTTAGTGATCTCGGCCATCACTTTCGGTTGCAGCAGGTAGTTCATGAACTTGTAGGCGCCGTCGATGTTTTCCGCATCTTTCGGAATCGCGACCATGTCATAGAAGCTGCCAGCACCTTCCTTCGGAATGGCGTAGCTGACCTTGACCTTGTCACCGGCCTCGGCGGCACGCGACTTGGCCTGCTGCACGTCACCCGAGTAGCCCACCGCTACGCAGATGTTGCCGTTGGCCAGGTCGGAGATGTACTTGGACGAGTGGAAGTAGGTGATCGAAGGACGAATCTTGAGGAACAGCTCCTCGGCTTTCTTGATGTCTTCTTTCTTCTGGCTGTCGGTTGGCAGGCCCAGGTAATGCAGCGCGACCGGAAGCATTTCGGTCGGCGAATCGAGGAAGCTCACACCGCAGCTCTTGAGCTTGGCGATGTTCTCTGGCTTGAGCAGTGTGTCCCAGGAATCGATGGTATCGACGCCCAGCGCAGCCTTGACCTTCTCCGGGTTGTAGCCGATGCCGATCGAGCCCCACATGTACGGGAAGGCGTGCTTGTTGTCCGGGTCGCTGACCGAAACCGCCTTGAGCAGCGATTTGTTCAGGTTGCCGTAGTTGGACAGCTTGGACTTGTCCAGCTCCTGGTAGACGCCAGCCTTGATCTGCTTGGCCAGGAAGTTGTTCGACGGCACGACCACGTCGTAACCGGACTTGCCCGCCAGCAGCTTGGCTTCCAGGGTTTCGTTGCTGTCGAACACGTCGTAGACCACCTTGATCCCCGACTCTTTCTCGAAGTTGGCGATGGTGTCCGGAGCGATGTAGTCGGACCAGTTGTAGACGTGCAACACCTTGTCGTCCGCGTGGACCGCACCCGCCATCATGCCCGCGACGGACAGGGCGAGAAGAGTCTTGCCAGCAAGCTTTTTACCTAATGCCTTCATGCGTCATGCTCCAAATTTTTCTTTTTTGAACCACTTTGTTCAGCGGCCGAACCCGGACAACTGGAACCGCGGCTAGTCTGGCAAGATCCGAGGCGGTCTTTCAAGGAAAGACCCGCCTTTCTGACGCCTGCGAGCGACCGCGCCTCGGCGCCGTCGCTCAGAGCCTAGCACTTAGCCCTGCAACGCACTGAGGGTCAGATCCAGGCACTTGCGTGCCTTGGTCACCAGCTCATCGATCTCTGCCTTGCTGATCACCAGCGGCGGCGCAATGATCATGGTGTCGCCCACGGCGCGCATGATCAGGCCGTTGTCGAAGCAGAACTGCCGGCAGATCATGCCCACGCCCTTGCCTTCGTAGCGCTTGCGAGTGGCCTTGTCCTGCACCAGCTCGATGGCCCCCAGCAGACCGACGCCGCGCACTTCACCCACCAACGGGTGATCGTTGAGTTCGCGCAGACGCTTTTGCAAATACGGTGCCGTTTCGTTGTGCGCGTTCTCGATAATTTTTTCTTCGCGCAGGATGCGGATGTTTTCCAGGCCCACCGCCGCTGCCACCGGATGCCCGGAGTAGGTGAAGCCGTGGTTGAAGTCGCCGCCCTCGTTGAGCACTTTCACCACGTCGTCACGCACGATCAGGCCACCCATCGGGATGTAGCCGGAGGTCAGGCCCTTGGCGATGGTCATCATGTCGGGTTTGAGGTCGTAGAAATCCGAGCCGAACCACTCGCCGGTACGGCCGAAACCGCAGATCACTTCGTCGGCGACAAACAGGATGTCGTACTTGGCGAGGATTTCCTTGATGCGCGGCCAGTAGCTGTCTGGCGGAATGATCACGCCGCCGGCGCCCTGGATCGGCTCGGCAATGAACGCACCGACGTTGTCGACGCCGACTTCGAGAATCTTCTCTTCGAGCTGATTGGCCGCCCAGATGCCGAATTCTTCCGGGGACATGTCGCCGCCCTCGGCGAACCAGTACGGCTGGGCGATGTGGACGATGCCCGGGATCGGCAGGTCGCCCTGCTCGTGCATGTAGGTCATGCCACCGAGGCTGGCGCCGGCCACGGTCGAACCGTGGTAGCCGTTCTTGCGGCTGATGATGACTTTCTTGTTCGGCTGGCCCTTGATCGCCCAGTAATGGCGGACCATGCGCAGCATGGTGTCGTTGCCTTCGGAGCCCGAGCCGGTGAAGAACACATGGTTCATGCCCTCCGGTGCCACGTCGGCGATGGCCTTGGCCAGTTCCAGGGCCGGCGGGTGGGCGGTCTGGAAGAACAGGTTGTAATAAGGCAGTTCGCGCATCTGCTTGGCGGCGGCGTCGGCCAGTTCATCGCGACCGTAGCCGATCGCCACGCACCACAGGCCGGCCATGCCGTCGAGGATCTTGTTGCCTTCGCTGTCCCAGAGGTACACGCCCTTGGCGTTGGTGATGATCCGCGGGCCTTTCTCTTTCAGCTGCTTGAAGTCGCTGAACGGGGCCAGGTGGTGCTCGCTGCTGAGGGCTTGCCACTCACGGGTTTGCGGGTTGTTGCTGGTCATGCCAATTCTCCTTGTTATCGGTGAAGGCGCGGCGTGTGACGGCCGCGCCGGGCGTATCAGACGGCGAACAGCAGGTATTCGCGCTCCCACGAACTGATCACGCGCTTGAAGTTTTCATGCTCGGCCCGCTTGACCGCGACGTAGCCGGTGATGAAGGTCTTGCCGAGGTATTTCTCGATGGTCGCGCTGTTTTCCATGCGCTCCAGCGCATCCTCGATGGTCAGCGGCAGGCGCAGGTTGCGGCGTTCGTAGCCACGACCGACCACCGGCGCGCTCGGGTTGATGCCCTCGACCATGCCGATGTAGCCGCAGAGCAGGCTCGCGGCAATCGCCAGGTACGGGTTGGCGTCGGCGCCCGGCAGGCGGTTTTCCACCCGACGGTTCTGCGGGCCGGCATCCGGTACGCGCAGGCCCACGGTGCGGTTCTCTTCGCCCCACTCGACGTTCACCGGTGCCGAGGTGTCCGGCAGGAAGCGGCGGAACGAGTTGACGTTCGGCGCGAACAGCGGCAGCAATTCCGGAATCAGTTTCTGCAAACCACCGATGTGGTGCAGGAACAGCTGGCTCATGGTCCCGTCTTCATTGGAGAAGACGTTCTTGCCGGTCTCGATGTCGATGATGCTCTGGTGCAGGTGCATGGCACTGCCCGGCTCGCCGGTCATCGGCTTGGCCATGAAGGTTGCGGCCACGTCGTGCTTGAGCGCCGCCTCGCGCATGGTGCGCTTGAACACCAGGATCTGGTCGGCCAGGGACAGCGCGTCGCCGTGACGGAAGTTGATCTCCATCTGCGCGGTGCCGTCCTCGTGGATCAGCGTGTCGAGGTCCAGCTCCTGCAGTTCGCACCAGTCGTAGACGTCTTCGAACAGCGGATCGAATTCGTTCGCCGCTTCAATGGAGAACGACTGGCGACCGATTTCCGGGCGCCCGGAACGGCCGATCGGCGGCTGCAGCGGATAGTCGGGGTCGTCGCTGCGCTTGGTCAGGTAGAACTCCATCTCCGGCGCCACGATGGGCTGCCAGCCCTTGTCCGCATAGAGCTTGAGGACTTTCTTGAGCACGTTGCGCGGCGACAGCTCGATCGGGTTGCCCTGTTTGTCGTAGGTGTCGTGGATCACCTGGGCGGTCGGCTCGATGGCCCACGGCACCAGGTATACCGCGTTCTGGTCGGGGCGGCAGATCATGTCGATGTCGGCCGGGTCGAGCAGTTCGTAATAGATGTCGTCTTCGACGTAGTCGCCGGTCACGGTCTGCAGCAGCACGCTCTCTGGCAGACGCATGCCCTTTTCGGCGATGAACTTGTTGGTTGGCGAGATCTTGCCGCGGGTGATGCCGGTCAAGTCGCCGATCATGCATTCGACTTCTGTGATCTTGTGGTCTTTCAACCAATCGGTGAGCTGGTCGAGGTTGTTACTCATAAATGCCTCTGGGCTGAGTCTCCTGACAGTGTCAGGCAATGTTTGACGCACGGGGCGTCGCGTTAAAGGGGGCTTGCTTGCGCGCAGTGCCGGCTTACGCCTGGCACCGCGCATAGACAATGAAGGAAGAGCTTACCTGCCCTTTACGCTGGCGTTGCATTTGCCGTGCACTTTCAATGCGGACAGCCGTGCGTGCAGAATCACGAGCACGGCGCGGCGAGCGACACAGGCTTTGAAATTGAAAGAGATCTATATTGGTAGGAGAAAACGCAAACGGGATGCCGTTGCATGCGTCCAGAATATCGGACGTTACGCCCTGCCCGGCCGCTGAGCGGAATCGGCCCGGCACGCGGTGAGCCTTGCTGGCTGCACAACGAACGGACGTGTCGCCACTGATGTGTTGAGCATGCAGACCGGACTGTTGCGAGCAGTCGGTGACGCCGATTATCGGCAGGCGAGACATGAAGCACCCCGGTATTATTGCTGTTATGGGTATGATTGGAGCTTAGCCTTGTTCATTTTTTTACACAACACCCCCGTAAAAAATACAACACGGCCTGCTCAAGCCTGCGGTTAGCGTCAGCTGCGCAGGTAAAAAAACGCCCCAAACTGCCCCATAAATGCCCTCTCGGCGCTTTTTTAGGGCAAAAAAGGCCTCGCTTGACTTCGGCAGGCCGTTCGGGTTGACTGAAACCAGAAAAGATAAATGATTGATATTTTTAACAACAAAGGTGTTGCATCATGTCGGTACCCCCGCGTGCCGTTCAGCTTAACGAAGCGAACGCGTTCCTTAAGGAACATCCTGAGGTTCTGTACGTTGACCTTCTGATTGCGGATATGAATGGTGTGGTGCGCGGCAAGCGCATCGAACGCACCAGCCTCCACAAGGTTTACGAGAAAGGCATCAACCTGCCGGCCTCTCTATTTGCTCTGGATATCAATGGCTCCACGGTGGAAAGCACCGGCCTGGGTCTGGACATCGGCGACGCCGACCGGATCTGCTATCCAATCCCCGATACCCTGTGCAACGAGCCATGGCAGAAGCGCCCGACCGCGCAACTGTTGATGACCATGCACGAACTCGAAGGCGACCCGTTCTTCGCCGACCCGCGCGAAGTGCTCCGTCAAGTTGTTGCAAAGTTTGACGAGCTGGGCTTGACCATCTGCGCCGCGTTCGAGCTCGAGTTCTACCTGATCGACCAGGAAAACGTGAACGGCCGTCCACAGCCGCCACGCTCGCCAATCTCCGGCAAACGTCCGCACTCGACCCAGGTCTACCTGATCGACGATCTCGACGAATACGTCGACTGCCTCCAGGACATCCTCGAAGGTGCGAAGGAGCAAGGCATTCCGGCCGACGCCATCGTCAAGGAAAGCGCCCCGGCGCAGTTCGAAGTGAACCTGCACCACGTCGCCGATCCGATCAAGGCCTGCGATTACGCGGTCCTGCTCAAGCGCCTGATCAAGAACATCGCCTACGACCATGAAATGGACACCACCTTCATGGCCAAGCCGTACCCAGGCCAGGCGGGTAACGGTCTGCACGTCCACATCTCGGTGCTCGACAAAGATGGCAAAAACATTTTTGCCAGCGAGGATCCCGAGCAGAACGCCGCGCTGCGTCACGCGATCGGCGGTGTGCTCGAGACCCTGCCGGCGCAGATGGCTTTCCTCTGCCCGAACGTCAACTCGTACCGGCGTTTCGGCGCGCAGTTCTATGTACCGAACTCGCCGAGCTGGGGCCTGGACAACCGCACCGTGGCCCTGCGCGTACCGACCGGCTCCGCCGACGCGGTGCGTCTGGAACACCGCGTGGCCGGCGCCGACGCCAACCCGTACCTGCTGATGGCGTCGGTCCTGGCGGGCGTGCACCACGGCCTGACCAACAAGATCGAGCCGCCGCCTCCGACCGAAGGCAACAGCTATGAGCAGAACGAACAGAGCCTGCCGAACAACTTGCGCGATGCCCTGCGCGAGCTGGACGACAGCGAGGTGATGGCCAAGTACATCGATCCGAAATACATCGATATCTTCGTCGCCTGCAAAGAGAGCGAGCTGGAGGAGTTCGAACACTCCATCTCCGACCTCGAGTACAACTGGTACCTGCATACCGTCTAAGCGGATTGCAGCGTCAGGAAAAAACGCCGTTGGCTGATTCAGCCAGCGGCGTTTTTTTTATGGCCGCCGGCGACGGTTCGCGAGCAGGCTCGCTCCCACGGTCGGCCTCCAGTGAACATCAAAGCGGTGAACACAGAGCCTCCTGCTCGCGAAAGCGGCCGACAAGACAACACCCGAACCGGCTCGTACAATGCCCGCTGCCCCGCAGGAGACTTTCATGACGCGTCCCGCCCCCGTCCGCAAACCCCGTGCCCGCAGTCAGGCCCGGATCGATTCGATACTCGACGCCGCGCGCACGCTGCTGGCGGCCGAAGGCGTGGCCAGTCTGTCGATCTACAGCGTCGCCGAACGCGCGCAGATCCCGCCCTCTTCGGTCTACCACTTTTTCGCCAGCGTCCCGGCGTTGCTCGAAGCGCTGACCGCGGACGTGCATGCGGCCTTCCGCGCCTGCCTGCAAGCGCCCATCGACCACAGCGCCCTGCGCGACTGGCGCGACCTGTCGCGACTGGTCGAGCAGCGCATGCTGGAAATCTACGACGAAGACGCGGCGGCCCGTCAGTTGATCCTCGCCCAGCACGGCCTCACCGAAGTGACGCAAGCCGACCGGCAACACGATCTCGAACTGGGCGAACTGATGCACACGTTGTTCGATCAGCACTTCGCACTGCCGAAGCTGCCGGATGACGTGGATGTGTTCGCACTGGCGATGGAACTGGGCGACCGCGTCTACGCCCGCTCGGTGCAGCAGCACGGCCAGATCACGCCGCGCATGGCCGAAGAAGGCATGCGCGTGTTCGATGCTTACCTGGGCCTGTATCTGCCGCCCTATCTGCCCAAGCGCTGAGCGCTGGTCAAACCGCCCGCAGCAGCAACCGGTCGACAGAGTGATCGGCCGACTTGTTGATGATCAGGTTGGCCCGGTCACGTGTCGGCAGAATGTTCTCGACAAGGTTCTTCAGATTGACCCGATCCCAGGTATCGGACGCCATCGACAGCGCCTCCTGGTCAGACAACTGTTTGTACTTGTTGAAATATGACTCGGAAGACTGGAATGCGGTGTTCTTCAAGTAGACAAACCGTTCGAGATACCACTTTTTGATGCTGGCGGTTGCGGCATCGATGTAAATCGAAAAATCGATGAAGTCGAGCACGTTCGGCCCTGGCGTGTGCCCGCCCTGCAACACGTTCAAGCCTTCCAGGACAATGATGTCCGGCGCCTGCACCTGCTGGGTTTCATCGACAAGAATGTCGTAGCGGGCATGCGAGTAAATCGGGATCTCGAGCGCTTTTGTGTCATGGCGCACCGCGTGCAGGAAATCCAGGAAACGTGGCGTATCGTAGGATTCGGGGAAGCCCTTGCGATGCAGAAGCGCTTTTTCCTGCAGCGTTGCCAGGGGATAGAGAAACGAGTCCGTGGTCACCAGTTGCACATTCGGCGAACCGGACCACGACGACAGCAGGGCCGATAACACCCTGGCAAAACTGCTTTTGCCTACCGCGACACTGCCGCAGACGCCGATCACGAACGGCGGCCTGAAGCCGGGCATGGCGAGAAAGTCCGCCTGATTCTTTCTCAGCGCCTGGGTTGCCGCAAAACGCAGATAGAGCAGACGCGACAGCGGCAACAGGATGTCGACCACCTCCGCCGTCGTCATGGGCTGGGCATGACTGTTCAGCGCTTCCATTTGCGCAGGCGAGAGGATCATCGGCTGCTCGTCTCGCAAGCGTGACCATTGTTGACGATCGAACGCCACATACCCGCGATCCGCTGGCGGCACGGGTATCGCATCCAGCTTTATCGTCTTGTCCATCCGGTGTCTACGCCTGCCAAAAGCAGAAACATAGCAGATCGACCTCGCGGCTTGTAATGGATCTGCCCTGACCGGTCAGTTCTCGCGCGCTGAACGCGGGCGACAAAAAACCCCTAAGGGCTCACACCCTTCGGGGTTGTTTTTACTCACCGGCTTACAACTTGGCGATCGATACCTCGGTGGATTTGACGAAGGCGATCACCTCGCTGCCGACTTCCAGCTCCAGCTCCTTGACGGAACGGGTGGTGATCACCGAAGTGACGATACCGGAAGCGGTCTGCACGTCGATTTCCGACAGCACGTCACCGAGAACGATTTCCTTGATAGAGCCTTTGAACTGGTTGCGCACGTTGATGGCTTTGATAGTCATGATATTTCTCCTGGGGTCGAAATAAGCGGCAAGTGGCAAGCTTCAAGCGGCAAGCAAAAGCACAGCGCTTCTACTTGCAGCTTGTAGCTTGAAGCTCGCAGCTGCTTCATTGCGCCCAACGCAATTGCGTAGGCAGTGGTGAAACGGGTTCCGGCTCCGGCGGTTCGCCGGGCAGGGACAGAACACGGTTGAGCACTTCGGTTTCCAGCGCCGCCAGCCGATGCGAACCACGCACCCGCGGACGCGGCAGTTCGACCTGCAGGTCGAGCCCGACTTCGCCGTCCTCGATCAGAATCACGCGGTCGGCAATCGCCACGGCTTCGCTGACATCGTGGGTGACCAGCAACACCGTGAAACCGTGCTGCTGCCAGAGGCGTTCGATCAACTGCTGCATCTCGATCCGGGTCAGCGCGTCCAGCGCCCCCAACGGCTCGTCGAGCAGCAGCAGGCGCGGTTGATGGATCAGCGCCCGAGCCAGGGCCACACGCTGCTTCTGGCCACCGGACAGGGCCGCCGGCCATTCGTTGGCGCGATCCGCCAGACCGACCGCTTCCAGTGCAGCCAGAGCCTGTGGACGCCAGTTGCCTTTGAGGCCGAGTCCGACGTTGTCGATGATCTTTTTCCACGGCAGCAGGCGTGCTTCCTGGAACATCAGCCGGGTGTCGTCCCGCGCCTCGCTCAGCGCAGCGGAGCCGGCCAGCAGGTCGCCGCCAGTCGGCTGGTCGAGGCCGGCGAGCAGGCGCAGCAAGGTGCTCTTGCCGCATCCGCTGCGCCCGACCACGGCGACAAACTGCCCCGCCGGAATATGCAGGTCGATGTCGCGCAAGACCTGGCGCTTGCCGAACGTCTTCTGCAGGTTGCGCACCGCCAGCGGAATCCCGCGCAGCAGGCGTGGAGGTTGTTGAGCGGTCATGCCGCACCTCCCTTGGCAACCTGATAGGCCGGATGCCAGCGCAGCCACACGCGCTCCAGCCCACGGGCGGCGAGGTCGGCGAGTTTGCCGAGTACCGCGTAGAGCAGAATCGCCAGCACCACCACGTCGGTCTGCAGGAATTCGCGGGCATTCATCGCCAGATAACCGATGCCGGAGCTGGCCGAGATGGTTTCCGCGACGATCAGCGTCAGCCACATGAAGCCCAGCGCGAAGCGCACGCCGACCAGAATCGAAGGCAGCGCACCCGGCAGGATCACTTGCCAGAACAGGCTGAAACCGGACAGGCCATAGCTGCGCGCCATTTCCACCAGCGCCGGATCGACGTTACGAATACCGTGATAAGTGTTGAGGTAGATCGGGAACAACGTGCCCAGCGCCACCAGGAAAATCTTCGCCGACTCGTCGATGCCGAACCACAGGATCACCAGCGGAATCAGCGCCAGGTGCGGCACGTTGCGGATCATCTGCACCGAGCTGTCGAGCAGGCGTTCGCCCCACTTCGACAGGCCGGTGATGAAACCCAGCACCAGGCCAATGCTGCCGCCGATGGTGAAGCCCAGCGCCGCGCGCCAGCCACTGATCGCCAGGTGCGTCCAGATTTCACCGCTGCGCACCAGACTTACGCCGGCCTCGATCACTGCCACCGGTGCCGGCAGGATCCGCGTCGACAGCCAACCGGCCGACACCGACAACTGCCACACCGCCAGCAGCAATACCGGCAACGCCCAGGGCGCGAGGCTGTGGATAAATTTCTTCATGACGCGCCTCAGCTCTGCGACGCGGCTTTGGGAAGAATGTCGTTGGCCACCATCTCGCCAAACGGGCTGACGTAACCGGCGCTTTTCGGCAGTTGCGGACGTTCGATGTCGAGGTGCGGAAACAGCAGTTCGGCGACCCGATACGATTCTTCGAGGTGGGGATAACCGGAGAAGATGAAGGTGTCGATGCCCAGATCGGCGTACTCCTTGACGCGAGCCGCCACGGTCGGACCATCACCGACCAGCGCCGTACCGGCACCGCCGCGCACCAGGCCGACGCCGGCCCACAGGTTCGGGCTGACTTCGAGGTTGTCGCGGCTACCGCCGTGCAGCGCGGCCATGCGTTGCTGGCCAACCGAATCGAAGCGCGCCAGCGACGCCTGGGCACGTTTGATGGTGTCGTCGTCCAGATGCGAGATCAATCGATCCGCCGCCTGCCAGGCTTCGGCGTTGGTTTCGCGCACGATCACGTGCAGCCGGATGCCGAAGCGTACAGTGCGGCCGAGCTTGGCCGCCTTGGCCCGTACCTGTTCGATCTTCTCGGCAACGGCCGCCGGCGGCTCGCCCCAGGTCAGGACCATTTCCACTTGCTCGGCGGCCAGGTCCTGCGCGGCTTCCGACGAGCCACCGAAGTACAGCGGCGGACGCGGCTGCTGGATCGGCGGATAGAGCAATTTGGCGCCCTTCACGCTGATGTGTTCGCCGTCGTAATCGACGGTTTCACCTTCCAGCACCCGCCGCCAGATCCGGGTGAATTCCACCGAAGCCTGATAGCGCGCTTCGTGATCGAGGAACAGACCGTCGCCGGCCAACTCTTCCGGGTCGCCACCGGTCACCAGGTTGAACAGCGCACGGCCGCCGGACAGGCGATCCAGGGTCGCAGCCTGCCGCGCTGCCACCGTCGGGGAAATGATCCCGGGACGCAGGGCAACGAGGAATTTCAGGCGCTGGGTCACCGGGATCAGCGACGCCGCCACCAGCCACGAGTCTTCGCAGGAACGGCCGGTGGGAATCAGCACGCCGCCGAAACCCAGACGATCCGCCGCTTGCGCGACCTGTTGCAGATAGCCGTGGTCGACGGCGCGGGCGCCTTCGGCGGTGCCAAGGTAATGGCCGTCGCCGTGGGTTGGCAGGAACCAGAAGATGTTGAGGCTCATGGAGTGGTCTCCTTGGGGGTTCGATTTACTGGGCTTGGGTAACCGAGCTCTGGGCCACAGCGGCCGGGGGTGTCCAGATCACGTCCTTGATGCTCAACGGCTTGGGAATCAGCTTGAGCTGGTAGAAGGTGTCGGCGATTTTCTGTTGCGCGGCGACCACTTCCGGGGTCAGGAACAGTGCGCCGTAACCCTGGCGTTTCACCGAGGTCAGGGTGATGTCCGCCGGCAGGCCGAGCAGTGGCGCGACCTGTTGGGTGACGTCTTCGGGATTGGCCTTGGACCACTCGCCGACGGCGCGCACTTCTTCCACCAGGGTCTTGATCACCTCGGGGTTTTTCTGCGCGTAAGGTTTGGTCGCCAGGTAGAACTGGTGGTTGTCGACGATGCCTTTGCCGTCACGCAGGGTGTGCGCTTGCAGCTGTTGCTCGGCGGCGGCCTGGTACGGGTCCCAGATGACCCAGGCGTCGACGCTGCCGCGCTCGAACGCCGCGCGGGCATCGGCCGGTGGCAGGAACACGGTTTGAATATCGGTGTACTTGAGGCCGGCGTCTTCCAGCGCACGCACCAGCAGGTAGTGCACGTTGGAGCCTTTGTTCAGGGCGACTTTCTTGCCTTTGAGATCCGCCACCGATTTGATCGGCGAGCCCTTCGGCACGAGGATCGCTTCGCTGTTCGGCGCGGGCGGCTCGTAGGCCACGTAGAGCAGATCGGCACCGGCGGCCTGGGCGAAGACTGGCGGAGTTTCACCGGTGACACCGAAGTCGATCGAGCCGACGTTCAGGCCTTCCAGCAGCTGCGGGCCTCCGGGAAATTCGGTCCACTGCACGTCGACGCCTTGCGCGGCGAGGCGTTTTTCCAGGGTGCCTTTGGCCTTGAGCAGGACCAGCGTGCCGTATTTCTGATAACCGATCCGCAGGGTCTCGGCTTGAGCTTGAGTGATGGCGCCGAAGGACACAGCCGCAGCAAACAGAGCGACCAGACCACGACGCAAAAATACAGTGCGCATAGCGCTCTCCTTTTTGCTGTTGGGTTTTGGCTGCACCTGCTTGGCCGTTGGCGGCTGAGTAAGGTGAGTACTTCAAGTTTCGATGTGCCTGCAAAGCAGGCTCAAATGCTCCAGCGAGCACTCAACAAACGTTCGTTCAACAACCCCGGCTCCAGCGGTTGCGGGCGGCGCGCCATGGCGCTGACAAACTGGTCCAGGGCTTCATGCAACCGCTGCTCCAGTGCCGGCGCCAACTGCGCCTGGGCACTGCCTTCGCCATAGGCGATCTGGCTGTCCTCGGCAAAAATCCCTTGCAGCATTTCCTGTGCTTTCAGTGCCGACAGCACCGGCTTGAGTGCGTAGTCGACCACCAGCATGTGGGCGATGCTGCCGCCGGTGGCCATCGGCAATACGATCTTGTGGCTCAAGGCGCGTTCCGGCAGCAGGTCCAGTACGGTTTTCAGCGCGCCGGAGAACGACGCCTTGTAGACCGGCGTGGCGATCAGCAAGCCGTCGGCGTTTTCGATCTGTTGCAGCAGGTCGAGGACCTTCGGGCTGTCGAAACGGGCATGCAACAGGTCTTCGGCGGGGAAATCCCGCACCTGATAGCTCACCACTTCCACCCCTTGCTGCTGCAACCAGCGTTGCGAGCGCTCCAGCAACACCCCGGAACGGGAACGTTGGCTGGGACTGCCACCGAGTGAGACCACCAGCATTGAGACGATTCCTTGCGCGTTTCAGGCGATTCGCGGTTTGCGATCTCGCTTCGATGGAAGTGACCTTACCAGCTGATTTATATATCCATAAATCATATTTATTCATTTGTTTATGCATTTAAGAGATATGCGGGACGCTTTCCTCCAGGCAAAAAAACAGGCCGTGAAAACGGCCTGAAACCCTGCTTCGTGGCTACGCTGATCGTTCCCACGCTCCGCGTCGGAATGCCGCCCGTGACGCTCTGCGTCACAGTGGACGCGGAGCGTCCAGGTATTCATTCCCACGCACAGCGTGGGAACGATCCGAGGCGGTTATTTGTTCGGCTGCGGCGTAAGGCGCAGGTACGGCTTGACCGCGCGATAGCCCTTGGGGAAGCGCTGCTTGATCTCGTCTTCGTCCTTGAGCGATGGCACGATCACCACCTCGTCACCGTCCTGCCAGTTGGCCGGCGTGGCCACCTTGTAGTTGTCGGTGAGTTGCAGCGAATCGATCACCCGCAGGATCTCGTGGAAGTTGCGCCCGGTGCTCGCCGGGTAGGTGATGGTCAGACGGATCTTCTTGTTCGGATCGATCACGAACAGCGAACGCACGGTCAGGGTGTCGTTGGCGTTCGGGTGGATCAGGTCGTAGAGATCGGACACTTTGCGATCGGCATCGGCCAGGATCGGGAAGTTGACGAGGGTGTTCTGGGTTTCGTTGATGTCCTCGATCCACTTGTGGTGCGAGTCCACCGGGTCGACAGACAGTGCAATGGCCTTTACGCCACGTTTGCTGAACTCGTCCTTGAGCTTGGCCGTGAAGCCCAGCTCGGTGGTGCACACCGGAGTGAAATCCGCCGGATGGGAGAACAGCACGCCCCAGCTATCGCCCAGCCACTCGTGGAAACGAATCTTGCCGGCGCTGGAATCCTGTTCGAAATCGGGGGCGATATCGCCAAGTCTGAGGCTCATGGTGCGGCTCCTGATGAGTTGTTGGAGACCTCAACTGTAGCTCGGGATTTGATCTTCTGAAAAAGAATAAATAACTAGATATCTATACCTTAAAAGAATATTAAACATCTGTTCACTGGACGCCCGCCGGCTTCGCGACGACCATCAACCACAAGGTTCGAGAAGGCCTTGAGTTGCTGTAAAGAGGGGAATTTCGGGGAGGGCTTACGGGGGTGGGCCTGACTTGAAGACGCAAAAGCCCCGTCCGGCGCGATGCCGGACGGGGCTTTTTTACTTCAGCGAATCGAAACGCGCGATTACAGCAGCGGGATCGAGTAGCTGACGATCAGGCGGTTTTCGTCCTGCGAACGGGTGCTCGGCAGGTCAGTGCGCCAGGTAGCGTTTTTCCACATCAGGCCGACGTTTTTGAACGGGCCTTCCGGCACTACGTAGCCGACGGTGAAGTCACGTTCCCACTCGGTATGGTCGCCGCTCGGAGTATCGATATTGTCACCACGCAGGTAAACAACACCGGCGGTCAGACCAGGGAGGCCGACCTTGGCGAAGTCGTACGAGTAACGACCTTGCCAGGTGCGTTCACCGGCGCGGCCGAACTTCTGGATTTGCATGTCGGTGATGGTGTAGTTCGACGAGCCGTCACCCTGGTTCAGCCAAGGGAAGTCGCTGTCGCCGTTGCTGACCTGATAGCCGCCACCGAAAGTGTGACCAGCAACGGTGTACAGGAACAGGCCGCTGTAAAGGTTGTTGTCGACTTTACCTTTGGTGACGTTACCGCCGTAGTAACCCGTGGTGAAGTAGTTACTGTCGTGACCGTTGGCCCCATCGTCACGGCTATTGAAGTAACGGAGGTCCGACTTCAACACGCCCGGGCCGATTGCCCAGTTGTGCACCAGTCCCAGGAAGTGCTGCTTGTAGAAATCTTCCAGGTTGCCGTAGTAGTACTGGGCAGTCAGGTCTTTGGTGATTTTGTAGTCACCACCGGCGTAGATGAACTTGTTGCTGTCGCGGCCAGCCGCGGTACGGCCGTTGGCACCGGAGATCGACAACTGTTCGTTGTTGCTCGAGTTACGACCTTTCACTGCTTCAATCTGGCCGCCGACCAGCGTCAAATCCTTGATTTCGCCAGAAGTGATCTGGCCACCTTGCCAGGTTTGTGGCAGCAGACGACCGTCGTTTGTCACGATCACTGGCAGTTTTGGCTGCAGAGTGCCCAACTTCAGTTCGGTCTGGGAAATCTTGGCTTTGGCAGTCAGGCCCAGGCTGGAGAAGTTGTCGACCGCTTCACCATTGTGCTCGCTTGGGAACACGGTGCCGCCGTAAGAACCGGCGTTGGTGCGGGTCGCTGCTGTGGCGCCGTTGGTGCCGCCGCCCGAATCCAGACGCACGCCCAGCAGGCCGATGGCATCGATACCGAAACCTACAGTGCCTTGGGTGTAACCGGAGATGAAACGCAGATCAAAGCCTTGGCCCCACTCTTCGTTCTTGTTGGCGCCAGCGCCATCACGGTTATCAGTGTTGATGTAGAAGTTACGCAGCCCCAGTGTGGCCTTGCTGTCTTCGATGAAACCGGCTGCGCCTGCCTGTTGCGCAATAACCCCTACGGCCACGGCCAGGGCCAAGGTGGACTTGTTCATGTATCGCTCCTCTCGTTTCTAATTCTTGTGTTCCTGGTCCGGAGTCTGTTGCCCCTGGATCCTAAGATGCGCGATTAGCGCCAGACCGTGACTGACAAGTCAATCGTAACCTTGTGTGTCTACGACCAAGGTCTAATCGCAGTTATTTGGTCCCTGCAGGGTAAAGACTTCCTGATAAACCCAAAAAGAATTTATTCATTCTTTTTCATAGCATTCGGGAATATGGCCCTTTACTGGCCATCTGTGCCGGATACAGCGTATCGGCGCCTAAGCTCATTCCTAAATGGTATTTGTTAGCCTTTTTTTAGATCGATTAGCTTTGGCGCAACCCCAATTCGTCAAACCCTATCGAAAAGGCGACGCCATGATGGCCAAACGCGCACTATCTAGTCAATTTGTTACAGTTTGTGTGTCAGCGCTGATTTCTTTTTCCGCCCACGCCGCCAACCTGACCGTCGGCTACCAGACCGGTATCGATCCGAGCAAAGTGCCCCAGGCCGACGGTGTCTACGAGAAAACCATCGGCGAGAAAATCGACTGGCGCCGCTTCAACAGCGGTCCGGAAGTTGTGACAGCCATTGCTTCCGGCGACGTACAGATCGGCAACCTCGGCTCCAGCCCCCTGGCCGCTGCCGCGTCGCGCAACCTGCCGATCGTGGCCTTCATTGTTTCGGCACAGATCAATGCCGCCGAAGCTCTCGTGGTGCGCAATGGCAGCGGGATCAACACCCCGCAGGATCTGATCGGCAAGACCATCGCCACGCCTTTCGTTTCCACCTCCCACTACAGCCTGCTCGGTGCACTCAAGCACTGGGGCCTGGATACCAGCAAAGTCAAAGTGGTGAACCTGCAACCCGCGGAAATTGCCGCGGCATGGAAGCGGGGCGACATTGATGGCGCGTTTGTCTGGTCGCCGGCACTCGGCGAAATCCGCAAGACCGGCAAGACCCTGACCGACGCCGCCGAAGTTGGCCAGTGGGGTGCTCCGACCTTCGAAGTCTGGGTCGCGCGCAAGGACTTCGCCGAGAAACATCCTGACGTCGTGGCCAAATTTGCCAAGGTCACTCTAGACGCCTTTGCCGATTACGCCAGCCATAAAGACAGCTGGACGGCTGACTCCGCGCCCGTACAGAAAATCGCCAAACTGACCGGTGCCAATGCGGCCGACGTGCCGGAATTGCTCGCGGGTTCGGCGTTCCCGGACGCCAAGGCACAGCAAACCACGGCGCTGCTCGAAGGCGGCACGGCGAAGGCGATTGGTGAGACGGCGAAGTTTTTGAAGGAACAGGGCAAGGTCGAAAGCGTTTTGCCTGACTACTCGCCCTACGTCAGTGCGAAATTCGTCACCGAATAAACGCTATCGCGAGCAGGCTCGCTCCCACACAGGCTCAATGAACCTTGTGGAGCGAGCCTGCTCGCGATGAGGGCGTCACCTCACAGAGACTTTTCGAAGATCTTCGAATTGCGCTGATAGTTGTACAGCGACGCCCGCGCCGCCGGCAGACGTTCGACGCTGCTCGGCTCGAACCCACGCTCACGAAACCAGTGCGCGGTACGGGTGGTGAGGACGAACAGGGTCTTCAGGCCTTGCGCGCGGGCGCGGGTTTCAATGCGCTCGAGCAATTCATCGCCGCGGCCACCATGGCGATACTCCGGATTGACCGCCAGGCACGCCAGCTCACCGGCGTCCGAATCGGCAATCTGATACAGCGCCGCACAGGCGATGATCATGCCTTCGCGCTCGACCACGCTGAACTGCTCGATTTCGCGCTCCAGCACTTCGCGCGAACGACGCACCAGAATCCCCTGCTCCTCCAGCGGGCTGATCAGGTCGAGCAGACCGCCGACGTCTTCGATCGCCGCCTCGCGCACCAGCTCGAATTGCTCCTGGGCCACCAGCGTACCGCCACCGTCACGGGTGAACAGTTCGGTCAGCAGCGCGCCATCCTCGGCATAGCTGACGATGTGGCTGCGCGCCACGCCGCCACGGCAGGCCTCGGCAGCGGCATCCAGCAGCTCCGCCTGATAGTTGTTGCCCAGGCGTTGCAAATGCGCCGGCACCTGCTGCGGGCGCAATTCGCGCACCAGTTTGCCGTTCTCGTCGATCAGGCCGAGGTCGGCACCGAACAGCAGCAGCTTGTCGGCGCCCAGGTCGATCGCCGCGCGGGTGGCGACGTCTTCGCAGGCGAGGTTGAAGATTTCCCCGGTCGGCGAGTAACCCAGTGGCGACAGCAGCACGATCGAGCGCTCGTCGAGCAGGCGGTTGATGCCCTTGCGATCGACCCGGCGCACTTCGCCGGTGTGGTGATAGTCGACGCCTTCGAGCACGCCGATCGGCCGCGCGGTGACCAGGTTGCCGCTGGCCACGCGCAGGCGCGAGCCCTGCATCGGCGACGAGGCCATGTCCATGGACAGGCGCGCTTCGATGGCGATGCGCAACTGGCCGACCGCGTCGATCACACACTCCAGCGTTGCGGCATCGGTGATGCGCATGCCGTGGTGGTAATGCGGGGTCAGACCGCGAGCGGCCAGGCGCGCTTCAATCTGCGGGCGCGAGCCGTGCACCAGCACCAGGCGTACGCCGAGGCTGTGCAGCAACACGATGTCGTGGACGATGTTGCCGAAATTCGGATGCTCGACGCCGTCGCCGGGGAGCATGACGACGAAGGTGCAATCGCGATGGGCATTGATGTAGGGAGATGCGTGGCGAAGCCAATTGACGTATTCGGGCATGAACCTGGGCCTATAATAAATAGCAGCCGGAAAAAGGGGCGAAACGGGAAACGCACAGCGGGCTGGTGGTTATCGTCGGAACAGGCTTGGCGACACGCGCGCTCTCCTCATGAATACGGGTTGGGGTGCTGGCAATTTACAGCGTTTGGTCAGACAAAACATTGATCCCTTGTGGGAGCGAGCCTGCTCGCGAAAGCGGGTGTATCCGTCGACATCGAAGTGTCTGAAATGGCGCTTTCGCGAGCAGGCTCGCTCCCACAGGGGTTGATCATCGTTCGTCAGCGGTCAGGCAGTAATGTTCAATCAACTGCCGCAATAGATGCACGGTAGGCTGCAAACGTGACATTTCAAGGTATTCACCGGGCTGGTGGGCGCAGGCAATGTCGCCGGGGCCGAGCACGATGGTTTCGCAACCAAGGCGCTGAAGATAAGGCGCTTCGGTGCCGAACGCCACCGCTTCGGCCGTGTGGCCGGTGAGTTTTTCCGCGATTCGCACCAGTTCGGCGTCTGCGGCCTGTTCGAACGGCGGCACTTCCGGGAACAACGGCTGGTAGTCGATCTTCACCTGATGGCGCTCGGCGACCGGATTGAGCTTGCGCAGAATCTCGGCGCGCAGGATTTTGGGGTCCATGCCGGGCAGCGGTCGCAGGTCGAATTCCAGCGAACACTGGCCGCAGATGCGGTTGGGGTTGTCGCCGCCATGGATGCAGCCGAAGTTCATCGTCGGCTGCGGCACGCTGAACTGCGGGTTGTTGAACTCACGCTGCCACAGCAGGCGCAGACCACGCAGTTCGCCGATGGCATCGTGCATCGCCTCGAGGGCGCTGTGGCCCAGACGCGGATCCGACGAGTGCCCGCTCTGCCCGAGGATATCGATGCGTTCCATCATGATGCCCTTGTGCATGCGGATCGGCTTGAGCCCGGTCGGCTCGCCGATCACCGCGGCACGGCCCAGCGGCTGCCCGGCTTCGGCCAGTGCGCGGGCGCCGGACATCGAGCTTTCTTCATCACAGGTGGCGAGGATCAGCAGCGGTTGCTTGAACGGCTGCTCGAGCAGCGGTTGCACGGCCTCGATGATCAGGGCGAAAAAGCCCTTCATGTCGCAACTGCCCAGGCCGACCCAACGGCCGTCGACCTCGGTCAGCTGCAGTGGATCGGTCTGCCACAGCGCATCGTCGTACGGCACGGTGTCGCTGTGCCCGGCCAGCACCAGGCCGCCGGGGCCGCTGCCGTAGCTGGCGAGCAGGTTGAACTTGCCGGGGCTGACCTGCTGGATATCGCAACGAAAGCCCAGATCCCCCAGCCATCCGGCGAGCAGATCGATCACCGCCCGGTTGGACTGATCCAGGCTGGGCTGCGTGCAGCTGACCGACGGTGCGGCGATCAGTGCAGCGAACTGGTCTTGCATGGACGGCAATGGCATCACTGACTCCAACTCCCGGATTGAAGTCCATCATAGAACCATCCGGCGCCAGGAATAAACCGCCGCAGGGCGTAGCAAGGATGACTCCTGTACACTGCACGGCCTTGGCAGCCACACATTCCCCCCGGCTGCGCTCCCGATCCTGGATTTTCCGGCCATGCAGAAAGAAACCGAAATCAAACTCCGCGTCAGCCGCGAAACCCTCGCCGCCCTGCGCGAGCACCCGCTCCTGAAAAAACGCAACAAAAATGGCTGGGAACGCCGTGAGTTGATGAACCAGTACTTCGACACGCCCGAGCGTGACCTGGCGCAGGCCAAGGTTGCCCTGCGCCTGCGCAAGGACGGCGACGAAGTGATTCAGACCCTCAAGACCCGCGGCCAGAGCGTTGCCGGCCTGTCCGAGCGTAACGAGTACGACTGGAAGTTGCCCAAAGCCAAGCTCGACGTGAAGAAACTCGACGGCGAATGCTGGCCCGAGTCGCTGGCCGAGCTGGACAAGAAAACCCTGAAACCGATCTTCACCACCGATTTCGTCCGCGAGCGTGCGGAAATCGCCTGGGGCCGCGGCAAGGCCAAAGTGGTCATCGAAGCCGCGCTGGACCTCGGTCACGTGGTGGTCGGCAAACACAAAGAAGAAATCTGCGAGCTGGAACTGGAGCTGCGCGAAGGCGAGCCGGCCGCGCTGCTGGAACTGGCCGCCGAACTGGCCGAAACCCTGGCCCTGATGCCGTGCGACATCAGCAAGGCCGAGCGCGGCTATCGTCTGTACGACGCCAACAGCTACTCGCTGAGCCTGCCAGCGCCGGCCATCAGCGCCGAGACCCCGCTGGACGATGCCTTCGCCGCCCTCGCCTGGCACCTGCTCGGCAGCAGCCAGCGCCTGGCCGAACAATATCGCTTCAACGGCCACTGGCGCCTGCTGCAGGATTGGGTCGAGAACCTCGCGGAACTGCGCGCCCTGCTCAGCAGCCTCGGCCAGGCCGCGCCGCGTCCGTCGACCCACGACCTGCGCGTGGCACTGGATGCCTTGCTCGAAGACTGGCGTCCGCTGGTACAGGCCGGCATCGAAGACGAAGACGTGCGCAAGGCTGCCCCGGAGCAGTTCCTCGAAGAACTCGAAGACCCGCGCTGGGGCCTGTTCTCGCTGCACGCTTCACGCTGGCTGCTGGCTCGCACCTGGACTGCCGAGCGCAATACCCGCGGCAACCGTCAGGGCGCTGCGCAACTGCACAGCTGGCTGCCGCGCCTGCTCGGCGAAGAAGCCACCTCGCTGCAATTGCAACGCTACCAGCAGCAACCGGAAGACCTGGCCGAGCAATTGCCGCGCATCGAGCGCATCCAGGTGTGGATGCACCATGCGCGCAACGTGCTGGATATCGCGGAAGTGGATCGCCTGTACGGCGAGCTGAACAAACTGGCGCAATTGGCCAACGAGCCGACGATCACTGACGAACTGCTCGATGCCCGCAAGCATCAGGCGATTGCGGTGTATCAGAACCGTGCCTGGAAAACCCTGCTGCGCCTGTAAAACCGCTTTCGCGAGCAGGCTCGCTCCCACATTGGAATGCAATCCCCTGTGGGAGCGAGCCTGCTCGCGAATGAGACCAGCTGCCTTACCTCAGACCGGCAAACTCGTCGTGGACTTGATCTCCGACAACGCCACGATCGAGTTCACTTCCTGAATCCCCGGCACCAGCGACAGCTTCTCGAAGAAGAAGCGCTCATACGCCTCGATGTCTGCCGCGACAATGCGCAACAGGAAATCCACCGCGCCCATCAGCACATAACACTCCAGCACTTCCGGAAAGCCGCGAATCGCCTCGGTGAACTCGGTGAAGTTCGAACGGCCGTGGGCGTTGAGTTTGATTTCGGCGAAGATCTGCGTGTTCAGGCCGATTTTCTTGCGATCGAGCAACGTCACCTGGCCGCGAATGATGCCCTCCTCCTTCATCCGCTGGATGCGCCGCCAGCACGGCGACTGCGACAGGCCCACCTGCTCGGCGATCTGGGCGCTGGACAGTGAAGCGTCCTCTTGCAACAAGGCGAGAATGCGTCGGTCGTAGCTGTCCAGCTCGCTTTGCATAAATAATCCTCAAAATAATCATTTGCCGAATTGTTCAAACCGAACAACCTGCTGATTCGCTCATCTTAGACAAGAAATGCCCGACTTCGAATGTAAAAATTCCTCCACTGATTCTGGAGACCGGACATGCCTCACCTCGAAGCCGTGAATACCCCCGCAACCCGCGCCGATGTGTGGAACGTCAACAACGTCCACTGCTGCGCGCGTTATCAGCTGCTCGCCGAAGCCGAGCCGGATCTGCTGGTACGGGTGCTGAACCTGTTCGCGCTGCAATTTCTGACGCCAGTCCAGGTCAACGCCGAGCGTCTGGACGACCTGCTGTCGATCGATATCACCATCGACGGCCTGAGCTGGCATCGTGCCCAGGTGATCGCGGAAAAACTTCGTAACCTGATCAGTGTCTGCTCGGTGGATCTGCAAAACGCCGAGGCGGCGTGGGATGCGCCGGCGCAGGCGGCCGGCTGACAAATGCGGAAACGGCTTCTGCCGGGTAGTGGCCCAACGATCAGCGGGGCCACGTCTATCCTTTGCGCAATGTCGTTCAAAAGGAGCCCGCATGTCCGTTCAATTCGCCACTCAGGACCGCTGGCTGGATCTCAATGATGTCTTGCGTGAACTGGTCGCCCAGGGCTTCATCAGCCAGGACGCCGCCGAGCAGGCCCTCAATGCCCGCCGCCGGCATGCCACGCATGGCCAGATGCATCCTCTGGAATTCATCGCCAGTCAGCAGCTGGACGATCTCAGCCGTCCCGGCAAGCACCTCGACCTGGAAAGCCTGACCCTCTGGCTGGCGCAGCAGGCCGGGCAGCCGTACCTGCGCATCGACCCGCTGAAAATCAACGTCGCCGCCATCACCCCGCTGATGTCCTACGCCTTCGCCCAGCGCCACCGGATCCTCGCGGTCTCCGTCGACCGCGATGCGGTGACCGTGGCCAGCGCCCAGCCCTACGTCAGCGGCTGGGAAGCGGACCTGACCCACGTCCTGAAGCTGCCGATCAAACGGGTGGTGGCCAACCCAGCGGACATCCAGCGTTTCAGCGTCGAATTCTTTCGCCTGGCCAAATCGGTCAGCGGCGCCAGCACGGCCGACGCCCAGGGCAGCAACCTCGGCAACTTCGAACAGTTGCTCAACCTCGGCGCCAGCGACCAGGAGCCCGACGCCAACGACGCGCACATCGTCAACATCGTCGACTGGCTGTTCCAGTACGCCTTCCAGCAGCGCGCCAGCGATATCCACATCGAACCGCGCCGCGAGCAAGGCACGGTGCGCTTTCGCATCGACGGCGTGCTGCACAACGTCTATCAATTCCCGCCGCAGGTGACCATGGCCATCGTCAGCCGCCTGAAAAGCCTCGGGCGGATGAACGTCGCCGAGAAGCGCAAACCCCAGGACGGCCGGGTCAAGACCAAGACGCCGGAGGGCGGCGAAGTCGAGCTGCGCCTGTCGACCCTGCCCACCGCGTTCGGCGAAAAAATGGTCATGCGCATCTTCGATCCGGAAGTGCTGCTCAAGGATTTCGATCAACTGGGTTTTTCCGCCGACGACCTGCGTCGCTGGCAGGACATGACCCGCCAGCCCAACGGCATCATCCTGGTCACCGGGCCGACCGGCTCGGGCAAGACCACCACGCTCTACACCACGTTGAAAAAGCTTGCCACGCCGGAGGTCAACCTCTGCACCATCGAAGACCCGATCGAAATGGTCGAGCCGGCGTTCAACCAGATGCAGGTCCAGCACAACATCGACCTGAGCTTTGCCGCCGGGGTGCGGGCGCTGATGCGGCAGGACCCGGACATCATCATGATCGGCGAGATCCGCGACCTGGAAACGGCAGAAATGGCGATCCAGGCGGCATTGACCGGGCACCTGGTGCTGTCGACCCTGCACACCAACGACGCGCCGAGCGCGATCAGCCGCCTGCTCGAACTCGGCGTGCCGCACTACCTGATCAAGGCCACCGTGCTCGGGGTCATGGCGCAACGCCTGGTGCGTACCCTGTGCCCGCACTGCAAGGCACCGCTGACCCTTGGCGAAGACGACTGGCAAACCCTGACCCGGCCCTGGCAGGCACCGCTGCCCGGCAACGCGCAGCGTGCGATTGGCTGCCTGGAGTGCCGCGACACCGGTTACCGTGGCCGTGCCGGGGTCTATGAAATCATGCAACTGAGCGACAACCTCAAGGCACTGATCAGCCCGGACACCGACCTCGCCGCGATCCGCCGCCAGGCCTTCAAGGAAGGCATGCGCAGCCTGCGCCTGTCCGGCGCGCAGAAAGTCGCGGCCGGGCTGACGACGATTGAAGAGGTGTTGCGGGTGACGCCCCAGAGTGAGCAGCGCTAGCCACGCTACGAGTCGGGCGCATCGATCTCGCCATTGGGCTTGATCCACAACACGCGGCCGTCTGCCGGCCGCTGCAGAATCGAGTGGTCACGCCCCAGCCTCTGGCCGGTGCGCAGATTGCGTGCCGGGGACAACGGGCTCGGGCTGAACATCAAGGTGTCCGGGCGGTTCTGCGCCACCGTCGTTCCATGTGGGTATTGCCACTCGCCGACGGTGACCGGGTTTTCCAGCTGCCCCTCCCAATGCGACAGTCGGCGCTGCGCGTCGAGCGTCACGATGACATTCGACAAGACGATGCCGCGCAGTGAAACCGGCGCCTCGGCCAGCCAGTTATGCACGGTGTACGCGTCGCCTTCGCGCGAGACGCGGCTTTGCGCCGGCCATGTCTCTGCGGCAATTACCGAGCCGGCCACCAGTGTGCAGGCAGTAAAGCGCCAGCGCTCGGGTTGCAGGCGGGTCTGCTCGGTGGCACTCATGGTGACCCAGGTGCCGCCCGCACAGGGAAAGCCATCGATCACTTGATCCGCCGCCAGCAACATCTCGGTGTCCGGCGGGAAATACAGTCTCAATGCCGATACCGTTATCCCCGCAACGACATGTGGCGCCGGGAATTCAACACTGCTCAGACTGGCCAGGCCATGGGTTTGCGGCTCACCGTTGGCGTCCAGCGGTTCGAGTGCATTCAGATGCACACGGGCACCGGCCGGCAAGGCCAGCTCCCCGACCACTACAGCGTGATCGAGGCGGGGATTGAGCAACTCGCGCTCGCGGTGATTGAGCCATAGCTGATAGGAGGTCAGGCCGACAACGCTGCCACAGACCAGCCCCATGACCGCGACCTTGCGCGGATGGCGCAGTAACGGCCGGCGCCATGCCGGTACACCGAGCATGATCAACAGCACCGGCAGGCCGATGAAACCGACGATGAGGAACCACCAGAACATCGCGTAAAACAGGGCAGAAAAATTCAAGGCAGCGTCCATGCGTAGAAACCGATGGCGCATGGTGCCAAATAACGACGCGCAGCCCTAGCGCAGGAAACACAGCGGTCATGGAACCGGATCGGGCAAATGACGATCCAAACCCGTAGTCAACCCCAGGAGTCCTCTCATCATGCGTCTCAAACTTGCTGTCGCCACCCTGGCCTTGCTGTCCCTGCCTGTTGGTTCAGCCATGGCCGACAGCTTTTGGCGTAACGTCATTTCGTCCGGCGCGACCACCGGCTCGACCTACCTGACCTTCAAGGATCACAAGCTGATCGTCGCCGCGCAGGACGACGCCGGCAGTTTCGTCGCCAGCGACGGCGGCATTCGCGGGCCGTACCTGGAAGCGGCGATGCAGAAAGTCCGCGCCGACAATCCGGGCCTGCAGGCCACGGACATGGAACTGGCCAATGCAATTCTGGCGAAGAACGCCGTGGCCTCCGAATAAGCCCGCCCGCCGGAACAAAAATGCCGCTCAAGTGAGCGGCATTTTTTTGCCTTGAACAATCAACCGCTCGCAGCCTGCAGGCTGGACCTCGTCGCCGATTGGTTGCGTCTCACCGATAATCGTCCACGGGCACACAGGCACAAAACAGATTGCGGTCGCCGTAGACGTTATCCACCCGATTCACCGCCGGCCAGTATTTGTGCGCCTTGGTATGCGCGTCCGGCGTGACGCCTTGTTCAATGCTGTAGGGCCGCTCCCAGACACCCGTGATATCCGCCAGGGTATGCGGCGCGCGTTTGAGCGGGTTGTCTTCCGCCGGCCAGTTACCGTTCTGTACTTCGCTGATTTCCGCGCGGATGCTCAGCATGGCGCCTATGAAGCGGTCCAGTTCCGCCTTCGATTCGCTTTCGGTCGGTTCGACCATCAACGTACCCGGCACCGGGAACGACATGGTCGGGGCGTGGAACCCGTAGTCCATCAGGCGCTTGGCGACGTCTTCTTCGCTGATGCCGGTCTGCGCCTTGAGCGGGCGCAGATCGAGAATGCATTCGTGCGCCACCCGCGCGTTGCGCCCGGTGTACAGCACCTCAAACGCGCCGGACAGGTGCTCGGCCAGGTAATTCGCCGCGAGGATCGCCACCTCGCTGGCGTCCGCCAGTTGCGGCCCCATCATGGCGATGTACATCCAGCTGATCGGCAGGATGCTCGCACTGCCCCACGGCGCGGCACTGACTGCGCCGTTCTGCGGCTGCGGCCCGTCGATCGGTATCACCGGGTGATTGGCGACGAACGGCGCCAGATGCGCGCGCACGCCAATCGGCCCCATGCCGGGCCCGCCGCCGCCATGGGGAATGCAGAAGGTCTTGTGCAGGTTCATGTGCGAGACGTCGGCGCCGATGTCCGCCGGACGGGCCAGGCCGACCTGCGCGTTGAGATTGGCGCCGTCCATGTACACCTGGCCACCGTGCTGGTGAATCACCTCGCAGATTTCGCTGATGCCCTCCTCGTAGACACCGTGGGTCGAGGGGTACGTGGCCATCAGGCACGACAGTTTGTCCCCGGCTTCGCCGGCCTTGGCCTTCAGGTCCGCAAGATCGACATTGCCGGCCGCGTCGCACTCGACGATCACCACGCGCATCCCGGCCATCTGCGCCGACGCCGGGTTGGTGCCGTGGGCCGAGGATGGAATCAGGCAAATGTCGCGCCCACCCTGCTGGCGGCTCTCGTGGTATTTGCGGATCGCCAGCAACCCGGCGTACTCGCCCTGGGCGCCGGAGTTGGGCTGCATGCAGATCGCGTCGAACCCGGTGATCGCGCACAGCCAGCGCTGCAGTTCATCGATCATCAGCGTGTAGCCGAGCGCCTGCTCGCGCGGCACGAACGGGTGCAGGTGGGCAAACTGCGGCCAGGTGATCGGGATCATCTCGCTGGTGGCATTGAGCTTCATGGTGCAGGAGCCGAGCGGGATCATCGACTGGTTGAGCGCCAGATCCTTGTGCTCCAGTTGCTTGAGGTAACGCAGCATCTCGGTTTCGCTGTGGTGGGCGTTGAACACCGGATGGCGCAGGTACGGCGAGCTTCGCCGCAGGTGTTCGGGAATCCCGGATTCCAGCGTTTCGCCGTCCAGATCGCCGACGCTAAGCCCATGATCGGCGCCCAGCAGCACATCGAACAGGCGCGCCACCGTGCTTTCGTCGCTGGTTTCATCGAGGCTCAGGCCCACCTGGCCGCGACCGAGGATGCGCAGGTTGATCCGCGCTGCCCGGGCGCTGTCGATGATCGCCGTCTGTGCGCCGCCGACATCCAGGGTCAGGGTGTCGAAAAAGTGTTCGTTGAGCCGCTTGATGCCATGGCGTGCGAGGCCCGTGGCGAGAATGCAGGTCAGCCGATGGACGCGCTGGGCAATCCGTTTCAAGCCTTCCGGGCCATGGTAGACCGCGTAGAAACTGGCGATGTTGGCCAACAGCACCTGGGCGGTGCAGATATTCGAATTGGCCTTCTCGCGGCGGATATGTTGCTCGCGGGTCTGCAGGGCCATGCGCAGCGCCACGTTGCCCCGGGCATCCCGGGACACGCCGATGATTCGCCCGGGAATCGCCCGTTTGTATTCCTCGCGACTGGCGAAGAACGCCGCGTGCGGGCCGCCGTAGCCCATCGGCACGCCAAAGCGCTGCGACGAACCGAACACCACGTCTGCCCCGAGTTCGCCGGGCGGCGTCAGTAGCAGCAGGCTGAGCAGATCGGTCGCCACGCAGGCCAGCGCCTGTTGCGCGTGCAGGTGATCGATCAGCGGGCGCAGGTCAGGGATCGCGCCGTGGGTGTCGGGGTATTGCAGCAACGCGCCGAATACCTGGTGCTGCTTGAGGTTTTCCACAGCGTCGACGATCAGCTCGAAGCCAAAGCCTTCGGCGCGGGTCTGTACCACGGAAATGGTTTGCGGATGGCAATTGCGGTCGACGAAAAACAGATTGCTTTTCGATTTCGCCACGCGCTTGGCCAAGGCCATGGCTTCGGCGGCGGCGGTGGCCTCATCCAGCAGCGAGGCGTTGGCCAGTTCCAGGCCGGTGAGGTCGATGGTCAGTTGCTGGAAGTTGAGCAAGGCTTCCAGCCGCCCCTGGGCGATCTCCGGTTGATACGGCGTATAGGCGGTGTACCAGCCAGGATTTTCCAGCACGTTGCGCAGGATCACGGTCGGCGTCAGGGTGCCGTAGTAGCCCATGCCGATCAGGCTGGTCCACAGCTGATTCTGTTCGGCGTAGCCGCGCAGCTTGTCCAGCGCAGCCTGTTCGTCGAGCGCTGGCGGCAGGTCGAGGGCGCGGTTGAAGCGAATGCCGGGCGGCACCGTCTGCTCGATCAGTTCGACCCGACTGCCGAGGCCGAGGCTGTCGAGCATCGCCTGTTGCTCGGCGGCGTCGGGCCCCAGGTGGCGGCGCAGGAAGGCATGGGGGTCGTGCAACTGGCTGAGGGACGGCAACTGGGACATGACGGGCTCTCTCCGGACTGGCGCTCGGCGTCAATGCAACACGGTCAAACCAGCATAGCAGTCGATACCGCGGCGGACGGCTTGGCGGCCGCGGCATTCCGCGCCATGCTGTGGCGCCTGCCTCAGGCATCCCACCAACGGATGATCGAATCGTCATGAGCCAACTGCCCTTCCTGCCGTTTTCCAAACCCGTCATCGATGAAGCCACGATTGCCGCCGTCGGCGAGGTGCTGCGCTCCGGCTGGATCACCAGCGGACCCAAGGTGCAGGCCTTCGAAGCGCAACTGTCGGCCTATTTCGGCGGGCGCCCGGTGCGCACGTTCAACTCCGGCACCTGCACCATGGAAATCGCTCTGCGCATTGCCGGCATCGGCCCCGGCGACGAGGTAATCACCACGCCGATTTCCTGGGTGGCCACGGCCAACGTGATTCTTGAAGTGGGGGCGACCCCGGTGTTCGCCGACATCGACCCGCTGACCCGCAACATCGATCTGGAGCGCCTGGAAGCGGCGATCACCCCGCGCACCCGTGCGGTGATCCCGGTGTACCTCGCCGGCCTGCCGGTGGACATGGACCGCCTCTACGCCATCGCCCGCCGGCACAACCTGCGGATCATCGAAGATGCGGCGCAGGCTCTGGGCTCGAGCTGGAACGGCCAGCGCATCGGCGCCGGCGGCGACTTCGTGTCGTTCAGCTTCCAGGCCAACAAGAACGTCACCTGCTCCGAAGGCGGCTGCCTGGTGCTGAACACCGCCGAAGAAGTGCGGCTGGCGGAGAAATATCGCTTGCAGGGCGTCACCCGCAGCGGTTTCGACGGCCTGGACGTCGACGTGCTCGGCGGCAAGTTCAACATGACCGATGTCGCGGCCGCCATCGGCCTCGGTCAGTTCGCCCACATCGAGGCCCTGACGGCTCATCGTCGGGAGCTGGCCCGCCACTACTTCAAATGTTTTGGCGACGACTTCGAAGCCACCTACGGCGCGCAGCTGCCCCCGGCCGACTTCAGCAGCAGCAACTGGCACCTGTTCCAACTGGTGCTGCCGGAGCGCGCGGACGGCTTGCCGGCACGGGCGACCTTCATGGAGCAGATGCAGGCTCGGGGCATCGGTATCGGCTATCACTACCCGCCGATCCATCTGCTGAGCCTGTACCGCGCGCGCGGCTGGCAGGAAGGCATGCTACCGGTGGCGGAACGGGTCGGCCGCCTGATCGTCTCGCTGCCGATGTTCACCAGCATGACCAAGGACGATGTCGAGCGTGCGGTGGCGGCGGTCAAAGCGGTGCTGCGCGACGCCTGACCCACGCGCAGAAAAAAGCCCCGACGGATCGGGGCTTTGGGCAAGGCCTGCGCCTTACTCGCCGATTTCAGCCTTGTAGGCGGCTGCGTCGAGCAGCTTGTCCAGCTCGGCCTTGTCGCTTGGCTTGAGCTTGAAGATCCACGCGCCATACGGGTCGGAGTTGAGCAGCTCGGGCGAGCCGCTCAGCTCTTCGTTGACGGCAATCACTTCACCGCTGACCGGGGCATAGATGTCGGAAGCGGCTTTTACCGACTCGACCACGCCGGCCTGGTCTTCAGCGCTGAACACTTTGCCGACTTCGGTCAGTTCGACGAACACCACGTCGCCCAGCGCTTCCTGCGCGTGATCGCTGATGCCCACGGTGACGGTGCCGTCGGCTTCCAGGCGCGCCCATTCGTGACTTGTGGCAAAACGCAGTTCGGCTGGGATATCGCTCATGTTCGGTGTCCTCGAGAAATTGTCAGCGGTCGGCCCGCCGGAATAGGTTAGATCAACGTTTTGCCGTGACGGACGAAGGTCGGTTTGACCACTCGCACCGGATACCACTTGCCACGGATTTCCACTTCGGCGCGGTCGGCAGTCGCCATCGGTACACGCGCCAGGGCAATCGACTTGCTAAGCGTAGGAGAGAAACTACCACTGGTGATCTCCCCTTCGCCAACATCGGCGATCCGTACCACTTGATGCGCACGCAAGACGCCGCGCTCCTCAAGCACCAGACCCACCAGTTTGTGCTGTACGCCGGCGGCTTTTTCCGCCTCCAGGGCGCTGCGCCCGATGAACTGGCGCGAGGCCGGTTCCCAGGCGATGCTCCAGACCATGTTCGAGGCCAGCGGCGAAACGTCCTGGTGAATGTCCTGGCCGTAGAGGTTCATCCCGGCTTCGACCCGCAACGTGTCGCGCGCGCCGAGCCCGATCGGGGAAATCCCCGCGCCGACCAGATCGTTGAAGAAGCCCGGGGCCTGGCTGGCCGGCAGGGCGATTTCCAGACCGTCCTCGCCGGTGTAGCCGGTACGGGCGATGAACCAGTCGCCATCGGCGCGGCCTTCGAACGGCTTGAGCTGATGGATCAGCGTGGCGCGTGCCTGCGTGACCAGTTCGGCGACTTTCTGCCGGGCCTGCGGGCCCTGGATGGCGAGCATCGCCAACTCCGCACGTTCATTGACCTGCACGTCGAAACCGGCCTGCTGCGCCTGCATCCAGGCCAGGTCCTGATCGCGGGTGGAGGCGTTGACCACCAGCCGATAGCCGTCGTCGAGGCGGTAGACGATCATGTCGTCGACGATACCGCCGCGCTCGTTGAGCATGGTGCTGTACAACGCCCGGCCGGGGCTGTGCAGGCGCTCGACGTCATTGGCCAGCAAATGCTGCAGCCACGCCTTGGCCTGAGGGCCGGCGACATCGATCACGGTCATGTGGGAAACATCGAACACCCCGCAATCGCGGCGCACCTCGTGGTGCTCCTCGACCTGCGAGCCGTAGTGCAAGGGCATGTCCCAACCGCCAAAATCGACCATCTTCGCGCCGAGGGCGAGATGCAGGTCATACAGAGGCGTACGCTGTCCCATGGGTTTCTCCTTCCGGGCGTGGCGAAGGTGCGGACAGCCGCCGTACGCGATGAAAGCCTTGCCATACAAGGCTCTCAGCCGATTTCAGCGTACCGATCTGTCAGACGAACCGCACCGAATGCCGCGCATTGTAGCCGCATGATCCGGGACTGACGACTAAGTGTTTCGATGGGCCGAGCGGCGGATCAGGCCGATCACCGGCAACAGTCCGACCAGAACCAGGGTCAGCGCCGGCAGCGATGCCCGTGCCCATTCACCTTCGCTGGTCATTTCGAAGATCCGAACTGCCAGCGTATCCCAGCCAAACGGGCGCATCAGCAGGGTCGCAGGCATTTCCTTGAGCACATCGACGAATACCAGCAAGGCGGCGCTGAGCGTGCCGGGCAGCAACAGCGGCAGATACACTTTGAAAAACAGTCGCGGCCCACTGACACCCAGGCTACGTGCCGCTTCGGGCAAAGACGGCCGTATACGCGCCAGACTGCTTTCCAGCGGCCCATAGGCCACCGCGACGAAGCGCACCAGATAGGCCAGCAGCAAGGCCGCCAGACTGCCCAGCAACAGCGGTTTGCCCGCGCCGCCAAGCCAGGTCGAGAGCGGGATCACCAGTTGCCGGTCGAGATAACTGAAGGCCAGCATGATCGACACCGCCAGCACTGAACCCGGCAGCGCATAGCCAAGGTTGGCCAGGCTGACCGCGGAACGGATCGCCGGGGTTGGCGCCAGCCGGCGGGCGAACGCCAGCAGCAAGGCGACGCTCACGGTGAGCAAAGCCGCCATGCCGCCCAGGTACAGGGTGTGCAGGATCAGTCCGGCGTAACGCTCGTCCAGATCGAAGCGCCCGCGCTGCCAGAACCACACCAGCAGCTGCAGCAGCGGGATGACGAAGGCGCAGGCGAACACCAGCACGCACCAGCCCGTCGCCGCCCACGCCTTCGGTCCGCGCAGGTGATACAGGGCCTTGACCCGCGGCCGCTCGTTGCTCGCCCGATTGGCACCGCGCGCGCGCCGCTCGCCGTAAAGCACCAGCATCACCACCAGCAGCAACAGGCTGGCCAGTTGCGCCGCGCTCGGCAGGCTGAAGAAGCCGTACCAGGTCTTGTAGATCGCCGTGGTGAAGGTGTCGAAGTTGAACACGGCCACGGCACCGAAATCCGCCAGGGTTTCCATCAGCGCCAGCGCCACGCCAGCCCCGATCGCCGGGCGCGCCATCGGCAGCGCCACGCGCCAGAACGCCTGCCACGGCGATTGGCCGAGGACCCGCGCCGCTTCCATCAGGCCTTTGCCCTGGGCGAGAAACGCGGTGCGCGCCAGCAGGTAGACGTAGGGGTAGAACACCAGCACCAACACCACGATCACCCCGCCGGTGGAGCGCACCCGCGGCAGGCGCAGGCCGCTGCCGAACCACTCGCGCAGCAGGCTCTGCACGGGGCCGGCGAAATCCAGCAGGCCGACGAAGACGAAGGCCAGTACATAGGCCGGAATGGCGAACGGCAGCATCAGCGCCCAGTCGAGCCAGCGCCGCCCGGGGAATTCGCAGAGGCTGGTGAGCCAGGCCAGGCTCACGCCCAACAGCGTCACACCGACACCGACGCCAACGACCAGCGTCAGGGTGTTGCCCAGCAGGCGTGGCATCTGGGTTTGCCACAGGTGCGACCAGATCTGCTGATCGATGGTCTGCCATGACAGCAGGAGGACGCTGAGGGGCAGCAGCACCAACGCGGCGATGGCGAAGACGATGGGGTACCAGCGGCGTTGGGCGGGGTGGGCCAAGGAAAAGCTCTCGTTGAATGATTGTGCCCACGCATGGCGTGGGCACTTATCCTGTGACGCTGCGCATCACGCTTGCAGCGATTCGACTCGCAGCGTCAGTTCCAACCCGCCCGATCCATCATGCGGATCGCTTCAGCCTGACGCTTGCCCGCCACTTCCACCGGCAACGTATCGGCTACGAACTGGCCCCATGCCGCGACTTCCTCGGAAGGCTTCACCGCCGGGTTGGCCGGGAATTCCTGGTTGACGTCGGCGAAGATCTTCTGCGCCTCAGGCGTAGTCATCCATTCCACCAGCGCCTTGGCCGCTTGCGGGTGGGGCGCATGCCGGGTCAGGCCGATGCCCGACAGATTGACGTGCACGCCGCGATCCGCCTGGTTCGGCCAGAACAGCTTCACCGGCAGCTGCGGCTTCTGCTGGTGCAGGCGCCCGTAGTAGTAGGTGTTGACGATGCCGACATCGCACTGCCCGGCGCTGATCGCTTCGAGTACCGCGACGTCGTCGGAGAACACGTCGGTGGACAGGTTGTTGACCCAGCCCTTGAGGATCTGCTCGGTTTTCTCCGCGCCGTGCACTTCGATTATGGTCGCGGTCAGCGACTGGTTGTAGACCTTCTTCGCCGTGCGCAGGCACAGGCGCCCTTCCCAGTTCTTGTCGGCCAGCGCTTCGTAGGTGGTCAGTTCGCCCGGTTGCACCCGCTCGGTGGAATAGGCGATGGTCCGTGCGCGCAGGCTCAGGCCGGTCCAGGCGTGGCTGGACGAGCGATATTGCGGGGGAATGTTGGCGTCGATGGTCGGCGAGGTGAACGGCTGCAGGATGCCCATCTGCTCGGCCTGCCAGAGGTTGCCGGCATCGACGGTGAGCAGCAGGTCGGCGGTGGCGTTCTCGCCCTCGGCCTTGATCCGCTGCATCAGCGGCGCTTCCTTGTCGGTGATGAACTTGATCTTCACCCCGGTCTTCGCGGTGTAGGCGTCGAACACCGGCTTGATCAGTTCGTCGATACGCGACGAGTAGACCACCACCTCATCGGCGGCCTGGGCGGCGGTGCTGCCGATCAGGGCCAGGGCCAGTGCGGTCAGAAGACGCTTGGGTGCCAACATGGGAGTGATCTCTCGGTCGGAAAAGGTGGGCCAAATGATAAGGACTCACATTTACCAGCTCAATCGAACACTTCCGCAAGGAGTTACCAGATGTTGCACAGCCCGAAACCTCTGGCGACCGAACCGGCGCCTTCGCGGGCAAGCCCGCTCCCACAGGGTCCCGGATGTACCAAAATTGGAGTTTCACACTGAACATTGTGGGAGCGGGCTTGCCCGCGAAGGCGCCGTCAGTCTCAACAAAGAACTAAGGTTTAGCCAGGACTGGAAGGTCACCGGTCAGTCCCAATGCTTCGCGCACGAACAACGCCTTGGCCTCCGGCATCTGTTCCACCAGCTTCAACCCGGCATTGCGCAACCAGCGCACGGGCAGCGGATCGGCCTGGAACAAGCGTTCGAAGCCCTCCATCGCCGCCATCAGCGCCAGGTTGTGTGGCATGCGTCGCCGCTCGTAGCGACTCAGCACTTTCACCTCGGCCAGGCGTTCGCCGCGCTCGAGCGCTTGCAGCAGCACCTCGGCGAGTACTGCGGCATCGAGGAAACCGAGGTTCACGCCCTGCCCGGCCAGCGGATGAATGGTGTGCGCGGCATCGCCGATCAGTGCCAGGCCCTCGGCCACATACCGCTTGGCATGGCGTTGGCGCAGCGGCACGCACAGGCGTGGATCGGCGCTGATGACCTCGCCCAGGCAACCTTCAAAGGCGCGCTCAAGTTCCGCGCAGAACGCCTGGTCGTCCAGCGCCATCAGCCGTTCGGCTTCGCCCGGCGTGGTCGACCAGACGATCGAGCACCAATCCTGCTGGCCATCGCGCTCCAGCGGCAGGAACGCCAGCGGCCCGTGATCGGTGAAGCGCTGCCAGGCGGTCAGCCGGTGCGGTTTGCTGCAGCGCACGCTGGTGACGATGGCGTGATGCAGATAGTCCCACTCGCGGGTGGCCACTCCGGTCAGACGACGCACCGCCGAGTTGGCCCCGTCCGCCGCGATCACCAGCGGCGCACGCAGGGTGCGGCCATCGGCGAGGGTCAGCAGCCAATCGTCGCCGGAGCGACGCATCTGCTCCAGGCGGGCGTTGGCCAGCAAGCCCAGATCACAAGCGTGCAAGCGCTCGAGCAAGGCATCCTGGACCACGCGGTTCTCGACGATGTGCCCGAGCACGTCGGCGTGCACGCTGCTGGCCGAGAAGTGAATCTGCCCGGTGCCGCTGCCGTCCCAGACGTGCATGTCGGTGTAGGGACTGCTGCGCCGCTGGACGATACCGTCCCAGACGCCGAGGCGCTCGAGGATGCGCTGGCTGGCGGCCGACAATGCGCTCACCCGCGGCTCGAACGGCGCGTTGCCAGCGAACGGTTTGACGCTCAACGGGCTGCCGTCGAGCAGCAGGACTTCCAGCCCGCTGCCCTGTAACGCCAGGGCCAGGGCACTGCCGACCATGCCGGCTCCGACAATCAGCACATCTGCGCGCATTTCCATGCTTTAGGCCTGTCTCGCTTGCGGCTTGAGCCGCACGTAAAGGGTTTTTCCGACCCGCGCCACCAGGTTGCCGGCGCCGTCATGAATGTCGACCTGCAACTGCGGCAGGTATTTCTCGCCGGTGGCGGTCTGCCGACGGATCTCGTCGAGCAGGGTGTCGTCGATGTGGAACCGGGCGAACACCGGGCCTTTGCCCGGCGCGATGAAATCGATGTCGGCCGCCTTGTCCCAGACGATGTAGCGCGGCCCGAGGTTCTCCATCAGCATCAGCATGTAGAACGGGTCGACCAGCGAGTACAGGCTGCCGCCGAACTGGGTGCCGACGTAGTTGCGGTTGTACCAGCCCAGCCCCATCGACACCTGGATATCGCGAAAGTCATCGCTGATGTGCCGCACCCGCACCCCGGCGCCGAGGTACGGCGGGTAGAGCGTCATCACCCAGCGCATCAGCCGCGCCTTGCCCAGCCTGGCGGTCAGCCACTCAAGCATCCGGCCGCGTCCCCAGCCCCATGGCCTGACGGGCGAACCAGCGCTTGGCCGGCGGCAGCAGGTCGAGGCCGAGCAGGCCGATGTTGCGCCCCAGCGAGACCAGCGGCTGGGTGCTGCCGAACAACCGCGTGACCTGATCGGAAAAGCCGACGGTGAGGTCCTGATCCAGACGCTGGCGCTCGCGATAGGCCTGCAACGTGGCGAAGTCGCCCAGCGGCTTGTCGCTGGCAAGCAACGCCGCGGCCAGCGCATCGGCATCGCGCAGCGACAGGTTGAAGCCCTGGCCGGCAATCGGATGCAGGCTGTGGGCGGCGTTGCCGAGCACGGCCAGGTGCGAGCGTACCTGCTCCTCGGCCTCGACCAGCGCCAGCGGATACAGATGCCGCGCGCCGACCTGTTTCAGCGTGCCGAGACGGTAGCCGAACACACCCTGCAGTTCGCTGAGGAAATCCCGTTCGCTGAGCTCGGCCAGTCGCTGCGCGTCCATCCCCAACCGGGTCCAGACCAGCGCGCAACGGTTTTCCGGCAGCGGCAGCAAGGCCATCGGCCCCTCGTCGGTGAAACGCTCGAAGGCCATGCCGTTGTGCGCTTCGCTCGGGGTGATGTTGGCGATCAGCGCGCTCTGGTTGTACGGGCGCTTGCGCACGTTGATGCCCAATTGCTCGCGCAGCCCCGAGCGGCCACCATCGGCGAGCACCGCGAGGTCGCATTCGAGCGTGGTTTCATCGTCGAGCGTCAGGCGGTAGCCATCCGGCAGCGGTTCCATGCGCGTGACTTGCGCCGGGCAGCGCCAGCTGATCACGCTGTTGTCGAGGTGCTGCCACAGGCACTGGCCGAGCCAGGCGTTTTCCACCACGTAGCCGAGTGCCGGGACGCCCTCTTCCATCGCCGACAGGCGCGCGGTGGAGAAGCGGCCACGGTCGGAGACGTGAATCTGCTTGATCGGCTCGGCACGGCGGGAGATTTCCTGCCACACGCCCAGCCGTTGATAAATCTGCCGCGAGCCGAAGGACAGCGCCGACGAGCGTGCGTCGTAGCTCGGCTGCCAGCTGTCGCCGGGGGCGAACGGCTCGATCAGGACGATGTTCCAGCCACGCGCCTTGGCCCCGGCTTGCAGGGCCAGGGCCAGGCTGGCGCCGACCAGACCGCCGCCAATGATTGCCAGATTGACCCGACTCATGCCGCGCGTGTCCGTGCTTGCGCCATCAGCGCTTCGATCTCGGCGACGGTTTTCGGCACGCCGCCGGTCAGGATTTCACAACCACTCTTGGTCACTACCACGTCATCCTCGATGCGCACGCCTATGCCGCGCCATTTCTTCGCTACGTTCTGATTGTCCGGGGCAATATAGATGCCCGGCTCCACGGTCAGCGCCATGCCGACCTCCAGCACGCGCCATTCGCCGCCCACCTTGTACTCGCCGACGTCATGCACATCCATGCCCAGCCAGTGGCCGGCGCGGTGCATGTAAAACGCCTTGTAGGCTTCGCTGGCGATCAATTCGTCGACCTCGCCGTGTAGCAAACCGAGTTTCACCAGCCCTGTGGTAATCACTCGAACCGTGGCTTCGTGCGCCTGGTTCCAGTGCTTGTTCGGAGCGATCTCGGCGAACGCGGCTTCCTGCGCGGCGAGCACCAGTTCATAGATCGCTTTCTGCTCGGCGGAGAACTTGCCGTTGACCGGCCAGGTACGGGTGATGTCGCTGGCGTAGCAGTCGATCTCGCAACCGGCGTCGATCAGCACCAGATCGCCGTCCCTGAGCAACGCGTCATTCTGCTGGTAATGCAGGATGCAGCTGTTGCGCCCGGCGGCGACGATCGAACCGTAGGCGGGCATTTTCGCCCCGCCCTTGCGGAATTCGTAGTCCAGTTCGGCTTCCAGGCTGTATTCGTAGAGCCCGGCACGACTGGCCTGCATCGCACGGATGTGGGCCTGTGCCGAAATCCGCGCGGCCTCGCGCATCACCTTCACTTCTGCCGCCGATTTATACAGGCGCATGTCGTGCAGCAGATGATCCAGGGCAACGAATTCGTTCGGTGGCTGGGCGCCCAGGTGCGCCTTGGAGCGGATCACGTTGATCCAGTCCATCAGGTGCCGGTCGAACTCCGGGTTGCTGCCCATCGCCGAATACACCCGGTCGCGGCCTTCGATCAGGCCCGGCAGGATGTCGTCGATGTCGGTGATGGGAAACGCGTCATCGGCACCGTAGTCGCGGATCGCCCCTTCCTGGCCGGCGCGCAGGCCGTCCCACAGCTCGCGTTCGGCGTTGCGTTCACGGCAGAACAGCACGTATTCGCCATGCTCGCGGCCGGGCATCAGGACGATCACCGCCTGCGGCTCGGGGAAACCGCTGAGGTACTGGAAATCGCTGTCCTGGCGGTAGACGTGCTCGACGTCGCGATTGCGGATGGCCACCGCGGCGGCGGGCAGGATGGCAATGCTGTTGGGTTCCATCTGCGCCATCAGCGCCTTGCGGCGCCGGCTGTATTCCGCTTTCGGGATATGGATCATGGGCAGATGGCGTTCCCTGGCAGCGATCAGTGCAGCGACGGTTTGGCCGGCGCTTCGTCGGCCTTCTTGGTTTCGGTGAACAGCAGCAGCGGCGCGACGCGCAGGTATTCCATGACTTCCATGTAGTCACTTTCGCCGTCGTCGGACTCTTCCAGCGCGTCCTGCACCTGGGCGATGGCGGCCAGGTCCTGGAGCACTTCGGTGGCCTCGGTGCTCAGCGCGTAGGCGCGGCGGGTCAGGCCGAAACCGGTGAGGAAACCCTGGCACCACTGGCCCAGGGCCGCGGCGCGTTCGGTCAGCGGCGTGTCGTCGGTCGGCAGCAGCAGGACCACCGTCATGTCGTCGCCGGTAAGCTCGCCCTTGACCATTTCCTGCAGGCCGATCAGGGCATTGCGCACGTTGTCTGCCGGTTCGCTTTCAAGCAGCTCGGCGGCATCGGCCAGCCAGCTGTCGACCTCGAAACCGGCGCCGGCGCAGCTGCGGCCGAGCAACAGGCCGTGCAGTTCGGCAGGCGAGACAGGATGACCGCTGGTCGACAGCAGGGTGGCAAAGGCTTGGTACGGAGAATTCTGAATGGGCATGGGCAGCTAGGCGCCAGACGGCGCTATGTCTAGAATGAAGGCCTTGTATCCTACATCGACAGACTCGCCAAGACTATTAAAGGCTGACTGCCAGCCCAGGCGCCTGCCACCCATCAGATGAATTCAGTGGACACAATGGAAGACACCGACCTGCAAGCGCTGATGGCCAGACTCGAAAAGCTGATTACCCGAGTCGAGCAACTAAAGAGTCAAAACGCACTCTTAGTAGCTCAGGAAAAGACCTGGCGCGAGGAACGCGCGCACCTCATTGAAAAAAACGAAATCGCCCGGCGTAAGGTCGAATCGATGATTTCGCGCCTCAAGGCCCTGGAGCAAGACTCATGAGTTCAAGCAATAGCGTTACCGTGCAGATCCTCGACAAAGAATATTCGATCATCTGCCCCCAGGAAGAGCGCAGCAATCTGGTCAGCGCCGCGCGTTACCTGGACGGCAAGATGCGCGAGATCCGCAGCAGCGGCAAAGTCATCGGCGCCGACCGCATCGCCGTGATGGCCGCGCTGAACATCACCCACGATCTCTTGCACAAAGAAGAGCGTCCGGACATCCAGGCCAGCGGCTCGACCCGTGAACAGGTGCGCGACTTGCTCGATCGTGTCGATCTGGTGCTGGCGGACGATCCGGACATCAGCAAGGGCTGATTCGTCGGGCCGCTTGAGGTATACTCGCCGCACTCCCTGGGGTGCTTGCCAGTTGACGATGTCCCTGAGCCGATTTGCACTACCCTGGGGGTTGCACGTTGGGCTGGTGTGCATGTCCGCCAGACGGAAAGCCTTAAAGCCTACTGCATCCTCCACCTTGAACTTTCGGGTTCAAGGGCTAAGTCGACAGCGGCTCATCCGGGGAGCCTGATTCGAATCCGATGCCGGTTTTGCCGGCATCGGATTTTTTATGCGTGCGTTTCCGCCCTCACCTGCCGAAGCCGAACCATGACCGAACCTGCGCTGCTGCCCCGTCCACAATTACGTCGTCTGTTGCGCAAGGCCCGGCGCTCGCTGACCCCGAGCGAGCAGCGCCAGGCTGCCCAGGGCCTGTACAGGCAACTGGCGCAACACCCGCAGTTCCGCCGCGCCCGGCACATTTCCCTGTATCTGCCCACCGACGGTGAAATCGATCCGCGCCTGCTGTTGCGCGCGGCCCAGCGGCGCGGCAAGGCCACCTACCTGCCGGTGCTCAGCGCCTGGCCGCGAACGAAAATGGTCTTCCAGCGCATTCGTCCCGGAGAAAAGCTCAAGCCCAACCGCTTCCGCATTCTCGAACCGCGTTCGAGCCTGGCGCGACAGCGCAAGATCTGGGCCCTGGATCTGGTGTTGTTGCCGCTGGTGGGATTCGATGACGTCGGCGGACGCCTGGGCATGGGCGGCGGCTTCTACGACCGCAGCCTGGCCTACCTCGCCCGCCGGCAGAGCTGGCGCAAGCCGACGCTGTTGGGCCTGGCCCATGAATGTCAGAAGGTCGAGCGCCTGGCGCAGGCGAGCTGGGACGTACCGTTGCAGGGCACGGTAACGGACAAGGCGTGGTATTTCGCGGGATAGGCGTCGCCGCGATCAGCGACGCCGGGAAGGCAGGTTCAGCGCTTGAACGCGCTCGACTGTTGTACCTGTTGCGCCACTTCAATCGGCGCATCGGCCTTGTTCGCCCACAGACTTTGCGCATAACCGGTGGTCACGACGCCGAGGCCGAACAAAATAACCAGTGTCCAGAGCAAATCCGGTTTGCGTTTCATCGATTGCCCCCCTCAAGGCACATCATCACGATGACAGCAGCGGTTTCCATGCGTAGCCGTGCAGCAGCGTCAAGCTTTAAAGGCCGGCATTTTGCGACAACGTGAACCGCTGCGCAAACGCTGACGTCAACCGACCGTCGGTTTGTCATAAAATTGCCCGACAACTTGCCCAATCACCCCGCGAGGAGCAAAACCCATGGCCTATTGGCTGATGAAATCCGAGCCCGACGAGCTCTCGATCAAAGGCCTGGAAAAGCTCGGCCAGGCGCGCTGGGACGGGGTGCGCAACTACCAGGCGCGCAACTTTCTGCGTGCGATGGCCGAGGGCGACGAGTTCTTTTTCTACCACTCCAGCTGCCCGGAGCCGGGAATCGCCGGTATCGGCAAAATCATCCGCGCCGCCTACCCGGACCCGACGGCACTCGAGCCGGACAGCCACTACTTCGACCCGAAAGCCACGCCGGAGAAAAATGCCTGGACCGCAATCGATGTCGCCCACGTCGAGACGTTCGCCCGGGTGCTGAAACTCGATTACCTCAAGCAGCAGGCCGCACTGGCCGAGCTGCCGCTGGTGCAGAAAGGTTCGCGACTGTCGGTGATGCCAGTGACGGCGCAGCAATGGGCGGCAGTGATCGCGCTCAAACCCTGAATAGTTGGGTGCTAGGCAAATGCAATCGCTGGCAAGCCAGCTCCCACAGGGACTTCCAGTGAACCCATAACCGTGGCCAGCCGAAAAGTCTGTGGGAGCTGGCTGGCCAGCGATGGGGCCGGCCAGGACAGCAGAAGACTTATTGAATGATCAGGTTGTTGAACAGCAGGTCCTCGACCACCGGCTTGCCGGTTTCGTCATTCATCACTTGCTGGGTCTGCTTCAGGGCTTCCTGACGCAGCTTCTCTTTACCCTCGATGCTGCCCATCGCCTCGGTCGACTGCTGGGTGAACAGCGCCACCAGTTGATTGCGGATCAGCGGCTCGTTGGCCTTGACCAGCTTGGTCGCTTCGTCGCCCGTCACCCGCAGGGCCACGTCGGCCTTGTAGACCTTGAGCTTCGGCGTGCCGTCCAGTCCGTAGTTGCCCACGAACGGCGGGCTCAGGGTGATGTAGTTGACCTTCGGCGCCTCGCCCTCTTTGGCTTCTTCGGCCAGCGCTGCCACAGGCAGAGACAGGGCCAGCAACAACATGATCCACGCTTTCACAATTCGCTCCTTATCCGGTTTGCGGCCTAGCATAACGACCCGCCGCGCAAGCACAAGCTTATGGGCGACTATCAGGGCCGGGCATGCTCGTTGACCCGTTGACTGCGACACCTACACTTATCGGCCATCACTCCCAAAGGAATAGCCCTGATGAAAGCCGTGCTGTGCAAAGCCTTCGGCCCTGCCGAATCGCTGGTGCTGGAAGACGTCGCCAGTCCTGTCGCGAAGAAGAACGAAATCCTGCTGGACGTGCACGCCGCCGGGGTCAACTTCCCGGACACGCTGATCATCGAGGGCAAATACCAGTTCAAACCGCCCTTCCCGTTTTCACCGGGTGGCGAGGCGGCCGGGGTGGTCAGCGCCGTGGGTGAAAAGGTCGGCCATTTGCAAGTCGGTGACCGGGTCATGGCCCTGACCGGCTGGGGCAGCTTCGCCGAGCAGGTCGCGGTGCCTGGCTACAACGTGCTGCCGATTCCGCCGTCGATGGACTTCAACACCGCCGCGGCCTTCAGCATGACCTACGGCACATCGATGCACGCCCTCAAGCAACGCGGCAACCTGCAACCGGGCGAGACCCTGCTGGTGCTCGGCGCTTCCGGCGGCGTCGGCCTGGCGGCCGTGGAGATCGGCAAAGCCATGGGCGCCCGGGTGATCGCCGCCGCCAGCAGCGCGGAAAAACTCGCCGTGGCCAAGGCTGCCGGCGCCGATGAATTGATCAACTACAGCGAAACCAGCCTCAAGGACGAGATCAAGCGCCTCACCGACGGCCAGGGTGCCGACGTGATCTACGACCCGGTCGGCGGCGACCTGTTCGACCAGGCTGTGCGCGCCATCGCCTGGAACGGCCGTCTGCTGGTCGTCGGTTTCGCCAGCGGACGCATCCCCGAATTCCCGGTCAACCTCGCCCTGCTCAAGGGGGCGGCGGTGGTTGGCGTGTTCTGGGGCTCCTTCGCCCAGCGCCAACCCCAGGACAACGCGGCGAACTTTCAGCAACTGTTCGGCTGGTTCGCCGAGGGCAAGCTGAAACCGCTGGTGTCGCAGGTCTATCCGCTGAGCAATGCGGCGCAGGCGATCAATGACCTCGGCCAGCGCAAGGCAGTGGGCAAGGTCGTGGTGCAAGTGCGCTGAGCCTGCCGGGCGGTTCGGGCCAACGTCTCGGATCGCCTCACCCGCGCGCTTTGGCAGTTACAGCAAGCGACGAATTTCTTCTGGGAGAAAACCGGCGAAATTGCTCATCGGCCGCTCCCGACAACGCACTACGACATCCGACACGCGGCGGTTGAGCTTGGCGATCAGCGCCAGGCGTTGTTCCGCCGGCAGCTGCTGCGGTGAAATCGTGTTGGTAAGGTAAGCACGGGTGTAATGGAACGGCAGCGCGTCGACCCACGCATCCTCCGCGGTTGCCGCCAGGTGCTCGTTGACCGAGCGGCACTTCAGCGCCTTGAGCCATTGATTGATGCCGGCAGGTGCCTTGAAGCGAAACGCCAGTGGCGCACGCACGTCCTGCGTCGCCGGCGTGTCGGCGGACACCGTCCACGGCTTGAACCGCCAGCGGCGGACCGCCGCCACGGCAGCGTCGGCCAACTGTGGATGATCGCTGTGCAGGACGCTGACCTCACTTACGGAGCCGTCGGCGTGGGCGATAAAGCTGACCTGCACATCGCCGGTGATCCCGGCGCGCTGCAATGTCCTCGGATACACCGGAGGAAGTGTGGACTCCGCTTCCAGGTTCATCTCGCCTGCCTGAATCTCCAGCGATACAACCCACAACAACACCAGCCACCACCCCTTCATACCCGCTCCCTTGCGATTGAGCCGCGCTTTCGACAATAGGCAAAGGGTAAGGCGTACAGCCTGGCCTGCCCATTCGGCGGCGTCCTGTTCCACTGAGGGACGTTTCCTATGGTCACGTGTTATTTCGCCGCGAAAATCCGCAGAAATCGGCCAAAGTAATTATTCCCACAACGTCCTGTTGTTATATCTGAGCGACATGTTCATAAAGGAACGCTCGACTTCCAACATTTCCGCTGTTTTGCCAATGCGAAGCGATGCTATTTTCGGTAACGAAACTGTAACATTCGCATCCGCAGTCAAAACAAGAAATTTGGAGCTCTTGAATGTTTGCTTTCTTTCGCCCTGCCGCACATCAGGCTCCGTTGCCTGAAGAAAAAATAGACAGTACCTACCGACGCCTGCGCTGGCAGATCTTCGCCGGTATCTTCTTTGGCTATGCGGGTTACTACCTGCTGCGCAAAAACTTCTCCCTGGCCATGCCGTACCTGATCGACGAGGGTTACACCCGCGGCGAGCTGGGTCTGGCGATGTCGGCCATCGCCATTGCCTACGGCCTGTCGAAATTCCTCATGGGCCTGGTGTCCGACCGTTCCAACCCGCGTTACTTCCTGCCGTTCGGCCTGTTGGTGTCGGCCGGGGTGATGTTCATTTTCGGCTTCGCGCCGTGGGCCACGTCCAGCGTGACCATGATGTTCATCCTGCTGTTCATCAACGGCTGGGCCCAGGGCATGGGTTGGCCGCCGAGCGGCCGCACCATGGTGCACTGGTGGTCGCAGAAGGAACGCGGCGGCGTGGTGTCGGTATGGAACGTGGCGCATAACGTCGGCGGCGGCCTGATCGGCCCGCTGTTCCTGATCGGCATGGGCCTGTTCAACGACTGGCACGCCGCGTTCTACGTGCCGGCTGCAGTGGCCCTGGCGGTGGCGGCGTTTGCCTTCATTACCATGCGCGACACCCCGCAATCGGTCGGCCTGCCGCCCATCGAGCAGTACAAGAACGATTACCCGGAAGGCTACGACGCCAGCCACGAAGACGAATTCAGCGCCAAGGAAATCTTCGTCAAATACGTGCTGCGCAACAAAATGCTCTGGTACATCGCCATGGCCAACGTCTTTGTCTACCTGCTGCGCTACGGCGTGCTGGACTGGGCGCCGACCTACCTCAAGGAAGCCAAGCACTTCGACGTCGACAAGACGTCATGGGCCTATTTCTTCTACGAGTGGGCGGGGATCCCGGGCACGCTGCTGTGCGGCTGGATGTCGGACAAGATCTTCCGTGGCAACCGCGGCCTGACCGGCATGGTGTTCATGGCGCTGGTGACCGTGGCGACCCTGGTCTACTGGCTGAACCCGGCCGGCAACCCGACCGTGGACATGATCGCACTGTTCTCGATCGGCTTCCTGATCTACGGCCCGGTGATGCTGATCGGCCTGCAGGCGCTGGAGCTGGCACCGAAGAAGGCCGCTGGCACGGCTGCCGGTTTCACCGGCCTGTTCGGCTACCTGGGCGGTTCGGTCGCGGCCAGCGCAGCGATGGGCTACACCGTCGACCATTTCGGCTGGGATGGTGGTTTCGTGTTGCTGGTGGGCGCTTGCCTGCTGTCGATGGCGTTCCTCGCCCCGACCCTGTGGCACAAGCAGGTCGCCAGTCAGAGCCGCGAAGCGATCGCCTGATCGACTTTTGACTTACAGCGCTTGAGCCGCGCCTCCAGATTGCGGTCTGGCATGGCGTGGCTGCGCAGGGCATGAACGGTCTGCTCGACATAATCGCGAGTCGTGCCGTACCGCCCGCAAGCGCTTTCGAACACCTGGCTCAGCACATGATCCGGCAGATTGCCGGCATAGCTGGGCAGGTGTCGTTCCAGGACAAATCCCAACGCCTGTACCTGAGTGCCATCCTCGAGCCGGCAATTGAGCCAGTGCGGGCGATAGGACGGGAACGGCATCTCGCGTTTCCACAAGGCATACAGCGCAGTGTCGAGATTGTCTTGCGGCAACCGGTAGGCGAAGCCGCTGCAGGAACCGCCCCGATCCAGACCAAAGACCAGCCCGGGCATCTCCGGCGTGCCGCGATGTTCGTGAGACCACAGGTACAAGCCGCGATGATAGCCATGTACTCGTGCGCGTACGCGCTCCACCGCCGTGCATTCCGGCCGCCAGATCAGCGAACCGTACGCAAACAGCCACACCGGCCCGCCCTTGTGGCGCGCCATGGTCGATTGCATGGAGGCGAGAAGTTGTTCGTGCGTCAGCTGCGGCCCAAGATCGAGCCGCGGAGGGTAAGCGAGATTCAACAAACCGTTTTCAATGGCGCTCATGGCGAATAGCGTTCAGCTCCCCGCGGGTGAAGAATTACTTAATAGAACGCACCGCTGTAACAATAAGGCACATATGTTTTAAGGCAATTTAAGTGCCATGGCACATTTATTAATTAATTGCCTCATTGATATATAACCTACCGGTATTTATGCAATTACATAAATACCGATCGGCTATATGGAGAGTTATAAAGACTCAGCCGCGCGGTGCGTAGGCGAAGACGTCGGCGCGCATCTGATGCGCGTCCATGCCCGCCTCGACCAGCGCATCGAGGGTGCCATAGACCATCGCCGGCGAGCCGCTGGCGTAGACGTGCAGCGGTTTGAGATCGGGGAAATCCTCGCACACCGCTTCATGCAGCATGCCGCAGCGCCCTTCCCAGCCGCATTGATCGCTGACCACTTTGTGCAGGAACAGATTGGGCAGCTTCAACCACTCGTGCCAATGTTCGATCTGGTAGAAGTCTTCCGGACGCCGCACGCCCCAATACAGATGTACCGGGTGCTTGAAGCCGTTGGCGCGGCAATGTTCGATGAGGCTGTGGATCTGACCCATGCCGGTGCCGGCGGCGATCAGCACCAGCGGTCCGTCCGGCAGTTCGGCGAGATGAGTATCGCCGAACGGCAGCTCGACACGCACCAGCGGGTTGCGCTGCAACTGCTCGATCAGGCTCAGCGCACTGCTTTCGCGCGCCAGCACGTGGATTTCCAGGTCGCGCCCGCTGTGCGGTGCCGAGGCCATGGAGAACGCCGATTTTTCGCCGCTCTCGCGCTCGATCATCAGGTACTGCCCGGCGTGATAGCGCGGCGGTTTGCCGGCCGGCGCGCGCAGGCGCACGCGCCAGGTGTCGCCGCCGACGTCCCGGCATTCGATGACCTGACACGCCAGGCTGCGCACCGGCAATTCTCCCAGGGCGAGCACGCCATCCCACAGCACGATGCAGTCTTCCAGCGGCTCGGCCAGACAAGTGTAGAACTCGCCGTGGTCGTGCACCTTGCCGGCCTGTTCGACCCGGCCCTCCACCAGCAGCGCCGCGCACACATGGCAATTGCCGTTGCGGCAGCTCTGCGGGCATTCATAGCCCAGGCGCCGCGCTCCATCGAGAATCCGCTCGCCGGGCCGTATCTCAAGCACGGCTCCGGAGGGCTGCAAAGTTACACGCATCAATCTATTCCTAACTGATTCCAGATGGCATCGATCCGTTGGGTAACGGCGTCATCCTTGACGATTACCCGGCCCCACTCGCGAGTGGTTTCACCGGGCCATTTATGCGTGGCATCGAGCCCCATTTTCGACCCCAGGCCGGAAATCGGCGAGGCGAAATCAAGGTAGTCGATCGGCGTGTTGTCGATCATCACCGTGTCGCGCTTGGGATCCATGCGCGTGGTGATGGCCCAGATCACGTCGTTCCAGTCGCGGGCATTGATATCGTCGTCGGTGACGATAACGAATTTGGTGTACATGAACTGTCGCAAAAACGACCAGACCCCGAGCATCACGCGCTTGGCATGCCCCGGATACGACTTCTTCATCGTTACCACGGCCATGCGATACGAGCAGCCTTCCGGCGGCAGGTAGAAATCGGTGATCTCCGGGAACTGCTTCTGCAGGATCGGTACGAACACTTCGTTCAGCGCCACGCCAAGGATCGCCGGCTCATCCGGCGGCCGCCCCGTGTAGGTGCTGTGGTAGATCGGCTTGATCCGGTGGGTGATGCGCTCGACGGTGAATACCGGGAAGCTGTCGACTTCGTTGTAGTAACCGGTGTGGTCGCCGTACGGGCCTTCGTCGGCCATTTCGCCGGGATGGATCACCCCTTCGAGGATGATTTCGGCGGTGGCCGGGACTTGCAGGTCGTTGCCGCGGCACTTCACCAGCTCCGTGCGGTTACCGCGCAAGAGACCGGCGAAGGCGTATTCGGACAGGCTGTCGGGCACCGGTGTCACCGCGCCGAGGATGGTCGCCGGGTCGGCGCCAAGGGCCACGGACACCGGGAACGGCTGGCCCGGATGTTTCTCGCACCATTCGCGGTAATCCAGCGCGCCGCCACGATGGCTGAGCCAGCGCATGATGACTTTGTTGCGGGCGATCACTTGCTGGCGGTAGATGCCGAGGTTCTGCCGCTCTTTGTTCGGTCCCTTGGTGACGGTCAGGCCCCAGGTGATCAGCGGACCGACGTCGCCGGGCCAGCAGGTCTGCACCGGCAGCATCGCCAGGTCGACGTCGTCGCCTTCGATGACCACTTCCTGGCACACCGCGTCTTTGACGACTTTCGGCGCCATCGAGATGATCTTGCGGAAGATCGGCAGTTTCGACCACGCGTCCTTCAAGCCCTTGGGCGGCTCAGGCTCCTTGAGGAACGCCAGCAGCTTGCCGATCTCGCGCAGTTCACTGACCGACTCGGCACCCATGCCCATGGCCACCCGCTCGGGGGTGCCGAACAGGTTGCCGAGCACCGGAATGTCATGCCCGGTCGGCTTTTCGAACAGCAGCGCCGGGCCCTTGGCCCGCAAGGTGCGGTCGCACACCTCGGTCATTTCCAGCACCGGCGAAACGGGAATCTGGATGCGTTTCAACTCTCCGCGCTGCTCAAGCTGCTGCACGAAATCCCGAAGATCCTTGAATTTCATTGACGATGGCACCCTCAAAATAGGCGTACATCCTACCTGCTATGCCGGCCTGTGGCAGCCTGTCGCTGCTTACTTGGCTGCATTCGTCTGGCCTTTCTTGAGGTTCGACGTGCCTTGCAGGTCGATAAACAACGGCTCGAGGATCGGCGCCACGAAGCGCGCACCGACTTCCGAGAGGTGATTGTCATCGGTGTACAGCGAGTAACCGCCGAGTTCGGCGTGGCACAGACCATTTTCATCGCACAGCCGCGGTGCCGGATCGACCACGCGTACCGCCGGATCATGCTGCGCCAGTTGCGCGAACACCTGGCTGATAAACACCTGCCGCTTGTGGTGCGCCGCCACGTCCAGGCCGACGCCATCCACCGGGCGATCGAGCATTGCCAGCCGCGTCAGCCGATACGGCGGGCTGAACATCTGCAGCGGCGCCTCTTTCACCAGCCACACGCGATGCCCGGCCGCACGCAATTGCGCCACGCGCGTGCGCAGGCCTTCGGCGAAACGCTGCTCGGCCTCGGCGCGATCGTAACGGCCGTCAGGCGTTCTCAGGACATGGCCGAGATCGCCCTTGGCGTCGCCGTACAGGTACAGGCTCCAGCGGGCGACCAGCACCACATCGCTGACCGCCCGGGTTTTCAGGCCCTGCTCGACGCGCTTGTTGAAGCGCGCACAGACACCGTCATGCTCCAGCCCGTCGAGCGGAATGCACCCCGGGGAGCTGGCCAGGATCACGCTGACACCGTGGGCCTTGGCCCCGTCATCGAACACCGGAATCAACGCCGTGGCGTGACTGTCGCCCCAGACCATCGCGCGGCTCGGCAGATCCGTCACGCCGTAATGGCAGAACAGCTTGTCGTCCGGGGTCTTGTCGTCCGCCAGGCACGCCATCAACTCCGGCCGCCACTCGCGACCCTTGGCGTATTGCAATGCCTGATCGGACAGGCGCCACGGCAGGCCATCGGTCCAGCGCAGCGCCTGGCCGGCCAGGCCGAGCAGCAGAATCCCGCAGAAACCCGCGAGCAATACCTGCCGACGACCGGCAAGCAAACGCCGCTCGCGGAACGGGGTTTCGACGAACTTCCACGACAGGTAGCCCAGCACCAGGGTCAGCAGAATCAACCCGGCCGTGTCGAGCGCGCCCGGCGCCTCGACGCTGGCATAGCTGGAGAACACGAAGACCGGCCAGTGCCACAGGTACCAGGAATAGGAAATCAACCCGAGGCCGACCATCAGTCGACTGCTCAACAATTGACCGACCCAGGTCTGCCGATGACCGTTGGCCAGAATCAGCGCCACCACGCCCAGCACCGGCAGCAACGCCGCAGCGCCAGGGAACGGCGTCGCCTTGTCGTAAGCGAACACTGCGAGCAGGATCAACGCCATGCCCAGCAGGCTCAGGCCCTGCGCCGCGCCAGGCTTGAGGCGCCAGCCATGCTTCGGCGCCACCGCCAGCATCGCCCCGGCCAGCAACTCCCAGGCGCGCATCGGCAGCAGGAAGAAGGCTTTTTCCGGATGTTGGCTGACCGCCCACACGCTCAGGCCGAATGACACCAGCAACAGCCCGAACAGCGCCAGCCGCCAGTGCTTGAGGCGACTCGACAACAGCGTCAGCAGCAGCGGGAAGATGATGTAGAACTGCTCTTCCACCGCCAGCGACCAGGTGTGCAGCAGCGGCTTCAGGTCGGAGGCAACGTCGAAGTAGCCGTCCTGGCGCATGAACAGGATGTTCGAGACGAACATCACCTGATAGCGCACCGAGCGCCCCAGCTCTTCGTAATCCTTGGGCGCCAGCAGGAACCAGCCCACCGCCAGCACCGCGATAATCATGGCGAACAGCGCCGGCAGAATCCGCCGTGCGCGCCGCGCCCAGAACTCGACAAAGCTGAAACGGCCGGCCTGGCGCTGGTTCCAGATGATCGAGGTGATGAGGTAGCCAGAGATCACGAAGAACACGTCCACGCCGACAAACCCGCCGGTAAACCCCGGGACGCCAAAGTGGAACAGCACCACGGCAATCACCGCGACTGCGCGTAAACCGTCGATATCCCTTCGATAAGCCAGTGTGCTCATAAATCTTGCAATGCCAATCAGGTGGTTATTTTTTGTACAGCCGGACACTCTTGCGCAGATGTTTCCGAGTGCTGTTTCTGCTCATGCCAACCACTGACCTTAGCCGAACCGAATCCTCTCGGCGTCCGGACAAAAATCAGGCAAAAAAATGGCGCCCCCCGGGGGGCGCCATTTTTCGGACTCGACCGACGCGATTACTTGCGCTTCATCGACAGGAAGAACTCGTCGTTGGTCTTGGTCGTTTTCAGCTTGTCGACCAGGAACTCGATGGCGGCGACTTCGTCCATCGGGTGCAGCAGCTTGCGCAGGATCCACATGCGCTGCAGTTCGTCGTCGGCGGTCAGCAACTCTTCGCGGCGAGTGCCGGAACGGTTGATGTTGATCGCAGGGAACACACGCTTTTCGGCGATCTTGCGATCCAGCGGCAGTTCCATGTTGCCGGTACCCTTGAACTCCTCGTAGATCACTTCGTCCATCTTCGAGCCGGTTTCAACCAGCGCGGTGGCGATAATGGTCAGCGAGCCGCCTTCTTCGATGTTGCGCGCGGCACCGAAGAAACGCTTCGGTTTCTCCAGGGCGTGAGCATCGACACCACCGGTCAGGACCTTGCCGGAGCTCGGGATCACGGTGTTGTAGGCACGGGCCAGACGGGTGATGGAGTCGAGCAGGATCACCACGTCCTTCTTGTGTTCGACCAGGCGCTTGGCCTTCTCGATCACCATTTCGGCCACTTGCACGTGACGGGTCGGCGGCTCGTCGAAGGTCGAGGCAACCACTTCGCCGCGCACGGTGCGCTGCATTTCGGTCACTTCTTCCGGACGTTCGTCGATCAACAGCACGATCAGGTGAACTTCAGGGTTGTTACGGGCGATGTTCGCTGCGATGTTCTGCAGCATGATCGTCTTACCGGCCTTCGGCGGTGCCACGATCAGACCACGCTGGCCTTTGCCGATCGGAGCGCACAGGTCGATCACCCGACCGGTCAGGTCTTCGGTGGAACCGTTGCCGGCTTCCATCTTCATGCGCACGGTCGGGAACAGCGGGGTCAGGTTCTCGAAGAGAATCTTGTTCTTCGCGTTCTCCGGACGATCGAAGTTGATCGTGTCGACCTTGAGCAGGGCGAAGTAACGCTCGCCTTCCTTCGGCGGGCGGATCTTGCCAACGATGGTGTCACCGGTGCGCAAGTTGAAACGGCGGATCTGGCTCGGCGAGACGTAGATATCGTCCGGGCCGGCGAGGTAGGAAGCGTCAGCGGAGCGCAGGAAGCCGAAGCCGTCCTGGAGAATCTCCAGCACGCCATCACCGGAGATTTCCTCGCCGCTTTTGGCGTGCTTTTTCAGCAGGGAGAAAATCACGTCCTGCTTGCGCGAACGGGCCATATTTTCTATGCCCATCTGTTCGGCCAATTCGAGCAGTTCGGTAATCGGCTTTTGCTTGAGTTCAGTCAGATTCATATAGGAATGACGTAATCATTTATGGAGGGGGGGAAATTAAGCTTTTGGCTTAATGAGGCCGCGCCGCGGAGAAGGCGACAGGATCGCGAACTTGTTCGAAAAGGAGTGCGTCGGCGACGGCTAGCAGGGGGCAGTGGAGAAACCAGTGCGGGGCCGAATGTACCACCTGGATTTGGGAGCGTCTAGCCCTGAATACGCAAAAAGCCCCGCAATTTGCGGGGCTTTTTACTGACACTGTTTACGACGACGCTTAGATGTTGGCGTCGAGGAAAGCAGCCAGTTGCGACTTCGACAGTGCGCCGACTTTGGTCGCTTCGACGTTGCCGTTCTTGAACAGCATCAGGGTCGGGATCCCGCGTACGCCGTGCTTGGCCGGGGTTTCCTGGTTCTCGTCGATGTTCAGCTTGGCAACGGTCAGCTTGCCTTTGTAAGTCTCGGCAATCTCGTCCAGAACCGGAGCGATCATTTTGCAAGGGCCGCACCATTCAGCCCAGTAGTCGACCAGTACAGCGCCTTCGGCCTTGAGTACGTCGGCTTCGAAGCTAGCGTCGCTAACGTGTTTGATCAGATCGCTGCTCATGGAATTCTCCAGGTTGTAAGCAAAAAAACGTGGCCCATCATATCCGCCCTTCCCCTGTTCAGGAAGCCGCAGATGATTGAGTCTTGCTATGGTGCCCCATGAATTTGGGTATAGCCCAGGTCACGCGCCAGCGGGGGCGATGAAGGCGATTCCGGTGCGCAGCGCAGCGTTGCGCACGTGCTCCTGCATGGCTTTCTGGGCCGCGGCCGACGCGCGGCGAGCCAGGGCGCGGAGGATCTTGCGGTGTTCCTGCCAGGTTTCCATCGCCCGCTCGGCGCGGATGAACGGCAGTTTCTGGCTCTCGAGGAAGATGTCGGCACTGGCCGTGAGGATGCTCAGCATCGCCTGATTGCCGCTGGCCAGGAGGATGCGCCGGTGGAATTCGAAATCCAGTTTCGCCGCCGCCTCGAAGTCGCCGCCGCGCAGCTGCTCGCGCATGGCGGCGACGTTGTCTTCCAGTTCGTCGAGGTCGAAGGTGCTCAGGGTCAGCGCCGCCAGGCCGGCCGCGAAGCCCTCCAGCGCGTAGCGCAGCTGAAAGATTTCCAGCGGCGAAGCCTGGGCCGCGAAGGGCCAGGTCGGCGCACTGTCACCGCGCGGCAGATCCACCGCCGCCTGGACGAACACGCCCTTGCCCGGCTGGATGCTGATCGCCCCCAGCGCACTCAGCGACGACAGTGCTTCGCGCAGCGAGGCCCGGCTGACCCCCAGCTGCAGCGCCAGATCCCGTTGCGACGGCAACGCATCGCCGGGTCCGAAACCCTGTTCGGTGATCAGTTTGCGGATCGCTTGCAGCGCCACTTCGGGTACCGCGCGGGAGATCGAGTTCATGGTTTTCCAGACAAGCCAGGCCAATGTGCGGCTAGTTGTAAAGCTATTCGCCACGGCCGGCAAGTCGTGCCCCACGGGAGTTCGGCGACCCGCGTCGATGCGCCATCGGGGTGCGAAACCGTACCTGACTGTTCAGACCAGTAAGACCGAACAAACCCGGCAAACCCGCGGCCTGCCGGGGGTTGATCGCGGTATTGGCACGGCGCGTGCTCTGTCCGATCGCAGAAATCACTTCCCGCCGATCCGGAGATTTGCCATGACCCAGCGTTACAGCGCCCTCCTCGCTGCCCTGTTTGCCAGCCTGCTGCTGAGCCAGGCCCCCGCCCACGCCGACGGCCTGGATGACGTGATCAAGCGCGGCACCCTGAAAGTCGCCGTGCCCCAGGACTTCCCGCCATTCGGCTCGGTCGGCCCGGACATGAAGCCGCGCGGCCTGGACATCGACACGGCGAAACTGCTGGCTGACCAGCTCAAGGTCAAACTCGAGTTGACCCCGGTCAACAGCACCAACCGCATCCCGTTCCTCACCACCGGCAAGGTCGATCTGGTGATCTCCAGCCTCGGCAAGAATCCCGAGCGCGAGAAGGTCATCGACTTCTCCCGCGCCTACGCGCCCTTCTACCTCGCCGTGTTCGGTCCGCCGGACGCTGCCATCGGCAGCCTCGAAGACCTCAAGGGCAAGACCATCAGCGTCACCCGTGGCGCCATCGAGGACATCGAGCTGACCAAGGTCGCCCCCGAAGGCGTGACCATCAAGCGCTTCGAGGACAACAACTCGACCATCGCCGCCTACCTCGCCGGGCAAGTCGACCTGATCGCCAGCGGCAACGTGGTGATGGTGGCCATCAGCGAGAAGAACCCCAAACGCGTGCCGGCGCTGAAAGTGAAGCTCAAGGATTCGCCGGTCTACGTCGGCGTGAACAAGAACGAGCCGGCGCTGCTGGGCAAGGTCAACGACATCCTGACCACCGCCAAGGCTGACGGCGCGCTGGAGAAAAACTCGCAGACCTGGCTGAAAGAGCCGCTGCCGGCCGATCTCTGAGCAGGCCTGCGGGAGGTATTCGATGGCCTATCAGTTTGATTTTCTGCCGGTGCTGGAAAACACCGGCCTGTTGCTCCACGGCGCGCTGTTCACCCTGGAACTGACCGCCATCGGTGCAGTGCTCGGGGTGGCGCTGGGCATCGTCGGCGCGCTGGTGCGCGCGTGGCAGATCCGCCCGTTCGCGGCGATTTTCGGCGTGTACGTCGAGTTGATCCGTAACACACCGTTCCTCGTGCAGCTGTTTTTCATCTTCTTCGGCCTGCCGTCGCTCGGCGTGCAGATTTCCGAATGGCAAGCCGCCGTGCTGGCGATGGTGGTCAACCTCGGCGCCTACTCCACGGAGATCATCCGCGCCGGCATTCAGGCGATCCCGCGCGGGCAGCTGGAAGCCGCCGCGGCGCTGGCGATGAGCCGCTTCGAAGCGTTCCGCCACGTGGTCCTGTTGCCGGCGCTGGGCAAGGTCTGGCCGGCCCTGAGCAGCCAGATCATCATCGTCATGCTCGGCTCGGCGGTGTGTTCGCAGATCGCCACCGAGGAACTGAGCTTCGCCGCCAACTTCATTCAGTCGCGCAATTTCCGCGCCTTTGAAACCTATGCCCTGACCACCCTGATCTACCTGTGCATGGCGCTGCTGATCCGTCAGTTGCTGAACTGGTTCGGTCGGCGCTTCATCGCAAGGAGCAGCCAATGAGCGATTTCACTTTCTGGGACATCCTGCGCAACCTGCTCACCGGCCTGCAATGGACACTGGCGCTGTCGCTGGTGGCGTTTATCGGCGGCGGGCTGGTCGGATTGCTGATCCTGGTCATGCGCATCTCGAAAAATCCCCTGCCGAGCCGCCTCGCCCGAACCTGGATCGAGCTGTTCCAGGGCACGCCGCTGTTGATGCAGCTGTTTCTGGTGTTCTTCGGCGTGGCGCTGGCCGGGATCGAAATTTCGCCGTGGCTGGCGGCGGCGATCGCCCTGACGCTGTTCACCAGCGCTTACCTGGCGGAGATCTGGCGCGGTTGCGTCGAGGCGATTCCCCACGGTCAGTGGGAGGCCTCGTCGAGTCTGGCGCTGAACCCGCTGGAGCAATTGCGCTACGTGATCCTGCCGCAGGCGCTGCGCATCGCCGTGGCGCCGACCGTGGGTTTCTCGGTGCAAGTGGTCAAAGGCACCGCGGTGACCTCGATCATCGGCTTCACCGAGCTGACCAAGACCGGCGGCATGCTCGCCAACGCCACTTTCGAACCGTTCATGGTCTACGGCCTCGTCGCCCTCGGCTACTTCCTGCTCTGCTACCCCTTGTCCCTCAGTGCGCGCTACCTGGAAAGGAGACTGCATGCCTCTGCTTAGAATTTCCGCCCTGCATAAATACTACGGTGATCACCACGTGCTCAAAGGCATCGACCTGAGTGTCGAAGAAGGCCAGGTGGTGGCGATCATCGGCCGCAGCGGCTCGGGCAAATCGACCCTGCTGCGCACCCTCAACGGCCTGGAGTCGATCAATGACGGGGTGATCGAAGTCGACGGCGAATACCTCGACGCCGCCCGCGCCGACCTGCGCAGCCTGCGGCAGAAAGTCGGCATGGTGTTCCAGCAGTTCAACCTGTTCCCGCACCTGACCGTCGGCGAAAACGTCATGCTCGCGCCGCAGGTGGTGCAGAAAGTGCCGAAGGCCAAGGCAGCCGAACTGGCGCGCAGGATGCTGGAGCGCGTCGGCCTGGGGGAAAAGTTCGACGCTTTCCCGGATCGCCTGTCCGGTGGCCAGCAACAACGCGTGGCGATTGCCCGAGCGCTGGCGATGTCGCCGAAAGTGCTGCTGTGTGACGAGATCACTTCGGCACTGGACCCGGAACTGGTCAACGAAGTGCTCGCCGTGGTGCGCCAACTGGCCAAGGAAGGCATGACGCTGATCATGGTCACCCACGAGATGCGCTTCGCCCGCGAAGTCGGCGACAAACTGGTGTTCATGCACCATGGCAAGGTGCATGAAGTGGGGGATCCGAAGGTGTTGTTTGCCAATCCGCAGACGGCGGAGCTGGCGAATTTCATTGGCACGGTGGAAGCGACCGCCTGATAACGCTTCAGCACCTGAGCGGACGCCTTCGCGAGCAAGCTCGCTCCCACAAGGTTCTCTGCTGCAGCACAAGGGTGTGCTCGCCGCAAAACCTGTGCGAGCGAGCCTGCTCGCGAAGGGTCGCGCCGCGGTCTCAAGCTTTTATGCGCTGAATCAACGGTTTGAACCGTGCGCGTTGGCGCCAGCGTTTGATCGTGGCACGATGGCGAGGTTATCGACCGAGACCCCCTGACCATGCCGCAATCCCAAGCCAAGAATCTGTCCCTGATCGCCGCAATCGACCTGGGCTCCAACAGCTTTCACATGGTCGTGGCCAAGGCCCAGAACGGCGAAATCCGCATTCTCGAGCGCCTCGGCGAGAAGGTGCAGCTGGCCGCCGGCATCGACGATGAGCGTCATCTCAACGAAGAATCGATGCAGCGCGGCCTCGACTGCCTCAAGCGCTTCGCCCAACTGATCAACGGCATGCCCCTGGGCGCCGTGCGGATCGTCGGCACCAACGCCCTGCGCGAAGCGCGCAACCGCCTGGAATTCATCCACCGCGCCGAAGAAATCCTCGGCCACCCGGTGGAAGTCATCTCCGGTCGCGAAGAGGCGCGCCTGATCTACCTGGGCGTGTCGCACACCCTCGCCGACACCCCGGGCAAACGCCTGGTCGCCGACATCGGCGGCGGCAGTACCGAATTCATCATCGGCCAGCGCTTCGAACCGCTGCTGCGCGAAAGCCTGCAGATGGGCTGCGTCAGCTTCACCCAGCGCTACTTCAAGGACGGCAAGATCACCCCGGCCCGCTACGCCCAGGCCTACACCGCGGCGCGCCTGGAGATCATGAGCATCGAACACGCCCTGCACCGCCTGACCTGGGATGAAGCCATCGGCTCCTCGGGGACCATCCGCGCCATCGGGCTGGCGCTGAAGGCGGGCGGTCACGGCTCCGGCGAGGTCAACGCCGAGGGCCTGGCCTGGCTCAAGCGCCGGCTGTTCAAGCTCGGCGATGTCGACAAGATCGATTTCGAAGGTATCAAGCCTGATCGCCGGGCGATCTTCCCGGCCGGCCTGGCGATTCTCGAAGCGATCTTCGACGCCCTCGAACTGCAACGCATGGATCACTGCGAAGGCGCGCTGCGTGAAGGCGTGCTCTACGACCTGCTCGGCCGCCATCATCACGAAGATGTGCGCGAACGCACCCTGACTTCGCTGATGGAGCGCTACCACGTCGACCTGGAACAGGCCGCACGGGTCGAGCGCAAGGCGCTGCACGCCTTCGACCAGGTCGCGGCGGACTGGGAACTGGACGACGGCATCTGGCGCGAACTGCTGGGCTGGGCGGCGAAAGTCCACGAAGTCGGGCTCGACATCGCGCACTACCACTACCACAAGCACGGCGCCTACCTGATCGAGCATTCGGACCTCGCCGGGTTCTCCCGCGAAGACCAGCAGATGCTTGCGCTGCTGGTGCGTGGCCACCGCCGCAACATTCCCAAGGACAAGTTCGCCGAGTTCGGCGACGACGGCATCAAGCTGATTCGCCTGTGCGTGCTGCTGCGCTTCGCCATCCTGTTCCACCACATCCGTGGCACCCAGGCGATGCCGCAAGTGACGCTGCATGCCAAGGGCGACAGCCTCGATGTGGAGTTTCCGCAGAACTGGCTGGATGAGAATCAACTGACGCAGGCGGACTTCGGGCTTGAGGCCGAGTGGCTGACGCGGGTGGGGATTGTGCTCACCGTGCACTGAGTCAAAATCTCAGGCACAAAAAAGGCGATCCTTCTGGATCGCCTTTTTTATTGGGTTCGGCTTGAGGGTCGGGGTCGACCTTGCCCCAGCCCTCTCCCGAGGGAGAGGGCTAGGGACATTTGCTTCTGACCTTAGCTGCTCACCGGCAGAATCGGGCTGCCCAAGCGCTCCAGCAACGTCGCCTGCGCGCTGCGCGGGTTCTGGTTGCCGGTCGGCGTGTTGCGGATGTAGCGGCCATCCGACTGCAGGCTCCAGCTGTGGGTGTTGTCGGTCAGGTACAGCTCCAGCTCTTTCTTGACCCGGGTCAGCAGCTTCTTGCCCTCCACCGGGAAGCACGTCTCAACGCGCTTGTCGAGGTTGCGCTCCATCCAGTCGGCACTGGAGAGGAACATCTGCTCTTCGCCACCGTTGAGGAAGTAGAACACCCGGGTGTGTTCGAGGAAGCGGCCGATGATCGAGCGCACATGAATGTTGTGCGAAACCCCGGCAATGCCTGGCCGCAGGCAGCACATGCCACGCACCACCAGATCGATGCGCACACCGGACTGGCTGGCCTTGTACAGCGCGCGGATGATTTTCGGATCGGTCAGCGAGTTGAACTTGGCGATGATGTGCGCCGGTTTGCCGTCGAGGGCGAACTGGGTCTCTCGGGCAATCATGTCGAGCATGCCCTTCTTCAGGGTGAACGGCGCATGCAGCAGCTTTTTCATGCGCAGCGTCTTGCCCATGCCGATCAACTGGCTGAACAGCTTGCCGACGTCTTCGCACAGCGCGTCGTCGGAGGTCAGCAGGCTGTAGTCGGTGTACAGACGGGCGTTGCCGGCGTGGTAGTTACCGGTGCCGAGGTGCGCGTAACGCACGATCTCGCCGGCCTCGCGACGCAGGATCAGCATCATCTTGGCGTGGGTCTTGAAGCCGACCACGCCGTAGATCACCACCGCGCCGGCCGCTTGCAGGCGGCTGGCCAGTTGCAGGTTGGACTCTTCGTCGAAGCGCGCGCGCAGCTCGATGACCGCCGTCACTTCCTTGCCGTTGCGCGCGGCGTCCACCAGCGCATCGACGATTTCCGAGTTGGCGCCGGAGCGGTACAGGGTCTGGCGCACCGCCAGTACATGCGGGTCTTTCGCGGCCTGGCGCAGCAGGTCGACCACCGGGGTGAACGACTCGAACGGGTGCAGCAGGAGGATGTCCTGCTTGCTGATCACGCTGAAAATGTTTTCGCTGTTCTGCAGCAGTTTCGGGATCTGCGGGGTGAACGGCGTGTATTGCAGTTCCGGGTGGCTGTCCAGGCCGGTGATGCTGAACAGACGGGTCAGGTTGACCGGGCCATTGACCTGATACAGCTCGGTCTCGCTCAGGTTGAACTGCTTGAGCAGGTAGTCCGAGAGGTGCTTGGGGCAGGTGTCGGCGACTTCCAGGCGCACCGCATCACCGTAGCGCCGCGAAAACAGCTCGCCACGCAGGGCGCGGGCCAGGTCTTCGACGTCCTCGGAATCCAGCGCCAGGTCGGCGTTGCGGGTCAGGCGGAACTGGTAGCAGCCCTTGACCTTCATGCCCTGGAACAGGTCATCGGCGTGGGCGTGGATCATCGACGACAGGAATACATAGTTGTCGCCCGGGCCGCCGACTTCTTCCGGGACCTTGATGATCCGCGGCAGCAGGCGCGGTGCCGGAATGATCGCCAGACCGGAGTCACGGCCGAAGGCGTCGATGCCTTCGAGCTCGACGATGAAGTTCAGGCTCTTGTTCACCAGCAACGGGAACGGGTGCGTCGGGTCGAGGCCGATCGGGGTGATGATCGGCGCGATCTCGTCGCGGAAGTAGCGGCGCACCCAGGTCTTGATCTTGGTCGTCCAGTGACGGCGACGGATGAAGCGCACCTGATGCTTTTCCAGCTCCGGCAACAGGATGTCGTTGAGGATCGCGTACTGGCGGTCGACGTGACCGTGCACCAGCTCGCTGATTCGCGCCAGTGCCTGATGCGGTTGCAGGCCGTCGGCGCCCGCCTGTTCACGGGCGAAGGTGATCTGTTTCTTCAGGCCGGCGACGCGAATCTCGAAGAATTCGTCGAGGTTGCTGGAGAAGATCAGCAGGAACTTCAGCCGCTCCAGCAACGGATAGGACTCGTCCAGCGCCTGTTCCAGCACGCGGATATTGAACTGCAGCTGCGAGAGCTCGCGGTGGATGTACAGGCTGCTGTCATCCAGGCCCGGAATCGCAATCACGGGCGCCGCCGCGACGGCTTCGGTGACCGGCGCGGGTGGCGCAGGCTCGAGTTCCGGCGGGGTTTCGGTGATTTGCTCGACCACCGGCTGAGCTTCTTTTACTGCAACTTCTGTGAGTCCTTCGGTATTCATCGAATGTTCCTGGGAGGGCTATTTCTGCTCTCGTAACAATTGAGCGGCACGGACAGCAAAGTAAGTCAGGATGCCATCAGCACCGGCACGTTTAAAGGCGGTAAGGGATTCGAGGATCACGCCTTCGCTCAACCAGCCATTCTGGATCGCCGCCATGTGCATGGCGTATTCGCCGCTGACCTGATAGACGAAGGTCGGCACTTTGAAGGCATCCTTGACCCGGAACAGGATGTCCAGGTACGGCATGCCGGGTTTGACCATGACCATGTCCGCGCCTTCAGACAAGTCGGCGCCGACTTCGTGCAGCGCTTCGTCGCTGTTGGCCGGGTCCATCTGATAGGAGGCCTTGTTCGCCTTGCCGAGGTTCGCCGCCGAGCCCACCGCATCGCGGAACGGCCCGTAATAGGCGCTGGCGTACTTGGCCGAGTAGGCCATGATGCGCACGTTGACGTGGCCAGCCACTTCTAGCGCTTCGCGGATCGCCTGGATGCGACCGTCCATCATGTCCGACGGCGCGACCACCTGGGCGCCGGCCTCGGCATGGGACAGGGCCTGGCGCACCAGGGCGTCGACGGTGATGTCGTTCTGCACGTAGCCGTCTTCGTCGAGGATGCCGTCCTGGCCGTGGGTGGTGAACGGGTCAAGGGCGACGTCGGTGATCACGCCCAACTCGGGGAATCGGTCACGCAGCGCGCGGGTAGCGCGCTGGGCGATACCTTCAGGGTTCCAGGCTTCGGCGGCGTCGAGGGATTTCAGCTCGGCGGGAGTGACCGGGAACAACGCCAGCGCCGGAATGCCCAGTTCGACCCAGGTTGCCGCTTCTTCGAGCAGCAGATCGATGGTCAGGCGCTCGACGCCCGGCATCGAGGCCACGGCTTCGCGGCGATTTTCGCCGTCGAGCACGAATACCGGTAGGATCAGGTCATCGACCGTCAACACGTTTTCCCGCACCAGCCGACGCGAAAAATCATCACGGCGGTTGCGACGCAGGCGGGTGGCAGGGAACAGACGGTTGGCAGGGGTAAAGCTCACGGCAGACTCCTGAGCCCGCGCAAACGGGCGAGCGTGACAGTTATAAGCGGCCATTATGACGGTCGTATTACAGTTATGTGCACCCCTGTGACAGGTAGCCGCATTCCATTGTCCGTGTAGGAAATGTTCACGTCGAGACACATTTCGACACTTTCCTGAATGTGTCCGAAGGGTTAGGCTGCGCGTTCATTTCGCCAGCACCCAGACAATGCTCCAACAATTTCTGCATGACTTCGGCTACTTTGCCTTGTTTCTCGGCACGTTCTTCGAAGGCGAAACCATTCTGGTGCTCGCGGGCTTCCTCGCGTTCCGTGGATACATGGATATCAACCTGGTGGTGGTCGTGGCGTTCTTCGGCAGCTATGCCGGCGATCAGCTGTGGTACTTCCTGGGGCGCAAGCACGGACGCAAATTGCTGGCGCGCAAGCCGCGCTGGCAGATGATGGGCGACCGCGCGCTGGAACATATCCGCAAGCACCCGGACATCTGGGTCCTGAGCTTCCGCTTCGTCTACGGCCTGCGCACGGTGATGCCAGTGGCGATCGGCCTGTCGGGCTATCCGCCGGGACGCTACCTGCTGCTCAACGGTATCGGCGCGGCCATCTGGGCCACGGCGCTGGCCGCCGCCGCCTACCACTTCGGCGCGGTACTCGAGGGCATGCTCGGCAGCATCAAGAAATACGAACTGTGGGTCCTCGGCGCGCTGCTGATCCTCGGTGTCGTCCTGTGGCTGCGCCGGCGCTTCAAGAATGCACGGCTGGCCAAGCAGGTCTACGAGGACGAGCAACTGCGCAAGCGCACCGAACAGGCGGAAAAGGCCGAGCAACTGCGCCAGGCGGAAATCGCCAAGGCGGCCGACCCTAAGACGCCAGCCGAGTAAGCCGCTGCCGGCAGCAGTACAGGCCGATGCCGCTGAGCAGGCTGTAACTGAGCAGGCCGACCCACGCCAGCGGGCTGGCCGGCCATAGCCCGACCAGCGGCGCCAGCCACACCAGCGGCAGGTTCGCGGCCAGCCGCGACAGCTCCAGCCGGAACGCCCACGGGCGATTCTCCAGGGCCACGCCGAGCACGAATAGACCGAACGCCACCGCCCCCCAGCCGAGCAACAGCGCGGCCGTCGGCAGGCTGCGCTCCAGATTCATCAGGTAGCTGCCCAGCGCAATGTAGACGCCGAACTGCGCCGCCACGTACCACTGCTGGCGGCTGTCGAGCGGCACGTCGAATTTGCGGAACTGGCTCAGGTCCGGCTTGCTCATCGGGTATTTCAACGCGACGTCCGCCGGCCGCCAGCCGGTGCGCATGAACCAGATTCGCAGCTTGTCCCACTTGCGCTCGGCGCGCCGCGCGTCGTGCCACAGTTGCGCGTAGAACTGCAGGTTCGCCCACAGCGGATTCCAGCTCGCCAACGGTGTGGTCACGCCGAAGATCACCGGCTCGTTGTCGTCCTCTTCCTGAAACGAACCGAACAGCCGATCCCAAATAATGAACACCCCGCCGTAGTTGCGATCCATGTAGAGAGCGTTCTGTGCATGGTGGGCCCGATGATTGGACGGCGTGACGAAAAACCACTCGAACCAGCCGAGCTTGGGAATATGCCGGGTGTGCACCCAGAATTGATACAGCAGGTTAAGCGCCGCGACGCTGACGAACACCAGCAATGGCACGCCGAGCACGGCCAGCGGCAGGTAGAAGATCCAGCTCAGCAGAAACCCGGTGCTGGTCTGGCGCAGCGCCGTGGAGAGGTTGTAGTCCTCGCTCTGGTGATGCACCGAATGCGCGGCCCAGAGGATGTTGCGCTCGTGGCCCATGCGGTGCAGCCAGTAGTAGCAGAAGTCGTAGAGCACAAAGGCGAATACCCAGACCCAGACGCTGTCGGCCGGCAGCCTGAACAGCGCCAGGTGCTCGAGGGCAAACGCATAGGTCAGCAGCCCGACACCCTTGGTCAGCAGGCCGGTGGTGGTCGACAGCACCCCGGTGCTGATGCTGTTCACCGCGTCGGCCAGGCGATAGTTGCTGACCCCGCGCCAACGGTCGGCGACGAGCTCCAGCGCAATCAAAACGAAGAAGAACGGCACCGCATACAGAATGAAGTCCATGACGCGCCCTGATCGGAAACTTGAGCACTGATCCTAGGTGTAGCCGCGATTTAACCCTATGGCAACAAGCGACAAATTAGTGGACATTTAGCGCCATGAAACTGGAGAAAGAGCCCATGAGCAAAAAAGTTGCAGTGATCCTGTCCGGCTGTGGCGTATACGACGGCGCCGAGATCCACGAAAGCGTGATCACCCTGCTACGCCTCGACCAGCGCGGCGCCCAGGTGCAGTGCTTCGCGCCGAACATCGCGCAATTGCATGTGATCAACCACCTGACCGGTGAGGAAATGCCCGAGTCGCGCAACGTGCTGGTGGAGTCGGCGCGCATCGTGCGCGGCAACGTCAAGGACATCGCGGAAGCCGACGTCGACGAGTTCGACGCGCTGATTGTGCCGGGCGGCTTCGGCGCGGCGAAGAACCTGTCGAACTTCGCCGTCGAAGGGGCTGGTTGCAGCGTACAGCCGCAAGTGCTGGCGCTGGCCGAAGCGTTTGCCGAAGCAGGCAAACCGGTGGGCCTGATCTGCATCTCGCCGGCGCTGGCGGCGAAAATCTACGGCCCCGGCGTGACCTGCACCATCGGCAACGATGCCGACACCGCGGCGGCAATCGGCAAAATGGGCGCCACCCACGAAGATTGCGCGGTGACCGACATCATCGAGGACAAGGCGCGCAAACTGGTGACCACCCCGGCCTATATGCTGGCGCAGAACATCAGCGAAGCGGCATCGGGGATCAACAAGCTGGTAGATCGGGTGCTGGAACTGACCCACGAAAACGACGCCTGATTGGCGATAGCGATCGTTCCCCACGCTTGGCGTGGGAATGCAGCATTGGATGCGGCTGATCTGCATCGGCGGTGAGGCAGGGACGCGGAGCGTCCCGAGCGGCGTTCCCACGCAGAGCGTGGGAACGATCAAACCCGCCGAGCGTGGCAGCGATCAGACCTGACGGGACAGCCGCGTCAGGATCCGGTCCAGCGCATTGGCGAAAGCCTGCTTCTCCCGCTCGCCGAACGGTGCCGGGCCGCCGCTGACCTGGCCCTGTTCGCGCAGGTCGGTAAACAGGTTGCGCGTCGCCAGCCGCTCACCCATGTTCTGCGCGTCGAACTCCTTGCCTCGCGGGTCGAGCGCTGCCACGCCTTTCTTCACCAGCCGGTCGGCCAGCGGAATGTCGCTGCAGATCACCAGTTCGCCCGGCACCGCGTGCTCCACCAGATAATCGTCCGCCGCATCCGGGCCGCTCGGCACCACGATCAGCTTGACGATCGCCAGCGCCGGTTTGTTCTGCGGCTGCCCCGCCACCAGCACCACTTCGAAGCGGCGCTTGAGGGCGAACTTCACCACCAGTTCCTTGGCCATTTTCGGGCAGGCGTCGGCATCGATCCATACGCGCATGTTTTCTACCTCCAAAAAATTCGCGAGCAAGCTCGCTCCCACAGATTACGCAGCAACTCTGTGGGAGCGCGCTTGCTCCGGGCGGCGATCCGACGAATATGAGCGCAGCGAATGCCTTTAAGCAGCAGACACCCTACGTTTTTCAGCCACCCAACTGCGACCGTACAGCACGATGATCGCTGCAATCGCCACGGCCTGCGCCGTCAGCGAATAGGCATCGGCATGAATCCCCAGCCAATCGAAATCGAAGAACGCCACCGGCCGGGTGCCGAAGATTCCGGCTTCCTGCAGGGCCTTCACGCCATGCCCGGCGAACACCACCGACAACGCGCAGAGCAGCGCCGCGTTGATACTGAAGAACAGCGTCAGCGGCAGTTTCGCCGAGCCGCGCAGGATCACCCACGCCAGACCGAACAGCAGCACCAGCGCCGTCGCGCCGCCGGCCAGCACCGCGTTGTGCCCGGCCGGACCGGCCTGCAGCCACAGGGTTTCGTAGAACAGGATCACTTCGAACAACTCGCGGTACACCGAGAAGAACGCGAGGATCGCGAAGCCGAAACGTCCGCCACCGCCGACCAGGCTCTGCTTGATGTAATCCTGCCAGGCCGCCGCATGCCGGCGGTCGTGCATCCACACGCCGAGCCACAGCACCATGACACTGGCGAACAGTGCCGTGGCGCCTTCGAGCAATTCACGCTGCGAACCGCTGACGTCGATCACATACGCGGCCAGCGCCCAGGTGCCGAGGCCGGCCAGCAGCGCCAGGCCCCAGCCGACGTTGACGCTGCGCACCGCCGACTGCTGGCCGGTGTTGCGCAGGAAGGCGAGGATCGCGGCGAGTACCAGAATCGCTTCGAGGCCTTCACGCAGCAGGATCAGCAGCCCGGAAATGTAGCTCAGCGACCAGCTCAGGCCGTCGCTGCCGAGCAGGCCGGCGGATTCCTTGAGCTTGGCCTTGGCCGCGTCCAGCCGCGCCTCTGCCTGCGCCACCGGCAAGCCGTCCTGCAACGCTTGTCGATAGGCCATCAGCGACTTTTCCGTGTCCTTGCGCACGTTGGCGTCGACGTTATCCAGCGAACTTTCGACCAGCTCGAAGCCTTCCAGATAGGCCGCCACCGACAGGTCGTAGGCCTGGTCGTGCTCACCAGCGCGGTAGGCGGCGAGGCTCTTGTCGAGCGTCGCGGCGGTGTAGTCGAGCAACTGCGCCGGGCCACGCTTGACCTGCGGCGGCTGCGCCCGCTGTGCACGGAAGGTCGCTGCCGCCTCGGGGCCCTCGGCCGCCAGCACTTCGGCCGGGGTCTGCCGGGCCAGGTCAGCGATGTTGTAGGTCTTGTCCGCTTTGGCGCTGGCCGGATCGGCGCTGAACTGCGCGATGTAGGTGGCCAGATCCCAACGCTGACGATCATCGAGCTGATCGGCGAAGGCCGGCATGTCAGTGCCTTCGACGCCCTGCCCAAGGGTGCTGTAGATCGCGAACAGACTCAGGCGATCCATCCGCGCCGCGTCGCGCAGATTGGCCGGCGCCGGGGTCAGGCCGACACCCGCCGGACCGTCGCCGGCACCGCTGGCGCCGTGGCACACCGAGCAATTCTGCGCATACAGCGGCGCGCCACGGCTCGGATCGGGGGTGATGATCGGGGCCTGGCTGACTTCGTACGCCACCGCCAGTTTCGCCCCGAGTTGCCGGGCCTGACGGGCGACTTCGGTGCCGTCCTGCCTGGCGCTGATCGCGGCGTGCAAGGCGTCGACACCTTGCTCCAGTGCAGCCTTCTCCGGTTTGCCCGGCAGACCGGCGATCAGCCCTTGCAGAACCTCGGTGAATTCCAGTTGCTCGTGGTACTCGCCTTCGTCGACGACCTGGCCCGCGGCGACCGTTGGCGGGTAATCGGCGCTGATGTAATCGAGCAGGTGCAGCGCTTGCGGCGCGCCTTCCACGGTGTCGGCCAGCAGATTGAAGCTGCTCAGGGCAAACAGCGGGAACAGCAGCCAGGCCAGAAAGCGGGACGAGGCAGTCATGAATGAGTCTCAAATGGAAATGCGAAGTTACATATTGTTCACTTCGAACGCCTTTCCCTCAAGCTTTCTCGGCTGACCGACGGGTTTTAGCGCAAAGCCGAGCTGGCGTTGCGGTAATGCTCGGCCATGAACTCGACGAACACCTGCACCTTCAATGCGACATGCCGGGCGTGGGGATAGAGCGCGTAGTAATGCCGTTGGCCAAGGCTGTACTGCGGCAGGATCTGCACCAGCCGCCCGCGCAGCAGATCCTCCTGCACCGTGGCCCGGGTGAACGCGGCGATGCCGACCCCGGCCAGCGCCGCCGCATGCAGCGAGCTGATCGAGTCGGCCTTGAACCGGCCCTCGGCCCGCACGGCCGTGGTCACGCCGCGCGCGTCGGTCAACGACCAGTCCCCACCACCGGCAAACCCCAGCAACGCGTGATCCGCCAGGTCGTGCACCTGGCGCACCAGGCCCTGCCGCGCCACATAGGTCGGCGCGGCCACCAGCAGCCTGTCCGACACCGTGAGCAAGCGCGCCACCAGCGACGAATCCGCCAGCGGCCCGCAAATGCGCAGCGCGACGTCGAAACCCTCGGCGATCAGGTCGACAAAGCGGTCGTCGCAGGACAGATCGACCTCGATCTCGGGGTAGCGCTGCTGAAATGCCGGCAACCAGCTCGCCAGTTCCAGCGTGCCGATCACCACCGGTGCGCTGATGCGCAATACGCCACGCGGGCTTTCATGGGCCTGGCCGACCGCCAGCGCGGCCTGATCGAGGCGTTGGAGAATATCCACGCACGCGGCGTAGTACTGCTGTCCGGCGCTGGTCAGGCTGAAGCGCCGGGTGTTGCGGTTGATCAGGCGCGTGCCGAGCTGCGCCTCCAACTGCTGCAGCTGGCGGGAGATCGTCGAATGGGTGGTGTCGAGACGCTCGGCGGCAGCGCTGAAACCGCGACACTCGACGATGCAGCGAAACGCGCGCATGGCCAGCAGTTGATTCATCCAGGCCCCGAATCAGTTGAGCGGCAGGCGAACGATCTGCTGCGTGGTCAGGACGTCACCGAAGGTGTCTTCGATTTCGGCCAGCGCTGCGCGGTGCAGGCTGTCCTTGTCGACGGTGTCGCCGTTGCCGCGGGTGATCGCCCGGGTCGCCGAAGCGTCGGATGCTACCACGACCTGATAACCCAACGGCGCTGCATCCCGGGCTCCGCCGGCGACGCAGGCGTGGGTCATCAGCCCGGCGAAAATCACGGTCTTGACCCCGGCCTGTTTCAACTGCCGATCAAGGTCGGTACTGGCGAACACGCTGACCGTGGTCTTCTGCAGCACGTGATCCTGCGCCCTCGGCTGCATCAGCGGATGAAACTTCACGGTCTCGCCGCCCTGGGCAAACAGCGGCGAGCCGGCGGGCGCGACGTGCTGGACCTGGAACACCGGGATCTTCGCCTGATCGGCAAAGCGGATCAGCTCACGGGCCTTGTTCATGGCCGCGATGCCGTCGGGAATCGGCAGACGTCCGCTGAAGTATTCGTTCTGGAAATCGATCACCACCAGCGCCGTGGTCTTCGGGTCAAGGCGCGCGGTCGGCGCCGCCCCGGACAGGGCGCGCAAGGTTGGATGGGTGGGCGAATCGGCGGCTGTGCTGGCCATGGCGCTGCTGGCGGCCGCGAGGCCGAGACCGGCGAAAAAGGTTGTGAAGAACGAGGCAAAACGCGGCATTTGAGTCAGGCTCATGGTGCGGTTCCTGGACAGGTGCTTGAGGTGGGCGACCAGTCTAGGAAGGCTGCTGATCGCCAACAACGGCGGTTGCCGAACATGATCTGTGCGCGTTGAGCACCAATCCGATCTGACCAAAACAGCGCAGCACATGGCCACTACCGAACTCTATAATGCCCCCACCCTCAGCGCCTCTTCGTCCAAGGAAGAACCTGTCGCCATGCGCCACTGCTTGCTGCTCTGCCTGTTGTTCAGCACGTTCCTGCACTTGAGCGGGTGCGCCGCCTACCGCAATTACGACCAGGAAATGCAGCAGACCAACGAGCGGCTGATGCACGCTGACTACCAGGGTGCCCTGGATCTGCTGGAATGGAACAACCCCTGGGAAGACAAGGATCTGCTGTATTACTTCGAAAAAGGCTCGATCCTCAGCTTCGCCAATGCCCGGCCGCAGAGCCAGAAAGCCTGGCGCAGCGCCGACCGGATGGTGTTCCAGCGCGAAGAGGCCGTACCGTCCGCGCCCATGAAGCTGCTCAATCGCTTCACCTATGAAATGGGCACCATGCTGGTCAACGACAAGCTCAGTCGCTACGAAGGTTACGACTACGAAAAGGTCATGCTGACCACGCAGATGGCCCTCAATCAAGTGGCCGAAAGCGATTTCGACGGCGCCCGGGCCGACATCAAGAAAACCCACGAGCGCGAAACCCTGATCGCCCGCCAGCGGGAACGCCAGTACGAAGCACTCGAGGAGCAGGCCAAGGCTCAGGGCATCGCCGTTCATTACAAAGACTTGCAAGGCTATCCGGTCGCCACCCTCGATGCGCCGGCAGTCATTGAATTGAAGAACGGCTACCAGAGTGCCTTCAGTCATTACCTGGCCGGGTTCACCTACGAAGCGCTGGGCGAACGCGGCCTGGCCGCGCCGGGTTATCGCCAGGCAATCGAGTTGCGCCCGCACACGCCCTTGCTCGAGCAGGCGCTGCGCAATCTCGACCAGCCGCCGCCCAAGGCCGATGAAAGCGACGTGCTGATCGTCGTGCAGAGCGGCCTGGCACCGGCACGCAGCTCGGTGAGCGTGCCGATCCCGGTTCGGCTCAATGAAACCCTGGTCATCACCGCGCCGATCTCGTTCCCCATTCTGCTGCCGGACACCGTCACACCGGCGTTCGACCACATCATGGTGGATGGCCGCAAGCGGCCGCTGACCGTGATCAACAGCGTCACCGACATGGCCTTTCGCACGCTGCGCGACGACATGCCAGCAATCATTTCCCGGGCGATGTTCCGCGCCAACATGGCCGCCATTGCCCAGGCCCAGGAAAACGAACGCAATCCGGCCAAGGCCTCGCTGGTGGTGACCGCGCACGATCCGTTTGAAGAAGCCGACACTCGCACCTGGCGTACCCTGCCGGACAAAACCCTGGTGGCACGGGTGCGCCTGAAAAAAGGCAATCACCAGTTCGGCGCCCCCAATGCCCCGCAAGCGGCGCCGGTCACCCTGCGTATCGACCAGGATCACCAGTTGATCAACCTGCGGGTTCTGAACGACGTCGCCAACGTCATCGGCAACGCCAGACTGCCCGACAAGTAATGGCACCCAACTAATCGGTGCAATTAAAAAGCTATTACATAGCCAGCATCGGCCGCTTATAATGCCGCGCCCGCGCTATCGCGACGAGGCATTGAAGCTCCTCTTTTTATGAGGAATTGGCAGGAGGCCAACGCCACTGCCGATCGGTCACGCCAGCCCGACCCACATCTGTGGCTGGACTTACTCTCAGGGAAGAAGTAACCCCTTATGGCACTCCGCGCCCCCACTCTGCTCGCGCTCAGCGCTGTCACGCTGCTGTCCGGCTGCTCCGCCTTTCGCAACTACGACGCCGAACTGGCCCAGACCAACCAGCAACTGGCCAGCGGCAATGTCGATGCGGCCCTGACCCTGCTGGAAAAGAACAACAGCGGCCCGGACAAGGACCTGCTCTATTACTTCGAGAAGGGTGAGCTGCTGCGCGCCAAGGGCGACCTGTCCGGCAGCCAGAATGCCTGGGGCAGCGCCGACCGGGTAGTCGGGCAATGGGAAGATTCGGTCAAGCTCGACACCGACAAGTACCTGGCCCAGTTCGGCAGTTTCCTGGTCAACGACAAGGTGCGCCGCTACGAAGGCTACGACTACGAAAAAGTCATGCTGACCACGCAGATGGCCCTCAACCTGCTGGCGGTCAACGATTTCGATGGCGCCCGCACCGCGATCAAGAAGACCCACGAGCGCGAAGCGGTGATCGCCGACCTGCGCGACAAGGAATACCTCAAGAGCGAGGAGCAGGCCGAGAAAGAAGGCATCAAGACCCAGTACAAGGACTTGCAGGGCTACCCGGTCGCCAGCCTCGACGCGCCGGAAGTGGTCGGCCTGAAAAACAGCTACCAGAGTGCGTTCAGCCATTACCTGGCCGGTTTCGTCTACGAAGCCCTGGGTGAGAAAGACCTGGCAGCACCGGGCTACCGCAAGGCGGCCGAACTGCGTCCGAACACCCCGCTGCTGGAGCAGGCGCTGGTCAACCTCGACAAGCCGAGCAAATCCGACGACAGCGATATCCTGATCGTGGTGCAAAGCGGCCTGGCGCCAGCGCGCGACTCGATCCGCGTGCCGCTGCCATTGCCGATCTCCAACAACCTGGTGATCACCCCGCTGTCGTTCCCGATCATCAAGCCGGACACCTCCACCGCACCGTTCGCGCAGATTGGCGTCGATGGCCAGCAAGTCAACCTGACCGCCCTCAACAGCACCACCGCCATGTCCCGCCGCGCCCTGCGCGATGACATGCCGGGGATCATCGTGCGCACCACCGTGCGGGCGATCACCAAAGGCGTGGCGCAGAAGAAAATCAACGAAACCAACCCGCTCGCCGGCCTCGCGGTCGGTATTTCTTCAGCCGTGCTCGAAGGTGCCGATACCCGTACGTGGCGCACGCTGCCGGACAACACCCAGGTGGTGCGTCTGCGCTTGAAGAAAGGCGAGCACCAGGTCAGCCTGCCGAGCGCCGTCGGCGGCTCGCTGGTCAAGGTCAACGTCGATCAGCGTTATCAAGTGATCAGCCTGCGCGCCGTGGGCAACCAGGTGTTCGCCGCCGGCCTCGCCGCCCACGTGATCCCGAGCAGCGCCCAGACCGCTGTGGCCAGCCTCAAACAACCTTAAGAACGGAGTCTTTGCATGCGTTTCAAACTCATCGCCGTTGCCGCCCTCGCCGTGCTGGCAAGCGGCTGCGCCACCCCGCCCCCTCCTGAGCCGGGCAGCGCCGCGAGCAAGGTCGTGGCCATGGGCCCGCAGAAACACATTGCGGTCGGCGCCATGCGCGTCGCTCGCGAGAACGGCTTCATGACCGTCAATGTGCAGTTGACCAACACCCTCAACAGCAACAAGACGTTCTACTACCGCTTCGCCTGGTTGGGCCCCGAGGGCTTCCCGATTGCCGAGGAAGAAGTCTGGAAGAGCCAGATGATGTACGGCGCCCAGACCAGCTTCATCCAGGGCATCGCCCCAACCCCGAAAGCCGTGGATTTCCGTCTCGAACTCAAGACGCCGTAAGCCCGCCACCCTATTCCCGATTCAGAGAGCACTCCCATGTTTGCACGCTTTTCCTTCATCGCCGTCCTCGCCTTGCTGGCCAGCGGTTGCGCCAACACTTCGCCGACCCTGGGCAGCAAGAACATCAGCTACGGCGACACCAAAGCGGTTGAAACCGTGACCAACGAATTCGGTTCGACCGACCTGCAGATGATCGCCGAGTCGATGACCCGCTCCCTGGCCCAGTCCGGCATTCTGCAGGGCCGTCCGGTGGTGCAGGTCTACGACGTGAAGAACAAGACCAGCGAGTACATCGACACCCGCGAAATCACCACCAGCATCAAGACCCAGCTGATGAAGTCCGGCACCGCCCGCTTCGCCAGCGACAACACCGCGATGCAGAGCCAGGTCGACCAGCTCAAGCTGCAAAACCAGAGCGGCCTGTACAAGAAGAGCACCGTGGCCAAGACCGGCAACATGATCGCCGCCAAATATCGCCTGGAAGGCTCGATCAGCTCGATCGTCAAGCGCAGCAGCGACTACAAGGACGTCTTCTACAAATTCAGCCTGCAACTGATCGATGTTGAAAGCGGTCTGGCCGAGTGGATGGACGAAAAAGAGATCCGCAAAACCACGGAGCGTTAAGCCATGCGCACATGGATTGGCATGATGGCCCTGGCTTGTGCGTTCAGCGTGCAAGCGGCCCCGAAAGTCGCGGTGACCGACCTGGCGTATCAGGAGCGTGTGGAGCAATACATCCACGTCGTTTCGGCGCAGAGCAATTACCGCGAGGGTTACTACAGCGCCAGTGGCTCGTCGAGCTACAACGAGCTGGAGGCGACCACCAGTTACATCGAGCAGACCGAGCTGCGCAAGTTCACCGGCGACATCAAGGGCGAGATCCTGCGTACCGGCATGTTCCAGCTGGTGCAGGGCACGCCGTACACGGCGGCGTCCAAGGGTGACGTCTACGACGTGATCAAGCGCATCAAGGCCGGCAACTTCAAGGGTGCCGACTACGTGCTGTTCGGCACCGTGTCGGACATCGACTTCACCCAGGACATCAACGAGCTGGCGCACACCGACAGCTATTCGGCGGTGCTGGGCCTGACGCTGGTGGCCGACTTCAGCCTGATCAACACCAAGACCTTCGAGATCACTTCGGCCTTCACGGCGATGGGTGAAGCGCAGGACACCAAACTGGTGAACGGCCGCGACATCAAGATCTCGCTGAACCGTCCCCGGGTGGTGCGCGATGTGTCGAAGGCCCTCGGCGAAGACGTGGCCGGGCAACTGAGCCAGCAGCTCGGCGGCGGCGGTTACGAGCAGCCGCGCGAGCCGCAGCAGCGCAACAACCTGCCGCGCGATACGGCGCCGGTGATTCTGCGCTGATGGTTCCAGGCTGAGCGTTGCCGCGCCGTGCGTGGGAAGGCAGGCGCAGACGCGCGGCGTGCGAGGCACAAAAAAGGCGACCCATCAGGTCGCCTTTTTTTCTGCTGCGGGTCTACACCACCGCTTTGCGCAACGTCGCCATGAACGCTGCCGCACCGATGAACAGCCCGGCAAACGTGCGGTTCATGCGTTTCTGCTGTTTCGGCGTGCGCAACAGGCGCAGCACCTTCGACGCCAGCCCGGTGTAGCCGGCCATGACGATCAGGTCAACGCAGACCATCGTCACACCGATCACCAGGTACTGCATCAGCAGCGGCGCATGCGGATTGATGAACTGCGGCAGCACCGCCAGCATGAACACCAGCGCCTTGGGGTTGCTGATGTTCACCAGGAAACCACGGAACACCAGCGCCAGCGGCTTGCCGATCGGGCGCACCGCCGCGTCATCGCTCATGTCCATGGGCAGCGCACGCCATTGCTTGATCGCCAGGTAGACCAGGTAGGCCACACCGAACCACTTGATCGCATAAAACGCCGTGGCCGACGCCGTGAGAATCGCCCCGACCCCGGCGCCAACGATCGCAATCTGTACCGCCAGACCGATCTGCAGGCCCAGGGCGTTCCAGTAACCGCGCCAGAACCCGTATTGCAGACCGCTGGACATCGACGCAATCGCGCCGGCACCCGGGGACAGACTGATCACCCAACAGGCGGCGAAAAATGCCAGCCATGTCTGAAGCTCCATCGCACACCTCGACTCTGAATCGTGACAGACGTCAAAGCTAATGCGGTTTCGGGCGGATGACTACCGATTTTTGCTGGATGGTCTGAGCGCGGCTGATGGCCTCTGCGCGAGCAAGCCCGCGCCCACCGTGTCCTGGGTGGAACACACATCGTGTGAACACCAATGACCCATGTGGGAGCGGGCTTGCTCGCGAAGGCGTCAGATCAGACGCCCGGGGAATCTATTTTTCGAAACCGCTCGATGGAAACACATCCGTCCCGCGCCAGCGCCGCACCGAGCGCTGGAAGAACAGGCTGTTCGGCACCTGCACCATGGCGCTGCCGGTACCCAGTTCCTCGGCCTCGATCAGCGTGGTGTAGAGCAGGTTGATCGCCACCACCCGGCCCTTGACCCCGGGCTTGTCGGTGGTGTCCACCAGCTCGACCACATCGCCGAGGCGAAACGGCCCGACGGTGAAGATCAGAATCGCGCAGAGCAGGTTCGACAGCACGCTCCACATGGCGAAGAACGCCACCGCCGCCACCGCGACAAACCCGGACAGCGCCGTCCACAGCACCGTGGCCGACACGCCGAGGCGCTCCAGCACGACTATCACCGCGCTGCCCATGATCAGCCAGCGCAACACACCTCGCAGCGGCATCAGCAACTGCGGCGGAAACGGATAGCGCTCACCCAGGCGGGTCAGGCAGCGGGCGACAAAGCGCTGGGCGAAATAGCCGGCCAGCAGGATCAGCAGAATCTGCACGCCGAGCCAGACCGGCTCGACCCACACCGCCGGCAGCGGCAGCTTGAACGCTTCCATCAAGACAGCGACTCCAGCTCCGCCTGCATGCTCTCCAGCGTTTCCAGGGCTTGCATCCACGCTTCTTCGAGTTCGCCTTCGCGCACTTTCAGCCTGGCCTGCTCGGCCAGCAGATCACGCAGCTCGTTCTTGCGCGCCGGCTCGTAGAGGTCGCTGTCGCCGAGGCTGGCGTCGACCTTGGCCAGTTTCTCGTGCAGCTTGCCCAGCTCGGCTTCGAGCTTGTCGGCTTCGCGCTTGTGCGGCGCCAGTTGCTGACGCAACGCGGCGGCAGCCTGGCGCTGGGCCTTCTTGTCGGTCTTGTCCGGGTTGGCCAGCGTGGTGCTGACCGGGGCGTTGCGCTGACGGTACTCGACCAGCCAGCGTGCGTAGTCCTCGAGGTCGCCATCGAACTCTTCGACCTTGCCGTCGGCGACCAGGTAGAAGTTGTCGGTGGTGCTCTTGAGCAGGTGCCGGTCGTGGGAAACCACCAGCACCGCGCCGCTGAATTCCTGCAAGGCCATGGTCAGCGCCAGGCGCATTTCCAGGTCGAGGTGGTTGGTCGGTTCGTCGAGCAGCAACAGGTTCGGCCGTTCCCAGGCGATCAATGCCAGGGCCAGACGGGCCTTTTCGCCACCGGAGAAGTTCAGCACCGGTTCGTCGATACGCGCGCCACGGAAGTCGAAGCCGCCGAGGAAATCGCGCAGGGTCTGCTCGCGCTCGGTCGGCGCCAGACGCTGCAAGTGCAGCAAGGGGCTGGCCTTGGCATCCAGCGAATCGAGCTGATGCTGGGCAAAGTAGCCGACCACGGTGTTCTCGCCACGGGTCAGGCGCCCGGCCAGCGGTTCGAGCTCGCCGGCGAGGTTCTTGATCAAGGTCGATTTGCCGGCGCCGTTGGGCCCGAGCAGACCGATCCGCGCACCCGGGGTCAGTTGCAGCTTGACCTTCTCCAGCACGGTTTTCTCGCCATAGCCCAGGCGCGCATCGGACAGGTCGATCAGCGGGCTGGAGATCTTGCTCGACTCGCGGAAGACGAAATCGAACGGCGAATCGACGTGCGCCGCCGACAGCTCTTCCATCCGCTCCAGGGCCTTGATCCGGCTCTGTGCCTGACGGGCCTTGGTGGCCTGGGCCTTGAAGCGGGCGATGTAGCTTTCCATGTGCGCCCGTTGCGCCTGCTGCTTCTCGTAGGCCTGTTGCTGCTGGGCCAGACGCTCGGCGCGGGCGCGTTCGAACGAGGTGTAGCCGCCACGGTAGAGCACCAGTTTGCGCTGGTCGACGTGGGCCACGTGGTCGACCACTTCATCGAGGAAGTCGCGGTCGTGGGAAATCAGCAGCAAGGTGCCCGGGTAACTTTTCAGCCACTCTTCGAGCCAGATGATGGCGTCGAGGTCCAAGTGGTTGGTTGGTTCGTCGAGCAGCAGCAGGTCGGATGGGCACATCAAAGCCTGCGCCAGGTTCAGACGCATCCTCCAACCACCGGAGAAATCTCCTACCTGACGATCCATCTGCTCGTTGGTGAACCCGAGGCCGGCCAGCAGTTTGCGGGCACGCGCGTCGGCGGTGTAGCCGTCGGCGCTGTCGAGTTCGGCGTGCAGGCGGGCCAGGGCCTCGCCGTCATGGGCCGCTTCGGCGGCCGCGAGGTCGCGTTGCACCTGGCGCAGACGCAGGTCACCATCGAGCACATAGTCGACCGCCAGGCGCTCGAGGGTGTCGACCTCCTGGCGCATGTGCGCGATGCGCCAGTCGGCCGGCAGCAGGCAGTCGCCCGAGTCCGGGTGCAACTCGCCGCGCAGCAAGGCGAACAGGCTGGATTTGCCGGCGCCGTTGGCACCGATGAGGCCGGCTTTGTGGCCGGCGTGCAGGGTCAGCTCGGCGTCTTCTAGCAGACGTTGCGGGCCACGCTGTAAAGTCAGGTTCTGAAGTCGGATCATAATGGCGGCGGAGTCTACCAGCTTCGCTCACAACTGGCGCGAGTAGCACGATGTCCTCTGACCTGTGGAGCTTTGCCCTGGCCGTCTACGCCCGCTGCGGCGTGGAAGACGCCTGTCTGCACCTGCAATCGGCGGGGGCCAATGTCTGCCTGATGCTGTGTGGGTTATGGCTGGAACAACGCGGCGTGAGCTGCGAAGAGGAACGCCTGCGCGAGCTTGAGCAACTCACCGCGCCCTGGGACAGGGAGGTGGTGCAGCCGCTGCGCGAATTGCGCATGCAATGGAAGACCCGCGCCGAAACCGATGCCGTGCTCAAGGGTATGCGCGAGCAGGTCAAGGGCCTGGAACTGGAAGCGGAACGCGCCTTGCTGTCACGACTGGAAGGCGTCGCCCAAGGCTGGGCGAGAAACAGCGCCGATCAGGCGGTGTGGCTGGAAGGCCTGGCCGGCGCTGCGGCTCACCTGAACCGCGACGCGCTGCAGGTGCTGCGCGTCGCGGCGATCGGCACTTAGGAAGCGCTGGTCGGGTTGCTGGCGACGCTCGAGGCAGGCGCGGAGGTTGGCGCCGTGGTCGAAGTCGAGGTGGCGGGTGCGGACGCTGCCGGGGCGGCCGGAGTCGCCGGTGTGGCGGGTTTGGCAGCAGGAGCGGTGGTCGGTTTCGCGGCGGCGGGTTTGGCAGCGGCCGGCTTTTTCGCGGCAGGCTTGGTCGCGGGTTTCGCGGCTGGCTTGGCGGCAGCTGGTTTGGCAGCAGCGGGTTTGGCAGCGGTGGTCGCGGGCTTGGCAGCGGCGGCTGGTTTCGCAGCGGCTGCAGGTTTCGCGGCGGCTTTCACGGCTGGCTTGGCGGCTGGTTTCGACGCTGATTTCGCGGCGGGTTTGGCCGCTGCAGGCTTGGCGGCTGTCTTGGCTACAGGTTTCGCAGCAGCGGTTTTCGCCGCAGGTTTGGCGGCAGGTTTCACCGCAATTTTTGCTACCGGTTTAGCGGCAGGCTTGGCCGCTGCGGTTCTTGCCGGAGTCGCTTTGGCGGCGGTGGTTTTCGCCGCTGGCTTGGCGGCTGGCTTGGCAGCGGCAGGTTTGGCCGACGTGGTTTTTGCCGCCGGTTTTGCAGCGCTGGCTGCGGCCGGTTTTTTCGCCGCCGGTTTGGCCGCCGCTTTCACGGGCGCCTTGGCCGGTGCTTTCGCCGCTGGCTTGGCAGCAGGTTTGGCTGCCGCTTTCGCCGCAGGTTTGGCGGCTGGTTTCTTCGCCGCAACGGCTGCCGGTTTGGCGGCGCGAGCCGACAACGCCTTGCCCACCGCCTCTTGCACACGACCGACACCCTGGGCCAGTTTCAGGCTTTCCTGGGCATCGCGCTTGAGTTGCAGAATGTAGCTGCGGGTGTCGGACTGACGATCCTTCAGCGCATCGAGCAGGTCTTCGAGTTCCTTCACGGCAGCCTTGGCTTTGTTCTGCGCCTTGGCTTTGCCGGCAGTGGCTGCGTCCTGCAATTTGGTGCGCGACTTGTGCAGTTTTTCCTGCGCCTTGCCACGTTGCTTTTCCAGTTTGGCGAGCAGTTTTTCAGCATCAGCCAGGGCTTGCGAGCAAGCGTTTTCCAGATGCTCGAGCAGGCTGCCCGAGAGTTGTTGGAGTAAGTGCAACGGAGTGTTTACAGGCTTCTTGGTGGCCGACATGGTTTACCTCCTGGCTGACGTGAGTGCGGCTCATACTAGACCTCTGCTGCTACCGCCGCTAGGGCATGTTGACAGTATCGAAAGCGATGCGTTGCAGCGTTGCGAAAATCTTCTGCACATCGCCAAAAGCAGTTCACCGTTGCACGGCTCCGCACTGGCATAATCGCGCGCATCTCAGGACGGAGAGTGCCCATGTCGCGCTACCTATTGTTATCCCTCTGCATGATTTTTGCCGTGGCCCAGGCTGACGAAAAAACCGCGCCGAACCAAGCCCATGACCTGGCCTACAGCCTCGGTGCCAGTCTCGGCGAACGCCTGCGCCAGGAAGTCCCGCAGCTGCAATTGCAGGCACTGGTCGAAGGTTTGCAACAGGCCTATCAGGGCAAGCCGCTGGCGCTGAGCGAGGCCCGCATCGAGCAGATACTCGCCGACCACGAATCGCAGATCGCCGAGCAGAACGCGCTGCCTTCAAGTGACGCGGCAATGGAAACCGAGCGGCGTTTTCTCAGCAGTGAAAAAGCCAAGCCGGGGGTCAAGGAGCTGGCCGATGGCATCCTGCTCACCGAGATCACTCCCGGCACCGGCGCCAAGGCCGGCCCCGACGGCAAGGTCCAGGTGTTGTATGTCGGTCGCTTGCCGGACGGCACGGTGTTCGACCAGAACACGCAGCCGCAGTGGTTCAGCCTCGACAGCGTTATCGCCGGATGGCGCACCGCGTTGCAGAACATGCCGGTGGGGGCGAAATGGCGCCTGGTGATTCCCTCGGACCAGGCCTATGGCGCCGACGGTGCCGGCGACCTGATCGCGCCGTTCACGCCGCTGGTGTTCGAAGTCGAATTGCGCGGCGCCACCAGCTGATCGCCGAAACGAAAAACGGTACGCCTTGGCGCACCGTTTCAGGGTCTTGCAGAAATCGAATCAGGCCTGGACCGGGGCTTCTTGCTTGTGTGCGGTGTGCAGCACTTCGATCAGGCAGTCTTCCAGTTCGAAACGTTCGTGAAGCAGGCCACCCAGCTCCTTGAACTTCTCGGCAACGCATTTGCCTTCATCGCACAGATCGTTGAAGGCCAGCAGTTTTTCCGTGATGACATCAATGCGCGGATAGAGGGTATCGGCCAGTTCCAGGCCACGCTTGTCATTGAACGCCTTGGCTTCGCCAGTCAGCTGTTCATAGATCTCGAAGTGCCCGGCCGACACGTAATCGACCAGCACGCCGCAGAATTCCTGCAAGGGCTTGCGGTTGGCGGCAAGCGCCTCGGGCTCGGCGCCGAGATTGTCATAGGCGTCGATCAGCTCCTTACGCTCCTGCAACCAGCGGTCGATCAGCAGATGAACTCCACCCCAGCGTTCCTGAGCATTCTGACAACTTTCGAGCATGGCGATCTCTCTTCCCTTGTGGGTCATGCTGCTCTACTCCCCGACCCCCTTCTTGTAGCTTTTCTGGCATGGGGCTGCCGAGCAGAGCGTCATCGAGCAACATAATTCCAATGACACGTGCGGGCCAGATTATGCCCGCACGCCTGTCGCTTCAAGGTACGCAGGAGATAAAGTTCATACAAGTGTTTAATCCCTGATCAGCGTCCGCTGCGACGGTTCGCCGCTGAGCGGTCGCTGCAGCGCGCTCCAGGCACTGCGCAGCAATTGGTAAACCGCCAGAATCGACATCGCGACGAAGAACAGCAGGCTCCACTCCGGAACGCTCAGATCGAACAGCGTCCAGGACAATTCCGCACAATCGATGCTCTCGTTAAACATGCGCATGAGCGCGCACAGCCAGGGCAGGCTGCTGAACAGCTCCTGGGGTTGTGGCGTGCAATGCGCCCATTGCTGCAGCGAGCCGCTCTGCAACAAGACCTGGCGCCAGGCAGCCGTGGTGCCGCCCAGGCTGGCGAGCAGCGCCCATGCCCAGTACAGCGCCAGGCCGAACCGCTGCGGGCCGTGCACCGCCGCCACCGCACACCCGACCGTGAGCAACGCGAGGAACAGGCGTTGCACCAGGCACAACGTGCAGGGCGTCAGGCCGACCGCATATTCGAGGTAATAGGAAGCTCCCAGAGCCAGAGCTCCCGCAGTGAAAGCCATGAAAAACAAGGAGCGTGAGCAGGCCAACGACATGGCTTATCCGTAACAGTAAAGACAGGCAGTTACGGTAGAGGAAAGCGCGCCAGCCTTTCAAGGCGGGGCACTGCCGACACTTCACCAGAGGTGTAGGGAAATCCCGACAGCATCGAGAGGAATATGTGTAGTCCGCTGTAGGACGTTGCCTAGGACTCAATCCAGCGGTAACTATTCAGGCATCGAATGCAGAAAACGGGAGAGTCACCCCTCCCGTTGCACTCACGCCTGCGCCGCGACCGGCAGGGGCGCCGCCAACAGACGCTCGTCGAGCAGGCCGAGGCCCTCCTGGAACAGCTGATTGCTGCGCTCGGTGTCGCCGAGCCGGGCAAGCAGGCGCGCCAGCTCCGCACACGCTTCCGGGTTGCGCTGCACGCGCAGGCTGCTTTCCAGGTAATCGCGCGCCTTGCCCCACAGGCTGGTTTGCAGGCACAGCCGGCCCAGGGTCAGCAGCAGGCTCGGATCGGCCGGATGCTCCTTGAGCCAGCCTTCCGCCGTTTGCAATTGACGCGCCGGATCGCTGCCACGCACCAGGCCGTAAAGGCGCGCCAGGTGGCTGTCGTACTTGCGCTTGAGGGCCGCGCGCAGGACTTCCTCGGCCTGCACCTGAGCCCCCAGCTGACGCAACTGCTCGGCGTACGCGAGCACCAGCGGCGGCTCCTGGCGCTGGGCCGACGTCAGTTGCTGCCAGGCGCGATCCAGCGATTGCAGACCGACGCTGCCGTCTTCTTCGCGATGCGCGGCCAGCGACAGGTTCTCGCCCCAGGCACGACGCTCCAGTTCCGCCAGCTCGGACGGCGGCAGGACTTTGTCCTTGCGCAGTTCCGGCAACAGGCGAATCACCGCCGACCAATCGCCGCGCTGCTGATGCAGTCGCTGCAACTGACGCAGGGTCTGCACATTGTGCGGATGACGCTCGTGCATTGCCTGCAGGGTCACCAGTGCACCGTCGGTGTCACCGCGGTCGGTCTGCAGCTGTGCGTGATTCAAGGCGATCGCCAGCTCCGCCTGCGGCTGACGCTCGAGGGCGCGTTCGAGCAAGCGATCGCTTTCTTCGTAGTGGCCCTGCTCGTTGGCCGCACGGGCCGCCCCGAGGTAATACAACAACGGCTGGCGCTCGGCTTCGGCAGCGCGGTGCAAGTGCCGCTGGGCACTGGCCCAGCGCCCCTCGGCCAGATCCAGCTGACCGTGTTCGATCGCCACCTGCACGCGGCGGCTGCGGTTGCGTCGCGACCACGGATTGACTACACCGCCGGAGACCAGCAGCAACTCGACCAGCGCCTTGATGCCCCAGATCACCAGCCACAGCACCGCCACCAGTGCCAGGGTCGCCCACAGGCTCGATTCGAAACGAAAGCTCTTGTAGGCAATCAGCACGTAACCGGAATGCTCGGCAATCGCCAGCCCCAGCGCCGCCGTCGCGGCGATCACCAGAAAAACGATCACATACAGGCGTTTCATGGCGTCGCCTCCTGCGCGGTGCTGGCGGCAGGTTTGGCGAACGGTTTCACCGAGTCTTCAGCATTGACGTTGCGCCGCTCCAGATACGCCTGCACGGCGCTCAGCGTGCCGGCCAGATCCGGAGTGTCGACGGTCACCGGTTGCTTGCTCAGCTCGGCGACCTGTTCGAGCATGATCCTGCTCTGCGGGTTGTCCGGGTTGAAGTTGCCCTTGAGCACGTCGCGCGCTTCGGTCAGTGCCTGGGTGTACACCGGCGCCTGCCCGTTGAGCGCGGCCCACTGCGCCTGCTCCAGCGCCAGACTGAGGGCCAGGCGCACCTGGCTCAGGCTCTGCCCGGCGAGCAGCGGCCGGACGTTTTTGTCAGCGTTGAAATCGATGCGGATGTAGCGCGAGATCTGATCCCACCACTGCGCCCAACGACTGGCGCCATCGCCATCGGCGGTCAGGCCCAGCAGCGATTCGCCGCGATCCTTGTATTCCGGCGCCAGCTCGGTGAGCTGGATAACCTGATCACGCAGGGCGCCCAGGCGCAGGAACAACCCGGTGCGATCCGGCTGTGCGGTGCTGCGCAGGGCCACCAGGGTTTTCGCCACCTGCTCGCGGGCGGCAAAGGAGCCCGGGTCGTTCTGTTCGCGCAGGATTTCGTCGGCACCCTGCACCAGCGCCTGGGCGCTGCTGATGTCCTGCAGCGCCGAGAGACGCAGGCTGGCCAGGCGCAGCAGATGCTCCGCCTCGGCCAGACGCCAATCCTTGCGGCTGGCACCGAGCACGGTTTCCAGACGCTGGTTGAGACGCTGCTGATCGCCTTGCAGTTGCGTCACCAGACGCTGGCGCTCGGCGAGTTCATCGGCACCGGGCAATTGCCCGAGACGCTCGGTCAGCCGCTGCTCGTTGAGCTTGAGGGTCTGCGCCTGATCGTTCAGCGCCTGCACCTGGCTCAACTGCTGCTGGGTGTTGGCCTGCAGGTGACGCACCTGCCAGACACCCCAGCCGCCGACGGCGACACCGGCGGCACCGAGCAGCAGCGCAACCATCGCCAATCCGTTGCCACGGCGTGCGGGCGCGACCGCCGGGCGAGGTTCGGGGGACGGCTCAACCGGCGTTTCGATTACGGGTTGAACATCATCTTTAGGCAAGGCTGTTTCGCTCACGTATCCATCCTTTGCATTAGAGAACGGCCACGGGATGCTCCCGTAACGCCGTCAGCAAAGCCGCGGCACTGGCGCCGCGGCAATCCACAACTGTTCGGGCCCCGGCGGCACGTGCCTGCTCGGCGACCCTTGGGCTTGGAACAAACAACGGCAACTGCGCGAGCGTCGGCCAGGCGTCGCCGGCCAACTGGCGCAAGTGCACAAAACCCTGTCCACTGCTGACCACCAGCCCGTTCAGGCGTTCCGCTGCGATCCGCCGTGGCAGTTCGTGCGGCGGATAAGCGGGCAGCTCGCGGCGGTACAACTCCAGATAGTCGACACTAGCACCAAGCTCGCGCAGGCGCTCGGCCAGCAACTCGCGACCACCCTCCCCACGCAGGATCAGCACCCGGGAATTGGCCGTCACCGCTGCGCGCAGACGCGGCAGTTGCAACAAGGCTTCGCTGTCGTCGCCCTCGTCCGGATAACTGGCGTCCAGGCCGCGCTCCAGCAGGATCTGCGCAGTCGCTGCACCGACGCTGAACCAGGGCAGCGTCGACGCCGTTACCGCATAACGATCGAGCAGATCCACGGCAATGCGTGCCGCCGGCTTGCTGACCACGATCACCGCGTCGCAGCAGGGCAGCTCGGTAATTGCCTGGCGCATTGTGGCAGAGACCGGCAGCGGGGCGATTTCCAGAAGCGGCAGGCAGTTGCTGAAAATCCCCTGCCCGGCCAACACCTCGGCGAGCGCCGCGCAGTCATCCGCAGGGCGGGTCAGCAGCAGGCGCCAGGCGGTCACTCGTGACCTGCCTCGCCGTAGACCGCCTTGAGAATGTCGGCGGCGCCCTGGCTGAGCAGGTCTTGCGCGACCCGCACGCCCAACGCCTCGGCATCGCCGCGCGGCGCCCGGGCCTGGGCGCTGAGCAGCTTGCCGCCGCTCGGTTCGCCGACCAGGCCGCGCAGCCACAGTTGCTCGCCTTCGAGCACGGCATAGCAGGCGATGGGCACCTGGCAGCCGCCATTGAGATGTTTGTTCAAGGCACGTTCGGCGAACACCCGCGAGGCGGTGTCGAGGTGATGCAGCGGCGCCAGCAGGGCCTGAATTTCGCTGTCGGCGCTGCGGCATTCGATGCCGACCGCGCCCTGGCCACCGGCCGGCAGACTGTCGTCGACGCTGATCGCCGAGGTGATGCGCTCTTCGAAGCCGAGGCGGATCAGGCCGGCCGCGGCGAGGATGATCGCGTCGTATTCGCCGGCATCCAGCTTGGCCAGCCGGGTGTTGACGTTGCCGCGCAGGAAACGGATCTCGAGGTCGGGACGACGGCTCAGCAGTTGCGCCTGGCGGCGCAGGCTGGAGGTGCCGACGATGCTGCCGGGCGGCAACGCATCAAGGCTGGCGTAGGTATTGGAAACGAACGCATCGCGCGGGTCTTCGCGCTCGCAGATGCAGAACAGGCCCAGGCCCGGCGGGAAGTCCATCGGCACGTCTTTCATCGAATGCACGGCGATGTCGGCTTCGTTTTCCAGCAGCGCAGTTTCCAGTTCCTTGACGAACAGGCCCTTGCCGCCGATCTTCGACAGCGGCGAATCGAGCAGTTTATCGCCGCGACTGACCATGGGCACCAGCGTCACCAGCAGACCCGGATGGGCCTCCTCCAGACGGGCTTTGACGTATTCGGCCTGCCAGAGGGCCAAGGCACTTTTGCGGGTGGCGATGCGGATTTCGCGAGAGGACATGGATCAATCCGTACTGAATAGATACGGCGGATAATAACAGCTCAGCCAAATCCACTTTGACCTGAATCAGAAACGGCGTGGCCTCCCTGGCCGGCGATGCCTGGTTGAACGCGGGTGATTGGCCCGCTGCGGGCGGGCTAAAGCCCCTGCATCATTTTGCGCACGCCTGCCACATGCCGGCGGCTGACGATCAGCGCGTCACCGTTGAGGCCTTTGAGGAACAGCTGGAAGTGTCCCAGTGGCGTGCGTTGCAGGCGTTCGATGCGGTCGCGGGCGACCAGGGCGTTACGGTGGATGCGCACGAAGCGCTCACCGAACTCGTCCTCCAGGGCCTTGAGCGGTTCATCCAGCAGCACCTCGCCAGCCTCGTGACGCAGGGTCACGTATTTGTGGTCGGCAATGAAGTACACCACCTGATCCAGGGGGATCAGCTCGATGCCTTTGCGGGTACGGGCGCTGATGTGACTGCGCGGGCCGCTGCCGCTTTCGGCGGCGGGACGGGTCAGGGCCGAGAGCTGCGCCCGGTTCGGACGTTCGGCCTTTTTCAGGGCGTCATGCAGATGTTCGGTTCGCACGGGTTTCACCACATAGCCCACGGCGCTGGCCTGCAGGGCTTCCACGGCAAATTCATCGGGACCGGCGCAAAACACCACGGCCGGTGGCGTCTCGCGTTCGCACAGACGGGCAGCCACCTGCAGGCCATCGAGGCCTGGCATGCGGATATCGAGCAAGACGATATCCGGCTTGTGGCTGTCGATCAGCGCCAACGCCTCTTCGCCATTCGTGGCGCTGGGCTCCAGGACTGTGTAGCCCTCGAGCTCGCTCACCATTCGGCTGAGGCGCTCGCGGGCAAGTGGTTCGTCATCAACGATCAGGACATTCATATTGCGCTGGATTCCTGCGTGAGTCTCGCACAAGGATAGCGTAGACAGGTGGAGTGACGTCCGTCACCGCGATCCACGCTAAGACTAGCGCGAGCGGCAAAAAGTGCCGTACGTCGGCCGGCAATATTTGCCGGATGGCCGATCGAACCGCTCAACGCCGCCTGTTGCCCGCGTTTTTCACCGGATCCGTCAAATGACAATACACCCACTCCCCTCTCCTTATAGTCGGCGCCCGGCGCTTTGCATGTTGCGCATTGGCGCCGACCCTTCTGTCCAACTGTAGACGTTCGTCGGGCCGATATTGCTCAATCGAAAAATATCCTTGGGCAAAACGGCGCCGGCCTGCGGGAACTATGGATGAGCAGATGAGAAAAAAACGTATCGACCAGTGTCAGCGACAGGATTGGCAACCCTGTTATTATCCGCGCCAGCGTTTCACGCCTTCCTTTTTCAAGCCGATACGAGCGAATTCATGAGCACTGACAAGACCAATCAGTCCTGGGGCGGCCGCTTCAGTGAACCCGTCGACGCCTTCGTCGCCCGCTTCACCGCCTCCGTCACTTTCGACCAGCGCCTGTATCGCCACGACATCATGGGCTCGATCGCCCACGCCACCATGCTGGCCAAGGTCGGCGTGCTGACGGATGCCGAGCGCGACAGCATCATCGATGGCCTGAAGACCATCCAGGGTGAAATCGAGGCTGGCCAGTTCGACTGGCGCGTCGACCTCGAAGACGTGCACATGAACATCGAAGCGCGCCTGACCGACCGCATCGGCATCACCGGCAAGAAACTGCACACCGGCCGCAGCCGCAACGACCAGGTCGCCACCGACATTCGCCTGTGGCTGCGTGACGAGATCGACCTGATCCTGGCCGAAATCACCCGCCTGCAGAAAGGCCTGCTGGAGCAGGCCGAGCGCGAAGCCGGCAGCATCATGCCGGGCTTCACCCACCTGCAGACCGCGCAGCCAGTGACCTTCGGCCACCACATGCTGGCGTGGTTCGAAATGCTCAGCCGTGACTACGAGCGCCTGGTCGACTGCCGCAAGCGCACCAACCGCATGCCGCTGGGCAGCGCCGCGCTGGCCGGTACCACCTACCCGATCGATCGCCAATACACCGCGCAGCTGCTGGGCTTCGACGCCGTCGGCGGCAACTCGCTGGACAACGTGTCCGACCGCGATTTCGCCATCGAATTCTGCTCCGCCGCGAGCATCGCGATGATGCACCTGTCGCGTTTCTCCGAAGAGCTGGTGCTGTGGACCAGCGCGCAGTTCCAGTTCATCGATCTGCCCGATCGCTTCTGCACCGGCAGCTCGATCATGCCGCAAAAGAAAAACCCCGACGTGCCGGAGCTGGTACGCGGCAAGACCGGCCGCGTGTTCGGCGCGCTGATGGGCCTGCTGACCCTGATGAAAGGCCAGCCGCTGGCCTACAACAAGGACAACCAGGAAGACAAGGAACCGCTGTTCGACGCCGCCGACACCCTGCGCGACTCGCTGCGCGCCTTTGCCGACATGATCCCGGCGATCAAGCCCAAGCACGCGATCATGCGCGAAGCGGCGCTGCGCGGTTTCTCCACCGCCACCGATCTCGCCGACTACCTGGTACGCCGTGGCCTGCCGTTCCGTGACTGCCACGAAATCGTCGGCCACGCGGTGAAGTACGGCGTCGACAGCGGCAAGGACCTGGCGGAGATGAGCCTGGACGAACTGCGTCAGTTCAGCGACCAGATCGAGCAGGACGTGTTCGCCGTGCTGACCCTGGAAGGCTCGGTGAATGCCCGTGACCACATCGGCGGCACCGCGCCGGCGCAGGTCAAGGCTGCCGTGGTTCGCGGTCAGGCGCTGCTCGCCAGCCGCTAAAGGTCAAAAGCTTCGCGAGCAGGCTCGCTCCCACATTTGGATTTTTGTTAAACACAACATTTTGTGGCCGACAAAAATCCCCTGTGGGAGCGAGCCTGCTCGCGAATGCGTTCTTCAGAGCGCTATAAAATTCACTTCTTGGCAGCGATCATCGCCAAAAACGCCGGCATCGCTCCTTCTTTGTCCGCCGCAATCTTCTGCACATGCGGATTCTGCTCAAGCCGCTCCAGCAGCGCCTTGGCCTTCGGCATCTCTGCCAGCAAATCGATCCCGAACAACTTCTGCCCGACCGCACACGCCAGCGGCACACTGTAGAGAAAGTACAGGTCGGCGATGCTCAGGCTGTCGCCCGCCACGTACGGGGCGAACTTGCCATGCCGGCCCAGCGCGGCAAATCCCAGCAGCAATTCGGCCTTGGTCTTGTCCTTGATCGCATCCGGCAACGTCACGCCGAAAAACGCCTCGCCATAGCAGGCACGCCCTGGCAGCTCGATGTACAACTCGATTTCCCTGGCCATGGCCAGCACCTGCGCCCGCTCGAACGGGTCGCTCGGCAGCAGCGCCTTGCCCTGCCGGGTTTGCTCGAGGTATTCGAGGATCACCGAAGTTTCGTTGATGTAGCCAGCGTCGACGCCCAGCACCGGCACTTTGCCGCGCGGGCTGATGGCCAGCGATTGCGGGGTCGGCGTCGGGTAGAAGGTGACTTCCTCGAACGCCAGGCCCTTTTCCAGCAGCGCCAGTTTGACCATGTTGTAGTAGTTGCTGACAGCGAATCCGTAGAGTTTGAGCATCACAAGCCTCCAGGCCGTGCGGGGTGGGCAGTGCCTGTTTATAGATCGCCGGGGGGATTCGCGCCAGCAGCATCACGCCGCTGAATGCGGGTAAACTGGCGCCTTTCCCTGAGGAGCCTGCCATGAGCGAGCCAACCGATATCGACGGCGACGAAGAAGCGTTCACCGAGACCACGCTGATCGAAGCCATCGAGAACCAGATCGAAAGCGACAACCCGCCAGCTGCCAAGGCGACGTTCAACAAGCTGACCCTGGTCGGCTATGAGCGCGAAGACATCCTCAACCTGATGGCGCACGTGCTGGCCTACGAAATCGACGCGATGCTCGATGACGACCGCGCGTTCGATACCGAGTGGTACGAAGCCGCGTTGCGCGCGCTGCCTGAGCTGCCACCGGAAAAGGCATAAGTTCGCCAGATCGACCGCTCGCGACTCGCACCTGCGGCAGCTCCGGCATGGGCCGGCTGCTCATCCTGCAGGCGCTGGCGCAGGCGGCGAGGTTTTTTCTGCGGACTACACTGGAATCCGCGCCCCGACAAAAACCCTGACGCGCACACTGGACAGTCCGCGTCGGCAGGTTCACTTTAGGGGCGCTGTCGTCCAATTCCTAGAAAGTCTGGAGTCCTTATGTCGCTTACCCCTGAGTTGGTTGCCGAACTGGAAGTCCTCGCACTCTTCAACCTGGACAGTTCCCAGGAAGGTCTGAAAATTCATCAGACCGCTGCCCCGAAACACATCGCCGCCGCCAAACGCCTCTTTGACAAAGAGCTGATCGACCAGCCCGATGGCGGTTATCTGACCAGCCTGGGTCGTGATGCCGCGCAAAATGTCCAGACCCTGCTGACCATCCTCAGCGTCACCGAAACAGCCTGATCGTCACCCCATTGCCCACGGGAACTCCTGCCACGGGATTTCCGCGGGCCCGCTGCGGCCATCCTTCCTGCCGAACGATAGAAATCTGACGTCAAAAACCAAATTCCGCTTAATCGCCACGTCCTACAGACGCTAAACTCCGGACATTCCGAGACCCTCTGTTTCCGAGCCCCGCGAGCCGGTTTGAGCTGACATGACCCGCACCCATGAAATTCGCCCCGATCTGGACGAGGGAATCGACCGCAAGGTACTCAGCCAGCTGCGCGCACGCTTTCTCAAACTCAATGACGGCCGCCTGAGCCGGGCGCGCGAAGGCCTGTCGACGCGCCAGCAAAGCGTGCTGACGCTGCTGCCGCTGTTTTTTCATGTCAATCATCCGTTGCTGCCGGGCTACGTGTCGGGCAGCACGCCGGCCGGCCTGTCGAACTATGAACCGGACGCCGACACCCTCGTCGAAGCCCAGCGCCTGACCCGCTCGTTCTCCTACAAGCCGCGCCATGGCAGTAACCCGCCGCGGCCGATTCACGGGCTGTTCCTGATGGGCAGCCTCGGCACCCTGGCCCAGGCCGACCAGAGCGACATGGACGTGTGGGTCTGCCACGCGCCGGACCTGAGCGACAACGAGCTCGGCGAATTGCGCCGCAAGTGCCAGTTGCTCGAAACCTGGGCCGCCAGCCAGGGCGCCGAGGCGCACTTCTTCCTGATCGACGCGCAGCGCTTCGTCAAAGGTGAGCGCGACACTCAACTCAGCTCCGAGGACTGCGGCACCACCCAGCATTATCTGCTGCTGGACGAGTTCTATCGCACCGCAATCTGGCTGGCCGGGCGCACCCCGATCTGGTGGCTGGTGCCGGTCTATGAAGAACACGCCTACCACGCCTATACCCATACGCTGCTTTCCAAGCGTTTCATCCGCAACGATGAAACCCTCGATCTCGGCCACCTGGCGCATATTCCGCCGGGCGAGTTCATCGGCGCCGGCCTGTGGCAGCTGTTCAAGGGTATCGAGTCGCCGTACAAATCGGTGCTCAAGCTGTTGCTGATCGAGGTCTATGCCAGCGAACACCCGCAGGTGCAGTGCCTGAGCCTGCGCTTCAAGCGTGCGGTGTTCGCCAATCAGCTGGATCTGGATGAGCTGGACCCGTACATGGTGGTGTACCGGCGCATCGAGGAATACCTCACGGCGCGCAACGAGCCGGAGCGCCTGGAACTGGTGCGGCGGGCGCTGTACCTCAAGGTCAACCGCAAGCTCACCGGCAGCTCGCGCACCCAGAGCTGGCAGCGGGCGCTGCTGGAGCGCCTGGCCAGCGAATGGCATTGGGATCAGCGACAACTGGTCCTGCTCGACAGCCGCAGCCAATGGAAAGTGCGCCAGGTCGGCGCCGAACGCCGGGCGCTGGTCAACGAGCTGAACTACAGCTATCGCTTCCTGACCCAGTTCGCCCGCACCGAACAGACCGTCAGCCTGATCAACAAACGCGACCTCAACGTGCTCGGCCGGCGCCTGTACGCCGCGTTCGAACGCAAGGCCGACAAGGTCGAGTTCATCAACCCCGGCATCGCCCCGGACCTGGCCGAGGACACCCTGACCCTGGTGCAATCGCCGAACAAAAAGGAACCGGGGCAGACTCACTGGGGCCTGTACAACGGCAGCCTGACGGCGCTGGAGTGGGAGCATTTCGCGCCGATCAAGCGCAGCCGCCAGTTGCTCGAATTGCTGACCTGGTGCCATCGCAACGGCGTGATCGACAGCGGCACCCGCCTGGCCCTGCACCCTGGCACCAGCGACCTCAGCGAATTCGAGCTGTTCAACCTGCTTGGCAGCCTGCAACAGAGCATCGCCCTGCCCCTGCCCACCGTGGCTGAAGAGCCACTGCTGCGCGCCAGCGAACCGCATGAAGTGCTGATCCTGGTGAATGTCGGCGTCGACCCGCTCAAACATCACCGCGACCTGAACATTCTGATGACCACCGAGCGCACCGATTCGCTGAGCTACGCCGGCGTGCGGGAAAATCTCGTGCTGACCCTCGACCAGGTCACGCTCAACAGCTGGAACGAAGTGCTGGTCAACCGTTTCGACGGCCCGCACGCCCTGCTCGACTGCCTGCGCGACTACCTCAACAACCTGCCGCGCGGGCCGCGTCAGCCGACGCTGCGGGTGCGCTGCTTCTGCCACAACCGTGCGCAGTTCATTGCCCGGCGGGTCGAGGAAATCGTCGACACCGCGCAGAACCTGCTGCTCAGCGAGCTCAATCACCGTTACCTGATCCAGGTGCAGCAGCACTATCACGTGCTGGAGCTGGTGCCGGGCCAGGTCAACCATGTCGCCCTCGCCACCCTGCCGGCGCTGCTCGAATACCTCGGCGAGGAACAACCGCGCTACAGCCCGCTGCACCTCGACCCGATGGCGCTGGAAGATCACGACCTCGCGCTGATCCTGCCGATGGGTCAGCCGGAGTGCATCCAGGTGTTCTACCGGATCAGCGAGGCGCACGCCGAGCTGTACGTGCTCGATGAATACAATGCGCTCTGGCAGCAGCACCTGCCGTATCACGACGAACAGAGCCTGTTGGTGCCCCTGCAGCGCTTCCTGCAATCGATCCAGTACCGCCGCGACGCGCTGATGCCGATGGACACCGCACAAGCGGTCAGCCTCGAGACGTTGTATTACCAATTGCTGCCATCGGGCCCGGGACGGGCGCGGCGGGTCGAAGCGCGGCCGGCGCCGCAGACACCGGCCAACAAACCGTTCTACGACGTGCAGGCGATCATCGGCAAAGCCGCACCGGGGCAGGTGCAGGTCACCCTGTATTGCAATCAGCGCGAATTCAGCGAGCTGGAACATGGCGACCAGCTGTTCAGCGTGGTCGCCCGGGAGATCGTCGAGCAGCGCCGGGAAACCGAGCGCTACCGCTGCTACATCACCGACCTCGACCTGTCGGGCCTGCTCGGTGACGGGCAGAGCTCAAGCAATCTCTATCTGCGCTACAAGGCTGACCTGGAGCGCGCCCTGAACGAGGCGCTCGAACAGGTCTGAGGCGGGGTCAGACCGGGTAGTCGCCACCGTTGGCCGGTTGCGATTCGACTTCCAGCAGGGTCAGTTTCAGGGTCTTGCCACCGGGCGCCGGCCAGTCGATGTGCTGGCCGACCTTCAAGCCCAGCAGCGCACTGCCGACCGGTGCCAGGATCGAGATTTTGCCTTCGTCGGCGTTGGCATGCTTGGGATACACCAGCGTCAGGTGATAGTCCTTGCCACTGCCTTCTTCGCGGCAGTGCACGCGGGAATTCATGGTCACTACGTCGGCAGGCACGTCATCGTGGCTGACCAGGGTGTCGGCGCGATCCAGCTCGGTCTGCAGCGCAATCACGCCCGGCAGCGTCTCGTCCAGGCTGTCGATCAGGCGTTCCAGACGTTGCACGTCCAGACGGGTAAGGGTGATGGAAGGTGCGGTCATGATCCGGGCAGACTCCTTTCTTCTGCACAAAAAAAGCAAAACCCCGCCAAAAAAGACGGGGTTTTCACCGAGCCTCGATGGGTTGAGGCGTGCTCGGACACTATCACAGCTCAAAAAATATACAAGTCACCGCCGGACGACCCGCGCCTACAGGGAGGTCGCTCGGCGATTGGCGGCCTGGACGACGATCACCCGGCGCCGCTCGTCATCGGCCGAACGCCATTCGCGGATGTCCTCGACATGGCGGAAACAGCCGAGGCAGACCTTGTGTTCATCCAGGCGGCAGACGCCGGTGCACGGCGACGGCACTGCCGGGCTGACGTTGCTGTAGAGCGGCTTCGGCGCGCGGGCCGGGGCGGTGGCAGTCACGAAATCACAGACCTTCGAAATCGAACTCGGCACCGGCCTGCTGCTGGACGATGCGCTCGAGCATTTCGCCCAGCTGCTCGTCGCTCTTGTCACACATCCAGCGCTGGCTGTCTTCGTCGTAATCGAAGTGGAAACCACCGGACACCGCGGCCAGCCACAGTTGGCGCAGAGGCTCCTGGCGGCTGAAAATCAGCTGGCTACCGTTTTCGAACTTGACGGTCAGCACACCCGCCGAGTTCTCCATGTCGATGTCCAGGTCGCTGTCGTCAAAGATGTCTTCCAGCGTTTGCTGGGTGGCATCGACCAGATCGTGGAAACGGGCTTCGGACAAACTCATTGCGGCAACCTCAAAAATGTCTGATCAGGCTCAAGCGCCGCAAGATACGGACGCTGCCGGCCGATTGCAAAGGATAACGACCAAGGGCCTGCCCGCCCATCCAAGACAACACTTGTGGCAGCGGGCCTGCCCGCCAAGGGGCCGGCACATCCGGCATTTTTCTCGACTGGACCGCCGCCTTCGCGAGCAAGCCCGCTGCCACAGGGGTTTGTGCGTATTCAGGAAGCCCCGCCGGACGGGAACCCCCTCGCATAGGCAAGCTGCCGGGTGGCCGGTATACTCCGGCGCAATTAACGCATTTTCAAGGATTTCGCCATGAAGCGCCTGATCTCTTCCCTTGCTGCGCTCGTCGCGGTTGCCTGCCTCGTTTCGGCCTGCGGTCAAAAAGGCCCGCTGTACCTGCCTGACGAAGATCAGGACCCGGCCGAGCAAGCCAAGTCGTCGCAACAACAACCGGCCTCCAAGGCACACAAGCACGACGTCTACTAAGGGATCGCCATGGACGCTTTTGATTACCGTGGCGGGGAGCTGTTCGCGGAAGGTGTGGCGCTGTCCGCCATCGCCGACCGCTTCGGCACACCGACCTACGTCTATTCCCGCGCGCACATCGAGGCCCAGTACCTGGCCTACGCCGATGCGCTGGCCGGCATGCCGCACCTGGTCTGCTTCGCGGTCAAGGCCAACTCCAACCTCGGCGTGCTGAATGTCCTGGCCCGCATCGGTGCCGGTTTCGACATCGTGTCCCGCGGCGAGCTCGAGCGTGTGCTCGCCGCCGGCGGCAGCCCCGACAAGATCGTGTTCTCCGGCGTCGGCAAGACCCGTGACGACATGCGTCGCGCCCTGGAAGTCGGCGTGCACTGCTTCAACGTCGAATCCACCGACGAGCTGGAGCGCCTGCAAGTGGTGGCCGCCGAGCTCGGCGTTCGCGCGCCGATCTCGCTGCGGGTCAACCCGGACGTCGATGCCGGCACCCACCCGTACATCTCCACCGGTCTCAAAGAGAACAAGTTCGGCATCGCCATTGCCGACGCCGAGGACGTGTACGTGCGCGCCGCGCACCTGCCCAACCTGGAAGTGGTCGGTGTCGACTGCCACATCGGCTCGCAACTGACCACCCTGCCACCGTTCCTCGACGCCCTCGACCGCTTGCTCGACCTGGTCGACCGCCTCGGCGATTGCGGCATCCACCTGCGCCACATCGATCTCGGTGGCGGCCTGGGCGTGCGTTATCGCGAAGAAGAGCCGCCGCTGGCCGCTGACTACATCAAGGCAGTGCGCGAGCGTCTCGACGGCCGCGACCTGGCGCTGGTCTTCGAACCCGGGCGCTTCATCGTCGCCAACGGCGGCGTGTTGCTGACGCAGGTCGAGTACCTCAAGCACACCGAACACAAAGACTTCGCCATCGTCGATGCGGCCATGAACGACCTGATCCGTCCGGCGCTGTACCAGGCCTGGATGAACGTCACCGCCGTCAAGCCACGCGACACCGCCGCACGCAAGTACGACATCGTCGGGCCGATCTGCGAAACCGGCGATTTCCTCGCCAAGGATCGTGAACTGGCGCTGGAAGAAGGCGATCTGCTGGCGGTGCATTCGGCCGGCGCCTACGGTTTCGTGATGAGCTCCAACTACAACACCCGCGGCCGTGCCGCCGAGGTGCTGGTGGATGGCGATCAAGCGTTCGAAGTGCGTCGCCGCGAAACCGTGGCCGAGTTGTTTGCCGGCGAAAGCCTGCTGCCGGAGTAACCCCATGCTGCTGCGTTTTACCAAAATGCACGGCCTGGGCAACGACTTCATGGTCCTCGACCTGGTCAGCCAGCACGCGCACATTCAGCCCAAGCACGCCAAGCAATGGGGTGACCGACACACCGGCATCGGTTTCGACCAGTTGCTGATCGTCGAGGCGCCGAGCAATCCGGATGTGGATTTCCGTTACCGGATCTTCAACTCCGACGGCTCGGAGGTCGAGCAGTGCGGCAACGGTGCCCGCTGCTTCGCGCGCTTCGTGCTCGACAAGCGCCTGACCGCCAAACGGCAGATCCGCGTCGAGACCAAGGGCGGCATCATCGAACTGGACGTGCGTAACGATGGCCAGATCGGCGTGAACATGGGCGCCCCGCGCCTGGTGCCGGCGGACATTCCGTTCGACGCGCCGGCCCAGGCGACCAGCTATCAACTGGATGTCGACGGCACCACGGTCGAGCTGGCAGCGGTGTCGATGGGCAACCCTCACGCCGTGCTGCGGGTGCAGGACATCAACAGTGCACCGGTGCATGAACTGGGGCCGAAGATCGAACACCACCCGCGCTTTCCGGCGCGGGTCAACGTCGGCTTCCTCCAGGTCATCGACCGCAACCGCGCGCAATTGCGCGTCTGGGAACGCGGTGCCGGGGAAACCCAGGCCTGCGGCACCGGCGCCTGCGCCGCGGCCGTGGCTGCGATCAGCCAGGGGTGGATGGATTCGCCACTATTGATCGACCTGCCGGGCGGGCGCCTGTCCATCGAATGGGCAGGCCCCGGCCATCCGGTGCTGATGACCGGCCCGGCAGTGCGCGTATACGAAGGACAAGTGCGTCTTTGAGTGAGCAGAAGCCATGACCGATAAGCCTCAGGTACCCGCCCGACAGTCCGACGAATCAGCGTCCGAGAGCCTGGAGGCGGCAGCGGTTGCCGCGTACCTGGAGGCTCATCCGGACTTCTTCGTCGAGCATGAAGAACTGCTGCCGGCGATGCGCATTCCCCATCGCCGCGGCGACACCGTGTCGCTGGTCGAGCGGCAGATGACCATTCTGCGCGACCGCAACATCGAGATGCGTCACCGCCTTTCGCAACTGATGGACGTCGCCCGCGACAACGATCGCCTGTTCGACAAGACCCGCCGCCTGATCCTCGCACTGATGGACGCCAGCAGCCTCGAAGACGTGGTGATCAGCGTCGAAGACAGCCTGCGCCAGGACTTCCAGGTGCCCTTCGTCAGCCTGATCCTGCTCGGCGACAACCCGGCGCCGGTCGGTCGCTGGGTGACCCACGCCGACGCACAGACCGCCATCGGCGGCCTGCTCACCGAAGGCAAGAGCGTCAGCGGCAGCCTGCGCGAGCATGAGCTGGACTTCCTGTTCGGCGAAGAACAGCGCAAGCAGATCGGCTCCACCGCGGTGGTTGCCGTCAGCCATCATGGCATTCACGGCATCCTCGCCATCGCCAGCCGCGATCCGCAGCATTACAAGAGTTCGGTCGGTACGCTGTTCCTCAGCTACATCGCCGAAGTCATGGGTCGCGTGCTGCCACGGGTCAACAGCTCCCTGCGCTCGGTACGCTGAGCATGGAACGACAACTGGACGCTTACTGCGAACACCTGCGCAGCGAGCGGCAGGTGTCACCGCACACGCTGTCCGCCTACCGCCGCGACCTCGACAAGGTCGTCGGCTGGTGCGCCAAACAGAACATCGGCAGCTGGCAGGCCCTGGATATCCAGCGCCTGCGCAGCCTGATCGCGCGCCTGCACGCCCAGGGCCAGTCCTCGCGCAGTCTGGCACGCCTGCTCTCGGCCGTCCGCGGGCTCTATCACTACCTCAATCGCGAAGGCCTCTGCGACCACGACCCGGCCACCGGCCTGGCCCCGCCGAAAGGCGAACGGCGCCTGCCGAAGACCCTCGACACCGACCGCGCCCTGCAACTGCTCGAAGGGGCGGTGGAGGACGATTTTCTCGCCCGGCGCGATCAGGCGATTCTCGAGTTGTTCTACTCTTCCGGCCTGCGCCTGTCGGAACTGACCGGGCTTGACCTCGACCAGCTCGATCTGGCCGACGGCATGGTCCAGGTGCTCGGCAAGGGCAGCAAGACCCGCCTGCTGCCGGTCGGCACCAAGGCTCGCGAAGCGCTGGAACAATGGCTGCCGCTCCGCGCCCTGAGCAACCCCGCGGACGACGCCGTGTTCGTCAGCCAGCAGGGCCGGCGCCTCGGCCCGCGAGCGATCCAGGTGCGGGTCAAACTGGCCGGCGAGCGCGAGCTGGGGCAGAACCTGCATCCGCACATGCTGCGGCACTCCTTCGCCAGCCACCTGCTGGAATCGTCGCAGGACCTGCGGGCGGTGCAGGAGCTGCTCGGCCACTCGGACATCAAGACCACGCAGATCTATACCCACCTGGACTTCCAGCACCTGGCGGCGGTCTACGACAGCGCCCATCCTCGGGCCAAACGCAGCAAAGGCGACGACTCATGAACATCCAGCTGATCACCTTCGACCTCGACGACACCCTGTGGGACACCGCCCCGGTGATCGTCAGCGCCGAAGCCGTATTGCGCGAATGGCTGAGCGAACATGCGCCGAATCTCGGCGCGGTGCCGGTGGAACATCTGTGGGCGATCCGCGAGCGGGTCCTGACCAGTGAGCCGGGCCTCAAGCATCGCATCAGCGCCTTGCGGCGGCGGGTGTTGTTCCATGCGCTGGAAGAGGCCGGCTACGGCCATGGCGAAGCGACGGACCTGGCCGACAAGAGTTTCGAAGTGTTCCTGCATGCGCGGCACCAGATCGAGGTGTTTCCCGAGGTCGAGCCGACCCTGGAAATCCTCGCCAATCACTACGCCCTCGGCGTGGTCACCAACGGCAACGCCGACGTGCGCCGCCTCGGGCTGGCCGATTACTTCAAGTTTGCCCTGTGCGCCGAAGACATCGGCATTGCCAAACCGGATGCCCGACTGTTCCACGAAGCCTTGCAGCGCGGTGGCGTCAGCGCCGCAGCGGCGGTGCACATCGGCGATCATCCGGGCGACGACATTGCCGGAGCCCAGCAGGCCGGGATGCGCGCGGTGTGGTTCAACCCCACCGGCAAGGCCTGGGAAGCGGAGCGCCGGCCGGATGCCGAGATTCGCAACCTGACTGACCTGCCAGCCGTGCTCGCACGCTGGAATGCCACCTCGAACTGACACCGTTGCGTTGCAGGACTGCATCGGCGGCGTTTATTCCAGGCATGAAAAAGCCCGCAGCGACGGCGGGCTCTTTCAGCAAGCAGGCAGCGCGATCAGATAGGACGGCTGCCGTACTTGTTGTCCGGTTTCTTCGGCGGATCGGCGACCACATTGGCCTCCACTTCCTGCACCTTGCCACCACGGGACAGGAATTCCTCCATGGCCTTGGCCAGGGCATCCCGTTCCTTTTGCTTGGCTTCGATGCTCGGCAGCTCATCGACCGATACCGCTGCCTTGGCCTTGCCTTTGGCAGTGGGCGCCGGCGCATCGCTACCGTCATCGTCAGCAACGTCTTCAGCCGCCGCTTCCAGGCCTTCCTCGGCCTCGTCTTCGTCGCCTACTTCGAGGTCGTCGTTTTCCAGATCATCGTCGCTCATGTTCTACCTCATGACTTGCGAAAAGCAGATTAGTTATAGACCAGCTTTGGCGACTGTCGAAAGTCGCCGGAAAAAAATCACTCACCGCTGCTGACCAGCGGTTATGCCCCTTCACCGTACAAGGTGGCGAGGACTTTGCGAGCACCGCCATGATCACGGTGCTCGCCCAGGTAAACGCCTTGCCAGGTTCCCAATGCCAGGCGACCTGCCGAGACCGGCAGACTGATCTGGCAGCCAAGCACGCTGGCCTTGAAGTGCGCCGGGAGGTCGTCCAGGCCTTCGTCGTTATGCTCATAGCCGTCTGTTCCTTGTGGGATCAGACGATTGAAAAATCGTTCGAAGTCGCGACGTACCGCCGGATCGGCGTTCTCGTTGATGGTCAACGACGCCGAGGTATGCTGCAGCCACAAATGCAACAGACCGACCCGGCAGGCCCTGAGTTCAGGCAGGCCGGCGAGTAACTCGTCCGTTACCAGATGAAAGCCCCGGGGCCGAGCCCGCAGGGTTATCAGAGTCTGTTGCCACATACAGTTCTCCGCACGTTCGGGGCGCATTCTAGCGCGCTCTGGGAAAAAACAAAGGCCCTAATATTCCTGCCATTGCGTAAGCCATTGGCCGCAGAAAAACGCCCGTCGTAAACACGACCAAAGCCGTACGAAAAATCCTTTCAGCTATGTTTTGAATGACAAAATCCGGACAAAAAAATGCCCGGCGAGCCGGGCAAATTTTTTCGATGCGCGTACTTACAGGTTGTAGCCGCGTTCGTTGTGTTGTGCCAGGTCCAGGCCCACCGACTCTTCTTCCTCGGTAACCCGCAGACCCATGACTGCGTCCAGCACCTTGAGGATGATGAAGGTGACGATCGCGGTGTAGATCACCGTGAAGCCGACACCTTTGCACTGGATCCAGACTTGTGCGGCGATGTCGGTGACGGTGCCGAAGCCACCCAGCGACGGTGCAGCGAACACACCGGTGAGGATCGCGCCGAGGATACCGCCGATACCGTGCACGCCGAAGGCATCCAGGGAGTCGTCGTAGCCGAGTTTGCGTTTCAGCGTGGTGGCGCAGAAGAAGCACACCACGCCCGCGGCCAGACCGATCACCAGGGCGCCCATCGGGCCCACGGTGCCAGCGGCCGGAGTGATGGCCACCAGGCCGGCAACCACACCCGAGGCGATGCCCAGGGCGCTAGGTTTGCCGTGGGTGATCCACTCGGCGAACATCCAGCCCAGTGCGGCGGCAGCGGTCGCGATCTGGGTGACCAGCATCGCCATGCCCGCGGTGCCGTTGGCGGCTGCAGCGGAACCGGCGTTGAAGCCGAACCAGCCGACCCACAGCATCGCCGCGCCCATCAGGGTGTAGCCGAGGTTGTGCGGCGCCATCGGCGTGGTCGGGAAGCCTTTGCGCTTGCCCAGTACCAGGCAGGCAATCAGCCCCGCCACACCGGCGTTGATGTGCACGACGGTACCGCCGGCGAAGTCGAGGACGCCCCAGTCCCACATCAGGCCGCCGTTGCCGGACCAGACCATGTGCGCAATCGGTGCATAGACCAGGGTGAACCAGATGCCCATGAAGATCAGCATCGCCGAGAACTTCATGCGCTCGGCGAACGCACCGACGATCAGCGCCGGGGTGATGATCGCGAAGGTCATCTGGAAGGTGACGAACACGGCTTCCGGGAACAGCGCCGCCGGGCCGGTCAGGCTGGCCGGGGTGATGCCGGCGAGGAATGCCTTGCCGAAGCCGCCGACGAACGAGTTGAAGTTGACGACGCCCTGCTCCATGCCGGTGGTGTCGAACGCGATGCTGTAGCCATAAATGACCCACAACACGCTGATCAGACCGGTAATGGCGAAGCACTGCATCATCACGGAAAGAATGTTTTTCGAGCGGACCATGCCGCCGTAGAACAGCGCCAGGCCAGGAATGGTCATGAACAGCACGAGGGCTGTGGAGGTGAGCATCCAGGCAGTGTCGCCGGAGTTCAGGACTGGAGCTGCCACTTCGTCTGCCGCCATGGCCAGGCCGGGCATTACGATAGACAACAGGGCTCCTAGCCCTGCGAATTTACGCAGAGTCATATTGTTTTCTCCTGGGGCGTTGGGTTTGTGGCGGCTTAGATGGCGTCGGTATCGGTTTCGCCGGTACGGATGCGAATCGCCTGTTCCAGATTCACCACGAAAATCTTGCCGTCACCGATCTTGCCGGTGTTGGCAGCCTTGGTTATCGCCTCGATAACCCGGTCCAGATCCTTGTCGTCAATCGCAACGTCGATCTTCACCTTGGGCAGAAAATCCACCACATACTCCGCGCCGCGATACAGCTCGGTGTGACCCTTCTGCCGACCGAAGCCTTTGACTTCAGTAACGGTAATGCCCTGCACGCCGATCTCGGACAGCGACTCGCGCACGTCGTCCAACTTGAACGGCTTGATGATGGCAGTGACTAGCTTCATGAAACTCTCTCCCGAATTGGTGGACTTGCCCCAGGAAAACAAACCCGACTCAAGTCTAAGCGCAGTGCCTGGCTTTGTAACGCATCGTCGGCCTTGCCTGCCCGACTGACGCCAGCTAACCGCATCCAGACGAAACTCCCCGCTCCGTCTGCCGCACTGCATTCGTCACAGCGACTGCATCAGTGCATGGGTCGAGGGTGACTAAGCAGAAAGCTTGCCATCTCGCCAAAAGCCTCTGATTTCAATCCCTTGGCCGCTGCCGCAGGCGCTATCGCGCAAAAGCCCGAATGGATACGCACAACAACGGTGCGCCACCGTCCGTCCGCTTGCGCGAAAAGCGTGCATCCGTGCCTGCGCCAGTGACTATAGACACTGCGTGATACACTGCCGGCCATTGTTTCCAGGACATTTCCCATGCTCGCGCCAAAAGACTTCCTCGACGCCCTGAGCGGCACCGCCTCCCGCCTGTTCAGCGGCGACACGCCCCTGCCCAAAGCCGAAATCGAGAGCCAGTTCAAAATGCTGCTGCAAAGCGCCTTCAGCAAACTCGACCTGGTCAGCCGCGAAGAATTCGACAGCCAGATGGTCGTCCTCGCCCGTACCCGCGCCCGCCTCGAAAGCCTTGAAGCGAAGGTGGCGGAGCTGGAAGCGAAGCTGACGCCGCCGGCTGAATAATCCGCGCCCCCTTCAGGAGCTGCCGAAGGCTGCGATCTTTTGATCTCCAGCCCTTCAAACATCCCGGCAACGTCCTACAACTTGCACCACCGCCGTCCGATTGCGCCGAAAAGCCCAGATTTCCAAGCATCACCCGATGTTGAATGTTCAGCACCGGGTTTGGCGACCTTGATCGAATTTGACGCAATGCAACTAGACTCACAGAGAGTTTTCACTCAACGAGTTATGGCGGCTTTGCGTGGGAGACCTCAGGGTCTGCCGGTTTCGAATTCACCGGTTCGCCAACCCGCGCATAGCTGCCACCCTTTTCGTTTGGCGACGAACAGGAGCAGTTTTCTTCACTTGAATTCGAGAACTGAACCATGGACGAAAACTATCTGACACCTAGCATCTTCACCCGCCACAAACTCCCCCTCCACGCCCTGCTCATCCAGAACCAACCCTGGTTCTGCGCCCGAGACCTGAGCCGCCGGCTCACATCTACCTCAACGAACGCATGCTGCGAAAACTCGACCCCGACCAATACCAGACCCGCAGACCCCTGATCCACAACCAGATCGAAAACACCCTGCTGATCAGCGAATCCGGCATCTACGCCCTCTCGTCTACCACTACTGCGGCGAATACCGAGCGCTACGCGAATGGCTCACCCACCAGGTGATCCCCATCCTGCGCGACGCCCAACATCCCAGCACAAGCGAACGTCCACACCTGAGCCTGCTCAGTTGGCCGGACATGACGTTGAGTTTGTTGCACTGGAATAACCAGCCGTGGATTCGGTTGCAGGATGTGCCACACATGGTGACGGAACGAGAACAGGTAAACCGCACGGTTGTAACCTCATGGTGGAGAAAGGCTCTGCAATTGATCTGATTTTTTGCGCTGCAACCTTACCAACGGTCATTTCAGTGACACCACTGAAATGACCTTTTTTTGTCTTCGTCATCTCCACCCCCCCTACTCCGAAATCCTCCACTCGCAGAAGTAACGTCCTACAAAACGCGTGCCCCACGTCTGATTTCGCTGCTTCCTCTCTGCTGGCTATCTTCTGCGACCAGATCCAGACAGATGAAAACAATGAGAAGAAAAGGCAAAGCAACGGATCTTCGTAACCAGACATTCAGATCAAACTCGCGAAAGATCGCCTACAAATTCTTTCTCAAGGACATTGCCCCGAGGATCCCGACTATTGATGCAGCAGCGGTCAAGTTTGAGCCAATTACCCCAGCAGCGATAAAGCAATACTTTCTCTGGGAGGGACCAACAGTTTTCCCTTGGGATGATGTTGCAGACTGGAAAAGTAAAGATGCGAAAGGTCTGGATTTGGCGATATGGTACAAACAGATTCTTTGCGGGATGTGCTATGCGACCCCACGCGCAAGCTCCATCTGCTTGAATGTTGTTCTGCTGGAAGGGCATCCGGACAGGGCACACCCGCTTCGCGGCAGGATCGCGCCGATTGCTCTGCTTGTCGCAGATCACTATGCGCGAGCGCTAGGATGCAAAGAAATCGAGATTCAAGATCCTGATCCGAATGTTGTTTTTTACTACCGGAAACTGGGGTTCGAATTCGACCACACCAACCGACTTGTCATTTCTGTGGACGGTCAACAACATCGAAATCAACAAACCAATCGCACGAGGTGCGTATGAGCCCAAAAAAGCGAAAGGCAAAGCTTCTTCAGATTGTTGAACTACATCTCGAAGCACTCCGGTTAGCGGGGGATATGTCAGCCAACCAACGGCGATTTATTGAAGTTGCTGTTACATGTGGGCCAGAGCTTGAGCCAAGCGGCCCGCTGGCCGGTAGAAGATCCTGAGTCAAAAAAAAGGCGTCCATAGGACGCCTTTTTTGTGTTTAGAGGAGTAGTCGCAGCGATTCTTTAGCTCCGGGCTTTACGGCCTTGGGTTCAGAATCCGACAGGCTAGCCCGTCGTCACTACTTCAGAGAAACCAGCTTTCTCTGCTGCCAAAAATGCGGGGGAGCTTTTGCTGGTGCCCAGTCCCGACGAATGCGCAGTTGCAGTCCTCGAACGGGATGATCCTTCAATGCCAGGCGAGAGTCATCGCTCCAATTCAGGCAAGCAGTGACAGACCATCGGGGTCTTGATACGTCTTGTAAACCTCTATTTCAGCACTGAAACCCGGCTCAACTACCCTTGGAAAATCCGCAGGAAGCGGCCCCCGATTCAGCTCAAGGAACGACCATGTCCCTCTCCATCGTCCACAGTCGCGCCCAGATAGGCGTGGATGCCCCCGCCGTCACCGTTGAAGTACACCTCGCCAATGGCCTGCCGTCGCTGACCATGGTCGGTTTGCCGGAAGCCGCGGTGAAGGAGAGCAAGGATCGGGTGCGCAGTGCGATCATCAATTCCGGGCTGCAGTTTCCGGCGAGGCGGATCACCCTGAATCTGGCTCCGGCGGACTTGCCCAAGGATGGCGGGCGCTTCGATCTGGCGATTGCCCTGGGGATTCTCTCGGCGAGCGTGCAGGTGCCCTGCCTGACCCTGGACGACGTGGAGTGCCTGGGCGAGCTGGCGTTGTCCGGTGCGGTACGGCCGGTCCGCGGGGTGTTGCCGGCCGCACTGGCGGCGCGCAAGGCCGGGCGTACGCTGGTGGTGCCACGGGCGAATGCCGAGGAAGCGTGCCTGGCGTCAGGGCTGCGGGTGATCGCGGTGGATCATCTGCTGGAAGCGGTGGCGCACTTCAATGGACATACACCGCTCGAGCCGTATGTCGGCGACGGCCTGATCCACGCCAGCAAACCCTACCCCGACCTCAACGAGGTACAGGGCCAGCTGGCGGCCAAACGGGCCCTGCTGATTGCCGCTGCGGGGGCGCATAACCTGTTGTTCAGCGGCCCCCCGGGAACCGGCAAGACCCTGCTCGCCAGCCGCTTGCCGGGTCTGTTGCCACCGCTGGCGGAAAGCGAGGCGCTGGAAGTGGCGGCGATCCAGTCGGTCGCCAGCGGCGCGCCGCTGACCCATTGGCCGCAGCGCCCGTTTCGCCAGCCACATCACTCGGCCTCCGGCCCGGCCCTGGTCGGCGGCAGTTCCAAACCGCAACCCGGCGAGATCACCCTCGCCCACCACGGCGTACTGTTTCTCGATGAACTGCCGGAGTTCGACCGCAAGGTTCTCGAGGTACTGCGCGAGCCGCTGGAGTCGGGGCATATCGTGATTTGCCGGGCCAGGGAACGGGTGCGTTTTCCGGCGCGGTTTCAACTGGTGGCGGCGATGAATCCGTGTCCCTGTGGATATCTTGGCGAACCGAGCGGCCGCTGCTCCTGCACGCCGGACATGGTGCAGCGCTATCGCAACAAGTTGTCCGGCCCCTTGCTTGATCGCATCGATCTGCACCTGACGGTGGCGCGGGAAGCCACGGCGCTGAACCCGACACACAAGCCCGGCGGGGACAGCGCCAGCGCTGCCGGGCGGGTCGCCGAAGCTCGCGAGCGCCAGCAGAAACGCCAGGGCTGCGCCAATGCCTTTCTCGACCTGCCGGGGCTGCGCCGTCACTGCACGTTATCCACAGCCGACGAACACTGGCTGGAGTCGGCGTGCGAACGATTGACCCTGTCGCTGCGCTCGGCGCATCGACTGCTCAAGGTTGCGCGAACCCTGGCCGACATAGAACAGGCAGATCGCATCGCACGCGAGCATCTGGCCGAGGCATTGCAGTATCGCCCCGCGACGCAATGATGACGCGCAGGGCAGTCGGCGACCGGACGATTTCGCCAGGAATAAACCCCCGACGCGCTGATAGCCATTAGCCAATGTGTGATATAACGACGACGCTCTACGCCATGGACCCAGGTTCAATTACTTAACGCGTAGAACGTTAAAAGCAATTAATGGAGGCGGCACATCATGGATAAGATCTTCTTCTGCCCAACGGGCACATCCACTTAATAAACAACTTTCCATTGTTCGGCAGATTGTAAATCCCTGCCTGCGACGAAATTCGTTACGACGATTGCGCCAAGACAACAGCAAGTTTGTTTATCTGCGCGCATTCATTTCGCCCAATCAGTATTTGCTGCGGCAAATAACAAAAAGTACGCCACCCTTATGAAAAATGTCTACTTCATCAACAATGTCACTCGTGGCGGAAAAACCTATCTCGAATACCTGATTCCGGCGCTCAATGCTCTGCGTGACAAGTACCACTGCATCGTCCTGCAAACCGACAAGAGCGGCCTGAGCCGGCAGGAAGCGGAAGAGATCCTTGATTTTCCGGTGGAACAAGTCGGCGTCGACGTCATCTCGCATCTGCAATCACAGATCATCATCTCCAACGATGCCTGGGTGGGGCGCCTGCTGGACGAGTCGAACTTCGGCATCTTCATTACCCACGGCAATGTCGGCATGCCGACCAAAGACAAATACTATTATTCCGAGCTGACGTCCTATTGGGATGTACTGATTGCCTCTTCGCGCTCGGGCCTCGAACTTGTCACAGCGGGACTGCAGGCTTACCGGCGTGATCGCAAGAACTTGAAAGCCTTGGTCGCGGACGGCATCGTATTGCGTGGCGATCTGCGCAACACCACGCCGGTTTCGACCTTGCCGATCAAAATCCCGAATTTCTTTGCCGCACCGCAAGCCTCGCAAAAGACGTCCGACCGGCATGTCGTCGGTCTGCTGCCGACCCAGTTGGGCATTTGTCCCAGCCATGCTTCGCTGTATGAAAATCTGCAGACCGTGATCAATACGGTCAAGGCACAGATTCCGCACGCGACATTCATTCTGCGCCCCTACATGGCTGACCTCGAGCATCCGACCGTCAAGGAGCTGTGCGAACAGCTGACCGCGCATGAATGGATCAGCATCGACCAGCCGGGCACCAGCAGCACCGTGTTCTACCAGCAATGCGACACCATCATCACCGACGCCTCCACCGGTGGCGTATCGTTCATGCTCAACACCGGAAAGTTGCCGATCTACTACGTTCCCACCGCTGAAGAACACAATCCGACGGTCGAGACCTGGCTGGCGCAAATGGACAACTTGCTGCCCATCGCGACAAACCGCGATGAACTCAAGGATCTCGCACTGGGCTTCAGCCTGCTGACCACCGCGGACAGTTATTTCATTTACAAGAAGTTCTACGAAAGCCAGTACGGCAACTTGTCGGCGCCGCAAGACGTGTTCCTCGACCTGGTCGAGCACCGGCACGCATCGAAATTCTGCCAGTTGACGATCGATTCCTTCGGCAACCTAGACCAACGCCTTGCCGATTGAGCGCCACGGCTGAATCCGTGGCAGGCCCGGCAAATCGACACACTCACAGCACAAGCCAGACCGATATGAACAGAGACCTTGGCGGACAGGTAATTTGGATCACCGGCCTTTCCGGCGCGGGCAAATCGACATTGGCCCGTGAACTCGTCGCGCGTCTGCGCAGCCATGGCCAATCAGTGGTGATGCTGGATGGCGACGAGTTGCGCGAAGTCTTTGGCGCGGTAGCCGACAGTTCCCGCAACCATGGCCGCGAAGGTCGTCTGGCGCTGGCCCTGCAATACGCCCACCTGTGCCGAATGATCGCCGCGCAGGGGCAGACCGTGGTGATCGCAACGATTTCGCTGTTCCACGAAGTTCACCAATGGAACCGCGCGCACCTGCCCGGCTATTTCGAAGTGTATTTGAAGGTGCCGGTGGAAGAACTGCGACGGCGTGACCCGAAGGGCATCTACCGGCGATTCGACGCCGGTGAACTGCGCGACGTCGCCGGGCTCGACCTGAACATTGATGAACCGCAAGCGCCGGACTGGCAGGTCGAGTTCGACCCGCAACGGTCCGGGGCAACCCTTGCACAAGATCTGGTCAATAAAATTCAACAAAGGAATGCAGTATGAAAACCGAATGGGACTACACCACCCTCGCCGACGCCTACCTCAAGCGCCCTGACTACGCCGACGCCGCCATCGACGCCATGCTGTCGATCGCCGGTGCCGAACAGGGCGACGCGTTCTGCGACGTCGGCGCCGGTGTTGCGCACTTGACGCTGATGCTCGCCGCCCGTGGCCTGGAGGTCACCGCGGTAGAGCCTAACGATGCGATGCGTGGCAACGGCATCAAGCGCACCGCGGAACTGGCCAACGTCAAATGGCACGAAGGCACGGGCGAGGCCACCGGCCAAGCGACCCAGGCGTTCGACATGGTCACGTTCGGCAGCTCGTTCAACGTCTGCGACCGCCAGCAGGCGCTCAAGGAAACCGCGCGCATTCTCAAGCCGCGCGGCTGGTTTGCCTGCATGTGGAACCACCGCAATCTCGAAGACCCGATCCAGGCTCGCATCGAAGCCATCATCAAGGAGCGCGTGGCCGGTTACGGTTACGGCACCCGTCGTGAAGACCAGACCGCCGTGATCGACGCCAGCGCACTGTTCGGCCCGGTCGTGCACCTCGATGCCCGCGTGATCCACGAACAATCCATCGCCGAGTGCCTGGAAGCCTGGCGCTCCCATGCCACCCTCGAGCGTCAGGCCGGGGCGAAATTCCACGAAGTGATCAGCGCCATCGACGACTACCTGCAAAGCCTGCAGACGCCGTCGATCCAGATTCCGTACTCGACGAACATCTGGGTCGCGCAACTGAGATAACGTCCGATGGCCCTGCACTTCTCTACCAAGGCCGGCACGCTGTCGAGCCTGCAAGGGCGGCTTGTGGCGGCGCGCATCGCGCCGTTGCTGGCGTTCACCGTGGCGCACTGGCAAGCGGATCGGCGCGCCTGCGTGGCCGACATTGCGCGGCAGCTGCCCCCCGCGCCGTGGATCGTCCGCTCCAGTTGCGGCCGCGAGGACAGCGCCCAGGCCTCCTTCGCCGGCGCTTTCCTTTCGCTGCCGGATGTCGATGAAGCAGGGCTTGAATCGGCGATTGACCAGGTCATTGCCAGTTACGGCGATGTGCATCCGGCTGACGAGGTGCTGATCCAGCCGATGCTGGACAACGTGGTGCGCTCCGGCGTGGCGTTCTCCCACGACCCGAACACCTGCGCGCCGTATCGGGTGGTGAACTGGTGCGAAGGCAGCGACACCGCGTCGGTCACCGGCGGCATGGGCGGCCGGCTCTGGCAGCAGGCCGCGCACAGTCAGGTGCCGGCACCCGCCGCCCTCGCCCCGGTGGTGGCGCTGCTGGAAGAATTGCTCGAGCTGTTCGGCGACGGGCCGGTCGATTGCGAGTTCGCGGTCACCCGCGAACTCGCCGGCGAAACGTTATGGCTGTTGCAGGCCCGGCCATTGATCCTGCCCGCCCGCGCGGAATCCGCCGCGCTGCAGGCTGCACGCCTGGAAAGCATTCAGCGCAAGGTCGCGCGCGGCATGCGCCCGCACCCGTTCCTGATCGGCCAGCGCACGGTGTACGGCGTGATGCCGGACTGGAACCCGGCGGAAATCATCGGCATCCGCCCCAAACCGCTGGCGCTTTCGCTGTATCGGGACCTGGTGACCGATTCCATCTGGGCCTACCAGCGTCACAACTACGGCTACCGCAACCTGCGCAGCTTCCCGCTGATGCCGCACTTCTTCGGCTTGCCGTACATCGACGTGCGCCTGTCGTTCAACTCGTTCATTCCGGCCGACCTCGATGAAGGCCTTGCCGGGCGCCTGGTCGATTACTACATCGAGCGGCTGCTGGCGGAACCGACCCTGCACGACAAGGTGGAGTTCGAGATCGTCTTCTCCTGCTACACCCTGGACCTGTCGCAACAGCTCGAGCGCCTGGCCGACGCCGGGTTCACCCCGTCCGAACTGGAAGCGATCAGCACCAGCCTGCGCAAGCTGACCAACCGTATCGTGCATCCCAAGGATGGCCTGTGGCGCAGCGATGCCAACAAGCTCGACGTGCTCAACGCGCGTCGCGAGGCGTTGCTGGCGTCCAATGCCGATCCTCTGGAGCGCATCTACTGGCTGCTCGAAGATGCCAAACGCTACGGCACCCTGCCCTTCGCCGGCCTGGCCCGCGCAGGGTTCGTCGCGGTGCAGATGCTGCGCTCGCTGGTCAGCGTCGGGGTGTTCTCGCAGGCTGACTACGATGCGTTCATGGCCGGGGTGTCCACCGTCAGCGGCCAGTTGGCGCGGGATCGGGCGACGCTCGACAAGACCTCGTTCCTGGCGCGCTACGGGCACTTGCGTCCGGGCACCTACGACATTCTGTCGCCGCGCTACGATGAAGCGCCGCAGCTTTACTTCGACTGGGATCAGCGCCCAGCGGCCCCCGCGCCGCTGCAACCGTTCTCGCTGACGCTGCCGCAGATGCGCGAGATCGTCAAACTGCTCGAGGCCCATGGCCTGCAGCCGGACCCGGTGGGGCTGCTCGACTTCCTGCAGAACGGCATCGAACTGCGCGAGCTGGCCAAGTTTCATTTCACCCGCAACCTCTCGGATGCCCTGGCGCTGATCGCGCAGGTCGGCGCCGAGTACGGCATCAGTCGCGAAGACCTGGCCTATTGCGATATCAGCGCGTTCCAGGAATTGCACGTGGCCGCCGCCGATCCGCGAGACGTGCTGCTGCGCAGCATCGAACAGGGCAAGGCGCGGTACGCGGACACGCTCAAAATCTCGCTGCCGCCGGTGATTACCCGGCCCGAGGATGTCTGGAGTTTCGAGTGGCCGGAAACCGCGCCCAACTTCATCACCCAGAAGCGGGTGACCGCGCCGGTGGTGCAATGCGATGACCGCGACAGACTCGCCGGAGCGATCGTCTGCATCCCCAATGCCGACCCTGGCTTCGACTGGCTCTTTGCCTACCCGATCGCCGGGCTGATCACGGCGTGGGGTGGGGCCAACTCGCACATGGCGATCCGTGCCGGCGAGCTGGGTTTGCCGGCGGTGATTGGCGCGGGCGAGGTGCTCTACCGGCGTTGGTCGACGGCAGATTTCCTGCACCTGGATTGCCCGGGGCGGCGGGTGGAGATGATGGCATGAAGCTCGTCGCGGTCAGTCAGCGCGTCGACACGCACCCCGAGCGCGGCGAAAGCCGCGATGCCCTGGATCAGCGCCTGAGCGCTTTTCTCCTGGCGGCGGGTTTCCTTGCGGTGCCCGTGCCAAACGGCCTGGACGCTGCCGGCCTCGAACACTGGCTGGCGGCCGTCGCACCCCAGGCCATCGTGCTTTCCGGCGGCAATGACATCGGTCAGTGCCCGGCTCGCGACCTCACCGAAAGCCGGCTGCTGGCGCATGCCTGCGCGCAGGATCTGCCGCTGCTGGGCATCTGCCGCGGCATGCAGATGCTCGCGCACTGGGCGGGCACGGGGTTGAAGCAGCTGTCCGGCCATGTGCGCACCCGGCATCAGCTGTCCGGGCAGATCGTGGCCGAGGTGAACAGCTATCACACCCTCGTGCTTGCTGCTTGTCCGGAAGATTTCGAAGTGCTGGCCCGCAGCGAGGACGGCGCAATCGAAGCCATCGGCCACCGGCACCGCGCGTGGCAAGGCTGGATGTGGCACCCCGAGCGCGAGGCGCAATTTTCCCCCCTCGACCTGCAACGCCTGCAACGCTTGTTCGGCGAACCGGCGTCCACTCAAGAACTCACGGGATAGCACTGTTGTGAAAGCCATAATCCTCGCTGCCGGGCGCGGCAGTCGCATGAAAAACCTCACCGATGAACGCCCCAAGTGCCTGGTCGAACTGCGCGGCAAGACGCTGCTGGAGTGGCAGCTGCAATCCCTGCGCGCAGCGGGCATCAGCGACATCGCGGTGGTCACCGGCTACAGGCGCGAGCTGCTCGCAGCACATGGCCTGAGCGAATTCCACAACCCGCGCTGGGCCGAGACAAACATGGTCGCGTCGCTGGCCTGTGCCGAAGCGTGGCTGCAGCAGGCACCGTGCATCGTCAGTTATTCCGACATTTTCTACAGCCCTGCCGCCGTGCAATCGTTGCTGAGCAGCGACGCCGCGCTCGCCGTCACCTACGACCCGAACTGGCTGCAGCTGTGGACGGAGCGCTTCGGCGATCCGCTGCTGGACGCGGAAACGTTCCGCCTGACCGCCGCCCACACGCTCGCCGAAATCGGCAACAAGCCGCAATCGGTGGACGATGTTCAGGGCCAGTACATGGGGCTGTTGCGTTTCACCCCCGCAGGCTGGGCGGAAGTGCAGCGCCTGCGCGCGCAGTTGACTGCGGCGCAGCGTGACAGCATGCACATGACCAATACCCTGCAACGGGTGATCGAGGCCGGCCGGGTGCCGGTCCATGCGCTTGCCTACAGCGGGGAATGGGGCGAAGTCGACTCGGGTGACGACCTCGCCCTGTATCAGTAGAGACGGCGCAGAGCGCGTCAGCGGAAGCGGTCGACTTCCTGGCGCAGATCCGCTGCCAGGCTTTCCAGTTCCTTGGCGGTGACCGCCAGGTTCGACACCACTTCGCGCTGTTCACTGTTGGCCAGCGCAATGCTCTGCAGGTTGCTGCTGAGCAGGGTCGCGGTGCTGCTCTGCTCCTGGGTCGCGGTGGTGATCGCCGCGAACTGCTCGCCCGCCGAGCGGCTTTGCTCATCGATCCGCGCCAGCGCCGAGGCCACATTGGCGTTGCGCGACAGACCTTCCTGCATCAGCAGGTTGCCCTGCTCCATGGTGCTGATGGCGTTGCCGGTTTCCTGCTGAATGCTGTGGATCATGCTGGAAATTTCATCGGTAGCCTGGCGAGTGCGCGAGGCCAGGCTGCGCACTTCATCGGCCACCACGGCGAAGCCGCGCCCCTGCTCACCGGCACGCGCCGCTTCGATTGCCGCGTTGAGCGCAAGCAGGTTGGTCTGCTCGGCGATCGAAGTGATCACGCTGACGATGCCACCGATTTCCTGCGAACGCTGACCCAGGGTGTTGATCACCGTCGCCGTGGTGTTCAGCGCACCGGCGATTTGCTCCAGCGAAGACGAGGCCTCTTCCATCGAGGAGCGGCCGATCTGCGTCTGCTGGGCGTTTTCCTGGGCCAGACGCTGGGTGTTGCCCATGTTGTCGGCGATGTTCAACGACGTGGCGCTGAACTCCTCGACCGCACCGGCCATGCTGGTGATCTCGCCGGACTGCTGCTCCATGCCGTCGTACGCCCCACCGGACAGACCGGACAACGCTTGCGCCCGGCTGTTGACCTCTTCCGAGGCGCGGCGGATGTGCTCGACCATGGTCGACAGCGCCTGGCTCATCTGATTGAAGGCTCGGGACAGCTGACCGATTTCGTCGTGGCTCGACACGTTCAGGCGTACGCTCAGGTCACCGGCGCCCAGTGCCTCGGCCTGGCGCACCAGATCACTCAGCGGCGCCAGTTTGCTGCGCAGCAGCCACACCACCGAACCGACCGCCAGCAACATGGCCAGCAGACTGCCGATCGCCAGTTGCGTGCCGACGCTCCAGGTCACCGCGCGGATCTCGGCTTTCGGCATGCTCGCCACCACCGACCACGGACCGCCGTCGAACGGCACCGCGATACTGTAGAAGTCTTCGCCCTTGTCGCTCCAGAACTGGCCCTTGCCCGGCGTCTTGGCCAGGCCGTTGACCACCGGTACGGCTTGATCCGGGGCCTGCACGCCCGCCGGCGCCACCAGCCATTTGTTCTGCTCGTCGAGCAACGCCAGCGAACCGGTCTGGCCGATGCGGAAGCGCTTGAGGTTGGCGAACTGGGCGTTCTGCGCGTCGGTGTAGTCGAAACCGACGAACAGCACCGCAATCACCTTACCGCTGCTGTCGCGCACCGGGGTGTACTGGGTCATGTAGGAACGGTCGAACAGCAGCGCGCGGCCGACGTAACCCTGCCCCGCCATCAGTTTGGCGTACGCCGGGTGAGCATGATCGAGCAAGGTACCGATGGCGCGACTGCCATCCTGCTTGGTCAGCGAGGTGCTGACGCGCACGAAGTCTTCGCCGCTGCGCACGAACAGTGTGGCCACACCGGCCGTCATCTGCTTGAACTCGTCGACTTCCTTGAAGTTGTTGTTGAGCACTTCGCTGCCCAGGTGCAGGCCCGGGGTCTGGGTGCCGGCAACACTCACCGGCTCGTCCGGATGAATGCTCAGGCCAGCGCTGAAACGCTTCTCGAACAGCCCGCTGAGGCGCTGGGTGCTCTCGCGCAGCGTGCCGTGGAAGGTGCTCAACTGGTCGGCGAGCAGGCGTGCCTCACTGGCCAGGTGCTCTTCACGGGTGGCAAGGTTGGCGGTATCCAGCGAACGCAGGGCGAACACCGTACTGCCGCTGATGACAATCGCCAGTATCACGGCGAGCGCGAGGCCCAGCTGCGAGGCGATCCGAGCGCGAGGTTGAGACATGAACAGCTCCTGGCCGAGCGGCGGATCCTCCTTGATCGCGGCACTTGCTCGGAAAATTTCTATAAGGGGGTGAATCCTGGATACCGGCACGACGGTTCCACATGCACGTATTCGGCGGTAAACGCCAATACTTGAGTAGCCAGCACGGTTATGGCACAAGGCCGGCATTGTGATAGCTCGAACGTTTCAGCTCAAGCGCGTCACCGGCGGCAGCACCATGGCGCGGACTTCGCCCTGGAGGAAGTCGCTGAGGCGGCGCAGACGTTCACCTCCGGCACGGGTTTTCGGCCACACCAGGTAGTAATTCAGGCCGCTGGCGACGGCCGTCGGCCACGGCAGGCTCAATCGCCCCTGGGCGACATCTTCGGCAACCATCAACAGATCGCCCATCGACACACCGTAGCCACGAGCCGCGGCAATCATCCCCAATTCCAGCGTATCGAACACCTGCCCGCCCTTGAGCGAAACCTGCTCGGACAGCCCCATGTGCTCCAGCCAGCTGCGCCAGTCACGCCGATCCGGGGTCGGGTGCAGCAACTCGGTACTGGCCAGCCGCGCCACATCCCAGGGTTGATCGTTGAGCAGGTTGGGCGCCCCCACCGGAATCAGCTCTTCCGGGAACAGCAGGCTGGCTTCCCAGTCCGGCGGGAAATGCCCGTCGCTCAGCAGCACGGCGCAGTCGAAGGGCTCATCGTTGAAATCCACCGAATCGACGTCCATCCAGGCGCTGGTCAGTTGCACCTCGTTGCCCGGTTGCAGGTGGCGGAAGCGACTGAGCCGCGCCAGCAACCAGCGCATGGTCAAGGTCGACGGTGCTTTCATGCGCAGGATGTCGTCTTCGGCACGCAGGGTGTTGCAGGCGCGCTCAAGCGCGGCGAAACCGTCGCGGATGCCCGGCAGCAGCATGCGCGCCGACTCGGTCAATTGCAGGTTGCGCCCGCTGCGGTGGAACAACCGGCAGGCGAAATGCTCCTCCAGCGTGCGGATATGCCGGCTGACCGCGCTTTGAGTGATCGACAGCTCCTCGGCGGCGCGGGTGAACGAGCGATGCCGCGCCGCAGCTTCGAATGCGCGCAGGGCATACAGGGCAGGTAGACGACGGGACATGCAGCGGACTCCTGGAGCGGGGTCACGCCAACTTAGCAGAATCCCGCCTGGATGAGTTTTAATCATGCCACCCATCCTTTTTATCCCTTTGTGCAAAGCCCGCCAAGCGCCGAGAATCGACGCTCTCTTGTGCCTCTTTGAATGAGTGGTGGTGATCATGCAGCATCCCGTGCGTAGCGAACTCTGGGCCATCCTGCGGCTGGCAGGGCCGTTGATCGCCTCGCAGCTGGCGCACATGCTGATGGTGCTGACCGACACGCTGATGATGGCCCGCCTGAGTCCCGAAGCGCTGGCCGGCGGCGGCCTCGGTGCGGCGAGTTATTCGTTCGTGTCGATTTTCTGCATCGGCGTGATTGCAGCGGTCGGCACGCTGGTGGCGATCCGTCAGGGCGCCGGCGACATCCTTGGCGCCGCGCGGCTGACCCAGGCCGGCCTGTGGCTGGCGTGGCTGATGGCGCTGGGCGCCGGGTTGCTGCTGTGGAACCTGAAACCGCTGCTGTTGCTGTTCGGCCAGACCGAAACCAACGTCAATGCAGCCGGGCAGTTTCTGATCGCGCTGCCATTCGCCCTGCCTGGCTACCTGAGTTTCATGGCGCTGCGCGGCTTCACCAGCGCCATTGGCCGAGCGACGCCGGTGATGGTCATCAGCCTCGGCGGCACCGTGGCCAACTTCCTGCTCAACTACGCGTTGATCACCGGTCTGTTCGGCCTGCCGAAAATGGGCCTGACCGGCATCGGCCTGGTCACCGCGATTGTCGCCAACTGCATGGCCCTGGCGCTGGCCTGGCACATTCGCCGGCATCCGGCCTATGACGCCTATCCGCTGCGCCAGGGCCTGTCGCGGCCGAACCGGCAGTACCTCAAGGAACTGTGGCGCCTCGGCCTGCCGATTGGCGGTACCTATGCGGTGGAAGTCGGCCTGTTCGCCTTCGCCGCGCTGTGCATGGGCACCATGGGCAGCACGCAACTGGCAGCCCACCAGATCGCCCTGCAGATCGTTTCGGTGGCGTTCATGGTGCCGGCAGGAATGTCCTACGCGATCACCATGCGCATCGGCCAGCATTACGGCGCCGGGCAATTGAGCGATGCGCGGATGTCCGGGCGGGTCGGGATCGCGTTCGGTGCAGTGGCGATGCTGTGTTTCGCCATGGTGTTCTGGCTGCTGCCGAATCAACTGGTCGGGCTGTTCCTCGACCACCAAGATCCGGCGTTCGCCGAGGTGATCCGCCTGGCCGTGAGCCTGTTGGCGGTGGCGGCGTGGTTCGAGCTGTTCGACGGCACCCAGACCATCGCCATGGGCTGCATCCGCGGCCTCAAGGACGCCAAGACCACTTTCCTGGTCGGCCTTGGTTGCTATTGGCTGATTGGCGCACCGGCGGCGTGGTGGATGGCGTTCCACCTCGACTGGGGGCCAACCGGGGTCTGGTGGGGGCTGGCACTGGGCCTGGCCTGCGCGGCGGTGAGCCTGACGCTGGCTTTCGAATGGAAGATGAAACGGATGATTCAGCGCGAACCTCTGTCATCAAACCAGTACACAGTCGCTCAGGCAGACTGAGATTCTCTTGTGGAAGCGGGCTTGCCCGCGAAAGCGGTGGGTCAGGCAGGCTATGCTTTGACTGACACGACGCCTTCGCGGGCAAGCCCGCTCCCACAGGGGGTTATGCATTCATCCGGATACTCTGTTCAGCTGACGATTTCGAGCGTTGGCTGTTGGTTGGCGCCAAAGGTCAGGTACTCCACCAGCTCCGCCAACGGCAAGGGCCGGCTGATCAGGTAACCCTGCACCTGATCGCAGCCGAAGCCACGCAGCAGCTCCAGTTGCTCCGGGGTTTCCACCCCTTCGGCGACCACTTCCAGGTGCAGGTTGTGCGCCAGGTTGATCATCGCGTGCACCAGTTTGCGGTTCTCTTCGCGCTGCTCCATGCCGCCGACGAAGCTCTTGTCGATCTTCAGCAAGGTGATCGGCAGGCTGTTGAGGTGGACGAACGAGGAGAACCCGGTGCCGAAGTCGTCCAGCGAGAAGCGCACGCCGAGCCGGCCGAGGGCGTCCATGGTCTGTTTGACCAGATCGCTGCGCCGCATCACCGCGGTTTCGGTCAGTTCGAATTCCAGCCACTGCGCCTCGACGCCCCGCTCGGCAATCAGCCGGCTGAGGGTCGGCAGCAACTGGCTGTCCTGGAACTGGCGGAACGACAGGTTGATCGCCATGTGCAGCGCCGGCAGGCCGCGTTCGCGCAACGCCTGCATGTCGCGCAGGGCCCGGGAAATCACCCAGTAGCCCAGCGGCACGATCAGGCCGCTCTGCTCGGCCAGCGGCACGAACTCGCTCGGCGGCAACAGGCCACGCTCGTTATGGCGCCAGCGCACCAGCGCTTCGAGGCCGACGATCTGCCCGTCTTCCAGGTTCAGCCGTGGCTGATAGTGCAGTTCCAGCTCGTCGCGACGCAGGGCCCGGCGCAGCTCGCTTTCGAGGTCGGCCATGCTCCGTGCGTTGCGGTTGATGCGTTCGTTGAAGATATGAAAGGTGCAGCCCTGGGTGCTCTTGGCCTGCTGCATGGCAATGTGCGCGTGCCACATCAGCGGATCGGCACCGCCCTGGGCCCGGGCGTGGGCGATGCCCAGGCTGGAGCCGATCAACAGGCTTTCGCCGTCGACCCAATACGGCTCGGCCAGTGCTTCGGTGATGCGCTCGGCCATCCACTCGGCGCGTTGTGGCGCGCGGCGCGTGTCGATCAGCAGGGCGAACTCGTCGCTGCCCAGGCGCGCCAGCTGATCGCCGGCCTCGAGCTGGCTTTTCAGCCGCGACACCACTTGCAGGATCAGCCGGTCGCCGGCCTGGTGGCCGAGGGCGTCGTTGGCATGGCGGAAGTTGTCGAGATCGAGATGGCCGAGGGCCAGGCCGCGGCCGTCGTTTTCCGCCAGCCGGGCGGTGAGCAGGGTCTGGAACCCCTGGCGATTGGCGATGCCGGTCAGTGGATCCTGTTCGGCCAGGCGTTGCAGGGTGTTTTCCAGGACGCCGCGTTCGCGCACATGGCGCAGGCAACGGCGGAGCATGCCGCTGTCGAGCACGTCGCGCGCCAGCCAGTCGCTGACGCCGTCGGGCGCGGTGGCCGGTTCGTGTTCCAGCAGCAGAACGGTCGGCAGGCTGCAGCGGCCGGGCGCGGGCTGCAATGCCGGGACGGTCAGCAACACCGCATTGCGGTTGTCGGCGAACAGACTGCTGACTGACTCCCAGCTCGGCGCGCTGATCAGCACCGCCGCGCTCCCCATCGGAGCCAGACACTCGCGCAATAACGCTGTCCACGCTGGCTCTTCGGCCAGTAGCAGCAAACGCAAGGGTTCGACAGGCGTAGACAAGCTAGCTCCCTAGACTCTGCAATGATGTGGGCGGGGCATTATGCCGTTGTGCCGGGCAATGACCAATCACATGACCCAATGAAAACGGCTATCAAAACGTTATTTTGTGTCACGAATGAGAACATTAGCCGCAAAATCACCGCGCATCCTGCGTGAAAGTAACAAAAGCGGCAAATTTGAATAGCGTGCTGCGTCACAAGTCGGAGAGAGCAGCACAAATCGCTGAGCCTGTTAAAATGCCGGCCCATTTCGTCAACGACTCCTGAATTCCCGTATGTCCCGACTCAATCCCCGGCAGCAAGAAGCCGTGAGCTACGTCGGCGGCCCTCTTTTGGTGCTCGCCGGCGCTGGTTCCGGCAAGACCAGCGTGATCACCCGCAAGATTGCGCATCTGATCCAGAACTGCGGCATCCGTGCCCAGTACATCGTCGCCATGACCTTTACCAACAAGGCCGCGCGCGAGATGAAGGAACGGGTCGGCACCCTGCTGCGTGCCGGCGAAGGCCGTGGCCTGACGGTCTGCACCTTCCACAACCTGGGCCTGAACATCATCCGCAAGGAACACGTGCGCCTGGGCTACAAACCCGGTTTCTCGATTTTCGACGAGACCGACGTCAAGGCCCTGATGACCGACATCATGCAGAAGGAGTATGCGGGCGACGACGGCGTCGACGAGATCAAGAACATGATCGGCGCCTGGAAAAACGACCTGATCCTGCCAGCCCAGGCCCTGGAAAACGCGCGCAACCCCAAGGAACAGACCGCTGCCATCGTCTACACGCACTATCAGCGCACGCTCAAGGCGTTCAACGCGGTGGACTTCGACGACCTGATCCTGCTGCCGGTCAAGCTCTTCGAAGAGCACGCCGACATCCTCGAAAAGTGGCAGAACAAGGTGCGTTACCTGCTGGTCGACGAATACCAGGACACCAACGCCAGCCAATACCTGCTGGTGAAAATGCTCATCGGCAAACGCAACCAGTTCACCGTGGTCGGCGACGACGACCAGTCGATCTACGCCTGGCGCGGCGCGCGCCCGGAAAACCTGATGTTGCTCAAGGACGACTACCCGTCGCTGAAAGTGGTGATGCTGGAGCAGAACTATCGCTCCACCAGCCGCATCCTGCGCTGCGCCAACGTGCTGATCTCCAACAACCCGCACGAATTCGAGAAGCAGCTGTGGAGTGAGATGGGCCACGGCGACGAGATCCGCGTGATCCGCTGCCGCAACGAGGACGCCGAAGCCGAACGAGTGGCCATGGAAATCCTCAGCCTGCACTTGCGCACCGACCGCCCGTACAGCGATTTCGCCATCCTCTATCGCGGCAACTACCAGGCCAAGCTGATCGAGCTGAAACTGCAGCACCACCAGGTGCCGTATCGCCTGAGCGGCGGCAACAGTTTCTTCGGCCGCCAGGAAGTGAAGGACCTGATGGCCTACTTCCGCCTGATCGTCAACCCGGACGATGACAACGCCTTCCTGCGCGTGATCAACGTGCCGCGCCGGGAAATCGGCTCGACCACCCTGGAAAAACTCGGCAATTACGCCACCGAACGCAAGATCTCGATGTACGCCGCCACCGACGAGATCGGCCTCGGCGAGCACCTGGACAGCCGCTTCACCGATCGCCTGGCGCGCTTCAAGCGCTTCATGGACAAGGTCCGCGAGCAGTGCGCCGGCGAAGACCCGATCTCGGCGCTGCGCAGCATGGTCATGGACATCGACTACGAGAACTGGCTGCGCACCAACAGCTCCAGCGACAAGGCTGCGGACTACCGGATGAGCAACGTCTGGTTCCTTATCGAAGCCTTGAAGAACACCCTGGAAAAAGACGAAGACGGCGAAATGACCGTCGAGGACGCCATCGGCAAACTGGTCCTGCGCGACATGCTCGAGCGCCAGCAGGAAGAAGAGGATGGCGCCGAAGGCGTGCAGATGATGACCCTGCATGCGTCCAAGGGCCTGGAATTCCCTTACGTGTTCATCATGGGCATGGAAGAGGAAATCCTCCCGCACCGCTCCAGCATCGAGGCCGACACCATCGAAGAGGAACGCCGCCTGGCCTACGTGGGCATCACCCGCGCGCGCCAGACCCTGGCCTTCACTTTCGCCGCCAAGCGCAAGCAGTACGGCGAGATCATCGACTGCGCGCCGAGCCGCTTCCTCGATGAACTGCCGCCGGACGACCTCGCCTGGGAAGGCAACGACGACACACCGACCGAAGTCAAAGCCGTGCGCGGCAACAACGCATTGGCCGATATACGCGCGATGTTAAAGCGCTAGAATTGACCCCTTTTTACTAGACCTTCGGCGCACAAGGCGCCAAATGAGGACAGCTTCATGGAAGCATTGCAGCAGAAAATCCGCGAACAAGGCATTGTGCTTTCCGACCAGGTCCTGAAGGTCGACGCCTTTCTGAACCACCAGATCGACCCGGCCCTGATGAAGCTGATCGGCGACGAATTCGCCACGCTGTTCAAGGACTCGGGCATCACCAAGATCGTCACCATCGAAGCCTCGGGCATCGCCCCGGCGATCATGACCGGGCTGAACCTCGGCGTGCCGGTGATCTTCGCCCGCAAGCAACAGTCCCTGACCCTGACCGAAAACCTGCTGTCGGCGACCGTCTACTCGTTCACCAAGAAGACCGAAAGCACCGTGGCCATCTCGCCGCGTCACCTGACCAGCAGCGACCGCGTGCTGATCATCGACGACTTCCTGGCCAACGGTAAGGCGTCGCAGGCGCTGATCTCGATCATCAAGCAGGCCGGCGCGACCGTCGCCGGCCTGGGTATCGTCATCGAGAAATCGTTCCAGGGCGGCCGTGCCGAGCTGGACTCGCAGGGCTATCGCGTCGAGTCGCTGGCTCGCGTGAAATCGTTGAAGGACGGCGTCGTTACCTTCATCGACTAAAGCCACACCGCAATACTCTGTGGGAGCGAGCCTGCTCGCGAATGCTCTGTGTCAGTCGACATCCTGGTTGACTGATACACCGCTTTCGCGAGCAGGCTCGCTCCCACAGTGGGTTTTGGGGTGGGCCGTTATTGTGCGGTGGCTTTCAGGCCAGTGAGCAGCAACCGCTGAAACAGCTCCTCTTTCAGACCTTCCGGGTGGGTCAGTTGCATACGTTCAAGATGTTCGGGGAACGTCGCAGCCTGCGGCGCATCCAGCGCAGCCTTGCCCAACTCCAGAATCTCCGTCAGCTTGAACTTGCTCTTGAGCCAGTTCAGCGCGCGCAACAGATCGCGCTCGATCGGCGTGAAATCACAACCCAGCGGGTACTCCGGAAACAGGTTCGGATGGCGCGCGGCAATCGCCTGCAGGCGTTGCGGCGTGTTGTCGGCAAAACGTGGATCGAGGCGGAAATCCTTCGGTAGCTTGCCGACCTTCTGCGCCTGTTCGATCAGCCCCGGCTGAAAGCGTGAATCGCTGATGTTCAGCAACGACTCGATCACCACCGCATCGGACTTGCCGCGCAGATCGGCGATGCCGTACTCGGTGACCACGATGTCACGCAGGTGCCGTGGAATCGTGCAGTGGCCGTATTCCCAGACGATGTTCGAACTGACCTCGCCGCCGGACTCGCGCCAGCTGCGCAGGATCAGCATCGAGCGCGCGCCGTGCAGCGCATGGCCCTGGGCGACAAAGTTGTATTGCCCGCCCACGCCGCTCAAGACACGGCCGTCTTCCAGTTGATCGGACACCGCGGCGCCGAGCAGGGTCATGGTGAACGCTGTGTTGATGAAGCGCGCGTCCAGGCGTTGCAGGCGCTTGAGCTCTTCCTGGCCATACAGCTCGTTGATGAAGCTGATGCGGGTCATGTTGAATTCGCGGCGCTTGCTGTGCGGCAACGCGTGCAGGCGCTCATAGAAACTGCGCGGGCCGAGGAAGAAACCGCCATGCACCGAGATGCCGTCGGTTTGCGCCGCTTCATCGAGGGTGCCGGCGTTGGCTTGCTCCTGAGTCGCCACGTCCGGGTAGACCTTGCGCCGGATGATCCCGGCATCCGCCAGCACCAGCAGGCCGTTGACGAACATCTCGCTGCAACCGTAGAGGCCCCGGGCGAACGGCTCGACGCCACCTTCGCGCGCGATCAGTTGCGCCCACTGGCTGAGGTTCAGGTCGGCCAGCAGGTCCTGATAACCGGCGTTGTCGGCCTGGCGCGCCAGCAGCGCAGCGGTCAGTGCATCGCCCATCGAGCCGATGCCGATCTGCAACGTGCCGCCATCGCGCACCAGCGTGCTGGCGTGCAGACCGATGAAGTGATCCTGAAACCCCACCGGCATGTTCGGCGTGGAGAACAGGGTGCTGCTGTCCTTCGCGTCGATCAGCAGGTCGAAGGTGTCGATGTCGACTTCGGCATCGCCGGGCATGTACGGCAACTCGGTGTGCACCTGGCCGACCAGCAGAATGGTCTCCCCTGCCGCCCGGCGTTTGCCGATCATTGGCAACAGGTCGAGGGTGATGTCGGGGTTGCAGCTCAGGCTCAGGCGATCGGGATGTTCGCTGCTGCTGGCCAGCAGTTGCGCGACCAGGTTGAGGCCGGCGGCGTTGATGTCGCGGGCGGCGTGGCTGTAGTTGCTGCTGACGTAATCCTGCTGGGCCGACGCGCTGTCGAGCAGGCTGCCGGGCTGCATGAAGAACTGCTCGATGCGGATGTTGGCGGGCAGGCTGTCGCGGCGCAGGTCGGCGAGGAAATCGAATTCCGGGTAATCGCCGAACACCCGCTCGACGAAGGGCTCGATGAAGCGCTTCTGCAAACCGTCGCCCAGCGCCGGACGGCCGAGGCACAGCGCGGTGTAGATCGTCAGCTGGCGCTCGGGCAGATCCTTGACGCGCCGGTACAGCGCGTTGACGAAGTGATTGGGTTTGCCCAGCCCCAGCGGCAGGCCCATGTGGATGTGCGCCGGCAACCGGGCCAGCACGTCATCCACTGCCTGTTCGATCGAACACAACTGCACCATCTGAAGCCTCCTGCCCGTTCCGTGAATAGAGGTAGACCGAGCTTGCCCCGACTTTGCTGCAAAGGACAGCCCAAGCCGCCAATCGCAGGCACAAAAAAACCGTCCGGAGACGGTTTTTTTCGTCACAAGTGCGGCTTATTTCAGGCCGGACATCTTCTGGATCGCACCCTTCAGCTCTTCATCGGAACAATCGGCGCAGGTGCCTTTTGGCGGCATGGAATTGATGCCGGTGATCGCTTTGGCCAGGATGCCGTCGAGGCCGCCCTGGTGATCGGCGCGTTCTTTCCAGGCCGCCGCGTCACCGATTTTCGGTGCGCCCAGCAGGCCCGAGCCGTGGCAAGCATTGCAATGTTTTGCAATCACTTCGTCCGGGGTTTTCGCACCACCGCCGCCACCGGCAGACGCTGCCACTTCCATGCCCTTGCATTCCTGCCCCTGTACACACACCTGGCCGACGGGCTCGAGGCGTTTGGCAATGTCGTCATTCGTCGCAGCTTGAGCGCTGACAGCCCAGAGGGCCAGTACGGTTGCTGGTGCAGCCAGCATTTTCATAATTAGATTCACGCGTTCACCCTCAATGGTGGCTATTCACGCCTGCGGCCACGGTTCGCAGGCGGGCGCAAGTATAGCGGTAAGCCCGCTTCACTGAAACAACCCCAAAGTTAAAGGGGTCTTGTTGCGCATCGGTCCAACGCTGCGGACGCCTTCGCCGTCATGGCCTGGCGCCTCTTTGTCTAGAAATTCGCCGGCGTGGCTGCGCTGATTAGTCGCGCCGGTGCATCAAACGGATTGCGGAAACGATGCGGCTTGGTACTTTCAAAATAGTAGCTGTCACCGGCTTCGAGAATAAAAGTTTCCAGGCCGACCACCAGCTCCAGGCGCCCCTCCACCAGAATCCCGGTTTCCTCGCCTTCGTGGGTGAGCATTTCTTCGCCGGTATCGGCGCCCGGCGGGTAGATCTCGTTGAGGAACGCGATAGCCCGGCTCGGGTGCGCACGGCCAACCAGTTTCATGGTCACCGCGCCGTCGGAAATGTCGATCAGCTCGTTGGCCTTGTAGACGATCTGGGTCGGTTTTTCCTGCAGGATTTCTTCCGAGAAGAACTCGACCATGGACATGGGAATCCCGCCCAGAACCTTCCTCAGCGAACTGATCGAAGGGCTGACGCTGTTCTTCTCGATCATCGAAATGGTGCTGTTGGTGACGCCCGCGCGTTTGGCGAGTTCACGCTGGGAAAGCCCTTTGAGCTTGCGGATCGATTGCAGTCGTTCACCGACGTCCAAGGCGGGAGCCTCCAGAGTGTTGTAGAAATATTGAGCGTTATCATGGCGACAGCGTTCAGTATTTACAACACTTGGCCCCCGCAGCGGCGTCAACCCTCGGAATAGAGCCTTGGCACCCGACGCAGGTTGCAGAAGATCTGGTAGGGAATGGTGTCCGCCCACTGCGCCACTTCGCTGGCGAGGATGTTTCTGCCCCACAGCTCGACGGTCGAACCCAGGCCTGCTGCCGGCACATCGGTGAGGTCGATGCACAACATGTCCATCGACACCCGGCCGAGAATCCGGCTGCGCTGGCCGGCTACCAGCACCGGGGTGCCGGTCGGCGCATGACGCGGATAGCCATCGGCATAGCCCAGGGCAACCACACCGATGCGCATCGGCTTGTCGGTGATGAACCGGGCGCCGTAGCCGATCGGCTCGCCGGCCGGCAGTTCGCGCACACAGATGACTTTCGATTCCAGGGTCATCACCGGTTGCAGGCGCTCGGCCACGGCGTTGGCTTCATCGAACGGGGTGGCGCCGTAAAGCATGATGCCCGGGCGCACCCAATCGCTGTGGATCTGCGGCCAGCCCAGCACGGCCGGCGAGTTGCGCAGGCTGACTTCGGCGGCCAGGCCCTGGCGCGCCGCCTCGAAGACGGCGACCTGGTCGGCGCTGCTCTGCTCATGCAGTTCATCGGCGCGGGCGAAGTGGCTCATCAGGACGATCTTCGCCACCTTGCCGCTGGCCAGCAGGCGCTGGTACGCCGACGCATAATCCTTGGGATGCAGACCCACGCGGTGCATGCCGGAATCGAGCTTGAGCCACACGGTGATCGGCTTGCTCAACGACGCCTGCTCGATCGCTTCGAGCTGCCACAACGAATGCACCACGGTCCAGAAATCGTGCTCGACGATCAGCGCCAGCTCATCGGCTTCGAAGATCCCTTCGAGCAGCAGCACCGGAGCGTGAATGCCTCCGGCGCGCAGCTCCAGGGCTTCTTCGATGCAGGCCACCGCGAAACCGTCGGCTTCGGCTTCCAGCGCCTGGGCACAGCGCACCGCGCCGTGGCCGTAGGCATCGGCCTTGATCACCGCCAGGGCCTTGGCCCCGGTGACTTCGCGGGCGATTCGGTAGTTGTGACGCAGGGCTTCTAGGTCGATCAGAGCACGGGCAGGACGCATGGCAGCAGACTTCTTGGCGGTCATGGGAAGAAAAACCGGCGCTGGCTGGCGGCGTGAACCGCCAACAGCACCGGGAGAGGGATCTTTACAACGGGTTACGGCAACGCGGCGACGATGGAGATCTCGACCAGGATGCTCGGCTTGGCCATCTTCGCTTCGACGGTGGCACGGGCCGGGGCGGCGCCCTTGGGCAGCCACTGATCCCACACCGAATTCATGCCGGCAAAGTGCGCCTCGATGTCGTTCAGGTAGATCGTCGCCGACAGCAGATGCTGTTTGTCGGTGCCGGCCAGATCGAGCAGGCGCTCGATGTTGGCGAGTACGTCGCGGGTCTGCTGCTCGACACCGGCGGTGAAGTCATCGCCAACCTGCCCGGACAGGTACACCGTACCGTTGTGGCTGACGATCTGACTCATGCGCTCATTGGTGAGCTGGCGCTGGATTGCCATGCTTTGCGGACTCCTGGGTGGTGTTGCCGTAACGGGAAATATCGAGGCCTTCGGCGCTGATCTGCGGCTTTTTCTTCGCCATCAGATCGGCCAGCAAACGACCGGAACCGCACGCCATGGTCCAGCCCAGGGTGCCGTGCCCGGTATTGAGGAACAGATTCTTGAACGGCGTGGCGCCGACAATCGGCGTGCCGTCCGGGGTGGTCGGACGCAGGCCGGTCCAGAAACTGGCCTCGGCCAGATTGCCGCCCTGAGGATAAAGGTCGTTGACGATCATCTCCAGGGTTTCGCGCCGGCGCGGGTTCAGCGACAGGTCAAAACCGGCGATCTCGGCCATGCCGCCGACGCGGATGCGGTTGTCGAACCGGGTGATCGCGACCTTGTAGGTCTCGTCGAGAATGGTCGAAGTCGGCGCCATGGCCGGGTTGGTGATCGGCACGGTCAGCGAGTAACCCTTGAGCGGGTACACCGGGGCCTTGATACCCAGCGGCTTGAGCAGTTGCGGCGAGTAGCTGCCCAGGGCCAGCACGTAGCGGTCGGCGGTTTCCAGCTTGCCGTCGATCCACACGCCGTTGATGCGATCACCGGCAAAGTCGAGACGCTGGATGTCCTGGCCGAAGCGGAACTCCACACCCAGTTTCACCGCCATTTCGGCGAGACGGGTGGTGAAGATCTGGCAGTCGCCGGTCTGGTCGTTCGGCAGGCGCAGGGCACCGGCGAGGATATCGGTGACGCCCGCCAGGGCCGGTTCGACGCGGGCGATGCCGGCGCGGTCGAGGACTTCGAACGGCACGCCGGACTCTTTCAGCACGGCGATGTCCTTGGCGGCGTTATCCAGCTGCGCCTGGGTGCGGAACAATTGCGTGGTGCCGAGGCTGCGGCCTTCGTAGGCGATGCCGGTTTCGGCGCGCAGTTCGTCGAGGCAGTCGCGGCTGTACTCGGACAGGCGCACCATGCGCTCCTTGTTCACCGCGTAACGGCTGGCGGTGCAGTTGCGCAGCATTTGCGCCATCCACAGGTACTGGTCGATGTCGGCGGTGGCCTTGATCGCCAGCGGCGCGTGGCGTTGCAGCAGCCACTTGATGGCCTTGAGCGGTACGCCCGGCGCGGCCCACGGCGAGGCATAGCCCGGCGACACCTGGCCGGCGTTGGCGAAACTGGTTTCCATGGCCGCGGCAGGCTGCCGGTCGACCACCACCACCTCAAACCCGGCACGGGCCAGATAGTAAGCACTGGCGGTACCGATGACGCCGCTACCCAGGACCATAACGCGCATTTTTCTATCCCTCATCGCGGCGAGCCGCGTACGTCTGTTGTTAGAGCAATGATGCGCGCAGTGTAAAAAAGAAATGCCAGTGCTTTTCACTATATAAGCGCCTATATTTGGCGACAATTCCCGGCAAAAACCCTTTTCACGGAGGCGCATCTCCTATGCGTACCAACACTCAGACCAAACGTGAGCTGGACAAGATCGATCGCAACATCCTGCGCATCCTGCAGGCGGACGGGCGGATTTCCTTCACCGAGCTGGGGGAAAAGGTCGGCCTCTCGACCACGCCGTGCACCGAGCGGGTCCGGCGCCTGGAGCGCGAAGGGATCATCATGGGCTACAACGCCCGGCTCAACCCACAGCACTTGAAGGGTAGCCTGCTGGTGTTCGTCGAGATCAGCCTCGACTACAAGTCCGGCGACACCTTCGAAGAGTTCCGCCGCGCGGTGCTGAAACTGCCGCACGTGCTGGAATGCCACCTGGTGTCAGGGGATTTCGACTATCTGGTGAAAGCGCGGATTTCCGAGATGGCCTCGTACCGCAAACTGCTGGGCGACATCCTGCTCAAGCTGCCGCATGTGCGCGAATCCAAGAGCTATATCGTCATGGAAGAAGTGAAAGAGAGCCTGAGCCTGCCCATTCCAGACTGAGATTCGTCGCGCCTGATCCGGCTCCATCGCTGGCAAGCCAGCTCCCACAATGATTGCGGGTGTTAACAAAATCCCCGCTCGCCGCCGAACCTGTGGGAGCTGGCTTGCCAGCGATGGCGTCAACTCGGTTCAGAGTGAACCCTTAGACCAGCACCTGCCGATTGGAAGCCATGTACTCGAATATCTGCTTCTCGACCCGTGGATGAATCAGTTCCACCGGCCCTCGCCCGTTCGGGCACGGCAGGGTTTTGGTAGTGCCGAACAACCGGCAGATCAGCGGCCGCTCGTCATACACCGTGCAGCCGTTCGGCCCCAGGTGCACACAGTTCAGCGCTTCCATGGCTGCGTCCTGCTCGGCGCGGGTCTTGCGCGGCAGCCGCGCCATTTCTTCCGGCGAGGTGGTCACCGGCCCGCAGCAGTCATGACAGCCCGGCACGCAGTCGAACGTGGGAATCTGCTGACGCAGGGTGCGGATTTTCTGACTGTTGCAGCTCATTGCAGCGGTAACCGGAGCGAAATAGGCGGCAATTGTGCCGCAAAAGACGCGACCCAGACAGCAACGGCCGACCAGTGTTGCCCGTCCTCGGGCGTGCGGCTTATGCTCCGTCAAATTTTCTCGACACCCAGCCGTTGGATGATGCCCATGAATGCCCGCGCCCGAACCCTCGCGAGCCAACCCCACGTTGCCTCTTATTACGCCGCCAGCAGCCTGCCGCAGCCCGATCATCCGCCGCTGCAGGGTGAAGTGATTGCAGACGTGTGCGTGGTCGGCGGCGGCTTCTCCGGGCTCAACACCGCGCTGGAACTGGCCGAGCGCGGCCTCAGCGTGGTGTTGCTGGAAGCGCATCGGATCGGCTGGGGCGCCAGTGGTCGCAACGGCGGGCAGTTGATTCGCGGGGTCGGCCACGGTCTCGATCAATTCACCAACGTCATCGGCACCGAGGGCGTACGCCAGATGAAACTCATGGGCCTGGAAGCAGTGGAAATCGTCCGCCAGCGCGTCGAGCGCTTCCAGATCCCGTGCGACCTGACCTGGGGCTACTGCGACCTCGCCAACAAGCCTGCCGACCTCGAAGGCTTTGCCGAAGACGCCGAAGAGCTGCGCGGCCTCGGCTATCGCTACGAAACCCGTCTGCTGCAAGCCGATGAAATGCACACGGTGGTCGGCTCCACGCGCTACGTCGGCGGCTTGATCGACATGGGTTCCGGGCATCTGCATCCGCTCAATCTGGCGCTTGGCGAAGCCGCCGCCGCGCAGCAACTGGGCGTGCAGCTGTTCGAGCAGTCGGCGGTGACGCGTATCGATTACGGCCCCGAAGTTCGCGTACACACCGCACAAGGTTCAGTGCGGGCGAAAACGCTGGTGCTGGGCTGCAACGCCTACCTCAACGGCCTCAACGCGCAACTCAGCGGCAAAGTGCTGCCCGCCGGCAGCTACATCATCGCCACCGAACCGTTGAGCGCAGAACAGGCACACGCCCTGCTGCCGCAGAACATGGCGGTCTGCGACCAACGGGTGGCGCTGGATTACTACCGGCTCTCGGCGGATCGACGCCTGCTGTTCGGCGGCGCCTGCCACTACTCGGGGCGCGATCCGCAGGACATCGGCGCCTACATGCAGCCGAAGATGCTGGCGGTGTTCCCGCAGTTGGCCGGGGTGAAAATCGCCTACCAGTGGGGCGGCATGATCGGGATCGGCGCCAACCGTCTGCCGCAGATTGGCCGACTCGCCGAACAGCCGAACGTGTATTACGCCCAGGCGTACTCCGGTCACGGGGTGAATGCCACGCACCTGGCGGGCAAGCTGTTGGCCGAGGCGATCAGCGGCCAGCACAGCGGCGGTTTCGACCTGTTCGCCAGAGTGCCGCACATCACCTTCCCCGGCGGCAAGCATCTGCGCTCGCCGTTGCTGGCACTGGGGATGTTGTGGCATCGGCTCAAGGAGCTGGTCTGATGTATTTGCAGCGATCATGAGGCCGCTATCGCTGGCAAGCCAGCTCCCACAGGGTTTGGGATGAACACCGCGATTGTGAACAGCCACGATAACCGTGGGAGCTGGCTTGCCAGCGACGAGGCCCGCAAGACCACTACAGATCTCAGATCCGCCAGAACGGCTTCAACCCCTCCTCCAGCGCCTGCTCGCGCGTCAGCCCGATGTCCTTGAGCTGCTCCGGCGTCAGGCGCAGCAACGCCTTGCGTGTGTGCAGACGATGCCAGAACAGGTCCCAGCGACTCAGGCCGGACGGCGCGTTGCGCAGGATCTCGTTGCGCGCGTTGTCCTGTTGCCCCGCCTCCAGTTCCTGACTGTGTAACGTCAGCCGCACATCGCTCAAGCCGTTCATTTTCGTTGCTCCTGTTTACTTGGGTAGCCAGAGATTCCATGATGCGCGGGTGAGCAAAACCATTACAGATTCAAAGCAACTGTATTAACTCCATACAGATTTGCCGCTGCGAAGACTGAATTGTCGATTTTTGCCGTATCTGTACTGGTTTTCCGAATCACCTGCACCGAGGCAGTGCCATGACCCTCTACGTCAATCTCGCCGAATTGCTCGGTACACGCATCGAACAGGGCTTCTACCGCCCCGGCGACCGGCTGCCGTCGGTGCGCGCCCTGAGCGTTGAACACGGGGTCAGCCTGAGCACGGTGCAACAGGCCTACCGGATGCTCGAGGACAGCGGCCTGGCCACGCCGAAACCCAAGTCCGGCTACTTCGTACCGGTCGGCCGCGAGCTGCCGGAGCTGCCCGTGGTCGGGCGCCCGGCGCAGCGGCCGGTGGAGATTTCCCAGTGGGATCAGGTGCTGGAGCTGATCCGCGCGGTGCCGCGCAAGGATGTCGTGCAGCTCGGCCGCGGCATGCCGGATGTCAGCTCGCCGACGATGAAACCGCTACTGCGCGGCCTGGCCCGCATCAGCCGGCGCCAGGACATGCCGGGCCTGCATTACGACAACATCCACGGCACCCTCGAACTGCGCGAACAGATCGCCCGGCTGATGCTCGATTCCGGCTGCCAGCTGAGCGCCAGCGACCTGGTCGTCACCACTGGCTGCCATGAGGCGCTGTCCACCAGCATCCACGCGATCTGCGAGCCCGGCGACATCGTCGCGGTGGATTCGCCAAGCTTCCATGGCGCCATGCAGACCCTCAAGGGCCTGGGCATGAAAGCCCTGGAAATACCCACCGACCCGCTCACCGGAATCAGCCTCGAAGCACTGGAACTGGCGCTGGAACAATGGCCGATCAAGGTCATTCAGATCACGCCCAACTGCAACAATCCGCTCGGCTACATCATGCCGGAGTCGCGCAAACGTGCCCTGCTCAGCCTGGCCCAGCGCTTCGACGTGGCGATCATCGAGGACGATGTGTATGGCGAACTGGCCTACACCTACCCGCGCCCGCGCACGATCAAATCGTTCGACGAAGACGGTCGCGTGCTGTTGTGCAGTTCGTTTTCCAAGAGCCTGGCGCCGGGCCTGCGCATCGGCTGGGTCGCCCCCGGGCGTTACCTGGAACGGGTGCTGCACATGAAATACATCAGCACCGGCTCGACCGCGCCGCAACCGCAGATTGCCATTGCCGAATTTCTCAAGGGCGGCCACTTCGAACCGCATTTGCGGCGGATGCGCACACAATACCAACGCAATCGCGACGTGATGATCGACTGGGTAAGCCGTTATTTCCCGGCGGGCACCCGCGCCAGTCGCCCGCAGGGCAGCTTCATGCTCTGGGTCGAACTGCCGGAAGGCTTCGATACCTTGAAACTGAACCGGGCGTTGCACGACCAGGGCGTACAGATTGCCGTCGGCAGCATCTTTTCCGCCTCCGGCAAGTACCGCAATTGCCTGCGGATGAACTACGCTGCCAAACCGACACCGCAGATCGAAGAAGCGGTGCGCAAGGTCGGCGCAGCGGCGATCAGACTGCTGGCCGAAGCCGACTGACCTTTTTCGAGCCGCCAGCGTCCATATGCCGACCTTTGCCGCCAATCGGAACGATCCTACGTGAGCTTCAGACAGCCCCTACTCGCTCTGCTGTTACTCGCCGCGTTCCTTGGCGGTTGCGCAACCCTCGATGTGCCGCGCGAACCGAGCCAGGCACTGCCGGCCGCCGACTCGGCGTTCGGTCGCTCGGTCCAGGCCCAGGCCGCGCCCTATCAAGGCCAGTCGGGTTTCCGCCTGCTGTCCAACAGCACCGAAGCCTTTACCGCCCGCGCCGAACTGATCCGCCACGCGCAAAGCAGCCTCGACCTGCAGTACTACATCGTTCATGACGGCATCAGCACGCGGATGCTGGTCAGCGAACTGCTCAAGGCTGCCGACCGTGGCGTGCGCGTGCGCATCCTGCTCGACGACACCACCAGCGACGGCCTCGACCAGATCATCGCCACCCTGGCTGCGCATCCGCAGATCCAGATCCGCCTGTTCAATCCGCTGCATCTGGGGCGCAGCACCGGGGTGACGCGCGCTGCCGGGCGGCTGTTCAATCTGTCGCTGCAACACCGGCGCATGCACAACAAACTGTGGCTGGCCGACAGCAGCGTGGCCATCGTCGGCGGGCGCAACCTCGGCGACGAGTATTTCGATGCCGAGCCCAACCTGAATTTCACCGACATCGACATGCTCAGCGTCGGGCCGGTCGCCGAGCAGCTCGGGCACAGTTTCGACCAGTACTGGAACAGCGCCCTGAGCAAGCCGATCGACGAATTCCTTTCCAGCCGACCGACCGGCAAGGACCTGCAGAACACCCGCACGCGCCTGGAAGAATCGCTGGAGGAAACCCGCAAGCAGAACCATGCGCTGTATCAGCAACTGATGACGTTCAAGACCGCGCCGCGCATGGACATCTGGCGCAAGGAGCTGATCTGGGCCTGGAACCAGGCGCTGTGGGACGCACCGAGCAAAGTGCTGGCCAAGCAGGAACCGGATCCGCAGCTGCTCCTGACCACGCAACTGGCGCCGGAGCTGCGTGGCGTCAGCAAGGAGCTGATGATGATCTCGGCGTATTTCGTACCGGGCCAACCGGGGCTGGTGTACCTGACCGGGCGCGCCGATGCCGGGGTGTCGGTGAGCCTGCTGACCAATGCGCTGGAAGCCACCGACGTACCGGCGGTGCACGGTGGTTATGCGCCCTATCGCAAGGCGTTGCTCGAGCACGGGGTGAAACTGTACGAACTGCGCCGCCAGCCTGGGGATAACCCGGGCAGCGGCCCGCGCGTGTTCTACAGCAAATCGTTTCGCGGCTCGGATTCCAGCCTGCACAGCAAGGCGATGATCTTCGACCGGCAGAAATCGTTTATCGGCTCGTTCAACTTCGACCCGCGCTCGGTGCTGTGGAATACCGAAGTCGGCGTGCTGGTCGACAGCCCGGAGCTGGCCGCACATGTGCGCGAACTCGCGCTGCAGGGCATGGCGCCGGCGTTGAGTTATCAGGCGAAGCTGGAGGCTGGCAAAATCGTCTGGGTGACCGAGGACAATGGCCAGCTGCACACACTGACCAAGGAACCGGGGAGCTGGTGGCGGCGCTTCAATGCCTGGTTCAGCACCACGGTCGGCCTGGAGAAAATGCTTTAGAAAGCAACCTCAGGCCGGTTGCACCGTACCGAATGCACCTTGGCGCATCAGCAGAAGCACCAGCCCAAACGCTCCCGCCGCCATCAGCAACGGCAACGCATGCCCGCTGATCCACTGGCTGCCCGCCCCGGCCAGCAGCGGCCCGATCAGACAACCGACACCCCACAACTGCGCAATGTGGGCATTGGCGCGCACCAGCGCATCGTCGCGGTAACGTTCGCCGATCAGGATCAACGACAGCGTGAACAGGCCCCCGGCACTGGCCCCGAACAGCACCCACAGTGGCCAGATCAGCAGCGTGTCGAGCAGCATGGGAATCGCCAGGCTCGACAGCATCAACACCACGGCGCAACCGCTGAACAAGGTGCGTCGCGACAGGTAATCGGCCAACGCGCCAATCGGCAACTGCAGCAGCGCATCACCGACCACCACGGTACTGACCATCGCCAGCGCAATCTCGGCGCTAAAGCCCTGTTGCAGGCAATACACCGGCAACAGCGTGAGGATCATCGCCTCGAACGCGGCGAACAGCGACACCGCCCAGGCAATCGCCGGCAGCTCGCGGGCAAAGCCCCACAGGTCGCCGAAGGTGACACTGCTGGCTTCGCTGCTCGGCGCTCCGCTGCGACCGAGCAGCAGCAAGGGCGACACCGTGAGCAAGCCGACACCCACCCAGAAACCGTAATCATGTTCGGTGCCCAACGCCCCCAGCAGCAGCGGACCAGACAGTTGGCTCAGCGCATAGCTGCTGCCATACAGGGCGACCAGGCGTCCGCGCCAGTTTTCCACCACCAGTTGGTTGATCCAGCTCTCGCCGAGGATGAACACGATGGTCAGGATCACCCCGATCATCAGGCGCAGGACCAGCCAGACCGGATAGCTCGGCAACAGCGCCAGCAGCCCGATCGACAGCGCCCCGGCCCACAGGCACAGGCGCATCAGGTTCGCCGTGCCGAAGCGCGCCGCCAGATGACTGGAAATCTTCGCCCCGAGCAGCACGCCAATGGCCGGCATCGCTGCCATGACACCAATGGCGAACGAACCGTAGCCCCAGCTCTCCAGGCGCAGCGACACCAGCGGCATGCTGACCCCCAGGGCCAGGCCGACACTCAAGACAGACGCCAACACGGCGAAATACGTCGCCCAACGCATGTTCCACGCTCCTGTGGATATTTTTATAGGCACCACAAAACCACTGTGGGAGCGGGCCTGCTCGCGAATACGGTTTCACATTCAGCGCATGGCTGACTGATACACCGCTTTCGCGAGCAGGCTCGCTCCCACAGGGGATCGCTGTTTCGTCAGGAAGCCCGGCGTTGCCGGGCTCCCGTTAACGGCTTACAGCTTGATCCACGTCGCTTTCAGCTCGGTGTACTTGTCGAACGCATGCAGCGACTTGTCACGACCGTTGCCCGACTGCTTGAAGCCGCCGAACGGTGCAGTCATGTCGCCGCCGTCGTACTGGTTGACCCACACGCTGCCGGCACGCAGTGCCTTGGCCGTCAGGTGCGCCTTGGAAATGTCCTGGGTCCAGACAGCGGCGGCCAGGCCGTACGGCGTGTCGTTGGCAATCTGGATCGCTTCTTCGGCGGTGTCGAAGGCGATGACCGACAGCACCGGGCCAAAGATCTCTTCCTGGGCAATCTTCATCGCGTTGCTCACGCCGTCGAAAATCGTCGGTTCGACGTAGGTGCCACCGGTTTCCTGAAGGATGCGCTTGCCGCCGACCACCAGCTTGGCGCCGTCGCTGTGGCCAGACTCGATGTACGACAGCACGGTGTTCATCTGCTGGGTATCGACCAGCGCACCGACGTTGGTCGCCGGGTCCAGCGGGTTGCCCGGCTTCCAGGCTTTCAGCGCCTCGATCACCATCGGCAGGAATTTGTCCTTGATCGAACGCTCGACCAGCAGGCGCGAACCGGCGGTGCAGACCTCGCCCTGGTTGAAGGCGATGGCGCTGGCGGCGGATTCGGCAGCGGCTTGCAGATCCGGCGCATCGGCAAAGACGATGTTCGGGCTCTTGCCACCGGCCTCCAGCCACACGCGTTTCATGTTCGATTCGCCGGAGTAGACCATCAGTTGCTTGGCGATCTTGGTCGAACCGGTGAATACCAGGGTGTCGACGTCGTTATGCAGGGCCAGCGCCTTGCCGACGGTGTGGCCGTAGCCCGGCAGCACGTTGAGCACGCCTTTCGGAATGCCGGCCTCGACCGCCAGGGCGGCGATGCGGATGGCGGTCAGCGGGGATTTTTCCGACGGCTTGAGGATCACCGAGTTACCGGTCGACAGCGCCGGGCCCAGCTTCCAGCACGCCATCATCAGCGGGAAGTTCCACGGCACGATGGCGCCGACCACGCCCACCGGCTCGCGGGTCACCAGACCCAACTGATCGTGCGGGGTGGCGGCGACTTCGTCGTAGATCTTGTCGATCGCCTCACCGCTCCAGCTCAGCGCCTGCGCCGCACCCGGGACATCGATGTACAGCGAATCGCTGATCGGCTTGCCCATGTCGAGGGTTTCGAGCAGGGCCAGTTCTTCGGCGTGCTGTTTCAGCAGGCCGGCGAAACGGATCATGGTGGCTTTGCGCTTGGTCGGCGCCAGGCGCGACCAGACGCCGGAATTGAAGGTGGCGCGAGCGTTTTCCACGGCGCGCTGGGCATCGGCGGCGTCACAGCTGGCGATCTTGCCCAGCAGACGGCCATCGACCGGGCTGATGCACTCGAAGGTCTCGCCGGAGACGGCATCGGTGTACTCGCCATTGAGGTAAGCGCGGCCTTCGATCTTCAGGTCGCGGGCGCGTTGTTCCCAGTCGGCACGAGTCAGGGTGGTCATTCGAGTGTCCTCCTCATAATGAATACGAGCGCCGCGCGATCTTCGCCGGCGTCTTCGAGAATTCTGCCCGGCCAGCCTGCATTTCGGCCGAAGGCACCCGCCACCCTAAACCAGCCGCCGGGTTTGTTTCAATATATTTGACATAAGCGCGCCATACGGCCTTGCGGTGTTCATTTTAATAAACATAGACTTTGGCCCTTTCAAGCCACCGCGCCGTCATCACGGGAGAAAACAACAATGAACATCCAGAACGTCGTCGACATCAGCCTGACGAGCAGCGAAGCCGAACGCTATCGTCCGGACCCGGCCAAGGTGCTCAAAGGTGACCCTGAACAAGCCGTGTTCCATCAATACGAAAGCCCTTGTGGGCAAATGGGCGTTGGCGTGTGGGAAGGTGCGGTTGGCCAATGGACGGTGAATTACACCGAACACGAATATTGCGAAATCCTGCAGGGGGTTTCGGTGCTGCGCGACAGCGATGGCAACGCCAAGACCCTGCGCGTGGGTGACCGCTTCGTGATTCCGGCCGGGTTCCGTGGCACCTGGGAAGTGCTGGAAGCTTGCCGCAAGGTCTATGTGATCTTTGAACAGAAGGCCTGAGGATTTTCGCTGGCTGATCCGGCCCTGTCGCTGGCAAGCCAGCTCCCACCGGTTTTGTGGTTAACACAGATTTTGTGAACACCGGCGCTCACTGTGGGAGCCGGCTTGCCAGCGAAGCGGCCCGGCCAGATGCCGCAAGAACTCGAGGCAACAAAAAAGGCCCGTATCGTGAGATACGGGCCTTTTTCGTAAGTCGGGAAAAATCAATTACTTGATTTTGCCTTCCTTGTAGATCACGTGCTTGCGAACAACCGGATCATATTTCTTGATCTCGATTTTGTCCGGGGTAGTACGCTTGTTCTTGTCGGTAGTGTAGAAGTGACCAGTACCGGCGCTCGAGATCAAACGAATCAATTCACGCATGATTAGCTCCCTTAAATCTTGCCATCGCGGCGAAGTTCGGCGAGCACGACACTGATGCCACGCTTGTCGATGATGCGCATGCCTTTGGCAGATACGCGCAGACGCACAAAACGTTTCTCTTCTTCAACCCAGAAGCGATGATGCTGCAGGTTCGGCAGGAAACGACGACGGGTTTTGTTGTTTGCGTGGGAAATGTTATTCCCAGTCACCGGACCCTTACCGGTAACTTGACATACTCTCGACATGCCTCAGCCCTCTAAAACCACATGCCCAACCCGGCATGGGTTGGCCGCTTAATCTCTAGTCATTGTGGCGCCAGGCGCCGCGATTCTTTAGAGGTCTTACCGGCTACACCTACAGTGAAGGAACCGGGCCCCTAGAAAAGAGCGCTGCTTTATACCAGAAAGACCAACGAGCAACAACAATCGCTGTGCAAACAATTGACAAAAAGCCGGCTTTTCCGGCCGCAGGCGCTTTGGACAAAGGCCGCTGGCAATTTATACCATTCGTCGCAGAAAACCGAGCGCCGTCGCGCCAGCGACTTTTCCTGCGTCCATTTCAGGCAAATACCCTGCGTGCGTCGCCGCGAAAATGCAAAAAGGGGATAGTCATTTGCAATCGCGACCACTAGGGTAGGCCTTTTCCAGACTGCACTTGCAGATGGGCCTTCGATCTGTAAAGGAAGCCGACCATGCGCCTCGCTGCCCTCCCCCTGCTCTTCGCCCCGCTCCTGCTGAGCCCTCTGGCACAGGCCGCCGCCCTGACCGTCTGCACCGAGGCCAGCCCCGAGGGCTTCGACGTGGTGCAGTACAACTCGCTGACCACCACCAATGCCTCCGCCGACGTGCTGATGAACCGCCTGGTGGATTTCGACACCGCCAGCGGCAAGGTCGTGCCGAGCCTGGCCGACAGCTGGGAAATCAGCACCGACGGCCTGAGCTACGTGTTCAAGCTGCACCCGCAGGTGAAATTCCACAGCACCGACTATTTCAAGCCGAGCCGCGAGCTCACCGCCGAAGACGTCAAGTTCAGTTTCGAGCGCATGCTCGATCCGGCGAACCCGTGGCACAAGGTCGCCCAGAGCGGCTTCCCGCATGCCCAGTCGATGCAGCTGCCCAGCCTGATCAAGAAAATCGACGCCCTCGACCCGCTGACCGTGCGCTTCACCCTCGATCACCCGGATTCGACGTTCCTCGCCACCCTGAGCATGGGCTTCGCCTCGATCTATTCCGCCGAATACGCCGACAAACTGCTCAAGGCCAACGCGACCGACAAGCTCAACAGCCAGCCGATCGGCACCGGTCCGTTCGTGTTTACCCGGTTCCAGAAAGATGCCGCGGTGCGCTACAAGGCCAACCCGGACTACTTCGGCGGCAAGCCGGCGGTGGACCCACTGATCTTCGCCATCACCCCGGACGCCAACGTGCGCCTGCAAAAGTTGCGGCGCAACGAGTGTCAGATCGCCCTGTCGCCGAAGCCGCTGGACGTCCAGGCGGCTCAGCAGGAACCGACGCTCAAGGTAGAAAAGACTGACGCGTTCATGACCGCTTTCGTCGGCATCAACAGCCAGCATCCGCCGCTGGACAAGCCGGAAGTGCGCCAGGCGATCAACCTGGCCTTCGACAAGGCCAACTACCTCAAGGCCGTGTTCGAAGACACTGCCGAAGCGGCCAACGGCCCTTATCCGCCGAACACCTGGAGCTACGCGAAGAATCTGCCGGGCTACCCGCACGACGTGGCCAAGGCCAAGGCGTTGATGGCCAAGGCCGGCCTCAAGGACGGTTTCCAGACCACCCTCTGGACGCGCCCGTCCGGCAGTCTGCTCAACCCCAACCCGAGCCTCGGCGCCCAGTTGCTGCAATCGGACCTGGCGGAAATCGGCATTCAGGCGGAAATCCGCGTGATCGAGTGGGGTGAGCTGATCCGCCGCGCCAAGGCGGGTGAACACGACCTGCTGTTCATGGGCTGGGCCGGCGACAACGGTGACCCGGACAACTTCCTCACGCCGCAGTTTTCCTGCGCGGCGGTCAAGTCCGGTACCAACTTCGCCCGCTACTGCAACGCCGATCTGGACAAGCTGATCAGCGCCGGCAAGACCACCAGCGAGCAAGGTGTGCGCACCAAGCTCTACGAACAGGCGCAGGCGCAGATCCAGCAGCAGGCGCTGTGGCTGCCGCTGGCGCACCCGACCGCTTACGCCCTGACACGCAAGGATGTGCAGGGCTACGCCGTGAGCCCGTTCGGCCGGCAGGACTATTCCAAGACCAGCGTCAAGCCATAAGCGACAAGCTCCACGCTAGAGCCCTCCGCGCATGGCTCTAGCGTGCCGCTTGTAGCTCAACGCTTGCCGCTGCTTTTTACATCCAGCCACACTCCGCCATCGACAACGGCTCGCCGTCGCCGACGATGAAATGATCGAGCACCCGCACGTCGATCAGCTCCAGAGCCTTTTGCAGACGCTTGGTCAGCACCCGGTCAGCCTGGCTCGGATCGCTGTTGCCCGACGGATGGTTGTGGCACAGGATCAGCGCTGCGGCGTTGTGCACCAGGGCGCGTTTGACCACCTGCCGCGGATGCACGCTGGTGTTGTCGATCGAGCCGCGAAACAGCGCTTCGAAGGTCAGCACCTGGTGCTTGGAATCGAGGAACAGACAACCGAACACCTCGTGCGGCTCGTGGCGCAGCATGGCCTTGAGGTAATCACGGACCACCTGCGGGTTCTCCAGCGCCGGTTTCTGCCGCATGCGCTCGGCCAGGTGCCGCCGGCCCATCTCCAGCACCGCTTGCAGTTGGGCGAATTTCGCCGGGCCGAGACCCAGTTGTTCGTTGAACTCGGCCAACTCCGCTTCGAGCAGGGCTCGCAGGCTGCCGAATTGCCCCAACAGGTGTCGCGCCAGGTCCACCGCGCTTTTTCCGGACACGCCGGTACGCAGAAAGATCGCCAGCAATTCGGCATCGGACAGGCTCGCCGAGCCCTGTTCCAGTAGCTTCTCCCGCGGTCGTTCCGCCGCGGGCCAATCGCGAATACTCATAGCACCTCCATGTCTGTGGGCGCCGCTGTTCCCTAGCGGTCGCTGTGATATCGTAGCCCATCTTTTTTGCGGGCGAATTCACCCTGGGGAGGGGGTTTCGCCACGTATGTCACCAACGAAATGAAAGGCAGACCTATGCAGCGGCTGTATCGGAAACGCATCGTTCTGGGCGTCGGCGGCGGCATTGCTGCCTACAAGAGCGCCGACCTGGTTCGTCGCCTGATCGACCAGGGCGCCGAAGTGCGCGTGGTCATGACCCGTGGCGGCAGCGAATTCATCACCCCGCTGACCATGCAGGCCCTGTCCGGGCACCCGGTGCACCTGGATTTGCTCGACCCGGCCGCCGAAGCGGCGATGGGCCACATCGAATTGGCGAAATGGGCCGACCTGGTGCTGATCGCCCCGGCCACCGCCGACCTGCTCGCGCGCCTGGCCCAGGGCATCGCCAACGACCTGCTGACCACCCTGGTGCTGGCCACCGACGCCGTGGTCGCCGTGGCCCCGGCCATGAACCAGGCGATGTGGCGCGATCCGGCGACCCAGGCCAACCTGCAACTGCTCGAAAGCCGCGGCCTGAAGACCTTCGGCCCGGCCTCCGGCAGCCAGGCCTGCGGCGACGTCGGCATGGGCCGGATGATGGAAGCCACCGATCTGGCCCAGCTCGCCGCGGACTGCTTCCAGCGTCAGGCACTGACCGGCAAGCACGTGGTGATCACCGCCGGCCCGACCCAGGAAAACATCGACCCGGTGCGCTACATCACCAACCACAGCTCCGGAAAAATGGGCTTTGCCCTGGCCGAAGCGGCGGTGGAAGCCGGCGCCCGCGTGACCCTGATCAGCGGCCCGGTGCACCTGCCGACGCCGGATCGGGTCACCCGCATCGACGTGGTCAGTGCCCGCGACATGCTCGCGGCCTGCGAATCCGCCATTCCGTGCGACGTGTTCATTGCCTCGGCAGCCGTGGCGGACTACCGCCCGGAAGTCGTTGCCCCGCAAAAACTCAAGAAAGACCCTACGAGCGGCGACGGCTTCGTCCTGCAAATGGTGCGCAACCCGGACATCCTGGCCACCATTGCGACCCGTCCCGACCGTCCGTTCAGTGTCGGCTTCGCCGCCGAGACCGAACACCTGCTCGACTACGCTGCACGCAAGCTCAAGGACAAGAATCTCGATTTGATCGTCGCCAACGACGTGGCCAACCCGAGCATCGGTTTCAACAGCGAAGAAAACGCCTGCAGCGTTATCGACCGTGGGTTGCACGCCACGGTTTTCGCCCAGACCAGCAAGAGCAAGATCGCTCGCCAACTGGTCACTTTTATCGCCGAACGTCTGAACCAGGTTTAATTTACATGCACGCTTTGCAAGCCAAGATCCTCGACCCCCGCATCGGCACTGAATTCCCGCTGCCGCAATACGCCACAAAGGGCTCCGCCGGCCTCGACCTGCGCGCCATGCTGGAGCAGGACATCGTCATCAAACCGGGTGAAACCGTGCTGATCCCTACCGGCCTGTCGGTGTACATCGGCGACCCCAACCTTGCTGCGCTGATCCTGCCGCGCTCGGGCATGGGCCACAAACACGGCATCGTCCTCGGCAACCTCGTCGGCCTGATCGACTCCGACTACCAGGGCCCGTTGATGGTGTCCTGCTGGAACCGCGGCCAGAGCGACTTCACCATGACTGTCGGCGAGCGCCTGGCGCAGCTGGTGCTGGTACCGGTGGTGCAGGCGCACTTCGAAATGGTCGAAGAATTCGTCGAAACCGAGCGCGGTGCGGGCGGCTTCGGCCATACCGGCAGCAAATAACCGGATGACGCCCTTGTAGGAGCTCCTACAGGGGCAATTTGTGCAGATTCATACCGAAGGTTTAGCGCCGAAAATCAAGGTTTTGCCGGCCACGGACCCCGTCCGACGGGGCATCATGGCCCTTTCACACCACGAACTCTCTGTGGAAAACGCCGTCATACCCTTCAGTTTGAGCCTGCCGCCGAGTGAATCGTCGGTCTGTCCCGCCACTTTCGAGATGGAGCATTTCCGCAGATGAGCACCCCCGCCAAAGTCGCCCCGAAGCTTCCCGACAGCATCTTCCGCGCCTACGACATTCGCGGCACCGTGCCGGAATTCCTGAATGCCGAAACCGCCTACTGGATCGGCCGCGCCGTCGGTTCGCAAAGCCTGGCCCAGGGCGAGCCGCACGTGTCCGTCGGTCGTGACGGGCGCCTGTCCGGCCCGGAACTGGTTGCCGAACTGATCCGCGGCATCGCCGAAAGCGGCTGCCATGTCAGCGACGTCGGCCTGGTGCCGACCCCGGCGCTGTATTACGCCGCCAACGTCCTGGCCGGTAAATCCGGGGTGATGCTGACCGGCAGCCACAACCCGTCGAACTACAACGGCTTCAAGATCGTGATCGCTGGCGACACCCTCGCCAACGAACAGATCCAGGTGCTGCACGAGCGCATCCGGACCAATAACCTGAGCAGCGGCCAGGGCAGCGTGACCCAGGTCGAGATCCTCGACCGCTACACCACCGAAATCGTCCAGGACATCAAACTGGCCCGGCGCCTGAAAGTCGTGGTCGACTGCGGCAACGGCGCGGCCGGCGTGATCGCTCCGCAACTGATCGAAGCGTTGAACTGCGAAGTCATCCCGCTGTTCTGCGAAGTCGACGGCAACTTCCCCAACCACCACCCGGATCCGGGCAAGCCCGAGAACCTCGTCGACCTGATCGCCAAGGTCAAGGAAACCAACGCCGACCTCGGCCTGGCCTTCGATGGCGACGGCGACCGTGTCGGCGTGGTGACCAACACCGGCAGCATCGTCTACCCGGACCGCCTGCTGATGCTGTTCGCCCGCGACGTGGTGGCGCGCAACCCGGACGCGGAAATCATCTTCGACGTCAAATGCACCCGCCGCCTGGTGCCGCTGATCAAGGAATACGGGGGTCGGCCGCTAATGTGGAAGACCGGTCACTCGTTGATCAAAAAGAAAATGAAACAATCCGGCGCACTGCTGGCCGGCGAAATGAGCGGGCACATCTTCTTCAAGGAGCGCTGGTTCGGTTTCGACGACGGCATCTACAGCGCTGCACGGCTGCTGGAAATCCTCAGCAAGGAAAAATCCACCGCCGAAGAGCTCTTTGCGACCTTCCCGAACGATATTTCTACGCCGGAAATCAATATCCATGTGACCGAAGAGAGCAAATTCAGCATCATTGATGCACTGCACGACGCACAGTGGGGCGCAGGCGCCGACCTGACCACCATCGACGGCGTGCGGGTCGACTACGCCAAAGGCTGGGGCCTGGTGCGCGCCTCCAACACCACGCCGGTGCTGGTGCTGCGCTTCGAGGCCGATGACGAGGCTGAATTGCAGCGCATCAAGGACGTGTTCCACGCCCAACTGAAACGCGTTGCACCTGATCTCCAACTACCGTTCTGATTCACCCGGAGCCCTGAATGACCCTCGAACGCGAAGCCGCCGCCCACACCGCCCAGGTCCTGTCCGAAGCGTTGCCTTACATCCGACGTTATGTCGGCAAGACCCTGGTGATCAAATACGGCGGCAACGCGATGGAAAGCGAGGAGCTGAAAACCGGCTTCGCCCGCGACATCGTCTTGATGAAAGCCGTGGGCATCAACCCGGTGGTGGTTCACGGCGGCGGCCCGCAGATCGGTGACCTGCTCAAGCGCCTGTCGATTGAAAGCCACTTCGTCGACGGCATGCGCGTCACCGACGCCGCGACCATGGACGTGGTGGAGATGGTCCTCGGTGGCCAGGTCAACAAAAGCATCGTCAACCTGATCAACCGTCACGGCGGCAGCGCCATCGGCCTGACCGGCAAGGACGCCGGGCTGATTCGCGCGAAGAAGCTCACCGTGACGCGCCAGACGCCGGAGATGACCCAGCCGGAAATCATCGACATCGGTCAGGTCGGGGAAGTGGTCGGGATCAATACCGAGCTGCTGAACCTGCTGGTCAAAGGCAACTTCATCCCGGTGATCGCGCCGATCGGCGTCGGTGAAAACGGCGAGTCGTACAACATCAACGCGGACCTGGTGGCCGGCAAGGTCGCCGAAGCCCTGAAAGCCGAGAAGCTGATGCTGCTGACCAACATCGCCGGCCTGATGGACAAGTCGGGCACGGTGCTGACCGGCCTGAGCACGCAGCAGGTCGACGACCTGATCGCCGACGGCACCATCTACGGCGGCATGCTGCCGAAGATCCGCTGCGCGCTGGAAGCGGTCCAGGGCGGTGTCGGCAGCTCGCTGATCATCGACGGTCGGGTGCCCAACGCGATCCTGCTGGAAATCTTCACCGACACCGGTGTCGGTACGCTGATCAGCAATCGCAAGCGTCACTGAGTTGCAGTGTAAAAAGACCCCGCTCAGCCTGGCTGAGCGGGGTCTTTTTTTTGCCTCGTGCTTGCTGTGGGAGCGAGCCTGCTGGCGAAAGCGCTCTTCGCATCACATCAGCGCTGGATGTGAAGGCCTCTTAGCGAGCAGGCTCGCTCCCACAGTGCTCTGCGGTTAAACGCCGAACTGCGCGCGATAGGCTTCAACGGCCGGCAGATGCTGCTTGAGCTGCGGATCGTCGGCGAGGAACTCCAGCACCTGGTTCAGCGACACGATGCTGATCACCGGGATACCGAAGTCGCGCTCGACTTCCTGGATCGCCGACAACTCGCCGTTGCCACGCTCCTGGCGGTTCAGGGCGATCAGCACGCCTGCGGCCTTGGCGCCGTCCTGGGAAGCGATGATCTGCATCACTTCACGGATCGCGGTGCCGGCGGTGATCACGTCATCGATGATCAGCACGTCGCCGGTCAGCGGTGCGCCGACCAGGCTGCCACCTTCGCCGTGGGCCTTGGCTTCCTTGCGGTTGAAGCACCATGGCAGGTCGCGGCCGTGGTGCTCGGCCATTGCCACAGCGGTAGTGGCCGCCAACGGGATGCCTTTGTAGGCCGGGCCGAACAGCACGTCGAAGGCAATGCCACTCTCGGCGATGGCTGCCGCATAGAAACGCCCCAGCTGCGCCAGGGCCGAACCCGAGTTGAACAGGCCGGCATTGAAGAAGTAAGGACTGGTGCGCCCGGACTTCAGGGTGAACTCACCGAAGCGCAAAACGCCGCGATCGATGGCAAAACGAATGAAATCGCGCTGATACGCTTGCATGAAAAAAACCCCAAATACCACGGATTTAGCTAATTAGCTTGACGCCGTGTATCATACACGCACGCGATTTTTGGGGCCATTTATGCGGATCATCAGTGTGAACGTCAATGGTATTCAGGCTGCAGTCGAGCGTGGTTTGCTCAGTTGGCTGCAAGCACAGAATGCCGACGTCATCTGCCTGCAGGACACCCGTGCCTCCGCCTTTGAACTGGATGACCCAGCCTTCCAACTGGATGGCTACTTCCTTTATGCCTGCGATGCTGAAGTCCCTGCCCAAGGCGGCGTGGCTTTGTATTCGCGGTTGCAACCGAAGGCTGTCATCAGCGGTCTCGGTTTCGAGACGGCCGACCGCTACGGGCGCTACCTGCAAGCAGATTTCGACAAAGTCAGTATTGCCACCTTGCTGCTCCCTTCGGGGATGAACGGCGATGAGGACTTGAACCAGAAGTTCAAGCTCATGGACGACTTCGGCAAGTACCTGGACAAACAGCGGCGCAAACGTCGCGAGTACATTTATTGTGGCTCGCTGTACGTGGCGCAGCAGAAGCTCGACATCAAGAACTGGCGCGACAGCCAGCAATCCCCCGGCTTCCTGGCGCCAGAACGCGCCTGGATGGACGAGATTGTCGGCAACATGGGTTATGTCGACGCCCTGCGCGAAGTCAGCCGCGAAGGCGACCAGTACAGCTGGTGGCCGGACAACGAACAAGCCGAGATGCTCAATCTGGGCTGGCGTTTCGACTACCAGATCCTGACCCCGGGCCTGCGGCGCTTCGTGCGCAGCGCACGCCTGCCGCGTCAGCCGCGGTTCTCGCAGCATGCGCCGCTGATCGTCGACTACGACTGGACGCTGACTATCTAAGCGTCGATTCATCGATGCAAAAAAGCCGACATCGCTGTCGGCTTTTTTGTGGGCGCTGTTCTTGCCTTGCTGCCGGAGTGAGCGTGCTCACGCCTGCAAAGGATTGCGCTGATTATTATTTGATCAAGCGCCAGGTGAAGGGATAGCGGTACGGGAAGCCTTCGTTGGCCTTCACCCCGCCGATGATCGTCAGCACCAGTGCACCGATGGCCAGCAGGCCGAACAGGAAGAAGCCGATGATCAGCACCATCAGCAGGAAGCAGATGGCCGAGGCAATCGCCACGGTGATCTGGAAATTCAGCGCTTCCTTGCCCTGGGCGTCGATGAACGGATCCATCTCGCGCTTCATCTGCCACAGGATCAGCGGCCCGATCAGCGTGCCGAACGGAATCCAGATCCCCAGCAAGGCGGACAAGTGACAAAACATCGCCCACTGGCGAACCTCGTGGCTCGGCTTGGGTAACAGCTGTTGCTCTTCACTCATCGCGTCCTCCTTGCGGTTGTGAACCTGCTCAGTCGGCCAGCGCAGCCTTCTGCAGGTCGAAGATCTCGTTCATGCCTTTCTTCGCCAGTTCGAGCATGGCGTTCAGCTCTTCAGGCTGGAACGGTGCGCCTTCGGCGGTGCCCTGGACTTCGATGAAGCCACCGGAGCTGGTCATCACCACGTTGAGGTCGGTCTCGGCGGCGGAGTCTTCAAGATAGTCCAGATCCAGCACCGGCTCGCCCTGGTACATGCCCACGGACACGGCACCGATCATCTGCTTGAGCGGGTCGCCGCCCTTCAGGCCGCCACGCTTCTTGATCACTTTCAAGGCATCGACCAGGGCCACCATGGCGCCGGTGATCGACGCGGTGCGGGTGCCGCCGTCGGCCTGGATCACGTCGCAGTCGACGTACAGGGTGACGTCGCCCAGCTTGGACATGTCCAGCGCCGCGCGCAGGGAGCGACCGATCAGACGCTGGATTTCCAGGGTGCGGCCGCCCTGCTTGCCACGGCTCGCTTCACGCTGGTTACGCTCGCCGGTAGCACGCGGCAGCATGCCGTACTCGGCGGTCAGCCAGCCCTGGCCCTGGCCCTTGAGGAAGCGCGGCACGCCGTTTTCGACGCTGACGGTGCAGATGACCTTGGTATCACCGAATTCGACCAGTACGGATCCCTCGGCGTGTTTGGTGTAGTTGCGGGTAATGCGGATCGAGCGGAGCTGATCGGCAGCGCGACCACTTGGACGTTTCATAGGAGATACCTGTACTGGGGACGGAAAACTGCGGAGCATTATAGAGCCGTGCACCGCGCCTGGGCACTGCTTAAAAATTCCGGGCGACGACCGAAGCCCTTGAAACACCGCTTGCCGACGGCCTGCAGCCCTTTGTCACACCGTGTGTTTGGGCGCATCCACCGCACTGCGCTACAATCCTGCGCCTTTGCTGCCAGTCGGCTTAAATTCATTGATATCGAGCTGCGCAACGCCGTTGCGTGCCGATCTGCATTGCGAGGTCACCGCCATGGTGCACAGCATGACCGCCTTCGCCCGCGTCGAAAAAGCCGGCGCCCAGGGCACCCTGAGCTGGGAACTGCGCTCGGTCAACAGCCGCTATCTGGAACCCCATCTGCGCCTGCCGGAGTCGTTCCGCGACCTCGAGGGCGCCGTGCGCGAAGCGCTGCGCCAGGGCCTGTCGCGGGGCAAGCTGGAATGCACCCTGCGCTTCACCGAGGAAAGCACCGGCAAGCCGCTGCAGGTCGATCGCGAACGCGCCGCGCAACTGGTCGCAGCCGCCGAAACCGTGGCCGGGCTGATCACCAACCCGGCGGCGCTGAACCCACTGGAAGTGCTGGCCTGGCCCGGCGTACTGGTGGCCGACGCCAGCGACCCGCAGGCGCTGAATGCCGAAGCGCTGGCGCTGTTCAATCAGGGCCTGACCGAATTGAAGGCCGGTCGCGAGCGCGAAGGCGCGGAGCTGGCGCGGCTGATCAACGAACGTCTGAGCGCCATCGAGCAGGACGTGGCGACCCTGCGCGAACTGGTCCCGCAGATGCTCGCCACCCAGCGGCAGAAGGTGCTCGACCGCTTCGCCGACATGAAGGCCGAGCTGGATCCGCAGCGCCTCGAACAGGAAATGGTCATCCTCGCGCAAAAGAGCGACGTGGCCGAAGAACTGGATCGCCTGAGCACCCACATCATCGAAGTTCGCCGGGTGCTCAAGTCCGGCGGTGCCGCCGGCCGGCGCCTGGACTTCCTGATGCAGGAGCTCAACCGCGAAGCCAACACACTGGGCTCCAAGGCCTTCGACCCGCGCAGCACCCAGGCGGCGGTCAACCTCAAGGTGTTGATCGAGCAGATGCGCGAACAAGTGCAGAATATTGAGTAAGGCAACAGACATGACCCACAGCACCGGCACCCTGTACATCATTTCCGCCCCATCGGGCGCGGGCAAGAGCAGCCTGGTCAAGGCCCTGACCGACGCCAACCCGGAGATCCGCGTATCGATCTCCCACACCACCCGCGCCATGCGCCCGGGTGAAGTGGACGGCGTGAACTATCACTTCGTGACCCGCGAAGAGTTCGTGAAGATGGGCGAGCACGGCGACTTCCTCGAACGCGCCGAAGTCTTCGGCAACTTCTACGGCACCTCGCAAAGCCGCCTGCAGCAGACCCTGGACGAAGGTCACGACCTGATTCTGGAGATCGACTGGCAGGGCGCCGAGCAAGTGCGCAAGCTGATGCCGCAGGCGCGCTCGATCTTCATCCTGCCGCCATCGCTGCAAGCCCTGCACCAGCGCCTGACCAACCGTGGCCAGGACAGCGACGAGATCATCGACGGGCGGATGCGCGAAGCGGTCAGCGAGATGAGCCACTACGTCGAGTACGACTACCTGATCATCAACGACGATTTCGCCCATGCGCTGGACGACCTGAAGGCGATTTTCCGCGCCAATCAGCTGCAACAGAAGCGCCAGCAGGTGCGTTTCGGCAGACTGCTGGCGGAATTGCTCGGTTAACCGGCACTTCCCAAAACCGCTGCAAGGGCTTTACATTGGCACTTGTAGCGCGTTGCAGCGCTTGGTTAAAAAATCAGCGCTTCCCTAATCGCTGGCGTTTTTTTAAACTGCTGAGTCCGCTCGCCCATCCGGGCACCGCGCATATTGCATTTGCTACGAGGAAGACCATGGCCCGCGTAACCGTTGAAGACTGTCTAGAACACGTGGATAACCGCTTTGAGCTGGTCATGCTCTCTACCAGGCGTGCCCGTCAACTGGCCACCGGCGGCAAAGAGCCGAAGGTTGCCTGGGAAAACGACAAGCCTACCGTCGTCGCCCTGCGCGAAATCGCCGAAGGCCTGGTCAGCTATGAAATGATCGCCAACGAAGAGATCGTTGAAGACGAACCGCTGTTCGCAGCGTTCGAGGACGAGTCCAACGAGGCCGTCTAAGCCTATGCCTGGTCGACGTAGCACGGCGCGGGATCACAGCTTACGGCAGGAGTCATCATGCCGAGCATAGACGCCCTCGCCGATCGCTTATCGACCTACCTCGGCAAGGACCAGGTCAATCTGGTCCGCCGAGCGTATTTCTACGCCGAACAAGCCCACGACGGCCAACGCCGCCGCAGCGGCGAGGCGTATGTCACGCATCCTCTTGCCGTGGCCAATATTCTCGCCGACATGCACATGGACCATCAGAGCCTGATGGCCGCGATGCTGCATGACGTGATCGAAGACACCGGGATCGCCAAGGAAGCGCTGCAGGCGCAGTTCGGTGAAACCGTGGCCGAACTGGTCGACGGGGTCAGCAAACTGACCCAGATGAACTTCGAGACCAAGGCCGAAGCCCAGGCGGAAAACTTCCAGAAAATGGCCATGGCCATGGCGCGCGACATTCGCGTGATCCTGGTCAAGCTCGCCGATCGCCTGCACAACATGCGCACGCTGGAAGTGCTGTCCGGCGAGAAACGCCGCCGGATCGCCAAGGAAACCCTGGAAATCTACGCGCCCATCGCCAACCGCCTGGGCATGCACGCCATTCGCATCGAATTCGAAGACCTCGGCTTCAAGGCGATGCACCCGATGCGTTCCGCGCGGATCTACCAGGCGGTCAAGCGCGCCCGCGGCAATCGCAAGGAAATCGTCAACAAGATTGAGGAGTCCCTCGGCCATTGCCTCGCTATCGACGGCATCCAGGGCGAAGTCAGCGGTCGCCAGAAACACCTCTACGGCATCTACAAGAAAATGCGCGGCAAGCGTCGGGCCTTCAACGAGATCATGGACGTCTACGCGTTCCGGATCATCGTCGACAAGGTCGATACCTGCTACCGCGTGCTGGGCGCTGTACATAATCTGTACAAACCGTTGCCGGGGCGCTTCAAGGATTACATCGCGATCCCCAAGGCCAACGGCTATCAGTCGCTGCACACCACCTTGTTCGGCATGCACGGCGTCCCGATCGAGATCCAGATCCGTACCCGCGAAATGGAAGAAATGGCCAACAACGGCATCGCCGCCCATTGGCTGTACAAATCCAGCGGTGACGAACAGCCCAAAGGCACTCACGCCCGCGCCCGCCAATGGGTCAAAGGCGTGCTGGAAATGCAGCAGCGTGCCGGCAACTCGCTGGAATTCATCGAGAGCGTGAAGATCGACCTGTTCCCGGACGAGGTCTACGTGTTCACGCCAAAAGGCCGGATCATGGAGCTGCCCAAAGGCTCCACGGCGGTCGACTTCGCCTACGCGGTGCACACCGACGTCGGCAACAGCTGCATTGCCTGCCGGATCAACCGCCGTCTCGCACCGCTGTCCGAACCGCTGCAGAGCGGCTCCACGGTCGAGATCGTCAGCGCGCCTGGCGCCCGGCCGAACCCGGCGTGGTTGAATTTCGTGGTCACCGGCAAGGCGCGCACGCACATCCGCCATGCCCTGAAGCTGCAACGCCGCTCCGAATCCATCAGCCTCGGCGAGCGCCTGCTGAACAAAGTGCTCAACGGCTTCGACAGCTCGCTGGAGCAGATTTCCGCCGAGCGAATCAAGGCGATGCTCAGCGAGTACCGTCTCGAACTGATCGAAGACCTGCTCGAAGACATCGGCCTGGGCAATCGCATGGCCTACGTCGTCGCGCGCCGCCTGCTCGGCGAAGGCGAACAGCTGCCGAGCCCGGAAGGCCCGCTGGCGATTCGCGGCACCGAAGGCCTGGTCCTCAGTTACGCCAAATGCTGCACGCCGATCCCGGGCGACCCGATTGTCGGCCACCTGTCGGCGGGCAAGGGCATGGTCGTGCACCTGGACAACTGCCGCAATATCAGCGAAATCCGGCACAACCCGGAAAAATGCATCCAGCTTTCGTGGGCCAAGGATGTCACCGGCGAATTCAACGTCGAACTGCGCGTCGAGCTGGAACACCAGCGCGGCCTGATCGCCCTGCTGGCCAGCAGCGTCAACGCGGCCGACGGCAATATCGAGAAAATCAGCATGGACGAACGCGATGGCCGCATCAGCGTCGTCCAACTGGTGGTCAGCGTCCACGACCGTGTGCACCTGGCCCGCGTGATCAAGAAACTGCGCGCCCTGACCGGGGTGATCCGCATCACTCGCATGCGCGCGTAGCCCTCCAGCCATTACAAGGAGTCATACATGACCAAGACCGTTATCACCAGCGACAAGGCCCCGGCCGCCATCGGCACCTACTCCCAGGCGATCAAGGCTGGCAACACCGTGTACATGTCGGGCCAGATCCCGCTGGACCCGAAAACCATGGAACTGGTCGAAGGCTTCGAAGCCCAGACCGTCCAGGTGTTCGAGAACCTCAAGGCCGTGGCCGAAGCTGCCGGCGGTTCGTTCAAGGACATCGTCAAGCTGAACATCTTCCTCACCGACCTGAGCCACTTCGCCAAGGTCAACGAGATCATGGGCAAATACTTCGACCAGCCGTACCCGGCCCGCGCCGCCATTGGAGTTGCCGCCCTGCCAAAGGGTTCGCAGGTTGAAATGGATGCCATCCTGGTCATCGAGTAATGCCGACGGCGCGGCCCGCAAGCGCCGCGCCGACAGCTCTGCGGTAAAGAAAAGGTTTTGAAAGGATTCCACCATGCGCAAAGCGCTTGCTCTCTCGCTGCTCGCCATTTTCCTCGGCGGCTGCGCCAGCAACCCTGCCGATCGTGACATCAGCGGCACCTGGATCAACCAGGTGGCCATCGATGCCGCTGCCAAGGGCGGTCCCCTGCGCGAAGCGCTTCAGGCCTACGGCCCGAACCTGGAGTGGGACGTCAACACCAAGGCCGGCCAGGCCCGCTACACCAACGGTTTCGAGAATGTCGAAGGGCGGCTGCTGGGCGAACAGTCCGGCGCCTGGAAAATCGACTTCTATGGCAGCTCCGGCAGCGAACTCAAGCGTGACGGCGGGCAGATGAAACAGGCTGCCACCGAAAACGAACCCGAACAGCTGTTCGACCGCGCGCAGATCCCGGTACCGGAAGGCGCGCCGATCGGCGCCAGTTTCGAACGCGCCCTGTATGCGGCCTACCTCGGCGGCAACTGGACCATCGCCAGCGGCCAGGGCGAAGGCAACACCGTGCAGTTCCAGGCGGACGGCCAGGTTTCCGGCCTGCCCGGCGCCGATCGCTACGCCCTGTGCCTGGCCGGCGATTGCGCCTCGATGAACAGCGACCACGACAGCATGTGGCTGCAGCAGAACGGCCAGGGCAACAACTGGATCTTTGTGCGCAAGGGCAAGCAACTGGAGATCTTCCAGGCGGTAAACAGCGCGCTGGCCGATGAAATGCCGCAGTTCACCCCGGGTGAACGCAAATGGCTGCTCGAGAAGCAGTAAGCCTCGCGCAAGCAACACCTACCCTGTGGGAGCGGGCTTGCCCGCGATGAGGCCATCAGACTCAACGCTTTGGTTGACTGCCAAGCCGCCATCGCGGGCAAGCCCGCTCCCACAGTGGTTTGTGGCGTTAGAAGGTCAGCACTTGCCTTCCAGAATCGCGGCATAACCTTCGCGGTAACTCGGATACTTCGGCGCCCAGCCCAAAGCCTTCGCCCGCGCATTGCTGCAACGCTTGCTGCCGGTGCGGCGCACGCTGGCATCCTCCGCCCACTCGGTCACGCCCAGGTACTCGCGCAGCCACGCCACCACGTCGGCCAGCGGCGCCGGCGCATCGTCCACGCCGATATAGATATCGTCCAGAGCCGTGCCACGGCGATCCGCCTCCAGCAGAAACGCCAGCAGCCCCGCCGCGTCATCGGCGTGGATGCGATTGCCGTACAGCGGCGGCTCGACCGCCACCCGATAACCGCGGCGCACCTGGGTCAGCAGCCACTCCCGACCCGGCCCGTAGATACCGGTCAGGCGCACAATGCTCGCCGGGATGCCACTGTTCAGCGCCACCTGCTCGGCTTCGAGCATCAGGCGCCCGGAGTAGCCGCTGGCGAGGGTGGCGGAAGTTTCGTCGACCCACTCGCCGCCCTGCTGCCCGTAAACGCTGCTGCTGGAAACGAAGAGAATCCGTTTCGGCTGCTGGCCATGCTGCTGCAACCAGCCCAGGACATGCTGCAACCCCTCGACGTAGGCGGCGCGGTAACCGGCCTCGTCGTGGTCGGTGGCGGCGGCGCTGTACACCAGATAGTCAAGCGGGCCGCTCGGCCAGTCGGCCGGACAGGTGTCGCTGAAGAGGTCGCCCGCGACACCGAGCACGCCGGCCGGCAAACGGGAAATCGAACGGCGCAGACCGTAAACCTGCCAGTTGCCAGCCAGCAATTGCGTGGCCAGGCGACTGCCAACATCACCACAGCCGGCGATCAAAACAGAAGGCGCGGACATCAAAAATCTCCCATCGGAAAGCGACAGACTAGCCTCGGCACAGGACGAACGGCTAGCAATCAAGGAAAAAAAGATACTCTATTACTTCTGTTAACAAGAATTACTTGCAATAATGCACGCCACTTTTGTTCTCGGCCTCACGAGGCCTGGAAGAGCATTACCGTTTTTCTATCTCAGGTCCGGCCAGCATGACACGTAATCAAACCCCCGCTTCGCCAACCAAACGACCTCGCGCCTGGAGCGCGGCAGCCGCCCTGCTGCTCAGCCTGATGCTGGCACCGCTAGCGTTCGCGGATGCACAGGCGCCCGCGGCCCCAGCCGCCACCGAGCAGGCCGCTGCGCCTGCCAATGCTGCTCCAGCCACTCCAGCCGCCACCGATCCGGTACAGGCTGTCGATGCCACCGCCGCCGACGCCCCGCAAGTCCTCGAGGCCGACAACTCCCTGGGCATGGCCCACGACCTGTCGCCCTGGGGCATGTACCAGAACGCCGACATCATCGTGAAGATCGTCATGATCGGCCTGGCCATCGCTTCCATCATCACCTGGACCATCTGGATCGCCAAAGGCTTCGAGCTGATGGGCGCCAAGCGTCGTCTGCGTGGTGAAATCGCTCAACTGAAAAAATCCGCCACGCTCAAGGAAGCCAGCGCCACCGCGGCGAAGGAAGGCACCCTGGCCAACCTGCTGGTCCACGATGCGCTCGAAGAAATGCGCCTGTCGGTCAACAGCCGCGAGAAAGAAGGCATCAAGGAGCGCGTCAGCTTCCGCCTCGAGCGTCTCGTCGCAGCCTGTGGCCGCAACATGAGCAGCGGCACCGGCGTACTGGCCACCATCGGTTCCACCGCGCCGTTCGTCGGCCTGTTCGGTACCGTGTGGGGCATCATGAATTCCTTCATCGGCATCGCCAAAACACAGACCACCAACCTCGCCGTCGTGGCCCCGGGTATCGCCGAAGCGCTGCTCGCCACCGCCCTGGGCCTGGTCGCCGCGATTCCAGCGGTGGTCATCTACAACGTGTTCGCCCGCTCCATCGCCGGTTACAAGGCCCAGGTGTCCGACGCTTCGGCACAGGTCCTGCTGCTGGTCAGCCGCGACCTCGACCACCAGCCTGAGCGCAGCTCGCAACCGCACATGGTGAAAGTGGGGTAATCGGCCATGGGCCTGCATTTGAAAGAAGGCGCAGACGACGATCTGGCCGAGAACCACGAAATCAACGTCACTCCGTTCATCGACGTGATGCTGGTGCTGCTGATCATCTTCATGGTGGCTGCACCCCTGGCCACCGTCGACATCAAGGTCGACCTGCCGGCCTCGACTGCCAAACCGGCACCGCGCCCGGAGAAACCGGTGTTCCTCAGCGTGAAAGCCGACCAGCGCCTGTTCCTCGGCGAGGACGAAGTGAAGCCCGAAGCACTCGGCGCCACCCTCGACGCCCGGACCAAGGGCAAGAAGGACACGACGATCTTCTTCCAGGCCGACAAGGGCGTGGATTACGGCGACCTGATGAGCGTCATGGATAACCTGCGTTCGGCCGGTTACCTGAAGGTCGGTCTGGTCGGGCTCGAGACGGCAGTCAAGAAATGATCACGACGCGCCATAAGCTGACGCGTTACGGCGGTAGCCTGGCCGTGGTGCTGGGCGTGCATGCCCTGGCTATCGCGCTGGCGCTGAACTGGACCAGCCGCCCGCCCATCGAACTGCCGCCGCAGGCAATGATGGTCGAGCTGGCACCGGTTCCGGCCCCACCGCCGCCGGCTCCGCCGAAAGTCGTCACCCCGCCGCAGCCACCGACGCCGGTGGAAGAGCCGCCGATGCCGAAACTGGCCGAAGCGCCGAAGGCCGAGATCGCCGTGCCGAAGCCGAAACCCAAGCCGAAGCCAAAACCTCAGCCGCCGAAACCGGTCGAGAAACCGCAGCCGCCGAAGGAAAAACCTTCCGAGGAAAAACCGGCCGACACGCAACCGACCCAGGCACCGACGGAGAAATCCGCGCAGCCTGCGCCAGGCCCGTCACCTGCGCAAATGGCCGCCAAGGCCAGCTGGCAAGGCACCCTGCTGGCGCATTTGGCCAAGTATAAAAAGTACCCGGCCAGCGCTCAGGCGCGTGGCAAGGAAGGCTTGAACCGCCTGCGCTTCGTGGTCGATGGCGAAGGCAACGTACTGTCGTTCGAACTGGTGGGCCGTTCCGGCAATGCCGATCTGGACCGGGCCACCCTGGAAATGATCCGCCGCGCACAACCGCTTCCCAAGCCACCGGCCGACATGCTCAACAATGGCTCGATCGAAATTGTGGCGCCGTTTGTGTACTCGCTCGAAAGACGCCGCTAAGCCACTGCAAAACCTGTGGGAGCTGGCAGGCCATGTCCCACAGGGGTTCTCCACCCACCCAGAACCCAGCCAAAAAGGCACCGAAAGGTGCCTTTTGCCTATCTGGCAACGGCAAACTCACATTGCCCGGTGTCGCATTCCGTACTCAGTCTGATAACGTGCGTCTATCGATTGCAGCCGGTATGCTTGGCCCGCAACTTCATGGACGCTTTGCTATGACTCTCACAGAATTACGCTACATCGTTACCCTCGCCCAAGAGCAACATTTCGGTCACGCGGCCGAGCGTTGCCACGTCAGCCAGCCGACCCTCTCGGTGGGCGTGAAAAAGCTTGAAGACGAACTCGGTGTGCTGATTTTCGAGCGCAGCAAAAGTGCCGTGCGCCTGACTCCGGTCGGCGAAGGCATCGTCGCCCAGGCGCAGAAAGTGCTGGAGCAGGCCCAGGGCATCCGCGAACTGGCCCAGGCCGGCAAGAATCAGCTGACCGCGCCACTGAAGGTCGGCGCGATCTACACCGTCGGCCCGTACCTGTTCCCGCACCTGATTCCACAACTGCACCGGGTTGCCCCGCAGATGCCGTTGTACATCGAAGAAAACTTCACCCATGTGCTGCGCGACAAACTGCGCAACGGCGAGCTCGACGCGATCATCATCGCCCTGCCGTTCAACGAAGCCGACGTACTGACCCTGCAGCTCTACGACGAACCGTTCTATGTGCTGATGCCGGCGCAGCATCCGTGGACACAAAAGGAATCCATCGACGCCGCCCTGCTCAACGACAAGAGCCTGCTGCTGCTCGGTGAAGGCCACTGCTTCCGCGACCAGGTGCTCGAAGCCTGCCCGACCCTGACCAAGGGCAACGACGGCGCCAAGCACACCACGGTCGAATCCAGTTCGCTGGAAACCATCCGCCACATGGTCGCTTCGGGCCTGGGCATTTCGATCCTGCCGCTGTCGGCGGTGGACAGCCACCACTACGCGCCGGGCGTGATCGAAGTGCGGCCACTGTCCGCACCGGTGCCGTACCGCACCGTGGCCATTGCCTGGCGCGCGAGCTTCCCGCGGCCAAAAGCCATCGAGATTCTCGCCGACTCCATTCGCCTGTGCTCGGTGGCCAAACCCGCCGCGCCGGTCACGGCCGGTTAAGCCAGGGTCATGACCGAGCTGTCGCAAGTGTCGGTGACGGCACTCAAGGGTGTCGGCGAAGCCATGGCCGAGAAGCTGGCCAAGGTCGGCCTGGAGAACCTCCAGGACGTGCTGTTCCATCTGCCGCTGCGTTATCAGGATCGCACCCGCGTGGTGCCGATCGGCCATTTGCGCCCGGGACAGGACGCCGTGGTCGAAGGCACCGTCAGCGGCGCCGACGTGGTCATGGGCCGCCGCCGCAGCCTGGTGGTGCGCCTGCAGGACGGCACCGGCGGCCTGAGCCTGCGCTTCTACCATTTCAGCAACGCGCAGAAGGAAGGCCTCAAGCGCGGCACGCGGATTCGCTGCTACGGCGAAGCCCGGCCCGGCGCTTCGGGGCTGGAGATCTACCACCCGGAATACCGCGCCATCACGGGCGACGAGCCGCCACCGGTGGACGAGACCCTGACCCCGGTCTATCCGCTCACCGAAGGCCTGACCCAGCAGCGCCTGCGCCAGCTGTGCATGCAGACGCTGACCCTGCTCAAGCCCAGCACCCTGCCCGACTGGCTGCCGACCGAACTGGCGCGCGACTACCAACTGGCGCCGCTGGCCGATGCGATCCGCTACCTGCACAACCCGCCGGCCGATGCCGATGTCGACGAACTCGCCCTCGGCCATCACTGGGCCCAGCATCGCCTGGCGTTCGAAGAGCTGCTGACCCATCAGCTGTCCCAACAGCGCCTGCGCGAAAGCATGCGCTCACTGCGCGCACCGGCCATGCCCAAAGCCACCAGGCTGCCGGCGAAATACCTGGCCAACCTTGGCTTCAACCCGACGGGCGCCCAGCAACGGGTCGGCAACGAAATCGCCTACGACCTCAGTCAGCACGAACCGATGCTGCGCCTGATTCAGGGTGACGTCGGCGCGGGCAAGACCGTGGTCGCCGCCCTCGCCGCGCTGCAGGCGCTGGAGGCCGGTTATCAGGTCGCGTTGATGGCACCGACCGAGATCCTCGCCGAACAACACTTCATCACCTTCAAACGCTGGCTCGAACCGCTGGGCATCGACGTCGCGTGGCTGGCCGGCAAGCTCAAGGGCAAGAACCGCGTCGCCGCACTGGAACAGATCGCCAGCGGCACGCCGATGGTGGTCGGCACCCACGCGCTGTTCCAGGATGAAGTGCAGTTCAAGAATCTCGCGCTGGTGATCATCGACGAACAGCACCGCTTCGGCGTGCAGCAGCGTCTGGCCCTGCGGCAGAAAGGCGTCGGCGGGCGCATGTGCCCGCATCAGCTGATCATGACCGCCACACCGATTCCTCGCACGCTGGCGATGAGCGCCTACGCCGACCTCGACACCTCGATCCTCGACGAACTGCCGCCGGGGCGCACGCCGGTCAATACCGTGCTGGTCACCGACACCCGCCGTGTCGAAGTCATCGAACGGGTGCGCAGCGCCTGCGCCGAAGGGCGTCAGGCCTACTGGGTGTGCACGCTGATCGAAGAATCCGAAGAGCTGACCTGTCAGGCCGCCGAAACCACCTTCGAAGACCTCACCGCCGCCCTCGGCGAGCTCAAGGTCGGGCTGATCCACGGGCGCATGAAGCCCGCCGAGAAAGCCGCGGTCATGGCCGAATTCAAGGCCGGCAACCTGCAACTGCTGGTCGCCACCACGGTGATCGAAGTCGGCGTCGACGTGCCCAACGCCAGCCTGATGATCATCGAAAACCCCGAACGCCTGGGTCTCGCGCAGCTGCACCAGTTGCGCGGCCGGGTCGGGCGCGGCAGCGCGGTCAGCCATTGCGTGCTGCTCTACCATCCGCCGCTGTCGCAGATCGGCCGCCAGCGCCTGGGCATCATGCGCGAAACCAACGACGGCTTCGTCATCGCCGAAAAAGACCTCGAACTGCGCGGCCCCGGCGAAATGCTCGGCACGCGCCAGACCGGCCTGCTGCAATTCAAGGTCGCCGACCTGATGCGCGACGCCGACCTGCTGCCGGCCGTGCGTGACGCCGCGCAAGCGCTGCTGGAACGCTGGCCGACTCACGTCAGCCCATTGCTCGACCGCTGGCTGCGCCATGGGCAGCAATACGGCCAAGTGTGAGCACCGTCGCAGTTTGTGCAGGATCGTTCCTACAGAGCTGGTTATACTCCTGCCATTGTTTCAAAAACGGATACAGACCATGACTGACGCAGCTCTCGCCCCCGAACTCCCGCACGCGCCGTCTGTAATTCGGCTGCTGCTCGGCAAGCTGGGTATCGCCTACGAAGAAGTGCTCGACCACCACGGCCTCAATGCCTCGCGCAAGGTCCAGGCGGTATTGCTCGACGACGCCGTGGGCGCGCTGATGGTGCTGTTTCCACAGAGCCAGTTGCTCGACCTCAACCGCCTCGCCGAACTCACCGGCCGGCGCCTGACCGCCGTGTCCACCGAGCGCCTGGAAAAGATGCTCGGCAAACACAGCCTGAGCCTGCTGCCGGGCCTGCCGGCGCTGACCAGTTCGCCGTGCCTCTACGAAGAGAGCCTGCTGCGCGAGCCGAAGCTGCTGATCAACTCCGGCGAGCCGGGCGTGCTGCTGGAAATCACCAGCGAAGCGTTCAAGACCATGTTGACCAAGGCCAGCGCCGCCAATTTCGGCGAAGCCCTGAGCAGCATCCGCCCGAACCTCGACCGCCCGGACGATGACCGCGAGGAAATCACCCAGGCCGTGCAGGCCTTCACTGCGCGGCGCATCCAGCAGCGTCTGGAAGCGACCATCGAGATTCCGCCGCTGGCCGAAACCGCGCAGAAGATCATCAAGCTGCGCGTCGACCCGAACGCCACCATCGACGACATCACCGGCGTCGTTGAAACCGACCCGGCACTGGCCGCGCAAGTGGTGAGCTGGGCGGCATCGCCGTACTACGCTTCGCCGGGCAAGATCCGTTCGGTGGAAGACGCCATCGTCCGCGTGCTCGGCTTCGATCTGGTGATCAACCTGGCGCTGGGCCTGGCCCTCGGCAAGACCCTGAGCCTGCCCAAGGATCACCCGCAACACACCACGCCGTACTGGCAGCAGTCGATCTACACCGCCGCCGTCATCGAAGGCCTGACCCGCGCCATGCCGCGCGCCCAGCGCCCGGAAGCCGGCCTGACCTACCTCGCCGGCCTGCTGCACAACTTCGGCTACCTGTTGCTGGCGCACGTGTTCCCGCCGCACTTCTCGCTGATCTGCCGTCACCTGGAGGTCAACCCGCACCTGTGCCACAGCTATGTCGAGCAGCACTTGCTGGGCATCAGCCGCGAACAGATCGGCGCATGGCTGATGCGCTACTGGGACATGCCCGATGAGCTGGCCACCGCCCTGCGCTTTCAGCACGACCCGAGCTACGACGGCGCCTACGCCGAGTACCCGAACCTGGTCTGCCTGGCCGTGCGCCTGCTGCGCGGGCGCGGCATCGGCTCCGGCCCGGATGAAGACATCCCGGATGCGCTGCTCGAGCGCGTGGGCCTGACCCGCGACAAAGCCAACGATGTTGTGAGCAAGGTGCTTGAAGCCGAAGTGCTGCTGCGCGAACTGGCTTCGCAGTTCAGCCAGGCCTGAACGCAAACAGGCCCGCGCCCACGGGACTCAACTGATCCCCGTGGGCGCGGGCCTGTTAACCAAGCATGCAGTCCCGATCAAGTGCCCGGCTTAACCCAGGTAGCGCAACATCCAGCCCTCGCCACCGGATAACAACCGGCCACACAGCACGATGCGTCCGTCCGCCATCAGCGCCATGTCTCTCAAATCCTCGTGTCTGCCTTCGGCAGCGATCAGTCGGTTCATGATTTCTCGCTCCATCAAGATAAACACGGCAATCGATCAAGTCAGATAACACACCATCCAGCCAGCCAACGGATTGAACACCTGCGCCAGGTGATGTCCGCCGCAAACGACAATCCGCTGTTGCGCCGAGAGGGTCATGCCCCGGGTAGCTTCCAGCCACTGCGGGTCATCGAACACCACGAAGCCGACTTCATTGAACGCGCTATCCAGTTGCCCGGTCATGAGATAACGCGCGGTACAGGCCTCGCTGTTTTCGCTGAAGAACTCGCTGCCGGTGGTGCCCGAAACGATCAACAGATCATCCCCCGCTCCGCCAAAGGTGCAACGGCTCCAGCGCTGGCCGATATCCGTCAGCTTGGAATACAGCGGCTGGCCGTTGTTGAACACCAGGTTGAACCCGCCATCGCGGTTCAGCAGCAAAATCGCGCCGATTCCAGTCTTGAGGGTTTCCGACTTGCCACCGACCAGCACGATCAAATCGTCCTTCGCCCTGACCCGGATATCGTAAATCGCCAACAGATCAGGATTGGCTTGCAGCAGGTTGGCAAACCCCGAGTCCTGGCGTCCGTCAGGATTGAAACGCACCACGTACAGCCCATAGTCGTTGTTCGTGCGGTAACTGCCATGCGCGACCAGCTTGCCATCACGCTGGAGCGCCACGCCGCGGCCTTCGCTGTAGACCGCATCGGGCAACTCGACGAACGTGCGGCCACTGCCATTGAACGTCTGGTCGAACGAACCGTCACGATTGAGACGCACGACCTGGCCCTTGTAGGTACCCGCGGAAAAGTCCGCCGCCGAGGTCATGACCACGATCTTGCCATCGGGCTGCTCGATGCCCGACGCCTGGGCGCTGCCGCCGGACCGGATGCCCGCGCCGACGCCTCCGGCAACGGGCTGCCCGGTCTCGCGCGGCTTGAGTGCTGCCAATTGCTCAGCCGTGCCACCCGCCACCGGATCGAGGAAAACCACCCCGCCATCGCCAAAGCCCGCATCGAGCTGGCCCGTTTCGAGCAGCCGGATGACCGCCAGGCCACCACCGTCAACGCCGTCATTGAGGTATTGCGCAGTGAACAACAGCCCGCCGTCACTCAGTCGGCTGCCGGCAAAAATCGAATCGATGCGTTTGCCGGGGAAAGACACCTCGACAAAGCCCTGGCCGTCTCCGAAGTCCGATCCGTAATCGAGTTTGCCATCCGGCGTAAGGCGTACCGCCGCGAAACCGACCATCCCCTCGAGGGGGAAACTCGCGGCAATCAACTTGCCATCGGGTAATGCGATGACCGCCTCGGGCGAAGTGCCGGGCACGCCGGCAATAGGCCAGTCGAGCAAGCCTTGATGAGCAAATGTGGGGTCGAGCGTGCCTGCCTGTGCAGTGCGAGATGCTTGAGTCATGCTGATGTGCTCCAGAGTCGTCCAAGTGCCCCTCACGGCGGGACAACTGCGATGGAACACCAATACCTGGCGCCGAACACCTGTCAGTTCTGACAGTTCGATTGGCTTTGCCAGCCAATGTCATGACTGCGCAGGCCAGACTCAGGCGTCGGGCTTGGCCTTGCGTGGCTTCAGCTACTTCATCAGGCCCTGGAACCAGATCACCGGCGCCGGGTTGACCTTGCTGGACGCGCCAGCCGAGGCAACATCTGAGTCACGTCAGATACCGCAACATCCAGCCAGCCTGTGGATTGATTTCCTGCCCGGTGTAGTGCTCACCGCACATGACAATTCGGCCGTCTGACGTGAGAGCCATGTCGCTGGTGACATCCAGCCAATTACGGTCATCGAACACCGCCCAGCCGACATTGGCGAAGGTCGTCTCCAGCGCACCCGTCAGCAAATAGCGCGCAGTGAAGGCCACGGTGTGAGCCGTCAGGAACTCGCTGCCCCCCGTCCCCGCCACGATCAAGCGATCACCGTCGTCACCGCCGAATGCGCAACGGCTCCATTGCTGGCCCATGTCGGTCAGTTTGGAATACAACGGCCGGCCCTGGTTGAAGACCCGATTGAACGTGCCGTCCCGGTTCAACAGCGAGATCATGCCCACTCCGGTGTGAAAATCCTCGAACACGCCGCCGACGAGCGCGATCAGGCCATCTTTTGCCCTTACCGAAATATCGAAAACCGTCAGGGCAAACTGCGGGTCCGGCATTTTCAACGTCGCAAACTGCGCATCCTGCTGACCCTGCGCGTTGAAACGGGTCACGTACCAGCCATTCGCCCCTTGTTCGCGATAATCACCAAATACCACCAGTTTGCCGTCGGGTTGCAGCGCCAGGCCCCGGCCATAACTCTCGGCCACATCCGCCAGCTCGACAAACGCGCTGCCCGTTCCATTGAAGGTTTTATCCAGCGAACCATCCGGATTCAGACGTACGAGCTGCCCCTTGAAATCGCCGAAGGAAAAATCCACCGCCGAGGTGATCAAGACGATTTTGCCGTCAGGTTGCTCGCCTGCGCAGGCATGGGAGCGTCCATTCAATTTGCGATGTGCGCGAGTGTCTTCAGCACTTTTTTGCTCGGCACGGCGCGAACGCATGTTTCTCGTCTGCTCAGGCGTTCCACCCTCGAGGGGGTTGAAAAACACCGCGCCTCCGCGGCCGAAACCTTGGTCGAGTCGACCATCCTTGAGCAATCGGACAAGCGCCCGCCCGCTCGAGGCTTCACTTTGATTGCTGTACTGACAGGTAATCAGCACGCCATCATCGATTAACAACGCCGCGCCAAAAATGATCTCGATGTGCGTATCGGCGAAGCTGATCTGCACAAAACCGCGCCCATCGCCGAACCCGGTCCCCGTATCCAGCGCGCCTTTGTCGGTGAGGCGCACCACTGCAAAGCCACTCTGGAATCCCGACAGGCGACTGACGGCAATCAGCTTGCCGTCCGCCAACGAAAGCACCGCCTGCGGGGCTCTGCTGGCAATACCGGGGATTTGCCAATCGAGGACACCGTCCTCGGCAAACATTGGGTCGAGCGTGCCTGGCTGCGTTTGGCGGAGTGCTTGAATCATGGTGGCGTGCTCCAAAGTCTTGCGAGCGGCCCTCACTGCGGGACAACTGCGATGGAACACCATTACTCCGCGCCGAACACCTGTCAGTTATGACAGTTCGACAGGCTTTGCCAGCCAATGTCATGACTGCACAGGCCAGACTCAGGCCTTTGGCTTGGCCTTGCGCGGCTTCAAATACTTCATCAGGCCCTGGAACCACATGACCAGCGCCGGGTTGCCCTTGAGCTGGATCGACTTGTCCTGAATGCCCTGCATGAACGCCAGTTGCTTGTTCTTCGCCTGCATCGTGGCGAAGCCGTACGCGGCATCCTTGAAGGCAATGGCGAACGCCGGCTCCGCTACCGTTCCCGACTTGCTGGTGATGCGCTGATCCTTGACCACGAAATGCCGTGCCACTTTGCCGTCCAGGGTCTGTAGCTGGAACACCAGTTCCTTGTCACCCAACTGCTGTTGGAACGCAGGATTTGTCCGACTGGCCTTACCCATCAACAAACCCATCATCCACAGAAGAAAACGAAATTTCATGCACACAGCCTCAAAAGGAAAATGAACGGCCGGGGCAGTGTAAGGGATTCGTACGGATCCGCCACTATTTGCAACGGATAGAAGACGATGCGGCGATTTTCCTGTCAGATGACTACCAAGTCACTCCCAGGCTTGATCGTTCCCATGCTCCGCGTGGGTGAGTTGTTCACCTTTTCCGCAACATCGACGCCGAAGCCCTCATGGCCAACGCCTGCGGAGTCAGGCCAAGCCGTAACTGAATCGAGGGCAGAAAAAGGGGGTCGTTGAGTCCTCTTTCCTGAGCCTCGGCAACAGCAACTAGCGAAAGTCCTCTGCGCTTTTTAGTTGTGACTCCACCCCTTGGAGCGCCGCCCGGTTTATGGAGGAATAACTTCCTGAGCCACATCGCTGCCGGAATACGACTTTGTCCTCCTTGAACACCGTCAGAAAACTCACGAGGGCCTGGCTAACGAGGTAGGTATACGCACCGCTTTTGAACTTGATGATGTTCAGATTCACGCTGCCCTCCGACGCATCTACAACAAAGAATTTTCCCTTGGGTGGCATAGCAGTCTTCGGGTAAACCATCTCGATGTTTCCCGGCACACCGTAGCGATACTGAACAGAACCGGCCGTGGGCTTGCTGTTTCCCCGCGCACAAACCGAAACCGTCTTGCCACCCTTCAGCGGGCAGCTGAAGTAAATGTCTTCGTCATCCGAGCACAACGTTACTTCCTGCCCCCACCTCACTGGCGCTGTCTCCTGCGAGACGCGCTCCGGCGTTTTCGCGGTATCGGCACAGTTGGACAGACAAACCAGCTTCGAAAGATCCGGAACATCGCTTTCAGTAAACAAGTACGTCGCTGAACCCTCACGGTTACGCGCGTGGTAAACGGGAACACTGACGGCCAGCCCGTTGGCCGACACCGGCACCTTGGCATCCCCGCCCGAGACGACCCAGCCTTCAGCCTCCCCGCACAACGCCTCCAAAGCCACTTCACTGAACGAGTCTTCCGTGGGCACCGCGAACGGCTTGGCGTCACCTCGGCAGTCGTAGCCATGCCAGTAAGGCCCGGTGTTCATATCAATGTCGATCGAGAAAACATAAGCGCCGTCCAGCACCACTTTGCCGCTGTCGTAGGTGAAAACCAGCCAGCGCCGCGTCTTCGACTGTGAGGAGTTTTCTTCCTCCAGGATGTAACGCTCGCCATCGCGATACAGCCAGAAAACGCTCGCGGCTCCGGCCGATACCGGCTTTTCGGAGAGACGCTGCCCGGAATTGGCATCCACCAGGAAATCGTCTCTCAGCGCCAGCGCACAGTCGCTGTTGGCGCCCATGCACGACTTGAGTGACGGGAACATCGGTCCCGCCACTGCAGAGAAAGAACACAGCAATAACGCGATCAAACCTGATCTTTTCAACTGGTCACCTGTTTCAAAGCGAGTAATCCATCACTTCTTCAAGCTGCCAGCATTGCCCACGGACAAACCGATACTCGAAGACATAATCGGTATCCGGTTTCTGCAGGATGGCGACGGCGTGATCACCCTGCTCTTCCTTGACGGTCAACGTCAGGCCCTGGGCCTCTCGCTTCGCCAGATCCGGGATGATCGGGAACTTGAGCTGATCACCGCTGAGACTGCTTTTTTGCATCTCGGGCTCGGGATCACCGGGCACGGTCGTGAGCATTTTCAGCGGCTGCTGGACGAAGGCTTTTTGCACCTCTGCGCTTTCAGCGAAGGCTGAGAGAAACGCTGAAAAGTCAGGTGAGGGGCAAGCGGCATTCGCTGTGCTGCTTTCGGACTTGAGTGGATTCTGACGGTTGCCCTGGTCACCCGACGCAACGACCAGCGGAGGATGCAGCTCGCCGATGTTCTGTGGCTCGCTTGCAGATGCCGATGGCATCAATAAGCCGACCAATAATCCAAACGCAGCAATACCATTCAAGAGCCTGGTCAATTCCACCCACTTCCCTGTTGATCAATCTTTGAATATTTACGCTGAGGGTTTCAGGTTGACTCAGGTGCGCCGCATTTCAGCTCTTTGATCTGCTCGTCCTGAATCGGAATCACGCAGGCGAGGCGCTTCTCTCCAGGTGCACGAAGCTCCGTCAAACTGAGCGTCACGTGCAACCCGTCCTCGGCAAACGCATGATCCTCAAACCCGGCATCGGCATAGTCCGTCCAGAATGCCTTGCCGGCAAAACTGCAAAAGCGCCTGGACGACAGCACTCTCCAGTGTCCATCGGGTGCGAGAATCTGAACGTTGAGGCACGGACTACCGTAGGTCGTGACATAGCGAGCCACTACATCGCCAAACCGTTGCGAGGCAGAGGCAGAAACCTCGGCCATGTCGACCACTTCACTCGTGCCGTCGGAGACGATCGCATCCAGGTAGGCGGCACGCTCCAGACTCAATCTGGCAATGCATTTATCAATGACGAGTGTATGTGTCGGCGACCCCTGTTCAACATGGGTGGCTTCGAGGGGGCAAGTCGTGTCACGCAACTTGATCCAGGCGCGCTGCGAGTCTTTGGCCGTCGCCATATAGGCCTTGCGTTGCTCGGATCCACGCTTCCAGCGAGACTCGAACCGCGCCATCAGTTTTTTGTAGCTGGCATTGAGTTTGGCGTCGGCATCCTCGCGGTCAGCTTTCACGCATTGCTCAACTTGCGAACTCGCGTCAATGACTTTGCAATCATCCTTAGCCTGCGCGATCGACGCGCACAGCATGCCAATGGGCAGCGCGATAAAACGGACAATCCTGTTCAATTTTTCATCCTTGATGTGCAGTTCGCTCAGCGACCCGTTGCGGAATTTTCTGTGCATTACCAGCGGCTGTCATCGCCTCGCGGTACTCGCCGTAATACCGTTTTGCTTCGTCTTTGCGATCAAGGCGCCAGAGTGAATCGGCGATGTTCAACATCAGCACTGTGCGTTTACCGACCGCCTCGACGCCGCGGTAAAACTTCAGTGCCAATTCATCTTTGCCGCCCTCGGCCAGGTAAAAACCCAAGTCGTTGTAGGCCTGAACACTTTGCGCCGGGGGATGACACGCCATGTAGGACTCGGGACTCAAAAAGGTCAGGCCCGATTCGATGGAGTCGGCGCGGGACTGCGCAGCTTTGATGGTCGAGATATATTTCAACCACTCCTTCGGGGACTCCGTTTCCAGGCTAGGCGTGAGGACTTCGCCATCTTCCGAAAACCACTGATTACCCACCCATTTGCCAAGACAAAAACGCGGGGAGCGCTCGGCCAGCATGCAACCGGTTTCCATGGAGATCACAGCGCAATGCTGTTGCGACTCCAGTTTTTCTTCACCATTTTCAAGCGACAACATGCCGAAGACGACTGGGTCGAGCAATACAGTTTTCTTGTCAGGGCTGAGCCAGTCCGGGTGTCCATCAGCGCCAACGTCGGTGCTGAAGAGCGGGAAGGATTTGCCGTTGGCGGTGAACCATGCGGTCGCTGAATCCACCCCGGGCATCGTCCATTTTGTTGCTCGAAACGTCACTGTGTGCCCGTCGCTGCCGACGATCGGTGGATCCTCGGCAAATGCACTTGTGGCGGCCAGAAGACTGCCGATCATCAACACCCATTTAAGGCTGGCCATAGACGATCCTCTTCACCGCCGGGCTTTCTGACATCAGCTGTCTCTTCGTCACGCCATAGGACTTGATCAGCGCTTCCCACGAACCCTTCGAGCCAAACGATCGCTGGCTATTATCGAAGCTGTATTGTTCCAATCGCCCCGCCGTCGAGTAATACCCGCGCCATTCAGGACAGGCACCACAACCGCCGTAGCCGCCTATCGAAACAAGGCTGCCCTTGGTGCCTTTCACGCAATCCATCGCCACGACAACGTTACTCAGCATCGTCGCTTTCTTACCGTCAGATGTGAGCTGCGCAACCGTATCGATGTTGCGCCGCAACACTTTGCCGCCGATGTTGATCGTCTGGTCGGAACAGACCGGGATGAGATGGGTTTCGGCGTCATCCACCGTCACGGATCGGCAGGACGACACCATCACCACTTCAACACCGCCGCATTGCATGACTTCGCGCTGGGTGTAGGCGTCCTGGGGAGCGGCGAAAGCTGGAAACGAGAGCAACAGCGAAAGGCTGCCCGCGAGAAGATACTGATTCATGGAAAACTCCCTTTTGCCGTTAACCGGCCTGTTGTCCAGCCAGGCACTTTGCATAGCCGTCGGCGAACTTGACATCGAATGACAATTCCACCGGTTCTTCCAGTTCAGCCGAGGTATTGAGCAACACCCGAGTGGCCGGGGTGTATTTGATCCAGCCGATGGTGCCGCTGCCGTCCGTATCAAAGAGCAACTGGGCTTGCACGGTTTCACCGTCGTCTTCATCAATCAGCAGATTGACCTTGTCCTTGCCGACATAGCGGAACGGGAAGTTGCTGCTCCTGACCATTTCCGTGAGATAGCCATAGCAACTCCCTTCTTCGGCAGCTGCCGGAATGGCGTAGGTGAGGGGCAAAAGTAGAAGTGCTCCCAACATGGGCCGAATGCAAAAGCGGTTCATCCAATCATCCTTAATCAAACGGCGGCGATCACAAATCTTGGTACGTCAGCAGCCGGAACTCGTTGTTCACGAACTCGTAGTAACGGGTTCTGTAGCGAATCTCCAGCTCATTACCCTGCGCGTCCTCTTCGGTATCGGCGGCAATGCCGGAAACAATGAGCAGGCGGCTATCAGGCTGGCTCGCCAGGCTGAGAGTCGTGCCGTCGTACGCATTCGGCAGCCCGCCAACCACCTCCCCCGTGCGCACGTCCAGCACTTCGCCGCACATTGCACTGCCGCCACAACCGAGTCGGTGCAGGATGTAGTGGCCGGCAAAGTTGACCTTGCCTTTGAGTGCCTGCGCGCGCGCCTGATTGATCGTCGCGTTGCTGTCGGCTTGCGGCAGCAGTTCGTGATGGGGCCCGGTGAACACTGGGGTGACGGTGTAATCCTTGAAATCCGGGTCAGCGGCGAAAGCCACGGACGTGGCAATGGCCAAGAGGCCACCGAGTAGAACTGAGCATCCTTTCACGCTGTAACTCCGTCACTGAAATCTATTCGGACTGACCTTCATAAAGTTGCGTCTGCGGGTTGAATTGCCACAGATGCGGTCGGGTCAGGGCTGCGTTGTTTTTGTAGCGAATCTGCCCGCGTTTATCCCTGATGTAGGAATAAATCTCGATGTCTTTGAAGTCGCCGCCGTTCTTGGGTGGACCGTCTAGCACCTTGATCCCGGCAAAGTAATCGCCGCCAGTATGTTTCAGGTAACCACGGCACTGGATCAGGAAGGCGTACGTCATGTCGCCGGCCGACCCGTGACTTGAATAGGAGAGGAAGATGAAATCGTCTCGGCCATCGCCATTGAGATCGCCTTGGTACACCACCTTGCCACGCTCCAGAGAAAATCCGTCATCGTAGAAGCCAGAGTGTATGTCCACGACACTTTCTCCACTGTCTTTCCATTGCGTAAGAAAGGTCTTGGTATCGCTTTTCTCATTGCAGACATCCGACGCCATCGCTGCCATCGGCAGCCCGCTCATAAATAACACCAGCAGTCGTTTCACTTCATATCCTTCGAATTCATCAATTCCAGTTCACCATCGCGATACAACACTTCGCAGCCGATCCACGCCAGATCCACCTGCGGCATCACCGCCGAAGGCTTGCGCAGTTCCCGCAACAACGTCGAACCATGCGACAACCGCCCACCCATCCGCGCAATCACTGCCCGCGCCGCTTGATAGTGCGCATGCCGCCCCGGGTCGAGGGTGTCTTCCAGCAGGATGTCGACGCCAAGGATGCCCCGCACCTGTCCCGGATAAATCATGAATCCAGTAGCCTGCTCGGCACCTTTGCGGCCGTCCTGCCAGAAGCTGCCGTCACGAGTACGGATGTCAGGGTGCGGCGCGAACCAATGTTCGCGATCCGCCACGGGCATGGCGTGATGCAGACGGAAGAAGATGCGCATCAGGTTGTCGCGATACCACTCGCGCACTTGCAGGTAGTAACCACGCAGGCCCGGCAGGCCGGTCGAATGCGCGAGACGGATCAGTCGGGACCATTGCGGGAACGCCTGCAAGGGAAGGTCGCCCGCCGGCGGCCGGGGCGTAGCCGGATCGGTCTCCCACGGCAGTCGATGAGGACTGTTTTCCAGGTTGTCGTAAGCGGTGGGCGGTCGGCCCAGCACGTCGCCGCCGCTGCTGGCCAGCGCCGTGGCGATGCACAGGTTGCCTTGCACGACGAAGACGTAGAACCGCGTGAACCAGTCGGCCAATTGCTGGCCATCGGCACCCTGGGCGACGAGTTCGGCCAGTTCCCGATCGAAGCGCTGCAAGCCTTGTTCAAGGTTCAGCAAATGGCCGCGAGCCTTGCGTTGCATACGCAGGAACAGCGGCAGCGAACGCAGCATCTGCAGCGGTCGCCACGGCAGATGCGGAGTCGCGCCGCCAACTTCACCGGCGTAGTTAGCGGCGCTGATGCCCCAGTCGGCCAACCGGGCGAGGAACAGATCATTGTTGATGTAGGACGCGCCACCGAACACTGCGGTAAAGGGCTCGTTGTCCTGCAACACCCGCGCATCCCAACGCGCCATGATCGCCGGAATACTTGCTGCCGCTCGGCGCTGGGCGTACTCCACCAGCACGCTCGGTTGCGGCGGCAGGATCTCGGCAATGTTGGCGGCGGTCAGGTGGCGGCGCCAGCCGTAGTCGCTGATCGGTCGGTATTGCAGCAACCACAGTTGCGCACCGTCCCAGGCCCATTCGACGTCACCGGGTACGTAGTGGAACACGCGCAACACGTCTTGCAGAAAGCGCCACAGCAGGTCCTCGGTCAAACCGTGGGATGGCGTGAACGTGCCGCTGCGCCAGGCATCGCCAAGCCGCGACAGCGTTGCTCGTGAGGGGCTGACGTGACCGTCGGCCAGCGATTCGAGATGGCCTGCAACCCATTCCAGCTCGACCGACAGATGTCGCACAAACGCGATCCCGGAAACCACCGGGGTGATGAAGCGCTGCACCACCACTTCCTCGACGCCTGCGGCCGTCAGTTCGGCGATGCGTTTCGGCACATGGGCGGCGGGCTCGCGCAGATAGGTCGTGCTCAAACCGGCATTCGCCGAATCGGCCTGGTCTTCGCCATAACTGGAGGAGCGCACCGCCCAGGTCACATCAGGTTGGGCGGCGAGAAATGCCGGGAGACGCGGATCGGTGCAATCGTTGAGCGTCAGCGCCGCCGGCACCGCCTGCCGGGCCAGCTCCGCCAGACGCAAACGCCCGCCCTTGGTGTGCGCGACGAACCCGCGCTCGCCCGACTCCAGCCACTGTGCGAATTGCGCAGGCGCGTCGATCCACGGGTAATGCCCCCAACCGGGCTTGAGACTGATGGTCAGATCGGCGCGAGCCAGAATCGCCGACCACGCCGCCGCCTGCTCAATGCCGAGTACGGCGTCCTGATCACCCCAGACCAGCTCGACCGGATCGGTGATCCACTCCAGCAGCGGCAGCGCGGTGTCGGCGCGAATCAGCTGCCAGTGCGGCACGAACGCCCGGCAGCGCGCATAGCCGGCGCCCATGCGCTGGTACTGCGCGGGCGTCCAGGTCTGATTGGAGAACTTACGCGCGAACAGCGTGGGCTTGTTCGACAGCAGCCAGTGAATGGTCTTGCGGATCGGCAGCGGTGACATCAGTGCCGGCAAGCGCCGCTGCCACAGAAACGCCCCGACCGGCGCCAACAACACGCTGCGGGAAAAGTGCCCGGGCCGCCGTTGCAGCGCATGCAACACCAGCAAGGCATTGACCCCGACCGCCATGATTGCGCTGCCCGGCGCCGTCATCGCCAGCAAGGTCTGCGCGTAGTCCGCCAGATCCGCGCAGGGTGGTTGCGGGTTGGCGCCGAAGCCCGGCAACTCCAGCGGCACCACGTCGTAAGTCTGGAAGTGCGGCAGTGCGTCATCCCACCAATCGGCGGCGCTGCCGTTGCCGGCGAGCAGGTACATTCGGGACTTGCTCATGGGCGATCCTCAGGCCAGATCGCGCAGGGCAGCGTCGAGGGTCGGATAAAGGAACGTGTAGCCCGCCTCGCTCAAGCGCTGCGGCACCACGCGCTGGCCGTCGAAGAACAGTTGCGCCATCTCCCCCGCCAGCGCCCGTACGGGTGCCGCTGGAACGTGGAACCACACCGGGCGCTTGAGGACCTTGCCGACATGCTCGGCGAACACTGCCTGACTGACCGTTTCGGGCGCGACCATGTTGTAGGTGCCGCGCAAACTTTCATCGTGGAAGGATCGAGCGATCACCTGAATCACATCGTCGCGGTGCACCCAGCTCATGATCTGTTTGCCGTCGCCCATGCGCCCGCCGAAGCCCAGGCGGAACGGGATCAGCAGCGGCAACAACGCACCCCCCGGGCCGAACACAACACCGAGGCGTAGCACCACTTGGCGCACACCAAACTCAGTGGCGGGCTGCGCTGAAGCCTCCCAACGCGCACAGAGTTCGGCCATGAAACCGTCGCCCTTGCTCGCCTGCTCATCGAGGCTTTCGCTGACATCGCGCACGCCGTAGAAACCGATGGCCGAGGCCTGAATCCACAGCGCGGGTTTGTGCCTGGTGTTTTTCAGCCAGCTCAGCAACGCTTCGGTCGTGCCGACGCGGCTGGCGAGCAACTGCGCCTGCCGCTTGGGACTCCAGCGTGGCCCGGCAACCGGTGCGCCGGCGAGATTGATCACCACGTCGAAGGTTTCGTCATAGCCGAGTTTGCTCAGCGAGCGCACACAGCGTGCTCGGCCGTCGAACAGGTACGCGGCTTTCAGCGGATCGCGGGCCAGCACGCTGACGGTGTGGCCGGCATCGAGCAATTGATTGACCAGCGTTTCACCGATAAACCCGGTGCCGCCCGTCACCAGCACACGTTTGAACGCGCCGCCGGCAAACGGGTTGGACGGCTTGCCCTCGCGCTGCATGCGCAACGCCGCCAGACCATCGCGAATCCCCGACGCCGTCACGCCCACGGCAAACAGCGTCAGCACCCAGCCCTTCCAGCCGAAATCCACAGCGCTCAGGCCGCTCGGCAAACTCGCCCACTGCGCCAGTTGCACGCCGTACAACGCAAAAAACGCTCCGCCGTTGACCGCCAGCACGGTGTGCATGATGCGCTCGATCGCCGGTAGCTTGCGGCTGCGATCCTCGACCACGAAATCCCACAGCGTCAGGCCGATCTCCAGCGCGAACAGCAGCGCAACGACCGCCGCCCACGCGCCATGGAACTCGAGGTGCGCCATGCCGAGAAACAGGACGCCGTAGAAACACGAACGCAGCGCGTGAATCGACAACTCCAGCCGCGCACTGTGGCGATACGGCAGCGCTACCGTCAGTTCGTGGTGATACAGGGTGTCGAGTGCTCCCAGGCAGGCCTGGGCAATCAGCAAGGTGAGCGCCCAATCCAGCAGCGAAAAATCAGGCATGGTTTGGCTCACTCAAGGACGTGTCGGAAGAGGAAATTCGCTGGTCGTGGCGATAGAGCCAGAGCAGCGGCGGCAGCAGAACCAGCAGCGCGGCGCTGTCGAACCACAGGTGCGACCAGACCTGTTGGTGTGCCGAGAGCAACATGTCCTGCGGTGCCCACACAACGATACCGGCCATCAACCCGCCCCAGGCCAGCGGGGTTTTCAGGCGATTGCCAATGTGCACCAGGGCAAGCATGAACAGCGAATAGCTTTGCAACGTCGCGCCAAACAACGCGAGCCACCAGACCTGTTGTTCACGGCCTGCGGCGGGCACCGCATCGGCGCCCCAGAATGCACGTTCGAGGGTCTGCAGGTAGCCGTCGAGCAGCCCGGAGTGCCCGGCCCAGGTCAGGGCGAGGCCGGCAAGCATGTGCACGATGGCGGCGGCGTATAGCCAGAGCACTAACGCTGGGCGAAGCGAGGTAGAGGGGGCTGGCATTCCATGTCCTGAGCGCTTTCCTTGAAGGTGCGGAGTTTAAAGGAAAATCGCGGTGGTCAGATGCACAAGCGTTAAACGTTTTCGCGTGACGGACTCAGACCGAACACGTACGCAAGCGCACCCGACAGGACCCCGAACTTCAAATGCAGTGACTCGCCGTGATTGGTTGGGTGCCCTGTGATCGCCATGAATGCGCGACAAGAAAAATGCTGGCTGCACCCTTCCGCGCCCAGTTCATGGCTTCTCATAAAAGGTCTATTCATTGACTCGCACAGATTCAGATGAAAGCCATCCGACTGTCTTGGACTTCCCCTCATATACCACTTTGTAATACATACCCTCATCGCCAGAGAAGAAATCGGTCAAAACAACCTTGTCACCAACAACTAAATAAGCTTTTCGCTGAGAAAATGTCGAATCCTCATTTCGATCGGATAAATAGACCTTTGGCGAGACAACAACAGCACCAATAGGACTGGACGTATTTTCTTTCACGACCGCAGTGTCCAGACACTTGGACTCATTGCATTTCTGTATTCTTTCCAAACCTTCGGTAAATTGCTCGCGCTTCTCGCAGACGTAATAATCCTTATTGGTACTGGAAAAGCACAAAGTATCATTATGCGTAACAGTACCGTCTCGATAATTACTCAGCACTTTCCCCGCGGAGAATTCAGGGTTGGTAACAATAGGCACTGCAGAACTTTTGTATTTACCGTTCACGCTATCAAAAACAAACAACGAGTAGCTTTCATTTACGTCATTTTCGGCATATTTCACTGCCAGAACACATTCACCTGAATCGCCGCTCGAACCCACCATTATCGGCAATTTCTCCAGCTGCTCATCGAGATTCAGACTATAGGCTTTACCGAGACTACCAATCACCCCTACCTGTCCATCTTTAAGTTGAATCTTGCTATCCGCACCTTTGCAGGTCAAAGGCAATGAAATCTCACTATCAGGTTCGAGAAGGATTGTTTTAAAATTCGCTTCTGCTGCCGTAGAAAAAAACGCAACACTTGCCAACAGGCCAACAAATATCTTCACTTCAGCTCCCCTTTAATCTTCCTGAACAGCTCTTGCCTTTCCGCCAAATGGTTGGCCCCGCCATTCACAACTTTGGTTATTTTTCTGACGACTTCAGCATCCATTTGTTCTACGGTCATACCCCCTTGTGCCTTCAACTCCTGATAGAACCTGTCTATTTTTTTATTGAGATTTTCCCCTTTGAACACGGTCCAGAACCAGAACGAAACGTTCACTGCGTGCTCAATGCTTTGAGATAGCACCTCCGGGTTTGCTACACAGTCTACCCCACTGTGCTCTTTATACTTTTGATACGCACTCTTCCAAGTAATCTGGATCAAGCCCTTGCCTTTATACTTTGGCCCGTCGCCAATCGTAGTGTTCCCTTCCTGCATGATCTGATGATGACGCTTGCAGGTTCTACTATCCTGCCCTTCAGTTATACACACCGATGCTGGGTGAACACTTAGATCATAGTCATTACCGCTGGCATACTCCTTGGTTGTCCTGAAGTGATCGCTTTCGTGATAGCACTGCGCCAAGAAGTGCATCTTATATATGCATTTGTCAAAATTATTAGCTTTAAATGCAGCATTCAACAAATTAATGAATTTCTGCGGTTCGACATTTCGAGCATCACAACCCTGAGGCATGTTCTGCGCAGTAAACAAAGGAGCGCTTCCAAAAATCTTCTTGAAATTCGCTTCATTTAACTCACAGCATCCCGCGCCCAAGAAATTATCTACAAACGCGACCGGATGGAAATGCCATATTTGGCTATCAGCCATTTGTGCTTTTCCCGATAACTCATCCCAAAACACGTACTTGTTTATTCTTTCTTTTTCGTGATCCAGTGTCTTGGGGGCGTGCTTAAGCTCAATATCAAGTCGGCTCCATTTTGGAGCATTTGCTTTGTCTTTCCACTCTGTCGGATGGTGTGCAACCAGCCTGGACCATTGCGAACGCGTATCTGGGTTTTTCAAGGCATCAGCCAATTCCGCCGGGTCGACGTCTCCGCTTTCGTCTTTATCAATCTTCGTAAACAGGTCCTTAAAGAATACGGGCATGTCCTTAGGATCAAGGAAACCGTCCGCTGTTGCATTGGTTTCTTCGACGATCTGAAATCCCAGCTTTTCCCAATCATGCTGAGTGATGATTTGTGCACCGGTTTTCTTGACCAGACCGTTAACGGCCTGAGCATCGTCAGTAACGGTCACATCGTAATATTCGTCAGCGCCTACTTTGATGACAGAAGCCTTATTCAGATCTACCGCATGTCCCGTTTTCAACACCGTACTGTCTGTTGCAGGTGCTTTTTTCTTCAGATCACTTCCGGCTGGCAAATGCAGGTATTGCTTGCCGATCTTCAAGCCCGCCGTATTCTTGAGGAACTCTTTTACGTCTGCTTCAGCAGTAAATATCTCGACATGTACTTGATACTTACTCGCTACACCGCCATCTTCGCCGGTCAGGTTTTCAGTCAATCCCAGATAGCCAATCGGGTCTCCCGCCTTGATTCCGGTGCTTGCGGGTTGTACAGAACCGAAATTGCTCGGGATTACATCCCAGGCAACAAAATCGTTTTCCACGATCGCCCAGAAGCTGGGAGGAAGGCTTCCCGCGCCCGCCAAGCTACCGCTGCTCGTACATTTCGCCATTCGACGAATTGTCCCTGACACATTGAGGTTCAGTACCTCTTTGCTGTCGAACTCAACCGGGCTTTGAGGGGTAAGCTGCAGCGACCCCATCCTGGCACCTGCAGCCTGCCCATTTTGAGCCGAGGCAGGATCCTGATAAAGGTCCAGTCGCTTCAACGCAGTCCCCTTGACCTTGCCTTGCCAATATTTGGGCTTCAAGCGCTCCGGAATCGGATCCGCCAACCATATACGGGCGGGTTTGGAGTTTTTGTAGGGTTCTGCATCTTTCAAGTAAGCGAACCAGACCTCCTTGCCAGCCTCGCGAACTTTGTGACCGTTTTTTTTCACGCTACCCGAGAGGATTTTGCCTTTCGCGTAGGTAACGGTACCTACGTCCTTTTGATCCAATATCTCAAGTCTTGTCCCCGTAACGAGCTTGCCAACGTTCTGGATACTGCTGGTTTCCGGGCAATCATCGTAAGCGTTGAAGTCACTTACCTTCATGGTCACTTGCGGTTTCGGCGTTTCTTCCTCAGTCAGCGGATAGCGCTTGAAGGGCAGAAGATGCATGTACAGGCTGTAGAAATTCAGCTTGTTTTGCTTGCCTTTATTCGGCCCTTCTTCTGGGTTTGGCGCAGATTTGTACTCATGTCGTACCAGACAGAACGAGTTGGAATACTTCAGCTTTTTCTCGTCAACACCGAACGTGGACTCCAGATAGTCTTCATTGAGTCGATAGGCCACCACCTCACCGTCGGCCATGCAGCGGATCGGCTCATTCAAGATGCATTGGGGTGCGCTCGCATCGCTGATGTGAATACCACCATGCCAGAACTTGTTACTGCCCAGGAGGTAGTGGCCCGACGTTTCTTTTTCCAGCGCTTTATATATTTCGTCGGCACTCTCAAACTGCTTCCCATCCGCTTTCCTGAATGGGTACTGAAAACCCATGAGCGGTGACCCTGCTGGAGCAGGGGACGGCGCGGGGGCAGGAGCAGCCGCCGGTTGCGCACCGCTCCGGTACTCTGCCTTCGGCCGCAAGTACTTGTCAGGCATCGGCCAGTAACCACTGCCGGCACCGTACTTCGCAGACTTCGGTCCAGTCGAAGTCTGCGAGCCGAAGAAGTTGCCCTTGGTCCGGTTGACGTCCATGTCCTCGATTACACCGGTATGGTGCAATCCTGTCCAAAGCGCGATATCACCCGGCTGAACACCGGTAAGGGGAATGACTTCGAAATGCGTGGTGTCTGTCGCAAGTTGGCCTGTGGTCCGGTACGGAATGTTGTACCCCGCATCGCCGAGCATGAGATTGAGCAAGTGTGAACAATCGATCTCCTTCCGGCCGTCACCGTCTTCGTCCGCAGTTCCTCCCTTGCCGTAACCGTATTCATATCCGCTGTTGGGGTAGTTGACCCGCTGCTCGAGTAGTCCCGTGCTCATCGATAGCATCCTGCTTTAAAGGCAATGAATTGAATTATTTGCGGTAATGCCTTGGGTGCTCAGGCGTTCGACGCCTCTTGCACCCGCCTCATTGCCTTTACTGCCGGCCTCTTGATAACAAGCCATTGCCCGCGGCAAATCGACAGGGACGATTGCGCCGGTCTCATAGGCGCCGCCTAGTTGAACCCGTGCATCCGCGGAGCCGAGTTGGGCTGAGTTCACAAGAGCACCCAATGATTTTTCTGGATTGACACAGGCGCGCGTCTCTTCGTAGTTGCCTTCGTCGCAATAGAAATCGGCAAGGGCTATCCCCGCTTCAGGTACGCTCTGGGCCGCTGATTCCAGCAACTGCAGGATCCTTGCATTTTCCAACCGTGGGGCTTGACCTGAAAGGCTGATCCCCGCCGCTGCGAAGGCTGCCTCTGCCGAGCCTTGATCGGCCCCATGCAAGTAACTGTTCAAAGCGGAAATGTACAACTGACTGGAAGAAGAGGACTCGGTGTCACTCCCCAGTTGGTTGTACAACGCCCCTCTTTTCAGTGCGCGCTCACCCGGCGAGGTCTTTGACTTCGGGGATTGGACGTCAAGTACAGTTTCAAGCGACCAGTCTTCAGCACGGGTCAATAGCCAACAGTCGTTATGTTTGAACGTGAAGATCTTCAACACTTCACCGTTGTCATCGCGAACAATCACGTAGTTCGGCAGCTGGACTTGCATGCTCAACCCGGACTTCGCGATGTTGTCAGGAGCAAGCATCGCCAGCGATTGAAGGTCAAATGCCTGCGACTTTCGCTCCACCACTCGCGGCTTCGACGCGGTGGCAATGACCGTTTGCTCGACCAAAGGCGAGGCGATAAACGCTTGCTGTACCTCAGGCCTGGTTGAGAAGGCTTTTACAAAATCTGTGAAGTTGTCGCTCGGACATTGCACAGTGCTCGACTGCGCCGCAAAGGCCCCTGAACACAACCCGAACGCCAGCAGCGCCAAACACTGCAGCTTGAATTGACGCACTCGATTGTTCCTCGTCATCACGAACTCATCACTCAGAAAACACAAAAAAAGCCTTCGGCTTAACCTTCTCAGGCGGCGCATTCAACAACGCCTGATCCATCAAACTCCCTGCCTTATCCTTATCCGCCGCCCCCGGCAGCACCGGCGGTTTGATCCCGATGCCAGTCCCCGTCCCGGCCGAACCACCGGCATTGATCTTCACCACCGGCCCAACCACCGTCACGCCGCCAGCATCGAGCTTGATAAAGCTCCCACCGCCTTGCACGGTCAGTTCGCTGCCGGCTTCGATGACGATCTTGTCTCCCGCCTTGAGGTGTATCTCTTTCCCCACGCTGGTGAGCTGCGCCGTGCCCAGCTTCACATGCTGGTTTTGTCCGATGGTCAGGTGGTCATCCAGCTTCGTTTCAACCTTGCGGTCGGAAATCGTGGTGCGGTGTTCTTCGGCCTTCAGCTCGGTGTAGCTGTTCTTCTCGACCGTGTCGTGGCGTTCGTTGCCGACGCGAATCTTTTGGTCATGCTCGATGTTCTCGTCCCAGTCGCGCTGGGCGTGGATGTAGATCTGCTCGGCGCCTTTCTTGTCTTCGATGCGCAGTTCGTTGTAACCGCCGCCACCCGGGGAACTGAGGGTTTTGAACACGCTGCGGGTCTTGTTCGCCGGCAGGGCGTAGGGCACCGGGTTTTCCTTGTGGTACAGGCAGCCGGTGACCAGTGGTTGGTCGGGGTCGCCTTCGAGGAAGGTGACGAGGACTTCCATGCCGATGCGCGGGATGGAGATGGCGCCGTAGCGGTCGCCGGCCCAACTGCTGGAGACGCGCAGCCAGCAGCTGGTCTTGTCATCGGCCTGGCCTTCGCGGTCCCAGTGGAATTGCACCTTGATGCGGCCGTATTGATCGCAGTGGATTTCTTCGCCCTTGGGGCCGGTGACCATGGCGGTCTGGCTGCCGAGCACGCGCGGTTTCGGGTGCAGCAGCGCCGGGCGGTAGAACACGTCCCACGGGGTGGCGAGGAAGCGGTTACGGTAGCCCTGGTGGAAGTCGTCCTTGTTGTCGGTGGTGTCGCTGGTCACCGACTCTTCGAGGACTTGCGGCTGTTTGCCTTCGTGGAAGATTTCGGTGAGCAGCCACAGGTCGTTCCACTCGCTGCGCGGGTGGTCGGACATTTCCATGAAGTGACCGCTGACGAGGCGGGTCTGGTCGCCGCGACCCTCGGCCTGACGATAATCGGTGCGATGGCGTTCGAGGGCGCGCTGGCTGAGGAACTTGCCGCGCGCACGGTCGATGAAGCGGCCCGGGTAGTCATAGTCTTCGAGGTCCGGCTCCGTGCTTTCACCGTCGGGTCTGTACTCGGCTTCGAGTTGCAGGCGCGGCTTTTCGAAGTCGTAGTCGCGCCGCGTGGTGCGGCTGGTGCGGGTTTCCAGGCGCAGCTTGAAGCCTTTGATCACCGGCTCTTCGGCAACCATGCCGCTGCCTTGCACATACGCGGTCGGCTGGCCGAGGTTGGGGAAAACGGTCTGGTCATCGCCGAACACCAGCAGGTGCGCGTTCTCGCTGTGCTCAAAGTGGTAGTGGATGCCTTCTTCTTCGCACAGGCGCTGGACGAAGTGCAGGTCGGTTTCGTCGTACTGCACGCAGTAGTCGCGATCCGGGCACGGCTGGCTCAGCTGGAAGCGGTAGCTGTTGGCCTGGATGCCGTGTTCGTCGAGGATCAGCGCGATGATCTTCGGCGCCGACATCTGCTGGTAGATGCGCTGGTTGGTGCGGTGCTGCAGGTATTGCAGCTGCGGCACCAGCGACACCTTGTAGCGGGTCAGGCGCTTGCCGGCATCGCCCTGGGCGACGCGGTAGATCTGCCCGTGGATGCCCGAGCCCTGCGGATCGAACGCGAGGAAGGCCTGCTTGTGCAGGAGTTTTTCCAGATCCAGATCGGGGTTTTCGCTGACCAGTTCGAGGTCGAAACGAAACGCCTGGCTGATGCCTTCGGTGCCGGTGAACGACAGGACTTGCAGGTCGCCGACGTAGTCTTCGACCTTGAGGCTGAAGTGGGTTTCGTTAGCTGGGTTGAACATAAGTGCTCCCTGTTCGAATGTCGTCCGTTACGCCCGGCGACGCAGACGCTGCAGCCAGGACGAAGTGGCGCCCATGGCGTCACGCAATTGGTCGGCAGTGATGGTGCGCGCTGCCGGGTCGAAGCTCAGCGCCGCACGCAGCGCTGGCCAACAGTGTTTGGGTAGGCCTTGCGGCGCTTGCAGCTCGCGCTCCAGGTGCTCGTCGCGTGCCTGGGTCGAGGGCAGGCGGCGGAACGGGTGCTTGCCGCCCGCCAGTTCATAGATCACGCAGGCCACACCGTACACGTCCGCGCTGGCCGACAACGGTTGGCCCTCAAGCAGTTCGGGAGCGGCGTAGCCCGGGGTCCAGGCGTTGAAGCGCTCGCGGCTCAGGTGCGGCAGGCCCGGCAGAATGCCCTCTTCGGCCTGGCCAAGGCCGAAGTCGAACAGACGCACGCCGTCTTCGCTGAGCATGACATTGCTCGGTTTCATGTCGCCGTGCAGCACGCCGCGACGGTGGGCGTAGGCCAGCGCGTCGAGCAGCGGCAACACGATGTCGCGCAGTTCTTTCCACGGCAGGCCCAGTGGCCGCTCGCAGAGCAGTTTGTCCAGGGTCAGGCCACGCATCAGCTCCATGGTGATGAAGGCCCGCTGGCAATCGGTGTCCACTTCGAACGTGTACGGGTGCAGCACGTTGTCGTGGCGCAGGCGTCGGGTCAGGGCGAACTCGCTGTAGAGCAAGGCACTGGCGTCCGGCGACTCGGCAAATTCTTCGCTGAGGATTTTCAGCGCAATGTAAGGATCGGGATCGCCGAACTGTTCGTGCAGCAGATCCCGCGCCCGATAAACCGCGCCCATGCCGCCCGCCCCGAGCAGGCGCTCGAGGCGGTAGCGGCCGGCGAGCACGTCCGGCAGTTCACCGATGCTGGCCCTGGCGGGCACCAGCGCCGGCTCGGCATGGGTCGATTTGGCAAAAGCGAAGTAGGTCAGGTTGCTGGCCTGCTCTTCGCTCATCAGCACGTCATCGATCGGCGATTGGAGTTCACTCATTGGCGGATCACCACGGCAGTCAGGTTATCCCGGGCAGCCCCGCGCAGGGCGCCGTCGAACAGACGCTCCAGCGCCACCTGCGGCGCGGCCAGACTCAGCGCGTTGCCCAGGGCGTCGCTGCTCAGGCCTTGATACAGACCATCGCTGCACAGCAGGAACACATCGCCCGGGTACACCTCCAGCTCCAGCACATCCAGGGTCAGCTGCTCCGCCGCACCGACGGCACGGGTCAACGCCTGTGCCGCCGGGTGCGCCGCCGCCTGTTCGACGCTCATCTGTTGCTCGTCGATCAGCTGCTGTTGCAGCGAGTGATCCTTGGACAGCTGATACAGGCGCTGCCCGCGCCACATGTAGCAGCGGCTGTCGCCGGCCCAGATGCAGGCCGCGCGATTGCCTTCCACCAGCAGCGCCACCACGGTGCTGCCCATGATGCTGTCGTGACGTCCGGCGGTGACCGTCAACTCCTGCCCCAACCGCCGGTTCAGCCAGTGCAGGCACTGGCGGATGGCTTTGAGGCGTTCGTCGAAGTCCTCGTGCTGCGGCAGTTCAGCCAGGCTGGCGACGATCAGCTGGCTGGCGATGTCGCCCCCCTGATGACCGCCCATGCCGTCCGCGACCACCCACAGCCCATGCTGCGGGGTGTCGAGAAAGGCATCCTCGTTGCGCGCCCGCACCTTGCCCGGGTCGGTACGCGCCGCGCTGCGCCAGGGACTGGCCACCAGCATCAGAGCTGCACCGGCATACGGAAGGTGCGCAGCACGCCCATGTCGAACGGGTTCGGCGAGCGCTGGCTGGTCAGCAGGTAGTTGGCACGCAGGCCACCCACGTCGGCTTTGAGCACCAGCACGTCACGCCCGGTCAGGTACTCGGTCTGCATCAGGTCGAACAGACGGAACAGCGACCAAGGGCCGGAGTTCTTCTCGATACCGATCGGGCGTCCGGCCATCTTGTCCATGACCAGGCTGGTGCGACCGTCTTCGGCATCGGTCGGCCATTTGAACGACATCGGCAGGATCGGGCCGTGGCGGTATTCCATGACCTTGTCGCCGAACTTGAACTCGGAACGGCTGACCGCCGGATCGAGGGTGTACGGCTCCAGTTTGAACTGCACGGTCGGCTCGGCCGGGTTGATCGAGAAGAAGCTCTGGCGAATGGTCAGCGCAGCGGCCATCTGGTCGAGGTAGACCTTGGACACCGGCAGGCTGTGGCCGTCGACGCTGCGCATCCGGTAGTTGCCCGGGTCACCGCTGACGAACGGCCGCATGTAGCTGTCGAAGAAGCGGTCGACGATGCCCTGAGCCTTGAAGAACTCGCGGAAGTCGGCGATGGCCACGTCGCTGGTGCTGCTGGCGCTGAACGGGTAACGCTTGCTGATGGTCTTGCCATACACGCTGTACAGCTCGTTCTGATAACGGCCGTTGAGGTATTGGTAGGCATCGTTGAGCACCAGGCGCCAGGAGTCCTCGGCCAGCACGTTGAACCACACGCTGAGTGGACGCGGCAGGCGCCCGGAGGCGTTGCGCAGGTTGGTCAGCGCATCACGCTGGCCGCTCATGCGGGTCTTGGCCAGCTCGAACGCAGCCTGCTCCGGCGAGCTGGAACGCGCCAGGCCGGCCAGTTGCAGCTGCAATTCGTTGAGCGCGTTGAGTGCCGGGGTCAGGTCGGCGGCCGGGCCATTGTTGTCATCGAGCAGGCGATGCAGCGGCTCGAAGCGGCGCTGCAGCGACTTCTTCGAGGTGTCCGGCAGGTTTTTCGCCACGTTCATCGCCGCAGCCTTGTCCGCCACGGCCGAGGCCAGTTTGCCGACCTTGCCCAGCGTGCCCTTCTGTCCGGCCAGCGCATCGGCGGCATCACCCGCTTCATCGACGGGATCGGCACTTGCCTCGAAGCGAGTGTTCTCGCGCACTTCGGTGAGCAATGCCAGCACCGGCGAGTTGGCCGACGTCAGGCCCGCCAGCTGCTCGGCGCCTTCACCGGCGTCGCTGATCGGTGGCAGGGCCACCTGGCCAACGGCTTCGCTCCAGTAGTTGGCGTAATCACGGAAGTACAGCTGCTCGAGCTCGACCATCAGGCGACGCAGGTCCATGTCGCTGATGCCCGCGCCCTCGCCCAGCACCCAGTTGTCACGCAGGATGTCGGTGACCAGCGCCGAACCCTGCACCGAGAAGTACTGCTGGTAACCCTGCTGGGTGTAGAACCCCGGGATCACGTATTCGGTGCCGATGAACAGCGAGCCCTGCGGGCCGAGGTGCTGACTGAAGCGGTATTCCGGCAGATTGCGCGCCTGCTCGCGGAGCATGCGATACACCACGTTGGCCAGCGACTCGCTGCGCAGGACCTGCCGCGCCTGGGCGACCAACTGGTCGTTCAGCGGGTAGATGAAAGGTTGCTTGAGCAGACGCTCGAAGTGCGTGGTCAGGCCGTTCTGCACCGTGGTGTTGCCGGTGTAGCGCAGCGACCAGTCGGCCGCGACCCAGTCTTTGAGCCACGCCGCGTCGCGACGATCCTTCATGTTCAGCATCAGGTACGCGCGCAGGCTGTTGAGGAGCTTTTCGCGGTCCTTCATGTTGGCGCGGATCTGCCCTTCGAGCAGCGTTGCCACCCGTGGCAGCAGTTGCGTTTCCAGCTCGCGCTCGTAGGCCTGCTTCACCACCGGATTGACGTCTTCGCCCTGATACAGGCCGCCCCGCTCGTGGTACCCGACATCGCCTTTCTTCGGGAACACCTGGGTCGCGGCGTAACTGGTGTCGAGGGTTTTCAGCACGCCCATCGAGTCATCGCGCGGGGTCAATGCCGAACGCTGCTGCGTCCAGTTCTGCGCCAGCGTGCGCAGGTTTTCCAGGCGCTCGTAGTTGGCCGAGAAACCGCCCGCCCAGAGCATGCCGAACAGCGCCAGCGCCGCCAGTGCGCCGACGTACAGCGCACGCTGGCCCCAATGGATGCGGCTGCGCTCGCGTTTGTCCAGGCCGGCCAGATCGGCCTCGGGGAAAATCACCCGGCTGAGCAGATGATGAATGAAGCGCGAACGACCGCTGCGCAACGTCGGCAACACGCCGGCGTTCATGCCCAGGCTGGCGCCGATGCCGGCGGTGGTCGCGTCCATTTCCTGGGTCAGGTGCGGGGCGCTGGTCAGGTAGAAACCACGCAGTTGCGTGGCGCGCTGGTAGCGGTTGCCGGTGAACGCCATGTCGACGAACAGGCACAGGCGCTCGCCGATCTGCCCCAGCTGATGCGGGAAGTCGAGGATGCGCCCGCGGCGCTGGGTGTCGCGCTCGGCGTGCATGCGCATGATCACCTGGCTGTTGAGGCGACGCAGCAGCTCTTCGAACTCGCCGCGCAGCACAGCCACGTCGGTGCCGACCTGATCCTTGCGGAAACTGGTGCCCAGCACCTGATCGCTTTCTTCGCGACTCAACTGGTCGAAGAACTCGTCGAAGCCGAGCAGCTTGTCGGCCTTGCTCAGCACCAGGTACACCGGGACGTCGACGTGCAGCTTCTGATAGACGTCCTGCAGACGCGCGCGCACCTGACGGGCCAGGGTATCGATGTCCTGTTCGCTGCCGCCGATCAGGGTTTCCACCGGAATGGTCACCAGCACGCCGTTCAGCGGACGGCCGCGACGACGCTTGCGCAGCAGTTCGAGCAAGGTGCTCCAGGCACTGCCGTCGACTTCCGCGTCCGGCTGGGTCAGGTAGCGCCCGGCGGTGTCGATCAGCACACCGTGGTCGGCGAAGTACCAGTCGCAATGCCGGGTGCCGAGGGTGTCGCGGGTCAGTTTGCGGTCGATCTTGTTGATCGGGAATTCCAGCCCGGAGAAGTCCAGCAGGCTGGTCTTGCCGCTGGTCTGCGGACCGATCAGCAGGTACCACGGCAAGTCGCTGCGCCAGCGTTCGCTGCGGCCGCGATACAGGCTCGAGGTCTTCAGGGTCTTCAGCGCATCCTTGAAGCGCGCCTTCAGTTCCTTCTGCTCTTCGTCGATCAACTCTTCGCGACGAATGCGGTCCTGGCCATCTTCGGTGGCTTCGACGGCTTTCTTGCGCACACCGGCGCGCCAGCTGACGAAGACCATGGTCAGGCCCCAGATCAGGAACAGCACGCTGATGGTCAGCAGACGCGAGGTCGCACCTTCCCAGAACTTGTAGTCATCCACCGCCAACAGCGGGCCGACGAACCACACCAGCAGCGCCACGAACAGCACCAGCAACAGGGTCCAGACCCAGGTCTGGCGCAGGAAGGCGCCGACTTTCTTGAAAAACTTTTTCATCACACGTCCCTGTTTACGGCTGCGACTGCGGCTGGGCCGCAACCGGATCGATCGGCTGATAGGGTTGCAGAATGGTGTCGCGCTGCTCGCCCAAGACCCAGGCGAAACCCGAATACATCACCACCAGGCAGACCAGGGTGAACAACACCACCATCCACGCCGGCACGATGCGCACCAGGCTGCGGCGCTGATCGTTGAGGCCTTCCCAGTGCGGTGACAACTCGCGCGGCACGTCGCCACGCAACTGGCGGATCTGCCGGTATAAGGCATCGCGGATGCCCTCGAGTTCGAGCATGCCGCGCGCCTGCACGCGGTACTTGCCCTCGAAACCGAGGGACAGGCACAGGTACATCAGCTCGAGCATCGGCAGGTGCTTGACCGGGTTCTTCGACAGCCGATCGAGCAGCTGGAAGAATTTCTCGCCGCCGAAGGTTTCGTTGTGGAAGCTGCTGAGCAGGCTCATCTGCGACCATTCGCTCTCGTTGCCCCACGGCGTGGTGACGACGGCTTCGTCGACCACGGTGCACAGCACGTAACGCGCGGCCATCACCTGGCTGCTTTCGGCGCCGTTGTGCAGGGCACGCACTTCAAACAGCTTGAGCCCGGCGGTCAGGCGCTCGTTGAGCGCATAGAGGTCTTCGCGGGTTTCGCTGTGCTTGAGGCGCACCACTTCCGAGAGCAGCTCGGACGACGCCGCCACCAGCGAATTCAAGCTGATGTTGAACGCCTCCGCCGGGCGCAGGCGCGCGGCGTAGATCATCCGTTCTTCCAGTTGTTCGAAGCGCGGTGGCGCGGCGAAGTCGGTCAGCGGACTCGACGCCGGGCCGTGGCCCTGACGGTCGAGCAGGACGGTTTTGTCGTCCTGGTTGTGTTCCATGTCCTTGATCATGTCGGTCAGTTCCTGATGGCCCAGAATTTCAGTTCAAGCTCGGCGAATTCGCCGGACACGTGGAACGCGAAGCCGCCGGAGCGTTCGAGTTGCGCCAGGTCTTCGGAACTGAGTTCGAGGATGAAATAGGTTTTGTTCGAGTGGAACGCGATCTGCCGCGGGGCCACCGGCAACGGTTTGACCTTGATCCCCGGCAAGTGCAGGTTGACCAGTTGGCGGATGCGCTCCACCGGGCCGACCTTGAGGTGCGCCGGCAAGCGGTGGCGCAGTTCTTCCGAGTCGCAGTTGGCACTGGCCGCGAGTACGAACGACGCCGAGCCCAGCAGTTTGTGGTCGTGCAACGGCGACACGATGATCCCGTACTGACGTGCCTGCAGGATCAGCTCGATGGCGTGCTGTTCCAGCACCATCGACAACACCTGACGGATCGACTCCATCAGTTTGCGGAAGCTCGCGCCCTGGTCGCTGTGCGAGTAGCGGCTGTCCAGGCGCGGACGCTTGCTGTCGCTGGAGAAGGTCGCCAGATCACCGAGCATGGTCAGCAGCGTGCGGTACAACTCTTCCGGGTGCACCTGCTCCAGGCCCAGGTAGTGACGCAGCAGCAGCTCGGTGCGGTTGATCAGTTGCAGCATCATGAAGTCGCCGACCTCCGCGCCGCCGACCTTGCCGTTGGAGCGGATCCGCTCGGCAATGGTGTCGCCACGGTGGTTGAGCATGCTGATGACTTCTTTCAGGCACGACAGCAGATAGCTGGACGCATGAGCCTGGAGGTAGGTCGGCACGAAATCCGGGTCGAGGCTGATCACGCCGTCGGGCGTGGTGTCGAGCACGTCGCAGATCTTCAGCTTCACGTAGGCCTGGTCGCTCTGCTGCTCACCGAGCAACAGCTTGAAGTCCGGGCGGCCGCAGCTGACCTGGCTGGCGGAATCGTCGCCGGCGTTGGAGTCGGCCACTTCGGTTTCGTAGGCGGTGTAGCGCGCCAGCACGTCGGATTGCTCCGGGCGACGGGCCTCGATGTGGTTGCCGGTGACCAGGGGCAGCGCCAGGTAGATCGGCGTGTTGCCGGTGTTCGGCGGCACGTCCAGCGCCAGCGGCTCGGTGTTGCCACCGAGCTCGAACAGGCTGCCGTCCGGCAGGATCCCCGAGGCTTCGCTGATCACCAGTTTGCCCATGTTGAGGAACTGCAGGTCGATCTCCAGGTTGAGGAAACCCCAGGTGTAGCCGCCCAGCAACTGGGTGCGGGTCTTCATCTGGTGATCGTAGTAACGGTCGTTGTGCTGGAAGTGCTGCGGACGCAGCAACATGCCTTCCTGCCAAATGACTTTATGGGTATTCATGATCAGTCATCCGCCTTGGCGAGCACTTCATGGGTGTTGCGGATACCGGCCTGGTCGAGGGTCAGATCGGCTTCGGTCAACTCCAGCGGTGTGACCTGGACCGTGTAGCGCCATTTGGTTTCCGGCAGGTCGCGGTAGGCAGCGAGAACGCCGACGTAGCGGCTGCCCTCCTCCACGCTGAGTTTCAGTTCCACGGTTTCACCCGGGCGCAGTTCGAGTTCTTCGCTGGCCACCAGGTCCGGGTTGAGGGATTCCTTGGCGCGTTCGTAGAGGCTGAAGAAATCAGCGTTCTCGAAGGTCACCGGGTGCTTGAGCTCGAACAGGCGCACGACGATCGGCGACGGCCGACCGTTGAGGTCCGGGTTGAGCTGATCGCTGCCGGTCAGCTTGAGATTGAGCTTGGTCACTTTCGAGTACGGCGACAGCGACGAGCAACCGGCGAGCAGCACCAGCACGGTGAGCGCAGTCAGCGTCTTGAAAAAAGCGGTCGAGCGGCGAGACATGCGCATCATCCTTGGTGGTCGGTGTGGAGGGTGGAAATCAGGCGAATCTGTTCTTCGTAGGCCTGGGCGAAATCGCGGGCCAGCAGGCGCTCGCTCCAGTCGTCGTCCTGACGCAGCGCCTGGTGGTAGCGGCCGTAGGCTCGCCAGCGGCCGCCGGACGTGGCGAGCAACGGCTTGTTGTCACGCTCGAAACGCAGGGTCAGTTGCTCCGGCGAGAAATGCTCCAGCGTGCCGCGCACCGCCGCCCGGCTGGCGGTCAGCAGCGCCACCTGATGCGCCTGCAAGTCACGGAATGCGCGGGATACCGCTTGTTCGGCCGGCAGATGCCCAGGCTTGTGCGGCTGCAACAGAATCTCCAGCGCTTCGCTCGGATCGACGGCGAATTTCAGCGGGTTCTTGTTGGTGCCTTGCACGGTGGTCTGGGCCAGGCGCAGTTCGTTTTTCAGCTCGGCACGGGTGCGCAGGCTCTGCTGCAGGCCGCCGATGCTCTGGCGCAACAGGCGTGCGGCGTTCAGTGCCAGGGCCTCGCGGGCGTCGTGATCGAGGTTTTTCAGGTCCACGCCGAGGGCCGCACCGAAGTGCTCCCAGAAGCCTTCACGCTGGCGCTCGACAGGTTTCGGCGCCGGAGCCGGGGCCGGTTCGACGGGCGCGGCGATCAGCTCCGGCACCATCAGGCTTTCCATGTCGATGCGCGCGTAGTCGGCCCGCTGGCGGCTGTCTTCCGGTTTGGCGGTCGGCGCCAGCAGTTCGTCGATTTCCGAGTACACCCGCTCCTGCTGCTCGATGGCGTTCAGCGGATCGAGATCGAGAAACGCATCGTCCGGAATGATGCTGCCCGCGGCGCGTGGACGGCCGGCTTCACCGTCGAAGGTCGCCGGGTCGCGCACCAGCCGTGCGCGGATCTCGAAGTCCCCCAGCACGTAAGTGCTGCCGTGCTCGATGCGCACCGGCTCGCCCTTGTGCAGGCGTGCGCCGCTGCCACCGTCCTGCACGCCGTTGCTGCTGGTGTCAGTGAGGAAAAACGTGCCCTCGCGGTAGCTGACAATCGCGTGGTGATTGGACAGGTGGCGCTTGCGGTCAGGGATGATCCAGTCGCAGTCCTCGCCCCGCCCGATCACGCCGCCAGCCTGCTTGAAGGTCTTCTGGCACAGCTCGGTGGGCACGAACTGCTTGGTGTTCAGCATTTCGAAAACCAATTCCATGTTTGATGCTCCTTGCGGTCACTTGCCGCGATTGACCGCTTGCGGATCACCCAACGGGCGATAGTCGTTGTCGTTGAATTTGTAGTTGCCGCTACAGCCGCCAAGGCCGCATAGAACGACGAGGGTCAGCAAGGCGGCGTGCCAGTGACGAACAGACATCAGAAAGTCTCCAGGGCTAGACAAAGCACAAAGCGCCGGCCCTTGCGGGCGGCGCTGAAATGGGTGGTGGAGCAATTGCCGAAGGCTCTATATCGGGGCCTGCGCGCAATCCTCGGGGAGCAGGAAAGCCGTTGCAGGTCAGCCATCGAAGTCCCCCAGATTGATATTCAGGCGACCGAGCCGGTACAGCAGCGTGCGTCGCGGCAGCCCCAGTTCGCGGGCCGCGAGGGTCTGGTTGCCGTCGTTCTTGCGCAGGCAATCGAGCAACAGGCTGCGTTCGACCTGCTCGAGGCGCTCGCGCAGATTGAGGCTGCTGCTGTCCTCCGGCGCCGGTTCCAGGCGCAGGGAAAAATGCTCGGCCAGCAACTCGCCGCCCTCGCACAACAGCACGGCACGTTCGACCAGGCCTTTGAGTTCGCGCACGTTGCCGGGGAAGCTGTAGCCCGACAGGTGATCGAGCGCGGCATCCGACCAGCGCACCGGATCGCGCTGCAGGAAAGCGCAGGCCTTGTCGGCGAAGTGCCGGGCCAGATCGAGGATGTCGCCCTCGCGTTGACGCAGGGCCGGCAGTTCGATCGGGAATTGCGCGAGGCGGTAGTACAGGTCCTCGCGGAATTTGCCCTCGCTGACCAGCACCGCCAGATCGCGGTGAGTCGCAGCGATGATGCGCACGTCGATCTTGTGCGTGTCGTTGGAACCCAGCGGACGGATCTCGCCTTCCTGCAGCACGCGCAGCAACTTGGCCTGCAGCGACAGCGGCATGTCGCCGATTTCATCGAGCAACAGGGTGCCGCCGTTGGCCGCGTCGAACAGCCCGGCGCGGTCGCGGTCGGCGCCGGTGAAGGCGCCCTTGCGGTAGCCGAACAGCTCGCTCTCCAGCAGGTTTTCCGGGAACGCCGCGCAGTTCTGCACGATGAACGCCTGCGAGCGGCGCGGGCCGCAATCGTGGATCGCGCGCGCCACCACTTCCTTGCCCGTGCCGGTTTCGCCACGCAGCAGCACGGTGTAAGGGCTATGCAGGACCTTGCTGATCAGCGAGTAGGTCTGGCGCATCGCCGCACTCTTGCCGATCAGCCCATAGCCGCTGGCGCTCGGCACGCTGCGCAAGGCTGGCGGGGTGGCGCTTGCCGGTTGCCGCAGACGTTGCAGCAGGTGCAGTTGGCCGAGCACGAACGAGCCGAGCTGGCCAAGGGAATCGGCGAAACCCTGCAGGTCGAGATGGCGGCGACTGGCGCACAGCAAGAGGCCTTCGACGGCTTTCTGCTGATTGACCAGCGGCACGCACAACAGCGACTGCCACGGCGCCACCGCCGGCGGCAGGAAACTGGTTTCGTGCAGGCTGCCACTCAACTCGCTGAGACACACCACACGGTTCTGGCACAGGGCGAACTGCAGCAGTTGCTCGCCGTTGTAGTCCGCCGGCAGGCTCGCCGCTTCGCGCGGTTGCAGCAGGCCGTCGAGGCACTCGGCGTTCATCCCCAGGCAGGTATGCGTGGCGTCCAGCAAGTACAGCTGGGTCAACTCGCAACCGCTGAGTTCGGCCAGGCCGCGCACGAAGTCACCCAGCAGCGCAGCACCGTCCGCCGCCCGCGACAGGCTGGCGAACTGCGCCAACAGGGCTTCGGCGTAGGCTAGTGGCTGCGGCACCTGAGTGAACATCACACCCACCTCAGGCGAACTCGCAGGTCACGCCGGCGCTGCCGTCGAGCGTCGCATGCACGCGCTTGAGGCTTTCACCACTGGCCATGGCGTCGAGCAAGCGGTCGGCCACCAGTGGCAGCACGTGCTGGTCGAGCAAGTGGTCGATCAGCCGCGCACCGCTCTCACTCTGGGTGCAACGCTCGGACAGGTGATCGACGAGGTTCTGGCACCAGGTGAAATCCAGCTGCCGACGGTTCAGGCGCTCGCCCAGACGACCGAGCTTGATCTCGATCAGCTCGCGCAGCACCGGGCCGCCCACCGGGTAGTACGGCACGACTTTCATGCGCGCCAGCAGCGCCGGCTTGAAGTGTTTGCTGAGCACCGGGCGAATGGTTTCCTCGAGCACTTCGGCGGTCGGCCGCGCGCCGTTTTCGCAGAGGTCGCTGATGCGGTCGCTGCCCAGGTTCGACGTCATCAGGATCAACGTGTTGCGGAAGTCGATCTCGCGCCCTTCGCCGTCGTTGGCCACGCCTTTGTCGAAGATCTGGTAGAACAGGTTGAGCACGTCCGGGTCAGCCTTCTCGACCTCATCGAGCAGCACCACCGAGTACGGCTTCTGCCGCACGGCTTCGGTGAGCATGCCGCCCTCGCCGTAACCGACGTAGCCTGGCGGTGCCCCGATCAGGCGGGAAACGGTATGTTTCTCCTGGAACTCGGACATGTTGATGGTGGTGATGAAACGGTCGCCGCCGTACAGCAGGTCAGCCAGTGCCAGCGCGGTTTCGGTCTTGCCGACGCCGCTCGGGCCAACCAGCAGGAACACGCCGACCGGTGCGTCCGGTTTGTTCAGGCCAGCGGCGGTGGCGCGCATCGAGCGATCCAGGGCATGCACGGCCTGTTCCTGACCACGGATGCGCGCGCGCAGGTCGGTGGCGAAACTGGCGACCTTGGCGTTGTGTTCGCGGGCCAGTTGCGCCAGCGGCACGCCAGTCCAGGCGCTGATCACTTCGGCCACCAGGCGCGGGCAGACTTCGAAGCTGACCAGACGCTCTTTGACCTGGGCCGCCGTCAGTGCGCTATGGGTCTGATTCAGTTCGGCTTCCAGCGCTTCGACGCTCTGGCCTTCGGCGACGTCGGCAGCAAGGGTTTCGATCACGGTGCCTTCGGCGTCTTCTTCGACGCTGACGGTCGGCTCCACGGCCGCGGCTTCGCGGGCCTTGGCCAGTTGCTGACGCAGTTCCAGCAGGCGCTCGGCCAGTTGCTTCTGTTCGGTCCACTGGGTTTCCAGGGCGAGCATTTCGCTTTCGGCCTCGTCCAGGCGTGCTTCCAGCGCCTCCAGCGCTTCGTGGTCGATCAGCAGACCGGCCTCGGCGTCGCGGCGCAGGGCCTGACGCTGGCGGCCACCTTCGGCCAGTTCGCCACGCAGGCGCTCGAGGCTTTCCGGTGCGGCGGCGAGGCTGATGCGTACGCGGGCGCAGGCGGTGTCGAGGACGTCGACGGCTTTGTCCGGCAGTTGCCGACCGGCCAGGTAACGCGCCGACAATTCAGCCGCCGAGACCACCGCGTCATCGCGCAGGTAGATGCCGTGGCTCTTCTCGTAGACCTGGGCCAGACCACGCAGAATGGTCACCGCTTCGCTGACGGTCGGTTCGTGCAGTTGTACTGGCTGGAAGCGCCGGGCCAGTGCCGGGTCTTTCTCGAAGTATTTCTTGTACTCGGCCCAGGTGGTCGCGGCGATGGTGCGCAGTTCGCCCCGCGCCAGCGCCGGCTTCAGCAGGTTGGCCGCGTCGGAACCGCCGGCATTGCCGCCCGCGCCGATCAGCGTGTGGGCTTCGTCGATGAACAGAATGATCGGTTTCGGCGAGGCTTTGACTTCATCGATCACGCCTTTCAAACGACGCTCGAATTCACCTTTGACACTGGCGCCGGCCTGCAGCAGGCCCATGTCCAGCGACAGCAGTTCGACGCCCTTGAGCACCTGCGGCACTTCACCGGCAGCAATGCGCGAGGCGAGGCCTTCGACGATGGCGGTCTTGCCGACACCCGCTTCACCGACAACGATCGGGTTGTTCTTGCGGCGACGGGCGAGGATGTCGACCATCTGGCGGATCGCGCCGTCGCGGCACAACACCGGGTCGAGCTTGCCCTCGCGGGCTTGCTGGGTGAGGTTGTGGGTGAAGCGCTGCAGCAGCGATTCGCCCTGCGCCGCCGGCTTGCCATCCGCTGCAGCCTGCGGCTGTTGCGACAGGGCAAACTCCTTCAGGCGCTCGATGTTGAGCTTGGCCAGCAGCGGCTGGTAACGGCTGCCGGCGTAGCGCATCGGGTTGCGCAGCAGAGCGAGGATCAGCGCCGCATCTTCGACCTGGGTCTGGCCCAGCTCGAGGTTGGCCACCAGCAGTGCGTCCTGCAGCCACTGCACCAGCTCCGGGGCGAACACCGGGTTGCGCGAAGCGCTGTGCTCGACCCGCGATTGCAGTGCGGCGCTCAGTTCACCGGCCTCCACCCCGGCATCCTGCAAGGCGCGCGACAGCAAGCCATTCGGGCGCTCGAGCAGGCCCAGCAGCAGGTCTTCGACGAGAATCTTGCTGCCGCCACGGGCGACGCAACGCTCGGCCGAACGCTCCAGGTCGCGACGGGTTTCGGCGTCCAGCGCCTGGATGAGTTGTTGCAGGTCTACGTTGATCATGGCTCACGTCCTTAATGAATTTTGCTGCCCAGGGTCACCACGCCGTCCGCTTTTTCGCGGCCCAGCCAACTGGTCCAGCCGAGGCGACAGGCGTTCTGCTCACCAATGCGCAGTTCGCGGATTTCTTCCTGGCGCAGCACCAGGCGAATGTCGTAGTCGAGCGGGTCACGCAGGGTGAACCGCACCAGCGCGCACAGCGGCTGGTAGCCGAAACCGATGGGCAGGAATTCATGGAATCGCTGCCAGTCGAGTTCGGTGATGTGAATGCGGAATTTGCCGCTGCGGTCGCGCACGTGCTCGCCGAGCACCAGGTCTTCGCCGAGCACGCTGTTGGCGAAGCCCAGGCGATTGCGTTGCTCTTCGAGGATTTCCACGCGGCGCTCGATGCACTGCTCGATGACCAGGTCGGCGTGCTTGAAGTAGTAGCGCAGCACCGCCTCGATCAGCGCCGCCGAGTGCGCGCGCAGACTGAGCAGGCCGAGATACGGCAGCAGGCGCTTCCAGTTCAGCTCCTTGGCCTTGCGGATCTCTTCGCCGCCGAGGCCGATCAGCGCAAACAGCTGCGCCGAGAACGGATCGATGGCGCCGCTCTGGAAGCTCGCGCGATAGCGGTACTTGCGCCAGATCGGCAGCATCAGGCGTTGCAGGCGATGGTGAAACAGGTCGAGGAAGTTGCGCGTCGGGTTGCCGTCCTCGCTGTCGCCCAGGGCCTGTTCGCCATAAAACGCCGGCAACGGCGAACCGGAGCCGACCAGGCCGATCAGGTTGAAACGCATGCGCGCGCGCATCTGCCCGTGCTCTTCGAAAAACTCCACGCGATCGACATCGCTGCGCGGGAATCCGAGGCTCGGGTTGGCCTGGAACTCGACCTGATCGTACAAATCGTCTTCGCTCAGGTGCGGGTGTGCCTCGCGCAGCCGGTCGATCACCAGCAGCACGGCCTGGAACAGCGAGTACTCGCGTATTACCTTGGTCAGCCCGCTTAGAGCAGGGGCTGCAGGCCCATACGTGGTGTCCATTGGTACACCTCTCCCTGTGTGCTTTTTACTCGCAGCTCATGGTAGGAATTGAGACTGGCGTAAAGCGCGAAAAACTCGTTGAGAACCGAAGCGAAAACGAACAGGTCGCCCTCGCCGATATACCCTTCCGGGTCGATGGTCAGCTCGGTGCGCAAGCCGCGCACCGGCAGCCCGCGGTGCAACCGATCGACGTGTTGGTGCTTGATATGCTTGAGGCCGCCGAGCAGGCGCTTGCTGACCTTCTCCGCGTGCTGGTCGTAGTAGCGCGGCAGGTCGTAGGTTTCGAGGATCACCTTCAATGCATTGACGTCGGCCAGCGACAGATAGTTAAGCGACATGTTGCTGATCAGCTTCCACAGGAAGTCCCGGTTCAGCGGGGGCGCGAAGCTTGAGGTGGCCGGGGTGATGTTGCGGAAACTGAGGAATTCCGGCGTCTCTTCGCTGGCCATGCAGATGTCGCCGAGCTTGAGTTTGCGCGGCAGGTTCTGGTTGGTGCACATCAGTTCGATCGACAGGGTTTCGTGGGCTTCGGTGTGGCGGATGCCGAAGCTCAGGTAGGTGTCGAGGCCATCGTGCAGCAGCGACGAACGCTGGCGGATGCTGTAGTGCGGACGGCTGTTGGGCACGTCGAAACTGGGGTCGTGCTCGAAGGATTCGAACGGCACGTATTCCTGGTAACCGAGGCCGCCCGGCTTCCAGCCCGTCACGGTTTCCACGGAAAACACGCCGCAGTTTTCCAGATCGAATTCCGCCGGCAGCAACAGGTATTCGTCCTGCTTGCCGTCGAGCCGGATCGGCAGCGCGTCGTGCTCGAACAGGTTGACGATCGGCGTGCAGAACAGCTTGACGTTATCCAGGGTCGGACGCAGGCGCTGGATGCCGCTCTTGCGAATATCAAAGCGCAGCTCCAGGCCGCGCATCTGCTTGAGGGTGTCTTCCGGCAATGCCTTGAGGATGTCCAGGCCGTTGACGTCGACGAAGAGGAATTTGTCCTGGAAGGCGAAATATTCCTGCAGGTAGCGGTAGCCACGGAAGGTGTTCAGCGGATACGGGATCAACGCTTCTTCTTCGGCGAAACCCACCGGACTGACTCGGTCGCCGGGAATCTTGAACGCCATCGGCTGACCGCTGACGCCATTGATCGGCCGGCCAGCGCCGTCGAGCGGGATCAGCTCGATGCCTTCGAGGTTGCGCAGCAGGCTCAGGTAAAGCATCTGGCTGATGTAGCGCTCGCCAGCGAAGTGCAGGCGCAGCTTGCTCAGCTCGAGTTCGCCCAAATGGCCGTCGGCGCTCATTTCCAGACGCAGGCTGAGCAGCGAGCCGTCGCCTTTGACCGAATAGTTCAGCGCGGCCAGATCCAGCGGCAGGACTTCGGTCGGGTAACAGGTGCGGAAACGGCAGCGCACGCCTTCGATCGGCACGCTCTCGATGGGCGTATCACGCTCGACCTTCAGCGCCGGCCCCGAACGCTTGAGCGGATCGAACTGCAGAATGCTGAACGCCGGCAGCGGCCGCATGTAGTTCGGCCACAGTAGCTGCATCAGCGAATGGCTGAGTTCCGGCAGCTCGTCATCGAGCTTCTGCCGCAGGCGTCCGGTGAGGAACGCAAAGCCTTCCAGCAACCGCTCCACATCCGGATCCCGCCCGGCCTGGCCCAGGAACGGCGCCAGTGCCGGACTACGCTCGGCGAAACGCCGGCCCAGTTGGCGCAGTGCGGTGAGTTCGCTTTGGTAGTAGTGGTTAAAGGACACGGGTTACCTGCCTGGTAGTGGAACTCATCAAAAGAAAATCCTGTAGAGCGCAACCGTCACGCCGGCACAGAAATAGCCGGCGATCAGGAGGTACGGCACGAGCAGAACCCAGCCGTAGGCCATGAAAGCGCTGTCGAATGGCCCGGCGACCAGACTGCACACGCCGTAAAGCATCCAGGGCACCGCGTAGAAAGGGATGAACTTCAACGGTGCCAGCCAGACCATCCGCAGCGCCTGCTGCTCATTGCGGCGCTTCGCGGTTCGCGATACCCACAGCGCAAACAGCAACAGCCCGGGCAAGCCGAAATACAACAGGTACTCCCAGTGAGTCTCGGACGAATCGAATGTCGAAAACTCGCCCAGCCACAGGCCATAGGATGAATACGCCAGGGTGATCAGCAACGGTGCCCACAAGGCCGCCATGAAGAAATTGCGTTGCGCGCGACCCAGCAGAGGGGGCTCGTGCGCTACACCGGTTGCGGGCAAGCCGCCCTCCTCGATGGCACGCGCCTGCACACCGTGTGTGTTCTGCACAGAGCATCTGGTGATCAGGCGCATTCCGGCACCCACCAGTCTTCGTAGCCTTGGGTGCCGGGATACAGCACTGTCGGGCCGTGGAACTCGGGAGCGACGGCAAACATTTCAGTCAGCCGAAAATTCCATTCCGAGGATTCCAGCAGCGCGCCGTCCTTTGTGTACAGCCGAAAGAAATACTCGCTACTGAACAACCCGAACACTCGCCCGATCAATCCCAGCTTGTGATAACCGGGTACGTAGGTGACGAGGTAGCACTCGCCCGACTCGTTCGAGTGGCGCGCCACGGCCTGTGCCGTGACGCCAGCGAAAATCTTCAGCCCAAGCGCGACGGTGCACAGGGATACACCGATCAGCGCCGCCGCCAGCAACACACGCGGCATTGCTCGACGGTTTTGAAGCTCCAGCGCTGGCGATGCCGCGTGATTGCGCCAGCGGGTATAAGCCGTGTGGATGGCGTTGGTCAGCAGGATGGCGCACAGGGTCAAGCCACCTGTCAGTGCGCAATAGGCCAAACCGCGAATGGGGTATTGCGGCAACAGATAAAACACAATCGCCAGCATCATCAGAATCACCAGGCCAAACTGGATGGCTTGACGCTGGATGAAGACCAGAAGCAGATTCAGCGCAACGAAAAAATAGAAAATCAGATACATCGCCATGCCGATGGCGACGCCGCGCGAGGTCAACCCACCGACCAGTTGTTTATAGGCGGGCACGGCATAGCCATTCATGACGATATAAATCACACAGGCCAGCGAGTGCACGGCCAGACCGATGGCGTGACGGCTATTCATCTGCGATTCCCCGCTTTTCAGGCGTGATGGCGATGCCTGAATACACATGCAGTTCGACGCCGTCATAGCCGCCAATCGCTGCGGCGCTGAGCGGATAGCTGTCGCGGGTGCCGTAGCGAATCCAGCCTTCGGTCCACATCCCACCGTTCTCGTGGCGGATCTCGACGTAGTAGTCCGGTGCCTCGTTGCGGGTAATTTCAACGAATACCCCCCCGTCCTCGGCGCCAACCCACAACGCGTTTGGATGCGCGAACAGCTTCGGCTTCGTCGAACTTTCCATTCGCAGCAGCAGCGTGAAGCCAACCAGAATCGTCAGCAGACCAATCGCGCACAGAAAAGCGACAAGGCACTGCCACACTCTGAGTTTCATCGAGCCAGCCTGGAAAAAATTCATGGGCAGAAAGAGCCATCGGCAATCACCCATGAACGAACAGCTTTTCTTACAGTTTTCTCGGCGCTCGCGACTGCCCTTCGCAAGGTCTGCGCGTCGACGGTTTTCGACGCGGTCGGGTTTTTGATCGACAGGCTGAACTGATCACTGATCTGGCCGTCGACGTCTTCGCCGAAGGATTGGTAATTGGCGATAGCGCTGCGCTGATTCGGACTCAACGCGATGTGGCGAGGCTCATCGCTGTAGTTGGAGTCATGCGACAGTGACAGCTCCAGCGGTACACCACAGGTATTGACCAGGAAAACATTGTTGCTATAGACCTGCTGAGCGGCGCCAGCCATAACCGAGATGAACAGCGTGGAAAAACCTGCCCACCCCGACATTGAAATCATCCTTGACTGTTTCATGGTCAGATCGAAGCCTCGCTGATCATTTCTTCGCACCTTGTTTCGCACTGCACCATGTATTGAAATTCGACGGATCAAATCCCTGACATACATTTGTTTTGGAAATGAATAGGTACGGCGCCACCGCGTCATAAGAAAAATAATAATAATTCTCGCCGTCCTTGCCATAGATCCAATAAGACGACGACCCTTGATTTATCTCATAGGGTTCAAAGGTGAGAATTGAAGACTCTGCTGGAATAAAATTAACGCTGTCCATCAACAGCATCAGTGAATTGGAGAAAATATTGGTCCACACGCCCGCCACCAAAGCCACAGTGCCGGCAACAAGTAAAAGAGTGGTGGATGTCGACAATTTATTTTTCATAAAAGTACAACCACGCAGTACCGGCTTTCGCCGCCTCCAGCAACGTCATCGCATCGCTTGAGTACTTTTCTGCAAGCGGCCCCGAGCCGTTATAGGACGCAATCACCTTTTTCAGCTGATCGGCGGTCAACGTCCCGGAGTGACAGCGAGTCCCGGTAACCCGGTCAATCAGCTCGCGTAGATGGCCGGCGCAGTAGTAGAGGTCTGCCTTCCAATCATCACCCGGGATTCGCGTGTCCTGGTTCCAACCGAAAATCCGGTACTGAACATCTTCAGGCAATGGTTTCTTGCAGTAATAGTTTTCCGTGTATTGAACGGATTTCTGCAATGTAGCGCGGCTCATATTGGCAAAACCACTGGAGCCGCCAGCCAACTTGTCCGGCACGGCATCAAAGGCCATATTGTCGACAATCGCCAACAGCGTGGTTAAAGAACGCTCGCCGAATTGCATCGTCTGAAGAAACTTGCTGCCTTTGGGTCCATTCTCTTGCTGCAGGATAACCGCGAGCAAAATATGCGGAATCCCGTAATATGCAGCCGCCTGCTTTATCCAGACACGAATCTCGGTATCTGAAAAACTTGCTTTGAGCAGTTCTTTGGTCTTGGGCACATACCACATTATTTGCAGGGGTGAAGGGAGTTCTCCGGTGTAGCTCGGGACACTGTCGTACCCGACTACCGTCGTAACTTCCTTGCCATTGCAGCGACACACTTTTAATTCGACGGGCGCAACATCAGAGGTTTTTGTGCTCGCAGCGGTCCCGGCAGGAACATATTCCTGTCCGTCCTTAATGATCTTTTCAGGCTCGGCCATATACGACTACTCCCTCAGCTCTCAATAAAGACTTCGATTTTTTCCGAAGCCGCGTGTGCCGACACTCGATGAGTGAGACCCAATGCGTTGGTGACTCCACTTTCAACGGAGCCATCCGCTCGACGGAGCAGGTATCTGGTATCCGCAAGCGGATTACCCAAGCCATTTTTGAGCTGGAACTGAGCATCGAAGCCCGGAATGATCAACGGCAATGGCGGTACAAACGGTGCAGGCGAATGTGAATTGCCGATGATTACCGTCCCGGATCCGGCAGTAACCTTGTTGCCATGCGAACCCACCGAATCAACCGTGGCGGCGGGCTTGCCGTTGATCAACACCGTGGTCGCCAGGTCCCCCGACATCGCACCACCACACGCCGAGGCATCGCCTTGGCGGGCGGCCGCGAGGCCGTCGAAGAACACGTCGCCGGAACCGGCGGCAATCGGGTTGGTACCGTGGCCAGGAAGTGGGCAAGCGGTGGGGTCGGATACGCGTGCTGCGGGTTTGCCGGCCATCGGAGTCTCCTTAGTTGACCTTCACTTGACCGCTGCCATCCAGGCGCGCGGCGAAACTGACCTGACGCTTGAAACCTTCGACTTCCAGCAGGCCTTCGATACTGAAGGCCAGCCGCAGTTGGTCGTGGTCCCGCGGCAGGGAAATGACACGCACGTTGCTCAGGCGCGGTTCGTAGGCTTCGATGAAGCTTTCGATGGCCAGGCGGGCCTGACTCAGGGAGTCGTGCAGGCTCAGGCGCATGTCATTGAGATCGGGCAACCCGTAGTCGGCCAGCGTTTGCACGCTGCCGGCCCGGGTGCTGAGCATTTTGGCCAGATGGGCAGCCACAGACGCCATGGCCGAAACCTCGAGGCTCGTACCCTTGCGCTGCTCCGCGTCGCCGTTGAGGCGTTCGAAAAGGCTGCCGTATCCGTCCATGAGTCGCTCTTACTCTTTGTCCAGCTTGCCAACCAGCGACAGGGTGAAATCGGCACCCATGTACTTGAAGTGCGGACGCACGTTCAGGCTGACGCGGTACCAGCCCGGCTCGCCTTCAACGTCGCTGACGATCACCTGCGCAGCGCGCAGCGGACGACGGCCACGCACTTCGGCGCTCGGGTTTTCCTGGTCGGCCACGTACTGGCGGATCCACTTGTTCAGTTCCAGCTCGAGGTCGGTACGCTCTTTCCACGAACCGAGTTGCTCGCGCTGCAGCACTTTGAGGTAGTGAGCCAGGCGGTTGACGATCATCATGTACGGCAGTTGGGTGCCGAGCTTGTAGTTCAGCTCTGCCGCCTTGCCTTCTGCGCTGATGCCGAAGAACTTCGGCTTCTGCACCGAACTGGCGGAGAAGAACGCCGCGTTGTCGGAGCCTTTGCGCATGGTCAGGGAGATGAAACCTTCCTCGGCCAGTTCGTATTCACGACGGTCGCTGACCAGTACCTCGGTCGGGATCTTGGTTTCGATTTCGCCCATGCTTTCGAAGTGGTGCAGCGGCAGGTCTTCAACCGCGCCACCGCTCTGCGGGCCGATGATGTTCGGGCACCAGCGGAATTTGGCGAAACTGTCGGTCAGCTTGGTGCCGAACGCGAAAGCGGTGTTGCCCCACAGGTAGTGCTCGTGGCTGTTGGCCACGGTTTCCTTGTAGACGAACGACTTGACCGGGTTTTCTTCCGGGTCGTACGGGTTGCGCAGCAGGAAGCGCGGCACGGTCAGACCGACATAACGCGAGTCTTCGGACGTGCGGAAGCTCTGCCATTTGGCGAATTGCGGGCCTTCGAAGTGATCTTTCAGATCCTTCAGGTCCGGCAGGCCGGTGAAGCTTTCCAGGCCGAAGAATTTCGGGCCGGCGGCGGCGATGAACGGCGCGTGGGACATGCACGATACGCTGGCCACGTACTGCATCAGTTTCACGTCCGGCGAGCTTGGCGACATGAAGTAGTTGGCGATGATCGCGCCAACCGGCTGACCACCGAACTGGCCGTATTCAGCGGTGTAGATGTGCTTGTACAGGCCCGACTGCATGACTTCCGGCGAATCTTCGAAATCGTCCAGCAGGTCTTCTTTGGAGACGTTGAGGATTTCGATCTTGATGTTTTCGCGGAAGTTGGTGCGGTCGACCAGCAGTTGCAGGCCGCGCCACGAAGATTCCAGCGCCTGGAAATCCGGGTGGTGGAGGATTTCGTCCATCTGGCGGCTGAGCTTGGCATCGATCTCGGCGATCATGCGGTCAACCATGGCTTTCTTGACCGGCTCGCCGTTGTTCTGCGGCTTGAGCAGCTCTTCGATGAACGCCGACACACCGCGCTTGGCGATGTCGTAGGCTTCGTCGTCCGGCGTCAGGCGGGTTTCGGCGATGATGCTGTCGAGAATGCTGTATTCGCCGTTTTCGGCGGCGTTCTGTTGTGCTGCGCTAGTGCTCATTGTGTTGGCTTCCTTGGCTGCTCGAGTCTCAGGCGTCCGGGGCTGCGGCGTTCAGGCCCAGCTCACCGAGTACGCGACCGCGGGATTCATCGTCGGCAAGCACGCCTTCGATGGCTTTACGGAACGCAGGTGCGTTACCCAGCGGGCCTTTGAGGGCCACCAGCGCATCGCGCAGTTCCATCAGTTTTTTCAGCTCAGGCACTTGCTCGACCAGGCTGGCCGGGTTGAAGTCCTTCATCGAATTGACGCGCAGTTGCACAGCCAGCTCTTCAGCCTCGCCATCTTCCTGCAGACGGTTCGGCACGCTCAGCGTCAGACCCAGCTCTTGCTTGGCCAGCACTTCGTCGAAGGTCACCTTGTCGATGCTGATCGGCTTGCGATCCTCGATCTTGCGATCGTCCTTGCGGTGGGTGTAGTCACCGATTGCCAGCAGCTTCAGCGGCAGTTCAATCTCTTCCTGAGCACCGCCGGTGGCGGGTTTGAAGGTGACGTTGATGCGTTCCTTGGGGGCTACCGAGCCTTCTTTGGCCATGGCTTTTCTCCTTGCGGTTGTGGCCCTGGGGCCTATTCGAGTACCACTTCGAGGTCGAGGTGGCACAGCCTGCGATAAATCTCTTCCTTGCGTTCACGCACTGCATGGTTCTGCGGCAACAACTCGCAGCAACTGTGCAGCAGGTGCAGCACTTCCAATGCAAGATCGGGCTCCCAGGCGTGCAGGCCTGAGTCCTGTAATGTCTGATCGAGGGTTTCCAGCTGGTTCTTGGCCAGTTCGTATTTCTTGGCCATGAAGCACAGACGGGCCAGGGCGAACTGCCAGAAGAAGCGTTCGCGCCCGCCGTGCGCCGTCTGCAGCCCCTGCTTGAGGATCTGCACGGCCGGCTTGAGGCCTTCCTTGCGCAGCAGCGGCATGACGTCTTCGAGCGCCTTCTCCCAGGCCGGCTGGGCCTGGACATCGTCGCTCTCGACCTTGCGCGGCGCACTGGCGCTTTGCAGGTGTGGCATGACACTGCCGGCGATCCACGCCCGGGTGGCCGGATCGGCGAACGGCGCACCGTCATGGAACCGGCACTCGATGATTCCGGGCAGGCGCTGAACCAAAAGCGCGAAGTGGATTTCCACTTCGCGCATGGCCATTTCGGCGTTGAGGTTCTGGAGACATTCCCAGACCATCCTCTGGCCATCGAACCAGAACGGCGCCTTCGCCAGGCTCGCCTCCAGTTCCACCAGCAGGTCGGCGTACTTGCCTTGGTCGAAACGCTCCTGATAGAGCTTGAGTTTGTCCACCGGCAGGCCGCGCAGCACGGTGATCTGCTCGGCGTTGCGCTCCGGCACCGCGTCGATCGGCAGCCACAGCAACGTGCGGTTCAGACGCAGGGCGCGCAGGTCGGTGGCTTTCTGCTTGAGCCACCAGGCGCACAGCGGACGCGCGCTTTCCTGCTGCGCACGCAGTGCCTTGTAGGCGTCTTTTTCGTTATCGATCGGTGCGCCGGGGGTGAGCAGCTGGGAGGCGGCCTGCTTGACCTGCGCCACCGCCGCGCCCACCACACCGGGGGCCGGCTGGTTGTCGGCAGCGCGCTGGATCATGGTTTTCAGGCGCCGGGACAGCGGCAGCAGCAGCGGCGCGTCATCACCCAGGTGTTCGGTGCAGGCAGCATCGAGACCGGACAGGTGCTCGGACAGTTGCCGGAACATCGGCAGCTGTTCTTTGATCGCGATGTTTTCAGTCAGCACCTGCTCCAGGCGCGGCACCAGCCAGCCGATGGCGGCGGCACGTGTGCGGGGCTTGAGCGGGTGGACATCGGCCCAGTGGTTTTCCGACAGGTGGTGCAGCAGAGCGAGACCGGCAAGCAGCCCGGGGAAGGATTCGCGCTGGTACAGCGACCAGGTCAGCCAGGCGCCGACACGCAGGTCCTTGGATTGGGTACGCAGCAGCGCTTCGCTGTTTTCGCGGATTTTCAGCCAGTCGATCTGCCCGCTTTCGTGCATCGACGAGGCTTTGGCCAGCTCGCTTTCCAGGGCCTCGAATTCGCTCGAGAAACGAACGTCTTCGCCCGCGAAATTCTCTTTGGAAACAGAGACTTTAGCGAGTTCGAGGTAATGGGCGGAAAGTTTGCTTGAGTAGGACATCCATGGCCTTTATTTGGATTACGGTCGTGCGCCTATTGGAGTTGCCGCGGCGCGGGACAGTATCGAAGAGCGGTGAAGCGACTCATCCAATTGAGTTTGTGCTCTATCAAGTGCGCGCATCGTAATCACTATGATGGCCACTAGCAAGCATCTGATTAAACAACAAGACGAAGTGTTCTTCGAACGTTGTAGGAGATCTCCCTATATGCAGCAGGGGATTCCCTGATATCCATTTATATTCAACGTGATTGCGTGATCTGCCCGAAACCATTGACCTAGAGCGCTCCAGGACGGGACATCGAGAGCAGTTCGAACGTGCGTACCAAAACACGCGGAAAAGCATGCCAACACTTGAAAGAAATAGAAGTAGGAATTTTCCGAGAAATGAAGGGTATCTATCAACCACTTTCGCACGACAACAGCTGCAGGAAAAAGTGCCATCAATTTGATGGCATTTTATATTACTGAAACTTCTTAAGCGTGCCGACGACTGCCAAAGTCATATTTTCGGCAATTATTCGGCAGACACTGGTCGATTTGTCACGAACAGGCAGAAACTTTTCTTCAGAACTGCTCTGACAGAAGTCTTGTGAATGTTCTTACATCAATTTGTTTCTCGCGCTAATAGCGTCGTCCCCGCAGAAAGTCATTATATTGTCGCCCGCCGCCAGCAACCGGCGTGCGCTCATCATTGATATGGACATTGGCGAATGGATGAAAACAGAAGGCCCATCAAGACCCGCTCGACGGGCTGGGCGAAGCGCATTACCGCGTGGCTGGTGAACAGCGGGATCTCTCCCAACCAGATTTCCGTGATCAGCATGCTGTTCGCGCTGGCCGGTGCGCTGGCACTCAACATCGATAACGGCGTGGCCGGCTCGCTTTGCTGCGCCGTGGCCATTCAACTGCGCCTGCTGTGCAATCTGTTCGATGGCATGGTGGCGATCGAGGGCGGCAAACAATCGGTCGTCGGCAGCCTCTACAACGAGTTCCCCGACCGCGTGGCGGACAGCCTGCTGATCGTCGGCCTGGGTTATGCCATCGGCCAGTCGGAGCTCGGCTGGTTCGCGGCGCTCGCCGCCGCGTTGACCGCGTATGTGCGGGTGTTTGGCGGCTCGCTCGGGCTTAAACAGAGTTTCATCGGGCCAATGGCCAAACAGCACCGCATGGCAGTCATGACCCTCGGCCTGCTGCTCAATACGTTCGAAACCAGCGTTCACGCCACGCATTATGTGTTGTTGATCGCCCTGGTGATCATCGCCATCGGTTCGGTTGCCACCTGCGCCACGCGCACGCTGGCCATCGCTCGCCAATTGAAGGGGAATTGCCATGTGGATCAGTAATGCACTGATTTCGCTGCTGCGCCTGCTGATTGGCGTGACCGCCCGCTGGGAAAGCCCGCCGGACCTGTCGCGCCAGCGCATCTACTTCGCCAACCACACCAGCCACATGGACACCCTGGCGATCATTGCAGCCCTGCCACCGGAGGCGCGGGTCAATGTCAAACCGGTGGCCGCCGCCGACTACTGGGGCAAGAACCGCTTTCTGGCCTATATTTCGCAGAAAGGCCTGAATGCCGTGCTCATCGAGCGCAATCCGACCCCGGGCAGCAACGTGCTGGAGCCGATTTTCGAGGTGGTGCGTGCTGGCCATTCGATCATCATTTTCCCCGAGGGCACTCGCTCCACCCAGGCGTTGCCGGGGGAATTCAAGTCCGGGCTGTACCGCCTCGCGCAGTCCTTTCCCGAGGTCGACCTGGTGCCGATCTACCTGGAAAACCTGCACCGCTCGATGCCCAAGGGCAAGCACGTACCGCTGCCGATCATATGCACCATCCGCATCGGCAACCCGTTGCCAAGGATTGTCGGGGAAGAAAAACAGCGGTTCCTGGAACGGGCGCGCGACGCCATCGTGAGGTTGTCGAAATGACTCTGGAAAGCAAATTCCTCTGGTTCTTCGCGGCCATCGCCGGCCTGCTGGCCGTGGCTTCGCTGATCGGCCATGTACTGGCCAGACGAGCGACCAGCGCCAGTTCGATCTCGACCATCGAAAACCTCAACCAGCGCGTGAATGCGTGGTGGGGCATGGTGATCATTTTCTTCGTGTCGTGGCTGCTCGGACCCAACGCGACCGTGGTGCTGTTCGGCTTCATTTCACTGTTCGCGCTGCGCGAGTTCATCACCCTGACGCCCACTGCGCGCGGTGACCACAACGCACTGTTCTCGGCGTTTTTCATTCTGATCCCCCTGCAATACCTGCTGATCGGCACACACTGGTACTCGATGTTCACCCTGCTGGTGCCGGTGTATGCGTTCCTGTTGCTGCCGGCGATTGCCGTGCTCAGCCAGGACACCGAGGGGTTCCTCGAACGCACGGCGAAGATCCAGTGGGGGGTGATGATCTGCATCTACTGCATCAGCCATGCGCCGGCCCTGTTGCTGCTGGACCTGCAGGGTTTCCAGGGCCAGAACGCCCTGCTGCTGTTCTACCTGGTGTTCGTGGTGCAGATGAGCGACGTCTTGCAGTACGTGTTCGGCAAGCTGTTCGGCAAACGCAAGGTCGCGCCGCTGGTGAGTCCGTCGAAAACCGTCGAAGGCCTGGTCGGTGGCGGTCTGTCCGCCACGTTGATTGGCGGCTGCATGTTCTGGATGACCCCGTTCAGCTTCTGGCAGTCACTGCTGATGTCGCTGGTGATCGTGGTGATGGGCTTCCTCGGCGGCCTGGTCATGTCGGCGATCAAGCGCAGCCTCAGCGCCAAGGATTGGGGCACGATGATCAAGGGCCACGGTGGCATGCTCGACCGGATGGACTCGATCTGCTTCGCCGCGCCGATCTTCTTCCACCTGACCCGGTACTTCTTCTCGGTGTGACCCGGCGGCTTTGCGCGGGCACAAAAAATGGGCATCCGATTCGATCGGCATGCCCATTTTTCATACGGCGCTCCCGGCTGATCGGGAGGTGCACCGCAATTATGGATTGACGCTGTCTTTCAACGACTTGCCAGGCTTGAAGGCGACGGTGTTGCTGGCCTTGATTTTCACCGGCTCACCGGTTTGCGGATTTTTGCCGGTGCGGGCACCGCGATGACGTTGCAGGAAGGTGCCGAAGCCGACCAGCGTGACGCTGTCCTTGCGGTGCAGGGCGCCGGTGATTTCTTCGAGCACGGCGTTGAGCACGCGGTTGGCCTGTTCTTTGGTCAGGTCTGCTTTTTCAGCGATTGCAGCGGCGAGTTCTGGTTTACGCATTAGTGAAGCCCCTTTGACGGTTTTTTGTTGTTATGTCCGTGCTGTTCTCGTTGGAACAGCGCCCAAGGCGCCGCAGGCTCTACTCTGCGGCAGACGGGAGTGAGGATGGCACGGGGACAAGGGCGGCGCCAGTCTCCCCGCGACCTTTGTGCGGGCAAAAGCGGGGTGATTCCGACAGAACGACCGGTATTTACGCCAGCAAGGCTGGAAGCTGTTTGTTCAGGGCAAGTTTTTCCATCACCGCAGCGCCGGTCAGCGCGTAGCCGAGCAACTGCCCGCCCGCGTCGTGACACAGCGCCTTGATATCGGCGCCCTGCCCTTCGACGCTCCAGACACCCTCGGCACCCCGTGGCGGCGGGGACACCACCAGCGGGCAGACCGGGGTTTTCACGGTGATCGGCATCGGCCCGTAGCTCACCGCCGTCGGGTGACCGGCAAGGGTCTGTGCCAGCGCTCGCGCACAGCTCATGAGGGGCATGACGTACAGCAGATTCAGCCCATCGACCTCGGCGCAGTCGCCCAAGGCGTAGATATTGGCGTGGGACGTCTGCAGGTGGCGGTCGACCACCACGCCACGGTTGACCTGAATCCCGGCAGCTGCCGCCAGATCGATGCGCGGACGCAGGCCGATGGCCGAGACCACCACATCGCAGGCGATGACCTGGCCGTCGGACAGGTGCGCTTGCAGGCCGTCGGCGACCTTGTCCAGGCGCGTCAGCACCGGGCCGAGGTGGAACCGCGCGCCCAGGCTTTCCAGCCCGGCCTGCACCGCCGCGGCGGCAGCCGGGTGCAACAGGGTCGGCATGACCTGCTCGCACGGGGCCACCAGCTGCACTTCGTAGCCGCCGAGGATCAGGTCGTTGGCGAACTCGCAGCCGATCAGCCCGGCACCGAGCAACAGCACCCGGCGCTTGCCCGCGGCGGCAGCGCGAAAGCGTGCGTAGTCTTCAAGATCATTGATCGGGAACACCAGGTCGGCGCCATCGCCCTCGATCGGCACGCGCACCGTTTCCGCGCCCCAGGCGAGGATCAGGTCGCGGTAGTTCACCGCTTCCTCGCCGATCCACAGGCGCTTGTGGCCAGGATCGATGCCGCTGATGCGCGTGTGGGTGCGCACTTCGGCTTTCAACTGTTCGGCCATGGCGCCCGGTTCGGCCATGCTCAGGCCATCGGCATCCTTGTTCTTGCCGAAACCGGTGGAGAGCATCGGCTTGGAGTAGGAACGGCCGTCATCCGCCGTAATCAGCAGCAGCGGCGTTTCGCCATCGAGCTTGCGAAACTCCCGGGCCAGGTTGTATCCCGCCAGCCCGGTGCCGACGATCACGACAGGTGCACGCATGTCCTACTCCTTCAGTATTGTTTTCAGGCGATTTCGATCATTTCGAAGTCCATCTTGCCGACGCCGCAGTCCGGGCACAGCCAGTCTTCCGGTACGTCCTGCCACAGGGTGCCCGGCGCAATGCCGTCATCCGGCCAACCGTCGGCTTCGTTGTAGATCAGGCCGCAGACCACACATTGCCACTTCTTCATTCAGGTACTTCCTCAGGGTTCAGGCTTATGCCGGCGCGGACGGTCGTTGGGTACTGCGTTGCCATCCGGCTCAGGGCGTTTTGTACTGATCGGGACGCGGCGATGCAAGCCTGTTCGGCGCAACGGCGTCCCGGATCCATCAATCTCGCAGGTCAGCATGGTAAGCTCGCCGCCTCCTTTGCGGCCAATAATGACTCATTGTGCAACATTCAAATTCCTCCCCGGCCCCGCTCTGGCTGCCTCAAGGCCGCCTGACGCCCCTCCCCGATCCGATGACCCGCGACTGGCTGTTCGACGAGGGTTCCCTGACCCGCCGCCTGACCCGCCTGTCCAACGACGGCTTCAGCGTCACGCCGTTGTTCGAAGGCTGGGACCGCCTGCGCGCCGACGAATGTGCGGCGCTCGACCTGCCCGCAGGCAGCGAAGGCTGGGTGCGCGAGGTGTACCTGCGCGGCCACGGCGAGGCCTGGGTGTTCGCCCGCAGCGTGGCGTCGCGCAGTGCCTTGCAGGGCGACGGCCTGCACATGGATGAACTGGGCAGCCGCTCACTGGGCGAACTGCTGTTCTGCGACCACGCGTTCCAGCGCCGTGCCATCGAAGTCTGTCACTACCCCGCAGACTGGCTCCCGCACGACTGCCGGGCAGACGCGCTGTGGGGCCGCCGTTCACGCTTCGACCGCGGCGCGCTGAGCGTGCTGGTGGCGGAGATTTTCCTGCCGAGCCTGTGGAACGCCGCCCGCGCCCATCCGGAGAACTGCTGATGTACCAGAGCCTGCTCAAGTCCCTGAACCGCTTGAACCCGCGTGCCTGGGATTTCATTCAGTTGACCCGCATGGACAAGCCGATCGGCATCTACCTGCTGCTGTGGCCAACGCTGTGGGCGCTGTGGATTGCCGGCAAGGGCGCGCCGTCGCTGGCCAACATCGCGATCTTCGTCCTCGGCGTGGTGCTGACCCGTGCCGGCGGCTGCGTGATCAACGACTGGGCCGACCGCAAGGTCGACGGCCACGTCAAACGCACCGCGCAGCGGCCGCTGGCGGCCGGCAAAATCAGTTCGAAAGAGGCGCTGGTGTTCTTTGCCGTGCTGATGGGGGTGAGTTTCCTGCTGGTGCTGTGCACCAATGCGCCGACCATCTGGCTGTCCCTCGGGGGGCTGGCGCTGGCCTTCACCTATCCGTTCATGAAGCGCTACACCTATTACCCGCAAGTGGTGCTGGGCGCGGCGTTCTCCTGGGGCATGCCGATGGCATTCACTGCCGAGACCGGCGAACTGCCGGCCGCGGCCTGGCTGCTGTGGATCGCCAACCTGCTGTGGACCGTGGGCTACGACACCTATTACGCCATGACCGACCGTGACGACGACCTGAAGATCGGCGTGAAATCCACCGCGATCCTGTTCGGCGAGGCGGATCGGGTGATCATCCTGACCCTGCAGGCACTGTCGCTGGGCTGCCTGCTGCTGGCCGGGGCGAAATTCGAGCTGGGCCTGTGGTTCCACCTCGGCCTGCTGGTGGCCGCCGGCTGCTATGCCTGGGAGTTCTGGTACACCCGCGACCGCGACCGCATGCGTTGCTTCCGAGCGTTCCTGCACAACCACTGGGCCGGGCTGGCGATCTTTGTCGGCATCGTGCTGGATTACGCGTTGCGCTGAAATGAATCTGCCCCGCAAACCGGGGCAGACTCGTACCGCGCCGAGCGCTTACTTCTGCGACATATGCACGACGTGCCAGACGTCCTTCATGCCGTCGCCCTTCATTTCGCCGGGCTTTTCATCCTTCATGAAGGTGTACAGCGGCTTGCCGTCGTAAGCCCATTGCATCTTGCCGTCATCGCGCTTGATGACCGTCCATTTGCCCTCGGCCTTGGCCCCCGCCGGCGCCATCATCGGTGGCCAGTTCTTGGCGCAATCGTCGTTGCACATCGACTTGCCGCCAGCGTCCTTGTCGAACGTGTAAACGGTCATGCCTTTGTGATCGACCATCATTCCGTCTTTCATCATGGCCGGCTCGGCCGCCATTGCCAGTCCGGGCAGAGTCAGGGCGGCAGCCATCAGCAGTGCTTTGAAGGAAGCAGTCATTTGAGTCATGGAAACCTTCTTTTGTGGTTGTCAGGATTCGGACTTAGAGCTTAGTTCAGGATTCGCACAATCGCCGCCGGACTAAAATACTGTCACACGACTGCAATAATTCCGTTATCTAATGCGGCGCAAGACAGGTAAATGACAAGAGGATTAAGGCATGGTTGGCAGGAGCATTCTGATCGTCGACGACGAAGCGCCCATTCGCGAAATGATCGCCGTTGCGTTGGAAATGGCCGGCTATGACTGCCTCGAGGCAGAGAACTCGCAGCAGGCACACGCCATCATCGTCGACCGCAAGCCGGACCTGATCCTGCTCGACTGGATGCTGCCCGGCACCTCCGGCATCGAGCTGGCCCGCCGTCTCAAGCGCGACGAGCTGACCGGAGACATTCCGATCATCATGCTCACCGCCAAGGGCGAAGAGGACAACAAGATCCAGGGCCTGGAAGTCGGCGCCGACGACTACATCACCAAGCCGTTCTCGCCGCGCGAGCTGGTCGCGCGCCTGAAAGCCGTGCTGCGCCGCGCCGGTCCGACCGATGGCGAAGCGCCAATCGAAGTCGGCGGACTGCTGCTCGACCCGATCAGCCATCGCGTGACCATCGACGGCCGGCCGGCGGAAATGGGCCCGACCGAATATCGCCTGCTGCAATTCTTCATGACCCACCAGGAACGCGCCTACACCCGTGGCCAGTTGCTCGATCAGGTCTGGGGCGGCAACGTTTATGTGGAAGAGCGCACCGTCGACGTGCATATCCGCCGCCTGCGCAAGGCCCTCGGCGATGCCTACGAAAATCTGGTACAAACCGTGCGCGGCACCGGCTACCGGTTTTCCACCAAAGCATAAAAGCAGCGGCAAGCTTCAAGCTACAAGCGGCAAGGAACAGCCGAACCGCTCTGACTTGCAGCTTGCAGCTTGAAACTCGAAGCTGCGTTAAGGACGCTCCGTGAATCAAAACTGGCATGGCACCCTGATTCGCCACATGCTGTTGCTGGTCACCGCCTGCCTGGTGATCGGCCTGATCACCGGCTACTACGGCTGGAGCCTCGCTGCAGGCCTGGGTCTGTACCTGGCCTGGACGCTCAAGCAACTGCTGCGCCTGCACGAGTGGCTGCGCCTGCACCAACCCGATGAAGCGCCACCCGACGGCTACGGCCTGTGGGGCGAGGTGTTCGACAGCATCTACCACCTGCAACGCCGCGACCAGCGCGTGCGCGGGCGCCTGCAAGCGGTGATCGACCGCGTGCAGGAGTCCACCGCCGCCCTGAAAGACGCGGTGATCATGCTCGACAGCGACGGCAACCTGGAATGGTGGAACCGCGCCGCGGAAACCCTGCTCGGACTCAAGACCCCGCAGGACAGCGGCCAGCCGGTAACCAACCTGGTACGCCATCCGCGCTTCAAGGAATACTTCGAGCAGGAAAGCTACGCCGAACCGCTGGAAATCCCCTCGCCGACCAATGACCGCGTACGCATTCAGCTGTACCTGACCCGCTATGGCAACAACGAGCACCTGATGCTGGTGCGCGACGTCACGCGCATCCATCAGCTGGAACAGATGCGCAAGGATTTCATCGCCAACGTCTCCCACGAATTGCGCACGCCGCTGACGGTGATCTGCGGTTATCTGGAAACCCTGCTCGACAATGTCGAGGATGTGAATCCGCGCTGGAGCCGCGCGCTGCAGCAGATGCAGCAACAGGGCGGGCGCATGCAGACGCTGCTCAACGATCTGTTGCTGCTGGCCAAACTGGAAGCCACCGATTACCCGTCGGACAACCAGCCGGTGGCGATCGACGCGCTGCTGCAGTCGATCAAGAGCGATGCCCAGCAGTTGTCCGGTTCGAAGAACCAGCGCATCACCCTCGAGGCCGACGCGCGGATTCAGCTCAAGGGCAGCGAGGCGGAACTGCGCAGCGCGTTCTCCAACCTGGTGTTCAACGCGGTCAAATACACCCCGGCCGAAGGCAATATCCGCATCCGCTGGTGGGGCGACGAGCAAGGCGCGCACCTCAGCGTGCAGGATTCCGGGATCGGCATCGACAGCAAACACCTGCCACGCCTGACCGAGCGCTTCTACCGCGTCGACTCCAGCCGCAACTCCAACACCGGCGGCACCGGCCTCGGCCTGGCGATCGTCAAACACGTGTTGCTGCGCCACCGCGCGCGGATGGAGATCAGCAGCGTGCCCGGTCATGGCAGCACGTTCACCTGCCATTTCGCCCCGGCCCAGATCGCCCAGGCACGGGCCATCAGCGCGGCCGAGTGATGCCGGCCGGCACGCGCCACTAGGCAATCGCCAAGTCAGCCGCTACATTGGCTGACTTGCGCCTGCCTTTCAGGCGCGAATTCTTCTCTCTTACGAATCACACGGAACCCGCAAAACTCCATCATGGACCCTTCCCCTGGCTTGTCCCTCGCTACCATTTTCGCCGATTTCGGCATGATCCTTTTTGCTCTGATCCTGGTTTTGCTCAACGGCTTCTTCGTTGCGGCGGAATTCGCCATGGTCAAACTGCGCTCGACCCGGGTCGAGGCCATCGCCGACAAGAACGGCTGGCGCGGGCACATCCTGCGCACCGTACACAGTCAGCTCGATGCCTACCTGTCGGCGTGTCAGCTCGGTATCACCCTCGCCTCCCTCGGCCTGGGCTGGGTCGGTGAGCCGGCGTTCGCGCACCTGCTCGAGCCGCTGCTGAGCGCGGTCGGCGTGCAGTCGCCGGAAGTGGTCAAGGGCATTTCGTTCTTCACCGCGTTCTTCATCATTTCCTACCTGCACATCGTGGTCGGCGAACTCGCCCCGAAATCCTGGGCGATCCGCAAACCCGAGCTGCTGTCGCTGTGGACGGCGGTGCCGCTGTACCTGTTCTACTGGGCGATGTACCCGGCGATCTACCTGCTCAACGCCAGCGCCAACGCGATTCTGCGGATTGCCGGCCAGGGCGAGCCCGGCCCGCACCACGAACACCATTACAGCCGTGAAGAACTGAAACTGATCCTGCACTCCAGCCGTGGCCAGGACCCGAGCGACCAGGGCATGCGCGTGCTCGCTTCGGCAGTGGAAATGGGCGAGCTGGAAGTGGTCGACTGGGCCAACTCCCGCGAAGACCTGATCACCCTCGAGTTCAACGCCCCGCTCAAGGAAATCCTGGCGATGTTCCGTCGCCACAAGTTCAGCCGCTATCCGGTATACGACAGCGAGCGTCAGGAGTTCGTCGGCCTGCTGCACATCAAGGACCTGCTGCTGGAACTGGCCGCGCTGGACCACATTCCCGAGTCGTTCAACCTCGCCGAACTGACCCGCCCACTGGAACGCGTATCGCGGCACATGCCCCTCTCGCAGTTGCTGGAGCAGTTCCGCAAGGGCGGCTCGCACTTCGCCGTGGTCGAAGAGGCCGACGGCAACATCATCGGCTACCTGACCATGGAAGACGTGCTGGAAGTGCTGGTCGGCGATATCCAGGACGAACACCGCAAGGCCGAGCGCGGCATCCTCGCCTATCAGCCGGGCAAGCTGCTGGTGCGTGGCGACACGCCGCTGTTCAAGGTCGAGCGCCTGCTGGGCATCGACCTCGACCACATCGAAGCGGAAACCCTCGCCGGGCTGGTCTACGAGACCCTGAAACGGGTGCCGGAAGAGGAAGAAGTGCTGGAAGTCGAAGGCCTGCGGATCATCATCAAGAAGATGAAAGGGCCGAAGATCGTGCTGGCCAAGGTATTGATGCTCGATTGATGGGCTGATCGGGCACCGCGCCGCTTCCTTCGCGAGCAGGCTCGCTCCCACGAGTACGATGCAAGACCTGTGGCAGCGAGCTTGCTCGCGAAGGCGTCAGATCAGACACCCCATCACTGCTTGCCCAACGCAAAGTTGGGCAAGGCCCCCAGCGGCTGGGCGAACTGATACGGAATCGACACCAGCCCCATGCCGGTATTGCGCTGCACCACGAAGTGCAGGTGCGGGCCGCTGCTGTTGCCGGTATTGCCGGACAGCGCCAGCGGACTGCCCACCGCCACTCGCTGGCCTTCGCGCACGCTCACCGAGCCTTGCTTGAGATGCAGGTACACACCCATCGTGCCGTCGTCGTGCAGCACCCGCACGAAATTGCCGGAAGGGTCGTTGCCACGGCCGTTCTGCGAGTTCTCGGTCTTCACCACCACACCGGCTCGCGCCGCGATGATCGGTGTGCCGACCGGCATGGCGATGTCCATGGCGTATTTGTTCTTCGGCCCGAAGTGGCTGTAGTCGCCGTTGGCGCCCTGACTCAGGCGAAACGGCCCGCCACGCCATGGGAACGGATAGCGATAGCCCTGGGCGGCGCCCGCCGGGTCACCGAGGGAATAGTGGAACATCGGCGTGTACACCAACGGCTTGCCACCGGACACCGCCGTCAGCAACGCCAACCGCGTATGGCTGCGCGCCGGCAGCACCCGACGGATCGTTTGCGCCGGTGCGCCGCGCACATTGCTCATCCCGGTAAACGCCAGGGCAATCTCGACCGGCGCGTACAACTCGTTGCGCACGAACACCGCGTCCGCGCCCTTTTGCTTCTTGATGTCGAGATAAACCTGGCGCTCCAGGCGCTCGACCATCCGGTCCTGGAACACGAACACCTGGGAGCCTTTGCTCGGCCGGTCGCTGTACGAGACCACGCCGTTGGCATCGGTGGATTTGTAGATGGTCATGGCCGCGGCCGAAGTGGACGCCACGACCAGACCACAGCAAAACAGCAGGCGCGCAAGCATGGGCAAGAATTCTGTCGAGTGAAGGCCTGAAATGAGCCTAGCAGCTGAGACAGACCAGGCTAGTCGACAGATGTTTCAAATTGGCAGGTGGGGGAGATCGGTGGTGCATTTGATAGCCCCTTCGCGAGCAGGCTCGCTGCCACAATTGGAACGCGTTTCAACTGTGGGAGCGAGCCTGCTGGCGAAGACGGACTGTCCGGCGGTAGCGATCAGGCGCCCGGAACGAAATGCTTCTGCGCCGTACCGCGGGCGATCAGGCGGGAGATGTAGTCGAGCTTCTGCGCGTCCTGGTCGACGAAGCGGAAGGTCAGTTGCAGCCATTCGCTGTCGGGTTTCGGCTCGTGAGCGACGACGGCGTGCAGGTAGCCGTTGAGGCGGGCGATTTCGGCGTTGTCGCCCTGCTCCAGGTCGAGCACGGCGCTGTCGAGGATCTGCGGCAGGGTGTCGGTGCGCTTAACCACCAACAGCGCTTCCTTGATGCTCAGGGCCTTGATCACGCACTGCTGGGTACCGCTTGGCAGACGCAGCTGGCCCTGACCGCGACCGCCGGTCGGTGCGCCAGCGGCGGCCGGTGCCTTGACCGGCGGGCTGTTGAGCAGGCCGCGGGCTGGTGCCGCCGCAGCCGCAGGCGCTGCAACGGCGGGCCTGGCTGCAGCGGCGGCTGGAGCGGCACCGACCACGGCCGCCTTGCCGCCGGTCAACGCGCTCAGGGAATCATTGCCGAAGGCCGAATTCATTTTGGTTGGCGCGCTGTTCATCAGGGTGTCGAGCTTGCCGATCTTGTTCAGGGCCTGCTTGACCTTGGTCAGCAGCTGCTCGTTGGTGAACGGTTTGCTGACATAGCCGGTAACGCCGGCCTGGATGGCCTGCACCACGTTTTCCTTGTCGCCACGGCTGGTAACCATGATGAACGGCATGGTCTTGAGGTTGTCCTGCTCGCGGCACCAGGTCAGCAGTTCGAGACCGGACATTTCCGGCATCTCCCAGTCGCACAGGACCAGGTCGAAGGCTTCCTTGGCCAGCATGGCCTGGGCCTTCTTGCCGTTGATGGCGTCCTCGGTGCGGATCCCCGGGAAGTAGTTACGCAGGCACTTTTTTACCAGGTCACGAATGAACGACGCGTCGTCCACGACCAACACACTGATCTTGCTCATCCAACACCCCTAAAAAAAATCCCGGCAAGCATAACGCTTGAATGATGGCACTTTGCCAAAACTTTTCAGTCACGCCGGGACTTTTCGTTCGCGGGTGCTGCTTTTGAATTCGAAAGCCGCAAAAAAAACGCCCGGCCAAAGGGCCGGGCGCTTTTCTCAGGCAATCTTACTTATCGTCAGCATCGCCCGGAACATTAGCGGTTTCACCACTTGTGCCCTGAACTTCTTCCTTCATGCGCTTGAGGCCCAGGTGGCGCACATCGGTGCCGCGCACCAGGTAAATCACCAGCTCAGAGATGTTGCGCGCGTGGTCGCCGATGCGCTCCAGCGAACGCAGGACCCAGATGATGCTCAAGACCCGCGAGATAGAGCGCGGGTCTTCCATCATGTAGGTCGCCAGCTCGCGCAGGGCGGTCTTGTATTCGCGGTCGATGGTCTTGTCGTACTGCGCCACCGACAACGCCAGATCGGCGTCGAAACGGGCAAACGCGTCCAGCGCGTCACGGACCATGTTGCGCACCTGGTCGCCGATGTGACGCACTTCGACGTAACCACGCGGCGCTTCGCCTTCCTCGCACAGCTGTATCGCGCGGCGGGCGATCTTGGTCGCTTCGTCGCCGATGCGTTCCAGGTCGATCACCGACTTGGAGATGCTGATGATCAAGCGCAGGTCGGACGCTGCCGGCTGCCGGCGGGCGAGAATGCGCAGGCATTCTTCGTCGATGTTGCGTTCCATCTGGTTGATCTGGTCATCGATTTCGCGCACCTGCTGGGCCAGGCCGGAGTCGGCCTCGATCAGCGCGGTGACCGCATCGTTGACCTGCTTCTCGACCAGCCCGCCCATGGCCAGCAGATGGCTGCGCACTTCTTCCAGTTCGGCGTTGAACTGCGCGGAAATGTGATGAGTGAGGCCTTCCTTAGAAATCATGTTGTTTGCTCCGCAAAAGCTGTGAGCTGCAAGCTACGAGCTGCAAGCCAATTTGTGTCGTTGTGCTGAACCGCTTTGACCTGCCGCGTGAAGCTTGCGGCTTGTCGCTGTACGGCTAGCCGTACCGCCCTGTGATGTAGTCTTCGGTCTGCTTCTTGGCCGGGTTGGTGAACAGCGTATCGGTGTCGCCGAATTCCACCAGTTTGCCCATGTACATGAACGCGGTGTAGTCGGACACCCGCGCCGCCTGCTGCATGTTGTGGGTGACGATGACGATGGTGAACTTGGATTTCAGCTCGTAGATCAGCTCTTCGACTTTCAGCGTCGAGATCGGGTCGAGGGCCGAGCACGGTTCGTCGAGCAGCAGCACTTCCGGCTCAACCGCGATCGTGCGCGCGATCACCAGACGCTGTTGCTGACCGCCGGACAGGCCGAGTGCCGAGTCATGCAGGCGATCCTTGACTTCGTCCCACAGCGCCGCGCCCTTCAACGCCCACTCGACCGCTTCGTCGAGAATGCGCTTCTTGTTGATGCCCTGGATGCGCAGGCCGTAGACCACGTTTTCGTAGATGGTTTTCGGGAACGGGTTGGGCTTCTGGAACACCATGCCGACCCGGCGACGCAGCTCGGCGACGTCTTCGCCCTTGCGGTAGATGTTGTTGCCGTAGAGGTTGATCGCCCCCTCCACGCGGCAGCCGTCGACCAGATCGTTCATCCGGTTGAAGGTGCGCAGCAGGGTCGACTTGCCGCAGCCCGACGGCCCGATGAAAGCGGTCACGCGCTGCTTGGGAATGTTCATGCTGACGTCGAACAGCGCCTGTTTTTCGCCGTAGAACAGGCTCAGGCCCGGCACTTCGATGGCCACGGTTTCCTGTTCGAGGTTCAGGCTCTGCTTGTCGCGGCCCAGGGCAGACATGTTGATGCCGTGGGTATGTGTTTCGTGCTGCATGGGTCTCACTCCGTTCGTAGCTGCAAGCTTCTGGCTGCAAGCTGCAAGTTTGAGCAAAAGCGGCGGGTAGCTGGCCGCTTGTGGCTAATGGCTTTAGCTGTCCAGTGCTTTGTATTTTTCGCGCAGGTGGTTACGAATCCACACCGCCGACAGGTTCAACGTGGCGATCACCAGCACCAGCAGCAGCGCCGTGGCGTACACCAGCGGCCGCGCGGCTTCGACGTTCGGGCTCTGGAAGCCGACGTCATAGATGTGGAAGCCCAGGTGCATGATCTTCTGGTCCAGGTGCAGGTACGGGTAGTTGCCGTCCACCGGCAGCGACGGCGCCAGTTTCACCACGCCCACCAGCATCAGCGGCGCCACTTCACCGGCGGCGCGGGCCACGGCGAGGATCATGCCGGTCATCATCGCCGGGCTGGCCATTGGCAGAACGATCTTCCACAGCGTCTCGGCCTTGGTCGCGCCGAGGGCCAGCGAACCTTCGCGCACGGTGCGCGGGATACGCGCCAGGCCTTCCTCGGTGGCAACGATCACCACCGGCACCGCCAGCAGCGCCAGGGTCAACGACGCCCAGAGCAGGCCCGGCGTGCCGAAGGTCGGTGCCGGCAGCGCTTCGGGGAAGAACAGACGGTCGAGCGAGCCGCCCAGCACATAGACGAAGAAGCCCAGGCCGAACACGCCGTAGACGATCGCCGGCACACCGGCCAGGTTGTTCACCGCGATGCGGATCACCCGGGTCAGGGTGTTCTGCTTGGCGTATTCACGCAGGTACACCGCCGCCAGCACGCCGAACGGGGTGACGATCATCGCCATGATCAGGGTCATCATCACGGTGCCGAAGATCGCCGGGAAAATCCCGCCTTCGGTGTTCGCTTCACGCGGGTCGTCGGAGAGGAATTCCCAGACCTTGCTGAAGTAGAAACCGATCTTGGTGAACGTACCCATCGCGTTCGGCTGGTAGGCGTGCACCACTTTGCCCAGGCCGATTTCGATTTCCTTGCCGTTGGCATCGCGAGCGGTCAAGGCGTCGCGGTTGAACTGCGCATGCAGGTCGGCCAGACGGGCTTCGATGTCCTGGTAGCGAGCGTTCAGCTCGGCGCGCTCGGCGTCCATGTCCGCCTGCGCGGCCGGGTCGAGCTTGCCTTCCAGTTCCAGTTTGCGCCCGTGCAGACGGATGCGTTCGAGGCCGGCGTTGATTGCGCCGATGTCGGTTTTCTCCAGCGACTTGAGCTGCGCGGCGAGGCCGTTCACACGGTTGATCCGTGCCTGCAGCTCGGGCCAGGCAGCTTCACCCTCGGCGATGACCTTGCCGTCCTGTTTGACGTTGACCAGGTAACCGTAGAAGTTGCCCCACTCGCGACGCTCCAGGGCCATCAGCTCCGGCGGGTTCTTCTGGTCGGTCAGCCACTCGCCGACGATCCAGGTGAAGTCGTTGCCGTTCAAGTCGCGGTTGCCGACCTTGATCAGCTCGCGAGTCATGAATTCCGGGCCCTGATCCGGCACCGGCAGGCCGGCGCTCTTCAGTCGGGCGCGCGGCACTTCTTCTTTCTGCACCACTTCGCCGATGACCAGGTGATTGGCCTGGCCCGGCACGTTGTAGCTGGCGTGGATCAGGTCCGCCGGCCAGAAGTGACCGAGGCCGCGCACGGCAATCACCGCCAGCAGGCCAATGGTCATGATGACCGCGATGGACACCGCGCCACCGCTGATCCAGACGCCCGGGGCGCCGCTCTTGAACCATCCATTCAGGGAGTTCTGTTTCACAGACTTCTACCTTTCTTAAAGCGACGAGTATTTCTTGCGCAGACGCTGACGAATCAGTTCCGCGAGGGTGTTCATGACGAAGGTGAACAGCAGCAGCACCAGCGCCGAGAGGAACAGCACGCGGTAGTGGCTGCCGCCGACTTCCGATTCGGGCATTTCCACCGCGACGTTGGCGGCCAGGGTGCGCAGGCCTTCGAACAGGTTCATTTCCATGACCGGGGTGTTGCCGGTGGCCATCAGCACGATCATGGTTTCGCCGACCGCACGGCCCATGCCGATCATCAGCGCCGAGAAGATGCCCGGGCTGGCGGTGAGGATCACCACGCGGGTCATGGTCTGCCACGGCGTGGCACCGAGGGCCAGAGAGCCCAGGGTCAGGCCGCGCGGCACGCTGAACACGGCGTCTTCGGCGATCGAGTAGATGTTCGGGATCACCGCGAAACCCATGGCCAGACCGACCACCAGAGCGTTGCGCTGGTCGTAGGTGATGCCCAGGTCGTGGGAGATCCACATGCGCATGTCACCGCCGAAGAACCAGTTCTCCATGAACGGGCTCATGTACAGCGACAGCCAGCCGACGAACAGGATCACCGGGATCAGCAGCGCACTTTCCCAGCCGTCCGGGACTTTCAGGCGGATCGATTCAGGCAGGCGGCTGAAGGTGAAACCGGCCACCAGGATGCCGATCGGCAGCAGCATCAACAGGCTGAAGATGCCGGGCAGATGGCCCTCCACATACGGCGCGAGGAACAGGCCGGCGAAGAAACCGAGGATCACCGTCGGCATCGCCTCCATCAACTCGATCACCGGTTTGACCTTGCGGCGCATGCCCGGGGCCATGAAATACGCGGTGTAGATCGCTGCGGCAACCGCCAGCGGCGCCGCCAGCAGCATCGCGTAGAACGCGGCTTTCAGGGTGCCGAAGGTCAGGGGCGAGAGGCTCAGTTTCGGTTCGAAATCAGTGTTGGCGGCGGTCGATTGCCAGACGTATTTAGGCTCGTCGTAGTTCTCGTACCAGACCTTGCTCCACAGCGCACTCCAGGACACTTCCGGGTGCGGGTTGTCGAGCAGCAGCGGTTGCAGCTTGCCGCCGGCCTCGACGATGACGCGGTTGGCACGCGGCGACAGACCGAACAGGCCCTGGCCCTCGACCACCTGATCGACCAGCAGGGTACGGTGCGCGGTGCTGTGGAACACGCCGAGCTTGCCGCTGGCGTCCAGGGCGAGGAAGCCCTTGCGGCGCTCTTCGGCGGAGATTTCGACAATCGGCGTGGTGCCCATCTGGAAGGTGCGGATCTGCTTCAGACGCAGCTCGCCATCGGTGTCGCGGGCCATGAACCACTGGGCCAGGCCACCCTTGGAATCGCCGACGATCAGCGAGATGCCACCCACCAGTTGCGTCGAAGCGGTGATTTCGGCGTCGGCGTTTTCCAGCAGCTTGTAACGACCGTTGAGGCTCTTGTCGCGCAGGCTGAACACATCGGCCTGGGCGCGACCGTTGATCACGTAGAGCCACTGCTGGCGCGGATCGACGAAGATGTTTTTCACCGGCTCGGTCATCTGCGGCAGTTCGATGCGCTTCTGCTCGTTGGTGACTTCGCCGGTCATCATGTTTTCTTCGCTGGTCAGCGACAGCACATTGAGTTGCGAGCCGGTGGCACCGACCAGCATCAGCGTCGAATCAGTGGCATTGAGGCTGACATGCTCCAGCGCCCCGCCGCTCTCGTTCACCGCGATTGGCGCTTCGCCGTACGGGTACTCGATGGCCGGAGTGATGGTTTTCTTGCCTTCCGGGTAGCTGACTTTGTAGGTGTGACGGAACACCAGTGCCTGGCCGTTGGACAGGCCCACGGCCACCAGCGGATGACCTGGCTGGTCTTCGCCGATGGCGGTCACGCTGGCGCCGGCCGGGACCGGCAGATCGACGCGCTTGAGCTCAGCGCCACTGTCGATATCGAAGAACAGCGCCTGGCCCTTGTCGGAAACGCGCATCGCCACCTGATTCTGCTCTTCCAGCGAAATCATCAGTGGCTTGCCAGCGTCCTGCATCCAGGCCGGGGTGAGTGCCTCCTTCGTGCTCAGGTCAGCACCTTTGAACAGCGGCGCGACCACATAGGCGAGGAAGAAGAAGATCAGGGTGATGGCTGCCAGCACCGCCAGGCCGCCGACGAGGACGTACCAGCGGGTGAAGCGATCCTTGAGCGCGCGAATGCGGCGCTTGCGTTGCAACTCAGGCGTATTGAAGTCAATGCGCTTGGGAGGGTTCGTAGTCATTTTGGAATTGGCCAGATCATTCATGCGCACACCCTAGCGATCCTGTATGACAGAAAGATGACAATGCAGTGACGCACCAAATCCGCCGCCAGCAGGGCACTGGCAGTGGCTAGAAGAATTCGGGGAGTGTGGGGCGAACTTGCTCGCGAAAGTGCCGGTTCTGAAGGCTCCTTCACGAGCAGGCTCGCTCCCACATGAGTCAGGCGGGGTTCACCCCTGACTCAGTTTGTTACTTTTTTGCGACTTCAGCGCCGCCTTCCTGCAGACCCAGGTCAGCCAGTGCTTTTGCAGCAACCTTGGCCGGCAGTGGGATGTAGCCGTCTTTCACAACCACTTCCTGGCCCTGTTTCGACAGCACCAGTTTGACGAACTCGGCTTCCAGCGGGGCCAGAGGCTTGTTCGGGGCTTTGTTGACGTACACGTAGAGGAAACGCGACAGCGGGTACTTGCCGTTCAGGGCGTTTTCTTCGGTGTCTTCGATGAACTCGGTGCTGCCTTTCTTCGACAGTGCAACGGTTTTCACGCTGGCGGTCTTGTAGCCGATGCCCGAATAACCGATGCCGTTCAGCGAGGAGCTGATCGACTGCACGACCGACGCCGAGCCTGGTTGTTCGTTGACGTTAGGCTTGTAGTCGCCTTTGCACAGGGCCTCTTCCTTGAAGTAGCCGTAGGTGCCGGATACCGAGTTGCGGCCGAACAGTTGCACTGGCTTGTTGGCCAGGTCGCCGGTCACGCCCAGGTCGCCCCAGGTTTTCACGTCGGTCTTGGCGCCGCACAGGCGGGTCGACGAGAAGATCGCGTCAACCTGTTCCATGGTCAGGTGCTGGATCGGGTTGTCCTTGTGCACGAACACGGCCAGGGCGTCCACGGCAACCGGGATGGCGGTTGGCTTGTAGCCGTACTTCTGCTCGAAGGCAGCCAGTTCGGTGTCCTTCATCTTGCGGCTCATCGGGCCCAGGTTGGAGGTGCCTTCAGTCAGCGCAGGTGGCGCGGTGGCGGAGCCAGCGGCCTGAATCTGGATGTTGACGTTCGGGTATTCTTTTTTGTAGTTCTCGGCCCAGAGGGTCATGAGGTTGGCCAGGGTATCGGAACCGACGCTGGACAGGTTGCCCGACACACCAGTGGTCTTGGTGTAGCTCGGGATAGCAGGGTCAACAGCGGCGAACGCGTTGGCGGTCGCAACGCCAGCAGCGACAAAAGTCATTGCCGCCATCAAACGCTTCAGTTTCATGCCTTACTCCTAGCAGATAGGGTGTGTTAAGTCGGGGCCAAGTATCAGCAGGCCGTGTGAACACTCTATGGCTGAAATATGACAATTGGATGAAAGGCCAGCATCGAGGTTTTACTGGATGATTCGAGTCGCCCCATTCGCGAGCAGGCTCGCTCCCACCGTTGAAATGCCTTCCAATGTGGGAGCGAGCCTGCTCGCGAAGGAACCGATACTGCTGGAAGAACTCCGGATCAGCGGCCCTTCTTCCACAGCCAAGCGCCGACCAGAATCCCCATCGTGCACAGCACCGCCACATAGTAGGCAGGGCCCATGGCGCTTTCCTTGAGCAGCAGGCTGACCACCATCGGCGTCAGGCCGCCGAAGATCGCGTAGGCGACGTTATAAGAGAAGGACAGACCGCTGAAGCGCACCACCGGCGGGAACGCCTTGACCATCACGTAGGGCACCGCGCCGATGGTGCCGACCAGCAGACCGGTCAGGGCATACAGCGGGAACAGCCAGTTCGGGTGATCGGCGAGGCTGTGGTAGAAGGTCCAGGAGCTGATCAGCAAACCCAGGGAGCCGAAGACAAACACCCGGCCGGCGCCGAAGCGATCCGCCAGCGCACCGGAGATAATGCAGCCGATGCTCAGGAACACGATCGCCAGACTGTTGGATTGCAGCGACTCGGTCGGCGAGAAGTGGTAGACCGTCTGCAGTACGGTCGGGGTCATCAGGATCACCACGACGATGCCGGCCGACAGCAGCCAGGTCAGCAGCATCGAAATCGCGATGGCTCCGCGGTGGTCACGCAGCACCGCGCGCAGCGGCACTTCCTCGGCCAGCGCCTTGCGCAGCTGCAGCTCGGCGAACACCGGGGTTTCATGCAGCCAGCGGCGCAGATAGACCGAGAACAGACCAAAGACACCGCCGAGCAGGAACGGGATCCGCCAGGCGTAATCCGCGACTTCCACTGGCGTATAGAGGCTGTTGATCGCGGTGGCGACCAGCGAGCCAAGCAGAATGCCGGCAGTCAGGCCGCTGGTCAGCGTGCCGCAGGCGTAGCCGATGTGCTTTTGCGGCACGTGTTCGGAAACGAAGACCCACGCCCCCGGCACCTCACCGCCGATCGCCGCACCCTGGATCACCCGCATCAACAGAAGGAGGATCGGTGCCCACAGGCCGATCTGCGCGTAGGTCGGCAACAGGCCCATGATCAGGGTCGGCACGGCCATCATGAAAATGCTCAGGGTGAACATCTTCTTGCGGCCCAGCAGGTCGCCGAAATGCGCCATGACGATGCCGCCCAGCGGCCGGGCCAGATAGCCGGCGGCGAAGATGCCGAAGGTCTGCATCAGGCGCAGCCACTCGGGCATGTCGGCGGGGAAAAACAGTTTGCCGACCACCGTCGCAAAGAACACGAAGATGATGAAATCGTAGAACTCCAGCGCGCCGCCCAGGGCCGATAGCGACAGGGTCTTGTAGTCATTGCGGGTCAGGGGACGTGCGGGTTGCTCGGGCTGCGCGAGGCTCGAAGGCGCTGTGGTCATGGCAAGGTCTTCTCTTATAGTCGGATCTGCTGCCACAACAACGCTGGCTGTGGCTCGGGCAGGTTCGGCACCATAGCAAATTGTTCGAAAAAGCACATAGAGGCGCGTATTTGACGGTCAAATTCAGAACCGGATGGTCGTCGCGGAGTCTACCGACCGATATACTCGCCACCTTGCTCCGGTTTGTAAGGGGTTGCTGTGCGAAAACGTTGCTGTCATCCGACGCTGTGAGAACGTAGCGAGCGAAAGCAAGACAAGGAAAGAACAGGCTTGGACGCCGAGTTTACGGTGGTAAATGAGCAGTCCGAGCCTGTTTTTGACCCAGGATTGCTGAGCGCCGTCGTTCTCACAGTGTCGGCAGTCGGTTTCGCAGAGTTTCCCTTCAGGCGCCTTATGGAAAACGTGACGAACGTAGTATGTTCGGTGCTGAATCGTTTTTCCTGAAGACGGCTACCACCAGCAATACCCAACGAAGAGTCACGGGTCAGAGGCCCCCCCGGCATGATAGAGCTCGAACAAGAAGATCCGATCCCGCAAGGCGACCTGGCCCTGCAAATTACTGCACTCCCGCGCGAAACCAACGGCTTCGGCGATATTTTCGGCGGCTGGCTGGTGGCGCAGATGGATCTGGCCGGCACCGCGATGGCCAGCCGTGTCGCCGGCGGCCGCGTGGCCACGGTGGCCATCGATCGCATGGCGTTCCTGGTGCCGGTGGCCGTGGGCGCGCAGTTGTCCTTTTATACCCAGACCCTGGAAATCGGCCGCAGCTCGATCCAGATGATGGTCGAGGTGTGGAGCGACGACCCGCTGTCCAGCGAGTGGCGTAAAGTGACCGAGGCGGTCTTCGTTTTCGTCGCCATCGACGGCAGCGGTCGCACCCGCTCGGTGCCGCCGCGCGCGCGTTAAACCTCGCGGCCGTTCTGCGGTCGATAGTCGTCCCTGTTTCTGATCGAGAGCTGTCCCATGAACACGCCCAACGTTGAAGCCGTGAAACTGGATGAACTGAACTGCTGGCGCATCCGCCACGGTCAGGCCGAAGTGCTGGTGGCCCAGCAAGGCGCGCACGTCCTCAGTTATCAGGTCGATGGCCAGCCGCCGATCATCTGGTTGAACGACAAGGCCGTGTTCAACACCGGCAAGAGCATCCGCGCCGGCGTGCCGGTGTGCTGGCCGTGGTTCGGCATCTTCGCCCGCAACCCTGAAAGCGTGCAGGCCATGCGTGTCAGCGCCGAGCCGGCACCGGCGCACGGCCTGGTGCGGGCGATGGATTGGGAGCTGGGTGGCATCGAAGCCGAAGCCCAGGGCGTCAAGGTCGAGTTCAAGCTGCCCTACCCCGAAGGTGGCCTGCCGGGCTGGCCGCATCAGGTCGATCTGACCCTGACCCTGCATCTGTCCGAGCAACTGAGCCTCAGCCTGACCAGCCACAACCGTGGCAGTGACACCGTCAGCCTGAGTCAGGCGCTGCACACGTATTTCGCGGTCAGTGATGTGCGCAATGTGCACGTCGACGGCGTGGATGGCCTGAACTACATCGAGACCCTGGATGACTGGAAGACCCACAGCCAGCAAGGCGATCTGCACTTCGCCGGGGAAACCGACCGCATCTACCTCGACACCCCGCCGCAGCTGAGCATCCTCGATCCGGCCTGGGAACGGCAGATCGTACTGACCGCGACCGGCTCGCGTACGGCGGTGATCTGGAACCCGTGGATCGACCGCGCCGCCGCGCTCAGCGACATGGACAACGACGGCTGGCAGCGCATGCTGTGCATCGAGACGGCGAACGTGATGGATGACGTGGTCACGCTGGCACCGGGGGCAAGCCATACCATGGGCGTCAGCGTCGCCAGCAAACCGCTTTAATCAGAACCGCAATACAAACTGTGGGAGCGAGCCTGCTCGCGAAGCGCTGTGTCAGAGACTTGAATAGTGGCTGACACAGCGTATTCGCGAGCAGGCTCGCTCCCACAGTTGTCATGGGGTGACGATCAGAGGTCGGCTTCCTGCACCACCCGCACCTTGTCCGCATCCAGCGCATACGCCGCATCGGCCAGGTCATTGCTGACCTTCTCGATCTTCAGCGTGCCGGTCACCCACAGCGGTGTGTAGATATCGTCCAGCTTCAGCCCCTTGGGATAACGCACCAGCACCAGCTGATTCGGCGGCGGTGGAGGCACGTGGATGCACGCGCCCGGGTAGGGCACCAGGAAGAACAGCGTGCTGCGGCCCTTGGCGTCGGACTCCAGCGGCACCGGGTAACCGCCGATGCGGATGTGCTTGTCGTTCATCGCCGGCACGGTCTTGGTCGAATACATCACCGCCGGCAGGCCCTTGGCCTGTTTCATGCCGCCCTTTTCGGTGAAGGTGCCAGTGGCTTCCGGGGAGTTGTGATCGATCTCGGGCATGGCCTCGAGGGCTTTCTGGTCCGACTTGGGCATCAATTCCAGCCAGTCGGTTTCCGGCAGTTCGCCGGCGTGGGCCAGACCGCTGCCCAGCAAAAGGAGAGTCAACAGAAGACGGCGCATGAAGGTGCTCGGAAGGAAAGGGTCAGTGAATCGCCGAGCATTCTAGCCCTCCCGCCGGATTGGCAGAGAGGGCTTTGTCGCTTGGATCAGTTCTTTTTGATCAGACCGTAGATCACCAGCAGCACGATCGCACCGACCAGCGCACCGATGAAACCGGCGCCCTGCCCCGCCTGATAAATGCCCAGGGCCTGGCCGCCGTAGGTGGCTGCCAGCGAACCGCCGATACCCAGCAGGATGGTCATGATCCAGCCCATGCTGTCGTCGCCCGGTTTCAGGAACCGTGCCAGCAGGCCGACGATCAGGCCGATAAAGATGGTTCCGATAATTCCCATGGCTTTTCCCTCTCTATTGGTAGATATGCGTAGCCTAGTCAGACTTTCGCATCCTGCCATGAGAGAACGGCGGCCCTGATTGGTTCCGCCGCTGCCGGATGAAACTGCGGTTACTCGGCGATCAGCGCTTCGACCTTGAGGATCTGCGCCTGCAGCGTGGCCTTGTCGGCGCAGCGCAGGTTGGCGTGACCGACCTTGCGCCCGGCCTTGAACGCCTTGCCGTAGTGATGCAGATGGCAATCGGCGATGGCCAGGACTTTGTCGGTCTCGGGCACTTTGCCGATGAAGTTGAGCATCGCGCTCTCGCCGACCTTGGCGGTCGAACCCAGCGGCAGGCCGGCCACCGCCCGCAGGTGGTTTTCGAACTGGCTGCACTCGGCGCCTTCGGTGGTCCAGTGCCCGGAGTTGTGCACGCGCGGGGCGATTTCGTTGGCCTTGAGGCCACCGTCGACTTCAAAGAACTCGAACGCCATCACGCCGACGTAGTCCAGCTGCTTGAGCACGCGGCTGGAATAGTCTTCGGCCAGGGCCTGCAACGGGTGATCGGTGCTGGCGACCGACAGCTTGAGGATGCCGCTGTCGTGGGTGTTGTGCACCAGCGGGTAGAAGCGGGTTTCGCCATCGCGGGCACGCACGGCGATCAGCGAGACTTCACCGGTGAACGGCACAAAGCCCTCCAGCAGGCAGGCAACGCTGCCCAGCTCGGCGAATGTGCCAACCACGTCTTCTGGCTTGCGCAGGACTTTCTGGCCCTTGCCGTCGTAACCCAGGGTGCGGGTCTTGAGCACGGCCGGCAGGCCGATGGCAGCCACGGCGGCGTCCAGGTCGGCTTGCGACTGGATGTCGGCAAAGGCCGGGGTCGGAATGCCCAGGTCCTTGAACATGCTTTTCTCGAACCAGCGGTCGCGGGCGATGCGCAGGGCTTCGGCGCTCGGGTAGACCGGCACGAACTGCGAAAGAAACGCCACGGTTTCGGCCGGGACGCTTTCGAACTCGAAGGTCACCAGGTCGACTTCGTCGGCCAGCTGGCGCAAGTGATCCTGATCGCCGTAATCGGCGCGCAGGTGTTCACCCAGGGCGGCCGCGCAGGCGTCCGGCGCCGGGTCGAGGAAAGCGAAGTTCATGCCCAGCGGCGTACCCGCCAGAGCCAACATGCGACCCAACTGGCCGCCACCGATTACACCGATCTTCATCTCAACAACCTCAGGCAATACGTGGGTCTGGATTGTCCAGGACGCTGTCTGTCTGCTCGGCACGGAAGGTTTTCAGTACCGCGTGGAACTGGGGATGCTTGGCGCCAAGGATGCTCGCCGAGAGCAGCGCGGCGTTGATCGCGCCGGCCTTGCCGATGGCCAGGGTGGCGACCGGAATGCCGGCCGGCATCTGCACGATCGACAGCAGCGAATCGACGCCCGAGAGCATCGACGACTGCACGGGCACGCCCAGCACCGGCAGGTGGGTCTTGGCCGCACACATGCCTGGCAGGTGCGCCGCGCCACCGGCGCCGGCGATGATCACCTCGATGCCGCGGCCCTCGGCCTCTTCGGCGTACTGGAACAGCAGATCCGGGGTGCGGTGGGCGGAAACCACCTTGACCTCGTACGGGATGCCGAGCTTTTCCAGCATATCGGCGGTGTGGCTAAGGGTGGACCAATCGGACTTGGAGCCCATGATCACGCCAACCAGTGCACTCATCGTCGCGCCTCTTCTCTCTGGGCGCCCGCAGGCGCGTCAAAAACAACAAGCCACGCAGAATGCGTGGCTTGTTGTAGGAAAAATGGCCGGACGAACCGGCCGAAGGCCGCGCAGTATACCGCAAAGAAAGCAATAAACAGCCCCTGTGGCGACCATCTGTCATCTGCTTCGATGCAGGGTGTTTATTGACCGGAAAATCAAGAATCGGCGGTTATCGGCAAATATGCAAAGAACACTCGATTAATGATTCCCGCTGAACTTTCATTGCCTCTTGCAAACTCGCAACAACTGCAAAAACTTCAATAAAAACCTCTAACAACTATTGGTGTTATAAAACCGCACCACATCGTTACATGTGTCGCGCAGTTATTTCACACAAGTTACAACTGACAGCGCCAATTGCGTCCGAGCAAACTTACTCGAATTAGTTTGCCGCACGCACTCGCGCCACCCCTAGTCAAATAACCAATAGAGAATACGAAACATGTTAAAACGCCCACTGTCATTGGTCGTCATCCTGCATCAGGATCTTGCCGAACACGACCGCCACGAGCTGTTCGAGACTTACTTTTCCTGGCTGGAAGAGGAAATGGAGAACATTTCCGCACGCCCGATGGCGATTGTCCTGGTACGCCCGTCGGAAGCGCCCGATCTGAGCAGTTACAACTACAAGAACAGCAGTTCCAGCGCCGCGCTGGCCGGATGGGCCGAGCGAGTCGATGATTATCTGCTAAAGCGATACAAAGACAAAAATATCCGCATCAATCGCAAACTCAACAAGTATCTGTTACTTACCCGCACCGATATAAACAGTGACATTGCCGGTGTCGCACAACGCGGCGGTCATGTCGGTATTGCTTCGATAACAGTGAGCAATGCACCGGCGCATGAAGTGGGCCACATGTTCAACGCCACGCATGAAGACGCGGACATCCTCTACAACGGCTGGTGGAGCGAGACGCCGTTGAACACGCCAGACTTTTTCACGCCCCTGCGCCTGGATGCCCAACGCTTCAGCGACAACAACCGCGAGATCATTCGCCAGTATCTCGAGAAGGCCTGACGCGGCGATCCGCGGGAAACCGCAGGCCGACCCCGTCGACCTGCACTGACCGCCCCTCAGGCCGCGGAACCGGCCGCGCCGCCCTCGAGCTTGCGCCACAGCAGGCGCACATTGGCCTTGCGCACCAATGCGCAGCGATACAGGCGGATTTCCAGCGGCACATGCCATTGCGGACCGCCGCAGACCACCAGTTCACCCCGGGCCAGTTCGGCACGCACGCTCAGGCGAGGTACCCAGGCAATGCCCAGGCCTTCCAGGGCCATGCTTTTCAGGCTGTCGGCCATGGCGGTTTCGTAGATCGTGGTGAAACGCAGTTGCCGCTGGCGCAACAGACCGTTGACCGAACGTCCGAGAAACGCCCCGGCGCTGTAGGCCAGCAAGGGCACGCTGGCCTCGCCTTCCAGATCGAACAGCGGCTGGCCATTGGCGTGCGCCGCGCACACCGGGAGCATTTCGGTCTGCCCCAGGTGCAGCGAGGGGAAGATCTCCGGGTCCATCTGCATCGCCGCGTCCGGGTCGTAGAACGCCAGCATCAGATCGCAGCCGCCCTCACGCAACGCGTGCACGGCGTCGCCGACGTTGGTCGCCACCAGCCGGGTGGCGATGTTCAGGCCTTCGTTGCGCAACTGGGCGATCCAGCGCGGGAAGAAGCCCAGCGCCAGCGAGTGTGCCGCCGCCACCTGGATCACCTCGCCCTGGCCGCCCTCGAGGTGATGCAGATGGCGCAGCACTTCGCCGAGTTGTTCGACCACGGTGCGTGCGGTCACCAGAAACAGCTGCCCCGCCGCCGTCAGCTCGACCGGCGTGCGCGAGCGGTTGACCAGCGTCAGCCCGAGGGCCGCCTCGAGGCTGCGGATCCGCCGACTGAACGCCGGCTGGGTCACGAAGCGCCGTTCGGCCGCCTGCGAGAAACTGCGGGTGGCGGCCAGGGCACTGAAGTCCTCGAGCCATTTGCTTTCCAGATTCATCACGTCCTCCCGGACACGCACCAAAACAGGTCACACGTCTGCCGCGCACGCGGCGTCACACGGGCATTATGCCGAATGTGCATAGGGCAGTGTTTAACAGCATTGGCCCAAAAATTCCCACAAGCCTAGCATTCGCAGCGTTCCGGCATAGACCGGGTCCATATCGAGATGATTTCTATCATGTCCTCCGCTGCATCTTTCCGCACAGAAAACGACCTGCTTGGCGCCCTGGAAGTACCGGCTCAAGCGTATTACGGCATCCAGACCCTGCGAGCGGTGAACAACTTCCGTCTCTCCGGCGTTCCGATTTCGCATTACCCGAAACTGGTTGTCGGTCTGGCCATGGTCAAACAGGCCGCTGCTGACGCCAACCGTGAGCTGGGTCATCTGAGCGAAGCCAAGCACGCTGCCATCAGCGAAGCCTGTGCCCGATTGATCCGCGGTGATTTCCACGAAGAGTTCGTGGTCGACATGATTCAAGGTGGCGCCGGTACCTCCACCAACATGAACGCCAACGAAGTGATCGCCAACATTGCGCTGGAAGCAATGGGTCACCAGAAGGGCGAGTACCAGTACCTGCACCCGAACGACGACGTCAACATGGCGCAGTCGACCAACGACGCCTACCCGACGGCCATTCGCCTGGGCCTGCTGTTGGGCCACGACGCCCTGCTGGCCAGCCTCGACAGCCTGATTCAGGCGTTCGCGGCCAAGGGTGAAGAATTCAACCACGTGCTGAAGATGGGTCGTACCCAGCTGCAGGACGCCGTGCCGATGACCCTCGGTCAGGAATTCCGTGCCTTCGCCACCACCATGGGCGAAGACCTGGCCCGTCTGAAGACGCTGGCCCCGGAACTGCTGACCGAAGTGAACCTGGGCGGCACCGCGATCGGTACCGGCATCAACGCCGACCCGCGCTATCAGGCCCTGGCCGTGCAGCGCCTGGCGCTGATCAGCGGTCAACCGCTGGTGCCGGCTGCCGACCTGATCGAAGCCACCTCCGACATGGGCGCCTTCGTGCTGTTCTCCGGCATGCTCAAGCGCACCGCGGTCAAGCTGTCGAAGATCTGCAACGACCTGCGCCTGCTGTCCAGCGGCCCGCGCACCGGCATCAACGAAATCAACCTGCCGGCGCGTCAGCCAGGCAGCTCGATCATGCCCGGCAAGGTCAACCCGGTGATTCCGGAAGCCGTCAACCAGGTCGCGTTCCAGGTCATCGGTAACGATCTGGCCCTGACCATGGCAGCCGAAGGCGGCCAGCTGCAGCTGAACGTGATGGAGCCGCTGATCGCGTTCAAGATCCTCGACTCGATCCGCCTGCTGCAACGCGCCATGGACATGCTGCGCGAGCACTGCATCGTCGGCATCACCGCCAACGAAGCGCGCTGCCGAGAACTGGTCGAGCACTCGATCGGCCTGGTCACCGCCCTGAACCCGTACATCGGCTACAAGAACGCCACCCGCATCGCCCGTATCGCCCTCGAAAGCGGCCGCGGCGTGCTGGAACTGGTGCGCGAAGAAGGCCTGCTCGACGAAGCCATGCTCGCCGACATCCTGCGCCCGGAAAACATGATCGCTCCGCGTCTGGTGCCTCTGAAGGCCTGACCCGACGCAACACCGGCCCTGCACAAGGGCCACGCTCACCAGGTCGAGGGACTAGACACCTCTCACCTTTTGAGGGCTTGGGGATGATTCCCCGAGCCCTTTTTTTTAACTTGTTTGCGAGCAGGACGTTACATGTTCAGTGCTTTTGATGCCGCCAAGATCGCAGCCTTCGGCAGCTCCCGCATCCGGTGACAGACACCTGATGGGGCTGCCGAAGGCTGCGATTTTGCGATTTTGCAGCAACTCGAAACACCGTGCGCACCACAACCGTGCAGACGGGCGCCGCACTGATAGGTATAGTGCCGCCCCTCTTCGCGTGAGCGGTCGTCGGTAACGAGACCCAAACCCATGCGAAACCCGAACTAATAACAAACCCGCGATCTGGACCCGGGACGAAACCTTCGCCTCACCTGTCGTGCCGCGTGCACACCGGTGTAACACGATGTTTCTGATCGTCCGCATTTGCTTACACAAAAAACAGCGAGGAAAAATCCATGCTCGAAGTCATCAACGACTTCCTCTCAGGGAAAGTACTGATCGTGCTCATTGTCGGGCTCGGTAGCTACTTCACGATTCGCTCGCGTTTCGTTCAACTGCGCCACTTCTTCCACATGTTCGCGGTGTTCCGCGACAGCCTGAAAAGCAGCGGCGGGCAACTCAGCTCGTTCCAGGCCCTGATGCTCAGCCTGGCCGGCCGCGTCGGTGCCGGCAACATCGCCGGTGTCGGCATCGCCGTGACCCTCGGCGGTCCGGGTGCGGTGTTCTGGATGTGGGTGACCGCGCTGGTCGGCATGTCCAGCAGCTTCTTCGAATGCACCCTGGCTCAGGTCTACAAGCGCGCCGACGGCGACGGTCTGTACCGTGGCGGCCCGGCCTACTACATCCAGCACGGCCTGAAACTCAAAGGCATGGCGGTGGTGTTCTCGATCCTGTTGCTGGTCACCTACGGCTTCGCCTTCATCGGCCTGCAGTCCTACACCGTGACCCATTCGCTGCAGAACGCCTTTGCCTTCGACCCACGCCACACCGGCATCGTCCTGGCCGTGCTGCTGGCCATCACCTTCATCGGCGGCATCAAGCGTATCGCCGCGGTGTCCGACCTGCTGGTACCGGTCAAGACCCTGGCCTATATCGGCGTGACCCTGTACGTGATCGGCACCCAGATCGAACACGTGCCGGCCATGCTGGAAACCATCTTCAAGAGCGCCTTCGGCCTCGACCCGGCCTTCGGCGGCCTGCTCGGCAGCGCCATCGTCATGGGCGTGAAGCGTGGCGTGTTCGCCAACGAAGCGGGCCTGGGCAGTGCGCCGAACGTCGCCGCAGTGGCCTCGGTCAAGCACCCGGGCGCTCAGGGCGTGGTTCAGGCCTTCAGCGTGTTCCTCGACACCTTCGTGATCTGCACCTGCACTGCGCTGCTGATCCTGCTGTCGGGCTTCTACACCCCGGGCTTCGAAGGTGACGGCATCGTCCTCACCCAGAACTCGCTGGCCGCCGTGGTCGGTGACTGGGGCCGGATCTTCGTCAGCGTCGCGCTGTCGCTGTTCGTCTTCACCTGCATCCTCTACAACTACTACCTGGGCGAGAACAGCCTGCAGTTCCTCAGCCGCAACCGCGCCGTGCTGATGATCTTCCGCGGTCTGGTCCTGGCGCTGGTGGTCTGGGGTTCGATGCAGGATCTCTCGACCGTGTTCGCCTTCGCCGACATCACCATGACCTGCCTGGCCTTCGTCAACCTGATGGCCCTGGCCATGCTGTTCAAGGTCGGCATGCGCGTGATGCGCGACTACGACGAGCAGCGCCGCGCCGGCATCAAGCAGCCCGTGTTCGACTCCAGCAAGTTCACCGACCTGGACCTCGACCTGCAGGCCTGGCCGACCGAAGCGCCAGCCGCCGGCAAGACCGAAGTCGAGCCGCGAGGCATCCCTGCAGCGCAACGCTGACAGGTGAAAGACGGGCGCATCCCCTGCGCCCGTCAGTTACAGTTCGTAAAACTGTGGGTGCGAGCCTGCTCGCGAAAGCGGTGGATCAGTCGACATTCATGTTGCATCTGACGGCCCTTTCGCGAGCAGGCTCGCTCCCACAGGCACTCATCGTTTTCGGAGAATCCCCATGAATTCGTCGACCTATCCCGCCGCCCAGCACGTCATGGTGTTGTACACCGGTGGCACCATCGGCATGCAGGCCAGCGCCAATGGCCTGGCCCCGGCGTCCGGTTTCGAAGCACGCATGCGCGACTACCTGCACAGCCAGCCTGAGCTGGTAGTGCCGCAGTGGCGTTTCCGCGAAATGACGCCGCTGATCGACAGTGCCAACATGACCCCGGCCTACTGGCAGCAACTGCGCGAAGCGGTGGTCGATGCGGTCGACGTGCAAGGCTGCGACAGCGTGCTGATCCTGCACGGCACCGACACCCTGGCCTACAGCGCCGCCGCCATGAGCTTCCAGCTGCTCGGCCTGCACGCCCGGGTGTGCTTCACCGGCTCGATGCTGCCGGCCGGCGTGACTGACAGCGATGCCTGGGAAAACCTCGGCGGCGCCCTGGTCGCCCTCGGCCAGGGCCTGGCGCCAGGGGTGCACCTGTACTTCCACGGCGAGCTGCTGGCGCCGACCCGTTGCGCGAAAGTCCGCAGCTTCGGTCGCCACCCGTTCAAGCGCCTGGAGCGTCAGGGTGGCGCGGCGAAGGCTTCTTCGATTCCGTCGCAACTGAGCTACAACCAGCCAAGGCAACAGGCGCAGGTGGCCGTGCTGCCCCTGTTCCCCGGCATCAGCGCCGACGTGGTCGATGGCCTGCTCGCCAGCGGCATCCAGGGCCTGGTGCTGGAATGCTACGGCAGCGGCACCGGGCCGAGCGACAATCCGCAATTCCTCGCCAGCCTCGGCCGGGCGCGGGACAACGGCGTAGTGGTGGTGGCGGTCACGCAGTGCCATGAAGGCGGCGTCGAACTGGACGTCTACGAGGCGGGCAGCCGCCTGCGTGGCGTCGGCGTGCTGTCCGGTGGCGGCATGACCCGCGAGGCGGCCTTCGGCAAGCTGCACGGGCTGCTCGGGGCGGGCCTGGCGGTCGACGAAGTGCGGCGTCTGGTGGAACTGGATCTGTGCGGTGAGCTGATCTGAGACCCCACGCCAACCGCTGAAACGACCGACCCTGCCCCACCGATATTGCCGGGGCAGGGTCGAGTCAGCTGGGCCTGGCTTCCACTGCACCTGCCTCGCTAGATCAGGATTCGCGCAAATACTTGAAGCTGAAAATACCGTCCTTCAATTCGCGGATCGTCGCATCCGGCTCGGTGAATTCAGCACTCAGGGTTCCATAGTAAGTGGCGCCAAAGACATCCTCGTTGACCTTGATGACGCCGCGCGTAGCGAAATTCTCTTCTGCGTTGAACAAGGCCTGAATCCAGGAGCCGTTTTGCGGATGATGGACCTCCTTGCCAATGTCGGTTGCCTTGACGATGAAACCCACCGTCTCGACAATCTTGCCGCTCGCATCCAGGGCGGCGAACACCAGCAGGAAGTTTGTACCCAGATCGAATTGATAGGCTGGAAGAGTGACACTCTGACCATCCCGAACGAACTTGATCTCACCCCCCCTGGCCTTGTTTGCTGCGACGCCATGAGACTTTTTCAGCGCTTCGAAAATATCCATTTATTTATCCTCGACAGGTTCTTTTAAAACGCCACGCTCAAACTTTCAGGGTTCAACCCAAAACGTTTGCCCATTAACGGCGCCGCGTGGACCAACCTGGCCAAAGGCCCTCGAAGAAGTATGCAACGTACTGAGTTCACACCGGCGACACCAGGAAAATAGATAGCTCCAGGCACAACGTCAAACTAAAAACCAACTAATAAAACAACCCGACAAGCGGTCGTATTTATCATTCAAACCTGTAATTTCTGACAGTGGCCGACCAACAATAAACACGCTAAATTCATTGAGCCGCGCTCTCACATTCGAATAACGTGCTTATCGAAGTTGAACTGCGGGATATATTCCGATCGATGGATAATCTGCTGCGCAGATTGATCGCATGATCAGCTGAGGTCGTCGCAGCTGCGCGGGCAGGCACATAACTTGCCTGATTTCCCTGATCAACCGATCGGAAATGCCCATGCTCCACTCTCACCTCACGACCCTCAACGCCGTCTCCCTGGTGCTCGACACCTTCAAGGCCGAAGGCTTGGCCAGTGAGGCGCTGCTGGCCGGCAGCGGCATCAGCGCGGCGGATCTGAGCCGCGCCGACACGCGCATCACCACCAACCAGGAAATGCAGGTCTGCGCCAACGCCGTCGCCCTCAAGCACGACATCGGCCTGGAACTGGGCCGGCGCATGCACGTGTCGTCCTACGGCATGCTCGGTTACGCGCTGCTCACCAGTGCCACCTTCGGTGACGCTTTGCGTCTGGCGATCCGTTATCCGGCGCTGTTGGGAACACTTTTCGAGCTGAGCCTAGAGGACGACGGCGAGCGGGTCTGGTTCGTCGCTGCCGACTATCGCGAGAGCCCGGCCATGGCGGTGTTCAATGCCGAGTTCTGTCTGGTGTCGTTGAAGGTCATCTGCGACGACTTGCTCGGCCATCCGCTGCCACTTTGCGCCGCGCGGTTCGAACATCGGGCGCCGGACTACCGCGACAGCTACGGCGAACATTTCGCCTGCGCGCTGCACTTCGGCGCCAAGGACAACGCGTTCGCCTTCGACCGTCGCTGGCTCGACCAGCCGCTGCCGCTGGCCGACGCCATCACCCATCAGGCGATGGCCGAGCGCTGCCGCAAGCAGAACACCGAGTTCACCGGGCGGCAGGCGTGGCTGGGGCGGATCCGCAAACTGCTCGGCGCGCAGTTGAATGCCGCGCCGGGGCTGGAGGGCCTGGCCGAGCAGATGAACTGTTCCGCGCGCACCCTGCGCCGGCACCTGAAGGACATGGGTTGCAGCTACCAGGAACTGCTCGACGAACTGCGCTTCGAGCGGGCCAAGCAGATGCTCTGCGAAGACCAGTTGCCGATCTACCGCATCGCCGAAACGCTGGGCTTCAGCGAAACCGCGAGTTTCCGCCATGCGTTCGTGCGCTGGAGCGGCGTCGCACCGAGCCAGTTCCGCACGTGAGATAAAGCAGGCGCCAGACGTTGGGCTGCACTACATTACGCGGCCCAACCCTGTTGCCGGTGATTTCGCCTGATGCCCTTGTTCCAGCGCTGCTCGCGCCTTGCCTTGCTTACGACCCTGCTCAACCTGCCAGCGGCCGCCCAGGCCATCGAACTGAACTGGTGGGGCCTGCCACCCAAGGCCGTGGTCGATACGCCCGAACGCGCGCGCACCCTCGTGCCGCTCCCCGCAGCCGCCCAGGCTGCAGGTCCCTCGGCAGGCTTGCTCAGCGACTTCCGCGGTCTGTTCTACCTGAACATCTACGCGGATGAAAACTACCGCGAACGGACGCACAAACTCGGGCCGCTGCCGCTGCTCAGCGCCGATGAGTTGCACCGCTGCGTCAACGATTTCCAGTACCTGAATCTGGGCTCGTCGGCCATGCGCACCGACATCGCACCCGGCATCGTCGTCGACACCGTGAATTTCGATTGCACAAAAAGCAGCGGCTGGGAAACCAGGCGCTATCTGCTGATCGACTGGCGCGCGCCCGGTGCGCCACTGCTGGCGCTGGGGCGTGTGCGCAACGATCACCTGCTGTCGTTCCAGCCATTGCAGGCCACCCCGGCGGCCGTGCTCGACAGCTGGCTCAAAGGCATCGAAGGTGCGCGCGACGCCATGCGCTACAACGTGCCCGACGCCCCGCTGAGCATCGAAGTCGACCCACAGCCTTACGAAGCCGGCGACGGCGCCGGGCAGCTGGCGCAGCTGCACCGGCAACTGAGCAAGGCCAGCGACAAGGGCCCGGGCCTGCAGCAGGTCGACGAGCTGTTTCTGCACCACGACTTCCGCCGCATCGGTGCCGAGCAGAAAGACTTCCCCGGCCAGCTCAACGACATTGCCTACTGGAAAAGCGAAGTGCAGCCCGACGAGGGTTCGCGGCAATGGCTGCTGGAAGTGATACGGCGCGCGCCGCAGCGCATTCCGGTCTATCTGAACCTCGCCGACCAGGCCTGGAAAGCCTATGAGAAGGCGCCTGCCTACACCACCCAGTACGCCTGGGCGCAGGAGTATTACCGGCTCTATTGCGGGCTGCGCCTGCAACGCAATCTGAGTGTTCCCGAGCGTGTGGTGCAGCGCCTGGGCCTGACCCAGGCCGATCCGCAGGCGTGCCAGGCGCAATGGCCATTGATCCAGGCCGTGGATGACGGCGACGAGATCCGGGTCGGCGATCTGCTGGGCGCCGGCCTCCAGGCCAACACTTTGGGTGAGGACGGCCGCAGCGCGCTGATGCACGCGCTGGATGCACCGAACCTGGCCATCGCGCGGCGCTTGCTCGAACACGGCGCCAAAGTCGCCGGCATCAATGGCGGCGAGCCGATGCTCATGCAGGCCTTCAACAAAGACCTCAAGGCCAACAGCGACCCGGATCAGGCCCGGCGCACGCGTTTCCTGCTGGAGGCCGGTGCCGCCATCGACGAGCCGGACGCCCAGGGTGAAACCCTGCTGATGCAACGCACCACACTCAAGGACCAGAAGCTGTTCAACTGGTTGCTGCAATACCCGCAGGACCTAGACCGACGTGAAGACAAAGCGCAGAAAACCGCGCTGTATGAAGCGATCGATCACGGCAATTATCCGGCGGCGAAACGCTTGGTCGAAGCTGGCGCAGCGCTGAATTTCGTTTACCCGTCCGGTCGTTGCCTGGGCGCCGACCGCACGCAAACGGCGCTGTACCTGCTCGCCAGTCAGCCCGTGCGCGAGGAGCTGGGAGCAGCGGTCAGCCAGCAGCAGACGTTGGAGCTGTTCCGTTTGATGCTGGAAAAAGGCGCCGATCCGCGCCTCGGTCACGAATGCTCGGGAGAGCCCTACGCCGCCCTGCGCACGGTAATCGAACAACGTCAGCGCCCTGACCTGCTGGCCGCACTCGAGCGCGCTGGCGCTACGGCCGAAAGCCCCGCTGCGCAACGTTGAACACCCGCCAGCGCGCATGTGCGGCGCTCCGTCACAGGGCGCCGCGCACGCTCCAGGGGCGAATTGAGGTCAGCATTTTTGGCCATATCGATCCCCTTTTGGCCTTCCCTGCCGTTCTCCGATGCGCCGCCTGCCGCAAGACTACTGGCAACCGAACCAGCCCTGCGGAGAACAACAACATGCTGACGATCTACTCGGACGATCACCACCTGCACCATGGCCGCTGCGAATTGATCGACGGGCAGCTCAAGCCCTGCTTCGAGATGCCCTCGCGTGCCGACCACGTGCTGCAACGGGTGAAACAGCAGAATCTGGGCCCGGTCGCCGCCCCGGAAGATTTCGGCCTCGGCCCGATCGAGCGCATCCACAGCCGCGACTACCTGGAATTTTTCCAGGGCGCCTGGGCGCGCTGGACCGAGTTCAACACCGACGGTGACCTGCTGCCCTACACCTGGCCGGCGCGCACCCTGCGCCAGGTCAAACCGACCAGCCTGCACGGCCAGCTCGGCTACTACAGCTTCGACGGCGGCGCGCCGATCACCGCCGGCACCTGGCAAGCGGCGTACAGCGCGGCGCAAGTGGCGCTGACCGCACAAGCGGAAATCCAGCGTGGCGCCCGTGGTGCCTTCGCCCTGTGCCGTCCACCGGGACACCACGCTGCCGGTGATTTGATGGGCGGTTATTGCTACCTCAACAACGCCGCCATCGCCGCTCAGGCTTTCCTCGATCAGGGCCACAGGAAGGTCGCGATCCTCGACGTCGACTACCACCACGGCAACGGCACCCAGTCGATTTTCTACGAACGCAGCGACGTGCTGTTCACCTCGATCCACGGCCACCCGGAAGCGGAATTCCCGTTCTTCCTCGGCTACGAAGACGAGCGCGGCGAAGGTGCCGGTGAAGGCTTCAACTTCAACTATCCGCTAGCGGCCGGTTCCGGTTGGGATGTCTGGAGCGCGGCGCTGGATCAGGCCTGCCAGGAGATCGACAACTACGGCGCCGACATCATCGTCGTGTCGCTGGGCGTCGACACGTTCAAGGACGACCCGATCTCGCAGTTCAAGCTCGACAGCCCGGACTACCTGGCCATGGGCAAGCGCATCGCCGCCCTCGGCAAACCGACCCTGTTCGTCATGGAAGGTGGCTATGCGGTGGAAGAGATCGGCATCAACGCGGTCAACGTGCTTGAAGGCTTCGAAAGCGCTCAGTGAGGACAGCAAGATGAACAGACTCAAGCGCTTTATCGCCCCGACGCTGTGCGCCGCGCTGCTCGGTGGCGCTGTCCACGCCGAAGAACGCACGTTGCGGGTCTACAACTGGTTCGACTACATCACGCCCAAGGCCCTGGAAGATTTCAAGGCGCAGAACAGCCAGACCCGCCTGGTCTACGACATCTTCGACACCAACGAAGCGCTGGAGGCCAAGCTGCTCACCGGCAACTCCGGCTATGACGTGGTGGTGCCGTCCAACGTGTTCCTCGCCAAGCAGATCGAAGCCGGAGTGTTCCAGCCGCTGGATCGCAGCCAGTTGCCGAACTGGAATCACCTCGACCCGAAGCTGATGAAGCTGATCGAGGCCAACGACCCGGGCAACAAGTTCGCCGTGCCGTACATGTACGGCACCATCCTGATCGGCTTCAACCCGGCCAAGGTCAAGGCGGTGCTGGGCGACGACGCAGCGGTGGACAGCTGGGACCTGATCTTCAAGGAAGAGAACATCAGCAAGCTCAAGCAATGCGGTGTGGCCCTGCTCGATTCGCCGTCGGAGATCCTGCCACTGGCCCTGCAACACCTCGGCCTGGACCCCAACAGCAAGAACCCGGCGGACTACGCCAAGGCCGAGGCGCTGTTGCTGAAGATTCGCCCATACGTGACCTACTTCCACTCTTCGAAGTACATGGCCGACATCGCCAACGGCGACATCTGCGTCGCGGTCGGTTACTCCGGCAGCTTCTCGCAAGCGGCCAACCGCGCCAAGGAAGCCAGGAACGGTGTGGTGGTGGACATGCGTCTGCCGAAGGAAGGCGCGCCGATCTGGTTCGACATGCTGGCGATTCCCAAGGGCGCGAAGAACCCGCAGGACGCCTACACCTTCATCAACTACCTGCTGCAGCCGCCGGTGATTGCTCCGGTCAGCGATTTTGTCGGCTATCCGAACCCGAACAAGGACGCCACCGGGCTGGTCGATCCGGCGATCCGCAACAACCCCAACCTATACCCGACCGAGGCGGCAATGAGTACCCTCTACACCCTGCAACCGCTGCCGCGTGACGTGGAACGGGCACGCACCCGGGCCTGGACCAGGATCAAGTCCGGCACCTGATCCAACCTCAGCCGCGCCACACCTGGCGCAAGCGCGCCAGAGCCGAGTCGATCGCCGGCTCTGGCACGGCGGCAAACCCCAGCACCAGGCCCGCCCGCTGATCCTCTGGCGTGGCACTGTCCGCCAGCCAGTATTTGCTCAGCGCGCTGACTTCGACGTCGACGCTCGCCGCCAGCGCCACCAAGGCCTGTTCCCGGGCCAGGCTTTCGACCCGCACCGTCAGGTGCAGACCCGCCGCCACCGCGGGCAGCTCACCGACCCCGGCAACGTCCCGCGGCCAGCCTGCCAGCAGTGCATTGCGGCGACTCAGTGCAGCGCGGCGCATGCGCCGGATGTGACGCTGGAAATGCCCGGCCGCCATGAACTCGGCCATCACCACTTGCGTGCTCACCTCCGAGTGCCGCACGTCCACGGCGCGCCGCTGTGCAAACGCTTCCACCAGCCCCGGCGGCAACACCAGATAACCCAGGCGCAACGCCGGGAACGCGACCTTGCCGAATGTCCCGACGTACAGCACGCGGCCCTGCCGGTCGAGCGCCGCCAGTGGCGCCAGCGGTGCGCCGGTGTAGCGATACTCGCCGTCGTAGTCGTCCTCGACGATCCAGCCCCCGGTGCGCTCGGCCCACGCCAGCAGCTCCAGTCGCCGCGCCAGGCTCATGACCACGCCGGTCGGGTACTGGTGGGACGGCGTGACGTAGGCCACCCGGCACGCACCGGCCGCCGCCAGTGCCGCGCAGTCCATGCCCTCTGCATCCACCGCGATACCGCGCAGATTCGCCCCCGCCACGGCAAAGGCATGCCCCGCCGCACGGTAGCCGGGATTCTCGATCGCCACGCCATCCCCCGGCTCCACCAGCAGCTGTGCACAAAGGCTGATGCCCTGCTGCGCGCCACTGGTGATCACAATTTGTTCAGCCGAGCACTGCATGCCGCGCGAACTGCGCAAATACGCCGCGATCAACCCGCGCAATCGCGCGTCACCCGCCGGGTCGCCATAACACAGCTGCTGCAGGTCCGGTTTGCGCCAGAAAGCCCCATTGAGCTTGGCCCAGACGTCGAACGGAAACAGATCGAAGGCCGGTACGCCCACTCGAAATGCCCGCGGCGGACCACTCGGCGGGCGTGGCAAATGGTTGTTTTCCAGGCGCTGCAAAGCCCCGCTGTGGATAACTTTACTGGATAAATCCCCAGGCAAATCGGTGGATTTTGTGGATAAGGCTGTGGGTAAGCCTGTTGAAAACCCTGTGGATACTTTTGTGGATAGTTTTCTGGCCGGCACTGTGGTTTGCGGCAGGCGCGCTACGTAGGTGCCATCGCCCACCCGCCCTTCGATAAAGCCCTCGGCGTACAGCTGATCGTAGGCACGCACCACGCTGTTACGGGAAATCGCCAGTGCGGCCGCCAGATCGCGACTGGCCGGCAGCCGTGTGCCGCTGGCCAGTCGCCCGTCGAGCACGCGCAGGCGCAGCGCCTGGTAGAGCTGACGGCTCAAGCCTTTGTGGCGATCCAGTTGGATGCCGGCGGGATTGAACGGCAGCGCCAGGGTAGACGATTCAGACATGGCAATGGACCTATGAAATTGGTCTTCAATGGCTCTTACAACAGACCAATAGCCTGCCTAGGATGCTGGCATTCGCCAAGGAAAATCTGTCCATGTACACGCCCCGCGCCTTTGCCATCGATGAACTCGACCACCTGCACGAACTGATCCTCGCCACCCGCCTGGCCATCCTCGTGACGCATGGCGAACATGGCCTGCAGGCCAGCCATGTGCCGGTGCTGCTGCATCGCGAACAGGGGCCGCATGGCACGCTGTACGGACATCTGGCCAAAGCCAACGCGCAGTGGAAAGACTTGCGTGACGGTGCCGAGGCACTGCTGATCTTTGCCGGCGCCGACGCCTACGTCAGCCCTGGCTTCTACCCGAGCAAGGCCGAGCACGGCAAAGTCGTGCCGACCTGGAACTACGTCGCCGTGCACGCCTATGGCCGCGGCGAAACCTTCAGCGACGGCGGACGCCTGCTCGACATCGTCAGCACCCTCACCGACCGCCATGAAGCCGGCCGGCCGCAGCCGTGGAGCGTCGCCGACGCCCCCGCCGACTACATCGACGGCATGCTCAAGGCCATCGTCGGCTTTGCCATTCCCATCGAACGCCTGGAGGGCAAACGCAAGCTCAGCCAGAACCGCAGCGCCGCCGACATCGCCGGCGTGCGCGCGGGGCTGGCTGCCAGCGCGGATGTCCAGGACCAGGCTCTCGCCCAATTGATGCGTTGAGGAAACCACCATGAGTCAGATCGAAATCCGTGCCGTGAGCGCTGCCGATCACGCCGCCTGGCTGCCGCTGTGGCAAGCCTACCTACGCTTCTACAACAGCGAATTGCCGGAAGCTGTCAGCCACAGCACCTGGCAGCGCTTCCTCGATCCGGGCGAGCCGACCCACGCCGCCCTCGCCTGGGCCGGCGGCAAAGCGGTCGGCCTGGTGCACTTCATCTACCACCGCTCGAACTGGAGCATCGAAAACTCCTGCTACCTGCAAGACCTGCTGGTCGAACCGCAGACCCGCGGCACCGGCGTCGGGCGCCAGTTGATCGAACACGTGTACGCTACGGCCAAGGCCGACGGTTGCGCCAAGGTGCATTGGCTGACCCACGAGACCAACGCCACCGCGATCCAGCTCTACGAGCGCATTGCCGAGCGTCCGGGCTTCATCCAGTTCCGCAAGGCCATTTAAGGAGTTCTGCCCCATGACGATTTCCCTCGCCGACTGGCAAGGCGTGCCGCCGCCGTCGACCACCCTGATCGAAGGCCGCTTCATCCGTCTCGAACGCCTCGACCCGGCGCGCCACGGCGACGACTTGTTCAATGCCCTGCAAGGCCCCGGCGCCGACCCGAAACTGTGGGATTACTTGCCCTACGGGCCGTTTCCGGAGCGCAGCGTGTTCAATGCCTGGCTGGACAACCACGCGGCCCAGAGCGACCCGTACTTTTTCAGTGTCATCGACCGTGCAAGCGGCCAGGTGCAAGGCATCCTCAGCCTGATGTCGATCGTCCCGGCCCAGGGCCGCATCGAAATCGGCCACGTCACCTTCGGCGCACCGATGCAGCGCTCGCCGAAAAGCACCGAGGCGGTCTACCTGTTGGCCAAGGAGGCCTTCGCCCTCGGTTACCGCCGTCTGGAATGGAAATGCAACAACGGCAACGCCCGCTCCAAATACGCCGCCGAACGCCTGGGCTTCAGCTTCGAAGGCGTGTTCCGTCAGCACATGGTGGTCAAGGGCCAGAACCGCGACACCGCCTGGTACTCGATCCTGGACGCGGAATGGCCAGCCATCGCCGCGGGCTTCGAGCGCTGGTTGAGCGACGCCAACCAGACGCCTTCGGGACAGCTCAAAGGGCTGGTCGAATGCCGCGCGTGATGCTGTGAAACATACGCTCGCAGCCTGCCCCGAGGTGAGCGACACCATGCTGGCTGCGAGCGCCTGGCGGCAACGGACGTCACGTCGAATCCGCACTACCCCTCTGCATGGGCGGACCACTGCATGCCCCCGAGCGGCACAGTGCTCGCCCTCCGGACATCATTCTGTAAAAACCCTCCGCTATACAGAACGCCCCGCTTATAACAAAAAGGACGTTCGCCCCATGCCCTTCCCGCCTCAGCGCCTGTCGCTTGCCATCGCCCTGCTGCTCGCCACCCCTGTCGCCCACGCCAAGACCGTGCAAATCGACACTGCCACTACCGCTGCGCAGACCCTCGGCGGCAGCGACAGCCTGACGATTTCGGCGCCGGGCAGCCTCACCAACAGCGGCAAGGCCGTGACCCTCAAGGACAAGACCAGTGGTGCCGGCGTGGTCATCGATAACGCCGGCAAAATCGTCTCCACGGGCGGCCGCGCCATCGACAGCAGTGGTGACCTCAGCCAGGCGCGCAACTACAGCATCTACAATCGCAGCGGCGGGCAGATTCTCGGCGCCAACGATGCCCTGCGCATCGACAGCAACTTCGTCAGCGGCAGCCTGCTGATCGACAACAGCGGCACCATCCGTTCAAGCACCGGCCAGGGCCTGGATCTCGATGCGCTGCGCAGCGATGGCGTGCGCACCACCCTGGTCAACCGTGCCGGCGGGCTGATTCGCGGCGATGCCAGCGACGGCATGAAGACCGGCGCCAATGCGACCATCAGCAACTACGGCGAAATCTCCAGCGGTGACTCGCACAACGCCGACGAGAAGTTCGACGGCATTGATATCGACTCCGCCAGCGGCGTCAGCGTCACCAACTACGGGGTGATTACCGGCGGCCGCCACGGCATCACCACCGACCTCGGCGCGACCCTGGTCAACTACGGGCAGATCACCGGGCGCAACGGCTCGGGCTTCGGCTCCGATGGCGACGGCACGGTGATCAACCACGGCACCCTCACCGGCGCCTACTCCGGCCTGCAGGCCAATGGCGACGGCGATGGCGTGGACATCGACAAGATTGCCCACATCGAAAACTACGGGACCATTCAAGGTGTCGGCGCGGGCGGCGTCGACAAGGCGGGTTTCACCAACGGCAGCGAAGGCATCGCCCTGGGTGGCGGATACATCCTCAACGCCAGCGGTGCACTCATCAGCGGCGCCAACAGCGCGATTCTGGTGGACGATGGCAGCGGCGGCGCGGGCCTGGCCGCCACCACCCTGGAAAACTTCGGCAGCATCCGCGGCCTCGACGGCTTCGGCGTGAAATTCGTCGGCGAGTTCGCCGACAGCGTGATCAACGCCGGCACCATCAGCGGCAGCAACGGCCTGGCCCTCGACCTGGGCGGCGGCAACGACAGCCTGACCCTGCGCAATGGCAGTCACTTCGTTGGCGTGGTCGACGGCGGTTCCGGCTACGACCGACTGGTGATGGACGATGCGGCCGGCGGCAGCTTGGCCGACAGCCGCAACTTCGAATGGCTGGAGGTCAGGCAAGGCGCGTGGACCTTCACCGGCAGCGGCGATTTCAGCGACGGCGGCGCCGTGCGCAATGGCGCGACCCTGCTCAACCAGGGCGGCATCGCCGGCAGCCTGACGGTGGATGCCGGCGGGGTGTATGCCGGCGGTGGCGCGGTCGGCAGCCTCAACGTCAACGGTACCCTGCGCACCAATACCGATCTCGGCCGCGCCACCATCGTTCATGACCTGAACATGGGCAGCGGCTCGACCCTGGCCTACGGTGTCAACGCCGACGGCAGCAGCGCACCGGTGCAGGTCGGCGGCACGGCCAACCTCAATGGCGCGACGCTGGCGGTCAATCCCGGCAGCGGCACCTACCCGTGGCAGAGCCGCTACACGGTGCTGCAGGCCGCGCGGGTCAACGGCACGTTCGGCACGGTCACCAGCGATTACGCGTTCCTCACGCCGACCCTCGCCTACACACCGACCCAGGTCGACCTGACCTACACCCGCAATGACGTCGCCTTCAACGAATTCGCGCTCACCGGCAACGGCAGCAACGCCGCCAACAGCCTGGCCTCGATCGGCAAAAACAATGCGTTGTACAACGCCCTGCTCAACACCACGCAAAGCAGCGCCGGGGCGGCCATCGAACAACTGGCCGGCGCCAGCAACGCCAACCTGACCAGCGCCACCCTCGGCGCCAGCAGCCAGGTCGGCAGCAGCATGCTCTCGGCGATGCAGCAAATGGCTGGCAGCCCGGGCTTGCTGGTCGGCCTCGATCAACGCGACACGCCGATCCTGGCCGCCAATGGCGTGCCCGCCGCAGCGCGCAATCTCAACGACCCGAATGCGCGCGGTCGACTCTGGCTGCAAGCCATCGGCGGCTACGGCAAGGTCGAGGGCGAACACGGCAGCAACAGCCTGGAACAGCGCAGCAAAGGCAGCGTGCTGGGCGTCGACTGGGCGCTGGATTCGCAATGGCGCGTGGGCGTGCTCGGCGGCTATTCGAAGACCGACCTGGATGCCAGCGGCGTCGACGGCAATGTCGAAAGCTGGCACGCCGGCGTCTATGCCCTGCATCAGCACGGCCCGCTGGCGGTGCGCCTCGGCGCGGCATACAGCGGTCACCAGGGCGAGAGTAAACGTACCGTCGCCTTCAATGGCTTCAGCGATCGGCCCAAAGGCGACTATGACGCCGACAGCCAGCAAGCCTTCGCCGAACTCGGCTACGCCATGGGCAGCGGCCGGCTCAGCGCCGAACCCTTCGCCAGCCTCGGTTACCAGCGCTATCACCGCGACCGCTATCAGGAAAAGGGTGGCGCCGCGGCGCTGCAGGTCGATAGCCAGACCCAGGACAACGTCAGCAGCACCCTGGGCCTGCGCCTCGCACACCTGAGTTCGCTGGACAACGGCATGAGCCTGACCCCGCGCCTGGCTGCCGGCTGGAAACACACCTACGGCGACATCAGCAGCTCCACCCGCCAGGCGTTTGTCGTCGGTGGCACAGCGTTCAGCGTCGATGGCAGCTCGCTGGATCGCGACAGCCTGGTGCTCGAGGCCGGACTCGATCTGGGCATTTCCTCACGGCATACGCTCGGCGTCGGCTACAGCGGCGAGATCGGCAACAACAGTCGTAACCACGGGTTGATCGGCCAATGGCAGATGAGCTTTTGAAGGCTGTAGGCAAATACGCCATGCCCTGAAAGCCAAAGCGGCCCGGTAAGCAAAACGGGCCGCTTTTCTGTCGATCCAGTCGACGAACCCCGCACGCTTGGCAGAAGCGCCTGACATCGGCGCCCACATCACCCGTTCTAGAGTTCGACCTCCCAACACGGAGGTTGACCCGATGCCTGTTCGACATACACACCGACTTCATCATCTGGCCGTCGCAATTGCCCTGACGCTGGGCTACGCCGGGATCTCACTGGCGCAGCAATCCGCGGTCGATCCTGACCCGCAACCGGCCCCCACACCGGCGCAGCTGATCTCGGCGCTCGATGCGTTCATCAAGAACCCGGACACGCTCAAGACCACGGTCAAGAGCGGGCACAAGGCAACGGACGGTATTTCCCTGCAACTGACGGACGCGAACGATCTGGTGATCGTCAAACCGCGAGGCAGCTTCGCCGGACTGGTTGACGGGGGCGGCGGCGACAACGTGCTGCAACTCGATGCCAAGCAGGGAAAACTCGGCGAGTCGCGCCACTTCAGCGCACTGGAGGTCAAGCAAGGCGTATGGGCGCGCCAGGGTTCCGGCGACTTCAGCACCGGCGTGCTGATTCGCGCCAAGACGTCGCTGGTCAACGAAGGGCACATTCTCGGCGGCGCCTTGACCGAGGGCATCCTCATCAACAAGGGCCAGATCGATCGCGGCGTCACCGTGCTCCCCGGCGGCGACCTGACGCATTCGGGTTTCATTGGCGGCAACGTGAATGTGCTGGAGAACGGGCACTTCTCCGGCAGTGGCACCGTCGGTGACCTGAATGTGCAGGGACGCTTTTCCGTCGACGAGGTGTATGGCGCGCCAAGGGTCAGGGGCGATCTGAACCTGGCGCCTTCCGCCCTGCTGGCCTATTCGCTCGACGCTTCCGGGCACAGCCCGACCATCGTCGTCGACGGCACGGCCCATCTCGGCGACGCCACGCTGAAACTGGTCACCAGTGGCGACTATCCAAACAGCAGCCAGCACACCCTGCTCGAGGCCGGACACGTCGAGGGGCGCTTCGGCCACATCGAAAACGATCTGGCCTACATGACGCCGACCCTGGACTACAGCGATGCCAGGCGGGTCGGCCTGACCTATGCCCGTAACGATGAACGCATCGAAGCCGCCGCCACCAGCGCCAACGCGCGTGCAGTCGGCGAAAGTATTGAAGAACCGTCCGCCTTGCCGGCGCCGGTGCTGAGCGAAGCGCAGCAAGCCGGGGCGCCTGCGTCCGCCCCGTCGCACATGCCCGCCGCCCAGCCACACACCGCGCAGGCTCATCCAGCGCCTGCCGCACCTACCGCGCCTACCGCGGCGGCCGCTGCAAGCGCCCCGCGCAATGCCGCCGTCGCGGCCCTGCTCACCAGCAACAAGGCCACGGCAGCCATCGCGCTCGAACAACTGGCCGGCGGCAGCAATGCCAACCTCGCCAAGGCAACCTTGAGCAGTGTCACCCCGGTCAGCGCCAGCCTGCTGGCGGCGATGCAGCAGCTCGATGGCAGTGGCCTGACGGCGCAACGCAACACGACGCGCCATGCGGCCGGCGATTCGGCCGACGCCAGGGTCTGGCTGCAAGCCCTCGGCCACGGCGGCAAGCTCGATCGTGATGCGCAACCCTTGCAGCATTCCACCAAGGGCCTGCTGCTGGGCGCAGACTGGCGCGTGGGCGAGGAATGGCGCCTGGGGCTCATGGGCGGCACCTCAAGTACGCGCATGGACAGCCGCGAGCTCGACGGTGCACTCGACAGCTGGCACCTCGGTGCCTACGCCTTGCGCCAGAACGGCCCGATGTCGCTGCGCCTCGGCGCAACTTGGAGCAACCACGACGGCAGCAGCAAACGTGACGTCGCGTTCGCTCGCTTCAGTGATCGGCTCAAGGGCAATTACGATGCCAGCACCCAGCAGGCCTTCGCCGAACTGGGCTACAACCTGGGCCGCGACAACGTGCGCATCGAGCCCTTCGTCAGCCTCGGGTACCAGCGCTATCAGCGCGACGGCTACAGCGAGAAAGGCGGCGCCGCCGCGCTCAAGGTCGATGACCAGACACGCGGCAACCTGAACCGGGTGATCGGCGTGCGCATGGCCAGTGTCAGCACGCTGGACAACGGCATGCGTCTGTCGCCGCGCTTCAGCGCCGGCTGGAAACACGTCTACGGCAATACCGACAATCACACCCGGCAGCGTCTGGTCAGCGGCGGCCGCGATTACACCGTGCACGGCGCACAACTGGATCGCAACAGCCTGACCCTCGATACCGGGCTGGACCTGGGGCTCTCGGCCCATCACACCCTCGGCATCGGCCTGACCGGTGAGATCGGCAGCGACAGTCGCAATCACGGCGTCACCGGACAGTGGCGCATGGCGTTCTGACCCGCGCCATCCTGTAAGCGCTGGCGCAGGCTGCGATCGGTTGATCCGGCAAGTGAAACCCATCAACCGACGGCTGCCTGCGCCCGTCTCGACAGCGAAAAAAAAGGGGAGCACATGCCCCCCCGAGGTTTAAAGCGTTGTACCGAGGCCGTTATCTCAGCCTTCGATCTCGATCAGGATTTCACCCGGGTTGACCCGGTCGCCCTTGGCGACGTGGATGGCAGTGACCTTGCCGGCAATCGCGGCCTGGACTTCGGTTTCCATCTTCATCGCTTCGGTGATCAGCACCGCCTGGCCCGCCTTGACGGTGTCGCCCTCCTTGACCAGCACATCGACGATGTTGCCCGGCATGGTGGTGCTGACGTGGCCCGGCGCCGAGGCCTGCTTGCGCTTGCTGCTGCCGCCGCCGACGAACTCGTTGAGGGGCTCGAACACCACTTCTTCCGGCATGCCGTCGATGGACAGGTAGAAGTGACGCTTGCCCTCGGCCTTGACCCCGACACCGGTGATGTCGACGCGGTAGGTCTCGCCGTGGACGTCGATGACGAACTCGGTCGGCACGCCTTCGCCGCCCGCCTTCGCCACACCACCGGCCTCAGGAATCGGCAACAGCACTTCCGGCGCGAGGGTGCCGGCGGCACGCTCTTCGAGGAACTTGCGCCCGATGTCCGGGAACATGGCAAAGGTCAGCACGTCTTCTTCGGACTTGGCCAGGGCACCGATATCGGCACGCAGCTTGGTCATTTCCGGCTTGAGCAAGTCGGCCGGACGCACGTCGATGACCTCTTCGCTGCCGATGGCCTGACGACGCAGTTTTTCGTTGACCACACCAGGCGCCTTGCCGTAACCGCCCTGCAGGTACAGCTTCACCTCGTTGGTGATGGTCTTGTAACGCTCGCCGGCCAGTACGTTGAAGAACGCCTGGGTGCCGACGATCTGCGACGTCGGGGTCACCAGCGGCGGGAAGCCGAGGTCTTCACGCACGCGCGGGATTTCCGCCAGCACTTCGGCCATGCGGTTCAACGCGCCCTGTTCTTTCAACTGGTTGGCAAGGTTGGAAATCATCCCGCCCGGCACCTGATTGACCTGCACGCGGGTGTCGACGGCGGTGAATTCGCTTTCGAACTGGTGGTACTTCTTGCGCACGGCGTAGAAGTACAGGCCGATTTCCTGCAGCAATTCGAGGTTCAGACCGGTGTCGTACTCGGTGCCCTTGAGCGCAGCGACCATCGACTCGGTACCCGGATGGCTGGTGCCCGAGGCGAAGCTGGAGATCGCGGTGTCGATGTGGTCGGCGCCGTTTTCGATCGCCTTGAGCTGGCACATGCTCGCCAGGCCGGCCGTGTCATGCGAGTGGATGAACACCGGCAGCGACTGCTCGGCTTTCAACGCGCGGACCAGTTCGCCGGTGGCGTACGGCGTCAGCAGACCGGCCATGTCCTTGATCGCCACAGAGTCGCAACCCATGGCTTCCATTTGCTTGGCCTGGGCGACGAACGCGTCGATGGTGTGCACCGGGCTGGTGGTGTAGGCGATGGTGCCCTGGGCATGTTTGCCGGCAGCTTTCACCGCTTCGATGGCCACGCGCAGGTTACGCACATCGTTCATGGCGTCGAAGATGCGGAATACGTCGATGCCGTTGACCGCGGCCTTGGCGACAAAGGCTTTGACCACGTCGTCGCTGTAGTGGCGGTAGCCGAGCAGGTTCTGCCCGCGCAGGAGCATCTGCAGGCGGGTGTTGGGCAGCGCGGCGCGCAGTTGGCGCAGGCGCTCCCACGGGTCTTCCTTGAGAAAACGTACGCAGGCGTCGAACGTCGCGCCGCCCCAGCATTCCAGCGACCAGTAGCCGACTTTGTCGAGCTTGTCGCAGATCGGCAGCATGTCTTCGGTGCGCATGCGGGTGGCGAGCAGCGATTGGTGAGCGTCGCGCAGGATGGTGTCAGTAACGAAGATCTTCTTGGTCATTGGTATCTCCTCATAGCGGCAAGCTGCAGGCTACAAGCTGCAAGAAAAAGCCGAGTCGCTCTTGCTTGTCGCTTGCGGCTGCCAGCTTGCGGCTGCATTTATAGGCCTGCGTGGGCAGCAATGGCGGCGGCGATGGCCAGGGCCAGCTCTTCGGGTTTGCGCTTGATCGAGTAGTTGGTCAGTTCCGGGTGGCTTTCGACGAAGCTGGTATTGAACTGGCCGCTACGGAATTCCGGGTTACGCAGGATTTCCTGGTAGTACGCGGCCGTGGTCTTCACGCCTTGCAGACGCATGTCGTCGAGGGCGCGCAAGCCACGGTCCATCGCCTCTTCCCAGGTCAGCGCCCAGACCACCAGTTTCAGGCACATCGAGTCGTAGAACGGCGGAATGGTGTAGCCGGTGTAGATCGCCGTGTCGGTGCGTACGCCCGGGCCACCGGGAGCGTAGTAACGGGTGATCTTGCCGAAGCTCGGCAGGAAGTTGTTTTTCGGATCTTCGGCGTTGATCCGGAATTGCAGGGCAAAACCGCGATGCTGGATGTCCTCCTGCTTCACCGACAACGGCAGGCCGGAGGCGATGCGGATCTGTTCGCGGACGATGTCGATCCCGGTGATTTCCTCGGTGATGGTGTGTTCCACCTGCACCCGGGTGTTCATCTCCATGAAGTACACCTCGCCCTCGGCGAGCAGGAACTCCACGGTACCGGCGTTCTCGTAACCCACGGCCTTGGCCGCGCGCACCGACAGGTCGCCGATGTAGGCGCGCTGTTCGGGAGTCAGTTGCGGGCTCGGGGCGATCTCGATCAGCTTCTGGTTGCGGCGCTGGATCGAGCAGTCACGCTCGAACAGGTGCACGACATTGCCGAAGCTGTCGCCGAGGATCTGCGCTTCGATGTGTTTCGGGTTGACGATGCATTTTTCCAGGAACACTTCCGCCGAACCGAAAGCCTTGGTCGCTTCGGAAATCACCCGAGGGAAATTCTGTTCGAGTTCTTCGCGGCTGTTGCAGCGACGAATACCGCGGCCGCCACCACCGGAGGTGGCCTTGAGCATCACCGGGTAACCGATGCGGTCACCCTCGGCCAACGCTTCCTCGATACCCGAGACGTTGCCTTCGGTGCCCGGCGTAACCGGCACGCCCGCTTTGATCATGCTGCGGCGGGCTTCGGTCTTGTCGCCCATGCGGCGGATGACTTCCGCCGACGGGCCAATGAATTTGATTCCGCGTTCGGCGCAGATGTCCGCCAGTTCGGCGTTTTCCGAAAGGAAACCATAGCCGGGGTGCAGCGCATCGCAGCCGGTTTCCACGGCCAGGTTGACCAGCTTGCGCGGGTTCAGGTAACCGGCCAGCGGCTCGGCACCAATGCTGTGGGCCTCGTCCGCACGCTTTACATGCAGGGCATGCCGGTCGGCGTCGGAATAAATCGCAACCGAGCGGATGCCCATCTCGGCGCACGCACGCACGATTCGTACGGCAATCTCACCACGGTTGGCGATCAGGATCTTTGTTATCACTTGGAGGTTCCCTTGAGCCGGTGGTACCCACGACCTGCTAGACCCAGGTCGACGCGTGACCAAATGTTTCAATCTGGTCGCGCCCCCACACTAGCGCCAGCAAGGGATTAACAAAAATGAATAAAAATTGGGTCAGGCATAAGTAAAGACTTATAGTCACAGCACAATCCATTGGCCAGAGCCGGTAGAAAATGCGTAAGTCCTTGATGCGTATGACATTGCGTCAGTTGCAGATCTTCAACGAGGTGTGCGATTTGCGTTCCTACAGCCGTGCGGCAGAGGAAATGTCGCTCACCCAACCGGCCGTGAGCCTACAGATTCGTCAGCTTGAAGAGCTGATCGGCCAGCCGCTGTTTGATTACGTTGGCAAGAAACTCTACATGACCGAAGCCGCCGAGGCGCTGCAGCGCGCCAGCCGCGATATCTTCGGGCGCCTGGAAAACCTCGACATGCAGCTGTCGGACATGCAGGGCTCGCTGCAGGGGCAGCTGAAACTGGCCGTGGAATCCAGCGCCAAATACTTCGTGCCGCACCTGTTTGCCGCGTTCAAGCGCCAGCACCCGGAAGTCAATCTGCAACTGACGGTGGTCAACCGTGGCCAGGTAATCCGCCGTCTCTCGGACAATCGCGACGACCTGGTGATCATGTCGATGGTGCCGCAAGACATGGGCCTGGAGTTCCTGCCGTTCCTCAACAATCCGATTGTCGCCGTGGCACGTCCGGATCACCCGCTGGCGCACATGGGCCCGCTGCGTCTGCAGGATCTCGAGCCTTACACCTTGCTGATCCGCGAGCCGGGTTCGGGCACGCGCCTGGCCTGCGAGGAATACTTCAAGGAGAAACGCGTGCACTTCACCCAGACCCAGGAGGTCGCCTCGGCCGAAGCGCAGCGAGAGTGCGTGGTGGCGGGTCTGGGCCTGGCGCTGTTGACGCGCCACGCCCTCAACCTGGAGCTGGCGACCGGTGGCCTGGTCGAGCTGCCGGTCGAGGAGTTGCCGCTGTTTCGCAGCTGGTGCCTGGTGCAGGCCAAGGCCAAGCGCCTGTCACCGGTGGCGCACGCCTTCCTGGCGTTTATCCGCAGCGAACGGGTGCAGATCAGCGCGCTGGTTGAGCGCTTCGCCGGGAAACTGCCGGTGATGCCTGCCAATGGTTGAGTGCGATGTCCTCGGGAAAATCGCCGATTTCGGCCTGAAGCTGGCGAAGTTCGAAGCGATCTTCGATGGCGCGGCGAAACTCCATGCGGCGCTGATCTTCCTGCTGACGACGGGTTTTCGCGGCGCTGTTGCGTTCTTCGTAGGGCTGAGCCATTTCGAGTCTCCCAAGGCGAGTACGGGAGTTTCACGATAGGCGCGGGGGATGACCGTTTGGCTGCGCGGGGATGACAGTGCGATGAAAGTTGCGGGTGGCGCATTGTTATCGAGGACGCTTTCGCGAGCAGGCTCGCTCCCACATTCGGCCGCGGTTTGCCGCGGAATTTTTATGAACGGCAGATCCCGTGGCAGCGAGCCTGCTCGCGAATCAGCTCGAAACAACCCCGGATGACCTCAGTCATCCAGGGCTTTCACCGCCTTGGGCGACAGGCGCAAGCTGCGCAGGCTGCGCTTGACGCTCTTGAGGTGATTGACCAGGCTCGGCCCGCGCGCCATGGCCACGCCCATGGCCAGCACGTCGATCACCACCAGGTGAGCGATACGTGAAGTCAGCGGCGTATAGATTTCGGTGTCTTCGTGCACGTCGATGGCCAGGTTGACCGTCGACAACTCGGCCAGCGGCGTCTGGCTCGGGCACAACGTAATCAGCGAAGCGCCGCTCTCGCGCACCAGGTTGGCGGTGATCAGCAAGTCCTTGGAGCGCCCGGACTGGGAAATGCAGATCGCCACGTCAGTCGGCTTCAGGGTCACCGCCGACATCGCCTGCATGTGCGGGTCGGAGTACGCCGCCGCCGTCAGCAGCAGACGGAAAAACTTGTGCTGCGCATCCGCCGCCACCGCACCCGACGCGCCAAAGCCGTAGAACTCGACGCGCTGGGCCTGGGACATCAGCGTCACCGCACGCTGCAGCTCCAGCGGATCGAGCTTCTCGCGCACTTCCATCAGCGTGTGCAGGGTGGTGTCGAAGATCTTCAGGCTGTAGTCGGCGACCGAATCGTCTTCATGGATCGCGAACTGGCCGAAGCTGGCACCGGCGGCCAGGCTTTGCGCCAGTTTGAGCTTGAGATCCTGGAAACCGGAACAACCGATGGCACGGCAGAAGCGCACGATGGTCGGTTCGCTGATGCCGACGCTGTGGGCCAGGTCGGCCATGGAGCTGTGCATCACCGCCGCAGGGTCAAGCAGCACGTGGTCGGCGACCTTGAGCTCCGACTTGCGTAACAGGTGACGTGACTGGGCAATGTGTTGCAGCAGATTCAAAGGGCTGGACTCTTGTTATGGGCAGATGCCGGGGATGTAGCAAGCTTGTAGTTATACTACATGAATTGGCTTTTTGCCTGCTCAATGCGTAACTGGATGCCCCCCAATCAGGCGTCATGCGCTGCATGTAGCCCTTTAGCGGGGAATTTCCTGCCCGCGCAATAACCCGGCCAGGGCGGCGGCCTCCACTGGACGGCTGATCAGATAGCCCTGCACCTCGTCGCAGCCTTCGGCCTGGAGGAACTCAAGCTGCTCCGCACGCTCGACCCCCTCGGCCACCACCTTCAACGACAACCCGTGGGCCATGGCAATGATCGCGCGAGTGATCGCCGCGTCCTCGCTGCCCTCCCCCAGCCCGCGAATAAACGCCTGGTCGATCTTCACGTAATCCACCGGGATGCGCTTGAGGTAGCTCAGCGATGAATAGCCGGTGCCGAAATCGTCGATCGCCAGTTTCACCCCCAGATCGCGCAGTTGCTGGAACGTCGCGATGATGTGTTCGACGCTGTCGAGCAACTGGCTTTCGGTGAGTTCCAGCTCCAGGTAGTGCGGTGCCAGCCCGGTTTCTTCCAGCACCTGGCGCACCAGGCTGACCAGCTTGCCCTGGCGCAGCTGGTGCACCGAAAGGTTCACCGAAACGCGGATCGGTGCCAGCCCCTGACGCTGCCATTCGCAGGCCTGCCAGCACGCCTGGCGCAAGACGAATTCGCCGATCGGTCCGATCAGCCCGGTTTCCTCGGCAAGGCCGATGAAGTCCCCCGGCGGTACCCGGCCCATGGTCGGGTGATCCCAGCGCACCAGTGCTTCCGCGGCATTCAGGCGCCCCGTCGCCAGGCACAGTTTCGGTTGATAGAACACATTCAGCTGCTTGTCCTCGATGGCTTTGCGCAGCTGGTTTTCCAGCTGCAGACGCTCGAGGGTGCTGGCCTGCAGGCTGTCGGTGTAGAACTGGAAGTTGTTCCCGCCCAGGTGCTTGGCATGCTGCATGGCCATGTTCGACTGGCTGACCAGCGCGGAAATCTCCCGAGCATTGTCCGGCAACATGCTGATGCCCATCGACGCGCTGACCACCAGCTCGTGCCCCTCCACCGTCACCGGCAGACGCAGTTTGCTCGACAGCCGCGTGGCGACTCGCGCCAGGCTCGACAGGTTGCCGTAGGCATCGAACAACACCGCGAACTCATCGCCGGACAGCCGGGCGATGGTGTCCGCCTCCGGCAGGGCATTGACCAGACGCCGCGACATTTTCTGCAGCAACTGATCGGCGATTTCGTGCCCCAGGCTGTCGTTGAGCAGCTTGAAGCGATCGAGGTTGATGTGCAGCAGCGCCAGGCTGCGCCGCCCGCCCTGCCGCACGCGCTGATGGGCTTCGTGCAGGCGTTCGCGGAACAGCGAACGGTTGGCCAGCCCGGTCAGTTCATCGTAGTGGGTGAGGTAGCGCATGCGCTCTTCGGATTCGCGGCGCGCCGACAGATCGGCGAAGAAGCCCACGATATGACTGACGTTGCCGCGATTATCGCGCACCGCATTCAGTTGCAGCCATTGCGGATACAGCTCGCCGTTCTTGCGCGTTTCCACCAGCTCGCCCTGCCAGCTGCCGTGTTGCTCCAGTGCATGGCGGATCGCCACGTAATGCCGGCGGGCATCGCGACTGCACGGCAACTCGACGACATTGCGCCCGAGCATGTCGTCGATGTCGTAACCGGTGACGCGGCTGAACGCCTGGTTGATCGCAATCAGTTGATAGTCCGGGTCGAGGATCACGATGCCTTCGCTGGCCGCCTCGAACACGGTTGCCGCCAGTTGCTGCTGCGCTTCCAGGCTTTTGCTGGCGCTGATATCGCGGCGGGTGCCGACCATGCGAATCACCCGCCCGCTGTCGCTGCGCTCCACCGCGCGGCCACGGTCTTCGATCCACACCCAGTGGCCGTCGCCGTGGCGCACGCGGTATTCGATCTGGTAGTCCTCGGTGCGCCCTTTCAAGTGCTCGATCAGCGCATGCTTGAGCGCCGGCACATCTTCCGGGTGCAGGCGTGGCTTGAGATCGCGGAGGATCGCCGTGACGTACTCCGGAGCGAGGCCGAACAGCTCTTCGATCTGCGTGTGATGCACTTCGTCGGTCTGCAGGTTCCAGTCCCACAGCCCCAGCTCACTGGCCTTCAGCGCCAGGGCCAGGCGCGCCTCGCTCTTGCTCAGGGCCTGATTGGCGGCGTCGAGTTCGCGGCTGCGCTGGGCGACCCGGTCTTCCAGTTCGATCTGCGCTTCGCGCAATTGGCTTTCGGCGCAGCGCCGCTGCTCGATTTCCCTGGCCAGCTCCTGATTGAGCTGTTCGCCGCGCGCCTGCGTCTGCTGCAGGTGTTCGATCAGGTGCTGGTTCTGGAAGCGCCGCAGCATGCCGCGATCGATCAGCCGGTTGACCTGCCACGCCACCACGCTCAACGAACCGAGCAGGATCAGCCCGAGCCAGCCCCAACCGCGCGCCTGCTCGTCACCGCCCCACAATAGATAGCCGATGGCCGGCAGCAGGCACGGCAAGGTAAAGGACAGGAACGCCGGCAGGCTGACGGCGTAGGCGACGCTGGCGGACAGCGTGGCGGCGCCGATCAGGCCGAACACCCAGGCTTGTTGCATGAAGTTGTCGGCCGGCACCAGCGCAATGCCGGCGCCGGCCAGGGTCAGGCCGGTCAGGGTCGAGCCGAGCCAGAACATCCGCCGCCAGATCGGCTGGGCCTGGCGGTCGGGGATCGCCGAATCGAACGCGGCGACCTGAATCACCCGCAACGCGACCAGCGACAGCAGCCACACCAGCCAGATGCTGACCACGAAGTAGCGCTGCGGACTCCAGAGCAGAGCAGCGCAGACCAGGCCATTGATCAACATGAACAGCGTGGGCAGCAGAGAGCCCTGATAAAGCAAACGCGTGCGTTCGACCGCCATCTGCGTGGCGTAGTGCTTGCGGATAACCCGGGGTTCCACAGAGGGGCCCGACAGTTCGGAGCTGAGGGTCATGGGCAACGTTCTTGTTCTTATAAGGACGGGCACGCGCCCGAAATGTGCACGGAGCATACACAAGCCGCTCCACTTGCCAAACTGCTCCAGATCATAATTTGCGCGAAACTTTTCCCCCGTCGATCCCCGGAAAAACCCGCAGAGCGAGGCAGGCCAACGCCTGTAGCCAGTGACCGACCGGTCGTCATCAACAGCACTTTCATCGGCTAATGCAAAGCTCGGTTTGCCCGGGCCTGCGGCGCACCCTAGAATGCCCCGATGCGCGATGATCTCTCCCTTTTGCTGAACTCCCTCAACGATGCCCAACGGCAGGCCGTAGCGGCCCCTGTCGGCCGTCAGTTGGTCCTGGCCGGTGCCGGCTCCGGTAAGACCCGAGTGCTGGTGCACCGTATCGCCTGGCTGATCCAGGTCGAAAACGCCTCGCCCCACTCCATCCTGTCGGTGACCTTCACCAACAAGGCTGCCGCCGAGATGCGCCACCGCATCGAGCAGTTGCTGGGGATCAACCCGGCCGGCATGTGGGTCGGCACCTTCCACGGCCTGGCGCACCGCCTGCTGCGGGCACACTGGCAAGAAGCCGGCCTGAGCCAGACCTTCCAGATTCTCGACAGCGACGACCAGCAACGCCTGGTCAAGCGGGTGATCCGCGAGCTGGGGCTGGACGAACAACGCTGGCCGGCGCGCCAGGCGCAATGGTTCATCAACGGGCAGAAAGACGAAGGCCTGCGTCCGCAGCACATTCAGGCCAGCGGCGACCTGTTCCTCGCCACCATGCGCGGCATCTACGAAGCCTATGAGGCGGCGTGCCAGCGTGCCGGCGTCATCGATTTCTCCGAACTGCTGCTGCGTGCCCTCGACCTGTGGCGCGACCACCCGGGCCTGCTGGCGCATTACCAGAAGCGCTTCCGGCACATCCTGGTGGACGAGTTCCAGGACACCAACGCCGTGCAGTACGCCTGGTTGCGTCTGCTGGGCAAGGGCGGCGACAGCCTGATGGTGGTCGGCGACGACGACCAGTCGATCTACGGCTGGCGCGGCGCGAAAATCGAGAACATCCACCAGTATTCCTCCGATTTCCCGGACTCGGTGACCATTCGCCTGGAGCAGAACTATCGCTCCACCGCCGGCATCCTCAAGGCCGCCAACGCCTTGATCGCCAACAACACCGGACGCCTGGGCAAAGAGCTGTGGACGGACGGCGGCGACGGCGAGGCGATCAATCTGTACGCCGCGTTCAACGAACACGACGAAGCACGCTACGTGGTCGAAACCATCGAAAGCGCGCTGAAAACCGGCCTGGCGCGCAGTGATATCGCGATTCTGTACCGCTCCAACGCGCAATCGCGCGTGCTCGAAGAAGCCTTGCTGCGCGAGCGCATTCCATACCGCATCTACGGTGGCCAGCGCTTCTTCGAACGCGCCGAAATCAAGAACGCCATGGCCTACCTGCGCCTGCTCGAAGGTCGCGGCAACGACGCGGCGCTGGAGCGGGTGATCAACGTCCCGGCCCGCGGCATCGGCGAGAAAACCGTCGAGGCGATCCGCGAGCATGCGCGCCACAGCGATGTCTCGATGTGGGAAGCGATGCGCCAACTGGTGGCCAATAAAGGTCTGACCGGGCGCGCCGCCAGCGCCCTCGGCGCCTTTATCGAGCTGATCGAAAACCTCGCCGCCAAATGCGCCGAGATGCCGCTGCACCTGATGACCCAGACCGTCATCGAACAGTCCGGCCTGATCGCCTACCACGAAGCGGAAAAAGGCGAGAAAGGCCAGGCCCGGGTGGAAAACCTTGAGGAACTGGTCAGCGCCGCGCGCAACTTCGAGAACACCGAAGACGACGAAGAGCTGACCCCCCTGGCGGCATTCCTCGGTCACGCGTCGCTGGAGGCTGGCGACACCCAGGCCGACGAACACGAAGACAGCATCCAGCTGATGACCCTGCACAGCGCCAAGGGCCTGGAATTCCCCTACGTGTTCCTGGTGGGCATGGAAGAAGGCCTGTTCCCGCACAAGATGAGCCTGGAAGAACCCGGACGCCTTGAAGAAGAACGACGCCTGGCCTACGTCGGCATCACCCGGGCGATGCAGAATCTGGTGATGACCTACGCCGAAACCCGACGCCTGTACGGCAGCGAGACCTACAACAAGGTTTCGCGTTTCGTCCGCGAAGTGCCGAAGGGTCTGATCCAGGAAGTGCGCCTGTCCAACAGCGTCAGCCGTCCGTTCGGCGGCAATCAGTCGATGAGCGGCAGCAACCTGTTCAGCGGCAGCGAGATCCCGGAGACCGGCTTCAGCCTCGGCCAGGCCGTACGCCATTCGATCTTCGGCGACGGCGTGATCCTCAACTTCGAAGGCGCCGGCGCCCAGGCGCGGGTGCAGGTGAATTTCAGCGAAGGCAGCAAGTGGCTGATGCTCGGTTACGCCAAGCTGGAAGCAATCTGACCGGTTCGCTTTTGTGTGGCAGTGAGCCTGCTCGCGAATGAAATCGCCTCGGTGTATCCGATACACCGCAGCGGGGCTTTCGCGAGCAGGCTCGCCCCCACAGGGTTTGCCATTGAGTGATCTATCAAGGAAATCGCCATGGGCTCAGGCTTCTTTTCTTCCTGGACGTTCTGGGCCCTGCTCTCGGCCACCTTCGCTGCGCTGACCGCGATCTTCGCGAAGATTGGCATCGAAAACGTCAACTCCGACTTCGCCACGCTGCTGCGCACGGTCGTGGTGCTGGTCAGCCTGGCCTTGATTTTGTACGCAACGGGCCAATATCAGTCATTGAGCTCGATCTCCGCCAAAAGCTACCTGTTCCTGCTTCTCTCGGGTCTGGCCACAGGCGCTTCGTGGCTGTGCTACTTCCGCGCGCTGAAGCTCGGCCCGGCTTCCCTGGTGGCGCCGGTGGACAAGCTCAGCGTGGTGCTGGTGGCCGTGATCGGCGTGGCGCTGTTGGGAGAGAAACTCGACGTGCGCCAATGGGGCGGCATCGGGCTGATCACTGCGGGCGTGGTGTTGTTGGCGCTGCGTCGTTAAGCCAATCTCTCACTGAACCTATCTCTTTTTCCTACAGACAAAAGTACATAGCCTTATTGCCTCGACCGAGCTGAACGTAACCTGTCAGGCAAAAGCCCGAAACACTCTCTCGCTAGCCAGTAACACTTCAGCTGTGCAACATGGCGCGCGTGTCTCCACAAACGGGAATTCCCTTTATGAAACGTTTTCTTAGCATCGCCATGGCGTTGTGCATCGGCCTGACGATGAGCCTCGACGCCAACGCCAAGCGCTTCGGTGGTGGCAAAAGCGCCGGCGCTGCGCCGACGCACCAGACCAGCCAGATGGCTCCTTCTTCTCCAGGCATGGGCGGCGCAGCAGCGACCGCGGGTGCTGCCGGCGCTGCCGGTGCCGCGGCCAAGGCCGGCGGCGCGTCGAAATGGCTCGGCCCGTTGGCCGGTATCGCCGCCGGTGGCCTGCTCGCCTCGATGTTCATGGGCGGCGGCTTCCAGGGCATGCAGATCTTCGACATCCTGATCATGGCCGTGATCGCGTTCGTGATCTTCCGCTTCATCGCCGCCCGTCGACGCAAGCAGCAGGAGCATCTGGCTCCGGCCGGCGCGCCGATGCAGCGTGAAGTGTTCGAACAGAAGCCAGCAGCCATGGGCTCGATCTTCGGTGGCTCGGCAGCACCTGCCGCCCGTCCGGTGATCAATGCACCAGCCTGGTTCAACGAACAGCGTTTCCTTGAAGCCGCGCGCAGCCACTTCCAGGCGCTGCAGCAGCACTGGGACGCCAACGAAATGGACAAGATCGCCGAGTTCGTGACCCCGCAAATGCTCGAGTTCCTCAAGCGTGAGCGTGCCGATCTGGGTGACGGCTTCCAGTCGACCTACATCGACAATCTCCAGGTACAACTGGACGGTGTCGACGATCGCGCCGACAAGACCATCGCCACCCTGACCTTCAGCGGCGTGTCGAAGACCTCGCGCTTCGACCAGGGCGAAGTGTTCAGCGAAAGCTGGAACATGGAACGTCCGCAGGGCGACAACCAGCCTTGGCTGGTCGCCGGTATCCGCCAGAACGGCTGATCCCCTGCACGATGCGTTTCGCGGTAATGAAAACCCCGGCCTCGGCCGGGGTTTTCTATTTCGCGGTTGCATCTATAGCGAGCTACTGTATAAACCGGCCCATATAAACCGCGCCATTCAAGCAAGAGGATCCCGGACGTGGAAGAAATCATCGAACAACTGCGCGAAGCCAACGAACCGGTACCGGTTCCTCTGGAGTTGCCCGACGAAGACCAGCTGGTGGAAATCGAAGAAGAACTGTTCATCAACATCCCGTTCGTCTTCAAGGAATTCCTGCTGACCGTCAGCGACGTGGTTTACGGCAGTCTGGAGCCGGTGACCGTCACCGATCCGCAATCCCACACCTACCTGCCGGATGTCGCCGCCAACGCCTGGGACGCCGGCGTGCCGCGCGACCTGATCCCGATCTGCCAGGACGGCGACAATTACTACTGCGTCGAAGAAGACGGCACCGTGGTGCTGTGGTCCGGCGAAGAAGAGCTGATCACCGAAGAGTCATGGGAATCGGTCTGGCACTGGGCGCGGGACGTCTGGCTGGAAAGCTGATCCGTCCGCTGCCCCCGGGTGGTCAATGCCCCGGCGATTCCTTGTGGTTGTCGAGGGTTTCCAGCAGGGCCACCTGCATCCGCGTGTGCACGCGGATGAACCAGCGCCACAGCAGCGCCGCTACGGCGGCCGTAACCACGGCAATCAGCACCAGCAACTTGTTGGTCGGCAGGATGCTGGCCGACAAGGCTGCCAGCAGCAGGAAAATCACCAGCAGCGAGAGGATCGGGATCACTTCGGCGATCACCCGACGCACTCGCTGCGTGTGCCGTCCGGCCATCTCCGGCTTCACGCCCATCTCCGCCAGCAGCATCGACAGCGCCTTGAGCTTGCGATAGGCAGCGATCAAAAACGGCAGCGACAGCAGTAATGCCCCGCCCCAGATCAACGCTTTCTGCCAGCTCGGATCGCTGATCCAGTCCTGCATCCACACCGACAGGCGACCGGCGAAGAACGCGCCGCTGAAGAAAATCGCGATCACCAGCGCCAGATTGACCCCGACTTGCAACAGAATCCGCCGAATCATCGCCGCCAGCATCGCGCCCTCGCCTTGCGGCTGGATGCTGCGCAGCCATTCGCCGTACAGGCCGAACACCCGGCCGAGACGCTTGGGCATAGCAGCGGACAACTTGATCGACAGCGGATCGGCAGCGCGGATCAGGTACGGCGTCAGCAGCGTGGTGATCACCGAAACCGCTACGGCCACCGGATAGAGGAAATTGCTGGTGACCTGCAGGGTCATGCCCAGCGCGGCGATGATGAAGGAGAATTCGCCAATCTGTGACAGCCCCATGCCGACCCGCAGTGAGGTGCGTCCATCATTGCCGGCGATAAACGCCCCGAGGCCGCAGGACAGCATCTTGCCCAGCACCACGGCGACGGTGATCACGGCAATCGGCCACGCATATTGCAGAAGAATCATCGGGTCGAGCATCAGGCCGATGGCGACGAAGAAAATCGCACTGAACAGATCGCGTACCGGCTCGATCAGCCGCTCGATTTTCAGCAGCTGCCGCGACTCGGCCATGATCGCGCCAATCAGGAACGCCCCCAGCACCATGCTGTACTCGAGCTTGACCACCAGCAGGCAGAAGCCGAAGCACAGGCCCAGCACGGTAATCAGCAGCATTTCGTTGCTGTCGAATCTGGCCACATAGGCCAGCAGCCGCGGCACCAGCAGAATGCCGATGACCAGGGCGACGATCATGAACAGCGAGAGTTTGCCGACCGTGGAAAACACCTCGCCGGAACTCACCGTGCCGCTGACAGCGATGCTCGACAGCAAGGCAATGATGCCGATACCGAGGATGTCCTCGACGATCAGCACGCCGAAGATCAGCTGGGCGAAGCGCTCGTTCTTCATCTTCAGGTCGTTGAGGGCCTTGACGATGATGGTGGTCGAGGAAATCGCCAGGATCGCGCCCAGGAACAGCGAATCCATGGTGTTCCAGTCGAACCAGCGGCCAATCTCGTAGCCGATCCAGATCATCAGCACGATCTCGAGGAACGCCGCGATAAACGCCGTGGCCCCCACCTTGAACAATTTGCGCAGGCTGAACTCGAGCCCGAGACAGAACATCAGGAAGATCACCCCCAGTTCGGCGAGAGTCTTGATGGTTTCTTCGTCGTGGATCAAACCGAAGGGCGGCGTGTGCGGGCCGATGATGAATCCGGCGACGATGTAGCCCAGCACCACCGGTTGCTTGAAGCGGTGAAACAGCACGGTCACCACACCCGCGACCAGCATGATCACTGCCAGATCCTGAATAAAACTGATGGCATGCATGGCGTGGGCTCCTTGAATGACGAGGCTCGCGCAGGCATCGGAAATGTCTGAACGAACTAAGTAAAAATCCGCTTCTGGTGTAGGAATCGCCCTCGGGCCGGGCTTTCGCAGGGTAACACCGCGACTTCCGCCTGAAAGGCGGTGCAATATATGGAAACAGATCGATCCGGGCGTGACGGCGGCCGGTCGTCTGGCGTCCCGATAACGGTGGTTTTGAAAAGCGACCAGGCGCCCACAGAGGTGCTTCTTCCAGCAACCCTGCCTTGACCCGTGAGAACGTTATGGAACCCGGAAACGCCCAGCTGTCGATGACGGTACTGATGACCCCCGACATGGCCAACTTCTCTGGCAATGTCCACGGCGGCACCCTGCTCAAATACCTCGACGAAGTGGCTTATGCCTGCGCCAGCCGCTATGCCGGCCGCTACGTGGTGACCCTGTCGGTCGATCAGGTGATTTTCCGCGAGCCGATCCATGTCGGCGAACTGGTGACCTTTCTGGCCTCGGTCAACTACACCGGCAACACCTCGATGGAAGTCGGCATCAAAGTGGTGACCGAGAACATCCGCGAACGCTCGGTGCGCCACACCAACAGCTGCTTCTTCACCATGGTCGCCGTGGATGACCAGCGTAAACCGGCGCCGGTGCCACCGCTGCAGCCGCAGAACAGCGAAGACAAGCGCCGCTACATGCAGGCCCAACAGCGCCGGCAGATTCGCCAGGAACTGGAAAAGCGTTATCAGGAAATCAAGGGCGACGCCTGAGATCGATAGCGATCTGCCGATCGCTTTCGTGAACAGACTCGCTGCCACAGGGTTGACGCTGAACCTGTAGCAGCGAGCCTGCTCGCGAATGAGGGCAACGCAGTCTTACAGACTGATCGCGGTGGCCTCGAACTTCACCCGTGGATGCGCAATCCGGTCCTGCGCCCGCACCAGTTGCAACTCGTAACTGGCGCACGCCTGGGTTTCCAGCAGCACCTCGTGCACCGCGGCCGCCGTGAATTCGAACGCCGCTACCAGGCTGTCGCCCAGCAACACCCGCGCCAGGAACAGGCCGGACGTCAGGTCGCCCACGCCCACCGGCTGCCGGGGAAACGCCAGCAACGGCCGGCGCAGATGCCAGCTGCCCTCGGCGGTCACCAGCAACATTTCAAAACCATCGGCCGGCTTGCCCGGGTAGTCCAGATGCTTGACCAGCACCGCTTTCGGCCCGCGTGCCAGCAGCGCCCGTGCCATGGCCAGGCAATCGAACAGCGACTGCGGCTTGCGCCCGGAGAAACTGTCCAGCTCCAGCTGGTTCGGACACATGAAGTCCGCCACCGCCGCCGCTTCCTCGAGCAGGAAGTCGCTGACCTCCGCCGGTACGCTGCAGCCTTTTTCCGGATGGCCCATCACCGGGTCGCACAGATACAGCGCCTTGGGATTGACCGATTTGATGCGCGCCACGCCCCCGAGAATCGCCCGGCCCTGCGCCGCGCTGCCCAGATAGCCGGACAGCACCGCGTCGCAATTGCCCAGCTCGCCGATCGCGGCGATGCCTTCGACCAGCGCCGGGATCTGCTGCGGCGCCAGCACTTCCCCGGCCCACTGGCCGTACTGAGTATGGTTGGAGAACTGCACCGTGTTCAGCGGCCAGACATTCACCCCGACCCGCTGCATCGGAAAAACCGCAGCGCTGTTGCCGGCGTGGCCGAAAACCACGTGGGACTGGATGGCGAGCAGATGTGGCGTACGTTTCATTCGGGTTTTTCCGTAAAACGATTGAAATTCGAGCCGCGCAGTATGCGACGAAACGCAGCCTGTACGACAGACCGGCGACGCAGTTAAGCTGATGCCATCTTTTGGAGTTACTCGTTGATGCTGACCCTCGAAAATATCTTCGTGCTGATGCTGTTCGCCGCTGCCGGCGCGTGGCTATGGCACAACCACGGCCTGCGCGAGCGGGCGCTGGAACGGGTCAAGCAGCATTGCAGCAACGTTGGTGTCGAATTGCTCGACGGCAACGTGGCGCTGAAGAAGATCGCTTTCATCAAGGACGCCAGCGGCCGCCGGCGCCTGGCGCGGATCTACAACTTCGAGTTCACCGTGACGGGCGAAACCCGCCACAACGGCACCATCACCCAGTTCGGTGCGCACAGCGCGCAGATCGAACTGGCACCTTACCCGGCGCCGTTCGACGACACGCCACCGGTGGTGGAAGTGACCCGGCCACGGGCAGAAGTGATCGAGCTGAGCCAGTGGCGCCAGGAACACACCAAGTGGAAGCCCTGATTCACACCAGTCGACAGCTGGCCAACGCCTGCTGCAGCGCATCGACATCCTCGGCCTGACTGAAAATCAGCTCGATCCGCGAATCCTTGCGCCATTCGCTGGGCTGCCAGGCCAATTCGGCGTTATCCACAGCATTGGCTGACATCCAGCCCTCGGCGCCGTGCAGCACCAGCTTCGCCCGCCGCCAGGTCAGGCTGCGCAGCCAGTCGGAGATGCGCGCAGGGTCGAACACCTGACTCGGGTGCCAGCGCCAGCCGATGCTCCAGCCCCCCTCCTGCGCCTGACTCAGGCAAATCGGCAGCGCCGGGTCGCTCCACACCGCCGCTAAAGGCGCCGACCCACCGGGCAGCACCCGGTTATCCACAGCGGCCACCGCCCGCGTTGCCCCACCCGGCAATTCACTCAACGCCAATTGCGACTGCCGGGTCCAGATCAGCCTGACCGGCGGCAGTTGCGCGGCGATGTGGCGGCGGCTGATGTCATCGATGCCTTCGGCTTTGTTCAACAACAGCAAACCGGCGCTGGCCAATGCTTCGTGTTGCGCGGGTGGCAAGGCTTTGCCCGCCGCGAGCGCCTGCGCGTCCAGCACCAGCACACACGGCTGCAGCGCCAGCACCCCTTGCCAGGGTGCCTCGCTCAGCTGGCGAAGCAACTGCGCCGGATGGCCGAGCCCGGACGGCTCGATAAACAGCCGATCCGGCCGCGCCTTGCGCAACAGACGGCCGAGGCCGATCTGAAACGGCGCGCCGTTGACGCAACACAGGCAGCCCCCGGCCACCTCCCCCAGTGCGATACCATCGGCGTCGCGGGTCAGCAGCGCGGCGTCGAGACCGATCTGGCCGAACTCGTTGATCAGCACCGCCCAGCGCTCGTTTGCCGGCCGCTGGGCCATGAGCTGACGGATCAGGCTGGTCTTGCCGGCGCCCAAGGGGCCGGCGATGACGTGGGTCGGAATGTTGTGCAACATGACGGGTTTTCTGGAGGTTGAAGATGCGGTGGATGGGAGGTGCGTTGCTGTTGCTGCTGGTATGCGGCCAGGCGCTGGCGCAGGCCTGCGTGGTGCACAGCCAGGCCGAACGGCTGGACGTGAAAGTCTGCCAGCAGAACCGCAACATCCCGGAAAAACTGTTCAGCGACGGCTTCTGCCAGCCGCAGCTGGCCGGGCAGACAGTCGCCGTGCAGTACGTCGACCAGTGCCCCGGCGGCGCCTTCGGGGTGTGCAGCAACGCACAAGTCGCCAATATGCCCTATCGCCAGGATATCCACTATTACGGCGTCGCCAGCGATGCAGCGTATTTGCAGCCGTACTGCGAAGGCCAGAGCCAGGGCAAGTGGCTCAAGCCTTGAGGGGCTAGGCGAGCCAGTCGAGTGTGAGTATCAGACGTCGCTCGCCCGGCTTGAGCTGTGGCGATCGGTGTATCAGGCCGAAGCCTTCGTTGCCGCGCCATTTCTCACCTTTGAGCAGCGCCACGTCACCGCTGCGCAATGACTGAACGAAGGCTGTTTCCTGCGGCTCAGCCAGCGGATTCGCCAATTGCCGGCGATCCATGGCCCCTTCCGGCAGCCATTCGCTGCCGACACCGGCGTAGGTGGTGATAAGCCGCACGGGTACGTGGTCGACGTGAAAGCGCGGGCACATCGCCTTGTCCAGTACGCGCAAACGCAGGCCGATGCGGCGGGCGCCGAGCAGGCAGGCGAAGGCACTGACCAGCCATTGCAGGTCGGCGATAAAACCCTCGTAGCCTTGCAGGTCACGAAAGCCACTGGCCAGGCCAGTGAGATCTGGCGTGGCGTCCTCGTCGGGCAACTCCAGGCACAACGCCTCGGCGCAGGGTTCGTGCAACGACAGCAGCAACGCCGCGAAGTCGGCAATGTGCAGCGGCATTTGCCGCTGCCAGACCGCCAGGTTGACGTGATCCTCGACAATCCGCGCCAGCACTTGCGGGGTCTGACCCAGGCACTGCTCACGCGTGACCGGTTGCAGGCGTTGCGGCGCGAGCATCAGGCGGCCTCCTCCTGCCAGGCGCCAAAAGGATCGGCCAGCAAGCGCCAGCCCTCGATACCGATGGCCATTTCCGCGTCGGTCAGCAGGCAGGCATCAAGCTCGGCGGTGAGCCGGGCGAAATCGATGTCCTGGCCGATGAACACGAGCTCCTGCCGGCAGTCGCCGACGCTGGCCGTCCAGTTGTGCATGATTGCCGCGGTGTTTTCTTCGTCCTGCGGCCACTGGTCTTTCGGCACGTAACGCCACCAGCGCCCGGCAAAGCCGTAGCGCATCAGCCCGCCCGCCTGCGACCAACTGCCAGCGTCGGCAGGTTTGCTGGCAAGCCAGAAAAAGCCTTTCGAGCGCAGCAGTCGACCGTTCAACCAGGGCCGATCAATGAAATCGAAGAAGCGCTGCGGATGAAACGGCCGACGCGCGCGATAAGCGCCGGAGGCGATGCCGTATTCGCTGGTTTCCGGCACATGCTCGCCGCGCAGCTCCTGCAACCAGCCCGGGGCCTGCGCAGCTCTGTCGAAATCGAAACGGCCGGTGTCGAGAATTTTCTCCAACGGTACTTCGCCCATGACCATCGGGATGATCTCGGCCTGGGCGTTGAGGCGCTGGAGGATCGCCGTCAGCTCTTGGCGCTGGTGCTGGCTGATCAGGTCGATCTTGCTGATCAGCAGGACGTCGGCGAACTCGATCTGCTCGATCAGCAGATCAGTGATCGAACGTTCGTCGTCCTCGCCCAGGGTTTCGCCGCGGGATGCCAGGCTTTGCGCCGCCTGGTAATCGGCGAGGAAGTTCAGGCCATCGACTACAGTGACCATGGTGTCCAGACGCGCGATGTAGGCCAGGCTTTGCCCGTGCTCATCACGGAAGGTGAACGTCTCGGCCACCGGCAACGGCTCGGAGATGCCGGTGGACTCGATCAGCAGATAATCGAAGCGGCCATCGCGGGCGAGCCGGCTGACCTCTTCCAGCAGGTCCTCGCGTAACGTACAGCAGATACAACCATTGCTCATCTCGATGAGTTTTTCTTCGGCGCGGTTCAGGCTGACATCTCGCTGGACTTCGCTGCCATCGATGTTGATCTCGCTCATATCGTTAACGATGACCGCCACCCGCAAACGGTCTCTGTTACGTAGTACGTAATTCAAAAGTGTACTTTTTCCGGCGCCGAGAAAGCCTGAAAGCACGGTGACGGGCAACGGGGTAGACATTGGATAATCCTCATCAAACGGCGGCTGGAACACGCAATGGCGCATTGGCTTGCGCTTTGTGGCTGGCGCTCTGACTCGCGGATAAAAAGCACTTGAAGGGAAGCAGAGGGTAAGCTCTATTAAATGTTATACTATAACAATACTGACAATCTACTCTTCGCTTGCCGAAAGCAACCAATGACTGGAAGCTTTCTTCACCTCGTCCGGAAATCGCCATGAGAACTGCGCTAAAAGGGTTACTGCTGAGCCTCGCGATGCTGACCTGCACTGCCTGGGGCCAACTACCGGCGCTCGCCAACTGCACACGCAGCGCCAACCTGCTGGCCTGCGTTGACGGCGAGGGCAACGCCTACAGCGTCAACACCGCTGGCAGCACGATCTACCTACGCGGCTTCGACAAGACTGGAAACCGCTACTGGGCTCAAACCAACAGCCGTTATGGCCAACTGACTTTCTTCACCGGAATCGCCTCTGACGGTGAAGCGTGGGTCGGTTATACCCGCCGGGTGGGCTGGACCACCCTCAATCGCTTTTCCAGCTCCGGCGGCAGCAGCGCCAAGTTCACCTGCAACCGCCTGACCGGCTGCTAGACCTGGCTTTCTCGCTGTGCCTGCTGCCAGGCGATGTAGCTGTCGAGGGGCGGATTCTTCTGAAAATAACGCTGCAAACCCGTGAACAAGCCATCTGCTACGGCCTGCTGATGGCGCGCAGTCACTAACCGCTGACTGTCGCGCGCATTGGAAATGAACCCGGTTTCCACCAGGATCGAGGGCACGTCCGGCGACTTCAACACAGCAAATCCTGCCTGTTCCACGCGCTTCTGATGCAGCGTGGTGATGCCCGCCAGACTCTCGAGAACCGTGCTGCCCAGTTGCAGACTGGCCGCGAGGGTGGCGTTCATCGACATATCGAGAATCACCCCGGCCAACATCGGATCCTTGTCCTTGAGGTTGAGCAGGCTGCTGGCGCCGAGCAGGTCTGCACCGTTTTCTCGCTGCGCCATGAAGCGCGCGGTGGCCGATGTCGCACCGCCCTCCGACAGGCAATACACCGAAGCCCCGGAGGCGGTCAGTCGCGGTGCAGCATCGGCATGCACCGAGATAAACATGTCAGCCTTGTGCTGGCGGGCGATCTCCACGCGCTTGCGCAGCGGGACGAAAAAGTCGTCATTGCGCACCAGTTTCACATCGAAGCCTTTCTCTCTTTTCAGCCGTCGCGCGAGCAGTTGCGCGATGGACAGCACCACATCTTTTTCTCGCTCTCCCTTGGCACCCACGGCGCCAGGGTCCTTGCCACCGTGTCCAGGATCGACCACGACGATGACGTCGCGCTGCGGATGAGCCTTTGGCGCCGATGTTTCACGTGGAACCATTGGCGACGCAACGGCAGGTTTTCCAGTCAGTAGATCGAGTACCAACCGATGGCCCTGGCCGTTCTGCGGGGCCAACAGGAAGCTATTCAGCTGAACCGGCTCACGCAAATCGAGGACGATTCGCGTATCTCCCTGAGCAAAACGCCCGCAGCGAATCGCCCGAATCAGACTGTTTTCCAGTGCCAAGTGGCTGAAATCTCCCTGCAGCGTGGCGTCACTGATATCGATGATCAAGCGCTCCGGCGCGCTCAGGGAAAAGGTTTTGTAACGCACCGGACCACTCAGATCGAACACCAGGCGCAGCTTGTCTTCCGAACGCCAGAGCCTGGCACTGCGAATTTGCGTGGCGGAAACGGTGAAGGGGAACGCGAGAGCCGTGCTGGCGAGCAGCAAATTGAGCAGGTGGCGCCTATGCATATGAAAGCCTGTTCATGAAAAAGGCATCGTGGTTTGAATTGTTATAATGTAACATCAAATTCAATCGCCACAATGGACCGAATCATGAATGCGCTGATGTTGCCGGATATCGCTGCGCAAGCCGCTCGCCAATCCCTGCCACTGGAGTGGGTGGGAATGCGCGGCATTGCTCTGCCTGTTTTCATCGAGGGCCAACGCCTCGCCGCACGCGCCGATGCCGGCGTTAGCCTGGATGATGGTGAGGCGCGGGGCATCCATATGTCGCGCCTGTATCTGGCCCTGGAGCGATTACAGCAACACGACCTCACCCCAGCGCTGCTCCATCAGGTTCTGCAGGATTTTCTCGATAGCCATCAAAGTTTGTCGGCGAACGCCTACCTGAATATTCATGCCGATTTACTGCTGAAACGTCCGGCACTCATCAGCCCGTTGGCCGGTTGGAAAACCTATCCGGTGACCATCGCAGCCAGTCTGAAGAACAAAGTGTTCCACGTGGAACTGCAAATCGACGTGGAATATTCCTCAACCTGCCCCTGCTCAGCGGCTCTCGCGCGGCAATTGATTCAGCAACAATTCATCGACAATTTTGCCAATCAGTCGCTGCAGCACGCCGATGTCCTGGCCTGGCTTGGCTCGACCAACGGCATCGTCGCCACACCTCACAGCCAGCGCAGCACCGCCCAACTGCATCTGGTTCTGGAAGACTTCGTCGATGCCCTGCCCTTTGACGCCATCATCAACGACGCCGAAGCGGCCCTCGGCACCGCCGTGCAGACCGCGGTCAAACGCGCCGACGAACAAGCCTTCGCCCTCGCCAATGGCCAGAACCTGATGTTCTGCGAAGACGCCGCGCGCCGCTTGAATCTGGCCTTGCGTCGCTCCCCGGGGATCCGCCGCTTTCATCTGCGGGTGACCCATGCCGAAAGCCTGCACGCCCACGATGCCGTCGCTGAGAGTCAGTGGCAGAGGGAGCCGGCATGATCCGCTGCCAGGCTTTGCGTTGGGGCGCACCGGGCCAACCGCTCACCCCAGCAATCGACCTGCGCCTGGACAGCGGCAGCCTGACCGCGCTCGTCGGCAGCAATGGCAGTGGCAAAAGCAGCCTGCTCAAGGTGATCGCCGGATTGCAGAAACCCTTGGCCGGTGCAGTCTCGCTGAGCGTGCCACGGCGTAGCGGCGTGTCGTTCCTGCCGCAACAACTGCAGCTCGATCGCCAGTTTCCGATCAGCCTGCAAGAGCTGGTCGCTGCAGGCTTCTGGGGACGGCGTCTGTCGACCCAGCTACGCAAACAGCGCTTGGCCACGGCACTCGAAGACTGGCAATTGACCGGTCTGGAAAAGCGCCCGTTGCTGGCCCTGTCCGGCGGGGAACTGCAACGCGCCCTGCTCGCCCGTCTGAGTCTGGCGGACAGCCCGGTGCTGCTGCTCGACGAACCCGACGCGGCACTGGATGAGCCGGGCCAGCGTTTATTCTGGCAGCACCTGCACGCGTGGCATGCCCTGGGTCGCACCCTCCTGGTGGCCTGCCACGACCTCGCGGCCGTACATCGACACATTCCACAAACCCTGCTGATCAAAAGCAGCGGCTGCCTGTTCGGCGCCAGCACAGAATTGATCCAGCCACCCGCCCATACGCAGGTGGCCTGATGCTGACACTCGCGCACTGCTGGCAGCCATTTCAGGAATTCGTGTTTATGCGCCGCGCATTGCTGGGCGGCCTGCTGCTCGCCTGCAGCACGGCGCCACTCGGCGTGTTTCTGATTCTGCGGCGCATGAGCCTGATCGGGGACGCCGTTGCCCATGGCATTCTTCCCGGCGCAGCATTGGGTTTCTGGTTCGCCGGGTTGAGCTTGCCAGCACTGACGCTCGGCGGACTCGGCGCCGGCCTGGGCATGGCCGGCCTGGCCGCGTGGATCACCCGCAGTACCGGCCTGCGGGAAGACGCCAGCCTGGCCGCGATCTATCCGATTTCCCTGGCCAGTGGCGTGCTGATCCTGGGCATCGCCGGCAAACGTCTGGACTTGCTGCATCTACTCTTCGGCTCCGCCTTGGCGGTCGACGGCCCGACGCTCGATGGCATGCTCTGGGTCTCATTGATCAGTCTGCTGGCCATGGCCCTGATCTATAAAGCGCTGCTGCTCGACACCCTCGACCCGGTTTTTTTACGCAGCGTCAGCCGACTCGGCCCGGTCGCCCACGGCGTCTTCCTGACGCTGGTGGTGCTCAATCTGGTCATCGGCTTTCAGGCCATCGGCGCACTGATGGTGGTCGGCCTGATGATGCTGCCCGCCATCGCCTCACGCTTCTGGAGCCGGCGTCTGCCGATCCTGATCGCGATCTCTGCGCTGATCGGCTGCCTGTCAGTCTGGCTCGGCCTGTTGCTGTCGTTCCATTACTCGCTGCCCAGCGGCCCGGCCATCGTGCTGGTTGCGGGCATCGGTTATCTGCTGTCCGTGGTGTTCGGGCCGGTTCACGGCTTGCTGCGGCGCCCGCCTTTGCTCACATCCCAATGAGGTGTTTCCCGATGCGCGCTCTAGTCATGTTGTTCAGCCTGCTGCTGTCGATGTCGTTATCGGCGGCGGAAAAACTGCCAGTGGTTACCAGCTTCAGCATTCTTGCCGACATGGTGCATCAGGTCGGCGGCGAGCATGTGCAGATTACCAACCTGGTCGGCCCGGACGCCGATGCCCACACTTACGAACCCAGTCCGGACGACGCCAAAGCCTTGCTCGAGGCCAGGCTGATCATCAAGAACGGCCTGGGTTTCGAACCCTGGCTGGACCGTCTGGTGACCAGCACCGAGACCAAAGCCACGGTCATCAGTGCCAGCCACGGGGTGATTCCGCGCGCGCTGGATGAGGACGGCGCGACGGTTGCCGATCCGCACGCCTGGCACAATCTGGCGAACAGCGAGCTGTACATCGCCAACATCACCCGAGCGCTGATCGCCGCCGACCCGGCCAACCAGGCCGACTACGAGCGCAACAGCAAGGCCTACTTGAAGCAGATCTACGCCCTGCTCGCCAAAGCCAAGGCCAGGTTCGCTGCGCTGCCCGCGGGCAACCGCAGGATCGTCACCAGCCATGATGCCTTCGGCTATCTCGGCCAGGCCTACGGTATCGACTTCATGGCGCCACAGGGCCTGTCCACCGAACGTGAGCCCTCCGCCAGCGAGGTTGCCGCGTTGATCCGGCAGATCCGCCAGGCCCACGTCAAGGCAGTGTTCATGGAAAACATCAAGGACGCGCGTCTGCTCAAGCAGATCGCCGACGAAAGCGGCGCGCGCATTGGCGGCACGTTGTACTCCGACGCCCTCGCCGCCAGCGGCCCGGCCAGCACCTTCGCCGGGCTGTTCGAATACAACCTCGATACGCTCTATAACGCGCTGAGCCAGCCATGATCCGTAAAAATCCTTCCGGCGATCTGCCGCACATTGCCGAGTCAGCCTACGTCGACAAAACCGCGATCATCTGCGGCAAAGTGGTGATCGGCGAAAACGTCTTCGTCGGCCCCTACGCAGTGATCCGTGCCGATGAGGTCGACGCCCGCGGCGAGATGGAGCCGATCATCATCGGCGCCAATTCGAACATCCAGGACGGCGTGGTGATCCATTCGAAATCCGGCGCGGCGGTGACCATCGGCGAGTTCACTTCCATCGCCCACCGTTCCATCGTGCACGGTCCGTGCACCGTCGGCGACCGGGTGTTCATCGGCTTCAACAGCGTGCTGTTCAACTGCGTGGTGGGGAATGGTTGTGTGGTGCGGCACAACTCGGTGGTCGACGGCCGCGACTTGCCGGATGCCTTCTACGTGCCCTCGACTACGCGCATCGGCCCGGGCACCGACCTCGGGCAATTCCCGCCGGTGAGCGTCAGCGCTGCGGAGTTTTCCGAGGACGTGGCGCGCACCAACGTCGACCTGGTGCGCGGCTACAAAGCCTTGCAGAACGAGTTCTGAACATCAGCCGTGTGTTGAACCCGCAGTTTCATGGCCATGCGCAATAACCCGCCAGCCACGCGGTGCCTGGCGGGTTGCCGTTAGCCAATCGGTGTTTTCGCCCTCGAGTGCCACGACGTGGGTAGCAGGCCAGGTTGCCTGGCGTGCCAATCGCTTGCACGAAGGCTGTCGTACTCACCGCTGCGCTGCATGCAGCGGCGAGCTGATGCCAGCGCCGTCAGGCGCGAGGTTTGACGGCGCCGCAGTCCTGGCCCAGCCACACGGCGCGGGTTTCCAGACTGCCCTTCTGCTGAATGCCGATGGCGTTGAATGTGCCATTGGCCACGGTGGTGAACTCACGGTCGCTGAGGAACGTGGCGACACCGCTGCCCTGCGCCCGTGGGCAGCTGAAGCGGAATTTCCACTGATTGCCGTTGCGCTCGGTGATCTGCTGCTTGCAGCCCGAGGAAGGGTCGGCCAGCGGAATGTCGTTGGTCGCCACCTGCTGCGGCGTCAGGCAGGCACGCACGCCCTTGCCACCGATGTTGATGCCTTGCTTCTCCAGTTCCGCGCGCTGCTGCGGCGTCATCTGCCCCTGCAGCTGCCCGAGGATCGATTGCACATCCATCGGTTGGTCATCGACTTTGACGTTGCTCGAAGTCATTTCCCACAATCCCGGCTGCAGCATTTGCGCCTGAGCAACCAACGGCAAGGCCAACCCCAGTCCCAGCGCCAAACCCAGCAGACGAACGTTCATTGAAAAACTCCTGATCAGTAGTGGCCGTTAGACGTCGGCCGATTGCTTCGGTTCATGCCCGGCCGGCATGGCGAAAACTAAATAGCGACAATCGTATGGGAACATGGTCTGTTAAGCATTGAATCTTCAGGAGCAAGGTTGCCCCATGGATTATTTTGGACCGCACATTTTCGGTTATCTGATCGCCCTGATCCACACGCTGGGCTCGATCGCCGCGATCCATGCGGTGTTGACCGTACGCACCGCGCAAGGCTCGATTGCCTGGGCGCTGTCGCTGATATTCATCCCCTACCTCACGCTGATCCCTTATCTGGTCTTTGGCCGCAGCACCTTCGACGGTTACATCAAGGCCCGGCGCCAGGCCAACGAACACATGCGCCAGGCGATATCCGAACTGAACTGGCGCCCGTGGGTGGAAGAAGCCCTGACCGCCCGTGCCTCGAACGCCTATGACTCGCTGCGGGCCATGCCGAAATTGGGACGCATGCCGTGCCTGGCGAATAATGAGGTGCAGCTGCTGGTGAACGGCAGCGCCACATTCGAAGCGATTTTCAACGCCATCCGCCAGGCCCGCGAAGCGGTGCTGATCCAGTTCTTCATCATTCACGACGACCGTCTCGGTCGGCGCCTGCACGAACTGCTGGTGCAGAAGGCCGGCGAAGGCGTGGCGGTGCATCTGCTCTACGACCGCATCGGCAGCCACGCCCTGCCCCACAGCTATGTGCAGAGCCTGCGCGATGCCGGGGTCGAGGTCAAAGCCTTCGCCACCCGCAGCGGCTGGCTCAATCGCTTCCAGGTGAATTTCCGCAACCATCGCAAGATCGTCGTGGTCGACGGGCTGGTCGGATTTGTCGGCGGGCATAACGTCGGTGATGAATACATGGGCGAAAAGCCGCCGCTGGCACCGTGGCGCGACACCCATATGCAGGTGCGCGGCCCGGTGGTGGCGTGCATGCAGGAGTCATTTGCCGAAGACTGGTTCTGGGCGGCCCGGGCCTTGCCGCCGCTGATTCTGCCGGACGCCTATCCCGAAGACGGGGTGCTCTGCCAACTGCTCGCCAGCGGCCCGGCGGATGCCTATGAAACCTGCTCGCTGTTCTTCGTCGAGGCGATCCATGCCGCCAACGAGCGGGTGTGGATCACCAGCCCGTATTTCATCCCCGACGAAGCGGTGTTCGCCGCACTGCGTCTGGCGGTGCTGCGCGGCGTCGATGTGCGCCTGCTGCTACCTTCGCGCCCGGATCATCGCATCGTCTACGCCGCTTCCAGCCTGTACGCCTTCGAAGCGGTACGCGCCGGGGTGCGGGTGTTCCGCTACGAGCCGGGGTTCCTGCACCAGAAAGTAGTGCTGATCGACAGCGAGATCAGTGCCATCGGCAGCGCCAACCTGGACAACCGCTCGTTCCGGCTGAATTTCGAGGTGATGTTGCTGACGGTCGACAGCGCGTTCGCCACCCAAGTGGAACAGATGCTCAGCGATGACTTCGCCCAGGCCTACGAAGTCGCCAAAGAAGAAAGCCGGGAGATCCACCGCCTGCAACAGCTCGGCATGCGGATCGCCCGGCTCATTTCACCGATTCTCTAGCTCAGGGGTTGTAGATGTCGTCGCGGGTCCACGGCAGTTCATGGCTGCCATCGGCGTGGGCCTTCACCGCGAGGATCTGGTGCAGGTTGATCCAGCCGCGGGCGAATGCGTAGGCGCAACCGGCCAGGTACAGGCGCCAGATGCGCAGGGCCTGCTCCGGTACCAATTTCGCCGCGGCTTCGAGGTTGTCCTCCAGGCGTTCGCTCCAGTGATCCAGCGTGCGCGCGTAATGCAGGCGCAGACTCTCGACGTCGACAATTTCCAGGCCCGCTTCGCTGATTTCGGCAGAGATCATCGCCAGGTGCGGCAACTCACCATTGGGGAACACGTACTTCTCGATGAAGTCGCCGGCACCGCGGCCTACCGGACGGCCATCGGTGTGCTTGGCGGTGATGCCGTGGTTCATCACCAGGCCACCCTCCTTCACCGCACCGAACAGCACCTTGCAGTATTCGGCGAGGTTGGCATGACCAACGTGCTCGAACATGCCGACGCTGACCACCTTGTCGAAACGGCCGTCCTGCGGCAGATCGCGATAATCGAGCAACTGCAGCTCGACCTGATCTTCCAGGCCTTCGGCCTTGACCCGCTCGCGGGCCAGGGCCAATTGCTCCTTGCTCAGGGTGATGCCGAACACCTTGGCGCCGAACTCGCGCGCGGCATAACGGGCCAGTCCGCCCCAACCGCAACCGACGTCCAGCAGGTAGTCACCCGGCTGCAGGCGCAGCTTGCGACACAGGTGGCGGAATTTGGCCTGTTGCGCCTGTTCGAGAGATTCGCTGCCGGTTTCGAAATACGCGCAGGAGTACGCCATGTCGCTGTCCAGCCACAGCTGGTAAAACGCGTTGGACAGGTCGTAATGGTAGGAGATGGCCTTGGCGTCGGTTTCCTTGTCGTGCAGCGTGCGCACCGGATGACTGTCTTCGTCCTCATCGAGCAGCGCCGTGCTCAACTCGTCGCAGACCCGGATCACCTCGCTGATCGAACCCTCGAGTTCGAGCTTGCCCTCGACGAACGCCGCCCCCAGCGCGTCGAGACTCGGATGGGTCAACTGGGACACCATCGTCGGGTCCTTGACCACGATGGTGACACTGGGTGCCGGACCCAGATTGAATTCATGGCCGTCCCAGAGTCGCAGGCGTAGCGGAAGCTGCAGATTCTGTAAGGCCGGTGGAAGTTGCGCGAGCATGGAATATCCCCCTGGTTTCAGACGTCTGATCTGAGGGTAGACCATCCTTGAAAAATAGCAGGCTATCGATTTGATAGCCGCCACCTATGGGCCAGAGCGCACGTTCATCCCTGCCTGAGCGCGCCTTTACAGATGACTGCGCAGGCGCCGCTCAGTTCGAAAAATGCTCAGTCCCGCTTTCGAGTTTCAACAGCGGTTCCTGGAAGCGCAGCAAGCGTCCGGCGTTGCCCAGCACCAGCAGCGTGCTGAGGTTGTGCAGCAATGCCGCGATCATCGCCCCGGCTGCACCGAGCCAGCCAAACGCAGCAAACACCACGATTGCCAGCGTCCAGCCCAGGCCAATCATCACGTTGACCTGCAAGGTACGCCGGCACTGGCGACTGAGGCGCAAGCAGGTGCCGAGACGGCGCAGATCGCTACCGATCAGCACGATGTCGGCGGATGCCAGCGCGATGTCCGCACCGCCTGCGCCCATCGCCACGCCGACCACCCCGGCCTTCAATGCCAGCGAATCGTTGATGCCGTCACCGACCACCATGGGCCGGAAGCCGTCGGCGATTTCCTGCAGCACGCGGTTGAGTTTGTCCTCGGGCAACGCCTGCGCCTGGACTTCGTGCAGGCCGACATCCCGCGCCAGGCTGTGCGCCACGCTCTGGCGGTCGCCGGTCAACAGCAACTGACGACCCAGGCCCAGCTCGCGCAGTTCGCCGAGGGCAAAACGTGCTTCCGGTTTGACGCTGTCAGCCAGCAACAGCCAGGCCAGGAATTCACCGTTGAGGGCCAGGCCGGCAATCGGCCCGTCGTGCTCGGGAATCGCCGGGGTGGCAATTGCCAGTTGCGCGAACAATTCCGGACGGCCGAGGGCGGCTGCGCCCTGCGCGGTCATCGCCACCACCCCGAGGCCCTGGCGTTCATGGATGTCAGTCAAGGCCAGCTGCGCATCGGCGCTGACCAGCCCGGCCAGCGCGCGGCTGACCGGGTGGCTGCTGGCGGCGCCGAGGCTGGCGGCCAGAGCCATCACTGCAGCGTGATCGGCACGCGGACTGTCGATCGATTGCAGGCGCAACGTGCCGAAGGTCAGGGTGCCGGTCTTGTCGACCACCAATGAGGTGAGGTCGGCCAGCTCTTCGAGGAAAGCCGAACTGCGGATCAGAATGCCGTGCCGCGCCGCCACCGCGACCCCGGCAATCGCCGTGGCCGGGGCTGACAACACCAGCGCACAGGGGCACGCCGCGACCAACACGGCGAGCATCGCCTGCGCGTCGTGGGTGACAAACCAGGTCACCGCCGCCAGCAGCAACACCAGCACCATGTAGCTGGCGGCATAACGTTCGAGCAATCGGGTAATCGGTGGCTTGGAGCGCTCGGCGTTCTGCATCAGGGCGATGACTTTGCCAAGGGTCGATTGGTCGCCGGTGCGCGTCACCTCGATGCGCAGCAGGCCATCGAGGTTGATCGCCCCGCCGAACACCGGCATGCCCGCACCCGCCTCCACCGGCACCGACTCCCCGGTGATCGAGGCGGTGTCGAGGCTGGCCTGGCCGGACAGCACCCGGCCGTCCGCCGGCACTCGGTCACCGGCGCGGACTTCGACGGTATCGCCAGGCTTGAGCGTGGCGTTATCGACTTCGATGATCGTGCCGTCCGCCTGCACCTTACGTACGTGGCTGCGGGTCAGTTGGCCGAGCGCATGAATCGCCTCCTGCGAGCCGATCACGCTGCGCTCCTCGAGCACATGGCCGAAGATCATGATGATCGGCAACAGCGCCGCCGTGAGCAGGTCGCCCGTGGCCCACGCACCTAGCATGGCCAGCGCGATCAATTGATCGGTGATGCCGTGCAGGCTCGGATACCGCAGGCTGAACCACGCCGAGCGCATCACCGGCACCGCAACCAATAAAGAAGAAAAGCCGAGCAACAACTGACTGACGCCGGTCTGCTCCGGCAGCCACCCGCGCCAGAGCAAACCCAGCCCCAGCAGCCCGAGGGCGAGCATGGCCAGGGTCAACTGGCGCGCGGCGCGGCGTTGTTCAGCCGAAGACAACAGACTTGGGGTAACACTGCTCGCGCTCATTGACTGGCTCCCTGAATGATCAGGCGGGAATCGTCCTGCGGGTCGACCGTGGTCACGGAACCGGCCTGGCGGAGAATCTTCGGCATGCGTTCGCGGTAAAGGCGCAGGAGCATCTGCGGATCGCTGCCCTGGCGTTGCGCCGTGGCCAGACTCAATACTGTCGCGGTGTCCGCTGAGGCCTTGGCCAGGCGTTCACCGGCCTGGGCATGGGCGACTTGCAGGGTGCGGTCAGCCTGCTCGTTGGCGCTCTGGGTGAGTTTTTCCGCTTCGGTGCGCGCGTTGGCCACGGTTTTGTCGGCTTGCTGGCTGGCGGTCAGCACGGCGTTGAACGCGCTGATCGCCGGCTCCGGCAGACTCGATTGCACATCGACCCGGGCCACCTCGATGCCAATGCCCTGCCCGCTCGCCTGCAGTTCGGCCAGACGCCGGTTGATGCCTTGCACCAGATCGCCACGCAAGCGTTCACGGCGCTCGGCGGCTTGATTGTCGGCGCCGATCAGCTCCGGACGCGCGACCAGAATCGTGTCCAGATCACGCGCGGCCGTCAGCGCCAGCGCGCTGCGGGTTACCAAGCGATCCAGTGCCGGCAACACATGCTCGCCTTGCAGGACGAAGTCGTAGGGGTTGGTGACTTTGTAGAACACCCGCACATCCAGTTGCACCACGCCGGCGTCACCGGTCAGCAAATACCCGGAACCGGCCAGGGCATCGCTCAGCGGTGTGGCGAAGGTGGCGGAGCGATCGGCTTTCACCGCCGCAGGGCTGCGCAACAGGTTTTCCACCCGGCGCTCGATGACCCGATCCGCCGCTGGCAGCAACACCACCTGCTCGAACGGCTGCGGCCAGGCCAGTAGCAGCCCGGCGTTTTGCACGCGTTGCAGCGCGCCAAAGTGCAAAACCACTGCGCGATTTTGCGGATCTATCTGCCGCACGTTGGAAAACGCCCAGGCCAATGCAGCAAGCACGGTCACCGCGTACAAGGCAAAAAATGCCAGACGTCCGGCCTGAATCCACGGACTGCTCAAGGCATTTGTTCCACGTGGAACCTCGTTCATGGTTTTGTTCCACTGTTGCTGTCCAGCGCCGGCGGACCGTCCACCAATACGCGGAATGGCGCGGCGTCGGTGCGCAGGATCAACTTGGTGTCGGGGGAAACGATGGTGCCGAGGGTGTCCAGCGAGCGCAGCAGGTTGTACAGCTGCGGTGAGCCGGCGTAGGCACGGCCATAGATCTGCGCAGCTTCCACTCGCGATTGCGCTTCGATTTCGGCGGCCTTCACCGTGGCATCGGCCTGGACGATGCGCGCATCACGCTCGGCAGCGGAACGGATTTGCGCCGCTTCCCGCTTACCGATAGCGGTGCGTTCGGTGGCAATGGTTTCCCGTTCTGCGCGCATGCGGTCGACCGTTGCGCTGAGAGTTACCGATGGCAAGGTCAGGCGTTCGATGCCGACCTGCACTACACGCACGCCGTAGGTGGCGAGCAACTGCTGATCGATCTGCTGACGCAGTTGCGCCTCGAAATCGGCAATGTGTACCTGGTTGGCGTCGGTGTTGACCAGATTGGCCAGGTCGAAACTGCTGGCGGTGGTTTCCAGCGCCGAGCCGACAAAGGTACGAATCTGCCGCGCCGCTTCGTCCGGCTGGTTCTGCACCGCGCGCATGAAACGCTGCACGTTGTCCGGATCGCCCTGCACCTGCCACGCGACGTAGGCCTGGACGATGATGCGCAGGCCATCGCGGGTGCCCACATCCTGCAAACCGCTGGAGGTGGTGCGCAGACGCAGGTCCACCGGAATCGCCGCTTCGAACGGCGCCGGCCAGCGCCAGCTCAGGCCCGGCTCGAGCAATACCCGCGACGGATTGCCGAAACGGGTAATCACCGTGGCCTCGCCGGAGCGCACCTGGACCAGACTCGCCGCCGCGATGGCGAACGCCACCAGCAACGCCGCCCAGCCCATCCGCCGCCACGGGAACGGCCCCGCCTCTGCCGGTGCACCATGGTGATGGTGATGATGCCCATGAGGGTGATGGCCGCCATGCGCATGATCGTGGCCGCTGTGATCATGCTGATCGTGGGTGTGCGACTGGCTCAATGGCTGACTCCTGGTTGAGCGGTGGTGCGCGCTGGCGTCGGATCCGCCGGCAACGTGAATGGACGCAGGTCGATGGTGGGCGCATTGCTGCTGCCGCCGAGGCGATGGTCGAGCACCAGCAATCGGGCTTTGCCCAGGCCCTGGCTGAGCTGGCTGAGGTACTGCTCCAGGACGAACGCCTGCCCGGCGCTGGCGTAGGCTTGTTGTTCGGCGCTGAATTTCAGCGCCGCAGCGCGGGCTGATGCGTTGATTTCATGGGCGTTGGCGCTGGCCTGGTCGCGGGCCAGGCTGGCCTGCAACTGCGCCTGGTTACTGGCTTCGGCCGCCGCGCCGCGCTCACGCGCGATCAACGCCTGCGCGCCAATCTGCGCCGCTTGCACCCCGTGGTAGGCATTGGCCGCACCGGCCGGCGGGTGAATCGCCTCGACCACGGTGGCGAGAATTTCCACGCCACTGTCGAGCGTGTGCAGATCGTCCTGCACGGCACGGCCGATGTCATCCGCCAAGCCTTGCCGGTCCGCCCCGAGCAATCCGTCGAGGGTGCGCGTGGCAAAGTCGTGTACCAGGATGCGGCTGGCGGTGCTGCGGATCAGCGTCGGCACATCCGCGCTGTTATAGGTGGCGGCCAATGCCGCGTGGTCGCTGAGGCCGATGCGATAGACGAAACGCACGTCCATGTTGACGATCTGCAGGCTCTGCTGCTCGCCGCGGCGGCTGGCGATGACCTGGGATTTGTCGTTGACGTGGCTGGCGTCCCACAAGCGGTTGGCCGTCAGGGGTGCCGGACCTTCTGCCGATTGCTGCTCGACGGGCGGCGGATTGTCTCCGACGCTGGTGGCCAACTCATGCACCACACCGTTCTCGACACTCAGCACCCGCCCCAGCGGCCAGGGCAGACCGGCGTGGAGGCCGGGGCCGAACACTTCCAGCGGTTTGCCGAAACGCTCGTAGATGCCGCGACTCTGCAGGGGAATTTCGTGGATGCCGGTAAGCAACCAGCCCACCAGTGCCACCAGCGCGAGCACCGGCAGGAACGCCCGGCGCATGTAACTGAATGCCCAGATCTGCCGCAGGTCGATGCCGAAGCGGTTGTGCAGTTCGTGCTGCAACGCGAGCAACGGCTGCGGTGGCCAGCGCAGCAGATCGGCGACGAAACTGCGCGCCAGCAGCGTCGGTTCCAATTGCTCGCGGCGCGGACTGAACAGCGACAGCAGCGCGCGCAACAGCAGTTCCGCCGCCACCAGCCCCGGCAGAATCCCTAGCAACACGGCCAGACGCACCGGCCACAGCGCGTTGTCACTGGCGAAAAGCAGACACAGGGCGCCCAGCACCAGATTGATGATCGCCACCCGCGTCAGTTGCACCAGCGCCCCGGCTTCTGGCCACTGCGCGGCAGGTTCCTGGGCCAGTTGCCGCTCCAGCACCAGCAAACCGAACGCCAGCAGCAAGGCGAACGCGGCGCCCAGCGTCGCCGACAGGCCCATGGCGGTCGCCGGAAGCGCCAGGTTCCACACCTGCTCAAGGCTGAGCAGCACCAGCAATGCCCATGCGCCCAGCCACAAGGTCGCCGCGCCGATCTGCCCGAGCAGATGCAGGCCGCGCTGGCTCAGGCGCTCGAGCAGGCGTTCGTACCAGCCGTGCGGCGCCGGCAATTGCGCCTCAGCGCTGACGATTGCCGGCAATGGCTGGAGCACCCGCGCCCGCCACTCCGTCAGCCACCACGCCGATTGCAACCCGGCGACCAGCACCAGCAACGCCGCGCTCTGGTTGACCAGCAGCGCCGGCCACAGCGATTGCGGCGCAAACAGACCGACAAAAAACGCCAGCACCCACCCAGCCCCGGCCAGTGCGCCGAGGCCGATGGCCAAGCGGCGTAGACGCCGGCTCTGGCCAGCCGCTTGTTGAAAGCGCGGTAATCCGGTAACCGGCGAGCCATCAACTTCCAGATCGACTTGCATAACCCCCCAAACCCCGTCGGCGACATAGCGTCGTATCGTTACGATATAACGAAAGTCGTGAAATATTTGTACACATTTTCTCAATCTGCCGAGGCGCAACCTGTCGCTTGCCTGAAGCCTTGACCGAAATGTCTGGAAACGCTCATATTACGATCATAATTTTTAGCGCCAGCTACGGTTAACGATCCGCATCCTTCAATCAGGAGCAAGTGCATGAGCAACTATGACGTGGTGATTCTGGGCGGTGGCCCCGGTGGTTATAACGCGGCGATCCGCGCTGGCCAGCTGGGCCTCAAGGCGGCGTGCGTGGAGGGTCGCGCGACGCTCGGGGGCACCTGCCTGAACGTCGGCTGCATGCCGTCCAAGGCGCTATTGCACGCTTCCGAGCTGTACGAAGCGGCCACGGGTGCGGAGTTCGCCAACCTCGGCATCGAGGTCAAGCCGACGCTCAACCTCGGGCAAATGATGAAGCAGAAAGATGAAAGCGTGGCGGGCCTGACCAAGGGCATCGAGTTTCTGTTTCGCAAGAACAAGGTCGACTGGATCAAGGGCTGGGGCCGTATCGAAGGCCCGGGCAGGGTCAGCGCGAGCAGCGACCAGGGCAGCCGCCTCGAGCTGACCGCCAAGAACATCATCATCGCCACCGGCTCCGAGCCCACGCCCCTGCCCGGCGTGGAGATCGACAACCAGCGCATTCTCGACTCCACCGGCGCGCTGTCGCTCAGCGAAGTGCCGAAACACCTGGTCGTGATCGGCGCCGGCGTCATCGGCCTGGAACTCGGCTCGGTGTGGCGCCGGCTCGGGGCGCAGGTCACCGTGGTCGAATACCTCGATCGCATCTGCCCTGGCGTCGATGCCGAGGCCGGCAAGACCCTGCAGCGTTCGCTGAGCAAACAGGGCATCGCCTTCAAACTCGCTTCGAAGGTCACCAGCGCCACCTCGTCCGCCACGGGCGTGCAACTCAGCGTCGAACCTGCGGCGGGCGGTACGGCCGAGTCGCTGGAAGCCGACTACGTGCTGGTGGCCATCGGTCGCCGGCCCTACACCCAGGGCCTGGGCCTGGAAAACGTCGGCCTGAGCACCGACAAGCGCGGAATGCTCGCCAATCGCCAGCACCGCACCGAAGCACCGGGCATCTGGGTGATCGGCGATGTCACCTCGGGGCCGATGCTCGCGCACAAGGCCGAAGACGAAGCCATGGCCTGCGTCGAGCAGATTGTCGGCAAGGCCGGCGAGGTCAATTACGCGTTGATCCCCAACGTGATCTACACCCGCCCGGAGCTGGCCAGCGTTGGCCTGACCGAAGAACAGCTCAGGGCCGCAGGGCGCGCCTACAAGGTCGGCAAATTCCCCTTCACCGCCAACAGCCGGGCGAAGATCAACCACGAGACCGAAGGCTTCGCCAAAGTCATCGCCGACGAACGCACGGACGAAGTGCTCGGCGTGCACCTGGTCGGTCCGAGCGTCAGTGAAATGATCGGCGAGTACTGCGTAGCCATGGAGTTCAGCGCTTCGGCGCAGGACATCGCCCTCACCTGCCACCCGCACCCGACCCGCTCCGAGGCATTGCGCCAGGCCGCGATGAACGTCGAGGGAATGGCCACGCAGATGTAACCGCGCAGGATCGGCAGCGCCCGCAGGCTTCAGGCGCTGCCGACCGCACCGCACTTCACAGCGGCAGATGCCCCAACGGCAAGGCGCCCGGGGTCTTCACCGTGTGAATCGCGAAGTTGCTGCGGATATCGCTCACCCCCGGCAGTTTCAGCAGGCAACCGGTGAGGAAGCGGTCGTAGGCACGCAGGTCCGGCACCACCACTTGCAGGAGGAAATCCGATTCGCCGGACACCAGAAACGCCGAAATCACCTCGGGCAACGCAGTGACCGCCCGGTGAAATGCCTCGGCCTGCTCGTCGTTGTGCCGCTCGACCTTGACCCCGACAAACACCGTCAGGCCCAAGCCGACCTCGTCACGATCGAGATTGGCCTGATAGCCGCGAATCACCCCCGCCTCTTCCAGCATGCGCACCCGCCGCAGACACGGTGACGCGGACAAGCCGATCTCGTCAGCCAGTTGCACGTTGGTCAGGCGCCCGTCGCGTTGCAGCGCGGCGAGAATCTTGCGGTCGAAAGCGTCGAGTTTCATGATTGGCAGATTCCGATGGCCTGGTGGCGCAAAACCAGCAGATTATGCCAATCCTTGCGTCTTTAGAAGTCAACTACGCAAGCACCTGCCCTGCCCCTCGGCCCTAGACTGATGTTACCGAATCGACGACGAAAGGGGCACGACGTGGCAAATCTCTGGCTGTTTTTTCCGGCATTGGCGGTGATCTATCTGTTGCCCGGCCCGGACATGATCCTCTTGTTGCAGACCGGCGCCCGTCAGGGTCGCGGCGCAGCCCTGGCCACGGCGCTGGGCCTGGCGGTCGCCCGTGCTTGCCACGTGGCGCTGGCGGCATTGGGTCTGGCGGCGCTGTTCAAGGCGGCGCCGTGGACCTTCGACGTGGTGCGCCTGGCCGGGGCGGCGTACCTGCTGTGGATCGGCATTCAATGCCTGCGCAGCACGCTGCTGCCGGATCTGCATGGCAGCAGCGTGATCGACAACCATACGCAGTGGCGCGAAGCGATCCGCCGGGGCCTGCTGACCAATCTGCTCAATCCCAAGGCGCTGCTGTTCTGCTCGGTGCTGCTGCCGCAATTCATCGTCGCCGCAGGTGCACCGGTGCTGACCCAGTTCGCCGTGCTCGGCGCCCTGCTGGTGGGCGTCGGGCTGCTGTTCGACAGCGCCTACGCCCTGACCGGCGCCGCGCTGGGGCGCTGGCTGCAACACAGCCCGACGGCGCAGCGGGTGCAGCAGTGGCTGTTCGGCAGCCTGCTGATCGGCTTCGCCCTGCGCCTGACCTTTATCCAGCAGGCCTAGGCCTTGCGCGCCTTGCGCTGACGCCGGGTGATCAGCACCAGCGCGAGTGCGGTCAAACCGACGATGGCCGAGACCTGCACCGCCCGCTTATACGGGCGCAGCGCACCACGCGCAGCATCGACCACCTGGGTGACATAGCGTCTGTCGGCCTTGGCGAAATCCGGATACGGACACTGCTGACCGAAATAGCCGCCCCAGGTCATGTACGGGCCTTCCTTGACGTAGCGCCGATAAAAGGCGCTCTGCTCTTCCAGGCTGCTATTGAACCCCGCAGCCTGGCACAGCACCGCAGCGAACGCCTGGCTGGTGTGCGGCAGGTTGTCAGCGGCGCGGCTGGCCAGGGCCGTGGCGACGAACCGGTAGTGATAACGCTGATCCGGCTGTGCCTCACTGGCTTTCTGCCGTTGCACTTCGGCTTCGGCCACCAGCGGGCCGGCTTTCAGCTCAGGGGTTTCCAGGCTGTAGTTGCCGCCGAAGATCTGGTAGTCCGGGGCCAGTTCATAACCGAGCAGTTCCATGCCCCACTCGCGCGCCGCCCATGCCGCGTTGAACAACGCCGTCGCGCGTTTGGTCGGCCACCAGGCCGAATCGGCAGCCCTGCGCTGCTCGCCATAGTGCCGGGCCTTGTTCTGCAATTCGGGATTGTCGAAGTAGCCGACCGCTTCCTCATAACGCCCTTCGCGCAGCAGGCGCCGGCCGAGCAGGTTGCGCAGGCTGGCGGCCACCGGCAACGCGACGTAATTGTCGCGATCTTGCTGGCTCAGCGCCGGCGGTGCCGGGACGTTCGTGTCGACATACTGCTTGAGTTCATCGACCGTCAGCACGCGCTCGGCCACGGTCGCGGTGTCAGACCAATAGATGCGCTGGCTGCGATACAACTGATCGAAGGCCTGCAGGTACTCGCCGCGCTGCAGGGCGAGAATCGCACTCTCGCCCTCGACCCGACACTTGGGCTGCAGCGTCTCGTAATCCCAATCCGGCGTGCGCCGCTCGCCCCAGGATTCGTCCTGCGGAAAAGCTTGCGCGGCTTTCGCGTAAGCGGCCGCGGCGGCGTTTTTATCGCCATCGCGCAGCGCCAGTTTCGCCCGCAGCCACCACGCCAGCCCGCTGTCGCCGGCGTGTTCGAGGAAGGCCTTGGCGCTGGCGTAATCGCCCTGCTGGTAATTCATCGCGGCCAGGCGATCGGCATTATCCAGGCTGCCCCGCGTGCTCGCCTGCAACGCTTTGATGAGCTTTTTCTGGTTCGGCGGCTCATCGCCGAATGACCAGCCGAGCCGACTGATCAGCGATGCCGTTACCAATTGCTGCACCGCTTTGCCGCGCAGCAGCTTGTTCAGCTGCTCCTCGGGCTGATCCGCCAGATCGTTCATCAGCAACTTCAACGAGGTGTAGCCGACGCTGGAGCCGTGCAGGTTCTGCGCGGCATACAGTTCGATGGCGTCGTTCCAGTCGCCGGCGGCACGCAGCACCCGCGCCTCTTCGCCAAGGCTGGCGACGCCCAGCTCCAGCGGATCGCTGAAACCGTCGATGCTCAGTTGCCGCGCCTGGCGATAGGCCGGCAGGGCATCCTCCAGCGCCGAGAGTACGTCGTCGGCTTCGCTGCTCAAGGCGAACAGCGCCCGGCCGAGGGAATAGGCGGCCCAGGTACTGCGCAACGGCCGTTGCTCGGCCGGCAGCGCCAGCACCTGGCGGAAGTAGTCGGCCGCCAGGCGCTGATCACCCGCCGCGAAGGCCACGGCACCGGCCACGTACAGGCGAATTTCCGCCGGCAAGCTCGCCCCTTGCGCCTCGACCTGACGGGCGTCGCTCAGGCTGCGCAGTTGCTTGACCAGCACCTGCTGCTCGGCGCTCAAACCGAGCAGCTCGGCCTTGTCGCGCGCCTCCTGCGGCGCGACATCCGCGGCGTAGTCTGCTTGCGGATCGTGGCTGGCAGCGGCGATGTTGTTCAGCCCGGCGATGGCTTTGCCGATGCGCTTGATCTCGAAGTTGAAGTTGCCCTCGGGCATGTCCGCCAGGGTCTGCCCGCGATTGTCGAGCAGACGCATCGGGAAGTCCGGGCCGCAGGCCAGCGCCGAACCCAGCGGCAGGCTGAGGCTCAGGCAGAGCAGGTGGCGGGGCCAGTTACGGGTCAACATGCGAACCTCCTTGATCAATATGTGCGCAACGCGCCCAACCGATGGCGCGCTGCCCGCCCGCCGGCAACCGGCCCTCGCGCAGGCGGGTGAAGGTAAGCAGATCCGCGCCTTGTTGCAACGAATAACCGGCGAGCGCATCGGCACCTTCGCAGCCCCGCGCCTTGACGATCAATTGCGCCGGCCAGGGGCTGTCGAGGTTGCCCGGATTGCTCAGGCGGATGTCGTAGAGCCCGGCGCTTTCGCTGAAGCTCAGGCGCACGTCGCTGGCCAGCGCATCGCCACGCGCCACCGCGCGCAACGTGGTCAGGCTCCAGGCCCGGCGGTCATTGGCCAGCGGCAGGCGGAACCAGATCAGCCCCGCAAGGTGCGCCGGGCGCTCGGCACGCAGTGTCTTGGCCAGGCGGCTCAGTTGCAGCGGATCGGCGCGCAGTTCACGCCGTTCGCCGCCGCGCTCCAGAGTCACTTCGCTTTCCACCAGCGGCGCGCCGGTCGCGTCCGGCAGCAGCGCCACACCGTACGCCGGCAGCGCCAGATAGAACGGCCTGGTGCTGACCCGGCTCCAGGCCCGGGCCCAACGTTGCGCCTGCTGCGGGTCGAACAGGCCCCGGCGTGGATCGCTGACTGCATGCACTTGCAGCACGCTGCTGTCGACGGTCGCCAGCAGCGCCGGCAGTTGCGGGCTGTCGAGCCACGCCGGCAATGCGGTGATGCTCAGCGGCAATGTCGCTGGCAACGTCGCACGCAGGTGGCTGAGGAAGCGCGCATAGGCCGCCAGGCGCGCATTGCCGGCATCGTGGTCGATCTCCACGCCAGCAAGGACCACCCCCTGCCCTTGCCAGTCGGCGATCAACTGCAGGATCTGCGCCGTGACCTGTTGCTGGTCCAGCGTCGGCAGCTGCCCATCGAGGCGGATCACCGCGATCAGCGGCCGGCCGTCGCTTTGCAGCAGCGCCGCATCGATGCGCGCACGGCTCCAGCCGGCCCCGGGGAACGCTTGCAGCGCCAGAACGCGCAAGGTCGAAAAATCGCTGCGGCTGTCCTTCAGCGCCGGCTCATGGGCCGGCGTCCACTGGCGTTGCCAGACGTACAGTTGTTGATCGAGAGGCGCGGCGTCCTGCCCCTCGCAGGCAGACAGCAGCATGGCTGTGGCCAGCAAGGCAGACAGCCTGGAAAGAAACCGCATGAGGTGCAAATCCCTGGCAACACAAGGCTGCAAGGTTACACAAAACCTCCAGCGGCGCGCCGCACGCCAGCGAAAATCGCCCTACGGCTTACGAGCGATGATCACCTGACTTTTCGCCATGACGGCGTCCAGCGCATGCTTGATCTGCGTACCGCGCGGCGAATTGAGCACGGCTTCCCAGGTCTTGGTCCATTGATTGAGCAACGGGTGATCGGGGCTGCTCAGGTCGACCTTGGCCTCCCAGAACAGCAGCATCCACAGCGAGCGGTAGAACCCGTACTGGCTGTGACTGACGATCTCCAGCCCCGCCTCGCTGACCATGGCCTTGAACTGCTCTTCGCTGATGATGCGAATGTGGTTGGGCTTTTCGAAGTACGCCGGCAGGGCAATGCCCTTTTGCACCTCCTCGGAACTCGGATGCGGCACGCTCAGCAGATACAGGGCACCCGGTTGACCGATGCGCACCAGTTCGGCGAGAAACTGCGCCGGGTCGTCGACATGCTCGAGGACTTCGGTGGACACCACGCGGGTCGCGGTGCCATCGGCGATGGGCAGCGGGTTGCCGTCGGTGACGTGATACTCGACGCTGCGCGCCGAGGTTTCGCCGAGGCGTTGGCGGGCCGCTTCGATCTTCGCCGCATCGATGTCGGCGACGATGATCCGCGCCCCACGCATGCCGCAGAACTGCATGTTGCCGCCGTCACCGCAACCGACGTCGACCAGGGTGTCCTCGGGGCCGATCGGGAAGCCTGTGTAGAGCTCGCCGGTGTCATGGTTGAACCAGCCGCTGAGCATGGCATCACGCAAGCCGAGCTGGAACGTATCGACCTCCTCGACCGCCGGGGCGGCAGGCTGTGCAGGTGTCGACGCCGTGAGTTTCTTCAAAAGGCTCAGCATGGGGTGGCTCCAGAATGGGGGGCGGCGGTGGACGCAGCGGGTTGCAGCGGTTTGCGGGCAATGATCACCTGGCTCTTGGGCATCAGGTGATCGAGCAACTGTTTGATGGCCGGGCCGTCGGGCAGCGCCAGCAGGTCTTGCCAGGTACGCGCCCAGCTTTCCATCAGTGGCGGGAACGGCGGCTGGATGCGGTCGCGCACCGCGCCTTCCAGATCGCGCCCGGCAGCGCGTTCACTGGCCCAGAAGAAAATCATCGCCATGACCCAGAAGAAGCCGTTGGCCTGGCGATGCTCGATGACCAGCCCGGCGCCTTCCACCAGCGCGGCGAAGCGCTCCGGGCTGAAGATCTGCACATGATTGGGCGACTGGTAGTAGCTGGCGGGGGCGATGCCCTGCTGCAACTGCTCGCCCACCGGTGCCGGGACGCTCAGCAGGTACTGCGCGCCGGGGCGGCCCATGCGCACCAGCTCGGCCATGAACGGTTGCGGATCGTCGATGTGCTCGAGCACTTCCATGCACACCACTTTGCTCGCGCAAGCGCTGGCCAGCGGCAACGGCAGGCTGTTGCTGACCAGGCCCAGATGGGCGCGGGTCGACTGCGCCTGTACCCGATGCGCGAGGTCGCGGACCTTGGCGTGCTCGCTGTCGGTGAAGATCACCGATGCGCCCTGGCGCAGCGCAAACAGGGTCGCTACGCCTTCGCCGCAACCGACATCGAGCAGCGTGTCATCGGCGCCGATGGCAAAGCCCTTGAGCAGTTCGCCGCTGTCCGCACGGAACCAGCCATCGAGCACCGCATCCTGCAGGCCGATGTCCATCGGCGACAGCGGCGCGATTGGCGCGGCCGGAGCCGGAGCCGGCACGGCTGGCGCGGCAGCCAGCCAGCGCCGCAACCAGGCGCCGATCATGAGCCGTGGGCCGCCATGGCAGCCTGCGCGCGTTGCTCGAACAGCTGCGCGAGAAAATCCTGCAAGCGCTGTTCGGCCACGGCCTGGCTGCAGAATCCTTGCAGGCTGGCGACCGCTTGCGCCGCCATCTGTGCATAACGTTGCGGCTGTCGGCTCGCCACCTCGTAGCTGTCGCGGTAGGCCACGCACAGCGACGCCCAGTTGGTCACGTAGCGCAGCGTGCGGAACGCTTTGCGCGGGTCGTGCGGCCAGGCGGTGAGTTCATCGGTGGAGTCGATCAGGAAGGCGTTGTCCGCATTCAGGTAATCGATCATCGCCGTGGTACGCGGCGCGACCGCCGGCTTGCCGCAGGACATGAACTCCATCAGCGGCAGGCACTGGCCCTCGCCGTAGGAAGTGTTCACCACATAACGCGTGGCCTGCACCAGGCGTTCATAGTCCGGGTCCGCGAGGTAGCCGTAGATCAGCACGATGCGGCAGCGGTAGGACTGGTTCTTGTACAGATGATGAAGAATGTCGCTGAGCGCTTCCTCGGCATCGTGATGGGTCAGCTTGAGCACCAGGGTCGCGTCTTCGACCTCGCGAAACGTCACGCAGAACGCGCTGAGCATGTCTTCCCAGTTCTTGCGGCCGTCGCTCGGGTTGAACACCGAGGTGTAGACCACGCCATCCAGCTGCAGGGTGTGCTCGGTGACCGGCGCGGCGAAATCAATGCCCTTGCCACGGCGCAGGTGCTTCGGCCCGAAGGCGTCGAGATCGAGCGTGCGGCTGTCGGCCACCAGGCCCTTGATCGTCAACTGCAGCGGCCCGCCCGCGGGCTGGCCCGGCAACTGCGCACCACGAGCCGCGAAGCGATCCCACACCGGCGCCGGCACCGCGACGATCGGGTACGCCGCGCCCATGGCCTCGCGTACCGCGTTGACCGTGTAGCTGGAATGGGTGATCGCCGCTCCGCAGGCCTGTAATACCGTGCGCCAGTCATTGCGTGGTTCGCCGTCGAACGCTTCGTTGGGGATGGTGCTGAACTCCCAGGCGAACACCGGCAGCGTCGGGCACGCGAGGTGGATCGGCGTGCGATGCGGCGGCGAGAACGCAAGGAACACACAGGGCTCGCCGCGGGCCAGGCACTCCAGGTACAGCGCATCGACCTCCAGCGCCGGATCGCGAACCTCGATCACCCGGCCGAGGCGTTCGAGCACCGGGCGGTACTCCTTGAGCACGAAGTAATAGCTGTACTCCGAGCGCCCGAGGTTCTGCGCGATGGTGTGCTGGTTGGTTTCCGAATGAATGATGATCAGCATGGGGCGTTATCCGTCACGGGCGCGGCGTCAGTGGCCCGTGGTGTCAGCGCGAAGAAATCCGCCAGGCGCTGCTGCACCGGAGCGAAGGCGCAGTAATCGTGCATGCGCGCGACGGCGGCGGCGGACATGCGCTGGTAGTCCTGCGGCTGGGTTCTGGCCAGGCGATAGCTGTTTTCGTAGGCGCTCTTCAGCGAACCCCAGTCCGGTCGGTAACGCAGGGTACGGTAGATGATGCGGGTGTCCTGCGGCCAGATCGTCAGCTCTTCGCTGGAGCGGACGACGAAAGCCACTGCCTCGTCGATGTAGTCTTCCATGGCCGTGTGATCCGGTGCGATCACCGGTTTGCCGCTGGCCATGAACTCCATCAGCGGCAGGCACAGGCCTTCGCAGCGCGAAGCGTTCACGTAGAAACTGGCGGCCTGGTAGAGGCGCGCGAACTGCGCATCGTCGAGGTAACCGTGCAGCACCAGCACCCGGCAGGCGAACGGTGACAGCTGCGCCAGCAACGTCATCAACTCGCTGTAATAGGCCGCCAGATCGTTCTGGGTGATCTTCAGCACCAGCGTCGCATCGCGGGTGTCGCGAAACGCCCAGCAGAAGGCGGTAATCAGTTGGTGCCAGTTCTTGCGGCCATCCTTGGGGTTGAACACGCTGACGTAGATCACGCCGTCGACTTGGGTCTCGACCACGCCGCTGGTGTCCGGCAGATCCAGCGGCGGCGCGTCGGGCGCGACCACCGCATGCGGGCCGGCAATGCCTGGCAGGCGTTGTTCGAGCCAGGCGTGAGCCTTGTCCGAAAACAGATCGCGCAGCCCTTCCCAGTACCAGTGATGGAGAAACTCGATGCGCGGCCGGGCCTGTTCGCGGCCGGCATCCAGGCGCCACAGGCGCAGGTAATGGCGGGCAATGACCACGCGTCGCTTGAGGGTCAGCGGTGGCGGTCGGCGTGCTTCGATTTCCGCCAGTTGCTCGGCGGTCAGCGGTTTGGGAATAAGGTCATCGGCGCACAGGCCGAGGGTGCGGCTGTCGAAAATGCAGCCCTTGATCGCCAGGCTCGCGCCGGGGTTGATCGGTGCCGGCACATGCTGCTGACGAATCGCCGCGAAGTTTTCCCACAGCGGCGTCGGCAGCACCAGCACCGGAAAGTCGTCACCCATGGCGCGGCGGATGGCCCGTGCGGTGTGGCTCGACAGGGTGATGACGCGGCCCTGGCGGGCGAGCATCTGCGTCCAGTCCTGGCGCGGGTCGTTGTCCCAGGTTTCGTCAGGGATGGAATCGAACTCCCAGGCGACCACGCAGATCGTCGGGCACTCCAGGTCGGTCGGGGTATTCTGCGGCGGGGTGAACGACAGGAACACGCTGCTTTCGCCGGCGGCGAGCAACTGCCGGTAGAGCGGGTCGACCTCCTGGGGAGACGCCACCACATGCACCCGCCCAAGGCTTTCGAGCACCGGGCGATAGGCCTTGAGCACGAAGTAGTAACTGTATTCGGGACGTCCGAGACTCTGGCTGATGGAGCGGTCGTTGACGTCCGAGTAGAGAATGAAATTCATGGCATCCCACGATGACCACCGCCATCACGGCAGCGTCATTGCATGACGGGTCGAGCGCCGGGATCGGGTCGGTTCTACCAACTCGCGTCCTGCGTCTGCGGGCACGTCTTCGTTCTTGTTTTAGTGGTCGGTTTCACCCCGTTGCGCGATAACCCGGCAAACCCCGGACGATCGCGACGAGGGGCATTCTAAACACATCCGTCGCGGATTCGCGAACCGTCCGGCATGAATAAATCAGGCTAGGATGATGAGAACTGACCAGTCACGGTTTGGCCGGTTGAAATTGCTGCGCAATTGGCACAGATTGGCAGCCAAACAACTACAACGATGACTTCGCCCGTTCAGACTGCCGGCTCTGCCACCGGCATGACTGACATTCCCCTGGAGCCAGTGGGAAATGGCGCGAGTTCAAGACCAAGGGGCCGCTGTTTGAAAAAGCGTCTGTTCGTCACGGGTCTCAGCGGATTCGTGGGGCAACACATTCAGTCGTATCTGGCGTCTGCCGATTCGTCATGGCAGCTATTGCCGGCGTCGGCGCCGTACGACCTGACCCGGCCCGACAGCCTCTGCGATCTGTGGCCGCAATTGCCCGACGCGGTGATCCACCTGGCCGGCCAGACCTTCGTCCCCGAAGCCTTCCGCGATCCCGCGCGCACCCTCGACATCAACCTGATCGGCACACTGAATCTGTTGCAGGCCCTCAAGGCCCGCGGCTTCACGGGCACGTTCCTGTACGTCAGCTCCGGCGACGTCTACGGCCAGGTCGCCGAGTCCGCGCTGCCGATCACCGAGCAACAGCCGCCCTGCCCGCGCAACCCGTACGCGGTGAGCAAGCTGTCGGCGGAATTCCTCAGCCTGCAATGGGGCTTGAGCGAACACTGGCCGGTGCTGGTGGCGCGGCCGTTCAACCACATCGGCAGCGGGCAGAAAGACAGCTTCGTGATTGCCAGTGCCGCGCGCCAGATCATCCGCATCCGCCAGGGCCTGCAAGCGCCGCAACTGGAAGTCGGCGACGTCGACGTCAGCCGCGATTTCCTCGACGTCGGCGATGTGATCGCAGCGTATTTCGCGCTGCTGGAAAAGGGCACGCCGGGTCAGGTCTACAACGTCTGCTCGGGCCGGGAACAGAGCATCCGCGGCCTGATCATGCAGCTGGGCGAACTCGCCGAAGTCGATATGCAACTGGTTCAGGACCCGGCGCGGATGCGCCGCGCCGATCAGCGTCGCGTCTGCGGCAGCCACCAGCGGCTGGCCCGGACCACAGGATGGACGCCAGCAATCTCTATACAACAATCCCTGCGGGCGATCCTGTCCGACTGGGAGAATCGAGTACGACAAGAATGACAAAAAGTGCACTGATCACAGGGATCACCGGCCAGGACGGCGCCTATCTGGCCAAACTGCTGCTCGACAAGGGCTACCGGGTTCACGGCCTGGTGGCACGGCGCAGCAGCGATTCGCGCTGGCGCCTGCGCGAGATGGGCGTCGAAGCCGACATCGTCTACCTCGACGGCGACATGGCCGACGCCTGCTCGGTGCAACGCGCCGTCATCAAGTCGGCACCGGACGAGGTCTACAACCTGGCGGCGCAGAGCTTCGTCGCCGCCTCCTGGGACCAACCGGTGACCACCGGCATCGTCGATGGCCTGGGCGTCACCCACTTGCTCGAAGCGATCCGCCAGTTCAGTCCGCACACGCGCTTCTACCAGGCCTCGACCAGTGAAATGTTCGGCCTGATCCAGGCCGAGCAGCAGGACGAGAGCACGCCGTTCTACCCGCGCAGTCCCTACGGTGTGGCGAAACTGTATGGCCACTGGATCACCGTCAACTACCGCGAAAGTTTCAACCTGCACGCCAGCAGCGGCATCCTCTTCAACCACGAATCGCCGCTGCGCGGCATCGAGTTCGTCACCCGCAAGGTCACTGACGCCGCCGCCCGCATCAAGCAGGGCAAGCAGCAGGAACTGGCCCTGGGCAATATCGACGCCAAGCGCGACTGGGGTTTTGCCGGCGATTACGTCGAGGCCATGTGGCTGATGCTGCAACAGGACAAGCCCGACGACTTCGTGGTCGCCACCGGCGTGACCACCACCGTGCGCGAGATGTGCCGCATCGCCTTCGACCACGTCGGCCTGAACTACCGCGACTACGTGAAGATCGACCCGGCGTTCTTCCGCCCGGCAGAAGTCGAAGTGCTGCTCGGCAATCCGGCCAAGGCCCAGCGTGTACTGGGCTGGAAACCGAAAACCGACCTGGACACCCTGATCCGCATGATGATGGATGCGGACATGAAACGCGTCGCCAAGGAGTAGGCCATGCTGATTCCTGTGATTCTCTCCGGCGGTGCCGGGACTCGTCTGTGGCCGGTGTCGCGCGAAGGCCATCCCAAGCCGTTCATGACCCTGCCCGACGGCCAGTCGCTGCTGGGCAAGACCTACCAGCGCGCGGCGGCATTGCTCGATGGCTGGGGCGACATCGTCACGGTGACCAACCGCGAGTACTACTTCCAGAGCAAGGATCACTACTGCGCCGCCCGCGTGTCGAAACACCGCGGACACTTCCTGCTGGAGCCGAGCGGGCGCAACACCGCCCCGGCCATTGCCGCCGCTGCCCTGGCGCTGCAAGCCCTGCATGGCGACGCCGCGATCATGGTGGTGATGCCTGCCGATCACCTGATCGTCAACCAGGACGCGCTCAAACAGGCGGTCGAACACGCGGTCAACCTGGCCCGGGATGGTTATCTGGTGACTTTCGGCGTGGTTCCGACCGCCCCGGAAACCGGCTTCGGCTACATCGAGACCGGCGCGCCGCTGGATGCCCGGGGCGCGGCCAAAGTGCAGCGTTTCGTGGAAAAACCCGACCTGCAGACCGCCACCCATTACCTGGAGAGCGGCAACTTCCTGTGGAATTCCGGGATGTTCTGCTTCTCCATCGCCACCCTGCTCGCCGAGCTGCAATTGCACGCGCCCGAGCTGCTTGAGCAGACCCGCGCCTGCCTGGCGGCCAGCGAACCCCTGGAAACCAGCGGTTACCTGCAACAGGAGCTGGCGCCGGCGCTGTTCGCCGAGATCACCGACATCTCCATCGACTACGCGTTGATGGAGCGCTCGGAAAAAGTCGTGGTGGTACCGGCCGGGTTCGACTGGAGCGACATCGGTTCATGGGGCGCAGTGGCCGCGCTGGTGCCGGCCGATGCCGACAACAACCGCGCCAGCGGCGAAGCGATCTTCATCGACAGTCACGACAACTTCGTGCAGAGCGACGGTCGCCTGGTGGCCACCGTGGGTGTGGATAACCTGATCGTCATCGACACCGCCGACGCCGTGCTCGTCGCCCATGCCGACCGTGCACAGGACGTGCGCCGGGTGGCCAAGCAGCTCAAGGACAAATCCCACGAAGCCTATCGCCTGCACCGCACCGTCAGCCGGCCGTGGGGCACCTACACCGTGCTCGAGGAAGGCCCGCGTTTCAAGATCAAGCGCATCGTGGTCAAGCCCGGCGGCAAGCTGTCGCTGCAGATGCACCACCACCGCAACGAGCATTGGGTGGTGGTCGAAGGCATGGCCAAGGTCACCAACAATGGCTCGGGCACCACGCTGGTGGCCAAGAACGAATCGACGTTCATCGCCGCCGGACACAAGCATCGCCTGGAAAACCCCGGCGTGATCGACCTGGTGATCATCGAAGTGCAAAGCGGCGAATACCTGGGAGAGGACGACATCGTCCGCTTCGAAGATCAATACGGCAGGACGGTGTGAATGCTGCTTTCCCTGTTCCGCTCGCTGCGCAGCTACCGTGGATTCATCCTCGGCAGCGTCAAGCGGGAGTTTCAAGCGCGGTATCGCAATTCGCTGTTCGGCGCGCTGTGGACGGTACTCAACCCGCTGTCGATGATCGTTGTGTACACGGTGATTTTTTCCCACATCATGCGCGCGCGACTGCCCGGCGTGGACGACGGCATGGCCTACAGCGTCTACCTGTGCGCCGGCCTGCTGACCTGGGGCCTGTTCTCGGAAATCACCCTGCGCTGCCAGAACATGTTTCTGGAAAACGCCAACCTGCTGAAGAAAATCAGCTTCCCGCGCATCTGCCTGCCGGTGATCGTGTTGCTCAACGCTGCGATCAACTTCGCGATCATCATCGGCCTGTTCCTCGGTTTCCTGCTGATCACCGGGCGCTGGCCCGGCATGGCGCTGCTGGCCCTGCTGCCGCTGCTCGCCCTGCAAGTGCTGTTCTGCGCGGGGTTGGGGATGATCCTTGGCGTGCTCAACGTGTTCTTTCGCGACGTCGGGCAGCTCTTCGCCATCTGCCTGCAATTCTGGTTCTGGCTGACGCCGATCGTCTATCCGCTGAGCATCCTGCCGGAATGGGTACAGCGCCTGCTGCAACTCAATCCGCTGACCAACCTGATCGGCAGCTACCAGAACCTGTTCCTCTACGGCCAGTGGCCGGTCTGGAGTTCACTGCTGCCGATCCTGGTGATCGCTGTGCTGCTGTGTGTGATCGGCCTGCGCCTGTTTCGTCAGCGCGTCGGCGAAATGGTGGATGAACTCTGATGGGCCACATACGCGTCACGGGCCTGGGCAAGGCCTACAAGCAGTACCCTAACCGCTGGAGTCGTCTGGCCGAATGGCTGATTCCGTTTTCGCCGATGCGCCATCACCCGCATTGGGTGCTGCAGGATGTGAATTTCGAAATCGCCCCCGGTGAAGCGGTGGGCATCGTCGGGGTCAACGGCGCCGGCAAAAGCACCCTGCTGAAAATGATCACCGGCACCACCCAGCCAACCTGCGGGCAGATCCGGCTCGAAGGCCGGGTCGCCGCGCTGCTTGAATTGGGCATGGGCTTTCACCCGGATTTCACCGGCCGGCAGAACGCGGTCATGGCCGGGCAACTGCTGGGCATGCAGGTCGAAGACATCGCAGCGCTGATGCCGGACATCGAACGCTTCGCGGAAATCGGCGAGGCCATCGATCACCCGGTACGCACCTATTCCAGCGGCATGCAGATGCGCCTGGCGTTCAGCGTCGCCACGGCGCGCCGCCCGGACATCCTGATCGTCGACGAGGCCCTGTCGGTGGGCGACGCCTATTTCCAGCACAAAAGCTTCGACCGCATCCGCAGCTTCCGCAAGGCCGGCACCACCCTGCTGATCGTCTCCCACGATCGTTCGGCGATTCAGTCGATCTGCGACTCGGCGATCCTCCTCGAGGGCGGTCGCATGGCCATGCACGACAAACCGGAGGCGGTCATGGATTACTACAACGCCCTGCTCGCCGAGCGCGAAGGCCAGACCGTACGCCAGGAAACCCTCGCCGGCGGTCAGGTGCAGACCGTCTCCGGCACCGGCGAGGCCGGCATTCTCAGCGTGCGTCTGCTCGATGAGCGCGAGCGCGCCATCGACGCCGCAGAAGTCGGTCAGCCGGTGGTGCTCGAGGTGCAGGTGGAGATCCGCCAGGACATCGAACGGCTGGTGCTCGGCTTCATGATCAAGGATCGCCTCGGCCAGGCCATGTACGGCATCAACACCCACCGCCAGAATCAGGCGCTCGACGACCTGCGCGCAGGCGAGCGGGTCACTTATCGCTTTGCCTTCGTCATGGGCCTGGGCAAGGGCAATTATTCGGTGGCGCTGAGCCTGTCGCGCCTCGACTCGCACCTGGACCGCAATTTCGAATGGCGCGACTACGGGCTGGTGTTCCACGTGATCAACAACCGCGAAGAAGACTTCGTCGGCTGCGCCTGGCTCGGTGCCAGGACCTCGATCAGCCGTAGCAGCGAACCCTTGGTGGAGCGCGCGCCATGACCCGCCTCCTGGTCGAATGCACGCACGTGTTCCGGCACCCGAAGATCAATTCCGGGATTCAGCGGGTGGTGCGCAACGTCATCCAGCAGTTGCCGCCGAGCGCACACGGTATCGAGTGCCTGCCGGTGATCCTGCTCAAGGGCCGCCTGTACCGCGTGACGCGCCTGGCCCCTCTGGACTCGCCGCTGCTCAACGCCATCGTCACCTTCGGCGAACGCCTGGAGCGCCTGGCCCATCGTTTCTGCCAACTGCACCAGCGCCTCGACGGCCGCCTGCGTCGGAAATTCGCCCGGCGCCTGTTGTACGTGGGTTATCGCCTGAGCAACTTCGCCGCGTTCGGTATACCGCTGCGCCTGATCGAACAGATCAACCGCTATCAGTTGCCGCAGCGGTGTGCCCCGCTGCAACACCAGCCGGGCGATCAACTGGTGCTGCTCGATTCGTCCTGGCACTCGGACTTTTTCCACCAGGTCGAACGGTTCAAGCGCGACGGCGTGGGCATCGTCGCGGTGATCTACGACCTGATCCCGTTGTCCCACCCGCAGTTCTACGACACCCGGCTGGTGCAGGTTTTCAGCGAGTGGTTCGACTGGCTGACCCGCACCGCTGACGGCTTCATGGCGATTTCCGCCACCGTGCGCGATCAAGTCCATGCAGAACTGCAGCAGCGCATCGGCGCGGCGCAGGTCGAGCAGCGCTGGTTCGATTACTTCCACCTCGGCTCGGAGCTGGACCTGCGCAGCGCCGATGCCACGGTCGAACCGCGCCTGGCCCAGTTGTTCGCCACGCCGCAACCGCTGTTCCTGATGGTCAGCACCATCGAGCCGCGCAAGAACCACGCCTACCTGCTGGACGCCTTCGAGCGTGCCTGGGCCAACGGCTCGCAGGCGCGGTTGTGCATTGCCGGGCGTATCGGCTGGAAGTGCGAGGCGCTGCTCGCCCGGGTGCGCGGGCACGCCGAACTGAACCGTCGGCTGTTCATGTTCAACGACCTCAGCGACACCAGCCTCGAACACGCCTACGCCCACGCCAGCGCCCTGGTGTTTCCTTCGTTCATCGAAGGCTTCGGCCTGCCCCTGGTGGAAGCGATGCAGCGCGGTTTGCCGGCGATGGGCAGCGACATTGCGGTGTTCCGCGAAATTGGCGGTGAATTCATGGCCTATTTCGATCTGCAGGATCCACAAAGCCTCGCCGACCTGCTGCTCGCCTTCGAACGCAGCGGCCACTTCCCTGCCCCGCGCAACGTGGCCGACTGGCGCTGGATCGGCTGGCGCGAAGCCAGTGCGCAACTCACCGAGCGCACCGCGCGCAATGTCCTGGAGGCGCCGGCGGCGCAAGCGAGGCATCATGCGCATTGCCCTTAACGCACGGATTCTGCAGGCGCCGCGCACCGGTATCGGCCATTACGTCGCCGAACTGGTCAGCGCGTTGCGCGCCGAAACCGATATCGACCTGACGCTGTTCCATGGCTGGGGCTGGAGTCCGGCGTTGCCGGAGGCAGCGATGCCCGGCTACTCGCGGCTGACGCCGTTGCTGCGGCAGATCCCCGGCGCCTATCAGGCCCGCCGCTGGCTGGAGCAGAAGCGTTTCGACCAGGGCCGCGCGCAACCCATCGACCTGTATCATGAGCCGAGCCTGTGGCCGCTGGCCTTCGACGGCCCGACGGTGATCACCCTGCACGACCTGACGCACCTGCATTTCCCGCAGACCCAGCCCGCCGCCCGGCTCAAGGAAATCGAACGCCGTCTGGCCGCCGGGGTGCAGCAGGCGCGGCTGATCCTCACCGACTCGCAGGCCATCGCCGATGAAGCGCGGGATTACTTCGGCCTGCCCGCCGACCGCTTCGTGATCGCGCCGTTGGGCGTGGCCGCGCGCTTCCATCCACGCGAGCCGGCAGCGATCGATGCGGTGCTCAAGGCCCACGCCGTCGCGCCGCGGGAGTATTTCCTCTGCGTCGGCACCCTGGAACCACGCAAGAACCTCAACCTGGCCCTGCGCGCCCACGCCCGGCTGCCGGATGCGGTGCGCCAGCGGTTTCCGCTGCTGATCGTCGGCATGGCCGGCTGGCAGCGCGAGCAGTTCAATGACGAGTTGCGCCAGGCGCTGGCGTCCGGTCATGTGTGCCTGCTCGGTTACCTGCCCGACGAAGACGTGGCGCAATTGCTCGCCGGCGCCCGTGCGCTGATCTTTCCGTCGCTGTACGAAGGCTTCGGCCTGCCGGTGCTGGAAGCGATGGCCAGCGGCACCCCGGTGGTGGTCACACGTTCTTCGGCAATGCCGGAGGTCGCAGGGCCGGCGGGCAACTATATTGAAGCTGACGATGCAGACGGCCTGCGTGACGCCATGAGCCGGCTGATCGACGATCACGCGCATTGGCAGGCATGCCGGGAAGCCGGATTGCAGCAGGCACGGCTTTTTTCCTGGAAGCGTTGTGCAGGGGCCACGGCCCAGGCCTACCGCCAGGCCATGGGAGGTTGAATGCGAGTTCTACATTTCTTCAAGACCTACCTGCCCGACTCGGTCGGCGGTATCGAACAAGTGATCTTCCAGTTGTGCGAAAGCGGTGCCCAGCACGGCATCGACGGCCAGGTGCTGACCCTCAGCGCCAATCCCGAGCCGGCCGTGGTGCAACTCGGTCACCACGAAGTGCATCGGGCCAGGCTGGATATCCAGTTCGCCTCCACCGGATTTTCCTGGAGCGTGTTCAAACAGTTTCGCGAACTGGCCGCCGAGGCCGACGTGGTCAATTACCACTTTCCGTGGCCATTCATGGACCTGGTGCATTTCGCCAGCGCCCTCGGCAAGCCGAGCGTGGTGACTTACCACTCGGACATCATTCGCCAGAAACACCTGCTCAAGCTCTATCGGCCGCTGATGAACCGCTTCCTCGCCAGTGCCGACCGCATCGTCGCGGCGTCGCCCAACTACCTGCACACCAGCGACGTGCTGCAGCAGTTCCAGGACAAGACCCGGGTCATTCCCTACGGTTTGAACAAGGCCGGTTATCCACAGCCTGACGCCGAGCGTATGACTCGCTGGCGCGAACGCCTTGGGGATAAGTTTTTCCTGTTCGTCGGGGTGATGCGCTACTACAAGGGCCTGCACATCCTCCTCGATGCCCTGCAGGGCGTCGATTATCCGGTGGTGATCGTCGGCGCCGGTCCGCTGGAGCAGGCGCTGCACGCCCAGGCGGCGGCGCTGGGCCTGCGCAACATCCATTTCCTCGGACGCCTGGATGACGCCGACAAGGTCGCCCTGCTGCAACTGAGCTACGCCATCGTGTTCCCCTCGCATCTGCGCTCCGAAGCCTTCGGCATTTCGCTGCTCGAAGGGGCGATGTACGGCAAACCGATGATCTCCAGCGAAATCGGCACCGGCACCAGCTACATCAATATCCACAACGAAACCGGCCTGGTGGTGCCGCCCAGTCATCCCCAGGCCTTCCGCGAAGCGATGCGCACCCTGTGGGAAAACCCAGAACGTGCCGCCGCCATGGGTGTGAAGGCCGAAGCGCGCTACCGGCAGTTATTCACCGCCGATGAAATGGGCCGCAAGTGGACGGCGCTGTATCAGGAACTGCTGGAAGAAAAAGCGCTGTCCTACGCCTGATCGATGTATCCGCCGCCCTCTCCGGCGGCGCCGTTACAGGTCCAGCACCAGCGCTTGTTCACTCTGCGCCGGCACCGCACAGCAGATCAGCACGTGCCCGGCCTCGGGGATCTCCGCCGGGACCTGTGGATAATTCACCGCACCGCTGACCAGACGCGTCTTGCAGGTGCCGCACGAACCGCCGCGGCAACTGAACTCGGGGCGCAGGCCGCGGCTTTCCGCCAGCTCCAGCAAACTGCCGCCGTCAGGCTGCCAGCGTGCCTCCTTGGCCGAGCGCTCGAATATCACCGGCACCGCGGTGGTGGCCGCCGGCGGCTGTTGAATAACGATCGCATCGGCGTCAGCCTGGCGTTTCAGCGTCGAGGGCCCGAAGGTTTCCGCGTGAATCCGCGCATCGCGCACATCCAGCTCGCGCAATTGGTCGTAGACGCCCTGGGTGAAACTGCCGGGACCACAGAGTACGAAGTCGACCTGATCGTAATCTTCCTCCGTGAGCAGATTTCTCAGCAGTGCGCCGTCAATGCGCCCGTGCAGGTCGAAATCCGCGCCCTGCTGCACATCGGCTTCCGGCTGACTCAACAGCCGTACCAGCCGTACCGAGTCGCCGGCGCTTTCCAGCAGGCGATCGAGCTCACGGCGAAACGGTTGGTCGGCGAGGCTGCGCGAACTCTGCAACAGCCAGGTCGGACGAATCCCGCGGGTGCGCAGGCCCTGATACACCACCTCGCGCAGCATCGACAGCAGCGGCGTGATGCCGACACCGGCCGCCAGCAACACCAATGGCCGCCGTTCCAGCGGCGCCACGGTGAAATGCCCCTGGGGCGCCCGTGCCTCGAGCACGTCGCCGACGCGAATGTGCTCATGCAGATGGCTCGACACCCGCCCCTCGCGCTTGACGCTGATGCGGAAGAAATCGTCCGACGGCGCGCTCGACAGGCTGTAGGTGCGGATGTGCACTTCACCGTCGAGCGTGAAGCGCAGCGGCAAGTGCTGCCCGGCGAGGAACACCGGCAACCCGGCCCCATCGGCCGGCTCGAGGTAGATCGAGCGGATATGGCGGCTTTCCATCTCGATCTTCGCCACCCGCAGCGGCCGCCAGCTGTCCCCCAGTTGCTGCGCCTGCAAGCGCGCCTCGGCCTGGGCCCAGGTGCCGGTGAGCAGACTGGTCGGCGACATGCCGTCGAAGCGCCAGCGCAAGGCCAGCGCCGCCGGCCGCCGGACACATTTTTCCACTTCGAACGTCCACAAGCGCTCCGCGCCCTGAAAGGCGTCGATCTGCGGACCGTCGAGAATGATCTCGGTGCGGCCGCTCAGTTGCAGCACGTCACCGGTGGAAAAGTCGATGAACAGCAAGCCGGCCCGGGGATTGAGCAGGAGATTGCCGAGGGTGTTGAAATGCAGGTTGCCGGCGAAATCCGGGATGGTCAGGCGATTGCCCTCGACGCGGACGAAACCCGGCTGGCCACCGCGATGTGACACGTCCACCGCACGCTGGCCATCGACCTCGACGTAACTGGCGACAAAAAACGTGTCGGCGCTGGCGATCAGCGCCACGGCGGCGTCATCGAGTCCGTCAGCGTACTCGGCGGGCCGGGTCGCCGGATCCGTCAGCGCTACGCGCTGGAACTGGCGCAGCTGTATGTATTGCGGGCAGTTACCGAACGCCTGATCCACCGCCAAGTTGAAACCGCCACCGTGCAATTGCTCGACATGCCCGTTGAGGCGATTGCGCCGGCGTGTATGCAGCTCGATCCCCAGCAGGCCGATGGCGGCGCCATCGTGCACCTGCGCCGGGTCGTCGGCAGCAGGAACGCTGGAGAACTGCAGATGGGTCGGATCTGGCGAGCGGGCAAATCCAGGTTCGCCTTCGAGCACGCTGGCCCAGGGACAACCGTCGGCGTCGACCGCGCCGTACACCATGAACGGCAGCTGCTGATAGAACTCTCGGTGCTGATCGGGCATCCAGGTGCGAATGACCTTGCGCCCGAAGGCCTCCATACGCTCGGCGACGCCGACATGGGCCTGCAACTGTTGCTCGCCAGCGTGCCAGGGTGAACGTTCCATCACGACCTCTCCCCCGCGCCACTGGCGCAGTGTGAATGGCCCGGGTGACCGGGCGGGAAACTCAGGCGGTTTTCTGCAGGCCGGCAACGGTGCGCGGCATGCCGACAAACCCGGGCAAGGCTTCGATACGGGCCAGCCAGGCGCGAACATTAGCGTAGTCATCCAGCGACACATTGCCTTCCGGCGCATGCGCGATGTAGCTGTAGCCCGAGATGTCGGCGATGGTCGGCTCGTCGCCGGCCAGGTAGGGGGTCTTGCCCAGTTCCAGGTCCATCACCTTGAGCAGGTTGTGGGCGCGGGTAATCAGCTCCTCGGCGTTCAATTGCGCGCCGAATACAGTAATCAGTCGCGCCGCCGCCGGGCCGAAGGCAATCGGTCCTGCCGCCACCGACAACCAGCGTTGGACGCGCGCGGCACCTTCCGGATCACTCGGCAACCAGCGACCTGCACCGTACTTCTGCGCCAGGTAAACCAGAATGGCATTGGAATCGGCCAGCACCACGCCGTTGTCGTCGATCGCCGGCACCTGGCCGAAGCTGTTGATCGCCAGATAGGCCGGCTGCTTGTGCTCGCCCTTCGCCAGATCGACGAAGATCGTTTCGGTCGGCAACTTCAGCAGCGCCAGCATCAATTCCACCCGATGGGCATGGCCGGAACGCGGGAAGTTGTAGAACTTGATCGGTTGCATGGTCGACTCCGCTGGATGAGGGCGCCGCTGCGGGTTGAGGGCGCCGATGGAGGCCATCTTCTACCCATCGCCGAAACAACAGAATCACCAGCAAACGCAATCGATTATTTCACTGAGTGAAATAACGCCGCCTCCGTCAACGCCGGATGTTCGCGCAACGCCTTCACTGCGTAATCAACAAAGCTGCGCACCCGCGCCGGGGCCTTGCGCCCGCCCTGATACACCACATGAATCGGCAGTGGCGGCAGCTCGAACTCGGCAAGGACGATTTCCAGCTCGCCGGCGGCGACTCTGTTCGCCACCTGATAGGACAGCACGCGCGTCAGCCCCAGGCCCAGGCACGCGGCGGTGATCGCGGCTTGATTGGCGGTCACCACCAACCGCGGTTCCGGACGCACCACCAGCGGTTCGCCCTGTTCGAGAAATGGCCAGTTGCGCATCTGCCCGGTGGCGGCCGTCGCCACCACCGGCAACCCGGCCAGCGCCTGGGGATGCTGGGGTCGGCCATGTGCAGCCAGGTAGGCCGGCGAACCGCACACCACGCGGCGCACCTCCCCGACCCGGATCGCGTGCTGATTGCTGTCCGGCAACTCGCCGATGCGCACCGCCACGTCGATACCTTCCTCGACCATGCTGACGACCCGGTCCACCAGCAAGGCGTTGATCGACACCTCGGGATACTCGGTCAGATACCCGGCCATTACCGGTGTGACAAACAGCTCACCGAACAACACCGGCGCCGTCACGGTCAATTGCCCACGGGGCTGGGCGTGGCTGCCGGCGGCGGAATCCTCGGCTTCCTGCACCTCGCTGAGAATTCTCCGACAGTCCTCGAGATACCGCTGGCCGGCTTCGCTGAGATGCACACTGCGCGTGGTGCGGATCAGCAACTGCGTACCGATGCGCTGTTCCAGTGCCGCCACCGCTCGGGTCACACTGGCCGCCGACAAGCCCAGCCGCCGCGCGGCCGCCGCGAAACCCTGCTCCTGGGCGACGGTGGCGAAGACCTGCATTTCCTGGAAGCGATCCATGATGACCTCCCGCTGCACATGAAAAAATCGCAGCCGAGGCTGCGATTTTTTTCAGGGATACCCGCTGTGGATAACTTATTCCACCGTCACCGACTTCGCCAGGTTGCGTGGCTGGTCGACGTCAGTGCCCTTGAGCACGGCGACGTAGTACGACAGCAACTGCAGCGGAATGGTGTAGAGGATCGGCGAGAGGATGTCGTGGATGTGCGGCATCTGCACCACGTGGGTGCCTTCGCCATTGGTCATCCCGGCCTTCTCGTCGGCGAACACGATCAGTTCGCCGCCGCGGGCGCGGACTTCCTGCAGGTTGGACTTGAGCTTTTCCAGCAGCTCGTTGTTCGGCGCCACGGTGACTACCGGCATGTCGTTATCCACCAGAGCCAGCGGACCGTGTTTCAGCTCGCCGGCCGGGTAGGCTTCGGCGTGGATGTAGGAGATTTCCTTGAGCTTCAGGGCACCTTCCATCGCCACCGGGAATTGTGCGCCACGGCCGAGGAACAGCGTGTGATGCTTCTCGGCGAACAGCTCGGCGATTTTCTCCACGGTGCTGTCCATGGCCAGGGCTTCGCCCAGGCGGGTCGGCAGGCGCCGCAGTTCTTCCACCAGGTTGGCTTCGACGTCTTTGCCCAGCGTGCCGCGCACCTGACCCAGGGACAGCGTCAGCAGCAACAGACCCACCAGTTGGGTGGTGAAGGCCTTGGTCGATGCCACGCCGATTTCACGACCGGCCTGAGTCAGCAGGGTCAGGTCGGATTCGCGCACCAGCGAACTGATGCCGACGTTGCAGATCGCCAGGCTGGCGAGGAAGCCCAGTTCCTTGGCGTTGCGCAGCGCGGCCAGGGTGTCGGCGGTTTCGCCGGACTGGGAAATGGTCACGAACAGGGTGTCCGGCTGCACCACGACCTTGCGGTAGCGGAACTCGCTCGCCACTTCGACCTGGCACGGGATGCCGGCCAGTTCTTCGAGCCAGTAACGCGCGACCATGCCGGCGTGATAGCTGGTGCCGCAGGCGACGATCTGTACGTTGCGCACTTTGGCGAACAGCTCGGCCGCTTGTGGGCCGAACGCCTGCACCAGCACCTGGTTCTGGCTCAGACGGCCTTCCAGAGTGCGCTGCACGACGGCTGGCTGCTCATGGATTTCCTTGAGCATGTAGTGACGGAACTCGCCCTTGTCGGCGGCTTCGGCACCGTCGCTGTACTGCACGGTCTGACGCTCGACCACGTGGCCGTCGACGTCCCAGATCTGCACGTTGTCGCGACGGATGTCGGCGATATCGCCTTCTTCCAGGTACATGAAACGGTCGGTGACCTGACGCAGGGCCAACTGGTCGGAGGCGAGGAAGTTCTCGCCCAGGCCCAGACCGATCACCAGCGGGCTGCCACTGCGCGCAGCCACCAGGCGATCCGGCTGCTGGCCACTGATCACCGCCAGACCGTAGGCGCCGTGCAATTCCTTGACGGTGGCCTTGAGGGCCGCGGTCAGGTCAGGCAGATCCTTGAGCTTGTGATTGAGCAGGTGGGCGATGACTTCGGTATCGGTGTCCGAGGAAAACACGTAACCCAGCGCCTTGAGCTGTTCGCGCAGGGCTTCGTGGTTTTCGATGATGCCGTTGTGCACCACGGCGATATCGCCGGAGAAATGCGGGTGGGCATTGCGCTCGCACGGCGCGCCGTGGGTCGCCCAACGGGTGTGGGCAATGCCCAGACGGCCAACCAGCGGATGTTCGGCCAGGGCCGCTTCCAGTTCGCCGACCTTGCCCGGACGGCGCATGCGCTCGACGCTCTGGTCGTTGGTGTACACCGCCACACCGGCACTGTCATAGCCGCGGTACTCAAGGCGCTTGAGACCTTCGACCAGAATGGCGGTGATGTTCCGTTCAGCAACTGCGCCGACAATTCCACACATGCTTATTTCTCCTGACTGACAGCCGCGCAAATCAAGTTGATACCGCGGGCCTGAATCTGATCCCGTGCATCGAAAGGCAGGCGATCATCGGTAATTAGGGTATGGACACTGCTCCACGGCAGTTCCAGGTTGGGAATCTTGCGACCGATCTTGTCGGCCTCGACCATCACGATCACTTCCCGCGCCACTTCCGCCATCACCCGGCTGAGGCCGAGCAATTCGTTGAAAGTGGTGGTGCCGCGCACCAGGTCGATGCCGTCGGCACCGATGAACAGTTGATCGAAGTCGTAAGAGCGTAGTACCTGCTCGGCGACCTGGCCCTGGAAGGATTCCGAATGCGGATCCCAGGTGCCTCCGGTCATCAGCAGCACCGGCTCGTGCTCGAGTTCGCTCAAGGCATTGGCCACGTGCAGGGAGTTGGTCATCACCACCAGGCCCGGTTGCTGGCCGAGTTCAGGGATCATGGCGGCGGTAGTGCTGCCGCTGTCGATGATGATGCGGGCGTGCTCGCGTATGCGTTTTACTGCAGCACGGGCAATCGCCTGTTTGTATTTCGAAACGCTCTGGCCGGGTTCAGCGACCAGTTCCTGGGGCATGGTGATCGCTCCGCCGTAGCGGCGCAGCAACAGCCCGTGGCTTTCCAGGGCCGCCAGATCCTTGCGAATGGTCACTTCCGAGGTTTCGAAGCGCTTGGCCAGCTCATCCACACTGACTTCGCCCTGCTCGTTGAGCAAGGCGAGGATGTTGTGGCGGCGCTGGGGGGTGTTGCGTTTCGACATGGTGATCTAAGTTTCGATTCGAAAGATAACGCAAGCAATCAAAACCTATTGGCCTGGAATCGTCAAGCGCCGGCCATAAAAAAATCGCAGTCCCCAACAGCCCTGCAGGCGCTGTCGGAGGCTGCGATCTTCTGATCGTCAAGCCGCTGTGGATAACTCAGCTCTTCTTGATCTTCTCCGGGCGCTTCCAGCCATCGATATTCTTCTGCCGCGCACGGCCGACGGCCAACTGCGCGTTATCCACATTCTGGGTAATGGTCGAGCCGGCTGCGGTGGTTGCCCCCGCGGAGATATCCACAGGCGCCACCAGCGAATTGTTGGAGCCGATGAACACGTCTTCACCCAACACGGTTTTCCACTTGTTGGCGCCATCGTAGTTGCAGGTGATGGTGCCGGCACCGATGTTACTGCGCGCACCGATCTCGGCATCGCCCAGGTAAGTCAGGTGACCGGCCTTGGCACCCTCGCCCAGGCGAGCGTTTTTCAGTTCGACAAAGTTACCCACATGGGCACGGGCTTCCAGCACGGTGCCTGAACGCAGGCGCGCGAACGGGCCGGCATCGCTGCCTTCACCGAGGATCGCACCTTCGATATGGCTGTTGGCCTTGATCACCACGCCTTTGCGCAGGGTGCTGTTCTTGATCACGCAGTTCGGACCGATCACCACGTCGTCTTCGATGACCACATTGCCTTCGAGAATCACGTTGATGTCGATCAGCACGTCGCGACCGACGCTGACTTCACCGCGCACGTCGAAACGCGCCGGATCGCGCAGGGTCACGCCCTGGGCCATCAGACGGCGGCCGGCGCGCAACTGGTAATGACGCTCGAGCTCGGACAGCTGCTTGCGATCGTTGGCGCCCTGCACTTCCATCGGATCGTGCGGCTGCTCGGTGGCCACCACCAGACCGTCGCTGACGGCCATTTCGATCACGTCGGTCAGGTAGTACTCGCCCTGGGCGTTGTTGTTCGACAGCCGGCTCATCCAGTCGGCCAGGCGATTGGCGGGTACCGCGAGAATGCCGGTGTTGCCTTCGGTGATCGCGCGTTGTGCTTCGCTGGCGTCCTTGTGCTCGACAATGGCCGCAACCTTGCCATCGGCGTCACGCACGATGCGGCCGTACCCGGTCGGGTCGTCCAGCTCGACGGTGAGCAGGCCCATCTGCCCAGGCACAACGTGCTTGAGCAGACGCTGCAGGGTTTCGACTTCGATCAACGGCACATCACCGTAGAGAATCAGCACGGTGTCGGCAGTGATGAACGGCACGGCCTGGGCGGTGGCATGCCCGGTGCCCAGCTGCTTGTCCTGCAAGACGAAATTCAGGTCATCGGCCGCCAGGCGCTCGCGCACCACGTCGGCGCCATGGCCGATCACTACGTGAATGCGTTGTGGGTCAAGCTGCCGGGCGCTGTGGATAACATGGCCAAGCATGGAATTGCCGGCGACCGGGTGCAGCACCTTCGGCAACGCGGAGCGCATGCGGGTGCCTTGACCGGCCGCGAGAATAACGATTTCGAGAGACATGACTGGCTACCAATCCTGGGTGGTCAGCGACTGCGACCGGGTTGTAAAAATCGGAAAAGAAAAAAGGGTAGCCGAGGCTACCCTTTTTTATCAATCGCACAACAAGCGATGACGGATTAACCGCCAAACTTCTTGCGGATCTGCTGGACGGTGCGCAGCTGAGCTGCGGCCTCGGCCAGACGTGCGGACGCAGCTCCGTAGTCGAAATCTGCGCTCTTCTCGTGCAGAGCAGCTTCGGCAGCCTTGAGAGCTGCTTGAGCCTGAGCTTCATCCAGGTCGGCGGCACGTTGCACAGTGTCGGCAAGAACCTTGACCATGTTCGGCTGAACCTCGAGGAAACCACCGGAGATGTAGAACACCTCGGCTTCCCCGCCTTGCTTGATCAGGCGGATCGGACCTGGCTTCAGATTAGTGATCAGCGGCGCGTGACCCAGAGCGATACCAAGATCACCCAGTGCACCGTGCGCAATCACCATCTCGACCAGGCCGGAAAAGATTTCCCCTTCCGCGCTGACGATATCGCAATGGACTGTCATAGCCATCTGATTGCCTCAACCTAAATTAGCGCCCGTTGCCGGGCGCCGGGATTACAGTTTCTTGGCTTTCTCGATCGCTTCTTCGATGCCGCCAACCATGTAGAACGCTTGTTCTGGCAGGTGGTCGTAGTCACCGTTGAGGATGCCTTTGAAGCCAGCAATGGTGTCTTTCAGGGAAACGTATTTACCCGAAGCACCGGTGAAGACTTCAGCCACGAAGAACGGCTGCGACAAGAAGCGCTGGATCTTACGAGCACGGTTTACCAACTGCTTGTCGGCTTCCGACAGCTCGTCCATACCCAGGATCGCGATGATGTCCTTCAGCTCTTTGTAACGCTGCAGCACGTACTGGACACCGCGAGCGGTTTCGTAGTGATCGTTGCCGATCACGTTCGGATCCAGCTGACGCGAAGTCGAGTCCAGTGGGTCTACCGCCGGGTAGATACCCAGGGAAGCGATGTCACGGGACAGAACGACGGTGGCGTCCAGGTGAGCAAACGTGGTGGCTGGCGACGGGTCAGTCAAGTCGTCCGCAGGTACGTATACGGCCTGGATCGAAGTAATCGAACCTTGCTTGGTCGAAGTGATGCGCTCTTGCAGCACGCCCATCTCTTCAGCCAGGGTCGGCTGGTAACCTACTGCCGAAGGCATACGGCCCAGCAGTGCGGATACTTCGGTACCGGCCAGGGTGTAACGATAGATGTTGTCGACGAACAGCAGAACGTCGTTACCTTCGTCACGGAACTTCTCGGCCATGGTCAGGCCGGTCAGGGCTACGCGCAGACGGTTTCCCGGCGGCTCGTTCATCTGACCGTAAACCAGTGCCACTTTGTCCAGAACGTTGGAGTCCTTCATCTCGTGGTAGAAGTCGTTACCCTCACGAGTACGCTCACCCACACCGGCGAACACGGAATAACCGCTGTGCTCGATGGCGATGTTACGGATCAGTTCCATCATGTTTACGGTCTTGCCTACACCGGCACCACCGAACAGACCGACTTTACCGCCCTTGGCGAACGGGCAAACCAGGTCGATAACCTTGATGCCGGTTTCCAGCAGCTCGTTGCCACCCGCCTGTTCAGCGAAGGAAGGAGCGGCGCGGTGGATACCCCAGCGCTCTTCTTCGCCGATCGGGCCGGCTTCGTCGATCGGGTTGCCCAGTACGTCCATGATCCGGCCCAGGGTCGCTTTACCGACCGGTACGGAGATGGCTGCGCCAGTGTTGTTGACGTCCAGACCGCGCTTCAAGCCTTCGGTGGAGCCCATCGCAATGGTACGAACCACGCCGTCGCCCAGCTGCTGCTGAACTTCCAGAGTGGTTTCGGCGCCTTGAACCTTCAAGGCGTCGTAGATGCTCGGTACGCTGTCGCGTGGGAATTCCACGTCGATAACGGCGCCGATGATTTGAACGATACGTCCGCTACTCATAGCTGGATCCTCTGAATATTTGAACCGTTAAACCGCGGCAGCGCCGCCGACGATTTCCGAGATCTCTTGGGTGATCGCAGCCTGACGCGCCTTGTTGTAGATCAGCTGCAAATCGCTGATCAAATCACCGGCGTTGTCGGTAGCGTTCTTCATCGCGATCATCCGCGCAGCCTGTTCAGCCGCGTTGTTCTCGACCACCGCCTGGTACACCTGCGACTCCACGTAGCGCACCATCAAGCCGTCAAGCAGCTCTTTGGCGTCTGGTTCGTAGAGGTAGTCCCAGTGGTGCTTGAGTTCTTGATCCGGGGTTGCCACCAGTGGAATCAACTGCTCCACGGTAGGCTGTTGTGTCATGGTGTTGATGAACTTGTTGGATACCACGGACAGGCGGTCGATACGGCCGTCCAGGTAGGCATCCAGCATCACCTTGACGCTGCCGATCAGATCATTGATCGACGGCTCTTCACCCAGGTGGCTGATAGCTGCAACGACGTTACCGCCGAAGTTGCGGAAAAAGGCCGCACCCTTGCTACCAACGACACACAGATCAATCTCGACGCCGTTTTCGCGGTTTACCGCCATGTCCTTGACCAGGGCCTTGAACAGGTTGGTGTTCAAGCCGCCGCACAGACCACGGTCACTGCTCACCACGACATAACCGACACGCTTGACTTCGCGGTCGATCATGAACGGATGGCGGTATTCCGGGTTGGCGTTGGCCAGATGCCCAATTACCTGGCGGATACGCTCCGCATAAGGACGGCTAGCAGCCATGCGCATTTGTGCCTTGCGCATTTTGCTGACCGCCACTTTTTCCATGGCGCTGGTAATTTTTTGCGTGCTTTTGATGCTCGCAATCTTACTGCGAATCTCTTTTGCGCCTGCCATGTAACACCTATCAGGTTAGCAAGCGGGAGCCTTGCGGCTCCCGCTGCGGCTTACCAGGTTTGGGTGGCCTTGAACTTCTCGATACCAGCCTTCAGGCCAGCGTCGATTTCGTCATTGAAGTCACCTTTAACGTTGATCTTCGCCATCAAGTCGGCGTGATCGCGGTTGAAGAAAGCAATCAGCGCTTGTTCGAAGCTGCCGATCTTGGCGATTTCAATGTCAGTCAGGAACCCACGCTCAGCGGCATACAGCGACAGCGCCATGTCAGCGATCGACATAGGTGCGTATTGCTTCTGCTTCATCAGCTCGGTAACGCGCTGACCATGCTCAAGTTGCTTGCGGGTCGCTTCGTCCAGGTCAGAGGCGAACTGGGCGAATGCCGCCAGTTCACGGTACTGAGCCAGAGCGGTACGGATACCACCGGACAGCTTCTTGATGATCTTGGTCTGAGCGGCACCACCCACACGGGATACCGAAACACCGGCGTTCACTGCAGGGCGGATGCCCGAGTTGAACATGGCCGATTCCAGGAAGATCTGACCGTCGGTGATGGAAATCACGTTGGTCGGAACGAACGCGGAAACGTCGCCAGCCTGGGTTTCGATGATCGGCAGTGCGGTCAGGGAACCGGTTTTGCCGGTCACTGCGCCGTTGGTGAACTTCTCTACGTACTCTTCCGAAACGCGGGATGCGCGCTCCAGCAGACGGGAGTGGAGATAGAACACGTCGCCTGGGTAAGCTTCACGGCCTGGTGGACGGCGCAGCAGCAGGGAAATCTGGCGGTAAGCCACTGCTTGCTTGGACAGATCGTCGTAGACGATCAGCGCGTCTTCACCGCGGTCGCGGAAGAATTCACCCATGGTGCAACCGGAGTACGGTGCCAGGAACTGCAGTGCGGCCGATTCGGAAGCACTTGCAGCAACGATGATGGTGTTAGCCAGAGCACCGTTTTCTTCCAGCTTGCGAACAACGTTGGCGATGGTCGATTGCTTCTGACCAATGGCTACGTAAACGCAGAAAATGCCGCTGTCTTTCTGGTTGATGATCGCGTCGATCGCCAGAGCGGTTTTACCGATCTGACGGTCACCGATGATCAGCTCACGCTGGCCACGGCCGACAGGGATCATGGCATCGACAGCCTTGTAGCCAGTCTGTACAGGCTGGTCTACCGACTTACGCCAGATCACGCCCGGAGCAACTTTCTCGACCGCGTCGGTCTCGGTGTTGCCCAGTGGACCTTTGCCGTCAACAGGGTTACCCAGTGCGTCGACAACGCGACCCAGCAGTTCCTTACCAACCGGAACTTCGAGGATGCGGCCGGTGCACTTGGCGCTCATGCCTTCAGCCAGAGTCGTGTATGCGCCCAGTACAACGGCACCTACGGAGTCTTGCTCCAGGTTGAGGGCCATACCGTAGACGCCGCCCGGAAACTCGATCATCTCGCCGTACATGACGTCGGCCAGACCGTGAATCCGCACGATACCGTCAGATACGCTGACGACAGTGCCTTCGTTACGGGCTTGGGAGGTCACATCGAGCTTTTCGATGCGGCCCTTGATAATTTCACTTATTTCGGAAGGATTGAGTTGCTGCATTGCTCTGCTGCCCCTTCAAACTCAAGATTTCAATGCTTCGGCCAGTTTCGCGATTTTGCCGCGAATCGAGCCATCGATAACCAGGTCGCCGGCGCGGATGACAACACCCCCGATCAGGGATTTGTCTTCCTCGACTTGCAGGCGCACTTCCCGGTTGAGTCGTGCACTGAGAACCTTGGCGAGTTTGTCTTGCTGTTCTTGGTTCAATGCAAAAGCACTGGTCACTTCAACGTCTACCGATTTCTCTTGCTCGGCCTTGTACAGGTCGAAAAGAGCGGCGATCTCCGGCAGAAGCGGGAGACGGTCGTTTTCGGCAACGACGTGAATGAAATTCTGTGCCTTGGCATCGAACTTGTCGCCGCACACGTCAATGAACGTGGCGGCCTTTTCTGCGCTCGTCAGTCGCGGGGCCTTGAGCACGCGCTGCATGGTGTCGTCTTCCGACACCGCTGCTGCCAGGCCGAGCATGGCTGACCAATTGGCCAGTTGCTGGTGGGCCTGAGCGTGCTCGAAGGCCGCCTTAGCGTAAGGTCGGGCCAACGTGGTCAGTTCTGCCATGATCGCCCTCGCTTAGATTTCAGCAGCCAGTTGGTTAACCAGCTCTGCGTGCGCGTTTTGATCGATTGTCTTGCCCAGGATCTTCGAAGCACCGCCAACGGCCAGGCTACCCACTTGGGCGCGCAGCGCGTCTTTGACGCCGTTCAGTTCCTGTTCGATCTCGGCCTGAGCCTGAGCCTTCACACGGTCAGCTTCGACGCGAGCCTGTTCACGGGCTTCGTCGACAATCTGGGTACCGCGTTTCTTGGCTTGCTCGATGATTTCAGCTGCCTGAGCTTTCGCTTCGCGCAGTTGCTGACCCGCTTTCTCTTGGGCCAACTCCAGGTCGCGAGCTGCTCGGCTGGCAGCGTCCAGACCATCAGCGATCTTCTTTTGACGTTCGTGCAGAGCCGAAATGACCGGAGGCCATACGTACTTCATGCAGAACAATACAAAAATCAGGAACGCAACGGACTGGCCAATCAGGGTCGCATTAATGTTCACGCCAACACCTCGCAGTTACGTTGTCCATCACACCAAATTACCCGGAAGATCCGAGTAATTAGCCAGCGATCTGACCAACGAACGGGTTCGCAAAGGTGAAGAACAGAGCGATACCAACACCGATCATGGTTACGGCGTCGAGCAGACCGGCAACGATGAACATTTTAACTTGCAGCATTGGAACCATTTCTGGCTGACGCGCGGCGCCTTCCAGGAACTTGCCGCCCAGCAGGCCGAAACCAATTGCGGTACCCAGTGCGCCCAGGCCGATCAACAGTGCAACAGCGATAGCGGTTAGACCAACTACAGTTTCCATCTTTCCTCCCGACTTTTACGTCGTATGGTTTAGGTTTTTTAGATTAAAGCGGTAAAACAAATCGTTTCAGAGGCCCGGTTAAGAGCCCCCTCCCGTTTGACCGGGAGGGACATCAGATCAGCCGAGGCTGCTCTTAATGGTTTTCTTCGTGCGCCATCGACAGGTAGACGATGGTCAGCATCATGAAGATGAACGCCTGCAGGGTGATGATCAGGATGTGGAACACTGCCCACGCCCACTGCAGAACAACGCCCAGGCCGCTGAGCCAGAGCAGGCCGCTGCCGAACATCACAGCGATCAGGATGAACACCAGCTCGCCGGCATACATGTTGCCGAACAGACGCAGAGCCAGGGAGATCGGCTTGGCGATCAGGGTCACGAATTCCAGCAGGAAGTTCACCGGGATCAGCAGCGCCTGAACGAAGATGTTCTTGCTGCCGAACGGGTGCAGGGTCAGTTCGCCGATGAAGCCGCCGATGCCCTTGACCTTGATGCTGTAGAAAATGATCAGTGCGAAAACCGAGAACGCCATGCCCAGGGTCGCGTTCGGGTCGGTGGTCGACACGGCGCGGAACGGGATGTGGTGGTCGCCGGAGATCAGGATGGCCAGCTGAGGAATCCAGTCGACCGGTACCAGGTCGACGGCGTTCATCAGGAACACCCAGACGAAGATGGTCAGTGCCAGCGGTGCAATCACCGGGCTACGGCCATGGAAGCTGTCTTTCACGCTGCCATCGACGAATTCGACCAGCACTTCAACGAAGTTCTGCAGTGCACCCGGCTGACCCGAAGTCGCCTTCTTGGCCGCCATGCGGAAAAGAAGAACGAAGATCAGACCCAGCGCGACCGACCAGCCGAGGGTATCGACGTGGAAAGCCCAGAAGCCCATTTCTTTGGCCTCTGCTGCGGTATGGGCAAAGCCCCAGCCGCCGTTGGGTAGCTGACCGAAAGTCAGGTTCTGCAAGTGGTGCTGGATATAGCCCGAAGCGGTTGTTTCTGCCATGGTTGCCTCAAACGCCCTAAGGTCTCGAAAGTCTTGTTCTCATCAGCAGGGGAGCGAACCAGCTGACCGACTGAGTCAGCACGAAGGCGCCGAATACTGCGATCGGCGCCAATGGCTTCACACCTGCGAACACCAGTGCAAACAGCACTGCCGTCAAAATCAGTTTGCCTGCCTCGCCGGCATAGAATGACCGGACGATGGACTGGGCTGCTCGGGCGCCGGAAAACCGAAATGCCTTGTGAGCGAAATAAACATTGGGCAGCAAGGCTATCAGGCCTCCGCAAAGTCCCGAGTATCCGGCAACGACTCCATGCCATTGCCAGAGCGCCAAAGCGGCAATGAGCAAAATGACAAATTGAGCCATCAACACCGGAAAAACCGCCAGGCGATGGAACGGCAGGCGGTTTGGCTTGCGGGTTTCCATCACGATTGCTCTCCAATGGTCGGCTGCCAGAATTCAATAACTTGGCATAATTTGTGCCGACAAAATGCGCGCAGAGTATAGGGGCGGTTCTGCCCCTATTCAACTGTCAGGTAGTGATTTCCGACTGCGCGCTACATGAGGAAATGTTTCAGCGGATATGTGCGAGCACACCCTGCAGCTCATCGAGGGAGTTATAACCGATCACCAACTGGCCCTTGCCCTTCTTCCCGTGGCGAATCTGCACCGCAGAGCCCAGGCGCTCGGCCAGGCGTTGTTCGAGGCGAGCGATATCCGGGTCGGGTTTGGCTGCTTCCACAGGCTCCGGTTTGCCACTCAGCCACTGGCGAACCAGTGCCTCGGTTTGGCGCACAGTCAGCCCGCGTGCGACAACATGTCGCGCCCCCTCGACCTGTTGATTGTCCGGCAGACCGAGCAACGCCCGGGCATGACCCATTTCCAGGTCGCCGTGGGACAGCATGGTCTTGATCACTTCCGGCAGGGCAATCAGCCGTAACAGGTTCGCCACCGTGACGCGGGACTTGCCCACAGCCTCGGCCACCTGTTGCTGGGTGAGCTGGAATTCCTGCTGCAGACGCTGCAAAGCAATCGCTTCTTCGATCGGATTCAGGTCTTCACGCTGGATGTTCTCGATCAGCGCCATGGCAATGGCGGTTTCATCCGGCACGTCGCGCACCATCGCCGGGATAGTTTCCTGGCCAGCCTGCTGGCTGGCGCGCCAGCGGCGTTCGCCGGCGATGATCTCGAAACGTCCAGCGCCGATCGGACGCACCACGATCGGCTGCATCACGCCCTGGGCCTTGATCGAATGCGCCAGCTCTTCCAGCGCCTGCGGGTCCATGTCGCGGCGCGGCTGGTATTTGCCGCGCTGGATCAGATCCAGCGGCAGATGTTGCAACTCGCGTTGATCGGCCTGCACTGCCTGTTCTTCCAGGGAGCTGACGGTCGGACCGCTCAGCAAAGCATCCAGTCCACGTCCGAGACCTCGTTTCTTGACGGCCATGGGGATTCCTTAAGTTGGCTGGGCAGCGGCGATGCGTGAATTTTTGCGCTGACGGCGAACCATCTCGCCCGCCAGGGCCAGGTAGGCCAGCGCGCCGCGCGATTGCTTGTCGTAGGCCAGCGCCGGCATGCCGTAGCTCGGCGCTTCGGCCAGGCGGATGTTGCGCGGGATCACCGTGTCGTAGAGCTGGTCGCCGAAGTGTTCCTTGAGCTGCGCCGAAACGTCGTTCATCAGGCTCAGGCGCGGGTCGTACATGGTCCGCAGCAGGCCTTCGACCTTCAGGTTCGGGTTCAGCAGTTCGGCGATGCGCTTGATGTTATCCACAAGGTCGCTGAGACCTTCGAGCGCAAAGTACTCGCACTGCATGGGGATAATCACCCCGTCAGCGGCGACCAATGCGTTCAGCGTCAGCATCGACAGCGACGGCGGGCAGTCGATGAGAATGTAATCGTAGTTTTCACGGATCGGCGCCAGCGCGCTGCGCAGACGGCTTTCCTTCATCTGCATTTCCAGCAGGACCACTTCGGCCGCGGTCAGGTCGCGGTTGGCTGGCAGCAGTTGATAACCGCCGTGCTCGGAGTAGTGCATGGCCTGGGCCAGATCGCATTCGCCGATCAGCAGGTCGTAGACCGAATTTTCCAGGCCATGTTTATCCACACCGCTACCCATGGTGGCGTTGCCCTGTGGATCGAGATCGATCAACAGCACCCGGCGCTTGGTCGCGACCAGGGATGCTGCGAGGTTGATGCAGGTGGTGGTCTTGCCCACACCACCCTTCTGGTTCGCTATCGCGAATACCTTAGCCATTCTTGCTTGTGTTCCCAATCATGCCGTGCGGCGCAGTATCAGCAGATGGCGTTGGCCTTGGCAACCGGGTACGGCCAGGGCGTGTTCGCTATCGAGTTTGAAGTCTGCCGGCAATGCTACCAGCTCATCGGCCGGATGAACGCCCTTCATTGCCAGCCAGCGTGTATCGGCGTCGCCGAGGTGGCGCGTCCAGTTAGTGAAGTTCTCCATGCTGCTGAACGCCCGGGAAATGATCCCGTTGAAAGGCTGGGCAGGCTGGAACGCTTCGACGCGACTGTGGATAACTTGCAGGTTATCCAGTTTGAGTTCGAGTTTGACCTGGGTCAGGAAGCGGGTTTTCTTGCCGTTGCTGTCCAGGCAGGTCACTTGTGCGTCCGGAAACAGGATCGCCAACGGGATCCCCGGCATGCCGCCGCCACTGCCGACGTCGAGCCAGCGGCCGTTTTCGATGAACGACATGACGCTGAGGCTATCGAGCAGATGCCGTGATACCATTTCGTCCGGATCGCGCACCGCGGTCAGGTTGTAGGCCTGGTTCCATTTGATCAACAGGGCCAGGTAACCCAACAGCAATTCATGCTGGGTTGCGCTGAGATTGACACCGAGCGCACGGGCTCCTGTGGATAACTCTTCGGCGTGTTGCGAAGTGACCTTAGAACTCAAGCGCTTTGCTCCAACTGACGGCCGGCGCCGCGTTTTTTCAAGTGAATCATCAACAGCGAAATCGCTGCCGGGGTCACGCCCGGGATCCGCGAAGCCTGACCGAGCGTCTCCGGACGCGTCGCACCGAGCTTGCTCTGGATCTCCTTGGAGAGACCGGAAATGTTGGTGTAATCGATATCCACAGGCAGTTTCGTGTCTTCACTGGCGCGCAGACGGGCGATTTCGTCCTGTTGGCGGTCGATGTAACCGGCGTATTTGGTCTTGATCTCGACCTGTTCGGCGACCTGTGGATCTTCGGCGCCCTGCCCGGTCACTTCGACCAGACCAGCGTAGTCGATTTCCGGACGACTCAAGAGATTGAGCAAGTTGTATTCGTGGGTCAGCGGCGTGCCGAACTTCTCGGCAATCGCATCGCCCTGTTGAGTGCCCGGACGCACCCAGGTGCTTTTCAGGCGCTGCTCTTCGAGTTCGATGCTTTCGCGTTTCTTGCAGAAGGCCGCCCAGCGCGCGTCATCGACCAGACCCAGTTCGCGACCTTTTTCGGTCAGGCGCAGGTCGGCGTTGTCTTCGCGCAGGATCAGGCGGTACTCGGCACGCGACGTGAACATGCGGTACGGCTCTTGGGTACCGAGGGTGATCAGGTCGTCGACCAGCACGCCGATGTACGCCTCGTCGCGACGCGGGCACCAGGCTTCTTTGCCCTTGGCACGCAGCGCGGCGTTGGCCCCGGCGAGCAAACCTTGCGCACCGGCTTCTTCGTAACCGGTGGTGCCGTTGATCTGGCCAGCGAAGAACAGACCGCCGATGACTTTGGTTTCCAGGCTGTATTTCAGGTCGCGCGGATCGAAGTAGTCGTACTCGATCGCATAACCCGGGCGCACGATGTGCGCGTTTTCCATGCCGCGGATCGATTGCACGATCTGCAATTGCACGTCGAACGGCAAGCTTGTGGATATCCCGTTCGGGTACAGCTCATGGGTGGTCAGGCCTTCCGGTTCGATGAACACCTGATGGCTTTCCTTGTCGGCAAAGCGGTGAATCTTGTCTTCGATCGACGGGCAGTAGCGCGGGCCGATGCCCTCGATTTCGCCGGCAGCGGAATACATCGGCGAACGGTCGAGGTTGGCCGCGATGATTTCGTGGGTGCGCGCGTTGGTGTGGGTAATCCAGCAGCTGACCTGACGCGGGTGCTGTTCCTTGTTGCCGAGGAACGACATCACCGGAATCGGCGTATCGCCCGGTTGCTCGGTCATCACCGAGAAATCCACAGAACGGCCATCGATACGCGGCGGCGTCCCGGTTTTCAGGCGCCCGACGCGCAGCGGCAGCTCGCGCAGACGACGCGCCAGGGCAATCGACGGCGGATCACCGGCGCGGCCGCCGGAATAATTCTGCAAACCGATGTGGATAAGTCCGCCAAGGAAGGTCCCGGTGGTCAGCACCACGGAATCGGCGAAGAAGCGCAGACCCATTTGCGTGACGACACCGCGTACCTGCTCCTGCTCGACGATCAGGTCGTCGGCGGCCTGTTGAAATATCCACAGGTTCGGCTGGTTTTCCAGGATTTCGCGGACAGCCGCCTTGTACAGAATGCGGTCGGCCTGTGCACGAGTGGCACGCACGGCCGGGCCTTTACGGCTGTTCAACACGCGAAACTGGATGCCGCCCAGATCGGTGGCCATGGCCATCGCGCCGCCGAGGGCGTCGATTTCCTTGACCAGATGGCTTTTGCCGATGCCACCGATGGCCGGGTTGCAACTCATGGCACCGAGGGTTTCCACGTTGTGCGTCAGCAACAGGGTTTTTGCCCCCATGCGTGCTGAGGCCAGTGCTGCCTCGGTACCGGCATGACCGCCGCCGATGACGATCACTTCAAAACGGGAAGGGAAATCCACCACGCACCTCGTGCCTGCTTAAGTAGGTCATTCAGGAATAGTTTGAGATCAGGTTTCTGAACCTGGTCGGCAAGTATAGGGACTTCGCCCTTCCTAAAGAACCCTTTGCACAAAATTTAACCAGCTGTGGAGAACTCGCGGTTAAAAAATAAAAAAGAGAGAAATTTATAAAACCTTTGTTTTTATGTTTATTCTTAGTGCCCGACCTTTCTGTGGATAGATCGCTACAGCCCTTTATATTCAATATGTACAGAGTTTCAAAACCCTGTGCTCATGTGCCAGTGAGGGGCTTGGATAACCGGTGTAAGCCTGTGGATGAATGGGCTGGTTATCCACAGAGGCAGTTATGTTCAGTTTTCAGGCCCGGTTATCAACTGACCTCAGTGGCAGTTATTCACAGGGCTTAATCCACAGAAAATCGACGAGTGAACGGGTTTCGGCGACAGGAAATCGCCAGCCAAGGGTTCGGCCGGGACGGAAAGACGGGAAAAACCCCGATGGAAGGATTGGCGCGGGCTATTGTGAGAGAAGGTAACAGAGGCTAATAATAGCCATTATCATTAACGCGCCCGTCCTGCCATGCCCTTAACCGCCCATAACGCTGTGATCGAGCAAATCTACGAGCAACACCATTCGTGGCTACATGGATGGCTCAAGGGCAAATTGAACGACGCCTGCGATGCCGCCGATGTCGCGCACGACACCTTCGTGCGGATCCTCGCCGCGCGTAATGCCGCACACATTCGCGAACCACGCGATTATCTGGCCACCGTTGCCCGCGGACTGGTCATCGACCGCTATAGAAGGCGCGGCATCGAAGCCGCCTACCTGCAAACCCTGGCCGCGCGGCCCGAGGCCGTCGCGATCAGCGAGGAAGACAAGGCTCTGATCATCGAAACCCTGGTCGCTGTGGATAAAGCACTGGCCGCGCTCGGTGCCCGGACCCAGCGGATTTTCATGCTGTCGCAGATCGATGGCCTGACTTATCAACAGATCGCCCTGCAGTTACGGGTTTCGTTGACCACGGTGAAAAAACACATGATCCGCGCGCTGACCGAATGCGCGCTGATAATGGCGCAGCCGTGATGGCGGCCGCACCCAATCGCCAGGTCTTCGAGGCGGCCGCCAGCTGGTATGTGCAGTTCCAGGCCGAGCCGCCAACCCTCGCCGAGCAGCGAGCCTGGCAGCTGTGGCTGGACAGTGACCCGGCGCACCTGGCGGCGTGGAACCAGATGGAACAGCTGCAGCGCCACCTCGGTACGTTGCCGCCCGACCTCAAACGCCGCGCATTGAACAACGGCCAGCAACGGCGCCAGGTGCTGAAGTTGCTGCTGCTCCTGGCCGGCAGCGGGGTGGTTGGCTGGAATGCTCAGCAACACAGCGCCGTGTGGGCCGACTACAAGACCGCGGTTGGCCAGCGGCGCTCGCTGTCGCTGGCCGATGGCAGTCAGATTCAACTCAACACGGATACCGCCATCGACGTGTCCTTCGACAGCCGCCAGCGATTGATTCGTCTACGTGGCGGCGAGATCCTGGTGCAGACCGGTAAGCTTGGCGATCAACGGCCGTTTTTCGTCGAAACCCGCGATGGTCGGGTGCAGGCTCTGGGCACGCGGTTCTCCGTGCAGCAATTGGCGGACTCGACCCGCGTTGGAGTGCTCGAGGATCGGGTGAGCATCCAGCCCGCAGGGCAAACGGTCACCGCGCAAATACTCAAGGCGGGCGAAGGGGCGGATTTCGACAGTCGACACATCAGCGTCGTGCACCCGTTCCAGTCTTCGCAGGTGGCGTGGATCAACGGCCAGTTGATCGTGCTCGACGCGCGCCTCGGCGACGTGGTGCAGGAGCTGGGCCGTTATCGCCGCGGCGTTCTGCACTGTGATGATCGTGCGCGCAACCTGCGGGTATCCGGCACATTCCGGGTGGATTCCAGCGATGCCGTGCTGGCTAACCTGCAGGCCTCGCTGCCCATCCACATCCGCTATTTCACTCGCTACTGGGTATCCATCAGCCATACATCCTGATCGATCCGCCACCTGGAAAAAAAATCACCAGCGGGGGTTATCTTTTTTGCTCCTGGCCCGGCCCTTCAGGTAATCGCGATAAACGCGGCTCTTTGCCACCTTCAGGGCTTATCCACACATGCGTCTTCCCACGTTCCGTCAGCGTTTTTCCCACCACTGCATTGCCTATAGCTTACTGATGACCAGTGCCTGCGCCGGTCTGGTGGTGAGCCAGAGCGCGTCAGCCGCGCAGGCCACCCAGCATTACAGCATCGCGGCCGGTCCGCTGGACAACGCCCTGAGCCAGTTCGCCGCTGCCGCCAATGTGATTCTGTCGTTCTCGCCCCAGCAGACAGGCCACTTGCGCAGCGCCGGGTTGAACGGCCAGGCCAGCGTCGACCAGGGATTTGCCCAATTGCTGCAAGGCTCGGGTCTGCAGGCCGTGCCCCAGGCGCCGGGCAGTTACATCCTGCAGGCGTTGCCGAATGGCGAATCGCTGGAACTGGCGCCGACCAACATCAATGCCCAGCAGGCCAACCTGATGGACCTGGATTACTCGGCGGACGTCGGTTACAAGGCCCAGAACAGCCGGATCGGTACGAAAACCAGCACGCCGTTGTCGGAAACGCCACGCTCGGTATCGGTGGTCACCGCGCAACGCATGAAAGATCAGAAATCTCAGACACTCACCGAAGTACTCGGCTACGTCCCAGGCATATTCGCCCCACCGTTTGCCGCCGGCGACAGCCTGGCGGGCGATCTGTTTTTCATCCGCGGTTTCAATGCCACCGATTATGGCTACGGCCTGCTGCGCGATGGACTACGGGTTCAGGGCAACCGCTATGACACCAGCACCGAACCCTACGGTCTGGAACGGGTGGAGATTTTCCGCGGCCCGTCCTCGCTGCTCTACGGCGAAAATGCCCCGGGCGGCCTGGTCAATCTGGTCAGCAAGCGGCCGACCGCCGCGCCGAAAGGCGAAGTGCAACTGGGCTATGGCTCGAACAACCGGCGGCAGGTGGGTGTCGATGTTTCCGGTCCCTTGACCGACGAAGGCAATATCCTCGGCCGGGTGGTGATGCTCGGTCGCAAGTCGGACACCCAGACCGATCACGTTCCGGACGATCGCCTGTACATCGCGCCGTCCCTGACCCTGAATTTCGACGACTTCAATACGCTGACCCTGCTGGCCAACTACCAGAAGGACCACACCAACATGGAGCTCGGCCTGCCGGCTGCGGGGACCTTGTTGAGTAACCCCAACGGCAAGTTATCCAAAGGCACCATGCTCGGTGATCCGGACTGGAACACCTTCGAACGGGAAACCTGGAGCAGCGGTTACGAGTTCAGCCATTCCTTCAACGACGACTGGCAGTTTCGCCAGAACTCGCGCTACATGCAGTCGCGCATCACCCGCCATGAAACCTGGCCAGGTAACCTGAATAACGGCGGATTCGGCACACGCTTGAACATGACCGCCTACGATCGCTTCAACAAATCCATGGTGTACTCGCTGGATAACCAGCTGGAAGGCAAATTCCAGCTCGGCGAACTGCAGAACACCGTGCTGTTCGGCGCCAGCTACGACCGCACCTCGTTCAATCAGGACTGGAATGCCGGCCTGGTCGGACCGATCGATATCTACAACCCGGTTTACCTGCGCGATCCGACCACCCCCATCGCGGTGCAGAACACCCTGCTCGAGCAGCAGATGAAAGGGGGTTATGCACAGATCCAGAGCAAGTATGACCACTGGCTGTTCCTGCTGGGCGGGCGCCAGGATTGGGTCGACAGCGATTTCCGCGACAAGGTGGCCAAGGCCAGCAACATCAGCTCCGAGGACAAGAAGTTCACCTATCAGGGCGGTGTGATGTACCAGTTCGACAACGGTATGACGCCGTATGTCAGCTATTCCACGTCGTTCGTGCCGGTGCAGCAGATTTCCAATGCCGGTGCACCGCTCGATCCGATCACCAGCAGCCAATACGAAGTGGGATTGAAATACGAGCCGATTGGCTGGGACACCGCATTCACCGCGTCGGTGTATGACCTGCGCAAGAAGGACGACACCTATTTCGATTCCACCACCGCAACTTACCGTCAGGTCGGAGAGAGTCGCTCCAAAGGCGTGGAACTGGAGCTCAACAGCAATCTGACGCAGAACCTGAACGTCACGGCCGCCTACACCTATACCGATGCGCGGATTACCAAGGATGCCGCGACATCATTGGTCAAAGGCCATCAAATGACCGGCGTGCCACGTAACCAGGCATCGGTCTGGGCCAAATACCGTTTTCTCGACAGTGAGCTGAAGGGGCTGTACGTCGGTGGTGGCGTGCGTTATTTCGACAGCGCCTTTGCCTACACCGCACCGAGCCTGTACGGAAAACTCGACGCCGGCGACGTCACGTTGGTGGACGCGGCCATCGGTTACCAGATCGACAGCCACTGGAGCGTCGACCTGAACGCGAAGAACCTGTTCGACAAGGAATATGTGTCCGGATGCAACGATGCCGGACGCTGCTACTGGGGTGAAGACCGCACCTTGCTCGGCACGGTTTCCTACAACTGGTAAGCCTGAAACAGGGCTGTGGATAAATTGTCCACAGCCCCGTTTGTTCACTTGCCGATACAGAAGCTGGAAAAGATCCGCCCTAGCAGATCATCCGAGCTGAAGGCGCCGGTGATTTCCCCGAGCGACTGCTGGGCTTGGCGCAAGTCTTCGGCGAGCAATTCGCCGGCACCGGCCAGTGTCAGCTGTGCGCGGCCGTGCTCCAGCGCCGCACTGGCGTGACGCAATGCCTCCAGGTGACGGCGGCGGGCGCTGAAACTGCTCTCCGACGTCTGCTCGTAACCCATGCACGCCTTGAGATGATCGCGCAGCAAATCCAGACCTTCTCCGGCGTCTTTGGCGCTCAGGCTGATCGTTACATGGCCATCGTCGCTGACTTCGAGGGCGATGGCTTCTGCGGTGAGGTCGGCCTTGTTGCGGATCAGGGTGACTTTCGCCGGATCCGGGCGGGTTTCGAGAAACTCCGGCCACAGGGCGAACGGGTCAGCGGCTTCCGGCGCGGTGGCATCGACCACCAGCAGCACCCGATCCGCCTCGCCGATTGCCTTCAAGGCACGCTCGACGCCGATCTTTTCCACATGGTCGTCGGTATCGCGCAGGCCGGCGGTATCCACCACGTGCAACGGCATGCCGTCGATGTGGATATGTTCGCGCAGGATATCCCGTGTGGTGCCGGCGATTTCGGTGACGATCGCCGCTTCACGCCCGGCCAACGCATTGAGCAGGCTGGATTTGCCGGCATTCGGCCGACCGGCGATCACCACGGTCATGCCATCACGCAGCAAGGCACCCTGCCCGGCTTCGCGCAGCACTGTGGATAATTCCTCGCGCACCTTGTCGAGCATGCTCAGCACATGGCCGTCGGCGAGAAAGTCGATTTCTTCTTCCGGAAAATCGATAGCGGCTTCGACGTAGATGCGCAGGCCGATCAATTGCTCGGTGAGGTTATGCACACGCTGGGAAAACGCTCCTTGCAACGAACGCAGGGCATTGCGCGCAGCCTGTGCAGAACTGGCCTCGATCAGGTCGGCGATGGCCTCGGCCTGGGCCAGGTCGAGTTTGTCGTTGAGGAATGCGCGCTCGCTGAACTCGCCGGGGCGGGCCAGGCGGCAGCCCAGTTCGAGGCAGCGCTTGAGCAACATGTCGAGCACGATCGGGCCACCGTGGCCCTGCAATTCCAGGACATCTTCGCCGGTAAACGAGTTCGGCCCGGGGAAATACAGCGCCAGCCCTTCGTCCAGGACCTGTTGGTCGGCGCTGAAAAACGCGCCGTAATGGGCATAGCGCGGTTTCAATTCGCGACCGCTGATGGCTTTGGCCGCCACGCTGGCCAACGGCCCGGAAATTCGAACGATGCCCACGCCGCCACGCCCTTGAGCGGTGGCGACGGCTGCGATGGTTTCACGAGGTGCGCTCATAAACCGGTATCCAGACAAAAATGGCAGATAGCAAAACGCCCCACTAGGGGGCGTTTTGCGTGGTGTTATCCACAGAGTAAGTTACGCCTCGGCTTTTTTCGTCGCCGCTTCGATCTTACGCGTGATGTACCACTGTTGGGCAATCGACAGGCAGTTGTTCACCACCCAGTACAGCACCAGACCAGCCGGGAACCACAGGAAGAAGAAGGTGAAGATGATTGGCATCATTTTCATCACCTTGGCCTGCATCGGATCCGGCGGAGTCGGGTTCAGACGCTGCTGGATGAACATGGTCGCGCCCATGATGATCGGCAGGATGAAGAACGGATCCTTGATCGACAGGTCGGTGATCCACAGCATGAACGGCGCCTGGCGCATTTCCACGCTTTCCAGCAGAACCCAGTACAGCGAGAGGAAAACCGGCATCTGCACCAGGATCGGCAAGCAGCCACCCAGCGGATTGATCTTCTCTTTCTTGTACAGCTCCATCATGGCTTGCGACATTTTCTGCCGGTCATCGCCATGTTGCTCTTTCAGAGCGGCCAGTTTCGGTGCCACGGCACGCATGCGCGCCATCGACTTGTAGCTGGCGGCCGACAGAGGGAAGAAGATCCCTTTGATCAGCATGGTCAGGAAGATGATCGACCAGCCCCAGTTACCCACAATCGCGTGGATATGTTGCAGCAGCCAGAAGATCGGCTGGGCGATGAACCACAGAATGCCGTAGTCGACGGTCAGTTCCAGACCTGGGGACAACTCTTTCAGCACAGCCTGGCTTTTCGGACCGGCGTACAGAATGGCGCTGGTTTCGACTTTCGCACCCGGTGCAGCGGTCAGCGAAGGACCGGTGTAGCCGATGATGTAGTTGCCTTTGCTGTCTTTACGCGTCTGTACGATGTTGTTTTCGCCTTTCGGCGCAACCCATGCAGTCACGAAATAGTGTTGCAGCCAGGCGACCCAGCCACCGGTCACGGTTTCCTTGAGCTGCGCCTTGTCCATGTCCTTCATCGACACTTTTTTGTACGGCTCGGAACTTGTCCACAGGGCGGCGCCCAGGTAGGTCGCGGTGCCGGTGGCCGTGGTCGACGAAGGATCGGCGCTGGCGTCGCGTTTCAGCTGGGCGAACATCGAACCGGTCCAGGGCTGAGCGCTCTGGTTATCCACAAGGTAGGTCACGGTAACGTCATACAGGCCGCGTTTCAGGGTGAAACGCTTGATGTAGTTGACGCCGTCCTTGCTGAACTTCAGGTCGACGACCAGTTGGTCCTGACCGTCAGCCAGTTGATAAGTCTTCTTCTCCGAGGAGTAGATCGGACGACCGGCAGGGCTGGCGTCCGGACCATTGGTACCGATCAGGCCGCTTTGTGCCTGGTAGATACGCTCGTTGCCGTTATCGAACAGCTGGAACGGAACGTCCGGACGATCCTGACGACGTGGATACAGCGGCAAGGTCAGTTGAACAACGTCACCACCCTGTGGATCGATCGCCAGATCGAGCACGTCGGTCTTGAGCTGGATCAGATCCTTGCTGACGGCGACCGGTGTTTCGACCGGTGCGCTGGTATCGCTTGCGGCACGCGGGATGTCGTCACTGGTAGAAGCACTGTTGCCAGTGGCGGTGTCCGGCAGACCCGGTGTGGTCGTAGTGGAAGCAACATTCTGAGTCGGCAGGGCAGCCTGGCCATAGTCCTGGTTCCATTTAAGAACCATGACATAGGACACGATTGCCAGGGCGACGATCAGGATCGTGCGTTTGATATCCATGATTACTCGGCCATCGAAGAAGAACGGGAGGTAGGGATAGGTGGAACCGGGTCATAACCACCGGGATTCCACGGATGACAGCGACCTAAACGACGAAAGGTCAGCCAGCCACCGCGCAGAAGGCCATGATTTTCGATGGCTTCATACGCGTAGCAAGAACAACTGGGGTAGAAACGACAGTGACTGGCCATCAGGGGACTAATGGCATAGCGGTAAAACTGGATCGGAACGAGTGCCAGTTTACGCATCTGGACTGTCTACCCCTACAGTTTCGGAGTTGACTGCTGGGACTGGCTTGCTGCGTGCCAGACGTTTCCAGAGTTTGCCGAAATGCTGAATCAATTCGGGGTTTTCTACGTCACCCAAACCTTTGCGCGCGACGATAACGATGTCCCAGCCGACCAGTGAATCCTGGTGCAGGCGAAACGATTCGCGCATCAGACGTTTGAGGCGATTGCGCTCGACGGAGAGCTTTACGCTCTTTTTCCCGATAACCAGCCCGAGACGGGGGTGATCAAGATCGTTGTTGCGCGCAAGGAGCAGGAGATTTTTCCCCGGAACCTTGCCGGTAGGGGAGTCAAAGACTGCCTTGAAATGCCGGGGAGTAAGCAGACGCTTTTCCCGACTGAAGTCCTGACTCACCTCCAGTGCCGGATTATCAAACTGCCAGACGCGCACGACCTTTGGCGCGACGACGCGACAGGACGGCACGACCGTTCTTGGTAGCCATGCGAGCACGGAAACCGTGGGTACGAGCGCGTTTGATAGTGCTTGGTTGGAAAGTACGTTTCATGTCGTGTTACCTGGTTCGTCCACAACGGGCCGGAATGGCCCCCGTTTTAAGAGACCGGGGATTCTAAAGAAAGCAAGCCCTCAGGTCAATTTCCAACCAACGTTTCCTTATAAATAGATCTGCACAGCGTTCACGACGCCGACCTCGTTCGCCAGACATAAAAATAAAGAAGGGAATTATTTAAAGCTTTTCTGTAAAGCTTATAAAAGCTAGGTCGGCATCCGTCTGTGGATAACTGCATCAAGGCCACGTTCCAAGCGATGTACAGAGAATGACAACTACCGTGGAAAACAGTGTTCAGCCTGTGCTGCGCTGTCGGATAACCTGTGTGTGGAACGTGTTGTTATCCACAGGCCGGTTATCCACCGAGTTTCGCCCCCAGTTGTCCAATGCCCTCAGAGGCGGTTATCCACAGAGCTTATGCACACACCGTTGGTCGCCTTTTTTCCGGTTAACACATTGATAAATCATGGCCGGCGGGCAACCTGCATGTGGATAAGTGGACGGCTCGCCGCTACAATGGCCGCTTGTTTTTGCCTCACCGGCTTTCAACTTAGGGGATTTCCGTGTCAGTGGAACTTTGGCAGCAGTGCGTGGAGCTTTTGCGCGAAGAGCTGCCTGCCCAACAATTCAACACCTGGATCCGTCCACTACAGGTCGAAGCCGAAGGCGACGAGTTGCGTGTCTACGCACCGAACCGTTTTGTTCTGGACTGGGTCAACGAAAAGTACCTGGGCCGCGTCCTTGAACTGCTGGATGAGCACGGCAACGGCCTCGCGCCGGCGCTTTCCTTATTAATAGGCAGCAAGCGCAGTTCGGCCCCGCGTGCGGCACCGAATGCACCGCTGGCCGCGGCGGCGGTTTCCCAGGCGCAGCAGGCGGCTGCTCCCGTCAGCGCAGCCCCGGCAGCGCCGGCCGCTTCCCCGGCCAAACGCGCGACGCAGAAAACCGAGGAAATCAGTGAAGAGCCGTCCCGCGACAGCTTCGATCCGATGGCCGGTGCCGCGTCGCAACAGGCCCCGGTTCGCGCCGAACAGCGCACCGTGCAGGTCGAGGGCGCGCTCAAGCACACCAGCTACCTGAACCGCACCTTCACTTTCGAGAACTTCGTCGAAGGCAAGTCCAACCAGCTCGCCCGCGCGGCGGCCTGGCAAGTGGCGGACAACCCGAAGCACGGCTATAACCCGCTGTTCCTGTATGGCGGCGTCGGCCTGGGTAAGACTCACTTGATGCACGCGGTGGGTAACCACCTGTTGAAGAAGAACCCGAATGCCAAGGTCGTGTACCTGCATTCCGAGCGTTTCGTGGCCGATATGGTCAAGGCGCTGCAACTGAACGCGATCAACGAATTCAAGCGCTTCTACCGTTCGGTGGACGCCCTGCTGATCGACGACATTCAGTTCTTCGCCCGCAAGGAACGTTCCCAGGAAGAGTTTTTCCACACCTTCAACGCCCTGCTTGAAGGTGGCCAGCAGGTCATTCTCACCAGTGACCGCTATCCGAAGGAAATCGAAGGCCTCGAAGAGCGCCTGAAATCCCGCTTCGGCTGGGGCCTGACGGTGGCCGTCGAGCCGCCGGAGCTGGAAACCCGCGTGGCGATCCTGATGAAGAAGGCCGACCAGGCCAAGGTCGAGCTGCCGCACGATGCGGCGTTCTTCATTGCCCAGCGCATTCGCTCCAACGTCCGTGAGCTGGAAGGCGCGCTGAAACGCGTGATCGCCCACTCGCACTTCATGGGCCGCGACATCACCATCGAGCTGATTCGCGAATCCCTGAAGGACCTGCTGGCATTGCAGGACAAACTGGTCTCTGTGGATAACATTCAGCGCACCGTCGCCGAGTACTACAAGATCAAGATTTCCGACCTGCTGTCCAAGCGTCGTTCGCGCTCGGTGGCGCGTCCGCGTCAGGTAGCCATGGCGCTGTCCAAGGAACTGACCAACCACAGCCTGCCGGAAATCGGCGATGTGTTTGGCGGCCGCGACCACACCACGGTGTTGCACGCCTGCCGCAAGATCAACGAACTTAAGGAATCCGACGCGGACATCCGCGAGGACTACAAGAACCTGCTGCGTACACTGACCACTTGATGAACACCAGCGCAGCTTATTAAGGCAAGGGACTAGACCATGCATTTCACCATTCAACGCGAAGCCCTGTTGAAACCCCTGCAACTGGTCGCAGGCGTCGTCGAGCGCCGACAGACCTTGCCGGTACTGTCCAACGTGCTGCTGGTTGTCGATGGCCAGCAGCTGTCGCTGACCGGTACCGACCTGGAAGTCGAACTGGTCGGTCGTGTGCAACTCGAGGAGCCGGCTGAAACAGGTTCCATCACCGTGCCTGCGCGCAAGCTGATGGATATCTGCAAGAGCCTGCCCAACGATGCGCTGATCGACATCAAGGTCGACGAGCAGAAGCTGGTGGTGAAGGCCGGCCGCAGCCGTTTCACCCTGTCGACCCTGCCGGCCAACGATTTCCCGACCGTCGAAGAAGGTCCTGGCTCGCTGACCTGCAGCCTGGAGCAAAGCAAGCTGCGCCGCCTGATCGAGCGCACGAGCTTCGCCATGGCCCAGCAGGACGTGCGCTACTACCTCAACGGCATGCTGCTGGAAGTCTCGGCGGGTGTGATCCGTGCGGTAGCGACCGACGGTCACCGTCTGGCGATGTGCTCGATGCAGGCCGATATCGGTCAGCCGGATCGCCACCAGGTGATCGTGCCGCGCAAGGGTATTCTCGAACTGGCGCGTCTGCTCACCGAGCCGGACGGCAACGTCAGCATCGTCCTGGGCCAGCACCATATCCGTGCGACCACTGGCGAGTTCACCTTCACCTCGAAACTGGTCGACGGCAAGTTCCCGGACTACGAGCGCGTACTGCCGAAGGGTGGCGACAAGCTGGTACTGGGTGACCGTCAGGCGCTGCGTGAAGCGTTCAGCCGTACCGCGATTCTGTCCAACGAGAAGTACCGCGGCATCCGTCTGCAACTGGCCAGTGGTCAGCTGAAGATCCAGGCCAACAACCCTGAGCAGGAAGAAGCGGAAGAAGAAGTAGGCGTTGAATACAACGGCGGCTCCCTGGAAATCGGCTTCAACGTCAGCTATCTGCTCGACGTGCTGGGCGTGATGACCACCGAGCAGGTTCGCCTGATCCTGTCCGACTCCAACAGCAGTGCGCTGGTGCAAGAGTCCGACAATGACGACTCGGCTTACGTTGTCATGCCGATGCGTCTGTAATCAGCAGCCTCTAGATGTCGCTAAGTCGCGTCTCGGTCACCGCGGTGCGCAATCTGCACCCGGTGACCTTCTCCCCCTCCCCCCGCATCAACATTCTTTACGGCGCCAACGGCAGCGGCAAAACCAGTGTTCTGGAAGCCATTCATCTGCTTGGGCTTGCCCGTTCGTTTCGCAGCACCCGGCTGTTGCCGGTCATCCAGTACGAACAACTCGCCTGCACGGTGTTCGGTCAGGTCGAACTGGCCGAGGGTGGCCACAGTGCGCTGGGGATATCGCGCGACCGCCAGGGTGAGTTCCAGATTCGTATCGACGGGCAGAATGCGCGCAGTGCCGCGCAACTGGCGGAGATCCTGCCGCTGCAGCTGATCAACCCCGACAGCTTCCGTCTGCTGGAGGGCGCGCCGAAGATTCGCCGGCAGTTTCTCGACTGGGGCGTGTTCCACGTCGAACCGCGCTTCATGGCTACCTGGCAGCGTTTGCAGAAGGCCTTGCGCCAGAGAAACTCCTGGCTGCGGCATGGTACACTTGACGCCGTTTCGCAAGCGGTTTGGGACAGGGAACTGTGCCAGGCCAGCGCTGAAATCGATGAATACCGCCGCGCTTACATCAAAGCCTTGAAACCAGTCTTTGAACAAACCTTGAGCGAACTGGTTGAGCTCGAAGGTTTGACGCTCAGCTATTACCGAGGCTGGGACAAAGACCGCGAGTTGAGTGCCGTACTGGCTGGATCCGTGCAACGGGACCAGCAGATGGGGCATACCCAGGCCGGGCCGCAACGTGCTGATCTGCGTCTTCGATTGGGCGCACACAACGCCGCGGACATTCTGTCCCGGGGTCAGCAGAAGCTGGTGGTCTGTGCCTTGCGGATTGCCCAGGGGCATCTGGTCACCCAGGCCCGACGCGGCCAGTGTATTTATCTGGTGGATGACTTGCCGTCCGAGCTGGACGAGAGCCACCGACGCGCGCTGTGCCGCTTGCTGGAAGACTTACGCTGCCAGGTGTTTATCACCTGTGTAGATCACGAATTATTGAGGGAAGGCTGGCAGACGGAAACGCCAGTCGCTCTGTTCCACGTGGAACAGGGCCGTATCACCCAGACCCACGACCATCGGGAGTGAAGGCATTGAGCGAAGAAAATACGTACGACTCATCGAGCATTAAAGTGCTGAAAGGCCTGGATGCCGTGCGCAAACGTCCCGGTATGTACATTGGTGACACCGACGATGGCAGCGGTCTGCACCACATGGTGTTCGAGGTGGTCGACAACTCGATCGACGAAGCCCTCGCCGGCCATTGCGACGACATCAGCATCATCATCCACCCGGATGAGTCCATCACCGTCAAAGACAACGGTCGTGGCATCCCGGTCGACGTGCATAAAGAGGAAGGCGTTTCCGCCGCCGAGGTCATCATGACCGTCCTCCACGCTGGCGGTAAGTTCGACGACAACTCCTACAAGGTATCCGGCGGTCTGCACGGTGTAGGTGTGTCGGTGGTGAACGCGCTGTCCGAAGAACTGGTCCTGACAGTGCGCCGCAGCGGCAAGATCTGGGAACAGACCTACGTCCACGGCGTACCTCAGGCACCGATGGCCATCGTTGGCGACAGCGAGACCACCGGGACCCAGATCCACTTCAAGGCTTCCAGCGAAACTTTCAAGAACATTCACTTCAGCTGGGACATCCTGGCCAAGCGCATTCGTGAACTGTCCTTCCTCAACTCCGGTGTCGGCATCGTCCTCAAGGACGAGCGCAGCGGCAAGGAAGAGCTGTTCAAGTACGAAGGCGGCCTGCGCGCGTTCGTTGAATACCTGAACACCAACAAGACCGCGGTCAACCAGGTGTTCCACTTCAACATCCAGCGCGAAGACGGCATCGGCGTGGAAATCGCCCTGCAGTGGAACGACAGCTTCAACGAGAACCTGTTGTGCTTCACCAACAACATTCCGCAGCGCGACGGCGGTACCCACCTGGTGGGCTTCCGTTCCGCGCTGACGCGTAACCTGAACAACTACATCGAGCAGGAAGGTCTGGCGAAGAAGCACAAGGTCGCCACCACCGGTGACGATGCCCGTGAAGGCCTGACTGCGATCATCTCGGTGAAGGTGCCGGATCCGAAGTTCAGCTCGCAGACCAAGGACAAGCTGGTGTCTTCCGAAGTGAAGACCGCGGTTGAACAGGAAATGGGCAAGTACTTCTCCGACTTCCTGCTGGAGAACCCGAACGAAGCCAAGCTGGTCGTCGGCAAGATGATCGACGCCGCCCGTGCCCGTGAAGCGGCGCGCAAGGCCCGTGAGATGACCCGCCGCAAAGGCGCGCTGGACATCGCCGGCCTGCCGGGCAAGCTCGCTGACTGCCAGGAAAAAGATCCGGCGCTGTCCGAACTGTATCTGGTGGAGGGTGACTCCGCGGGCGGTTCTGCCAAGCAGGGCCGTAACCGCAAGACCCAGGCGATCCTGCCGCTCAAGGGCAAGATTCTCAACGTCGAGAAGGCACGTTTCGACAAGATGATCTCGTCCCAGGAAGTGGGCACCCTGATCACTGCACTGGGCTGCGGTATCGGTCGCGAAGAGTACAACATCGACAAGCTGCGTTATCACAACATCATCATCATGACCGATGCTGACGTCGACGGTTCGCACATCCGTACCCTGTTGCTGACCTTCTTCTTCCGTCAGTTGCCTGAGCTGATCGAGCGCGGCTACATCTACATCGCCCAGCCGCCGTTGTACAAGGTCAAGAAAGGCAAGCAGGAGCAATACATCAAAGATGACGACGCCATGGAAGAGTACATGACGCAGTCGGCCCTGGAAGATGCCAGCCTGCACCTGAACGAAGACGCCCCGGGTATTTCCGGTGAAGCGCTGGAACGTCTGGTGAACGACTTCCGCATGGTCATGAAGACGCTCAAGCGCCTGTCGCGCCTGTACCCGCAGGAGCTGACCGAGCACTTCATCTACCTGCCGGCCGTGAGCCTGGAAATGCTCGGCGACCACGCCGCGATGCAGGACTGGCTGGCCCAGTACGAAGTGCGTCTGCGCACCGTCGAGAAGTCCGGTTTGGTCTACAAAGCCAGCCTGCGTGAAGATCGTGAACGTGGCGTGTGGCTGCCGGAGGTCGAACTGATCTCCCACGGCCTGTCGAACTACGTCACCTTCAACCGCGACTTCTTCGGCAGCAACGACTACAAGACGGTCGTCACCCTCGGCGCCCAGCTGAGCACCCTGCTCGACGAAGGTGCGTACATCCAGCGTGGCGAGCGCAAGAAAGCGGTCACCGAGTTCAAGGAAGCCCTCGACTGGCTGATGGCCGAAAGCACCAAGCGCCACACCATCCAGCGCTATAAGGGTCTGGGTGAAATGAACCCGGATCAGCTGTGGGAAACCACCATGGACCCAAGCGTGCGCCGCATGCTGAAAGTGACCATCGAAGACGCCATTGGCGCAGACCAGATCTTCAACACCCTGATGGGTGATGCGGTCGAACCTCGCCGTGACTTCATCGAGAGCAACGCCCTGGCGGTGTCCAACCTGGACTTCTGATCCCGGTCGCCACCTGCGAAAAAAAGGCCAACGCATTTGCGTTGGCCTTTTTTTTGCCCTGGCGACCGCTATCTCGCACCGCTCTACAGATCAGTCACTCGCGGCTGTCACACTCTCCAACCGATAGCCATAGCCGTAGATGGTCAGCAGCTGCCAGCCGCGATCCGCGGTCAGTCCCAGTTTGTTGCGCAGGCGGTAGATATGCGTGTCCAGAGGACGTGAGGTGGACATCTCTTCGTGGGGCCAGAAGCGTTCGTAGAGGTAGTCGCGCGACAGCGGGCGGCCGAGGTTGCTGAACAGGCAGTGCGCCAGGCGATACTCGCGTTCGGTCATGACGATCGGCTTGCCGTCGCGGGTGACCGTCAGTTCGGCGTCGTCGAAGACCAGATCGTTGAAGCTCAGGACTTCGGCAGTGACGGCGCGCTGCTGGCTGTGCCGACGCAGCACGGCAGCGACTCTGGCCTTCAGCTCGTTGGGCCGGAACGGTTTGCTGACGTAATCATCCGCCCCGGCATTCAGGGCCTGGACGATATCGCTTTCGCCGTCGCGGCTGGTCAGCATGATCGCTGCCGGTGGCGCTTGCAGATGCTCGCGGGTCCAGCGCAGCAAGGCCAGGCCACTGAGGTCGGGCAGTTGCCAGTCGAGGATCAGCAGGTCAAAGGTTTCCCGACGCAGCTGACGCAGCAGGTCTTCGCCGCGCTCGAAGCTGTGCAGTGACCACGGCTGTTCGCCGGCTTCGGCCAGCTGCTGCAGGGTCTGCTCGACCCGACGCAATTCGGCGGGTTCATCGTCCAGTATCGCAACACGCATACGCGGTGATTCCTTGGCGCTTGGGCAATTGGCTGCCGAACAATAGCGGCTCGGCCAACGCAGTGAAAGTAACGGCCCGTCGTGGATTGCGCTCCGCTATGATTCTTCGGGTCTACGTCCTCAGACCTGTGGCCCATGAAACGATTCCACCCGCCCTGCCCGTTTTCTCATGAATAACCCTCGTCGCCTGGAAAGTCGTGTACCGAGCCAGGTTCAGCGCCTGTTTCGGCAACTGGTGCGCGAGTGGGTGTGGATAAGTCTAGTGCTGTTGCCGCTGACTGCGCTGTTGTCTTATCGCGCGCAGATCAACCTGCACGATGCCGTGCCGGGCTGGAGTGCGGCGCTGTCGGTATTGCTGGTGGCCGCTGTGTTGGGCCTGCTGTTGTGGCGACCGCGCCTGGCGATCTGGCTGACGCTGGGCGGCATGGCGTGCGTGTTGCTGGCCAGCGTCGGCCTGGCCGAGATGCGGCATTGGTGGTCGCCGACGCCGGCGGTCCTGGGGATGCTGTTCGGCTATCTGATCTGGAACTGGCGCCGCCTGAGCGTGGTGCTGACCTACTTCGGCTGGGAGCTGGCGCGGCTGGACGGCGAGCCGAAGGTTTTCCCGGAGCGACGTCGCGCGCAGTTTCCCAGCGCCGATCGCTTGCAGGGGCAGATCATGGCCCTCGAGCAGGCCATGAGCCGCACCCGCGATACCCGCCGGTTCATCGCCGATGGCCTGGAATATCTGCCGGTGGCGACACTGATCAGCGATCCGCGGGGCACGATTCTGTTGGGCAACCGCAAGGCCCGGGAGCTGTTCGACAGTAACCTGGTGGGCGAAGACGTTGTCGAACAGCTCGCGCGTCTCGGTTACCCGGAATTATCCACAGAGCCGCGGCCAGCGTTGTCGACCCTCCCTCTGCTGGAATTCCGTGACCACAAGGAGCGCAGCCTGCGCCTGGAGCGCGCCGCCCTGCTGCCGGTGGACGGCGAGACGCCGATCGGCTGGCTGCTGAGTCTCACCGACCTCAGCGCCGAACGTGCGGCCGAGGAACAACGCGGGGTGTTGCTGCGCTTTCTCTCCCACGACCTGCGCGCGCCGCACTCGGCGATCCTCGCCTTGCTCGATGTGCACCGCCATCAGGCCGGCGCGGACTCGCCGCTGTTCGAGCAGATCGAACGGCAGGTGCGCCGGGCGCTGGATCTCACCGATGGCTTCGTGCTCCTGGCGCGGGCCGAATCGGCGGCGTATCAGTTTCAGCCAAGCCTGTTTGCCATGCTGGTGCTCGATGTGCTCGATCAGGCGCTGCCCATTGCCCAGCAAAAAAACATCGCGCTGGTGCACGAGATGGACGAGGCATCCCAGGAGCGTCTGGTCCTGGCCGATCAGGGGCTGCTGACGCGGGCGTTGTTCAACTTGCTGGAAAATGCCATCAAGTACAGCCCCGCCGATTCCAGGATCGAGCTGCGCGTCAGTTGCTATGGCGACTGGTTGCGCTGCGACCTGAGCGATCAGGGCAAAGGTATCGCGGCGCAAGAATTACCCGAGCTGTTCAGCCAGTACCGGCGCTTTTCCTCGGCGCAGGGCATCGATGGTGTGGGCCTGGGCTTGTCGATGGTCAAAGCGGTGATCGATCACCATGGCGGACGGATCGAGTGCCACAGTGTGGTCGAGCGCGGTACGACATTTCGTGTAGAGCTGCCGTTGATTGCCGATGAGCAGGCATAAAAAAACCGGCTATATCAGCCGGTTCCGTTACTTCCGAAAAAAACTTATGCACCTTTTACGGCGTTTTATCAGCTTCAGAAATATATAAGTAAATCAGTCACTTAATTTGATTTTTCAGGGTTTTGCGAACAAACCGTACACAGGTTATCCACAAATCTCAGACAGCGACCTGATCATTGGCGGCCGGTGCCTGTGGTGCTGGCGGCAGTGAACCCATGTCGCGTTGTGCCTGTTCGTTCCAGGCCTGGACCCGGTCATTGAGGTCGGCGATGGCGCGGGGCCCGCTGCCCTCGGCGTACATCGGTTTGCCGATGACCACGGTGATCACGCCCGGCTTCTTGCCCCAGCCGATTTTCGGCCAGAACTTGCCGGCATTGTGTGCAATCGGCAGCACCGGCAACGCCGCATTGACCGCCAATGCGCTGCCGCTGCGGGAGAACTTGCCCATGGTGCCGTGGGGAACGCGCGTGCCTTCCGGGAAGATCAGCACCCAAACGTTGTCCTTGAGCAACTCGTCACCCTTGGCCGCGACCTGCTTGAGCGCCGCTTTCGGGTTGTCACGATCGATCGCGATCGGCCGCAGCATGGCCATGGCCCAGCCGAAGAACGGCACGTAGAGCAATTCGCGCTTGAGCACCTGGCTCAAGGGCGAGAAATAAGCGGAGAGGAAAAACGTCTCCCAGGTGCTCTGGTGGTTCGATTGAATCACGCAGGGCCGGTCCGGCACGTTTTCCGCGCCTTTGACTTCGTAACGGATACCGAGGAAGACCTTGGTCAACCACAGGGCGCAACGGCACCAGTACACGTTGATGAAACGATAGCGCGCCTTGAACGGCAGAAAGGGCGCGATAAAAAAGCTCAGGCTGCACCACAGCAAGGAACTGGTGCCCAGCAGCAGGTAAAAGAGGAAGATTCTGATGGCCTGCAGTATCGACATGGCGACGTTTACCGTTACGGGCGATGCCCGACTGTTCAAGCGCACTCCCGATCAATCCCTGGTCAGGAACTTCAGAAGCACTCTAGTTGTGGATAAGTTCTGCGGCAATCGCCGCCAGATCGTCAAAAATCAGGGTGCCGACCGGAAGGGTCTTGCCCAGGGTCTTTTCGCCTTTCCCGGTCTTTACCAAAACGGGCTGTGAATCGACGGCTTTGGCGGCCTCCAGGTCACCAAGGCTGTCGCCGACGAACCAGACATTCGTCAGCGCCACGTTGTAATGCCCGGCAATGGTTTGCAGCATTCCCGGTTTCGGCTTGCGGCAAGCGCAGCCTGCGTCCGGGCCATGCGGGCAATACACGATCAGGCCGACCTCACCGCCCTGCTCCGCCACCAGCTCGCGCAGGCGCGCGTGCATGGCATCGAGGGTGGCGAGGTCGTAATAGCCGCGCGCAATGCCCGACTGGTTGGTGGCCACCGCCACCGTCCAGCCGGCCTTGCTCAACTGCGCAATCGCTTCGATCGAACCGGGCAGCGGAATCCACTCCTCCACCGACTTGATGTAAGCGTCGGAGTCGTAATTGATCACTCCGTCCCGATCGAGAATCAGCAGTTTCAACAGCAATCCCTCAACCCAGCAGCGAAATGTCGGCAACACCGAGGAACAGGCCACGCAGGCGCGCCAGCAGCGCGTAGCGGTTGGCGCGCACGTTGGCGTCGTCGGCATTGACCATCACGGCCTCGAAGAATGCATCCACCGGCTCGCGCAGCGCGGCCAGGCGCGCCAGCGATTCGCTGTACTGGCGCGCAGCGGCCATCGGTTGCACAGCCTGGTCGGCCTGCTGGATCGCCGAGTACAGCGAGAACTCGTTGGCGTTGTCGAAGTACTTGGCCTCGACCACGGTCGGCACCGAGCCTTCGACCTTGCCCAGCAGGTTCGAGACACGCTTGTTGACGGCCGCCAGCGCTGCCGCTTCCGGCAGTTTGCGGAAGGCCTGGACTGCCTGCACACGCTGGTCGAAGTCCAGCGCCGAACCCGGTTTCAGGGCACGTACCGACAGGTAGGTGGCCACGTCCACGCCTTCGTCTTCGTAACGCGCACGCAGACGGTCGAAGATGAATTCCAGCACTGCGTCGTTGAGGCCGGCGGCCTTGACCTTGGCGCCAAAGCCATTCACGGCGAAGGCCACGGCGTCGGTCAGGTCCAGATCCAGTTGCTTCTCGATCAGGATACGCAGCACGCCGAGTGCCGCGCGACGCAGGGCATACGGGTCTTTGCTGCCGGTCGGCAGCATGCCGATACCGAAGATGCCGACCAGGGTGTCGAGCTTGTCGGCGATCGCCACCGCGGCACCGGTCAGGGTTGCCGGCAGTTCAGCACCGGCCCCGCGCGGCATGTACTGCTCGTTCAGCGCCAGCGCGACATCTTCCGGCTCGCCGTCATTGAGGGCGTAGTAGTAACCGGCGACACCTTGCATCTCCGGGAACTCGCCGACCATTTCAGTGGCCAGGTCGCATTTCGACAGCAGGCCCGCGCGGGCCGCCCACGAAGCGTTGCCGCCGATACGAGCAGCGATGTACGCCGCCAGTTTCGATACGCGCTCGGCCTTGTCGTAGACGCTGCCGAGTTTTTCCTGGAACACCACGTTCTGCAGGCGCAGGTTGAAGTCTTCGAGTTTCTGCTTCTTGTCCTGCTTGAAGAAGAACTCGGCGTCGGTCAGGCGTGGGCGCACCACTTTCTCGTTACCGGCGATGATCTGCTGCGGATCCTTGCTCTCGATGTTGGCCACGGTGATGAAGCGTGGCAGCAACTTGCCGTCGGCATCCAGCAGGCAGAAGTACTTCTGGTTGTCCTGCATGGTGGTGATCAGCGCTTCCTGCGGCACGTCGAGGAAACGTTCCTCGAACGAGCACACCAGCGGCACCGGCCACTCGACCAGCGCGGTGACTTCGTCGAGCAGCGCCGGCGGCACGATCGCGGTGCCTTCCTGGCGGGTAGCCAGTTCTTCGGTGCGCTTGCTGATGATGTCGCGACGCTCGTTGGCGTCGGCTAGCACGTAGGCAGCACGCAGGTCGGCCAGGTAGCTCGACGGCGAACCGATGCGCACGGCTTCCGGGTGGTGGAAGCGGTGGCCACGGGAATCACGGCCAGCCTTCTGGGCGAGGATGGTGCAGTCGATGACCTGGTCACCGAGCAGCATCACCAGCCACTGGGTCGGACGCACGAACTCTTCCTTGCGCGCACCCCAACGCATGCGTTTCGGGATCGGCAGGTCGTTCAGCGAATCTTCGACGATGGTCGGCAGCAGGCTCGCGGTCGGCTTGCCGGCGATGTTCTGGCTGTAGCGCAGTTTCGGACCGCTCTGGTCGATTTCGCTCAGCTCGACGCCGCACTTCTTGGCGAAGCCCAGTGCCGCTTGAGTCGGGTTGCCTTCGGCATCGAAGGCGGCCTGACGCGGCGGGCCGTCGAGGTTGATGCTGCGGTCCGGCTGCTGGGTGGCCAGCGCGGTGATCAGCACGGCCAGACGCCGCGGCGCCGCGTAGACGGTCTTGCTTTCGTAGCTCAGGCCGGCAGCCTGCAGGCCCTTGTCGATACCGGCGAGGAAGGCATCGGCCAGGGTGGTCAGGGCTTTGGGTGGCAGTTCTTCGGTGCCCAGTTCAACCAGAAAATCTTGAGCACTCATTGTGCAGCCTCCAGCTTGGCCAGTACTTCGTCACGCAGGTCCGGGGTTGCCATCGGGAAGCCCAGCTTGGCGCGCGCCAGCAGGTAGGCTTGGGCGACGGAACGCGCCAGGGTGCGTACGCGCAGGATGTATTGCTGACGCGCGGTCACCGAGATCGCCCGGCGCGCATCCAGCAGGTTGAAGGTGTGCGAGGCCTTCAGGACCATTTCGTAGCTCGGCAGCGGCAGCGGCTGGTCGAGTTCGATCAGGCGCTTGGCTTCGCTTTCATAGAAGTCGAACAGTTCGAACAGCTTGTCGACGTTGGCGTGTTCGAAGTTGTAAGTGGACTGCTCCACTTCGTTCTGGTGGAACACGTCGCCGTAGGTCACCTTGCCGAACGGGCCGTCAGCCCAGACCAGGTCGTAGACCGAGTCCACGCCCTGCAGGTACATGGCCAGACGCTCGAGACCGTAAGTGATCTCGCCGGTCACCGGGTAGCACTCGATGCCGCCCGCCTGCTGGAAGTAGGTGAACTGGGTCACTTCCATGCCGTTGAGCCAGACTTCCCAGCCCAGGCCCCAGGCGCCGAGGGTCGGCGATTCCCAGTTGTCTTCGACGAAGCGGATGTCGTGGACCAGTGGGTCCAGGCCGACATGCTTGAGCGAGCCCAGGTACAGCTCCTGGAAGTTGTCCGGGTTCGGCTTCAGGACCACCTGGAACTGGTAGTAGTGCTGCAGACGGTTGGGGTTTTCGCCGTAGCGGCCGTCAGTCGGACGGCGGCTTGGCTGCACGTAGGCGGCGTTCCAGGTTTCCGGGCCGATGGCGCGCAGGAAGGTCGCGGTGTGGAAAGTGCCGGCGCCTACTTCCATATCGTAGGGCTGAAGTACCACGCAACCTTGCTCGGCCCAGTATTGCTGGAGCGCGAGGATCAAGTCTTGGAAGGTACGCACGGCTGGCGTAGGCTGGCTCACGAAATTCACCTGTTTCTTGGGCTGCGATTTAAAGAGCGGGAGTATACCCGATTCAGTCGCACCTCCACCCCCTGGAGCCTTATGCCACGCTGCTTTTGGTGTACCGAAGATCCGCTGTACATGGCTTATCACGATCAGGAGTGGGGCACGCCGCTGCGCGAGGCGCAGGGTTTGTTCGAGTTGCTTTTGCTCGAAGGGTTCCAGGCCGGGCTGTCGTGGATCACCGTGCTGCGCAAGCGTGAGCGCTATCGCGAGGTGCTGTACGGCTTCGACGTACAGCGCGTGGCGCAGATGAGCGACGCGGAAATCGATGAATTGATGCTCGATCCGGGCATCATCCGCAATCGCCTCAAGCTCAAGGCCGCCCGGCGCAACGCCCAGGCCTGGCTGGCGCTGGAGGACCCGGTGGCGTTGCTCTGGTCGTTTGTCGATAACCAGCCGGTGATCAACCATTTCAAGGATCGCAGCGAGGTCCCGGCCATCACCCCGCAAGCGGTGGCGATGAGCAAAGCCTTGAAAAAGGCCGGTTTCACCTTCGTCGGCCCGACCATCTGCTATGCGCTGATGCAGGCCTCGGGGATGGTCATGGATCACACCCAGGACTGCGACCGCTACGCGCAGCTTGCCAACGCCGGTTAGAATGGCCGCCTCGCGCACCGCACAAGATCAGGAGTGACCTGTGGAAAAGTTTAAAGGCGCCTTGCTGGTAGGCGCTCTGCGGCTGTTTGCCCTGCTGCCATGGCGGGCCGTGCAGGCCGTGGGTTCGGCGATCGGCTGGATCATGTGGAAAACCCCCAACCGCTCCCGCGACGTAGTGCGGATCAACCTCAGTAAATGTTTTCCACAGATGGACCCGGCCGAGCGCGAGCGTCTGGTCGGCCAGAGCCTGAAGGACATCGGCAAGTCGCTCACCGAAAGCGCCTGCGCGTGGATCTGGCCGGCGCAGCGCTCGATCGATCTGGTGCGCGAAGTCGAAGGCCTCGACATCCTCAAGGATGCGCTGGCGTCGGGCAAAGGCGTGGTCGGCATCACCAGCCATCTGGGCAACTGGGAAGTGCTCAACCACTTCTATTGCAGCCAATGCAAACCGATCATTTTCTACCGCCCGCCGAAGCTCAAGGCGGTGGATGAATTGCTGCGCAAGCAGCGCGTGCAACTGGGCAACAAGGTCGCAGCTTCCACCAAGGAAGGCATCCTCAGCGTCATCAAGGAAGTGCGCAAAGGTGGTGCAGTGGGCATTCCCGCCGACCCGGAACCGGCCGAATCCGCCGGGATCTTCGTGCCGTTCTTCGCCACCCAGGCGCTGACCAGCAAATTCGTGCCGAACATGCTTGCCGGCGGCAAGGCGGTCGGGGTGTTCCTGCATGCCCTGCGCCTGCCGGACGGCTCGGGTTATAAAGTGATCCTCGAAGCCGCGCCAGAGGCCATGTACAGCACCGATACTGCCGAATCCTGCGCAGCGATGAGCAAAGTCGTCGAACGCTACGTCGCCGCGTACCCGAGCCAGTACATGTGGAGCATGAAGCGCTTCAAAAAGCGTCCGCCAGGTGAAGAGCGCTGGTACTGACCCATTTCGATGTGATTGGCATGATCTGTGGATAACCTCAACGGCGAGGTTATCCACAACCGTTCATACAAGGGCGCAGCAGATGTCCGAACACCGCAAGTCGTTTCGCATCAAGATTACCCACGAAAGCCTCGGCGAATGCCTGGGCCAGACGCGCAATCTGTCCACCACCGGGGTCTATGTACAGCACCCGCGCCTGGCGACGCTGCCGTGCGGCGCCGTGGTCTATGGCCAGGTCCAGGACTTACCCACAGGCGCGCCACGGGTGCGGATGGAAGTGGTGACCGTGGATGCCGAAGGCATCGGCCTGCGCTATCTGTGAATCACGGCGCCTGCCGGTCCAGCTTCTTTAGAAACACCGTCATTTCCTTTTCGGCCTGCTTGTCGCCATGGGCACGGGCCGCTTCCAGGCCTTGTTCCCAGGCGTGCCGCGCGGCGGCGTGATCGCCCAGCGCCAGGTGCGCCTTGCCCAACAGTTTCCAGGCGGCCGAATACTTCGGATCGAAACCCACACAGCGCGCAAAGTGCTCCGCAGCCTTGGCGTTTTCCCCAAGATCCAGATAGCCCTTGCCCAGGCCAAAGCGCAGCAATGCGTTATCCACACCCTTGGCGAGCATTTTTTCCAGGGATTCGAGCATCGGTGGAGTCCTTTTCTAATGCGTCGGTAAGATCTGCGGTGCCGCCATCGCTGGCAAGCCAGCTCCCACAAGGATCTCGGGTGCACAGCACATTGGTGAGCACGCGCAAAACCGCTGGGAGCTGGCTTGCCAGCGATGGGGCCAATGAAGGCACCGCTCATTCAGGATCAGAAGAAGCTCAACCCCACGTGGAACAGCTTCTCCACGTCGCGAATATGCTTTTTATCCACAAGGAACAGGATCACGTGGTCACCCGCTGCGATCACCGTGTCGTCATGGGCGATGATCACCTCGTCGTCGCGAATGATCGCGCCGATGGTGGTGCCCGGGGGCAAGGCGATGTTCTCGATGGCCTTGCCGATCACCTTGCTCGATTTCGAATCGCCGTGGGCCACCGCTTCAATGGCTTCCGCCGCGCCCCGGCGCAGCGAGTGCACGCTGACGATGTCGCCCCGGCGCACGTGGGCCAGCAAGGTTCCGATGGTCGCCAGTTGCGGGCTGATGGCGATGTCGATATCGCCGCCCTGGATCAGGTCGACGTAGGCCGGGTTGTTGATGATGGTCATGACCTTCTTCGCGCCCAGGCGCTTGGCCAGCAGCGACGACATGATGTTGGCTTCGTCGTCGTTGGTCAGGGCGAGGAAAATGTCGGCGTCGGCGATGTTCTCTTCCAGCAGCAGATCGCGGTCCGACGCACTGCCCTGCAACACCACGGTGCTGTCGAGGGTGTCGGAGAGATAGCGGCAGCGTGCCGGGTTCATCTCGATGATTTTCACCTGGTAGCGACTTTCGATCGCCTCGGCCAGGCGTTCACCGATCTGCCCGCCACCGGCGATGACGATGCGCTTGTAGGTTTCGTCGAGACGGCGCATTTCACTCATCACCGCGCGAATGTTCTCACGGGCAGCGATGAAGAAAACTTCGTCGTCGGCCTCGATCACCGTATCGCCCTGCGGCAGGATCGGCCGGTCGCGGCGGAAAATCGCCGCGACCCGCGTCTGCACATTCGGCATGTGTTCACGCAACTGGCGCAGTTGCTGACCGACCAGCGGTCCGCCGTAGTAGGCACGCACCGCCACCAGTTGCGCCTGGCCCTCGGCGAAGTCGATGACCTGCAGGGCGCCGGGATGCTGGATCAGGCGCTTGATGTAGTTGGTCACCACTTGCTCGGGGCTGATCAGCACGTCGACCGGGATCGCTTCGTTCTGGAACAGTTGCTCTTCGCGGGTCAGGTAGGACGCTTCGCGGACCCGGGCGATTTTCGTCGGGGTGTGGAACAACGTGTGGGCGACCTGGCAGGCGACCATGTTGGTTTCGTCGCTGTTGGTCACCGCCACCAGCATGTCGGCGTCGTCCGCGCCGGCCTGGCGCAGTACCGTCGGCAGCGAGCCGCGGCCCTGCACGGTGCGGATATCGAGACGGTCGCCGAGGTCGCGCAGGCGGTCGCCATCGGTGTCGACCACGGTGATGTCGTTGGCTTCGCTGGCCAGGTGTTCGGCCAGCGAGCCGCCGACCTGTCCCGCACCGAGGATGATGATTTTCATCCAGTCACTCCATGGAATCCGTTTAGCCGCGCGCGGCAGCGATCTTGATCAGCTTGGCGTAATAAAAGCCGTCGTGCCCGCCCTGCTGGGCCAGCAACTGGCGACCGTGGGGCTGCTTGATCCCGGCGGTCGTGGCCAGGTCCAGCTCCCGTGCACCCGGTGTGCGCGCGAGGAACGCGGCGATGACCTCGGTGTTTTCGGTCGGCAAGGTCGAGCAGGTGGCGTAGAGCAGGATGCCGCCGACGTCGAGGGTTTTCCACAGGGCGTCGAGCAGTTCGCCCTGCAGTTGCGCGAGCGCGGCGATGTCGTCGGCCTTGCGGGTCAGTTTGATGTCCGGATGGCGGCGGATCACCCCGGTGGCCGAGCACGGCGCGTCGAGCAGGATGCGCTGGAACGGTTTGCCGTCCCACCACGCGGCGGTATCGCGACCGTCGGCGGCGATCAGCTCGGCGCTCAGGCCCAGGCGCTCAAGGTTTTCCTTCACCCGCAGCAGACGCTTGGCTTCCAGATCCACCGCGACCACGCCGGCCAGCGCCGGCTCGGCTTCGAGGATGTGGCAGGTCTTGCCGCCGGGGGCGCAGCAGGCGTCCAGCACGCGCTGGCCCGGCGCCAGGTCGAGCAGGTCGGCGGCCAGTTGCGCGGCTTCGTCCTGCACGCTGATCCAGCCTTCGGCGAAGCCCGGCAGGCTGCGCACGTCGGCCGCGGCGTCGAGGACGATGCCGTCGCGGCTGAACGTGCACGGCTGCGCGGCGATGCCGGCATCCGCCAGCAGGCCCAGGTAGGCATCGCGGCTGTGATGGCGGCGGTTGACCCGCAGGATCATCGGCGGATGCGCGTTGTTCGCCGCGCAGATCGCTTCCCACTGTTGCGGCCAGAAGGCTTTCAGGGATTTTTGCAGCCAGCGCGGGTGGGCGGTGCGTACCACCGGATCACGCTCGAGCTCGGCGAAAATCGTTTCGCTTTCGCGTTGCGCATTGCGCAGCACGGCGTTGAGCAGGCCCTTGGCCCAGGGCTTTTTCAGCTTGTCGGCGCAACCGACGGTTTCGCCGATGGCCGCATGCGCCGGCACGCGGGTGTACAGCAGTTGATAGAGGCCGACCAGCAGCAGCGCCTCGACATCGGCATCGGCTGCCTTGAACGGCTTCTGCAGGAGTTTTTCCGCCAGTGCCGACAGGCGTGGCTGCCAGCGCGCGGTGCCGAAGGCCAGGTCCTGGGTGAAGCCGCGGTCGCGGTCCTCGACCTTGTCCAATTGGGTCGGCAGGGAGCTGTTGAGCGAAGCCTTGCCGCTGAGGACAGCGGCGAGTGCCTTGGCGGCGGCCAGACGCGGGTTCATGGCGCGTCCACCGCGGCACCCAGCACGGTGCCGGTGGCGAATTTCTCACGGCGGCTGTTGAACAGGTCGCTGAAGTTCAAGGCCTTGCCGCCAGGCAGTTGCAGGCGGGTCAGGCACAGCGCCTGTTCACCGCAGGCGACCAGCAGACCGTCCTTGCTGGCGCCGAGGATGGTGCCCGGAGCGCCGCGGCCCTCGGCGAGCGTTGCCGCCAGCACTTTCAGGGCTTCACCGTTGAGCGTGCTGTGGGTGATTGGCCACGGGTTGAAGGCGCGCACCAGGCGTTCCAGCTCGACGGCTGGACGGCTCCAGTCGAGGCGCGCTTCGTCCTTGTTCAGCTTGTGCGCGTAAGTGGCGAGGTCGTCGTTCTGCACCTCGCCCTCGAGTGTCCCGGCCGCGAGGCCGGCGATCGCCTGCACCACGGCCGGCGGGCCCAGTTCGGCAAGGCGGTCGTGCAGGCTGCCGCCGGTGTCGGTGGCGCTGATCGGCGTGACGACCTTGAGCAGCATCGGTCCGGTGTCGAGACCGGCCTCCATGCGCATCACGGTGACGCCGCTCTCGGCATCGCCTGCTTCCACGGCGCGCTGGATCGGCGCCGCCCCGCGCCAGCGCGGCAGCAAGGAGGCGTGACTGTTGATGCAGCCCAGGCGCGGGATATCCAGCACCGCTTGCGGCAGGATCAGGCCGTAGGCGACCACCACCATCAGGTCCGGCTTGAGCGCCGCCAGTTCGGCCTGGGCGTCGGCGTTGCGCAGGGTCGGCGGCTGGAACACCGTGATGTTGTGTTCCAGGGCCAGCTGCTTGACCGGGCTCGGCATCAGTTTCTGCCCGCGACCGGCCGGACGATCCGGTTGGGTGTAGACCGCGACGACCTCGTAGGGGCTGCTCAGCAGGGCCTTGAGGTGTTCGGCGGCGAATTCCGGGGTGCCGGCAAAGACAATGCGCAGGGGCTCGGTCATGGAGGGCTCTCTATTGCGAAGCTTCTTGAAAAGAAAAAGGCTTGCCGCGGCAAGCCTTTGAAGGAGGGCATCAAGCGTTCTGGCGGTGGAGCTTTTCCAGCTTCTTCTTGATGCGGTCGCGTTTGAGCGTGGACAGGTAATCGACGAACAGCTTGCCGTTGAGGTGGTCGCATTCGTGCTGGATGCACACGGCGAGCAGGCCTTCGGCGATCAGTTCGTAGGGCTGGCCGTCGCGGTCCAGTGCCTTGATCTTGACCTTCTGCGGGCGGTCGACGTTTTCGTAGAAACCCGGCACCGACAGGCAGCCTTCCTGGTACTGGTCCATCTCCTCGGTCAGCGATTCGAACTCGGGGTTGATGAACACCCGCGGCTCGCTGCGGTCTTCGGAGAGGTCCATCACGACGATACGTTTGTGCACGTTGACCTGGGTCGCGGCGAGGCCGATGCCCGGCGCTTCATACATTGTTTCAAACATGTCATCGACCAGCTGACGCACTTCGTCGTCCACTACAGCCACAGGTTTGGCGATAGTGCGCAGACGCGGGTCCGGAAATTCGAGGATGTTCAAAATGGCCATAAGCTTGATTGCTGCACGTGTGAAGTAAAGTCGGGCGATGGCCTGGCGGGTCCGAAGATGCAGGCTACCGTTGTGAAACGTAGTCTCTTTTCCAGAGGCGAGCCACGGGGGCTCTGGCGTTTCACGCGAACGCACATAATAAAGGGATTCACCGCATGAGGAAATCACTACTCGCCCTGCTGCTCCTGGCGTCGGTCGGCGTGGCGCACGGGCAAGTGCAACTCAAGGAAGGTTTTCCACAGCAATACACGGTGGTTGCGGGGGATACCCTCTGGGACATTTCCGGCAAATACCTGCGCGAACCCTGGCAGTGGCCGCAGTTGTGGCGGGCCAATCCGCAGATCGAAAACCCCAACCTGATCTACCCGGGCGACACGCTGACGCTCAGCTACGTCAATGGCGAGCCGCGCCTGACCCTCAATCGCGGGGCGTCGCGCGGCACCATCAAGCTGTCGCCGCGCATTCGCAGCAGCCCGGTGGCCGAGGCGATCCCGAGCATTCCGCTGAAATCGATCAACAGCTTTCTGCTGAGCAACCGCATCGTCGACAAGGTCGAGGACTTCGACAAGGCGCCGTACATCGTCGCCGGCGACGCCGAACGGGTGCTCAGCGGCACCGGCGACCGGATCTTCGCCCGCGGCCATTTCGACCCCGAGCAGCCGGTGTACGGCATCTTCCGTCAGGGCAAGGTCTACACCGATCCGCAGAGCAAGGAGTTCCTCGGGATCAACGCCGATGACATTGGCGGCGGCGAGATCGTTGCCACCGAAGGCGATGTCGCCACCCTCGCCCTGCAACGCACCACCCAGGAAGTGCGGCTGGGCGATCGCCTGTTCAGCGGCGAAGAGCGTTCGATCAATTCGACCTTCATGCCCAGCGCACCCGCCACTGACATCAATGGCCTGATCATCGATGTGCCGCGCGGCGTCACCCAGATCGGCGCCATGGACGTGGTGACCCTGAACAAGGGCAAGCGCGACGGACTCGCCGAAGGCAACGTGCTGGTGGTGATGAAAACCGGGGAAACCGTGCGTGACCGGGTGACCGGCCAACCGCTGAAAATCCCCGATGAACGCGCCGGGCTGCTGATGGTGTTCCGCACCTACGACAAGCTCAGTTACGGCCTGGTGCTGAACGCATCGCGCTCGCTGGCGGTGCTCGACAAGGTGCGAAATCCTTAGCAGGCTTCACAAGTTACCAACAGAGTTATCCACAGCTTGTTCCGAACGGTTCGGGGCTTATAACGATCAAGGATGATCCATGATGCTGTCCGTCTGTACGCCGGTTTCCCCTGCGGAACTGGAAGCGCGTCTGCGCCTGCACCGCTTGCCGGAAATCGGCTCCAAGCGTTTTGCCAAATTGCTCGATGCCTTCGGCTCGGCGTCCAAGGCGATCAGCGCGCCGGCCAGTGCCTGGCGCGCCCTGGGTCTGCCGGCAGCCTGTGCCGAGGCCCGGCGCTGCCCTCAGGTGCGCGACGGCGCCAGCCACGCATTGCGCTGGCTAGAGCGGCCGGGACAGCATTTGCTGATGTGGGACCAGGCGGATTACCCGGCGCTGCTGGCGCAGATCGCTGATCCGCCGCCGTTGCTGTTCGTCGCCGGGGATCCGCTGATCCTGGAGCAGCCGCAGCTGGCGATGGTGGGCAGCCGACGGGCCTCGCGGCCGGGAATGGACACCGCCGGCGCTTTCTCCCGCCGCTTGGCCGGGGCCGGTTTTGTCATCACCAGTGGCCTCGCCCTGGGCATCGACGCCGCCGCGCATCGAGCGGCACTGGACGTCGGCGGGCTGACCGTGGGCGTGCTCGGCACCGGCCTGGAAAATTTTTATCCACAGCGCAACCAACGGCTGGCGGACGCGATGATTGCCAGTGGCAGCGCGGTGGTTTCGGAGTTTCCCCTGGACGCCGGGCCGGTGGCGAGCAACTTCCCCCGGCGCAACCGCATCATCAGCGGTTTGTCGCTCGGCGTGCTGGTGGTCGAGGCGAGTGTCGCCAGCGGTTCGCTGATCACCGCGCGGCTGGCGGCGGAGCAGGGTCGCGAGGTCTATGCGATTCCGGGCTCGATCCATCACCCCGGGGCGCGCGGCTGCCATCGGTTGATCCGCGATGGCGCAGTGCTGGTGGAAACCATCGAGCACATCCTCGAAACGCTGCGTGGCTGGCAGCATGTGCCGTTATCCACAGCCGCGCCGAGTGGCGACCATCCCTTGCTGCGTCTGCTGCACGCCGCCCCGCACACCAGCGAAGCGCTGGCCGACAGCAGCGGCTGGGCGCTGCCGAAAGTGCTGGCGGCACTCACCGAACTGGAAATGGACGGTCGCGCGGTGTGCGAAAACGGTCGCTGGCTGGCGAGGACGAGCTAGGTTTTACAAGGAAGATCGGTAAACTGCGCGAAACCTGTTTGCGGAGATTTTTTCATGGTCAACAGTTGGCGTGTGCAACAAGCCGCACGAGAAATTCGCGCCGGGGCGGTCATTGCCTATCCAACCGAAGCCGTCTGGGGGCTGGGGTGCGATCCGTGGAACGAAGAAGCGGTCGATCGGCTGCTGGCGATCAAGAACCGTTCGGTGGATAAAGGGCTGATTCTGGTCGCCGACAACATCCGTCAGTTCGATTTTCTGTTCGAGGACTTCCCGCAGGACTGGCTCGACCGCATGGCCAGCACCTGGCCGGGGCCGAACACCTGGCTGGTGCCGCACCAGAACCTGCTGCCGGAGTGGGTCACCGGGGTGCATGACACCGTGGCGTTGCGGGTCAGCGATCATCCGCAGGTGCGCGACCTGTGCTCGCTGGTCGGGCCGTTGATCTCGACTTCGGCCAACCCTCAGGGGCGGCCGGCCGCGCGTTCGCGCCTGCGGGTCGAGCAGTATTTCCGCGGGCAGGTCGACCTGGTGCTGGGCGGCATGCTCGGCGGGCGCAAGAACCCCAGCCTGATTCGTGACCTGGCCACTGGCAACGTGGTGCGCCCGGCCTGACATCGCGCTGTGCCAATCGCCGGCAGACCGGTACCTGCAAACCTGCAGGCGCCGGACTGCCGGCGATCGCGTCTCAAGGCAACAGAATGGTCGAGCCGGTGGTGCGGCGTGCCGACAGCTCAGTCTGTGCCTTGGCTGCCTCCGCCAGGGCATAGCGCTGGCTGATATCGACCTTGAGCTTGCCGCTTTCGATCATGGCAAACAGCTCGTCGGCCATGCGTTGCAGGTTCTCGGCGTTGTTGGCGTAGGTCGCCAGCGTCGGCCGGGTCACGTACAGCGAGCCCTTGGCCGCAAGAATCCCCAGGTTGACCCCGTCCACCGCACCCGAGGCGTTGCCGAAGCTCACCACCAGGCCGCGCGGCGCCGTGCTGTCGAGGGAGGTCAGCCAGGTGTCCTTGCCGACGCCGTCATAGACCACCGGGACTTTTTTCCCGTCGGTCAATTCCAGCACCCGTTGCGCGACGTTTTCGTGGCTGTAGTCGATGGTCGCCCAGGCGCCGTTGGCCTTGGCCAGTTCGGCTTTTTCCTTGGAGCTGACGGTACCGATCAGCTTCACGCCCAGGGCCTTGGCCCATTGGCAGGCGAGTGAACCGACACCGCCGGCGGCGGCGTGGAACAGAATGGTTTCGCCACCCTTGAGTTCATAGGTCTGACGCAGCAGGTATTGCACGGTCAGGCCCTTGAGCATGACGCCGGCAGCGGTTTCGAAACTGATGCCTGGCGGCAGGTGCACCAGGTTGGCCTCGGGCAATACGTGCACGTCGCTGTAGGCGCCCAGCGGGCCGCTGCCGTAGGCAACGCGATCGCCGACCTTGAACCGCGTCACTTCGCTGCCCACCGCTTCGACGACGCCCGCGCCTTCCGCGCCGAGGCCCGAGGGCAGGGCCGGCGGTGCGTAGAGACCGCTGCGGTAGTAGGTGTCGATGAAGTTCAGGCCGATGGCCTTGTTGCTCACGCGGACCTGTTGCGGGCCCGGTTCTGCGGGTTGGTAGTCAACGTACTCGAGCACTTCGGGTCCGCCATGGGCGCGGAACTGGATACGCTTTGCCATCTGCCTACTCCTTGGGTCTTTGACTACGAGGGTGTAGTACGAAGCCCCCTATCGAACTCCCATGCTTGATCTTCGTCAACTGCGGCGCGCCGGCGTGCGGTGTTATGCTACGCGCCCATTTGCGTTGCCCCCCGGCCCACGGGGCGCCGCGTAGTTTTGCCCGATCTGTTTTGCCCCGATCCAAGGTGATGCCATGACGACCCGCACCGACGCCGTAAAGGCCTATCTGCTCGACCTGCAAGACCGCATCTGCGCCGCGCTGGAAACCGAAGACGGTGGCACACGCTTCGTCGAAGACGCCTGGACCCGTCCGGCCGGCGGTGGCGGTCGCACCCGGGTGATCGAGAACGGCACGGTGATCGAAAAGGGCGGCGTGAATTTCTCCCATGTCCACGGCAGCGGCCTGCCGCCGTCGGCCAGTGCCCATCGCCCGGAACTTGCCGGTCGTGGTTTCGAAGCCCTGGGCGTGTCGCTGGTGATCCACCCGCACAACCCGCATGTGCCGACGTCCCACGCCAACGTGCGCTTTTTCATCGCCGAGAAGGAAGGTGAAGAGCCGGTCTGGTGGTTCGGCGGCGGTTTCGACCTGACCCCGTACTACGGCAACGAAGAGGACTGCATCCACTGGCACCGCGTCGCCGAGCAGGCCTGTGCGCCGTTCGGTGCGGACGTCTATCCGCGCTACAAGGCCTGGTGCGACAGCTACTTCCACATCAAGCATCGTCACGAGCCGCGGGGGATCGGCGGCCTGTTCTTCGATGACCTGAACGAGTGGGATTTCGACACCAGTTTCGCTTTCATGCGCGCGATCGGTGACGCCTACATCGACGCTTACCTGCCGATCATGCAGCGCCGCAAACATGATGCGTTCACTGCACGGCAGCGCGAATTCCAGGAATTCCGCCGTGGCCGCTACGTGGAATTCAACCTGGTCTACGACCGCGGCACGCTGTTCGGCCTGCAGTCGGGCGGGCGTACCGAGTCGATCCTCATGTCGCTGCCGCCGCAAGTGCGCTGGGCCTACGACTGGAAAGCCGAGCCGGGCAGCGAAGAAGCGCGCTTGACCGAGTACTTCCTGCAGGATCGCGACTGGCTGGCCCAGGCCTGAACGAGGAGTTGTGATGGACCGTTACGTCGTTTTCGGCAACCCGATCGGCCACAGCAAGTCGCCGCTGATTCACACGCTGTTCGCTGCGCAGACCGCGCAGAGTCTGGACTACAGCACGTTGCTGGCGCCGCTCGACGGCTTCAGTGATTGCGCCACGGCGTTTTTCCAGGAAGGACGCGGTGCCAATGTCACCGTGCCGTTCAAGGAAGACGCCTATCGCCTGGCCGACAGCCTGACCGCCCGGGCGCAACGCGCCGGTGCGGTGAACACCTTGAGCAAACTGGCCGACGGCACGCTGCTCGGCGACAACACCGACGGCGCCGGGCTGGTGCGTGACCTGACGGTGAATGCCGGGTTCAGCCTCACCGGCAAACGCATCCTGTTGCTCGGCGCCGGTGGCGCGGTGCGCGGTGCCCTGGAGCCGTTGCTCGCGGAGAAACCGGCGTCGGTGATCATTGCCAATCGCACGGTGGACAAGGCCGAGCTGCTGGCCGAGCTGTTCTGCGACCTGGGGCCGGTGTCGGCCAGCGGTTTCGACTGGTTGCAGGAGCCGGTGGACGTGATCATCAACGCCACCTCCGCCAGCCTCACCGGCGAGGTGCCGCCCATTGCGCCGAGTCTGATCGAGCCGGGCCAGACGCTGTGCTACGACATGATGTACGGCAAGGAACCGACCGCATTCTGCCGCTGGGCCAGTGAACACGGGGCGGCCGTGTCGATGGATGGCCTGGGGATGCTGGCCGAGCAGGCCGCGGAAGCGTTTTACCTGTGGCGCGGCGTGCGCCCGGATACCGCGCCGGTGCTCGCCGAGCTACGTCGCCAGTTGGCCCTTTAACAGCATCGCTGGCAAGCCCGCTCCCACAAGGATCACCCAGATCCCTGTGGGAGCTGGCTTGCCAGCGATGGAAGTCGCCACGAATGTCGGATCACTCCTCAAACCGGATCGGACATTTCTCCGGCCCTTCGAGCTTGCGCAGCTCCTCCACCACCTGCGGTCGTGCCTGGCGCAGGGTCAGGCTGCGATCCTGGCGCAGCAGGCGCCGCGCTTCCTGGTGGAGCATTTCCACCCCGGAATAGTCGATGAAGTTGATCTGCTGCGCCTCGATCACCACGCGCGCACCGTGCAGGCGTTGCAGGCGCACTTGCAGGTAGTGGCTGGCGCCGAAGAAGATCGACCCGCCGACCCGCAGCACATCGTCCTCACCGTCGCGCCAATGCTGCACCCGTGGTTGCGAGGTACGCTTGAGGTAGAAGAACAGCGAGGCCAGTACCCCGGCATAAATCGCCGTCTGCAATTCCAGCAGCAGCGTGGCGAGGCAGGTCAGGGCCATCACCACGAATTCGGCGCGGCTGACGCGCCACAAGGCGCGGATGCCGCGATGATCGACCAGGCCCCAGGCGATCAGCAGGATGCTCCCGGCCATCGCCGGAATCGGAATGTGTGCGATCAACCCGGCAGCGAACATCGCGAACAACGCCACCCACAGCGCCGAGAACACCCCGGCCAGCGGCGAGCAGGCCCCCGCCTCGTAGCTCAGCCCGGAACGGGTAAACGACCCGGCGGACAGCGAGCCGGAGAAGAACGCGCCGACAATGTTCGATAGCCCCTGGGCGCGGACTTCCTGATTGGCATCGAGCAACTGCTGCGAACGTGCGGCGATCGAGCGGGCAATCGACAGGCTGGTGACCAGCCCGAGCATGCCCACCGCCACAGCGCTGGGCAGCAGGCGCAGGATCAGATCCAGATCCAGCGGCAGCGCACTGAACGGCGGCAAACGCCCGACGAAAGCACTGACCAGATGCACATGGCCGAACATCGACGGCCACGCCCAGACCAGCAGGCTGGCCAGCATCAGGGTGATCAACAGGGTCGGCCAGCGCGGCAGCAGTTGTTTCAGCCCGAAGCCGACCGCCAGCGTCGCGACGCCGAGCAGCAGTGACGCTTTATCCACCGCCCTGAGGTGCTGCAGCACGTCAATCAGGCTGGCCAGTGCCGTGGCTTTCGCGGGCAGATCGAGGCCGAGCAGATTCGGCAACTGGCCGATGGCGATCACCACCGCGGCGCCGAGGGTGAAGCCGAGCACCACCGAATGCGAGACGAAATTGACCAGCGCGCCAAAGCGCAGCAGGCCGAGCAGCCACTGGAATATTCCGGCGAGGAAGGTCAGCAGCAGGATCAGGGTGATGTAGTCCTGGGAAGCAGGCACGGCCAAAGGGCTGACGCTGGCGTAGAGGACAATCGAAATCGCCGCCGTCGGCCCGCAGATCAAATGCCAGGATGAACCCCACAGGCAGGCGATCAGCACCGGCATGATCGCGGCGTAGAGGCCGTACTCGGGCGGCAGCCCGGCGATCAGCGCGTAGGCAATCGACTGGGGTAAGGCGAGAATCGCCCCGCTGAGGCCGACGATCAGATCCCGTCCGACGCTGGCGCGGGTTTGTCGCGGCAGCCAGGTGAGGAAGGGGAACAGTGAGCGGCGACTGGGGAGGGCCATGGATCCTCTCGGTTTGTGGGTTGGTGCAAGGGTAACAGGCTGGTTTCGGATGTTGCTGGGTGTCAGTTGAATCCGTTCCCTCACCCCGCTCGATGATTGAGAGGGGGACTGACCGAGGTGTTGGTTCGACATTCATCGACCTGCAAGTCTTGCGTCGAACTCGGGTTCTGAAGTCAACGACGTTCGGCTCCCTTTCCCCTCACCCCCCTTGGCGAAGAGAGGAATGGGGTGAGGGAGCGAACTCAGGCCTTCAGCACCCCGCGATCAGAGCTTCGCTTTGACGGCCGGCAACGCGTCCTTTCCATCCACGGTCTTCACGCCATCGAGCCACTTGTCCAGCACCGCCGGATTGGCCTTGATCCACGCCTTCGCCGCATCGGCATTGCTGAGCTTCTTGTTGACCACCTCGGCCATGATGCTGTTCTCCATCTCCTGGGTGAACGCCAGGTTGGTCAGCAACTTGCCGACGTTCGGGCAGGCCTCGGCGTAGCCCTTGCGCGTCAGGGTGTAGACGCTGCCGGTGTCGCCGAAGTATTTCTCGCCGCCCTTGAGGTAATGCATCTTCAACTGCACGTTCATCGGGTGTGGGGTCCAGCCGAGGAAGGTGACGAATTTCTGTTTCTTCACTGCCCGCGAGACTTCGGCGAGCATCGCCTGTTCGCTGGATTCGATCAGTTTCCACTGGCCGAGGTTGAAGTCGTTTTTCTTGATGATCTCTTGCAGTGAGATGTTGGCTGGCGCACCGGAGCCGATGCCGTAGATCTTCTTCTCGAACTTGTCGGCGTATTTGTTCAGGTCGGCAAAGTCATGCACGCCGGCCTCCCACACGTAATCCGGCACGGCCAGGGTGAACTCGGTACCGTCGAGGTTCTTCGCCAGTTGCGTGACGTCGCCGCTGGCGACGAATTTGTCGTAGAAACCCTGCTGTGCCGGCATCCAGTTGCCGAGGAACACATCGACCTGGCCGTCCTTGAGGCCGCCGAAGGTGATCGGCACGGCGAGCGTGTCGACCTTGGCCTTGTAGCCCATGCCGTCCAGCAGGAACCCGGTGATGGCGTTGGTGGCAGCGATGTCGCTCCAGCCCGGATCGGCCATTTTCACCGTCTCGCAGCTCTGCTCGGCAAATGCCGAGGCACTGCCCAGGGCCAGCAGGCCAACCGTCACTACTGTGGATAACTTGAGCATGGACTTCCCCTTAACATTATTGGTTTTGGCAGGGTTGTGGATAACGTGCTTTGCGTTCCAGGTCATCGAGGTCGATGTGGTTGCGCATGTACTGCTGACTGGCGTCCACCAGCGGCTGGTGATCCCAGCTCTTCAGCTTGCCGAGGGTCAGCGCCTGCGCCACGAAACGGCGCCGCCGCTGGCTGGCGAGCACATCGCGGTGAATGGCCGGGATGTCCCACTTCGCCCGCGCATCGGCGAGAAAATCGGCGAACAGCTGGCGATGTTGCGGTGATTGGCTGAGTTCTTCCAACTCGCGTGGATCGTTGTCTACATCGAAGAGTAGGCAAGGGTCGCTCTCGCTGTAGATAAATTTGTAGGCCCCGCGGCGGATCATCATCAACGGGCTGATGGTGCCCTCGGCCATGTATTCGCCAAAGACTTCATCGTGGCCGCCCTGCCCTTGCAGGTGCGGCAGCAGCGAGCGGCCATCCAGCGGCAGGCCGGGTTCGAGGCTGCCGCCGGCCAGGTCGACAAAGGTCGGCAGCAGGTCGGCGGTCGACACCGCAGCGCTGACCCGGCGGGCGCCGAACTGGCCCGGCGCACTGATCAACAGCGGCACCCGCGCGGCCATTTCATACCAGTGCATCTTGTACCAGAGCCCGCGCTCGCCGAGCATGTCGCCATGGTCGCCGGAGAAGACGATGATGGTGTCGTCGATCAGCCCGGTATCCTCGAGGGTTTGCAGGAGTTTGCCGACGTTGGCATCAATGTAGCTGCACGCGCCGAAGTAGGCGCGGCGCGCATCGCGGATTTTATCCACAGGCAGTGGCTTGTCCCACAGGTCGTAGACCTTGAGCAAACGTTGCGAGTGCGGGTCGAGTGAATGTTGATCCGGTGTCGTCGGAAGCGGGATATCCGCATCGTCGTACAAATCCCAGAACGCCTTGGGAATCGTGTACGGGTCGTGGGGGTGGGTCATCGACACGGTCAGGCAGAACGGCTGATCGCCGTCCTCACGAATGTGGTCGAACAGATATTGCTGGGCCTTGAACACCACCTCTTCGTCGAAGTCGAGCTGGTTGGTGCGCACGCACGGCCCGGCCTGCAGCACCGATGACATGTTGTGGTACCAGCTCGGGCGCACGTCCGGCTCGTCCCAGTTCACCGCCCAGCCATAGTCGGCCGGATAGATGTCACTGGTCAGGCGTTCTTCGTAGCCGTGCAGTTGATCCGGGCCGCAGAAATGCATCTTGCCCGATAGTGCGGTGCGGTAGCCGAGGCGGCGCAGGTAATGCGCGTAGGTCGGTATGTCGGCGGGGAAATCGGCGGCATTGTCGTAGGCGCCGATCTGGCTCGGCAACTGGCCGCTGACCAGGGTGAAACGCGATGGCGCGCACAGCGGACTGTTGCAGTAAGCGGCGTCGAACACCACGCCCTGGGCGGCGAGGCGCGAAAGATTCGGCAGTTTGATCGGCGACGGGCCGTAGATCGGCAACATTGGCGCGGCCATCTGATCGGCCATGATGAAAAGAATGTTCTTGCGCTTCATGTGATCGCGGCATTCCATAGTGAATATTTATGCGACATTGCTGCGATCGAGCATGGAGCGCATGCTCTACCCGGTAAAGCCCGTGCCGGGCAATGACTAGGATAAGCACAGCTTATGTATGAAGCCCTTGGCGACCTGTCGCTGGATCTGCTGCGTGCCTTCGAAGCGGCGGCGCGCCAGCGCAGCTTCACCGCGGCAGCGGTGGAACTGGGCACCACGCAACCGGCGATCAGCCAACAGATCAAGCGCCTTGAGGAGCAGTTGGGCGCGCGGCTGTTCGACCGCATCTACCGCGGCATCGAACTGACCGAGGCCGGCTCGATCCTGTTCGAGCAGGTGACCCTCGGTTTGCAGAATATCGACGCCGGATTGAGCGCGATCAGCGCACAGCAGCAACATGAAGTGCTGCAGGTGGCCACCGACTTCGCCTTCGCTGCGTATTGGCTGATGCCGCGCCTGCAGCGCTTTCACGCGGCCAATCCGCACATCGACGTCAGCCTGGTGACCAGCGAACGCAATCACAACATGCTGCGCACCGATATCGATGTCGCGGTGCTGTTTGGTGACGGGCGCTTCAAACAGGGCGAAAGCCATTGGCTGTTCAGCGAAGAAGTGTTTCCGGTGTGCAGCCCGCAATTGCTCAAGGCGCGCCCCCTGCCCTTGCCCGCCCAGGCGTTGCTGGAGTTGCCGCTGCTGCACCTGCGCGGCGAAAACAGCAGTAACTGGTTCGACTGGAGTGGTCTGTTCCGCGAACTCGGCATCAGCACGCCCCCCGCGCCGGGGCAACTGCGCTTCGATAACTACACCTTGCTGATTCAGGCAGCGATTGGCGGCCAAGGCGTGGCGATTGGCTGGCGCCACCTTGTGGATAACCTGCTGACCCAGGGTCTGCTGTGCCGGCCGATTGCCGAGACGACCCTGTCGCGCCTCGGTTATTACGTGGTGCTGCCGCAGCGCAAACGCCGGGGCGTGTTGATTCAGCAGTTTGTCGACTGGTTGATGGCCGAACAGGCCAGCAGTGCCGAGTCCCTGACAGGCATGGCATTGCCGTCGATTGCGGTATGAAGATCAAGGATCGCAGCCCGAACCTGCCCCAGCTCTTACCGTTGGAAGACCATCCCCCGCAGGAACTGAAGGCAGTGGCTTTTTAGTTAGGTACCCGACGCGGCGACAAAATTCACGTGCTGGCCCACGTGCAGGTTCAGCCGCAGCTCATCGGCAATCCCCACCGCCACTCGGTTCAGCCGCTCCAGCGGTTCGGCCAGACCCGGCTCGAGTGAATGGCTGACCTGGCTGAAATGCTCGATGGTCAGCCCCGCGACGCCGCGTGGTGCGTTCACCAGCGTCCACTGCAACGGGCTGCTCTGCAGGGCTTCACGGATTTCCTCGGCGGCGTGACGTTGCAGGCGATCGTCCAGGTCCGGCTCGTCGAGCACGGCGAAATCGCCGACCACAAACAGCCGCGGCACCCCCGCCGATTGCAGGCCGTCGATCAGCGCATCGACCGCCAGCACTTGCTCGACCGGCCCGAGCAGTACGGATTTTTCAATGTGATCGCTGCTGAACGGCAGGCCCGGCGCATCCAGCAGGCAGATGACCGCCGAGCTGCCGGCCACGCTCTGATTGACTCGTTCGGCGTCGAACAGGTCGCCGCTCTTGGTGCGCAGGCCCGGCCGTGGCGCGAGCGCGGTCAAATCGTCGAGGATGGCAATGACTTCGTGCTGACGACGCAGCAGTTCAGCCATCAACGCACCGCCCAGGCTACCCATGGCACCATAGAGCACCACTTTCACCGCCGGGGTTTCGGCATTTTTCATGGCTGAGTTCCCTTTTGTTTTCCCTTGTATGGCGTGTGACATACGGGTAACGCCGAGGGTTCGAACCGATTCAGAGGCTTTGCGATGCAAGCGATCAAGGGTTACCACGCCCACGTTTATTACGACGCCACCACCCTCGCGCAGGCGCGGGCGCTGTGCGAGGAGGCGGCGCAATTGTTCCCGCTGAAGATGGGCCGGATGCACGAACGCCCGGTCGGCCCGCACCCGGACTGGAGCTGCCAACTGGCCTTCGGCCCGGAGCTGATCGGCGATGTGCTGCCGTGGCTGGCGCTCAATCGCCGGGGCCTGGTGGTGTTCCTGCACCCGGACACTGGCGATGACCTGCGCGACCACACCGAGCACGCGATCTGGATGGGCGCGATGCGGCCGCTGGACCTGTCTATTTTTTAATCAGAGGGTTTCTTCAGGTTCGCCAGGTAGATGCTCGTCCAGGTGCAGCCATGGCAGGCGGCTGTCGGTCCAGATATGCCGCTCGGCGGCGGCCTGCTCGGGGTGATCGAGCGTGGCGACAGTCAAATCGATGCTCTCGGGGCTGAGCAACGTCACCAGCGCCAGTTGTGCACCGCAGGTCGGGCAGAAGAACCGTGCACAACGGGTCGACGAGTCATAGCGCGAAGGCGTCCCGGCCAGCCACTGGAAACTCGCTGCGGGCACGGTGATCCAGGTGGTGACGATACCGCCACTGACCTGACGGCAAATCGAACAATGGCAGTGGGCGATGTCGTGCAGCGCCCCGCTGAACTGATAACGAATGTGTCCGCAATGGCAGCCGCCACTGTGCATCGGTTGCATCACCCTGCCCTCCTGTCCGCGTATTCATTGACTCTAGCCGCATCCGACGGCCGGTTGGCCATTCGCCCAAAGCTTGGCGCGGCGAAAGCTGGCTGAAAGCTTCCCCGATTAGGATCGCCCCCACTGCCGGCAACAGACCGGTTGGCCACGGCGTGTGACGGTTCGCGCGCCCGGCCCAATTAACAACAACAATGGTGATCTGATGTCCTCTGTAACCCGCCTCCTCGCTGTCACTCCGCCCGTACGCCTCGTGCTTCCCGTTCTGCGCTGATCCCACCCGGTCCGCCCATTCCCTAGCCGCGCTACGCCTGGAGTATTCCCATGCTGACTTTCCTTGGCTTTGCCATGGTCATCACGTTCATGTTCCTGATCATGACCAAGCGCCTGTCCGCGCTGATCGCCCTGATCATCATCCCGATCCTGTTCGCCCTGTTCGGTGGTTTCGCGCCGAAGATCGGTCCGATGATGCTCGAAGGCATCACCAAGCTCGCGCCGACCGGCGTGATGCTGATGTTCGCCATTCTGTATTTCGCCCTGATGATCGACTCCGGCCTGTTCGACCCGGCCGTGCGCAAGATCCTCAAACTGGTCAAGGGCGACCCGCTGAAAGTGTCGGTCGGCACCGCCGTACTGGCGCTCGTCGTTTCCCTCGATGGGGATGGCGCGACCACTTACATGATCTGCGTGGCCGCCATGCTGCCGCTGTACAGCCGCATCGGCATGAGCCCGCGGATCATGGCCGGGCTGATCATCCTCGCCGGCGGCGTGATGAACATGACCCCGTGGGGTGGCCCGACCGCCCGTGCCGCCAGTGCGCTGCACGTCGACCCGTCGGACATCTTCGTGCCGATGATCCCGGCCATGGCCGCCGGCGTGGTGGCAATCCTGGTCATCGCCTACTTCTACGGCAAGCGTGAACGTGCGCGTCTGGGCGAGCTGCACCTAGTCGGCGACGAAATCGACCACAGCGAAATCAGCGTGTCGCAGTTCCCGGATGCCCGTCGTCCGAAACTGATCTGGTTCAACGGCCTGCTGACCCTGGCGCTGATGTGCACCCTGATCGCCGGCCTGTTGCCGCTGCCGGTGCTGTTCATGGTGGCGTTCAGCATCGCGATGATCGTCAACTACCCGTGCCTGCAAATGCAGAAGGACCGCGTCGCCGCTCACGCCGGCAGCGTGCTGTCGGTGGTCAGTCTGATTTTCGCCGCGGGTATCTTCACCGGTATCCTGTCGGGCACTGGCATGGTCGATGCGATGTCCAAGAGCCTGCTGGCGGTGATTCCGGATTTCCTCGGCCCGTACCTGGCGGTCATCACCGCGCTGGTGAGCATGCCGTTCACGTTCTTCATGTCGAACGACGCGTTCTACTACGGGGTGTTGCCGGTGCTGTCCGAAGCGGCCAGCCACTACGGCATCACCGCCGTGGAAATGGCCCGGGCGTCGATCGTCGGTCAGCCGGTGCACCTGCTCAGCCCGCTGGTGCCATCGACTTACCTGCTGGTGGCGCTGGCCGGCATCGAGTTCGGCGACCATCAACGCTTCACCCTGAAGTGGGCAGTGCTGGTCTGCCTGTGCATACTGGTGGCTGCATTGCTGTTGGGGACGTTCCCGCTGTTCAGCACTTTGTAACGGCATCAACTCACCAGAACGCCAGCTGCTTGCTGGCGTCTTGGTTTAACACTCGCTCAAAGGAATACACATGGATTGGCTGACCAACCCCGAAATCTGGGTTGCCTTCTTCACCCTGACCGCCCTGGAAATCGTCCTCGGCATCGATAACATCATCATGATTTCGATCCTGGTCAGCCGCATGCCCAAGCACATGCAGCCGCGCACCCGGATCTTCGGACTTGGCCTGGCCATGATCACCCGGATCCTGTTGCTGCTGTCGATCACCTGGGTCATGCGCCTCACCGCCGACCTGTTCGAGGTATTCGGCCAGGGCATTTCCGGACGTGACCTGATCCTGTTCTTCGGTGGCCTGTTCCTGCTGTGGAAAAGCTCCCAGGAGATGTACCACGCGCTGGAAGGCGAAGACGAAAGCGACGACGAGCCTTCGGGCAAGGGCGGCAACTTCCTCTACACCATCATCCAGATCGCGATCATCGACATCGTGTTCTCGCTGGACTCGGTGATCACCGCCGTCGGCATGGTGTCCCATGTGCCGGTGATGGTCGCGGCGATCATCGTCGCGGTGCTGGTGATGATGGCGGCCTCGGGCAAGATCAGCGAGTTCATCGACAAGCACCCGTCGCTGAAAATGCTCGCGCTGTCGTTCCTGCTGGTGGTCGGTACCGTGTTGATCGCCGAATCGTTCGACGTGCATGTGCCTAAAGGCTACGTCTATTTCGCCATGGCGTTCTCGCTGGCGGTGGAAGCGATCAACATCAAGATGCGCACCGCGATTGCGAAGAAGCGCAAGCAGCAGGACCCGGTGAAGCTGCGCAAGGACATTCCGGGCCAATAACCCGCTTGTCCGGCAGCCAATGAAAAACCTGTGGGAGCTGGCAAGCCAGACTTCCACAGGTTTTTTTTCAAATGGATTCTGGGTTCCTGCACAAGTCCTGTGGGAGCTGGCTTGCCAGCGATAGCGGCGTGTCAGGCAACATCAAGGTCGCCAGTGCTGCCGTCATCGCTGGCGAGCCAGCTCCCACAGGAATTTGGGGTGATTGCGCGGGTTGTGGATAAAGCCATTTTCATGACACTTTTGTTTCAATCCCCGCTTTAGCTGTGCAATGCTGGCGCCCAGTCCGTTAGCCAACTACAGCTTAAGTATCAAAAACGTAGAAACCGCGCGGTACCGTCAACTTGCTCCTCTGGGGCGCTGAAATACAGGGGGTCTGCATGCTCACCCTGCTCAATCTGCTGTCTGCCGTGGCCCTGCTGATCTGGGGCACGCACATCGTCCGAACCGGCATCCTGCGGGTGTACGGCACCAATCTGCGCCATGTGATTGGCCAGAACATGTCCAAGCGCTGGCTGGCCTTCGTCGCCGGCATCGTCGTCACCGCGATGGTGCAGAGCAGCAACGCCACCGCCATGCTCGTCACCTCCTTCGTCGGCCAGGGCCTGATGGCGCTGACCCCGGCGCTGGCGACCATGCTCGGCGCCGACGTCGGTACGGCGCTGATGGCGCGGGTGCTGACCTTCGACCTGTCGTGGCTGTCGCCACTGCTGATATTTCTCGGGGTGATTTTCTTCCTCTCGCGCAAGCAGACGCGGCTCGGGCAGATGGGCCGGGTCAGCATCGGCCTGGGCCTGATCATTCTCGCCCTGCAACTGATCGTCGAAGCGGCCGCACCGATCACCCATGCCCAGGGGGTGAAAGTGATTTTCGCCTCGCTGACCGGCGACATCCTGCTCGACGCCCTGGTCGGCGCGCTGTTCGCGATGATTTCCTACTCCAGCCTGGCCGCCGTGCTGCTCACCGCGACCCTCGCCGGGGCCAGCGTGATCAGCCTGCCCGTGGCGATCGGCCTGGTCATCGGCGCCAACATCGGCAGCGGCGTGCTGGCGTTCATGAGCACCAGCATGCAGAACGCCGCCGGCCGCCAGGTGGCGCTCGGCAGCCTGCTGTACAAGCTGATCGGCCTGCTGTTGATCATTCCGGTACTCGATCCGCTGGTGCACTGGATCGACAGCCTGGATTTCAGCTCGCAGGAAATGGTCATCGGCTTCCACCTGCTCTACAACACCGTGCGTTGCCTGATCCTGCTGCCCAGTGTCGGGCCGATGGCGCGGCTGTGCGCCTGGCTGCTGCCGGAGCGTCCGGAGGTCAACGGCACGGCCAAGCCTCGCCACCTCGATCCGACCGCCCTGGTCACGCCCAGCCTGGCCCTGGCCAATGCTGCTCGGGAAACCCTGCGCATGGGCGACCTGATCGACAACATGCTCGACGCCACCCTCGATGTCCTGCGCGGCAAGCAGACCGCCGTCACCCAGGAAATGCGCCGGCTGACCGACGACGTCGAGGCGCTGTACAGCGCGATCAAGCTGTACCTGGCGCAAATGCCCCGCGAAGACCTCGGCGAGCACGACAGCCGGCGCTGGGCGGAGATCATCGAACTGGCGATCAACCTCAAGCTCGCCAGCGACCTGATCGAACGCATGCTGCGCAAGGTCCAGCAGCAGAAAACCTCGCAACGCCGCTCGTTTTCCGAGGATGGCCTGGAGGAACTGGCCGGGCTGCACAGCCAGTTGATCGCCAATCTGCGCCTGGGGCTGTCGGTGTTTCTCAGCGGCGACCGCGAAAGCGCCCGTCAGTTGCTGCGCGAAAAACGCCGCTTCCGCGCCCAGGAGCGGCGCCTGGCGCATGCCCATGTCAGCCGTTTGCAACGCAAGATCGTGCAGAGCCTGGAAACCAGTTCGCTGCACCTGGAGCTGATTGCGGATATGAAGCGCTTGAATTCACTGTTCTGCAGCAGTGCCTACGTGGTGCTGGAAACGGCGGATACCGGGGCGCTGGAAGCGGATGACATGGCCGACATCACGCATTCGCCTTGAACGTCTGGGGCTGGGGTCAGTCAGTAACTCAGAGTTCAGCCTCAAGGCCGCTTTCGCTGGCAAGCCAGCTCCCACAGGGTTTCGTGAACGCCGCCTTGTGGGAGCTGGCTTGCCAGCGATGGGGCCATGACTGACAACACGGATCTCCAAATCAGCCGTACGGAAGACTGTTATGCGTTGCCTGTTGTTCGCCTGTCTGTTGCTCGGTTCCCTGCCCGCCTTCGCCATTGATCGATTTCAGGTCGAAGGCTATGCCCTGCCCAACGGCCTGCAACTGCTGCTCAAGCCCGGTACTGAGCGCGGCCATGTGGCGATTCGCCTGGTGGTGGGTGTCGGTCTCGACGATTTCGACTGCGATGAAAAAGAGCTGCCGCACCTGCTCGAGCACTTGCTGTTCAGCGGCATCGATGCCACCGGCGAAGGTGGCCTGGAAGAGCGCATGCAGGCCCTCGGCGGCGACTGGAACGCCTTCACCAGCAACGCCGACACCACGTTTGTCATCGAGGCACCGGCGAAGAATCAGCGCAAGGTGCTCGACCTGCTGCTCGACCTGCTGACCCAGACGCGCATCGACGACAACGCGATCAACGCCGCCAAACGCGTGGTCGAGCGCGAGGACGGCGGCCATTACACGCGCCTGCGCCGCTTCCTCGACCGCCAGGACCTGGGCCACTCGGCGAGCAATCAGCTGGCGGTCGAGCTGGGCCTCAAATGCCCGCAGCGCGCCGAGGTCGACCACCTGACCCAGGAACAACTGGAGAAGGTACGCAAGGCCTGGTACGCACCGAACAACATGACCCTGATCGTGGTCGGTGAGCTCGACAAACTGCTGCCGGCCTACCTGGAACGCTCCTGGGGCGCGCTCGAGGCCGTCGACCCCAGCGAACACCGGCCACTGCCGGACATTCGCGCCAGCGCCGCCCATGAACGCACGCTGATGCGCGGGTTCATCGGCGACAGCGCCAAGCTGCACTGGCTGGTGCCGGAGCCGGTGCTGGACGATCAGTACGACGAAACCTTCGACCTGCTCAAGGATTACCTGGACTGGGCGCTGTATCGCCAGTTGCGCCTGAACCACAGCCTGTCGTACGGGCCGTGGGCCGAGCGCGAGGTGTTCGGCGGCGTCGGCTTCATGAGCCTCAACGCCGATCTGGATCGCGCCGATATCGCTGAGGCCCAGCAGGTGCTCGAAGCGCTCAAGGCCGACCTGCTGAAAAACGGCCTCGATGCCGACACCTTCGCCCGGCTCAAGCAGGCCGCCATCGCCCATCAGGCCTGGGCGGTGCAGGGCAACAGCGCCCTCGCCGACTATTACTGGAGTGCCCTCGGTGACTACGAGGACGGCCGCTTCACCGACCCGGCCCGCGAGCTGCAAGGGGTGACGCTGGAGACGGCGAACAAGGCCATGCGCGAGTTGCTGCTGCAGCCGGGCTATCTGCGCATCGAGAAACCGCTGCTCAGCGACGACCAGGTGTTGTGGCTGATCGGCGGCGGTATCTTTTTGTTGCTGCTGATCCTGCTCGGCTGGCGATTGCACCACCGCCGAAAACCTGCCGGACATTGACCTTGTGGGAGCGAGCCTGCTCGCGAAAGCGGTGTGTCATTCAACAAAAGTGGTGACTGACCCGCCGCCTTCGCGAGCAAACTCGCTGCCACAGGGAGGGCGGTGAATTTACTGACCGGCAGCCTCGCCACACCGCTCTGCCAGCGGTACTCTGTCGAGGTTTTTTTCCCCTCAAGTCGTGAACTGCGCCCATGCCGAAACTGCCCCAACTGATCCAGCGCATCCTTGAACTGATGAAGCGCTATCCCGGGGTCATTGCGCTCGGTGGTTTCATCTCCGGGGTCGGCAGTTTCATCCTCGTCGACCGGCAACAGGGGCTGGCCAGCTGGATCACCATCATCATGCTGCTCAGCTGGATCTGGCTGATGCTGGAAAACACCCTGACCGGTCTGTTCGCCCGGGTGTTCAAGCGCGAGATTCCGCAACCGCTGCTGCGCTACGCGACGCAGATGATTCACCAGGAAAGCCTGTTTTTCGTCCTGCCGTTTTTCTTCATCACCACCACCTGGAACAGCGGCCAGCTGATCTTCACCGGGCTGTTGAGCGTGGCGGCGCTGATTTCGATCGTCGATCCGCTCTACTACAAATGGCTGGCGCCGCGGCGCTGGGCGTTCCTCGCGCTGCATACCCTGACCCTGTTCGCCGCGCTGCTCACCGCTTTGCCGGTGATCATGCACCTGACCACTGCGCAGAGCTTCAAGTGGGCGCTGGGGATCGCCGTGGCGCTGTCGTTCCCCAGCCTGGCGTCGATCTTTCCGATCCGCACGCTGCGCAATGCCCTGGCGATCCTCAGCATCACCGTCGGTATCGGTGGCGTCGGCTGGGTTTTGCGCTCGTGGGTGCCGCCGGCCACGCTTTGGATGACCGACGTGGCAATCAGCACCCAGCTGCAGGACCGCACCCCCGGTGCCAGCCTCGACACCGTCAGCGCCGAGCAGATCCGCAACGGCGGGCTCTATGCCTACACCGCCATCAACGCGCCGCGCGGCCTCGATGAGCGGATCTATCACGTCTGGCAGTTCGACGGCAAAGAGGTCGACCGCATCGCCCTCGACATCCACGGCGGGCGCAAGGAAGGCTACCGGGCGTGGACGCACAAGCAGAACTTCCCCGGCAATCCGGCGGGCAACTGGCAGGTGCGCGTGCTGACCGAAGATGGCCAGGTGATCGGTGTGCTGCGCTTCGAGGTCACGGACAGCACACCGACCAAAGAAAAGTAATCCGGTTCGTGCTATTACGTAGGTTCGCGTATTCAGCCGAACAAGCACGGAGCTTATGACCAGCAGCCCAATGGCCGGCAGTGCCCACCTGGACACCTCGCTCACCCCTGCCCGCCTGCGGGTCACCGGGGACTGGACGCTTGCCCATTACGCCGACCTCAAGCACCTGAGCGCCAAGCTCCACGGCCAGTACGACGGCAATACCCCGATCGATCTCAACGGCCTCGGCGCCCTCGACACCGCCGGCGCCTCGCTGCTGGTCGAGCTGCTGGGTTCCGAGCGTCTGGGCAAGTCCGCCGAACACCCCGATTGCACCCTCTCTGCTGCCGATCGTGCGCTGCTGCAAACCGTGTATTGCTCGTTGAGCGATTTCTGCGTGCCGCTCAAGGAGCCGGAAATCAGCGTCAGCGTGCAACTGCTGACCCGCATCGGCCGCGCCGTCGACACAGTGTGGCAAGACACCCTGCAGCTGCTCGGCTTCGTCGGCCTGATCCTCGAAACCATCGCCCGTAACCTGTTCCGGCCCCGGCGCTGGCGGATCACGCCGATGATCGCGCACATCGAACAGACCGGCCTCGACGCCGCGCCGATCGTGGCGCTGCTGACGTTCCTGGTCGGCGCGGTGGTGGCGTTCCTCGGCGCCACGGTACTGGCCAGTTTCGGCGCCAGTATCTTTACCGTGGATCTGGTCGGGTTCGCCTTTCTGCGCGAATTCGGCGTGCTGCTCACCGCGATCCTGATGGCCGGGCGCACCGCCAGTGCCTTCACCGCGCAGATCGGCTCGATGAAGGCTAACGAAGAGATCGACGCGATCCGCACCCTCGGCCTCGATCCCATGGAGTTGCTGGTGGTGCCGCGCGTGCTGGCGCTGCTGGTGGCGCTGCCGATGCTGACCTTTCTGGCGATGATTTGCGGGATTGTCGGCGGCGGTGTGGTCTGCGCGGTGTCGCTGGGGATTTCCCCGGCGATGTTCCTGGCGCTGCTGCAATCGGACATCGGCATCCAGCATTTCCTGGTCGGCCTGGTGAAGGCGCCGATCTTCGCCTTCCTGATTGCGGCGATCGGCTGCCTGGAAGGGTTCAAAGTCAGCGGCAGCGCCGAATCGGTCGGCGCCCACACCACCTCCAGCGTGGTGCAGTCGATTTTCGTGGTGATCGTGCTCGATGCGGTGGCCGCGCTGTTCTTCATGGAGATGGGCTGGTGAGTCGTCTACCCCGCGCACCGTCCGAGGCGGTCATCGAAGTCCGAGGCCTGAGCAATCGCTTTGGCAGCCAGAGCGTGCACGAGAACCTCGACCTGGATCTGTACAAAGGCGAAATTCTCGCCGTGGTCGGTGGTTCCGGCAGCGGCAAATCGGTGCTGCTGCGCAGCATTGTCGGCCTGCGCCGGCCGAGCGAGGGCATGGTCAAGGTGTTTGGCCAGAACCTGCCGAGCCTGCCCGAGCACGAGCGCTCGCTCATCGAACGGCGCTTCGGCGTGCTGTTCCAGAAAGGCGCGCTGTTCTCCTCGCTGACGGTGACCGAGAACGTTGCCCTGCCGCTGATCGAGCACGCCGGCCTGAGCCGGGACGACGCCGAGCACCTGGCGGCGGTGAAACTGGCGCTGGCCGGGTTGCCGCTGTCGGCGGCGGACAAGTACCCCGCCTCGCTGTCCGGCGGCATGATCAAACGCGCGGCGCTGGCCCGGGCGCTGGCGCTGGATCCGGATATTCTGTTTCTCGACGAGCCCACCGCCGGCCTCGATCCGATTGGCGCGGCGGCGTTCGACCAGTTGATCCTGACCCTGCGCGATGCGCTGGGCCTGAGCGTGTTCCTGGTGACCCACGACCTCGACACGCTGTACACCATCACCGACCGGGTGGCGGTGCTGGCACAGAAGAAAGTGCTGGTGGCCGGCCCCATCGATGTCGTTGCGCAAACCGACGACGCGTGGATTCACGAATATTTCCACGGCCCTCGCGGCCGCTCGGCGCTGGACGCCGCCAAACTGCTCAACGAGGTCTGACATGGAAACCCGAGCCCATCATGTATTGATCGGCCTGTTCACGGTGATTGTGGTGGCGGGCGCCCTGCTCTTCGGCCTGTGGCTGGCCAAGTCGAGTGTCGATACCGAGTTCAAGGATTACGAAATCGTCTTCAACGAGGCCGTCAGCGGCTTGTCCAAGGGCAGCCCGGTGCAATACAGCGGGATCAAGGTCGGCGACGTGGTCAGCCTGCGCCTCGACCCCGAGGACCCACGCCGGGTGCTGGCGCGCATTCGCCTCGGCGGCGACACCCCGGTCAAGGAAGATACCCAGGCCAAACTGGCGCTGGCCGGCATCACGGGCACGTCGATCATCCAGCTCAGTGGCGGCACGCCGCAGAGCCCGAAACTGCGCGGCCATGACGGCAAGCTGCCGATCATCGTCGCCTCGCCCTCGCCGATCTCGCGGCTGCTCAATGACAGCAACGATTTGATGAGCGGCATCAGCGCCCTGCTGAACAACGCCAATCACATGTTCTCGGCAGAGAACGTCGAGCGCGTCAGCAACACCCTCGCCCACCTCGAACAGACCACCGGCTCGATCAACGACCAGCGTGGCGACCTGCGCCAGGCCATGCAGCAACTGGCGACGGTCGGCAAACAGGCCGGCAACATGCTCGAACAGACGTCGGCGCTGATGCGCAACGCCAACGGCCTGCTCACCGACCAGGGCAAGCAGGCCCTGGGCAGCGCCGAGCAGGCGATGAAATCCCTGGAGCAGAGCAGCGCCACCATCAACGGCTTGCTCAGCAAGAACCAGAACTCCCTCGACAACGGCATGCAGGGCCTCAATGGCCTGGCCCCGGCGATTCGCGAACTGCGCGAAACCCTGACCTCGCTGCGCGCCATCTCCCAACGCCTGGAGGCCAACCCCAGCGGTTACCTGCTGGGCAGTGACAAGAACAAGGAGTTCACCCCATGAAGCCGACTCGTCTCGCCCTCCTCGCCGGTTTCAGCCTGATTGCCGCGTGCTCGATCCTGCCCAAGTCGGAACCGGCGGATGTCTATCGCCTGCCGAGCGCCCAGGCGTCCGCCTCGACCGGCGCGGTGGCGGCTCAGCCGTGGTCGCTGCGACTGAACAAACTGCAGGCCAGCGAAGCCCTGAACCGGCCGAACATCGCGGTGATTCCCCAGGGTGACGTGATCAGCAGCTACAAGGCCTCGCGCTGGAGCGATCCGGCGCCGGTGCTGCTGCGCAATCGGCTGCTGGACGGTTTCCAGCGCGATGGCCGGGTGACGCTGCTGAGCACCGATGACAGCAACTTTGCCGCCGATCTGGAGTTGGGCGGCAACCTGCAGGCGTTCCAGACGGAGTACCAGGGCAGCCAGGCCAGCGTCGTGGTGCGCCTCGATGCCGTGCTGGTGCGTGGTTATGACCAGCGCATCCTCGCCAGCCGCCGCTTTGAGGAGCGTCAGCCATTGCAGGATGTGCAGGTGCCGGCGGTAGTTGCCGGGTTTGGCCAGGCCAGCGATCGGCTGACGGCCAAGGTTGTCGCATGGGCTGTAGATCAAGGCCAGAAACTCGCGCCCTCAAGACCTTGAGCCCAGCGCAATCGCTGTGGGAGCGGGCTTGCCCGCGATGGCGGTGTGTCAGACAACAGCGATTGTGGATGTGCTGCCCTCATCGCTGGCAAGCCAGCTCCCACACGGCTCACTCTCAGCCGAAGAACCAGTAGCAGACGCCAATGGCGCCGATCACCCCGGCCAGCTCAGCCAGCAACGCACAGCCCACCGCGTGCCGCGCACGCTGGATCCCCACCGCACCGAAGTACACCGCCAGCACGTAGAACGTGGTTTCGGTGCTGCCCTGGATCGTCGCTGCCACCAGCGCCGGGAAGCTGTCGACGCCCGAGGTTTTCATGGTTTCGATGAGCATCGCCCGCGCCGCACTGCCGGAGAACGGCTTGACCATTGCCGTTGGCAGCGCGTCGACGAAGCGCGTGTCCCAACCGGCCCACTGCACCAGATGACGAATGCCGTCCAGACCGAAGTCCAGCGCTCCGGAGGCACGCAGCACACCAATCGCGCAGAGCATCGCCACCAGATACGGCAGCAGGTTCCTGGCGACGTCGAAGCCCTCCTTCGCGCCCTCGACGAAGGCCTCGTAGACCTTGACCTTGCGTAGCGCGCCGATCACCAGGAACAGCATGATCAGGCCGAACAGCGTCAGGTTGCCGAGAATCGACGACAGGCCGGCCAGCGCCGTGGCCGACATCGTCGCCAGCAACGCCATGAAGCCGCCAAGGATCAGCGCCCCGGGAATCAGATAGGCCAGCACCACCGGGTCCCAGATGCGCAGGCGCTGCATGAATGCCACCGAGAGGAAGCCGACGATGGTCGAGCAACTGGTGGCCAGCAGGATCGGCAGGAACACCAGGGTCGGATCCGGCGCGCCTTGCTGGGCGCGGTACATGAAGATCGTCACCGGCAGCAGGGTCAGCGAGGACGCGTTGAGCACCAGGAACAGGATCTGCGCGTTGCTGGCGATGGTGCTGCTGGGGTTGAGTTCCTGCAGTGCCTTCATGGCCTTGAGGCCGATCGGCGTGGCGGCGTTGTCCAGGCCCAGACCGTTGGCGGCGAAGTTCAGCGTGATCAGACCCAGCGCCGGGTGCCCCGCCGGGACTTCCGGCATCAGGCGCAGGAACAGCGGGCCCAGCACTTTCGCCAGCCACTCGACGATTCCGGCCTTCTCGGCGATGCGCAGGAAACCCAGCCACAGGGTCAGCGTGCCGAACAGCAGCACCATGACCTCGACCGAGAGCTTGGCCATGGCAAAGATGCTTTCCACCATCGCCGCGAAGATCCCGGCGTTACCGCCGACCAGCCACTGCACCAGTGCCGACACGGCTGCCACGATGAAGAAGCCAAGCCACAGGCCATTAAGCATCAGTCAAATCCCCCGGAAGATGCGGCGAATGATAGCGGGGTCGCCAGAAACGACAAACCCCGGATTGCTCCGGGGTTTGTGGTAAGGCTTGCCTCAATCACTGTGGCAGCGAGCTTGCTCGCGAAGGCGGTGTGTCAATCAACCTAATTGTTGGATGTGCCGGCCTCTTCGCGAGCAAGCTCGCTCCCACAGGGGTTTGCATCAAGGCTTGGAGATTTCGCCAGCCGGCAGTTTTTCCTTGCTGCGCCAGTGTGGCAGGGAGTTCCAGTAGCGCTGGCCCTTGGCGTCGTCGTACATGCCTTCCCAGCGGGCGATGACCAGTACCGCCAGGGCGTTGCCGATCACGTTGAGCGCGGTGCGCGCCATGTCCATGATGCGGTCGACACCGGCGATGAATGCCAGGCCTTCCAGCGGAATGCCGACGCTGCCCAGGGTCGCCAGCAGCACCACGAACGATACGCCCGGGACACCGGCGATGCCTTTGGAGGTGACCATCAGGGTCAGCACCAGCAGCAGTTGCTGGCTGATCGACAGGTCGATGCCGTACAGCTGGGCAATGAAAATCGCCGCGATGGACTGGTACAGGGTCGAACCGTCGAGGTTGAACGAGTAACCGGTCGGCACCACGAAGCTGCAGATGGCTTTCGGCGCGCCATAGGCTTCCATCTTCTCGATCACCCGTGGCAGCACGGTTTCCGAGGACGCCGTGGAGTAGGCCAGCACCAGCTCATCCTTGAAGATGCGCATCAGCTTGATCACGGAGAAGCCGAACAGCTTGGCGATCAGGCCCAGCACGACGAAGGCGAAGAAGGCGATGGCGACGTAAACCAGGATCACCAGTTTGGCCAGCGGCAGCAGCGAGGCGAAGCCGAAGTTGGCCACGGTCACCGCGATCAGGGCGAATACGCCGATCGGGGCGTAGTTCATGATCATGTGGGTGACTTTGAACATGCTTTCCGAGACGCCCTGGAACATCTTCACCAGCGGCTCGCGCAGGTCCGACTGCAGGCTCGACAGACCGAGACCGAACAGCACGGAGAAGAAGATGATCGGCAGCATCTCGCCGCGTGCCATGGCCGCGAAGATGTTCGACGGGATCAGGTTGAGAATGGTCTCGATGAACGCGTGTTCATGCTGCACTTCGGCGGCGGTGGCCTGGTACTTGGAGATGTCCACGGTGCCCAGGGTGCTCATGTCGATGCCTGCACCCGGGTGGAACAGGTTGGCCAGCAGCAGGCCGACGACGATGGCAATGGTGGTGACGATTTCGAAGTAGATGATGGTCTTCAGGCCGATCCGCCCGAGTTTCTTGGCGTCGCCCACGCCGGCGATGCCGACGATCAGCGAGGAGATGACGATCGGGATCACGATCATCTTGATCAGACGGATAAAGATATCGCCTGCCGGTTGCAGGACGTTGCTGATCCACCAGGCTTTCTCGGCACTGAAATGGTTGAGCAACGCACCAATTGCAATCCCTAGCACCAGACCGATGAGGATCTGCCAGGCGAGGCTGAGTTTTGCCTTCTTCATTATCTTTACCCTTACTTGCGTTTGACTCAGGCACATGCAGGAACTGGAACGCTCTTTAGCGGAAAAGTCTGTGCATCTGCCTCCGTATAAGGTGCCCCGGGGCGCGTGTTGGCGGCTCTCCGGCAGGCGAAAAAAGGCGCAACTATTCCGATGCGGGGTTGCGACGTCTAATGCCGTAAACGCCTACCCTATGCCGAATCGGCATGAGCTTTTTCAACTGAAACTGGCGTCCCAACCGGTTCGAATACGACATTTCGGCAGGCATAAGTGCCGTGAACCGGCCATCTCAGCGTGAATTGGCTGTTTTTTGAGCAACTGAATTTAGTCGGAAATTTCGGAAAAAGCCTACGTTTGGAGGCAAAAAGTCCGACCGTTCATTCGGCTGGTTTGTCGATATACGGTCGACTGGAAACACTGCGAAATGGTTTCGCCGGCAGTTTGCCGGGAAAAAAGACGAGCAGAGCGCTCTGGATCAACGTTTTGTAGTGGACAAAGCCCTTCGCAAGTCCGTCGCGCCACTGAGGGCGGGCGAACTTGCGTCGCAGCTTTTACCCTGACCCGGCCCTCAGCGCAGGCACTCCCTGTACCCGTAGGTCACTCCGACCCTGCAACAGTCAGAACGTCCCGGCCCCCTGGTCATGCGCCAGCCTTCCTCGGGCTGGCGCAATGGAAGGCAGCGAGGCCGCTGCCCTCATGTTCGAAACTCAGTACCAGTTCGGATCTTTCTTCAATGTTTCCATCAACAGATCCTGCATGCCCTGGTCAGGCTTGCCGAGGAAGCGGTAGGTCGCATGTCGGGTAGGCGACTTGTCGGCCGGCAGGCCCTCGGGCACATCGACGAGCATGGCGTAAGCATCTTTCTTGTCGAAGCTGAAGGCGACGATCAAGCGATGGTTCAGGCACTTCTCCTGGCTTTCGCAGAGAGGGCCTACCAGGTACTTGTCGCCGTCTTCAGTGACGGCATTCATCTGCTGGTCAGGCGCGCCGGAGAGGTTCATCACCCATTCCGGCAGGCGTTCTTCCTTCTTCACCACGCCTTCCCAGGTTTCCCTGTATTGCGGGTCGGAACTCAACAGTTCGTTGACCCGCGTCTGGCCATCATTGGCCGCCATCGCCATGGCACTACCGCCCAGAAGCAGGGCGGCTGCCAGTGTCTTCAACGCACTCATGGTCAGCCTCGGCCGCGACGGCCAAAGAAGAAGGAAGCGATGAACATCACCAGGAACACGACAAAGAGAATCTTGGCGATACCCGTGGCGGTGCCCGCGATACCACCGAAGCCCAGTACTGCAGCGATGATGGCAATGATCAGGAATGTAATTGCCCAACTCAACATGGTGATTCTCCTTACTTCTCTATTTAGGGATGTTGCGTGTCCTGGCGCGTCGGCGCCCGAATCCGGTTGAAAAGTGCTTAGAAAACCCAGCGTTCCTCACGTGGCATCTGGTCCAGCGGCTGTGGCTGGTCGACATCCATCATGCGCATCGAGGCGCTCTCGGCCTGGCTGCTGCGAACGGCGCTGAAATGGCTCTGTGTCGCATGCTGCATCGAGATCAGCGGTGCTTCCGGCTGCTGGCTGTTCTCCCAGCGCAGGTACTGCTGGCAGGCGATCAGGGTGATCAGCAGCGCGAGCACGCCAAACAGACCTTGCTGAATGTGCAGTGGCGAGATACGCACTTGGGCGGCACGTTGGCGAGTCATCCTGGGTTCCTCACGCTTGTTCGGTTGGGGCAGTTCGTTTCTGCCCGGGCTGAGATGACTATTGCAGCCTGCATGCCAGTTTTTTATCAAAAAAATACTCAATAAAAACAATGAGTTACGATTGATATGAAAATCGATCGCGACGCATCCTGCACGATGGGTCATCCAACGTCGTGCGTAATGCACGATTATTTCGTAGGAGATTTCATTCTTATTGAATTGAGAGCAGGGCGCGGATGTCAGAAAAGGACGCAGGCAAGCACCTGCAAATGAGTGATTGTTTAAAAAATCAGAAAAATCAGTGTATTAGCCGTAAAGGCAGGAGGGGGCTACCCTCCTATAGCCGGCATCGTTCAGAATCAACCATGCAACTTGCCCGATTTTTCCGGGACTAACCCAAGACCAATCACTATGGAGCGTAGGAAAAATGGAATCTGCCACTGAGCATCAAGGCCGCATTCTGCTGGTGGACGATGAATCCGCCATCCTGCGAACCTTTCGTTACTGCCTCGAAGACGAAGGTTATACGGTAGCTACCGCCAACAGTGCGGCCCAGGCCGACGCGCTGTTGCAGCGTCAGGTGTTCGACTTGTGCTTCCTCGATTTGCGCCTGGGCGAAGACAACGGTCTCGATGTGCTGGCGCAGATGCGGATCCAGGCGCCGTGGATGCGCGTGGTGATCGTCACCGCTCACTCGGCAGTCGACACTGCGGTCGACGCGATCCAGGCCGGCGCTGCCGATTACCTGGTCAAACCTTGCAGCCCTGACCAGTTGCGCCTGGCCACGGCCAAGCAACTGGAGGTGCGCCAACTGTCGGCGCGCCTCGAAGCCCTCGAAGGCGAGATCCGCAAGCCCAAGGACGGCCTCGATTCCCACAGCCCGGCGATGAAAGTCGTCCTGGAAACCGCGCGCCAGGTCGCCAGTACCGATGCCAACATTCTTATTCTGGGTGAATCCGGTACCGGTAAGGGCGAACTGGCCCGAGCCATCCACGGCTGGAGCAAACGCGAGAAGAAGTCCTGCGTCACCATCAACTGCCCGTCGCTGACCGCCGAGCTGATGGAAAGCGAGCTCTTTGGGCACAGCCGCGGTGCGTTTACCGGGGCCAGCGAGAGTACCCTCGGGCGCGTCAACCAGGCGGATGGTGGCACGCTTTTTCTCGACGAGATCGGCGATTTTCCCCTGACTTTGCAGCCAAAGTTGCTGCGATTCATTCAGGACAAGGAGTACGAACGAGTCGGCGATCCGGTGACCCGCCGCGCCGATGTGCGGATTCTCGCCGCCACCAACCTCAACCTTGAGGACATGGTGCGCGACGGGCGTTTCCGTGAAGATTTGCTGTATCGCCTCAACGTCATCACCTTGCACTTGCCGCCATTGCGCGAGCGTGCCGAAGACATCCTGACCCTGGCCGACCGCTTTCTCGCGCGCTTCGTCAAAGAGTACGCACGTCCGGCGCGGGGCTTCAGCGACGAGGCGCGCGAAGCGCTGCTCGGCTATCGCTGGCCGGGCAACATTCGTGAACTGCGCAACGTGGTCGAGCGAGCGAGCATCATCTGTCCTCAGGAGCGCGTCGAGATCAGCCACCTCGGCATGGCCGAGCAACCGGCCAACAACGCGCCGCGGGTTGGCGCTGCGCTGAGTCTCGATGAGCTGGAAAAAGCCCACATCGGCGCCGTCCTGGCGACCGCCGGCACCCTCGACCAGGCGGCCAAGACACTGGGCATCGACGCCTCGACCCTGTATCGCAAGCGCAAGCAGTACAACCTGTGAGCGTGCGACGATGAAACTGGCGATGAAGTTGCGCACGCGCCTGTTCCTGAGCATTTCCGCACTGATCACCGTGGCCTTGCTCGGGCTGCTGCTCGGGCTGGTCAGCGTGTTGCAGATGGCCGGGACTCAGGAAGCGCTGGTGCGCAACAACTTCGTCACCCTCGACCTGGGCCTGAAACTGCGCCAGACCCTCGGCGACCAACTGATCATGATGCTGGCCGAAAAGCCCGATCCAGTGGCCTTCGAAGCGTCCAAGCAGCATTACTTCCAGCTCCTCGATGAAGGTATTGCCCAGGAAGGCGAGGGCGATGGTCGGCAGTACGGCTTCAGCCAGGCCAAGGCCGATTACCTGAGTTTTCTGCAGACGTTCGAGCAGTCCCACGATCCGGCCAGTGCCCTGAGCGGTAACGGCGACCTGCGCGAGCGCTTCAATACCCTGCGCAACGGCCTGATCACCGAGCACAAGCACGCCCTGGACAACATCAACGCGGTGCAGCATGACGCCCGTGACCGTGCCCTGCTGGTGGCGGGGCTGCTCGGGCTGGTGGGCTTGGCGGTGCTGATCATCGGTTTCGTCACCGCCCATGGCATCGCCCGACGCTTCGGGGCGCCGATCGAGGCGCTGGCAAAAGCCGCGGACAACATCGGCCAGGGCAATTTCGAAGTGACCCTGCCGATTTCCTCGGCCATGGAGATGAACCAGCTGACCCGGCGTTTCGGCATGATGGCCGAAGCCCTGCGCGAGCATCAGGCGACGAATGTCGATGAGCTGCTCGCCGGGCAACAGCGCTTGCAGGCGGTGCTCGACAGCATCGACGACGGCCTGCTGATGATCGATCGCCAAGGGCATCTGGAGCACTTGAACCCGGTGGCGCAGCGGCAACTGGGCTGGGACAGCGACCGCTTCGGTCAAGGCCTGGGCACGGCGTTGCAGCGCCCGGAACTCGACGCGCAGCTGCAACTGGTACTGCGCGGCGGCACGCTGGAGCGCGCGCCGGAAGACTTGAGCATCGAGGTCGATGGCGAATCGCGCCTGCTCACCTACAGCCTGACCCCCGTCAGCCATACCCAGGGGCATATCCTCGGCGCGGTGATGGTGCTGCACGATGTCACCGAGCAGCGGGCCTTCGAGCGCGTGCGCAGTGAGTTCGTGCTGCGTGCCTCCCACGAATTGCGCACCCCGGTGACCGGCATGCACATGGCGTTCGGCCTGTTCCGTGAACGGGCGAAATTCCCCGAGGACTCGCGCGAGTCCGATCTGCTCGACACCGTCAATGAAGAAATGCAGCGCTTGATGCAACTGATCAACGACCTGTTGAACTTCTCCCGCTATCAGAGCGGCTTGCAGAAACTCACCCTGGCACCGTGTTCGATCGATGACCTGCTGGAGCAGGCGCGCCTGCGGTTCGCTGACGAGGCCGCGGAGAAGGGCATTGCCTTGAATGTCGAAGTGCAGGGCACGTTGCCCCGCCTGCAGGCCGATCAGGCACAGCTGGAGCGGGTGCTCGACAACCTGATCGACAACGCCTTGCGACATACCGCGCGTGACGGGCTGATCCGCTTGCAGGCACGGCGGCATGGCGAGCGGGTGATCATCAGCGTCGAAGACAACGGCGAGGGCATCGCCTACGGTCAGCAGGGACGGATTTTCGAGCCGTTTGTCCAGGTCGGACGCAAGAAGGGCGGCGCCGGCCTGGGCCTGGCCTTGTGCAAGGAAATCGTCCAGCTGCATGGCGGGCGCATGGGCGTTTATTCGCGGCCGGGGCAGGGCACGCAGTTCTACATGGCGCTGGCGGTCTAGGCTTCGTCGTCCAGGCGGCGCCCGGCCAGGCGCCGCCCGCGAGTGATCAGTTCGATGAACTGCACCGCGCTCAGCGCATGAGCGAACAGCCAGCCCTGACCGAACTTGACCCCCTCGCTGCTGAGAAACACCGCTTGCGCCTCGTGCTCGATGCCTTCGGCGATCACCTTCAGGTCCAGCGCCTGAGCCATATGAATGATGTGCGGGGCAACGCCGCTGCTGGCGGCGTCGTGTCCGAGGGCATCGATGAAGGCCTTATCGATCTTCAGGCAATCCACCGGCAGGGTCTGCAGGTAGGCGAGGCTGCAATAGCCAGTGCCGAAATCGTCGATCAGCACCTGATGGCCGACATCGCGCAGCGCCTGCAGGTTTTCCCGCGCCACCACCACATCGATCAGGCCGCGCTCGGTCACCTCGAAGGCAATCTGCCGCGCTGCAACCCGGTGCAGGGTCAACAGTCGCGCCATGACCTGGCCGATGCGCGGCACCATGACGTCGCACGCCGCGAGGTTGACCGAAATATACAGCTGCGGATTGGCGCGCAGCACCGGCCCGAGTTGTTCGAGCAAGCGCTGCAGGACGAAGTCGGTCATCTGGCGGATTTGCCCGGTGTTTTCCGCCATCGGGATAAACAGATCCGGACTGGTCAGCGTGCCGTCCGGGCGGCGCCAGCGCAGCAGGGCCTCGGCGCCGACGCAATTGCGGCTGTCGAGGTCGAAAATCGGTTGATACAGCACCTGCAGTTCGCCGCGGCGAATGGCGCCATTCAGTTCGGCATCCAGCGACTGACGCTGGCGTACCAGCATGAACACGAAAAATCCCACGAACGCGCCCAGCACCAGGCACGCCGGCACCATCCACCACCACACCGTGGGAATGTGCATGCCAGTACGCGGCGTGATCAGGACCAGTTGGTATTCCGGGTTGTCGGTGCGCATCCGGTAGATCAGCCGGGTCTGGGTCACTTGCAGGGCGTCGCGGCTTTTTGGCGGCCACACTTCGGTCGGCGGCCAGTCCTGGGCCACGCCGAGCACCGGAATCGCCCGGCTGCCGTGATCCAGCACCACCAGCAGGCTGCTGCCGGGCGACAGGTCGACCATGTCGGTCAGGTGCCCGCGCGAAGTGGCCACGCGGAAGTTGCCGCGCCCGAGCATCAGCGCGGCGCGATTTTCATCGGGTTCGGTGGTGGTGTTCAGCCAGTAGCTGTAGGTCGGGCCCTTGATGTCCGGCGGGCGCACCACCGACAAGCCTTCCTGGCGCGGCCGGTTGGAGCAGATCCGCGAGGCGTCCATATAGGCGGCTTCGTAGACAAAGCGATAGTTGAAGGTCACCTGCTGCAGCGTGGCGATCATCTCGTCGTCGCAACTGCGCAACGGTTGGGCTTCGAGGTCGTCGAGGCTTTCGCGCAACTGGCCGAAGAGTTGTTCGAGGCGGGCGAGGAAACGTTCGCCCTGCGCGTTCATTTCCTGGCTTTCGCTCTGCTCGATCTGCCGCATTGCCACGAACATGCCGCCGGCGATCAGCAGGCTGGCGCTGAGGACAGCCGCGATCATCGCCAAAAACCACGGGCGATAAAACCAGCTACGCAGCGTCTCTCGGGTAGCAACCATCATGGAATATCCGAAGAATTACCAATGAGTTATAGCTGCTGATTACGATTTCGCCCTGACCGTCGGGCGGGCGTCATTATTTTGTCTGGTTAAGCACCAACAGCAGGGCCGCCGTTTGCGCATCCGGCGTGCCGTCGAAGCGGCTGGGCCGATAGTGCATCTGGAACGCGGCGAGGACGTGGCGCGTGGCAACGTCCAGTTCACCGGTCTGTGGCGTCGCGTAGCCAAGGTGTGCCAGTTGCGTCTGGAACCAGCCGATGCTCGGCAACTCGGCGTTGAACAGCGCCTGTTGACGCGCCACCGCTTGCTCGTTGGGCCACAGACCGAGGCCTTCGGCCGCCAGGCGCTTCCACGGGAACAGTGGGCCCGGGTCGAGCTTGCGCAGAGGGGCGATGTCGCTATGGCCGATGATATGCCGCGGGCTGATGCCCTGGCGTTTGCTGATGTCCTTGAGCAGGACGATCAGCGCCTGCACCTGCGCTTCGCTGTACGGATACCAGAGGCGCCCGGTCGGGGTGTCCTTGAAGCCCGGGTTGACGATTTCGATGCCGATCGAGCTTGAGTTGAGCCAGGTACGGCCCTGCCACTCGCTTTCCCCGGCGTGCCAAGCGCGCTGGTTTTCGTCCATCAGCTGGTAAATCGTGGCGTTCTTGTCGTCGCCGATCAGGTAATGGCTGCTGACTTCGCCGCGCGTCAGCAATTGCAGCGAGCGTTCGAGGGAGGCAGAGGTGTAGTGGACGATCACGAACTGCACGCGGCTGTCGTGATTGGCCGAAGGGTGGCTGGTGTCGTAACGCGGGCCGCTGGCACATCCGGCCAGTACCAGCAGCGAGGCGATGAGAGCGAGAAATTTCATGGCAGGCAGCAGTACACACAGAACAATAATGCAACAGTGTAACGTACTGCCTCGCCCATCGACCGCCAATGGGCCGATTTAAACAAAATGGAACAATTGCCTAGCCCAGTTCCACTCGATTGCGTCCGGCGTTTTTCGCCCGGTACAGCGCCTGATCGGCTCTTTTCAGCACCAGATCGCTGTGTTCTCCCGGGCGGAACGACGCCAGCCCCATGGAAAGGGTGATCGTCACTCGCTCACCCTTGAAGTGAAACGGGCAGGCTTCGATGGCCGCGCGCAGGGTCTCGAGCAGCTTGGCGCCGACCGCCGGCGGAGTAGCCGGGAGCAACAGGACGAATTCCTCGCCACCGAAGCGGGCAATGAAATCATGGCTGCGCAGGCGCTTGCGCAGCACCGTGGCGATGATCTTCAACACCTTGTCGCCAGCGAGGTGGCCGTAGTTGTCGTTGATTCGCTTGAAGTGATCGAGGTCGAGCATGGCCAGGCTGAGGGTGTTGCCATGCTGTTGCCACTGGGCGATCTCGTGCTCGAGGCGCTCGCTCCACGCGGCGCGGTTGGGCAGACCGGTCAACGGGTCGACCAGCGCCTTCTGCCGCTGCTCTTCCAGGTGTTCGCGATAGCCGAGGGCTTCCTGCTCCATGTGCGCTACGCGCTCGGACAGGCTCTTGAGGCGCGCCGTGACTTCCTGTTCGCGGGCGTCGCGTTGCTTCTGGTGCTGGTCCATGGTCCCCAGCAGGCCTTCGAGGTGGTTCTCCAGCACTTGCTTGAGGTCGTCGAGATCGGCGGCATCCTGGACACTGCTCTGCAAACCATCGACCTGCTCACGGATCTGCGTGTCCATGGCGCGCGCCGCCGAGCTGTTGTCGGCATGGCCGGCGCTGGCCGCCTGCAGATTGCTTTGAAACGCCTCCAAGCGCTCATTGAGTTGTTGCAGGTAGGTTTCGAATTCGTGCTGGCCGCTGTCGGTAATCGCCAGCATCAGCGTCGCGAGATCGTCGAGAATCGGCAGCAATTCGTACCAGTTCAGACCATTTTGCAGGCGATCACGCATGGCCTCGGCCTGCGGACGGTGGCGCTCGGGCAGCGTCAGGTCATCCAGCAGACCGATCAGGGTGTCTTCGATGTGCCTGGCCACCGAGCTGTAGGACGGCTCCGGTGAATCCGGCAGGGCGTAGAGAATGTCGTGCTCGGCCTGCTCCGGATCGATGGCTGCCAGGGCCTGGGCGATGGGCTCGGGCAGGGGCAGGCTGTCGAGGATCAACGGCGCCGGGCTGTCAGCGGGGTGGATCAGCTCGTCGGGGTTGACCGTGATTGGCGTCAGCGGCGTGGCGGGCAGCACCTGAGCGACAGGCTGCGGCTCGGGTTCGGTGGCGGCTGTTTCGATTGCCGCGGGGACGACCGGGGGCTCGAACGCCGCGACTTCCGGCTCTGGCTCAACGACTGGCGCAGAGGGCCGGGCAGGCTCGGCGGCCGGCGATTGCGCGACCACCGCCACAGCTTCAGCCTCGATGGCGGCGTCCGCGGCGGTGTGCGCCGCTTGCTCGGCAGGGGCAGCGGCCTCGGAATCCGCCGGGGCCGCTTGTAGCGCGGTTGGCGGCGTTGCGTTTGCCGCGACGCTGTCCGGCGCTGCGGCTTCCTCGTTGTCCCGGCCGCCGAACAGGCGTTGCAGCAGGCCCGGGCGACTGGGTTCCGCCGGGGTTTCCAGCTGCTGCAGCGCCTTGCCCTGCAAGCCGCTGAGTTCACTGAGCAACAGCGGCATTTCCCGTGCCTGGCTGACACGGCCGTCCAGTTGCTTGGCGAATTTCTTCAGTGGCTGGGCCACCTCGCGCGGCAATGGCAGGGCCTGCAACTGGCTGACCAGCGCGTTCAGCGCGGTGCTGACTTGTTCGATACGCGTTTCGCGGCGTTGCTCGGAGTCGAGCACGGCTTTTTCCAGGCGCGGCAGCAGGGCGGCGAGGCCGGCGTCCATGTCATCGGTGCGCACCACATCGCGCATCTCTTTCATGCATTGATCGACCACGCGGTCGGTGCCTTCCGCCGCCAGGGTGCTGCGCACCAGGCCTCGGCGCAGAAGGTCGAGCCGGGCGTCCCATCGACGTTCGAGCTTTTCCTGTTGTTCGATGCTTTTGAGGTACTTTTCTTTCCAGCGCTGGGCTTCGTCGCTCATTCAAGGGATCCGCGAGGGGGCAGGACTCAACGCGGGCAATGCATCGGCCGTGAGCGAACCCGGCAGACGAATCTCTACCGCGACCGGCAGGTGATCGGAAATCGGTTGGGCCAGCACTTCGACCTTTTCCAGGGTCAGGGTCGGGCTGAGCAGAATGTGGTCCAGGCAGCGCTGCGGGCGCCAGCTGGGGAACGTTGCCTCGAGTTGCGGCGCCAGCAGGCCGAGGTCGCGCAGCGGCGAGTGTTGCAGCAGGTCGCTGGCATGGGTGTTCATGTCGCCCATCAGCACCTGGTGCTTGTAGCCACCGATCAGCTCGCGGATATAGGCCAGCTGCAGGTTGCGCACCCGGGCGCCGAGCGCCAGGTGCATCATCACCACCACCAGCGACTCGGGACCTTCGCCGAAGCGCAGCAGAATCGCCCCGCGACCTTTCGGACCCGGCAGCGGATGGTCCTCGATCGCCCACGGACGCAGCCGGCTGAGCACGCCATTGCTGTGCTGGGCCAGTTTGCCGAGGTTGCGATTGAGTTGCTGGTACCAGTAGGGGAAAGCGCCCAGATGGGCCAGGTGTTCGACCTGATTGACGTAGCCTGAGCGCAGGCTGCCGCCATCGACTTCCTGCAAGGCGACCAGATCGAAGTCGCCGAGCAGATTGCCGATCTTCTGCAGATTGTTCGAGCGCCCGGTGTGCGGCAGCAGATGCTGCCAGCTGCGGGTCAGGTAGTGCCGATAGCGCTCGGTGCTGATGCCGACCTGAATATTGAAGCTGAGCAAGCGCAGACGGCTGTCTGCAGGCAGGCCCGTGGATTGCAGGTGATGCTCGTTGACCTGCGGATCATGCAGGCCAACGAGTCGTTCGGTGCCCCAGCGGCGCATGGCGGTTGCCGCGCTTAGTTGGCGGCTGCCTTGTTCGCCGCTCGCTCCTTGGCCACCAGTTGGTCAGCCAGTTGCAGGGCTTGTTCGGCACCACCGGCAGAGCCGATGTCGAAGCGGTATTTGCCGTTGACGATCATGGTCGGTACACCGGAGATCTGGTACTTCTTGGCCAGTTCGCGGGCCTTGACGATCTGCCCCTTGATGGCGAACGAATCGAAGGTGGCGAGGAACTTGTCCTTGTCCACGCCCTGGGTGGCGAGGAAGTCGGCCATGTCATTCTTGTCGGTCAGCTTCTTGTGTTCTTTCTGGATTGCATTGAACACCGCAGCGTGCACGTTGTGTTCGACACCCATGGCTTCGAGGGTCAGGAACATCTGGCCGTGGGCGTCCCAAGGACCGCCGAACATGGCGGGGATGCGCACGAAATTGACGTCGGAAGGCAGTTTCTCGACCCACGGATTGATCACCGGTTCGAAGGCGTAGCAGTGCGGGCAGCCATACCAGAACAGCTCGACCACTTCGATCTTGCCAGGCACGGCGACCGGCACCGGATTGCTCAGTTCGACGTAAGGCGCAGCAGGGGCTTCGGCGGCCTGGGCCGTCACGCCGAACAGGCTGGCAGCGACGAGGGCGGCGCTGATGATCAGATTACGCATGCTTTACTCCTGGACAATTTGGGTCGCCTCGCGCGACCTGTTTTCAGACAGATCCTGGCGGGCATGAGTTCTGTAGTGTAACGGCAGCGGCCACAAAAAAGGGCGGCCAAAGCCACCCTTTTTATACTTGCTGCGACGGATTAATCGAGCGTTAACGTTGCCGCCGATATGCACCGCCGACGACGCCCGATCCAGGGCCTTTAGTGCAGGCCCTGAATGTAGCTGGAGACCGCGGCGATGTCTTCGTCGCTCAGTTTGCGGGCGATGGTGCGCATCGGCATGGCGTCGCCGTCGTTGTTGCGGCCGGCCTCTTCCTTGCGGAAATCGGTGAGTTGCTTGGCGATGTATTGCGCGTGCTGGCCGCCCAGGTGCGGGAAGCCGGCAGCGGCGTTGCCGGCGCCATTCGGCGAGTGGCAGCCGGTGCAGGCTGGCAGGCCTTTTTCCAGGTTGCCGCCACGGAACAGGGCTTCACCGCGAGCGACGATCTTCGGATCGGCGGCGCCGACGCTGCCTTTCTGGCTGGCGAAGTAGGCGGCGATATCGGCCAGGTCCTGGTCGCTCAGGTTGGTCAGCAGGCCGGTCATTTCCAGAACGGTGCGCTTGCCCGACTTGATGTCGTGCAGCTGCTTGGTCAGGTAGCGTTCACCCTGTCCGGCCAGTTTTGGAAAGTTTGGCGCCATGCTGTTGCCATCGGGGCCATGGCAGGCGCCGCAAACGGCGGCTTTCGCCTGGCCAGCGGCTGCATCACCTGCAGCATGGGCGATGCCGGAGATTCCCACGGTCAACAGCAGACTCACGATCAATTTGTTCATCAGCTAATCCAACTACGGCTAAGGGTTAAGAGTTATGGACCGGGCTTACTCGCTCATCCAGAGGATGATGGCTTGGTAATCCTCGGCACTGCAGTCCATGCACAAACCACGCGGCGGCATCGCCTTGAAACCCTGGGTCACGTGTTGTACCAGCGTCTCCATACCTTTCGCCAACCTCGGCGTCCAAGCTTCCTGATCGCCTCTTCTGGGCGCCATGGGGAGTTGGCCGGAATGACAGGCACTACATACACGGTTGTACACCGCTTCCGGATCCTGTGTAGCCTGAGCGCTGTAAAGCGGCATCATGAACCCGGCAGCCAGCAGCCATTTAAACGACCTTTTCAGGGTTGAGAGCGTTCTGCGTTCTAATGCGCAATCAAGGTCTGTCGCTCTCGTGAACTTCATCCTACGCTGGGACAAAGCGCACACAAAATCTGCGGCATTATATACTGGCGTCACTGAAACGGAAGCGACACCGCCTTCCGCGCCCATTCCCGGCGCCGCCCACATCGGAAATCCCATGCAACTCAAAAACCCCATCCTCGGCCTGTGCCAACAGTCCACGTTCATGCTCAGTGCCGCCAAAGTCGATCAGTGCCCTGACGACGAAGGCTTCGAAGTGGCGTTCGCCGGTCGCTCCAACGCCGGCAAATCCAGCGCCCTGAACACCCTGACTCACGCCAGCCTGGCGCGCACCTCGAAAACCCCTGGGCGCACACAGTTGTTGAACTTCTTCAAGCTAGACGATGAACGGCGTCTGGTCGACCTGCCGGGCTACGGTTATGCAAAAGTGCCGATCCCGCTCAAGCAACACTGGCAGCGCCACCTCGAGGCTTACCTGGGCGGCCGCGAGAGTTTGAAGGGTTTGATTCTGATGATGGACATCCGCCATCCGATGACCGACTTCGACCTGCTGATGCTCGACTGGGCCGTGGCGGCCGGCATGCCGATGCACATCCTGCTGACCAAGGCCGACAAGCTGACCTATGGCGCAGCCAAGAACACGCTGCTCAAAGTGCAGGCGGAAATTCGCAAGGGCTGGGGCGATCTGGTCACTATCCAGCTGTTCTCGGCGCCAAAACGCATGGGCCTGGAAGAGGCCTACACTGTATTGGCGGGCTGGATGGAACTGGCAGATAAAGGTGCCGAAGCGGCGACCGAGGCAGAATAAGGGGATTTCAAAACTGGCAGTGGTGTTGCCCGGCAAGGCAAAAGTGCAGTTGAAAAGCGGAGTTCAGGGGGCCTGAATGAGCATTTTTAACTGCGCTTTTAACGCAGTCTGGCGGTGCCACAGGCAATTTTGAGGCAAAAAAAGCCCCGGACTTCATATGGGGAGGGAGAAGTTCCGGGGTTTAAGTTCCGAACCGCTAGGGCGGGGTTCAGATATCTGCCAACACTTAACACAACATAGGAGCATCGAAGGGCTTCACCAGCCATTCAGTATCTCTGAGTGGTCAGCTGCAAGATTAGTTCAGATTTTTTTCAAAAAGCTTTGGAATAAGCCCCAGAACGATCCGTGCTAAGCCCTTGCGCAGGCTGCTGCCGCGACGCCGTGCCGCAGCAGAAACCGCTTCAGACGCCTCAGTGCGCCTCGTCCCAGTTGTTGCCAACCCCGACTTCCACCAGCAGCGGCACATCCAGTTGCGCCGCCTGGCTCATGTGCAGGCGGATCTCGGCGCTGACCTGTTCGACCAGATCCTCGCGCACCTCCAGCACCAGTTCGTCGTGCACCTGGAGGATGACCTTGGCGTCCAGTCCGGAACTGCTCAGCCAGTTGTCCACGGCCACCATGGCTTTCTTGATGATGTCTGCGGCGGTGCCCTGCATCGGCGCGTTGATCGCCGTGCGCTCGGCGGCGGCCCGTTCCTGCGGCTTGTTGGAGTTGATCTCCGGCAGGTACAGGCGACGGCCGAAGAATGTCTCGACGTAGCCCTGGTCTGCTGCCTGCTTGCGGGTGCGCTCCATGTATTCGCGCACGCCGGGGTAACGGGCGAAGTAGGTGTCGATGTAGGCCTTGGCGGTCTTGGTGTCGACGCCGATGTCCTTGCCGAGTTTCTGCGCGCCCATGCCGTAGATCAGGCCGAAGTTGATCGCCTTGGCGCTGCGGCGCTGGTTGGAAGTCACTTCGTGCAGTTCGACCTTGAACACTTCGGCGGCGGTGGCGGTGTGTACGTCCAGGTTGTTGCGGAAGGCATTCATCAGGCCCTCGTCCCGGGACAGGTGCGCCATGATCCGCAACTCGATCTGCGAGTAGTCCGCCGCCAGCAGTTTATAGCCTTGCGGCGCGACGAAAGCCTGGCGGATACGCCGGCCTTCCGCGGTGCGCACCGGAATGTTCTGCAGGTTCGGATCGCTGGACGACAGGCGCCCGGTGGACGCCACGGCCTGATGGTACGAGGTGTGGATGCGCCCGGTACGCGGATTGATCTGCTCCGGCAGACGGTCAGTGTAGGTGCTTTTCAGCTTGCTCATGGAACGGTGTTCCATCAGCACTTTCGGCAAGCGGTGATCGTCCTCGGCCAGCTTCGCCAGCACTTCCTCGGCGGTCGATGGCTGGCCCTTGGCGGTTTTCTTCAACACCGGCAGGCCAAGCTTTTCGTAGAGGATCACGCCCAATTGCTTTGGCGAGCCGAGGTTGAATGCTTCCCCAGCGATTTCGAACGCTTCGCGCTCCAGCGCGACCATCTTGTCGCCCAGCTCGATGCTCTGCACGCCGAGCAGCGCGGCGTCGACGAAGGCGCCCTGGCGTTCGATGCGCGCCAGCACCGGCACCAGCGGCATCTCGATATCGGTCAGCACGCTGGCCAGACTCGGGATCGCGCTGAGTTTGTCGAACAGGGTCTGATGCAGGCGCAGGGTGATGTCGGCATCTTCGGCAGCGTACGGCCCGGCCTGTTCCAGGGCGATCTGGTCGAAGGTCAGCTGCTTGGCGCCTTTGCCGGCGATGTCCTGGAAGCTCACGGTGGTGTGCTCCAGGTACTTCTGCGCCAGGCTGTCCATGTCGTGGCGGGTGGCGGTGGAATTGAGCACGTAGGACTCGAGCATGGTGTCGAAGGCGATGCCACGCACGTGGATGCCCTGGTTCTGATCGCCACCGATGGCGCAGTTGGCGAGGATGTTCATGTCGAACTTGGCGTGCTGGCCGACCTTGAGCTTGCTCGGGTCTTCGAGGATCGGCTTGAGTGCGCGCAGCACGGTGTCGCGATCGAGCTGCTCGGGCACACCGATGTAAGAGTGGGTCAGCGGGATGTAAGCCGCTTCGTTGGCCTGCACGGCGAAGGACAGCCCGACCAGTTGCGCCTGCTGCGCATCGATGCCGGTGGTTTCGGTGTCGAAGGCGAACAGCTTGGCGTTGTTCAGTTTCTCCAGCCAGACGTCGAAACGCGCCTGATCGAGGATGGTTTCATACGCGGCTTCGGTCGGAGCGGCAGGGGCTTCTTCTGCGTGGGCGCTGAACAGATCGGCGGCCGGTGCGGGCTCGGCGGCGGCGCTCAGTTCCTGGCGCTTGGCGTCGCGATCGAGATCGTTCAGCCAGCTCTTGAATTCCAGCAGGGTGTACAGCTCGTAAAGCTTGGCCGGGTCTTCCGGACCCATCTGCAGGTCGTCGAGGCCGATGTCCAGCGGCACGTCGACCTTGATGGTCGCCAGTTGGTAGGAGAGGAAGGCCATCTCCTTGTGCTCTTCGAGCTTGGCCGGCAGGGTCTTGGCGCCGCGGATCGGCAGGGTCGGCACAATGTCGAGTTGCGCATACAGCTCGGTAAGGCCGCCGTTGACGCCGACCAGCAGGCCGGAAGCGGTTTTCGGGCCGATGCCGGGAACGCCCGGGATGTTGTCGGAAGAATCGCCCATCAGTGCCAGATAATCGATGATCTGCTCGGGAGCGACGCCGAATTTCTCCTTCACGCCCTCGACGTCCAGCGAGCTACCGGACATGGTGTTGACCAAGGTAATGTGGCCGTCGACCAGTTGCGCCATGTCCTTGTCGCCGGTAGAGATGATCACCGGACGATCCGCCGCGGCGCTGCTGCGCGCCAGGGTGCCGATCACGTCATCGGCCTCGACGCCTTCGACGCACAGCAGCGGGAAGCCCAGGGCGATCACGCTCTGGTGCAGCGGCTCGATCTGCACACGCATGTCATCCGGCATGCTGGGCCGGTTGGCCTTGTATTCGGCGTACATCTCATCGCGAAACGTCCCGCCCTTGGCGTCGAAGACCACCGCGAACGGGCTGTCCGGATACTGCTTGCGCAGGCTCTTGAGCATGTTCAGCACGCCCTTGACCGCACCGGTCGGCAGGCCTTTGGAGGTGGTCAGCGGCGGCAGTGCATGGAAAGCGCGGTACAGGTAAGACGAACCGTCCACCAGGACGAGGGGGGCTTGGCTCATGAGCAGAATCAACCTTTTCGGCGGGCCCGGCGCTAGAATAGCGGGACCGTTGACGACAAAGGGACAAGGTTATCATGCGTACGTTAAATCGCTTGCTGCTGGTCAGTTTGATTGCAACCGTACCGTTGGCCGCGATCGCCGCGGATGATGCGCCGTCAACGGAGCCGGAAGTTACCATCAACACGCACACCGAAGGCGACAAGGTCATTCAGGAATACAGCCGGAGCGGTTTCGTGTATGCGATCAAGGTCACGCCGAAGGGCGGCAAACCGTATTTCCTGGTGCGCGCCGATGGCACGGACGCGAACTACATCCGTTCCGACCAGCCGGATATGCTGATTCCGTCGTGGGAAATCTTTACCTGGAAGTAGGATTCCCGACTTTTTAATCGGCGCCGCCTGATCGCGGCGCCCGAACTGAGCAGTTTTTAACCATGTCTGTGTTCACCCCCCTGGCTCGGCCCGAGCTGGAAACCTTTCTCGCCCCTTACGGGCTTGGCCGTCTGCTTGATTTCCAGGGGATCGCCGCCGGCAGTGAAAACACCAACTTTTTTATCAGCATGGAGCAGGGCGAATTCGTCCTGACCCTGGTCGAGCGCGGCCCGGTGCAGGAGATGCCGTTTTTCATCGACCTGCTCGACGTGCTGCACGAGGCCGATCTGCCGGTGCCGTACGCGCTGCGCACCACCGACGGCGTGGCCCTGCGTGAACTCAAGGGTAAACCGGCATTGCTCCAGCCGCGCCTGTCCGGCAAGCACATCAAAGTCGCCAACGCCCAGCATTGCGCGCAGGTTGGGGAGTTGCAGGCACATCTGCACCTGGCGACCCAGGGCGAGCGCATGATCAAGCGCAAGACCGACCGTGGCCTGGACTGGATGCTGGAAGAGGGCAGCGCGTTTCTCTCGCACCTGAGCGATGAGCCGCGCGCTTTGCTGCAAAAGGCTCTGGACGAAATCACGCAACACAAAGAGAAAATTCTCGCGCTGCCACGGGCGAACATCCACGCCGACCTGTTCCGCGACAACGCCATGTTCGAAGGCACGCACCTGACCGGGCTGATCGACTTCTACAACGCCTGCTCCGGGCCAATGCTGTATGACGTGGCGATTGCCCTGAACGACTGGTGTTCGGACGAGGAAGGCTTGATTGACGGGTCGCGTGCCCGCGCATTCCTCGGTGCCTATGCGGCGTTACGGCCGTTCACGGCAGCCGAGGCCGAGCTGTGGCCGACCCTGCTGCGCGTGGCGTGCGTGCGGTTCTGGCTGTCGCGGTTGATCGCCGCCGAGCAGTTTGCCGGACAGGACGTGCTGATTCACGATCCGCAGGAATTCCAGCAGCGCCTGGCACAGCGTCAGCAGGTGCACACGCCGCTGCCTTTCGCCCTCTGAGATCAAAGGCTCGCCGCCTTCTGCCGCGCCTGCACAGTCATCACTGCAGGCGTTGCCGAAGGCGGCGATGTTTTTCTCTGGGGGTTACAACGATTCCAGGCAGCCGGCCAGATCGTTGCCAAGCTTCTCCAGCACCTGCTCATAGCCCTGAGCTGTCGCCGGCGTATAGCCGCCCAACGCATCCAGCTCCGCCAGCTTCACCGGCAGGCCCGCCACCAGGGTTTCCGCCAGGCGTGGACGCAGTGGCGGTTCGCTGAACACGCAGGTCTTGCCGACTTCCTGCAACCGTGTACGCATGGCCGCGACATGCTGGGCGCCCGGCTGCACTTCCGCGGCGACGCTGAACACGCCGGCATGCTTGAGGCCGTAGGCGTCTTCGAAGTAGTCGAAGGCTTCGTGGAAGACGAAGTAGGGCTTGCCTTCAACACCGGCCAGACGTTTCTTCAGGCGCTCGTCGAGAGCATCCAGGCGCTGATCGAAGGCTTTGGCGTTGCTCTGGTAGCGCTCGGCGTTGGCCGGATCGGCGGCGCTGAGGTCGGCGGCCATTTTCTCGGCGATGACCCGCGCGTTGACCGGCGACAGCCACAGGTGCGCATCGAGGCTGCCTGGACGGTGGTCGTGGTCATGTTCGTCGGCTTCTTCGGCGTGGGAGTGGCTGTCCTCGGCGAAGCGCCGCAGCTTCATCCCCGGCAGATCCTGCACGGCGACGCTCGGCAGCGTCCGGCCGTTGAGCACGCGCGGCAGGAAACCTTCCATGTCCGGACCGATCCAGTACAGCAAGTCGACCGCTTGCACTTTGCGTACGTCGGACGGGCGCAGCGCATAGTTGTGCGGCGAAGCGCCGGGCGGCAACAGCACTTCCGGAATCGCCACGCCGTCCTGCACGGCGGCGGCAATCAGTTGCAGAGGCTTGATGCTGGTGAGGACGCGAACGTCGGCCTGGGCCTGACCGATCAGCAGAAAACTGGCGATAAAAGCCACAAAAACAGAAAAAAGTCGGGACACGATGACCACTCAATGAGGCGAGAACGGGTAACATAATAACGTCTCTAACCAAACTCGTCGCCGCTCATGCCTATTACCCCGATTGCCAGCCGTCCCCACGACCACTCCCATTGCGTGCACAGCGCCCTGTCCGAGGCCGATGCCTTGTGTGCACAGAAGGGCCTGCGCCTGACCGCATTGCGGCGGCGGGTGCTGGAATTGGTCTGGCAGAGCCACAAGCCGCTGGGCGCCTACGACATTCTGGCGGTGCTCAGCGAGCAGGACGGCCGTCGCGCCGCGCCGCCGACGGTGTACCGCGCGTTGGATTTCCTCCTGGAAAACGGCCTGGTGCACCGCATCTCGTCGCTGAACGCCTTCGTCGGCTGTGTCCACCCGAAACATTCGCACCAGGGCCAGTTCCTGATCTGCCGCGAATGCCACGCCGCCATCGAGCTCGAGCAGAAGACCATCAGCGACGCCATCGTCAACAGCGCCAGGGACGTCGGTTTCATCGTCGAGGCCCAGACCGTCGAAGTGGTCGGACTCTGCGCCGGTTGCCAGGGGGCCTGATGAACGACGCGCTGATCCGTCTGCAGCAGGTAGCCGTCAGGTTTGCCGGGCAGAACGTGCTGGACAACATCGACCTGAGCGTCGAGCCGGGGCAGATCGTCACCCTGATCGGCCCCAACGGCGCCGGCAAGACCACCCTCGTGCGGGCCGTGCTCGGCTTGTTGAAGCCGGACAGCGGCAGCGTCTGGCGCAAGCCGAAACTGCGCGTCGGCTACATGCCGCAGAAACTCCACGTCGACCCGACTCTGCCACTCTCGGTGCTGCGCTTCCTGCGCCTGGTGCCGGGTGTCGACCGTCCGCGCGCCCTGGCGGCGCTCAAGGAGGTCGGTGCCGAACACGTCATCGATAGCCCGGTACAGAGCGTTTCCGGCGGTGAGATGCAACGCGTGCTGCTGGCCCGGGCGCTGCTGCGCGAGCCGCAACTGCTGGTGCTCGACGAGCCGGTGCAGGGCGTCGACGTCGCCGGGCAGGCCGAGCTGTACAGCCTGATTACCCGACTGCGCGACCGGCACGGCTGCGGGGTGCTGATGGTGTCCCACGATCTGCACCTGGTGATGAGCACCACGGATCAGGTGGTGTGCCTCAATCGCCATGTCTGCTGCTCCGGGCACCCCGAGCAGGTCAGCGGCGATCCGGCCTTCGTCGAGCTGTTCGGCAATAACGCGCCGAGCCTGGCGGTCTATCACCATCATCACGACCACGCCCACGACCTGCACGGTTCGGTGGTCAAGGCGCCCGGTGCGGGCCATACCCACGTCCATGGAGATAGCTGCAAGCATGGCTGATTTTCTGTTCTACGCCCTGCTTGCCGGTCTGGCGCTGGCGCTGGTGGCCGGGCCGTTGGGCTCGTTCGTGGTCTGGCGGCGCATGGCCTATTTCGGCGACACCCTGTCCCACGCGGCGTTGCTCGGCGTGGCCCTGGGCTTTCTGCTGGATGTCAGCCCGACCGTGGCGGTGACGGTCGGCTGCCTGCTGCTGGCGGTGCTGCTGGTGACCCTGCAACAGCGCCAGCCGCTGGCATCCGACACATTGCTGGGGATTCTCGCGCCGAGCACGCTCTCGCTCGGGCTGGTGGTACTAAGCTTCATGCATGAAGTGCGGATCGACCTGATGGCCTATCTGTTCGGCGACCTGCTGGCGATCAGCCCGACCGACCTGGCGTGGATTCTCGGCGGCAGCGCCGCGGTGCTGGTGCTGCTGGTGACCCTGTGGCGCCCGCTGCTGGCGATCACCGTGCACGAAGAGCTGGCGCGGGTCGAAGGCCTGCCGGTGGCGGGCCTGCGCATGGCGCTGATGCTGCTGATCGCCGTGGTGATCGCGGTGGCGATGAAAATCGTCGGGGTGTTGCTGATTACCTCGTTGCTGATCATCCCGGCGGCTGCGGCACAGCGTCACGCCCGCTCGCCGGAGCAGATGGCAGTGGGCGCGAGCCTGCTGGGCATGCTCGCCGTGGGTGGCGGGCTGGCGTTGTCGTGGTTCAAGGACACCCCGGCGGGCCCGTCCATCGTTGTGACGGCCGCCGCACTGTTTCTGCTGAGTTTTGTTCTGCCCCGTCGAGGGGTGTAGACTTGCTCGTTTTTTGCGCAAATAGAGAGTCGCAGGAATGAAGCCGTTCGCCTCCCGTTATCTGCTCCTTGTCGCATTTTCCGTGCTGCTGGGCGCCTGCCAAAGCACGCCGCCGGTGGCCGAAGCCCCCGACGCGCGGGCCACGGCCATCGCACAGCTGGAGCAAAGCCTGGCCAGCAGCGAACTGGCCACCGCCGAAGACCAGTTGGCTGCGTTGCAGGCTGAAACGCCCAACGACCAATCCCTTGAGCAATACCAGCGGCAACTGGCCGAAGCCTATCTGCGGCGCAGCCAGATCGTTCTGCAGAAGGGCGACGTCAACGCTGCCGCGACGGCGTTGAGCCGTGCCCGCGCGTTGATGCCCAAGGCCCCGGCGCTGACCGGTGGGGTCAACGGGGCGATCACCGAGGCGCGCAAGGCCGAGCTGGAAAAGGCCGAAGCCGCGCTGCAGGCCGCTGAAGCCAAGCCGAAAGCCAGGGTCATCGACCCGACTGCCGAGAGCACGACGGTGGCGCTGAATATCAGCGACAGCCGCAAACTTCGCCGGCAACTGGATGCCATCGCCGCCGATGTGGTGAATTATGAATGTGCCGTGAGCATTCAGGCGCCACGTACCCAGGACTACCCTTGGCTGGCGACGCTGCTGAGCAAGCGGGTGAAGAAACTCAACCCGGATTTCGAACTGCAGATCGACAAGCAGATCCTGCGCACCGTGCCGGCGCAGATGGTTCTGAGTCCGCGTAAACCCTGAAAGCTTCGCGAGCAGGCCCGCTCCTACAGTGGGGTTTTCTGTGAACACAAATCCTGTGATCGACGGAAATCCACGGTGGGAGCGAGCCTGCTCGCGAAAGCAGCCTCAGCTCCAGTAAAGCGCCTTACGCCGGAATGGCCTTGGCCTTAGGCTCCCGCGCCCAGACCCGGTGCTGGCCGATCGCCGCGAAGAACGGCTTGGTCAACCCCGGTACATCCTTGCCCTGCAGCAACCCGTCGTCCGCCTCCAGCTTCAACAGATCCTGCAACTGCTTGGCATCGCCATGCAGGGCAATGGCCTTCAGATGCTTGTACGCCTCCAGCAGGTAATGCAACGCCACGCCGTCGCCGCTCAACGCCTTGATCGAATCCGCGCCACCCGGCACGAACACCGCATCGAAGATCACCGACGGCATGCCTTCCATGGAGGCATCCACCGCCAAGGTCTTGCCGTCGGCGGTTTTCACTGGCGCTGAGGTCGGCCCCAGCAGCTTGGCGTGCGCACCTTCTGCCGCCAAGGCCTTCTTCATCGCGTCAATCGCCGCACCATCGACGCCGTTGGCGGCCAGAATCGCCACTTTGCGCGTCTTGATGTTTTCCGGCAGCAGATTGGCCTGGCTCAGCGCCGGCGAATGATCGAACGAGGTCTTGCGCACGTCGACCGTGCCTTTGCTCGGTGCCGGCAGGCCAAGGTTGGCGGCTACGCGTTTGGCCAGTTCCAGGTCGATGTTGGCCAGGATCTCATTGACCTCCCGGGCGCGGATGAACTCACGCTCGACCTTGCCCAGTTCGAAGCTGTAGGCGGCAATGATGTGTTCCTTCTCATGGTCGCTCATGCTGTTGAAGAACAGGCGAGCCTGGGAGAAGTGATCGCCGAACGACTCGCTGCGCTGACGGATCTTGTGGGCATCGATGCGCTCCGGATAGCTTTCGAAACCACCGTCCTGCGCTGCTGGCGGCGTTTCCTTCGGCCAGCCGCCGTCGATCGAGTTCGGCTCGTAGGACGCGCGACCCTTGTCGATCACGGTGCGATGCTGCGCGTCGCGCTGGCCGTTGTGGAACGGCGCGACCGGGCGGTTGATCGGCAGCTCATGAAAGTTCGGCCCGCCGAGTCGGCTGATCTGCGTGTCGGTGTAGGAAAACAGCCGACCTTGCAGCAGCGGGTCGTTGGAGAAGTCGATCCCCGGCACGATGTGGCCCGGGCAGAAGGCGACCTGCTCGGTTTCGGCGAAGAAATTGTCCGGGTTGCGGTTGAGGGTCATTTTCCCCAGTGGCGTGATCGGGACGATTTCTTCCGGGATCAGTTTGGTCGGGTCGAGAATGTCGAAGTCGAAATCGTGCTCGTTTTCTTCCTCGATGATCTGCACGCCCAGTTCCCATTCCGGGTAGTCGCCCATCTCGATGGCTTCCCAGAGGTCGCGACGGTGGTAGTCGGTGTCTTTACCGGCAAGTTTCTGCGCCTCGTCCCAGACCAGCGAACAGGTGCCGGCGGTCGGCCGCCAGTGGAATTTGACGAAGCGCGATTTGCCCTCGGCATTGATCAGGCGGAAGGTGTGCACGCCGAAGCCCTGCATGCTGCGCAGGCTTTTCGGGATCGCCCGGTCGGACATCGCCCAGATCACCATGTGCGCCGATTCCGGCACCAGCGAGACGAAGTCCCAGAAGGTGTCATGGGCCGAACCGCCGGTAGGGATTTCGTTGTGCGGCTCGGGTTTCACCGCATGGACGAAGTCGGGAAACTTGATCGCGTCCTGAATGAAGAACACCGGCATGTTGTTGCCGACCAGATCGAAGTTGCCTTCGTCGGTGAAGAACTTCACCGCGAAACCGCGCACGTCACGCACGGTGTCGCCGGAGCCGCGTGGGCCCTGCACCGTGGAAAAGCGCACGAATACCGGGGTTTTCTTCCCCGGGTCCTGCAGGAAACCGGCCTTGGTCAGCTCGGCGTGGTTTTCGTAGCTCTGGAAGAAGCCGTGGGCGCCGGTGCCACGGGCGTGGACGATGCGCTCCGGAATCCGCTCATGGTCAAAATGCGTGATTTTTTCACGCATGATGAAGTCTTCTAGCAGCGAAGGGCCGCGCGGACCGGCCTTGAGGGTGTTCTGGTTGTCGGCGATCTTCACGCCCTGGTTGGTGCGCAGGGCCTGGCCGGTGGCGTCGGAGCGGAAGGTCTCCAGGCTCTCGAGTTTGGCATTGGTGTTGGCGCGATCCGGGGTGTCGGTCCCGGCCAGCTCACTTTTCGACGGGGCAGGTTTTTTCGTACTCATCAGTCATGGACTCCTGGTTTGTCCCGGACGGCCCGGGACGCTTGAGCTTTTCCCAGGCACGGCACCCAGGGTTTTCAAGTCGCTTACTTAGTGACTGATGAGCGATTTGGGCGTTCCTTTTTTATGACCTTTGATCTTGTTATTGCCAAATCGAAGGTTATTCGCGAAATAAATGCTAAGAACCTCTATACGGACAGGCTAAAATGCGCGCCCGGCTAACCGCTGACCCTTTTTCAACGCGCCCCACAAGGTTCGCTACGTGATCGAGTTTCAAAACGTCCACAAAACTTACCGCGTCGCCGGTAAGGACATCACCGCGCTGCACCCGACCAGTCTGTCGATTGAGAATGGTCAGGTTTTCGGCCTGATCGGCCATTCCGGTGCGGGAAAAAGTACCCTGCTGCGTCTGATCAATCGCCTGGAAGACTCCAGTGGCGGCAAGATCATCGTCGATGGCGAAGAAGTCACCGCGCTCGACGCCAACGGCCTGCGCCGTTTCCGCCAGCAGGTCGGGATGATCTTCCAGCACTTCAATCTGCTGGCCTCCAAGACCGTGGCCGACAACGTTGCGCTGCCGCTGACCCTGGCCGGCGAGCTGTCGAGCAGCGCGATCGACCAGCGCGTGGCCGAGTTGCTGGCGCGGGTCGGTCTGTCCGACCACGCGAAAAAATACCCGGCGCAGCTGTCCGGCGGGCAGAAGCAGCGCGTCGGCATTGCCCGCGCCCTGGCGACCAAACCGAAGATTCTGCTGTGCGACGAGGCCACCAGTGCCCTCGACCCGCAGACCACGGCGTCGGTTTTGCAGCTGCTGGCCGAGATCAACCGCGAGTTGAAGCTGACCATCGTCCTGATCACCCATGAGATGGACGTGATCCGTCGCGTCTGCGATCAAGTGGCGGTCATGGACGCTGGGGTAATCGTCGAACAGGGTTCGGTGGCCGAGGTGTTCCTGCATCCCAAGCACCCGACCACCAAGCGTTTCGTCCAGGAAGACGAGCAGATCGACGAAAGCGAACAGCGCGATGACTTCGCTCACGTGCCGGGGCGCATCGTGCGTCTGACCTTCCAGGGCGAAGCGACCTACGCGCCGCTGCTCGGTACCGTCGCCCGGGAAACCGGCGTCGACTACAGTATCCTGGCCGGTCGTATCGACCGCATCAAAGACATTCCGTACGGGCAGTTGACCCTCGCCGTCACCGGTGGCGACATGGACGCGGCGTTCGCCCGCTTCACCGCCGCTGACGTTCACATGGAGGTGCTGCGTTGATGGAAGCGCTGATGAGTTTCTTCACCAATATCGACTGGTACGAAATCTGGCTGGCCACTGGCGACACCCTGCTGATGCTCGGTGGTTCGCTGCTGTTCACGGTTTTGCTCGGCCTGCCGCTGGGCGTATTGCTGTTCCTCTGCAGCCCGCGGCAATTGCTGGAAAGCCGTGGCCTCTACGCATTCATGTCGCTGGCGGTGAACATTCTGCGTTCGTTGCCGTTCATCATTCTGCTGATCGTCATGATCCCGTTCACCGTGCTGATCACCGGCACGTCGCTGGGCGTGGCCGGGGCGATTCCGCCCCTGGTGGTCGGCGCCACGCCGTTCTTCGCGCGGCTGGTGGAAACCGCCCTGCGTGAAGTCGATCGCGGCATCATCGAGGCGACCCAGTCGATGGGTGCGACCACCCGCCAGATCATCGTCAACGCTTTGCTGCCGGAAGCCCGTCCAGGCATCTTCGCAGCGATTACGGTGACTGCGATTACACTGGTTTCCTACACGGCCATGGCCGGTGTCGTCGGTGCCGGTGGTCTCGGCGACCTGGCGATCCGTTTCGGCTACCAGCGCTTCCAGACCGACGTGATGATCGTCACCGTGGTGTTGCTGCTGATTCTGGTGCAAGTGCTGCAAATGGTCGGCGACCGTCTGGTCGTGCATTTCTCGCGCAAATAAGCGGTTTTTGTAAATCAAGAGATGAGCCGGCCATTCGCTGGCAGGCGCCACGACGGGCGCTTTGAAAAGGAGTTAGCTGAATGAAAAAACTGATTGTTGTCCTGGCGGCCGTTGCCGCGTTTTCGGCCCAGGCCGATGAAACCCTGACCGTTGCCGCCACCCCGGTGCCGCACGCCGAGATCCTCGAGTTCGTCAAGCCGGCCCTGGCCAAGGCAGGCGTGGATCTGAAGGTCAAGGTGTTCACCGACTACATTCAGCCGAACGTGCAGGTTGCCGAAAAGCGTCTGGACGCCAACTTCTTCCAGCACCAGCCGTACCTCGATGAGTTCAACAAGGCCAAGGGCACCAGCCTGGTGGCCGTGACGGGCGTGCACCTGGAGCCGCTGGGCGCCTACTCGAGCAAGATCAAGGACCTCAAGGACCTGCCGGGCGGTGCTAACGTGGTGATCCCGAACGACGCCACCAACGGCGGCCGTGCGCTGTTGCTGCTGGCCAAGGCCGGCCTGATCACCCTGAAGGATCCGAGCAACATCCTGTCGACCGTCAAGGACATCGCCCAGAACCCCAAGGATCTGAAAATCCGTGAACTGGAAGCCGCGACCATCCCGCGTGTGCTGACTCAGGTCGACCTGGCGCTGATCAACACCAACTACGCGCTGGAAGCCAAGCTCGATCCGTCCAAGGATGCGCTGGTGATCGAAGGCAACGACTCGCCTTACGTGAACATCCTGGTGTCCCGCGCGGACAACAAGGACAGCGACGCGATGCAGAAACTGGCCGCTGCGCTGCACAGCCCGGAAGTGAAGAAATTCATCACCGAGAAGTACAAGGGCGCGGTGTTGCCGGCGTTCTGATCAGACGATCTGATCGTGCCCCTGCTCTGCGTGGGCATGCATCCCCGGACGCTTTGCTTCCGCTGGGACGCAGAGCGTCCCTTTCTGCATTCCCACGCAGAGCGTGGGAACGATCGAAAACGAAAAAGGGGCGCATTGAATGCGCCCCTTTTTTGTTTGAATCACAGCCTTGGTGGGAGCGAGCTTGCTCGCGAATGCGGTGTATCAGTCGAGATATCCTGACCTGACACACCGCATTCGTGGGCAAGCCCGCTCCCACAGGGGATCTGTGCCGGTTTTACTTGCGGTTAAGCATCACCGGCAGTTGCGCCACCAGTTTGGCGTTGTTCAGCGGCGCACGAATGAATCCGCGCTGCGTGCCGTCCGGCCCGATCACCGCCAGATTGCCGCTGTGATCCACCGTGTAATTCGGCTTGCTGGTATCCGCCGGGATGAACGGGATGCTCACCGCATTGGCGACTTTCTGCAGTTCTTCCACCGAGTTCGGCGTCAGGCCGATGAACTGCGGATCGAAGTAACCCAGGTACTGTTTCAACTGCTTCGGGTTATCCCGGTTGGGATCGACGCTGACCAGTACGATCTGCAACTTATCCACAGCCTCCTTGGGCAGCTCGCTCTTGATCTGGCGCAACTGGGCGAGGGTGGTCGGGCAGATATCCGGGCAGAAGGTATAGCCGAAGAACAGCAGGCTCCACTTGCCTTTCAGCTCGTCGATGGCGACCGGCTGGCCGTCCTGGTCGGTCATCGTCACGTCCGGCAGGTTACGGCTCTGCGGCAGCAGGATGATGCCGGCGTCGATCAGCGCGGTGGGGTCGCCCTGGCCTTTGCCACTGAGCACTTTGTTGACGGTCAGTCCCAGGATCAGCGCGATCACGGCGACGAGGATGAAGACGGTTTTCTGGGTTCGAGTCATAGGTTCAACAGTAAGTAGTGGTCTACGAGCAGGGCAATGAACAACAGGAACAAGTAATAAATAGAGTACTTGAAGGTGTTGATCGCCGCGTGCGGCCGAGTGCCACGGTACAGCACCACGGCCCATTGCAGAAACCTTGCACCCAGCGCGAGCGCGCAGACCAGATAGAGCACGCCGCTCATGTGGATCACGTACGGCAGCAGGCTGACCGCGAGCAGGGCGAAGGTGTACAGCAGAATGTGCACCTTGGTGTAGTGCTCGCCATGGGTCACCGGCAGCATCGGGATGTCGGCCTTGGCGTATTCCTCCTTGCGATGGATGGCCAGCGCCCAGAAGTGCGGCGGGGTCCAGGCGAAAATGATCAGCACCAGCAGCAACGGCTCGGCGCTGACATGGCCGGTGGCGGCGGTCCAGCCGAGCAGCGGCGGGGCGGCACCGGCGAGGCCGCCAATGACGATGTTCTGTGGCGTCGCGCGCTTGAGGAAACCGGTGTAGATCACCGCGTAACCGAGCAGCGAGGCCAGCGTCAGCCACGCGGTCAGTGCATTGGTGAAAGTCAGCAGCAGCGCCTGGCCGAGCAGCGCCAGCACCAGGGCAAAGGTCAGCGCGGCGGCGGGCGACACCCGCCCTTCGGCCAGCGGCCGTTTGTGCGTGCGCGCCATCACCGCATCGATGCGCCGATCCACCACATGATTGACCGCCGCTGCGCCACCGGCGCACAAGGCGATCCCCAGGTTGCCGAAGATCAGCACCGTCCACGGCACCCCGGCGCGGGTCGCGAGAAACATGCCGACCAGCGAGGTGATGAGCATCAGCACCACCACTTTCGGTTTGGTCAGCTCCAGATAGTCACGCCACAGCGCCTGCGCGGGACGTTCGCCGATCAGAAGCGCCATGGCGTTTCTCCTTTAATGGTGATGGGTGCCGCCGCGTGTTTACCCGGGCTCAGGCGCCAGCGCGCCAAGGCGGGTTGGCGCACCCGCACCAGACTGGTTCGCGCGTGGTAATTGACCAGCACCATGCTCAGCAGCAGCGCCGCGCCGCCGGCGTTGTGCGCCACGGCCACCGGCAACGGCAGATGCAACAGCACATTGCTGATGCCCAGGGTGATCTGTGCGCCGAGGGCGATCAACACCAGCCCGGCGAGGCGGGTCATGCCGACGCCTTTCAGTTGCCAGGCCAGGCCGAGCAGCACCAGCGTCACCAGCAGTGCGCCGATCCGGTGGGTCAGGTGGATTGCCGTTCTCGCGTCGCTATCGAGCTGGCCGCCGAGGTAATTCGGGCCGATGTGCTGGGTCAGGTGAAAGCCGTTGGCGAAATCCGCCGGCGGCAGCCATTGGCCGTGGCAGGTCGGGAAGTCGATGCAGGCCACCGCCGCATAGTTGGAACTGACCCAGCCGCCCAGCGCAATCTGGCCGATCACCAGCAACAGCCCGGCAGTCGCCCAATACTGCAGGCGCCTGGGCACGGTCAGTGCCGGCAGCACGCCAGACAGGCGCAGGGTCAGCAGAAACAGCAGGCTCAAGGTGGCGAAGCCGCCGAGCAGATGCCCGGTGACCACTTGCGGCCAGAGCTTGAGCGTCACGGTCCACATGCCGAACGCCGCTTGCGCGAACACCACGGCAAGGAGAAACAGCGGCAATTTCAACGGCTGCCCGGGATGCCGACGATTGACCCAGGCGCGCCCGGCCAGCACAGCGATGAGCATGCCGAGGGTGCCGGCGAAGTAGCGGTGGATCATCTCGTTCCAGCCCTTGTGCGCTTCGACGGGCGCATCGGGGAAATGCAGTTCGGCATGGGCCAGTTGGGCTTCGCTTTTCGGCACGCTGATAAAGCCGTAGCACCCCGGCCAGTCCGGGCAACCGAGGCCGGCATGGGTCAGGCGGGTGTAGGCGCCGAGCAGCACCACGATCAGCGCCAGCAGGGTGGCGAACAGCGCGAGGCGAAATCCAGGTTTGGCCATGACGGTGTCCTCAGCCGATGTTCGACAGTTTCAGCAGGTGGCGCAGGTCGTTGAGCAGATCCTTGCCCTTCACACTCGGCTCGTAGCGCAGCACGAGGTTGCCGTGGGGGTCGATGATCCACAGTTGCGGGGTGGCTTTGGCGCCGCTGGCCTTGCTGAAGGTCGTGGCGTCCAGCGGATAGCGTTGCAGTTGCGGGTATTCGCGGCTCAGCTTGGCCTCGTAGTCGGCAGCCAGCGGTTGCGCGGCGGCGAGGGCGTGGCTGGCGCGCCCGGCATCGCGGCCGAGGCCGATCTGGATCTGCCGCGCGAGATAGACCAGTTGCTGGCAGTCCACCGCGCAATCCGTCGGCGCGGTCACCAGCATCTGCCAGCGCTCCTCGGCAGCCGTCACGCCGAGGTCGGCGCGGGTCTGGCCGTTACCGATCAGTTCGCCGTGGTAGCTGCGCCCCTCCGGTACCCAGAACTGCAATTTGTACATGCCGGTGGCGAGGATCATCGGGCCGACCACGCCGAGCACGATCAGCAGCAACTGGATACGTCCGCGCCGGCGACTGGCCGGGGCCTTGGCTTCAGACATGCTGGGTGGATTCATGGCCGCTCCCATGGTGTTTCTCCTTTGCGTTGTGCACGCCCAAATAGACATAGAGACCGAGCAGCGCGGTGGCCATGGCGAACCACTGCACGGCGTAGCCGAGGTGTTTTTCCGGGCCCATCGCGACCACCGGCCAGTCGGCCTGATAGCTGGCCGGGCCAGGTTCGGCGCGCACTTCATAGGCGAAGCCGTCGCGCTCGAGGGTTTTCCACACCTTCGCCGGCTCGACGGCGGTGATGGTCTGCGGCCAGTGATCGCTGGGCGGATCGGCGTGCAACTGGAAGGTCGCACCGGGGGCGACGTAGACCCAGGCATCGACATCGACCGCGGCGGCCGGGGTGTTGAATTGCGGCGCGACGCGGCGGTCCGGCCAGGGCAGCCAGCCGCGATTGACCAGCAGCCACAGGCCCGTGCGCGAGTCCTGCAACGGTTGCAGCAACTCGACGCCGACCTTGCCGTCACGCTGGCGGTTGTCCAGCAGCAGGCTGTGCGCGGCGTCGAACTGGCCGTGCAGGTGCACCCGGCGAAACGCCGGGTCGGCGCTGTGCAGCAACTCGCTGCTGGCCATCGGTGCGGCGGCGCGGCGTTCGGCGTAACTGGCGAGCAGGGCGGTTTTCTCGGCACCGCGGCCCAGTTGCCAGCAGCCCAGCGCCACCAGCAGCGGCAGCAGCAACGCCACTACCACGCTCGGCACGACGCCCGGGCGGAAGCGCTTCATGGCCGCGCCTCAAAGGCCGTGAGCGGGATCGCTATACTCAAGTGCATTGCCTGTCCCCCGGAGTCTTGCCATGCTCAAAGCAGCGATCGTCCTGATGCTGATTGCCACGGTGATCAGCCTGTTCAGCGGCCTGTTTTTCCTGGTCAAGGACGACAGCAGTTCCAATCGCCTGGTCATCGCCTTGAGTGTTCGGGTGGCATTGGCCGCCGTCACCGTCGGCTTGATCGCCTGGGGCTTCTACAGCGGCCAACTGGTGTCGCATGCGCCCTGGTAGCTGCAAGCCTCGAGCTACAAGCTGCAAGTTAGAAGCTTTACCGCTTTGGCTTGCAGCTGTTGTTAAAGCACGTAAACGAAGACGAACAAGCCGATCCAGACCACATCGACGAAGTGCCAGTACCAGCTCGCCGCCTCGAAGCCGAACTGGTGATCGGCATCGAAATGGCCCTTCATGATGCGCATCAGCATGACGAACAGAATGATCGTGCCGATGGTCACGTGGGCGCCGTGGAATCCGGTGAGCATGAAGAACGTTGCGCCGTAGATGCCCGAACCGAGGGTCAGGCCCAGTTCGTGGTAAGCGTGCATGTACTCTTCGGCCTGCAGGGCGAGGAAGCCGCAGCCGAGCAGCACGGTGATCGCCAGCCACAGTTTCAGCGCGCCACGATGGCCTTTCTTCAGGGCGTGGTGGGCGATGGTGATGGTCACGCTGGAGCTGACCAGCAGGATCGTGTTGATCAGCGGCAGGCCCCACGGGCTGATGACTTCCTTGGGTGGCGGAAACAGTTTCGGATCCGGGGTGTGCAGCAACGGCCAGGTGAACTGGAAGTTCGGCCACAGCATGTGCGCGATGCCTTTCGGGCCTTCGCCGCCGAGTGCCGGGCCGGAGACGTGCCGCACATAGAACAGCGCGCCGAAGAAGGCGACGAAGAACATCACCTCGGAGAAGATGAACCAACTCATGCCCCAGCGGAACGAGCGATCCAGCTGCGGGCTGTACAAGCCCGCCCGGCTTTCCTTGATCACGGCACCGAACCAGCCGAACAGCATGTACGCCAGCAACAGGCCGCCGACGAAAAAGATCAACGGGCCGTGGGATTCCGGACGCGCTGCCTTCAGATCGTTGAACCAGGTCGCCAGGCCGTACACGGTAATGACCATGCCGAAAGTGGCGACGATCGGCCATTTGCTCTGGGCCGGAACGTAGTAGTGCTCATGAGTTGGCATTTATTGTTCTCCTTATCGGGCACGCTCAACCGCCGGTGTTTGCAGCCACCGGAGGATGTCGGGCGGTGATATCGAACAGCGTGTAGGACAGCGTCAGGTGCTTCACGTCCTTGGGCATGTCGCGGTCAACGATGAAGCGCACCGGCATTTCGATCTGCTGACCGGGCTGCAGCACCTGCTGGGTAAAGCAAAAGCATTCGGTCTTGTGGAAATACGCCGCCGCGTTGCTCGGCGCGATGCTCGGTACGGCCTGGGCACTCATCGGCCTGTCGGTGGGGTTGCGGGCGATGAAGATCATTTCGTTCACCGCGCCGGGGTTGGCCGTGAGCTCGTCATGCTTGGGGTAGAACTCCCACGGCATGTCGACGTTGTTGGTCGACAGGAACTGCACCCGCACCTGGCGCGAGGCGTCGACGCTCTGCTCGCCTTCGTACTGCCCGGCGGTCTTGCCGTTGATACCGAAGGCCTTGCACATCACGTCGTAGATCGGCACCAGGGCAAAACCGAAGACAAACATCGCCACCACCACACCGAGCAGGCGGGTGACCAGTTTCTTCATCGAGATCGAGTCAGCCATGATTGTCAGCCTCTACCGAGATCCTCTGTGGGAGCGAGCCTGCTCGCGAAGCAGACAACTCGGTGCATCAGATGGACCGCGTCATCGTTGTTCGCGAGCAGGCTCGCTCCCACAGGGAGATTCGTGTTCATTTCACTTCCGGCGGCGTGGTGAACGTGTGATACGGCGCCGGCGACGGCACGCTCCATTCCAGGCCTTCGGCGCCATCCCACGGTTTGGCCGGTGCCGGCGCGCCGCCACGGATGGTTTTGATCACGATGAACAGGAAGAAGATCTGCGTGGCGCCGAACATGAACGCGCCGATCGACGAGACCATGTTGAAGTCGGCGAACTGCAGGTTGTAGTCCGGAATCCGCCGTGGCATGCCTGCCAGCCCCACGAAGTGCATGGGGAAGAAGGTCAGGTTCATGCCGACGAACGACAGCCAGAAGTGCAGCTTGCCGAGGGTTTCGTCGTACATGTGGCCGGTCCACTTCGGCAGCCAGTAATACGCCGAGGCGAAGATCCCGAAGATCGCCCCCGGCACCAGCACGTAGTGGAAGTGCGCGACCACGAAATAGGTGTCCTGGTACTGGAAGTCCGCCGGGGCGATGGCCAGCATCAGCCCGGAGAAACCGCCGATGGAGAACAGGATGACGAACGCCACGGCGAACAGCATCGGCGTCTCGAAGGTCATCGAGCCCTGCCACATGGTGCTGGCCCAATTGAACACTTTCACCCCGGTCGGCACGGCGATCAGCATGGTCGCGTACATGAAGAACAGCTCGCCCACCAGCGGAATGCCGACCACGAACATGTGGTGCGCCCAGACGATGAACGACAGGAACGCGATGCTCGCCGTGGCGTAGACCATCGAGGTGTAGCCGAACAGCGGCTTGCGCGCGAACGTCGGGATGATCTGGCTGACGGCACCGAAGGCCGGCAGGATCATGATGTACACCTCCGGATGGCCGAAGAACCAGAACACGTGCTGGAACAGCACCGGGTCGCCGCCGCCGGCGGCACTGAAGAAACTGGTGCCGAAGTGGATGTCCATCAGCATCATCGTCACGCACCCGGCCAGCACCGGCATCACCGCGATCAGCAGGAACGCGGTGATCAGCCAGGTCCAGACGAACAGCGGCATTTTCATCAGGGTCATGCCGGGGGCACGCAGGTTGAGGATGGTGGCGATCACGTTGATCGCGCCCATGATCGAACTGATCCCCATCAGGTGGATGGCGAAGATGAAGAACGTCACGCTTTCCGGCGCATAGGTGGTGGACAGCGGTGCGTAGAAGGTCCAGCCGAAGTTCGGCCCGCCACCGGGGGTGAACAGGGTCGACACCAGCAGCAGGAACGCCGCCGGCAACAGCCAGAAGCTGAAGTTGTTCATCCGCGGCAGGGCCATGTCCGGCGCGCCGATCATCAGCGGGATCATCCAGTTGGCGAGGCCGACGAACGCCGGCATCACCGCCCCGAAGACCATCACCAGGCCGTGCATGGTGGTCATCTGGTTGAAGAACGCCGGCTCGACGATCTGCAGACCGGGCTGGAACAGCTCGGCGCGGATCACCATGGCGAACGAGCCGCCGAGCAGGAACATGCAGAACGCGAACCACAGGTACAGGGTGCCGATGTCCTTGTGGTTGGTGGTCAGCACCCAGCGCATCAGGCCTTTGGCGGGGCCGTGGGCGTGGTCGGCATGACCGTGGTCATCGATTACAGCGCTCATGGCCGGTCTCCTTTACGTGAGTGGGCTGGGTTGGCCGGGGCGCGCTGCCCCGGCCGGTTCAGGAAATACGCGATGGACCGGCTCATTTGCTTTCCGCCTGTTTGAGCTCAAGCACTTCTTTTGGCGTGACCATGTCGCCCTTGTTGTTGCCCCAGGCGTTGCGTTCGTAGGTCACTACGGCGGCGATATCGACTTCCGACAGCTGTTTGCCGAACGCCGCCATGGCGGTGCCGGGCTTGCCGTGGAACACCAGGCTCAGGTGCGCCTCTTTCGGGCCGGTGGCAATTTTCGAGCCCTTGAGCGCCGGGAACATCGGCGGCAGGCCCTGGCCTTCGGCCTGGTGACAGGCGACGCAGGTGGTGTGGTAGATCTTGTCGCCACGTTCCTTGAGCTCGTCGAGGGTCCATTCCTTGCTGGTCAGCTCCTTGAGCTGCGCGGCTTCGGCCTTGCGCTCGGCCAGCCACTTGTCGTAATCGGCCTTTTCCTTGACGTCGACCACGATCGGCATGAAGCCGTGGTCCTTGCCGCACAGTTCGGCGCATTGGCCGCGGTACAGGCCGGGCTTGTCGATGCGCGTCCAGGCCTCGTTGACGAACCCGGGAATCGCATCGCGCTTGACCGCGAAGGCCGGCACCCACCACGAGTGGATGACGTCGGCGGAGGTGACGAGGAAGCGCACCTTGGCGCCGACCGGCAGCACCAGCGGCTTGTCGACTTCGAGCAGGTAATGCTCGCCCTTGGCTTCCTTGTTGTGGATCTGTTCGGCGGGGGTGGCCAGGTTGCTGAAGAACTCGACATCCTGGCCCAGGTATTTGTAGTGCCACTTCCACTGATAACCGGTGATCTGGATATCGATGTCCGGCTCACTGGTGTCGTACATGCGGATCAGGGTCGCGGTCGCCGGCACGGCCATCGCCACCAGGATCAGCAGCGGCACGACGGTCCAGAGAATTTCGACGGTGGTGCTTTCGTGGAATTTCGCGGCGACCTGCCCGGTGGAGCGGCGGTGCACCATCATCGACCAGAACATGGCGCCGAAGACGATGATCCCGATCACTACACAGATCCAGAAGATGGTCATGTGCAGGTCGAATACTGCGTGACTGATTTCAGTCGCTCCAGGCGCCATATTCACAGTCCAGGCCGCGTGGGCCGGGCTGAAAATCGACCACAACAGGAGGCCCATCCAGACGTGTGGATGTCGCATCATTGCGGGTTCCCCTTATCGTTCTTGTTATCCCGGAGGCGTAACGCCTGCGGCAAGGGAGCGGCTGCATCAGACTACGAACTTGAATCGCCGGGCCTTGCTGCGGGTGCAGTCGGGCGTCATCAGCTAACTCCATTCAATGGCGAGTATAGACAGCGGCGGAAAATTGCAATGCGATCGCGTAAATCATCTGAAACAGCTGGGACTTGCGTTCCAGCCCACGATTGGAGAAGGATGCAGACGAGTGGTGGCAAACCGATATAACGCCGGCGCATCAAGGATGAAATAATTATGACAAATGCGTCTTAGCATTTTTCGTAAGCCAGCTAAGTTATGTCTTCCCTATTTCATTGCCTTGTTCCCTGGAGTTTTCATGAACACCGCCGCATTGCGCGAGCAGATCCAAACAGCCCAACAGCACGAGAAAGAAACCGGCCTGCTGACCCGTCAGCTGGAAAGCAAGCTGCCTCATCTACACCCGGCGATCCAGTTGCCGGAAGCCGACGCCAATGGCGTGCTGACGCGTTTCGTCGCCGCCTACATCGATGAAGTACCGGACCTGCTGGACGCAGCCAATGAAGTCGCCAGGGAAGCGGGAATCGAATCGCAGATCAAACCGGTGCTGAAAATCGCCGAGCAGTATTTCCTCCAGCCGCCGGCCATCATGGCCGGGCATGTCGGCCTGGACAGCCTGCTGGACGAAGCCTACCTGGCGCACCGCTTTGTCGAAGAGGTCAACGACCTGTACATCAAGCATTTCGGCCAGCCACTGATCCCCTTGGACATGACGGTCGCCAATCTGATTGCTCACCAATTGATCGGTGAGGAATTTGCCAACCAACTGGACGAAGTGGTGCACCACGCCATCGACGAGATGCTCGATGACGACAGCTTTGCGCTGGAGTCGGTGGAAGCCTATCGCGAGAAACTGAGCAGCCCGGACACCGGCGCCGCGTGGAAACGCTGGCCGTGCATGGGACGCCGCCTGGGTGTGGGCCTGGAGCTGGATCAGCCTGCCGCGTAATCCGCGTTCCCGACCAATACCTGTGGGAGCTGGCTTGCCAGCGAAAGCGATGGATCAGTCAACATTTTCAGTGACTGAAAGACCGCCATCGCTGGCAAGCCAGCTCCCACAAGGTTTGTTTACAAGTGAGGGTTTCAGCCGGCCGCACCAATCCCGGTATTGGTCCGGACCCGCCCCTCAAGCCGTCGCTTCAAGCCGCGCGACTCGATCAGCAGTTTCGAGCCCTTGGCCGCATTGGCCCGGCCCCATTCTTCCAGCAACTCCAGACACGAATGGTCGATGTAGCTCAGGTTGTTGAGCGGCACATGCACCGTCGTGCCCGGCGGAATGCTGCCCAGTACCTGGGTCAGCGCCGGCACCTTGAGAAAGGTCGCCGCACCGACCAGGCGCAACTCCATTTCGCCATCCTGGGGCAGATCGATCAGGCTGATCTTCAGGCGCGAGGCCTTGAACGCCAGCTTCACCAGCGTCAGGCCGAAACCGATCAGTACCCCGGTCAGCAGGTCGGTGAAAATGATCGCCAGAGCCGTGGCGGCGTAGGTGAACATCGGCATCCGCCCATAGCGGCCCAGGCCACGGAAGGCTTTCAGGTCGACCAGTTTGAACCCGGTGTAGACCAGCACCCCCGCCAGACTCGCCACCGGAATGCTCTGCAGCAGGCTCGACAGCAGCAGGACAAACGCCAGCAGCCACAGGCCATGGAAAATCGTCGAGTAACGGGTGGTGGCACCGGCCTGGACGTTGGCCGAACTGCGCACGATGACACCGGTCATCGGCAGTGCGCCGACCAGGCCGCAGAGCATGTTGCCGACCCCTTGCGCGGACAGCTCACGGTCGAAATCCGAGCGCACGCCGCTGTGCATGCGATCCACCGCCGCCGCCGAGAGCAGGGTTTCCGCGCTGGCGATGAAGGCGACGGCGAACGCGGCGATCAGTAGGGTCGGGTCGGCGAGGCTGAGCAGGTCGGCCGGTTTCAGCCAATCGATGGCTTCGGCCAGATTGGCCGGCACCTCGACCCGCTTGACCTGCAAGGCCAGCAGCAGGCTGACGCCTGTGGCCAGACCCACGCCGAGCAGGGCGCCGGGCACGAAACGCAGCGCCTGCGGGCGAAACTTCTCCCACAGCCACATCACCGCGATGGTACCCAAGCCGAGCAAGCCCGCTTGCCAGCCGAACGACGGCAAGGCCTGCGCCACGGCGCCGGGGAAGGCCGTGAGGTTGTCCAGGCCGGAAGGTTGTGGCTTGGCATCGAGCATCACATGCACTTGCGAGAGCACGATCAGCACGCCGATCCCCGCCAACATGCCATACACCACGGCCGGTGCAGTCACCCGGAACCAGCACCCCAGCTTCAGGCGTCCGGCCAGCAGTTGCAGGAAACCGGCCAGCAGCAGGATCGGCCCGAGCATCTCGATGCCGTGCTGGCGCACCAGTTCGAACACCAGCACCGCCAGCCCTGCCGCCGGGCCGCTGACCTGCAACGGCGAACCCGCCAGCCAGCCGACCACCAGACCGCCGATGATCCCGGTGATCAGACCCTTGGCCGGTGGCAACCCGGAAGCGATGGCGATACCCATGCACAGCGGCAGGGCCACGAGGAACACAACCACCGAAGCCAACAGCTCCCGTGGCAGAACAGCTTTCAATTGAGCAGCACGCATGGTGATTCTCCCGAAGCTTTCTTCAGGCGTGGCGAGGCCGGGCCGCTGAAACAGCGGCCGGCGTCAAACCACACGGATTTTTAGGAGGATTTAGAAGCGCGCTTTGGGCGTCGCCACCGGAATCGGATGGCTGCCGTCGAGCGGCAGGAATCGACCCTGGTCCGCGTCGTAAGCTTTGATTTCGCTGGTTTCGATGTTGTAGACCCAGCCATGGATGAACAGATGACCGTTCGCCATGCGCGAGGCTACCGAAGGATGGGTACGCAAGTGCTGCAGTTGGGCGATGACGTTTTCCTCGGTGAGGATCGGCATGCTTTCTTTTTCGTCGGTGCAGTTGCAGTTGTCGTGCACCATGGTCTTCGCCACTTCAGCGTGGCGCAGCCAGGCTTTGACCGTCGGCATTTTTTCCAGGCTGTCCGGGTTGAGTACCGCACGCATGGCGCCGCAATCGGAGTGGCCGCAAATGATGATGTGTTGCACGCCCAGGGCCAGCACGGCGTACTCGATGGCGGTGGACACGCCACCGTTCATCTGCCCGTAAGGCGGTACCACGTTGCCGACGTTGCGGGTCACGAATAGATCGCCCGGGGAGCTTTGGGTAATCAGTTCGGGGACGATGCGCGAATCGGCACAGGTGATGAACATCGCCCGCGGCGACTGCGCCGTGGCGAGTTTCTTGAAGAGTTCTTCCTGCTGCGGAAAGACCTCATGATGAAAATGCAAAAAGCCGTCGACAATGGTTTTCAACGCTGCATCGGCGGATTCCGCCACAGGGAGGGCTTGCGCCGACGCAGCCAACGGCTGTTTATCCTTGTCACTCATGATTCATCCTCGTTGGCGGATTCAGGGATTCTTCCCCGGTATTCCGGTGTGAAGCCAGTGGCTGTTTACAACATCCGGGTCATCCCGACCCGTCAGTCACTCGATGAACAAGGTAACCGCCGAAACTTAACTCAAACTGAATCAAGTGCTCTAGAACGTGTGTTCCAGGTCACAAAAAACGTGACCAGCGTAACCGGCCGAGTAGGTCCAAGCACTCAACCATAGGCTAATTGTCGCTAAATCAGCGCCATCTGGCGACCCGGCGGACAGAAGGCCGTGCAATCGAGATTGAAGCCTTCGCGGTGATTCAGGCCCAGGCGTTTCAGGGCCTTGGCGAAACGCTGTGCCAAGAGATCGGCGAACGGCCCTTCACCGCGCATCCGTGCGCCGAAACGGCTGTCGTACAACTCGCCGCCACGGCTCTGGCGGATCAGGCTGAGCACATGGGCGGCGCGTTGCGGATAGTGCGCATGCAGCCATTCCTCGAACAGCGGGGCGACCTCCAGCGGCAGGCGCAACATCATGTAGGCGGCGCTCTGCGCGCCGGCGGCATGGGCCTCGCTGAGCAGGCTCTCGATTTCGCTGTCGTTGATCATCGGAATCATCGGCGAACACAGCACGCCGACCGGAATGCCCGCCTCACGCATGACCCGGATCGCGCGCAAGCGTGCCTTGGGCGCAGCAGCGCGGGGTTCGAGGATGCGCTTGAGCTCGTCGTCCAGGGTGGTCAGGCTGATCATCACCGCCACCAGACGCTGCTTCGCCAGTTCAGTGAGCAGATCGAGGTCGCGCAGGATCAGCGAGCCCTTGGTGACGATGGTCACCGGGTGCCGGTAGCGCAGCAGCACTTCGAGGGTCTGGCGGGTGATCCGGTGTTCGCGTTCGATGGGTTGGTACGGGTCGGTGTTGGAGCCGAGGTTGATCGGCGCACATTGATAGCCTTTTTTCCCAAGCTGTTCTTCCAGGACCTGGGCGGCGTTGGTCTTGGCGATCAGCCGGGTTTCGAAATCCAGCCCCGGCGACATGTCCCAGTAGGCGTGGCTGGGTCGCGCGTAGCAATAGATGCAGCCGTGCTCGCAGCCGCGGTAAGGATTGATCGAGCGGTCGAACGGCAGGTCCGGCGACGTGTTGCGAGTGATGATGGTTTTGGCCGCTTCGATCATCACTTCGGTGCTTTGGGTCTCGGGCACTTCCTGATACCAGCCGTCATCCTCGACCACCGAACGATTCGGCGCGAAGCGGTTGTGCGGATTGGTCGCGGTGCCGCGCCCGCGAGGTGGCAAAGGAGTAGACATGAAAACGCCCCGATACTGTGTGCATATACAGTATCGGGGCGTTGCTCATCTGGCTAGTGCCGTCGGGCGCCTGGTCAGTTGTGTTGCGTCACCTGGCCGAGGTCGTCGCCCGAGGTGGTCTGCAGATCATCCTTGCGCAGCGCGGCCACGTCGGCCGCTTTCACCGGCGCGCCCTGGTTGCCCCAACTGCCACGGATGAAGCTCACCACATCCGCCACTTCCTGGTCCGACAGGCGCCAGGCGAAGGCCGGCATGGTGAACGTCGATGGCGCGGTGTGGGTGGCCGGCAGGGTGCCGCCCTTGAGCACGATGTGGATCAGCGAGGTCGGATCGTCCGACTGCAGCACCGGATTGCCCGCCAGCGCCGGGAACACCCGGGTGTAGCCGTGACCATCGGTGCGGTGGCACGCCGCGCAGTTGTCGATGTACACCGCGGCACCGCGCTGGCTGTCGTCACCGTTCCACAAGGCCTTGGCAGCCTTGTCGTCGTACTGGTGCGGCTGGTCGGCGGGGTCGCTGGCCGGCAGGGTCTTCAGATAGCGGGCAATGGCGGTCAGGTCGGCATCACTCATGTACTGCATGCTGTGGGTGACCACATCGCTCATGCCGCCGAACACCGCGCTGCGGTCGCTGCGCCCGGTCTTGAGGAACTGCACCAGTTGCGCTTCGTTCCAGCTGCCGAGGCCGTCCTTGTGGTCGCCGCGCAGGCTCTTGGCGATCCAGCCTTCCAGCGGCGCACTGCCGGCGAGAAAACTGCTGCCATCGGCCGCACTCAAGGATTTTTCCTGCATGGTCAGGGCACGTGGCGTATGGCAGGCGCCGCAATGTCCGAGGCCTTCCACCAGATACGCGCCACGGTTGACGACAGCATCGTCCGACGCGGCCGGCCCCGCCTCGACCTTCGGCGCGAACAGCCAGCGCCAGCCCATCAGCGGCCAGCGCATGCTCAAGGGCCACGGGATGTCGCTGGCCTTGTTCTCTTGCGCCACCGGTTGCACGCCGTGCATGAAGTAGGCGTACAGCGCGTGCATGTCGTCGTCACTGACACGGGCGTAGGACGGATACGGCATCGCCGGGTACAAGGTACTACCGTTTTTGGCGACGCCATGGCGCACCGCCTGGTCGAAGTCCTCGAAGCTGTAGTCGCCCACGCCGGTTTTGTCCGGGGTGATGTTGGTCGAGTAGATCGTGCCAATCGGGGTTTCCATCGGCAGCCCGCCGGCGAACGGCTTGCCGTCCTTGGCGGTGTGGCAGGCCACGCAGTCACCGGCGCGGGCCAGGTATTCGCCCTGCCTGATCAGTTGTTGATCGACTTCGGCAGCGTGAAGCGCGGCGCTGCCAAGCAGCGCCAGGGTGGCGATAACGAGATTTTTCATGGTCATCGCTCCTTAAGCCTGAACCAGCGGGCCGGGGTTTTTCAGGTATTGCTCGCGGATCGCCCGGGCCGACCAGTAGGTCAGTGCCGCCACCAGTCCGGTCGGGTTGTATCCCAGGCCCTGCGGGAACGCCGACGCCCCCGGAACGAAGACGTTGTGCACGTCCCAGCTCTGCAGGTAGCGGTTGAGGGCGCTGGTTTTCGGATCGGTGCCCATGATCGCGCCACCGTTGAGGTGGGTGGTCTGGTAGGACGCGGTGTTGAAGTGGTCGCCGACTTTCTTGCCGATCACCGCGATGGCTTTCGGGCCCATGGCTTCGGCGATCTTGCCCATTTTCTCGACCATGAAGCGGTTCATCTTGATGTCGTTTTCCTGCCAGTCGAAGGTCATGCGCAGCAGCGGCAGGCCGTAGGCATCGCGATATACCGGGTCCAGATCGAGGTAGTTGCCGCGGTAGGACTGGTGCGCGCCGTGGGCGTCCATCGACACCTGATGGGTGTAGTAATCGGCGGTGGCGCGCTTCCAGGCACTGCCCCAGGCCGGGGTGCCCGGCGGGTTGGATGTGCCGGCAATCGGCCGGCTGCCGGCCTGGTTGACCCACATTGGCGAGCCGCCGACGAAGCCGTGCGGGCCGTGATCGAAGTTGTCGGCGTTGAAATCATCCACCGCCACGCCGTTGCCGCCGGCGCCGATGAAGTTGTTGGTGTGGGTGTCCTTGTCGAAGAACGCCTTGATCGTGGCCATGTTCTGGTAGGCGAAGTTACGCCCGACCACACCTTCGCCGCTGATCGGATCGTACGGCTTGCCGATGCCGGAAAGCAGCATCAGGCGCACGTTGTGCAGCTGGAAGGCACCGAGGATCACCAGGTCCGCCGGTTGCTCGATCTCGCGGCCCTGGCCGTCGATGTAAGTGACGCCGGTGGCCTTGGTCTTGCTGCTGTCGAGGTTGACCCGCAGCACGTGGGAATTGGGCCGCAGCTCGAAGTTCGCCAGCGGTTTCAGCGCCGGAAGGATGTTCACGTTCGGCGAGGCCTTGGAGTACATGTAGCAGACATAGCCGCTGCAGAACCCGCAGAAGTTGCACGGGCCCATCTGCGCGCCGTAGGGATTGGTGTACGGCCCGGAGGTGTTTGCCGAAGGCAGGTTGTAGGGTTTGTAACCGACTTCGGTCGCCGCTTTGCCGAACAGTTGGGCGGAAACGGTGTTCTTCTGTGCTTCCAGCGGGAACGGGTTCGAGCGATCCGCCGCGTAAGGGTTGCCGCCCTTGCCCTGACCGACCAGTTGGCCCTTCACGGTCCAGGCCTGGCCCGACGTGCCGAAGACTTTTTCGGCAAAATCGAAGAACGGCTCCAGCTCTTCGTAGCTGACGCCGAAGTCCTGGATGGTCATGTCCTTGGGGATGAAATGCTTGCCGTAGCGCTCTTCGTAGTGGCTGCGCATGCGCAACTCAATCGGGTCGACGCGAAAGTGCACGCCTGACCAGTGCAGGCCGGCACCGCCGACGCCATTGCCCGGCAGGAACGCGCCCAACTGGCGGTTCGGCAGCGCGATGTCATTGACGCTGTGGCGGATGGTGACGGTTTCCTTCGAGACATCCTGGAAGAGTTTTTTCCGTACGCTGTAGGTGAGTTCGTCGATCACCTGGGGATAGTTGCCGTCGGGGTAGGTGTCCTGCATCGGCCCGCGCTCCAGCGCCAGCACGTTGAGGCCGGCCTCGGTCAGCTCCTTGGCCATGATCGCGCCCGTCCAGCCGAAGCCGACGATCACCGCGTCGACCTTTTTCATTACCGTTGCCATGCTCACGCCCTCTCGCCGCGAATCGAAACTGCCGGGAAGGGGTATTGCTCGTTGCGTTCCACCCAATCCATGAAATCGGCGCGGGCGCCGGGGAAGCCGATCATGGTCCAGCCGACCATGCCTTTGTTGCCACCGTGGATCGGGTCGCAGAAGAACCCTTCCTTGGTGTTCTGCAGCAGCAGGCTGAAGAAAATCTTCGCCGGCACGCTGTCGAATTGCGGTTTTCCGGCTTCGAGCTGCTTCAGCAGATCGTCTCGGGTAGCGCTGTCTTGCTCAGCAAATACTTTACCGTTGAGGGATTTTGCCCACTGATCCGTGGCGGCAATGCCGAGACGATAGATCTCCTTGGGCACCAGTTTGCTCTGCCAGCCCATCTCCGGCGCGGCGTCGGCATCGAACGGGCCCTGCATGTACCACAGGGCTCCGGCGGCGTAGGGGGTGTTCATCTGCCGGTCGATGTATTCCGGCACGCCGGCCTCCAGGGCACCCGGGCCTTGCTCGTCGTTGGGGATCAGTTGCGCCACGGCGGCGTTGATGAAAGCCCATTCTTCGGCGGTGAAATACGTCGGCTCATAACCCGTCGAGCTGGCGCTGCTGCTGGCTCGCGCCGGTTGTGGCGCTGGTGCGCTTGCGGGCGCTGCGTGCAGCACGCTGCTGCCCAGGCCGGTGCCGGCGAGGGTGACCACCGGAATCAGGGTCAGGGATTTGCGCAAAAACTCACGCCGCGGGTTGTCTCGATCTTCATCAGACATGGGGTGTGCACCTCATCAGGCATTGATGGTTGTCAGCCGTTTCTGTGCCGGCTCGTGGTCAGTTGGCTGCGACGGGTCGAAAATGACCGGGGGAAGACAAGCACGTCTGCAACATCATGTGACAAATGGTAGCAGGCTAAGCAACCGGATAGACCGATTCAGCGGAAAAAAGCGCGAATTCGCCGGGTAAAGATTGCCTCGACTTCACGATTCTTTGACAAATGCCTCACAGGGATTTGACTGCGCGACCTGCAAGCTGCGAGCCCTCACTGACGAATCTCACACGGTCACCGCACAGCATGTTCCTGACGCGCTTCTCCTCTGCGATCTGTTTGTCGCTGCTTGCCCTGTTCAGCTCGATGTCGGCGCATGCCGCAGACGCTGCGGTTTCCCGCCCTGGCGAATGGGCGCAACCGGTCGAGGTGCAATACAACCTGTTCCAGATGTCGCCGACGCTCTACCGCAGCGCCTTGCCTGACAGCGGCGCGGTGCCGTTACTGAAAAACCTCAAGGTGGCGACGGTGATCAACTTTCTCCCGGAAGCGGATTCGAGCTGGCTGGCGGCCCCCGGCATCAATCAGGTGCAATTGCCGTATCGCACCAACCACGTCGATGACAGCGACGTGCTGAAAACCCTGCGCGCGATCCAGGCGGCCGAGGCCAACGGCCCGGTGCTGATGCACTGCAAGCACGGTTCCGACCGCACCGGCCTGATGGCGGCGATGTATCGCATCGTCGTGCAGGGCTGGAGCAAGGAAGATGCGCTGAATGAAATGACCCAGGGCGGGTTCGGTGAAAGCGGCCACTTCAAGGACGGCATCCGCTACGTGATGCAGGCCGATGTCGACAAGCTGCGCACCGCACTGGCCAATGGTGACTGCAGCACCAGCGCGTTCGCCACCTGCTCGATGAAGAGCTGGTTCCAGACCGTCAACCTCAAGTGAATCGCGCCGGTCACGGCATTGCACCGTGGCCGGCCTTGCGATTTCAGTCTTCGGACTTTTTCTTCAGCTTCGGATTCGGGAAGAACTGCACGGCCTGCACACTCTTGTCCGCGGCCGGCTTGAGCGCGCTGGTATTGACCCGCGTGCCCAACTCCTTGGGCACTGAAAGCCCTTGTGCATTGAGCGTGTCGGCGTAACCGCAAGCCACGCACTCGCGGTGCGGCACGTCGTCTTCGCTCCACATCATCAGCTTGTCCGGCTCGCTGCACGCCGGGCAGACCGCCCCGGCGATAAAGCGTTTCTTGGTCTTCACAGGTGCCTCACTCATGCTGCTGCGTCCTCACTCAGGCCGCTGTGGCGCAAGAGTGCGTCAATCGATGGCTCGCGGCCACGGAAGTCGACGAACAGCACCATGGGCGCCTGCGAGCCGCCGCGTGCCAGAATCGCTTCGCGGAACGCGCGACCGGTGTCGGCATTCAGCACGCCGTCTTCTTCGAACTTGGAGAAGGCATCGGCCGACAGCACTTCCGCCCACTTGTAGCTGTAGTAACCGGCCGCGTAGCCGCCGGCGAAGATGTGCGCGAAGCTGTTGGGGAAGCGGTTGTAGGCCGGCGGACGCATCACCGAAACCTCGTCACGCACGCCTTCGAGCACTTGCAGCACGCTGCGGCCGTCGCCGTGGGTGGCGTGCAGTTCGAAGTCGAACAGCGAGAACTCCAGCTGGCGCACCATCATCAGCCCGGACTGGAAGTTCTTCGCCGCGAGCATTTTTTCCAGCAGATCCTGTGGCAGTGGCTCGCCGGTCTCGTAGTGGCCGGAAATCAGCGCCAGGCCTTCCGGCTCCCAGCACCAGTTTTCCATGAACTGGCTCGGCAGCTCGACGGCATCCCAGGCCACGCCGTTGATCCCGGACACGCCGGCATGTTCGACGCGGGTCAGCAGGTGATGCAGGCCGTGGCCGAATTCGTGGAACAGGGTGGTGACTTCATCGTGGGTCAGCAGGGCCGGCTTGCCGCTGTCGGCCGGGGTGAAGTTGCACACCAGGTTGGCCACCGGGCTTTGCAGCACGCCGTCGATCGTGCGCCGCCGGTCACGGGCGCCGTCCATCCACGCCCCGCCGCGTTTGTTGGCGCGGGCATACAGGTCAAAGAAGAAGCGCCCGACGTGCTGGCCGTTCTCGCGGATTTCGAACAGGCGGACATCCGGGTGCCAGGTGTCGAAGCCTTTCTGCTCGGCGATTTCGATGCCGTACAGGCGCTGGACGATAGCGAACAGGCCGCTCAGCACCTTGTCGATCGGGAAGTAGGCGCGCAGGGTTTCCTGGGCCACGCTGTAGCGTTGTTCGCGGAGTTTTTCCCCGTAGAAACCGCTGTCCCAGCTCTGCAGGTCAGGGCAGCCCTGTTCGGCGGCGAACGCGCGCAGCTGCTGCAGATCCTGGGCGGCAAACGGCTTGCTGCGCTTGGCCAGGTCGCGCAGGAAGCTCAGCACCTGATCGCTGGACTCGGCCATTTTGGTCGCCAGGCTCAGCTCGGAGAAACTGGCGAAGCCCAACAGCCTGGCCAGTTCCTGACGCAGGTCGAGGATCTCTTCCATCACCGGGCCGTTGTCGTTCTGGCCGGCATTCGGGCCCTGGTCCGACGCGCGGGTGCAGTAGGCGGCGTAGACTTCTTCACGCAGCGCGCGGTCCTGGGCGTAGGTCATCACCGCGTAGTAGCTGGGGAATTCCAGGGTGATCAGCCAGCCGTCGAGGCCTTTGGCCTGTGCAGCGGCGGCCATTTGCGCCTTGGCCGAATCGGTCAGGCCGGCGAGGGCGGCTTCGTCGCTGATGTGCTTGGTCCAGGCCTGCGTGGCGTCGAGCAACTGGTTGGAGAAGCGGCTGCCCAGCTCGGAGAGCTTGCTCTGCACTTCGGCGTAGCGCTTCTGTTCGGCTTCCGGCAGGTCGATGCCCGACAGGCGGAAATCGCGCAGGGCATGTTCCAGGATGGTTTTCTGCGCCACGTCGAAACCGGCGGCTTCCGGGCTGTTGGCCAGGGCTTCATAGGCCTGGAACAGCTCGCGGTTCTGACCCATCTCGGTGGAGTAAGCGCTCAACGCCGGCAGGCACGACTCGTAGGCTTCACGCAGTTCGGCGCTGTTGCACACCGCGTTGAGGTGGCTGACCGGGCTCCACGCCGCGCCCAGGCGGTCATTGAGCTCGTCCATTGCCAGCACCAGGCCGGCCCAGGTCGGGTTCTTGCCTTGGGTCTTGAGGATCTCGGCGATGGCGGCGCGGTTGTCGGCGAGGATGGTTTCGATCGCCGGCAGTACGTGTTCGGCACGGATCGCGGAGAACGGCGGCAGGTCGTAGGACTGCAAAAGAGGGTTGTTCACGCTCACGGTTGGCACCTTGGCTGGAAGAAACATGTAGCCATCTTAATTACAATCGACACTCACCGCAGCTATCGGCGACAGAGAGAGAACTTATCGTGCCCCTTCGCAAGTACCAGAATCACACCCCGCGCCTGGCCCAGGGCGCGTTTGTCGACGCCTCGGCGGTGGTGATCGGCGACGTCGAAATCGGCGCGGACAGCTCCGTCTGGCCGCTGACCGTGATCCGTGGCGACATGCACCGCATCCGCATCGGTGCGCGCACCAGTGTGCAGGATGGCTGCGTGCTGCACATCACCCACGCCGGGCCGTTCAACCCGGACGGCTTCCCGCTGCTGATCGGCGATGACGTGACCGTCGCCCACAAGGTCATGCTGCATGGCTGCACGGTCGGCAGCCGCGTGTTGATCGGCATGGGCAGCATTGTCATGGACGGCGCGGTGGTGGAGGACGATGTCATCATCGGCGCCGGCAGCCTGGTGCCGCCGGGCAAGCGCCTGCAAAGCGGCTTCCTCTACGTGGGCCGCCCGGTGAAACAGATCCGGCCGCTGTCCGACAAGGAAAACGCCTTTTTCACCTACAGCGCGGCGAACTACGTAAAGCTCAAGGATCTGCATCTGGCCGAAGGCTACGACCAGCTCTGAACCGACTGACACCTGCCCAGGATTTCTCATGCATTACCAGACCGTACTGTTCGACCTCGATGGCACCCTCACCGACCCGCGCGAGGGCATCACCCGTTCCATCCAGTTCGCCCTCGGCAAGCTCGGCATCGATGAGCCGGACCTGAGCAAACTGGAGCACTTCATCGGCCCGCCGCTGTTGCAGGCGTTCATGCAGTTCTATGGTTTCGACGAAGCCAGGGCGTGGGAGGCGGTGAATTTCTACCGTGAGCGCTTCAAGGTCACCGGCCTTTATGAGAACCGCGTGTTCGCGGGCGTCACGCCTCTGCTGGAAACCCTCGCTGGCCAGGGCCGCCAGCTCTACATCGCGACGTCCAAGCCCTGGGTATTTGCCCGGGAAATTGCCCGGCACTTCGATTTTGCCCGGCACTTCAAGGTGATTTACGGCAGTGAGCTGGACGGCACGCGGACCAACAAGGTCGAGCTGATTGCGCACCTGATGGTCGAGGAGGGGCTGGATCCGGCCGACACGCTGATGATCGGCGACCGCAAGCATGACCTGATCGGCGCGCGCAGCAACGGCCTGGATGCGGCGGCGGTGGGCTATGGCTTTGGCAGTTTTGAGGAGTTGAGTGCTGAGGCGCCGGCCTATCACTTTGAGACGCTGGCGGAGTTGCATCAGGCGTTTTTGCCGCGCTGAGCATTGCGCCATCGCTGGCAAGCCAGCTTCCACAGGTGACCGCAGGTTCCTGAATCCACGTGGGAGCTGACTGGCCAGCGATGAGGCCGGATCAGCCGAGATCCATTCAAGATCCGGCCAGCGCTTTCAAGGCCGCTTTACGCTCCGCGACAGGTAAACCACCCAACTTCTCAACCTCGGGATAAAACCGCAGCCAATCCCCGCCAACCTGGCTGAACAGCGCCGCAAACGCCGGCACCCACTGGTCATACAGCCCGAACGGCAACAACCGCGCATTGTTCAGCGGCGTATTCACCCAGGCGTCATAACGCTTGTCCCCGGCCCACTGGTTGTCGCGCATCGCTCGATATTCGCGACGAAACTGCTCGAACGTCGCCGTTTTGCGCTCGCGCATCTGCTCGGCCGGCAGCGGTTGGGCGTAGAGCTTTTCCAGGCGTGAGCGCGTTTCCAGCACCAGCGCGATGAACTGATCACGCTGCTTGAGCCTGGCGTCGGTATCTGCCGGCAGGCCACGAAACGCCCGCCACTGGCGGGTGCCTTCCTGCTCGACAAACGTGGCAAATGACTCGTTGAATTCGGTGTCGTCCTGCACATAGACGCGCTGATGCGCCAGTTCATGAAAGATCAGCGTGGCCAGGCGCTCATCGCCCCAGCCCATCATCGAGTTGAGGATCGGGTCGTTGAACCAGCCGAGGGTCGAATAGGCTTCGACGCCGCCGATGGACACGTCCATGCCCTGCAGGCGCTGGATCGCCGCCTCGCCGCGTGCCGCGCTCTGGCTGTAGTAGCCGCGGTAGGCCACGCACCCGGCAATCGGGAAGCAATGATTGTGTGGCGTCAGGGAAAACTCCGGCGTCGCGAACACGTTCCACACCACGTAGGGCCGGCCGATGTCGGCGTACAGCCGATAGCTCTGGTTGTCCGGCAGGTGCAGATGCGTGCTGGCGAAGGCCCGGGCCTGCTGCGACCGGGCCAGGTGAGCGCGCAAGGTCGGGTCGCGGTGTCGATCGGCAATGACGTCGGCCACCGGCTCCCGGGCCCGCAGCAGTTGCCATTGCCCTTCGGCCAACTGGCTGTAGTAGCCGAGGCTGGAGCAACCGTTGAGCAACAAAACCATCACACCCGGAAACAAAACCGGCAAAACGCGATCAAGTAACCCATGGCTTGGAAACGGCCTGATCACAATAAGAACATCCCTGGAAAGTCTGCCCGCAAGACTATCCCGCCCATTGGAGCTACGCCATGCGCAAGTTGATGCTGACAGCAGGCCTGCTGAGCCTGACCGGTTGTGCCGGATTCGGAATGCCCGCCCCCGACCCCTCGCAAGCCTGGATCGATCTGGAGGCCCGGCAACAGGACACCGCGCTGCAGGCGCTGCAGGTCGATACCACGGCGGCGGTCGACACGCGCTACTTCGAGGTGCAGCCCGGCAGTCATGAGTTGAAGGTGCGTTATCAGTTCCCGGTGGCGGCGACCAACATCGGCCCGGATGCCGAGCCGCTGTGGCGCGATTGCCAGTTGAAAGTGAAATTCAAGGACTTCAATGCCGGCCAGCGCTATCAACTGCAGGCCGGGAGCATCGGTTTCCGGCCATGGGCCAAGCTCTATGACGAGCAACGCAAGGTTGTCGGCGAGGGCACACCGGCAGGCTGCCAGCGCACTTGATCGGCGTTATGCTGAATGTCCGAATTCAAGGACATTGATCATGCGCAGGTTGCCGCTGTTGCTCGCTGCAAGTGTTGTTGCCGGTTGTCAGAGCCCGCTGCCGGCGGCCAATCCACAGATGGCGTGGGTCGACTTTGCCATGCCGACGCCGGGCGGCAAGGTGCTGATGGCCGAACGCCTGGACAACCAGCGCCTGCCCGACGGCCGTTTTTTCCAGGTCATGCCGGGCAGCCATGAGCTGACGGTACGCTTCGATTTCGAGATTTTCGGCGGTGGCCAGGGCATGGACACCGATCCGCAGGAGCGCCTGTGCTACATGACGCTGCGTTACGACCATTTCGAGGCGGGCCAGCGTTATCGGCTGGAGGCCAGATCCCTGGCCTTCACGCCGAGCGCCCGGTTGATCAACCGTCAGGGGCAGATCGTTGCCGAAGAACGGCAGATCAATTGCGTGCCGTGAGGCGATTCAGTTGCCATTCTTCTGGTAGATGATCGCCTTGGTGCCGTTGTCGCAGGAGCCGACGACCATGGCCACGTCGTGCTTGTCGGCCTCTTCCTTGGAAACGATTTCCAGGGTGTAGGACGGCACGGCATTGGCCTGGATCTTGATTTCAATCTCTTTCTTGAGTTCTTCGCAGTCTTTCGGCGCTGCGAAGGCTGACGTGGCCAGCGCGCCGCAGATGACCGCCAAAGCAAAACGTTTCATGGTTGAAGCTCCTTAAAGCAGTGCGCACGAAGATGCGCGAACGCTGCTGTCATTTATTCGACCACCGTTTTGCCTGGCGGGTTCTGATCCTGCTCAAGCCAGTCAGCTGACCAGGGACGCGTCGAGGCTGATCTTCGCGTTCAACACCTTCGATACCGGGCAACCTTCCTTGGCCTTGTTGCTCAGCTCTTCGAACTGCGCCTGGGTCGCACCGGGTATTTTCGCCTTGAGGATCAGTTTCACCGCGGTGATGGCAAAGCCGCCGTCGAACTGGTCGAGGGTGACCTCGGCCTGGGTGTCGATGCTGTCGGCCTTGAGCCCGGCGTCGCCGAGAATCATCGAAAAGGCCATGGAGAAGCAGCCGGCATGGGCCGCGCCGATCAGTTCTTCCGGGTTGGTGCCCTTGCCGCCTTCAAAGCGCGCCTTGAAGCCGTAGGGGGCTTCGCGCAGGACGCCGGTTTCGGTGGAAATCGAGCCGATGCCGGTTTTCAGGTCACCTTCCCAATGTGCGGATGCCTTTTTCACGATAGCCATGTGTGCCTCCTCGTAGTCAGGCGCGAAACGCCGCGCCGTCGTGGTTTTTCCTTGCAAGGCTTCTGAGGATAGACGCTCGGACAAAGTTCAGCCGAGGTGAATCGTTGACTTATTTAGTAGGAAATTTCACCGTGGCTATTGAAACTCGGGTATATGCCCTTATTGCACAGAACACGCTTATGAATTCGGCAGGTTTGCCTTGGCAAAACAACAAACCTGCGTCCTCACTCGGAGAAGCAGGTTTATGAAGCAACTGTCCGACGTAAAATTTTCCACGCTCGACCTGGTGCCGGTCCGTGAGAACGGCAGCCCGGCCCAGTCGCTGCGCAACTCGCTGGACCTGGCGCAGCATGTCGAGAAACTCGGCTACACCCGCTTCTGGGTCGCCGAGCACCACAATATGGACGGCATCGCCAGCTCGGCGACGTCGGTGTTGCTCGGGTATCTGGCCGGCGGCACGTCGACCATCCGCGTCGGTTCCGGGGGGGTAATGCTGCCCAACCATGCGCCGCTGGTGATCGCCGAGCAGTTCGGCACCCTCGAGAGCCTGTACCCGGGGCGCATCGACCTGGGCCTGGGGCGTGCGCCCGGCTCCGATCAGATGACCGCCCGTGCCCTGCGCCGCGAGCGCTCGGGCAGTGCCGACGATTTCCCCGAAGATGTCGCCGAACTGGCGCGCTTCCTCGGCCCGCGCACCCCGGACCAGCGGGTGATCGCGATGCCGGGCAGCGGCACCAACGTGCCGATCTGGTTGCTCGGCTCGAGCCTGTTCAGCGCCCAACTGGCCGGTGAGCGCGGTTTGCCCTACGCCTTCGCCTCGCACTTCGCCCCGCGCTTCATGCACGAGGCGATTCGCGTCTACCGTAACCACTTCAAGCCGTCGGCGGTGCTCGACAAGCCGTACGTGATGCTCGGTGTGCCCCTGGTGGCGGCGGATACCGATGAGCAGGCCGATTACCTGGCCACCTCGGTCTACCAGCGCATTCTCGCGCTGATGCGTGGGCAGAGTCTGGTGCAGCGTCCGCCGGTGAAATCCATGGACGGCCTGTGGCTGCCGCATGAGCGCGAAGCGGTGGGCGATTTCCTCGGTCTGGCGATGGTCGGCAGCCCGCAGAAGATCCGGGCGCGGCTCGAAGTGCTGATCGAGCAGACTCAGGCCGACGAGCTGATTTTTACCTGCGATCTGTACGAACACGCCGATCGCCTGCATTCCTACGAGCTGCTGGCGCAGGTCATGAAGGGCTGATGTCTCGGCGCTGATCCCCTGCAGGAGCGAGCAGGCTCACTCCTGCAGGGAGAGCCTGTCGCCCACAAAAAAGCCGACGCTTTCGCGTCGGCTTTTGCATTTCAGGCGCGATCAACCGCGTTTGTAGACGATTTCCTTGGCGCCGCCTTCACATGTGCCGACGACCTTGCCGTCAGCGGCTGCACCCTTATCGACAACCTCCAGCGAATAACCGGAAACGCCCTTGGCATCGAGCTTGGCCGCGATTTCGGCCTTCAGCTCTTCACACGGCTTGCCAGCAGCGAATGCACCCCCGGCAAGGCTCAACAACCCAATAGCCAACATGAACTTCTTCATCGGTCGCACTCCCTGGTCGGATTAAAAGAGGCGGGCATCGAGCAATGGCCCGATGCGCTCACCCTGTAGCGCTTTGCCATTCCTATGGCACTCGGCCAGCGCGCAAGTTCAGAAGCGTAGACCAAACTCAGCTGCTGGCAATCCGGAACCCGACTTTCAGGGTCACCTGAAAATGGGCAGCCTTGCCGTCCTTGATGTGGCCGCGGGTCTCCACCACTTCAAACCATTCCAGATGCTTGATGCTTTTGTTCGCTTCGGCCAGCGCGTTGTTGATGGCGTCTTCGATGCTGCTGGTGGACGAACCGACCAGCTCGACTTTCTTGTACGTGTGATGATCACTCATAGCGTTCTCCTTGGGGTGGCTGAAATACAGCCTAGCAGTGAATAGCGGTGTTGATTTGGTCGCTTGCGCGGCAAGCGAAGTTCAGATTTTCTGCACTTTCTCGAACCGCTGAAGTCCCAACCAACACACGCCACTCATCACCAATGCAGGAGAGCCACCATGGCCAACACCTCTTTACGTAAAGCCTCATTGCAAAGCATGGAAGCGGAGATCGAGAGTCTGCTCAAGTCGTTGGAAAGCCTGAAGGATGACGCTTCGGACGAGTCGCGCAAGACCCTCAAGGCGCTGAAAAGCAATGCCGAGAGCGCGCTGAAACATTCGCGCAGCCTGCTCAGCGATGCTTATGAAGAAGTCAAAGTGAAAACCCGCGAGACCGGCATCGCCACCCGCGATTACGCACAGGAACATCCGTGGACGACGGCCGGTGTGGCCGTGGGTGCGTTGGGTCTGCTGGCCGCTTACCTGCTGTTCAAGCGCGGCGAGTGATCTGCCTGGCGCAGCTCGTTCCTGAGCCACTGCGCCAGTTGCCTGGCGCGCCCGTCCGCGGCGCGCTTGGGTAGCCACAACGCCAGTTGCGCCGGGGTTTCGCTGAAGCCCCATGGCGCAACCAGGCGCCCGGCCTTCAAGTCCTCCGCCACCAGCGGTTCGGGCGCGATGGCCACGCCGAGACCGGCGACTGCCGCCTCCAGCAAGTAATACAAATGCTCGAAACCCTGCCCGAACTTCAACGCCCTGGCGTCGAGGCCGCTTTGTCGTGCCCAGCTTGGCCAGGCCTGCGGCCGTGACGTGGTATGCAGCAACGGTTCGCTGAGCAGGGCCGCGGCAGGTGCCGCTTGCAGGCGCTGATAGCCGCTGAACAACGGGCTGATGACCGGACCGATGCGCTCGCTGGCCAGTTCGTAGACCTGCATGTCTGCCGGCCAGGGCGGTTCGGCGAACAGCAGCAGCGCATCCAGCCCCGGCCGGCGCGGATCGAGATCGCCTTCACCCGCCGAGAGATGCAGGCGCAAGTCCGGCAGATCGGCATTCAAGCGTCCCAGCCGTGGAATGAACCAGCGCGCCAGCAGGCTGCCGGAACAGCCGAGCACGAACGGGGCGTCGGCGCTGTCCTGGGTGAGTTCGGCGCAGACGTTGCGCAGACGGTCGAAGGCTTCGCTGCTGGCGTCGCGCAGGCGTACCCCGGCATCTGTGAGTTTCAAGCCGCGTCCGTCCTTGACGAACAGGCTGACGCCGAGGTGTTCTTCCAGCACCTTCAACTGTCGACTGACCGCCCCGTGGGTCACATGCAATTGCTCGGCGGCCTGACTGACGCTGTTGAGCCGGGCGGTGGCCTCGAAGGCGCGCAAGGCGTTCAGCGGGGGGAGATCGTGGCTCATGGTATCTGTGAGTTTTCCTGACAGGTTGCGGCGATCTTATCGGTTTTCAGCATAGAAGGTCAGGGGTAGAGTGAACGCCATTGTCTTCTGACCCGAATTCACCTGGAGCAAACCATGACCCAGACTTCGCACACCTCTGACCTGCGCAACGGCCCGGACGACAACGGCCTGTTCGGCGCGTTTGGCGGCCGTTATGTCGCCGAAACCCTGATGCCGTTGATCCTCGATCTGGCCCGCGAATACGAAGTGGCCAAGGAAGATCCGGCGTTCAAGGAAGAGCTGGCGTACTTCCAGCGTGATTATGTCGGTCGTCCCAGCCCGCTGTATTTCGCCGAACGCCTGACCGAGTTCTGCGGCGGCGCCAAGATCTACCTCAAGCGCGAAGAGCTGAACCACACCGGCGCGCACAAGATCAACAACTGCATCGGCCAGATCCTGCTGGCGCGGCGCATGGGCAAGAAACGCATCATCGCCGAGACCGGCGCCGGCATGCACGGCGTGGCGACCGCCACCGTGGCCGCACGCTTCGGTCTGGATTGCGTGATCTACATGGGCACCACCGACATCGAGCGTCAGCAGGCCAACGTGTTCCGCATGAAGCTGCTGGGTGCCGAAGTGATCCCGGTGGTCGCCGGTACCGGTACCCTGAAAGATGCGATGAACGAAGCGCTGCGTGACTGGGTGACCAACGTCGACAGCACCTTCTACCTGATTGGCACCGTGGCCGGTCCACACCCGTACCCGGCGATGGTCCGCGACTTCCAGGCCGTGATCGGCAAGGAAACCCGCGAGCAGTTGCAGGCCCAGGAAGGTCGTCTGCCGGACAGCCTGGTGGCGTGCATCGGTGGTGGTTCCAACGCCATGGGCCTGTTCCACCCGTTCCTTGACGACCAGAGCGTCGAGATCATCGGCGTCGAAGCCGCCGGCTACGGCATTGAAACCGGCAAGCACGCGGCCAGCCTCAATGGCGGCGTCCCGGGCGTGCTGCACGGCAACCGTACCTTCCTGTTGCAGGACGACGATGGCCAGATCATCGACGCCCACTCGATTTCCGCCGGCCTGGACTACCCGGGCATCGGCCCGGAACACGCCTGGTTGCATGACATCGGCCGCGTCCAGTACACCTCGGTGACCGACGATGAAGCCCTCGCGGCGTTCCACCAGTGCTGCCGCCTCGAAGGCATCATCCCGGCGCTGGAAAGCGCCCATGCCCTGGCCGAAGTATTCAAACGCGCGCCGAACCTGCCGAAGGATCACCTAATGGTGGTCAACCTCTCGGGTCGTGGCGACAAAGACATGCAGACCGTCATGCATCACATGGAACAGTCCAAGCAGGAGAAACACTGATGAGCCGCCTGCAATCCCGTTTTGCCGAACTCAAGCAACAGAACCGCGCCGCGCTGGTGACCTTCGTCACCGCCGGTGACCCGGACTACGCGACGTCGCTGGCGATCCTCAAGGGGCTGCCGAAAGCGGGTGCCGACGTGATCGAACTGGGCATGCCGTTCACCGACCCGATGGCCGATGGCCCGGCCATCCAGTTGGCCAACATCCGCGCCTTGGGCGCCAGGCAGAACCTGGCGAAAACCCTGCAGATGGTTCGCGAGTTCCGCGAAGACAACCGCGACACGCCGCTGGTGCTGATGGGCTACTTCAACCCGATCCACAAGTTCGGCGTCGAGCGCTTCATCGCCGAGGCCAAGGACGCCGGTGTCGATGGTCTGATCGTGGTCGACATGCCGCCAGAGCACAACGCCGAGCTGTGCGACCCGGCCCAGGCCGCCGGCATCGACTTCATTCGCCTGACCACACCGACCACCGACGACGTGCGCCTGCCGAAAGTGCTCAATGGCAGCTCCGGGTTTGTCTATTACGTGTCGGTCGCCGGTGTCACCGGTGCCGGTGCGGCAACCCTGGAACACGTCGAGGAAGCCGTGGCGCGCCTGCGTCGCCACACCGACCTGCCGATCAGCATCGGTTTCGGTATCCGCACCCCCGAGCAGGCGGCGTCCATCGCCCGTCTGGCGGATGGCGTGGTGGTGGGGTCGGCGCTGATCGACCACATCGCCAATGCGACCACGCCGGAGCAGGCCATCGACGGCGTGCTGAGCCTGTGTTCGGCGCTGTCCGAAGGCGTGCGTAAGGCCCGCGTCAGCTGAAGGTAAAGTTCCTGATACAGAGGAATTAGCACCTCGCGGCACAGACTAATCGAGCAAGACCGAGGGATTCAGGACCACGTTCTGAATCCCTTTTTGCTGTCAGTGCAGTGAGGAAAAACCCGATGAAAATGCCGAAACGTCTGATTGCCAGTCTGGGCGTGCTGATGATCAGCGCGACACCGCTGCTGGCCAGCGCCGACCCGCGCGACGATCACGACCACGGCGGCCCGCAGCAGGGCCACTACGACAATCGTGGCGATGACCACCGAGGCCCGCCGAACGATCACCGCGGCGGCCCGCCGCCGCGCGACTTCGGCCCGGTGCGCCAGGTGATTCGTGACAACCACGGCTACTTCGTACGTGGCGCGCCACCACCGCCAGGGCTTCATCTGGAACGTGGCCGGCCGTTGCCGCACGGCTACTACGGCGAGCGTCTGGATAACCGCGCGCTCGGGCGCCTGCCGTATTACCCGGGCTACGAATGGCGCCGGGCCGGAGGCGACATCGTGCTGATCGCGGTAGGTACCGGGATCGTCTATGAAATTCTGGAAGGTGTTCTGTACTGATCGTCGGGTAAAAAAAGATCGCCGCTTGCGCCAGCTTCTGCAGGGGATTTACCCACTCCGTGCAGGCGCTGGTGCAGGCGGCGATCTTTTGCTTTCAAGGCAACTCCAACCCGCCCGAAGCCTTGTGCAGTTTGCGCAGGTGCTCACCGATCTGCTTGACGTTGCCCTCGTTGGCGGCAATCTCCGCCGCCCGTTTCGGCTCCAGCAGCGCCCGCACTTCCTTGTCGAGATCGCCGCTCAGCGCCAGCAGTTTCTTCTGCCGTTCGCTGCTTTCCGCTTGCAGGCGGTTGAACTCGCTGGGCTGCGGCAAGCCGTAGCCGCGGGAGTCGAGCAGTTCCGCCGGGCGACTGAGGAAGCCGCTGTTGGCGAGAATCTCCTGCAGGGTCGCGTTGGCCTTGTCCATGCCGCCGTTCTCCAGTTCCCGAGCGCCGAGGTAGCGCTGCTTGACCTCGTCCTGGGCCAGCAGCAACTGACGGCGGAAACTTGCCTGTTCCAGCAACAACAGTGCCGCGCTGGTGCGCAGGTCGGCCTTCTCGAACCATGGCCGGCGTTCCTCGGCGGTCAGCGACAACCACTCCTCGACACTGGTCTGGCGGATCGGCAACTGCTTTTTCAGCACATCGAACATCGCCTGATAGCGATCGCGGAACGAGTCGAAGCGGTAGCCCAGGCGCAGGGCTTCCTTCGGGTTGTCGAGCACGCTGGTGTCGGCTAGGCCTCGGCCCTTGAGCACCTCCAGCAGACCGTTGGGCATGATGCTGTCGAGGCCAGTGAGCTGCGCGTTGTTGCTGCCGCTGCGCAGTAGTTTCAGGCTCTCCACCGCGCAGTTGTTGGACAGGAAGAAGTAGTTGCCGTCGTAGCTCCAGTGCATCTCGGCAGCGTGCTCGACCACGTCCTCGATTTCCTTGCGCGACAGCTTCAGCGGTACGGACGCGAGGCTGCGCAGTTCGGTCTTGGTGTATTCGTCGATCACCTGCGCCAGGGGCAGGACGAACAGCCGTGACGGGTATTTGCCGACCAGGCCGTCCCAGCTCGACAGCTGCACATCGCCGACGAAGGCGCGGTACGACAGCACCAGGTGCTGGTCCAGATCCAGTCGGCAATCCGGCCCGCGCGGGCGTCCCGGCGCACAGATCACCAGGCGCAGCATGCTGTGGCCCCAGCGGCTGACCCAGTTCTGGTTGGCCTCGGCCAGCAGGTAGTCGACGGCATACACCCGCTCCGGATCGACCTGGCCCAGCGGCTGCTTGGCGAAATCGTTGCCGGCGTTGAGGAAGGCGAACGACTGGCTGCAGCTGTCCTTGGCCGGCGGCGCCCAGCCGAAGTGCTCCTGGTAATAGCGATACAGCGCCGGGCGGCGGCAGGCGTAGCTCGGGTCGAGGAGGAAGTACTCCATGTTGACCGCAACAAACTCTTTCGGACTGGAAATCTCGTAGAGGTCCGGGCTGCGGGCAATCTGCCGGTTGTGCTGCTCGCGTTCGCCACGGCGGCCGACGTATTGCTGCCAGCCCGCGAGGTCGAGCAGGCGCGGATCGTCGCTGAGGGTGAAGCGTCGTCCGTTCTGACCGCGACACTCGTCGGGGATGCCGACCAGCCCGGCGCTGTTGCTGCGCCGGGTGCAACGCTGGATCAGCGTGCGTTCGGCGGCCGGCCACAACCGGGCGCGGTCATAAATGTGGGTGATTTCGTGCAGCACCGTGGCCAGCAGTTCCTTGCGCACGGTGCCATGCGGGCGATGGGTCTGTTCCCGGGCCGCGCTGCCATCGGTGAGGCCGGCGAGCAGCCTGCGGTTGAGGTCGAGCTCGGCGACCAGCGTGGCCTGGCCGTAGGCATTGGCGGGCATGTCGTCGGTCCAGCCGACATCGATGCGCCGGTCCAGGCGCTCGATGAAGCTCGGCGGCAACGCCTGCATGGCTTCATCGAGCAGCGCCTGGCTGGCCTGCTGCTGGGCCGGGCTCAGACCGTCGGTCTTGAGCCGCAATTGCAGGCTGGCGTGGGCGCTGTTGCCAAGCAGCAACAGCGTCCCGGCCAGCAGCCAGGCACCGATTGACTTCACAGTGCGAGGATGGCTTCGGCGAGTACCTGGTCACTGGCATCGCGGGCTTCCGGCACGCGCGTGCGCAAGGTATTGAAAGCGGCTTCGAGGTGCGCGCCACGGATATCGCCGTTGCTGGCGACGAAGCTGGCAGCGTCGTCATGGGCGTCGCGGATGATTTTCGAATCGCGGATCGACGTGGTGGTATCGGACGTGAAATCAATGGTGCGCTGGGAGGCACGAACGATGATGTTACTGGTGGCTACCAGGGTGTGCGCCTGGGCCATATCGGCCAACAACAGCAGGCCAAGGGCGGCAGCAATCAGCGGGCTACGCATGGAACGACTCCGGAGGGGACAAGGATAACTATTGGACGAGAATTGCCTGTGCCAGTTCAAGGTCGCTGACATGAAGTTTCGGCCGGGATTTGCGCAGGTAATGCAACGCGGATTCCAGCTGAGCGCCACGCAGTTGGCCGTCACTGGCAACGAAGGCCGCGGCATCGTCGTGTGCGGCGAGCAGCAGTTTACGGTCGAAAGGCGCAGAAGACACCATGCTGGTGGCATAACCGCTGACCACGGTGTTCTGCGTCGAGACATCAAAGGCATCCACCGATGTGGCCCAGCAGGCTGTCAGCAGAACGCAGGGGATGAGCAAATTTGGAAGAGAACGCATGAGACTCGGAAGCTGATGGCGAGCCCGAAGGCTAGCGCAATGCCCGGGCTAGAGCCAGTGCCGAAACATCGGGACACGACCGGCGTGTCCCGCGATGCCGCTGGCGCTTAGATCGTCAGGATGGCCTGGGCCAACTGCGCGTCGCTTGCATTCAGTTGTGGCGCCTTGTGACGGATGTGATCCAGCGCGCTTTCCAGTTTCACCCCACGGATTTCACCCTGGCTGGCGACGAAGCTGGCGGCGTCGTCACGGGCGGCCAGGACGATCTTGTCGTCACGGAACGACGAAGTGACATCGGAGGTGGCATCGGAAGAGGACTTGAGTGCGCCGACCACCGCGTCGGTGGTGACGATGAAGCTGGAAGCGCTCGCGTTGGCGGCCACGGCCAGCAGGGCGGCAGCGCTGAGCAGGCGAAGACGGGACATGGGTTAACTCCTGTGATGATCCGTATTGAGAGGTGGCACGGTGTCTGGGAGTCAGACGCCAGTCGCACAGCATTCGCCACGTTCTGCAGGGGATATTAGGCCTGCGCGCGGGGTTCGCACAGAGGGCAGAGTGCTAGCGCCAGAAGGGCTTGCGCAGTTCGTTGAGCCGGTCGGCGTGGTTCAGGCCCAGATCCGCCAGGTCTCGCGCATCGAGCCGAGCCAGCAGCCGTCGTGTCCTGGCACGCTCCAGGCCTTGCCACAGGCCACTGAGCAGGCGGCGCAGCGCGGATGGGCGCGCGGGGTGCTGGAGGGAAATTCTTGAAACATCCTGTAAGTCATTCATGACCGAATCCTTTGGCTGGTTGCATGGCAAGGTCATGTTGAGCCTGAAACAGAGAGCAGAGCAGATACACTTACAGGTAATTGTACTGGTCCAATTTTGATTTATTTATAACTGTACCTATCTCGAGCGCCGGCACGTGTGCGGGTACTTTTCCGCGTCCAAAACGACAAGGCCCGTCGCGGTTTCCCGCGACGGGCCTTGTTTGTTCAATTCGGGTTGCTGGCGGTGGGTCTAGCGACCAGAGCCAGCGACGCTACTTAGCGCCAGAACGGCTTGCTCAGCTCTTCGTAGCGTTGTGCTTCGCTGATACCGGCATCAGCCAGCAGGCGCGAATCCAGACGAGCCAGTTGGTGGCGGCTGGTAATGCGGCGTTGCCACAGCATCAGGTTGGCGATAACGCGCAGAGGCAGGGAAGCTTGGGTTTTTGCAGCTTTGTCTTCGAAGAACAGTTCGGAACTGAGTGTACGTTCCATGGTTGACATCCTTCCGCTTGTGGCGGGATTAGGTAGTGGTTTAACTGGTGCCCATGATCCTCTCGTTTGGCCAGTCACTGTAGATACAGTTCATATGTATTGTGAGTGACCAGTTAACTGTTTATAGGGGGTGTACGGGTCAAAAAAGCGCCAACTGTACTTGTCTGCACGTTATTGGTGCATTTTTGCGCAGTTTAGCCAGAGTGATAGGTAAATGCTGTAGGAAAACACCGGTACAGCAGTACAGTTTTTGACAAGTGGGAGGGTTGCAAGTATCCGCTGGCGAAAACTGTGTTTGCGTCAGCGGATGATCTGTGCGGATTACACCGCGAGCATGCGTCCGGTTTCTTCCAGATTCATGTGCCAGCTCAGCGCGTCCCGCAGGATGTGCGGGGTATGGCCGCCAATGGCGCAGGCAGCGGTGAAGTAATCGTCCAGCGCCTGGCGGTAGTCCGGGTGTACACAGTTGTCGATGATGGCGCGAGCTCGCTCCCGCGGCGCCAGGCCACGCAGGTCGGCCAGGCCCACCTCGGTCACGAGGATGTCGACGTCATGCTCGGTATGGTCGACGTGGCTGACCATCGGCACCACGCTGGAGATCGCGCCGCCCTTGGCAATCGATTTGGTCACGAAGACCGCCAGGTGCGCATTGCGCGCGAAGTCGCCGGAGCCACCGATGCCGTTCATCATCCGCGTGCCGCAGACGTGGGTAGAGTTGACGTTGCCATAGATGTCGAACTCCAGCGCGGTGTTGATGCCGATGATGCCCAGGCGCCGGACCACTTCCGGATGGTTGGAGATCTCCTGCGGACGCAGCACCAGCTTGTCTTTGTATTTCTCCAGGTTGCCGAACACGTCGCTGTTGCGCCGCTCCGACAGGGTGATCGAGCTGCCCGAGGCAAAGCTCAGCTTGCCGGCATCGATGAGGTCGAAGGTCGAATCCTGCAGCACTTCGGAGTACATGGTCAGGTCTTCGAACGGCGAGTCGATCAGCCCGCACATCACTGCGTTGGCAATGCTGCCGATGCCGGCCTGCAACGGGCCGAGCTTGTTGGTCATGCGCCCGCCGTCGACTTCCTGCTTGAAGAACGCGATCAGGTGATCGGCGATGGCTTTGGTGTCGGCGTCCGGCGGCAGCACGGTGGACGGCGAGTCCGGTTGCTGGGTGACGACGATGGCAACGATCTTCTCCGGCGGAATCGGGATCGCGGTGCTGCCGATACGGTCATCGACTTTTACCAGCGGGATCGGCGTGCGGGTCGGGCGATAGGTCGGGATATAGATGTCATGCAGGCCTTCGAGATTGGCGTTGTGCGCCAGGTTGATCTCGACGATCACCTGTTTGGCGAAAATCGCGAAGCTCGCCGAGTTGCCCACCGACGTGGTCGGCACGATGTGCCCCAGCTCGGTAATGGCCACGGCTTCGATCACGGCGATGTCCGGCAGCTTCAATTGCTGGTTGCGCAGTTGTTCGACGGTCTCGGACAGGTGCTGGTCGATGAACATCACTTCGCCGGCATTGATTGCCTTGCGCAGGGTGCTGTCGACCTGGAACGGCATGCGCCGCGACAGCACGCCGGCCTCGGTCAGTTGCTTGTCGAGGTCGTTGCCCAGGCTGGCGCCGGTCATCAGGCTGATCTTCAGCGGCGTGACCTTGGCCCGTTCGGCCAGCGCATGAGGGACAGCCTTGGCTTCGCCGGCGCGGGTGAAACCGCTCATGCCGACGGTCATGCCGTCTTCAATCAGAGCGGCTGCGTCGGCGGCGCTCATCACTTTGTCCAACAACGAAGGCAGGCGAATACGGTCACGGTACATGGATTATTATCTCGGGCAGCGAGTAGCAGGATGCGCAGTCTAGTGAATTTCGCGGGCGCCTGTCCCGCTACCAAGGTCGCAAACGAGGCGTCTATTTCGCGGGTTTCCAGTAAAACACCGTTACCGGATCTGCAACAACGCGGCAAATTGTCCGACGGTTTGCGCAAACAAAAACGCCCCGACGAGTCGGGGCGTTGTGCATTGCTGGCGAGGGTTACTCGACCGCTTTGACCATGTCTTCGATGACTTTCTTGGCGTCGCCGAACACCATCATGGTCTTGTCCAGGTAGAACAGTTCGTTGTCCAGACCCGCATAGCCGCTGGCCATGGAGCGCTTGTTGACGATGATGGTCTTGGCCTTGAACGCTTCGAGAATCGGCATGCCGGCAATCGGCGATTTCGGATCGTTCTTGGCGGCCGGGTTGACCACGTCGTTCGCGCCGAGCACCAGCACCACGTCGGCCTGGCCGAACTCGGAGTTGATGTCTTCCATCTCGAACACCTGGTCGTACGGCACTTCGGCCTCGGCCAGCAGTACGTTCATGTGACCCGGCATGCGCCCGGCCACTGGGTGAATCGCGTACTTCACGGTCACGCCGTGGTGGGTCAGCTTTTCGGTCAGCTCCTTCAGCGCATGCTGCGCACGGGCCACCGCCAGGCCGTAACCCGGAACGATGATCACGGTGTCGGCGTTGGTCAGCAGGAAGGTCGCGTCGTCGGCCGAACCGGATTTCACCGGACGCGCCTCTTTCGCGCCAGCAGGCCCTGCGTCTGCGGTATTGCCGAAGCCGCCCAGCAGCACATTGAAGAAGGAACGGTTCATCGCCTTGCACATGATGTACGAGAGGATCGCACCGCTCGAACCCACCAGCGAGCCAGCGATGATCAGCATCGAGTTGTTCAGCGAGAAGCCGATACCCGCCGCCGCCCAACCGGAATAGCTGTTGAGCATCGACACCACCACCGGCATGTCGGCACCGCCGATCGGGATGATGATCAGCACGCCCATGACGAAGGCCAGGGCCAGCATCAGCGCGAACGCGGCGAGGTTGCCGGTGAGCATGAAGGTCACGCCCAGCACCAGTGTCGCCAGGCCCAGGACGGCGTTCAGCTTGTGCTGACCGGCGAACTGTACCGGCGCACCCTGAAACAGGCGGAACTTGTACTTGCCCGACAGCTTGCCGAAGGCGATCACCGAACCGGAGAACGTGATTGCACCAATCGCCGCGCCGAGGAACAGCTCCAGACGGTTACCCGCCGGGATCGAATCGCCCAGTTGCTTGACGATGCCCAGCGACTGCGGCTCGACCACGGCAGCGATCGCGATGAACACCGCCGCCAGGCCGATCATGCTGTGCATGAAAGCGACCAGTTCCGGCATCTTGGTCATTTCCACGCGCTTGGCCATGATCGAACCGGCGGTGCCGCCGATCAGCAGGCCGACAATCACGTAGCCGATACCGGCCGTGGCCAGCTCAGCGCCGAGCTTGTAGATCAGGCCGACGGTGGTGAGGATGGCCAGCGCCATGCCCAGCATGCCGAACAGGTTGCCGCGGCGCGACGTGGTCGGGTGCGACAGGCCTTTGAGGGCCTGGATGAAGCAGATCGACGCGATCAGGTAGAGCGTCGTGACGAGGTTCATGCTCATTACTTCGGCGCCTCTTCTTTTACTTTTGGGGCTTTCTTCTTGAACATCTCAAGCATGCGCCGGGTGACCAGGAAGCCACCGAACACATTGACCGCGGCGAGGGCCACGGCGAGGGTACCCATGGTCTTGCCCAGCGGCGTGACGGTGAGGGCCGCCGCGAGCATGGCGCCGACAATCACGATGGCGGAGATGGCATTGGTCACCGCCATCAGCGGAGTGTGCAGCGCAGGTGTAACGTTCCAGACCACGTGGTAGCCGACATAAATCGCCAGCACGAAGATGATCAGGTTGTAGATACCGGGGGAGATAAGCTCTTCCATCGTCTGAATCCCTGCTTAGGCGTTTTTGCGGATGACTTGGCCGTCGCGGCACATCAGGCACGCGGCGACGATGTCGTCTTCGAGGTTGACGTCGAACTGGCCTTCTTTGGTGAACACCAGCTTGAGGAAGTCCAGCAGGTTGCGCGCGTACAGCGCCGAGGCGTCTGCGGCGACTTCACCAGCGAGGTTGGTCGGCCCGACGATAGTCACGCCATTCGCCACAACCACCTGATCGGCCACGGTCAGCGGGCAGTTGCCGCCCTGGGCGGCAGCGAGGTCGATGACCACCGAGCCGGGCTTCATCTGCGCCACGGTGTCTGCGCTCAGCAGCGTCGGCGCCTTGCGGCCCGGGATCAGGGCGGTGGTAATGACAATGTCGGCCTGCTTGGCGCGCTCGTGCACGGCCTGAGCCTGACGCTGCATCCAGCTCGCCGGCATAGGCCGTGCGTAACCGCCGACACCGACCGCGCATTCGCGCTCTTCATCGGTCTCGTACGGCACGTCGACGAACTTGGCGCCGAGGGATTCGATCTGTTCCTTCACGGCCGGACGCACGTCGGACGCTTCGATCACCGCACCCAGACGTTTCGCCGTGGCAATCGCCTGCAACCCGGCCACACCGGCGCCAAGAATCAGCACGCGCGCCGCTTTCACGGTGCCCGCAGCGGTCATCAGCATCGGCATGAAGCGCGGATAGTAGTGCGCAGCCAGCAACACCGCCTTGTAGCCGGCAATGTTCGCCTGCGACGACAACACATCGAGACTCTGCGCCCGCGAGGTACGCGGTGCCGCTTCGAGGGCGAACGCAGTAATCCCGCACTCGGCCATTTTGGCGATGGTTTCGTTATTGAAGGGGTTGAGCATGCCCACCAGCACCGTGCCGCGCTTGATCAGCGCCAGTTCGGCGTCGCTGGGGGCGACCACTTTGAGAATCAGCTCGGCACCGAACGCATCGTTGGCACTGCCAATGCTTGCGCCCGCCGCTTCATAGGCACTGTCGACAACACTGGCTTTGACGCCGGCGCCGGTTTGCACAGTGACCTTATGACCTTGGCTGATCAGCTTTTTAATGGTTTCCGGGGTTGCAGCAACCCGTGTTTCACCGGTCTGGGTTTCGAGAGGAACACCAATGTGCACGTCAAATCTCCTGCGTGATCTTATTGAGTAAACCCAGGCACTGCGGATGGTGCGACTGGGGCGGCCGATCAGCACGACCCCGCCGAATCAGGGCGGGGCGCGGCATTTTGCAGGCGAACTTTATGCCCTTCAAGGGATTATGACGGGTGACGGAAAATTAACTACAAGTCATGCCGTGACCGAATGTCGCAGATGGCCAGTTGAATCCCTTGCAGGCCGTGCCTTGCAAGGATTCTGGACGAATCTGCAAATTTTTCTCATCGGTGACGTGAATAGGTCGTAATGAGTCGCGAATGGAGGCTCAAAGCCACGTCCACAGGCGCTTTTGGGACGTCTGTACGACCTTCGTATACAGTCTGTCTATTTGCGACAAATACTTATATCTGTAGGGCTTTGGTTTTCCTGACTACGGGGTTAGTAATTGCTGTGAGCCTTTATTCTTCTAGGCTGTAGCGATGTGCCTGGGTTACCAACCAGTCCCGAAAAGCCTTGAGTGATGCCGATTCCACTTTGCGCTCCGGAATCATCAGGTAATACGCCTTGATGCTCGACAGTGCATTGGGATTGGCGATCACCAGGCGTTTTTCCGCCAATTCACGCTGGATCAGGAAGGGCGGAATCAGCGCCACGCCCATGTCATGCATGGCCGCCTGGGCGAGCATGGAGAATAGTTCATAGCGCGGACCGGTCATGTCACGGGGGATGTTGAGGTGCTGCAGGTTGAACCACTGCCGCCACGCGTAGGGGCGGGTGGTCTGTTGCAGCAGTGGCAGTTCGGCGATTTCGCTGGCGTTCAGATGCGTCTGGTTGCCGAGCAGGGCGGGGCTGCACACCGGCATCGGATTTTCGCCCATCAGCCTGTGGGATTCGGTACCGGACCAATCGGCATCGCCAAAGTAGATCGCTGCATCGAAATCGGTATCGGCGAACAGAAACGGCCGCGTGCGGTTGGTCAGGTTGACCGTCACTTCCGGATGCTTGTGCTGGAAATCCTTGAGCCGCGGCAGCAGCCACTGTGTACCGAAGGTTGGCACCACCGCCAGTTCGATCACGTTGGTGCCTTGCTGGCCCATCACCGAGAGGGTGTCGCGCTCGACCGCATCGAGTTGGGTGGCGACGCGGCGGCTGTAGGAAAGCCCCGCCTCGGTCAGCTTCACACCGCGGCGCGAGCGTCGGAACAGTTCGACATTGAGGAACTCTTCAAGGCTGGCGATCTGTCGGCAAATCGCACCCTGGGTGAGGGAAAGTTCTTCGGCGGCCCGGGTAAAGCTTTCGTGGCGGGCGGCGGCTTCGAAGCTGATCAGGGCGGTGGTGCTGGGGATTTTGCGGCGCATGTACGTCTACCTCACTAATCGGCCGCGTGGAAGGCATCTGGCGACCTTTCGGAGTGAGAAATTAGCACAACAGGATGCGAAATCCTCGTTTGCCGCTTTGGCTGCTCGCGCCTAGGATCAATGCCACGTTAATTCACCCGATTTGCGAGGACTCACCCATGGGCGGTAAAGCTAGCTTCAACTGGATCGATCCCCTGCTGCTGGATCAACAGCTGACTGAAGAAGAACGCATGATTCGCGACACCGCCGCGCAGTTCGCCCAGCAGAGCCTCGCGCCGCGTGTCCTCGAGGCGTTCCGCCATGAGAAGACCGACCCGGCGATCTTCCGTGAAATGGGTGAGGTCGGCTTGCTGGGCGCGACTATTCCCGAGCAGTACGGTGGCAGCGGCCTCAACTACGTCAGCTACGGCCTGATTGCCCGTGAAGTCGAGCGCGTCGACTCCGGCTACCGTTCGATGATGAGCGTGCAGTCCTCGCTGGTGATGGTGCCGATCAACGAATTCGGTACCGAAGCGCAGAAACAGAAATACCTGCCGAAACTGGCGTCCGGCGAATGGATCGGCTGCTTCGGCCTGACCGAGCCGAACCACGGTTCCGACCCGGGCGCGATGATTACGCGTGCACGTAAAGTCGAAGGCGGCTACAGCCTCACTGGCGCCAAGATGTGGATCACCAACAGCCCGATCGCCGACGTGTTCGTGGTCTGGGCCAAGGACGATGCCGGCGATATCCGTGGCTTCGTCCTGGAAAAGGGTTGGAAAGGCCTGAGTGCTCCGGCCATCCACGGCAAGGTTGGCCTGCGTGCGTCGATCACCGGTGAGATCGTCATGGACAACGTGTTCGTGCCGCAGGAGAACATCTTCCCGGATGTGCGTGGTTTGAAGGGCCCGTTCACCTGCCTCAACTCCGCCCGTTATGGCATCTCCTGGGGCGCGCTGGGCGCGGCCGAGTTCTGCTGGCACACCGCGCGCCAGTACACCCTGGATCGTCAGCAGTTCGGTCGCCCACTGGCGGCCACTCAACTGATCCAGAAGAAGCTGGCCGACATGCAGACCGAAATCACCCTGGCCCTGCAAGGCTGCCTGCGTCTGGGGCGTATGAAAGATGAAGGCACTGCCGCGGTGGAAATCACCTCGATCATGAAGCGCAACTCCTGCGGCAAGTCGCTGGATATCGCGCGCATGGCTCGCGACATGCTCGGGGGCAACGGCATCTCCGACGAGTTCGGCGTGGCCCGCCACCTGGTCAACCTGGAAGTGGTCAATACCTATGAAGGTACCCATGACGTTCACGCGCTGATCCTTGGCCGTGCGCAAACCGGTCTGCAAGCGTTCTATTAATAGGAGACCGACCATGGGCGCGCTGTCGCATCTGCGGGTACTGGATTTATCGCGAGTGCTGGCCGGCCCGTGGGCCGGGCAGATCCTTGCCGACCTGGGCGCCGAAGTGATCAAGGTCGAGCGTCCGGGCAATGGCGACGACACGCGCGCCTGGGGTCCGCCCTTCCTCAAGGACGCCTATGGCGAGAACACCAGCGAGGCGGCTTATTACCTGTCGGCCAACCGTAACAAGCAATCGGTGACGATCGACTTCACGCGCGCCGAAGGGCAGAAGCTGGTGCGTGAGCTGGCGGCGAAGTCCGACATCCTCATCGAGAACTTCAAGGTCGGTGGTCTGGCCGCCTACGGGCTGGACTATGAGTCGCTGAAGGCGATCAACCCGGATCTGATCTACTGCTCGATCACGGGTTTCGGTCAGACCGGGCCGTATGCCAAGCGGGCGGGTTATGACTTCATGATCCAGGGGCTCGGTGGGCTGATGAGCCTCACCGGGCGCCCGGAGGGTGACGAGGGTGCCGGGCCGGTGAAAGTCGGTGTGGCGCTGACCGACATCCTGACCGGGCTGTATTCGACGGTCGCCATCCTGGCGGCACTGGCTCACCGTGATCACGATGGCGGTGGGCAGCATATCGATATGGCATTGCTGGATGTGCAGGTGGCCTGTCTGGCCAACCAGGCGATGAACTACCTGACCACGGGTAATGCACCAAAGCGTCTGGGCAATGCGCACCCGAATATCGTGCCTTATCAGGATTTTCCTACGGCTGATGGTGACTTCATCCTAACCGTTGGCAATGACGGCCAGTTCCGCAAGTTCGCCGAGGTGGCCGGTCAGCCGCAGTGGGCGGATGATCCTCGTTTCGCTACCAATAAGCTGCGGGTGGCGAACCGGGCGGTATTGATTCCGCTGATTCGCCAGGCGACCGTCTTCAAGACCACCGCCGAGTGGGTGACTCAGCTGGAGCAGGCCGGGGTGCCGTGTGGGCCGATCAACGATCTGTCCCAGGTGTTCGAGGATCCTCAGGTCAAATCCCGTGGCTTGGCTATCGAGCTGCCCCATGCGCTGGCAGGAATGGTGCCGCAGGTCGCCAGTCCGATTCGGTTGTCTCAGACGCCGGTCGAGTATCGTCGTGCGCCCCCTCTATTGGGAGAGCACACGCTGGAGGTTCTGCAGCGGGTGCTGGGTCTTGGCGCCGGGGCGGTGGCCGCATTGAAAGAAGAAGGAGTGCTCTGAGTATTCCTTCTATATAGAAGGCGAGGGGTTTTGCTCTTTATATAGAAGGGATTGGATGTTTTTTGATCGATCTGCAACTTATTGAAAGAAAAGCGAAATTAACTGTTGACGGCAGATTCCAGAGGTCTATAATTCGCCCCACTTCCGGCGCAGTCGAAACGGAAAACTCCTTGAGATTCAATGAGTTACACGGTTTTCGACAGCGGCTTGCTTCAGTTCATCGAAGCCTGGAGGGAGTTGAAAATGCCGGTTTATAAGCGCTTTCAACGGTTCGATCTTCTCGGTCGAAAGCGGTGAAAAAGAGGTGTTGACAGCAGCGATTAACGCTGTAGAATTCGCCTCCCGCTAACGAGAGATCGGAAGCGCAAGTGGTTGAAGTTGTTGAGGAAATCTTCGAAAACTTCTGAAAATAATCACTTGACAGCAAATGAGGCTGCTGTAGAATGCGCGCCTCGGTTGAGACGAAAGATCTTAACCAACCGCTCTTTAACAACTGAATCAAGCAATTCGTGTGGGTGCTTGTGGAGTCAGACTGATAGTCAACAAGATTATCAGCATCACAAGTTACTCCGCGAGAAATCAAAGATGTAACCAACGATTGCTGAGCCAAGTTTAGGGTTTT
>NZ_JARVSM010000001.1 GCF_030209175.1 Pseudomonas sp. efr-133-TYG-5 | reverse complement strand
CAGATTGCGGTGTGTGAAGACGCAATGAACCGAAAGTTCGAGACAACACACAAACGATCGCATACCCAATTCGCTGGAACGTCGCAAGACGCGTCAGCTCAAGAATTTCTTGACGACCATAGAGCATTGGAACCACCTGATCCCATCCCGAACTCAGAAGTGAAACGATGCATCGCCGATGGTAGTGTGGGGTTTCCCCATGTGAGAGTAGGTCATCGTCAAGATTAAATTCCGAAACCCCAATTGCGAAAGCAGTTGGGGTTTTGTTTTGCCCGCAGGAAAGTTCGTACAGCATTTGCGGACGCCTTCCGGCTGTCACCGCCGGCCGACAGTGCTAAGGTTCTGCCTGGCTTTTGTACTTTTCCAAGGAAGCTTTTATGCCGGACGCTCAGTCCCTCAACGCTGCATTCATGGTGGTCCAGAGCAACAGCCTGGACGAACTGCGCAGCCTGGTGGTCAGCGTAATGCGGCGTTATCCGCTGGCTCCCTTGGAGAATGAAATCGCCCTTGTACAAAGCAATGGCATCGCCCAATGGCTCAAGCTGGCACTGGCTGAAGATCCTGAAGACGATGATCTGGGTGGCTGCGGAATTGCTGCAGCGATAGACGTGCAACTGCCAGGCAGTTTCATGTGGCAGCTATACCGCATGGTGCTGGGCAAAGATGAAATCCCGGCCAAATCCCTGCTCGACAAAGCGCCGCTAACCTGGCGCCTGATGCGTCTGTTGCCGCAGCTCATCGACCGTCCGCATTTCGAACCGCTGCAACGCTTCCTGACTCACGACAGTGATCTGCGCAAGCGTTATCAGTTGTCCGAGCGTCTGGCGGATCTATTCGACCAATATCAGGTATACCGCGCCGACTGGCTGGAGGATTGGGCCGAAGGACGCCACCAGTTGCGTAATGTAAGAGGCGAAGTGAAACCGCTGTCGCCCACCAATTGCTGGCAAGCCGAGCTCTGGCGCGCGCTTCTCGAGGACGTCGGTGAGCAAGGTATGGCACAAAGCCGCGCCGGTGTTCATCAGCGCTTTATCGAGCGCATCTCCCATCTTGAAGAGACACCGGTCGGCATCCCGTCGCGAGTGATCGTGTTCGGGATTTCTTCCCTGCCGGCTCAGGTGCTGGAGGCGTTGGCCGGACTCGCACGGTTCAGCCAGGTGCTGCTGTGTGTCCACAACCCTTGTCGGCATCACTGGGCAGATATCGTCGCGGACAAGGATCTGTTGCGGCACCATTACAAAAGGCAGGCGCGCAAAAGCGGAATGCCGGCAGTGCTGGATCCCGACTCCCTGCATCAGCACGCCCACCCGCTGTTGGCGGCCTGGGGCAAACAGGGCCGGGACTATATCAACCTGCTCGACAGCTACGATGACCCCAACAGTTACCGCGCGGCCTTTCGCGATGGGCGCATAGACCTGTTCAGCGAAACGCAGCCACAGAATATGCTCAATCAACTGCAGGATGACATTCTGGAGCTACGCCCACTCAACGAAACCCGCACCTGCTGGCCACCGGTCGATCTCGCTTGTGACGACTCCATCCGCTTTCACATTGCCCACAGCGCCCAGCGCGAAGTCGAGATTCTCCACGATCAGCTCCTGGCCCGATTCAGCGCCAACCCACAATTGCGGCCTCGCGATGTCATCGTCATGGTGCCGGACATCGACAGCTATGCACCGCACATTCGTGCGGTGTTTGGCCAGCTCGATCGGCATGATCCACGCTTCATCCCGTTCACCCTGGCGGACCAGGGCCAGCGCGGTCGCGACCCCTTGCTGATCGCTGTCGAGCATCTGTTGAAGTTGCCGGATAGCCGATTCCCGGTCAGCGAAATCCTCGACCTGCTCGACGTCCCAGCACTGCGTGCTCGCTTCGGCGTGCAGGAACGGGATCTGCCGACCCTGCATCGCTGGATCGAAGGCGCTGGTGTGCGCTGGGGCATGAACGCCGAGCAGCGTGCCGGGCTTGGACTGCCAGAGGAGCTGGAGCAGAACAGTTGGCGTTTCGGCCTGCGGCGCATGTTGCTCGGTTACGCGGTGGGCACCTCCAATGCCTGCGCGGGTATCGAACCCTATGATGAAATCGGCGGGCTGGATGCGGCGTTGATCGGTCCGCTGGTGGCGTTGCTGGACACCCTGGAAATTTCCCATCAGCAACTCATGCAACCGGCGCAGCCGCAGGAATGGGGCAATCGTCTGCAGGCGTTGCTGCAATTGTTCTTCAAGGCTGACAACGAACATGACGACTATTTGCTGAGCCAACTCGAAGAGCTGCGCGAAACGTGGCTGGAAACCTGTGAGGCCGTCGGTTTGCAGGAGGAGTTGCCGCTGACCGTAGTTCGTGAAGCCTGGTTGGCCGGTCTGGATCAAGGTCGACTGTCCCAGCGTTTTCTCGCCGGTGCAGTGAATTTCTGTACGTTGATGCCGATGCGTGCGATCCCTTTCAAACTGGTCTGTCTGCTCGGGATGAACGATGGTGATTACCCGCGGGCACAGCCGCCGCTGGACTTTGACCTGATGGGCAGCGATTACCGACCTGGCGATCGGTCCCGGCGCGAGGATGACCGCTATCTGCTGCTTGAGGCGCTGTTGTCGGCCCGACACCAGCTCTACATCAGTTGGGTCGGCCGCAGTATTCGCGACAACAGTGAGCGCCCGGCATCGGTGCTGATCGGACAATTGCGCGATCACCTCGCCAGTGGTTGGCGCTTGACCGATGAAAGCCGGGACTTGCTGGCTGCCCTGACCGAAGAGCATCCGCTGCAACCTTTCAGTGCCCGTTACTTCCACGAAGGCGAGGCGCTGTTCAGCTATGCCAGCGAATGGCAGGTGTTGCATCAGCAGCACGCACCGCTGGGCGAAACCGAGCTGCTGGAGCCTCATGTTCAGGAGGAACCGCTGAGTCTCGCCTTGCTGCAGGATTTCCTGCGCAATCCGGTTCGGCATTTCTTCACGCAGAGACTCAAGGTGTATTTCGAATCTGCCGAGGCACCGTTGGCGGATGAAGAACCCTTCGTGCTGGATGCGCTGCAGCGCTATACGCTGAGCGACAGTCTGCTCGCGGCCGCGCTCGGTCAGCCGGACAATGTCGAACAGGCACTGGCCGCGCAGGCTCAACGGTTGCAGGCCAGCGGGTTGCTGCCCATGGCCGGTTTTGGCGAGTGCCTGCAAAAGGAGTTGATCGAGCCATTACCGGATTTGCTGCAACGTTATCAACAACTCCTGGCGTTATGGCCTACTCCCGTGACCAGTGCGATTGCGATCAGTATCGAGTCCCAGGGGTTGAGTCTGGAGGGCTGGCTCGGTGGCCTGCATCGGCGTGCCGATGGCGGCATGCTCTCGGTCTCGACGATTCCCAATAGCATCGGCTCGATCAAAAGCCGCAAGTGGCATCGGCTGATAAAACCATGGGTCAACCACCTGGTGGCCTGTGCCAGTGGACTTTCCTTGAGCACCGCATTGGTGGCCAGCGATGACACCTTGCTGCTCGAGCCGATGGCGCAGGAGCGCGCGCTCGGGTTGCTGGGCGAGTTGCTGCTCGCCTGGCGGGCAGGCATGCGCCAACCACTGCCGGTCGCGGTCAAGACAGCGTTTGCCTGGCTGGCTCAGAGCGATCCGCTCAAGGCCCAGGCCGCTGCGCGCAAAGCCTACGAAGGCGATGGCCAGACCAGCGAAGGCGAGCGGCGCGAAAGTCCGGCATTGAGCAGGCAGTTCCCCGATTACGACGCACTGTCGGCGGACGAGACGTTCTCTGGCTGGTGCGAGACGTTGTACCGACCCTTGCTGGAAGCACCTTGGCGATCACTGACCGGCGAGGGGGCACAGGCATGAGTGACAAGACACCGCTTGCCCTGGCGTTCCCGCTGCGGGGAAGCCAGTTGATCGAGGCCAGCGCCGGTACCGGCAAGACCTTCACCATTTCCGCACTGTACCTGCGCCTGATTCTTGGCCACGGCGGTGCGTCCAGTGGGTTCAGTCATGAACTCTTGCCGCCGCAGATCCTGGTGGTGACATTCACCGATGCGGCGACCAAAGAGCTGCGCGAACGCATTCGCACGCGGCTGGCCGAAGCCGCGCGGTTCTTCCGTGACGAGACGCCGGCCCCCGATGCATTGATCAGCCAGCTGCGCGAGCAGTTCGAACCGGCGCAGTGGCCCGGTTGCGCCAATCGTCTGGATATCGCCGCACAGTGGATGGACGAGGCCGCCGTCTCGACGATCCACAGTTGGTGCCAACGCATGCTGCGCGAGCATGCGTTCGACAGTGGCAGTCTGTTTACTCAGTCACTTGAGACCGATCACAGCGATCTGTTGGGCGAAGTGCTGCGCGATTACTGGCGCCTGTTCTGCTATCCGATGCAGGGCGACGCTCTGAACTGGGTGCGCAACAACTGGGGCGGACCGGCAGCCTTGTTGCCGCGGGTGCGCGGATTGTTCGCCAGCGAGCGTGACAGCAACGAAGACAGGACGCCTGCCGAACTCATCGATGAGTGCCTGCAGGAGCGTCGTGCTGCCCTGGTCGAGCTGAAAATGCCCTGGCAACAGTGGGCAGACGAATTGCTCGCGATCTGCCAGCAAGGCGTTGCCAGCAAAGCGGTCGACGGTCGCAAGATGCAGGCGCGTTACTTCGAGCCGTGGTTCGAAAAGCTCAAGGCCTGGGCTGAAGACGAGGCTCTGGAGCAACTCGATATCGGTACCGGCTTTACTCGACTGACGCCCGAAGGCATGGCCGAAGCCTGGAAAGGCCAGGCCCCGGATCACCCGGGCCTGGATGCCATGGCGACGTTGAAGTCGCGTCTCGACGAATTGCCCAGCCCCGATGCTGCAGTGTTGCAGCATGCCGCCAGGTGGGTCGGCAATCGCTTTGAAGAAGAGAAACGTCGGCGCGCCGAAATGGGTTTCGACGACATGCTGCTGCGCCTCGATGCGGCGTTGCAGGCTGAGGGCGGCGAACGTCTTGCCAGCCTGATTCGCGAGCAATTTCCGGTCGCCCTGATCGACGAATTTCAGGACACCGATCCGGTGCAGTACCGCATCTTCGAAAGCATCTATCGCATCGAGGAGAACAACTCCGAGACCGGGCTGTTTCTGATCGGCGACCCGAAACAGGCGATCTACGCGTTTCGCGGTGCGGACATCTACACCTATCTGCGTGCGCGTCAGGCGACGACGGGGCGCCTGCATACCCTCGGGACCAACTTCCGTTCCAGTCACGCCATGGTGCGTGCGGTGAACCATGTGTTCGAACGTGCCGAAATCCGCGAGCAGGGCTGGGGAGCGTTTCTGTTCCGCGCAACCACTGGCGACAACCCGGTGCCGTTTCTGCCTGTGGCGTCCCAGGGACGCAAAGAACAACTGCAGATAGCCGGGCAGGAAGTCCCGGCACTGAATGTCTGGCAATTGTCCAGCGAGCAGCCGCTGTCCGGCGCGGTGTACCGCCAGCAACTGGCCGCCGCGTGCGCCAGTGAAATCACAGCGTTGCTCAATGGCGGGCAGGCCGGCCAGGCAGGGTTCGTGGAAGACGGCAAGGATTGGCGAGGCGTGCGACCGGCGGACATCGCGATTCTGGTGCGCGACGGTAAAGAGGCGCAGTCCGTGCGCAGCGAACTCGCAGCCCGCGGCGTGCGCAGTGTTTACCTGTCCGACAAGGATTCCGTGTTCGCCGCCCAGGAAGCCCACGACCTGCTGACTTGGTTGAAGGCCTGTGCCGAGCCGGATGTCGAACGCTCGCTGAAGGCCGCCCTGGCCTGCGTCACGCTGAATCTGCCATTGGCCGAGCTGGAGCGCCTGAACCAGGATGAACGGGTCTGGGAAAACCGGGTCATGCAGTTCCGCAGTTATCGTGAGCTCTGGCGCAAGCAGGGCGTGCTGCCGATGCTGCGTCGCCTCCTGCATGATTTCCATCTGCCGCGCGCGCTGCTGGCCCGCAGTGATGGCGAGCGAGTCCTGACCAACCTGCTGCATTTGTCGGAGCTGCTGCAACAGGCCGCCGCCGAACTCGATGGCGAGCAGGCACTGATCCGTTATCTGGCCGAGCATCTGGCCTTGTCCGGCCAGGCCGGCGAAGAACAGATCCTGCGTCTGGAGAGCGACGAACAGCTGGTCAAGGTCGTGACCATCCACAAGTCCAAGGGGCTTGAGTATCCGCTGGTGTTCCTGCCGTTCATCTGTTCGGCGAAACCGGTCGATGGCAGTCGCCTGCCGTTGCACTACCACGACGCCTCGGGCAAGGCGCAGGTCAGTCTGAAACCGACAGCCGAACTGATTGCGCGGGCAGACAACGAGCGCCTGGCCGAGGATCTGCGTCTGCTCTACGTCGCCCTGACCCGCGCACAACACGCCTGCTGGCTGGGAGTGAGCGATCTCAAGCGCGGCAATAACAACAGTTCCGTGCTGCATTTGTCGGCATTGGGCTATCTGCTCGGCGGCGGCGCATTGCTGGGCGAGTCGAGCAAGTTGAATGGCTGGTTACGTGATTTGCAGGATAACTGCCCGGCAATCAGCGTCGCCGAGATGCCGCTCGCTACCACCGAGCACTACCAGCCGCCGCGCGATCAAACCCTGTTACGCGCGACGCTCTTGCCCAAGCGCAAGGCCAGCGAGAACTGGTGGATCGCCTCCTACAGTGCCTTGCGCATCAGCGACGTGCTGAGCGTTGGTAGTGACGAGGCACCGGACAGTCCGCAGGCGCAAAAACTCTTCGATGACGAACGGCTCGATCCGGATGCCATGCGTGACATCGTTGTCGGTGGTGCGGATATCCACCGATTCCCCCGCGGTCCGAACCCGGGGACGTTTCTGCATGGCCTGCTCGAATGGGCGGGTGAAGAAGGGTTCGACGTATCCCGTGAGGCATTGGCGGATGCCGTTGCGCGACGCTGCAATCGCCGTGGTTGGCAGGGCTGGATCGTCACGCTGAGCGACTGGTTGCAGCACCTGCTCAAAGCACCGTTGCCAGTCGGCGTTGAGCAGCCGCCGGTGGTGTTGGGGCAGTTGACGCACTATCAGGTGGAGATGGAGTTCTGGTTCGCCAGCCACAAGGTCGATGTACTGAAACTCGACGAACTGGTGCGGCAGAGCACGCACAATGGTCAGGCCCGAGTGGGGGCCGAAGCGGTCCAGCTCAATGGCATGTTCAAGGGTTTTATCGACCTGACGTTCGAACATGCGGGCCGCTACTACGTTGCCGATTACAAATCCAACTGGCTGGGGGCCGACGACCTCGCCTATACCAGCCAGGCCATGGAGCAGTCGATTCTCGACAACCGCTATGACCTGCAATACGTGCTGTACCTGCTGGCACTGCATCGCCAGCTCAAGGCGCGGCTGGCCGATTACGATTACGACCGGCATATCGGCGGTGCGCTGTATCTGTTTCTGCGTGGAACACGGGCAGCCAGCGGGGGCGTGTATTTCGTGCGTCCGCCGCGCGAGCTGATCGAGCGCCTGGATCGAATGTTCCAGGGCAAACCGGAGCCGAAAGCCGAACCCGCGTGGGAACAGGGAGTATTGCTATGAGCCGCACGTTCGCCGATCTGCTGCCAACGCCATTGGCGGCCGACAGTCTGGCCAACCTGATGCCCCTGACCCACGCCGGTGATCTGCTGCTGTTGCTCGGCCGTTGGGTCGAACGTGGCTGGCTGCGTTCGCTCGACAAGGCGTTCGTGGCTTTTATCCATGACCTTGCGCCTGACGCCGATCCATTGGTTTTGCTGGCCGCCGCGTTGACCAGCCATCAGCTCGGTCATGGGCATGTCTGCCTGGATCTGTTCGAGACCCTGAAGGCACCGGATTTCGCCCTGTCGTTGCCGCCCGAAGGTGACCTGCAAGGTGGCGTGCTGTTGCTGCCGTCGCAGTTGCTCGAGACCCTCGACGGCGCCCACTGGTGCAAAGTGCTGGCAGCCAGTCCGTTGGTGGCTTTGGCGGCGGATGCGAGCGAGGCCGCTGCGCAGCGTCCGCTGGTGTTATCCGGCAAGCGCCTCTATCTACGCCGTTACTGGACGTACGAGCGGCGCATCGACAGCGCCTTGCGCCAACGGCTCGCGCAACAGGAGCCGACCCCGGGCGATCTGCCGCAACGTCTGGACGAATTGTTCGGCCCGGCCAGGAGCGCGGGGCCGATCGACTGGCAGAAACTCGCCTGTGCCCTGGCCACGCGCGGCGCATTCAGCATCGTCACTGGTGGTCCCGGGACCGGCAAAACCACCACGGTCGTGCGTCTGTTGGCTCTGCTCCAGGCGCCTGCGGTCGCGGCGGGTCAGCCGCTGCGTATTCGTCTCGCGGCACCCACGGGGAAGGCGGCGGCACGCTTGACCGAGTCGATCAGCCAGCAGGTGCAATCGCTGAAGGTGCCCGAGTCCGTGCGCGAGAAGATTCCCTGCGACGTGACCACGGTGCACCGCTTGCTCGGCAGCCGCCCGGGTACCCGACATTTTCGACATCACGCCGGTAATCGCTTGCCGCTGGATGTCTTGGTGATCGACGAAGCGTCGATGATCGACCTGGAGATGATGGCCAATCTGCTCGATGCCTTGCCGGCCCATGCGCGTCTGGTGTTGCTCGGTGACAAGGATCAGCTGGCTTCGGTGGAGGCCGGGGCAGTGCTGGGCGATTTGTGCCGGGATGCCGAGGCCGGCTGGTACAGCCCGCAGACTCGCCAGTGGCTGGAGTCGGTGAGTGGTGAGTCAATGTCGGACAGCGGTTTGCGCGAGGGCACCGACGGTTCGCATCCACTGGCTCAGCAAGTGGTGATGTTGCGCCATTCGCGACGCTTCGGTGAGGGCAGTGGTATCGGTCAGCTGGCGCGGCGGGTCAATCAGCAACGGCCGGACGAAGCTCGTCAGCTGCTGCTCGCCCGTAGTCATGACGATGTGTTCTCGCTGCCGCTCAAGGGGGAACAGGATCGGGCGCTGGAGCGTCTGCTGCTCGACGGGCACGGCGAGGGGCCGCAGGGCTACCGGCATTACCTGAGCGTGTTGCGCAACCAGCGTCCGGCGCCTGCGGCGTCGTTCGATGATGGTGCCTGGGTTGACTGGGCGCGCGCGGTTCTGCAGGCGTTCGATGACTTCCAGTTGCTCTGCGCAGTACGCAAGGGACCGTGGGGAGTGGAAGGCCTGAACCAGCGCATTACCGCGGCCCTGCTCAAGGCGCGCCTGATCGACAGTGACCAGCAATGGTACGAAGGTCGGCCGGTGTTGATGACCCGCAACGATTACGGCCTGGGCTTGATGAACGGCGATATCGGTATTGCCCTCAAGCTGCCGGAGCGCGATGGGCCGGATGCCGGCAAAGCGGTGTTGCGTGTGGCCTTTCCGCGCAATGACGGCCAGGGCGGGGTGCGCTTCGTGCTGCCGAGTCGGCTCAATGATGTCGAAACCGTTTACGCAATGACTGTGCACAAATCCCAAGGCTCGGAATTTGCCCACACGGCGTTGATCCTGCCGGACGCATTGAACCCGGTGTTGACCAAGGAGCTGATCTACACCGGCATCACCCGGGCCAAGCACTGGTTTACCTTGATCGAGCCGCGAGCCGGGGTCTTCGAGGAAGCGGTGCTGCGCAAGGTCAAGCGCCTGAGTGGCCTGATGCTGGAACTGGAGGAGGGCGCCGCGCCTCAGGGGTGAAAGGCCCATGGCGGTTCAAGCGCGTAACTGACCAAACCGTCAGAAGCACTGTATCGCTGGCGTATCAGCGCTGTGCTATCGTTGCGGCATCATTTCGTTACGATCCAAGAGAATCCCTGCATGAAGGTGGCTGTCTGGGCGACAGAGCGCGTAGTTGGCTGCAAGCGAGTGCTGCTTGTCGGTCTGCTCTGTTTACTGTCGGGTATGGTGTTCGCGCAAACGCAAACGCCGCCGAGCATGGCCGAGCAACGGGCCAGGTCGGTGACCCAGGTGGTGCTTGGCATTCTCAGTTATGCGCGCTGGCCGGTGGAACCGGCGCAACTGCGCCTGTGCATCGTCGGCCCCACCGAATACACCGATGACCTGGTCAAGGGCACGACCCAGGCCACTGGCCGCCCGGTCATCGTACGCCGCCTGCTGGCCGACAACCCGGCCATCGTCAGCGAGTGCGACGCGGTGTACATCGGCAAGCTCACCGCTGAGGAACGCAGTCGACTGTTTGCTTCCCTGATCGGCCATCCGGTGTTGAGCATCAGCGAGGGTGGCGATCAGTGCACGGTCGGCAGTCTGTTCTGTCTGCGGGTCGGCGATGAGCAGGTGTCGTTCGAGGTCAACCTCGACTCCGTCGCCCGCAGCGGCGTGCGCATCCATCCGAGCGTGTTGCAGTTGTCACGCCGCAAACCGGCGGCGCCATGAAACTGTTCAAAACGGATGCCCGCCCGACTCTCGGCTCGGTGATCGGTCGCGGTCATCTGATCGTCGCGCTGGTGGCGGTAGCGATGGCCAGTGTGTCCCTGACCTTGCTCGGTGTGCTGGCCTTACGGGTCTACGCCGACCATAACCTGCAACTGATCGCGCGTTCGATCAGTTACACCGTGGAAGCCGCCGTGGTGTTCAACGACAAGGCCGCCGCCACCGAATCGCTGGCCTTGATCGCCTCGACCGAAGAGGTCGCGGACGTGCAGGTGCTGGACGCCCAAGACCAGCTGATTGCGCATTGGCAGCGCCCGGAAAACGGTTTTATCTCCGAACTGGAAATGCAGATTGCCCGGGCGATTCTGGAAAAACCGGTGAACCTGCCGATCGTCCATCAGGAACGGGAAATCGGCCGGATTCTGCTGACCGGCCATGGCGGCAGTCTGATGCGTTTTCTGCTCAGCGGTCTGGCGGGAATCATTCTGTGTACCGCCATCAGCGCCTGGGTCGCGCTGTATCTGGCCCGCCGACAATTGCACGGGATCATCGGCCCGTTGCACAGCCTTGCCGCCGTGGCGCACGCCGCGCGCAGTGAGCGGGCGCTGGATCGCCGCGTGCCTCGGGCGAGAATTGCCGAACTGGATAATCTCGGCAGCGACTTCAATGCCCTGCTCGACGAGCTCGAATCCTGGCAAACCCACCTGCAGAGTGAAAACGAAACCCTCGCTCACCAGGCCAGCCACGACAGCCTCACTGGCCTGCCCAATCGGGCCTTTTTCGAGGGCCGGTTGATTCGCGCCTTGCGCAGCGCCAACAAGCTCGATGAGCGGGTGGCGGTGCTGTTTCTCGACAGCGACCGCTTCAAGGGTATCAACGACAATTTCGGCCATGCCGCCGGCGACGCGGTGTTGGTCGCCGTGGCCAATCGGGTGCGTGCGCAGTTGCGTGAAGAGGATCTGGTGGCGCGCTTGGGCGGCGACGAATTCGCCGTGTTGCTGACACCGCTGCACAAGATCGAAGACGCCGAGCGCATCGCCGACAAGATTCTCACCAGCATGGACACGCCCATTGCGCTGCCTGGCGACACCAGTGTGGTGACCTCGCTCAGTATCGGCATCGCGGTTTTCCCCGATCATGGCAGCACCCCTGGCGCCTTGCTCAATGCCGCGGATGCGGCGATGTACCAGGCCAAGCGCCTGTCGCGCGGCGCCCAATTCACGGCCGGGTCGGAGCACCCGGTCGCCCATGTTCAAACCAGGAGCTAACGTCCGTGTTGTGTTTTTCTTCCCGACTGTTTTCCACCGTGCTGATGATTGCCGTACTGGCCCTGAGCGGCTGCCAGACCGCGCCGCAGAAAGGCCTGACGCCGGCTCAGATCGCCGTATTGAAACAACAGGGTTTCGAGCTGACCGATGAAGGCTGGGCGTTCGGCCTGTCGGGAAAAGTGCTGTTTGGCAGTGATGTCGAAACCCTCAATTCGCAAAGTACGCAAATCGTCGAGCGTATCGGCAAGGCCTTGTTGAGTGTCGGCATCGAGCGGGTGCGGGTCGATGGCCACACCGACGCCTCGGGCAAGGAAAGCTACAACCAGCAGCTGTCACTGCGCCGGGCGCAAAGCGTGCGCAAGGTGCTGACCTCCGTCGGCATGAAGGATGAAAATATCCAGCTGCAAGGCCTCGGTAGCAGCGAACCGGTGGCCTCGAACGACACGGCGGCTGGCCGCACGGAAAATCGTCGTGTCGCGATTGTGGTCAGCGCCGACTAATCGTCGTTCTCGACAAGGAGCTAACCTTAACAGCCCTGACCGGTTACAGCGCAACGTTACGCTTGCTGGCCCAGCGTCGTCGCATTGAACTGGAGGGATCTGGCTCTAAGCGGGTGTCGATTCAGGATACGGTCATCCATTTGGTTGAGCGCGAATAGGACAATCGCCAATTCGCCTTAAGAGTTGTCAATCGGGGGAAGACCTTAGCTAACCTGGCAAAAGATGGAGCTGCAGCGTCTCTTTCGGACAGCTCACAGATACGAAAAGAAGCATCAGATACGCTAACTTGGACCAGGTTCAGAAACGCTATTGGTCTCCTTTCGCGCGTTCACTACGGCCAGGACGGCCAGCCAGGCGAAAGAAAGCAACCAGACGTAGTAGCCATAGGTATAACCAATAACGGTAAATCTGCCGTCCTCGTCGTACCAACTCACGAACTGTAATTGCACCGACAGTCCCGCCAGCAAGGCGAGTACTGCATAGATGAAGCTTCGCTTGGCGTTTCGAGTCCGGTAAGCGGCTATAAACAAGGGATTCGCTAACCAAGCAGCGTAACCGTAGACCATGGCCAGTAACCCTGTGATGAATGCAAACCATCCCGGTAACATGTCTTCGGTGAGCGTTCCATGCAGCCAGTTATCATCTTTTTGGTGAACCGCTGGTAGGGCAAGGCTGAGCAAGTATAGGGCCATGCCGAGATCGCGAAGTTCGAGACGTCGCTTGGGCCACCTCATTGTCGTGATGCTCTGGCGTCGTTTGCCGTAATTTTTTTGTTAGTCATGACACTGCTTCAGACGAATCGAAAAGTTTCAGCTTCGTACACCGATAAAAAGATCTAATTCAGTGGGCAATTGCTCATTTATTGCTGTGGAAATTTGTTGAACTTGCCCAGACGTCAGTAAAAGCTCGCCATCACATTCAGCAGCAAGACTTTGCCATCCGAGAATATCCATTACCGCTTGTTCAAACTCAGGCGGAACGGTTAGAGAGTACTTCAACGAGTCGTCTTCGTTATCTTCGTCCAAAAATCCGCTAATCCATAGATGCATGGCTTTTTCTCTCTATTTAGGGGTGGTTCTTCCTGGTTTTGCTGCCTTGGTTTGCTCGCCTGTTTCCGCGTCGAACTCCCCCAAGTGCCTGCCCTGCTTGTCGTACATTTCAACTGCTCCGTGCTGACTGTCCCATTCGTAGATACGGCCCTTACTATCCTTCCAGCGCGCGCGTTTTTTACCACCGCCTTGAACAGCGCTTTTGCTTCTCGTGCTTACTGCATCAGGAAATGCCGTCAGTCCTTTAGGCGCCGGGTAATAACTATGGTCACCTGATACGCTGAGCGAAATGTAAATCGGCTGAATATCGGTGTTAGGAAATGTGATGATTGCATCTTGGTAGTCTGGCGGATACACCGGATTGACCAGTATCTTATTGGCCGGTTCGGTGGGCGGATACACCCACACAGACGGTAGTTTCGGGGCGCCTTCCAATGCAGGAATTCCCAGTACCCCATCAGGGTTTGCCGCTGGTGTCCAGGTGAGGCCAATCCCGTTGCCGATGTCAGCAACAAATTTATCGCCGTCTTTCTTACCTTCGATGACCGGGACATTCTCCCAATCCGATTTACCGCCCGTGTAGAAGCCGTAGGCGTTAACGGAGCCATCCGGCAGAGTCTTCACGTTGACGCGTACACGGGTGCGGCCAGATTCAAGCGTTGCGTATTGATCGTTCTTGTAGAAGGCGCTGTCCGGTGAAATGCTGGTGTTCCAGCATCCCAACCGTACCTGTTACAAAGCCAGCGGCAACAACGCCTGATCCTTTCAGCAGACCCAGTGATAGCGACCCGCCAAGACGTTTAGCAATTGCACTGGCAGTAGCAGACCCGCCCACCAGTTGGAGTGGGGTGCCTTGGGCTGTAATCGCTGTCCCGGTTCCAAGCACAGCCCACAGTCCGTAGTCGGCCAGTTTCTCAACAGGCACAAATCCGGACGGGTTCTTGTGGTCGATCACACCGTCAGGGAGGTTGCAGCTCTTGGCAAACACACAGCCCATTGTGTAGGGCTTGCCTTCTGGTTTTGGTGCTAGGTCTTTGTATTCTGCCCAGCGCTGAGCATGGGTATCGACAGGTTCTACGCCGCTGTTGCGGTAGCCCTTCGGTGGATTGGGTACATAGCCAGACATGCAGCTTCCTTTCGTCCTTGAAGAATTCCAGCCTGTAGCTGGGGCAGCATCGACCTGACCGGGAAGCTCAAGCAATGGCTGTAGGACGCCCCCCCAAAAAGCCTTGCTGAGTGTTCCCTGTCTTCCGTGTCATTTGCTGGGCGCGAAGGATAGCGTGTTGGGAAGCGCTCTTGAATGATGGCAGCTTGCCGTAGCAGTCTTCGACAATGTAGCCGCCATGACAGCGTTAAATTCAAAATAAAAGTAAGGACTTCGATGCGCTCTCAAAGGTTACGAGTCGCGTACCAAACCCTGTTACAAAACGCTTGAAAAAGGCCTGCTGACCTCGTTACGAAGCGGCCACATAGTTCCTTGAAACTTGTCAGTCGGCAAACCGCATCTCCCGACTCTGCCCCATCAACAGCCCCTGATTGCGCTCGGTCACCTCCCTGATGTAATCCCACAACAGAGTGATCCGCTTCAACTTGCGCAGATCCTCCCGGCAGTACATCCAGAACTGCCGGGTGATGTCGATTTCTTCGGGCAGCACCGGCAGCAGGCGTGGGTCCTGGGCGGCGAGGAAGCATGGCAGGATCGCCAGGGAACGTCCTTGCTGCGCCGCGACGAACTGGGCGATCACGCTGGTACTGCGCAGGTGGGCGCTGGCGCCGGGCAGCACGTTCGCCAGGTAGAGCAGCTCCGAGCTGAACGCCAGGTCATCCACGTAACTGATGAATCGATGTTTGCCGAGGTCGGCGGGGCGGCGGATCGGTGGGTGTTTGTCGAGGTAGTCCTGGGTCGCGTACAGCTGCAAGCGGTAGTCACACAGTTTGCAGCAGACGTACGGCCCGTGCTCCGGGCGCTCGAGGGCGATGACGATATCGGCCTCGCGTTTGGACAGGCTGATGAAGTGCGGCAGCGGCAGGATGTCCACCGAGATCGCCGGGTAGGCGTCGACGAAATGGCTCAGCTGCGGGGTGATGAAGAAGCTGCCGAAACCTTCGGTGCAACCCATGCGCACATGCCCGGACAGCGCCACACCGGATCCCGATACCTGCTCGCAGGCCATGTGCAGCGTACTCTCGATCGACTCGGCATAGCCCAGCAGACGCTGGCCCTCGGCGGTCAGGACGAAGCCGCTGGTGCGCGACTTCTCGAACAGCAAGGTGCCCAGTGCCGCCTCCAGCGAACTGATCCGCCGCGACACGGTGGTGTAGTCCACCGCCAGGCGTTTGGCGGCGGTGCTGGCCTTGCGGGTGCGGGCGACTTCGAGGAAGAACTTGAGGTCGTCCCAGTTCAGCGAACCTAAAGAGGTGATGTTTTTTTGCATGATGGACTGGCTTATATGTGCGTTCTTATTAGAAGTTTGCACATCTATACTCCAAAAACAGTCCGACAACCAATTCGCGACACACGCCTCATCTCAAGGCGAACCTTTCGCCTTGGCTCCTACGATAAAAACAAGTTTTGGAGACCAGCATGAACGCATCGCTTACGCCCAACGAAACCACGATCCACAAGGTCAAGCTGCTGATCGACGGTGAATGGGTCGAGTCGCAATCCAGCGAATGGCACGACATCGTCAACCCGGCAACCCAAGAGGTGCTGGCCAAGGTGCCGTTCGCCACTGCCGCGGAAGTCGATGCTGCCGTCAGCGCCGCCCAGCGCGCGTTCCAGACCTGGAAACTGACCCCGATCGGCGCCCGCATGCGCATCATGCTCAAGCTGCAAGCGTTGATTCGCGAGCACTCCAAGCGCATCGCCGTGGTCCTCAGCGCCGAGCAGGGCAAAACCATTGCCGACGCCGAGGGTGATATTTTCCGTGGCCTGGAAGTGGTCGAACACGCCTGTTCCATCGGCACCCTGCAAATGGGCGAGTTTGCCGAGAACGTCGCCGGTGGCGTCGATACCTATACCCTGCGCCAGCCGATCGGCGTCTGCGCCGGCATCACTCCGTTCAATTTCCCGGCGATGATTCCGTTGTGGATGTTCCCGATGGCCATCGCCTGCGGTAACACCTTCGTGCTGAAACCTTCGGAGCAGGATCCGCTGTCCACCATGCTGCTGGTGGAGCTGGCCATCGAGGCTGGCGTTCCGGCCGGCGTGCTCAACGTCGTGCATGGCGGCAAGGATGTGGTCGATGGCCTGTGCACCCACAAGGACATCAAAGCGGTGTCGTTCGTCGGGTCGACGGCGGTCGGTACGCACGTCTATGACCTGGCCGGCAAACACGGCAAGCGCGTGCAATCGATGATGGGCGCGAAGAACCACGCCGTGGTGCTGCCGGATGCCAATCGCGAGCAAGCGCTGAATGCCTTGGTCGGCGCCGGTTTCGGTGCGGCCGGGCAACGTTGCATGGCCACTTCGGTGGTGGTGCTGGTCGGTGCGGCGAAGCAGTGGTTGCCGGATCTGAAAGCGCTGGCGCAGAAACTCAAGGTCAACGCCGGCAGCGAGCCGGGCACCGATGTCGGCCCGGTGATTTCGAAGAAAGCCAAGGCGCGGATTCTCGAGCTGATCGAGAGCGGCATCAAGGAAGGCGCGAAACTCGAGCTGGACGGCCGCAACATCAGCGTGCCGGGCTATGAAAAAGGCAACTTCGTCGGCCCGACCCTGTTCTCCGGGGTGACCACCGACATGCAGATCTACACCCAGGAAATCTTCGGCCCGGTGCTGGTGGTGCTGGAAGTCGACACCCTCGACCAGGCCATCGCGCTGGTCAACGCCAACCCGTTCGGCAACGGCACTGGCCTGTTCACCCAGAGCGGTGCGGCGGCGCGCAAATTCCAGACGGAAATCGATGTGGGCCAGGTCGGCATCAACATTCCGATTCCGGTGCCGGTACCATTCTTCAGCTTCACCGGTTCGCGGGGCTCGAAACTCGGCGACCTCGGCCCGTACGGCAAGCAAGTGGTGCAGTTCTACACCCAGACCAAAACGGTCACGGCGCGCTGGTTCGATGACGACAGCGTCAATGACGGCGTGAACACCACCATCAACCTGCGCTGAGGATCGGCCATGAAAATCGCATTTATCGGACTCGGCAACATGGGCGCACCGATGGCGCGCAACCTGATCAAGGCCGGTCATTCGCTTAACCTGGTGGACCTGAACAAAACCGTGCTGGCGGAACTCGAGCAACTGGGCGGCACCATTCGCGCTTCGGCCCGGGAAGCGGCCGAGGATGCCGAGCTGGTGATCACCATGCTCCCGGCGGCCGTGCATGTACGCAGCGTCTGGCTCGGTGAGGACGGCGTGCTGGCCGGCATTCGTCAAGGCGTGCCGGCGGTGGATTGCAGCACCATCGATCCGCAGACCGCCCGCGATGTGGCCGCCGCAGCGGCCAAACAAGGCGTGGCCATGGCCGATGCGCCGGTCTCCGGCGGTACGGGCGGCGCAACGGCCGGGACGCTGACCTTCATGGTCGGCGCCACGCCTGAGCTGTTCGCCACCCTGCAACCGGTGCTGGCGCAGATGGGCCGCAACATCGTCCATTGCGGTGAAGTCGGCACCGGACAGATCGCCAAGATCTGCAACAACCTGCTGCTGGCCATCTCGATGGTCGGCGTCAGCGAAGCCATGGCCCTCGGCGATGCGCTGGGCATCGACACCACGGTGCTGGCCGGGATCATCAACAGCTCGACCGGGCGTTGCTGGAGTTCGGAGATGTACAACCCGTGGCCGGGCATCGTCGAAACGGCCCCGGCCTCGCGCGGCTACACCGGCGGTTTTGGTGCCGAGCTGATGCTCAAGGACCTGGGCCTGGCCACTGAGGCGGCTCGTCAGGCGCACCAGCCGGTGATGCTCGGCGCGGTGGCGCAGCAGTTGTATCAGGCCATGAGCCAGCGCGGAGACGGCGGCAAGGACTTTTCGGCGATCATCAACAGCTATCGCAAACCGCAGTAAGACCGCTTCACCGGCACCCCAGTGGGGCGCCAGACAGCCTGCAGCAGTATTGCCGGGAAATCACGTCGGGTGGTTTCCCGGCTTTTTTGTATCAGGCGAAGACGAAATATTTGCGCACGGTCTCGACCACTTCCCAGGTGCCTTTCATCCCCGGCTCGACCACGAAGATGTCGCCGGCGCGCAGGTGGATCGGCGCCATGCCATCCGGGGTGATGATGCAGTAGCCTTCCTGGAAGTGGCAGTACTCCCACTTCACGTAGTCGACGCGCCACTTGCCCGGCGTGCAGATCCAGGTGCCCATGATCTTGCTGCCGTCTTCGCTGGTGTAGGCGTTGAGGTTGACGGTGTGCGGGTCGCCTTCGAGTTTTTCCCATTTGCAGGCATCGAGTACCGGCAGCGGGTGGGTATCGCGCAGAACAGTGATAGGGGCGGTCGCGGTCATGAGGACTCCGGGCAGTGAAGGTTGGGAATGAAGTCGCACCCTATAGCGCCCGTTGGCCCTCCGGTTGTCTGTGCTCGACATCGAGCTGTCCAGAAACGCGCCTGACTCCTACAACCGTTGCAGCGGACATTCACTGCGGGCCTGCGCCAGGCTGGCTTCGAAGACTTGCAGCTGCTGATATTGCTGCTCGAGTTCGGCCCTCTGCGCGCGGTTCTCGCGTTTTTTTCGGTCGATGGCCTGTTGCGCCTGGGCCCAGGGCATCGTCTCGCCGTGATGCTCGGCGAAGATCGCCTGCAATTCCTTGAGGCGGAAACCCAGGGCCTTGGCGCACTTGATGAAGATCAGCAGTTCGACACTCTGCTCATCGTAGAGCCGATAATTGCCCTGGCGCCGGGGCTGCGGCAACAGGCCGATCGACTCGTAGTGGCGGATGCTTTTGATAGTGGTGCCGGAGCGTTGCGCGGCCTGGCCGATGTACATAAAAGTCCTTTTTCAAGTTGAAACTGCGCGGCGCATTATCGGAGGACTCAGCGCCTGGCGATAGCCTGGGCCTGGTGCAACCACGCTTGCCGCTGCCGGGCGCTGGAGCCCAGTACCGGGCCGAATGTCAGCGTGCGCCGCGGAGTGATTCCACAGAATTGCAGGGTGGTCTTGCGCACTTCATGCAGCCCGGGCATGTGATGGAACCAGCGGTAATACCAGACCGGGGTGTCCAGGGTGACCAGCAGATGTGCGGTGCGGCCCTTGAGCAATTTGTCGGGGAAGGCCTTGCCGGGTCGATACTTGAAGGCGAAACCCGGCAGAAACACCCGGTCGAAGAAACCCTTGAGCAGCGCCGGAATGCCACCCCACCAGATCGGATAGACCAGCGTCAGGTGTTCGGCCCAGAGAATGTCGGCCTGCGCGTCACTCAAGTCGGCTTCCAGCGCCTGCTCCTGCTGGTAACCCTGGCGCAGCACCGGGTCGAACGCCATTTCGCCGAGGCGCAGCTGGCGCACTTCGTGGCCGGCAGCCAGCGCCGCTTGCGTGTAATCGGCGGCGAGCGCGGCACAGAAGCTGGTCGGCGAAGGATGGCCGAGAATCAGCAGAATGCGTTTGCCCATGGTCACGTTCCCTGTCGCTAAAAAGCCAAGGATGAAGTCTGCCCCTTAGGGGAGAGTCAAGGCGTGCAGCAGCGCCTGGGCATAGTTCGGCAGGTGCGTGAAGTCCCTGGCGCACAACCGCAATGTGCGGCGCGCCCAGGGTTCATTGAGGGGCACGCTGATGAAGGCGCCTGATGTCGTGCGCTCGACGGCGGCCAGCGGCACGATGGCCAGGCCGGCACCGCGAGCGACCATGCGCATCACCCCGTCGAAACCATCGGCGCGGATGCGCACCTGCATGCGCGAGCCGCTGTGCAGAGCCTGTTCCTCGAGATAGATGGCCAGCGCGCTGGCCGCCCCCAGCGCGACGAAATCATGCTGCAGGGCGTCGCTGAAACCGAGCTCGGCGGCGTCGGCCAAGGGGTGGTCGAGCGGCAGAATCAGCACCAGGGGGTCGTCGCGAAACGCTCGGGTCTGCAGGCCGCTGGTGTCGACCGCATCGGAGACGATGCCGAGATCCGCGGCGCCCTGGCGCAAAGCGTGGGTGATGCGCGCGCTGGGCAGCTCCTGCAGGTCGATATCGAGGTTGGGATGGTGGCGCAGAAAATCGGCGAGCACTTCCGGCAGGTATTCGCTGATCGCCGTGGTGTTGCATAGCAGCCGCACCTGACCTTTGACGCCATGGGCGTAATCCGCCAGATCCTGCTGCATGCGCTCGGCCTGCTGCAGAAGAATGCGCGCGTGTTGCGCCAGGGCCTTGCCCGCCGGTGTCGGCGTAACACCACGGCGGCCGCGGTGCAGAAATTCGGTGCCCAGCGAGGTTTCCATGGCGCGGATGCGCGCGCTCGCGGCGGCCAGCGAGAGGTGGCTGCGCGCGGCGCCGGCGGTGATGTTGCCGCTGTCGAGCACGTGCAGGTAGAGGCGCAGGTCGGTGAGGTCGAAATGCATGATTGGCGCGAGCTCCGCAGGAGGGCAGGGCTGGCGCTGGCGCCAGTTGCCTCGATGATTGATCCAGCCTCTTGTGTTGGCAGAGGCTGCCTCAATATATGGCAGCTTTTCAAGCTGCCAGCCACGGCCCACAGTGGCGCCATGAACATATTCGTCGACTTTTATCAGAACCTCGGCCTAGCCTTGACCATACTGGTCATCGCGACTTTCGCCATCGCTGGCACCGTCAAGGGCGTCATCGGCCTTGGCCTGCCGACAGTCGCCATGGGCCTGCTCGGTCTGGCTATGGCCCCGGCACAGGCTGCGGCGTTGCTGATTATCCCGGCGACGCTGACCAACCTCTGGCAACTGGCGTTCGGCGGCCATCTGCGGGCGCTGGTCAAACGGCTGTGGCCGATGCTGCTGGCGATTTTTCTGGGCAGCGGGATCGGCACGTCATGGATCGGCATGGCTGGCGGGCACTGGGTGGTGCGCGGACTCGGCGCGGCGCTGTTGCTCTATGCGCTGAGCGGACTGTGGCTGCCGCCGCTGCGAGTCAGCCACCGCCACGAAGCATGGCTGGGGCCGCTGTGCGGGGCGATCACGGGCATCATCACCGCGGCCACCGGCGTGTTCGTGATTCCGGCAGTGCCTTACCTGCAGGCGCTGGGCTTGCGACGCGATGAACTGGTGCAGGCGTTGGGCCTGGCGTTCACGGTGTCGACCCTGGCGCTGGCGGCCGGGCTGCTGTGGCGCGGGGCGTTGGGCGGCGGTGAATTGAGCGCGTCGCTGCTGGCGCTGATCCCGGCGCTGCTCGGCATGTGGCTCGGGCAATGGCTGCGGCTGCGGATCAGCGCCGTGCTGTTCAAGCGTGTGTTCTTCATCGGCCTGGGCGCGCTCGGTGCCCATCTGTTGATCAGCGGTTAGCCGATGAGGCACTGAGCATTTCAATCGGGCGGATCTCGAAATCGCGCTCCAGATAATCCATGCGCCGGGCGAAGAACTCGCGCATGTGCGGCAGGTTGGAATGCACGTCGAGATGCGCCTGGGACTGCCAGATCTCGTAGAAGATGAACAAGGTCGGATCAGCCTTGTCGCGCAGCATGTGGTACTCGATGCAACCCGGCTCGGCACGGCTCGGTTCGACGTAGGCACGGAACAACGCTTCGAAGGCCTCGGCGGTTTCCGGGCGGGTCTTGGCGTGCAGGATGAAACCGTGGCGTTCACTCATCGAAAACAACTCCTCAAGTTCGAATGGCCGCCAATCCTAAGGCAACAATCCAGCGCTGATTCGTGCGTTTTGCTCAAATGTATTTTGCGCAAGCACGGCTTATTCCGCGCGAACTCCATCGCTAATCTGCCGCCATTCCTTTTCCCTACTCCATCCAGCCACATGGCTGTGCCGAGGCGTTTTCATGAAAAAAGTCCTGTTGCTCAATGGCGGTAAACAATTCGCTCACTCCGACGGTCGCTACAACACCACCTTGCACGAAGCTGCCCTCAGCGTGCTCGATCGCGGCGGCATCGACGTCAAGACCACCTTCATCGACGCGGGCTACGACGTCGCCGAAGAGGTGGCAAAATTCCTCTGGGCCGACGTGATCATCTATCAGATGCCCGGCTGGTGGATGGGCGCGCCGTGGACGGTGAAAAAGTACCTCGACGAAGTCTTCACCGCCGGCCACGGCAGCCTTTACGCCAGCGATGGCCGGACCCGTTCCGATGCCTCGCAGAAGTACGGCAGCGGCGGTCTGATCCAGGGCAAGCAGTACATGCTGTCGTTGACCTGGAACGCGCCGCAGCAGGCTTTTGACGATCCGAGCGATTTCTTCGAGGCCAAGGGCGTGGACGCGGTGTACTTCCCGTTTCACAAGGCCAACGAATTCCTCGGCATGACTGCACTGCCAACGTTTCTCTGTGTCGACGTGATGAAGCGGCCGAACATCGACAACGACGTGGTGCGCTATGAGCAGCACCTCAAAGAGGTGTTCGGCCTCAAGGCCTGACGGGTTTCGGGCTACTATCGCTGGCACCAGCCCAGGATCGCCGCCGGCGGCGATCCTGGCGATCTCGACGAGGACACCCGTGAAAGCCAGATCCGATGAGTTGCAGATTTTCGTCTGCGTGATCGAATGCGGTTCGATTTCCGCCGCCGCCGAGCAGGTCGGGCAGACGCCGTCGGCGGTCAGTCGCACGCTGTCGCGACTGGAGGCCAAGCTCGACACCACCCTGATCAACCGCACCACGCGGCGCATGGATCTGACCGAGGAGGGCAAATACTTCTTCGAGCAGGCCAAGCTGATTCTCGATCAGATGGATCAACTGGAAGAACGCCTGTCCTCGCGGCAGCAGAACCCGTCCGGGCGCTTGCGTATCAACGCCGCGTCGCCGTTCATGCTGCACGCCGTGGTGCCGTACATCGACGAATTCCGCCGGCTCTATCCGGACATTCAGCTCGAACTCAACAGCAATGACCTGATCATTGACCTGCTGGAACAAAGCACTGACGTCGCCATCCGCATCGGCACCCTCGCCGACTCGACCCTGCACGCGCGTTCGCTCGGCTGCAGCCCGTTGCTGATCGTCGCCAGCCCGGCCTATCTGCAGCAGCACGGCGAACCGCTGCAGGTCGCCGATCTCAGCGCCCACACCCTGCTGGGTTTCACCCAGAACGAAGGCCTCAACCAGTGGCCGCTGCGCCATGTGCACGGCGATCGCTGGTCGATCACTCCGGCGATCAGCGCTTCCAGCGGCGAGACCGTACGTCATCTGGCACTGGAGGGGCAGGGCATCGCGTGCCTGTCGCACTTCATGACCATCGACGATATCCGCGCCGGCCGGCTCAAGGTGTTGCTGGCGCAGTTCAACAGCGGTTATCGCCAGCCGATCAACGCCGTGTACTACCGCAACTCGCAACTGGCGTTGCGTATCCAGTGCTTCCTCGACTTTATCCAGAGCAAACTGGCGGCGTACGCCAGCGCCGATTTCAAAGGCTGACTCGTGATCCCTGCGCAACAGTGATTTGGCTGCGGGCAGGTTTTTCCGCCGCCAGCGCAGGTCGATACTCGTTGCATCACTTATTCACGCAGGGAGTTTGGCCATGAACGTATTCGTCACCGGCGCCGCCGGTTTTATCGGCGGTTCCATCGCCACCGGTCTGGTGCAGGCCGGGCACGCTGTCACGGGGCTGGTGCGCAGCGCCGCCCAGGCCGAGGAACTGCAAGCCCTGGGCATCACTCCGGTCATCGGCACCCTCGACGACCCGGCATTGCTGGCCGAGCAGGCCCGGGCCGCCGACGCGGTGATCAACGCCGCCAGCAGCGACCATCGCGGCGCCGTCGAAGCCTTGCTCGGGGCCTTGCGTGGCTCGCACAAAGTGTTCCTGCACACCAGCGGTTCGAGCATCGTCGGCGATGCGTCCGGAGGCAAATCCAGCGACGTCATCTACTTCGAAGACAACCTGCCGGAGCCGACCGTCGACAAGGCGGCGCGCGTGGCCATCGACCAGCTGATCCTCGCCGCCGCGCAGGATGGCGTGAACTCGGCGGTGATCTGCAACACGCTGATCTACGGCCACAGCCTCGGTGTGCATCGCGACAGCGTGCAATTGCCGCGACTGTTGCGACAGGCACGTAAAAGCGGCGTGGTGCGCCACGTCGGCAGCGGGCAGAACATCTGGTCCAACGTGCACATCGAAGACGTCGTCGCCCTGTACCTGCTGGCGCTGACCCGCAACGTGCCAGGCACGTTCTACTTCGTTGAAAGCGGCGAGGCGGCGTTCATCGACATGACCACCGCCATGGCCGAGGCCCTGCAACTGGGCGCGCCCCAGGACTGGCCGCTGAAAGACGCCGAAGCCGAATGGGGCTACGAAATGGCCAACTACGGCCTCGGCTCCAACAGTCGCGTGCGCGGCAGGCACGCCCGCCAACTGCTGGGCTGGACACCGAAGCGCACCTCGGTCGTGGAGTGGATCCGTCACGAGATGTTGTGAGTCCCGCGCTCTATACATTGCTGAACCTGCAGACGCTGGCATGCCAGCCTGCAGGTTTTTTTTTGCCCGTGCCGCCCCCGGAACGACGGCGGATGACGGTGGTATTTAATTTTTAGCAAGGACGGCGTGGGGTGCCTGGAAAATTACCGACTAGGCTGTCAACCGGTTAAACGAAGGTGGCGCTGATGACGTACCGATTGGGTATCGCCGTCAACGGTCAGCAGGCATGAGGCCAGCTCGACACGCCACTGCCCCTGGAGTTTCTGGCAAAAGGATTTTGCGATGGCAACACACCCCGATGCCTTCTGGTAAAGGCGTATCCCCGGCGGACACACAGCGTTCCGCTTTCTCCCGATACATGACGCTCGGCCATTGACGGCCGGCCTCTGTCGTTGACTCAAGCTGGCGCACGGCACGCAGTGAGCGTGGGCGCAGCCATCACTTCAATTGGCATGAACAAGGAATAGTTATGATCATTCTGGGTGTTACGAACAATGATTTGGCCGGCGCCTGCCTGGTCCGTGATGGCGAGATCCTCTGCGCAGTCAGCGAGGAACGCTTCACTCGCATAAAGGATCACAAGGTCTGGCCCGCCAGGTCGATCGAGTTTGTTCTGAGCCAGGCTGGCGTTTCACTCGAGGATGTCGACTATGTCGCCTACGGCTGGAACGCCGGCTTCAACGCCGATAAACATCTCGAGCTGTACTTCGACCGCATCGTCGAGGAGGTCAGGGGCAATCCCCAGGGCCTGGCGCAGTTCCGCCAACGCGTCACCGATGAAATCAACAACGACAAAGGCAAGCGCGCCGAGTTTGACCAGTACATTGCGGCCAATGGCCTGACCGGCAAGGCGTATTACATCGATCACCATGAGTGCCATGCGCTGGGTGCGTATGTCTGCTCGCCTTTTGACGAAGCGCTGACCCTGACTTGCGACGGCCGCGGTGATTTCCAGTCCCTCACCGTGACCTGGTACAGCCCGACCGAAACCACCGTGCTGCAACGCGAAACCAGCATCGACAGCCTCGGCTATTTCTACGGGCGGATTACCCACCTGCTCGGTTACAAGCCCAACCGGCATGAGGGCAAGGTCACCGGTCTGGCGGCGTTCGGCGACCCGCAAAAGCTGCTCGGGGTGATGCAGCAGATGATCCGTTTCGAAGACGGCCGGATCAAAGCATCCTGCGGCGACATGTTCCTGCCGTCCTACAACACCTACAGTGAATCGCTGACCAGCCGCTTCGCCCGGGAAACGCCGGAGGACATCGCCGCCGCTGTGCAGCGCCACAGTGAAGACCTGCTGGTGGCGATCGTCAGCCATCACCTGGCGCAGCGCGGCAGCAGCAACCTGTGCCTGGCCGGCGGGGTGTTCGGCAACGTCAAGCTCAACCAGCGTCTGCGCGAGATTCCCGCGGTGAAGAACGTTTATGTGCTGCCCTGCATGGGCGATGGCGGGCTGGCCCTGGCCGCAGCGGTCGGGGCGGCCTATCTGCAGAACGGTAGCCGTTTCCGTAACCCCTCGATGATGCTCGGGCCGCAGGCGCGCAGCGTTTCGCAGAACATCAACCTGATCAACCGTGACTACCCGGAGCTGGGTTATCACACGCCATCGAACATCATTGAGGTGCTCACCGATGCGCTGCTGGCGAATCAGGTGCTGGGCATGTTCAAGGGCAAGATGGAATTCGGCCCGCGTTCGCTGTGCAACCGCAGCATCGTCTATCACGCGCAGGATGCCGAGGTGAATGACTGGCTGAACAAACGCATGCACCGCACCGAGTTCATGCCCTTCGGTCCGGTCACCGCGATCGAGCAGGCAGAGGCCTGTTACGTCGGTTGGGACGCGTCCCAAGTGGCCGCCGACACCATGACCATGACCTACGACTGCCACCCGCAATTTCGCGAAGCCAGTCCCGCCGTGGTGCACATCGACGGCACCGCACGGCCGCAGATCATCCGCCCGCAGCGCGACCCATTCATGCATCGCCTGCTGACGGCCTGGCATCAGCGGACCGGGCAGGCCGCCTTGATCAACACCTCGTTCAACCGCCACGAAGAACCGATCGTGTGCTCGTCCCAGGACGCCCTGGATGCGCTGAAAGAAGGGATGGTCGACCTGGTGATCATGAGTGAAGCGCTGATCGTCTGGCGCAAGGGCAAAAACCCGTTCACCCAGCAACGCTTCGAATAAACGAGGGCCGTCAGGGTTCCTTTGGAGCCCTGACGCTGGAGTATCCGCCGTATGGTTGACGCATGTATCTAATCTTTTTCGGGTTCTTTGCGGCTGAAGGAATCATCTATCCCTTCTGGCCGACCTGGCTGGATTCGCTGGGTTTCAGCGCCAGTCAGATCGGTTTGCTGATTGCTGCGGCGTACTGGCCGCAGGTGTTCAGCGGCGTGCTGATCACTTATGTGGCCGACTGGCGCGTGGACCAGTTGCGGCTTGCCGCCGCTCTGGGCTTCAGCGCGGCGTTGTGTACGTTGCTGTTCTGTTTCATCCCGACGCACCTGTGGCTGTTCGTTGGCCTCAGTGTGTTGTTCGGCGGGCTGTGGATGGTGGTGTTGCCCTTGTCCGAGGCCTACCTGCTCAAGCGCGATAAACAGGCCTTGCAGAACTATGGCTGGGTGCGGGCGGTGGGGTCTTCGGCGTTTATCCTGACCTCGACACTCGGCGGCCTGCTGTTCGCCCGGTACGGTCAGTCCTGGGTGCCGCTGGTCATCGCCGCGAGCATGCTGCTCACCGGCGTGGCGTGTCTGCGCCTCAAGCGTCAGGTGTCGCGGGCGCAGCTGCAGCCGCGCGGCCGAACGGGCAAGCGACCCGACGGCAAAGCGCTGTTTGCCCACAAGAGCCTGCTGCTCGCGATTGCGGCGGCCAGTTGCATTCAACTGAGTCACACCCTGTACTTTTCCACCGCGTCGATTGGTTGGGGCGTGAAAGGTTATTCCGCGTCCGCCATCGGCATGTTCTGGGCAGTGGCGGTGCTGGCGGAAATCACCTGGTTCGCGCTGTCGAACAAAGTCCTGGCGTATGCCGCGCCGCTGTCGATCGTGATGTTTTCCAGCGTCTGCGCAGCCGTACGCTGGGCGCTGTTTTCCAACAGCGACGCGCTGACGCTGATCCTGCTCGGGCAGTGCCTGCACGCCCTGAGTTTCGCCGCCTATCACGCGGCGATCATGCGCTTTATTCGCGACCACGCGCCGCAGGACATTCAGGTCTTTACTCAAGGCGTCTACTACTCCCTGGCGGTGGCCCTGCCGATGGGCCTGGCCACACCCTTTGCCGGTTACCTGTACGAAACGCAGCCACAGTGGTCCTACTACGTGATGGCCCTGTTTGCCTTGAGCGGAACAGGGCTGGCCTTCCTTGCTCATCAGAAGATGCGAAGCTCAACCCATGGCACAAAAAACGTTTACAGCCGTCTGCTTTGATATGGATGGCGTGCTCATCCAGTCGCGCGAGGTGATCGAATCGGCCTGGACCCGCGTGGCGCGCAAGTACGGGATCAGCGTCGATCAGGCGTTCATCGACGAACATATTCACGGCCGTCCGGGCGGCCATACCTTGCAGCTGCTGTTCGCACGGTTCGACCCGCAGCAGCGCGTGGCGATCAAGGGCGAAGTCGACGCCATCGAGCAGGTGGCGGACTGCGCGCTGGTGCCCGGCGTCGCGGAATTGATCACGCGGCTCAAGGAGCGCGCCGTGCCCCTGGCGCTGGTCACCAGCAGCTGGCGAGCGCGGGTCGAGCACGTTCTGCGGCAACACGCGCTGACGGCGGTGTTCGACAGCATCATCTGCCGCGACGATGTGCGCCGCGGCAAACCGGCGCCGGATCCCTATCGGCTGGCCGCGGCACACCTGGGGCGGCAAAGTGATGAATGCCTGGTTTTCGAAGACTCCGTCAGCGGTGTGCAATCGGCGATCGGCAGTGGTGCCCTGTGCATCGGCATCGGTGACGACCCGACGCTGACCGCGCATGGCGCCCTCGGCTGCCATGCTGATTTCACCAGGCTGCCGGTTGCACTGAGCGGGACGGGGGCGCACGGTTACGCCGACGGCGGGCTGTATATCAGCGGGTTCGATCAGCAGAGGTTTGCCCGGCCATGACACTGACCTTGCAGCACGCCAGCGTACTCTGGACGTTCCTCGCAGCGGGACGTCGGCACCAGCCCTGTGAACTGATCGTGGTGTGCGGTTCCTACGACCTGCGGGTCTGCGACTACGCCTGCCAGTTGCTCAAGGCCGGCGTCGCCCCGCACCTGCTGTTCACCGGCAATACCGGCAACTGGACCCGGCATCTGTGGACTCGCAGCGAAGCCGATATTTTTGCCGAGCACGCGATGGCGCAGGGCGTGACGGCGGATCAGTTCAGCCTGGAAACCCGCGCGACCAATTTCGCCGAAAACATCGCGTTGGCCCGGCAGATGTTTCCCGACGTGCGCAGCGCGACCTTCCTGACCAAGCCCAACTCGATCCGGCGCGTGGCGCTGACCTTGCCGGTGCAGTGGCCGGGCCTGGAAGCCTGGGTGGATGCGCCGGCGTTCGATTTTCCCGCCGAGGTCAGCCCTCTGGTCGGCGTGCTCGGCGTGATCGACGAAATGGTGGGGGATGTGCACCGCATCATGGTTTACCCTGCGCTGGGATTTCAGGTCGAGCAGGCCATCCCCGACGAGGTGCAGGTGGCCTGGCGTTACCTGGTGGAACAAGGGTTCGATCACCATTTGATCAAGGGCAGGAGTTGATGCCGGACTCCCGCCGGGAGACTGACATGCTGTACGACACGCTGATTCGCAACGCCCTGGTCATCGACGGCAGCAACGTGCCCGGTTACCCGGCCGACGTGGCGATTCGCAACGGCCGCATCGAGCGCATCGGCGACTTGCACGATGCCACCGCAAGCGAAACCTTCGACGCCGCTGGCCGGGTGCTCGCCCCGGGCTTCATCGACGTGCACACCCACGACGACACGGTGGTCATCCGCCAGCCGCAGATGCTGCCCAAGCTCAGCCAGGGCGTGACCACGGTGATCGTCGGCAACTGCGGGATCAGCGCGTCGCCGGTCACGCTGCAGGGCAATCCACCGGACCCGATGAACCTGCTGGGGAGCGCCGCCGCGTTCGTTTACCCACGCTTCAGCGATTACCGTGAGGCCGTCGAAGCGGTGCGGCCCACGCTGAACGTCGCGGCGCTGGTCGGCCACACGGCGTTGCGCAGCAACCACCTCGACGACTTGTACCGCACGGCGACGCCCAGCGAAATCAGCGCCATGCGCACGCAGCTGCGCGAAAGCCTCGAGGCGGGCGCCCTGGGCTTGTCCACCGGGCTGGCCTACGCCAGCGCGTTCAGCGCCGCGACCGATGAAGTCATGCAGTTGAGCGAAGAACTCACGGCGTTCGGTGCTGTGTACACCACGCACTTGCGCAGCGAATTCGAGCCGGTCCTGGAGGCAATGGCCGAGGCCTTTCACATCGGCCGGCATGCAACGTCGCCGGTGATCATTTCCCACCTCAAATGCGCCGGGGTCGGTAACTGGGGGCGCAGTCCGCAGCTGCTTGCATCGCTCGAAGCAGCGGCGAAAAACCAGGCGGTGGGCTGCGACTGCTATCCCTATGCGGCCAGCTCCTCGACCCTGGATCTGAAACAGGTCACCGACGCCCACCGCATCACCATCACCTGGTCGACGCCACACCCTGACGTCAGCGGGCGCGACCTGATCGACATCGCCGCCGAATGGAACCTGCCCTTGCTCGACGCCGCCAGGCGCCTGCAACCGGCCGGTGCGGTGTATTACGGCATGGATGAAAACGACGTTCGGCGGATTCTCGCCCATCCGCTGACAATGGTCGGCTCCGACGGCTTGCCGGAGGATCCGTTCCCGCACCCGCGCCTGTGGGGCGCGTTCCCGCGGGTGCTCGGGCATTTCAGCCGCGACGTCGGCCTGTTTGCGCTGCACACCGCCGTGCACAAGATGACCGGCCTGTCGGCCGCACGTTTTGGCCTGCACGACCGCGGCGAGATTCGTCCAGGCAACTGGGCCGACCTGGTCCTGTTCGATCCGGCAACCGTGCGTGACGTGGCGGATTTCAGCGACCCGCAACAGCCAGCCCAGGGTATTGAAGGGGTGTGGATCAACGGCGTCCTGAGCTATCGCGATGGCCAGGCGAATGGCCAGAGAGCAGGGCGCTTTCTCGCCCGCCAGGGTGATTTGCGCGACAACTTTCGCTGACGTTTCGCGCAGTGCGTCACAGTAGTGGCACATTGCAATTAAAGAAAGCCGGCGTCGCGCCGAATTGCTGACATCCACCCCATCTGCACGGTGGGGCCCAAATCAGTCAGGGAGCACCCCATGAGCTTCGGCAAAACCACTCCGATCCTGCGGATTTTCGATGAGGCCAAGGCTGTCGAGTTCTACGTCGACTTCCTCGGCTTCACGATCGACTGGCAGCATCGTTTCGAAGCGAACTTCCCGCTGTACCTGCAGGTGTCGCGAGGCGAATGTGTGCTGCACCTGTCGGAGCATCATGGCGATGCGACCCCGGGTTCGGCGTTGCGCATCGAGACCGATGAACTGGAGGCGTTCCAGCAGCAGTTGCTGGCCAAGGATTACCCGTTCTCGCACCCGCAGATCCAGGCCATGCCATGGGGCAGCCAGGACATGACCATCGCCGATCCGTTCGGCAATCGGCTGGTGTTCACCAACGCCATCAGCCTCTAGCTATCGTTCGATGCCCAGTGAGTCTGACGGAACTCGCCGCGCGGCATCTCGCGCCGGTTCTTGAACGTGCGGTGAAATGAGCGTGTGCCGGCCTGATGCAACTGGCGTTGTAGCGTGCGCACCGAGACGGCGAGATGTCGGTGTCGGCGATCTAGCGCGCGTATTGCAGCCAGCAGCCGAACATCTTTTCCACCAGATGCCGGCGAATCGGCGGTGCGCTCAAAGCGGCACCTGCAGATCGCCATTCAGCAACTGATCCAGGCTCGGGTGTGCCGCTTCGCCTGGATAACGAAGAGGCAATGACCGCCGACTTTGCGCAACTGCTGCCGGAGGATTCGCGTTTTCACGCCGTCGGCATTGCGGCCGCGAGGTGCACGGTAAATCGGCCGTCTGGCAGATTTTCAAATTGCAGCAATTCTGTGTGTTAGCCTGCAATCAATGATTTCATTGATTGCAGGAGGCATCATGGCCAGCATCACCATTCGAAACCTTGATGAAAAGCTCAAGGAGCAATTGCGGATTACTGCCGCTCATAACGGACACTCCATGGAAGAGGAGGCTCGTCTGATACTCGGCCGGGCTTTGGCAACAGTCGCTCGCGCCGGAGGTCTTGGAAGCCGGATACGCAACAGGTTCAGTACTGTCGGCGGAGTGAGCCTCGATCTGCCAGAGCGTGCAGAGAAAGCTGCCGGGGTGGATTTTTCTGAATGATAGTGCTCGATACCAACGTTCTTTCAGAGTTGATGCGCGTTGAACCCGATGCCAGGGTGCTTGCCTGGATTGATGCGCAAGCCGCGATGGATTTGGCAGTCAGCGCGATAACAGTGGCAGAAATACTTCACGGAATTGCGCGGCTGCCTTCGGGCAAGCGCAAGCAAAATCTTGAAGCCCAAGCCATGGCAATGTTCGAAGAGGATTTCGCCGGACGCATTTTTCCATTCGATGCTCATGCAGCGGTTGAGTACGCGACGCTGGTTTCAGATTGCGAATCAAAGGGGCGAGCCGCATCGATGGCTGATTCGCAAATTGCAGCCATTTGTCGATCTCATGGAGTGCCGATTGTTACTCGTAACGTGAAGGATTTTGAGTTCAGCGGGGTTGAGGTAATTAACCCTTGGGTGATCTAAGTGAATGACAGTCGCTGAACTCACCTTGGTAAAAAGCCCTCAGCTGCAAATGGTTTATTAATATTGCGACTGAGGGCTTTTCATTCGACGCCTCGTCCTGAGAGATCAAGTCATAACGTAGAACAGATGCGTAGATAAGTGAGTCAGTCGCGTGGTGCATGGCTTGGTGGGTACTCGTCCCCGTTAAATCCGGCCCTTCATTGCGGGTCGAAACGCTTCATCCAATTGCTGAAGATCGCAATTTCAGGACAAAAAAAGGGCAGCGTTCAGCTGCCCTTTTTTATACTTCGGCTTTCGTATGCAGACTTTACACGCGGAAGTGGCTGACCATCTGCTGCAACTGACCACCCAGGCGCGCCAGCTCGACGCTGGACTTGGCGGTTTCATCGCTGGCGGCGGCAGTCTGTTCCGAGACGTCGCGCACGTTGATGATGCTGCGGCTGATCTCTTCGGCCACGGCGCTTTGCTGCTCGGCGGCGGCGGCGATCTGCTGGTTCATCGACTGGATGTTCGACACCGTGCGGGTGATGTTTTCCAGGGACGAGCCGGCCTTGCGCGTGAGGGCGACGCTGCTGTCGGTCAGGGCGCGGCTGTTGTTCATCACGGCCGACACCTGTTGCGTGCCGTTCTGCAGACCGGCCACCAGGCCTTCGATTTCCTCGGTGGATTTCTGCGTGCGCTGGGCCAGGCCACGGACTTCGTCGGCAACCACGGCAAAACCACGGCCGGCTTCACCGGCACGGGCCGCTTCGATGGCGGCGTTGAGCGCCAGCAGGTTGGTCTGTTCGGCCACGGCCTTGATCACGTCCATGACGCTGCCGATCTTGTCGCTTTCCTGTTGCAGCACGCTCATGGCTTCGGTCGAACGCACCACTTCGCTGGCCAGACGCTCGATCTGCGCGATGGCTTCATTCACCACTTTGTCGCCTTCACGGGCCTCGCCATCCGCGGCGGCAGCGGCTTGCGAAGCTTCTTCGGCGTTGCGCGCGACTTCCTGCACGGTGGCCGTCATTTCGTGCATGGCCGTGGCCACCTGATCGGTCTCGACCTTCTGGCTGTTGACGCCGGCGCTGGTCTGCTCGGTGACGGCCGAGAGTTCTTCGGCGGCGCTGGCGATCTGGGTGACGCCGTCGCGGATGCCGCTGATCAGGTCGCGCAGGGTCACGCCCATGCGCACGATGCCTTGTTGCAGCACGCCGAGTTCGTCGCGGCGGGTGACCGTGATGTTCTGCGTCAGGTCGCCGCCGGCGATGCGTTCGACCACGGCCAGGGTGTCCTGCAGCGGCCGGGTGATCTGCCGGGTGATGACCACGGCGGCGATGATGCCCACCAGCAACGCCAGCAGGGTGCTGATCAGTTGCAGGGTGCGGGCCTGGGCGCTTTCGGCGTCACGACGGTCGAGCTGGATCTGGTACAGCTGCTCGCTCAGGGCGACGATGGTGGTGCCCTGGTCGGTCATTTCCTTGCGCGCCTGCACCGCTTCGCTGTTGGCGTTCTTGTACGCCTGCAAGGCACTGCGGTAGTTGCCCAGGGCGGTTTCCAGCTGACGCAGGGCGTCTTGCTGGCTGTCGGCGAAATGCACGTTCAGCTGCTTGAGGCTGTTGATGGCCACGTCGAGCTGGCCGACGGCTTTCTGTTCGGTTTCGGCGTTGGTGGTGGCGGTGTAGCCACGCACTTCGTAGCGCGCCAGAATAAACGCTTCCTTGGCGGCGGTGATGGCCTGGAACTGCTCGAAACGCTGTTCGCTCATGGGCAGTTGCTGGACGCGGTTGCTGATCGCTTCGATCAGGTTGTACGCCGTCTCGGCATTGGCGCCCATGGTGTCGCGCGCGGTGTTGCCAGTGCGGTACGCGTTGCGCATCTTGTTCAGGGACGTCTGGTATTCGGCGATGGTCGCCGCCTGCTCCTTGAGCAGCTTGACGTTTTCCGGGCTCTTGAATTTGCTGATCAGCGCCTGCTGTTGGGCGGCAAAGCCTTCCAGGGTGGTCTGCACGTTCTGTGCGGCGGTTTCGTCGCCGTTGGTCAGCATGTATTGCAGGCGCACCACGCGCAGTTTGGTCAGGCCGGCATTGAGCTGGGTGATGTCGCTCATCCAGTTGCTGCGGTCAATCAGGCCGCCCAGGCTGGTCCAGCCGGTCAGGGCGAGGATGCAGGTCAGTGCCAGGACGAGGCCGAATCCCAGCCCCAGTTTGAGGTTCACGCTGATGTTGCCGAACCAGCTATTCATCACAATTCCTCCAGAAACGTTGTGTCTCTTGATCGTTGGTTAGGCTGGAAGATTGTTGTTTTTTTGAGCCAGCAAGGTGTGTAGCAGGACTGTATCGGCCGCAATCGCGAGAGCTGAAAGGATTTTGTCAGACAGATTCTGCAAGCGGCCTTCATGCACGCAGCCCAAGACTTTTTTCACATGGGTTTCACCGGTTGCCCACGCCGGCCTCTTTACCCTCGCCGCATCTAATCGAGGTGGTGCATGCCGGTGAGGCGGCTTGATGTGGAACTGCGACTGAATCTGTCTGGCGTGAAGCGCTCGCTCAGCCTGAGTGGCCTGGGCCGATATCGAAATACCTGGGTGGTACTGGCGGCGCTGGCGCTGGTGCTGCCGCTGACCCTGTGGTTGCTGGCACCGGCGGCGGTACCGGATCTGGCGCATGGCAACGTGCGCGGGGCGCAGGCGCTGCAGGCCGGCTGGGACCGGGGCGAGATGATCGTTCTGGTGCGCCACGTCGAGCGTTGCGATCACTCCAAAGCGGCGTGCCTGAGCGGCAACGACGGCATTACCGAGCGTTCGCGCAATGTTGCGGCGGGCGTGGGGGCCGGGTTCGAGCACCTGGGCCTGGATCACGCCGACATCTATAACAGCCCGATGATGCGCACCGTGCAGACCGCCGGTTACATGTTCAACAAGGTCGCCACCGGCGAAGACTGGCTGATCAGTTGCAAGGGCCGCATGTTGCAGGATGCGCTGGCGCACAAGGTGCCGGGCCGCAACCTGATTCTGGTGACCCACAGCGAATGCATGGCGGATCTGGAAAAAACCCTCAAGGTGCCGGTCACGACACCCGGTTACGGTGCCGCGCTGTTCGTTGCCGCCGGCGAGCCGGCCACGGCGAAAGTACTCGGACTCATCGAAGCCTCGGACTGGCGTTCGGTAAGCCTGCAATGAATGGCCCTCTCATCCCAGGACTCAGCATGACGCCCAGCCGCTTTCATCTGTACAACTTCGGCATACCTCTGGCCTGCGCGGCACTGGTGTTCCTGATCTTTGACATGACTCACCTCGACATCACGCTGAGCAATCTGCTGTTCGATCCGCTGACCCAGGTCTTTCCGATCGAGCAAAACCGCTTCTTCGAGCAGTTCACCCACAAATGGGCGCGGATCGTGCCGAACTGGACGGCCGAGGCAGCGTTCATTGGCGCGATGCTGTCGCTGGTCTGGCCGTTGCTCGATACCGCGAAGCGGCCACGTCTGGGCGAGCGGCTCGAGCGCAGTCGGATCGCTGCGGTGCTGCGCTTCACCACGGCGCACCGTCGCGACTTCTGGTTCGTGGTGGTCGCGTTTGCCCTGTGTACCGGGGTGATCCACTTCCTCAAGGCGCACACCAGCGTCTACTGCCCGATCGAAACCACCTTGTACGGCGGCAAAATGGCCCGCGTCGACTGGTTTGAAAACTTCCAGTTGTTCCACGAAGCCGGGGATGGCCGTTGCTGGCCGGGTGGCCATGCTTCCGGCGGTTTCACCATGCTCGCGCTGTACTTCGTGGCGCGCCGTTACCAATGGCGGTATTCCAAGGCGCTGTTGTGGGGCTCGCTGCTGCTCGGGCTGGTCTACGGCACCACCCGCGTCCTGCAGGGCTGGCACTACATGTCCCACACCTTCTGGGCCGGCATCTTCGTCTGGTTGACCTGTCTGCTGACGGCGCTGGCGTTTTACGGACGGGCGCGACTGGCACTGCCGGTGCTCGGCAAACATCAGCGCGCGGCCTTCGCCACGGAGTCGCAAGCCTGCGCCTGATCCCCGGGATCAAAGAAAACCCGCCAGTGACGGCGGGTTTTTTATTGCCCGGGGTTTCGCTGATTCAATAACCGACGAAGTAATACGCCTGGCGCCCGACCAGCATGGTCTTCAGCACTTTCAGCGGGGCGGCGGGTTCGCTGTCCCCGGACATCACCGCTACATTTGTCGGCGCAGCGCTGAGGAAGTCGTGCAGTTGCGCCTCGGTGTCCAGGCCCCTGAGCACACGTTGGGTGTAGAACACGCTGGCACCGCCGACCCGTTCATTGGCTTGGAACAGCGCCACTTGATGCCCATCGGCCTGCAACGCCTGGATGTGTGCGGTCAACGGCAGGAATGACAGTTGTTTATCGGCGTTGGGCAGGGCCCACTGGGCGGCGCCCAGGTAGCTGGCGATCACCAGCGCCAGTACGCCAGCGGCCAAGGCCTGGCGGTGACGGGCGATCCAACCGCTCAAACCGTGTTCGCGACCTTTGAGTTTTTCCCACAGCACGCCCGCGTATTCCGCGGCGATCACGGCAGCGGCCGGGGTCATCGACATCAGGTACACCGTGCGTTTGCTCGACGCCAGGGTCAGCATCACGAATTGCGCCACGATCCACAGGCTGAAAAACAGCAGGTAGCGATTGCTCTTCAGGGCGCTGCGAAAGTGCCACAGCCCCAGGTACACGAGAATGTTCCACGGCAAAAACGCTTGCGGCAGCTTCGCCAGGTAGTAATAGAACGGCTCGTAATGCCCGGCCTCGACGAAGGATCCGCTGAAGCGCCCGACACTGTTGGTCAACAGCACTTCGCCGACCGCGTGGGCACCGCCGCGCTGATAGAGCACCACCAGCCAGATCAGCAGCGGAATCAGGCCGACCGCGGTCAGCAGGGCGGGGCGCAGCCAGTCGCCGACTTTCAGGCGCCGATCCAGCAGGTTGTCGACCAGCAGATACGCGAAAATCACCACGCCAGGCATTGCCAGGCCGAGTACCCCTTTGCTCAGGGTGGCGATGGCAATACCGACGATGAACAACAGGCTGTTGCCGGGCGTCGATGCGCGCTGCGCCTGGAAAAATGCCAGCAGCGCCGCCGTGACCCCGAGCGCCAGCAGTGCATCCTCGCCGACCCCGCGCACGTTGCTCCAGTAACTGGCCATGGTCGCCAGCAGGATCCCCGCCGTCCAGGCGATGGCTTTTGGACGTTCGAAGCGGCGCAGCATGCCGTACAGCAGCATCACGCTGAGCAATCCGGCGACGGCCGAGGCCAGGCGCACCGCCCAGGGCGACACGCCGAACACGCGCAGGGCGCCGGCGTCCAGCCACAGGCTCAGGGGTGGTTTTTCCAGAAACGGTTCGCCGAACAGACGCGGGGTCACCCAATCGTCGTCCAGATGCATCTCCATGGCGATCCCGGCAACGCGGGCCTCGGTGGAGCCTTGCAGTTGATGGTTGCCCAGCGCGAAGAAAAACAGCAGGGCGGCAAGCAGAAACAGGGAAGTGGCGGCACGCGGCATAGGTTTCAGGCAACCGGAAGGAGCGGAAGCCGCGAGCATACTGCGCCATTGCTTAACAAATTGTGAAACTCAGCCCAGTCGTCGCGACCAGCGTTGATCCGGTGTCTCGAACTGCGGGTTGACCAGCGCGGTCAGCACATGATCCTGCCAGCGCCCGGCGATATTCAGGTAGGCCTTGGCGTAGCCCTCGCGCTCGAAACCCAGACGCTCGAGCAGGCGCGCGCTGCGCTCGTTGCCGGGAATGTAGTTGGCCATGATCCGGTGCAGGTTCTGGGTATCGAACATGTAGGCGATGCCGGCTTCCAGCGCCTCCTGCATCAGGCCCTGACCCTGCCGGGCCGCGTCGATGTGATAGCCCAGGTAGCACGCCTGGAACGCGCCGCGAATGATCCCGCTGAAGTTGCACGCCCCGATCATCTGCTGGCCATCGGGTGTCAGCAGCGCAAAGTGCACCGCCAGCCCGACCTCGAACGCACTGGCCTGCACTTCAAGGCGTCGGCGAATCTGCTCGGTGGAAAAGTAGTCGCTGGTGCGGATCGGCGACCAGGGCGCGAGGTGACGTTGATTGCGTTGGTAGAACGCGCTTTCCAGCGCGGCCTGCTCCGGGGACAGCACGGCGAGCGTCAGACGTTGGCAGGGCAGGGTCAACAGCGGCATCGGGCGCTCCGGATCGCGGGTTTGACCGACAGAATTGCCCGCCCAAGTGGAAAACACAAACCGCTGGCAAATCGCGGGCAAAAAAAAGCCCGCGGGAGAGCGCGGGCGAACCGTAGTTTCTTGAATGAGCGAACGGACTGTACAGGGTTGGCGGGCGCGCAGCTGTGAAGAAAAATTCATCTCGCGCAGCGTTTGCTGGCCAGATAGCGTCGCAGTCGAATCGGTCGAATGATGTCTATGTGATATCATTTTTCGGTTTACCTATCGCTGTTGAATGCTCCAGGCCGCAACGTCGTGTTGCTTGCTCGGAGTCTGCCGATCCGTTTTTTAATTTGAGCCACTTCATGAAAGCGTTTTTCCGATTGTTCCCGCTTGCGGCCCTGTTCAGTTCATTCAGCGTCGCCGCTGCACCGTCCCCAATTGTGGCGTTTGCCGCCTGTGACGAGCATTCGCTCGCCGTGGTGCAGTCGCCATTGTTCAAGGCGCTGGTGCCGAGTTCGGTGGAAAACGGCCAGATCAAATTGTCCGGTGGCACAAAGTCTGAAATGGGCCAGCGCTGGATGTTTGCCAAACCGGTCGAGGTTGCAGGCCTGGCGCTCACCGGATTCTTCGCTGAAGACATGGAGCTGATGGGCACTCGCATCGTCGCCTGGGGCTTCTATGCACAACAGGCGCCGAACGAGCTTCATGCCCAACTGGAAAACGCTGGCGGCCCACGCCTGGACAAGGTTCATGGACTCTTCGCGCGGGCGGAAATCTGGAACCACGGCAAATCCACCTGGCTGCCGGAAGATCCTGCGGCCACGGCCGGCAAACTGGTGGTCGACAGTGCAGAGCGCGTGTTGATGATCGAGCCGGCTCCGCAAGAGCTGAGCAAGACCAGCCAGGGCATGTACAGCTGCTCGATCCAGGGCAAGGTCAATGAAGCCATGCTCAAGACCAGCCGCCCCGACCTGATCAGCGCGACGCACTGAGTCGGGCATCGAGTCAGCGAAAAGGACGCCATCCTGTCGTCCTTTTTTCGTGGCGCGAGTCTTCCGCCAGCGCCGCCCACACGGCCTCAATGACAGCGAAACGGCTTCGGTTCGGCCGCGCATGCCTGCAGCGGATCCAGCTTGCCCAGGGCACTGTTGACCAGCATCTCCGTCAGACCGGTCAGATGATGAATGGCCACGGCCTTGCTGCGCTGTTCACCCTCCAGACCGATGGCGAAATCGAGCGTCATGGCGTTGAGCGACGCCAGGTTCTGACTGGCATGGGCGAGCAGGGTGGCGAGATCGGCATCAGGACGCACACTGAAAATCTGATTGACCGGAATGATCCGGTTCCCGGACCTGCGCACGCTGTCCGAACGCCTGACGACCGTACGACGCTCGGCAATCGTCACTGATTTCGATTCGGCGATCATCGGATTGTCGAACGGATTCGGTTCTGGTTTTTTCATGACAGTGCTCCATGTTGTGGTTGCTCCCTGCGTAGCGGCAGGTCAATGCCGTTCACCGCAATGCGGCGAAGACTGGAGAGTATCCGCACGAACCAGCGCCCACCAGTTCATGGAAGTCGACAGGTTTTGAGTGAAATGTCCTAGGACGGGGCGTGCCCATGGAGGGGGGGCGAGCGCGATCGCTTAATGGGTATCCCCAGATGCGACAAAGCCCGCGCTTGGCGGGCTTTGTCGGGAAGGATTGGGGCCGGGGTAAGTTGAACGCGCTACTCAATTTAATGATTGTAATAGATTTTTTCAGTTTAGAAATTTCACTGGAACACTCTTTGGAATACCCACCCAGCGCGTTTGCCCAGCAGGGTGATTGGTGAGACCGGGTACAACGCTGAGTCGTCCCAACCATTTTAATCTACCGCCTTCCGCCAGTGTTTAGGTGGGGTACGGTACAGTCATAACGCCACCAACACTTTTCACCGAGCAGCGGGGGTAGGGCAACGGCCACGTGCACTGCAGCTGATCTGCGCGCGCTGTATTTCGCGTTTTATGGATACCGCGCCAATGCTTTGCAGTGCAACTGATCGAGGTTTGTATCAAAAATCTAGACGTATCAACCGCAGTTGCTTAGGGTGTGGCCATTCAATATCGCGCTTTCAGGGAATGAAAATGGAATTGAGCGTCGACGAGGTCGTAGGCGCTTTGGAGCGAGCGGGCTTCCGGCTGATCTTTTGACCGGCAACAATGTATTCCGCTTGACCCATCCAGCACACACTAAGCCCCTCTGTGTTAAGCGAGGTGTTGGCTAAAGCGGCACTGTTTCGGCGCCCAATTCTAAAAGGGATTTTCGATGGCTCAGTTGGCAGTTAACCATCTACCAGCCAAAGCATGGCTGACCGAATTTCTATTCACTCGCGTCTTGTTCACAGGTCCTACTGGTCAGCCGCTCTATAGCTACCATGTCACGGAGGACGAATATGCCGGGCTGGCAGCCATGCTGAAAATGGCGCTTACAGCTAATAGCCCGACGCAGGAGCTGTATGTGGCGGCTTGTTTTTGTCTATTTGTCAGCGAAAATTACCGTCGCCATTACGATGGCAATTGGTCGTGGCAGGGGGCTGAGTCTCGTATAGGCATAACCCTCACACCGGCGCAGCATGCCAGCCTGACCGGAAAGGGCTTAGGTTACTGGAAGCGGAAAGTGCGCATCCGAGACCAAGGTCGGGATTGGCTGGGCACATTGTTTACGGAGGGTGGACTGCCTTGGCCGCTGCTCAGCAGCGAGTCCCACGGATTTGGCCGAGCGGTGCGCCGTGGTATCAAGCACTTTTACCGTACCGAGGGGCACCGGCGCACCACCGCTGATCTGCTGGCCGACTTTGAAGATGGGCTGCCGCTGTCGTTCCGCAATCTGGAAACTCGCACGTTGCTGGCTGGAATCGTCGATCAACTGATGACGCTGGTTGATCGTTACCCTATCAAGGACGAGGTTGATCCCGCGGCCTATCTGGATCGAGTTGATCCCCATTGGCACGAAGCCTTTCCCATACCGTTGGACGAGACCAACGCCCGTCATCTGCTCAACGAGTGGCTACGTGACGCAGGCATTAAAAGGCAGGAACGCAAAGAGGCGTTAGCCAAAGCACGAGCGTTTACCTGCGAACACATTCAGCAGGGACAGTTACCGCACTGGACAATCTTGACAGAGCTTAATCTGCCCCCAGAGACTTTACTGCCGATCAATCCATCCTCACTTCGTAATACCCGCCTCGAGCTGGCTTATTTCGAAGGTGAAACCCTGCTTGAGCGGGGGCCTGCTGTTTATGCCCAGCTGGCGGAGAAAGCAGTAAAGATCCGCTTTGCCAATGTGCAGGTTTCCCTGCGGCGTCGATATCTGAACAAACCCGTGAGTTTGCGGGTTATGGAAAGCGGTAGCACCATCCACACCTTCCTATTCGAAAACAGCGCTCTGGATTATCAGGATGTACCGCTGGTGTTCGAGTGCCGAGCGGATCGTTGGCATCTAGTAGGGACATCCAGCTGCAAGCTCGCCAGCAGCAAGGTTAGGGTACGAGTGCCCGAGAGTTTTACCTTCAGTGATGCACTGGAGTCGACCGTACCGGTGCTAACTGACGTCGAGTCCGGGCAATGGATCGAAACCACTGGCAACCTGATTCTCAGGGATGATGCTGAGCGCTACGAGATATGCCTTTCGCAGCCTGGCGGCGATGTTGCGCCTTTAATGTTGACGGGGGTTTACGCGCTGTTCGAATGCTCGCCATCTACCGTTTATCTGGGCTGGCCCACCTTGGAGTTGGCCGAAGGTAGCACCTGGCGAAGGGATGAATTGATCGAATTCGCCAACGGCCGGCCACTCGATCGACGCAACGCTCTAGTGTTCGGCGCAATCAACTATATCGTTCGCAGCCGTAAAGGAGAAACGCTGCTACGGCGCCGATTTGGTGTGTTGCCCCGCGGCTTCGAGCTGGGGCTATACCCTGCTTACGGCCGCCGTCCGGCCAGGTTACAGGTCAAGAACGCCGATAACCTGTCTTTGCATGTAGCGGGTGAGGGATTGCTGTGCTCGGCCAGTCAGGGCAGCTACCAGATGGAGCTGAGCGGCCAGCATTGTCCGCAGGCGTTTACGTTGCAGATCGGCCCCGCAGCGGGTCTATTGCACCTGCGTTTGCCCTTTCCTTATCAGGGTGCACGCCTGCTTGGTGTCGACGGCCAGCATACTGCAGTGAAGACTTTGAACCTTGCCGAGCTGACTGGGCACCGGTTGCAACTAAGCTCCGGTCTGCCACAAGGACAGATGTTCTATCTGCAATTCGAACTTATGTGCCGAGAGCAGTCTCACCCCAAAAGGGTCTTCGCGGTACGCGTTGGTCAGATGCCGATGGTCCTCAATCTCTTCAGCTATGTCGCTGACCTGCAAACTATGCTAGCTGCAGTTGATGAGCAAGATGCCTATGTACACTTGACGGTAGAAACCGAACAGTTACTGATGCAATTGGACATCAGAAGATACGGTGGTCGAGTGTTGATGGAGGAGGCCAGCGCTTTTTACGTATGCGGAGTCGATGGCACCGATATCCTTGATGACGCGCGTGCCGAAGCCATGCTGCTGTCGGACCCTAAGCAAGCTCCGTTGCAATTGGTTGAAAACACCACGGAAGGGGTCGGAACGGGTCGCTTCGCTATCCCTCAATCGATGCTGATTGATGGCCCTTGGTTGATCTACCCAGGCAAGGATTCACCGATTCAATTCCGCCCCCAGCTATACTTGCCTGCGTCTATGAGCGTGCCCGTCGATTTGCAAGTGCGTTCATTGCACCGTGCCGCACAAGTGTTCCATCCGATCCACCGTCCGGACGTCATCGAAGAGCAGATCCGCGCGATGGCGAATGATTTCGCTCACAGTGGTTGGCAATACCTCGCGGACTTGAAGCGCCAATACGCTCACTTGCCATTGTCTTCATTCGAAGCCTGGAAAGCCTTGGCTAAAAATCCTCAGGCATTAGGGCTGGCGGTATTCCGACTGGAAATGGACGAAGCCTTTTGCGCTCGCATTGCCGATGAGCTGGCGCTGATGTGGGAAACCATACCGTTGCCCATGTGGGCCTCTGCTTACCAGATATTTGCTGAGGGGCTCAAGTTGACAGGCCTGCCGTCTGAGCATGTCGAGCGGCTGGTGAAAGATCGTGCGATTGTATTGCGCTACATCGTTTCCGGCTTTGACTATGTAGGCAATTATCTGGGTACCGGTGATTGTTGTGAACTCAGGCGCTTGTCGGCCGAAGATATCTTGCCAATGTGGTATCAGGACTTGCGCCGTCTTCATGCGGCTAACCTGGACTGGCCGAACGTCCTTGGGGAGGCATTGGCCCATTGGGTGGCCGAGCAACCGTTGCCACTCCGCGTTAAGGCTATGAGCCTGGCCGAGTTTACCGACGCAGTGACCTATCTGCCTATCTTCATGGCTTACGTAACGGCCGGCAAAGCCTCGGTCAACGACCTCTGCATACCGACGGCCTATTTCAAGTTTGCCGCGCGTTGGCTAGCTGATTTTGATCGGCATGGCTGGTTCAACCCTGTTCATGCACTTACCGTTTCCTACCTGCTTGCTGCCCATACAGATCGCTAAGGAATAGCCATGCGTAACTTCTCTGAGCTTGTCGAGCAAACCCTGGATCGTACGCGCGAAGCAACCCTCGGCGTATTGGGAATCAGCGATGGAGGTCTGCGGCGTCATTTGCACCAGAGTCTGTGCAACGAACTAGGGGCCGATGGCTGCATGCTGGCCCCGCCCGTGTTCGAGCATACTTTTGGCTGGCACGAAGCCAACCTGCAGCTGCAGGATCTGCAAGCAGAGAAGCTTCTCAGCGCTGAGCTACTTGAAACTCTGGCGACGGCGCCTGCTTATGTTTTTCCAAAAACAGCGCGGCCCTACGTCCATCAGGTGCAGGCTTGGCGTTCACTCCTCAATGAGAAACCTCGTTCGGCAATCGTTACCACGGGCACTGGTTCTGGTAAAACCGAGTGCTTCATGGTGCCAATCCTGGAGGACTTGATTCGTGAATATCAGCGCAGTCAGCAAGCGTTGGTTGGCGTGCGCGCGCTATTTCTCTACCCGCTCAATGCCCTCATCAATTCACAGCAGGAGCGTCTGGACGCCTGGACCCAGCGCTATGGCGATAACATCCGCTTTTGTTTGTATAACGGCAAAACTGCGGAAAAGGCGTCGTCCAAACGCAATGAGCAAAAGCTCAAGCCGAACCAAATCCTCTCTCGCGAATTGCTTCGCCGCGAGCCTGCGCCAATTCTGATGACTAATGCGACCATGTTGGAGTACATGCTGGTCCGTCAGGTTGACAGCCCCATATTGGAGATCTCGCGCGCGAGCCAATCGTTGCGCTGGATCGTCTTGGACGAGGCACATACCTATGTGGGTTCGCAGGCCGCGGAGCTTTCGATGTTGTTGCGTCGAGTGGTGCACGCTTTCGGCCGAAGCCCGGAGCAGCTGCGCTTTGTTGCCACATCTGCAACCATTGCCGGGGCTGAAGCCACCGACCGGCTGCGCCGTTACCTGGCTCGTCTGGCTGGGATTGCGGAAGAGCAAGTGGATGTCATTGATGGTTCGCGTAAATGGCCCGACTTGCCTGAGGCTGGCAGCCAGCAAACTTTGAGTCTCGCTGGGCTGCAGGCCATGCAGCCTGCAGAGGAGACTTCCAGCGAGCGCTATCAGGCGCTGTGCGCACATCCGATAGCCCGACAACTGCGCCACGCTGTGGTCAGCTCAGGAAAACCGCTCGGGCTCAATGACCTCGTGGCCGAAGTTGCCGATCAGCTCGAGAGCAAGGAGCGCGTTGGGCAGCAGCGTGAAGTGTTGCAGTGGCTGGATGTGCTGACTGGTACACGGCCGGCTGCCAAGCAGCCTCCCTTTCTCAAGTTACGTATCCACATGTACCAGCGCATGCTGCACGGGCTCTGGTCATGTATCGATCCGCAATGCAGCAGCAAGTCCGAGAATCTGCGTGACTGGCCTTTCGGCAACGTATATGTGTCGCAAAAGACAAGATGCGCATGCGAGGCCCCGGTCTACGAGATAGGCTTCTGCGAGGAGTGCAAGGCGCCGCACCTCTTGGCTGAGGACCGGAATGGAGAGCTGTTGCAGCCGCGGGCTTACGCTGGCGACGAGTTTGCGCTGAACGACGATGATGCTGGCGCTGATGATGGCGACGCAGGTGGTACTGGCCCTTCGAAACGAGTACGAACTGCTGCGCAACGCGTTGTAATTGCTGGGGGTAGTACGCTTGCCAAGCCGTTTCACCGCCAGCCGCTGGATCTTGTCAGCCTTAAACTGGGGACGGTCAATGCTCAGCGACCTTTGTCCATCGCGTTTGCGCTGGAAGGGCGTGAGCCAAAGGGCGGCGAGCCGGAACATTTCTCCTGCTGCAGCGTTTGCGAACACGCAAAGTCGGGCACCAGTCGTTTTCTGCGAGGCGCCTATCTAGGCGCCCCGTTCTATGTGGCTAACGCCGTCCCCACCTTACTGGAGTTTTGCCCGGATCCGGAAAAAGCTGACTCGGAGGGGCGCTCCCCTGAAGAGCTGCCGGGCCGTGGTCGTAAGCTGATTACCTTTACCGACAGCCGCCAAGGCACAGCGCGCATGGCGGTACGCATGCAGCAGGAAGCAGAGCGTTCGCGGCTGCGCGGCCTGGTGTTCGAGACCTTGAGAAACGCCCAGGCGAAAGCTGATGCACAGCCGCAGGACGTGCCAACTGCCACCGCGGAAGAGTTGCTGACTAAAGCTATCGAGCTTGAAGGTTTCGGTTTGGCTGCCGCGGCTGCGGACCTTCGGCAAATGGCTGCAAAGATGCAAAGCGGCGTTGCTGCGGCGTCATCTTCCGTTTGCCTAACGTGGTCTCAAATTCTTCATGAGTTGGCTTCCGCCAAGGATATCGACCCTTTCATCATCAAGTACAATCGCCACGCCAACCCGGCATTGTTCGATGGCCATGAGGGCGGCCTGACCATGGCGCGGCTGTTGATGAGCCGTGAGTTCTCCAGAAGGCCGAAGTATCAGAACAGTTCCGAGACCCTGGGCCTTATCAAAGTGGGCTATACGGGCTTGGAAAAGGTCGCCACTACGCCATCACACTGGACGACTACGCAGGCTTACGCTGCCACTGGTCAGACCGAGGCGCCCCGCACTGCCTTGACCCTGCAAGACTGGCGCGACTTTCTGCATGTGGCGCTGGACTTCTTTGTGAGGGAAAACACGTTCATTCCCATGGAAAACAAGCTGCGTCGCTGGATGGGCAGTCGGCTCAGTCCGAAGTCACTCTATGCACCCACCAGTGATGTGCAGGAAAGCAGCAATATCAAGAAATGGCCACAGGTCAAATTGCACAGCGCACACAGGCTAGTCAAATTACTGGAAGCCGCTACGGGACTGGACCGTCGCCACCCTGGCGATGCCGATACGATGAGCGGCTGGTTGGAGGGGGCATGGGCTGCGTTGGTGGGAGCGCAGATTCTTGAAGGCTCCGACACCGGCCACCGGTTGAAATTGGAAACTCTCAACTTTTCACTACCCACCAACGCCTGGCTTTGCCCTGTTACCCATAGGCTGCTGGAAACTACGTTCCGGGGGCTCACCCCTTACTTACCACGAACCATGGGTACGCGTAGTTATCGCTGCACGCGGGTCGACATGCCAAGGTTCGCTATGCTGGGCGCCGGCGCCAGTGCTCAGTCGAAGCAACAGCAAGTTCGCAAGCTAGTCAACGCCGACGCCACCGTTGCTGACTTGCGTGAGCAAGGACTATGGAGCGACATTTGCGATCGCACGCTGGAGGGCGGTTTCTACTACCGCGTTGCCGAGCACTCAGCGCAACAGCCAGCTGAATTATTGGACAAATATGTCGAATGGTTCAAACGTGGCGATATCAATGTGCTGAACTGTTCGACCACCATGGAAATGGGTGTGGACATTGGCGGTATCTCAGCAGTGGTGATGAATAACCTCCCGCCTCATCCCGCCAATTACCTGCAGCGAGCTGGTCGCGCTGGCCGTCGCGATGAAGCGCGAGCCATTGCCTACACCCTGTGCAAAGCCGACCCGCATAACCAGCGTGCATTTGCCAATCCCAAATGGCCTTTCGTGACCGCAATTCCTGCACCGGCAATTACCTTGAGTTCGACCCGCATCGTGCAGCGCCATGTCAACTCACTGCTGCTGGGCATTTTTCTGCGAGCGCACAGCAGCGCCGACGGCGATCGCACCAAACTGACCTTGCATTGGTTTTTCGGCACAGACGACTCGCCCTGCCAAACCATGGTGGGCTGGCTGCGGGCATGCCCGGAGGAGTTCACCCAGGCCGTTCGACATCTCGTGGCGGGTACGAGCCTCGCTGGGCGGGCAATGATCTATGTGGTGGAGAGCACGCTAGGCGCGCTCAAGGCTTTGGAGCATCGCTGGCTGGACGAATACCGCAACCTCAACGAAAAAATTCAAGGCGCCAAGGACGAGGCCTACAAGCGTGCGCTCACTCTCGAGAAGCAGCGCCATGAAGGTGAGTACTTGTTACGTGACCTCGCTTCGCGGGCCTTTCTGCCAGGTTATGGCTTCCCGACCGATGTGGTCACGCTCAAGACCTACAACATCGAGGACTTCGTGCAAAAGCGCAACGAGAAAAAGGAAAGCCGCGAGGACAGTTTGGCCAGCAGTCGGGAAATGCCATCTCGCGGGTTGAACATCGCTATTCGCGAATACGCACCAGGCGCGCAAATCGTAATCGATGGACGAGTGTTCCGCTCGGCCGGAATAAGCCTGCAATGGCATGCTAACGGCGAGATCAACGAGGCACAGAAATTCGATCTGGCCTGGCGCTGCCCGGAGTGCGGGAACAGCGGCATGATCGAAAACGCTTATGCCAACAGTGACAACGTGCGCTGCACCTACTGCAGTACCTTGATATCGGCCGATCTACGTCGCCGCGTGCTGCGTCCCGCGGGTTTCGTAACCGATTTTTATGAAGAAACCACTAATGACGTCAGCTCACAGAAATTCATCCGCGTTGAGGACCCACGTATCCAGCTGAGTGGGGAGAGCAGTGCATTACCCGATCCTCGTTGCGGATTCTTCCACTTCGGTCACGGCGGCACCGTATTCCACCATTCCTCTGGCGAGCACGAGCAAGGGTATGCCGTGTGTCTGAGTTGCGGGCGGGCAGGGTCAATGCTTCCGGGAGCGGAGGTGCCGCCTGGTTTGCGCGCTGATCAAATGCATCGACCGGTCGGCGGTCTGGCGGGCAGTCGCAAGGACAAGGATTGCTCCGGCGCGGCGGTCACTCATCACGTACATCTCGGCTACCAAATTCATACCGACGTACTTGAGCTTTATCTGCGTAATCCATTGACCGGCCACTGGTTGCCCGACTCGGCTGATGGCCGCGTCATCGCCTCGACTCTGGGCGCAGCGCTGCGAGATGTTATCGCAGATCAACTAGGAGTCGTCAGTACGGAAATGGGCTTCAGCCATCGAGTCGATCGCGACCGCGAAAGCCGTCAGGGCAGAGCCGTGATTCAACTGTACGACGAGGTCAGCGGCGGCGCAGGCTTTGTTCTTGAGGGGCTCAACGACATTACCAGCCTGCTGAAAAAAGCCATGCAGCGCCTTCATTGCCCTGCCGATTGCGAAACGGTGTGCTCGCATTGCCTCGCCGGCCAGGACAGCCGAGTCGAACGGGAGGAACTTGACCGGCGTCTTGCCTTACAGTGGCTGCAGGATGCCGCCTTGATCGACCATCTAGGTCTGCCCCCTGTGTTCGATCCAATCCCCGGCGCGCGCTATTGCCCGGTCGGGCCCTTGCGCTATCTTGCCAGTGCACTCAACAGCCATGAGCAGGGCGCCGCCCCCGCTCGGTTGCTGCTGTGTCTGCAGGGAGACCCACAGGAATGGGACTTGGACAACCCGCGTTTCAGGCAGCAGGTACTCACCTGGGCAATTTCCGATGGGCTCAAAGTGACCTTGGGCATAGCTGTGGACTGTGCGCTGCACTCCGACCAGAAAAGCGTGCTGCTGCAACTGGCGCGGATGGGCATAGACCTTACCGTACTGCCCAGAAGCGACGTGCCAACTCGTTCGCTTCTGCTTGCTCAGCTGGAGACTTGCAACCTTTGCCACAGCGTCTACGCGAGCGAACAGTCCGCAGCACTACCGGGGGCCAGTTGGCTGAGCGGCCAAGGCGACATCACCTGGGTTGCTACCAGCGCGGAGTCAGCAATACAAGGGCAGCCCCTCAGCACCAGCAGATGGCAGAGCGACAACCAGGCGGCACGCATCGTTGAAGTCACCGCTGAACTTGATGGGCCGGTCAACACGTTGAGTAAGCGTCTGGCCGTCTTGATTGAAGACAAAATGCCAGAGCTGTCGCAGTTGCTGGCAAGCGATCACGCGATGAGCATCAGCTACTCCGATCGTTACCTTAAATCGCCATGGTCGTTGATGTTGTTTACTGGTTTTCTGAAGTTGTTCGAGGGGCCGGAGCTCAAGACTATCTCTTTGGCCACTCTGGCCGTCGGTAATGGCCCAGCCAGCACATTGATGCATCATGATTGGCAACGAGCCGAGGATCAGAAGGCGCTCATGGTTGATTGGTTGTCAGAGCTGGTCGGTATCGAACCCCAGCTTACCTTGGAGCGTAATAGCCGTGACGTGCTGCACGGCAGAGCCTTGACGGTTACATGGCAATCGGGACGGGTCAGCCAGATTCTATTTGATCAGGGCATGGGCTATTGGCGGCCACGCATGCCTTACCGCGATGAGCTGGAGTTTGATTTCCAGGCGCCTGCGCAGCGGCAGATGGATGATATGAGCGAGAAGTATTCTCGGGCGCAAATGCAGCAAGGTGGGCAGTGGCCGACCTTTATGAGCTGGAAGAATAACGTCTAGTAGGGGGCGTCACCTGAGTCTGGGGTGGCGTTCTAGTTATTGGGGCGATGGGTGGAAAAGATTATCTGTCAGGCGTATTGATCCAGTCGGCTATCGCCCGGCGAAGAGCGTTTTTTGGAATCTCTCAAAATCATGAATAGTAGCTCTGTAAGTGGGAACCATCTATACCTCGCCCTCCGAGCCCAAGGGAAAGTTTTCGTGGACGTGCAGGCCCTTGAGGACTCGATCTTAAATGGCGAGGCGGGGTCATCGCTGTATCAGCTCATGGCGATTTTACCAGGAGCGCGAATAATTGCTGCGTAAACTTGCTTCTCATGGATGATGCTTGTTGAGCTCAGTCTCTATCAGGATTCGAGATCGAAGTGTAGCCGACGGCTTTTGATAACTACTTCCATCCCTGATTTTAAGGTACGTAGGAGCGACACCCGTTGCGCTCAGGTATTTGGGCTGCAACGTCGGCTCAGCCGAGTGATTCGTCAAAGTAATCGCTGTCGAGCCTGGGGACCTTGTAAATCTGCGAGCTAATGCCCACATCGTGGTCGAGCATCAGATTGATTAGGCGTTTGCCATCGACCAATACCAGCCCCTCGACCGATCGTGCGAAGTCAACGGCCTGGGCGGTGAAGCCGGAAGTGGTCATGAATACACCGCGTTTGGCTTTCTGCCCGGCCAGGGCGCCATAAAACGCTTGCAGGTCGGGGCGGCCGACGGTGCTCTGCCAGCGTTTGGCCTGCACGTAGACTTTTTCCAGCCCCAGCGCGTCCAGCGAGATCACGCCGTCAATGCCGCCGTCGCCACTGCCGCCGACTTGTTGCAGCGCCTGACGATTCGCGCCGTAGCCCAGGCTGTGCAGCACATCGAGTACGATGTGCTCGAAGCGCGTCGGGCTCGCTTGCAGCAGGCTGTCCAGCAGGTCGCCCGCGACGCTGGTACGCAACTCGAGGATGGCTTGGTTCAGGCGCTCCTGCGGGCTGCTAGTGGCGAGGTCTGTCTGGGCAATCGGCGTTGACGTGTCGTTGCTTTCATCAAGCGAGGCGGCGTCCGGCGCTGTTTTCAGCTTCACGCTCATGAAGTTCACAGCTAGGTGCTCGACCTGTTCTGCGCTCAACGGGGCAGGGTTGGCCTGAGCGAATGCGCGGCCGGTTTCGGTCAACTGCCAGTAGCCACGCCTTGCGCTGCTGGAATAGCCGGCGCGCTTCAGCCGATCATGCGCCCAGCCTGAGCGGTTTTTATGGTGGCCTGGCCGCTGGCGATGGTCTCCTGCCGCTGCGCTTCGCTCAGGTCAAGCGTCAGGGCGGATGCTTCGTGAGCCTCGCCCGCACTAGCACCCTCCGGATGAGCGGCGAGAAAACGCAGGACGGGCTCGATGAACTGATCGTAGGTCGGGACGGACATGGTTCGTTTTTACCCTAATCTAAGGCTTAGTCCGTCGTGGCGGATTGACGACTACGCTTGGCTTTGGGGGCGGCGGTGCGTTGGGCTTTGATGCGCTCTAGCAGCACGTCCGCAGGTTCGTCGTTCGGGTCTTGCGGCACAAGATCACCTTTGAACGCTTTGGCGAGGATGCTTTGGGCCAGATGATCAATTCGTTTTTTGGCCTCACTGACCTTGGTTTCCAGCTGTTCGGCATAGACGAACAGTTGCTCGACACGGTGGACGATTTCGTTTTGTTCATCGATGGAAGGTGCCGGTAGACCAATTTCCTTTAAAACTGAAGCTTTGATCCCTTTCACTGTTGTTCCGGTTGAGCGGCGAGCCAATTCCTCTTGTACGAGTGACGATTGCAAGGCTATAGCTGCAAAGCTAGACGAGTAGCCTTCGTGAAATTGAAGACAGATTGCTCGCTGTGCTAGCGCAAATTTTTCCGCTATATCGATAACTGCCACGTTACCGAGAGGTGCCTCGGTTGTAATCAGTACATCACCAATTTTTGGGATTCCGCGCGTCATCCAGCTTTCATATGCTTCTGGGCGGATAAACTCCCGAGGAACTCTCGAAATATACCCTGACTTGATATTTTTAGCGGTGATCAGTGGAATTCCAGAATCGACCTTTTCTGGCGTCTTCCCTCGATAGTCGATGAAACGTGCAATTACGCCGAGCCGTCTGACTGGGTACGAGAAACCCTGGCCGTCAGAGTTTTCACGTACAGCACCACGCCACTCATCCGTCAACCGCCCGGAAACGGCGGCGGCGAGAACGGATTGCCGGAAGCGCTTGAGCAGCGAGGGGATGCCGTCGATGCATGCTTTCAGGGTATCGACCTGTGCTAGCAGTTCGTCGAGCTTGGCGGCGATGCGAGTTTGTTCCGCGAGCGGTGGAACCAGATACGCTGCATCTTTCACGATTTTGAAATGTCTTGCGTACCCTCTACTTTCAATCGGAAGGTTGCGAAGAAAGTAATACAAGAAGCGTGTATCCATTTCAGGGTGCGGCTTTAGAACCTGCACGCCATCTGCGCCCGGAATAAATGGAAAATCTATCCATTTAATTTCGCGAGTGTGATCGCCAAAAATTATCAGTGGCTTATTTTCAGATACTACAAGATTGGCATCATCCAAGTAGCCGGAAATGAAGCTTCGTCCTTGATCTACGACGGGGAACCTTCCTTCAGTCAGAACGTCAGCTGACTTTACTTTTTTTCCGGAAGTCGAGACCTGGCTAAATATTTCGTCGAAACCAAGGATTAACCAGCTTGCGGGAATATCATTACTAGTCATGCCTCTTCCTCGCTAGAAAGACCCATGACATCTGCTAATAGCTGCTTCTGCGCCACCACTTCATCCCCCGCCCCCAGCGCCTTCATAAGCTCTTCCAATTCATGCAGCGCCTCGGTCAGTTCAGCCATGGCTTCACCCGCCAGCACTTCCGGAGCGGGTAGGTCAGCGGCATCTAAGCTGCTGTCGTCCTTCAGCCAGCTGATATCCAGTGAATCACCACGTTCATTGCGGATGTAATCGCGGGTAAAGCAGCGGAAGCGGCTGGATTCACCAATACCTTCGACGTTCTCCGCGCGCGGGCTTCCGCCGTTGAGATCATTGCCATAGGCATCCTCAAACGGCTTCAGATGGGTAGGGCCGAAGGGAGTGCGCTTGCCAAAGCTGGGCATGTTGCTGCGTAAGTCATAAATCCACACGCGCTTGGTGCAGCCGTCCTCCTGGCGCGGGTTTTCCAGGGTGCCCTTCTGAAAAAACAGCACATTAGTTTTCACGCCCTGCGCATAGAAAATGCCGGTTGGCAGACGCAGAATGGTGTGCAGGTTGCACTTGTCCATCAGGTCGCGGCGTACATCGGTGCCGACGCCGGCCTCGAACAGCACGTTGTCCGGCAACACTACGGCGGCGCGGCCACCGGGCTTGAGGCCACGGTAAATGTGCTGGAGAAAGGCTAGCTGTTTATTGCTGGTGCGGTAGGTCAGGTCGTCTCGGGTCGGGCCACCGCCACCCTTGGAAGTACCGAACGGCGGATTTGAGAGAATCACGTCCACTTTAGGCAGGCCGGCGCCGACTTGGCCGAGAGCGTTGCCAAGATGCACCACGCCTTCCTCGTCGCCTTCCATGCCATGCAGCAAGGTATTCATTAGCGCGAGCCGGCGAGTGCCGGGCACTAGTTCTACGCCAACAAAGGCGCGATTACGCTGGAACGCCTGGGCTTTGGTGTCGAGATCATAGTAATCGTCGGTTTGGCTTTTGATATAGGCGTCAGCAGCGATCAAAAAGCCCGCAGTACCGGCGGCCGGGTCTTGGATGGTCTCGCCCGGCTGCGGCTTGATGCAGCGGATGATGCTGTCGATCAGCGGGCGCGGGGTGAAGTACTGGCCGGCGCCGGACTTGGTCTCGCTGGCGTTCTTTTCCAGCAGGCCTTCATAAAGATCGCCGAGGCCGTCTTGGCGGGCGTTGAACCAGTCGATGCCGTCGAGGCTCTTGATCAGCTGCTCGAGGTGGCGCGGTTCTTTGAGGCGAGTCTGAGCGTCGGCGTAGATTGCGGCGATCAGCGGGTCCGGGTTTTTACCAAGGTCCAGCAGCATCTGCCGGTAGTGATCGAGCAGGTTAACGCCGGACTTGCCAGCCAGGTCTGGCCAGCGCGCGCCTTCGGGCAGCTTGTGGCCGAAGCTGTCGTCGTTCTGCACCTGTTCGTATTCCATCTTGATGAACAGCAGCAGCACGAGCTCTGTGACGTAGTCGCTGTAGTTGATGCCATCGTCGCGCAAGACGTCGCAGAGGTTCCAGAGTTTCTGGACGATATCGGAGTTGGTCATGAGGTACCTGTGGCGAAGTGTGCAAAGCACCAGATTTCGCTGGCGCATATAATTTTTTGTAAGGGGTCGGTTGTCTCAGTGGCGATCTTCAGCGTTCAGCGCTCGGCCCACCGCCGTCAGGCGATAGCGTTGCTTGCTGCTGTTGGGCTTGTCTGGAACGGTCATCTCGACCACGCCAAGCGCCAGTAGTGGGGCCAAAACCTGCTCGCGGAACTTGCTGCGGTTGCTGCGCCCGACGAAGGTCATCAGCTCAAGCACAGTGTGCTCGCCTGTCATCCTGCTTAGCAGCGCTACCTGCTCTGGCTGCAAAGACAGGCGAGGTTCGACTTGTTCTCCGTCGACAACGGACTCAGTCCCGACTTGGCCCCGACTTGGTCCCGACTTGATCCCGACTTGGTCCCCGCTTGGGCCCGAAAGAGGCCCTTCATCAATGGTCCGCTGAATCACCACCCTGAATTGATTACTCTGCCGGTCGTCGTCAAGAGTGATCATTGGCCAAGCGTCGATTGCGCGCGGGATGCCTGTGCCCAAACCGCGGTAGGGCAGGATGTGCACAGCATGGGAGGTGAGCGTCGGGTTACGACGATTGGACAGGCCGAATCGAATTTTCTCGGTGTCGAGTACATCAGGTAGGTGCCCGGGGCTGATCAATTCGATTCGATCAGCGAAGATCATGATCCGGATCGAGGCGCTGACGAAGTAGTCGCGGTGGATCAGGGCATTGACCAGCAGTTCTTCGAACACTTCCTCCGGCACTTCCAGTTGGCCGAGGGTATTGAAACCCTGCTGGCGTTGCACATGGCGCAGGTTGCGTTTGATGAAGGCCATGCTGCGCCGGTACTGTTCCTGCAGGTTTCCGTCGATGTCTTCGCTGTCGAGGTAGTGGCGGTCATGCAAAACCGTGCCCGGGAACGCCACTGCCTTGATATCGAACGCGGGGCACAGGCGTTGTGGCGTTTGGCAAAAGAGCAGCAGACCAGCCAAGTTGGGTGTACTGCCGCTCGCGAGGCCGAGGTTTTCAAGTATGCGGATGGTTTCAAGCCCCGTCTGTTCAGGGCTTTGTCGAAAGCGCCTTTGGAAGTACTCGCCAAGCGCCTTGGCGTCGATATCCGCCACGCTGCTGCCAGCAACCGGTACCGCATCGGCGCATACCAGCCCGTTCTGTTGGAACATGCGCTGCAGTTCTTCACGGGCCGTGACCCTGCGCTTGTCGGCGCCGTTCTTTACCCAGATACGACCGTGGTTGTCGACATACGGTCTATTCAGCCCTTGTTCGACTGCTACCACCATGACCAGCCCGTGTTCGGTCTGAAGGTTGCTGGACAATGGATTGATCGCCGGGCGGACATTCTGTGAGGCCGCGTTGGAGAGCAGTTGATTGAGTCGCGAAATGTCGGCGCTACTCAACCCGCTCACCGCGCCGGAGTCGTCTACGCCAATCAGCAAGTAGCCACCGGACGTATTGGAGAACGCCACCAACTCGGCTGCCAAGGCATCGATATTGCTGAAATCGCGCTTGAACTGATGGCGGCTGTCTTCACCACGGGCAAGGATCTGATGAAGCTCAGCAGGAGTCATGAGGCATCTCTAAGTAGCGCGGCGATAAGTCGTAGTGCCGGGGCATTATCCCTTATGAACGAGCACGCTGGCCAATCCGGCGTTCCAGATCGGTCTCATCCCGTTTGTGCCCAAAGGTTGTCATTCAGGGCATCCAGCACCACGCCCAGGTTGCCGCCGAGCATTTTGTCCAGCCGCGTGCTGCCGCCATCGTTCTTGAACGCTTCACCAATCTGTTTCTTGTCAATAACGACTTCGTGAACCAGCTGCTTAGCCAGGCGGTCCAGCCACTTACGCTGGACTTGAGTCCAAGGCTGCAAGGTGTAAATCGTCCCCATTGCCTTGGTTACGCGCTGCTCGAATGGCAGCAGCGACTCTCCGAGGGCAGCGCGGCGGATGAAGCCGACGATACTGGCAGCGATTTCCTGGTTCGTCTGGTTGCGCCAGGCGCTTTGCAGGTTCACCTCACTGTAGCCATGCCCGTCGAGCAGCAGGCGTACTTCGCGCAATTGTTCACGGGTCAGGTCTTGCGGGCGGTTGACCACTACGCCGAGGGCCACTGACTGGTTCAACTGATTCTTAATAAAGTCGTTGAAGCTTTCCAGATAGTCCGCGGGCTTTTGGTAATCGCCGTAGTTTTGCTCACGCACCATCAGTTCGTCCATGTGAGTGGAGATCACTGGGTAGTTCAGCGATCCCAGCAGGGCAATAACCGTGGCGAGCTGATCGAGCAGTTGGGCATGCTGTTGGATGAACTTGGCAGCTTGCTGTGGGCCGAGCTGGTGCAGATGCTGATGCAGTTTGTCTGGGGCTACGCCCCAGGTGTTTTCAAGTTCGGCGAGCTTGGCTTTTAGGGTTGGCTTTTGCTCGGCCTTATGGCTGGCCTTGCGCAGAATACGCATGACCCGCTGGCTCAACTGGTCCAGGACGTCGTGGGCATGACTAGTGTCTGGCTGGTTACCAGGAGCATCGAGGCTGGCTGGGTTGGTTAGCTCGCTGACCAGCTGTTCGAGGCTGATGTTTGGGTCCTTCACTAGCGGCTTCATTGTATCTACTGGTTCGAGGGCAGCGTACAGGTCAACGGGGTCGTAGATCTTGAATACTGTCTTGCCGATTTCATCGCAGCGGCGAGTCGCGCGGCCCTTCATCTGTTCGTAGAGGATGCGCGAACGCACCCGGCGCATGAACACCAAGTGGCAAATGCGCGGTACGTCGATACCGGTGGTCAACAGGTCGACTGTGATGGCAATGCTCGGGTAGCGCTCGTTCTTGTACTGGCGGATCAGTTGTTTGACCTTGTCACTTTGCCCGGTGATGATCTGTACAGCTGCCTGGTTGTAATCCTCGCCGTGAACGTCCTTGAAGGCTTCGTCGAGAAGGTTTTTGACCCGCTCGGCATGGGCTTGGTTAACGCAAAAAATCATCGTTTTTTCGTCGCCCGACGGGTCGAGCTCTTGCGCCAGTTGCTCGCAGATGACCTTGTCGAAACCGGGCGTAATCACGCGGCGATTGAAGGACTCGATTTCGAAGTCGAGTTCGTCCTCAAGCTCGGCGACATCCACTTCGCCGGTACTCGTATCGATGACGCTGACGCTCTCGCCCTTGGCAAAGTGGATGCCGTTTTGGCTCAGCAGGGTCTGGTAGCGGATTGGAGGTTCGTGATCGATCAGCCAGTCGTCAGCCACGGCCTCACGGTAGCTGTAGGTGTATATCGGAGCCCCGAAGACTTCGCTGGTGTGCTTGGCTGGCGTAGCGGTGAGCCCGACGCGGCAGGCGTCGAAATAGTCGAGCACACGACGATACTGCGATAGATACTGGTTGAAGTCGCGCACTGCCAGCTCGCCTTCAGTCATTTCCTGATCGAGGGTGTAACCGCGGTGGGCTTCGTCGACGATGATGCAGTCGAAGGCATCGATGGGCGGCGGAGTGTCGGACTGGAAGATACGCTTGACCATGGCCTGCACAGTGGCGACCTGAACCCGTGTTTCAGCTTCGGCAGCCATGTCACCTAGTTCTTTGACGTCGTAGATCTGCGCCAGCGTGTGGTTCTGTTCCAGCGTCGCCTCGTTGAAGGCTTCGATGGCCTGTTCCCCCAAGGCGCTGCGATCGACCAGGAAAAGAATACGGCGAAAGCGCTCGGCCTTCAGCAGGCGGTACATCAAGCCAATGATAGTGCGCGTTTTACCGGTTCCGGTCGCCATGGCCAGCAGACAGTTGCGGCGATTTGCGGCTAGGGCCTGTTCGACGGCGCGGATGGCGTTTTCCTGATAGTCACGCAGCTTGAGATAGGCGAAGCCTTCTTGCTGTAGTTTCGCCTCGGCGTCCTCACGGCTGCGTTTGAGCAGGTCGAGTAGGCCGCCCGGCGTGTGGAAGTCCTGCAGCGGCCGGCGCAGGTTGGCCGGGCTGCGCAAGTCACGAAACCAGATGCCAGAAAGCTCGGCGAGCTGCTTAATGAAGGGCCGGCCATTGCATGCAAAGGCAAACGGGACTTTGAAGTGGCCGCCCTGGCCATCCGCCCAGCCCGTGTTCTGCCCGGCCGGTTGCAGATTATCGGTAACGATCAGTTGGCGTGAATAGCGCTCGGCTTGGGGAATGCGGTCCGCTATGTTGACGCGCTTGCGCTTGGCTTCGACGATGGCGACTGGGATTAGGCCGGCGAACAGCACGTAATCAGCGTTTTCTTTCGGCTTGCTGGTTGGCCATTCGGCGATGGCCTTGTTCTTGCCCTTTTCGGGCCGAGCGCCTTTGCTGTAGGTAAGATCGAGCGAATCGGCTTCCCAGCCGGTATCGTTCAACTGTTGATCGATGAGAATACGGGTGAGGTCTTCATTGAGGTCGAACTGGCTGCTTGCCTGCTGAGTTTTACGCGTGACCTGCTGGGCAGCTTGCGGCTGATCTTCAAGCTGTTGTTGCAGCACTTTCAGCCGCGCCTCGAAATCGACTCGGGCCTTCGATAGTTCTGCCTCGCGTTCAAGGGCAATCTGCTCGTAGACGCGGGCTTCCTCGTTCATCTGCCCAACAAGACTGGCTTGCTCATGCTTTTCTTGCGCCAGTAGCTCGGCTAATTGGTGGTTGTTCTCCAATTGCTGGCGACTGTCGCCCAGCTCTGCGCGAAGTTTTTCGATCTGCCCCTGCAGCTCACGTAGAGGCTCACTCGGATCGGCTGGAACCATGAAAGGCCCAGGCTTGAAGGTGTTGCCGCCCGTGCCAAATGACTGGTGATACCAGATCGCCAAGGCGCGGGCGACCCTCAGCCCGTCCAGTGCCTCACGATGCTGGGTGCGGAATTCATGGGTAGCCTTATTGCCTTCGATGCGCAGCGTATGGAATAGGTTACGGATGTTACCGTCGAGCTGGATTTCACGACTCAGGCGGAACAGCAGATCAGCTTGGGAAGTGGTGGCGTCGAACTCAATGCCTGCTCTTACCGCCAGATCCTGGGCGAGCGCTTCGCCCAACTGGCGCAGTTTGATCAGTGTCGTGTTGGGGTCACTGGAAAATACTCGCTCGGCCGCATTGGCAAGTTGGAAAAAAACCGGATCGTGTTCTTTGAAAAAGGCGAAGTTGCTGTTCTCTGCCATGTTCCATCCCTTGAGTTCGTCACCAGCCATCCCGAGAGTGGTGGCGCTATAAGGGCATAGTGCCAGACGAAGCGTGGTGCGTGTATAACTGTGTTTCGGTCCATCGTGACCAGCTACCGGCCGAGATCAATCAAGGTACCGATTTACAGCATAGCAATGACACTGTTAATAGGCGCCCACAAGATTGCGGGGTAGGCCTCCTGGCTGGCTGACGTATCTGGCAGGGTGACCGTAATGCCATCCACGAGACGTAATGGTCGCCCCAGCCAACGCTGTGATGACGGATCCCGGTTGCTCATTGATGACCCGGTGGACGCAACTAGGTTGAAACCATTTCCGCCGGTAACTACGCTCTGGCTCTGCAGTAGGCCCCGATATGGACGTTGTTGGGTTTCGAATCCTCGCCGGAGCGTTTGGTGGATAATCATTCCTGCCACTTAAGAAAGTGCCATTCGGGGGAACCCGCTGTAAGAATCAATCTCACTGTTCTGATCGTTGCTAAGAGTCGCGAAAAAACCACCTGTCGAATGGCAGGTGGTTTTGATGGTTCCAGTAATCGCTGAGGAAAATTATAAGAAAACTTTCATCGCCCCGATCAAGATGCCAATTGTAACTGCGAGCATGGAAGCCATACGAATGGACAACTTGAGATCAGATTTAGCAATCTCCGCAGTCAGCCGATGAATCTCAGATGTGAGACGATGATCAATATGAGTAATCTCAGCAGTCAGTCGCTGCTCTAGATTGGTGAGATCACTTTTCGTCGCGAGTAATGTGAGCATGTCAGATTCCAATGCTTGAATAACGGCTTCAGCTTTGAGCTCAGGCACGTCGATTGCGCGCAGTGCCTGATACATCGCCAGTTCCATTTTCATTAAGGCCTCCTAAATAAAAAAAGGCCTTCCCCACGACGGGAAAGGCCCGTCGTGGGTGGGAAAGTCATGCTTCCATCGACATTCAAGTCGACTGTCCGCGCTGCCGGAAGCTATGCGGTCATATGATGGATCCTGCGGAGAACCGCAGCGCCGTCTTGAAGATCCTGGCGGCTAGTGCTGAGCGAATCAGCGAGATGCGTAGCAAAAATGCCGCTGGGGGTGTTTGCTGTCAATCCGGAAATCGGTTATCGAGTGTTTCCTAATGTTGTGTGAGGCTTCTCGCCGCCTGGCGTCACCACTTTCAGATTCGGGTTGTTGAGGGACGAGTCGCTTATCAAGCCATAGTGTTTTTTCAAGAGATAGCCGTGTAAGAAACGTGTTTTGCGTGCACCGCTGAGCTCATATGTCCAGATGCAACGACCGTTCGCTTGTATGCGGTGCAGTTTCATTTTTCCAAAGCGCTTTTGAACCCATTCCCAGTCAGGCTGCCCCTTTCTTTTTGAGATGGAGGCGGGATGAGGGAATGCTTGCGCGTAGCGTTGGAATATTCCAGGAGTGACCAAGTAGAGTGTGTCTTCGACGCAGTGCACCAGCGCTCGATCGTCATTAATGATGATCTCGTGAGTGCGTACGCCTTCGATCAGCCACTCCATGAAGTGTTCACCGCTTGGCTTCGCATGCTTTTCTGGCACAGGCGCTTCTTCTGCTGAAGAGACAGAGTCGGTGATAGGTGCGGAGTCGGAATTAGGCCATTTGGGAGGCTCGCCGATTTGATTCGTTAATGAGTCGAGATAGTCGGTTGATGTTTTATCTGACAGTGATGGATCTGATTGTGTAGCGATAATCGCTGGCTTATCGCTCTGAGCTGCCGTGGTGGACTGTGCAGGGGCTTTGGCTACTAAAGCTTGTTCGGCTTGGATAATGATCGCGCCGAGTGCGCCGGTATGTTCGCTATGGCCAGACCAGTGGAATATCAGAGAGGCCCACAGTTCGGGGAAGGCGGAAAGCCAGTCCAGGAGTTCCCTGCTTAATAGCTGCTGGATCATCAGGCTGGATGCGGACCCGCGCAGTCGATACTCGAGGTCTTTTCGGTATCGAAATCGGTAAGGTCGAGTCAGCGGTCCGTGCCATGGGTGCCAGGCGCAGCCATCCAAATATTCGACCTGGAGATCAATCGCAATCTTGCCAAGGTTTGCACCCAGGCTGGCGTATGCCAGTGCTGCATTCCACGCTTCCGTTTGGATGATCTGAACTTCTGGTGGAGCTCCTGGGGGTAGTAATCGTGATCGGCCAATTTTTAGAGCGTACGCAACTACTTCCAGGCCGTGGTCCAGCATCCCACCGGGGTAAGCGTGATGCTGACTTTCGGATGCAGGCAAAAGTTGAACCAGTTCGGCGTATCGTCTAATTGGGTCGAGATAAAGTTCATCGAATTGAGGGCGGGATATGGCGGTGCACTGCCAGATCTGCCTCAGTAACATTTGTCTGCGGGGAGTGGTCAGGAGTGATTCCGCAGATTCGGGAGTGGTCAGGCCGGCGGGTGATGTTGGGTTGGCTGAAGCTGAAGGGGCGGGTGCACGCCGAAGCTTGCGATGGAACAGTGAGAACATAATTGCTCCTATCGAGAGGGAAGGGAGGTATTCGCTTGGCGCCGACATGAAGCAGCACTCATGGACACGGATGAGTGCTTGGCTTCGAAGCGCCGATACAGACCTGTCAGTGGGCAAAGCATGAGGCGGGAGAGCCGGATTAGTTGGCACTCCCTCGGGGCAACGGGCGGCTTCTTGCGACGCCTCAGTTATCCACGCTTGCAGGGTTGTTTCAGGTGACCCGAAGCCGGGAATGCTCGCGAGCAGGCATTCAATGTCTCGTGTCCATAGGACATGCAACCGGCAAGCGTAGAAAGATTAAATGCGTCACTACGCAGATCCGTATTAGCTGGAAATACGCTTGGTCAAGTCGAGGCGCTAACGAGGCGCGGAGCGGGGGCGCACTCTTATGGCTCATTAATGTCGAAAGCCTTGAATTATCGTCCGAGGTAGGTCGCAGTAATTTGTGTTCTCTCATGCCCGAGTTCACGGCTGATAATTTGTCGAGCAATACGGTCTTGAGAGCGCTGCACCGGGGTCAATTCCCTGGACAAGGTTCCTCCTGCCGCCGGTGCCTTCCACCCTGTCAAAGCTAAGTAACGGCTTTGTGCATAATGATGACGTAGGCCGTGCATGTGGCTCAGGCCTGCGGCCTTGCACTGACCATCGTAGGTGTTTCTCTGCTGGATATACGTTTTCTGAGCCGGGATTAATGAGCCGGCTCCGGCTAGCTGATGCGCCGCGTTCAGCACCTCGCGCTGGTGCGAAGTAGTGACCGGTACAGGGCGATCACGCCCCCCCTTCGTCCATGAGCCCTTAAGGAGAATGTGATCTCCTTGATCCGCATACTTAGGTTGAAATTTGATCGCTTCCTCGCGGCGTAGTCCAAACGCCGATTGAAGCCGGAGACTCATGCGCACATGGGCATCGGTGATCTTGCCAACGTCTGTTCCCAGTTCCTGAGCTTTGCTGACGTTAGTGACGAAGCGCCGGTCGGCCACACCCAGTTGCGTGTTGTCCGCGGGGAGAATGCCAGCCTTGCCGATCTTTTCAGCCCACCATCGAAGGTGTGCAAGCCGATTTTTGATGGTGCCGGGTGACAGGCCTTCACTTTGCCAGCGATCTAGCAATTCCAGTACGTGTTTGCCCTTGAGCGAGGGGGCTTTCATCTGCCGGAAACCAGACTCGCGCAGTTGGCGGGCGATCAGCCCCAGTGAGCGGATACGGTCGGCCTGAGTGTTGTGACTGCCATCGCGATTGCGTCGGCAAAGTTGCCGCAGGGTGTAGGTCAGGTCGTCCATATACAGTTCACGCTCACAGGCTTGATTGGTGTCGTTGTCCTGTCCTGAAAATCATTGGTAAGTGTTGGTGCCAACTCGCTAGGCGAGATCCCCGAAGGGCAGGGGCATGGTGTTCAGGAAACACCGGTGTCTCGACTGAGACGTCCGTCTTGCTTCCTGCTGGAAGATCGGACGGAGATGGAGCGGGATGAGCTGGTTTTTAGTGTTGATGAGTACTCCAAGGAAATGGATGGGATTGTTAAGTGGAAGCAGTCGGCATTGTGCAAAGGACCGCTGCCTGGACGGTGCAGTAGTGGCACATGACGGAATAAAACCGGTAGACAAAAGCGGCTCCGCCCATGGGTATGGGTCGGTATGCTTTTGGAACCTTGCATACCTGGCTAACTCCATCCTGCTGGATCAGCGCTTGCAGGAGTTTTGCGCTGTTGGGACGACGACTCTCGAACCTGTCGTTTTAGGTTTTTGCTGGGCCAGTGTATGGGGACATCATCATGTATGCCGCACTCTTTAGGGTTTAGGATTTGCCCGTGATGTTGAGGGCGCGGCAGGGCCGTCACTGCGGTTTGCAGTGACGGCCCTGCTCATATGTTGCGCGTCATCGGGCAGGAGCAGCCGTTACGGCAGGTGCATATTTTTCATTGCCTGTGGTACTGACGCGGCCTTCGGCCTTGTCGGCTCTCTGCGCAGGGGCGGTATGGTTCCCATCCCACGCCTGCGCAGAGAGCTTGTGGGAAGGCGGAGCACGGAGCTGCCTTGCCTATCAACGTCGGGAATCGCGCGAGCAAGTCGACGACGTTGATATCCAGGTTGACCGAGAGCTTTGTGTCGAAGGTCTGAGGCGGATAATAACTAGCCGTCACAACGGGGTAGTTGGGACCCATAGCGGCCCTTCCAGGACGGTGGCTCACGGCCAGAGGCGGCCCCTTCGCAGCAGGCAGAAATCGGCCAATAGCGGTCGTTCGGGACACGCAGCTATCAGCCAAAGCCGCCGGTCGAGCCAGGTAGCTTCCTACCCATTCTGTGATTTAGCACTAGCAGAAATTGGCAAAAGCAAGACAATTGAACGCGTCTAGGAATCAACGTCGACTCAAAACTCAAAAAGAGCCTGCGCATGAAATTACTCAAGTATGTAATAACAGATGACTCAGGTTTGGCCCCCAATCCGTTCTTCGGCGTATGTTCGCTGGCGCTTTGCACGCCTAACCACATGAACGCAAATCTGCTGCCGGGAGATTGGATTGTTGGTCATTCGTCAAAGGCGACTGGTCATCGGCTGGTGTATGCCATGCAGCTGACGAAGGTGCTCGTTATGGACGAATACTTCAGCCAATTCCCTGAGAAGCATCCCAATCCCTACGGCAGTATCGAGCAACAGTACGGCGACAACATGTACTTTCGCGAGAATGGTCGATGGTTGCGTTTGCCATCGGCTGAGCACAATAGCGTGGAGTCCTTTCGGCAGGATCAGGGCCGCCGTGTTTATCTGGCGCAAGGCGAGAATCACTTTTGGTATTTTGGCGCAGCCAATCCTCTACCTGACCTCTTTGGATTTGCCGATCAGTTTCCATGGCTTATTCAGGGTCAACAGGGCTTTGGATACATTCATGATGCGGAGCGTATACCAGTATTCACTACATGGCTGTCATCACTGGGGCAAAGCGGCCTGCGGGGACAGCCGCGCGATCAGCAAGCTATTTCGACAGATCGCCACCTGATATCAATTGATCCTGAGCCTACCTGGCGCGATGCGCAATCGAATGTGGATCAAAACCAATCAGCCGTGGCCTGTTGCAAACGCATTGCTGCCCGTCCGAGTGTCACCAAGCGGGGCTGTTGAGCAACGTTAGATTGGTGAGTACATCGAACTAGCGCGATGTTTCAGCCGATACACTGCTACTTTTCACACCTCTGAGGTTGTTCGTGCCTCATATAGAGCTGAACACTCGCTGTCCGGTGGATCTGGCACGCGAGACTAGAATCGGTCGATTTGTGCACGTAGTGATCGGCAGGAGTCGGCCAAAAGCAGACTTCGCAGAAGGATTGAAGTTGGATCGTAAGACGCTCGCTTAGCAATCTTCAACCGTGTCACCTTCTGCATTGTTTTTTCTCGCCGTCGCGCTAATCTGAGTTCATCCAGATCCCAGCACATAAAGGATTTCATCCATAGGAGTAACAATGTCAAAACCTCGTGTCTTCATCGGCTCATCCGTTGAGGGACTCAGTGTCGCTTATCCGGTACAGCAGAACTTATTGCACGAAGCGGAAGTCACCATCTGGGATCAAGGAGTTTTTGAGTTATCTCAGACTACGATGGAGAGTTTGACTAAGGTCCTTTCGGAAAGTGACTTCGCTATATTCGTATTTTCACCGGACGATTTGATCCGGATTAGGAATTTAACTGCACCTGCAGTTAGGGATAATGTACTTTTTGAGTTCGGCCTTTTCATCGGAAAACTAGGACGAGAGCGAGTTTTTTTCATTCTGCCATCGGATGGTGATCTACATATCCCTACTGATCTTTTAGGAGTTACGCCTGGTAGATATGAGTCAACACGCGAAGATGGCAGCATGCAGGCGGCTACCGGTTCTGTGTGCTACCAAATCCGGCTCCAGATGAAGAAGCTCGGGATTGCTCCTGGTCGGATTATCGTAGAGGAAAGCACAGAAGGCGGCATAGTAGAGGAATTGGAAAGGCGCGATTGGTTATTCGACTTTGTAGAAGAAAAGTATGACCAAGCCAAGGCTACGCTCCAGAGTGAAGTAGAGAGCATGTCGGGAGAAGCTGCGCTTACCAGAAAAGCTTGGATTCTTTACTGCGAGTTCAAGCTAAGTAACGATGACAACATCGATGCATTAACAAACTACGCCAACGAGCACTTTGAGTTTTCAGGTGTTCAATCCATTGTCGCAACATTCCTTCGCTGGGAAGGCAACGCCAGCAAAGCAATCGAACTCTTGTCTGCCGTCCAGGAAACAAGGCCGAAGGATTCCGAAATTGCTATGGCGCTTACGCTGTGTCATTCGGATGAAACTGACAGTGCTAATGCAATCGCTGAACTGCAGCGTATTGGACCGGATGATTTTCCAGAAGTAGCCATCCGTTTGGCTGAGACCCTTGAGCGAGAGGAAAACACGAACGAAGCATTATCAGTTATTCTGCGTTGCTACGCGAAGCACCCAAGCCACAAGGGGCTTCGATTCAAGTACGCCCGCTTGGCTCAGGAGCTTGGCCAAGATCATATTGGGGCACACTTACTTGATCGCCTGACACATGAGGACCCCAGCTCAATTGAATATTGGGGATATCTTGGGAACTCCTGCCTCCAACTCGACCTATACGATAAAGCGCTATATTCCTATCGTAGAGCAGAAAAGCTAATGAATGCAGAGAGCTCTTCGCAGTGGATAACCGCTAACATAGGTAACTTACTGATTAATAAAGACCTGCCAACTGAGGCGTGTGAATACTTGGAGCGTGCAGTCAAGTTTGAGCCTCACTCTGAGTACGGCCATGAAAGATTAGCTTCTGCTTTAAGAAAAAAGGTTTCCGAGGCCAAAGAGTTCAAGAAGAAATGCACCGAAGGACAACGCCAGGTGCGTGAAGCTATAAAAAAGGTTCTCAATCCTTCGGCTATTGAATCCGATGCCCCGCGCGGCCTGCTGAGCAACTTGCTTCTGACTAGCTCACCTCCCTCAAAATGACTGCTCTGGGTCGATTGCTGCTCTCCCGATTAACCGCAATTGGCTGATTACCGTCGCCCACGAATGACTGCTTTCGGCCATATCCTTCTGGTAGCGGTACAACGTACCCGCGCGATAACCCAGGTATAATCACGAATTGGGTGTGGTTGCCGATTATAGAAATGGGTGATGCAGTGAGTGAAGCGAAAAATGAATAGTTATATGAATTTATTAAGGGCTTCTATATGGAAGCTGCATTAATCGGGATGATTGGCGTGATCATCGGGATATTTTTTAATGAGTTTATAAGAAGAGCAAATCGAATTGAAAGTTATGCCCAAAAGACGTTCGACAAACGTCTTGAAATATTTAATGAGCTTTATCAGCGTGTTTCCGAGTGCGGATCCCTCGGCCAACGAGTAATCAGCGAAATTGAGTTGCCTTCAGAAGAGCGATATGAGTTGATAAGTGATGCGATTATAGAATTTGCAGGATGGTGCGACAACCATGGTCTATATTTGCCCGAAGAGGTAAGCCTTCATTGCATGACACTGCTGATGGGGGTAGAAGAAATTCCGGACATTGAAGACGAGAATCAGAAGCTGGAGCGAATTAAGAATTTCCAAACGCAATTGCGGTATGCGAAAGAAATGATAAGAAAAGAATCGGGCATAGAGGATATAAATAAAACATTCGCATCCATGACCAAAGCCAAATATAGCAGCCCAATAATCGAATACTATCGTGCACAAAAGAAAGCAATGCTTAAATCAAAACAGCAAAAAAACATCAAGTGATGGATTTAATTATAAAAAACTAATCACCGCACACTATTAGGAGAAAAATATGATTTACGTAGACTCATCGGGGCGGATTACAAAAGGCAATTCAGAGCTCGAGCGTATTCTTTTAGAAAAATCTGACTGCAAGTACATTGAGGATGCACTTCCCAAACTAAAGTACCATCCAGCGATAAAAATCGGGAAGGAATTCGTGGCATTGCTGGAGCTTTTCATTCACGAAGATCCGGAAGACAGTCTTTCGGCCATTGCATTTGTGACTCTAGGTGAGTTCTACGAAACATATTTCATCGAGACTCGCCATGCCGCACTACTTTTTTTAAAAGAATTCACCCCAACTATCAAGTCCGTATGTGAACTAAGCAGTGGCGATGAGGAGTTAGAGGATTAATTCACTGTGGGGAGGCAGGTTAGGAGGAAGTAGCCTGATCCTAAAAAAGTAAAGGCGCCTTCGGGCGCCTTGTTCTTACTTATCCTACATAGTTCTATATCAATGGGCTTTGTCGCTGCTGGGTATGAATCGCCCCGGGTTTCGTAGACACTTCTAAGCCTCAACATAGGCCTGCTAGGGCACCCTTTGCAACAACTGCTTTGACAGCTAGCGCTCACTTGCAAGCATCCGCTTATGGCGAAAGCTGACGGCCACGGCTGACCGATATTGGCCGGATACGGTCGTTCCTGAGCGGCCCCCATCAGCCAAAAGCAGCGTCATTTCTTCTTTCCTTTTCTGGTATTTATGAGTGAATTTCGCGACTTCTTAAATTGAAACTTTGCACGAGGAGTAATGCGAGAAATGTTCTTTTTTGAGTTTTCAATATGGTTACGCACGCTAGAAGAGAAATCCTGAATAACCATATTCATAATTAAAAGATCGGCGCTTTCTGTCTCTACGCAGAGTTCCGCAATCAATGTTGATAGAGACCCTGCGACATAGTCTATCGCTACTTCACATCCGAATGCAGGTGAAACCTCGCCAACATATTCAATATCCATCCCCAAACTAATTCTCGTTAGGGCAGCTAGCGCGCCTCCGTGATTTGCACTGCTAGCATGCTGATAGCCTTTCCTCAACATTCCCATTTCAGCAAAATCTTCAAGCTCTCGAAAGGTCACTCTTGTGCGACCTAGCTCTACTGCTGCCCACCCCAGGTCTTTAGCAAAAGATGGGCCGAATATTTCTACTAGTTGCGACTTCTGCTTTTTTAGCGAAATTAGATATTGTTGGTCAGCTTTATTATTGGTTTTGTGAACCCCCTCCCTGCTACCTGACTCAACCAATCTTAACTCTTCAATTATGCTGTGTGCTAAGTACATTTGCGCACACTTATCAGATTGTTTGCTCAAGAAAATCGCAATAATACAAATTTCATGAATCGTTCGCCACCTCGCTAATGCACCATCAGCATACCCAGCGCGAGCCAGTGCGATGATTTCACCAACCACACTATATAATCGTAAAACTATTCTATTCAACGCGAGCGCGGTATTCACATTGGCGTATGGCCCGCTCTTAATTCCAAATGCAGCTCCGTCCCACTCAACAACTAAGTGTCTTAGCATATTTAATTGATTTACAGCTTTCTTCCAAAGTTTTTCAACTGTGCTTGCGCGCAACTCCTGAATTTTATCAAGATATTCAGTGTGCTCCACTGCTTTGTTCAGTAGCTCCCCGCCAACTAAGTCGGCCATTTTTTCCAATGTAATCTGTACCGCCTGCGGCAAAGCTTCAGTTATCTCAGTCCCAACTTCTTTAATTGTACATTTTAGATCATCAAAAATCGTTGTGATCGTGGATTGTACGTCTTCCTTCGTCGTGCCAAGTGAGCATGGGATGTCTAGATCAATATTAATCTCGCCATGCTCTGAATTAATAACGGCATTTATTAACGCCTTCAGATCCGACTCATCACAATTCAAGCCCAGTCGTTCAACTGACCTAGACATAGCCAGCGGCAAAATATTCTCGGGAGCTACGGTTTGCTCTATCGCCTTATCAAATTCGTCCTGCATTCCAGACGGTTTTTTCACTGTCGACTTCCGTTTCAAATAAGAATAATTCATTGCCCCCAAACAAGCAGAAAGGGCGCACTCACCCGTCATGATGACGATAATGACGGTGAAGAGTCCACGGCTATTGAAAATCCACGTCCACAATTGGCCCGAAGGTTCCGCTCTCAAAGGTCCGCTTTTGGCCGATAGGTGCCCTTGGTCAAATGTCTTTACGGCCTGTGCAATCAAGTGACTTGCGCACAAAAAAACCACCTGTCCTAGAACAGGTGGCTCTTGGTAACAACGGAAAAGGCGGTCTCGTTAACGAATAAACGCGACCGCGGCGAAGAGAATCGCCATCGCGACGAAAAGCATCACGCCGATATTCATAAGAAGGCTTACCTCAACCCGGGATAGTTCTGCCCGAAATTGCGCTATGTCGGGCTCGGATTTTCCAGCAGATAAATGCACATGAGAGTCCATGGCTTGGATAACTGCTTCGATTTGCTGCTCAGGCACGTTGATAGCCTTCAGGGCTCTATACATTGCCAGTCGATTTTTCATCAAGGCCTCCAAAAACAAAGAAAGGCCTGCCCCAGGACGGGGGGAGGCCCGTCGTGGGTGGGATGGGGGTAGCTTGCTTCCTTCGACACTCATGTCGACTGTCCGCGCTGCCGGAAGCGATGCGGTCATTGGGCGGATCCTGCGGAAAACCGCAGCACCGTCTTGATGATCCTGACGGCTGGTATGCACTCGTGAAAGTGCTCCCACGAAAATTTTCTGTCAATTCACAAACCGGCTACCGAGTGTTCCCTGATGTTGGGTAATAGCGCCGGACATTTATTGATTTACAGGCGTCGAATGCGCGTCCTCTAGACAGGGCACGCCTGCCACCCTTTGCCTTTCATCACCTGCGCCGCCAGGTCTCCAGCGCCCCTAGGGCCGGCCAGGATTTCTCGCATGTTGGCAATGTGTGGCCGACCAATTTCGCGCCATGCCGAGCGCACTGATGGCTTCTTGAGCGCTTCTGCGCGAACGCGGGGTGTGGGCGGCATTGCAACTGGCTCGCCAGCCGGATGCTGTTTTTTGCGGCCGGCCCACAAGTGAAACTCGCCGACCAAAACACGCTTCACCAGGGCGAAGAAATAGGCGACGACATTGCGTACTGTGCCGCTTTGGCTGCGTGCCTGTAGTTCGTCCAGCACGTCCTGGCGATGGTGTGACGGCAACCGTTTCAAGGCCGCCAGCATGTCTCGTTGCTGGTCTGCTTTGGCGCTGACCAGGCATGGCGGCAATGCCAAGAGCGCTGATGGTGAATCGCTTTCCTCACGCGTATGCGCACGGTACGTACGTTCTTTTTTGTATAAATACGTCTTATACGTACGGTGTTGCTCTTGAGGTATCTGGCGGGTCTGTTTGGTCTGCTGTGTAACGGTCGATCTGTTTGCGGAAGCAGTAGGTGCGGATGTTCGATTGGACCTAGAACGCTTTCGCGATGGCGCGGAGGGCGGTTGTTCATCGTCTTTGCTCCGTTGCTCCCGAATGGCAATGGGGGGAGGCTCAGGCGTCTGCTCAGAAGTCGCTAGAACGTGCTCGGCAAGGTGCTTGATTTGTTTGTTCTCATGGCCGATGCAGGTAGCCATAAGCTCCTCCAAGCTGTCGTCGAGAGCACAAGCTTCATGGAAGCTTAGGGCGCGCTCATTGACCCGATACAGCACGCTTTGAACATTGCCAGTCAGGAGATCGCAATGGTGCCTTACGAAGCTGATCCATCCTGTAAGCCGCAGTACCGCTAAAGCGCGCCAAGCCGTGGCAGCGCCAGCTCGCTGCCCACAGGGAGTACACGTGAGGTAGCGGCGCAGCTGCCCCATATTCACTAGCGGACTGAGGCCATCAGTGGTGCGAAGCATGAGCAAGACCTGCCAGCCATTGCGCTCCAATGGGGTAAGGCGCTGATCGAGCGTGAGCGACATCAAGGTGGTGAGTAGAGCATTTTGGTCTTGCGAGTTTTGGTGAGTGCGTAGGTCTACCATGAGATGACTCCGAGGTATGGGCCACGACGGCCCGTTCCTCTGCATCTCATCGCGTATCAACCTTCGTGTAAGTCAACAATACGATTTGCATCACCACCGGGTTTATTGCTGTTTCGCATCAGCCGATGACTGTCCTTCATCAGCGTATGGCGACGACTTTCCGATCACTGCTTTCGATTGTTGCTGAGACCGAGAGATTGCCGGTAGCTGCTCCCTGGATGTGTTCACTCCACCACTGCATCATCGGTCGTCTGCGATCAATGTAGTCCGCTCGGTTATAGGCGCTACGTACCTCGTCCTTATCGACGTGGGCAAGTGCAACTTCGATCAGCTCTGGATCCCAACCCTTTTCATTGAGGATGGTGCTCGCCATCGAGCGCATTCCATGGCTGACCAGTCGCCCTTCGAAACCCATCCGTTTCAACGCCATGTTGGCGGTCTGGCTGTTGCAATGGGTGCGAGGATTACGGTCGGCGGGAAACACGTACTCCCGGTGTCCGCTGTAAGGCTTGATGGCTTCCAGGAGCGCCAAGGCTTGCTCCGTGAGCGGGATGATGTGTGTGCGCCGTTTCTTCATGCGCTCCGCTGGAATCGTCCAGATCTTCTTCTTGAAGTCGATGTCAGTCCATCGAGTGGTCGCAGCTTCTGCTGGCCGAGTCATCGTGTGGAGCTGCCATTCGATGAGGCACCGGGTGGTTCTTTTGATGCTGGCGTTGGCAATCGTCACCATGAGTTCATTCAGCTCATCGGGTGGCAATGCCGCCATGTTTTTCTTCTTTGGTTTTTTGAAGACCGATCGAATTCCGCTCAAGGGGTTGGCGTGAATGAGTCCGTAGTTCACCCCGTAAGTCATGATTTCGTTGAGGCGTTGGGTCAGGCGCTTGACCGTTTCCAAGCTGCCTTTGGTTTCAAGTGGCCGAAGCAACTTGATGACCTGAGGCGCGCTGATTTCAGAAATTGGGGTCGCGTGTAGATCCGGGAAGATGTGCAACGTGAGCGAGCGCCAAATGTCTTCAGCGTAGGCGGTTGTCACGGAATCTTTCTTCAGTTCAAACCAGGCTGTCGCGACGTTTTGAAAGGTGTGCTCTGTCGCAGCTTTTTTCGCTTGGCGATCTGCATCGCGTTGCTCTTTCGGGTCCAGTCCTTGGGCAACCAGCTCCCTGGCTTCAACCGTGCGTTTTCGCGCATGAGCCAGGCTGAGTTCTGGGAACGTCCCCAGTCCCATGTTGATCCGTTTCTTGGTCACGGGGTGGATGTAGTTGAAATTCCAAAGCCTCGAACCGTTGGTTCGGACTCGTAACTGAAGGCCGTCGCCGTCGGTCAACGTGTAGTCTTTATCCTTGGGCTTGGCGGCTTTGATTTTCAGGTCTGAAAGGCGTGTGGCTCGGGCTCCCATGGGTACTCCAGCGCTGTTTGTGTATTCCAAAATTTACCAGTCACGCGCTTGGAATACGCCTTGGAATACATTTCAAAATGGATCTGCCTGAAGCGCTGTGGAGCCCAATGGCCCTGAAACCCCCGTATTTACTGGATTTCAGGCACAAAAAAAGACGTCCGTGGACGTCTTTAGATGATGAAGTGGTGGAGCCGGGGGGATTTGAACCCCCGTCCGCCAGTGCTCCGCTGTCGGTACTACATGCGTAGCCGTGTCTATTAAGTTAACCCTCAGCGACCCGACGGGCAGGGTGCTTTGGGCGAGTTGTGTAAGTTTTAGCCGCTTCGTCCACAACGTACTGCACGGCGATTCTGTTCTATATGACAATCATTTCGGGTTTACAGACATCCCCTGATGATTGCTGGGCCCGAAGGCACCAGGAGTGCATGTCAGCTGCAATTAAGCAGCGAGAGCAGCACCGTATTGGTCGTCATTGGCAACTATAAGAAGTTGCAACAGTGGATTTACGACTTCTGTTACCAAGTCGGCATGCACCTAAAGTTTCGTCACCGGCGTCGAATCCTAATCGGCCCCGAACTCATTGCCCGGTACATCTGCTTGGGCAACAAGCCTGCGCAGTGTACGCCAAACGGCTGGCGAAGGCCAACCCGAAGGTTGGCCTTGCCGTGTCAGTTACGTGTCGGATTGCGAATCTGCATTTTCGTGATCAGCGACGAAGTGATCTCGACGCAATCCTTGTCGTTGCCCGCAGCCTGGGCGGCCTGGGCTTTTTCCTGGGCATCCTTGACGTTGTTCATGGACGACTCGGGAATGGACGGTTGACTGGTAACAAAATCCTTGATGGTTTGAAGATTCCCGGCACAAAGATCTTTGTCTGCCGCAAACACCGGCGACGTCAGCAGGGCACCAGCGATGAACAATCCAGCCATTGCAGAAAGCTTCATGGGTATCTCCTTGAACAGTTGGTCTCGGTGCTGCCGGACGATCTGGCGGCGATGCCGAGGTCGTAACAGGCCGCGTTCGTATCGCGCCTGATCAATCGACCGCGCCGGCGCACAGGAATTCGGTTTTTTTTACGTTGCGACCAAGCAAACTTGCGCTAAATAACGCCGACCCACAGCCTGAGCGACCCGCGGATTATTTCTTGGTGTCGCCCGTCGATTTCTCGATGAGCAGAAGAGTCTGCTGGGTTTCCGCCAGGCAGTCGTCAATCCGGCCCTGGGCCTTGAGGCCTTGGGCTTTGTTGAGGCTGGCGGAAACCCGCGAATTCAGCTCCGGTGACGTTTGATATTGCGTGCTGGCGCTTTGGATTTTTTGCAGGTTCGCTTCGCACAGGTCGGCAGGCTTGCCATCGGCGAACGAAGTGGACGCCATCATCGAGGCAGTAACGAACAGGCCTAACAGTACAGAATGCTTCATGAGTATCTCCTTGCACTGAGGAATCCAGACGTTCGCTGACCGTCACATCAGGCCAGCGAAAGGCGGAACAGCCCCGTGTGTTCGAGGCCTGTTCTGTGGACTGCCGTCGCGTCGAAGGGTTCTGTTTTTCTTCAGCAGGCCTTGGCCCGGGTCACCCGATCCACCAGGTAAACCAGACCGTGGTAATCGATCCCGCCATGCTGGGTCAGGCCGATTTCGCACGTGCGGCTGGTGGAAATTCCTTCACTGCAATGCTGCACCGCGTCCTTGAGCGTGCGCAGGGCGTGGCTGTTCAGTTCCGGCGTGGTAAAGCCCTTGTCGCCGGCAAATCCACAGCAGTGAATGCCTTCGGGAATGACCACGGTTTTGCTGCACTTGCGCGCCACATCGATCAGCGCCTGGCTTTCGCCCAGATGCTGCGTGCTGCATGTCACATGCACGGCAATCGGTGCTTCCTGAGGGGTGAATTCCAGCCGATCCAGCAAATGCGTACGAATGAAGCGCACCGGATCGTACAGATCCAGGCGGGTCTCTGCGACATCCTGCACCAGGCGCAACGTGCATGGACTGGTGTCGCAATAGATCGGATCGAGGCCGCCGCGACTGGCCTGCAGCAACGCGCCGATCAGCTCCTGCCGCTTGTGCTCGGCCTGCTCCGCATAGCCTTTGGAGGCGAAGGGCTGGCCGCAGCAGAGGTTGTCCTGATTGTCGGGAAACACCACCTGGTAACCGGCCTTTTCCAGCAGTCCGCGGGTTTTGTCATAGAGCGACATCTGCTCCTTGTCGCCCGCTGCCGGCCCCATGACCCGCGACACGCAGGCCGCCAGATACACCACACGCGGACGCTCGTCCGCCTCGCTCGGGCTGAAGCGAATGGCTTTTTCCGGCTGCGGCATCGCGTTGCTCCACAGCGGAACCTGGCCCTTGGACAAACGATTCAGGGTCGCGGTAAGTTTCGCCAGACGCGGCGCCCCCAACAGCATCCGCGCACCGTTGGCCACGTGCAGGGTGAAGCGTGCGCCTTGCAGGGTCGTGGCGAAATTTCCTTCGATCCAGTTGGCCGTTTTCGTATGCGTGGCGGTGCGAGCGCGGAGCTTTTTCACCAGCTCACCGGTATTGATGCCGACGGGGCAACGTTGCGCACACAGGCCGGTCGCGGCGCAGGTGTCGATGCCTTGGTACTCGTAGGCTTTTTCCAGTTCAGTGGTGTCGATGCCGGCGCGTTTGCGCGCCTGGATGTCGCGCCAGATCACGATGCGCTGGCGTGGACTGAGGGTCAGGCCTTTCGATGGGCAGACCGGTTCGCAGAATCCGCACTCGATGCACTTGTCGACTATCTCGTCGGCGGCCGGCAGCGGTTTCAGGTGCTTGAGGTGGATCTGCGGGTCTTCGCTGAGGATCACGTCCGGATTGAGAATGCCGTTGGGGTCGAGCAGGCGTTTGAGCTGCCACATCAGTTGATAGGCGTCGCTGCCCCATTCCAATTCCACGAACGGCGCCATGTTGCGCCCGGTGCCGTGTTCGGCCTTGAGCGATCCGCCGAACTCCACGGCCACCAGTTGCGCCACGTCGTCCATGAACGCCTGGTAGCGGGCGACTTCTTCCGGGTTGTTGAAGCCTTGGGTGAAGACGAAGTGCAGATTGCCTTCCAGTGCGTGTCCGAAAAGGATCGCTTCGTCGTAGGCATGTTTGTCGAACAACTCAATCAGACGATTGACGCCGATTGCCAGTTGTTCGACCGGGAAGGTCACGTCTTCGATGATCACCGTGGTGCCGGTTTTGCGCACCGCGCCGACGGCGGGGAAGGTGTCCTTGCGGATGGCCCAGAGCTTGGCGTTTTCCACAGGGTCTTCGCTGAAGTCGACCTGTTTTTCCACCGGGAAACTGCTGAGCGACGCCATGATCTGCGCCAGTTGCTCCTGCAGCAAGGTAGACGACGCGGCGCGGGATTCAATGAGCAACGCGCAGGCATTATTCGACAACTGCTGTACGAAATCCGGCATGCCCGGTTTGTCCTGCACCGAGCGCAGGCTGCGTCGATCCAGCAGTTCGACGGCCGATACCGGTTGGCTTTTCAGCACGGTCACGGCGTTGCAGCAGGTTTCCACATCAGGGAAAACGATCAGTGCCGACGCCTTGTGCGGGTGGTCGATCACCGTGTCGTACGTCACCGCACTGATGAAGCCGAGGGTGCCTTCGGAGCCGACCAGCAGGTGGCTGAGGATATCCACAGGTTCGTCGAAATCCACCAGGGCGTTCAGCGACAGGCCGGTGGTATTTTTCAGACGGTATTTGTGGCGAATTCTGGCAGCCAGTTCGGCATTGGCGCGGGTCTCGCGACCCAGTGTTGCCAGGCGTTGCAGCAGGTCGCCGTGGCTGGCGCGGAAAGCGGCGACACTGGCGCTGTCTTCGGTATCCAGGCGTGTGCCGTCGGCCAGCACCAGGCGAATCCCGGCCAAGGTGTGATAGGTGTTTTGCGCGGTGCCACAGCACATGCCGCTGGCGTTGTTGGCGACGATGCCGCCGATCTTGCAGGCGTTGATCGACGCCGGATCCGGGCCGATCTTGCGCCCGAACGGCGCGAGCCAGGCATTGGCCTGCGCGCCGATCACGCCGGGTTGCAGACGAATCTGCATGCCCTCGCCGCGAATTTCGCGGGCGTTCCAGTTGTCACCCAGCACGATCAGCACCGAGTCGCTGATCGCCTGCCCGGACAGGCTGGTGCCGGCGGCGCGGAAAGTCACCGGCACGCGGTCGCGCTGGGCCAGTTGCAGCAGTGCCACCACTTCGTCTTCGGATTCGACGCGGATCACCAGTTGGGGAATCAGCCGATAAAAACTGGCGTCGGTGCCGAAGGCCAGGGTCGACAGCGGATCGTCGAAGCGGCGATCGGCGGGAATCAATTGCTGCGCATCACGCAGGAAAGCGGCCGGTAAGGTCATTGGTCCTCCAGGATCAACACCACTAGGTCTTTCGGGCCGTGGGCGCCGTAGGCCAGCACTTGCTCGATGTCAGCGGTTTTCGACGGGCCCGACACCAGCAGCGCGTTGGTCGGCATGCCTTGCGCCCACTCGAATTCCTGCTGCACCTGATAGAAGTTGTCGCGGATCTGGCTGGCCTTGAGCAGGGCGAAATGCACCGGCGGCACCAGGCTCATCAGCCGTGGCTCTTCGCGGGTCGGCCAGAGAATCAGACTGCCCGTGGCGGCAATCGCACCGACGGTGCCGGTGAGGCTGGCCGGGGTGTCGTTGAACAGTTCGGCTTTCCAGTCTTCCATCGGCCGCTCGTAGGATTTCAGCGCCGGCAGATCAGGATTGTTCGCCCAGTGTTGTGTGATCAGCTGACCGTGAGGCGTGGTCGGTGCGATCAGCAGGCTCGGCAACTGGCGGTCGCGCAGCAACTGCGCGAGCAGCGCCGGCCAGTCTGCGCCGGACGTCAGGTGGATCTCGGTGTGCACCGCTTCCATCAGTTTGCGCAATTGCGGGATGCGTTGCTCGGCGCTGTAGGTGTATGGCTGCGTCACCAGATCGACGTCGAAGTTGTCGGCGATTGGCGTGGCGCCGGTCAGACTTTTCCGAAGCTTGGCGAGGATGTTTTGCTTGGCGCTCATCAGCGGTCTCCCTGTTTGGCCAGATGCTCGCGGGCCAGGTCATGCAATGAGCGGGCGGCGGGTTTCGGTGCACTGTGGTTTTGCGTCCACGGCCCGACATCGCTTGGCGTCAGGGCGCGCAGGCGCGTGGCGAAGAAGCCGAACAGGCGGTACAGCGTCGGCGAGCTGTTGAGTTTCGCCCAGGCGTTCCAGATGAAACGTTCCTTGCGCGAATACTTGCTGCCCTGGCCGCGCATCACTTGATTCGGGCTGTCCGGAGCCTTGACGTTTTCCTCGCGCAGGCGCCGCAACAGCGCCGGGATCGGAATCTTCACCGGGCACACTTCACCGCAGGCGCCGCACAGCGACGAAGCGCTGGGGTGGTCGGGCACCTTGGCCAGGCCGACCATGTGCGGGGTGATGATTTTGCCGATCGGCCCCGGGTACACCTCGCCATAGGTGTGGCCACCGACACGGGTGTAGACCGGGCAATGATTCATGCAGGCGCCGCAGCGGATGCAGTTGAGGGTCTGGCGCAGTTCGCTGTCGGCAAAGGCCTGGCTGCGACCGTTGTCGAGCAGCACCAAGTGCACTTCCTGCGGGCCGTCGAGCTCATGCGCCTTGCGCGGCCCGGAGATCATGTTGACGTAGGTGGTGATCGGAATGCCCAGCGCCGAGCGGGTCAGCAGCGACAGCAGCGGCACTACGTCGCGCAGGTTTTCCACAACCTTTTCGATGCCGGTGACGGCGATGTGCACCGGTGGCACGGTGGTGGTCATGCGCCCGTTGCCTTCGTTTTCCACCAGCAGCAGGGTGCCGGTTTCGGCGACGGCGAAGTTGACGCCGGAAACGCCGATGTCCGCTTCGAAGAATTTCTGCCGCAGGACCCTGCGGCCGATCTGAATGAGTTGGTCAACGTCCTTGGTGTATTCCACGCCAAGTTTGTCGTGGAACAAGGACGCGACCTGACCGGCATTCTTGTGGATCGCCGGCATAATGATGTGTGAAGGCTTCTCGTGGTCGAGCTGGACGATGTATTCCCCCATGTCGGACTCCAGACATTCAATGTCCCGAGCCTCGAGGAAATGGTTCATCTCCATCTCTTCGCTGACCATCGATTTGCCCTTGATCACTTGCCGCGCCTCGTGAGCGCGGATGATCGAAAGAACGATGCCATTGGCCTCGTCCACCGTTTCCGCCCAGTGCACTGTCACACCGTTGCGGGTCAGGTTCTGTTCCAGTTGCTCGAGCAGGTCGGGCAACTTGGAGAGCGCACGCGCCCTGATCGAGTTGCCCAGGGCGCGCAGCTGTTCTCTTTCCTGTGGGTCGCTGAAAGCCACGGCCCGCTTGGTCATCAGTGAATCCATGGCAGTACGGAAGTTGTTCCGTAACTGCGGGTCACCCAAGGCGTTGTGCGCCCGGGTGCGGAAGTCTTCTTCTACGGCAACCGTAGGAATAATCGTCGAGGTGCTCATTGCGCACCTCCGGTTCGTTGCCACAGAAAGCTGGCGAGATGTTGCCCGCGCAGCGCTTCTTTTTGTTTCTCCAATGCGCCGTTGATGTTCATCAAACAGCCGCAGTCGGCACTCAGCACTTTGTGCGCGCCGGATTCCTTCAGGGCGCGGGTCTTGTCGGCCACCATCGCGCCGGAAATGTCCGGCATACGGACGCTGAAAGTCCCACCGAAGCCACAGCATTCGCTTTCGTGGTCATGGTTGACCCGTTCCACATTGCTCAACTGCGCCAACAACTCGCGGCCGTGCAGGTGGGTGTTCATTTCCCGCCGCGCCGAACACGAAGTGTGCAGCGCCACTTTCACCGGCTCGCCGCTGTCCTTGAGCTGCACCTTGCAGACAAACAGCAGGAACTCGGCCAGTTCATAGGTGCGGGCCGCCAGGGCCTGCACCTGTTGCAACGTTTGCGGCTCGTCCTTGAACAAGTCGGCGTAGTGCTCGCGCAGCATGCCCGCGCAGGACCCGGACGGCACCACCACCGGATAGTCACCGGCAAACAGCGCCAGTTGCGAGCGCGCCACTGTCCGCGCCTGCTCGGTGTAACCCGAGGTGTAGGCCGGTTGTCCGCAGCAGCTCTGCCCTTGCGGGTAATCGACGCGGATGCCTTCGCGTTCCAGCAAGTGGATCGCGTCCATCCCGGCTTCGGGGTAGAACAGGTCGACCACGCACGTACCGAACAGGTAGACCCGCGACGGCTTCTCGCTGGGGTATTGCCGGGGCTCGGGCAGTGGCGGGGCGACGCGGGTCGCGTTCGGCACAGCGTTGTAAAAAAGCTCGCTCATCAGGCGTGTCTCCGGGTGGGCCCGGTTATCCGTCTGTGGCGGCCGCTGAATATAGAGCGTGTGGCTTTCAGCAGCCTTACAGACCGGGTTGTGAATTGCTGACGCCGGAATCACCTACCGGCGTCGGTTATTTCCATGTCGCTTGTCGTCTTAGTGCACCAGCATGCCGGTGAACCAGTAGGCCTGCGCCAGCGTGATCAGGCCAACGATCGTTGCAAAGAATAGGCTGTGCTTGAGGGTGAAGCGGAACAGATCCGATTCCTTGCCCACCAGACCGGTCGCGGCGCAGGCCACGGCGATCGATTGCGGGGAAATCATTTTGCCGGTGACGCCGCCGCTGGTGTTCGCCGCGACCAACAGCGTGTCGTTGACGCCGATCTGATGTGCGGTGGTGGCCTGCAGCGAACTGAACAGGGCGTTGGACGAGGTATCCGAGCCGGTGAGGAACACGCCCAGCCAGCCCAGGAATGGCGAGAAGAACGGAAACGCGGCGCCGGTCGCCGCCAGCACCAGGGCCATGGTCGAAGACATGCCCGAGTAGTTGGTGACGAAGGCGAACGCCAGCACCATGCCGATCGACAGGATAGGCCAGCGCAGTTCGTAGAAGGTCTCTTTCAAAGTGGTCAGACCAGTTTTGAAATTGATCTTCAGCACCAGCATCGAGATCAGCGCGGAAAAGAAAATCGCGGTGCCGGTCGCGGAGATCGGGTCGAGTTTGAACACCGCCGGGATGGCCGTCGGGGTGGCGACGATCGGCGCGGTCTTGATCACCAGTTGATCGAGGTGCGGGATGGCAAAGTTGAACACCCAGGCGTACATCGCGCCGCCAGCGGCGAACATCGCCTTGAATGGCTTGAGCGTCCAGATCGTCACCAGCACGGTGAGGATCAGGAACGGCGACCACGCCTTGAAAATTTCCCCCAGGCTGTAGGGCGAAGCCACGGTGGTGCGCTTCTGGCCGAAACCGCCGACGCTGGCGCTCACCACCGAGGCCGATACGGCGCCGGCAATGTGTTGGCCGGCGGCACGTTTTGGCTGCCAGACCTTCAGGAACAGGGTCAGGGCAATCAGGCTGGCCAGGGCCGAGGTGATGTCCGGCAGTTCCGGGCCGATGAAGTTCGAGGTGAAGTACTGGGTCACGGCGAAGCTCAGGCCAGCGACCAGGGCGGCCGGCCAGGTTTCGCGAACGCCGCGCAGGCCGTCCATCATGAACACCAGCCAGAACGGTACGAACAGCGACAGCAGGGGCAGTTGGCGACCGGTCATGGCGCCGATCTTGAAGGCGTCGATGCCGGTGACCTGGCCCGCGACGATGATCGGAATCCCCAGGGCACCGAAGGCCACGGGCGCGGTGTTGGCAATCAGGCACAGGCCGGCGGCGTACAGCGGGTTGAAGCCCAGGCCGACCAGCAGTGCGGCGGTGATGGCCACTGGCGCACCGAAGCCGGCCGCCCCTTCGAGGAACGCGCCGAAGCAGAAACCGATCAGCAATACCTGCAGGCGCTGGTCATCGGTGATCGACAGCACCGAGCTGCGGATGACTTCGAACTGACCACTCTTGACCGTCAGTTTGTACAGGAACACCGCTGCGACAATGATCCAGGCAATCGGCCACAGGCCATAGGCAAAGCCATACCCGGCGGCAGCGAGAGCCATGTCGACCGGCATGTGGAACGCGAAGATCGCCACCAGGATCGCCAGGGCCAGCGTGATGCTGCCGGCGACATGACCTTTGAGGCGGAACACCGCCAGGGCGAGAAAGAAAAATACGATGGGGGTGACGGCCGCGAGTGCGGACACGCCGAGACTGCCGAGCGGGCTGTAGAGCTGTTGCCAGGTTTGCATATGGGGTGGCCCCTAATTGTTGTTGGTCAGGCACTGTCAGCGTTTTTGGATAATTGGTAATACCAATTTACAATCGCTGTCGGCTAGGGTAAAAGCCTTGGTGGCGGTGTGTCAATTTGCCGCCCTAAAACTTTTGTCGAACAAGCGGTGCAGACCGCATCTGATCCGGTTTGGGCGGGTGCGCGCTGGCAGGTGTCGGCAAGGCGCCGATAGGCCAGAATAGAGAGCCCGGCGAGCGGTCGGGATCGTGGAGAAATCAGTTATGGGGTTTGATCAGATTCGTCAGCGCCGTTTGTCTGACGATATTGTCGAGCGCCTCGAGGGGATGATCCTCGAGGGCACATTGAAGTCCGGCGAGCGCTTGCCGGCCGAGCGCACGCTGGCCGAGCAGTTCGGCGTATCACGTCCGTCGTTGCGCGAGGCAATTCAGAAACTGGCGGCGAAAGGTCTGCTGGTCAGTCGCCAGGGCGGCGGCAACTATGTGGTGGAATCCCTCGGCTCGACCTTCAGTGATCCGCTGCTGCAATTGCTCGAGAGCAATCCGGAAGCGCAACGCGACTTGCTGGAATTTCGGCACACGCTGGAGGCATCGTGCGCCTATTACGCGGCATTACGCGCCACCGATGTCGATCGCGAACGCCTGACTGCCGCGTTCGAGGAACTGCAGGATTGTTATTCACGGCATGACGAAGTCAGTCGGGCGGAAGAGGGCGCGGCGGATGCGAAATTCCACCTGGCCATTGCTGAAGCCAGTCACAACGCTGTGCTGCTGCACACCATCCGTGGCCTGTTCGATCTGCTCAAGCGCAACGTGGTGACCAACATCGGCGGCATGTACAAGCAGCGCACGGAAACCCGCGACATGCTGATCACTCAGCATCGCGAACTGTATCTGGCGATTATCGAGGGGCGTGCGGAGCAGGCGCGGGAAGTCTCCAGTAGGCACATTCTGTATGTGCAGGAAGTGCTCGAGGAAGTGCGGCAAGAGGTGCAGCGCGTGGCTCGGGCGGAGCGGCGCAAGGGGATGTAGCTTTCAGAAGCACAAAGATCGCAGCCTGCGGCAGTTCCTCCAGGGAAATTCTCATTCCCGTGCGGGCGCTGCCGCAGGCTGCGATCTTTGCTGTCAGGGGCGGAAGGTCAGTCTTCCTTGCCCTTGTTGCGCACCGCGCGCTGCAATTCACGACCGGCGTCGCGTTCGCGCTCGGTATCACGCTTGTCGTATTCCTTCTTGCCCTTGCCCAGAGCAATCTCGCACTTGACCATGTGCTTGCTCCAGTAGAAGGACAGGCAGACGCAGGCGTAACCCTTCTGTTGCACGGCAGCGGCGAGTTTTTCCAGCTCGCGTTTGTTGAGCAGCAGTTTGCGCGTGCGCACCGGATCGGCGATGACGTGAGTGCTGGCGGTCATCAGTGGCGTGATGTGACTGCCGAGCAGCCAGGCTTCGCCATCCTTGAGCAGCACGTAACTGTCGACCAGTTGCAGCTTGCTCGCCCGCAGACTTTTTACTTCCCAGCCGGCCAGGACCAGACCAGCCTCGAACTTGTGCTCGATGAAGTAATCGTGTCGCGCCTTTTTGTTCTGCGCGATGGTCCCTGTTGGGTGTTTCTTCTGTTTAGCCATAGGGGCGGCATTATATGGAGATAAACCGTCCTCGGCTACGGTGATGCTGCGTGCTTGAGCAGGTTGAGTGAATCCCGGACAATGCGGCCTCTTTTTCTAACGCTTGGGCGTGATAAACGATGTCGACAGACAAGGTTTCTGTCCACGGCAGTTGGGCTAGCCGCTGGGTTTTCATATTCGCCGCGACCGGTTCGGCCGTGGGTTTGGGCAGCATCTGGAAATTCCCCTACATGGTCGGGGTCTACGGTGGCGGCGCCTTCGTGCTGATGTTCCTGGCCTGTATCGCGCTGATCGGTATCCCGGTGATGCTCGCGGAAACCCTGATCGGACGCCGTGCGCGGCAGAGTCCGGCCAACGCCCTCAAGGTGCTGGCGCTGGAGGCCGGGCATTCGCCGAAGTGGTCGTGGGGCGCGTTTGCCGGGATGATCACGGCGTTGCTGATCCTGTCTTTCTATAGTGTGGTCGGCGGCTGGTCGCTGGACTACATCATCGATATGGGCCGCGGCGACTTCCAGGGCGCGACCGCCGAACAGGTCGGCGCGTATTTCGGCAATGTCATCGCCGATCCCTGGCGCCTGACGCTCTGGCACACGGTGTTCATGCTGCTGTCGGCCGTGGTGATCGCCAAAGGTGTGGTGGCCGGGCTTGAGCGCAGTCTGCGCATCATGATGCCGCTGCTGTTCGTGATGGTCCTGGTGCTGCTGGGCTACAGCATGACCACCGGGCACTTCATGGAAGGCGTGCATTTCATGTTCGACTTCCACCCGGAAAAAGTCCTCGACGGCTTGTTGCCGGCGATGGGGCATGCATTCTTTTCGCTCAGCGTTGGTGTGGGCTCGATCATGATCTACGGCGCCTACATGACCAAGGAAGCCTCGTTGTCCGGCACCGTGGTCGGGGTGGCGTTGCTCGACACCTTCGTTTCGCTGGTGGCCGGTCTGGCGTTGTTTCCGATTGTGTTTGCCGGTGGCTTGAACCCGAGCGAAGGCCCGGGCCTGATGTTCGTCAGCCTGCCATTTGCCTTTGGTAACGTGGTTTTCGGCCAGTTGATGGGCGTGGTGTTCTTCGTCCTGGTGGCGATCGCGGCCTGGAGTTCGGCGATTTCGCTGCTTGAGCCGATGGTCGCCTATCTGGTCGAGCGGACTAAAATCAGTCGTGGCTGGGTGACATTCTGGCTGGCTTTCATCTGCTGGTTCGTCGGTCTGGGCACCGTGTTTTCCTTCAATATCTGGAAGCAAGCCAAATTTTTCGTGAACGATGACGGCCTGTTCCACCTCTACCAATGGGGCGCGGCAGGCGGTCTGGACTTCTTCGGGGTGATCGACTTCTTCACTTCGCGGATCATGTTGCCACTCGGCGGACTGTGCTTTGTGCTGTTCGCTGGCTGGGTGATGGGTCGTGAAGCGGTACGTGACGAATTGTCGATCCGCAGCCCGGCGTTGTTCGCCCTGTCCTTGTTCTTGATGCGCTATGTGGCGCCAATCGGCATTCTTGTGGTGTTTGCCGCCCAGCTCTGGAAGTGACGCTTACATGACGACACATATTCAACGATCAGCGCTGCTGCCGTATCCGGCGCAGTTCCTCTACGACCTGGTCAACGACGTGGCGCGCTATCCGGAATTTCTGCCGTGGTGTTCCGCGGCCGAGGTGCTGGAGAGCACCCCTGAGCACATGCGCGCCAGTGTCGGCGTGGCGAAGGGCGGGCTGAGCCAGCATTTCGTCACGCGCAATACCCTGGTGCCGGGGCAGTCGATCGAAATGAACCTGGAGGAGGGGCCGTTCAACCAGTTGCACGGTGTCTGGGTCTTCAAGGCGTTGAATGAAAAGGCCTGCAAGATCAGCCTCGACCTGTCCTTCGACTACGCCGGGCCGCTGGTGCGCGCGACCCTCGGGCCGCTGTTCAATCAGGCGGCCAATACGCTGGTGGATGCGTTCTGCCAGCGGGCCAAGCAAATGCATGGTTGAGCCGATGATCGAGGTCGAGGTGGTATACGCCGCCGTGGATCGTCAGGTGTTGCGTACGGTCAGTGTGGCCGAGGGTTCCACGGTGCGCGCGGCGTTGCTGGCGTCCGGGATTGGCTCGGAGTTTCCCGAGTTGGACTTGAGCGCGTGCCCATTGGGGATCTTCGGCAAGGTGATCGCTGATGCAGATGTGCGGCCGATTCAGGACGGCGATCGTATCGAGATCTACCGACCCCTGTTGGCCGATCCAAAGGAAGTGCGGCGCTTGCGTGCTGCCAGGGCGGCCGAGGCGAAAGCCCGCAATCAGTAGATTGCTCGAACGGCAGGCAATAAAAAACCCGGAATGTCCGGGTTTTTTATTACGTCGCAAATTATTGCGGCGAGGTTTCCAGCGGTTCTGGTGTTGGCACCGGAACGGTTTCCACACCATCCACGTCCTTCTGGATCTGATCCAGCAAAGAACCTGGCTTGGCCGGTTTTTCCGGTGTTGGCTTCTCGGCGTTTTCAGCGGGAGCGGTGACGTTAGTGCCACTGTCCTTGCCGAGAATGGCTTCGTCACGGCTCACGCCCGGCATGAAGTCACCGGACAGGCTGACAAGCTGGTCGTTTGAGTTGAAAATTACACTCATGCGTTCCTGTTGGCGTTCACCGCCACCAGGCTGCAGGCTGTACAAGTAATCCCAGCGGTCCGGATGGAACGTGTCGGCAAGCAGGGGGTTGCCCATGATAAACCGTACTTGCCGGCGGGTCATTCCCGGGCGTAACTGGTCTATCATGTCCTGCGTGACGACATTGCCCTGCTGGATGTCGATTTTGTAAACCCCGGGGAATGAACAACCGGCGAGTGCGAGCAGTCCCACAAAGGTGAAACTGGTTAGCAAGAGCTTGGTGTTTTGCATCGGTGGGCGACTTCCACTATCTTGGCTGGGACAACGTAAACGCCGATCATACCCGCATTAAGAGAAGCTGCGAAGCAGCATCGCGAGAAAGCTGACCATGGTTGAAAATAGCGAACTACGCAAAGCCGGCCTCAAAGTGACCCTGCCACGGGTCAAGATCCTGCAAATGCTCGACTCTACCGAGCAACGCCACATGAGTGCCGAGGACGTCTACAAGGCGTTGATGGAAGCTGGCGAGGACGTCGGTCTGGCCACGGTTTACCGTGTTCTGACCCAGTTCGAAGCGGCTGGCCTCGTGGTCCGCCACAACTTCGACGGCGGCCACGCGGTATTCGAATTGGCCGACGGTGGCCACCACGACCATATGGTCAATGTGGAGTCGGGTGAAGTCATCGAATTCTTCGACGAAGAAATCGAAAAACTTCAAAAATCGATCGTGGAGAAGCATGGCTTCGAAATGGTTGATCACAACCTGGTGCTGTACGTCCGCAAGAAAAAGTAAGCATGTCGCGCGAATTTTCGGTTCGCGAAACGAACGAAGGCGACCCAAGGGTCGCCTTCGTGCTATCTGCGCTTCATCAGGCTTTTGCCGTTACCACCATCTTTTTGGCATGGGCCAGGGACTCTTTGGTCAGGTCGATGCCGCCGAGCATGCGTGCCACTTCTTCTATACGGTCGTTTTTGCTCAGTCTGGAGACCGCCGTGTGAGTGGCCTGTTCGCCGCGCACCTTGTGCACAAATAAATGTTGATGGCCCTGGGCGGCCACTTGCGGTAGGTGCGTGACGGTCAGAACCTGTCCGCGCTCCCCGAGGCGGCGTAGCAACTGGCCGACAATCTCTGCGGTCGGGCCGCCAATGCCCACGTCGACCTCGTCAAACACCAGGGTCGGTACGCGGGAGGTCTGTGCAGTGATGACCTGGATCGCCAGGCTGATTCGCGACAGCTCACCCCCCGAAGCGACTTTTGCCAACGCTTTCAAAGGTTGGCCGGGGTTGGCGCTGACCAGCAGTTCCACCTGTTCCAGCCCGTTGGGCAGCAACTCGTCGCCGCTGTTGGGGCGCAGCTCGATGGTGAAGCGACCACCGGGCATGCCCAGGCGCTGGATTTCCTGTTCCACGGCGCTGGCAAGTTTGCCTGCTGCCTGTTGGCGCAGATCGCTCAGCTCCCGGGCCTTCTCCTGATAATGGCGGGCATACGACGCCAGTTCTTCGGCCAGGCGTTCGATCGATTCATCGTTGGCATTCAGGGTTTCGATTTCATCCAGCAGCTTCTGCTGCATTTGCGCCAGTTCGGTCGGCTGGATCCGGTGCTTGCGTGCCATGGTGTAGATGGTATCGAGGCGTTCTTCCAGGTATTGCAGGCGCGCTGGATCGGCATCGAAGTTGTCGAGGAAGCGATTGAGCTCGCCGACAGCTTCTTCGACCTGAATTTGCGCGCTGGTCAGCAGGCTGCTGGCTTCGCCCAGGGCGCCAATCGAACTGTTCACGCTCGACAGGCGGTTGAGGCTGGCGGTCAGGGCATTCAGCACATTGCCGGAATCGCTTTCGCTGCACTGCTCGACCACTTGCCGGCAGATACCCAGCAGGGTTTCGGCGTTGGTCAGGTTCTTGTGTTCCTGCTCCAGTTGCTCGAGTTCGTTTTCGCCGAGGCCGAGGCTTTCCAGCTCTTCCAGCTGGTAACTGAGCAATTGGTGGCGGGCGCGCTGTTCGTCACCGGAGTTGGAGAGGCGCTCGAGTTCCTGGCGGGTCTGGCGCCAGCGCTGCGAGGCCAGTTGCACCTGGCGGGCGAGGTCGGTGGCGCCGGCATATTCGTCGAGCAGACGGCGGTGAGTGTCGGTCTTGAGCAGCGACTGGTGTTCGTGCTGGCTGTGGATATCGATCAGCAGTTCGCCCAATGCCTTCAGGTCGCCGAGCGGGCAGGGCGTGCCGTTGATGTAGCCGCGCGAACGGCCTTCGGAAGTGATGACCCGGCGCAGGATGCACGGCCCGTCGTTTTCCAGGTCGCGCTCGGCCAGCCAGGCGCTGGCTTCGGGGATGTCGACGAGGTCGAAGGTCGCCAGGATATCGGCCTTGTCGGCGCCCGGGCGGACGACGCCGCTGTCGGCGCGATCGCCGAGGGTCAGGCCCAGGGCGTCGAGCATGATCGACTTGCCGGCGCCGGTTTCCCCTGTGATCACGCTCATCCCGCGATCGAGTTCGAGATCGAGATGTTCAACGATGGCGTAGTTGTGTACGGACAGGTGCACCAGCATAAAGGCCGCTCCCAGGCTTTAGTTCTGGTTATTTATACAGTGTTTTGTTTCGAGCTGACAATGCCCCTGCTTAGCTCGATTTGCTTGAGCCGGGCAAATGCTTATCGCGCCCGGGAATGACAATGCAGCACTTTTTTGTAGGGTTAATGATTGCCAGCCCTTGAAGCCTGATTTTGCGGCCCCATATACCCGGACAGAAGCGTGAGTCGAGCTCGCGGACGATATTGAAAGGAGAATTCTATGGCTGACGAACAGACAGTAGATACGCAAAACCCAGAAGCCAATCAGGCGCCCGAGACTTCGGGTGACGACCTGGCGACCCGTGTACAAGTGCTCGAAGAGCAGTTGGCCGCCGCGCAGGATCAGTCTCTGCGTGTAGCTGCCGATCTGCAGAACGTCCGTCGCCGCGCCGAGCAGGATGTCGAGAAGGCACACAAGTTTGCCCTGGAAAAATTCGCCGGCGACCTGCTGCCGATCGTCGACAGCCTGGAGCGCGGCCTCGAGCTGTCGAGCCCGGACGACGAAAGCATCCGGCCGATGCGCGAAGGCATCGAGCTGACCCTGAAGATGTTCCACGACACCCTCAAGCGCTATCAGCTCGAAGCGATCGATCCGCATGGCGAACCGTTCAACGCCGTTCATCATCAGGCGATGGCCATGCAGGAAAGCGCCGACGTCGAGCCGAACAGCGTGCTCAAGGTGTTCCAGAAGGGTTACCAACTCAACGGTCGCCTGTTGCGTCCGGCCATGGTCGTGGTCAGCAAGGCGCCGGCGCCAATTTCGCCTTCGATTGACGAGAAGGCTTGAAATTAGCCGCAAGGCCCCCATTTAGAAGTCAAGCGTTTAAGTATTACCGCAGTTAGCCACCACTGCTGCGGCAACAAAATCCAAAGTTTCGGGAGAGTGAACATGGGCAAAATTATCGGTATCGACCTGGGGACTACCAACTCCTGCGTCTCCGTGCTGGAAAACGGCAAGGCCAAAGTGATTGAAAACGCTGAAGGCGCGCGCACCACGCCGTCGATCATCGCGTACGCCAACGATGGCGAAATTCTGGTAGGCCAGTCCGCCAAGCGTCAGGCGGTGACCAACCCGCACAACACCCTGTACGCGGTGAAGCGTCTGATCGGCCGTCGTTTCGACGAAGAAGTCGTGCAGAAAGACATTCAGATGGTCCCTTACAAGATCGTCAAGGCCGACAACAATGACGCCTGGGTAGAAGTGAACGGCCAGAAAATGGCGCCGCCACAAATCTCGGCTGAAATCCTGAAGAAAATGAAGAAGACCGCCGAAGACTACCTCGGCGAGCCTGTGACCGAAGCGGTGATCACCGTTCCGGCCTACTTCAACGACAGCCAGCGTCAGGCCACCAAGGACGCCGGTCGCATCGCCGGTCTGGACGTTAAACGTATCATCAACGAACCAACCGCAGCGGCTCTGGCCTACGGTATGGACAAAGCCAAGGGCGATCACACCGTGATCGTTTACGACCTGGGTGGCGGTACGTTCGACGTTTCCGTGATCGAGATCGCTGAAGTTGACGGCGAGCACCAGTTCGAAGTGTTGGCCACCAACGGTGACACCTTCCTCGGCGGTGAAGACTTCGACATTCGTCTGATCGACTACCTCGTCGACGAATTCAAGAAAGAAACCGGCATGAACCTCAAGGGTGACCCGCTGGCCATGCAGCGTCTGAAAGAAGCTGCCGAAAAAGCCAAGATCGAGCTGTCGTCCGCGCAGTCGACCGACGTCAACCTGCCGTACATCACTGCAGACGCCACCGGTCCTAAGCACCTGAACGTGAAGATCTCGCGTGCCAAGCTCGAAGCCCTGGTCGAAGACCTGGTTCAGCGCACCATCGAGCCTTGCCGCATCGCCATGAAAGACGCCGGTATCGACGTTGGCGCGATCAACGACGTGATCCTGGTCGGCGGTCAGACCCGTATGCCGCTGGTACAGAAGCTGGTAACCGATTTCTTCGGTAAAGAAGCACGTAAAGACGTCAACCCGGACGAAGCCGTTGCCATGGGTGCTGCAATCCAGGGCGCCGTTCTGGCCGGTGACGTGAAGGACGTTCTGCTGCTCGACGTCAGCCCGCTGACCCTGGGTATCGAAACCATGGGTGGCGTGATGACTGCGCTGATCGAGAAAAACACCACGATTCCTACCAAGAAATCGCAAGTGTTCTCGACTGCCGACGACAACCAGGGCGCCGTGACCATTCACGTCCTGCAAGGTGAGCGCAAGCAAGCCGCACAGAACAAGTCCCTGGGCAAGTTCGACCTGGCCGACATTCCACCTGCTCCACGTGGCGTGCCGCAGATCGAAGTGACCTTCGACATCGACGCCAACGGCATCCTGCACGTCGGCGCGAAAGACAAGGCTACCGGCAAGACCCAGTCGATCGTGATCAAGGCCAACTCCGGTCTGTCCGACGAGGAAATCGAACGCATGGTGCGTGACGCCGAGGCGAATGCCGAGGAAGACCGCAAGTTCGAAGAGCTGGCCGCTGCCCGTAACCAGGGTGATGCACTGGTTCACTCGACGCGCAAAATGGTCACCGACGCTGGCGACAAGGTCAGCGCAGAAGAGAAGACTGCAATCGAGGCTGCTGTGGTTGCCCTGGAAGCCGCTGTCAAAGGCGACGACAAGGCTGCCATCGAAGCGAAGATCGAAGAACTGTCGAAAGTCTCCGCTCCGGTTGCCCAGAAGATGTACGCCGAACAGGCTCAGCCTGCCGAAGGCGCGGCACCGCACGACGAGAAAGCTGAAAAGGCTGACGATGTTGTCGATGCCGAGTTCGAAGAAGTCAAAGACCACAAGTAAGTTGTTGGTCGGCCGGTTGACTGCCTTGCGGCGGTGACTGGTAGGATGTCGCCGCGCGGGAGCTTGCTCCCGCGTTGGCGTATCTGGAATACGTGAATTTTTACAACATGCGACAACGCGCGCGTGTTGCTGGTATGGCCGGGAATGCTCCTGCTTTTCGCGCCGCAAGTACCACAAGTGACAAAGACCAGGATCGTTGAATTGACGTGAGTTGGGTCCGGGCCTGTATTGGGGCTCAACGAGTTTGGCCATCCTCAGGAGGGGTTTGCCGAACGTCCTCAAGAGTGCAAAGACTTATGGCAAAGCGTGACTATTACGAAGTGTTGGGTGTTGAGCGTGGCGCAAGTGATGCAGACTTGAAGAAGGCCTATCGTCGTCTGGCGATGAAGCATCACCCGGACCGTAATCCCGACGACAAAGCGTCGGAAGAACTGTTCAAAGAGGCCAACGAGGCCTACGAAGTATTGTCCGATTCGAGCAAGCGCGCGGCGTACGACCAGTACGGTCATGCCGGTGTCGACCCAAGCATGGGTGGCGGCGGTGCCGGCTTCGGCGGGCAGAATTTCTCTGACATCTTTGGTGATGTCTTCAGTGACTTCTTTGGTGGCGGTCGCGGCGGTTCCCGTGGCGGCGCCCAGCGTGGCAGCGACCTGCGCTACACCCTGGAGCTGAACCTGGAAGAAGCGGTGCGTGGTACGACGGTAAATATCCGCGTTCCGACACTGGTCAACTGCAAGCCGTGCGACGGTTCCGGCGCCAAGAAAGGCTCGTCGCCATCGACCTGCCCGACCTGCGGTGGCATCGGCCAGGTACGCATGCAGCAAGGTTTCTTCTCGGTGCAGCAGACCTGCCCGCGCTGCCATGGCCAGGGCAAGATCATTTCCGACCCGTGCGATTCGTGCCACGGCGACGGCCGCATCGAAGAGTACAAGACCCTTTCCGTGAAAGTCCCGGCAGGCGTTGATACCGGCGACCGCATTCGGCTGTCCGGCGAAGGCGAGGCGGGCACCCAGGGTGGTCCGACCGGCGACCTGTACGTGGTGATCAACGTGCGCGAGCACGACATCTTCCAGCGCGACGGCAAACACCTGTTCTGCGAAGTGCCGATCAGCTTCGTCGACGCTGCGCTGGGTGGCGAGCTGGAGATTCCGACCCTCGATGGCCGGGTCAAACTGAAAATCCCCGAAGGCACCCAGACCGGCAAGCAGTTCCGCGTCCGCGGCAAAGGCGTGGCGCCGGTGCGTGGCGGTGGTGCAGGCGACCTGATGTGCCGTGTGGCGGTCGAGACGCCGGTCAACCTCAATCGTCGTCAGCGTGAATTGCTCGAGGAGTTCCGCAGTTCGCTGGCGGACGACAACAGCCATTCGCCGAAAACCACCGGTTGGTTCGACGGCGTGAAGCGCTTCTTCGGCGATCTGTAAGGAGTCGGCATGCGACGTATAGCTGTGATGGGCGCCGCCGGGCGCATGGGCAAGATCCTGGTCGAGGCCGTGCAGCAACGCGCGCCGCTGACCGGTTTGACGGCGGCAGTCGTTCGTCCTGGCAGCACGCTGATCGGGGTGGACGCCGGCGAGCTGGCTTCGCTCGGTCGCATCGGTGTGCCACTGTCCGGCAATCTGGAGTCGGTGGCCGAAGAGTTCGACGTACTGATCGATTTCACCCTGCCGGAAGTCATGCTGAAAAACCTGGCGTTCTGCCGCAAGGCGGGCAAGGCCATGGTCATCGGCACGACCGGTCTGGACGCCGCGCAGAAGCAGTTGCTGGTCGAGGCGGGCAAGGATATTCCGATCGTCTTCGCCGCCAACTTCAGCGTTGGGGTCAACCTGTCGCTGAAGCTGCTTGAAATGACGGCGCGGGTGTTGGGTGATGATGCGGACATCGAGATCATCGAGGCGCATCACCGGCACAAGATCGACGCGCCGTCGGGCACGGCCCTGCGCATGGGTGAGGTGATCGCCGAGGCGCTGGATCGTGATCTGCAGAAGGTCGCGGTGTATGGTCGCGAAGGTCACACCGGTGCGCGTGAGCGCGAAACCATCGGTTTCGCCACGGTGCGCGGCGGCGACGTGGTCGGTGATCACACCGTGCTGTTCGCCTGCGAGGGCGAGCGTCTGGAGATCACCCACAAGGCGTCCAGTCGCATGACCTTCGCCAAGGGGGCCGTGCGTGCGGCGCTGTGGCTGGATGGTCGCGAAGCGGGTCTGTATGACATGCAGGATGTGCTCGACCTGCGTTGAGCCCTGCCCAAATCCGGTGCAAATGCCTTGTTTGCACCGGATTTTTTCCACCGAGCGACGCCCTGTCGCATTCTCCGGCCTTTAAGGCTCTTTAGCGGTGGACCGAAAATCCCTTTTTCTGTAAGCTACAGCTTTAGTGTGTCCACTAAAAGCGCGCAGAATAATTCAGTGAAGAAGCGGGGTGACGTGTCCATACGTCACTCCGCTTTTTTACAACCTGCGATTGCCCTTTCATGCGTTATTTACGGGAGGTCTTCTTGACTAAGCCAGCCATACTCGCCCTTGCTGATGGCAGCATTTTTCGCGGCGAAGCCATTGGAGCCGACGGTCAGACCGTTGGTGAGGTGGTGTTCAACACCGCAATGACCGGCTATCAGGAAATCCTTACCGATCCTTCCTACGCCCAACAGATCGTTACCCTGACCTATCCGCATATCGGCAACACCGGCACCACGCCGGAAGACGCCGAGTCCGATCGTGTCTGGTCCGCTGGTCTGGTCATCCGCGACCTGCCGCTGGTAGCGAGCAACTGGCGTAACACGATGTCCCTGTCCGATTACCTGAAGGCCAACAACGTCGTGGCCATCGCCGGTATCGACACCCGTCGCCTGACCCGCATCCTGCGTGAAAAGGGCGCCCAGAACGGCTGCATCATGGCCGGTGACAACATCTCCGAAGAAGCTGCAATCGCCGCCGCGCAAGGCTTCCCGGGCCTGAAGGGCATGGATCTGGCGAAGGTCGTCAGCACCAAAGAGCAATACGAATGGCGCTCCACTGTCTGGGACCTGAAGACCGACAGCCATGCGACCATCGAGGCTTCCGAGCTGCCGTACCACGTGGTTGCCTACGACTACGGCGTCAAGCTGAACATCCTGCGCATGCTGGTCGAGCGCGGCTGCCGCGTCACCGTGGTGCCGGCGCAAACCCCGGCGGCCGACGTCCTGGCCCTGAAGCCGGACGGCGTGTTCCTGTCCAACGGCCCTGGTGACCCGGAGCCGTGCGACTACGCGATCAAGGCAATCAAGGACGTGCTGGAAACCGACATCCCGGTATTCGGCATCTGCCTCGGTCACCAGCTGCTGGCCCTGGCCTCCGGCGCCAAGACCCTGAAAATGGGCCACGGCCACCACGGTGCCAACCACCCGGTGCAGGATCTGGACACCGGTGTCGTGATGATCACCAGCCAGAACCACGGTTTCGCGGTTGACGAAGCGACCCTGCCGGCCAACGTCCGCGCGATTCACAAATCGCTGTTCGACGGCACCCTGCAAGGCATCGAGCGCACCGACAAGAGCGCGTTCAGCTTCCAGGGTCACCCTGAAGCGAGCCCGGGCCCGAACGATGTGGCGCCCCTGTTTGACCGCTTCATCAACGAGATGGCCAAGCGACGCTAAGCGTTCGCCTTGAGACTGTAGCGAGAAGCCCTCGAGGGCGGCCCCGACACCGGTGGCGCCCCTCAGGGCTTCAGAAATCGATCAAGACGGCTTGCCGACTGACCTGCGGATTTGAGTGACAAACCCATGCCAAAACGTACAGACATTAAAAGCATCCTGATTCTCGGCGCTGGCCCGATCGTTATCGGCCAGGCCTGCGAATTCGACTACTCCGGCGCCCAGGCCTGCAAAGCCCTGCGCGAAGAGGGTTACCGCGTCATCCTGGTGAACTCCAACCCGGCCACCATCATGACCGACCCGGCCATGGCCGACGCCACCTACATCGAACCGATCAAATGGCAGACCGTGGCCAAGATCATCGAGAAAGAGCGTCCGGACGCACTGCTGCCGACCATGGGCGGCCAGACCGCACTGAACTGCGCCCTGGACCTGGAGCGCGAAGGCGTCCTGGAAAAATTCGGCGTGGAAATGATCGGCGCCAACGCCGACACCATCGACAAGGCTGAAGACCGTTCGCGTTTCGACAAGGCGATGAAGTCGATCGGCCTGGAATGCCCGCGTTCCGGTATCGCCCACAGCATGGAAGAAGCCAACGCCGTCCTCGAGCGCCTGGGCTTCCCGTGCATCATCCGTCCGTCCTTCACCATGGGCGGCACCGGTGGCGGTATTGCCTACAACCGTGAAGAGTTCGAAGAAATCTGCGCCCGTGGTCTGGACCTGTCGCCGACCAAAGAGCTGCTGATCGACGAATCCCTGATCGGCTGGAAAGAATATGAAATGGAAGTTGTCCGCGACAAAAAGGACAACTGCATCATCGTCTGCTCGATCGAAAACTTCGACCCGATGGGCGTGCACACCGGCGACTCGATCACCGTGGCCCCAGCCCAGACCCTGACCGACAAGGAATACCAGATCCTGCGTAACGCCTCGCTGGCGGTACTGCGCGAAATCGGCGTCGAAACCGGCGGTTCCAACGTGCAGTTCGGTATCTGCCCGGACACCGGCCGCATGGTCGTGATCGAGATGAACCCGCGCGTATCGCGGTCGTCGGCCCTGGCCTCGAAAGCCACCGGTTTCCCGATCGCCAAGGTCGCAGCCAAACTGGCTGTCGGCTACACCCTCGACGAACTGTCGAACGACATCACCGGCGGCAAGACCCCGGCGTCCTTCGAACCGTCCATCGACTATGTGGTAACCAAGCTGCCGCGCTTCGCTTTCGAGAAGTTCGCCAACGCTGACGCGCGCCTGACCACGCAGATGAAGTCGGTGGGTGAAGTCATGGCCATCGGCCGTACCTTCCAGGAATCCCTGCAGAAAGCCCTGCGCGGCCTGGAAGTGGGCGTCTGCGGTCTGGACGAGAAGGTCGACCTGAGCAATCCGGACAGCATGAGCGTGCTCAAGCGTGAGCTGACCGTGCCGGGTGCCGAGCGTATCTGGTACGTGGCTGACGCCTTCCGCGCCGGCATGAGCGTCGAAGAAATCTTCGCCATGAACATGATCGATCCGTGGTTCCTGGTGCAGATCGAAGATCTGATCAAGGACGAAGAGAAGGTCAAGACCCTCGGTCTGTCGGCGATCGACCGCGACCTGATGTTCCGTCTCAAGCGCAAGGGCTTCTCCGACCAGCGTCTGGCCAAGCTGCTGGGCGTTACCGAGAAAAACCTGCGTACTCACCGCCACAAGCTGGAAGTGTTCCCGGTCTACAAGCGCGTCGACACCTGCGCCGCCGAATTCGCCACCGACACCGCGTACCTGTATTCGACCTACGAGGAAGAGTGCGAAGCCGCGCCGTCCGGTCGCGACAAGATCATCATCCTCGGTGGTGGCCCGAACCGTATCGGCCAGGGCATCGAGTTCGACTACTGCTGCGTACACGCGGCACTGGCGCTGCGCGATGACGGTTACGAGACCATCATGGTCAACTGCAACCCGGAAACCGTTTCCACCGACTACGACACGTCCGACCGCCTGTACTTCGAGCCGGTCACCCTGGAAGACGTGCTGGAAATCGTCCGCGTCGAGAAGCCCAAAGGCGTGATCGTCCAGTACGGCGGCCAGACTCCGCTGAAACTGGCGCGTGCCCTCGAAGCGGCCGGCGTGCCGATCATCGGTACCAGCCCTGACGCCATCGACCGTGCCGAAGACCGCGAGCGCTTCCAGCAAATGGTCGAGCGCCTGAACCTGCGTCAGCCGCCGAACGCTACCGTGCGCAGCGAAGACGAAGCCGTTCGTGCTGCGGCGAAGATCGGTTATCCGCTGGTCGTGCGTCCGTCCTACGTACTGGGCGGCCGGGCGATGGAAATCGTCTACAAGGAAGAAGAACTCAAGCGTTACCTGCGTGACGCGGTGCAAGTGTCCAACGACAGCCCGGTGCTGCTCGACCACTTCCTCAACTGCGCCATCGAGATGGACGTGGATGCGGTCTGCGACGGCAAGGACGTGGTGATCGGCGCAATCATGCAGCACATCGAGCAGGCCGGCGTTCACTCCGGTGACTCCGCGTGCTCGCTGCCGCCGTACTCGCTGCCGGCGCACATCCAGGACGAGATGCGCGAACAGGTCAAGAAAATGGCCCTGGAACTGGGCGTGGTCGGCCTGATGAACGTACAGCTGGCGCTGCAGGGCGAAGACATCTACGTCATCGAGGTCAACCCGCGCGCTTCCCGTACCGTGCCGTTCGTATCCAAGTGCATCGGTGTGTCCCTGGCCATGATCGCGGCTCGCGTGATGGCCGGTAAGACCCTGAAGGAAATCGGCTTCACCAAGGAAATCATCCCGAACTTCTACAGCGTGAAAGAGGCGGTGTTCCCGTTCGCCAAATTCCCGGGTGTTGACCCGATCCTCGGCCCGGAGATGAAGTCCACCGGTGAAGTGATGGGCGTCGGCGACACCTTCGGCGAAGCCTTTGCCAAAGCCCAGATGGGTGCCAGCGAAGTGCTGCCGACCGGCGGTACCGCGTTCATCAGCGTGCGTGACGATGACAAGCCACTGGTTGCAGGCGTGGCGCGTGATCTGATCAACTTGGGCTTCGAAGTGGTCGCCACTGCCGGCACTGCCAAGCTGATCGAAGCCGCAGGCCTGAAAGTGCGCCGCGTGAACAAGGTGACCGAAGGTCGTCCGCACGTGGTCGACATGATCAAGAACGACGAAGTCACTCTGATCATCAACACCACCGAAGGTCGCCAGTCGATCGCCGACTCTTATTCCATTCGTCGTAACGCCTTGCAGCACAAGATTTACTGCACCACCACCATCGCTGCTGGCGAAGCTATCTGTGAAGCGCTGAAGTTCGGTCCCGAGAAGACCGTGCGCCGCTTGCAGGATCTACACGCAGGATTGAAGGCATGAATAAATACCCAATGACCGTCCAGGGCGCCAAGGCTCTGGAAGAAGAGCACGCTCACCTGACCAAGGTCGTTCGTCCGAAGCTCAGCCAGGACATCGGTACGGCCCGCGAGTTGGGTGACCTGAAAGAAAACGCCGAATACCATGCCGCCCGCGAACAGCAAGGCATGGTCGAGGCGCGGATTCGTGACATCGAAGGTCGCATGCAGAATGCGGTGATCATCGATGTGACGACCATCCCGCACACCGGCAAAGTGATTTTCGGCACCACCGTTGAAATCGCCAACGTCGAGACCGATGAAAGCGTCACTTACCAGATCGTTGGTGAGGATGAGGCGGACATCAAGCTCGGCAAGATTTCGGTCGGCTCGCCGATCGCCCGCGCCTTGATTGCCAAGGAAGAGGGCGACACCGTCGTCGTGAAAACGCCCGGCGGCGATATCGAGTATGAGATTGTCGAAGTCCGTCACATCTGAAGGAGGGCGCCCGCTGCGTGCGGGCGCCGTGCTCTGGCAGCTGGCCCAGATGTTGTGGGTCGGCGGCTTGTGGCTGGTGCATCTCGGTTTGCGGCCGGTGCTGGGCAGGATTGGCCTGGCGCCACTGCTGATCGACGAGGTCGCCAGTGCGTTTGAAGTGCTGGTGGTGGGATTCGCCGCCGTGTGCGTGATATTTCAGGCTTTGGTGCTGGTACAGGCCGAAGGCCTTGCCAGTCTATGGCGGGATTTTCGCGGGCAGGTGCTGCTGATGGCCTTGTATGCGTGTGCGATGTTTGTCGCCGTGCTTGTCGGCTGGCCGGAAGCGCAGCGCTGGCAGGAGTTCAGCTTTCTGGTTCTGGGCTTTTCCGGGTTGGTGCTGGTGCTGCAACCGGTACCGGGGTGGAGTGGCAGGGTGCGCGAAGCACACCCTTGACCCTTGCCATCACTTGAAGCGATGGACGTTCGACAGCTGCTTGTTGACGCTGAAGTTCTTGCGGTAGATCAGTGCCATCTTGCCGATGACCTGTACCAGATCCGCCTTGCCCACTTTGCACAGCTCTGCAATGGACGCCAGGCGCGCCTCGCGATCGAGGATGTTGAGCTTGATCTTGATCAGCTCGTGATCCGCCAATGCGCGTTCAAGTTCGGCTAACACACCTTCAGTCAAACCATTGTCAGCCACCGTCAAAACGGGTTTCAGATGGTGGCCAATGGATTTGTACTGTTTCTTCTGCTCTGGAGTGAGCGGCATAATCTGACCCTTTCGTCTGGATTCTGTAAAATGGCGGCCATTTTACCCGAGGGTTCGTGGATCCGCCCAATAAATCACGACCCTAATCATCGAGGTGCCCAATGGCGCGTTCCAAGACAAGCCTTGGTTGGCTGAAAAGACATGTCAACGATCCCTACGTGAAGCAGGCGCAGAAGGATGGCTACCGCTCGCGTGCGAGTTACAAGCTTCTGGAGGTCCAGGAGAAATACAAACTGATCCGCGCCGGCATGAGCGTTGTCGACCTCGGTGCGGCGCCTGGTGGCTGGTCGCAGGTCACGAGCCGCTTGATCGGCGGGCAGGGGCGCCTGATCGCTTCGGACATCCTCGAAATGGACAGCATCCCGGACGTGACTTTCATCCAGGGTGACTTTACCCAGGACGAAGTGCTCGCGCGGATCCTGGAAGCCGTGGGTAATTCGCAGGTTGACCTTGTGATTTCCGATATGGCCCCCAATATGAGTGGTACGCCTGCCGTAGATATGCCGAAAGCCATGTTTCTGTGCGAGCTGGCGCTTGACCTGGCAGAGCGTATTCTCAAGCCGGGTGGCAATTTCCTGATCAAGATTTTTCAGGGCGAAGGCTTCGATACTTATTTGAAGGACGCTCGCAAGAAGTTCGACAAGATCCAGATGATCAAGCCGGACTCCTCCCGCGACAGTTCCCGCGAGCAGTACATGCTGGCTTGGGGCTACCGCGGCCGTAGTGAGTAAAACGAGGTTTTTTTGCGCGGTGATAGGTTTTTCGTATTTCGCCTCGCGTGCATAAGCGAATATTGTGTAGAAAGTGTTTCACAAAGGGTTACAGACGGCGCCTGCCAGAGCCGTAGGTAATGTAGTAAGTTAGGCCGGTGAATATCATGCGAAGCGCGCGCCAGTAGCGGAGCTTGCTTCAGAGGGTAGTTAATTGAACGATATGGCAAAGAATCTGATCCTGTGGTTGATCATCGCAGCTGTCCTGGTGACGGTGATGAACAACTTCTCCAGCCCTAACGAGCCGCAGACCCTCAACTATTCCGACTTCATCCAGCAGGTCAAGGATGGCAAGGTCGAGCGCGTAGCGGTTGATGGCTACGTGATTACCGGCAAACGCAATGACGGCGACAGCTTCAAGACCATTCGTCCGGCGATCCAGGACAATGGCCTGATCGGCGACCTGGTCGACAACCACGTCGTGGTCGAAGGCAAGCAGCCTGAACAGCAAAGCATCTGGACCCAGCTCCTGGTTGCCAGCTTCCCGATCCTGGTGATCATCGCCGTGTTCATGTTCTTCATGCGCCAGATGCAAGGTGGTGCAGGCGGCAAGGGCGGGCCGATGAGCTTCGGCAAGAGCAAGGCGCGCCTGCTCTCCGAAGACCAGGTGAAAACCACCCTGGCTGACGTTGCCGGTTGCGACGAAGCCAAGGAAGAAGTCGGCGAGCTGGTCGAGTTCCTCCGTGATCCGGGCAAGTTCCAGCGTCTGGGTGGCCGTATTCCTCGTGGTGTGCTGATGGTCGGCCCACCGGGTACCGGTAAGACCTTGCTGGCGAAAGCGATTGCCGGTGAAGCGAAGGTGCCTTTCTTCACCATTTCCGGTTCCGATTTCGTCGAAATGTTCGTCGGTGTCGGTGCCAGCCGTGTTCGCGACATGTTCGAACAGGCGAAGAAGCATGCGCCATGCATCATCTTCATCGACGAAATCGACGCCGTCGGTCGCCATCGTGGCGCCGGCATGGGTGGCGGTCACGACGAGCGTGAGCAGACTCTGAACCAGTTGCTGGTTGAGATGGACGGCTTCGAAATGAACGACGGCATCATTGTGATCGCCGCAACCAACCGTCCTGACGTACTCGACCCGGCGCTGCTGCGTCCGGGCCGTTTCGACCGCCAGGTAGTGGTGGGTCTGCCGGACATCCGCGGTCGTGAACAGATTCTCAAAGTGCACATGCGCAAGGTGCCGATGGGAGACGACGTTGCTCCGGCGGTTATCGCCCGCGGTACTCCGGGTTTCTCCGGTGCCGACCTGGCAAACCTGGTCAACGAGGCATCGCTGTTTGCGGCTCGTGCCGGCAAGCGCATCGTCGAGATGAAGGAATTCGAGCTGGCCAAGGACAAGATCATGATGGGCGCCGAGCGCAAATCCATGGTCATGTCGGAAAAAGAAAAGCAGAACACCGCTTATCACGAAGCTGGCCACGCCATTGTCGGTCGCGTCGTGCCTGAGCATGATCCGGTCTACAAGGTATCGATCATCCCGCGCGGTCGTGCGCTGGGTGTGACCATGTTCCTTCCGGAAGAAGACCGTTACAGTCTGTCCAAGCGCGCACTGATCAGCCAGATCTGCTCGCTGTACGGCGGTCGTATCGCCGAAGAAATGACCCTGGGCTTCGACGGTGTGACCACCGGCGCCTCCAACGACATCATGCGTGCCAGCCAGATCGCACGGAACATGGTGACCAAGTGGGGCCTGTCGGAAAAACTCGGTCCGCTGATGTATGCCGAAGAAGAAGGCGAAGTGTTCCTTGGTCGCGGTGGCGGCGGTCAGAACGCCAGTTTCTCTGGCGAGACAGCCAAGTTGATCGACTCCGAAGTGCGCAGCATCATCGACCAGTGCTACGGCACGGCCAAGCAGATCCTTACGGACAACCGTGACAAGCTCGACGCCATGGCGGATGCGCTGATGAAGTACGAGACGATTGATGCCGAGCAGATCGACGACATCATGGCCGGTCGCACGCCTCGTGAGCCGCGTGATTGGTCGGGTGGCACCGGGACTGGCACGCCTCCGGTTGTTCGGGATGAGCGTCCGGAAACACCGATTGGCGGTCCGGCTGCTGACGTTTAAGGTTTGAAATGACTTCTGTACAGTCCCTGACCCGGTTGCCTTGCGGCAACCGGGTTCTTGATTTGGCCCAGACGCATGTCATGGGTATTCTCAATGTCACTCCCGATTCTTTCTCCGATGGCGGCCGTTACAGCCAGCTCGACGCGGCCTTGCGCCATGCCGAAGCGATGGTGGCGGCAGGCGCGACGCTGATTGATGTGGGGGGCGAGTCGACCCGGCCGGGCGCGCGTGCAGTATCGCCGCTGGAGGAGCTGGAGCGCGTTGCTCCCATCGTCGAGCTGATCGCTCGCGAGCTGGATGTGATTATCTCGGTCGATACCTCGACCCCGGCAGTCATGCGCGAAACCGCACGACTGGGGGCCGGGTTGATCAATGATGTTCGCTCCTTGCGTCGAGACGGCGCCCTGGATGCCGCGGCAGCTACTGGCTTGCCGGTCTGCCTCATGCACATGCTCGGTGAACCTGGCGACATGCAGGATGATCCGCGCTATGAGGATGTCACGCGGGAGGTGGGCGAGTTTCTTGTCGAGCGCATGGCGGTCTGTGAATCGGCAGGTATCCCGGCCGAGCGAATCGTGCTTGATCCTGGGTTCGGCTTCGCCAAGACCCTGCAGCACAATCTAAGCTTGTTCAAACATATGGAGGCCCTGCATGCGCTGGGCCGGCCATTGCTGGTCGGCGTATCACGCAAAAGCATGATCGGTCACGCCCTCAATCGTCCGGTGGGCGAGCGCCTGCATGGTGGCTTGGCGCTGGCAGCACTGGCGTCGGTGAAAGGTGCGCGTATATTACGCGTCCATGATGTGGCGGAAACGGTGGACGTGGTGCGGATGCTCGCAGCCGTGGAATCAGCCGAATAAGAATGATGGAGCAATTATGAGCAAGAAATACTTTGGTACTGACGGCATTCGTGGTCGCGTCGGTGAATACCCGATCACTCCGGACTTCATGCTCAAGCTCGGCTGGGCAGCGGGCATGGCCTTCCGCAAGATGGGCGCATGCAAAGTCCTGGTCGGCAAGGACACGCGGATTTCCGGATACATGTTCGAGTCCGCCCTCGAAGCGGGGCTGACCTCCGCCGGTGCCGACGTGATGCTGCTGGGGCCGATGCCAACGCCGGCGATTGCCTATCTGTCGCGCACGTTCCAGGCCGAAGCCGGCATCGTGATCAGCGCGTCGCACAATCCGCATGACGATAACGGTATCAAGTTCTTCTCCGGCAAAGGCACCAAGTTGCCGGACGATCTGGAGTTGATGATCGAAGAGTTGCTCGATGCTCCGATGACCGTCGTCGAATCGAGCAAGATTGGCAAAGTGTCGCGCATCAACGATGCGTCTGGCCGCTACATCGAATTCTGCAAGAGCAGTGTGCCGACCGGGACGACTTTCTCTGGCCTTAAGGTGGTCATCGATTGCGCCCATGGTGCTACGTATAAAGTTGCCCCGAGCGTCTTCCGCGAGCTGGGTGCCGAAGTGGTGGTGCTGTCGGCGCAGCCTAACGGGCTGAACATCAACGACAACTGCGGCTCGACCCACATGGGTCAACTGCAGGCTGCCGTGCTGGCCGAACATGCCGATCTCGGCATCGCGTTCGATGGCGACGGTGACCGGGTGCTGATGGTCGATCACACCGGTGCAATCGTCGATGGTGACGAGCTGCTGTTCATCATTGCGCGGGATCTGCAAGAGCGTGGCAAGTTGCAGGGTGGCGTCGTCGGTACGCTGATGAGCAACCTGGGGCTGGAGCTCGCACTGGCCGAGCTTTCAATTCCGTTCATCCGCGCCAATGTCGGTGACCGTTATGTGATTGCCGAGCTGCTGGAGCGCAACTGGCTGGTAGGGGGTGAGAATTCGGGGCATATCGTTTGCTTCAACCACACCACTACCGGTGATGCGATCATTGCCGCGCTGCAGGTGCTGATGGCGCTCAAGGCGCGCAACGAAGGTCTGGCGCAAACCCGACAGGCGCTGCGCAAGTGCCCTCAGGTGCTGATCAATGTGCGTTTCGGTGGCGGTGCAAACCCGCTCGAGCATCCGGCTGTCAAGGAAGCCAGTGCCCGTGTCACGCAGGCCATGGCCGGTCGTGGTCGCGTGCTGTTGCGCAAGTCCGGGACAGAGCCTCTGGTGCGTGTGATGGTCGAAGGCGAGGACGAAACCCAGGTTCGTGGCTATGCCGAAGAACTGGCAAAACTGGTAACTGAAGTTTCTGCCTGATTCGGCTTGCCAGCCTTGATTGTGTTGGGTAACATCTGCGCCCACTTTGACCGACGAGGTACAGCATGCGTCGCCCTATGGTAGCTGGTAACTGGAAGATGCACGGTACCCGCGCCAGCGTCGCTGAGCTGATCAACGGCCTTCGTCATCTGGCCTTGCCAAGCGGTGTTGATGTCGCGGTATTCCCGCCTTGCTTGTATATCAATCAAGTGATTGATGGCTTGAAAGGCAAGTCGATTTCGGTCGGCGCGCAGAATTCTGCGGTGGAATCCATGCAAGGTGCTTTGACGGGCGAGATTGCGCCGAGTCAGTTGGTGGATGCAGGTTGTTCCCTGGTGCTTGTCGGGCACTCCGAACGCCGCCAGATCATGGGCGAGCGAGATGGGATGCTGAATCGCAAGTTCGCAGCGGCACAGGCATGTGGCTTGATTCCGGTGTTGTGTGTAGGGGAGACCCTCGAGCAGCGCGAAGCCGGAAAAACTCTTGAGGTTGTCGGGCGTCAGCTGGGCAGCATCATCGAGGAGCTGGGTGTCGGTGCCTTTGCCAAGGCAGTGATCGCTTACGAGCCGGTCTGGGCCATTGGTACCGGACTGACTGCAACGCCGCAGCAGGCTCAGGATGTGCACAAGGCCATTCGCGAGCAGCTGGCGGCAGAGAATTCTGAGGTCGCACGAGGTGTGCGGCTTCTATACGGCGGCAGCGTGAAGGCGGCCAATGCGGTCGAACTGTTCGGCATGCCGGATATCGATGGGGGGCTCATTGGTGGAGCTTCCCTGAATGCAGATGAGTTCGGTGCGATTTGTCGCGCCGCGGGAAACTGAAAAAATGCTGGAAACAGTCGTAGTCGTTTTTCATCTGCTGGGTGCATTGGGCGTAGTAGCTCTGGTTTTGCTGCAGCAGGGTAAAGGTGCGGACGCTGGCGCGTCTTTCGGAGCAGGTGCTTCAAATACTGTGTTCGGAAGCCAAGGTTCCTCTACCTTTCTTAGTAAGTTTACTGCTATACTTGCCGCCGGTTTCTTCATAACCAGCTTGGGGTTAGGTTACTTTGCTAAAGAGAAGGCTCACCAGCTGACTCAAGCAGGATTGCCAAACCCGGCAGTGTTGGAAGTTCCAAAGCAACAACCGGCTTCTGATGATGTCCCGGTGCTTCAAGAGCAAAAGTCGGCTACTCCAGCGACTGACGTACCTCCAGCTCAAGAGCAGAAGTAAGAAGGGTTTCAAACGTAGTTTTGCCGAGGTGGTGGAATTGGTAGACACGCAACCTTGAGGTGGTTGTGCCCATAGGGTGTAGGGGTTCGAGTCCCCTTCTCGGTACCAATTAGTCAGGAGAGCCCGCTGTTGCGGGCTTTCTTGCAGGTGGAAGGTTACATTGACCCTATAAGGGATCGGTCGTATACTTCCGCCCCAGCTTTGTCGCGGGGTGGAGCAGTCTGGTAGCTCGTCGGGCTCATAACCCGAAGGTCGTCGGTTCAAATCCGGCCCCCGCAACCAGTTTAAGGAGCCCCTTTTAAGGGGCTTTTTGTTAGCTGGACACTTTCAACGCCGCTGTTCGACGGCGTTTCAAGGATGGGCGTTTCGCCCATTTTTTTATTTTGCAAAGCATGCACATATCATGCACTAGGGGGTTCAGGTGTCGAGCAAGCTAGAAGAGTTGCAGGCCTTGCTGGCCCCGGTGGTCGTGGCCCTGGGCTATGAATGCTGGGGTATCGAGTTCTCGGCTCAGGGTCGTCACTCGATGTTGCGCGTTTATATCGATAAAGAGGGCGGCGTGCTGGTGGACGATTGCGCCATTGTCAGCCGTCAGATCAGCGGTGTGCTGGATGTTGAAGATCCAATTTCCGTTGAATACACCCTCGAAGTTTCCTCGCCTGGCATGGAGCGCCCGCTGTTCACTCTTGAGCAGTTTGCAAAATTTGCCGGTGAACAAGTGAAGATCAAGCTGCGCTCGCCTTTTGAAGGTCGACGCAACTTTCAGGGCCTTCTGCGCGGTGTAGAAGAGCAGGACGTCGTGGTGCAGGTAGATGACCATGAATTCCTGTTGCCGATCGATATGATCGACAAGGCCAACATTATTCCCAGTTTTGACTGAGACGCGGATCCCGCGGATCCAATGGCTTGCGAAAGGCGAGGCGTACGATGAGCAAAGAAGTACTGCTGGTTGTTGAGTCGGTATCCAATGAAAAGGGCGTACCGGCAAGCGTAATTTTTGAAGCGCTGGAGCTGGCTCTGGCCACTGCTACCAAAAAGCGTTTTGAAGACGAAGTTGACCTGCGTGTGGAAATCAACCGCCACACCGGTTCTTACGAAACATTCCGTCGCTGGACGGTCGTCGAAGAGAATGATCTTGACGATCCGGCCATCGAAACCTGGCCGAGCAAGGTTGCCGAAACGCATCCTGGCGCCAAGGTTGGCGACGTTGTTGAAGAAAAAATCGAATCCATCGAGTTCGGCCGCATCGCCGCACAGACTGCCAAGCAAGTCATCGTGCAGAAAGTGCGTGAAGCCGAGCGCGCTCAAGTGGTTGACGCTTATCGCGAGCGCCTGGGAGAAATCATCTCCGGCACCGTGAAGAAAGTGACTCGCGACAACGTGATCGTCGATCTGGGTAACAACGCCGAAGCGTTGCTGGCCCGTGAAGACATCATTTCTCGCGAAACCTTCCGTGTCGGCGTGCGTCTGCGTGCGCTGCTCAAGGAAATCCGCACCGAGAACCGCGGCCCGCAGCTGATCCTGTCGCGTACCGCGCCGGAAATGCTGATCGAGCTGTTCCGTATCGAAGTGCCGGAAATCGCTGAAGGCCTGATCGAAGTAATGGCGGCGTCCCGTGATCCGGGTTCGCGTGCCAAGATCGCTGTCCGTTCCAAGGACAAACGCATCGACCCGCAGGGCGCGTGCATCGGTATGCGCGGTTCGCGCGTCCAGGCCGTGTCGGGCGAGTTGGGTGGCGAACGTGTCGATATCGTCCTGTGGGACGATAACCCGGCGCAGTTCGTGATCAATGCCATGTCGCCGGCAGAAGTGGCGGCCATTATCGTTGACGAAGATGCCCATGCCATGGACATCGCCGTTGGCGCAGACAATCTGGCTCAGGCCATCGGTCGCGGTGGTCAGAACGTACGTCTGGCCAGCCAGTTGACTGGCTGGACCCTGAACGTGATGACCGAATCGGACATCCAGGCTAAGCAGCAAGCAGAAACCGGCGACATCCTGCGCAACTTCATCGACGAGCTGGAAGTCGACGAAGAACTGGCTCAGGTGCTGGTAGATGAAGGCTTCACCAGCCTGGAAGAGATTGCCTACGTACCGTTGGAAGAAATGCTCAACATCGACGGCTTTGACGAAGACATCGTCAACGAGCTTCGTGCTCGCGCCAAGGATCGCTTGTTGACCAAAGCCATCGCTACTGAGGAAAAGCTGGCAGACGCCCATCCGGCCGAAGACCTGCTCTCGCTTGAGGGTATGGACAAGGATTTGGCGATGGAACTGGCGGTGCGCGGCGTAATTACCCGCGAAGACCTGGCCGAGCAGTCTATTGACGACCTGCTCGACATCGACGGCATTGACGATGATCGTGCCGGCAAGTTGATCATGGCCGCCCGAGCCCACTGGTTCGAGTAATTAGGCGCGGCCTGAGGAGAGAAGTGCATGACGCAAGTCACGGTGAAACAACTGGCCGATGAGGTCAAAACACCGGTAGAGCGCCTGTTGCAGCAGATGCGTGAGGCAGGTCTGCCGCACACCGCCGCCGAAGAAAATGTGACTGACAGTGAGAAGCAATCCCTGCTGACTCACTTGAAGAGCAGTCACAAGGCGAAAGTGGAAGAACCACGCAAGATCACGCTGCAGCGTAAAACCACCAGCACCCTGCGTGTGGCTGGCAGCAAAAGCATCAGCGTTGAAGTCCGCAAGAAGAAAGTTTTCGTACAACGCAGCCCGGAAGAAATCGAAGCCGAGCGCAAGCGTGAACTGGATGAGCGTCGCGCAGTAGAAAATGCTGCCCGTCAGAAGGCTGAAGAAGAAGCCAAGCAACGCGCCGAAGAAGAAGCGCGTCGCCAGCCTGCTGCTGCGCCGGCCGCTACCGTTGACGCTGTTGCAGCGCCTGCTGCGGTTGCCGAACCTGTGCGTGAAGCTGCGCCGGTCGTGGCGCCAGCACCGGCTGCCGACACTCGCAAGCGTGACGAACAGCGCCGTCCGGACAAGCCACGTGCCGACGACAACAACCGTCGCGGCGGCGGTGATGGCGAGCGTAAAAACGCTCCGCATCGCGCTTCGGTCAAGGAAAAAGCGCCGGCGCCACGTGTGGCACCACGCACTACCGACGAAGAAAGCGACGGTTTCCGTCGTGGTGGTCGCGGCAAGGCCAAGCTGAAGAAACGCAACGCCCACGGTTTCCAGAGCCCGACCGGCCCTGTCGTGCGTGAAGTGAAGATCGGCGAAACCATCACTGTTGGCGATCTCGCCCAGCAGATGTCGGTCAAGGCTGCCGAAATCATCAAGTTCATGTTCAAGCTGGGTACACCGGCCACCATCAACCAGGTACTGGATCAGGAAACTGCCCAACTGGTTGCCGAAGAACTGGGCCACAAAGTGACCCTGGTCAGCGACACCGCCCTGGAAGATTCCCTGGCCGAGTCCCTGAAGTTCGAAGGTGAAGCGGTTCCTCGTGCGCCAGTCGTGACCGTAATGGGCCACGTTGACCACGGTAAGACCTCGCTGCTCGACTACATCCGTCGTGCCAAGGTAGCTGCTGGCGAAGCCGGTGGCATCACCCAGCACATCGGTGCCTACCACGTTGAAACCGAACGCGGCATGGTCACCTTCCTCGATACCCCGGGCCACGCCGCGTTTACCGCAATGCGTGCCCGTGGTGCCAAGGCGACCGACATCGTGATCCTGGTGGTTGCGGCGGACGACGGCGTGATGCCACAGACCATCGAAGCTGTTCAGCACGCTCAGGCTGCTGGCGTTCCGCTGGTGGTGGCAGTGAACAAAATCGACAAGCCGGGCGCCGATCTCGATCGTATCCGCAGCGAACTGTCGGTTCACGGCGTGACCTCCGAAGACTGGGGTGGCGACACGCCATTCGTACCGGTTTCGGCGAAAATGGGTACCGGCGTTGACGAGCTGCTCGAAGCCGTCCTGCTGCAGGCCGAAGTTCTCGAACTGACCGCCACTCCTTCGGCTCCTGGCCGTGGTGTCGTGGTTGAATCGCGTCTCGACAAGGGCCGTGGCCCGGTGGCGACCGTGCTGGTTCAGGACGGTACGCTGCGTCAAGGCGACATGGTGCTGGTCGGCTCGAACTATGGCCGCGTGCGCGCCATGCTCGACGAGAACGGCAAGCCGATCAAGGAAGCAGGTCCGGCCATTCCGGTCGAGATCCTCGGCCTGGACGGTACACCGGACGCTGGCGACGAGATGAGTGTGGTTGCCGACGAGAAGAAAGCCCGTGAAGTGGCGCTGTTCCGTCAAGGCAAGTTCCGCGAAGTCAAACTGGCTCGCGCTCACGCCGGCAAGCTGGAAAACATCTTCGAAAGCATGGGTCAGGAAGAGAAGAAGACGCTCAACATCGTCCTCAAATCCGACGTCCGTGGTTCGCTGGAAGCTTTGCAGGGCGCTTTGAACGGCCTGGGCAACGACGAAGTGCAAGTGCGCGTGGTCGGTGGCGGTGTCGGTGGTATCACCGAATCCGACGCCAACCTGGCACTGGCTTCCAACGCTGTACTGTTCGGCTTCAACGTGCGTGCCGATGCTGGCGCACGGAAGATCGTCGAGCAGGAAGGTCTGGACATGCGTTACTACAACGTGATCTACGACATCATCGAAGACGTCAAGAAAGCCCTGACCGGCATGCTCGGCAGCGATGTTCGCGAGAACATCCTGGGTGTGGCCGAAGTGCGTGACGTGTTCCGTTCGCCGAAGTTCGGCGCGATTGCCGGTTGCATGGTGATCGAAGGTGTCGTTCACCGTAACCGTCCGATCCGTGTACTGCGTGAAGACATCGTTATCTTCGAAGGCGAGCTGGAATCCCTGCGCCGCTTCAAGGATGACGCTTCCGAAGTACGTGCCGGCATGGAATGCGGTATCGGCGTGAAGAGCTACAACGACGTCAAAGTCGGCGACAAGATCGAAGTCTTCGAGAAGGTTCAGGTTGCTCGTAGCCTCTGACTCGCGCACTTCAAGGGCCACGTCGAGCCGCCGCATGCAGATGCGCGGCACGGCGTCAGGACTCTAAACGCAACGCCCGGTCTGGCATTTGTCAGGCCGGGCGTTTGCCGCTTTCAGACCTTGCGGGTTTCACCGCGGGGCAGTAACAGGTAACAAATCATGGCAAAAGAATACAGCCGTACCCAACGTATCGGCGATCAGATGCAGCGTGAGCTGGCCCAGCTGATCCGTCGTGAAGTCAAAGACCCGCGCGTCGGCCTGGTCACCATCACCGCCGTGGAAGTCAGCCGTGACGTCGGTCACGCGAAGATCTTCATCACCGTGATGGGGCAGGACAACGCCGAAGACATCGCGCAAAGCATCAAGGTGCTCAATGCGGCCGCAGGTTTCCTGCGCATGCAGCTGGCCCGTGAAATGAAGTTGCGCAGCGTGCCGCAACTGCACTTCCACTACGACGAAAGCGTCGTACGGGGTGCGCACCTGTCGGCCCTGATCGAGCGCGCCGTGGCTGAAGACAATCAGCACGTGGCGGCTGCACCTGAAGACACCAAGGAGTAACTCGGTGGCTCAGGTCAAACGTATCCGTCGTAACGTCAGCGGTATCATCCTGCTCGACAAGCCGCTAGGGTTCACCTCCAACGCCGCGTTGCAGAAGGTTCGCTGGCTGCTCAATGCCGAGAAGGCCGGGCACACCGGCAGCCTCGACCCGCTGGCCACCGGCGTGCTGCCGCTGTGCTTCGGCGAGGCGACCAAGTTCTCGCAATACCTGCTCGATTCCGACAAGGGTTATGAAACCCTGGCGCAACTGGGCAAGACCACTACCACGGCGGATGCCGAGGGCGAGGTTTTGCAGGAGCGCCCGGTGACCGTTGGTCGCGCAGATATCGAAGCGGTTCTGCCGAAATTTCGCGGTCAAATCAGCCAGATACCGCCTATGTACTCGGCCCTCAAGCGTGACGGGCAGCCGCTGTACAAGCTGGCGCGTGCAGGCGAAGTAGTGGAGCGCGAACCGCGTTCTGTTACTATTGCGCGCTTGGAATTGCTGGCCTTCGAAGGCGATACTGCGCGACTCGCGGTGGATTGCAGCAAGGGCACCTATATCCGCACCCTGGTGGAGGATATCGGTGAGCAACTCGGTTGTGGTGCGTACGTCGCGGAATTGCGCCGTACCCAGGCCGGGCCTTTTACCCTGGCGCAGACCGTGACCCTCGAAGAGCTGGAAGCGGTACATGCCGAAGGCGGCAACGAAGCGGTCGACCGCTTCCTGATGCCATCGGACAGCGGCCTGCAGGATTGGCCACTGTTGCAGTTCTCGGAAGCGAGCGCGTTCTACTGGCTCAACGGCCAGCCAGTACGGGCCCCGGAAGCGCCGAAGTTCGGCATGGTGCGGGTACAGGATCACAATGGTCGCTTCATCGGTATCGGTGAAGTGAGCGAAGACGGGCGCATCGCGCCGCGTCGACTGATTCGGTCAGAATGACCGAACGAGTGTGGCTGTTAACAGGCACGGTCACTACTCATTTATAGATACAGGGATTTGTCCCTGGCCTGTTGAAACCGTTTCTTTGAAACAGTTTCCTGATAAAAGGATTGCCTCATGGCTCTCGACGTTCAAGAAAAAGCTCAAATCGTTGCCGACTACCAGCAAGCTGTTGGTGATACTGGTTCGCCAGAAGTGCAAGTTGCACTGCTGACCGCCAACATCAACAAACTGCAAGGTCACTTCAAGGCCAACGGTAAAGACCACCACTCCCGTCGTGGTCTGATCCGCATGGTAAACCAGCGTCGTAAGCTGCTGGACTACCTGAAAGGCAAAGACCTGAGCCGTTACAGCGCTCTGATCGGTCGCCTGGGTCTGCGTCGCTAATCAGCGATTGCGCCATGAGGTTGGTTGTCTGTCAGACGTCAGCGGTTTTCCGCCGGCGTCCGGCAGGCTTCCAGCCTCAAGTTTTATCTGGATACACGTTTTACCCCGGACGATGGGGCGGGCCGATTCCCGACATTGCCCAAGAATTTCGCAAGAAAACCAGTTCCCCCAAGAGCCACAAAGAAGGTAGGACACCGTGAACCCGGTAATCAAAAAATTCCAGTTCGGTCAGTCGACCGTTACCCTCGAGACCGGCCGTATCGCCCGTCAGGCCTCCGGCGCAGTATTGGTCACCGTTGACGACGACGTCAGCGTATTGGTGACCGTCGTCGGTGCCAAGCAAGCCGATCCGGGCAAGGGCTTTTTCCCTCTGTCCGTTCACTACCAGGAAAAGACCTACGCTGCCGGTAAGATCCCTGGCGGTTTCTTCAAGCGCGAAGGCCGTCCTTCCGAGAAAGAAACCCTGACTTCCCGACTGATCGACCGTCCGATCCGTCCGCTGTTCCCAGAAGGTTTCATGAACGAAGTGCAGGTTGTCTGCACCGTCGTTTCCACCAGCAAGAAGACCGATCCGGACATCGCTGCGATGATCGGTACCTCGGCTGCCCTGGCTATCTCGGGCATTCCGTTCGACGGCCCGATCGGCGCCGCTCGCGTGGCTTTCCACGAAAGCACCGGCTACCTGCTGAACCCGACCTACGAGCAGCAAGCTGCTTCGAGCCTGGACATGGTCGTTGCCGGTACTTCCGACGCTGTACTGATGGTTGAATCGGAAGCCAAAGAGCTGACCGAAGACCAGATGCTGGGCGCGGTCCTGTTCGCTCACGACGAATTCCAGGTGGTGATCAACGCCGTCAAGGAACTCGCTGCCGAAGCTGCCAAGCCAACCTGGACCTGGGCTCCGGCTCCGGAAGCCACCGAGCTGCTGGGCGCGATCCGTGCCGAGTTCGGCGAAGCGATCTCCCAGGCTTACACCATCACCGTCAAGGCTGACCGCTACGCACGTCTGGGCGAGCTGAAAGACCAGGTCGTTGCCAAGCTGTCCGGCGAAGAAGGCCAGCCTTCGGCCGCTGAAGTCAAAGCCGCTTTCGGTGAAATCGAATACCGCACCGTCCGCGAAAACATCGTTAACGGCAAGCCACGTATCGACGGCCGCGACACCCGCACCGTACGTCCGCTGAACATCGAAGTCGGCGTGCTGCCGAAGACTCACGGTTCGGCGCTGTTCACCCGTGGTGAAACCCAGGCCCTGGTCGTCGCGACACTGGGCACTGCCCGTGACGCACAGCTGCTGGACACCCTGGAAGGCGAGAAAAAAGACCCGTTCATGCTGCACTACAACTTCCCGCCGTTCTCGGTAGGCGAGTGTGGTCGCATGGGTGGCGCCGGTCGCCGTGAAATCGGTCACGGTCGTCTGGCCCGTCGTTCGGTTTCGGCCATGCTGCCGGCCGCTGACGTGTTCCCGTACACCATCCGTGTGGTTTCGGAAATCACCGAATCCAACGGTTCCAGCTCGATGGCTTCCGTCTGCGGCGCTTCCCTGGCCCTGATGGACGCGGGTGTACCGATGAAGGCGCCGGTTGCCGGTATCGCCATGGGTCTGGTTAAAGAAGGCGAGAAGTTCGCCGTCCTGACCGACATCCTGGGTGACGAAGACCACCTCGGCGACATGGACTTCAAAGTAGCCGGTACCGCCAAAGGCGTTACTGCGCTGCAGATGGACATCAAGATCAAGGGCATCACCGAAGAGATCATGGAAATCGCTCTGGGCCAAGCCCTGGAAGCGCGCCTGAACATCCTCGGCCAGATGAACCAGATTATCGGCCAGTCGCGTACCGAACTGTCGGCCAACGCTCCGACCATGATCGCGATGAAGATCGACACCGACAAGATCCGTGACGTTATCGGTAAAGGTGGCGCGACCATCCGTGCGATCTGCGAAGAGACCAAGGCGTCGATCGACATCGAAGACGACGGTTCGATCAAGATCTTCGGCGAAACCAAGGAAGCGGCTGAAGCAGCACGTCAGCGCGTTCTGGGTATCACCGCAGAGGCCGAGATCGGCAAGATCTACGTCGGCAAGGTTGAGCGCATCGTCGACTTCGGCGCATTCGTCAACATCCTGCCAGGCAAGGACGGTCTGGTGCACATCTCGATGCTGAGCGACGCTCGCGTAGAGAAAGTGACCGACATCCTCAAAGAAGGCCAGGAAGTGGAAGTGCTGGTACTGGACGTGGACAACCGCGGCCGTATCAAGCTGTCCATCAAAGACGTGGCAGCGGCCAAGGCTTCGGGCGTTTAATCACCCCGTCGCGTTAGCGCAATGAAAAGGCCCCGCCGTGAAAACGACGGGGCCTTTTTTTGTCCGCACGCTTTTGCTGTCGTGGCCAGGTTGCCGGACGCCGAGACCGGTGCTAGGTTTAGCCCACCGCCCGTGTAGCTCAGCCGGTAGAGCAGCGCACTCGTAACGCGAAGGTCGCAGGTTCGATTCCTGTCTCGGGCACCATCCCCCTTATTTCACCTTGCGACTCAACTCCTCGACGGTGCGCTTGAGCTGGTCCATCGCGCGATCCTGATCGCTGATTTTCTGCTTCAGGCTGGCGATCTCGCTGCTGCTGGCGCTTGAGCTGGAGCCGTTGTTGCGCTTGAGGTCTTCCACCTGGCGGCCGAGGGTGTCCAACTGGCGGTCCTGTTCCTTGACCTTGCTCTTCAACTCGTCGGTTTCCCTGGCGCTGGAATTTGAGTTCGAGCCGCTGCTGCGCTTGAGCTCTTCGATCTGTCGCGATTGCTCGCTGATCGTGTCGCGCATCTTTTTCAGTTCATCGATGCTGATCTCGCTGCGCACGACCACGTCCTTGTCGTAGTCGCGGTGGATCACCGGGACCTTGTCGCCGAACGAGGGGCTGCTGTTGCTCAGCTCCAGCGCCAGGGCATTTCCCGGCAGGGCCAAGGCAGCGAGCAGGGCGGTCACTGCGGTGGTGGAAAGAACAGCAGAAAGCTTCGAAGCGCTACGCATCACTGGGATTCCTTGTCAGTCATGGCGACGTGCCGATATAGCACATCGCTATGACTGGCCAGGCGGATTTATGTTCCCCCAGGTCAGCTTTTTGTGGGAGAGATGTAAAGAGCCGTGTAATTCGTCATGCAAACGTCCTATATTCGTTGCCTGCATGAGCATCGCCCAGCAGTTTTCAGATGATCCCGAATGGTTCTGAAGGCCGGATTAACCGCGTCAGAGAGATCCTTGATGATCCAGATCCATCTTCCATTCCCATGATCAGCGAGAACGACATGACCGTGAAAGAATTGACCCAAGAGCAAAGACACGAACAGGCGCTGGAGAAGTACAAGCTCGACGCCCCGCAACTGCTGGAAGAGATCAAGGACCTGAGTGCCGATGATCAGAAGGACCAGATCCAGTGGGCGTTCGAAGACGAAGCCGAAGCCCAGGGCTTGCAGCCCTGGGAGCTGACCCTCAAGTACACCTGCACGCCGGAGGAGTTCGAGGCCAAGCGCCTGGAGCTGCACCGCGAAGCTGCCGAGGTCCTGGGCGTCGAGTGGGACGAATACTGCGAGATGAACAATCTGGTGGTTTGACAGCAACCAAGAGCGGCAAGCTGCGAGTCGGAGCCTGGGCGCTCTCGCTGGCAACTTGTCGCTCGTCGCTGGCCAGCGCTGCTCAGATGCTCAGGCGCATCGACAGGTCCACCGCTTTCACATCCTTGGTCATGGCGCCAATCGAGATGTAGTCCACCCCGGTCTGGGCGATGGGCAGCAACGTGCTTTCGTTGATGCCACCGCTGGCCTCCAGTTTTGCCTTGCCGCCGTTCAGGCGCACCGCTTCGCGCATGTCGTCCAGGCTCAGTTCGTCGAGCATGATGATGTCGGCACCGGCCGCCAGCGCTTCCTTGAGCTCATCCAGGCTTTCCACTTCGATTTCCACCGGCTTGCCCGGGGCGATCTTGTGCGCGGCGGCGATGGCCTGGGCGATGCCGCCACTGGCCGCGATGTGGTTTTCCTTGATCAGGAAGGCATCGTAGAGGCCGATGCGGTGGTTGTGGCAGCCGCCGCAGGTGACGGCGTACTTCTGCGCCAGACGCAGGCCCGGCAGGGTCTTGCGGGTGTCGAGCAGCTTGACCTGGGTTTCGGCGACGAAGTCGGCCAGGTACTGCGCGCGCGTCGCCACGCCGGACAGCAACTGCAGGAAGTTCAGCGCGCTGCGTTCACCGGTGAGCAGCGAGCGGGCCGGGCCTTCCAGGTGAAACAGCGGCTGATTGGGGCTGACCCGCTCACCATCGCGCACCTGCCAATGGACCGCGACCCGCGGATCGAGTTGGCGAAACACCGTGTCGACCCACGCCGTGCCACTGATGACGGCGGCATCGCGGGTAATGATGGTGGCTTTGGCCAGGCGTTCGGCCGGGATCAGTTGCGCAGTGATGTCGCCGCTGCCGACGTCTTCGAGCAACGCACGGCGCACGTTGGCTTCGATTTCGGCGGTCAAATCGGCGAGACGTAGATTCGGCATAACGGGCTCCACAAACAAAGTGGCCCGATTATAGGGGCATGGCAGCGGGCAACCCAAGGCGAGAACGCGTCTGCCAAACTGCATCCGGTCGAATTCCTGTGAGTAAAAGCCGTTCGGTTGTGGTCACTGCAGGGTGTCCGGGCATAGGGGAAACCCTGACGCCTCTGGCGCCGCGGACATCTTTTGCAAGATAATCCGCCTTGCATTTGACGTCATAGCTTTGACGTCTCCTGCCGTGCCGACCCACGGAACCTGCCCTCGCGGCCCCCCAGAAGAATCACCGTTTCAGGAGGCTTGGATGCACAACGACGGGAATGTAGTGCCTTTGCGCAAGGCCACTACCGATCAGGCGACTCATTCGCCGCTCGCCCGCCTGCCTGTGATTCTGCTTCAGGTTCGCGACAAGGCCGCGCAGCAGTTGCGCCACGGTTTGCAGGAACTGTTCGATAACGCCGACGACACCCTGTTCGAAATGGCCGACCGGGCACGCAACGACGTCGAGCAGAACATCTTTTTCGAAGCCATGCGCGACCTGCGCCTCAAGCGCAAGAACATCGAGCGCGGCTTTCTCGAGCAATTCTTCGAAGCCTTTGTCGGCCTCACCCAATACGACCCCACGCAGAACACGTTGCCGCATCCATTGGTGTACGAGGACACGGCGCCGCGCACCGACGACATGGAGCGCAGCGTCGCCATCGAGACCATGGTCGGGCGGGTCCTCAAGCGTGACGGTTTCGCCCTCGATCAGTTGACCGCACGGCTCAACGCGCTGCTGGGGGAAAGCTTCGACGACCAGCACAACCCGCTGGGGCCGGCGCTGCTCTGCGAATTCTTCCTGCAGGCCGGGCGTAATCTCGGGGTGGAGATCAAGGTCAAGCTGATCCTGCTCAAACTGTTCGAGCGCTATGTGCTGGCCAATACCGATCGGCTCTACGCCGAAGCCAATCAACTGCTCAGCGCCACCGGCGTGTTGCCCGACCTGAAGCCGCCACCGGCGCGCCGGGCCAGCGACCAGGCGGCCGCCAGCGTGCGTGATGAGGCAAATGCCAGCGAGCATTCGCAGACCGACGAAGGGGTTCAGGAATTGCTGCAGCACGTACGCGGCAGTGTCGCGCCGACCCTGGAGCCCAGCGTAGCCGCACAGCCGATTACCACCCGTGACCTGTTGCGCCTGCTCTCGCACTTGCAGCAGTACGTGCCAGCGCTCAGTGCTGCGCCGGACGACTTCGATCTGCGCAATCAGCTCGAGCAGTTGCTGACCCGGGTCAGCGTGAAAAGCGGCAAGTCACGGGTGGTCGGCGGCGCCGACGAGGACGTGATCAATCTGATCGCCATGGTCTTCGAATGCATCCTCGACGACCGCAACCTGCCGGACTCGCTCAAGACCCTGATCGCGCGCCTGCAGATTCCGATGCTCAAGGTCGCCGTGCTCGACAAGAGTTTCTTCAGCCGCAGCAGCCACCCGGCACGACGCCTGCTCAACGAAATCGCCGATGCCGCGCTGGGTTGGGGCGATTGCGACGGCGATGGGCGCGACAGCCTGTACCTGCGCATCGAACAGGTGGTGCAGCGCCTGCTGACCGATTTCGTCGATGACCCGGCGATCTTCTCCGAGTTGCTGGCGGATTTCCTTGCCTTCACCAGTGACGAGCGGCGCCGCAGCGAATTGCTCGAACAGCGTCTGCGCGACGCCGAGGAAGGCCGGGCGAAGACCGAGCTGGCTCGCCAGCGTGTCGAACAGGTGCTGAATCAGGCGCTGCTGGGCAAAGTGCTGCCGCCAGCGGTGCTGACATTCGTCCAGGACGCCTGGAGCAAGGTCTTGCTGCTGACCTGCCTCAAGCACGGCGATCAGTGCGCCGAATGGCAGGCCGACGTGCAGACCATGCAGCAACTGATCTGGAGCGTGCAGCGCCACGACGATCCGCAAGCCAGCCTGCGCCTGCTCGCGCTGGTGCCGGGCCTGCTGAAATCGCTGCGCGACGGCTTGAGCAGTTCGGCGTTCGATCCGTTTGCCACCAGCGAATTTTTCAGCGAGCTGGAAACCCTGCATGTGCGTCTCCTGGAAAACGCCGAAGGCGCCGAGCCGCCGGCGATGGTCGAGGTGTCGCAGCAGATCGTCCTGCGCCTGGCCGACGAAGGTACGCCGCCAGCGGCGGTGCGCCTGCCCCATGATGACGCCGGCCTGCGCCAGGTCGAGCAACTGCGTCTCGGCAGCTGGGTCGCTTTTGAGGAAGACGAAGAACATACCTTGCGCTGCAAACTGGCGGCCATCATCGAGGCCACCGGCAAGTACGTGTTTGTCGATCGCACCGGGATGAAAGTACTGGAGCACAGCCGCACCAGCCTGGCGCTGGCGTTTCGCCGTGGCGCGGCGCGGGCGCTGGACGACACGTTGCTGTTCGACCGCGCCCTGGAGTCGGTGCTGGGCAATCTGCGGCGACTCAATCGCGGCAAGTGATCGCGCGCCGGGGGCCGATCGCGGCATACTGGGCGCCAACACAGTCGGCGTTGAAGGAATCGGTATGCAGTTGGATCCCGCTAGCGGGTGGTGTCAGGGGGTGCAGGTCTGCCCGTCGCCCAACTTCAATGAGCGCCCGGCGGGCGAAATCTCCCTGTTGGTGATCCACAACATCAGCCTGCCGCCGGCGCAGTTCGCCACCGGCAAGGTGCAGGAATTTTTCCAGAATCGTCTGGATGTCACCGAGCATCCTTACTTTGCCGGGATCGCCGACCTGCGCGTGTCGGCGCATTTTCTGATCGAACGTGACGGCAAGGTCACCCAGTTTGTCTCCTGTCTTGAGCGTGCGTGGCATGCCGGCGTCTCGAGTTTCGAGGGGCGCGAAACCTGTAACGATTTTTCCGTGGGCATCGAGCTCGAGGGCACCGATGATCTGCCGTTCACCGATGCGCAGTACCGGGCGCTGATCGCGCTGACCCGCCAGTTGCAGGCGACGTTTCCGGCCATCACCGGCGAGCGCATCTGCGGTCACAGCGACATTGCGCCCGGGCGCAAGACCGATCCCGGGCCGGCATTCGACTGGGCACGCTATCGCGCGGCCCTGGCACAAGAGGAAGGACAATGAGTTTTCTGGTGTTACTGCTGGCGCTGTGGATCGAGAAGTTTTCGGCCCTGCGCCATCGGGTTCAACGCGATGGCGGATGGATTGGCGAACTGCACAAGCTTGAAAGCGGGCGTCTGGCCACACAGCCGTGGCTGGTGCTGACGGTTCTGGTGTTGCTGCCGGTGGCGTTGCTCGGCTTGCTGCTGTTGGTGCTGGAACCGGTGGCCTATGGCCTGCTGGCGTTGCCGGTGCATCTGCTGGTGGTGATTTACAGTCTCGGCCGTGGCGATCTGCTCGGTGGCCTCGGGCCGTTCCGCGACGCCTGGCGCCGCGAAGACCTGCAAGCCGCCGCGCACGTAGCCAAGCGGGACCTGGACATCTGCGCCGACAGCGGCGAGCAACTGCTCGAACAGGTGCAGGGCCATCTGCTGTGGCAGGCCTACCAGAGCTTCTTTGCGGTGATTTTCTGGTATTTCCTGCTGGGCCCGGTCGCGGCGCTGAGCTATCGCTTGCTGGCGCTGGCCGAGGAACACGCGCAGAACCCGGCCGTGGCTGAGCGGGCCGGGCAATTGCGCCACGCCTTCGACTGGGTGCCGGTGCGCCTGCTGGCGGCCAGCCTGGCGCTGGTCGGCAACTTCGTTGCGGTGAGCCGGGTGATGCTCCACGAGCTGCTCAACTGGAACATCAGCGCAGCACAACTGATCAACAAGGTCGGTCTGGCCGCCGGGGAAATTCCGCCGGCGGCGGTCGGTCCGGAAGGCATCAACACCCTCGATTGCCTGTGGGAGCTGCTGCTGCGCGCCGCGGTGCTGTGGTATGCCGGATTCGCCTTGTGGACCGTGCTGGTGCACTGATTCAGTTTGTCGAGCACAACCTCGCCGCCTTCGGCAGCGCCTGTAGCGGGATCGTGGTTCCCGTAGGCGCTGCCACCGGCGGCGATCTTTTTCCCCGTTAACCTTAAGTTACAAAACCTCCCTGCGATTTGAGCTATACAGAGATGGCGCCGGATAGTGGCTATCTGCTGTCGCTCGCGCCTGCCAAATAAAAACAAGAAAAACCAAGGGAGACTTCCAGTGAAGAGCTTGCTCTATCCCGCCGTCTCGCTGATGAACCGCCTGAGCTTCGGCATGAAGTTCAGTCTGATCAGCGTGCTGTTCCTGGTGCCGATGCTGGTGACCAATTTCTATCTGGTGCGCGATTCCTACCGCGAATTCCAGGCCACCCGGATCGAACTGCAGAGCCTCGATCTGCTGGGCAGCAGCCTGACGCTGCGCCGCGATCTGGAAACCCTGAACAATCTGGTGCAGATCAACGTCACCCTCGGCCAGTCCGGCAAGGCCGGCAATGTCGAAGCCAGTATCGGCAGCCTCGAGCAGAGCGTGCTGGCGCGTCTGCAAGGATTGACGGCGATGACCGACGACCCGGAGCAGATCAAGGTGTTCGACGGCAAGCGCGACGAGATGATCGCAGCCTTCCAGACCCAGCAAGCGGAGAACTCCCTGCAAAGCAAAAGTGCGCTGATCGGCAAACTGCTGGGCAACGCGCAGATCTTCAGCCAGATCATCGTCAGCCAGGCCGGCCTGAGCCGCGACAACCAGGGCGACATGCGCCAGCTCAGCGAATTGATCACCAGCATCACCCCGGTGGTCACCCAGGCCCTCGGGGAAGGCCGGGCCATGGGTTCGTACTCGCTGGGGCAGGGGTTTCTCAACAGTTCCTCCAGCACCCGTTTCGACGAGTTGCTCGGCCAGATCGAAAAACTGCAGGCCGAATACGCGCTGAAACTGCACGATGCCCTCGAGTTGAGTGCCGCGGCGCGGCAATCGCTCAGCGCGCCGGCCGACGCCAGCAAGGCTTCGCTGAAGCAGGCCAGCGAATTGATCGAGGCGCAGGTGGTGATGGCCGAAACGCTGGAGGCGCCGTGGCAGGCGTTCTATGACCAGATGACCGGCCTGATGGACAAGACCTACCAGCTCAACGACGCCACGTTGCAGTTTCTCGACAACCAATTGCAGCAACGTCTGACCCAGAACCGCACGCACATGATCCTGCAGGCGGTGGCGCTGACGGTGGTGTTCGTGCTGATTTTCTACCTGTATGGCGGCTTCTACGCCTCGACCCGCACCACCCTCAAGCGCCTCGGCGCGATGATGGACAAGGTCGCGGCGGGTGACATGACGGTCAACTTCGTCGCGCAAAGTCGCGATGAGCTTGGCGAGTTGGGCGAGGTGTTCAACGGCACCGTGCGCAAAATCCACGACCTGATCGAGCGCGTCGGCGACACCGTCAGCGAGGTCGAGCGTCAGGCCGGGCAGGTGGAAAGCGTCTCGGCGCAGAGCAATCAGGCGGTCGCCGGGCAGCGTACGCAGATCGAACAGGTGGCGACGGCGATGAACCAGATGTCGGCAACGTCGCTGGAGGTCGCGCGCAGTGCGGCAGCGGCGGTCAGCAGCGCGCACAGCGTGAATGACGAAACCATCAGCGGGCGTGGCCTGGTCGAGTCGCAGCAGGGCAGTATCGCGGCGCTGGCCGGCGAGATCGATCAGTCGGTGCTGGTCATCAATCAGCTGGCCAGTGACAGCCAGGCGATCAGTCGCGTGCTGGAAGTGATCAAGAGCATCGCCGAGCAGACCAACCTGCTGGCGCTCAACGCGGCGATCGAAGCGGCACGGGCCGGTGAACAGGGGCGCGGTTTTGCCGTGGTGGCGGACGAAGTGCGCACCCTCGCCAAGCGCACCCAGCAATCGACCGAAGAAATCGAACAGATGATCGCCAGGCTGCAGGGCGGCGTCGGCGCGGCGGTGAAGGCCATGGGCGTCAGTCATCAGATGGCCAGCGGTACGGTCGGGCAGTCGGAAAAGGTCCAGCAAGCCCTGGAAAACATTCTCGGCGCCGTCGGCATGATCGTTGACCAGAATCAGCAGATTGCCGCCGCCGTGGAGCAGCAGACCGCCGTCGCCCACGACATCGACCAGAACATCGTCGAGATCAATCGCGCCGGCGAGCGCACCGCCCAGGGCGCGCACCAGACCGAAGATGCCAGCCGCGCCCTGTCGGCGCAGGTGGTGGAGCTCAAGCAGCTGATCAGCGCGTTCCGCGTCTGAGGTTGGCGCCAGGGGACCCGGGGGGCGTGCGTCCGCTCCCCGGGTCTCGCAGGCTTTATCTGCGCAGCTTGTAGTACTTCTTTACCGCCTTGTGTAAGCCAAGTCCTTATTTCCTGCGCGGACTGGAATTCTGCCTTCAATCAACCAAGATCCTTGTCACTCGATCGCTTGGAGGAGACCGCTCATGTCTGTCGCAACCCTGGGAATCCAGGGCCGCTGTGCCCACTGTCAGGCCACGCTGCTGCTCAAGCCCTGGCAACTCAACGCCATCGCGATCAACGAAGCGTTCACCTGCAGCCACTGCCAGAAAGCCTTGGAGCTGCGCTGCCCGCAGCAGATCAAACGCTTCAAGTCGCTCGATTCGCTGGCGCTGGTGCGCGCCAGTGCGATGGTCACGCTGTGCACCGCGTTGCTGGTGGCGTTGGTGATGGAGTGGATCGGGCTGATCAGTGTCACTGAGCAGTTGAATTTTTCCCTGATCGCGGTGTTCGGGTTTTTTGCCCTGATCGACCATGTGCGGCGGCGTCAGCATCTGACGCTGGTGCTGGAGGCCGCCCGCGTGCACGCGGACTGATTACCAGCCGAACACTGCGCAGCTGTTGGCCGTGCTCGCCGCCGCCAGTTGTTGTGGCGTTACCGCCATCAGTCCGGCGAGGGCCGTGCAGATCGCCGGCAAGTGTGCCGGGCTGTTGCGTTCGCCGGGGAACATCGCGGGCGCCATGTCCGGTGAATCGGTTTCCAGCACCACTGCTGTCAATGGCAGGTCGGCCAGCACGCGGTGCATGCGCAACGCCTGGGGCCAGGTCGGCGCACCGCCGAGGCCGAGCTTGAACCCCAGCCTGATGTATTCCCGCGCTTCCTCGCGACTGCCGGCAAAGGCATGGATGATCCCGGCGCGCTGGAGCTTGAAACGCTTGAGCGTGGCGATCACCGCCGCATGGCTGCGGCGCACGTGGATCAACGCGGGCAGCTGGAAGTCCGCCGCCAGTTGCAGCTGCGCCTCGAATAGCGCCTGCTGGCGCTCGCGGTCGAGGGTTTCGATGAAGTAGTCGAGGCCGATCTCGCCGACCGCGCACAATTGCCGATGGCCGCGCAGGCGTGTCAGCCAGTCGCCCAGGGTCTGCACATCCTGCGGGCGGTGCTGATCGAGGTAGACCGGGTGCAGGCCGAACGCTGCGTACAGGTCGGCATCGCTTTGTACCAGGTCCCACACGCGCTGCCAGTTGCCCTCATGCACCCCCAGCACCACCATCCGCCGTACCCCAAGGGCGCGGCTTTCGGCCAGCAACGCCGGGCGATCGGCGTCGAAGTCGGGAAAATCTAGGTGGGTGTGGCTGTCGATCAGTTCCACGACTCAGTCCCGATAGATACGCTGCTTGAAGGTCCGCGGGATGGCCTGTACGCCCGGCTGATAATCGGCCTGCTCGACGGCGGCCAGCGCCAGTTCCAGGGCCTTGTCGGCGATCAACTGGTGCTGCTGGGCCATGGCGTTGACCGGCAGCGGCAGGAAATCCAGCAACTGGGTGTCGCCGAATGTACCGAGGCGCAGCGGGCGCGACTTCAGCGGAAAATCATGCAGCGCATCGAATACGCCCTGCAGCAGCACGTAGGACGTCGTCACCAGGGCGTCGGGCAAATGCCCCAGGCGTTGCAGGAGTTCTTCCATCAACTGCTTGCCGCACTCGCGGCTGAACGACTCGGCGTGCTCGATCAGCACCTCGCCCTGGAAGCCGGCGAGCGCCTGCCTGAAGCCGGCGGCGCGCTCCTGGCTGATACTCAGTTCGGGTCGGGCGCCGAGCAGCACGATCTGCCGTGGCTGTGGTTCGAGCAGGCTTTCGGTCAGGTGCAGGCTGGCCTCGCGGTCGTCGCTGATCACCGAACAGAAATGCTCGGGTTCCATCACCCGGTCGATGGCGATGATCGGCAGGCCCTTGGCCTGCAACTGGCGGTAGCTGTCATCGCCGGCCGGCAGGCAACTGGCGACGATCAGCGCGTCGCAGCGGCGGGCGCGGAACAATTGCAGCAATTGCCGTTCGCTGTCCGGAGCATCGTCGGAGCTGGCGATCAGCAGTTGATAACCACGCGCCCGCGCGCCTTGTTCGAGCAGTTTGGCGATCCGCGCATAACTGGGGTTTTCCAGGTCCGGCAGGATGAAGCCGAGGGTCCGCGTGTGCCGGCTGCGCAGCCCGGCTGCCTGCGGATTGGGCGTAAAGCCGTGCAGGTCGACCACCGCGCGCACTCGCTCGACGGTCGCGTTGCTGATGCGCTGCTGTTCGGCCTTGCCGTTGATGACGTAGCTGGCGGTGGTCACGGACACTCCGGCCAACCGCGCGATATCACTGAGTTTCAACCGGGGTTTCCTTGTTTTTCGGCTGACATTTGCGCCAATCCTACCCGATTCGGGCAGGCGACCATTGTCGCAACGCAACCGACACGTTGCACTTCAAGAATGGGACATTATCGAGTAACGTGCCGAACAATCTAGATTAAACGTTTCAGCAGGCGTATTTTCTACGTTTTAGACGCTTTTTGCCGGTTCTGCCGTGAAACCGCCAAAACTGCCCCTGAAAAGGAAGCCGACAAGCGCCTAAGCTGCAACCATTCAAAACAATACCTGGCCCCTTCATGGGCCAAAAAGGAGATCGCATGCTCGAGCTCACTGTTGAGCAGATATCCATGGGCCAGACGGCTGTGGATAAACCCGCCGCCCTGCAATTGCTGGCTCATCACCTGGTCGCCGATGGCCTGGTGGCCGACGGATATCTCGCCGGGTTGCAGGCCCGGGAAGCCCAGGGCTCGACCTTTCTCGGTCAAGGTATTGCCATCCCCCACGGTACTCCGCAAACCCGCGACCAAGTGTTCGCCACCGGCGTGCGGCTGATGCAGTTTCCCGACGGCGTCGATTGGGGCGACGGCCAGATCGTCTATCTGGCGATCGGCATTGCCGCCAAATCCGACGAACACCTGCGGCTGTTGCAATTGCTGACCCGCGCCCTCGGCGAGACCGATCTCGGTCAGGCCCTGCGTCGCGCCAGTTCCCCCGAAGCGCTGCTGAAACTGCTGCAGGGCGCGCCTCAGGAACTGGCCCTGGATGCGCAGATGATCGGCCTCGGCGTTTCCGCCGACGATTTCGAAGAACTGGTCTGGCGTGGGGCACGGCTGCTGCGTCAGGCCGATTGCGTGAGCAACGGTTTCGCCGGGGTGTTGCAGCAGGTCGAAGCGCTGCCGCTCGGCGATGGTCTGTGGTGGCTGCACAGCGAGCAAACGGTGAAGCGCCCGGGCCTGGCTTTCGTCACCCCGGACAAACCGATGCGCTACCTCGGCCAGCCGCTCAGCGGTCTGTTTTGCCTGGCCAGCCTCGGCGAGGCGCATCAGGCGTTGCTCGAGCGTTTGTGCGCGCTGCTGATCGAAGGTCGCGGCCACGAACTGGGCCGCGCCACCAGCAGCCGCAAAGTCCTCGAAGTGCTGGGCGGCGAGCTGCCGGCGGACTGGCCGAGTGCGCGCATTGCCCTGGCCAACGCCCACGGCTTGCACGCGCGGCCGGCGAAGATCCTTGCGCAACTGGCGAAAAGTTTTGCCGGTGAAATCCGCGTGCGCATTGTCGACGGCCAGGACAGTGCGGTGTCGGTGAAGAGCCTGAGCAAGCTGCTCAGCCTCGGCGCGCGCCGCGGCCAGGTGCTGGAGCTGATTGCCGAACCGAGCATCGCCGCCGACGCCTTGCCGGCATTGCTCGCCGCGATCGAGGAAGGGCTCGGCGAAGAAGTCGAGCCGCTGCCCGCCGTCAGCGAATCGCGCGAAGCAGTCGCCGACATCGCCGAAGTCGTGATCGCCCCGGCCTCCGGCAGCCTGTTGCAGGCGATTGCCGCCGCACCGGGGATCGCCATCGGCCCGGCGCATATCCAGGTTCAGCAACATTTCGATTACCCGTTGCGCGGTGAATCCGCCGCCATCGAGCGCGAGCGCCTCAAGCAAGCGCTGGCCGACGTGCGCGGCGATATCCAGAACCTGATCGAGCGCAGCCAGGCCAAGGCGATCCGCGAGATCTTCATCACCCACCAGGAAATGCTCGACGACCCGGAACTCACCGACGAAGTCGACACTCGCCTCAAGCAGGGCGAGAGCGCCGAAGCGGCGTGGATGGCGGTGATCGAAGCCGCGGCGAAACAACAGGAGACGTTGCAGGACGCCTTGCTCGCCGAGCGCGCCGCCGACCTGCGTGATATCGGCCGCCGGGTGCTGGCGCAACTGTGCGGCGTGCAGTCGGCCAGTGAGCCGGAGCAACCGTACATTCTGGTGATGGATGAGGTCGGCCCGTCCGATGTGGCGCGGCTCGATCCGGTACGGGTGGCGGGGATTCTCACCGCCCGCGGCGGCGCCACCGCGCACAGCGCGATTGTCGCCCGTGCCCTGGGTATCCCGGCACTGGTGGGGGCGGGTGCTGCGGTGTTGCTGCTGGAACCGGGCACGCCGTTGCTGCTCGACGGCCAGCGCGGCCGCCTGCACGTCGACGCTGATGCTGCGACCCTGCAACGCGCCGCCGAAGAACGCGACAGCCGCGAGCAGCGTCTCAAGGCTGCCGCCGAACAACGTCATCAACCGGCGCACACCACGGACGGTCACGCCGTCGAGGTGTTCGCCAACATCGGTGAAAGCGCCGGGGTCAGCGCTGCAGTGGAGCAGGGCGCCGAAGGCATTGGCCTGTTGCGCACCGAACTGATTTTCATGGCTCACCCGCAGGCGCCGGACGAAGCGACTCAGGAAGCGGAATACCGCCTCGTCCTCGACGGTCTGGCCGGCCGGCCGCTGGTGGTGCGTACGCTGGATGTCGGCGGAGACAAGCCGCTGCCGTACTGGCCGATCGCCAAGGAAGAAAACCCGTTCCTCGGCGTGCGCGGCATTCGCCTGACCCTGCAGCGTCCGCAGATCATGGAAGCGCAGTTGCGCGCCTTGCTGCGCTCGGCGGACAACCGCCCGTTGCGGATCATGTTCCCGATGGTCGGCAGCGTCGAAGAGTGGCGTCAGGCCCGCGCCATGACCGAGCGTCTGCGCGTGGAGATCCCGGTCGCCGACCTGCAACTGGGGATCATGATCGAAGTGCCGTCCGCGGCATTGCTGGCGCCGGTGCTGGCCAGGGAAGTCGACTTCTTCAGCGTCGGCACCAACGACCTGACCCAGTACACCCTGGCCATCGACCGTGGTCACCCGACGCTGTCCGCCCAGGCGGACGGCCTGCACCCGGCGGTGCTGCAACTGATCGACATCACCGTGCGCGCGGCCCATGCCCATGGCAAATGGGTCGGCGTGTGCGGCGAGCTGGCGGCCGATCCACTGGCGGTGCCGGTGTTGGTCGGTCTCGGTGTGGATGAGCTGAGCATGTCCGGGCGCAGCATCGCCGAGGTCAAGGCACGCATCCGCGAACTCAGCCTGACTCAGGCGCAAACCCTTGCTCAACAAGCCCTCACCGTGGGCAGCGCCAATGAAGTGCGCGCATTAGTGGAGGCCCTGTAATGGCCAGGATTCTCACCCTGACCCTCAACCCGGCGCTGGACCTGACGGTGCAATTGCCGCGTCTGGATGCCGGGCAGGTCAATCGCAGCGACGAGATGCATACCCATGCAGCCGGCAAGGGCGTGAACGTCGCGCAGGTGCTGGCCGACCTCGGTCATCAACTGACGGTCAGCGGTTTTCTCGGCGCGGACAACCTGCAAGCGTTCGAAAGTCTGTTTGCCCGACGCGGTTTCGTCGACGCCTTCATCCGCGTACCGGGCGAAACCCGCAGCAACATCAAGATCGCCGAGCATGACGGCCGTATCACCGACATCAACGGCCCGGGGCCGGTGGTCGGGGCGGCGGCGCAGCAGGCGTTGCTCGAGCGCCTGCTGCAGATCGCCCCTGGGCATGACGCCGTGGTGGTCGCCGGCAGCCTGCCGCGCGGCGTCACGGCGCAGTGGTTGCGTGAGTTGCTCGAGCAATTGACCCAGCTCGGCCTGAAAGTCGCACTGGACACCAGTGGCGAGGCGCTGCGCGCTGCGCTGCAGGCCGGCCCGTGGCTGATCAAGCCGAACACCGAGGAGCTGGCCGACGCGCTCGGCTGCGCGGTGGTTTCCCAGGCAGCTCAAGCGCAGGCTGCCAGTCGGCTGCATGCGCAGGGCATCGAGCATGTGGTGATTTCCCAGGGCGCCGACGGGGTCAACTGGTTCAGCGTCGGCTCGGCGCTGCATGCCTCGCCGCCGAAGGTCAGCGTCGCCAGTACGGTCGGCGCTGGCGATTCGCTGCTGGCCGGCATGCTTCACGGCTTGCTCAGCGCCGATACGCCCGAGCAGACCCTGCGCACGGCCACGGCGATTGCCGCGCAAGCGGTGACGCAGATCGGTTTCGGCATTCACGACGCGGCGCAGCTGGCGTCGCTCGAACAGGGTGTGCGCGTGCGCCCCCTGACAGAACAATAAGAGGGTTTGTCATGAAGTTAGCCATTGTCACGGCCTGCCCGAACGGCATGGTCACCAGTGTGCTGTGCGCTCGCCTGCTGGATGCCGCGGCCCAGCGGCAGGGCTGGAGCACCAGCGTCGAAGTGGTGGATGCCGCGCATCCGGAACGCCAGTTGTCGGCCGCGACCATCGAAGCCGCGGAGTGGGTGTTGCTGGTGACCACCGGGTTGGTGGACATGAGCCGCTTCGTCGGCAAGCGGGTGTTCCAGATTGCTCCGGCGCAAGCCTTGCAGGATGTCGAGGACGTGTTGCGCCGTGGTGCCAGCGAGGCGCAGGTGTATGTCGCGAGTGAACCTGCCCCCGTGGTCGACAGCGCCCAGGTTCCGCGCCTGGTGGCGGTCACCGCGTGCCCGACCGGCGTTGCCCACACCTTCATGGCTGCCGAGGCCTTGCAGCAGGCCGCCAAGCGCCTGGGCTACGAGCTGCAGGTGGAAACCCAGGGCTCGGTCGGTGCGCGCAATCCGTTGAGCGCGACGGCGATTGCCGAGGCGGACGTGGTGCTGCTGGCGGCGGACATCGAAGTCGCCACCGAGCGTTTCGCCGGCAAGAAAATCTATCGCTGTGGCACCGGCGTCGCCCTCAAGCACGCCGAAGCCACGCTGCAAAAAGCCCTCGCCGAAGGCCAGCAGGAAAGCGCTGGCGGCGCCGGCAAGGTAACCGCCAAGCCAGAGAAAACCGGGGTCTACAAACACCTGCTGACCGGTGTGTCGTTCATGCTGCCGATGGTGGTGGCGGGCGGTCTGATGATCGCGCTGTCGTTCGTCTTCGGCATCACCGCGTTCAAGGAGGAGGGCACGCTGGCGGCGGCGCTGATGCAGATCGGCGGCGAAACCGCGTTCAAGCTGATGGTGCCGCTGCTGGCAGGTTACATCGCCTACTCGATCGCCGACCGTCCGGGCCTCGCGCCGGGGATGATCGGCGGCCTGCTGGCGAGCACCCTCGGTGCGGGGTTCATTGGCGGGATCGTCGCCGGGTTCATCGCCGGTTACGCAGCCAAGTTGATCAGTCGCTACGTGGCCCTGCCGCAGAGCCTCGAAGCGCTGAAACCGATCCTGATCATCCCGCTGTTCGCCAGCCTGATCACCGGTCTGGTGATGATCTACGTGGTCGGCAAACCGGTCGCCGGCATGCTCGCGGCGCTGACGCAGTTCCTCGACAGCATGGGCACCACCAACGCGATCCTGCTCGGTGTGCTGCTCGGCGGCATGATGTGCGTCGACCTCGGCGGGCCGATCAACAAGGCTGCGTATGCGTTCTCGGTCGGCCTGCTGGCGTCGCAGAGCTACGCGCCGATGGCGGCGACCATGGCGGCCGGCATGGTCCCGCCGATTGGCCTGGGGATCGCCACCTTCATCGCCCGGCGCAAGTTCGCCCAGACCGAGCGCGAGGCCGGCAAGGCCGCGCTGGTACTGGGGCTGTGCTTTATCTCCGAAGGGGCGATTCCGTTTGCCGCGAAAGACCCGCTGCGGGTGATTCCGGCGAGCATTGCCGGCGGCGCGCTGACCGGGGCGTTGTCGATGTACTTCGGTTGCAAGCTGATGGCGCCGCACGGTGGCCTGTTCGTGCTGGCGATTCCCAACGCGATCAACCATGCGCTGTTGTACCTGCTCGCCATCGTCGCCGGCAGTCTGCTGACAGCGTTGGTGTATGCGTTGGTCAAGCGTTCGGAAGCCGTGGAGCTGGCGCTGGAACCCGCGAAGGCGTGACACCGCGAAAACGTGTGGGAGCGAGCTTGCTCGCGAATGCGCTTTGACCTTCAACACCTGTGTTGACTGATCCGACGCTTTCGCGAGCAAGCTCGCTGCCACAGAAGATAGGTTGTCATCCCCGATTCATGATCGCGTGCTTAAGTTTTCCTTTTTGCAGGGAGAACAGCATGAGCGATTTCAACATCGGTCGGCGCCGGGTCATGCAAGTGGTCGGCGCCGGGCTGCTGATGCCGGGGCTGGCGCCGGCGGTGATCGCCTCGGTCAAGGATCGTCCGCAGCTCACCGATGGCGTGCAGTCCGGCGATCTGCTGGGGGATCGCGCGATGATCTGGAGTCGCAGCGATCGTCCCGCGCACATGGTGGTCGAGTGGGACACTCGCAGCCAGTTTCGCAATCCGCGTCGACTGACCTCGGCGCTGGCCGATGCGCGCAGCGACTTCACCGCCCGGGTCGAACTCCGCGGGCTGCCCGCCGATCAGGCGATTTTCTATCGCGTGTATTTCAAGGATGCGCAGACCGGCGTCGCCAGCGAGCCGTGGCTCGGGCACCTGCGTAGCGTGCCGAAGGCGCGGCGCGACATTCGTTTTGTGTGGAGTGGCGACACCGTCGGCCAGGGTTTCGGGATCAACCCGGACATCGGCGGCATGCGCATCTACGAAGCCATGCGCCTGCGCCTGCCGGACTTCTTTATCCACAGCGGCGACACCATCTACGCCGATGGCCCGGTGCCGGCGCAACTGACCACCGAGGGTGGCCGCGTGTGGCGCAACATCACCAGCGAAGCCAAGAGCAAGGTCGCCCAGACCCTGGACGATTACCGTGGCAATTATCGCTACAACCTGATGGACGAAAACATTCGCCGCTTCAACGCCGAGGTGCCGCAGATCTGGCAATGGGACGACCACGAAGTGGTCAACAACTGGTCGCCGGGCAAGCAGCTCGACGAGCGTTATCAGGAAAAGGATATCCACACCCTGGTCGGGCGTGCGCGCAAGGCCTGGCTGGAATATTCCCCCATGCGCCTGCAGGCCGCCGATGGTGGCGGGCGGATTTATCGCAAGCTCGGTTACGGGCCGCTGCTCGATGTATTCGTGCTCGACATGCGCAGTTATCGCGGCGCCAACGACGACAACCTGGGCGCGGCCAAACCGTTTCTGGGGCGTGAGCAACTGGATTGGCTCAAGCGTGGGTTGAAGCATTCCAGGGCGCAGTGGAAGGTGATCGCCGCCGACATGCCGATTGGCCTCGGTGTGCCGGATGGCGAGGTCAGTCCTGGCGTCGCGCGCTGGGAGGCCGTGGCCAATGGCGATCCCGGCCCGGCCCAGGGACGCGAGGTGGAAATCGCCGAGCTGCTGGGTTTCCTGCGGGCGCAGCAGGTGCGCAATTTCGTCTTCCTCACCGCAGACGTGCATTACTGCGCGGCGCATCACTACCACCCGGATCGCGCGGCCTTTCAGGATTTCGAGCCGTTCTGGGAGTTCGTCGCCGGGCCTTTGAATGCCGGCAGCTTCGGCCCCAATCCACTGGATAAGACCTTCGGCCCGCAGGTGGTATTCGAGAAGGCACCGGCGGTACAGAACGCCTCGCCGTTTGCCGGGTTTCAGTTCTTTGGCGAGGTGAATATCGATGGGCGCAGCGGCGAGATGAGTGTGGTGTTGCGCGATCTCAATGGCGTAGCGGTGTTCGAGCAGAAGCTGCAGCCGGTCTGAGCAGGCCGGCAAAACCAACAGCCCCTCACCCCAGCCCATCTGAAACGTCGGACCGCCCCCTTTTAGGCGGTCCGATGTTTCGGCAGGGTTAGGGTGAGGGGCTCTTTGGCGTCATCAATAAACGTCGCGACGGTAGCGGCCCTGCTCGATCAGGCGTTCCACTTCGGCTGCGCCGAGCACGTCGTTGAGCACCTGGTCCACCCCTGACGCCATGCCTTGCAAGCTGCCACAGATGTAGATCACCGCGCCGTCCGCCAGCCACTGCTTCAGCTCGGCGGCGGATTCGCGCAGAAGATCCTGCACGTAGATTTTCTGTGCCTGATCGCGCGAGAACGCCAGGTCCAGGCGCGCCAGATCGCCATTGATCAACCACTCCTCCAGCTTTGCGCGGCAGAGGAAGTCGTGCTCGCGGTTGCGTTCGCCGAACAGCAGCCAGTGCCGTTGCTGGCCATCGGCAATCCGCGCCTTGAGCAGACTGCGCAACCCGGCCAGGCCGGTGCCGTTACCCAGCAGGATCATCGGCACCGGCGCGTTGGGCAGGTGGAAGCCGCTGTTGCGGCGCACGCGCAGGCTGATGCTGCCGCCCACCGGTGCGTGTTCGGTCAGCCAGCCCGAGCCGATGCCGAGGCTGCCGTCGCTGTGCAGTTCCTGGCGCACGATCAGCTCCAGCACGCCGTCGGCGGCAATCGAGGCGATCGAGTATTCGCGCATCGCCAGCGGCACCATGGCATCGACCAGCGCCTGGGCATGCAGGCCGACCAGGTGGGCACGATGCTCCGGCAACTGACGGCTGGCCAGGGCCACTTCCAGCGGTTCCTGCAGGCCGTTGATCGTCACCGGTGTCTCGCCACGAATGCCGAGGCCGTCGAGGAAATGCTCGATGGCCCAGGCGCAGTTGCGCGGCAGCACTTCCACCAGGTCGCCGGCCAGCCAACTGCTGGTGCTCGGCGCCGTCAGGCCCAGCAGGTACACCGGCGAGCCACTGCTGTCGGGGTTCATCAGTTCACGCCGCCGCAGCGTCCAGTTGTCGTAGCTCGGCGCCTCCCACGTGTCGACCGGTGCCTGTCCGGTGAGCAGGCCGAGCTGGGTCTGCCAGTGACGCAGGGCGTACGGATCGCCGCTGTCGACTTCCACCGGGGCAAACAGGGTCTTGCCGCCGTGCTCGCCGAGCCACTGGTGCAGGCGCCGGGCGAAACCGCAGAAGTGCTGGTATTGCCGATCGCCAAGACCGAGCACCGCGTAGTTCAGGCTGTCGAGTCGTGACGCGCTGCTCAACACCTTGCGCTCGAAACCACGGGCGCTGTCCGGTGCTTCACCGTCGCCGAAGGTGCTGACCACGAACAGCGCATGGTGCGATTCACGCAGGTCCTGCGCGCTGACATTCGCCAGTGGCTGCACCTTCACCGGCAGGCCGGCCGCCTGCAACTGGCCGGCCGTCTGCCAGGCCAGTTGCTCGGCAAAACCGCTCTGGCTGGCGAAACCGATCAGCCACGCCGGTGCATCGCCGGCCGGTTGTTCGAGGCCCTGGCGGGCGTTCCTGATGTGCTGTTTCTTGCGGCGGCGATCGAGGTACAGCAGCCAGCCGGTAATGAAGAACAGCGGCATGCACAGCGCGGCGACGGTGACGATGATCCGTCCGGCCAGGCCGAAATAACTGCCGACGTGCAGCGCGTAGATGCTGGTCAGCAACTGCGCCTTGAAGCTCTTGTCGGCGTAGCGGTCGACCCGTTTGACGATACCGGTGGCCGGGTCGAGGGTAATCTGGTTCAACGCGCGATCATGTGGCGAGCTGTCGAGCAGGTAGAACACCGTCGCCGGTTGCCCGGCCACGGGCGGCATGCGGATGTTGTAGGCGGACAGGCCCGGGCCCGCCGCGCTGTAGATGCTGCTCCACATCGCCGCGTAATCGGCGCTCGGTGCCGGACCTTCCGGCGCCGGGCCGCGACCGCCGCGCACGCGTTCGTTCTGCGGCGCATCGGAGAGCAGGCGGGTCAGGCCTTTGTTGTACCACTCGTAGGACCACGACAACCCGGTCAACGCCAGCAGCAGGTACACCAGCAGGCACCAGGTACCGGCCACCGAGTGCAGGTCCCAGTTGAAACTGCGGCCCTTTTTCTGCCAGTCCAGGGTCAGCCACACGCGCCAGTTCTGCCACTGGCGCGGCCAGCGCAGGTACAGGCCGGACAGGCAGAAGAACAGCAGCATCAGGGTGCAGGCGCCGGTGATGTTGCGCCCGGTGTCGCCCATGGCGAGGAAACGGTGCAATTGCAGCATCAGGCCAAAGAAGTCCTGGCCGGTGGCATCGCCCATGAACTCGGCGGTGTACGGATCGAAGTAGCGCATTTCGCCGCGACGCTCGCCTTTGGGCGGCGTGAAGAACACCCGCGCGGCATTGCCACTGTCGGTCTCGACCCAGAGCATCGAGACTTTCTTGCCGGCCGCGGCTTCGATGCGCTCGACCAGTTCGGCGGGCGGCAGGACGCCGGCGACCTGTTTCTCCACCTGCAGCACCGACGGGTTGAGCGCGCGCAGGATTTCGTCCTGAAACGAATACGCAGCCCCGGTGATGCCCATCAGGGCCAGCACCAGGCCGGCGGTGATGCCAAAAAACCAGTGCAACTGGAACAGGGTTTTCTTCAACACGTCGCTCGCCTTGTCCGTACGAAAATTGTCATCACGGCGCGCATTATGCCGTGGGTTATCGAGAAGCGTTCTTTATTACGCACAAAAGCCCCGCTCAAATGAATGAACGGGGCCCGAGGCTTTCCTCTTCGATCAGAAGTGGAAGTTGGTGCTCAGCAATGCCGTACGGCCCGCCGCCTGGTTGGCGAAGTGAGTCGAGAAGGCCTTGTCGTAGTAGATCTCGTTGGTCAGGTTCTGCACGTTCAGTTGCAGGTCGACGTTCTTGCTCAGCTTGTAGGCGGCCATCGCGTCGTAACGCACATAGGAATCGACCATGGTGGTGTTGGCCACGCTGCCGAAAACGTCGTCGACATAGAACGCACCACCACCGATGGTCAGCTTCGGCGTGACCTGATAGGTCGTCCACAGGCTGGCGCTGTTTTTCGGCGTGTTGGGCAGCTCGTTGCCGTTGTTGGCCTTGTTGGCCGGCAGGTCACCACCGTCAACCTGTTCGCTGTCCATGTAGGCGTAACCGGCGAACACTTGCCACTTGTCGGTGATCTTGCCGCTGGCGGACAACTCGATACCTTGTACACGAGTCTTGCCGGCGTTTTCGTACGAGGTGGTATCAACCTGGACACGAGCGTTTTCTTTCTCGGTGCGGAAGATGTCGGCGGTCAGCGACAGGCGATCGTTCAGCAGATCCCACTTGGTACCGATTTCGTAGTTCTTGGTGGTTTCCGGCTCCATGTCGCTCTTGAGCAGGTTGCCGTTACGATCCGGCGTGCCGCCCAGCGGGTTGCCTTCCTGACCTTCACCCAGGGTGTTGCCCGGCGGTGTGGCGGAGGTGGCATAGGACGCATAGATGCTGCCGTTTTCCGCCGGCTTGTAGACGATGCCGAACTGACCGGTGACGAACTCGCTGGTGTCCGAACCTCTGGAGGTGGTGGTGCCAGCGTTGGTGTAAGTCTTGTAGCCGGTTTCGAAGTGGTCGTAACGCAAGCCCATGTTCACCAGCCATTGCTCGGACAGCTCCAGGGTGTCGAACGCATACAGCGCGTAGGTATCGGACTGGGTGTCGGTGCCGGCGTAGTTGCGCGAGATCGCGCCGTTCCACGGATCGTTCGGGTTCGGGTTTGCCAGCGAGGTGCAGTTGTAGCCGCTCGAGGCGCCGATCATCGACGGTGTGCAGTTGGTGGTCGCGGCGCTGGTGCGCGGCGTGGTGTCGGTGTTGACGTTGTACGAAGATTTGCTGCTTTCCTCGCGGGTGTACTCGACACCGGTGGAGAAGCTGTTCTTGAAACCGCCGAGGTAGAAGGTGCCGAACAGGTCGGTCTGGTTGGTGGTGGTTTCGGTGTTGCTCACCCGCGTGTTCGCACGACGCCACACTGTGCCGTTGTTGACGTTGCCTTTGCTGTCGTCCGGCTGGGTCAGGATGTAGTCCTGCATGCTGGTGCCGTGACGCAGGGTGTTCTTGATGGTCAGCGAGTCGCTCAGGTCATGCTCGATGGCGAAGGTCGCGGTGTCGGTACGGCCCTTGCGGAAGTCGCGATCCAGACCGTAGAAGTTGCTGTGATCGCCGCCGGCGTACGGCTTGTCCGGGTTGGACTTGGTGCGCGCAGCCGAACCACCGGCAGGAATCGTGTAAGGGATGCCCGAATCCGGCGTGTCATTGCTTTCGAGATGGTAGTAATCGAGGTTGACGCGGGTGTCGGTGCCCAGGCCGAAGGCCAGGGACGGCGCGATGCCCCAACGGTCGTAGTCGACCTTGTCGCGACCGGCGACGTTGCTCTCGTGGCTCATCAGGTTGAGACGGCCAGCGGCGGTGTCGCTGAACTGGTAGTTGCCATCCATCGTGTAACGCTGGGTCTGGTCGGAGCCCCAGGTGAAGCCACCGTCGAACGAGTTGCCCAGGTGCGCTTTCTTGCTCACCAGGTTGATGCTGCCGCCAGCTGCGCCGCGACCGCCGATGGCCGAGTTCGGGCCCTTGCTGACTTCGATGTTTTCCACGGCGAAGATTTCGCGGCTCTGCGAACCGGTGTCGCGCACGCCGTCGAGGTAAGTGTCGCCCTGGGCGTCGAAGCCGCGGATGAACGGCCGGTCGCCCTGCGGGTTGCCACCCTCACCGGCACCGAAGGTGATGCCTGGCACGGTGCGCAGCGCGTCCTGCATGTTCAGGGCGCCGGTGTCTTTGAGCACTTGTTGCGGAATGACGGTGACCGAGCGCGGGGTGTCGACCAGCGGCGCGGTGTACTTGGGCGAGGAGGCTTTCTCGACCTGGTAGGACGTCGAGTCCTGGGCTTCGCCGGTGATGGCGGTGGCGTCCAGGGCGATGGCATTGCCGGAGGCTTTGCTGTCGGTCTTTTCAGCGGCGAACACCATGTGGCCTGCGGAGCCGGCGGTGATGGCCATGCCGATTGCAGAGGCGAGCAGACGTGGTGAACTGACCGGCAATTGTACGGGTTGACGTGACATTGGATTCCCCTCCCCAAGGATTTGAGGTCGCGGAATATAGGGTAAACAGGTATTCGTATCAATTGCGAAACATTGCTATCTGCATTGAATTTACATTCTTTACAATTTGTCCTTACGGTTTTTGCCGTTTCATTCGTCACGCGGGTTTTACACAGTCAATAAGAATCAATACCATTGCCGCCTCTTTGCCATCAGGTGACTTTGCCATGCTGCTGCACATTCCCGCGCTGTTCGAGAAAGACGAAGTGCAGCGCATCCGCCAGGCGCTGGAGCAGGCTGACTGGGCCGATGGCAAGATCACCGCCGGCTATCAATCGGCCAAGGCCAAGCACAATCTGCAACTGCCGGAAGGTCATCCGCTGGCCAAGGAAATCGGTGCGGCGATGCTCGAACGGCTGTGGAACAACCCGCTGTTCATGTCCGCCGCGCTGCCGCACAAGGTGTTCCCGCCGTTGCTCAACTGCTACACGGCGGGCGGCAGTTTCGATTTCCACGTCGACAACGCCGTGCGCCAGCCCAAGGGCAGCATCGAGCGGGTGCGCACCGATCTGTCGGCCACGCTGTTTTTCAGCGAGCCCGAGGATTACGACGGCGGCGAACTGGAGATCCAGGACACCTTCGGCACCCAGCGGGTGAAACTGCCCGCCGGCGATATGGTGCTGTACCCCGGCACCAGCCTGCACAAAGTCAACGCGGTCACCCGTGGCGCGCGTTATGCCTCGTTCTTCTGGACGCAGAGCCTGGTGCGCGAAGACAGCCAGCGTGCCTTGCTATTCGAGATGGACGGGGCGATTCAGCAACTGACGCAAGACCTGCCGGATCACCCTTCGCTGATCCGCCTCACCGGCACCTATCACAACCTGCTGCGGCGCTGGGTCGAGGTATGAGTTTCCAACTGCGTCGCGAGGAAGTCCTCAGCGTCGAGCAACTTCGCGCCATGCTCGCAGAAAGCCCCGCGCGCGCGGCCCAGGCGATTCTGCTGGCGGCGGGTGAGGGCGAAATCGAAGCGCAGGCGTTGCTTGGACAGATCCTGCTCGACGGCCACGGCATCGCCCAGGATCAACCGCTGGCGCTGCGCTGGTTCGGCATCGCGGCCGGGCGCGGGCATCGGATGGCGCGCAACATGCTCGGACGTTGTCATGAACATGGCTGGGGATGCGCGGCGGATGCCTCGCGTGCTGCCGAGCATTATCGAGTCGCCGCCGAGGCAGGGCTGGACTGGGCGATGTACAACCTGGCCAATCTGCTGGCGACCGGGCGCGGGGTGGCGGTGGATCATCGGCAGGCGCTGGCGCTGTATCGGCGCGCGGCTGAATCGGGCCATGCGAAGTCGATGAACCTGCTGGGGCGCTATCTGGAAGAAGGGCAGGCGTGCCCGGCGGATCCGGTCGCGGCGCGTCAGTGGTATCGGCGTTCGGCCGAGGGCGGCGACTTTCGTGGGCAGTTCAGTTTTGCGGCGGTGTTGGCGGCCGAGGGACGGATTGATGAGGCCGTCGATTGGCTTGAAAAAGCCCTTGTCGGCGGCAACCTGAATTTCCTGCGGGTGGCGAGTCAAACACTGCTCAGTGCGGCAGATTGCAGAATTCAGGGGATGGCATGCAGATATCAGCTTCGCGCCGATGAGTTAAGCCACACTGCATAGACCCCTGTGGGAGCGGGCTTGCTCGCGAAGGCGTTGTGTCAGTTATCATCCGCACTTGCCCACCGAATTCGTGAGCAAGCGCTGCCACAATGGATTGCATCGACATATAAAAAAGCCCATGACTCGTCATGGGCTTTTTGCGTTACGGCCGCAGCATTTACACGTAGAACGACTTCAGCGGCGGGAAGCCATTGAACTCGACGGCGCTGTAGCTGGTGGTGTATGCACCGGTCGACAGCCAGTACAGGCGATCACCGATCGCCAGGTTCAGCGGCAGGCCGTACTTGTAGTTCTCGTACATGATGTCGGCGCTGTCGCAGGTCGGACCGGCGATCACTACTTCTTCCATCTCGCCTTTCTTCTCGGTCCAGATCGGGAACTTGATCGCTTCGTCCATGGTTTCGATCAGGCCGGAGAACTTGCCCACGTCGGTGTACACCCAGCGCTCGACCGCGGTGCGCGATTTGCGCGCGACCAGCACCACTTCACTGACCAGGATGCCGGCGTTGGCGATCAGCGAACGGCCCGGCTCGAGGATGATTTCCGGCAGGTCGTCACCGAAGTCTTCCTTGAGGAAACGGATGATTTCCTCGGCATAGGTTTCCAGGCTGTTGGTGCGGGTGATGTAGTTGGCCGGGAAGCCACCGCCCATGTTGATCAGCTTGAGGTGGATGCCGTCTTCTTCCTTCAGGCGCTCGAAGATCACTTTGACCTTGGCGATCGCCGCGTCCCAGACGCTGATGTCGCGCTGCTGCGAACCGACGTGGAACGAGATGCCGTACGGTACCAGGCCCAGGTCACGGGCGAGGATCAGCAGGTCCATGGCCATGTCGGTCTGGCAGCCGAACTTGCGCGACAGTGGCCAGTCGGCAGTGGTCGAGCCTTCGGTGAGGATGCGCACGTAGACTTTGGCGCCCGGTGCCGCCTTGGCGATGTTGCGCAGGTCGGCTTCCGAGTCGGTGGCGAACAGGCGCACGCCCTTCTCGTAGAAGTAGCGGATGTCCTTGGATTTCTTGATGGTGTTGCCGTAGCTGATCTGATCCGGGCTGACGCCACGGCTGAGGACTTTGTCCAGCTCATAGATCGAGGCGATGTCGAAGCTCGAGCCCTTTTCTTTGAGCAGGTCGATGATCTCGACGGCCGGGTTGGCCTTGACCGCGTAGTAGACCTTGGCGAATTCGAAACCGGCGCGCAGGTCATCGTAGGCCTGGGCGATCATCGCAGTGTCGATCACCACGAACGGGGTTTCCTGTTTGTCGGCGAACGCCTTCATTTTCTGAAAGGTGTCGCGCGCGAAATAATCTTCGACCTGGATCGACATACTTGGGAGCTCCTATGGGCAAACTCGTAAAAACAATGGGTGCAAATGAACGTCCTCCGTATCCCCACTTTGGTTCGCCTACTTCCCAAGGCATGTCGCCGAAAGCAAAAAGGCCATGGGCGGCGGCGCTGCCCTTGGCCTTGCTGTCTCGTCGTCAGTACTTGAGCCGGATGGATCGTTTCCAGCATGGACGTTCGGCGCGAACTTTAGGGCGTGAGGGGCGCGAGATCAACTAAAAATGTCGCGTTTTTGCACGCTTCCGTCGTGCGGTAGCGTTCAGTCACTGATGTAACCGACCGACATGACAGGCTGATGTTCCCCCAGCCGAGATTTTGCCGGTGAGTGGCCGCGCCACTGCGCTGAAATAACTGCACGCTTTTTAATTTCGAATCAGTATCGAGAAGCCCCTGCGGACTGTAATTTCTGACAGGTGCCAAGCAGCGGACGGCTGATTAAGGTAATCCTGGTGGCGAATCCTGGAAGTTGCAGACCATAGGCCCGATTGAACGTGATCGCGTTGCGCAGACGCATCGCTTGTTCATCGCGGCCTGGGCCGGGCTTTGCCTTTTTTTCAGGTAAAGCCGAACGCTCGGGAGTCAAAGGCGATGAACAGATGGTTGATGTTATTGATTGCGTTACTGGTATCCGGCTGTGCAACTGAGCAAGCGCCGCCGCCCGTACTATCGTCCGTCGAGTCCGCGGCACCCAGGCACAAGCTCAACGCCAGCGGGCCGGAAGTCGCCGGGTACCTGACGGAAACCTATAACAACACCATCGCCATGTGCCGGGCCAACCCGGGCGCGCCGCCGTTCCTGTGCAGCGGTGTGTTGTTGCGGGCGACCCAGCATTCCACGCAGTTCCATTTCTGGAATCCCAATCCGACGTCCACTGGGGTTTCTTTTTCCTATTTGCGCAAAGATGCCAAGTTCAGCAAGTTGGTATTCGGTTACAACAATGGCTTCATCTTTCATCCGTACTTCTATGCCCCTGACGGAACGCTTGAACCGGAAATCCTCTGTTTCTTTCCGGTCGATGGCGCAACCACTTCTCGCGACAACAAGGGCTGCGGGCAATCGGCAGGCGTGCCCAGCAGCGTGCCGTGTCAGTCCCAGGGAATAACGACAGCCGCGCAATACCTGGTCCACTACAACCAGCAACCGGGGAAATATGGAAATCTGTGTGGATTCGATGTGCGCGACGTGTTGAATCAGGGCGCGACCACGGCTTTCAACGAAGGGCTCAAGGCCCAGGGGCAGGGCGGCGCGTTTGCCTTCTCCACGCAGAACGAATTCCGTCTGGAGAAGTGGGGCCAGGATCTGGGCAAAGTGCTGCCGATCGAAGCGGTGTTCTACATCAATGACACCGGCAAGACTGCCGCGCAGTATGACCAGGTGGATTTCAAGACGCAGACCGGCCTGTGGATTCCGGCCATTCGCATCACCTTGCCGAAAACCACCGCGGAGGAGGTGAAGTTCGAATTCATCGCCGCCGACCAGGGCGTGGCTTCCTGAACGCAGACGGGCGGTGCCCTGGCAGGCACCGCCCGTGGGTTATCGCGCCCGGATCAGGCCAGGGCCGTTTCCGCTGGCGAGACGATGCTGGTCTTCATCCCGCGCGAGCGCCCCGAACTCAGGTACGCCGCGATCGACTCCTGCGTCACCTCGCCGAGGAACACCCGCTCGGCATCCATCACCGGCAACCACGCTCGATTGAACTCGTACATGCGCGACAGCAGGATGCGCAAGTGCTCGTCGTACGCCGCCGTGGCGTTGAACTCGCGCAGGTACTGCGCGCAGGTGCCGACCTGGCGATGCAGGTCGCGCCGGCGCACATAACCCAGCGCCTTGTTCGCGCCGTCGGTGACGACGACGTAGCGGCGGTCATGTTCGTCCATCAATTCCAGGGCATCGGCCACCGGGGTTTCCGGACTCACCGACGGCGCGTTATCCGCCGCGTCTTCGGCCTTCACCAGCAGCAGGCGTTTGAGGGTGCTGTCCTGGCCGACGAAGTTGCTGACGAAGTCGTCCGCGGGGTGCGCGAGCAGGGTGTCCGGGTGATCGATCTGCAGCAGTTTGCCGGCGCGGAAAATCGCGATCTTGTCGCCGAGCTTGATCGCTTCGTCGATGTCGTGGCTGACCATGATCACGGTCTTGTTCAGCGCCCGCTGCATCTCGAAGAACTCGTTCTGGATCATCTCGCGGTTGATCGGATCGACCGCACCGAACGGCTCGTCCATCAACAGCAGCGGCGCATCGGCGGCCAAAGCGCGGATCACGCCGATACGCTGTTGCTGGCCACCGGACAGCTCGCGCGGATAACGGTGCAGATACTGCTTGGGCTCGAGCTTGATCATGCTCATCAGCTCGCGGGCGCGGTCGTGGCATTTCTGTTTGTCCCAGCCGAGCAGTTTCGGCACCACGACGATGTTCTCTTCGATGGTCATGTTGGGGAACAGGCCGATCTGCTGGATCACGTAGCCGATGTTGCGACGCAGGGTCACTTCGTCGAGGTCGGTGGTGTCTTCGCCGTTGATCAGGATCTTGCCCGAGGTCGGTTTGATCAGGCGGTTGATCATTTTCAGCGTGGTGCTTTTGCCACAGCCCGATGGCCCGAGGAACACACAGATTTCGCCTTCATTGACGGTCAGGCTCACCGAGTCCACGGCTTTGACATCTTTGCCGTTGCTTTGGAACGTTTTGCTGAGGTTTTGAAGTTCGATCATTTGAGCAGTCCTTTTGGAGTCAACGAGCGTTGCAGCCATTGCAGAATCAGGTCAGCGAAAATCGCCAGGAGACTGACCAGCAGTGCGCCGACGATGAGCATCGACATGTCACTGCGGCTGATGGAAGCGAGGATCAACACGCCGAGGCCGCCGGCGCCGATGGTGGCGGCGATGGTCATCACACCGATGTTCATCACCACCGCGGTGCGCACGCCGGCGAGGATCACTGGCACCGCAATGGGCAGCTCGACCATGCGCAGGCGCTGGCCGAAGGTCATGCCGATGCCGCGCGCGGCTTCGCGGATACCCGGCTCGACGCCGGTCAGCGCCAGGTAGGTGTTGCGCATGATCGGCAACAGTGAATAAAGGAACACCGCGGTGATCGCCGGCATTGGCCCCAGGCCCTGGCCGAACTTGGAGTAGAACGGCAGCAGCAGGCCGAACAGGGCAATCGACGGTACGGTCAGCAGCACCGTGGCACTGGCCTGCAACGGTCCGGCAAGGCTGGGGAAGCGCGTCATCAGGATGCCCAGCGGCACACCGATGAGGATCGCCAGACTGACGGCGATGCCGACCAGGGTGATGTGCTGCCAGGTCAGGTGCATCACCTGCTGCCAGTCGAGATGGGAAAAGGCGTTCAGAAATTCCATGACTTCTCCTCTCTTAATTCAGTGGGTGCTGGCGCAGGAAGTCGGCAGCGACTTTCGACGGGCTCTCGTGATCGACGTCGACCCGCGCATTGAGCTGGCGCATGGTTTCGTCGTCGAACAGTTCGGCCAGCGGCTTGAGCTGTTCAGCCAGTTGCGGGTGCGCGTCGAGATAGGCCTGACGCACCACCGGCGCGGCGGTGTAGTCGGGGAAATAGTGCTTGTCGTCCGCCAGCAACTTGAGGCCGAAGGCATTCAGGCGGCCGTCGGTGGTGTAGACCAGACCGGCGAACACCTGACCGTTGCGCAGCGCGGTGTAGACCAGGCCGGCATCCATCTGGCGGATGTTCTCGCGGGTCAGGTTCATGTCGTACAGCTTGACCATACCGTCGAGACCGTCGGAGCGGTTGGCGAACTCGGTGTCGAGCGCCACCAGGTGGTTGGTCTGCGCTTCATCGCGCAGCACCTTGTTCAGGTCGCTGATGCTGTTGATCTGCGGATACGCCTCGGCAACTTTTTTCGGTAGGGCGAGGGCGTAGGTGTTGCTGAATTTCGACGGGGTCAGCCAGACCAGGCCTTTTTTCGCGTCGAGTTCTTTCACCCGGGCGTAGGACTGTTGGCTGTCGAGTTTCTCGGTGACATGGTTGTAGGCCACCAGCGACACGCCGGTGTATTCCCAGAGCATGTCCAGTTGCCCGCTTTCGTGGGCGCTGCGGGCGAGGTTGCTGCCCAGGCCGCCGGTGATCTGCGCGTCGTAGCCTTTGCTGCGCAGGTATTGCGCGGTGATTTCGGCGAGCAGGGTCTGTTCGGTGAACACCCGGGCGCCGAGGCGGATGAGCGGTTTTTCCGCGGCTTGCGCCAATCCTGCGAACAGCAGAGCGCTACTCAGGAGCAGGCCCGAGATCAAGCTGAGTCGTTTCATAAATATTCCTTCGCAAGAGCCTTAAGACGGGCGCAGACCGCGTTCCAGCCAGAGACGGCTGGCGAGGGTGACCACGCCATCGAGCAGCAGAGCCAGCAGCGCGGTGCACGCGGCGCCGAGCAGCAGTTGCGGCTGATTGTTCAGGGCGATGCCGGGGAAGATCAGGCTGCCGAGGCTGTTGGCGCCGATCAGGAAGGCCAGCGGCGCGGTGCCGACGTTGATCGCCAGGGCCACACGCACGCCACCGACGATGATCGGTACGGCGTTGGGCAGTTCGACTTTCCACAGCACCTGGCGCGGGGTCATGCCGATGCCGACGGCCGCCTCTTTGAGCGAACCCTGGACGTTTTTCAGGCCTTCATAGGTGTTGCGCACAATCGGCAAAAGCGAGGCGAGGAACAAAGCGAAGATCGCCGGACCGCTGCCGATGCCGAGAATCCCCAGGGCAATCGCGAGCACGGCCAGCGGCGGTACGGTGTTGCCGATATTGAAGATCTGCATGAAGCGTTCGGCGCGGCCGACCATGGTCGGGCGGCTGAGGAAGATACCGGCGGGGATACCCACGACAAGGGCGGCCAGCATTGAAGCGAGGACGAGAATCAGATGAGCTTGCAGGTAAAACAACAAATCGTCGCGGTAGTGTTCGATCGTGTTGATGCCGATCCAGTGGACCAGCAGGGCCAGGAGCGCGATGACCACCGCACCTCCCATCAGCCCTTTGCCATAGCGGATAGCCACAGGCGGACTCCTTTTCTTGTAGTCGGCGCACGCTGTCCCGAGTGGCATGCCAAGCCTTGGCTGCCGGGAATGAGCGTTCGCGAGAAGCAGCTCCCTCAGCACCGGCAACAAGCGGTCTGAAAGCGAGCCATGAGCGCAGCCTCGTCAGGCTAACTTGCTGATTTTTCAGCCCCTGACGAAATAGCGTGACAGGGGATGGACGTCTCCGGGCTTTAAAAGGTTCCCATCTGCGGCAGCAGTTGGCCACCCTTAATGTGCTCAACGGTTCGGTTATTGCCTCGAGTTGGGCTATAATCGCGGCCCTTTTTTGAATCACCGCCAGGCGATTTCCCATGACCAACCAGGCCGCCGAAGTCGCGAAACGCCGCACTTTCGCCATTATTTCCCACCCCGATGCCGGTAAAACCACGATCACCGAAAAGCTCCTGTTGATGGGCAAGGCGATTGCGGTGGCCGGTACGGTGAAATCCCGTAAATCCGATCGCCATGCGACATCCGACTGGATGGAGATGGAGAAGCAGCGGGGTATTTCCATTACCACGTCGGTCATGCAGTTCCCGTATCGCGAACACATGATCAACCTGCTCGACACTCCGGGTCACGAAGACTTCTCCGAAGACACCTACCGCACCCTGACCGCGGTGGACTCGGCGCTGATGGTGCTCGACGGCGGTAAGGGTGTAGAACCACGGACCATCGCCCTGATGGACGTCTGCCGTCTGCGTGACACGCCGATCGTCAGCTTCATCAACAAACTCGACCGTGACATCCGCGACCCGATCGAACTGCTCGACGAGATCGAGGCGGTGCTGAAGATCAAGGCCGCGCCGATCACCTGGCCGATCGGTTGCTACCGCGACTTCAAGGGTGTGTACCACCTGGCCGACGACTACATCATTGTCTACACCGCCGGTCACGGTCACGAACGCACCGAAACCAAGATCATCGAAAAACTCGACTCCGACGAGGCGCGCGCGCACCTGGGCGATGAGTACGAGCGTTTCCTCGAACAGCTTGAGCTGGTGCAGGGCGCCTGCCACGAGTTCAACCAGCAGGAGTTCATCGACGGTCAGCTGACCCCGGTGTTCTTCGGTACCGCGCTGGGCAACTTCGGGGTCGATCACGTCCTCGACGCCGTAGTCGACTGGGCCCCGCGTCCGCTGCCACGGGTGGCCAACGAGCGTACCGTGGAGCCGGTGGAAGAGAAGTTCTCCGGCTTCATCTTCAAGATCCAGGCAAACATGGACCCGAAACACCGCGACCGCATCGCCTTCATGCGTATCTGCTCCGGCAAGTACGAGAAAGGCATGAAGATGCGCCACGTGCGGACTGGCAAGGACGTGCGCATCGGCGACGCCCTGACCTTCTTCTCTTCCGAGCGCGAGCAACTGGAAGAGGCCTACGCCGGCGACATCATCGGTCTGCACAACCACGGCACGATCCAGATCGGCGACACCTTCAGTGAAGGCGAAACCCTCGGTTTCACCGGCATCCCGCACTTCGCCCCGGAGCTGTTCCGCCGTGTGCGTCTGCGCGACCCGCTGAAATCCAAGCAACTGCGCCAGGGCCTGCAACAGCTCGCCGAAGAAGGCGCGACCCAGGTGTTCTTCCCCGAACGCAGCAACGACATCATCCTCGGCGCCGTCGGTGTGCTGCAGTTCGATGTGGTCGCCAGCCGCCTCAAAGAGGAATACAAGGTCGAGTGCTCGTACGAGCCGATCACCGTGTACTCCGCGCGCTGGATCGAATGCAGCGACAACAAGAAGCTTGAGGAATTCTCCAACAAGGCGGTGGAAAACCTCGCGCTGGACGGCGGCGGTCACCTGACCTACCTCGCGCCGACCCGGGTCAACCTGGCGCTGATGGAAGAGCGCTGGCCGGACGTGAAATTCCGTGCGACCCGCGAGCATCACTGATTCCCGCGCAATAAAAAAAACGAAGCTTCGGCTTCGTTTTTTTTTGAGCTTTTTCGGCATAACCGTTATCGCCAACCATTCTGTACTTTCGTGGCAATTAGCGGACGCCGTCAGCGTCCTAACTGGTGAGCCCGGCTGATCGCAACTAGATTTGACTGAGCGCCAGTCAGGCATTTGTGTTTCATCTGCAGAAGGATGCAATCGCTATGAAGAACAGGTTGCTACGGATGTTGCTGTTGTTGAAAGTGATGGTGATGCTGTCCCTCGGCACCGCGACGGCCTGGGCCGAGTGCGAGGATCACGATACCCAGGCCTCCAGCGGGCAGGTGGGGCACAGCGCGCTGATGCTGGCCAAGTCCGAGTCCGAGCCGGGCGATCAGGATCAGGGCGGTAGCGCCAACGATGATGACTCGACCACCGACGAACCGGACACCGACGATCCGGACGACGAAGGCGACAGCCAGACGTAGATCGCCGGCAAAAGAAAACCCCTTCTGCCTCGACTGATGCGCAATCGAGGTGGAAGGGGTTGGGTCAACTCACAACAACCCGCCCCGGCAACAGGGCGGGTTTTTTCATGCCGCGCCGTCGAGGAACTGCTCGGCGTAGTGGCACGCCACCTGACGATTGTCGAGCGGGCGCAGGGCCGGCTCTTCGGTACTGCAACGCGCGGTCGCATACGGGCAGCGCTTGTGGAACGCGCAGCCCGGTGGCGGGTTCAACGGGTTGGGCAGCTCGCCGACGATCTTGATTTTCGGCTTGTCCGGATCCGGATGGATGGTCGGCGTCGCCGACAGCAGCGCCTGGGTGTATGGGTGCAGAGGACGGGTATAGATGTCCTCTTTCGGGCCCATTTCCACCGGCCGGCCGAGGTACATCACCAGCACCGAATCGGCGACATGCCGCACCACCGCGAGGTTGTGCGAGATGAACACGTAGGCGGTGTTGAATTCCTGCTGCAGGTCCATGAACAGGTTCAGCACCTGCGCCTGGATCGACACGTCCAGCGCCGAGGTCGGTTCGTCCGCCACCAGCACTTTCGGTTGCAGCATCATCGCCCGGGCCAGGGCGATACGCTGGCGCTGACCGCCGGAGAACATGTGCGGATAACGCTGGTAGTGCTCGGGACGCAAGCCGACCTGCTTCATCATCGCCTGGACTTTCTCGCGCCGTTCGGTGGCCGACAGGTTGGTGTTGATCAGCAATGGCTCGGCCAGTTGATCGCCGATCTTCTGCCGCGGGTTCAACGACGCGTACGGGCTCTGGAACACCATCTGCACGTCTTTGCGCAGTTGCTTGCGCTGCGCCTTGTCGGCGCCGGCGACTTCCTGGCCGGCGATTTTCAGCGAGCCGGACGACGGCTCCTCGATCAGGGTCAGGGCGCGGGCCAGGGTGGACTTGCCGCAGCCCGATTCACCGACGACGGCGAGGGTCTTGCCGGCTTCCAGTTCGAACGACACGCCGTTGAGGGCGCGCACGGTCGCGTGGCCCTTGAACAGGCCCCGGGAGACTTCGTAGTGACGGGTCAGGTCGCGGGCGGTAAGTACGACGGCCATTACGCCACCTCCTGGTTCAGCGGGTAGAAGCAGCGGGCGAGGCTGTTGCTTTTCGGGTCAAGGCTCGGACGCTGCGCGCGGCAGTTGTCCTGCACATACGGGCAGCGCGGCGACAGCAGGCAACCCTGCGGCCGGTCGTAGCGCCCCGGAACGATGCCGGGCAGCGTTGCCAGGCGCTCGGCGCCCAGACTGTGCTCGGGGATCGCCTTGAGCAGCGCTTCGCTGTACGGATGCGCGGGGATGTCGAACAGTTGCGGCACCTGGCCGACTTCAACCGCCTGGCCGGCGTACATCACGCACACGCGCTGGGCGGTTTCGGCGACGACGGCGAGGTCGTGGGTGATCAGCACCAGGCCCATGTTCTGCTCTTTCTGCAACGCCAGCAGCAGGTCCATGATCTGCGCCTGGATCGTTACGTCCAGCGCCGTGGTCGGTTCGTCGGCGATCAGCAGTTTCGGCTCGCCGGCAATCGCCATGGCAATCGCAACGCGCTGGCTCATACCGCCGGAGAGTTGATGCGGGTAGGCGTCCATACGGCTGGCGGCGCCCGGGATTTCGACTTTTTCCAGCAGCTCGATGGCGCGTTTGCGCGCTTGCTTGCCGGACATTTTCAGGTGCAGGCGCAGCACTTCTTCGATCTGGAAACCGACCGTGTAGCTCGGGTTGAGCGCGGTCATCGGGTCCTGGAAGACCATCGCCAGGTCTTTGCCGACGATCTGCCGGCGCTGGCGGTTGCTCAGCTTGAGCATGTTCTTGCCATCGAAGCTCAGGGCGTCGGCGGTGACGATCCCCGGGTGCTCGATCAGGCCCATCAGCGCCATCATGGTCACCGATTTGCCCGAACCGGACTCGCCGACGATGGCCAGGACTTCGCCTTTGTCGACTTTCAGGTCGAGACCGTCGACCACCGGCACGGCGGTCTTGTCGCCGAAACGAACGTTGAGATTCTTGATTTCTAGCAGTGACATGGGAATCTCCTCAGGCGGCGTTCTTGAGTTTCGGGTCCAGCGCATCGCGCAGGCCGTCGCCCATCAGGTTGATTGCCAGCACGCTGAGCAAAATGGTCAGGCCAGGCAGGCTCACCACCCACCAGGCGCGTTCGATGTAGTCGCGGGCCGAGGCCAGCATGGTGCCCCACTCAGGGGTTGGCGGCTGGACGCCGAGGCCGAGGAAGCCCAGGGCGGCGGCGTCGAGGATCGCCGAGGAGAAGCTCAGGGTCGCCTGCACGATCAGCGGCGCCATGCAGTTGGGCAGCACGGTGATGAACATCAGGCGCGGCAGGCCGGCACCGGCCAGGCGCGCGGCGGTCACGTAGTCGCGGTTCAGCTCGCCCATCACGGCAGCCCGGGTCAGGCGCACGTAGGATGGCAGCGATACCACGGCAATGGCGATCACGGTGTTGATCAGGCCAGGGCCGAGGATGGCGACGATCGCCACGGCCAGCAGCAGCGACGGCAGGGCCAGCATGATGTCCATCAGACGCATGATGGTCGGGCCGACGACTTTCGGGAAGAAACCGGCGAACAGGCCCAGCAGAATGCCCGGGATCAGCGACATCACCACCGACGACAGGCCGATCAGCAGCGACAGGCGCGAGCCCTGGATCAGTCGCGACAGCAGGTCGCGACCCAGCTCATCGGTGCCGAGCAGGAATTGCATCTGCCCGCCTTCCAGCCACGCCGGCGGCGTCAGCAGGAAGTCACGGTATTGCTCGCTCGGGCTATGCGGGGCGACCCACGGCGCGAAGATCGCGCAGAAGATCACCAGCAGCATGAACAGCAGGCCGGCGACGGCGCCCTTGTTCTTCGAGAAGGCTTGCCAGAACTCTTTGTACGGCGACGGGTACAGCAGGCTTTGATCCACGGCGGACGTGGCGTTGACTACTGAGGATGTTGGAGTGCTCATGGGTATTGACCTCAGCGCTGATGACGGATGCGTGGGTTGGCAAAGCCGTAGAGGATGTCCACCACGAAGTTGACCAGAATCACCAGGCAGGCGATTAACAGGATGCCGTTTTGTACGACCGGGTAGTCGCGGGCGCCGATGGCTTCGATCAGCCACTTGCCGATGCCCGGCCAGGAGAAGATGGTTTCGGTCAGGACCGCACCGGCCAGCAGGGTGCCGACTTGCAGGCCGACCACGGTCAGCACCGGAATCAGCGCGTTGCGCAGGCCATGCACGAACACCACGCGCGACGGCGACAGGCCCTTGGCCTTGGCAGTGCGGATGTAGTCTTCACGCAGCACTTCGAGCATCGACGAACGGGTCATCCGCGCGATCACCGCCAGCGGAATGGTGCCGAGCACGATGGCCGGCAGGATCAGGTGATGCAGGGCGTCGAGGAACGCGCCGACGTCATCGGCCAGCAGCGTGTCGATCAGCATGAAGCCGGTGCGCGGCTCGATGTCGTAGAGCAGGTCGATCCGCCCGGATACCGGCGTCCAGCCCAGGCTCACCGAGAAGAACATGATCAGTATCAGGCCCCACCAAAAGATCGGCATCGAGTACCCCGCCAGGGAGATACCCATCACCCCATGGTCGAACAGGGATCCTCGCTTGAGTGCCGCGATCACCCCGGCCAGCAGGCCGAGGATGCCGGCGAACAGCAGGGCGGCCATGGACAGTTCCAGGGTCGCCGGGAAGAGGGAGGTGAACTCGGTCCAGACGCTCTCGCGAGTCCGCAGGGATTCGCCGAGGTCGCCGTGGGCCAGTTTGCCGATGTAGTCCAGGTACTGGGCATACAGCGGCTTGTTCAGACCTAGGCGTTCCATTGCCTGAGCGTGCATTTCGGGGTCGACCCGGCGTTCGCCCATCATCACTTCCACGGGGTCGCCGGGAATCATGCGAATCAACGCGAAGGTCAGCAAGGTGATGCCGAAAAACGTGGGGATCAACAACCCCAGTCGGCGGGCAATAAAACTAAACATCTTGTGTGGTACCTCATCAGCCGGTTAGGCGTGCCCGGCCTGCCTGGGGTCAGGAAGGCCGGGAGTTTCTTATCTACTTCACCTGGGTGGTGGCGAAGTTATTGGTGGTCAGAGGGCTGATGTAATAACCCTCTACGTTGTTGCGCATTGCGGTGAACATGCGGGTGTGGGCCATGGTGATCCACGGTTGGTCCTGATTAAACAGCACCTGAGCCTGCTCGTAGAGCCTGGCGCGTTCGGCCGGATCTACTTTAGCCCGTGCTTCGTCGAGCAGCGCCTGGAATTTCTCGTTGCACCAGCGCGCGTAGTTTTCGCCGTTCCTGGCGGCCTCGCAACTGAGCATAGGCGTCAGGAAGTTATCCGGGTCGCCGTTGTCGCCCGCCCATCCGGCCGACACCATATCGTGTTCGCCGGCCTTGGCGCGCTTGAGCATCTCGCCCCATTCCATCACGCGGATGTCGATCTTGATCCCGACTTTCGCCAGGTCGGCCTGCATCATCTGCGCGCCGAGCATCGGGTTGGGGTTGGTCGGGCCGCCGCCGTTGCGGGTGAACAGGGTGAACACGGTACCTTCCGGCACTCCGGCTTCCTTGAGCAGCGCACGTGCCTTGTCGAGGTCGCGGGGCGGGTTTTTCAGCGTGTGGTTGTAGCCCAGCAGGGTGGCCGGGTACGGGTTGACCGCGACACTGGCGTTGCCCGCGCCGAACAAGGCGTTGACGTAGGCTTCCTTGTCGAAGGCGATGTCGATCGCCTTGCGCACGCGGACATCGCTGAGGTACTTGTGCTGGGTGTTCATGGCGACGTACGAGACGGTCATCGCATCCAGCTCGTCGACCTTCAGCTTGCTGTCTTTCTTGATGCTCGGGATGTCATCCGGTTTCGGATACAGCGCCACTTGGCATTCGTTGGCCTTGAGCTTCTGCAGGCGCACGTTGTTGTCGATGGTGATGGCCAGGATCAGCGCGTCGGCCGGCGGCTTGCCACGGAAGTAGTCCGGGTTGGCCTTGAAGCGCACCTGGGCATCCTTGGCGTAGCGCTGGAAGACGAACGGGCCGGTGCCGACCGGTTTGTTGTTGAGGTCGCCGGTCTTGCCGGCCTTGAGCAACTGGTCGGCGTACTCGGCCGAGTAGATCGAGGAGAACGCCATGGCGATGTCGGCCAGGAACGGCGCTTCGCGACGGGTCAGGGTGAACTTGACCGTGTTGTCGTCGACTTTCTCGACGCTCTTGAGCAGTTCCTTGAAGCCCATGCTTTCAAAGTACGGGAAGCCCACGCTCGACAGCTTGTGCCACGGGTGATTCGGGTCCAGCTGACGCTGGAAGCTCCAGACCACGTCGTCGGCGTTCATGTCGCGGGTCGGCTTGAAGTATTCGGTGGTGTGAAACTTGACGCCCTTGCGCAGGTGGAACGTGTAGGTCAGGCCGTCGTCGCTGATGTCCCAGGATTCGGCCAGTGCCGGTACCACCTCGGTGGTGCCGGGCTTGAAGTCCGCCAGACGGTTGAAGACCGTTTCAGCCGTCGCATCGGCTGTGACTGCAGTCGTGTACTGGGTGATATCGAAGCCTTCCGGACTGGCTTCGGTGCAGACCACCAAGGGTTTGGCCGAGACGCCGATGGCGGCACTCAGCAACGCGGCAGCCACGGCCGCACGTAGGGGAAGCATTTTCATCAAGAACCCTCTGCAATCGGTTGAAGACAAACAGCCGAACGGCCGACTCGTCACTGAGTCAGCCGTCGGCCGGCGTTATTACAGGATGTTGAACGGGATGGTGGTGACCAGGCGGAACTCGTTGATGTTGCCGTCAGCCTGGTGCTCGCTCGCACGGTGAGTGGTGTAGGTCGCGCGAATGGCGGTGGCCTTGAGCGGGCCGCTCTGGACCGCGTAGGACGCGCCCACGCCGTATTCGTAGTGGCTTTCGCCGTCCATCAGGCTCAGGTCGCCGCGCTTGGCGCCCGGATCGGTGTAGGCCGTGCCGGTGTAGTGAGTACCGTCGATGCCCCAGCCGCGGGCCTGGTAGATGTTGAACTTCAGGCCCGGCACGCCGTACTCGGCCATGTTGATGCCGTAGGCGATCTGGAAGGACTTCTCGTTCGGACCGTTGAAGTCCGACAGCAGGGAGTTGGCCAGGTAGATGCCGTTGGTTTCGTGCAGGTAGTCGAAGTACTCGTTACCGTTCACTTGCTGGTAGGAGAAGGTCAGGCTGTGCGCCTGGTGGGTCAGGCCGAACGACAGCGAGTAGGTATCGTTGTCGATGTTGCCCATCAACTTCTTGCCTTCGTCGACGGTCTTGTAATAGTTCAGGCCGGTGGTCAGGCTCAGGACCTGGCTGTCACCCAGTTCGTGGGTGCCGCCGAAGTAGTACTGGTTCCAGAAGTCTTCGACGTTGGCGACGTAGAGGCTGGTTTTCAGGCTCTTGAGCGGCTGGTAGTTGACGCCGGCGGTGTAGACCTTGTCGGTCTCCACGCCTGTGGCCGAGTACTCGGAGCGGAACTTCGACAGGCTCTGTTCGGTACGTGGCGAAACGCGGTCGAAACCGGCCAGGTCGAACGACAGGTTGTTGAATTCTTCACTGTGCAGGCTGATCCCTTCGAAGCTCGAAGGCAGCGGACGGTTGCCGATGACATCGACGATCGGCGTGCTGAAGTTCTGGCGGCCGGCGGTCAGGGTGGTGTTCGACACGCGGAACTTGACGTTGGCCAGGCCCAGTTTGCTCCACTGGTCGACGGCGTCGCCGTCGGAGTGCGCCAGGGTACGGTTGGAGCCGCCGGCGATGTCCTTGCGGTCGCGGTCGAGCACGATGGCGTTGTAGGCGGCGACTTCAGTGCTGACGCCAACGGTGCCCTGGGTGAAGCCCGAGGTGTAGTTGACGATGGTGCCCTGAACCCAGTTGATCCGACGCGGGGTCGGTGTCTTGACCACTGGCGAGGTGTTCTTGTCGCTGTTTTTCACGTAGCTGAAACGGTCGTCGCGACGCTTCAGTTCGTTGGCGTACCAGTTACGCGTGGTGCCGCCCAGGCTTTGTCCATCGATAAAGCCTTTGGCCTCGCTTTGGGCGCTGCTGCCGGCCAGAGTGGTCGGGACGAATTCCTGGCTGGCGTTCTCAGCGTAGGCGGTCGCGGTGATGCTGCTAATGGCCAGGGCCAGTATCGCGGTGCTGCTCAGTTTCATGGGTGAAGCTCCTTTACTTTCTTTTTATACCGGTCTTTTTTTGGTCGTCCGGCTATTTGGTTTAGAACTCATTCACACATCGCAAACGTTTGCAAAATGCCGGTTTGGCGAATTTCGGCAAAGCGCTTGCGTGAGGGGATAGACAGCTCCCCTCAGCGTTGCGGCTAATCGGTTGGGTTAATCGATGCTGACACCCGAGAATACGTTGCGGCCGAAGGGGCTCACCTTGAACCCTTCGACCCTGGCGCTCAGCGGCTGGTTGACCGTCGAGTGGGCGACAGGCGTGATCGGCACTTGCTGCTTGAGCAACTGCTGGGCCTGTTGGTAGAGCGCGGTGCGCTGGTCGCGGTCGGTGACGACCTTGGCCTGCTTGATCAGCTTGTCGTAAGCTGGGTCGCACCACATGGAGTAGTTGTTGCCGCCAATGGCGTCGCAGCTGTACAGCGTGCCGAGCCAGTTGTCCGGATCACCGTTGTCACCGGTCCAGCCGATCAGGCTGATGTCGTGCTCGCCGTTCTTGGTGCGCTTGATGTACTCGCCCCATTCGTAGCTGACGATTTTCACTTTCAGGCCGATCTTGGCCCAGTCGGCCTGCAGCATTTCGGCCATCAGTTTGGCGTTGGGGTTGTACGGGCGCTGCACCGGCATCGCCCACAGGGTGATCTCGGTGCCTTCCTTGACGCCGGCAGCCTTGAGCAGCTCGCGGGCCTTTTCCGGGTTGTAGGCGGCGTCCTTGATGCTCTCGTCGTAGGACCACTGGGTCGGCGGCATGGCGTTGACCGCCAGTTGCCCGGCCCCTTGGTAGACGGCGTTGAGAATGCCTTGTTTGTTCACCGCCATGTCCAGCGCCTGGCGCACTTCGAGCTGGTCGAACGGTTTGTGACGGACGTTGTAGGCGATGTAGCCGAGGTTGAACCCCGGCTTGGAGATCAGCTGCAGTTTCGGATCGGACTTCAGTGCGTCGACATCGGCCGGACGTGGGTGCAGGGTGACCTGGCACTCGTTGGCCTTGAGCTTCTGCACCCGCACCGAGGCGTCGGTGTTGATGGCGAAAATCAGGTTCTTCAGCTTGACCCGGCTCGGGTCCCAGTAATGCGGGTTGCCGGTGTAGCGAATGTTCGAGTCTTTCTGGTAGCTCTTGAACACGAACGGCCCGGTGCCGATCGGTTTCTGATTGATGTCGCTGGGCTTGCCTTCGGCCAGCAGCTGGTCGGCGTACTCGGCGGACAGGATGGCGGCGAAGCTCATGGCGAGGTTCTGGATGAACGCGGCGTCGACGCTGTTGAGCGTCATGACCACGGTCAGCGGCCCGGTCTTTTCGACCTTGGCAATGTTCTTGTTCAGGCTCATCCCGTTGAAATACGGAAATTCGGTCGGGTAGGCCTTACGGAAGGGCTGTTGCGCATCGAGCATGCGGTTAAACGTGAACAGCACGTCGTCGGCGTTGAAGTCGCGCGTAGGCTTGAAGTACGGCGTTGTATGAAATTTCACCCCTTCACGCAGGTGAAAGGTGTACGTGAGGCCATCCTCGGAAATATCCCAACTGGTTGCCAGACCCGGTACGACACTGGTCGCGCCTTTTTCGAATTCCACCAGCCGGTTGTACAGCGGCTCGGCGGCATCGTTGTCGGTCGCCGTGGTGTATTGCGCGGTATCGAAGCCCGCCGGGCTGCCTTCGGAGCAGAACACCAGGCTGTTGCCGGCGGCGTAGCTGGCGGACGATGCGGCCAACAGGCCGGCGCCCAGCAATGCGGAAAAAATCAAGGTATGGCGCATGACGCTCCCTCTTTTTGTCGTGTTAATCGATGCGCCGCGGTCCCATCCAGGGACGTGGTGGCTGCATCGAGCTCAAACCAATACGGACAGCAAAACCGTCAGCCCGCGCAGTCACTGGTCAGAACCTGACGGTAGGGGCCGCAGGTCTGGCAGTAAATGCGTTGAGTCCTAAAGACTCGTAGGAAAAGGCAACACGTCCTAACCCGCCCAGGTAAGACCTGGAGGAAAAGGATGTAGGCAAATTCCTAGCCGATCGGCAGAAAAAAACAGCGGCGACGCTGAAAACGTCGCCGCTGCCTGTTTTACTTGCTGACGCTGACGCCGTAGAAGGAGTTCAGGCCGAATGGGCTGATCTTGAAATCCTGCACGTTGGCGCGCATGGGTTGATACACCGTCGAGTGAGCGATAGGTGTCATGGGGACTGCATCTTTGAGGACGTGTTGCGCCTCTTTGTAGAGTTCGGTGCGCTTGGCCTGATCGGTGGTGCGCTTGGCTTCCTTGACGAGGCCGTCGAACTTCTTGTCGCACCATTTGGAGAAGTTGTTGCCACTCAGCGAGTCGCAACCGAACAGCACGTTGAGCCAGTTGTCCGGGTCACCGTTGTCACCGCTCCAGCCAATGATCATGGCCTGGTTCTCGCCACCTTTGGAGCGCTTGATGTACTCGCCCCACTCGTAACTGGTGATCTTCACGTTCAGACCGATCTTCTTCCAGTCGGACTGGAGCATTTCTGCCATCAGCTTGGCGTTCGGGTTGTACGGACGCTGCACCGGCATGGCCCACAGCACGATCTCGGTACCTTCCTTGACGCCAGCTTCCTTGAGCAGCTCCTTGGCTTTCTCAGGGTCGTACTTGGCATCCTTGATGGTGGTGTCGTAGGACCACTGGGTCGGCGGCATGGCGTTGACGGCCAGTTGGCCCGCGCCCTGGTAAACCGAGTCGATGATCTGTGGCTTGTTCACCGCCATGTCCAGCGCCTGGCGCACCTTGAGGTTGGCCAGCGGGTTCGGCTCGTTGCTGCCCTTGACCTTGTCCATCACGTTGTAGGCGATGTAGCCCAGGTTGAAACCGGCCTGGTCAGGCATCTTCAACGCAGGATCGGCTTTCAGTGCGGCGAGGTCGGCCGGACGCGGGAACAGGGTGACCTGGCACTCGTTCTTTTTCAGCTTCTGGATGCGCACCGACGGGTCGGTGGTGATGGCGAAGATCAGGTTGTCGATCTTCACGTCGTCCGGCTTCCAGTAATCCTTGTTGCCGGTGTAACGGATGTTCGAGTCTTTCTGGTAGCTCTTGAACACGAACGGACCAGTGCCGATCGGCTTCTGGTTGATGTCGGCAGCCTTGCCTTCCTTGAGCAGCTGGGCAGCGTACTCGGCAGACTGCACCGAAGCGAAGCTCATGGCCATGTTCTGGATGAACGCGGCGTCGACTTCTTTCAGCGTGAACTTGACGGTGTGGTCGTCGACTTTATCGATCTTGGTGATGTTGGTGTCCATCCCCATGTCGGTGAAGTACGGGAATTCGGTCGGGTACGCCTTACGGAACGGGTCATCCTTGTTGATCATGCGATTGAAGGTGAACAGCACGTCGTCGGCGTTGAACTCACGAGTCGGCTTGAAATACGGGGTGGTGTGGAACTTGACGCCTTCACGCAGGTGGAAGGTGTAGGTCAGGCCATCCGGAGAAATGTCCCAGCTGGTCGCCAGCCCAGGAATCACGGCGGTGCCGCCACGCTCGAACTGGGTCAGACGGTTGAACATGGTTTCGGCAGAGGCGTCGAAGTCGGTTCCGGTGGTGTACTGGCCTGGGTCGAAACCGGCCGGGCTGCCTTCGGAGCAGAACACCAGGTTAGTCGCAGCGGTGGCGAAAGGTGCGGAGGCTAACAAGCCTGCGCCGACTAAAAACGGAATGACCGCGTGTTTAAGCATGTTGGCCTCATGATTTGTTGTCATTTTTTAATAGTGAGGTACGACCTCGTGAGTCGTGCCTGCGGATACTTATGCAGGGCCCATACCCAATGCAAGATCCAGAGCGACCGCCAGCCTCAAACGGTGGCACGAACGTACCTTAATGTCGCATCTGTATAACTTCTGACGCATTTGACCGTTTGCGGGTGGTTTTTACGGTGCAAATGGAGCCCCAAAACGGTGCGTCGGTCACGATGTGCGCGCCGCCTTGGGGCCTGGTGTTACTTATTTATACCCACGCCGTAGAAGGGGGTTAGACCGAACGGGCTGATGCGGAAGTCGCTGACTTCCTTGCGCATCGGCTGGAACACCGTGGAGTTGGCAATCGGGGTGATCGGCACCTGCTGTTTAAGGATCAGTTGCGCCTGTTGATACAGTTTTACCCGCTCTGCCTTGTCAGTGGACACCTTGGCCTGCTGCACCCGTTTGTCGTAATCGGGATTGCACCATTTGGCGTAGTTGCTGCCTTTCACCGCCGCGCAGCTGTAGAGCACGCCGAGCCAGTTGTCCGGGTCGCCGTTGTCACCGGTCCAGCCATAGATCATCGCGTCGTGTTCGCCGTTTTTCGCGCGCTTGATGTACTCGCCCCATTCATAGCTGACGATGTTGGCCTTGATGCCGATCTTCTCCCAGTCCTGCTGAATCATCTGCGCCGACATGCGCGCATTCGGGTTGGAAGCACGCTGCACGGTCATGGCCCAGAGGTTGATGGTTGTACCCGGCGCAACCCCAGCCTCCTTGAGTAGCGCCTTGGCTTTCACCGGGTCGTAGGGGGCGTCCTTGATATTCGGATCGTACGACCATTGCGCCGGCGGCAAGGCGTTTTGCGCCAGTTGCCCGGCACTCTGGTAAACGGCCTTGATGATCGCCGGTTTATCGATGGCCATGTCCAGGGCTTGGCGCACCTTGAGCTGGTCCAGCGGCGGATGGGTGGTGTTGTAGGCGAGGAAGCCCAGGTTGAACCCGGCCTGCTTCAACACCCGCAGATTCGGGTCTTTTTCCATCACGTCGATATCCGCCGGGCGCGGATAGCCACTGACCTGGCACTCGCCGGCCTTGAGCTTCTGCAGACGCACCGCGGCATCGGGGGTGATCGAGAACACCAGGTTGTCGATTTTGACGTCCTCGGGTTTCCAGTAGGCCGTGTTCGCCACGTAGCGGATCTGCGCGTCCTTCTGGTAACGCTTGAACACAAACGGGCCGGTGCCGACCGGTTTCTGGTTGAGGTCGGCGGCCTTGCCTTCCTTGAGCAGCTGCGCGGCGTACTCGGCCGACTGCACCGAGGCGAAACTCATCGCGAGGTTCTGCACGAACGCGGCGTCGACGTTGTTCAGGTTGAAGCGCACCGTGTGCTCGTCGAGTTTTTCCACCGATTTGATCGTGGTGTTCAGGCCCATGTCGGTGAAGTACGGCGACTCGGCGGGATAGGCCTTGCGGAAGGCGTTTTCCGGGTCGAGCAGGCGCTGGAAGGTGAACAGCACGTCGTCGGCGTTGAAGTCGCGGGTTGGGGTGAAGTATTCGGTGGTGTGGAATTTCACCCCTTGGCGCAGGTGGAAGGTGTACTGCAGGCCGTCGCTGGAGACGTCCCAGGTGGTCGCCAGGCCCGGTTCGATGTCGGTGCCGCCGCGCTTGAACTGGGTCAGGCGGTTGAAGACGGTTTCCGCCGAAGCGTCGAAATCGGTGCCGCTGGTGTACTGGCTGGGGTCGAAGCCGGCCGGGCTGGCTTCGGAGCAGTAGACCAGGGTGGTGGCGGCGTTGGCGATGGGGGCCAGGGTGCTGAGGGCGAAGGCGATGAACAGTGGCTTGAGGGTGAATCGATCCATGGAGTCCCCGGGGAGAGTGGAGGTGGCTGTTGCTGGAGGTTAGCGGGATTGCAGCGGCCTGCGGAAATATCGATTTTCTCGGGCGCGCGTCTATCTCGGTATATCCAGCGAGGGCAGCGGTCCGGTGACACGCAATCCAGGCAGAAAAAAACCGGCGATCGATGACCAATCGCCGGTTTTTCATTCAGCCCGATTCAGCTCACTGCATCAGCACTTCAATCGAGCCATCGGCCGTCATGCTGACCTGGCTGGTGCCCGCTTCGACCTCGGGCGTCACCGGGGCCGCGTCCATGCCGGCGGCTTTCATCATCATCGGCGCGCGCAGGTACGGTTGTGGATAACCGTTGCTGTTGAGGTTCAGATTGACGATTTTGTAGCCCTTGCCGCCGAGGGCGTCGGTGGCCAGTTGGGCTCGGGCCTTGAAGGCGGTCACGGCTTCCTTGAGCAGCGCGTCTTCGCTGGATTTGCGGGTCGGATCAGCAATGGCGAAATCCATGCCGCCCATTTTCAGGTCGCCGAGCAGCTCGCCGGTGAGCTTGGACAGCGCGGCGAAGTCAGCGCTTTCCAGGCGCAGTTCGGCACGTTCGCGCCAGCCGGTGATCTTCTGGCCCTTGGTGTCGTAGATCGGGTAGCTGTTGCGGCTGCCCTGGCGCAGGGTGATGTCCTTGACCTGCTTGGCCTGGGCCAGCGCCTTGTTCAGGGTGGTACTGACATCGGCGGCGAGTTTGGCCGGGTCGGTGTTCTGTTCTTCGGTGTACAGGGTCACGATCATCAGGTCGCGGGCCACTTCCTGGCTGACTTCGGCGCGCAGGGAAATCTGGTTGTAGTTCAGCGCATCGGCGGCCAGGGCCGGAAGGCTGGCGACGCTGCCGACGGTCAGGGCGAGAAGGGCGGCGCTGCGGCGGAATGTGTGCATGAAGGCTCCTTGATGAGGGCGCAGGTGATGATTCGGCGGCCTGCGTGAAACCATCAGACTCTAGCTTCTGCCCTCCGGTTCGCCCAGTTACAACTTCTATACAGACCGGCGCAGTATCGGCGTTTTTTATCGAGGGAGCACCTGTCAGTTCTGACAGTAGAAATGCGCCGGCACCTGGTTGAGCATGGTCGTCAGCCAGTCGCCACGGCTTTGCCGCTCGGTGACTGTGCTCGATGCACTGACCACTCCTACGAGGACATCGCCATGAACGCTCAAGAGAAAAATGAAGCGAAAGCCCAGGGTTACAACGTGTTCCAGACGTCCGGATACGCCGACGCGCAATGGTGGGGCGTCTACAAGGACGGCACGTCCCTGGAGGTCAAGTTCGGCACTGAGGACGAGGCATGGAACTACGTGCAGACCCTCAAGAGCGCCGACGGCTACAACCACTGAGTCACTTGCCGCGCGTGACGGTCGCACGGCCGGCGCAGGCGCGGCGTCGATGAAGCGGATAAACCGGCGCTCGGCCCCTCGATCGCCGGTTTTTTCCCGGCAAGCGGATCATCCCCCACAACGCCAGGGAAGCTGGCGCAACGGCGTGCTTATAGCCGCACGCGGACATTGCGCCATGTGGTCGTTTGCCGCACTTTCGCCTCTCAGGCGCGCGGCTTGGTTATACTCCGTGCGATCCGCCTGGAGCGCTCATCAGGAGAGCTCATGCTCGCCCCCGTACAACTGACTTCCGCCACTCGCCAGAACCTCTGGCGGCTGACGTTCATTCGCACCTTGGTACTGGCCGCCCAGGCCGGTTCCGTGGGCCTGGCCTACTGGCTGAATCTGTTGCCGTTGCCCTGGGTGCAACTGGTGATGACCCTCGGCTGTTCGATTCTGCTCTGTGTGTTCACCGCCGTGCGCCTGCGCACATCGTGGCCGGTGACCGAGCTGGAATACGCGCTGCAACTGGCCTGCGATCTGGTTATCCACAGTGCCTTGCTGTATTTCTCCGGCGGTTCGACCAACCCGTTCGTGTCCTATTACCTGGTGCCGTTGACCATTGCCGCGGTGACGTTGCCATGGCGTTATTCAGTGGTGCTCTCGGGCATTGCACTGGCTTTGTACACCCTGATGCTGACGCACTTCTATCCGCTGGAAACCCTGCCGGTGGCGCGCGAAAACCTGCAGATCTACGGCATGTGGCTGAGCTTTGCCCTCGCCGCGGCGGTGATTACGTTCTTCGCCGCGCGGATGGCCGAAGAGTTGCGTCGTCAGGAAGAGTTGCGCGCGATCCGCCGCGAGGAAGGCCTGCGCGATCAGCAATTGCTTGCGGTCGCCACCCAGGCGGCCGGTGCGGCGCACGAACTCGGCACGCCGCTGGCGACCATGAGTGTGTTGCTCAAGGAGATGCAGCAGGATCATCCCGACCCGTCGCTGCAGGATGATCTGAAGGTGCTGCAGGATCAGGTCAAGTTGTGCAAGGAAACCCTGCAGCAACTGGTGCGCGCCGCCGAAGCCAACCGGCGCCTGGCGGTGGAAATGCAGGACGTCACCGTCTGGCTCGACGAAGCCCTCAACCGCTGGCACCTGATGCGCCCCGAGGCCAGTTACCGCTTCCAGCGGCTCGGCCAGGGCCCGGTGCCACGCATGGCACCGCCGCCGGACCTGACCCAGGCGCTGTTGAATCTGCTCAACAACGCTGCCGACGCCTGCCCAGAGAATCTCCAGGTGACCCTGGACTGGACCGCCGAAGACCTGACCATCAGCATTCGCGACCACGGCGCCGGTGTGCCGCTGGCGATTGCCGAACAGATCGGCAAACCGTTTTTTACCACCAAGGGCAAAGGTTTCGGCCTGGGCCTGTTTTTGAGCAAGGCCAGCGTGACACGCGCCGGCGGCTCAGTGAAACTCTATAGTCATGAGGAAGGCGGCACGCTCACCGAGCTGCGCCTGCCCCACGGCGCCCGAGGAGACCAACATGAGTGACGAAATCCAAGTCGAAGGCGAAGAACTGCCGCATTTGCTGCTGGTCGACGACGACGCGACCTTCACCCGGGTAATGGCCCGCGCCATGGCCCGCCGCGGCTTTCGTGTCAGCACCGCCGGTTCCGCCGAAGAGGGCCTGGCGCTGGCCCAGGCCGACCTGCCGGACTATGCCGCGCTCGACCTGAAAATGGACGGCGACTCCGGCCTGGTGCTGTTGCCGAAACTGCTGGAGCTGGATCCGGAAATGCGCGTAGTGATCCTCACCGGTTACTCGAGCATCGCCACCGCGGTCGAAGCGATCAAGCGTGGCGCCTGCAACTACCTGTGCAAACCGGCCGACGCCGACGATGTACTGGCCGCGTTGCTCTCCGAACACGCCGACCTCGACAGCCTGGTGCCGGAAAACCCGATGTCGGTGGATCGCCTGCAATGGGAGCACATCCAGCGCGTGCTCACCGAGCACGAAGGCAACATTTCCGCCACCGCCCGCGCCCTGGGCATGCATCGCCGTACCCTGCAGCGCAAATTGCAGAAGCGCCCGGTGCGTCGCTGAACCTGCGCTGAACGGCCATCGCCAGCCCTCGCGATAAAGCGCACCGATCATCTATGATCGGTGCGTGTCTGTTTTTTTCTTTATCGAGCCTTATCCATGAATCAGAACGCTGAATATTCCGCGGTCAACGATGCTGTGCGCGGGCAGTTTTTTCGCAAAGTGTGGGCGATCATCACGCCTTATTGGCGCAGTGAAGAGAAGGTCAAGGCCTGGACGCTGCTGATTGCCGTGATCGCGCTCTCGTTGCTCAGCGTGGGCATCTCCGTGTGGTTCAACACCTGGTACAAGGATTTCTACAACGCGCTGCAGAAGAAAGATGAAGCGGCGTTCTGGCAACTGATCCTGTATTTCTGCGCGATTGCCGCGGTGGCGATCGTCGGTGCGGTGTATCGGCTCTACCTGACCCAGATGCTGACGATCCGCTGGCGGGCCTGGCTCACCGAAAAGCACTTTTCCCGTTGGCTCGCCGACAAGAATTACTACCAGCTGGAGCAGGGCGGCTACACCGATAACCCGGACCAGCGGATTTCCGAAGACCTCAACAACTTCACCTCCAACACCCTCGAACTGGGGATCGGCCTGCTGCGCAATATCGTCAGCCTGGTGTCGTTCTCGATCATTCTGTGGGGCGTGTCGGGCAGCATCGAAGTCTACGGCATCACCATTCCCGGCTACATGTTCTGGTGTGTGCTGGTTTACGCGGTGGTGGGCAGTTGGCTGACGCATTTGATCGGTCGTCGTCTGATCGGCCTCAACAACCAACAACAACGCTTCGAAGCCGACCTGCGTTTTTCCATGGTGCGGATTCGCGAGAACGCCGAGAGCATCGCCTTGTACAACGGCGAGCCGAACGAAAATCGCCGCCTGAGCGCGCGCTTCGGCAATGTCTGGCATAACTTCTGGGACATCATGAAAGTGTCCAAGCGCCTGACATTCTTCACCGCCGGTTACAGCCAGGCCGCCATTATCTTCCCGTTCATCGTCGCCTCGCCGCGTTATCTGGCCGGCAAGATCGAGCTGGGTGAGCTGATGCAGATCAGCTCGGCATTCGGCAATGTCCAGGAAAGCTTCAGCTGGTTCATCAGTGCCTACCAGAGCCTCGCTTCCTGGCGCGCCACCTGTGATCGTCTGCTGAGTTTCCGTCAGGCCATGGCCGACAATGAACAGCGCAAACCGGCCATCGATGTGCAGAATCAGGGCAGCGAGTTGCACGTGCACGACCTGGGTCTGGATCTGGCCGATGGCCGTCATCTGCTGACCAGCGCCGACATGACCGTCGAGGCCGGTGAGCGGGTGATGCTCAGCGGCCGCTCCGGCAGCGGCAAGTCGACGTTGCTGCGGGCGATGGGGCACCTGTGGCCGGCGGGCCACGGCAACATCCGCTTGCCGGCGGCACGCTATCTGTTCCTGCCGCAGAAGCCCTACCTGCCGATTGGCACCTTGCGCGAAGCCTTGAGTTATCCACAGCCGGCTGACGTCTACGCGCCGGAACGTTATGCGCAAGTGCTGGAAACCTGTCGCCTGCCGCATCTGGTGGCGCGGCTGGACGAGGCCAACCACTGGCAGCGCATGCTCTCGCCGGGTGAGCAGCAGCGATTGGCCTTCGCCCGGGCGCTGCTGTACGCGCCGCAATGGCTGTACATGGACGAGGCCACCTCGGCGATGGACGAAGAAGACGAAGCGACGCTGTACCAGGCGCTGATCGATCAGTTGCCCGGCCTGAGCATCGTCAGCGTCGGCCATCGCAGCAGCCTCAAGCGCTTCCATCCGCGCCATGTACGGATCGACAACGGGCACCTGGTCGAGCAGACCGTGACGGCCTGACCCGCGCAAACCGCCTGCTGGCACTGCCGTTGCTCTGCGCCGTTTGCAGACCACGGCAGCACCCGCAGGAGTCTGCCGGCCAGTGATCGTACAACCCGCTTGCGCTATGATGCCCATCAAGCCGAATTTTCGAGACAAGATGCAGACCATGGAAAACCCGATCGACACTCCGCGCCTCCCTCGCAAGCGCCGCAGCCTGGCCCAGGAACTGGTGACGGTGCTGACCGAGCAGATCCGCGACGGCTTGCTCAAGCGTGGCGACAAGTTGCCCACCGAGTCGGCGATCATGGACGCCCAGGGCGTCAGCCGCACGGTGGTGCGCGAGGCGATCTCCCGTCTGCAAGCCGCCGGCCAGGTGGAAACCCGTCACGGCATCGGCACGTTTGTCCTCGACACGCCAAGCCCGAGCGGTTTTCGGATCGATCCGGCGACCGTGGTCACCCTGCGTGACGTACTGGCGATCCTCGAGTTCCGCATCAGCCTGGAGGTCGAATCCGCCGGCCTCGCCGCGCAACGGCGCAGCGCCGAGCAACTGGCGGCGATGCGCGCCGCCCTCGATGCGCTGAACGAAAGCGTTGCCCATGCCAGCGATGCGGTGGCCTCGGACTTCCAGTTTCACCTGCACATCGCCCTGGCCACCGGCAACCGCTATTTCACCGACATCATGACCCACCTGGGCACCAGCATCATTCCGCGTACCCGACTGAATTCCGCGCGCCTGGCCCATGATGACCAACAGCACTACATGAATCGCCTCAGCCGCGAGCACGAAGAAATCTACGATGCAATCGCCCGTCAGGACGCCGATGCCGCTCGCGCGGCCATGCGCCTGCACCTGACCAACAGCCGCGAACGCCTGCGCCAGGCCCACGAAGAGGCTCAGGCGCAGGGCTGAAGATCAGGCCTCGACCGTCAGCAGCAGGGGTTCGGAACAGGGCTCCAGGCTGGATTCATCGGCGAACTTGTAGCGCAGCTCCACGCTGCGGTTCAGGTACTTTTCCAGCGCTTCCCTGGGGATGCTCAGCTCAATGGCGGTCAGACTGACCATGTCGTCGAGCAGGTCATTCCATACCCCGGTCGGCTCCGCCAGGCCGCGCCACTCCGGCTCGTCGGGGTCGCTGCCGAGGATCGGGTAGACGTCCCAGTTCGCCGGGGTGTCAGGGGCGTCGGGCACCTTGAGAATCAGATCGTCGCCGAGGCTGGCAAGGCTGACGGTGGCGCTTGCCGGCGGGTGATCGGGGCCGTGCGCGAGGGTAGGTGGGGCAAAGGTCATGTGTCGCTCTCCGTGCGAGTTGAGCCGTGATCCGTTCACGGCGGTTGTGCACAGTAAAAGCGTTTGCGGCGCTCTGCCGGAAATGTTCATTTCCAGAGTTTTCGAGCCCCCGAGGTCGCTGCCGTCATTGACGACAGCGCCTACAGGGGTGTGTCAGTTGTCCTGCAATATCGAGCGATCCACTCTTACTGCCAGTTGGCTATGAGCGGGTTTGGCATCGAACGTCGCGTAGCCCTGTTCATCGACGGTCGCCCGAGCGATCGCCACGCCGTTGGCCAGCAGTTGCAGCGGCGCGCCCTGCAGTGATTGGCCCGAGGCCAGTTGCAATTTCAATGTGATGGTCATGGTGGCTGTCCTCAGTTGACGTTGCCGGTCGGGTGGTAGTCCTTGAGCAGCAGATAAGTGCTCCAGCCCCACCAGTCGTCGACGGTGGCGCTGTCATTGAGGTTGTTGACGTCCTTGCGGCGCAACACCTTGCCGCCCTCGACGCGGAACAGCGGCGAGAAGTTGCTGCCCGAGTCCAGCACGGCAGTCAGATCCGGCAACCGCTGCAGGGCGGCAAACGTCGTTGGCGCGGGTACGTTGCCGCTGAGGTAGGCGGCGAACACTTCGTCCGCCGAGGCCTGCACCGCTTGATTGACCAGACGGCGATTGTCGGCATCGCTGCTTTCGAAATAGCGCTTGTCACCGTACGCACGCCATTGCTCGCCCTGCACATTGCGCACCTTGAGGCCGAAGCGGCTGTCCTCGTCGTGCATGAAACGGGTGAGCAGCGAGCCCAGGTCACTCGGGGTTACGACCGCCGCCATGGCCTTGCGCGGCACCCGCAGGTGGCCGGAGGAAAACAGGTCGGTGAGGTAGTGATCGGCGAACGCGTTCATCGCGTAGGCGCGCTCCAGTTGTTGCTGATCCTCTGTGGCGCCGGCGGCGGCCGCGGTTTGCAGCGCAGCGGTGTGCCCGGCGATGTACGCCAGCCTGGCCCACTCGGCAAAATGGTCGGCGTTGTTTGCCGCCAGTTTCAGGTAGCGCCCGAGCGGGAACAGCGCCGAAACGAAACTGCCGCCTCCGGTGAGGGTGTTCCACTCCTCGGACAACGTATCTCCCAGTGCGTCATAGGCTTCATGCGCTGGTCTGCCGTCCTTGATCGCCTGCCGGACGGCGTCGATCTCCTTTTGCATGACCGCAAGGATCTGCGGCGCTTCGGCCTTCGCCGCCGGCAATACCGCAAGGGAATCGAACGCGGCCTGGAACCGTTGCAGGCGCTCGGCCGGTGTCGCGCCTTCATTGATCGGCCGATCCACCACGCCGTAGAAGTCGCCCCCCAGCGCCAGCACCTGGCCGTAGGTCAGGGCCAGGCCGTTGGGCAGGTGCAACGCTGCGTTCTGGGCGAGGACTGGCGCGGCGTTGGCGACGAAACGCAGCAGTGTGGCGTCGCCGATCGCCGTGTGTTCGGCCCCTTCGAAGCGCAGTTGCGGCTTGCCTTTGAGGGCGGTGCCGGGGAGAGCAGCGAGCGGTGCGACATCGCTGTGCGAGTCGGCGATGTGCAGCAACAACTGCGGGTTGGCGCTGCTGAAGGCAATACCGTTGCGGGTGAACAGGTCATCAAAACGGGCGACGTGCGGCTTGGGTTTTTCCTGGGGTTTTGCAGGCAGTCCGGACATTTCTTTCTCCTTGATATGTCGTCGGTCGATTTTTATTTAACTGTATGCATATACAGTTAAAGCGAGCCTAGACCAGAAATTTCCTACGTCAAGAAAGAATCTTGTCCGACAAAAAGTGCCAGCCAACGATGAAATGCAGTTGACGGTTGTCTTTTAAGTTGTACGATGACCTACAACTTCAGCGAGCGCTGAACGGTCTACTCACAATATTGCTACCCAGGGTGTTCGAATAATGAATCCACAAGAACTGAAGTCCATCCTTTCCGCCGGCCTGCTGTCCTTCCCGGTCACCGATTTCAATGCCCAGGGCGATTTCCACCGCGCCGGCTACATCAAGCGCCTGGAGTGGCTGGCCCCGTACGGTGCTTCGGCGCTGTTCGCCGCCGGTGGCACCGGTGAGTTCTTCTCCCTCGCTGCCAGCGAATATTCGGAAATCATCAAGACCGCCGTCGACACCTGCGCCAGCAGCGTGCCGATCCTCGCCGGTGTCGGTGGTTCGACCCGCCAGGCCATCGAATACGCGCAGGAAGCCGAACGCCTGGGTGCCAAAGGCCTGTTGCTGCTGCCGCACTACCTGACCGAAGCCAGCCAGGACGGCGTTGCCGCCCACGTCGAGGCCGTGTGCAAATCGGTGAATATCGGTGTGGTGGTCTACAACCGCAACGTCTGCCGCCTCAACGCGCCGCTGCTGGAACGCCTGGCCGAGCGCTGCCCGAACCTGATCGGCTACAAGGATGGTCTGGGCGATATCGAGCTGATGGTGTCGATCCGTCGTCGCCTCGGCGATCGCTTCAGCTACCTCGGCGGCCTGCCGACCGCTGAAGTCTATGCGGCGGCCTACAAGGCCCTGGGCGTGCCGGTGTACTCCTCGGCGGTGTTCAACTTCATCCCGAAAACCGCGATGGACTTCTACCACGCGATTGCCCGTGAAGATCACGCCACCGTCGGCAAGATCATCGACGATTTCTTCCTGCCGTACCTCGACATCCGCAATCGCAAGGCCGGTTACGCCGTGAGCATCGTCAAGGCAGGCGCCAAGATCGCCGGCTATGACGCCGGCCCGGTACGGGCACCGCTGACCGACCTGACCGCTGAAGAATACGAAATGCTCGCCGCGCTGATCGACAAGCAAGGCGCGCAATAACCCGTTCCTGCCGAGGCCGCTGAGCGATCAGCGGCTTTTTGCGTGAAGTCTTCCAGTTTTCGAGGGCAGTCCTGTGGCCAATGCACAGCGTTACGACAACTACATCAATGGCGAATGGGTCGCCGGCGCCGATTACTCGGCCAACATCAACCCGTCCGAACTCAGCGACACCATCGGCGACTACGCCAAGGCTGACCTGGCGCAGGTCAACGCCGCCATCGACGCCGCGCGCGCCGCGTTCCCGGCCTGGTCGACGTCGGGCATCCAGGCCCGTCACGACGCACTGGATAAAGTCGGTACGGAAATCCTCGCCCGTCGCGAGGAACTCGGCACGCTGCTGGCCCGGGAAGAGGGCAAGACCCTGCCGGAAGCCATCGGTGAGGTGACGCGCGCCGGCAACATCTTCAAGTTCTTCGCCGGTGAATGCCTGCGTCTGTCCGGCGATTACGTGCCGTCGGTGCGCCCCGGCGTCAACGTTGAAGTCACCCGCGAAGCCCTGGGCGTCGTCGGCCTGATCACTCCATGGAATTTCCCGATTGCCATTCCGTCGTGGAAAATCGCCCCGGCCCTGGCCTACGGCAACTGCGTGGTACTGAAACCGGCGGATCTGGTCCCGGGCTGCGCCTGGGCCCTGGCCGAAATCATTTCCCGCGCAGGCTTCCCGGCCGGCGTGTTCAACCTGGTGATGGGCAGCGGTCGGGTGGTGGGCGAAGCACTGGTCAACAGCCCGAAAGTCGACGGTATCAGTTTCACCGGTTCGGTCGGCGTCGGCCGGCAGATCGCGGTCAGTTGCGTGTCGCGCCAGGCCAAGGTGCAGCTGGAAATGGGCGGCAAGAACCCGCAGATCATTCTCGACGACGCCGACCTCAAGCAAGCGGTCGAGCTGTCGGTACAGAGCGCGTTCTACTCCACCGGGCAGCGTTGCACCGCGTCCAGCCGCCTGATCGTCACCGCCGGCATTCACGACAAATTCGTCGCGGCGATGGCCGAGCGCATGCAGTCGATCAAGGTCGGTCACGCGCTGAAGGCCGGCACCGATATCGGCCCGGTGGTGTCCCAGGCGCAGCTCGAACAGGATATGAAATACATCGACATCGGCCAGTCCGAAGGTGCCCGCCTGGTCAGCGGCGGGGGGCTGGTGACCTGCGACACCGAGGGCTACTTCCTCGCGCCGACGCTGTTTGCCGACAGCGAAGCGTCGATGCGCATCAGCCGCGAAGAGATCTTCGGCCCGGTGGCGAACATCGTCCGCGTCGCCGATTACGACGCTGCGCTGGCCATGGCCAATGACACCGAATTCGGTCTGTCAGCGGGGATCGCCACCACGTCGCTGAAGTACGCCAACCACTTCAAGCGGCATTCCCAGGCCGGGATGGTCATGGTCAACCTGCCGACCGCCGGCGTCGATTATCACGTTCCGTTCGGTGGCCGTAAGGGTTCATCCTATGGCTCACGTGAGCAAGGCCGCTATGCGCAAGAGTTCTACACCGTGGTGAAAACCGCCTACATCGGTTCCTGATACACGCAATACCTGTGGGAGCTGGCTTGCCAGCGATGCGGACGACGCGATAGGTCGTCGTACCGCGGTGATGCCATCGCTGGCAAGCCAGCTCCCACGAAAGACAGACCAAAGAAGATTCACCCGCGCATAAAAATAATCAGTGGGAGTACATCTACATGCAATCGTCCAAGCCGACTCACGTCCGCTATTTGATCCTGCTCATGCTGTTTCTGGTGACCACGATCAACTACGCCGACCGCGCGACCATCGCCATCGCCGGTTCCAGCCTGCAAAAAGACCTCGGGATCGACGCCGTCACCCTCGGTTATATCTTCTCCGCCTTCGGTTGGGCCTACGTTGCCGGGCAGATTCCCGGTGGCTGGCTGCTCGATCGCTTCGGTTCGAAAAAAGTCTATGCCCTGAGCATCTTCACCTGGTCGCTGTTCACCGTGCTGCAAGGCTTCGTCGGTGAGTTCGGCATGTCCACGGCCATCGTTGCGTTGTTCATGCTGCGCTTCCTGGTGGGCCTGGCCGAAGCGCCGTCGTTCCCCGGCAACGCACGCATCGTCGCAGCCTGGTTCCCCACGGCTGAACGCGGCACTGCATCGGCGATTTTCAACTCGGCGCAATACTTCGCCACCGTGCTGTTCGCTCCGCTGATGGGCTGGATCGTGTTCACCTTCGGCTGGGAGCACGTGTTCATCGTCATGGGCATTCTCGGCATCGTCTTCTCGCTGGTCTGGCTCAAGGTTATCCACAGCCCGCGCCAGCATCCGATGGCCAACGAGGCGGAAGTGCAATTCATCGCCGACAACGGCGGCATGGTCGACATGGACCAGAAGCAAGGCAAGAAGGCCGACGGTCCGAAGTGGGACTACATTCGCCAGCTGCTGACCAACCGCATGATGCTCGGCGTGTACCTGGGTCAGTACTGCATCAACGGCATCACCTATTTCTTCCTGACCTGGTTCCCGGTGTACCTGGTGCAGGAGCGCGGCATGACCATTCTCAAGGCCGGTTTCATTGCCTCGCTACCGGCGATCTGCGGTTTCATCGGTGGTGTGCTCGGCGGGGTGATTTCCGATTACCTGCTGCGCAAGGGGCACTCGCTGACCTTCGCCCGCAAGGCCCCGATCATTGCCGGCCTGCTGGTATCCAGCAGCATCGTCGCCTGCAACTATGTGGACGTGGAATGGATGGTGGTCGGCTTCATGGCCCTGGCGTTCTTCGGCAAAGGCGTGGGCGCGCTGGGCTGGGCCGTGGTTTCCGACACCTCGCCGAAACAGATCGCCGGCCTGAGCGGGGGCCTGTTCAATACTTTCGGCAACATCGCTTCGATCACCACGCCGATCGTGATTGGCTACATCATCAGCTCCACCGGTTCGTTCAAGTGGGCGCTGGTGTTCGTCGGCGCCAACGCGCTGGTGGCGGTGTTCAGCTACCTGGTGATCGTCGGCCCGATCAAGCGTGTGGTGCTCAAAGAGCCGCCAACCCACGGTGGTTCTGAAATCACCGGCAAATTGTCTCAAGCGCATTCCTGAGGAGCGGCGTCATGCAGTTGATTGAACATTCCGACTCGCCGCGCTACATCCGCCTGCACGAGCGGGACAATGTAGTGATTGTGGTCAACGACCAGGGCGTGCCGGCGGGCACCGCGTTCGCCGACGGCCTGGTCACCGTGGATTTCGTGCCGCAGAGCCACAAGGTCACCCTCGAGGACATTCCCGAGGGCGGCGAGGTGATCCGCTACGGCCAGACCATCGGCTACGCGTTGCAGCCGATTCCCCGCGGCAGTTGGGTCAAGGAAGATCAACTGCGCATGCCGACCGCGCCGCCGCTGGACAGCCTGCCGCTGGCCACCGCCGTGCCGGCCGCGCAAGCGCCGCTGGAGGGGTTCACCTTCGAGGGTTACCGCAACGCCGACGGCACTGTCGGCACGCGCAACATCCTCGGCATCACCACGACCGTGCAATGCGTCACCGGGGTGCTGGATCACGCGGTAAAGCGGATCAAGGAGGAGCTGTTGCCGAAGTACCCGAACGTCGATGACGTGGTGGCGTTGACCCACAGCTACGGCTGCGGCGTGGCGATCACCGCCACCGATGCCTACATTCCGATCCGCACCGTGCGCAATCTGGCGCGCAACCCGAACCTGGGTGGCGAGGCACTGGTGATCAGCCTCGGCTGCGAAAAACTGCAGGCCGGGCAGGTGATGCACGAGGACGATGCCTCGGTGGATCTCAGCGAGCCGTGGCTGTATCGCTTGCAGGACTCCAGTCACGGTTTCACCGAGATGATCGAGCAGATCATGGAGCTGGCGGAAATCCGCTTGAAGAAACTCGATCAGCGCCGTCGCGAAACCGTGCCGGCGTCGGAGCTGATCCTCGGCATGCAGTGCGGCGGCAGCGATGCGTTTTCCGGTATCACCGCAAACCCGGCGCTGGGGTATGCCTCAGATCTGCTGCTGCGCGCGGGGGCGACGGTGATGTTTTCCGAAGTCACCGAAGTGCGTGACGCGATTTACCTGCTGACCTCCCGGGCCCAGAGCAAAACCGTCGCCGAGGAACTGGTGCGCGAGATGGACTGGTACGACCGCTACCTGGCCAAGGGCGAGGCGGATCGCAGCGCCAACACCACGCCGGGCAACAAGAAGGGCGGGTTGTCGAACATTGTCGAGAAATCCCTGGGCTCGATCGTCAAGTCCGGCAGCAGCGCAATCAACGGCGTGCTCGGCCCGGGTGAACGTTTCAAGCAGAAAGGCCTGATCTTCTGTGCGACGCCGGCCAGCGACTTTGTCTGCGGCACCTTGCAACTGGCGGCGGGGATGAACCTGCACGTGTTCACCACCGGCCGCGGCACACCGTACGGCCTGGCGATGGCGCCGGTGGTCAAGGTCTCGACCCGTACCGAACTGGCGCAGCGCTGGCCGGATTTGATTGATATCGACGCAGGACGGATTGCCACTGGCCGCGCGACCATCGAGGAGCTGGGTTGGGAGCTATTCCACTATTACCTGGATGTCGCCAGCGGCAAACAGCAGACCTGGGCGGAGAAGCACAAGCTGCATAACGACATTACCCTGTTCAATCCGGCGCCGATTACCTAAGACTGTGGCGAGGGAGCCTGCTCCCGCTGGACTGCGTAGCAGTCCCATCTTTCGGGGCCGCTTCGCGACCCAGCGGGAGCAAGCTCCCTCGCCACAAATGATCGTTACCACACATCTTCGCGAGCAGGCTCGCTCCCACAGGAGTCTGCTTTGTTGCACACATTGTGTGCACACCAGAGATCCCTGTGGGAGCGAGCCTGCTCGCGAAGGCGATGGGACAGGCGCCGAAGGATCAGGTGGCTTATCATTAGTCCCCTGACGACGCTCATCTCCAAGGCTCCCCGGCATGCTGGCAATCTTCCTCGAAACCCTGAACATCACCGCGCCGGTGTTTGCCATGCTGTTTCTCGGGGTGCTGCTCAAGCGCATCGACTGGATCAACGACAACTTCATCCACACGGCCTCGTCGCTGGTGTTCAACGTCACCATGCCGGCGCTGCTGTTTCTCGGCATCCTGCACGCCGACCTGCACGCTGCGCTGCAACCGGCGCTGCTGATCTACTTTGCCGTCGCCACCCTGGTCAGTTTTGCCGTGGCCTGGGGCTGGGCGATTGTTCGTTGCCCGCGCGAAGATCGCGGCATCTACACCCAGGGCGCGTTTCGCGGCAACAACGGCGTGATCGGCCTGGCGCTGGCCGCGAGCATGTATGGCGACTACGGGATCTCCCTCGGGGCGATTCTCGCGGCGCTGGTGATCCTGTTCTACAACACCCTGTCGACCATCGTCCTGGCGGTGTACAGCCCGGTGATCAAGTCCGATCCATGGAGCATCTGCAAAAGCGTGTTCAGCAATCCGCTGATCATCAGCGTGATCGCGGCGGCGCCGTTTGCCTGGTTCAAGATCGGTTTGCCGGGGTGGCTGGAAACGTCCGGCCAGTACCTGGCACAGACCACGCTGCCGCTGGCACTGATCTGCATCGGCGGCACGCTGTCGCTGGCGGCCCTGCGCAAGAGCGGCAGCATGGCGCTCAGTTCCAGTCTGGTGAAGATGATCGGTCTGCCGGTGCTGGCAACCTTCGGGGCGTGGTTGTGCGGGTTTCGCGGCGCGGAACTGGGGATTCTGTTCCTGTACTTCGGCAGCCCGACCGCCGCCGCCAGTTTTGTCATGGCGCGCGCGGCGCAGGGCAACCATGAACTGGCGGCAGCGATCATCGTACTGACGACGCTGATGGCGGCGGTGACCACCAACGTCGGGATCTTTCTGTTGCAGTGGGGCGGGTGGATCTGACTGAGCGATTTTCAGTGGCTGAACAGGCCTCTTCGCGAGCAGGCTCGCTCCCACATTGCAGCGCATTTCAAATGTGGGAGCGAGCTTGCTCGCGAAGGCGTCAGTTCAGTCACTCAGGCTTTTGGTAGCTGTCGATCACTTCCTGTGCCGCGCGAAACGCATCGATGGCCGCCGGCACGCCGGCGTACACCGCGCAGTGCAGCAGTGCTTCACGGATCTCCTCGACCGTGCAGCCGTTGTTCAGCGCGCCGCGCACGTGGCCCTTCAACTCTTGCGGGCATTTGAGCGCAGTCAGTGCGGCGAGGGTAATCAGGCTGCGGGTCTTCAGCGGCAAGCCTTCGCGGTTCCACACGCCGCCCCAGGCGTGCTCGTTGACGAAGTCCTGCAACGGCTGGGTGAATTCGCTGGCGTTGCCCAAGGCGCGATCAACGAATGCATCGCCCATTACCTGACGGCGGATCTCGACCCCGGTTTTCTTCGCATCGGTCACGGTACATCCCTCTTGTGGTGTTGGCGGCGCCAGGCGCGTACGGACGTGAACAACAGCAACGCCAGCAGCGTCGGCAGCACATAAAACAGCATCAGCCGTTCGAGCTTGCCGGCCAGCGGCATCCCCGTGGTAAACGACACCACGTGCAGGCCGTAGGCCAGGTACAGGCCGAGCAGCAACAGACCTTCGGCGCGGGTCACGCGGTAGCCGGAATAGAACACCGGCAGGCACAGGGCGGCGACGCCGAGCATCACCGGCAGATCGAAATCCAGCGCGTTCGGCGACACCGACAGCGGCGTCGGCGCGATCAGCGCGGTGACGCCCAGCACGCCGAGCAGGTTGAACAGGTTGGCGCCGATCACGTTGCCCACGGCGATGTCGCGTTGTCCGCGCACGGCGGCGATCAGCGAGGTGGCCAGTTCCGGCAGCGAGGTGCCGACCGCAACCACGGTCAGGCCGATCACCCGTTCGGAGAAGCCCAGGTCCGTCGCCACCACCACGGCGGCGCCCAGCAGCAGATGGCCGGCGAACACCAGCAGCGCCAGGCCGACGACGATCATCAGCAGATTGCTGGCCCACGGCGCCCGTGGGTCCTGCGCCTGTTCGGAATGCGGACGCGTCGAATGCCGTGACTGGCGCAGCAACAGGCCCAGATACAGACCCAGGGCGGCGAGCAGCAGGACGCCGTCGAAACGGCTGATTTCCTCGTTCCAGGCGAACACGAAGACCAGCAGGCTGGCGCCGATCATCAGCGGAATGTCGAGGCGCACCAGTTGCCGTGAAACCCGCAGCGGAATGATCAGCGCCGACAGGCCGAGGGTCACCAGGATGTTGAAAATGCTGCTGCCGATCACGCTGCCGACAGCGATGTCCGGCGTGTGCGCTTGCGCGGCTTGCAGGCTGACGGCCATTTGCGGCGCGCTGCTGCCGAAGGCGACCACGGTCAGGCCGATAATCAGCGGCCGTACATGCAGGCGCGCCGCCAGGCGCACGGCGCCGCGCACCATCAGTTCGGCGCCGAGGATCAGCAGGATCAGGCCGCTGAGCAATTCGATCAGGCTGATCAGGGGTAAATCGTTCAGGCCAAAAATGGTCGCGCTCCGTCAGTCGTCGAGGGCCTGCACGCGCACCCGTGCGGTCCCGCTGCGCAGCATGCCGAGCTGCTCGGCCGCCGCCCGCGAGACATCGATCAGGCGCCCACGGGTGTGCGGCCCGCGGTCGTTGATGCGAACCACGACGGATTCATCGTTTTTCAGGTTGGTGATCTTCACCCGGGTGCCGAAGGGCAACTGGCGGTGGGCGGCGGTCAGGGAATGCTGGTTGAACGCTTCGCCGCTGGCGGTGCGTTTACCATGGTGTTTGGCTCCGTAATAGGAGGCGACGCCGGTCTGGTCGTAACCGTGCGGGTCGATGACATCGGTGCTGGCGCAACCGGCCAGTAGCGAGAGCAGGGCGCAGGCGCCGAGCAGACGTTTCATTCGAAAGTTCCCAAATAACAATGTGGGAGCGAGCTTGCTCGCGAAGAGGCCGTCACATTCAGCATTAATGTTGAATGTCACGATGCCTTCGCGGGCAAGTCGGAGCGCCGAATCGCCACTCCCACAGGGAATGGAGCCAGGCTTTGGATCTGGCTCCATTGTGGTCAGCCTTCGAGCTTGCTTTTCAGCAGTTCGTTCACTTGCTGCGGGTTGGCCTTGCCCTTGGAGGCTTTCATGGCCTGGCCGACGAAGAAACCGAACATCTTGCCGCGCTTGGCTTCATCCGCGGCACGGTATTGCTCGACCTGCTCGGCGTTGGCCGCGAGCATTTCATCCAGTACCGCCGAGATCGCGCCGGTGTCGGTGACTTGCTTGAGGCCGCGCTTGTCGATGATCTCGTCCGCGCTGCCTTCGCCGTTGGCCATCGCTTCGAACACCACTTTGGCGATCTTGCCGGAGATGGTGTTGTCCTTGATGCGCAGCAGCATGCCGCCCAGTTGCTCGGCGGAAACCGGCGAATCCTCGATGTCCAGGTTCTGCTTGTTGAGCAGGCTGCCCAACTCGACCATCACCCAGTTCGCCGCCAGCTTGGCGTCGCCGCCAATGCTCGCGACTTTCTCGAAGTAATCCGCCTGCTCACGACTGGTGGCCAGCACGTTGGCGTCGTAGGCCGACAGACCGAACTGGCTCTGGAAACGCTCGCGCTTCTGCGGTGGCAGTTCCGGCAGGGTAGCGCGCACGTCATTGAGGAACGTGTCTTCGATGACCACAGGCAGCAGGTCCGGGTCGGGGAAGTAACGGTAGTCGTTGGCTTCCTCCTTGGAGCGCATCGGCCGGGTTTCATCCTTGTTCGGATCGTACAGACGAGTCTGCTGGACGACTTTGCCGCCGTCTTCGATCAGGTCGATCTGGCGCTGGATCTCGGAGTTGATCGCCTTCTCGATGAAGCGGAACGAGTTGACGTTCTTGATCTCGCAGCGCGTGCCGAACTCGGCCTGGCCTTTCGGCCGGATCGACACGTTGCAGTCGCAACGCAGCGAGCCCTCGGCCATGTTGCCGTCGCAGATGCCCAGGTAACGCACCAGCGCGTGGATCGCCTTGACGTAGGCCACGGCTTCCTTGGCGCTGCGCATGTCCGGCTCGGAAACGATTTCCAGCAGCGGCGTGCCGGCCCGGTTCAGGTCGATGCCGGTGGCACCGCTGAATTCTTCGTGCAGGCTCTTGCCGGCGTCTTCTTCCAGGTGCGCGCGGGTGATGCCGACGCGTTTGACCGTGCCGTCTTCCAGGGCGATGTCCAGGTGGCCCTTGCCGACGATCGGCAATTCCATCTGGCTGATCTGGTAACCCTTCGGCAGGTCCGGGTAGAAGTAGTTTTTCCGCGCGAACACGTTGTGCTGGCCGATCTCGGCGTCAATCGCCAGACCGAACATCACCGCCATGCGCACCGCTTCCTGGTTGAGCACCGGCAACACGCCGGGCATGCCCAGGTCGATCAGGCTGGCCTGGGTGTTCGGCTCGGAGCCGAACTGGGTGGAACTACCGGAAAAGATTTTCGACCGGGTAGTGAGCTGAGTGTGAATCTCCAGCCCGATCACGACTTCCCATTGCATGTGTGTCTCCTCAGAAGCCGGTTGGGGTGCGAGTGTGCCAGTCAGTGTTCAACTGATACTGGTGCGCAACATTGAGCAAACGGCCTTCCTGGAAGTACGGCGCGAGCAGCTGTACGCCAACCGGCAGACCGTCGACGAAACCGGCCGGCATCGACAGGCCCGGCAGGCCGGCGAGGTTGGCGGTGATGGTGTAGACGTCTTCCAGGTAGGCAGCGACCGGGTCGCTGTTCTTGGCGCCGAGTTTCCACGCCGGGTTCGGCGTGGTCGGGCCGAGGATGATGTCGACCTCATTGAAGGCCGCCATGAAGTCGTTCTTCACCAGGCGCCGGATCTTCTGCGCTTTGAGGTAGTAGGCGTCGTAGTAGCCGGCGGACAGCGCGTAGGCACCGACCATGATCCGGCGCTGCACTTCGGCGCCGAAGCCTTCGCCACGGGAGCGCTTGTACAGGTCTTCGAGGTTCTTCGGATCCGCACAGCGATGGCCGAAACGCACGCCGTCGAAGCGCGACAGGTTCGACGAGGCTTCCGCCGGGGCGATCACGTAGTACGCCGGAATCGCGTGCTGCATGTTTGGCAGGCTGATTTCCTTGATCACCGCGCCGAGCTTCTGCAGCTCCTGCACGCTGTTGTGGATCAGCTCGGCAATGCGCGGGTCGAGGCCGGCACCGAAGTATTCCTTCGGCACGCCGATGCGCAGGCCCTGCAGCGAGCCGTTGAGGCCGGCGGCGTAGTCCGGCACCGGCTCATCGATGCTGGTGGAGTCGTTCGGATCGAACCCGGCCATGCCTTGCAGCAAAATCGCGCAGTCTTCGGCAGTGCGGGCCAGCGGGCCACCCTGGTCGAGGCTGGAGGCGTAAGCGATCATGCCCCAGCGCGAAACGCGACCGTAGGTCGGTTTCAGGCCGGTGAGGTTGGTGAACGCCGCCGGCTGACGGATCGAGCCGCCGGTGTCGGTGGCCGTCGCGGCCGGCAACAGACGAGCGGCTACCGCGGCAGCCGAACCACCGGACGAACCGCCCGGCACGTGTTCCAGGTTCCACGGGTTTTTCACCGCGCCATACCAGCTCGACTCGTTGGCCGAACCCATGGCGAATTCGTCCATGTTGGTCTTGCCCAGGGTCACGGCGCCGGCGGCAGCCAGTTTCGCGACGACGGTGGCGTCGTACGGGGCCTTGAAATTGTCGAGCATCTTCGAGCCGCAGCTGGTGCGGATGCCCTGGGTGCAGAACAGGTCCTTGTGGGCGATCGGCGCGCCGAGCAGGGCGCCGCTTTCACCGTTGGCACGGCGCGCGTCGGCGGCTTTCGCCTGCTCGAGGGCCAGCTCTTCGGTAAGGCTGATGAAGCTGTTGAGCTGCGGATCGAGCTGGGTAATGCGCGTCAGCAGGACTTTGGTCAGCTCTTCGGAGGAAAACTTCTTGTCGGCGAGACCGCGGGCGATCTCGGCCAGAGTCATTTGATGCATTGCAGGCTCTTTCCCTTTAGTCGATGACTTTCGGAACCAGATACAGGCCGTTTTCGACCGCTGGTGCGATGGACTGATAGGCCTCGCGATGATTGCTTTCGGTCACGACGTCGGCGCGCAGGCGCTGACTGGCTTCCAGCGGGTGGGCCAGCGGCTCGATACCGTCGGTATTTACAGCCTGCATTTCGTCGACCAGCCCGAGAATGCTGTTGAGGGCCGAAGTGATGTGTGGAAGATCGGCGTCATTGAGGCCAAGGCTGGCCAGATGAGCGATTTTTTCCACGTCGGAGCGTTCTAGCGCCATCGGGATTCTCCAGTGGAAAACAGGACGGACCGCGTCCGTGTGTTAGATTGTCGGAACACTACCGCACTTCTACGGTCATAAGGCCGCGATTGTGGGGCTTGGTGCACAGAAAAGCGGCCAATTTAACATATTGGCGCCTTGCCCAAAATCCCTGTCGTTGTTAGAGTTTGCCGCACTTTTTTACCCACGCGTTGCCTAGGGTCCCTTTCCCATGTTCAAGAAACTGCGTGGCATGTTTTCCAGCGATCTTTCCATTGACCTGGGCACTGCCAACACCCTTATTTACGTGCGCGAGCGCGGTATCGTCCTGAATGAGCCATCGGTTGTGGCCATTCGGACACACGGTAACCAGAAAAGTGTCGTCGCTGTCGGCACCGAGGCCAAGCGCATGCTCGGCCGTACGCCGGGCAACATTGCCGCCATTCGTCCGATGAAGGACGGCGTGATCGCTGACTTCAGCGTCTGCGAAAAGATGCTGCAGTACTTTATCAACAAGGTTCACGAAAACAGCTTCCTGCAGCCCAGCCCTCGTGTGCTGATCTGCGTTCCATGCAAGTCCACCCAGGTCGAGCGTCGCGCCATCCGTGAATCGGCCCTCGGTGCCGGTGCCCGTGAAGTGTTCCTGATCGAAGAGCCGATGGCCGCTGCGATCGGTGCCGGCCTGCCGGTCGAAGAAGCGCGCGGCTCGATGGTCGTGGATATCGGTGGTGGTACCACTGAAATCGCCCTGATCTCCCTGAACGGCGTGGTCTATGCCGAATCCGTACGCGTTGGCGGCGACCGTTTCGACGAAGCGATCATCACCTACGTGCGCCGCAACTACGGCAGCCTGATCGGCGAGTCCACCGCCGAGCGCATCAAACAGGAAATCGGTACCGCCTACCCGGGCGGCGAAGTTCGCGAAGTCGACGTGCGCGGCCGCAACCTGGCCGAAGGCGTGCCACGTGCATTCACCCTGAACTCCAACGAAGTGCTGGAAGCTCTGCAAGAGTCCCTGGCCACGATCGTTCAGGCAGTGAAAAGCGCCCTGGAGCAATCGCCGCCGGAACTGGCTTCCGACATCGCCGAACGTGGCCTGGTGCTGACCGGTGGTGGTGCGCTGCTGCGTGACCTCGACAAGCTGCTGGCCCAGGAAACCGGTCTGCCGGTGATCGTCGCCGAAGATCCGCTGACTTGCGTTGCTCGCGGCGGTGGCCGTGCATTGGAAATGATGGATAAACACACCATGGACCTGCTCTCGAGCGAATAAGTCGCCGAGTGCAATACGTGGGTGAGCGCGCAGGCAGCACTTTGCAGTGCTGCCTGTTGGCGTTTATCTTCTGTCAGTCTTCATCCAGGCCGGTTTGATGCCGTATGAATAAACAGAACATTTGCCTGGGAGGAGCGGCTTATTAAACCGCTTTTCGCCAAGGGCCCTTCATTGGGCGTCCGCCTGCTGGTGCTGGCCGTGCTGTCGGTTGCGCTGATGGTGGTCGATGCCCGTTTCAGTCTGCTCAAGCCCGCACGCAGCCAGATGTCGCTGGTGCTGATGGACGCCTACTGGATCACCGATCTGCCCGGACGGCTGTGGGAAGGTGTCGCGAGCCAGTTCGGCAGCCGCACCGAGCTTGTCGCCGAAAACGAAAAACTCAAGACCGAAAACCTGCTGCTGCAGGGGCGCCTGCAGAAGCTTGCCGCCCTGACCGAGCAGAACGTGCGGCTGCGCGAGTTGCTCAATTCCTCCGCGCTGGTCAACGAAAAGGTCGAAGTGGCCGAGTTGATCGGCATGGACCCCAACCCGTTCACTCATCGCATCATCATCAACAAGGGTGAGCGTGATGGCGTGGTCCTCGGCCAGCCGGTGCTCGATGCCCGCGGCCTGATGGGCCAGGTGGTCGAGTTGATGCCGTACACCTCGCGTGTCCTGCTGCTGACCGACACGACCCACAGCATTCCCGTGCAGGTCAACCGCAACGGCCTGCGGGCGATTGCCAGCGGCACCGGTAATCCGGAGCGCCTCGAGCTGCGCCACGTCGCCGACACGGCGGACATCAAGGAAGGCGATCTGCTGGTCAGCTCCGGTCTTGGCCAGCGCTTCCCGGCGGGCTACCCGGTGGCCACGGTCAAGGAAGTGATCCACGATTCCGGCCAGCCATTCGCCATTGTCCGTGCCGTACCGACCGCCGCGCTGAACCGCAGCCGCTACCTGTTGCTGGTGTTCAGCGACAACCGTACCGCTGAAGAACGCGCCAACGACGCGGCCCAGGCCCAGGAAAACCTCGATGCCCAGGGCGGCGGCCCGGTGATTCCGGCGACCGTACCGAAAACCGTGACGGCCCCGGCCGCCGCGGCCACTCCGGCAGCCCCTGCGGCTACCGCGGCGCCCGCAGCGACCACGCCAGCCAAACCGGTGAGCAAACCGCCGGCCACCGCGAGCAAACCGCCCGCCGCGCCGGCAGCGAGCAAACCGCCGGCTGCGCAGCCTGCCGCTGCCCGGCCAGCCGCCAAACCACCGGTCACAGCCCCTGCCGCCACTGGAGGACGAGAATAATGGTCGGTGTCAAAGCCTCCCGAAATGGCTGGATCGTCTGGCTGACGTTTGCCATCGGCATGCTGCTCAGCGTTTCGCCGCTGCCGCAGTTCATGGAAATCCTCCGTCCGCTGTGGCTGGCGCTGCTCCTGGCGTTCTGGGCGCTGTACATGCCGCAGATGGTCGGCATGGTCACCGCGTTCTGCCTGGGCCTGGCCGAGGACGTGCTGTATGGCACGTTGCTGGGGCAGAACGCCTTGATCCTGACCCTGATCACGTTCCTCGTGCTGTCGTTGCAGCAGCGCCTGCGGATGTTCCCGATGTGGCAGCAGAGCCTGGTGATCCTGGTGATCTTCGGCCTCGCCCAGTTGGTCCAATTGTGGCTCAGCGCCCTGACCGGCAACCGCCAGCCGACGCTGGCCCTGGTGCTGCCGGCTCTGGTCAGTGCCTTGCTCTGGCCATGGGTCAGCTTCGCTTTGCGTGGATTGCGCCGGCGCTACAAAATCAATTGATTCGGTCAGGCATGGGCCCGCACCGGTGCCATGAGGCAGGGCACTCAACAGGGAGATGTTTGGATGAAGTCGCTTTACCTCGCCTCGGGCTCGCCGCGTCGGCGTGAGTTGCTCACGCAGATCGGCGTGCCGTTCACCGCCATCAGTGCGGACATCGATGAAACCCCGCTATCCCATGAATCGCCATCGGCCTATGTCGAACGCCTTGCGCGTGGCAAGGCCGAGGCCGGGCGGCGCACGCTCGCCGGCGACGTCGCGGCTTGCGTGCTGGGGGCCGATACCGCTGTGGTGCTCGAGGGCAAAATTCTCGGCAAACCGGTGGACGAAGCCGACGCATGCGCCATGCTGATGATGTTGTCCGGCAAGGAACATGAAGTGCTGACCGCGATTGCCGTGCTCGACAGCGACCGTTGCGAGTCGCGCGTGGTGCGCAGTCTGGTGCGCTTTCGCCCGATCAGCCGCGAGGAAGCCGCGGCCTACTGGGCCAGCGGCGAACCCCGGGACAAGGCGGGCGGTTATGGCATTCAAGGCCTTGGTGCGGTATTTGTCGCCGGCCTCAACGGCAGTTATTCGGCCGTAGTCGGGTTGCCGGTGTGCGAAACCGCAGAACTGCTCGGCCATTTCGGCATACCCTGTTGGCAAACCCTGAACGCGCAGTAAGCGGCGTCCGGAACAAGATGCGGCCATTATCGTGAACATGCCTGAACGAGACCCTGCCATGAGTGAAGAGATTCTGATCAACATCACGCCGATGGAATCGCGCGTGGCGGTGGTCGAAAACGGTGTGCTGCAAGAAGTGCACGTCGAACGCACGCAAAAACGCGGGATCGTCGGCAACATCTACAAAGGCAAGGTGGTACGGGTGTTGCCGGGCATGCAGGCGGCCTTCATCGACATCGGCCTGGATCGCGCAGCCTTCATCCATGCCTCGGAAATCTCCCTGCGCGAAGGCCCGGCGGTGGAAAGCATCAGCGCGCTGGTGCACGAAGGCCAGAGCCTGGTGGTGCAAGTCACCAAGGACCCGATCGGCTCCAAGGGCGCGCGCCTGACCACGCAACTGTCGATTCCCTCACGCTATCTGGTGTACATGCCGCGCACCGCGCACGTCGGTATTTCCCTGAAGATCGAAGACGAAGCCGAACGCGAGCGCCTCAAGCAGGTGGTCAGCGACTGCGTGGCGAAAGAGGGCATCAAGGAGGCGGGCGGCTTTATTCTGCGCACGGCCGCCGAAGGGGCCGGCGCCGATGAGATCCTCATGGACATCCGCTACCTGCGGCGCCTGTGGGATCAGATCAGCGAACAGATCAAGACCATCGGCGCGCCGAGCGTAATCTACGAAGACCTCGGCCTGGCCCTGCGCACCCTGCGCGACCTGGTCAGCCCGAAGATCGAGAAGATCCGCATCGACTCGCGGGAAACCTTCCAGAAAACCACGCAGTTCGTCGCCGAACTGATGCCGGAAATCGCCGATCGTCTGGAACATTACCCGGGCGAACGGCCGATCTTCGATCTGTACGGCGTCGAGGACGAAATCCAGAAAGCCCTCGAGCGCAAGGTGCCGCTCAAGTCCGGCGGTTATCTGGTGGTGGACCCGGCCGAAGCCATGACCACCATCGACGTGAACACCGGCGCCTTCGTCGGCCATCGCAACCTCGAAGAAACCATCTTCAAGACCAACCTCGAGGCGGCCACCGCGATCGCCCGGCAACTGCGCCTGCGCAACCTCGGCGGGATCATCATCATCGACTTCATCGACATGGAGGACGAAGAGCACCAGCGCCAGGTGCTGCGCACTCTGGAGAAGCAGCTCGAGCGCGATCACGCCAAGACCAACATCATCGGCATCACCGAGCTGGGCCTGGTGCAGATGACCCGCAAGCGCACCCGTGAAAGTCTCGAGCAAGTGCTCTGCGAACCCTGCAGCAGCTGCCAGGGACGCGGCAAACTGAAAACTGCCGAAACCATCTGTTACGAGATTTTCCGCGAGATCCTCCGGGAGGCGCGGGCCTATCAGGCCGAAGGTTATCGCGTGCTGGCCAACCAGAAAGTGGTCGACCGCCTGCTCGATGAAGAATCCGGTAACGTCGCCGAGCTTGAAGGTTTCATCGGTCGCACCATACGTTTTCAGGTAGAAACCATGTATTCCCAGGAACAATACGACGTGGTGCTGCTCTGAAACGCTGCTACGCATCTTTCCTGAAACAGCTGGCCTCAGCGTTTCGCCGTATTTTCGCCATGGGAGCCATCTGACATGGAACGTCTGACACGCATTTTGGCCGCACTGACCCGCTGGGGTCTGGGCCTGTGCGCGTTGGTTCTGGTGTTGATGGCGTTGTACGTCAGCCTCGGCCGGGAACTCACGCCGCTGGTGGCCGAATACCGCGCCGAAGTCGAGGACAAGGCCAGCACGGCCCTCGGCATGCCGTTGCAGATCGGCGAGCTGGAAGGCAACTGGCACGGCTTCGCGCCGATTCTGCTGGCCCACGATGTGATGGTCGGCAGTGGCGCCAATGCGTTGCGCCTGGATCGGGTGCGCGTGGTGCCGGATCTGTGGGCCAGCCTGCTGGCCCGCGAAGTGCGCATCGCCCACCTCGAACTCAACGGCCTGAAGATCAGCCTCAAGGAAGGCACGGATGGTCATTGGTCGCTGGAGGGCCTGCCCGTGCAGCAGGACCAGCCGCTGGACCCCGAGCAGCTGTTCAATCGCATGCAGATGGTTCAGCAACTGTCGGTGCTCGACAGCCAGGTCACCTTGCAGCCGCAGGACCAGGCGCCGCTGACCCTGACGTATGTCGGCCTCAACCTCAAGACCGGCTCCAGTCGCCAGCGCCTCGACGCACGCCTGACCCTGCCCGACGGCCAGCCGGTGGCGCTGAGCCTGCGCACGCGGATTCGCCCCAGCCAGCTGCCGGACAGCAGCGTCGAGGGCTATGTCAGCCTGCCGCAGAGCGACTGGTCGAAATGGTTGCCCGAGCGGCTGACCCAGCAATGGAATTTCTCCCGGATCAAGGCCGGTGGCGAGCTGTGGGTCAACTGGAGCGAGGGCGCCCTGCAAAGTGCCGCGGTCCGTCTGAACGCGCCGCAACTGATCGGCGCCTACGCCGAACGCAAGCCGATCCAGATCAACAACCTGGCGCTTAACGGTTACTTCCAGCGAGGTGCCGAGGGGGCCATCGTCACCCTCGATTCCCTGGCGATGAACTTCGCCGAAACCCGTTGGGAATCACGCCTGCAAATCAAGCAGACTGCCGCCGGCGAGAACGACGAACGCTGGCACCTGCAGGCCGATCGCCTCGACCTGACGCCGCTCACTCCGTTGCTCAACGCGCTGGGTCCGTTGCCGGAAAGTGTTGCCACCGTCATCGACCATCTGAAAGTCACTGGCGGCCTGCGCAATGTGCTGCTGGATTTTCGCCCCAACGCCAGCGATGGCAGCAAATTCGGCTTCGCGGCCAATCTGGACAATGTCGGTTTCGATGCCTATCACGGCGCCCCGGCAGCCCGTAACGTCAGCGGCAGCCTGAGTGGCAACCTCGACGGCGGCGAGCTGCGCCTGGACAGCAAGGATTTCGTCCTGCACCTCGATCCGATCTTCGCCAAGCCGTGGCAATACATCCAGGCCAACGCCCGGTTGACCTGGAAGCTCGACAAGGAAGGCTTCACCCTGATTGCGCCGTACCTCAAGGTGCTCGGCGAAGAGGGCAGGATTGCCGGCGACTTCCTGATCCGCCTGCATTTCGACCACAGCCAGGAAGACTACATGGACCTGCGGGTCGGCCTGGTCGATGGCGATGGCCGCTACACCGCCAAGTACCTGCCCGAAGTCTTGAGCCCGGCCCTCGACGAGTGGCTGCGCACGGCGATTCTCAAGGGCGCGGTCGACCAGGGTTTCTTCCAGTATCAGGGCTCGCTGAACAAGAATGCCGGGGAGGCGGATCGCAGCATCAGCCTGTTCTTCAAGGTGCATGATGCCGAACTGGCGTTCCAGCCAGGCTGGCCGCATGTGAGCAAGGTCGACGGTGACGTGTTCATCGAAGACAGCGGCGTACGGATCGTTGCCAGCAAGGGCCAATTGCTCGACACACAAGTCAGCGACGTGTTCGTCAACATTCCCCACGTGCCGAGCGGGCAGCATACGCATATGTTCCTCGACGGCGCCTTTGCCGGCGGCCTGGGCGACGGGCTGAAGATTCTCCAGGAAGCGCCGATCGGCACCGGCGAAACCTTCGCCGGCTGGGAAGGCGCGGGTGACCTGCAGGGCAAGCTGAAACTGGATATCCCGCTGGACAAGGGCGGCGACCAGCCGAAAATCCTCGTCGACTTCAAGACCGCCAACGCGCGCTTGAAACTGGCCGAGCCGAAACTGGAACTGAGTCAGCTCAAGGGCGATTTCCGCTTCGACAGCGCCAAGGGCCTGAGCGGGCAGAACATCAGTGCGCGGGCCTTCGACAAACCGGTCACGGCGCAGATCTTCGCCGACGGCAGCCCTGGCAAGCTCAAGACCCGGGTCGCGGCGTCGGGGCAAGTCGAGGTGAAGAAGCTCACCGACTGGCTGGGCGTGACGCAGCCATTGCCGGTGTCCGGGACGATTCCCTATCAACTGCAACTGAACCTCGATGGCACGGACAGCCAGTTGCTGGTCAGCTCCAACCTCAAGGGTGTTGCCGTGGACCTGCCGGCGCCGTTCGGCATGGCGGCGGATGTCGGCCGCGACACGGTATTCCGCATGACCCTGCAAGGGCCGGAGCGGCGCTACTGGGTCAATTACGATCAACTGGCCAACTTCACGTTCGCGGCGCCGCCGAGCAGCTTCGCCGATGGCCGCGGCGAGTTGTTCCTCGGCGCTGGCGAAGCGGTGCTGCCCGGCAACAAGGGCCTGCGCATCCGCGGCGAGCTGTCGGAGCTGGACGTCAAACCCTGGCAGGACCTGGTCGACAAGTATGCCGGGCAGGATGCCGGCAGCAGTGCCAAGCAACTGTTGAGCAGTGCCGATTTCAAGATCGGCAAGCTGACGGCGTTCGGCACCACCCTGGATCAGGCCGCGGTGCAACTCAATCGCAAGCCCGGCGCATGGGCCCTGGCCCTCGACAGCCAGCAAGCCAAGGGCAACGTAGGCCTGCCCGACGCCAAGGGCGCGCCGATTGCGGTGAATCTGCAATACGTGCGCTTGCCCGCGCCGGACCCGACGGTGCAGGCCGATGAAAATTCACCCGATCCGCTGGCTTCCGTCGACCCGACGAAAATCCCTGCGCTGGACATCACCATCAATCAGCTGTTCCAGGGCCAGGACCTGGTCGGCGGCTGGTCGCTGAAAGTCCGGCCGACGCCCAAGGGCATCGCCCTGAACAATCTCGACCTCGGCCTCAAGGGCATCCTCTTGCAGGGCAACGGCGGCTGGGAAGGGGCACCGGGTGCCACCAGCAGTTGGTACAAGGGCCGGATCGGCGGCAAGAATCTCGCCGACGTGCTCAAGGGCTGGGGTTTCGCGCCGAGCGTGACCAGCGAAGAATTCCACATGGACGTCGACGGCCGCTGGCCGGGTTCGCCGGCGTGGCTGGCGACCAAGCGCTTCTCCGGCACCCTCGACGCATCGCTGAACAAGGGCCAGTTCGTCGAAGTCGAGGGCGGCGCGCAAGCGCTGCGGGTGTTCGGCCTGCTCAATTTCAACTCGATCGGCCGGCGTCTGCGCCTGGACTTCTCCGATCTGTTCGGCAAAGGCCTGAGCTATGACCGCGTCAAAGGCCTGCTGGTGGCGACCAACGGTGTCTACGTCACTCGTGAACCGATCGTGCTGACCGGGCCGTCGAGCAACCTCGAGCTCAACGGCACCCTCGACCTGGTCGGCGATCAGGTCGATGCCAGGTTGCTGGTGACCTTGCCGGTGACCAATAACCTGCCGATCGCTGCGCTGATCGTCGGCGCACCGGCCGTCGGCGGCGCGCTGTTCCTGATCGACAAGCTGATCGGCGACCGCGTGGCCCGCTTCGCCAGCGTCAAGTACACCGTCAAGGGGCCATGGAAAGAGCCGAAAATCACCTTCGACAAGCCTTTTTGAACAGCCAGGCCCTGAAGCGATGGAGTAGCATGGTCGCCTACCTCTTGCGGAGCGCGCCATGTCTTTAGCGGTGATTCAAATGGTCAGCCAGAGCGACGTGCTGGCCAATCTGCGCGATGCCCGGCGTTTGCTCGAGCAAGCGGCCGCCGGCGGCGCACAACTGGCGGTGCTGCCGGAAAACTTCGCCGCGATGGGCCGTCGCGACATCGCCGATATCGGCCGCGCCGAAGCACTCGGCACCGGCCCGATCTTGCCCTGGTTGAAACAGACCGCCCGCGACCTCAGGTTATGGATTGTGGCGGGCACGTTGCCGTTGCCGCCGGTCGACCAGCCGACGGCGAAGTCCAATGCCTGCTCGCTGCTGGTCAACTCATCCGGCGAAATCGTTGCGCGTTATGACAAGCTGCATCTGTTCGATGTCGATGTGGCGGACAATCGCGGCCGTTATCGCGAATCCGATGACTATGCTTATGGCAATGGCGTCGTGGTCGCGGACACGCCGGTCGGCAAGCTGGGCCTGACCGTGTGCTACGACCTGCGTTTCCCGGAGCTTTACAGCGAATTGCGCGCCGCCGGGGCCGAGCTGATCACCGCGCCGTCGGCTTTCACCGCCGTGACCGGTGCGGCGCATTGGGATGTGCTGATCCGCGCGCGCGCCATCGAGACCCAGTGTTATGTGCTGGCGGCAGCCCAGGGCGGCACTCATCCGGGGCCGCGGGAAACCTACGGTCATGCGGCGATTGTCGATCCGTGGGGCCGCGTGCTGACGCAACAGGACCAAGGTGAGGCCGTGCTGCTGGCCGAGCGCGATAGCAGCGAACAGGCGTCCATCCGGACGCGCATGCCGGTGACCCGTCATCGGCGGTTTTTTTCGCAGGGCGCACAGCGACCTGCTTCAGAACACGAATTTAAGGCGTAGAACCTATGAGCGAGTTGTTGTCCTCAGTCAGTGATCACCTGTTGGCGCCCGGCGGCGTGACGATCGAGAGCCTGCAAGGCGTGCTCGGCGACCTGGCAGGCCCGGGCATCGACGCGGCCGACCTGTATTTCCAGGGGCAGATTTCCGAGTCCTGGGCGCTGGAAGACGGCATCGTCAAGGAAGGCAGCTTCAACCTCGACCAGGGCGTCGGCGTGCGTGCGCAGTCCGGTGAGAAAACCGGTTTTGCCTACAGCAATGCGATCACCCTCGAAGCCCTTGGCGCCGCGGCCCGTGCCGCGCGTTCGATTTCCCGTGCCGGGCAGAACGGCAAGGTGCAGGCGTTCACCCGCCAGGACGTCGCCCAACTGTATGCGCCGGACAACCCGCTGGAAGTCCTCAGCCGCGCCGAAAAAGTCGAGCTGCTCAAGCGTATCGACGTCGCCACCCGTGCCCTCGATCCACGGATCCAGCAGGTCAGCGTGAGCATGGCCGGGGTCTGGGAGCGGATTCTGGTGGCGTCCACCGACGGTGGCCTGGCGGCCGATGTGCGGCCGCTGGTGCGTTTCAACGTCAGCGTCATCGTCGAGCAGAATGGCCGTCGCGAGCGTGGCGGGCATGGCGGCGGCGGGCGTACCGACTACCGTTATTTCCTCGCCGAAGACCGCGCCATGAGCTACGCCCGCGAAGCGCTGCGCCAGGCGCTGGTGAACCTCGAAGCGATTCCGGCACCGGCCGGCACCTTGCCGGTCGTGCTTGGTTCGGGCTGGTCCGGCGTGCTGCTGCACGAGGCGGTCGGCCACGGCTTGGAAGGCGACTTCAATCGCAAAGGCAGCTCCGCCTACAGCGGGCGCATGGGCGAAATGGTTGCCTCCAAGCTGTGCACCATCGTCGATGACGGCACGTTGAGTGGTCGTCGCGGCTCGCTGAGCGTCGACGACGAAGGCACCCCGACCGAGTGCACCACGCTGATCGAGAACGGCGTGCTCAAGGGCTACATGCAGGACAAGCTCAACGCGCGGTTGATGGGCGTGGCGCGCACCGGCAACGGTCGCCGCGAATCCTATGCGCACCTGCCGATGCCGCGCATGACCAACACCTACATGCTCGGCGGTCAAAGCGATCCGGCGGAAATCATCGCGTCGGTGAAGAAGGGCATCTACTGCGCCAACCTCGGCGGCGGTCAGGTCGACATCACCAGCGGCAAGTTCGTGTTCTCCACCAGCGAGGCGTACCTGATCGAGGACGGCAAGATCACCGCGCCGGTCAAGGGCGCGACGTTGATCGGCAACGGCCCCGAGGCGATGAGCCGGGTGTCGATGGTCGGTAACGATCTGGCGCTGGACAGCGGTGTAGGCACATGCGGCAAGGACGGGCAATCGGTGCCGGTGGGTGTCGGTCAGCCGACACTGAAGATCGATGCGATTACCGTGGGTGGCACGGGCGCATAAGAAGGGATGGAGCTTCGGGTGGCGCGCAGAGCGGCCACCCGGTGGCGAATATCAGCGCAGACCGCGTTGAGTCTCGTCCAGCTCACGGATGTACTTGAAGATTTTACGGCTCGAGGCAGGAGGCTTGTTTTGCGCAACCTCATGCTGGGCCTGACGGATCAGGGAGCGCAGTTGCTGGCGGTCGGCGTCCGGGTACTCGACGACGAATTTCTCCAGCACGGCATCGTCGCCGCCGATCAGGCGATCACGCCAGCGCTCGAGATTGTGGAAACGCTCGTTGTACTGACGGGTGGAGGCATCGAGTTGATCGAGCAGCAGCAGGATCGCCGCCGTGTCCTGGTCGCGCATCAGTTTGCCGATGAACTGCAGGTGGCGTTTACGCGCGATATTCGCGGTGTGCTTCGGCGCATCGGCCAGCGCCCGACGCATGGCGTCGGTCAATGGCAGTTTTGCCAGCAGATCAGGCTTGAGTGTTGTCAGGCGCTCGCCAAGGTCAACCAGAGCATGCAGCTCGCGTTTGACCTGGGATTTGCTTTTTTCTCCCGTATCGAGGGAGTCGTCGTAAGAATCAACCATGGTGGCAGTCCGCAAAGAAACGCCGCCATGATAACCAGTCGGGGGCCGCTTGTCCGGCCCGGTCGCCAGAAGACCCCCGCCGAAAGCAGAATTTGAGTGGAGATGAGCATGAGTGCAGTTGATAGCGTCGGCCCACAGGCATTGCCGGCACTGCAGGAACAGGTCGAGCAGATCATCGCCGAAGCCAAGCGTCAGGGTGCCAGTGCCTGTGAAGTGGCGGTGTCGCTGGAGCAGGGCCTGTCGACTTCGGTGCGTCAGCGCGAAGTCGAAACCGTCGAATTCAATCGCGACCAGGGTTTCGGCATCACCCTGTACGTCGGTCAGCGCAAGGGTTCGGCCAGCACCTCGGCCACCGGGCCGGAGGCCATTCGCGAAACCGTCGCGGCTGCCCTGGCCATCGCCAGGCACACCTCCGAAGATGAAGCTTCCGGGCTCGCCGATGCCGCGTTGATGGCGCGCGATGTGCAGGATTTCGACCTGTTCCACGAATGGGACATCACTCCCGAGCAAGCCATTGAAAAGGCTTTGCTCTGCGAAGCGGCGGCGTTCGACGCCGATGCGCGGATCAAGAATGCCGATGGCACCACCCTGAGCACCCATCAGGGTTGCCGCGTGTACGGCAACAGCCACGGTTTCATCGGCGGCTATGCCTCCACCCGGCACAGTCTGAGCTGTGTGATGATCGCCGAAGCCGACGGCCAGATGCAGCGCGACTACTGGTATGACGTCAATCGCCAGGGCAGCCTGCTGGCCGATCCTGTCAGTATTGGCCAGCGTGCTGCGCAACGGGCCGCGAGCCGACTGGGCGCGCGGCCGGTGCCGACCTGCGAAGTGCCGGTGCTGTTTTCCGCCGAGCTGGCGGGGGGCCTGTTCGGCAGTTTCCTCTCGGCGGTGTCCGGCGGCAGCCTGTATCGCAAATCGTCGTTCCTCGAGGGCACACTGGGGCAGAAGCTGTTTCCGGAATGGCTGACCATCGACGAACGCCCGCATTTGATGCGCGCCATGGGCAGTGCGTCCTACGACGGCGATGGCCTGGCCACCTACGCCAAACCGTTCGTCGAAAAGGGTGAATTGGTGTCGTACATCCTCGGCACCTATTCCGGGCGCAAGCTCGGCATGCCGAGTACGGCCAACGCCGGCGGCGTGCATAACCTGTTCGTCACCCATGGCGACGAAGACCAGGCCGCGCTGCTGCGGCGCATGGGCCGCGGGCTGCTGGTCACCGAGCTGATGGGCCATGGCCTGAACATGGTCACTGGCGATTATTCGCGCGGGGCGGCGGGGTTCTGGGTTGAGAACGGCGAGATCCAGTTCGCCGTGCAGGAAGTGACCATCGCCGGCAACATGCGCGACATGTTCAAACAGATCGTCGCGGTCGGTAATGACCTGGAGCTGCGCAGCAACATTCGCACGGGCTCCGTGCTGATCGAGCGGATGACTGTCGCCGGCAGTTAAGTCCCCGACGGCAACACAAAAGGCGCGCCACCCCATCGGGTGGCGCGCCTTTTTTCTTGGCTCCGCACAAACCCCTGTGGGAGCGAGCTTGCTCGCGAACGCGTCGTGTCAGTCGCCGCCGCGGTCGGCTGTTAAATAGCTTTCGCGAGCAGGCTCGCTCCCACCATGGAGTCTGTGTAAATGGCTGCTCTTGTTTTGGTTATCATTATCATCTAATAATAAATCTCATTATCGAATGAGCCCAGGATCATGAGTTCTGCCTTGCACGAGCAGCCTTACCTCGAAAACTGGCGCTGGATGAGTCGCCAGATCCGCTGCGCGATGGATCCCGACGAACCGCGCCTGATCGAACATTACCTGGCCGAAGGCCGGTATCTGGCCTGCTGTACGGCGACATCGCCCTGGACCGTCGCTGAAACCTCCCTGCGCCTGCTGCTCGACACCGCCACCGACATCGCCTTGCCGTGGCACTGGCGCAGCTTCTGCCTCGATCAGGCCTGGCGCCCGCTGCGGGAAATGGAGCGCCTGGCGCTGTGCAAATGCCGCCTCAAGCGCTGGCAAAGCTACACCTGGCAGCTGGCGACCTGCGAGTTGCAACCCTCGATTCCTCTCATTGAACTAGTCCAAGGATTTACCGATGACCCAGATACGTATTGAGCGCGACAGCATGGGCGAGTTGCAGGTGCCGGTGAACGCTCTCTACGGCGCGCAGACCCAGCGTGCCGTGGATAACTTCCCGATCAGCGGCAAGCCGATGCCGACCCCATTCATTCGCGCCCTGATCCTGGCGAAGGCCGCCGCCGCCCGCGCCAATGTCGAACTGAACCAGCTCAGCGCCGCCCAGGGCAAAGCGATCAGCGATGCTGCCCAGGGCCTGCTCGAAGGCGACTTCATGCAGCATTTCCCGGTGGACATCTTCCAGACCGGCTCCGGCACCAGCTCCAACATGAACGCCAACGAAGTGATCGCCACCCTGGCCAGCCGTCTGCTCGGTGAGCCGGTCAACCCCAACGATCACGTCAACTGCGGCCAGAGCAGCAACGACATCATTCCGACCACCATTCACGTCAGCGCCGCGCTGGCCTTGCATGAGCAACTGTTGCCGGCGCTGTTGCACCTGGTGCAGGTGATCGAGCACAAGGCCGCGCAAGTGCACCATCACGTCAAGACTGGCCGCACCCACCTGATGGATGCGATGCCGGTACGCATGAGTCAGGTGCTCAATGGCTGGGCGCAGCAGCTCAAGGCCAACATCGGCCATCTGCAGAGTCTGCTGCCGAGCCTGCAGTCGCTGGCCCAGGGCGGCACGGCGGTGGGCACCGGGATCAATGCGCACGCGCAATTCGCCACGTGCTTCAGCCGGCACCTCAGCCAGTTGACCCAGGTGCAATTCACCCCGGGCAAGGACCTGTTCGCCCTGATCGGCTCGCAGGACACCGCTGTCGCCGTTTCCGGCCAGCTCAAGGCCACCGCGGTGTCGCTGATGAAAATTGCCAATGACCTGCGCTGGATGAACTCCGGCCCGCTCGCCGGTCTCGGTGAAATCGAGCTGCAAGGCCTGCAACCGGGTTCGTCGATCATGCCGGGCAAGGTCAATCCGGTCATTCCGGAAGCCACCGCGATGGTCGCCGCACAAGTGATCGGCAACGATTCGGTGATCACCATCGCCGGTCAGTCCGGCAATTTCGAACTCAATGTGATGCTGCCGATCATCGCTGCCAACCTGCTGAGCAGCATCGAATTGCTGGCCAACGCCAGCCGCCTGCTCGGTGACAAAGCCATCGCCACGTTCAAGGTCAACGAGGTGCGGCTCAAGGAAGCGCTGGCGCGCAACCCGATCCTGGTTACCGCGCTCAACCCGATCATCGGCTACCAGAAAGCCGCCGAAATCGCCAAGCAGGCCTACAGCCAGGGCCGTCCGGTGATCGACGTCGCGCTGGAGCACACCGATCTGTCGCGCAGCCAGCTGGAAGAGTTGCTCAATCCCGAGAAACTCACCGCCGGCGGCGTGTAACCACCGCAACCGCTTTGGAGGCTCACCATGGAGCACTGGAAACGCACGATCGAACGGGCCAATCGCTGCTTCATGCTGGGCGAGCTGATCGATGCCCGCGAGGCCTATCTGCAAGCCCTGGCGTTGGCGCAGGTGTTGTTCGAGCGCTGGGCCGATGCCGACGAAGCGGTGGCGGCCTGCGTCATTTCCCACCACAACCTGGCCGATCTGCACCTGCGTCTGAACCAGCCGGAGGAGAGCGCCGAGTACCTGTGCGCGATTCATCAGCGGCTGCTGCAGACCATGCAGGACGAGCGCCTGCGTCCGGCCCTGCGCGAAGCGGCGCTGCGCCAGAGCAGCAAGACCTACGTCGAACTGCTGAATTTCATCAGCGAGCACGGCGAATACCCGCGCACCCAGCGCCTGCTGCACCCGGATACCGGCAATGCACGCCGCGCGCCCGCCCCTCATCACCATGGAGTCCACTGAAAATGGCTTTTACCTTGCCCGCCTTGCCTTACGCCTACGATGCCCTCGAACCGCATATCGATGCGCAGACCATGGAGATCCATTACACCAAGCACCACCAGACCTACATCAACAACCTCAACGCCGCAGTCGAAGGCACCGAGTACGCCGAATGGCCGGTAGAGAAGCTGGTCGCCAGTGTCCAGCAGTTGCCGGAAAAACTCCGCGCGGCGGTGATCAATCAGGGCGGTGGCCACGCCAACCATTCGCTGTTCTGGGAAGTCATGGTGCCCAATGGTGGCGGCAAACCGGACGGCGCACTGGCCAGGGCCATCGATGAACAACTGGGTGGTCTCGACAGTTTCAAGGAGGCCTTCACCAAAGCCGCGCTGACTCGTTTCGGTAGCGGCTGGGCCTGGCTCAGCGTCACCCCGGACAAGAAACTGGTGGTGGAGAGCAGTGGCAACCAGGACAGCCCGCTGATGAACGGCAATACGCCGATCCTCGGTCTCGACGTGTGGGAGCACGCCTACTACCTGCGTTATCAGAACCGTCGCCCGGAATACATCAGTGCGTTCTACAACGTGATCAATTGGCCTGAAGTTGCTGCGCGTTATCAGGCCGCGCTGGTTTGAGTCTTCTATAAAAACAATTCAAGGCTGACTATGGGCACTGAAACGCTGGCGATCGGAAGTAGGCGTATGTTTCGTTACGCGTTGGGATCGCTGTTGCTGTTGGCGGGCATGACCTTGCTGGTCACCCATGGACTGCAATGGCTGGACCTGCAGCCGCGCTTGTCGCGGGCGTTGCAGGGTGGCGCGATCTGCGCCCTCGGCACGGCGCTCGGCGCGGTGCCGGTGCTGGTCATCCGCCGGATGCCGCAGGCGCTCAGCGATACGTTGCTGGGGTTTGGTGGCGGGGTGATGCTGGCGGCGACGGCGTTCTCGCTGATCGTGCCGGGCATTGCCGCTGCCGAGAGCCTGGGCCTGACGCCGTGGGCGGCCAGTGGCCTGATCTGCTTCGGCATCCTCTTGGGGGCATTGGGCCTGTACCTGGTGGATCGCCGGGTGTCGGGCGCGTCGCCGGAGTTGCTCGTCGGCAGCGTCGAACAGCCGCTGATACCGCCGCGTATCTGGTTGTTCGTGTTCGCCATCGTTGCCCATAACATTCCCGAAGGCATGGCCGTCGGCGTGTCGGCGGGGGGCGGCATGCCGGATGCAGACAGCCTGGCCATGGGCATTGCGTTGCAGGATGTGCCGGAAGGTCTGGTGATTGCGCTGGTTCTGGCCGGGGCAGGCATGTCGCGCTTCAAGGCGTTCCTGATCGGCGCGGCGTCAGGGTTGGTCGAACCGGTGTTCGCGCTGCTGTGTGCCTGGCTGGTGAGTCTGGCCGAGCTGTTGCTGCCGTTGGGACTGGCGCTGGCGGCGGGGGCGATGCTGTTGGTGGTGACCCACGAAGTGATTCCCGAATCACGGCGCCATGGTCACGACAAGCTGGCGAGCCTTGGGCTGTTGATCGGTTTCTGTCTGATGATGGTGATGGATACCGCGTTGGGCTGAAAAAAAGGATCGCAGCCTGTTGCAGGCTGCGATCCTTCAATCCATTCGATCAACCGCCTTCATCGAAGTAGTTGTTGATCAACGTCACCAGTGCATCCATGGCTTCCTGCTCCTGGTGGCCTTCTGTACTCAAGTAGATCTTCGTACCCTTGCCGGCGGCGAGCATCATCATCGCCATGATGCTTTTGCCGTCCACCGTGGTTTCCGGGGTGCGGCCCACTCTGATCGTGCAATCCGGAAACTGCCCGGCGACGCCGACGAATTTTGCCGATGCGCGGGCATGCAGGCCCAGCTTGTTGATGATTTCGATTTCCCGTGCAGGCATCGCGGTGTGAATCCTTTAGCTGAGGTCGCGGTGGCGAACCTGGACGTTCTTCAGGGTTTTCTGCAGCGCCTGGCCCAGACGTTCGGTCAGGTAGACGGAGCGGTGATGCCCGCCGGTGCAGCCGATGGCAATGGTGACATAGGCACGGTTGCTGGCGGCGAAACGCGGCAGCCATTTGTGCAGGTACGTATAAATGTCCTGGTACATCTCTTCGACATCCGGTTGCGCGGCCAGATAGTCGGCAACCGGCTGATCGAGGCCGGATTGCTCGCGCAGCTCCGGTTTCCAATAAGGGTTCGGCAGGCAGCGTACGTCGAAAACCAGATCGGCATCCACCGGCATGCCGCGTTTGAAACCGAACGACTCCACCAGAAATGCAGTGCCTGGTTCCGGCTGATTGAGCAGGCGCAACTTGATGGTATCGCGCAGCTGGTACAGGTTCAGGCTGGTGGTGTTGACCTTGAGGTCGGCCAGGTCGGCAATCGGGCCGAGCAGGGCGGTTTCATCGTTGATGGCTTCGGCCAGCGAACGATTGGCGTTGCTCAGCGGATGGCGGCGACGGGTTTCCGAGAAACGCTTGAGCAGGGTTTCCTCATCGGCGTCGAGGTACAGCACGTCGCACTGGATGTGACGGCTGCGGACTTCTTCGAGCAGCTCGGGAAACCGCGACAGATGGCTGGGCAGGTTGCGCGCATCGATCGACACCGCCACCAGCGGCTGCGACAGCTCGGTGTGGATCAGCGCGCGTTCGGCCAGCTCCGGCAGCAAGCCTGCCGGCAGGTTGTCGATGCAGTAGTAGCCGTTGTCCTCGAGGACATCCAGGGCGGTGCTCTTACCCGAGCCGGAACGGCCACTGACAATGATCAAGCGCATGGTTAAGGCCTGTTCTGCTCTTCCAGTACGACCTGGTACAGGGCTTCATTGCTGGGCGCGCTGCGCAGTCGGTCGCGCACGTCCTTGCGGTCAAGCATGCTGGCGATCTGACGGAGCAGCTCCAGGTGCGCGTCCGTGGCCGCTTCCGGTACCAGCAGGACGAACAACAGGTCGACGGGCGCGCCGTCGATCGCGTCGAAGTCGATGGGGGCATCAAGGTGCATCAGGGCGCTGATGGGCGCTTCGCAGCCCTTGAGGCGGCAGTGGGGGATGGCGATGCCGTTGCCAAAACCGGTCGAGCCGAGTTTTTCACGGGCGATCAGGGCCTCGAAGACATCTTGCATCTCCAGATCCGGCACTTCGCGGGCGATCAGGTTGGCAATCTGTTCGAGGGCTTTCTTTTTGCTGCCGCCCGGCACGTTCACCAGGGAACGGCCGGGGGTCAGGATACTTTCAAGTCGGATCATGGGTTGGGGGTGTTAACGACCGGTTGCGCCCTGTAGGAGGCTCTGGGTCTTTTCCTTATGCTTTTTGAGTTGGCGATCCAGCTTGTCGGTCAGCAGGTCGATGGCGGCATACATGTCGTCATGCTCGGCATTGGCAACCACTTCTCCGCCGGGGATATGCAGCGTGGCTTCGATTTTCTGTTTCAGCTTCTCGACATTCAATATGACTTGAACATTGGTGATCTTGTCGAAATGCCGCTCCAATCGGTTGAGTTTCTCGCCGATGTAGGTGCGCAGAGGTTCGGTCACTTCCAGTTGGTGTCCACTGATGTTGACTTGCATACAGCTTCTCCTTCGTTGCCAGTGCATAAAGCGGTAGACCCGATGATCTACCACTGGAACGCTGTAACGTGGCTTACATCAACCGCTTGCGTTCGCTCGAAGGCGCGATCCCGAGGGATTCGCGGTACTTGGCGACGGTGCGGCGAGCCACCTGAATGCCTTGTGCCTCCAGTAAACCAGCGATCTTGCTGTCACTCAACGGCTTTTTCTGATTTTCCGCCGCGACCAGTTTCTTGATGATCGCGCGGATCGCCGTGGACGAGCATTCGCCGCCTTCGGAGGTGCTGACGTGGCTGGAGAAAAAGTATTTCAGCTCATAAATGCCCCGTGGGGTATGCATGAATTTCTGCGTGGTCACCCGGGAAATCGTCGATTCGTGCATGCCCACCGCTTCGGCGATGTCATGCAGCACCAGCGGCTTCATCGCTTCGTCGCCGTACTCCAGGAAGCCGCGCTGATGCTCGACGATCTGGGTGGCAACTTTCATCAGGGTTTCGTTGCGGCTTTGCAGGCTCTTGATGAACCAGCGCGCTTCCTGCAGCTGATTGCGCATGAAGGTGTTGTCGGCGCTGGTGTCGGCGCGGCGCACGAAACCGGCATATTGCGCGTTGACGCGCAGGCGCGGCACGGATTCCTGGTTCAGCTCGACCAGCCAGCGCTCGTTGTCCTTGCGCACGATGACGTCAGGCACCACGTACTCGGCTTCGGTGGACTCGATCTGCGAGCCCGGACGCGGGTTGAGGCTCTGCACCAGCTCGATGACCTGGCGCAGTTCGTCTTCCTTGAGCTTCATGCGCCGCATCAGCTGGCTGTAGTCGCGGCTGCCGAGCAGATCGATGAAGTCCGTGACCAGGCGTTTGGCTTCGGCCAGCCAAGGGGTCTTGGCCGGCAGCTGGCGCAATTGCAGCAGCAGGCATTCGCCGAGGTTGCGGGCGCCGATACCGGCCGGTTCGAATTGCTGAATGCGGTGCAGGACGGCTTCGATCTCGTCGAGTTCGATATCCAGCTCGGGATCGAAGGCGTCGAGGATTTCCTCGAGGGTCTCGTCGAGATAGCCCTGGTTGTTGATGCAGTCGATCAGGGTCACGGCGATCAGCCGATCGGTGTCGGACATCGGCGCCAGGTTCAGCTGCCACAGCAGGTGGCTTTGCAGGCTCTCGCCGGCGGAGGTGCGGGTGGTGAAGTCCCACTCGTCATCGTCGCTGCTTGGCAGGCTGCTGGCGCTGGTCTGGTAGACGTCTTCCCAGGCGGTATCGACCGGCAGTTCGTTGGGGATGCGTTCGTTCCACTCGCCGTCCTCGAGGTTGTCCACCGTGGGGGCGGTTTCCTGGTAGGAAGGTTCCTGGATCTCGGTGTTGGGCTTGTGTTCGACGTTGTCGGCCAGTGGATCGGAGTTGTCGAAGTCGTCGCCGTCTTCCTGGCGTTCGAGCATCGGGTTGGATTCCAGGGCCTCCTGGATTTCCTGTTGCAGATCCAGGGTCGACAATTGGAGCAGGCGGATGGCCTGTTGCAGCTGCGGTGTCATCGTCAGCTGCTGGCCCATTCTCAAGACTAGCGATGGTTTCATGGCAGGGGCTTAACACCTTATTCGCCGGCGCACATGCGCCATCCACTACAGGGCGCCGAAGCGCCAAACTTAAGCAAATTATATGCCTGAAACTGAAGTGTTTGCCTAGACCGCTGTAACAATAAAAACCAAGAAAACCTGGTTGACGTATCGCTCCAGTCATTGCTGAGAATCTTTGGAGCGACGTGTTTGCCTAGACCGCTGTAACAATAAAAACCAAGAAAACCTGGTTGACGTATCGCTCCAGTCATTGCTGAGAATCTTTGGAGCGACGTGTTTGCCTAGACCGCTGTAGCAATAAAAACCAAGAAAACTGAGTTGACGATTGGCTTCGCCCCGGCAGTGAGCAAGGTGAGGCCGCAGCGGCGTCTGCACAAGTGGCAGACGCCACGCGTCTTACAGGCGGAACTCGTGACCCAGATACACTTCCTTCACCAGATCGTTGGCGAGGATGGTCGCGGCGTCGCCTTCGGCGATCAACTGGCCGTCGTTGACGATGTACGCCGTTTCACAGATATCCAGCGTCTCGCGGACGTTGTGGTCGGTGATCAGCACACCGATGCCCTTGGCCTTGAGGTGATGGATGATCTGCTTGATGTCGCCGACCGAAATCGGGTCGACACCGGCGAACGGTTCGTCGAGCAGGATGAATTTCGGTGCGGTGGCCAGCGCGCGGGCGATTTCCACCCGGCGGCGTTCACCACCGGACAGGCTCATGCCGAGGTTGTCGCGGATGTGGCTGATGTGGAATTCCTGCAGCAGGCTTTCCAGCTCCTTGCGACGACCGGCCTTGTCGAGCTCCTTGCGGGTCTCGAGGATGGCCATGATGTTATCGGCCACCGACAGCTTGCGGAAGATCGAGGCTTCCTGCGGCAGATAGCCGATACCGGCCTTGGCGCGGCCGTGCATCGGCTGGTGGCTGACATCGAGGTCATCGATCAGCACGCGCCCCTGATCGGCCTGCACCAGGCCGACGATCATGTAGAAGCAGGTGGTCTTGCCGGCGCCGTTCGGACCGAGCAGGCCGACGATCTGCCCGCTGTCGATCGACAGGCTGACGTCACGCACGACCTGGCGGCTTTTATAGGCCTTGGCCAGGTGCTGAGCTTTCAGAGTTGCCATTACTGGGTTTTCTCGTCGGTTTTCTTCTTCGGCTGGATCACCATGTCGATGCGCGGACGCGCTTCGGTGACCTTGCTGCCGGTGGCACGACCGGCGCTGGCCAGTTTTTTCACCGTGTCATAGACGATCTTCTCGCCCTGAGTGGTGTTGTTGTCCTTGTCGACAACCTTGGCCTTGTCGATCAGCACGACGCGATTCTGCGCAGCGTGGTACTGAATGGTGACGCCCCAGCCCTGTACAGGCTTGGTGTCGCCCTGGGTCTGCAGCTGCTCGAAGTAGGCGAGGTTGCCCACCGAGGTGACCACGTCGATGTCGCCGGTCTGGGTGCGGGTGATCGTCACCTTGTTGCCGGTGACCTTCATCGAGCCTTGGGTGATGATGACGTCGCCGGTGTAGGTGGCCACGCCATTCTTGTCGTCCAGCTGGGCGTCGTCGGCCTGGATGCGGATAGGCTGCTGCTGATCGTTCGGCAGAGCCCAGGCGCTCACGCTTCCCAGTGCTGCGCCCAGACTGAGCAAAATAGGGAGGGTTTTAACGAGCCTCATACTGTCCTCTTACGTTCGATAGCAGGTGTATCCTGCTTTCCTTCAAATACGCTTTCATGCCCACGCCAGTCGATACACCGCCAGCGCCGTCGATTCTAACGGGTTGCTGGGTCTGCGCATATTGTTCCTGCGGGAACACTGTCATGCGCGTGGAGGTAATCAGGGTGTCGCGGTTCTTTTCGTCGGTGCGCTTGACGCGTACCGAGTCGATCAGCTCGACCTCGGTGCCGCCGGAGTTGACCTCGCCGCGCTCGCTGGTCACGTGCCACGGAAAGTCAGTGCCCCGGAACATGTTGAGGTCGGGTTTGGTCACCAGGGTGATGTCGGTGGCCTTGACGTGCTCGGCCTTTTCCGAGGTCATTTCGTACTGCACCCGGCCGTCCTCGAGGTATTGCAGGGTGTGCGTGTTGGTGGCGTACCAGTCGATCGGGCTCTCTTCGGCCGACACCGGTGGCTTGTCGCGGAAGCGTTCCGGGCTGATGTTCCAGTAGCCGACCGCGGCGAAAATCGCGGCGATACAGCCGAACAACAATACATTGCGAACTTTTTTGCTGAACATGGTTTGGCTCACAGGTACGCGGCGTTGGCCGCATCGAGGCGGTCCTGGGCGCGCAGGATCAATTCGCAGAATTCACGGGCGGCACCTTCGCCGCCACGGGCACGGGTAACGCCATGGGCGTGTTCGCGCACGAAATCGGCGGCGTTGGCCACGGCCATGCCCAGGCCTACACGGCGGATCACCGGCAGGTCGGGCAGGTCGTCACCGAGGTAGGCGACCTGTTCATAGCTTAGGCCCAGTTGCTGCAGAAGACCGTCGAGCACCACCAGTTTATCCTCGCGGCCCTGAAACAGGTGCGGGATCCCGAGGTTTTTGGCGCGGCGCTCGACCACCGGGGTCTTGCGGCCACTGATGATGGCGGTCTGCACGCCGGCGTTCATCAGCATCTTGATGCCCTGGCCGTCCAGCGTGTTGAAGGTCTTGAATTCGCTGCCGTCTTCGAGGAAGTACAGGCGGCCGTCGGTGAGGACGCCGTCGACGTCGAAAACCGCCAGTTTGATCGCTTTGCCGCGTTGCAGCAGGTCGGTGCTCATTTACATGACTCCTGCGCGCAGCAGGTCGGAGAGGTTGAAGGCGCCGATCGGGCGGTCTTCCTCGTCGACGACTACCAGCGCGTTGATTCGGTGGTCTTCCATGATTTTCAGGGCCTCGGCGGCGAGCATTTCGGCGCGGGCGGTCTTGCCGTGTACGGTCATCACCTGATCGATGGTGGCGCTGTGCACGTCGATGCTGCGATCGAGGGTGCGGCGCAGGTCGCCGTCGGTGAAGATCCCGGCAAGCTTGCCGTCGGCTTCGAGGATCACGGTCATGCCCAGGCCCTTGCGGGTCATTTCCATCAGCGCATCCTTGAGCAGGGTGCCACGTTGCACCTGTGGCAGCTCCTGGCCGGCGTGCATGACGTTTTCCACTTTCAACAGCAGGCGACGGCCCAGTGCGCCGCCCGGGTGGGAAAAGGCGAAATCTTCGGCGGTGAAGCCGCGTGCTTCCAGCAGCGCCACGGCCAGGGCGTCGCCCATGACCAGTGCGGCAGTGGTGGAAGAGGTCGGGGCCAGGTTCAGCGGACAGGCTTCATGCTCGACATGCACGTTGAGATTGACTTCGGCAGCCTTGGCCAGCGGCGATTGCGGGTTGCCCGTCAGGCTGATGAGCTGGATGCCCAGGCGCTTGATCAGTGGCAGCAGGGTCACGATTTCATTGGTCGAACCGGAGTTCGACAGGGCCAGGATCACGTCGTCGCGGGTGATCATGCCCATGTCGCCGTGGCTGGCTTCCGCCGGGTGGACGAAAAATGCCGGGGTGCCGGTGCTGGCCAGGGTGGCGGCGATCTTGTTGCCGACGTGCCCGGACTTGCCCATGCCGACCACGACCACACGGCCCTTGCTGGCCAGAATCATCTCGCAAGCGCGTACGAAATCGGCGTCGATATGGGGCAACAAGCCTTGAACGGCTTCCACTTCGAGGCGGATGGTGCGTTGTGCCGATTGAATCAGGTCGCTGGATTGGCTCATGTCAGAAATCGTATAGCCCGATGAAAAGGCGGCGATTATAGCGGTTATGTTGAAAAGCCTCACGCTAGTTCGTCGTGCTTTGTCATTAACAGTTACCAAAACCTCCTAAATAAGGACGCATGTCTGTCATATCGCCGAATGCCGCGGGGCCAGCCCTTGGGCGCTTGGCCTTTGCAGTGATATAGTTCGCCGCCAGTTCGGCCTGCCCGGGATGTAAGTGCTTTCCTTCAGAAAGCCAGGCGTCCGAGTGAGAGGCTGCATCGCAAGGAGTTTAGATGAGTGCCGATAACGCCTACGCGGTCGAGCTGAAGGGAGTCTCCTTCAAGCGCGGTTCGCGGAGCATTTTCAATAACGTCGATATTCGCATCCCGCGGGGCAAGGTCACCGGCATCATGGGACCTTCCGGGTGCGGCAAGACTACGCTGCTGCGCCTGATGGGCGCCCAGCTGCGACCTTCGCAGGGCGAGGTCTGGGTCAACGGCCAGAACCTGCCGAAGCTGTCGCGCAGCGATCTGTTCGATGCGCGCAAGCACATGGGCGTGCTGTTCCAGAGCGGCGCGCTGTTCACCGATCTCGATGTCTTCGAGAACGTGGCGTTTCCCCTGCGTGTCCACACCCAGCTGCCGGAAGAAATGATCCGCGACATCGTCCTGCTCAAATTGCAGGCGGTCGGCCTGCGCGGCGCCATCGAGCTGATGCCGGACGAGCTGTCCGGTGGCATGAAGCGCCGCGTCGCCCTGGCCCGGGCGATCGCCCTCGACCCGCAGATCCTCATGTACGACGAGCCCTTCGTCGGCCAGGACCCGATCGCCATGGGCGTTCTGGTGCGCCTGATCCGCCTGCTCAACGATGCGCTGGGGATCACCAGCATCGTGGTTTCCCACGATCTGGCGGAAACCGCGAGCATCGCCGATTACATTTATGTGGTTGGCGACGGCCAGGTACTGGGGCAGGGCACGCCGGACGAGTTGATGAACTCGACCGAGCCGCGCATCCGTCAGTTCATGACCGGCGACCCTGACGGTCCGGTTCCGTATCACTTTCCAGCGACGGATTACCGCGCAGATCTTCTGGGGAAGCGTCGCTGATGCGCAGAATTTCATTGATAGAACGCGTGCGCCGCTTCGGCCACGCCGCGATCGACGCCATTGCCGTGTTCGGTCGCTCGACCCTGTTCCTGTTTCACGCCTTGCTCGGGCGCGGTGGCATCGGCGGCGGTTTCGGCCTGCTGGTCAAGCAGCTGCACTCGGTCGGCGTGATGTCGCTGGTGATCATCGTCGTGTCCGGTGTTTTCATCGGCATGGTGCTGGCGCTGCAGGGTTTCAACATCCTGTCGAGCTACGGTTCGGAGCAGGCGGTCGGTCAGATGGTCGCCCTGACGCTGTTGCGTGAACTCGGTCCGGTGGTGACGGCATTGCTGTTCGCCGGGCGCGCCGGTTCGGCGCTGACGGCGGAAATCGGCAACATGAAATCCACCGAACAGTTGTCCAGCCTGGAAATGATCGGGGTCGACCCGCTCAAGTACATCATTGCCCCGCGCCTGTGGGCCGGTTTCATTTCCCTGCCGGTGCTGGCGATGATCTTCAGCGTCGTCGGTATCTGGGGCGGCTCGTGGGTGGCAGTCGACTGGCTGGGAGTCTATGAAGGTTCCTACTGGTCGAACATGCAGAACAGCGTCAACTTCGCCGACGATGTGCTCAACGGCATCATCAAGAGCGTGGTTTTTGCCTTTGTCGTGACCTGGATCGCCGTATTCCAAGGCTATGACTGCGAACCCACTTCCGAGGGGATCAGTCGTGCCACTACCAAGACCGTGGTATATGCCTCGCTGGCAGTGCTCGGCCTGGACTTTATTCTGACCGCTTTGATGTTTGGAGATTTCTGATGCAAAACCGCACCCTGGAAATCGGTGTCGGCCTGTTCCTGCTGGCAGGGATCCTGGCTTTGCTGCTGCTTGCGTTGCGGGTCAGTGGCCTGTCTCCGACTTCGACCACCGATACCTATAAACTTTATGCCTACTTCGACAATATTGCCGGTTTGACGGTCAGAGCCAAGGTGACCATGGCCGGTGTGACCATCGGCAAGGTCACGGCGATCGATCTGGACCGCGACAGCTTCACCGGTCGGGTGACCCTGCAGGTGGATAAAAAGGTCGACAATCTGCCGACCGACTCCACAGCGTCTATCCTGACCGCTGGTCTGCTGGGCGAGAAGTACATCGGTATCAGCGTGGGCGGGGAAGACACCCGGCTCAAGGATGGTGGAACCATCCACGACACGCAGTCGTCTCTGGTACTGGAAGACCTGATCGGTAAATTCCTGCTCAATACCGTTAGCAAAGACGCCAAATGAGGAGCTTTTGAATGATCTCTACCTTGCGACGTGGCCTGTTGGTGTTGCTCGCGACACTGCCGCTGATGGCTAACGCCGTGGCAGCGCAGTCGGCGCATGATCTGGTTCAGGACACCACCAACCGGATGCTTGCCGATCTGTCGGCCAACAAAGAGAAGTACAAACAGGACCCGCAGGATTTCTACACCGCGCTGAACACGATCGTGGGCCCCGTGGTGGATGCCGAAGGCATTTCCAAGAGCATCATGACGGTCAAGTATTCGCGCAAGGCCACCCCGGCGCAGATGCAGGCCTTCCAGGAAAACTTCAAGAAAGGCCTGTTCCAGTTCTACGGCAACGCCTTGCTCGAGTACAACAACCAGGGCATCACCGTTGATCCGGCCAAGGACGAATCGGGCGACCGCACCAGCGTCGGCATGACCGTCAAGGGCAACAACGGCGCGGTCTACCCGGTGCAGTACACCCTGGAAAAGATCAACGGCGAGTGGAAACTGCGCAACGTGATCATCAATGGCATCAACATCGGCAAGCTGTTCCGTGATCAGTTCGCCGACGCCATGCAGCGCAATGGCAACGATCTGGACAAGACCATCAACGGTTGGGCGGGCGAGGTCGCGAAGGCCAAGGCGGCTACCGAAGAGAAGTCAGCGCAATGAATGAGGCGGCGGTGCGTATGAGTGATGTCGACGAGCTGTTGCTCAGCGGAGTGCTGGATTACCGCACCGGGCCTGACCTGCGCAAGGAAGGCCAGGCGCTGATCAAGTCCAGCAAGGCCGCTTCGCTCGTGATCGACTGCTCGGCCGTGGTGAAGTCCAGCAGTGTCGGCTTGTCGCTGCTGCTGTGCTTCATGCGTGATGCGCAGGCGGCCGGCAAGGCCGTGAGCGTGCGGGCGATGCCCGAAGACATGCGTGAAATCGCTCAGGTCAGCGAACTGACCGAGCTGTTGGCGCACCCCTGAACCCGCATCGACAAGCAAGCCCCCCGTCAGAGTCCTGCCAAGCGGGGTTCGCAGGCGCGGGGCTTTTTTGTATGATGTCCGACCCGCGCGCACAGGGCGCCGATTGAGGTTGAGCATGCAGGCCGTAGAAGTGAAGAGCTTCCTTGAAGGGAAGCTGCCAGGAACGCAGGTGGAAGTCGAAGGCGAAGGCTGCAATTTCCAGCTGAACGTGATTAGCGATGAACTGGCGGCTTTAAGCCCGGTCAAGCGTCAGCAGAGCATCTATGCCCATTTGAACCCATGGATCGCCGATGGCAGCATCCACGCGGTCACTATGAAATTTTTCAGCAGCGCGGCCTGGGCCGAGCGCACCTGAGCCCTAGGGCGTCGAGATTCTTATGGATAAATTGATTATTACCGGTGGCGTTCGTCTTGATGGCGAAATCCGCATCTCCGGGGCAAAGAACTCTGCCCTGCCGATCCTGGCCGCCACGCTGCTGTGCGATGGCCCGGTGACCGTCGGCAACCTGCCGCACCTGCACGACATCACTACCATGATCGAGCTGTTCGGTCGCATGGGCATCGAGCCGGTGATCGACGAGAAACTCAGCGTCGAAATCGATCCGCGCACCATCAAGACCCTGATCGCGCCGTACGAGCTGGTGAAAACCATGCGTGCCTCGATCCTGGTACTGGGCCCGATGGTCGCGCGCTTCGGTGAAGCCGAAGTCGCCCTGCCTGGCGGTTGCGCCATCGGTTCGCGTCCGGTCGACCTGCACATCCGCGGTCTGGAAGCCATGGGCGCGGTCATCGACGTCGAAGGCGGCTACATCAAGGCCAAGGCGCCTGAAGGCGGCCTGCGCGGTGCGCACTTCTTCTTCGACACCGTCAGCGTGACCGGTACCGAGAACATCATGATGGCCGCTGCCCTGGCCAAGGGTCGCAGCGTACTGCAGAACGCCGCGCGCGAGCCGGAAGTCGTCGACCTGGCGAACTTCCTCAACGCCATGGGCGCCAAGGTGTCCGGTGCCGGTACCGACACCATCACCATCGACGGCGTCGAGCGCCTGGGTTCGACCTTCTTCAAGGTCATGCCAGACCGTATCGAGACCGGCACCTACCTGGTCGCTGCGGCGGTCACCGGTGGCCGCGTCAAGGTCAAGGACACCGATCCGACCATCCTCGAGGCGGTGCTGGAAAAACTCCGTGAAGCCGGCGCAGAAATCACCACCGGTGAAGACTGGATCGAGCTGAACATGCACGGCAAGCGCCCGAAAGCGGTCAACGTGCGCACGGCGCCGTACCCGGCGTTCCCGACGGACATGCAAGCGCAGTTCATCTCGCTCAACGCCATTGCCGAAGGCACCGGCGCGGTGATCGAGACGATCTTCGAAAACCGCTTCATGCACGTTTACGAACTGCACCGCATGGGCGCCAAGATCCAGGTCGAAGGCAACACGGCCATCGTTACCGGTACCGAAGTGCTCAAGGGCGCGCCTGTCATGGCGACCGACCTGCGTGCGTCGGCCAGCCTGGTGATCTCGGCCCTGGTGGCCGAAGGCGACACCCTGATCGATCGCATCTACCACATAGATCGTGGTTACGAGTGCATCGAGGAAAAACTGCAGATGCTGGGCGCCAAGATCCGTCGCGTGCCGGGCTAGTCGCAGCCAACGGGACACAGGGAGGTGTCCACTGAATTCGTTTCGAGTCGAGCCGGTCTCCGGCTCGATGTGTGTCCGGCGCCGATTGCGACCGGACATGAGTACCTTGATAAGGACTGACGTTAGCCATGTTGACCATCGCATTGTCCAAGGGCCGTATCCTTGACGACACGCTGCCGCTTCTCGCCGAAGCGGGCATCGTGCCGACCGAGAATCCGGACAAGAGCCGCAAGCTGATCATCCCGACGACCCAGGACGACGTACGCCTGCTGATCGTGCGTGCCACCGACGTGCCGACCTATGTCGAGCATGGCGCGGCCGACCTCGGCGTCGCCGGCAAGGATGTGCTGATGGAGTACACCGGCCAGGGCCTGTACGAGCCGCTGGACCTGCAGATCGCCCAGTGCAAGCTGATGACCGCCGGCAAGGTCGGCGCGGCCGAACCCAAGGGCCGCCTGCGGGTGGCGACCAAGTTCGTCAATGTCGCCAAGCGCTACTACGCCGAGCAGGGCCGTCAGGTCGACATCATCAAGCTGTACGGCTCGATGGAGCTGGCACCGCTGATCGGCCTGGCCGACAAGATCATCGACGTGGTCGACACCGGCAACACCCTGCGCGCCAACGGCCTCGAGCCCCAGGAACTGATCGCCACGATCAGCTCGCGCCTGGTGGTCAACAAGGCTTCGATGAAGATGCAACACGCCCGAATCCAGGCGTTGATCGATACCCTGCGCAAGGCAGTGGAATCGCGACACCGCGGCTGATGTCCCTGCGCGACCTTGAGTCGCGCCCGTCTATCCGCCTCATAGCCAGAATCTCAGGTGCCCAAGCGGAAACGACTGCTAAGTTAGGGCGCCTGAGTTTTTGCCATTCCTATGAGGCTCTCGCTATGACCGCACCGACTGCAATTCGCCGACTCAACGCTGCTGACCCGGATTTCGCGCATCATCTGGATCATCTGCTGAGCTGGGAAAGTGTGTCTGACGACTCGGTCAATCAGCGCGTGCTGGACATCATCAAGGCTGTGCGCGAACGCGGCGACGCGGCGCTGGTCGAGTTCACCCAGAAGTTCGACGGCCTCGAAGTAGCTTCCATGGCCGACCTGATCCTGCCGCGCGAGCGCCTCGAGCTGGCCCTGACCCGCATTACCGTACCCCAGCGCGAAGCCCTGGAAAGAGCCGCCGCGCGCGTGCGCAGCTACCACGAAAAGCAGAAGCAGGACTCCTGGAGCTACACCGAAGCCGACGGCACCGTGCTCGGCCAGAAGGTCACCCCGCTGGACCGCGCCGGCCTGTACGTGCCGGGTGGCAAGGCGTCGTACCCGTCCTCGGTGTTGATGAACGCGATTCCGGCCAAGGTCGCCGGTGTGACCGAAGTGGTCATGGTGGTGCCGACCCCGCGCGGTGAAGTCAACGAACTGGTGCTGGCCGCCGCCTGCATCGCCGGCGTCGACCGGGTCTTCACCATCGGCGGCGCGCAAGCGGTCGCTGCGCTGGCCTACGGCACCGAAAGCGTGCCGCAGGTGGACAAAGTGGTCGGCCCGGGCAACATTTACGTGGCCACCGCCAAGCGCCACGTGTTCGGCCAGGTCGGCATCGACATGATCGCCGGCCCGTCGGAAATCCTCGTTGTGTGTGATGGCCAGACCGATCCGGACTGGATCGCCATGGACCTGTTCTCTCAGGCCGAGCACGACGAAGACGCCCAGGCGATCCTGGTCAGCCCGGACGCCGAGTTCCTCGACAAGGTCGCCGCCAGCATCGACAAGCTGCTGCCGACCATGGACCGCGCGACCATCATCGAAACCTCGATCAATGGCCGTGGCGCACTGATTCAGGTGCAGGACATGGCCCAGGCCATCGAAGTCGCCAATCGCATCGCGCCGGAACACCTGGAACTGTCAGTCGCCGACCCGCAGGCCTGGTTGCCGCAGATCCGTCACGCCGGCGCGATCTTCATGGGTCGCCACACCTCCGAAGCGCTGGGCGATTACTGCGCCGGTCCCAACCACGTCCTGCCGACCTCCGGCACCGCGCGGTTCTCCTCGCCGCTGGGGGTGTATGACTTCCAGAAACGTTCGTCGATCATCTTCTGCTCCGAGGCCGGTGCCTCCGAACTGGGCAAGACCGCGTCCGTACTGGCCCGTGGCGAATCGCTGAGTGCTCACGCGCGCAGCGCCGAATACCGCATCAAAGACGACGTGAAGGGGAACTGAACATGAGTAAATTCTGGAGCCCGTTCGTCAAGGATCTGGTGCCCTACGTGCCGGGCGAGCAGCCGAAGCTGACCCGCCTGGTCAAGCTCAACACCAACGAAAACCCGTATGGCCCGTCGCCGAAAGCCCTGGCGGCGATGCAGACCGAGCTCAACGACAACCTGCGCCTGTACCCGGACCCGAACAGCGACCTGCTGAAAAACGCGGTCGCCAGCTATTACGGCGTGCAGAGCAACCAGGTGTTTCTCGGCAACGGTTCCGACGAGGTGCTGGCCCACGTGTTTCACGGTTTGTTGCAACACGACAAGCCGCTGCTGTTCCCGGACATCAGCTACAGTTTCTATCCGGTTTATTGCGGGCTGTATGGCATCCAGTTCGAGGCGGTGCCGCTGGACGCGCAGTTCCGCATCAATCCGGCGGACTATGCCAGGCCGAACGGCGGGATCATTTTCCCCAACCCGAACGCACCGACCGGTTGCCTGCTGGCGCTGGAGGCGGTCGAGCAAATCCTCAAGGCCAGCCCGGACTCGGTGGTCGTGGTCGACGAGGCCTACATCGACTTTGGGGGCGAAACCGCGATCAGCCTGGTGGATCGTTATCCGAACCTGCTGGTGACCCAGACCCTGTCCAAGTCGCGTTCGCTGGCCGGGCTGCGGGTCGGCCTGGCGGTAGGGCACCCGGACCTGATCGAGGCGCTGGAGCGGATCAAGAACAGCTTCAACTCCTATCCGCTCGATCGTCTGGCCAATGTCGGCGCCGCGGCGGCGTTCGAGGATCGCGAGTACTTCGCCAAGACCTGCCGGCTGGTGATCGAAAGCCGCGAGTGGGTGGTCGCGCAATTGCAGGCCAAGGGCTTTGAAGTGCTGCCGTCGGCAGCGAACTTCATTTTCGCCCGCCATCCGCAGCACGACGCAGCAGGGCTGGCCGCCAGGTTGCGCGAGCAAGGGGTGATCGTGCGCCACTTCAAGCAGCAGCGGATTGCCCAGTTCCTGCGTATCTCCATCGGTACGCCGGAGCAGAATCAGGCGCTGATCGACGGGCTCGGCGCGTTGTAATGATTGAACGGCACAGTTCCCGATGGTGTATCGGGGGCTGTGCCGTTGACGTTACTGCAGCCGTTTTTCCGCCTTGAACGTTATGTTGGCCGTGCTGTTGTCATCGAAGACCATATGGATCACGGCATCGATCGAGCGGTAGGCACTGGCGAACGTCCCGGTAATGCTGCCTGTCCTCGGCCGATGCGCCTTGCCTTCATAGATCAAGGCCCATTCGAAGTGGTGCGCAGAATCGCCTCGTTGATACTGCTGCTGGAAGCTCGAGGGTGGCGTGCCCTCCAGCAGGCTGACGACAAACGCATCGTTGTCCGATCCCCCTTTTGTGCCGGAGGCCTGCTGCAAGTAACTGGCAGTGAGCAGGCCGCGATTGAACACCACGATCGGTGAGCGCAACGTAGTGCCCTGCCATTCAATGAGGGCTTCGCCCTTGTCGAATTTCGGCGTGGATTCGAAATCGTATTCGCGTTGAGCTTTCATGCGGTTCCCTTCCCGATAAGTACAACGACCCGCCGGCAGGTGGGCCGACGCGTGAGTTCATGCCCCCCAGCCTACGGGCGTTAGTCTCGAGCCGGCACTGTCAGAACTGACAGTGCGTTAGAGCATGTCGAAATAAGCGAAGGGCAGATTGCTTGCTGAAAGTTCGAGAGCGAACCCGTGGCCTTATTCGTGATGCGGTTCGCCAAGGAACGTCAGCGAGCTGAACAAGCCGCGGCTATTGACGTCTGCGCTGTCCCTCACCGGCACCTCCACCTGCGCGGCAATCACATTCAAGCCTTCATTGCGCACCAGCACCTGCGCCCGGCCATCCTGGTCGGTCTCGGTGCTGAGGGTGTTCGGCGCGCTGCGATAGTCGCCGATCAACTTCACGCCGGCCGCCGGTTTGCCATCGAGCGTGACCCGCACCGGCAGCGACTTCCCCGGTCCGACGGTGAGCGGGTCGACCTCCGGCAGGATCAGCAAACGGATCTGCGCAAGTGGAGGCAGCTTCGCCCCGGGCTGATAGATCGCCAGGCTGTACTTGAAGGTTTCGGTCGCCTCGATAGCGCCGGGCACCTTGCTGCGCCCTTCATTGATCCACCGCTTGTCAGCGGTCTGCGACCACATGCCGTTGTTCAGCGCCACGGCCATGATGGCCGGCGGTTTCAACGGTTGCAGGCGGGCATGATCGGCCAGGCGCTGGACACTGACCGGAATCATCTTGCCCGCGGCATCGTAGGCCCAGGCGCCGCTGATTTTCTGCGCCTTGAAAGCATTGTCCTCGGCGCCGTGGCCGTAGATCACTTCGATGTTGCCGCGCCGCTGTTCGGTCCACAGGCCGTGGGCCGAGGCTTGGCTGGCGAACAGTGCCGCGAGGAGCAGGAGGGTTTTGCCGTGGTGCATGCTGACGTCCTTTTACAGGTTGAGGGTGAGGCTGACGGTGAAGTTGCGCGGCTCGCCGGGGCTGACCCAGTAATTGCTGTAGGCGCGCTCGTAATACTTTTCGTCGAACAGGTTGTTCAGATTGAGGCCGACGGTGACCTGGTCGCTGGCCTTGTAATGGGCCAGCAGGTCGACGGTGTGGTAGGCGGGCAATTCGAAATGGCTGCCGGCCTCGCCGGAACGGTCGCCGACGTAGGTGAATGCCGCGCCAACGTCGGAACCGCGCCAGTGGCCATCCTGGAACTCGTAGACTCCCAGCAGGCTGCCACTGTGCTTGGCGACACCCAGGATGCGGCTGCCGGCAGGGATCACGGCGTCGCCCTTGGTCACCTCGGCATCGATGTAGGCGAAGGCGCCGATCACGCGCACGGCGTCGCTCACCTGGCCGCTGACCTGTAGATCGAAACCACGGCTGCGGGCCTTGCCCATGGCGCGGTTGGTGTCGGTACTCGGGTCGAGGGCGAGGACGTTTTCCTTGTCGATATGGAAGAAGGCGAGGGTGCTGCTCAGGCGATTGTCGAACAGCTCGTGCTTGATCCCGACTTCGTAGCCGACGCCTTCTTCGGGGTTGAAGGACTTGCCGCTCGCGTCGAGGCCGTTGTTCGGTTTGAACGATGTCGAGGCGTTGGCGAACAGGCCGGTGTCCGGCGTCAGTTGATAGAGCAGGCCGGCGCGCTGGGTCAGGGCGTCGTGGGTCTGGCGGCTGCTGGCGTTGCGGCTGTAATCGTCGATGCGTTGCGCGAAATGCTCGAAACGCGCGCCGAGCATGCCGCGCAGCTTGTCGCTGAAGACGATCTGGTCCTGCAGGTTCAGCGCCTGGCTTTCGACGTGCTCGAAGAAGTCACTGCCCGAACGCGCGCCGTCGGGTTTCGCCTGACCGTACACCGGGTGGTAGATATCGATGGCGTAGGGGCCGCCGGCGACAGTGGTGACGCGCTCGTTCTTGCGGTAGTTCTCGTACTCGCTGCCGAGCAGCAGTTCGTGTTGCCAGTTGCCGAGGTCGAACAGGCCGCGCAATTCCAGTTGGGTGATGCTGTCGTGCCAGTTGTTGTCGCGCTCGCGATAACGCCGGTTGACGCTGTGGCCGTCGGCGTTGAGTGGCCGCGCCTCGGAGGCGAAGCCCCACAGCTTGCCTTCCTTGTAATGACTGGCCAGGCGCAGTTTCCAGCTGTCGTTGAGGTGATGTTCGAGGGAGGCCTGAAGCAGGTTGTTGTGATTGTCGATGTCGCCATCATTGGGTTCACCGAGGAATGTGCGGCGCGAAACACCGCTCCAGGTGTTGTTCGGCGCGACGATGCCGCGGTCGAACGTGGCGCTGTGGCGAACGAACTCGCTTTCCACCAGCAGTTGGGTGTCGGGATTCAGCCGCCAGCTGAAGGAGGGCGCGACGAACACGCGCTGGTTGCTGACGTGGTCGCGAAAACTGTGGTTGTCCTCGACCGCAAGGTTGATCCGCGACAGCACGTCGCCCTGTTCGTCGAGCGGGGTGTTGACGTCCAGCGCCGTGCGATAGCGATCCCAACTGCCGGCGCTGGTCTGCAGGGTGGTGAAGGCTTCGGCTTGCGGTTTCTTGGTGACGAGGTTCACCGTACCGCCGGGATCGCCGCGGCCGTAGAGGCTGGCGGCCGGGCCCTTGAGCACTTCGATGCGCTCGATATTGGCCGCGTCCGGAGTGCTCGGGTAGCCGCGGTTGGCGCTGAAACCGTCCTTGTAGAACTCCGAGGTGGTGAAGCCGCGCACGCTGTATTCGTAGAGGGTCAGGCCACCGAAGTTGTTCTGCTTCGAGACGCCACCGGCGAAATCCAGCGCGCGCTCGACGCTGCTGCTGCCCAGATCCTTGAGCACGCTGGCCGGCACCACGCTGATCGCCTGCGGGATATCGCGGATCGCGGTGTCGGTTTTGGTGGCGCTGGACGAGCGGGTCGCCCGGTAGCCGTTGACCGGTCCGGTGGGCGATTCGTAGTCGGAGGTGACGCTGATCGCGTCGAGTTCGAGGGGCAGCGGTTCTTCGGCGAACACCGGATCGCCGAGCAAGCCAAGGGGCAGGCCCAGCGTCAGTCCGAGCAGCGAGGCCTTTTTTCGAGACGACATGTTATGTTGTTCCAATGGATTAATTGAAACAATATAACATGCCTGTTGAGAATGTCTGCTATTCGCGCCGCTGGCGCGAACAGCGTCTTACTCGGGTTTTTCCTGCACCGGGGCCGGCGGTGGACGCAGGCCGATTTCCGCGGTGAGTTTCAACTCCTTGCCGTTACGCATGACCTGAATCGTCACTTTGTCGGTCGGCTTGATCCGCGCCACCTGGTTCATCGAACGGCGGCCATCGCCGGCCGGTTCGCCATCGATGCTGAGGATCACATCGCCCAGTTGCAGGCCGGCTTTTTGCGCCGGGCCATCGCGGAAGATCCCGGCCACGACGATGCCCGGGCGCCCGGACAGACCGAACGACTCCGCCAGCTCCTGGGTCAGCGGTTGCACTTCGATGCCGAGCCAGCCACGAATCACCTGGCCGTGTTCGATGATCGATTTCATCACTTCCATCGCCAGTTTGACCGGGATGGCAAATCCGATGCCCTGCGAACCGCCGGATTTGGAGAAGATCGCGGTGTTGATCCCGGTGAGGTTGCCGTTGGCGTCGACCAGTGCGCCACCGGAGTTGCCCGGGTTGATTGCCGCGTCGGTCTGGATGAAGTCTTCGTAGTTGTTCAGGCCCAACTGGTTGCGCCCGGTGGCGCTGATGATGCCCATGGTCACGGTCTGGCCGACGCCGAACGGGTTGCCGATGGCCAGCGCAACGTCGCCGATGCGGATGTTGTCGGAACGCCCGACAGTGATCGCCGGCAGGTTTTTCAGATCGATCTTCAGTACCGCGAGGTCGGTCTCCGGGTCGCTGCCGATCACCCGGGCCAGGGTTTCGCGACCGTCCTTGAGCGCCACGACGATCTGGTCGGCGCCGCTGGTCACGTGGTTGTTGGTCAGGATGTAGCCTTCCGGGCTCATGATCACGCCGGAACCGAGGCTCGATTCCATGCGCTTCTGCTTCGGCGAGTTGTCACCGAAAAAGCGCCGGAACTGCGGATCCTCGAACAACGGGTGGCTCGGCTTGTTGATGACTTTGGTGGTGTACAGGTTGACCACCGACGGTGCGGCGATGGTCACGGCATCGGCATAGGACACCGGCCCCTGTTGCACGCTGGTGGTCTGCGGGGCCTGTTGCAGGTTGACGTCGAGGCTCGGTAGCCCGACCCACTCGGGGTAACGCTGAATAATCAACAGAGCGATAAGCACACCGGCCAGCAGCGGCCAGCCAAAAAAACGCAGCGCCTTGAACATTAAGCACGTCCTGGAAAGGTTGCAGGCGGGGTCAGACCGCCCATAATGACGCGCATTATACGAGGCCGCGCGCGCCTCTGAACGGGATATTTAGGAGTCTTTCATGGCCGTCGCCCTGAGCACCCTGGTCGAAGAAGCCGACCGTTACCTCGGCAGTGCCAGAATTGCCGATTATTGCCCCAATGGCCTGCAGGTCGAGGGGCGCCCGCAGGTCATGCGCATCGTCAGCGGCGTCACCGCCAGCCAGGCGTTGCTCGATGCCGCGGTCGCAGCCGAGGCCGATCTGGTCCTGGTGCATCACGGTTATTTCTGGAAAGGCGAGAACCCGTGCATCACCGGCATGAAGCAGCGGCGCCTGAAAACCCTGCTCAAGCACGATATCAGTCTGCTGGCCTACCACCTGCCGCTGGACCTGCACCCGGACGTCGGCAACAACGTGCAACTGGCCCGTCAACTCGATATCACCGTCGAAGGCCCGCTGGATCCGGACAACCTGAAGATTGTTGGCCTGGTCGGCTCGTTGAACGAACCGATGACGCCCCGCGACTTCGCTCGTCGCGTGCAGGAAGTCATGGGCCGCGAGCCGCTGCTGATCGAAGGCAGCGCGATGATCCGCCGGGTCGGCTGGTGCACCGGCGGTGGCCAGGGCTACATCGATGATGCAATAGCGGCAGGGGTCGACCTGTACCTCAGTGGCGAGGCTTCCGAGCAGACGTTCCACAGCGCCCGCGAAAACGACATCAGCTTCATCGCTGCCGGTCACCACGCCACCGAGCGTTATGGCGTGCAGGCGCTGGGTGATTACCTGGCCAAACGCTTTGCCCTCGAACACATCTTCATCGATTGCCCGAACCCGATCTGAATCCAGTAGAAATCCTATGAGAGCGCGCCTGCTCGCGAAGCGGTGGCACCTTGATTACAGAGGTGCCTTACACAGCGCTTTCGCGAGCAGGCTCGCGCCCACCGGCGATCTGCACAGCCGAACTGGTGGGCATATTCATATACCCTTTCGATCTAGTTGGCGTCCTGATTAGAAGAGGTCGCTGTGCTAGGATTCCCCGCTCGAACACGGCCCGCTGGCCGTTCATAAGAAAGCTTTCGTGAGTAGCCATGGTCGACAAACTGACGCATCTGAAACAGCTGGAGGCGGAAAGCATCCACATCATCCGCGAGGTGGCCGCCGAGTTCGACAACCCGGTGATGCTGTACTCCATCGGTAAAGACTCCGCCGTGATGCTGCACCTGGCACGCAAGGCGTTCTTCCCGGGCAAACTGCCGTTTCCGGTGATGCACGTCGACACCCGGTGGAAATTCCAGGAAATGTACAAGTTCCGCGACAAGATGGTCGAAGAGCTTGGCCTGGACCTGATCACCCACGTCAACCCGGACGGCGTGGCGCAGGGCATCAACCCGTTCACCCACGGCAGCGCCAAACACACCGACATCATGAAGACCGAGGGCCTCAAGCAGGCGCTCGACAAACATGGTTTCGACGCCGCGTTCGGCGGTGCCCGTCGCGATGAAGAGAAGTCCCGCGCCAAGGAGCGCGTCTACTCGTTCCGCGACAGCAAGCACCGCTGGGATCCGAAAAACCAGCGTCCGGAGCTGTGGAACGTCTACAACGGCAAGGTCAACAAGGGCGAATCGATTCGTGTGTTCCCGTTGTCGAACTGGACCGAGCTGGACATCTGGCAGTACATCTACCTCGAAGGCATCCCGATCGTGCCGCTGTACTTCGCCGCCGAGCGCGAAGTGATCGAGAAGAACGGCACGCTGATCATGATCGACGACGAGCGCATCCTCGAGCACCTGTCCGATGAGGAGAAGGCGCGCATCGTCAAAAAGAAAGTGCGTTTCCGTACCCTTGGCTGCTACCCGTTGACGGGCGCGGTGGAGTCCGAGGCCGAAAGCCTCACGGACATCATTCAGGAAATGCTCCTGACGCGAACTTCCGAGCGCCAGGGCCGGGTCATCGACCACGATGGCGCAGGCTCGATGGAAGACAAGAAACGTCAGGGTTACTTTTAAGCTTCGAGTTACAAGCGGCAAGCTGCAAGTTGAAGGCGGTATGCGTAACTTTGCGGTCTGGCGCTTGCGGCCGGTTGCTGCGAGCCGGAGTCGGATGACTTGTAATGGATTTCGAGAAGCTGATTGTCTGGCAGCGAAGCAAATGTCTGGCAGTGGGGATTTTCAGAGAGTTTGCGCAACGCGGGGATTTTGGCTTCAAGGATCAAATTACCCGCTCTGCACTGTCAGTGCCTTGCAATATCGCTGAAGGCATGGAACGTCGGAGTTCAAGAGAGAAGGTTCAATTTCTCTGGATCGCCAAGGCCTCCTGTGCAGAGTTGCGAACCCAAGTCCTGATAGGCCGAGATATCGCTTACATCGCAGATCCGCTGGCTGAAAATTGGATTATGGAAACCCGCGAGCTTTCTCGAATGCTGGGCGGGTTGATCAACAAAATTTCTGACTAGCTGTACGCCGACAAGCTTGCCGCTTGAAGCTTACAGCTCGGAGCTTGAATGCAATGAGTCACGCATCTGATTTGATCAGCGAGGACATCCTCGCCTACCTGGGCCAGCACGAACGTAAAGAGCTGCTGCGCTTTTTGACCTGCGGTAACGTCGATGACGGCAAGAGCACCCTGATCGGGCGCCTGCTGCACGACTCGAAGATGATCTACGAAGATCACCTCGAAGCCATCACCCGCGATTCGAAAAAAGTCGGCACCACCGGCGACGACATCGACCTGGCTTTGCTGGTCGACGGCCTGCAGGCCGAGCGTGAGCAGGGCATCACCATCGATGTCGCCTACCGCTATTTCTCTACCGCCAAGCGCAAATTCATCATTGCCGATACCCCCGGCCATGAGCAGTACACCCGCAACATGGCCACCGGTGCGTCCACCTGTGATCTGGCGATCATCCTGGTCGACGCCCGTTACGGCGTGCAGACCCAGACCCGTCGCCACAGCTTCATCGCCTCGTTGCTGGGCATCAAGCACATCGTCGTCGCCATCAACAAGATGGACCTCAAGGACTTCGACCAGGGCGTGTTCGAGTCGATCAAGGCCGACTACCTGAAGTTTGCCGAAGGCTTGAAGATGAAGCCGACCAGCATGCACTTCGTGCCGATGTCGGCCCTCAAGGGCGACAACGTGGTGAACAAGTCCGAGCGCTCGCCGTGGTACACCGGCCAGTCGCTGATGGAAATCCTCGAGACCGTGGAAGTGGCGGGCGACCGCAACTTCACCGATCTGCGCTTCCCGGTGCAGTACGTCAACCGTCCGAACCTGAACTTCCGCGGTTTCGCCGGCACCCTGGCCAGCGGCATCGTGCACAAGGGCGACGAAGTCGTGGTGCTGCCGTCGGGCAAGAGCAGCCGGGTCAAATCCATCGTCACCTTCGAGGGTGAGCTGGAGCACGCCGGTCCGGGTCAGGCGGTGACGCTGACCATGGAAGACGAGATCGACATCTCCCGCGGCGACCTGCTGGTGCATGCCGACAATGTGCCGCCGGTCACCGACAGCTTCGAAGCGATGCTGGTGTGGATGGCCGAGGAGCCGATGCTCCCGGGCAAGAAATACGACATCAAGCGTGCTACCAGTTACGTGCCGGGCTCGATTGCCAGCATCGTCAACAAGGTCGACGTCAACACCCTCGAAGAAGGCCCGGCGAGCGCTTTGCAGCTCAACGAAATCGGCAAGGTGAAGATCGCGCTCGACGCGCCGATCGCCCTCGACGGTTACGACAGCAACCGCACCACCGGCGCGTTCATCATCATCGATCGCCTGACCAACGGCACCGTCGGCGCCGGCATGATCGTTGCCCCGCCTGTGGCTCAGGGCACGGCCACGCACCACGGCAAACTGGCGCACGTCGCCACTGAAGAACGCGCGCAACGCTTCGGTCAGCAACCGGCAACCGTGCTGTTCAGCGGCCTGTCGGGCGCGGGCAAGAGCACGCTGGCCTATGCGGTCGAGCGCAAGCTGTTCGACATGGGCCGGGCGGTGTTCGTGCTCGATGGTCAGAATCTGCGTCACGACCTGAACAAAGGGCTGCCGCAGGATCGTGCCGGTCGTACCGAGAACTGGCGGCGTGCTGCGCATGTGGCGCGTCAGTTCAACGAGGCGGGTCTGTTGACCCTGGCGGCGTTTGTTGCGCCGAGTGCTGAAGGTCGTGAGCAGGCCAAGGATCTGATCGGCAAGGAGCGTCTGCTGACGGTTTATGTGCAGGCTTCGCCGGCGGTGTGTGCCGAGCGTGATCCGCAGGGCTTGTATGCTGCGGGTGGCGATAATATTCCGGGTGAGTCGTTCCCGTATGACGTTCCGCTGAATGCTGATCTGGTGATCGACACGCAGTCACTGTCGCTGGAAGAGAGCGTCAAGCAGGTGTTGGATCTGCTGCGCAAGCGTGGCGCGATTTAAGCGTTAGCTGGAAATGAAAGGCCCGCGGATGAGTGATCATCGGCGGGCTTTTTTATTGTGGGTAATTTGGTTTTCGGCGATGGCGGCTTTTGGGCCGACCATGCTCTTGGGGTTTTGGGTGTATATCCGTTGCTGCGGTAACGGCGACTTAGGGTTTCGCCCTTACGGCGAGTCACCTTTTCCAAACGCCGAAAAGGTAACCGAAAAGGCTTGCCCCAACGTACGGCCCTCGCCGTGGCTCGGGTTCCTTCGCTGCGGGGCTCATCCGGGCGCATCGCCTCCGGTTTGCTTCGCTGCACCTCCTCTCGATGTGTTCGACTGCGTCGAACGGTCGCTGCGCTCCCACCCCCGGATAACCCCCTCCACTCAGCCTGCCGACGGGGCCTGTGGATCAAGATCAAGAGCCGCAGCCGAGCTTGCGCTCATCCTGTTGAGTGGTGGGAAGCGGATGTGCTCCGCTTTTGCTCTTCTGTGGGCGCTGCGGTGCGACGATTCGACTTGCTCGCGATGGCGGCCTGACAGCCGACCAACCTCTAGCTGAATACACCGTGTGCAACCTGTGGGAGCGAGCCTGCTCGCGAAGGCGGCCTGACAGCCGATCAATCTCCAGCTGAATACACCGGGTTCAAACTGTGGGAGCGAGCCTGCTCGCGAAGACGACCTGACAGCCGACCAATCTCCAGCTGAATACACCGGGTTCAAACTGTGGGAGCGGGCTTGCCCGCGAAGGCGACCTGACAGCCGACCAACCTCCAGCTGAATACACCGTGTTCAAACTGTGGGAGCGGGCTCGCCCGCGAAGGCGGCCTGACAGCCGACCAACCTCCAGCTGAATACACCGTGTGCAACCTGTGGGAGCGAGCCTGCTCGCGAAGGCGACCTGACAGCCGACCAATCTCTAGCTGAATTCACCGTGTGCAAACTGTGGGAGCGGGCTTGCCCGCGAAGGCGGCCTGACAGCCGATCAATCTCCAGCTGAATACACCGGGTTCAAACTGTGGGAACGGGCTTGCTCGCGAAGGCGGAATGTCATTCACCAACGATTTGGCTGATCAACCGCTTTCGCGAGCAGGCGCGCTTCTGCAGGAGGTCAGCGGCGCTCTGGATATTCGCGGTGCATCTGTTCCAGCAGTGCGTCCTTGTCCTGCCACAGCTGGTTGATCCAGCCCTGGAATTGCAGGCGATATTCGCCGTCCTGGTCGTAGTTCTTGCCGATGAATGACGGAGGAATCTGCAGCTCTTCAAAGTGCACCACCACGTCGCGCACGTTGCCGCACAGCAGATCCCAGAAACCCGGACGCCCGCCGGGATAGTGGATGGTCACGTTGACGATCGACTCCAGTTGCTCACCCATCGCGTCCAGCACAAAGGCAATGCCACCCGCCTTGGGCTTGAGCAGGTATTTGAACGGCGATTGCTGCTGCGCATGTTTGCCTTCGGTGAAGCGCGTGCCTTCGACGAAGTTGAAAATCCCCACCGGGTTGTCGCGAAATTTCGCGCAGGTTTTGCGCGTGGTTTCGAGGTCTTTGCCTTTCTTCTCCGGGTGCTTTTCCAGGTAGGCCTTGGAGTAGCGCTTCATGAACGGAAAGCCCAGCGCCCACCAGGCCAGACCAATCACCGGGACCCAGATCAGCTCCTGCTTGAGGAAGAATTTCAGCGGCTGGATGCGCCGGTTGAGCACGTACTGCAGAACCAGGATGTCGACCCAGCTCTGGTGGTTGCTGGTGATCAGGTACGAGTGCTGATAGTCCAGGCCCTGCAGGCCGCTGATGTGCCAGCGGGTGCGCCGCACCAGGTTCATCCAGCCCTTGTTGTTGCTGATCCAGGCTTCGTGGGTGTGGCTCATCAGCCAGCGTGAGGCACGCCGGGCGAGGTCGAACGGCAGCACCTTGATCAGCGCCACGCAGAACAGGAACGAGCACAGCAGAATCGTGTTGAGTGCCAGCAGCAGCGCGGCGATCACGCCGCGCAGTGGGGCGGGGAGGAAGTCCAGCATTTACACATCCATAGGTCGGTTGGCGGCCTGAATCGCAGTCAGGGCGATGGTGTAGACGATGTCATCGACCTGCGCGCCGCGCGGCAAATCGTTCACCGGTTTGCGCAGGCCTTGCAGCATCGGCCCGAGGCTGACGCAGTCGGCACTGCGTTGCACGGCTTTGTGGGTGGTGTTGCCGGTGTTCAGGTCGGGGAATACGAACACCGTGGCGCGACCGGCCACCGGGCTGTTCGGCGCCAGTTGCCGGGCCACGGTTTCGTTGGCGGCGGCGTCGTACTGCAACGGCCCGTCGATCAGCAGCGAGTGCTGTTGTTCGTGGGCGAGCAGGGTCGCCTCGCGGACTTTCTCGACTTCCTCGCCGGTGGCCGATTCGCCGCTGGAGTAGCTGATCATCGCCACCCGCGGGGTGATGCCGAACGCGGCCGCCGAGTCAGCGCTCTGCAGGGCGATTTCGGCCAGCTCGCTGGCGCTCGGGTGCGGGTTCATCACGCAGTCGCCGTAGACCAGCACTTCTTCGGGAAAGAGCATGAAGAACACCGACGACACCAGCGTGCAGCCCGGTGCGGTCTTGATCAGTTGCAGGGCCGGGCGGATGGTGTTGGCGGTGGTGTTGATCACGCCGGAGACCAGACCGTCGACCTCATCCAGCGCCAGCATCATGGTGCCGATCACCACGGTGTCTTCCAGTTGCTGCTCGGCCATCGGCGCGTTGAGGCTCTTGCTCTTGCGCAGCGCCACCATCGGCTCGACGTAGCGCTCGCGGATCAGGTCCGGATCGAGGATTTCCAGCCCCGGCGGCAACTCGATGCCCTGGGCGCGGGCCACGGCTTCGACGTCCGCCGGTTTCGCCAGCAGCACGCACCGGGCGATGCCACGCTCCTGGCAGATCGCCGCGGCTTGCACGGTGAACGGCTCGCTGCCTTCGGGGAGGACGATGCGTTTGTTCGCCGCTTGCGCGCGCTGGATCAATTGATAGCGGAACACGGCCGGCGACAGGCGCATTTCCCGCGGTGTGCCGCAGCGCTGGTGCAGCCAGTTGGCGTCGAGGTGGCTGGCGACGAAATCGGTGATGATCTCCGCACGTTCGCGGTCATCGATGGGGATTTCCTTGTTCAGGCCATTGAGCTGGTTGGCGGTGTCGTAGGAGCCGGTGCTCACCGACAGCACCGGCAGGCCGGCCTGCAGCGCGCCCCGGCAGAGGTCCATGATGCGCGGATCGGGCAGGGTGTCACTGGTCAGCAACAGGCCGGCCAGCGGTACACCGTTCATCGCCGCGAGGCTGACGGCGAGGATGATGTCGTCGCGATCGCCCGGGGTCACCACCAGCACGCCGGGCTTGAGCAGCTCGACGGTGTTGCGCATGGTGCGCGCGCAAATGATGATTTTGGTCATGCGCCGGGTTTCGTAGTCGCCGGCATTGAGCACCTGCGCGCCCATCAGGTCGGCGACGTCGCGGGTGCGCGGCGCGTTGAGTTCGGGCTGGAACGGAATGCAGCCGAGCAGGCGGAAATCGCCGCTGCGCAGCAACGGCGAATGTTCCTTCAGACGCGTGGCGAAGGCGTCCATGCTCTCATCGGTCTTGACCTTGTTGAGGATCACGCCGAGCACTTTCGGGTCTTTCGGGCCACCGAACAATTGCGCCTGCAGTTCGACGCGACCGGACAGTTCGGTGAGCACTTCGTTTTCCGGCGCCGAGACCAGAATCACTTCGGCGTCGAGGCTTTTCGCCAGGTGCAGATTGACCCGCGCGGCGTAGCTGGCGCTGCGGGTCGGCACCATGCCTTCGACGATCAGCACGTCCTTGCCGATGGCGGCCTGCTGGTAAAGGGTGATGATTTCTTCGAGCAGCTCGTCGAGCTGGCCGTCGCCGAGCATCCGCTCGACATGCGCCAGGCCCAGTGGCTGCGGCGGTTTCAGGCCGTGGGTGCGGGCAACCAGTTCGGTCGAGCGCTCAGGGCCGGTGTCGCCCGGGTGCGGCTGGGCAATCGGCTTGAAGAAGCCGACCTTCAGCCCGGCCCGTTCCAGCGTACGCACCAGCCCGAGGCTGATGGAGGTCAGACCCACGCCAAAGTCGGTGGGGGCAATAAAAAAAGTTTGCATGCGGATTCTCTAAGGGTGCATGGCAATGGCGATCGTCTATCGCTGACGATCTGCCGCAATTCAGTCGCCAAGGTTAGCGCTAACCGAGGCCTGTGCGCACCAACCGCAGGCAAAGGGTTGGCCTATTTTTTCAATACGTTGCGCCGGGTCCAGGACCCATGCCCGCGACTGCCAGGGCGGCAGGTGGCGCAGGTGCTGGGTGTGCCCGCAGGACAGCTCGGCGACCCAGTGCGCGTCCTCGTCCTGGTGAAAACCGCTGATCGTGATCGGCTCGGATCGATCCCGTCTGTCCGGGTTGTGTTCGCTTTCGGGCAAATCCTTGTTTAGACTTGTCCGTTCTTCATTCTTATGCAAAAGGTCTCGCCCCATGCTGATCGCCGCCAATAAGGCTGTCTCCATCGACTATACCCTGACCAACGACGCTGGTGAGGTCATCGACAGCTCCGCCGGCGGCGCTCCGCTGGTCTACCTGCATGGCGCAGGCAACATCATTCCGGGCCTGGAAAAAGCCCTGGAAGGTAAAACCTCCGGTGACGAACTGACCGTTGCCGTTGAACCGGAAGACGCCTACGGCGAGTACTCGGCCGAACTGGTCAGCACCCTGAGCCGCAGCATGTTCGAAGGTGTCGACGAGCTGGAAGTCGGCATGCAGTTCCACGCTTCGGCGCCGGACGGCCAGATGCAGATCGTCACCATCCGTGACCTCGACGGCGACGACGTGACCGTCGACGGCAACCACCCGCTGGCCGGCCAGCGCCTGAACTTCCAGGTCAAGGTCGTTGCCATTCGTGACGCCAGCCAGGAAGAAATCGCTCATGGCCACGTCCATGGCGAAGGTGGCCATCACCACTGATTTCTGCGCTAAGCTCAGAGAACTGGAGAGGCGCCCGAGGGCGCCTTTTTAGTCCGCGGCTGTCCTTGGTAGTCTCGCCAAGTGGCTGTTTCGAGTAGAACACGGGAATCTGGAGTTCGTCATGAGTGCTTTTCACGACCTTAAGTTGACAGCCCTGGATGGTCAGGAGCTACCGCTGGCACCCTTCAAGGGCCAAGTCGTGCTGGTGGTCAACGTCGCCTCCAAATGCGGCTTGACCCCACAGTACGCGGCGCTGGAAAACCTCTATCAGCAGTACAAAGGCAAAGGCTTCAGCGTGCTGGGCCTGCCGTGCAACCAGTTTGCCGGGCAGGAACCGGGTTCCGAGCAGGAAATCCAGGAATTCTGCAGCCTGAACTACGGGGTGAGTTTCCCGTTGTCGAGCAAGCTCGAAGTCAACGGCCATGAGCGCCATCAGCTCTATCGGCTGCTGGCGGGCGAGGGCGCGGAATTCCCCGGTGACATCACCTGGAACTTCGAGAAATTCCTCCTCGGCAAGGACGGCCGGGTCCTGGCCAGATTCTCGCCGCGCACCGCGCCGGACGATCCGACCGTGATTGCCGCGATCGAAAAAGCGCTGGGCTGAACAGCCACAGCAAAAGATCGCAGCCTGCGCCAGCACCTACCCGATCATGTGTAGGCGTTGGCGCAGGCTGCGATCTTTTTTGCTTCTGCTCTTCTGATCCTTGATCACTCAAATCAATAGTGCTGTTCAGGGCTCGCGATCCTTCATATTATCGCCGTCATAAAGTCATTTCCTGTGGAGCCCCTCAATGCCGGTCCAAGCCTTGTTCAAACCGTTCCGCCTCGGTGCCCTCGAACTGCCGACCCGGGTGGTCATGGCGCCGATGACCCGCTCGTTCTCGCCGGGTGGCGTGCCCAATTCGAAAGTCATCGAGTACTACCGCCGGCGCGCGGCAGCCGGTGTCGGCCTGATCATCACCGAGGGCACCACGGTCGGCCACAAGGCGTCCAACGGCTATCCCAACGTGCCGCATTTCTACGGTGAAGCGGCACTGGCCGGGTGGAAGAAAGTGGTCGATGCGGTGCATGCCGAAGGCGGCAAGATCGTTCCGCAACTCTGGCACGTCGGCAGCGTGCGCCGCATTGGCACCGAGCCGGACGCCAGCGTGCCGGGTTACGGTCCGTCGGAAAAACTCAAGGATGGTCAGGTCGTGGTTCACGGCATGAGCAAACAGGACATTCAGGACGTGATCGCCGCGTTCGCCCAGGCGGCGAAAGATGCCCAGAGCATCGGCATGGATGGCGTGGAAATCCACGGCGCCCACGGCTATCTGATCGATCAGTTCTTCTGGGAAGGCAGCAACCAGCGCACCGACGAGTACGGTGGCAGCCTGGCCAACCGTTCGCGTTTCGCCATCGAGCTGATCCAGGCCGTGCGTGCGGCGGTCGGCGAAGGCTTCCCGATCATTTTCCGCTTCTCGCAATGGAAGCAGCAGGACTACACCGCGCGCCTGGTGCAGAGCCCGCAGGCCCTGGGTGAATTCCTCAAGCCGCTGTCCGACGCCGGCGTGGACATTTTCCACTGCTCGACGCGCCGTTTCTGGGAGCCGGAGTTCGACGGTTCCGAGCTGAACCTGGCCGGCTGGACGCGCAAGCTGACCGGCAAGCCGACCATCACCGTCGGCAGCGTCGGCCTGGATGGCGAGTTCCTGCAATTCATGGTCAACACCGACAAGGTCGCGCAACCGGCCAGCCTGGAGAAACTGCTGGAGCGCCTGAACAACGACGAGTTCGACCTGGTGGCGGTGGGCCGTGCGCTGCTGGTGGATCCGGACTGGGCGCAGAAGGTTCGTGAAGGCCGCGAGCAGGACATCCTGCCGTTCAGCCGCGAGGCGTTGATGACGCTGGTTTAAGCGGCGTCCTTGTTGACCCCTTCGCGAGCAGGCTCGCTCCCACAGGTTCTCGGGTGTTCACGCAATCTGTGATCACCGCGGAACCCTTGTGGGAGCGAGCCTGCTCGCGAAGGCGGCTTCAAAACCAGCAAACATCTAAGGCAAGGTCTGCGCATTCGGCACGACCTGCTCCCCGACGCACGCGCCCCGCAAGTGACCTTCAAGTTCACCCCTTCGCGAGCAGGCTCGCTCCCACAGTTCTCGGGTGCTCACTCAATCTGTGATCACCGCAGAGCCCTTGTGGGAGCGAGCTTGCTCGAAGGCGGCTTCAGAACCCGCAAACATCTAAGGCAATGTCTGCGCATTCGGCACGACTTGCTCCCCGACGCACGCGCCCCGCAAGTGACTTTCAAACTGCTCGATGATCGTCGCCCAGCCTTGGCGACTGGCATGCTGGCGGGCGTTGAGGCGCACGCAGCGCAGGGTTTCCTGCTCCTCCAGCAACCACGCCGCGGCATCGCAAAATGCCTGTTCATCGCCGGGCATCGCCAGCACGCCGTTGTAGCCGTGGCGGATATGCTGCGCCGCAGCCGCCTGATCGTAGGCGACCACGCCAAGGCCCGAGGCCAGTGCTTCCAGCACCACGTTGCCAAAGGTCTCGGTAAGGCTTGGAAAGAGGAAAATATCCCCCGACGCATAGTGCGCCGCCAGCGCTTCACCTCGCTGCGAACCGCAGAAAATCGCCTCGGGCAGCTCCTTTTCCAGGAGCACCCGTTGCGGCCCGTCGCCGACCACGATCAGTTTCAGATGGCGTTGCGGATAGGTGTCGCGCAGTTTCTCGAAGGTGCGCTTGAGCAGGCCGAGGTTTTTCTCCGGGGCCAGCCGTCCTACATGAATCACCGCAATGTCCTGCTCGCCCAGCTCCCATTGCTCACGCAAGGCGTTTAAACGTTTGGCCGGATTGAATAGCTGACTGTCGACACCTCGCGACAGCAGCGCCAGGCGCTCGAAATGCCGGCGCTCCAGTTCCAGGCGCTGGCTCACGCTGGGCACCAGGGTCAGCGCCGAGCGATTGTGAAACCAGCGCAGGTAATGCGTGAGCAGGCGCGTGACAAAACCGAGGCCGTACTGGTTGGTGTATTGCTGGAAATTGGTGTGAAACCCGCTGACCACGGCAATGCCCAGGCGTCGCGCCGCCCGCAGGGCCGACAGCCCGAGCGGGCCTTCGGTGGCGATGTACAGCACATCCGGGCGCTGGCGTTTCCAGCGCCGCAGCAGCTTGTGCATCGACGATTGGCCCCATTGCAGCCCGGGATACCCCGGCAGCGGCCAGCCGCGGCAGAGCAGCAGGCCGGCATCGTCGCAGCGCTGCGGATCGTCACCCTGGCGCGGCCGCACCAGTTCCACCTGATGGCCGCGCGCGCGCAAGCCGTCGCACAAGCGGCCGAGGGTATTGGCCACCCCGTTGATTTCCGGTGGGAAGGTTTCGCTGATCAGAGTGATATGCAGAGCTGTCGTCATGACCTCAGTGTCGGCTGAGGCCATGTCGCGCTTGTGACGATCGGATGATGGATTTGTGAAGGGCGGTTGCGGCCGGCCTAGCGTTGGGTCACGAGGTTTTCAGCGCCGCGCTCGCGTACCCAGAACAGGGTCGCCCCGGCCACGGCGGCGGGCATCATCAGGATGTTCACCACCGGGATCAGCAGCACCAGGTAGACGATGCCGCCGAAACTCATGCTCTGCCAGCGCTTCTGCCGCAGCCAGGCGAGCATTTCGTTCCAGCCCAGCTTGTGGTTGTCCGCCGGGTAGTCGATGTACTGGATTGCCATCATCCACACGCCGAACAACAGCCACAGCGGCGCCGCCACGATGTTCACCACCGGAATGAACGACAGGATGAACAGGCCGATCGCCCGGGGCAGGAAGTAGCCGAGCTTGCGCATTTCCCGACTCAGGGTGCGCGGGATCATGGCGATCAGTTCGCCCCAGCTGAAGGCCGGGAAGTCATCGGTGCCGCGCACCACCACCTCGACCTTCTCCGCGAGGAAGCCGTTGAACGGTGCGGCGATGACGTTGGCCAGCATGGTGAAGGTGAAAAACACCATCAGCGCCACCAGCACCACGAACAGCGGCCACAGGATGTAGCTGAGAAAGCCCAGCCAGTCAGGCAGCGACGGCATCAGGCTGTCGACCCAAAGGCTGAACTGATGGCCGGCCAGATAGATCAGGCCGACGAACAGCACCAGGTTGATCGCCAGTGGCAGCAGCACGAACAGGCGCAGGCCTGGGCTGAGAACCAGTTTCAGGCCTTCGCGCAGGTATTGCGGGCCGGACAGGACAGGTGCGGGCATGAGGTGCTCCGAGCAAGGGAAAACGCGCCGACCTTACCGGCTTTGCCGAGGCGGCGAAAGCGTGGCAGACGCATCGACATTCACTGTAACAAAGACGCTCATCTCGTCAGGGCGTGCGCATAGAGACCACCTATGAGCTGGATTGTTAAACCGTATTTCCTTAATCTTGCCCCCCTCGATACGCTGCACCCAACTTTTTACAGGACTGTCGAGTTCATGCCTTCCCCAAGGTTATCCACAGTCCTTTTTTATTCCGCCGGCAGTCCGGCGTCCGCGCCAGAGATCTTGGCCGGTCAACAGGAGCAGGTTCATGTCTGAAGTCCGTCATTCGCGAGTGATCATCCTCGGTTCCGGCCCTGCCGGTTACAGCGCTGCGGTGTACGCGGCCCGCGCCAACCTCAAGCCACTGCTGATCACCGGCATGCAGGCCGGTGGTCAACTGACCACCACCACCGAAGTCGACAACTGGCCGGGCGACGTCCACGGCCTGACCGGTCCGGTGCTGATGGAGCGCATGCGCGAACACGCCGAGCGCTTTGAAACCGAGATCGTCTTCGATCACATCAACGCGGTCGACTTCGCGTCCAAGCCGTACAGCCTGACCGGCGACAGCGGCACCTACACCTGCGACGCCCTGATCATCGCCACCGGCGCCAGCGCTCGTTACCTGGGCCTGCCGTCGGAAGAAGCGTTCATGGGCAAAGGCGTTTCGGCCTGCGCGACCTGCGACGGTTTCTTCTATCGCAACAAGCCGGTTGCCGTGGTCGGTGGCGGTAATACCGCGGTCGAAGAAGCCCTGTACCTGGCCAACATCGCCAGCAAGGTGACCCTGATCCACCGTCGCGAAACCTTCCGCGCCGAGAAGATCCTGATCGACAAGCTCAACGCCCGCGTCGCCGAAGGCAAGATCGAGCTGAAACTGAACGCCACCCTCGACGAAGTGCTGGGTGACAACATGGGTGTCACCGGTGCGCGCCTGAAGAACAACGACGGCAGCAGCGACGAAATCAAGGTTGACGGCGTGTTCATCGCCATCGGCCACACCCCGAACACTTCTCTGTTCGAAGGTCAGCTGGAATTGAAGGACGGCTACCTGGTGGTTCAGGGCGGCCGTGAAGGCAACGCCACCGCGACCAGCGTCGAAGGCATCTTCGCCGCCGGCGACGTGGCCGACCACGTGTACCGCCAGGCCATTACTTCGGCTGGCGCCGGGTGCATGGCGGCACTGGACACCGAGCGTTACCTGGACGGTCTGCAGAACGCTTCGTTCTAAATCGCAGACAGAAAAAAACCGGCCGATTGGCCGGTTTTTTTATACCCGCGGTTTCAACTACGCCGCACAACCCTGTGGGAACTTGCTCGCGAAGGCGGTTTGTCAGTCGACATTTGTGTTGAATGTCAGTCCGTATTCGCGAGCAGGCTCGCTCCCACAGGGGGTGGGTATTGCTGTAGAGATCAGCGGCGGGTCAGCGGCTGTGCTTCGAACTTCACACCGGCCAGGCCGTGCTGGATCAGCGCACGGATATTGCCGTGATCGCTGCCCTCGGGCGTCGCTACCACCGAACGGTAGTGTTCGCCGAATGCCAGCAGTGCCTCTTCATCGCTCAGGCCTTCCAGCAGCGCCAGACCGAGCGTCTTGCATGAGCCTTCGTTCTGCCCGGCCGCGTTTTCCACGCCACCGTTGTTGAACGCCTGAGGCTGGTAGTCGTAGCCGGCGGCGATGAAGGACAAGGTGTCGGCAAAAACGTGTTCGCCGCTCTTGAGGCTGGCGCGCAGGGTGTTCAGATCACTCATGGGGTTTTCCTTTGGCGAACGCCGCTTGTTGTTCGGCGCTGGCTTCTTGCTGGTATTGGGCTTTCCACTCGGCGTACGGCATGCCGTAAACCACTTCGCGGGCGTCATCGAGGCTGACCTCGATCTGGCGCTCGTCGGCTTCGGCCTTGTACCACTTCGACAGGCAGTTGCGGCAGAAGCCGGCGAGGTTCATCAGGTCGATGTTCTGCACGTCCTTGCGGCTGTCCAGGTGGGCGACCAGTCGGCGGAAGGCGGCGGCTTCGAGTTCGAGGCGTTGTTGCTCGGTCATGGGAGTCTCTGCGAGACAGCTTCAAGCGACGAGCTTCAAGCTGCAGGATGGGTGGCGGTGATACGAAGTTTACAGCGTGCCGCTGGAAGCTTGAAGCTAGCGGCTCGCTGCAAGCGTTATGGACACCGATTCAGCAAAGCGCAGGGCGTGCGGCTTGTCCACCTCGACCTCGGCATAGAGCACCGAGGCGTTGCTCATCACCAGGTCCAGCAGCTCCTGGGTCAGGCGTTCGAGCAGCGCGAAGCGGTTGCCTTCGACGTGGGCGATGATCGCCTTGGTGATGGTGCGGTAGTTCAAGGCGTGATCGATGTCGTTGTCACGCACCGCTTCCTGCGCCGCGTACAGAATGGTCAGGTTGATCAGCACATCCTGCTTGTTGAGGATTTCGTCCTCGTTGATCCCGATAAAGGTGCGCAGGCGCAGATCCTTGACCCGGATGCGCGCCATTCCCGGTTGAAGTTGTGGCATTTACTTGCTCCGTCCAATCAATTGCAGGAACTCCTGGCGGGTGTTGCTCGACTCGCGGAAGGCGCCGAGCATGACCGAGGTGTTCATCGTCGAATTCTGTTTTTCGACACCGCGCATCATCATGCACATGTGTCGGGCTTCTATCACCACTGCCACGCCGGCGGCAGCGGTGACCTGCTGGACCGCCTCGGCGATCTGCCGGGTGAGGTTTTCCTGAATCTGCAGGCGTCTGGCGAACATGTCCACCAGCCGTGCGATCTTCGACAGCCCCAGCACCTTGCCCGTCGGAATATAAGCCACATGGGCCTTGCCGATGAAGGGCAGCAGGTGATGCTCGCACAACGAATACAACTCGATGTCGGCGACGATGATCATTTCATCACTGTCAGAGGCAAACAGCGCGCCATTGACGATCTCGTCGACGCTCTGCGCGTAGCCGTGACACAGGTATTGCATGGCCTTGGCCGCACGCAGCGGGGTGTCGAGCAAGCCCTCGCGGTCGGGATCTTCACCGAGGCCGATGAGGATCTGACGGTAGTTGTCGGGCAGGGACAGTGGCATGGCGCATCCTCGCGGGGCGGGGTTATTTGACGTGTCGCCCGCCGTTGACGGTCAGGGTAGTGCCGGTGACATAAGGGTTGTCGAGCAGATAACGCAGGCTCTGGTAGATCACTTCGCTGCCGGGCTCGATGCCCAGCGCGGATTTCGCCAGTGCCTTGGCGCGGTACGCCGCGTCGTCGTCGGGATTGAACAATAGCAGGGCCGGGGCGATGCCGTTGACCTTGATCGCCGGCGCATAGCGGGCGGCGAACGACAGGGTCAGGCTGTCGAGCCCGGCCTTGCTGGCGCAATAGCCGATATGCCGGCTGCTGCCCTTGCGCGTGACGTCGTCGCTGATATGAATGATGTCCGCGGGCGTCGAGCGCTGGAGCAGGTCGGCGCAGTGCAGGTTGATCAGGTACGGCGCGAGCATGTGCACGTTGAACATGCGCAAAAAGGCGTCGGCCTCGGTGTCCGCGGTTTCCGCCAGCCATTCGGAAGCATTGTGGACGATGGCGCGCAGGCTGTCGGTGTGGGTTTTCAGCTCATCGATGAAGGTGAGGATGCCGGCTTCGCTGGAAAAGTCCGCGAACACCGCGACAGCGCCCAGATCGCGCAGGGCTTGCACGCCCGGGCGTTCGCTGCGGTAGGTGAAGATGACCCGATGGCCGTCTTCAAGCAAACGCTGCGCGCAGTGCAGACCGACACGCTGGCCGGCACCGGTGATGAGGATCGGGGCGGAGGAAAGGGTCATGAACGGCTCGCGTCGCGGTGGGAGCAAAAACTATAACAGCGACGCGGCTTGCCCACCTATTACCGGCTCGCCCTGACAGGTGAAAGCGAGCCTGCTCGCGAAGGCGCACTGACAGCCAACAGGCATGTCGACCGGTGCCACGCGTTCGCGAGCAGGCTCCTTCCCCCGCGGGATTAGCGGTTTTGCGTAGAAGGCGTTGCAGGCAAGGGACGTGGCGCAACGCTGTTCAACCAACCCGCGAGCAACCGCGTCGACAGCGGAATAAAGAAGTACACCATCAGCGGCGTCAGGCATGCCGTGCTGATCAGCACCCGGGGCAGCAGACTCAACTCGCCGAGCCATGGCCCGAGGACGAAGTTGAACAGCAGCGACACCGGGAAAAACGCCAGCCAGATCGCCACGGCCTGTTTCCAGCGCGGTGGTCGCTGGCCGGCCGCGCCGAACCAGCCTTCGATGCCGCTGACCCGATGCTCCTTGGGGTGCGCGAACAGATCGCTGCCCCGCGCCAGCCACGCGGTGCGTGAGGCCGAGTGCTCCCAGGCGTGCAGGGTGTGCTCGTCGACGAAACGGAAGATGATCTGGAATTCATCGTCGCCGGGCGGTGGTGCGAGTACGCCGGAGCCGAGATAGCCGGGAAAGTCGGTGGCCAGTTGTTCGCCTTCGCGCAGCCAGGCGATCAGGTCCTGATAGCGGCCAGCAGCGACACGACGCGCAACCATCAGCGTGACGGGGGAAGTAGACATTGTGTATCTCCGAATTGCTTTGCGTTGCTCCGGGTAGGAGTTTCGCCAGACGCAGCGCCGGGGTAGTGGGCTGCGTTTATCGACAAGCAAGGATTATTCCTGATTATCGTGAATAAACCAGCGACATTCGTCGCAGTTCATCACTTGAATCGTCACCGGGCATCAGGAGTAGAATGGGATCCAACTACGCCACCGATGGACGTGTACACACCTATGCCAGTCATTGCAGATGTTCAGCCAGGTTCACCGACATCTGTTGCCCTTGAGCGCGAGGAGCTTTTTCCCATTCGCGAGGTTTCTCGGCTGACGGGTGTGAACCCGGTGACCCTGCGTGCCTGGGAACGCCGCTACGGCTTGATCCAGCCGACGCGCACCGAAAGTGGGCACCGCTTGTATTCGATGACCGATATCGAGCGTGTGCGCAGCATCGTCGACTGGATCGACCGCGGCGTGGCGGTGAGCAAGATCGGCAAGATCCTGGCCAAGACCGAGCCGCTGAAAGTGCTGGCGCACTTCATCTCCGACGACCAGGTGCAGGCCGATTACCAGCAATGGCAGGATCAGGTGCAGCGCGCGGTCAGCTCGTTCGATGACCAGGAGCTGGATCGCGTCTATGGCCAGATCTTCTCGTCCTACGCCTTGCCGGTGGTGTTCCAGGACATCCTGATGCCGTTGTGGCTGCGGATGCTGCAACGCCAGGACGCCTTCGGCCAGACCAGCGAATGGCTGTTTTTCGATGGGTTCCTGCGCGCGCGGGTGTTGCAGCGGATCGTCATGCTGCGCGGTTCACAGCCGCGCCGGGTGGTGGTCAGTGCCCTGGCCGGGCAGTGCCGCGAGCTGGAGCTGCTGGTGGCGGCGCTGTTTCTCAGTGGCAATGATGCCGGCGTGCGGGTGCTGACCAGCGGCCAGCCGTTCGATGAACTGACCCTGGTCTGCGAAAAGATCAAGCCGCAGGCGCTGGTGTTGTTTTCCAATCATGCGCCGAGCGCCGAATTGCCGCGGCGCCTCAACCGCCTGGCGCTGAGTCTCGATTGTCAGTTGATGCTGGCGGGGGATGCGGCCGATCTGGCCCAGGACAGCCTCGCCGGATCATCGGTCGCGTGCCTGGGCAATGAAGCGGTGACCATGCGCCAGCGGATGCTGCAGTTCATGGCGGGAACGCTGGATACCTGAAGACTCAGGTGTGCAGGGCAGGGTGGGTCAGGCGATGTTGCTGCAGGATGAACTGGCGCAGGCGCTCGGTTTCGTCGGCGTCGGTCTGACTCAGTTCATAGGCGAAGAATCCGCTTTCGGTCTCGCGTTCGAAATTGCCGCGCAGGGCAATCCGCTCATAGCCTGAAGGGCTGAACCACAAGGCAAAGTGCTTGGGTGGTTTGGTCTTGTTGCGCACTTCCAGCAGCACGCCTTTGTGCGACACCTCATGCACCCAGAACGTACCCGGCTGGCCCTTGGCGTTTTCCAGGGCGACCGGTTCTTCCAGGGTCAGGCGCCACGGGCGCACCATCGGCCCGTCTTCGTAGATGCTTGGCACCCCCAGACGCAAATGCAGGGCGTGGAATTCGTCCTCGACCAGGTGCAGCGGGAATGTCATCTGCTGGTTTTCGAAGTTTGCCTGGATCGTCACCTGTTCATGCGCGGCGAGGCGCGTGAGCAGGTCGCGGATCTGCGAACCGCCATTAACCAGCAGACTCGACGTCGCATCCCGCACATTGAGTTGCGGGTTGTGCTGCATGGTCTGGATGAAATCCAGCTCATCCTGAGTGAGGAGGGCGTCGCGTTGCATGGTTAACTCGTAAGAAATAGTTACAAAGTCATTGGTGATTGTAGTTACTGACACTTAGTTCGCAGTTTTGTTTGCGCCGTTCGTCGCTTTCAGCGCCGCGAGCTCTGCCTGCAGGGCGGCGACCTGGGCTTCGAGCTGCGTCACGCGTTGTTGCGCCTTGACCTGGACGCTGACGTCTTTCTGTACACCGATGAAATACGTCTGGCCATCTTCGGCATTTTTTATCGTCGATATCGACAGCTCGTTCCAGAACGGCGTGCCGTCCTTGCGGTAATTGCGCAGGATTTCGCGGCACGCACCACCGTCCCTCAGGACCTGGCGAATCCGCTCCAGGCTTTGCTGATCACGGTCACCGGCCTGCAGGAAGCGGCAGTCCTGATAGAGGATCTCTTCGCTGCTGTAACCGGTCAGGCGTTCGAACGCGGGGTTCACGTAGATCAGGATGGTGTCCTGGTCGCCTTCCTTTTCCGTCACCACGATGCCGTCGTTGGAGGCGTTGATCACCATTTGCAGCAGGCTGGCTTTGATCATCTCTGAATCCGTCCGGGGCTTTCGGTGGCTGGCATTCTAGAAGATCGCCCGCCGCTGTCTACTGGCCATCAAGGCCAAACGCGAGCCAATCGCAGCTTTGCGCTGGCGGCTGCTACTATCGTTGCTCTTTTTTTCAGTTTTCAGGATCAGATTGATGAAAGTCGCCATTCTTTCCGGCTCGGTCTACGGCACGGCCGAGGAAGTCGCTCGTCACGCCCAGAGCCTGTTGCAGGCCGCCGGTCACGAAACGTTCTACAGCCCGCGTGCAACCCTGGCCGATCTCCAGGGCTTCGCCCCCGAGGCGCTTCTGGCCGTGACGTCGACCACCGGCATGGGCGAACTGCCGGACAACCTGCAACCGCTGTACTCGACCATCCGCGATCAACTGCCCGCCGCCTGGCGCGGCCTGCCGGGTGCGGTCATCGCCCTGGGTGACGCCAGCTACGGCGACACATTCTGCGGCGGCGGCGAGCAGATGCGCGAACTGTTCGCCGAACTGGGCCTGCGCGAAGTGCAGCCGATGCTGCGTCTCGATGCCAGCGAAAGCGTCACCCCGGAAGCCGATGCCGAGCCTTGGCTGGCGCAACTGATTGACGCCCTCAAGGGCTGATCGGGCGTTCGCGCAGCAGGGCCAGCCAGGCCTGTGCAGCCTTCGACAGATAGGCGCCGTGGCGCCAGATGAACGCGATGTCCCAGCGCAAGTAATCCGGCGCCTGCAAGGTCAGGCGCACCACGCCCGGCCGCACCAGCCCGCGCGCGACCACACTCGGTAACAGCACCACGCCCTGTCCCGCCGCCACCAGTGCGGCGAGGAAATCCGCCTGCCCGCTGCGGCCGCCTTCCTTCGGCGTGAAGCCCATCTGTTGGCAGGCCTGGAGCAGGCGGTCGTTGAGCACGAAGCTGCGCTGATAAAGCAGGAAGGGCGTGTCCGCCAGTTCCCGCAGGCTGATCACGCCCCGGCCCGCCAGCGGATGATCCACCGGCAGCAGCGCATCCAGCGGTTCATCACAGAACGGCTGGCAGTCGAACTGCGGGTCTTTCGGCAACAGACTGCCGCCGAGTTCCAGTTCGCCACTGAGCACCGCCTGCTCGATGTTGCGACTGCCCCCCTCAAGCAACTGAATGCTGATATTCGGATAGCGTCGGCGGTACTCGGCGAACAGCCCGGCGAACAGCGCATCGCTGCCCAGCAGCGGCAGGCCGAGGCGCAACTCGCCGCGTGCCAGTTGGCTGAGGTCGTCGAGTTCGCTGAGCAATTCATTGCGCAAGCGCAACATGCCCTCGGCGCGTTGCAGGACCACGCTGCCGGCCGCGGTGAGACGCAGTTGCGAGCCAAGCCGTTCCAGCAGCGGCGTGCCCAGGCTCTGCTCCAGCTGGGCGACTTGCTTGCTCACGGCGGACTGGCTGATGTGCAGGGTTTTCGCAGCCTGCGTGAAGCCGCCCTGATGCATGACTTCGACGAAGCTGCGCAGTTGTCGGAATTCCATGGTGATGATTCCAGATTGGAATGGCTGCGAGTCTAACAATTCGCTTCGGAGATAGCAGGTCGCTTCGTAAAATGGACGCCTGTCTGGAGTCCGTAATGAAACCCTCAATGCTCAAACATCTGTCCCGCCTGTGCAGCGAACTGGCCGTGCTGCTCGGCCTGTATCTGTTCGGCTGCCAGCTGTCCGCGTGGCTGGCGTGGCCGATCCCCGGCGGGGTGATCGGCATGGCGCTGTTGTTGCTGGCGTTCGCCGCAGGCTGGGTCAAACCGGCAGCGTTGCAACTGGGCGCCGGACTGTTGATGGCGGAGATGCTGCTGTTCTTTATTCCGGCACTGATGAGCCTGCTGGATTACGGCGCGCTGCTGCGCAATGACGGCTGGCGGATCATGCTGGTGATCGCCGCCAGCACCCTGATGGTGATGCTGGTGACGGCGTTCACCGTGGAACTGGCGGTGCGCCTGAGGCGGTCCCGTGAAGCTTGAGCTGATGCCGATGTTCTGGCTGACCTTCACCCTCCTGGCGTACCTGTTCAGCCGCTGGTTGTACCGGCGCAGCGGGCGTTACTTGCTGTCGCCGCTGATCCTGGTGCCGGCGCTGCTGCTGGCCGTGGCGGTGCCGCTGCACACCGCCTACGCCGAATACGCGAGCAACACTCATTGGCTGATGCAGGTGCTGGGCCCGGTGACGGTGGCGTTTGCCGTTCCGATCTGGCAGCAGCGGCGCCTGCTGGTACGGCATTGGTCCGCGCTGCTGTTGGGCATGCTTGCCGGCAGCGCGGCGTCGGTTGGCACCTCGTTCGGCCTGGCCAGGCTGCTGGCGCTGGACAGCGCGGTGACGCTGTCGCTGCTGCCGCGCTCGATCACCACTCCGTTCGCCATGCCGCTGGCGCAGGATCTCGGCGGCGTGCCGGAACTGACCGCGGTGTTCGTGATGTTCACCGGGGTCTTCGGCGCCATGCTCGGTGGCGTCCTGCTCAAGTGGCTGCCGCTGCGCAGTGCCCTGGCGCGAGGTGCGTTGTTCGGTGTCGGCGCCCACGGTGCCGGGGTCAGCCGGGCCCATGAAGTCGGCGGCGAGGAGGGCTCGGTCGCGGGCCTGGTGATGGTGCTGACCGGGCTGCTCAACCTGTTTGCCGCGCCTTTGTTGGCGTCGATGCTTTGACATGGATCCAAAGAGTTTGCCCTGCTGACTCGTTCAGTCATCAAGCTGGCTGCCAATGCAACTACGTGAATTCCTGGGCCTGACTAGACTGCTGACACATGCCCAAGAACAAGAACGCAGAGGTGCATACAGTGAGCGTAGCCCCCGTCCAGTCGTCCCTCGATGTGAAAAACCAGGTCAGTGCCGCGGAGTGGCAGACCCGGGTCGATCTTGCCGCCTGTTATCGCCTGGTCGCGCTGCATGGCTGGGATGACCTGATCTTCACCCACATTTCCGCCAAGGTCCCCGGCACCGAGGATTTCCTGATCAATCCGTTCGGCCTGATGTTTCACGAGATCAGCGCTTCGAGCCTGGTCAAGGTCGATCAGGCCGGCAACAAGCTGATGGACAGTCCCTACGAGATCAACCCTGCCGGCTACACCATTCACAGTGCGGTGCACGAAGTGCGCCACGATGTGGCGTGTGTGCTGCACACCCATACCGCTTCCGGTGTCGCCGTGTCGGCGCAGAAACAGGGGGTGTTGCCGATCAGTCAGCAGTCGCTGTTCGTGCTGTCGAGCCTGGCCTATCACGCCTACGAAGGGGTGGCACTCAACCACGAGGAAAAGGCCCGCCTGCAGGCCGACCTCGGCGACTGCAATTTCCTCATGCTGCACAACCACGGTCTGCTGACCTGCGGCGGTACCATCGCCGACACGTTCCTGATGATGTTCACCTTCCAGCGGGCCTGCGACATCCAGGTGATGGCGCAAACCGGCGGTGCCGAACTCATCGCCATCGAACCGCAGATCCTGGCGGGCGCCAAGGCGATGATCGCCGGCGTCACCAAGAGTGCCCAGGGCATGGGCGGCGCGCTGGCCTGGCCGGCGCTGCTGCGCAAGCTCGATAAACAGGACGGGGGGTACAGACTCTAATGCCGCTCTCCGAGATTCCTCTGAGTGTCTGGCGCAAGCGCGGCCAGACGTTTGTCTTCCGTGGCCAGGCGATCCGCTACTGGACGGCCGGGCAGGGCGAGCCGCTGCTGCTGATCCATGGCTTCCCGACGGCCAGTTGGGACTGGCACTACCTGTGGCAGCCACTGGCGCAACGCTACCGGGTGATTGCCTGCGACATGCTCGGCTTCGGCGATTCGGCGAAACCGCTGAACCACGATTACAGCCTGCTCGAGCAGGCCGATCTGCAGCAGGCATTGCTCGCGCACCTGCAGGTCGAGCAGCCGCTGCATGTGCTGGCCCACGACTACGGCGACAGCGTCGCCCAGGAACTGCTCGCCCGGCACTACGACGGCCTGATCGATGTCGCCAGTTGCGTGTTCCTCAACGGCGGGCTGTTTCCCGAAACCCACCGTCCGGTGCTGACGCAGAAATTGTTGCTCAGCCCGCTGGGCTGGATGATCGGCCGCGCCTTCAGCCGCGATCGCCTGGTGAAAAGTTTCCGGCAGATTTTCGGCCCCGACACCGGTCCCAGCGAAAGTGAACTGGATGATTTCTGGAGCCTGATCGACAGCAACCGCGGACCTCGGATCCTGCACAAACTGATCGCCTACATCCCCGAGCGTCGGGTCCAGCGTGATCGCTGGGTCGCCGCGATGCAGCGCGGCGAAATTCCGCTGCGGGTCATCGATGGCGCGGTCGATCCGATTTCCGGCGTGCACATGGTCGAGCGTTATCGCGAACTGATTGCCGACGCCGATACCGTGCTGTTGCCAGGCATCGGCCACTATCCGCAGACCGAGGCGCCGGTGCAGGTGCTCAAGCATTATTTGCAGTTTCGCGATCAATTCGTGCTGCCACCGCGCAAGGTGGCCTGCTCCTGACACGATCGCCGCCTGCGGGCTGCGATCGTCGCCTGGGCCACTTCATCATCCCCCAGCCTTATCGCGCACCATTCAGCCTCAGCCGTGTTCGTTGTGACTGAAAGCGCCGTGCCTGACACTCCGAGCACTGTCCCTCAGGCCTGCTGGAGTTCCCCGATGAATGAGTCTGTGCGTTTCGAAGATAAAGTCGTGATCGTCACCGGAGCCGGCGGTGGTCTGGGCCGGGCCCATGCGCTGCTGTTCGCCCGGCATGGCGCCAGAGTGCTGGTCAACGACCTCGGCGGCTCGACTCAGGGCGAAGGCGCCAACGCCTCTGCCGCCGACCGCGTGGTCGCCGAAATTCGCGCCGCCGGCGGTATCGCCGAAGCCAACCACGACTCGGTCACCGACGGCGACAAACTGGTGCAGAACGCCCTCGATGCGTTCGGCCGGGTCGACGTGGTGGTCAACAACGCCGGGATCCTGCGCGACAAGACCTTCCACAAGATGGACGACGCCGACTGGGACCTGGTCTACCGGGTCCACGTCGAAGGTGCCTACAAAGTGACTCGCGCCGCCTGGCCGCACCTGCGGGAGCAGAACTACGGGCGGGTGATCTTTACTGCGTCGACCTCGGGCATCTACGGCAACTTCGGCCAGTCCAACTACGGCATGGCCAAGCTCGGTTTGTATGGCCTGACCCGCACCCTGGCCATCGAAGGACGCAAGAACAACATCCTGGTCAATGCCATCGCCCCCACGGGCGGCACGCGCATGACTGAAGGCCTGATCCCGCCGCAAGTCTTCGAGCAGCTGAAACCGGAACTGGTCAGCCCGCTGGTGGTGTATCTGGCCAGCGCGCAATGCGCGGAAACCGCGGGCCTGTTCGAAGTCGGTGGCGGCTGGATGGGCAAGGTGCGCTGGGAGCGCAGCCTCGGCGCCGGCTTCGATCCGCGCAGCGGTTTCAGCCCCGAAGATGTCGCGGCGCACTGGCAGCAGATCTGCGATTTCGACGGCGCGGCGCATCCGCAGGACAACATCGAAGCGCTCAAGGAAATGATGGCGAATCTGCAGAAGTATTCCTTGTGACGCCTTGCGGCAAAGTCAGCGGGCTGACTTTGCCTTGCAGGCTTCAGGGAAAGTATTTGCTGACCAGCGCAGCGAGATTCGCCGCCGTCTGTGCGTCCATCTCGCCGTCGTAATTCTCCGGGCGAAAGTGCAGCTGAAAGGCGCGTACCAACTGTCGATAGCCGGCATCGTCAGTGGCTTTCGAGGTGTCGTAGCCGTAGGCCTTGAACAGCTTCAGCAGTTCGCTGCGCGGCGGCATGCCGCAGGCGTTGTAGCCCTGCAACAACTCATCGCGAGTGGCGTCTTCATACCAGGCGCCAATGCCTTGCAGAGACAGCGCCTGCCAGGGAAACATCGGCCCGGGATCGCTCTTGCGGCCGATGGCGATATCCGAATGGCCGAGGACCTGGGTCGGGCCGATATCGGGATACCGCGCGAGGATGTTCAACGCCAGTTCGCCGATCACCCGGATCTGTTCGGGGTGATACGGCGGGAAGTTGAACACACCGTCCTTGAAGGTCGCCCGGTTGACGATTTCCACGCCGATGGACGTGTCGTTGAGGCTGTTGCGATTGCCCCACTGACTGACGCCCGCATGCCAGGCCCGTTGGGTTTCATCCACCAGGTTGAAGACTTCCTGCGCGGTATGACCGGCCTGTTGATAACTCGGATCGGAGATGTCCGGCACCAGGTAATGCGCGCTGGCGCTGGGGCCGGTGAGGGTCGCCAGCGAACCGGCAAATCCGCCGGCGGTGTAGTGGAAAATCAGAAAGCGCACGCGGCTGTTGAAGCTTTTGCTGGCGCGGTAAGGGGTGTAGTTGATGGTCTTCACGCGGTAATCCTTCCAATGGATAAAGTTCGAGCCGGCCCTGTGAGAGGGCTGGCCAGGCATCGATCCTAATGGACAGGTGACTTCGCAAAATTACAGAAGCGTGTAGGCGCATTCGGCAAGTTATGTAGGCCTGGAATTTGTTCGCCGGGCGTGCCGGTGCCGTGGTCGCTACCGCGCAGCCGGCCAGCGCCGCCGAATCGCGCCCATAAAAAAGGCCGCTGCAAACGCAGCGGCCAAGGTAAGACGTTGGATCAAGGAGCTACAAATCAACGTCAGTGAACAGCGGGGCGATAAACCGAACGCGTCGATTCATCCGAATCTTTGGCAACCGACTGCGAGGTTCAGCCGCCGTGCTTGCCTGTCTGACGGCGTGTGCCGTGACAGCCCGCTCAGAATAAGGGCTTGAGCCACAAGGAAAAATAGCGATTCCGGACATGCACTGTTACGGGGCATGTAACAGTGCGCTGCCCGGCGTGGCCATCATGCGCTGCGCTGATTGTCGTTCATCCAGCTGGTGCATGACCGGCGTCAGGCCCCGTACCGTGCGGGCATTCATCCTTTCGAGCGACAGCGCGAATACCTCCTTGGTGCGCTTATCGACCCGCGTCGGCGGCAGTAGGGTGGGGCCTTCTGTCACTCACCGGGGAAGACGCATGACAAAAACAACAATGCGCGCCATCTTCACACCGCAGGCGCTGGCGGCTGCCGTGGCCTTGGGTTGCTGTGCCCAGGCGCATGCGGTTGCGTTCAATATCGGCGAAATCGAAGGCACGTTCGATTCGTCACTGTCGGTCGGGGCCAGCTGGGGCATGCGCGATGCCGACAAGTCGCTGGTCGGCACGGTCAATGGCGGTACGGGCCAGTCTTCGACCGGTGATGACGGGCGCCTGAATTTCAAGAAGGGCGAGACGTTCTCGAAGATCTTCAAGGGTATCCACGACCTTGAATTGAAGTACGGCGACACCGGGGTGTTCGTGCGCGGCAAGTACTGGTACGACTTCGAACTCAAGGATGAAGACCGCGAGTTCAAGCCGATCAGCGACAAGGGCCGCAAGGAAGGTGCGAAGTCCTCCGGCGCGCAGATTCTCGACGCCTTCATCTATCACAACTACAACATCGCCGACCTGCCGGGCACCGTGCGCGCCGGCAAGCAAGTGGTCAGCTGGGGTGAAAGCACCTTCATCGGCAACTCGATCAACAGCATCAACCCGATCGACGTCTCGGCATTCCGCCGGCCCGGCGCGGAGATCAAGGAAGGCCTGATTCCGGTGAATATGCTGTTCGCCTCCCAGGGCCTGACCGATCAGTTGACCGTCGAGGGCTTCTATCAGCTGGAGTGGGACCAGACCGTTCTCGACAACTGCGGCACCTTCTTCGGCGTCGACGTGGCGGCGGACGGCTGCAACAACGGCTACACCGTCGGCAGCCCGGCGATTGCGCCGTTGGCACCGTTGGCGGCGGCGTTTGGCCAGCCGATCCAGGTGACGCGCGAAGGCGTCATCGTGCCCCGGGGCGGCGACCGCGATGCGCGGGATTCCGGCCAGTGGGGCACGGCGCTGCGCTGGCTCGGCGATGACACTGAGTACGGCCTGTACTTCATGAACTACCACAGCCGCACGCCGACGGTGGGCACCACCACGGCCGGCCTGTCGACCCTGGCGAGCCTGCCGGGCATGGTCGGTATTGCCAACGGCCTGGCCCCTGGCAGCGGTGCCGGGCTGGCGCAGAGCGTGATGCTCGGACGCGGCCAGTACTACCTCGAATACCCCGAAGACATTCGTCTGTACGGCGCCAGCTTCTCCACCACGCTGCCCACCGGCACCGCCTGGACCGGCGAAATCAGCTACCGGCCCAACGCTCCGGTGCAGGTCAACACCAACGACTTGACCCTGGCCCTGCTCAACCCGATCGCCGGCGGCGCGGCGTCGCCACTGGTGACCGCGCCCGGCGCCGACAACAAGGGCTACCGGCGCAAGGAAGTGACCCAGGTGCAGAGCACCCTCACGCACTTCTTCGACCAGGTGCTGGGTGCCGAACGCCTGACGGTGGTCGGTGAAGCGGCGGTGGTGCGGGTCGGTGGCCTGGAGTCGCGCAGCAAGCTGCGCTACGGCCGCGATTCGGTGTACGGCCAATACGGTTTCGGCGGTGACACCGACGGCTTCGTCACCTCGACCTCGTGGGGCTACCGCGCCCGGGCCATCCTCGATTACGCCAACGTGATCGGCGGGATCAACCTCAAGCCCAACCTGTCCTGGTCCCACGATGTCGCCGGCTACGGCCCCAACGGCCTGTTCAACGAAGGCGCCAAGGCGATCAGCGTCGGGGTCGATGCCGATTACCGCAATACCTACACCGCGAGCCTCAGCTACACCGACTTTTTCGGCGGCGACTACAACGTCCTCGAAGACCGTGACTTCGTCGCCCTGAGCTTCGGCGTGAACTTCTGATCTGCCCGAGAAGGATGCAACCAATGCGCAAAATGATTCTGCAATGCGGTGCCCTGGCCCTCAGCCTGCTGGCCGCCAACGTGATCGCGGCGGTGTCGCCGGAAGAAGCCAACAAGCTTGGCACCAGTCTCACGCCGCTGGGCGCGGAGAAGGCCGGCAATGCCGACGGCTCGATTCCGGCGTGGACCGGCGGCATCCCGAAAAATGCCGGGGCGGTGGACAGCAAGGGCTTCCTCGCCGACCCGTTCGCCAATGAAAAACCGCTGTTCACCATCACCGCGGCCAACGTCGACAAGTACAAGGACAAGCTCTCCGACGGCCAGGTGGCGATGTTCAAGCGCTACCCGGAAACCTACAAGATCCCGGTCTATCCGACCCACCGCACCGTCGCCGTACCCGCGGAAATCTACGAGTCGGCCAAGCGCAGCGCACTCAACGTGACCAGCATCAACGACGGCAACGGCCTGGCCAACTTCACCGGCAATCGCTACTACGCGTTCCCGATTCCGAAGAACGGCGTCGAGGTGCTGTGGAACCACATCACCCGCTATCACGGCGGCAATCTGCGCCGCATCATCACCCAGGTGACGCCGCAGACCAACGGCAGCTACACGCCGATCCGCTTCGAGGAAGAGATCGCCGTGCCGCAACTGATGAAGGATCTCGATCCGGAAAAAGCCGCCAACGTGCTGACGTTCTTCAAACAGTCGGTGACCGCGCCGGCCCGCCTGGCCGGCAACGTGCTGCTGGTCCACGAAACCCTCGACCAGGTCAAGGAACCGCGCCTGGCGTGGATCTACAACGCCGGCCAGCGCCGCGTGCGCCGCGCCCCGCAAGTGGCCTACGACGGCCCGGGCACCGCCGCCGACGGCCTGCGCACGTCGGACAACTTCGACATGTTCTCCGGTGCGCCGGATCGCTACGACTGGAAACTGATCGGCAAGAAGGAAATGTACATTCCGTACAACAGCTACAAGCTCGACTCGCCGAGCCTCAAGTACGACGACATCGTCAAGGCCGGGCACATCAACCAGGACCTGACCCGCTATGAACTGCACCGGGTCTGGGAGGTGGTCGGCACGGTCAAGCCGAGCGAGCGGCACATCTATGCCAAGCGGCACATGTACATCGACGAGGACAGCTGGCAGGTGGCGCTGGCTGACCACTACGACGGTCGCGGCCAGTTGTGGCGCGTCGCCGAGGGGCATGCCCAGTACTACTACGATCACCAGGCCCAGGCCTATACCCTCGAAGCGCTCTACGACATCATCGCCGGCCGCTACATCGCCCTGGGGATGAAAAACGAAGAGAAGCACAGCTTCGAATTCGGCTTCGAGGCCAAGGCGGCCGACTACACGCCGTCAGCGCTGCGCGCCGAGGGCGTTCGCTAAACGTCCGATGGCCCGGGCAAGACAAAAGGCGACCGCTCGGTCGCCTTTTTTATGGGCGTTGATCAGCGTGCTGAATACTCGTCAACAAGCCGCCTGCGCAGGGCTAGGGTGGACGCACAATGATAAAAAGGCCTCGCGCAATGACTGCCAAGCTGCCCTGTCCGGAACGCCCTTCATGCTTGCCCCGACTGTCCGCCCATCACCAGTTGCGTGGGCGTTTGAGTGAGCCGTTGCTGGCTTCGCCGGCGCGGGTGAAATTGCTCTGCGCACCCGCCGGCAGTGGCAAGAGCGCGCTGCTCGCCGAATGCCTGGCGCAGGCGCCGGCGCACGTTGCGGTGCATTGGCTGCCGCTTGGTGGAGCGTCCTTGACGGTTGCGCACTTGTGTCAGCGCCTGGCCCGGGCGCTGGCGCTGGAGGAGGCCAGCGAAGCGGCGCTGCTGGCGGCACTCGCCAGTCACAGCGCACCGACCTGGCTGTTTCTCGATGATTACTGCCGCCTGCCCGAGCCGGCGCTCGACGCCTTGCTCGATCGGCTGCTGGCGGTGAGCAATCCGGCGTTGATCTGGTGGCTGGGCACTCGCCGACGCCCGCAGTGCAACTGGCCACGGCTGTTGCTCGACGATGAACTGTACGAATGCGCAGCGTCGACGCTGGCGCTGGACGCCGCGGAAATCGCCCGGTTGTTGCAGCATCTGCCGGCGGAGCAGGCCGACAGCGTTGCCGGCCGCCTGCTGCGCGGCACGGGCGGTTGGTGCGCCGGCGTGCGCATGGCGCTGCTGCAAAAGTGCGACTGGTCGCAGAAGAACCAGCCCCAGCAGCGCGTCGACACGTTGCTCGATTACCTCGACCACGAACTGTTCGCCAGCCTGACTCCGGAACTGGCCGAGGTCTGGCGGGTGCTCGCGCACATGCCGCGTTTCAATGCCGAACTCTGCGAACACCTGTTCGGGGCCGGCGAAGGCGCGCAGCACCTGCGCCTGCTGCAGACCCTCGGCTGCTTCATCGAGCCCTGGCACGATTCGCCCGACTGGTTGCAGGTCTATCCGGCGCTGGCGCGGCTGATGCAGGACGAACACTGGCCGGTGGGTCGCTCCTGGCATCGGCGGGCTTGCCAGTGGTTCACCGTGCGCGAGGACTGGAAGTCGGCGTTCGAGCAGGCCTTGCTCGCCGAAGAATTCGAGGTGGCCGTCAGCCTGTTGCAGCATTTCAGCATCGAGCATCTGTTCGAGGATCAAATGGTGCTGCTGTTGCTGCGCCTGCATGAACAGCAGGGGGCGGAACTGACCCTCGGCTCGCCGCAGCGGGTCGGGCTGATTACGGCTGCGCTGTTGTTCGCCGGGCGTTTCGAGCAGGCGGCGACCTGCATCGAACAGCTGTCGCGGTTTTTTCCCCAGCCGTCGGCGCACCAGCAGCGGCAGTTGCTCGCCCGCTGGCAGGCGCAGCAGGGCTGGCTCTTGCATTTGCAGGGGCGGATGGCGCCGGCCTGCGAGCATTTCTGCCAGGCCCTGGCCGAACTGGATGGCGATGCCTGGCCGGTGCGCTTGCTGTGCCTGTCCGGGCAGACCCAGCAAGCGCTGCTGTGCGGCGACCTGGAACAGGCCCAGGCGATCAACCGCGAGGCGCTGTGCCTGGCCCGTGCTCGCGATTCGCTGCTGTTCGAAGGGCTGCTGGAACTCGATCATGCGCAACTGCTGGAACAGCGCGGTGCGCCCGCGCGCGCCGACGTGCTGCTGGCCGACATGCATGAGTTGTTGTGTCAGCGCGCCCACCGTCCGGTGCCACTGCTCGGCCGCATCGCCCTGCGGCGCGGACGGCTGGCGCTGAGCATGGGCCTGGAAGAACAGGCGACGAAGCTGTTTCAGCGCGGCCTCGATGAGTGCCTGCGCAGCCACGACAAACGCGTGTTGTACGGCTATTTGGGCCTGGCGCAACTGGCTGCCGGGCAGGACGATTATGCCCAGGCCTTCGTACGCCTGCGCGAGGCCGAGCGCCTGATGCAACAGCGGCAGATTCCGGACACGGTGTATCGCGGCGTGCTGTTGCAGGTCAGCAGTCAATTCTGGCTGCAACAGGGCCGCCCGGAGCTGGCGCAGGAAGCGTTGAGCCGGGTGCTCCGGCACTATCGCGGCCCGCAGGCGCGGCAAGCGCCACCGGCCACGCTGGAGTTGATTGCGCGGATCGAATATCTGCTGATCCTCGCGCAGATCCGTCTGGGCCAGGCGCAGCAGCCGTTGGAGCAGCTGCAGCAGTTGCTCGACCAGGCCCACGCCCGGCGCATGCTCAGCCTCGAGGCCGAGTTGCTGCTGGCGAGTGCCGAAGCCGCCGCACTGCTGAATGAGCAGGAGCGCGCCCGGCAATTCTTCAGTCGTGGCCAGGAGTTGGCGACGGCCTGCCATTTGCCGCTGTTGCTCAGGCAGTTTGCTAAAAGTTGCCCGACCCTTATCGGTGAGGCGGCAAATGAGGCGAGTGCCAAGACTGCAGAGGAACATTCGCTGAGTTTGCGCGAATCGCAAGTTCTGCAACTGGTGGCGTCGGGTAATTCCAATCAGCAAATAGCCGAGAAATTGTTCATCTCATTGCACACGGTTAAAACTCATGTCAGGCGAATTCATGCAAAGTTGGGCGTCGAACGCCGCACGCATGCCGTGGCACGGGCGAGAATGCTGGGGTTGTGCGGTTAATCTGGATTTAATAACTTTCGAAGTTGTTTTCCAGTTGGCCGATTTTTAATTTCTTGCAAAGGGTGGTGGGTGTTTTTATTGGTTTTTATCGCGCTAAGTTAATTGCACGTTTCAGGCGTTAATTAATGGCCTGATTTATCAAGTGTATTAATGGAAGTGTGTATGAATACCAAACAAACATTGTCGGTTCAGCGACAACTGGGCAAAGTCAGTGAAGGACTTGTTGCCCTGGAACAGGTGCTGAACGATACGCCGGCCTTCAAATCGATCGTGCAGGATATTCTGCTCGAAGAACTGCAGCGGATTGCGCCCCAGGCGTACATCAGCCGAACGTTCATCAATGCCCGCCAGCCCGCCATGGTCGATCCCGAGCCGACGGGCGCGTTGCTCGACGTGTTCATGCAGTGCCTGGCACGCGGCCGGGCACCGCAGTACGAGCCGAGCCTTTATGGCGTCTACGATTGGCGCGACTCCACGCAAGAGCAGGACCGTATCGCCGAACTGGATGTGGAAACGCTCGGTCTGTTGATTGGCGAAGTCATGGCTTCGCTGGCGCAACGTTACCCGCGAGTCATCGATCGCCACTGGGCGGCATCGCCCGGCAAGGATGCCCGCGGGCGTGAACTGGCGCCGCGAATCACTGCGTTGCGCCATGTCTACGCCGAGTTGTTCTGGCAGGAGTTGCGCGCCAAGGTACAAGTGCAGGGACTGATGGCCGCGGTCGAAGAAAGTTTTGAAGTGTTTGTCCGCGGTAAGTCCAGGGCACCGGCCTACCGTATCGAGTTGCAACTGGACAATGCACGCTTTGTTACTCTCGATGGTTGTTTTGTCATGCGTCTGAGCGGTCAATTCGATAATCAAATACGCCCGGACGAAGATGAATGGATGATTCTTTATACGCCGGCCAATGGCGTGGAAGTGTTTCGCACACCATTATTGTTACAGCGCGCTTTGCAACAGCGTTTGCGTGATCCGGACACTCGCGCCAAGTTGCTCAGTGCACTGGCCCTGGACGATGCCGAAGTGCTCGGCAGCGCGCCGCAGATTGCTTATCTGCCCAGCACAGGCGAACTGTTTCAGGTCTGCACCGACAGCCTGCTGCTGACACAACGGCGCGACCTCGCCGCACATCTGCGGCGGTTGCAGCAACCCGGCGCGAAGGCGCAGGACATCCTCGTGGCGGTCGCGGCGGTACAGCGCCTGCACGGCGTGAGCCGCGACGCCAGGGCGCGGATGGCCAGTCTGCTTGCACTGACGGCGCAGCACGCCCGCCCGCAATGGCTCAAGGACGCCTCGTCGACCCAGCAGGAAGTGTTCGCCTCGCTGGAGCGCGAATTGCTCAAGGGGCAGGTGGCCCTGCATGAGGCCATGGGCGGGTTGTCGTCCTTGCAGGAATACGCCCGCGGCGTGGTGGCCGAGCATCTGTCCGCTGGCGAGGCGCAGCCGGTCGACCCGGACAGCATCTGGGTCACGGTCAAGCACGTGGTGCCCATGGGCTCGCGGAAGATCGAGCATGTCGAGCGCAAGACCCTGACGCAGCTGTTCATGTACGGCGTGCATGACGATGGCGGGCGCTACACCCTGCAACTGGAAAACTTCCAGCACAACCCGCGACTGAGCGTGGCCAACATCGAGCGCGCGGTTCGCCAGTTCGATCTGCGCCTGAGCTTCGCCGCGCAGCGCAGCCAGCGCCTCGATACGGCGCTGGTCAAAGACGCCATGCGCGATGTGCTGGGACAGCAGATCGCCCTGAGCAATTACGCCGCGATTCTGCAGAAACACATCAGCCCGCGCGCCCAGGACATCGTCCAGCGTTACCTGTTTGGCGATTCGACCATGGAGGCCGGCAGCGTGGCGTTCCGCCAGGCGTACCGGCCACTCAAGGACATGATGGTCTTTCGTGCCAAAGCGGCGGCGGCCGATCATGCCTTCCACGTGCTCTACGCGCCGGGCGCGCCGACAGGGCAGCAGTGGTATGAATTTGCCGACCTCAACCTGCTCAAGCGGCAGTTCATCAAGTGGGGCTTCGAGCCGCAGGACCGGCAATTCCTGATCAGCCAGAGTCACGCCGGCGACCGCGCGGATCTGATTCAGGGTTATCTGTCGCTGACCGAGTCGCGCCCGGTGTTTGAAGAATCGTGGTGGGGCGGCGTGACCGCGCAGCCTTGGACGGGCGCGCCGTTGCTGGACGCCGTGCATAACCTGATCGACTGGGACATTGCCGAAGAGCAAGTGGTGACGCCTGACTGGTACCGCCAGGCGGCGCCAGTGGATCGCGAACGCTTCACTCGGCTGAACACTGAATTCAAGGCCATCGCCCAGGTGGCGAAAACGCCGCTGCATATTCCGACGTTGAGCGCGTTCTCCCGCGATCTGGTCATGCCGGCATTGAACGATTACCTGCTGCGCGCCGGGCCGCATCCGCATATCGACCCGGATCGGGTCAACGTCAAGTTGCCGGGTCACGACTGGATGACCCTGACCCAGTTGTTCATTCAGTGGCAACTGTGGAAGGCCAACGAGCCGGTGACGTTCGCGGCCATCGACCACGCGCCGCTGGGGCGCCTGAATGCCGCCGCTGTCACGGCGCTGATCAACCTGATGCCGGGGCTCAAGTACGAGGACTATCTGCGCAAGCATTTCCTCACCAGCAGCGATTACGCGCTCAAGGCCAAGCTCTACTGCAAGACCGTGCAGAACGAAATGCTCAGGGCCGCGTTGACGCAGAAGATGCAGGGTTCGCTGTCCGTCGAGCGTTTCAATTGGCTCAAGGGCCAGATCGAAGACCTGGACCATGAGCGTGCGCATCAGCCCGATCCGTTCCAGACCGGCAGCGCGCCGCAGGAGGGTATCCATACGCTGGTGCTGGAAGGCCAGCGCCTGGAAGGTGCCTACACCTTCGGCCGGCGTGTCGCGGGCCGGCTCGAACACCTGGTGTACATCCCGAAAGCGCCGGACGGCCTGGCCTTCCGGCCCCTGGAAACGCTGACCAGCGGCCTCAAGGCGTATGCACTGGGCGCGCATATCGTGCGGCTGGTCAGGCTGGCGAACCGGCCGCCGGTGCAGCGCTTCGTCGAGCGTTGCCGCAGTGCTTCCGGTGCCGCGCTGGCGACCCCGGTACTGCGCGACAGCTACGCGGTGAAGCACTTCCGCTTCGAGTACGAGAGCATGATCCTGCGCCTGCTGTACGACGTCGACCACCAGACCAGTACCCGCGGCGAGATCTTCTGGCGCCACGTGCTGGTCGGGGTGGAACTGCTGGTGGATGTGGTTTCGCTGTTGGTGCCGCCGGTTGGCGTGGTGGCCAGTATCGTGCGAATCACCGGGGCGATCGTGCAGGGCCTGATCGCCTATAGCCTGGGTGACGAAGACGCCGGCAAGGCGCACCTCGTCTCGGCGTGGCGAGGCGCGATCATCCTGTATGTGGGGGTTGTCGCGGGGGTTGGCACCTCGACGTCGGCGGTGGGCCTGCTGTCGCGAATCAAGGACATCGCCGACATCGTCTCGACCGCCAGCCAGGTGCCGGTCGGCGTCGGCTACATCACTGCACTGGCGACGCCGTTGCTGATCCAGGACAGCGACACCCGCATCAGCGAGTGAGCCTGACGGTTCAGGCGTTTTCGGGCTGATAGCCCATGCGCCAACTCACGGCCCGCGTCGCAGCGAGTAATCGTTGTGCCGCCGGGCCGTTTTCGTCGGCGTGGAACAGCGAAGTCGGGCCGACGATGGTCAGCACCGCCGCGATCTGCCCGACGGCGTTGAACACCGGTGCCGACAGGGCATCCACCCCGGGCATCAGCAAGCCATGCACATGATGCAGACCGCGTTCGCGGATCTGCTCGCACAGCGTCGTGTAGGCCTGCTCGTCCGCCAGCGGATGAGTGCCGACGGCCGTTTCCTGTTCACGCAATTCATCGGTTTCGCGGTGCGGCAGGTAGGCGCTGAACACCAGCCCGGTCGAGGAACTGAGCAGCGGCAGCACCGAACCCAGTTGCGTCACCACCGTCACCGCGCGAACGGCCGGCTCGATGTGCACCACGGTCGCGCCCTGATTGCCCCACACCGCGAGGAAACAGGTTTCGTTGAGTTCGTCGCGCAGCTCGGCCAGGGGCAGGGCGGCGACTTTCAGCACGTCCATACTGTTGAGTGCGGCCAGGCCCACGCGCAGCGCCTCACGGCCGAGGCCGTAATGGTTGGTCGCGGTGTTCTGCTCGGCGAAACCGGAAGCGATCAACGCTTGCAGGTAGCGGTGCACCTTGCTCGCCGGCATCTGTACGTGCTCGGCCAGGCGCGACAGCGAGGTGGAGGGCGACAATTCGGCCAGGGCCTTGAGGATGTCGGTGCCGACCTCGGCGGAGCGGACTTTCTGTTTGCCGTTGGCGTCGCTGGTTTTTTCCATGGTGCTGGCGTGTCCCGGAACGAATGGGCGTCTTTATAGCTTGACGCTGGATAGCGAGCAAATTACGTTATGCGTAATTGGATTACGATAAAAATAACCCCGGCGTGCCAAGACCTCTGTCGCAGAGCGTTCGGCCATGCCGACTCCCTGTTCAGGAGGCTCCATGAACCTCGATTCAACCGCGTCGGACCTGGTCTACCAGTCGGGTTTCGGCAACGAATTCAGCACTGAAGCGTTGCCCGGCGCCCTGCCGGTCGGCCAGAACTCCCCGCAGAAAGCCCCGTACGGCCTGTACACCGAATTGTTCTCCGGCACCGCGTTCACCATGGCCCGCAGCGAAGCGCGGCGCACCTGGATGTACCGCATCCAGCCGTCGGCCAATCACCCGGCGTTCGTCAAGCTGGAACGGCAACTGGCCGGCGGTCCGTTGGGTGACGTGACCCCCAACCGGCTGCGCTGGAACCCGCTGGAAATCCCTGGCGAACCGACCGATTTCATCGACGGTCTGGTCAGCATGGCGGCCAACGCCGGCGCCGATAAACCGGCCGGCATCAGTATTTACAACTACGTCGCCAACCGCTCGATGGAGCGGGTGTTCTTCAATGCCGACGGCGAGTGGCTGCTGGTGCCGCAACTCGGGCGCCTGCGTATCGCTACCGAACTGGGCGTGCTCGAAGTCGCGCCACTGGAAATCGCCGTGTTGCCGCGCGGTCTGAAATTCCGCGTCGAACTGCTCGATGCGCAGGCCCGCGGCTACCTCGCCGAGAACCATGGCGCGCCGCTGCGCCTGCCGGACCTGGGGCCGATCGGCAGCAATGGCCTAGCCAATCCGCGCGACTTCCTGACGCCGGTCGCCGCTTACGAAAACCTGCAGCAACCGACCACCCTGGTGCAGAAGTTCCTCGGCCAGTTGTGGGCCACCGAACTCAATCATTCGCCGCTCAATGTGGTCGCCTGGCACGGCAACAACGTGCCGTACAAATATGACCTGCGGCGGTTCAACACCCTCGGCACGGTCAGCTTCGATCACCCGGATCCGTCGATCTTCACTGTGCTGACCTCGCCGACCAGCGTCCACGGCCTGGCCAACCTCGACTTCGTGATCTTCCCGCCACGCTGGATGGTGGCCGAGAACACCTTCCGGCCGCCGTGGTTCCACCGCAACCTGATGAACGAATTCATGGGCCTGATCCAGGGCGAATACGACGCCAAGGCCGAAGGCTTCGTGCCCGGCGGCGCGTCCCTGCACAGCTGCATGAGCGCCCACGGCCCGGACGGCGAGACCTGCACCAGAGCGATCAACGCCGAGCTCAAACCGGCGAAGATCGACAACACCATGGCCTTCATGTTCGAGACCAGTCAGGTGCTGCGCCCGAGCCGCTTCGCCCTCGACTGTGCGCAACTGCAATCCAACTACGACGCCTGCTGGGCCACGCTGCCCGCCACGTTCGACCCGACCCGGAGATAATTCATGACGCAGACTTCCATCACCCGCAGCTGGGTTGCATCGGCCAACGGCCACGCGGACTTCCCGTTGCAGAACCTGCCGCTGGGCGTGTTCAGCATCGCCGGCTCGGCACCGCGTTGCGGCGTGGCCATCGGCGAGCACATTTTCGACCTGCAGGTGGCACTCGAAGCCGGCCTGTTCGACGGGGCCGCGCGCAGTGCCGTCGAGGCGACCCGCGACGGTCAGCTCAACGCCTTCTTCCAGCTCGGCAGTGCGGCCCGCGTGGCCTTGCGCGAGCGCCTGCTGGAACTGTTCAGCGAAGGCAGCACGCTGCGCGGCAACATCGAGGCCCAGGGCGCGAAACTGCTGCCGCTGGCCGCCGATTGCCAGATGCACCTGCCGGCGCGCATCAGTGACTACACCGACTTCTACGTCGGCATCGAGCACGCGCAGAACGTCGGCAAACTGTTCCGCCCCGACAATCCGCTGCTGCCCAACTACAAATACGTACCGATCGGCTACCACGGTCGCGCGTCCACCGTGCGCGCTTCCGGCACTGATGTGCGTCGGCCGCACGGCCAGACGTTGCCGGCCGGCGCCAGCGAGCCGACCTTCGGCCCGTGCGCGCGCCTGGACTACGAGCTGGAACTGGGTATCTGGATTGGCCAGGGCAATGCGTTGGGTGAGCCGATCGCGATTGGCGATGCCGCCGAACACATTGCCGGGTTCTGCCTGCTCAACGACTGGTCGGCGCGCGACATCCAGGCCTGGGAATACCAGCCATTGGGGCCGTTCCTGTCCAAGAGCTTCCTCACCAGCGTGTCGCCATGGGTGGTGACTGCCGAGGCGCTGGCGCCTTTCCGCGCCGCGCAAGCGCCGCGTCCTGAAGGTGATCCGCAGCCGCTGCCGTACCTGTTCGACCCGCGCGACCAGGCCGCTGGGGCCCTCGATATCGAGCTGGAAGTGCTGCTGCTCACCGAACGCATGCGCGAGCAGAACCTGCCGGCTCAACGCCTGACTCTGAGCAACACCCGCTACATGTACTGGACTGTCGCGCAAATGGTCGCGCACCACAGCGTCAACGGCTGCCAGTTGCAGGCGGGTGATCTGTTCGGTTCGGGCACCTTGTCCGGCCCGGAGAGCGGCCAGTTCGGCAGCCTCCTGGAAATCACCGAGGGCGGCAAAAAGCCGATCGAGCTGGCCTCCGGCGAAGTGCGCAAGTTCCTCGAGGACGGCGACGAAATCATCCTGCGCGCGCGGTGCGCCCGTGACGGTTACGCCTCGATCGGCTTCGGCGAATGCCGCGGCAAAGTGCTGGCGGCGCGCTGACAGGAGCGGCTCATGGACCTCTATACCTATTACCGCTCGACCTCGTCGTACCGCGTGCGCATCGCTCTGGCGCTGAAGGGCCTCGACTACCACGCGCTGCCGGTCAACCTGATCGCGCCGGCGGGTGGCGAGCATCGGCAGGCGGCCTACCTGGCGCTCAATCCGCAGGGCCGGGTGCCGGCACTGCGCACCGATGACGGCGCGTTGCTGATCCAGTCGCCGGCGATCATCGAGTACCTGGAGGAGCGTTATCCACAGCGGCCGCTGCTCCCCGCCGATCTGGTCGCGCGCGCCAGAGTGCGGGGCGTGGCGGCAGTAATCGGTTGCGACGTGCATCCGCTGCACAACGTCAGCGTGCTCAATCGTCTGCGCGAGACGGGCCAGGATGAAATGCAGGTGACGCAGTGGATCGGCCACTGGATCAGCCAGGGCCTGGCGACGGTGGAGCAGTTGATCGCAGACAGCGGCTTCTGCTTCGGCGCCGAGCCGGGGCTGGCCGATGCTTACTTGATCCCGCAGTTGTACGCAGCCGAGCGCTTCCACGTGAGCCTGGAGCCGTACCCACGGATTCGACGGGTGGCGGCGCTGGCGGCGGAACATCCGGCGTTCATCCAGGCGCATCCGGCAAATCAGCCCGATACCCCGTAATCGAGCGTTCCCGCGTGCTGCGTGGGAACGCCTGTCGCGACACCTGGCGTCGCAACGGACGCCAGGCGTTGTTGCCGGCGATCCTGCGGGGCGCGTGGCAACGATCACTGGCCGCCCGCACCGACAAACATAAAAACAAAACAGGTACCTTGCGATGCATAACCAGATTGCCAGCTTCCGTGCGGCACTCGACGCCCGTCCCGTGTCCCGATATCAGTGGTTGCTCTTGATCCTGCTCGCCCTGCTGCTGGTCACCGATGGCTACGACGCCCAGGTGCTCGGTTATGTGGTGCCGGCGCTGGCTCAGGACTGGGGCCTGGAAAAAGCCGCGTTCGGCCCGGTGTTCAGCGCCAACCTGCTCGGCCTGACGCTCGGCTCCCTTGCGGTGACACCGCTGGCCGATCGCTTCGGCGTGCGGCGCATCCTGCTCGCCTGCGTCCTGATCTACGCCAGCCTGACGGTGCTGATGGTGTTCGCCGACTCACTCAATACGCTGATGATCGCGCGCTTCATCTGCGGCATCGGCATGGGCGGGGCAATGCCCAGCGCCATGGCGTTGATGTCCGAGTATTCGCCGCCACGCCTGCGCACGCTGATGGTGACGCTGGCGGCATGCGGTTTCTCCTTCGGTGGCGCGGCGGGTGGTTTTGTCGCCGCCGGCTTCATCGACCGTTTCGGCTGGCAGGCAGTGTTCCTCGCCGGCGGCGTGACCCCGTTGCTGCTGTTCCCGTTTCTCTGCTGGCGCTTGCCGGAATCGCTGCCGCGCCTGCTGCGCGACGCGCCACCGTATGTGCGCTTGCGCAAAGTCACCGCGCGCATGCTGCCGGACTGGCAACCGCCGCCCGCCTCGGTCGCGCAGAACGAGCGCGAACAGGGCAGCCAGCTGACGGTGGTCGAGCTGTTTCGCCACGGCTACGCGAAGCCGACGCTGCTGATCTGGGCGACGTTTTTCGTCAGCCTGATTCTGTTGTATTTCATGATCAGCTGGCTGCCGTCGCTGCTGCTGGAAAGTGGTCTGCAGCTCAACGAAGCCAACCTGGTGACCTCGATGTTCCTCTTCGCCGGCACGCTCGGGGCAATCTGCATGGCCTGGTTCGCCGACCGTCTCAAGCGCAAGGTGCGCCTGCTCTGCGCAGTGCTCGCCGGGGCGGCGCTGTGTACCGTGCTGCTCGGTCTCAATCACGACAACCCGCGTTATCTGGTGGCCTGTGTGTTCGCCGCCGGGTTCTGCATCATCGGTGGGCAGCTGACGCTCAACGCGTTTGCCAGCAACTTCTACCCGGCGCACGTACGCGCCACCGGCACTGGTTGGGCGCTGGGCGTCGGCCGTTTCGGTTCGATTCTCGGGCCGCTGTTCGGCAGCCTGTTGCTGGCGATGCACCTTCCGGTCGAGCAGATTTTCTTCTTCTGCGCGATTCCGGCAGTGATTGCTGCGTTGTTGATCATTCAAGTGCGTGCACCGGGGGAATTGCAGGCGCCGACGCCGGTCGGGCAGACGCTGGAAAGTTGAGCGCTCAAGCAGCGGCGCGACGTTTCGCGGTCAATGAACGACCGAGTTGGGGGGCAGATGCCCCAGCCGCTCGGTCAGACGCAGGCGCTGGATCGGATCGTCGCTGAGCAGCAGGGCGTGTTCCAGATCGAAGCGCTCGGCGTTCGGGCAGTCGAGGCGCTGATACAGGCTGGCGCGGGCCAGGTAATCGGCGGCACTGGCGTTGCCCAGCTCGAGCACGCGTTCGGCGTCGATCAGGGCAGCGATGAAATCGTCGTGGCTCAGGTGCAGCTGGCGCAGGTTGCGCGACAGGCGCTGGAGCATCTGCACCGGGGTGGCGGTCAGCAGGTGTTCGGCGCTGAGTTTCATGTGATGGCCGTACTGGCGTTGCAGCAGCTCGCGCCAGTCGTTGGGGTACAGGCGCCGGCCGCCGCACGGGTCGAGCAGATGATCGGCGCCGGGCACGCGCAACAGGAAATGTCCGGGGAAGTTGACGCCGACCAGCGGGATCTCCAGGCGCCGGGCCAGCTCCAGGCTGATCAGCGCCAGGGTCAGCGGTTGCCCGCGGCGGGTGTGCAGAACCCTGTGCAGCAACGCCGCCTGCGGGCGCAGCGGGGTGAAATCGTCCTGGGCGAATCCCAGGTCGTTGAGCCGGCGCAGCAACGGTTGCGCCAGTTCGCTGACCGGCAGCATCGGCAAACCGTAGCTGACCTTCAATTGCAATTCCTTGAAGTCCTGCAGCAACGCTTGGGGATCGACCTCCTTGTCATGCTCGGCCGCCATCCACAGCGCGGCTTCGAACAGCGCGGAAGGGGAGCGGTGCAGACAGTCGAAAAAACGTTGGCGCGGGGTCATCGCAATCTCCGGGCAATGCCTCGTTTTTAGCCTTGTCTGGGGCATTCGTCCAGTGCGGCGCCGCGCTGCGCTCAGGTTATTCCCAAAGCGCTGGCGGGCGCGCGGACTTATTCCGGCGCGCTCCAGCAATTTTCAGGCGCAAGCCTATACTGGCGTCTACCAGAAGTGATTCGGGAGCCTGCCGATGTTCGCTCTCATGCAAAGCACTCGCCTGGAATCGCTGCACCTTAGCGTTGATCCGGTCACCGGATTGAAGGCGGTCATTGCCATTCATAACAGTCGCCTCGGGCCGGCCCTGGGCGGTTGCCGCTATCTTGCCTATCCGAACGACGAATCCGCGGTCGAGGACGCCATACGCCTGGCCCAGGGCATGAGCTACAAGGCGGCGTTGGCCGGTCTGGAGCAGGGCGGTGGCGTCGCGGTGATCGTTCGTCCGGCGCATGTCGAGAACCGCGCCGCGCTGTTCGAAGCGTTCGGCCGCTGCATCCAGCAACTCGACGGCCGCTACATCACCGCCATCGACAGCGGTACCTCGGTGGCGGACATGGATTGCATCGCCCAGCAGACCCAGCATGTCACCAGCACCACCTCCGCCGGCGACCCGGCGCCACATGCGGCGATGGGCGTGTTCACCGGCATTCGCGCCACCGCGATGGCGCGGCTGGGCAGCGATAATCTCGAAGGCCTGCGCGTGGCGATCCAGGGCCTGGGCAACGTCGGTTATGCCCTGGCCGAACAGCTGCACGCGGCGGGTGCGGAGCTGCTGGTCAGCGATATCGATCACGGCAAGGTGCAACTGGCGATGGAACAGCTCAATGCCCATCCGATTGCCAACGACGCCTTGCTCAGTACGCCCTGCGACATTCTTGCGCCGTGCGGTCTCGGTGGCGTGCTCAACAGCCACACCGTGACGCAACTGCGCTGCTCGGCGGTGGCCGGTTCGGCGAACAATCAACTGACCCACCTCGACGTCGCCGATCAGCTGGAGCGACGCGGCATCCTCTATGCACCGGATTACGTGATCAACGCCGGTGGCCTGATCTATGTGTCGCTCAAGCATCGCGGGGAGGAACTGGGGACGATCACGGCGCACCTGTCGAAGATCGCCTCGCGGCTGACCGAAGTGTTTGCCCATGCGCAGGCGGAAAAGCGCTCGCCGGCGCGGGTGGCGGATGAGCTGGCAGAGAAAGTGCTGTATCGCTGAAACGCAAAAGATCGCAGCCTGCGCCAGCTCCTGCATGGGAATGGATTTTCCCGCAAGCGCTGGCGCAGGCTGCGATCTTTTGATCAGGCGCTGCTTACTTGGCAGCCTTCGCCGCTTTGGCCGGTTTCACTGGTGCTTCTTCTTCCGCTTCAGCCGTTTCGGCTTTTTCGACTGCCTGGGCCGGTGCATTGATCAGCTCCGACAGCGCATCGGGCTGGCTCTTGAAGGCCTTGGCGAACACATCGCGGTTCTTCGCCATGTAGATCCCGACTTCTTCAACCTGCTGCTCGTTCAACGACGGCACGGCTTTTTGCAACACTTCGGACAGCATCTCGGCCAGTTCGAGCATTTTGTCATGACGGTCAGCTTCGGCTTTATCCATGAACAAGCGCTCCAGATCTCGGCTGCTGCGGTATACCACTTCGACGGCCATTCACCACCTCACATGCCTTCACATTAAGTTGTCTTCGCGACTACTGTATCTATATACAGCGAAAAGGATAAGCGAATCCCTGCGCTTTGGGTAGTGGCTTTTCAATGTAGACCGGATTCGGCATTTGTCAGATCGAGCGGCAGCGGTACCCCAGGCAACAGGCTGCGGCCAAACGCCACGGTGCGCCGTTCGGGGCCGCTCGCCATGATGGTGTGGCCTTCTTTCTGCATGGCCGAGTGCCGTGCAGGAAAACCGTCACGTCCAACATGCATCATCCGCTCGCATCGGGCTAAGGAAACTCATCGTGAAAATCAACTGGGCCGAGAAACTGCGGCAAAACGTGCATCAACTGGCCGAGTCCCTGGGCAACCTGTTCGTCGAGACGTTCCACTACCTGGCGCTGTTCGCCATTGGTGCGGTGACCGCATGGGCGGCGGTCATGGAGTTTCTCGGGATGCTCGAGGAAGGGCATATCAAGATCGATGACATTCTGTTGCTGTTCATCTATCTGGAACTGGGGGCGATGGTCGGGATTTACTTCAAGACCAATCACATGCCAGTGCGCTTCCTGATCTACGTGGCGATCACCGCACTGACGCGCCTGCTGATCTCCAACGTCTCGCACCATAATCCGCCGGACATGGGCATCATCTACCTGTGCGGCGGCATTCTGCTGCTGGCGTTCTCGATCCTGGTGGTGCGTTACGCCTCGTCGCAATTTCCCTCGGTGAAGATCGAGAAGCCGCAACGCAAGCTCGGCGCAGGCTCCGGGGAACACCCGGAGATCGAAAAGGGCGAGCTTTAAAGGCCCATCGCCGGCCGAGGCGAGTCTTTCTTCGCAAGCGGTGGCGGCGCGAAACCGTCGCCGCTGGTCATGGCTTCGAGGATGGCCATGGCACTGTGACCCTGTTCGATGGCAATGCCGAACTGAATGCTCTGCACCAGGCGTTTGAGGCGCTTGGGGTCGTTGCGCTGTTCGGCGCTGATCATCCGCTTGGCGACGATGCGGCCGCGGTCGGACAGCGTCAGCATGATGCTGCCATCCAGGCCCTGAATGCTCAGGTTGATCTGATAGTCCGGCGCGAAGGCATCGGTAATGATCTGAAAAGGATTGTCCATGATGCGTCACCGCCTGATTGAACGTGCAGTTGTTGACCGGCCGTGATCGGGTTGGTTCGCTTGACCGGATCATCGGCCATTCCGTGGCCTGTGTTGTTGCTTCATGTGGGCGCCTGTGCAGCGCCTAGTGGGGTGTAGCAAGGGGCATGCCGGGAAAATTGTTGGACAATGGATACGGCATGAAAAAGGCGAGCTCATGGCTCGCCTTGGTCATTTATGGGCCGTTTCAGGGCAGAACCGAGTAGATGATCGCTGACAGTGCAATCAGGCCGATCAGTACCACGAACACGTTGGACGCCTGGCCCGAATACTGGCGCAAGGCTGGCACGCGGCGGATTGAGTACATCGGCATCAGGAACAGCAGGCAGGCAATCACCGGCCCGCCCAGGGTTTCGATTATGCCGAGAATGCTCGGGTTGAAGGTGGCCACGGCCCAGCAACTGAGGATCATGAACAACGCCGTGGCGCGGTTCAGCCAGCTCGCCGACATCACCCGGCCGCGGCTGCGCAGGCTCTTGACGATCAGGCCCTGAAAACCTTCGCTGGCCCCGATGTAGTGGCCGAGGAAGGATTTGGTGATCGCCACCAGCGCAATCAGCGGCGCGGCGTAGGCGATGACCGGCGTCTGGAAGTGGTTGGCCAGGTACGACAGGATCGAGATGTTCTGCGCCTTCGCCGCCGCCAGGTCTGCCGGCGACAGGGCCAGTACGCAGCTGAAGCAGAAGAACATCACGGTCACCACCATCATGCCGTGGGCCATGGCGAGGATACCGCTGCTCTTGCGCTCGGCCTGGTCGCCGTAACGCTGTTTCTGTTCGACCGCGAAGGCCGAGATGATCGGCGAATGGTTGAACGAGAACACCATCACCGGAATCGCCAGCCACAAGGTCTTGAGGAACACCGACAGGGCCATCGGCTCCTGGGCGCTGGCGAAGAATGCGCCGTTCCAGTTCGGGATCAGACTCAGCCCCAGCAACAGCAGGGCGGCGACGAACGGGTAGACCAGCACGCTCATGGCCTTGACGATCACGCCCTGGCCGCAACGCACGATGGCCATCAGGCCGAGGATCAGCGCCAGTGACAGGATCGCCCGGGGCGGCGGGGCGATGTGCAACTGGTGTTCGAGAAAGCTGCTCAGGGTGTTGGTCAGCGCCACGCTGTACACCAGCAGGATCGGGAAAATCGCGAAAAAATACAGCAGGGTAATCAGTTTGCCGGCGCCGATGCCGAAGTGCTCCTCAACCACTTCGGTGATGTCCCCGCAACGTCCCGAAAGCACGAAGCGGGTCAGGCCACGGTGGGCGAAGAAGGTCATCGGGAAGGCCAGCAACGCCAGGATCAGCAGCGGCCAGAAGCCACCGACGCCGGCATTGATCGGCAGGAACAGGGTGCCGGCACCAATCGCCGTGCCGTACAGGCCGAGCATCCAGGTGGTGTCGAATTTGCTCCAGCCCTTGGCGGCGATTGCGGGTGTGCGGGTGCGATCTACAGCGGGATTTTCGGCAGCAGGTGTACGTACATCGGTCATCGTTTTTGCCTCGTTATTATTCTTGCTCGGGCTCACGGTTGACAGGCCGCCACGAACGGCCTGCCGGGGCAGTCAGGGCTGGCGCGTCAGCACTCCACCCAGTTCACGGCCAGGCCGCCCCGTGAAGTCTCTTTGTACTTGTCATGCATGTCGGCGCCGGTATCGCGCATGGTGCGGATCACCCGGTCGAGGGAAATGAAGTGCTTGCCGTCGCCGCGCAGGGCCATTTGCGTGGCGTTGATTGCTTTCACCGCAGCGATGGCATTGCGCTCGATGCACGGCACCTGCACCAGGCCGCCGACCGGGTCGCAGGTCAGGCCGAGGTTGTGTTCCAGGCCGATTTCGGCGGCGTTCTCCAATTGCTCCGGGCTGGCCCCGAGCACTTCGGCCAGGCCGGCGGCGGCCATCGCGCAGGCCGAACCGACTTCGCCCTGGCAGCCGACTTCGGCACCGGAGATCGAGGCGTTTTTCTTGCACAGGATGCCGACGGCGGCCGCGCCCATGAAGAACGCGATGACGTCGTCGTCGCACGCCTCGGGATTGAATTTCATGTAGTAGTGCAGGACGGCCGGAATGATCCCCGCCGCGCCGTTGGTCGGCGCGGTGACCATGCGCCCGCCGGCGGCATTTTCTTCGTTGACCGCGAGGGCGAACAGGTTGACCCACTCCATTGCCGACAGGGTCGAACTGATAACGTTGGGCTTGCCGATTTCCAGCAGGCTGCGGTGCAGTTTCGCCGCGCGGCGCGGCACATTCAGACCGCCGGGCAGGATGCCTTCATGGCGCAGGCCCTGCTCGACGCACTCGCGCATCACCGACCAGATGTGCAGCAGGCCCTGGCGGATGTCGGCGTCGCTGTGCCAGGCACGTTCGTTGGCCAGCATCAGTTCCGACACGCGCAAATTGTGCTGTTTGCACAGGCTCAGCAGTTCGGCGGCGCTGGAAAAATCGTACGGTAGCTGCACGTTGCCGGCGGGCGCTACAGCGGATTCGGCCTCGGCCGCTTCGATGATGAAACCGCCGCCAACCGAGTAGTACGTCTGCGTGAACAGCTCGGCACTTGCGCCGAAAGCTGTCAGCGACATGGCGTTGGGGTGGTAGGGCAGGCTCTCGTCCAGCAGCAGGAGATCGCGCTGCCAGTCGAAGGCAATCGTGCGCTGACCGGCGAGGGACAATTGCCCGTCTGCGCGCAGCTGCTCGATGCGTGGCTCGATGGTTGCCGGGTCGATGCGGTCCGGCCATTCGCCCATCAGGCCCATGACGCAGGCGCGGTCGGTGGCGTGGCCGACACCGGTGGCCGAGAGTGAGCCGTACAAACGGATTTCCACACGCTGCACATCGTTGAGCAAGCGCTGCTCGATCAGCGCCGCGGCGAAGGTCGCGGCGGCACGCATCGGGCCGACGGTGTGGGAACTGGACGGGCCGATGCCGACTTTGAAAAGATCGAAAACACTGATAGCCATGCTAAAGCCTTACAAGCGATGGAGTAGGAATCGCCGCCATTTTTTGTAGGACAAGCGCAATGTCGGCGATACTGCCTGCCTCGCTACAACGTGACTAACGAAACTTCCTAAGTAAGCCTTTAGCAGGACTAAACGATGAGCCGTCAATTGCATGCGCAGACTTATGTCTGGCTGCAGGTGTTTTCCTGTGCCGCGCGGCACCTGTCCTTCACCCGCTGTGCCGAGGAATTGCACATCACGCCCGGCGCGGTCAGCCAGCAGATCCGGCAACTGGAGGAGCGTCTGGGTTTTCGCCTGTTTCACCGCCGTGCACGCGGGGTCGAACTCAGCGCCGAGGGCCAGCGCCTGGCCATTACGGTCAATGAGGCGTACGGCAGCATCGACGCCGAACTGCGTCGTCTCGATGCCGGGATGATCAGCGGGACGCTGCGGCTGCGCTCGATTCCCTCGTTCCTCAGCAAATGGCTGACCCCGCGCCTGCCGCGCCTGCAGCAGCGCTACCCGGACATTCAGTTGCGCCTGGTGGCCGAGGACAGCAGCGTGCCGTTGCACGAAGGCGATTTCGACCTGGCCATCGACCTGAACGACGGCAGTTATCCGGGCCTGATGTCCACAGCCTTGCTCGACGAGCAGATTTTCCCGGTGTGCGCGCCGAGCCTGCTGCGCGGGCGCCCGCCGTTGCACGGGCCGGCGGATCTGGGCCACTTCCCGTTGTTGCATGACATCACCGCCTGGCGTGGCAGCTACGAGTACGCGGAATGGGAGTTCTATCTCAACGCCATCGGTTTCGAGGGCGCCGATGTCCGGCGCGGGCACACGTTCAATCGCAATCACCTGACCATCGAGGCGGCGATTGCCGGCATGGGCGTGGCGATTGCCCGGCGCACGTTGCTCAACGACGAGCTTGAGCGGGGCACGCTGATCGTGCCGTTCGGCCTGTCGGTGGCCAATCACAAACGTTATGTATTGCTTTACGCGCCGGGGGCGCTGAGCCATCCGGGCGTGCGCGCAGTGCATGACTGGCTGGTGGAAGAGGCGGGGATCTTTCGCAGTCTGCACCCGTTGAATGACGGGCAATTGTGAGCAAATTTTGCCGAATGGCGGGGCGACCCAACTCCCGACCTTACCAGTGCTTTACCCGGTTGTCCGGCTTTTTTTGCGAATGAATATTTATCTTTTTTCAGGGGTTGAAATGTTCGGCGGTCGGGCCGATTGTTGTAATCAAGAGGTCACGAAATCCTGTTCAAGGCCTCTTGCGAGCTAGCTGAAATAAGGGATGAACTATGCAAATCCAAGTCAACAGCGACAACCATATTCAAAGCAGTAAACGACTGGAGGAGTGGGTACGTACAACCATTGAGAGCACGCTCGACCGTTATGAGGAAGACCTGACCCGTGTCGAAGTCCACCTGAGCGACGAGAACGGTGACAAGCCTGGTCCCCATGACTTGCGCTGCCAGTTGGAGGCGCGGCCAAAAGGCCATCAACCGATTTCCGTGACCCATAAAGCCGATTCGCTGGAACAGGCGATCGATGGTGCGGCCGAAAAACTCGAACATGCGCTGGAACATCTGTTTGGCAAATTGCGCGGCAAGCCACGCGCCGCGATCGTGCCATTCGAGAGGAAAGCCAACGACCGGCTGCTGGAGGAAGAATTTCTCGAGAATGAACAGGCAGCCATCAACAGTTGATGCGCTGATCATTTAATTCACCCACTGAGAACGGGCCTGCAAATGCAGGCCCGTTTTTGTTTGTGGCTGGCAGAGAGAGTGCAGGGCCTGAGAGCCATTCCCTCACCCCAGCCCTCTCCCGGAGGGAGAGGGGGCCGACCGAGGTCGTCGTGCGCTATCCATCGACCTGAAACAACCCGTCGATTATGGATGCGAAGCAGCCATTACAGCTCGACGTCACCCTGCAGCATCAGTCCCCTGGAAGGTTAGGGTGAAGGGCTTTTAAACGTCAGAACGCCACGGAGGTCTGCACATACACCGTGCGCGGTTCACCCACGTATTTGCCTTTGTTGTTGTCATCGAACGAGCGCGTGAAGTATTGCGTGTTGAAGATGTTCTTCACGCCCACCGCGACATTCAGATCCGCCAGCTGCGGGCCGAAGTCATACCCGGCGCGACTGCTGAACAGCATGTAGCCAGGGATCTTGCCGGTGCTGCCGTCGGCGCTTTCGCGCGTGGTGTTGGCGTTGTCGGCGAACTGGTCGCTCTGGAAACTGCTGTCCAGATTGAGCTTCCACGGCCCCTCTGTGTAACCGACGCCAAGCGTACCTTTGTGCTTCGAAGAGAACGGCACCCGGTTGCCCTTGTTCGGTCCGTCCTCGCGGATGGTGGCGTCGACGTAGGCGTAAGTGGCGTACACATCGAAACCGGCCAGCGCCGGGCTCAAGTCGTCCAGTGCGTAGTTGACGCTGGTCTCGATGCCCTGATGGCGGGTTTCGCCACGGGCGATCACCGAGTCGTTGGTCTGGTTGCTTTCGTACTGGTTGTCGAAGTTGATCAGGAACGCACCGATCTCCGCACGCAACGTGCCGTTGTCATACCGGGTGCCGAGCTCCCAGGTGCGGGCCTTCTCCGGTTTCACTTCGCCGCTGGTCACGCGGTTGGGCATCTGGCTGTATTGCACGCTGCCGAACGAGCCTTCGGTGTTGGCGTACAGATTCCAGCTGTCGGTGAGGTGGTAGAGCACGTTCAACGCCGGCAGTGCGGTGTTGTAGTCGCCCTGGTATTTGACGTTGGTCAGGTTGTTGGTCTGTTGCGATTCGATCATCTCGTAGCGCACGCCCGGGGTGATCGTCCATTTGCCGATGTCGATGCGGTCGTCGACGAAGAACGCATTGGCTTCGGTGCCGCCCCGCGTGTCGCGGTCGTTGCGGCTGTCGGTGGTCGGGTATTGGTTGCTGGCGATGGGCGTGCGGTAGCGCAGTTCGTGGCCGGCCTCATTGATGTAGCGATAGCCGACGCCGACTTCGTGGCTCGTCGGGCCGAGGTCGAAGCCCTGGGCGAAACGGGTTTCGAAGCCGCGCACCCAATACTCGCGCGGTGACAGCGAGAGAAACGTGCCCTGATCGAGATAACCGCTGCGCAAGGTCTTGGTGAAGAAGGTGTTGGCGGTGAATTCGCGGCGATCCTCCTGGTAGCGATAGCCGAAGTTGAACATCGTCCGCCGCCCCCAGAACTGGTCTTTCGGCCGGGTCGACTGGTACGGATCGGCATCGTAGTCGGCCACGCTCAGGCCGCCGGGCATGTCGGCCTTGCCCTCGTAATACTGGGCCATGGCGTTGAAGCTGTTGGCCTCGTCGAGTTGATAGTTGCCCTTGAGGATCAGGTCGTCGATCTCGCTGTCGCTGTGTTCGCGCCAGTCGCCGCCACGGCTGCCGGAATACAGCAACGCGCCGCCCAGGCCATTGGCGTTGGTGCCACCGGCGAGCAGGTTGGCGCTGGTCTTGAAACCGTCGTGGCTCGACGACGGACTGGTTTCGGTCTGGAAACCACCCTTGACCGTCGGCTCATCGGGAATCGCCCGGGTCACGAAGTTGACCACGCCGCCGACGTTCTGCGGGCCATAACGCACCGCGCCGCCACCGCGCACCACGTCCACCGCATCCATGTTGCCCATGCTGATCGGGGCGAACGACAGCTGCGGCTGACCGTACGGCGCGAACGGCACCGGAATGCCGTCCATCAACACCGTCGAGCGTGCGGCCAGGCGCGGGTTGAGGCCGCGAATGCCGAAGTTCAGCGCCATGTCGTGGCTGCCGGTGCCGTTGTTATCCGGCGCGTTGACCCCGGGAATGCGATTGAGTACGTCGCGAGCCTGGGTCGCGCCCTGGCGTTCGAATGTTTCGCGGCGGATCACGTCGCGCGCACCGGGGTGTTCGAAGACGTTGACCTGCGCCGCATCGCCGAGCCAGTCGCCGACCACTTTCGAGGTGTCCAGCTCCAGCGCCGTGTCGCTCGCCGGTTGCAGGCTGAAGGCGTTGTTGCCCTCGGCGCGGGCTTGCAGGCCGGTGCCTTCGAGCAGGGCGTCGAGGCCTTGCGCGGCGCTGTAATTGCCTTCCAGGCCGCGGCTCTGCACGCCGCTGGTGACGTGCGAACCGAAGGAAATCAGCACGCCGGCTTCACGGCCGAACTGGTTGAGGGCGTTCTCCAGCGACGACGGGGCGATGTGGTAGGTCTTGCTGTCTGCGGCGTGCGCCAGGGGTAGCGCACTGAAGCTCAGGCTGGCGCCGAGGACAAGGTGGCGCAGGGCGCGGGCCAGGGGCGTGAGGCGGTTGGGGTGCATGGAGGACGGTCCTGAGAGGGTTGAATCAAGGGGGCTTTCCTTCTCTGTCACGCCAGATCTGAAAAACGGCTCATTTATTTTTTCCGGAGCAACCGATCGCCGGCGGCGGCGTCTCCCTTAGGCTGGACGCCTGGCCAACGCAGCGACCTTTTGCAGTGCTGTCAAACCCGCGCTTCGACGTTCACCCAATAGCGGGTAAAGCGCTTCACTTTCACTGGCAGGCTGATTTCCAGCAGGTCGAGGATCCGCTCGCTGTCGTCCAGGGGATAAGTCCCGGAGATCAGCAGGTCGGCGACTTTTGCGTCGCAACCGAGCTGCCCGCGTCGATAGCGTCCGAGCTCCTCGAGAAAATCCCCCAGGCGCATGTGCGCCGCCACCAGCATGCCGTCGACCCAGGCGCCGCTGTTGGCGTCCAGGGGCTGCGGTGGGCTGACCGTCGTGCTGGTGAAACTCAATTGCCGGGCCACCGGCAGCAGCATGCCCGCGTGGCCGTTACGCGTCAGTTCCACGCGGCCTGCAAACAGCGCCACCTGGGTGCGATCGGCAAACTGGCGGACGTTCAGGCGTGCGCCCTCGGTGCGCAGCGCGCCTTGTGCAGTCTGTACGGTGACCGCTTGCGGGGTGCTCAGGAGCATTTCGCCCTCGAGCAGGCGGATCAGTTTCTGCGCTCCTTGGTCTTGCACGTCCACCGCGCTGGCGCTGTTGAGCTGTAACTGGCCGCCGCTGCCCAGGTCAATCCGGCGCCGCTGGCCGAGCGGGCTGCGGTAGTCGGCGAGCAGCGCAGGGATCGGCGTATGCGCGCGCAATCCCCAGGTCACGGCCGACCCGGCACCGAGCAGCAGCAACAGCTTCAGCGCCTGGCGCCGGCTGGCGGCTTGCGGCGCGTTCAACGCGGCATGGGCCAGCGGCGAGGACAGACCGCGCAGGCGCGAATTGACCCGCTGAATGTGCTCCCAGGCCCGCCGGTGTTCGCTGTGGGCGTCGAGCCATTGTTGCCAGGCGTGTTGCTGGCGCGGGTTCAGCGGGCCTTGCTGCATTTCCAGCAGCCAGTGCACGGCTTGTTCGGCGACCTGCGCAGAAAAATCCATCGGCGCCGTCACAACGCGAAGTAGCAGCGCAGGGCCGCTTTGTTCAGATGACGTTTGACCGTGGCCACGGAGATGCCCAGTTCGGCGGCAATCTGTGGATAAGTCAGGCCGTCGACCTGCGCCAGCAGGAATGCGCGCTTGACCGGACGCGGCAGGCCGTCGAGCAATTGATCGAGCTCCATCAGGGTCTGCAGGATGATGGCCTTGTCTTCTTCGGAAGGGGCGAGCACTTGCGGCATCTGCGCCAGGGTTTCCTGGTAGGCGCGTTCCACATCCTGGCGTCGGTAGTGATTGCACAGCACGCGTTTGGCCAGGGTGGTGAGGAACGCGCGGGGCTCGACGATCACCGGCGGTTCTCGCGCCGTCAGCACACGGATGAAGGTGTCCTGAGCCAGGTCGGCGGCGCTGTGCGGGCAGCCGAGCTTGCGCCGCAGCCAGCCGGTGAGCCAGCTGTGGTGGGCCTGGTACAGCGATTCGACAGGGTGGGTGGGCGGCAACGGCATCACTCCGAGCGCAATCTGCATGCGTTAGAGAACAAGAATTGTTCGCATTGTAGGGGCGGTCGCAGGTTCCGGCAATCGGCTGCTTTTGCGTATGAGAATATTTATCATTAATATTGGCCGCCTGTAGCGCCGACATGTCAGTCGGACATTTCCGGTTTCAGGGTCGAAACATGAAAGCCAAACTTGCTGCACTGCCCTTGTCCTATCGTCTGGCCGTCACGTCGCGGGTGCTGGCAGCGGTCTTTGGTGGCTATCTGGTCGCCGCGCTGGCCAGCGTCACCCTGACCCTGTGGCTGCCACTGAGCCGCGCCGAAGCGGTGGTGACCGGCATGACGGTTTCGTTCCTGGTCTATCTGGTGGCGGTGCTCTGGTGTTTCGCCTGCCGAACGGCCTGGTCGGCGTGGGTCGGCCTGCTGGTGCCGAGTGTGATTCTGGCGACCGTCTCCGGCGCGGCGCGCGGCCTGGGCTACGCATGAAAGAGGGTTTTCGGCAGGCCATGGCGTGGCTGCATACCTGGGCGGGCCTGTTGTTCGGCTGGCTGTTGTTCGCGATTTTCCTGACCGGCACGCTGGCCTATTTCAAGGATGAAACCAGTCACTGGATGCAGCCGGAGATTACCGCGCGGCCGCTGAATGCCGAGGCCAGCCTGACCCTTGCCCAGCAGTATCTGCAACAGCACGCCCCTGATGCGTCGCGCTGGCTGATCGGCCTGCCCGACGCCCGCGATCCCGGTCTGAGCGTGCGCTGGCAGCAGAGTCCGGCGCAACCCGGTGAACGCGGCCAGTTCGTCAGCAAGACCCTCGATGCGCAGACCGGCGCCGAAGTGCAGGGCCGCGCGAGCATGGGCGGCGAGTTCTTCTACCGCTTCCACTTCCAGTTGCAGATGCCCTATCCGTGGGGGCGCTGGCTGGCGACGATGGCCGCCATGGTGATGTTCGTGGCACTGATCAGCGGCATCATCACCCACAAGAAAATCTTCAAGGACTTCTTCACCTTCCGCCCGCGCAAGGGCCAGCGATCCTGGCTCGACGGCCACAACGCGGTGGGTGTGCTGGTGCTGCCGTTTCATTTGATGATCACCTACAGCAGCCTGGTGATTTTCATGGCGATGGTCATGCCGGCGAGCATTCTGGCCTCCTACGGCAGTGACGTGCAGAGCTTCTACGACGACGTTTTCCCAGCGTCGAAGGTGCCGGCGAAAGCCCATCAGCCGGCCGCCCTGGCCCCGTTGGCAGCGCTGGTCGGCCAGGCCCGTGCGCAGTGGGGCGGCGGCAGCGTCGCGCGGGTCACGGTGAACAACCCGGGCGATGCCAATGCCTCGGTGGTGCTGACCCGCAGCGGTGCTGATCGGGTGGTGCACGATTTCGGCAGTGCCGTGACCTTCAACGGCGTCAATGGCCAGGTGCTCGACACCACGCCTGCACAACCATTGGCAATGGCGATCGGCGGCAGTTTCTACGGCCTGCACATGGGCCATTTCGCCGGCCCCGTGCTGCGCTGGCTGTACTTCATCTGCGGGCTGGCGGGCACGGCGATGATCGGCACCGGGCTGGTGATCTGGCTCGGCAAGCGCCAGCTCAAACACGCCAAAAGCGCGGTGCTGCCGTTCGAACTGCGTCTGGTCGAGGTGCTGAACATTGCCAGCATGGCCGGGCTGGTGGCGGCGGTGGCGGCGTTCTTCTGGGCCAATCGCCTGCTGCCGCTGGACCTCAGCGGGCGTGCCGACTGGGAGGTCAACGCCTTCTTCATCACCTGGGGCCTGAGTGTCCTCCATGCGCTACTGCGTCCGGGGCGTCAGGCCTGGGTCGAGCAACTGACACTGGCCGCTGCTCTGTTTGCCGCACTGCCGCTGCTCAATGCACTGACCACGCCGTATCACCTCGGCGTGACGCTGATCGAAGGTGACTGGGCGCTGGCCGGTTTTGACCTGACGTGCCTGGCCAGTGGCGTGTTCCTCGCCTGGACCGCGTGGAAAATGCAGCGTGCGGGCAACACCGTCAGGGTCAGACACGCCCGCCGCGAAACGCCGCGACCGGTCACGCTCGAGCAGGGGAGCCACTGATGCTGCTCGCGCTGCTGCTGTGTTACGCCGGCTTCACCGCACTGTGTCTGTCGCGGCCGCGGCACCACGAGGAACTGCTCGGGCACAAGCCGTCGCTGTCGCGCCAGCGCAGCCTGGGCGGCGCTGGCTGGCTGCTGCTCGGCCTGTCCCTGTGGGCCGCTGTGGCCGCCAATGGCTGGAGCTTCGGTCTGGTCGACTGGTTTGCCGTGTTGATGCTCAGCGCCCTGGCGCTGGTGATGCTGCTGCCGTACCGCCCGCGCCTGGCGCTGGCCTGCGCCGGACTGAGCCTGCTGGCCAGTCCGCTCGCTGCGTGGGCCGTGAACTGACATGTTGATCAGCCATCCGCCGGAATCGCGCGACGACGAACCCCACGGTGCGCGGGCGCATTTTCTCCAGGTGTTTCTCGCGCAACGTTCGCAGATGGAGGCGCTGGTCAGCCGCCGCGTCGGCTGCCGGGCGACGGCGGCGGATCTGGTGCAGGATCTGTTTCTGCGCTTCTGGCGTCGGCCACTGGTGCAGGTCGAGGAACTGAGCACCTATCTGTTGCGTTGCGCCGGCAACATTGCCATCGACCATTTGCGCAGCGAAGGCACGCGGGTGCGGGTCAACGAGGGCTGGCAGACCGAGGAGCCCGACAGCAGCGGCTGCGAACCGCAGGCGGCACTCGAAGCGGGCAATGATTTGCGCCATGTCGAAGCGGCGCTGCGCGCGTTGCCCGAGCGCACCCGGCAGATCTTTCTGCTCAATCGCATCCACGGGCGCAAGTACGCCGAGATCGCCAAGGCCATGGGCCTGTCCCAAAGCGCCGTGGAAAAACATATGATGCGCGCCCTCGAGGCCTGCAAGGCCAGTCTGCGCGAACCCGCGCCACGCCTGTCAGGGAAAGCACCGTGACTCAACCCGACCGCGTCATCCCGACACCCGCCCAGGAGCAGGCCGCACTGGCCTGGCTGAGCCTGCTGCACGACCGTCCCAGCACCGGCGATCAACTGACCTTCAGCCAATGGCTGCGCGCCGATCCCGCCCACGCCGAGGCCTACGCGCAGGCACAAGTCGTCTGGGAGTTGAGCGAGAGCCCGGCGCAGACGCTGGCCGATGAAGACGCCTGCGCCTTGCAGGGTTATCTCGAAGCAATGGATCGCCCGCGTCGCCCGGCGTTGTTGCGCGGGGCCGGGGCGCTGGCAATGGCGGCGTGTCTGCTGCTGATGGTCAGCCTCGGCATGGGCTGGCAACCGCAGCGCTGGATCGATGATCTGGGCGCCGATTACGTTTCGGCGCCGGGTGAGATCCGCACCGTGACGCTGGCCGATCAGTCGCAAGTCACGCTGGATGCCGACAGCGCCATTGCCGTGGATTTCAGCCACGGCGAGCGGCATGTGCAGCTGCGTCGCGGTGCCGGTTTTTTCAGCGTGACGCACACCGGTGATCCGTTTGTCGTGGCGGCGGGACAAGGTCAAGCGCGGGTGCTCGGCACGCAATTCGAAGTGCGCCTGCAGCCGCGCGGGGCGCAGGTCACGGTGCTGTCCGGACGCGTCGGGGTGAAGGCCGATCGCCAAGGCCCACAGCAGATTCTCACCGCGGGGCAGCAGGTGGCTTACGCTGACGGATTGGCGGAACAACTGCACGCCGTCGACAGCGAGGCGCAACTGGCCTGGCGCCAGGGCTGGCTGACTTACTACAAGTCGACGCTGGCGGATGTCGTGGAGGATCTGCGGCGCTATTACCCGGGGCGCATCGTGCTGCTCAACGATGAATTGGCGGCGCGCAGGGTCAGCGGCAGTTTTCCGAGCAAGGACCCGCAGGCTGTGCTGAATTCTCTGCAGGGGGTGTTAGGGTTCGAGCAGCATCAGGTGCTGGGGCAGTTGATTATTTTGCGCTGAGGCTGATGGCCTTTTCGCGAGCAGGCTCGCTCCCACAGTGGGTCTGTGGATCGACAAAAACACCCTGTGGGAGCGAGCCTGCTCGCGAAGGCGTCAGCCCCGACAACACGACGTTTCAAATATTTTCCGCTCAAGGGTGAGGTAAACCCGAACGCCATCCGTGTAGTGACTGAAACTGCGAGTCATTCGCATCCGTTGCGGTTCTACACAGGTCATTGAGCAATGAAGTCCAGGGCAAGTTCGGGTTCGGTCAAACAGTGGTTGGGCGTGTCGGCGTTGAGTTTTTCCGCGCTGGCGTTGTCGCCGATGAGCGTGGCGCTCGCCGCGCAAGCGGGCAGCAGTCAGACGCAAAAGCAGTTCACTTTCGCCTTGGCCGCCAAACCGCTGCCGCAAGCCCTCAGCGACTTCAGCCGCGTCACCGGGCAAAGCGTGGTCTACACCGATGAGGCGCCGTACGGTCTGACGGCGCCGGCAGTCAGCGGCCAGATGAGCGCCGAACAGGCGCTGCAACGCCTGCTCGGCGGATCCGGGCTGACTTTCCGCCGCACCGACAGCCACACCCTGGCGCTCGAGCCGCAACCCACGGAAGGCGCGCTGAACCTCGGTGCAACCAACATCACCTCGGTGCTCGACCAACCGCTGAGCTACCAGCCGCCGCAAACCAGTTCGGTGATGCGCTCCGCGGCCTCGCTGCAGGAGGTTGCACAGACCGTCAACGTCATCCCGGCCCAGGTCATTCGCGATCAGGCGCCGCGCAATCTCGACGATGCGCTGGCCAATGTCAGCGGCATCACCCAGGGCAACACCCTCGGCAGCACCCAGGACTCGGTGATGACCCGTGGCTTCGGCGACAACCGCAACGGCTCGATCATGCGCGACGGCATGCCGGTGGTGCAGGGCCGCGGCATGAACGCGACGGTCGAGCGCGTCGAAGTGCTCAAGGGCCCGGCGTCTTTGCTGTACGGGATTCAGGACCCGGGCGGGGTGGTCAACATGGTCAGCAAGAAACCTGAGCTGACCGCGTACAACGCGCTGACCCTGCGCGGCTCGACCTACGGCGACGGCAAGAACGGCAGCGGCGGCAGCTTCGACAGCACCGGAGCCTTGGGGGAATCCGGGCTGGCGTACCGGCTGGTGCTGGACCACGAAGACGAAGATTACTGGCGCAATTTCGGCACCCACCGTGAAACCCTGATTGCGCCGTCGCTGGCCTGGTACGGCGAACGCACCAAGCTGTCGTTCGGCTACGAGCATCGCGAATTCCTCACGCCGTTCGACCGTGGCACGCTGATCGATCCGCGCACCAACCATCCGCTGGACATCTCGCGCAACGAGCGCCTGGATGAACCGTTCAACGACATGGAAGGGCGTTCGGACCTCTACCATTTCGAGGCCGACCATGAACTCAACGACGACTGGAAAGCCCACTTCGGCTACAGCTGGAACCGCGAGACCTACGATGCCAGCCAGGTGCGCGTGACCGCCATCGACACCAAAAAAGGCACCCTGACCCGCAGCATGGACGGCACCCACGGCGCGATCAGCACCGACCGTTTCACCACCGCCAGCCTCGAAGGCAAGGTCAATGTGCTGGGCATGCAGCATGACCTGGTGTTCGGCGTCGATGACGAGTACCGCAAGATTTACCGCGCCGACCTGATCCGGCAGAAAAGCCTGAGCACCTTCAGCTACGTCAATCCGGTGTATGGCCGCGAAGTCGAAGGCACCACGGTCAGCCCGGCCGACAGTGCGCAGACCGACCTGCTGCGCAGCGATTCGGTGTTCCTGCAGGACTCGATCCACCTCGACGATCAGTGGATTCTGGTCGCCGGCGGACGCTTCCAGGAGTACGACCAGTACGCCGGCAAGGGCGTGCCGTTCAAGGCCAACACCGACAGCAACGGACAGAAATTCGTCCCCCGCGCCGGCCTGGTGTATCGCTACACCGATCAGCTGTCGTTCTACGGCAGCTACACCGAATCGTTCAAACCGAACTCGACCATCGCCCCGCTCAGCGGCAGCAGCACCGTGCTCGATGGCAGCATTGCGCCGGAAGAGGCCAAGTCCTGGGAGCTGGGCGCGCGCCTGGATATCCCGGGGCGCGTCACCGCCAACGTCGCCCTGTTCGACATCAAGAAGCGCAACGTGCTGGTGGCCAACGCCGAAGGCCCGACGACGATTTACAGTGCCGCCGGCGAAGTGCGCTCACGCGGCCTGGAGCTGGACCTGAGCGGCCAGCTCAGCGACCGCTGGAGCCTGATCGGCAGCTATGCCTACACCGATGCCGAGGTCACCGAAGACCCCGACTACAAAGGCAATCGCCTGCAAAACGTGGCGAAGAACAGCGGCTCGCTGTCGGCGGTGTATGACTTCGGCAGCGTGCTCGGTGGCGATCAGTTGCGGGTCGGCGCGGGGGCGCGTTATGTCGGTGAGCGGGCGGGCAACGCGGTGAACGACTTCGACTTGCCGAGCTATACCGTGGCGGATGCGTTTGCCACTTATGACACCCAGGTCGAGGGGCAGAAGGTCAAGTTCCAGCTCAACGTGAAGAACCTGTTCGACCGCACTTACTACACCTCGGCGGCGAGCCGCTTCTTTGTGTCGATGGGCGATTCGCGGCAGATCTCGCTGTCCAGCACATTGGAGTTTTGACACCGAGACAAAGGCTTCCCCTCAGCCCAGTGAGGGGAAGCGGCCTGGCGCCAATGCCAGCCGATACTCGCCCGGCGTTGCCCCCAGCACCTGGCGAAAGCGGTTGGTGAAGTGACTGGCACTGGCAAACCCGCACGCCAGGGCAATGTCTCCCAGCGGCAGTGCCGTCGCGCGCAGCAACTGCCGCGCCCGGCTCAAGCGGCGTGCCAGCACGTACTGGTGGGGCGGCAGGCCGAAACTGGTGCGGAACATCCGCGCAAAGTGATATTCCGACAACGCGCACAACCCGGCCAATTGCCCGAGGCTGATCGGCTCTGCCAGCTGACTGTCGACGAACTCCACCAATTGCCGGCGCTGATGGGCCGCCAGCCCGCCCTTGAGGCGCAGGCCCTGGCGCACGCCGACCTGGCTGAGCAAGGTATGACTGAGCAGTTCATGCGCCAGGCTGCTGGTCAGCAGGCGTTCGGCCGGTTCGTCCCAGTTGAGTGTCAGCAACTGGCGAAAGCGTTGCGCCTGCTGCGGGTCTTCGAGAAAGGTCTGCTCGCGCAACTGCAACTCGCGTGGTTCGCGATCGAGCAGCGTCACGCAGCCGAGGGCGAATTGTTCGGCGCTGAAATACAGGTGGGCGAGGCGGATATCGCCGTTGATGACCCAACCGGACTGGTGATCGGCCGGCAGGATGCACAGCTTGTCCGGTCCGCCCTTGTGGCCCGGTTGGCCACGGCGAAAGGTGCCGGTGCCGCCGGCGATGTAGCACGACAGGGTGTGATGGCTCGGCGCTTCGTATTCCTGGGCGTCGTGGTGGTTGGTCCACAGCGCCGCAGACAAGCCGTCACCGAGCTCGGCGCTGTGCACCAGGCGTGCATTCGGCGAGCGGTTGAGGGCTTGAAAGACTTGCAGGGTATCGATAGCGGCCATGTTCGGTTCTCTCCAACGCCTTGCATCCTACTCCGTCGATGCCCTGCTGCCAGCCAGCGCGCCGACAAATGCGCAAGATTTTGCAAGCGCGCCAATCTCGGGGACAGCACTCTGAACGCCTGAGCAAACCTGTGGCGAGGGCACTCTTCGCAGCAAGGCGCTGGCGTGTGCGGCGCCGTCCTTGTGGGCAACCCGGCACTGCGGCTGCCTCGCGGTGCGGCGCCAGCGCGTCGCTCGCCACAGAGGTGCCCGGCATTACCCTTCAGGAGTTTCTTGTCATGAACCTTTCGCTGTATCTGCTGACCGTGCTGATCTGGGGCACCACCTGGATTGCCTTGAAGTGGCAACTGGGGGTGGTGGCGATTGCGGTGTCGATCGTCTATCGCTTCGGCCTCGCCGCGCTGGTGCTGTTCGCGCTGTTGCTGCTCAGTCGTCGTCTGCAACCGATGAACCGTCGCGGACACCTGATCTGTGTGGCGCAGGGGGTGTGCCTGTTCTGCGTCAACTTCATGTGCTTCCTCACCGCCAGCCAGTGGATCCCCAGCGGCCTGGTCGCCGTGGTGTTTTCCACCGCCACGCTGTGGAATGCGCTGAATGCGCGGGTGTTCTTCGGCCAACGGATTGCGCGCAACGTGCTGCTGGGCGGCGCGCTCGGCCTGAGCGGCCTGGGGCTGCTGTTCTGGCCGGAGCTGGCCGGGCACCAGGCCAGTCCGCAGACCCTGCTCGGCCTCGGGCTGGCGTTGTGCGGCACCCTGTGTTTCTCGGCGGGCAACATGCTCTCGAGCCTGCAGCAGAAGGCCGGTCTCAAACCGCTGACCACCAATGCCTGGGGCATGGCCTACGGTGCGGCAATGCTCTCGGTGTGGTGTGTGGTGAAGGGCATCCCCTTCGACATGGACTGGACGCCGCGTTACATCGGCGCGCTGCTGTACCTGGTGATTCCCGGCTCGGTGATCGGCTTCACCGCGTACCTGACCCTGGTCGGGCGTATGGGCCCGGAGCGCGCCGCCTATTGCACGGTGCTGTTCCCGGTGGTGGCGCTGAACGTCTCGGCGTTTGCCGAGGGCTATCAGTGGACCGCGCCCGCGCTGGTCGGGCTGGTGCTGGTGATGCTGGGCAACGTGCTGGTGTTCCGCAAACCCAAGGTGGCGGCGATGCCGCCGCACGGCAAGCTGGCCTGAGCGCCAGGGATCAACAGGGCGCAGACGTCAAACGACGTCTGCGCCTAGTGTTCAGCCTTTCCAGACCTGCGGATTGACCAGGTCCTGCGGCCGCTCGCCGAGCAGGGCGCTGCGCAGGTTGGCCAGCGCGCGATTGGCCATGGCCTCACGGGTTTCATGGGTGGCCGAGCCGATGTGCGGCAGGGTCACGGCGTTTTTCAGCTGGAACAGTGGCGACTCGGCCAGCGGTTCCTTTTCGTAGACATCGAGGCCGGCGCCGCGAATGCGGTTGTTCTGCAGGGCTTCGATCAGCGCCGGTTCGTCGACCACCGGGCCACGGGAAATGTTGACGAGGATCGCGCTCGGCTTCATCAGCGCCAGTTCGCGCTGGCTGATCAGGTGGCGAGTGTTGTCGCTGAGCGGCACCACCAGGCAGACGAAATCGGCTTCGGCCAGCAGCTGGTCAAGGCTGCGCCACTGTGCGCCGAGCTCCTGTTCCAGTGCGGTCTTGCGGCTGTTGCCGCTGTAGATGATCGGCATGTTGAAACCGAATCTGCCGCGGCGGGCGACGGCGGCGCCGATGTTGCCCAGGCCGACGATGCCGAGGGTCTTGCCGTGCACATCGCTGCCGAACAATGGCGCGCCGACGCTGGCCTGCCACTGGCCGGCCTTGGTCCAGGCGTCGAGTTCGGCGACACGGCGGGCGCTGCTCATGATCAGTGCGAAGGCGAGGTCGGCGGTGCTTTCGGTGAGCACGTCCGGGGTGTTGGTGAGCATGATCCCGCGTTCGTTGAAGTAGGCGACGTCGTAATTGTCGTAGCCGACCGAGACGCTGGAGACCACTTCGAGTTTCGCCGCGTTTTCCAGTTGTGCCCGACCGAGTTTGCGACCGACGCCGATCAGGCCGTGGGCGTGAGGCAGCGCTTCGTTGAACTGGGCGTTGATGTCACCGTTCTTCGGGTTGGGGACGATGACCTCGAACTCTTCTTGCAGGCGTTCGATCATGGGCGGCGTGATGCGGCTGAAGGCCAGGACGGTTTTTTTCATTGGCTTTGGGCTCGGCGGCTGGGCTGGATTGCCAAGCAAGCTAACATTTCTGCCTTGGCTTGTCTTGGCGGCCGCCGGGTCGGCCAGGTTGGCGCGGGGTGGCTGAATAGCGGTTTTTTGCGCCGCTGCGGTTGGCGTGAGTCCCTCTCCCGCGCGAGAGGGGCTCGCGCCGCGACGGGCTGTTCAGACCACGATCTGCAGTTCCGTCAGGTCAATGTCGAAAACCACTTGGTGCAGCCTGCCACTTTCATGGTCGGCAAAGGAAAAATTGCCGCTGGCCCTGAAGCTTCCCGCCTCGAGGTTGAAGTGTTCGACAGTGATATGGCCTTCGTCCGGCCGGGAAGCGTAGTTGGTGACGTCGCCGCCACGAATGAGCGCCAGTCCGGGAGGTTGAGGCGCGCCGGATTGCCCGAAGAAGAGGGTTTTGTGCGCAATGCTCACGGGAAATCTCAAGATGAACCTGAGTTCGGAGGTGCCACCGGTCGGTCCGCCGACCTGTATATAGACGTCCTGGCGGTTGCTGACGAAGTCCAGCGGGGTGCAGGTGAAATGTTCATCCCGGTAGCCTGGAATCGACGCCAGCCAAGTGCCGGATCCCGATTGTTGTGCGCGCGCTTGCCCATTGTTGTCAGTCATGATGCTTCTCTGCGGGAACCTGTTGGTGGTTGGGGGGAAAGCGCTGCAGAGTCAGCCAAGCAGGGCCGCTCGTGCCTCGCCCGCTCTCAGGCGTTCAAGACCTGCGACATCGATGCTTCCGATGACCTGATGCAGGGTGCGTTCGTGAAAGTCTTCAAAGGTGAAGTTGAATGAAGCTCCGAGCACACCTTTGTCGATGTCGATTCCTCGATGTCGATGTGCCCGGCATTGCTTTTGCTGCTATAGGCAATACCGTAGGTATCCGCCGTGATGGGGTCGAAGCGGGTCAATGAAAACGAAGGAGGGCGGGGGGGCGATGGAATGTCCTCATGGAATTCATAACGCTTGTTTTCGATGCTGGCGAAGAAGTTGAAACTGATGTTCATCCAGGTATTCAGGTCTTCCATGTGTTTCGTCTGCAGGGCGACCAACTCGCCGTTGGTGACGAAAACGAAGGGCGTTCCGCAATAGTTGGCGTAGAGATAGTTGTTATGGATCTTCGCGGTCAGGCTGCCAGTACCTGAGTCGATTTTGTCTTTGGTTTTCGGAAAGTAAGTGAACATGTTTTCGCTCCCCGCAAAGGCCCGTGTTGACGTAGTCAATCTTTGTCTTCGAAGGAGGTGACGTCTACTGTCAGAACTGACAGGTCGGAGTGGTTTTTTTATACCGATTGGCTATCGATTCAACGCGTCAGGCAATCCTTTGCCTTTAAACAATCTGCGCCTTCTAGGTTGCCACCCGCGCCCCGGCCAGGCTGCCACTGAGCTCGTACGCCGCCAGTTCCGACTGGTGCGCGGCGAGGATTTCCGGCAGCGAGCCGCGCAGGTACTCGACCCAGGTCTTGATCTTCGCGTCGAGGTACTGGCGCGACGGGTAGATCGCGTACAGGTTGAGTTCCTGCGAGCGGTAGTTGGGCATGACGCGCACCAGGGTGCCGTTGCGCAGGCCCTCGATGGCGGCGTACACCGGCAGGACGCCGACGCCCATGCCGCTGGTGATCGCGGTTTTCATCGCGTCGGCGGAGTTGACCAGGAACGGCGAGCTGTTGATGGTGACCATTTCCTGGCCTTCGGGGCCGTCGAAGGCCCATTTTTCCAGGGGGATCACCGGGCTCACCAGGCGCAGGCAGGCGTGGTTGAGCAGGTCGCTGGGTTTCTGCGCGCAGCCGTTGGCTTTCACGTAGGCCGGGGAGGCGCAGACGATGCTGTAGGTGATGCCCAGGCGTTGCGAGACGAAGCCGGAGTCCGGCAGTTCGCGGGCCAGCACGATGGACACGTCGTAGCCCTCGTCGAGCAGGTCGGGCACGCGGTTGGCCATGGTCAGGTCGAAGGTCACGTCCGGGTGCGTCTTGCGATAACGGGCGATTGCGTCGATGACGAAGTGCTGGCCGATGCCGGTCATGGTGTGCACTTTCAGTTGCCCGGCCGGGCGCGCGTGGGCTTCGCTGGCTTCGGCTTCGGCCTCTTCGACGTAGGCGAGGATCTGCTCGCAGCGCAGCAGGTAGCGCTTGCCGGCCTCGGTCAGGGCGATGCGCCGGGTGGTGCGATTGAGCAGGCGGGTTTGCAGGTGGGCTTCCAGATTGGAGACCGCGCGCGAGACGTTGGCCGTGGTGGTGTCGAGTTGCACGGCGGCAGCGGTGAAGCTGCCGGCTTCGGCCACACAACTGAAGGCGCGCATGTTTTGCAATGTGTCCATGGGGTGCTCTCAAGGGAGATGGCAAATTGTGACACGAAGTTTCGGGGGCTGAGACCCCCGACCAACGGATTATCTCGTTAACCGTAACAAAGATTCACAGAATTCCCAGCTTATCGCCGTTCAGAGCGCCCCCTAGAATTGCGCCGATCCCGGTAGGTGCAGCCTTCGGCCGCGCCTCACACGTCCTCGCCATATCCCCTTCTCAGGAATTCGCAGCAGTGCCGCGTCGCATCAACAGAGCGCTTTTGCCGCTCAGTGTTCTGGCTTTCTCCCTGGCAATCAGCGGCTGCATCGGAACCGGAGGAATTGCTCCGCAGGGCAAGGCGCTGGAGGCCAACGAACTGGCCACCGACGACGCCATCGCCCACGCCGCCCGTGACGCCCGCTGGCCCACCGCGCAATGGTGGCAGGCCTACGGCGACCCGCAACTCAATCGCTGGATCGACCTCGCCGTGCAAGGCAGCCCGACGATGGCCATGGCCGCCGCACGGGTGCGCCAGGCCAAGGCGCTGGCCGGGGTCGCCGAAGCCGCCGAATCGCTGCAGATCAATGGCGAGTCGACCCTCAAGCGCCACAACTGGCCGACCGATCAGTTCTACGGGCCGGGCGAGCTGGCCAACACCACCACCTGGGACAACAACGCCGCGCTGGGCTTCAGTTACGCCCTCGACCTCTGGGGCCGCGAAAGCAACGCCAGCGAGCGCGCGGTGGACCTGGCGCACATGACGGCGGCCGAGGCGCGGCTGGCGCAGCTCGAGTTGCAGAACAACATGGTCCGCGCCTACATCGAACTGTCGCTGCATTACGCCCAGCGCGACATCGTCGCCGCGATGCTCAAGCAGCAACAGCAGATTCTCGACCTGGCGCAGAAACGCCTGAACGGCGGCATCGGTACCCACTTCGAAGTCAGCCAGGCCGAAACCCCGCTGCCGGAAACCCACCGGCAACTGGATGCACTGGACGAAGCCATCGCGCTGAGCCGCAACCAGATCGCCGCCCTCGCCGGCAAGGGGCCGGGTGCCGGCGCGCAGTTGCAGCGGCCGACGCTGGCCCTCGGCGCCGCGCTGCAACTGCCGTCGGCGTTGCCCGCCGAATTGCTCGGCCAGCGCCCGGACGTGGTCGCCAGCCGCTGGCAGGTGGCGGCGCAGGCACGCGGGATCGACGTCGCGCACGCCGGGTTCTACCCCAACGTCGACCTGGTCGGCAGCCTCGGCTACATGGCCACCGGCGGCGGGGCGCTGGAGTTTCTCACCGGCAAGAAGCTCAACTACAACGTCGGCCCGGCCATCTCCTTGCCGATCTTCGACGGCGGCCGCCTGCGTGCCGAACTCGGTGAAGCCGCGGCGGGCTACGACATCGCCGTGGCGCATTACAACCAGACCCTGGTCAATGCGCTGAAGAACATCTCCGACCAGTTGATCCGCCGCGAGTCGATGGACAAGCAGCAGGCGTTCGCCGCCGAGTCCGTGGCCACTGCGCAGAAGACCTACGACATCGCGATGATCGCCTATCAGCGTGGCCTTACCGACTACCTCAATGTGCTCAACGCGCAGACCTTGCTGTTCAAGCAGCAGCAAGTGCAGCAGCAGGTGCAGGCGGCGCGGTTGAGTGCGCATGCCGAGCTGGTGACGGCGTTGGGCGGTGACCTGGGAGCTGGCAATGACGTGCCCACTGCCGAACAGACAGCAGCCCCGAAAACCCCGACCCTCCTGCGGTGAACACCAACCCTGCGGGAGCGAGCTTGCTCGCGAAGAGGGAATGTCAGCCAACACATATGTCAGCTGATATACCGCATTCGCGAGCAGGCTCGCTCCCACAGGTTCTGCGACAAGATCGAATCTCATTGAGCACAATTGAATGACTCCCTTGCCCGCACCTTTACGCTGGCTCTACTCCCTGGAATGGCGCCGGGGCTTCTTCGACTGGGCGCGCAGCGACGGCGTGACCTGGGTCTACATCTTCAAGGTGCTGCTCGCCGCGTTCCTCACGCTGTGGCTGGCGATGCGCCTGGAACTGCCGCAGCCACGCACGGCGATGATCACCGTGTTCATCGTCATGCAGCCGCAGAGCGGCCAGGTATTCGCCAAGAGTTTCTATCGCTTTCTCGGCACCCTGGCCGGCTCGGCGATGATGGTCACGCTGATCGCGCTGTTCGCACAGAACACCGAACTGTTCCTCGGTTCGCTGGCGATCTGGGTCGGTATCTGCACAGCCGGTGCCACGCGCTGCCGCAACTTTCGCGCCTACGGTTTTGTCCTCGCCGGTTACACCGCCGCGATGGTCGGCCTGCCGGCGCTGGCGCATCCCGACGGTGCGTTCATGGCGGCGGTGTGGCGGGTGCTGGAAATCTCGCTGGGGATTCTCTGCTCCACGGTGGTCAGCGCCGCGATCCTGCCGCAGACCGCCAGCGCCGCCATGCGCAACGCCTTGTACCAGCGATTCGGGGTGTTTGCCTTGTTCGTCACCGATGGCCTGCGCGGGCGCAGCAAACCCGAGGCTTTCGAGGCCAGCAACGTGCGCTTCATCGCCGAAGCGGTGGGCCTGGAAGGCCTGCGCAGCGTGACCGTGTTCGAAGACCCGCACATGCGTCGGCGCAACGGTCGCCTGAGTCGCCTGAACAGCGAATTCATGAGCATCACCACCCGGTTCAACGCCTTGCATCAGCTGCTTGAACGCCTGCGCGGCAATGACGAGGAACACGTGGTGGCGGCGATCAAACCAGGCTTGCAGGACCTCGCCGAAGTGCTCGACGGCTTCAGCGGCCGGGCCCTGACCAGCCCCGACGCGGCACGCCTGGCCACGGCATTGGCGAGCTACAAGGACGGCCTGCCGGCACGCGTGCGCAGCCTGCGGGCCATCTTCCAGGAGCGCGCGCCGAGCGAGGCCGAGCAACTGGATTTTCACACCGCCTACGAATTGCTCTATCGCTTCGTCGACGACCTGCACAGTTATGCCCAGACCCACGCCTCGCTGGCCGATCACCGCCACGAACGCGAGCGCTGGGACGAGCCGTTCACCCCGCAGACCAGCTGGTGGGCGGCAGCCGCCTCGGGGATTCGCGCCTCGTTCATCCTTATCGTGCTCGGCAGTTACTGGGTCGCCACCGCTTGGCCGAGCGGCGCCACCATGACCCTGATCGCCGCCGCGACCGTGGGCTTGTCCGCGGCGACGCCGAACCCCAAGCGCATGGCCTTCCAGATGGCCTGCGGCACGCTGCTCGGCGCGTTGATCGGCTTCGTCGAGATGTTTTTCATCTTCCCGTGGATCGATGGTTTTCCATTGCTCTGCGTGATGCTCGCGCCGGTGATCGTGCTCGGTTCGTTCCTCACGTCGCGGCCGCAATACGTCGGGGTCGGCCTCGGCCTGCTGATCTTTTTCAGCACCGGTTCGGTGCCGGACAACCTGACCATCTACAACCCCTACACCTTTATCAACGATTACATCGCCATGGTCATGGGCATGCTCGTCTGTGCGGCGGCCGGGGCAATCATTCTGCCGCCGAACAGTCGCTGGCTGTGGCGTCGGCTCGAGCAGGATCTGCGCGGCCAGGTGGTGTACGCGATCAGCGCCAGGCTCAAGGGCCTCGCCTCGAGTTTCGAAAGCCGCACCCGCGACCTGCTGCACCAGGCCTACGGCCTGGCGGCCGGTCAGCCGGCGGTGCAGAAAAACCTCCTGCGCTGGATGTTCGTGGTGCTGGAAGTCGGCCACGCGATCATCGAGCTGCGCAAAGAGCAGGCGATCCTCCCGGTGCACCCGGCCTATGCCGAATCGCAGCCGTGGCGTCAGGCGATTCGCGTCATGGGGCGGGCGCTGGTGCGGCTGTTCCTGCAACCGAATGCGAGCAACCTCGAGCGCGCGCTGGTTGCGGTCGACCACGCGATCAGCCGGGTCGCCGCCACCGACGAGCCGTTCGCGCCGCACTTCGATACCTCGGCGCTGCGCCGGGTGAAGAGTTACCTGCACTTCATCCGCACCTCGCTGCTCGACCCGCAGTCGCCACTCGCCGCCTACGCCAAGCCCGAAGGACTTGCCCATGCCTCGTGAAATCGCCTTCCACGGCGTGTACATGCCGACCATGACCCTGATGTTTTTCATCGCCGCGGCCCTGGCCTGGGCGTTGGACCGGTTCCTCTCGGGGTTCGACCTGTACCGTTTTTTCTGGCACCCGGCGCTGTTGCGCCTGAGTCTGTTTACCTGTCTGTTCGGCGCGATGGCGCTGACCGTCTACCGTTGAGAACGTCCCGATGAAAAAGTTTTTCAGCCTGCTCGCGACCCTGCTGGTGCTGGCCCTGGCGCTGTGGATCGGCCGGACCCTGTGGGTGCATTACATGAACACGCCGTGGACCCGTGACGGCCGCGTACGCGCCGACATCATCAACGTTGCGGCCGACGTCACCGGTGAAGTCATCGATGTGCCGGTGCGTGACAACCAGCTGGTGAAGAAGGGCGATCTGCTGATGCAGATCGACCCCGAGCACTATCGCCTCGCGGTGAAACAGGCGCAGTCGCTGGTGGCTTCACGCAAGGCCACCTGGGAGATGCGCAAGGTCAATGCGCATCGCCGCGCCGATCTCGACAACCTGGTGATCTCCAAGGAAAACCGCGACGACGCCAGCAACATCGCCGACTCGGCGCTGGCCGACTACCAGCACGCCCAGGCACAACTGGAAGCCGCCGAACTCAACCTCAAGCGCACCGAAGTGCGCGCGGCGGTGGACGGCTACGTGACCAACCTCAACGTGCATCGCGGTGACTACGCGCGCATCGGCGAGGCGAAAATGGCCGTGGTCGACATGAATTCGTTCTGGGTCTATGGCTTCTTTGAAGAAACCAAACTGCCGCATGTGCGCGTGGGCGACCAGGCCGACATGCAACTGATGAGCGGCGAAACCCTCAAGGGCCACGTGGAAAGCATCTCGCGCGGCATCTACGACCGCGACAACCCGGAAAGCCGCGAGCTGATCGCCGACGTCAACCCGACGTTCAACTGGGTGCGCCTGGCGCAACGGGTGCCGGTGCGCATTCACATCGATGAAGTGCCCGAGGGGGTGCTGCTGGCAGCGGGGATCACCTGCACGGTGGTGGTCCGCGAGGACGCCCGCTGACCGCGCTGAGTCGGCTGCCACCTGGGCGAACAAAAAGGCCAGGGCGCAATGCCCTGGCCTGGTCACTGGCGGCCGCTGTTACAGCTGCGGCTGGTCGAGAATGCCCCGGGCCTTGTCTACGGCCTCGGCCACTTGCAGTTCCTTGTCGCTGAGCAGCGCCAGCAATTGCGGATTGTGCAGCACATCGCTATCGCCACCTTTGAGCTGCACCTGACGCGAAATGATCACGTAGGCGTACAACTGCGCCCGGGTGCCGAACTCGGGGCGCGCGCTCACCGTGGCCAGTGCCTGCGCCATGACGTCGTGCCGCTGCGCTGGCGACAGGCCGCTGAAGGTTTCGGGCGATTGCATATGGATGTTGGCCGCGTACACGGCGAGGTTTTCCTCGCGAGCGTCCTGGCGTACACGCTCCTTGCTGGTGACATCCTTGCTCAATTGCTCGTAGACCTTCTCGCCATCGCTGATTTGCTGCGGGTTCATGCGTTGTTTCAGTTCGGCGATGCCGGCCGTGTCATCGAGGATTCTGGCCCAGCCGTAGGCGAGCGCCAGTTCATCCTTGCCGCTGTGAAAACGCATCAGGGTCTGCTGGGAATCCGGGTCGCCGTGGCGGGCGGAACGCTCCAGCCAACGCAGGCCGAGGGCGCTGTCGGCGGTCTGCCCGCGCATGCCGTAGGTGAAGTTCTGGAACATGCCGAACTCGGCGCACGAATCGTTCTTCTGCGCCGAATAGGCCATGTAGCCGAAGGCTTCGCGGTCGCGTTGGGCGCTGTCCTTGCTGGTGTCCTGTTCGGCGATGCTCGCCAGATAGCACAGGGCGCGGTCGTGGGTCGGGGCCGCCATGATCAGACAGCTGCGCGCCTGCTCGGGCTGACCATCGTTGTACAACTGGTAGCCGATGCCATACAGCAGGTCGCTGTCCAGAGCGCTGTTGCAATGCTCGTTGGCTTCGGCCGGCGGCAGCAGCTCGCTGAGACTGACGTGTGGCAGGGTGGCATTCAGCGCCTCATCGGGCGAGGGCTCGCCACAGCCGCAGAGAACAGTGAGTAATGCCACGGGCAGCAGGTTTCTGAATTTCAATGGATATTCCCTTATCGCGAACGAATGGCGCCCGCAGGGACGCCCATCGGTTTTACGCGCACGGTCGCGCGTGTTTTTTCAGTAGCACGTGCCGCCGTTCCGCAGTCCGCCAGCCAAGGCGAGCGTCATTACTGAGAGCGTGCAACAGTGGTTCCCGAGCTGAATGCAAGCGCGTGAGCCGGGCGCGCGTCAGGCAGGCCAGCAAAGCAGCGGCTGTTCCACGCCGGAACAGTCCGAGGGGAGGGGCGATCGGTATGAGCAGTTCCCTTGCCTGGATGCGTGCGTCAGCGACTCCGTGCGCTTTCGTGTGCACATGCAGCGGCGCACGCTGCACGTGCGGCGCATTCTACGTGAGTCGCGCGGTTTGGCAATTTCACCGCGGCGGATCAGAGCGGCCCGCGCAGGCCGAAGCGCTTCATCAGGCTCGACTCGAGCAAACCCTTGGGCAACAGGCTGGCCAGCAGCGGCAAGGCACGGCTGCCGTTGCCGATGCGGACCAGCCGGGGTGGCTGGCTCTGCTGCACCGCTTTGAGCAGTTCGGCGGCGAAGTCGCTGGCCGGCGTCGGTTTGTCCTGGGAAGCCTTGGCCCGTGCACGAATGCCTTCGCGCAGCGGGAACCACGGCGATTGTTCGTTGATCAGTTGCTCGGCTTCGTGCCCGGCGTTCTTGGCGAAGCTCGATTGAATCGCCCCCGGCTGGACTTCCATCACGCGAATGCCGAACGGCGCCAGCTCCATGCGCAAGGCATCGCTCAAGGCGTGCACCGCCGCTTTCGAGGCGCAATAGGCGCCGGCGAACGGCGTCACCAGCACGCCCGACACGCTGCCGATATTCACCACCAGGCCCTTGGCCCGGCGCAGTACCGGGAACAGCGCGCGGGTCACGCCGACAATCGCGAACACGTTGGTTTCGAACTGGCGTTGCATGGCCGCTACGCCACCGTCGAGCAGCGGGCCCATGGCGCCATAACCGGCGTTGTTGATCAGCACGTCGAGGCCGCCGTGCTGCTGGTTGATTCGCTCGGCGAGGTGTTCCAGCGCGGGGCCGTCATTCACATCGAGCTGGACGGCGGTGAATCCGGCGGCCGCCAGTGCCGTGACATCCTGCGCCTTGCGTGCGCTGGCCCAGACCTGGAAACCGGCGGCTTTGAACGCATCGGCGAGGGCGCGGCCGATGCCGCTGGAACATCCGGTAATCAACGCAACGGGCATGGCGCATTCCTTGGGCAAAAACAGTGGGGAAAGGGATCAGTCGGAAAAACTGCCCTGCAGGCGCTCGGCGCGAAACTCCAGGGTTTGCGGGCGATAGCCGGGGCGCAATGGCGGCAGCGGCAGGCAGTCTTCCCAGTTGCCGCCGGCCTGCAATTCGCCGGGGCCGCGATAGCGCGGGGCGGTGTACTGGTTGTCGGCGAGATTGACGCTGTCGCCGGGGGCGTAGGCCGCAATGCGCCAGCGCAGTTCGGTCAGCGGCACGTCGTTGCCGTTGTTCAGTTTCAGTTGCAGCGGCCGGTCTGCCGGGCAGTGCTGCGGAGCGTAGGCGATGCGCAGTTCCAGGCGCGCCAGTTGCTTGACCTCGCGGTTGTCCAGCCACACCACCCACATCGCGACCAGTCCGAGGCCGACTGCGGCGGCCAGCGACACCGGCAGGGCCTTGGCCGGATAGCGCAACAACAGGATCAGCCAGGTGATGACCAGCAGGACACCGATGAACATGTGCGAACGCTCCTTGAACTCGTGGCTCCCATCCTACCGAAGGCCCGCGGGAATGGATATTCGCCGTGCGGGGCGGCGTACCGCTGGTCTGAACTGTAATTTCTGACAGTGGCCGGCGCCGCGCTGTGCCTGTTCTGATGTCCGTGGGGACGCAGGCCCGGGTCAGCAGGGGAGCACAGCATGAGCGTACACAGCCAGACGCCGAGCGTGTCGGTGAGCGACCCGCGCGGCTTGACCGTGCGCAGCGTCGGCTATTGGCGGGTGCTGGCCACGCAGCCGCTGGAAACCCGCGTGCAGCGCACGGCGCGCGATGCAGCCGGGCGAGCGGTCAAGGAGTGGGACCCGCGGTTGTGGGCGCAGCAGGCGCCGCCCAGCCAGGCCAGTGTCTGGTCGCTGGCCGCCACCCTGCTTGGCACGCACAGCGTGGATGCCGGCCGGCAGCTGCGGCTGCCGGATCCCGGCGGACAGCCGGTGATGACGTGGGATGCGCGCCAGACCCGAACCGCCATCGACTACGACCTGCTGCGTCGTCCGCTGGTAATCTTCCGCCAGGGTCTGGATGAGCCGCGCCGGTGTATCGAACGCTTTCTCTATGGCGATCCGCACCAGGGCGCCGCGGCGTGCAATCAGCTTGGGCGCTTGTTGCGCCATGACGATCCGGCCGGCAGCGTGTTGTTCCAGGCCTATGCGTTGAGCGGCCCATGCAGCACAGCGGTGCGCCATTTCAGCCGCGAGCCGATCACCCCCGACTGGCCGCAGCCGATCGACGAGCGCCAGGCGTTGCTGGAACCGGGGGCGGGCGCGATCTCGCGCTGGCGCTACGGGGCGCTGGGCGATGTGCTGGAGCAGGTCGATGCTCGGGACAACCGGCACGTGTTGGCGCTGACCGTCGACGGGCGCTTGCGTGAGCGGCAGCTGCAGTTGCACGGTCAGCCGGCGCGAATGCTGTACAGCGCGATGGCCTACACCGCCGAGGGTAGCGTCGCGCGCGTTGTCGCCGGCAATGGCGTGCAGACCACGTTCAGCTATCAGGCGCAAACCGGGCGCTTGCAGGTGCGCCACGCCACCGCGGCCGATGGTCGCGTGCTGCAACACCTGGTCTACGCCTACGATCGAACCGGCAACGTCCTCAGCATCGAGGATCAGGCGCTGCCGATCCGCTACTTCGCCAATCAGCGCATCGAACCGGTCAGCCGTTACGCCTATGACAGCCTCTACCAGTTGGCCGAAGCGAGCGGTTGGGAGGCCGGCAGTGCCAGTCAGGGGCCAGCGTCGCGTGGGCGCGTCGATCCCGCCGCGCTGAGCAACTACCGGCAGACCTATGACTACGACGCCAGCGGCAATCTGCTGAAACTGACGCATGTCGGTGCGCAGAGCCACGGCCGCAATCTGCGCCCGGCGCGCCACAGCAACCGCGCCTTGCCCTACGACGACACGCCGCCGAGCGAGGCGCAGATCGCCGCGGCGTTCGATGCCTGCGGCAATCTGCTGCAACTCGATACGCGAACCCTGCGCTGGAACCTGGCCAATCAACTGCAAGCGGTGACGCCGGTGGAACGATCCTCGGGGCAGGACGATTGCGAGCTTTATCTGTACGACGGTGGCGGCCGGCGTGTGCGCAAGCTGCGCTCGTTACAGGCGCAGGGGCGCACGCTGCAGAGCGAAGTGCGCTACCTGCCGGGGCTGGAACTGCGCACCGACAGTGCCCGCGGCGAAGTGCTGCAGGTCATCGACGCCGACAGCGTGCGCGTGCTGCACTGGGAAAGTCCGCCGCCGTCGGGCGGCAACGATCAATACCGCTACAGCCTCGCCGATCACCTGGGCTCGGTCAGCCTGGAGCTTGCCGGCGATGCGCGGCTGATCAGCCACGAAGTGTTCTTTCCGTTCGGCGAAACGGCGTACCTGGCCGGTGCGGATGCGATCGAAGTGGCCTACAAAACCGTGCGCTATTCGGGCAAGGAGCGCGACGCGACCGGCCTCTACGCCTTCGGTTGGCGCTACTACATCCCGTGGCTGCAGCGCTGGGCCAGTACCGATCCGGCCGGGCATGCCGACGGCGCGAACCTGTACCGCATGGTGCATAACAACCCGCTCACCTTTACCGACGGCGAGGGGACGCTGACCCGCAGAAAACAGGCCAACGGCCTGTGGGAACCGCTGATCGCCACGGGCGACGCGCGCGTGCTCGCCGGCGCGGTACAGGTCGACCGTGGCCATCCTCTGCGCAGCGTGCCGGCGACCGGCAAGCCCGGCAACATTGCCCAGGCGCTGGAGGCGCGCGAGTTCGGTCGCACGCCGATCAGCAGTCAGTTTCTCGACCCGGTGCCCGGACGCTACTCGAGTGACACCGTTGCCCAGTTGAGCCGGCGCCACGGCGGCGGCGAGATGATTTTCAGTGTCGATCGCCTGAGCTACTCCGGCGCCAGCAAGGGCGAGTTCAATGCCCTGCGCATCGTCGATATTGCCAAGGGCGAGATTCCCGACAAGCACAACGCCGTGGCCGGCTACTGGGCGCCGCAGGGCGGTCATGTGGATATCCCGCTGCACCCGACGGGGACCCAGCCGGATCACGTGTTCACCCCCAGTTTCAGCGGCTGTTCGCTGACCGTGGATCAGCTGAGCGACAACGTGCTGCGGGTGCGGCATGTCGAGGGCGGCAAGGAAAATGCGCAATACAACGATCTGCCGGCGCGTGAGCACGGCATGGGTCAGGCGGCGGCCATGGAGTTCGCCGATTACGGCTATGCCGAGGACGAGAAAGGCCGCCTTGAAACCCTGACCACCGGTTTCGCCTTCATGAAATATGACCGCAAGCAGCAGGCCTGGAACATTCATTACCAGACCATCCAGGGCGCCAGCGGCATCGAGCGCTATACGCCGGGCAGCAGCGGCCTGTTCAAGCGCACGAATGCCTCGGTGTCGGTGTATGCCCAGAGTCGGGTGCGCAAGGCCATGGCCAGGAAGGTCGAGGTCAGCCAGCGGCGCACCACTGGATGAGCGCTCCCGACCAGCGCCGGCACGCTGGTCGGGCCTGCCGTTTGTGCCGCTAGCCGGGTCATCGCCCGGCTGCCCGGATCGCGGGCAGAAAGGATGCCGATCGCCTGGGAGCACGTGCCATGGGTGTACACAGCCACACGCCAAAGGTTTCGGTGGTCGATCCGCGCGGCTTGCCATTGCGCACGGTCGACTATTGGCGTGCCGCGGCCGATGCGCCGGCCGCGACCCGGATCAACCGCACGCTGCGCGATGCGTCGGGGCGGGCGCGTCAGCAATGGGACCCGCGCCTGTGGGCGCAGCAAGCACTCGATCCGCTGACCCCGGCCAACCTGAGCCAGGTGTTCACGCTGGGCGCGCAGCTGATCCGCAGCGACAGCGTGGATGGCGGGACACGCCTCGAACTGGTGGGCCCCGATGCGCAACCGGCAACAGTCTGGGACAGTCGTGGCACTTGTCGCGCGTTCACCTACGACGCCTTGCGGCGCCCGCTGGCGATCGACGAAACCGCGGCGGGTGAGCCCCGGCGTTGCGTCGAGCGGATGACCTACGGCCATCCCGGCGCGGGCGATGCAGGGTCTAATCAGTTTGCCCGGTTGATCCGCCATGACCACCCGGCCGGCAGCGTGCTGTACGCGCGCTTTGCCTTGGGCGGCCGGTGCAGCGAGGACACCCGATACTTCACCCGCGAGCCGACGACGCCCGACTGGCCGGAAGCGGTGGAGGCGCGGCAGGCGTTGCTCGAGCCAGGCGCCGGGGCGACGTCTCGTTGGCTCGTCGGCGCATTGGGCGATGTGCTGGTGCAGACCGATGCCAGCGGCAACCGCCACAGGTTCCGGCTGACGTGCGACGGCCGCCTGCGCGAGCAGCATCTGCAGCTCACCGATCAGCCCGGCGAGCAGACCCTGGTCAGCGCCATCGCCTACAACGCCCAGGGCAATATCGAGCGTGAGACGGCCGGCAACGGCGTGCAGACCTGCCTGATCTACCGGCCCGAGGACGGTCGCCTGAGTCGGCGCCGCGCCGTGGATGCCGACGGTCGCGTGCTGCAACAGCTGCTGTACCAGTACGACGCCATGGGCAACGTGCTCAGCATCGAAGACCAGGCGCTGCCAGTGCGCCATTTCGCCAACCAGCGGATCGACCCGGTCAGCCGCTTCAGCTACGACAGTCTCTATCAGTTGCGCGAGGCGACGGGTTGGGAGGCGGGCAGTCTCGGCAAGGGGCCGCATGGTCATGTCGATGCAGCGGCGCTGAGCAACTACCGGCAGCACTATGAGTACGATGCCGGCGGTAACCTGGTGCGACTGATTCACTTCGGTGCCCAGCGCCATGGGCGCACGCTGCAGGTCGCCCGTTACAGCAATCGCGCCGTGCCCTACGACACGACGCCGCCCGACGAAGCGCAGATCGCTGCCGCGTTCGACGGCAACGGCAATCTGCTCGCGCTCGATGCGGGCCGGCGGCTGCAGTGGAATCCGCGCAATCAGCTGCAATCGCTGAGCCCGGTGGAGCGTGCGTCGGCCGACAATGACGACGAGGTTTATCTCTACGACGCCAGCGGCCAGCGCGTGCGCAAGATTCGCTCGTTGCACACGTGCACGCGCCGAGTGGTGGCCGAGGTGCGTTATCTGCCGGGGCTGGAATTACGCAGCGACAGTGGCAGCGGCGAACGCCTGCAAGTGGTCAACGTCGAGGGTGGGCTGAACCGCATTCGGCTCCTGCACTGGGACAGTCCGCCGCCATCGGGCGGTAACGATCAGCTGCGCTACAGCCTCTGCGATGATCTGCGTTCGGTGTGCCTGGAACTGGCGGGCGACGGCCGCCTGCTCACCCGGGAAAACTATTACCCGTTCGGCGAAACGGCGTACCAGACCGCCGCCGACGGCGCCGAGCTGAATGACAAGACCCTGCGCTATTCGGGCAAGGAGCGCGATGCCTCCGGACTTTGCGACTTCGGCTTGCGCTACTACATCCCCTGGCTGCAACGCTGGGCCAGTGCCGACCCGGCGGGGTTCGTCGACGGGCCGAACCTGTACGCCATGGTCGGCAACAACCCGCTGACGTTTCACGACGCCCATGGCCTGGAGAAAACCGGCAAGTACGAGATCGAGGTCGGCCTGAAGAATCGCCTGAAGTTCCTGGCGGCCACGCTCGCCAGCCGGATCGCGGTGTTCCGCGAAGCCACGGGCAAGTTCAAGGAGGTCAACGACTTCGAGGTGGTGGAAGTGGGCGGGTTCAGCGACTACCTGGTGGGCGGCGACGAGTTGAAGCAGGCGCTGCGACATTACCGCCAGCGCTACAAGCAACTGGCCCGCGAAGAGTCGGCGCCGCGGGTGGCCGGGCAACCGTCGAACTTCGCCCTGGGGGCGAACATTGCCGGGTACATGTTGCGCAGTGCCAACGACAAGTTCTTTGACGACAGCAGCATCGACCCGGAAAACCGCCACCCAGACTTCGTCGTCGAGCGGCGCTTCTTCGCGGTGATGAACAAGGCCGACAAATTCATGCTGCCCGAGCAGCGGCAGATCTATGGCCTGTCGGAGTTGAACACGTTTACCGAGAAGGGCAAGACCGAGGTGGACGTGGTGCAAGTGGTGGTGCACCCGCAGACTCAGCCAGGCGGGCGCCTGGCCAATGCCGACGGGGCTCCCCTGCCGTTGCTGCGTGGCGTCGGCACGTTCCTCACCGTGCACTCGGTCAAGGCAGTGGCGAAAGGCACGCAGGTGCACAGAATCCGCACCGACGCGGTCAATCCGCGCTCGGCGCGAATCGCCAGGAAATTCGACGCCCGGCTCGTCGCCAACCGATAAAAAAAGCCCCCGCCCAAACCACTGCGGATGGGGAACGCAGCGGGCTGGACGGGGGCTTCTTGCCCTAGCGGGCGATCACTGGGCGATGGTTTTCACCGACACGCCACGCTCGACCGGAGTGGAGCGACCGTAGATGTCTTCGAAGCGCTCGATATCGTCCTCGCCGAGGTAGCTGCCCGATTGCACTTCGATGATTTCCAGCGGGATCTTGCCCGGGTTGCGCAGGCGATGCACCGAGGCGATCGGGATGTAGGTCGACTGGTTCTCGCAGAGCAGGAACACGTTGTCGTCGCAGGTCACTTCAGCGGTGCCGCTGACCACGATCCAGTGCTCGGCGCGGTGGTGGTGCATCTGCAGCGACAGGCAGGCGCCTGGCTTCACCGAGATGTGCTTGACCTGGAAGCGTCCGCCCATGTCAACCGAATCGTAGGAACCCCACGGACGATAGACCTCGCAGTGGTTCTGGGTTTCGCTGCGGCCCTGTTCGTTGAGGGTGTTGACCATCTGCTTGACGCCCTGAACCTTGTCCTTGTGGGCGATCATCATGGCGTCCTTGGTTTCCACCACGACGATGTTTTCCAGGCCGATCACCGACACCAGTTTGCCGTTGCCGTGGATCATGCAGTTCTTGCTGTCCTGGATCACCACGTCGCCCTTGCTGACGTTGCCGTTGGCGTCTTTCTCGTTGACTTCCCACAGCGACGACCAGCAACCGACATCGCTCCAGCCGGCGGTCAGCGGCACCACGCAGGCGCGCTGGGTCTTTTCCATCACCGAGTAGTCGATGGAGTTGTCCGGGCAGCAGGCGAAGGTGGCTTCGTCCAGCGTCACGGTGTCGGCGTCCTGCTGGCTGCGCTCGAGGGTCAGCAGGCAGGTGTCGTAGATGTCCGGATCGTGCTTTTTCAGCTCTTCGAGGAAACGGCTGGCGCGGAACAGGAACATGCCGCTGTTCCAGTAGTAGCCGCCGGACTCGACGTATTCGGTGGCGCGTTTGACGTCAGGTTTTTCGACGAAGTGCGAGACGCGGCTGACGCCTTCGGGCAGCAGCGAATCGTTGGCCGACTTGATGTAGCCATAGCCGGTTTCCGGTTTGGTCGCCGGCACGCCGAACAGCACCATCTCGCCGTTTTCGGCGGCGACGGTGGCCAGGGCGAGGGCACGTTGCAGGGCTTTCTGGTCTTCCAGCACGTGGTCGGCCGGCAGCACCAGCATCAGCTCGTCGCGGCCTTCATTGACCAGCATCATCGCGGTCAGCGCCACCGCCGGCGCGGTGTTGCGGCCGAACGGCTCCATCAGGATGCGCTGGCAATCCAGATTGCGGCTGGCCAACTGCTCGTTGACGATGAAACGGTGATCCTTGTTGCAGACCACGATCGGCGTGTCCATGCCTTCGAACACCAGGCGTTCCAGGGTTTGCTGGAACAGTGTGTGTTCACCGGTCAGGGCCAGGAATTGTTTAGGGAATTGCTTACGCGACAGCGGCCAGAGACGAGAACCGCTACCACCTGACAAGATCACCGGAATCATATTGTTTACTCCTTAAAATGCAGTTGAGAGCTGCAAGCTGCAAGCGGCGAGTTGGAAGCACTTACTTGCAGCTTGAGGCTTGTAGCTGATAGCTCGAGCGATTAGCGGGTCGACACCGGGCGTTTCACCCAGACTGGCGACAGGTTGCTGCCGTTGCCGGTGACGTACAGCACTGCTGCCTCACCACGCTCCAGCGCGACCGGTTTCACGTCGCCGACTTTCTTGTCACCTTCGTACAGCGCCAGGCTGACTTTCACCGGGTTGATTTCGCGCTCGCCACGGCCCTTGGCCGCGACGTTCGGCACCACTTCGGTCTTGCCGTCGGCGGTTTTCAGGGTCAGCGGCTTGTCGCTGAGGTTCTGCACGCGCACCAGGGATTTCTGCTTGTTCTTGAACGGCGGTTCTTCGATCAGCTGCGGCGCGCCGGAAGCGTTGTTGACCAGGGTGTAATAGTGGTCACCGGCGAGTTTCACCGGCAGGGTCTGGCTGCCGATCTTGGCGCTGTAGTCGCCGCCCGGCATGAAGCTGAAGTCGCTGCTGGCCAGTGGCGCAACGTCGCTGAGGTTGGTGCTGCCGACGGTGGCGCTGACTTCGGCATTGCTGGCGTTGTAAACGCGCACGAAGGTCGAGCCTTTCGGGGCGGTCGGGCCGTACAGCGCGGCGTCGCCACCGGCAAATGCAGGCACGGACAGCACGCTGAGGCCAGCGACCAGTGCGAAGCTTTTAGCGAGACGACGAGGAGTAGTAGTGAAAGTCATGGTGTTACCTCTCTTTCAGTTTTGCGCCCGATCGGGCGTCTCGGATTTAGTGTTGATGGCTACGTTTTGTTGGCGAGCACCGGCTTGTTTGAGCTCTGCGACCCACTGCGGGTCGGCGTCGCCGATTTCGTTGTTCACAGGCAGATATCGTTCAGGAAACTCCCAGATCAGCACCTGCGGCGGGCTGTTCTTGAAGTCATCGCTTTTCAGGTAGCTGAGCATCGGCAGGATCGGGCCGTGACCGTCTTCGGCGTAGTTGACGACGTCGCTGTGCAGCGCTTGTTTGAGCGCACCGACGAAGTTCCAGTTGGGGTTGGCGCTGTAGCTGGTACCGATCAGCGCGACCGGCACTTCGCTGTTGGCGAACAGAGCGTCGTCACCGGCAGGCTGCTCGGCGGCCACGGTGTTGCGTTTCTGCAGCGGCTCCTGCGCCGGCATCAGGTTTTCGAACAGCGGATCCAGTGGCAGGAACAGACGCAGGTCGCCCTTGTGCGTGACTTTCTCCGCCGGCGTGGTGACAAAACGCTGCGGCTCGCCGCTGAGCGGGAATTTGTCGGCAATGGTTTTCGCCAGGGTGTTGGCAGCGATCTCGGCACCTTCCGGAGTCCAGTGGGTGTCGGTGCGCAGGAACACTTGCTGACCGTTCTGCTTGGCCTGTTGCAGCGGGCCGAGCAGGTCGGGGGCGAGGATCCTGTCGGCCGCGACACGGGCGTGGAAGTCCTGGTAGAGGTTGGCGTGGATGCTCGCCGGTTTCACTTCACCGAGGTGTTCGGGGTACAGGCGCGCCTTGGCCGGGACGATCGCCATCACCAGTTTCACGCCTTTCTCCTTGAGGGTCTGGCGCACGCCTTCGACCAGCGCGTAGTTGCCTTGCAGGTTGAGCTCTTCGTTGACGATCGGGTTGAATTCCTCGTCGCTGTACAGCCATTGATCGCGACCGAGCACCACGCCCGGACGCCCTTCGTTGAACAGTTTGAAATCCAGCGCGGCCCAGAGGTTGGTGCCCAGGCGCTTGATCGGGAACTCGTCGTCGTAGTGGGTTTCCACGGCTTTGGTCCAGCGCCCGTTGAGCACGGTGGCGTCGGCGTTGGTGCTGAAGCCGAAGAAGCTGCGCACCGACCACAGACCGAGCACCAGCAGGGTCACCAGGAACAGGGCGATGTAGAGGATGCGTAATGAGCGGGTCATGGCAGATCCCTCAGAACTGGAAGTAAAGGAACGGCGAGAAGCTTTGCGCCGAGAGTTTGAGAATCGAGGCGATGAACAGCAGCAGAATCAGGCCGCGCATCACGTAGCGCGACCAGTCCGCCGTCCAGTACGCCGGTTGCACCTGGGCTTCGACGCCGACGGTGTAGCCAGGCTCGTGGATGCTCGCCGGGTTTTCGCCAGGCGCTGCCTTGATCAGGCCTGGTTGAGCGCCTGCAGGGCCGTCGCTTTCGACGTTGACCGCAGGTTTGCTCTTGACCGGGGCCTGGTTGGTGTACAGATCACGCAGACCGAAGAAGGCCAGCGTGGCGTACGCCACTACCAGGGTGGCCACTTGCAGACCGGTGAGGCTGGCGCGGTTGAGTTCCGACAGCGACCAGTCGCCGAAGCTGAACATTGCGCCGTACATGCGCCCGGCGACGTGCAGGTTCTCGGCACGGAAGATCACCCAGCCCATGACCACCAGCAGGAAGGTCAGCGCCCAGCGGATCGGGTTGAGGCGGCGCGGCGAGGTGTTGATGCCGAGCATTTTCTCGATCGCCAGCCACATGCCGTGCCAGGCACCCCAGACGATGTAAGTGATGTTCGCGCCGTGCCACAGACCACCCAGGAGCATGGTCAGGAACAGGTTGCGATAGGTCATCAGCGTGCCTTTGCGGTTACCGCCGAGGGTGATGTACAGGTAGTCACGCAGCCAGGTCGACAGGCTGATGTGCCAGCGCCGCCAGAACTCGGTGATCGACTGGCTGATGTACGGCTGCTTGAAGTTTTCCATGAAGCGGAAACCCATCATCAGGCCCAGACCGATGGCCATGTCGCTGTAGCCGGAGAAGTCGAAATACAACTGCGCGGTGTAGGCCAGCGCGCCGAGCCAGGCATCCCCCGTGGTCGGATTCTGCAGGGCGAAGCAGTGGTCGGCCACGACGGCGAGGGTGTCGGCGATGAACACCTTCTTGATGAAACCCTGCATGAACCGCGTGCAGCCCTCGGAGAACTTGTCGAGGGTGTGGGTGCGGTTGTTGAACTGGTCGGCGAGGTCGCGGAAACGCAGGACCGGGCCGGCAATCAGGTGCGGGAAGATCGCCACGAACGCGGCAAAGTCGATCAGGTTGCGCGTGGCCGGGGTGTCGCCACGGTACACATCGATGATGTAGCTGATCGATTCGAAGATGTAGAACGAGATACCGATCGGCAGCAGCACGTGGGTCAGGATGAACGGCTCCAGGCCGAACGAGGTCATGATCGCGTTGATGCTGTCGACGCCGAAATTGGCGTACTTGAAGTAGCCGAGGATGCACAGGTCGACCGCCACACCGAGCAGCAGCCAGCGCTGGGCCGGTTTGCTGCGCACACCGGCGGCGCCGACTTTCAGGCCGATCCAGTAGTTCCACAGGGTGACGCCGGCGAACAGCGCCAGGAAGTCCACCCGCCACCACGCGTAGAACACGTAGCTGGCGATCAGCAGCAGCAGGTTGCGATAGCGTTGCCCGCTCAGGTAGTACAAGCCGAGAAAGATCGGCAAGAACAGAAACAGGAACACGTTGGATGAAAATACCATCCCGATCTCTCCATGTTTGAACCAACAGTCAAGGGCCAAAGCCCCCCCAAACCCCCCGCTGAAAACTGGAGAGCTACGATCGTTCCCACGCTCTGCGTGGGAATGCCTCAATGGACGCTCTGCGTCCGCTTCGGCATGGGACGCGGAGCGTCCCGGGCTGCATTCCCACGCAGAGCGTGGGAACGATCAGCGGTCAGTGTCAGGAACCTTTGTTGCCCTTTTCATGGGAAGGGTCGTAGACCTTGGTCAGGTCGCCGCCGAGGCGGAAGGTCTTGAACGGCTGCATCCCGTGTTTCTTCTCCAGCACATCCGCCGAGCAGGTGTAGAGGGTGCAGAACGGTTCGAGCCAGGCGAATTTCATGTCCTCTTTCAGGTCCGTCATGTCCTGTTTCTTGCCGTTCTTCTTCTCGAATTCCTCCGGGTCTTTCACCCCGGCCAGCACGCGATCACCCAGGCGTTTGAGCGCGCCGTTGTTTTCCTGACGCAGATCGACACCGTTGACCTGGGCAAAACTGGCGATCATCGCCAGCGGCGGCAGGGCGTAGTTGTGATAGGCGAGGGCGCGTTGCTGGCGCTTGAGTTCGTTGGGCAGGAAGCCATCGGCATCGATCTGGTTGGCGCCGACCTTGTATTCCTTGACCGCCCAATCGAACAGGTCGCGGCGGTTGGTGGCGACGGCAGTGGCCATCACCGACCAGGCGGCCCAGTACGAGTGGTTGTTGGTTTTTTCCAGCGGCAGGTTGTCCCAGTCGCTGACCACCTGGTCGGCCATTTTGCTGAACCAGGCTTCGATCTGCTGCGCTTGCTGTTGATGCTGGGCCAGCGGATGCGAGTCGGAGAACTTCAGGCGAATGTACGAAGAGGCCATGCTGCCCAGCGCCCATTTGCGCATCGACTTGCCGGTGTGGTTGAAGTCCTTCGACATCAGCGCATCGGCCTGGGCCCATGCGGTCAGCCAGTTGAGCGTGCAATCGAGCTGTTCCGGGCGACCGTCGCGCATGAACTGCATCACGCGTTTGGCGGTACCGCGTTCCAGCGTGGTGATGTCTTTGGTGGTGTCGCGGAAAGCTTTTTCCGACTGCACGTTCAGCGTCGCGCGGGCCTTGTCCGAGCCTTCGTACTTGCTGCGAAATTGCAGCGGGCCGGTGTAGGGCGTCGGCATGGCGTCGCAGCCTTCGCTGTTGTCGCCGGTCTTGAATTTATCCACCGCGGCGAAGTAGCCCTGTGGTGGACGCAGGGGAGCGGCAGCCTGAGTCGCGCCGGCGAACATCGCCAGGCTTAACAGAGTGGGCGCCAGAAAAGCTGTCAGTTTCGGATTTCGCATAGCAGACCTCATTGCCCGACCTGGGCGGTTTGTGGCCCAGCGCCCGGGAATACGTTGCGTTTGCAGATTTTCGCTTCGACTTTCTGTGGCGCGGTACCCGCTTCCGGGCCCTGGACTTCGACTGCCAGCAGGTTTTGCGAGGCCCAGTCTTCGTCCGTGCGCAGCTCAAAGGCGAAACGACCGTCGGTGTCGGAGGTTTCCGGTTTCTCGATCTTGATGTCCTCGTGGCGACCGTTCATGTACCAGAGGGTGGCTTGCAGGGTTTTCACCGACGTGTCGGCGAAGCGGATGTCGACCTGGTGACTGCTGTTCTGCAGATTCAGGTTCTTGCTGTTGACCAGCAGTTCTTGTTTGCCGCCCGGTTTCAGCGTGGTGCTGGCGCTCATCTGCGCGTCTTTGCCTTCGCAGCCGTTATCCAGCAGGGCCATCATCTGGCGATAGATGGTCTCCTGGTCGAGGCGGTACAGCGGCGAGAATTCCCAGATGAGAATCTTCGGCGGAGTCTTCTGGAATTCGTCGCTGCCGAGGTACTGCAGCATCGAACCTTCCAGGCCACCGCCGGGGAACGCGACGTTGAGGATGTCGGCGCCGATGGCTTCTTCGAGGAAACCGGCGAAGTTGTAGTTTTTGCCGCTGTGCGAGGTGCCGACCAGGGTGATCTGCGGGTTGCCGGAATCACCGAACAGGTCGCCGTCACCGGCCTCGCCCTTGGGCTCGGTGGTGAACTGGTCCATGTACTGGATCGCGTAACTGGTGCCGCACAGTTGCCCGGCCATGTTGTGCAGGGTGCCGGTCTTGCCCATGCGCCCGGAGCGCTTGGTTTCGAATTCACGCTTGGGAATGTCGGCGAAGGCCGGGATCTGCTTGACCTTCTCGGCAACGATTTTTGCCGTGCGCTGGGCACCGTACGGGGTCCAGTGCTGGTCGCCACGGAAGTAGAAATCGTGGGCGGGCAGGGTGTCCGGCAGTGATTCGTTGGTCAGCGGCGACAGGTCCGGAACCACGTAGCCCATCTGCGCAAAACGCCCGAGCATGGTCTTGTAGTTCTTCAGCGCCTTGTCGTAATCGAACGCGGCTTTTTCCTGCGGGTTGAGCTTGTTGCGGTTCACCAGGCCACGGGTCGGCTGATAGACGATCACCAGTTCGACGCCCTTGGCCTTGAACGCATCGTGCAGCTGTTGCAGGCGCTTGTAGCCGGCAGCGGTGGTGTTGAACTCGGTACGCAGGTCTTCCTGGGTACGGAACAACCAGTCGCCCTGCGCCTGCACCAGGGTGGTGAAGTTCTGTTGGTAGCGGGTGGTGTAGTTCTTCGCGTCGTGGGCTTCCGGGCACAGGTTGCAGCACGGTTCGGCGGTGAATGTCGGCGCTTGCGCCTCGTCCGCCCGGGCCGCATTGGCGGCCGCCAGAATGCCCACGGTCAGGGCCGACAGGCTGAGTAATTTGATCAAGTGTGGGTGCATGGAATTATCCTCAGTCCTGCATTTCGGTCTGGCGTTCGACAGGGTCGATCAGCACGGCTTTCTGCTGGCGCACCAGCAGGTCGAGAATTTCATCCTGGCGCTCGCCGAGGATGCCGTTGAAGCTGATGCCGCTGGATTTGGTCGGCGCCAGCATCGACACGCGGTACAGCTCCACGCTCAATGGCGAGTCGATGGCCATCGGGCCGCTGCCGTTGGCCGCCAGTTCACCGCCGACCACGATCAGCGACACCTGGGCATCGAACGGGTCGAGCTTGATGTCACGGTCGGTATCGGTCAGGTCCTTGATGTGGCCGTAGACGCCGGTCAGACCGTTGGCCATGGCCACGTTTTCGTAGAGGCGGATGTTCACGCTGTTACGAATGCGGATGCCGTGGCGCTTGTTGCTGATGACCTTGTTGCCCCACAGCAGGTTGTCGGCGGACTCGTAGAGGGTGATGCCGTCGGTGTGGTTCTTGTAGATCTCGTTGTAGGCAATGATGTTGTTGACGCTGTTGCGGTCGATCACCAGGCCCGAGAGGTGGTTGTCGTAGCTCTTGTTGTTGAAGATGAAGCTGTCGTTCACTTCACGGGAAATGATGATGCCGTGCTTCTTCTTCGTACCGTGGACGGTGTTCTCGGCAATGATCAGACCGTGGGAACGGTCGTGCGGGTCGATGCCGTAGACGATGTTGTCCTTGTAGGTGTTGCCCTTGACCACGAAGTCGCGGGTCTCGTAGCAGTAGAAGCCGTACCACATGTCGGAGAACTCGGAACCGACGATCCAGCCGGTCGGCTCGGGACGCTTGAGCACCTTGGCCATGTTCGGCGTGTACTGGGAAATACTCACCCCGTACGACTTACTGTTGGCATAGCCGAAGCTGGCCATCTTGCTGTTGACGATGTAGGTCTCGGTGCCACCCCAGGCGAGCAGGAACGGTCGGAACTCCTTCGGCGAACGGAAGGTGGCCGGGCCGTTGTCCTTCTCGCGCCAGCCAGTGACCTTGGTGTCACGCACGAACAGCTGGCCGTCGTTGACCAGGAACGAACCGGCCTCCTGGGACAGGCGCAACTCCTGGGTCTGGCCGTCGATTTCGAGGATGCCCTTGCGGCCGACCACGATCGGCAGCTTGGCCAGGTACACACCGGGTGCGGTTTCGCTGAAGTACTGCTTGGGCAGCTTCTGCGCCAGCTCCTTGAGGTTCATGTAGCCGTCGTCGACGAAGATCGCCTGCGGGATACCGTGCTGACGCACCACCCATTCGGCCATCTTGTTGTCGCCGCCGATGAAGTCCTTCAGGGCGTCTTCCTGCATCATCCGGCGCACGCTGATCTTGCCCGGTTTGCTGCGCACGATTTTCGCGGCGGCGGCCTCGGCGGTGAAGCCGGTGAGGTCGGGCAGTTTCGGCTTGGCCAGTTCCAGCGCCTCGGTCGGCGCGCTGCTGACGGTGTAGGTCTTGGCCTGTTGCAGCTCTTTGGCGGTGGTCACCGGCTTGGCCGGCTCCACTGTGGCGAAGGCGCCGGCCGAGGCCAGCAGCATTGCGCCGGCCAACAGGCTGAGCGAGCCTTTCCTTGCGTTGTTCATGTCGGGCACTCCCTTCGCGGTTTGCATCAGAAGCGCCAGATCACGTCGATGAACGCGCGGTGCATGTACGAGTCGACCTGGCTGCCGTAGGCGTCGCCGGGCTTGAACACGCCGCCACGGAAGCGCACCAGCGCCGACGGCTCGTCGATCGACTGGCTCAACGCGGCCGGCAACAACCCTTGCTTGAAGTACTTGGTGACCACCAGATCCATTTCCTGGCCCAGATCCTTGTTGCCATCCTGCAGCGGCAGCGAGGTGCTGGAGAGTATCGCGCCGGTGACGTCGTCGGTGTTGTTTTCCACGGCGTTGATGCCGTTGCTGCCCACCGGCTTGTTGCCGTCCACGCGCCAGAACTTGTGGTAGATCAGGCTGGCGTCGTACTGGTCGTTGAGCATCCACGAACCGAACAGGGTGGCGGTCTGCATGTTGTTCATTTCGCCACGGAAGGCTTCACCGAAGCGGTGTACACGCGAGCGGGTGCCGGTGTAGTTGGAGCGGTTGCTTTCCAGGCCGTTCTGTTCGTAATCGGCGCTGGCGCGGGCATACGCGGCGCCGACCTGCCATTGCGGGTCGAGGCGCAGGCGCACACCGATGTCGGTGGCCCAGCCGTTGACGTCATCGCTGCGCTTGGCCTGGGCCGGAGCGCTGCCGTCGGCGTTCAACGGATTGACCGTGTCGCGGTCGCCGCTCATGCCGGTGATGCTGCCCCAGTAGTTGACGGTGTTGGTGTTGCGCCAGTTGTAGGCGTCGCTGTCGGCGGTCAGGCCGAGCCAGCTGATGTCGCCGTTCTCGGTCTTGTCCAGCGAATCGCGGGGCACGCCCGGTTCGGCGTAGTCGAGCTTGCCGTCATCGTGGGTGTGGTGGCCGCGGATGCCGACCCACTGGCCCGGCGTCCACTGGTACGCAGCGTCGGCATAGGCGTGCAGGCGATCCTTGTCTTTCGGTGCCAGCTCCTTGAGGTCGGTGCGGTATTCGCTGAAGCGTTCGGCGACACCGGCGTTGGCGCGCAGCAGGGTGGTGTCGAAGGTCCAGTTCAGTGCTTCGATGTTGGTATCGCGCCACTGGCCGTCGTCGTTACGCAGACGCTGGCGACCGAATTTGAGCATCTCGCCAGGGTAGGGCGTCAGGCCGCTGTAGCCGACCCAGAACTCGCGCATCGCCAGGTAGTTTTTCTTGGTCTTGCGGTCGCCGTTGTCGGTGCTCTGCGTGCCGTCGCTGTCGGACTGCTGCAGGGTGTCGGTCTCGATGATATCGGTCGAGGTCACGGCCTGGCCCATGGCGTAGGCGCTCCACGCGCCGCTTTCGCCGTAGACCCACGGACGCAGATCGAGGCCCAGGCCATTGACGTCGCCGCCACGGGCAGTGCCGAGGTCGCGGTCGTCTTCGGACTGGCCGGTGATTTTCACTTCAAGGCCGAAATTCTTGCTTTCGGTCATCGCGGCCAGTGTCGGGCAAGACCAGATCAGCGCGAAGGTCAGGCCGATACCGGCCTTCACAAAGGGATTCAACTTCATAGGGATTCCTCGCCGTCTTCTTCTTGCAGGGCGTGCAGTTGCAGCGTGTTCTGGTTCAGGGCGCCACGGCTGGCCTGTTCCTGTTGCAGCAGGCGCTGGGCTTCGGCCAGGCGCTCGGGCGGCAACTGCGCGGCCAGGGTGGTCGCCAGCTCATCGGCCTGCGGAGTGTTCTGCGCCTTGGCCAACTGGCTGAAGACGTAGGCGTTGACTGGGTCGGGCTTGGTGCCCTTGCCTTGGGAAAACAGTTGGGCGATGGCGAAGTCGGCGCTGTTCTGGCCGTTGCGCGCAGCGGTCAGCAGATGATCGAGGGCCTTCTGCGGATAGACCTTGCCCAGGTAACCGCGGCGATAGATCTGGCCGAGGTAGTAATCGGCGGCGACTTCGCGGCCGACGGCTTTCTGGAAATGTTCCTCGGCGACCTTGGCATCGGCCGGGACCATTTTCCCTTCGTAGTAGAGCTTGCCCAGCAACAGCTCGGCGCGCGGCTGGTCGGCGGCGCGGCCGTTGTCCAGGTACTTCATCATCTGATCGACGTCACCCAGTTCCGGGAAGTCGTAGAGCAGTTGTGCGAGGGTCACCCACGATGCCGGATAGCCCGGGGCGATCGGTTCGAGCAGCGATTGTGCGGTTTTCTCGTCGGTCTTGCCGAGGGTCGAATCGGCCAGCACGCGGGCAACGGAATCCACCCGTTGCGCGCTGACGGTGCCACGGCTGTAACCGGCCTGCAGCTGCTTGATCAGCTCGGCCTGTTGCTCCGGCTGCGCACGCTTCTGATAGACCGTGGCCAGTTCGACGTAGCAGATGTCGGTGCTGTTGAGCGCGGCCTTGCAGATTTTTTCCACGTCATCCAGGTGCTGGTCGTAAGTGCCCTGGGTGCGATACAGCAGCACTTGCGCCAGGCCTGCTTCCGGGTAACCGGATTTGCGCCATTGGTCGATCTGCTGCTGGGCGTTGATGTTGGGGAAGCTGTGCGGGTATTGCAGGTACAGCATCGCCAGCGGAATCAGGGTGTTGCCTTCACCGTTGGCAGCGGCTTTTTTCAACAGGCTTTCGGCTTCCTGGTGCTCGGCTTCGGTGGAACCGGGCTTGGCCACCAGCAGGCGACCGAGGCGCGCCTGCGCCCGCGGCGAAACACTGGCCGCTGCGCGGTAGGTGGCTTCGGCCTGTTTCATCTGTTCCGGGTCACGGCTGTCGACCTGAATATCGGCGAGCCCGACCTGGGCCTCGCTGTAACCCAGGTCGGCCAGCGCACGGTAATTCTGCGCGGCAGTCGCGGTGTCGCCGCGCTTGAGCGCTTCATTGGCCAGGCGCTGGTCGGGCAGGCCGGCGCAACCGGCCAGACTCACCGCCAGTGCCAAGGCACACACTGAACCCATGTGGGAGCGCGCTTGCTCGCGAAAGCGGTGTGTCAGTCGGCACTGAGGCTGAATGTCAGAGTGCATTCGCGAGCAAGCTCGCTCCCATAGGGTTTGTGGTGTGCTCGAGATGGGTGGAGTAGTCACAGGCATGTCCTCGACTTAAAGACCGGCAGCCATGGCTTTGTCGATCAGCCAGTTGAGGTTCGGGCCACGGTCGCTGTTCACTTCCACCGGGCGCCCGGCGAAGCTGCTGTCCAGAGGCTCGTCCGGCTGGATCTGCACGCGGATGTCGGAGGACAGGTCGGCGCTCTTCAGGCTGGTGCTGCTGACGATCTTGCCGGTACGGGTCTGGTCTTCGCCGGCGATCTGGAAGCTCACCGGGGTGCCCGGACGGACATCACCGAACTGGCGATAGGAGAAGCGCGCATCGACAGTGGCCTGGGTGTTGCGCGGAACCAGGGTGAAGATCACGTCGCCCTTGCTCGCGTATTGCCCGTCGGCCACCAGTTGCTGGGCCACGGTGCAATCGCACGGCGAGGTCAGGGTGCCGGTCATCTGCTTGCCGAACAGTTCTTCAACCTTGGCCGGCTGCAGTTGGTCTTCGTCCAGATGGCCCTTGAGCACATCGAGCATGCTGGTGCTGAACGTCGCCAGCGGTGCGCCCTTGGCGGCGACGCCGTCGGACTTGACCAGGCTCTGCACGGTGCCGTCGCGCGGCATGGTGATGTTCATCCCCGGCACGCTGACCAGGCCGGCCTGGGCGTGGCTGACGAAGTACATGCCGTACACCGATTTGAAAATGAAACCCGCCGCCACCAGGCCGACCGCGAAAATCCCGGCGCTGAACGTGACCGCTTTCAGCCGCCCGAACGGAGTCATGCCGCTGCCGCCGTCCTTGACCTTGCGCGCCTTGGTGAAGTTGTCGCGCTGCAGGGTCGCCAGCACTTCACCCATGCTGACGATGTCGCCGGCCAGGTGCGAAGTGATCAGGTGGCGCAGGGTGGAAATATCCTGCGGCTCGAGATTCTGGAACTGGCAACCGGCGCGGCCGGTCTGGCGGTCGTAGGAGCGGATCTGCAACTCGACGTCCATGGCCAGGCCGAGGTTGTCGATGACGAATTGCAGGCGCGCCTTGTGCACCTCGCCGATGGTCAGCGGCATCTGCCCGGCGTTGAACGCCAGGCCACCGGCGGACAGGTCGAGGACCCGTGCTTCGAGCGGCGTGCGGTCGTGGCCGAAGAACCGCAGCTTGGCCGGGATTTTCACCCGGGCGTGCTGGCGCTGGGCTTCGGATTCATGCACTACGTTGACGTTGACGGCGGTATTCATAGGGGCGATTTCCTTGTTAATTCAAGAGGGGCGGGTCAGACCATCATCAGCAGCACGGCGACGAAAATGCTGCCGGCGGAGAAGGTCATGGTCCGAGACGACCAGGTGTTGAACCAACGTTGAAAGCTGGCGAGGTCACGGGTCAGGGAAGTGGGTTGGCGAGTCCAGGATTGTTGGTCGAGGCGGAAGAACACGTAGATCTTCACCAGCGCGCCGACGATCTGGTTGTAATAGAGAATCAACGGGTAGGCCGGGCCGATCCGGTGACCGGAGCAGGACAGCAGCAGGGTCAGAATCAGGCGCGTGATACCGATCCACAGCAGGTAGGCGAGAATGAACGCGCCGCCGTACTTGAAGCTGGCGATGATGGCCACGGTCAGGCCGAGCAACGACGTCCACATCGATACGCGCTGGTCGAACAGCACCACCGAGGTGAAGGCGCCGAGGCGTTTCACGCCCAGGCCCAGCGCTCGCGAGTTCTGCCGCAGGTTGTTGCCGTACCAGCGGAACATCAGCTTGCGGCTGGCCTTGATGAAGCTCTTTTCCGGCGGGTGTTCAACGGTGTTGATCGCCGCGTCCGGGACGTAGAAGGTGTCGTAACCCAGGCGCATCAGGCTGAACCAGCTCGATTTGTCGTCACCGGTCAAAAACTTGAAACGGCCCAGGCGCCAGTGTTGCAGCGAATCGCTTTCGACGTCGGCGATGAAATCCGGGTTGGTCACCACCGAGGCTTTGAAAACCGACATCCGGCCAGTCATGGTCAGTACGCGCTTGGACAGGGCCATCGAGCACATGTTGATGTGACGCTGGGCGAAACGCAGCTTGTGCCATTCGCTCATGATGTAGCCGCCGCGCACTTCGCAGAATTCGTTGGTGGTCAGGCCGCCGACGTTGTCGAACAGCTGGAACCACGGCACGGTCTTGCGTACGACGCCTTCGCCGAGCACGGTGTCGCCGTCGATCACGGCCACGACGGCACGGTCGTCCGGCAGGTGGCGGGAGATCGCGCGGAAACCGAACGCCAGGCCATCACGCTTGCCGGTGCCGGGAATGCGCACGAAGTCGAGCTTCACGCGTTCCGGCGGATTCATCCGCGCCCACAGGGCCTTGACCAGCAGTTCATCGGACATTTCGACGATCGAGCAGACCACGGTGGTCGGCAGTTCGCAGTCGATGGCTTCGCGGATCACCGAGCTGTAGACCTGCGCCGTGGTCAGCGCGTCGATACGGAAACTGGTGACCATCAGGAACACATGCGACGGATCCGCCGCTTTACCCAGCTTGCGCACTTTGCGGCGCAGGTGCGGGTAAACGATGTAGAGAAAAATCATCCCGCGCACAAAGTGCGTGGCACCCATCGAGTAGCGCCAGATACCCACGGCGCCAATCAGGAAAATAAAGTCCTTCGACTCGGAGTCGAATGTGGACGTGGGCAGCATCAAGGCCAGGCCCATCAACAGGCTTAGAAACAACAGCCAGCCGGCGGATTGCAGAAAGAAATGTTTGAGCTTGGTCATCGACGTCATCCAAGGTAAGAGAGGCTTCGAGCTGCAAGCGTCAAGCTGCAAGCGAAACGCTTTGGCTTGCAGCTCGAGGCTTGTCGCTTGGCGCTGCTTTACCAGCAGATACCTTCGGTGCGGCTACCGGCGCTGGTGGCTTTGGACATGAAGCCGACCAGGTCGATGACTTGTTTGCCCTGTGGGGCTTCCTGGGCCAGTGCGCGGAACTTCTCGTCGCGGTTGCCGAGGATGATCACGTCGGAGTTGTCGATCACCGAATCGAAGTCCGCGTTGAGCAGGGACGATACGTGCGGGATTTTCGACTCGATGTAGTCCTTGTTCGCGCCGTGGACACGGGCGTACTCGACGTTGCTGTCGTAGATGCTCAGGTCGTAGCCCTTGCCGATCAGCATTTCCGCCAGTTCCACCAGCGGACTTTCGCGCAGGTCGTCGGTACCGGCCTTGAAGCTCAGGCCGAGCAGGGCGACTTTGCGTTTGTCGTGGCTTTCAACGATGTCGAAGGCGTTCTGCACTTGCGATTCGTTACTGCGCATCAGCGAGTTGAGCAGCGGTGCTTCGACGTCCAGCGAGCCGGCGCGGTAGGTCAGGGCACGCACGTCTTTCGGCAGGCACGAACCGCCGAAGGCGAAGCCCGGGCGCATGTAGTACTGGGACAGGTTGAGGGTCTTGTCCTGGCAGACCACGTCCATCACTTCACGGCCATCGACGCCGACGGCCTTGGCGATGTTGCCGATCTCGTTGGCGAAGGTCACCTTGGTGGCGTGCCAGACGTTGCAGGTGTACTTGATCATCTCGGCGACGGCGATGTCCTTGCGGATGATCGGCGCGTCGAGTTCTTCGTACAGCGATTGCAGAACGTCGCCCGAAGCCTTGTCGAACTCGCCGATGACGGTCATCGGCGGCAGGTCGTAGTCCTTGATCGCGGTGGATTCGCGCAGGAACTCAGGGTTGACCGCCACGCCGAAATCGACGCCGGCCTTCTTGCCCGAGCAGTCTTCGAGGATCGGGATCACCACGTTGGCCACGGTGCCCGGCAGGACGGTGCTGCGCACGACGATGGTGTGGCGGGTGGTCTTCTCGCGCAGCACGAAACCGATCTCGCGGCATACCGCTTCGATGTAGTTCAGTTCCAGGTCGCCGTTCTTTTTGCTCGGCGTGCCGACGCAGATCATCGACAGGTCAGTGTCGCGAATCGCCTCGGCGAAGTTGGTCGTACCGCGCAGACGACCGGTTTCGATACCTTGCGCCAGCAACTCGCCCAGGCCCGGTTCAACAATCGGGGATTTGCCCGCGTTGATCATATCGATCTTGTCTTTGGCGACATCGACGCCAACCACGTCATGGCCCCGTGCAGACAGGCAACCGGCACAGACTGCGCCGACGTAACCCAAACCAAATATGCTGATGCGCATCGCAATTACCTCTGTTTTATCTGGCCGTTAGATGGCCGGAGTTAATGGTGTTCAGCGGTCATAGTGCACTCGAAAGTGCGGCTTACAGGCGCCACAATGCCGTGTGCAGGCATACTAAGTTCCGAGTGTCTAAATAAGTGCACTCAAGATGTGCGCAACTAGGCCTTATTGTTATGACTTGCCCTGTTATGCAGCCGAACCTCTGTCGAGAAGAAGTCCGTGCAATCGTATTGCGCGCTCGATGCGGGCGGAAAAGCCCGTAGATCAAGCGGTTGGGTGCTCAGGCGAGCACGTTTATAGGGGCGCGGCCTTGGCCTTGTAGGGGATATTAATGGTGCGTATCTCCTGTCCTTCAGTTTGTTTCCAGACCCGTTAGTCATTCATGCAAGTTGCTGTGACAACTTGGTTACATGGCTAATTGCTCTGCGTAAGTTATCTCGCACAAAGTCGGCGAAAATCGTTACCGGTGGTATGAGCTACGCATTTGGACATAGTTCCAGTCCGCCCATCGCGAAATCTGAAATTTCTTGAAATATTGACAAAGATGGCACTGCTCTCAAATTGATAGCACTTGGCATTTCGTCCTTTATTGACAGGGATAGAATCGGCTTAGATGTTTTTGTGCCACTACTGCAAAAAATTTTTCGTGCCACTACTGAAAAAAACGGCAACTGTCGAATGAAACTAAAGTTAGGAAAAGGGCTGATGTTTTTATGGCGCCAATAAGTCGGCGAAAAGGCGGGAGGGTTTTTTGACGTCGTGCGAGGTGCACGACTCCGCGCTTGCAGAGTCGTGCAATGGGCATGCTTTATTCCGGTGCGTGGTCGCGCAGGAACACCAGATTTTCGGGTTTTGACTGCTCGGCGCTGAAGCGGTAACCCTGCACATCGAACTGTTTGAGGGCAGCCGGATCGTTGATGCGTTCCTGGATCACGAAGCGGCTCATCAGGCCACGGGCCTTCTTGGCGTAGAAGCTGATGATCTTGTACTGGCCGTTCTTCAGGTCCTTGAACTCGGTATTGATGATCCGCGCGTTCAGGGCGCTGCGTTTCACCGCCGAGAAGTACTCGTTCGAGGCCAGGTTGAGCAGCACGCCGTCGCCCTGATCGGCCAGCGCTTCGTTGAGCCATTCGCTGATGCGCGTGCCCCAGAATGCGTAGAGATCCTTGCCACGGGCGTTGGCCAGTTTGGTGCCCATCTCCAGGCGATAGGCCTGCATCAGGTCCAGCGGACGCAGCAGGCCGTACAGGCCGGAGAGCATGCGCAGGTGCTGTTGCGCGTAGTCGAAATCGGCTTCGCTGAAGGACTGGGCGTCGAGCCCGGTATAGACGTCACCCTTGAAGGCCAGCAGCGCCTGCTTGGCGTTGTCCGGGGTGAAGGCCGGCGTCCAGCTGCCGAAGCGCGCGGCGTTGAGACCGCCGATCTTGTCGGAAACGTGCATCAGTTCGCTGATCTGCGCCGGCGTCAGCTCGCGCAATTGCTGGATCAGCTCCTGGGAATGGTCGAGGTATTGCGGCTGGGTAAAGCGCTGGGTCGCCGGCGGTGTTTCGTAGTCGAGGGTCTTGGCGGGGGAAATCACCATCAGCATGAAGTCGTCTCCTGTAATCGTGGGGGCGATTCTAGGGGGTTGGCGGGGATGACTCCAGCTATCAAGTCCATAGGTGATCGACGGCTTAACTCAAACCCCCTGTGGGAGCGAGCCTGCTCGCGAAAGCGGATTCAGATTCACATAAATGTCGACCGATACACTGCATTCGCGAGCGGGCTCGCTCCCACAGGAGATCGGCATTGCTGCGGGGAATCGCCCGGGATCGGCTATAGTGCCGCGCGGGTTTTGTGATGGAGACACCCCTTTGCGCATTGTTCTTTTATTCACCGCGTGGCTGTTGAGCTGCGGCGCCATGGCGGCACCGGGCGATGTGGCGACGCTGGATCGCAGTACCTGGCCGGAGCAGCTGAGCAATCCGACCCTGTTCGACGTCGCCTCGCGGGCGGAAATCCTCATGTTCGCCCGTGGCCTGCTCGGCACCGAGTCCATCGATGAAGCGGCCATGGCGCAGCGCCTGGGCCTGCGCACGATTAATCTGGAGGCGATCAACAGCCTGCGCGAGCGCCTGTGGCAGCGCCTGCTGGTCAACTACAACTTCGCCCAGCAGAGCTGCGATCAGGACGCCTCGTTCTGCTTCCTCGTCGAAGACCTGCCGACCCTGCGCGAACAGGCCGGCAAGTTCCAGGTCAGCGACGACAGCTATTACATCAAGTGGGCCGAGCCGAGCCGGATCTTCCATCTGCAGTACCTCGACGAACTGTTGCGCAAAGCCGCGCTGTCACCGCAGACCAGCAGCGAAATCGATCATTTCGGCGACTACGAACGCAACGGCGACGAGATGCACGACCGCTTGTTTCTGCTGACGTTCGACAGCGCCGCCAATCTGCAGCCGGACAATACCGAATGGCTGGCCGAGTACCTGCGCAAGGCCAACCTGAGCGCCACGTTCTTCATGCTGGGCAAGGATATCCAGGCGCGGCTGGGCGAACGCCCGGTGAGCAGCCTGCAAGCGGCGTTCTCGCGCCAGTGCGTCGGCGTGCAGGGCTGGGAGTTCCGTTCCCACAGCCACTGGCAGGACTGGCAGGACTCGGTGCGGCGCAGTGCCGACCTGGTGAAGAACAAACTGCCGGAAAACTACGTGCCGCTGTTCCGTCCGCCCGATGGCCAGCGGCGCAGTGATGCCCAGGCGTTCTTCAACAACCAGGGCCTGCAGGTGGCGTTGTGGGATATCGATGCCCAGGACGGCGCCGGCAAGCTCAAGGGCAATCCGAGCGCGCAGCGGGTGCTGACCCTGATGCTGTTGTGGCGTCACGGGGTGATCAATTTCAACATGAAGCAGGATGCGGTGAAGACCGCGTTGCCGTGGCTGATCACGCAAACCGCGCAAAGCGGAATCGGCTGGGAAGACTGTCAGGACGGGTTTCGCTGAGAAACCGCAAAAGCCCGGAAACATTGGGCTTGGGGCGAATTTTACGAAAAATTCGAAGCAGGCGGACTTCCGACTTTAGCGGGGTCTGGACAGTCCGCCAAGGGCTATTCGTCACTCTGCAAAATAAACTTAAAAAAACCGTCAAAGTGCTTTTTTATGTCATGGGTTTTGGAGTATTACGAAGACAGACCGCCGAAACCTGCAACACAGGTGGCGTCTTCCAAGACCCGTTTGTTTGCAGTCACTTGAATCTCCGCAGGTGAGATTTCGGCAGTCACTTCGAGGCGCAGCACCGTCAAGGTATTGCGTCCACTGGCTCTGACATAGGTGACCGAGTATGGATGATCACGGACGTAGCCCTTCCTCCAACCAGCCAATCCTGTATGTACTCGATACCAACGTACTGATTCACGATCCAAACGCTCTGCTCAATTTCGAAGAACACCACGTCGCGATCCCGATGACCGTGCTTGAAGAGCTGGACAAGCTCAAGAGCGGGCATCACAGCGTGGCCGCCGAATGCCGCCAGGCCATCCGGCTGATCGACAAGACCCTGGGCGATGCCTCGCCGGAAGACGTCGAACTGGGCGTGCCGATCCAGCGCGGCAAGGGCGGGCCGAAGGGCTTGCTGTCAATTCTGATGAGCAAGCACGCCGAGCCGAACCTGATTCTGCCCGAGCATCTGAACGACAACAAAATCATCAACCAACTGATCGATCTGCACACCCGCGATCCGAAGAAACCCGTGGTGCTGGTCACCAAAGACATCAACATGCGCCTGAAAGCGCGCGCCTGCGGGATTGCGGCCGAGGACTACAGCACCGACCAACTGGTCGACGACGTGTCGCTGCTGCCCAACGGCTATCACAACATGAGCGGCTCCTTCTGGGACCGCGTGAGCAAGGTCGAAACCCGTCAGGACCACGGCCGCACCTGGCATCAGGTACAGCTGATCGACAACTTGCCGGCCGTGCACATCAACGAGTTCATCATCGACGAACAAGGCTTCGTCGGCTGGATCAAGGAAATCCAGGAAGACAAGCTGCTGATTCTCGACCTGCACCAGGAGCCGTTGCTGCACCAGGAAGCCTGGGGCCTCAAGCCGCGCGACATCTACCAGAGCCTGGCGCTGTATGCGCTGCTCGATCCGGACATTCATCTGGTCAACCTGTCCGGTGCCGCCGGCTCGGGTAAAACCATTCTGGCGCTGGCCGCTGCCATCGAGCAGACCATGGTCAGCAAACGCTACCGGCGCATCATCGCCACCCGCAGCGTGCAGGGGCTGGATCAGGAAATCGGTTTCCTGCCCGGCACCGAAGCGGAAAAAATGGAGCCGTGGCTGGGCGCCATCACCGACAACCTCGAAGCCTTGCACATGGATGACGAAAACACCCATGGCAGCGTCGACTACATCCTCAGCAAAGTGCCGTTGCAGTTCAAATCGCTCAACTACATTCGCGGTCGCAGCTTCCAGCAGAGCCTGATCCTGATCGACGAATGCCAGAACCTCACGCCGCACCAGATGAAAACCATCATCACCCGTGCCGGCGCCGGTTCGAAAGTGGTGTGCCTGGGCAACCTGGCGCAGATCGACACCCCTTACCTGTCCGCGACCAGCTCCGGGCTGACCTACCTGACCGAACGCTTCAAGGATTTCCCCAACGGTGTGCACATCACCCTGCAAGGGGTGCCGCGCTCGATTCTGGCCGAATACGCCGAATCGCATTTGTAACCCTTCACCCAAAACCGGGCGGCCTGACAGCTGCCCGGTTTTTTTATGGATAGATACACAACCCAATGTGGGAGCGAGCTTGCTCGCGAATGCGGTGTGTCAGTCACCATCGATGTAGCCTGATGCACCGCCTTCGCGAGCAAGCTCGCTCCCACAGGGGCAACGGTGATTTCATAATCAGTGATGCGGAAATTTGACCCACAGGTTTACAATCCCTGCTCCTGATCAGGAGTAATCCCGTGCTGACTCATCTCGATTCCCAAGGTCGCGCCAACATGGTCGACGTCACCGAAAAAGCCGTGACGTTCCGTGAGGCGACGGCCCAAGCGCTGGTGCGCATGCTGCCCGACACCCTGCAGATGATCGTCAGCGGCGGCCATCCCAAGGGTGACGTGTTCGCCGTGGCGCGCATTGCCGGCATCCAGGCGGCGAAAAAGACCAGTGACCTGATTCCCCTGTGCCACCCACTGATGCTCACCGGGGTCAAAGTCGAACTCAGTGCCGAAGGTGACGACAGCGTGCGCATCGTCGCCCGCTGCAAGCTGTCCGGGCAGACCGGCGTCGAGATGGAAGCGCTGACCGCTGCCAGCGTCGCCGCGCTGACCATCTACGACATGTGCAAGGCCGTCGACCGCGGCATGACCATCGAAAGCGTGCGCCTGCTGGAGAAAGTCGGCGGCAAGAGCGGCCACTTCCAGGCGGAGCAGCCATGAACCTGACGGTGAAGTTTTTTGCTCGTTACCGTGAAGCGCTGGGCGTCGACTCGGTAACGGTCGAGGGCGATTTCGCCACCGTCGATGACGTGCGTGCGCTGCTCGCGCAACGTGACGGCGCCGCAGTGCTCAGCGAGCAGAACCTGATGTGCGCGCGTAACGAAGACCTGTGCCAGCTCGACGAGCCGGTCAGCGACGGTGACGAAGTGGCGTTTTTCCCTACTGTGACCGGAGGCTGAGCCATGGCGATCCGCGTGCAATCCACGCCTTTCGATCCCGGCGCCGAAGTCAACGCGATGCACGCGGCGAATGTCGGCGTCGGCGCGGTGGTGAGTTTTGTCGGCTACGTGCGGGATTTCAACGATGGCCTGGATGTCGCCGGGATGTTCCTCGAGCACTACCCGGGCATGACCGAAAAGGCCCTCGGCAAGATCGCCGTCGAGGCCGAACAGCGCTGGCCGCTGTTGAAGCTGGAAGTGCTGCACCGCATCGGCGCACTCGAGCCGGGTGAGCCGATCGTCTTCGTCGGCGCTGCCAGCGCCCATCGCCAGGCCGCGTTCGATGCCTGCGCCTTCGTCATGGACTACCTGAAAACCCGCGCACCGTTCTGGAAGAAAGAGAACACCAGCGATGGCCCGCGCTGGGTCGAGGGGCGGGACAGCGACCACGCTGCGGCGGATCGCTGGAAGCCGTAATTCCTCCGTCGACTCAGAGTCAGTCTTCGCCAGCAAGCTCGCTGCCACAGGTTTTCGATGATCCTTGTGGGAGCGAGCTTGCTCGCGAAGAGGCCAGCCGAATCACCAATTCCCTCAGGGTTACCTCACCGACCGTCGGCCAGAAATGATCGGTCTCGCCCAATTGACGGTTTGTACATAAAAGTCCAGTATGGATTTACAAGTACAAAACTCTCGTTCCAGCTGTTTTTCTTCTGTCTTGCCAAACCAACAACAACCCGCGAGAAAACGACCATGAAGAAACGTTCCCTCATCACCGCTCTGGCGTTGAGCCTGTTGGCGTGCAGCAGCACGTTCGCCGCCGAGAAAACCCTGCGTATCGGCATCGAGGCCGCTTATCCACCGTTCGCCTCGAAGACCGACAAGGGTGAAATCGTCGGTTTCGACTACGACATCGGCAATGCCCTGTGCGCGCAGATGCAGGTCAAGTGCGTGTGGGTCGAGGGTGAGTTCGACGGTCTGATTCCTTCCCTGAAGGTGAAGAAAATCGACATGGCGCTGTCGTCCATGACCATCAACGAAGACCGCAAGAAGTCGGTGGACTTCACCCACAAATACTATTTCACCTCCTCGCGGCTGGTGATGAAGGAAGGCGCCACGGTCGATGACCAGTACGCCAGCCTCAAGGGCAAGACTGTCGGCGTGCAGCGCGCCACCACCACCGATCGCTACGCCACCGAGGTGTTCGAACCCAAGGGCATCAACGTCAAGCGTTATGGCAACAACGAAGAGATCTACATGGACCTGGCGGCCGGGCGTCTCGATGCGATTTTTGCCGACACCATTCCCCTGAGCGACTTCCTGGCGATGCCGCGGGGCAAGGGTTACGCCTTTGTCGGGCCGGAGCTCAAGGATCCGAAGTACGTCGGCGAGGGCGCCGGGATTGCCGTGCGCAAGGGCAATACCGAGCTGGTCAGCCAGTTGAACAGCGCCATTGACGGTATTCGCGCCAGTGGCGAGTACCAGAAGATTTCCCAGAAGTACTTCAAGTCCGACATCTACGGCGACTGATAGCCCGCTTTCGCTGGCAAGCCAGCTCCCACGGTGATCGAGTCGTGCACAGATTTTGTGTACACCCAAAAACTGTGGGAGCTGGCAAGCCAGCTCCCACAGCGATCGAGTCGTGCACAGATTTTGTGTACACCCAAAAAACTGTGGGAGCTGGCAAGCCAGCCCCCACAGTGATCGAGTCGTGCACAGATTTTGTGTACACCCAAAAAACTGTGGGAGCTGGCAAGCCAGCTCCCACAGTGATCGAGTCGTGCACAGACTTTGTGTACACCCAAAAACTGTGGGAGCTGGCTTGCCAGCGAAGAGGCCGGAACCGTCAATGAAGGTCTTCAGATCTTCAGATCTTCAGATCTTCAGTTCCTTCAAATGCTTGTACACCGTCGCCCGGCCCATGTTCAGCACATTGGCCACGTAGTTCGAGGCGCTCTTGCCCTTGAACGCGCCCTCGGCGTGCAGCGCCAGCACCAGTTCGCGTTTGTGGTCGCGGGTCAGCAGATTCAGGCTCAATTGCCGCTCGCGCAGCCAGTTGTGCAGGAAGGTGTTGATGCGCTCCTGCCAGTCATCGCGAAACAGCGAGTCCGGTTGCGGGATCAGTTTGCTTGGCGAGAGGAACAGGTCCAGCGCCGCCTTGGCATTCTCGAACAGTGAAATATTCAGGTTGATGCACAGCACCGCCAGCGGATGGCCGCCACTGTCGCGCAGCACGGTGCTCAGGCTGCGAATCTTCTGACCGTCCCAGTTGAGCTTTTCGTACGGGCCGATGTTGCGCTCGCTGACGTCGTCGCTGAGCATGTCCTCCAGCGCCGAGTCATCGCCGATTTCGCGCTTGGACAGGTTGTTGGCGATGTAGTCGACCTTCTGCGTGCGCAGGTCGTGCAGCACCACTTCGGCGTGGGGAAAGAACAGCGTGGCGATGGCATCGGCGATGGCGCGAAAGTTGTCCAGCGCGGCGTCGTGCAGCGCGGTAGCGGATTCGGAGGCGGTCATGACAGTGGAGCTCCAGGCAGCGTCAATGCCCCCGTGTTCCGGGGGCGTTGCGAGTGTGCCGCAATCCGTTGGGCGCGTCATCCGGGGCGAGCCTCAGGCGAGGCGGGCAGGGGACAGCATGGCAGCGTCGAGGCCGAATTGTTCGAGGTGTTCGGGCAGCGGCAGGCCACGCACCAGCGCCGCACTGGCCTGGCCCATCGCCGGTGACGTCTGGATGCCGTAGCCGCCCTGGGCCGCAACCCAGAACAGCCCCGGCACCTGCGGGTCGAAACCGGCCAGCAGGTCACCGTCGGCGACAAAGCTGCGCAGGCCGGCCCAGGTGCGGGTCGGACGGCGGATGGTCAGGGTGGTGGCCTCTTCGATCTGGTAGATGCCCATGGCGATGTCGAGTTCTTCCGGCTGCACGTCGTGCGGTTCGACCGGGTCGGCGTTGGCCGGCGAGCCGAGGAACATGCCGGCATCGGGTTTCATGTAGAACGATTCGTCGAGGCTCACCAGCATCGGCCAGTGGTGGATGTCGACGCCTTCGGGACCGGCGAAAATGAACGCGGCGCGGCGTTTCGGTTGCAGGCCCAGTGGCCGGGCGCCCGCCAGTTCGCCGATCTTGTCGGCCCAGGCGCCGGCAGCGTTGATCACCACGGGGGCGCTGAAGGTCTGGCCGTTGGTTTGCACCTGCCACAGGCCCTCGGCGTCGCGGTTCAGACTCAGCACCTCGCAATCGGTGTGGACTTCGCCGGCGTTACGGCGGATACCGCGCAAGTAGCCCTGGTGCAGCGCGTCGGTGTCGATGTCGCTGGCGGACGGGTCGTAGATCGCGCCGTGGACCTTTTCCCGGCGCAGGATCGGCAGGCGTGCGCAGGCTTCGTCGGCGCTGAGCAGTTGCATCTGCGGCACCGTGGCCTTGGCGCTGAGGTACTGATTGTTCAGCTCGGCGGCATCACCATTGAAATCCACGGTCATTTCGCCGCGCGGGGTCAGCAGCGGATGTTCGCAGAATCCGCTCGGCGGATGGTCGAAAAAGGCGCGGCTGGCCTGGGTCAGGGCGCGCACCTGCGGCGTGCCGTAGGCGGCGGTGAACAGTGCGGCCGAGCGGCCGGTGGAGTGGTAGGCGGGGTGCGACTCGCGTTCGAGGACAATCACCTTGCCGTGGGGCGACAGCCAGAAACCGGTGGAAGCGCCGGCAATCCCGCCGCCGATGATGATGAAATCTGCCTGGCTCATGAAAACTCCCAATTTATCGAGAATCCTGCAGGCGCTGTCGAGTGAAACAAGGCTGCGATCTTTGCTCTTGCTTGGAAACGCAAAAGTCAAAGGATCGCTGCCTCCGGCAGCCATTACAGGAATGTGTGTAATCAGTTCTGAAGGTGATAAACCGCATTGGCCAGCGCAATGTCTTCCAGGCCGAGGCCGATCGAGCGGAAAAACACGTGGCGGTCATATTCCGGGCGCGGCACTTTTTCGCTGAGCAGGTCGGCGAGGTCGCCGACAATGGCCGCCTTGTCCCAGCCATGCTGCTCGCCGGCGATGAGCATCTCGCCCGCCGAGCCCGGCGTGGTCAGACGATAGTCGCAGAACACCTGCATGTCGTTGAGGCTGCGCGGCGGCACTTCGTGGGCGCGCGGGGCGTTGGTGCTGATCGAGGTGATGAGCGCCGGTTTGCTCAAGGTCGCCGGGTCGATCACCGGGCCGGCGGACGAAGTGCAGAGCATGATCACGTCGGCCTCGGCGATGGCGGCTTCGCGGCTGTCGGCGATGCTCAGGCGCGGGTCCAGCGTTTGCAGCAGGCTGGCGGTTTGCCGGTCTTCGCCCAGGTTCGGCGCATAGATACGGATGCTCTGCCATTCACGCAGGGTTTTCACGTAATGCAGGTGGGCCTGGGCAACCTTGCCGCTGCCGATGATCGCCAGCCGTGTGGCATTCAGCGGGGCGAGAGCATCGACGGCCACGGCCGTGGTCGCCGCGGTACGTGCGGTGGTCAGCTCGCCGGCATCGCAGAGCAGCAGCGGCTGGCCGCTGTGCATCGACATCAGCAGCGTCCACGCGGTCACCAGCGGACCTTGTTCGCGGACGATGTACGGCGACGTCTTGACCCCGTACACGCCGTCCTCGGCCAGCACCCCCAGATAGTTGATGAAGTCGCCGCCACCCTGTGGAAATTCCACCAGTTGCTGCGCGGGCTGCACGGCCTGGCCGTTCGCCAGGTCGCGGAACAGTTTGCGCATGATCTGCGGGACATCGATCTGCGCGAGCAACGCACGGGCCTGGGTCTGGTCGATCACGTAGGGCGTAGCGGACATGGCGGACTCCGGGAGCGGAAATTAAACTAATTTGTCCATTATGGACTTTATAATATTTACGGCAAGCACCTGTTGAAAAAGCCGGGCGAAAAAAAAGCGCAGTCCGTTGCCGGCTGCGCTTTTTCTGTTGCTTGTCGGTTACTGCGGACGCTTGCGCTCCACCGCGCGCAACAGATGCGTCGGCGGCGTTTCACAGCTGATCTTGCGGCCCAGCTTCTCTTCGATGGATGGCAGCTGGTAGGAGTCGTCCTCGCCGGCGAAGCTGATCGACACGCCGTCGGCACCGGCGCGACCGGTACGGCCAATGCGGTGAACGTAGTCGTCCGGGACTTCCGGCAGGGTGAAGTTGATCACGTGGCTGATGCCGTCGATGTGAATGCCGCGCCCGGCGACATCGGTGGCCACCAGCACGCGGATCTTGCCTTCACGGAAGCCTTCGAGGGTCTTGATCCGCTTGTGTTGCGGCACGTCGCCCGACAACTGCGCGGCGTTGATGCCGTCACGCACCAGGCGTTCTTCGATACGGCGCACTTCGTCCTTGCGGTTGGCGAAGACGATCACCCGTTCCCAGCCGTTGTCGTTGACCAGGTTGTAGAGCAGCTTGTACTTGTCGGCAGCGGCGACCGCATAGATGTGCTGCTCGACGTTTTCGTTGGCGACGTTGGTGACTTCGATCTCGACGATGGCCGGATCGGTGGTCCATTGCTTGGCCAGGTTCATCACGTCGTCGGTGAAGGTCGCGGAGAACAGCAGGGTCTGGCGTTCGCTTTTCGGCGGGGTCTGGCGAATGATCTGCCGCACCTGCGGAATGAAACCCATGTCGAGCATGCGGTCGGCTTCGTCCAGCACCATCACCTCGACCATGTCCAGGTGCACGTCGCCGCGCTGATTGAAGTCGAGCAGGCGGCCCGGCGTGGCGACGAGGATGTCGCAGTGGCGCGCCTCGAGGTGCTTGAGCTGCTTGTCGAAGTCCATGCCGCCGACGAACGTCATCACGTTGAGACCGGTGTATTTGGTCAGGTCGGCGGCGTCCTTGGCGATCTGCACCACCAGCTCACGGGTCGGCGCGATGATCAACGCTCGCGGTTCGCCCATGTAACGCTCTTTTGGCGGCGGGGTTTGCAGCAGCTGAGTGATGATCGAGATGAGGAACGCGGCGGTCTTGCCGGTGCCGGTCTGCGCGCGGCCGATGGCGTCTTTGCCGGCGAGGGTGAAACCCAGCACCTGCGCCTGGATCGGTGTGCAGTACGGGAAGCCCAGGTCCTGGATGGCGTGCATCAGTTCCGGAGCGAGTTTGAAATCGTGGAAGCGGGTCTTGCCTTCCTGCGGTTCGACGACGAAGTCCTCGAGTTTCCAGGGAATGACCGGAGCCTTGGGCTTCGGTTCGCGGCGTGGCCGGGGTGGTTTCGGTGTTTCGTTGCGGGCCGGTGCGGGCGCTGCAGCGGCGGGGGCGCTCACGGCCGGGGCGGGGGCCGGTTCACGCTTCGCTGCCGGGGCGGGCGCCTGGCGCTCGGCCGGTCTGGCCTCGCTGCGAGGGCCGGGGGCGTGCGACGGCGCACTGGGAGCTGGCGCGAGCTGCTCAGCCTCGCTTTTACCGAACATTTTCTTGAGTGCTTTGAGCACGGTCATCTCATCAATTGGTTAAGGAATGTACGCCGGCCAGTGTAATGCAAGAATCGGGCGCGGCGTAGTGGGAGGGATTAAAGGGCGCTTTTCAACCGCCGGGTCAACGCAGGCGTTCACCCAGCCACACACCAATGTCGCGAATTTCTTCGGGTAACACTTCGTGCTCCATTGGGTATTCCTGCCATGTCACGGTGACACCATGCTTCTTCAAATGCTCATAGGCGCTGCGGCCCATGGCGTTCTGCACCACGTTGTCGAACTGGCCGTGCAGCGAAAGCACCGGAATCCGCTGCTGGCTGGCGGACAGCTCCAGCTCGTCGCTGAACGTCGGTGCATAGGTCGACAGCGCCAACACGCCGCCCAACGGTCCCTGCCAGCGCAGAAACGCCGTGTGCAGGACGACAGCACCGCCCTGGGAAAAACCCGCGAGGAAAATCCGCGAGGCGTCTATTCCGCTGGCGCGCTGCGTTTCGATCAATTCGATGACGCGCTCGGCGGACGCTTCCAGCTCATCGCGATCGATCGCCCGGGCCGGGCTCATGGCCTTGATGTCGTACCAGCTCGGCATGGCATATCCGCCATTTATCGTCACCGGACGCGTTGGTGCCTGGGGCAGGACGAAGCGCGTGCTCAGCAGGCTTTCCTGCAGGGCTTCCGCCACCGGCAGAAAGTCGTAGCGGTCGGCGCCGAGGCCGTGCAGCCAGATCACGCAGGCGTCTGCGGGCTTAACGGGCTGAAGAATCAAGGGCTCGGTCATGGCTGCTCCAATTGTGTGCGGGCGCTCTCATTGAGTGCGTGATTCGGGTGCGCGCCCGGTCGATTCGTTAAGAAGATGTCGCAAGGGTACAAGTTTTGCTCTTGACCTGCCGCTCAATCGCTTCAGCGGCCGGTGTGGTACGGGCTTTGCTATGGAGGAATCTGTAAGAAGCATCCCCGGCCTGGCGGTAACACTATCAGTGTACGTTTCGCGAGGGGATAGCAACGAATCCGGTGATGGATGTTCGCCAATGGCCGCTACGGGCTCAGCGAACGTGAAAGGGCTACAGCCCGTTCGGCCGAATGGTGAGAAGTGAGTTGTCCATGATGTGGATTTTCTCCTACTAGACTCATAGCGAAGGTCCTACGTCGGTTGACCCCAAAAAAAGCCAACACGGGTCAACAACGCCTCAAAAGGGTGCGACTGGACTCAAGCTCCGACACAACAAGAGCAAAACTGGAGGTTTGAATGAAGATGTTGAAATCCACTCTGGCGGTCGTGACTGCTGCAGCAGTACTCGGCGTCAGCGGGTTCGCTCAGGCGGGTGCAACCCTGGATGCCGTGCAGAAGAAAGGTTTCGTGCAGTGTGGCGTGAGCGACGGTCTGCCGGGTTTCTCGGTTCCGGACGCTACCGGCAAGATCCTCGGCATCGATGCTGACGTCTGCCGCGCTGTGGCCGCCGCCGTATTCGGCGACGCGACCAAGGTCAAGTTCAGCCAGTTGAACGCCAAGGAGCGCTTCACCGCGCTGCAGTCCGGCGAGATCGACATCCTGTCGCGCAACACCACCATGACCAGCTCGCGTGACGCCGGCATGGGCCTGAAATTCCCTGGCTTCATCACTTACTACGACGGCGTGGGCTTCCTGGCCAACAACAAGCTGGGCGTGAAAAGTGCCAAGGAACTGGATGGCGCGACCATCTGCATCCAGGCCGGTACCACCACCGAACTGAACGTCTCCGACTACTTCCGCGCCAATGGCCTGAAGTACACCCCGATCACTTTCGACACCTCCGATGAAAGCGCCAAGTCGCTGGAATCCGGCCGTTGCGACGTGCTGACCTCCGACAAGTCCCAGCTGTTCGCCCAGCGCAGCAAGCTGGCCTCGCCGAAGGACTACGTGGTGCTGCCGGAAACCATTTCCAAGGAGCCGCTGGGTCCGGTCGTGCGTAACGGCGACGACGAGTGGCTGGCGATCGTGCGCTGGGTCGGCTACGCGCTGCTCAACGCCGAAGAAGCCGGCGTGACTTCGAAAAACGTCCTGGACGAAGCCAAGTCCACCAAGAACCCGGACGTCGCCCGTCTGCTGGGTGCTGACGGTGAATACGGCAAGGACCTGAAACTGCCGAAGGACTGGGTGGTGAAAATCGTTTCCCAGGTCGGTAACTACGGCGAAATCTTCGAGAAAAACCTCGGCAAGAGCACTCCGCTGGAAATCGACCGTGGCCTGAACGCGCTGTGGAACAACGGCGGCATTCAGTACGCACCACCAGTGCGCTAATGGTTCTATCACCCGGCGGGCCAACCGCCGGGTGATGTTCTGTTCCATTTCTTCCGGGGCACTTCATGCAAAATTCAATCGGCGCACCAAAGCAGAGGCTCAGCCTCAGCGATCCACGTGTGCGTGCGTGGCTGTTTCAGATCATCACCGTTGTGGCGGTGGTCGCCATGGGCTGGTATCTGTTCGACAACACCCAGACCAACCTTCAACATCGGGGCATCACCTCCGGTTTCGACTTTCTCGAGCGCAGTGCCGGGTTCGGCATCGCTCAACACCTGATCGCCTACACCGAAGCGGACAGCTATGCCCGCGTGTTCGTGATCGGTCTGCTCAACACCTTGCTGGTGACCTTCATCGGCGTGATCCTGGCGACCCTGCTGGGTTTCATCATCGGTGTCGCGCGGCTGTCGCCGAACTGGATCATCAGCAAACTGGCGACCGTGTATGTGGAAGTGTTCCGCAACATTCCGCCGCTGCTGCAAATCCTGTTCTGGTACTTCGCGGTGTTCCTGACCATGCCGGGACCGCGCAACAGCCACAACTTCGGTGACACCTTCTTCGTCAGCAGCCGCGGCCTGAACATGCCGGCGGCGCTGATGGCCGACGGCTTCTGGGCGTTCGCGATCAGCATCGTGGTGGCCATCGTCGCGGTCGTGCTGATGTGCCGCTGGGCCAACAAGCGCTTCGAGGACACCGGTGTACCGTTCCACAAGTTCTGGACCGGCCTGGCGCTCCTGCTGGTGATCCCGACCTTGTGCGCGCTGATCTTCGGCGCGCCGCTGCATTGGGAAATGCCGCAGCTCAAAGGCTTCAACTTCGTCGGCGGCTGGGTGCTGATCCCGGAACTGCTGGCGTTGACCCTGGCCCTGACCGTGTACACCGCGGCGTTCATCGCCGAAATCGTGCGTTCCGGGATCAAGTCGGTCAGCCATGGCCAGACGGAAGCTGCCCGCTCCCTCGGCCTGCGCAACGGCCCGACCCTGCGCAAGGTGATCATTCCGCAAGCCTTGCGGGTGATCATTCCGCCGCTGACCAGCCAATACCTGAACCTGGCGAAGAACTCCTCGCTGGCGGCCGGTATCGGTTACCCGGAAATGGTTTCGCTGTTCGCCGGCACCGTGCTCAACCAGACCGGCCAGGCCATCGAAGTCATTGCCATCACCATGAGCGTGTACCTGGCGATCAGTATCAGCATTTCCCTGCTGATGAACTGGTACAACAAGCGCATTGCGCTGATCGAGCGGTAAGGAAAAGCGCATGAGTACTCATACTTTCAAACCCGACATGCCTCCACCGAGCAGCAGCATCGGCGTGGTGGCGTGGATGCGCGCGAACATGTTCTCCAGCTGGCTCAACACCCTGCTGACCCTGTTTGCGTTCTACCTGATCTACCTGGTGGTCCCACCGATCCTCAGCTGGGCGATTCTCGATGCCAACTGGGTCGGCACCACGCGCGCCGACTGCACCAAGGACGGCGCCTGCTGGGTGTTCATCCAGCAGCGTTTCGGCCAGTTCATGTACGGCTACTACCCGGCGGACCTGCGCTGGCGCGTCGACCTGACCGTGTGGCTGGCGGTCATCGGCGTGGCACCGCTGTTCATCTCGCGCTTCCCGCGTAAAGCGGTGTACGGGCTGAGCTTCCTGGTGGTCTACCCGATCGTTGCCTGGTGCCTGCTGCATGGCGGCGTATTCGGCCTGAGCGCCGTGGCGACCAGCCAGTGGGGCGGCCTGATGCTGACCCTGGTGATTGCCACCGTGGGCATTGCCGGCGCCTTGCCGCTGGGGATCATCCTGGCACTGGGCCGGCGTTCGAACATGCCGGCGATCCGCGTGGTCTGCGTGACCTTCATCGAGTTCTGGCGCGGCGTGCCGCTGATCACCGTGCTGTTCATGTCGTCGGTGATGCTGCCGCTGTTCCTGCCCGAAGGCATGAACTTCGACAAGCTGCTGCGGGCGCTGATCGGCGTGATCCTGTTCCAGTCGGCCTATGTCGCCGAAGTGGTGCGCGGCGGTCTGCAAGCGATCCCCAAAGGTCAGTACGAAGCCGCCGCCGCGATGGGCCTCGGTTACTGGCGCGCCATGGGCCTGGTGATTCTGCCGCAAGCCCTGAAGCTGGTGATTCCCGGCATCGTCAACACCTTCATTGCGCTGTTCAAGGACACCAGCCTGGTGATCATCATCGGCCTCTTCGACCTGCTCAACAGTGTCAAGCAAGCCGCTGCCGATCCGAAATGGCTGGGCATGGCCACCGAAGGCTACGTGTTCGCCGCCCTGGTGTTCTGGATTTTCTGTTTTGGTATGTCGCGCTATTCCATGCACCTGGAACGCAAGCTCGACACTGGCCACAAGCGTTAGGAGTTCTCTGTAAATGAGCGAAGCAATCAAAAAGCCTGTGGGCCCTGAAGGCATCATCCAGATGCAGGGCGTGAACAAATGGTACGGCCAGTTCCACGTGCTCAAAGACATCAACCTCAACGTCAAGCAGGGCGAGCGTATCGTCCTGTGTGGCCCGTCGGGTTCCGGCAAATCGACCACCATCCGCTGCCTCAACCGTCTGGAAGAACACCAGCAGGGCCGCATCGTGGTCGACGGCGTGGAGCTGACCAACGACCTCAAGCAGATCGAAGCGATCCGCCGTGAAGTCGGCATGGTGTTCCAGCACTTCAACTTGTTCCCGCACCTGACCATCCTGCAGAACTGCACCCTGGCGCCGATGTGGGTGCGCAAGATGCCCAAGCGCAAGGCCGAGGAAATCGCCATGCATTACCTGGAGCGCGTACGCATTCCGGAGCAGGCGCACAAGTTCCCGGGGCAACTGTCCGGCGGCCAGCAGCAGCGTGTGGCGATTGCCCGCGCGCTGTGCATGAAACCGAAAATCATGCTGTTCGACGAACCGACCTCGGCGCTCGACCCGGAGATGGTCAAAGAGGTGCTGGACACCATGATCGGCCTTGCCGAAGACGGCATGACCATGCTCTGCGTGACCCACGAAATGGGCTTCGCCCGCACCGTGGCCAACCGCGTGATCTTCATGGACAAAGGCGAAATCGTCGAACAGGCGGCACCGAACGACTTCTTCGACAATCCGCAGAATGACCGCACCAAGCTGTTCCTGAGCCAGATCCTGCATTGATTGCGTGAAAGCTGAGTGAACGATAAAGCCCCGCCGGACACCCGGCGGGGCTTTTTTCATGGTGCGAGTGAACCGGCGTTGGCTTTGAGCTCCAGGGCGATTTGCACCGCCCGCAATGCATTGAGGCGCCCATGCCCGTAATAGTGGCTATGGCCTTTTTCATCGTATTGACCGAGTGGCCCGTCGTCGGTGTGACCGATCTTGTCGCAGCAATCGGCAAGTATCTTCCGTACCGCAGAGCGATCAAGGTCGGGGTTGACTCCGAGCACTAGTGCAGCGATGCCCGCGGCGCCGGGGCAGGCGCTGGAGGTGCCGCTGAAGGAGTCGATGTAAGCCGGCAATGTTGCTGCGGCAAACTTTGCGCTCAAGTCGGTGGTTCGGATACCCCGGGTCTGCGGGATCGAGGTTGCAGGTTTGAACTTCGGATCGGGGTGTTGCTGATCTCCGCTGGGAAAGCAGCACCAGAGTGATTTGCCGTAATCGCTGTAGGCACTGCGCCGGTTCTGATCATTGCAGGCACCTACCGCAATCACGTGGGGGTGGCTGGAGTAGCCATCGTTATCGGCGCATTCGTTACCGTTTCCCGCGCCAAAGAAAATTACACAGCCTTTGCCGTTGCGGCCCTTGGTGGCGGCGTATTCGATTGCCAGCCGTGTGCTGGCAGCCAGTGGAAACACCTGCGTATGACGCGGGTCGGCCGGGTCGGCCCAATGACCTTCAGCTGGCCCCCAACTGCAGGAGATGATGTCGGCCCCCTGATCGGCAGCCCAGAAAAAGGCGTCGGCCTCCGCGCGTGCTCCCAAGGGTTTGGTGAGCTTCAACGGCATCAGGCTGGCTTTGGGGGCGACGCCGCTGGCGCCATCCGCACCATTGGCGCAAGCCACTCCGGCAGCGGCCGTACCGTGGCGTTCCTGGGCGTTCAGTGGGCGCGGGCCCCCTTTGGCGTTACGTCGGTCAAAGTTCTTTGCACCGACAACTTTGCCTTCTCCGGAAAATTCGGGATGGTCAATATCGAACGCGTCATCGATAACGGCGATGACGATGCCTTCGCCCTGCGCGAGTTCATGGGCGGCTTCGACGTTGGCGCTCGCATCGATTTCAACCTGATAGGTCACGGTGGTTTTCTTCAGGTGCCACTGATTGGCATGGATCGCTCGGCGTTGACCCTGTCGCAGCAATTCCGGGTGGCAGTACTCGATCTCGTCGCGTTCCAGCCATTTCCCTGTGAGGGAGCAGGTAGCGATGCCATGAGTGCCGGGGTGATGGACAAAAAAGGCATTTTTCGCATAAGGCACTTGTTGTTTGATCATCAGGCCCAGCTCTTCAAGTATGACCATGCATTCAGTGGCTTTCAGCGAATCGATGAACTTCAAAAAGATATTTTCGGTATAGAGGACCGGCTCCTGAGTCATGGGGTCCACCAGCACACTGCCTGCGAAGCGCACGTCAGGCAATTCGCGTAACAGCGTCTTGCGTTGCGCTGCGTCCGAGTGCCGAGGCAGTTTGAAAACCTGCACATCAGCGTCCTCGACATGCAGCAACAGCTCGCAACCTTCCAGCGCTGCGTGAGCGGATTCGCAGCAAAGCGTTTGGGCCAGCTGCTTTCCCGCGTGGCTGCGGACGGCCAGTAACTGGCGATTTTTCTCCAGGACAAATGGACGGTCCTGCTGCTTGCCGAAATTGACTTCTACCATGAGCTTTGCATCTTCCTTTGGATAATGACGGGACAAAACGCCCTCAATTCAATTTCCGAAGTCTGCAGTCCAGCGTCCGCCAGTGATGTCGGTTGTTGTTACTGCCCATTGTGGGAAATTACGGCGGCTTTCAGCGGTTTTCACCGTTTGGTAAGTAGGATTGATATCTCTGCTTGTGCGCGGGGTTGTAGGGGGCGCCTCAGCTGACTAAGATGTCAGGAAATTCATCCTATGATTGGATGATAGGGCGAATCCTATGTCAGAAATCTCTCCACTGGTTAAGCGATCCCTGGTCGATCAGGCCCTGGATCAGTTGCGTCAGCGCATTACCGATGGCGTGTGGCAGGTCGGCCAGCGACTGCCGACCGAACCCGAGCTGAGCGCCGAACTCGGTATCAGCCGCAACACCGTGCGGGAAGCCATGCGCGTGCTGGCGTTCTCCGGGTTGATCGAAATCCGCCAGGGCGATGGCAGTTATCTGCGCGCGGTGGTCGATCCGCTGGACACGCTCAAGGCGTTGTCCCGCTGCTCGCTGGAGCAGGCGCGCGAGACCCGGCACATCCTCGAAGTCGAAGCGATCGGCCTGGCCGCGCTGCGGCGCACCGATGAGGATCTGCTCGCCCTGCGCGAAGCGCTGGGCACCAGCGGCAGTCATTACCACGGCGATCTCGACACCTACATCGCCTGTGATCTGGTGTTCCATCGCCGTCTGGTGGACGCCGCGCACAACCCGACGCTCAGCGAGCTGTATCGCTATTTCTCCAGCATTGTCGGCGCGCAATTGCGCCAGACCCTGAACATCGTCCCGCGCCGTCAGGAAGTGTTCGATCTGCACATCGAGTTGCTCGATGCGGTCGAACAACGCGACCCGGAGCGGGCCAAAGCCCTATCGAGACAGTTGATCAATGAACCTTGAACGCGAAAAAAACCTGACCACCTCCAAAAGAGTTGCCGAACTTGAAGAACTGCTGATCGACGCCGAGGCCGACGACGAGCAAGTGCAGCAGAGCCAGCCGCTGGTACGCCGGCCGTGGCTGTTGCTGCTGGGGCTGATTCTGGTGGCACTGAACCTGCGCCCGGCGCTGTCGAGCATGGCGCCGCTGCTCAGCGAGGTGTCGAAAAGCCTTGGCCTGTCGGCTGCCCAGGCCGGACTGCTGACCACGCTGCCGGTGCTGTGCCTTGGGCTGTTCGCGCCGCTGGCGCCGATCCTGGCGCGGCGGTTTGGCGCTGAAAGGGTGGTGCTCGGCATCCTCCTGACCCTGGCGGGCGGCATCATTCTGCGCAGCCATTTCGCTGAAATCGGCCTGTTCGCCGGCAGCATTCTCGGGGGCGCGAGCATCGGCATCATCGGTGTGTTGCTGCCGGGGATCGTCAAGCGCGACTTCGCCAGGCACGCCGGAACCATGACCGGCGTCTACACCATGGCCCTGTGCCTGGGCGCGGCGATGGCCGCGGGTTCGACCGTGCCGTTGAGCGAGCACTTCGACCACAGTTGGGCCATGGGCCTGGGTTTCTGGGTGATTCCGGCGCTGGTGGCGGCGCTGTTCTGGCTGCCGCAGGTCGGGCAGAAACACGGCGCGCACAATGTCGCCTACCGGGTGCGCGGTCTGCTGCGCGATCCGCTGGCTTGGCAGGTGACGCTGTACATGGGCCTGCAATCGTCGCTGGCCTACATCGTCTTTGGCTGGTTGCCGTCGATCCTGATCGGGCGCGGACTGACCCCGACCCAGGCCGGTCTGGTGTTGTCCGGTTCGGTGATCATCCAGCTCGCCAGTTCGCTGGCGGCACCCTGGCTGGCGACCCGTGGCAAGGATCAGCGTCTGGCAATCGTGGTGGTGATGGCGCTGACCCTGGGCGGGTTGTTCGGTTGCCTGTATGCACCGATTGAAGGGCTGTGGGGCTGGGCGATTCTGTTGGGGCTGGGGCAGGGCGGTACCTTCAGCCTGGCGTTGACCCTGATCGTGCTGCGCTCGCGGGATTCGCATGTCGCGGCCAACCTGTCGAGCATGTCCCAGGGTTTCGGTTATACCCTGGCCTCGATGGGGCCGTTTGCGGTCGGCGTGGTGCATGACTGGACCGGAGGCTGGAACGCCGTGGGCTGGATTTTCGGCATCATCGGCACCGGTGCGATCATTGCCGGGCTAGGTGCCGGCCGGGCGCTGTACGTGCAAGTGCAAAGCGAAAAGATCTGACGAAACATGGGAGCGAGCTTGCTCGCGAAAGCCGTGGGTCAGTCAAGATTGAGGGCGACTGATTCACCGCTTTCGCGAGCAAGCTCGCTCCCACAGGTTTCAGAGTGTTTGCCGCTCTTGTTTGGTATTTGTTGCGCGAATGCCGATAGTGTTTCTGCGATTTGCAGCTTATCGTGCTGGCAATCTGTCCATTTTCTGGAGTTTGCCCATGAGTGAAGCCCACGCCGCGTTGATCACCCGCTTCTACCAGGCCTTCCAGCGCCTCGACGCCGAGGCCATGGCCGCCTGCTACACCGACGACGTGGTGTTCAGCGATCCGGCCTTCGGCGAGCTGCGCGGACGTGATGCCGGCGACATGTGGCGCATGCTCACCACGCGGGCCAAGGATTTCTCCCTGACATTCGACAATGTCCGCGCCGACGAGCGCAGCGGCGGTGTGCACTGGGTGGCGACTTACCTGTTCAGCCAGACCGGCAACGTGGTGATCAACGATATCCAGGCACGTTTCGTATTCCGTGATGGCAAGATCTGCGAACACCATGACCATTTCGACCTATGGCGCTGGTCGCGTCAGGCCCTGGGTTTCAAGGGCTTGTTGCTCGGCTGGACGCCGCTGGTGCGCAACGCCGTGCGCGCCCAGGCCTTGAAAGGGCTGAAGGCATTTCAGGCAAGTCGCTGATAAGATCGCGGCCTGTTTCCTACGCACCCTGATCATCAAGTGACCAGCCCCAGCGAAAAACCTCTCGATGCCGACGTTCCAGCGAGCAAGTCCTGGTTCGTCTACCTCGTGCGTGCCGCCAACGGTTCGCTGTACTGCGGGATCAGCGATGATCCCGTGCGGCGCTTCGCCAAGCACCAGAGCGGCAAGGGCGCACGCTTCTTTCTGTCCAGTCCGGCCATGGCCCTGGTCTACACCGAACGCTGCCGCGACAAAAGCGATGCGCTGCGCCAGGAGCGGCTGATCAAAAAGCTCAGGAAGAGTGCCAAGGAATGCCTGGTGGCGTCTTATCAATCTGACTGATCGGTTCCCATCAGGCAGATCTGTAGGCTGCTATGCAAATGCACGCTAAGCTGCGGGCTCACTTTCTGTGCGGCGGAGCCGAGCATGTCCGAGTTGATCCTGCACCACTATCCGACTTCTCCCTTTGCCGAAAAGGCCCGGCTGCTGTTGGGCTTCAAAGGCTTGTCCTGGCGCTCGGTGCATATCTCGCCGGTGATGCCCAAGCCTGACCTGACCGCCCTGACCGGTGGCTACCGCAAGACCCCGGTGCTGCAGATCGGCGCCGACATCTATTGCGACACTGCACTGATCGCCCGCCGTCTGGAGCAGGAGAAAGCGCAGCCGGCGTTCTTCCCGGAAGGTCAGGAAATGATCGTCGCCAGTTTCGCCGCGTGGGCCGATTCGGTGGTGTTCCAGCATGCGGTCAGTCTGGTGTTTCAACCGGAATCCGTTGCTGTGCGTTTCGGCAAATTGCCGCCGGAGGCGATCAAGGCCTTTCTGGCCGACCGTGCCGGGCTGTTCAGTGGTGGGAGTGCCACGCGGTTGTCGGCCGAGCAGGCCAAGCATCAATGGCCGACGATCATGGCGCGCCTGGAGCTGCAATTGCAGCGCGAACAGGGCGACTTCCTGTTCGGCGAACCCTCGATTGCCGACTTCGCCCTGGCCCACCCGCTGTGGTTCCTCAAGGCTACGCCGGTGACGGCGCCGCTGGTCGACGCCTATCCGGCGGTGGCGGCATGGCTGGCGCGCGTGCTCGGTTTCGGACACGGTGCGGCGAGCGAGATGTCGGCGGAGGAGGCGCTGCAGGTCGCGCGTCAGTCGACACCGGCGGCGTTGCCGGAGGAGTCGTTTGTCGAACCCAACGGCTTCCAGGCGGGTAAGCAGGTGGCGATTGCCGCGACGGACTACGGGGTTGATCCGGTGGTCGGCGAGTTGCTGTTTGCCGGCAGCGAGGAGCTGATCCTGCGTCGCGAAGACGAGCGTGGCGGTGTGGTGCATGTGCACTTCCCGCGCTTTGGTTTCCGCATCGAAGCACGCTGAAAGCACAAGCTCGTCGCCTGCACTGATCTTTTGCAGGCGGCGAGCTGCTGATCGGGCTGTTACTTCAAGGCCGCCAGGATCTCATCCGGGTCAAACCCGCGAATCAACGTGCCATTCACGTCGATCAACGGAATCCCGCGTCCACCCAGCGCCTCATACGCCTTGCGCGCCTCGGCATCCTTCTCGATATCGAACTCCTTGAACGCAATCCCCTTGCTGTCGAGAAAACGTTTGGTCTGCTTGCAGTAGCCGCACCAGTCGGTGGCGTAGAGCACGACATTGGCGTTGGCGCGAACCTGCTCGGCCACCATCTGCGCCGGGTTGAACAGCCGCTCGATCTTGCCCCAGTTCTGATAGACGACAACCACCAGCAGCACCAGGGCAACTTTTTTCAGCACATTGCCGAGCATCAGTTGCGGCGCTTCAACTGATCGGTGAGCGAGGTCGGCAGACCCTTGATGATCAAGGTGCCGGCCTCTTCGTCATACTCGATCTTCGAGCCCAGCAAGTGCGCTTCAAAGCTGATCGACAGGCCTTCGGCGCGGCCGGTGAAGCGGCGGAACTGGTTGAGCGTGCGCTTGTCCGCCGGGATCTCCGGCGACAGGCCGTAGTCCTTGTTGCGGATGTGATCGTAGAAGGCTTTCGGCCGATCTTCGTCGATCAGTTCCGAGAGTTCTTCCAGGCCCATCGGCTCGCCGAGCTTGGCCTGGCTGCTGGCGTAGTCGACCAGGGTCTTGGTTTTCTCGCGGGCGGAGTCTTCCGGCAGGTCCTCGCTTTCGACGAAGTCGCTGAAGGCCTTGAGCAGGGTGCGCGTCTCGCCGGGGCCGTCGACGCCTTCCTGGCAGCCGATGAAGTCGCGGAAGTATTCCGAGACCTTCTTGCCGTTCTTGCCCTTGATGAACGAGATGTACTGCTTGGACTGCTTGTTGTTCTGCCACTCGGAAACGTTGATCCGCGCCGCCAGGTGCAACTGGCCGAGGTCGAGGTGGCGCGACGGGGTGACGTCGAGCTCGTCGGTCACCGCGACGCCTTCGCTGTGGTGCAGCAGGGCGATCGCCAGGTAGTCGGTCATGCCTTGCTGGTAATGGGCGAACAGCACGTGGCCGCCCACCGACAGGTTGGATTCTTCCATCAGTTTTTGCAGGTGCTCGACCGCCACCCGGCTGAACGCGGTGAAATCCTGGCCACCGTCGAGATAGTCCTTCAGCCAGCCGCTGAACGGAAACGCCCCGGACTCCGGATGAAACAGGCCCCAGGCCTTGCCCTGCTTGGCGTTATAGCTTTCGTTGAGGTCGGCGAGCATGTTCTCGATAGCCGCGGACTCCGCCAGTTCGGAGTCACGGGCGTGCAGAACCGCGGGGCTGCCGTCGGGTTTTTTGTCGATCAGGTGGACGATGCAATGACGGATCGGCATGGGCTTCTCGGCTGGTGGCAGGGAGGAGGGCGCGCTCCCCCGAAAAAGCGCCCAGTGTACCGCAATCTCCGGGCGAGGCTCGCTGCAGGCGCTGCCCGAGGCTGCGATCTTTTGACTGCGATTTTGCAAAACCAGATCAAAAGCGCCTCTGATCGAAGCCTGAGCCTTCGGCCGCTGCTGAATAGATGACGCGGCTGGAAATTCCCGCCTGCGCCAGCGTAATTACGGGGTTGAAGGGCGAATTCGCGGCAAGAGCCCGGCCTTATGCATTTATTTACCGATTTAGCGCAATAAACCTGACCATTTGGCTAGCTAGAGGCGGATATTTCCTTGTCTCTGTGCTAGTTTTGCCCGGTCTTACGCGAAGTCACTGCGTTAAGCGTGCAATCAGCATTTGTCAGGTCGAACCAAACCCTGATTTCGGCATCTATAACCCGACTCGTCGTGGTTATCGCCGAGGGTGCCAGATCCAGAAGATCGGGCTCGATGGCTGACACTGCACTCTGCAATCCATATGAATTTGATAGGGAAGGAACACTACATGGCTCTTACTAAAGACCAACTGATCTCCGACATCGCTGAAGCTATCGACGCGCCGAAAACCACCGCGCGTAACGCTCTGGAGCAACTGGGCCAAATCGTTGCCGATCAGCTGGAAAACGGTGCCGAAATCACCTTGCCAGGTATCGGCAAGTTGAAAGTGACCGAGCGTCCTGCCCGTACTGGCCGTAACCCATCGACTGGCGCTGCCATCGAAATCGCTGCCAAGAAAGTGGTCAAGTTCGTTCCAGCCAAAGTGCTGAGCGACAGCATCAACAAGTAAGAACAGCAAAAAAAACCGTGCGCCGGAGTGATCCGGGCACGGTTTTTTTGTGCCTGCGATTTGGCAATTGGCCCTTACCCCTTGTGGGAGCGAGCCTGCTCGCGAAAGCGGTAGGTCGGTCAATATCGAAGGTGACTGATCCAACGCTTTCACGAGCAGGCTCGCGCCCCACAGGGGATCAGCAGTGTCTCAGCGCACCCAGCGCTCGCGCCGCCAGATCTGCTGCTCGGACTTGGTCTGGAAGGTCCACGCCACGAAACGGCTCTGTTTCTGTCCCTGAGACATCTCCACCACCTGGCTTTCCAGGACACCGGCCTTCTTCAGCGCGGTTTCTATGGCGGGCAGGTTCGAGGCTTTCGACACCAGCGTGCTGAACCACAGCACTTTGTGCGCAAAGTTCGCACTCTCGGCGATCAGTTGCGTGACGAAACGTGCTTCGCCGCCCTCGCACCACAGCTCGGCGGACTGGCCACCGAAGTTGAGCACCGGCAGTTTGCGTTTCGGATCGGCCTTGCCCAGCGCGCGCCACTTGCGCTCGCTGCCCTTGGTGGCCTCTTCCATCGAAGCGTGGAACGGCGGGTTGCACATGGTCAGGTCGAAGCGCTCGCCCGGCTCCAGCAAGCCGATCAGGATGTGCTTGCGGTTTTCCTGCTGGCGCAGCTGGATCACCTTGTTCAGACCGTTGGACTGGACGATGGCCCGGGCGGCGGCCACGGCCGTCGGGTCGATTTCCGAACCGAGGAAGTGCCAGCGGTATTCGCTGTTGCCGATCAGCGGGTAAACGCAGTTGGCGCCCATGCCGATGTCCAGCACGTTGACGATGGCGCCGCGCGGAACCACGCCGTCGTTGTGGCTGGCCAGCAGGTCAGCCAGGAAGTGGATGTAGTCGGCACGGCCCGGCACCGGCGGGCACAGATAATCGGCCGGGATGTCCCAATGCTGGATACCGTAGAACGCCTTGAGCAACGCCCGGTTGAACACGCGCACCGCGTCGGGGCTGGCGAAGTCGATGCTTTCCTTGCCGTACGGGTTGGTGATCACGAACTTCGCCAGTTCCGGTGTGGTTTTGATCAGCGCCGGGAAGTCATAGCGACCCTGATGGCGATTGCGCGGGTGCAGGCTGGCCTTTTCACGCGGCTCGGCGGCTTTGGCCGGGGTCGCGGCATCAGGCTTCTTGCGCGCAGGTTTCGGTGTGCGGGGGGCGTTCATGGCTGTGTTCGATTCGGGTATGGCTGAAAGTGGCGGCCATTGTCCCACATCTGACGGCAACACTGTGGGAGCGAGCCTGCTCGCGAAGACGGTTACACATCCGGCAGATCAGTCGACTGACACAGCGCTTTCGCGAGCAGGCTCGCTCCCACAGGGAATTCGTGGGGATTCTGGAATGAAAAAGGGAGGCCACTTGGCCTCCCTCTTTGATTGCGGCTTGCCCTTACAGGCTGGAAATCCGCGCGTGCTGCTCGGCCAGTTTGCCCAGGGCCTGTTCAGCCTCGGCCAGTTTGGCGCGTTCCTTGTCGATGACTTCGGCCGGCGCCTTGTCGACGAAACCGGCGTTGGACAGCTTGCCGCCCACCCGCTGGACTTCGCCCTGCAGACGCAGGATTTCCTTGTCCAGGCGCGCCAGTTCGGCACCCTTGTCGATCAGCCCGGCCATCGGCACCAGCACTTCCATCTCGCCCACCAGCGCGGTGGCGGACAGCGGTGCTTCTTCGCCGGCCGCCAGCACGGTGATCGATTCCAGACGCGCCAGTTTCTTCAGCAGCGCTTCGTTCTCGGTCAGGCGACGCTGGTCTTCGGCGCTGACGTTCTTCAGGTAGATCGGCAGCGGCTTGCCCGGGCCGATGTTCATCTCGCCACGGATGTTGCGCGTGCCGAGCATCAGGCCCTTGAGCCATTCGATGTCGTCTTCGGCCGCCGGATCGATGCGCTCTTCGTTGGCCACCGGCCACGGTTGCAGCATGATCGTCTTGCCCTGAATACCGGCCAGCGGCGCGATGCGCTGCCAGATTTCTTCAGTGATGAACGGCATGAACGGGTGCGCCAGACGCAGCGCCACTTCCAGCACGCGCACCAGGGTGCGACGGGTGCCACGCTGACGCTCGACCGGCGCGTTCTCGTCCCACAGCACGGGTTTGGACAGTTCCAGGTACCAGTCGCAGTACTGGTTCCAGATGAACTCGTACAGCGCCTGTGCCGCCAGGTCGAAGCGGAACTGATCGAGTTGGCGGGTCACTTCGGCTTCGGTGCGCTGCAGCTGCGAGATGATCCAGCGATCGGCCAGCGACAGCTCGTAGGCTTCACCGTTCTGGCCGCAGTCTTCGCCCTTGTCCAGAACATAGCGCGCAGCGTTCCAGATCTTGTTGCAGAAGTTGCGGTAGCCCTCGACGCGGCCCATGTCGAACTTGATGTCGCGGCCGGTGGAAGCCAGCGAGCAGAAGGTGAAGCGCAGGGCGTCGGTGCCGTAGCTGGCGATGCCGTCGGCGAACTCGTCGCGGGTCTGCTTCTCGATTTTCTTCGCCAGTTTCGGCTGCATCATGCCGGAGGTGCGTTTCTGCACCAGGGCTTCGAGCTCGATGCCGTCGATGATGTCCAGCGGGTCAAGGACGTTGCCCTTGGACTTGGACATCTTCTGACCCTGGCCATCACGCACCAGACCGTGCACGTAAACGGTCTTGAACGGCACCTGCGGGGTGCCGTCCTCGTTCTTGATCAGGTGCATCGTCAGCATGATCATCCGGGCAACCCAGAAGAAAATGATGTCGAAACCGGTGACCAGCACGTCGGTGGAGTGGAATTTCTTCAGGAACTCGGTCTGTTCCGGCCAGCCCAGGGTGGAGAACGTCCACAGGCCCGAGCTGAACCAGGTGTCGAGCACGTCGTTGTCCTGCTGCAGCGCGACGTCCGCGCCGAGGTTGTGCTTGGCACGCACTTCGGCTTCGTCGCGACCGACGTAGACCTTGCCCGACTCGTCATACCAGGCCGGGATGCGGTGGCCCCACCACAGCTGACGGCTGATGCACCAGTCCTGGATGTCGCGCATCCACGAGAAGTACATGTTTTCGTACTGTTTCGGCACGAACTGGATGCGGCCGTCTTCCACGGCAGCAATCGCCGGCTCGGCCAGCGGCTTGGTGGAGACGTACCACTGGTCGGTCAGCCACGGCTCGATGACGGTGCCGGAGCGGTCGCCTTTCGGCACTTTCAGGTTGTGATCGTCGACGCTGACCAGCAGGCCGGCGGCGTCGAACGCGGCCACGATCTGCTTGCGTGCTTCAAAGCGCTCCAGCCCGGCGTACTCGGCCGGGATCTTGCCGTCGATGCTGTCGTTCAGCGTGCCGTCGAGGTTGAACACCTGCGCTGCCGGCAGCACGTTGGCGTTCTTGTCGAAGATGTTCAGCAGCGGCAGGTTGTGGCGCTTGCCGACTTCGTAGTCGTTGAAATCGTGGGCCGGGGTGATCTTCACGCAGCCGGTGCCGAATTCCGGATCGCAGTAATCGTCGGCGATGATCGGGATGCGGCGGCCCACCAGGGGCAGCTCGACGAACTTGCCGATCAGGGCCTTGTAGCGCTCATCGTTCGGGTTAACGGCCACGGCGGAGTCGCCGAGCATGGTTTCCGGACGGGTGGTGGCGACGATCAGGAAGTCGTTGCCTTCAGCGGTCTTGGCGCCGTCGGCCAGCGGGTATTTCAGGTTCCACAGGAAGCCTTTCTCGTCGTGGTTCTCCACTTCGAGGTCGGAAATCGCCGTGTGCAGTTTGGTGTCCCAGTTGACCAGGCGCTTGCCGCGGTAGATCAGGCCGTCTTCGTGCAGGCGTACGAAGGCTTCCTTGACCGCTTCCGAGAGGCCGTCGTCCATGGTGAAGCGCTCGCGGCTCCAGTCGACGGACGAGCCGAGACGGCGGATCTGCCGGCTGATGTTGCCGCCGGACTGATCCTTCCACTCCCAGACTTTCTCGAGGAATTTTTCCCGGCCCAGGTCGTGGCGATTCTGGCCCTGGGCTTCGAGTTGGCGTTCCACCAGCATCTGCGTGGCGATACCGGCGTGGTCGGTACCCGGTTGCCACAGGGTGTTGCGCCCCTGCATACGGCGGAAACGGATCAGCGCGTCCATGATCGCGTTGTTGAAACCGTGACCCATGTGCAGGCTGCCGGTGACGTTCGGCGGCGGGATCATGATGGTGTAGGAGTCGCCCGCGCCTTGCGGGGCGAAGTAGTTCTCGGACTCCCAGGTGTTGTACCAGGAAGTTTCAATGGCGTGCGGCTGGTAGGTCTTATCCATGCGCGGCGGGACCCTATTGGCATTTATTCAGGAAAAGCCGGGAAGTATAGCCGTGGGGGCCGCTGCAAGCTACAAGCCACAAGCTGCAAGAAGCGAGTGGCCGCCATGTTTTCGCGCTGGCTTGCAGCTTAAGGCTTGCCGCTCGTAGCGGCGGCGAGGAGCCGTTCCATGCGCGCCTCGAGGCGGCGCTTGATTTCGGTTTCGATGTGCGGAGCAAAGTCGTCGATCACATCCTGCATGATCAATTGCGCGGCGGCGCGCAGTTCGGCGTCCAGGTGCAGCAAGGCATCCGGGCCTTTGTCCACCGGCGCGGCAGGTTGTGCGGCGGGCGTCGGGGCGGGTGCGGGTGGCGCTGCGATGGCTGGCGGCTCATGGCCGACGGCTTCGAACAGCATGGGAATCTGTTCCTGTTCGCCATCATCGACCGTATCGGTCAGCAGCGGCGGTTGCAGGTTGTCATCGCCGAGCAACTGGCGGATCGACTCCAGGTCGTCCAGCAGGTGCACAGGCTTTTGCAGCGGTTTTGGAGTGTCCATCGGCGTACTCAGAGTCGCTGTAAACGGTGGTCTTGCAGAGGATAGCCCTGTTCCCGGTAGAAACGAAAACTCTCCCGTGCGGCCTGACGGATTGCCGGGTCTTCGACGACCACTTCCGCCACCCGGGCGAAGCGGCTGGCAAAGGCCGGCACTTTCAGGTCAAGGTTGACCAGCAGATCCTGGTGCTGGCCGCAGTCTTCGCCCAGACCCAGGACGATCGTGCCGTCCGGTTCGCTGTCGGCGGGGCCGTGGGGCACGAAGCTTTCGCCCTTGAAGGCCCACAGGCGTGCATCGAGGTCGTCGCGCTGGGCGGCATCGCTGCAATGCAGGTAGATGCGGTGGCCCATGCGCCAGGCCTTTTCGGTGAGCTTGCAGGCGAAGTCCAGCCGTGCGGCAGGATCGGCGCTGGGCAGGATATAGAAGTCGACTTTGGTCATTGCGGTTCCTGAGCCTCGAGCGGCGCCAGCGAAAGGCGGCGCCGCCCAGGTTCATCGGTTTCAGGCCTTGGCGCGGTCCAGCAGGTATTGGGTCAGCAGTGGCACCGGACGGCCGGTGGCGCCCTTGTCCTTGCCGCCGCTGGTCCAGGCGGTGCCGGCGATGTCCAGGTGCGCCCAGTTGAGGTTTTTGGTGAAGCGCGACAGGAAGCACGCGGCGGTGATGGTGCCGGCCTTCGGCCCGCCGATGTTGGCGATGTCGGCGAACGGGCTGTCCAGTTGTTCCTGGTATTCGTCGAACAGCGGCAGCTGCCAGGCGCGGTCGTCGGCAGCCTGGCCGGCGCTCAGCAGTTGGCCGATCAGTTCGTCGTTGTTGCCCAGCAGGCCGGAGGTGTGTGCACCCAGGGCAACCACGCAGGCGCCGGTCAGGGTGGCGATGTCGATCACCGCTTGCGGCTTGAAGCGCTCGGCGTAGGTCAGCGCATCGCACAGCACCAGACGGCCTTCGGCGTCGGTGTTGAGGATTTCGACGGTCTGGCCGCTCATGGTGGTGACGATGTCGCCCGGACGCGAAGCGTGGCCGCTCGGCATGTTCTCGGCGCAGGCGAGGATGCACACCAGGTTGATCGGCAACTTCAGCTCGAGCACCGCACGCAGGGTGCCGAACACGCTGGCAGCGCCGCCCATGTCGTACTTCATTTCATCCATGCCGGCGCCAGGCTTGAGGCTGATGCCGCCGGTGTCGAAAGTGATGCCCTTGCCGACCAGCGCATACGGCTTCTCAGACTTCTTGCCGCCGTTGTATTGCATGACGATCAGGCGCGGCGGCTGGGCGCTGCCCTGGCCGACAGCGTAGAACGAACCCATGCCCAGGGCCTTGATCTTCTTCTCGTCGAGGACTTCGACCTTGAGGTCCTTGAATTCCTTGCCGAGGTTCTTCGCCTGCTCGCCGAGGAAGGTCGGGTGGCAGATGTTCGGTGGCAGGTTGCCCAGGTCGCGGGTGAACGCCATGCCGTTGGCGATCGCCGTGGCGTGGGTCACGGCACGCTGCACTTCGGCTTGGGCGGCCTTGATGGTCGGCAGGGTGATTTTCTTCAGGGCGCGCGGTTCGGCCTTCTGGCTCTTGAACCGGTCGAAGGTGTAGCCGCCATCGACCAGGGTTTCGGCCAGCAGGCGGGTCTTGCCGTAGCTGTCGCGGCCCTTGACGATGATTTCATCCAGCGCCAGCACGGCATCGCTGCCGCCCAGGCCCTTGAGGGTATTGAGGATGCCGGCGACGATCTTGCGGAACGGGCGGTCGCCCAGTTCTTCGTCCTTGCCCACGCCGACCAGCAGCACGCGCTCGGCTTTCAGGTTCGGCAGGCTGTGCAGCAGCAGGCTCTGGCCGACCTTGCCGGCCAGGTCGCCACGCTTGAGCACGGCGCTGATCGCGCCGCCGCTCAGTTCGTCGACCTGACTGGCGGCGACGCCGAGTTTGCGGCCTTCGCCGACGGCAACCACCAGGGTGGCGGTTTTCAACGTTTCTGGGCTAACGCTTTTTACAACCAGTTCCATGTCCGGATCCCTGAATGAATGGGTCAACACGCAGGCGTCCGACGCTGTGCGCAGGCGCCTGCTTATAAATGGAGAGACGCAGGCCAGCGCCTGCGACAAAGGCGGCAGTTTGAACCTCGCCGGCCGCGCCTGACAACCCTCGGTTGGCCGATCTGCAACCGATTACGCGCCTGGATGAGTGTGCGCAGTGACAGGCGCCCTCAATCACAGGATAATGCCGCATCTTTTTTCGGCGGCTCTGCCTTGCGGGCCGGCTGATACGTTTGCTTGTTTGGCCGCCTTAGCCTGACAACCCTGGAGTGTCTGGTTTGATCGTCTTCCGTTATCTGTCCCGCGAAGTCCTGTTGACCCTGAGTGCCGTGAGTGCGGTGCTGCTGGTCATCATCATGAGCGGTCGCTTCATCAAATACCTTGCCCAGGCCGCTGCCGGCCAGCTCGATCCGGGATCGCTGTTCCTGATCATGGGCTTCCGTCTGCCGGGCTTCCTGCAACTGATCCTGCCGCTGGGCCTGTTCCTCGGGATCCTGCTGGCGTATGGCCGGTTGTACCTGGAAAGCGAAATGACCGTGCTGTCGGCCACCGGCATGAGCCAGCAGCGTCTGTTTCGCATGACCCTGTTCCCGGCGACCCTGGTGGCGCTGGTGGTGGCCTGGCTGAGCCTGAGCCTGGCCCCGCAGGGTGCCAATCAGTTCCAGCTGCTGCTGAACAAGCAGGACGCCCTGACCGAATTCGACACCCTCGAGCCCGGCCGCTTCCAGGCTTTGCGCGACGGCACGCGGGTGACCTACACCGAGACCCTGAGCGACGACCGGGTCAATCTCGGCAGTGTGTTCATTTCGCAGAAGAACCTCGGCGCCAACCAGAAGGACCGCGGGATTTCCGTGCTGGTGGCGGAAAAGGGCCGTCAGGAAATCCACCCCGATGGCAACCGCTACCTGATTCTCGCCAATGGCTATCGCTATGACGGCAGCCCGGGCCAGGCCGACTATCGCGCGATCCACTACGAAACCTACGGCGTACTGCTGCCCAAGCCCGACGTCAGCGACGAAGTGACCGATCGCGACGCCGTGCCGACTTCAACCCTGCTCGCCAGTGACGACATTCGTTCGCGGGCCGAGCTGCAATGGCGCCTGTCGCTGCCGTTGCTGGTGTTCATCGTGACCTTGATGGCGGTGCCGCTGTCGCGGGTCAATCCGCGTCAGGGGCGTTTCCTCAAGCTGCTGCCGGCGATTCTTCTTTATATGGCTTACCTGACCATCCTGATTGCGTCCCGCGGCGCCCTTGAAAAAGGCAAGATTCCTGCGGCCCTCGGCTTGTGGTGGGTGCACGCGATCTTCCTGGTCATCGGCCTCGCCCTGCTGTATTGGGAGCCGCTGCGCCTGAAGCTGGCCAGCCGTCGCAGCGCTGCGCCGGAGGTGGCTCGTGGTTAAACTCGACCGCTACATCGGCAGCAGCGTGTTCATCGCGATCATCGCGGTGCTGGCGATCATTCTGGGTCTGGCGACACTGTTTGCCTTCATCGATGAGATGGGCGACGTCAGCGACACCTACACCCTGGCCGACGTGCTCAGCTTTGTATTGCTCACCGCGCCGCGGCGGCTCTACGAAATGCTGCCGATGGCAGCGCTGATCGGCTGCCTGATCGGCCTCGGCAGCCTGGCCAGCAGCAGTGAGCTGACCGTGATGCGGGCAGCGGGTGTGTCGATCGGACGTATCGTCTGGGCGGTCATGAAGCCGATGCTGGTGCTGATGCTGGCCGGTGTGCTGATCGGCGAATACGTCGCCCCGGCCACCGAAAGCATGGCCCAGGCCAACCGCTCGCTGGCCCAGGGCAGCGGCGATGCGCAAAGTGCCAAGCACGGCATGTGGCACCGTCAGGGCGATGAATTCATCCATATCAACGCCGTTCAGCCCAATGGCCTGCTGTATGGCGTGACCCGCTACCACTTCGACAAGGAACGCCACCTGCTGAGCTCCAGCTTCGCCAAGCGTGCCGAATTCAGTGTCGACCACTGGCAGCTGACGGACGTCACCACCACCGTGTTCCATGAGCGCAGCACGCAAGTGGTCAACACGCCGGAAGAGCGCTGGGATGTATCCCTTAGCCCGCAACTGCTGAGCACCGTGGTGATGGCGCCGGAATCGCTGTCGATCAGCGGCCTGTGGGGCTACATCCACTATCTGGCCGATCAGGGCCTGAGCAACGGCCGCTACTGGCTGGCGTTTTGGGTCAAGGTGTTGCAGCCACTGGTCACGGCAGCGCTGGTGTTGATGGCGATCTCCTTCATCTTCGGGCCACTGCGTTCGGTGACCCTCGGTCAGCGCGTGTTCACCGGTGTGCTGGTGGGCTTCACCTTCCGCATCGTCCAGGATCTGCTGGGGCCGTCGAGCCTGGTGTTCGGTTTCTCGCCGCTGTTCGCGGTGCTGGTGCCGGCCGGGGTGTGCGCCTTGCTGGGTGTCTGGCTGCTGCGTCGAGCCGGTTGATGAACAAGCTTTCACCCGTGCTTTAACCGCGAAAACGCCCCGGTCGACAGATCGGGGCGTTTTTGCATGCAATCCGGGTGACAGGCGAACGTGACGCTTGCGCCGTGTATCAGGTACAATTCCCGGCTATTTTTCGGCGGGCCAAGCCTGCAGCCTTTTTGAGTGTTGATCCGTGAGTGATTTGAGTCATATCCGCAATTTCTCCATCATCGCCCACATTGACCATGGCAAGTCGACGCTGGCCGACCGTTTCATCCAGATGTGCGGCGGCCTGGCCGAGCGTGAAATGGAAGCCCAGGTACTGGACTCCATGGAGCTGGAGCGTGAACGCGGGATCACCATCAAGGCCCACAGCGTCACTCTTTACTACAAGGCCAAAGACGGCGTTACCTACCAGCTGAACTTCATTGATACCCCGGGTCACGTTGACTTCACCTATGAAGTCAGCCGTTCCCTGGCGGCCTGTGAAGGTGCCTTGCTGGTGGTCGATGCCGGCCAGGGCGTTGAAGCGCAGTCCGTTGCCAACTGCTACACCGCCATCGAGCAGGGCCTCGAGGTCATGCCGGTGCTGAACAAGATCGACCTGCCGCAGGCCGAGCCTGATCGCGTCAAGGACGAGATCGAGAAGATCATCGGCATCGACGCCACCGACGCGGTCACCTGCAGCGCCAAGACCGGCCTGGGTGTCGACGAAGTGCTCGAGCGCCTGGTCGCGACCATTCCCGCGCCGACCGGCAACATCGAGGATCCGCTGCAAGCGTTGATCATCGACTCCTGGTTCGACAACTACCTGGGCGTTGTCTCCCTGGTGCGCGTGCGTCACGGTCGCGTGAAGAAGGGCGACAAGATCCTGGTGAAATCCACCGGCAAGGTGCACCTGGTCGACAGCGTCGGCGTGTTCAACCCGAAACACACCGCCACCGCCGACCTGAAGGCCGGCGAAGTGGGCTTCATCATCGCCAGCATCAAGGACATTCACGGTGCGCCGGTCGGTGACACCCTGACCCTCAGCTCGACCCCGGATGTACCGGTATTGCCGGGTTTCAAACGCATCCAGCCACAGGTTTACGCCGGTCTGTTCCCGGTCAGCTCCGACGACTTCGAGGATTTCCGCGAGGCGCTGCAGAAACTGACCCTCAACGACTCGTCGCTGCAGTACACCCCGGAAAGCTCCGACGCCCTGGGCTTCGGCTTCCGTTGCGGCTTCCTCGGCATGCTGCACATGGAAATCATCCAGGAGCGCCTGGAGCGCGAGTACGACCTGGACCTGATCACCACCGCGCCAACGGTAATTTTCGAGCTGGTGCTGAAAACCGGTGAAACGATTTACGTCGACAACCCGTCGAAGTTGCCGGACGTGTCGTCGATCGAAGACATGCGCGAGCCGATCGTGCGGGCCAACATCCTGGTCCCGCAGGAGCACCTGGGCAACGTCATCACCCTGTGCATCGAAAAGCGCGGCGTTCAGGTCGACATGCTGTTCCTCGGCAATCAGGTCCAGGTGACCTACGACCTGCCGATGAACGAAGTGGTCCTCGACTTCTTCGATCGTCTGAAATCCACCAGCCGCGGCTATGCTTCGCTGGACTACCATTTCGATCGCTACCAATCGGCTAATCTGGTGAAACTGGACGTGCTGATCAACGGTGACAAGGTCGACGCTCTGGCGCTGATCGTGCACCGCGACAACTCGCACTTCAAAGGTCGCCAGTTGACCGAGAAGATGAAGGAACTGATCCCGCGGCAGATGTTCGACGTGGCGATCCAGGCGGCCATTGGCGGTCAGATCGTTGCCCGGACAACCGTCAAGGCGCTCAGAAAGAACGTATTGGCCAAGTGCTACGGCGGCGACGTCAGCCGTAAGAAAAAGCTGCTTGAAAAGCAGAAGGCCGGTAAGAAACGCATGAAACAGGTCGGCAACGTGGAAATCCCGCAAGAAGCCTTCCTCGCCGTGCTCAGGTTGGAATAGTCAGGTCCTATGTCACTAAATTTCCCGCTGTTGCTGGTTATCGCCGTGTTCGTCTGCGGCCTGTTGGCGTTGCTCGATCTGTTGATCCTGGCACCGCGTCGGCGTGCCGCCATCGCTTCCTATCAGGGCAGCGTCAGCCAGCCGGATGTGCTGGTGGTGGAAAAGCTCAACAAGGAGCCGCTGCTGGTCGAGTACGGCAAGTCGTTCTTCCCGGTGCTGTTCATCGTGCTGGTGCTGCGTTCGTTTCTGGTCGAGCCGTTCCAGATTCCGTCCGGCTCGATGAAACCGACCCTGGACGTCGGCGACTTCATTCTGGTGAACAAGTTTTCCTACGGGATCCGCCTGCCGGTGATCGACAGGAAAGTCATCGAAGTCGGTGACCCGCAACGCGGCGATGTCATGGTGTTCCGCTACCCGAGCGACCCGAACGTCAACTACATCAAGCGTGTGGTCGGCCTGCCGGGTGACACGGTGCGCTACACCGCCGACAAGCGCCTGTTCGTCAACGGCGAATCGATTGCCGAGCAACTGGTTGGCTCCGAGCCGGGCACGCTGGGCAGTGCGGAGCTGTACAAGGAAAAACTCGGCGCCGCCGAGCACCTGATCCGCAAGGAAATGAGCCGTTATCGCGCCACCCCGGACCATACCTGGACCGTGCCGGCCGGGCACTACTTCATGATGGGCGACAACCGCGACAACTCGAACGACAGTCGCTACTGGGATGACCCGAACATTCCCAAGGATCTGCTGGGCATGGTTCCCGACCAGAATATCGTCGGCAAGGCCTTCGCGGTCTGGATGAGCTGGCCGGAACCGAAACTCAGCCACCTGCCGAACTTCTCGCGGGTCGGCCTGATCAAGTAATCAAACACGGCGCTGTTACCACAGCGCCGAATGCATTTCTGGAGCCGGCACAACCGGCGGCCCCGGGGCTTGAAGCCAACGATATTCAGGATGTTATTTTTGAACACAGCGTTAATTGTCCCAGGCCTGCGCCGTACCCCGGCGATGGCAGTGGAATCCAGCCACGAACTCAGCGTGGGTAAACCGTGAGCGTTTCTCTAAGCCGTCTCGAGCGTCAGCTCGGCTACACCTTCAAGGACCAGGAACTGATGGTCCTGGCCCTCACGCATCGCAGCTTTGCCGGGCGCAACAACGAGCGTCTGGAATTCCTCGGCGATGCGATCCTCAATTTCGTCGCCGGCGAGGCGCTCTTCGACCGTTTCCCGCTGGCCCGCGAAGGCCAGTTGTCGCGTTTGCGCGCACGCCTGGTCAAAGGTGAGACGCTGGCGGTACTGGCTCGTGGTTTCGACCTCGGCGACTACCTGCGCCTGGGCTCGGGCGAGCTGAAAAGCGGCGGTTTCCGTCGCGAGTCGATCCTGGCCGATGCCCTCGAAGCGCTGATCGGCGCGATCTACCTCGACGCCGGCATGGAAATGGCCCGCGAGCGGGTACTGGCCTGGCTGGCCGGCGAGTTCGAAGGCCTGACGCTGGTCGACACCAACAAGGATCCGAAGACCCGCCTGCAGGAATTCCTGCAATCGCGCAGCTGCGAACTGCCGCGCTACGAGGTCGTGGACATCCAGGGCGAGCCGCACTGCCGAACCTTCTTCGTCGAGTGCGAAGTTGTCTTACTGAATGAAAAAAGCCGGGGTCAGGGTGTGAGTCGTCGTATTGCCGAACAGGTAGCGGCCGCCGCAGCACTGATTGCCCTGGGCGTGGAGAATGGCAATGACTGATACAAACGCAACTCGCTGTGGCTACGTTGCCATCGTCGGCCGTCCCAACGTCGGTAAGTCGACGCTGCTCAACCACATCCTCGGGCAGAAGCTGGCGATCACCTCGCGCAAGCCGCAGACCACCCGCCACAACATGCTCGGGATCAAGACCGAGGGTGACGTGCAGGCCATCTACGTCGATACCCCGGGCATGCACAAGGGCGGCGAAAAGGCCCTGAACCGCTACATGAACAAGACCGCTTCGGCGGCGTTGAAAGACGTCGACGTGGTGATCTTCGTGGTCGACCGCACCAAGTGGACCGAAGAAGACCAGATGGTCCTGGAGCGTGTGCAGTACGTCACCGGCCCGTTGATCGTCGCGCTGAACAAGACCGACCGCATCGAAGACAAGGCCGAGCTGATGCCGCACCTGTCGTGGTTGCAGGAACAGCTGCCGAATGCGCAGATCATCCCGATCTCTGCGCAGCACGGGCACAACCTCGATGCGCTGGAAAAAGTCATCGCCGAGCATCTGCCGGAGAACGATCACTTCTTCCCGGAAGACCAGATTACCGACCGTAGCAGCCGTTTCCTCGCCGCCGAACTGGTGCGCGAGAAAATCATGCGCCAGATGGGCGCCGAGCTGCCGTACCAGATCACCGTGGAAATCGAAGAGTTCAAGCAGCAGGGCAAGACCCTGCATATCCACGCGCTGATCCTGGTCGAACGTGACGGCCAGAAGAAAATCATCATTGGCGACAAGGGCGAGCGCATCAAGCGCATCGGCACCGAGGCGCGCAAGGACATGGAGCTGCTGTTCGACTCCAAGATCATGCTCAACCTGTGGGTCAAGGTGAAGGGCGGCTGGTCCGACGACGAGCGTGCTTTGCGTTCGCTGGGTTACGGCGACCTGTAATCACCGCGCCAGAAACACCGATACCCACTGTGGGAGCGAGCCTGCTCGCGAAGAGGATGTAACATTCAGCCTTGCGGTTGACTGTCACTCCGCCTTCGCGAGCAGGCTCGCTCCCACAGTGGTTTTGGGTGGTGTGTAAAACTGCGTTTCTTCATCGAGAACTCAATGTCGCAAAACCCGCCTCCCGCTCAGGCCGCCTACGTCCTGCACAGTCGTGCCTACCGCGAAACCAGCGCCTTGGTGGATTTCCTCACGCCGCAGGGCCGGCTGCGCGCGGTGCTGCGCAGTGCGCGGGGCAAGGCCGGAACGCTGGCGCGACCGTTCGTGCCGCTGGAAGTGGAGTTCCGCGGCAAGGGCGAGCTGAAGAATGTCGGGCGCATGGAGAGTGCCGGTAACGCGACCTGGATGGTTGGAGAGGCACTGTTCAGTGGCCTCTACCTCAATGAATTGCTGATTCGTCTTTTGCCCGCCGAAGACCCGCACCCGGCGGTGTTCGATCATTACGCCGCCACCTTGCTTGCCCTGGCTGAGGGCCGGCCGCTGGAGCCGCTTTTACGCTCTTTCGAATGGCGCCTGCTGGATGATCTGGGCTACGGCTTTGCCATGAACACCGATATCCATGGCGAACCGGTCGCGCCGGACGGTCTCTATCGTCTGCAAGTCGATGCAGGCCTCGAGCGGGTCTACCTGTTGCAGCCGGGGTTGTTCAACGGCGTCGAATTGCTGGCCATGGCCGACGCCGACTGGTCGGCGCCCGGGGCGCTGGCGGCGGCCAAGCGCTTGATGCGCCAGGCGCTGGCCGTCCATCTGGGTGGGCGGCCTCTGGTCAGTCGCGAGCTGTTTCGCAAACCCTAAGGTATGCTGTGCGCCGAATCTTTCCCTTCAGGAGCGCATCCGTGACCACCAGCAATCGCATTCTTCTTGGCGTGAACATCGACCACGTCGCCACCCTGCGTCAGGCCCGCGGTACGCGCTACCCGGATCCGGTCAAGGCTGCGCTGGACGCGGAAGAGGCGGGCGCCGATGGCATCACCGTGCACCTGCGCGAAGACCGCCGGCACATCCAGGAGCGCGATGTGCTGCTGCTCAAGGACGTGCTGCAAACCCGCATGAACTTCGAGATGGGTGTCACCGAAGAGATGATGGCGTTCGCCGAGCGCATCCGTCCGGCGCACATCTGCCTGGTGCCGGAAACCCGTCAGGAGCTGACCACCGAGGGTGGCCTCGATGTGGCGGGGCAGGAAGCGCGGATCAAGGCTGCGGTGGAGCGCCTGTCGAAGATCGGCAGCGAAGTGTCGCTGTTCATCGATGCGGACGAGCGCCAGATTGCAGCGTCGAAGCGTGTCGGGGCGCCGGCCATCGAGCTGCACACCGGGCGTTATGCCGATGCCGAAACGCCGACGGATGTCGCCGAAGAGCTCAAGCGCGTCGCCGATGGCGTGGCATTCGGTCTGGCCCAGGGCCTGATCGTCAATGCCGGCCATGGCCTGCATTACCACAACGTCGAGGCCGTGGCGGCGATCAAGGGCATCAATGAGCTGAACATCGGCCACGCGCTGGTCGCTCACGCGCTGTTCGTGGGCTTCAAGTCGGCGGTGTCGGAAATGAAGGCGTTGATCCTGGCTGCCGCCAAGCACTAAGCAACACCCCAAAACCAAATGTGGGAGCGAGCTTGCTCGCGAAGGCGCTGTATCAGTCAAAGAATATGTCGACTGACACACCGCCTTCGCGAGCAAGCCCGCTCCCACATTGGATTTATGCTGTTGGTTAGAGCGGGGCAGGCTCCTGCGCCGGCTTGGACTTGTCGATCCCCGGCACATGCAGGTTGCCTTCGGCCACCTGGTCGCCTTCAAGCTGCGGCTGGGTCACCCAGGTCAGGATGTCGTAGTAGCGGCGGATGTTCGCCACGAAGTGCACCGGCTCGCCGCCTCGGGCGTAGCCGTAGCGGGTCTTGCTGTACCACTGCTTCTGCGACAGGCGCGGCAGCATCTTCTTCACGTCCAGCCACTTGTCGGGATTCAGGCCTTCGCGCGAGGCCAGTTTGCGCGCGTCATCAAGGTGGCCGCTGCCGACGTTATAGGCGGCCAGGGCGAACCAGGTGCGATCCGGCTCCTGGATCGAGTCGTCGAGCTGATCCTTCATGTAGGCCAGGTACTTGGCGCCGCCCATGATGCTCTGCTTCGGATCGAGGCGGTTGGACACGCCCATGGCCTGGGCGGTGTTCTGGGTCAGCATCATCAGGCCGCGCACGCCGGTCTTGGAGGTGACGGCCGGTTGCCACAGGGATTCCTGGTAACCGATGGCGGCGAGCAGGCGCCAGTCGACTTTTTCTTTCTTGGCGTAGGTCTTGAAGTGCTGCTCGTACTTGGGCAGGCGCTGCTGCAAGTGCTGGGCGAAGGTGGTTGCCCCCATGTAGCCGAGGACGTCGACGTGACCGTAATAGCGGTCCTTCAGGCGTTGCAGGGTGCCGTTCTTCTGCACCTTGTCCAGGTAGCTGTTGATCTCGTTGAGCAGGCTGTTGTCTTCGCCGGCGGCCACCGCCCAGCTCTGGCTGCGGGCGTCACCGAGGTCGAAGGCGACGCGGATGTTGCTGAAGTACACCTGGTTCATCGCCACTTCGTTGGAGTCGACCAGGGTCAGGTCGATCTGGCCTTCGTCGACCATGCGCAACAGGTCGACCACTTCCACCGCGTCGGACTCTTCGTATTCGATACCCGGAAATTTCTGTTTCAGTTCCGCCAGTTGTTCGGCGTGGGTGCTGCCCTTGAGCACCATGATCTTCTTGCCGACCAGGTCACCGGCGTCGGTCGGCCGCGACTGGCCGTTGCGATAGATGATCTGCGGGGTGACTTCGAGGTAGGAGTGGGAGAACCGCACCTGCTTCTTGCGTTGCTCGCTGCTGACCAGGCCGGCAGCCGCCAGGACCGGGCCGTTCGGTTTGCCGATCTGGTTGAACAGGTCGTCGAGGTTGTCGGCCGTCTCGATTTTCAGCTCGACCCCCAAATCGTCGGCGAAGCGCTTCACCAGCTCGTATTCGAAGCCGGTTTCACCGCTGCGATCCTGGAAGTAGGTGGCGGGGCTGTTACGGGTAACCACCCGCAGCACACCATCCTCCTTTACGCGCTCGAGTGTGTTGGGTTTGTCAACACAGCCACTGAGCATCAGGAAGAGTCCGGTAGCGAACAGCCATTTGGCATATCGCGGACGCAAAGCCGTTGGGGAAAACATGTGCGCAGTATACGCAAAGGACCGTGAGCGCCATATCTCGACAGTTGCAGGGTTGTCTGCTAGAGATCACAAAACCGCGCGAAACCCCGCAGGAATGGGCGCCAAAGGCATTTTGTGACAGAAAAAATATGCGCTGGTCCGACACCCGTGGAATTTGACCCTCGAGGCAGGAACACAGGGCGACGTCCGGGTGCAACCGTGCGTAGCGTTTCGGGTGATGTTGAGGGCGGTTTAGGCTAGAATGCACGGCCTCAAAGCACACCCCTTCCCGAGGCTGTCCCGAAGATGTTGATCCTGCGCGGCGCTCCTGCCCTTTCTGCCTTTCGCCACAGCAAACTCCTTGAGCAACTGAGCCAGAAGGTTCCAGCTGTCAGTGGCCTGTATGCTGAATTCGCTCACTTCGCCGAAGTCACCGGCGTCCTGACCGGCGACGAACAGCAGGTGCTCGCGCGCCTTCTGAAGTACGGTCCAAGCGTTCCGGTTCAAGAGCCGACCGGCCGTCTGTTCCTGGTGTTGCCGCGTTTCGGCACCATCTCGCCGTGGTCGAGCAAGGCCAGCGACATCGCCCGCAACTGCGGCCTGAGCAAGATCCAGCGCCTGGAACGCGGTATTGCGTTCTACGTGGCCGGCCAGTTCAGCGATGCCCAGGCGCAGCAGATCGCCGACGTCCTGCATGACCGCATGACCCAGATCGTTCTCGGCAACCTGGAAGAGGCCGCCGGCCTGTTCAGCCACGCCGAACCGAAGCCGCTGACCGCGATCGACATCCTCGGTGGCGGCCGCGCCGCGCTGGAAAAAGCCAACACCGAGCTGGGCCTGGCCCTGGCCGAAGACGAGATCGACTACCTGGTCAACGCCTTCAACGGTCTCAAGCGCAACCCGCACGACATCGAACTGATGATGTTCGCCCAGGCCAACTCCGAGCACTGCCGCCACAAGATCTTCAACGCCAGTTGGGATATCGATGGCCAGAGCCAGGAAAAAAGCCTGTTCGGCATGATCAAGAACACCTATCAGATGCACAGCGAAGGCGTGCTGTCCGCTTACAAGGACAACGCCTCGGTGATCGTCGGCAACGTTGCCGGGCGCTTCTTCCCGGATCCGCAAACCCGCCAGTACGGCGCGGTGCAGGAGCCGGTGCACATCCTGATGAAGGTCGAGACCCACAACCACCCGACCGCGATTGCACCGTTCCCGGGCGCGTCCACCGGTTCCGGTGGCGAGATCCGCGACGAAGGTGCAACCGGCCGTGGCGCCAAGCCGAAGGCCGGCCTGACCGGTTTCACCGTATCCAACCTGCAGATCCCGGGCTTCGAACAGCCGTGGGAAGTGCCGTACGGCAAGCCTGAGCGCATCGTCAACGCCCTGGACATCATGATCGAAGGCCCGCTCGGCGGCGCCGCGTTCAACAACGAATTCGGCCGTCCGGCCCTGACCGGTTATTTCCGTACCTTCGAACAATCGATCAGCACCCCGCACGGCGACGAAGTGCGCGGTTACCACAAGCCGATCATGCTCGCCGGCGGCATGGGCAACATCCGTGAAGAACACGTCAAGAAGGGCGAGATCGTCGTCGGCTCCAAGCTGATCGTGCTCGGTGGCCCGGCGATGCTGATCGGTCTGGGCGGCGGTGCCGCTTCCTCGATGGCCACCGGCACCAGCTCGGCGGACCTCGACTTCGCTTCCGTGCAGCGGGAAAACCCGGAAATGGAGCGTCGTTGCCAGGAAGTCATCGACCGTTGCTGGCAGCTGGGCGACAAGAACCCGATCAGCTTCATCCACGACGTGGGTGCCGGTGGTCTGTCCAACGCCTTCCCGGAACTGGTCAACGACGGCGACCGCGGTGGCCGTTTCGAACTGCGCAACATTCCCAACGACGAGCCGGGCATGGCCCCGCACGAAATCTGGTCCAACGAATCCCAGGAGCGTTACGTCCTGGCGGTCGGCCCGGCCGATTTCGAGCGTTTCCAGGGGATCTGCGAGCGTGAGCGTTGCCCGTTCGCCGTGGTCGGCGAAGCCACTGCCGAGCCGCAACTGACCGTGACCGACAGCCACTTCGGCAACAACCCGGTGGACATGCCACTGGAAGTGTTGCTGGGCAAGGCGCCGCGAATGCACCGTTCGGTGGTGCGCGAAGCCGAGCTGGGCGACGATTTCGATCCGTCCAACCTCGACATCGGCGAAAGCATCGAGCGCGTCCTGCATCACCCGGCCGTGGCCAGCAAGAGCTTCCTGATCACCATCGGCGACCGCACCATCACCGGCCTCGTGGCCCGTGACCAGATGGTCGGCCCGTGGCAGGTGCCGGTGGCCGACGTGGCCGTGACCGCCACCAGTTTCGACGTCTACACCGGTGAAGCGATGGCCATGGGCGAGCGCACGCCGCTGGCGCTGCTGGACGCTCCGGCGTCGGGCCGCATGGCCATTGGCGAAACCCTGACCAACATCGCCGCTTCGCGCATCAACAAGATCTCCGACATCAAGCTGTCGGCGAACTGGATGTCCGCGGCCGGCCACCCGGGCGAAGACGCACGTCTGTACGACACCGTGAAAGCGGTCGGCATGGAGTTGTGCCCGGAGCTGGGCATCACCATTCCGGTCGGCAAGGACTCGATGTCCATGGCCACCCGCTGGAACGACAACGGCGAAGAAAAAACCGTGACCTCGCCGATGTCGCTGATCGTGACCGGTTTCGCGCCAGTGGCTGACATCCGTCAGACCCTGACCCCGGAACTGCGCATGGACAAGGGCACCACCGACCTGATCCTGATCGACCTCGGCCGCGGCCAGAACCGCATGGGCGCCTCGATCCTCGCCCAGGTGCACGGCAAGCTCGGCAAACAGGCGCCGGACGTCGACGACGCGGAAGACCTCAAAGCCTTCTTCGCCGTGATCCAGGGCCTCAACGCCGACGGTCACCTGCTGGCCTACCACGACCGTTCCGACGGTGGTCTGCTGACCTCCGTGGTGGAAATGGCCTTCGCCGGCCACTGTGGCCTGAGCCTGAACCTTGACAGCGTTGCCGAGTCCTCGGCGGAAATCGCCGCGATCCTGTTCAACGAAGAACTCGGTGCGGTGATCCAGGTACGCCAGGACGCGACCCCGGACATCCTCGCGCAATTCAGCGCCGCCGGTCTGGGCGACTGCGTGTCGGTGATCGGTCAGCCGATCAACAACGGCCAGATCAACATCACCTTCAACGGTGACACCGTGTTCGAAGGCCAGCGTCGTCTGCTGCAGCGTCAGTGGGCCGAAACCAGCTACCAGATCCAGCGTCTGCGCGACAACGCCGACTGCGCCGAGCAGGAATTCGACGCGCTGCTGGAAGAAGACAACCCGGGCCTGAGCGTCAAGCTCAGCTACGACGTCAACCAGGACATCGCCGCGCCTTACATCAAGAAAGGCATCCGCCCACAGGTGGCCGTGCTGCGTGAGCAGGGCGTCAACGGTCAGGTGGAAATGGCTGCCGCGTTCGACCGCGCCGGTTTCAACGCGATCGACGTGCACATGAGCGACATTCTCGCTGGCCGCGTCGACCTGAACGAGTTCAAGGGGCTGGTGGCGTGCGGTGGTTTCTCCTACGGCGACGTCCTCGGCGCCGGTGAAGGCTGGGCCAAGTCGGCACTGTTCAACAGCCGCGCCCGCGATGCGTTCCAGGGCTTCTTCGAGCGTAACGACAGCTTCACCCTCGGCGTGTGCAACGGTTGCCAGATGATGTCCAACCTGCACGAGCTGATCCCGGGCAGCGAGTTCTGGCCGCACTTCGTACGCAACCGCTCCGAGCAGTTCGAAGCACGTGTGGCGATGGTGCAGATTCAGGAATCGAACTCGATCTTCCTGCAGGGCATGGCCGGTTCGCGCATGCCGATCGCCATCGCTCACGGTGAAGGCCATGCCGAATTCGAAAGCGAAGAGGCGTTGCTGGAAGCCGATCTGTCCGGTTGCGTGGCGATGCGTTTCGTCGACAACCACGGCAAGGTCACCGAAGCCTACCCGGCCAACCCGAACGGCTCGCCGCGCGGGATCACCGGCCTCACCAGCCGTGACGGTCGCGTAACGATCATGATGCCGCACCCGGAGCGGGTATTCCGCGCGGTGCAGAACTCGTGGCGTTCGGAAGACTGGAACGAAGACGCGCCGTGGATGCGTATGTTCCGCAACGCCCGCGTCTGGGTTAACTAAGCGCCGTGTACAAGCTCTGCTTTTTTGTCCCCGACAGTCATGTCGAGTTGGTCAAAAACGCCGTGTTCGCCGCCGGTGGCGGACGCATCGGCGCCTATGACCACTGCGCGTGGCAAGTGCCTGGCACTGGCCAGTTCCGGCCTTTGGACGGCAGTCAGCCGTTCATTGGAAAGACGGGGCAGGTCGAGCGGGTCGAGGAGTGGAAGGTTGAGCTGGTGGTGGCGGATGAGTTGATTGGCGCTGTGGTGGCGGCTCTCAAGTTGAGCCATCCCTACGAGACACCGGCGTATGAGGTGTGGCGGCTGGAAGATTTCTGATCTTCTGATCGCTGACATGAAAAGCCCGCTGAGCGTGAGTTCAGCGGGTTTTTTGTTGCCTGCGATTTATCGGCGGTACGCCTCGACTCTGTGGGCTCGAGCTCGCTCTCCATGACGCTGTGATGTAGTAAGACAGTGCCCCGAATACCAGAAAATAAGCGGATTTTCCTACCCGCTTTTCAGGTTGTCCCTCGGAAGTCACCTCCCTAACTTGAGCGCTTCGCTGGCCATTCAGCGATAGAGGTCAGTCGCCATGGCTGACTTGGCCGCTCATGGCGGGATAGGACATGACTCAGAGGTTCAGAATGAAGTTGCCTGACGCGATCACGCCTCGCATCAATACGAATACCGCATTGGGGCAGGCGCTGATTTCCATGTTCAAATCGGTGGAAGCGGAATTGATCCAGGAAAAGGCTGGGCCAGGTGCAGTCAAAATCATTGTCTTCGGTGGCTGCGCCGTTCATCTCTATACCCATCACCGAATTTCCCTGGATGTTGATGCCGAGATCTACCAGGCTTGCGTGCCGCTTGGACTCGACCTTCAAAGTCTGCTCGCGCAGGTCCCGGAACTGTTCGTTGATGAACGCTCCGCGCGGATGATGGAGTTGAACTACGACCTGCAATACAACACGAGTCTTGGTCCGATTCACGAGGATTACTGGACACGCAGTATTGCGCTAAAAGAGTTTCCCGAGACGTCGCCGCTGCATATCCATATTGCAGCACCGGTGGATATTGCCATTACCAAACTGGGCAGAGCCACTGACCACGATATTGGCGATATCAACGCGCTGCTACGATCCGGTTTTATTCTGACGGAGGATTTTCGGCGTCTGGCATTACAGGCAATTGATGTATATGTTGGCAACAAAGAGCCGCCCACCTCGGTGCTGTCCAATATTTTGCACGATTACCTGGAGGAATCAGATGTCGAAGTCTTTTGACAACCACGTCCTTTCATCCGCATTGGACACCTTGGTCAGAAGTCCTCTGGATCAAGCCGATGGTGTTGCGCTGGTGAATGCTGCCAAAGAGGTCTGGTATACAGAGTCGAATCTTGAGAATGAGGTCAAAGCATTTCTTGCTTGTCACCAAGATGAAACCGAACGCCGTCGCGCAGCTTATCTACTGGAGCGATTCACTCGTTTTGCCTGCGTATCGGATAACCGCGTATCGGAAACGCTTCATGCGCTTGAGCTTTTCATTCCGACAACGCCCAAGCAAAACGTCATGCCTCAGCAGTCGGTTTCCTTACGCAATCGCTGGGATGAATTGGCCGTTGCGTGGGGGTTGAAGGAAAGTCTGGGTTTGAAGATTCAGGCGCTCATGCCTTTCCAGACACGGCACTACGAGGCTGAACTGCGCTCAAGCATTTCTTGAGTTGCAGAGGCTTACGAAAGAGAAACCCGGCCAAGGCCGGGTTGCTTTTTTTCGGTTCAAACCATTCAGTCGACAGTCAAACCTTCGCCCCCACCTCGCGGCGATCGACCAACAATTCCAACGCCGCACTCAAGCTCTGCGCTCGCTCGCCCACCAGCAAGTGCCACACACCATCCTCCAGTGCGCTCACACCCAGGCATCCCAGCTGCTTCAAGCGTGGTTCCGACAGCGCCTTGCCGTCGGCCAGTTGCAGGCGGATGCGGGTCATGGCGATGCAGTCGAGTTGCCGGACATTGGCGCTGCCGCCCAGGGCGGTCAGCCATTGCTGTGCGTCGGCACCGGCAACCACAACCCCAGGCGCTTTCGGTTCATCGGCGACCGCAGCGGTTTCAACCAGAACGGCACGTCCGAGTGAAGGCATCGCCAGGCGAATCTCATCGGCAATGCTGTCGGCCATCGGCCCGACCACCACTTGCAGACTGCCACCCTTGCCCGGACGCACCACCGCCATCGCACCCAGTGCTTTGAGATCCGCATCAGACGCCTTGTTGCGGTCGACCATCTCCAGGCGCAACCGAGTGGTGCAGGCGCCGACCGTCAGCAGATTTTCCGCGCCACCGAGTGCCTTGATGTAGGCACTGGCGCGCTCGTTCTCAGTCAACACGGCTTTCTCACTGACCGCGACGTCCTCACGCCCCGGCGTCTTCAGGTTGAAGCGACGAATGCAGAAATCAAACACCGCGTAATACACCACGGCATAGGCCAGCCCGACCGGAATCACCAGCCAGCCATTGGTCGAGCGCCCCCAGCCCAGCACCATATCGATGAAGCCGCCGGAGAAGGTGAAACCCAGGTGGATGTTCAAAGCGTTGGTAATCGCCATCGACAACCCGGTCAACAGCGCATGCACCAGATACAGCAAGGGTGCGAGGAACATGAAGGCGAATTCGATCGGTTCGGTCACGCCGGTGAGGAACGACGTCAGCGCCATCGACAGGAAGATCCCGCCCATGACCTTGCGCCGCTCCGGCAGGGCATTGCGGTACATCGCCAGGCACGCGGCAGGCAGGCCGAAGATCATCATCGGGAACATGCCGGTCATGAACTGGCCGCCCTTCGGATCGCCGGCGAAGTAGCGTGAAAGATCACCCGTGACCAGGGCGCCGGTAGTCGGGTCGGTGAAATTGCCGAACACGAACCACGCCATGTTGTTGAGGATGTGGTGCAGGCCGGTGACGATCAGCAGGCGGTTGAACACGCCGAAGACGAAGGCGCCGATGCTGCCGCTTTCCATCATCAGGCTGCCGAAGGCATTGATGCCGTGCTGGATCGGCGGCCAGATATAACCGAACACCACGCCCAGGCCGACCGCCGCGAACCCGGTGACAATCGGTACAAACCGTCGGCCACCGAAGAACGCCAGGTACTCCGGCAGCTTGATGTCCTTGAAGCGGTTGTACAGCGCGCCGGCCATCAGGCCGCTGACGATCCCGGCGAGCATGCCCATGTTGATGCTCGAATCGAGCACCTTCAGCGTCGAGATCATCACCAGGTAACCGATCACCCCGGCAAGACCGGCGGTGCCGTTGTTGTCCTTGGCGAAACCGACTGCAATGCCGATGGCGAAGATCATCGCCAGGTTGGCGAAGATCACCTGACCGGCGTCGTGGATGATCGCGATGTTCAAAAGGTCGGTGTCACCCAGGCGCAGCAGCAGACCGGCAATCGGCAGGATCGCGATCGGCAGCATCAGCGCGCGGCCGAGGCGTTGCAGGCCTTCGATGAAGAGTTGGTACATGGTGTTTCTCCCTGCTCTTTATAGAGAGCTTGTTGTTAGTGCAGAGGCCAATGCTGGTGGCAGGCGTGACGCACCGCCGCGGCGCTGTGCAGTTTCAGCAGCTCGAGGCTCAGGCGTTGGCATTCGGCCCCGTGCAACTGGCGCACGCGATCCTTGATTTCACCGATCTGCACCGGGCTCACCGACAGTTCGGTCACGCCCAGGCCGATCAGCACTGGCGTCGCCAGCGGGTCGGAGGCGAGGGCGCCGCAGACGCCGACCCAGCGCTTGTGCACGGCCGCGCCGGCGCAGGTCATGGCGATCAGGCGCAACAGCGCCGGGTGCAGCGCGTCGACCCGCGCCGCGAGGCCGGCGTGATCGCGGTCCATGGCCAGGGTGTATTGCGACAGGTCGTTGGTGCCGATGGAGAGGAAATCGGCATGCTCGGCCAGTTGTTCGGCCTGCAGAGCGGCGGCCGGTACTTCGATCATCACGCCGATTTCCGGGCGCTGGCTGATGTTCAGTTCAAGGCACAGCGCGTCGACGCGTTGGCGGATGTGCAGCAGTTCGTCGACCTCGGTGACCATCGGCAAGAGGATCCGGCAACGCTGCAACGGACGCAATTGCAGCAGGGCGCGCAATTGCTGGTCGAGGATTTCCGGACGGGCCTGGGCCAGGCGAATACCGCGCAGGCCGAGCACCGGGTTGGCTTCGGCGGGCAGCGGCAGGTAGTCGAGTTGCTTGTCGCCACCGACGTCGATGGTTCGGATGATCACCGGGTGCTCACCCATGGCATCGAGCACGGCTTGATAGGCCGCACGCTGTTCTTCGACGTCCGGCGCGGTTTGCCGGTCGACGAACAGAAACTCGGTGCGCAGCAGGCCGACACCGTCGGCGCCGTTGGCAAAGGCGTCCGCCGCTTCATGGCTGGATGCAACGTTGGCGACCACTTCGATGGCCACGCCGTTGCGGGTTTCGGCAGGCAGATGCGCCTTGGCGTGTTGCGCATCGCGGCGTTGCCGGCGGTCGATTTGCGCCTGCTGCACGTCGGCCAGGCGTGCAGCGCTCGGCGTCAGTTCGAGGCGGCCGCCATCGGCATCCAGCACCACCGATTGACCTTGCGGCTGATCGAGCAAAGCTGCGCCTAACGCCACCAGGCACGGCAGACCTTTGCCACGCGCCAGAATCGCCACGTGCGAGGTCGCGCCGCCTTCGGCCATGCACAGCCCGGCGACGCCCTGTGCGCTCAGTTGCAGCAGATCCGATGGCGTCAGTTCATGCGCAGCGACGATGGCGCCGGCCGGTACATCGTACTGCCAGGCTTCACCGAGCAACGCGCGCAGGACGCGCTGCTTGAGGTCGCGCAGGTCGTTGGCGCGTTCGGCCAGCAGCGCGCTGCCGGTCTGTTGCAGCACTTCGCATTGCACCTCGATCGACTGGCTCCAGGCATGCGTCGCCGCCGAGCCTTGCGTGATGGAGTGCTGTGCGGCGTCGAGCAGGGCCGGGTCTTCGAGCAGCGCCAGGTGCGCGGCGAAGATCGCTTCTTCGTCGGCGTTGCGCTGTTTTTTCGCTTGCGCAAGGGTGGCGTGGATGTCACGGCGAACCTGATTCAGCGCCGACTCCAAAGTCTGCTGTTGCACCCGCGGATCATGATTGCCCGCGTCTGCCGGCAGGCTGATCGCATTCAGGCGAAACAGCGGCCCGCCCACCAGGCCCGGTGCGGCGCACACACCGGGCAGCACGCCGGCCTCGGTCGGGCGATTGCGTGGCGGGGCGGCCACCGGTGCGGCGGCATGATGATCTTCGGGCAGGGCGGTGGCCAGTGCGGTGAGCAAGGCTTGCAGCGCCGCTTCGGCGTCGGGTCCCTGACAGCTGACTTGCACCTCGTCCTGCTCGCCGATAGCCAGGCCCATCAAACCGATGAGACTGTTGCACGGCGCCGATTTGCCGGCGAAGTGCAGCTGCGCCTGGCTCTGGAATCCTTGCGCCGTCTGACGGATCAACGCCGCCGGGCGTGCATGCAGACCGCCGCGATGGGCGACCCGCACGTGACCGTGAACTTCAGGGCCGCCGAGCGCTTCTGTAGTCGCCGCCGCACCGTGGCGAGCGACGATGTGCAACAACGGCTCGCCGACCTTGACCGTTTTCAGGGTAATCGGCCGCGCCTGGAAGTCCGCGCTGTTGGTCAGAATCAGCAGGCTGACCAGGCTTTTGCACTGGCGCCCGACCTTGTCCAGGTCATAGCGCAACAAGGGCTGGCCATTGCTGACCCGCGCGCCTTCCTTGACCAGCATGGAAAACCCTTCGCCCTGCAGCTCGACCGTGTCGAGGCCCAGGTGCAGGAGGATTTCCGCGCCGTTGTCGGCCCGCACGGTCAGCGCATGGCCGGTGCGGGCGACATGGATCACTACCCCGGCGCAGGGCGAATACAGGGTGTCGTTCAATGGATCGATGGCAATGCCATCGCCCATCGCGCCGCTGGCGAACACCGCGTCCGGGACTTTGGCGAGCGTGAGCACCGGGCCGCTGAGCGGGGCGCTTAAAGTCAGCTCTTTATTGTTGTTGTGCATGGCTCGGTCTCATCAGGAAAACGTTCGGTTCGGACTCAGTGCGTGCGGGTGACTTTGCTCAGGTGACGCGGCTGATCCGGGTCCATGCCACGGGCGACGGCCAGACCGGCCGCCATCACATAGAAACTCTGGATCGCCAGGATCGGGTCCAGCGCCGGGTGATCGGCGCGGCTGAGGGTCAGGTCGCGCTCGAGGACGTCGTCCGGCGCGGCCAGCAGCACGCGGGCACCGCGCTGGCGCATTTCCGCCGCCAGGCTCAGCAGACCGGCCTGCTCGGCACCGCGCGGGGCGAACACCAGCAGCGGGTAATGCTCGTCGATCAGCGCCATCGGGCCGTGCCGGACTTCGGCACTGCTGAAGGCCTCGGCCTGGATCGCCGAGGTCTCCTTGAATTTCAGCGCCGCTTCCTGAGCGATGGCGAACCCGGCGCCACGGCCGATGACCATCAACCGTTCGCAGTCGCGCAGGGCAGCGATGGCCACGCTCCAGTCCTGCTGTGCGGCTTCGCGCAAACCGTCGGGCAAGGCGTTGTGCGCCTCGAGCAGTTCAGCGTCTTCTTTCCAGTGGCCGATCAGACGGGCGCTGGCGCTGAGGGTGGCGATGAAACTCTTGGTCGCGGCGACGCTGCTTTCGGTGCCGGCCAGCAATGGCAGGCTGAATTCACAGGCGGCTTCCAGCGGCGAATCGGCAGCGTTGACCAGCGACACGCTGAGCGCGCCGCGCTTGCGCAGCAGACGCAGGCTGTTGACCAGATCCGGGCTCTGCCCCGACTGCGAAAACGCGAACGCGACCTGGCCGCTGACCTTCAGCGGCGCCTGCTGCATGGTCACCACCGACATCGGCAGCGACGCCACGGGAATCCCCAGTTGCTGCATGGTCAGGTAGGCGAAGTAGCTCGCCGCGTGGTCGGAACTGCCGCGCGCGACCGTCATCGCCACTTGCGGCGGCTGACGGCGCAGGCGCCCGGCGATCTCGCTCAGTTGCGGGTCGAGCTGTTGCAGTTGCGCCTGCACGGCCTCGAACGAGGACAGCGCCTCTTCAAGCATTTTTGAAGTCAATGTCTTCTCCTTCGACCATGACGGCGGTCAGTGTGAGTGAGCGATCCAGCCGCACGCAGTCGGCCCAGGCACCCGGTTCGAGGCGCCCGCGTTCGGTGATGCCGAGGTAGTCGGCGGGAAACTGCGACAGACGCTGCGAGGCCTCGGCGATCGGCAGGCCGATCTTCACCAGGTTGCGCAGGGCCTGATCCATGGTCAGGGTGCTGCCGGCCAGCGTGCCGTCGGGCAGGCGCACGCCGCCCAGGCACTTGGTCACGGTGTGGCTGCCGAGCTTGTATTCACCGTCGGGCATGCCGGCGGCGGCCGTGGAATCGGTCACGCAATACAGGCACGGGATCGAGCGCAGCGCGACGCGAATGGCACCGGGATGCACGTGCAGCAAGTCGGGAATCAGCTCGGCGTATGTGGCGTGGGCCAGGGCCGCGCCGACGATCCCCGGTTCGCGGTGATGCAGCGGGCTCATGGCGTTGTACAGGTGAGTGAAACTGCTGGCGCCGGCCTCCAGCGCGGCGACGCCTTCCTCGTAGCTGCCCAGGGTGTGGCCGATCTGCATGCGGATGCCGCGGCGGCTGAGCTCACGGATCAGTCCGTCGTGACCGGCAATTTCCGGAGCGATGGTGATGACCCGGATCGGCGCCAGCGCCAGGTAGTCTTCGACTTCGGCCATCAGCGCGGTGTGGGCGAAGTTCGGCTGTGCACCGAGTTTGCCGGGGTTGATGTACGGGCCTTCGAGGTGCACGCCGAGGACCCGGGCGCTGTTGGCCGGGCGCTGTTCGCAGAACGCGCCGATGTCCTTGAGCACGCTGGTGATCTCGGCGCTCGGCGCGGTCATGGTCGTGGCCAGCAGCGAGGTGGTGCCGAAGCGCACGTGGGTCCTGGTAATCGTCGCGAAGGCGCTGGCGCCCTCCATGATGTCCTTGCCGCCGCCGCCGTGAACGTGCAGGTCGATGAAACCCGGCAGCAGGTAGGGCAGGTCATTGCTGGCCGGATCGCAGGGCACGCCTTCGATGGACACGACTTTGCCGTGGGCGTGGATCAGCCGGCCGCGAACCCAGCCGTGGGCGGTGAGGATGTTGTCTTCGGACATTTCGCTTCTCTCGTTTGGCGGCGCGCCTGTTCAGCGGCGCAGCTCGGCAACAAAGTCGTAGTAGTCGTTGCGGCAATAGGTGTCGGTGACTTCAATCGGCGTGTTGTCTTCCAGATAGCCGACGCGGGTCATCAGCAACATGGCGGTGCCGGGGGCGATGCCGACCAGTGCGGCGAATTCGTCCGAGGCGTTGATCGCCTGGATGTGCTGCAAGGCGCGGACGATCGGTTTGCCGATGCCGTCGAGGTATTCATAAAGTGAATCGCCCACCGCTTGCGGCTTGGGCATGATCGAGGCGGGCAGGGTACTCATCTCGATGGCCATCACGGTGTCGTCGGCCTTGCGCAGACGTTTCATGCGCGCGACCTTGTCGTTCGGTGACAGGCACAGGCGAATCAGTTCTTCGTGGGTCGGCAGGGTGATTTCCCGTTCCAGCCATTGCGAGCTGGGCACGAAACCCTTGAGGCGGAGCATTTCGCTGAAGCCCGACAGGCGCGACAGCGGTTGTTCCAGGCGCGGCGTGATAAAGGTGCCGGAGCCTTGCAGTCGGCGGATCAGCCCTTGATCGAGCAGCACTTCCAGGGCCTTGCGCGCGGTGACGCGGGAGATGCCGAGCATTTCGCTGAGGTTGCGCTCGGACGGCATCGCCTGTTCGGACTTCCACTGGCCGGCATGGATCGCCGCTTCCAGATTGCGCGCCAGTTGCAGGTACAGCGGCGTCGGCTGGGAGTCATCTGGGCGTAGGGCGTGGAGGTCGTTCATGTGGGTCATTTCCGACGCGAGTATAGGATTGTTGTTGCTCGCTTGTGCGGCGGAAATTAATACCACTTCAATACCATGTCAACGCGTCAAATCGGGCTGTGGCCCAATGAAATGGCGGGTTACAGGGGGTGTGGTTTCAAGTGGTATTAGGTGTTGGCTCTGAAAAGCAAAAGATCGCGGTCTGCGGCAGCCCCTACAAGTCAGAGTGGTATCACCCGAGTAGGCGCCGGCGCAGGCTGCGATCTGTTGATTTATTTTTTTCGAAGGTGACCAGTGGTCAGTCGTTACGGGCGAATCTCGATCATCGTGCCATCCGGTACCAGGCCCCAGACTTCGCGCATGTCCATGTTGCGCATGGCGATGCAGCCGTCGGTCCAGTCCAGGGTATGGAACAGGTCTTCGGGGGTTTCTTCGGTATCCGGTGTGCCGTGGATCATGATCATCCCGCCGGGTTCGACGCCTTCGCGACGGGCTCGGGCCGAATCGCTGATGTTCGGGTAGGAGATATGCATCGCCAGGTTGAATTTTTCACTGACCTTGCGCCAGTCGATCCAGTAGAAACCTTCCGGTGTGCGTTTGTCGCCTTCAATCAGCTTCGGACCTTTTTTCGCGCCCTTGCCCAGGGAAATGCGATAGGTCTTGATCGGCTTGCCATCAGCGATCAGCTGCAGTTGATGCGCCGACTTGAGCACCAGGACCTTTTCGATCATCGGCGTATTCGACGGCGTCACGGTGGTCACGAAGGACGCTTGGGAGACTGAGACGAACGACAGGCAAAACAGAGCAAGCAACCAGCGCATTGAAACAATTCCCCAGGAATGAAGCAGATAGCTATTGTTTAGTTTAGGAGCTGCCGAAGGTTCGGGCCGCTTGCGGACGATCTGTTTGTCGGCCGTCACGCCATTCTCTTGATCAGACGATGACCGCCTGCGCCAACGGCGGAATCGATTCGGAGCGAACCGGGTAGGTTTCGGCGCGCCGGTCAGCGAAGAAGCATTCTAAGGTACGCCCCACCGTGCGGAAAGCCAGCTCGTCCCACGGGATCTGGGCTTCGTCGAACAGCTGCACTTCGAGGCTCTCGGGCCCGGCGGCGAAATCCAGGTCGGCCAGTTCGGCGCGGAAGAACACGTGAACCTGACTGATGTGCGGCACATCGATCAAGGTATAGATGCTCAGGTTGCGCACGCGCGCGCAGGCTTCTTCGGCGGTTTCGCGAATCGCCGCCTGTTCGATGGTTTCACCGTTCTCCATGAACCCGGCCGGCAGGGTCCAGTAGCCGAGGCGCGGTTCGATGGCGCGGCGGCAGAGCAACACCTGGCGGCCCCACGTCGCCACGCAGCCGGCGACGATATTGGGATTCTGGTAGTGAATGGTCTGACAGCTGTCGCAGACGAATCGCAGCCGCGAATCGCCTTCGGGAATACGCTGGGACACCGGGTTGCCGCACTGGCTGCAAAATTTCATGCTGGGGTTCCTGAATGCTGCGCCTATCTTGGCGTGCGGCGGTGGCAGTCGGCAAGTTGTCGTTTCGCGACATGGCGTCCGTGCGGGGCTTGGGCGGTCGCCATGATTGGTGCATGATGCAGGGTAAGGCACAGATCGAGAACACTTATGCTGGATGAGCTACTGCACCGGGTAAGCAATCACACGCCGCGCACGCTGGAGACCGACAAGCGTTTCCCCGAGGCCGCTGTCCTGGTGCCGATTACTCGCAGCGACGAACCGGAGCTTGTCCTGACCCTGCGCGCCAGCGGGCTCTCGACCCACGGCGGCGAAGTCGCCTTTCCCGGCGGGCGCCGCGATCCCGAGGACCCGGACCTGGTGTTCACCGCATTGCGCGAAGCCGAAGAGGAAATCGGTCTGCCGCCGGGGCTGGTCGAAGTGATCGGGCCGCTCAGTCCGCTGATCTCCCTGCATGGCATCAAGGTCACGCCGTATGTCGGAGTGATTCCGGACTTCGTCGAATATCAGGCCAACGATGCCGAGATCGCCGCAGTGTTCAGTGTGCCGCTGGAATTCTTCCGCAAGGACCCGCGTGAGCACACCCACCGCATCGACTATCAGGGCCGCAGTTGGTATGTGCCAAGCTACCGCTTCGGCGAATACAAGATCTGGGGGCTGACGGCGATCATGATCGTCGAGTTGATCAATCTGCTCTATGACGCAAAAATCAGCCTGCACCAGCCGCCGAAAAGCTTTATCAACACCTGAAGCCATCGTTCGAATGGCCATTCACCGTCAGCCCTGAGGAAAACTTGATGAAATACCGCCTGGGCGACGCCCGTGTCGAAACCCACCCCCACAGCTGGGTCGCCCCCAATGCCGTGCTGGTGGGCAAGGTCAGACTGGAAGAGGGCGCCAACGTCTGGTTCAACGCCGTGCTGCGCGGTGACAACGAACTGATCCTGATCGGCAAGAACAGCAACGTCCAGGATGGCACGGTGATGCACACCGACATGGGTTATCCGCTGACCATCGGCACGGGTGTGACCATCGGCCATAACGCCATGCTGCATGGCTGCACCGTCGGCGATTACAGCCTGATCGGCATCAACGCGGTGATTCTCAACGGCGCGAAGATCGGCAAGAACTGCATCATCGGCGCCAATTCGCTGATCGGCGAGGGCAAGGAAATCCCTGATGGCTCGCTGGTGATGGGCTCGCCGGGCAAGGTCGTGCGTGAGCTGACCGAGCCGCAGAAGAAAATGCTCGAAGCCAGCGCCGCGCACTATGTGCATAACTCGCAGCGCTATGCGCGTGATCTGGTAGAGCAAGAGTCATGAACACGCCTGAAAGACCCGTCGCCTCGCCGTGCGTGAATATCTGCGCGCTGGATGAGGACGACATCTGTACTGGCTGCCAGCGCACGGTGGCGGAAATCACCCGCTGGGGGCGCATGACCAATGACGAGCGCCGCGTGGTGCTGGGGCTGTGCCATGAGCGGGCCAAAGCCAGTGGCCTGGTGTGGATGATCCCTGCGAAACCGTGATCGACTTCGGAATGCCCTCACCCTAACCCGCTGCCAGTGGCAGAGGGGAGCTGACGGTATTGTTTGTTCGAGCTGCGCCGACCTGAGCTGGCGGGGCGAACTCAAGTTTGAAAAGTCGCCGATCTGCGCCCTTTCGCCCTCTCTCTCAGAGAGAGGCTGGGGTGAGGGGTAGCCCTTGACCTATCGCTCCAGTAACCTGTGCGCCAAATTCAAAGGCCGCCTCCATGCTCTTCCTCATCGCCTACATCAGCAGCGTCGTGCTGATCAACTTCGCGTTCTCCACCGCACCGCACCTGGACATCATCTGGTCGGCGTGGGGCGGGCTGGTGTTCGTGTTGCGCGACATGGTGCAAACCCGCTTCGGTCATGGTGCGCTGGTGGCGATGCTGGCGGCGCTGGTGCTGTCGTATGTCACCTCCGATCCGTCCATCGCGCTGGCCAGCGCCACGGCGTTCGCGGTGTCCGAGATCATCGACTGGCTGGTGTTCAGCGTCACCAAACGGCCCTTGCGTGATCGTTTGTGGATCAGCTCGGCGCTGAGCATTCCGCTCGATACTTTCATCTTCTTCGGCATGATCGACTTGCTCACCCCGCCGGTGATCATCACCGCGCTGGCGTCGAAATTCGCCGGTGTCACCGCCGTCTGGCTGATCATGGCCTGGCGCGAGCGCAAACAGGCCGTCGCCGGCTGAAGCCAAAGCCTCAGGTTCATGTAAAATGCCGCGCTTTCTCCCCATGGAAAGCGCGTCCGGCGTTGCTTTCCTCGATGATCCGCTTCTTTGAGGACCTGAGATGACCCGTATCGGAACTCCATTGTCGCCGACCGCGACCCGCGTATTGCTGTGTGGCTGTGGTGAGTTGGGCAAGGAAGTGGTGATCGAGCTGCAACGCCTGGGCGTTGAAGTGATCGCTGTTGACCGTTACGCCAACGCGCCGGCCATGCAGGTCGCCCATCGCAGCCACGTGATCAACATGCTCGACGGCGCTGCGTTGCGCGCAGTGATCGAAGCCGAGAAGCCGCACTTCATCGTGCCGGAAATCGAAGCCATCGCCACCGCCACCCTGGTCGAGCTGGAAGCCGAAGGCTTTACCGTGATCCCGACCGCGCGTGCCGCGCAACTGACCATGAACCGTGAAGGCATTCGGCGCCTGGCGGCGGAAGAACTGGATCTGCCGACCTCGCCGTATCACTTTGCCGATACCTTCGAGGACTACAGCAAGGCTGTCCAGGACCTGGGCTTCCCATGCGTGGTCAAGCCGGTGATGAGTTCTTCGGGCAAGGGCCAGAGCCTGCTGCGCAGCGCCGATGATGTGCAGAAAGCCTGGGATTACGCGCAGGAGGGCGGTCGCGCCGGCAAGGGTCGGGTGATCATCGAAGGTTTCATCGATTTCGATTACGAAATCACCCTGCTGACCGTACGTCACATTGGTGGCACCACGTTCTGCGCGCCGGTCGGTCACCGTCAGGAGAAGGGCGATTACCAGGAATCCTGGCAGCCACAGGCCATGAGCCCGATTGCTCTGGCGGAATCCGAGCGCGTGGCCAAAGCGGTCACCGAAGCACTGGGCGGCCGCGGTCTGTTCGGCGTCGAGCTGTTCATCAAGGGCGATCAGGTGTGGTTCAGCGAAGTGTCGCCGCGCCCGCATGATACTGGCCTGGTGACGCTGATTTCCCAGGATCTGTCGCAGTTCGCCCTGCACGCCCGGGCGATCCTCGGTCTGCCGGTGCCGCTGATCCGTCAGTTCGGCCCATCGGCTTCGGCAGTGATCCTGGTGGAGGGTCAGTCGACCCAGACCGCTTTCGCCAACCTCGGCGCAGCGTTGAGCGAACCGGACACGGCACTGCGTCTGTTCGGCAAGCCGGAAGTCAACGGCCAGCGCCGGATGGGCGTGGCCCTGGCGCGGGATGAGTCGATTGAAGCTGCGCGTGCCAAGGCGACCCGGGCTGCTCAGGCTGTTGTTGTAGAGCTGTAAACCGCGGCGCGGCATTCGCGAGCAGGCTCGCTCCCACAGGTTCGGCGGTGTTCACAAATTTTGTGTACTGCACGGACACTGTGGGAGCGAGCCTGCTCGCGAAGCTTTTGATCTTCTGTCAGGCAATCTGATTCAGGTCGTTATTGCGCGTTTCCTTCAGGCACAGCACAGCGATCAGGCTGAGCACCGCTGCCGCCGACACATACCCGCCGACATAACTCAAACCGCCCATCGCCACCAGTTTCTGCGCGAAGAACGGCGCCGCCGAGGCTCCGACAATGCCGCCGAGGTTGTAGGCCGCCGATGCGCCGGTGTAGCGCACATGCGTGGGAAACAATTCCGGCAGCAGCGCTCCCATCGGGGCGAAGGTCACGCCCATCAGGAACAGCTCGATACACAGAAACAGCGCCACGCCCCAGGTCGAGCCCTGCGTCAGTAACGGTTCCATGAGAAAGCCGGACAGAGTCGCCAGCACGCCGCCAACGATCAGTACCGGTTTGCGCCCGTAACGGTCGCTGGCCCAGGCTGACAGCGGTGTTGCCGCGGCCATGAACAGCACGGCAAAACACAGCAGGCCGAGGAAGGTCTCGCGACTGTAGCCCAGAGTGGAAACGCCATAGCTCAGGGAAAACACCGTGGAGATATAGAACAGCGCATAGCACACCACCATTGCCGCCGCGCCCAGCAAAGTCGGCGCCCAATACTGGCTGAACAGCTCGACCAGCGGCACCTTGACTCGCGCCTGGCGTGCGATGGCGTTGGCGAACACCGGGGTTTCGTGGAGCTTGAGGCGCACATACAGGCCGACCATCACCAGCACCGCGCTGAGCAGGAATGGAATCCGCCAGCCCCAGCTGCGGAATTGCTCGTCATCGAGGGTCATGGCCAGGCTGAGGAACAGGCCGTTGGCCGCCAGGAAGCCGATCGACGGGCCGAGTTGCGGGAACATGCCGAACCACGCCCGCTTGCCTTTCGGTGCGTTCTCCGTGGCCAGCAACGCCGCGCCACCCCATTCCCCGCCAAGGCCCAGGCCTTGGCCGAAGCGCAGCACGCAAAGCAGAATGGGCGCCCATGCACCGATGCTGGCGTAACCCGGGAGCACGCCGATCAGCGTGGTGCAGACCCCCATCAGCAGCAGCGAGGCAACCAGGGTCGACTTGCGTCCGATGCGATCGCCGAAGTGGCCGAACAGCGCCGAGCCCAGCGGCCGGGCGAGGAAGGCGATGCCGAAGGTGAGGAACGCCGAGAGCATCTGCGCAGTGCCGGACGTCTGTGGAAAGAACACCGGCCCGATCACCAGCGCGGCGGCGGTGGCGTACACGTAGAAGTCGTAGAACTCGATGGCCGTGCCGATGAAACTCGCCGTGGCCACGCGGGTGGCGGAGTTGGCCGGTTGGGCAGGCGCGGTGGCGCTGTAGGCAGTACTGGTCGTCATGCGGTGATCCCTGACAGTCATGAGCTCCATTGGAGCGAATTATTATGGTCGAGCACCCAGGGATGTGGGATGAGACGCGAGCGCTGTTTCGAGTAGGAACAGTCGTCGGGGTCGTGCGGAAAATTGCCGAAACCGTTGGCGTGCGGGGTAAGCACAGGGCTCGGCGGCGCTTGGGTAAGCGCCTCGATTATAGGAAGGAGGCTAACCATCAAACAAGAGCAAAAACTCGCCGCCTGCAGCCGCTCCTGCAGAGAAAGCGCATAGCCTGCAGAGGCGGGTGCAGGCGGCGATCTTATGACTTTCTAACGGGCGGGAACGACGGCGGGCACCGAAGAGGTGTGCCAGATCAACACCTTGCTCACCCGGTTTTCCTCGGTCTCGAGAATCTCCAGGCGATAGCGACCGATCTTCAGGCAGACCGCGCTTTCCGGAATGGTTTCCAGCGCTTCGGTCACCAGGCCGTTGAGGGTTTTCGGGCCGTCGCTGGGCAGGTGCCAGCCCAGGCATTTGTTCAGCTCGCGGATCGACGCGGCGCCGTCGATCACCATGCGCCCGTCGGCCTGCGGGTGGATGTGTGGGTTGTCGAGGCTGTGTTCGCTTTCGAATTCGCCGACGATCTCTTCGAGAATGTCTTCCAGGGTCACGATCCCCAGCACTTCACCGTACTCGTCCACCACCATGCCCAGCCGCCGCTGCTGCTTGTGAAAGTTGAGCAGCTGCAGTTGCAGCGGGGTGCTTTCCGGGACGAAGTACGGCTCGTAGCTGGCGGCCAGCAGCGCCTCGCGTGTCAGGCCGCCGTTGTTCAGCAAGTGGCGGATCTGCCGGGTGTTGAGTACGGCTTCGACCTGATTGATATCGCTGTGGAACACCGGCAGGCGCGTGCGCTTGTTATGGCGCAGTTGCTCGATGATGTCCTCGATCGGATCGTCGAGATTGATGCCGTCGACTTCGCTGCGCGGCACCAGAATGTCGTTGACCGTGATGTTGTCCAGCGCATGGATCCCCGACACCGGGTGCTGGCGACTGACCGGGTGCTCGGCATCGTCATGCCGCTCGGCGGGTATTTCATCCTCGCTCTGTTGCACCACCAGCGCCTTGCGCGCGAACGGGCGCAGCAACGAGCGGCTGAGACTGCTGAGCAGCCACGCGGCGGGGTAGACGAGTTTCAGCGGTATGGCCAGCAGGGTGTTGCCGAACGACAGCACGGCATCGGGGTAGCGCTGGGCGAGGCTGCGCGGGAAGTAGTCGGCGAACACCAGCAGGATTGCGCCGGCCCCGAGGCAGGCGGCCCATGGCCCGTTCTCTTCGCACAGGAAGATCGCCAGCAGCGTGGCCAGGATCACCGCGAGGGCGCGGCACAGGGTGTTGCACAGGATCAGGCTGTCGAGCGGGAAGCTCAACTGCGCCAGCGGTTTGTCACTGGCGCGCGACGCGGTGCGTTGCGCCAGCAGGTGCTGCTGCGCGACTTCGACGGCGGTGAACAGCCCCGACCATAAAATCAGCAGGACAAATACCGCGAGCATCGGCCCTATGGGCAAACCGTCCATTTATGCCGCCCGTCAGATGTGCAGGATGTATTCGCGGACCAGTTTGCTGCCGAAGTACGCCAACATCAGCAGGCAGAAACCGGCGAGGGTCCAGCGAATCGCTTTGTGGCCGCGCCAGCCGAGGCGGTTGCGACCCCACAACAGCACGCTGAACACCACCCAGGCCAGGCAGGCCAGCAGGGTTTTGTGCACCAGGTGCTGGGCAAACAGGTTCTCGACGAACAGCCAGCCGGAAATCAGCGACAGCGACAGCAGTGTCCAGCCGGCCCAGAGGAAACCGAACAGCAGGCTTTCCATGGTTTGCAGCGGCGGGAAGTTCTTGATCAGTCCTGACGGATGCTTGTGCTTGAGCTGGTGATCCTGGACGAGCAGCAGCAAGGCCTGGAACACGGCGATGGTGAACATGCCGTAGGCCAGGATCGACAGCAGGATGTGGGCGAGGATACCCGGCTCTTCATCGATGATCTGCACGGTGCCGGTCGGGGCGAATTGCGCCAGCAGCACCGTGGCGGCGCCGAGCGGGAACAGCAGCACCAGCAGGTTTTCCACCGGGATCCGCGAGCAGGCCAGCAACGTCAGGGCGATGACGGCGGCGGCGATCAGGCTGGCGGCACTGAAGAAGTCCAGGCCGAGGCCGATCGGGGTCAGCAGATGGGTGAGCAGGCTGGCGCTGTGGGCCAGCACGGCGAGGATGCCGAGCGTGACCAGCAGGCGCTTGTTCGCCTTGGCGCCAGTGGCCAGACGGGTGCCTTGATAAAGGGTCGCAGCGGCATAGAGAAGGGCGGCGGCGAGGGTGGTCAGCAAACTGGGTGACAAGGGGAGCATAAATCCTGTTAGGCAAGCCCGAAAGGCGCTGAGTTTGGCATAGAACGGCCACCGCACGAAAGTGCGAGGTGTCCGCCAGACGCAGTCTTCGCTATAATCCGCGACCTGCCCACGCCACAGGCTCGCCGAGCACCTGTTGATTGCGGTCTGGGCCGCCATTATCCCGGTCTACACAGGGCCTGAAAGGATTGCGCAATGTTTGAAAACTTAACCGACCGTCTCTCGCAGACGCTGCGCCATGTCACCGGCAAGGCGAAGCTGACCGAAGACAATATCAAAGACACCCTGCGCGAAGTGCGCATGGCGTTGCTCGAAGCCGACGTCGCCCTGCCGGTGGTCAAGGACTTCGTCAATTCGGTCAAGGAACGCGCTGTCGGCACCGAGGTGTCGCGCAGCCTGACGCCGGGCCAGGCGTTCGTGAAGATCGTCCAGGCCGAACTTGAAAGCCTGATGGGCGCGGCCAACGAAGACTTGAACCTGAGCGCCGTGCCGCCAGCGGTCATTCTGATGGCCGGTCTGCAGGGTGCGGGTAAGACCACCACCGCCGGCAAACTGGCGCGTTTCCTCAAAGAGCGCAAGAAGAAGTCGGTGATGGTCGTGTCGGCGGACATCTACCGTCCCGCTGCGATCAAACAGCTGGAAACCCTGGCCAACGACATCGGCGTGACGTTCTTCCCGTCCGACCTGAGCCAGAAGCCGGTCGACATCGCCAATGCGGCTATTAAAGAAGCGAAACTGAAATTCATCGACGTGGTCATCGTCGATACCGCCGGTCGCCTGCACATCGACGAAGAGATGATGGGTGAGATCAAGGCGCTGCACGCCGCGATCAACCCGGTCGAGACCCTGTTCGTGGTTGACGCCATGACCGGTCAGGACGCCGCCAACACGGCCAAGGCCTTCGGCGATGCGCTGCCGCTGACCGGTGTGATCCTGACCAAGGTCGACGGCGACGCCCGTGGCGGTGCCGCCCTGTCGGTACGCGCCATCACCGGCAAGCCGATCAAGTTCATCGGTATGGGCGAGAAGAGCGAAGCGCTCGATCCGTTCCACCCGGAGCGTATCGCCTCGCGCATCCTCGGCATGGGCGACGTGCTCAGCCTGATAGAACAGGCCGAAGCGACCCTCGACAAGGACAAGGCCGACAAACTGGCCAAGAAGCTGAAGAAGGGCAAGGGCTTCGACCTCGAAGACTTCCGCGATCAGCTGCAACAAATGAAGAACATGGGCGGCCTCGGTGGCCTCATGGACAAGCTGCCGAGCATCGGCGGCGTCAACCTGTCGCAGATGGGCAATGCCCAGAACGCGGCGGAGAAGCAGTTCAAACAGATGGAAGCCATCATCAACTCCATGACGCCGGCCGAGCGCCGCGACCCTGAGCTGATCAGCGGTTCGCGCAAGCGTCGGATCGCCATGGGCTCCGGCACCCAGGTGCAGGACATCGGTCGCTTGATCAAGCAGCACAAGCAGATGCAGAAGATGATGAAGAAGTTCTCCGCCAAGGGCGGGATGGCGAAAATGATGCGCGGCATGGGCGGTATGTTGCCCGGCGGCGGCATGCCAAAGATGTAAGGTGTCCCGTCTGACCCATTCCGCTCCCTTTATGGCGAGTGAAATGGATGAGACGGAACGCTGGAACTTCGCCGGTCGTCGCACCGGCGCAGTCCCGCAAGGAAGCGGGATTACCAGCAAACCCGCATTCGGCGGGAGCTGACTGGCCGTTTTCATCGACGGCTCTCGCGCAAATCTGCACGGCATGCCATAGGCGCCGGAAAAAGTCATTTGCAAAAGTCCGGATATTCCTTAGAATATGCGGCCTTTCGGGCACCCATGCCCGCTGTGCATTTAGATTTGCAGCACCGACTACAGGAACGATGTTCACATGCTAACAATCCGTCTTGCCCTTGGCGGCTCCAAAAAGCGCCCGTTTTACCACCTGACCGTAACCGACTCGCGCAACCCGCGTGACGGCTCCCACAAAGAACAGGTTGGCTTCTTCAACCCTGTTGCCCGTGGTCAGGAAATCCGTCTGTCCGTGAACCAAGAGCGCGTAGCCTACTGGCTGAGCGTTGGTGCACAGCCATCTGAGCGTGTTGCTCAGTTGCTGAAGGAATCTGCCAAGGCTGCAGCCTGAGCAGTATGAGCGCGACGCCAGAAAAAGCTGATGACCTGATCGTCGTCGGCAAGATTTTTTCGGTTCACGGCGTTCGCGGCGAGGTGAAGGTCTTTTCCTTTACCGATCCGATTGAAAACCTGTTGGACTACCGCAACTGGACGCTTCGGCGCGAAGGCGTGGTGAAACAGGTCGAGCTGGTCAGCGGCCGATCCACTCAAAAGGATCTGGTTGCCAAGCTCAAAGGCCTCGACGATCGCGATGAAGCGCGTCTTCTGAGCGGTTACGAGATTTGCATCTCGCGAAGCCTTTTGCCCAACCTGACTGACGACGAGTACTACTGGTACCAGTTGCAGGGTCTGAGCGTCATCAACCAGGACGAACAATTGTTCGGCAAGGTTGATCACCTGTTGGAGACCGGCGCGAACGATGTGTTGGTGGTCAAGCCCTGCGCGGGTAGCCTGGATGATCGCGAGCGGTTGTTGCCCTATACGGAGCAATGCGTGCTGGCAATCGACCTGGATGCAGGCGTGATGAGGGTGGAATGGGACGCGGACTTCTAAGCAATGGCCAGCCTGCGCGTAGACGTCATTACGCTGTTCCCCGAGATGTTCTCGGCCATCAGTGAGTACGGCATTACCAGTCGTGCGGTCAAACAGGGGCTGTTGCAGCTGACCTGTTGGAATCCGCGGGATTACACGACGGATCGGCATCACACTGTGGACGATCGCCCGTTTGGCGGTGGTCCGGGCATGGTGATGAAGATCAAGCCCCTGGAAGATGCTCTGGTTCAGGCCAAGGCAGCAGCCGGGGAGGCGGCGAAGGTGATTTACCTGTCCCCCCAAGGCCGTCAACTGACTCAGTCGGCGGTACGCGAACTGGCGAAAGAGGATGCATTGATCCTGATTGCCGGTCGTTATGAAGGCATTGACGAGCGTTTCATTGAAGCTCATGTCGATGAAGAGTGGTCGATTGGTGACTATGTGTTGTCTGGCGGCGAGCTGCCGGCCATGGTCATGATCGATGCGGTTACACGACTGCTGCCCGGAGCTTTAGGGCATGCGGATTCCGCTGAGGAAGATTCCTTTACGGATGGTCTGCTGGATTGCCCGCACTACACCCGACCTGAGGTGTATGCGGATCAGCGTGTTCCCGACGTGTTGCTGAGTGGCAATCACGCGCATATCCGGCGTTGGCGTTTACAGCAGTCCCTTGGTCGGACCTATGAACGACGCGCCGATCTTCTGGAAAGCCGCTCGCTTTCTGGAGAAGAGAAGAAGCTGCTCGAGGAATACATCCGCGAGCGGGACGATAGTTAACAACGTATCGATGGTAGATCCGACGATTTACCTTAGGAGCACAGCATGACCAACAAAATCATCCTTGCACTCGAAGCAGAGCAGATGACCAAAGAAATCCCTACCTTTGCCCCGGGCGACACCATTGTCGTTCAGGTGAAAGTGAAGGAAGGCGATCGTTCCCGTCTGCAAGCGTTCGAAGGCGTTGTCATCGCCAAGCGTAACCGCGGCGTGAACAGTGCGTTCACCGTTCGTAAAATCTCCAACGGTGTTGGCGTAGAACGTACTTTCCAGACCTACTCCCCGCAGATCGACAGCATGGCTGTTAAACGTCGCGGTGACGTACGTAAAGCCAAGCTGTACTACCTGCGCGACCTGTCGGGTAAAGCAGCTCGCATCAAGGAAAAACTGGCTTAAGTCCAGCTTCCGATGCAGAAAAAAGCAGCCTACGGGCTGCTTTTTTGTTGTCCGCCATTTACTGCCTTCACCCTGCAGGCGCTGCCGAGGCTGCGATCTTGTGATCTTGCCTGCAGGTCGGCAGCCAGCAACCAGAGCCATTTTTCATGACCACCCGTGACCAGGAAATCCAGCGCCGCACCGAACTCTCGGTGACCCGCGTAACCAAAGCCGTATTCCCGCCGACCACCAACCACCACAACACCCTGTTCGGTGGTACCGCCCTGGCGTGGATGGACGAAGTGTCGTTCATCACGGCCACGCGCTTCTGCCGCTTGCCGCTGGTGACCGTGTCCACCGATCGCATCGACTTCAACCACGCGATCCCGGCCGGTTCCATCGTTGAACTGGTGGGGCGTGTCGTCAAGGTCGGCAACACCAGCCTCAAGGTCGAAGTGCAGGTATTCGTTGAAAGCATGAGCTGCGATGGTCGCGAGCAAGCGATCCACGGCCAGTTCAGCTTCGTCGCCATCGATGACGACAAGCGCCCGGTGCCGGTGCTGCCGGGGTTTGCCGCCTGAGTGTTCCGTGAGCGCGCGGGCTGTGAAAGACTGTTCACCCTTTCGTTGTAATGCGCACTGCCTGAGCCTCTATGCCTGCCATTGACCATCCGCTGATTGACCAGTTTCTCGACGCTTTGTGGCTGGAGAAAGGCCTGTCCGACAACACCCGCGACGCCTATCGCAGCGACCTTGCGCTGTTCAACGGCTGGTTGCAGGAGCAGCACCTGGAGCTGATCAACGCCGGTCGCGAGTTGATCCTCGATCACCTGGCCTGGCGCCTGGAGCAGAACTACAAGCCACGCTCCACGGCGCGATTTCTCTCCGGTGTGCGTGGCTTTTATCGCTATCTGCTGCGGGAAAAACTGATTGCCGTTGACCCGACCTTGCGCATCGACATGCCGCAACTGGGTAGGCCGTTGCCCAAATCCTTGTCGGAAGCTGACGTCGAAGCGCTGCTCAAAGCACCGGATCTGAGCGAGGCCATCGGCCAGCGTGACCGCGCGATGCTCGAAGTCCTGTACGCCTGCGGCTTGCGCGTCACCGAGCTGATCAGCCTGACGCTGGAGCAGGTCAACCTGCGGCAGGGCGTATTGCGGGTGATGGGCAAGGGCAGCAAGGAGCGGCTGGTGCCGATGGGGGAGGAGGCGATTGTCTGGGTCGAGCGCTACCTGCGCGACGGTCGCGGCGAACTGCTCGGTGGCCGCCCCAGCGATGTGCTGTTCCCCAGTCAGCGCGGTGAGCAGATGACGCGCCAGACGTTCTGGCACCGCATCAAGCACCAGGCCAAAGTGGCCGGGATCGGCAAGTCGCTGTCGCCGCATACCTTGCGTCACGCGTTTGCCACACACCTGCTCAACCACGGCGCTGACCTGCGTGTGGTACAGATGCTGCTGGGCCACAGCGACCTGTCGACCACGCAGATCTATACCCACGTGGCCAGGGCTCGCCTGCAAGACCTGCACGCCAAACACCACCCGCGCGGCTGAAAAAGGTCCGTGTGGGAGCGAGCCTGCTCGCGAAGAGGGAGTGTCAGTCTGCGTTCATTCAGCTGACACACCGCTTTCGCGAGCAGGCTCGCTCCCACAAGGATCTGCGCAGTCCTGAAAGTGTGGCGACAGGCGCATTCGGCCACGCCGGCCTTATGTGGTAGGCTTTGCCGGTTTGCACGATGGGCGGTTATGACCCGGTGTTCCGCCACGGGCGTTCTGATCGTTCCATTTGTCCGCCTTCAGGAGTTCTCATGCGTCTGACCCAGATTTTCGCCGCCGCAGCCATTGCGTTGGTCAGCACCTTTGCCGTCGCCGATGACGCGGCCGACAAAGCCATCCGCCAGAGCCTGGAAAACCTCCAGCTCGACGTGCCGGTGGACACCATCACCGCCAGTCCGCTGCCGGGCCTGTACGAAGTCAAGCTCAAGGGCAGCCGCGTGCTCTACGCCAGCGCCGACGGCCAGTACATCGTTCAGGGCTACATGTTCCAGCTCAAGGACGGCAAACCGGTCAACCTGACCGAGAAGACCGAGCGCCTGGGCATTTCCAAACTGATCAATGCCATTCCGGTGGCCGAGACCGTGGTCTATCCGGCCGTGGGTGAAACCAAGTCGCACATCACCGTCTTCACCGACACCACCTGCCCGTACTGCCACAAGCTGCACGCCGAAGTCCCAGAGCTGAACAAGCGCGGCATCGAAGTGCGCTACGTGGCGTTCCCGCGTCAGGGCCTGGGCTCGCCGGGTGACGAGCAACTGCAAGCCGTGTGGTGCTCGAAAGACAAGAAAGCCGCCATGGACAAAATGGTCGATGGCAAGGAAATCAAGGCCGCCAAGTGCGATAACCCGGTTTCCAAACAGTTCGCCCTCGGTCAGTCGATCGGCGTGAACGGTACACCGGCCATCGTTTTGGCTGACGGTCAGGTCATTCCGGGCTACCAGCCTGCGCCACAAGTCGCCAAACTGGCGTTGGGCGCGAAGTAAATTCGCATCGTCACGCTCAGGCGTTGACGAGCGTGGTCCGGCGGCAGGATTGCCGGGCCATCAACAGAGAGCCGCGAACCTGCGGTTGTTTTCACGGCCGGCCTCGCGTCGGCCGTTTTATGGGGAGTTCACAGTGAAACCGGTCAAAGTAGGCATCTGTGGGTTAGGGACCGTCGGTGGCGGAACCTTCAACGTACTTCAGCGCAACGCCGAGGAAATTGCTCGTCGTGCCGGGCGTGGAATCGAAGTGGCACAAATTGCCATGCGCACGCCAAAGCCTCAGTTCCAGACGACCGGTATTGCGATTACCAACGATGTCTTCGAAGTGGCCACGAACCCTGAGATCGACATCGTCATAGAGCTGATGGGCGGCTATACCGTTGCCCGCGAGCTGGTACTCAAGGCCATCGAGAATGGCAAGCATGTGGTCACCGCGAACAAGGCACTGATTGCCGTTCACGGTAATGAAATTTTCGCCAAGGCACGCGAGAAAGGCGTGATCGTGGCGTTCGAAGCGGCGGTGGCCGGCGGCATTCCGGTGATCAAGGCGATCCGTGAAGGCCTCTCTGCCAACCGCATCAACTGGGTGGCCGGGATCATCAACGGCACCGGCAATTTCATCCTCACCGAAATGCGCGAGAAGGGTCGCACCTTCGAAGACGTGCTGGCCGAGGCGCAGGCGCTGGGTTATGCCGAAGCCGATCCGACCTTCGACGTCGAAGGCATCGATGCGGCGCACAAGCTGACGATTCTGGCTTCGATCGCGTTCGGCATTCCGCTGCAATTCGACAAGGCTTACACCGAAGGCATCACCAAGCTGACCACCGCCGACGTCAACTACGCCGAAGCGCTGGGCTACCGCATCAAGCACCTTGGCGTGGCCCGCAGCACCGCTGCCGGTATCGAGCTGCGCGTGCACCCGACGCTGATCCCGGCCGATCGTCTGATCGCCAACGTCAACGGCGTGATGAACGCGGTGATGGTCAACGGTGATGCGGCCGGTTCGACGCTGTTCTACGGCGCTGGCGCCGGCATGGAGCCGACCGCGTCGTCGGTGATCGCCGACCTGGTGGACGTGGTGCGCGCCATGACCTCCGATCCGGAGAACCGCGTTCCGCACCTGGCCTTCCAGCCGGACTCGCTGTCGGCCCATCCGATCCTGCCGATCGAAGCCTGCGAAAGCGCCTACTACCTGCGCATCCAGGCCAAGGACCATCCGGGCGTACTGGCCCAGGTGGCGAGCATCCTGTCGGAGCGTGGGATCAACATCGAGTCGATCATGCAGAAGGAAGTCGAGGAACATGACGGCCTGGTGCCAATGATCCTGCTGACCCATCGTGTGCTGGAACAGCACATCAACGATGCGATCGCCGCCCTCGAAGCGCTGGCGGGTGTGGTCGGACCGGTTGTGCGAATCCGCGTCGAGCACCTTAACTAAGCAGCGGCAAGCCACCAGCGGCAAGCTGCAAGCCAGAGGCCAGTGACACTCTGCTTGCAGCTTGAAGCTCGAGGCTCGCAGCTCAAACGGAAGGTTTGAAAATATGCGTTATATCAGTACTCGCGGCCAGGCCCCGGCCCTGAATTTCGAAGACGTCCTGCTCGCCGGTCTGGCGACCGACGGCGGTCTGTATGTCCCGGAAAACCTGCCACGTTTCACCCAGGAAGAAATCGCTTCCTGGGCCGGCCTGCCGTATCACGAGCTGGCTTTCCGGGTGATGCGCCCGTTCGTCACCGGCAGCATTCCGGATGCCGACTTCAAGAAAATCCTCGAAGAAACCTACGGCGTGTTCGCGCACAGCGCGGTGGCGCCGCTGCGTCAGCTCAACGGCAACGAATGGGTGCTGGAGCTGTTCCACGGCCCGACCCTGGCGTTCAAGGACTTCGCCCTGCAACTGCTCGGCCGCCTGCTCGACTACGTGTTGGAAAAGCGCGGCGAGCGCGTGGTCATCGTCGGCGCCACTTCCGGTGACACCGGTTCGGCTGCCATCGAAGGCTGCAAGCATTGCGAAAACGTCGACATCTTCATCCTGCACCCGCACAACCGCGTATCGGAAGTGCAGCGCCGGCAGATGACCACGATCCTCGGCGAGAACATCCACAACATCGCCATCGAAGGCAACTTCGATGACTGCCAGGAAATGGTCAAGGCCAGCTTCGCCGACCAGAGCTTCCTCAAGGGCACGCGCCTGGTGGCGGTGAACTCGATCAACTGGGCGCGGATCATGGCCCAGATCGTTTACTACTTCCACGCGGCGCTGCAATTGGGCGGCCCGGCGCGTTCGGTGGCGTTCTCGGTGCCGACCGGCAACTTCGGCGACATCTTCGCCGGTTACCTGGCCCGCAACATGGGCCTGCCGATCAACCAGTTGATCGTCGCCACCAACCGCAACGACATCCTGCACCGCTTCATGAGCGGCAACCAGTACGTCAAGGAAACCCTGCACGCCACGCTGTCGCCGTCGATGGACATCATGGTCTCGTCGAACTTCGAACGCCTGCTGTTCGACCTGCACGGTCGCAACGGGGCGGCCATCGCCGGGCTGATGGACTCGTTCCGCCAGGGCGGCGGTTTCAGTGTCGAGCAGGAGCGCTGGACCGAAGCACGCAAGCTGTTCGACTCGCTGGCCGTGGATGATGCGCAAACCTGCGAAACCATCGCCGACGTCTACGCGCAGACCGGTGAAGTGCTGGATCCGCACACTGCCATCGGCGTCAAGGCCGCGCGCGAATGCCGGCGCAGCCTGGACATTCCGATGGTGATCCTGGGTACGGCTCATCCGGTCAAATTCCCCGACGCAGTGGAACAGGCCGGTGTAGGAAAAGCTCTCGAGCTGCCTGCACATCTTTCTGATTTGTTTGCCAGAGATGAGCGCTGCACCGTGCTGCCGAACGAGCTGAAAGCCGTGCAGGCCTTTGTCAGCCAGCATGGCAATCGCGGCAAGCCGCTGTAAGCCGGCAGAAGCTGTCACATTTTGAAGCCCGTCTCCTGACGGGCTTTTTTGTTTCTGCTGCCACACTGCTCGGGTTTTCACCCTTGAAGGACGGGTGAGTCGATCACGAAGGAAGTGGCAATGCTGTTTGAAAGAGCAATGAAGGCGGCCCTCGGCCGGATGTTTTGGCTGGTGGCGCTGTTGGTCATCGGGCGCAGCGAGGCGGCGCAACTGGCGCTGCATGACCCGGCCCCGCCGAACGTCGCGCCCATCGAACTGGACGCGGCGGAGCGACAGTGGATCCGTGACCATCCCGAGGTCACCGTCGCGTCGGTGCAGTACCCGTTATACCTGTTCCAGGACGAACACGGTCACTGGAGCGGCCTGAACAACGATGTGCTGCGGCGCATCAGCGCGATGACCGGTCTGCAGTTCGTCTATCAGGAATCGTTTTCCACCGATCAGATGCTCGAACGCCTGGAAAGCGGCGCGGCGGACATCAGCACGACGCTGGCGATGAATGACGAGCGCAAGGCGTTCCTCGATTTCAGCCATGCCTTCGGCGGTGCCGGTTGGGTGTTTGTCGGCCGCGAGAGCGCGCCGCAGGTGCAGTCGCTCGAGCAACTGGCCCGGCGGGTGCTGGTCCTGCCGGCGCGGCATGCCCTGGAAGACACCATTCGCCGCGATTACCCGTCAATCGAACTGCGTTCGGTGAAGACCTACGCCGAGGCACGGGCGCTGGTCGAAAGCGGCGAGGCCGATGCGACCATTGAAAACGAGACCGGTGCCCAGCTCTATCCCTCGGGTCGGCTCAAGGTCGGGGCGCTGGTGGAGGGCAAGTGGGAGGCCGATCATCTGGCGGTGCGCAAGGGCCAGCCCGAGCTGCTGAGCATCCTCAACAAGGCCCTCGAAGCGTTTCCCGCCCGCGAGCTGCGCGCCATCCGCCTGAAGTGGCTGAGCGGGGTAGTGCCGGTGGCGGTGCCGACGTTCTGGCAGCGGCTCGCCCACTGGGGCTGCTGGGGCGTGTTGCTGCTCAGTGCATTCGGCCTGCTCTCGTTGCTGTGGAATCGCCGTCTGACCGCCGAGGTCAGACAGCGCTGCGCGGTCGAGCGACATCTGAGCGATCAGCTGGCGTTCCAGCGGGCGCTGGTCGATGCGATGCCCGATCCGTTGTTCGTTCGCGATCTGCAAGGGCGCCTGATCCTCTGCAACCGAAGCTACGAAGATGCCTTGTCGGTGCGTTTCGATCAGGTCCAGGGGCGTCTGCTGATCGAGGTCGACGCGTTGCCGGAGGCCACTGCGCGGTTGATCCACGGTGAGTTCATGAGCCAGTTGCGCACGCGCAAGACGCGTTTCACCAAGCGGCAGTTGCTGTTCAAGAGCGGGCCGCGCGAGGTGTATCAGTGGACGGTGCCGTTCTTCAGTGCCGACGGCGAGTTGCGCGGCCTGCTGGGTGGCTGGACGGATATCACCCAGCGCCGGACGGAAAGCGGCTGCCAATGTTCGCTCTGAAGTTCGGAAATATCCTATGCGCAGCGAGTCCTTTTCCGATGGGAGCCTAGGGCGGGCTGCCCTACAGTGGTCGGCAACTGCGGTGAGAGACCGCGATTGTCGCTGCAGAGGTCGCCATGCGCTCGCTCAAAGTCCTGATTCTTGAACCCAACCCCTTCCAGCTGATGGCCCTGCATCAGATGCTCAATGCGATCGGCATCTACGACGTGCTGACGGCGCCGTCGCTGCACGCGGCGCTGGCCTCGCTGGCGCGCCGCGGCACGATCGACATCGTGATCTGCGATCCGCAGGCCAGGGACGGCGAGGGCAGGGCGCTGATCCGCCATCTGGCGCTCGAGCAGCAGGCACAGGCGCTGATATTGCTGGGCAACGTGGCGGCGTGCCTGCCGGAGGAGCTGCGCGTATTGCTGCAGGATCACCCGCTGCGCCTGCTCGGGTGGCTGCACACGCCGGTCTCGGCGGTGCTGATGCGCGGATTGCTGGACGCGTACCTGCAGCAGCGCGATCAGCGCGTCGATGCCTGAACGCGTGGTGCTTTTTCTGTCATCTTTACCCGGCATGCTCTGAAAGACCGGTGACACTTCAGGGAGAAGCCCGAGGCGCAGAACTTTCTTCTCGGGCCGGTGGTCATTTACTGTGGACACGCCCCAGGCACTTCGTTTTCGGACTAATGAGTGGAGATCGAGATGGAAAGTATCAGTCTATTGCTCGGTGAGGCTCTAAGCCCGTATCAGGTGACGTTGACCCCTTGCGGTGCCCACGGCGAATGCCTGGTCACGCTGAAGAACAGCAACGGCGCCATTGTGGTGGAACGTGAATTCAACCAGACGCAGTTGACCGACAAACGCCAGCTGACCGATGTGGTCGATGGCTTGCATCGTGACGTGCTGATCGCCGAAGGCCGGCTTGAGCCTTGTGTGATCGCGGCATTGCGCAACGCGGCGGCTGACAAACTGCTGTCCGTCTGAACCTGATTTGTTTTTTGTGGGAACCTTCCTGCATCCCTGTCAGTCAGACCCCATAACAGCAGGATCAAGCATTGTGCTCCGGTGCTTGTCGCTTGCTGCTACGGGTCTTTGATATAGGCCACGTTTAACCCCGAGTCGTCTCCCCACTTCTCGGGGTTTCTTTTTGCCCGGCGTTCAGTGCGTGGCTTGCTGCTCGAAGAAGATTCGCGACTGTTCCAGGTAGTCGGCGCGCATCGGCGGGTCGAGCCAGTCGGCATACAGCTGATCCAGGTGTTGATGGGGCAAGGTACGCAGCACCTGGTTGATTTCGCTGATCGCCTGTCGCCCCTGTGGGGTATCGGAACAGCCGATGTAGCCGGACAGGTATTTGCCGGTGCCACGAATCGGCAGGAACGCCAACTCGTCTTCGCCGATCTGCGCCTGCTGTGCCTGGTAGCGGATTTCCGGCCAGTAACCCAACACCACCTGGAGTCGGCCCAGGCGCTGCATCTGCAACAGGCTGGCCAGGGCGTCGTTGCCATAGTGCGGGGTCAGCGCGTCGTCTGGGGCGTCCCGGAGCAACTGGTCGAGGTATTCGCCGTAACTGCGCTCGGCCACCACGCCGATCCTGTGGTCGCCGTGGGCCAGCAGCGCCGCCAGGTCGACCTCACCGTCGACCAGGAACGGCGCCAGCACCTCACGATCTTTCTGACGTATCACCAGGCCGTTACTGACCGCGCGAAAGGCCGGGGTGGAAAACGCGATCCATTGCGTGCGCTCCTTGCTCCAGATCAGCGAGGGGTCGCAGGTGAAAGAGCTTTCGTGAAGCATCTGCATGCCACGGGCGCGGTTGACGCGCATCAGGCTGTGTTCGTACTGGGGCATGCCGGCAATCAGCAGGGGCAGCATCTGGTCGATGACGCCCTGGCCTTTCTTCGGGCCTTCGAAAATCGTCAGGGGCGGCAGGTCGCGCAGCAGCCAGATCAGCGTCGGTTTTGCATCGACCCAGGCCGGCAGGACAAGCAGAAACAGCAGGCCGAACAGCCGCCACGTCCACCAGTGGTGGGCGCGGTTGCTGGCCGATGTCGGGTGCTGCTTCAGCTTAGATGGCTCCGTCTTCGCGCAACCGGGCGATCTGCTGTTCGTCGTAGCCAAGATCGTGGAGTACCTGCGCGTTGTGCTCACCCAGCTGCGGTCCGACCCATTCGGACGTGCCCGGTGTCTCAGAGAGTTTCGGCACGATGCCCGGCATCTTGAAGGGCTTGCCGTCCGGCAGTCTGGCGTGCAGGAACATTTCCCGCGCCAGGTACTGCGGGTCGTTGAACATGTCTTCGGCGCTGAAGATCCGGCTGGCCGGCACGTCAGCCTGATTGAGCCGTTCGAGCAGCGTTTGCAGCGGCAGCGAATTGACCCAGCGATCGATCACGCCGTACAGCTCGTCGCGGCGCGCGTCACGCCCGTCGTTGCTGGCCAGGCTCGGGTCGTTGGCCAGATCCTCGCGGCCGATGATCAGCATGAAACGCTTGAAGATCGCATCGCCATTGGCGCCGATCTGCACATGCTTGCCGTCGGCGCTGGTGTGGATCGATGACGGCGTGATGCCGGGCATGATGTTGCCGGTGCGCTCGCGGACAAAACCGAACACGTCGAATTCCGGCACCATGCTTTCCATCATGGCGAAGATCGCCTCATACAGCGCCACATCGACCACCTGGCCGAGACCGCCGTTGACCTCGCGATGCCGCAGCGCCATCAAGGCACCGATCACGCCCCACAGCGCGGCAATCGAATCGCCGATGGAGATTCCGGTGCGGACCGGCGGGCGATCCTCGAAACCGGTGATGTAGCGCAGGCCGCCCATGGATTCGCCGACCGCGCCAAAGCCCGGTTGATCCTTCATCGGCCCGGTCTGGCCGAAGCCCGACAGCCGCACCATGACCAGTTTCGGATTCAGGGCGTGCAGGGTTTCCCAACCCAGGCCGAGTTTTTCCAGCACACCGGGACGGAAGTTTTCGATCAGGATGTCCGCTTCGCCGAGCAGTTTTTTCAGGATGGCCAGGCCGTCGGGATGCTTGAGGTTGAGCGTCAGCGACTTTTTGTTGCGCGCCTGGACGAACCACCACAGCGAAGTGCCTTCATACAATTTGCGCCACTTGCGCAGCGGATCGCCGCCATCCGGCGATTCGACCTTGATCACGTCGGCCCCGAACTCGCCGCAGATGCGCGAGGCGAACGGCCCGGCGATCAAAGTACCCAATTCAATGACTTTCACACCGCTGAGCGGTTTGTTGGCGAACGGCATGCGGAATCCTGTAGGACAAGGCTGAGCGGATAGTGCGTTTTAACATAGCCGGCTGTCAGTCGCGCAAGGTTGATCGCCATCAATTCGTGGATTGCCTACGGCATCGGTTAGACTTGCCGACTTTCCCCGTATCAAGAAGCCCGTTCATGGCCCAGCCGTCCACTACCTATAAATTCGAACTGAACCTCACTGACCTCGATCGCAGCATCTACGAGAACGTGAAACAGACCATCGCCCGCCACCCTTCGGAAACCGAAGAGCGCATGACCGTGCGGTTGCTGGCCTACGCCTTCTGGTACAACGAGCAGCTGTCGTTCGGTCGTGGTCTGTCGGACGTGGATGAACCTGCGCTGTGGGAAAAGAGCCTGGATGACCGTGTCCTGCACTGGATCGAAGTCGGCCAGCCGGACGCCGAACGCCTGACCTGGTGCTCGCGCCGCACCGAGCGGACCAGCCTGCTGGCCTACGGCAGCCTGCGTGTCTGGGAAGGCAAGGTGATTCCGGCGATCAAGACCCTGAAAAACGTCAACATCGCGGCTGTTCCGCAGGAAGTCCTGGAAACCCTGGCCAAAGACATGCCGCGGGTTATCAAATGGGACGTGATGATCAGCGAAGGCACGATCTTCGTCACCGACGACCGTGGCCAGCACGAAGTGCAATTGACCTGGCTGCAGGGCGATCGCGGCTGAGTCCACGACGTTTTCCGAACATTCCCACGTATTCAAGAGAAGTCCCTGTCACCCCATGCGTATCGAACCTCGCCAGTTGCCCGCCACCCTGCCGTTTCTCGGTGACCTGCCACCGCTGCTGACCCGTTTGTACGCGGCGCGGGGCGTGCAGTCCGAGGCGGAACTGGACAAAAGCCTGGCGCGGCTGATCCCGTTCCAGCAGCTCAAAGGCATCGACGCTGCGGTGGATCTGCTGGTGACGGCGCTGGAGCAGCGTCAGCGCATCCTGATTGTCGGCGACTTCGATGCCGACGGCGCCACCGCCAGTACCGTCGGTGTGCTCGGCTTGCGCCTGCTCGGTGCCGCGCATGTCGATTACCTGGTGCCGAACCGGTTCGAATACGGCTACGGCCTGACTCCGGAAATCGTCGAAGTCGCACTGACCCGCGAGCCGCAGTTGCTGATCACCGTCGACAACGGCATCTCCAGTGTCGAAGGCGTGGCGGCAGCGAAACGCGCGGGGCTCAAGGTGCTGATTACCGACCACCACTTGCCCGGCGACGAACTGCCGCTGGCCGATGCGCTGGTCAACCCGAACCAGCCCGGCTGCGAATTCCCGAGCAAGGCGCTGGCCGGGGTCGGGGTGATTTTCTATGTCTTGATGGCCCTGCGCGCGCGCCTGCGCAGCCTCGGCTGGTACGAGCGCCAGCCGCAGCCGAACATCGGCGAACTGCTGGATCTGGTGGCGCTCGGCAGCGTCGCCGACGTAGTGCCGCTGGACGCCAACAACCGCATTCTGGTGCACCAGGGGCTGGAGCGGATTCGTGCCGGGCGCGCGCGGCCGGGGATCAAGGCGATTCTCGAAGTGGCCAAGCGCGAGGCTTCGCGCATCACCTCCACCGACCTCGGATTCATTGTCGGCCCGCGCTTGAACGCGGCGGGACGCCTGGATGACATGAGCCTGGGCATCGAATGCCTGCTGACCCAGGACGCGGCTCTGGCGCGGGAGATGGCCGCGCAACTGGACGGCATGAACCAGGACCGCAAATCCATCGAGCAGGGCATGCAGCGCGAAGCGCTGGCCCAGCTCAAGGACTTGCCGGTCGAGTCGATGCCGTTCGGCCTGTGCCTGTTCGATCCGGAATGGCACCAGGGGGTGATCGGCATCCTCGCCTCGCGGATGAAAGAGCGTTACTTCCGCCCGACCATCGCGTTCGCCGATGCCGGCGACGGCTTGCTCAAGGGCTCGGGGCGTTCGGTGCAGGGTTTCCACATTCGCGATGCGCTGAGTGTGGTGGCGGCGCAACACCCGAATCTGATCACCAAGTACGGCGGCCACGCGATGGCGGCCGGTCTGACCTTGCCGCAGGAGAATTTTCCGCTGTTCGCCGAGGCATTCGATGCGGAAGTGCGTAGGCAGCTTCGCGAAGAAGACCTCACCGGGCGGCTGTTGTCGGACGGCACGCTGGCGGTCGAGGAGTTCCATCTGGAACTGGCCCGCGCGCTGCGTCACGCCGGCCCGTGGGGCCAGCATTTCCCGGAGCCGTTGTTCCATGGCGTGTTCCAGTTGGTCGAGCAACGGGTGGTCGGCGAGCGACACCTCAAAGTGGTGCTGAAAAGCGAATGCGGTTCGGTGAAACTCGACGGTATCGCTTTCGGTATCGACCGTGATGTCTGGCCCAATCCGACCATTCAGTGGGTCGAGCTGGCCTACAAACTCGACGTCAACGAATTCCGCGGCAATGAAACCGTGCAGTTGATGATTGCCCACATCGAACCGCGCTGACCCCTTCGCGCGCAGGCTTGCTCCCACAGGCACGGTGTTGTCTTTGTGGGAGCGAGCCTGCTCGCGAAAGCACCCTTTCACACACTGAATCACTCTGAACCCTCCCTCATCCCCTGTTGTCGACTAGGCTCTAAGCACTGCTTGATTGGCCTTGTGACGTCTTGTCGAATTTTTTGCCCGCGGGGGCGGGTGCTGTACCTTTTCCTGTCACTCGTCGACTTTTCAAACAGAACCCTGGAGCCTGCCCACTGATTCGAGAGGTGCCCCATGAGTCTGCTGCTTGAACCTTTTACCCTGCGCCAACTGACCCTGCCCAACCGCATTGCCGTCTCACCGATGTGCCAGTACTCGAGCGTCGACGGCCTGGCCAACGACTGGCATCTGGTGCACCTGGGCAGCCGCGCCGTGGGCGGCGCCGGCCTGGTATTTACCGAAGCCACGGCGGTCACGGCTGACGGGCGGATCACCGCCGAAGACCTCGGCCTGTGGAATGACGAACAGATCGCGCCGTTGCAACGCATTACCCGTTTCATCACTGCCCAGGGTGCGGTCGCCGGCATCCAGTTGGCGCACGCCGGACGCAAGGCCAGTACCCATCGCCCGTGGATCGGCAAACATGGCAGCGTCAAACCGGACGATGGCGGGTGGACGCCGGTCGGGCCTTCGCCGATTGCTTTCGATCCACAACACACACAACCGAAACAGCTGGATGAGGGGCAGATCGCCGAGGTCATCCAGGCATTCGTCGATGCCGCCAAACGTGCACTGACCGCGGGGTTCAGTGTGGTCGAAGTGCATGCCGCTCACGGTTATCTGTTGCACCAGTTTCTGTCGCCACTGAGTAATCAGCGTCGTGACCAGTACGGTGGTTCATTCGAAAACCGCGTCCGCCTGGTGCTCCAGGTGACCGAAGCTGTGCGCGCTGTGTGGCCGCAGGAGTTGCCGGTGTTCGTCCGCGTATCGGCCACCGATTGGGTCGAGGACGGCTGGAACCCGGATGAAACCGTGGAGCTGGCCCGGCGCCTGAAGGCCCTGGGGGCCGATCTGATCGACGTGTCGTCCGGTGGCACGGCCGCCAACGCCGAGATCCCGGTCGGCCCGGGTTATCAGACTCGGTTCGCCGAACGGGTGCGCAAGGAGTCGGGCATCGCCACTGGCACCGTCGGCATGATTACCGAGCCGGCGCAGGCCGAGCACATCCTGCGCACCTGCCAAGCCGACATCATCTTCCTCGCCCGCGAGCTGCTGCGTGATCCGTACTGGCCGTTGCACGCTGACGATGACCTGGGTGGGCGCAAAGCGGTTTGGCCGGCGCAGTATCAGCGTGCGACCCATCGTGATCAGCCGATCCATGAATCTGACCTGCGCGATTGATTTCAAACCGGCGCAACGTCTATAAAACCCGCCATTGAACCGGCGGGTTTTTTCTTGTCTGCCGTGATGACAGGGACGTGAAGCATGTTGATCGAACGAGAACTGACCGAACACGATTTGCCGCTGCTGGCGCAGATTGACCGCAGCGAGCTGGTCGAAGAATGTTACCGGTTGGAAAACGGTGAGCTGATTCTGTATCCGGTGCATTTCGACATGCGTGGTTGGCCGGAAGGGGAGGCCGAGGAAAATGCGTTGGCGCTGGCGAAGTGTCTACGGCGAGGTGGTTGGCTGTATGGGGCTTTCGCTGGGCAGGCGTTGGTCGCAGCGGTGGTTGTGGATAACCGGGTTATTCACAATCAGGGGCTGAGCATGCGTCAGCTGAAGTTCCTGCACATCAGCCGCGACTACCGGGGACAGGGGCTGGGGGCGAAGTTGTTGGCGCTGGCTTGTGCGCAGGGGCGGCGGTTCGGTGCCGAGGCTTTGTATGTTTCGGCCACCGAGTCGCGCAATACCGTGGATTTCTATCAGCGTCAGGGCTGTCGGTTGGTTGAACAAGCGGATCCTGAGCTGTTCGATCTGGAGCCCTGCGATATCCATCTATTTTTGCCGCTGACCTGACTGACGCCATCGCCGGCAAGCCAGCTCCCACAGGTTCGGTGCCGGACACAGGTTTTGTGATCGACATCTACCACTGTGGAGCTGGCTTGCCAGCGATGAGGCCTGAGCAGACGCTAGATAGCCTTCAAGGATACTTGCGCTTGTCCGGTGCCGGCGGGAAGTACTGGTACAACCAGGTCTCGCTCAACGTGCGGTCATTGGTGCGGATGAACAGGCGCAGTTCGACGGGCTCGACGCTGTCGTTGGTCGGGTACCAGTCGAACAGGATCCGGTAACCCTTGATGTCGTCCAGCACCAGCACGCTGAAGTCCTGCACCTTGCCGTTCGAGCAGGTCACCACCGGTTCGATGCCGGTGCCCTGCGGCAGGCGCTCCAGGCCGCCACCCGTGAAGTCCACGGCAAAGCGGCGGGCCCAGACCGGCGGGTAATGCTCGCCCGGTGCCCAGCCTTCGGTGAAGCCGCCCATGCCCGAGCGGGTGGCGTGCACCCGCGCCAGCGGCGTGCCGACCGGCGGCAGGGCGCTCCAGTAGAGCTTGTAGCCATAGTTCAGCGAGTCGCCGGCGGCCACCGGTTTTTTCGGTGTCCAGAACGCGACGATGTTATCGAGGGTTTCGCCGGTGGTGGGAATTTCCAGCAGATCGATAGAGCCTTCGCCCCACGCGGTTGTCGGTTCTACCCACAGGCTCGGGCGCTTGCTGTACCAGTCGACGGTGTCCTGGTAATTGGCGAATTCGTGGTCGGTCTGCACCAGGCCGAAACCTTTCGGGTCGGTGTCGGCGAAGGCGTTGAATTGCAACGTTGCCGGGTTGTTCAGCGGGCGACAGATCCATTCGCCGTTGCCGCGCCACATGGCCAGGCGATCCGAATCGTGGATCTGCGGGTGGATGGTGTCGCACATGCGGCGTTCGTGGGTGCCGCAGCTGAACATGCTGGTCATCGGCGCGATGCCCAGCTGTTCGATGGCGGTGCGCGCATTGATGTGGGCGTCTATTTCCATCACCACGCGTTCGGCCTGGCAATCGATGTCGAAGCGATAGGCACCCGTGGCGCTGGGCGAGTCGAGCAGGGCGTAGACGACGAAGCGGGTCGCATTCTGATCCGGGGTCTCGAACCAGAACTTGGTGAAATCCGGAAACTCCTCGCGCTTCTTGGCGTAGGTGTCGACGGCCAGGCCGCGCGCCGACAGGCCATATTGGCCAGTGGCGTCCACCGCGCGGAAGTAGCTGGCACCGAGGAATGACACGACGTCATGGCGATCCAGCTCCGGCGCCTTGAACAGCTTGAAGCCGGCAAAGCCGAGGTCGCCCTTGAGTTGCTGGGTATCGACCGAGGTGTTCTCGTAATTGAACAGTGTCGGGCGGAAATGCACCTCGCGCGCCGTGCGACTTTTCGGGTCGACGCTGTACATGCGCACCGGTTGGCGGAAGCCCATGCCGACGTGGAAGAACTGCACGTCGAGCTGGCCCTTGTTCTCTTTCCACAGCGAATGATCGCCGTCGTAGCGGATCGCGTTGAAATTCTGCGGGGTCATCGTCGCCAGGGTCGGCGGCAGCACCTGTTTGCTGTCCTGATAGGCCGTTCCGGCCAGTTGCTTGGCCTGGCGCTTGAGCGTTTCGAAATCGAAGGCCTGGGCTTCACCGTCGGCGGCACCGCCGGAGGCGGCCCAGGCGCGGGCGGCCAACAGGCCGGAGGCGGAAAGACCGGTGTAAGCCGCAATGGCCATAGACGCTTTGAGCAAATTCCTGCGGTGCATAAGTACAACCTGTCGTGGACAATCCCGCGCCGTTCCTGGCACGTACTGGATCAGAAATTACGGTTCGGACAAGCCTTCGGCCAAACGCTACGGACTATTAACAGATGCCGGCTAGCTTAAACGGTTCGCCGACTTTGCAAAATTCGTAGATCACACGGCGACAGCGTCTCAATGAAACAAGACGTTACGGTTAATTCTCCGACAGGACTTTCTGATTTAGAGGGCATTTCTGCTTTTTTCGACTAATTACTCTAAAAATCGCTTTCCAGCGCCGATTAAATTTCTATCCTATGGACATCACCGGTTCGACTTTCAGGCCGGTACAGCTCAAATCGCTGCTGAAGGGAGCAGGGCGATGCGGTTTTCCAGAAATTCTTTGACGTATTAGAGAAGGACATCGTCCATGGCAAAAGTACAAGGCATCACAGAAATGTTGGGCATTTTCCCCTGCCTTTCCAACGCCCGGCGAAGGCGCCGGCTCAGTCCCGATGAACTGAAACTGGTGGAGCGTTATCGGGAATTGTCGGAAAGCGACCGGATAGCGATGCGCTACCTGGTGGATGCGATGAGGAGTGTTTCGCGGTTCTAGGGAGGTGAACAGCCAGCCGTACTTGCTACGGCTGGTTTACCAATTTTCTGGTTGTTCTGCGCGCTGGTGCAGAATTCTCAAGACCTGGATCTGGCCATCCTCCAGGCGATATGGCGCAATGAATGGATAACGGGTCAGCACCAGTTCGCGTGTATCCGGCACGACTGAAGGCCGGCCTGAACCCGGAAATTGCTTCAATTGGTCAAACGCTCCAAGAATGGAGTTCACGACACCAAACGCTGGATTGGCACCCAAGATGCCTTGGTAATACTCAAAAATTGTTTCGAGATCGTTTTCAGCTCGTTCAGTCAGTACTACGTTCGGCACGTTTTGCCCACTTAGCCTTCACGGCATCCAGATCGGTAAGATTTCCAGCATCGGCATCAGCAATCCCCTCGCTGATGGCTTGCAGATGCCAAGACTCCGCTTCCACATATCTAACCAACGCACGCTTGAGATGGTACTGGCGGTCCCGGTCAGTGGCCGCGGCCAATTGATCCAATTGTTGAGCGAGCAATTCTTCGACGCGGAAGGATAAAACGGGCGAGGCCATGGAAGATCTCCTGCGTGTGTATACGCTGTAAACGACGTAGACACCCTAGGCCGCAATAACATCGGCGTCAACCAGTCAGAGTGCGAGGTTGAGGAAAACTCTAGTGGACTTGAACGCCGCTGGAAGACGGGATGTGTTGCGAAATGCTTGGTTAATACCCCGGTGACCTAATCGCCGCCGGGGCAAAGCCACTGACTTTCAGAGTCAGCCGCAAGAGCGCGGCGCTGGATACGGCTGCTGTACTTGCACCAATTCCGGCATATCACGCCATTTCACCCAAGCCTGTTGTTGCCAGTGCAGCAGCGGCACGGTGACGCCGGCCCAATGCACTGAACTCAGGCTCGGGCAGTTTTCTGCTGTCGCTGAGCTGGTCTCCCGCAGGATGGGAATGACTTCATTACTCAGCCATTGGCGCAGGTTGCGGTTTTCCGGGATGAAATGATGAACCAGCAGCGCATACATGCCGGATTCGCTGACCATTGGTGTCTCGACAACTTTGCCGTACTTGCGCAGGCGGACGATGCGGCGTTGGTCGGGGTCGAGTTTCAGGGTGACGCGTGGGTTCAAAGGATGGCCCGTCATGTGGCCCAGATCCTGAGTGCAGAACCAGGCTTGGTGATCGAGTAGGAGGGCGTGGAGGAAGCGGTTGTGCCGGGTGAAGACGGTGGGAGTGAAATATTCAGTATTTGGAATGTGAGTAGGTGCTGGAATGAGATGACTTCCGTTTCGAGTCGGAAAGTCGCCACCAACTCTTCGAAAAGTTGGGTGGCGAACCGAGTGGCGTTCGAAGTCGGGTTACTTCCTGTCGAAACGGAAAAGGCGGAAGGCCCGCGCCACACGGCCCGCCATAACGCAGAACTGAAGTTGCAAAGCAGCCGCAGTTCAATGGGGGCACGCAAGCACCGTTTTGACAGATTTCCGGCTTCGACCCCGGGCCGCTGATTGGGCAGCGACGGGATAAAGCCTATCGGTCAGGCGCTAGCGGCGCCAAGTCTACTCTGCCGACGGATGTTGTAGGAATTGCAGCTATTTCAAGAAGGGCGGATCTGTAGGAGTTTCCTGTATTTGCCGTGAGCTTACGAAAGCTCCACTTCTCCCCGTGAATTTCCTATATCTATCCAACTGAAAGCGATTACTGCGGTGACCTGGAGCAGACCATTGAACAAACACAGCAAGGACAGCCGTCCGAAAGCTCCTGAAGATTGTTTCGACAAGGTGCGCGGAAAAGCGGATATCAAATGGGGTACCGACGATTTGATGGTTTTGCTTCGCGGAGACGATGCCGATCAAGCCCCGGAATCAAACAACGATGCCGGGGCTATTCGTATCAGCGACTAACTTTCCAGGCATCCCCAGCCGGCGCCTTCCCATGGTCATATGGCTTGCCGATCCACATATAAACCAGCCCCAGACCAATAACGATCGCCGTGCTCAGCACCATCGCGTAGTTGATGTACCACGCGGCATCCGGGGTACGTGGCCAAGCCATGTTGATGATTGCGCCGACGCCGTACACCAGCGCGCCGATGTTCACCGGCCAGCCCCAGGCGCCGAGGGTGAATTTTCCGCTCGGTTTCCAGCCTTTGCTGCGGGCGTACAGCGCAGCGAGGACGATCATCTGGAACGCCAGGTAGATGCCGATGGCGGCGAAGCTGACGATGGTGGCGACGGCGTCTTGCAGGAAGAAGCCGAGGGCGATGATCAGCGCGGGCAGGACGCCGGAGACGAATAGTGCGGCCACAGGCACTTGGGTCGTAGGAGAAATCTTTTTCAGCAGTCGGCTGCCGATGACCATTTCATCGCGAGCGTAGGAATACAGCAGACGACTCGCCGCCGCTTGCAGGCTGATGACGCAGGAGATGAAGGAAATCATCACCACGCCCATCACCACTTTCGAGCCGATCGGGCCGAAGGCGTTGTTGAGGATGGTGGTGACCGGGTCCTTGTCGGTGCCGTTGATCACCGCTTGCATGTCCGGCACGGCGAGGATCAGCGCCAGGCAGGCGAACATCGCCGCGATGCCGCCGATGTAGATGGTCATGCGCATGGCCACGGGGATTTTTGCGCTGGGATTCGGGGTTTCTTCGGCCACATCGCCGCAGGCTTCGAAGCCGTAGTAGAGGAACATCCCCGCCAGTGACGCGGTGAGGAATGCCGGCAGGTACGAGCCGTCGACGCGGATGTCGAAGGTGTTGAACAGCACGCCGAGCGGCTGATGGCGTTCGAAGATCAGCAGGTAGACGCCGACGATCACCGCGCCGACCAGCTCGCAGAGAAAGCCGAACATGGCAATGCGCGCCAGCACTTTGGTGCCGCTCAGATTGACCAGGGTCGCGAACAGCGTCAGCACCAGGGCGATGACGATATTGGTGTTGTTGCTCGGCTCAAACCCGAGCATCGCCGCCAGGTACGGACCGGCGCCGACGGCCACCGCCGCGATGGTCACGCAGAGGGCGATGGAGTAGATCCAGCCGACCATCCACGCCCATTTCTTGCCGACCAGACGGCGTGCCCATGGGTACACGCCGCCGGAGATCGGGAACTGCGAGACCACTTCGCCGAAGATCAGGCACACCAGCAATTGGCCGCAACCGACCAGCAGGTAGGCCCAGAACATCGGTGGTCCGCCGGCCGCCAGGCACAGGCCGAACAGGGTATAAACGCCTACGACTGGTGACAGATAAGTGAAGCCCAGGGCGAAGTTTTCCCACAGGCTCATGCTGCGGTTGAAGTTGGAGGTGTAGCCGAGTTGGCGCAGTTGTTCGGCATCGCTGTCGGCAACGGCGGCTGAGAGTTCGGGTGAGGCACTCATGGGTATTTGCTCCGTGAAATCGGCAGATTTCGGATGGCCGAGGCCGTGGCGGGGCTTTGCGGGCGCCGCCCGGGTCGGTTGTTATTGTTGTGGAATCCTGGTGGTGCGTAGTGCCGGTTTCCTTCCTGAAACCGAGGTAACGCCTTCGCTGGCAAGCCAGCTCCCACAAGAGCTGCACTGAGCTGAGTGGGAGCTGGCTTGCCAGCGATGCTTTTAGTGTTTGAACATCACATGCCGCACCGTGGTGTAGTCCTCCAGCCCGTACATGGACATGTCCTTGCCATAGCCGGACAATTTCTGACCACCGTGGGGCATTTCGCTGACCAGCATGAAGTGCGTGTTGACCCAGGTGCAGCCGTACTGCAACCGCGCGGACAGGCGATGGGCGCGGCCGACATCCGCCGTCCACACCGAGGAGGCGAGGCCGTAGTCGGAATCGTTGGCCCACTCCAGCGCCTGCGCTTCATCGGTGAACTTGGTCACCGACACCACCGGCCCGAACACTTCGCGGCGGACGATTTCGTCGTCCTGCTGGGCATCGGCCAGCACCGTCGGTTCAAAGAAGAAGCCATTGCCCTCGACGGCCTTGCCGCCCGTGATCAGGCGGATGTGCGGCTGGGCCACGGCACGCTCGACGAAGCCGGCCACACGGTCACGGTGCTGCGCGGTGATCAGCGGCCCCAGTTCGGTGGCCGGATCGTCCTGCACGCCATACTTGATGCTGCCGACCGCCGCGCCGAGTTTCTCGACAAACTTGTCGTAAATGCCCTGCTGCGCGTAGATCCGGCACGCGGCGGTGCAGTCCTGGCCGGCGTTGTAGAAACCGAAGGTGCGGATACCTTCGACGGCGGCATCGATATCGGCATCATCGAAGATGATCACCGGTGCCTTGCCACCCAGCTCCATGTGCATGCGTTTGACACTGTCGGCGGTGCTGGAAATGATGTTCGAACCGGTGGCGATGGAGCCGGTCAGCGACACCATGCCCACTTTCGGGTGGGTGACCAACGGGCTACCCACGCTAGGCCCACGACCGAACACCAGGTTGAGTACACCGGCCGGGAAAATTTCCGACGCCAGTTCGGCCAGGCGCAACGCGGTCAGCGGGGTTTGTTCCGACGGTTTGAGCACCACGGTATTACCTGCCGCCAGCGCCGGAGCGATTTTCCAGGCGACCATCATCAACGGGTAGTTCCACGGCGCGATGGACGCGATCACGCCCACCGGGTCGCGGCGAATCATCGAAGTGTGGCCCGGCAAGTATTCACCGCCCGCCGAACCGCTCATGCAGCGGCTGGCGCCGGCGAAGAAACGGAACACGTCGGCGATTGCCGGAATCTCGTCGTTCAGCGCGGCGCTGTAGGGCTTGCCGCAGTTGTCCGACTCCAGTTTGGCCAGTTCTTCGCCGTGGGCTTCGATGGCGTCGGCGAGCTTGAGCAGCAGCAGCGAACGGTCTTTCGGCGCGGTCTGCGACCACTCGGCGAACGCCGCGTCGGCGGCGCGCACGGCGGCATCGACCTGGGCCTCGCTGGCCTCGTTGATTTCCACCAGCACGGCGCCGAGCGCCGGGTTGAGCACCGGTTGCGCCGGGCCTTCGCCATTGACCAGATGGCCGTTGATCAAGAGTTTGGTTTGCATGTCTGTCGTCCTCTCTAACGCTTTTATTGTTCTGGCCGAATCGAGAACCCTGTGGGAGCGAGCCCGCTCGCGAAAGCGCTGTGTCAGTCGCCATCAATGTCGGATGTGACGGCCGCTTCGCGAGCAGGCTCGCTGCCAATGGGAAATTTTGCTGTCTGTCAGATATTCATTTTCCGCCACTGCCGGCGACACTCTCGCCACCCCGGGTCAGGTAATACGCGCCGAGAATCGGCAGCATGGTGACCAGCATCACCAGCATCGCTACGACGTTGGTCACCGGCACATCCCGTGGGCGACTCAGTTGATTGAGCAGCCACAGCGGCAAGGTGCGCTCATGCCCGGCAGTGAAGGTGGTGACGATGATTTCATCGAACGACAGCGCAAACGCCAGCATGCCGCCGGCCAGCAGCGCCGAGCCGAGGTTGGGCAGGATGATGTAGCGGAAGGTCTGCCAACCGTCGGCACCGAGGTCCATCGAGGCCTCGATCAGACTGTGCGAGGTGCGGCGCAGGCGGGCGATGACGTTGTTGTAGACGATCACCACGCAGAAGGTCGCGTGGCCGACGATGATGGTGAACATCCCGGGTTCGATTCCCAGCGTCTTGAACGTCGCCAGCAGCGCGATGCCGGTGATGATCCCGGGCAGGGCGATCGGCAGGATCAGCATCAGCGAAATGCCCTGTTTGCCGAAGAAGTCGCGGCGATACAACGCGGCTGAAGCCAACGTGCCGAGCACCATCGCGATCAGCGTGGCGATCGCGGCAATCTGCAGCGACAGCTTGATCGCTTCCAGCACGTCCGGCCGGGAAAACGCCACGCTGAACCAGTGCAGGGTCAAGCCTTTCGGCGGAAAGCTGAAGGCGGCTTCCTCGGTGTTGAAGGCGTAGAGGAAGATGATCAGGATCGGGAAGTGCAGAAACACCAACCCGCCCCAGGCTGCGATCTTCAAGCCAATGGAGGCTTTCTCAGAGTGCATCGAAGGCCCCCAGACGTTTGACGATGGACAGGTAAACCGCGATCAGCACGATCGGCACCAGCGTGAACGCGGCGGCCATCGGCATGTTGCCGATTGCACCTTGCTGCGCGTAGACCATGCTGCCGACGAAGTAGCCCGGCGGGCCGACCAGTTGCGGCACGATGAAGTCGCCGAGGGTCAGCGAGAAGGTGAAGATCGAACCGGCAGCAATCCCCGGCACCGACAGCGGCAGGATCACCTGCATGAAGGTCTGGCGCGGCTTGGCGCCGAGGTCGGCGGAAGCCTGCAGCAGCGACGGTGGCAAACGCTCCAGCGAGGCCTGGATCGGCAGGATCATGAACGGCAGCCAGATGTAGACGAACACCAGAAAGCGCCCCAGGTGCGAGGTCGACAAGGTGCTGCCGCCCACGCCGGGAAGCCCCAGGATGAACTGCAGCAGCGGCTCCAGCCCCAGGTGCTGGACGAACCATTGCGCCACACCGCCCTTGGCCAGCAGCAATGTCCAGGCATAGGCCTTGACGATGTAGCTGGCCCACATCGGCAGCATCACCGCGATGTAGAAAAACGCCTTGGTCTTGCCCGTGGTGTAGCGCGCCATGTAGTAGGCAATCGGGAACGCGACGATGGCGCTGGCGATCGACACGACAATCGCCATGCTCAGCGTGCGCAGGATGATGTCGAAGTTCGACGGCTGGAACAGCGCGGCGAAGTTGGCCAGGGTCAGGTCAGGCGTGACCGCCATGGTGAAGTCGTCGAAGGTGTAGAAACCCTGCCACAGCAGCACCAGCAGCGAGCCGAGATAGATCGCGCCGAACCACAGCAGCGGCGGCACCAGCAACAGCGACAGGTACAGGTTCGGCTTGCGGTAGAGCAGGTTGGAAAAGCGCCGCAGCGGCGAGCGGCCGGCCGGCGTCCGGGTCATGGCGAGCGTGCTCATGTCACACCCCGCTCGCCACGGTGTCGTGCAGCGGGATCATCGCTTCCCGTGCCCAGCGTGCGCTCAGGCGCTGACCGGTCTGGTGCTGCGCGCTGCTGTCGAGCCACTGGTTATTGGCCTGGCTGATGCTCAGGGTCTGGCCGTTTTCCAGGGTCAGCTCGTAGCGAGTGGCGCTGCCCTGATACTGGATGTCGTGGAGCAGGCCGCTGACCTCGATTTCATGGCTGGCCAAGGGGCCATCAGCAAACCGCACATGCTCCGGACGAATCGAAAACGGCTGCGGATGGCCGCTGAGCTGACGGGCCAGATCGCCACGGATCACGTTCGACGTGCCGACGAATTCGGCGACGAAGGTGGTGTTCGGCCGCATGTAAAGGTTGCGTGGTGTGTCGACCTGTTCGATGCGGCCCTTGTTGAACACGGCCACACGGTCGGACATCGACAGCGCCTCGGTCTGGTCGTGGGTGACGAAGATGAAGGTGATGCCGAGCTGGCGTTGCAGCTTCTTCAATTCGCTCTGCATCTGCTCGCGCAGTTTCAGGTCGAGCGCGCCCAGCGGCTCGTCGAGCAACAGCACCCGCGGGCGGTTGACCAAGGCGCGCGCGAGGGCGACGCGCTGGCGCTGGCCACCGGACAGCTGCACCGGTTTGCGCGCGCCGTAACCGCCGAGCGCGACCATGGCCAACGCCTCTTCGGCGCGCTGGTGGCGCTCACTTTTGTTCACGCCTTTGACCTTCAGGCCATAGGCAACGTTGTCCAGCACGTTCATGTGCGGGAACAGCGCGTAATCCTGAAACACGGTGTTGACGTCACGTTGATACGGCGGCAGGCCGGCCGCTTCGGCGCCGTGGATACGGATCGAGCCGGCGCTCGGTTGTTCGAACCCGGCGATCAGGCGCAGGCACGTGGTCTTGCCCGAGCCGGAAGGACCGAGCATGGAAAAGAACTCGCCGTCCTGGATATCGATGGAAACCCGGTCAACGGCCTTCACCTCGCCGAACTGCCGGGAAACGTTGCTGAACTGGACTGCAAGCGTCATGGTGCGGTGCTCCGAAAAGGCGAAGGCCGGCGCAGCGGCCCTGCCTGGACTTCTGAAAAACAGTGTTCGAGTTGATCGTTCCCACGCCGAACCGTCTGCGTGGGAATGCAGTCCGTGACGCCCTGCGTCAGCTCAGGCGCATGGACGCGGAGCGTCCGGTGATGCATTCCCACGCAGACGGTTCGACGCCTCGACGTGGGAACGATCGCTGTGTGATGACTACCTGCCGCCCATGATCGCGATGTAGTCCTGGGTCCAGCGGCTGTACGGCACGAATTTGCCGCCTTCGGCCTGCGGGGTTTTCCAGAAGGCGATCTTGTCGAACTGATCGAACCCGTTGGTCTTGCAGCCCTCGGCGCCGAGCAGTTCGCTCTCCTTGCACGCCGCTGGCACCGCCGGTAATGAACCGAACCACGCCGCCACGTCACCCTGGACTTTCGGCTGCAGCGACCAGTCCATCCACTTGTAGGCGCAGTTCGGGTGCTTGGCCTCGGCGTGCAGCATGGTGGTGTCGGCCCAACCGGTAGCGCCTTCTTTCGGGATGGTCGAGGCGATCGGCTGTTTCTCGTTGATCAGGCCGTTGACCTGATACGGCCACGCGCTCGACGCCACCACGCCTTCGTTCTTGAAGTCGCTCATCTGTACCGTGGTGTCGTGCCAATAGCGGTGGATCAACGGCTGCTGCTGGCGCAACAGCGCAAGTACCGCCTTGTACTGATCTTCGGTCAGTTGGTAGGGATCCTTGATCCCCAGCTCAGGTTTGGCGGTCTTCAGGTACAGCGCCGCGTCGGCGATGTAGATCGGGCCGTCGTAGGCCTGCACGCGGCCCTTGTTCGGCTTGCCGTCGGGGAGGTTCTGCGCGTCGAACAGCACGTTCCAGCTGGTCGGCGGCGTCTTGAACACGTTGGTGTTGTACATCAGCACGTTCGGGCCCCACTGATACGGGGTGCCGTAGGTCTGATTGTTGACCTCGTACCACGGCGCATCTTTCAGCCGTGGATCGAGGGTTTTCCAGTTCGGGATCAAAGCGGTGTTGATCGCTTGCACGCGCTTGCCGACGATCAGGCGCAACGAGGCATCGCCCGAAGCGGTGACCAGATCGTAACCACCCTTGGCCATCAGGCTGACCATCTCGTCAGAGGTCGCGGCGGTCTTGACGTTGACCTTGCAGCCGGTTTCCTTCTCGAAACCGCTCACCCAGTCGTAGGCCTTGTCGCTCTCGCCACGTTCGATGTAGCCCGGCCAGGCCACGATATCCAGCTGACCCTCGCCGGCGCCGACCGCCTTCAGCGGCTCGGCAGCTTGCAGGCTGGCGCTGGCCAGCAACGCCGTGGTGATTGCACTGAGCAGTGCGGTCTTGTGCACGAACATGGTTGAACCCTCTTCTTTAAATTATGGTCGGGGCAGTTGTGAACGCGGTGCAGCATGCCGTTGGCGGCTTGTTATTAGCGTAGTCAGAGATGCTGGCCATGCCGGGCCATGATGTGCCGCACCACGCTGTAGTCCTGCAGCGAGTCACTGGATAAGTCTTTGCCGTATCCGGAACGTTTCAGCCCGCCGTGGGGCATTTCGCTGACCAGCATGAAATGGCTGTTGATCCAGGTGCAGCCGTACTGAAAGCGGGCGGCGACCTGCATTGCCTTGTCCAGATTCTGCGTCCACACCGACGAGGCGAGGCCGTATTCGGAGTCGTTGGCCCAGTCCACCGCTTGCGCCAGTTCGTCGAAGCGTGTCACGGTGACCACCGGGCCGAACACTTCGCGCTGGACGATTTCATCGCTCTGCTTGCAACCGGCCAGCAACGTCGGCTGGTAGAAGAACCCGGCGCCGGAGTGCACTGCCGCGCCGGTCACGCGTTCGATGTGCGGCTGGCCGAGGGCGCGTTCGACGAAACTGGCGACGCGGTCGCGTTGGCGGGTGCTGATGAGCGGGCCGATCTCGTTGTCGGCATCGCGCTTGCCAGCGAAGCGCAGGCTGCTGACCGCCGCGCCGAGTTCGGCGACCAATTTGTCGTGAATGCCTGCCTGGGCGTAGATCCGGCAAGCAGCGGTGCAGTCCTGCCCGGCGTTGTAGTAACCGTAGGTACGCACGCCGTCGACCACCGCTTGAATATCCGCGTCGTTGCAAACAATCACTGGGGCTTTGCCGCCGAGTTCCAGGTGCGTGCGTTTGAGGGTTTTCGCTGCGGCCTGGAGGATCTTCTGCCCGGTGACGATATCGCCGGTCAGCGAGACCATGCGCACTTTGGCGTGGCCGACCAGATGGCTGCCGACGCCTTCACCGCCACCGCAGATGATGTTGATCACCCCACGCGGCAGGATCTCGGCGAGTGCTGGCGCCAGGGCGAGGATCGACAGCGGCGTATGTTCAGAGGGCTTGAATACCAGCGTGTTGCCGGCGGCGAGGGCCGGGGCGATCTTCCACGCGGCCATCATGATCGGGTAGTTCCACGGCGCAATCGACGCCACCACGCCAATCGGATCGCGGCGCACCATGCTGGTGTAGCCCGGCAGGTATTCGCCGCTGAGCTGGCCGGTCTGGCAGCGCACGGCGCCGGCAAAGAAGCGGAACACGTCGACCGTCGCGCTGAGGTCATCCTGGCGGGCCAGGTGCAGCGGCTTGCCGCAGTTCAGCGCTTCGAGGCGAGCGAGGTAATCGGCGTGTTTCTCGACGGCGTTGGCGATGTCGAGCAACAGGTTGGCGCGTTGTTGCGGCGTGGTGCGCGACCATTCGGCGAAGGCGTGGTGGGCAGCGAGAATGGCGGCTTCGACTTGCTCGGTGCTGGCCTCGGCGATGTGGGTGAGGACCTCACCGGTGGCCGGGTTGAGGATCGGTTCGACGAAACCTTGCCCGGCGACCAGTTCGCCGTCGATCAACAACGCGGTACACATCGGGGTCTGCACGCCAGCCATTTTCCTCGATCTCTTTTCTTGTGTGGTCATTGTCGCTCCCGTGACCGGGAGCCGACCGTCTTATAGATGCAGCAAGACTAGTGTGCGGCTCCGAGGTCGACAAATTCTAAATACTGAAGGTGGCATTCGATTAAATAGATGGCTTGCGTCCGCCGTGCGGCTGCTCGCGTGCGACGGTCAGGAAGGGGTCGACCAGCGCCGGTCGCGCCGTGCCTCGCCGCCACGCTAGGCCGACATCCAGGGTCTGGCTGAGGTCGGCAATCGGCCGCGCTTCGATGATGTCGCCTTCGAGCGACCATGGGCGGTAAGTCATGTCCGGCTGGATTGATACACCCAGACCTGCTGCGACGAGGCTTCGCACCGCTTCGGTAGAGGCGGTGCGCAGGGTGATTTTCGGTTGCAGCCCGGCGCCGCGCCAAAGTCTTTGGGCGTTGCGATCCATTTCGTCGACGTTCAGTTGAATCAGCGGCTCGCGAGCGACGTCGGCGAGGTTGATGCTGTCGTGTTCCAGCAGCGGATGCTGGGCCGGCAGCCACAGACGATGCGGTGAATGGGTCAGCACTTCGGTTTGCAAGGCGTGGCGATCTTCGAGGTTGGACAGGATCAGCACGCCGACATCGATCTCGCCGCTGACCAGCAGATGCTCGATGTAGGGCCGCTCGTCCTCCATTACCCGGATCTCGACATTGGGGTAGGCGCGTTGAAAACGCGTGAGCAGATCCGCCAGGTAATAACCGGCCACCAGGCTGGTCACGCCGACGATCAGTTGCCCGGCGACCTGATCGGTGCTCTGTTGCAGGCTGCGCTTGGCGTTATCCACGGTGGCGAGAATCAGGTGCGCCTGGCGCAGGAACTGATGGCCCTGATGGGTCAGGGTCATGCCCTTGGCGTGGCGGCTGAACAGGCTGACGCCGATTTCCTCTTCCAGTTGCTGAATGGCGAGGGTCAGGGTCGATTGGGAAATAAACGCGGTTTGCGCGGCGGCGGAAATCGAGCCGGTCTCGGCCACCGCGATGAAGTGGCGGATCTGACGCAGGGTCATCATGAGGAGGGTACCCGGTGGGCGGTTTTTATAGATTGGCCTGAGTGTATATCTATTTTCACGAAGGGCTGCTGCAGGCGGAGCAACATCTGGAAGCACACTCGCAAGCAGAGGCGGGGCACTTTCGAACTAGGCTGAGGGCCTTACTGATCCGGATAACCCCTGTTTTGGAGGCGGAACATGAACACCCGTGGATTGCTCGATCAACTGCTCAAGTCCGGCCAGGAAATGCTGCAAAACAAGGCTGGCGGGGCGCAAAACAAACCGGCTGGCGGTGGGCTCGGCGGTTTGCTGGGCGGCGCTTCCGGCGCCAACGGCCTCGGCAGCCTGCTCTCCGGTGCCGGCGGCGGTGCCCTGGCGGCCGGCGCCATGGGTCTGCTGCTGGGTAACAAGAAGGTCCGCAAGGTGGGCGGTAAAGTCGCCCTCTATGGCGGCCTCGCCGCACTGGGCGTGATCGCCTACAAAGCCTACGGCAACTGGAACGCCCAGAAAGGCACCGCCCCGCAGAGCGAACCGCAAACCCTGGATCGCCTGCCGCCGGCGCAAGTCGAACAACACAGCCAGGCCATCCTCAAAGCCCTGGTCGCCGCCGCCAAGGCTGACGGTCATATCGACGACCGCGAACGCCAACTGATCGAAGGTGAATTCACCAAGCTCGACAACGATCAGGAACTCAATCACTGGCTTCACGCCGAGCTCAACAAGCCCCTGGACCCCACCGACGTCGCCCGCGCGGCCAGCACGCCGGAGATGGCCGCGGAGATGTACGTCGCGAGCGTGATGATGGTCGATGAGGAGAACTTCATGGAGAAGAGCTATCTGGATGAACTGGCGCGGCAGTTGAAGCTGGAGCCGGGGTTGAAGATGGAGTTGGAGAGGCAGGTGAGGGTGGCGTTGGTGTAGAAGTGTTATTTATGATTCTGTGGTGGGAGAGGCTTGCTCCCACCATCTTTCTCAAATTGTATTGAGTTAATCTTTCATGGCTGACTTGAAGAAAGTCATGAAATCTTGTCCCAGAGAAAAATCTTTTAAATTTTGGAGGTTTTATCATTTAATTCGGAGCTTGGGTGCGCCCATTGACGTTCTTGTATAGGTTGGACCACTCATTATTTGTCTCGCGCATGGCTTTCATGCTGTGTCGATTATCCAGATAACGTCGTACGGGTTTCCCCAAGCCGTTGTGCCAGCTATGAAAGGAGTAAAAACAAAGAAGAATAAAATAACTAACATGATGTTGGTGATCATTACCTGTGCTGGGAATATTTTCCCTGAGTTTGTAGTTCCAAGGTCTAAGTAAGTTTCATTTTTTTCCAAAATGCTTCCATTGAAATCAAGTGGAGGCTGCCCGGTGGGGAACGGTAGTGGAGAAAGAAATAATACTTTCCCTGTCGGAAACGCAACCGTACTTCCAGCGGCCGCTCGCTCACCGGTAATGTCAAAATTTTGGTTTTTCTTTTTGTTGGTCATCAAGTTCTATCTTTATTGGTAGATGGTCCCGGAGTGTGTTAGTGGTGTCACTCGATATTGCCACCAAAGAGGAATCTGATTTTTAAATTCGAAAAGTATTGGGGAAAGGGTGGCTGGAGAAAGGGGAAAAGGTGACCATTTCTATATCTGTTCTCTATTATAGGTACTCAATATGACTCAAACGATCCAAGCTATCCCCAAGATAGAATGAAAACGGTCGCCCGAGCGCTTCGCCTTTTTTCGAACAAAGCATTTCCATTGTGCTGTGATCCGTACGACCAATTTGTCCAGGATGTATCGTTCGCTCTCCTATAGAGCCAAACTCAAGTGCTATTTGATCGACTTCCAGCCACGTTGTGCGTTTTTCACGATTGGTGCTAGACGTCGACGGTAGAATATTGACCCAACCGCTATGAACCGCTTTTGTCAAAGCCGGATCCTGAAAGCGCCATTGAATGTTCACCTTTGCGGGGCGTCCAGTGTCAGTCAACAGTGTCGCTGATGCGCTTTCAGAGGGTGTTGAGCTCGGTTCATAGGCTGTGATTCGCAAGGCAGGGTTGGGTACAAGATCTGCCGACAGCTGGCATTTAACCTCATCCGCGATACCGTATTTGAAAGCGCTAGCCATGTGATCAAACCCGTCTCCCCATAGGCCAGCTAATCTGCTGGTAAATTCGATTTTTGGGTGCACATCAATGGCGAGATCAATGGTTCTGGCTTGCTCTCGGTCAGGTGAGTCACCTTTTTCCTCTTCAAAATCAAGGCTGAGTCTCAGAGAACTCTTCTCGCGAGACTGAATGACTTCATCAAATAGCGAGCGAAGCGTCAATCGCTGGTCATCACTGAGCGAACTATCAGTCAGGCGCAGGAGGATCAACTTGTCCTGGTCTTTAACTCGCTCCAGTACTATCGCGTCTGGATCGATTCCCTTTGCTGAAACCGCATCGGCTATCAATTTTTTGTATTTCTCATGCACCAGTGTATCCGTGTACTGGGGCCCAGAGGCTGGATCCGATTTAACACTTTCTGGGAAATGTAATGTGGCGAAATCTTCTTTGCACCCGGTTAGTAGCAGTGCCAATGCAAGAAGATATTTTATTGGCGATAACATAGTCGATCCAAAAGTTGGCGGAAATGGTGATGTGGGGGGTAAAGGTCGGGAAAGGGACAAGAAATATCTTTGTAGAAAATAAATATGCCACCTTTTTCGTTGCAATGAGAGAGGATTGATCATTGAGTAATCTGTCCCCTCCCTCTTTGCTTGTGTTTTATGATTGTTCTGGTTGAGGGGATTTAACTTTAAAATAGTCTAGAATGTTTTGACCCTTTGCAAAGCACTTGCGAATCTCCAGGCTTTCCTCAATCAACTCTTGACTGGGCTTTCTATGCTCGGTAGCTGGTATAGGCTTTGACCAATCTAGAACTTCTTTTGGAAAACCCGCTTTTGGTCGCTTATTGACCCAACCAGAAATGTAGCAGGGCAACGTCCATCCACTGAAAAACTGGATTGTTACAAAGCCCCAGAGGTAGCGTAGATAGGAGTGTTCTTTTCGGTAAGTTCGGCGACATAAGTGAAAAAATGCAACGCTACCTTCTTCGAGCTCATCCGTATGTTGCGGTGGTAAAACAGATGGGCCTTCTTCCATATATGCACGTATGGCTTCCCATTCAGAGATGGCCGAACCTAAGTTGCCGCTCGAGACGGATGACCAAAGTATGTCGCCCGTGTTGTCGTCGAATAGACCGATCATAAGCTTGAATTCCGGCATCACCGCATATTGAGTGATTAACTGCCCGGAGGTAACGCATGCGATGGTTTTTTCCCATGCCACATATCTTGGCGCACTTCCCCTACTCGGCACAAAGGCTACTTCCCTGCGCTCACGGTTAAAGCGGATGGGGGGGTGGACGATGATCTGGCGAACTGATAGGTAGAAAACTATGCTGTATAACGCCGACAGAGATAAAACAATCGTCCAAACTACTGGGCCTGTGAAGAACTCCCACCAGCTTGAAAGGAAAGGCTCAAAGTTCCTTCTAAGCCAAGACAAGTATCCGGTAGCAAGAAAGAGAAATGTGATAAAAAACATCACAACTCCGATTCCAACTCTCGACATGAATTCGAAGTTGCCACGACCTATTGCGAAATCCAGATATGTGTCATTGGCCTCTCGATGTAGCTGGCGAGTGCTGAACGGAGGTAGACCGGTAGGGACAGGTCGTGGAGATAGATAAATGAAATCGACACCGTCTTTTCTTTCAAAGTCTCCGGCTTGCGGTAGTCTGTTGTACTTGTCTTCAGACATATAGGTTCTCCGGCATGGTCTCCGCCAACTTTAGTGGGGAACGAAGTTTTATTGAAGAGTCACCTTTGATAGGCTGTTTGTTACCGGAAATTTGAAATTATATAGCATAAAAGAGGTATTTGTTGTTGGCTTTTAATGACAAGTTGGCAATGTCCGGTTGTACCCATATACGGCGCCTCCAAAAAAAAGGAGAAAAAGGTGAATAGAAAAAGGAAGTAAATCTATTTTTATCAATTAAATCTGTCACCTTGTCACCTTGTCACCTTTCCTTCAGAAGACTTTTCCGAAAAATAATCAAAAATGGTTTGTCCTCTTGCGAAGTATTCGTGAATCTCTTCACTTTCGGCGATTAGTTCGGTGCTTGATTTTATGTGGTCGTCTGCGGGAATGGGTTTCGACCACTCTAATACATCTCTCGGGAAAATTGCTTTAGGTCGGTTGTTGATCCATTCGGATATGTAGCATGGTAAGGTCCAGCCACTAAAGAATTGGATTGTGAGGAAGCCCCAGATGTAACCGATTAGTGAATGTTCTTCGCGATAATTCTCGCGACATAAGTGGAAGAATTCAACAGTCCCTTCTTCAAGTTCGTTATCATGGTTGATTGGAAGGCCGGTTATGCCGTGCTCCATGTATGCTCTAATACTCTCCCATTCTGATATTGCCAAACTTGAGCTGCCACATGGTATGACATTCCATAGGATTTCTCCGTTAGATGAGTCGCGCAAACCTATCATGAGTTTGTGCTCCGGAGTGACGGCGTATTGAGTTATTAATTTTCCCGTGGATACGCAAGCTATGACACTTTCCCATGGGATATAAATGGGTTTTTTTCCCTTCTTAGCAACGTAAACAACTTCGCGCCGCTCTCGGTTAAAGCGGAGAGGTGGAATTGAGGAAATTTCATTAGCTAGCTTTGTGAAGTGATAAAGATAAAGTGCGGCTATCGAAAGAATGATGAGCCATATAACAGGGTTGAAAAAAAAGCTTGCCCAGGCACTAAGGAACGGTTCTGAGTGCCTTCTGATCCAAGATGCAAAAGCCGAGAATAGTAATAGGGTAGTAATTATTAATATTATCGAACCAATGCCGATTCGTGCCATGAACTCGAAATTCCCTTGTCCTATCGAATAGTCCATGAAGGTAGTGTTGGCGTTGCGATGTAGTTGCCGAGAGCTAATCGCCGGTAGGCCCGTTGGTATCGGTTTTGGAGATAGATACACTATTTCCATGCCATTTTCTTTTTCAAAGTCGCCCGCATGAGGTAGACGTTGGTATTTTTTATTAGGCACTTAAAGTCTCCATTTTAATATAAGTCCATTTTAACGGGGTTTTACTAGGTTTGACTGAGAGCTTGCCCTTAAGCGGTTTGTTGTAGAAAAGGTGACAGATTTATTGGGCGGTTGGGCACGTCCCACGGGGTCGCCCGGAAGCGGTTGCGATAGCTTTGGTGGAAATCGTCTTTCAACGCCGTGGTGTCTCTGGTCACCGGATCTTCCATCATTTGTGGCTGTTTGCATCCATGCAGGACTTAGGTGAGTAGCCACAGTTCCTTCCATTTAGGCTTGGGGGCTCGGTCAGTGCGACGAAGCTGGAAGTCGCTGCTGTGGAGGGTGATGCATTTTGTAGTCTGGCCATGGGATGCTAAGGTTTGCCCTTTGATGCACTTTATAAGGATATTGCTCGTGTTACGTCAGACTGTTCTTGCCCTTCCTTTCATCGCGCTGCTGCTAGGTTGTGAGGCTCAGTCGGGCTCATTGCCTAGCAGCAAGAGCCTGTCCGCGGAAAAAGTCGCCTCGATTGCAGCGACGATCAAAGCGAAATACCCCGATCTTTCAAATGAGATGCGCGACAAGGTGCTCAACACGGTTGTGACATCGATCGACAATATGGTGTTTGTCGAAGGTGGCCAATTTGATATGGGTGACTTCGGCTGGATTTGTGAATATGACGAGAAAGATGTTTGCACTTGGCCTTGTGGGCAGGAGCCCGAACAACTTTGTAATATAAGTCGTAATAGTGATGATGATTTTGTTCATACTGTAACGCTAGCTTCTTACTATCTCTCAAAGTTCCAAGTTGCACTGGGTGAATTTGATTTGTTTTTTTCTGTAAAAGGTATACCTCCTTTTGACGCTGAAAAACGCAAGCGTGAAGACTTGAAGTTTCGCTATCAACCAGACTTGCCAGCGCCGACTCAGAGTTGGCAGCAGGCAAAAGACTATTGTGATTGGCTCGCTGATTTAAGCGGATATCCTGTTGAATTACCTTCAGAGGCACAGTGGGAGTACGCGGCTCGAAATAGAGGACAGCATATACTTTTTCCAACTGATAGCGGCAGTCTTAATTATGGGAAAAATTTTCCACTTGATGATGAGGGGAATAATTTTCCAATGAATAGATTTGCTCCGAATCCGCTAGGTATTTACGGGCTAGCTGGGAATTCGACTGACTGGGTGAACGACTGGTACAGCGAGCACTATTATGAAAACTCCCCTTCAGAAAACCCCAAAGGGCCAACTACTGGTATTAAAAAAATTAGACGAGGTTCAACAGTTTTGGATGCGCCATTATCTTCCGCACCGCTTGTCCGTCGATGGGCGGTAGAGCCTTCAAGCGATCGATTCTCGGGGGGGACAAGTTTTCGTTGTTCTATCCAGTCAGATCGAAAGTTATAGATCTGAGAATTGACGTTTTTATTTACCCATCTCTAAGTCAGTTTGTCATTCGGATGTTATAAGGCGCCCATGGCGCCTTGCTTAAACAAGGCCTGTGAAGTGATCACTGCGTTTTGCCGCGAGAAGCGTTCTTTCTTTTCGCCAAGAAGGACCGGGGTTCCATGCAAGAGTTCCGTAATGACGCGCCATTGCATCGGTGTTCACGGCTAAAGTTTTAATAAAGCTATTAAATTGCTGTTGCTCCGCTCCGTCAAGAAGCATGTTTAAACGGTTTAGGCTATTTATAGAGTTTACCTTGCTGCCATCCTTTGAGCAGTGTTCTAAAACCTCGATGAAATGCCGCCAGCTACGTAGATGTGACAATAACAGAACGACTGCTTTTTCCTGATCTTCCGCCCAGCTTTCTACAAAGCTTTCCGTTAATAAATATACCATGGGGCCAATCGTTTCTGGCGGTAGTTTGTCGAGTGTGATTTTCTTTTTGTTTATTATAACTGATTGATTTGTAATTAAATATGTCGCCAACTTTTTTGCTTCCTGCTTAGTTCCTTCTCTGTCGGCCCACCAAACTCTCATACTTTCTGCTCCCTTCGAAAAGACTTCTTGCGCCATTTGTCCAGGCTGCGTCGTGATCTTGAAAAGTCCTTGTGCCATATAATTAAAAGCGTCTTTGGTTACCGCTAACTGGTAATGAAAGTCTGCTTTAGACAGTGCATTGCAAAACACATAGATCAGATCACCGATCTTCTCAAGGTCCACCGACGTACCGAAACCACCACCCGCTCCAGGTCCAAAAACCAGACTGGCTTTACAGTTAATCGCCAAACGGTCCGCGCTGACCTCTATACCAAAATCAAATCCCGCCCCGATACCCAGAGCCGCGTTTCCTTCAGCTTTGACTTCAACCAAGCTAGACCAGTCCGTACTGCCGCTGTCGTTTGCCTGCCCTGCGACGATCTTCCCGACGCCTTGTTTGGTCGAATCAAGCCATTTCAACGTTCCGGTTACGGTGCCGCCGCCTTGTACACCGGCGAAAGCGTTACCCTTCACGCCCAGGCTACCGCCCCGTCGTTTGTCGACAGCAATGTCTGGCGTGCTCAGGAGCGCGGTCGCGCCGGAGGCTTCCGCTTCCTTTGGTTTGTACTGGGCCTTGACACCGGCCTGACCTTGCGCTGTTGCTCCGAGGAAACACGACAGCTCCACCTTGCCTTCGAGTCGGAAGACACCGATATCGCTGACGACTTCCTTGCCCTCGGCATTGCGATAAGGCATGCGCACCACATAACCACCTTGATCAGGGAAAAAACCCTTGAGCGCCACGGAGCCTTCGGCCAATGAGATCGCGGCGCTGCCCTTGACTCCAAGTTCGATATTGCCTTTGCCCGGTTCCCAACTGTTGATCCCGGCGCTGGCTGTTGCGGCAAAACGGAATGCGTGGGCTTCGGCGGATACCGCGTATTGCGCCGAGTCCGCTTCGTTAGAGGACCAGGAGCATTCTTTGTGCAGTGCATTGAGCAGGTTGTCGTCCTTGCTCGTCCACGAGGTGAGCTTGGCTTCGAGGCTGCCGAGAGGGCTGGTTTTGCGGCCATCGGAGACCGCCGTCCTGATGTCTTTGATCAGATCTTTGGCGAGGTTTTTATCGAACGGTTTGCCCTGCATTACTGTAGTAGGAACTTTGACGCTCCAGGTGAACTGCTGGCGAGTACGAATCGGGATGTAGTGACGTCGAGTCGGGTCGCGAAAGGAAATGTATTCGACCGTTGTGATGCCGGTTTTTACCTGTTTTCCCTTCTGTGTATCAGTGGCTTTTCCCTTGCCATGCTTGATGTCTGGTGCGGCACCGTTGGCACTGGTGGAACTATCGCCGGCTTCAGCCTTTCCTTGCGCGGCGATGCGGGTCCGTAGGGATTGAATTTCGGCATTCAGTTCGGCGACTTTTTGATCTCGCAGGCCTCGCCAGTTCGTCTCCAGATAGTTGCCCTCGAAGGCCGGCATCGGGGTATAGCGTTGATACCAGTCCCGAGCCTTTTGCACGGTCGCCAGTTGGCCTTGCAGATCTTCCTTACGCTCAATGATTGTTTTAGGTTTTTCCACGGGAGGAGGGGAACGCTGCAACAGGCCGGCTTCTTCAGCCTTGGCGTTCCATTTATCTTTGACGCAACTCGTGCAAGAACAAGAGGCTTGGGGATCCTTGTTCTTGGTGCATTTGCTGGCCTCGGTCGCGCTGGCGAGATTTTGATGCAGTTCATCCATCAACTTTTTGACGAGGTCGGACTGCTTCTTGAGCTCGTTCGATTCCTTTTCCGTCAGTATGTAGAAGTGCTCCTCACCGGTGATATGGATAACTTCGACAAGTTCATCCTTGCACTCAACGGCGCCCTTGACGGCAGTGGTGCTCTGGTTTTCTGCGTGCTTGGGAGGCGGCAGGGCTTTGGTCGACGCGGCCGGCAGCTTCAATGTCCAGCCGGTCTTGATATGGTTGGGGTCAGTAATGATCGGGTTCAGTGCCCGCAGATCTGCCACGGAGCATTTGTTCGCGGCTGCAATGCTGCCAAGAGTGTCGCCGCTCTTAACGGTGTAGGTGTTGCTCATTGCTCGTCGTCCTTGTGATTACAGACTTTCCAGTTGGGTCAGCTTGTCGCCCAGCGCGATATCGTCACGGGCCAGCAGTTCTGCGTCGGGCGAGCGTGCCCAGAAGGTGTCTCCACGCGTAATGGCCAGGCGTAGCCAGCGTTCCTGATCGGCCATTTGCGCGTACCCCAAATCCTGGCCAGCCAGCAGTTGTCGGTGGACGAATTCAACGGTGTCCTCTGGCGGTAACGCGTCGCGATAGTCGTCGGCAAATCGGGCGGCAATGACTTTCAACCGACCCTGCTCTATCAACGTCTGACGTTGCGAGCTCAAATATAGCCATGCTGGTTGCTGAACCACTGCTTCCGGACTGTGCGGCGCCTTCGCGTAATATCGCCAGCCGATTTCGTTGCGCCAGGCCAGGCTGTTGAACGGCCCGAGAAATTGCACTCGTTCGGCTTCGTCGAGGCTCAACAGCAAGGGTTCCAGCCAGCGCGGGTCGAAGAAGCGCATCATCTGTTGCGGTTCATCATCGGTACGCACCGTGAGCAAACTGCGCCAATGCTCCACGCCCTGGTCCAGAGACTCCGGGTTGCTTAGCCAAGCAATACATCCACCGTCTGCCTGTTCCAGCAAGGCACCGATGAAGTCCGCGGCTGCACATTTATCCGGGCACAGGACTGCGTAGGGACCGGCAGGCTGAAGATCTGCGTAAGGCGTTCCTGTGAACAGCGGTATGCAACTGGGCCGGGATTGCTCCTCACCCTGATACAAGTGGCTCAACAGGTCCGGATCACAACTTCGATCGAGGATCAGGCACATGACGCCCTTTGATGCAGGCTGTTTGAAGGGTGATTCAATGGAAATGATCATGCTGAAGCACCCGGTTGGTGAATGGGGCAGCAACCTTTTGCATCCAGATGACACGATGGCGTCGGTAGCAACACACCAGCTTTTGACTGTGCCTTGAATGAAGCCAATGAAGGTTTGACGACCTGGCCCGCCTTGTCGGCGTCGGCCTGTTTCAACACGCCGGGCAGCAGCGGGGCGGCACCCGTGCCGCTGCCGGGACTGCCGCCTGAGTTGATGTTGATCACCGGGCCGCTCATGGTCACGCCGCCGGCGTCGATCTTGATGAAGCTGCCACCACCGACCAACGTCAGTTCGGCGCCAGCCTCCAGCACCACTTTCATCCCGCTGCTCAGGTGGATTTCCTGGCCGGCGTCGATGAACTGGCCGGTGCCGATCTTGATGTGCTGGTTGACGCCCACGGTCAGGTGGTCGTTGGCGCGGGTTTCGACTTTGCGGTCGGCGTAGACGGTGTGGTGCTCTTCGGCCTTGAATTCGGTGTAGCTGTTCTTTTCGACGGTGTCGTGGCGTTCGTTGCCGACGCGGATCTTCTGGTCGTGCTCGACGTTTTCGTCCCAGTCGCGCTGGGCGTGCAGGTAGATCTGCTCCTGACCTTTCTTGTCCTCGATGCGCAGCTCGTTGTAACCGCCACCCCCCATCGAGCTCAGGGTCTTGAAGGTGCTGCGGGTCTTGTTTGCCGGCAGCTCATACGGGACGGTGTTTTCCTTGTGGTACAGGCAGCCGCTGATCAGCGGCTGATCGGGATCGCCCTCAAGGAAGGTGACCAGCACTTCCATGCCAATCCGCGGAATGGCGATGCCGCCGTACTGGGCGCCGGCCCAGGCGGATGACACGCGCAGCCAGCAACTGGTCTTGTCGTCGGCCTGGCCTTCGCGGTCCCAGTGGAATTGCACCTTGACCCGGCCGTACTCGTCGCAGTGGATTTCTTCGCCTTTGGGGCCGGTGACCACGGCGCTCTGGCTGCCGAGGATGCGCGGTTTCGGGTGGCGCAGGGGCGGGCGGTTGGGCACGTCCCACGGGGTCGCCTGGAAGCGGTTGCGATAGCCCTGGTGGAAATCGTCTTTCAACGCCGTGGTGTCGCTGGTCACCGACTCTTCCAGCACTTGCGGCTGCTTGCCTTCGTGGAGGACTTCGGTGAGCAGCCACAGGTCATTCCACTTGGCTTTCGGGTGCTCGGTCAGGGCGAGGAAATGGCCGCTGACCAGCAGCGGCTGATCGCTCTTGCCCTCGGCGAGCTGGAAGTCGCTGCGGTGCCGTTCGAGGGCCCGTTTGGCCAGGTGCTTGCCGCGCTCGCGGTCGATGAAGCGGCCCGGATAGTCGTAGTCTTCGAGGTCGGGCAGGGCGTCGCCACGGTTTTCGCTTTCGAGGGTGATGCGTGGTTTTTCGAAGTCGTAGTCACGGCGGGTGGTGCGGCTGGTGCGGGTTTCCAGGCGCAGGTCGAAACGCTTGATCACCGGGTTGCTGGCGACCATGCCGGAGTCTTGCTGATAGGCCACCGGGGCCAGTTTCGGGAACACGGTCTGGTCGTCGCCGAACACCAGTTTGTGCGCCGTGGCGCTGTGCTGGAAGTGGAAGTGAATCCCTTCTTCCTCGCACAGGCGCTGGATGAAATGCAGGTCCGACTCGTCGTATTGCACGCAGTAGATGCGCTCGGGATAGATCGAACCTGTCTTGAATTCGTAGGCATTGCCTTGGATGCCGTGCTCTTCCAGGACCTGGCCGATGATCTTCGGCACGTTGAGGTTCTGGAAGATGCGTTGGTTGACGCGGTGCGCCAGGTACGACAATTGCGGGCGCAGGGTCACGGCGTAGCGGGTCAGACGCTTGCCGGAATCGCCTTGCGCGGCGCGGTAGATCAGGCCGTGGATGCCTTTGCCATCGGGCGAAAGCTGGAGGAAGGCCGGTTTGTGCAGCAGGGTTTCGAGATCCAGCGACGGCTGCTCACTGACCAGCTCCACCTCGAAGACAAAAGGCTGGCTGATGGCTTCCCGGCCTTGCAGGTATAACACCTGGAAGTCGCTGGAAAGGCCCTCGATAGTCAGGGCAAAGTGGGTTTCATTGGCCGGCGCGAACATCCCTTGTTCCTCGTGCTGTGCAGCGGCGAACGCCTACACCCGGGCGGGAGCTTGCGGACGCGAAAATTCTGGAAGGGCTCAAACGACATCGACCAGCAGGGCTGGTCGATGCTTGAAACGATCAGCCGTAATTAAACGACTGGAGCACGCCAGTCATCGGAACCCGAAGTACCGGATACTTCGTGGGTCCAGGTGATCTTGCGGTAGGTGAACTGCACTTCTTCCAGGTGGGTGAAGTGCGAGTTGCCTGGATCCTGGCAGTTGTGCATCTTGTTGTTGATGGCGACGATGATCGCGTCTTCCAGTTTGGTGGTGTAGTAGTGCTCTTGAGTACCTTGAGCCGAAGTACGGTACCACTGGATAACGATTTCGCTCATGCGCTCGCCGGAGGTCAGAGCAGCTTGCAGCAGAGGCGAAGCCTTGTCGTAGACCTTGGTGATCACAACTGGCTTGTGTACACGCTGACCGGTTGGCTGACCGGATTGCGGGTCACGCGGGATGATCACGTCGTGGCTGAACGCCTGAACCATGACCTGGTCTTCGTGACCTTCCTGGTAGGTGTTGCCAACGGAGTCGGCGGTGAAGGCGCCGGCAGTGATCAGGCCTTGTTTTTCGCCGGTAACCGACATGTACGCTGGTGTTGCCATGGGGTGCTCTCCTTGCGGATAAATTTAGGGTGCCCGGGAGGCGATATCGCCCGGTGGGTGCCTGACTGTTATCAAGGAGCGTGCCAGCTTTTGGCACATGCCCGGAAGCTGGGGATTTCACCGCTCTGGCTAGCGGGTTCGAGCGTTTTTTTTCAGCGATGAAAGTAAAAGTGCGCAACTTCTAGCGCAGTACTGCGCAAAAAGTTGCGCACTCGGCTACAGGCGACGGTAATTGGGGGCTGTAGCGAAATCAGGCGACGATTTTGCGAAACCAGTGCGCAAGAAGTTGCGCACAATGGCACATGGCTACCGTGTCGCCAGATCATTTAAAACCGAAATGACCAATCCCTCGCCCCTTTTTACCATTGCGTCACTGGCACGCCGACCGCCGATTACCGGAAAGTCCCTGTCCAGAGCCCTTCGGGGTTTATTTCCGGAAGTCCCGAGCGCGGCAAAGCGTCTTATAAATGAAACACCGCCCTCGGCTATACTCCCCGCATTTCGACCTGTGCCCGAGGAATGACTGTGAAGAACTGGACGTTGCGCCAACGCATTTTGGCGAGCTTTGCGGTAATTATCGCCATCATGCTGCTGATGGTGGTCGTCTCGTATTCGCGGTTGCTGAAGATCGAGGCCAGTGAAAGCAGCGTGCGTGACGATGCCATTCCCGGGGTCTACTACAGCTCGATGATCCGTGGCGCCTGGGTCGACAGTTACCTGCAGACGCAGGAGCTGCTCGGACTCAAGGAAGGGCAGGGCATCAGCAACGAGGATGCTGCCGACTACAAAGCCTTTGAAGCCCGCTTGCAGGAACAGATGGCCAATTATCGCGGCACCGTGACCACGGACGAGGACCGCGTCGAGTTCGCTGCCTTCGAAAAAGACCACGACACTTATATGCAGATCCAGGACGCGGTGCTCGATCTGCACAAGCGCAATCTGGAGGCCGATGCGGTCAAGCTGTTCAACGAGAAGCTGACCCCGGCGTGGTACGCCGGGCGCATGAAGCTCAACGACATCATTGGCGAGAACAAGCGGGTCGCCGACCAGGCCATGGCCAACATCGACGACGCCGTCGCGGCGGCCAAGGTCAGCATGTTCGTTTCGCTGCTGGTGGCCGTGCTGGCCGCCGGTCTGTGTGGCTTGCTGCTGATGCGCGCGATCATGGCGCCGATGAACCGTATCGTCAGCATCCTCGAAATCATGCGCACCGGCGACTTGAGTTCGCGCCTGAACCTGGAGCGCAAGGACGAGTTCGGCGCCGTGGAAACCGGCTTCAACGACATGATGACCGAGCTGACCGCGCTGGTGTCCCAGGCCCAGCGCTCGTCGGTGCAGGTGACCACGTCGGTCACCGAAATCGCCGCCACGTCCAAGCAGCAACAGGCCACCGCCACCGAAACCGCCGCCACCACCACCGAAATCGGCGCGACCTCCCGGGAAATCGCGGCGACCTCGCGGGATCTGGTGCGCACCATGACCGAAGTCTCCACCGCCGCCGATCAGGCCTCGGTGCTGGCCGGCTCCGGGCAGCAAGGGCTGGCGCGCATGGAAGACACCATGCATTCGGTGATGGGCGCGGCGGATCTGGTCAACGCCAAACTGGCGATCCTCAACGAGAAGGCCGGCAACATCAATCAGGTGGTGGTGACCATCGTCAAGGTCGCCGACCAGACCAACCTGCTGTCGCTGAACGCCGCGATCGAAGCGGAAAAGGCTGGCGAGTACGGGCGCGGTTTCGCCGTGGTCGCCACCGAAGTGCGGCGCCTGGCCGACCAGACGGCCGTGGCCACCTACGACATCGAGCAGATGGTCCGCGAGATCCAGTCGGCGGTGTCCGCCGGCGTGATGGGCATGGACAAGTTTTCCGAAGAAGTGCGCCGGGGCATGGCCGAGGTGCAGCAGGTCGGCGAACAGCTGTCGCAGATCATCCACCAGGTGCAGGCGCTGGCGCCGCGGGTGTTGATGGTCAACGAAGGCATGCAGGCCCAGGCCACCGGTGCCGAACAGATCAACCATGCGCTGGTGCAGCTGGGCGACGCCAGCAGCCAGACCGTCGAGTCGTTGCGTCAGGCCAGTTTCGCCATCGACGAACTGAGCCAGGTGGCCGTCGGCCTGCGCAGCGGCGTTTCGCGATTCAAAGTCTGATGAGCGAGATCACCGCCAAACGCAACGTCGCCCCGCTGGCGAAGCAGGCCTTGTTCCTGCTGTTTCGCATCGGCAGCGAGCGCTATGCACTGCGCGCCACGGAGGTGGCGGAAGTGCTGCCGCGCCTGCCGCTCAAACCGATTGCCCAGGCGCCGGCGTGGGTCGCCGGGGTGTTTGCCTATCGCGGCACGGTGGTGCCGGTGATCGACCTCAGTGCGCTGACGTTCGGTCAACCCGCCGAGGCGCGCACCAGCACGCGCCTGGTGCTGGTGCATTACCGCCCGGACGAATCCGTGCCCGGGCAAAGGCTCGGCCTGATCCTCGAACAGGCCACCGACACCTTGCGCTGCAACCCGCAGGAATTTCAGCCGTACGGCCTGGATAACCGCCAGGCGCCGTATCTCGGGCCGGTGCGTGAGGACGCCCAGGGCCTGGTGCAGTGGGTGCGGGTCAACGACTTGCTGGACGACGCGGTGCGCACGCTGCTGTTCCCTACGCCGCCGCTGGATCCTGCGCAGCTTGAGGCCCGGCCATGAGCGGCGATCAGCGCTTTTTCGCCTTCCTCAAGGAGCGCATCGGCCTCGACGTCACGTCGGTGGGGCCGGCCATCATCGAGCGCGCGGTGCGCCAGCGCATCACGCTCTCGCAGAGCGCCAGTGCCGATGAATACTGGCAGACGCTGCAAGGTTCGCGTGACGAACAGCAGGCCCTGATCGAAGCGGTGATCGTCCCGGAAACCTGGTTTTTCCGCTACCCGGAATCCTTTGCCACCCTGGGCAAACTGGCGCGCAAACGCCTCGCCGAGCTGAACAACATGCGCGCCCTGCGCATCCTCAGCCTGCCGTGTTCCACTGGCGAGGAACCCTATTCGATTGCCATGGCGCTGCTCGATGCCGGGCTCAAGCCCCACCAGTTCAAGGTCGAAGGCATGGACGTCAGTCCGCTGTCGGTGGACAAGGCGCGACGGGCGCTGTACGGCAAGAACTCGTTCCGCGGCCAGGACCTGGAGTACCGCGAGCGTCACTTCACGGCGCAGGACGACGGTTATCGGGTCAATGACATCGTGCGCGAGCAGGTGCGCTGGCAGGTCGGCAATGTGCTCGATCCGGCGCTGCTGGCCGAGGATCCGCCGTTCGATTTCGTGTTCTGCCGCAACCTGCTGATCTACTTCGACCAGCCGACCCAGCAACAGGTGTTTGCGCTGCTCAAGCGGCTGACCCATGTCGACGGCGTGCTGTTTATCGGGCCGGCCGAGGGCAGCCTGCTCGGACGTCTGGGCATGCGTTCGATCGGCATCCCGCAGTCTTTCGCCTTCAGTCGTCACAGCGAGCCGCTGCCGGCGCCAGCGACGTTGGCGCCGTCGATCATGCCGCCGTCCACGTCCACGATCCTGCCCGTGCGCCAGCCGCCGCGCAGTACGCCGCCGCCCGCCGTGCGCAATCGACCGTTTGCCAGCGCGACGCCGCTGCCGGCCAGTGCTAAAGCCGCCAATCCGGATGCCGCGACCCTGCTGGCCAACATCGCCGCCCTCGCCAACGAAGGCAAAAGCACCGAGGCGCGCGCCGCGTGTGAGCAATACCTGCGCAGCCACGAACCGGTGGCTCAGGTGTTCTACTGGCTCGGCCTGCTCAGCGACGTGGCCGGCAGCGCCCTCGAAGCCCAGGGTTACTACCGCAAGGCGTTGTACCTCGAACCGCAACACCCCGAAGCGTTGATGCACCTGGCTGCGCTGCTGCAAGCCCAGGGCGACACGGCGGGTGCCAGACGATTGCAGGAGCGCGCCGCGCGTAGCAGCCGCACCGCCGACAATGAGCGTAAACGATGATCCCGTCCGACACCTTGAACGTCACCCACGAAGACGCCCGGGCCATCGACGATTGCTGGAACCGCATCGGCATTCATGGTGACAAGTCCTGTCCGCTGCTGGCCGAGCACATCCATTGCCGCAACTGCCCGGTGTATTCCGCCGCCGCCACGCGCCTGCTCGACCGTTACGCGTTGCAGCAGGACGAGCGCGACCCGGTGGCGACCCAGGTTGAAACTGAACGCAAGACCCGTTCCGTGCTGATGTTCCGCCTCGGCGAAGAATGGCTGGGGCTGGCCACCCGCAGCCTGGTGGAGGTTGCGCCGCTGCAGGCGATTCACTCGCTGCCGCACCAGCGCTCGCGCGCGCTGCTCGGTGTGGCGAATGTGCGCGGCGCGCTGGTGGCGTGCCTGTCGCTGGTCGAGCTGCTCGGCCTCGATGCCAGCACCGCGCCGGCCACGGGCGCGCGGATCATGCCGCGCATGCTGATCATCGCTGCGCAGGGTGGGCCGGTGGTGGTGCCGGTGGACGAGGTTGACGGCATCCACGCCATCGACGAGCGCCTTCTCGAGGCAGCCTCGCGTTCGGGCGCGCAGGCCAGTGCCAAATACACCCGCGGCGTGCTGGCCTTCCGGGGCCGCAGCCTGCGCTGGCTGGATGAAGAACAGTTGCTGTCTGCCGTGTCCCGGAGCCTCACATGACCCCCGAGCAAATGCGCGACGCCTCCCTGCTCGAGCTGTTCAGCCTCGAAGCCGAAGCCCAGACCCAGGTGCTCAGCGCCGGCCTGTTGGCGCTGGAGCGCAATCCGACCCAGGCCGATCAACTCGAGTCGTGCATGCGTGCGGCGCACTCGCTCAAGGGCGCGGCGCGGATCGTCGGCATCGACAGCGGCGTCAGCGTCGCCCATGTCATGGAAGATTGCCTGGTCAGCGCCCAGGAAGGGCGGCTGTTCCTGCGCCCGGAGCACATTGACGCGTTGCTGCAGGGCACCGACCTGCTGATGCGCATCGCCACCCCGGCCAACGGCCCGCAACCGGCGGACATCGAGGCGTACGTGGCGCTGATGGGCCGCCTGCTCGATCCGGCCGGGCCGGCGGTGGTGATCGCGCCAGCACCGAGCCTGGCGCCGCTGGCGGAACCGCAGGTGCAGGCGCCAGCGCCCGCAACCGAGCCGTTGCCGCCGGTTGAAGCGCCAACCGAGGCGTCTGAGCCTGCCCCGCGCAAAAGCAAACGCACCGCCGAAGGCGGCGAGCGGGTGCTGCGGGTCACCGCCGAGCGGTTGAACAGCCTGCTCGATCTGTCGAGCAAATCCCTGGTCGAAACCCAGCGCCTCAAGCCGCACCTGGCGACCATGCAGCGCCTCAAGCGCATGCAGAACAATGGCCTGCGCGCGCTGGAAAGCCTCAACGTCCACCTCAAGGAGCACGCCCTGAGCCTCGAGGCCCAGGAAGCGCTGGAGGATGCGCGGCGCCTGCTCACCGAGTCGCAGCAACTGCTGGCGGAGAAGAACGCCGAGCTGGACGAATTCGCCTGGCAGGCCAGCCAACGGGCGCAAGTGCTGTATGACACCGCGCTGGCCTGCCGCATGCGGCCGTTCGCCGATGTGCTCAGCGGGCAGGCGCGCATGGTCCGCGATCTCGGGCGCAGCCTCGGCAAACAGGTGCGCCTGGAGATCGAAGGCGAGAAAACCCAGGTCGACCGCGATGTCCTGGAAAAACTCGAAGCGCCGCTCACGCACTTGCTGCGCAACGCGGTCGATCACGGCATCGAATCGCCGGAGCAGCGCCTGCTCAAGGGCAAGCCCGAAGAGGGCCTGATTCGCCTGCGCGCCTCGCACCAGGCCGGTTTGCTGGTGCTCGAGTTGAGCGATGACGGCAACGGCGTGGACCTGGAAAAGGTCCGCCGCAGCATCGTCGAGCGCCAGTTGTCGCCGGCCGAAACCGCTGCGCAACTGAGCGAAGAGGAGCTGCTGACGTTCCTGTTCCTGCCGGGTTTCAGCCTGCGCGACAAGGTCACCGAAGTCTCCGGGCGCGGTGTCGGCCTCGACGCGGTGCAACACATGGTGCGTCAGCTGCGTGGCGCGGTGGTGCTGGAGCAGACAGCGGGCGAGGGCAGCCGCTTTCACCTGGAAGTGCCGCTGACCCTGTCGGTGGTGCGCAGCCTGGTGGTGGAGGTCGGCGGCGAGGCCTATGCCTTCCCGCTGGCGCACATCGAGCGTATGTGCGACCTGGCGCCGCAAGACATTGTTCAGCTCGAAGGGCGTCAGCATTTCTGGCACGAGGGCCGGCACGTCGGGCTGGTCGCCGCCAGTCAGTTATTGCAGCGCCCAGCCAGCCAGAACAGCGGTGAGACCCTCAAAGTCGTGGTGATTCGCGAGCGCGATGCGATCTACGGCGTGGCAGTCGAGCGCTTCATCGGCGAACGCACGCTGGTGGTGCTGCCACTCGACGAGCGCCTGGGCAAGGTGCAGGACATTTCCGCCGGGGCCTTGCTCGACGACGGCTCGGTGGTGCTGATCGTCGATGTCGAGGACATGCTGCGCTCGGTGGACAAACTGCTCGATACCGGACGCCTGGAGCGCATCGCCCGGCATGGCAATCAGGCCGCGGAGGCTGCGCGCAAGCGGATTCTGGTGGTCGACGACTCGCTCACCGTGCGCGAGCTGCAACGCAAGCTGCTGCTCAATCGCGGCTACGACGTGGCGGTGGCGGTAGATGGCATGGACGGCTGGAACGCCTTGCGTTCCGAGGATTTCGACCTGCTGATCACCGACATCGACATGCCGCGCATGGACGGTATCGAACTGGTCTCGCTGCTGCGTCGCGACAACCGCCTGCAGTCGCTGCCGGTGATGGTGGTGTCGTACAAGGACCGCGAGGAAGACCGCCGTCGTGGACTCGACGCCGGAGCCGACTATTATCTAGCCAAGGCCAGTTTTCATGACGACGCCCTGCTCGACGCGGTGGTTGAGCTCATCGGAGGAGCGCGGGCATGAAAATCGCAATCGTCAACGACATGCCCCTGGCGGTGGAGGCGCTGCGCCGGGCGCTGGCCTTCGAGCCGGCGCATCAGGTGCTGTGGGTCGCCAGCAATGGCGCCGAAGCGGTGCGCCTGTGCGCGGAAAACACCCCGGACCTGATCCTGATGGACCTGATCATGCCGGTGATGGACGGTGTCGAGGCCACCCGGCGGATCATGGCCGAGAGCCCGTGCGCGATTGTCATCGTCACGGTCGACCGCCAGCAGAACGTGCACCGCGTGTTCGAGGCCATGGGCCACGGTGCGCTGGACGTGGTCGATACGCCGGCGATCGGCGCCGGCAATGCCCAGGAAGCGGCGGCACCGCTGTTGCGCAAGATCCTCAACATCGGCTGGCTGATCGGCGAGAAGACCGCGCGTTCACGCCCGGTGATCACGCCGCCGCGCAGCTCGGCTTCGCGCCAGCGGCTGGTGGCGATCGGTTCGTCAGCCGGCGGCCCGGCCGCGCTGGAGGTGCTGCTCAAGGGCCTGCCGCGCAATTTCTCCGCGGCGATTGTGCTGGTGCAGCACGTCGACCAGGTGTTCGCCGCGGGCATGGCCGAGTGGCTGGCCAGCGCCAGCGGCCTCGACGTGCGTCTGGCCTGCGAAGGCGAGCCGCCGCAGAGTGGCGCGGTGCTGCTGGCCGGCACCAACCACCATATCCGATTATTGAAGAACGGCACGCTGGCCTATACCGCCGAACCGGTCAATGAGATCTACCGACCCTCCATCGACGTGTTTTTCGAAAGCGTCGCCAATTACTGGAACGGTGATGCGATCGGGGTTTTATTGACCGGGATGGGGCGCGACGGGGCGCAAGGGCTTAAGCTCATGCGCCAGCAGGGCTACCTGACCATCGCGCAGGATCAGCACAGCAGTGCGGTGTACGGCATGCCCAAGGCCGCCGCAGCGATTGATGCGGCCGTGGAAATCCGTCCGCTGGAAAAGATAGCGCCACGATTGTTGGAGATTTTCCCCAAATGACCAAAGACCTCCGCAATCCCGGCCCATGCAGCACTCAGGTGACCGCCCATGAATGACTTACAGATCGATGACATCAAGACTGACGAGAACGCCGCCATGGTGTTGCTGGTGGACGATCAGGCGATGATCGGCGAGGCCGTGCGTCGTGGGCTGTCGAATGAAGAAAACATCGACTTCCACTTTTGCTCCGACCCGCACCAGGCCATCGCCCACGCCGTGCGGATCAAACCGACCGTGATCCTGCAGGACCTGGTGATGCCCGGCCTCGACGGCCTGAGCCTGGTGCGCGAATACCGCAATCACCCGGCGACCAAGGACATTCCGATCATTGTCCTGTCGACCAAGGAAGACCCGCTGATCAAGAGCGCGGCGTTCTCTGCCGGCGCCAACGATTACCTGGTGAAACTGCCGGACAACATCGAGCTGGTGGCGCGGATCCGCTATCACTCGCGCTCCTACATGACCCTGCTGCAACGGGACGCGGCCTATCGCGCGCTGCGCGTCAGCCAGCAGCAGCTGCTCGACACCAACCTGGTACTGCAGCGGCTGATGAACTCCGACGGCCTGACCGGGCTGTCCAATCGCCGGCATTTCGACGAATACCTGGAGCTGGAGTGGCGCCGTTCGCTGCGTGACCAGAGCCAGTTGTCGTTGCTGATGATCGACGTCGATTATTTCAAGTCCTACAACGACACCTTCGGCCATGTGGAAGGCGACGAGGCCCTGCGCAAGGTTGCCACCGCGATCCGCGACGCCAGCGCCCGGCCGTCGGACCTGCCGGCGCGTTACGGCGGTGAGGAATTTGCCTTGGTCCTGCCCAATACGTCCAAGGGCGGTGCCCGGCTGGTGGCGGAAAAACTGCGCCAGACCGTGGCGGCGCTGAAGATTCCGCACAATGCCCCGAGCGAAGGCGCGAGCCTGACCATCAGCATCGGCCTGGCGACGATGGTGCCGGAAGCGGGCAGCGATTGCCGGTTGCTGATTTCGGCGGCGGATCGCGGCTTGTACCTGGCCAAGAACAACGGGCGTAATCAGGTGGGCATCGAATAATCCACGCCCCCTTCGGGAGTGAGCCTGCTCGCGAAAGCGGCCGCACAGTCGACATTGGTGTTGTCTGAGGCACCGTCTTCGCGAGCAGGCTCGCAGCCAAAGTGGATCGGCGTCATGTCAAGTGAATCGTCTCAGGAGCCGCCAGACGGGCTGCCGCGCCAGCCTGATTACGTTATACTCGCCGGCTTTCAAAAGTTCGCCAACGAGTGCTGCCGTCATGGAAATCAACCCGATCCTGAACACCATCAAGGACCTGTCCGAGCGCTCCGAATCTATTCGGGGGTATCTTTGACTACGATCAAAAGCATGAGCGTCTGATCGAAGTCAATCGCGAGCTTGAAGATCCTGCTGTCTGGAACAAACCCGAATACGCCCAGGAGCTGGGCCGCGAGCGCGCTGCGCTGGCGCAGATCGTCGATACCCTGGATGAGCTGTCCAGCGGTCTGGCCGATTCCCGCGAGCTGCTCGACATGGCCGTGGAAGAAAACGACGAGAGTGCGGTAAACGACGTCGCCGAAAGCCTGCAAGGTCTCGAAGAGTCGCTGTCCAAGCTCGAATTCCGCCGCATGTTCAGCCACGAGATGGACCCGAACAACGCCTACCTGGACATCCAGGCCGGTTCCGGCGGCACCGAAGCCCAGGACTGGGCCAACATCCTGCTGCGCATGTACCTGCGCTGGGCCGACAAACGCGGTTTCGACGCGACCATCATGGAGCTGTCGGCCGGTGAAGTCGCCGGGATCAAGGGCGCCACCGTGCACATCAAGGGCGAATACGCCTTTGGCTGGCTGCGTACCGAAATCGGCGTTCACCGTCTGGTGCGCAAGAGCCCGTTCGACTCCGGCAACCGTCGCCACACCTCGTTCTCCGCCGTTTTCGTCTCGCCAGAGATCGATGACAAGGTGGAAATCGAAATCAACCCGGCAGACCTGCGGATCGACACCTATCGTTCCTCCGGTGCCGGTGGTCAGCACGTAAACACCACCGACTCGGCCGTACGTATTACCCACGTGCCGACCAACACCGTGGTCAGCTGCCAGAACGAACGTTCCCAGCACGCCAACAAGGACACCGCCATGAAAATGCTGCGGGCCAAGTTGTACGAGCAGGAAATGCAGAAGCGCAACGCCGCGTCCCAGGCGCTGGAAGACACCAAGTCGGATATCGGCTGGGGGCACCAGATCCGTTCCTACGTGCTCGACGCGTCGCGGATCAAGGACCTGCGCACCAATATCGAACGCAGCGACTGCGACAAGGTGCTCGACGGCGACATCGACGAATACCTTGAAGCGAGCCTGAAGTCCGGCCTGTAAGACACGCATACAGGGTCGGGCGCTTCAACCCGATCCTGTAGGAGCCGGCTCGCCGGCGATCCCCAGCCTGCGGCTGGGGGCAACGAACCTGTGATGGAAAATTTAAAGACATGAGCGACCAACAACTCGATACGCAAGCCCTGCAACAGGAAGAAAACTCGCTGATCGCCCTGCGCAAGGAAAAGCTTGCTGCCGAGCGCGCCAAGGGCAATGCCTTCCCCAACGACTTCCGCCGCGAAAACTACTGCGATGCACTGCAGAAACAGTACGCGGACAAGACCAAGGAAGAGCTGGCAGAGGCGGCGATCCCGGTCAAGGTTGCGGGTCGCATCATGCTCAACCGTGGCTCGTTCATGGTGATCCAGGACATGACCGGTCGCATTCAGGTCTACGTCAACCGCAAGACCCTGTCGGAAGAAACCCTGGCCGCGGTGAAAACCTGGGACATGGGCGACATCATCGCTGCCGAAGGTACCCTGGCGCGTTCCGGCAAGGGCGACCTGTACGTCGAGATGACCAACGTCCGCCTGCTGACCAAGTCCCTGCGCCCGCTGCCGGACAAGCACCACGGTCTGACCGACACCGAACAGCGCTATCGCCAGCGCTACGTCGACCTGATCGTCAACGAAGACGTGCGCCAGACCTTCCGCGTGCGTTCGCAAGTCATCGCGCACATACGCAGCTTCCTGATGAAGCGCGACTTCCTCGAAGTCGAGACGCCGATGCTGCAGACCATTCCTGGCGGTGCCGCGGCCAAGCCGTTCGAAACCCACCACAACGCGCTGGACATGGAAATGTTCCTGCGTATCGCGCCGGAGCTGTACCTCAAGCGCCTGGTCGTGGGTGGCTTCGAGAAAGTCTTCGAGATCAACCGCAACTTCCGCAACGAAGGCGTCTCGACCCGCCACAACCCTGAATTCACCATGTTGGAGTTCTACCAGGCTTACGCCGACTACGAAGACAACATGGACCTGACCGAAGAACTGTTCCGTGAACTGGCGCAGCTGGTGCTGGGCAGCACCGACGTGCCATACGGCGACAAGGTGTTCCACTTCGGCGAGCCGTTCGCGCGCCTGTCGGTGTTCGACTCGATCCTCAAGTACAACCCTGAGCTGACCGCCGATGACCTCAACGACATCGACAAGGCCCGTGCCATCGCCAAGAAGGCCGGCGCCAAGGTGCTCGGCTTCGAAGGCCTGGGCAAGCTGCAGGTGATGATTTTCGAAGAGCTGGTCGAGCACAAGCTGGAGCAGCCGCACTTCATTACCCAGTACCCGTTCGAAGTGTCGCCGCTGGCCCGTCGCAACGATGACAACCCGAACGTCACCGACCGCTTCGAACTGTTCATCGGCGGCCGTGAAATCGCCAACGCCTACTCCGAGTTGAACGACGCGGAAGACCAGGCCGAACGCTTCATGGCGCAGGTGGCCGACAAGGACGCCGGCGACGACGAAGCCATGCACTACGACGCCGACTTCGTGCGCGCGCTGGAGTACGGCATGCCGCCAACGGCGGGTGAAGGTATCGGTATCGACCGTCTGGTGATGCTGCTGACCAACTCCCCGTCGATCCGCGACGTGATCCTGTTCCCGCACATGCGGCCACAAGCGTAAGTGTTTCATTAAAAAAGCCGCCTGAAATGGGCGGCTTTTTATTGCCTGTCTGGTACAAACGTATCAAATGGTTACTTTTGAAATGAACAACAGAGGAATGCCTGTCGTGATCGGTGCAATGGCTCAAGAGGGTGCAGCGGGAATCGCCACTGCGGTCGCTGAAAGTGTTCAGTACCAGGGCCGCAAGGCCAGCCGACAGGGCAGTGAGCAGCGTCGACAGGACATTCTCGACGCCGCGATGCGCATTGTCGTGCGTGATGGCGTACGCGCCGTGCGCCACCGCGCGGTGGCCGCCGAGGCCGGTGTGCCGTTGTCGGCCACCACCTATTACTTCAAGGACATCGATGACCTGCTCACCGATACCTTTGCCCAGTACGTCGAGCGCAGCGCGGCGTACATGGCCAAGCTGTGGATCAACAATGAAGGCCTGCTGCGCGACATGGTGGTCAGCGGCGATGGCAGCCCTGAATCGCGCTCGCAACTGGCCGACGATATTGCCCGGCTGATGGCCGACTACGTGCACCGGCAACTGGTCAACCGCCGCGAGCACCTGATGGCCGAGCAGGCATTCCGTCAGGAAGCGCTGCTCAACCCGCGCCTGGCGGAACTGGTGCGTTCGCACCAGCAGATTCTGCTGCAGGGCACCTGCCAGTTGTTTCAGGTGCTAGGCTCGCGGGAACCGCAGCAGGATGCCAAAGTGTTGACGGCGATTATCGGACGGATGGAATATCAGGGCCTGCTCAACGACGCCGAGCCTTTGGCCGAAGAGGACATGCTCGGCATTCTGACGCGGTACATGCACCTGGTCCTGGCCTCGGTCTGACGCCAATCACTGTGGGAGCGAGCCTGCTCGCGAATGCGGTCTGACATTCAACATCTTTGTTGCCTGACACACCGCTTTCGCGAGCAGGCTCGCTGCCACAGGTGAAAGTGGTGATCGTCAGGGCGGGATATGTTCATAGGGAGTATTGGATGAGAGCCTGGCGTGGCGTAATGATCGCCTTGTCGTTCCTGCTGCTCAGTGGTTGCCTGGTGACGTTCAAGGAGCCGCTGGCGGCCAGTGACCCGGCGCCCAAGGGCCTGCTCGGCAAATGGTCGAGCACCAATGCCTGGGGCCAGCCGATGAACCTTGAGCTGTACCGGCTGGGTAACGACCGCTATCAGGCCGTCACCTACTTCCGGGCCAAACCCCGCGAGCGGGAAGCCTATCCGTTCACGGTGTCGCGCCACGGCAACCGCTGGTACCTGTCGGCCAAGGTGCCGGCACGCTACGGTGGGCACTTCACCATCGCCGGTTTCGAACTGACCGACAAACACGAGCTGGTGCTCTATAACCTCGACCTCGAGCAGATCAACCAGGCCATCGCGCAGAAAGCCCTCGACGGCCAGGCGTTCCAGACCGACGACGGCGCCGGGGTGCAGGTCGACAGCAGCCTCGACAAGGTCTTTGCTTACCTCGACGATCCGGCCAACTCCGATGTGTTCGTCGAGGCGGCGCGCTATCAGCGCCAGGCCAGCAGTCAATAATTCAGTACGTCACGTTTTCTACAGGAGTTTCGGGTGGACGATTACCAGCAGACGATACGCACGCTGTCCGATCGCATTGTCCTGGCACAGACGCCGATCCGCGTCCTCGATGCGGTCAAGTGGGACGAGAACATCCGCAAGGGCTTTCTCAAGGCCAAGGGCAAGGAAATGCCGGCGGTGGATCGCGACTACTACCTCAATCGGCCGCTGTCCTTCGATTCGAGCAAGGTCAAACTGGAATTCCAGAACATCGAGCGCGACATCACCCGCCAGCTCGGCCAGTTCAACCCGGTCGGGCAGATCATGCGCCGCATGTGCAAGGAATACCGCATGGTGGTGCGCATGCTCGAAGCGCGCGGCACCGAGGACTTCGGCCTGATCTCGCAAGAGCTGTACGGCGCCGCCTCCGATGCGTTCCACGCCGGTGACCCGACCCTGGCCGACCTCGGCCTGATGATGTCCGACTACCTGAACAACATCGACGGCCGGGGCGACCTCAAGGACGAGCCGAAGATCCTCACTGCCAAGGATGCCGTGCATCTGCTGCAGACCCGTCTGAACAAGGTGTTCGGCGAGGCGGAAGAAACCATCCGCGTGTTCGAGTCCGACGGCATCGTCGCCGACGCGGCGGCGGGTGCCGACTACATCAAGATCCGCACCGACGCACTGTTCAACGACCGTGACGTGCGGGCGCTGGAGGTCCACGAAGGCCTGGTGCACGTCGGTACTACCCTCAATGGCCTGAACCAGCCGATCTGCACCTTCCTGTCCAAGGGCCCGCCCTCGTCGACGGTGACCCAGGAAGGCCTGGCGATCCTGATGGAAATCATCACCTTCGCCTCCTACCCGAGCCGCCTGCGCAAACTGACCAACCGCACCCGCGCCATTCATATGGTCGAGGAGGGCGCGGACTTCCTGCAGATCTTCGAGTTCTTCCGCGAGCAGGGCTTCGAAATGGCGGAAAGCTATGGCAATGCCAGTCGGGTTTTCCGTGGCTCGACGCCGACCGGTCTGCCATTCACCAAAGACTTGTCCTACCTCAAGGGCTTCATCATGGTTTACAACTACATTCAGTTGGCCGTGCGCAAGGGCAAGCTCGAGCAGATTCCGCTGTTGTTCTGTGGCAAGACCACGCTGGAGGACATGCGTACCTTGCGTCAGCTGGTGGATGAAGGCCTGGTGGTGCCGCCGAAGTACCTGCCGGAGCAGTTCCGCGACATGAACGCGCTGTCGGCGTGGATGTGCTTCTCGAACTTCCTCAACCATCTGAGCCTGGATCGGATCGAGGCGGATTACTCCAATATCCTTTGAGCAACCAATATCCCCTGTGGGAGCGAGCCTGCTCGCGAAGGCGAGTTCATATCCAACATCAGTGTTGGCTGACACACCGCTTTCGCGAGCAGGCTCGCTCCCACAGTTTCGATTTGTGTTTGGCCCACTATCTTCGCGAGGTTTCACCGGATGAGAATCCTCGGCATCCTTTGCCTGCTTCTGACCCTCGGCGGTTGCAGTTCGCTGTTGTTCTACCCCGAGCCCGGCCAGATCTTCACCCCGGAAAAGGCCAAGCTCGAATTTCGCACCGTGACCCTGACCACCGCCGACGGCCTCAGGCTGAACGCCTGGTGGCTGCCGGCCAAGCCCGGAGTCGAGGTCAAGGGCACCGTCCTGCATCTGCACGGCAACGGCGGCAATCTGCCGATGCACCTGGGCGGCAGCTGGTGGTTGCCGAAAAACGGCTACCAGGTGTTGCTGGTGGACTATCGCGGCTACGGTCTGTCCGAGGGCGAGCCGTCGCTGCCGGCGATCTATCAGGACATCGATGCTGCGTTCGCCTGGCTGGACAAGGCCCCCGAAGTCAAAGGCAAGCCGCTGATCCTCCTCGGCCAGAGCCTCGGCGGCTCGATGGCCGTGCATTGGCTGGTGCAACACCCCGAACGTCAGAAACAACTCAAAGCCCTGGTGCTCGACGGCGTGCCGGCGAGTTACCGCAGCGTCGGCCAGTACGCCCTCAGCACTTCGTGGCTGACCTGGCCGTTGCAAGTGCCGCTGTCGTGGCTGGTGCCGGACGGCGACAGCGCGATCAACTCGATGGCGCAGCTCAACGGCGTACCGAAGCTGATCTTCCACAGCATCGACGATCCACTGGTACCGGTTTCCAATGGCCTGCGCCTTTATCAGGCAGCGCCGCCGCCGCGCGTGCTGCAACTGACCCGCGGTGGCCATGTGCAGACCTTCGGTGACCCGGTGTGGCGCCAGGTGATGCTGCGCTACCTCGACGATCCCGAGCATTTCAACGGCCTGCGCCGTCTCGGCGAAATCCCCAATTATCCGCAACCCGCGAATTCTGAAGACGAACCCCCAGAGAGCCCGCAATGAGTGAAGAACGTAACGCCATCCCGCTGATCATCACCGGTATCTGCAGCATCCTCGGCACCGTCGGTGCCCTGTGGTACTACGGCTACCTGCACTTCGCCAAACCCGAGGATGCGTTGCTGCTCAACGAATTCACCATGCTCAAGACCGTGCCTGGCGAAGACTACAAAGTCTCCCTCGACCCGGCGCCGCAAGTGGCGCAGTGCATCGATGGCGTGCTGGTACTGTTCGACACCGAACAGAAAGGCCTCACGGGCGTGCTGATCAATGCGCAGAAAAAAGCCGTGCGCTGCATGGGCCAGGAAACCCCGCAGAAGCTGCAAGAGTGATCCAGCAGGCCCTGCCTTCACCCTAATCCTCTCCCGGAGAGAGGGGACTGACCGAGGTGTCTGCCGCTATCCATCGACCTGAAAGAAGTGCGCCGATTATGGATTCGGCGACGCACGTTCAGGTCGTCGAACCTGCCTGGCATCCCCCAATCGGCGCCCTCTCCCTCGGGGGGAGCGCGTTTTACGGGCAAAAAAAAGCCCCGCCTGAGCGAATCAGGCGGGGCTTTTGCGTTACTGCGTGAAGCTTAGTTCGAGCTGACTGCCGAACGTGGCATCACTGGCTGGTTGTCGTTGGAAATGGTCACTTCCACACGACGGTTCATCGCACGACCGGAAACGCTGCCGTTGTCGGCAACCGGGTATTCCTTACCGTAACCCTGAACCACGATGCGCGAAGGATCTACGCCCATCTTGATCAGAGCGACCTGGACCGACGTCGCGCGACGCTCGGACAGCGACTGGTTGTACGAAGCCGAACCGGTGCTGTCGGTGTAACCCTCGACGATCACTTTGCGATCTGGGTTTTCCTGAAGGAACTGCGCCAGTTTGTTGATGTTGACCAGGCCGCTGGATTTCAGGTCGGCCTTGTTGGTCGCAAACAGCACGTCACCGAAAGTCACCAGCGTACCGCGATCGGTCTGCTTGGCGTTGAGGCTGTCCTGCAGCTGCTTGATCTGCTGGTCGCGAGCGTCCAGACGGGCCTGGGCACGTTGGGCGGCGGCGTTCTTCAGGTTGTTCTCAGCGGTACGCAGAGCGATGGTCTGCTTGGCCACTTCGACGCGTTGGTTGGTCAGGTAGGCCAGTTGGTCAACCTTGGCAGCGTCCTGTTTATCCAGGTAAGCCTTGTCGGCCTTGTCCAGGTAATCGCTGGCGTCCTTGGTTTCCAAGGCAGCGACTTTGCTGGCCTGTGGGTTGGCCTGCAGGCCGGCGTAGTTGGTGCGCGCCTGTTCCAGGTTCGGGTTAGGCGGGGTGGAGCACGCAGCCAGGGCAACACTTGCGGCCAGCAGAGCGGGGATCATCAATTGTTTACGCATGTTCGTTCGTCCTTTCTATCGATAAGAGTTTCAGCCTTGCGGTCGGGATGCGCGCTTACTGCACGGTGCGCTGACTTTCCTGACGCAGTTCCTGAACACCTTTCTGGGAATCCTTCACAGCCTGTTCGGCTTTCATGGCCTGAGCCTTGCGTTCGGCGACGCGAGCGTCCCATTCGGCTTGCTCGGCCAGAGTGCGGGCCTCTTCATACTTCTTGTCGTGCATGGCGATTTCCGCTTGTTTGAGCTTGTCCTGCGCCTGCTTCATTTCCACCGCAGCGAATTCGGTACCGCCGGCGCTGACGGCGCTGTTGACCGCCGACTGGGTCACGGCGTATTGCTCGGTCGGTGGGTTACCGGCGCAACCGGCCAGCACGAAGCTGGTGCCGATGGCCAGGGCAGCCAGTTTCAGACCGCGCAGGTGTGAGAACGAGGATTGGGTCTTCATGGTCTTCAACTCCATTGTTTAACTCCTGATAAAACCGAAAATCCATCCTGGTCGAGGAGCCGCAAGCGTCATGTGAAAGCGCGTTTTTGAAACGCTCGTTCCAGGCGTGGTTACCTGTTCCGACCAAAGGCATTTTTCAAAAGTTCAGAAAAGATGGCCCATCGCCCAAATTTTTTTTGACCAGACAGACAAGGCTCTAAACCGGGAACTTTGGAGGCGGGGAGAGGTACGCGCGAGGGAAAAATCGACGATTTTTGAAGTTCTACGCAGTCAATATGTGAGCGAGCCTGCTCGCGAAAGCAGTCTGTCAGACACTGTGGAAGTGACTGTTCTGACGCTATCGCGAGCAGGCTCGCTCCCACCTTTGATGGGGTGTATCAGTGTTTTTGCTTGCCGTCGGCGGCCGATAGGTCATGCAGATGACGCCGCGACAGGGCGAGGAAGCGCGGCGTTGGGCCGACGTCTTCGTAGAGCGGATCGCCTTCTTCGTCGGTGGCCACCACGGTCGAGCCTTTGACATACGGCAGGCTCGCCTCGAACTCTTCGAGGGCGGCGCCGATCAGTTCGCCGAGCAGTTCTTCGGGGTGGCGCTTGGGGTACATCTCGGCAATCGCTGCCAGGCGAGCGGCAGCCTCCACATCCAGATGAATCGTGTAGCCGGTGTCGGTCAGGCGACCTTTGGCGTTTTCTTCCCAATGCTGGGCGAGTTCACGGATTTTCATAAAAACCTCATGGCACACCTGCTCATGGCAGGTACGGGTGAGTGTCCGGCGGGGCCGGCGGCAAGCCGTCGTGCGGCTTACTGTTGAGACTAGCTCCAAGCCACAAGGTTTAAAGTCACTTCGTCGTTTGCTTGTAAGAAGCGCTGCACAGCGGCACTCTCTTGCTTCGAAGCGCTACTTTCCATGCAACCGGGATAACTGCTGGAGCACTGCTGATGACCGATATTGATGCACGCTTGCGCGAGGACGTTCACCTGCTCGGCGAGCTGTTGGGCAACACCATCCGTGACCAGTACGGCGAGGGGTTTCTCGACAAGATCGAGCAGATCCGCAAGGGCGCCAAGGCCGACCGTCGAGGTTCGATGGATGCCGAACTCAGCGCCAGCCTCAATCAATTGAGCGAGGACGAGTTGCTCCCGGTGGCGCGGGCGTTCAACCAGTTTCTCAACCTGGCGAACATCGCCGAGCAGTACCAGTTGATTCATCGCCGCGAGGAAAGCCAGCCCGCGCCGTTCGAGTCTCGGGTACTGCCGGAACTGCTCGCCCGCCTGCGTGCCGAAGGCCACAGCGCCGACTCCCTGGCCCGGCAGCTGGCGCGGCTGGAGATCGAACTGGTACTGACCGCGCACCCCACCGAAGTGGCGCGGCGCACGCTGATCCAGAAATACGACGCGATTGCCGCGCAACTGGCGGCGCAGGATCACCGCGACCTGACCGGCGCCGAGCGGGCGCAGATCCACACCACCCTGCAACGTTTGATCGCCGAGGCCTGGCACACCGAGGAGATCCGCCGCACCCGGCCGACCCCGGTGGACGAAGCCAAGTGGGGCTTTGCGGTGATCGAGCATTCGCTGTGGCAGGCGATTCCCAACCACATGCGCAAGGCCGATCAGGCCCTGTACGCCGCCACGGGCCTGCATCTGCCGCTGGAGGCTGCGCCGATCCGCTTCGCTTCATGGATGGGCGGCGACCGCGACGGCAACCCCAATGTCACCGCCGCCGTGACGCGCGAGGTGCTGCTGCTGGCGCGCTGGATGGCGGCCGACCTGTACCTGCGTGACGTCGATCACCTGGCGGCCGAACTGTCCATGCAGCAGGCCAGCGCCGCCCTCAAGGCTCAGGCCGGTGACAGCGCCGAACCCTATCGTGCGGTGCTCAAGCAACTGCGCGAACGCCTGCGCGCCACGCGCAACTGGGCACATGCCTCGTTGACGGCGACCACCCCGGCACCGGCCGACGTGCTGCACAACAACCGCGACCTGCTCGACCCGCTGGAGCTGTGCTATCACTCGCTGCACGAGTGCGGCATGGGCGTGATCGCTGACGGGCCGCTGCTCGACTGCTTGCGCCGGGCGGTGACGTTCGGCCTGTTCCTGGTGCGCCTCGACGTGCGCCAGGATGCCTCGCGCCACAGCGCCGCGATGAGCGAAATCACCGATTACCTCGGCCTTGGCCGTTACGAAGACTGGGACGAAGAACAACGCATCAGTTTCCTCACCCGCGAACTGAGCAACCGCCGGCCGCTGCTGCCGGCGCATTTCAAGCCTTCGCAGGACACCGCCGAAGTGCTCGCCACCTGTAAGGAAATCGCTGCTGCACCGGGCGCTTCGCTGGGCTCGTACGTGATCTCCATGGCCGGTGCGGCTTCCGATGTGCTGGCGGTGCAACTGCTGCTCAAGGAGTGCGGGGTACTGCGGCCGATGCGCGTGGTACCGCTGTTCGAAACCCTCGCCGACCTCGACAACGCCGGCCCGGTGATCGAGCGCCTGTTGCTGCTGCCGGGCTACCGCGCGCGGCTGCAAGGCCCGCAGGAAGTGATGATCGGTTACTCCGATTCGGCCAAGGATGCTGGCACCACGGCAGCGGCGTGGGCGCAATACCGCGCGCAGGAACGTCTGGTGGAAATCTGTCGCGAGCAGCAGGTCGAACTGCTGCTGTTCCACGGTCGCGGCGGCACCGTCGGCCGTGGCGGTGGCCCGGCGCATGCGGCGATTCTGTCCCAGCCGCCGGGGTCGGTAGCGGGGCGTTTCCGCACCACCGAGCAGGGGGAAATGATCCGTTTCAAATTCGGCCTGCCGGACATCGCCGAACAGAACCTCAATCTGTACCTCGCGGCAGTGCTTGAAGCGACGCTGCTGCCACCGCCGCCACCGACGGCCGAGTGGCGTCACCTGATGGACGAACTGGCGGCTGATGGCGTCAGTGCCTACCGCGCCGTGGTGCGGGAAAATCCGCAGTTCGTCGAGTACTTCCGCCAGTCCACGCCGGAGCAGGAACTCGGTCGCCTGCCGCTGGGCAGCCGCCCGGCCAAGCGCCGTGCCGGGGGCATCGAGAGCCTGCGGGCGATTCCGTGGATTTTCGGCTGGACCCAGACGCGCCTGATGCTGCCCGCCTGGCTCGGCTGGGAAACCGCGCTGAGCAACGCCCTGGCGCGTGGCGAAGGTGAATTGCTGGGGCAGATGCGCGAGCAGTGGCCGTTCTTCCGCACCCGCATCGACATGCTGGAAATGGTCCTGGCCAAGGCCGACGCCGACATTGCGTTGTCCTACGACGAGCGACTGGTCGAGTCGGACTTGTTACCTTTGGGTGTGCATTTACGCGACCTATTGTCGCAGGCTTGTTCCGTAGTCCTTGGCCTGACCGGTCAGTCGCAGCTGCTGGCACATAGCCCTGACACCCTCGAATTCATCCGTCTGCGCAACACTTATCTGGACCCGCTACATCTATTGCAGGCCGAGTTGCTCGCCCGTTCGCGGCAGCAGAATGTCGAGCAGGGCAGCCCGGTGGAGCAGGCGCTGCTGGTGTCTGTGGCGGGGATTGCCGCCGGTTTGCGAAATACCGGCTAAGGTTTGCCGGCAGGGGCGAGGCACCCGCCAGACGTGGTGGGCGCTGTTTGCGGCGGGTCGTAAAAGTACGGTCAGGCGACAGTTAATGATGGGGTTGCGACTTGGCCAACCCTGTCGCAGGGTCGCCGCAGGCGGCGGTTTCTCCGACTTTTGGCGTCTTGTGTGGGCGCAGCCTGCTGTGTATCTTGATCAGCCTTTGGCCGTTTGGGCGGCCACGACCCGTTTTTTCAGGATTCGCCCCCGATGGCGAATCCTTTGTTTTGCAAAGCTTTCTATAAAAAAATTGAGGAGCACATCTAATGCGCGTCATTCTGCTGGGAGCTCCCGGGGCCGGTAAAGGTACTCAGGCTAAGTTCATCACCGAAAAATTCGGCATTCCGCAAATCTCCACCGGCGACATGCTGCGTGCCGCGGTCAAGGCCGGCACCGAACTGGGCCTCAAGGCCAAGAGCATCATGGACGCCGGCGGCCTGGTGTCGGATGACCTGATCATCGCCCTGGTCAAGGACCGCATCGCCCAGGCTGACTGCGCCAACGGTTTCCTGTTCGACGGCTTCCCGCGCACCATTCCGCAGGCTGAAGCCCTGGTAACGGCCGGTGTCGAACTGGACGCCGTGGTCGAGATCGCGGTCGAGGACGAAGAGATCGTTCAGCGTATCGCCGGTCGTCGCGTTCACGAGGCCAGCGGCCGCGTTTATCACGTCGTCTACAACCCGCCGAAAATCGCCGGCAAGGACGACATCACCGGTGAAGAACTGGTCCAGCGCAAGGACGACACCGAAGAAACCGTGCGTCATCGCCTGTCGGTCTACCATTCGCAGACCAAGCCGCTGGTGGACTTCTACCAGAAGCTGTCGGCCGCCAACGGCAAGCCCAAGTACAGCCACATCGAAGGTGTCGGTTCGGTTGAAGCGATCACCGCCAAGGTGCTTGCGGCCCTGAGCTGAAAAACCTGAGTTGCAGCATCATCCACGGCCCGCTTGCGGGCCGTAGTTGTTTATACTGGCGCACTTTTCCCACCTGATTTACGGACACATCGATGAGCACCTTGCTGGCCCTGGACACCGCGACTGAAGCTTGCTCCGTTGCCTTGCTGCATGACGGCAAGGTCACGAGCCATTACGAGGTGATCCCGCGCCTGCACGCGCAGAAACTGCTGCCGATGATCCAGCAATTGCTGGCCGACGCCGGCACCACGCTGCAGGCCGTCGACGCCATCGCTTTCGGCCGGGGCCCCGGCGCCTTCACTGGCGTGCGCATCGCCATCGGTGTGGTGCAGGGGCTGGCATTTGCCCTTGATCGGCCGGTGCTGCCGGTGTCGAACCTGGCAGTGCTGGCGCAGCGCGCCTTGCGCGAGCACGGCGTGAGCCAGGTCGCCGCCGCCATCGATGCGCGCATGGACGAAGTGTATTGGGGCTGCTATCGCGAGACGGCGGGGGAGATGCGTCTGCTCGGTGCCGAGGCGGTACTGCCACCGGAGGTCGCCGCGCTGCCGGCCGATGCCAGTGGCGAATGGTTCGGTGCGGGCACCGGTTGGGGCTACGGCGAGCGCATCGCGGTCAGTCTGAGCGGCTCCGACGCCGGCATGCTGCCCCACGCCGAAGACCTGCTGACCCTGGCACGCTTTGCCTGGGAGCGCGGCGAGGCGATTGTGGCGGACGATGCACAGCCGGTTTACCTGCGCGACAAAGTCGCCACGCCCAAGGCTCGCTGAGCCTTTAAACGAACACCGCCAGCGCCTACCGGGATCGCACGCTTGCCCAGGCGCTGCCGCGAGCTGGGCGCTTGTGCTTTTGCCAGAAGCCAATCGTCAGTTTCTAACCCCGCGCTTTAAACCTTTTGTCTTTTATGTGTTCTAGTTATCACTCGGCGGTTTGCTAAGTTGGTCAGGTGCCGCTAAATTGCCATCATCGATACCGAGCATGACTTTATGCGTATAGACGGCGTTTCCACTCATTCGTACCCCATCAAGCGCAAGCCTCGCAAAGGCAACGCAGCGCTGGATGAGCCTGTCGACGATATCGACGGCGAGCTGGAATTTCCCACCGAAGAGCAATTGGCTGCGCGTGCCGCCAAGGCCACTGCGCAACGCCTGAGCAATCTGCCTGCCCGTCAACAAGACATGATTTATCACCGCGCGATGAAGAAGAGCGTGGCCATGGCATTGGCCAGCTACTTGAGCACCGCCGGGTTTGTCGATTGGGACGCTGACGTGCTGGGCCTCGATCTGTACATCTGATGGATCTGCCTTACTACCTCGGCTGCCCGTCCTGGAGTGAAAGCGCCTGGCGCGAGTACCTGTATCCCGCAGACGCCAGGACCAGCGATTTCCTCGGGCTGTACTGCCAGGTATTCAACGCCGTGGAGGGCAACACGACCTTCTACGCCAGCCCTTCGCCGGCCACGGTGCAACGTTGGGCCGAGGTCATGCCCGAGCATTTCCGTTTTACCGCCAAGTTTCCCGGTGACATCAGTCACGGCGGCGACCTGCGCGAGCACCTGAGCGCCGCCGAAACCTTCATCCAGTTGCTCAGCCCTCTGGGCGAGCGGGTTTCGCCGTTGTGGCTGCAATTGTCGAAGAGTTTCACCCCGCAGCGTCTGCCGGAACTCGCGGCGTTCATCGATGCGCTCGACCAGCCGCTGGCGGTGGAAGTCCGGCACGAGCAGTTCTTCGCCAAAGGTGAGAGCGAGCGCCTGCTCAATCGACTGTTGCTCGATCGCGGTGTCGAGCGCATTTGCCTTGATCCACGCGCGTTGTTCAGCTGCCTGTCGACCGAATCCTCGGTGATTCACGCGCAGTCGAAAAAGCCCCGGGTGCCGACCCGTCCGGCGGCGTTTACCCAGCATCCGCAGGTGCGCTTCATCGGCCATCCCGAACTCGAGGCGAACGATCCGTTCCTAGTGCCATGGGTAGCAAAAATCGCCGAGTGGATCGAAGAGGGGCGCACGCCGTACATCTTCCTGCACACCGCCGACAACCTGCTGGCGGCAAAACTGGCGCAACGTTTTCACGCACAATTGATGCAACGTTTGCCTGGTCTGCCGTCCCTGCCTGAGCTATACAGAGAGCCCGCCGCCGAGCAACTTGGCTTGCTCTGAAGCGCACCGTTCCCCCGCTCAGGAGCCTGCCAATGGACGCGCAAACCCGTAAAGCCGAAGCCTTCAAAGCCCTGCATGAGCGCAATGAGATTTTCGTCATTCCCAATCCGTGGGATGCGGGCTCGGCGAAGATGCTCGCCAGCCTTGGCTATCAGGCGCTGGCGAGCACCAGTGCCGGCTATGCGTTCTCCCAGGGCAAAGCGGATGGCGCCCTAAGCCTCGACGAAACCCTGGCCAATGTCCGCGCGCTGGTCGCGGCCAGCGATCTGCCGGTGGCGGTGGACCTGGAAAACGGTTTCGCCGACGCCCCGGCCGAATCGGCGCAGAGCCTCATTCGTGCGGCCGAGGCCGGTGCGGTGGGCGGCTCGATCGAAGACGCCACTGGCCGCGCGGATGCGCCGATCTATTGCTTCGAACACGCCGTGGCGCGCATTGAAGCCGCTGTCGCCGCCGTGCGCACACTGGCGTTTCCCTTCATCCTGACCGCCCGCGCGGAAAACTACCTGCACGGCAAGCCGGATCTCGACGACACCATCCGCCGCTTGCAGGCTTTCGCCGAGGCAGGTGCCGATGTGCTCTATGCACCGGGCCTGCGCAGTGCCGAAGAAGTCCTCGCCGTGGTGCGCGCGGTGGCGCCGAAACCGGTCAATGTGCTGATGTCCGGCGGCCTGAAGCTGACCGTGCAGCAATTGGCGGCAATGGGCGTGCGCCGGGTCAGCACCGGCTCGGCGCTGGCACTGGCGGCGTACGGTGAGTTCTTCCGCGCAGCGGAGGAAATCCAGCAGTCCGGCACCTTCGGGTTTACCGCACAGTCCATGCCGTACGCCCAGGCCAATCAGTTCTTCGGGTGAGCAGGGGGCGCTGGCTGGCGCTGTCAGCGCTGCTGCTGATCGGCGGCGCGCTGCTTGGCGTCTGGCGTGGTTGGATCGAGGTGGCGCCCGAGTGGAATCCCTGGGCGCCGCTGGACGTCAAGGCGCCGCCCAACTGGCTGACCGGCTACAAGCTCACGCGCCTGCGCGGTGATGCGGCTTTATGCGAGCAAGCCTTGCGCAGCTCGAGCCTGCGGGTTACGCCGCAGGCCGACAGCCCCGATGCCAAGTGCCCATTGATCGCCGCTGTGCGCGTGCAGGGTGGCGAGGTGGCGCTGAGCAGCAGCTTTCTTGCCAGCTGTCCGCTGGCGGTGGCTTACGCGATGTTCGAGCGCCACACGCTGCAACCGGCGGCGCGCGAGGTTTACGGGCAACCGGTGACGCGGCTCGAGCACCTCGGCAGTTTCGCCTGTCGCAATGTTTATAACCGTGAGAGCGGGGCGCTCAGTCGGCATGCCAGTGCCGATGCGCTGGACATCAGCGGTTTTCGGCTGGCGGACGGGCGCAGCATCAGCGTGCTCAAGGACTGGCCGAAACAGAATCAGGATGCGCAGTTTCTGCGTCAGGTGCGCGATGGCGCCTGCGAGGCGTTCAGTGTGGTGTTGAGTCCGGACTACAACGCCGCCCACCGCAATCACTTTCATGTCGATGTCGGGCGCTGGAGCGTGTGTCGCTGAGGGATCAGGCGGCGAGGCGCAGGTTCTGCAGCACGATCGGGCGCGCCCAGCCGTTATCGAAGTCCAGTGCCTTCTGCTGCTCGACGATTTCTTCCGGCGGGAACGGTGGATAAGGTTTTTGCAGCAAGTCGAGGTCGAATTCGGCAATCGGCAAGTACAGCGGCTTCTTCTGCGGCGCCGGGCCAGGCTCTGGCACAGGCTGACCGCTGTTGATCACGATCGGGCGAACCCAGCTGCTGTCGAAGTCCTGCTGCTCTTGCTGAGCCTTGAGTTCTTCTGGCGGGAACGGTGGGAACGGCTTGTCCAGCAGATCGGTTTCGAACTCGGCGATTGGCAGGAACAGCGGCTCCGGCGGACGCACTTCGGTCTCGACCACGTCGCACTGACGCTGCTCGATGATGTGCGCGTGCAGCTCGCTGCCCAGGGTCGGTTCTTCCGGGCTGTTCAGGTCAACCGGTGGAAAGGTGCCACAGGCCGGCACCACATCGCTCGATTGTTCGGCCAGGGCCTGGGCAAAGAAATCCTGCCACAGGTGACTGACGCCGCCCAATGCTTGAGTGTTATGACGGCTGAAGTCGCCCTTGGGCGAAATGTAGCCAATCGATGTGGGAAGAATGCCTGACATTTTTTTCGGTTGACGCTCAGCTCTGGCAAAATGCGCGTTGATTGGTTTATCGGCCACTTTTTGCCGATCCTTAACTTTTTTGAGCGTGTTTTCATGATTGAGCAACCCGCGGCCTGCCGCATCCATGTCCAGGCCCTCGGCCCGACGTTTGAAGCGCAAGCCGAGCAATGGGCCGAGCGCCTGGGCCTGCCGCTGCAGGTGGACGACGGCGAGTTCGCCTTGCAGGTGGGCGAGCAGGGTTTGCAGCTGCAGCAGCTCGGCTCGGATGCGCCGGGACCGGTGCGGGTGGACTTTGTCGAGGGCGGTGCGGCGCATCGGCGTCTGTACGGCGGCGGCAGCGGGCAGATGATCGCCAAGGCGGTCGGCATCGCTCAAGGCGTGCGCCCACGGGTGCTGGACGCCACGGCGGGGTTGGGCAAGGACGCGTTCGTTCTGGCCAGTCTGGGCTGTGAAATGAGCCTGATCGAGCGTCAGCCGCTGATCGGGGCGCTGCTGGAGGATGGTCTGGCGCGGGCCGCGGAAGATTTCGACGTGGCGCCGATCGTGGCGCGGATGAAGCTGCTCAAGGGTAACTCGATCGAGGTCATGCGCAACTGGGAGGGCGAGCCGCCGCAGGTGATCTACCTCGACCCGATGTTCCCGCATCGCGAGAAAACCGCGCTGGTGAAAAAGGAAATGCGCCTGTTCCGGCCGCTGGTCGGGGATGACCCGGATGCGCCGGCACTGCTGGAGGCGGCGCTGGCATTGGCGACGCACCGGGTGGTGGTCAAGCGCCCGCGCAAGGCGCCGTGCATAGAGGGGCCGAAGCCGAGCCATGCGCTGGATGGCAAATCCAGTCGGTATGACATCTACCCGAAGAAGGCACTCAAGGGCTGAGACCGGGTCGCCGCCTTCGCGAGCAGGCTCGCTCCCACATTGGAATGCATTTCAAATGTGGGAGCGAGCCTGCTCGCGAAGGGGGGTAGACCAATCACCAGGTCTCTAGGGTCTGTAAGCCCGCATGAACAACCCCACTACCTCCTGCACATGACTCTCTGCAGCCTCTTCGCTCAGCGGCTCGCCGCAGCAATACAGCAAACGAAAATTCCCCGCGCCCTTGAGCAGGCAGAAGAAATGCTCGGCCGCATTACGTGGCTGGTCGATGCTCAGCGCACCGGTCTCGTCGATGCGTTTGAGCAGCCGTTCCATGCCTTGCACCATGCGCTCTGGGCCGGCCTCGAAGAAAATCTGCGACAGCTTCGGATCTTGCGTGCCCAGCGCCATCATCAAGCGGTGCAGATTCACCGACTCGTCGCTGTTGATCAGGTGGTGGAAGCCCCTGGCAATGTTCAGCAACACATTTTCCACGGGGATGCCGTCGGGCAATTCGAAGAACAGCGGCGGTAACTGCTCCTCGCATTTGGCCATCACGGCGGAGGAGAACAGCGTTTCCTTGTCGTTGAAATGGCTGTAGACCGTCAGCTTTGAAACGCCGGCAGCCGTAGCCACCGCGTCCATGCTGGTGTTGGCATAGCCATGACTGAGAAACAGGACTTTCGCCGCATCGAGAATGGCCTGGCGCTTGGCCAGATCCTTCGGGCGACCCGGGCCGTTTGGAGCTGCAAGATTGTTCGACATTCTTCGCTTTTAATACTGGACTGGTGAGTTTGCTATTAATAACATACCGGCCAGTATAATTATTCCAAGCACCATTAGCGAAAGGTCCGTCACCATGTTCCGCCATGCGTTGTCCTTTACGTTGCCAGTCAGTCTGGCTTTTTTATTGTCCGCATGCGGTCAGGAAGAGGCGACGCAGGTTGCCATACGCCCGGCCATGGTGGTGCAGCCAGAGCCTTCGGCGCAGGCGCTGGAAAGTTATCCGGGCGAGGTGCGCGCCCGTTACGAGCCGGACCTGGCGTTCCGTATCGGCGGCAAGGTCAGCCGACGACTGGTCGAGGAAGGTCAGCGGGTGAAGGCCGACCAGCCGTTGGCCGAGCTCGACCCGCAGGACGTGCGCCTGCAACTGGAAGCCACGCGCGCCCAGGTCACCGCCGCCGAAGCCAACCTCAATCTGGTGCGCGCCGAGCGCGACCGCTACAAGACCCTGATGGAGCGGCAGATGGTCAGCCGCTCGGCCTACGACAACGCAGAAAACCTCTATCGCTCCGGCGAAGCCCGCCTCAAACAGATCAAGGCCGAATTCAACGTCTCCAACAACCAGGCCAGCTACGCCGTGCTGCGTGCGCCGCAGGACGGCGTAGTGGCCAAGCGTTCGGTGGAAGTCGGGCAAGTGGTCGCTGCCGGCCAGACCGTGTTCACCCTGGCTACCGACGGCGAACGCGAAGTGCTGATCAGCCTGCCGGAGCAGAGCTTCGGACGCTTCAAGGTCGGCCAGCCTGTCACGGTGGAACTGTGGACCCAGCCCAACCAACGCTTTGCCGGGCAGATCCGCGAACTGTCGCCGGCCGCCGATCCGAAATCGCGCACCTTCGCCGCCCGCATTGCCTTCACTGCCGGCAAGGTTCCCGCCGAACTCGGTCAGAGCGCCCGGGTGTTCGTGCAGAGCACTGAAAGCGTGCCGCTGTCGGTGCCGCTGTCGGCACTCAGCGCCGAAAACGGCGCGACTTACGTCTGGGTGGTCAAGGCCGACAACACGCTGAAAAAGACCCCGGTGCGCATTGGCCCGTTCGGCGAGAAAAGCGTGCCGGTGCTCGAAGGTCTGAACGCCAGCGACTGGGTGGTGGCCGCCGGCGTCCATGTCTTGCTCGAAGGGCAGCAGGTGCGTCCGGTGGACCGCGCCAACCGCGTGGTCAATCTGGCGGACAAGGAGTAAGTCCCGATGGGTTTCAATCTTTCCGCCTGGGCGCTGCGCAATCGCCAGATCGTACTGTTCCTGATGCTTTTGCTGGCGATCGTCGGCGCCTTGTCCTACACCAAGCTGGGGCAGAGCGAAGACCCGCCGTTCACCTTCAAAGCCATGGTGATCCAGACCCGCTGGCCGGGCGCCACGGCCCAGGAAGTCTCGCGCCAGGTCACCGAACGCATCGAAAAGAAGCTGATGGAAACCGGCGAGTACGAGCGCATTGTCTCGTTCTCCCGCCCCGGTGAATCGCAGGTCACGTTCATTGCCCGCGACTCGATGCACTCGGTGCAGATTCCGGAGCTCTGGTATCAGGTGCGCAAGAAGGTCAGCGACATTCGCCAGACCCTGCCGCCGGGTATTCAGGGCCCGTTTTTCAATGACGAATTCGGCACCACGTTCGGCAATATCTATGCGCTGACCGGCGACGGTTTTGACTATGCGGTGCTCAAGGATTACGCCGATCGCATCCAGATCCAGCTGCAACGGGTCAGGGACGTGGGCAAGGTCGAACTGCTCGGGCTGCAGGACGAGAAGATCTGGGTCGAGCTGTCCAACGTCAAACTCGCCACCCTCGGCTTGCCGCTGGCGGCGGTGCAGCAGGCGCTGGAAGAGCAGAACGCGGTGTCCACCGCGGGCTTCTTCGAAACCGGCAGCGAGCGTTTGCAGCTACGGGTTTCGGGGAATTTTCAGACGGTCGACGAGATCAGGAACTTCCCGATCCGCGTCGGCGACCGGACGTTCCGCATCGCCGATGTCGCCGACGTGCGCCGCGGTTTCAACGATCCACCGGCACCGCGCATGCGCTTCATGGGCGAGGACGCCATCGGCCTTGCGGTGGCGATGAAGGACGGCGGCGACATTCTGGTGCTGGGCAAGGCGCTGGAAATCGAATTCGCCCGCATTCAGAAAAACCTTCCGGCCGGCATGCAGCTGCGCAAAGTCTCGGATCAGCCGGCGGCGGTGAAATCCGGGGTCGGCGAGTTCGTCCAGGTGTTGGTCGAGGCCCTGGCCATCGTCTTGCTGGTGAGCTTCTTCTCTCTCGGCGTGCGCACCGGCATGGTGGTGGCGCTGACCATTCCCCTGGTGCTGGCGATGACGTTCGCCTGCATGTATTACCTGGGCATCGGCCTGCACAAGATTTCCCTCGGCGCACTGGTACTGGCGCTGGGGCTGCTGGTGGACGATGCGATCATCGCCGTGGAAATGATGGCGATCAAAATGGAGCAGGGCTTCGACCGGATCAAGGCCGCCAGTTACGCCTGGACCAGCACCGCGTTCCCGATGCTCACCGGTACGCTGATCACCGCCGCCGGGTTCCTGCCGATTGCCACCGCGCAGTCCGGCACCGGCGAATACACCCGCTCGATCTTCCAGGTGGTGACCATCGCCTTGCTCGCTTCGTGGGTGGCGGCGGTGGTGTTTGTGCCATACCTGGGGGAAAGACTCCTGCCGGATCTGGCGAAAATTCATGCGGCCAAACACGGCAGCGGTGACGGCCAGCCCGACCCTTACGCCACGCCGTTCTACCAGCGGGTGCGCCGTGTGGTGGAGTGGTGCGTGCGCCGCCGCAAAACCGTGATCGTGCTGACCGTGGGGTTGTTTATCGCGTCGGTGATGCTGTTCCGTTTCGTACCGCAGCAGTTTTTCCCGGCCTCCAACCGCCTGGAGCTGATGGTTGACCTGAAACTCGCCGAAGGCGCGTCCCTGAGCAATACCGCCGCCGAGGTCAAGCGCCTGGAGGCGCTGCTCAAGGACCATGCCGGCATCGACAACTATGTGGCCTACGTCGGCACCGGTTCGCCGCGCTTCTACCTGCCGCTGGACCAGCAATTGCCGGCGGCGAGTTTTGCCCAGTTTGTCGTGCTGGCAAAAACCATCGAGGAACGCGAAGCGCTGCGCACCTGGCTGATCGACACGCTCAACGAGCAATTCCCGGCGCTGCGCTCGCGGGTCACGCGCCTGGAGAATGGCCCGCCGGTCGGCTATCCGGTGCAGTTCCGCGTCACCGGCGAGCACATCGATGAAGTCCGTGCGCTGGCGCGCAAGGTCGCCGCCAAAGTCCGCGAGAACCCGCACGTGGTCAATGTCCACCTCGACTGGGAAGAGCCGAGCAAGGTGGTGTACCTGAACGTCGATCAGGATCGCGCCCGTGCCCTGGGCGTGAGCACGGCGAACCTGGCGAAATTCCTCCAGAGTTCGCTGACCGGCTCCAGCGTCAGCCAGTACCGCGAGGACAACGAACTGATCGAAATCCTCCTGCGCGGCACCGTGCATGAGCGCACCGAGCTGTCGCTGCTGCCGAGCCTGGCGGTGCCGACCGACAACGGTCGCAGTGTCGCGCTGTCGCAGATCGCTACCCTGGAATACGGTTTCGAAGAAGGCATCATCTGGCACCGCAACCGCCTGCCGAACGTTACGGTGCGCGCCGATATCTACGGCAAGGAGCAACCGGCGACGCTGGTCAAACAGATTCTGCCGACGCTCGATCCGATCCGCGCCGAGCTGCCGGATGGCTATCTGCTCGATGTCGGCGGCACCGTGGAAGATTCCGAGCGCGGGCAGAAATCGGTCAACGCCGGGGTGCCGATGTTCATCGTCGTGGTGCTGACCTTGCTGATGGTGCAGCTGCGCAGTTTCTCGCGCACGGCGATGGTATTTCTGACCGCGCCGCTGGGGCTGATCGGGGTCACGCTGTTCCTGATGGTGTTCCGTCAGCCGTTCGGTTTTGTGGCCATGCTGGGGACGATTGCGCTGTCGGGGATGATCATGCGCAACTCGGTCATCCTGGTCGATCAGATCGAGCAGGATATCGCGGCCGGGCTCAAGCCCTGGCAGGCGATCATCGAGGCGACCGTGCGCCGGTTCCGGCCGATTGTGCTGACGGCGCTGGCGGCGGTGCTGGCGATGATTCCGCTGTCGCGCAGCGTGTTTTTCGGGCCGATGGCGGTGGCGATCATGGGCGGCCTGATCGTGGCGACGGCGCTGACGCTGCTGTTTCTGCCGGCGTTGTATGCAGCCTGGTTCAGGGTTCGCAAGGACGCCGGTTGATCCTGCGCGGCCTTGGGGTCGGGTAGCCTGGCCTGGCTTGCGCGGCGTTCTTGCCCCTCGCCCTCTGGGAGAGGGCGAGGGCGGAGCGACCATCCAAGCCGCCTGCCACAAAAAAGCCCGCTGGACCTGTGAGGTGCAGCGGGCTTTTCCTGGTGCGGCCGTTACAGCGTGCCGAACACTTTCTTCGCCAGACTGGTCGCCGCAGCGGCCGGGTTCTTGCGCAGGGTTTCTTCCTGTTTGCCGATCATCTCGAACAGGCCGTTGAGTGCCTGTTCGGTCACGTAGCTTTCGATGTTGGCGCTCTTGGCATCGACCACGCCGAGGGTCGCCGCCTGGCCGGCGAAGCTGTTGTATTTCTGCGCCACGCCGACTTTATCGGTGGCTTGCTTGACGATCGGCAGGAACTTGGCGCGGATCTGCTCGCGGCTGGACTTGTCCAGGTACTGGGTGGCCGAATCGCTGCCGCCGCTGAGGATACCCTTGGCGTCGGCCACGCTCATTTTCTTCACGGCGTCGACGAGGATCGGCTGGGCCTGGGTCACGGCGCTTTCCGCGGCCTTGTTCATGGCGGTTTCCAGTTCATCGACCTGGGCGCCCATGCCGAAGGCTTTCATCTTGCCGGCGACTTTGCCGAGTTTGCCCGGCAGTTCGATCTTCACCTCGGGGTTGTTACTGAAACCGCCCGGGGTACCGAGTTGCTTGACTGCCAGTTGTGCACCCTGGGTCAGGGCGTCCTTGAGGCCGCCAGTAGCGTCCTGTTGCGACAGGTCGCTGAGGGACAGGGCCAGGGCGCTGGCGGAAATCATCAGGCCTGCGCACAGGCCGGCGAAGCGAAGGGTAGGGCGGAGCATGGCAGCTTCCTTGTTGAAAAAGAGCATTAGCGGGCGGCGTCGACGCGGATCTTCAGCGGCTGCGGATCCTTGCCATCGAGTTGCACGGCATGATGTTCGGTGGTGATGAACAGCAGCTCGCCGTTGACTTCGATGCGCGCGCTGACCGAGTAACGGTGGCCCGGTTTGACCTGGGCCGGATCGTAGCGCAAGTGGAACGGCAACGGCACCTGGCCTTTGACCGGGCCTTTTTGTTCATCGAGCACGACCGCTGGCGCATCGGCCAGGGACACGTCCTGCAGGCTCACGCTCAGGGTCGCGCTCGGTGGCAGGGCGATGCGTTGCAGGTAGAACACTTCGCCGTCGAGGCTCGCCTGGCCGCTCGGTGAAGTCGATTGGCAGGCGCTCAGCAGCGTGGCTGCAGCCAGAAGGGTGAGTTTTTTCATCGCAAGTCTCCGTATCGACGGCGCCAGACACAGCCTGGCGCCTGTAGGCATTTATTCGCTTGGCGCGGGCGCGGTGACCTGCTCGGCCGCATCTTCACTGCGATGCAGCGCCACCTGACGGATCGACAGGCGAATTTCGGCCGGCAACACGCGCTTGGCTGCACCTTCGGCCAGTTCGCCGAGCAGTTCGTGATAGCTCAGCTTGCCGGCCTCGTCACGGCGCAGCACGTCGAGATCGAGCAGGGTCTGGATGAAGTGGCGGAACAGGCTCTTGTCGAAGAACTCCGGGGCATTGAGGCCATGCAGGATCGACAGGCGCTGGGCCATGACCGTGCACAGGTCTTCCAGTTCTTCGGCGCTGATGCTGTTCTGCCCGGCGTTGAGCAGCAGCGAGACGGTCATGTAGAAACGCTGCAGGGTCTGCGCGATGCTCTTCGACAGCAGGGTCAGCAGGACGAAATGCCGCGAACTCGGCGCCGGGCGCAGGTACACGTCCTTTTCGAAGCGCAGCAGGCCTTGCTCGACGAACGCCTCCAGCCACTGGTCGATCACCGCGTCGAGTTCGTCCAGGCGCCAGCGGATGAACAGCTCTGCCTGCAGGTACGGATACAGCGCACGGGTGTAGCGCAGGATCTGTTCGCGACTCATGCGCGAGGTGCTCTGGAAGAAGCTCGCCAGCAGCGCCGGCAGAGCGAAGATGTGCAGCACGTTGTTGCGGTAGTAGGTCATCAGGACGGCGTTCTGCTCGTCCAGATAGAGAATCTTGCCCAGCGCGTCGTTCTGCTCGGACAGCAGATCCATGTCCTTCACGTGCTCGATCAGCGCGCGGCCATCGCCCTGCGGCAAGGTGGTGTGCGGCGAGTACGGGACTTTGCGCAGCAGCGCCAGGTACAGGTCCAGCACCCGCGCCATGGCGCGGTCATCCAGTGCCAGGCGGGTGGTCGACAGCAGCGCCAGCGCCACCAGGTTGACCGGGTTGATCGCCGCGGCCTCGTTCAGGTGCTGCGCGACTTTGTCGCCGAGGCGGTTGGTGGTTTCGTTGAGCCAGGCCGGCTTGAACTGCGGGCCGAGGTCCTGCTGGCGCCAGTCCGGCTGTTCGCTGTCGAGGAATTCCGCCAGCTTGATCGGCTCGCCGAAGTTCACCGCGACCTGACCGAAGCGCTGCTTGAGCGCGCCGATGACTTTGAAGATGTCGAAGATCGACTCTTTCTTTTTGCTCGCGCCGCGCAGCTCACCGAGGTAGGTGCGGCCTTCCAGCACGCGTTCATAGCCGATGTACACCGGCACGAACACGATCGGCATGCGCGACGAACGCAGGAAGCTGCGCAGCGTGATCGCCAGCATGCCGGTTTTCGGCTGCAGCATGCGCCCGGTACGCGAGCGGCCGCCCTCGACGAAGTACTCGACCGGGAAGCCTTTGGTGAACAGGGTGTGCAGGTATTCGTTGAACACCGAGGTGTACAGCGGGTTGCCCTTGAAGGTGCGGCGCATGAAGAAAGCGCCGCCACGGCGCAGCAGGCTGCCGATCACCGGCATGTTCAGGTTGATCCCGGCGGCGATGTGCGGAGGGGTCAGGCCGTTGCGAAACAGCAGGTAGGAGAGCAGCAGGTAATCGATGTGGCTGCGGTGGCATGGCACGTAGATCACTTCGTGCCCCTGGGCGACCTTTTGCACGCCTTCGATGTGGTTGACCTTGATGCCGTCGTAGATCTTGTTCCAGAACCAGCTCAGCACCACTTCGAGGAAACGGATCGCGGTGTAGGTGTAGTCCGAGGCGATCTCGTTGCCGTAGCGCAGGGCCTGGGCCTTGGCCTTTTCCGGGGAGATGTTCTCGCGCTCGGCTTCCTCGAGGATGGCCTGTTTGACCAGCGGTTGGTTGAGCAGGCCCTTGACCAGGTTGCGCCGGTGGGAAATGTCCGGGCCGATCACGGCCGCTTTCAGGTTGCGGAAGTGCACGCGCAGGATGCGCTGGGCCATGCGCACGGTGCGTTCGTGGCCCTTGTTGTGCTCGATCAGTTCACGCAGGTGGATCGGTGCGGAGAATTGCACGCGGGTCTTGCGCCCCAGCACGATGATGCTCAGCAACCGGCGCAGGCGTCCGGTGACGGCCCAGCTGTCGGCGAACAGCAGCTTCCACGGACTGTTTTCGCTGTCCGGCGACTGCCCCCAGAACACGCTGACCGGGATGATCTGTGCGTCTTCGGCGGCGTTCTGCGTCAGGGCGCTGACCAGGCGGGTCAGGGTCGGTGGCGCACCGCGCTTGTCCTGGCGGCCGAGCCAGTCCGGGTCCGGGGTCAGGTAGAAGAACGCCGCCGGTTCGATCAGCGATCCCACCGATACCGGCAGCACCGGGCGCGGCAGGCCGGCCTTGGTGCACTCGGTATCGACCACCGCCAGGTCGGTGAGCGAAGGGTTTTGCAGGACGTAGAACACCGGGCGACTGCGGTCGAGGTTGAGGGTGAACGACGACTGGTTGATCGTCTCCGAGCGAACCCAGAGGTACAACAATCGGCGCAAGGTGCCAAACACAAGACGGCGGAACGGGGAACGGGTCATACGGCTTCTGCGTGAGTGGATAAACCGAGCGTTTGCTCGGGCGGTCGACAGTTTGCCGTATTCACTGAAAATCGGCAAAAAAGCGGCGAAGTAAACTCCTGTTGAGAGTTTTTGCGCCTGTCATATACTCGGCGGTCTGTCGCCGGGGCCCTTTTATGGACGTCGGACGCAGGCTGACGTTCCGCAAAGGCTTTCCTGCGAAAAGCCTGTTCAATAATAAAAATGGAGTATGAACAGATGGCAACACGTGAAACCGGCAATGTGAAGTGGTTCAACGACGCCAAAGGCTACGGCTTCATCCAGCGCGAAGACGGCGTGGACGTGTTCGTGCACTACCGCGCGATCCGCGGTGAAGGGCATCGCTCGCTGACCGAAGGCCAGCAAGTCGAATACGCGGTGGTGACGGGGGAAAAGGGTTTGCAGGCTGAAGACGTGGTCGGCCTGTAACGTTCAGGATCAGAAGATCGCAGCCTACGCCAGCTTCTACAGGGCAAATGCATTGCAAACTGTGGGAGCTGGCGCAGGCTGCGATCTTTTTTTCGGCGCCTGATCAGGCGCTGGATGAATGAACACCTGTCAGTTCTGACAGTAGACGGATGTTTAGCCCGGATCTAGTTTCTGCGAAAACGCGGCGCGTTCATCGCAGAGGGCACGGTTATGCCGAGAGCATTCGCAGTTGTTGTGATGGTGTTTCTAGCCGGATGCACGACGCCGGCTTCCCCTCCAGACCAGCCTGCCAGCCGTGCCTTGGCCACGCCGCCGCAGGCAGATGCCCAAGGCGTCGCGGCCGCACCGCCGGCATTATTCAACTTGGTTGAAGCTCCGCAGCGCGTACTGAATCTGGATGCATTCGGCGCCGAGGCCCACGCGCAGGTGAGTTATCCGAGCATGGCGCCTGGTGACCAGGTCCTGACGTATGTGGTGGTCGGCTCGAAAGAGTACGACACACCGATTCAGAAGGTCGCCACGCCGGGAATACTGACGTTCTCGTTTCCGAAGGCCTGGGTGGCTGATCGCATCGGCGGCAATTTTATCCTCGGCTATGCGGTCGACGGCCCTAACCAGCAATTCATTCACCGACCACCACTTGTCATCGATGTAACGCACGGCCCGGAAAACCCGGAAGAGCAGATTGTGTTCAAGGTGCTTGAGGCGCCGGCCGGCGAGTTGAACGCCGACACGCTGGGTGCCGACGCCACCGTGCAGGTCAGTTACCCGAGACTGGCGCGCAAGGACACCGTCGGCGTGCGCCTGACGGGGGTGGCGTTGCGTGACACGCCCATTCAGACCGTGTCCAGCGTGGGCGTGCAGACGTTCAAGCTGCCCAAGGCCTGGATCACCGAGAACAAGGGGCGCACGGTCAGCCTGACGTACACCTACAAGTACGGTGGGGCTGGAGGCCTGATCACTTCGGATCCCTTGAGCATCCGAGTGGTGAGTGCCCAGGGGCAAAATGTGTTCAAGGTCGTCGAGGCGCCGGCCGGTGAGTTGAACGCCGACACGCTGGGCGCGGAAGCCACCGTGCAGGTCAGTTACCCGAGCCTGGCGCGCAATGACACCGTCGGCGTGCGCCTGACAGGGGTGGCGCTGCGTGACACGCCCATTCAGACCGTGTCCACCGTAGGCACTCAGACGTTCAAGCTGCCCAAGGCCTGGATCACCGAGAACAAGGGGCGCGCGGTCAGCCTGACGTACACCTACAAGGTCGGTGGGTCAGGTAATTTGATTACGTCGCCAGCGCTGGCTATCCGCGTTACAGGTGGGGCGCCTGTCGGAGACGGTCAACGGGTGGCTGATGAGCTGAATGCACAATATGCCGATACACGACAAAATTGCGGCAGTGCTTCGCTGCCGGCGGCATTGTGCTCGGGGGTGATATTGCGCGCGACGATCAACGGTACCGGCTATCGTGCCTGGAATCCCAGCCCGCTCTCGCAGAAGAACGGTGGCGTGTCGTTTTTCTATCTGCGTAAGGACGCAGCCTTCAAGGCGTTTCCAGCCAGTTATCCGAATACCAGTGGCATCGTCTTTTTCCCTGCACAGCAGCGTCCCGCAGGCACGGTAGAGATTCCGGTTCTCTGCATTTTTCCCGTGGACGGCGGCAGTGACATCCGCGCAGACCAGGGGTGCGGGGTGTCGTCCAATTATCCAACCGTCAGTCGCTCTTGTGAGCAGCAGGGTATTACGACGGCGGCGGGCTGGCTCAGCCACTATAACCAGGGGCCCAGCGGATGGAAGTATCAGCGCCAGTGTGGTTTCAACGTCCGACCCAGCCAGGGAGCACTGGCTGCTGATGCGTTTTATCAGGGGATTGTGGCCATGAAGTTGCTGGGAGCCGAGGGGTTCAATGGCTGGAATGAGATCCGACTGGCCACGTGGGCACAGGACATCCACACGAGCATTCCTATCAAGGCTTTCTTTTATACGGCCAATGGCTTGGCGGATGCCAGGTTCAATCAGCAGGATTTTTACAAGTATTCCGGCAAGGTCGTACCGATCATCAAGCTGACGTTGCCCAGAACGACAACCGAATCAGCCCGGTTTGAATTCATCAAGGCTGATCAGTCCGTCGGCAACTGGAACTGATGGACACCGAGCGCCTCGCCGCCCTCTTTGTTCATCTGGGGCGGTGGAGCGTTCAGGTGGCTCAGGCGGTTTTCCAGGTGATCTCTTCTTCACCATCGGCGCTGATGCGGATCCAGCGATCCGCCGTTTCCTCGCCTTCTTCCTCGACCCACGTGCCCGGTGCGCAACGCACTTCGACGTTAAGCGCGGCGAATGCGGCGCGGGCGCAGGCGATGTCGTCTTCCCAGGGGGTCTGGTCGCTTTCCAGGTACAGGCTGTTCCATTTGCCCACGGCTTTCGGCAGCCAGGTCACCGGAATGTTGCCGGCCTTGCACTTGTAGGTCTGGCCTTTCTGTACCCAGTCGCTGCACGGGCCCAGTGCGGCGCCGAGCCAGGCGGCAATCGCCTTGTGGTCGACGTCGGCGTCTTTCAGGTAAATCTCGATATCCGGTTGGCGCATGGATGTCCTCACTGCGGGTCTGAAAAATCCATTCGCGGATTTAGCCGGCCACGGGCACTCGCCCGCAGCCAAAAAGTTATTGAAGAACGAAATAATCGTAGCGCATCGACACCGTGGTCACGAAAGGCTCGGCCTGCTCGATCACCGCCGCGCGACGCTCGGCACTGGCGCGCCAGCCGTGGGGCGTCATCGCCAGCAGGTTGGCGCGATCCTCGGGCTTGTCCAGCGTCAGAGTGAATTCCAGGGTTTCGCTGTGCGCCAGCGCCATGCCTTGCGGCACCAGGGCCAGGTGCTTGTCGTCGGTGTACTCGCGCACTTCGTCGTACAGGCGTTCACGCAATTCCATCAGGTGACCGCTGGTCGGACCGACCTTCATCAGGCCGCCGCCGACGCTGAGCAGGCGCTTGGCTTCTGCCCAGTCCAGCGGACTGAAGACGCTGGCGAGGAACTGGCAACTGCCCGACGCCAAGGGCACGCGGGCCATGCTGGCAATCAACCAGCTAATCGCCGGATTACGCTTGCAGGCGCGTTTGACCGCTTCCTTCGAAATGTCCAGCGCATAGCCATCGGCGTCCGGCAGGGCCTCGGCGATCTGCGCGGTGTAGTAACCCTCGCCACAGCCGATGTCGACCCAGCGTGCCGGCGCATAACCCGCCGCCAGCTCGGCCAGACGCTTGGCCACCGGCGCGTAATGCCCGGCGTTGAGGAAGTCGCGGCGGGCCTCGACCATCGCCTGGTTGTCGCCAGGGTCGCGACTGTTCTTGTGCTGCACCGGCAACAGGTTCAGGTAGCCCTGACGCGCGCGGTCGAAACGGTGGCCCGCCGGGCACACCACACCGTTGTCCACCGCGTTCAGCGGCTCACTGCAGATCGGGCACGCGAGCATCAGGCGAGCAACTTGATCAGGGTCTGGTAGTAGATCTCGGTCAGCACGTCGAGATCGGCCGCCAGCACGCGTTCGTTGACCTGGTGGATGGTCGCGTTGACCGGGCCGAGCTCAACCACCTGGGTGCCCATGGTCGCGATGAAACGACCATCGGAGGTGCCGCCGCTGGTCGACGCCTTGGTCTCGCGGCCGGTGATGTCCTTGATGCTCGACGACACCGCGTCGAGCAGCGCGCCCGGCTCGGTGAGGAATGGCAGGCCGGACAGCGCCCAGTCGATGTGCCAGTCCAGGCCGTGCTTGTCGAGGATGTCGGCCACGCGTTTCTGCAGGCCTTCGACTGTCGATTCGGTGGAGAAGCGGAAGTTGAACAACGCCACCAGGTCGCCCGGGATCACGTTGGTCGCGCCAGTGCCGGAGTTGACGTTGGAGATCTGGAAACTGGTCGGCGGGAAGAAATCGTTGCCGTGGTCCCAGTGCTCGGCGGCCAGTTCGGCCAGGGCCGGGGCCGCGAGGTGGATCGGGTTCTTCGCCAGGTGCGGATAGGCCACGTGGCCCTGCACGCCGCGCACCGTCAGTTTGGCGCCGAGCGAGCCGCGACGGCCGTTCTTCACCACGTCACCGACCAGGGTGGTGCTCGACGGTTCGCCGACGATGCACCAGTCCAGGCGCTCGTTGCGCGCTGCCAGGCGCTCGACCACTGCCTTGGTGCCGTGGTGCGCCGGGCCTTCTTCGTCGCTGGTGATGAGGAACGCGACCTTGCCCTTGTGGTTCGGGTAGTCGGCGACGAAGCGTTCGGCGGCCACGGTCATCGACGCCAGGCTGCCCTTCATGTCCGCAGCGCCACGGCCGCAGAGCATGCCGTGCTCGTCGATCACGGCGTTGAACGGGTCGATCTGCCATGCGGTCACCGGGCCGGTCGGCACCACGTCGGTGTGGCCGGCGAAGCACAGCACCGGACCGTCGTGGCTACCGTGGGTGGCCCAAAAGTTATCCACATCTTCGATGCGCATCGGCTCGAGGGTGAAACCGGCATCGCCCAGGCGCTGCATCATCTGCTTCTGGCAATCGGCGTCGACCGGCGTCACCGACGGACGGCGGATCAGGTCGATGGCGAGTTGAAGGGTCGGCGAAAGGTCGGCGTGGGCCGTCATGGAAAACTCCGGGGTCATGAATTTGAGCGAGGGCCAATGTGGGAGCGAGCCTGCTCGCGAATGCGCTGTGTCAGTCAACATAAAGGTTGAATGTTACAAAGCCTTCGCGAGCAGGCTCGCTCCCACAGGGGATAGGGGGCGGTCAGTCAGACCGGTATCCCGCCAAGCCCCGCAAAATGGCGGTTATCTTAAAGCAAAACGGCGACCATTGGCCGCCGTTTAGTGCTTCGCGCAGGATTTAGACCGCCGGTGCCGCTTCCGGCGCAGTGGCCGGTTTCGGCAGCGACGAGAGGAACGCCATGATCAGCGCCGCCACGTAGGGCAGCGACTGCACCAGCAGCATGGCCACCCAGAAGCGCATGTCGTTGCTTGGAATGCCCTGCACCAGGAAGATCCCCAGCGCCGCGCCCCACAGCAGCAGCATGATGAACAGCTCTTCGCGGGCCTCGGAAATTGCCACCCAGAAACCGTGGTTATCGGCGTTTTTCGGCGTGCGGAAGAACGGAATGCTGCTGGTGAAGAAGCCGTACAGCACCGCTTTGGCGATGGTGTGCGACAACGCCAGCCCGGCCAGTGCCGCGCAGAACGCATCCTTGAGATTCACGCCCACGGCGCGACGGTAGAGGAAGATGATCTTGCCGACCTTGAACACGAACAGCGCCAGCGGTGGAATCGCAAAAATCAGCAGCGGCGGGTCGACCCGTTGCGGCACGATGATCATCGCCGCCGACCACAGCAACGCGCCAACGGTAAAGAAGATGTTCATGCCATCCGCCACCCACGGCAGCCAGCCGGCGAGGAAGTGGTAACGCTGGCCGCGAGTCAGCTCGGTGTCCTTGCCGCGCAGCAGGCTGCGGGTGTGGCGCTTGATGATCTGGATCGCTCCGTAGGCCCAGCGGAAACGCTGTTTCTTGAAGTCGATGAAGGTATCCGGCATCAGACCCTTGCCGTAGCTGTCGTGGTAGTACGCCGCCGACAGGCCTTTTTCGAACACGCGCAGGCCGAGCTCGGCGTCTTCGCAGATACACCAGTCGGCCCAGCCCAGTTCTTCCAGAACCGAACGCCGGGTCATGGTCATGGTGCCGTGCTGAATGATCGCGTCGCGGTCGTTGCGCGTGACCATGCCGATGTGGAAGAAGCCTTTGTATTCGGCGTAGCAGAGCTTTTTGAACGTGCTTTCGTTCTGGTCGCGGTAATCCTGCGGCGACTGCACCACGGCGATTTTCGGATCGGCGAAGTGCGGCACCATGTGCTTGAGCCAGTTCGGGTGCACGCAGTAGTCGGAGTCGATCACCGCGATCACTTCGGCGTCCTTGGCGGTGTGCGGAATCAGGTAGTTCAGCGCGCCGCCCTTGAACCCGGCCAGGGGCGAGACGTGGAAGAACTTGAAGCGCGGGCCGAGGGTTGCGCAGTAATCGCGCACCGGCTCCCACACTGCCGGGTCCTTGGTGTTGTTGTCGATGATCAGGACTTCGAAATCCGGATAGTCGAGGTTGGCCAGGGCGTTGAGGGTCTGTTTGACCATCTCCGGCGGCTCGTTGTAGCAGGGCACATGGATCGACACTTTCGGCCGGTAGTCGGAGTCGCCGATCACCGGCAGGAATTCACGCCGGCGCTTGTGGATCCACACCGCTTCGGCCAGTTCGTGAGCCTCGGTCAGCAGGACGATGAACACGCCCAGCGCACCGAGCGCGAGCAGGAAGCCCACGGTCAGACTGAACCAGGTGCTGTATTGCTGGCTGTAGTCGTAACCGATCCACACCAGCACCGAACCGCAGAGGAACGCGATAAAGGTCAGGAAGGTCCGCCCGCGCTGGCGCAGGGCCGAGCCGTCGATCATCAGCAGGGTCAGCGAAAGCAGCGCCAGCACCACCGAGCCGATCGCCAGCACCCGCCATTGCGGAATCGCCACTACCGGGCCTTCGAAATTGAATTTCTGCTGGCGCGCGGCGTTGAACACGCCCCAGTACGCGCCGACCGAACCTTCATCGCTGGCCTTCCACGGCTGGTCGAACGCTTCGATGACGAAGTAGTTGAAGCCCTGGCGGTTGAGTTTGTTGACCAGCGTGCGCAAATAGATTGCCTGATCCGCTGGCGACGCATCGGCGCCACCGCGCATGCGGCCGTTGCTCGGCCAGCCCACTTCGGAAAGCAGCAGCGGTTTTTTCGGGAACAGTTTTTTCAGGTCACGGGCGCGGTCGAAGACGAACTGCCCGGCCTTGTCCACCGGAATGAATTCCCAGTAGGGCAGGACGTGCGCGGCGATCAGGTCGACGTGCTTGGCCAGTTCCGGGTGTTCTTCCCAGACGTGCCACTGTTCGGAGGTCGTCACCGGCACCTTGACCGCTGCGCGGACGCGATCGAGCAGGACGCTGAGTTGTTCGGCGGTGATTTCCTTGCGGAAGATCGCTTCGTTGCCGACGACCACGCGAACGACGCTGCGCGAGGTGTTGGCCAGTTCGATGGCGCGCTGGATTTCCCGCTCGTTGCGTTCCTGGTCGGGGCTGATCCAGATCCCCAGGGTCACGCGCAGGCCGAATTCCTCGGCCAGTTTCGGGATGTCTTGCAGCGTGCCGTCGACCGAGTAGATGCGGATGTTGTCCGTCAGCTTGCTCATGATTTCCAGGTCGCGGCGCATTTCCTCGTCGGAGGGATACTGATCCCTCTGTGGGAATTGGCCCTGCTGGAACGGCGAGTAGGAGAAGCCGGAGATCTGCTCCGGCCAGTTCGGCGCAGAAACCGGGCGGTTGATCAGCGCCCAGAAGCCGGTGAACAGGGCGGCGATTGCCAGAACCACCACCAGGTTGAGTCCAAATTTACGCGATGACATAGCTGTTTCGGGTTCCAAAGGCTGTGGAACGAAGGAACGGATCGGCTTACGCCAAAAGGGCGCGAATCCTACACCGGCACTCCACTAGTCGTACACAAGACAGGGAAATGCCCGATATTGGGCAACCCGCTTTGACTTAAGTTCTTACACTTTTAGCGCGAAGCTTAAAACTTGTCGCGGCGTGGCCCTATAATGCGCGCCGGTTTTTGGGGTAATGGTCATGAGTACAGAAGATCCGCGGTTTGCAGGCATCGCCCGTTTGTATGGCATCGAGGGCCTGGAGCGCCTGCGCGCCGCCCATGTGGCGATCGTCGGCGTCGGTGGTGTCGGCTCCTGGGCGGCGGAAGCCATGGCCCGTTGCGGCGTCGGCGAGATTTCGCTGTTCGACCTCGACGACGTCTGCGTCAGCAATGCCAACCGCCAGTTGCATGCGCTGGACAGCACCGTCGGCAAACCCAAGGTCGAGGTGATGGCCGAGCGCCTGCGCGGGATCAACCCGGACTGCACCGTGCACGCCGTGGCGGATTTCGTCACCCGCGACACCATGGCTGAGTACATCACGCCGCACATCGACTGCGTGATCGACTGCATCGACAGCGTCAACGCCAAGGCCGCGCTGATTGCCTGGTGCAAGCGGCGCAAGATCCAGATCATCACCACGGGCGGCGCCGGCGGGCAGATCGATCCGACGCTGATCCAGGTCTGCGATCTGAACCGCACCTTCAACGATCCGCTGGCCTCGAAAGTGCGTTCGACCCTGCGCCGCGACTACGGCTTCTCGCGCACCGTCACCCGCCATTACAGCGTGCCGTGCGTGTTCTCCACCGAACAACTGCGCTACCCGAAACCGGATGGCAGCATTTGCCTGCAGAAGAGTTTTGTCGGCGACGGGGTCAAGCTGGACTGCGCGGGCGGCTTTGGCGCGGTGATGATGGTCACGGCGACGTTCGGCATGGTCGCGGCGACCAAGGCGGTGGACAAGATTGTCGCGGGTGTGCGGCGCCCGGCGGATCGGGCCAAGCCGCAGGCTTGATTCTGCGGCTTAGGACCTCTTCGCGAGCAGGCTCGCTCCCACATTGAAATGCATTCCCCTGTGGGAGCGAGCCTGCTCGCGAAAGCGATTAATCGGCCAACTCATTCATCCGCTTGAGCACGGCATTCAAGCCATTGCTGCGCGATGGCGAGAGTTGCCGCGAAAGACCTAGCTGATTGAACCAGTCCGGCAGATCAACCTGCTGCAATTCAGCGGCCGACAAGCCGTTGACCCGCACCAGCAGCAACGCCACCAATCCGCGAATCAGCCGCGCATCGCTGCTCGCTGCGAATTGCCAGTGACCGTCGCGCAACTCGCCCACCAGCCACACCTGGCTCTCACAGCCGTGCACCCGATTGGCGTCGCATTGGTCGGCATCGCTCAACGGCGGCAGACGATCGCCGAACTGCATCAACAGCCGCGCCCGTTGTTCCCAACCGGCGGCGTTGTGAAACGTTTGCAGCGCTTCGGCGGCTTCGACCGGCAGGCTCATCGCAACAGCTCCAGGGCCTGATCCAGCGCTTCAAAGAAGCGCTCCAGATCTTCGGAATCGTTGTACAGCGCCAGCGACACACGAATCGCTCCGGCCAGTTCGAAGCTTTTCAGCAACGGCATGGCGCAGTGGTGCCCGGCGCGTACGGCGATGCCTTGCTCGGTCAGCAGGTGCGCGAGATCGGCGTTGTGCACGCCTTCGACGACAAAACTGGCCAGCGCCAGTTGCGGCTTGCCGAGCAGGCGAATGCCGTTGCGCGCGGCGAGGCCGCGCAGCAGGTAGTCGTGCAGCGCCGCTTCGTGGGCGGCTACCGCGTCCGCATCCAGCCCGGCGAGGTAATCGAGGGTCGCGCCGAGGCCGATCACGCTGGCGATCGGTGGTGTGCCCGCTTCGAAACCCAGCGGTGCCGGACGAAAGCGTGCGTCGTGGTAATGGGCTTCCATCACCATTTCGCCGCCGAACTGCCACGGTTTCAGTTGTGCAAGCGCACGATGGCGCCCGAACAGCACGCCGAGACCGTCGGGGCCGTACAGCTTGTGGCTGGAGAACACATAAAAGTCGCAGCCCAGGGCCTGCACGTCATGCCGTCCGTGCACCACGCCCTGCGCGCCATCGACCACGGTCAGAGCGTTCTGCGCCTTGGCCATCGCCAGCAGCGCCGGCAGCGGTTGCCAGGCACCGAGCACGTTGGACAACTGGCTGACCGCCAGCAAGCGCGTGCGCGGACCGATCAGGCGCAGGGCGGCGCCGAGGTCGATCAGACCGTCGGCGTCCAGCGGCAGAATGACCAGTTTCAGTTCGCGACGTTGCGCCAGTTGCTGCCACGGCAGCAGGTTGGCGTGATGCTCCAGGGCGCTGATGACAATTTCATCGCCCGGCTGGAAGAGATGCTCGAGGCCATAAGCCAGGAGGTTCAGCGCACTGGTGGCGCCGTGGGTGAAGACGATGTGCCCGCTGTCTGCGGCATTCAGCCATTGGGCAACCTTGAGCCGGCTGTCTTCGAACGCCTGCGTCGCATGGGCGCCGGGCAGATGCTGCGCGCGATGCACGTTGGCGGCACCGTTGGCGTAGTAATGCGCCAGCGCATCGAGCAGGGCCTGGGGTTTTTGCGTGGTGGCGGCGTTGTCCAGGTAGGTCTGGTCTTGCCGTTGCAGGGCGGCGATGGCTGGAAAATCGGCGCGCCAGAGGGAGGGAATCATCATCTTTTCAGCCCTGTGAACTTGGGCGGGGGTACACAAGACACTGTGGGAGCGAGCTGGCTCGCGAAGGCGTCCTCGAGGACGCCAAAAAGCTTCGCGAGCCAGCTCGCTCCCACAGATTATCAATGTGCTGCTTAGTTGTGAGCGTGCAGCGCTTCGTTCAGTTCGATGGCCGATTTGTGGGTCTTGCACTCCACGGCACCGGTTTCTGAATTGCGACGGAACAGCAGGTCGGTCTGCCCGGCCAGCTCACGCGCCTTCACCACCTTGACCAGATTGTTGTGCTCGTCCAGCAGCGCGACCTTGGTGCCGGCGGTCACGTACAGGCCCGACTCGACGGTGTTGCGGTCGCCCAGCGGGATACCGATACCGGCGTTGGCGCCGATCAGGCAGCCTTCGCCGACCTTGATCACGATGTTGCCGCCACCCGACAGGGTGCCCATGGTCGAGCAGCCGCCGCCCAGGTCCGAACCCTTGCCGACGAATACGCCAGCGGAAACGCGGCCTTCGATCATGCCCGGGCCTTCGGTGCCGGCGTTGAAGTTGATGAAGCCTTCGTGCATCACGGTGGTGCCTTCGCCCACGTACGCACCCAGGCGCAGACGCGCGGCGTCAGCGATACGCACGCCGGCCGGGACCACGTAGTCGGTCATTTTCGGGAACTTGTCCACCGAGAACACTTCCAGCAGCTCGCCACGCAGACGGGCTTCGAGTTGCAGCTCGGCCAGTTCGCTCAGGTCGATCGCGCCCTGGCTGGTCCAGGCCACGTTCGGCAGCAGCGGGAAGATCCCGGCCAGGCTCACGCCATGCGGCTTGACCAGACGGTGCGACAGCAGGTGCAGCTTGAGGTACGCCTCAGGCGTCGAGGTCAGCTGCGCGTCTTCGGCCAGCAGGGTGGCGACCAGCGGCTTGTGGCTCTCGGCCAGACGGGTCAGCAGCTTGCCTTGCACGGCGTCGATGCCTTTGACCGCTTCTGCCAGTTGTGCGGCCTGCGCGGTGGTGAAGGTGATGGCCTGGTTGCCTTCGCTGTAACCGAGGATCGGCGCCACGGCGGCGACCAGCTCGGCGGACGGGTTGAGCAGCGGCTGCGCGTAGAACACTTCCAGCCACGCGCCTTGACGATTTTGCGTGCCGACACCAAAGGCGATGCTGAACAGGGACTTGGACATGTGAATACCTCTAGCAATAAATGACGGGCTGCTTACTTGAGCGCGGCCGCGTAGATGTCTGGCTTGAAGCCAATCAGGGTTCGGTCACCGAGATCGAGCACCGGGCGCTTGATCATCGAGGGTTGGGCGAGCATCAGGTCGATGGCTTTCGACTGGTCGAGATCGGCTTTGCGTTCGTCGTCGAGCTTGCGAAAGGTCGTGCCGGCGCGGTTCAACACCGTTTGCCAGCCGTGTTCGTCACACCATTGGGTCAGGTGCTCACGGTCGATGCCGGCGGTCTTGTAATCGTGGAAGTCGTAGCTGACAGCGTGTTCATCGAGCCAGGTGCGCGCCTTTTTCATGGTGTCGCAGGCTTTGATGCCGAAAAGGTGCAACGTTTTACTTGAAACGGTCAAGGAATTGCCCCCTTTACAGGTGCTGGAAAAAAATGGTGTGGGATTATGCCATGACCAACGCGTTTCGTCGGCCACGGTTGTCGTAACGCTGCAAAACCGGTGGGAGCGAGCCTGCTCGCGAAGGGGTCATGTCAGGCAATATCTCTGTTGCATGAGACAGCGCATTCGCGAGCAAGCCCGCTCCCACAAGGGATTTGCGACAGGGCTGCGACATAGGTGCAACGGTCAGCGCCATGCTAAGCGGCTAATATGGCAGTTCAACGCTGTCGATTGTCTGAGATTTCCGCTTTATGCAAACCGCTTATACCGTCCTCATCCTGCTGATGCTGGTCAGCGTTTCGCGACTGGTCGGACGGGTCATCCCGTTGCCGCTGCCCCTGGTGCAGATTGCCGCCGGCGCCTTGCTGGCGTGGCCGACCCTCGGCCTGCACGTCGCCCTCGATCCCGAATTGTTCCTGTTTCTGTTCCTGCCGCCGCTGTTGTTCTCCGACGGCTGGCGCATGCCCAAGCGCGAATTGTGGCGCCTGCGCGGGCCGGTGCTGACCCTGGCCGTGGGCCTGGTGCTGTTCACGGTGGTCGGCGCCGGATACTTCATTCACTGGCTGCTGCCGACCATTCCACTGCCCGTCGCGTTTGCGCTGGCGGCGGTGCTGTCGCCGACCGACGCCGTGGCGGTGTCGGCGATTGCCCAGAACCGCTTGCCCACGCCGCTGATGCACATGTTGCAGGGCGAGGCGCTGATGAATGACGCGTCGGGCTTGGTGACGTTCAAGTTTGCCCTCGCCGCCGCGGTGACCGGGGCGTTTTCCCTGGCCAATGCCAGCCTGACCTTCGTCCTGGTGGCGCTCGGCGGGCTGGCGGTCGGCGTGGCGCTGAGCTGGCTGGTCGGGCGCTTGCGCGCGTGGATGATCGCCCGTGGCTGGGATGATCCGGCGACTCACGTGGTGTTCATGTTGCTCCTGCCGTTCGCCGCGTATGTGCTGGCGGAACGGCTGGGGGCCTCGGGCATCCTCTCGGCGGTCGCGGCGGGGATGATGCAGAGCTGGCTCGATCTGTTGCCTCGGCAGACCAGCACCCGTCTGCTCAATCGCAGCGTCTGGTCGTTGCTGGAGTTCGCTTTCAACGGGCTGATCTTCCTCCTGCTCGGCCTGCAATTGCCGGACATCATCAAAGCGGTGGTCAGCCACGAACCGTCGTTGTGGCCGACGCTGTTCTACCGCTGCCTCGACGTCCTGGCGATTTTCCTCGCCCTGGTGCTGTTGCGGTTTGTCTGGGTACAGAGCATCTGGCGTTTGTCGGTGCTGTTGCGGCGGTTGCGCGGCAAGGGCGATCTGACCCAGGTGCCTACCGCACGCTCCTGCTGGCTGCTGACGGTCGGTGGTGTGCGCGGGGCGGTGACGCTGGCCGGTGTGATGTCGGTGCCGATGCTGATGGGCACCGAGGCATTCCCCGAGCGTGACCTGCTGATCTTCATCGCCGCCGGGGTGATCCTACTGTCGCTGGTGGCGGCGTGCATTGCCTTGCCGCTGTTGTTGCGCGGCATCGAAAAAAGCCCGGACGACAAACGGCGCCAGGAAGTCCGTGACGCCTGGCGCAAGACCGCCGAAGCGGCCATCCATGCGCTGGAAACCGAGGAGGTCATCCCGCAGGACGCCGCGCAGGCGGCACTCTCGGCAGAACTGAAAGCGCGGATCATGTCCGAATATCGCCATCAGCTCGAGGTGTTCAACGACTCGGCCGAAGCCCAGGCGCTGGCCTTCCAGATGGATCTGCTGGAGCGCCGCCTGCGGCTCAAGGCCCTGCGCGCGCAGCGTCTGGAACTGTACAGCCTCAGCCGTCAGCACCAGATCGGTGATGACGTGCTGCGTGAGGTGCTTGGCGAACTGGACTTGAGCGAGGCCAATCTCGGTCAGGTCAAATAGACGCAGGCGGGATCAGGCGCTCTGGGCAACGGGGTGCGGATAGGCCTTGGCCATGGACGCCTTGTCCTTTTCGCTGAGCACCCGGTTGAGGTCAATCCGGAAGTCGCCCAGGGTCCAGTCCTGGCGCACCGGGTAGTGCATGATCGACTGCGGGTCGTACGGCGAATAGTCGAATTGGCTGGCATCGAGCAGGTTGAAGTAGCGCTCGTCGACCGCGCGGCGGGCGTAATCATCCTCGTCGGCGTCCGCCGCCACCCCATGTGCCGCGTAGACCGCCGCTTTGTTCCACGGAATGTTCGATTCGGGGTGCAGATGCTCATGCTCGGCGCCCAGGGCATGGCCGAATTCATGCAGCACACTGGCGGCGAAAATCGCTGGTGCGTGCAGATCCGGCGACAGGTGCATTGTCGGGCCTTCCTCGATCAGCAGGGCATTGGTGCCGATGGCCGACCAGTACACCCCGGGCGTGCTGCTGATGCGGATTTCGCCTGCCGAGCCCTCGACGAACTCCAGCAACAGATTGATGTGTGGCTGCCAGGCGCTGGCTGCTGCGATGACGGCGTCCTTGAACGCCTGGTCGCCGCTGACGAAGGCAATGCGCAGCGTGCGCCCCGGCGCCCAGAAGTGTGCGTGGTTGCCGGCCGCGCGTTTTTTGCGCGCGGCTGCAGTGGATCTCTGGTTGGCCGGGTTTTCGTTTATGGCCACTTGATAGGAAGCCTGCAGATTGATTGAAGTATCGGTAAGGCAGGGCATTGCGAAGTTCATGATTAAGTGTCCGTACTTGTAGTTGACTGCATGTCGGTGTCCGGAAGAGTTGTTCCGGTGGTTCAAGTTAACGGCGCACGCGGCTTGATTAAAGTCAGTGGTTGGTCAGTTGTTTTACTTGATATTGAAAGTTTGCCGGGCATTGCGCCCGGCACACGTGTATGCAGTTTATTTCGGATAGAGCAGGCGCATCAGGCGCTTGTCTTTCTTGCTGATGCGGCGATTGATCGGGACTTCCCAGTCGCCCAGCGTCAGGCTGTTCGGCACCGGATGATGCATGACCGACTTGCGGTCGTAGGCGGTATGCACCGCGCTCAATGTGTCGAACGTGGCGAACAGGTTTCGGTCGACCTGAGTCTTGCTCAGCGGGTTCATTTCACGATTTTGATAGAACGCGTAGACCTTGGGTTTATCCCACGGGATGTTCGCCTGTGGATGCTGGTGCTCGTGCATGGCACCGAGGGCGTGGCCGAATTCGTGGATGACGATCACGTCGAAATCGGCATGGTCCGGCGGCACGCCGAGGTTCATCGTGGGGTGGTCGGGGTGGATCAGCAGGGCGTCCGTGCCAAGCATCGAACTGTTGTCGTTATTGCCGGTAGCAATGCGGATGTCGCCCTCATCATCGACGAAGACAAACTTCAAGTTGATGTAGGGCAGCCATTGGCTGGCGGCGGCGATGATTTTCTGTTTGTGTGCGGCGGGCGGATTATCCAGAAAGGCAATCTTCAACGTACGACCATTGGCCCACAGTTTTGAATAGTTGAACAACGAGCGTTTTCGCCGGGTTCGGCCCGTTGTGCCGGCATTGGCCGGATTCTCATTGATGGCGCTGGTGTAAGCCGCTTGATCGTCTGGCGACTGGATAAGTTGGCAGTCTGTCAGTTGATGCATTGTCGACTTCTTCCTTGAAGTGGGTGGTAAGGGCGTTGTTTACGCGCAGCAAGCGGCGCGGCCCGAGACTAAGCCTTGGCTGGGAGGAAGGAGGGGTACAGGAATGCTGCAACTGTAACGCGATATTTGCATTGCCCGTGCCGGATTGCCCGGCACGGGCCCCGGGTATTACTGGCGACGCAGGACGAAGTCGCGGATGCGCTCGGCCGCTTCCACGCATTCGGCCAGCGGGGCGACCAGCGCCATGCGCACCCGGCCGGCGCCCGGGTTGGTGTCGTCGACGTCGCGCGACAGGTACGAACCCGGCACCACGGTCACGTGTTCCTCGGCGAACAGGTCACGGCAGAACGCCGCGTCATCGCCTTGCACGTTCGGCCACAGGTAGAAGCTGCCGTCCGGGCGCTGCACGTCCATTACCGGGGCGAGGATCGCCAGGACCGCGTCGAACTTCTCGCGATACAGCGCACGGTTGGCGCGCACGTGCACTTCGTCGTTCCACGCGGCAACGCTGGCCAGTTGTGTCTGCACCGGCATCGCGCAGCCATGGTAGGTGCGATAGAGCAGGAAGCCCTTGAGGATGTCGGCATCGCCGGCGACGAAGCCGGAACGCAGGCCCGGCAGGTTGGAACGCTTGGACAGGCTGTGGAACACCACGCAGCGCTTGAAATCCTGGCGACCCAGTTCGGCGCAGGCACTGAGCAGGCCCGGCGGTGGCGTCTGTTCGTCGAAGTACAGCTCGCTGTAGCACTCGTCGGCGGCGATCACGAAGTCGTATTCGTCGGCCAGGGCGATGAGCTTTTTCAGGGTCTCGACTGGAATCAGCGCACCGGTCGGGTTGCCGGGCGAGCACAGGAACAGGATCTGGCAACGCTTCCAGATGTCCGCCGACACGGCGTCGAAGTCCGGGTTGAAGCCGTTTTCATCCAGGCACGGCAGGTAGTGCGGCTTGGCCCCGGCGAGAAATGCCGCGCCTTCGTAGATCTGATAGAACGGGTTCGGGCTGACCACCAGCGCGTCGTCGCCACGGTTGACCACGGTCTGGGTGAAAGCGAACAGCGCCTCGCGGGTGCCGTTGACCGGCAGCACGTTGCGCGCCGGATCGATCCAGCCCGCTGGCACATGGAAACGACGCTCGCACCAGGCCGCGATGGCTTCGCGCAGGGCCGGAATGCCGAGGGTGGTCGGGTAGACCGCCATCTGATCCAGGTTGCTCGCCAGGGCCTCGGCGACAAAGCTTGGCGAGCGGTGTTTCGGCTCGCCGATGGACAGCGCGATCGGGCGCTTGTCCGGGTTCGGCGTGACGCTGCCGAGCAGGGCACGGAGCTTTTCGAACGGGTAGGGCTGCAACTGGTTCAGAGCGTTATTCATGAGGGCCTCGTTCAATGTGGGCGGCGCCTGCCGGCACGGCCCACAGGGGAAAATGGTTGGATCAGATACTGATGCGCGACAGCTTGATATCAGGTTCCTGAGTAACGCTCAGTTGCTCGACGATTGCGTCCTGCAAACGGCTGCACAGCAACGGATCGGACAACGGCTGGTTGTGCGCGTCGGTGATGAAGAACACGTCTTCCACCCGTTCGCCCAGCGTGGCGATCTTGGCGTTCTGCAGCGACAGATCGAACTCGAGGAAAATCCCGCCGACCCGCGCCAGCAGGCCCGGACGATCCGGTGCCGTCAGCTCCAGCACCGTCACCGGTCGCTGGGCATCGTTGTGGATGGTCACCTGTGGCGCGAACGCGAAGTGCTTGAGCTGGCGCGGCACCCGGCGCTGGATGATCGTCGGGTAATCGTCGGGGTTGCGCAGGGCTTCGGTCAGGCCGTCGCGAATCTGCTTGACCCGCGCCGGGTTGTCGCCGATCGAGTCGCCATCGGTGTCGAGCACGATGTAGGTGTCGAGGGTGAACTGGCTGCTCGAGGTGATGACCCGGGCATCGTGAATGTTCAGGTTGAGCTGGTCCATCGCGGCCACGGTCACGGCGAAGAAGTCGTGCTGGTCCGGGGCATAGATGAAGATTTGCGTACCGCCCTCGAATTCGCGCTGGGTGGTTTCCTTGATCAGCACCAGCGGCCCGCCATCGGCCGGCTGCTGGAGGATGGCGTCGCTGTGCCAGGCGACGTCGCCGGCGGTGTGACGCAGGAAGTAGTCGTCGCCCAGTTGCGCCCACAGCTGCTCGACGTCGTCCGGGTCGGTGCCGCCGCGCACCAGGATGTCCAGCGCCGCGCTCTGGGTCTGGCGGATCTGCTCTTCGCGATCCACCGGGTTTTCCAGGCCGCGGCGCAGGGCGCGCTTGGTCTCGGTGTAGAGCTGGCGCAGCAGGCTGGCGCGCCACGAATTCCACAGGGTCGGGTTGGTGGCGTTGATGTCGGCGACGGTCAGCACGTACAGGTAGTCGAGGCGGGTTTCATCGCCGACAGCCTGGGCGAAGTCGTGGATCACCTGCGGGTCGGACAGATCCTTGCGCTGGGCGGTGGTCGACATCACCAGGTGGTTCTGCACCAGCCAGACGATCAGCCGGCTGTCCCACACAGGTAGTTGATGGCGCTGGCAGAACGCCTCGGCATCGACCGCGCCGATTTCCGAGTGATCGCCGTGCCGGCCCTTGCCGATATCGTGATACAGGCCCGCCATATAAATGAGTTCGGGCTTGGGCAGCTTGGCCATGAGCTTGGCCGCCAGCGGGAATTTCTCCGACACCTGGGTGTACTGCAGCTTGCGCAGGTGCTTGATCAGATTCAGCGTGTGCGCATCGACCGTATAGATGTGGAACAGGTCGTGCTGCATCTGCCCGACGATGAAGCCGAACTCCGGCAGGTAACGGCCGAGGATGCCGTAGCGGTTCATCCGCCGCAGGTTGCGGTGGATGCCGATCTTGCACTTGAACAGCTCGATGAACAGGCTGGTGTTGCGAATGTCGTTACGGAAGTTGTCGTCGATCAGGTGGCGGTTTTCCCGCAGCAGACGAATGGTGTCGGCGCGTACGCCTTTGATTTCCGGCTGCTGGGCCATCAGCACGAAGATCTCGAGCATGGCGAACGGCGTACGACGGAACACGTTGTCGTTGCGTGCCTCGATGTAGCCGTCGTGCAGCTGGAACCGCGCGTTGATCGGCTGGGGCGGCGCCTCGTCTTCCGGGGCGAGGATGACTTCCTCGAAGTGCTGGATGATCAGGTCGCTGAGCTGGGCGATGCTCATCACCACGCGGAAATACTGTTGCATGAAGTTTTCGACGGCCTGTTTCGCGTCGTCGCCTTCAAACCCCAGCAGCCCGGCGATGGTGCGCTGGTGATCGAACAGCAGGCGGTCCTCGGCGCGGCCGGCAAGCATGTGCAGGGCATAGCGCACCTTCCAGAGAAATTCCTGGGAGGAGGCAAGCAGGGCATTTTCGCTCTCGACCAGGAAACCTTCGCCGGCCAGGGCGCGCAGGTTCAGGGTGCCGTACTGGCGCCGGGCAACCCAGAGGATCGTCTGGATATCGCGCAGGCCGCCGGGCGAGCCTTTGACGTTGGGTTCCAGGTTGTATTCGGTGTCGTTGTATTTGTGGTGGCGGGCCTTCTGCTCGGCGCGCTTGGCCAGGAAGAACTCCTTGCTCGGCCACATGTGGGCGGTGCTGGTGACGTCGAGCATGCGCTGGCGCAGACGCTCGGGGCCGCAGATGGTGCGGCTTTCGATCAGGTTGGTGACCACCGTCAGGTCGGCGCGGGCCTCTTCGGCGCATTCGTCGACCGAGCGTACGCTTTGCCCGACTTCCAGGCCGATGTCCCACAGCAGCGTCAGAAAACGCTCGATGGAGTCGCGGAAAACTTCGTGATCGGCGCTGTCGAGCAGGATCAGTAGGTCAATGTCGGAATACGGGTGCAGCTCGCCGCGCCCGTAACCGCCGACCGCGACCAGCGCGATATCGGCGTCTTCGCTCCAGTTGAACTGCTCCCAGGCCTTTTGCAGGATGTTGTCGACGAACCAGGCGCGGTCCTCGATCAGCCGTCGAATGTCGCGCCCGCTGCGAAAACGCGCGTCGAGCACTTCACGGGCCTGGCGGATCGCCTTCTTGAATGCGGCGATGGGGCTCGCTTTCAGGGCCAGTTCAGCCTGGAACTGGCCGCGGTCGAAGAGTTCGGGATCCACCTGCGGCATCGATTGGCTTTCCTTTCTGTCTATGGGCTGGGAGCGTTTTCCGGGATCAGGCCGATACGCGCGGGATCGTGTCGTCGCTGCGCAGGGTGAAGATCTCGTAGCCGGTGTCGGTGACCAGCAGGGTATGTTCCCACTGGGCCGAGAGCTTGCGGTCCTTGGTGATCGCGGTCCAGCCGTCACCCAGGACCTTGGTGTCCGCCTTGCCCTGGTTGATCATCGGCTCGATGGTGAAGGTCATGCCGGCCTTCAGTTCCATGCCGGTGCCGGCACGACCGTAGTGGAGGATCTGCGGTTCTTCGTGGAACACCTTGCCGATGCCATGGCCGCAGAACTCGCGCACCACCGAGAAGCCGTTCTTTTCCGCATGCTTCTGGATGATTTCACCGATGTCGCCGAGACGGCAGCCGGGTTTGACGATCTCGATCGCCTTGTACATGCATTCCTGGGTGACTTGCGACAGGCGCTCGGCCCATACCGGCACGGTGCCGACGTGGAACATGCGGCTGGTGTCGCCGTGGTAGCCGTCCTTGATCACGGTGACGTCGATGTTCAGCGTGTCGCCGTTCTTCAGCGGCTTGTCGTTCGGGATGCCGTGGCAGACCACGTGGTTGATCGAGGTGCAGATCGACTTCGGGTAGCCCTTGTAGTTGAGCGGGGCAGGGATGGCCTGTTGCACGTTGACGATGTAGTCGTGGCAGATCTGGTTCAGCTCATCGGTGGTCACGCCCGGCTTGACGTGTTCGGCAATCATTTCCAGCACGTCGGCGGCCAGTTTGCCGGCGACACGCATGGCGGCGATGTCCTCGGGGGTTTTGAGGGTGACGGTCATACAGGCTCTCTCTGCGCTCGGCGGCGCTTGTTGATACGGGTGGGGCCGCAGGTGTTCGTTTTGCGACCCGAGAAAAACGCGATTCTAACAGACCAAAGGCGCAAAACCGCGCCTGCGTGCAGCGCTTGTGTCTATACAATGGCAGGCGATACCGCGATTCCATGGCGCCGGCGCGCAGGTCCCTGAAGCGATTACAGATTCCGGGTTCCGTTTGTGCCCTTGCTGTGGTATAAAATGCGCCGCTTTCCGGGGATAGCTCCGGGAGCACTAACCCACACACGTGTCGACACGATGGCCTGGGTGCCTTTGATCCTCGGATCAGGGGTTGGTCATTGGGATACGTGGAGGCCCAACCCGACTTATCAAGGAACTATCATGTCCCAAGTCAACATGCGCGATATGCTGAAGGCCGGTGTGCACTTCGGTCACCAAACCCGTTACTGGAATCCGAAAATGGGCAAGTACATTTTCGGCGCGCGTAACAAGATTCACATTATCAACCTTGAAAAAACCCTGCCAATGTTCAACGAAGCTCTGACTTTCGTAGAGCGTCTGGCCCAGGGCAAAAACAAGATTCTGTTCGTCGGCACCAAGCGTTCCGCTGGCAAGATCGTTGCTGAAGAAGCAGCACGTTGCGGTTCGCCGTACGTCGATCACCGCTGGTTGGGCGGCATGCTGACCAACTTCAAGACCATCCGTGCTTCCATCAAGCGTCTGCGTGACCTTGAAGTACAAGCCGAAGACGGTACTTTCGCCAAGCTGACCAAGAAAGAAGCGCTGATGCGCACTCGCGATCTTGAGAAGCTGGATCGCTCCCTGGGCGGCATCAAGGACATGGGCGGTCTGCCAGACGCACTGTTCGTGATCGACGTTGACCACGAGCGCATCGCGATCACCGAAGCCAACAAGCTGGGCATCCCGGTCATCGGCGTTGTCGATACCAACAGCAGCCCGGAAGGCGTTGACTACATCATCCCAGGCAACGATGACGCCATCCGCGCCATCCAGCTGTACATGGGTTCGATGGCTGACGCAGTGATCCGTGGTCGCAACAACGTTGCTGGCGGCACTGTAGAATTCGCAGCTGAAGAAACTCAGGCTGCAGCTGAGTAATTGACGCCCTGGCGTTGACTCAGTAAGCAAAAAGGGGGCTTGGCCCCCTTTTTGCCACCTCGAAAACCATTTGTCGGCGGCGCAGTTACAGCATCTGTAACGTGCAGCGGCTACAAGGTGATTCGGGACGAATTGAACGCCCGTTCGATCGGGTGGAATGGTTGAAAACCTATCCAAGAGGAATTTGAAAATGGCAGCAATTACTGCAGCGTTGGTCAAAGAACTGCGCGAGCGTACCGGCGAAGGCATGATGGATTGCAAGAAAGCCCTGGAAAAGGCTGACGGCGACATCGAAAAAGCCATTGATGACATGCGTGCTTCGGGCGCCATCAAAGCTGCGAAAAAGGCTGGCAACGTTGCCGCTGAAGGCGCAATCGCAATCAAGGACGACGGTAAGGCTGCCGTTATCCTGGAAGTGAACTCGCAGACCGACTTCCTGGCTCTGCAAGACGACTTCAAGAACTTCGTTGCTGCCAGCGTTGAAAAAGCCTTCGCTGACAAGCTGACCGAAGCGGCTCCGCTGATCGCTGCTCAAGAAGCTGCTCGCGAAGCACTGGTTGCCAAAGTAGGCGAGAACGTCAACATCCGTCGCCTGGCTCGCATCGAAGGTGACGTGGTTGGTAGCTACCTGCACGGCAACAAGATCGGCGTGGTCGTGGCCCTGAAAGGCGGCGACGTCGAGCTGGCCAAGGACATCGCGATGCACGTAGCGGCAAGCAACCCTGAGTTCCTGCTGCCTTCGCAAGTTTCGGCTGAAGCGATCGAGCGTGAAAAAGCTGTGTTCCTGCAGCTGAACGAAGAAAAAATCAAAGGCAAGCCAGAAAACATTGTTGAGAACATGGTCAAAGGCCGTATCAGCAAGTTCCTGGCAGAAGCGAGCCTGGTTGAGCAGGCGTTCGTCAAGAACCCTGAAATCAAGGTTGGCGAGCTGGCCAAGAAAGGCGGCGCAGAAATCGTTTCCTTCACTTACTTCAAAGTAGGCGAAGGCATCGAGAAGCCGGTCGACAACTTCGCTGAAGAAGTTGCTGCCCAGCTGGCTGCCGCCAAGCAATAAGACGGTTTTTTCAACTGTCGCCCGAAAGAGGCTGCCCGCTCACGCGCGCAGCCTCTTTTCAGATAGGGTTACCAATTTTTAATTGGTTTCCCCTTGGAACTGACTTACAAAGCCATGTTCCGATGGCGCTGAAGCAGTGCCACGCTAGAGTGAACGCAGCTGAAAACAGCTCGCAAAGAATTTTTAAATACGCCGCAGGAGAGATTCGCAATGGCTCAGCAGGGCAGTGGTTATCAGGCTCGCTATAAACGCATTCTACTCAAGCTTAGCGGCGAGGCCCTGATGGGCTCGGAAGAGTTCGGGATCGATCCCAAGGTGCTCGATCGCATGGCGCTGGAAGTCGGTCAACTGGTTGGCATCGGTGTCCAGGTCGGTCTGGTCATCGGCGGCGGCAACCTGTTCCGCGGCGAAGCCCTGAGCAAGGCCGGCATGGACCGTGTCACCGGCGACCACATGGGCATGCTGGCCACTGTGATGAACGCCCTGGCCATGCGCGATGCGCTGGAACGTGCGAATATCTCCGCCATCGTGATGTCGGCGATTTCCATGGTGGGTGTGACCGATCACTACGATCGTCGCAAGGCCATGCGCCACCTGAACTCCAAGGACGTGGTCATTTTCGCGGCCGGTACCGGCAACCCGTTCTTCACCACGGATTCGGCGGCGTGCCTGCGTGCCATCGAAATCGACGCCGATGTCGTGCTCAAGGCGACCAAGGTCGATGGCGTCTACACCGCTGACCCGTTCAAAGACCCGCATGCCGAGAAGTTCGATCATCTGACCTACGATGAAGTACTGGATCGCAAGCTGGGCGTGATGGATCTGACGGCCATTTGCCTGTGCCGCGACCACAAGATGCCGCTGCGCGTATTTAACATGAACAAGCCCGGCGCCCTGCTGAACATCGTGCATGGCGGCGCTGAAGGCACCCTGATCGAGGAAGTCCAGCAATGATCAACGAAATCAAGAAAGACGCTCAAGAGCGCATGAAGAAGTCGATCGAATCGCTCAGCCACGCTTTTGGCCAGATTCGTACCGGCAAGGCCCACCCAAGCATCCTGGGCAGCGTAATGGTGCCTTACTACGGCGCCGATACCCCGCTCAGTGGTGTTGCCAACGTCACCGTGAAGGATTCCCGCACCCTGCAGGTCGTGCCGTTCGAGCGCAACATGCTGACCGCCGTCGACAAGGCGATCATGAATGCCGGTCTGAACCTGAACCCGACCAACCTTGGCGAGCTGCTGCTGGTATCGATGCCGGCACTGACCGAAGAAACCCGCAAGGGCTTCACCAAGCAGGCGCGTGCCGCCGCTGAAGATGCGCGTGTGGCTGTGCGTAACATTCGTCGCGATGCGCTGGGCGAGCTGAAGAAACTGGTCAAGGACAAAGAGATCAGTGAAGACGAAGAGCGCCGTGCGGCAGCTGATATCCAGAAACTGACCGACAAGGCTGAAGCTGATATCGATGCGGCGACCAAGGAAAAAGAAGCGGATCTGATGGCCGTATAAGGGTCGAGCTTTTAATGGACAAGACCAAGCAGACTGCGCCGTCCGCGGTGCCGCGCCATGTCGCGATCATCATGGATGGTAACAATCGCTGGGCGAAGAAACGCTTCATGCCGGGTGTCGCCGGGCATAAGGCGGGCGTGGATGCTGTGCGGGCGGTGATCGAGGTGTGCGCCGAGGCCAAGGTCGAGGTGCTGACCCTGTTCGCCTTTTCCAGTGAAAACTGGCAGCGTCCGGCCGATGAAGTCAGTGCCTTGATGGATCTGTTCTTCAAGGCATTGCGTCGTGAGGCCAAGCGCCTCAACGACAACAACATCAGCCTGCGCATCATCGGCGATCGCTCGCGGTTCCATCCCGAGCTGCAAGCGGCGATGCGCGAGGCCGAGGCGATGACCGCGGGTGCCAATCGCTTCATCCTGCAGATCGCCGCCAACTACGGCGGTCAGTGGGACATTGCCCAGGCCGCGCAGCGTCTGGCGCGCGAGGTTCAGGCCGGGCACCTGCGTCCGGAGGACATCACCCCGGATCTGCTGCAAACCTGCCTGGCCACCGGCGACCTGCCGCTGCCTGACCTGTGCATCCGCACCGGTGGCGAGCACCGCATCAGCAACTTCCTGCTGTGGCAGCTGGCCTACGCCGAGCTGTACTTCTCCGACCTGTTCTGGCCGGACTTCAAACACGATGCCATGCGTAATGCACTGGCCGATTTCGCTTCGCGCCAGCGCCGCTTCGGTAAAACGAGCGAGCAGGTCGAAGCTGGAGCCCGGGTTTAATGCTTAAACAACGAATCATCACCGCGCTGATCCTGCTGCCGATTGCCTTGTGCGGGTTTTTCCTGCTCGAAGGCTCCGGTTTTGCGTTGTTCATCGGGCTGGTCGTGACCCTCGGCGCCTGGGAATGGGCGCGCCTGGCCGGGTTTACCGCACAAGCGTTCCGCGTCGGCTATGCCGCCGTGGCCGCCCTGATGCTGTTCATCATGTACATCCTGCCCGGCCTGGCGCCTTGGGTGCTGGGCGCGGCGGTGTTGTGGTGGGCGGTGGCAACCTATCTGGTGCTGACTTACCCGCGCTCCAGCGCGCATTGGTCCAGCGCTGCCTGCAAGCTGCTCATCGGCTTGCTGATCCTGCTGCCGGCCTGGCAAGGCCTGGTGCAGATCAAGCAGTACCCGTTGGGTAACTGGCTGATCATGGCGGTGATGGTGCTGGTCTGGGGTGCCGACATCGGCGCCTATTTCTCCGGCAAGGCGTTCGGCAAGCGCAAACTGGCGCCACAGGTCAGTCCTGGCAAGAGCTGGGAAGGCGTGTATGGCGGCCTGGCGCTGAGCCTGGTGATCACCACCCTGGTCGCGCTGTTCCGTGACTGGACCGTGGCCCAGCTGTTCAAGGGATTGCTCGGCGCGGCAGTGATTGTGTTCATCTCGGTGGTGGGCGACCTCACCGAAAGCATGTTCAAGCGTCAATCCGGGATCAAGGACAGCAGCAATCTGCTGCCAGGTCACGGTGGCGTGCTCGACCGTATCGACAGCCTGACAGCGGCGGTTCCGGTGTTTGCCGTGCTGCTGTGGATGGCTGCGCCGTGAGCCGCCCACAGCAGATTACCGTGCTGGGGGCGACCGGTTCGATTGGCCTGAGCACCCTCGACGTCATTGCGCGTCATCCTGAGCGCTATCAGGTGTTCGCCTTGAGCGGCTTCACGCGCCTGAGCGAGCTGTTCGCCCTGTGTGTGCGCCATGTGCCGCAATTCGCCGTGGTGCCGCAAGTCGCCGCAGCTCGCACGCTGCAGGACGACCTGCGCGCAGCCGGCCTGTCGACGCGGGTTCTCGTCGGCGAGGAGGGGCTGTGCCAGGTGGCCTCCGCGCCTGAAGTCGATGCCGTGATGGCCGCGATTGTCGGGGCGGCGGGTCTGCGTCCGACGCTCGCCGCGGTCGAGGCCGGGAAGAAAATCCTCCTGGCCAATAAAGAAGCGCTGGTGATGTCCGGCGCGTTGTTCATGCAGGCAGTGCGCAAGAGCGGTTCGGTGTTGCTGCCGATCGACAGCGAGCACAATGCGATTTTCCAGTGCATGCCGCAGGACTTTGCCCGAGGCCTCGGAGCTGTCGGGGTGCGGCGGATTTTGCTGACCGCCTCTGGCGGCCCTTTCCGGCAGACGCCACTGGCGCAACTGGCGGATGTTTCTCCTGACCAGGCGTGTGCGCACCCGAACTGGTCCATGGGGCGCAAGATTTCCGTCGATTCGGCCAGCATGATGAACAAGGGGCTCGAGTTGATCGAAGCCTGCTGGCTGTTCGACGCCAGGCCGTCCCAGGTCGAGGTGGTGATCCACCCGCAGAGCGTGATCCACTCGCTGGTCGACTATGTGGACGGTTCGGTGCTGGCGCAGTTGGGCAATCCCGACATGCGTACGCCGATCGCCAACGCCCTGGCCTGGCCGGAGCGTATCGATTCGGGCGTGGCGCCGCTGGATCTGTTCGCCGTCGCGCGCCTGGACTTCGAGGCGCCCGATGAAGAGCGCTTCCCGTGCCTGCGTCTGGCACGGCAGGCTGCGGAGGCGGGCGACAGCGCGCCGGCGATGCTCAATGCGGCCAATGAAGTGGCTGTGGCGGCGTTTCTCGACGGACGGGTTCGCTACCTGGAAATCGCGAGTATCATCGAGGAAGTGTTGAATCTCGAGCCGGTGGTTGCGCTGGACGATCTCGATGCGGTGTTTACCGCCGATGCGGCAGCACGAGCATTGGCCGAGCGCTGGTTGCAGCGCCACGATCGCTAGATTTTGCAATTCATGGGCTCCATGCGGTACTGAACAGGTTTGCGGAGAAAGTAGATGAGCGCGCTCTATATGATTGCCGGCACCCTGATCGCCCTGGGTGTGTTGGTCACCTTTCACGAATTCGGCCACTTCTGGGTCGCACGTCGTTGTGGGGTCAAGGTTCTGCGCTTCTCCGTAGGCTTCGGCATGCCGTTGCTGCGTTGGCACGACAAGCAGGGCACCGAGTTCGTCGTGGCAGCGATTCCGCTGGGTGGCTACGTCAAGATGCTCGATGAGCGTGAGGGCGAAGTCCCGGCCGACCAGCTGCATCTGTCGTTCAATCGCAAATCCGTGCGCCAGCGCATCGCCATTGTCGCTGCCGGCCCCGTCGCCAACTTCCTGCTGGCCCTGGTGTTCTTCTGGGTCCTGGCCATGCTCGGCAGCGAGCAGGTGCGGCCGGTCATCGGTGCAGTGGAATCGGGCAGCATCGCGGCCAAGGCGGGCCTGGGTGCAGGCCAGGAAATCATTGCCATCGACGGTGAGCCGACCACCGGTTGGGCGGCGGTCAATCTGCAACTGGTGCGACGTCTGGGCGAAAGCGGTGCCCTGCAGTTGCTGGTGCGCGAGCAGGGTTCCACTGCCGACTCGCCACGGGAACTGGTGCTGGATCACTGGCTCAAGGGCGCCGACGAGCCGGATCCGATTCGCTCCCTGGGTATCCGCCCGTGGCGCCCGGCGTTGCCGCCGGTGCTTGCCGAACTCGATCCGAAAGGTCCGGCCCAGGCGGCGGGGCTGAAGACCGGCGACCGTCTGCTGAGCCTTGACGGGCAGGCCTTGAATGACTGGCAGCAAGTGGTCGACACCGTTCGTACGCGTCCTGATACCAAAATCCTGCTGCGCATCGAGCGCGACGGTGCTCAAATCGACATCCCGGTGACCCTGGCGGCGCGCGGCGAGAGCAAGTCGCCCAGTGGTTACCTGGGGGCGGGCGTGAAAGCGGTCGACTGGCCGCCGGAGATGATCCGCGAGGTCAGCTACGGGCCTTTGGCGGCGATTGGCGAGGGTGCCCGGCGCACCTGGACCATGAGCGTGCTGACGCTGGATTCACTGAAGAAAATGCTGTTCGGCGAGCTCTCGGTAAAAAACTTGAGTGGACCGATAACCATTGCTAAAGTGGCGGGCGCTTCTGCCCAGTCGGGCGTCGCTGATTTCCTGAATTTCCTTGCTTATCTGAGTATTAGCCTGGGGGTTCTGAATTTGCTGCCCATTCCTGTACTGGATGGGGGGCATTTGTTGTTTTATCTGATCGAGTGGGCGCGTGGTCGTCCCTTGTCGGATCGGGTGCAAGGTTGGGGGATACAGATCGGTATCAGTTTGGTGGTCGGGGTGATGTTGCTTGCTCTGGTCAACGATCTGGGTCGACTGTAACGCTTCGCTGAATTGCGAATCTGCCGCATTTTGCGGCAGTTTGTTTATTGCCAGTTGGAATAAGAAAGGACTTCATGAAACGTCTGCTGCTAACTGCGGTTCTCACCGTATTGATGATCGCCGAAGTTCACGCCGAGTCCTTCACTATCTCTGATATTCGCGTCAATGGCCTCCAGCGGGTCTCCGCGGGTAGTGTCTTTGGTGCCTTGCCGTTGAACGTCGGCGAGCAGGCGGATGATCGTCGCCTGGTGGAATCCACTCGTGCGTTGTTCAAAACCGGTTTCTTTCAAGATATCCAGCTGGGCCGCGAAGGCAACGTTCTGGTGATCACGGTCGTCGAGCGTCCGTCGGTCGCCAGTATCGAGATCGAAGGCAACAAGGCGATCTCCACTGAAGATCTGATGAAAGGTCTCAAGCAATCCGGTCTGGCCGAAGGCGAGATCTTCCAGCGCGCCACCCTCGAAGGTGTGCGTAACGAACTGCAGCGCCAGTACGTCGCGCAAGGTCGTTACTCGGCCACCGTCGATACCGAAGTGGTGTCGCAGCCGCGCAACCGTGTCGGCCTGAAAGTGAAGATCAACGAAGGCACCGTCGCTGCCATTCAGCACATCAACGTGGTGGGCAACACGGTTTTCCCGGAGGACGACCTGGTCGACCTGTTCGAGCTGAAAACCACCAACTGGCTGTCGTTCTTCAAGAACGATGACAAGTACGCCCGTGAAAAGCTTTCCGGTGACCTGGAGCGTCTGCGTTCCTACTACCTGGACCGCGGCTATATCAACATGGATATCGCTTCGACCCAGGTGTCCATCACCCCGGACAAGAAACACGTCTACATCACCGTCAACGTCAACGAAGGCGAGAAGTACACCGTTCGTGACGTCAAGCTCAGCGGTGACCTGAAGGTGCCTGAAGACCAGGTCAAGTCCCTGCTGCTGGTGCAGAAAGGCCAGGTGTTCTCGCGCAAGCTGATGACCACCACTTCCGAGCTGATCACCCGTCGTCTGGGTAACGAGGGCTACACCTTCGCCAACGTCAACGGCGTGCCGCAGCCGCACGATGACGATCACACCGTCGACATCCTGTTCGCCGTCGATCCGGGCAAGCGTGCCTACGTCAACCGCATCAACTTCCGTGGCAACACCAAGTCCGAAGACGAAGTGCTGCGTCGCGAAATGCGTCAGATGGAAGGTGGCTGGGCTTCGACCTACCTGATCGACCAGTCCAAGACCCGTCTTGAGCGTCTGGGCTTCTTCAAGGAAGTCAACGTTGAAACCCCGGCGGTTCCGGGTGTCGACGACCAGGTGGACGTGAACTACGCCGTTGAAGAGCAAGCTTCCGGTTCGATCACCGCCAGTGTCGGTTTTGCCCAGAGCGCCGGCCTGATCCTCGGTGGTTCGATCACCCAGAACAACTTCCTCGGTACCGGTAACCGCGTCAGCGTGGGTCTGACCCGCAGCGAATACCAGAGCCGCTACAACTTCGGCTACGTTGACCCGTACTGGACTGCCGATGGCGTCAGCCTGGGTTACAACGCCTTCTATCGCACCACCGACTACAAAGACCTTGATGTCGACGTAGCCAGCTATGCGGTAGATAGCCTGGGTGCCGGCGTGAACGTTGGCTACCCGATCAGCGAGACTTCGCGTCTGACCTTCGGTCTGTCCGCTCAGCAGGACAAGATCAAGACCGGTCAGTACACCGTCGACGAAATTTTCGACTTCGTGAACCGCGAAGGCGATCAGTATTTGAACTTCAAGGCCTCGGCCGGCTGGTCCGAGTCGACTCTGAACAAAGGCGTATTGCCGACCCGTGGTCGTTCCCAGAGCCTGACGCTGGAAACCACCATTCCAGGCAGCGACCTGTCGTTCTACAAACTCGACTACCGTGGTCAGCTGTTCGCGCCGATTACCGAAAACTACACCCTGCGTCTGCACACCGAGCTGGGTTATGGTGACGGCTACGGTTCGACCGACGGCTTGCCGTTCTATGAAAACTACTATGCTGGTGGTTTCAACTCGGTTCGCGGCTTCAAGGACAGCACGCTGGGTCCGCGCAGTACGCCTAGCCGTGGTCAGCTCGCTACCGGTAACGTCGGTACGATCAATGACCCGGACCAGGATGCACTGCCGTTCGGTGGTAACGTCCTGATCCAGGGTGGTGTGGAAGTTCTGTTCCCGCTGCCGTTCGTCAAGGATCAGCGTTCGCTGCGCACTTCCGTGTTCTGGGATGTGGGTAACGTATTCGACTCCAAGTGCGAGCAGACTCTTAATACCGACGGTATTACCAAGTCCAAAACGCAGTGCAACGATGTCAGCCTGAGCAACATGGCCAGCTCCGTCGGTGTCGGCGTGACCTGGGTCACCGCGCTGGGTCCTTTGAGCTTCGCGTTGGCGACACCGATCAAGAAACCGGATAACGCTGAAACCCAAGTGTTCCAATTCTCCCTCGGCCAGACGTTCTAAGCGTCTGACCCAAGATAACGACAATGGATTTTGTAGGAGTGCATCGTGCGTAAGTTGACTCAATTGGTTCTCCTGGCCTCCGTACTGGTGGCAGGCCCGGCATTTGCCGACATGAAAATTGCCGTTCTGAACTATCAGATGGCGCTGCTGGAGTCCGACGCTGCGAAGAAGTACGCCGTGGATGCCGAGAAAAAGTTCGGCCCGCAGCTGACCAAGCTCAAGACCCTGGAAAGCAGTGCCAAGGGCATTCAGGATCGCCTGATGGCTGGCGGCGACAAGATGCAGCAGGGCGAGCGTGAGCGTCTGGAGCTGGAATTCAAGCAGAAGGCCCGTGACTTCCAGTTCCAATCCAAGGAACTGAACGAAGCCAAAGCCGTTGCCGACCGCGAGATGCTCAAGCAGCTGAAGCCGAAACTGGATAGCGCCGTGGAAGAAGTCATCAAGAAAGGTGGTTTTGACCTGGTGTTCGAGCGTGGCGCAGTCATCGATGTCAAGCCTCAGTACGACATCACGCGCCAGGTTATCGAGCGCATGAATCAGCTGAAGTAACCCATGACCGTGACTATCAAGCTCGGCCAGTTGGCCGAGTTCCTCGGCGCCACCCTGAGTGGCGACCCCGAGCAGCAAATCACTGGGCTAGCCACCTTGCAGGAGGCTGGCCCAGCTCAGTTGAGCTTTCTGGCAAATCCCCAATATCGCAAATACCTGGCGGGCTCGCAGGCCGCGGCCCTGTTGCTCAAGGCTGCCGATGCCGAAGGCTACGCCGGTAATGCGTTGGTGGTGCCTGATCCTTATCTGGCTTACGCACGCATCTCCCACCTGTTCGATCCCAAGCCGAAATCCGCTGCCGGTATCCATCCGACGGCGGTGATCGCTGCGGATGCAGTGGTTGATCCGACGGCCAGCATCGGTCCCTTCGTGGTGATCGAGGCGGGTGCCCGCATCGGTGCCGGCGTGACGCTCGGTGCGCACTGCGTCATCGGCGCCCGCAGCGAGATCGGCGAGGGTGGCTGGCTGGCTCCCCGGGTCACGCTGTATCACGACGTGCGCGTCGGCAAGCGTGTGGTGATCCAGTCCGGTGCGGTGCTCGGCGGCGAGGGCTTCGGCTTCGCCAACGAGAAAGGCATCTGGCAGAAGATCGCCCAGATTGGCGGCGTGACCATCGGTGACGATGTCGAGATCGGCGTGAACACCGCCATCGACCGCGGCGCCCTGGCGGACACCGTGATCGGCAACGGCGTGAAGCTCGACAACCAGATTCAGATCGCGCACAACGTCCAGGTCGGCGATCACACCGCCATGGCGGCGTGCGTGGGGATTTCCGGCAGTACCAAGATCGGCAAGCACTGCATGCTCGCCGGCGGTGTCGGCCTGGTCGGTCACATCGACATTTGTGACAACGTTTTCCTGACCGGGATGACCATGGTGACCCACTCGATTACCGAGCCGGGTGCCTATTCTTCCGGCACAGCCATGCAACCGGCGGCCGAATGGCGCAAAAGCGCGGCACGCATCCGTCAGCTCGATGACCTCGCGCGACGGTTGAAACAGCTGGAAAAGCGCGTAGGGGAAGTGACCCCTGACGGCAATGCTTCATCTGATGGCTGATACCATTTCCATATCAAGTGTGCACAGCCTCTGGACTGCCTCCTTGATTTGCTAGAGGAGTGCGCGTCAGTCGCGCTCCCAATCTTTACATAGGCTTCCCCCCGAAATGATGGACATCAACGAGATTCGCGAATACCTGCCTCACCGTTACCCGTTCCTGCTGGTGGACCGGGTAGTGGAGCTGGACACGGAAGGTAAGCGCATTCGTGCGTACAAAAATGTCAGCATCAACGAACCGTTCTTCAATGGGCACTTCCCTGCGCATCCAATCATGCCGGGCGTGCTGATCATCGAAGCGATGGCGCAGGCTGCCGGGATCCTCGGTTTCAAGATGCTCGACGTGAAGCCGGCCGATGGCACCCTGTACTACTTCGTCGGCTCCGACAAACTGCGCTTCCGTCAGCCGGTGTTGCCGGGCGATCAGTTGATCCTCGAAGCCAAGTTCATCAGTTGCAAGCGCCAGATCTGGAAGTTCGAGTGCCAGGCTTCGGTCGACGGCAAGCCGGTCTGCTCGGCTGAAATCATCTGTGCGGAACGCAAACTATGAGTTTGATTGACCCTCGCGCAATCATCGATCCATCGGCCGTGCTGGCCGAGGGTGTCGAGGTCGGCCCGTGGTCGATCGTCGGCGCAGGTGTGGAAATCGGCGAGGGAACCGTGATCGGGCCGCATGTGGTCCTCAAGGGGCCGACCCGCATCGGCAAGCACAATCGCATCTACCAGTTTTCCTCGGTAGGCGAAGACACCCCCGATCTCAAATACAAGGGCGAGGAGACGCGCCTGGTCATCGGCGATCACAACGTGATCCGCGAAGGCGTGACGATTCACCGTGGCACGATTCAGGACCGCGCGGAAACCACGCTGGGCGATCACAACCTGATCATGGCCTATGCCCACATCGGTCACGACAGCGTGATTGGCAACCACTGCATCCTGGTCAACAACACCGCGTTGGCGGGCCATGTGCACGTGGATGACTGGGCGATCCTGTCCGGCTTCACCCTGGTGCACCAGTATTGCCACATCGGCGCCCACAGCTTCTCCGGCATGGGTACCGCGATCGGCAAGGACGTTCCGGCGTTCGTCACCGTGTTCGGCAACCCGGCGGAAGCGCGCAGCATGAACTTCGAAGGCATGCGCCGTCGCGGTTTCAGCGAAGACGCCATTCACGCCCTGCGCCGTGCCTACAAGACCGTCTACCGTCAGGGTCTGACCGTGGAACAGGCCTTGGCGGAACTGGCCGAGCCGGCCGCGCAGTTCCCGGAAGTCGCGGTCTTCCGTGACTCCATCCAGTCGTCGACTCGCGGCATCACCCGCTGATCATGGCCAGTCTGCGTATTGCACTGGTAGCGGGCGAAGCTTCCGGTGACATTCTCGGTGCCGGCCTTATGCGCGCCCTCAAGGCTCAGCATCCGGCGGTCGAGTTCATCGGCGTCGGCGGGCCGTTGATGCAGGCCGAAGGCCTGGCGTCCTACTTCCCCATGGAGCGCCTGTCGGTCATGGGCCTGGTGGAAGTGCTCGGGCGGCTGCGCGAATTGCTCAAGCGCCGCAAGGACCTGATCGCCACGTTGATTGCCGAGAAACCGGATGTGTTCATCGGCATCGATGCTCCGGATTTCAACCTCAATATCGAACTCAAGCTGCGTCAGGCCGGGATCAAGACGGTGCACTACGTCAGCCCGTCGGTGTGGGCGTGGCGGCAGAAGCGGGTGCTGAAGATTCGCGAAGGTTGCGACCTGATGCTGACGCTGTTGCCGTTCGAAGCAAAATTCTACGAAGAGAAGGGCGTACCGGTGCGGTTCGTCGGTCACACGCTGGCCGATGCCATCCCGCTGGAGGCCGATCGCGCTGCGGCGCGTGCCGAGCTGGGCTTGCCCGACGGGCCGCTGGTGGCGTTGATGCCCGGCAGTCGCGGCGGCGAAGTTTCCCGCCTGGGCGGGCTGTTCCTCGATACCGCCGAACGTCTGCGCGCGATGCGCCCGGGTGTGCGCTTTGTCCTGCCGTGCGCCAACGCGGAACGTCGCGCGCAACTTGAGGAGCTGCTTGCCGGGCGTGATGTGCCAGTGACGTTGCTCGACGGCAAGTCCCATCTGGCCCTGGCGGCGTGCAATGCGGTGTTGATCGCTTCCGGCACCGCCACCCTTGAAGCGCTGCTGTACAAGCGGCCGATGGTCGTCGCATATCGCCTGGCGCCGCTGACGTTCTGGATTCTCAAGCGTATGGTCAAGAGTCCGTACGTGTCCTTGCCCAACCTGCTGGCCCAGCGCCTGTTGGTGCCGGAGTTGTTGCAGGATGATGCGACGGTCGAGGCCCTGGCGCAGACGCTGTCGCCGCTGATCGACGGCGGGGAAGAGCAGACCCGTGGCTTCGACCAGATTCACCGCACGTTGCGGCTGGATGCTTCCAATCAGGCGGCGGACGCCGTCCTCAACCTGATCGGTCAATCACGATGAGCAAGCAAGTCATGCAGATGGGCCTGGATTTCACCCTGGTCGCCGAAGTCGAAGAACTGGTGGCCGGCGTTGACGAAGTCGGTCGTGGCCCGTTGTGCGGTGCGGTGGTCACCGCGGCGGTGATCCTCGATCCGAACCGGCCGATCCTCGGGCTCAACGACTCGAAGAAACTCACCGAAGCCAGGCGCGAAAAGCTCTACGACGAAATCTGCGAGAAGGCGCTGAGCTGGTGCATCGCCCGCGCCGAAGTCGAAGAAATCGACGAACTGAACATTCTCCACGCGACCATGCTAGCCATGCAGCGCGCGGTGGCCGGGCTGCACATCCAGCCGAAACTGGCGATGATCGACGGCAACCGCTGCCCACCACTACCGATGCGCGCCGAGGCGGTGGTGCAGGGCGACGGCAAGGTACCGGCCATCGCCGCGGCGTCGATTCTGGCCAAGGTCAGCCGAGACCGCGAGATGGCGGCGTTCGAATTGATCTACCCGGGCTATGGCATCGGCGGCCACAAAGGCTATCCGACGCCCGTTCATCTGGAAGCCCTGGCGCGGCTTGGCCCGACGCCGATTCACCGGCGCTCGTTCGCCCCGGTGCGCCTGGCCTATGAGGCGCTGGAAGGCCTGACGCAGGTTTAGGCGCAAGGCTGATGTTTTGTTCGAGGCCCGGTACAATCCGGGCCTTGTTGTCTCTATGTAACTGGACAGGATCACTATGCCGGCTTCATTCGTTCATCTACGCCTGCACACTGAATACTCCCTGGTCGACGGGCTGGTGCGGATCAAGCCGCTGGTCAAGGCCCTGACCGCCATGAACATGCCGGCGGTTGCGGTCACCGACCAGAACAACATGTGTTCCCTGGTCAAATTCTATAAAACCACCATGGGTGCGGGGATCAAGCCGATCTGCGGCGCCGACCTGTGGCTGTCGAACAAGGATCCGGATGCGCCACTGAGCCGGATCAGCCTGCTGGCCATGAACGCCGTGGGTTATCGCAACCTCACCGAGCTGATTTCCCGTGGCTTCATCGAGGGTCAGCGCAACGGCATGATCATCATCGAGCGCGAGTGGGTGGCCGAGGCCAGCGACGGTCTGATCATGTTGTCCGCGGCCAAGGAAGGCGAGATCGGCATGGCGCTGATCGGCGGCAATCCGGCGGAAGCCGAGGCGCTGGCGCGCGAGTGGATGGCGGTGTTCCCGGATCGCTTCTACCTGGAAATCCAGCGCACCAACCGCCCGAATGACGAAGAGCAGTTGCACGGCGCCGTGGCCCTGGCCGACAAGCTCGGCGCGCCGCTGGTGGCGACCAACGACGTGCGCTTCATCAAGCAGGAAGATTTCGAGGCCCACGAAACCCGCGTCTGCATTGGTGAGGGCCGCGCCCTCGACGATCCGCGCCGCTCCAAGAACTACAGCGACCAGCAGTACCTGAAAAGCGCCGAGGAAATGGCCGAGCTGTTCAGTGACATTCCCGACGCCATTGAAAACACCGTCGAGATTGCCAAGCGCTGCAACATCGAGGTCAAGCTGGGCAAGCACTTCCTGCCGGACTACCCGATTCCCGATGGCATGACCATCGACGAGTATTTCCGCAAGGTGTCGTTCGACGGTCTCGAAGAGCGCCTGTCGGTGCTGCTGCCCAAGGACACCACCGAAGACTACGAAGCCAAGCGTCAGGTGTACGTCGACCGGCTGAATTTCGAGCTGGATATCATCATCCAGATGGGTTTCCCCGGTTACTTCCTGATCGTGATGGACTTTATCCAGTGGGCCAAGAACAACGGCGTGCCGGTCGGCCCTGGCCGGGGGTCGGGTGCCGGGTCGCTGGTGGCCTACGTGCAGAAGATCACCGACCTCGATCCGTTGGAATACGACCTGCTGTTCGAACGTTTCCTCAACCCGGAACGGGTTTCCATGCCCGACTTCGACGTCGACTTCTGCATGGACGGCCGCGACCGGGTGATCGACTATGTGGCCGAGAAATACGGCCGCAACGCCGTGAGCCAGATCATTACCTTCGGTTCCATGGCGGCCAAGGCCGTGGTGCGCGACGTGGCACGGGTGCAGGGCAAGTCCTATGGCCTGGCCGACCGCCTGTCGAAGATGATCCCGTTCGAAGTCGGCATGACCCTGGAGAAAGCCTACGAGCAGGAAGAAATCCTGCGCGACTTCATCAAGGTCGATGAAGAGGCGGCGGAAATCTGGGAGATGGCACGCAAACTCGAGGGCGTGGTGCGTAACGTTGGCAAGCACGCCGGTGGCGTGGTCATCGCGCCGACCAAGCTGACCGACTTCTCGCCGATCTATTGCGACGAGGCCGGTGACGGCCTGGTGACGCAGTTCGACAAGGACGACGTGGAGGCGGCCGGTCTGGTGAAGTTCGACTTCCTCGGCCTGCGAACCCTGACGATCATCGACTGGGCGCTGAAAACCATCAATCGCGACCGCGCCAAGGTCAACGAGCCGCCGCTGGACATCGCGTTCATCCCGCTCGATGACAAGCCGACCTACAGCCTGCTGCAAAAGGCTGAAACCACGGCGGTGTTCCAGCTCGAATCGCGCGGCATGAAAGAGCTGATCAAAAAGCTCAAGCCCGACTGCCTCGAAGACCTGATCGCCCTGGTGGCCCTGTTCCGTCCGGGCCCGCTGCAGTCCGGCATGGTGGATGACTTCATCAACCGTAAGCACGGTCGCGCCGAACTGGCGTATCCGCACCCGGATTACCAGTACGAGGGCTTGAAACCGGTACTGGCACCGACCTACGGCATCATCCTGTACCAGGAACAGGTGATGCAGATCGCCCAGGTCATGGCCGGTTACACCCTCGGCGGTGCGGACATGCTGCGCCGGGCGATGGGTAAGAAGAAACCCGAGGAAATGGCCAAGCAGCGCGGCGGTTTCATCGAAGGTTGTGCGGCGAACAATATCGATGCCGACCTGGCCGGTAACATCTTCGACCTGGTAGAAAAATTCGCCGGTTACGGCTTCAACAAATCCCACTCCGCCGCCTACGGCCTGGTGTCGTACCAGACCGCCTGGCTGAAGGCTCACTACCCGGCGCCGTTCATGGCTGCGGTGCTGTCGGCGGATATGCACAACACCGACAAGGTCGTGACCTTGATCGAGGAAGTGCGCACCATGAAACTGCGCCTCGACGCGCCGGACGTGAACACTTCGGAGTTCAAGTTCACGGTGAACGACGATGGCCGCATCGTTTATGGCCTGGGCGCGATCAAGGGCGTCGGCGAAGGCCCGGTGGAGGCGATCACCGAGGCGCGTCAGGAGGGCCCGTTCAAGGACCTGTTCGATTTCTGCGCCCGGGTCGACCTCAAGCGCATCAACAAGCGTACGCTTGACGGTCTGATCCGCAGCGGCGCACTGGATCGTCTCGGCCCGTACTTCCACGACGAGCAGAAGGCCTACCAGGCCAACATCGACCGTAACCGCGCCGTGCTGCTGGCGGCGATGGAAGAGGCGATCAAGGCGGCCGAACAGACGGCGCGCACCCACGACAGCGGCCATGCCGACCTGTTTGGCGGTTTGTTCGTCGAGGAAGACGCGGACGTCTACGCCAGCCATCGCAAGGCCAAGGAGCTGACCCTCAAGGAACGCCTCAAGGGTGAAAAAGACACCCTCGGCCTGTACCTGACCGGTCACCCGATCGACGAATACGAAGGCGAGATCCGCCGTTTCGCCCGTCAGCGCATCATCGACCTGAAACCGGCCCGGGACACCCAGACCGTGGCGGGGATGATCATCGCCCTGCGGGTGATGAAGAACAAAAAGGGCGACAAGATGGGGTTCATTACCCTCGACGACCGCTCCGGGCGGATCGAGGCGTCGCTGTTCGCCGATGCGTTCCACTCCGCGCAGTCGCTGTTGCAGACCGATGCGATGGTGGTGGTCGAGGGCGAGGTCAGCAACGACGACTTCTCCGGTGGCCTGCGCCTGCGGGTCAAGCGGGTGATGAGCATGGAAGATGCGCGCACCAACCTGGCCGAGAGCCTGCGCCTGAAGTTGCAGACCCAGGACCTCAAAGGCGATCAGCTACGCTGGTTGGGTGAATTGCTCAAGCGTCATCGCGGGGCGTGCCCGATTACCATGGAGTACACCAGTCCCGACGCCAAGACCCTGCTGCAGTTTGGCGAGACCTGGCGGATCGACCCGGCGGATGCCTTGATTCAAGCCCTGCGTGACCAGTTCGGGCGAGACAACGTCTTCCTCCAATACCGTTGACCGGCAGGTGCGATCAATCCGCCTGCCCGCAACCTGAATTTTTAATCTCGACCTCAGCGCGCCTCTCCCTTAAGGTAGGGCGCGAATAGACAACCGGCCGGCCCAAGCTCACTTTGGACTCGACCCAAGACGGACGCCTATGAACCCGAATTTTCTAGATTTCGAACAGCCGATCGCCGACCTGCAAGCCAAGATCGAAGAGTTGCGCTTGGTCGGTAATGACAATTCGCTGAATATCGGCGATGAGATTTCCCGCCTGCAGGACAAGAGCAAGACGCTGACCGAAGATATCTTCGGCAAGTTGACCAGCTGGCAGATCGCTCGTCTGGCACGTCACCCGAAACGTCCATACACCCTGGACTACATCGACCACATCTTTACCGAGTTCGACGAGCTGCACGGTGATCGTCACTTCTCCGACGACGCTGCCATTGTCGGTGGTGTGGCGCGTCTGGAAGACCAGCCAGTCATGGTCATCGGTCACCAGAAGGGCCGGGAAGTGCGCGAGAAGGTGCGCCGCAACTTCGGCATGCCGCGTCCGGAAGGCTACCGCAAGGCCTGCCGCCTGATGGAAATGGCCGAGCGCTTCAAGATGCCGATCCTGACCTTCATCGACACCCCGGGCGCCTACCCGGGTATCGACGCCGAAGAGCGCAACCAGAGCGAAGCGATCGCCTGGAACCTGCGCGTGATGGCGCGCCTGAAGACCCCGATCATCGCCACCGTGATCGGTGAAGGTGGTTCTGGCGGTGCGCTGGCGATCGGTGTGTGCGATCAGTTGAACATGCTGCAGTATTCGACCTACGCGGTGATCTCGCCGGAAGGTTGCGCGTCGATTCTGTGGAAAACCGCCGAAAAGGCCCCGGATGCCGCTGAAGCCATGGGCATCACCGCCGAGCGCCTGAAAGGCTTGGGCATCGTCGACAAAGTGATCGACGAGCCGCTGGGTGGCGCGCACCGCGATCCGGCGGCCGCTGCCGCGCTGATCCGCGCCGAGCTGAGTTCGCAACTGGCGATGCTGAAGAAGTTCGACAACGACGCGCTGCTGGCCCGTCGTTACGAGCGTCTGATGAGCTACGGTCTCTGATCGAACGCCGCTGCGGCCAACGTTAGAAACCCTGTGGGAGCGGGCTTGCCCGCGAAAGCGATGTAACATCCAACCATCGAGTGGGCTGTTGCGCTGTTTTCGCGAGCAGGCCCGCTCCCACATTTGTATGGCGCCAAGTGAGCGAAATGAAACCGTCCCTGGCTGATCTGCCCGCCCGAGTCCTGCGCAACCTGACCCCCTGGCGCACCGCCACGCACTGGCGCATTGCTTTTTCCGGCGGTCTCGATTCCACCGTGCTCCTGCATCTGCTGGTTCGCCTCGGACACTCCCAGGCCCTGCCGGCGCTGAGTGCCATCCATGTACATCACGGTCTCCAGACGGTGGCCGAGGCGTGGCCGGCGCATTGCCAGGCGATTTGCGACGGCTGGGGCGTGCCCTTGCAGGTCGTGCAGGTGCAGGTGCAGCCGGGCGCGAGCCTGGAGCGGGCCGCGCGGGAGGCGCGTTATGCGGCGTTCAGCGCGGCGATGCACGGCAACGATGCACTGCTGACCGGGCAGCATCGCGACGATCAGGCCGAAACCCTGCTGTTCCGTCTGCTGCGCGGCGCCGGCGTGCGCGGTTTGTCCGGCATGCCGGCCGAGCGACGGCTGGGGGCAGGCAGCCTGGTGCGGCCGTTGCTTGACGTCAGTCGCGCCGAACTCCAAGCCTATGCGTGCGAGCACCAACTGCACTGGGTCGAGGATCCGTCGAACCAGGATCGGCAGTTTTCGCGCAATTACCTGCGTCATCAGGTGCTGCCGGCGATCACCCGGCGCTGGCCGCAGGCGTTGGCCAGCATGGCGCGCAGCGCGGCGCATCTGCGCGAGGCCGAGAGCTTGCTGGAAGACCTGGCGCACATCGACCTGGCGCCGTGCATCACGCCCTGCGCGTTCGACTGGCTGGGGGTGCCTTCGCTGGCGCTGGCGCCACTGGCCGGGTTATCTGCCGCCCGTCAGCGCAACGCTGTCAGCCATTGGCTGGCCGGACTGACGCGCTTGCCGGACACCGACCATTGGTCGGGTTGGGCGAATCTCGCCGAGGCCACTGCCGATGCTTCACCGGTGTGGCGCCTGGCCGAGGGTGAGCTGCATCGTGGTGCTGGCCGCGTCTGGTTTCTCCGCGACCAGTGGCTGCGTACTCCGCTGAGCGACGCGCCGTGGCGCGAGCCGGCGCAGGCACTGCACCTGGTCGATAACGGGCGTGTCATGTTCAGCGGTCAGACTCCCGCAGGGCCGCTGCACATCCGCTATCGCCAGGGCGGTGAAGTGCTGCATCTGCCAGGGCGCGGTCATCGCGACCTCAAGCGCCTGCTCAATGAGCGCGCAGTTCCGGGGTTTGTGCGTGGCAGATTGCCGCTGCTGTTTCGCGGCGAAGAATTGCTCGCCGTGGCGAACCTGCCGGGACTCGACGGTGACCCGCAGCAAGGCTGGCGATTGCATTGGCAGCCATTTGGCGAAGATCAAGGTTTGAGATGAAGGGTGCATTCCGGTAGACTACGCTCCCTTCTTGATACAACTTCTGTGGATTCGCCTGAATCGCAGGAGTTGCCGATTACCAAGCAGTCTTTGCTGGGCGATTCCAAAAAATGTGTAGCGAGCAACGTACCGGTGTTTTCACTTCCGGTCTGTCCCAACGCGGCGGTTTTTTTGAAAGGTGCACTGTGATTAATGCAGGTGATCGGGGGCTTCGGCCTTCCTTCGCTTTCCCCGGCGGCTCGGACCGCTTTAACGCAGACTTCTAGGGTTTTTCATGACGCGCTACATATTCGTCACGGGCGGTGTTGTTTCTTCATTGGGGAAAGGCATTGCCTCGGCTTCATTGGCGGCCATCCTGGAGGCGCGGGGGCTTAAGGTCACCATGCTCAAGCTGGATCCGTACATCAACGTCGACCCGGGCACCATGAGCCCGTTCCAGCACGGTGAAGTGTTCGTCACCCACGACGGCGCCGAGACCGACCTGGACCTGGGCCACTACGAGCGGTTCATCCGCACGACCATGACCCAGAACAACAACTTCACCACCGGCCGTGTCTACGAGCACGTGCTGCGCAAAGAGCGCCGTGGTGACTACCTGGGTGCAACCATCCAGGTGATTCCGCACATCACCGACGAAATCAAGCGTCGCATCATCAAGGGCGCCGGCGATGCCGACGTGGCCATGGTCGAGATCGGTGGCACCGTGGGTGACATCGAGTCGCAACCGTTCCTTGAGGCCATCCGCCAGCTGCGTTTCGAAGTCGGCGCCAAGCGCGCGATGCTGATGCACCTGACCCTGGTGCCGTACATCGCCACTGCCGGCGAAACCAAAACCAAGCCCACCCAGCACTCGGTAAAAGAGCTGCGTTCGATTGGTCTGCAGCCAGACGTACTGGTGTGCCGCTCCGATCACCCGATCGACGTTTCGTCGCGTCGCAAGATCGCGCAATTCACCAACGTTGAAGAGCGTGCGGTGATCGCGCTGGAAGACGCCGATACCATCTACAAGATCCCGGGCATTCTGCATTCCCAGGGCCTGGATGATTTCGTTGTCGAGCGTTTTGGCCTGCAATGCGGCAGCGCTGACCTGTCCGAGTGGGACGCAGTGGTTGACGCCAAGCTGAACCCGGAACACGAAGTCACCATCGCGATGGTCGGCAAGTACATGGAGCTGCTGGACGCTTACAAGTCGCTGATCGAAGCGATGAGCCACGCCGGCATCAGCAACCGTACCAAGGTCAACCTGCGCTACATCGATTCCGAAGACATCGAGAATCAGGGCACCGCGCTGCTCGAAGGCGTCGACGCGATCCTCGTCCCGGGCGGCTTCGGTCTGCGCGGCGTGGAAGGCAAGATCACTGCCGTTCAGTACGCTCGTGAAAACAAGGTGCCGTACCTGGGTATCTGCCTGGGCATGCAAGTGGCGGTCATCGAATTCGCCCGTAACGTGCTGGGCTGGAAAGACGCCAACTCCACCGAGTTCGATCGCGCCAGTGGCCACCCGGTCGTGGGTCTGATCACCGAGTGGGAAGACGCCACCGGCGCCGTTGAAGTGCGTACCGAAGCGTCCGACCTGGGCGGCACCATGCGCCTCGGCGCTCAGGAATGCCTGCTCGAAGCCGGTTCCAAGGTGCACGATTGCTACGGCAAGGATGTGATTGTCGAGCGTCACCGTCACCGTTACGAAGTGAACAACAACCTGCTGCCACAAATCATCGAAGCCGGCCTGAAGATCTCCGGTCGCTCCGCTGACGCTGCGCTGGTCGAAGTGGTCGAAGCCCCGGATCATCCATGGTTCGTCGCTTGCCAGTTCCACCCTGAGTTCACCTCGACGCCACGTGATGGCCATCCGCTGTTCAGCGGCTTCGTCAAAGCGGCATTGGCTCAACACCAGAAGAAGGCGTAACCCGATGGCACAGAAGATCATCCGCGTCGGCGACATCGAGATTGCCAACGACAAACCCATGGTGCTGTTCGGCGGCATGAACGTGCTGGAAAGCCGTGACATGGCCATGCAGGTTTGCGAAGAGTACGTCAAGGTCACCGAAAAGCTCGGTATGCCTTACGTGTTCAAGGCCAGCTTCGACAAGGCCAACCGTTCTTCTGTGACCTCCTATCGCGGTCCTGGCCTGGAAGAGGGCATGCGCATCTTCCAGGGCATCAAGCAAGCCTTCGGCGTGCCGATCATCACCGACGTCCACGAGCCCGACCAGGCCGCGGTCGTCGCTGAAGTCTGCGACATCATCCAGCTGCCGGCCTTCCTGTCGCGTCAGACCGATCTGGTCGTGGCGATGGCCAAGACCGGCGCGGTGATCAACATCAAGAAAGCCCAGTTCCTCGCGCCTCAGGAAATGAAACACATCCTGAACAAGTGCGTGGAAGCGGGTAACGATCAATTGATCCTCTGCGAGCGTGGTTCGAGCTTCGGCTACAACAACCTCGTGGTCGACATGCTCGGCTTCGGCATCATGAAGCAGTTCGAGTACCCGGTATTCTTCGACGTGACCCATTCGCTGCAAATGCCGGGCGGTCGTTCCGACTCCGCCGGCGGTCGCCGCGCCCAGGTCACCGATCTGGCCAAGGCGGGCATGAGCCAGTCGCTGGCCGGTCTGTTCCTCGAAGCGCATCCGGATCCGGACAACGCCAAATGCGACGGCCCCTGCGCCTTGCGTCTGGACAAACTGGAGCCATTCCTGGCCCAGCTCAAAGCCCTGGACGAACTGGTGAAGAGTTTTCCGACGGTAGAAACCGCGTAAGGCTCATTTCTCCGGTAAAGTACCGCACGATTTGTCGCTCATGCCCTCGGGCATGAGCGTTGTCGTCTGCAAGCTGCCCGCTGCACACCACTTGCCGACGGTCAAAAGATTTCCTCTAGCTGCGTCGTTTTCGTCAACTTTGGAGTGTTTACAACAATGGCAAAAATCGTCGACATCAAAGGTCGTGAAGTTCTCGACTCCCGTGGCAATCCCACCGTGGAAGCGGACGTGCTTCTCGACAACGGCATCATCGGCAGCGCCTGCGCGCCGTCCGGTGCATCCACTGGCTCGCGTGAAGCGCTCGAGCTGCGTGATGGCGACAAGAGCCGTTACCTGGGCAAGGGTGTGCTCAAGGCGGTAGCCAACATCAACGGTCCGATTCGCGATCTGCTGCTGGGTACCGACCCAAGCGACCAGAAAGCCCTGGACCACGCGATGATCAAGCTCGACGGTACCGAAAACAAGGCAACCCTGGGCGCCAACGCCATCCTCGCCGTGTCCCTGGCTGCGGCCAAGGCCGCTGCACAGGACCAGGACCTGCCGCTGTACGCACACATCGCCAACCTGAACGGCACCCCGGGTGTCTACTCGATGCCGGTGCCGATGATGAACATCATCAACGGTGGCGAGCACGCCGATAACAACGTCGACATCCAGGAATTCATGGTGCAGCCGGTTGGCGCCAAGACGTTCTCGGAAGGTCTGCGCATGGGCACCGAGATTTTCCATCACCTCAAGGCTGTGCTGAAGGCCCGTGGTCTGAGCACCGCCGTTGGCGACGAGGGCGGTTTCGCACCGAACCTGGCGTCCAACGAAGATGCGCTGAAAGTGATCTCCGAAGCGGTGGCCAACGCCGGCTACAAGCTGGGCACCGACGTGACCCTGGCCCTGGACTGCGCTGCGAGCGAGTTCTTCGAAGACGGCAAGTACAACCTGTCCGGCGAAGGCCAGGTATTCACTGCCGAAGGTTTTGCCGATTACCTGAAAGGCCTGACCGAACGTTATCCGATCATCTCGATCGAAGACGGTCTGGACGAGTCCGACTGGGCTGGCTGGAAGATCCTCACCGACAAGATCGGCGAGAAGACCCAGCTGGTGGGCGACGACCTGTTCGTGACCAACACCAAGATCCTGAAAGAAGGCATCGACAAGAAGATCGCCAACTCGATCCTGATCAAGTTCAACCAGATCGGCACCCTGACCGAAACCCTGGAAGCCATCCAGATGGCCAAGGCTGCCGGTTACACCGCGGTGATCTCGCACCGTTCCGGCGAAACCGAAGATTCGACCATCGCCGACCTGGCCGTGGGCACCTCGGCTGGCCAGATCAAGACCGGTTCGCTGTGCCGTTCCGACCGCGTTTCCAAGTACAACCAACTGCTGCGTATCGAAGAGCAGTTGAATGGCAAAGCCAAGTACAACGGTCGTAGCGAGTTCCGCGGTTAAGCGCGAACTGATAAAAGGACACCGGATTGTGTCGGAAAAGTCGTGACAGCGATGGATTTGCCACTAATCTGATGCCTTAACAGCACAAGCCTGGATCTTCCAGGCTTCGTGCTATCAGATGTTTCAAGTTTTGGCGTGGCTGTCTTTTTTCACTGGATACCTGATATTCGATGCGCAGTCCTTACTGGTTGTTTCTCGTCTTGCTCTTGCTGCTGGCCGGTCTGCAGTACCGCCTGTGGGTGGGCAATGGCAGTCTGGCGCAGGTTGCCGAGCTGAATCAGCAGATCGCCGATCAGCACGCCGAGAACGAAGCTCTGCTGGAGCGCAACCGAGTGATGGACGCTGAAGTCAGCGAGTTGAAGAAAGGCATGGAGACCGTTGAAGAGCGGGCTCGCCATGAGCTGGGCATGGTCAAGGACGGTGAAACCCTTTACCAGTTGGCCCAATGATCGATTCCCTACCGGCCTTCTGGGCCGTGATTCCTGCCGCGGGCGTCGGTGCCCGAATGGCCGCGGACCGTCCCAAGCAATATCTGCAACTGGGCGGGCGCACAATTCTCGAACACAGCCTCGGCTGTTTCCTCGATCACCCGAGCCTCAAGGGCCTGGTGGTCAGTCTTGCTGTCGATGATCCTTACTGGCCGAACCTGGCGTGCGTCAGCGATCCGCGCATTCAGCGGGTTGACGGCGGTGCCGAGCGTTCCGGCTCGGTGCTCAATGCTTTGCTGCATCTGCATGCCCAAGGTGCCGGCGACGACGATTGGGTGCTGGTGCACGATGCGGCCCGGCCCAACCTGAGCCGCGACGATCTGGACAAACTGCTCGCCGAGCTGGCGCACGACCCGGTCGGCGGCCTGCTGGCGGTTCCGGCGCGTGACACGCTGAAACGGGTCGACAAGCACGGCCGGGTGGTCGAAACCGTTGATCGCAGTGTGATCTGGCAGGCCTACACGCCGCAGATGTTCCGCCTCGGTGCGTTACACCGGGCGCTGGCCGACAGTCTGGTGGCGGATGCGCTCATTACCGATGAAGCTTCGGCGATGGAGTGGGCCGGTCTGGCGCCGCGCCTGATCGAAGGGCGGGCGGATAACCTCAAAGTCACCCGGCCGGAAGACCTGGAGTGGCTGCGTCAGCGCTGGGCGAATCGCCGCTGATTGCTGTGGCGCCTGTCTGATTGCCTTCGCGAGCAGGCTCGCTCCCATATTTGATTTGCGCCTGACGCCGAATTTGCATGCACCGCCGATCCCTTGTGGGAGCGAGCCTGCTCGCGAAGACGGCCGCACAAACAACGCCAGACTCAGCTGCGATACTCCGGCCGCTCGGCCAAGCCTTCCTTGAGAAAATCCACCAGCTTGCGCACTTTCGGAGACAGGTGCCGCTGTTGCGGATACAACGCCCACACCGCCGTATTCGGCGGTTGGTGAGCCTCCAGCAGGGAAATCAATGCACCGCTGTGCAGATGCTCGAGCACGTAATAGTCCGGCAACTGGCACAAGCCGACCCCTTGCAGCGCCGCATCCAGTACCGCCTGCCCGCTGTTGCAGCGCCAGTTGCCCTGCACACGCTGGGAAAATTCCCGCCCGTTCTGTTCCAGTTGCCACACGTCCGAACTGCCGATCAGGCAGTTGTGCCGAGACAATTCCGACAAGCTGTGTGGCCGGCCGTACCGTTCGATATAGGACGGCGACGCGCAGAGAAACATCCGTCGAGGTGCCAGGCGGGTCGCCACCAGTCGAGAATCCTGTAGCCGGCCCAGACGGATCGCCAGATCCAGGCCTTCATGCACCAGGTCGAGTTGGCGGTTGGACAATTCGATGTCGATGCGCAGCTGCGGATAGAGGCCCATGAAGCGCGTCACCAGCGGCACGATGAAGCGCTCGCCATAGGCCACGGCACACGTCATGCGCAGCATGCCTTTGGGCTCGCTGGTCAGGTCGCCGACCGCGCGCAGGGCTTCTTCGCGACCGTCCTGCAGGCGTTGGCAATGTTGCAGAAAGGTCTGTCCGGCTTCGGTCAGGGTTACTCGGCGGGTGCTGCGGTAGAGCAGGCGAGTCTGCAAGCGCTCTTCCAGCCGTGCGACTTGCCGACTGATGTGCGACGACGAAACGCCCAGGCGTTCGGCGGCGCCAGTGAATTGGCTGCATTCGGCGACGGCGACGAATTCGTCGATGCCTTCCCAGCGGTTTTCCAGCATCGGGATTATCCCTGTATGGCAATAATGTTTTGCTTTTGTCCCGATTATTCATCAAGCAGCGCTGGACTACACTCCCTGTCTCGTTTTAATTCACTGGAGAGTCAGCATGATCAAGTCGCGCGCCGCCGTTGCCTTCGAGGCCAAGAAGCCGCTGGAAATCGTAGAAGTCGATGTCGCCATGCCCAAGGCCGGGGAAGTGTTGCTGCGCGTGGTGGCCTCCGGGGTTTGCCACACCGATGCCTACACCCTGTCCGGCGCTGACCCGGAAGGTATCTTTCCGGCGATCCTCGGTCACGAGGGTGGGGCCATCGTCGAGGCCATCGGCGAAGGCGTCACCTCGGTTGCCGTCGGCGACCACGTGATTCCGCTGTACACCCCGGAATGCGGTCAGTGCAAATTCTGCAAGTCGGGCAAGACCAACCTCTGCCAGGCGATTCGCGCCACCCAGGGCAAGGGTCTGATGCCGGACGGCACTTCGCGTTTTTCCTACAAGGGCGAAACGATTTTCCACTACATGGGCACCTCGACGTTCTCCGAGTACACCGTGCTGCCGGAAATCTCCGTGGCGAAGATCGCCAAGGACGCACCGCTGGAAAAGGTCTGCCTGCTCGGTTGCGGCGTGACCACCGGTATCGGCGCGGTGCTCAACACCGCCAAGGTCAAGCCGGGTGACACCGTGGCGATCTTCGGTCTGGGCGGCATCGGCCTGTCGGCGGTCATCGGTGCGGTGAAGGCCAAGGCCTCGCGCATCATTGCCATCGACATCAACCCGGCCAAGTTCGAAATCGCCAAGCAGCTGGGTGCCACCGATTGCGTCAACCCGAAAGACTTCGATCGGCCGATCCAGGAAGTGATCGTCGACATGACCGATGGCGGCGTCGACTTTTCCTTCGAGTGCATCGGCAACGTGCAACTGATGCGCGCTGCACTGGAATGCTGCCACAAGGGCTGGGGCGAGTCGGTGATCATCGGTGTCGCTGGTGCCGGCCAGGAAATCGCTACCCGTCCGTTCCAGCTGGTCACCGGTCGCGTCTGGCGCGGCTCGGCGTTCGGTGGCGTGCGTGGCCGTAGCGAGCTGCCAAGCTACGTCGACATGGCGCAGAGCGGCGAAATTCCGCTGGATACCTTCATCACCCACACCATGGGCCTGGAAGACATCAACAAGGCATTCGATCTGATGCACGAAGGCAAGAGCATCCGTACCGTCATTCATTTCTAAAAGCAGTGGCAGGTGACAAGCTCCAAGCTGCAAGTCAGTGCGCTTTTGCCTTTTCTTGAAGCTCGGAGCTGGCCGCTTGCAGCTGGGAGAATCCCTATGAGTCTGGAAAACATCTCCTGTCAGAAAAGTTTCGGCGGCTGGCACAAGCGCTATCGCCACCGCTCCGACGTGCTTGGCTGCGACATGGTGTTTGCCGTGTACCTGCCACCGCAGGCGGAACAGGGCGGCAAGCTGCCGGTGCTGTACTGGCTGTCAGGGCTGACCTGCACGGATGAGAATTTCATGCAGAAGGCCGGGGCGATGCGCATGGCCGCCGAGCTTGGCCTGATCATCGTGGCGCCGGACACCAGTCCGCGCGGTCCCGATGTACCGGGTGATCCGGATGGCGCGTGGGATTTCGGCCTCGGTGCCGGCTTTTATCTGAATGCCACGCAGGAACCGTGGTCGCGGCACTATCGGATGCATGACTACGTGGTGCAGGAATTGCCTGCACTGGTCGAGGCGCATTTTCCCGCGTCGGACAAACGCGGTATCAGCGGCCACTCCATGGGCGGTCACGGTGCTCTGGTCTGCGCCTTGCGCAACCCGGGTCGTTATCTGTCGGTGTCGGCGTTTTCGCCAATCAACAACCCGATGGATTGCCCGTGGGGGCAGAAGGCGTTTTCCCGCTACCTGGGCGAAGATCGCTCGAAGTGGAAAGAGTGGGATGCCTGCGCGTTGATCGCCGAGGCCGACGAAAAGCTGCCGCTGCTGGTCGATCAGGGTGATCGCGATGACTTCCTGGCGACCCAGCTCAAACCCGAAGCCCTGCAACAGGCGAGCAGACAGGCGGGCCATCCGCTGACCCTGCGTCTGCAACCAGGCTACGACCACAGCTATTTCTTCATCGCCAGCTTCATTGACGACCACTTGCAGCATCACGCGCGCGCTCTGCGCGGTTAATGCAGGTAGAATCACGCCCTGACAAAAATCGGGGCGTTTTTTTTATGCGTATTGGCCACGGCTATGATGTGCACCGTTTCGCTGAAGGCGATTTCATTACTCTGGGTGGTGTGCGCATCGCACACGGCTTCGGGCTGCTCGCTCACTCCGACGGTGACGTCCTGCTGCACGCCTTGAGCGATGCCTTGCTCGGCGCGGCGGCGCTGGGTGATATCGGCAAGCATTTCCCGGATACCGACCCGCAGTTCAAGGGCGCCGACAGCCGCGTGCTGTTGCGTCATGTCGTCGGGCTGATCCATGCCAAGGGCTGGAAGGTTGGCAACGTCGACAACACCATCGTTGCCCAGGCGCCCAAAATGGCCCCGCATATCGAAGCGATGCGCGCGCTGATTGCCGCGGATCTGCAAGTGGAACTGGATCAAGTCAACGTCAAGGCCACCACCACCGAGAAGCTTGGCTTCGTCGGTCGTGAGGAAGGCATCGCCGTTCACTCCGTCGCCTTGTTGCTCCGCGCATGAATGAACTGCAATTGCTCGGCCCGCGCGCCTATGGCGAGCCGCTCGGTACGGCGGTACTGAAAGCCATCGCCGAGGATTTCCAGGTCGATGAGGTTCTCGATATTCCGTTCAGCGGTGACGGCGAACACCTGTGGATCTGGGTGGAAAAGCGCGGCTTGAATACCGAAGAGGCCGCACGGCGCATTGCCAAGGCTGCCGGGGTGCCGTTGCGCACGGTCAGTTATGCCGGCCTCAAGGATCGCCAGGCGTTGACCCGGCAGTGGTTCAGCGTGCAATTGCCGGGCAAGGCCGATCCGGACCTGTCGGCGGCGGAAAACGATACGCTGAAAATCCTCAAGACCACCCGCCACAAGCGCAAGCTGCAGCGCGGTGCGCACTCGGCCAATGGCTTCACCTTGCGCCTGACTCAGTTCAACGGTGACCGGGAGGCCATCGACGAGCGCCTGCAACTGATCGCCAGACAGGGCATTCCGAATTACTTCGGTGCCCAGCGCTTCGGCCATGATGGCGGCAACGTCGTCGATGCCCGAGCCTGGGCGGCACGCAAGGCGTTGCCGGAGCAGCGCAATGTGCGCTCGCGGCTGCTGTCGACGGCGCGCAGCTTCCTCTTCAATCAGGTGCTGGCGGCGCGAGTTGCCGATGGCTCCTGGCAGCGCGCGCAGGTCGGCGACCTGCTGGCCTTCACCGACAGCCGCAGTTTTTTTCCGGCCGGCGAAGCCGAGTGCAGCGACCCGCGCCTGGCGATTCTCGACCTGCATCCGACCGGCCCGCAGTGGGGCGCAGGTGACTCGCCGGCGGCCGGGGTTGTCCATGATCTGGAGCAGGCAATTGCCGCACGCGAGGCGGATCTGCGCGATTGGTTGATTAACGCCGGTATGAGCCACGAACGTCGCATCCTGCGGCTGCCCATTGGCGGGTTGACGTGGCATTATCCCGAGCCTGACATTCTGCAACTGGAATTCGTCCTCCCGGCTGGATGCTTCGCCACCGTACTGGTGCGCGAACTCGTTGATCTGGTGCCGGTGGGGCAGACGGACAGCCCATGCGTATTCTGATTTCAAACGACGATGGGGTAACCGCACCCGGTCTTGCCGCGCTTTATGCTGCGCTGGCGGATTACACCGAATGCGTGGTTATCGCCCCGGAACAGGACAAGAGCGGCGCCAGCAGTTCGCTGACGCTCGACCGTCCGTTGCACCCGCAATACCTGGCCAACGGCTTCATCAGCCTGAATGGCACGCCGACCGATTGCGTGCACCTGGGCCTCAATGGCCTGCTTGAGCGCGAGCCGGACATGGTCGTCTCGGGGATCAACCTGGGGGCCAACCTGGGCGATGACGTGCTGTATTCCGGCACCGTCGCGGCCGCCCTCGAAGGCCGTTTTCTCGAGCGTCCGTCGTTCGCTTTCTCGCTGGTCTCGCGGCAGGTGGACAACCTGGCCACCGCCGCACACTTTGCGCGCAAGCTGGTCGAGGCCCATGCCGGGCTCGATCTGCCGCCGCGCACGGTATTGAACGTCAACATTCCGAATCTGCCGATCGATCATATTCGCGGCATTCAGTTGACCCGCCTCGGCCACCGTGCCCGCGCGGCAGCGCCGATGAAGGTGGTCGATCCGCGCGGCAAGGCCGGTTACTGGATCGCTGCTGCCGGCGATGCCGAAGACGGCGGCCCGGGGACCGATTTCCATGCGGTGATGCAGGGTTACGTGTCCATCACTCCGTTGCAGCTTGATCGCACCTTCAACGATGCGTTCAGAAGTCTCGACGGCTGGCTGGAGGGCCTCAATTAATGGCTCGCGAACACGACGACAGGCTGCGCAGCGGGATCGGCATGACCTCCCAGCGTACGCGTGAGCGGCTGATCCAGCGTCTGTATGAAGAAGGGTTGTCCAACGCCAGCGTGCTGGAGGTGATCCGCCGTACGCCGCGTCACCTGTTCGTCGATGAAGCGCTGGCGCACCGCGCCTACGAAGACACGGCGTTGCCGATCGGCCATAACCAGACCATCTCCCAGCCTTATATGGTCGCGCGCATGAGCGAGCTGCTGCTCGAGGCGGGGCCACTGGACAAGGTGCTGGAGATCGGTACCGGTTCCGGCTACCAGACGGCGGTGTTGTCGCAGCTGGTCGAGCGAGTGTTCTCGGTCGAGCGGATCAAGGTGCTGCAGGATCGCGCCAAGGAGCGTCTGGTCGAGCTCAACCTGCGCAACGTGGTGTTCCGTTGGGGCGATGGCTGGGAGGGCTGGCCGGCGCTGGCACCGTACAACGGCATCATCGTCACGGCAGTGGCCACCGATGTGCCGCAGGCCCTGCTCGATCAACTGGCCCCGGGTGGACGCCTGGTCATCCCGGTAGGCTCCGGCGAAGTCCAGCAATTGATGTTGATCGTGCGCGAAGAACACGGCTTCTCGCGACACGTTCTGGGTGCGGTGCGCTTCGTTCCGTTGCTCAACGGGCCGCTGGCCTGAGCATTTATTCAAGGGCGCTGAATTCCTTGCGAGCGCCTTGGTCTTACAGCGGCGGCCAGTGCTTAAACAGGATTTATCGTCGGTCAGCAAACGTGTGCGGCGCACGATAACGCTTCATTAAAGGTAAGGCCGGTATGGCCGGTTATACTTGCTACGTTTCATGCCCGATTGCGGCATTCCACTTTTCTTCAGCCACCACAAAGGGAGCGGCGGGTGAGTCTCACAGTCATTGCGCAGCGTATGGGTAACACGAGCTTTCAGCGCCTGGTGACTGGCCTTGTCTTGAGCACCTTGCTGGTCGGTTGCTCCAGCACCAAATCGAGCAGCGTGCGAGTGGTCGATCGCAACAGTGCGGCGGCGCAACGTCCTGCGGTAACGACCGGGCAATATGTAGTCCGTCCGGGCGATACGCTGTTTTCCATCGCGTTTCGCTACGGCTGGGACTACAAAGCCCTCGCTGCCCGGAACAATATTCCTACGCCGTATACGATCCATCCGGGTCAGACGATTCGCTTCGACGGACGTACCGGTTCAACGTCGACGGCGGTGGTTGGCAACAGCGGTTCCACACCGTCTTCGTCGAGTAAAACCACGGTAATCCGGCGCCAGGCGAATGGCACGACGACCACCACGACCACCGGTTCCGGGGCGGCTGCGACGACGGTTGTACCGTCCGTCGCCAACAAGCAAACCCCGGCGCCATTGCCGCCTCCGGGCCCAGCCCCGACCGGCTGGGGATGGCCATCTAATGGCATTCTCATTGGTAAATTCTCTTCAAACGGTAGTTTGAATAAAGGAATTGATATCGCCGGAGATTTGGGACAGCCTGTTTTAGCTGCGTCTGATGGGACGGTGGTTTACGCCGGGAGTGGCTTAAGGGGCTACGGCGAATTAGTCATCATCAAACACAGCGAAACCTACGTCAGTGCTTACGGACACAACCGTCGGCTGTTGGTACGGGAGGGGCAGCAGGTCAAGGTCGGACAGACAATTGCCGAAATGGGGTCAACGGGTACAGACCGGGTGAAACTGCATTTTGAGATTCGCCGACAAGGTAAACCTGTAGATCCGCTGCAGTTCCTGCCAAGACGTTGATTTGAAGGCCAGCCTGTTCCGTCGCGTAGAGGGGACAGGCTCCAGCGTTGCCAAGGATAAAGGCGTCGCTTGAGCTTGGGGTCGAACTCACCAAAGGACTATAACAATGGCTCTCAGTAAAGAAGTGCCGGAGTTTGACATCGACGATGAGGTTCTCCTTATGGAGGCCGGCATCGATTCGGATTCGATGTCGAATGATGAAGGGGCTGCTCCACCTTCCGTTCGTTCCAAATCCAAACACTCCGCTTCACTTAAACAACACAAGTACATCGACTACACGCGGGCACTCGATGCCACGCAGCTGTATCTCAACGAAATCGGCTTTTCCCCATTGCTCTCCCCGGAGGAAGAAGTTCATTTTGCGCGTCTGTCGCAAAGTGGCGACCCGGCAGGGCGCAAGCGCATGATTGAAAGTAACCTGCGGCTGGTGGTGAAAATCGCCCGGCGTTACGTCAATCGGGGGCTGTCGCTGCTGGATCTGATCGAAGAGGGCAACCTCGGACTGATCCGCGCGGTGGAAAAGTTCGACCCCGAGCGCGGCTTCCGCTTCTCGACCTACGCAACCTGGTGGATTCGGCAGACCATCGAGCGCGCGATCATGAATCAGACCCGGACCATCCGGCTGCCGATCCATGTGGTCAAGGAGCTCAACGTGTACCTGCGGGCGGCACGGGAGCTGACGCAAAAGCTCGATCACGAACCTTCACCCGAAGAAATCGCCAATCTGCTGGAAAAACCGGTGGGCGAGGTCAAGCGCATGCTCGGCCTGAACGAGCGGGTTTCTTCGGTCGACGTCTCGCTGGGTCCGGATTCGGATAAAACCCTGCTCGACACCCTGACGGATGATCGTCCTACCGATCCATGCGAACTGCTGCAGGACGATGACCTGTCGCAGAGCATCGATCAATGGCTCTCGGAGCTGACCGACAAGCAACGCGAGGTGGTGGTACGCCGCTTCGGCCTGCGCGGCCACGAGAGCAGCACGCTGGAGGATGTGGGCCTGGAGATCGGTCTGACCCGGGAACGGGTAAGACAGATCCAGGTGGAGGGCCTCAAGCGTCTGCGCGAGATCCTCGAGAAGAATGGCCTGTCGAGCGAGTCACTGTTCCAGTAAGCGCCGTACCGACCGCCCACGGAAAGCCCCGACTGGTTCGGGGCTTTTTGTTGCCTGAAGAACATCGCAGGGGCGTTGGTGTGCTCTTGCAGGGTGGCAGGATTCACTGCGCTGCATGAGCGCGGCGTCCTCCAGCGTGAGCAGGCGTCCTCACCCGACTGTTCGCTGTCGGACATACGGTTGGCAATTCAATCGTTTGTAGTCTTGCGGTGTAAGCCTTGGCTTACTCTTTCGTAGGTGTTCCCTATTTTTACAGTACGGTAGACGTCGATTGCCATCGACGCTGTTGTTTAAAGTATTGATTTATAAGCTTATTTTTTAATGTGATGGGCTTATTACAGCGCTTTTCGGCTGTTGGGGGCGATTGCTCTTGGCCGGGAACGCTTTAGTATCTGGGTTGTGTCGACGGACAGACACGCCCTTCAAGGATGAGGGGAATGGACATCGCAGGACGCGATTCATCAGGACGATGAAAAGGAACACAGGGAATAGGGAAAAAATGTGGGCGGGTCAAACCGCCCCTTTTTTTTGCCTGCAGAAAAGCTCGGCCGCTGAAATGCAAAAAGGCCCGCAAGGGGCCTTTTTATCGAGCGCGCAGCTGATCAGCGTTCGAGATCCTTGATCTTGCCTTTGACGCCATCCCACTCTTCGGCATCCGGCAGCGATTCTTTTTTCTCGGTGATGTTCGGCCAGATTTCCGCCAGCTCGACGTTCAGCTGAATGAACTCTTGCATCTCTTCCGGAACTTCGTCCTCGGAGAAAATGGCTACGGCCGGGCATTCTGGTTCGCACAGGGCGCAGTCGATGCACTCATCCGGGTGAATCACCAGGAAGTTCGGGCCTTCGTAAAAGCAGTCCACCGGACAGACTTCTACGCAGTCGGTGTACTTGCACTTGATGCAGTTGTCGGTGACGACGAAGGTCATTTCTAATTTTCTCCTCAGGCGGCGGCAGCGGAGCCCCTTCACGGTTGGGGTCGCCAGGTTCGGGAGCGATGCCTGCTGGCCAGGCTAATGAGCCAGCAGCATCCCAAACCGCGCGAGATTCTAACAGCTTGCCGCCGATTGCGTTATATCCGCTTTCTCAGTGCTTATATCCGGTTCTTCAGTGCATAGAGCATTTCGAGCGCACGACGCGGGGTGACGTCATCCAGATCCAGCTTGGCCAACTCGTCGAGTACCGGGTGCGGCAGGCTGGCGAACATGTCGCTCTGCTGTGGCACCGCCGGTTTGCCCTTCACCGGTTTCGGCGCTTCATGCGGCAGCGCGGTGTCCTCAAGGCGGCTCAGATGCTCGCGCGCGCGCACGATCACGTCGCTCGGCACGCCGGCCAGTTGCGCCACCGCCAGACCGTAGCTCTGGCTCGCCGGCCCCGGGAGCACGTGGTGCAGGAACACGATGCGCTCGTTGTGCTCGGTAGCGTTGAGGTGCACGTTGGCCACCAATGGTTCGGCTTCCGGCAGCACCGTCAGTTCGAAGTAGTGCGTGGCAAACAGAGTATAGGCGCGCAGTTGGGCCAGGCGCTCGGCCGCCGCCCAGGCCAGCGACAGGCCGTCGAAGGTGCTGGTGCCGCGGCCGACTTCGTCCATCAGCACCAGGCTGCGTTCGGTGGCGTTGTGCAGGATGTTGGCGGTTTCGCTCATCTCGACCATGAAGGTCGAACGGCCGCCGGCGAGATCGTCGCTGGAACCGATCCGGGTGAAGATGCGATCCACCAGCGACAACTCGCAACTGGCCGCCGGCACGAAGCTGCCGATATGCGCCAGCAGCACGATCAACGCGGTCTGGCGCATGTAGGTGGATTTACCGCCCATGTTCGGCCCGGTGATCACCAGCATCCGCGTGTTGTCGTCGAGGCTCAGGTCGTTGGCTACGAACGGCGTGGTCAGCACTTGCTCGACCACCGGGTGACGACCCTGGGTAATGCGCATGCACGGTTCGCTGACGAAGCGCGGGCAGTTCAGATCAAGGTTCAGCGCACGCTCGGCGAGGTTGCTCAGCACATCCAGTTCGGCCAGCGCCGAGGCGGTGTCCTGCAGCGGTGGCAGCTGGCTGATCAGATCTTCCAGCAACGCCTCGTAGAGCATTTTCTCGCGGGCCAGGGCCCGGCTCTTGGCCGACAGCGCCTTGTCTTCGAAGGCTTTCAGTTCCGGAGTGATGAAGCGCTCGGCGCCCTTGAGCGTCTGGCGACGGATGTAATCGGCCGGGGCGGATTCCGCCTGTTTGCTCGGCAATTCGATGAAATAGCCGTGAATGCGGTTGTAGCCGACTTTCAGGTGAGTCAGGCCGGTGCGGGCCTTCTCCCGGGCTTCCAGGTCGATCAGGAACTGGCCGGCGTTTTCGCTCAGCGATTGCAGTTCGTCGAGTTCGCTGTCGTAACCGGTCTTCAGCACACCGCCGTCGCGGATCACCGCGGGCGGGTTGTCGATAATGGCTTTTTCCAGCAGCGCCGCCAGTTCCGGGTAGGTGCTGGTGGTGGCGGCCAGGCGGGTCAGGTGCGGCGCTTCCAGGTCGGCCATCGCCACCTGCAATTGCGGCAGCGCACCGAGGGCGTCACGCAGGCGAGCGAGGTCGCGCGGGCGCGCGTTGCGCAGGCCGATCCGCGCAAGGATGCGCTCGATGTCGCCGATCTCCTTGAGTTGCGGCTGGAGCTTTTCGAAGCGATAGCCGTCGAGCAGGCAACTGATCGACGTCTGGCGCGCCAGCAGCACGTTCAGATCGCGCAGTGGGCGGTTCAGCCAACGGGTCAGCAGACGGCTGCCCATCGCGGTCTGGCAGCGGTCGACCACCGATTGCAGGGTGTTGTCGCGGCCGCCGGCCAGGTTGGTGTCGAGTTCCAGGTTGCGACGGCTCGCGCCGTCCAGCACCACGGTGTCGTCGAGGCGCTCGTGGCGCAGGCTGCGCAGGTGGGGCAGGGCAGTGCGCTGGGTTTCCTTGGCATAGGCCAGCAGGCAACCGGCGGCGCCGATGGCCAGGGTCAGGGTTTCGCAGCCGAAGCCTTTCAGGTCCTGGGTGGAGAACTGCTGGCAGAGACTTTTCAGCGCCGAGTCGCGCTCGAAATCCCACGGCGCCCGACGCCGCACGCCACGGCGTTTTTCCGCCGGCAGATCCTTTGGCCAGTCATCGGGGATCAGCAGTTCCACTGGGTTGACCCGCTCCAGCTCCGCCAACAGGTTCTCCCAGCCCTTGATCTCGAGCACGGTGAAGTTGCCGCTGGTGATGTCCAGCACGGCCAGGCCGAACAGACGCTCATCGCCCAGCACCGCGGCGATCAGGTTGTCGCGGCGCTCATCCAGCAAGGCCTCGTCGCTGACCGTGCCCGGGGTGATGATCCGCACCACTTGACGCTCTACCGGGCCCTTACTGGTGGCTGGGTCGCCGACCTGCTCGCAGATCACCACCGATTCACCGAGCTTGACCAGCTTGGCCAGGTAGCCTTCCGCCGCGTGATAAGGAATGCCGCACATCGGAATCGCCTGCCCCGCCGACTGCCCGCGCGCGGTCAGCGTGATGTCCAGCAACTTGGCGGCTTTCTTCGCGTCTTCGTAGAAGATCTCGTAGAAGTCACCCATGCGGTAGAACATCAGCTGGTCCGGGTGCTGATTCTTCAGGCGCCAGTACTGCTGCATCATCGGGGTGTGGGAGGACAGGTCGGAGACGGCTTTATTCATCGGATTGTCAGGCAACTCGTTCAAAGGTGTGGGGCAAAAGCGTGGCATTGGCCGGGCTTTTCCGCGATGGGCGCAAGGTTAACATGGGCGGTCTGTTGGACGCAGGCATCGCCGGCCGGATGACCGCTGTCTACCGCAAAAGCGCTGATATGCACGAATTATGCAAATCAGCATTTGTCTTCGCGAAAAACTTCAAGCACTATGCGCGTTATGCAAAAACGCAACGTATCCTCCGTCCTAAGAGCACTGCTCGACCAGCACGGGATCTCCCCCACGGAGCTCCACCGTCGCACCGGCGTGCCACAATCCACTCTCTCGCGGATTCTCAGCGGGAAAATCGTCGATCCTTCGGATAAGCACATTTCCAGGATCGCCGAGTATTTCAATGTCAGCACCGATCAGTTGCGCGGCCGCGCGGATGTCACTCAGACGGCCGGCGCTGCGCGGGATGACGTGCATGCAGAACTCAAGGACATCATGCTGTGGGACGATGACACGCCCGTCGAGGATGACGAAGTGTCGGTGCCCTTTCTTCGCGAGGTTGAATTGGCAGCTGGATCAGGAAGATTCGTCATTGAAGAGAGCGAGCGCTCCAGTCTGCGCTTCGGCAAGCGCAGCCTGCGGCATAACGGCGTGCAGTTCGATCAGGCCAAGTGCGTGACCGTGCGTGGCAACAGCATGTTGCCGGTCCTGCGCGATGGCGCCACCGTTGGCGTCAACGCCGGCAAGTGCGGGATCGGCGACATCGTCGATGGCGACCTCTACGCGATCAATCACAACGGCCAGCTGCGCGTTAAGCAGCTCTATCGCCTGCCGACCGGCATTCGCCTGCGCAGCTTCAACCGCGACGAACATCCGGACGAGGACTACAGCTTCCAGGAGATGCAGGAAGAACAGATCGTCATCCTCGGTCATGTCTTCTGGTGGGGCATGTACGCCCGCTAACGCCAACACGTTCAGACGAAACCCGCCCACAGGCGGGTTTTTTTTCGCCTGGAGAAAACCCTCAACGCCTTGATTGCCGGGCCTTTCATGCGCTAGTGCATTTTTTTATGCGTAAATAAATGCATTTGTGCATTGACTGTATATGCATACATGCATATTCTTGCCATCAAGCCGCTCGACAAAGCGGCTGGCAACGACAGCTCTTTAGTTCCACAGGAACAGGCAGCGATGAACCGGCCTTGACGGTTCAGAGGGTTGGCAACTGACCCGGGTGTGCAGCGTAAAGCACCAAAAGCAGTTATCCGGCGGGCAGGGACCGCGGTCGGAAAAACAATTTGAATGGACTCGTACCGCGCCAGTAGCGCCGAAAAGTCAGCTTCCTTCACGCATACAGGATTTGAAGGAAGGCGAAGGAGCGCATTACTGAAAAGCCTGGCGGGTGACTGCCGGGCTTTTTGGAATGCCTACCTGATGCAGGCAGAGAACCCCATTGGCCGAACAATCGGCAATCAATAAGGACATTATGAATGAGCATGAAAAAATACGCCCGTGTAGTGAATGGCAGAGTCGACAACATTTTCGAAACGGTAAACCCGATTAGCGAAGAGTTCGCACCGCAACAAGTCTGGGTTGATATCACCGGCCGTGACGTTTATCAGGTCGACTACGACTACATCGCTACCAACTACAACGGCGTATGGACGTTCAACTCCGAGTTCCCTTGGTCGCAGTCGGAGCTGGGTAAAAAACTGCGGGAGGAAAAAGCCAAGCGTTTCGACAGTGTGGTGGCGAATCTGGCCGCCACGGATCTGCAAGCCAAGGTCGACCTGGGCATCGCTACGGCGGCCGAAACAGCCTATCTGACGGCTTTGAACGAATATTTCGTCGCGTTCATGCAAGTCAATAAACAGCCTGGTTATCCACACACAATCACTTGGCCGCAGTTGCCGTGAGGCATCCGCTACACACGTCAACAAAAGCGCATATTGCTTTGAAGCCCGGCCTTGCGTCGGGCATTTTCGAAGTGACTGTTGGCCGTCATGGCCTTGCTTCCATCGACTGGCAGGTAGCGCCTTTCCCCTTTAACTAAACCAGCCGAGACGTTCCTGGAGCGCATTACTGAAAAGCCCGGCGGGTGACTGCCGGGCTTTTTGGAATGCCTGCCTCAAGAGAAACCGTTTGATCCCAACACACACCACTCATCCATCACCCCAGGAGGCGTGACATGACAAACGAGCAACAAGCGTTGGCGGACATGCCAATCTGGCTGGTCATCCTGCTCGCCCTGGTCGGCGGCGTTTCCGGGGAAATGTGGCGCGCCGACAAGGAGGGCGCGCGGGGCTGGGCGCTGATGCGGCGCCTGGCTTTACGTTCCGGGGCCTGCGTCATCTGCGGTGTGTCGGCAATCATGCTGCTGTATGCCGCCGGCATGTCGATCTGGGCGGCTTGCGCGATTGGCTGCCTGACGGCAATGGCCGGCGCCGACGTCGCCATCGGCCTCTACGAACGCTGGGCCGCCAAGCGCATCGGCGTCTGCGAAGTGCCGCCGCGCGATCCGCAGTAATCGCGCACTTATCTGATTTACCGAATCGCACTGACACAGGTTGATCCAATCATTGAGCGGTGGGCTTAGTTCGAAGGCAACGCACCAAGGGCGATTAATGAGAGTGACGTTTATCGATGTAAATCCGCATTTCATATCTCCCCTGGGTGTAGTAAAAATTCGATTAATACAATGGTGGGTAAATGATTTGCTCGCTTCGAAAAAAAAGGAAAGTAAGAGTGACAATTGAACTGGCTACAACAGTTATTTATGCCGACGGGACACACGAGTTCATTGGCAGCACCACCTCAACACGAGGCAGTATTCTCGGGAATTACCCGTTGGGTAATCCGATGCAGGGATTTGTCATTGCAATCGAGGCTGATTATAACGAGCGAAAGCTGAATATGGAGCCGAGGCTCCAGGCGGAGCTGGATCAGTTTTCGGCGACCTATCCAGCATTGGTTAATCCTACGCCGGATGCCTGGCTTGAAAGAGCCTTGACAGTTGTCAGTGCCATGCTGAATCAGAAAAATATTTTGCTCAAACAGGAAGTGCTTTTAACTAAGGGGGCTCCTTCGCTCGGCACTTTGCAAGCAATGTATAACGCCAATATCCTCAATGATCAGATAGGTAGTCTTCAGACTCGGTTGAATACGTTGAATGCTGAGATCGCGCGACGTCAGGCCGAGGCCGAGAGACAGCGCCAAGCTGAGGAGGCTCGACAAGCTGAAGCTCGTAGGCAAGCAGAAGAACTAGCCAGACAACAAGCGGAAGCCCAACGTAAGGCTGAAGAGGAGGCCAAGCGACTTGCCGAGCAAAAGGCTGCCGAAATCGATTATCAGGGAGCCTTGAAGTTCACAGTCGATTTTTATGAAAAGCTATCCGAAAATTTTGGTGCCAGGTTCTCGGCGTCAGCTCAGGAACTGGCGGTTGAGGCGCAAGGAAAGACCATTCGTAGCGCTGAACAGGGGATTGCTGCCTTTGACAAATACAAAGATGGTTTGAACAAGAAGTTCAGCATTCAGGACCGAGCGGCAATAGCGTCAGCTCTGGACTCTTTGAATCATGCTGAACTGGGCAAAAACCTCAGCCAGTTCGCCAAAGGCTTTGGATACACCGGGAAGCTGCTTGATGCAAAAGACCTTATTGTCGAAATCAAACAAGGTTATCAAACAGGCGAATGGAGCGCGGTTTTCTTAAAGGTCGAGACACTTGCTCTGGGTGCTGCGGCGACCGCACTGCTTACGTTTGTCTTTGCGCTGACGGCTACCAGCGGAATGACCATTTTGGGCTTTTCGATGTTGGTTGCGATTAGCGGTGCCCTGATTAATGACGCGCAGGTAAAAAAGCTGAATGAGGCGATAATGGCGCTTTAATCATCTTTTCTTCCGGTTTTCGACAGGGCGGGAGATTTATATATAGTCAGGTAAATCAGGTACGCACCACCCAACGGAATGGCGGAGGCAATGCACAATATCCAGAATATTGCGTACATGCCATTTTTTCCTGGATTCTCTATAAATAAACCCCGTGTCCAGAATGCTGGAGATGTAAACGATAAGAAGAACCGCTCAATCAGTCTTTTCGAAAAAGGAAAGAGAACAGTGCTTGTTATCATGATGAGTAAGAAATAAAGATTTTCCTGCCTGGAACTGGTGTTGTTGTGAAACCAGGTAAATATGGATATCGCCAGTAACGCCAGGGAGATCAATAAGTTTTTAAAGTAGTAAGTCCGGTCCATGGCGATATTTCTAATTGCAGAGATTGGCGTGAAATATAACTGCTCCGGCCTGTTGATTCAAGGTTTGTGCGGACATCGGTTTTTGCGAAGTTTAGATCCAATAAATACCTTTTGAACCCGCTCTCTCAACGCGGGTTTTTTATTGCCCGGTGAAATGCCATGAAAATTTCGTCTGTGATCACGCAGTTGCGTAATCAATGCCCAACCTTGGGCAATCGAATCACCGCAGGTTTCGACCTTGTAGCGCTACAGGCCAGCGGTCCCGTTGCGATGCCCGCTGCCTACACGATGCAAGTGACCGATCTGGCCAGCAACAGCACCGCACAAAACCTCACCGCCCAACCGATCCGCGACCGCTTCGAAATCGTCCTCGCGCTTGACGCAACCGACGCTACAAAAGCGCTGGATCTGTTGCACGACCTGCGCGCCGAACTGTGGCGCGCGCTGGTGGGGTTCAAGCCGGGCAGCGACTACAGCGCCATCGTCTATGACGGCGGCGAGATGGTCGAGATCAACAACAGCCGGGCCTTCTACCGGCTGCGCTTTTTTGCCGAGTTCCAGCTCGGCCGCAATCTGCCAAGTCAGCCTGCGGAGAGTTGGCACGAACGCGAACTGGACGGTTTGGCGTCCTTTACCGGGGCCACCGTGCGGGTCGATGCGATCGACCCGGCCGACCCCAACCTGAAACACCCGGGCCCCGACGGGCGCGTGGAACTGACTTTCTCTGGAGACGTAACCCCATGAGCAATCGCATCACCGTATTGCCGGCCGCTGGCCGCGCCGTGCCGGACCCGGAAGCGGGCGACCTGCTGCCCCTCGAAGGCCGCGAAGTGCTGGACAGCGCCTGGTGGCGCCGGCGTCTGGCCGACGGCGACATCACCCTCAAAACCGCAAAAGCCAAAGCACAGGGAGCCAAATAATGGCGATCGGATTCAGCAACATCCCCGCGGACATTCGTGTACCGCTGTTCTATGCCGAAATGGACAACTCGGCCGCCAATAGCGCGACTTCGGCCATGCGCCGTCTGATCGTCGCTCAGGTCAACGACAACATCGCCCCGAGCGAAGTCGGCAAACTGGTGCTGGTCTCCAGCGTCGCGCTGGCGAAAAGCATCGGTGGCCAAGGCTCGATGCTCGCTTCGATGTACGAGACCTTCCGCAAGGCTGACCCGATCGGCGAGATCTGGTGCCTGCCGCTGCACAACAGCGAGGGCGCCATCGCCAAAGGCGTGCTGACCCTGACCGGCACTGCGACTCAGGCTGGCGTGCTCAACCTGTACGTCGGCGGTGTGCGGGTGCAGGCCTCCGTGGTCAACGGTGCCACCGCTGCTCAGGCCGCCACCGCGCTGGCACAGAAAATCAACGCCACGGCCGATCTGCCGGTGAGCGCGGCGGCTGCCGAAGGTGTGGTCACCCTGAACGCCAAATGGACCGGCGACAGCGGCAACGACATCAGCCTGCAGTTCAATCGCCTGGGCAAGAGCAACGGCGAAGAAACCCCGGCCGGCCTGACCACCGCGATCACCGCCATGACCGGCGGCGCCGGTGTGCCGGACCAGGTGGCAGCCGTGGCTGCACTGGGTGACGAGCCGTTCGAGTTCATCGCGCTGCCGTGGTCGGATCTGTCGACCCTCAACACCTGGCAAGCGGTGATGGATGACAGCAGCGGTCGCTGGTCGTGGGCCACGCAACTGTTCGGTCACGTCTACAGCGCCAAGCGCGGCACCGTCGGCACCCTGGTTGCTGCTGGCCAGGCACGCAACGACCAGCACATGACCATTCAGGCGCTGGAGCCGGGCGTACCGCAACCGGTCTGGGTACAGGCCGCCGCACTCACGGCACGCACCGCGGTGTTCATCTCCGCCGATGCCAGCCGTCCGACCCAGAGCGGCAGCCTGCCGGGCGTTGATCCGGCGCCGGCCAGTGAGCGTTTCACCCTGACCGAGCGTCAGTCGCTGCTCAACTACGGCATCGCTACCGCGTACTACGAAGGCGGTTACGTGCGCATCCAGCGCTCGATCACCACCTACCAGAAGAACGCTTACGGTCAGGCCGACAACTCCTACCTGGACAGCGAAACCATGCACCAGTCGGCGTTCATCGTGCGTCGTCTGCAAAGCGTGATCACCAGCAAATACGGGCGCCACAAACTGGCCTCCGACGGCACTCGTTTCGGCGCCGGCCAGCCGATCGTCACCCCGGCGACCATTCGCGGCGAGCTGATCGCCCAGTACGCCAAGCTGGAACTGGAAGGCCACGTAGAAAACGCCGAGCTGTTCGCCGAGCACCTGATCGTCGAGCGCGACGTGCAGGACCCGAGCCGTGTGAACGTGCTGTTCCCGCCGGATTACATCAACGGTCTGCGCGTGTTCGCACTGCTCAACCAATTCCGTCTGCAATACGACGACGCGGCCTGATCACCGCGGTGGCCGCAAGCATTCAGCCCACCTCGGTGGGCTTTTTTATTTGAAGGGAGTAACACCATGGGTCAAGTGATTGCAGGCACCTGCTACGTCAAGGTCGACGGCGCGCAACTGACTATCAACGGCGGCTGCGAAGCCCCGCTGATGGCCGTCAAACGCGAAACCGTCGTACCCGGTTTCTACAAGGAAACCGATATCGCGCCGTCGTTCAAAGTGACCGCGCTGCACACCGCCGACTTTCCGCTGAAGAAGCTGATCGAAGGCACCGACATCACCGTCACCTGCGAATTCAGCAACGGCAAGGTCTACGTACTGGCCGGTGCCTACCTGGTCGAAGAGCCGGTTTCCAAGGGCGATGACGCCACCATCGAACTGAAATTCGAAGGCATCAAGGGGACCTGGCAATGAGCGGCGCCGTGAAGCTTCAGGTTGCGATCGAAGCTCACGGCGAGCCCCTGAGCGAACTCGTCCTGCGCCGTCCGACGGTGCAGGAAGTGCGAGCGATCAAGGCGCTGCCGTACAAGATCGACAAGAGCGAAGAAGTCAGCCTCGACATGGATGTGGCGGCCAAATACATCGCTGTGTGCGCCGGTATTCCACCGTCGTCGGTCAACCAGCTCGATCTGGCTGACCTCAATGCGCTGAGCTGGGCCGTTGCGAGTTTTTTCATGAGTGCGGCGTCGGAGCCATCACCGACCTGATCGCAGTCGCCTATGACCTGGCCTGGTTCTGGAAGGTTGACCCCGAACAGATGATGGCCAGGCCACTGGATGTGCTCCGCGAATCGCTGGAGCACGCGCAACGGATCAATGCGATGCAGCAGGTGCAGTGATGGCAGACGAAGAAAAGCAAGTGAAGACGCCGGTGCTGATCACGGGCGTCGATGAACTGTCGCCCAAACTCGGCGCCCTTCGGGCAACCGTCGAGCGCTTCAAGAAAAATCTCGAACAGACCGGCCTGGGCAAACTCGACATCAGTGGTCTGTTCAAGGGCGGCAGCGTGATCACGCCGTTCGTGGACGGGATCAAATCGGCGGCGGCGTTCCAGGGCAAATTGACCGAAGTCAGCGCGACGGCGAAAACCGTCGACCTGCCCGCCGCGCCGACAGTCGCCGCGCAAAACCTCAACGTGTTCAGCGCGTCGATGGAAAAGGTTTCCACGGCGGTCAATGCCGCGTTGGTGCCCGCCGTCGGCGCTGTGGTCGTCGGCCTTGAGCCCTTGATGACCGGGGTGGGCAGTCTGCTCAATGACAACCCGCAGCTGGTCCAGGGGCTGGCGGCGGGGGCCATTGCCTTTTCGGCGATGCAAACCGCCGTGGCCGGGGCGACGCAGGTGCTGGGTGTGATGAGCCTGGTGCTCAAGACCAACCCGATCATGCTGATCGCCACGGGCATCGCTGTTGCCGCGGGGCTGATCATTGCCAACTGGGCGCCGATATCGACGTTTTTTGCCGGACTCTGGCAAAAGGTTGTCGCGTCTTGGGCACCCGTCAGCGAACTGTTCTCGACGATGTTCGCGCGGGTCAGAGCGGTGGTCAGTGCCGGTTTCGAATTCCTTCAGGCGTGGTTTGCCTGGACGCCCTACGGAATGATCCTGAATAACTGGGGTGCGATTACCGGCCTGTTCGCGGCGATCTGGGACCTGCTCATGGCGCTGACCGTGCCGGTGAAGGCGACATTGCGCGAGATGTTCGATTGGGTGCCGATGGACGCCATTGCGGCGGGTTGGGCGCTGATACCGGAGGTCTTTTCCGACTTGTGGGAAGACATCACGCAAGGCGTTGGCGATTTTTTCAGCGGTCTCGGTGAGTGGTTCACCTGGTCGCCGCTGCAGACCCTGAGGGAAACCTGGGACGCGGTGAGCGGTTACTTCAGCGGCAAAGTGGCAGAAATCAGCGCCATCATGGCGCCGATCCAGGCGCTGCTGGGTGGCAGCGTCGGTGGCTTCATCGCCAAGATCACCGGCAGGGTCGAAAGCTACACCGAGGCGCAAAACCGCGCCAATGCCGAAGGCAAAGGTGAGTTCGCGCCATTTTTCGCGGGTGCTCGCGACGCGGCGACCCCTGCGTTGTCGGCCAGCGGCAGTCTGCCGCAGGTGTCGGCGCAGCACTCCGCTTCGCTGACCCAGACCTCCAGCGCGCTGATCCAGCAAAGCGCGGCCAACAACCGCACGCAACTCGAAGGCGGCCTGACCGTGCGCTTCGAAAATGCACCGGCGGGCCTGCGCACCGATCAACCGCAAACCAATCAACCTGGCCTGGCGCTGTCTTCGCGCATCGGCTACCGCTCGCTGTCGGCAGGAGGTTCCAATGAACTGGCGTGACCGTTTGTTGCCGGCATCGTTTCGCGGTGTCGGGTTCTGGATCGATCAGGCGAAAACCCCGGTCGGCCGCAAAGGTCAGTTGCACGAGTATCCGCAACGCGACCTGCCGTATTTCGAGGATCTCGGCCAACAGGCCAAGATCCACGACATCACGGCGTTCATCATCGGCGCCGATTGCCTGGAGCAGCGCGACAAGCTGCTCAAGGCCTTGGAGGCGGGCAGTGGTGAACTGGTGCATCCGTGGCTCGGACGCCTGCAAGTCAAGGTCGGCGAGTGCGACATGAGCCACACCCGCCAGGACGGCGGGCTGGTGACCTTCACGCTGAAGTTCTACCCCGACCTGCCGCTGCCGTTTCCGACCGCCACAGTGAGTACGCAGAAAGTCCTCCTGGCCAAGGCGGATACGTTGCTCGGTTCGGCGGTGGCGCGTTTCGAACAGGCGATGACCCTGATCAAGGCGGCGCGGATCGGCATCACCAATCTGCGCAACAGCCTCACCGGCGTGTACGACGTGATCAAGGAGCAACTCAAGCCGCTGATCGCCCAGTACAAGCAGATCACCGAGCTGGTCCGCGCGGTGAAGGAGTTGCCCAGGGAAGTGGCGGCGGAGTTCAAGGGCCTGCTTGGCGATATCCAGGAGCTCAAGGCGTTTGCGAAGGAGGGTTACCGTGGCGTGATTGCCGACGTTTCCCAGCAACTCGAAGCCATTCGCAAAGCCGATGCGCCGAAGATCACCACCGGCAAGGACACCAACGCGGCGGCGCAGGCCCTGGCCGATCTGGTGCAGGACACGCTGATCGTCAAGGTGGCGCAATGGGTCGCCTCGATGCCGGTGGCGTCGACGCCGGTGAAACTGGCCGCGACGCCTTCGCTGGACCAGCAGGCGAAGCAGCCGGTCAGCCGCCAGCAAGTGCCGGTCACCGATGATCTGCAGGCGCTGCAGAAAGACTTGAGCGACGCCCTGCAACGAGCTCAGGACAAGGCCGATCCTGCGCACTACCAGGCCATCAGCGATGTCAAGGAAGCGCTGATCGCGCACCTCAAGGCTGTGGCTTCGTCCGGCGTGCGCCTGGTCAGCAAAACCTTTCAGGAAAGCTTTCCCGCCGTGGTCGTGGCCTATCGGCAGTTTGCCGATGCCACCCGGGTCACTGAAGTCGTTCAGCGTAACGATCTGACGCATCCGGGATTCGCCCCCAACGATGTCAAAGTCTCCAGGGAGTGAGTCATGAGTGAAATGGACAATCGCGTCACGCTGACCGTTGGCGACATGGAATACGGCGGCTGGAAAAGTGTGCAGATCAGCGCGGACCTGGAGCGCCAGTTCCGCACTTTCAAACTCGACATCACCTGGCAATGGCCGGGGCAGACGGTAGACAAACCGATCAAGCCTGGCGACCCGTGCGAAGTGAAGATCGGTCAGGACCTGGTGCTCACCGGCTATGTGTTCAAAGCCCCGATCAGCTACGACGGACGCCAGATCAGCCTGAGCATCGAGGGCAGTTCCTGTACCCAGGACCTGGTGGACTGTGCTGCGATCAACCGTCCGAACCAGTGGAAGGACCAACCGATGCTGAGCATCGTCGAGGCCTTGGCGTCGTCCTACAAGGTCAAGGTGGTCAGCGAGATTGCTGAAACCACACGATTGGGCAGTTACACCCTCGTGCCGGGGGAAACGGTTTTTCAATCGATCGATCGTCTGCTTTCGCTGTTTCGGGTGTTCTCCACCGACGATGCAGCAGGACGGCTGGTACTGGCCAGACCTGGCAGCGCTGGTCGGGCCAGTGATGCGCTGGAGCTGGGCAAGAACATCCTCTCGGCCAACGCGCCGATGGATTACAGCCAGGTGTTCTCTGAGTACCGGGTCATAGGCCAGCAGAAAGGCAACGATCAGAAAAGTGGCGCGGCGGTCAGCGAGATTGAATCGATTGCCACGGATCTGGGCTACAAGCGTCGCCGCGTCACCGTGATCAACGAGGGCCTGCAGATCAATCCTGATCTGTCGCTCAAACGGGCGCTCTGGGAAAGCGCCACGCGCGTTGGCCGGGCGCAGACCACCACCTATCAGGTGCAGGGCTGGCGCCAGTCCAATGGCGATCTGTGGCGCCACAACACGCTGGTGAAGGTCAAGGATCCGGTACTCGGCTTTGACGGCGACATGCTGATCTCCAAAGTCACCTATTCACTGTCGGCGCAAGGCTCGGTGACCACGCTGCAAGTGGCGCCAGCGCATACCTTCGATCCTGATCCAACGCCCCTGAAAAAAACCTGAGCCTGACACCGAAACCGACTGGCATCACCTGATCCTGTGGGAGCGGGCTTGCCCGCGATAGCGGTGGTTACCGCAAACACTTCTTTGCCTGACACACCGCCATCGCGGGCAAGCCCGCTCCCACAGGTTTTGTGTTGGCAAAGTATCGAGGATCAATTCATGAGCCTACTGACACGCCTGCTGGCGCGCGGCACCGTCGTGCTCGCCCACTCGGCATCCAAGCTGCAATCGCTGCAGATGCGCCTCACCGCCGGTGAAGTGAACGACGACCTGGAGCACTTCGAACCCTACGGTTTCACCAGCAACCCGCTGGCCGGCGCCGAAGGCATCGTCACGTTTCTCGGTGGCGATCGTTCCCATGCCATCGCCCTGGTGGTCGCCGACCGCCGTTATCGCCTGCAGTCACTGGCCTCGGGCGAAGTGGCGATCTACACCGACGAGGGCGACAAAATTCACTTCAAGCGCGGACGGATCATCGACATCGAAACCGCCACCCTGAACATCCGCGCCAGCGGCGCGGTGAATTTCGACACGCCGGTGATCAACCAGACCGGCAGGATCGTTTCCAGCGGTGATCAACTCGCCGCTGGCATCAGTCAGATCAAACACGTGCACGTTGGCGTGCAGGCCGGCAGCGGCCAGACCGGTGCGCCGGCAGGAGGCCAATGATGTTCGTCAGCCCCAACCTCCACGCCGCACTGACCCGCGCCGTGCTCATCAGTCTGTTCACCTGGCGCCGCGCCGCCGATGACGACGCCCTCGATGACGAGGAGCGCTTCGGCTGGTGGGGCGACAGCTTTCCCACCGTCGCCGACGATCGCATCGGTTCGCGGCTGTGGCTTTTGCGTCGGGTCAAGCTGACCCGACAGACGCAGATGGACGCCGAGTTCTATGCCCGCGAAGCCTTGCAATGGCTGATCGACGACGGCCACTGCAGCGCCATCGACATCATCAGCGAACGCCTCGACGCCCAGCGCCTGAACCTGCGCACGGTCCTGACCCTGGCCGACGGCGAACGCCTGGACATCAATCCCGATAACAGTTGGCAGGTGATCTATGCCGTTTGAAACCCCTTCGCTGCCGGTGCTGATCAAACGCACCCAAAGCGACCTGGCCGGCGATGCGCTGCGCCAGTCCGATGCGCAAGTCTTGGCCCGCACACTTGGCGGCGCCGCCTATGGTCTGTACGGCTACCTCGACTGGATTGCCAAACAGATCCTGCCCGACAGCGCCGACGAGTCGACCGTGGAACGGATCGCCGCGCTGCGTCTGAACCAGCCGCGTAAAGCGGCACAAGTCGCTACCGGCAGTGTCAGGTTCAGCGCCACGGCCGGGGCGCTGCTCGACGTCGATACGCTGCTGCAGGCCAGCGATGGCCGGACCTTCCGCGTCACCGCTGCACGCACCACAGTCAGTGGCGTCAACAGCACCACGATCGCTGCGCTCGAGGCCGGCAGCCTGGGCAATGCCGATGCGGGACTGGCGCTGACCCCGGTGCAACCGATTGCCGGCATCGTCGGCAGCAGCTTCGTGGTGGCGCCGCCGGGCCTCAGTGGCGGGGTGGCGCGAGAAAGTCTGGAGTCGCTGCGCGCACGGGTGATCCGCTCCTATCGGCTGATTCCCCACGGCGGTTCGGCCAGCGACTACGAGACCTGGGCGCTGGAAGTGCCGGGCGTGACCCGCGCCTGGTGCCGGGGCGGTTTTCTCGGGCCGGGCACGGTCGGCGTGTACATCATGCGCGACGACGATCCGCAACCGGTGCCGAACGCCGAACAACTCGCCGAGGTTCAGGCGTACATCGAACCGCTGCGCCCGGTGACGGCCGAAGTGCATGTGCGGCCACCGATTCAGGTGCCGGTCACCTATCGCCTGACGCTGACCCCCGACACCAGTGCCGTGCGCGCTGCGGTCGAAACGCAATTGCGCGACCTGCACAACCGCGAGGCCGACCTTGGCCAGGATCTGCTGATCAGCCATATCCGCGAAGCCATCAGCAGCGCCGCCGGTGAAACCGACCACGTGCTGACGGCACCCGTGGCGAACGTCACCGCCAACGACAGCGAGCTGCTGACCTTCGGAGGCTGCGTATGGGGGGCATAAGAACCGCCGCACAGTACCAGGCGCAGCTGCGGGCGCTGCTGCCTGCCGGCCCGGCGTGGGACGCGGAGCGCGTGCCCGAGCTCGAGGACGTGTTGCGCGGCGTCGCCGTCGAACTGGCGCGCCTCGACACCCGTGCCGCCGACCTGCTCAACGAGATGGACCCGGCCGGCGTCAGCGAACTGGTGCCGGACTGGGAGCGGGTGATGGCCTTGCCTGATCCGTGCCTGGGCCCCAAACCGCTCTTCGGCGATCGCCGGATCGCGGTGCGCGAGCGGCTTACCGCCGTGGGCGCACAGAACGCTGCGTACTTCATCGAAATCGCCCGCAGCCAAGGCTATCCCAACGCGTCGGTCACCGAGTTCGAAGTATCCCGAATGGGGCGCTCGCGCTTTGGCAGAGCGCGTTTTGGCAGCTGGCGTGCGCAATACATCTGGGTGCTCAACACCGGCGGGCGCCAGAGCCTGGGCCGGCGGTTCGGGGTGAGCTACTGGGGTGAGCGCTTCGGCGTCAATCCAGGCAGCGCACTGGAGTGCCTCATCCACCGCAGTGCACCGGCGCACACATTGGTGTTCATCAATTACAACTGAAGGATCGAATCATGGATTTTCCAAAAAGCGTACCCGGTATCGGCCTGGTCAATGGCAAGTTTGCCGATGAAAACATCGTCACCGGTACGCCCGGATCGTTGATCCCGGCTGCGTGGGGCAACAACGTGACCAGCGAAATACTCGGTGTCATCACCGAAGCCGGCAATACCCCGGACGAAGCGGACAGCGCTCAGCTGAAAAAATCGATCGTCAGCCTGATCGCCAACCAGACCAGGCAGGCCACCGAGGCGACGCAGGGATCGGTGAAGATCGCCACCCAGCAGAAAGTCGCTGCGGCGACTGACGATGAAAGTGCGGTGACGCCCCTCAAACTCGAGCAGCGCCTGTTGACGGCGCTGCCATTGGCGGGCGCTGCCACCAACCTGAAGATGTTTATTCCGGCCGACTCCAAGATCGCCACCATGACCGCCGATGAAATCATCGTCAGTACGGTCCTGGGGCGCTCCTATCGCCTGAGCAACTTCAACCGGACGATCAACCTGGCCGCCGCCGGTGCCGGTGGTACGGATAACGGTGCTGTCGTGGCCAACGGTTATGTCGCCCTGTACGCCATCTACAACCCGAGCACGGCGACGTCGGCCCTGATGGCGGTCAATTCGACCGGTGTCGTCGCTCCGCGAATCTACAGCAGCACCTCCATGCCTGCCGGTTATACCGCCTCGGCGCTGGTCAGTGTGCTGGCGACCAACGCGGCAGGGCAGATGCGCGTGGCGTATCAGATGGGGCGGCAGATCACCATCGAGAACCGCGTGCTCTACAACACAACGGTCGGCAGTACGGTCATGACGGGGGTCAATATCGCCGGCTATGTACCGCCCAATGCGACCCACGTCGGGCTGTACATGTCCGCGATGCAAACCCAGGCCGGGATTGGTGTCGGCATGTCCGTAGCGCCGCTGGCCAGTGGCGCTTTCCAGGTCGCCACCGCATCGGCTGCAGTGTCGAATCAGTTTTCCACGACCAGTACCTCGGTGATGATGCCGCTGCTGGTTCAGCAAACCATCTACGTCACGTTCGCCAATACCAACGCCGGGGGCTTCAACATTGTCACCGGCAGTTACTACATCTGAGAGGTCAGCCCCATGTCTATCATCTACGTGCAATTTACCGATGAGCAGCAAACCGCTATCCAGTCGACGTTCTCCTGCCCGCAGGATCCTGTCACCTGGCTCCGGCAAGGGCAGGTCGCCGACACCGATTCCCGATATCTTGCGTTCCTCGAGCGCTGCCCCGGGATTGGTGCTCTGCCTGTAGCCGAACAATGAGCGGCGCGGACAACCCGGCCTCGGCGGCGGGTCCCGCAGCGGCCACGCCCCGGCCGCTCACGACGTCGATGCTGCAGGCCATCCTGCCCAACGCCCGCTCCCAAGCGGGCGTTTTTGTTGCTGCGCTGAACAACGCCATGGCCCGCCATCGCATCGATACGGCCAAACGCATCGCGGCGTTTGTGGCGCAGGTCGGTCACGAGTCGGGCCAGTTGCAATACGTGCGCGAGCTGGGCAACAACCAGTACCTGAGCAAGTACGACACCGGCACGCTGGCGCTGCGCCTGGGCAACACGCCGCAGGCTGATGGCGACGGGCAGAAGTACCGCGGCCGCGGGCTGATCCAGATCACCGGGCGCAACAATTACTGGCAGTGCAGCCTCGGCCTGTTCGGCGACGAGCGTCTGCTGGCGTTGCCGGAATTGCTCGAGCAGCCGCAATGGGCGGCTGAGTCCGCCGCGTGGTTCTGGGCGCAGAACGGCCTCAATGAGCTGGCCGACCGCGACCAGTTCAACAGCATCACCCGGCGCATCAACGGCGGGTTGAACGGTCTGCAGGATCGCCTGGAGATCTGGGCGCGGGCGAGGGCGGTGTTATGCCAATCCCCTGGAGACTGATCGGCATCGGGTTGTCCGGCGTATGTTCGGCGGCGCTGGCCTGGCAGTTTCAGGACTGGCGCTATGGCCGGCAACTGGCCGAGCAGGCCCGTTTACACGCCGCCACCCTCAATCAACTGACTCTGACGGCTGCCACCGCGCAACAGGCCGAGCAGGACAAGCGTCTGGCCCTCGAGCAACGGCTCGCGGCCAGTGAACAAACCCACTATCGAGCCATGAGCGATGCCCAACGTGATCAAGATCGCCTGCGCGATCGTCTTGCCACTGCTGATCTGCGCCTGTCAGTCCTCATCGACGCCGGCGATGCTGCCCAAGGCTGCGGGGTGCCGGCCACCGCCGGCGCCGGCGGCGTGGATCATGCAGCCGTACGCGCCCGACTTGACCCGGCGCATGCTCAACGAATTATCGCCATCACCGCCACCGGCGACCGCGGACTGATTGCCTTGCAGGCCTGTCAGGCCTATGTCAGAGCGCTGGCGCCCGAACATTTTGAATGAGTCTGTGTATTGAAAGCGCAACCGGCTCGTGTACGGTGGTAGCCATTCCACCCGATCCGGAGAGCGTCGTGAAAGAGATCACCCAACTGGCTGCCGAACTGGGCCGACGTCTGCAAGTGCTCAACGCCCACGTCACCACGGCCGAGTCGTGTACCGGTGGGGGGATTGCCGAAGCGATCACCCGCATTCCGGGCAGTTCGGCATGGTTCGAGGCCGGTTATGTGACCTACTCCAACCGGCAGAAAACCCAGCAACTGAACGTCCCCGCCGAGCTGTTCGGCACGGTGGGTGCGGTTAGTCGCGAGGTCGTCGAGGCCATGGTGCGCGGCGCCCAGGACAAAAGCCTGGCGCGGTTTGCCGTGGCGGTCAGCGGCGTGGCCGGGCCGGACGGCGGTTCGCCGAACAAACCGGTGGGCACGGTGTGGCTGGCCTGGGGTGTCGGTGATGCGGTTTCCAGCGAGGTGCAGCACTTCCCCGGCAACCGTGACGAGGTGCGCCGACAAACGGTGAAGGCCGCGCTAGAGGGGCTCCTGCGACTAGCGGCACGAGAAATCGAAAATCAGGGGTAGGCGATCCGCGAACGCTGTGGAATAATACTGGCTACTTATACAGGTGTTGGCCGTCAGGCCTTATTGATTACGTGAGGACTTTAATGGACGACAACAAGAAGAAAGCCTTGGCTGCGGCCCTGGGTCAGATCGAACGTCAATTCGGCAAGGGTGCCGTAATGCGTATGGGCGATCAGGACCGTCAGGCGATCCCGGCCATTTCCACCGGCTCTCTGGGGCTGGACATCGCACTCGGCATCGGCGGCCTGCCAAAAGGTCGTATCGTTGAAATCTACGGTCCTGAATCCTCCGGTAAAACCACGCTGACGCTGTCGGTGATCGCCCAGGCGCAAAAAGCCGGCGCGACCTGCGCATTCGTCGACGCCGAACACGCCCTCGACCCCGAGTACGCCGGCAAGCTGGGCGTCAACGTCGACGACCTGCTGGTGTCCCAGCCGGACACCGGCGAACAGGCCCTGGAAATCACCGACATGCTGGTGCGCTCCAACGCCGTTGACGTGATCATCGTCGACTCCGTGGCCGCCCTGGTGCCGAAGGCTGAAATCGAAGGCGAAATGGGTGACATGCACGTGGGCCTGCAAGCCCGTCTGATGTCCCAGGCGCTGCGTAAGATCACCGGTAACATCAAGAACGCCAACTGCCTGGTGATCTTCATCAACCAGATCCGCATGAAGATCGGCGTGATGTTCGGCAGCCCGGAAACCACCACCGGTGGTAACGCGCTGAAGTTCTACGCCTCGGTTCGCCTCGACATCCGCCGTACCGGCGCGGTGAAGGAAGGCGACGAAGTGGTCGGCAGCGAAACCCGCGTCAAGGTTGTGAAGAACAAGGTCGCTTCGCCGTTCCGTCAGGCCGAGTTCCAGATTCTTTACGGCAAGGGCATCTACCTGAACGGCGAGATGATCGACCTGGGCGTGCTGCACGGTTTCGTCGAGAAGTCCGGCGCCTGGTATGCCTATGAAGGCACCAAGATCGGTCAGGGCAAGGCCAACTCGGCCAAGTTCCTGGCGGACAACCCGGAAGTCGCGGCACGTCTTGAGAAGCAACTGCGTGACAAGCTGCTGTCGCCAGCCGTAATCGCTGACTCCAAGGCTTCTGCGGTCAAAGAGACCGAAGACGACCTGGCTGACGCTGACATCTGATTGCACCGATGACGACCGCCGTACTCGATACCCTCGTCGCGGTGCGGCGAACCGCCATGGACCTGCTCGCGCGTCGCGAGCACGGTCGAGTCGAGCTGACGCGTAAACTGCGTCAGCGCGGCGCTCCCCCCGAGATGATCGAAACAGCCCTCGACCGCTTGACGGAAGAAGGTCTGCTTTCCGAAGCCCGTTACCTTGAAAGCTTTGTCTCCTACCGTGCCCGCTCTGGCTACGGTCCTTTGCGGATTCGTGAAGAGTTGAGCCAACGCGGTTTGCAACGTGCCGATATCGAACTCGCCCTGCGTGAAAGCGGTATCAGCTGGCAGGAGCAGCTTGAAGACACCTGGCGTCGCAAGTTCTCCGGGCAACTTCCCGGCGATGCCAAGGAGCGAGCCAGGCAAGGCCGGTTCCTCGCATACAGGGGCTTCTCCATGGAGATGATCAACCGCTTGTTCAGCGGCAGAGGGATGGACGATTAAATGAAAACGGCCCGCTATTTCGATAGCGGGCCGTTTTTTTTTGCCGTCAGGTAACCTTCGACGGGGCGCGAGTGCGTTGCGCGGTCTGCGGGCTGGTATGGGCCCAGTTTTCCGGCAGGTTGAGGTAATCCACCAGTTCACGCAGGCGTCCGTGATTTCGGCCGTTGAAGGCAAAGGCCAGGCGCGCCAGATGGCTGTATTGGGCCTCGTCGTGATCTTCGCCGTCGTAGGCGTGTTGGTGGAACCGGTCACTCAGGCACAGATCGGCGAAAGCCTCCTGCATGTGCTCAAGGGCCTGGTCACTGAGCTTGTGGTGCATGCGGATCACGAACTGGCGCTTGAGCCAGCGGCTGGAATGGAAGTTGCCATAGAACTGATTGATTTGCTGCACCGCTTCTTCAGTGCTGTAGACCAGACGCATCAACTTCAGGTCGGTGGGCAGGATGTAACGGTTTTCCTCCAGTTGCTGACGGATGAAGTCCAGTGCGCCCTGCCAGAATGTACCGCCTGGCGCGTCCAGCAACACCACCGGTACCAGCGGGCTCTTGCCGGTCTGGATCAGGGTCAGCACTTCCAGCGCTTCGTCGAGCGTGCCGAAACCGCCCGGGCACAGTACCAGCGCATCGGCTTCCTTGACGAAGAACAGCTTGCGCGTGAAGAAAAAGTGGAAGGGCAGCAGATTGCCAGTGCCATCCACTGTCGGGTTGGCATGCTGCTCGAAGGGCAGGGTGATGTTGAATCCCAGGCTGTGGTCGCGCCCCGCGCCCTCGTGGGCGGCGGCCATGATCCCGCCACCGGCTCCGGTAATGACCATCATGTCCGAGCGGGCGAGTTCGCTGCCCAGTTGCCGGGCCATGGCATACAACGGATGTTCCACCGGCGTGCGCGCCGAGCCGAATACCGTGACTTTGCGCCGGCCCTTGAAGTTTTCCAGCGTGCGAAACGCCTGCTCCAGCTCACGCAGCGCCTGCAGGGTGATCTTGGCGTTCCAACGGTTGTGATCTTCCTGGGCCATGCGCAGCACGGTCAGGATCATGTCGCGATAGATGGGCAGGTTCGGACTGTTGGGGGAAACCAGGCTGAGTTGTTCTTCGACCTTGCTGATCAGGTCGTGGCCGCTTTCCTGAAAATGCCGGCTGAGCAGGTCATTCGGTTGGTAAGGCATGCAACATTCTCCTTCTGCACAGGACTCTCTGGTCCTGTCGTGCGGCGTCAGTGCCGCGCTGCAAAAAATACGCTGGCCGGCAGCTCCTTTACTGCCGTGAACCTGGGATCGGGAATACTTTGAATTTAGACCCTGGGCAGGTTTTTCGCTGACTAAATCGCCCCGCCAACGCACTTTCATTACAACGTTTCGAAGTTACGTGGGGGCGCGCATTCACCGCTCGTCCGAAGCTGCGCCGAGCGTCAGCCCCTCTGATTTACTAACGTACAGGCGCCGTACGACAGCTTTGCGTCAATGACTGTACGCAAGGTGCACGCTATTCAAGGATTTGCGGGTGGCAAGGAGGCGGGATATATGACCAGAGTTACTCTGGACATCGATACGCAGTTGTATCGGTTATTGAAGGCATCGGCCGAAACCAACCATGTGAGTTTCGAGGAAGAGTGCTGCCGACGTCTGGCGGGAGGAGAGCGCCGCTCGCGCTACTTGCAGGCTTTGCTGGCCGAACTGCGCGCCGAGGATGAACAGCGGCGCGCCAATTCGCGATGATTACTTCTTTTTCGCCGGCGCAGCTTTCGGGCAATCCGATTCCTGATAGCTGGCGGAGCCGATGGCGCGGTTGGTCTTCACCTCGCTGAAGTCGTAACGCATGATTGCGCCCTTGGCCATCAGCTTGCGGTACGACGGGTTGTTGCAAACCGACGCGCCCAGCTGGAAGTACACAGCCTTCGGATCGGCACGCATTTTTTCGGCATGGCTGGCTTGCACGCTCAGGTGGTTGACCAGCGTGGTGCCTTCAACGGTGTAGCCCTGATCAAGAATGTCTTCGTTGATCGCCCGTGGCGTGCCAGCACTGCTTTGTGCAGCGACGTTGCGCAGCTCTCGGTTGAGATTCTGCTCACTCAGGGAGGCGGCCTGAGCGCTGAAGGACGAAGCCAGCAGAATGGCAGCGGTGGGAACGATAAGGCGCAGCATGAAACTCTCCTGGTTCAGTGACTGGTGGTTCGACCAGCCACGTGGCTGTGCGTTCAGTGGCGGCGAATTATAGGGGAGCCGGTCGGGAGGGTACAGGCTTGTGCTCGTCGCTCTGGTAAACTGCCGGCCTTTATTGCCCCGCCGAGTGCTGTTCGTGTCGAGTTTTCTTCTCTGCAGGCGTTGCCTGCGATGAATCATGCCCCCAACGCCGTGGCCCGCCTGCGCGATCAGCGCGAGGATGCAGGCATCAAGCCGATTCAGGCCCGTGGTTTCCGCTCTGCGCGCTGCCGCGATTGCCGGGTGATTGTCAGTCATTGCCTGTGCGCCTGGCGTCCGACCGTCGAGTCCCGCAGCGGCGTGTGTCTGATCATGACCGGCAAGGAAGTGTTCAAACCGAGCAATACCGGCTGGCTGATCGCCGACGTGGTGCGCGATAACCACGCTTTCATCTGGTCGCGCACCGACATCGACCCGCATTTGCTGGCGCTGCTCAATGATCCGCAGTGGCAACCGTACCTGGTGTTTCCCGGTGAATACGTCGAGCCCTCGCGGGTGACCAACACCGTGGCCATGGATACCGGCAAGCGCCCGCTGTTCATTCTGCTGGACGCGACCTGGACCGAAGCGCGGAAGATTTTCCGCAAGAGTCCGTACTTCGATCGCTTGCCGATCCTCAGCCTGCTGCCCGACCGATTGTCGCGGTACCGCCTGCGGCGTTCGACTCGCAGCGAACATCTGTGCACCGCCGAAGTCGCCGCGTTGTGCCTGGAACTGGCTGGCGACAGCGAGGCAGCGTCGGCCCTGGATGCCTACTTCGATGTGTTCAGCCAGCATTATCTGGGGGCCAAACAGCAACTGGGCGTCAACCTGACGACCCCGGCGCATGCCGAATTGCTGCCCTTCGTGCAAAACACGGAAGCAGTGCAGGCCTGATACTGGCCCATACTGCTAAAGCAGTGGCCGTGCTGCTTGACCACCCCGGCTTCGCTGGGCATGCTTGGCGCCGATTGGGGTGCGGCCGGATTTGATACGCCGTGATTAGCGGGTGATTGGCGTTGAACGTGCCCCTGTGATGCCGCTGCCTGGCGGCGTCTTGAGTTGCCTTGGCGTGGCCCGAATGCGCGGGCCAGCCATCAAAAACAGGATCATTTGAAAAATGGCCACATACGACATCCTGATTGCCGATGATCACCCACTCTTTCGTAGCGCACTGCACCAGGCGGTGACGATGGGCCTCGGCCCGGATGTGCGGCTGGTGGAAGTGGCGAGCATCGCCGAGCTGGAAGCGCGCCTGACCGAAAAAGCCGATTGGGATCTGGTGCTGCTGGACCTCAACATGCCCGGCGCTTTCGGTTTTTCCGGGCTGGTCATGCTGCGCGGGCAATATCCGCAGATTCCGGTGGTGATGGTCTCGGCGCAGGAAGAGGCCTCGGTGATGGTCAAGTCCCGGGAATTCGGTGCCAGTGGCTTCATTCCCAAGTCCAGCGACCTCAATGTGATCCAGCAAGCCGTGCGCAAAGTGCTCGATGGCGATGTGTTCTGGCCAGCGCAGGCGTTCGAAGCGGTCAGCGTCTCCGACGAAGCCAAGGCCGCCAGCGATGGCCTGGCCAGCCTGACGCCACAGCAGTTCCGCGTGCTGACCATGGTCTGTGAGGGCTTGCTGAACAAGCAGATTGCCTATGAGCTGAATGTCTCCGAAGCGACCATCAAGGCCCATGTCACAGCGATTTTTCGCAAGTTGAATGTGCGCACCCGCACCCAGGCGGCTTTACTGCTGCAACAACTTGAGTCAATTCCAAGCCAATAATGCCTGGCGTCTTCACGCTTTTTTGACTTTCTTTGCTCTAGCTTTCCCACTCCTTTTTGGTCGGTTATCTACTTTATGTCACCTTTCAAGGGCCAGACGGGCCTGAAACGCATCCTCAACGCTTCCGGTTACTCGCTGGACGGCCTGCGCGCGGCCTTCACCGGCGAAGCGGCGTTTCGTCAGTTGGTACTGCTTAATGTGGTGCTGATTCCGCTGTCGTTCTTTCTCGATGTCAGCCGCGTCGAGCAAGCGTTGCTGATCGCCGTGTGCCTGCTGGCGCTGATTGTGGAACTGCTGAACTCGGCAGTGGAGGCGGCCATCGACCGCATCTCCCTGGAACTGCATCCGCTGTCGAAGAATGCCAAGGACATGGGCAGCGCCGCGCAATTCGTGGCCCTGAGCATGATTGCCCTGGTGTGGGCGGTGATTCTGCTCTAAGCGATACTCGGCAACACGATCTCGTCGCTGCGCTGCACCCCGGCGGTGAAAGCGCGGCACAGCTCGAGGAATTCGCGCATGGCCGAGGTCTGATATTTCTGTTTGTGCCAGATGAAATAGAACTGCCGCGCCAGATCCAGATCCGGCGTTTCCACCGGCACCAGGCTGCCGCGTCGGAAGGCATCGCGTAGCGCCAGGCGCGAGATGCAGCCAATCCCCAGTCCCGACTCCACCGCGCGCTTGATCGCTTCGGTGTGTTCCAGCTCCAGACGGATATTCAGCGCACTGCGATGATGGCGCATGGCTTGATCGAACGTCAGGCGCGTGCCGGAGCCTTGCTCGCGCAGGATCCACGCTTCATGAGTCAGCTCTTCCATGCTCGCGCTGCCGCGCTTGGCCAATGGATGCTGGGGCGCGCAGAACACCACCAGTTCATCCTCGACCCAGCTCTGCACTTCGATGTCCGGGTGGCTGCAGTCGCCTTCGATTAGACCCAGATCAATTTCGTAGTGGGCGACCTGTTGCACGATATTGGCGGTGTTCTGCACATGCAGCTTCACCTGGCTTTCCGGGTGACGCTGCATGAAGCTGCCGATCAACAGGGTCGCCAGGTAATTGCCGATGGTCAGCGTTGCGCCCACCGACAGCGAGCCGAAACCGGATTTGCCATTGAGCAGGTCTTCGATTTCCTTGGCCTGGTCGAGCAGCGCCACCGCTTGCGGCAACAGTTGTTTGCCGAGGGCGTTGAGGCTCAGGCGTTTACCGGCGCGGTCAAACAGCTGGCAGCTGGATTGGCGCTCCAGTTCGGTGATGGATGTGCTGGCCGCCGACTGCGACAGGTTGAGCAGGCCCGCAGCACGGGATACGCTTTCCTGCTGGGCGACGGCGACGAAGACTTGCAGTTGACGAAGAGTAAATCGCATATCGATATAACCGATAACCCTTATCTTAATAATCCAGTTAACAGATATTGTCGTCGCTATTAGAATGCGATGCAATTGCGCACCGTTGGTCCCGAAGACAGGCGCAGACCCAATATCCAGGAGTCCCACGTACATGAGCAACATGAACCACGAGCGTGTCCTCAGTGTTCATCACTGGAACGACACTCTGTTCAGCTTCAAGTGCACCCGCGATCCGGGCCTGCGCTTCGAGAACGGTCAGTTCGTGATGATCGGCCTGCAACAGCCCAACGGCCGCCCGCTTATGCGCGCTTACTCGATTGCCAGCCCGAACTGGGAAGAGCATCTCGAGTTCTTCAGCATCAAGGTGCCTGATGGCCCGCTGACTTCCCAGCTGCAGCACCTGAAGGAAGGCGACGAGATCATCATCTCGAAGAAGCCTACCGGCACTCTGGTACTGGACGACCTGAACCCGGGCAAGCATCTGTACCTGCTCAGCACCGGCACCGGTTTGGCGCCGTTCATGAGCGTGATCCAGGACCCGGAAACCTACGAGCGTTTCGAAAAAGTGATCCTGGTGCACGGCGTGCGCTACGTCAACGAAGTCGCTTACCGCGAATTCATCACCGAGCACCTGCCGCAGAACGAATTCTTCGGCGAGGCGCTGCGTGACAAGCTGATCTACTACCCGACCGTCACCCGCGAGCCATTCGAGAACCAGGGCCGTCTGACCGACCTGATGCGCAGCGGCAAGCTGTTCAGCGACATCGGCCTGCCACCGATCAACCCGCAGGACGACCGCGCGATGATCTGCGGCAGCCCGAGCATGCTCGACGAAACCAGCGAAGTGCTCGACAGCTTCGGCCTGAAGATTTCGGCGCGCATGCGCGAGCCGGGTGACTACCTGATCGAGCGTGCATTCGTCGAGAAGTAAGCACTGATCCCTGTGGGAGCGAGCCGGCTGGCGCAAGCGCTCTGTCATCAACGTTGATGTTGGCTGACACGACGCCTTCGAGCAGGCTCGCTCCCACAGTCGGTTTTGTGGATTGACAGCAAAAGCCCGCGTTGCCTGGGAAGGCAGCGCGGGCTTTTTCGTTTGCGGGATTCATGCCGAGGCCGGGATGACCTCAAGGACGCGGATCTGCTCCGGTGTCGGGTAGTGCCAGCGCACATCCAGATCCCAGAATTGCGCGCCATACTCGCGGGCTGGCGCTGGGGTCTGATAGGCCGGACGCGGATCCTGCGCCAGACACTGTTCAATCAGTTCAACCAATGGCTCGCCAAGGCGCTGAGCGTGCGTGTGCGCCTGCTGCAGGGCAGCGTCCGTCCACTGCACGTCGATCAGCGATGGTGCGGCGCTGGCGATGCTGTTGGAGGCTTCGGGGATGATGTCGGCGTAGGGCACGTAGGGCTTGATGTCGAGAATCGGCGTGCCGTCGAGCAAATCGATGCCGGAGATGAACAGGCGATTGGCCTCGACCTTGTCCAGTTTCACCACCGACTGACCGATGCCGTTCGGCCGATGGGTGGCGCGGGTGGCGAACACGCCCATGGATTTGTTGCCACCCAGGCGCGGTGGGCGCACTTTCAGCCGCGGCTTGTCTTCCAGTGCCTGATGGAACAGAAACAGCAGCCAGACATGGCTGACCTGCTCCAGCCCTTGCACCGCGTCGCCCTGGTCGAACGGCGCCAGCAGTTCCAGCACGCCGCGGGCGGCGGGGGCCAGTTGCGGCTGGCGGGGGATGGCGAATTTCTCCTTGAAGCAGGAGCGCACGAAGCCGATAGGGGAGACGCTGTAAGTCATGGTGTGTATTCGAAGCGAAGCAGGGTGGGCATGATAACCCGGCAGCCCTCCGGTCTGTTGCTGGCCGGATCGGCCTCTTCGCGAGCAGGGTTTTGTCCACGACATCGATCCACTGTGGGAGCCAGCCTGCTCGCGAAGGCCGCACCGCCGACCTCAGAGGCTGAAGCCACCGTCCAGCGGAATGACATTGCCGGTCATGTACGCCCCGGCCGTACTGGCCAGGCTGATCGCCAGCGCTGCCATCTCTTCTTCGCGTCCCCAGCGCTTCATCGGGATCAACGCGGTGTCCTCGGCCAACGCCTGCTGATCGTTGCCGATGTGCTGGGTCATCTTGCTCGGAAAACGTCCCGGGGCGATCACGTTGACGTTGATGTGCTGGCTCACCAGCTCGCGGGCAAGAATCCGCGACAACTGGTGCAGGGCGGCTTTGCTCGGCCCGTAGGCGTAAGCCTGCTCGCCGAAGGAGGAAATCCCCGCCACCGAACCAATGTTGATGATCCGCGCCGGATTGGCCGCCGAACCCGCCTTGCGCAACAACGGCAGGAATTGCTGGATGCAGGTGAACACCGAGGTGACGTTGAGCTGCATGACCTTTTCCCAGCCCTTGACTGGGTAGCTCTCCAGCGGCGCGCCCCAGGTGGTGCCGGCGTTGTTGACCAGAATATCCAGGTGAGTGAGCTGCTCGCCCAACCGGGCTGCCAATTCCTTTACGCCTTCCTCGGTCGCCAGATTCGCCGCCACGCCCTGACAAGTGCCCAGGGCACTGAGTTCTTCAGCGGTCTGATGACAGGCTTCAGCGTCACGGGAGCAGACGTATACGCGGGCGCCGGCCTCGGCAAACGCCTTGGCGATCATTTTGCCGATACCACGGGTGCCGCCGGTTACCAGAGCGGTGCGGCCTTGCAGGGAGAAGTACGGGTGCATGGCGAATCCTGAGGTCTAGGGTTCAGTACACCCTAGTCGTCAGCCGCGCAAAGCGGAGCCACTATTTTTCGAGGGAATGGCAGGCCATACGGCCAGCTTCAAGTTGCGAGCTTCGAGCTACAAGTCAACGCTTGCCGCTCGAAGCTTGCCGCTGCTTAGGCTCTCACGCGCAGCGTGAGCCCTTTGAGGAAGTTGCGCAGCAACTGGTCGCCGCAAGGGCGGTAGTTGGTGTGGCCGACCTTGCGGAACAGTGCGCTCAGCTCTGGCTTGGACACCGGGAAATCGGCAGCCTTGAGGATCGCGTGCATGTCGTCTTCCTTCAATTCGAAGGCCACGCGCAGTTTTTTCAGGATGATGTTGTTGGTCACCGGCAGTTCGATCGGCTGCGGCGGACGGCTTTCATCCTTGCCGCGCTTGAAGATCACCAGACCGTCGAGGAAGTGCGCCATGACGTCGTCCGGGCAGCGTACGAAGCCTTCTTCGTCTTCTTCTTTTTTGTCCAGGTACGCGACCACGTCCTTGAGTTCTACGTCGAGGCCGCCGAGCTTGGTGATCTCGACGACCTTCTTGTCGCTGATGTCGAGCATGTAGCGCACGCTGCGCAGTACGTCGTTATGAATCATGTGGGCAATCCTGATAATCGTTGTGGGCAACGCGCTGGCGCATTGCCGGAATGGAGGGCGGCAAGTGAGGCCTTAGAACTTTTCTTTGCCGGACAGGTAACGCCATTGGCCGACCGGCACCTTGCCGATGGACACGCCGCCGATGCGGATGCGGCGGATACCGACGACCTTCAGCCCGACCGCCTCGCAGAACTGGGCGATGATCCCCGGCTGCGGGTTTTTCATGGCGAAGCGCAGGCGGTTTTCGTTCTGCCAGCTGGCCTTGACCGGCGGCAGTTCCCTGCCTTTGTGGGTCAGGCCGTGCTGCAGGCGATTGAGGCCGTGGGCGACCATGTCGCCTTCGACTTCGACCACGTATTCCTGCTCGATCTTGGCCGCGTCGGCGGTGAGCTTGCGCAGCACCTTCCAGTCCTGGGTGAACACCAGCAGGCCGCTGGCGTTGGGTTGCAGGTCGGCGCTGGCGGTCAGGCGCAGGAAGTGCCCGCGCAATGGGCGTTTGCCGTAGCGGTGTTCTTCGCTGAGGGTTTCGGCGCTGAGCGACTGCATGGCCGTCTCGGCATCGACTCCGGCGGGGACGTTGAGCAGGAGGGTGACCGGCTCCGGCGCGGTGGCCTTGGCGTCTTTATCCAGCTCGACTTTCTGCTCGCCGACCTTGAACTGCGGTTCGTCGATGACTTCACCGTCCACGGTGACCCAGCCGCCCTCGATGAACAGCTCGGCCTCGCGGCGGGAACAGCCCACCAGTTCGATGAGGCGTTTGGAGAGGCGAATCGGGTCAGTCATGACAGGGCCGTAACAAAAAAGGGGTGGCCATTGTACCTGCCTGGGGCCGGTTAAGCCCGATTGCATTTACAGGGTGTTCGCAATTCCTGTGGGAACTGGCTTGCCAGCGATGGCATCACCTCGGTGCGTCTGCCAGACCGAGTCGCCGGCATCGCTGGCAAGCCAGCTCCCACAGGGTTTTATTTTATGCTGTGTCAGGCATGGTTCGAGCGCTGCTGATTCTGGCGCAAACGCATGTGCAACAACGGATACGGCTGGCCCATGCCATCGACTTCCGAGCGGCCGATCACCTCGAACCCCTGCTTGAAGTAGAAACCCAGGGCCTGCGGGTTCTGTTCGTTGACGTCCAGTTCATCGGCGTTCAAGTGCTGCATCGCATAGTTGAGCAATTTTTTGCCCAGACCCTGGCCGCGATGCTCGGGGTCGATGAACAGCATTTCGATCTTGCCCGCCGCCACACCGGCAAACCCGGTGATGCGCTGGTGGCTGTCCTTGGTGCAGATCAGCATCACCGCATCGAGGTAACGGGTCAGTACCAGATTGCGCAGCAGCTCGATGTAGCTGTCCGGCAGAAAATCATGAGTCGCGCGAACCGAGGCCTCCCAGACCCGGGTCAGTTCCTGGTAATCGCTGAGTTTCGGCGTGTGGATGACCGAATGGTGGCGCATGCCCGATAGCCTCTTGTCATGGATGAGGGAGTCCTTCCCACCCCAAACGATAGCCGTAAAAAAGCCCCGCATCTGGTAAAAGAGAGCAGGGCTTTTTGTATTTTTTGCGTTTAGATCTGTTCGGCCCAGAGGTCGTATTCGTCGGCGTCGGTCACCTTGCACCAGACCTTGTCGCCCGGCTTGAGGTTGCTGCCGTTGTCGATGAACACGTTGCCGTCGATTTCCGGTGCATCGAAGAAGCAGCGGCCGACCGCGCCTTGCTCGTCGACTTCATCCACCAGCACTTCGATCTCGCGGCCGATGCGCATTTGCAGGCGTGCCGAGCTGATCGCCTGCTGGTGCGCCATGAAGCGCTCCCAACGATCCTGCTTGACGTCGTCCGGCACCACTTCCAGGTCCAGGTCGTTGGCCGGTGCGCCTTCGACCGGCGAATACTGGAAGCAGCCGACGCGGTCGAGCTGGGCTTCGGTCAGCCAGTTGAGCAGGTACTGGAAGTCTTCCTCGGTTTCGCCCGGGAAGCCGACGATGAAGGTCGAGCGGATGATCAGGTCCGGGCAGATTTCGCGCCAGTTCTTGATCCGTGCCAGGGTCTTGTCTTCGAACGCCGGGCGTTTCATCGACTTGAGCACTTTCGGGCTGGCGTGCTGGAACGGGATGTCCAGGTACGGCAGGATCTTGCCGGCGGCCATCAGCGGGATCAGCTCGTCGACGTGCGGGTACGGGTAGACGTAGTGCAGGCGGACCCAGACGCCGAGGGTGCTCAGCGCTTCGCAGAGTTCGGTCATGCGGGTTTTCACCGGCGCGCCGTTCCAGAAACCGGTGCGGTACTTGACGTCGACGCCGTAGGCGCTGGTGTCCTGGGAGATCACCAGCAGCTCCTTGACGCCGGACTTGACCAGGCGCTGGGCTTCGTCGAGCACGTCGCCGACCGGACGGCTGACCAGTTTGCCGCGCATCGACGGGATGATGCAGAAGCTGCAGCTGTGGTTGCAGCCTTCGGAAATCTTCAGGTACGCGTAGTGACGCGGGGTCAGCTTGATGCCTTGCGGCGGCACCAGGTCGATCAGCGGGTTGTGGTCCTGCTTCGGCGGCACCACTTCGTGCACGGCGTTGACCACTTGCTCGTACTGCTGCGGGCCGGTCACGGCCAGCACGCTCGGGTGTACGTCGCGGATGTTGCCTTCTTCCACGCCCATGCAGCCGGTGACGATGACCTTGCCGTTTTCCTTGATCGCTTCGCCGATCACTTCCAGCGATTCAGCCTTGGCCGAGTCGATGAAGCCGCAGGTGTTGACCACCACGACGTCGGCGTCCTGATAGGTGGACACCACGTCATAGCCTTCCATGCGCAGCTGGGTCAGGATGCGCTCGGAGTCGACCAGTGCTTTCGGGCAACCCAGAGATACGAAGCCAACCTTGGGATTGGCCGGCGCAGGAGTGGTGGACATGTCTAACCTCGGTGTTTTGTGACATCGCTTGCCAGTTCGGCAGCCGACGGACGGGCGCTTGACATGCGCCTCTGATCAAAAAGTGCGCAATTCTAGCGATGAGCAACGCACTTGACCAGCTTTATGCAGGGAAATGCGACGAGTGCTGCGCTATGCTTCGCGCCGTTGAGCTTTACCAATTTTTTACAGTCAACAAAACGTCTGTAACAACAGGTAAAACAGCGCATGCTGCACCACAAAGCATAGTGCTTCATTTCAAGAAGCCGGTTCTGAGAAGTAGGAGTGTTGGATGGGTCAGGCAAGTAGTCAGGCGGCGGGCGCCGAGCATTCGGCTGCAAAACCGCTGAGCATGCTGGTCGCGGCAGTCGGGGTGGTTTACGGCGACATCGGCACGAGCCCGTTGTACACCCTCAAAGAAGTGTTTTCCGGCGCTTATGGCGTTCCCGTCAATCACGATGGTGTGCTGGGCATTCTGTCTTTGATCTTCTGGTCACTGATCTGGGTCGTGTCGATCAAATACATGATGTTTGTCCTGCGCGCCGACAACCAGGGCGAGGGCGGCATCATGGCGCTCACCGCACTGGCGCGGCGTGCGGCGGGGGAGCGGAGGAAATTGCGTTCGCTGCTGGTCGTCTGCGGCCTGATCGGCGCGGCGCTGTTTTACGGCGACAGCATGATCACCCCGGCGATTTCCGTGTTGTCGGCGATCGAAGGCCTGGGTCTGGCGTTCGACGGCATCGACCACTGGGTGGTGCCGTTGTCGCTGGTGGTGCTGGTCGGCTTGTTCCTGATCCAGAGCCACGGTACGGCGCGGATCGGCATTCTGTTCGGGCCGATCATGGTCACCTGGTTCCTGGTGCTCGGCGCCCTGGGTATCTACGGCATCAGCCATTACCCGGAAGTGCTGCATGCGATGAACCCGATCTGGGCCGTGCGCTTCTTCATGGTCCACACCGGCATGGGCGTGGCGATTCTCGGTGCGGTGGTGCTGGCGCTGACCGGCGCTGAAGCGCTGTACGCCGACATGGGCCACTTCGGTCGCAAGCCGATTGCCCGTGCGTGGTTCCTGCTGGTACTGCCGGCGCTGGTCCTCAACTACTTCGGCCAGGGCGCTCTGCTGCTGGAAAATCCGGAAGCGGCGCGCAACCCGTTCTACCTGCTGGCACCGAGCTGGGCGTTGATCCCGCTGGTGGGCCTCTCGACCCTGGCCACGGTGATCGCCTCGCAGGCGGTGATTTCCGGCGCGTTCTCCCTGACCCGTCAGGCGATCCAGCTCGGCTACATTCCGCGCATGTACATCCAGCACACGTCCAGCGACGAGCAGGGCCAGATCTACATTGGCGCGGTGAACTGGTCGCTGATGGTCGGCGTGGTGCTGCTGGTGCTCGGTTTCGAATCCTCCGGCGCCCTGGCCTCGGCCTACGGTGTGGCGGTGACCGGGACCATGCTGATGACCACCATCCTGGTCTCGGCCGTGATGCTGCTGCTGTGGAAGTGGCCGCCAATTCTCGCGGTGCCGGTGCTGATCGGTTTCCTGCTGGTGGACGGCCTGTACTTCGCCGCCAACGTGCCGAAAATCGTCCAGGGCGGTGCTTTCCCGGTGATCGCCGGTATTGCCCTGTTCGTGCTGATGACCACCTGGAAGCGCGGCAAGCAGTTGCTGGTCGAACGCCTCGATGAAGGCGCGCTGCCGTTGCCGATCTTCATCAGCAGCATCCGCGTGCAGCCGCCGCACCGCGTGCAGGGCACCGCGGTGTTCCTCACCGCGCGCTCCGACGCCGTGCCCCACGCGCTGTTGCACAACCTGCTGCACAACCAGGTGTTGCACGAGCAAGTGGTGCTGTTGACCGTGGTCTACGAAGACATCCCGCGCGTACCGCCATCGCGGCGTTTCGAAGTCGAAGCCCACGGCGAAGGCTTCTTCCGGGTGATCCTGCATTTCGGCTTCACCGACGAACCGGACGTGCCGCAGGCGCTGAAACTGTGCCATCTCGATGACCTCGACTTCAGCCCGATGCGCACCACCTACTTCCTCAGCCGCGAAACGGTGATCGCCTCGAAACTCGAAGGCATGGCCCGTTGGCGCGAGGCGCTGTTCGCGTTCATGTTGAAGAACGCCAACGGCAACCTGCGCTTCTTCAATCTGCCGTTGAACCGGGTGATTGAGCTGGGGACGCAGGTCGAGATGTAGCCGCGCCCTAACTGGAAAGCCCCCGTCAGCTTCAAGGCTGGCGGGGGCTTTTTTGTGCCCGCACATAAACCTCAAGTCCACCACAAATCCCCTGTGGGAGCTGGCTTGCCAGCGATGAGTCCGGCACATCAAGAATTAATGTCGACTGACTCACCGCCATCGCTGGCAAGCCAGCTCCCACAAGGTTATGAGGTGCATTCAGACAGATCGGCTTCGGCCGTCAGCTGACACGCCGCCTTCGCGAGCAGGCTCGCTCCCACAGGGGACTGGCGGCTGCTGGAATGTAAAAAGCCCCCGCAACCTCAAGGCTGCGGGGGCTTTTTGTTTGGCCGGCTCAGATCACTCTGCCGGCTGATCCTTGCTCTGACGCTTCTCGATCAGATCCACCAGGCGCTTGGCCAGCGCCGGGTAGTTCTCGTCGAAGTGGTGGCCGCCGGGCAGTTTCACCGCTTCGCCCACTGCGGTCTTGTCGGTGCAGCCGCTTTCGTCGGTTTCTTCTTCACCATAGATGCACACCACCTTGGCGGCGGGCAGCTTGGCCATTTCCGGGCCGGTGGCGGCTTCTTTGCCGGCGTTGCCGAGCCAGCCTTCGACTTCGATTTCGAAGCTGCCGGTGCGGGCGAAGGCTAGCAGGATGATGGCGTCGACGCGCTGTTGCTCGGTGTCTGGCAGGCGGTTGTAGATCGCCGGCAGGACGTCGGCACCGAACGAGTAACCGGTGAGGATGAAGCGTTTGGTGCCCCATTTCTGCCGGTAGTGCTGCATCAGCTCGGTCAGGTCCAGGGCGCTCTGCTCAGGGCTCTTGTGCTGCCAGTAGTAGCGCAGGGTGTCGATGCCGACCACCGGGTAGCCGATCTTGGCCATTTCGCCGGCCACGTCGCGGTCCAGATCGCGCCAGCCGCCGTCGCCGGAAAGGAACAGGGTCACGGTGTCCTTGGCCTGGCCGGCCGGCACTTCAACCACCGGGATCGCCAGACCGCCGTTGGCCTTGTCGCCGCCGACGAGGATCTTGCGCAGTTCGTTGTTCAGCACTTGCGGCAGGTTGATGTCGTAGTCGCTGATGCTGGTTTCGGCATTCGGTTGATCACGGACGAAACCGGCGCTGGTGTCGTCCGGGTTATCGTTCCACGCCACCAGCCAGTGGCCTTGGGCCGCGGATTTCGGCAGCAGATGGGTGCAGCCGGGCTTTTCCAGGGCGAGGTCGACCGAGATGGCCTGGGCCTTGTCGTCCTTCTGCTCGGCCAGCCAGCGCCAGGCGAGCACGGCGCCCGGGCCGATACCGCTGACCAGAGTCGCCGGGCCATTCAGTTCGCGCAGGCCGGTCTGCAGGGCGCGGCTCTGTTGCAGGCAGTCCTTGGGCAGGATTACCTGGACGATCTGCGCCGAAGCGCTGCGGCTCAAGGTGCTCAGTTGGTTGTCGGTCAGCTTCTGCTCGTCATTGACCGCCACCAGCACCTGGGCCTTGGGCTTGGTGCCGGGGATGACGCGGGTCATGCTGGTGCCGTCCGCTGCGGTCAGCGGTTCGAGGGTCGGTTGCGGGGCCGGACGTTTGAGGTACCAGTAACCGCCGCCGGCAATCACGGCCAGCACCAGCAGTGCGGCCAGGATGTACTTCAGGGAGCGTTGAATCATCAGCGTTTCACCAATCCAGTCAAGCCACCCGCGATCAGGGCAGCAGTATCGGCCAGCGCCACCAGCGGATCGAGTCCGGCGGGCACGGCCATATAACGGGGTTCCCAGTCAGGCTGGAACTTGTCTTTGAAGCGGCGCAAGCCTTGGAAGTTGTACAGCTGCTCACCACGGCGGAAGACCATCGAGCCCAGACGCTGGGTCAGCGGTGCCCCGCGCCGGGGTTGCAACCCCGACAGCGGCACCATGCCCAGGCTGAAGCGCGCGTATCCGTGACTCTTATAGTGTTGAATCAGGCCGACCATCATGAACTCCATGGTCAGCTTGGGGGCGTCCGGGTGCGCGCGCATCAGGTCGAGACTGGCCAGATCATGGCTGAAGGTCTCGAGCAGGTTGGCGAACGCCACCGGGCGGCCTTCGAAGCGAATCACCGCGATGCGGAAATGCTTCAGGTAATCGTCGCTGAAACGGCCCAGGGAAAAGCCTTTCTCGCGCACGTTCTTACCGGTCAGCCAGGCATCGGAAATCACCTTGAGCTCGGCCATCGGCGCCTGACCCGGTTCATGGATTTCCAGCGACAGGCCGTCCCGGCTGCCACGGTTCCAGGTGTAGCGCAGGTCCTTCATCTCCTTGCCCTTGGCTTCCAGGTCAAAGCGCTGCAGATCGACCCGGGCTTCCTCGCCGAGCTTGATCGCGGTCAGACCGATGTCCATGTAGTACGGCAGGTTCTCGGCGCGCACCTGATAGAACACCGGCCGCGCGTGATGGATGTCGCACAGGTCGCGGAACTGCCAGATCATTTCCGCGCGTTGCTGGCCGGGGCCGATCGGGTCGTACAGCGCCACCAGACTGCGGCCACGGCGGGCGTACATCAGGAAGGCTTCGTCGTTGGGGTGGAACAGCAGCGCCTTGTCGCCGGTCAGTGCCAGGCCACCGTCCGGTTGCGAGGAGGCCATGAGGATCTTCGAGGCGCGCTCCAGCTCATCCGGCGTCGGCAGGTGGATCACCGGGCGGGCCGTGCGCAGCAGCCAGGTCAGGGCGATCACCAGCAGCAGCACGGCGGCCCCGAGCAACGAGCGCAGACCGCGCGGCGCGTCAGCGTCGAGGGTGAACTGCCACCACAGCTGATGGCTGTACGGCACGTCCTGATAGGCGAACAGCAGCAGCCAGGTCGAGGCGCCAAGCACGCACAGGCTGGCGACCAGATACAGCGGCGAGAAGGGCAGTTCGGTCAAGCGGCTCGGGCGATAGAACGAGCGGCGAAACACCCCCAGCAGCGCGGCGGTGAGGGTCATCAGCGTGGCTTCTTCCCAGTCGAAGCCCTTGAGCAGCGAGAGCAGGGCGCCCACCAGCAGCAGAATGGTGGTCAGCATCCACGCCGCCGACAGGCGCCGGCGCAGGCCCTGGGCGAGCATCAGGCAGAGCACGCCGATCAGGCTGGCGCCGAAGTGCGAGGCGTCGACCAGGCGATGCGGAATGAGGAAGCCGATGTGTTCCAGGCGCGTGTCGATTTCCGGCGTCGCACCGGAAAACAGCAGTACCACGCCAGAGAGGAACACCAGCACCGCGAGGATCGGCGCGGCCAGCCCGGAGGCGGCGCGCATGGTCTGCGATTGAAACAGGCGCTGGCCTTCATTGATCAGCAGCAGCACGCAGGCCACCAGCAGCGGCAGCACCACGTAGATCAGGCGGTAGAGCAGCAGGGCGGCGGCCAGCGGCGCGGCCCCGAGTTTGTCGGCGAAGGCGGCCAGCAGAATCGCTTCGAACACGCCGACCCCGCCCGGCACATGGCTGAGCACGCCAGCGGCGAGGGCCAGTAGATATACCAGCAGGAACGCACCGAAGGGCGGCGCTTCCGGCAGCAGCAGGTAAAGCACGGTGGCGGCTGCGGCGACGTCGAGGGCGGTGATGACCAGTTGCAGGAAGGTCAGTCGGCGGCCCGGCAGGCGCAAGGTGCGGCGGCCGGCCTTGACCAGCAGATTGTCGCGGTAAGGCTGCTCCGGCAGGCGCCGCCGATAGATGCCGATCGCCAGGACGGCGCCGAGCAGGAGCACTGCGCCGGCGACGGTGCCGAGCAATCCTTCGGAAAGCCCCAGGGCCTGGGAAGCGGCGGGCAGGTCGCTGAGGGTCGCCAGGGCGGCCAGCGGCGGCAGGGCACAGCCCAGCGACAGGCTGGCGAACAGGGTCATGTGCGCGACTTCCGAGGCGCCCAGACCGTGCCGTGCATAAAGACGGTAGCGCACCGAGCCACCCGAGAGCAGCGACAGGCCGATGGCGTTGCCGATGGCGAACGCGGTGAAGCCGCCGAGGGCAAGGGTGCGCGGTGGCAGTGTCACGCCGGCGTAGCGGCTGGCGGACCACTCGTAGCCCAGCAGAATAATGAAGCCGGCTACGGTCGCGGCCACCGCACCGAGCAGGGCGGGTTTCGGCACGTCGAGAATCGAGTCGTGCAGCGCATCGAGATCGAGTTCGCTGAGCAGATGGCGGCAGGCAATCAAGGCGATGGCGAACAGCAGCAATGTCACCGCCAGACCAAGCGGCTGGCGGTATTTGCTGATTCGATCCAGCAAGCGCAGGCGCTCGACTTTGATCGGTTGGTTCGCTGTGACGGTGTCTTGTGGATCAGACGAGTTGGCGCGCATCAATCACCTCTTGGATTGTGCGCGACAGGATGGAGGTATCCAGCCAAGTTACCAATCCCTGTAGAAAAAAATAATCACGAAATACTACGCCTCTCGTCGGGCATCGGCGAGGGCCGTTCCTGGATTGCAGACCTCTTGCCTGCGACACAAGCATAGTCGCAACCAGGTGGATCCGAAGATCTTCAACGGTTCACTGCACAGTGACAGATCATTGTTGCGAAAGGACTTTTTCCACAGATACAAAAAAGGCCACTCTTTCGAGTAGCCTTTTTTGATGTTTGGTTGCGGGAGCCGGATTTGAACCGACGACCTTCGGGTTATGAGCCCGACGAGCTACCAGACTGCTCCATCCCGCGTCTGTGTGGCGGCATTCTACAGGCGAACGGCGGGGTGTCAACCGATAATCCCGAGAAGGGTCAAATAAGTGTGAATTCGCGGCAAACGGTCGCAGGGCGCAGGTTAAGTTTCGGAAATGCAAAGAATTCCCGTCCGGGCACCGCTTCGGTTCGCAAGCCGGGTGAAAAACTCACGCGCACAAAAAAGGCCACTCTTTCGAGTAGCCTTTTCTGATGTTTGGTTGCGGGAGCCGGATTTGAACCGACGACCTTCGGGTTATGAGCCCGACGAGCTACCAGACTGCTCCATCCCGCGTCTGTGTGGCGGCATTCTACAGAGGATCGCCGCGGTGTCAAGCCAATGTCCGGATAAAACCTGTTCCGCTTCAATCGCTTAGCGCTTTTCCGGGGTAGGGTGGCAGGGCCGCAGGGCAGGTGGCGCAAGGGTTTCGGCTCTATTGGCGGTTGATTTTCGATTGAGAAAATAAATTCATAAGCCTTTTCCTACAGGTGCAAAAGAACCTTCACACCACTGGTGCTATATACAGGTGTCAGTGAGATACTGCCGGTCCGGCTTGCCATGTTTCCTTTTCTGTCATGACTCAGCGAAAAATCATCCACGTCGACTGTGACTGTTTCTACGCCGCCATCGAGATGCGGGATGACCCGAGCCTGGCGGGCAAGCCGTTGGCCGTGGGTGGTTCGGCGGATCGGCGCGGGGTGATCGCCACCTGCAACTATGAAGCGCGCGCCTACGGGGTGCGTTCGGCGATGTCGTCCGGGCACGCCCTCAAGCTGTGCCCCGACCTGACCATCGTCAAGCCGCGCATGGACGCCTATCGCGAGGCATCGAAAGAAATTCACACGATCTTCAGCGATTACACCGACCTGATCGAGCCGTTGTCGCTGGACGAAGCCTACCTCGACGTTTCCGACAGCGCCCACTTCGGCGGCAGCGCCACGCGAATCGCCCAGGACATCCGCCGCCGCGTCTCCAATCAACTGCACATCACGGTGTCCGCCGGGGTCGCGCCGAACAAGTTTCTGGCGAAGATCGCCAGTGACTGGAAAAAGCCCAACGGCCTGTTCGTGATTACCCCGGATCAGGTCGAGGATTTCGTCAGTGGTCTGCCCGTGAGCAAGTTGCACGGGGTGGGCAAGGTCACCGCCGACAAACTGGCCAGGCTCGGCATCAACGATTGCCGGCAACTGCGCGACTGGAACAAGCTGGCGCTGGTGCGCGAATTCGGCAGTTTCGGCGAGCGTCTGTGGAGCCTGGCCCGGGGAATCGATGAGCGCCTGGTACATAACGACAGTCGGCGGCAGTCGATCAGTGTGGAAAATACCTACGATGTCGATCTGCCGGATCTGCGCAGTTGCCTGGACAAGCTTCCGGAACTGCTGGAAACCCTCAAGACCCGCATGGCGCGAATCGACAGCAGCTATCGGCCGGGCAAGCCGTTCGTCAAAGTCAAATTCCACGATTTCACTCAGACCACCCTGGAGCAGGCCGGGGCGGGGCGCGATCTGGGCAGTTATCAACTGATGCTGACTCAGGCGTTCAATCGCGGCGGGAAACCGGTGCGGTTGCTGGGTGTGGGGGTCAGGCTGGAGGATTTGCGCGGTGGGTTTGAGCAGATGGAGCTGTTTGAACGTTAGATTTGCGGTGTCTGTCAGGACCTCTTCGCGAGCAGGCTCGCTCCCACATTAGATTGCATTCCAATGTGGGAGCGAGCCTGCTCGCGAAGCTTTTGCTGTTAATTCGGTCCCGGATCGGCGACAAGGCGCCCCGCATCCTTGGTCAGCGACTTGAGGAACTCGGCCTGCAACTCAGGATCGTTGCGGGTCAGCTCGATCAGGCTCTGTTCCAGCTCGCTGGCTTCTTCTTCCAGGCCCAGTTCCGACAGGCGTTTGACCCGGTGAACCCACTGGCTCACTTCGTCATCTTCCAGGTCGTCATAGATCAGGCCGTGAGCTTCCAGCAACTTGCCGCGCAAGTGACTGCTGATCGCCAGGGACGAGTCGGTGTGTACGTCATCCTTGGCGTCTTCGACGCTGATCTGCAGTTTGCCGATGTGATTGAGGTCATTTTCGGCGAACGGGCTGTCCAGCAGGTTCAGGCGCAGTACGCCGTTGCGGTCGGTGGTCATGTCGAAGGTCTGTTTGCCAGCCTTGACCTGTACCGGACGCTCGCTCCACGGCAGGCTCGAATACTCCATGCGCTTGTCGCGCTGGACTTCATCGATACCGGCAAGGTTCTGCTGGGCGCGACCGTGGGACTGTACGTTCATGAACGGGTTGAGCCCGGCAAAGCCGTAGCTCAGCCAGTCCTTGGTCACGCTGTCCGGCAGGTTGCCGAGGGCAAAGACGTTGACCACGTTGGCGCCGACACCGGCCACCACGGCCACCGCCCCCAGCGGAATCTCGTAGACTTCGCGCCAGGGCTGGTAAGGCGTGTAGCGGTCGTAACGGCGGGTGACCTCGAACTCGGTGACTTCGAAAGTCTTCTGCTCGTTGATCTTCACCCGACGTTGCGGCAACTCGAGCACCTTGGGCTCGCCGACATCGATCTGCAGGCTGTGATCGAGCAGTTTGCGCTCGACCCGCTCCTCGTGCTCGCTGCGTTGTGACATGTGATTGGCACAGCCGCTGACCAGCAGGGTGCCGCACAGGGCGGCACCACCGAGGCCTAAGGTGTTTCGCTTGAACATGACGTCTCTATCTGGTTTCAGCGGCGGATACGGGCCTGAAGGAAGGACAGCACGTCGGCAACCGGCAGCGCTTGCGCCTCGGCCTCGGAGCGGTTCTTGTATTCCAGGTTGCCTTCGGCGAGGCCGCGGTCGCTGACCACGATCCGGTGTGGAATGCCGATCAGCTCCATGTCCGCGAACTTGATGCCCGGGCTGGTTTTCTTGTCGCGATCGTCCAGCAGCACTTCGAAACCGGCCGCGGTGAGTTCCGCGTACAGCTTGTCGGTGGCTTCGCGCACCTGCTCGGTTTCATAGCGCAGCGGTACCAGGGCGATCTGGAACGGCGCCAGGGTGTCGCTCCAGATGATGCCGTTCTCGTCGTTGTTCTGCTCGATGGCGGCAGCCACCACGCGGGATACGCCGATGCCGTAGCAACCCATTTCCAGGGTCACCGGCTTGCCGTTCTCGCCCAGCACTTCGCACTTCATCGCCTTGCTGTACTTGTTGCCCAGCTGGAAGATGTGCCCGACTTCGATGCCGCGTTTGATTTCCAGGGTGCCCTTGCCGTCCGGGCTCGGGTCGCCGGCGACGACGTTGCGCAGGTCGGCCACGGTCGGAACCGGCAGATCGCGCTCCCAGTTCACGCCGAAGTAGTGCTTGTCGTCGATGTTGGCGCCGATGGCGAAGTCGCTCATCAGTTCGACCGAGCGGTCGATGATGATTGGCAGCGGTAGGTTCAGCGGGCCGAGGGAGCCGGCACCGGCGCCGATGGCGTCACGCAGTTCGGCATCGCTGGCCATGACCAGCGGGCTGGCAACGCCTGGCTGGTTGGCGGCCTTGATTTCGTTGAGCTCGTGGTCGCCACGGATGATCAGGGCAATCAGCTTGCCTTCTTCTTCGGCGTGGACGATCAGGGTCTTGATGGTCTTTTCGATCGGCAGGTTGAAGCCTTCGACCAGTTGCGCAATGGTCTTGGCATTCGGGGTGTCGACCAGGCGCAGTTCTTCGCTCGGTGCGGCGCGCGAGGTTTCGCGTGGCACGGCTTCGGCCTTCTCGATGTTCGCGGCGTAGTCGGAGCCGTTGCTGAAGACGATGTCGTCTTCGCCGGACTCGGCCAGCACGTGGAACTCGTGGGAGCCAGCGCCGCCGATCGAGCCGTTGTCGGCTTCAACCGGACGGAATTTCAGGCCCAGACGGGTGAATACATTGCAGTACGCCTGATGCATGCGGTCATAGGTGACCTGCAGCGAAGCCTGATCGGCGTGGAACGAGTAGGCATCCTTCATGATGAATTCGCGACCGCGCATCAAACCGAAGCGTGGGCGGATTTCGTCACGGAATTTGGTCTGGATCTGGTACAGGTTGATGGGCAGCTGCTTGTAGCTGCTCAACTCGTTGCGCATCAGATCGGTGATCACTTCTTCGTGGGTCGGGCCCGCGCAGAAGTCGCGACCGTGGCGGTCTTTGATGCGCAGCAGCTCAGGGCCGTATTCTTCCCAGCGCCCCGATTCCTGCCACAGTTCGGCCGGTTGGGTGCTCGGCATCAACACTTCCAGAGAGCCGGCGGCGTCCATTTCTTCGCGAACGATGGCTTCCACCTTGCGCATCACTCGCAAGCCCATCGGCAGCCAGGTGTACAGGCCCGAGGCAAGTTTGCGGATCATGCCGGCGCGCAACATCAGCTGGTGGCTGACGACGACCGCGTCGGAAGGCGTTTCTTTCTGTGTGGCGAGCAAAAATTGACTGGTGCGCATGATTGGCCGTTGTCGGTTGCTGAGACTGGAAATGACGGAGCAGTGTACCGGCGAGATTTGCTGACGTACAGAAGTGCGGCCGGCGGTCAGGCTGGACGGCGGGAATCGTCCCGCCGTTTGCGAAATATCCTACGACTCTTCCGCGACCGAAGTCGGGAGCGGCTCGGGCGTCGGCGTCGGGCCTTCGCGACGGCTCTCCTGGAACCAGTGCAGGGCGATCAGCACCAGCGTCGGCACGCCGAGCAGGGCGGTGATCAGGAAGAAATTGTGATAACCGAACTTCTCCACCATCACCCCGGAGTAACCGCCGATCAGGCGCGGCAGCAGGAGCATGATCGAGCTGAGCAAGGCGTACTGGGTGGCGGAGAACTTCAGGTTGGTCAGGCTCGACAGGTAGGCGACGAAGGCCGACGTGGCCAGGCCCGAGCTGAAGTTGTCGAGGGAGATCGTCGCCACCAGCATCTGCAGGTTCGGGCCCATGTCGGCGAGCATCAGGAACAGCAGGTTGGTGGCGGCCGAGGCCGCACCGCCGATGAACAGAATCGGCAGGATGCCGAAGCGCACGATCAGCAGGCCGCCCATGCCAGCACCGACCAGCGTCATGATCAGGCCGAAGATCTTGCTGACACTGGCGATCTGATCCTTGGTGAAACCCTGGTCGATGTAGAACACGTTGGCCATCACGCCCATCACGGTGTCCGACATCCGGTAGGTGGCGATCAGCCCGAGCAGCAACAGCGCCTGCCAGCGGTAGCGCAGGATGAAGTCGTTGACCGGGGTCAGCACGGGCGCCAGGCCACGGCGGCCCATGCTCGACAGGCAGAGGAAGGTCAGCGTCGTGTAGAGGATGGCGCGCAGGAACGCGCGGTCTTCCAGCAGCAGGTCGAGCGGGCTCACGCCTTCGAACAGCACGCTGGCGAAGTCAGTGTTGTACAGCTGAGTGAACATGGCCGGCACGGACACCAGCAGGATGATCAGCACGAACACCGACATCAGTTGATGCATGAAGGTGTAGCGCCCGGCCTGCAGCTGCGTGCGCAACGGGACGGGCGGCTCGCGCATCAGCAGCGTGGTGAGCAGGGCAGGCACCATCAGCACGCCAAACAGCGCGTAGGTGCCGGTCCAGGCCGCGTGTTGATAGTTGAAACCGGTGGAGCCGAAGCCCTCGGCGAAGAACAGCGCGCCCGCCGTGGCCAGCAGGGCCGCCACGCGATAGCCGGACATGTAACTGGCAGCCAGAGCGGCCTGACGGCTGTCGTCGGCGATCTCCAGGCGATAGGCGTCGACCGCGATGTCCTGGGTGGCAGAGGCAAAGGCAACGATCACGGCGATGGCGATCAGCCAGGACAGATGTTTCTGCGGATCGCAGAAACCCATGCCGATCAGACCGAGGATCACCAGCGTCTGCGACAGCACCAGCCATGAGCGGCGTCGACCGAGTTTGCCCAGCAATGGCAGGCGCCATTGGTCGAGCAGCGGCGACCATACCCACTTGAAGGCATAGGCCAGGCCGATCAGGCTGGCATAGCCGATCGTCTCGCGGGCTACACCGGCTTCACGCAGCCAGACCGAAAGCGTGGAAAACACCAGCATGTACGGCAGGCCGGCGGCGAAACCCAGCAACAACAGCACGAGCGTCGAAGGACTGGCATAGGCGGCGAGCGCGGCGCGCCAGGTTTTACGGGGCATGGGCTGAAGTCTGCCTCAAGATTGCGAAAACAAAGCGCGCACTCTAACCGCTGTGCTCTACCGGACGCCAGCCATGGCGCTGAATATCCACACGATTGTTCAGGATGGAGATGCCTTCCATGCGCAAACGTGCCCGTTGTTCATCCCCCGATGGACTGCCTGCCGGCAGGCTGATACGCCCGCCAGCGGCCAGGACCCGGTGCCAGGGCAGCCTGGTGTCGCTGGGCAGCTGGCTGAGGGTTCGACCGACCCAGCGGGCGGCGCGCCCCAACCCGGCGAGCTCGGCCAGTTGACCATAGCTGACGACCTTGCCTGGCGGGACTTGGGCGAGGGTCGAGTAGAGTGCCGTGCGTCGGATTTGCGCTGCGCTGTCGCGGTCATGGTTGGGGTCTGTCACGTACGCGGTTCCTGAACAAGGGCGGATCTGTGCCTCAAGCGTAATCCGTGACCGGGCAGATGAGAAATGAACTCAATAGAAATACTTGGGTCAGTCCTTGTCAGGGTCTTATTCCTACGGATAATGCCGACCTTTTTTCGCAAACCTGAGCCCTCGATCCGCTTATGTTGTCCAGAACCTTGCTGTGCCTTGCTGTTTTCAGTGCGTCCACACCCCTGCTTGCCGATACCGTCTGGTTGAAGAACGGAGACAAGCTGAGCGGCAAAATCACCCTGTTCGATGGGGGCAAGCTGCTGGTGCAGACCCAGTACGCGGGGGCTGTGACCATTGACTGGAAGCAGGTCAAGACGCTCGAAAGCGACCAGGAGTTGTTGGTCAAGCAGGATGCCTACAACGGTGAGAAAGCCAAGTCGCTGACCGCTGCCGATGACGGCAAAGTCACCCTGGCCAATGGCGAGGCGCCAAAGACCGTCGAGCTGGCGAGCATCCAGCAGATTCTCAAGCCCAAACCGGTGGTCGAGGATCTGGTGTGGAAGGGCAACGTCGACCTGGCGCTGGACTACCAGCGTGCGGAGAAGGACACCGACGACTATGACGTCGGTTTCAAGACCACGGCGCGCCACGGTCGCTGGCGGCACATCGCCGAAGGCGAGTACAACCGCGAGGTTCAGGATGACGTGGTGACGACCAACAACTGGCGCGCCGAGTATTCCCTCGACCGCTTCCTGACCGACAAGTGGTTCTGGCAGGGTCGGCTGAACTACAAGCGTGACTACGTCGAAGAGCTGTCCCGTCAGCGCGTGGTCGGTACCGGTCCGGGTTACCAGTTCTGGGATGACGAGCTGGGCGCCTTCTCCCTTGGCTCGCTGCTCAACCGCACGGATTACGAGTACAGCGACGGTGGCAAGGACAATTTCTATTCGGTCGCCATGAAGTGGGATTACAACCGCTATCTGATCGGCAAGAAAGTCGAGTTCTTCACCAATGGCGAACTCGGCAAGCCACTGTCTGGCGTGGCCGACTATGCGCTCGATGCCGAACTCGGCCTGCGCTACAAGGTGACCGACTGGGCTTCGCTGAACCTCAAGGCCGAGCGCGACATCATCAGCGGCACCAGCGACGCGGATCTGAACAAGACCCGCTACACCGCAGGTTTCGGCGTGGCCTGGTAAGGTCGACAGGAAAAATCGCAGCCCTGACCGGCTGCGATTTTTTTTGCCCGTGAAAAACACTCGCCCACAAAAAAGCCCCGCTTTTGAGGGCGGGGCTCTTTTCTAAAGAAGCTACAAGTTAGATAACTTGTACTTCTTCAGCTTGCATGCCTTTCTGACCGCGGGTAGCGATGAAAGAAACCTGTTGGCCTTCTTTCAGGCTTTTGAAGCCGTCGGATTGGATAGCTTTGAAGTGAACGAACAGATCGTCACCGGATTGTGGGGTGATGAAGCCGAAGCCTTTTTCATCGTTGAACCACTTAACGGTACCGGTTTGGCGATTAGACATGGTGTAACTCCTTGAACAAAGATAACTGCGACTCAGGAAGAACCCTGGCCGAGACTGAGTGCAAAGAGCAGGAAAAATTCTTGTAGATGGTTGGATCGAAATTCAACATATCGTGTAGAGATTCTCAGTGACACAAGCAGCACAGTGACGCCACCTTAACCCTTTTTCCGGAACGTGCCAATGCTTCTTGCGAAGGTTTCTCTGATTTAAGGATCGGCGGTGTGCCGGTTCGTCGCGCAGCCGCGCAAATCCAGCAAGATCGCCGAGAATTGCGCCGCGGACTTTGAACGCGGCGGCGCGCCCGGTAAGATGCCGGACAGATTTTTTCCACCTCGCTATTCAGGACACCCGCCATGAGCATCAAATCGGACAAGTGGATTCGCCGCATGGCGCAGGAACACGGCATGATCGAGCCTTTCGTCGAGCGCCAGATGCGCGGCAGCGACGACAGCCGGGTGATTTCCTATGGTGTGTCGAGCTATGGCTACGATGTGCGCTGCACCAATCATTTCAAGGTGTTCACCAACATCAACTCGGCCATCGTCGACCCGAAGAACTTCGACGCCGGCAGCTTCGTCGACATCCACAGCGACGTCTGCATCATTCCGCCGAACTCCTTCGCCCTGGCCAGCACCGTCGAGTACTTCCGCATTCCGCGCAACGTGCTGACCATCTGCCTGGGCAAGAGCACCTACGCCCGTTGCGGCATCATCGTCAACGTCACGCCGCTGGAGCCTGAATGGGAAGGGCACGTGACCCTGGAATTCTCCAACACCACCAACCTGCCGGCGAAAATCTACGCCAACGAAGGCGTGGCGCAGATGTTGTTCCTCGAGTCCGACGAGGAATGCGAAGTTTCCTACAAGGATCGCGGCGGCAAGTACCAGGGCCAACGTGGCGTGACCCTGCCGCGCACCTGAGGCGTCCATCCGGCGGATCTCGGGAATTCTTTGGCGGGCAGACACTCTATGGGGGTGTACTGCCCGTTTTTGTTTCCGCAAAACGGGCCTTCGCCGAGGAGTGTCCTATGAAGATCGATCCGCAAATCTCTGCCGAACTGGCAAGGCTCGAGCCCAATCAGGTTGGCGTATTGGCCTGGTCCTTGTTGGCACACCCAGCCCTGAGCATGGCCGGTGGTATCCCGGGCCAGCCTGATCCTGATACCCCCAACGAACAGCCTGTCGAGCCCGGTGATCCAGTCCTGCCGGACGAGCCGCCACCCGCGCCTGTCGCCTGAGCCTGGTTTCTGCATGGCCGGTCAGTTGATGCCTGAACAGGACTTCAGCTGACCGGCCATATTTCATCGTCGCCGATGACAAAAATCCTGCAGCTGTCGTCGCGTTCCACCGCATACCCCCCGGTAAACGCGCCGAAGGCCGGCAGCAGGCTGAGCCGTTCGCCGAGGCGGAAACAGGCCAGGCGCAGACTTTGCCGGCCACGGCCATTCAGGCGATAGACCGGATGCACATGGCCGGCCAGCACATGCCGCTGCGGGTGTGGATGCGGCTCGTGCTGCAAGGCGAATGGCCCGAGCAGCAACGGTTCCGGCACCACGCGGATGTTCAGCGACGCCGGCGGATCACCCGCACGCTTGTCGTGATTGCCGCGAATCAGCGTCATTGGCAGATCGGCGTGGCGCGCGCGCCACTCGGCCAGCAACTTCAAGGTGCCAGCGGCATGCGAGCCGGGCCCGTGGAGAAAATCGCCGAGGAAAATCAGTTGCCGGCACGGCAGCTTCGCCAACAGTTGCTCGATCACCGCGATATTGCTCGCCGTGGTGCCTTGCGGCACTGGCTGCCCGAGGCTGCGGTAGGCGGCGGCCTTGCCGAAATGGACGTCGGCAATCAACAACGCCTGCTGCGCCGGCCAGTACAGGGCTTTTTCCGGCAGCAGCCAGAGCTCTTCACCCGCGAGGCGTACCGGGTAAGGCGCACTCATCAGGATTTGCCCGAGTCGGCACGTTGCTCGAGATCACCGACCATGCGCCGGATGCGGTCAGCGAGTTTTTCCGAACTCATGCTTTCGCGCATGCGCTCCACCAGCAATGGAAAGCCCAGTGGTGTCGGACGTTTAATCAGATGCAGATCCAGTTTCATCCGGTTGATTCGCTCCAAAGTCTGTTCCAGTCGACGAATATCCAATTCTTCCCGTAGGACTTCTTCCCCGGCCTGGGCCAGCAGCAGGTTGTCGGCGTCATATTGCTTGAACACTTCGAAGAACAGACCGCTGGACGCCTGCACCTGACGGGTGCTTTTCGGCGCGCCGGGGTAGCCGGCGAATACCAGGCCGGCAATCCGCGCGATTTCGCGAAAGCGCCGCAGGGCCAACTCGCCAGCGTTGAGGCTGGCCAGTACATCCCTCAGCAAGTGCGCGGGACTGAGCAGGGCCGGGTCGAACTGCTGTGCCCAGTCGACGGGGGTGGCGCTGAGCAATTCCAGGCCGTAATCGTTGACCGCGATGGAGAATGTCAGCGGCTGCCGCTGACTGACGCGCCAGGCGAGCAGGCTGGCCAGTCCCAGGTGCACCTGGCGTCCGGCAAAGGGGTAGAGGAAAAGGTGCCAGCCTTCGCGGGATTTCAACACCTCGGCCAGTAGGCTGTCGGTGGTGGGCAGGCCCGACCAGCGTGCCTGGGTGTCCAGCAGCGGGCGCAGGGCGTGCATTTCCGGCCCGGCGAACTGCCCTTGTGCCGCGGCACTGAAACGAGTGACCACGGCCTCGGCCAACTCGCTGGACAGCGGCATGCGCCCGCCATTCCAGCGTGGCACCGCGGCTTTCTTCGCCGTGCTGCGTTTGACATAGGCGGTCATGTTTTCCACGCGGACCAGTTCCAGCAGGCGCCCGGCGAACAGAAATCCGTCGCCGGGTTTGAGCCGGGCGATGAAGCCTTCCTCGACGCTGCCCAACTGCTTGCCGCCGCCACCCTTGCTCCAGAACTTCAATTGAATGCTGGCATCGCTGACGATGGTGCCGACGCTCATCCGATGACGGCGCGCCAGGCGGGCGTCGGGCACACGCCAGACGCCATCCTCGTCCGGCTCGACGCGCCGGTAATCCGGATAGGCCGTCAGCGATGTCCCGCCATGGCGTACGAAAGCCAATGCCCAGGCCCAGTCAGCCAGCGTCAGTTCTCGATAGGCCCAGGCACCTCGGACTTCTTCGTACAGCTCCTGGGGAATAAAGCCACCACCGAGGGCCATGCTGACCAGGTGCTGCACCAGGACATCCAACGGTTTGTGCGGCGACAGGCGTGGCTCGATGCGGCGTTGCTCGACGGCATCGCGGGCGGCAGCCGCCTCGATCAACTCCAGGCTGTGGGTCGGCACCAGCGTGACCCGCGAGGTGCGGCCGGGGGCATGACCGGAACGCCCGGCCCGCTGCATCAGACGTGCGACGCCCTTGGCCGAACCGATCTGCAGCACCCGTTCCACCGGCAGGAAGTCCACGCCCAGGTCCAGGCTCGAGGTGCACACCACCGCTTTCAGATGACCCTCCTTCAAGGCCTGCTCGACCCAGTCGCGGGTGTCGCGCGACAGCGAACTGTGGTGCAGGGCGATCAACCCGGCCCAGTCCGGTCGCGCTTCGAGCAGCGCCTGATACCAGATTTCCGATTGGGCGCGGGTGTTGGTGAACACCAGGCTGCTGGCGCAGGCATCCAGTTCGGCGACCACTTGCGGCAACATCTTCAGACCGATGTGCCCGGCCCAGGGAAAACGCTCAATGGCGGGTGGGAGCAGGGTGTCGACCTTCAGGGATTTTTCGCTCTGGCCCTGGATGCTTACACCGCCGCCTTGTGGGATCAGTACCTGTTCGGCGTGGGACTGATTGCCAAGCGTGGCCGACACGCCCCAGACGATCAGTTGCGGGTGCCAGCGTCGCAGTCGTGCCAGGGCCAGTTGCAATTGCACGCCACGTTTGTTGCCGAGCAATTCGTGCCACTCGTCCACCACCACCATGCGCAGCGTCGACAGCGCGGTCTGCGCATCGGCGCGGGCGAGCATCAGGGTCAGGCTTTCCGGGGTAGTGATCAGCGTTGTCGGCAGGCGTCGGTTCTGCCGGGCACGTTCGCTGCTGCCGGTGTCGCCGGTGCGCAGGCCGACGCTCCACGGAAGGCCCAGGTCATCCAGCGGTGCCTGCAGCGCCCGGGCGGTATCCGCCGCCAGCGCACGCATCGGCGTGATCCACAGCACGGTCAGCGGTTCGGCCGGGGGCTGGCGTTTGCGCCGGGTTTCAACGACTGGTCGCCTGCGGGCGAAGCGATTGAGGGCCGCAAACCACACCGCATAGGTTTTCCCGGCGCCGGTGCTGGCGTGGAGTAACCCGGACTCTCCGCGCTTGACTGCCGCCCAGACCTGTTTCTGGAACGGAAAAGGTTTCCAGCCCCGTTCGGCAAACCAGACTTTTGCGCAGTTGATGAGGGGTTCCATGCGTCCTCGGTGCTCCGGGGGTGATTAACCAGAGACAGTCGAGCTGACCAAGAAGTTTAGTGGCGCAGGCGGTTTGAGCAATGAACCATGCGGTAGGGCAATAGCGCTCAACTCAATTCACTTTTCAGTCGGTTTGTTTGCCGTTTTTGATAAACGGCGTTCACGGAAAACTACTTTTATCAACTGTCAATGTTGTCAGTTGTTGAGCGCTATATCAGATGGTGTGATGCGAACGCAGACTGAACTTGAAATTTTCCTCCATGGGTAATTTTGCAAGGTGCCGACATGAACAGTATTTCACGCGATAAATTGCAGGCTGAGTTCGCTCCTAAAACAGGTTGTGAGTGGTACCCAGGCGACTTCAAGGCGACTGTCAGAACCGCGGATGCGACGTTTCATTTCAACAGTGAGGGGCAGACGTGTTATCGCGAAATCGCGGACTCCGGAAGACGCCATCTGGACAACCGCACGGTGGACCAGTCCTTCAGGGGCGCCGGGCTGTTTCTGGGGGTAGGCAGGGAGACGCTGCCTGGCAAATATCCAATGGACATCAATACGCTGGACAGAGCAGCGGTGGTGTTCGAGAAAGGCCTTTATCTGGTGGCAGTGGTGGGCACGATTAATGTCATTAAAAATGACGAGTCGGGCATGTCAGGCTTGTTTGAAGGAACGGCAGTATCCGATGGCGTAAGTTATAAGTTCGAAGGTGGCGAGTTTTCGCTGAAACTAAAATAATGAGCGGGCAGGTTCCGCCATTACGGGCCGCGAAGTGCGGCCCGTAAACGTTGCTGAGTTACTTTAGATTTCCACTTAAAAACTGCTTGAGCCGCTCGCTCTTCGGATTGCCCAACACCTCTTCCGGAGCGCCTTCTTCCTCCACCAGCCCTTGATGCAGAAACAGCACCTGGCTGGACACCTTGCGCGCAAAACTCATCTCGTGGGTCACCATGATCATGGTCCGGCCTTCTTCGGCCAGGCCCTGAATCACCTTGAGCACTTCGCCTACCAGTTCCGGGTCGAGCGCCGAGGTCGGTTCGTCGAACAGCATCACTTCCGGCTCCATCGCCAGCGCGCGGGCAATGGCCACGCGCTGTTGCTGGCCGCCGGACAGGAACGCCGGGTATTGCTCGGCGACCCGTGCCGGCAGCCCGACCTTGTCCAGGTAACGCCGCGCACGGTCTTCGGCTTCCTGCTTGCTGCAACCCAACACCCGGCGCGGGGCCATGGTGATGTTTTCCAGCACGGTCATGTGGCTCCACAGGTTGAAGTGCTGGAACACCATCGCCAGCCGTGTGCGCAGACGCTGCAGCTCGGCGGCGTCGGCGACGTGCATGCCGTGGCGGTCGGTGACCATGCGGATCGCCTGGCCATCGAGGCTCATGGCGCCGTCGTTGGGTTGCTCGAGAAAGTTGATGCAACGCAGAAAGGTGCTCTTGCCCGAGCCGCTGGCGCCGATCAGGCTGATCACGTCGCCGGTTCTGGCCTTGAGCGACACGCCTTTGAGCACCTGATGGTCGCCATAGCTTTTGTGCAGGCCTTCAACGGTCAATTTGTACATGGGACAGGCATCCTCAAGGCGAAAGTAGATAGCCGCTGCGATAGGCTTCGGCGCCCGCGACGTGGGCGATGACCATGCCGGCAGTGGCCATGCGCCGCAGGGAGCGGGCATACATAAGACCGGCAGCGGTGCAATGAATGGGGGTAACCCGGTCGGTGATCGGGTCGATGATTTCGGCAATTTTTTCACCTGCGTGCAGGTATTGCCCGGCGCTTGCGCTGTACACCAGCAGCCCGCCAACCGGCGTGACCACCGGTTCCACCCCGGCCAGCGGCGTGGCGGGGAACGGCATTGCCGGCAGCGGTGCCGCTTCGCCGACGATTGCACCGAAGCGGATCAGATAATCGATCAGCGCCTGGCAGTCGCGACTGGCCAGCGGGTGATTGACGTCGGCCTGGCCGCGCAACTCGACGGTCACCGAGAAACTGCCCAGCGGAATCTCGAAGTGTTCGCCGAAGCGTTCCTGCAATTGCCACCACAGCAGCGTGAAGCATTCGTCGAACGACTGGCCGCCGGAGTCGGTGGCCAGCAGGCTGGCCTGCGATTCCATATAGCGTGCCAGCGGTTCGACCTGCGGCCACGCTTCGGGCGTGGTGTAGAGGTGCACCACCGATTCGAAATCGCAGTGCAGGTCGAGCACCATGTCGGCATCGCAGGCCAGCCGTTGCAGGGTCAGGCGCTGCGATTGCAACTGGGTGGTGGCCGTGTGGCGGGCGAGGGCGGTGCGCAGGCTGGCGCGGATCAGTTCGAGGTTGCGCTGTGGGTCGTCGCCCAGCTGCGCCTCGACGGCGTTGCCGATTTCTTCGCTGAGGTCGATGAACCAGCGGTTGAAATTCTGCCCGCTCTCCAGCTCGTAGCGGCCTAGCGGCACGTCCATCAGCACCTGTTCCAGGCCGACCGGATTGGCCGCCGGTACCAGGACGATTTCGCTGCGCAGGCGCCCGGCGGCTTCCAGCTCCGCCAGGCGTTGCTTGAGGTGCCAGGCCACGAGCATGCCGGGCAGTTCGTCGGCATGCAGCGAGGACTGGATGTAGATCTTGCCCTTGGCCTGCTCCGGGCCGAAATGGAAGCTGTGGATCTGGCGTGCAGTCCCCGGTACGGGGGCCAGCAGGTCATGTATCTGGTGGCGCATGTTCGTCTGAGTCCTAGTGGGTCGGCCCGAGGAAGGCCAGCCAGCGGCGTTCGGCGAGGCGGAACAGGCCGACCAGCGCAAAGGTGATGGTCAGGTAGATCAGCGCGGCGATGCCGAACGACTGAAAGGTCAGGTAGGTCGCCGAGTTGGCGTCCCGCGCGACTTTCAGGATGTCGGGGATGGTGGCGGTGAAGGCCACGGTGGTCGAGTGCAGCATCAGGATCACTTCGTTGCTGTAATACGGCAACGAACGGCGCAGCGCCGACGGCATGATCACGTAGGCATACAGCTTCCAGCCGGTGAGGCCGTAGGCCTTGGCGGCTTCGACTTCGCCATGGTTCATGCTGCGGATCGCCCCGGCAAAGATCTCCGTGGTGTAGGCGCAGGTGTTCAGGGCAAAGGCGAGGATCGTGCAGTTCATCGCATCGCGGAAGAAACTGTCGAGCAACGGTTGCGCACGTACGGCGGCCAGGCTGTAGATCCCGGTGTAGCAGATCAGCAGCTGGATATACAGCGGCGTGCCGCGGAACAGGTAGGTGTAGAACTGTACCGGCCAGCGCACATAGAAGTGCGCGGACACCCGCGCGATCGACAGCGGAATCGACGCCAGGAAGCCGATGAAGATCGACGCACTGAGCAGCCACATGGTCATCGCCAGGCCGGTGATATTGTTGCCGTCGCTGTAGAGGAAGGGTTTCCAGTATTCCTGCAGGAGTTCGATCATCGTACGGCCTCCCGGGCACCGGCGGCGTAACGACGCTCGAGCCAGCGCAGGATGACGTTCGACGCACTGGTGATCAGCAGATAGATCAAGGCGGCGAGTACCAGGAAGTAGAACAGTTGATAAGTGCTTTTGCCGGCATCCTGCGCGGCCTTGACCAGGTCGGCCAGGCCGATGATCGACACCAGCGCCGTGGCCTTGAGCATCACCATCCAGTTGTTGCCGATACCCGGCAGGGCGAAGCGCATCATTTGCGGGAACACCACGAAGCGAAAGCGCTGGCCGCGCTTGAGGCCGTAGGCGGTGGCCGCTTCAACCTGTCCGCGTGGCACGGCGAGAATCGCGCCACGGAAGGTTTCCGTGAAATACGCGCCATAGATGAAGCCCAGGGTGATGACCCCGGCGGTGAAGGAGTCGATTTCGATGTAGTCCCACTCCATGACATCGGTCAGCGCCGTCAGCCAGGTTTGCAGGCTGTAGAAGATCAACAGCATCAGCACCAGGTCCGGCACGCCGCGAATCAGCGTGGTGTAGAGCTGGGCGGGCAGGCGCAGCAGTTTCGATTTCGACAGTTTGGCACTGGCGCCCAAGAGGCCGAGCAACACGGCCACCAGCAGCGACAACGCCGACAATTTGATGGTCATCCAGGTGCCTTCCAACAGCAACGGGCCGAAGCCTTTGAGGCTGAAGGCGGAGAGCCCCAGATTTTGTAAGAGGTTTTCGAACATAAATCAGCAACCTGAGCGGACGGAAAAGGCGCCCATCGCGGGATGGGCGCCAGGGCATTATTTACCGCTGTACAGATTCAGATCGCCAAAGTGTTTCTTTTGAATCTCGGCGTATTTGCCGTCGTCGTGTAACGCTTTGATACCTTTATCTAAAAGCGCCTTGAGGTCTTTGTTACCTTTCTTAATACCGACAGCGGTTTTCGCCGGCAGCAATTCGCTGTCGACCGGCTTGCTGACTTCGTAGCCGGCGCCGTCAGGCGACTTCAAAAAGCCCAGTTCGGCTTGCAGCATGTCCTGGATCGAGGCGTCGAGACGGCCGTTTTTCAGGTCGGCGTAGACCTGGTCCTGGTTGGCGTAGGCCTGGATTTTCACGCCGGCCTTTTCCAGCACGGCCTTGGCGTAGGCTTCCTGAATGGTGCCTTGCTCGTAACCGACAGCCTTGCCCTTGAGGGAGGCGACGTCGTCGCTCAGGCCGGAACCCTTCTTGAACACATAAGCGGTCGGGCCGGAAAACAGTTCGCTGGAGAAGTCGATCGCCTTTTCACGGGCCGGTGTTACCGTCATCGACGAGATCACACCGTCGAACTTGTTGGCGTTGAGGCCTGGAATCATGCCGTCGAAGTCGCTTTCAACCCATTTGCACTTGACCTTCAGCTCGGCGCAGATCGCGTTGCCCAGGTCAATGTCGAAGCCCACCAGGCTGCCGTCGGCCGCTTTCGACTCGAACGGTGCGTAGGATGGGTCAACGCCAAAACGCAGCTCTTTGTATTCCTTGGCCAGCGCGGAGCCGGCAGCCATGCACAACGCCAGTGCAGAAAGGGTCAGCAATGCTTTTTTCATTATTCAATCCCTAAGAACCAATATGAGCGCTTGTGGCGCAGAATTATTGTTACTGCAACGCTTACGACCTATAGAAAGTAGCAATTTCCGAACCAGAGTCCCGAACAAGTGTTTTAAAAGGTTGGAAACGATGCCGGCGAGAGGCTTTGGTGCACGAAAACGGGCATTGAAAACCCGTTGCACTGTTTGCGGGCGTGATCGTCGCCGCGTGTTGGGCGAGAGATGCTTGGCGAGCGCTGTCCGGGCGGCTTTTGCCGGGTCGTGGCGCACCCGGCTGACCTTCCCGCGCCGGGCGAGATAACGCGCAGGCCGCTTGGGTCAGGCCAGCAGATCCTGCAGCGTCGCCAGGCTGTCGGCTTCGTCGACGGTCTTGTCCTGGCGCCAGCGCAGCATGCGCGGGAAGCGCACGGCAATGCCGCTCTTGTGCCGGCGTGAGAGGGCGATGCCTTCGAAGCCCAGTTCGAACACCAGGCTTGGCTTCACGCTGCTGACCGGGCCGAATTTTTCCACGGTGGTCTTGCGCACGATGCTGTCGACCTGGCGCATTTCCTCATCGGTCAGCCCGGAATAAGCCTTGGCGAACGGCACCAGCGAGCGTTGGCTGGCGCTCGGCGGGCCGTCCCACACGGCGAAGGTGTAATCGCTGTACAGGCTGGCGCGGCGCCCGTGGCCGCGCTGGGCGTAGATCAGCACGGCGTCGACGCTGAACGGGTCGACCTTCCATTTCCACCACACGCCCATGTCCTTGGTCCGGCCCACGCCGTACATCGCATCGCGGGCCTTGAGCATCATGCCCTCGACGCCCAGGCGTCGTGACGCTTCACGCTGGCGGGCCAGATCGAACCAGTCGGTGCCGCTCAGCACCGGCGAAGGTAACAGCACCGGGCTGTTACAGCGGGCAATCACCTGGTCCAGCTGTTCCCGGCGTCGCGCCTGGGGCTGGTTGCGCCAGTCGTCACCCTGCCATTCCAGCAAGTCATAGGCGAGGACCACCACCGGCACTTCCTCGAGAATCTTTTTGTCCAGCGTCTTACGCCCGATCCGCTGCTGCAGCTGGGCAAACGGTTGCACGGCCGGTGGCGTCGTGGCTTGCGGGTCGAAGGCGTCTACGGTGCCGGGCCCGGCGTTCTTCCATACGACGATTTCGCCGTCGATCACCGTGCCGTCGGGCAACCCCTGTACCAGCACGTCAAGTTCGGGGAAGCGCTCGGTCACCAGTTCCTCGCCACGCGACCAGATCCACAGCCGCCCGTCACGCTTGACCACCTGGGCACGGATGCCGTCCCACTTCCATTCCACCTGCCAGTTGCTGGCCGGGCCGAGCAGGGTTTCGAACTGTTCCACCGGTTGCGACAGGGCGTGGGCAAGAAAAAACGGATAGGGCTGGCCGCCCCGCTGCGCATGTTCGTCGGCGGATTCCGCAGCGATCAGTTTCAGGTAACTGTCGGCGCTCGGCCGGTTGGACAGGTCGGTGTAACCCACCAGGCGCTGGGCCACGCGTTTGCTGTCGAGCCCGGCCATTGCCGCCAGGGCCCGGGTCACCAGCAGTCTCGACACGCCGACGCGGAAGCTGCCGGTGATCAACTTGATGCACAGCATCAGGCTCGGCCGATCCAGTTGCGCCCACAGCTGCGGTAACAGGCGGGCGAGGTTTTCCGGGGTTTCCCCGCGCAGCGGCAGCAGTTTGTCTTCGATCCATTCGGCGAGGCCGGCGGCGGAGCTGTGCGGGTTTTCGGCCAGGACCAGGGAAATGGTTTCCGCCAGATCGCCGACGGCCTGGTAGCTCTCTTCGAACAACCACGGGGTCAGTCCGGACACCTCGACCGCCAGTTCGCGCAGGATGCGCACCGGCACCAGTTGCCGCGGCCGACCGCCGGACAGGAAATACACCGCCCAGGCGGCATCCTGCGGTGCGGCCTGGGCGAAGTAGGCCTGCATGGCGGCAAGTTTGGCGTTGCTCGACGTGGTCGCGTCGAGTTCGGCGTACAACCCGGCGAAATCCTTCATGGTTGCACCTCGGCGATTGCCGGTTCGGCGGCGACGTTGTCCTCTTCATCGTCACCGTATTCGGTGTTGAAACCCTGGGCATCGAGGCCTTGCTCGCGCAGGTGACGGACGAGCACGCCGATCGAACCGTGGGTGACCATCACCCGTTCGGCGCCGGTCTGGGCGATGGCCCACAGCAGGCCCGGCCAGTCGGCGTGATCGGAGAGCACGAAGCCGCGATCGACGCCACGCCGCCGCCGCGTGCCGCGCAGGCGCATCCAGCCGCTGGCAAAGCTGTCGCTGTAATCGCCGAAGCGGCGCATCCAGCTGCTGCCACCGGCGGAGGGCGGGGCAATGACCAGCGCCTGACGCATCAACGGATCGCTTTTCTTTACGTCCCCGGCGTAGAGGGTCGGCGGCAGGTACACCCCGGCGTCGCGGTAGACGCGGTTCAACGGCTCGACCGCGCCGTGGCTGAGGATCGGGCCGATGTTTTCGTCGATGCCGTGGAGAATCCGCTGGGCCTTGCCGAACGAATAGCAGAACAGCACGCTGGCCTTGCTGGCCGCGATATTGCCCCGCCACCAATCGTTGATTTCGGCGAACACCTGGGCTTGCGGCTGCCAGCGATAGATCGGCAGGCCGAACGTCGATTCGGTGATGAAGGTGTGGCAGCGCACCGGTTCGAAGGGCGCGCAGGTGCCATCGGGCTCGATTTTGTAGTCGCCGGAGGCGACCCAGACCTCACCGCCGTACTCCAGGCGCACCTGGGCCGAGCCCAGCACGTGACCGGCAGGGTGGAAGCTGAGGGTGACGCCGTGGTGGGTCAGGCGCTGGCCGTAGGCCAGGGTCTGCAGGTTGATGTCCTGGCCCAGGCGTGCACGCAGAATGCCTTCGCTGGCGCTGCTGGCCAGATAATGCTGGTTGCCGCCGCGGGCGTGATCGCCGTGGGCGTGGGTGATGACCGAGCGCTCGACCGGCCGCCACGGGTCGATGTAGAAATCTCCGGCGGGGCAGTACAAGCCTTCGGGACGCGCGATAACCAGGTCCATGTCGTTCCCGCAAAGGGTGGGCTTGTTAGCTATGAGGCGGGTGCGGGGACGGAAGTTCTATCGACTTTTGCGGGCGGCGCAGGGGCAGGGCAGCAGGGGAACTCGCTCCCCCTTACCCCAGCCCTCCCGGAGGGAGAGGGGGCTGACGGAGGTGTCTGGCGTCCTGCACCGGCCTGAAAGCCCGGGCCGATGTGGGATTCGGCGTCGGGCGTTCGGCTCGATGTAGTTTTCCAGCAACCCCAATCAGTCCCCCCTCCCGTCGGGACAGGATCAGGGCGATGGGACTATTCGCCTGGGGGGTTATTTGCCGGGCGTCAGGGTCAGGCGCGTTTTTCCGTAGACCCGATCAAAGTTCTGCGGCTGCATCGGCAGACCGATGTACTGGCCCTTGAGCCAGGCATCGATGCCGTTGAGGTAGCTCGCACTGGCCGGGTTACCCGACTGTCCTGTGCCGTTCTGCCCCATCAGCGGCTCACTCTGGCCGAAGTCGACGATGAAACGCATCGACGGCGCACGGCGGGTGTTGAAGTCCTGACCCCAGGCAAACGCCGCGGTGTTCAGCGTGGTGTGGTCACCGCCCGCGGCGAGTGGACCGCGCACGGTCTGGCCGCTGGCGTTTTTCCATTCGTAGCGATGCAGTTTGCCCCACTGCCAGGCCTTGTGATCGCCGCCGAGTTGACTGTCGCCGGCGCTGATCGCTGCGGCCAGGCTGCGGGCGAGGATCGCCGGTTTGTCTTCTTTGTGCGGGGTGCGCACGTCGTCCCAGAAAGGGCTGTCTTCACGACCGAGCAGGTGATCGGCCTGCGCCGCGTAGGAAAGATCACCATTGGCGACAAAGGCTTTCCACGCCGGACTCGATTCGGGGCCGAGTTCGTCGAGGAAGATCTGCTTCATGCTTTCCTGCAGGAACAGTTCGTAGATCGCTGCATCGGCCGAAGTCGGGCTGAGCTTGCCGTCGAACGCCAGCAAACGCGTGTAGGCCTCGCGGGCCTTGTTGCGCTCGGCTTCCGGCAGGGCATCGATTGCCTGTTTCAGCGGCTGGGCCATGCCCGGTGCCTCGAACATCTTCTTCAGTTTGGCGGCGAAGGTGGTGGTCTGGTCGTATTGCATGGCGATCACGCTGCGGCCGTCATGTTTGCCGCTGCCGGCCAGTTCGGCCAGGCGCTCGCCACGTTCCGGGGCGGCCCAGGAGTTGGACAGTTGCATGCCGTAGCCATGGGGAATGACTCGCTGGTTGGCCGTGCCGAGCCAGCCTTGCGCCGGGTCCTGATCGTACGGATGGAGCATCGGGTCGGCGTAACCGTCCCAGTCGTAGCGACCTTCCCAGCCCGGCGAGGGCAGCAGGCCTTCGCCTTCGCGACGGTTGGGGAAACGCCCGGTGACTTGCCAGCCGATGTTGCTGGCGTCGGCGAACACCAGGTTCAGCGCGATGGCGCGGATTTCCCGGCTGGCGTCGGAGGCGCGTTCCACGGTCTGGGCGCGGCTCAGGTCGAAGAACGCATCGAGGGATTTGTCATCGGTGAAGCTCGGGGTCTGCAACGCCAGGCCAAAGCCTGCCCCTTGGGCGGCAGCCTGTGAGCTGTTGAGCAGCGCACCGTGGCGGGTTTCGTACACCGCTTCGCGAATCGGCCGCTGGCCTTTGACGAAATAGGTTTCATTGCGCACGCCCAGCGGCTGCCATTTGCCATTGACCTCGTAGGTCAGGCTGCTGCCCTGGCGACGGATTTTTTCCAGGAACAGGTCCTGGTTGTCGCCGAGCACGCTGGTCAGGCTCCACGCCACTTTGCCGTTGAAACCGCCGAGCACCATCGGCAGACCGGCCACGGTGACACCGGCGGCCTGATATTTCGGCGCGCGGATCTGCACGAAGCTCCACAGCGACGGCGCGGCCAGCGGGCCGTGGCTATCGCTGGCCAGCAGGCTCTTGCCGCTGCGGCTGCGCTGCGGGGCGATGGCCCAGTTGTTCGAGGTCGTGGTGCCGAGCAGATTCAGCGCCGCCAGTTGTTCACTGGCGTTGCTCAGTTCGCCGAGGCCGGGGATCTGCCCGTTGAGCTTGATGCCCTGCAGCTTGTCGGCTTCGGCCAGCGGCAGGTTTTCGTCAGGCGCCGATGGCGTCAGCCAGGCGAGTTTGTCGCTGCTGACCGTCTGCGCCAGCACCAGTGAGGCGATTTCTTCCGGCAGGTTGGCCGACTGGCTGAAGTTCAGCAGGCAGAAAATCAGCGCCGAATCTTCCGGCTTCCAGTACTCCGGCTTGTAACCGCTGCTGGCGAGGTCGCCCGGCAGTTTCTCGGCATAGCGGAACAGGTAGGCGTTGACGCCCCGCGCATAGACTTCGAAGAAGCGTTTGAGGCGCGGCGACGAGGCCTTGTACAGCTCGTCGGCGCTCTTCTTCAGATTGACCGCACGCATGTAGCGGTCGGCATCGAGCAGCGACGCCCCGGACATTTCCGCCAGGCGGCCCTGGGCCAGCAGGCGCAGGGTGACCATCTGGTTGATGCGGTCGCTGGCGTGCACATAACCGAGGGCGAACAGCGCATCGTGGAAGCTGTTGCTCTCGATCAGCGGCATGCCCATGGCGTTGCGCCGCACCGAGACGTTCTGCGCCAGGCCCTTGAGCGGCTGCACACCGGAGGTTGGCGGGAGGGTGTCCTGAGCGTTCCAGGTCTGGCAACCGGACAGGCTCAAGACACCGGCCACTGCTGCGGCAACGCCGAACCGGGGAAGAAATTGTGTGAGGGCTGGCGAGGCCATGGCAAAGCTCCTGCGGGGGGTAGCGTCAGTAAAGGCGCTACGTTAGTGAGCAGGAGGTGGCCGCGCAAGCGGGGCGAGCGGTTATTTCTTACCGCTCACGCAGATCGTTCCCACGCTCTGCGTGGGAATGCAGCCCGGGTCGCTCCGCGGCCCATTTCCAAGCGCACGGTTCGACGCCTCTACATGGGAACGATCAAGGCCGGTCAGGCCTTCGGCGGATTGATCTTCTGCACCAGCGCATAGGCCTTCACGGTCGCCGGACGCTCCTGGATCTGCTTGAACCAGCGCTGCACGTTCGGGAAGTCTTCCAGGTTCTGGCTCTGCCATTTGTGCGAGACGATCCACGGGTAGATGGCCATGTCGGCGATGCTGTATTCGCTGCCGGCGACGAACCTATTAGCGGCCAGTTGCTTGTCCAGCACACCGTACAGGCGCGCGGTTTCGTCGATGTAGCGCTTGATCGCGTAGGGGATTTTTTCCGCAGCAAACTGGCTGAAGTGATGATTCTGCCCGGCCATCGGCCCCAGTCCGCCCATTTGCCAGAACAGCCATTGCAGGGCGGTCTGGCGCCCGCGCAGGTCTTTGGGGAGGAATTTCCCGGTCTTCTCCGCCAGGTACAACAGAATCGCCCCGGACTCGAACAGCGACAACGGCGCGCCACCATCGGCCGGCTGATGATCGACGATGGCCGGAATGCGGTTGTTCGGGGAAATCTTCAGGAAGTGCGGCTGGAACTGCTCGCCCTGGCTGATGTTGATCGGATGCACGTTGTAGGCGAGGCGGGCTTCTTCGAGGAACAGGGAGATCTTGTGGCCGTTGGGGGTGGTCCAGTAATACAGATCGATCATGGAAAGCTCCAAATCAGGAAATGGCTTGCATGCGGACAGCAAACGCCGGCGTCAGGTCGTCCCGTGTGCATTCGATGGCTTGCGTACCCACAGGAAGTGATGCTCAAGTGCGGGAAATTCAATGACCTCTTGTGAGAAAAATCGCCATGGAGCTTCGCGCCAATGCGGCACTGATCATCATCGACCAGCAAAAAGGCATTCTGCAGCCGCGTCTGGGGCGCCGGAACAATCCGTTGGCCGAAGAGCGGATCCTCGATTTGCTCGGTTTCTGGCGGCGCAGCGGGCGGCCGGTGATCCATGTGCAGCACTTGTCGCGCTCGCCGGATTCGGTGTTCTGGCCCGAGCAGTCAGGGGTGGAGTTCCAGGAACGCTTCGTGCCGCAGGACGGCGAGCGGCGGGTGCAGAAGCAGGTGCCGGACGCGTTTTGTGCGACGGGGCTGGAAGTGCAGTTGCGTGAAGCGGGGATCGGGCAATTGGTCATTGTCGGCGTGGCGACGAACAATTCAGTGGAGTCCACAGCGCGCACGGCGGGCAATCTGGGGTTCGAGACCTGGGTGGCGGAGGATGCGTGCTTTACCTTCGACAAGGCCGACTATTTCGGTACGTTGCGTTCGGCTGAAGAGGTGCACGGGATGTCGCTGGGGAATCTGCAGGGTGAGTATGCGACGGTGGTCAGCAGCGGGCGGATTCTGGCGGCAGGCTGAACATCGCAGCTGACCGTGCTATCGCGAGCAGGCCCGCGATAGCGATCTGACGGGCGAAACGCATGTTCGCCCGAAACATCAAGCGCCGTGGCACTTCTTGAATTTCTTGCCGTTGCCGCATGGGCAAGGGTCGTTGCGGCCAACGTCCTTCAGGGCGTTGCGCACCGGTTCCTGGTGGGCGTGGCCGCAGTTCGGGCCGTGGACATGGCCATGGTCGTGATCGTGGTGATGGTCATGATCGTGGTTGCAGTCAGGGCCATGGACATGAGGTTGCTGGGTCATCGGGTTCACTCCGGAATTAAATCGGCGGGGATTATCACGCCATTGCGCGCCAGGTGCACGTAGTGGGCGATGAATAAACCGGTTTCCATCTCGCCTTCCAGCCGATAAGGGATCTGCTGCCGCGGATTTTTCAGCATCTTCACCACTTCTTTGACCTGTGGCCACAGGTTGGTGCGAATCGGCACGTTGTAGAACCGGCTGCTTTTCGCGCCGACCGTGATCCAGTGTTCGTACTCGCCGTCGGCCAGCAGCAGGTCGGCCAGGTGAATGCGGTACTCCAGGCCGCGTACCGTCAGGTCGCTGTCGTTGGGGTTGTCGATACGAAAGTGCAGGATGAATTTCTGTTCGAGCAACTTGGCGCGCACCACCTCGACTTTGACCAGGTGTACCGCGGGATCGACGCTGTCGTCGGCGAACCACGAGGCGCAGCCGCCGAGGTTCAGCAACAGGATCAACGTGAAGCATTGCAGTGTGCGCCAACGACCGAGCATGGTTGAACTCCCTTTGCAGCCAGTCTAGACGCTAACAGGATCGCAGCCTGCGCCAGCGTCTGCCTGCGTCGCGTGGCGCCGCAGGCTGCGGTCTTGGGTTATTACGCGCCGAAATACCCCGCACAGCACTTCTTGAACTTCTGCCCGCTCGCACACGGACACGCATCATTGCGCCCCAGCTTCAACTGCACGGTCGGATCGATGAAGTACCAGCGCCCGCCGTTCTGCACGAACGACGAGCGTTCGCGGTGGCTGTGCTCGCCTTGGCTGTCGTGCCAGCGCGCGGTGAAGGTGACAAAGGCGTGTTCCGGCTGGCCGCCAAAGACTTCCGAGCCTTCCACTTCCAGACCGAGCCAGGTGCTCTGTGCACTCCAGCTGCTGATCGCCTGGCGATCCAGCCCGGCCTGCTGGGCGGGCAGGGTGGTGGCCACCAGGTAATCGACCAGGCCCAGCACATAGGCGCTGTAGCGCGAGCGCATCAGGGCTTCGGCGCACGGCGCGGGGTGGCCGGCGTGATAGTGGCCACAGCAGGCCTCCAGCAGATTACCGCTGCCGCACGGGCAAATGGCTGTACTCATTGCATTACCACCAGTATTTGCCGAAGTTTTCCGGATTGGCCCAGAACCGCGCGTTGAGCCAGTCGGGGACTTGTTTGTAGTCAAGCAGATCGTAGGTGAACAGGGTCAGTACCTGCGCGTCGCGTTGAAAGCGCTCGCTGGCTTGCAGGGCCAGCGAATAGAAATCCGTCTCCTGCCAGCCGCTGGCCGGCAGGTCCGCCAGCACCGCGATGCGGCTGGCGTTGAGATTGCGGATGCCGCCCAACAGATTCAGGCCGTCGCGCTTGGGCAGATGCTCCAGGCAATCGACCACCAGCGCCAGGTCGAAACGCTGCGCGGCCAGGTCTGCGGGCAGGGCACCGGGCGCGGCACAAGCCACCTGAGTGTCCGGGTGGGCCTGCCGGAAAGCGGCCAGCGCGGGGAATTCGCTGGCGCCGATCAGCAGCAGGCGCGCCGGGGCGTAGCGCTCCAGCAGAGCGGCCAGGGCCTGTTGCGGCGTGCGGGAAGAAATGGCGACGTTCATCGATGCTCCTCAATCAGACCGCCAAGACTAGCGTGCCTGACTGCGCTGGCAAAGCGCCCCGTGCCGGCGGTTGCCAGGCAACACGGCGAAGTCCTGTGAACACGGTCGCAAACAGCAGTGGCCTATTGCTGGCGGAGATTAAAACTCCGGTCTTTACTCCCTGAATCGGTTCTAAGCCGATCCCTCAGGAGAAAACTAGATGAGCATAGTTCGGACAGCATTACCCTTGGTTCTGCTAACCAGTGTGTTGACTGGTTGCGCAGGTTTGCAGAAAACCGACTGGCCGACCTGTGCGGCGGTCGGGGGTGTCGTCGGTGCGGGCCTCGGGGCGACCGAGAGCTCGGCGTGGGCCGGTTACGGCGCATTGGTCGTCGGTGGTACGGCGGCCGCCTATTGCTGGGTGCACGGTGATGGCGACGAAGACGGCGATGGTGTGCCGGACAGTCGCGACAAGTGCCCGCACACGCCTAAGGGCGTGCAGGTCGATGCGGACGGTTGCCCGCCACCAGCCCCTGCACCAGTGGTTGAAGAAGCTGTAGTGGTCAAGGAAGAAACCATTGTCATCCGCGATGTGCACTTCCAGTTCGACAAGGCCACGCTGACCGGTGCCGACAAGCAAGTGCTCGATAAAGTCGCCACGCGCCTGAAACAGGAGTCGTCCACCGCGCAACTGACTGTGACCGGCCACACCGACAGTGTCGGCAGCGATGCCTACAACAAGAAACTCTCGGATCGTCGCGCGCACTCGGTAGTGGAATACCTGATCCAGCAAGGTGTGCCACGCGCCAGCTTCGTGTCGGTGACCGGTGCCGGTGAAAGCCAGCCAGTGGCGGACAACAAAACCGCCGATGGCCGCGCGCAGAACCGCCGCACCGAAATCAAAATCGTCCGCTAGCCCCCTCGCATCCGCGGCTTGTGCAGTCGCGGATGCGGGTCTTTACTCCTGTGTAACCGGTATGGGCCGGTGACACAGGAGCTTTCACAATGAGTGTTTTCTCAAGGTCCGTCTTGCCGGTTCTGCTGCTTGGCAGTCTGCTCACCGGTTGCGCCACCCACAGCGATGGCACTGCCCCCCTCAATCAACGTACGTGGCCGATCTGCAGCGTCATCGGCGGTCTGGTCGGCGGCGGTCTCGGCGCCATTGAAAGTGGCGGCTGGGCCGGAGGCGGCGCGGCGCTGGGGATCCTCACCGGCGGACTGATCTGCTACGCCCAGGATGGCGATGAAGACGGCGATGGCGTGTTCGACCGCCGCGACCGTTGCCCTGACACCCCTGCCAACACCCCGGTCGACCACCGCGGCTGTCCGCTGCCGCAATATCCAGTGACGGTGAAACCGGTCGAGCCTGCACCGCAGAGCGAGGTCATCACCCTCAGCGATGCCGGCAACGTGCTGTTCGATTTCGACAAGTCCGACCTGACCCCGGCCGCCAGAAGCCAGCTCGATGCGTTGATGGACAAGCTGCGCAACGCCGACGTCGTCAGCATCAAAGTCATCGGTCACACCGACAGCAAGGGTTCCGATGCCTACAACCAGGCACTGTCGCAGCGGCGCGCCAGCAGCGTGGCGGCCTATCTGCTGAGCCAGGGCCTGGCGCCGAACAAACTCACCAGTGAAGGGCGCGGCGAGAGCGAGCCGGTCGCCGACAACAGCACCGACGAGGGGCGTGCGCAGAACCGTCGCGTGGAGTTGCATATCAATCGCTAGGACGTCTCTGTAGTCCGCGAGCTAGAGCTGCCGGGCGACGATCTGCGTCGATCCGGCAGCCATCCGGCGGCCGCGCGCAATTTTTTCATTTGCCCCTCTGGCTTATCGCGTACGGAAGCCGTTACTGTGCGCGCAAAGAATAATTCGCAACACGGGGGAGCGTATGAAGGTGTTCTGTGGGCTGGGGCGGTTGTTGACCCTGCTGTTCTGCTGCGTGGTGCTGGCCAATCAGCTGGTGCCGTTTGTTCATCCGTTGCAGCTGCTGGTCAATCTGGCCGCTGCGTTGCTGCTGGCCATCCACGTGCTCGAAGTGCTGCTGTGCAATCGCAGCCTCAAGGGGCGGGCGCACCCGTGGCGTGATCGTGGCCGTGTTCTGCTGTTCGGCATTTTCCATCTGTACACCATCCCGGCCCCGGCCGCTCCGGAGGCTTCCCATGCGTAAACAACTCTGCCTGCTCGCGGCATTCATCAGCCCCCTGGCCTGTGCCCAGGTGGTCAGCGTCGAAACCAATTCGCTGATGCGCCTGCCCAACACCGCCAGCACCTTGCAACTGGAAAAACTGGTGGTGGCCGATTACGGCACGCTGCTGGTGCCGTCCAATGTCACCGAACTGAGCGTCGGCGAATTGCAGCTGGGGCGCGAAGCGCGCATCGCCATCGTGCCGAGCGAACAGCCGCTGGACATGAAAGTGATTCGTGCCGAATTGGCCGAAGGCAGCCAGATCACTGCACGCGGCGCTCCGGGCACTTACGAAAAAGCCGCCCGCGCCGGACGTAATCTGAATCTGCATTTCAAGGCTTTGAATGCGCCGAAGCTGCTGGTCGACGCCCGTGGCGGCACGGGGGCGCCGGGGTTTGTCGGGCTCGACGGTGCCAACGGCGAGGCACCGGGCTGCACCTGGGGCCAGGCCGGACGTGGCGCCGACGGCAGTGACGGCAGCAATGGCCAGCCGGGCGCACCGGGGGCGCTGGTGCGCCTGGAAGTGCCACGCGACTTCCCGGCCGAGCTGATCAAGGTCGACGTGGCCGGCGGTGTCGGTGGCGCGGCAGGTCCGGGTGGCAAACCGGGGGCGGGTGGCAAGTCCAAGGGTTGCCTGGTGTATCGCGCCGACGGTGGCAAAAGCGGTCGGCCGGGGGCTGATGGCCAGCCTGGCCCGGCGGGGGCGGCAGGTTCCGTCACCGTGCAACGGCTGTAACGGCGCCCCCTCTCCCGACGGGAGAGGGGGCCTCTTGCCCGTCAGAGCATCGGCCGCGCCGCGGCGATCGCCACCAGCAATACGCCGACCAGCAGATTGATCCCCACCACCCGGCGGATTCGCCCCAGCACCGCTGCACCCGCCGGCCAGTCCTGCGCGGCAACCGCCGTGCGCAGTTCCGGCAGCATCAAACCCTGCACGCGGATGAACAGCGCGGTCATTACCACGTACAAGCCCATCATCACCTGCACGTACTTCGGCGCCGTCTCGAAGCCGATGTGCTGCAGATGCAGCATGCCCACGCCGGTCACCGGCAGCAGGATCACCGCGCCCCAGACCCAGCGGAAAAAACCTTGAAACACTTCCACCCACAGCGTCAGCCGCCCGGGGCCGTCCAGGGCTTTCACCGCCGCAGGGCGCAGCACCATCCAGGCGAAAAACATGCCGCCGACCCACACCAGGGCGGCCAGGACATGCAGCGGATAAACGAGGCTAAAAGGTGTCATTGGGGTACTCCGTTCTGCGCGGGATCGATTCGCGGGGTATGATAGCCGCCAACCCGAACCACTGAAAATTTATCCAGCGTTTTTGCGCCCGACACTCAATGATCAGCACTGAACTCAAAACCACGATCCAGGGCGCCTATTCGCGTTTTCTAGAGGCCAAGAGCCTCAAGCCGCGTTACGGCCAGCGCCTGATGATCGCCGAAGTGGCGAAAGTCCTCGGCGATATCGACACCGACGACGAAGGCCGGCGCAGTGGCGACCCGGCGATTGTCGCGGTGGAAGCCGGCACCGGTACCGGCAAGACCGTGGCCTACAGCCTGGCCGCCATTCCGACCGCCAAGGCTGCCGGCAAGCGCCTGGTGATCGCCACCGCGACCGTGGCCCTGCAGGAGCAGATCGTCTACAAGGATTTGCCCGACCTGATGCGCAACAGCGGGCTGAACTTCAGCTTCGCCCTGGCCAAGGGCCGGGGGCGCTACATGTGCCTGTCCAAGCTCGACATGCTGCTGCAGGAGGGCAATGCGCAGACCGCCACGGCCCAGCTGTTCGAGGAGGAAGGTTTCAAGATCGAGGTCGACGAGGCCAGTCAGAAGCTGTTCACCAGCATGATCGAGAAGCTCGCCGGCAATAAATGGGACGGCGACCGCGACAGCTGGCCGACCGCTCTGGAAGACGCCGACTGGGCGCGCCTGACCACCGATCACAGCCAGTGCACCAACCGCCATTGTCCGAATTTCGGCCAGTGCGCCTTCTACAAGGCCCGCGAAGGCATGGGCAAGGTCGACGTGATCGTCACCAACCACGACATGGTGCTGGCCGACCTCGCACTGGGCGGCGGCGCCGTGCTGCCCGATCCGCGCGACACCGTCTACGTGTTCGACGAAGGCCATCACCTGCCGGACAAGGCCATCGGTCACTTCGCCCACTACACGCGCCTGCGTTCCACCGCCGACTGGCTGGAAACCACCGCCAAGAACCTCACCAAACTGCTGGCCCAGCATCCGTTGCCGGGGGATCTCGGCAAGCTGATCGAGCAGGTGCCGGAGCTGGCGCGCGAGATCAAGTCGCAGCAGCAGTTCATGTTCAGCGCCTGCGAGCAGGTCGCCGACTTCAAGCCCGGCGAAGACGTCGAGGGCCGCGAGCGGCCGCGCCATCGCTTCGTCGGCGGGGTGATTCCCGAGCACATGCGCGAGATGGGCATCGAACTGAAAAAAGGTTTCGCCCGCCTCACCGACCTGTTCACCCGCCTGACCGACCTGCTCAAGGAAGGCATGGACGGCGAGGTCAACATCGGCATCGCCAGCAATCAGGCCGAAGAGTGGTATCCACTGTTCGGCAGCCTGTTGTCGCGGTCGTCGGGCAACTGGGAGCTGTGGACCGCGTTCACCGTCGAAGACCCGGAAGATAACCCGCCGATGGCTCGCTGGCTGACCCTCGCCGAGAGCGGTTCGCTGTTCGACATCGAGGTCAATGCCAGCCCGATCCTCGCCGCGGAAATGCTCCGGCGCAACCTGTGGAACGTCGCCTACGGCTGCCTGGTGACGTCGGCGACCCTGACCGCCCTCGGCACCTTCGACCGCTTCCGCATGCGCGCCGGCCTGCCGAAAAAAGCCGTCACCGCTGTGGTGCCGAGTCCGTTCCACCACGCCGATGCCGGGGTGTTGCGCGTGCCGGACCTGAAGGCCGATCCGCGCGATGCCGCCGCCCACACCGCGGCGATCATCCGCGACCTGCCGGACCTGGTCGAAGGTTCGCGCGGCACGCTGGTGCTGTTCTCTTCGCGCAAACAGATGCAGGACGTGTTCGACGGCCTTGACCGCGACTGGCGCAAGCAAGTGTTCATCCAGGGCAACCTGTCGAAACAGGAAACCCTGAACAAACACAAGGCGCGGGTCGATGGCGGTGATTCCAGCGTGCTGTTCGGCCTCGCCAGTTTCGCCGAAGGCGTGGACTTGCCCGGCGCGTATTGCGAGCACGTGGTGATCGCCAAGATTCCGTTCTCGGTCCCGGACGATCCGGTCGAGGCCGCGCTGTCGGAGTGGATCGAGGCCCGTGGCGGCAATCCGTTCATGGAAATCTCGGTGCCGGACGCCTCGCTGAAACTGGTCCAGGCCTGTGGCCGCCTGCTGCGCACCGAAGAAGATCGCGGCACCATCACCTTGCTCGACCGGCGTCTGGTTACCCAGCGCTATGGCAAGGCGATCCTCAATGCGCTGCCGCCCTTCCGTCGTGAAATATCCTGAGACATCGGTGGGCAGTTTTGCCCGCCGCGTTGTCTATCTCTCTGCCATCGCTTTTCCATTGGCCTTCTGGTCGTTAGGGAGAACTCCGTTCTTATGATCCGCCGTTCGCTGCCTGCCGTTTTTGCCTTGATCTTCGCTGCCCCGTTGCTGGCGGCACCTGCCGGTCAGCAGACCCTGTTCAACTTCGTCCGCCCCGCCGATGTGGTGAAAGTGGCGACCGAAAACGCCGACCTGCCGCAAGCCAACGCCGAGCAGACGCCGGAAGGCGAAGTGTTGCGCCGGGTGACATTCAACCCGGCGGCACGCCCGACCTTGCGCCTCACGCCGCAGACCGGCGCCTGGGACTGGTCGCAGTCGGGCATGATGAGCCTGCGCATCCAGAGCGCGATGAACTGGGCCGTGACCCTTTACGTACGAATCCAGAGCAACGACGGCAAGACCCTGGTCAGCCGCGTCGACCTGCCGGCCGGTCCGGCGCAGACCCTGCTGGTGCCACTGGTTGCCACGACGCCGTTGAGCCAGGGCATGAAGGCCGGGCCGCCGATGCCGATGACCGTCGATGGCCAGCGCATTCTGCTGGCCAGCAGCAGCGGTGAGCTGGATCGGCGCCAGGTGGTGTCGGTGAGCCTGTCGCTGGATCAGCCCAAAGCCGCGCAAAGCCTGCTGCTTGAGCGTTTTGGCGTGCAGGAGGGGGACGAGGTGGTCAAAGCCGTCTACGGCAATCTGGTGGACGCCTACGGCCAGTCGACGCGCAGCAAGTGGCCGGAAAAAGTCGCCAGCGACGATCAGCTGAAAACCGCCGCTGCCAAGGAACAGCAACAGCTGAAAACCTGGCTGGCCGAGCGCGAAAAGAGTTCGCTGGACCAGTACGGTGGCTGGAGCAAAGGCCCGGCCTTCAAGGCCAGCGGTTTCTTCCGCACGGAAAAACGCGACGGTCGCTGGTACCTGGTGACGCCGCAGGGCCATCCGTTCTACTCCCTTGGCGTCAACACCGTCAGCCCCGAGGTCAACCAGACCTACGTCGCCGGCCGCGAGTGGATGTTCGAATCCCTGCCCAAGCCCGAAGATCCGCTGGCCGGTCATTTCGGCGAGGGCGACAACCGTGGCGGCAACGGCGCCGATCAGGGCCGTGGCTACGCTGCCGGGCGCTGGTACGACTTCTACGCGGCCAACCTGCAACGCCTGTATGGCGAGCCGTGCAGGCCCGACAGCGACAACAAGGCCGGGGTCGCCGCAGCGGCCAAGGCCGGTGCGGCCGAAGAGACCGCTGCCAAAGCCGCGCAACCGCTGGACACCGCGCAACAACCCAAGGCTGGCGTCGCTGAAGCTGCGCAAGCCGCTGCGGTAGAGCAGCCTGGCAATCAGCCCACCAGCGTGCCCTGCACGGCGACCTTCGACGAGCAGCGCTGGGCCGGCCACACCCTCGATCGCCTGCAAGCCTGGGGCTTCAACACCGTCGGCAACTGGAGCGCACCGGCCCTCGCCAACGCCGAGCGCGTGCCGTACACCTTACCGCTGTCGATCGTCGGCGATTACGCCAGCATCAGCACCGGCAACGACTGGTGGGGCGGCATGCCCGATCCTTTCGACCCGCGCTTCGCCATGGCCACCGAACGCGCCGTGGCCATCGCTGCGCGCGATCACCGCGACGATCCCTGGCTGATCGGCTACTTCGCCGACAACGAACTGGCCTGGGCCGGGCCCGGCGACGATCCGCAGTCGCGCTATGCCCTGGCCTACGGCACCCTGAAAATGACCACCGACGTACCGGCCAAGCGCGCCTTCCTCAAGCAATTGCGTGACAAGTACCGCAACCAGGCCGGCCTGTCGAAAGCCTGGGGCATTGACCTGCCGGCGTGGGAGTTGATGGAAGATCCGGGCTTCGTGCCGCCGCTGCCGAACCCGCAGCACCCGGAAATCGAGGCCGACTTCAAATACTTCCAGAAGGTCTTCGCCGATACCTACTTCAAGACCATTTCCGACTCGCTGAAATGGCATGCGCCGAACCAGCTGCTGCTCGGCGGACGCTTCGCCATCAGCACCCCGGAAGCCGTGGCCTCCTGCGCGCAGTATTGCGACGTGCTGAGTTTCAACATGTACACCCTGCAACCGCAGGACGGCTACGACTTCGCCGCGTTGCGCCAGCTGGACAAACCGGTGCTGATTACCGAGTTCAACTTCGGCTCCGCTGATCGCGGCCCGTTCTGGGGCGGCGTGACGCAACTGGCCAAGGAAGAAGATCGCGGCCCGGCCTATGCCAACTTCCTCAAACAGGCGTTGAGCGAACCGTCGATTGTCGGCGTGCACTGGTTCCAGTATCTGGATCAACCGGTGACCGGACGCCTGCTCGACGGCGAAAATGGCCACTTCGGCCTGATCGGGGTGACGGATCTGCCGTATCAGGGCTTTGTAGAGACGGTGCGCAAGAGCAACCTGCAGGCAGTTGATCAGTTGGGCAAAGAGGCTGAGAAAGCCGCGGCTGCGGCAGGTCACGAGGCTGAAGGCGGGCGCAAGGGTGACGCCGGCAAAGGCCCGGGGGCCGGGCATGCGGGTGGGCATTCGGGGAATGGTCATTAAGGTTCAGACCGCGTCATCGTTCTGCGCGAGCAGGCGCGCTGCCTCATCGGATTTGTGAACACCAGCGATCCAGTGTGGGAGCGAGCCTGCTCGCGAAGGCGTCAGCCGCGCCAGTGCAGCATTCAACCGTCCGGCCTGCAGCTGTTCCCAAATCCCTCAAGGGCTGGAACAATGCGGGCCACTTTGTAGAGCGTTTTCGCGGGGGAGTTGCGGGTGCAGATTCAGGGACATTACGAGCTTCAATTCGAAGCGGTGCGCGATGCTTTCGCCGCACTGTTCGACGATCCCCAGGAACGCGGAGCAGCCCTGTGCATCCAGGTCGGCGGGGAAACCGTCCTTGACCTCTGGGCGGGCACGGCCGACAAGGACGGCGCCGAAGCCTGGCACAGCGACACCATCGCCAACCTGTTCTCCTGCACCAAGGCTTTTACCGCCGTCACCGCGCTGCAACTGGTCGCCGAAGGCAAGTTGCAGCTCGATGCCCCGGTCGCCCGCTACTGGCCGGAATTCGCCGCTGCTGGCAAAGAGTCGGTGACCCTGCGCCAGTTGCTCTGCCACCAGGCCGGGCTGCCGGCCCTGCGTGAACTGCTCGCCCCCGAAGCCCTGTATGACTGGCAAACCATGGTCGACGCCCTCGCGGCCGAAGCGCCGTGGTGGACGCCTGGCACCGGTCACGGCTACGCCGCGATCACTTACGGCTGGCTGATCGGCGAGCTGTTGCGTCGGGCCGACGGGCGTGGGCCGGGTGAGTCGATTGTCGCGCGCGTCGCCAAACCGTTGGGACTGGATTTCCATGTCGGTCTGGCGGACGCCGAATTCCACCGGGTCGCGCACATCGCCCGGGGCAAGGGCAATGTCGGCGACGCCGCCGCCCAGCGCCTGCTGCAAGTGACCCTGCGCGAGCCAACGGCGATGACCACACGCGCATTCACCAATCCGCCGTCGGTGCTGACCAGCACCAACAAGCCGGAGTGGCGGCGCATGCAACAACCGGCGGCCAACGGCCACGGCAATGCGCGCAGCCTCGCCGGTTTCTACGCCGGCCTGCTCGACGGCAGCCTGCTGGAAAGCGAGATGCTCGACGAACTGACCCGCGAACACAGCCTCGGCGAGGACAAGACCTTGCTGACCCGCACCCGGTTCGGTCTCGGCTGCATGCTCGACCAGCCGGATGTAGCCAATGCCACCTACGGCCTCGGCCCGCGGGCATTCGGCCATCCGGGCGCCGGCGGTTCCATCGGTTTTGCTGATCCGGAGCATGATGTCGCGTTCGGTTTTGTGACAAATACGCTGGGGCCGTACGTCTTGATGGACCCGCGCGCGCAGCAGCTCGCGCGGGTGCTTGCCACTTGTCTGTAAAGCCGCACCCGAGGTTCCAGGGCCGGAACCTCGAGCGCTTTTTCGATTCAAAGCGTCTGTTTATCCGGGCGAAAGTCCTCTGATCGTTCATTACTTCATTTTGTGGGTTTCCAATGTCATCCAAACAAACTCTCGCCCTGGCCCTGTGTTTTGCGATTACCGGTTGTGCACAGACTCCGAAGAACGATGCTGATGGTGGCAGCTGGTGGCCGTTCGGTTCGTCCGACAAGGTCGCGGCCAAGGAGCCCGCACCGGCGCCTGCACCGGCACCGGCGCCTGCACCGTTGAAGCCGGCCGCCACGGCGCCGGTCGCCAAGACTGAAAGCAGCAGCCACTGGTACTGGCCGTTCGGTTCCGATGACGCGGCGGACAAGGCCGCAGTGAAGCCGGAAGCCAAACCCGAGGCGAAACCGGTCGGCGTCGCCAAGGCCGACGCCGACAAGGCGGGCAAATGGTGGTGGCCGTTTGGCGGCAAGGATCAGGACACCGCCAAAGTCGTACCGATGCCCGACCCGAAAGTCACCCAGGCCTGGCTCGACGACTACGAACCGCGTCTGCGTGAGGCGATCAAGGGCAGCAACCTGCAATTCGAACGTCGTGACAACGTGCTCGTGGTGATTGCGCCGGTTGAAGGCTCGTTCAACCCCAAGCGTCCGGCCATGCTCTTGCCAGTGACCCTCAGCCCGTTCACCAATGTCGCGAAAATCCTCGAGGCTGACCCGAAAACCGCGGTACTGGTGCTCGGTCACAGCGACAACAGCGGTGACGCGCCGGCCAATACCAAGCTCAGCCAGGAGCGTGCGCAGTCCGTGGCGGCCATCTTCCGCCTCAGCGGCCTGCAGCGTGATCGCCTGATGCTGCGCGGCATGGGCGCCGATGCTCCGCGTGCGGCCAACGACAGCGTTGAAGGGCGGGCCTTGAACCGTCGTGTCGAACTGCTGGTCACCCCGCAGAACACCATGGTCGCGCTGCTCAGCAAATACAACATGCCCGCACCGAAGCCAGCGACCATGGTCGCCGCGCAGGACGTCAAGCCAGTGGCCAAACCGGTGACGCCGGCCCCGGCCGCGAAAAAGGCCGCTGTCCCGGCCACGAAAAAGGCACCGGCCAAGAAAGCGGCGGCCAAGGCCCCGGCGAAAAAGGCTCCGGCCAAGACCCCGGCAAAGAAAACCACGCCGGCCAAAGCCGCAACGGCTGACAAGAAAGTCGCCGCGAGCGATGCTGCAAAACAGTGATCCGCTAACGAAAAGGAATGCGCCATGACCCAGGCCCTGGCAGATATGCGTCGTGATTACACCCGTGATGGCTTGACCGAGGCGCAAGCCCCGGGCGAGCCGTTCGCGCTGTTCCACCAGTGGTTTGCCGATGCGGTGAAAACCGAGCAGGCGCCGGTCGAGGCCAATGCCATGACCCTGGCCACGGTCGATGCGGATGGCCGTCCGCATTGCCGCATTCTGCTGCTCAAGGGCCTGGACGAGCAGGGCTTCACGTTCTTTACCAACTACGACAGCGCCAAGGGCCAGCATCTGGCAGCCAACCCGTTCGCCGCCATGACCTTTTTCTGGCCGACCCTGGAGCGTCAGGTGCGCATCGAGGGACGGGTGGTCAAGGTCACGCCGGCCGAATCCGACGCCTATTACCAGGTGCGTCCGTTGGGCAGCCGTCTCGGTGCCTGGGCGTCACCGCAGAGCCAAGTCATCAACGGTCGGGGCGAACTGGAAGCGCTGCTCAAGGCTACCGAACAGCGCTTCACCGACACCCAGCCCGATTGCCCGCAGCACTGGGGCGGGTATCGCCTCTTGCCGGAGCGCATCGAGTTCTGGCAGGGCCGTCCGAGCCGCCTGCATGATCGCCTCAACTACCGTTTGCAGGGCGCCGACTGGATTCTTGAACGTCTGGCACCCTAAGCAGTCTACCGACCGGGATAGCCTGTCGCCGCAGCTTCAAGCCACTGTGACAGGTCCCGGCGCCTGATTTTCTGCGCATGAGCCCGCGCCAGCTGCGCGAGCATGTAGGCGCGTTTGCCTTCATCCTTACCGGCCAGCGACAATGCCAGGTCGCGATCCATCCAGCGTCTGATCCGCACGTACAACCACCCGTGGAAGTACAACCCGGCGACGGTGGTAACGACGATGATGAAGTAATCCATGAAAATCCTTGGGTCGGCGGCGCAAGCTTTGTATTTTGGCGCTACTGTTGGGTGAGCCGTTCCAGGCCCCTGTACCGGGCCTGAATGAAAGCAAATTTGTCCGGGCCGCGCCGTGACAGGCGTCAAGCTGCGGAGTTTAATGAATACCTGTCCTTTGGAGTTGATGCTATGCGTAAGTCTGTTCTGCTGGTTGCTTCCTTTTCCACGATGGCGATGTTGCTTACCGGCTGCCAATCCAGCCTGACCGGTGACTCCTACTCCCGTGACGAAGCGCGTCGTGTGCAGACGATTCGCATGGGCACCATCGAATCCCTGCGTCCGGTGAAAATCGAAGGCACCAAGACCCCGATCGGCGGCGCTGCCGGTGCAGTGGTCGGCGGTGTGGGCGGCAGCGCCATCGGTGGTGGTCGCGGCAGCATCGTTGCAGCGGTCATCGGCGCCGTGGCCGGTGGCTTGATCGGTTCGGCCACCGAAGAAGGCCTGACCCGCACCCAGGGCGTGGAAATCACCGTGCGTGAAGACGACGGCAGCATGCGCGCCTATGTGCAGCAGGTTCAGGAAAACGAAGTGTTCCGCGTCGGTGAACGCGTGCGTATTTCCACCGTCGGTGGCACCAGCCGCGTTTCGCACTAAGCGCAAACGAGCGGTAAAAGAAAACCCCGATCAGGTGACTGGTCGGGGTTTTTTACTGAAATTCTATTTAATTACTTCCATGACAAACTATTTGAAAGTCGTATCGTGGATCGAAAAACTCGGTCCCTATTAGATTTTCCAGTTCGGTTATTTTCTGACTATCGAGGTCGTACCCATAAATCTCATCCTCTGGCTCAGTCCAGCCCATGATCTTTCTTAACTGCTCAATGTTTCCGTCTGGAATGTTTACGTCAAAAACAAGAAACTCGGTTTTTTTGTCGAAGGCTTCGATCGTGTGATTTAGTTTCGAGTATCGGCAAGTCATTCGGTGCGCACCATTTGAACGATATGCTCTGAGAGTCCCATCAAAATATTCACCAGCTCTTTCTATAGCGAAACGCTATTTGATAGTCGTAAATACTTTCGTCAAATTTGTGAGTGAAGAAGGGCTGAAGGCGGGATACCCAGTCAGTCCTGACATCAAACCCCCCATCATAGATTTCGCTTTCCGCCATCAAGCCCAAGGCCTCAATGATCGATCCGTCATCACCGAGATCGGCTGAATACTCCTTCCCCACAGGTTGCTCGGATATTTTTTCGTACCAATTCAGTCTTAATTTCAGCCCCATTGCGGCCTCACAAATACTTTTTAATATTTCGGTTTTTCTTGGGTGGATCTATCTGTTCACCCGTTATCGGATCAAAAGAGCCTAGATGGCTGCCATCACTTGCACGGTAAGCTTCCAGTTCTCCGTGCAGCGAGTCCCATTCATAGATTGTCCTACCCTTTTTGTCAGTCCAACGCTCTCGAAGCCCCGCACCACCCTGTTTAGGTGTTTTTCTCTTGTCTTCCTTCAACCCCGGGAAACCCACTACTTCCCCAGTTTGAAGGACTTGGCGAATACGCACCCGGCGCGACGCGGTTGGTGTTTTTCGGCGGCGACTTCGCGGTTGCGCTCAAAGGCATCCTGGCGCGCCAGCATGGCCTCGTAGGCTGCCTCGCGGGCGTCGCGTTCGGCCAGTTCGGTGGCCGACAGGAAACGCTGGGTCACGCGATGTCCGTCACCCGCCGGTGGGTTGAATACCCGAGGAATGTCTTTCTTGCCAGCCACTGAGCGTCCTTTCGTTCATCCGTCGACAGCCCCCGGTAAGGGGACCGCGTGACGTTAACGAAGCCGGGAAGTCGTGGCTGTAGGACGCGTCGCTAATGACGTGAGGATTGTTCGATGCGGGGCGGGAGGCAGGAGAACAAGGCGTAGGTGGCGAGGGAGCCAGGTCCCTCGCCGCAAGTGCGCTATACAGCAGGCAAGGCGTTATTCCGGCGACTCGCCGCCGCGGTGACCGCGTAACCGATCAACGCCGCGAACAGCGAGCCGGTGAGGATACCCATGCGATCCATGCCGGCGTATTCGCTGGCGCCGGGCACAAAGGCCAGGGAACCGACGAACAGGCTCATGGTGAAGCCGATCCCACAGAGGATCGCCACACCCAGCACCTGGCCCCAGTTGGCGCCTTGGGGCAGGGCGGCGATGCCGCTTTTCACCGCCAGCCAGGTCAGGCCGAACACGCCAATCGTCTTGCCCAGCAGCAGGCCGATGGCGATGCCCATCGGTACAAAGTGCGTGAAGCTTTCGACAGTCACGCCACTGAGGGACAGGCCTGCGTTGGCGAAGGCGAACAGCGGCAGGATGCCGTAGGCCACCCATGGATGCAGCGCGTGTTCGAGAGTCAGCAGCGGCGAGGTCTCGGCGTTTTTCGTGCGCAGCGGGATGCAGAACGCCAGGGTCACGCCGGCCAGCGTTGCGTGGACACCGCTCTTGAGCACGCACACCCAGAGAATCAGCCCGACGATCATGTACGGCCCGAGCTTGACCACGCCGAGCCGGTTCATCGCCACCAGGGCGGCAATGCACGCCGCCGCCAGGGCCAGCGACAGGGTCGAGAGTGCGCCGGAGTAGAAGATTGCGATGATCACGATGGCGCCGAGGTCATCGATGATTGCCAGGGTCATGAGGAACAGCTTCAGCGATACCGGCACGCGCTTGCCCAGCAGGGCCAGTACGCCGAGGGCGAAGGCGATGTCGGTCGCGGTGGGAATCGCCCAGCCGTTGAGGGCGGGCGGATTGTCACGGTTGAGGAACCAGTAGATCAGCGCCGGCACCAGCATGCCGCCGATGGCGGCCGCACCGGGCAGGACGATCTGCGAAGGCTTGGACAACTGGCCGTCGAGCACTTCGCGCTTCACCTCCAGGCCGATCAGCAGGAAGAACAGCGCCATCAGACCGTCGTTGATCCACAGCAGCAGCGGCTTGGCGATCTGCAAGGCACCGATCTGCGCCACCACCGGGGTGTCGAGCAGGCCGGTGTAAAGCCACGACAGCGGCGAATTGTTGATTATTAAAGCCAGGATGGCTGCGGCGATCAGTAACAGACCGCTGGCAGCTTCCAACTGAAAGAAACGCGTGAAAGTGCTACGCAGAGGCAAGGTCGCTCTCCATCGATAGAGTCAAAAGGTGAGACACCCTAACCCGTACCGTTAGTTGTTAAAACAAAAGTTATATTCTTTTTTGTTATATGTCGTTACAGGCTTTCCGGTCGACGTGCAGCAGAGCCTAGCAGTTGCCAAAGCGATTGCCGTTCAGCTGTATCTGTCGGTGCAGTAGGTTTTTTCCTAAGCTTGGGGGTTGAAGGCGCCTCCTGCCCGATTCACAGAGAGCAACAGCCATGAGCGACAACCGACAGTGGGCCCGCGAAGCCATCCGCATCATCGAAGCCGACTTCCAACGCAGCGCCGACACTCACCTGATCCCCTTGCCACTGCCAGGATTTCCCGGCATCGAGCTGTATTTCAAGGACGAGTCCAGCCATCCCACCGGCAGCCTCAAGCATCGGCTGGCGCGTTCGCTGTTCCTCTATGCGTTGTGTAACGGTTGGCTCAAGCCCGGCGCGCCGGTGATCGAGGCTTCGAGCGGTTCGACGGCGATTTCCGAAGCGTACTTCGCACGGATGCTCGGCCTGCCGTTCATTGCTGTGATGCCTGCGACCACCTCGAAGGAAAAAATCGCCCAGATTGCCTTCTATGGCGGGCAAAGCCATCTGGTCGACGATCCGACGCAGATCTACGCCGAATCCGAGCGTCTGGCCCGCGAGCATGACGGCCATTTCATCGACCAGTTCACCTACGCCGAACGCGCCACCGACTGGCGCGCGAACAACAACATCGCCGAGTCGATTTTCCAGCAGATGCGCTACGAGCGGCACCCGGAGCCGAGCTGGCTGATTTCCAGCCCCGGCACCGGCGGTACCACCGCGACCCTCGGGCGCTACGTGCGCTATCGCCAGCACTGCACGCGTGTGCTGTGCGCCGATGCCGAGCGTTCGGTGTTTTTCGACTATTACCGCAGCGGTGACGCCAGCCTGCGCCTGAACCACGGCTCACGCATCGAAGGCATCGGCCGGCCGCGGGTCGAAGCGTCGTTCCTGCCCAAGGTGATCGACGCGATGGTCAAGGTGCCGGACGCCTTGTCGCTGGCGGCCATGCATTACCTGGCGCAGCGTCTCGGGCGACATGTCGGCGGGTCGAGCGGTACCAACCTGATCGGCGCCTTGATGGCGGCGCAGCAGATGCAGGCGACAGGGGAGTCGGGCTCGATCGTGGCAATCCTGTGCGATGGCGGCGAACGCTATGCCGACACTTATTACGATCAGGCGTGGCTCAAGGCGCAGGGGTATGAGCTGGATGGATTGATAGCGGCCGTGGCGGCGAGTGCCGAGAAGGGTGAGGCGCTGCCGGCCAGTGTGTTGCGCGCCAATATCTGATACACCGAAAACCACTGTGGGAGCTGGCTTGCCAGCGATAGCGGAGTGTCAGTCAACATCAATGTCGAATCTGAGTCCGTCATCGCTGGCAAGCCAGCTCCCACAGGGTTGTGCATTTTTGCAGATTCAGCGGATCAGTCTTGCAGACCGAGAATATCCCGAGCCACGGCTTCGGCGATGCGAATGCCGTCGACGCCCGCCGACAGAATCCCGCCGGCATAACCCGCGCCTTCACCGGCCGGGAACAGCCCTTTGACGTTGAGGCTCTGCAGCGATTCGTTGCGGGTAATGCGCAGCGGCGACGAGGTACGGGTTTCGATCCCGGTCAACACCGCATCATGCAGCGAATAACCGCGAATCTGCTTCTCGAACGCCGGCAGGGCTTCACGGATCGCTTCGATCGCGAAGTCCGGCAAGGCCAGGGCCAGGTCGCCCAGGGCCACGCCCGGCTTGTACGACGGCTCCACCTCGCCCAGCGCCGTGGATGGCGTGCCGTTGATGAAGTCGCCCACCAGCTGCGCCGGCGCCTTGTAGTCGCTGCCGCCGAGGATGAAGGCGTGGGATTCCAGGCGTTCCTGCAGTTCGATGCCGGCCAGCGGGCCGCCCGGGTAGTCGACTTCCGGGGTGATGCCGACGACGATCCCGGAGTTGGCATTGCGCTCGTTACGCGAGTACTGGCTCATGCCGTTGGTGACGACGCGGTTCGGTTCGGAAGTCGCCGCCACCACGGTGCCGCCCGGGCACATGCAGAAGCTGTAGACCGAACGGCCGTTCTTGGCGTGGTGCACCAGTTTGTAGTCGGCGGCACCGAGTTTCGGGTGGCCGGCGTACTTGCCCAGGCGTGCGCGGTCGATCAGCGATTGCGGGTGCTCGATGCGGAAGCCCACGGAGAACGGCTTGGCTTCCATGAACACACCGCGGCTGTGCAACATGCGGAAGGTGTCGCGGGCACTGTGGCCAAGGGCGAGGATCACGTGTTTCGAATGCAGGACTTCGCCGCTGGCCAGTTCGACGCCGAGCAGTTGGCCGTCCTCGATCAGCACGTCGCTGACGCGCTCCTGGAAACGTACTTCGCCACCCAGGGCGCGGATCTCTTCCCGCATGGTCTCGACCATACCGGTGAGGCGGAACGTACCGATGTGCGGCTTGCTGACGTAGAGGATTTCTTCCGGCGCGCCGGCCTTGACGAATTCGTGCAGAACCTTGCGGCCGAGGAACTTCGGATCCTTGATCTGGCTGTACAGCTTGCCGTCGGAGAACGTGCCGGCGCCGCCTTCGCCGAACTGCACGTTGGACTCGGGGTTGAGCACGCTTTTGCGCCACAGGCCCCAGGTGTCCTTGGTGCGCTGGCGCACTTCGGTGCCGCGTTCGAGGATGATCGGCTTGAAGCCCATCTGTGCCAGCAACAGGCCGGCGAAGATCCCGCACGGGCCGAAACCGACCACGATCGGGCGCTGGCCGAGGTCGCTGGGCGCCTGGCCGACAAACTTGTAGCTGACATCCGGCGCCACGTTGACGTTACGGTCATCGGCGAACTTGCCCAGCACCTTGGCCTCGTCGCGCACGCTCAGGTCGATGGTGTAGATGAAGCACAGCTCGGAGGACTTTTTCCGCGCATCGTAGCTGCGCTTGAACAAGGTGAAGTCGAGCAAGTCGTCGCTGGCTATCCCCAGGCGCTGCACGATGGCGGCACGCAGGTCTTCGTCGGGATGGTCGATCGGCAGCTTGAGTTCGGTAATTCGTAACATGACAGGATCCGGTTCGCGGGGCGCACAACTGCGCCAGGGCGTTTGAAGGCGGCGATTATAAGCCGCAACGGCCGGATCCCGTGAGGCTAAAACGCTCAGTCGTCGCGCGATCCGCCGAAATACCCGCAACCGCGCTGCACCTGGCCGTCGATGCGCAGTTCGGCGCTCATGTGCTGCACGCTGCCGGTGCTGCTGTCGACGCAGCGCTGCGGTGCGACCCACAACTCGATGCGCTGATTGTTGGCTTCGCTGCTGAGGTTGAAACGGCCCTCGCCGAGTTGCTCTTCCACATACGGCACGGCGAGCGGCGGCTGGCCGGCACGGTCGATGACCATGCCTCTGCCACTGACCTTGACGTTCCATTCCGGGCCATGGCCGGCGGCGCGCAGAATCAGCAGCTTGAAGTTCGGATCGTCGCAGGCCGTGCCGGAGCGCTCGACGCGGTACAGCTGGGTCAGGTCGAGGCGGTCGCCCGCGACCCGGCCGCGCACGTCGGCGAACAGCTTGCCCTGTTCATCGGCGAGGGTCGCGGCCTCTTGCAGGATGCTGCTGCCGCCGACGTCGTTGACCACCAGCTGGCGCTGATCCTGGCACGGCTGGAACACCAGTTTGCCGTCGGCGGCGGTCAGTTGCCCCTGCATGCGGGTCTGGCCGACATGCGAGGCGCTCTGTCGCGGGCCATCGAGCAACTGGCAGGCAGCGAACAAGGGCAGCAGGGCAACAACGATCAATGAACGGGCAACACGCATCTTCGGCTCTCCAGACAAGTGCCGCCACGTTACGCAGGCTGACCGTTCATCACAACCCTCTCTTGCCGGCAAAAGATTGCAGCCCGCAGCCGCTCCTGCCCGCAAACGCAGGTTGCTTTGGAGAAGCTGCCGCAGGCTGCGCTCTATTGCGGTCAACCCACGTGAAAGGTCTGACCGGTTTGCAGGCCTTCGACACTTTTGGCGTAGGCCAATGCCACATCGGCTGCAGGAACCGGCTTGTAGCCGCGGAAATACGGGGCGTAACTGCCCATGGCTTCCAGCAGCACGGTCGGGCTGATCGAGTTGACGCGCAGACCACGTGGCAGTTCGATGGCAGCGGCTTTGACGAAACTGTCCAGGGCACCGTTGACCAGTGCCGCCGAGGCGCCGGAGCGGATCGGGTCGTGGCTCAGCACACCCGTGGTGAAGGTGAACGAGGCACCGTCGTTGGCGTATTCGCGGCCGATCAGCAGCAGATTGACCTGGCCCATCAGCTTGTCCTTCAGGCCCAGGGCAAAGCTGTCTTCGCTCATGTCTCCCAGCGGGGCGAAGGTGACGTTGCCAGCCGCGCAGATCAGCGCATCGAACTTGCCGGTCTGTGCGAACAGTTGGCGGATCGACGCGCTGTCGCTGATGTCCACCTGGAAATCGCCGCTGCTGCGGCCGATGCGAATGACTTCATGACGTTGCGACAGTTCTTTATCGACTGCCGAACCGATAGTTCCGCCAGCGCCGATCAACAGAATCTTCATGTGCAGTGCCTCGAGTGATTGAACGAGGTTTCAGTCTAGAGTGGTTTTTTCTGCGGATAAGCGCACTAATGGGCAACCTTTGGTTTTCAAATGGAAACAATCCATGAGCGAAATGGATGATCTGGCGGCGTTCGCGGTGTTGATCGAGGCCGGCAGTTTTACCCTGGCGGCGCAGCGGCTGGGGTGCAGCAAAGGCCAGCTGTCCAAGCGCATCAGTCAACTGGAAGCGCGGTTTGCCGTGGTGTTGCTGCAACGCACCACACGGCGCTTGAGCCTGACCGCGGCGGGCGCGGCGTTGTTGCCGCAGGCCCAGGCACTGGTCGTCCAGGTGGAGCGAGCGCGGCAGGCATTGGCGCGGTTGAAGGACGATATGGCCGGCCCGGTGCGGATGACCGTCCCGGTGTCGCTGGGGGAAACGTTCTTCGACGGCTTGCTGCTGGAGTTCTCGCAGCAGTACCCCGAGGTGCAGATCGAACTGGAGCTGAACAACAGCTACCGCGACCTTTCCCGCGACGGCTTTGACCTGGCGATCCGCACCGAGGTCGCCAATGACGAGCGCCTGGTGGCCAAACCCTTGCTGGCCTGGCAGGAAATGACCTGCGCCAGCCCGGCCTACCTGCAACGTTTCGGCGAACCGCTGACGCCACAGGCGCTGGCCGAACACCGCTGCCTGCTCAACAGCCACTACAGCGGGCGCGAGGAGTGGCTGTACCACCAGCAGCACGAACTGTTGCGGGTGCGGGTGTCGGGGCCGTTCGCCAGCAACCACTACAACCTGCTGAAGAAGGCCGCGCTGTCCGGTGCCGGCATTGCCCGCCTGCCGTCGTACCTGTTGCAGACGGAATTGGCTGACGGCCGTCTGCGCGGGCTCCTGCGTGATTTTCAGACCCGGCGCATGCCGATGTACCTGGTGCACCCGTACCAGGGCGGGTTACCGAAACGCACGCAAGTGCTGGCGGATTATCTGATCGGCTGGTTCAGGCGCAGCGGCGAAGCACTGGATCGTTTGTCGAACTGACGATGAGAGCGGCGTGCCGATGTCGGGGATATCAGCGCTTGTAACGTTGGGCGATCAGGTGATCGATCGACAATTTCCCCGGCCCGGTTGCCATCAGGTACAGCAACAGCGCCGCCCAGGTGCCGTGGGTCGGATAGGCATCGGGATAGACGAACAGTTGAATGGTCAGGGTCATGCCCAGCAGCGCCAGTGCGGAAAACCGCGTGGCCAAGCCGATCAGGATCAGCACCGGAAAGAAGTGCTCGGCGAACGCGGCCAAGTGCGCGGCGATTTCCGGTGACAGCAGCGGCACGTGGTATTCGCTCTGGAACAGCGGAATAGTCGAATCCGCCAAGCGTGGCCAGCCGAGGTCGAAGGTGCCATCGACCAGGTCGATGGCCAGGCCTTCGACCTTGGTCTGCCCGGACTTCCAGAACACGGCGGCAATCGAGAAGCGCGCGATGAAAGCGATCAGGCTGCGAGGAATGCTCTGCAGCAGCGAAACGGCAGAAATGACGGGATTGTTCATGGCGCTACCTTGTTGTGCAGATAAGTGATGGCGTTGTGGCGGATCAACAGCGCCAGGGTTTGGCTCAGGTCAAATTCCGGGCTGCCTTCGACGGCCGCCAGCAGTGGCTGGCCTGCGCTCAGGTGGCGAATAAAGGTGCAGGTGCCGGCGTCGATGGCAAAGACTTCAACCTCCAGGCCGTTGCGCAGCACCAGTGCGTGTTGCGGCTGCCGGATGTCGATGTGCTCGAGCGTGGTGTCTTGCTGGTGCGCTGCCCAGATCGCCACCACCGCGTAGGCGGAATCGAGCAACTGCAACGACGGATGCAGGTCGAAACGCAGCTCGCTCAGCGCATGCGGAGTGGCGAGCGCGCGGCTGATCTGTTCCGGCCACAGTGGCAAGGCGTCGGCGGCGTGATAGGCGAGGGTGCGCAGGCGTTCGAGGCGCGCCACGTCGGCCAGGTACGGCACGCTGGCGGCGGGCGCGAACGCTTCGATGAAGTTCGCCAGCTCAGCGCCGTAGTCGCTCAATACTGGACTGCGTGGCGGGTGGCCGTGGATGAACAGCGCCGCCATCGCGCGGAAAAACGCCTCACCGACCAGTTGCAGGACCACCGGATAGCTGTCCGCCAGGGCGTTGATCAGCGAGCTTTGCACGTTGTTGCGATAGACCGCGAAACGACTGGCCGGATCAGCGCCATTGGCGCTGCACAGACCGTCCGGGCAGGGCTGGTGAATGTCGAGCAGGGCTGCGCTGAAAGCGGCTTGAGTGGTCATGGCCGGCCCCCGACAAATCGCAATAACTCATCGGCTCGCCGCGCTTCGTCGAGCAGCACGCTGAATGGCGGAATCTGGTTGTCACGTTCGATCAAGGTGGCCACCGGGCCGATGCGTCCGAGCACTTTCTGGTACAGGGCCCACACTGCCGGGTCGACGGGCGCACCGTGATCGTCGATCAGCAGACGGTCACCGAGGCTGTCGCCGTCTTCGGCGAATCCGGCCAGATGAATCTCGCCCACTGCGTGCAACGGCAGCGCCTCGAGATAGGCCAGCGGATCGCGCTGATGATTGATGCACGAGACGTAGACGTTATTGACGTCCAGCAGCAGCCCGCAGCCGCTGCGCCGGATCACTTCGGCAATGAACTCTGGCTCATCGATGGTCGAGCGCTGGAACGCCAGGTAGGTGGCCGGGTTTTCCAGCAGCATCGGGCGTTTCAAGGTGTTCTGCACCTGGTCGATGTGCGCACAGACCCGGTCCAGGGTCGGCGAGTCATAGGCCAGCGGCAGCAGGTCATTGAGGAACACCGGGCCGTGGCTCGACCAGGCCAGGTGTTCGGAAAAGGCGTGGGGTTGATAGCGTTCGATCAGCGCCGCGAGGCGTTTGAGGTGCTGCGTGTCGAGGGCGTCTTCGCCGCCGATGGACAGACCGACGCCGTGCAGCGACAGCGCATAGCGTTCGCGGATCAGACCGAGGAAATGATGAAACGGACCGCCGGCCACCATGTAGTTTTCGGCGTGGACTTCGAAGAAACCGAGGTCCGGTTGGGTGTCGAGCACTTCACCAAAGTGCCCGGTCTTGAGTCCCAGCCCCGCGCGGGGCGGGAGCCCGCAGAGGGCTGCCCGAGTGCGCGGTGGGACAGGTTCGCTGGTTGAGAACATGAGCGTCACTCGGGCAGGTCGTGGATCAGGACTTGGCTTTGAAGGCTTCCATCTGACCGAAACCGGTCGGCGAGGTCTTGCTTTCGGTGGTGGTGCAGGTGCCTTTTGGCACGAACTTCCACGAGTTGGCCTGGTAGTCCATCTTCGCGGTGCCGGCACAGGTGGTGCCTGCGCCTGCAGCGCAATCGTTCTTGCCTTTCATGGCGACGCCGAAGCATTTTTCCATGTTGGCGTCGGCGGCCTGGACGGTCGATACGGTGGCCATGCTCAGGGCAGAACCAAGGGCCAGAACCAGGGCGGTAGCGGACAGGGTGCGGGTGGTAGCAGTCATGATGTTTCTCCGATGTGAGCTTGGGTTTGAACAAGCGATTGCGCTTGCTTGCTCCACTAGAGAAACGGCATGGCGATGCGTTACAGCCGGGCCGAAATATTTCCGGAAAAATTCCACCGTGCGGTTTTTTCCGCGCTGTCACGCGTGTTCTATAGTCATTTCAACGGCCACTTCGACAGGCCGATTTACCAGGACGGTATCTCATGACGAAGGATCGCTCAGTCCCCGCTGTGCTATCGCGCAGGTTTTATTCTTCTGCGCTCGCCTGCACGCTGCCCTCGCTGTTGTCTGCGGCTTATGCCCAGCCGCTTGATCCGTTGAACAGGCTCAAACGCATCGACCACCACACCTTCGCGCATGCCGGTCGGGAACCCGGTAGCGGCGTCGCGCGCGGGCGGTATGCCTGCAGTGGCGGAACGCTGCGATCCCGACGTCCGCCGGGACGAATGGAGCCTGAGCATCATGCCCACGGCCGCGACGCGCGCCTTGCCGGTGAGCAGATCGACGTTCTGTACGAGCAGTTGTTCGCCCTCAGGGGCACGGGCAGCAACTGACGTGATAACCAAAAACCGTCGGCAACATGCGCCAGCCATTGCGCGGCGTGCAGGTCAATTACCGCAACAAGACGCCAAGGAATACGGAGCCGTTCAGGCGTTATCGGACAGCGAGACGCGGGCGCGGGTTGCAACCTGCTCCCGCGTCGAGTGTGTGTTGGCTAATCAAGGAGATGCAAGCCATGAAAAAACCTCTGGTCAGGACCTTTCCACTGCTGATCTTGCCGCTGCTGTTGCACGCGACAGCGGCCCATGCCGAGTCATGCGCGGAGACACTGAAGAAGGTCGAAACGTTGTACAACAAAACCGTCGACAGTTGCGGACAGGATCCCGCTTCGGACTGCTCGGGGCTGCTGGTGCGGGGCACGCACCGGGCCGATCCAGCCAAGGGGCAGAAATGGGATGTGTGGAATCCCAGCCCTAAAGCCGTGGAACTGGGGACGTTTGCCGCTTCATTCATGCGTGCCGATGGCATCAGTTATGAAGATCCGGGCATGAGCACGCAGAACGGCTACCTGATTACGCCAAGGGATCTGGTGCGCGATCCGGAAACCCCAGTGCATGTCTACTGTGCCTTTCCCAACGATGCCTGGACCGACTTTCGCAACGACCGTGGCTGTGGCGACAACAAAAACACCGCCCCGACCGAGGCGGTCTGTCAGGCCATGAAGCCGCCGATCGGCAGTCCGAACGCCTGGGTCGCGCACTTCACCCAGTACAACAACAATCGCCAACAGGACCAGTTGCAGTGTGGCTTCAACATGCGCAATCCGATGAGCAGCAAGGAACGGGTCGATGCCTTTCGCAACTTCATGGGCGCGCGCAAAGTCATCAACAGCCGTGAGTTTCAGACCCAGACCGAGCTGCGCCTGGGCAATCCGAAAACCGATGAGTTGCCGATCCTGGCGTTCTTCTACAGCGATCAGCGCGGCTTGAATGACGCCCTGGCCAATCAACGGGACTACAAGGCCAAGACCGGCAAGGACCGCAACATCATCAAGATCGACTTCCCGAGAACGCCGGTGGCCAAGGCCTCTTTCTCGTGTATGCAGACCGCAACGCCGACAGCACCGAAATTCTGCGACAGGTACATCGAGTCGAGCACCTGGGTACAACGCCCCGATCCAAAGCTGGGGCCCGATACCTGGTCGCTCTCGGTGGTGCCGACTGCGTGCGGCCGCGCGATCAAGGATGACCAGACCGACCGGATGTTTGCCGAGCTGTACAACAAGCACAAGGACGATCCGCAATGGCGTCAGTACAGCGTCAATGGTGGTTCGTTGCGTCGGCAGATGGTCTGTCATCTGGCGGCGGTCTACGACGGCAAGCCGGTGCGCAACAAGCCGGAGTGGAACCTTGAGCCGGCACGGCCTTATGTCGATCAGGCGACGGCGGTGGCGCAGTACTGCAACCCGTACTGAATGGTTGCTACAAATCTTCCCTGTGGGAGCGAGCCTGCTCGCGAAGAGGGCGTCTCAATCAGCCCATTTGCTGAATGACGCAGCGCTTTCGCGAGCAGGCTCGCTCCCACAGACGACTTGTGTTGAATTCAGGATTGGCAGACACAAAAAAACGGCCCGAAGGCCGTTTTTCTGTTTGCCGCGATGGCTCAACCGCCCAAGTACGCCTCGCGCACTTTCGGGTCGGTCAGCAGCGCTTCGCCAGTGCCTTGCATGACCACCCGACCGTTCTCCAGAACGTAGGCGCGGTCAGCGATTTTCAGCGCCTGGTTGGCGTTCTGTTCGACCAGGAACACCGTCACACCGTCCTTGCGCAGCTGTTCGATGATGTCGAAGATCTGCTGGATGATGATCGGTGCCAGGCCCAGCGACGGCTCGTCGAGCAGCAGCAGTTTCGGCTTGCTCATCAGCGCCCGGCCGATGGCGAGCATCTGCTGTTCGCCGCCGGACATGGTGCCGCCGCGCTGGTTGAAGCGTTCTTTCAGGCGCGGGAACAGGCCCAGGACCTTGTCCATCTGCTCCTGATAGTCGCCCTTGTCGGTGAAGAAACCGCCCATGGACAGGTTTTCCTCGACGGTCAGACGGGCGAACACCCGACGACCTTCCGGCACCACGGCGATGCTCTTGCGCATGATCTGCGACGAGTCCTGGCCGACCAGTTCCTCACCCATGTAGCGGATGCTGCCGCTGTGCGCCTGCGGCGAACCGCACAGGGTCATCAGCAGCGTCGACTTGCCGGCACCGTTGGCGCCGATCAGGGTGACGATCTCACCCTGGCGGACTTCGACGTTGACGCTGTGCAGGGCCTGGATCTTGCCGTAGAAGGTGGAAACGTTTTCGAACTGCAGCATTTACGCTTCCCCCAGGTAGGCTTTGATCACTTCAGGATTGTCGCGGATCTGTTCCGGCGTGCCGTCGGCCAGGGGCGTGCCCTGGTTGATCACGACGATGTGGTCGGAAATGCTCATGACCAGTTTCATGTCGTGTTCGATCAGCAGGACGGTGACGTTGTGCTCTTCACGCAGCACGCTGATCAGCGCCTTGAGGTCTTCGGTTTCCTTCGGGTTCAGACCGGCCGCCGGTTCGTCGAGCATGAGGATCCGTGGACGGGTCATCATGCAGCGGGCGATTTCCAGGCGTCGTTGCTGACCGTAGGCCAGGGTGCCGGCGGTACGGTTGGCGAACTCCTTGAGGTTGACCTTTTCCAGCCAGTACTCGGCGTATTCCATGGCCTCGCGCTCGCTCTTGCGGAACGCCGGGGTCTTGAACAGGCCGGCCAGGAAGTTGGTGTTCAGGTGCCGGTGCTGGGCAATCAGCAGGTTTTCGACCGCTGTCATGTCCTTGAACAACCGCACGTTCTGGAAGGTGCGCACCACGCCTTTGAGGGCGATCTTGTGCCCCGGCAGTCCCTGGATCGGCTCGCCGTCGAGCAGGATGCTGCCGCCCGATGGCTGGTAGAAACCGGTCAGGCAGTTGAACACGGTGGTCTTGCCCGCGCCGTTCGGCCCGATCAGTGCCACCACCTGTTTCTCTTTCACGGTCAGGGCCACGCCATTGACCGCCAGCAGGCCGCCGAAGCGCATGCTCAGGTTTTCGACTTTTAGGATCTCGCGGCTCATTTGCGCAACTCCATGTGTGGGCGTTGCATCGGCAGCAGACCTTGTGGACGCCAGATCATCATCAGCACCATCAGCGCACCGAACATCAACATGCGGTACTCGCTGAACTCACGCATCATTTCCGGCAGCAGGATCATCACCACGGCCGCCAGGATCACGCCCAGTTGCGAGCCCATGCCACCCAGAACAACGATGGCGAGGATGATTGCCGACTCGATGAAGGTGAACGATTCCGGCGTCACCAGGCCCTGACGAGCGGCGAAGAAGCTGCCGGCGAAACCGGCGAAGCTCGCTCCCAGGGTGAAGGCGGAGAGCTTGATCACGGTCGGGTTCAGGCCCAGCGCCCGGCAGGCGATTTCGTCTTCACGCAGCGCTTCCCACGCACGACCGATCGGCATGCGCAGCAGGCGGTTGATGATGAACAGCGCCGCCAGCGCCAGCAACAGGGCAACGAGGTAGAGGAAGATCACCTTGTTGATCGAGTTGTATTCCAGGCCGAAGAACTCGTGGAAGGTCTGCAGGCCTTCCGCAGCCTTGCGTTCGAAGGTCAGGCCGAAGAACGTCGGTTTCTCGATGTTGCTGATGCCGTTCGGGCCGCCGGTGATATCGGTCAGGTTACGCAGGAACAGACGGATGATCTCGCCGAAGCCGAGAGTCACGATCGCCAGGTAGTCACCGCGCAGACGCAATACCGGGAAGCCCAGCAGGAAGCCGAAGGTGGCCGCCATCAGGCCGGCAATCGGCAGGCAGATCCAGAAGCTCAGACCGTAGTAGTGCGACAGCAGCGCATAGCTGTAGGCGCCGACGGCGTAGAAGCCGACGTAACCGAGGTCGAGCAGGCCGGCCAGGCCCACGACGATGTTCAGGCCGAGGCCGAGCATCACGTAGATCAGGATCAGCGTCGCGATGTCCACCGCGCCACGCGAGCCGAAGAACGGCCACACCAGTGCACCGAGGATCAGCGCAATGATGATGTAGCGCTGGGTGGTCGGCAGGGTCAGGAAGTTGCTGGCCTTGGCCGGGATCAACGGCAGCCCCGGCGAGGATTTCCACGCCTTGCTGATCTGCTGGTTGAACAGCACCCGCAGGAACATCAGCACCGAGCAGATGGCGATGGTCGCCAGGATGGCCGGGCTGGTGCCGTGCACTTCGAGGTTGATACCGACGATGGTCAGTTTCAGACCCAGTACCGGGTAGGCCACGGCCCACACCAGCAAGGCACTGAACAGTGCCTGTTTAAGATTCCTAGTCATACTTTCTCAACCTCCGGACGGCCCAGAATGCCGGTCGGACGGAACAACAGCACCAGAACCAACAAGCCGAAAGCCACGACGTCCTTGTACTGGTCGCCGAAGATATCGGCACCAAAGGCTTCCGCCACCCCGAGCACCAACCCGCCGAGCATGGCACCGGGGATGCTGCCGATCCCGCCCAGTACCGCAGCGGTGAAGGCCTTGAGGCCGACGAGGAAGCCGGCGTTGGGGTTGATCACGCCGTACTGCATGCTCAGCAGGACGGCCGCGACGGCCGCCAGTGCGGCACCGATGACGAAGGTCAGGGCGATGATGTTGTTGGTGTTGATGCCCAGCAGGTTGGCCATCTTGATGTCTTCGGCACAGGCGCGGCAGGCGCGGCCCAGGCGGGAGCGGGAGATGAACAGCGTGAGGCCGAGCATGGCGACCAGGGTCACCACGAACACCACGATTTGCATGTAGGAAATCAGCACTTCATGTGCGCCACCTGGCCCGATGGAGAAGTTTCCAGGGATCAGGTTGGGGATGGATTTGTCCTTGGAGTCTTGCGCCAGCAGAACCGTGTTCTGCAGGAAGATCGACATACCGATCGCGGAAATCAGCGGGATCAGACGGTTGCTGCCGCGCAGGGGGCGGTAGGCGATCCGTTCGATGCTGTAACCGTAGGAGCTGGTCACGACGATGCTCGCGATGAAGGCGGCGGTCATCAACAGCGGGACGTTGTCGAGTCCCATCATGGCGAGCCCGGCGATGGCGATGAACGCCACGTAGGAGCCGATCATGTACACCTCGCCGTGGGCGAAGTTGATCATTCCAATGATGCCGTAAACCATCGTATAGCCGATGGCGATCAGGGCATACGTGCTGCCAATGGTCAGACCATTAACCAGCTGCTGGAAGAAGTGATAGATGTCAGGCATTACAGCGCTCCTAAAAACCTGATACGCATTTCACTGGTGGAGTCATTTTCCCGCCCGGCCCCGTGGATCTTTATCCACTTCGAATCCGGGTTTTGCCAGCGAACCGCTGATGACGGTTTTGAGATTTTCAGGTGGGGAGACTGGCGGATCACGCCAGCGCGGCCCAATACATTCGTAAAACAAAGCCCACGGCACGCCGTGGGCTTTATTGGCAGTCAGTCAGGCAGCGCCTTACTGAGGCGAAACTTCAGTTTTAGGTTTGCCGAAGTGCCACTCGTAAACCACGAATTTGAAGTCTTTCAGGTCGCCCTTGGCGTCGAAGCTGAGGTCGCCGGTAGGGGTCTTGAAGGTGCCGGCGTGAATGGCTTCGGCCACTTTGGCCGGGTCTTCGGATTTGGCAGCGGTGATACCGCCGGCAATCACTTCAACCGCCGAGTAGGAAGGGAACACGAACGGGCCGCTCGGGTCTTCTTTCTTCGCCTTGAATGCATCGGCCAGGGCGATGTTGGCCGGATCCTGGTCGAAGGATTTCGGCAGGGTCACCAGCAGGCCTTCGGAAGCGTCCTTGGCGATCTGCGAAATGGAGTCGTTACCCACGCCTTCCGGACCCATGAACTTGGCTTTCAGGCCTTTTTCCTGGGATTGACGCAGGATCAGGCCCAGCTCCGGGTGGTAGCCGCCGTAGTAGACGAAGTCGACGTTGGCCTGCTTGAGCTTGGAAATCATCGAGGAGAAGTCTTTGTCGCCGGCGTTGACGCCTTCGAACACGGCGACTTTCACGCCTTTCTTCTCCAGAGTGGCCTTGACGGCGGTGGCGATGCCTTCACCGTATTGCTGCTTGTCGTGCAGCACGGCAACGATTTTCGGCTTCACGTGATCGGCGATGTAGTTACCGGCGGCAGGGCCCTGGGCGCTGTCCAGGCCGATGGTACGGAAGACCATCTTGTAACCACGGGCGGTGATGTCCGGGCTGGTGGCAGCCGGGGTGATCATGACCACGCCTTCGTCTTCGTAGATGTCCGAAGCAGGCTGGGTGGAGCTGGAGCACAGGTGACCGACCACGAACTTGACGCCGTCGTTGACGACCTTGTTCGCTACCGCTACCGCTTGTTTCGGATCGCACGCGTCGTCGTATTCAACGGCTTCGAGCTTCTTGCCGTCGACGCCGCCCTTGGCGTTGATCTGCTCGATGGCCATTTTTGCGCCACTGAACTGCATGTCGCCGTATTGGGCTACTGGACCGGTCTTCGGACCGGCGATACCGATTTTGATGGTGTCAGCTGCGAACGAATGGCTGGCAACCCCGGCCAGAACCATAGCGGCAAACAGTTTGGAAATCTGCTTAGTAGCCTTAGTCATAGTGCTCCACTCTTACTGTTGTATTTTTTTAGAGTCCTGGCGCCGTAGCAGCAGAACCGGGTCAGATATCTTTGCGATACCCTCCGGAAATGCCCCCGGCAACTGTACCGGTACAGTGTAGAGCGCCGGTTGTTGGCCTGGGAAGCGGGCGCCGAGGGGCAAAACTTGGGGGTGTCGCATTTTTGAATGAAAAAGACAGAATTGCGGCGGGGCTTTTGCGGGCATATATCCCAATCAGCAGCATTCCCTGGCGTTCCTGCTCTTTTCGTTCGGTGCAGCTATTTGCAACCGGGTTTTTCTGCCGAACCACCGACGTTATCATTCGCGTCGATTTCTTTTCCGGACAGGGCCCATGAATCAAGAACCTAGCACCCTCTATGCCAAGCTGCTTGGTGAAACCGCATCTATTACCTGGAAGGAGCTGGAGCCGTTCTTCGCCAAGGGTGCCCTATTGTGGGTCGACGCCGCTCTGGATTTGATCGCCGTGGCCGAGGCCGTGGCGGCGGACGAAGGCGAGAAAGTCGCTGCCTGGCTGGCCGAAGACAAGGTGGCCAAGCTGTCTGAAACGCGGGCGCTGGATCTTTTCGAACGTGATCCCGAGATGTGGGCCGTGGTGGTCCGGCCGTGGATTCTGGTCCAGGAAAGGGCGCCTGTCTGAGCTCGCGCACCGGGTTGGTGCGCGATGCCGACGGGGAAAAGTGTGTAGGCGAGTAGCGTGATGGCACGTTGCCGTAGAGAAACGCCACAAGCGAGGGCGGCATAACGGTGACGTAAACGTAACGGGAACAGTTTATTGAGCAGCCTGAGGGCTGCTTAATTGTTTCTGGATATTGGAATGAGTGAAATCTTCAGAGAATTTGCCGGCCCCATCGCTGGCAAGCCAGCTCCCACAGTTTTTGTGGTGTTCACAAATAGTTGTGTTCACGTGGACCCTGTGGGAGCTGGCCTGCCAGCGAATGGGCGCGACTCGGTCTCCGATCAGACCGAGTAAGTCTTCCCGGTATGGTTATTCAGGGAAATAACCTTGGTCTTGCCGATCCGGTGACGGTAGATCTCGCGCAGGTACTTGATGGCCTTCTTCACGCAGTCGCGCGACAGACGAATGTCATTGATCGAGACAAACTTCTCCTTGTCGTTGATCAACTCGCGGTACTTCTTCTCGTACATCGGCTTGATCGCGTACCAGTTGGTGTCGAGGATCTTCGCCGGGTTCTCGAATTCGTTGAGCAGATCGTCGATGCGGTCTTCGTCGAAGTCTTCATTGATGATGAAGTCGAGGATCGAGTTGTCCAGCGTCTCGTCGAAGCGGTACGGAGTCTTGGCGAAGCAGCGCTTGATGAAGGCCACGATCAGGGTCAGGAAGTCGTCCGACAGGCACGGGCTCTTGGCGATCAGGGTGGTCAGCGACAGGTTGGCCGAAGCGCCGATCACCAGCGCGTAACGCTTGAGCGTGGTGTTGGGGAACAGGCTGTTGAGGTGGGTCTTCAACCGGTTCAGGTCCATGTACGACAGTTTGTAGTCCTTGGGCAGCGAGACGATCGACACCACCGACGAGCAATTCTTGAAGAAGTGCAGGTCGTGCAGCGCGGCGGCGTCGTAGCCGGAGTTCTTGTATTGCTCCAGCGAGGCGCGATAGCGCTTGGATTCGATCGGCAGCAGGCTGATGCCTTCGATGGCCTGGGTCACTTTGTTGAAGTGCGGCAGGTCGATCGACCGGAAGAACAGGTCGTCGATGTTCAGGCGCTGCGGCTCCTTGTCGAACACCTTGAACTTGTCGCTGCTTGGCGGTGGGGTTTCCGGCACCACCGATTCGGCGTAGGCAATCGCCACCGGGCCGGCCAGGCTCATGAACAGGTCGTTGGCATCCAGGCGGATGGTTTCGCCGATGTCGATGCCGGCGCGGCGGAAGTAGTTCTGGTCGTAGTCGGTGGTCACCGCCTGCGCCGTCAGAATGTTGAAGATCTGCTGCGAGATGTACTGGTTGGCGTGCTTCTCCATCGCATTGACATCGATGTTCTGGATGTTGCCGTCGTCGCTCTCTTCGGCGTAACGCATGATGTCGTTGGAGATCAGCATCATCGCGTTCCATGGGCGGATACGGCCCATGACGCTGGCTTCGCTGCTGTCTTCGTTGGCGAAGTTGTAGGAGAAATCCCATTCTTCCGACAGGTATTTGCACAGCAGGCGACCGGCGTTGATGTGCAGTGCCTCGGACATTTCGCTGCGATGATCGGAAATGTTCGGCAGCACGCAGATGCCGCTGGTGAAGATCGGCTCGAACACGAACGAATGACCGCTCTTGCCGTCATGTTCGTCCATCGGCTTGGTGTCGAACGTCTTGTTCATGTACGAGTGTTGCTGGGCCAGGCCGAATTCCGAGGCCATGCCCGAACCGGTACCGCCACCGGCGCTGAAGATCGAGAAGTACAGGCGCGACTGGTTGGCCTTGATCCCGCAGCTGTCGATCAGGTAGGAGTGGATCATTTTCCAGTCGGGGCTGGAGAAGCGCTGGGTGTCCTTGTTGAGGATGATCTTCGCCAGGTACTGACCGAGGATCGGCGCGTTACCGGCGCCACCGGCGTGGACTTCGGACAAGTCCATGATCTTCATTTTGCTGTAGTCGCGCAGGAAGCCGCTTTTCTCACCCTTGCGCGAGAAACGGATGCGTCCGGCGATGTCCTTGTCGAGGTCGCCGAGCATCACCAGCGGTTCGACCAGGAACACCGGTTTGCTCGACTTGTTCGGACCGATCCGCAGGTTGTGCTTGATCCACTGGGCCGGGCTGTAGCCCTTGTCGGCCAGACGCCGGTCGGCAGCGCGGTCTTCGTTGTTGAATTCGTTGAGGTAGAACTTGCGCGCGTTGTACACCAGCTCCGCGACGTCGAGCGCGATGTTGGAGCCGCAGCGACCGAGGCCGATCAGGCACACCGAGGGGAATTCCTGATCGTTGTGCTGTTCGTTGTCGCCTTCCAGGTGCGGTGGGCGCGGGAACACCAGGTCGCGCAGACCGTCGAGGTTGTCGAGGATGCGGTCGGTGTTGGTTTCGGTGAAATACAGGTATTGCTGGGTGCCCAGCGGGCGCGAGGGCGGCAATGGCTTCATCGGGGCAGGGCTGTTGGCTGCAGGGCTCAGGGTCAGATCGGATACCGCGGTGGCCGGGTTGTTTTTAGAAGTCATTGTGCGCCATGTACCTTGACTGGTTGGCCGGCGACCACTGTCGTCGGACCTCACGGAATGGGATCTCGCGTCTTTTTACTGCGCGTATTTGGCCCCGGCGGCAGGGTTGTGCGCTGCGTGTCGCCAGGGGGAATCCTTTCCTGATTGATCAAGGATCGGCCATCATTCGGCGATCTTTAATCAAAAGGAGGCTAAATGATGTCAACGCTACCTTCGTTGGGGTTCGCCGGAATCGGCCTGATGGGCCTGCCGATGTGCCGCCGTCTGCTGGCTGCCGGTTATCCGCTGACCGTGTGGAACCGCAACCCCGACAAGTGCGCGCCACTGGTCGAGGCCGGCGCCCGGCAGGTGGCGACGCCCGCCGAGCTGTGCCGGCACGCCGAGGTGGTGATGCTCTGTCTGGCCGATACGGCGGTGGTGCGTGAGGTGGTCTTCGGCCCTGCGGGTATCGCCGCGGGCGCCAGGCGTGGCCAGTTGCTGGTGGATTTCTCCAGCCTCGAACCGACCGCCACCCGCGAGATGGCCGCGCAGCTGGCGAACCAGACCGGCATGGCCTGGCTCGATTCACCGGTGTCCGGCGGGGTGGTCGGCGCCGAGGCCGGCAGCCTGGCGATCATGGTCGGTGGCGACGTGGCGGATCTGCAACGCGTGCGCCCGGTGCTGCTCAATCTCGGTCAACGCGTCACGCACATGGGTGGCGTCGGAGCGGGGCAAGTGACCAAGGCCTGCAACCAGATGATCGTGGCGTGCAATGCGCTGGTGATTGCCGAAGTGGTGGCGCTGGCGGAGCAGTCCGGTGTCGATGCGAGCCTGCTCGCCGAGGCCCTGGCCGGTGGGTTTGCCGACTCCAGACCGTTGCAGATCCTCGCCCCGCAAATGGCCGAAAGCCGTTTCCAACCGGTGAAATGGCATGTGCGCACGCTGCTCAAGGATCTCGACACGGCGGTCAAATTCTCGCGCGAGCAGGGCTCGGCCACGCCGATCAGCGGATTGGCCGCACAACTGATGCGCCTGCATGGGGCGCAGGGCTTTTTGCAGCAGGATCCAGCGACACTGGTGCAGATGTACCGCGGGCCAGACTCAGCGGATTGACCGCGTGCGAGTTCTTGCGCTGATTGATTTCCTCGAGCACCGGGCGCAGTTCGGTCAGCGCCACCGGGCGACTGAGCAGGTAGCCCTGGATGAAGTCGCAGCCCGAGCGCTCGAGAAATTCGTATTGCTCCAGGCTCTCCACGCCTTCGGTGACCACCTGCAGGTGCAGGGTGTGGGCCATGACGATGATGGCCTGGACGATCTCCATGTCGGCTGTCGATTGCGGGATGTCGAGAATGAACGAGCGGTCGACTTTCAGGGTGTTGAGCGGCAGGCGCTTGAGGTAGGCCAGCGACGAGTAGCCGGTGCCGAAATCGTCGATCGACAGCGATACGCCGAGGGCGCGGATCTGCCGCAGCAGCACCAGCGTGTTGGCGATATTGCCCATCAGTGCGTTCTCGGTGACTTCCAGTTCCAGGCGCTCCGCCGCCACGCCAGCGCTGCGCAAGGCACTTTCGATTTCGTTGGCCAGCTCTTCCCGGGCCAGGTTCAGTGGTGAGCAGTTCCAGGCGATTTTCAGTTCGTCGCAGCCATGCCGTGACAGCTCGCCGAGGTCTGCGCAGGCCTTGCGCAGCACCCAATTGTCGAGTTCGGCGATCAGGCCGTTGTTTTCCGCGATGCCGATAAAACGGTCCGGGGTCAGCAGGCCATGCACCGGGTGTTGCCAGCGGATCAGCGCTTCGAGTTTGGTCACGCGCCCGGTCTTCAATTCGAAAATCGGCTGGTAGTACAGCATCAGGCCGTTTTCTTCACGCAGGGCGTGGCGCAGTTCTTCCTCAAGTTGCAGTTCGAACGTCGCGCGGTTTTTCAGCCTGGAATTGAAAAAGTGCAGGCCGTTGCGCCCGGCACCCTTGGATTGGTAGAGGGCCAGATCCGCGTGCTTGAGCAGTTCCTCGCAGGTGGTGCCGTCCTCGGGAAACAGGCTGATGCCGATGCTGGTGGTCATCACCATGCGCCGGCCCGCCAGTTCGATCGGTTCTTTCATCTTGAGCATGATGCGCTGGGCCAGGTTGCGCGCTTCTTCGCGATCGCGCAGGCCGATGAGGATGCAGAACTCGTCGCCGCCGAAACGCGCGACCACGTCTTCGTGACTGCGCACCGAGCCCTTGATGTGCTGGGCGATGACTTTCAGCAGTTCATCGCCGGCGTCGTGACCGAGGCTGTCGTTGATGCGCTTGAAGTGGTCGATGTCGAGAAACATCACCGCCAGCATGCCGCCTTCGCTGGCTTTCTGGCTGAGTTTCTCGGCGAAGAGCTGGTTGAAACCGCGGCGGTTGATCAGGTTGGTCAGGGCGTCGTAGTTGGCCACTTGCTGCAATGACACGCGTGCCTGATCGAGCTGGCTGAGCAGGGCATTGACCCGCCGCAGGTCGTGTTCCTTGGTTTGCAGTTTGCGGTCGGCCAGTGCAGCGCTGATGGCGCTGCCGAGGATCAGCAGGACGATCAGCGCGACCGTCAGCCCCAGTTGCAAATGGCTGCTGGCGCCGGCCAGCGTCGGCACGGTGTCGGCCGGCAAGACCAGCTGCAGCGCGGCCATGCCGGTGAAGTGCATGCTGATGATGCCGGCGCCGAGTATCAGCGCCGCGACGTATTTGAGCACCTGGTGTATCGGACCGCTGCCTTCGCGCAGATAGCCGGCCACCCACAACGCGGCAAAACTGGCGCCGATGGCGATCACGATCGACAGGCTGAACAGCTCCGGCTGGTAGTAGGCGCTGGCGTCGCTGCGCATCGCGGCCATGCCGACATAGTGCATGCCGGCGATGCCCAGGCCGATGACGAACGCAGTCTTGAGGTAGTGCAGCAGGCTGGGCTGCGGTTCGCTGAGCGTATGCATGGCCAGCCAGGACGCGAGCAGGGCGATCAGCAGGGAAAACAGGGTGACGGGCAGGTCGTACTGGATCGCGATGGGTGCCCGGAACGCCAGCATGCCGATGAAGTGCATGGCCCAGATGCCGCCGGCCAGGCAGGTTGCACCGATCCAGCGCCACAGGCGCTGAGAGCCGGCGTCTTCGGCGTGGCCGACCCGTTCGGCCATGCCCAGGGTGGCAAAACTCGCGGCGCAGGCGACCAGGTAAGCCACCAGCACCAACAACGGGTCATGTGTGCAATCGAGAATGACCTGCCCGCTCTGCGGCAGCTCGCTGACAAACTGCAAACCCAGCCACTCCATAGCCTGCCCCGGTTCTGAGTAGGTCCTTACTGCGTCACCGACGCAGGCGAATGTCAGGAGTATAGAGGTCGATTTTGCCGTGAAAGCGGTAGTGGCACATTGGTTCTAACGATTTTGGCATTGCCACCATAGCGATTGGTGCTAAGACTCAAGCGCTCTGCTCGTAGGGGATTTCATTCCAGCCCGGTTGCAGTGGCGGCAGGCCGAAACGCGCGCGGGCGGCGTCACAGTCGCTGTTCGGTTCGCCGTTTTCCCACGCGGCCTCGAATTCGCGGCAGGTGCTGGAGCGCTTGTCGTAGATCGAACAGTGCACGGTCTGGCCGACTTCGCCGAGCAACGCGGTGCAGCGCGTCGGCTTGCGGTCGGTGCCGATCATCGCCACCCGGCTCGGGGTGATCTGCGTGACCAGTTCATCGGGCACCGTACCGCCGGAGGAGGCGCATTCACCCCAGAAAAATGACACGCGAAAATGGGCACAGCAGGCACCGCAATTCAGACACGGACTGACTTCGGACATGGACAGGACATCAAAGGGATTGATCGGAGGATCCGGACGGATCCGCGGCCATTCTAGGCTTCGCCGTGCGCTTGGGAAGGGGGGCGTGAAAGTATTTTTTCATTGCCGGATTTTGCTGCAGAGCCCCGGTTTTTCGGGGACTCCAGGCTTTTCAACGGCTTACGTTTCGTTACACGGCCATGGACCGATATCAGGCCGGCGAATGATCACAGACAGCCCCGGCGACCCTGACTAGATTGCAGGTTCCGGGCTCGGATGCGTTGGCAGTGAAGCCCTATAACAAGAAAGAGACGGACCCATGCAGAACTCGACCCAAGCGGCGAATGCCTGGCGCATTCTGTTCCTGCTGTTCCTCGCCAACCTGTTCAACTTCTTCGATCGCACCATCCCGGCGATCATCATCGAGCCGATCCGCATGGAATGGCACCTCAGCGACTTTCAGCTGGGCATCGTCGGCACCGCGTTCACCATTGTCTATGCGCTCGCCGGCCTGCCGCTGGGACGCATGGCAGACACCGGTTCGCGCAGCAAGCTGATGGGCTGGGGCCTGGCGACGTGGAGCGCGTTGACCGCGGTCAACGGCCTGGTCGGCAGTTTCTGGAGTTTCCTGCTGGTGCGCATGGGCATCGGCATCGGCGAGGCCAGTTACGCACCGGCCGCCAACTCGCTGATCGGCGACCTCTTTCCCGCCCATCGCCGCGCGCGTGCCATGGGCATCTTCATGCTCGGCCTGCCGTTGGGGCTGTTGCTGGCGTTCTTCACCATCGGCGCGATGGTCAAGGCGTTCGACAGCTGGCGCGCGCCGTTCTTCATCGCCGCGGTGCCGGGGCTGATCCTCGCGGTGTTCATGTTCTTCATTAAGGAGCCCAAGCGCGGCGCGGCGGAAACCGTGCAGGTGTCACAGGAGAAAGTCGACAAACCGATCCGGCGGGTGCTGGCGGTGCCGACGTTCCTCTGGCTGGTGCTGGCCGGGCTGTGCTTCAACTTCGCCACGTACGCCTGCAACTCGTTTCTGGTGCCGATGCTGCAGCGCTATTTCCTCATGCCGTTGCAGGAAGCGGCGGTGGCCACCGGGCTGATCGTCGGCGTGACCGGGCTGATCGGCCTGACACTCGGCGGCTGGATCGCCGACAAGATTCACCAGCGCGTCGCCAGTGGGCGGCTGCTGTTCGCCGCGTTCAGCCTGATCATCTCGACCCTGTGCACCGCGTGGGCGCTGCACGCCGGGCGCATCGAGATCGGAGTATTCGTTGCGGTGTTCAGTATCGGCTGGTTGTTTGCCTACAACTTCTATACCTGCGTCTACACGGCCATCCAGGACGTGGTCGAACCGCGCCTGCGGGCCACGGCGATGGCGCTGTTCTTCGCCGGGCTGTACCTGCTCGGCGGTGGCCTGGGGCCGGTGGTGGTCGGCGGGCTGTCGGATCACTTCGCGAAGTCGGCGATGCTCGCGGCGGGCGCCGAGCAGATGACCGAGGCGTTCAAGGCCGTCGGTCTGCACGACGCGATGTACCTGATTCCGGTGGCGCTGTTTTTCACCATGGTCTTTCTGTTTCTCGCGGCGCGGTGTTTTGTGCGGGATGCGCAGCGGATGAAGGAAGGTCTGGTTGCTGTGGTCGAGCCAGAGGTGGCAGCGGTGACTGCATGATTGCTATCGCTGGCAAGCCAGCTCCCACAGTGGCTCTGTAGTGAACTCCTGTGGTAGCGAGCCTGCTCGCGAAAGCGCCATCAAATCACCGGATCCATAACAGACCAATAAAAAGGCCCGCATCGCTGCGGGCCTTTTTATTTGCGGCGATGGAGCAGGGCGGTTTAGCCCGCCACCAGCACCCGGATCGCTTCCAGGCGCAATGCCGCTTTGTCGAGCATTGCCAGACCCTGCTCGCGCTGCTTGCGCAAGGCCTCCAGTTCGCTGTCGCGTACAGTCGGGTTGACCGCCTGCAACGCGGTCAGGCGCGCCAGTTCTTCCTCGGTATCGGCAGCCAGACGACGGCGCGCCTCGGCCACGCGCTCGGCGTGACGAGGGGTGACCTTGTCTTCACCGGCGTTGATCCGTGGCGTCAGCTGATCGCGCTGGGCCTGGATGAACTTGTTGGCGCTGGCGCGCGGTACGCTTTCCAGCTGATCGTTGAGGGTTTCGAATGCCACGCGCGGCGACAGGTCGTTGCCGTTGGCATCGAGCAGGCAGCGCAGGGCGGCCGGTGGCAGGTAGCGGCCCAGTTGCAGCGAGCGCGGCGCGACCACTTCGCTGACGTAGAGCAGTTCCAGCAGCACGGTGCCCGGCTTGAGCGCCTTGTTCTTGATCAGCGCGACGGCGGTGTTGCCCATCGAACCGGACAGCACCAGATCCATGCCGCCCTGCACCATCGGGTGTTCCCAGGTGATGAACTGCATGTCTTCGCGCGACAGCGCCTGGTTGCGGTCGTAGGTGATGGTCACGCCTTCGTCGTCGCCCAGCGGGAAACTGGCGTCGAGCATTTTCTCGCTCGGCTTGAGGATCAGGGCGTTTTCCGAGTGGTCTTCGCTGTCGATGCCGAAGGCGTCGAACAGGGTTTCCATGTAGATCGGCAGGGCGAACTGGTCGTCCTGCTCAAGGATCGCCTCGACCAGCGCTTCACCTTCGCCGGCGCCGCCGGAGTTCAGCTCCAGCAGGCGGTCGCGACCGGTGTGCAGCTCGGCTTCCAGACGCTCGCGCTCGGCGCGCGCCTCGTCGATCAGCGCTTGCCACTCGCCGTCATCGGCCTCTTCCAGCAGCGGCAGCAGGCGCGGGCCGAACTGGTGCTGCAGGGCGTTGCCGGTCGGGCAGGTGTTGAGGAACGCGTTCAGCGCTTCGTGATACCACTGGAACAGACGCTCCTGCGGGCTGGTTTCCAGGTACGGCACGTGCAGTTCGATGACGTGTTTCTGGCCGATCCGGTCGAGACGACCGATGCGCTGCTCGAGCAGGTCCGGGTGCGACGGCAGATCGAACAGCACCAGGTGATGGGCGAACTGGAAGTTGCGGCCTTCACTGCCGATTTCCGAGCAGATCAGCACCTGCGCGCCGAACTCTTCATCGGCGAAGTAGGCGGCGGCGCGGTCACGCTCAAGGATGTTCATGCCTTCGTGGAACACCGTGGCCGGAATGCCGGAACGCACGCGCAGGGCGTCTTCCAGATCCATCGCGGTTTCGGCGTGGGCGCAGATCACCAGCACTTTGGTGCGCTTGAGCATTTTCAGCTGGTCGATCAGCCATTCGACGCGCGGGTCGAATTTCCACCAGCGCTCTTCTTCGCTGGCGTCCGGCTGCGCCTGGAAGCTGACTTCCGGGTACAGCTCGGCGTGCTCGCCCAGCGGCAGTTCGAGGTATTCGTCAGGGCATGGCAGCGGGTACGGGTGCAGTTTGCGCTCCGGGAAACCCTGCACGGCGGCGCGGGTGTTACGGAACAGCACGCGGCCGGTGCCGTGGCGGTCGAGCAGTTCGCGCACGAGGCGGGCGCTGGCTTCGGTATCGCCATCGTTGACCGCGGTCAGCAGGGCTTCGCCTTCGTTGCCGAGGAAACCATGAATGGTCTTGTGCGCTTCTGGCGAGAGACGGCCCTTGTCCAGCAGCTCCTGGACGGCTTCGGCCACCGGGCGATAGTTGTCGCTCTCGGCACGGAAGGCGGCCAGGTCATGGAAGCGGTTCGGGTCGAGCAGGCGCAGACGGGCGAAGTGGCTGTCCTGGCCGAGCTGTTCCGGGGTCGCGGTGAGCAGCAGCACGCCGGGAATGACTTCGGCCAGTTGCTCGACCAGCGAATATTCCGGGCTGACTTTTTCTTCGTGCCAGACCAGGTGGTGCGCTTCGTCGACCACCAGCAGGTCCCAGCCGGCGGCGAACAGCGCGTCCTGGGCCTTCTCGTCGTCGACCAGCCACTCCAGCGCGACCAGCGCCAGTTGGGTGTCTTCGAAGGGGTTGCTGGCATCGCTTTCGATAAAGCGTTCTTCGTCGAACAGCGCGACCTGCAGGTTGAAGCGGCGGCGCATTTCCACCAGCCACTGGTGCTGGAGGTTTTCCGGCACCAGGATCAGCACGCGACTGGCGCGGCCGGACAGCAGCTGACGGTGGATCACCAGGCCGGCTTCGATGGTCTTGCCCAGGCCCACTTCGTCCGCCAGCAGAACCCGCGGCGCGATGCGGTCGGCGACTTCACGGGCAATGTGCAACTGGTGGGCGATCGGCTGCGCGCGCACGCCACCCAGGCCCCAGAGCGAGGACTGCAACTGGCGGCTGGTGTGTTCCAGGGTGTTGTAGCGCAGGGAGAACCATGGCAGCGGATCGATCTGGCCGGCGAACAGACGGTCGCTGGCCAGACGGAACTGGATGAAGTTCGACAGCTGGGTTTCCGGCAGGGTGACCGCTTCGTTCTGCCCGTTGAGGCCGTGGTAGACCATCAGCCCGTCGATGTCCTCGACTTCGCGCACGGTCATTTTCCAGCCTTCGAAGTGAGTGATGGTGTCACCCGGCGAGAACCGCACGCGGGTCAGGGGCGCATTCCGTAGCGCGTACTGGCGGGTTTCGCCAGTGGCCGGGTAGAGCACGGTCAACAAGCGGCCGTCCTGTGCCAGAACGGTGCCTAAACCAAGCTCTGCTTCGCTGTCACTGATCCAGCGTTGCCCCGGTTGATACTGCTGCGCCATGCTGCCTGACTCCCACCTTGAAAAAGCGGGCTATCTTAACGGAATGAGGGCTTCAGGGCCAAAGGATTAGGAGCAGGGGCGAGCTTTTGGCGGTGGGCTGCAGGCCGGCGCAAAACGCGTCAGCGGTCAGTTTTTCCAGCGGCGGTGGCACCCAACGCTGCCAACCCGGTCACATGTTTGCGACGGATGGCTAAAGCCAGCCCCGCTCAAGCCGATAGCCTGCTCACAGGAGACCTTTATATGCTGCCACCGATGCTCCCCCTGAGCGCTGTGCCGATCACTTCCCAGACGGACCCGATTCGCCAGCGGCCGGACATTCCTCCGGTGGTGCCGGTGCAGGAAAGCTCCAACGAAAGCACCATCGACCTGCAAAAGCGCGACCCGGAAGAAGACGGCCTGTTGCTGCGCGAAGAACAGCGCCGCCAGCAGGAACGCGACCGCCGCCGGCGCGAGGCCGATGAAGACCCGGAAGAACACCTGGCCGTGCCGGGCACCGAACTCAACGCTGACAACACCGTGCCGGTGGTGCCGCTGATGGAAGATCAGCCGCGTCAGGGCCTGTGGGTCGACATCGAGATCTGAGGCTGCGCCGCCAGCTCGGCCAGATGGTTCAGCAGCACGTCGATTTCCTCTTCGGTATTCAGATAACTCACAGCGATCCGGGCGATGCTGTGCAGGCCGCGGGCCTGCATGTCCAGCGGCGTGTAGGCCACGCCGTTGGCGCCGATGTTGATCCGGCGTGCTGCCAGCGCCTGCTGCAGCGCCAGGCAATCCCATCCCTGAAGCGTGAACGCGATCAGCCCCGATTGCTGATTTGGCGCGCCGAGATTGTGCAATGTCAGGCCGGAAATCGACGGCAGGCGTTGGCGCAGCAGACGAGCCAACTGATCGATGCGTCGGCGGATCGCTGCCGCGCCCAGCCGCTGATGTTCCTCCAGGGCATTGGCCAGTCCCGCCAGCAGGGCCAGCGACACTTCACTGGTTTCAAAGCGCCGGGCGTCAGGACGCAGGGTGAAGCGCTGGCCATCCCACGGTGCCGACAGCACATCGCGTTGCACCGGCAGCAGGCGTTGCAGCAATTGCGGGCGGATATACAGCAGCGCCGTCCCCCGTGGGCCACGTAGAAACTTGCGCCCGGCGCCCTTGAGCACGTCGCACTGCAAGGCCTGGACATCGCACGGCACTTGCCCCAGCGCCTGACCGGCATCGAGGAAATAGGTGATGTCGTGGCGCCGCGCAACCGCGCCGACGGCGGCCGCCGGATTGATCAGGCCACCGTTGGCCGGCAGCCAGGTCAAGGCGATCAGCCGCACGTTGCGGTCGATCATTTGCGCCAGTGCCTGCGGGTCGACGGCACCCTTGGCGTCGCAGGGAATCACTTCCAGGCGCGCGCCGGCTTTCACCGCTTCGGCCATGCAGGCCAGGTTGCCGGCCCATTCATGACGACCGACAAGAATGCGCTGGCCGGGCTGCCACGGTTCCAGCGCATTGAACGCCTGGCTCCAGGCCGCCGAGCCACTGCTGGCGAAGGCGATGTCTTCGCACTGGGCGTTGAGCAGGCTGGCGGCAGCGCTGCGGGCGCGCGCCAGGACCTCGCCGTCCGCCGCTTCCATCGGCCCGCCGCGAGCCTCGCGCTGTAGCTGTGCGAGTACGGCATCCAGGGTGGCCTGACTGGGCAGCGAGGCGCCGGCATGGTTGAAGTGCAAGACATGGCCACAACCCGGTGTGGCTGCCCGCAGGCGCGCGATTTCCTCGACGTTCAAGGCTGCAGCTCGAAGATGGCGTCGATTTCCACCGCAACCCCCGATGGCAGACTGGCGACGCCGACTGCCGTGCGCACATGCCGGCCCTTGTCGCCCAGCGCGTTGACCAACAGGTTCGACGCACCGTTGGCCACCGCGCCCTGGCGCTGAAACTCGGGCGTCGCGGCAATGAACGCGCCGAGGCGGATGATGCGTACCAGTTTCGACAGGTCGTCGCCCAAGGCGTCGCTCAATTGGGCGAGCAGACCGAGCGCTGCCAGTTCGGCAGCCTTGATGCCTTCCTCTTCTGAAATGGCTTCACCGAGGCGGCCGATGAAGGCCGGTTGGCCGTCGAGCAGCGGAATCTGCCCGGAGATAAATAGTTGGTTCTGGCTGACCACGTGATTGACGTAGTTGGCGATTGGCTGGCTCGGCGTTGGCAGGCGCAGGCCGAGTTGCTGGACACGTTGGGCGAGTGAGTCGGTCATGCAAAGTCCTCCGTAGATGAGGACTCCAGCATGTGGCGACCGGGTGGGGGCCGACAAACGGATAGATTTAATCCGACGTATCGAATCTGCTCATGCGTCGACCCTGCTGTCCAGCCAGTCGCTGAAGCACTGCACCGCCGCGCTGCGCTCGGCCTCGGCGGTGACCAGCCAGTAGCCGATTTCGCCGCGCATGGCCGGGGTGTCGAAGGCCGGAACCAGCGCGCCTTCCGTGAGCCGCCGTTCGATCAGGCACTGACGCCCCATGGCAATGCCCTGGCCGGCGACGGCGGCTTCGACCACGATGTTGTAATCGTGGAGCATCACCGTTGGCACATGAGCCAGATCGATGCCGCTGTGCAGCTGCCAGTCGATCCACTCGAACGGCTGGTGCGACTTGGCCATCAACAGCGGCCCTTTGTCTATCCCGCGTGCCTTGAATTGCGGGCTGCACACCGGGGTCAGGGTTTCGCTGAGGAAGCGTCGGGCATGCACCTTCGGCCAGCCCCCCTTGCCGTAGCGCAGGGCGACATCGACCTCGCCGCCGTCGACGTCGGCCAGTTGCACCGCCGGTAGCAGTTCGACATGAATGTGCGGATGCTGGCGATTGAAGTCCGCCAGGCGCGGGGCCAGCCATAGCGTTGCAAACGAGGCGAGCAGGCCGATGCGCAGAACGGTGGGCTGCTCGCCACGCAATTGCCGGGTGGCGTCACCGATGGCGACGAGGGCAGGTTGGATCTGCCGGTAATAGGCTTGCCCGGCGCTTGTCAGATCTATGGCCCGGGTGCGTCGGACAAACAGGCGCAGATTGAGGAATTCTTCCAGTTTGTGCACCTGATGGCTGATCGCGCTTTGCGTCACCGACAACTCGGCGGCGGCCTTGATGAAGCTCAAGTGACGGGCCACGGCTTCGAAGGCGCGCAGGGCCATCAGCGGCGGCAGATCCTGATGCAGGGGCACGGCAAACATCCTCGGGTTTGGCGCAAAGCGCAGATTGTGCGGGCAAAACCGCCGTCCGGTACATCGATTGTTGCCGGGCCTGGCGGCGACGACTGGTCAGCGCCGCCGCCAGGCCGCATTATTGACGCAGTCCTGTCGCCGCTGCGGCAGTTGCGATTCTTTTCCTGCGATGCACCCTGCCATGAGCCAAGATGACAAACTGATCGACCTCAACACCGAACGCGCCAAGCGCGTGCACGACCTCAACGAGAAGCGCCTGAACGAAGTGCGTCAGGCCTTCGAGCAGGCGATGCCGCTGGGCAAGGCCAAGAAAAAGCCGAAAAACAAACCGAAAAAGCGTTGATCTCCCCGGCATCCGTTGATGCAGGTCAGTTATTTTCCCGCCTTTGTCCCGCGTCTTGACCGGCATTGATCCCGGTCAATTTCTGCCCCTGCGCGATTGGTTAACTTAGCTCCATCGCAGCAGAGCAGGGGCCAGGAGGCCAGTCATGTTTTTCGATAACGTGGTGTTCGCCGGAGTCCTGACCGTCGGTCTCATGGTGCTGTTTTTTGCAGGGTTTGGATTTTTTATCTGGAAAGACGCGAACAAGCGCAAGAAGTAAAAACCAGTCTTTCCGGATTTGATGAGCACGCAAGGCATTTTGGGGCGACTTCGGTTGCCCCTTTTTTTTGCCTGGCTGACGGCTTCCGCGCCGGCCATGCTCGTGGATTTTTGCTCGTTCGCACGCTCGGTGCGGGGCTGCCGTCCGCGACGTTCCCCGTGCATTCACCGAGCCAATAAAAAAGGCGTGATCCTCGCGGATCACGCCTTTTTTCATGCGGCTGTCTATCAGCTGCCCAGGGCCTTGGACGCCAGCCAGAACAGGCCGGCCGACAGGGCCACGGTGGCGGGCAGGGTCAGGACCCAGGCCAGCAGGATGGTTTTCACCGTGCCGCCCTGCAGGCCGCTTTTGTTGGCGACCATGGTGCCGGCCACGCCCGAGGACAGGACGTGGGTGGTGGACACCGGCAGGCTGAAGATGTTGGCCAGGCCGATCAGGCTCGCCGTGGTGATCTGCGCCGACATGCCCTGGGAGTAGGTCATGCCTTGCTTGCCGATCTTCTCGCCGATGGTCAGAACCACGCGTTTCCAGCCGACCATGGTGCCCAGGCCCAAGGCCAGGGCGACCGCCAGAATCACCCAGAACGGCGCGTATTCGGTGGTGGTGGTCAGGTCTTTGCGCAGTTTGTCCAGGTCGGCCTTTTCACGGGCTTGCAGGCCAGGCAACTTGCCGACTTTCTTCGCGGTGTCGTCCAGGCAGAGCAGGTAGCGACGCACTTCGATACGGCTTTCCGACGACAGCGAATGATAGTCCGCGACACCCTTGAGGGTGTGCAGCAGGGCGGCGATGGTCGGTTCGGTCTGCTGCGGGTTGCAGCGGAATTTCTCCGGCAGGTCGCCTTCGACGCTCTTGCCCAGGGCCAGGAATTCGCCCAGCGAATCGGCGTTGCGCTGGTAGAACTGGCTCAGGTGCAGGGTCGCATCGCGGGTGCGTTCGATCTGGTAGGTCGTGCTGTTCAGGTCGAGCACGAACTGCGCAGGGACGATACCGATCAGCACCAGCATGATCAGGCCGATGCCTTTCTGGCCGTCGTTGGAGCCGTGCACGAAGCTCACGGCCATGGCCGAGATCACCAGGACCAGGCGGTTCCAGAAGGGTGGGTGTTTCTTGTCGTCGATCTTGCGGCGCTGTTCCGGCGTCTTGTGCATCTTCGACAGCGGACGCCACCATTTCAGGCCGATCAGCACCAGCGCGGCGATCAGGAAACCGGCCATTGGCGAGAACACCAGCGAGGCGCCGATGTCGATCGCTTTCTGCCAGTTCACGCCGTCAGCCAACGGGATTTCGTTGATCAGCGCGTTGGCCAGGCCGACGCCGAGGATCGAACCGATCAGCGTGTGCGAACTGGAGGCGGGGATACCAAAGTACCAGGTGCCCAGGTTCCAGGTGATCGCGGCGGCGAGCAGCGAGAACACCATGGCCAGGCCATGGCCGGTGTTGACGTTGATCAGCAGTTCCACTGGCAGCAGGTGCACGATGGCATAGGCCACGCCAACGCCGCCGAGCAACACGCCGAGGAAATTGAACACACCGGAGAAGAACACGGCCAGGTGCGGCGGCATGGCTTTGGTGTAGATAACAGTGGCTACCGCGTTAGCGGTGTCATGAAATCCATTGATGAACTCGAAGGCGAGGACAAACGCCAGGGCGAGCAAGAGGCTCACAAGCACCCAAGCATCCAGTCCGCTGAATAAATCGATCATGAAGGTTTTCTGACCCGGTCATAAGGGGGCGCGATTATGCCAGAAAAGCGTGGAAATCGATCCCCTACCTGCTCATCGGTATCGCACATCCACGAAATAATTTGTGGCAAGGCGTAACCCCCGAGCATTTTGCAGGGTTTTTCAAGTCTTTGATTGGCAAGGAAAAATAGCCGGATGTCGAGGTTTTTGCCCCGCGCGTCGGATGCTTAAACGCTTGTGTGAAATATCTCTGAAACGAGTCAGACATGTACCAATCCCTGTCAGGAATGGTCTGCTGGCCGCTGCCCGCGGGTAGCGGGCGCGCAAGGCAGGGTCACCGCACCGCGCTTTTAACCGGTGTGGACGCCAACCCTGGAAAACATCAAACCCTCGGGCTCATGGCTCTTCGGCTTTGAGTTCCTTTTCCATCTTCTGCAGTTCTTGCTGGAAGACCTGATCCTGAACGGTGGCGCGTTTACGCCAGGGTTTGCGTTCCGGTTCGGGCTGGGCGGCGTAGGTGGTGACTTCCCCGCCGTAAACTTCCTTGTAACGTTGTTCCTGGCGCTCAAGTTCCGCGCGCAGTTCGTCTTTCGTCACAGTGCTACCTGTTTGAGTTGAGATAAATGTCTGGTGAAACGCACGGCAACGAATCAATTGAGCGGATCCGCCGAAGCGCGCAGCCTGGACAGGCAGCGGTGAGTTTCGGCAGGACGATCAAGACTTCCATGTTGCAGGCGGCTACGGCACCAGATTAAAAACTGACGCAGCTTCAGTTTCCTGTTTCAGCGAGCGCGCTGGCGGTGCATGGCAATGAACTTCAGGCGCTTGCCGGGGCCGACGCAGATGGCCATCGCGTCGGCGGGTGGCGTCGTCGGCAAGTAATAAATGCGCCGCCACTGAGATCCATTATAGCGGTCGATTCGGGATTGCCTATCTTTGAAAATTTAAAAACAGTTCTGAATGTGTGATCGTTTTGTTACTCGCATGTTTTACCCATAGTTGCAGTACGGGTAAGCCGTTGTTGAAAAGTGCTTTGTTTCTGACGCCAGTTATTCGCGTAACTAACGTAGCGGCACCGCCCGCCGAAGTTGGCCGCAATACGCGCTAGGCGGCGGCCGGTTGATTGCGATTATCGGTCGATGGTTCGATAATCGCCCAATGTTGGCGGTCCGGCGCTTGTGCAGAAGCGCGCGAGCCGCTTGTATAAGCCATTGATCTGCGCCGCATAACAAGGACCTGACATGAACGATCAAATGCGCAACTCCTTCACTTCGGTGGCGCCACCGATCGTCGCCTCGCCGGCCAAGCGCATCCAGGCGCTGACCGGCGACCCGGATTTCATGACCTCGCTGGCCCGTGGCCTGGCGGTGGTGCAGGCTTTCCAGGAGCGCAAGCGGCACCTGACCATCGCCCAGATCAGCCATCGCACGGAAATTCCGCGCGCCGCCGTGCGCCGTTGCCTGCACACGCTGATCAAGCTCGGCTACGCCACGACCGACGGGCGCACCTACTCGCTGCTGCCGAAAGTGCTGACCCTCGGCCATGCCTATCTGTCCTCGACGCCGCTGGCGGTGTCGGCGCAACCCTACCTCGACCGCATGAGCGAACAACTGCACGAAGCCTGCAACATGGCCACGCTCGAAGGCGACGACATTCTCTACATTGCCCGCTCCGCGACCACCCAGCGCCTGATCTCGGTGGACTTGTCGGTGGGCGGACGCCTGCCGGCCTATTGCACATCGATGGGGCGCATTCTCCTGGCGGCGCTGGACGACACCTCGCTGGGCGAATACCTCGATCACGCCGAACTGGTGGCCAAGACCAGCCGCACCATTCATACCCCGCAGGCGCTGCTCGAGTGTCTGCAGGAGGTGCGGCAGCAGGGCTGGTGCATCGTCGATCAGGAACTGGAGCAGGGCCTGCGTTCGATTGCGGTGCCGGTGTACGACGCCTCCGGCCAGGTGGTGGCGGCGCTCAACGTCAGCACCCACGCCGGGCGGGTCAGCCGCACCGAGCTGGAACAGCGCTTCCTGCCCGGCCTGTTGAGCGCCAGTCGCGACCTCAGCGCGCAGCTGTTCGCCTGAGGAAGCTGTTCGATAAACGCACAGAGTTGCGTTTATCGAATTGACGCTAAAACCCCCGGATCATTAATGTCGCGGCAGCGTCATCCGGCGCCGACGTGAACGCGGCGGCCCGAGCGACCTTCATAATAATGACAAGAGGCAACTTCCCCATGCGCCCGTTCCCCGACTGTCGTCACGCCCGCTGCCGTTGCCGGGCTTAAAGCAACGCCGGATTCCAACCTTCTATTCTTGACACCGTGCCGCGCTTTGGCCGGCCGCCGTTCGACTGCGTTTTTTGCGTGGAATAAAAATAATGAACCAGCCTCAGTCCGCTGTTGGTCACTGCCTCGACGTGCAGTCCTTCATCAATGCTCAACCGATCTCGCGCTATCAGTGGCGGGTGGTGATTCTGTGTTTCCTGATTGTTTTCCTCGATGGCCTCGACACCGCGGCCATGGGCTTCATTGCCCCGGCGTTGTCCCAGGACTGGGGCATCGACCGCGCCAGCCTGGGGCCGGTGATGAGCGCCGCGCTGATCGGCATGGTCTTCGGCGCACTGGGCTCCGGGCCGTTGGCTGACCGCTTCGGGCGCAAAGTCGTACTGGTCGGCGCGGTGCTGCTGTTCGGCGCCTTCAGCCTGGCCTCGGCCTACAGCACGAATGTCGAGCAACTGCTGGTGCTGCGTTTCCTCACCGGGCTGGGTCTGGGCGCCGGGATGCCCAACGCCACCACACTGCTCTCCGAATACACCCCGGAGCGCAAGAAGTCGCTGCTGGTGACCAGCATGTTCTGCGGCTTCAACCTGGGCATGGCCGGGGGCGGGTTCATCTCGGCCAAGCTGATTCCGGCGTTCGGCTGGCACAGCCTGCTGCTGATCGGCGGGCTCCTGCCACTGATACTCGCTGTCGTTCTGCTGTTCTGGTTGCCTGAGTCGGCGCGTTATCTGGTGGTGCGCAATCGCGGTACCGACAAGGTGCGCAAGACCCTGGCGCCGATCGATCCGGTCGCCGTGGCGCAGGCGGCGAGTTTCAGCGTGCCCGAGCAGAAAACCGTCAAGGCGCGCAACGTATTCGCGGTGATTTTCTCCGGCACCTACAGCGCCGGCACCTTGTTGCTGTGGCTGACCTATTTCATGGGCCTGGTGATTGTCTACCTGCTGACCAGTTGGCTGCCGACCCTGATGCGCGACAGTGGCGCGAGCATGGAGCAGGCGGCGTTCATCGGCGCGTTGTTCCAGTTTGGCGGGGTGTTGAGCGCGGTCGCTGTGGGATGGGCGATGGACCGCTTCAATCCGCACAAGGTGATCGGCACTTTCTACCTGCTAGCCGGGGTGTTTGCCTACGCGGTGGGGCAGAGCCTGGGCAATATCACGCTGTTGGCGACGTTGGTGCTGGTGGCGGGGATGTGCGTCAACGGCGCGCAATCGGCAATGCCTTCGCTGGCCGCACGGTTCTATCCAACCCAGGGCCGGGCGACCGGAGTGTCGTGGATGCTTGGCATCGGCCGCTTCGGCGCGATTCTCGGCGCGTGGATGGGCGCGACCCTGTTGGGCCTGGGCTGGAATTTCGAACAGGTGCTGACGGCGCTGGTGATTCCGGCGGGCCTGGCCACGGCCGCGGTGCTGATCAAGGGCCTGGTCAGTCACGCCGACGCGACCTGAGTTCAAGCGTAGGAATATTCGTTGAATGTTCCGGCCCTTTCGCGAGCAGGCTCGCTCCCACATTGGAATGCATTTGAAAATGTGGGAGCGAGCCTGCTCGCGAATAAGGTGATAGTTAGGGAAGCAACAATCTGTTCGATAAACGAACACTCAGTCGATTATCGGATTGTTTGGCGATTTTTCGCGGCTTAATCTGCAGTGACTCCGGCGCTGAACCTCGCGCCTTTTTATCACTGGCGATCCATTACAAAAAACGGGAGTCCGCTCCATGGCTGAGATCCTTTCGCTGCACGACGCAGTGAAGCAATTCGTCAGCGACGGTGACACCGTCGCGCTCGAAGGCTTCACTCACCTGATCCCGACGGCGGCGGGTCATGAAATCATTCGTCAGGGCAAGAAAGATCTGACCCTGGTGCGGATGACGCCTGACCTGATCTACGACCAGTTGATCGGTGCCGGTTGCGCTCGCAAGCTGATTTTCTCCTGGGGCGGCAATCCGGGTGTGGGATCGCTGCACCGTCTGCGCGACGCGGTCGAGAAGCAATGGCCGCACGCTCTGGAAATCGAAGAGCACAGCCACGCCGACCTGGCCAATGCCTACGTCGCCGGCGCTTCCGGCCTGCCGTTCGCAGTGCTGCGGGCCTACGCCGGTTCCGACCTGCCGAAGGTCAACCCGTTGATCAAAAGCGTCACCTGCCCGTTCACCGGTGAAGTGCTGGCCGCGGTGCCGTCGGTGCGCCCGGACGTGACCGTGATCCACGCGCAGAAAGCCGACCGTCAGGGCAACGTGCTGCTGTGGGGCATCCTCGGCGTGCAGAAAGAAGCGGCACTGGCCGCCAAGCGTTGCATCGTCACCGTCGAAGAGATCGTCGACAACCTCAACGCACCGATGAACGCCTGCGTGCTGCCGACCTGGGCCTTGAGCGCGGTCTGCCACGTACCGGGCGGGGCCCATCCGTCCTACGCCCACGGTTACACCGAGCGCGACAATCGTTTCTATCAGGCGTGGGATCCGATCGCCCGCGACCGTGAGACGTTTACCGCGTGGATCAACGAATACATCCATGGCTGCGCTGACTTCAGCGAGTTCCAGGCCAAGTTGGCTGCTTCGGAGGCCCGGCAATGACTTACACCACCAATGAAATGATGACCGTCGCGGCGGCCCGTCGCCTTCGGAACGGCGCGGTGTGTTTCGTCGGCATCGGCCTGCCGTCGAAAGCCGCCAACCTGGCACGCCTGACGTCGTCGCCGGACGTCGTGCTGATCTACGAGTCGGGCCCGATTGGCGCCAAGCCGAGCGTGCTGCCACTGTCCATCGGTGACGGCGAGTTGGCGGAAACCGCCGACACCGTGGTGCCGACCGGTGAGATTTTTCGCTAACTGGCTGCAGGGCGGGCGCATCGACGTCGGTTTTCTCGGCGCGGCGCAGGTCGACCGATTCGGCAACATCAACACCACCGTGGTCGGCGACTACCACGCGCCAAAAGTGCGCCTGCCGGGTGCCGGTGGCGCGCCGGAGATTGCCGGGTCGGCGAAAAGCGTATTGATCATCCTTAAACAGTCGGCGCGTTCCTTTGTCGACAAACTCGACTTCATCACCTCGGTCGGTCACGGCGAGGGCGGGGATTCGCGCAAACGCCTGGGCCTGCCGGGTGCCGGGCCGGTCGGGATCATCACCGACCTGTGCATCATGGAGCCGGAAGCGGGCACCCACGAATTCGTGGTCACCGCCCTGCATCCGGGCGTAACCCGCGAGCAAGTCGTTGCCGCCACCGGTTGGCCGATCCGTTTTGCCGACACCGTGGCGACCACCGCCGAACCGACTGAACTCGAACTCACCGCGCTGCGCGATCTCGAAGCGCGCACCGCAGCGGCCCATGGCCAGGCACCTGGAGAAGCATGATGCGTGACGTGTATATCTGTGATGCGATCCGTACCCCCATCGGCCGTTTCGGCGGCGGTCTGGCGGCCGTGCGCGCCGATGATCTGGCGGCCGTGCCGATCAAGGCCTTGATGGCGCGCAATCCCTCGGTGGACTGGGCGGCCCTCGATGAAGTGTTCCTCGGCTGCGCCAACCAGGCCGGCGAAGACAACCGCAACGTTGCGCGCATGGCGCTGTTGCTCGCCGGGCTGCCGGAGACTGTTCCGGGCGTGACCCTCAATCGGCTCTGCGCTTCGGGCATGGACGCCATCGGCACCGCGTTCCGCGCCATCGCCAGCGGCGAAATGGAGCTGGCGATTGCCGGTGGCGTCGAGTCGATGTCGCGCGCGCCGTTCGTCATGGGCAAGGCCGACGCGGCGTTCTCGCGCAATATGAAACTGGAAGACACCACCATCGGCTGGCGTTTCATCAACCCGCTGATGAAGGCCCAGTACGGTGTCGATGCGATGCCGCAGACCGCCGATAACGTCGCCGACGACTACAAGGTGTCGCGCGCCGATCAGGACGCGTTTGCCTTGCGCAGCCAGCAGCGCACCGCTGCCGCGCAGGCCGCTGGCTACTTCGCCGAAGAAATCACCGAAGTGCGGATTGCCCACAAGAAGGGGGAAACCGTGGTCAGCCAGGACGAGCATCCGCGCGCCGACACCACCCTGGAAGCCCTGAGCAAACTGAAACCGGTCAACGGCGCGGACAAAACCGTCACCGCCGGCAACGCTTCGGGCGTGAACGACGGTGCTGCCGCACTGATTCTCGCTTCTGCCGAAGCGGTGAAAAAACACGGCCTGACTGCCCGCGCCAAAGTGCTGGGCATGGCCAGTGCCGGCGTTGCGCCACGGGTGATGGGCATCGGCCCGGTGCCCGCGGTACGCAAGCTGATCGAACGCCTCGGCGTGGCGGTCAGCGATTTCGATGTGATCGAACTCAACGAAGCCTTCGCCAGCCAGGGCCTGGCGGTGCTGCGTGAACTGGGGCTGGCGGACGACGCTGTCCAGGTCAACCCCAATGGTGGTGCGATCGCCCTCGGTCATCCATTGGGCATGAGTGGCGCGCGTCTGGTGCTGACCGCGCTGCATCAGCTGGAAAAGACCGGTGGCAAGAAAGGTCTGGCGACCATGTGCGTTGGTGTCGGTCAGGGTCTGGCCCTGGCTATCGAACGCGTCTGACGCCTGGCCGTGATGAAAAGAACAGAGGAAAGCGAAATGACTGACAAGCCTGGTTACCGTCGCCCACAGGAAGGCACCCAGCCGCCGTACCTGCACCCGACCTATCAATCCACCAATCTGCGCTCGCCGTCCAAGCCGTTGGTGTTCCTGCCCCATTCCCTGTCGGAAATCACCGGGCCGACCATCGGCGCCGAGCGCGTGGCCGACACCGATAACGACCTGACAGCGCAGCACGCCGGCGAACCGCTGGGCGAGCGCATCATCATTCACGGCCGTGTGCTCGACGAAGACGGCCTGCCGGTGCCGGGGATTCTCGTGGAGATCTGGCAGGCCAACGCCGCCGGCCGCTACAACCACGCCCGCGACCTGCACGACGCGCCGCTGGACCCGAATTTCACCGGCACCGGCCGCACCGTCACCGACGCCGACGGCTGGTACCAGTTCCAGACCATCAAGCCTGGCGCCTATCCGTGGGGTAACCACCACAATGCCTGGCGCCCGGCGCACGTGCATTTCTCGCTGTTCGGGCCAAGCATCCTCACGCGCCTGGTCACGCAAATGTATTTCCCTGGCGATCCGCTGCTGGCGTACGACCCGATCTACAACTGCGTGCCGGACACTTCGGCCAAGGAACGCCTGATCGCCGCATTCGATCTGGAAAAAACCATTCCGTCCTACGCCCTCGCTTATCGCTGGGACATTGTGCTGCGCGGCCGCGAAGCCACGCCGATGGAGAAATAAGATGACCCTGACCGCGACCACGTCCCACACCGTCGGGCCGTATTACCACATCGGCCTGACCTGGCTGAACCGCGAAAACCTCGCCACCGAACTGACCCTCGGCGAGCGCGTGGCGATCACCGGGCAAGTCATCGATGGCAATGGCGATGTCGTCAACGACGCCATGCTGGAAGTCTGGCAGGCCAATGCCGCCGGCAAGTATGACCACCCGGAAGACGAACAGGACAAAGCCCTCGACCCGAACTTCGAAGGCTTCGGCCGGGTGCCGGTGGATGCCGAAGGGCGTTTCCGCTTCACCACGATCAAGCCGGGTACGGTCGAGGGCCTGAAAGGTTCGACCCAGGCGCCGCATCTGGTGGTGCTGGTGTTCGCCCGTGGCCTGGTCAAGCACTTGCTGACCCGCATTTACTTTGAAGGCGAGCCGGCGAACGTCAATGATCCGCTGCTCGAATGCGTGCCGGCCGAGCGCCGCACCACGTTGCTGGCGAAGCCGGATGCGGCGGGGGGTTATCAGTGGAATGTGATTCTGCAGGGCACTGAAGCGGAAACCGTGTTCTTCGATTATTGAGAACACCAGCGTCCCAATGTGGGAGCGAGCCTGCTCGTGATTGCGGAGTGTCATTGAGCACAAAGGTGGGTGATGTACCGCCATCGCGAGCAGGCTCGCTCCCACTGGGGGAACTGAGTTGCTGATCCAATGTGGAACGGGATTGTTGCGAAGTGTGTCTAGACTCTCACTGTCCCTATCGAGTGAAAAACAATGACAACCACTACCTCCCACTACACCGGCGAAGAGCGTAGCAAGCGCATCTTCGCGATTGTCGGCGCCTCGTCCGGCAATCTCGTCGAATGGTTCGACTTTTACGTCTACGCCTTCTGCGCGATCTACTTCGCCCCGGCGTTTTTTCCTTCCGATAACCCTACGGTGCAACTGGTCAACACTGCCGGCGTGTTCGCCGCCGGGTTCCTGATGCGACCGATTGGCGGCTGGATTTTCGGGCGCCTGGCGGACAAGAAGGGCCGCAAGACCTCGATGATGATTTCGGTGCTGATGATGTGCTTCGGCTCGTTGCTCATCGCCTGCCTGCCGACTTACAGCAGCATTGGCGTCTGGGCGCCGCTGCTGTTGCTGTTCGCGCGGCTGCTGCAAGGTTTGTCGGTGGGCGGTGAGTACGGCACCACAGCCACTTACATGAGCGAAGTGGCGCTCAAGGGCCAGCGCGGATTCTTCGCCTCGTTCCAGTACGTGACCCTGATCGGCGGGCAATTGCTGGCGGTGTCGCTGGTGGTGATCCTGCAGCAGTTCCTCTCGGAAGACGAGCTGCGTGCCTACGGCTGGCGGATTCCGTTCGTCGTGGGCGCGGTCGCGGCGGTGATTTCGCTGTTCCTGCGCCGTTCGCTGAAAGAGACCACCAGCAAGGAAATGCGCGAAAACAAGGACGCCGGCAGCATCCGCGCGCTGTTTCGCGATCACAAGGCCGCGTTCATCACCGTGCTCGGCTATACCGCCGGTGGCTCGCTGATTTTCTACACCTTCACCACGTACATGCAGAAGTACCTGGTGAACACGGCGGGCATGCACGCCAAGACCGCCAGTTACATCATGACCGGCGCGCTGTTCCTGTATATGTGCATGCAGCCACTGTTCGGCATGCTCGCCGACAAAATCGGCCGACGTAACTCGATGCTCTGGTTCGGCGCCCTCGGGACGCTGCTGACCGTACCGATCCTGTTGAGCCTGAAAAGCGTCAGCAGCCCGCTGCTGGCCTTCGTGCTGATCACCGTGGCGCTGGCCATTGTCAGTTTCTACACCTCGATCAGCGGCCTGGTGAAAGCCGAGATGTTCCCGCCGGAAGTCCGCGCCCTCGGCGTGGGCCTGGCCTATGCGGTGGCCAACGCGATTTTCGGTGGTTCGGCGGAATACGTGGCGCTGAGCCTGAAAGCCGGGGGCATGGAAAACGCCTTTTACTGGTACGTGACGGTCATGATGGCGGTGGCCTTCCTGTTCAGCCTGCGCCTGCCGAAACAGGCGGCGTATCTGCACCACGATCTCTAAACCGATGTGCGCGGGCCGTCATGGCCCGCGCCGGCAAGGACTGTTTATGACTCAGCGACCGGGCAATCAATTGTTCGATGCCTATTTCACTGCCCGCGATATGCGTGAGGTGTTCTGCGATCAGGGCCGGGTGCAGGCCATGCTCGATTTCGAAGCGGCGCTGGCCAGGGCCGAAGCGCGGGTCGGGTTGATCCCGCCAACGGCGGTGGCGCCGATTGCCGCTGCCTGCCGCGCCGGCCTGTATGACTTTGCAGCGTTGGCCGAGGCGATCGCCACGGCCGGCAACTCGGCGATTCCGCTGGTCAAGGCGCTGGGCAGGCAGATCGCCGCGGCGGATGCCGAGGCCGAACGTTATGTGCATCTGGGCGCCACCAGCCAGGACGTGATGGACTCCGGACTGGTGCTGCAATTGCGGCAGGCGCTGGCGCTGATCGACAGCGAACTGGCGCAGCTGGCCGCATCGCTCGCGACGCAGGCGCAGCGTCATGCGGCGACTCCGCTGGCCGGCCGCACCTGGTTGCAACACGCGACGCCGGTGACCCTCGGCATGAAGATCGCCACCTGGCTCGGCGCGGTGACGCGCAGCCGCCAGCGCCTGCGCGAACTCAAGCCGCGCTTACTGGTGCTGCAATTCGGCGGCGCGTCCGGGACCCTCGCGGCGCTCGGTGCGCAGGCGTTGCCGATCGCCCAGGCCTTGGCTGAAGAGCTGCAACTGAGCTTGCCCGAACAACCGTGGCACACCCAGCGCGATCGCCTCGTCGAGTTCGGCGCGGTGCTCGGGCTGATCGCCGGCAGCCTCGGCAAACTCGGCCGCGACATCAGCCTGCTGATGCAGACCGAAGCGGCGGAAGTGTTCGAACCGGCGGCACCCGGCAAGGGCGGCTCCTCGACCATGCCGCACAAACGCAATCCGGTCGGCGCGGCGGTGTTGATCGGCGCTGCGACGCGGGTGCCGGGGCTGTTGTCGACGCTGTTCAGCGCCATGCCGCAGGAACACGAACGCAGCCTCGGTCTGTGGCACGCCGAATGGGAGACCCTGCCGGAGATCTGCTGCCTGGTTTCCGGGGCGCTGCAGCAGGCGCGGTTGCTGGCCGATGGGCTGGAAGTCGATGCCGCGCGCATGGCCCGCAACCTCGAATTGACCCAGGGCCTGGTGCTGGCCGAAGCGGTGAGCATCGTCCTCGCGCAACGGGTCGGCCGCGACGCCGCGCATCACCTGCTCGAACAATGCTGCAAACGTGCGGTGGCGGAGCAGCGCCACCTGCGCGCGGTGCTCTCCGACGAGCCAGGGGTGAGCGCCGAACTGAGCGCCAGCGAACTGGATGATCTGCTCAACCCCGCCCACTACCTTGGCCAGGCGCAAACCTGGGTCGAGCGAGCGGTGGCCGAACATAACGCGCTGACTGACTGAAGGAGAGGGCTGTGGCTTTCGTACAACTCGCCGATGGCGAACTTCATTACCAAATAGACGGCCCGGTTGATGCGCCGGTGCTGGTGCTGTCCAACTCGCTGGGGACCGACCTGCACATGTGGGACGTGCAGATGCCGGCGTTTACCGAGCATTTTCGCGTGTTGCGCTTCGACACCCGTGGTCACGGCCAATCGCTGGTCACGCCGGGGCCGTACAGCATCGAGCAATTGGGCCGCGACGTGCTGGCCCTGCTCGACGCGCTGCACATCGAGCGTGCGCATTTCTGCGGGCTGTCGATGGGCGGCCTGATCGGCCAATGGCTGGGAATCAACGCCGGCGAGCGCCTGAACAAACTGATCGTGTGCAATACCGCGGCAAAAATCGGCGATCCGACAGTGTGGAATCCGCGTATCGAAACCGTGCTGCGCGATGGTCCGGCCGCCATGGTCGCCCTGCGCGATGCGTCGATTGCGCGCTGGTTCACCTCGGACTTTGCCGCGGCCAATCCGGCAGCGGCGAAGCACATCACCGACATGCTCGCGGCGACCTCGCCGCAAGGTTACGCGGCCAACTGCGCGGCGGTGCGCGATGCCGATTTCCGCGAGCAGCTGGGATCGATCACCGTGCCGCTGCTGGTGATCGCCGGCAGCGAGGATGCGGTGACGCCGCCGGCCGGCAGCCATTTCATTCAGCAACAGGTGCGTGGCGCCGAGTACGCCGAGTTTTATGCCGCGCATCTATCCAACGTCCAGGCCGGGGCTGAATTCAGCGATCGGGTGCTGGCGTTTCTGCACGCTCATTGAGGGGATAGTTGTGGACGAGAAACAACGTTATGACGAAGGCATGCAGGTGCGTCGCGCCGTGTTGGGCGATGCTCACGTCGATCGCAGCCTGACCACGCTGACCGAGTTCAACGCGGAGTTCCAGGAGATGATTACCCGTCACGCCTGGGGCGATATCTGGACCCGCCCGGGCCTGCCACGGCACACCCGCAGCCTGATCACCATTGCCATGCTGATCGGCATGAACCGCGAGGGCGAACTCAAGCTGCACCTGCGCGCCGCCGCCAACAATGGCGTGAGCCGCGGCGAGATCAAGGAAGTGATCATGCAGAGCGCGATCTACTGCGGGATCCCGGCGGCCAACGCCACGTTCCACCTCGCCGAGGCGGTGTGGGATGAGCTGGGTGTCGAATCCCGGGCCTGAGGGCGCCTGAACTGACGCCTTCGCGAGCCGGCTCGCGCCCACCTTTGCCATGCCTTGCAATGTGGACGCGAGCCTGCCCGCGAAAGCGCTAGTCGTCCGATCAATCACACCCTGGCGACGATGAAAATCCGCTTGAACGGAAACAGCGTATGGCCGTTGTTCTCCTGCGGATAATGCGCATGCACGCGCATCAGGAAGTGGTAGATGAAACGCGCCTGCTCCTGCGGGTCGAGCCCCTGCATCACCGGCCGCAGTGCCGAGACCTTGACCCAGTCATAGACCGGCGACTTGCCGTCCACCACCTGCAATTGCTCGGTTTCCCAGATGTCCAGCGAGGCCGTCAGCGGCGCCAGCAAACGGTAGTAATCCTCCAGCGTCAGTAACGGCCGCGCAGCCATGTGCTGGCGCAGTTGCGGCGTGCCCAACGGCGTGTGCCCGGGGCCGGCGTCCTCGAGGGTGTCGAGCATCAGCCGATACCACAGCGCATCGCGCCAGTCCGGCATGTGCGCGGCGAGGCAGCCGCCGGGGTTGAGCCGGCCGAGCAGGCGCGGCAGCAGCTCTTCGTGACCTTCGATGAAATGCAGCACGGCAGCGGCCAGCAGCAGGTCTGCCGGTTGCTCGGGCTGCCAGTCGAGCAGGTCGCACTGTTGCCATGACGCCTTGATCGGCAGGCAGCGCGCCTGATCGAGCATCTGCGCTGAACTGTCGACGCCGAGCAACTGCGCGCGCGGCCAGCGTTCGGCCAGCAGTTGCGTGGCGATGCCGGTGCCGCAACCGAGGTCGTAGATGCGTTGTGGATCGTGCAGTTCGACGCGCTCGAGCAGTTCGTTGACCGGGCGTTGCCTGAGGCGGGAAAACTGCTGGTACGCCTTGGCGTCCCAGTCGGCAGCAGGGGTGGGGCGAGTGATCATGAGGCGGTCCTCCGGTGATCAGCAGTGTCTTCCGATGACAGCCTGGCTCGAGTCTTGGGGACCAACATCAACAGATAACGGAAGCGGGAAGGGTGGTGCGCCTGAGTCCTTCAGGTTTTTCCACTTTAATCCAAGGCCCGCAAAGTGCCACCTCGCCTGACAAATGGCCATCGCCCCCCTGGCAGGCAGGCGCTGCCGAATGCAACGAGGCTGCGAGCACCCGATCGCAGCTTCGGCGGCGCCTACAGTGGCCCAGGCGTTACAGCAGGCTGATCGGGTAGCTGACGATCAGGCGATTTTCGTCGAACTCGTTATTGCTGTAGTCGCGGCGCATGGTCGAGTTGCGCCATCTGACGTTCAGGTCCTTGAGCGCGCCGCTCTGTACGGTGTAGCCCAGCTCCGATTCGCGACCCCATTCCTTGCCGTCGGTGATGGTGCCGGTGTGCACGTTGCTGCCGCTGATGTAGCGGTTCATCAGGGTCAGCCCGGGAATGCCGAGGGCGACGAAATTGTAGTCGTGACGCACCTGCCAGGAGCGTTCCTGAGCGTTGTCGTAACTGGAGTTGTAGCTGTCGTTGGCCAGGGTGCCGCCGCTGGTGCCGTTGACCCGCATCCAGGCGCTGTCGCCCGTGAGTTTCTGCAGGCCGACGTAGAACGTGTTGCCGCCGTAGCGGGCAGACAACAGGCCGGACCAGGTCTTGTTGTCGAGGTCGCCGGCGCGGGCGCTGCCGTCGTCCTTGCCATAGAAGAAGCCGAGGTTGGCGCCCAGCGTCCAGTCGCCCAGCGGCTGGCTGTGGATCAGATTGACGTATTGCTGGCTGTAGATGTCCTTGAGCTCGGCGTTCCACAGGCCGATCTGCGTGCGTTTGTCGTTGAACACGTACTCGCCGCCCTGGAAGTTGAAGCGATCGGAGGTGAACGCGGCTTTGCCGGTCATCGACATGTCGCTCATGCTGCTGTCGTCACGCGGGCTGTTGGCGCGGAACTGGCCGCCGTAAAGGGTCAGGCCGGCGATTTCCTTCGAGGTGATCTGGCCGCCACGGAAGGTCTGCGGCAGCGAGCGGCCGTCGTCCGAACGCAGGATCGGCAGCACCGGCATCCACTCGCCGACCTTCACCTCGGTCTGCGACAGTCTGGCCTTGAACGCGACGTTGGTGCGGCCGAAGTTGTCCGCCGGACGGCCGTCATGATCCAGCGGCAACAGTTGCGTGCCGCCGGTGCCTTTGCCGCCATCGAGTTTTACCGAGTACAGCCCGAGCACGTCCATGCCGAAACCGACGGTGCCCTGGGTGAAGCCGGATTTGGCGTCGAGGATGAAGTTCTGCGTCCACTCTTCAGCCTTGCCCTGAGCCTTGGTCGGGTTGGTGAAGTTGCGGTTGATGTAGAAGTTGCGCAGGTTCAGGTTGACCTTGGCCCCTTCGACGAACCCGGCTTCCTCGGCCATTGCCGGCAGCGCGGTGCCAGCCAGGGTCAGGGCGAGCAAACCGGGAAATGCATAAGTGGAAGGCGTCATGAGCGGAGTCTCTCTAATTATTTTGGGGTGAACGGGTACGCTGCCGCCGCTTTTGAGGGCAGACAGGGGGAAGCGAACAGGACGTGAAGCGGTGGCGATCAGCCGGACGGGGAAGGGCGGGCAAACATGGCATCGAACCTGTTGTTATTGGTTTTGTGAAGCGGATGGTGCGTGGCGTGGATGACCCCTTTCAATCGGCGAAAACGGGTTTCGGGCGATTATCGAACAGAAGATCGCAGGGATCTTTCGATACCCTGCGACGCCCCCGGGCCGGCGCGAGTACACCGTGCAGCGGCATCGCAAAAAAATGCTCACGATAACTGAAAGTGTCAGGGGTGCTCACCTGTCAGTTCTGACAGTGGTAAAGCTGAGTTTTCGGCGTAGTTTTTTCACTGGCGAGACTTTCGAAGTCTATTTGCTTGATCACAGCCAGTGGAGCGAAGGAAATGAACAGCACGCAGGACAAGTGGGTTTCTACCCAAGACATCGGACTTGAACCGTTTGCGGCGACTCAGGAAAGTACGGGGACGGTGGCCATTACCGTTACCGAAAATGCCAAGGAAACAAAACTGGATACGGCCTGGGTGTATTTTTTTTACAGAAGTGGCAGGCCCAGTTTGTGGGCTTATTTTGGATCGGACAACGGCCGCCCTGTACGCGCGGTCTATCTGGGCAGCAGAGTGCCGCTGGACGTGGGGATGCACAAAATCAGACCGATGAAGGATCCGGACTGGGAGGTGTTGGGATTGCTCGGCAATGGCACACCCGGCGCCGTTATCGGCGAAGACTGGGGAAGCGGGACGCTGAAAATCGATGCGGTATCGCCGCTTGTTTACAGCGGATCATTCAACTTCAAATACCGCAGTTTCGCTGACACGGTAGTGGAAGTCGTGGGTGAGTTTTCTCTCGAGAATCGCTAGGCGGGTCATCGCCAGCGTCGTTGTGCGCGGCAGACCGTTGCGGGCATTGCGCTACAAATGCCTGGCCGCTCGGTTTCATGCCTTGAAACAACAAGCCCACCGGACAGGTGGGCTTGTTGATGATGGCCGTGTCAGAACAGCTTCATTTTCGGTGCTTCTTCTTTCAGCGGTTCGTTCTGCGCGGTCTGCGCATTCCAGCCACCGCCCAGGGCCTTGTACAGGTTGACCGCACTGGTCAGCTGCGCGAGGCGGTCGGTGATCAGCGCCTGTTGCGCGCTGAACAGCTGACGCTGGGCATCGAGGAAGGTCAGGTTGCTGTCGACCCCGATGCGGTAGCGACGCTCGGCCAGACGGTAGTAGTCCTGGTTGGCGTTGACGAAGTCACGCTGCGCCTGCAATTGCTCGGTGTAGGTCTGGCGGGCGGCCAGGCCGTCGGCGACTTCCTGGAAGGCGGTCTGAATCGACTTCTCGTAGTTCGCCACGCCGATGTCCTTCTGGATCTTGGCGTAGTCGAGACTGGCGCGCAGGCTGCCGGCGTTGAAGATCGGCAGGTTGATCTGCGGCTGGAACAGCCAGGTGCCCGAGCCGCCCTTGAACAGGCCGGACAGGTCCGGGCTCAGGCTGCCCGCGTTGGCGGTCAGACTGATGCTCGGGAAGAACGCCGCGCGGGCCGCGCCGATGTTGGCGTTGGCCGCCTTCAGGTTGTATTCGGCCTGGAGGATGTCCGGACGCCGTTGCAGCAGATCCGACGGCAGACCGGCCGGGACATCGGCGAGCAGGTCGTCGGACAGCGGCTTGGCCGCCTGCAGGTTGGCCGGCACGCCGGTGCCGAGCAGCAGGGTCAGGCTGTTTTCATCCTGAGCGACCTGGCGGGTGTAACGCGCCAGTTGCGCCCGGGCGTTTTCCACCGAGGTGCGCGACTGCGCCAGGTCCAGCGCCGAGGCCACACCGACCTCGTTGCTGCGGCTGGTCAGCTTGTAGCTTTCTTCGAAGGCACCGAGGGTGTCTTGCGTCAGCTTCAGCAGTTCCTTGTCGGCCTGCCAGGTCAGGTAGGCGTTGGCCACACTGGCCACCAGGCTGATCTGGGTGCTGCGCCGTGCTTCTTCGGTGGCGAAGTATTGTTGCAGCGCTTGCTCGCTCAGGCTGCGCACCCGGCCGAACAGGTCGAGTTCGTAGGCGCTGATGCCGACAGTGGCGGAGTACGAGCTGGTGATACCCGATTCACCGGTCTGCGAGGCGCGTGCCGGGATCCGCTGGCGGCTGCCGGCGGCATTGGCCGACACGGCCGGGAACAGGTCGGCACGCTGGATGCGGTACTGCGCCGCATAGGCGTCGATGTTCAGCGCCGCGACGCGCAGGTCGCGGTTGTTTTCCAGGGCGACCTGGATCAGCTGCTGCAGGGCCGGGTCATGGAAAAACTGCTTCCAGCCCTGCTCGGCAGCGGCCTGCGCCGGTGCCTGGGCCGGCGAGTACGCCGGGCCCTGCGGGTACTGGTCCGCCACCGGTGCTGCAGGCTGCTGATAGTCGGGTATCAGCGAGCAACCGCTCAGCACGAAGGCGGCGACTGCGATGGAGAGTAGCGACTTGCTCATTGGCCAGCCTCTTTAGGAGTTTCTATGGCGTCATCCTTGCCGGCGTTTTTGCGCTGGCCCATGGACGACACAGTGACGAAGAACAGTGGAACCCAGAAAATCGCCAGGATCGTTGCGGTGATCATACCGCCGATTACGACCGTACCGATGGCGTGCTGACTGCCCGAGCCGGCCCCGGTGGAAATCGCCAGCGGTACCACGCCGAGGATGAATGCCAGGGAGGTCATGATGATCGGTCGCAGACGCATGCGGCACGCCTCGATGGCGGCATCGACCAGGCTGTTACCCTGTTCGTGCAGTTCCTTGGCGAACTCGACGATCAGAATAGCGTTTTTCGCCGCCAGACCGATGGTCGTCAACAGACCTACCAGGAAGTACACGTCGTTGGACAGCCCGCGCAGGCTGGTCGCCAGCAAGGCCCCGATGATCCCCAGCGGCACCACGAGGACCACCGCGATCGGAATCGACCAGCTCTCGTACAACGCCGCCAGACACAGGAATACCATCAGCAGCGACAGCGCGAACAGTGCCGGTGCCTGGGAACCGGCCAGACGCTCCTCGTAGGACAGACCGGTCCAGGAGATGCCCACACCCTTCGGCAGCTTGGCGGCAATCGCCTCGACTTCGGCCATGGCTTCACCGGTGGAGTAGCCCGGGGCCGGGGCACCGAGGATCTCCATCGCTTCCACGCCGTTGTAACGCGACAGCTTCGGCGAACCGTAGATCCACTCGCCCTTGGCGAACGCCGAGAACGGAACCATGGTGCCGGAGGCATTGCGCACATACCACTTCTTCAAGTCTTCCGGACTCATGCGCGAGTTCGGCTGACCCTGCACGTAGACTTTCTTCACCCGACCGCGGTCGATGAAGTCGTTGACGTAGCTACTGCCCAGGGCAATCGACAGGGTGTTGTTGATGTCGGTGATGGTAATGCCCAGGGCACTGGCCTTCTCGTCATCGATTTCGAGCTGGAACTGCGGCTCGTCGTTCAGACCGTTCGGACGTACCTGCGAGAGCACTTTGCTCTGCGCCGCCATGCCGAGGAACTGGTTGCGCGCTTCCATCAGCTTGTCGTGACCGATACCGGCACGGTCTTGCAGGAACACGTCGAAACCGGTGGCGTTACCCAACTCCAGTACCGCCGGCGGGGCGAAGGCGAACACCATCGCATCGCGGAAGGTGAAGAAGTGCTGCTGGGCGCGAGCGGCCAGTTTGAACACGCTGTTGTCGGCGTTACGTTCGTGCCACGGCTTGAGCATGATGAACGCCATACCCGAGCTCTGGCCACGGCCGGCGAAGTTGAAGCCGGTCACGGTGAACACCGAGGCGACCGCGTCGCCTTCACCGCCGTCCTTGGTCGGACGCAGGAGGAATTCGCGCATTTCATCGACGACCACTTGCGTACGCTGGGCACTGGAGCCGGCCGGCGTCTGCACCTGGGCGAACAGTACGCCCTGGTCTTCCTCGGGCAGGAAGGAGGACGGGATCCGCAGGAACAGCCAGATCATGCCGATGAAAATCAGCAGGTACGCCAGCAGGTACGGAGCCTTGTGACGCAGGATGTTGCCCACGCCGCGCTCGTAGCTTTTGACGCTGCGGTCGAAACCACGGTTGAACCAGCCGAAGAAGCCTTTTTTCGGGGTGCCGTGCTCGCCATGGGGAATCGGCTTGAGCATGGTCGCGCAGAGCGCCGGGGTGAAGATCAGGGCCACCAGCACCGACAACGCCATGGCCGACACGATGGTGATCGAGAACTGCTTGTAGATGACCCCGGTGGAACCGCCGAAGAACGCCATCGGCAGCAGTACCGCCGACAGTACCAGGGCGATACCGACCAATGCGCCCTGGATCTGGCCCATGGACTTCTTGGTCGCTTCCTTCGGTGACAGGCCTTCTTCGCTCATCACCCGTTCGACGTTTTCCACCACGACGATGGCGTCGTCCACCAGAAGGCCGATGGCCAGGACCATACCGAACATGGTCAGGGTGTTGATGCTGAAACCGGCGGCGGCGAGGATGCCGAACGTACCGAGCAAGACCACCGGCACGGTCATCGTGGTGATGACGGTGGCGCGGAAGTTCTGCAGGAACAGGAACATCACCAGGAACACCAGCACGATCGCCTCGACCAGGGTTTCCACTACGCCCTTGATCGATTCGGTCACCACCGGGGTGGTGTCGTACGGGAACACCACTTCCATCCCTTGCGGGAAGAACGGCTTGAGGCTGTCGATGGTATTGCGCAGGGCCTTGGCCGTGTCGAGGGCGTTGGCGCCGTTGGCCAGTTTCACCGCCAGACCGGAAGCCGGGCTGCCGTTGAACTGGGCGCTGATCGCGTAGTTCTCGCCACCGAGGCCGACGTCGGCGACGTCTTTGAGGCGCACCTGCGAACCGTCCTTGTTGACCTTGAGCAGGATTTCCTTGAACTGCTCGGCCGTTTGCAGACGGGTCTTGCCGATGATCGTCGCGTTCAGTTGCTGACCCTGCACGGCAGGCAGGCCGCCGAGCTGGCCGGACGACACCTGGACGTTCTGTGCCGCGATGGCGGTCTTCACGTCGACCGGGGTCAGGTTGAAGTTGTTCAGCTTGGCCGGGTCGAGCCAGATGCGCATCGCGTACTGGGCACCGAACACCTGGAAGTCACCGACACCGGCAGTCCGCGAGATCGGATCCTGCATGTTCGAGACGATGTAGTTGGACAGGTCGTCCTTGGTCATGCTGCCGTCACGCGACACCACGCCGATCACCAGCAGGAAGTTCTTCACTGCCTTGGTCACGCGGATACCCTGTTGCTGCACTTCCTGCGGCAACAGCGGGGTGGCCAGGTTCAGCTTGTTCTGCACCTGGACCTGCGCGGTGTCGGAGTTGGTGCCTTGCTCGAAGGTCGCGGTGATGGTCATGCTGCCGTCGGAGTTACTTTCCGAGGACACATAACGCAGGTTGTCGATACCGTTGAGCTGCTGCTCGATCACCTGGACCACGGTGTCCTGCACGGTCTGCGCGGACGCACCCGGGTAGGTCACGGAAATCGCAATGGCCGGTGGCGCGATGCTCGGGTACTGGTTGATCGGCAGTTTCAGGATCGAGAGTGCCCCGACCAGCATGATCACCAGGGCAATTACCCAGGCGAAAATCGGACGGTCGATGAAAAATTTTGACATGGATTACTCCCCTTTGCCGCCGGCGGCTTTGTCAGCTGCCTGGGCGGGGGCCGGGTTCTTGGTGCCGACGTTGGTCGCTTCGGTCGGTTTGACCTCGACGCCCGGTTTGACGAACTGCAGCCCTTCGGTGATCAGGCGATCGCCGGCCTTCAGGCCGTCTTCGATCAGCCACTGGCTGCCGACGGTGCGGCTGGCCTTGAGCTGACGCAGTTCGACCTTGTTGTCCGGACCGACGACCAGTGCGGTTGGCGTGCCTTTGAGGTCGCGGGTCACGCCTTGCTGCGGCGCGAGGATCGCGGCGCTGTTCACACCGGCCTGCAACTGAGCGTGGACGAACATGCCCGGCAACAGGGTGTGATCCGGGTTCGGGAACACCGCGCGCAGGGTCACCGAACCGGTGGTCTGATCGACCGACACTTCGGAGAATTCCAGCTTGCCGTCGAGCTTGTACTGGCTGCCGTCTTCCAGGGTCAGTTTGACCGCAGCGGCGTTGTCGCCGGCCTTCTGCAGGCGGCCGCTTTCCAGTTCGCGACGCAGTTCCAGCAGTTCCACCGACGACTGGGTGACGTCGACGTAGATCGGGTCCAGTTGCTGGATCACCGCCATGGCATCGGCCTGGCCGTTGCTGACCAGGGCGCCCTCGGTGACCGCCGAACGACCGATACGCCCGGAGATCGGCGCATAGACCTTGGTGTAACGCACGTTGATCTGCGCACTCTGCAGGGAGGCTTCCGACTCCAGGCGATTGGCGACAGCGGTGTCGTATTCCTGACGGCTGACAGCCTGCTCATCGACCAGTTGCTTGTAGCGGTCGGAGATCGACTTGGTCGAACGCAGGTTGGCTTCGGCGCTTTTCAGGGTCGCTTCGTAGACCGACGGATCGATCTGGTACAGCTGCTGGCCGGCTTTGACATCGCCGCCTTCCTTGAACAGACGCTTGAGAATGATGCCGTTGACCTGCGGTCGAACTTCGGCGATGCGGAACGCGCTGGTGCGGCCCGGCAGTTCGGAAGTCAGGGTAAAGGCTTGTGGTTGCAGGGTGACGACGCCGACCTGAGGAGGTGGTGCGGCGGGAGCCGCCTCTTCCTTTTTACATCCGCTGAGCAGCGATGCCAGGGCGACGGCAGTGACCAGAGCGGTAACAGCTGGCTTGAATTGCATGAAGATCCTCGGGTCAGGCGCGCGAAAAGCGCACAAGAAGTGTGAAAGGGTAAAAATTGTTCATCGAGTGGATAAGTAGCTTGCTAAGGAATATACTTACGTTCATGGTTGTTTGTAAACACCTTGGCTGTGTACCCACCCTGTTACAAAACACGTCGCAAGGTTTGAAATTGTAGGCCGGGGAGTCGATTCACGAGAGATCGCCCCCTTATTTATTCAGCGGATATTCAGCCATCCCTGAAACATCCTGTTTGAGGTTTTACTGCCATGGTTCGTCGCACCAAAGAGGAAGCTCAGGAAACGCGAAGCCAGATTCTGGAAGCCGCCGAGAAAGCTTTCTATGAAAGGGGCGTGGCGCGCACGACGCTGGCCGACATTGCGACCCTGGCCGGCGTGACCCGCGGTGCCATCTATTGGCACTTCAGCAACAAGGCCGATCTGCTGCAGGCGATGCTCGATACCCTGCATGAGCCGCTGGATGAACTGGCCAAGGCCAGCGAGAGCGAGGACGAACTCGATCCGCTGGGCTGCATGCGCAAGCTGCTGGTGCGCTTGTTTCATCAAGTGGCGCTGGACCCGAAAACCCGGCGCATCAACGAAATTCTGTTTCATAAGTGCGAGTTCACCGATGAAATGTGTGATCTGCGCCAACAGCGCCGGACAGCCAGCCTCGACTGCAACCTGCGCATCGGCCTGACCCTGCGTAATGCGGTGAATCGCGGCCAGTTGCCGGAAGATCTCGACACGGCCCGTGCAGCCATCAGCATTCACGCCTATATCGACGGCCTCCTGTACGGCTGGCTGTTGGCGCCGGACAGCTTCGAACTGCAGGCCGAGGCCGAGCGTTGGGTCGATACCGGGCTGGATATGCTGCGCTGGAGCCCCAGCCTGCGCAAATGAAACAAAATATGTAATTGGATCAGGTTGTTTCAGTCAAAGGGGCGAATGAAGATCCCTGTTCATCTGCCTCGCTGCAATGGGCTGCTTTTATATACCGCCGGGGATCGAGTTGATACATAGCGAGCTACGTATTTTGTAGGGTTTTTGTTTCGCCCGTGTGAACAAATGTTCACGAGCCCCCCGGCGCGTCGCCCAGGAAAAAGCCCCGGCTCTTGCGAGTCGGGGCTTTTGTGTTTCTGCGCTACGGTGCGCCGCTTACAGCGTCGGGTAGTCGATGTAGCCGACCGGGCCTTTGCCGTAGAAGGTTTCCGGATGCGCCGGGTTCAGCGGTGCATCGGCCTTCAGGCGTGCCGGCAGGTCCGGGTTGGCAATGAACGGTACGCCGAACGCTACCGCGTCCGCCTTGCCCTCAGCCAGCCAGGCGTTGGCGCTGTCTTTGGTGAAGCGCTCGTTGGCGATGTACGCGCCGCCGAAGGCTTCTTTCAGTTGTGGGCCGAGGCTGTCGGCGCCTTCTTTTTCGCGCGAGCAGATGAAGGCGATGCCGCGCTTGCCCAGCTCGCGGGCGACGTAGGTGAAGGTTTCGGCAAGGTTGTCGTCACCCATGTCGTGCGAGTCGGCGCGCGGCGCCAGGTGCACGCCGACACGGCCGGCGCCCCACACTTCGATGGCCGCGTCGGTCACTTCCAGCAGCAGGCGCGCACGGTTTTCCAGGGAACCGCCGTAGTTGTCGGTACGCTGGTTGGTGCTGCTCTGCAGGAACTGGTCGAGCAGGTAGCCGTTGGCGCCATGGATTTCCACGCCGTCGAAACCGGCGGCCTTGGCGTTCTCGGCACCGACGCGGTAGGCCTCAACGATATCGGCGATTTCCGCAGTTTCCAGGGCGCGCGGTGTCGGGTAGTCGGCCAGTGGGCGCACCAGGCTGACGTGGCCCTTGGGCTGGATGGCGCTCGGGGCCACCGGCGTTTCGCCGTTCAGGTACGACGGGTGCGAGATGCGGCCGACGTGCCACAGTTGCAGGACGATCTTGCCACCCGCGGCGTGCACGGCCTTGGTCACGTTGGTCCAGCCGCGGACCTGGTCGTTGGACCAGATGCCCGGGGTGTCCGGGTAGCCGACGCCCATCGGGGTCACCGAGGTGGCTTCGCTGAGGATCAGACCGGCGGAGGCGCGTTGTACGTAGTACTCGGCCATCAGTGCGTTGGGCACACGGCCCTCGTCAGCGCGGCAGCGAGTCAGCGGCGCCATGATGATGCGGTTGGACAGCTCGAGGTCGCCCAGTTTGATCGGATCGAAAATAGTTGCCATGTCTACAACCCTCGTACGTTAACAGTTAATCAATTGGTAGCAGGAGCCAGCCCGGCATCGCCGTTCTGACGGAAAGTGATCAGGGTCACCAGCAGTGCCAGCACCGCCAGTGCGGCCGCCGCGAGGGGCACGCTGGTCAGGCCGAAGCCGTGGGCGATGACGCTGCCGCCGACCCAGGCGCCGAGGGCGTTGCCGATGTTGAAGGCGCCGATGTTCAGGGTCGACACCAGGTTCGGTGCGGCCTGGCCGTAGGTCACGACGTTCACTTGCAGGGCCGGCACGGCGGCGAAACACGCGGTGGCCCAGAGGAACAGGGTGATCTCGGTGGGGATCAGCGCGATGCTGGTCCAGGTCAGTACCGTGGAGGTCACGGCCATCGCGATGAACACGCCGATCAGCGTCGCGGCCAGGCCTTTGTCAGCCAGTTTGCCGCCGAGGATGTTGCCGACGGTCAGACCCAGGCCGATGAGCATCAGCGTCCAGGTCACGCCACGGGGCGAGACCCCCGTGACATCGCCCAGCAGCGGCGCAACGTAAGTGAACAGGGTGAATACCGAGGCGGCGAACAGCGCGGTCATGCTCAGCGACAGCCAGATGCCGGCACCCTTGAGGGCGGCGAGTTCGGCGCGCATGTCGAGTTTTTCCTCGTCACGCTTGGCCGGCAGGAAACGGATCAGGCCGAACAGGGCAATCACGCCGATCACGGTCACCGCCCAGAAGGTCGAGCGCCAGCCGGCTTCCTGGCCCAGCGCGGTGCCCAGCGGCACGCCGAGGACGTTGGCCAGGGTCAGGCCGGTGAACATCAGCGCCACGGCGGACGCGCGCTTGTTCGGCGCAACCAGGTCGGCCGCGACTACCGAACCGATGCCGAAGAACGCGCCGTGGCACAGCGCAGTGACGACCCGGGCGAACATCAGCACGTTGTAGTCACTGGCAATGGCGCAGAGCAGGTTGCCGATAATGAAGATGCCCATCAACGCGACCAGTGCGGCCTTGCGCGGCAGCCTGGCGGTGGCCAGTGCCATGAACGGCGCACCGATGGCCACGCCCAGGGCGTAACCGGTCACCAGCCAGCCGGCGCCGGGAATCGACACGCCGAGATCCGCCGCCACATCGGGCAGCAGGCCCATGATGACGAACTCGGTAGTGCCGATGGCGAAGGCGCTCAAGGCCAGGATGAGGAGCGAGAGGGGCATTGGATCAATTCCTTGTGGGAGCGCTGAGCTCCTTGACGATGGCGTCGAGGAACGCCTGGATCACGTCCTCGTTGCGTTTGAAGAAGTGCCACTGGCCAGCTTTCTGGCTGCTGATCAGGCCGGCGCGTTGCAGCGTCGCCAGGTGCGCGGAGACGGTCGACTGCGACAGGCCGCAGCGCTGATCGATCTGCCCGGCGCAGATGCCGTACTCGTGGTTGTGGATCTGTTGCGGAAACTCGGCTTTGGGGTCTTTCAGCCAGATGAGGATGTCTCGCCGTACTGGATGCGCCAGGGCTTTTATTATTTCGTCGAGGTCGAGGTTCATGGCTTTGGGCTCGTGATGTGTGTAGCGCTATATCGCGATGAGGCGAACTTTAAATCGGTACTTCGCGATATACCAATATGAATTCGATCTGACGGACGCATAAATCGGTATATCGGGTTATAACGATACGTTGAGTGTAAACAAGCGTGGGCGCGGTGCTAAGCTGCGCCCATGAACTATCTCGCACATTTGCACCTCGGTGGCCAGCGCCCCGGTCAACTGCTCGGCAGTCTGTATGGCGATTTCGTCAAAGGGCGGCTGCAAGGCCGGTTCGCCCCGGAGATCGAGGCCGCGATCCAGTTGCACCGGCAGATCGACGTGTTCACCGATCGCCATCCCTTGGTGGACATAGCCCTGGGGCGTTTCACCGAGACCCGCCGCCGTTACGCGGGCATCGTCCTCGACGTGTTCTTCGACCATTGCCTGGCCCGGGACTGGCAGTTGTACGCCGACCGGCCATTGGAGCATTTCACCCGCGACGTTTACCGCGTGCTGTCCAATGAACGGCAGTTGCCCGAACGTCTGGCGAAAATCGCCCCGCACATGGTGGCCAATGACTGGTTGGGTTCGTATCAGGAATTCGAAGTACTGGATCAGGTGCTGCGCGGGATTTCCCGGCGCCTGAGCAAGCCTGAGGAGTTGGCGGGGGCGATGCAGGAGTTGCGGCGCTTGTATGAGCCGCTGAGTGAGGATTTCCGCTTGTTCTATCCGCAGCTCCAAAACTTCGCGCAAAAACCGTCAACGACATAAAAACCAATGTGGGAGCGAGCTTGCTCGCGAAGGCGTCCTGTCAGACAACATCGATAGTGAATGACAGACCGCATTCGCGAGCAAGCCCGCTCCCACAGGGGGATGGGGGTTTCAGGCAGCGATCAGTTCGCCCGTACGGCGTGGCTCGGCCGGTCTGGCCACATCACCGAACAACGCCTTCTGCACCGCCTGCTGTGCGTCGAACGCCAGTGCCGCGCGCTCCCGGCCCTGGCAGGGGATCGGCTTGAGCAGGTGCACTTCGACATCGCCACAGTCATTGCTGAACAGGCGCATCAGGTGCGAGAGCAGATCGTCCTCGCCAATGAACGGTGCCAGCGCATCGATTTCCCCGTTGCGCAGATAGCGGATCGCCACCGGTTGCAGCATCACCTCGGAATCGATCGCCGCCGACAGCAGGCGCCCGTGAAAGGTGCGCAGCGAGCGGCCATCGGTGGTGGTGCCTTCGGGGAACATCAGCAGCGGATGGGCGCTTTGCAGGTGCCGGGTCATCTGTTTGCGGATCAACTGGCTGTCGCCCGAGCCGCGACGGATAAACAGGCTGCCGGCCTTCGCCGCCAGCCAACCGGCCACCGGCCAGGTGCGCACTTCGGCCTTGGACAGAAACGACAGCGGCGTGAGCATGCCCAGCAGCGGAATGTCGGTCCACGACACATGGTTGCTGACCCACAGCATCGGCTGCTTCGGCAGCTCGCCGTGCACGGTCACGCGAAAGGGCAGGGCATTGCTCAGGCGCGCCATGAAGAACCGCGACCAGCGCTGCCGACGTTGCATCGAATGCGCCAGGCCCAGGCGTTCGAACACGCCGAAGACACTGGCCATGCTCAGGCCCAGCGTCACCACCAGCAGCACTCGCGCGATCCGCGCGTACACCCGCAGCCGGCTCATCACACCGCCGCCTTGAAGTGCTTGGCGTAGCGCGGGCAGAGTTCGTCGCGCTTGAGCAGGATGAACACGTCGGCGACCTGGAAGTCTTCGTCCCAGCACGGCTCGCCGCAAATTTTCGCGCCCAGGCGCATGTAGGCCTTGAGCAGCGGCGGCATCTCGGCGATCACGTTCGACGGAATATCCAGGGTCGGCAACGGATTCTTCGGTTCGGCGCGCAGGTGTTCGGTGCACAGGTAGCGTTCACGCAGACGCTGCATGATCGCGTGGGCCTGAATGCCGCCGTCCTGCATCGGGATGCTCGCGCAGCCCATCAGGTAGCTGTAGCCGCCCTGGTTCAGGACTTCGGCCAGTTCGCCCCAGAGCACGGCGATGGTGCCGCCATTGCGGTAGGCCGGGTCGACGCAGGTACGGCCGATTTCCAGGATCGGGCCTTGCAGATGGGCGAGGCCGTGCAGGCTGAATTCTTCTTCGCTGTAGAACTTGCCGAGGCTGCTGGCGGCGGTGTGATCGAGCAGGCGGGTGGTCGCCACCAGGCGCCCGGTGTTCAGGTCACGCACGCCGATGTGGCTGCAGTGAACATCATAGTCATCCATGTCCAGACCCAGCTCGGCGCCTTTCAGCTTGGCGTTGAACTCGCCGCTGAACACGTTGAAGCGCAAGGCCTGGGCTTGCTGCAGGGCCTCGGCGCCGATCAGGCGTTCGGCTTGCAGGCGGCGTTCATTGCCGGTGTCGCTGATGCGGGCGATCTGAGTCATTTGAATCTCCGTACGGGCCTTGAACCCGTCGTGGGTTGCAGCCGATCGACTTTCTTTATGCAGCCATGTTGGGCAAAGTCAGGCTATGTAGCCCCGGTGTCATCGCCATGAATGTTTGGTGATGCTTATATGACAGCCCACGAGGAGCCTCTGATGACCTGGTCGACCCTGCTTGAATGCCGCGAACGCCTGCCCGCTGTTGCCGATCTGGCGGAGGGCTTCGCCACGTTGCTGCATCAACTGGGCAGCGTGACGCCGTTCGAACTGGCGGTGGCGGGAGGGCGGCAAATGGCGACGCCGGGGCTGGCGTTTCTGGTGGGTTATCAGGCGGCGTTGCGCATGCTTTGGCCGAGCGCGCCGCCGAGCCTCGGTGCGTTGTGTGCGACCGAGCAGCGCAGCCTGCGCCCGGCGGACATGCACACCCGGCTGACGGATCTGCGTCTCACCGGGCAAAAGGATTTCGTCACCGCCGGTGATGCCGCGGACTGGCTGCTGGTCGCTGCACGCAGCGAGGAGCCCGGGCAAACTCCGCGCCTGAGCCTGGCCGTGGTGTATCCCGGTGAACCCGGCGTACGCGTGGAAAAACTCCCGGCGCTGCCGTTGATGCCGGACGTCAGTCACGGTCGCCTGCAGCTCGATAGCGCCTTGTGCGAATTGCTCGCCGGAGACGGTTGGGATGCCTATGTGAAGCCGTTCCGCACCCTCGAGGATGTCTATGTGCTCAGCGCCATGACCGCGTGGCTGTATGGCGTCGGTCAGGACAGCGGCTGGCCGCAGCCGTTGCAATTGCGCTTGCTGGCGCTGTTGGCCGGTTGCGCGGAAGTCAGTCGCCAGCCGCCGAACAATCCCGCCGGGCATGTCTTGCTCGGCGGATTGTTTGCGCAGTTCGACGGGCTCAAACCGGAAGTGGATCAGGCATTGCGCGACGGCAACCCAGAATGGGCGACGATGTGGCAACGCGATCAAGCGGTCATGCAGATGGCCGCCGGCGCGCGGGCCAAACGTCTGGCCAAGGCTTTGGCGGTGAACTGACGGGCCCCTTCGCGAGCAGGCTCGCTCCCACAGGATCAGAGGATTGCCGCAGGTTGTCTGCATACCAAGGACACTGTGGGAGCTGGCTTGCCAGCGATGGCGATCTCATGGGCAGCCAACATCTCGAATTTGTCATCAACCCTGACTACCCTCAGCAGGTTCTTCCCAAGAGCCCTCACCATGCGCAAAGGCCTGTCGCTGTTTCTGCTGCTGATCAGCTTCACGGTTCAGGCCGAACAGTGGCCGGGCGAACAATGGCCGAGCGGCCCGCAACTCACCGGCCCGGCCGTCGCTGCACTGACGGCCTATGCCTTCCCGACCCGCGACGACAACACCCGCCAGGGCATCCGCACCGATGCCTTGCTGGTGATCCGCGACGGCCAGATCGTCTACGAACGCTACGCCGCGGCGACCAGCGCCGACACCCCGCACCTGATCTGGTCGATCAGCAAAAGCCTGATGGCCACGGTGCTCGGCGTGGCGTACGGCGAGGGCTTGTTCCAGCTCGATGATCCGGCCGCGAAGTTTTACCCGGCGCTGGAAAAACACCCGACCGTCACGATCAAGGATCTGCTGCACTGGGCCTCGGGCCTCGACTGGCAGGAAGACTACGAATACGCCCCGCTGAAATCCTCGGTGGTGGCCATGCTCTACACCCGCGGTCACCGCGACATGGCGGCGTTCACCGCCGATCACGACAGCTACGCGCCAGCGGGTCAGGCGTTTCGCTATTCCAGCGGCGACAGCAATCTGTTGGCCGCGGCGCTGAAAACCATGGTCGGCCCGCAGCACTATCCCGACTATCCGTGGGCAGCGCTTTTCGAACCGCTGGGCATTCGCAGTGCCACCTGGGAAACCGATGCCACGGGCACCTTCGTCGCCTCTTCCTACGCCTACATGACGGCGCGGGATCTGGCGCGAGTCGGGCTGCTGATGGCGCGAGACGGTCGCTGGCATGACCGGCAGCTGTTACCCAAGGATTGGGTCGCGTTCAATCGCCAGCCCTTCGCCGGCTACAAGGCGAATCAGGACGAAGCGGTGCCGGGTGGCCAGTGGTGGCTCAATCGGCCGATGGCTGGCGACGCTTCTCCGTGGCCCGACGCACCGCCCGACACCTTCGCTGCCCTCGGCCACTGGGGCCAGGCGCTGTACGTGATCCCGAGCGAGAAACTGCTGATCGTGCGCTACGGCGATGACCGCGACGGCAGCTATCGCCACAACGAATTGCTCAGGCGCGTGCTGGCGGCGCTGCGGCCATGAAAATGGGCAGACGAATCCTGCTGGTGCTGCTGGCCGTGCTGGTGGGCTGGGGCTGGCTCGAACGCGAGAATCTGTGGGCTTTTCCGGACATCATCAGCGCCTACACCGCCAAGGAATATTGTTCGTGTCGTTACGTGATGAACAACGATGCCGAGTATTGTCGGGGCTATGTGAAGCAGTGGCTGCCCAGCGAACTGAGCGATGACCGCAGGCAAAAACGGGTCACCGCCAGCGGCATGGGCCGCAGCAACAGCGCCCAGTGGCAGGGCGAACGCCCGGGCTGTCGCCTGCAACCCTGAGCTTTAGGTTCCAGCTGCCGATCCATGCCAAGGGCCGACTGGTAGGCAGCAGGGCGCGGCACTGGCCGATGGATCAGGCGCCGGTGGAATGGGGGCGAAGCCTGCACCTGAACAGCCTGGCGGGTGACCATTGGCGACGTCCGGCAAGCACTGATCTAGCCCGGGCGCCTGCTTGTGCCGGACTGCGAAGCGGCCCCCGAGCCTTCCAGGCGCACGCCTGGCTGACGGTCAGCGCAGAGTTCACGCCGTCAGTTCAGTTGTGCGGCGGCAGGCTCTCGCGCCACAAGAGGGAAAACAAGTGGTGACGGACAGTTTGCAATAACGCCAGTGGCGGTTAAGGTTCGGCTCAGGTTTATTCGCCCCATGAGTCTGCAATGTTCAACCGCTTCCTTTACACCGCTTGTACCGGCCTGCTGCTGGGCGCCGCCGCGCTGCCGGCCCAGGCCAACTGGTATCTGGACGGCGAGTCGTCGCGGCTGTCGTTCGTCAGTACGAAAAATGCCCATGTCTCGGAAGTGCAGCGCTTTCTGGTGCTGCACGGCAAGGTCGATCCGGACGGGCGCGCCGAAGTCGAAGTCGAGCTGGACTCGATCAACAGTGGCATCCCGCTGCGGGACGAGCGCATGCGCAAGGAGCTGTTCCAGATCGAGCAGTTCCCCACGGCGACCATCAGCACCCGGATCGACCTGCGCCCGATCAACGATCTGGCCCCGGGCGCACAGCTGGAGTTGCGCCTGCCGCTGACCGTCAACCTGCACGGCAAACAGCACGAATACCCGGCCGAACTGCTCGCCACCCGCCTGGATGACCGGCGCTTTCAAGTGGTGACGCTGGAGCCGCTGGTGATCAACGCCGAGGATTTCGCGCTGCTGCCGGGGCTGGAAAACCTGCGCAACCTGGCCGGTCTGTCGGCCATCAGTCTGTCGGTGCCGGTGGGTGCGGTGCTGATCTTCACGGCGCGCTGACATGCGCGGCGCGGTGTTTCCGTGGCGTGATGGCAACCGCTTCGAGCTATTGATCGACGGCCCGCAATTCTTTCCGCGCATGCTCGCGGAGATTGCCCAGGCCCGCGAGCAGATCGAGCTGGAGTTGTATCTGGTGGAGGCCGGGGCCTGCGCCGAAACCATCGTCCAGGCGCTGGTGCTGGCGGCGGAACGCGGCGTGCGCGTGCGTTGCCTGTTCGATGATTACGGCAGCCTTGCCTTCACCCTGACGCTGCGCCAGCGCCTGACTCTCGCCGGGGTCGAGCTGCGCTTCTACAACCGCCTGAGCTGGCGGCGCTGGGTCGGCAATTTCTATCGTGACCACCGCAAGCTGTTGCTGGTCGACCAGCGTCTGGCGGTGGTGGGCGGCACCGGCGTCACCGACGAGTTCTGGACGCCGGGCCACGCCACCAGCGAATGGCACGAAGTCATGGTGCACATCACCGGGCCGCTGGTGCTCGACTGGCAGTTGCTGTTCGACCGCCAGTGGATCGCCAACCGCCATCGCCGGGCCTGGAAACCCTCGGCCAATTTCGGCCTGCCGCGTCTGCCACGGGTGCCGGACACGGGGCAGGGCATGGGCCGGGTGGCCTATGCCGACGCGCGCCAGCATCGCGACATTCTGCAATCGCTGCTCCGCGCGCTGAACAGCGGCCAGCAGCGGATCTGGCTGGCGACGCCGTACTTCCTGCCGACCTGGAACATCCGCCGCTCCCTGCGCAAGGCCGCCGCCCGGGGCATCGACGTGCGCCTGTTGCTGACCGGGCCGCGCACCGATCACCCGTCGGTACGTTACGCCGGCCATCGCTACTACCCGCGCCTGCTCAAGGCCGGGGTGAAGATCTACGAATACCAGCCGTGTTTCCTGCACCTGAAAATGGTCCTGGTGGACGATTGGGTGAGCATCGGCTCGTGCAATTTCGATCACTGGAACCTGCGCTTCAACCTGGAAGCGAATCTGGAGGCGCTGGACCCGCAACTGACGGCGGCGGTGGTGGCGAGTTTCGAGAGCGATTTCGCCCTGAGTCAGCAGGTGAGCCTGGAGGAATGGCAGCGCCGGCCGTTGTGGCGGCGGATCAAGCAGCGGATCTGGGGCTGGGTGGATCGCCTGGTGGTCAACCTGCTCGATCGTCGCGGATAGTTACCGCACCCAAAACAACGGTGGGAGCGAGCTTGCTCGCGAAGAGGCCGTCACATTCAACATTGATGTTGATTGTCAGGCCGCATTCGCGAGCAAGCTCGCTCCCACAGGTTTTTGATCGTTCCCACACAGAGCGTGGGAACGATCAGGGCAGGCTTACAGCAACTCGAAGCTCTGCTGCGTGACGTCCTGGGAGTCCAGGCCGATCTGCACGTTGAACTTGCCAGGCTCGGCCGCGTACTTGAGCTGGGCGTTGTAGAACTTCAGGTCATCCTCGGTGATGGTGAAGTGCACGACTTTCTGTTCGCCGGCCTTGAGCAGGATTTTCTGGAAGTTCTTCAGCTCCTTGACCGGGCGGATCATCGAGCCGGTGACGTCCTGGATGTACAGCTGCACCACGGTTTCGCCGTCACGCTTGCCGGTGTTCTTGACCGTCACGCTGGCGTCGAGCTTGCCGCTGGCGTTCAGCGTGGTCGAGGACAACGCCATGTCGCTGAGGCTGAAATCGCTGTAGCTCAGGCCGAAACCGAACGGGAACAGCGGCCCGGTGGTGTCATCGAAATACTGCGAGGTGTAGTTGCCCGGTTTGCCCGGCGTGAACGGGCGGCCAATGCTCAGGTGGTTGTAGTAGGTCGGAATCTGGCCGACGGAACGCGGGAAGGTCACCGGCAGCTTGCCCGACGGGTTGTAGTCGCCGAACAGCACGTCGGCGATGGCGTTGCCGCCCTCGGTGCCGCTGAACCAGGTTTCCAGAATCGCGTCAGCCTGTTCCTTCTCCTGCAGGAGGGTCAGCGGCCGGCCGTTCATCAGCACCAGCACCAGTGGCTTGCCGGTGGCTTTCAGCGCGCGGATCAGCTCGCGCTGGTTTTCCGGGATATTCAGGTCGGTGCGGCTCGACGATTCGTGGGACATGCCACGGGATTCACCGACCGCCGCGACGATCACGTCAGCCCCTTTGGCGGCTTTTACCGCTTCGTCGATCAGCACGTTGGCCGGGCGCGGGTCATCGACCACTTCCGGGGCATCGAAGTTGAGGAAGTTGAGGTAGTCGAGGACTTTCTTGTCGCTGGTGATGTTGGCGCCACGGGCGTAGGTCAGATTGGCCTTGTCGCCGATCAGCGAATTCATGCCGTCGAACAGGGTCACCGATTGCGCCGGACGCCCGGCGGCGGCCCAACTGCCCATCATGTCGATCGGAGCCTTGGCCAGCGGGCCGACCAGGGCGACTTTCGCGTCCTTCTTCAGCGGCAGGGTTTCATTCTGGTTCTTCAGCAGCACCAGGCTGCGACGCGCCACTTCACGCGCTTCGGCGCGGTGCAGGCGGCTGTCGGCGTAGGTGTCGGCCGGATCGTCCTCGGCCTTGCCGATGCGCAGGTACGGGTCCTTGAACAGGCCCATGTCGTACTTGGCGGCGAGCACTTCGCGCACGGCATTGTCGATGTCTTTCTGCTCGATCTCGCCGGACTTGAGCAGCCCCGGCAGCTCCTTGCCGTACAGGGTGTCGTTCATGCTCATGTCGATCCCGGCCTTGATCGCCAGCTTCGCGGCTTCGCGACCGTCGGCGGCGACGCCGTGCTTGATCAGCTCGAAGATTGCTCCGTGGTCGCTGACCGCCAGACCCTTGAAGCCCCACTCCTTGCGCAGCAGGTCGTTCATCAGCCAGGTGTTGGCGGTGGCCGGGATGCCGTTGATCGAGTTCAACGCCACCATCACCCCGCCAGCGCCGGCGTCAATCGCTGCGCGGTAGGGTGGCAGATAGTCCTGGTACATCTTCACCGGGCTCATGTCGACGGTGTTGTAGTCGCGACCGCCCTCGACCGCGCCATACAGGGCGAAGTGCTTGACGCTGGCCATGATGCTGTCGGCGGCGCTCGGGGTGGCACCCTGGTAGGCCTTGACCATGACTCTGGCGATGCGCGAGGTCAGGTAGGTGTCTTCACCGAAGCCTTCGGAACTGCGGCCCCAGCGCGGATCGCGGGAGATGTCGACCATCGGCGCGAAGGTGATGTCGAGGCTGTCGGACGCGGCTTCCTTGGCGGCAATGCGCCCGGACAGGCCGATGGCGTCCATGTCCCAGCTCGAGGCCAGGGCCAGCGGAATCGGGAAAATCGTACGGTGACCGTGGATCACGTCGTACGCAAAGAACATCGGAATCTTCAGCCGGCTGCGCATGGCTGCGTCCTGCATCGGCCGGTTTTCCGGGCGTGTGATCGAGTTGAAGGTGCCGCCGATGTTGCCGGCGGCGATCTCCTTGCGGATCAGCTCGCGGGGCATTTCCGGGCCGATGCTGATCAGGCGCAACTGGCCGATCTTTTCGTCGAGGGTCATTTGCTTCATCAGGTTGCTGATGAAGGCGTCCTTGTTTTCCAGGGGTACCGGGGTGTCGGCGGCCAATACCTGATGACTGGCCAGGCTGACGAACAGACCCAGCAAACACAGCTTCTTCATGAATGTTTTTCTCGAGGGCGCAAACGGCAATGTACTGCCGGCCAGCCAAAATTTAGGGAGCGACTATTGTTGTTCGGGTGTCGATGGAAAAACCGACGCCGGATCGACGCAGCCGAATCCGGCGGCGTGATCACGCAGGGCCTCTTTTTAGCCCATTGGCCCGTTGCAATCCAGTGGCGCGGCCGATTATGCCCCAAGAGCCGCCGGAGAATGTTTCGCGGTCTACTTTTCCTCAAATGTGCAAGGGAGCACCTGTCCGATGAATGTCCGTCCAACCTACCGCTCGCGTTTGCAGGTCGCCACGCTGCTGGTGCTGGCCACGCTGTTGACCGCTTGCGGAATCAACAACATTCCGACCCTCGACGAACAGGCCAAGGCCGCCTGGGGCCAGGTGCAGAACCAGTACCAGCGGCGCGCCGACCTGATCCCCAATCTGGTGGAAACGGTGCGTGGCTATGCCAAGCATGAAGAAGCGACCCTGACCGCCGTGGTCGAGGCCCGGGCCAAGGCGACGTCGATTCAGGTCGATGCCAGCACCCTCGACAACCCGGAAAAGCTCAAGCAGTTCCAGCAGGCCCAGGATCAGTTGAGCGGCGCACTGAGCCGCTTGATGGTGGTATCCGAGCGCTATCCGGACCTCAAGGCCAATCAGAATTTCCTCGCCCTGCAATCGCAGCTCGAAGGCACCGAGAACCGCATCGCCGTGGCGCGGCGTGATTTCATTCTGGCGGTGCAGAAGTACAACACCGAGATCCGCACCTTTCCCGGCCGGCTCTGGCACAGCGTGATGTACAGCGACCTGCCGATCCGCGAAACCTTCGAAGCCACCACACCCGGCGCCGACAAGGCCCCCGAAGTGAAATTCTGAGCAACGCCCGGCAGGCGCAGTGCCTGCACGGGATCGGCGGGGGGGTATGCATGCGTGTGTTGAAGATAGGCCTGGTACTGATGCTTTGGCTGTGCGCCGTCAGCGCCCGGGCCGAGTTGACGTTCCCGGCGCTGAGCGGGCGGGTGGTGGATGAGGCGCAGCTGATCGAGCCGTCGGTGCGTGCGCAGCTCAGCCAGCAGTTGCAGGCCCACGAGCAGGCCACCGGCGAGCAACTGGTGGTGGTCACTGTGCCGGACCTGCAGGGCACCACAATCGAGGACTATGGCGTTCAGCTCGGCCGGCACTGGGGCATCGGCCAGAAGGACAAGAACAACGGCGCGCTGCTGATCGTCGCCCGCGACGAGCGCAAGTTGCGCATCGAAGTCGGCTACGGCCTGGAAGACCGCCTGACCGACGCGCAGAGTTCGGTGATCATCCATCAAGTCATCACGCCGGCATTCAAGGCCGGCAATTTCAGCAAGGGCATCAGCGACGGCGTGGCGGCGATGCTGGTGGTGCTGGGCGGCAATCCGCTGGACGAGCCGTCGACCGTGTATGAATCGGCTGGCGATCCGTCCGCCGATTTCATCTCGCGCCACCCGGCGCTGTTCGTGTTTCTGCTGATGTTGTTCATCCTGACGGTGTTTGTCTGCCAGATGCTCGGTATCCTTCCCGCCGGCCGTGGTGGTTCCGGTGGCGGCGGTGGTTTCGGTGGCAGTGGCGGTGGTTTTGGCGGTGGCGGCGGAGGCGGGGGCTTCAGCGGCGGCGGGGGCAGCTTCGGCGGCGGCGGTTCGTCCGGCGGCTGGTGAGCACACAACAATAATGATCAGGCACTTTTCGACATGGCATTACTGACTGAACACGAACAACGCAAAGTGGCCGAGGCCATCGCCCGGGTCGAGCGCGACACCGACGCCGAACTGGTCACGGTGCTCGCCGCGCGCGCCGACGACTATGCGTACATCCCGCTGCTGTGGGCCAGCCTGCTGGCGCTGATGGTGCCGGGCATGGTGCATTACCTCAGCGGCTGGCTGACCCTGCGCAGCCTGTTGCTGGTGCAGTGGGGCCTGTTCATTGTGCTGTGCCTGCTGTTCCGCCTGCCAAGGATCACCACCCATCTGGTGCCGCGCCGGGTCCGCCACTGGCGCGCATCGAACCTGGCGCGCCGGCAGTTTCTCGAACAGAACCTGCACCACACCGTCGGCAGCACCGGCATGCTGATCTTCGTCTGCGAGGCCGAGCGCTATGTGGAGATTCTGGTCGACGAAGGCATTTCCCGGCGGCTGGACAACACCAGCTGGGATGCAATCGTCGCCGCGTTTACCGAGCAGGTGCGGCAGGGGCGCACGCTGGAGGGGTTCGTCACGTGCATCGAGGCCTGCGGTGAACTGCTCAAGGTGCATGTGCCGGTGACGCAGGTGCGCAATGAATTGCCGAACCGCCTGGTGGTGTTGGGCTGAGCATTTTTTCAACTTGAGATCCAGCCCTCGCTCCCGGAGAGGATTGGGCTGAGGGCGCTTTTCCAGCCGTTGGGTAAATAAGCACGTGTCCCCAACCGCCATCCCCCCTAAAATACCCGCCATTCCCGTTTCGCCCGTCCCGAGGCCGCTTGTTCATGTCCGTCACCGTCCCCTCCGCCAAACCTGCGCCGGATCACCACGCCCAGTTCATCGAGCTGCTGCACGCCAGCCTCGAGCAGAACGGCTTCATCAAACTGGTGCTGGCCAAGTACGTCGGTGACGAAGCCGATCTGCAGCGGATCATCATCAAACCGGTGACGGTCAAGTCGCAGCCGCATCTGTCGTTCGTCTATCGCTACAAGACCCGCGACATCACCAAGAACCTGCCGTTGGCCGAGGGGGTGGCAGCGATTGCCGCGCTGCTGCCGGCCGCGTTCAAAAATGCGCATCTACTGGCCGTGAGCGACGAAGCCCAGCTCGAATACAGCAAAAAGGGCAAGAGTTCGCTGTTCAGGAGCAAACCTCAGCAATTGCGCGAAGCGCCGTCCGCCGAGCACAACCGTGAGAAGAACCGCTACCTCGACCTGAGCCGGCCGTTCCTCAAGGACCTCGGCGTGACCAACGCCCAGCACGAGCTGATCCCGGCGATGTCGCGCAAGTGGAAGCAGATCAACAAGTTCATCGAAGTGTTCAGCCATGCGCTGACCTCGTCGCCGCTGGCCCTGGACAAACCGGTGCGGGTGGCGGATTTCGGTTCGGGCAAGGGCTACCTGACGTTCGCCATCCATGACTACCTGCGCAACACCCTGCAGGCCCAGGGCGAAGTCACCGGCGTCGAGCTGCGCGAAGACATGGTCAACCTGTGCAACGTCGCCGCGCAAAAGCTGCAGCACCCGGGGCTGGTGTTCAAGTGTGGTGACGTGCGCAGCGTGGCACCGAGCGAACTGGAGGTGATGATCGCCCTGCATGCCTGCGACATCGCCACCGACTACGCGATCCACACCGGTATCCGCTCGGGCGCGGCGATCATCATGTGCTCACCGTGCTGCCACAAGCAGATCCGCCTGCAGATCCAGAGTCCGGCGCTGCTCAAACCGATGCTGCAATACGGCCTGCACCTCGGCCAGCAGGCGGAAATGGTCACCGACAGTCTGCGCGCGCTGTTCCTCGAAGCCTGCGGTTACGAAACCAAGGTCTTCGAGTTCATCTCGCTGGAGCACACCAACAAGAACAAGATGATTCTGGCGGTGAAGCGCGCCGAGCCGGTGGACCCGGCGCAGTTGCTGGTGAAGATCGAGCAGCTCAAGGCGTTCTACAACATCAGCGAACACTGCCTGGAAACCCTGCTGCGCGCCGACGGTTACCTGGCCTGACCCGGCCTCTGCGCGGGCGAGCCTGCTGGCGAAGGCGGACTCACCGTCAACGATGCTGCTGACGGTTACGGCCCCTTCGCCAGCAGGCTCGCTGCCACATGAGGCTTGATCGCGGTCTTGCGCCCGAGCATCACCGTCGCGATCACGCCGCAGGCGAACAGCCAGGTGATCGGCTCGACGTGTTCGCCGAAGAACAGCGCGGAAAACGCGATGGTGAAAAAGATCTGCAGCAACTGGATCTGACTGACCCGGGCGATGCCCCCCATGGCCAGCCCGGCGTACCAGGCAAAGAAACCGAGGAACTGCGAAAACAGCGCGACATAGCCGAACGCCCACCAGGTTTTCGCCGTGACCGCGCCCTGATGCTGCAGCGCCAGGTACCACACCGGGCCGATCAGCAGCGGTGTCGACAGCACCAGCGCCCAGCAGATCACCTGCCAGCCGCCCATCTCTTTGGCCAGCCGCCCCCCCTCGGCGTAACCCAGGCCACCCACGGCAATCGCCCCGAGCATCAGCAGATCCCCGGCCTGAATGCTGCCGGCGCCGCTGTACAGCGCGTAGCCAAGCACCAGCGCACTGCCCAGCGCGGCGCAGGCCCAGAAGGCTTTCGACGGCCGTTCATGGGACAGCCATGCGGCGTACAGCGCCACGCACAACGGCTGCAAACCGTTGACCAGCGCGCCGTGGGACGCTGGCAGGGTCTGCATGGCCCAGGCCGAGAGCACCGGGAAGCCGAGGATCACCCCGGCGATCACCAGGCTCAGGCCTTTGACTTGCGACCAGGTCGGCCATTTCTCGCGCCGCCACATCAGCAGCAGCGCCGCCGGAACCGCCGCGAACAGCGCCCGGCCGAGGCCGTTGAGCAGCGGATGCAGTTCCTGCACGACAATCCGCGTGAAGGGCAAGGTGAGGCTGAAAATCACAACGCCGAGCAGGCCCAGGGCCATGCCGGTGTTCTCGCGTGAAGACATGATGGCAACCAGAATCGAAGGTGACAGGGACGTGACTTCATCTAGCCACAAACCCGGCGAAACTTGCTGTTACAGCTAGGCGCAGAGTTATCCATACAGTTGGGGCCGCCCAACACAGGAGCTGCCCAAGGCTGCGAGCTTATTTCGCAATCAACCGTTCGCAGCCTGCGACAGCGCCCTGCCGGCCCGCGCTGTAGTAGGCGGTTATTACCCACCCCGGCCGATAAGGACTACCTTGACTACTCCCGCGTCAATTCCCAGAGGAGTCCTGTCATGGCTGCGAAAAAAATCCTCATGCTGGTCGGCGATTACGTCGAAGACTACGAAGTGATGGTGCCGTTCCAGGCGTTGCAGATGGTCGGTCACAGCGTCCACGCGGTGTGCCCGGACAAGACCGCCGGCCAGACCGTGCGTACGGCGATCCACGACTTCGAAGGCGACCAGACCTACAGCGAGAAACCCGGTCACCTGTTTGCGCTGAATTTCGACTTCGCCAAGGTCGACGCCAAGGATTACGACGCGCTGCTGGTGCCGGGCGGGCGTGCCCCGGAATACCTGCGGCTGAACGAAAAAGTCCTTGAGCTGGTGCGTGCTTTCGACCAGGCCGGCAAGCCGATTGCCGCGGTCTGCCACGGCGCGCAACTGCTGGCGGCGGCGGGCATTCTCGAAGGCCGTGAATGCAGCGCCTACCCGGCCTGCGCGCCGGAAGTGCGCCTGGCGGGCGGCACGTTCATCGATATTGCGGTGACCGATGGCTACGTTCAGGGCAATCTGGCCACTGCGCCGGCATGGCCGGCGCACCCGAACTGGCTGGCCGGTTTCCTCGGCCTGCTCGGCACCCGAATTACCCTGTAACGAGGCAGCGCCGATGTGCGAGCTCTACGTCAAGGCCGACCCGATCCTCTACGAATCGCGCTCGCGTTCGCTGCGCATCTGCGGCGTGGTCACCACGTTGCGCCTGGAGAATCAGTTCTGGGACATTCTCAGCGAAATCGCCGAGGTCGACGGCATGACCACCAATCAGTTGATCGCCAAGCTGTATCAAGAGGTGATGGATTATCGCGGTGAGGTGGTCAACTTCGCGTCGTTCCTGCGGGTCAGCTGCACGCGCTACCTGAGCCAGCGCCGCATGACGCCGCCGCAGCTGTCGATGGTGCGGGCCGTGCTGAAGTAGCACGGCCCGAGCGGGCGACAGATGCCCGTGGCTGGTCTTTACTCCTTGGCGCGCCACCTTTCAATCGCCAGGGAGAACGAGCATGTCCGGATGGTACGAGTTGAGCAAAAGCAGCACCGGCCAGTTCAGGTTTGTGCTGAAGGCCGCGAACGCCGAAACCATTCTCACCAGTGAGCTGTACACCAGCCGCAGCGCCGCCGAAAACGGTATCGCCGCCGTGCAGGCCAATAGTCCGCTGGACGAACGCTATGAGAAAAAGTCGACCAGGGACGGCAACCCGTACTTCAACCTGAAGGCCGCCAACCACCAGATCATCGGCAGCAGCGAGGCGTATTCCTCCGAAACGGCGTGTGCCAAGGGCATCGCCAGCGTCAAGGCCAACGGCCCGACGAAGACCATCAAGGACAAGACCCTGCCGGTGCTCTGAGGCGCACTGTGACGTTCAGTCGCCAAGGTTTTGGCGACTGAATTCTGGCTATGTGCCACTATTTGCCTTATCCTCCGTCACCCATCCATGGAAGGGTCGGCGTATTCACTCTTTCGTGCCTGTCTGAATGTTCACGCAAGAGTCCCACCGATGATCCGCTTTCTCTCTGTCCTGATGATGCTGCTCGCCCTGAGCGGCTGCTACAGCCTGTCCCCGACGCACATTGACGACGAACTCAAGCCGACTGCCGAGTCCGGCGTGGCCTATGTGGTGGGCGTGGTCGGCATCTGGCCCAAGGCTGAATTCGCGGCGCAGGAACAAATGCTGATGATCCGCAAGCGCGGCGGCGATGAATTCGCCAGCGCCCGCCTGCACAACCAGTTTTATGCGCGCACCGAGCGCGACGTGCGCGAGACCGGGCACGGCATCGGCACGCTGTTCGTCATGCCGCTCAAACCGGGGCGCTACGAGATTTACAACGTGCGCTTCGATCAGGGCCGGGCGCTGTCCTGGAGCCGTGAAGACTTCACCATCGGCATGCAACTGGAGGCCGGCAAGGCCTATTACCTCGGCGATTTTCGCGCCGGCTGCCTGATCGGTCGCAATGCCACGTGCCTGTTCCTGCACAGCGATCACCTTGAGCGCGATGCGGCCCTGGTGCGCGCCAAATACCCGCAGGTGCCGGGTCTGCAACGCCTGGATATGCCCAACCTGTACACCGCCACGCCGTTCATTCGCGAAGAGAACGGCACCAGCGCCTCCATCTATAAAGCCATGCTGTCAGGAAAACTCTAATGCGCATCAAACAGCTGTTTCTCGGTCTGCTTCTGTTGCTCGGCGGTTGCCAGGCGACCCACAGCCTGAAGGCGCCGGTGGTCGACTACAACCAGGCACTGCCGGCCATCAACGTCGACGTCGTCGGCTTGCCGAGCTGGATGCTGCGTGACGATCTGCGTCGGCGCGGCACCTTCGAAGAGGTCAAGGCCGGGCGCAGCGAGGACGGTTACAACCTGCTGGTGATCGCCAACAGCGATGTCGGCGGGATGCAGCCGCAGATGTTGCTGAGTGCCTTTACCCTGTTCCTCGTGCCGGTACCGGTCAGTTGGGACAGCACGGTGATTTTCAGCCTCAGTCACGGCAAGGAAGTGCTCGGCGTCTACACGGTGCACAACCACAGTGAATCCTGGCGGGGCGCGTTCAACGCCTCGGGCGGCCAGTTCGAACACCTGCAATTGGTCACTGACACGTTTATCGCGCAGATCCTCAAGGATCAGCCATTCCACCGCGAAGCGATGAAACGCGCCGCCAGCCTTTGAGCGGCGCGCAGGAACAATCCCGCCCTGAGCAATCGGCGCGGGATTTTTTTTCAGTCAGCGCAAGGCCTTGAGCAGGTTTGCCAGTTGATTGGTGCCGCTTTCATCGAGCGCGAATACCGGCAGGCGCGGGTCGCCGACCTCCAGCCCGGTTGCGCGCAGACCGGCCTTGATCGTCGCCGGCAAACCGCCCTTGAGGATGAAGTCGAGCAGCGGCAACTGCCGGTAGAACAACTCGCGCGCGGTGTGCAGATCGCCCGCTTGCGTGGCTTCGTACAAGTCGAGGTTGAGCTGGGCAATCAGGTTCGGCGCCGCCGTGCACCAGCCCTTGGCCCCGGCCGCGAATGCTTCCAGCGCCAGCGGATTGCAGCCGTTGTAGAACGGCACCTGACCTTCGCCGAGCAGTTTCAGCTTGTGCATGCGCTGGATGTCGCCGGTGCTTTCCTTGACCATGGTCACGTTCTCCACGGCCTTGACGATGCGCAGGATCAGCTCGACGGAGAGGTCGATGCCGCTGGTGGCCGGGTTGTTGTAGAGCATGATCGGCACGCCGATGCTGGCGCCGATGGCGCGGTAGTGGGCGAGGATTTCCGCCTCGCTGAGTTTCCAGTACGACGCCGGCAGCACCATCACCACATCGGCGCCATGGGCCTCGGCGAAGCGCGCGCGGCGTACCGCATTGGCGGTGGTCAGGTCAGAGACGCTGACCACGGTCGGCACGCGTCTGGCCACGTGTTGGAGGCTGAATTCGGCCACCTGGTCCCACTCCGCATCGCTCAGGTAGGCGCCTTCGCCGGTGCTGCCCAGCGGGGCGATGGCGTGCACGCCACTGTCGATCAGGCGATCGATGGATCGACCGAGGGCCGGCAGGTCGAGGCCTGCCCCGTCGGCGCCGAACGGGGTGATGGTGTAGCCGATGATGCCGTGAAGTGTGGACATGGTGTGTCTCCGCAAAAGAATTTCAGTTCAGGCAATCGGCGTGTTGCCGCAGGTTCTGCCGGGCGTAGTAGTTGAACGCGGCAGCGTGGCGCTTGGGTTTCGACACCCAGTCATGCGCCTCGCGCCCCAGTTCGGGGATGATCGGCTTGATCGTGCCGGCGGCCATCGCCAGCAGTTGCAGTCTGGCCGCGCGCTCGATCAATTGCGCGATGACACAGGCTTCCTCGATGGTGGTGCCGGTCGACAGCTGACCGTGGTGGGAAAGCAGGATTGCCCGTTTGTCGCCCAGGGCGCCGGCAATCAGTTCGCCTTCCTCGTTGCCCACCGGCACCCCCGGCCAGCCTTCGAGAAAAGCGCAGTCCTCGTACAGAGGGCACAGGTCCATGTGGGAAATCTGCAGCGGCACTTCCAGCATCGATAACGCTGCGATGTGCGTCGGATGGGTGTGGATGATGCAGTTCACATCCGGCCGGGCGCGGTACACCCAACTGTGGAAACGGTTGGCCGGATTGGCCATGCCATGGCCTTCGAGGACTTCCAGGTCTTCGTTGACCAGCAGCAGGTTGCTCGCGGTGATTTCATCGAAGCCCAGGCCCAGTTGCTGCGTGTAATAGGTCCCGGGTTGCGGGCCGCGGGCGGTGATTTGCCCGGCCAGGCCCGAGTCGTGCCCGCTCTCGAACAGGATCCGGCAGGTCAGGGCCAGCTTTTGCCGGTCGGTCCACGTATTATCCGCCAGGGTCTTCTGCATCTGGGTCAGTGCTTGCTCGACCAGTTGCGCTTTGGGGAGTGCTAATGTCTTGGCCATATCGGGTGTCCTTTGGCTGATTCAATGGACGTCGGGTTTGCGCTTGCACCGCCACTGGCAAGGTCGTCGGTGCAGGCAAATGACACCAAAGAGGCTATATGACACAAAGTGTCATTGGCAAGCATCAATCGTCGCTTCCTCCGTGAGTTAATCGCTGCGCATGTCTATCCGTTTGAAATTACTGAGAAAAAAACTCGGCGTAACCCTCGAGGCACTGGCCGAGAAATCCGGCATGACCAAGAGTTATCTGTCGAAAGTCGAGCGCGGGTTGAACACTCCGTCGATTGCCGCCGCGCTGAAACTGGCCAAGGCGCTGAACGTCAAGGTCGAGGAATTGTTCAGCGAAGACAGCGTCAGCCTCGACAGCTACAGCCTGGTGCGCAGCCACGAGCGCCAGTCGCTGGCGGCCAATGACCAGAGCCCGGGGTACGCGGTCCTGGCGCATCAGGTCAGCGAGCGCAGCCTGCTGCCGTTCATCATCTACCCGCCGAGCGAGTTCACCGACAAGACCTTCAAGGAACACCTGGGCGAGGAATTCCTGTTCGTCCACGAAGGCCGGGTGGAAGTGGATTTCATGAACGAGCGGGTGCTGCTCGAGCGGGGCGATGCGCTGCACTTCAATGCGCAGAAGCCGCACCGGATCCGCTCGGTGGGCGAGGTGCAGGCGCAGTTGCTGGTGGTGGTGCACAGCACGGAAGAATGAGCCAGGCAGAACAAGCGTCGTCGTAACGCCGCCCGGAGCCAACCCGCGACCACCCTGGAATGCCTGGGGGCGCGAGCCTGCTCGCGAAAGCGCTCAACCTGCCTGAATCAAATCTCCACCGGGACCGAAAGCTGCGGATGCCCCAGCGCATGCGTCTTCGAATCGAAAAACCGCAACTCGACCCCGGTGCCTTCGAACACCTTCGCGTAATGGCGTTTCTGATGCTGAATGAACGCCGCACTGCGCGGATAAATTGAGATTGCCACGCTCTGCGGTTTCGCCAGCCGCAAGGCGCGCACGATATGAGCATCCTGCTCGCCCAAGGCATGGCCGAAGATGCACAGGCTGTCGCCATGCCCCAGTAACTGCTCGTAGCAGAACGACAGGTAGTCCGAGCTGCGGATGGTCTTGAGCTTGTCCGCGCTCGGCCCTTCGTTGACGAGCAGCGGCACGTCGTCGAGTGTCTTGATCGTGTTGTTGATTGCAAAGCTGCCGAGCAGCGTGCCCTCGGTCGAAGTCAGTTTGCGCGCCGTGCCGTCCTGGTTGCGCACCAGGTGCAGGCCGCCGTGCAGGTACAGCAGCCGCGGCTTGTCGCTGGCCGTGGCGCTCAGGTCGAAACTGGCATCGGCGCCGTTGAACAGGTCGTCGATGGCCTCGCTGCGGTACTGCAGCGCCCAGTAGTTGAGCAGGTCGTAATTGCTGGTGAACACGGTGCGATAACGGGCCAGTTCCTGATTCAGGGTCGCCAGGGTCGACGGCTGTACCAGGCGCCAGGGAATGTGCACGGCATGCACGGTGTTGATCAGCGCTTCCTTGATCGCGTAGTAGCGATTGCGTGGCGCGGCCGAACTGACGGCCAGGGCCTTGTTGACCCGGCTGGTGGTTTTCAGCGCGCCGAGTACCTGCTCGAAGCTGCGTGTCTGCAGGGCGTCGAACACGCTCAGCTCTGACGCGCTCAGCGGCTTTTCTTCCACCGTGCGCGCGTTGTCGAACAGCGAGTCGTAGCCGAAGTCGTCCCATACCGCGCGACTGGCGCCATTGCCGAGCAGCAGACCGTTGAAGTCAGCGGTGGCGCGCAGGACGCTCCAGTCTTCGAGGGTGGCGTCGACATCCAGAAAATCGGTCATTGCACAGGTGTCTCAAAACAAAGGGCGGATGGGCGGCGACTTTATCACGAGCGGGCATTGAGCCAGATCAACATCGGGCGTGACTGATCGGTCGATGCTGTACCCATCGCCGTATCGCAGCAGTCGATCCGGCCCCAGCCAGGAGACGCGCATGAGCAGCACCTTTTTCATTCCCGCCGTAAACATCATGGGGAGCGGCTGCCTCGACGAAGCGATGGTCGCGATCCGCAACTATGGGTTTCGCAAGGCGCTGATCGTCACCGACGCCGGTCTGGCCAAGGCCGGTGTGGCGGCCATGATCGCCGAGAAACTGGCCATGCAGGACATCGATTCGGTGATCTTCGACGGCGCCAAGCCGAACCCGAGCATTGCCAATGTCGAGGCCGGGCTGGGCCTGCTCAAGGAAAGTCGCTGCGATTTCATCGTGTCGCTGGGCGGCGGTTCGCCCCACGACTGCGCCAAGGGCATTGCCCTGTGCGCGACCAACGGCGGGCAGATCCGCGACTACGAAGGCGTCGACCAATCGAGCAAACCGCAACTGCCACTGATCGCCATCAACACCACCGCCGGCACCGCCAGCGAGATGACCCGTTTCTGCATCATCACCGATGAAAGCCGCCACGTGAAAATGGCCATCGTCGATCGCAACGTCACACCGTTGCTGTCGGTCAACGATCCGGCGCTGATGCTCGCCATGCCGAAAAGCCTGACCGCCGCCACCGGCATGGACGCGCTGACCCACGCCATCGAAGCCTATGTCTCCACCGCCGCCAACCCGATCACCGACGCCTGTGCGCTGAAGGCCATGACGCTGATCAGCAACAACCTGCGCCTGGCCGTGCGCGACGGCAGCGATCTCGCCGCGCGGGAAAACATGGCTTACGCGCAGTTCCTCGCCGGCATGGCCTTCAACAATGCCTCGCTCGGCTACGTGCATGCGATGGCGCACCAGTTGGGCGGTTTCTATGATCTGCCCCACGGCGTTTGCAACGCGGTGTTGCTGCCGCACGTGCAAACCTTCAATGCCCTGGTGTGTGCCGAGCGCCTGACCGATGTGGCGCACGCGATGGGTGCGGACATCCGCGGGTTCAGCCCGGAAGAGGGCGCCCAGGCGGCCATCGCGGCGATTCGCTGCCTGGCCAGAGATGTCGACATCCCCGGCGGCCTGCGCGATCTCGGCGCCAAGTGCACCGACATTCCACTGCTCGCGGCCAACGCCCTGAAAGACGCCTGCGGCCTGACCAATCCACGGGCGGCGGACCAGCGCCAGATCGAGGAGATTTTCCGCAGCGCATTCTGAGGCGGGCGCAGGGCGGACGAACGACGGTATGCTGGTCGTCCGTCCGCGCTGCCATTGCCGAGTCCCGCATGCTGCAAAGAAGCCTGATCCGCCGTCTCGACCTGATCACCCTGCAACTGTTCGTCGCCGTCCACGAAGAGGGCACGCTGACTCGTGCGGCGGGCCGCGAAGCCATCGCGGTGTCGGCGGCGAGCAAGCGCCTGATGGAGCTGGAAGAGGCACTGGGCATCGGCCTGTTCATCCGCCAGGCCAAGGGCATGACCCTCACGCCAGCCGGCAAGACCCTGTTGCACCATGCCCGGCAGATGCTGTTCAACGTCGAGCGCATGGGCCTGGAACTGGGCGAGCACAGCCACGGCATCCGCGGCTACGTGCGGATGCTGGCGAACCTGTCGGCGATCATTCAGTTTCTCCCCGAAGACCTGCGCGACTTCTCCGCGCAGCATCCGCAGGTCAAGACCGACCTCGAGGAACGCCCCAGCGACGGGGTGATCCAGGGCGTGCTCGACGGCGTCGCGGATTTCGGCATCTGCTCCAGCGACAGCGACATCAAGGGCCTGCACAGCGTGCTCTACCGCCAAGACAAACTGGTGGTGGTGATGCTCGCCGAGCACCCGCTGGCCGGGCGCGAATCCGTGGCGTTCGGCGAAACCCTCGACAGCGATTACGTCGGTCTGCACGCCGCCAGTTCGATCAACATGCGCACCCACGCGGCTGCCCGTCAGGCCGGCAAGGTCCTGCGCATCCGCATTCATGTGCCGGGGTTCGACGCGGTGTGCCGGATGGTCCAGGCCAACATGGGCATCGGTATCCTGCCGCAGCGCGCCTACGAGTTGTTCGGCCGGGCGCTGGGGCTGCACGCGGTGCCGCTGAGCGATGCCTGGTCGGATCGCGCCTTGATCATGGTGGTGCGCGACGAGGCCGGTCTGTCGCCGGTGAGCCGGATTCTGTTCGAACGCCTGCGTGCCGGGGCGGCCGGGTGATTGCGCCAGCCGCTGCCTGAGTCCGACAGATAATTTCCCCAGCGTTCGCGTTTGGCGAACGCCTGTTGCCGAGTGACGGTTGGATTGCCTCGCCGCCATTCCTCTAGCCTTGGCCGCAATTCCAAGAACAAGAGGTACTCGCGATGACTGCCCCCCTGAGTGCGATCAAAGTGATCGAGATCGGCACCCTGATCGCCGCGCCGTTTGCCGCGCGCATGCTCGCCGAATTCGGCGCCGAGGTGATCAAGATCGAAGCCATGGGTCAGGGCGACCCGCTGCGCAAATGGCGCAAGCTGCACCAGGGCACGTCGCTGTGGTGGTACCTGCAATCGCGCAACAAGCAATCGCTGGCGCTCAACCTCAAATCCGCCGAAGGCATCGAACTGGTCAAGCAACTGGCCCGCGACGCCGACGTGATCATCGAGAACCTGCGTCCCGGCGCGTTGGAAAAACTCGGCCTGGGCTGGGACGTGCTGCATGCGCTGAACCCCAACCTGACCCTGGTGCGCATCTCCGGCTACGGCCAGACCGGGCCCTACCGCGATCGTCCCGGTTTCGGCGCGATCGGCGAGGCCATGGGCGGCATCCGCTACACCACCGGCACGCCCGGTTCGCCACCGGCGCGGGTCGGTGTCAGCCTCGGCGACTCGCTGGCCTCGCTGCACGCGGTGATCGGTGCGCTGATGGCGCTGCTGCGGGTCAAGACCGGCCAGGGCGGCGGGCAGATTGTCGATGTCTCGCTGGCCGAAAGCGTGTTCAACGTCATGGAAAGCCTGGTGCCGGAATACGACATGCTCGGCCATGTCCGCGAACGCAGCGGCGGCGCGTTGCCAGGCATCGCGCCGTCCAACACTTACCTCACCGCCGACGGCGCCTACGTGGTGATCGCCGGCAACAGCGACCCGATCTACAAGCGTCTGATGCAGGTGATCGGCCGCGACGATCTGGCCGAGGCGCCACAGTTCGCCCACAACGACGGCCGCGCGGCGCAGAGCGGCCTGCTCGACGCCGCCATCACCCACTGGACCAGCAGTCTGCCGATCACTGACGTGCTGGCCGCGCTGGAAGCCGCCGAAGTCCCGGCCGGGCGCATCTACTCAGTGGCCGACATCGTTGCCGATCCGCACTATCAGGCCCGCGACATGCTGCTCGACGCCGAACTGCCGGGCGGCGCCAGCGTGAAGATGCCCGGCATCGTCCCCAAACTCTCGGAAACCCCCGGTGGCGTGAACTGGTCCGGGCCCGCGCTGGGCCAGCACACCGACGCCATCCTCGCCGGCCTCGGCCTCGACGCCCGCGACATCGAACGCCTGAAAAGCCAGGGAGTGGTGCAATGATTACCGACTATTCGCAAGCGTTGCTCGTCCAGGAAGTCGCGCCCCGCGACGGCCTGCAGATCGAGCCGACCTGGGTCGAGACCGAGGACAAGATCGCCCTGATCGATCAGTTGTCCCTGGCCGGTTTCAGCCGCATCGAGGCCGGTTCCTTCGTCTCGCCGAAAGCCATTCCCGCCCTGCGCGACGGCGAGCAGGTGTTCAACGGCATCCAGCGGCAGCCGGGCGTGATCTACGTCGCGCTGATCCCCAACCTCAAGGGCGCCGAACGCGCGCTGGCGGCCGAGGCGGATGAACTGAATCTGGTGATGTCCGCCAGCCAGACCCACAACCTGGCGAACATGCGCATGAGTTGTGAGGCTTCGCTTACAGCGTTTTTCGAGATCGTCGCGTTCACCGCGGGCACCGGAGTGCGACTCAACGGCAGCATCGCCACCACGTTCGGTTGTCCGTTCGAAGGGCTAATCGATGAGGATCGCGTGCTGCACCTGGTCGAGACTTACCAGCAACTCGGTATTCAGGGCATCACCCTGGCCGACACCACCGGCATGGCCAATCCGCGCCAGGTCGAGCGCCTGGTGCGGCGAGTCCTGCAGCAGGTGTCGCCGGCGGACCTGACTCTGCACTTTCACAACACCCGGGGCCTGGGCCTGTGCAATGTGCTGGCGGCCTACGAGGCCGGCGCCCGGCGTTTCGACGCGGCGCTGGGCGGGCTCGGCGGCTGTCCGTTTGCACCGGGCGCCTCGGGGAATATCTGCACCGAGGACCTGGTCAATCTCTGCGCGGAAGTCGGGATCTACACCGGTATCGATCTGCCGCTGCTGCTGAAGCTGTCCCGCAGCCTGCCGGCGCTGCTCGGCCATGAAGTCCCCGGGCAACTGGCCAAGGCCGGGCGCAATTGCGACCTGCACCCGATTCCCACCTGACTCCCGGCGCTCCCGCCACGGGAGCGCCCTGCAAGCCCTCACCACCAGACAACAAAAACAATCGGACGCTACCGGCAGTCCGCCTGGAGAAACCCCATGAGCCTCAATGTAATGGAGGCGGGCGCGAGCCCGTCCGTCGATCTCGACGCCGAAAAAGCCCTGGTCAGCAAGGTCGCCTGGCGCCTGATGCCGCTGATCATGGTCTGCTACCTGTTCGCCTTCTTCGACCGCATCAACATCAGCTTCGCCAAGTTTCAGTTGCAGGCTGACCTGAGCCTCAGCGACACCGCCTATGGCCTCGGCGCCGGCCTGTTCGTGGTCGGTTACGTGCTGTTCGAAGTGCCGAGCAACATGATGCTGTACAAGGTCGGCGCGCGGCGCTGGATCGCCCGGATCATGATGTCCTGGGGCGTGGCGACGGCACTGATGGTGTTCGTCACCAGCGAATGGCAGTTCTACTTGCTGCGTTTCCTGATCGGCGCGATGGAGGCCGGGTTTGCTCCCGGTGTGCTGTATTACCTGACGCTGTGGTTTCCCCAACACTTCCGCGGGCGCATCACTTCGATGCTGTTCCTCGCCTCGGCATTCGCCGGGCTGGTCGGCGCGCCGTTCTCCGGGCTGGTGCTGGAACACCTCGACGGGGTCCTGCAGATGCGCGGCTGGCACTGGTTGTTCCTGCTCGGCGGCGTGCCGTGCGTGGGCCTCGGTTTCCTGGTGCTGACCCAACTCAAGGATCGCATCGAGGATGCTCACTGGCTGAGCGCGCAGGAGAAAACACTGCTGGCCAGCCGCATCGCCCAGCACGAACCGCACAAGAGCGGCGGTTCGCTGCTGGCAGCGCTGAAGATTCCCGGTTTCCTCACCCTGGGGCTGATCTATTTCCTGATCCAGGTGGCGTCCTACGGCCTGAATTTCTGGGCGCCGCAACTGATCCGCAGCGCCGGCACCGAGAGCCCGGTGATGATCGGTCTGCTGACGTCGATCCCGTACATCTGCGGCGCGATCAGCATGGTGGTGATCGGACGCCTGTCCGACGCCACCGGCGAGCGCCGCAAGTTTGTCGCCGGGCTGGTGATTGTCGGCGCCATCGGCTTCTTCAGCGCCGGGATCTTCGCCAGTCACACCACGTTCCTGATCGTCGCCCTCGGCCTGCTTGGCGCCGGCATCATTGCCTCGATCCCGAGCTTCTGGACCCTGCCGCCGAAGTTGCTGGCCGGTGCCGGGGCCGGCGCGGCTGGCGGGATTGCGGTGATCAACACGCTTGGCCAGTTTGGCGGCATCGTCAGTCCGGTAATGGTCGGGCGGATCAAGGACCTGACCGGCAGCACCACACCGGCGTTGTATGTCATCGGTGTCGCGGCCTTGATCGCGGCGGCATTGCTGCTGTGGGGCCTGCCGCAGAAACTGCGCACGCTGGACAAGGGCTGAGGCGGACAGAGCCGGCGCGGACGCCATCGCGGGGTTGCTCGCGATGGCCAGAGGCGCGTGGCTGTTGCGCCTCACCCGGCTGGCACTGCGCTCTTCTGCAACCCTGGGCCAAACTGAATCAGTCCTACCCCGGCAAGCAACAACAGCGCGCCCAAAACCCGAGGCAGCGTAAGTGGCTTGGGCGTCAGGCCAAACAGGCCGAAGTGGTCCAGCAGCATCGATGCCAGCATCTGCCCGGCCAGTGCCAGTGCGACGAAGCCCGATGCCCCCAGTTTCGGCAGGAGCATCACCGCCAACGCGACGAAGCACACGCCGAACGCGCCTCCCGTCCACAGCCACAACGGCGCTTTGGCGATGAACGCCAGCGACGGCAACGGCAAGCGCAACGCGACGATCACCGGCAACAGCACCAGCACACTCACCAGCAACGATGCCAGCGTCGCCCAAAGCGGATGCCCCAGCCCGCGCGCCAGATGGGCATTCATCGCACTCTGGAACGGCACCACTGCGCCGGCAAATGCCGCCAGGAGCAACACACCGGCCCACTGCAAAGTATTCATCTTCGTTCTCCGCCAAGGTTCTGCTGGACTGTAGGTCATTCGTCGCGCAGATTTAAATTCCAATTTGTGATGCGGAACATGCAGCGAATGAATGATCTGCGGCGTATCGACCTCAACCTGCTGGTGATCCTCGACGCCTTGCTCAGCGAGCAGCACGTAACCCGTGCCGCCGAGCGGCTGCACCTCAGCCAACCGGCGGTCAGCCATGCCTTGGCGCGTTTGCGCGACCTGCTCGGCGATCCGCTGCTGGTCCGCGCGGGATCGACGCTGGTGCCCACCGCGCGCGCCCTGGAACTGGTGGCGCCCCTGGCCGAAGCACTGGCCCAGGTGCAGTCGCTGCTGGCGCCGAACACCTTCGATCCAGCCAGCGCCCGCCGGACCTTTCGCCTGGCGATGTCCGACTACGGCGCCGCGATCATCCTGCCCGGGCTGATTCATACACTGCGGCGCGAAGCCCCCGGCATTGATCTGCAAATCAGCCATGCCAGCCGCGAAGGCATGGTCGAAGGTTTGCTCAACGGTGACATCGATCTCGCGGCCGGCGTGCTCCCGGAACTCCCCGGTGAATTGCGCAGTACGCCGCTGTTCGAGGAACGCTACGTCTGCCTGCTGGACCGCCAGAGCCTTCCCGCGGGAGGTGTTCTCGACATGCCAACCTACCTCTCGCGTCCGCACGTCCTGCTGGAAATGCGCGGCAGCGGCACCCCGGAAATCGAACGCACCCTGACCGCCCTGCGCGAACGTCGCCGCGTCGCCATCAGCCTGCCGCACTGGAGCGTCGCCCCGCAGTTCATCAGCGGCACGGATCTGATCCTGACCGTGGCTTCGCGGGCGTTGCAGGATGTGCAAGACGAAGCGCTGATCATCGTGCCGCCGCCGTTCGCGATCGCGCCATTCACCTTTGTCTCGGCGTGGCACACGCGCCGGGGCGGGGATCAGGCGTTGAACTGGTTGAATCGGCGGATCGGGGAGGGGATAGTGCGCGGCTGAAATCTTCTAGGAGCAGGGTATGACAATGAAGTCGGTTTTACGCGGGTGTGTGGCGGTGGGCGGATTCTTGTTGGCAGGGCAGGTGCTCGCCGATTGCGTGAAGCCAGCCGTGACGGGCGAGTACGGGTTTTCTGTCTGCAAGGAATGGCCAGCCTATCCGGGGCTGACCCTTACAGCACGTTCGCAATACGAACAGGGCTCGACGCAGGGCGGCGGCCCGCAGGGTACTTACGATCTCGACCTGGCGGTGCTGAGCGTCGATCAAGCGAGCCCAGTCGCGACGTATCACAAGGCTGGCGCTTTTGCGTCCGATGCGATTGAGCTGGACGAGTTGACGCTGGACACGGCCCGCTACGCACTCACGCCTGAACTGCGCGCCTTTGGTGTGCGCACGCACTCGCGCAACTTCTCCAGCGCCAACCCCTACGCGCAAACCCTGCTGTCGCTCTACGTGAGGGAAGGGAACCGGTTGCGTCCGGTGCTGGAAAATCTCTATGTGGATGTCAGTGGCGCGGAATGGGACGGTTGCGCCGGGGACAGTTTTCAGAACAGCAGAACCGTGGAAATCGCCAAGACCCGTTCACATGGCTATGCCGACCTGATTGTCAAAACGGTCGCGTCCGGCACGACTGCGGTCGGCAAGGGCGAAACCTGCGACGAGAAGTTCAGCAGCCACACGGTATTGACGACACTGCGCTATGACGGCAAGTCTTACGTCGTGCCGGCGGCACTCAAAGGCATGTAACGCTCGCGCACGCTCGATGAATTTTTTCAAGGAAGAACAATGCTCACCCCGACCCGACTGTTCATCGCCCTCAGCGTTTTCGCGATCACCGCCCAGGCGCAACCGGCCTGTGTGACAAAGAATCACGACGACCAATCACTTTCGCGCTGCAAACCATGGCCGGCGTTCAAGGAGCAGGTGATTGCCGTCAAGTCCACGTATGTACCGGACGCCGGTAGTGACGATGCGGGTGTGTTTGATCTGGATCTGGCGCTGCTGAACAGCACCAACGCCAAACCGATTGCCACTTACAGCAAACCCGGGGCGTACAACTCCGATGCCATCCGCTTCGACGACCTGGTAATCGATACGGCCCGTTACCGGCTGGCTCCGGATGTTCGCGCCTTCGGTCTGCGTTCGAAGTTCGGGCACAGTTCAAGTGCCATGCCCTACGAAAAAACCGACCTGACCCTGTATGTGCGCGAGGGCAATAAGCTGCGCCCGGTACTGGATGGCCTGGTGGTCTTCAAGAATAACGGTGAGTGGCTGGAAGACTGTGCGGGTGAAGGTCGACAAATTCGCCGAACCGTGGAAATCGGCCCGACCAGCCACAACGGTTATGCCGACTTGATCATTACTTCCAGCGGCACAGCGATGAAAACCGTCAAGTCCGGCAAGAAATGCGTTGCCCAGGATACCCCGCTGAAGAAAAGCCAGATCACCCTGACCTACGACGGCAGGCAATACACCATTCCTGAAGATTTCAGAGGTTACTGACCGATGCTCACCGGCCTCAATCACCTGACTCTCGCGGTCAGCGACCTGAACCGCAGCCTGGCGTTCTATCGCGATGTGCTGCACTTGCGTGTCGAAGCCACGTGGGACGCCGGTGCCTATCTATCGCTGCCGGGGCTGTGGTTGTGCCTGTCGCTCGATGCGCAACGCCAGACCGGACCGGGCGCCGACTACACGCATTACGCGTTCAGCCTGAACGCCGAGGACTTCCCGGCATTCGTGCAGCAGCTGCGTGCGGCGAACGTGCAGCCCTGGCGCGACAACCGCAGCGAAGGCGCGTCGTACTACTTTCTCGATCCGGACGGCCACAAGCTCGAGGCGCATGTCGGCAATCTGGCCTCGCGCCTGGCCGCGTGTCGGCAACAGCCCTATGCAGGCATGCGTTTTTTCCACGAGTCGTGAATATTCACAGAGCGCTGGGATAGACTGGCGGCCACGTTTTCCGGCGCTTGCAGGTGTTCCATGACTCCATCGTTGCTAATGGCCGTGCTGGCCTCGGGTTTCATCTACGGCATCACGCCGGGGCCGGGTGTGCTGGCGGTGTTCGGCATCGGTGCCGCGCATGGCCGACGGGCCGGAGCGGGGTTCCTGTGCGGGCATCTGCTCGGCGATGTGGTGTGGTGCAGCACGGCGCTGATCGCGATTGTCGGCGCGCGGGAAATCGGCAGCACGGCGTTCGATGTACTCGGCGTACTCAGCGGCCTGTACCTGTTCTGGCTGGGCTGGCGCGCGGTGCGAGCGCGGCGCAGCCATGGCGAGCAGCCGCAGGGTGCGGCGCGCCAGCCGTTCTGGCACGGCATCCTGTTCGGCCTGACCAACCCCAAGGCTTACCCGGTGGCGGTGGCGACTTTCACCGCGCTGCTGTCGAGCCGCGCCGAACTGCTCAACTGGTCGATGCTGCCGATGCTGATCGCCCTGAGTTTCCTGGGAGGATTGCTCGCCTACGCTATTCTCATTGGCATCGTCGGGGCCCGTCGGGTGCGCACCTTGTACCAGCGTCACGAACTGGCGATCACTCGCTTGTGCGGGGTGATGTTCATCGGTTTTGCCATCAACGCGCTGGTGCATGCACTGCCGGGGTTGATGCCGAACAAGGCTTGAGCGAGGTCGCACGGATGCGCGGTTGCAGGGGCAGGGATGATTGAACAGTGCTGCATTGACCGGACATCCCAGCTGAACCATGGAAAAGCGAAATTCCGCGCCGTCGGCGAGTTACCTCGATCTGCTGCTGGACGCCGTGTGTGCGGTGGACAGGCAGGGCCGTTTCGTTTTTGTCAGTGCCGCCTGCGAACGTATTTTCGGCTATACGCCTGACGAACTGATCGGCCAGTCGATGATCGACTACGTTCACCCCGGCGACCGCGCGCGGACCCTGGCCGCGGCCAGCGACATCATGGGCGGCGAGCCCAAGCACAACTTCGAGAACCGCTACCTGCGCAAGGACGGCAGCGTCGTGCACATCCTCTGGTCGGCGCGCTGGTCGGAGGTCGATCAGCTGCGCATCGCCGTGGCCCGCGATATCACCGAGCGCAAACTGGCTGAATCGCGACAGGCTGCGCTGTATGCGATTTCCGAAGCGGCGCATGCGGCGGAAGACCTGCTGGCGTTGTTCAAGCGCATCCACCTGATCATTGGCGAATGGCTGCCGGCGCTGAATTTTTCCGTGGCGCTGTACGACGAGCACTGCGCGCAGCTGAATTTTCCCTATCACGTCGACGACCACGAGTTGCAGCCCGAGCAGCCTGGCACCGTCACCGGCCGCTTGTGCGCGGAAGTCATCCGCAGCGGCCAGCCGATTCTGCTCACCCCGGAGTGCCCCGACGCCCCGGCCGATTTCGCCGCGCTGGTGGCGGACCAGCACTCGCCGTGCTGGCTCGGTGTGCCGCTGAACTCGAAAAACGGCACCATCGGCGCGCTGATCGTCAAGAGCCTGGCCGGTGGCGAGCGCTACACCGAGCAGGACAAGGAGTTGCTGCAATACGTCTGCGCCCAGGTTGCCACGGCCATCGAGCGCCAGCAGTTGCACGCACGCCTGCGCCGCATGGCGCAATACGATCAACTGACTCAGCTGCCCAACCGCGAACTGCTGCGCGACCGGCTCAAGGCGGCACTGGCCGGCGCCAGGCAGGCGTCGGGGCACATGGCGCTGTTGTATGTCGACCTGGATCGCTTCAAACAGGTCAACGACACCTTTGGCCACGCCGTCGGCGACATGCTCCTGCAAACGGTGGCCAACCGCCTCAAGGGCTGCGTGCGCGAGACTGACACGGTCGCGCGGATCGGCGGCGACGAATTCGTCGTGCTGCTGCACAGTGTGCATGCCACCGACGATGCCGAGGCGGTGGCGGACAAGATTCGCCAGGTCCTGGCGCAACCGATGCGCCTCGACGGACATAACCTGCACATCGAACCGAGCATCGGCGTGGCTCGCTACCCCGAGCATGGTCGGCATGAGCAACAGTTGTTTCGTCATGCCGACCAGGCCATGTATGCCGCCAAGCGTCTCAATCATCGCGCGCTGGATTTCTGAAAAAAACGGCGCCGTTCGTCGCAGCGTCGGCAATTTTTCTAAACCTTTGTCGACGAGAAAATTCTCAATCTAGGCGGGCACCTGCTCGCCACGATCAATACCAAGAGGTAGAGAATCATGCCTAATTCAAGAAACTCGAACTCGGGAAACTTCGCCAACGATCGAACGAAGGCCTCTGAAGCCGGTCGCAAGGGTGGCAAGACCACCACCACGACGGTCGATAAAGAGCCTGCGAAAACCGAAATGGGCCGCAAGCCTGCGCAAAAATCGAAATAGTCGGTGAAGTTGTTTTGATTGAGAGGCGGGGGCGCAAGCTCCCGCTTGAATCTGTTCAGAAGGAGGGCGCGACCATGAGCCGGATGGCCACCCGAGTACGCAATGCCAGTTTTGTCACCCTGTTGGGACTGTTCGCTAGCAGTGCTTTCGCCCAGTCGCCCGCCGAATTCATCAACGAAGCCTCGGCCAAAGGCATGGCCGACATCGAGGCCAGTCGCCTGGCGCACCAGAAGTCCGAGTCCAAAGAGGTCAAGGACTACACCATCGTCGTCATCAACGATCGCACCACCGCCAACCAGCACCTGGCGAAAATCGCCAAGAAGCTCGACCTGCCCGTGGCCCCGCGCGAGGAAGTCGCGGACAAGGCCAAGGCGCTGATGCCGCAAGTGAAGGATGGTGCGACGTTCGACCAGGCTTACGCCGCCAGTCAGGTCAAGGCCACTGAAGAAGCGATCCAGCAGATCCAGCAGGAGGCACAGACCACCGATGTGCCGGAGATCAAGGCGTTCGCCGATGAAACCCTGCCGAAACTGCAGAGCCACCTTGAGATGGCCCGGGCGCTGCAAGCCAGCCGCTGAATGCGAGGGATTAAAAAACGGCGCTTTTTAGCGCCGTTTTTTTTGCCCGTCAGCAATCGTTCAGATCCTGTTTCGTTTTGCTCTTGGCACCCAGCCCTTCCAGATCGAAGACCTCGTTTTCGCCCAGCGAGCGATAGTGCCTGCGCAGCGCCTCCAGTTGTTTGAGGTCCAGCGATTCCAGCCCGAGCATGGCGTTCTGCGCTTCCTTGTTGACCCGCAGCAACTCGTCGAGCTTGAGGTGCAGGATGTCGGTGTCGCGGTTCTGCGTGTTCTGGATCAGGAACACCATCAGGAAGGTGATGATGGTGGTCGAGGTATTGATAATCAGCTGCCAGGTGTCATTGAACTGGAAAATCGGCCCGCTCAGTCCCCACAACCCGATCAGAATCAATGCCCCCATGAACGTCTTGGGACTACCGGCCCAGAGCGCCAGCTTTTGAGAGATCTTCGCGAATTTCATTGCCGTATTCCTTATTGGGGAGAGCCTGAAATTCAGACAGCGGTGGTGCTGTGAAAATTCTACTTACAAATGCATGTCCTCGCTGGAGGCCTTGAAAGCTGCGGGTTTGCAAGCATCTCGGACATTGGTAGGGAGGGCGTTGCGTATCAATCCCTGTATTGTGACGGCCAGCCGCTTTTCCCGTTTCGCTGAAACGACCCGACAGGAGAACGCAATGCCCTGGTCCGCCAAGCAATACGTCGCTTTCGAAGATGAACGCACCCGCCCGGCCCGCGATCTGCTGGCGGCGATTCCCACGGCTGACGCGCGCACGGTGGTCGACATCGGCTGCGGCCCGGGCAACTCCACCGAATTGTTGCTGGAGCGTTTTCCGCAGGCCCGGGTGCAGGGGCTGGACAGTTCGCCGGACATGATCGATGCGGCGCGCAAACGCTTGCCGCAGTTGCAATTCGATGTTGCCGACATCGATACCTGGGCCGACACCGGCCCGTTCGATGTGATCTTCGCCAACGCGGTGTTGCAATGGCTGCCGGATCACCCGACGTTGCTGCCGGCGCTGGCGGGCAAACTGGCGGCCGGCGGTAGCCTGGCGATCCAGATGCCGGACAACCTCAACGAGCCGTCCCATCGGCTGATGCGCGAAGTTGCCGCCCAAGGCCCGTGGGCCGGCAAATTGGCTGGCGCGGCGGGGCAGCGTACGCAAATGGCGGCGGCCGATGGCTACTTCTCGATGCTGCGTCCGCACTGTGCACGGGTCGACGTGTGGCGCACCACCTATCACCATCCGCTGGCGGACGGTGCCGCCGGGGTGGTGGAGTGGTTCAAGGGCAGTGGCCTGATTCCGTTTCTCAGTCCGTTGAACGCAACCGAGCGCGAGCAGTATCTGCGCGAGTATCTGGCGGCGGTGACCGAGGCGTACCCGGCGTTGGCGGATGGCTCGGTGCTGTTGCCGTTTCCGCGGTTGTTCATTGTCGCGACGCGCTGACGGGCAAGCCCCAAGGGCTGATCGCGCTCAGCCCTTGGGTTCGTTCTCACGCTGTAGACCGGCTCAGCGTTGCACCGCCACCAACATCATCATCGGTCGCTCCCGCTCTTCAGCCAACGCCGGTTGCGCCGCCACTTGAGCATCGCTCGGGCCCCATTCGTTGACTTGGCGGAGGCTGAAGCCGGCGTCAATCAAGGCGTTGAGCAGTGTGCCCATGGTGCGGTGCTGCTTGATCACGCCTTCGGCCAGCCAGTCGGTGACCCGCTCGCCTTCCATCTGATAACTGTCCAACGGCCAGCGCTTGCGGCCTTCGTGGTCGATAAGCCAACCCGGATTGCGTGGCGCCATGAAGATCGGGTGCTCGATGGAAAACACAAAATGCGCGCCGGGTTTCAGTGCGGCATGCAGCGTAGCGAACAGCCCGGCAAGATCCTTGATGTAATGCAGTGCCAGCGAGCTGTAGGCCAGGTCGTAAGTGCAGGTAGGCAGGTCCAGCTGTTCGAGGTCGGCGCGTTCATAGTGAATGTTGCCTGCCGACGTAGTGTCTCGCGCCCGTTGCAGCATTTTCTCCGAAACGTCCAGCCCGAGTACGTCAAGCGCCCCTTGTTCACTGGCCCAGCGGCAGAACCAGCCGTAGCCGCAGCCCAGGTCCACCACCTGCAAGTCGTGCATGGACGGCAGCATGGCCTTCAGCGCTGGCCACTCCGGCGCAGCATCGAGGCCGCCGATGGAACGGTTCAGCTGGCTGTAGCCCTGGAAAAATCCGGGATCGTCGTAAATGTTTTGAGTCATGCCTGAATGCTCTTTGCCGTTCGTTCGTCAGCGGCGCATTGGCCGCGCTCTGGATTCCCTCGAAAGTGATGACGCGTATTCGTCGATGGCCGCGCAGGGGGAGGGTGGTGGGTGAGGGAGAAATGCTAGCGGTTCGGGAATCCGAAGAGTACCGCTGGAGTGTTGGTGATCTGTAATCGCGACACGCCCTGAACCCACACCCATGTACCTCGCCAACCCGGCCTGCAATACCGAGTCGCTGCTGGTCAATGCCGGCGAAACCCTGGGCTGCGCCACCACCATGCTCAACAACTCCGCCGCGCAGTTGGACCCGGCCCAGCGCAAGACCGCACTGGGCATTTCGCCCATTGGCATGCTCGGCGAGCTGGCGGTGAACCAGGCGCTGGATCACGTTGCAGCGAAACCTTGAGCAACAATGCAGGCACAAAAAAACCGGTCATCAGCGCCGGTTTTTTTGCGTTCCGGATTCAACGCTGCTGCAAGACCTTGAGCGCCGCCGAAGCGAGAAATCCGGAGCGGCTTTTCTCCTCGGGGTGGTGCAACACGTATTCATCAATACGCTTGAGCAGATAGCCCGGCAGCGTGATATTGAGCTTCTGCGCCTTGCCCAGGTACTGGGTCACGTCGATATCCACCACGGCCCAGGTGCAGCCGGCGTATTTTGGATTGGCGGCATGCAGCGTGACCTTGTTGGCTGGCGGAATCGGCGCACCGTCCTCGGCGAGAATCTCGAAATGGCCCTCGATGGCTTCGCGAGCCATGGCCATCGCGTCGTCGAGGTCGTCGCCGGCGGAAAAACAGCCGGGAATATCCGGTACTTCCACTCCCCAGGCGTGTTCGCCATCGCCCACGGAAATCGCAATCGGGTAAAGCATGGGTTGTCCTCCTGGCGGCTGACCGAGCAGGTCAAAGCAGCGCCTGTTGCAAAATACTGATTGCCGTTTTCTTCAGCAGGTCCTTCTTCGGATGGGGCACGGTGACCAGACCGGGTTTGGTCGGATGCCTGAAATGATGATGGCTGCCCCTGATCCGCACGAGATACCAACCGTCCGCGACGAGTTGGCCGATTAAAAAACGGCTGTTCACAACACCTCCTTGTGGTGTGATTGGTGGTTACTATACCCACGATTTTTTATCGTTCAACACAATAAAGCCGCGAGCGCTCATCGTTGCGATGAAGTCGGCTGAACCACAGTTTAGAAGGGCAAACGCCGCACGGCCGCGGCGTATGTTGCGAGGCTTTACCGCTGCGGCACGGCGAACACGGCGCTGGCCCGGGCGACCATTCGATCAGCCACATGCAGGCCTACCGTGGCAAACGCCAGTTGCCGTCCTTTTTTCGAATGCTCGAGACGCACCTCGAGCCATTCATCGATTTGCACCGCGCCGAGATAATCCACCGTCATGCTCGCGGTTACCAGAGGCAGGGGAGGATCGCTGGCAAACGCCATGACGTAACCCATGCCGACATCCGCCAATGTCGCCAAGACACCACCATGCAGAGTCCCGCGCCCATTGGCATGGCGTAGGTCGGTCCAAAGGCCGATCTGCAACTGCAATCCGCTGCCTCGGCTGTAGATCGGGCCGAGCAGATCAAGCAGCGGACTGCTGCGGGTGAGCGGGGTAAAACCCTCGGGAATCGCTTTGCTGTTCATGGCCCATCCTCGCGCCGGCCTGCGACCGGCAGTGGTGAACACGGAGCGTGCCCTCCAAGGTATAAGCCACGGTGACTGATTGGAGAATGATCATGCCGTCAGGGAATTTGCGGCGATAAGCGGATCGACTGGGAAACCAGTCTGGGCCAGGGCCAGTGTGACGGTGAGCAGATGCTCAAAATCCAGACACAAAAAAACCAGCCACAAGGACCGGTTTTTTCTTTGGGTGCATCCCCCGTCGAAGCCTGACGTGAGACAGGGTATTTCCCCAGCAGATTAACCTCAGAATGATAAAGCCCGGCACCTGGCCGGGCTTTATTGAAATTCCGTAACGCAATCAGGCCTGCTTTTCGCGCGCCGCCAACATCACCTCATTCTGCTTTTTGGTGGCTTCGGTCAACACTTCGCTGTAGACGCGCTTTTTTTCTTCGGATTTCGCATTCCGAATGAAGTCTGCGAATGGACTCGTGGATTCCTTTGTGGATCCGAGTTTCATAGGGTTGCTCCGTCATTGATCCCAAGCAGGGTCATCAGGTCGTGTCTCGTATGCTTCTCGGGGATATGGTAGTCGATCTTGTCGATACCAGCCTTGTACAGGCGTCCCGAATTATCAATGTGCTTCACAAGCAGATCGACATGAAGAACCTTGCCAAACTCTAGCTTAAGGGTATTTACCACGTCACGTGCTGCGAAGTATTGGTCGACGAAATGCTCCGGCCTAATTCTGCGTCCTTCAGCTTCCTCGCGAGCCTGGACAAAGGACCAGGCAAGGCTAGGGTCTTGATAGACGTAGAGAATCTGTACAAATCTTTGTTTATCGAGGCAACGCTGCACATTTTTCCTTGCGATCTGGATGTTCGAGAGGGTGCCATCCAGCAGGAAGGATTGCTTCCGATCCAAGGCAAGGTCAATTAGTTTGCCCACTAGAATTGAAACTGCTCCTTGGAACAGCCAGGCATTGCCACCTTGATAGGCTTCAAATTCGTTTCTCAACTCGTCCGGATCGATTCTCAGGATGGGGGTATCAGAGAACAGGTTCAGCAGGGCCAATGATGCCTCTGTTTTGCCAGCGCCCGGTGAGCCTGCCATGAATACCGAGACAGGTTCTTTTTCGGCAGGATACTTGGTCTGATCGGTAAGCCGCTTGCCGATAGCTTTCTTGTTTGATCGAGCAAACTTGATCGCATCCTCCCAGATGGCTTGCTCTTCTCTTGTCATGCCTGGCTTTCTGTCGTCATGCACTGGATTCACCTCTCTTCGAGTGAGTGGTGTTTTTCCGTGTTTGTCTCGATTACCGAGGCACAGAGTCTCAGTGCGGCATTGCGCAGCTCGATGGGCTAGCCCGTGCGTGTGGATCATTTTCTGAAGGACCGCTTCCAGTCGTAAAAGAAACCGTAGCGTAGTGAGGGCTGGCGAATCAGCAATCAACGTTGTGTTTCCCGATTGTTCTACGCTGGCCAAGTGACCAGGCTCAAATCCGGGACACAAAAAAACCGGTCACAAGGACCGGTTTTTTCTGTGGCTGCATCCCCCGTCGAAGCCTGACGTGAGACAAAATTCGATTGGAGCGGGTGAAGGGAATCGAACCTTTATTGGATATTTCCGGCTTAAAGCGTGTATCCGTGTAGTGATCTCTCGTCCCCAAGCCCCCTCTTCATGGGGGGATAGCCGTTTTCTCCACCGTGCACCACGGTGCACCGTCATACCACAGTATCCCCGGAGCCAATTGCAGCGCAACACTCGCCTAGGGTCGTCCGATCCGGAGCTCATGTCGCGTTTTTGGTCGGCGGCTCCGACCTGTGAACTCGACGTAAATTGTCCCTCCAATCAGAGGTGCCAGAGGCACCAAAAGCAGCGCGACGAGGAGATGGCTAATGGCTATAAATGGCGTCTGAATCTGTGGTAGCGTGGGCCCCTCCCGGCGGCTTTGGTATGGCGGCTAGTCCGTGTCTTTGCCTTCAACGTAGTCGAATCGATGTCATGAACTAGGATTTGAGTCAATGGATTTCAACACTCTGGAAGAGCGCCTGGCGGACTATGGATCGGGCGGATATCTTTTCTTAGAAGCATTCATTATCAAACTCCTTCAGGTCGAAGGACAGCAGTTAGGGCAGAAGGTTGAGGGTCAAGACAGCCATGTTTCAGCTTTTGACGCCATTGCTCCAAGTGGTATCGGTGAAATTTCTTCACCGCTGGTTGTGGAAATAGTATTTTCTGTTTCCCGGTCAAAGCTCGATGCTACCGTTGAAAAATTTAGAGGGCATTCTAGTCGCGGTTACAGTTTGCTGATCATTGCTCCAAAAATATCAGATCTGAAGAAAAGTATTTATATCAATGAAGAAAACCCACAAGTGGACAATCTTGTCTACCTATGGGGTGGGAAGGAAGTCAACGAGCTGATGCAGAAGCATAAGGAGGCTGTAGAAACGCTCACCTCTAATTTGTTTTCTCTGCGTTTAAAAATGGCTGCGGAGCGTACTGTCAGGTCGTGGAAGGAAGATCGTGATCAGTTAGTAAAAGCAGTTGCTGAAAAATACCGAGCAGGCAGGTTTTCTTTAATTCTTGGCGCTGGAGTATCCAGTAGCGCTGGATTGCCTGATTGGAATACTCTGCTGAATTCCTTATTAGTTTCTATGCTATCGCAGGAAAATTTCGGCGGCCCCCACGGCGATCCGGTTAAGGTATCTGAAATCGTCGCCAGGCTAATGGAAGTAGATGGGCCGTCCACATTGATGTTAGCAAGGTATATCCGAAAAGGGCTTGCTGTGGGATCACCTGTAGAACAGCAAGGGTTTGTTGATGCGATCACCCATCAGCTTTATTCTTTGCGTGACAAAAAATTCCCAGTCGAATCAGAGCTGATTTCTTCTATCGCGAAGCTATGTACCCCGACTCGAACCGGTGCCAACGTAAAATCTATTTTGACCTATAACTTTGATGATTTCATTGAGAGGGCGCTGCTCTCGCGCTCGTTGGTACATAAAAGCGTGTTCGAAGAGTTTGAGACACCAAGCGCTGAAGAACTGCCTGTATACCATGTGCATGGTTTTTTACCGGAGGATAGGCAGCGCTACTCCAATCTGGATCGATGCACCTTAGTTTTCTCTGAGGAAGGCTATCATCAGATTTACCGTGACGCCTATCACTGGTCAAACTTGGTTCAGTTGAACAGCTTCAAGGAAAGCTCGTGTCTTATGATCGGTCTTTCACTGACCGATCCGAATCTGCGCCGGCTATTGGAGATCGCGTCCAAATCGATCGAGGAGCCCAAACACTTCGCTTTCATGCGGCGTTTGACTTCCAAGAAATTCATGGCAGGGGCGAGTGGCAAGCCTCTCAAAATCTCAAATGCTGTTGTTGAGCGCTTCCTTGAAAGACACCATTCCACCAACGAAGAGCTTATGCGTGAGCTAGGGGTGAGCGTCATCTGGTACGAGGAGTATGGCGACATCCCGGAAATTTTGAGCAAGATCCATGCTGGATGAGCGGTCTATGTTTGTCCAAGGCGAGGCCACCCAACAGCTAGCAGGTAGGGTTGATCGCCAGGTAATCAAGCTTTCCCTCAAATGCCGACCACTTATCCCCCAGGAGTTTCCAAAAAACCCTTTTCATGAGTGGCTTGATTTGGGAGTTGCTAGCTGTACTTTTCGACGTAATACTTCAGTAGCTCGCCTTCGCTGTTACAAGTCTGGCATTCTTCATGGTTAATCCTGCACTGCCCTTTGCAATGAGGACAAGTGACCATCCTATACAGGGACACGTCCAGTTCAGATGCTAGGCCAGCAGTCATGTAACCCTCTGAGTTGCAGGCAATGCAATCTTCACCATACAGCTTCCTCTTCCCCTTGCAGGCTGGGCATTTTACGTTTTCATACAGCGAAAGGTCGACCATATCAGCATACCGCCGAAGTAGTACTCTTTCACCGTAGCAAAGCTGACATGTGTCTCCGTCATGCCTGCCACTTCCTTTGCACAGAAGGCAGTCTATGTAGTCATAAACGGCTACATCTATATTTTGGGCGTGTCCACGCATCATTCGCTTCTCGCCGTCGCAGGCTAAGCAGCGTTCTCCATGCAGGCGACCAGTACCCTTGCAAACAGGGCAATCTACAAAGTCATATTGAGAGTAATCGATTCGCTCCTCAATCCTGCGCTCAAACTCTCCTTCACCATCGCATGCGATACAAGTTTCACCGTTGAAAGATCTATTTCCCTTGCATAGCTTGCATGTGACCAAATCAAAATCTCTAAGGTCAACGGATATGTTTTCATCAATCGTGCCATCTCCCTGGCAAACTGGGCAGTCAAAGCTATGTGTGGATCCCCGGTGTTCGCACAGCGGACACCTGACTAGACCGCTTTCCTCAAGAAACCTTTCTTCAAATGACGAAACTTCTACAAGTTTTGATCTGGTAGTAGAGACTTGATTCGCGCTTACATCTGAAATTTCAGCTAACAGCTTTTCTAAAGAGGGGCTGATGGTTGATTTCTCTGACTTTTTGGTCAGCGTTGGAACCAGGGCAATTGCTTGATTCGCTAAGTTTTCAAACGCGGTATGCGATACTCCTACCGGTTGTGCAAGTCTGGTGTTGAGCTGGCTGCAGATTTTTAGCAACAAGGCAAGGCGCTGCATTACTTCAGCTTGTCCCTCCCACACAAAGCGTCTGAATGTTCGGAGGTATTGCTTTATACTTAAAATATCCTGATTGTCGGTTCCTTTTTTGCCAAGCTTGCCATAGTCATATTTTGCATGATGGGTGGGACAAAGCCAGATTAGGTTATGAGGGTGGTTGCATTTCCCTTTATGACTCGGCTCTAAGTGAGCTGCCTCGCAGGATTCGGCATGTTTGTAGCATACGGCGCACTCTAAGCTGGCTTCTAGCTTTATCTCATCTCTAATAGCTTTGGGCAAATTGGGACGATTGGAGTTGGCAGGGGTTGGCCAAGGATCCCTAAGCCAGGAATCATAACTTTTCAGTTCCGCCTCGTCGAAAAGATGCCTTTCCCCGTCTTTAGAAAACTTGAGCTTTTTGGTATCTCCGGTTTTCACGGTGTTTTTTGTGAAATAGACAAGAAGTTCTGGAGATATCTCAAGGAAAACAGCCGCTTGATACAGATCTAAGAGTTTGGTTTCCATGCCGTCTAGCCGATAATTATAAAATCTACGTGTGACCGTTAAGCTGCCATGACAGACGCCGGCTGATTTCGAACTCCACGCACTGTGGTGCTTCCTTCCCCCTTTATACCGGAATCTCATCACGGGATGGAAAACTTTCACGGTCATTGCGTCTGTGGGAGCATCCCATATATCTAAGGGGCATTGCGGCTCCTTCAGATGGTTACGATACCAAGGTGTGATGGCCTGAGCGATGGATGATCACTGGAAGGCGAAGATCAGATGCGATCACGGAGCGTCACCGTTGCCGCTCTGCATCGTGGTAGTCGTGGCTTCCTACCGCAAGGTCGCTTGACTTGGAGCCAGGTCTCGACGGTCGGTTGGCTAACGGTAATAGATGGGACGCGCCTGCTTGCTTCGGGCTTCTCGCTCCCAAGAAATTTTGCTAATTGGTCAAAATGGCCGAGCCTTTCGTACCTGATTCGCATGTCAGGATTGTGCGACGGATGATCAGCTTGAGGCCCTCCCAGCTCACAGCGTGGTCTAAGATTATGGCTGCACGAACTCAGATGCGGAGTAGGCGCGGGCGGGCATAAATGAACCGAAAGCATATCTAGTATCTAATCAGTTGACTGTGATCAAGCCTAGGGTGTCTTGAGAGCAGCGTTTCACGTATCCTTCAACGTACGAAGTCGACCATTCTCGGCAATATAAAATTTTCGATATGTACATGGAAAAGTCATCGTGAATTCCAACTATTTTGATAAGCCGGAAACTATCACCACTGAGGCTTACTTTGAAGATATTCAGGAAAAAATAAAAGAAGAGCTCCGGAAGGCGCGTGAGTCTGTAAGAGTATGCGTTGCTTGGTTAAGTAGTGAGGTCTTTGAGTCGACTCTACAGCAATTGGTTAATAATGGGGTTCAGGTTGATATAGTATTTAACGATGATGTGATTAATAAGAAAAATTTATCTACAGAGATAGGTGGTGTTAATTTTTACCCTATTAAAACAAAGTGCTATACTAATTTGATGCATAATAAGTTTTGTGTTATTGACGATTGTACTGTTATAACAGGTAGTTACAATTGGTCTAGAAGAGCAGGGCAGCATTTTGAAAATATAGTGATTGTGCGCAACGATTACGCGCTCGTGGAAAAGTTTAAGCACGAGTTTTATGATCTAATCAATCACTTCAGCGATGCGCATGACATGATCAAGGTTGCCTGCAAAGAGCCAAAGTGCAAATCGGAATCCTATAACGTAGGAGTGCTTGGTAGTGAGAGCGGTCTATATGATGAGTCAATACTTGGTGTATGGAATATTTGCTCTAATCACGGGCACATTACCTTTTTGAAAGAGGCGCATGCGATCCATCTTAGGATGATGCTTGGCTTAAAAGACACTGGCGACACCTATGACTCTGATGACCAGCTATATCCGCTAGATAAGCAGGATATGCTGAGGCGGTTTAGCAGAGAGCGGAGTGAAATGAAAGCCATGCAAGATGTATTCACCAAAAATTTCGGAGTGGTGACCCATGCGGTGGGCTACGTCTATGTCACGAACGACAACGAGCATCTTGAATGGGGCGAGCCTCAGGAGTTTGCTATTGGTATGTTGTGGAGGCACATGTATTACCGGAAGCTTATTCCGAATGTTATTAAAGATGATTGCGAGGGTTTTGATATCAGGCCAATAGTTGATAGGCATTATTTTTGATAAGGGATTTTTAATGGCGGCCTCTTGTTGAATGTGTGGAGGCCTGAATTGAGGAAGGGTATTATGGTTTATTATGACAGCGACCGCTTGTTTCGGGTCGCCCCCTGATTTTCAACATTACAAGTTCATCTCAGGATGCAATGAATGTAACCTTTCGCTCAGAGCATCACTCAACTAACGGCACAATTCGCTGCAACGTCCCAGCCCCCGCAACCCTCGGAAATCCCTCGATCTCATACACGCAGTGTTCAATCACGCGAACCCCTTGCGCCTGCAGGTTTCTGACTAAGGCCATCCCCTTCATATCCCCGCCAGAGCCGTGTCCACCGGAGCCGCATACACCAGAGCCGAATTCATCAAGCTTCATTCAGCGTCTAAGTGAGCATGAGCTTGCTCCGTCACCCGAGCGTCCCGGTAGATTACGGATTGAGCGCAGCTTACGCCATCTGGAACGGCATCAGCGTCATTCGCAAATCATTTGCCTACTTATCTCGATACGGCCCGCCCGTCACCGCATCCGGGCACTGCGCTTGCGTCAGGTGTTGGCTTTGCAGCTAGCTGCTATGGCATAGGCGTACTTTTTCCGGCAAGCCTCGTGTTCTAAATCCAGCTCATGCGATGGGTCAGTGTTTTTATTAGTATGAGACGCATCGGGATCGTCTGAAATCGGACAGCGTTTTCATCTCTGACTTTCCTCATCCCACCCACACGAAGTAGGAGCAGTCCATGCAAGATGGCGACCCACCGAATCGCCCAGGTGAACTTGCCCAGAGCGACCTCGACGCAGATCGGGCCGTCCTGGCGCCTGACGATGATGCCTTTGGGTATTACCCATTTGCACGATCACTTGCCAAGGCGATTCGCAAGACACCTAGCCCAACCGGTGTCGTGATGGCGTTGAATGGCCCATGGGGTAGCGGGAAGTCGAGCCTGCTCAATTTGATCCGGTATGAGCTAACGCAAAGTTCGGATGCACCGCCTCTCATCGTTGAGTTCAACCCGTGGTGGTTCAATGGCAGAGATCAGCTGGCTGGGCAGTTGCTTACTCAGTTTCACAAGACACTGATCGGTGAATCCGGTGTGTTGCGCGATGCCGGCGACATGCTCGCTAAATACGCGGGCGCAATCTCCAAGGTGGTTACCTACTCAACCGGTATTTCCTGGCTGGATAAGGTGCTCACCCCCTTCCTAAAGATGCTAGGTCGCAAGCCCATGGATGTGCCGAAGGCCAAGGCGAAGATCAGCAAAGCCCTGGCGAAGGCTGACCGGCGTGTTCTGATCGTCATCGACGACATCGACCGGTTGACGCCACCAGAAATGCTGGAGGTTTTCAAGGTCGTCAAAGCCTTGGGCGACTTCCCGAATGTCTTGTACCTGCTGTCCTTTGACCGAGAGGTAGTGGCCGAGGCGATAGGTAATGCGGTCAATGCGAGCGGGGTGGCCTATCTGGAGAAAATCGTGCAGGCAGCGTTTGAGCTCCCGATCATTTCGCAGGCTCAGCTCAATACTCACTTCTCCCAAGAGTTGAACAACCTGCTTTCAGCCGTACGTGCGCCCGATGCTGCCCCCAGGTACTTCCAGAACATCTTCTTCGATGGCCTGGAGCAATACCTGCAGAAGCCTCGTGACATCGTACGCATCATGAACGTTCTGCGCGTGACCTTTCCAGCCGTTGTCGGGGAGGTCAACTGGGTGGATTTTGTGGCCTTGGAATTTTTGCGAACCTTCGAGCCCATCGCCTACCAGCGAATCCGGCAACATCGCCAGATGTTTACCGGCTCACCCCAGATCGGAGACGATCTGCAGAGCGTAGTGGCTTTTCATAATGCATGGCTTGAGCAGGTTCCCGAGAACAGAAGGGCAGCGGTGCGTGCGCTGATGTGCCGCATGTTTCCTAAGATCGATGCTGCGCTGAATCGGCAGTACTATGGAGGGTATGACGGGTACCGCCGCATGAACCTGAGCTGCGATGATTTTCATCCCGTGTACTTTGGCTTCGGGGTGCCGGAGTCGATACTCAGCAGAGCGGAGGCTGATCAGCTGATTGAGCTTTCGGCTGATCCGGAGCAATTCTCGGACGCATGGGCTGGTCTCAAAAGCACCCGCCGGCAGGATGGTCATTCCAAGGCCCGTGAGTTGCTGGATTTCATCTCCCGCATGGCACGTGACCTTGGCGGCGACCGGGCAGCCCAGCTACTGATCGCCATCTTGAGTGTATCGGAGAGCCTGCTTGTGGCGGCAGACGAGGCCGGCTTCCTGTCAATGCCGAACCACTGGCGGGTTTCATCGACGCTGCAGCGGCTCCTTGAGACGATCGCACCGCCTGATAGAGAGGTGGCGTTGAGATCAGCCGTCATGGAGGCGCGGGGTGTTCCTACGGCGCTGCATCTGCTGCGCTGGATTCGGGGTGACCTGCCTCACGGAACGCATATGGAGGGGCTTGAGCCTTCCGTGATAGCGGAGCTGCAGAGCGAAGTCGCTGAGCAGGCAATGCTGATGAGCTTGTCTGACCTGCTCGACTTTGACGAGCAGCAGTTATTGATCCGTCCCCTCATCGACATCGTGGGCGAGCAGCGTGTGCGTGTGCTGTATCAACCCATTTTGAGTGACCCCGCCATGCTGCTTAGGTACCTGGAGGCTTCAGCGTCTCGTGGAATGGCGCACGCCGACAGCGACAGGGTGTCGAGCAGTACGATCAATGTTTCCTCACGGGTGTTAGACCCCATCGTCGAGCGTGAGCGGGCAACAGCCTTGGTTGACGCTTTGCGGCAGCTACCGGATATTTCCCGTGAGCAGGTAGGCATCATTGATGCCTATTTCCAAGAAGACGACTGGCACAGCAGTGATTCTGATGACGAGTGAATAGGGGCCGACTCACCGAATGTCTTGAGTTACTTGAATGGCTGAATGACAGATGGAGGCGGCGCAATTGAGGCCCACAGTCCGCAATACTTTCTTGTGATCGTGTCGCAGGCCCGTCGACGAGATATGGCGCCGCTAGCCTTGACTACAGCGAAGCCGCATCGGGGCATGCCTCCAGCCCTTGCGGCCCCGCAGTTATCGTCTGAATTGGGGACGTTGTGCCGCTATTCGTGCTGTGGTGTAAGCGTTGGCGAACTCGGACTGGTCAATCGTATCCCTCGTTAGGCTCTCATTGAGCGCGTTAAAGATTCGTATTCCTTCTCCGGCCTCTACGGATTCCAACTGAGCACATCTCGTACCTAGCAACCGGATAGCCACTTTCTCAAGACCTTCATCCATTTGATCGCCATGGTGAGACTCCACCAACAGCATGTAGACCGCCCAGAGTTGTTTGGCGCACGCCTTCGGCAAATGACTCATGAGTGCGGCGGTGATGATCAAAATGACGATGGTCTCAAGGGCCTGGCTGGGGGCATCGTTTTTCATGGCTGCTTTGACATGCCAGTGTCGCATCAACGCCGCTAGCAAAATCTCAGGAAGCAAAGCCTGATCTACCAGTATGCGTAACACCGATGCTGCATGACGCAGCGCGCTCTCAAAGGGTGCGCGGTAATCCCAGAGCGCCGAGATCACTGAAATGAGCCTAGGTTCAGCGTCGAGGATTTCTACGGCTTGACGTACGTTTCGTGCAGTAAAGGCAGCCGGGGGGAGCAGCCGCACAAGTTCGGATAGCTGTACGATTACCCCGACCCGCCATTCGCACAGCTGCGCAATTTTGCCGGCTTTTTCAATAGGGGAGAGCAGCCCAACCTCTGTCAGTGCGGCCAGGACATCAAGCGTGCAGAAACCATCGACCTCGGAACCTGCGGCACAAAATATCCGCAGCGACTCGTCATCAGAATAGAGCCGGTACCGTTCCGGCTCTTTGCCGAGTATCTCCACGATTTCACTGTTGCTGCGCCCAATGACCCTGGCGGGCGATGCTTCGCTTGCCTCCTCTGGAGGGGAGGGCTGGAGGATCGAGGCTAGATGGGGTTTCAAAGCGTTCTGTAGCTCCAAGCATTTGCTTCGCTTTGGGCTTCCAAATACGGGGTTCGTGAACTCGGCAAGCTCCTCCATCGTGGCCCTGGCAACCGCAATTTGACCGAAGAAAGTGATGACGGCGTCGATCAGCCCCAAGTCGTTAAGGACTAACAGCGCTGTCCAATCCAGCAAAGGCACTCGCTTGCGCAGGGCATCGGCACCGATCGGTTGCCACCCCGTACCGTTGACCATCACCAAGTGATACTGGCGATCATCCCGGCTGGACACCTTGGCAACTTCCCACAGGTGTACAATATCGGAAATGTAAGACAGCACCAGTCGCGGGCGCCACGAGAAAGGGACGGTGTTTAATCCCTGCTGTAGGGATCGCTCCATCCGTTTCTGGAACGCTTCTCTGTCAGGCGTCATTCCAGCCAGTGCTTTCAGGCTTTCCACCAACTCCGTGCCAGAGGCGCCCTCTCGAATTTCGCCTCTCCAGAGCATCCGGGAATTCGGGAAATTCCTGAAAAATGCTTCAGCGCGTGTTCGGAACTGCTCTCTATCCCTGGCAAGGTCGATGTCACTGCGTCCCCCCAGAGTGCCGCTCAGGTGCATCATCAAGTAGGTGCCTTCCTGGCTCTCTACACTCTGATCTACCAATTCGCCTGCTCGTAGGGCTAGCTCCAGTAGCCGGTCGCTCGTTGGGTCGGAAAACTGGATGAGAAAGAACAGTAATTTCACGAACTCCAATTGTTCCCCTTTGGATCTCGCAGTTTCGAGCGCTCTTTCTGCTGCCTCCACGGCGTCATCGACGTATCCGCAACGTGTGGCAATCGTCGCATAGGTGTTCAGTGCCAGTGGATCGTCAGATCCTGTGGCTACAATTTTCAACAACCGATCGCGGGCCTTTTCCGTTTCGCCCAGGTGATCAAGTGCCAATGCCTCGAAGGCTCCCATTCGATCACCAGGCTCAACGCGGACTCGATTGCTTTGACACAGCTCTACGATGCCTTGCCAATCTCTCAAGGTCACCAAGGCCAACCCAAGCCGCGCAGCCACCGCAGGCGAGAGGACATAGTGCTCAGTGATCCTTTCGGAGAGTCGAACACACGCCTGCGCGCTCTGCGGGTCGGTAGGGTCAAGCTCGTGGATGAGGGTGAGTGCAATACTGACGGGCCGATCCAGTTCTTCATACCTGGCCTGCAGCGTCCTCAACGCCTCATCCTTGGCCAACCTGCTCATCTCCAACTGGAGATAAAATTGTGCGAGGGCGGCTTCGGGGGCCAGAGCAGGATCAGCTTCGAGCATCCCCATCCACTGGGTCACGAGGCCGGTCTGAACTGATTTGTGCGCCGAAATAGACGCTGCGGTGACAGCCGACCCAAACAGGGGGTGGCTGCGATCCACGTCACCGACGTATGCGCCAAAGCTTTGATAGCACGCCCGAAATTTACGGGTTTCATAGAGTAGAAGCGTGCCCCAGAGCTGCTTGTCAGGTGAGTCGGGCAACTGATCATTTGTCGACAATGCGAGGGGGAAGTCCGCCAATTGACCCGCAATGCCCCGCAAGACCTCATGGATATGGGGCAATTCCGGGCGCTTCTGCGCTGCATCCTTCAGGTCTGCAAGTATCGACTCTGCCTTGCCAAGGGCTGACGCTGTGGCCCCCCAGATGTCGACGAGCTGCTCTATGTTAGAGCCCCAGCCAGATGCCTTTATGGACAGGACAGCATCGTTAATCGCAACCCAAGCTTCCTCAAGCTTTTGAAGGTCTACACCCGGAAGACCTGCGGGTGGGATAGATTCACGTCGCGGCGTAGTGGCGGTGGCCAGTGCGAGGGAAAATTTGGCTCGGGCCCTAAGCAACAGCAACAGTTCACGAATGTCATCGGACGCGTCACAGGCTTCAAGGCCCGCCTCGCAGTCCGTCAGGGCATTTGCCGGTTCTTCAGACAGCCAATGTGCAAACGCTCTGGCGAAAGACCGTTGAGGTTCCGCAAGCAAATTCGCCTGCTCAACGGCCAACTCGTAATGCCCTTGCACGGCATGCAGCCGGGAGCGAATGGCAATGATGGCTGGATCTTCACCCTCCAGTAAATCATGTAGCTCTGCAAGTGAGTCGCTATCGTTCTCGAATCGGATGCGGATCTCCGCTTCCACCTGGGCTGCTCGGAACTTGGGGAGCGGCGTTACCTCGTAAGCGTTCTGGTAGGAAGAGACTGCCGCTTTGTTATCTCCCGTTTGAACCTGCCACTTGCCACGTAGGCGCCAATATTCTGCGCGCTCAAGGGTGGCCGACCCTTCGAGTTTTGGCTCTGCCTCATCGAGCTGGATCTTCGCTCGATCCAGCGCGGTGACCTGTAGATCTGCCTTGGCCTGAGTCAAGTTCCAGGCAAGCGTGCCGCGAGCTGGGTTGACCCAGTAGTCTTCCGTTGGGCCTGCCAAGGCGTTCATCAGTGCGGAGCCTCGTGCAGCCACGCCTTTTACCACGCCCTGAACCAGGGTTAAGCGGTCATCTGCTTGCATCCCTGGGTGTGTTTGCTCTGCGCGCTCACTCAGGATATGCCCCATGCGAGACAGTTCGTTCTGGTGGCGAATGTCCTCCGAGAGATCCGTAGCTATTTTTAGTACGTTCTTTGTGGGCGCACGAAGGGTGACGGATTTGCGTTCAGCGGACAGATCGTCGACCGAGATGCGATTCAGCTCATCCCTGAGCCAAACATAGTAAAGGGGGCAGTCGACAGGATCTTCGTTCACCGATAGGTCGCAGATCACCAGAAGTACCGGTTCTACGGCTCGGGCGTAATAGCGGACAGTGGTGGCTTTCAGAGACACCGAAATGTATTCGCCATCCGCCGTCAGGTTCGGAGAGCGGGTGCCCTTAAGCTGGATACGGAAAATATCCGTCGCTTGTTGATTCGGCGTGGTCTGCACTTGGAAGTCATAGCCATAGTCGTCAGTCCCTTCCAGGCTTTGCACTCGCCAATTATTGGGATGTCGAGCCATCAGGCAACGTGTTGCATCGGCATTGATGTCGTGCTGATCACCCGTCCCAGGTAGAGGCCCGTCAACTGGCATGGTGCTTCCTCGGTATTATCAAAAATGGGTGCTGGAGGCTTGAACGGCGTTTTGATGCAGCACTATTTGTCCTGAGTATACCGGGCGTCAAACCGGGTTTGGGATCAGACTATGGGATCAATATCTCTGTAACTGGGGCTGCGAGTCAGGTTGGGTGCATCCCCCATGTTGTACGAGACTGCCCAAGTTTTTACGAACTGCGGCCCATTCACAACGCTCGGTAATGGCTTCCTGATGCCAGTCCGGTTACGCTGATGCGTATCAGGGAGGAGGCGCAATGAGTCAGTACCTTTTAAGTTTTGCCAGGCAGAACCTTGAGGGGCGTACTGATGCGTACCTGGTGCTTCTTTGGTGTATGTACCAAGCCAACCAAAGCAAGGGCCGCTACTCCGACCACATCAAGTCACACATCACCACGGCGTCGGATCAATTGCTGGGTCGCAACTACCAGCGTGTCGCTGCTCGCTTCAAGAAAGTGCTCGATAAAAGGCCTGAACTGGATCGGATACCACCCTCGGGCTTGGGGGCGTTGGATTACCTGCGCGTCAGGAATTTCCGGGGCTTTGGCGAGTTTGGTGCTGACGACAAAGGCACGTTCATTCGATTCAGTAAGCTGAAAAACATTTTCTACGCGCCCAATGGCGGCGGCAAATCATCGCTCTGTGAAGCCATCGAAATTTGCACCACTGGGGACATCAAGGAAGCCGCCAGGCGCAAGACCAAGGTCAAGCAGTACATTGCGCGAGGAGAAACCAAGCCTCAGCTCGCTCTCCTGGGAGCGAATAAGCTCAAAATTGCGCCCAGTATCAGTTGGTCAAGCTGCTTTATTGATCGCAATCGCCTTCAGGAGTTTTCGCTCCTGGGCTCCAAGGACACTGGCAGTGGCGAAAGTGATGTCTTGGCGACCCTGTTCGGCCTGGAAGAGCTTCAGGACGTCATTTCCCGATTCGTGCGCCCTGACAGTTTTACGCTCAAGGCATTCATGCGTGCCGACCAGGCCGAGGCCCTGACGAACCTTGAACGCGCTCGAACAGAGCTTTGCCAAGTGCGGAGCAAGCACAGGGCAGATCTGTACGCTGCGATTTCGCAAACCTGTCAGCTCTTGGGGCTGCGGGCCGATCAGGATTTCGAAATTCGTCCAAAGGCAAAGCGGCTGCGCAAGACGATAGACATGCACATCCGTGGGGCCGAGCGACTGCGAGCCGCCAAAGCACCGGTGGTCATTCCCATCAAGCATGTTGCGCGTACGTCTGCCATCGCCAAGCGGTTGCTCAGCCGCAAAACGCAGATCGAGACACTGTTTCTGAAAAGGGCCAGTGACGTTAATTATCGCGCTGTTTTTGAAGCCTTGGAGGCTTTGGAAGCCACCGAACAGCCGTCTGAGAAGACCTGTCCCGCCTGTTTGACGCCCCTTGACCAAGTCACGGTGAACCCGTTTGAAAGGGCTCGTGATCAGATCAAGGCGCTCGGGGCTCTGGAGGCTCTGAAGCAATCCAAACAGAAAAATGATGCTCAAGTTGTCCTCTGGGCTTCAAGGATCGCGACCGGGATCAGTTCCGTGAAGGCCAATGCCTATGCCGATGTACCCTGCCCACTGGCGATGGACGCATTGGAAGCGGTGCTCATTGAGTTCCATACGGCGACTGACCGCTCGACAGTGGCGGGGTCTGTCCTCAATGCTTTCATCGCACTCTGCGCTGACAGTGCAGTCCAGATCGAGGCCTATCTGCGTGCCTGCGAGCGCAAGCAACGGGAGGTTGATCAGGCGGAGGTTCAAGCGGCTCGTCTGGATGCGCTCATCGAACACCTCAAGCAGGTCGATGAGTTGCTGAAACGACAGTTTGACCTCAAAACCCAGGCGCTAACCGGGTTCACAGACGCCAATGATAGGATGCTTGCGCTGATAGGGCAGAGAACGGCTTTGCTCAATGACTCGGTAGATAACAGCCATTTCAACCAGTTGCTCAAGGATCTTGAGGCTGAATACCGAACGCTCTACAGCGACCTGTTGGACTACAAGCTGGAGCTTGAAAAGGCGCGCATTACAGGGATCGAAGCCAAGGCTGCCGAGTACTACCGAGCGATCAATAACCACGACGATGACCATGAGCAGATAGAGACGCTGGCCTTTGAAAAGCTTACGGAGAGCTACCGGATCAAGATCACCAACGTGGACGGATCCCTGCTGGATGCGTTTGCTGTGCTCAGCGAAGGGCATCTGAGGGCGCTGGGCTTGTCGATTCTCTTGGCGATGGCTGAGAAAAACAATTTTCCGCTCATCGTTTTTGATGACGTCGTCAACGCGATCGATACGGATCACCGATCCAATATCATCGACTTGTTTTTCAATGATGACTACCTGCGCCGGATCCAGATGGTGGTGACGACCCACGATCGCCTCTTCTGGGAGCGCTTCTGCATCATCGCTGATCGCCATCCTCAATCCGCCCAGCATGCAAACCATGTGCTCAGCTATACGAACAAAGGCATCGTGGTCATTGATCATGCAGGCGGTTTTCAGAGAAAGGTGCACGTGGCGCTGTCTGTTTTCGACGTTCGACAGGCGTTGCTGTATTGCCGGATCTGGTTCGAGTCCATGGTGCTGGAGTTCTGCATTGAGAACGGCGTACAGGTCACTGCCAATTTCAACAAGTCCCAGCTCAAGAAGAGCATGTACCTCCAGATAAGCCTGGAGCACACCTTCAAGCTGGTGGAGCCGTTCATCGACTACGACCTGTCGCACTTCAATTTCATCAAGAACGACCTGGTCAACTGGGGCGGCCAAAACCAGGAGCACCACGCCTTTGATGAAGGCAGCCTGAACTTCGTGCACTCCAAGACCAGTGGTGAAGTCTTGAAAATATACGATGCCATCCGTTTCCTGGAATGCCAGCTTTTCACGGACAAAAAGAAGGAGTCCGGTGAGAGATACCTTGCTGAGGTCAACGAAAAAATCGAGAAGGGCCGCAGGAAGCTGGCAGGCCTCGCCAGAGCGCCGGAAGAGGTGCAAAAAGACCACCAGGCCGTGTTGAAGGCGCTGGAAAAGCGCGCCATTGAACTCACCCAGGAGCTTGAGTTCATCGAGCGCTGCGTAGTGAGCGTGGCGCATCGTGAGGGGGTAGGGGAGTAGCCCGCTGAGTTGCCACCTGCTTAGTGCCTCATACAGCGAGAGGTGCCAAGCAAATGAACGCGGCGCCAGAACAGGGTTCTGACATGGTTACTTTCAATCGCCCATTGCCAACCCCGCCGTATAGGCCGGATCTCACTCTGGTGAGTGCGGGTCAAGTAGGCTCTTGAGCCGGTAAGCAACTGACTCCCATTCGTGAATACACAGGCTTTGAGGAGTCCCTGCAATTAAAAAGCTTGGATGGCTGATTTCCTGTGCCTGGATAATCCGTTCTTCGCTGAAAGTAACGGCGATCAATCAGATACGCTTCGGGCGGGTACGCCGTCGCTCCTGCACTTGAGCCGTCAGCGCTAACGAATGGCTTTGGTTGGACTCGCCTGCAGCCTCGCGTGTGCCAAGGTACTCAAGGGAGGCGGTCTATCACGGAGCCGTAGTCAAAGTCGACGGTACTCCCTGACGGTTGTTTTCGCGCTGTCGCCCACGCCGATCAGGCAACAAATGGACTGTCCCATCAGCTTCCATTCGAGATGCTTGATGCCCCTGAAATTTTTACAGTCAACTGCGCAACGCGCATCCATCACCCGAGAAGTCGCCAATTGCGATCAAGGGTAGCTGAGCTCGAACATAACTCAATTTCTTGCCTTGTTGTTTTCAGAGTCGTATCGGCAATCCGCAGCCAAGGCGAGTGGATAGATCGAGTCTCGTCGGACTCCGCGAAGACCGGCTAGAGACGGCGCAATCAAGCATCACTCAACCAGCGGCACAATCCGCTGCAAAGTCCCAGGACTCGCAAGCCTCGGATAGCCCTCAATCTCATACACGCAGTGCTCAATCACGCGAACCCCTTGCGCCTGCAGGTTCCGGACGAACGCAGCCCCCGCCCTTTCCCCACCAGCACCGCCTTGAGCGGAGGTAAACACCAATACTGGAGGGAGCTCGACCCCCAGTGCTTCGTTAGGACTCAATGCAAACCCAGCATCCCATGAGTACCCCGCGAACTCGTCCGCTTTGATGATCCGATACGTCTGTGACTGAGACACGAAAAGCTCATTCGACTTGACGTTCACGATGCGAATCAGGGAGTCATCCTTACGTCGAAGACCACGGGGAGAAAGCCGAATCAAATCGCCCTTTTTAGGCACTTTCGTATCTGCTGGAACTGAGCTGTACCGCCGGTTCAGCAGGTGGGCAATCTCAGGGCAATCACAGATCACCGCGATGCGCTGAACGTCCTCTGCATTGATCCGTGACTCGATCTCGGGGAGTTTCCGAAGGCATCGCTGGATCGGCAAAGCACCTTGCTGGCGAATGCGGACATCCACGGTGGGGAAGTAGCGAGACATCTGGTCAACAGCTGCATTGGCCGGCAGGGTGGCATCGACCAGCGCAACCAAATTCACCACATTCTCCAGCTCTGCCAGCAGCTGAAAAATCTCGAACAAGGGCAACTGATTGAACTGATGTACGACGATTGCCTTGGCATGCGCGCCATCTGTAATTTCGTAGAACGGAACAGGGGCATGACCTAACTCATTTTCATAGGCCGCGCACCCGGCCTTCGCGATCGTCACCGAGGTCGGAACGGTATTCGTCAAAAGCTCCGAGACCGCACAGTACTGCTGGGTGAATTCGACGGCTGCTTTGACATCGTCATATCGAACGAGCAGTACGCGTGAATTCAGTGCCAAGGTCACTTCGTCGAGCATGTCGAAAGCGAACATGTCCGGGGTGAACGCGCTCAAGCGGCTGAAGGCGTGTTCAATCTCACGCTCGCTATAGGTTGGGTGAAAGGGCGTGCAGATCCTGGTCAGATGATGGCGTACTGCGCTCTGCAGAATATGGTTCGACTTGAGCTGAACGTGGCCCTCCGTCGCCACAACCCAGCCGTGGCCCTCACACTCGCGAATCGCCTCAAGCACATCATCCGAGCCTGCGATGACGCTGCCGTTAGCATCGCCACCGCCATCTACCTCAACCGCATTTACCCCAACCACGTCAGCCCCACACCCATAAACAAAAGCGACCTCAACAAGGGTGTTCCCCGCCGTTGACTGGGCTTCCAGATGCCTTAGCAGTGCCCAGGCCTTCCTCAACCCAGGCGTCTGATCGAAGCCTGGATGATCCAGAACTGAGTCGTCATTGGTCTCAAGAAACGGCAGTGCCAGTGGGGGATGAATAAGGAGGAAGCAGGCGTTTAGTGGCAGACAAATCACCATCTGCTCCGCACTGGCTTGATCGAATCCCTGGATCATGAGTCCAGACACCGACTCCTGGAAGGCCTGGTACTCCTGCCATGCGAACTGCAACTGGGCCGTCTGAGCATCGCCCAGGTGCTTCCCAAGAATGAACCGACTCTCATGGTCAAGCAGCTGCCGCACACTGCGCTGTTCCAGCAAAGCAGCTTGTTCCAAAACGCTCGCGAGACCGGACGGCGGTGAGTATTGGGGGAGCGCTTTCTGTGTACTAACGAAGCCCGCCAGTGCCCTGCATTCGTCATATTCCACGCAAAGAGCGGGGTACAGGTAGGTAATGACCAGCCCCCTCCCACGCTTAGCGATGGACGCGCGATAGGTCATGCCGGGGAATATGGGTTTCGACACTAGCTCCGGATCGAGTCGCGCCTTGAAGGATGTCCCGGTGGCCAGCGATAGGAGATGGAGTTGTCGCTCGCCACCCAGGGTGAGCGTGAATTTCCGGACGAAGTAGTACTTTGCCATTGGCCTGATGCACCGTTGGGTAGGAAGACAGGGAAATGATGCTGGACGGAAGCTGCTGTAGAGCCGCGAAGCGGGGCCTGCCAAGGGCCCAGTCAGAACGTGAGGATCTTCCCTGACCGAATGATCTCTTCCCGGAAAGCCGCACGCTGCAAGCCACACTCGGCATCTCGCAGCTGGGTTCTGAGCAGTTGGATCTCGGTTCGTAAGCTGGCCAGTGATTTGTCGTACTGCGAATGGGCTTTGGTGGAGGGTTGAGATCGCACATGCTCCAGCAGCAGCTCAGCAATCTGGGACAGCTCTGGCCCGCCACGCCCCTCGTAGAAGACCTGCCTGGTAAGCCCCACCGTCCCGGCCAGCCATGCAAGGTTTATCTTGCCGGCCCGCATCGGCACGCTCTTACCTGACTCGATGATCTCCAGGGCTACCTGGCGCAGCCTCTTCGCCGACTCCAGTTCAGGTTTCATGGCGCGTAGCACCTCATGCGGCGAACCGCCTCCAGAACCGCCACCAGAAGCACCTGCAGAAGCATCTACACCAGAAGCACTCCCGGCTGACCTAGCCCCAGCTCCCAACCCAACTTCAGCCTCAGCATTGGAGATACGATCATTCAGTTCACGCACGGGCATTCTTCCATTCGACATAGGGGGCAATGAGTGTTGAGTCGGCTATCGGTTTCGGGATGCCGCTGACATCTGAGAGGTCGGTCAGGGTGTCGTTTATGATCCGAATGGCCCGCTTGTGATCGAGGATCCTGTCCACCAACTGGCAGGTCACTTCATACTCGCGCTGGTACTTAGCCACTCCGCTGGTCTTGGTCGCAGCGTCCTGAGACCGGGCAGCCTGCACGGGGCGTTTCGACAAATCGTCCACGATGTTGCGAAGCTTGGCGTTCTCCTCCTCCAACTGGGTGTTTCGGATCATGACCGGATGCAGTGGATCTATGTCCGTGTTGTATGGGGTGGGTGGGGTACTTCCATCGCCAAGGAGCCCTGGGTAAGCGTCGAGGCACTTCCTGTATGACTTTCCACGCTTCAAGAGCAGGCTGCGGTCGACGCCGCAGATACGAGCGACTTCATCTGCCAACTGACTGATGTTTTTGAAGGGCTCAGCCTGTTGTTGAAGCACCTGCAAGGCGGAATAGATTCGAGCAATCGTTGCCTTGAGTTGTGCTTCACCTCGTCGCTCTTTAGGTGTTCGAGCAGTCGGAGCTTTAGTGGGTGTTCTTTTCATGGTCAGTCTCGCGCAGTCCTGCAAGCTCGCCTGGCCAATTCACCTAACTTGGACACACGAGCTCGCCTGGTCATCCCAATTGCCCCTGCCATTGAGTCTTGATGGTTGAGGAGGAGGGCGGAAGGCTTGCTCAGCGCATACGCGGAGATTTCCTCAAATGTAAGGCCTGTACCGCCCATGATCGACAAGATCTGCCCGATGTAGATTTCCCTTTCCTCGAATGGTTGGTTGGCAACCTGGAGGAATTCGGGATTACGTGCCAACTCATCAAGAATCAGGGGGTAATGTTCTGAAGCGAAGGCTGGGAACTGGGAGGCGTCTATCAGCATCGAAATAACGCGCTGCTTGGGATCTGCCATATCGACACTGTGACGAACAGCATTCGCAAGATCGCGATGACGAGCGATGTAGCCTTTGGGAAATTTTTCTTCTCGCCATTTTTTTTCGAGAATTTGGATGACTTGACGATAGCCAGCCAGCTCCAGGGTGCACAGCGAAAGTTCGTCGTAAATTATCTCGGCGTTGGATGAGTTGGGCTGGTGCTTTAGTGTCTGCTGTAGCCTAGGTTTGAGGTTCTCAGCACGGTTAGCAAGGTCGCGGACTTTTGCGTTAAGGCCAGGCAGGTGGTCGACACCGAAGACAGCGTAAGGGCAGATACCACAGGTACGAGCCTTCCGGGTGAAAGCCATCAGTTTTTTGGGGCACTCGCCATCAAGTGCGCACATGCAACACTCTAGAAATTTGATGCGCTGAGTTTTTGTGCTGGCAATCAAATCCAGGCCAGTTTCCTCGGCGTCCAAAATATCAGGGATTACAGAGACAAGATGCTGGTCGCGCGCGGTCTCTTCACGATGCTGTGTCCAGCCTTTGACTAGGGCTGAGTCGGGCGATGACGGGGCGGGAGGCCGCCCGGTCAGAGCCGCGAATGCGTGCGCCGAAACCGCTTTGTTGGCGGAATCAATCAGTGCCAGCGTTTCTTGCTTAGTCGGAACTACGTAATGAGCGGACGTGTACTGCTGTGCGTGGCCGACTTGTCCTCCGATAATGGCGTAGTCGAGGTAGGCATAAATGCGGCGATGAGTAATCCACGTCGCACGCAACGCATGGGGAGTGTGTACTGCTGACCAATTCCCACTGGCTGTTTGCTCCACGAACTCATGGCGATTTTCAGGGGGTACGAAGCTGTTGTACACCTCCTGAAAGCCCCGAAGTATCAACGTCCACTTGAGGGCGTATGATGCATCGGAAAACGGTGCGCCGTTTTCGAGCCACGGACTCCTGAAAAGGGGGTGGATTTTTTTATATTTATTAGTGCTATTGGGGTCTTTTTCGTAATAAACGCCCTTGTATTTTTTGCCGTATTCTTTTGTCTGGAAATGGCGCTCTTGAAGCAGCACGTCCATGACTTTGTAAGGCAAAGTCACAGGACGGCTATTGCCGTTTTTGTCCGTGTTGACATAGAGAATACAGCTGCTCAGACTCCCCCTCAGGGAATGATCATAATATTTATCGAAGCTGCGAACATCTAGCCATTGGCAATTTTGCAAGCGTAGGCCAGAAAACAGGGCCACCGTGAGCATCCTCACCTGAGACAACCATGGTACGTATACTTCCCCGTTACTGGATTTGAACTTTTCATTCTTCCAAGAGTAGGCGTTGATGACTTTTTTGAGGGGGATCTCCATGGCTTCAGAACTGCCATCAGGGTTCCACAGTTTGATGGAGTACGAAATTCCGTATTTCTCAATGTCAATCCAGACGCTGTTTTTCAGATCCAAGGTGTCTTGGAAACTCAGTAAGCCTTTGATGCATTTGTGCTGGAGTTCGACTCCGACCGCATCGAGTGCCAACATGTAGGCTTCAACCATCATCATGGAGTTAATGGGCAAGGGAACCTTGTCACTTTTTCCCGACGGGCCACTTCCGGGTGAGTCCAACTCTGGATGGACTGGGTTTTTGTATGGCCCGCTGATCAGTACTTTGCCGTTTGGCAGTAAGTCGCTACTGTTCGCTATCGCGATCTCAAAAAATCGCCATACAGAAAAGATGAAGTGTGCTTTGGTTTTAATGCTCCGCTTGAGGTCATAGAACTGCATCAGCGTGAGGGGAAGATCGACCTCGGAGTTATCTTTGTTGTTAGTGAGCTTGGTGTTTTTGCTCGTGCGATGCCAAAATATGGAGCGATGGAACTCCTCAATATTGGTCGGGAATTCGATACCGCTTTCTGGATGTTTGCTCAGCCATGCGGGCAGATACCTGCCCAGGTAGTCCATCAAGATATGAATATAGCCAATCTCTTGCCGGCGAGTGGTCTTCGCGAGTTCTTCGATATGGCCAAAATGCAGATTTCCTGCTTTGATCCATGAGAGTAAATTTTTCTCAATGTGCGGGTTTTGTGGGGTGTTGTAATAACCCTCAATCCATTCGTATGTACCGTTGGTGGGTCGCCTGCGACCAGGCAGAACCGCGTACTCTTCGGGAGAGAGTACACTCTGCGCTTCCCAGCTTTTTGTATTGCGGGCAAGTTTTTCCTCAGATTTTTTTTGGTTCCTCTTCTTGCGGCCATCCAGCCCTGAGTTATAGCGTGCCCTTCTCCATTTGAGGTTTTCGCTTTTTGATTGATTAAGGTCGATCGAACCCCAGTGTTTTGCAAACTCCGCATAAGATTTTCTGATTTCGGCGCTCGATTCTTCAATCCTTGTCGTGCTTAAGTGAGTATGATAGCCCTCAAGCAGTCGCGCTTGATCAGGACTTACAATCGCCGGATATTTTTGGGCGAATAGGAGAAGCCAAGACAAATAAGAAAAGTGAAGGCATATACTGCCCTTCTTAGCTTTGCTTTTTATTTGGCGTTGTTTGTCAACAACTGCGGGAGCTGCCTCCCATAACTCTTCGAATACCACATCTTCAGGTTTTTTCCAGTTAACGCGATACTGAAATGTTCGACTGCAGCGCTTCTGATGCGACTCCTTAAGTCCAGTGATCTCGTGAATGAAACCCTCAGATCTGTCAATCATCTCGGGATACTTGGGCCATACACCACTCAGGTTGAAGCTATAGGGTAGGGTGGCGTTTCCCTTCGACCATAAGAGTACGAACATCGCCCGGATGGGGATGCGAAGTCCGCTTACATCTTTGGGAGGTGGCGTATGCTCGCCCGTAAGCTGCACGTACAAGGGCATTGCAAGATCGAGCTGTTTGTCCGGTACGAGGCAGAGCCTGTAGAGGGTCGTGAGTTCCAGATAGGTCAAAGCTCGACCTTTCCGATGCCTCAGGAAGATGGTTAAGGCCAGGCGATGTCTGGCTTGCATATCCTTCAGAAGCTCGGGATTGGCTTTCCCCGCAACCTTCTCGGCCTCCATGGCTTTCTGAGCCAGCTCTTCCAGGATTGCCGCAGCGCTCTCAAGGACATCATCGCCGTGCAGGGTGATACTGTCGGTGGTGTTGATCACGCTTCTGGGCCCCGCTCAAGCAGTTCTTCGCTCAAACGCGCGTAGGCCAGTCCACGGTAGTGGTCAATGCTTTCGCCCTTGCCTTGGTGGTACACGAGTTCGTTGGCAGCATCGACGTCCACAAGGGTGTTGATGCCCAGATCTGCGGCATAGATCTCGGTACTCCGGAGGTCGGCGTGCCCCATCAGCAACTGGATTTCAGGTAGATCGAGGCCCGGCTTAGGTCGGCCCGGCACCATTACGTAGTTGCGCGCCCACACGCCGAAGAGGTGCCGGAAGTCGTGGGACGAGTAGTTTCCCTGGGGCGCGACGAACTTCAGTTTCTTCTGGGTGGCTTGAATGCGGCGGTTGATCGCCTTGTTGACGGTGTTCGAATTGAGCCCGCAGAGAGGTACACCGTAAGTGTCTTCATCAAGCGATAGCAGTAGCCATGGGCTGTCGGAGCAGGGGCGCACTGCCATGTAATCAGCCAGCTTCTGCCAGAAAATGGATTTGAACGGCTCGAACATCGTCACGACAGCAGTCTTGCGACCTTTGAACCCAAAGCTTTCCTTGTTCGTCGTATCGCGCAGGCCATCAGGGTCTTCTACGCGAATGATCCTCTTGCGAACATCAACGTCCTCCAGGCGAACCCCAACCGCCTCGGAGAGCCTCAGGCTGCCAAGCCCCAAGCTCCAGATCAAACCGTCCAATGGCGTTGGGGCGTTCTCAAGCATGGGTAGAATATGTGGGAGGCCAATGTGTTTGGCCTTCCGATCTTTCTTGACCTTAGGGGCGCGCAGGCCGCCTCGGGCTACCTTTGCGCCGGCACCAAGGGTGGGTTTGACCTGCAGCGTGTTGGCATGGATTTGAGCTAATTCCTGAGGGCTGCGCAGCCTGGGATTGAGTTCCGGCAGCGCATTGGTTTGAGTCTGGGGAGGCAGGCCGGTCAGCACGGAGGTCAGTTCTGCCTGCTCAAAGGTGATTGTGCTGCAGACCTTCAGCATGCGATTGGCGCCTGCGATGTACTGCCCGGCAGACTTGGGGGAGATCTTTTTGCGGCCCGTTCGGATGAATGCTTGGCGGACGATCGGGTCTTTGGCCTGCGCACCGTCGATGAGATATGACGGGAAAAGGTGCATGGTTTTCGATGCAGTCGCAGGGTCGAGTCGGCCAGAGAGGGCGCCGGTTTCGTAGAGAAACTCGGTGAAGACCCGCCCACCTCTCTCCATCGCAATCGCCGCGTTGCGCGAGCAACTGATGCCAATCTCGCCCCAAAGGTGCTCGGTGAACTCATTGTAGAAATCCAATGGTGCACCTGTAGCTGTCTCGTAGAGCCTGGGTGGTTCGCACTTGATTCGCGTTAGGCTATGCATCGCCTCGATGCTATTACCGGCGGTTGGCTGCTTTTTCGGGGCCTCGGGGGGTGGATTCGAGCTCTGGCCAACCAAGGCAATCTTCGATTTACGCATATATTGACAACACTCCTTAGTCGTGATGTAATCTAGGAAGCGAAATGGTATTGACTGCAAAGTACAATTTGAAATGACAAAAAGTTCTTATTTTTAAGATTTTTATGTCTTTGTTTGTATTTTTATCGCCTTATTGTGCTACTCAGCACGGCCTTGAACCCGTCCCTTGCTCCCGCGAAGCCGCGTACTTAAGGGCTCACAGCCTCCTTCGCCCCGGTAACCCGCCAAGCCCAGGTCGTTGAGTAGCCAGTGCGCTCTCAACATCAATTTCATGACTTTTTGTCCATTTTCTCGATGCGCCAAGGGTGAATCAGGTGCTGCCAACCCGACGAACAGCCTATCGGGGGGGGTGATGTCACGATGGTCGGCTTCAGCGTTTTGCGGTAATTTGTACTGGCATGAAGCCATACCCACCGCAGGACGCACCTTTCCGGCAAGGGATTTTAATCCTTGGTCGCTTCCGTTCCTGCGCACTTATTTCGTGACAGGAACGACCATGTCAGGCGGCGAAACCGAAAAAATTGCGAGGCTCGCGGAGCTCGTTTCCAACGAGATCTTCAGCTTCTTCCGCTGGAAGAAAGAGGGGCCGGCGAACCTCAACTTCGGCTGTGTGAAGAAGGAAACACACGCGCCCTTGAAGAAGTCTGAGCACACGCATCCCACTGACGTGGTGTTCAAGTACGCAGACCCTTATTTGAACAAAGCCGTCTACCTTCATACCGATTTGAAGAGCTACGCGGTGGGCTCAATCACGCTGGACTCGATCAAGAAGGCCTTGAAATCCCTGGGCAAGACCATCGACTGTGCGCGTGCCTCGACGGAGTGGCAGACGCGCTACCACTTGGCCAAGCGTGAGAGGTATGAGGTTCGTGGGATGCTGTTCGTGTACAACCACGACGACGAGTACGACAAGAATTTCTACGATCACTTCAAGGACTACAAGGGCGAGAACCTGCACATCAAGGATTCTCAGCAGATTCATATCGTCGAGCCTTCACTGATCAATTACCTGAAGACGCTGCAGGTCGATGTGAATGCCCTCAGGGCAGCAGGGACATTTCCGAAGGACAACTACACCTTCTATTACCCTGATCTCGTTTTGCACAAGGCTAGTGGCGAGTACTGGGAGCGTGCAGCCACTGCTGAGCTCATCGCTTCGCCGTACATGATCATCCACCACAAGGAGGTGATCTCGTACTGCGAAAAGGCCATGAAGCTGACTGAAACGTATAGCGAAGGCTACCTGATCTACTATCGCCGCGATGGCAGCAGCGAGATCGAATTCCGGTACCTCTTTGACGCCCTGTCCAGATTCCAGATCCTCAACGCCAACAAAGACTTAAAGATCCGGATCCGGGTTGCCAATCGCTACCATCACAGCAGCATCCTCAGCAATTTCAACGCTGCCATTAACAGCTACGTCACTGAGTGGGGCGAAGACGAGAATCGCAAGCGGAAACTGCAGGCGATCGAACTGGACATCGTGAATCACGCGATTCCGAACTATAAGCCCGAAGCGATCGGCTGGGAGCGAGACTGACATGAGAATGGGTAGCCTGTACTTCGCGTCCGACAAAGCGATCTATGACGCGCTCACGCAGCGAAGTCTGACGAGTGCTGAGCTCCGGAAGGTCTTCCTGTCCAGGGGAATCGTGATCTCCAACGAGTCAGACAAAAAATTCCTGGCCAATCGGTTCAGTGCCCTGTTCCATGACTACTACGACTATCGGAACCTGTCGCTCCTGGTAGGTGGTCGTGACAGTCGAGAGAAAACCACGAATGTAGTCGTTACCACGGCGGTTACAAAAGATCAGCTGACCGACGCGTTGACCTCCGTCAAAGAGTGGCTTGTGGATGACCAGCACGAGCAGGCTGAAGTAGCCATCCATGGCGATCAGCTCAAGCTCACCGTCAAATACCAGAAGCTTGATCTGAGCCAGGCTGAGTTCCGCCAGGTCGTCGAGAAGACGGCGGAGGTCATCCTTGAGAAGCAGGGCAGCGGCTGGAAAATCACTGGCCCAATGAACGAGAAATTCAAGGACATCACCGATCAATTGTATTCCCAGATCGAGATTGTCACTGACAAGGATGTGTCGACCCGCACCATCTCCCTTGAGGCAATCCCGGACGCCGGCATCAGGACAAGTTTCCTTCGCAGCTTGATCCGCAACCTCAAGGACATGGAGGTGGTCGATGTTGTCGACGTCTCCACATTCAACCCTAAAGATCGCGATGATGATGACCTGGATCTCAGTGATGAGGCGTTGGTGATCGAGGATGCAGTTGAGTTTGACTCAGGCGATGAGGACGAGGAAGGGGATGGTGGCGATCCGGAAGCCGAGCTGGCAAGGCCGCAGCCAGAAGCCAGGGTTCATAAGATTATCCGAATTGACAAGGCATCGCTGAAGGGCAAGGGTGTATTGGAGTCCAAGCAGCTCATGGAGCTGGAGGGCCACGGCTTCTACATGTGGAAGATTCGATGGACAGCCCGCGAAAAGCCCTTAGGTTCAGAGATCGTTCAGTTCGAGGCTCAATTTGGCAATCAGGCCAAGTACTGCGATTTTTCCTACATCGTCAAAGGTGTCTACAACTACAACAACGGAAAATACGCCAAGAACCCCGTACGCGCTGAGCCGGTGCTTGAGCAGAAGCTCAAGATCCGCTTGGAGGAAGCGGCGCAGAAGACCCTGGACGACATCGAAAGGAGCTTGACGGCATGAAGTCAAAGCGGCTGAAACTCTGGGTTCTGACCGCTCGTATTGACTTTCAGACCCTTGTTCATGGCCTTCGGCAGCAGCCGTTCAACGACGAGAATCGGCTCGGCGTCGAGATTCTTGCAATCCTGGATGGCAAGGCCACCTTTCGGTATCACGAGCAGCGGGATATCACGCAGTCGTTCACGAACCCTCTTGGTGAGACGGTTGAGTCGAGTTACTCAACGTTCATCAGTTTTGACATGGTATTCGAATCGCTGGGGTCGGATCGTTTTTCGATCTGCATGAGTTCGCCGCCCAAGGATCTGAAGCCGTTCGTTGAGCTTATCCGGGTCGCAGCCGGGACAACATTCGCCCTGGAGATCGTGAAGCCAGATATTTCGTCGGTCTACCAGCAGTTGAAGGCCGACAAGCGCCTCACGAGGGTCATGGCCAAGCGTATCGTGTCCGGCGCGGTCACCTTTGATATCGAAAGTAGCTACCGAGTGGATATCGCCTCGACCGGTAATGCGATGACGAAATTGCTGGAGATCACAGGTGGGCGCCCCGCGCCGATCGACAAGATCAAAATCGTCTACACATACGACTCAACGCCTGTGCAGATCGAGTTGTCGCGATCGGGGGCGGTTGCGATTTCGGTGGATGATGATGAACACCTGCAACTGCTGACGAGCCTCTTGATTCGCTAACCAGGCTGGGAGCGATTGAGGCGGGGAGGGTGGGCTGGTTCGCCTTGGAAACCTTCCTTGATCGCGCACGTAACTACATCTGCGGAGGATGGTAATACCTTCGCGATCACGTAGGACTCTACAAGCGTGTCCCGCATTCAGTTGATTCTGAATACGCCTAACGTCCCTGGGTTGTAAACCATTTTTTTGACCTGTAAGCCTTCTCAGTTAACGCATCAAAAAAATGGTTAACAAGCTTTGAGGTGTCGGCTTCCCAGCCACATGTCCACATGCCTGCGCGCCGGGTGCACGACGTCCGCTCAACCTTTTTGTTCTGATGGCCGGAGGCCACTGGTAGGATTGCCAGTACTCATCAAAACATGGTGTTAGAGTAGTGGCCAAGAGCGAAGGCAGGTGGTGGATCTGGGGTGCCTGGTTGACGATTGGGGTTGGTGTGGTCGGCTTCGGGATCGTGCTGTTTACGCTCTATGGCATCAACCTCGGGCCGATTTCACATGAGCACGCAGCTTGGTCAAGCTTCGGGTCATTGTTGAGTGGTTTCTTCATGGTGGCCTCTACGGGAGCTACGGTGGCCACGCTTCTCTTCCTAGCTCATCAGAACAAGCAGATCCAGAAGACAAATATTGAGCAGCAAAGGGTCACTAACGCGCAGCTTGCGGCGATGAATTTTGAGCAATATGTCAATCATCGGCGCTTCTTCATGGAGCGATTGAATGAGTTGCAGTCGATGTTCGGCAATACATTTGTATTTGAAAATAGAGACGCTCTATATAATAAAGTTTTCCCGAAAAATACACCGACCAATTTGGAGTTTAAAGCTGAGGTTTTGACAGATCCAGAATCCCAAAATTACCTCGGTGCATTGAATCTTCATTTATCCGTGTTAAGAGACTATGCCAAAAGTCCAGGAGGAACCGATGAAGATGGCCGGTGGCTAATGGGAAAGCTCATCAACCTGAGTGAAGCCTTAGACCTTCGTATGGTAAACGAGGTCGCAGAGGGAGATCTTGAATTTAAAGGGAAAAGAACGCCAGTAAATATCTATGGGGCTGACGAATTTTTTATGGTTGCCACAGCTATTTACGATTCGTTCATGTTTTACACCGGGAATGATAAAGCGGAGAGGCTGCTTTTTCCGATGGGGCGATCTGCAAATGACTCTCTGATGGAATATTTTTTGGGACGAGAAGAATTTCCAGAGATTGTTAAGGTTTTGAAACCTTTGCCCGGCTTGGAAATGTTGGAGCGAATTTATTTTGATCTCTGTGGAATCGAAACTGAACATTTCGGCTACCTAGAACCCCTTTATGCGCAGTTGATGGAAATATTTAGTAGTCCAACAGGTGTGCAAAAACTACGGAATAACGTCTACTTTGCCGATTTGCTCGAAACAGGCCGTAGATGCACCGCTAAAGCATTGGCTAGGTCGGAGAAGGGTGCAGATGATTATGATAAGCTCAAAGTGATATCTGAAGACCTTGATATTCTGATTGCACTGAAATAAAGAGTTAGTAGGGGTGATGCAAATTCGCCCCGCTTTTATGATTTTTGTATCTATGTCAAGCGCTGTCGCGTGAAAGGGGCAGCCAAAAATTTTCAAATTTATCAGGTGGCGCTGGTTGTGGGTAGTGTGTAAAGGTCTGGTAGATTTCTATTTCGATTGGGTTTAATGTTTCTGGCTATGTATAAAACGCGAGCCTTCATACTCATGATGCTCAGCTATCTTGGTTATTAGAATTCGGAGCTCACGTGCCTAACATCCAAGGTGATATTGAGAATCGGCCAAAAGAACTGTGGACACTGCCCAACTACAATCATTTGCCTGATGAGTCTTTTCAAATTGATTTGGCCAGCGCTGCTGGGAAATTTCTGGCTAATGATATCTTTGACTTAGACGGAGTTCAGCCCCTTGAATCGGTTATTTTCGACCTGTCGAAGCGGTTTTTCGAAGGTGCACCAGTGGTCGGTGTAAACCCATCGAAAGAGGCCATTGAGTATTACAGAAAGCGTGGTGACACATTCCAGATGGTTAATGTGGTCGTCTGCTGTCACTCATTCGAAAGACGTGATGGTAAGCTATTCGCACTGCCTTACCATGTTTCCCTTCGTCCAGCTATGAAAAAGGGTTCGCCACAGACAGTGGGTATTGACTGGATCGAAAATTTTGATTTAGAGAAGGTCTTGGACGGCAAGCCACACTACATGGGGTTTAATCCATTCTCGGATGCTTTTGGCCTCTACGCTATTGGGGCAGTCCCTGTTAACGAAACCATATGCTCCGATGTTATCGGCTTCGTTTACAATACCTATTTTGTCGCCTCCAAACATGTTCCGAGAGATGCAACAGATCCTGGTCTGTGCACTGAGTTGCTGGGAGAGACCAAAGGAGTTCTTGGAGACTACCAAAAGTACAGGTGCAAGAACTACTTCAAGAAGTTTACTGATTCAAAACCCTTTAAAATTTGGGGGTGCGATTCCCCCATTGAGCTTTTCCTTTTGCAGGCCATGAGTCAAATTGGTTTGCACCCGAAAATCCAGATGCATATCTATCCCGATGGAACGATTTTTCCATCTTTGCAGTCGATGTGGGAGGGTGGTGTTCGCACGAAGAAACTGGCGCAGACAATCACTGAAGCAGATTTTTTCTTTGAAAAGGAGGGGGTCGCAGTATTTTGTGACTCCAAAGCTCATCACACAACTCCTGCCCAGGTAGCAAAAGACAAAGCCGTGGACGAAAAGCTGGCAGCGGTTGGGATACGCTCATACAGGGTGGCAGGTACGGACATCGTAGACTCGCCATTCCGCTGCGCTGAGCTGCTCAAAGAGTTCTTGACTGCATGATACTCTGAGGCTGGGCAGTCCACCACAACACCCGTCATGTGACGGGTGTTTGAGAGAGAACTGCCATACCCCCTCGGCGGGCTGGACTGGCCTTCACCTACCATCAAGGCTGCAGCAGCCCATCGGCTTGCCCGGTAGGTTGGAGTCTACCTACTTCGACAGCACGCTACAGGTACTGCAGCGCAAGCAGGCGCAACCGCTCACGCCGCATGTACGTGTTGAAGAAATATTCGCTGTTGAACTCTATGGCCTTCGAGCAAACGATCGTCGACGTGCGAGTGGGGTTATGTATTTCTGCAACGACGAGATCGATTGAGTCATCCCCTACAGACGACTCCCCTAGTCGATGGTTATTGAAGTAGAAGCGCAGACTTGTGCCCTTGGTGTCTTTCTTGCGCACCACTTTACGATACTGCCCGACCTCGAATCCGACTGAGTTCTCAGTGATCTGCTCGGCAAGATAATTATCCACCTTCAATCCGTACATGTCCTGAGCTTCCGTCATGTAGGCAAAGCCGAATGGCAGGTTATACAGGTTGATCGCTTTGTACTGATGCCCCTGGTTAGCGCCGAAGTCTTTTAGCATGGCCTCCACCAGACCATCGCTATATGCAATACCTGTGGCCGTTTCCAAGATCTTGATCACCAGGTGAATATGGTTGATCAGGGCTTCTCGGATTTCGTCGTTGCCCACCTTGTTGGTGCGGCGAGTTTTACTGTCAAAGCGTTCCGGATTGTGGAATGGACAGCTTTCATAGGCTTGTGGATCGTGGTCGGCTAAGCCAGGAATAGAGCGTCCTGCATGCTTGGCATAGAGAATCTTGGCATCGGTCTTCGCGACATGACGATTTACCAAGAGAACTGGATTTACGCAGGCTGGGCAGAGAGCGTACGACTTAACCTCTTGCCCATTGTTCCACACATAGGGCTTGGTGCGGCTCGTTTTCTTATTGTAATTACTCTCAGTTAGCGCAATTGGCACCCTCGGTTTTTCCAAAATGCTAAAAACGTTCAAGTTCTTCCCTTACTTAGAATCTGAAGATTGATTGCCAGCTGGCCTTCTCTGTGACCAGCACCCTACCCCGGCGCCGAAGGGGTGGGCTAGAGCCTTGAGCACATTCAGCTAGTTTTCTGTGGTGGGCGAGCGATCCCACAGAAAACCGACCGTCGAGCGACTCATCCCAAGCTGCCTGGCAGTTTCAGCTTTGGTCAGCCCAGCATTTTTGCTCTCAAGCACTTGCTGGAGCTTCACAGGATCGGCTGGGCGCGCGGCGGGGCGCTTAACAATCTCTTTACCGGTCAACTGTGCTGCGATATCGCTCGGGCTGATCTTCGCTTCCAGCGCCTTCAGCTGGTCTGCTGCTTCTGTCAGCACGGTTGAGGTGGGCACGTTGTCTCGTGTCGCAATGACAAGGGAGAGCAAAGCAACCGGGCTCAGATTGAGGGCGGCGGCGAGCTCTGTGAACTTGTCGAGGGTAGGGGAGCTGACCGCGCTCTCGATCTTTGCGGCATAGGTGCGCGAGATGGCATGGCCTAGACCTTCCTGGGTCAGACCCAAGCTCCCTCGGACTGTCCGTATAACTGCTGCAAGCGCCGGCCTTATCAACGCAGATCCCCTTAAAACTGAGGATGTAGCCACGGCGCGCTGTACAGTTACACAGCATATAGTGTATAAAACCGATCATGCGCGTCGCTGTTGATTCCGTGTGGCGTCCAAGTCATGTATGGCTTGCGAGAGGTGTCATTAGCTTGGCCCCCATCCAAGCCTGTGCTTCCTTGGAAGACCGCGTGGGAGCGCCGTTCAATAAACCGTTAAATCGTCAGTTGCTTACGCTATGTCGTCGCAAACCCTATGGAGGGTGAAGGTTTGAAAGTCAGGATCTACTCAGACCTGCACCGTGAATTTCACCCCTGGAATCCCCCCGATCATTCAGGCGTTGACCTGGTGATACTGGCTGGAGACGTCGACAAGAAGACTCGCGGTGTCCAGTGGGCCAATGAGGCATTCGAATGCACCGTTGCATACATCCTGGGCAACCATGAGCTCTACGGCGGTCATCTCGATCGCACCCTGCAAAAAATGCGGGATGTGGCTGGGCCCAATGTGCATGTGTTGGAAAACGAGGTGCTAGAACTCGCCGGCGTCAGGGTTCTCGGCACGATGAGCTGGACAGATTTTTCGAGTACGGGCGACCAGGTTGCCGCTAGCAGCATGGCGAGAGAGTGGATGACAGATTTCAAACAGATCAGGACTGATAGTAACTATCGTCGCATCCGCCCCGATGATCTGGTCAGCCGAAATCAGCTGGCCAAGGCGTGGCTGACTGAACAATTGAATCAGTCCTATGAAGGCAAGACGGTGGTCGTGACCCACCATTGCCCGTCCTCGGTTGTGGCCGGAAATCAACATGAGGGGCATCTCAATGCCGCTTATACCAACGAGTGGGCAAGCCTGATCGAGAAAAGTGATGTATGGGTCTTCGGCCACACCCACCATGCTGTCGATGTAACACTTGCCGGCTGCCGATTGATTTCAAATCCGCGCGGTTATCCAAATGAGCCTACGGGTTTCGATCCGTTTTTTGAGATTGAGATCTGATGTCGAGTTCAGTGTTGAAGTATGAATTCAGGGCCAAAGAAGGTGCCTGGGCTCCTAATCAAACCGTTCCCACCGAGGTCGTACAGGCGCGAAATTTGGATTGGGGTGTGACTGTGGATGCCTACTTGGTCGGGGCGGCCAGGGTAGGAGATCGCTTTGCGGCAAGTGTTTTTCACGATTTGTCGGGCGTTAATGAAAATGCCATGACTGTAGTAACTCCCCCTCTGCAGGAGGTTGAGCGCAGGTGCGGATTCAAATTAATGCGAAGTGTAAGTGGTGCGGACTACTTTGTTATTGCCAGTGAACTGAGTGGCTCAATGCCTTAAGAGCAATCTATATGTGCGTGCTTGAGTTCGGCAAGCGCTGTTGACATTCTAGCAACTGCACAATGATCAGTTTTGAGAGTGTTTCCTTTTCCTGCTAAAAAGATGGTGGGGTAGGTGGCCTGTGTTCAAGTGAATTAAGGACGTTCCATGTCTGACCTCAAGAAAATCAAAATAGTAGTGAAGAACTATGATGTGCAGGGCTCGGGTGACCTGGATGCACTCTATAGCCGCGTTAGGCTAGAGGATGCGCAAGGTAATACGTTTTACTTCAAGCAGGTAGTAATGCCGAAATACTTGAGGCAACATGGCGCGATGGCAATGAATGTGCCACGTACTTGGTTTTACAAGCATGTTTCCAAGAAGTCAATTGTGGTTATCGCATTTGAGAATGCTAGCGGGAAGGTTGAATATGACCTTAGTGATCTGCAGTTGATCGCCAGGTCAACAGTTATTAAAGGTATTTTAATGACGATTGCAGCGATCCCAATGGGCGTTATCGCTGCGACGGCAACTTATGGGTTGGGGCTAATACTCATTCCTATGGGATTCTGGATCGGGTATCGTAATATCTTCAAGCTGCCTGCGATGCTTAGCCGGAAAAGAATTCTCAGTGACTTTTCTGTCCATGGTATTACAGTTCGCTAGTTTGTTTGGCTACAGGCTGATACCGCCACCTAGTAACGTGTGTCATGACTTTGTGAGTGGGTGTTCGTCGAACACCGCCCCCCGAGCCTTTATTTACGGCGCTTTTTCTGAAAGAAAATCTTAATAGAACGTGCCGAAGGAACGCCCGATTTACTCGGGCGTTCCTGTTTTGGCGCTTAGGCTTTTCCGCTAAGCAGTCTTGTAAGTTCCGCGCGAAGCACGGGATCCTTATTTTCAATGAGATCATCAGGAAGGCTTGTGGTGATATTTAAGATGCCATTCTCTGATTTTCCGTACGTCAATGAACTTAAAATACCACCAAAGCGAGCAAGAGGTGCATCTTTGGTAATGATTGCATAGCGCCCTGCAGGGTCTTTTTTCTGTAGGTTCAAAAACACTTCCATGATGGCGATGTCTAGACAGGCGTTGTAAGCTGACTTTTCCAAATACGGATCAGTGATCTTGAGTACGCCTAGGCCTGGTGAGTCCTTCTTCGGGGCAGATACGCCAATCAGCGCTAGAATTGTCACGATATCCGTTTTCAAATCATACTTTTCTGCTATCGCTGCAATGTTCTTCCAGCGCTCTAACACCTTGTCAGTAGCGATGCAGGGTTTTACGTGAGGCGCTACCTCGATGAGAAAGGCCATCCGGTTTTCAATGCTTGGTCGCATGTGATCCATCAGCCGCCAAGCGTAATCCTCGACGGGTTCGTGATACTGCGTAATACGAACACCAGGCGCCGCCTGCTTAAGCTTTTCTCTGGCCTCTTTAACCTGGCTTGCAATTTCTTCTTTTGAAGGAAATTGCTGCGTGTTAGCTTCCATCGCATATGGAAGTAGATCGATGCTAAGATTGAAGTGCCTTAAATCATCGAACCATCCAGCGAGGCTTTTTTTCTTCGCTAGATTATTTTCGAAGTAATTGCCTATCCGGCTTATGAAGTTTCGATCGGCAAATATAAAGCTATTCAGCATTCCGAAACTAGGTGGTAACCACCCTCCCTTCACCAAGCAGTATGACTGAAGCAGGTCGGGAATCTGGCTGGTTACTTTGATTTCAGTAATGTGGCCGTCTTCCAAAACGCTAAGATCTGTGAATAGGATCTCGATAGATTGGTTATTTCTGTAACGATTTAAGTCATCAAGGCTAAGCGGCTGGATCGTCCAGCGAGTGAGCGTAACAGGCCCATGATCACTTGAGTTTATTCGAAGGTTTCCATTTTCCAGAACACCCATCTCACCAATAGACATGATTCCATCCTTAGTATGCACATCGAAAATTATTGATATCGCAAATTGCTTCCCTGGGGAAAGGTCATCGCGGCGCCAATCATGCCTCAATCAGAGCACGATGAATCAATACCACACAGGTTGGCGTGTTTTCTACCTGAAAGGTCACCGACTCCCCATTCGGTGAAATGAGCTTTGGGGTAGGACTGGCACAGCTTGCCGATGCGCACGTTCAGGAACATACCGAGAGTGGCGCGCTTGAAGAGGTACTGAGGGAATGGTCGGAAACCTTTCCTGGCTTGCACGTGTATTACCCAAAAGTTCGGCAGCAGACCGCCGTTTTTAAGGTGGTTCTGAATGCGCTCAGGAGCGATGAAGTGCCGGTCTGACAGGGGAAACGATGGGGCAGGACGCCTTCAAAACTGCGTCGGCAAACTCATCGAGGTTGGCGAAATCTTTACCCCCATTGCGGTTCAGCAGAAATCCTCGAATGCCCACGGCCATAGGGCCGTCACGGTCACACTTTTCTGAATCGCCAATCATCAGTACATCGCTTTCTCCACACGCATCGCTTGTCTTTGTTCCCAAGAGTTCGCAGGTAGCTCGATACAGGAATGGCTGGGGTTTCAGGGCTCCAACAGCGAAGCTGAAACCATAGGCATCCATCGTTGGGTACAAGCGCCGGACAGGCGCTGCATATGGGGCTGCTAGATTGGAGGCGATGGCGATCTTGATGCCCGCAGCCTGTAATCTCTCGACTGCTCGAATCCCATCTTCGAAGGCTTCGATACTGTCCAGTTCTGCTTCAAGAGCACCTTGAATCTCGGCCATGCGATCTGCAGGGATCTTGATCCCGAATTGCTTTGCCGCATCGGTCAGGCTCAGAGCACGAGCCATGATGTGGTGAAGGTCATCTGGTCGCGGCTTGCGGCCCTGGCGGATGCCCTCCTTGAGAATTTGACGATAAGGGTGAGTGGCTTTGGGGATGCAGACAAGCGTGCCGAACGCATCGAAGAGGACAAATTTGACGGTCATCTGAGCGCCTTGATCAACGTGGGGCGACTGCCCGTGAGGTCAGAAATGATATCTTGGATCAGGATTGTATGGGCTTGGCTGAGCCGTTTCGTTGAAGCCATGCTGGGGCTGCTAGTTGTCCCCTCAGCCCTTCAGGTAGCTGCCTGGTCAAAGGCAAACTGTTGAAAGCCATGCGCCTGGCTGGCATCAGCGGAGACGTCGGCAAACTGTGGGTTGAACAGGTCAGGATCGACGTGTCGTCGAGGCGAAGGTTGACTGGGGGCAAACGCCTAAACAGGCCTCGAAAGCAGTCTTTCCTCTTAGGCACGACGGTAATAGGATACCGAGTAGTGGCCTTCAGCAGCTAAGGACAGCATCGTGATCAAGAATTTGATATTGCGCGGCGTTTCGAGCTACTCCCCAGAGCAAAACTCCCATATCGGCCCACTCACGAAAGTGAACATGTTTTATGGGCACAATGGAACGGGTAAGACCACGATCGGCAATTATCTTCAAGATCCTTCTGACCTGCTGTACCACCAGTGCAAGACCCAGCCTGTCTCGGCGGAACGTGAAGTGATGGTCTACAACCACACGTTCATGGAGACCAATTTTCACGCGAGCTCACAGCCCGGCATCTTCACGCTCAATGAAGGAAATATTGAGGCCGAGAAAAAGCTGCTCGCGGCTGAAGAAGCACTCAAAAAGCTAATGGTCGAACACCAGGCCGAGGTGGCAGCGGGCAATGGATTCGGAGAGTCCCAAAAATCCAATAAAGCGGATTTGCTTGATCAGCTATGGGCCCTCAAAAGACCGTTCGATACCGGGCCTCTGCGGTACTGCTTCACTTCTCTCAACACAAAGGAACGGCTTGGGGAAAAGCTACGCACCCTGTCTCTTGTGCCGTCGCCGGATGATTTCTCAGCGTTGGCGGCGGAGGCGGAACAGCTGCAATCAGCCAGTGATGCTGAGCTGCCTGGTATACCCATAATCCGGTTTGCGGAAGCGGACGTTGAAGCCAGCTCTCTGCTATCGGAGGCCATTGCCGGCTCCGGTGACTCCTATCTTTCCGCCTTGATCACCGACCTGGGGAACTCCGATTGGGTAAAGCGAGGGTTGCAGTACCCGCAGCGGGAAGAGTGCCCGTTTTGTCAGCAAACTCTACCTTCTGGATTTTACGAAGAAATCCAGAAGGTGTTCGACAAGACGTATGAACAGCGCATCACCCAATTGAAAGCCCTGAAAACGCGGTACGAAGGCGGGGTCACTCGCTTGAGAACCCAGCTCAAGCGTCCCGAATACGACGCGTCTGAGTATCAACTGCTGATTACGAAACTCGATGCTCTGCTTTCGCAGAATACGCAAAAGCTGGATGCCAAAGTGGCCAGTCCTTCAATGGTAGTGGCACTAGAGCCTACCGGGTTGATCATTGATGATCTCACCGACTTGATTGCGGAAGGTCAAAGGAAAATCGATGCTTTCAATCTCAAGGTGAAAGACAAGAAAAACCACTTGGAAAAAATCAAGACACGCTTCTGGATCTGCTTTAGATCCAGTTGCGATGGTGCAATCGCATCGGCCAAGAAGGTGCACGAAGAGCTTGGGTTCAAGAAGGAAGCGAAACGCAAGCTGGCGGATGAGATCCGTCTCAAATCACAAGCTCACCAAGATGTCATCGCCGAGAGTAAAGCCAAGATCACGAATATTGACCAATCCATTGGCAGCATTAACTCGTCACTTACTGCATTGGGCCTGAACGGCTTTGTAGTGGTCAGGGAGGAGGGGGAGTTGCCGCGCTACCGTCTGCAGCGGCCTGATCAGCAGGCTGGGGTATTCAAGACGCTCAGCGAGGGTGAGAAGACCCTGATTTCATTCCTGTACTTCCTTGAAGTGTGTAATGGCGAGCTCGACGATAAAGGTGGCAAGCTCAAAAGTGAGCGGATCATTGTCATTGACGATCCTATCTCAAGCCTCTCTCACAACTATATTTACGACATCGCCACAATGATCCATAGGCGAGTGCTGAGCCCCAAGGAACGCTTCAAGCAAGTATTTATCCTGACGCATAATTTGTTCTTCTTTCATGAAATGCTGAAGCACCTCCGGAAATCCGACGAATACTCGTTGTTCCGGATCACCAAGGCAGCTCACAGCATGATCACACCGATGAAGGCCAGTGACGTACAGAATGACTATCAATCATTTTGGCAGGCCATTAAGGATGCTCAAGCAGGTCGCACTTCTCCTAGCGTTATTCCAAACATGATGCGAAACATTCTGGAGTACTACTTCAACTTCGTACATCGGCAGGATGAGCTCCAGGAAGCACTTATGGCACTGTCTGACGAGGATGCAGAATTCAAAGCCCTCTATCGATACGTGAACCGCGAGTCTCATTCCGATGCAGTCAATTTGACTGATTTTGGTGAGGTTGTGCCATCGCATTACGTGGATCGATTCAGGGAGGTTTTTGTTAGGACTGGTTTTGAAGAGCACTATGAAAAGATGATGGGGGAGCATGCTTGAATCGGCTGGTGATGTGAATTCCGGTCGTAATAGTGAAGGCTCAGTATTGGCGATTGCAAGCAGGTTTATTCCGTAGCCTGTTATATTGGCATTAACCAAGGAAGGAGGGGGTAAGGGTTATGTATAATTTTCTAGTGACGTCTCGTGAGGGGGCATGGGAAAGCGGCTATGAGTATGATAAGAGCCGCTTTCTGGAGTACACGAACGATGATATTGCTGCAAGTTTCAAAGAGCTCAAAGAGCCACAGCTTAAAGCACTGATGGAGCTCCCTTGCCTGTTTGCTTACGAGGGCACGCATCACGCTATGAGAGTGGGGAAGCTTGAGATAAAGCTTCGTAGCAACGGTAGAGTTTTGTTTGCTCGACCAATCATGGATGATCAAATTGCACCCATTGAGTTTGAGCAGATCAAACCTCTTCAAGCCGCTCTTGATATTCGCGATTGGGAGATCAATCGTACGCACTGGGCAGTCAAGGACGAAGACCTTTTTGCCATTCTTCATCACGCAGGTCTTTTGCCGGAAGGGACGGTTGGCTCGAAAGTCACCAAGGAAGATCTTCCTGCCGCCTCGCCACCAGAAACTCAAGCTGACAGCGTCGGTGCCTTCATTGAACATGTTTTTCGACTAAACCATGGCCGTCGCGAGGTCTTTTATCGAGGGCACTCGAACAGCAAAAAGTATCGCTTGGAGCCCTCGATTTTTCGCAGGGATCAAGATGGCAACTTCGTATACCGAGATGCTGAAGATAGGATGTATCGGGAACTTCTGGTTTCCAACTCCCTGGATTTCAGTGGCGATATCTATACCTTGGATCGCCTGGTACGGATGCAGCATTATTCGCTGCCGACACGATTACTCGATATTACATCGAACCCATTGATCGGGTTATACTTTTGCTGTAAGAGCCACTTAGATGATGCTGGAGAGGTCATCGTGCTCTCCATGGATCCTGGTTATATAAAATACTTCGATTCTGATACGGCTAGTTGTATTGCTAACCTGTCTCGTTTGTCGAAAGGTGTTAGGGACTCAATCACATTCGATTCTGAAGACGTAGATGGTTTTAACGATCAGCGGGCATTGAAGCAGTTACTTCATTTTATCAAGGAAGAAAAGCCATTTTTTGAACCCCGCTTAGAACCTGGGCATCTTCGCTCTGTGTTGTGCGTCAAAGGAAAGCACACCAATAGCAGAATCTCATTTCAGTCGGGAGCTTTCCTTCTGTTCGGTGATGAAGCGGTGCTGGATGAGGAAGGTACTTCCGATATCACGCTTCACCGCATAGCGGTAACGAACAAGAGAAGTATTTTGAAAGAACTAGATCGGTTGAATATAAATGAAAGTACCGTGTTTCCCTATATAGAGAGCTCGGCGAAGTACATTGCTCAGAAATTTGCCTTTCAAGCCAGTGAGTGACTGCTCGCCACCATATGCTCGGTCAGGAATATAAGGTAACTCAAGACGGTGTGATTCACCTTTGATCGCTAGTGTTTTGTCTCTTAAATACGTTCTCTTTTGGCGAGTGGCTTTGGTGTTCGGCCAAGGCGCCGCGACAAGTCATAGCAGGGCTATGGCGAGGAGTGGCAACGCTGGCCGGGCAGCAAAGACGCCGCCAAGAGTGAACCGCTTATTTCCGAGGCCGGACACTAGGTCTCTACCTTGCGAGTTAAGGCGGAGAGCCTGTGTAGAAGGCCACGGGAAAGGCTTGGCTACCTACCGTTGCACGTAGCCAGCCTTATTTAGGTACGACGCTTCTTGGTTTTCAAGGCCGCATGAGCGCCTGTCGTAGTGAGTGAAACGTAGTGTTCGGCCATGGAACTGGAGGAGTGACCCAACTGATCGGCGATTCGCTTGGCAAGCTGTTGCGGTGGGGTGGACGCTACTAGCTGTGCCATAGCTGCCCGTCTCAAGGTGCTTGGCGTGAGTGTTGAGCGGGGGAGTTGAGCTTCTCGTTCCCACGACTGAAAAATCCGAAGCAGTTGCGATGTCGACATGAGTTGCTTTCGGTCATCACTCGGGAAGAGATAGTCATCGGCAGAGAGATTTTCCTCCCTGATGTACTTCTCGATTACTGCTGTGTTTGCAAGAGGTAGCGGTGGTTTAGCTTTCGTGATCTCAATGGATATCCCTTTGCTCGAAGACATTTGGGTTTCCAAGCTGACAACCTGGGAAACCTTGGCACCAAGGATGACGTGCCCCCGAAGCCCTGTCTCCAGCAATGTAAAAAGGCTCCGGTCGCGAAGGCTTCCTGAGTTTTCGACGATCCGCTTGATCGAATCACTGTGAGTGAAGACATCCAGTCCCAACGAAATGGCCTGGAGCTTCGATGGCTTGTGCGTTATAGGTGGACACGTGTAGCGCGGGACTTCTGACTCTGGGGCGGAGGTGTTCACGGGACAGATTTTAGTCTGGTCTAAATCAGGCATTGGGATCTTGGTCACCACCTCGCCTCGTGAGGAAGCCCCCTTGAACGTGCTAAGCGCTTTCAACGCGAGCCTCTCGACAAAAGGGTCAAGCACACTGCGCGGTACTGACGTGTCGTTGGCCAAGGCCAATACCGAAAACATCTCAGCCGCGAGCTGGGTGTGTGTAGCACTCAGGGCAGGCGTTTCTGCATCCCGAGGCCAGATGACGGACTCTTTCATGAGATCGTGGTAATTGGCATACCCTAGTCCCTTGGACAAGGTCTCTCGGGCAAAAGAGAGCTGGACGGGTGATTGGCCTGGCCATCGTTTCTGGATGAGTTTGGCGAGTCTTTTGAAGGCGGCTTGGGGGAGCAGATCTTCGGGATAGACCGGAACGCGCATGGCAATTCTCCAATGTCACGGTGTCGGCTGCCCGCTGACAATTGTCGAAGTGCGTGCGAAAGAAGTGGAGAAACACCTGAGGCGCAAAGGCTCTGCATGCCGACCGCTCGATCCAGGAAGACCGTGGTCAATACGGTAGCATCGCTCCTGCTGCTGATCAACACTCAGGGACTTGCCAGTTGGACAGGCTTGACCATGAGGCGGATTTTTCGACTGCCCTGATGGAAGTCATCGTACAGGGAGCAACGGGGAAACTGTCCTGGGTCACGAGCTATGCTTCACAGGGCGGGTACTGCTGATATTGATCGCGGAATTATATTCCTATTGACTTCAGCATCTCTATTGCTTGAGCCGGTTCGCTTAGATGGATTGGCAGATTAAAGGTATCAGCGTCGCAGGTTGAAGACTCTTAACGAACAAGGAATGATCTATGTGGGAAAAGCATCCTGATACTTGTGCAGTGGTTGTTGATCCAGCTAATGAGAAGTTATACGAATTTCGTAAGTCAATGCTCATTAATCAGATAACTCGCGATGCTGATAGAATTGCTAAAAGTTTTGATGCGCTACACAGTGCCGACCTTGAGAAAATGAGTGCACTTTTTGCCCACTGCTCCGCTATCTGGGCTTCGGGAATGTTCAGGGCCGAACGCGACGAAGACAAGCTTCGCATGGCGTGCGCGGAGCTCCTCTCCAACGCCCTGAACTCCATGGTTGGCGCGGCCTACATGCTTCGAGGTGGCTTCGTTTTGCAGCCTGGGCCGGTCGTGCGCTCAGCCATTGAAACCATGGCTGTAGCCCTCCATCTTATGCAGTTTCCGGAAGACTTTAAGAAATACCAAGAGCACAAATTCGAGTCTCCGCGCGCCGTTTCTAGTGCCAAACGCGTCTTCCCTCCATTCGGCCATATCTACGGTTTATTGAGTCGAGAATTCACCCATATCGGAACTTTGCATAAGCAATTCACACCCATTCGTGAATATGTCGGTACTGAGGAATCGTTGCAGTTAAATATTCAACTCCTGACTGGAGGTTTATGGTTGTGCTACGTATCCTGCGAACTAGTGTTTTTGGACTGCGTAGCTCAACCAAGATATTGGCGTGAACTGCCTGAACAAGTTGAAGGTAAGACTGCTTATTCTTACGAGCCCAGCGACGAGGAGCGAACTTGGATGGCGGACTTCCTGGGCTTGGATAATCCGGTCTTCAGAGGAGATGCCTGAGACGCATCAGGTGCGCTTCTTCACATGCGCTCGGATGCCGGTGCTACCGGGGGCGGTGGATCTCGCCGCTTGGTTGCACTCGGTTAGGGGAGGCGGTCGATCGCGGCGCCGTAGTCAAAATCCACGGTTGATCCCGACATGAGGACTGCTTCGAGCTGATACTTGGATTCGTCCTTGACGATGCGAAATTCGCTCACTTCCCCTGCCTGGCGGGTGAGTTTCCAGATCAACCTGAGCTTCTCAGTGGCCATGCGCAGCTGTATCGCGCCTTGGGAAGACTTGGCCAGGAAGGCATTGAGCTTGCTCTTTAGCTCAAACCTGGAGTCGTATTGGTAAGGGCCGAGGGTGAAGGGGCCGTCTCCGATGATTCGATCAAGCTCGACTCTGGGCTTCATGTGCGGTGCCTGGATTTGGCGATGCTCCCTCGTGCGGTTCCAAACCGTGATACCCCTGGCGGTACAGTGCTCGATCCAGCGTGTCTCGGCCTCCAATGAGGCCTCTTTGGATTCGCAGGTTTCCACGACTTTGAATGCCGGGGTCATCCCGTCATCGAGTATCTGGGCGATCTTCGCTGCCGCGCGCTTGCAGTCGTGATTGGCTTTCCTAAGATGGCCTCGTTGCCGGCCTTCGAAGTCGCCTGTCTGCCCCACGTAGAAGGGCTCCTCCGTCACGGGATCAATGATCAGATAGACGACATAGTCCTTGGCAACCACGCCGTCCAAGGGCGGCTGTTGAGGCTGTTGCGGAGTGACGGTCGGCTGTTGCGCGGACGCTTGCGTGTTGAAGTGGAGAACCGGTGAGTGGTTCGAGCCTGGCGTGGGGGTGTTCTGGCGGTACCACTCTTCAGCGAGCTCAAGCGTTGCGAACGACTGGTGTTTCGCTTCCGGAAAGCGGTCAATGGACAAGCGAGCCCCACCTTCCCAGCTATTGAAAATCCCTAGTTTCCGTCCGTGGACGACAGCGTAGAATTTGGGTTTCTTGGCCATCCCGTGCAACCTCCCTGAATGGCTTAATTGGCCTGCGGCTTGATCTGCCTATCTCGTAATGCTTTCAGGCACCGAACCCATGCTCAATGCGCGCAAGAAGCGTCAAGGCGTCGTCGACGGGGACATCCCTCGGCCGTTTCGCTCCCAACGCTCGCGAGGGCTTCGATAGCCAGTCCACCGCACTCTTTTCGTCGCCGAACAACGCCATGGCTGCATCAAGCACACGCGGGTCAATCGCTTCCGACGACTCAGTGCTGTCCTTGCTTGGGTTCATCGCGTCACTGATCGCCTCTGCGAGCGTTTCCAAGGCCTCTCTGAGGCGAGCATTTTCTCGGAAATCATCAGAGCCTGGCTGGTGCTCTTCGCAATGGTGCAACAGGGCTTGCGCGTCATTATGGTTGAGGTCGAACTTGATCAGCATGTCCATTCCTTGAGTGGGCTCAATGTCCGGGTATGGCAGCGTCCGGATTGGGTATCCGACAGCGCACTAGAGGCACACATCTCCGATGTGGAGGCCAGCGTTATTCCAAAGCAATTTGGGCCCTGAGCCGTCTGGGATGGTATGCCAATCGCGGCGCTTCAGCCATCATGCTCTTCTTGATGAACAGGCTCAGGTACTGCCAGCACCATGCGAAAGGAAAATGTGAAGGACGGCGAGGCTCTCAAGATGGTGTGTTATCAATGCGTGCACGACCCCTTTCTAGGGCGGCAGATCCAGCGCACTGGGGCTTCCTCTCAGTGCAGCCTTTGCGACTCGAAACGCAAGTGCGTGCCACTCGCTGAGATCGTCTCTCGTGTCACCGAAATCCTTGGTACCTACATCACAGAAGGTGATCATGTTTGGCGTTGGAGCGGTGGTCGGATTGATCATCAAGAAGGCGAGAGCATCGAACATTGGGTGAGCGAAATCTTTGGCTGCGACAACATCGAGCCGATCGTGGCTGCAGTGTGCCGGCGCCTGACTTCATACAGTGACGACATTCAGTACACCAGGCAACGTTTCAGCTTGGATGACATCGGCCACCAATGGTGCGAGTTCCAGGAAGGCATGAAGCATGGAATCCGCTTCTTCAACGACAGCGCCAAGACGTTTCTGGACTGGATCTTCAAAGATCTGGACAAGTACTCAGCCTCATCTGATGAGCATGCTGTGGTGCGATTGCTCACACCTGAAGGTTCTCCAGCGATCTACCGCGCCCGAACCTGCATGAGTTCAGAAAGCGTCTCCGAGATCACATCTGATCCTGCACGTAATCTCGGTGCGCCTCCCAAGGAGCGAGCAGGTGAAGGCAGGATGAACCCGGCAGGTGTCCCTACCTTCTACGGAGCCTTCGAGCGCAAGACCTGTGTCGCCGAGCTCCGGCCCCCGGTCGGCGGCACTGTGGTCAGTGGAGAGTTCAGGTTGGTCAGGGAGGTCAAGGTGTTGGATTTCGGACGCTTCGAAAAAGCTGACCTCGGGCCTATGCCAAGCTTCTTTGACTCCAAATACCATTCAAAGGTGGGCCGTCGAGATTTCCTGAGGTACCTGCATGACGCAATCACGGTGCATGTGCTTCCTGGAGCAGAGCGCGACTATCTGACCACTCAAGTCATCGCTGAGTACCTCGCGACCCACTGCAAGCCCCGAATTGACGGTGTGATCTTCAAGTCGGTGCAGGAAAGCGACGGTAGCAACATCGTCTTGTTCTCGCACGTTGCCTGCGCTGCCACCGCATTGATTGGAAGGATTCAGAACGGCTTTATGATCAGAGGCCCCAAGGCATCCGAGGGGCCTTGTATCGAGTATGTCAGTGACAGCCTCGTCCACCACGGGATTCAGCAGGTGAAGTACTACACGGATGATCAGGCGCTGCCAGTGCAACCCGCGCATCCGTTGCCCATGAGAAACGAAGGGCTGCTGGTGAACGAAGACTTCTGAACATTTTTTGGGGTTTTGTCATATATAGTGTGCGTCGCCGGTCATTAAGCGCTACATGTTGTGTTTTTGAGTCAAGCTGCTAACTTCACAGATACCCCTAATTGAGCGAGGTGTCTCATGGCAGGCAAAGGCAAGAACCAACACGTGGTGAAGCGTGACGATGGCTGGGCAGTCCGGGGCGAAGGCAACTCCAAGGACACATCTCACCATCGGACTCAACAGGAAGCCGCCGATGCGGCGCGGGCGATCGCGCAGAACCAAAAGAGCGAAGTGCTGATTCACGGAAGGGATAACAAGATCAGGGAGCGGGACTCGTACGGTAATGATCCGCATCCGCCTAAGGGGTAACTTAACCTTCGGTCTGTGGTTTCGGTTGGAAAAGCTGCGGGGCAGGGCTCTAGGAGGAGCCTTCTCACGCCATCCCTAGAGAAGCAATCAGATCCGATACGGTCGTTCTAACGCTCGTGGCATGGTGTTTTTCCTGCAGGCAGGGAATGATCTTCTGCCTGGCCTGCAGGATCTCAGCGCCGGAGCGATCGCAGGAAGGCGTCGACGGTGCGTTCTACGATCTGCTCGATCTCCTCTCGGGCGAGCGGGTCGCTGTTGGCTTTGATCTGTTTCAGGAGAACCCCGCCATCGAGCATCTCCATAAAGTAGCGGGCGTCAGTCTCAGGCACTTGAACTGACAGAATGCCTCGTCGTGCCAGTTCGGCGAGATAGTCGCTGATGACAGCCATAGCTGGCCCTTGAATAACCTCGTCAAAGCGGTGGGCAAGCAAGGGGAACCGTCGACTTTCCATGAAGACCATGCGCAGGAAGTCGGCGGCAGTAGGCCCAGACCAGAAGCACGCAAACTCGATAGCAATCTGCATCAGTCCATTCCTGGGGTCTGCCAGTGCGCGATCATCGGTCGGCACGTGCATAACCGGGAACGCCTTCCACATCCGTTCCGCCACCGCCACGAACAGTGACTCCTTGCCCTCGGGGAAGCGGTTGTACAGCGTCTGGCGGGTCACAGCTGCAGCTTTGGCAATCTCCTCCATGCTGGCCCCTTCGTACCCATGCTCGATGAACATTCTGCCCGCAGCCGCAAGAATTCTGACAGGGCGTGATGCGCTTTCGCCTGGATTGAGCAAGTCGTCGACGGGGGAGGAAGTGGCCACATTCATTTCGGATACCTGTGCAGAATAGGTTAAGTGTTACTGAAAGAGATGCGATTCGCCACCCATGTTTGGTGTTGTTATCTTTACTGGGTTGTAAAGTAAAGCTCATTTAGCAGCGGGGGGCGGTGAGTGGGATTAGCGGTTGCCGAATTATTTGGACAGGGGCGCTGGTTGATCATCTGTCACTTCGGGTTAGGTTTCGGCTTGATACTCTGGCCGGCCATGATGGTGGATGGATCGCGCTGAGGGTATCCATAACGATGAAGTTTTGTTTCGGATAGGTACCGACACCTTATGGCGGAACCCTTATCATCGGATTATCAATTAATTGAGGTTTTGAAATGGATATTAAAGTTCGTACCACTGCAATCGAGGTGTGTGAAAACATATTGCGTGAAGACTTCAAATATAATGAGGAGCACGGTACCTGGCGCAGTATCAATCCAATCATCGAGAGTCTGCTGGGACGCACCACTGAGCTTGCTGATGCCTACGTCGAGCTGCATGCCGCGCTGGCTGAGCAACCCAGGGCGCTGAAGTCATTCTTCGATGTTTTCACCGCCACGGTGTACTCCTGGAATCCAGGAAAGATCAAAGAAGCTCGTGAGGATAGGGAGAGGCTGACTGAATTGAATGCGCGAATAGCAAAAGTTTCAGAGCTGCTTTCGGAGTTGCGGTCGCGGCGCACCGAGGTTAAAGAGATGTCCAGTTTTAGTAGTGATACCTACTACCACATTATGGATGTCGTTGAGGATGCTTCTGAGGATAATGGGCTTTTCAGGTCTTACCTGAAGAAGAAGTTGGATAACTTGACCTATCAATATGATCTCAAATACTGGCCGTCCATAACTAAGGTGGTGGCGCAGATTGGTGTGAATGCAGCCAATGCAGCAACAGTCTCAAGTGACTCCGCTGCAAGTGCAGCAACTGAAGCTCGCCGCCCTGGCTTGGCTGACTTCTTGAAAGCGTTTGAAGAGGAACTTAATAAGAACAGGGAGGAGAATATCGGCCTTATTCCCAACGATTTTTCGCTGACCGATAGTTCTATGGCTTCGTTGGTAAACTGCGGGCTTGGGCTAAAAATTGAAGAATTGATCGAATCCACGTTTGTAAAGCGCTACCGCCAACGTGAGCGTGAGCGTGGTTAGGAGCCAGATCTTGATCATGGTCGGATGCGCGACTGAGAGTTGAAAACGACTGAACGTTGGAATAGATGCTGGTGATCGTTTGGAGCTCTGTCGATGTCCAGGTGTTTTTTGAGGGGGAGGGCTTGCCATTCCGTTCACTCCCTTTCGAAAATTCTGGGTCGACTTTCAAGACGGCATTCAGCGGGCATTCTGGGACGCACGATGATGGGCTGGTTGGCGATCCAGGCTTGGTACGGAAATGAGCTTTTTGGGGTTTATTGGGTGACCCGAGGAGGGCTATGGTCTGTCGATGCGCCATTCTGGACGGCGCCGACGGTGCACCAAATTTTGGTGACTCTAGGGGGGGGCTGGGGAGCTTGAATCTAGGGACTGCTACGAGGCTTCCTAAGACTTTCTGATTGAGGGGGAATCCCCTGGAAGGCCCGGAAACACTGGCTCGAAGGTGGAGCGGGTAGAGGGAATCGAACCCTCACCGATTGCTTGGGAAGCAATAGTTGTACCATTCAACTATACCCGCTTTTCTTGCCTCGACGGTGCACTAAAGTGGCGTGTCCAATAAGAACCCTCGTTATCAGCTTGGGAAGCTGGAGTAATGCCATTATACGACACCCGCTCTGAGCGGCTGACTTTGTACCAGACTCGGCCACGGATTTGAAGTTTTCTTTTCCGGGCGATGGCGGTGCGGCGTTGATACGGGCGCGGACGCGGTCAGTCGCGGGCAGGCCGGGCGGGGCGCAGACGATGAATCTCAGCGGCGCCGGCCTGCTCGCGATGACACTGTTTCAAATGGCCAGTGCATGGTGCTCCTGAACAAACTGATAACGCGTTCGGCTGGTCTCCGGCGCCGGTTTCAGGAAGCCGAGCAGGGCGTTCTGGCTGTCGCGGCAGGCGGCCTTGTGTTCCATGTCGAGAAAGTGCCCGGTCGCCTGCAGCGTGGTGAACGTGCTCTGTGCCACATGGTTGCCAAACAGGCGCGCGTCTTCGGCGGCGGTGTATTCGTCCCATTCGCCGTTGAGAAACAGCACCGGTACGTTGATTTTCTTCGCCGCATTCAGGTAGCACTGGCGGTCGCTGTGCAGCACGTCGTTGATGTGAAAGTGCATCTGCCCGTACTCGTGCTCGGCCAGGCTGCTGACGTGGCGATAGTTGAAGCGTTTGAACAGCGACGGCAAGTGCTTGCCGATGGTGCTGTTGACCAGGTGCCCGACGCGGTCGCCATCGCGGCTGCCGAGGTAGTCGACGCCGCGCTCGAGGTAATCGAGCATGTGCGCGTTGATCACCGGCGAGAACGAGCTGATCACGGCTTTTTCGATACGCCGTGGCTGGTGCGCGAGGGCGACCAGGGTCGCGGCGCCGCCCCAGGAGAACGACAGCACGTGTTCGGCGGCGAAGTGGTCGATCAGCTCCAGGAGGATCTGCCCTTCGATTTCCTTGGTCAGTGGTTTCTCGTGGCGGTTGTGCGCCTTCGACTTGCCCGCGTAGGGCTGGTCGTAGCAGACCACGTTGAATTGCGGGTGCAGATTCTTCACGGTTTGAGCAAACGACGCAGTCGTGGCCAGCGAGCCGTTGACCAGGATGATGGTCTTTTCTGCGGCGTCTGCGCGATAGAACTCCGTGTAAACCCGATACTGACCCTGTATATCCAGCACAGCGATTTCTGGCCTCATGTCATAAGACTCCTGGCAAGCAAGCGGGTATGCGCGCAACCAGAGATTGCACGAGCTTTGTGACAGGTAGGCATACGCCTGGAATGTGCAGGCCCATGTCGATCCGTTACGGCAGGTCGACGGGTATTGTTATTGGCGGGCAGTCTGCCGGCTGAGGCGCAGCCCTGAAGGGCTGTCTACCGGCAAAAAGTTTCTTAGAAGTTATGTGTGACTCATCGGTCACAATCTGGCCGACGTCCTGATTCAAGCAGGGGCAGGGGGATCGCGCAAGTGCCTTTGGCAAATTGTTCGACAACTTCTGCTGAGCGGTCGCCGGCTTAGAACAAATGAATCTCTTCGGTGCGCAAAGCGCGGTACTCGCCCGGTTTTAGCGCGTTATCCAGGTGCAGCGGACCCATGGATTCGCGGTGCAGGCGCAGCACTTTGTTGTTGAAGTGGCCGAACATGCGCTTGACCTGATGGTAGCGGCCCTCGACGATGCTCAGCCGCGCCGTGCGCGGGCCGAGCACTTGCAGCTGTGCCGGTTGCGTGGTCAGGTCTTCGAACGCGAAGTACAGGCCCGCGGCGAAGGTGCGCGCATAGTCCGCGCCGATGTCCTGTTCGGTTTCGACGTAGTAGACCTTCGGCAGTTTGGTCTGCGGCTGGGTCAGGCGCCGCGACCAGGCCCCATCGTTGGTGATGAGCATCAGCCCGGTGGTGTTGAAATCCAAGCGCCCGGCGATGTGCAGGTCGTCCTTGTGCGGTTCGTCGAGCAGGTCGAGCACGGTGGGGTGCTGCGGATCGCGAGTGGCGCTGACGCAGCCCGGTGGCTTGTGCAGCATGAAGTAGCGCGCCGGTTTGCCGGCCTGCAGCAGCAGGTCGTCGACCTCGACGCGGCTGAATTCCAGCACAGCGCTGTGAGGGTCGGTGACGACTTTTCCGTCAATGCGCACGCGCTTTTCCACCAGCAACAGGCGAACCTGCTGACGGTTGTAGCGGGGCAGGTTACTCAGGAAGCGGTCGACACGCATGGTCAGCCATCGGCAGGCAAAGGGCCGCGCATCTTACGCGATCGGCCGTTTTGCTGCTTGCAGCTGTGCCTCGACCTGGGCGCAGCGCGGGCACAGACAGGCCTTGTTGCGCAGTTGCACCGGCAGCGCTTCGAGGACCGCCGGGTCGATGCTCACGCCGTAGCACCAGCAGGCGCGGTCGGCGGTGCGCGGGTCGGCCAGGGTGCAGTCGTTGCGGGCGCCACAGGCCGGGCAGAGGTCAGGTCGGTTCATCGCTTCAGGCATAGCTCGATTGGGGCATTTCCACGCAGGTGCGGTTGCGGCCGGTGTGTTTGGCCCGGTACATCGCATGATCGGCCCGGGACAGCAGGCTGTGCAAGGTGTCATCGCGTTGCAGGGTGGTGGCGCCGATGCTGACGGTCAGATTCAGGCTGTCACCGTTGTAGGCATAGCGTTGCTGTTCGATGTGGTGACGGATCTTCTCGGCAATTTTCTGACCGGTCTGGCCGTCGGTGTCCTTCAACAGAACGATAAATTCCTCACCGCCCCAGCGACAGACAATGTCGGAATGACGCAGACAGCTTTGCAGGTCGCGGGCGAAGCCGATCAGCACCTGGTCGCCGGCCATGTGCCCGTAGGTATCGTTGAGGGCCTTGAAGTGATCCAGGTCCAGCAGCAGCGCCGTCAGCGGTTTCGGTTCGCGCTGCGCTTCATGCAGGGCCTGCGCGGCAAGCAGATCGAAGCCGCGGCGGTTGGGCAGTTCGGTGAGGCTGTCGAGGGTGGCCTGGGTGTGGAGCTTTTCCTGATAGCGGCGGATCACCCGGTTGAGCAGGGCCAGCACGATCAGTGTCACCAGCAGGCAGATCAGCAGGTTGAGGTACAGCGACTGGCGGATGTCGCTCAGCGCGCCGTCCTCGCGTTTGTCGACGAACAGGTACCAGTTCAGTTCCGGAATGAAGCGCACGTTGAGGAAATGGCCCTGGCCGTGGGCGGAATATTCGTAGCTGCCGGTGTGCGGCTTGGGCAACTGGCTGACCAGGCTTTTCATGCTGTCGAGGTCATTCAGGCTTTTTCCGGGGCGGGCACCTTCCGGGCCGCCCTCCGCACCGGTCAGCACCAGGCGACCGAAGGTGTCGACGAAGTACACGCTGCGCTGGTAGCGCTGCTGGTATTTGTCGATCAACTTGATCACCGCATCCACCGTCAGCCCCACGCCGGCGGCGCCGATGAAGCGGTCGTGGTAGTCGAAGACCTTGTAGTTGATGAAGAAGGTCATGTTGTCCTGGTTGGCCAGGTCCGGATCGACGTTGATCTCGTACGGGTCTTTCATGTCACGTACGCGGAAGTACCAGGCGTCGCGCGGCTCGTCGATTTTCACCCGCTTGAGCACACCCTTGGCGTGGTAGTAGGTGAGGGTGCTGTTGGAGACGAAGAACGCGGTGTAGGCGCCGTAATGGGTCATGACTTCGTCGAGGTAGCGGGTCATCTGCACCGGGTCCTGCTCGCCGTTCACCACCCAGTCGCGCATGAAAGTGTCGCGGGACATCATCGAGGAAATCAGGATCGGTCTGACCAGGTCTTTCTGGATTTCCGAGTACACCGTGTCGGAGGTCAGCGGCAGTTCGGTGTTGACGATGCTGTCGCGGATCGACGCCCGCGAGGCGTAGTAGCTGAGCAGCGAAGTGGCGAGGAAACCGGCGCCGAGCAGGGCGACGAGGGTCAGGACCAGCGAGCGTTGCGAGTACAGCGCAGATCTGAGCGGCATTGGCGGTTCCGTTGGCAGTGACCCGATTGGCAGCATTCTAGTGGCACGGCGCGGAAAAGACTGCGGGATTTGTGCCTGAAATGCGGGGGGATTTGCCTGGGAAGGGGCGCCGCGGCCATGACCGCGTCAACAGCCCCCGCGCGCAACGAGGGGGCTGGATCGCCGATCAACCGCGGCTGTGCAGGTACGCCCGCCACCCGCCCAGATGGCTGATGTCGAGCGCACCCTCGAGGCCATAGGGTTCGCAGATGAAGCCGCTCTCCCAACGGCCATCCGCCAGTTGCACCTTGCCCAGGCCCAGCGGCGCGGGAATGCCGCTGAGGAACGAGCCGAGTTCGCTGCTCGGCAACTCCCAGACCTCCAGCGCAATCGCCACGCCGCCGTCCGCCACGCGCAGCATGCCCGGGCGCAACGGCGGGCCACCGGCCAGGGCGTAGAGTTTGTAGTCCCTGGAACTGTGGGTGGCCTCGATCAGGCGCGCGCCACGCTGGCGCAGCTGCCAGTTCAACGCCAGGCCGTCCAGGTGCGCACCGCATACCACCAGCCGCGCACGGTCGTTGCGCGCCACGGTGGTCGGCGGCGCCAGCGTAGGATCCTGCTGGCGCTGCAAGGCATCCGCCACTCCGAGCAAATACTGATCGGTGAACGCCCGGCCGAACAGCGTCACGCCCCACGGCAAACCGTTGGCCATGAACCCGCTCGGCACGGCGACGGCGGCGTAATCCAGCAGGTTCATGAAGTTGGTGTAATAGCCCAGTTCGGCATTGCGCAGCAGCGGTTCGGCGTCGAGCTCCGCCAGCGTCACCGGGCGGCCGATGGTCGGCGTGAGGACGCAGTCGAGTCCTTCCAGGGCTTGATCGCAAACGGCTTTCAGCGCTTGCAGGCGATACTGCGCGCGGAACGTCTGCACGCCACTGACCGCCGGCGCTTTTGCCAGCACCGCGCGGATCACCGGCAGTACCGCTGCGGGATGTTCCTCGATTAATTCGCCGGCCACGCTGTAACGCTCCGCGACCCACGGTCCTTCATACAGGAGTCGCGCGGCTTCGAGGAACGGCGACAGGTCCAGCTCGACCGCTTCACCCCCCGCAGCCTTGAGCCGGGCGATGGCCTCGCCGAACAGCAGCGGGCCTTCCTCACAACCGAAGAATTCCAGGTCCTGCGCGCGCGGCACGCCGAAGCGCAACGGCCGTGGCGCACCGAACGCGGAGCCGTCGTTCCATGATGGATTGGCGCGGCTGTACTCGTCCCGTGGGTCGAGGCGCGCGGTCAGCGCCAGCAACTGACTGGCTTCGCGCGCGGTCGCGGTGAACGTGGTGACGCAATCCAGCGTACGACAGGCCGGCAGCACCCCCGCGGTGGAAATCAGGCCTTTGCTGGCCTTCAGCCCGACCAGGTTGTTCAGCGCCGCCGGCACCCGGCCGGAGCCGGCGGTGTCGGTGCCGAGGGCAAAACTGGCGACGCCGAGCGCCACCGCCAGTGACGAACCGGCGCTCGAACCGCCGGACGGATATTCCGCCAGCACGCTGTTCGGGCAAGCGCCGTACGGCGAGCGGCTGCCGTTGAGGCCGGTAGCGAACTGATCGAGGTTGGTCTTGCCCAGCGGAATCGCCCCCAGCGCCAACAGTTGCTCGACGATGGTCGCCGAGCGCTGCGGCACATAGGCGAACGCCGGGCACGCGGCGGTGGTCGGGATGCCGGCGAGGTCGATGTTGTCCTTGATCGCGAACGGCACGCCGTACAGCGGCAGACTGTCGAGATCTCGACCGTCGAGTGCGGCCAGGTAAGGCTCGAGTTCCTCGACGCTGAGCAGGTGGATGAACAGGTGATAGTCCGGGTTCAGTGCGGCGGCCTTGGCGCGCAGCGCCAGCAGCAACTGGCGCGGGGTGGTGTCGCCATTGCGGTAAGCCTGGCGCAGGGTATCGAGTTGCAGATTCATGGATTGATCCTTTGGCAAATGGCTTCAGTCGAGTTGCAGCACCACGACTCGTTGTCCGGCACGCACCGCCGAACCCGGCTGCACGCGAATCTCTTGCACCACCCCGGCCATCGGTGCGAGCACGGGGATTTCCATCTTCATCGACTCCAGGATCACCAGCACATCGCCGGCCGCCACCCGGCTGCCGACCTCGACCTGCACCTGCCAGAGGTTGCCGGCAAGGTGGCTGTCGACGCTCTGTTGATCGCTGGCCAGCGCTGCCTCTGCGCCGCTGTCCGGCACGGCTTCTTCGCTGGCGAAATGCGCCTGGCCACTGGCGATCCAGCGTTCGCGCTCGGCCTGGAAGGCGCCTTGCTGCTGTGCGCGGAAGGCGCCGATGCTCTCGGCTTCCCGCTGGAGAAAGGCCTGGTAATCGGCGAGGTTGAGCTGGCTGTGCTCGATGTTCAGGTCAAAGCGGCCGAGGGGGAAATCGCGGCGGATGCGCAGCAGTTCTGCGGCGCTGACCGGGTAGAAACGGATCTGGTCGAAAAACCGCAGCAGCCACGGTTTGCCTTCGAATGCCGCGACCTCGCGATAGCGGTTCCACATCTGCAAGGTACGCCCGACAAACTGATAACCACCGGGCCCTTCCATGCCGTAGACACACAGGTAGGCACCGCCGATGCCCACCGAGTTTTCCGCGGTCCAGGTGCGCGCCGGGTTGTACTTGGTGGTCACCAGGCGATGACGCGGATCGAGCGGCGTGGCCACCGGCGCGCCGAGGTAGACGTCACCGAGGCCCATCACCAGATAGCTGGCAGCGAACACCGTGCGCTGCACTTCGTCGAGGTTCGGCAGGTCGTTGATGCGGCGGATGAACTCCAGGTTGCTCGGGCACCACGGCGCGTCCTTGCGCACGGTGGTCATGTATTTCTCGATCGCCAACTGACAGGCCGGATCGTCCCAGGACAGCGGCAGGTGAACGATGCGCGACGGCACTTGCAGGTCCTGGGCGGCGCACACGGCGTCCCACTCGCCGGCGACGATGCCGAGCAGGTCGGCCAGCGGCAGTTGTTCGGGCTGGTAGTGGATCTGCAGCGAGCGGATGCCCGGCGTCAGGTCGATGACACCTGGCAGGGTCTTGGCCTCCAGGGCCTGCATCAGCGCATGGGCGCGAAAGCGCAGGACCAGATCCAGTTCCGGCGCGCCGATTTCCAGCAGCAGGTGGGTATCGCCGGACACTCGCGCGACCAGGCGCCTGTCACCCTGACCCAACTGCAGAACCACCGGCGAAACCAGACCCTGTGGCAGCCGACCCGCCAGCGATGCAGTTGCTGCGCTGGCTGGCTGGGCCTCATCGCTGGCGAGCCAGCTGTCACCGGTATCCCATTTCCGGGCGAGTTGGCGCGCCGTGTCGAGTTCGACGGCGACGAACTGGATCCTGTCGCCAGCCTTCAGCTGCCCAAGCTGCCAGAGGTCCGCCTCGATGACGGTCACCGGGCAGACGAAGCCGCCGAGACTGGGGCCGTCCGGGCCGAGGATCACCGGCATGTCACCGGTGAAATCCACCGCGCCGATGGCGTAGGGGTTGTCGTGGATGTTCGACGGGTGCAGCCCGGCCTCGCCGCCATCGGCGCGCACCCATTGCGGCTTCGGTCCGATCAGGCGTATGCCGGTGCGGCTGGAGTTGAAGTGCACTTCCCAGTGGGTGGCGAAGAAGGTGTCGATGTAGTTTTCGCTGAAGTATTCGGGGGCGCCGTGCGGGCCGTAGATCACCCGGATCCGGCGCAACGCCGGCAGCTCGCGGGTGTGCTCCGGGGCCAGGGTCTGGCCCGCGCTGCGCTCGGTCAGCGCCGCGATGTGCAGCACATCACCGGCACGCAGGGCACGCCCGCCATGGCCGCCGAACTGACCGAGGGTGAAGGTGCTCTTGCTGCCCAGATAGTCCGGCACCTGCACGCCGCCGCGCAGGCACAGGTAGCTGCGAGCACCGGCGCCGTTGAGGCTGCCCAGATGCAACTGGCCGCCAGCCGGGATCAGCAGCGCGGTGTTCATCGGCTGGGTAGCGCCGTCGAGGGTGAGGGCGATGGGCGCGCCGGTCACCGCCACCACGGCTTCGCAATTGAAGCGCAGCAGCGGCCCGGTCATGGTGATTTCCAGGGCCGCGGCGCCTTCGGCGTTGCCCAGCAGGCGATTACCCAGGCGCAGCGCGCGACTGTCCATCGGCCCCGAGGGGGGCACGCCGACCGCCCAGTAGCCGAGACGGCCGGGGTAGTCCTGGACGCTGGTCTGCGTGCCGGCACTCAGCACTTCGCAAGTATTGGCGCGGTACACCAGGCCTTCCAGGCAGCGAGTCCACGGCGCACCGCTGGCGAACGGCGCGTCGAGCAGAATCTGCCGCAGGTAATCGCGATTGGTCTCCACGCCGTACAGCACGCTGGCGCCGAGAGCCTGATGCAGGTCGGCGCGCGCCTCCTCGCGGGTCGGCGCCCAGGTGATGACTTTGGCGATCAACGGATCGAAGTACGGTGGGATCTCGCATCCGGCCTCGACCCAGGTGTCGATGCGCAACTGCATGCCGTCGGCCGGTGGAAACTGCACCGCCGTCAACAGGCCCGGGCTGGGCTGGAAATCGCGACCAGGATCCTCCGCATACACCCGCGCCTGAATTGCGTGGCCTTCGGGGTGCAGGCCCTGGCGCAGTTCGCTCAGCGGCGGCAGGTCGCCGGCCGCCAGTTCGATCATCCAGCGCACCAGGTCGACGCCCCAGACCTGCTCGGTGACGCCGTGCTCGACCTGCAGGCGCGTGTTCACCTCGAGAAAATAGAAGCGTCCGGCGTCGCTGTCGAAGACGAATTCGACGGTGCCGGCGCTGCGGTAGTCCACCGCTTTCGCCAGTTTGATCGCCGCCGCGCACAGGGCCTCGGCCATGCCGTCGGGCAGGTTGGGCGCCGGGGTTTCCTCAAGGACTTTCTGGTTGCGCCGTTGCACCGAGCAGTCGCGCACGCCAAGGGCGATAACCTCGCCGTGACCGTCGCCGAACACCTGCACTTCCAGGTGCCGGGCGCGCTCGATGTACTTCTCGATGAACACACCGGCGTCGCTGAAATTGTTCTGGCCGAGGCGCTGCACCGCGTCGAAGGACTCGCCCAGCTGCGCCGCGTCGCGGCACACCCGCATGCCGATGCCGCCACCGCCGGCAGTGCTCTTGAGCATCACCGGGTAACCGATCTGTTCAGCGGCCTTCAGCGCGGCGTCGAGGCTGTCGAGCAGTTCGGTGCCTTCGAGCATCGGCACGCCGTGTTGTCTGGCCAGGGCCCGAGCGGTGTGCTTGAGGCCAAACACGCGCAGTTGCTCCGGCGTCGGGCCGATGAACGCGATGTCGGCGGCTTCGCAGGCTTCGGCGAACGCGGCGTTTTCCGAGAGGAAGCCGTAGCCGGGATGGATCGCCGTGGCGCCAGTGGTTTTGGCGATGGCGAGGATTTTCTCGACCGCGAGATACGTACCGGCCGCCGCGCCTTCACCGAGGCTGTGGGCTTCATCCGCTTGCAGGATGTGCAGGCTGGCGGCGTCGGCTTCGGAGTACACCGCCACGCCGTTGACGTGCAGGTCGCGCAGGGTGCGCAGAATGCGGCAGGCAATGGCGCCACGGTTGGCAATCAGGACTTTTTCGAACATGGCATAACCCCTGGAGGGGATGCGGGCCGTCCCGCAGTTTTTCGATCAGCGCCGGGGTCGTCCCTGGCGGGAAACGCTCTTCAAACCATCGTTGGCTCCTTGTGGGAGCGAGCCCGCTCGCGATGGCGTCGGCACATCCCGCCGTGAGGTCGCCTGATACGCCGCTATCGCGAGCAGGCTCGCTCCCACAGGGGAAAAACCGTAGGGGTCTTATTTTTTCAGGCACTGCCCCGAACGCGCCTGGCACAGGGCGAACAACCAGCGACGCAAGCGCACCATTTTCAGTTCCATACCAGCAGCTCCGCAGGGGTCGGGTTGTAGGCGTTGCACGGGTTGTTCAGTTGCGGGCAGTTGGAGATCAGCACGATCACGTCCATCTCGGCACGCAGGTCGACGTACTTGCCCGGCGCGGAAATGCCGTCGGCGAACGTCAGCCCGCCGTCGGCGGTCACCGGCACGTTCATGAAGAAATTGATGTTCGGGCCGATGTCGCCTTTGCCCAGGCGCCCGTCGTGCACGCAGGCGCGCAGGTAGTTGTCGCGGCAGCTGTGCATGTAGCGTTTTTCCAGGGCGTAGCGCACGGTGTTGCTTTCCTGGGCGCAGGCGCCGCCGAGGGTGTCGTGACGGCCGCAGGTGTCGGCGATGAGGGTCAGCATCGGTCGGCCGAGGTTGGAATACAGCACGCTGCCGCTGCTCAGGTACACGCTGTTCTGCCGGCGCAACGTGCGCTGCACGTCGTAGCGCTCGCGGGGATTGGCGACGCTGTAGAACAGGGTGTCGACGGCCTGGTTGCCTTCCAGGTCGAGGATGCGCAGGGTCTGGCCGGCCTTGACCTCCATCAGCCAGGGTTCGCCGGCAGGGATGGTGGCGCGGTAGACGGCGGATTCTGGTTGACGGTCGACGGCAGCAGCGGGGGTAGCGATGGCGAGTGACATGGCAGCGATCCTCAGGCGAACAGACGGTCGGTGTTGATGAAGCCGCGCTCGTTCTCCGGGCGCGAGGTGCGGCAGTGCTCGGCGACGCTCGGGTCGGCGTGCATCCAGCTCAGCTTCAGCGGTTTTGGCGCGTACGTCGGCGCCGGGTCCATGGGGTGTTGCAGGGCGGTGAGGACGACGAGGGTGTCCATCGGTGCGTACAACTCGATGTAGTCGCCGGCCCTGGAATGGCCTTCGACGAAGTGCAAGCGACCGCTTTCGTCGACGTTGACGCGGCTGAACAGGTTGAGGGTCATCAGCAGCTCGGACAGGCCCAGCCCCCACTTGCCGAGTTCCACCAGCAGGTTGTCGGTGCCGTTGCGGAAGAAGCCGTTGCGCAGCTCCTGATAGCGGCCCTGGCCGTATTTTTGCGCGACTTCTTCGGCACACAGCACACCGCCGAGGCTGTCGCTCCAGCCGCAGGTGTCGGCGGTGATTGCCGCCAGCACCCGGCCCATGTCGGAGTACAGGCAGTGGCCGGCGGTGAGCTTGGCGGTGTGTTGGCACTTGAGGCTGTCGGGCAGGTTCAGGCGCTCGGTTTTCTCGTTGGCGTTGAGCAGGGTCAGGCTGACGTTGGCGCCGCCGCGCAGGTCGGTCAGGCGCAGCAACTGGCCGCGCTTGAGCACGAACGAACGGTGGCCGCCGCCGGGCAGGGTTTCTTCGGCGAAGGGCGCAAACACAAGGGTCGAATCGGTCATTGGAGCGTCCTCTCAGGCAATGCGTAGGGTGCCGGCCAGTGCGGCGGGCAGGGCGTCGACGACGGCGCGGCGGGTACGGCGGTCGCTGTTCAAAGGGATGTCGTAGGTGATGCGGGCGCCATAGGCGCCGGGGGCGTGCGGGTCGAGACGGACCTTGTCGAACACCAGCAGACGGGTGCCGAGGCTGAAGCCTTCGGCCAGGTCATGGGTGACCATGAACACCGTCAGTTGCGTCTCGCGCCACAGCTCCAGGAGCAAGGCGTGCATGTCCTTGCGGATACCCGGATCGAGGGCGCCGAACGGTTCGTCGAGCAGCAGCACGCGCGGTTTCATGATCAGCGCCTGGGCAATCGCCAGGCGCTGTTGCATGCCGCCGGAGAGCTGCGCCGGGTACTTGTCCAGCGCATGGCCGAGGCCGACCTTGTGCAGCAGCGCCGCAGCCTGCTCGCGGGCCTCGCGTCTGGCGCTGCCGAACAGGCGCCCGAGCAGCGGCGCGTGCGGCAATTCGAGGCCGATGGCGACGTTGTCGAGCACGCTCAGGTGCGGGAACACCGAGTAGCGCTGAAACACCACGCCACGGCTGGCGTCCGGTTCGCTGGCCAGGGGCTGGCCGTCGAGCAGAATCGTCCCGCGGCTGGCGCTTTCCTGGCCCAGCAGCAGGCGCAGGAAGGTCGACTTGCCACAACCGGAGGCGCCGACCAGGGTGCAGAACTCACCTTCGTCGACGCTCAGGTTCAGGCCCTCGAGCACGACTTGCCCGGCGTATTGCTGCCAGACGTTGCTCACCGTGATAAAGCTCATTTGGCCGCCCCCGCATACCAGGGAAACGCGCGCCGGGTCAGGTGCTTGAGGCCCCAATCCATCAGCCAGGCGAGCAGGGTGATCCACACCACGTAGGGCAGGATCACGTCCATTGCCAGGTAACGGCGCACGAGGAAAATCCGGTAGCCGAGCCCGTCGGTGGAGGCGATCGCTTCGGCGGCAATGAGGAACAGCCACGCCGAACCGAGCATCAGCCGCAACGCGATCAGCAAGCGTGGCAGCAATTGCGGCAACACCACGCGCAGCATCAGCGTCCAGGTCGAGGCGCCGAGGGTCTGCGCCTTGATCAGCAGTTCGACGGGAATTTCCCGCGCGCGCTGTTCCAGGTCGCGGGCCAGCGCCGGGGTGATGCCGATGACGATCAGCATGATTTTCGACAATTCCCCCAGGCCGAAAACGATGAACAGAATCGGCAGGATTGCCAGTGGCGGTACCATCGATAGCACCGTCAGCAATGGCGACAGCGGTGCGCCGAACAGCGGCAGCGTCCCGGCGGCGATGCCCAGGCACAGCCCGGCCAGCGCCGCGATGCCGAGGCCGATGGCCAGGCGCTGCAGGCTCGCCGCGGTGTCCTGCCACAGCAGGTATTCACCGGTGCGGCTGTCGGTATTGAAGGCCAGGCGTTTCACCGCGTCGCTCATCTGCACCGCGCTGGGCAGCAGTTTGTCGTTGGGGTTGTCCGCCAGGCGCTCGGCCGAGCCCAGGAAGTAGGCGAACAGCAGCAGGGCGAATGGCAGGATCACCAGCAGCAGGCGACTCGGCCGATCCGGGTAGCGATTGATCAGGCGCATGGCCAAATCCTCCGTGGCTTACAGCTTGGCGTCGGCGGCCATCTGCACGTAGGTCGGATCGAAACGCAGCTTGAGGTTGCCGGTGTCGCCGCTGGTCACGCCGTTGGCGAAGGCCATGCCCACCGCGCTGGTGTCCTTGGCGCCTTCGCCGAGCAAACCGTGCTGGAAGGAGAACTCGGCGACCTTGCGCATGGTTTCCGGCAATTGCTGGCTGGTGGCGAAGGCCAGGGCCTGCTGCGGCGTGGCAAAAAGTTTGGTCGTGTCCAGTTGCGCGTGGAAGCCGCCCAGGTCGGTGCCCGAGGCCTTGGCCATGTGCTCCAGCGCGGCTTTGCTCGCGGCGTTGTTGGCGTTCATCAGCGCGACCACTTCGAACCAGGCGCCGGTCAGCGCTTTGCCCAGGGCCGGGTTGTCTTTGAGGGTGGCGCTGTTGACCACCATCATGTCCATGATTTCGCCGGGGATCTGGCTGGAGTTGAACACTTCGGTCACGCCCGGTTTGGCCTTGATGTCGGAGAGCATCGGGTTCCAGGTCGTGACGGCGTTGACCTGTTCGGTGTTGAAGGCCGCCGAGATGTCGGCGTCGGAAGTGTTGACCACTTTCAGGTCTTTCTCGGTCAGGTCCACCGAATCCAGCGCGCGGGCCAGCAGGTAGTGCGACACCGACAGCTCGACCAGATTGACGTCCATGCCCTTGAGATCGGCGACGGTCTTGCCTTGACCCTTGAGGACGATGCCGTCGTTGCCGTTGGAGAAATCGCTGACGATCAGCGCGGTGCTGTCGACGCCGCCGGCGGCGGGAATGGTCAGGGCATCCATGTTGGTCATGGTGCAGCCGTCGAACTGGCCGGCGGTGTATTGGTTGATCGATTCGACGTAGTCATTGAGCTGGACCACGTCGATCCTGATACCGTACTTCTTCGCCCATTTGTCGACGATGCCCTGGCTGCCGGCATACTCCCACGGCATCCAGCCGGCGTAGATCGTCCAGCAGACGCTGAAATGGTCTTTCTGCGCAGCCTGGGATTGCGTGCTGAGCAACGCGGCGAAAGCGGCGGCGAGGAGGGTGGGCAAACGTAGTCGGGACATGGCGGATTCTCCAGTTGATCGAGGGCGGACAGGACGGCAGCGGCACCGTGAACGGTGGCTTGTCTCCCGGGCTTTTGTCCCGCCGTGTAACCTCAACTGGAGGTCGCCAACTCTCGGACCAGTCACTCGCGCATGCGAGCCGGAACCCTAGTCAGCCATTGCAAATTGTGGTGCCGCGAACCTGTGATGACTCCTGCACGGGGTTGCTAAAGCGAGAGCCGTGCCAAGTCTCGTCGAGCCCTCTGGGCCGCGCTTTGCTGGCGTCGTGCAAGGCGCGCAGGTGCAGGCGGCGCTTTGTGTTGGTGCGCGGTTGCACCGTCATGCAGCGCCACACGCCGCTGATCCGAAGGCCGGGCGGAATTGGCACTCGGCCTGGTTTTGCCAGTCAAATCTTTTGTCAGCCGGTCTGTGCCGACTGCTGTCGCAGGTCTTTCAGGAGGCCGTCATGCGTATTGCAAACATGCTGCGTCGGGTGCTGCTGGGAGCAGTGCTCGGTCTGGGGCTGTCCGGTTGTTACTACTACGGCGCCAGTTACGATGCCTATCCCGCCACCTATTACTATCCCGGTTACTACTCGCCTTATTACTACGGCGGCTATTACGGCCCGCGCTACTACGGGGGTGCTCGTTATTACTACTACGGCGGGCACGGCTATCGTGGCGGCTACGGACGCGGTTATCACGGCGGCGGATATCACGGTGGTCACCACTAATCAGCGGCTGAATGACGGCGTGGACGGATGAACAAGGTTTCATTAATCACTTGTTTCAACTTGTTGCAGAAACGCACCAGATTCCGAAAACGCTGTCAGATATTTCGTCAGTCGCCGAATAAAAGACTGACGCCTGCCAGCGTCGCTGGTGTGGCTACCCGCGGTCCAGGAGGCCGCCATGTATCGCCGAATTCTTCTGTTTACCGTGATGCTTTTTTCCCTTGGCGGATGCGTCCCTTATTCCTACGGAGATGGCTACTACAGCTCAGAGGTCTACACATCGCAGGCACCTTCGTATTACAGCGGTGGCACCTACTACACCGGCGGCAGCAGCTACTATTCAGCGCCGCGCTACTACCAGCCAGCACCGCGCTATTACCAACCGGCACCGCGTTACTATTCGGCGCCTCGTTACTACCAACCGGCGCCGCGCTACTACGAGAGCCGTCGCTGGCACGGCAATGACCGCGGCCGCTGGGACGGCCACCGCGGCGGTGGTTGGGATGACCACCGGGGCCGTGGCAACTATGACCGCCACAGCGGTCGTGGCGACCACAACGGTCGCGGCAATCGCTGGTAACCGCCTACAGAAAAGCGGCGCATCGAGCGCCGCTTTTTTTTGCCTGCGATTTCAGTAGGCCGACAGATCCGCCAGCGGATGTCGCCCTTCCCAGACCTTGTGAAAGTGCGCCTCGACCACCGCGTCCGGCACCCGGGCGATGTCCGGCCAGTGCCAGTGCGGCTTCTGGTCCTTGTCGATCAAGCGCGCGCGTACCCCTTCGCTGAACTCCGGATGGCGGCAGCAGTTGAGGCTCAGGGTGTATTCCATCTGGAACACCTCGGCCAGCGACAGGTGTCGCGCGCGATGGATCTGTTCCCAGACCAGGTGCGCGGTCAGCGGTGAACCTTCGCTCATGGTTCGTGCCGCGCGGGCAAGCAGCGCATCGCTGCTGTCGCGTTGCAGGCTGATGGCTTTCCAGGCACAGGTCACGTCGCTGACATCGAGCAGTTCGTCGATCTGCGCACGCCGCGGCAACCATTGCGCTGCCGGCATTTGGGCCACTGCTTCCTGCTGGAGGGCCTTGAGCAGGCTGTTGAGCTGCATCGCGGTCTGTTCCTGCCAGTTCAATTGCAGCAGACCGTCGATCAGTTCCTGCTGCTGTTCGTCGAGCAGGAAACGGTCGGCCAGATCGAGGTCGAGTGCGTCGCGCCCGTTCAGGTGCGCGCCGGTCAGGCCGAGAAACAAGCCGAGCTTGCCGGGCAGGCGCGCGAGGAACCAGCTGGCGCCGACGTCCGGGTACAGACCGATACTGATTTCCGGCATCGCCAGGCGGCTGCTCGGCGTGACGATCCGCGTGCTCGCGCCTTGCAACAGGCCCATGCCACCGCCGAGCACGTAGCCGTGCCCCCAGCAGATCAGCGGTTTCGGGTAGTTATGCAGGCTGTAGTCGAGACGGTATTCAGCGTTGAAAAATTGCGCGGCGAGCGGCGGCACTTCGCCCGGATGGGCGCGACAGGCCTCGACCAGGCTGCGCACTTCGCCGCCGGCGCAGAACGCCTTGGCGCCGTTGCCACGCAGCAGCACGCAGACGATTTGCGGATCTTTCGCCCAGGCATCCAGTTTGTCGCGCAGGGCGTGGATCATCGGCAGCGACAGGGCGTTCAGCGACTTTTCAGCATCCAGGCTGGCCACGCCGAGACGCGCGCCGTCGGTGCCGGTGAGTTCTTCGAAGTGCAGATTCATCGTGACCTCGAGTGGGAATTTGAACGATCAGTATGATCGCTATGTGGGAAAGTGCCGGATCTGTGTCAGATCAATTGACAAGCCGGAGCGGGTTTCCTAGGGTTCGCCCCACTGTTTTTGCCGGGTATGACCATGACTGCTGACGACCGTATCAAACTCGAACCGAGCTGGAAGGAGGCACTGCGTGCTGAGTTCGACCAGCCCTACATGGCAGAGTTGCGCAATTTTCTCCAGCAGGAACGGGCGGCCGGCAAGGAGATCTATCCGCCGGGCCCGCTGATTTTCAATGCGCTGAATTCCACGCCGCTGGACAAGGTGAAAGTGGTCATCCTCGGCCAGGATCCTTACCACGGCCCGGGCCAGGCCCATGGCCTGTGCTTCTCGGTGCAACCGGGCGTGCCGACGCCGCCGTCGCTGGTCAACATCTATAAAGAGCTCAAACGCGACCTCAATATCGATATCCCCAATCACGGCTACCTGCAGAGCTGGGCCGATCAGGGCGTGTTGATGCTCAATACCACCATGACCGTCGAACGCGCCAACGCCAATGCGCACAAGGACAAGGGCTGGCAGTTCTTCACCGACCGCATCATCGAAGTGGTCAGCCGCCATCAACCGCACCTGGTGTTCATGCTGTGGGGCGCCCATGCGCAGAGCAAACAGAAGCTGATCGACGCCACCAAGCACCTGGTGCTGACCTCGGTGCACCCCTCGCCGCTGTCGGCCTACCGCGGGTTTCTCGGGTGCGGGCACTTCAGCCGCACCAACAAGTTCCTTGAGCAGAATGGCGAGACGCCGATCGAGTGGCGCTTGCCGCCGGTCGTGTAAACGTCCACGGCAATCCTGTTCGACAAGTAGGCCACGGGACGATCTGCCGTTCGTCTGAAGGTGGCGGCAACCTGTTATTTCTGACAGTAGACAGCCTGGCGACGCCCTCGCTTAATCAAATGCCCGCACGCACCCACGCGTGCCGGGTCATCAGAGAAAGGGAGACTCGTCATGCCAGAGCTGACACTGGAGCAAATCAAGGCCCTGCCCAAAGGCGCCGGCCACCTCTTCGCGAAAACCCGCCGCTTTCCTCCGGAGGATCCGCGCAGCACCTTCGACGCCTGGCAAGTGGGGGTCTATTCCGATGATCCGGAAACCTACAGTGTGCACGCTGTCGTGCAAGAACCCGGCTACTACAGCGGGATCACCTTCGAGATCAAGGCGGGCACCGCCAATGGCACCTATCCGCTCGGTCCATCGGGTATTGCCGTGCGCTATTACGTCGATGCGGGGGAGGGGATCGAGTTCTACTACGCCATTCGGGGCGAAATAAAACTCACCACGAACTTCGCGACAGCCACGTTCGAGGCCTCGGAATTCCGTTTCGTGGCTGAAAGCGAAGGCTTGGGAAAACAGGTGGAAGTGTTCCTGGGCAATTTCAAAATCTCGGCTTTTGGTTAAAAACGCACGCCTCGACCCGATTCGACGCCTCGGACTTTCGCTTCGTGGCGCGCCGGGAAAGCACCGGCGAATTGGTAGAAGTCTATCTGGGCAACTTCAAGATCTCGCCGATCGGTCAATAAAAGAAAGGCCCCGTTGCATGATCTGCGCCGGGGCCTTTTTTTCAGATTGACGATGACGTGTTAACGCTCGGCGGTCCTGTCCCAATACTTGAACAACGGTTCCGCCAGAAACAGCACGAACAGCAAGCGCATCACCTGCATTGCGGTCACCAGCGGCACCGACAGTTGCAGGGTTTCCGCCGTCAGGCTCATTTCGGCGATGCCGCCGGGCATCATGCCCAGGGTCAGCGAGCGCAGATCGAGGTGGGTCAGCGCGCTCAGGCCCAGCGCCGCCAGGCTGGCGATCAGCATGGTCAGCGCCGTGCCGATCAAAGTCCGGCCCATGAACGACGGCGCACGGCGGAAGAACTGGCGATTGAAGTGGCAACCCAGACCGCTGCCGATCAGCCACTGGCCGATCTGGCTGCCGCCGTTGGGCAGGCCGATGTGCAAGTCATAGCCGATGCTCACCGCCGCGCTCACCAGCAGCGGCCCGAACAGCCACGGGTTGGGCTGACGCAAACGCTGCCAGATCCAGGCGAGGAGGGCGCCCGCCGGGAACAGAATGGCCAGCCAGCGCCAGTCGACGCTGCCGGCGTGGGCGATCGGCGTGCCGTCGCCGAGCAGATACTTGAACGCCGCCGGCACACACAGCACCACCACCAGCACCCGCAGGCTTTGCCCGGCAGCGACGTGGCTGAGCTGTGCACCGTTGCGCGCGCCGAGATTGACCATCTCCCCTGAACCGCCGGGCATGCTCGAAAAAAACGCCGTGGCGCGATCTTCGCCGGTGCGGCGCATCAGCCATACGCCGACCACCGCCGACAGGCTGGTGACCAGCGCGCCGAAGAAAATCAGCCCGAAGTGGCTCAGCACCTGCTCCATCACCAGCGGGGTGAAGTGCAGGCCGATGCCGATGCCGACGATCCACTGGCCGCACTTGCGCCCGCCAGGAATCTCGGTCAACTGCCACGGGGTCAGGCAACGCACCAGGATGATCGCCAGCAACGAGCCGACCATCCACGGCAGCGGCCAGCCGATCTGGCTGGCGACGAAGCCGCCAAGCAGACCGACCAGCGGGGTTCCCCACCAAGTTCCGAACGAGCGATCAGACATCGGCAATGGCGCGCCGGGCGACCGAGCGTTTGCGCCAGATGCGCAGCAGCGGCATCAGCAGCATGATCGCGGTCAGCACCCAGACGCCGAAGGTGATCGGGCTCGACCAGAGGATGTCCAGCGCACCGTTGGAGATCGACAGCGCGCGGCGCAGGTTCTGCTCCATCAGGCCACCGAGGATGAACCCCAGCAGCACCGGCGACAGCGGGAAATCCAGCTTGCGCAGGATGTAGCCGAAGATACCGATGCCGACCATCAGGAACAGGTCGAACGTGGTCGCGTGCACGGCGTAGACGCCGATCCCGGTGATGATCGCGATCACCGGCACCAGCGCCCAGTTCGGCACGGCGAGGATGCGGGTGAAGATACGGATCATCGGGATGTTCAGGATCACCAGCATGATGTTGGCGATGAACAGCGAGGCGATCAGGCCCCAGACGATGTCCGGTTGCTGCTGGAACAGCAGCGGCCCCGGGGTGATGTTGTACAGCGACAGGGCACCGATCATCACCGCTGTCGTCCCCGAGCCGGGAACGCCGAGGGTCAGCATCGGCACCAGGGCACCACAGGCCGACGCGCCGATGGCGGTCTCTGGAGCGGCGAGGCCACGGGCGTCACCCTGACCGAATTTGCCGCCGGCACCGGCGAGGCGTTTTTCGGTCATGTAGGCCACGGCACTGGCCAGCGTCGCACCGGCACCCGGCAGCACGCCCATGATGAAGCCGAGCAGGCCGCAACGGATGTTCACCACGAACACCGACGCCGCTTCCTTGACGTTGAACATCATCCGCCCGGTGGCTTTTACCGCCTCCTGGCCGCGATGGGTTTTCTCCAGCAGCAGGAGGATTTCACTGATCGAGAACAGGCCCAGCACCAGCACCACGAACTGAATGCCGTCGGTGAGGTGAATGTTGTCGCCCGTGAAGCGGTATACGCCGCTGTTGGCGTCGATGCCGACGCTCGACAGGAACAGGCCGATCAGCGCCGCAATAAACGTCTTCAGTGGACGGTCGCCGGCCATGCCGCCGAGGCAGACAATCGCGAACACCATCAGCACGAAGTATTCCGCCGGGCCGAAGGCAATCGCCCATTTCGCCAGCAGCGGGGCGAACAGCACCATGCCGCAGGTGGCGATGAACGCACCGATGAACGAACTCCACGCCGACAGCGACAACGCCACGCCGGCAAGCCCCTGGCGCGCCATCGGGTAGCCGTCGAGGGTGGTCATCACGGTCGAGGCTTCGCCCGGGATGTTGAGCAGGATCGAGCTGATCCGCCCGCCGTATTCGCAGCCCAGGTACACCGCTGCCAGCAGGATCAGCGCCGATTCCGGCGGCAGGCCGAGGGCGAAGGCGATCGGAATCAGCAGTGCCACGCCGTTGATCGGGCCGAGGCCCGGCAGCAGGCCGACGACGGTGCCGATCAGCGTGCCGGTCAGCGCCGTGACCAGGTTGTACGGGCTCAGCGCGACGCCGAAGCCCTGGCCCAAATAACCGAGGGTATCCATATCAGTTCTCCAGTACGTCGAGCAGGCCCAGGGGCAGCGGCACATCCATCAAACGGTCGAACAGCAGGTACAGACCGATGGCCATCAGCGTCGTCACCACGATGCTCGGCAGCCAGCGACCGCCGTACAGGCGTGCCATCGGAATGCCGATGAGAATGCTGCTGAGAATGAAGCCCAGCGGCTCGAACAGCCCGGCGAACACCAGCAGCAACAGCACGCAGATGCCGATCTTGGTCAGGGTTTCGCGGTCCAGCGGCGGTTCGTCTTCGCTGTGCTTGATGGGCGCCGGGCGGAACACCATGTACAGCAGCGCCAGCCCCATCAGGCCGAGCATCAGCAAGGGAAACGCGCGCGGGCCGACCGGTTCGTAGGAAAAGGCCGCCTGGTACGGCCACGCCATCAGCGCCAGGCCGGCGCAGGCCAGCAACAGCACAGCGGCAAAAATGCGTTGTAAGAGCATGAGGAACTCCTCGGCCGCTGCCCCGCGAAGGAGGCAGCGCCGCTAGTCAGAGACGATCACTGAATCAGGCCGAACTCTTTGGCCAGCACTTTGTAATCCGCCACTTGTTTCTTCACGTAGGTGTCCAGTTCCGGGCCGGTCATGGCGAACGGGAACAGTTCACGCTGGTCGCGCAGCTTGGCGAACTCAGGCGACGCCAGCAGTTTGTCGAAGGCCTCTTTCCACCAGGCGTAGTCTTCATCGCTGACCTTCGGCCCGAGGTAGAAGCCGCGCACCACCGGCCAGACGATGTCGTAACCCTGTTCGCGGGCGGTCGGGATGTCCTTCATTTCCGGCTCGTCGAGACGTTGCTCGGAGAACACCGCCAGCAGGCGCATGTCGCCGCTCTGGATGTGCGGCATGGAGTCGGAGATGTCGGTACTGCCGACCTGGATGTGGCCGCCGAGCAGCGCGGTGGCGATTTCGCCGCCGCCTTCGAGGGCGACGTAACGCAGGTCGCGCGGGTTGATCCCGGCCGCCTTGGCGATCAGCGCGGTCTGCATCCAGTCCTGGCTGCCGACAGTGCCGCCGGACCCGATGACCACGGCGCTCGGATCTTTCTTCAAGGCCTTTACCAGATCGTCGAGGGTCTTGTAGGGCGAGTCGCTTTTCACCGCGATGGCGCCGTAACTGGTGCCGACCGCCGCCAGCCAGCGCACGTTGCTTTCATCGAAACGGCCGAACTTGCCCTGGGCCAGGTTCAGCAGCGAACCGCTGGACCACGCCACCAGCGTGCCGGCGTCGGCCGGGCGCTGCGCCACCACCGCGTTGTACGCCACCGCGCCGACACCGCCGGGCATGTAGGTCACGCGCATCGGTTTGCTCAGCAGCTTTTCGTTGACCAGCGCGCTCTGCGCCAGTTTGCAGGTCAGGTCGAAACCGCCGCCGGGGGAGGCCGGCGCGATGCATTCCGGGCGTTTCGGTTCGGCCATCAGTTGGCCGGCAAACAGCATGGCGCCAGCGGCCAGAGCAACTTTACGCAGTGACAAATTCATTGGTTTCTCCACGGTTTCTTGTTGTAGGGGCTTTTTGCAGGAGCTGCCGAAGGCTGCGATCTTTCGATCTCCAGCGCTGCGGCGTTTCAATCAATTACCAAAGGGCAACGCTGTAGCTCACCAGCAGCCGCACTTCGTCGGCATCGCGGGCGGAGTAGTTGGAACGGTAGGTGGCATTGCGCAGGCGTACGGCGACATCCTTCAGGGCGCCGCTTTGTACTACATATTTGATCTCGGTGTTGCGCTCCCACTCTTTGCCTTCTTCGCCATTCTTGAGCTTGATGTTGTCACCGCTCAGGTAACGGCTCATGAAGCTCAGGCCGGGAATGCCGAGCCGGGCGAAATCGTAGTCGTAACGCGCCTGCCAGGAGCGTTCTTCGGCACCGGCAAAGTCGTTGATCTGGACGAAGTTGACCAGGTACGGATCGCTGCCATCGACATACGGAAACGCGCTGTCGCCGGCCATGTGCTGGTAACCGGCGCTGAACTTGTGGCCGCTCAGCGCATAGCTGAACAGACCGTTGAGCGAGCGGTTGTCGATCTTGCCGCCACGGGCCGCACCCTGATCGTCGCTCACCGCGAATCGCAGGTCGGTGGCGAACGTGCCGGGGCCCATCGGCCGCGAGGCGACCAGGCCGAAGAAATGCTGGTTGTAGACTTCGTCGAGTTGGGCGAAGTGGTAGCTGCCGGTGATCTTGTCGGTGAACTTGTAGTCCACGCCGCCGAAGTCGAAATGCTTGCCGGCAGCGGTGCCGGCGAAACGGCTGTTCTTGTTGTTGAGGGCGATGTCCTCGAAATCGGTGCTGTCGCGATCCTTGGCTTTCTCCAGACGGCCGCCGGTGAAGGTCAGGTTCTTGATCTCCTTGGAGGTCAGCAGACCGCCTTCGAATGTCTGCGGCAGGATGCGCCCGTCGTTCGGCTTGAGAATCGGCAGCTCGGGAATCAGGCTGCCGATTTTCAGTTCGGTGGCGGAAATCTTGACCTTGCCGGTCAGCCCGAGCTTGGAATATTCGTCGGCGGCGCGGCCGTCATCGTGGGTCGGCAGCAGGCCGGTGCCCGTGCGATCCGGGCTCGAATCGAGCTTGACCCCGAGCATGCCCAGGGCATCGACACCGAACCCCACGGTGCCGTCGGTGTAACCCGATTGCAGGTTGAGCATGAAGCCCTGGGCCCATTCATCCCGCTTGCTTTGCTGGGCGCTGGTGCCGTCGCGGAAATCACGGTTGAAATACATGTTGCGGGTTTCGAATGTGGCGCTGCTGTCTTCGATGAAGTCGGCAAAACTCAGCGGTGAAAAACCGGCGAGGGCGGCGGCACTGGCGAGGGCGGTGTGGCTGAAACGGGACGGACGAACAGGCGTGAAAGCCTTGGTCGGCAAGGACGGCATGCGGGGGTACTCCGTTTATTGTTCTTATTGGTCGAAAACGCTTCGAGGCGTTTTGCGGATCGCTGGGTGGCAGCAGCGACGGCAGTCGGAACTGTCCGTGGGCCGACTTTAACCAGCTAACCTTTCGCTAACCTTTCAGCTGACTTTCACGGTTTTCGGGCTTCACAGCGGCGGTTGCGGCTGTAAACTCCGCGCCAAAGAATGGCGTCGGCCATCCCCTGAATGAGGTAACGATCCATGCGTGTTCTGCTCGTCGAAGACCATTTGCCGCTCGCCGAAAGCGTGGCCCAGGCGCTCAAGAGCAGCGGTCTGACCGTGGACGTGCTGCACGATGGCGTGGCCGCCGACCTGGCGCTGGGCAGCGAGGAATACGCGGCGGCAATCCTTGATGTCGGCCTGCCGCGCATGGACGGTTTCGAGGTGCTGGCGCGCCTGCGTGCGCGCGGCAAGAACCTGCCGGTGTTGATGCTGACCGCGCGCAGTGACGTCAAGGATCGCGTCCACGGCCTCAATCTGGGCGCCGACGATTACCTGGCCAAGCCGTTCGAACTGACCGAGCTGGAGGCGCGGGTCAAGGCGCTGTTGCGCCGCAGTGTGCTCGGTGGCGAGCGCCAGCAGCGCTGTGGTGTGCTGGCCTACGATCTCGACACCCGGCGCTTCACCCTCGGTGAAGAACTGCTGACGCTGACCTCCCGCGAGCAAGCGGTGCTCGAGGCGTTGATCGCCCGCCCGGGCCGGGTGATGAGCAAGGAGCAGCTGGCTGCGCAGGTGTTCGGCCTCGACGAGGAAGCCAGCCCCGATGCCATCGAGATCTACGTCCATCGTCTGCGCAAGAAACTCGACGGCCAACCGGTGGCCATCGTGACTTTCCGCGGCCTCGGTTATCTGCTGGAAAGCCGCGATGCATAAACCGAGCAGTCTGCGCTGGCGGTTGCTGTGGAACCTGGCGCTGCTGCTGGTGGTGCTGATGCTGGCCAGCGGCTTGAGCGCCTACTGGAACGGCCGCGAGGCCGCCGACACCGCTTACGACCGCACCTTGCTGGCCTCCGCGCGGACCATCGCCGCCGGCCTGTCCCAGCGCGACGGCAGCCTCAGCGCCGATGTGCCCTACGTGGCCCTCGACACCTTCGCCTACGACAGCGCCGGGCGTATCTACTACCAGGTCAACGACATTCATCAGAAGCTGATTTCCGGCTACGAGAACCTGCCGGGGCCGCCGCCGGGAACGCCGCGTACCGACAGTTATCCGGCGCTCGCGCGCTTTTACAACGCTACCTATCAGGGGCAGAACGTGCGCGTGGTCAGCCTGCTCAAAGCGGTGACCGAGCCGAACATGAACGGCATGGCGGAAATCCGCGTCGCGGAAACCGACGAGGCGCGGGTCAGCATGGCGCGCAGCCTGGCCGCCGACACGTTGCTGCGCCTGGGCATGCTGGCGATTGGTGCGCTGTTGCTGGTGTGGTTTGCGGTGAGTGCGGCGTTGCGCCCGCTGGAGCGCTTGCGCACGGCGGTCGAGGAGCGTCAGCCCGACGACCTGCGACCATTGCCGTTGGTGGAAGTGCAGCATGAACTGTGGCCGCTGGTGCGTGCGCTCAACCATTTCACCGAGCGCTTGCGCGGCCAGTTCGAACGGCAGGCGCAGTTCATCGCCGACGCGGCGCACGAATTGCGCACACCGCTGGCGGCGCTCAAGGCGCGGCTGGAACTGGGCCTGCGGGCGAATGAGCCGCACACCTGGCGCGAAACCCTGGAGTCTTCCGCGCAGAGCACCGATCGCCTGACCCACCTGGCCAATCAGTTGCTGTCGCTGGCCCGGGTCGAAAACGGCGCGCGGGCAATCGCCGAGGGCGGCGCACAGTTGCTCGACCTCAGCCAGTTGGCCCGCGAGCTGGGCATGGCCATGGCCCCGTTGGCCCATGCACGCGGCGTGGCGCTGGCGCTCGAGGCGGATGAACCGGTATGGCTGCGCGGAGAGCCGACGCTGCTCAACGAGCTGCTGAGCAATCTGGTGGACAACGCCCTGGCGCATACGCCACCGGGCGGCAACGTGATTCTGCGCGTCACGGCGCCGGCCGTGCTGGAAGTCGAAGACGATGGCCCGGGGATTCCGCTGGAGGACCGTGATCGAGTGTTCGAGCGCTTCTATCGGCGTAATCAGCAGGTCGCGGGCTCGGGGTTGGGGTTGGCGATTGTCGGCGAAATCTGCCGGGCGCATCTGGCGCAGATCACCCTGCATGATGGCGAGCAGGCGGGTTTGAAGGTTCGGGTGAGTTTTATTGCCGGATAATTGTGGTGTCGGTGGGCCTCGTCGCGAGCGAGCCCGCTCCCACAGGGGGTTGGTGTACGACGCAGATCTCCTGTGGGAGCGGGCTTGCTCGCGAAGGCCGCGCCGCGGTTCCGGATCAGTAAAACATCGTCCGCGATTCTTGCAGATCCGCGCACAATTCTTTGTTATCGGGATCGATCCCAAGCTTCTTGAACGCCGGCACGCTGAGCGGGTCAATCCGCGCAATCGGATGATCGCTGTCCTTGTGGCAATACAGGCTCGCAACCTGCACCAGATCGACGTAATCGAGGTGCGCCGAGTCGCGTTTGAAGTCCAGGTACAGCCCCGGCAACGCCACCAGCCGCTCCGGAAACTCCCAGACCCGCAGCAGTTTGTCGCCCAGCAGCGGATGAATGCGGTCGATGACATGGTTGAGGCTCACCGGATCGGAGAGCAGTTCGTAGTGATCTTCAGCGTAGGTCAGGATCGGCAGCACGCCGATCTGATGCACCAGGCCGCCCAGGGCCGCCTGATCGGGCTTGAGCTGCGTGTGTCGGCGGCACAGCGCATAACTGACGCCGGCGATCTCCAGGCTCTTGCGCCAGACTTCGCGCATCTTCTGTTCGACCACCTCGGAACGGGCGTGAAAGATCTGCTCCATCACCAGGCCGATCGCCAGGTTGCTGCTGTAATTGACGCCCAGCCGGGTGATGGCCGTGTGCAGGTCGGTGACTTCCTGGGTGGCACGCAGCAGCGGGCTGTTGACCACTTTGATCAGTCGCGCCGACAGCGCGGTATCCCGGCCAATGACTTTGCTCAGCTCGCTGACACTGATTTCCGGGTCTTCGGCAGCCTTGCGAATCTGCAGGGCCACTTCCGGTAACGTTGGCAGAACCAGGTCATCGTTATCGATGGCCTCAACCAAATCCTGTTGGACCTTTTCCGCCAGCTCACTCATGTCGTTTCTCTAGGGTGTTGCAACAAATGCTGCGATCAGCGCTGGATTTCGCGGTCGCGATCCAGTTCGTAAGGCAGGTCGAGCACCTGCAGCGCCGGACCTTCGAGGGCGCCCAGGTGCACGTCGCCTTCTTCGGCAGCTTCGGCCTGCAACACCGCCAGCAGTTCAATCTTTTCTTCGCCACGGGCGGCCAGCACCACTTCACCGATCGAGCTGTTGTGGCTCGGAGCGAACAGCGCGGTGCCCGGTTCCGGCAATTCGCCGCCATCCAGTTGCACGCGATACAGACGGCGCTTGAGTTTGCCCAGGTACTGCATGCGCGCGACGATTTCCTGGCCGGTGTAGCAGCCTTTCTTGAAACTCACGCCGCCGACGGCTTGCAGGTTGAGCATCTGCGGGATGAACAGCTCGCGGGTAGCCGGCATGACCTGGCCGATACCGGCGCGGATCTGCCCGAGCAGCCACTGGTTCAGTTCGCCTTCGCGCAACTGCGCGGCCAGTTGGGCCTTGACGCCGTCGGCCTGCGCGGCAGGCGCCCAGAGTTCGGCGCGATCGGCCGACACGCGAATGGCGATCAGACCTTCGTGGCGCACCAGGCTGTCGGTTTCGGCCGGCAAGTCCAGGCCGAGACTGGCCAATGCGGCGTCAGCGTGCTCCAGACCAAAACGCACCCAGGCGGCGCTTTCGTCGGTCAGTTTGGATTTGGAGAACACCGCGTATTTTTTCAGGTCGGCCAGTTGCGGCTCCAGCAGCTCGCTGGCCATCGCCAGCAGCACGCCGTCGCCTTCGAACAGGATGCGGAAGCTCGACTGCATGCGGCCTTTCTGCGTGCAGCGGGCGCCGAGGCTGGCCCGGGTGTCGCTCAGGTAATTGATATTGCAGGTCAACTGGCCTTGCAGGAATTTTCCGGCATCCGCGCCGCGAACCGCGAGAACGCCTTCATGTGACAGGGTGCAGAAAAAAGCAGAATCGGCCATGGGACATCGCAGGGTAAATAGACTGGGGCACATCATAAGGGCGCGTTGTTGAAATGGGTAGTTCATAAAGGATCGGTGGCGCCCGACCAAAGCCGACTGTTCGCTCCGCGCCGGGCCTGTATACTTGCGGCCTATTTGAGGAGCGCTCCATGGTCGAACAAGTTGAACTCAATCGCCTCTTTTGGCACAGCCGGCGCGGCATGCTCGAGCTTGACGTGCTGCTAGTGCCATTCGTGAAAGAGGTCTATGCCAACCTGAACGAGGTGGATCGCGCGCTGTACGTCCGCCTGCTCGAGTGCGAGGATCAGGACATGTTCGGCTGGTTCATGGAGCGCAGCGAGTCCGAAGATCCGGAGCTGCAACGCATGGTCCGGATGATTCTGGATCGTGTCCAGCCCAAGTAACGCCTTCGAATGCCGCTGGCAGGCCTCAGGGCAACTGCTGGCGGCCTATCTGCTGGCCCAGGCCTTCGCGCTGGGCAGTCTGCTGGTACTTTCCATTTCGCTGTGGGCCAGTCTGGCCGCGGCTTGTGTGTGCCTGTTGCACGCAGCCTGGGTGCTGCCGCGACAGATTCTGCTGACTCACCCGCAGGCCTTCTGCGGCTTGCGCCGCGATGGCGATGGCTGGCAGTTGTGGAATCGGGCCGAGGGCTGGCAGGCGGTGCAATTGCGTCCCGACAGCCTGGCGCTGCCGCTGATCGTGGTGCTGCGCTTTCGCTTGCGCGGTGAGTGGCGAGTCAGGTCGATCTGCGTGCCGCGGGATGCGCAGGCGGCGGACTTGCACCGACGCCTGCGGGTACGCCTCAAGTTCAGCCGGCGTAGGTGGGCGGCACCAGAATAGTGTCGAGCGCTTCGGGCAACAGCTGCGGATAGTCGAGGGTGTAATGCAGGCCGCGGCTTTCCTTGCGCTCCATGGCCGAGCGAATCATCAGCTCGGCGACTTGCGCCAGGTTACGCAACTCGATCAGGTCGCGGCTGACCTTGTAGTTGCTGTAGAACTCGTCGATCTCGTCCAGCAACAGGCGTACGCGGTGCTGCGCCCGTTGCAGGCGCTTGTTGGTGCGCACGATGCCGACGTAGTCCCACATGAAGCGCCGTAGTTCGTCCCAGTTGTGCGCGATGATCACGTCTTCGTCGGAGTCGGTCACCTGGCTGGCGTCCCACGCGGGCAGGGCGCTGGGAATCGCTACATCGGCCAGCTGGCCGAGAATGTCCGCCGCCGCCGAACGGGCATAGACGAAGCATTCGAGCAACGAGTTGCTGGCCATGCGGTTGGCCCCGTGCAGGCCGGTGAAACTGGTCTCGCCGATGGCATACAGGCCCGGCACATCGGTGCGCCCGTGTTGGTCGACCATCACGCCGCCACAGGTGTAATGCGCGGCGGGCACCACCGGGATCGGTTGGCGGGTGATGTCGATGCCAAAGCCGAGGCAGCGCTCATAAACCGTAGGGAAGTGCGACTTGATAAAGTCTTCCGGCTTGTGACTGATGTCGAGGTAGACGCAGTCGATACCCAGGCGCTTCATTTCATGGTCGATGGCGCGGGCAACGATGTCACGCGGGGCCAGTTCGGCGCGCGGGTCGAAGCGCGGCATGAAACGCTCACCGTTCGGCAGCTTGAGGTGCGCGCCTTCGCCACGCAGGGCTTCGGTAATCAGGAAACTCTTGGCCTGCGGGTGATACAGGCAGGTAGGGTGGAACTGGTTGAACTCCAGGTTCGCTACCCGGCAACCCGAACGCCAGGCCATGGCGATGCCATCGCCGCAGGCGCCATCGGGGTTGCTGGTATACAGATAGACCTTGGCGGCACCGCCAGACGCGAGGATGACGAATCGCGCACCATAGGTGTCGACTTCGCCGGTGGCACGGTTCAGCACGTAGGCGCCGAGGCAACGGTCACCGTCCATGCCCAGGCGGCGTTCGGTGATCAGGTCGACGGCGACCCGTTGCTCCAGCAGTTCGATGTTCGAACGTTCTCTGGCCTGGGCCAGCAAGGTCTTGAAGATCGCCGCGCCGGTGGCATCGGCGGCGTGGATGATGCGCCGATGGCTATGACCGCCTTCGCGGGTCAAGTGGAATTCGAAGCCGCCGTCTTCCGTGCCCGACTGTTCGTCGCGGGTGAAGGGCACGCCTTGATCGATCAGCCACTGGATTGCCTCGCGGCTGTGCTCGACGGTGAAGCGCACGGCGTCTTCGTGGCACAGACCGCCACCGGCGTTCAGGGTGTCGTCGACGTGGGATTCGACGGTGTCGGTGTCATCCAGGACGGCGGCGACGCCGCCCTGGGCCCAATAGGTCGAACCGTTGGCCAGGTCGCCCTTGCTCAATACCGCAATGCGCAAGTGGCCCGGCAGGGTCAGCGCGAGACTCAAACCGGCAGCGCCGCTGCCAATCACCAGAACATCGTGTTGAAACTGTTGGCTCATTTCAGGATTCCGCTCAAAGCGACCCGGGACGGGGTTGGCGCAAGACCGCTGGATTGCCGCGTCGAGACAGCCACACAGCCCACTAGTATATAGAGGGGTGGGGCGGCACAATAGCCGGGCAAATATGGCATTGTGAAACTACGGTAACGGAAAAAGCTGCACGCTTCGTCGGAAGGATTTTCCCTAGGTTTTGGGAAAAGACGACTGTATCGGGGATGAAACACGCTTTTTCAGCCCATGGTCGCCCAATGTCGGCTTTGCACGGCTATAAATATTTGGAACTTTTGCCAGAGGGCCAAGATCAATAGACCGTTGCCTGAAACACGGGACAGTGTCGGCTTCAGCGCGGAACCTGCGTTTGGGTTCTTGCCGGCGAGCCGATGACAAGATTATTCGCGCAGCCGGTTCATCCCGCGCTGCGTTTTTCGTGCGTGCCAAATCAGAGCCCGCAGGAAACTTGCTTGGAGGGGGAGAACTTTTGCGAAAAGCCCGAGTCTATGTTTGCAAGTCTGGTCGTTTAGTTATGCAAGCCTCCTCCGAGCTTATCGAGGAGTGTTCATGCTAACCCAGGAAGAGGATCAGCAGCTGGTCGAGCGCGTGCAGCGTGGCGACAAGCGAGCTTTCGATCTGCTGGTGCTGAAGTATCAGCACAAAATTCTCGGGTTGATCGTGCGTTTTGTGCACGACACCCATGAAGCCCAGGATGTTGCTCAAGAAGCCTTTATCAAGGCTTACCGGGCGCTTGGAAATTTTCGCGGAGACAGCGCGTTTTATACGTGGCTTTACCGCATCGCCATTAACACGGCGAAGAACTATCTGGTTTCACGCGGCCGCCGGCCGCCGGATAGCGATGTAAGTTCCGAAGATGCAGAGTTCTATGACGGCGATCACGGCCTCAAGGATCTTGAATCTCCAGAACGCGCATTGCTGCGGGATGAGATCGAAGGCACCGTCCATCGAACCATCCAGCAACTGCCAGAGGATTTGCGCACGGCTCTAACTTTGCGTGAATTCGATGGTCTGAGTTACGAGGACATCGCGAGCGTCATGCAATGTCCGGTTGGTACCGTGCGCTCCCGGATTTTCCGCGCTCGGGAGGCCATCGATAAAGCCCTGCAGCCGTTGTTGCAGGAAAACTAAAGACAGCGGCGATAGCCAAGAGAGGAACGCCATGAGTCGTGAAGCCCTGCAGGAATCGCTGTCCGCAGTGATGGATAACGAAGCGGACGAACTGGAATTGCGTCGGGTGCTCAATGCCCTGGACGATGTAGAAACCCGTGAGACCTGGGCTCGTTACCAGATCGCTCGGGCAGCCATGCACAAGGATCTGCTGCTTCCGCGTCTGGATCTCGCTGCGGCAGTATCGGCTGCGCTGGAAGACGAAGCGACTCCGGCCAAAGCCTCTCGCGGACCATGGCGCAGCCTCGGCCGTCTGGCGGTAGCCGCCTCGGTCACTGTCGCTGTATTGGCAGGTGTACGCCTGTACAACCAGGACGAAATTGCCGGTGTCGAGTTGGCCCAGCAATCGAATCAGCCTGCGCTGGCCGTTCCTCAGGTCAAGGGTCCGGCTGTTCTGGCAGGCTACAATGAGAGCTCGGAAGCTACTGGCCCGATGGCCAACGGCGTCCTGCAAGGCCAGCCAGGCTGGCACGATCAGCGTCTGCCAGGGTATCTGCGTCAACACGCTCAACAGGCGGCTCTGAAAGGCACTGAAAGCGCCTTGCCGTATGCGCGTGCAGCGAGCCTGGAAAACCGTTAAGGAGGATCATGCGCTCCATACCTTTACTTTCGCTTCTGCTCAGTGGCTGGTTCATTGTTCCAGCCCATGCCGACGAGGCCCAGGACTGGCTGACCCGCCTGGGCCAGGCCGAGCAGCAGCAAAGCTTCCACGGTACTTTCGTCTACGAGCGTAACGGTAGTTTTTCTACCCATAACATCTGGCATCGCGTCCAGAATGGCCAGGTTCGCGAGCGTTTGCTTCAGCTCGACGGTTCGGCACAGGAAGTCGTGCGCATTGATGGACATACTCAATGCGTCAGCGGCACCCTGATTGCGGGACTGGGGGATTCTCCCAACTCTGCCGCTCGTCCTCTCGATCCGCAAAAGCTCAAGAATTGGTATGACCTTGCCGTCGTCGGCAAGTCGCGCGTGGCCGGGCGTGATGCGGTGATCGTATCGCTGACGCCGCGGGATCAGCATCGCTACGGATTCGAACTGCATCTGGACAAACAGACGGGCCTGCCGCTCAAGTCGTTGCTGTTGAACGACAAAGGGCAGTTGCTTGAGCGCTTCCAGTTCACGCGTCTGGAGACCGATCAGGTCCCGTCCGACAAAGACCTGCAGGCCGATGCCGACTGCAAGCCGGTCAACCTCGACAGCGACAAGGCCTCGGCCGTCAAGACCGCTCAGAACTGGCGTTCGGACTGGCTGCCTCCAGGCTTCGAGCTGACCAGCAGTTCTTCGCACAAAGACCCGGAAACCAAATCCCAGGTCAACAGCCTGATGTATGACGATGGGCTGGCGCGTTTCTCCGTGTTCCTCGAGCCGCTGAATGGTGCGACCGTCACGGACACCCGCACTCAGCTCGGCCCTACCGTCGCTGTATCGCGTCGCCTGACCACGCCGCAGGGCGAAATGATGGTGACCGTGGTCGGCGAGATTCCAATCGGCACTGCCGAACGGATCGCTTTGTCGATACGCAATGATGGCGCTGCAACCAGCAAGCAGTGAGCTGATTCCAGCAGTTTCCGGATCGTCGCCGAGACGTAGAAATGTTTGCTGAGCATTTTCATTTGCAAATAACCCAAAAATTTTTTATAGGTCAGAGCCTCACGGCTCTGGCCTTGTTTGTTGTTCCCGGAACAAAAATGCCGGCCTGTGGTTTCCGGTGTTCCTTGCTCCATATCGCTTAACCCTGCTCGTCGTAACGGGAGCTGTATGTCGATACCAAGCTTGAAATCCTGTCTCTCCATTATCGCCACCGTGCTGGTGCTCGGTCAGGCTGTCCCTGCGGCTCAGGCGGCCGATCTGCCTGACTTCACCCAACTGGTCGAACAAGCCTCGCCGGCGGTGGTGAACATCAGTACCACGCAGAAACTGCCTGATCGCAAAGTGAACCAGCAGATGCCTGACCTGGAAGGCTTGCCGCCGATGCTGCGCGAGTTCTTCGAACGCGGCATGCCGCCACAGCAGCGTTCCCCGCGTGGTGATCGCCAGCGTGAAGCGCAGTCGCTGGGTTCGGGATTTATCATCTCGGCGGATGGCTACATCCTGACCAACAACCATGTGATTGCCGACGCCGACGAGATCCTCGTGCGCCTGGCTGATCGCAGCGAAATGAAAGCCAAGCTGGTCGGTACCGACCCGCGTTCCGACGTCGCCCTGCTGAAAATCGATGGCAAGGATTTGCCGGTGCTCAAGCTCGGCAAGTCGCAGGATCTGAAGGCTGGCCAGTGGGTCGTGGCGATCGGCTCGCCGTTCGGCTTTGACCACACCGTGACCCAGGGCATCGTCAGTGCCGTCGGTCGCAGCCTGCCGAACGAAAACTACGTGCCGTTCATCCAGACCGACGTGCCGATCAACCCGGGTAACTCCGGTGGCCCGCTGTTCAACCTGAATGGCGAAGTGGTCGGGATCAACTCGCAGATCTACACCCGCTCCGGCGGTTTCATGGGCGTGTCGTTCGCGATTCCGATCGATGTGGCGATGGATGTGTCCAATCAGCTGAAGAGCGGCGGCAAAGTCAGCCGCGGCTGGCTGGGTGTGGTGATCCAGGAAGTGAACAAGGATCTGGCCGAGTCGTTCGGCCTGGAAAAACCGGCCGGTGCGCTGGTGGCACAGATCCAGGATGACGGCCCGGCGGCCAAGGGTGGCCTGCAGGTGGGCGACGTGATCCTCAGCATGAACGGGCAACAGATCATTATGTCCGCTGATCTGCCGCATCTGGTCGGGGCGCTGAAAGCCGGGGCCAAGGCCAATCTCGAAGTGATTCGTGAAGGCAAGCGCAAGAACATCGAGTTGACCGTCGGCGCCATTCCGGACGAAGACAAGGAGCTCGACGCCCTGCCGAAATCCGCTGCCGAAACCAGCAGCAACCGCCTCGGTGTGTCGGTGGCCGAGCTGAGCGCCGAGCAGAAGAAAACCTACGACCTCAAGGGCGGCGTGGTGATCAAGGAAGTGCAGGACGGTCCGGCAGCCCTGATCGGTCTGCAGCCGGGTGACATCATCACTCACCTGAACAACCAGGCCATTGGTTCTTCCAAGGAGTTCGCGGAAATCGCCAAGGCGCTGCCGAAGAACCGCTCGGTATCGATGCGGGTGCTGCGTCAGGGACGTGCCAGCTTCATCACCTTCAAACTGGCTGAATAAACGCTTGTTGGTGCAATAAAAAAACCGCCTCGCAAGAGGCGGTTTTTTTGTGTCCGCAGTTTTTCTGGCGAGCGGTTCAGCCCATCATGTCCTTGACCATGCGCTCCTGTTCCATCAGTTCGCGCTGGCGGGCGTCGATGCGCGAGGACAGCGGGAAGTTGCTGCCGGCCTTGCGCTTGGCGAAGTCCAGTTGCTGGATGGCCTGGCGATAGTCGCCGACCAGCGCGAAGTATTCTGCGCGCGCCTGGTGCAGGCCGATGATGTTGCCTGACAGGCCACGGGTTTCCGCGACCTGGTACCACACGTCCGGATCGTCGGGACGTGATTTGAGCAGACCGTCCAGGGCCTTTTCTGCATCGGCAGTGCGATTCTGCTTGAGCAGCAGGTCGACGCGAACCTGATTCAGCGGGTAGTTCCCCGGATACTGCGTGAGTATCCGGTCAACCCGCGACTGCGCATCGGGCAGGCGATTGTTGGTGATGTCCAGATCGATCTGCGCCAGGTTGTAGATAATCTCGTTCGGCGATTTCGCCAGCAGCTGCTTGAGATTCTCCCGGGCTTCGTTCAATTGGCCGCCCTTGATCTGCGCAATTGCCAGGCCGTAGCGAGCGACATCGTTCTTCGGATTTTCATCCAGTTGAGCGCGGAAGCGCTTGGCGCCCAGGCCTGGGGTTTCCTCGTAGACCAGTTGCACCCGGGCACGGATCAGTTGATAGCGCATGCTGTCTTCGATGCCGCCGGGCTTGGCCTGTTCGGCACGGTTGCGGGTGTCGGCGATCCGCGATTCGGTAACCGGGTGAGTCAGGAGGAATTCCGGCGGCTTGGCGTCATAGCGGTACTGACGCATCAACCGCTCGAACATGGTTGGCATCGAGCGCGGGTCGTATCCGGCCTTCTCCAGGTTGAGGATGCCGATACGGTCGGCTTCCTGCTCGTTCTGCCGCGAGAAGGTGCGTTGCGACTGGATCGCTGCTGCCTGCGTGCCGGCAATGGTCGCGATCCCGGCATCACCGCCCCCGGCGGCCGCGATGACGATCCCGGCCAGCAGCGCCGCCATCATCGGCACCTGCATGCGCTGCGAGGCTTCAACACCGCGGGCAAAGTGGCGTTGGGACAAGTGCGCCAGTTCGTGGGCCAGTACCGATGCGTATTCGCCTTCGGTCTGCGCATTGAGAAACAGGCCGCCGTTGACCCCGACAATCCCGCCTGGCGCGGCGAAGGCGTTGAGCTGCGGGCTGTTGATGAGGATGAACTCAAGGCGTCGGTCCGTGACCTGGCTGGTTTCCACCAGCTTGTAGACGCTGGATTCGACGTAGTCCTTGAGCTGCGGATCGTTGAGTTGCGAAACCTGGCTGCGCAACATGGCCAGCCAGGCGCGGCCGAGCTGGTATTCCTGTTGCGGCGAGACAATGGCAGAGCTGGCGTCACCAAGTGACGGCAGGTCGTCAGCGAAGCCCGGTGAGGCGAGCAGGCAAGCGAGCGTCAGCAGGGTAGGGCGCAAAAATGTCATGCACAAAGCCTTAGTCGACAAAGACCTTACTGTAGCCGGACACCGGGCTTGCGACCAGATATTCTAGGCAGCTCGACCATCTGCCCGGAGTGACGCAATGACTGACGCTGTAGCCCATGACTGTGAGTTGGACGCCAGTGGCCTGAATTGTCCGTTGCCGTTGCTCAAGGCCAAGATGGAGCTGAACAAGCTGCCCAGCGGCGCCGTACTCAAGGTGATCGCCACGGATGCCGGGTCGCAGCGGGACTTCCGCACCTTTGCCCGTCTGGCCGGTCATACGCTGCTGCGCGAGGAAGACGAAGCGGGCGTCTACCGTTACTGGTTGAAGAAAGCCTGAACCCAAGCGCGTGAAACGACTTAAGGAATATTAATGTTCAAAGTGTTACGCGACTGGTTCCAGCGCTACTTCTCCGACGAGGAAGCAGTGGTGCTGGCGGTGCTGCTGTTTCTCGCCTTCACCGCCGTCCTGACGCTGGGCGGCATGCTCGCGCCGGTGCTGGCTGGGATGGTGCTGGCTTATCTGATGCAGGGCCTGGTGGTCACCCTGGAGCGTCTGCGCATGCCTGGCGGGGCGGCGGTCGGTCTGGTGTTCGCGCTGTTCATGGGCGTGCTGTTGCTGTTCATTGTCGTGGTGCTGCCGCTGCTCTGGCATCAGCTGATTACCCTGTTCAACGAATTGCCGGGCATGCTCGCCAAATGGCAATCGCTGCTGTTGCTGCTGCCGGAGCGTTATCCGCACCTGGTGTCCGACGAGCAGGTGTTGCAGGCCATCGAGGCGGCGCGTGGCGAGATCGGCAAGTTCGGCCAGTGGGCGCTGACGTTTTCGTTGTCCAGCCTGCCGTTGCTGGTGAACATCATGATCTACCTGGTGCTGGTGCCGATCCTGGTGTTTTTCTTCCTCAAGGACCGGGCGATGATCGGTGAGTGGGTGCGCGGTTATCTGCCGCGCGAGCGTGCGCTGATCACCCGGGTCGCGCAGGAAATGAACCGGCAGATCGCCAACTACATTCGCGGCAAAGTCATTGAGATCGTGATCTGTGGCGGCGTGACCTACGTCGCTTTCGTCGCGCTCGGCCTGAACTATGCCGCGTTGCTGGCATTGCTGGTGGGCGTGTCGGTGGTGGTGCCGTATGTCGGCGCCGTGGTGGTGACCGTGCCGGTGATGCTGATTGCGCTGTTCCAGTGGGGCTGGAGCGATCAGTTCATCTATCTGATGGCGGTCTACGGGATTATCCAGACCCTGGATGGCAACGTGCTGGTACCGCTGCTGTTTGCCGAGGCGGTCAATCTGCATCCGGTGGCAATCATCTGCGCGGTGCTGTTGTTTGGCGGGTTGTGGGGCTTCTGGGGGGTGTTCTTTGCGATTCCCCTGGCGACGCTGTTCAAGGCTGTGCTCGATGCCTGGCCGCGCAAGGAGCCGGTGGTGGCTCCGCTGTTGTAGAACCGAATCATTCGTTGAGGCTTATGGGCCATTCGCGAGCAAGCCCGCTCCCACACCGACCGATGCCTGGTGTGGGAGCGGGCTTGCTCGCGAAAGCGTCAGTGAAAATGACGCAGAAATATCAGGCCTTGTTCAAAGCCTGAGCCGCAGCCAGCACGGCATCAACGTGGCCTGGCACTTTCACCCCGCGCCATTCCTGACGCAGCACACCGTCCTTGTCGATCAGGAACGTGCTGCGATCAACGCCGAGGTATTCCTTGCCGTAGAGCTTTTTCAGCTTGATCACGTCGAACAGCTGGCAGACCGCTTCGTCCTTGTCGCTGATCAGTTCGAACGGGAACGCCTGCTTGCCCTTGAAGTTCTCGTGGGACTTCAGGCTGTCGCGGGAGATGCCGAAGATTTCCGTGTTGGCTGCCTGGAACGCCGCGTACTGGTCACGAAAGCCCTGGCCTTCGGTGGTGCAGCCCGGGGTGCTGTCCTTCGGATAGAAGTAGATCACCACTTGCTTGCCCTTCAAGGCAGACAGGCTGACGGTCTGCCCGCTGGTGGCAGGCGCTTCGAAGTCGGCAACCGGTTGGTCGATGGCTACGGCCATGAAAGCTTCCTTACATTGGGTTCTGTGGGCGCCACGGTTCGATCAGGGCGTCGAGGTTCATCGCATCGGCGAAATCCAGGAACTGATCGCGCAGCCAGCTGATCTGGGTGCCGGCCGGCAGGGTCACGGTGAACGTGGCATTGAGCATGGTGCCGCCGGTTTGCGGGGCCTGATAGGTGTCACAGGTCAGGTTTTCCAGCTCGACGTTGTGATCCATGAAGAACTGGCACAGCTCATTGATGATGTCGGGGCGGTAGGCCGAGCTGACGTAAGCCACGTAGGGCAGGGCCTGCGGACGGTTTTCCAGGGCCGCGCTGCGCACCACGTTGACGGTGAAGGCATGACGCTTGGCCAGGGTCGGCAGGCTGCCTTCGAGGCGGGCCAGGGCGTCCCAGCTGCCGGAGACTTCCAGCACCAGCGCGCTGCACTCGCCGTGACGGGTCAGGCGGGAGGTGACCACGGCGCAGCGATTTTCATGGCTGGCGCGGCACAGGACGTTGGTCAGCTCCATGGGGTTGGCGCCGAGGGCACTGATGACAAGGAATTGTTCGCGAACTGTGGGGGTGGACATGCAGCATTCCTAAAGCGATGAGCGGTCGGTAGGTTGACGGGCGTTGGCCGCCGGATGTGCCTGCGCGAGCCCATTCAGAAAACCCCGGGCCGCGGCTCGCGACTCGCTCCAATCATGGCGGAGCGTGCAGCAGCGACGCTGGAACGGGGCCTGGGAGGCCGAAAAGGGAGGCTGGAACCCGGCGTACAAGCTGATCAGTACCGATCAAAGTCTGAAGGGTAGCGAAAAGCGGCGCCAAGGGGAATGGCGGCGGCGCAGTACTTCGCTTGTGCAAGCATCTTGGCGCCAGTACCATTACCGCTCTCTTTTTCCGGCAGGAGCGGTTTCATGATTGCGGGCAGTATGGTGGCACTGGTCACTCCCATGGATGCACAAGGGCGTCTTGACTGGGACAGCCTCAGCAAACTCGTGGACTTCCATCTCAAGAACGGCACCCATGCCATTGTCGCGGTCGGTACTACCGGCGAGTCGGCGACCCTTGATGTAGAAGAACACATTGCCGTCATCAAAGCCGTGGTCAAACAGGTTGCCGGCCGCATTCCGGTGATCGCCGGTACTGGCGCCAACTCGACCCGCGAAGCCGTCGAGCTGACCCGCAACGCCAAGGAAGCCGGCGCCGATGCCTGCCTGCTGGTGGTGCCGTACTACAACAAGCCGACCCAGGAAGGCCTGTACCAGCACTTCAAGCACATCGCCGAAGCCGTCGACATTCCGCAGATTCTCTACAACGTGCCTGGCCGCACGTCCTGCGACATGCAGGCCGAGACCGTGATCCGCCTGTCCACCGTGCCGAACATCATCGGCATCAAGGAAGCCACTGGCGACCTGAAACGCGCCAAGGCCATCCTCGACGGCGTGAGCAAGGATTTCATCGTGCTGTCCGGCGATGATCCGACCGCGGTCGAGCTGATCCTGCTGGGCGGCAAGGGCAACATCTCCGTCACCGCCAACGTCGCCCCGCGCGAAATGGCCGACCTGTGCGAGGCTGCGCTCAAGGGCGACGCCGACACCGCACGGGCCATCAACGAAAAACTGATGCCGCTGCACAAGGACCTGTTCATCGAAGCCAACCCGATTCCGGTGAAGTGGGCTTTGGTCGAAATGGGCCTGATGCACGAAGGCATCCGCCTGCCGCTGACCTGGCTGAGCGCTCCTTGTCATGAAACGTTGCGCTCGGCCCTGCGCCAGTGCAGCGTCCTGGTTTAATTGAGGAAGTACAACGCATGAAGCGAATGGCCGGACTTTCCGCACTTGCCTTGATTATCTCCAGCACCAGTGGCTGCGGATGGATCTGGGGCCCGGAAGGTTATTTCCGTGACCGTGGTAGCGATTACCTGGAAGCGCAACAGACCGCACCGATGCAACTGCCACCGGAGGTCAGCACCTCCAAGCGCCTGGATCCGCTGCTGCCGATCCCGCGCAACGTGGCCGATGACACCGTCAAGGGCGAGTACGTGGTTCCGCGTCCTCAGCCGCTGTCGACCGTCGCCGACGCCAACGATTACTCGCTGCAGAAGAGCGGTGACTCGCGTTGGGTCATGGCCCAGCACCCGCCGGCCGAAGTCTGGCCAGTGGCCGTGCAGTTCTTCCAGGACAACGGTTTCCGCCTGGATGAACAGCGCCCGCAAACCGGCGAATTCACCACCACCTGGCAGCATTCCGACGAACTGTCCGCCGCCATGGCCAAGCGCCTGAGCGCCGCCGGTGTCGGCAGCGACAGCGAGACCCGCGTACGGGTGCGCATCGAGCCGGGCGTGCAGCGCAATACCAGTGAAGTCTACGTGGTCAGCGCCGAGCGTCCTGCCGGCAGCACCGCCGATGTCGATTTCACCAACCGTTCGGTCAACACCGGCCTGGATGCAGCGCTGGTCGACGACATGCTCGCGAGCATGAGCCGCAACGCCGAGAAGGGCGGTTCGGTGTCGATGCTGGCCTCGCGTGATTTCGATACCCCGAGCCGCGTCAGCCTCAGCGAAGACGGCAGCGGCAACCCGGTGCTGAACGTCGGCTCCGACCTCGACCGTGCCTGGTCGAGCGTGGGTCGTGCGCTGGAGCAGGGCGAATGGCGCGTAGAAGACATCAACCGCAGCCTGGGCCTGTACTACATCAACTTGTCCGAAAAGGCCGAGAAGAAAGACGACAAGCCGGGGTTCTTCAGCAGCCTGTTCGGCAGCGCGCCGAGCAAGGAAGAAGTTGAAGCCCGTGCCGAGCGTTATCAGGTTCGCCTGAGCAAGGTGGGCGAGAACGTTCAGGTGACCGTCGAGAAGAACATCAATACCGTGGCGCCGGCCGATGTGGCCCGCAAGGTGTTGAGCGTGATTCAGGACAACCTGGGCTGATCCGATGCGTTTTGCCGTTCTCGGCAGCGGTAGCCAAGGGAACGGCACGCTGATCGCCAGTGCTGATACGTATGTCCTGGTGGATTGTGGTTTTTCCCTGCGGGAAACCGAAAAACGCCTGTTGCGCCTGGGGGTCAACCCGGCGCAACTGAGCGCGATACTCGTGACCCACGAACATGCCGACCACGTGCATGGCGTGGGTTTGCTGTCTCGGCGCTACAATCTGCCTGTCTACCTCAGTCGCGGTACCCTGCGCGGGATGCGCAAACCGATTGAACCTGCCGGTTTTCTCGCCGGCGGCGAGCAACTGCGGATCGGCGCGCTGAATGTCGGGGTCATTGCCGTGGCCCACGATGCGCAGGAGCCGACCCAGTATGTGTTCAGCGACGGTGAGCGGCGTTTCGGCCTGCTCACCGACCTGGGTTCCTACTGCGAGCGGGTGCTGGACGGCTATCGGGATCTCGATGCGTTGATGATCGAGTCCAACCATTGCCGCGACATGCTGGCGCGCGGTCACTACCCGTACTTTCTCAAGCAGCGGGTGGGCGGCGAGCTGGGGCATTTGAACAACCATCAGGCGGCATTCCTGGTGGCCGAGTTGGGCTGGCAAGGCCTGCAACACCTGGTCCTGGCCCATCTGAGCAGCAAGAACAACCTGCCGCAGCTGGCCCGGCAATGTTTCGTCGACACCCTCGGGTGCGACCCGGACTGGCTGCAACTGGCCGATCAAGATTCAGGGCTCGACTGGCGCCACATCGCCTAGCCCATCTACTTAGCAAGCGGAGCCCATCATGGAAAAACGTGAAGAACTCTACCGCGGCAAAGCCAAATCGGTTTACAAGACCGACGACGCTGACCGCTTGATCCTGCTGTTTCGCAACGACACCTCGGCGTTCGACGGCAAGCGCATCGAGCAGCTCGACCGCAAAGGCATGGTGAACAACAAGTTCAACGCCTTCATCATGCAGAAACTCGAAGCGGCCGGCATCCCGACGCAATTCGACAAGCTGCTGGGCGACAACGAGTGCCTGGTGAAGAAGCTCGACATGATCCCGGTCGAGTGCGTCGTGCGTAACTATGCCGCCGGCAGCCTGGTCAAGCGCCTGGGCGTTGAAGAGGGCATGAAGCTCAACCCGTACACCTTCGAGCTGTTCCTCAAGGATGACGCCAAGGGCGACCCGTTCATCAATGAATCCCACGTCGTGGCGTTCGGTTGGGGCACCGCCGAGCAACTGGCGCGCATGAAGGAACTGTCGCTCAAGGTCAACGACGTCCTGAGCAAACTGTTCGACGACGCCGGCCTGCTGCTGGTCGACTTCAAGCTTGAATTCGGTGTGTTCAGTGACGGCTCGATCGTCCTCGGCGACGAGTTCAGCCCGGACGGCTGCCGCCTCTGGGACAAGGACACCAAGAAGAAGATGGACAAGGACCGCTTCCGCCAGGGCCTCGGTGACGTCATCGAAGCCTACGAAGAAGTCGCCAACCGTCTGGGCGTACCGCTTTAATCGACGCAAGCATCTGATAGCACGGAAAAAATTTCGCTTGGGGGGTTCGCATCCGGCGAAAGTGTTGTTATCATGCGCGCCGTTGGAGAGATGCCAGAGTGGCCGAATGGGACGGATTCGAAATCCGTTGTACCTTCACCGGTACCTAGGGTTCGAATCCCTATCTCTCCGCCATACATAGAAAAAGCCCCGTAGCTGTGAAGCTGCGGGGCTTTTTTGTTTGTCTGCAAAATCGCGATTTCCAAGGCGAAAACAGTAAAGCCCCGTCGATGACCATCAACGGGGCTTTTTCTTTGTGCGGGGTCTTTACCTCCCTTTAAATCTCCTTCACCGGCGTCTCCCCCTGCACGCCCTTGATCAACTCGATCACGTGCAGGCAGTCCGCCTTGTTCACATACGACTCGCCGCTGGCGATTGTCTCGTGATTGCCTGCGCGCAGCCTCCAGCGCCATTGGCCTTTGCCGGTGCTCAGGGTGCCTTTGGATTGCCTGTAAATCTCGAAATACATTCAGTTCGCTCCATGCGATTGGGATATTGCGACAGCCGCTGTGACGCATCGTCGCAAGCCTAGCGGAGCAGGGCTTTTTGGCTATCGGGGATTTGTTTCCAATCGTTGGTGGATGTTTCTGCGGGGCTCGGACTAGAGCGTGCGGAACGGCCTGCTGATTGGCAAAAACACCCTCGTTTGACCCTTGCACGACATTCTGTGGTGCTGCTTAATACGGTGCGGCTCATGGCGTCGAATTCGATTCGACGACCGACAATCACTATAAAAAGAGCAAGCCCTTGACTCATCCGCACGGAACGCACAATGCGGGGCAGGTGACGTTGTCGCTGGTGATTCCCGTATTCAACGAAGAGGACAGCCTCGACGGCTTCCTCGCGCGCATCCAGCAGGTTTTCCAGCACGAAGTGCTGATTGACCTGGAGCTGGTGTTCGTCAACGACGGCAGCAGCGATGCCACGCTGGAGCGCCTGTTGCAGCGTCAGCAGTCGGACGCGCGCCTGCGCATCGTCGACCTCAGCCGCAATTTCGGCAAGGAAGCGGCGCTGTCCGCCGGTTTGCAGATCGCCACCGGGCAGATTGTCGTGCCGATCGATGTCGACCTGCAGGATCCCCCCGAAGTCATCCTGGCGATGATCGCGCGCTGGCGCGAAGGTTACGAAGTGGTACTCGGTCACCGCGTCAGTCGCCGCAGTGACACCTGGGCCAAGCAGACTTCCGCGCACTGGTTCTATCGCCTGCACAACAAGATCGCCGAACAGCCATTACCCGAGAACGTCGGCGATTTTCGCCTGATGGATCGCTGCGTGGTCGATGCCTTGCTGACGCTGCCCGAATCCCGGCGCTTCATGAAGGGCCTGTTCGCCTGGGTCGGTTTCCGCACCACCCACGTTGATTACGAGCGCCCGGAACGACTGACCGGGCAGAGCAAGTTCAACGGCTGGCGGCTGTGGAATTTCGCGCTGGAGGGCATCACCAGTTTCAGCACCGAACCCTTGCGCGTGTGGACCTACCTGGGCGCCTGCGTATCGCTGGTCTCGTTCGCGTTTGCCATGTTCATTGTCGTGCGCACCCTGATCCACGGCGTCGACATGCCTGGTTACGCTTCGCTGATGGTGGCCGTGACCTTTCTCGGCGGCCTGCAATTGATCGGCATCGGCGTACTCGGCGAGTACCTGGGCCGCACTTATATCGAATCCAAACGCCGTCCGGTTTTTCTGGTGCGTCGCGTCTACGACCCCAAGGACTGATCCATGGATCTCAAGGAAACCGACATTCTCGGCGACAGCATCGGCGAGCATTGGTATTACTGCTCCAAAGCCGCGGCCACCCGGCGTCTGTTGGGTGATGCGCCGATCGGGCGCATTCTCGACGTGGGCGCCGGTTCCGGTTTTTTCTCGCATCACTTGCTGACCCACACTGACGCCCGTGAAGCGTGGTGCGTGGATATCAGTTACCCCGCCGACTCCAGTGCATCCACGGCCGGCAAGCCGGTGCATTACCGCCGCTCGATCGATACGGTGGATGCCGACCTGGTGTTGCTCATGGACGTGCTCGAGCACGTCGATGACGACCTCGGTCTGCTGCAGTCCTACGTCGACAAAGTGCCGTCCGGCAGCCGCTTCCTGATGACCGTGCCAGCATTCCGCTTCCTGTGGAGCGGGCACGATGACTTCCTCGAACACAAACGCCGCTACACCTTGGCGCAGTTCGAACGCCTGGCGCGCGATGCCGGTTTGACGGTACAGCGTGGTGCCTACTATTTCGGCGCGGTGTTCCCGATTGCCGCGGCGTTGCGCCTGCTGCCCGGCGGTACGACGGACGCTGCCCCGCGTTCGCAACTCAAGCGCCATCATCCCTGGGTCAACGGCGTGCTCAAGACGCTGTGCCAGCTGGAACTGCCGCTGATGAGCAGCAACCGACTGGCCGGTTTGAGTGTTTTCGTCCTGGCGCAAAAACCGTGACGCCAGGCGAAAAGTCAGCGTTGATCCAGCGCGGCCTGCGTTTTGCCGTGACCGGTGTGTTCGTCACCGCGCTGCATGCGCTGGTCGCGGTGCTGTTCATCCACTTCGTGGCGCCGCTGCCGCCCATCGCCAACGGTGTGGCATTCGCGGTGGCGACCGTGGTGTCTTACCTGATCAATACCACCTGGAGTTTCTCTGCACGCCTGCAGGGCAGAACGCTGCTGCGTTTTCTGCTGGTCTCGGCGGGTGGGCTGCTGTTGGCAATGGTTGTCGCCTGGGCGGCGCAGATGGCCGGTCTGCACTATCTGTTGGGCATCGTCGCAGTGGCGTTGACGGTCCCGGCATTCACGTTTGTCTTGCACAATTTCTGGACCTATCGATGAAGTCTTCCGTAACACGCCGGGCGACAGTCCTGCTGCCGATCCTGTTAGGCATCTGCGCTTTTCTGATCGTGGTTGGTCCACGGGCACTGAACCCGCTGAACATCGCCTGGCTGGGCCAGGGCGATCCGGCCACGCACTACCTGGGCTGGGCGTTTTTCCGCCATTCGCCGTGGGCGTTTCCCCTGGGGCTCAATCCGACTTACGGGCTGGAGTTGAGCAATGCGGTGATCTTCTCGGATTCCAATCCGCTGTTCGCGCTGATCTTCAAGCCATTTTCGAGTGTCCTGCCGGAGCCGTTCCAGTACCTCGGGCTGTGGCTTCTGACCTGTTTCATCCTGCAAAGCTGGTTTGCCTGGAAGTTGATGGGCCTGGTCAGCCGCAGCGTGGCGTTGCGCCTGCTCGGGGCCGGGTTGTTTCTGTTCGTCCCGGCAATGATTATCCGGATGGGCGTGCATTTGTCCCTCGGCGGGCATTTTCTGTTGCTGGCCGCGCTTTATCTGGCGCTGCGCCCGTTTACCGAAAAACGCCGCCTGGCGTGGGGCGTGCTCCTGGCCGCGACCGCGCTGGTGCATGCCTATCTGCTGGCGATGGTCGCCTTGATCTGGATCGCCGATCTCGCTGCCAAAGCCTGCCGACGCCTGGCACCCGCGCAGGTGCTGGGCGAATTCATCGGCCTGTTCCTGCTGGTCAGTCTGTGCTGCTGGCAAGCGGGGTACTTCAGTGTCGGTGACAGCGGCCTGGCGCTGCAGGGCTATGGCTTGTACCGGGCGAACGTCCTGAGCTTTTTCGATGCCGGGACCTGGTCCTACACCTTGCAGGACATGCCCGGTGTGGTGGGCGACGGCGACGGGTTCGCTTTCCCGGGGCTGGGCGTGATGTTCCTGCTCATCTGCGCCCTGGTGATCCTGCTGCAAGGCACCGGTGACCTCGGTTCGCGGATTCGCCGATATCCGTTGCTGCTGCTGGCGCTGATCGGTCTGGCGATCTTCGCGGTCTCCAACAACATCGGCATCGGTTCGTTCGAACTGCAGATTCCCCTGCCGGATGCGGTGGTGGCGGTGGCGACGATTTTCCGTGGCGCGGGGCGGATGATCTGGCCGGTCATGTACATGGCGATGTTCGTCATCCTGTTTCTGGTGGTGCGTGGACATCGCCCGCGCACGGCGCTGATGCTGCTGAGCCTCGCGCTGGTCATCCAGGTGGCGGATACGCGTGTCGGCTGGGCCGTCTCGCGTGATTTCTTCATGACCCCGCCGGCACCCAAATGGAAGACGCCGCTGGTCGATCCATTCTGGGCGCAGGCGGCCAGGCACTATCAGAACGTACGCTGGCTGCGCCCGCAGAATTATTCCGAGCACTGGATGGCGCTTGCCGATTACGCGCAGACCCATCACCTGGCGACCAACGCGATTTATCTGGGACGGGTCAGCACCTTGGCCACCGACGCGGCGCAGGTTCAGATGCAGGGCATGCTCGATTCGGGGCACTACACGCCGGACACCCTCTACGTGCTGGACAATCGCACGCTGCTGCAGGCCGCGCAGACGTTGAACCGTGAGACCGATGTGCTCGCCAGAATCGACGGTTTCAACGTACTGGCGCCGGGCTGGAAGCAGTGCGGCGATTGTCCACACTTGACGGCAATCGATCCGCTGCAGCTGATTCCGCAACTGCAGCAAGGCGAGCGCGTGGTGTTCAGCGCCGCGAGCCCGGCAGTGGATTACCTGGGCAAGGGTTGGTCGTACAACGAGCCGTGGGGAACCTGGTCGGAGGGCAACGAGTCGCAAATCGTCTTGCGGCCGGCGGCAGGCTTGCATTCAGTGTCGCTGGAAACCACGGCCATGCTCGCGCCGGCGCACCCCGAGCAGGCCCTGGAAGTGTTCGTCAACGATGTGCGCGTACTGTCCACGCGGTTGCTCAAGCCTGATCCGAGCCGGCTCGACATCGCGCTGCCGGCCGAGGTACGGCAACTGATCGCGCGCGAGGGGCTGCTGCGCATACAGCTGAAGTACCCCAATGCGATCAGCCCGGGAGAGCTTGGCGTGAGCAAAGACCCACGCAAACTGGCCGTCGGATTAATCGCGCTGACCGTCCATTGAACGGCGGCGCCGTCGGTAATCGTGCCGGTCGGGGGCGGCGGCACGTAGACGCTCTCTACAGACATTTCTACACTGCGCTTCAGTCTGGGGACCGGGGGGCAATGGATGAACCGCAATGAACTTCGCAAGGCCGACATCAACCTGATGGTGGTGTTTGAAACCTTGATGCTCGAACGCAACGTGACGCGGGCCGCCGAGAAGCTGTTTCTCGGCCAGCCGACCATCAGTTCGGCGCTCAATCGCTTGCGCACCATGCTCAACGATCCGTTGTTCATCCGCGTCGGCCACCGCATGGAGCCGACGGCCCGCGCCGAAGACATCTTCCGCCATCTCAAGCCTGCACTGGATTCGCTGTCGGTCGCGCTGAGCCTGACCCGCGACTTCGATCCGGCGGTCAGCACCATGACCTTCCGCATCGGCCTGTCCGACGACGTCGAATTCGGCCTGCTGCCGCCACTGTTGCGTGCCTTGCGTCAGGAAGCACCGAGCGTGGTGTTTGTGGTGCAGCACGTCGATTACTGGCGGATTCCCGACTTGCTGGCCGCCGGCGATATCACCGTCGGCATCAGCCAGACCCGCGGTCTGCCGGCCAATGCCAAGCGCAAGCTGCTGCGGCACATCCAGCCGAGCATCCTGCGCGCCGATGCCTCCGACAAGCCGCTGACCCTCGACGAATATTGCGCCCGTCCGCATGTACTGGTGTCGCACACCGCCAACGTCAGCGGCTACGCCGATGAATGGCTGGCGGAGCTCGGTCGTACCCGCCAGGTGGTGCTGTCGGTGCCGCAGTACAGCTCGCTGCCGGCGCTCCTGGCCGGCACCGACCTGATTGCCAGTCTGCCGGACTACACCGCCGAAGCCATGGCGGCCTCGGGGCTGCTGTTCAAGGAGCCGTTCCCGTTCAAGACCCCGACACTGGACCTGTCGATGGTCTGGCTCAGTCACGTCGACAGCGACCCGGCCGAACGCTGGCTGCGTTCGCGGCTGGAGGCATTCATGAGTGAACGGGCGCATTCGCCGGTCTAGACGCGCCGCCATATAAAGGCGCCTCTGTGCAGCGCCAGCGCATGGGCGCGTGGCGCTGCTGTGTTATATGTACGCTCTTTCTGCCGCCTGACTGGAGCATCCCGATGCCACACCTGCACATGGAATACACCGCCAACCTGCCGCAATTGAACGCCGATGTCGCGTTGATCCGGCTCAACAACATCCTGGTGGGCTCTGGTCAGTTCGCGGCGGAGTTCGATATCAAGAGCCGCGCGGTCAAGGTGGAAACCTTCAAGGTCGGCACTTCCATGGGCGAGCGGGCCTTTGTCCATGTGAAGCTGGCGCTGCTCAGCGGCCGTTCGCCGCAGATCAAGAAACAGCTCTCGGAAAGCCTGCTGGCGGTGTTGCAGGAACTGTGCGAATGGCCGGCCGGGGTGGAAGTGCAGCTGTGCGTCGAACTGCTCGACATCGATCGCGACGCCTACAGCAAAACCGCGATTGGCGTGTAGCAATCAGGCCGCTTCCAGCTCCGCGCAGGTCTTGATGATCTGTTCGCGCAGCCAGACGTTGGCGCTGTCCTGCTCGGCGTTGTGGCTCCATTGCATGTCGAGGGTGAAGCCCGGCAGGCCATTCGGCGCCTCGCAATGATTGAACACGGCCTCGTTGGTCAGCAGACGCTGAATCCGGCGCGGCAGCGTGAGGATGAAGTCCGTGCCGGTGATCATCTTCAACGCTGCGCTGTAGCTGTTGGAGCGCGCGACGATCTGGCGCTTCTGTGCCTGGCGTGCGAGCCAGCCGTCGACCATGTTGGTGGTCGACATCCAGGGCGTCGGGAACACGTGGCGGCGTTCGGTGAAGGCTTGCAGGCTCAGGCGCGGCTCCAGCGGCGTGGCGCGTTTGTCGAAGACGCAGACCAGGTCATCTTCGAGCAGCTTGCGTGATTTCAGGTCGCTGTGCTGACGGTGGAAGTGCGGGCCGAAACAGATCACCAGGTCGAGGCTGCCGTCGCGCAGTTCGTCGGCGGGGACGTCGGTCTCGAACTTGTGCATGTTGACCATCACCGGCAGGTCGTCGAAGTCGAAACGCTTGAGCAGGCGCGGCAGGATCAGTTGTTCGAAGTATTCCGGGGCGCAGATATTGAAGGTCACCGGTTGAGCGGTGGGGTCGAAGGCGGCGGCGCCGGCGTGGCAGAGATTGATGCTTTCGAGGATTTTCTGCACATGGCCGTACATGCTGCTGGCCTTGTAGGTCGGACGCATGCCGGTGCGGGTATTGATGAACAACTCGTCTTCGAAACTGGTGCGCAATTTTTTCAGGCAGTAACTGACAGTCGACTGACTGACGAACAGCGTTTCCGAAACATCGGTGACGCTGCTTTGCTCATACACGGCGATAAACACCATGAGGTCCTGCATATCGAGCTTTCTTAGCAAGTTACTGTTCAGCATCCGTTCCGTCCTGCTTTGCTCCTTGCGCCGAATCCGCGCAAACGTGTGCGAACGATCCTAACGGAACGATGGTGCCAGGAGAAAGCCTTGTAGGACATTTCACGGTCAGTTGTGGGACAGAAACTTTTAACAACACGACGTCGCCCGATAAAGCGCGAAAAGCTGGCCAGAAGCCTTTATCTCGGCGGCTGCAGGCGTCAGGGGCCTCAGCGAATATGCCGGGCGTAATGCCGTGGATCGAAGCGCTGCGCAATCAGCAGCATCACCCCGACCACCGCCGCCAGCGACCACCAGGCCCCTTCGAAACTGCCCAGTCGATCGCGAATGATCCCGGCCAGCAGCGGCGACAGGCCGGCGATCAGATAGCCGATGCCTTGCACGAACGCGACCAGGCTGCCGGCGCGTTGCGGGCTGTCGAGATGGTCGAGGGCGACGATCAGACTCAGCGGAAACAGGCCGCCGATTCCCAACCCCAGCAGGCACGGCCAGAGCAGGCTGTACTGCTGCGGGCTGAGGATCAACCCGCAGAAACCAACGATGATCAGCCCGAGCAGCGCTGTCAGGATCGGGCGGCGGTCACGGCTGCGATTGGCAATGGCCGGAACCACCAGGCCGGAAATCACCTCCATGGCCGTCAGAAAACCTAACAACAGGCCGGCATCCTGTTCGCTCCAGCCCTGCTCGACGTAATACGGGGCGAGCCAGGCCAGGACGCAGGTGTAGGACGCCGTGCCGAGGCCGAAGAAGATCGCCAGCAGCCAGGCGCGGGAATTGTTCCAGAAAGTCGCTTTTGCGAGGGGGGCTGACGGCTCGGCCACGGTGCCCGGCCGTTGCGTGCACCAGCACAGCAAGGCCAGCAATGCCAATGCTGCCCAGATCGCCAGGCCGCTGCGCCAATCGCCGGTCTGTGCCATCACCCGTGGCGCAAACGAAGCGGCAAGCGCCGCCCCGCCCATGATCGAGGTGATGTACAGGCCCATGCACAGCGCCACGTTGTCGGCAAAGCGCGACTTGATCAGTGCCGGCATCAGCGCCTGAATCATGGCAATGCCGATCCCGGCGAGCACCGCGCTGGCAATCAACTGCGCCGCCGAATCGAGCATCAGCCGCGACAGCGTCGCCAGGCCGATGATCAGCAGCGACAGCAGGACCGTGCGTTGCTCGCCCAGGCGCTGGCTGATGGCGATCCCGAAAAACATCGCCAGACCCATGGCCATGACCGGCAACAGGGTCAACAGCGCTGCCAGGCTGAAGCTCAGCGGTATGTCGCCGCGAATCGCCGACAGCAGCGGGCCGACCGCCGCCATCGACGGGCGCAGGTTGAGGCCGACGAGGATGATGCCGAACATCAGCCACACGGCAGGGCGAGAGGCGGTGCGAGTGAGTTCCATCAGCAGACCTTTGAACCGGAGACCGCGATTAGGCGGGCAGCAGGGCTGGCAGGGCAAACCAGAAAATCGGCATCGGTATTTAAAAAGCCGATACGCCCTGCGCGCACTGCTGGCGATGGGCAATGCGCAGACTTCTGCAAAACCGGATTTGAATCATTCTCAAATACCTGACAAGTTTTCGCGTAATGCCATGAGCCAACTAATCGTTGGCTTCTTTTTCACAAAAAATTGATGGGCGACTGCTTAAAGTTTTTGCCGTCTGAGTCAATGAAATTTTCACAATTGACGCTGGCGCTTCTTTTCAGGAAATAGCCCCTCATTATGTTGAAGTTAAAAGCCGTGCGCCCGGAATGGGTGACGTTGTTGGCCAGCGCCTTTCTTTTGCTCGGATTCAACTTTGTTCTTTGGCAACACCTTTTCCAGATCACTGCCAGCGACGGCAGGGGCATTGCCATGCGCGCTGCATTCGCGGTGATGATCGTCGCCGCGTTCAATCTGGTGCTGACTCTGCTGGCATTCCGTGCGGTGCTGAAGCCGTTGCTGACGCTGATGTTTCTGATCAGTGCCGGCGTGGCTTATTTCATGAGTCAGTACGGCGTGATGATCGATGCCGGAATGTTGCGCAACTTTGCCGAAACCAATGCCACGGAAGTGCGTGATCTGCTCTCGTTGAAGTTGTTCGCTTATATATTGGTGCTGGGTATCTTGCCGTCCTGGTTATTGTGGAAGTTACCGGTCAATTATCGGCGCTGGCACCGCGAGTTACTCAGCAAAGTTATTGTCAGTGTCGCTTCGGTAGCGGTCATCGGCGGGGTTGCGCTGGCCAACTATCAGGGCTTGTCTTCACTGTTTCGCAATCACCATGAATTGCGTTTGATGCTGGTGCCGAGCAACTACATCGGCGCCTCTGCCGGATACCTGCGTGAACAACTGGTGTCGGCCCGCCAGCCGTTTCTGAAAATCGGCGAGGACGCCCAGCGTGACCCGGCGTTGCTGCACCAGCCACGCAAGTCGCTGACCGTATTGGTGGTGGGCGAAAGTGCCCGGGCGGAGAACTTCGGCATCCTCGGCTACCCGCGCGACACCACGCCGGAACTGGACAAGGAAGCCGGGCTGATCGCCTTTACCGATGTGCATTCGTGCGGCACCGAAACGGCGGTGTCGGTGCCGTGCATGTTCTCCAACATGGGCCGGCAGAACTACGACGCGAGCAAGGCGAAGAACGAAGAAGGCTTGCTCGATGTGCTCAAGCGCGCCGGGCTCGAGGTGATCTGGCGCGACAACCAGTCGGGCTGCAAGGGCACCTGCGACCGTGTCACCCTGCAGGACGTGAGCAACCTCAAGGACCCGACCCTGTGCGCCGACAGCGAATGCCGTGACGAAATCCTCCTGCAGGGCCTGCAGGATTTCATCGAGCATCTGGACAAGGACACGGTGCTGGTGCTGCACCAGATGGGCAGCCACGGCCCGGAGTATTTCAAGCGCTATCCCAAGCAGTACGAGCACTTCACCCCGGTGTGCGAAAGCAATGCGCTGAACAACTGCAGCCGCGAAAGCATCGTCAACGGCTACGACAACACCCTGGTGTACACCGATCATGTGCTGTCGAGCCTGATCGATGTGCTGCGCAGCAATCAGGACAAGGTCGATACCGCCATGCTGTACCTGTCGGACCACGGCGAGTCGCTGGGCGAATACAACCTGTTCCTGCATGGCACGCCGTACATGCTGGCGCCGGAGCAGCAAAAGCATGTGGCGATGCTGGCATGGTTCTCCGACAGTTATCAGAAGGCCTACTCGGTCGACACCCATTGCCTGCAACTGAGCCGCGACAAGCCACTGAGCCAGGACAACCTATTCCATTCCATGCTCGGCCTGCTGGAAGTGCACAGCTCGGTGTACCGTCATGATCTGGATCTGTTTGCCGGCTGCCGGGGCGCAGTGATCGACGGCGTATTGGCCAAGGACTGAGTCTGCGGAATCTTTCTGTAAGACTATTCTTGCTCTCAAGCAGGAGATTTCATAAAGCTCTTGCCCTGTAGAGGCGCGGAAAGCGCCGGTGGCGATATATACTGCGCGCCATTCTTCAAGGGAGAGCCGTGTGGCCATCGATATTCACTGGATTCGCGACAACGATAGCCTCGCGCAGTTTTGCGCCGAGTGGCAGCAGTTGCCTTTCGTTGCCCTCGACACCGAATTCATGCGGGTCGACACCTTTTACCCGATTGCCGGCCTGTTGCAGGTGGGCGACGGCAAGCGCGCCTACCTGATTGATCCGCTGACCATCGACGCCTGGCAACCGCTGGCGGCGTTGCTGGAAAACCCGGCGGTGCTCAAAGTCCTGCATGCGTGCAGCGAAGACCTCGAAGTCCTGCTGCGCCTGACCGGCAGCCTGCCGGCGCCCTTGTTCGATACGCAGCTGGCTGCGGCCTACCTCAATCTCGGGTTCTCCATGGGCTACTCGCGGCTGGTGCAGGAAGTGCTCGGCATCGAGCTGCCGAAAGGCGAGACCCGTTCCGACTGGTTGCAGCGTCCGCTGTCGGACACGCAAATCAGCTACGCCGCCGAAGATGCCGTGCATCTGGCGGAGGTTTTCGTACAGCTGCGGCCGAAACTGTCCGACGACAAGTTCGCCTGGGTGCTCGAGGATGGCGCCGAACTGGTTGCCAACCTGCGCCGCGAAACCGATCCGTACGAGGTGTATCGCGAGGCCAAGCTGGCGTGGAAACTGTCCCGCGCGCAACTGGCGGTCCTGCGTGAGCTGTGCGCCTGGCGCGAGCGCGAGGCGCGGGCCCGCGACCTGCCACGCAACCGCATCATCCGTGAACATTCGCTGTGGCCGCTGGCTCGCACGCAACCGGACAACCTCGGCGCGCTGGCGAAAATCGAAGACATGCACCCGCGTACCGTGCGTCAGGACGGCGAATTTCTGCTTGATCTGATCAAGCGCTCTGGCAGTGTGGGGCCAGACCAATGGCCGCCCGCCGTACCGGAGCCATTGCCGATCGAAGCCGCTGCGCTGATCAAGCAACTGCGCGCGCTCGGTCAGGCCGAAGCCGAACGCCTGGGCATTGCCCCGGAACTGATGCTGCGCAAGAAAACCCTCGAAGCGCTGGTCAAGAGCGGCTTCCCCGAGGGCCCTTACCAATTGCCTGACTCGCTGCGTGGCTGGCGCCGCGAGTTGATGGGCCAGGCGCTGCTCGACAGCCTGGCCACCGCCGGAGAACAGCCTTGAAACGTATTTGCTCCATCTACCAAAGCTCGAAGAAACCCGGGATGTATCTGTACGTGCTCAAGAGCGATGCTCTGGAGCGTGTGCCGGAAGCCCTGATGACCGCGTTCGGCAAAGCGAAGCATTCCTTCGACCTGGTGCTGACCCCGGAGCGCAAACTGGCGCGCGAGGACATCGCCGTGGTCCTGGAAAACCTCGAGAAGCAGGGCTATCACCTGCAGATGCCGCCGGCCGAGGACGAGTACATCGAACACCTGCCCGAAGAATTGCTGCGACGCAACGATCCGGTCTGATCCGCGAGGCCCTGTCCTGGGCCTCTTATAACCCTGGAACGATTTTTACCGCGACGACCGCCCCGATGCCGGTGGCCGTCTGCACGGTTTGCGAAAGGTTTGAAGATGCGCGTTCTGATTGCTGAACACGACCACGCGGTGTACGCCCGGCTGCTGCGCCAGGCGGCCCCGGAGCTTGAAGTGCTGACCAGCGGCGACTCCGCCGAACTGGCCCGCCAGGCCGTCGATTGCCCGGTGTGGCTGGGCCAGCCGGATCTGCTGGCGACCCTGCTGCGTCAGGGCCACCAGCCGCAATGGCTGCAATCGACCTGGGCCGGGATCACGCCGCTGCTGGCCGACGGCTTGCGCCGTGACTATCGGCTGACCCGTGCGGTGGGGATCTTCGGTCAGGTGATGGCCGAATACGTCCTGACCTACATGCTCGGGCACGAGCGCGAAGTGCTGGCGCGCCTGGTCAGCCAGGTCGAACGCAAGTGGGACAACCGCACCGGCCAGAGTCTGGTCGGGCGCAAGGTGCTGATCGTCGGTACCGGTGACATCGGCCAGAGCGTGGCGCAGTTCCTGTTGCCCTTCGGCGTCGAGCTGTATGGCATTGCCAGCAGCGCCCGCGAGCAGGCACCGTTTGTCGAAGTCGGCGCGCTGGCGGATTTGCCGCGGCTGGTCGGCGTGGCCGATTACGTGGTCAATCTGCTGCCCAATACCGAGCACACCCACGATATCTACGACGCGGCGCTGTTCAAGCAATTCAAGCCGACCGGCCTGTTCATCAACGCCGGGCGCGGCGTGGCGGTGGTCGATGCCGACCTGGTCGAGGCCTTGAAAGAGGGGCACCTGGCCGGTGCGGTGATCGACGTCTGCCGTCAGGAACCGCTGCCACAGCGCCATCCGTTCTGGACGGCCTGGGGCCTGTTGCTGACCGGACACAGTTCGGCGCCGACCTCGCCGCCGCTGATGGTGCAGTTGTTTCTGGATAACTTGCGGGCGTATCAGGCGGGAGAGGCGTTGCGCGGCGAAGTGGATTTCGCCCGCGGTTACTGACTACAGAGATCGTTCCCACGCTCTGCGTGGGAATGCAGCCCGGGACGCTCTGCGTCCCAGAGCGTCTATCGAGGCATTCCCACGCGGAGCGTAGGAACGATCAGCAGCGATCACGGGTGTGGCTCAGAGGGTGAAGTCGCCTTCAGCCGCCAGTTCGCTCAATGGCCGCCGCGGGCTCGGCTCCTCGCGCGCTTGCAGGTAATCCGCCAGGGTGGCCTTGTCGCCCAGCTTGCCCACCGCGACTGCCGCGTGCAGCGCGTAACCTTCGGGAATGTTCAGCTCCTTGCGGGTCAGTTCCTGGTCGAAACCGGCCATGCCGTGGGTGTGCCAGCCGCTGATGCTCGCTTGCAGGGCGAGGTGGCCCCAGGCCGAACCGGTGTCGAAGGTGCTCCACAGTGCCGGCGTTTCTTCGCTGGCGCCCGGCACGGCAAACGTCGTTTTCGAGATCACGATGACCAGCGCCGAAGCATGCTGCGCCCAGCTGCGGTTGAATTCGTTGAGCAGGCCCAGGTAACGCTGCCAGTTCGGCGTGTCGCGGCGCGCGTAGAGGAAGCGCCACGGCTGCGAGTTGTACGCCGACGGCGCCCAGCGTGCGGCTTCGAAGAAGCTCAGCAGGGTTTCCTCGGGGATCGCTTCGCCGGTGAAGGCGCGGGGCGACCAGCGATCGGTGAACTGCGGGTGAATGGCGTAATCGGCGACGCGAGGGTTGGCACTCATCAAGAGATTCCTGGCTACGTTGGGTAAAGGTTTGAAGCGACTCCCGGCGGGATCAGTTGGGCTGAACGATGGGGCGCCGCTGAAGCCGTGCAGTTCACCGGAGTGCAACGCGGTCGAGCGTTGATGGCAGCCGGTCGGGGCTTCGGATGAACGGCAAAGCTACTTCGCCGCGCGGCAACTGACAAGTCCCGGCCAACCGGCAGTCGCCAGCGCTTGGCCCGCGGGGCCCGGGGCACTAGACTGGCGGCCTTTTCACCACCTGATGTTGATGCTTGAGCCATGGCCGCCAAAGTCGAACCGTTCTGGAAACGCAAAACCCTCGATCAACTCGATCACGAGGAATGGGAATCGCTGTGCGACGGCTGTGGCCTGTGCTGCCTGCAGAAACTCGAGGATGAAGAGGACAACAGCGTCTATTACACGCGAATCGCCTGCAAACTGCTGGATCTGAAGACCTGTCAGTGCAGCGATTACCCCAACCGTCGCGCGTTTGTCCCCGACTGCATCCAGCTCACACCGGGGCAGGCCGAAGCGTTCAAGTGGCTGCCGCCGACCTGCGGTTATCGCCTGGTCAGCGAGGGCAAGGACCTGCCGTTGTGGCATCACCTGGTCTGCGGTGACCGCGACGCCGTGCACCACGAACGCATTTCCCAGTCCGGGCGCATGCTCGCCGAGGGCAGCGTGCCGGAGGACGACTGGGAAGATCACCTGATTTTCCGCGCCGGTTGAACGCGCGGGCGCGGTTTCACTGTTCGGACAAGGAGTGTGTATGGCTGGGGGATTGCGCCGGGCGCTGGGTGTCGGCCTGCTGGTGCTGAGCGCGCCGGTGTGGGCGGCGAAGAAAGTCGATCTGGATTATCACGTGCGCCTGTTGCCGCAAAGCGACCAGGCGCAAGTGCGACTGACCCTGGCCAATGGCGCAGCGGTGCGCAGCCTCGACTTCGATCTCGGCGACGGCAGCCGCTACAGCGACTTCAAGGCCGATGGCCAGTGGCTGCTGACACCGGGCCAGCAGGCGCGCGGTGTGTGGCGTCCGGCAAGCGATAGCGCCAGCCTGACCTACCGCGTGCGCATCAGCCATGCGCGCAGGAATGGCAGCTTCGACACGCGCATGACGCCCACCTGGGCCTTGCTGCGCGGCGATGAGCTGGTGCCACCCGCCAGGCTCGATCAGCAGGACGGCGTCGAGCTGGTCGCGCGTCTGCAATTCGAATTGCCCGACGGCTGGAAAAGCGTAGAAACCGCCTGGCCACGCATCGGCAAGAACAAATTCCGCATCGACAATCCGTCGCGTCTGTTCGACCGTCCGACAGGCTGGATGCTCGCCGGCCATCTCGGCACTCGGCGTACGCGCCTGGGCGAAACCGAAGTCAGCGTGGTGTCGCCGCAAGGGCAGGGCATGCGCCGGATGGACGTGCTGACCCTGCTGACCTTCGTCTGGCCGCAGGTGCAAGCGGTGTATGCGCGGCATCCGGGCAAGCTGCTGATCGTCGGCGCCAACGACCCGATGTGGCGCGGCAGCCTGGCGGCGCGGGAGTCGATTTACCTCAATACGCGGTTGCCGCTGGTCAGCGAAAGCGGCAGCAGTGCGCTGGTGCGTGAGCTGGCCCAGGTGTTCGGTCGAATCAATGACAAGCAGCGCAGTGAATGGATCAGCGAAGGTTTGGCCGAGTACTACGCCATCGAACTGGTGCGCCGTGCCGGTGGCATCAGTGATGAGCGCTATCAGGCGTTGCAGGCGAAGCTGGCCAAGGACAGCCAGAAGGTCACGACCCTGCGCGGCGAGCAGATCAGCCCGGCGCAGGTGTCGAAAGCGGTGCTGCTGTTACAGGAGCTGGACGGCGAGATTCGTCTGAAGACCCGCAACAAGCGCTCGCTGGACGACGCGCTGCGTGGGGCAATGCATCTGGGAACGGTGAGCACCAAGGACTTTGTGCAACTCGCCGAAAGCATTCTCGGCGAGTCGTCCAAAGTCCTTGATACCGCGTTACTGCAGTAAAACCCCCTTCGCAAGGCCCGCTCCCACTCTTGATCGCATTACTGCTGACGGAGCGCGGTTGAATGTGGGAGCGGGCTTGCTCCGGGCGGCGATCCGACGAAAAGGCCAGAAGCTTCACCGCAGGTTCAGGATCAAACCCCGGCTTTCGGCGATTTCACCGAGTCATTGCCGGTCACGGTGGCGGTTGTGGTCGCCGCCTCGGCATTGGCCTTGAGCTGGCTCAGTTCTTCACCGGCGCGCTCGATCTTGGCCCGTACGTTGTTCATGTCCTGACGGCTTTTCTCCAGCAGGCTTTTCACCGAGCTGTGCCCGGTGATGCCGCGGGCCATGGCCACGCCGCCAATCGCCACCTGGATCAGACCGAACACGCCGCCACGGCGCAGGCCCTTGCCGACCATGATCACGCCACCGGCCAGTGAGCCGATGCGCTCCCAGCCCTGGACGTTCTGCTCGGAATGGCTCTGGAACGGGGTGGATTCGATACGTTGGACGCGTTTGAGTTCGGTCATGATCTGTCTCCCAGGCAATGTGCAATAGATAGATAAGCTGACTGCCCGGGCGGCCAGCTCGTTCCATCGGATGTGCAACGTTTCAGCGGAATTTTGGCCCGGAGCGGGTGTTCAGGCCCTTGGCCATGCGGTCGTAGAGCACGACATTGACCGTCGCGGCGAGGTTCATGCAGCCGCTGGTGGGGATGTACACGACGTCTTCGCACCAGTCGCGGATCTCTTTGTCCAGCGAGCCGTCTTCCGGGCCGAAGATGTACAGCGCACGGTCCGGATGGGTGTATTCCGGCAGCGGCCGGGCGCCCTCGACCAGCTCCACGGCCACCGGGACGCAGTTGAGCGGGAGGATCTTTTTCAGGTCATCGATGCCGATCAGCGGGATGTCGTAGTGCACGCGCTTGGTGTCGGTAACGAAATCGGCCGCGCGTTCATAACGCTTGCCGGTATAGAACACGGACGCTACGCCGTAACAGCCGGCGGCGCGCATGACCGAACCGACGTTCTCCGGAGATTTGGGGTTATACAAACCAATGCAGCTGTACCGTTTGTCTGCCACGAGCGGGGTGCCTTCGGGAAAAAGAGGGCGATTATACGGGGATTGGGAGAGGGCGGGCAGATTCAGGACTTGCGGTGTCTGGCCTGGCTTCTTCGCGGGCAAGCCAGCTCCCATAGTGATCTCGGTCGCTCCAAATTCTGAGGACACCAGAGAAGCCTGCGGGAGCGGGCTTGCCCGCGAAGAGGCCGGTGTGGCCAAGGAAGATCTTCAGTCTTCTTTCTTCATCAGGCCGGCCAGCGCCGCAAACGGGTTGTGCGTGGCCTTGGCAATCTTCGGCGTGCTCAGCGAGCCTTCTCCGAAGTACTGCTGGTCGGTGTAGCGCGAGTGCTCGTTGTCGTGGCAGTACAGGCACAACAGCTCCCAGTTCGAGCCGTCCTGCGGATTGTTGTCGTGGTTGTGGTCACGGTGGTGCACGGTCAGTTCGCTCAGGCGTTTGCCGGAAAACTCGCGGGCGCAGCGGCCGCAGACGTGCGGGTACATCTTCAGGGCCTTGTCGCGGTAGCCCATTTCCTTGTCGCGCTGGTTGTCGGCGAGGATGCGATCCAGCTTCGAGGTGTTGGTCGGGGTGGACGAACTCATGGGTTCACCTTTGTAGAAAGACTGATGACGGTTATGCGCCAAGTTTAGCTCAGCCCTTGAGCTTCTCGGCAATCCAGATGGTGTGGCGGGTGCCCTTGTTGCCGTGGGCGAACACCTGCACTTCCTCGGCCTTGAATCCGGCCTTCTTCAATTTGTCGGAAAACTGCCGGTCAGCACTGGCCGACCACACCGCCAGCACGCCTTTGGCACGCAGGGCCTTGGCGCAGGCGTTGAGGCCGGCGGCGGAGTACAGCCAGCTGTTGGCTTTCTGTGTCAGGCCTTCGGGGCCGTTGTCGACGTCGAGCATGATCGCATCGAAGCCGTTCGGCTCGCTTTGCAGCACCTTGGCCACATCGTCCTGGCGGATCACGGTGCGCGGGTCGAGCAGCGGCCGCCCGGATTTTTCTCCGAGCGGGCCACGGTTCCATTCGACGACGCCGGGCACCAGTTCGGCGACCACCACTTCGGCGCTCTTGCCCAGATGCTTGAGCGCGGAGGCGAGGGTGAAGCCCATGCCCAGGCCGCCGATCAGCACGCGGGAATTCGGCCGGCCGGCAACCTTGCGGCAGGGGATTTCGGCCAGCGCGTCTTCGGAACCGTGCATGCGCGTGTTCATCAATTGCCCGCCGTCGCCGCCCTGGATCTTGATGACGAAATCCTCGCCATACTCGAACAGGCACAGGGCTCCGCCGTTTTCAGGGATCGGCGTGGTGTCGAGCAGAACGAAACGTTTCATGAAAATCTCGGTAAGAGGGGGGAGGCAAGCCGGCGCCGTTGGGAGTAGCCTGAGCGCAAATAAGGCCAATGGAGTCCTTGATGAAGCGCACCATTCTAACGGTCATTGCCCTGGCCGCGCTCTCGATAAGTGCGGTGCAGGCGCAACAGACCATTCCGGTCACTCCCGCGCCGCAACCCGGTTCGCCCGGAACCGCGACGCCGACCCCGTATCCGCAGATCAGCCCGATGCCCATTCCCAAGACCGGCCCGGGCAGTGGCGGGCCGCCGCTGGTGCCGATCGAAATGCCCAGCCCGCCGGGCAAGGATCAGCCATTGCCGGGCCTTGAGCAGAGCGACAGCAAGAGCAAGTCCCCCGGCGGCTAGATCTGTTGCGCCGCCAGTTGGCCGTCGGCCATGCGCAGGCGTCTGGACAGGGAGACGGCGAGGGCGCGGATGATTTTCGCGGCGATCTTCGGCGCATCGTTGAGCATTTTTTCCAGCGAGTCCTTGCCCAGGTTGAGCAACTGACAGTGGCTCGCCGCAATGCAGGTGGCCGAGCGGCGCTCGCCGTCGAGCACGGCCATTTCGCCGAAGGCGCGGCCGCTGCGCAGGGTGGCCATGGTTACCACCTGGCCGTCACCGTTGGTTTTCTGCACGGCCACCTGGCCGCTGTGGATGATGCACATGAAGCTGCCGGCATCGCCCTCGCGAAAGATCGCCTCGCCTTCGGCCACCGTGCTGATGCTGAAATAGCCCGAGGCCGCGGCGAAGTCGGCCAGTTGCAATTGATCGAACAGGCCACAGTCCATCAGCCAGCCGCGGATTTCGTTGTTCAGTAAGGTCGGTTCGGACATGTCGTCACAGTCTTGTTGTTTTCACGGTTTCCGCGCGTTGCACATTCCTTGTGGGAGCGGGCTGGGTCCGGGCGGCGATCCGACGAAGACCTAGTGTCAGTCAGCAAAAATGTTGAAGCTGATGGCCTCTTCGTCGGATCGCCGCCCGGACCCAGCCCGCTCCCACAGGGTTTATGTGTATCGGCGCTTAATGTCTGGAATTAAGACCCAAGTGACCGACGGAGTTCCTCAGGCGATGCCCAGAACCTTGAATACAAATGCATATTCGAGCGCTACGTCACGTAATCCCTGGTAACGCCCGCTCATCCCGCCATGGCCGGCACCGAGTTCGGTCTTGAGCAGCAACGGGTTGTCGTCGGTTTTGCTCGCGCGCAGTTTCGCCACCCACTTGGCGGCTTCCCAGTACTGCACGCGGCTGTCGTTGTAGCCGGCGATCACCAGCGTCGCGGGATAGTCCTGGGCGCTGACGTTTTCGTACGGTGCGTAAGCCTTGATGCGCTCGTAGACCTCCGGCTCTTCGGGGTTGCCCCATTCGTCGTATTCGGTGACGGTCAGCGGCAGGTCCGGGTCGAGCATGGTGTTGAGCACGTCGACGAACGGCACTTCGGCAATCGCCACGCCGAACAGGTCCGGACGCTGGTTGAGTACCGCGCCGATCAGCAGGCCGCCGGCGCTGCCACCGCTGATCGCCAGCTGCGGTGCGGTGGTGATGCCGTTGAGGATGAGGAATTCGGCGCAGGCAATGAAATCGCTGAAGGTGTTGTGCTTGTGCTCCTGCTTGCCGGCGCGGTACCAGGCTTCACCCAGTTCACCGCCACCGCGTACGTGAGCGATGGCGAAGGCCATGCCGCGATCGAGCAGGCTCAGGCGCGCGTGGGAGAACCACGGGTCGAGGCTTGAGCCATAGGCACCGTAACCGTACAGGTACAGCGGCACCGGTTTGCCGAGCATTTCGCGCTTGATGACCAGGCTGATCGGCACCTGCGTGCCATCCGGCGCGGTTGCCCACAGACGCTGGCTGACGTAGGCATCGGCGTCGAACGGGCCGAGCACCGGGGTTTCTTTCAACACGCACTGTTCGCCGCTGGCCAGGAGCAACTGGCGCACCTGCGCTGGACGGTTCAGCGCCTCGTAGCGCAGGCGAATTCGATCGCTGGCGAATTCCAGGCTGTTCTGTACATAGAGGCTGTAGGCCGCGTCCGGCAATTGCACGCGATACGGCGGCAGGCCCTGGGGGCGCACTTCGATGACCGGCAGGCCGCCTTCGCGCAGGCTCAGGGTCATGGCTTCGGCATTCAGGCTGAGGCCGTCGAGCATCACCGTGTCACTGTGCGGGATCAGGTTCTGCCAGTCGGCTTCGCTCGGCACGCTGCCGTGATCCGCCGCCTGATACAAGGCGAAGTTGATGCCATCGCGATTGGTGCGGATGAACCACGTCCACTGACCATCGAGCAGGCCGTGGTCGACGTCATATTCGTGGTCCTCGACGCGCGGGGCCAGGCAGGTAAACGGCAGGTGCGGCTGCGCGGCGTCGAGGGCCCAGACTTCGCTGGTGGTCTTGCTGCCCAGCGACAGCAGCAGTTGCCGCTCGGAACTGGAGCGGTAGCAATGCAGGAAGAAACGCCCGTCCGGCTCGTGGAAGACTTCTTCGGCGGCGGTGCCATCGAGGCGGTAGCGCAACAGTTTGTGCGGGCGATGGGTATCGTCGAGGACGCCGAAGAACAGGGTCAGGCTGTCGTTGGCCCAGGTCATGCTGCCGTCGCAGTCCTGGAATTCCAGTTCGCTGACTTTGTCGTTGGACAGCTCTTTGACGAACAGCGTGTAGATCTCGTCGCCAGAGGCATCGACGCTGTAGGCCAGGCGCTGGTGGTCCGGGCTGATGCTGAACGCGCCGAGGGAGAAGAAGCCGCCGTTGGCCAGGGCGTTGGGGTCGAGCAGCAATTGTTCGCGGCTCTCGTCGAGTGTCAGGCTGTCATCCGCCGGGCGCGGGCAGCGGTAGTGGCGGGCGTACTCGTCACCGGCGGTGGTGCGGGTGTAATAGAGGTACGGGCCCCACGGCGACGGCAGGGACAGGTCGGTCTCGAGAATGCGCCCCTTGATCTCTTCGAACAGGGTTTCGCGCAGTTCGGCCTGATCGGCGGTTTGCGCCTGCTGGTAGGCGTTTTCGGCCTTGAGGTAATCGAGCACCGCAGCGGTGTCGCGTTCCTGCAGCCAGGCATACGGGTCGGCTCCGGCGGCCTTGTGGGCAATCGGTGCGCTGATGACAGTGGCGGATTCGGGCATGGCGGGCTCTCGGACAGGGACGGAAGAGGGGAGGCGCGCGGGTCGCGCTGGCGCTCCCACAGGCAGCGTGTCTATTGGGACAAGCCTGGCGGGCGAAAAGTCGTTACTATAAGCGCCTATTTGCCTGCCTTGCCATGGACACCATGACCGAGAACGACTATCTGATCGCCTGGGGCCTTTACGCCTTTGCCGCTTTGGGCTGCCTGCTGGTATGGATGCGCATGACCCGCTGGATGTGGCGCTGGCTGCGCGAGCCGCTGCGTGTGCTGATGGCGGTGTTGCTGCTGAGCCCGACCATCATCGATCCGGTGAAGGAAAAGGTCGCGCCGGCCATCGCCATCACGGCGCTCGACCTGGCCTTCAAGGTCGGCAACAACGCCTGGCGGGCGATTTCCGACCTGTTCATGTACGGCATGATTGCCTTCGGCGTGTATCTGCTCTTCGTGCTCATCCGCTTCCCGATCGAACGCGCCTCCCGCGCTCGCCAGGCACAGGCCGAAGCGGCCCGCGCCGCCGCCCGTGCCGACGACGAGCGGGACAACGACCAGCCCTTCGGCGGTGCCGGCGATGACCGCTACGGCCGTCCGCCGCTGCCGAGCAACCCGCAACGCATGCGGGTCGAGCCACGTCTGTAATCACGAGAGTCCGCACATGTGTGAACTACTGGGCATGAGTGCCAACGTGCCGACCGATATCGTGTTCAGCTTTACCGGGCTGATGCAGCGCGGCGGCCGCACCGGGCCGCACCGTGATGGCTGGGGCATTGCCTTCTACGAGGGGCGCGGCTTGCGTCTGTTCCAGGATCCGGCGGCCAGCAGCGAATCGGAAGTGGCCAACCTGGTGCAGCGCTATCCGATCAAGAGCGAAGTGGTCATCGGCCACATCCGTCAGGCCAACGTCGGCAAGGTCTGCCTGTCCAACACTCACCCGTTCGTCCGCGAGCTGTGGGGGCGCAACTGGTGCTTCGCGCACAACGGCCAGCTCGCCGATTTCACCCCGATCAAGAGTTTCTACCGCCCGGTCGGCGACACCGACAGCGAGGCGGCGTTCTGCGACCTGCTCAACCGGGTGCGGGCGGCGTTCCCGGAACCGGTTGATATCGAAGCGCTGCTGCCGGACCTGGTCGCCGCCTGCGCCGAATACCGCAGCAAAGGCGTGTTCAACTGTCTGCTCAGTGATGGCGACTGGCTGTTCTGCTATTGCTCGACCAAACTGGCGCAGATTACCCGGCGTGCACCGTTCGGCCCGGCGCGGCTCAAGGACGTCGACGTGATCGTCGATTTCCAGGCCGAAACCACGCCCAACGATGTGGTGACGGTCATCGCCACCGAACCCTTGACCGAAAACGAAACCTGGACCCGCTACGAACCGGGCCAATGGAGCCTGTGGCGGCGCGGCGAATGCGTCAGCCAGGGCACGACCGAATAAAGGATTTCCCCGAATGTTGCTCAGTTATCTACGGCTGGTGTTGTTTGCGGCGGGCCTGTTGATCGGTGTCCAGGTGCCAGGCTTCATCAACGATTACGCCAAGCGTGTCGAGGCCCATCTGATCGAAGCGCAGACCGGTCTGCGCGGCTTCCAGGGCACCGCCGAGCAGTTCTTCAAGGGCGACCTGCAGGCGCTGGTCGCGCATTATCGCGCCAGCGAGGACCCGGTGTTTCGCAGCGATGCCGACAGCCTGAGCACCTTGCTCAACCGCCAGCTGGCGCTGGACAAGCAGTTCCAGGCGATGCAGGGGCCGTGGTACATCCGCTTCCTGCAAGTGGTGCTGGCCGCCGATCCGGACATCCGCAAGGAAACCTGGAACGGCTACAGCTACCAGATCCTGCTGACCCCGGAAGCGATGATCTGGGGCATGAGCGGCGCATTGCTGCTGTCGTTCGGCATCGAGTGCCTGTTCCGCCTGATCGACTGGGTGGTGCTCGGCGGCAAGCGCCTGCGCCAGAGCCGGCCGATCGAAGACCGCGACGTGCGCGGGCTCTGAGTCTCCAGCGCTTCGCCCAGGGATCGTTCCCACGTCTCGACACGGGAACGATCAATCACGACAGGACGATATAGTTCTCGCCGACTTTCTGCGCATACGCCTCCAGCACCTGCTGACACAGCGTGACGATCTCTTCGACCCATTCCACGCCGACGCGCCACGACACCACCACCTGCAGGTTCGGCGGGCGCTGTTCGATGTCGAGCAGGGTCAGTTCGCCGCGCGCCAGTTCCTCGGCGACCAACACCGGCGGCAACGCGCCAATGCCGAAGCCATCGCGCAACAGCCGCGTGATCGCCGACACCGAATTCACACAGTTCAACCGTGGCGCCAGCACGCCCTGGGCCTGCATCAATGCCAGGATGTCCTGGTGCGGCCGGGAGTTTTTCGAGTAGGTGATGATCCGTTCCTGCGCCAGGTCGGCGAGGCCCTGGTAGTCGCGGTTGTAGATCGAGTTGCTGGCGACGATCCAGCCGAGGGGATGGCTGGCCAGGTCCAGGCTGCGCACGCTTTCCTGACGCACCAGGTCGGTTTGCAGGATCAGGTCGAGAAAGCCTTTTTGCAGCTGATCGCAGAGGTTCAGCGACGTATCCGCCACCAGTTCGATTTCTACCCGCGGGTACAGATCAGTCATCTGCGCCACCAGCGGGCTGAGCCAGGTGTGAATCACTGTGTCCATCACCCCGATCCGTACCCGGCCAACCTTGCTCGATCGGGTCTCGATCGACTGCTTCAGCGCCTGCATCGTGTCGAGCATCTGCTCGGCGTATTCGAGCACTTTCAAACCTTCGGGCGTCAGGCTGACCCCGCGTGAATCACGCAGGAACAGCTTCACCCCAAGCTCACCTTCGAGCACCGCGATGCGGCTGGAAATCGATGCCTGGGTGGTGAACAGCTTGTCGGCGGTCAGGCGAAAACTCTTCAGCCGGGCGACCCAGACAAAGGTCTCGAGAAACTTCAGGTTCATGGGCAAGGCTCGGGTGACAAATTTTTCTTATGCCTAAGGCGGGTTTTTATTCGTTGGACGACTTGCGCCCGCGCGCCCAAGAATCGGCGCATCCGGTTCCCACGATAGGCGTCGTCGGGACGACGAACAAGACCAATAAAAGCCTGCGGAGACTTGCCATGAGTGCGCCCGACACCCTCCAACTCGCCAAGACCACGGCCCGCCCCGGCCCGTTCGACTGGTACCGCAACATCAATCAACAGGAACGCCGCACCTTCTGGAGTTGCAAGATCGGCTATGGCCTGGACGGCATGGACACGCAGATGCTCAGCTTTGTCGTGCCGACCCTGATTGCGATGTGGGGCATCACCACCGGCCAGGCCGGGCTGATCCACACCAGCACCCTGATCGCTTCGGCCATAGGTGGCTGGGTGGCGGGGATTCTCTCCGACCGCATCGGCCGTGTGCGCACCCTACAACTGACGGTGCTGTGGTTCGCGTTCTTCACCTTTCTTTGCGGCTTTGCCCAGAACTACGAACAGCTGCTGATCGCCCGCACCCTGATGGGTTTCGGTTTTGGCGGCGAATGGACGGCGGGCGCGGTATTGATAGGCGAAGTGATCCGCGCCAGGGATCGCGGCAAGGCGGTGGGCATGGTGCAGAGTGGCTGGGCCTTGGGCTGGGGGCTGACGGCCATTCTGTATGCGCTGCTGTTCTCGGTGCTGCCGGCGGAAGACGCCTGGCGCGCACTGTTCATCCTCGGCATCGTGCCGGCGATTTTCGTGATCTTCGTCCGCCGTCTGGTCAAGGACCCGGAGATCTACCGCGCCGCCAAGGCCCGGCAAACCCCGGACAATCCGGCGAAGTTCTACGAGATCTTCGCCCCCGGCATGCTCTTCACCACGTTTCGCGCCTCGTTGCTGACCACCGGTGCCCTGGGCGGCTACTACGCCATCACCTCGTGGCTGCCGACGTTTCTGAAAAACGAACGTGGCCTGAGCGTACTCGGCACTGGCGGGTATCTGGCGATGGTCATCGTCGGTTCCTATGTCGGCTATGTGATCAGTGCGTATCTGACGGATCTGCTGGGGCGCAAGAAGAACTTCATCCTGTTCGCGGTCGGCTCGTTCACCATCGTCCTGCTCTATACGCAACTGCCGGTCAGCAACGGGGTGATGCTGTGGCTGGGTTTCCCGCTGGGCTTCTTCGCCTCGGGGATTTTCAGTGGCATGGGCGCGTTTCTCACCGAGCTGTTTCCGACGCGGATTCGCGGCTCCGGCCAAGGCTTCTGCTACAACATCGGCCGGGCACTGGCGGCATTGTTTCCGCTGCTGATCGGCCTGCTCAGCCAGAAAGTGCCGCTGAGCGTGGGTATCGGTTCATTCGCGGCGGTGTCCTACGGCGTGGTGATTCTGGCGGCGCTGAGCTTGCCGGAAACCCGCGGCAAGCAACTCGATGCGCAGTAACTGATAATCTGCGGGGCATGTGCAACGAGCAGTGTCCTACAGCACAACAAGACAAGAACTACAGGAGTGTTCACCGTGAGCCGCCTGCTACTCAATTGCGACATCGGCGAGAGCTTCGGCAGCTGGACCATGGGTCTGGACGCGGAGGTCATGCCCTTCATCGATTGCGCCAACATCGCCTGCGGTTTCCACGCCGGCGACCCGGGAATCATGCGCAAGACCGTCAGCCTGGCCCTCAGCCACGGCGTACAGATCGGCGCGCACCCGGCCTATCAGGATCTGGTCGGTTTCGGCCGCCGCTCCATGGCGTATTCCGCACAGGAACTGCAAGACATCCTGCATTACCAGATCGGCGCCCTCGACGGCATCTGCAAAGCCCAGGGCGGGCGCGTCAGTTACGTCAAACCCCATGGCGCGATGTACAACGACATGATGGCCAACCCGGCGCAGCTGCGTGCGGTGATTCAAGCGGTGGCCGCCTACGACCGCACGTTGCCACTGATGCTGATGGCAACCCGCGATAACAGTGCGGCGCAGCAACTGGGTGACGAATATGGCGTCACCCTGTGGTTCGAAGCCTTCGCCGACCGCGCCTACGACAGCGCCGGCCGGCTGGTCTCGCGGCAACTGCCCGGCGCGGTGCATCACGACGCCGACACCATCATCGGCCAAGCGCTGACCATCGCCCGTGGCGACCACCTCATCGCCAGCGACGGCAGCGCGCTGCACCTGCAGGCCAACACCCTGTGCGTCCACGGTGACAACGCCAGTTCCGTGGCAGCCGTGCAACGCATTCGCCAGGCCTTGAACGAGCAGAGCGCGCCATGAATCCGCGGGTGGAAGTGGTGGCGCTGGACTGCCTGATGCTGCGCCTGTTCGACGACATCGCCGAGGCCAACATGCCGTGGATGCTCGCCGCCAGCGAGCGCTTGCGCGCAGTGTTCGGCACACGGCTGATTGACCTGGTGCCGTCCTATACCACGCTGATGGTGCACTACGACTTGCGCGCATTAACGCCGGGGCAGGCCCGGGAATTGATCGCGCAAGCGTTGCTTGACCTCTCGCCGAACACGCGCACCGGTGGCCGCTGCCATGTGCTGCCGGTCTGGTATGACCTCAGCGTGGGCCCGGAATTGAGCCTGCTGGCCCAACGCAGCGGCCTGTCGGTGGCGGAGGTGATTCGCCGCCACAGTGCCCGCGAATACCAGGTGTTCGCCCTCGGTTTCGCGCCAGGCTTTGCCTTCATGGGGCTGGTCGAGGAAGTCCTCGCCGCGCCGCGCCTGAATACCCCGCGCAAGAAAGTCGCCGCCGGCAGCGTCGGCATCGCCGAGCGGCAGACGGCTGCCTATCCGGCGGTATCGCCCGGTGGCTGGAACCTGATCGGACGCACACCGGCAAAACTGTTCGACCGTGAACGCGATGGCTACAGCCTCATGCAGCCCGGCGATACCGTGCGTTTTGAAGCGGTGAGCCATGCCGAATTCATCCGCCTCGGCGGTGACGACACACCTCTGGAGGCGCTGGCATGAGCCGATTGACGATTCAGGCGAGCACGCCGCTGTGCCTGTTGCAGGACGCCGGGCGGTTTGGCGTGCGTCACCTCGGCGTGACCCAGGGTGGCGCGGCGGACTGGCGCTCGCTGGCCTGGGCCAACTGGTTGCTGGGCAACGCACTGGATCTGCCGGCGGTGGAAATCACCCTTGGCGGCTTCACCGTGTACGCCGAAGAAGACTGCCTGTTGGCGCTGGCCGGGGCCGATCTCGGCGCGCGGATTGACGGCGAGGCACTGGCGCCCTGGCGCAGTTTCAAATTGCGCCAGGGCCAGACCTTGCAGTTCAGCCAGCCATCGCTCGGGGCGCGCGCCTACCTGGCCGCCCCGGGCGGTTTTATCGCGCCGTCGGTGCTCGGCAGCAGTGCCACGGTGGTACGCGAAGAACTCGGCGGCCTCGATGGCAGGGGCCTGCCGTTGGCCAAAGGCGCGACTTTGCGTTACTCGGGCGACACCCTGCTGCTGCGCGAAGTACCGGCGCAACAACGGCCGGACCTGCGCCTGGATGCACCGCTGGACCTGGTGCTCGGTGCGCAGATCGGCGAGTTCAGCGGGCAGAGCCTGTTCGATGCATTCAACAGTGCCTGGACCTTGGACAGTCGCGCCGATCGCATGGGCATTCGGCTGCTGGGTACGGCGTTGCAGTACCAGGGTCGGCCGATGATTTCCGAAGGTATTCCATTGGGGGCGGTGCAGGTGCCACCGGACGGGCAGCCGATCGTGCTGCTCAATGACCGCCAGACGATTGGTGGTTACCCGCGATTGGGAGCGTTGACGCCGTTGGCGCTGGCCCGATTGGCACAGTGCCTGCCGGGCGAAAAGGTCAGGTTGAGGCCGGTGGTACAGGACGTCGCGCACCAGGAGCATGTCGCGTATTTGCAGCGCTTTCGAAATAGCTGAGAGCTTCGCGAGCAAGCCCGCTCCCACAGGAAAATGCATTCCAAATGGGGGAGCGGGCTTGCTCGCGAGGAGGCCATCACTGACAACGCCGACTATTTGGACAAGAAGCGCATCCCTTCTTCCAGCCCACGCAGGGTCAGCGGATACATCTGGTCGTCAATCAGGTCGCGGACAATATTGGTCGACGAGGTGTAGCCCCAGGTGTCTTTCGGGTACGGGTTGATCCAGATGAGCTTCTTGTACTTCTCCATGAACCGCTGCATCCACACGTAGCCCGGCTCTTCGTTCCAGTGCTCGACGCTGCCGCCGGCCTGGGTGATTTCATACGGTGCCATGGCGGCGTCACCGATGAAGATCACTTTGTAGTCGGCACCGTACTTGTGCAGCAGGTCCTGGGTCGACGTGCGCTCGGAGGTGCGGCGCATGTTGTTCTTCCACACCGATTCATAAATGAAGTTGTGGAAGTAGAAGTACTCCAGGTGCTTGAACTCGGTCTTGCAGGCCGAGAACAACTCCTCGCAGATCTTCACGTGGGCGTCCATCGAGCCGCCGATGTCGAACAGCAACAACAGCTTCACCGTGTTGCGCCGTTCCGGACGCATCTGGATGTTGAGCAGGCCGGCGTCCTTGGCGGTGTGGTCGATGGTGCCATCGATGTCCAGCTCTTCGGCAGCGCCCTGGCGGGCGAACTTGCGCAGCCGGCGCAGGGCGACCTTGATGTTGCGGGTGCCCAGTTCCACGGAGTCGTCGAGGTTCTTGTACTCGCGCTGATCCCAGACTTTCACCGCTTTGCCCTGGCGCTTGCCGGCATCGCCGACCCGAATGCCTTCCGGGTTGAAGCCACCGGAACCGAACGGGCTGGTGCCGCCGGTGCCGATCCACTTGTTACCGCCGGCGTGGCGTTCCTTCTGTTCTTCGAGGCGTTTCTTGAACTCTTCGATCAGCTTGTCGAGGCCGCCCAGGGACTGGATCTGCGCGCGTTCCTCGTCGGTCAGCGAACGCTCGAATTCCTTGCGCAGCCAGTCTTCGGGAATCAGCGCCTGCAAATGGTCGTCGAGCTTTTCCAGGCCATTGAAGTAGGCGCCGAACGCGCGGTCGAACTTGTCGAAATGCCGTTCGTCCTTGACCAGAATCGCCCGCGACAGGTAGTAGAACTCGTCCATGTCGGCGAAGGTCACGCGCTGTTTCAGCGCGTTGATCAGGTCGAGCAGCTCGCGCACCGACACCGGCACCTTGGCTGCACGCATTTCATTGAACAGGTTGAGCAACATGGCATCAGCCTCTTAGCGGGTGCCGCGACGGCTCATGAACGCCAGGCGCTCAAGCAGTTGCACGTCCTGTTCGTTCTTCACCAGGGCGCCGGCCAGCGGCGGAATGGCCTTGGTCGGATCGCGCTCGCGCAGCACCGCTTCACCGATGTTGTCGGCCATCAGCAGCTTCAACCAGTCGACCAGTTCCGAGGTCGACGGCTTTTTCTTCAGGCCTGGCACCTTGCGCACGTCGAAGAACACATCCAGCGCTTCGCTGACCAGATCCTTCTTGATGTCCGGGTAGTGCACGTCGACGATTTTCTGCAGCGTGGTACGGTCGGGGAAGGCGATGTAATGGAAGAAGCAGCGGCGCAGGAAGGCGTCCGGCAGCTCTTTCTCGTTGTTCGAGGTAATGATGATGATCGGGCGCTTCTTGGCCTTGATGGTCTCGTCGATCTCGTAAACGTAGAACTCCATCTTGTCGAGTTCTTGCAGCAGGTCGTTGGGGAACTCGATGTCGGCCTTGTCGATTTCGTCGATCAGCAGAATGACCCGCTCTTCGGACTCGAAAGCCTCCCACAGCTTGCCTTTCTTCAGGTAGTTGCGCACGTCGTGGACTTTTTCGTTGCCCAGTTGCGAGTCGCGCAGACGGCTGACCGCATCGTACTCGTAAAGGCCCTGATGGGCCTTGGTGGTGGACTTGATGTGCCAGGTAATCAGCTTGGCGCCGAACGATTCGGCCAGTTGCTCGGCGAGCATTGTCTTGCCGGTGCCCGGTTCGCCCTTGACCAGCAGCGGCCGTTCCAGGGTGATGGCGGCGTTGACCGCCAGCTTCAGGTCATCGGTGGCGACGTAGGCCTGGGTGCCTTCGAACTTCATCTGCTAATCCTCGAACGGTAACGCCGACCTGCTCGGGCAGGGCGGGGGCGAAATAATCGGATGTCCCGACTATAACGCGCAGCCCGGTCGACTGTGAACGCAGACGGCTTATTCAGTCTCTGAATGGAGCGTCACATGTTGACTCGGTTTCGGCCTGACGCCAGACAACGGCGCTGTCGCGAGGGGATTGATCCCCGATAGCTGCGAAGCAGCGCGGACCTTCAAGAACTAGCCCGCATCCGGCTTCGGCCGCTCATACCGCGCATTGAAAGCCTGAATGAAGCCATTGCGCAGAATCTGCAGAAACGCTTCGAATGCGCTGATATTTTGCTGATGCACGTTGCCACTGAGTTCGACCTTGGTTGCGAACTGATTCTTGGCCTGGTTCTTCAGCACGGTTTCCGTGCCGCCGACGATGGCCTCCCAGACTGAGCGGAAGATGCTCTTGTCCTTGTTTTCGACGTCCTGCTGCCAGTTGAACACTTCGACGTCGCGCAACAGCGGCTTGATGTAGCCAGTGACCTGGGCTTTTTTCGCCTGGGCTTCGATGACCACGTCGCCGTGGCCGGCGTTGAAATCGAACTTGCCGTAGGCCGAGGCGAAGTCGTTCATGCGCTTGAGTTCGATGTCGCGGGCGCGCAGGCGGAACTGGAAGTCCTCGAAGTTGCTCAGCGGATCGAACGTGGCCGTGGTTTCCAGGGGAGCATGCCCGAGCAGCAGCGCTTTGCCTTCGAAGCGGGCATCGCGCTTGCCCTGTTTGTCGACCACGTTGGTCAGGTTGTAGATGCTCGCTTCGACGCTGCTGGCGCTCATGTTGACCGGCGGCTTGGAGTTGAAATTGCGGAAAGTGATCTTGCCGTCATGAATCTGTACTTCATCGAGGGTGATCGGCAGCAACTTGCCCAGTTGCGCCCGCCAGTCGGTGCCTTTACCGGTCTGCGAGTTCTGCTTGTTGGGGCCGCCATCGACGAAGTTGACCTCGGGATTGAAGAACTGCACCTGCGCCACCACGGCATGGTCGTACCACAGCGAATGCCAGCTGACCGCCAGATCGATCACGGGCGCGTTGACGAACGGCACCGGCACCTTGCCGTCGACCTTGACGATTTTCAGGCCGTTGATCCGGTAGGCACCGCGCCACAGGGCCAGATCGACGTCGGTGACCTGGCCGCGGTAATCACCCATGTCGGCCAGTTTGTCGTTCAGGTAGTCGCGCACCAGATAGGGCAGGGCGATGTGCAGGGCGACCAGCAATACGACGACGGTGACGAAAGTCCATAACGGCCAGCTGTAGCGACGCTTCATGACGATAATTTCCGGGCGGTGTAAGCGATTGACTGTCGGTGGCCGCAGACGTTCGACCCGACTGGACTGCCAGGGGCAACAGGCTTACCTTGGAGCGCTGAATTCAATGCTGCATAAGGACCCAGCCATGAGCCGTATTTTTGCTGACAACGCGCACTCCATCGGCAACACGCCATTGGTGCAGATCAACCGCATCGCGCCGCGTGGCGTGACCATCCTGGCCAAGATCGAAGGGCGCAACCCCGGTTATTCGGTGAAGTGCCGGATCGGCGCGAACATGATCTGGGACGCCGAAAGCAGCGGCAAACTCAAGCCGGGCATGACCATCGTCGAGCCGACCTCGGGCAATACCGGCATCGGCCTGGCCTTCGTTGCCGCCGCCCGCGGTTACAAATTGATGCTGACCATGCCGGCGTCGATGAGTATCGAGCGGCGCAAGGTGCTCAAGGCCCTGGGGGCTGAACTGGTTCTGACCGAGCCGGCCAAGGGCATGAAAGGCGCCATCGAGAAGGCGGCCGAGCTGGTGGCCAGCGATCCGGACAAATTCTTCATGCCGGCCCAGTTCGAGAACCCGGCCAACCCGGCCATTCACGAAAAGACCACCGGCCCGGAAATCTGGAACGACACCGACGGCGCTATCGATGTGCTGGTGGCGGGCGTCGGCACCGGCGGAACCATCACCGGCGTCTCGCGGTATATCAAGAATACCCAGGGCAAACCGATCATCTCGATTGCGGTGGAGCCGCTGGCATCACCGGTGATCACCCAGGCGCTGGCCGGGGAAGAGATCAAGCCGAGCCCGCACAAGATCCAGGGCATCGGCGCCGGTTTTGTGCCGAAAAACCTCGATCTGTCGATGGTCGACCGGGTCGAGCGGGTCACGGACGAAGAGTCCAAGGCCATGGCGCTGCGGCTGATGCAGGAAGAAGGCATCTTGTGCGGGATTTCCTGCGGGGCCGCCATGGCGGTTGCCGTTCGTCTGGCGGAGACCCCGGAGATGCAAGGCAAGACCCTGGTCGTGATCCTGCCGGATTCCGGTGAGCGTTATCTGTCGAGCATGTTGTTCAGCGATCTGTTCACCGAGCAGGAGAACCAGCAATAACGGCATGATTCAGCCATTGCGGCGGACGACTGCGCCGGCTGCGGTCTGTTGATATTGCTGATCCAGGTCAGCCAGGGTTCAGGAACCTTATGTTAATAAGTGCTTTGTTGCGCAATCCTTAACACTGAATCTTGGCTTGGGCGGGTTTTTCCCGGCGCCGGTAGTGTTTATCATGGCCGGCTGCCATGTCGGGTAAATGGCACTGCGCAGCGTTGTCTTTTTCCAAGGAGTTGTTGATGACCTTTCCGTTTGCCGCCAAGGCGTTGGTGCTGTTGCTGTTTCTGGGCAGCACTCTCTATGTGCATCTGCGCGGCAAGGCGCGTCTGCCGGTACTGCGTCAGTTCGTCAACCACTCGGCGCTGTTCGCCCCGTACAACGCCCTGATGTACCTGTTCTCCGGCGTGCCGTCCAAGCCGTATCTGGACCGCAGCAAATTTCCCGAACTGGATGTGCTGCGCGACAACTGGGAAACCATCCGCGACGAAGCCATGCACCTGTTCGATGAGGGTTACATCCGCGCCGCCGAGAAGAACAACGACGCCGGGTTCGGCTCGTTCTTCAAGAAGGGCTGGAAGCGTTTCTACCTCAAGTGGTATGACAAACCGCTGCCATCGGCCGAAACCCTGTGCCCGAAGACCGTGGCGCTGGTCAGTGCGATTCCCAATGTCAAAGGTGCGATGTTCGCGCTGCTGCCGGGTGGCAGCCACCTCAACCCGCACCGCGATCCGTTTGCCGGCTCGCTGCGTTATCACCTCGGGTTGTCGACGCCGAACTCCGACGACTGCCGGATTTTCGTCGACGGTCAGGTCTACGCCTGGCGCGATGGCGAGGATGTGATGTTCGACGAGACCTACGTGCACTGGGTCAAGAATGAAACCGACAAGACCCGGGTGATTCTGTTCTGCGACATCGAGCGGCCGCTGAGCAACCGTCTGATGACCCGCATCAACCGTTTCATCAGTGGCTGGCTGGGCCGCGCCACCGCACCGCAGAACCTAGACGACGAACGCGTCGGCGGGATCAACCAGGCCTACGCCTGGAGCAAGAACTTCAGTGACAAATTCAGCGGCGTGGTCAAACAGTGGAAGCGCCGCCACCCCAAGGCCTACCGCATCATGCGTCCGGTGTTGGCAGTTGTTGTGCTGACGTTGCTGGGGTATTGGCTGTTTGGTTGAGGCTGGATGCAGACGGAAAAAACCGCTCCTTGTGAGCGGTTTTTTTTGCCTGCGAATCAGCGCCGTCCGGCGAGAACGTTGGGTTCGTCTTCAATGCCTGTAATAAGTAGCTGCAGAAAGCGCCGCTGATTGGCTGATAGCTCTGAGGAGACAATCTTTTCATCAGTTTTGATTGATCCTTTCTTAGCGGAGGATTTCTTGACTGATTTGCGCATGCTCCCTCCCTCATCGATCATTATTTGAACTGTTTTCACGATACTTTACTCTCCACTGCGAGGACAAGACGACCTTCCAAATCAAATTTGAAACCGAGCTTTTTATAAACGGGAAGTGCTCCTTGCATCGGCTCCTGGACTTCAATGAAGTGGCTGCCGATTATCCGAGCGAACTCATCGATGACCATCATCGCCAAGGTCCCGATGCGATTTTTCAGCGGGTGAGAATCTCCGGGGCGGCCCTCCAATCGCACGATTCGAATACGTTGGCGGCTTTTGTTCGGATTGACGAAACACAGTCCGCATAGCTGATGTTCAAACCAGATCGCGATATCCAGGGACAGAGGTTCTCGTGACTTCCATGCGGCGACCTCTCGCCAGCAAAAAAGTGGATTATCCCAGAGCTCGAACGCGCCCAGTGCAATGGCATCGATGGGTTCGAAGCGTACCTTCGACAAGTCTTGTCCCGCTGGTAGCTGTAATAAGGCTTTGGCGATGCTTGCCTGTTTCCTGGCCTGCGACCTGTACAGTTGATAGCGTAGATAACTCCGTTCCTTTGGCATGTGATCTCGAGCATTCCCTGTCTCCCCCTCACTGGGCATATCCGTTGTTCATCAGCCTATGCGCCTGCCATCGAACTGTCCCTGCTGGCCCTTTGTCCAAGTCGTTGCAATCCATGTCGCAGGCTGGTTATAGTCAGGGCCCGTGAGCGAACGACTCACGTTCATCCCTCGAAAAGATCAGCCCCAATGCCTGCATCCCTCATCAACGCGGTAGTCGATTCAGCGGTCAACGCTGGCGTCGTGCCGTGCGGGAAGCAGCAGCCAGGGCAGATCAGTCATTACCCTCCACCTGTCAGTAGCACGCCGGTGTGCGCAGTCGTATCACCGCCGGGCGTTGGCGTTTCGGGCTGATCGGCATTCTCTGCTGACCCCGCGCCCGCCAGAAAACTACTGAATTTCAGCTTCGGCTGAGTTGGCTTTTTGCCTGACTACAGGTGGTATTCATGTTTGTCCTTTCGAAAGAGTCCGCGCTCGCGGCGATGTCCACGAGCCTGTTCGTTCTGCTGTGGAGCAGTGGCGCGATTTTCTCCAAATGGGGGCTGGCCCACGCTTCGCCCTTTGCCTTTCTGCTGATTCGCTTTGCCATTGCTCTGTGCGGGCTGCTGCTGTTGGTGCCGCTGCTCAAATTGAAGTTGCCCAAGGGCGGCAGGCCGATGTTGTCGGCGATTGCCACCGGGTTGGTGCTGTTGGGGGCTTATCAGATTTTCTATCTGCTGGCGCTCAATACCAGAATCACTCCCGGCGTGATGGCGACCATCATGGGCGTCCAGCCGATCCTCACCGTGGTGCTGATGGAGCGGCAGCGTTCGGCGAGCCGGCTGTTCGGTCTGGCGCTGGGCCTGGCCGGGCTGATCATGGTGGTGTATCAGGGCATCGGCCTGGCCGGCGTGTCCTGGGCGGGCATGCTGTTTGGCCTGTTGGCGCTGGCGAGCATGACCCTGGGTTCGATCATGCAGAAGCGCATCACCGACAACCCGCTCGGCACGCTGCCGGTGCAGTACCTGGCCGGTCTGTTGCTGTGCGGGATTTTCGCGCCGTTCCAGCCGTTTCACTTCGAGCACAGCGCCGGTTTTATCGTGCCGGTGTTGTGGATGGGCCTGGTGGTGTCAGTGCTGGCGACGCTGTTGCTGTACCGGCTGATCGCCCGGGGCAATCTGGTGAATGTCACCAGTCTGTTCTATCTGGTGCCGGCGGTGACGGCGGTGATGGACTATCTGATCTTCGGCAATCGTCTCGCTGCCTTGAGCGTGCTGGGGATGCTGCTGATCATCGTTGGCCTGGGGTTCGTGTTCCGTAAAACCGCGTAACGCAACAGCCAGAGGCAAAGACCCGGAGCCATGCTCCGGGTCTTTCTTGTCCGCTCGCGCACTTCTGGCGCGGCTGCGCTGCCCGGCGCGCAAAGGGGGGGGCCGTGTCAGCGCGCCGTCACCTGTGCCGGTTTCACCACGGCAGGCTTGAGCACCAGCCATAACGCCAGGGCAATCAGCACCCCGCCATACACATGCGCCATCGACAGTGGTTCATCGAGAAACAGCGCTCCCCACAACACGCCGAACGGCGGAATCATGAAGGTCACGGTCATCGATTTGACCGGGCCGATGGCGCTCAGCAGGCGGAAGTAAATGATGTAGGCAAATGCGGTGCAACCCAGGCCCAGACCGAGCAGCGACAGCCACACGTTCCAGCCGCCCCAGCTCGCCGGCGGCTGGGTCAGCACGCTGTAACCGAACAGCGGCAGCAGGAACAGCGTCGCGCCGAGCATGCTGCCCAGCGCCGACAGTCGGCTATCGAGACCGCCGGCCTGATCCAGCCAGCGCCGCGCCAGAAACCCGGCAAAGCCGTAGCAGGTCGTGGCGAGCAGGCAGGCGAGGGCGCCCATCAGCAGTTGCAGATCGAACGCCACGGGACCGGCGCGGGTCAGCACACCAACCCCGAGCAGGCCGAGAAACACGCCAGACAGTTTCGCCACGGTCAGTTTTTCACTGAAGAACAGGCCGCCGATCAACACGCCCATCAGTGGCGTGGTGGCGTTGAAGATCGCCGAGTAACCGGCTGGCAACACTTGGGCGGCGACCGAATACAGCGTGGCCGGGAGCCCCGAGTTGATCACCCCCAGGAGCATCACCGTTTTCAGTTTGCCCTTGAAATCCCAACTGATGCGCATCAGCCCGAGAATCACCAGCAGGCCGACGGCGGCAATCGACACGCGGAAAAATCCTGTGGGAAGCGTGCCGATGGCCGGAGCGATGATGCGCATGAACAGGAAGCTTGCGCCCCAGATTGCTGCCAGTAACAGCATGCGGAAAATATCGACAGGGCTCACCACGGCACTCCTTCCTTTATCGGGACGAGAGTGTTGCCGAGCGCCCTGGCGATGGCAACCGCTATTCGGGCAATTAATTTTCCGCTCAGATCACAAAGCGCGTGACCAGCGCGTTGAGGTCGACCGCCAGGCGTGACAGCTCCTGGCTGGCGGCGGAGGTCTGGGTCGCGCCTGCCGCGGTTTGCGTGGAGAGGTCGCGGATGGTCACCAGATTCTGATCGACTTCGCGGGCCACCAGCGCCTGCTGCTCGGCGGCACTGGCGATGACCAGGTTGCGCTGGTTGATCTGCGCAATCGAGGCGGTGATTTTCTCCAGCGCCTGACCGGCACCGTTGGCCCGGCGCAGCGTCTGCCTGGCTTGCTCGGCACTGCTTTGCAGGGCTCCGACCGTGGCCCCGGTGCCGTGCTGGATGCTGCTGATCATCAGCTCGATTTCTTCGGTGGAATTCTGCGTACGCTGCGCCAGCGAACGGACTTCGTCGGCGACCACGGCAAAGCCGCGCCCGGCCTCGCCGGCGCGCGCTGCTTCGATGGCGGCGTTGAGGGCCAGCAGGTTGGTCTGCCCGGCAATTCCGCGGATCACCTCCAGCACCTTGCTGATGTCCTGGGCCTGGGTGGCGAGGCCTTCGGCCTGGTCCGACGCACCGAGCACCGCGCTGACCAGTTGCTGGATCGAGTCGATGGTCTCGCTGACCTGCACATGGCCGTGCTTGCTGTCCTCGTTCGACGCTTCGGAGGCTTCGGCGCTGGACACCGCGTTGGCCGCGACTTCATCGACCGCCGTGCTCATTTCGGTGACCGCCGTGGCAGCCTGCTCGATCTGGTCGTTCTGCTGTTGCAGGCCACGGGTGCTTTGTTCCATCACCGAACTCATCTCTTCGGCGGCGGAGGCCAGTTGCTGCGCCGACTCGCTGATGCCGCGGATGGTCGAGCGCAGGTTGCCCTGCATCTGCGCCAGGGCGTCGAGCAACTGCGCGGCCTCATCGCGACCGCTGCTGACGATCTCGCCGCTGAGGTCGCCAACAGCGATGCGCTGCGCCACTTGCAGCGCCTGATTGATTGGCGTGGTGATACTGCGAGTCAGCTGCCAGGCCAGCAACAGCGTGGCGATCAGGGCGACGACGATGATGCCGGCGACGATCCACAAGGCCCGTTGATACATCTCGGCGGCGGCATCGGCGGCGCCGTCCGCACCCTGCTGGTTGAAGCTGATCATTTGTTCCAGGGTCGTGTCGAGCACTCTGCCCTGCGGGGCCAGGTCATTGTTCAGACGGGCGTAGGCCTGTTCACTCTGCCCTGCGTCGATCAGACCGATGATCTGTTCGAGGATGCTCATGTACTTGCCGGTGTCGGCCTTCAGGCCGTCAAGCATTGCGCGTTCCTGATCGCTGCTGAGCAAGGCTTCATGGTCTTTGAGGCGTTTGAGCAATTCTTCGCGCTGCGCCTTGATCAGGCCTTTGCTCCTGTCGCGCACCGCCGGCTGGGTGCTGGTGATCAGGCGCAGGGATTCGAGACGGATGCTGGCGATATTCGCCGCCGCATCGTGAATGCTTTCGATGCTGGGCATCCACGACTCTTCGATCACCGTGGCGCTTTCGCGCAGGGTTTTCATCTGACCGAGGCCGAACAGACCGACCACCACCAGCAGACCGGCCAACACGGCAAAACTCAGACTGGCTCGCAAACCTATGCGCAGATTCCGGATAGACATCAATGTGCTCCTTGGGCTTTGAGGGAGAGGTCGTCCTCGTGGACCGAGGATCTTGTTGTCGGGCGGGTAATGGCGGGCTGTATATCAAAGTGCCACTATTTTGGTAAGACCAATCGAAGGCAGGGCGCAGGCGTTCGACACTTGTGGGCAAAGTCGCGAGCTAGAGAGGTCGCCGCCTGATTGGATCCGAAGCCCTGCAAATTCGCGGGCTGGCGGCACAGGGGCAGAGGAACTGGCCAGGTGCTTTTTTGACCGAACGGTCGACTTAAAAAACTTTGCTAAAAACTGTGTCGTTGTACAACCCGCAGGCGCATTTGGCCGAAATTGCACTTCTCCTGCGGTGGTTTCCGTGGCTAAGCTCTGGCACGGAGTTCCCCATGCACGCAGAGGTCTCATCTATGCCGCAGCAATGGCCAGCCACCGACATCGCCCGCATGATCCTCGATGGCTTCGACGATTACCGCGAGCATTTCCGGCGGATCACCGACGGCGCCCGCGAGCGTTTCGAGCAGGCACGCTGGCAGGAAATCCAGATCGCTTCGGCGGCGCGGATCAACCTCTACGAAGAAAAGGTCGGCGAAACGGTGGCGCGCCTGCGCGAGCATTTCGCCGCCGACACGCTGATGGACGTCAGTTGCTGGCCGCTGGTGAAGAGCGCCTACATCAGCGTGATCGACCTGCGTTTCGACGATGAGTTGTCCGAGACCTGGTACAACTCGATTTTCTGCGGGCTGTTCAGCCACGACCTGATCAGCGATGGCTGCATGTTCATCCACACCACGCGGCCGAGCCTGCGCCGCGCCCGTGCCGCGCAAACCCGCACCTACAAGCCTCAGGGCCAGTTGTCGGCGATGCTCGCGAGCATCTTTGCCGACTACCGTTTCAGCGAGGACTACGCTGACCTGCCGGGCGATGTGCGCCGGCTCGAAGCGCAACTGCGCGAGAACCTGCCGGACTGGGTGTGCAAGGACCCGGAGCTGAGCGTCGAGTTGTTTTCTTCGGTGCTGTACCGCAACAAGGGCGCCTATCTGGTCGGACGCATCTACACCCGCGACGAACAGTGGCCGCTGGTGATTCCGCTGCTGCACCGCGAAGGCCGCGGCATTCAGATCGATGCGTTGATTACCGACGAAGCCGATGTGTCGATCATCTTTTCCTTCACCCGCTCCTACTTCATGGTCGATGTACCGGTGCCGGCGGAGTTCATCGGCTTCCTGCGGCGGATCCTGCCGGGCAAGCACATCGCCGAACTGTACACCTCGATCGGCTTCTACAAACACGGCAAGTCGGAGTTCTACCGCGCGCTGATCAACCACCTGGCCAACACCGACGACCAGTTCATCATGGCCCCCGGTGTGCGCGGCATGGTCATGAGCGTGTTCACCCTGCCGGGCTTCAACACCGTGTTCAAGATCATCAAGGACCGCTTCTCGCCGTCGAAAAACGTCGACCGCGCAACGGTGATCGAGAAGTATCGGCTGGTGAAGAGCGTCGACCGCGTCGGGCGTATGGCCGACACCCAGGAGTTCGCCGATTTCCGCTTTCCGCTGAGCAAGTTCGATCCGGCGTGCCTGGCGGAACTGCTCGAGGTCGCACCGTCGACGGTGAGCGTGGAAGGCGAAACCGTGCTGATCCGCCACTGCTGGACCGAACGGCGGATGACCCCGCTCAACCTCTACCTGGACAACGCCAACGAAGCCCAGGTGCGCGAGGCCCTGGAGGATTACGGGCTGGCGATCAAGCAACTGGCGGCGGCGAACATCTTTCCCGGTGACATGCTGCTGAAGAACTTTGGCGTCACCCGCCACGGCCGGGTGGTTTTCTACGATTACGACGAAATCTGCTTCCTCACCGAAGCCAACTTCCGCCACATCCCGGCGCCGCGTACGCCGGAAGATGAAATGGCCTCCGAACCCTGGTACTCGATCGGGCCGCTGGATGTGTTCCCCGAGGAGTTTCCGCCGTTTCTGTTCGCCGATGCCGGACAGCGCAAATTGTTCGACCAGTTGCACGGCGAGTTGTACAACGCCGACTACTGGAAGGGTTTGCAGGAGGCGATTCGGGCGGGGAAGGTGATCGACGTGTTCCCGTATCGGCGCAAGGGCCTCGACAACGAATAGAAGCAGCGACGCGCGGCAAGTTACAAGCTTCAAGCCGCAGCCCGAGTCAACTTGCGGCTTGTGGTTTGCCGCTTGCAGCTGCTTTTCTGCGACAATCGGCCCCCTGCATAAAAAGACGACCGAATTGCGTACCCGATGACTGACGAATCGCCCTCCATCGACAAACTGCTGAAAAACCTCGATCACGCCATGCTCGCCGACCGTCACCGGCTGCGGCGGCAGTTGCTTGAGCTGCGCAAGAAACCCGACGAGGCCAAGCTGGCCCAGTGGGTGGCGCGTATGCAGGCGTCCTGCGATCAGGTGCTGGCGCGCAAGGCCAGCCTGCCCGTGATCCGTTACGACGACAGCCTGCCGATCGCGGCCAAGCGTGACGAGATCAAGAAGGCCCTGGAACAGCATCAGGTGCTGATCATCGCCGGCGAAACCGGCTCGGGCAAAACCACCCAGTTGCCGAAAATCTGCCTGGAGATCGGCCGCGGCCAGCACGGTCTGATCGGTCACACCCAGCCACGCCGGATCGCCGCACGCAGCGTGGCCAGCCGCGTCGCCGAAGAACTCGGCACGCCATTGGGGGCGCTGGTTGGCTATCAGGTGCGATTCGAAGATCAGAGCGATGCCAACACCCTGATCAAACTGATGACCGACGGCATACTGCTGGCGGAAACCCAGAACGACCGTTATCTGGAACGCTACGACACGATCATCGTCGACGAAGCCCACGAACGCAGCCTGAACATCGACTTCCTGCTCGGTTACCTGAAAACCCTGCTGCCGCGTCGTCCCGACCTGAAGGTCATCATCACTTCGGCGACCATTGATCTGGAGCGCTTCTCCAAGCACTTCGACGATGCGCCGATCGTCGAGGTCTCCGGACGCACGTTCCCGGTGGAAACCTGGTACCGGCCGCTGACCCTGGAACAGGACGAAGAGGGCAATCGCGTCGAAGATGACCTGACCGTGGACCAGGCCATCCTCGCCACCCTCGACGAAATCGCCGCCTACGAGCGCAGCGAACGCCGCAGTCCGGGGGACGTGCTGGTGTTTCTGCCGGGCGAGCGCGAGATTCGCGACGCCGCGGAAATGCTGCGCAAGGCGCAACTCAAACACACCGAAATCCTGCCGCTGTACGCGCGCCTGTCGCCGGCCGAGCAGCAGCGGATTTTCCAGTCGCATCCAGGCCGCCGCGTGGTGCTGGCAACCAACGTGGCCGAGACCTCGCTGACGGTGCCGGGCATCCGCTACGTGATCGACAGCGGCACCGCACGCATCAGCCGCTACAGTTACCGCGCCAAGGTCCAGCGCCTGCCGATCGAAGCGATTTCCCAGGCCAGCGCCAATCAGCGTAAAGGTCGTTGCGGCCGGGTCGAACCCGGCATTTGCGTGCGTCTGTACAGCGAGGAGGATTTTCTCGGCCGGCCGGAATTCACCGATCCGGAAATCCTGCGGACCAACCTCGCTGCCGTAATCTTGCAGATGCTGCATCTGCGCCTCGGCGAAATCACTGCGTTCCCGTTTATCGAGCCGCCGGACGGCAAGGCGATCAGCGACGGGTTCAACCTGCTGCAAGAACTCTCGGCGGTGGACCGCAACAGCCAACTGACCCCGCTCGGCCGCCAGTTGGCGCGCCTGCCGGTGGACCCGCGCATGGGCCGCATGCTGCTCGAAGCCGCCAAGCTCGGCAGCTTGCAGGAAGTGCTGATCGTCGCCAGCGCCATGTCGATCCAGGACCCGCGCGAGCGCCCGCCGGAGCGTCAGCAAGCGGCGGATCAGGCCCACGCGCAGTGGAAGGACGCCGATTCCGACTTTGCCGCACTGGTCAACCTGTGGCGCGGTTTCGAAGAACAGCGTCAGGCGCTGACGGCCAGTCCGTTGCGCAACTGGTGCCGCAAGAACTTCCTCAACTACCTGCGCCTGCGCGAGTGGCGCGATTCCCATCGGCAGTTGAGCCTGATCTGTCGCGACCTGCAGTTGAGCGTGAATAAAGATCCGGCGGATTATCCCAAGCTGCACAAAGCGGTGCTGGTCGGCCTGCTCAGCCAGATCGGCCAGAAAACCGAAGACGGCGACTACCTCGGTGCCCGCCAGCGGCGCTTCTGGATTCACCCGTCGTCGGGCATTGGCAAGAAGCGTCCGCAGTGGGTGATGACCGCCGAACTGGTGGAAACCACCAAGCTGTATGCGCGCATGGTGGCGAAGATCGACGCCGACTGGATCGAACCGCTCGCCGGGCACCTGATCAAGAAAAACCACTTCGAGCCGCATTGGGAGAAGAAACGTGGCCAGGTCGTCGCGTTCGAACAGATCACCCTGTTCGGCCTGATCGTGGTCGGGCGGCGGCCGGTGCATTACGGCCCGGTGGACCCGGTGGTGTCGCGCGAGCTGTTCATCCGCGAAGGCCTGGTGCGTGGCGAAATTCAATCCCGGGCCAAGTGCCTGAGCGCCAACCAGCGCCTGCTCGAACAGCTCGACGAACTGGAAGCCAAGGCCCGTCGCCGCGACATCCTCGCCGACGAAGAAACCCTCTACGCGTTCTACGACGCGCGGCTGCCGGCGGAGATCCACCAGACCGCCACGTTCGACAGCTGGTACCGGGTCAACAGCCAGAAAGATCCGCAGCTGCTGATCATGCGCGAGGAAGACGTGCTGGCCCGGGAAGCCAGTGAAGTCACCGCGCGCGACTACCCGGACACCTTGCACATCGGCGATCTGGAGCTGGCGCTCACTTACCATTTCGAGCCCAACCACCCGCGCGACGGCGTGACCCTGCGCGTGCCGGCACCGTTGTTGCCGATGCTGCCGCCGGAGCGCCTGGAGTGGCTGGTACCGGGCTTGATCGAAGCCAAGTGCATTGCCCTCGTGCGCAACCTGCCCAAGGCCCTGCGCAAAAACTTCGTGCCGGTGCCGGACTTCGTCAGAGCCGCCTTGCAGCGCATGCCGTTTGCCGAGGGTTCGCTGCCGCAGGCACTGGGCCGCGAACTGCTGCGCATGACCGGTGCACGGGTCAGCGACGAGGCCTGGGCGGAAGCCGCGCAGCAGGTCGAGGGGCATTTGCGGATGAACCTGGAAATCGTCGACGGCCAGGGCAAGTTCCTCGGCGAAGGGCGTGACCTGGCCGAACTGACCGCGCGCTTCGCCGAAGCCAGTCAGGCGGCGCTGGCCGTGCCGCAGAGCGCGAAGAGCCAGCAACCGGTGGAAGCCAAGGTGTTCGCCCCGGTGGCGGAAAAAACCCAACAGAAGATCGCCGGGTTGTCGATGACGGTGTATCCGGCGCTGGTGGAGGAGAGCGGCACGGTCAAGGAGGGGCGATTCTCGACCCCGGCCGAAGCCGAGTTCCAGCACCGCCGCGCCTTGCAACGCCTGTTGCTGCAGCAACTGGCCGAGCCGGCCAAGTTCCTGCGCAGCAAATTGCCGGGCATCACCGAACTGGGCTTGCTCTACCGCGAACTGGGTCGCGTCGACGCGCTGGTCGAAGACATTCTGCTGGCCAGCCTCGACAGCTGCATCCTCGACGGCGAAGACCCGTTGCCGCGTGACGGCGCCGGGCTGGCGGCCCTCGCCGAGCGCAAGCGCGGCAGCTGGACCGAGCACGCCGAGCGCGTGGCGCGCCTGACCCTGGAGATCCTCAAGCTGTGGCACGGTCTGCAGAAGCGCTTCAAGGGCAAGATCGACCTGGCGCAGGCCGTGGCGCTCAATGACATCAAGCAGCAGCTCAGCCACCTGGTCTACCCGGGCTTCGTCCGGGAAACGCCGATGCTCTGGCTCAAGGAGCTGCCGCGTTACCTGAAAGCGGTCGAGCAACGCTTCGAGAAGCTCGGCGCGCAGGTGCAGAAGGATCGTGTATGGAGCGGCGAACTCGCCGGCCTCTGGACGCAATACCAGATCCGCGCGGCCAAACACGCCCAGGAAGGCAAGCGTGATCCGCAGCTCGAGTTGTATCGCTGGTGGCTGGAGGAATACCGCGTGTCGCTGTTCGCCCAGCAGTTGGGGACGAAGGTGCCGATCTCCGACAAACGGCTGAACAAGCAGTGGAGCCAGGTCGAAGCCTGATTCTGAGGCTGTACAGCTACCCTGTGGGAGCGAGCCTGCTCGCGAAAGCGGCGGGTCAGGCAAGCAATAGGTTGACTGATGTACCGCCTTCGCGAGCAAGCTCGCTCCCACAAGGAATGTTCTGTTGCTCCCGGGAATGGGGCCAAAACCTTGGGTTTATGGCAAACTTCGCGACCATAAATGCCGTTTTCGCGTCCCAGAGCCTTTGCCGGGCCGTGCAGCGGAATAAAGCGATGCCCGGTTTTTGCGTCCCTTGATACGGGAATAGACCCTTTGTGTGTTGGTACGTCGGTGCCAGCGCTTTCTGCCTGAACAGATTAGAGAAACGACCATGCATAACGTCGTCATCAGCGGCACCGGCCTGTACACCCCGGCCAACAGCATCTCCAACGAAGAGCTGGTGCAGTCTTTCAATACCTACGTCGCGCAGTTCAATGCCGACAACGCCGACGCCATCGCCCGTGGCGAAATCGAGGCCCTGACCGAATCCAGCGCCGCGTTCATCGAAAAAGCTTCCGGGATCAAGAGCCGCTTTGTCATGGACAAGGATGGCATCCTCGATCCGCAACGCATGGCGCCGCGCCTGCCGGAGCGTTCCAACGACGAATGGTCGGTGCTCTGCCAGATGGCCATCGGCGCTGCCGAACAGGCCCTGCAGCGGGCCGGCAAGACCGCCGCGGACATCGACGGCGTGATCGTCGCCTGCTCCAACCTGCAGCGTGCCTACCCGGCCATCGCCATCGAAGTCCAGGAGGCACTGGGTATCCAGGGCTTCGGTTTCGACATGAACGTCGCCTGCTCGTCGGCGACCTTCGGCATCCAGGCGGCGGCCAACAGCGTGCAACTGGGCCAGGCCCGGGCGATCCTGATGGTCAACCCGGAAGTCTGCACCGGTCACCTGAACTTCCGTGACCGCGACAGCCACTTCATCTTCGGCGACGCCGCCACGGCCGTGGTCATCGAGCGCGCCGACCTCGCCACCTCCGCGTACCAGTTCGATGTGGTCAGCACCAAGCTGCTGACCAAGTTCTCCAACAACATCCGCAACAACTTCGGCTTCCTCAACCGCGCGGCGGAAGAGGGCATCGGCGCCCGCGACAAACTGTTCGTGCAGGAAGGCCGCAAGGTGTTCAAGGACGTCTGCCCGATGGTCGCCGAGCTGATCGGCGAGCATCTGCAAGAAAACCAGCTCAATGTCGGCGATGTGAAACGCTTCTGGCTGCACCAGGCCAACCTGAGCATGAACCACCTGATCGTGCGCAAGCTGCTCGGTCGCGAGGCCACCGAAGAAGAAGCCCCGGTGATCCTCGACACCTACGCCAACACCAGCTCCGCCGGCTCGGTGATCGCGTTCCACAAGTATCAGGACGATTTGTCCGCCGGTTCGCTGGCGGTGCTGAGTTCGTTCGGTGCCGGTTACTCGATCGGCAGCGTGATCCTGCGCAAGCGTTAAACGAGAGGGTTCATTTCCTCTTAATCGCGCTGATCTTTCCTACATCCGGATCAGCGCGAACGCTGTAATTTTCGGAGATGACGGCAGGCGAGACCCTGCCGTTCTCATTTTCGAAGTCGGGACAAGGGGATTGCTGGATGGCGGCTGACGACACTCAACTGCTTGCACGCTTGCTGGCCGGGGAGCAACAGGCTTTCAAGGAACTGGTCGGCACTTATCAGAGCGCCATGCGCGCCGTGGCGTATGCCATTGTCGGCCAGCGCCATGTCGAGGAAGTGGTGCAGGATGCCTGGCTGTCGGTGGTGCGGCACATTGGCAGTTTCGAAGGGCGCTCGAGCCTCAAGACCTGGCTGCTGACCATTACCGCCAATTCGGCCAAGAGCCGTTACAAACTCAATCGCCGTGAAGTGCTGCTCGATGACTTGCCATCACCGCACGGGACCATTGACGACGATCGCTTCTCGCCCGGCGACGGCCATTGGCTGGTCGCACCGTTTGCCTGGCACCAGGACACCCCCGAGGCATTGCTCACCGAAGGCGAATTGCGCGAGTGCCTGGAGCACACGCTGCTGAGCCTGTCGGAGCTGCAAATCAGCGTGCTGCTGCTGCGCGAACGCCAGGGTCTGGAACTGGAAGAGATCTGTAACCTTCTGCAGATCTCGCTCTCCAATGTCCGCGTGCTGCTGCATCGGGCACGTTTGAAGGTCTTCGCGACCGTGGAACATTTTGAGGAGACAGGGGAATGTTGACCTGCAAGGAGCAAGTGGCACGATCCAGCGATTATCTCGATGGCCAATTGAGCTTTCGCGAGCGGCTGATGGTGCGTCATCACCTGATGTTCTGTCGCAATTGCCGACGGTTCATTCGGCAGATGCGTCTGATGCAGGCGACGCTGCGGGCGCTGCCGGAGCCGCCGGTGGAGGGTGTCGAGGCCTTGGCCGAGCGCCTGGCCGAGCAGCGCCGCAAGGACAGTCCGCCGTAGGCACCGCGTGAAAACAAGGCTGCGATCTTTTGCTCCTGTCGGTTCAGACAGGAGCAAAAGATCGCAGCCTTCGTCACTTCTGGAGGGCATAACCCGGCGCGGCTGCAAACGAACGGATGATGGGGATCGTCCCGCCGGCGCCAGGCTATGTATTGCGCTGTTTAAAACTTGGCTTCGGCGTCCAGCTGCAGGGTGTTGGTGTCGGCATCACGCTGCGTGCGGCTGGAGAAGTCAGCCTTGGTCAGGAAGTAAGTGGCGCCGATGGCGAAGTTCTTGTCGATGTCGTAGCCGACCTTGAACTTGTGACCACGCGAACCGGTGGTGCCGTTGGCGAAGTCGGAATCGGTGAAGGCACCGACCACGGCGTCGCGCTGTACGTCACGATAGTTGTAGTCCAGGTTCAGGCCGAAGACTTTCGACTTGGCGCCAACCAGCCATGCGGTGTCGGCATCGGTCACCGCGTCGTTGTTCTTCACGTATTGGCCGTAGAACGACAGCGGCATTGGCAGGCCGCCGATATCGATCTGGCTGAAGCCCTCGTACAGACGGAATTCGTTGTTCGCCGAGTTGCCGTTGACCGACAGGGCGCACGGTGTCGACGTCCCGGTGCAACGGCTGTCTTCGTCGTTCTGGTAGGCGTAGACGCTGCCGCCCAGGGTCAGTTTCAGGTTGTCGGTGATGGCGAAGCGGCTACCCAGCTGGCCGGCGGTCAGGCGCAGGTCGTGACGGAACTGCACGCCTTCGCCGTCGACGTTGTCCTTGAGGGTGTAGTTGCCCAGGCTGCCGAACAGTTCGGCGCTGCTGCCCAGTGGGTACTTGTAAGTGACGGCCAGACCTTCCGGGTTGATGTCGCTATCCCAGATCACGTCGCCCATGCTCACCCACGGCTGCAGCATCTTGCCGCCGATCACGTGCAGGTTCTTGATGGCGTCCGGGTGGTAGTCGATGTAGCCCAGGTCGAGCCAGATCTGCTTCTTGTCGAAGTAGTTGTCCATGTCTTGGTTGGTCGAGCGGGCGTCGTCGCCGCCGCCGGTGGCGATGCGGATGCCGGTGTCGACCTGCGGGTTGATCTCGGTGTAGGCACCCAGGCGCGCACGGATGCGCTGCCGGTCCTTGTCACGGCCGCCGTTGTTGGACTCGCCGTCGATCTTCACGGTTTCCTGACGGATGCGTACATCGCCCTTGAACTGGGTCTTGGCGGCCCAGGCCAGTTTCTGGTCGAAGGCGCTTTGTTCGTTGGTTTTTTTCGCGACGGCAGCGACCTGTTCGTTGGTCTCTTGCTGAGCCTGCTGAGCGATTTGCTGAGCCTTCTGATCCTTGGCCAATTCAGCTTGCAGCTCGACGTACTGAGCCTGGGAAATCGAACCGTTAGCCTTGAGCATGTCGAGCAGTTTGGCGTCGACTGCAGCGCTGGCCGGAACGCTCATGGCCAGCAACAGGCCACCGCACAGGGCCGCCGCAGTTTTCGTGGAAGCAAGACGCATAGCAATCTCCGAAGATGAGAGGGATGGCTTGACCATCCTGGGCACAACCGACGGTTTGGACGTCGGAAAACAGTGTCCGGGTAGAACCCGGCGCTCTAAAAACAGGCGCCAGTATCGCGATGGTTTATGACAGACCGGTGGCACAGTGATGGCAGGTTCGTGACGATGCGCATCGGCGCTGAACTATTGATCTAGAGCGCTGTCGCCCGATTGCGGGTGTGTAATGGCTGGCGATAGGCGATACTCGCCAGGCTTGGAACCAAGATGTGGAGAGCTCGTTGATGCCGTTGCAGCGCCTGCAGAATCTGTCGGAAATTGCCCCGGCCACCTGGGATGCCCTGGTGCCGGAAAACCAGCCATTTCTGCGCCACGCCTTTCTCGGCGCACTGGAAGACAGCGGCAGTGTCGGTGCGCACACCGGCTGGCACGCGGAGCATTTGCTGCACATCGAAGGCGAGCGCCTGATCGCCGCGCTGCCGGCCTATCGCAAATGGCACTCCTACGGGGAGTACGTGTTCGACCACGGCTGGGCCGATGCCTGCGCCCGCGCCGGTATCGATTACTACCCCAAGCTGCTGGTCGCCGTGCCCTTCAGTCCGGTCAGCGGGCCGCGCTTGCTGGCGGCGAATGTCGAGGATGGCTTCGAGCTGCTCAAGAGCCTGCCGGGTTACCTCGAGGTCGAAGAACTCTCCAGCGCCCACATCAACTTCACCGATGCCTTTACCGACGCAGCCATGGCTGAACAGCCAGGCTGGCTGCAGCGCATCGGCTGTCAGTATCACTGGCACAATCGCGGCTACCGCGACTTCCAGGATTTCCTCGACGTGCTCAGTTCGCGCAAGCGCAAGCAGATGCGCAAGGAGCGCGAGCAAGTGGCGGGGCAGGGGTTCGAATTCGAATGGCTGGAGGGGCACGCGCTCAGCGAGGCGCAGTGGGATTTTGTCTACGCCTGCTACGCCAACACCTACGCGGTACGGCGCCAGGCACCCTACCTGACCCGAGCCTTCTTCAGCCTGCTGGCCGAGCGCATGCCGCAAGCGATTCGTGTGGTGCTGGCCAAACAGGGTTCACGGCCGGTGGCGATGGCCTTCAGCCTGGTCGGTGGCGACAGCTTCTACGGACGCTACTGGGGGTGCCTGGCAGAGTTCGACCGGCTGCATTTCGAAACCTGTTTCTACCAGGGCATGGAATACGCGATTGCCCAGGGACTACAGCGTTTCGATGCCGGCGCCCAGGGCGAGCACAAGCTGATTCGCGGCTTCGAACCGGTGATCACGCATTCCTGGCATTACCTGCGCCATCCGGGCCTGAAAGCGGCGGTCAAAGACTTCCTGCACCAGGAACGCGCCGGTGTGCTGGCCTACGCCGAAGAGGCGCGCAGTGCCTTGCCGTATCGGCAAACCTGAGGGCGCGGGCGGGCCCGCACCCTCAGCGGGAGGCGCCGGCTTCGTCAGCGGTCGTCGCTGCCCAGCCAGCGATAAATCACCCCGCCAACTACCGCGCCCAACAGCGGCGCGACCCAGAACATCCACAATTGCGCGATGGCCCAGCCACCGACCATCAGCGCCGGGCCGGTACTGCGCGCCGGATTGACCGAGGTGTTGGTGACGGGAATCGAGATCAAGTGGATCAGCGTCAGGCCCAGGCCGATGGCGATCGGCGCCAGCCCCGGCGGTGCGCGTTTGTCGGTGGCGCCGAGGATGATCACCACGAACATGGCAGTCATCACCAGCTCCGTGACAAACCCGCTGGCCATCGAATACTTGCCGGGGGAATGCTCGCCATAGCCGTTGGAGGCCAGGCCCGCGGCAATATCGAAGCCCTCTCGACCACTGGCGATGGCGTACAGCAGGGCCGCCGCGAGAATCCCGCCGATCACCTGGGCGATGATGTAGGCGGGCAGTTCCTTGGCCGGGAATCGGCCGCCGACGCACAGACCGACCGAGACGGCCGGGTTGAGATGACATCCGCTGATGTGGCCGATGGCGAATGCCATGGTCAGCACCGTCAGACCAAACGCCAGGGCGACCCCCAGCACCCCGATACCCAAGGGCGAAGACGCTGCGATTACTGCACTGCCGCAACCACCCAGAACCAGCCAGAACGTGCCCAGTGACTCCGTCACCGAGCGTTTGAACAGAGACATGCAAGTCTCCTTGATAGGCATGCTATCGAGACTGAATCGAGTTGTGCTTCCCTGCAGACTTACGACAGGCCCCACTTCCGGAACCTTGGCTGAGTACAGCAGGGTTTGCGCCGATTTCCAGCGGCCACGAAAAAACCGCCAGGCCCCGTGGTTGGCGGGCTCTGGCGGTTTCCGGGGTGGCGGATCGTGGCGCTTGGGTTGCGTTCAGTCGATCCCGACAAATCCGCCGGTCTGGTGCTGCCACAGGCGCGCATACAAGCCGCGCTGGGCCAGCAGTTCGGCATGGGTGCCGCTTTCGGCGATCCTGCCTTGCTCCAGCACCACCAGGCGATCCATGCGGGCGATGGTCGAGAGGCGGTGGGCGATGGCGATCACGGTCTTGCCCTGCATCAGGGTTTCCAGGCTTTCCTGGATCGCCGCCTCGACTTCCGAGTCCAGCGCCGAAGTCGCTTCGTCCATGATCAGAATCGGCGCGTCCTTGAGCAGCACGCGCGCGATGGCGATGCGCTGGCGCTGACCACCGGACAGCTTCACGCCACGCTCGCCGACATGCGCGTCGAACCCGGTGCGGCCCTCGGCGTCCGAGAGCAGCGGGATGAACTCGTCGGCGCGGGCCTTGTGCACCGCGTCCCAGAGTTCGGCGTCGCTCGCGTCGGGCTTGCCGTACAGCAGGTTGTCGCGGATCGAACGGTGCAGCAGCGAGGTATCCTGGGTAATCATGCCGATCCGCGCGCGCAGGCTTTCCTGGCCGACTTCGGCGATGTTCTGGCCATCGATCAGGATCCGGCCACCCTCGACGTCATACAGACGCAGCAACAGGTTGACCAGCGTCGACTTGCCGGCGCCGGACGGGCCGATCAGACCGATTTTCTCGCCCGGTTTGATCGTCAGGTTGAGGTCGCCGATGATGCCTTTCTGCTTGCCGTAGTGAAAATCCACGTGCTCGAAGCGCACTTCGCCACGGGCCACCGCCAGCGGTTTGGCCTGCTCGTGATCGGTGACGCTGACGGGCTGCGAGATAGTCTGCAGGCCGTCCTGGACCATGCCGATGTTTTCGAAAATCCCGGTGACCACCCACATGATCCAGCCGGACATGTTGACGATACGAATGACCAGACCGGTCGCCAGGGCAATCGCCCCGACCGAGATCAGCGACTGCGTCCACAGCCACAGCGCCAGCGCCGTGGTGCTGACGATCAGCAGGCCGTTCATGGTGGTGATGGCGACGTCCATGCTGGTGACCACGCGGCCGGCCAGTTGCGCTTTTTCGGTCTGCTCCTGAATCGCCTCGCGGGCGTAATGCTGTTCGAAATTGGTGTGGGCGAACAGCTTCAGGGTGGCGATGTTGGTGTAGCCGTCGACGATCCGTCCCATCAGTTTCGAGCGGGCGTCGGAGGCTGCCACCGAGCGGTCCTTGACCCGTGGCACGAAGTAGTAAAGCGCGCCGATGTAGGCGCCGATCCACATCAGCAGCGGGATGATCAGGCGCCAGTCGGCTTCGGCGAACAGCACCAGCGAACTGATCGCATAGATCAGCACGTGCCACAGCGCATCCACGGCCTGCACGGCCGAATCGCGCAGCGAGTTGCCGGTCTGCATGATGCGCTGGGCGATGCGCCCGGCGAAGTCGTTCTGGAAGAAATTCAGGCTCTGCTTGAGCACGTAGCTGTGGTTCTGCCAGCGAATCAGGCTGGTCATGCCGGGGCTGAGGGTCTGGTGCACGAGCAGGTCGTGCAGGGCAAAAAAGATCGGCCGCAGCACCAGCGCGACCACGACCATCCAGGTCAGTTCGAGGGCGTGCTCACGGAAGAAATTCGGGTTTGGCGTGCCTTGGGCCAGATCGATGATGCGGCTCAGGTAGCTGAACAGCGCCACTTCAATCAGCGCGGCGAACAGGCCGACCACCAGCAGGGCGGCGAAACTCGGCCAGACCTGCTTCAGGTAATAGGTGTAGAAGGGCAGCACACGATTCGGCGGCGCCGCGGTCGGGGCGTCGCGAAAGATGTCGATCAGTTGTTCAAAACGGCGATAGAGCATCAGATAACCGCCCGCAACCGGGCGCTCCTTTTATCGATGTGAGCGGTGCGGGGATGGCCCGCGACCGCTCGGAACGCCCTGTACAGCTTAGTCGATGCGCTTGGCCGACTTGATGATCACAGGGTCGACAGGCACGTTTTGCATGCCCTGTTTGGTCGTGGTTTGCGAATTGACGATGATGTCGACCACATCCATGCCCTTGACCACTTTGGCGAATACGGCGTAACCGGCGTCACGGCCTGGATCGAGGAAGGCGTTGTCGGCGACGTTGATGAAGAACTGGCTGGTGGCCGAGTTCGGATCGGACGTGCGCGCCATCGACAGCGTGCCACGCACGTTATGCAGGCCGTTGCTGGCTTCGTTCTTGATCGGCGCGTCAGTCGGCTTCTGCACCATCTGCTGGGTAAAACCGCCGCCCTGGGCCATGAAGCCCGGGATCACGCGGTGGAAAATGGTGTTGGTGTAGAAACCCTTGTCGACGTAGGCGAGGAAGTTCTTGGTACTGATCGGTGCCTTGACCGGGTCCAGTTCGATTTCGATCTGGCCGTTGGTGGTGTCCAGCAGCACGTGCGGCGCTGCGGCCGGCGTGGCAGCCATCAGGTTGGCGGCGAACAGCACGGAGCCGGCGGCGAGGGCGAGTTTTTTCAGCATGGGTCAGTGATCCTGAGGGTGAATATCGGCTGTGGCGAGAAACTCCAGCAGCGTTTGATTGAAGCGTTCGGGTTGATCGAGCGGGGTGGCGTGGCGCGAATCGGCGATCACCACCAGCCGCGCATCGGGCAACAGTCTGGCATAGCTTTCTTTCAGCGCGACCGGCGTGTAGTCACGGTCGGCGCTGACGATGAGGGTTGGACAGGTGACCCTGGAAAGTCGTTCCTGAACCCCCCAGCCAACAATCGCATCGAAGCTGGCGAGATAAGCACGTTTGTCGTTTTTTGCCCAGCGCTCGGTCATTTTGCGCCGCAGATCGGCCTGTTCAGGCTTGGGAAAAAGTTTGCCGCCCAGCGCCTTGCCGATGGTGGCCAGGCTCAGCACGCGCATCAGGCCCCAGCGCTTGAACCACTGCCAGTAGTCGTCGCGGCTGCGGATTTTCACTTCGGGCGCGCTGTTAACGATGGTCAGGCTTTTCAGCCTCTGCGGTTGATCGACGGCGAACTGGAAGCCGATCATGCCGCCCATGGACAGCCCGACGTAATGCACCGGGCCAAGGTTCAAGTGATCGAGCAGGGCCAGCATGTCGGCGCTGAATCCGGCGATGCTGTAGCGCTCGCGCGGCTTGTCCGAGCGGCCGTGGCCGCGCACGTCCGGGACAATTACCCGGTAATGCGCGGCCAGCGTCGGGATCTGCATTTCCCAGTCCAGGGTGCTCGAGCCGAGCCCGTGGACCAGCAACAACGGCGAACCGTGGCCATATTCCTCGTAGTGCAGGTTGCAACCTTCATGTTCGAAATACGCCATCGGTGGACTCCGTGTCAGGCTTGTTCAGGAGCGGCGAACGGGGCGTCCAGCGGCAACGTGTCGAAGGTACGCAGCAGTTCGATGAGGATCTGTGTCGCCGGGCCCAGCGGTTTGTCCTTGTTCGAATACAGATAGAAGCTCGGGTTGCGGCTGCCACCCTGATCCAACGGTAGCAGCTTGAGCGTGCCTTCCTTCAATTCGCGTTCGATCATGTGCCGCGGCAGCCAGGCGAAACCCAGGCCGCTGCTGACGAACGTGGCGGCCGTGGCCAGGCTGCCGACCGTCCAGCGCTGTTCGGCGCCGAGCCAGCCGACGTCGCGCGGCTGCTGACGCCCGGAGTCGCGGATCACCACCTGCATCTGGGTTTCCAGGTCCTGGAAGCTCAGTTCACGATTGAGTCGGTGCAACGGATGCTCCGGGTTGGCGACGGCGACGAACTCGACATCGCTCAGTTCCGTGCCGAGGTAGCCGGGAATGCTCAGGCCGGTGATCGCCAGATCGGCGACGCCTTCGAGCAGCACTTCCTCGACCCCCGACAACACTTCCTCGCGCAGGCGCACGCGGCAGCCACGGCTCTGCGGCATGAACGCCGTCAGCGCGCGGACCAGGCGCGCGCTCGGGTAAGCGGCATCGACCACCAGACGGACCTCGGCCTCCCAGCCTTGTTCCATGTGATGGGCGAGGTCCTCCAGTTGGCTGGCCTGTTTCACCAGTTGCCGCGAACGGCGCAGCAGCACGCCGCCGGCCTCGGTCAGCACGGCCTTGCGGCCGTCGATGCGCAGCAACGGCACGCCGAGCTGATCCTGCATGCGCGCCACGGTGTAACTCACCGACGATTGCGAGCGATGCAGGGCCTCGGCAGCCTGGGCGAAGCCGCCATGGTCGACCACGGCCTGCAATGTCCGCCATTGATCCAGGGTCACGCGGGGCGCTTTCATCAATAGCTCCTCTTGTCCTAAGCTGGCTGTCCCTCATGGAGACTGCCGAATGAAAAAAATCTGTTGTGTGTTGCTGGCGCTGCTGCCGCTGACGGCGTTCGCCTATCCGATCGATGTGGAAAAGGATCTCAACGGTCTGAAGATCGACTACAACGCCTATGACACCGATAAAGACATCGGTTCGATCCAGGTGAACAACTACGGCGATGTCGATGCGCTCTGCAAAGTGGTGTTCAACAACGGCCCGGAGGCGCCACGCACGCGCAATATCGAAGTGCCGGCGGGCAAGCACAAGAACGCCACCGCCAAGTTCACTCGCACCATCATCAAGCTGCGCGTCAATCTGAGCTGCACCGCGAAATAACGTTACACCCCGGTGGACGCTCGCGCTCACCGGGGTGTGTTCAGCTTATAAACGAATTTATCGATGCTTTATAGCAGTTATTTGCGCTTTTTCATCGATATGACTCTGTTTAATCTTCACTCCATCGACTTACAACATTCTCGGATGGAGGCTACACAACATGTCCCGCGTTCTGATCATCGAAAGCAGCGCCCGCCAGCAAGACTCGGTGTCCCGTCAGCTGACCCAGACCTTCATCAAGCAGTGGCAAGCGGCGCACCCGGCCGATCAGATCAGCGTGCGCGACCTCGCCGTGAACCCGGTGCCGCACCTGGACAGCCATTTGCTGGGCGGCTGGATGAAACCCGCCGAACAGCGCAACGCCAGCGAACAGGCCTCGCTCGAACGCTCCAATGAACTGACCGATGAATTGCTCGCCGCCGATGTGCTGGTGATGGCCGCGCCGATGTACAACTTCGCCATCCCGAGCACCCTCAAGGCCTGGCTTGACCATGTGCTGCGTGCCGGCGTGACCTTCAAGTACACCGAGAACGGCCCGCAAGGCCTGCTCAGCGGCAAGCGTGCCTACGTGCTCACGGCTCGCGGCGGCATCTATGCCGGCGGCCCGGCCGACCACCAGGAACCGTACCTGCGCCAGGTGATGGGCTTCATCGGCATCCACGATGTGACCTTCATCCACGCCGAAGGCATGAACCTGGGTGGCGACTTCCAGGAGAAGGGCCTGAACCAGGCCAACGCCAAACTGGCCCAGGTCGCCTGATATGTTAATCGTCAGATAATCGCCGCTTGTTCTAGTGACCTGGCGCAACCCCTTCAAGGCTCTACGCGCATCGAACCTCCCTTTGCACTTGTTGCTCCTGAGTGCTGTAGCCCGATTGAACGCATTAGCGAGATCGGGCTTTTTTTTGCCCGCGATTTCACCGATCCACGTTGATCCCTTGTAGGCGTCGCCGCCCGCGGCGATCTTTCGCGTGCAAGAAGATCGCCGTCGGCTGTCCCTCGACAGTACCCGCGCAGGGTTTCGGGGTGTCCGAGGGTTCGCGGTCCGGAGCAAAAACCGCTATCGTCGCCGCCATTCGAATTCGAGGCGACCATGGGCTATCTACTTTTTGTCACGCTGATCCAGGCGTTTTCCTTCAGTCTGATCGGCGAATACCTGGCCGGGCACGTCGACAGCTACTTCGCCGTGCTGGTGCGCGTGGTGCTGGCCGGGCTGGTGTTCATTCCGCTGACGCGCTGGCGTTCGGTCGAGCCGGGCTTCATGCGCGGCATGCTGCTGATTGGTGCGTTGCAGTTCGGCGTGACCTACGTCTGCCTGTACCTGAGCTTCCGCGTGCTGACGGTGCCGGAAGTGCTGCTGTTCACCATCCTTACGCCGTTGCACGTGACCCTGATCGAAGATGCACTGAACCGCCGCTTCAACCCGTGGGCGCTGATTGCAGCGCTGGTGGCGGTGGCAGGCGCGGCGGTGATTCGCTATGACCGGATCAACCCGGACTTCTTCATGGGCTTCTTGCTGCTGCAACTGGCCAACTTCACCTACGCCGCCGGGCAGGTGCTGTACAAGCATCTGGTGGCGAAGTACCCGAGCAATCTGCCGCATTATCGGCGCTTCGGCTTCTTCTATCTCGGCGCACTGGCGGTGGCGCTGCCGGCATTCCTGCTGTTCGGCAAATCCAATTTCCTGCCCGAAGCGCCATTGCAATGGGGCGTGCTGCTGTTTCTCGGCCTGGTTTCCACCGCACTCGGCCTGTACTGGTGGAACAAAGGCGCGTGCCTGGTCAACGGCGGCACCCTGGCGGTGATGAACAACCTGCATGTGCCGGTGGGCCTGTTGCTCAACCTGTTGATCTGGAACCAGCACGAGGAACTGGGCCGGCTGTTGCTCGGCGGCAGTGTGATTCTGGCGGCGGTGTGGATCAGTCGCTTGGGGATCCGGCCAGTTGCGTCACCAGAAACTCGATAAACGCCCGGGTCTTCTGCGGCACCCGCCGCGCTGACGAATACACGGCGTTGATGCTGATCGCCGGTGCCTGCCATTCGCACAGCACCGGCACCAGGCGACCGGCCGCCAGTGCCTCCTCGACGATGAAATCCGGCAGCAGCGCAATGCCCATGCCGGCCTCCGCCGCTTGCGCGAGCAGATCGCCGTTGTTGGCGTGCAGCGGGCCGGTGACGTTGACCCGTTGCGTCTCCTTGCCATTGCACAGTTGCAGGCTGACGCCACTCTGCAGATAGCCGTAGTTCAGGCACTGGTGGCTGCGCAGATCCTGCGGGGTCTGCGGCGTGCCTGCGCGTTCGAGGTAAGCCGGGGAGGCGACCATGATCCGCGGCGCCGGTGCCAGTTGCCGGGCGATCATGGTCGAGTCGGGCAGGCTGGCGATGCGGATGGTCACGTCGAAACCGCCGCGTACCGGATCGACCTGCTGATCGCTGAGCACCAGTTGCAGCTCGATATTCGGGTGCTGTTCATGGAACAGCGGAATCAGTTTGCCCAGCCGCCGCAGGCCGAATGACATCGGCGCATTGACGCGCAACACACCACGCAACTCGCCGATACCGTCGCGGGCCCGCTGCTCGGCTTCGTCCAGCGCGGCGATGACTTCGCGCGCCGCTTCGAAATACTCGGCACCGGCCTCGGTCAGGTGCAGGCTGCGGGTGGTGCGTTGCAGCAGCTGCACGCCGATGGCTTCTTCCAGTGCCTGAATCTGTTTACTGACCTTCGAGCGTGGCACATCCATGGCCCGCGCCGCAGCGGCGAAACCGTTCTCGCCGACCGTTACGACGAAGGCGCGCATGCATTCGATGCGATCCATGATTGTCCCTTTTTTAGAATCAATGATTCTCGATTTTAGGTAATTGTCCCTTTATCCGCCAGCCCCTAAAGTGACATCCAAGCCGAGACAACAACGCCGAAGACGGCAAGCCACTCGACTCACCCATGACCCAATCGAAATTTCTGAATCGACATCAAAAGGAACGCGCCATGTCTATCCGTGAACTGCTCAACCCAACCAACTCCGCCCTGATCCTGATCGACCACCAGCCGCAAATGGCGTTCGGCGTGCAGTCGATCGATCGTCAGACCTTGAAGAACAACACCGTCGGCCTGACCAAGGCAGCGAAAATCTTCAACGTGCCGACCATCTATACCTCGGTCGAAACCGAAAGCTTCAGCGGCTACATCTGGCCGGAGTTGCTGGCGGTACACCCTGAGCAGAAGCCGATCGAGCGCACCTCGATGAACTCCTGGGAAGACAAGGCACTGGTTGACGCGGTGAAGGCTACCGGGCGCAAGAAACTGATCATCGCCGCGCTGTGGACCGAGGTCTGCCTGACCTTCCCGGCGCTGGAAGCCCTGGCCGAAGGCTACGAGGTGTACATCGTCACCGACGCCTCGGGCGGTACCAGCAAGGAAGCCCACGACATGTCGGTACAACGGATGATTCAGGCGGGCGCCGTACCGGTGACCTGGCAGCAGGTGCTGCTCGAGTTCCAGCGTGACTGGGCACACAAAGACACGTACGAGGCGGTCATGGAACTGGTGCTGGAACACAGCGGCGCGTACGGCATGGGCGTCGATTACGCCTACACCATGGTGCACAAGGCCCCTCAGCGGCAGGTCAAATAGCCCGTTACTTCTGAACTGAATGCCACCCCTGTGGGAGCGGGCTTGCCCGCGATGGCGGAGTGTCAGTCAACGAATTTGTTGCTGACAATCCCTCATCGCGGGCAAGCCCGCTCCCACAGGTTTTGTGGCTTTACATAAGATGTTTTTCGGCTTCCGGAATATGGCTCGCACCGAGGACTGCCGGCAGTATCCCGGAACGCAAATCCCCGCCGCTCGGCTGCTGATACAGGCTCAACCCGAACTCCGGCAGCACCGCCAGCAGGTAATCGAAAATATCGCCCTGAATGCGCTCGTAATCGGCCCACGCCGTGGTGCGGGTGAAGCAGTAGATCTCCAGCGGAATTCCCTGGGCCGTGGTCTGCATCTGGCGGACCATGCAGGTCATGTTCGGCTGGATCTCCGGGTGGCTCTTCAGATAGGCCAGGGCATAGGCGCGGAACGTGCCGATGTTGGTCATGCGCCGGCGGTTGGCCGACATCGCCGCGACGTTGCCCTGGGCCTCGTTCCACGCCTTGAGTTCGGCTTTCTTGCGGCTCATGTAGTCGGTCAGCAGGTGCACCTGGGACAGCTTTTGCTCCTCGTCGTCGCGAATGAAGCGCACGCCGCTGGCGTCTATGAACAGGCTGCGCTTGATCCGGCGCCCGCCGGACTGCTGCATGCCGCGCCAGTTCTTGAACGACTCGGACATCAGCCGCCAGGTGGGGATCGAGACGATGGTCTTGTCGAAGTTCTGCACCTTGACCGTGTGCAGAGTGATGTCGACCACGTCGCCATCGGCGCCGACCTGGGGCATTTCGATCCAGTCGCCGACCCGCAGCATGTCGTTGCTGGTCAGTTGCACGCTGGCCACGAACGACAGCAGGGTGTCCTTGTAGACCAACAGGATCACCGCCGACATCGCACCCAGACCGGACAGCAGCAACAGCGGCGAACGGTCGATCAGGGTGGCGACGATGATGATCGCGCCGAACACGTACAGGACCATTTTCGTCAGTTGCACGTAGCCCTTGATCGAGCGGGTGCGGGCGTGTTCGGTGCGCGCGTAGATGTCCAGCAGGGCGTTGAGCAGGGCGCTGACCGAGAGCAGCAGAAACAGAATGGTGAACGCCAGGGCGACATTGCTGAGGAACAGCATCGCGGTCTTGCTCAGCTCCGGCACCAGGTGCAGGCCGAACTGGATCACCAGTGACGGCGTCATCTGCGCCAGGCGCTGGAACACCTTGTTGTGACGAAAGTCGTTGATCCAGTGCAGCGCCGGTTGGCGGCCGAGCATGCGACTGGCATGCAGGATCAGGTAGCGCGCCACTCGTCCGAGGACCAGGGCGATCACCAGCAGCAGGATCAGCGCCAGGCCGGATTGCAGGAGGGGATGCTGTTCAAGGGTGCCCCAGAGGTCCTGGGCGTTGAGCCAGAGCTGTTTGAAATCCATAAGAGCAACGATTCTTCTGTAAGACGCAATGGGCGATTAGAGCATTTAAGACGCTGTGTATTACCGTTGGAGACAAATCGCGCAACAAAAAAGCCACTGATTGCGTCCGTTTGTATAAAGAAACTCGGCCTGAGCGCGCGAAACCGGTAACCTATGCAGCTGTTTTTTTGCATATCTTCGAGGTAGCACCCGTGTTTTCCCAATTCGCCCTGCACGAACGCCTGCTCAAAGCCGTGGCCGAGCTGAAATTTGTCGAGCCAACGCCGGTGCAGGCAGCGGCCATTCCGCTGGCCCTCCAGGGGCGTGACCTGCGGGTGACGGCGCAAACCGGTAGCGGCAAGACCGCCGCTTTTGTCCTGCCGATCCTCAATCGCCTGATCGGCCCGGCGAAGATTCGCGTGAGCATCAAGACCCTGATCCTGCTGCCGACCCGCGAGCTGGCTCAGCAGACCCTGAAGGAAGTCGAGCGCTTCTCGCAGTTCACCTTCATCAAGTCCGGCCTGATCACCGGCGGCGAAGACTTCAAGGTGCAAGCGGCGATGCTGCGCAAGGTGCCGGACATCCTCATCGGCACCCCGGGGCGCATGATCGAGCAGCTCAATGCCGGCAACCTCGACCTCAAGGAAGTCGAAGTGCTGGTGCTCGACGAAGCCGACCGCATGCTCGACATGGGCTTCGCCGAAGACGTGCAGCGCCTGGTCGATGAATGCCCGAACCGCCAGCAGACCATGCTGTTCTCCGCCACCACCGGCGGTTCCGGCCTGCGCGAGATGGTCGCCAAGGTCCTGAACAACCCTGAGCACCTGCAGCTCAATGCGGTCAGCCAGCTGAACGACACCACCCGTCAGCAGATCATCACCGCCGACCACAACCAGCACAAAGAACAGATCGTCAACTGGCTGCTGGCCAACGAGACCTACCAGAAGGCCATCGTCTTCACCAACACCCGGGCCATGGCCGACCGCATCTACGGCCGCCTCGTGGCTCAGGAGTACAAGGCGTTCGTGCTGCACGGCGAGAAAGACCAGAAGGATCGCAAACTGGCGATCGATCGTCTGAAGCAGGGCGGCGTGAAGATCCTGGTGGCGACCGATGTCGCAGCCCGGGGTCTGGACGTAGATGGCCTGGATCTGGTGATCAACTTCGACATGCCGCGCAGCGGCGACGAATACGTGCACCGTATCGGTCGTACCGGCCGCGCTGGCAACGACGGTCTGGCGATCTCGCTGATCTGCCACGGCGACTGGAACCTGATGTCGAGCATCGAGCGCTACCTCAAGCAGAGCTTCGAGCGTCGCACCATCAAGGAAGTCAAAGGCACCTACAGCGGGCCGAAGAAGGTCAAGGCCTCGGGCAAAGCCGTCGGCGTGAAGAAGAAAAAGACCGACGCCAAGGGCGACAAGAAAAAAGCCGCCGCCAAGACCCCGACCAAGCGCAAGAGCGCCAACCGGCCCAAGCCTGACTCGCTGGTGAGCAGCGACGGCATGGCCCCGCTCAAGCGCCGCAAGCCGGCAGCCCCAGCGGCTGAGTAAGGCGTTTCAGGCAGGCAGAAAAAACCCGGACAGTGTCCGGGTTTTTTTATGCCTGGCGTGGCTCAGCTTCCCAGCAGGCCAGTGGTGTCGGCGTCGAAGCGCTGTCTGGCCGAGGCCGCCGCCGCTTGCAGCCGGCCCAGCAGTGCGGCCTCGCTGTACAACTGGGTGGGCGCGAGGGCCTGGGGCGTCGGCGCGATCGGGATCAGCACGTCCTCATCCGCCGCATGCAGCCAGATCGCCACGACGTGCAGTGCGGAAATGAACAGCACGCGCATTTCCACGGTTTTGCCGTGCAACTGCGCCGATTGTTCGGCCAGTTTCAGCGCATCGACGGTGGCGGCGGCCATCGTCCCGTGGTTCAACGAGGCGAATTCGACATGCCCACGGACGTTGGCCAGTTGCGCGTCGGCAATGCTCACGCCGTCGGCGAACACCAGGTAATGCCAGTCGCCCAGCCGCGCGGCTGACAGGCCATGGCCCTGGCTCAGGTCATCGAGGGTCAGCGAGTAGCCGCGATAGGCCGCGCTGAGGCTGATCTTGCTCGGTGCAAGGTTGGCGAACGGGCGAGTATTGGCCAAACCCTGGGTGTGCAGGGCGGCTTGCAGGGCCGGGCGCAGGGTCTGCACGCCATTGGCGGGCGCCTTCGGATAAGTCAGTTGCATGATGTCGCCCTCCTAGTTCCTGGCGGTGAAGTAAGTGTTGGTCCAGTTGCCGCCGCCGTTGTACGAACCGGGGAATGAATTCAGCGCGCGGGTCGAGTAGCCGTAGATCGAGTCGGCGACCAGCAGGTTATTGCCGTTGGTGCCATAGATCGTCAGGAAGTGCGCACCGCCGCCGTACCAGGCGCAGCGCAGGCCGACCGGGCGGCCCATGTTGATCTGATTCTGGATCGCCGACATCTGCAGCGAGCCCTGATTCATGCCGTTGAAACTGCGGGTGATGCGCAGCGCGGTGTCCAGATAGCCATAGACGTTGCACGGCCCTGCCTGATTGCAGCAGTTGCGATCCAGCGCGGCACTGGCGACACCGCACTGGGTCCAGGAACCGGTGCCGTAATAGTTGCCGACCGAAGCGGAAACCGCGGCCCAGCACCAGTTGCTCTGGGTCTGGCGCTGCATGCTGAAATTGAGGCTGGCGGCGGCCGGAGCAGGTGCCGCCGTGGCCTGGGTGTCGACCAGTTGCGGGTCGAGCAGATGATCGATCAGGCACGCTGGCAGCGTATGGTCGGCGGTAGGTGTAGCTTTTTGGGTCAACATTTTCAATCCTCCATGAGTGAAAACAAGCGTCCAGCTTGTGTGTGCGTTGCGGTGTTGCCGAGCGATCGGTGGTTAAGGGTTTTCATCTTCGATGAACGATGCCGATCTTCGTGCTCAACGTAACCTTAGTATGAATATGCATTTGTGCAATACAATAAATGCACTAGTGCATTTTTGTAGACAAAAGCTCGCAGCCTGCTGCAGCTCCTACACCGATCTCTGTAGGAGCTGCCGCAAGCTGCAATGTGCGATTGCGCTGACTAACCCTCGGTTTTCTTCTCCGCCGAATTCAGTTCTTTCAGGCGCTGATCAATCAACTGGCACTTGTCCGGCAAATCCGCGCTGGCCGTACCGAGGTCCATTTTTTGCAATTCGGCATTGATTTCCTTGGCCTTGGCCGGGTTCTGCTCGGTGAGTTTCGAGACTTCCTTGGCCAGTTGTTCACGCTTGGCGGTGGCTTCCTCAGGCGTACAGGCCCAGGCGGGCAGGGCACAGGCCAGGGTGACGGCGAGGGTGAGCTTGATCAGGGTTTTCATGGGATGGCCTCAGTTCCGGTTAAGGCGGGTTAACCGGTTGAGGGTTTCTCGGGGGGGAAAGTTCAGTGCGAGTCGCGATTGTGGGCGCTCAGAAATCCACTTCGGCGAGTGAGAAACCTATACAGCGATTGAAGATTTTAACCAAAGGCTCGTCATCGCCGTGATAGGAATGGATACAGGCATCGATCCACTCCTGGCGCTCGATCGAATCCCAGTCGACCAGATAGCCTGCGTTGAAGATGATGTATTCGAAGACGATGCGCTGGGTTCGGCCATTGCCCTCCCGGAAAGGGTGAGCGACATTGAGTGTTCCATAGGACTGAGCAATACATGAGGCCAGTTGCTCTCGAGGGTAGCCTTCGAACCAGTCGGCGGCAGCCATTTTCGAGAATTCTCGTTCGACTTCTCGCTCTATGAACTCGGGGCTGCAGAATCGGGTAGTGCCTTTGCTGATGGCCAGTGTTCGAATTTCACCGGCCCAAGGGTAAATATTCTCGAATAAACTGCGATGCACTTGTTTCAAGGTGGCGAGGCTGTACGGAGGCAGGATGAACTCCAGCCGTGTAGCTGCTACTTCGTTGATGTAGCGTTCTGCTTCCTCGAGATCTTCAGCATTGCGCAAGTTGAGCGAATTGATAAGAACATCAGTGCCGGGATAGCAATCCGGTGCCTGGTCGGCACCGTATTTATCGTCCCTCAAGCTTTTATGCGCCGTACAGCCCTCAAGGCTGCTTCTCTGCTGGGCAGCTTGATATCACCCTCGCAAGGAGAGGGCACGAAACCCTCCAGACGCAGACTCGCCGCGAAATTGGTTTTGCGGTAGCGGGCGAACCATGTCTTTTTGGCGGTTAAACTCAGCTTTTCCATCTCGGCACCTTGATGTCACTGTTCAGCCAGTATAGCGAGCCTGATACCGCCAGGCTGGCTTGATTGAGCATCGCACATTCGAATACCGCTATGAATCCGTTCGTCGGCAGAAGACTTTGTCCTCGGGGGGCGAAATGTTACCCGGCTCCAGACTAGGCGTTAGCGGTCACTGTGGCAGCAACTCGACTTCGTCTCTCCCTCATATCGGTCATGATGCCGTACCCATTCCATGATCTCGTCTTCATTGCGGCCCTTGGGGGTGAGATCGAGGTAGTTGTAAGCACCGACCAGCATGTCCAGGCCCCGGGCGTAGGTGGAGTAGGTGTGGAAAATCTCCCCGGCGGCATTGCGATAGAACACGCTGAGCCCCGGCATTTCTTCCTCGGCGCTGTCGGTCTTTTCATAGTTGTATGTAGCCTTTCCGGCCTCGGCATCATCGGCGCGGGCACAGACGGCAAAGTCGTAGTTGAACTCAGAGCCGTCTGACGACACCCAGTCGAATTTCCAGCCCATGCGGCGCTTGAATGCCTGGAATTCGGCGAACGGTGCATGGGACACCGCCACCACGGCGATGTCGTGGTGCGCCAGATGCTGGTTGGCACCGTCGATGTGGTCGGCAAGAAACGAACAACCCTGACAGCCTTCCTCCCAGCCTTTGGCAAACATGAAGTGGTAAACCACCAGTTGGCTGTGTCGGCCAAACAGGTCGGCCAGGGTCAGTTCGCCGTTCGGCACGTGGAAGCGGTAATCCTTGTCGACCTTGACCCAGGGCAGGGCGCGGCGCTTGGCACTGAGGCGATCGCGCTCGCGGGTGAAGGCTTTTTCCTCGGCCAGATGCTGTTTGCGCGCGGCGAGCCATTCTTCGCGCGATACCACCGGATGATTCTCAACGTTCATGATGATTTCTCCTGCGGGTTGAAACCGTCTTTCTCAGACTAGTCGTTCCAGCCTCGGCGAAATCGACAGACCGTCGGTCGGTCATTGGCGCACATGCGGCTGAACGGCGGCGAACCGCTTGGGTCACAACCTATGACAGCGCCATCACTCACGCGCACCGGAGGTTGAATCAGGATGACAACTTACAACTGGGATTTGATTGAGCGTTTGCTTCACGAGGTGCAGAACAGCGCCGGCCACAGCTTCGCTCCGCGCGCTTATGCCGAAGACTATGCGGCAGAAAAAGCCAGTTCAGGAGAGCCGATCGAGAACCTCGATCACCTGAAAACCGTGGCCTGCGATTATGAGAAGCTGCTGCTCGAACGCGGCTACATCGAGCCGCGCCCCGATGATCAGGGCAGTACCGGCAACAACTTTATTCTCACCCCGCGAGGCTCGAGCCTGCTCAGCCTGATCGACAGCAGCATTCCCGGCAACGACCATCCGCGTCAGGTGCTGGATGAACAAGCCGATGCACTGGACGAAGCGACATTCGACGAAGTGGCTTCGAAGGCACAGATTGCCTGATCGAGACTTGCTCAAACGCAACCCTCGCAGCCTCCGCCAACGCTTGTGCATCTGGATGCAAGCGCTGGCGAAGGCTGCGATTTTTCACGGTTAATTCTGCTTGGCAGCCTTGAGGCACTTCAGGTCGTTGAAGTCCTTGCGCACACCTTCGATCTTTTTCAACAACCGCTGGCGTTGCTGGGGCGTGCTTTCGGCCATCAGATCAACCGCCAGTGCACGCGCCTGCGCTTCGGTGTTGGCGTAGGCCTGGCGGTATTCAGCTGTCCACAAACTCTCGCGATTGACCAGAAGTGTCTCGATGCGCTGTGGGAATTCGGCACTGCGCCGTTGCGCCACCGCCGCACTGAACTGCTTCTGCCAATGTTCGCGGTTGGCAATCCACTGCGTGTTCTGGTCGCCGAGGGCCGTCGACCAGGCCATCACGCGCTGTTCCTGGGTGGCGCTCAACGGCCCGAGCCAGTCGTTCAGGCGTTTATCCATGCGTGCGCCGCGTTCGGCAATCTGCTGCGCCAGCGGCGGTTTGACGTATTCCTGCTGGCGTTTGCGCAGATCCTTGGCAAAAGCGTCGTTCATTTCCGCGACCTGTTTGTCATCCAGGCCCTGCAGCAGTTCGATGGCCGACGGGGTGATTTCCCGGGCGGTTTCGGCAATGGCCTGTTTCGCCTCGACGGTTCGCGCCTGCAGCGCCGCGTCGGTGACCTGATTGGTCTCGACCATGGTCTGCAGGCGATCGAGCCAATCGAGGTAGCCCGGCAGTTGCGTGCTGCAATGCCAGCTGAGGTGCTCCTTGAGGCGCTCGTTGAACCAGCTTTTCTGCTCGCCGTTCATGTCCAGATAGTCGCCGAGCGTCCACGGAATGATCACGTCGAGGTTGCGGTAGGCCAGGCCGACGCGGCTGCAGGCGCCGAGGGCGAGGGTCAGGAGGAGCAGGGCGGCAATCTGTTTCAACCAGCGAGACATGGGCGAATCCTTGCGTAAGCCTGGCTTCGGGAGCGGATTCTTATGTGAACGCACTAGGAGCCCGGCAGTTCAGCGGATCAATAGAATGCGCGCTCGGCCTTGAGCGTGACCAGCCCGTCGCACTCGCTGTTATGCCCGGAATAGGCCGAGCAGTCGCTGCCGCTGAGGCTGGAATTGCTGTAGATCAGATCGAGGTCGACTCCCATGAACGGCCGGGAAAATTTCACTGACCAGTCGGTGAAACTGCTGACATAACCGCCGTCCACCGACACCGGCGTGTTCAACTGGTGGGTGGTGTATTTCATGCTGATGCCGATGCCGAACGGCTGGTTGCCGCGAAGATCGGCGAACAGGGTGCTGTTCTGTTTGTCCGGGTCATCGCTGAACGCGACGCCGAAGCGGCTGCCGAGCAGGGTCAGGCCGCCGAACAGCTCCTGGCTGTCGAGGGTGTCGAGCTTGGGATAGCTGTAGTGGATCATCCCGACTTCGTAGCCGAGGGTCTGGTCGAAGGGGCGTTTGAAGCCGATGTAGGAATCGATCTCGAGGTTCTTGCCCGGCGTGAGGCCCATGCTTGGCGCGTACTGGCCGACATACAGGCCGCTGTCGTGGCTGAGGTCGAGGCCGCCGTGGAACGAGCCGATCGCCGCCGGTTTGACCAGGCCCTGGGCCATGCTGCGGCTGGGGGTGGTGCCGAGCTTGAGGTCGAAGTCGCCCAGCTCGCGCTGGAAAATCTGCGCGTGCACAGATGGACAGGCCAGCAGGCCGACGAGCAATAAACGGGAAGATAGGCGCATGCGTCGCTCCATGAACAGCGAGGGCAGGTGGACAAACCTGCTGAAACGCTTGATCCAGACGCGTGCAAGGATACCGGCGAATGATCGGCATTGAAGGCCGTTCGTCGATTTCTGGATGATTGGTTAAACAGGACAGGGTGTGGCGAGGGTGCCGGTGCAGGCGCTTCGAAGCTCAAAGCGCCTTCGCACTGGTGTGTTGCGCGGTGTTACTTCTTGCCCAGGCTGATCTGCTTGGACGGGCCGAACGTCTGGCCGCTGACGCCTTTGGCAATTTGCTGAATCTCGCCGCCGGACTTGAGGAACGCTGCAATCTGATCGTTGATCGATTCGCTGGTTTCAACGGCTGGAGCTGGCTTTGCTTTGCTGGTGGATGCTTTTACACGCATGGCGGCCATTAACCTGTAGAAAAGTAACTCGGCCACGCATCGTACAGGAATAACTTGACAATTGCTTGGTAAATATCCTCGGGAATAACCCGGTGTACATCCGGATCATGTGCGCTTAATTATTTGAAATATTCCGCTAACCTGCTGTTTTAAATAAGAACATTGTCCGTTGATCGGCTCGCTCAGGTCTGTGGGATGGGCGCATTCGCCTGTCGCCTGGCCTGACGAGCGGCGACCGACCCGCGGCCAACCTTGGAAAATCAGGCGTCCGGCAGATTTTCTGCAGTGCGCACGGCGGCCGGCGAACCACTCCGATAAAAACGGGTAGAATGCGCCCACGCAATGAGGGTATTGGAAATGGCTTTAGTCGGGCGTTACAACAGTTTGCAAGTGGTTAAACACACTAACTTCGGTTTATATCTGGACGGCGGTGCCGACGGCGAAATTCTTTTGCCCAACCGTTATATCCCTAAAGATATTCCCAGCGAAGATGAAGACTGGCTCAACGTATTTATTTATCTGGACAGCGAAGACAAACTTCTCGCTACCACGGAAAAACCCAAAGTTCAGGTCGGTGAATTCGCCAGCCTGAAAGTTGTTGAAGTCAACAGCATCGGCGTGTTCCTCGACTGGGGGCTGCCGAAGGACCTGCTGCTGCCGTACTCCGAAGAGAAGCGTCAGATGACGGCCGGCGAGTACTGCGTGGTGCACGTCTATCTCGACAAGCACACCCGCCGCATCACCGCCACGGCGCGTCTGGATCGCTACCTCGACAAGACCCCGGCCAATTACAGCCAGGGCCAGGAAGTCGATCTGCTGGTCGCCGAAGCCACCGACATGGGGTTCAAGGCGATCATCAACAACAAGCATTGGGGCCTGATCCACAAGAACGAAATCTTCAAGTTCATGCGTGCCGGCATGCGCGAGAAAGGTTTCATCAAGGAAATCCGTGCCGACGGCAAGATCGCCCTGAGCCTGCAACCGGTCGGCCAGGAAGCGGCGAGCAGCCTGAACTCGAAGATCCTCGCCAAGTTGCGCGACAACAACGGCACCCTGGCAGTCAGTGACAAGAGCGATCCGGCGTTGATCAGCAGTCTGTTCGGCGTCAGCAAGGGCAACTTCAAGAAGGCCATCGGTGCACTGTACAAGAGCGGCCAGATCGTCATTCACGCCGATCGCATTGAACTATCCTGAACCCTGCGTGGCCCATGTTGCATGGGCTCACTTGAGGTCGGGTAGATGAAAAAAGCGTTGATTGCCTACTTCGCCACACTGTTGGCGTTCCTGCTGCTCGATGGCCTCTGGCTCGGCGTGCTGATGGCGCCGACCTATCGCGAACTGCTCGGTTCGCTGATGCTCGAAAAACCGTTGCTGCTACCGGCAACGGTTTTTTATGGCCTGTACGTTTTCGGTTGTGTGGTGTTTGTGGTGTTGCCGGCACTGAACTGGCAGCGCGCCATGCGCCTGGGCGCTTTGCTCGGGCTGGTGGCGTATGGCACCTATGACCTGACCAACTGGGCGACCTTGCGTGGTTGGTCGGTGCAAGTGTCGATCCTGGATTGGGCGTGGGGGACGTTTGCCACCGCCGTGGCGTGCACGGTTGGCTATCTGGCTTCCAGCCGCCTGGCTCGATCCGCCGGTTAGCAGTCTGTATACAAAAGTTGTGCACCATTCTCAGGCCATCCTGCCCCGTTGATGGGCATGCGGGATGAGTTCTGCCGTCTGTAATTCTCTATAAACCGCAATTTAGAGCACTTTGAAGTGCATGGCACGCATTGCGCATAGCACCTCGTATACAAACCATGCCAGCTCCCGTACGCAGTGTGCTGCACGCATCATGCACGGGGGCCGCGCCTGTACCGACGAGGAGCCCGCAATGACCGAGCAAGTGCCCAACGGCTACAGTCCCCGCCTCTACAACGAGGATCTCGGGCCGCTGCCGCAGAAATGGAACTGGTACAACATCTTCGCCTTCTGGATGAGCGACGTGCACAGCGTTGGCGGCTATGTATTCGCCGCCAGTCTCTTCGCCCTGGGCCTGGCCAGTTGGCAGGTGCTGATCGCGCTGCTCGGCGGGATCTGCATCGTGCAATTGATTGCCAATCTGGTGGCCAGACCGAGTCAGCAGGCGGCAGTGCCCTATCCGGTGATCTGCCGGCTGGCGTTCGGGGTGTTCGGGGCGAATATTCCGGCGGTGATTCGCGGCTTGATCGCGGTGGCCTGGTACGGCATTCAGACCTACCTGGCCTCCAGTGCGCTGATTATCGTCGTGCTGCGTTTTTTCCCGTCGATGGCGGTTTATGCCGAACCGCACTTCGCCGGTCTGTCCTACCTCGGCTGGTTCGGTTTCCTCGCTTTGTGGCTGGTGCAGGCGCTGGTGTTCTGGGCCGGCATGGAGTCGATCCGACGCTTCATCGACTGGGCCGGACCGGTCGTCTATGGGGTGATGTTCCTCCTGGCCGGTTGGATCGTCTGGCAGGCTGGCTGGAGCAATATCAGTTTTACCCTGGCGGAAAAGTCGCTGTCGGGCTGGGAAGCGTTCGGTCAGGTGATCGTCGCGATGGCGCTGGTGGTGTCGTACTTTTCCGGGCCGACCCTGAATTTCGGCGATTTCAGTCGTTACTGCCGGAGCATGAAGGACGTGCGTCGCGGCAATTTCTGGGGTCTGCCGGTAAATTTTCTGGCGTTCTCCCTGGTGACGGTGGTGATCGTCTCCGGTACTTTGCCGGTGTTCGGGGAAATGCTCCATGACCCGATCGCCACCGTGGCGCGGATCGACAACAGCGTGGCGGTGCTGCTCGGTGCCTTTGCCTTCGTCACCGCGACCATCGGCATCAACATCGTCGCTAACTTCGTCTCGCCGGCGTTCGATTTCGCCAACGTCGCGCCGAGCAAAATCAGCTGGCGTGCCGGCGGGATGATTGCCGCCGTGGCGTCGATCTTCATCACCCCGTGGAACCTGTTCAACAACCCCGAAGTGATCCACTACACCCTCGATGTGCTCGCGGCGTTCATCGGCCCGCTGTTCGGGATACTGCTGGTGGATTTCTACCTGATCAAAAAACAGCAGATCGATGTCGACGCGCTGTTCAACGACGGCCCGAGCGGTCGCTACTACTACAGCGGCGGGGTGAACTGGACGGCGGTCAAGGCGTTGGTGCCGGCGACTCTGCTGGGTGTGGCGATCACGTTCACGTCGCTGTTGCAACCGATGGCCAACTTCGCCTGGTTCACCGGCTGCTTCCTCGGCGGGCTGCTGTTTTTCATGCTGGCGCGCCGCGAGCAGGCGCTGCGCCCGATGGCGCTGGCCACTGCCGGATGACGCTGGCGGAGATTTAAACGTCTCTGCCGGGCGGCTTTTTCTGCCCGACTGGTTGATAATCGATGGCCTGACAACTCGCCCCGGACCACGCCCCGGGGCTTTTTTTCCTGACCATTGGATGGCTGCCATGATGGGTGTTTTCGAGGTGTTGCGGTGAGTCTCAGTCGGCGCAATGCCGACCGTTTTGCCTTGCAGGTGATGATCGGCCTGTGCCTGATCTGGGGCGTGCAGCAGGTGCTGATCAAATGGGCGGCGACGGACATTGCGCCGGTGATGCAGGCGGCGGGGCGCTCGGGGATTTCCGCGCTGCTGGTCGGCTTGCTCATCTGCTGGAAGGGCGGCTGGGATCAGGTCGGTAGCACCTGGCGCGGCGGGCTGCTGGCCGGTGCGCTGTTCGGCCTGGAGTTCCTGTTCATCAGCGAAGGCCTGCAACTGACCACCGCGGCGCACATGTCGGTGTTTCTCTATACCGCGCCGATCTTCACGGCGCTGGGCGTGCATTTTCTGCTGCCGAGCGAGCGTCTGCGTCCGGTGCAATGGCTGGGGATTTTCCTCGCTTTCGTCGGGATCGCCATTGCGTTCGCCGGCGGCGTGTCCTGGGACAACCTCGACCGCCGCATGCTGCTGGGCGATGCCCTTGGCGTGCTGGCCGGCGCCAGTTGGGGTGCGACCACCGTGGTGGTGCGTGCCTCGCGGTTGTCGGAGGCGCCGGTGACCCTGACCCTGTTCTATCAGTTGATGGTCGGTTTCGTCGGCTTGCTGCTGATCGCGCTGTTCAGCGGCCAGATCGGCCATGTCAGCCTGACCACCGTGGCCGTGGCCAGCGTGCTGTTCCAGGGCCTGGTGGTGTCGTTCTTCAGTTACCTGACCTGGTTCTGGCTGTTGCGCCGTTACCTGGCGGCCAACCTCGCGGTGTTCTCGTTCATGACGCCGTTGTTCGGCGTCACGTTCGGTGTGGTGCTGCTCGGTGAAGCGCTGAGCCTGAACTTCATCATCGGTGCCGTGCTGGTATTGCTCGGCATTACCTTTGTCAGCGCGGAACAGTGGGTGCGTCGACGTTTGCGCAAGGCGCTCGGTCAGGCATGAGCGGCTTCCACGCCAGCCCGCCGGCAACCAGCAGGCCGCTGCCGGCGATCATCAGGGCCGGGTGCAGGCCGCCGCTGAAATGGCTGCTCAGCGCCGCCAGCAACGGCCCGCTGAGCTGGCCGACGGCAAAACACGCAGTCAGCAGGCCGGCGTTGCGCTGGGTGGCGTGAGGCGCCAGCTCCCGCGAGCGTTGCATCACCAGTTGCATGCAGGCGAGGAACGGCGTGCCGCACAGGATTACGCCCAGGGCCAGGCCGAGGCCGCTGCCCAACAGGCAGGCGAACACCCCGGCGGCCTGCAGCCACAAGGTCGCCATCAACCAGTGCCGCGTGCTGCGCGGATCATGCCGACGCAGGCTCACCAGCAGCACGCCGAGGGCAGCGCCGAGACCGAAGCATGGCCAGAACAGATCCGCCTGCCACTGCCCGTGGAACTGTGCGTTGGCCATTTGCGAGAGGAACGTCGCCGGGATGATGTACCCGACGCCATACAGCGCGTAGACCAGCGCCAGCCGCGGGATGCCACGATGCGCCGCGTCAGCGCTGACCGCCGCGGCCGGCACGCCGACGCCCGGCTGCGGCAGGATGCGCACGATCGCCAGCAACATCACCAGCGCCACGGCGGCATAGATCAGCCACAAGGTCGCGGACGTCTGTTGCAGCAGGTGTGAGAACAGCGCCAGCAACCCGGTCAGAAAAATCCCCAGCCCCGGCCCGGCAAACACCAGCGCGCCCAAGCGTGGACGGCCCGCCGCCGCAGCCAACGGCTGGCTCAGCGCGGTGATCATCACCAGCACCCAGGCGCTCGCCACCCCGGTGCCGAAACGCAGCAGCAGATGCGCCCAGAAACCGTTGGCCCAGAACGACGCCAGGGTCAGCAGCACACACAGCCACAGGCCACCGTGCAGGCGTCGCTGCACTTGCCCGGGGCGGCGGGAGAACATCGCGTCGACCGCACCGAGCAGGTAGCCGAGGTAGTTCGCCGCGGCGATCAGACCGGCGGCAGTCAGGTCGATCTGCCCCTCGCTGAGCAGGTGCGGCAGTTGTGGCGTAAGGGCGAAACGTCCGATGCCCATGGCCATCATCAAGGCAATGAAGCAGGCGGATAAGCGTATCAGCGGTGACATGGTCTGAATTCCGTTCAAGGTTCGATGACCGTCAGGCTAGGACTGATTGACTTTCTTTAAAATTGAATAATAGTGAGTAACTTGTTCTGTTCGGGAGAAAGGTTGTGGAGTTCAGCCAACTGCGGATTTTCCAGGCCGTGGCGCAGGAGGGCTCGATCACCCGCGCCGCCGAACGCCTGCACCGCGTGCCATCGAACCTGTCGACCCGGCTCAAACAGCTGGAAGAGCAACTCGGTGTCGAATTGTTCGTCCGTGAGCGTCAGCGTTTGCAATTGTCGCCTGCGGGAAAAGTCCTGCTGGATTACACCGGCAAGCTGTTCGCCCTGCGCGATCAGGCCAGTGCGGCCGTGATGGGCGGGCAACCGGCGGGGGATTTTGTCCTGGGCACGCTGTACAGCACGGCGGCAATCCATTTGCCGGCGTTGCTGGCGCGCTATCACAAGCGTTATCCGGCGGTGAACCTGCAGGTGCAGGCGGGGCCCAGTGGCGAACTGCTCGAAGGCCTGCTCACCGGCCGCCTGGACGCCGCGCTGGTCGACGGTCCGCCGCAGTTGGCCGGCATCGACGGCGTGCCGCTGTGCGACGAGCGCCTGGTGCTGATCACCGAGCCGGATCATCCGCCGGTGCGCAGTGCCAGGGACGTCGAGGGCCGTGCGGTGTTCACCTTTCGCCATGGCTGCGCGTATCGGGCGCGGCTCGAGGCGTGGTTCGCCCACTATCAGGCGGCCATGGGACGGGCGATGGAGATCGAGTCCTACCAGGGCATGCTCGCCTGCGTGATCGCCGGCAGCGGGGTGGCGCTGATGTCGGCGTCGATGCTGGCCAGCCTGCCGGGGCGCGAAAGCGTGGCGGTGCACCCGTTGGCCGAGCCTTTTGCCAGTGCCACCACCTGGCTGATGTGGCGACGGGGCATGGTCGGCGCCAACCTCAACGCCTGGATCGAACAGCAGCAAGCGCTCTATCCCGTGGCCCCGAACGAAAGCCGGGAAACAGCTTGAACGAACGGTCAGGGATTTGGATCAATTCAGTAACAGATCATTGCGGATTTCGCCGAGCATTGCGTAGGACTTCGGACTATTATCAGTGCGAAGCGACCTCAGAATTCCGGCCGCTCAGCACTACCCTGAAGGGGGCATGACGATGAAAGAGAAAATTCAAAACTGGCTGCACGATTTGGGTGTTGCCCTCGGCTTGATCGAGCCGCCTCTGCAACCGGTACCGATTCGCACGGACGACGAACAGCGTCGACGTCAGCCTCGCCGGCGGTAGTGCTCAAATAAAGATCAACAGATCGCAGCCTCCGGCAGCGCCTGCAAAGAACATGCAGGTGCTGCCGGAGGCTGCGATTTTTTGCTTTTGAGCCGAGGCGATCGCGGCGAATCGCACCGCCCTCAATGCCGCCCGATCTCCAGCAGAAACCGGCTCAAATCATTCGCCGTCCTGGCGGTCTTGAGCATGTGATCCTCTTCGGCAGTGAACGCCGTCAGGCCGAATTCATCTTCCAGGTGGAAGATCAGATCCTCGATATCGGCTTTCTCCAGCCCCAACTGCGCCAGGCTGGTGCGGTCATCGAATTCGCGGTTTTCCAGCAGGCGCTTGATGAACCGGTGCACGGCGGCCCGCACGGCAGCTCTTCTCATGGCAGATATTTCATTGTGGTGTTGACTGATTACAGCAGGCCTCAAGCGTGTCGGCGCAGCCATTCGTCAATCATCGAACGCAGCTGCCCGCCGGAAAAACTGCCGAAGTGCCCGCCATGCACCGTGCGTACCGGCAACGCCTGCAGGCGCCGCAGACTGGCGGCGTAATCGTCCAGGTTGGAATGGTAGGCGTCTTCGATCAGCGGCCCGTCATAGATGATGTCGCCGCTGAACAGGGTCTGGCTGGCGGCCTCGTACAGGCTGATCCCGCCCGGCGAGTGCCCCGGTGTGTGCAGCACCTGCAGGGTGCGATTGCCCAGATCCAGCACATCGCCGTCCTCGACAAACCCGGTGGCTGGCGCCGCCTTGACCCGATATTCGGCATAGCACAGCGGGCAGTCCGGGTGCGCTTCGAACATGTCATCGCCGACGAACGCGCGACTCAAGTCATTCTCGCCGTCCGGCGCCGCGAGAATGTCCGCTTCGGCCCGGTGGACCAGGCGTTCGGCAAACTCATGGTGGCCGGCGATATGGTCGAAGTGGCAATGACTGGCCACCGCCACCAGCGGTTTTTCCGTCAGCCACGGCAACTGCTCGCGCAGGCTGACCAGGCCGGAACCGCTGTCGAGCAGCAGATCCTTGTCGCGGCCCTGCACGTGCCACAGGTTGCAGCGATAGAACGGGCGGATGTAGGGCTCGTGGATCAGGCGGATGCCGTCACTCAGGGTTTGCACGTCGAACCATTGATCGCGGGAAACAATCTTCATCGGCACTTTTCTCCAGACGAAAAAAACGGGTGTGGCAACCGACGCCACACCCGTCGAAGAAAGCAGCAAGTCGTTATGCAGAGCTTAGATCGCGCTGGTCACCGGGGCAGGACGGCGGGACAGCAGGCTGACCACCACGAAGCTCACCAGGCCCACGGCCAGGCTGTAGTAGATCGGCGTGTTGGCGTCCAGACCGTCCTTGACCATGAACAGCAGCGCCGTGGCGAAGCCCAGGCCCATGCTGGCGATGGCGCCGGCGGTGGTGGCGCGTTTCCAGAAGATCGCCCCGATCAGCGGGATCAGCATGCCGCCCACCAGCAGGTTGTAGGCCAGCGTCAGGGCGCTGATCACGTCGTTGACCACCAGCGCGATGCCCAGCACCACGACGCCGGTCAGCAGGGTGAACAGACGGTTGATGCCCAGGCTCGACTGTTTGCCGCCGCGCAGCTTCGGCAGCAGGTCTTCGGTCAGGGTGGTGGCCGCGGCGAGCAGGCCGGCACTGGCGGTGGACATCATCGCGGCCAGCGCGGCAGCGATCACCAGGCCACGGATACCATCGGGCAGCGACAGTTTGACGATAGCGGCGAAGGCGTTGTTGACGTTGTCCAGGTCCGGAATCAGCACGTGTGCGGCCATGCCGATCAGCGCACAGGCCAGACCGTAGAGAATGCAGTAGATCCCGGCGAAGCTGCCCGCATATTGAGCGACTTTTTCATTCTTGACGGTGAACACCCGTTGCCAGATGTCCTGACCGATCAGGATGCCGAAGAAGTAGATCATGAAGTAGGTGATGATCGTGTCCCAGCCGATGGTGGTGAAATTGAATGCAGTAGCAGGCAGTTTCAGCACCAGTTCGTCCCAGCCGCCGACGCGGTACAGACAGATCGGCAGCAGGATGAACATCAGGCCGACGGTCTTGATGATGAACTGGACGATGTCGGTCAGGGTCAGCGACCACATGCCGCCGATGGCCGAGTAGACCACCACCACGCCGCCACCCAGCAGCACCGAGATCCAGAACGGCAGGCCGAACAGCACTTGCAGCACGGTGCCGATGGCGAGGATCGAGGTCACGCCGATCATCAGCGCGTAGGCCAGCATGATCGCCGCGCTCGCCGAGCGGGCCATCGGGTTGTAGCGTTTTTCCAGGACCTGGGTAACGGTGTAGATCTTCAGCTTCAGCAGCGGTTTGGCGAGGAACAGGTTCAGCGCGACGATGCCGCAGCCCAGGGCCGCACACAGCCAGAAACCCGAGATGCCATGCACGTAACCCAGGCGCACGGTGCCGACGGTGGACGCGCCACCGAGTACGGTCGCGGCCATGGTGCCCATGTACAGGCTTGGACCGAGGTTACGCCCGGCCACCAGAAAATCTTCGTTGGTCTTGGCCTTGCGCATGCCGAAATAGCCGAGCAAGAGCATGCCGGCCGCGTAGATGAGGACGACGAATAAATCCAAAGCCATGATGGCGTGTCTCCGATTGTCTTTTTTATGTGAGGCGGAATTCTGTTCCCTGTGGGAGCGAGCTTGCTCGCGAAGGCGGTCTGTCAGTCACTTCAATGTTGAATGTGCTGAAGTCTTCGCGAGCAAGCTCGCTCCCACAGGGTTTTGTGTTTAATCAGGCGGCTTGGCGCAGTTGAGGTTTTTCCACGGCTTGGCTACGAACATCCGTGGGCCCGAACACTTCGCGCGGTTCCGGGAACAGGCTGAGCAGCATCAGGTACACCAGCGACGCCAGGCCGAGGGTCACCAGCAGGCTGATGTCGATACCGCCGGCCAGCTCACCCAGCGGCCCGACAAACTGCCCCGGCAGGTTGACGAAGCACAGGCCGACCGCCGCGCTCGGAATCCACGCGCCCAGGCCACGCCAGTTCCAGCCGTGGTTGAACCAGTAGCGCCCGCCCTGTTCGCCACGGGTGAACACTTGCAGGTCGTCCGGGCAATAGAAGCCGCGACGCACCAGCAGGCCGATGATCATGATGACCATCCACGGGGTGGTGCAGGTGATGATCAGCACGGCGAAGGTCGACACGCTCTGCACCAGGTTCGCCGCGAAGCGTCCGATGAAGATGAAGGCAATCGACAGTACGCCGATCAGCAAGGTCGCCTTGACCCGCGACAGCACCCGGGGGAACACGCTGGACATGTCCAGCCCGGTGCCATACAGCGAGGTGGTGCCGGTGGACATACCGCCGATCACCGCAATCAGGCACACCGGCAGGAAGAACCAGCTCGGCGATACCGCCAGCAGGCCGCCCACATAGTTGTTCGCCGCGATGTAGTCCGGTGCCTTGATCGCCACGATGGTCGCGGTGCTCAGGCCGAACAGGAACGGGATGAACGTGGCGATCTGCGACAGCACCACGGCGGCCATGATTCGCTGTTTGGAAGTGTTACGCGGGATGTAGCGAGACCAGTCGCCGAGGAACGCGCCGAAGGAAATCGGGTTGCTCATCGATACCAGCGCCGCGCCGATGAACGCCGCCCAGAAGCCCGGTTGACCGAAGTTCACCGTGCCCGCGTAGTTGACGTCGAACGGACCGGCGAAGGCGAAGATGCCCAGCAGGAACAACAGGCTGGCGCTCCATACGGCGATCTTGTTGACCCACAGCAGGAAGCGGAAGCCGTAGATGCACACGGTCAGCACCAGGATCGCAAACAGACCGTAGGCCAGGCCCAGGGTCAGATCGGTTTCCGGCAGACCGACCAGGCGCTTGGCCCCGCCGATCAGCGCATCCCCCGAACTCCACACCGAGAGCGAGAAGAAGGCAATGGCGGTCAACAGCGACAGGAACGAACCGACGATTCGCCCGTGCACGCCGAAGTGCGCACCGGACGACACGGCATTATTGGTGCCGTTGAGCGGGCCGAACAGGCCCATCGGTGCGAGGATCAGCGAGCCGAGCAGCACGCCCAGCACAATCGCCCAGACGCCGGCCTGGAAGGACAGGCCGAACAGCACCGGGAAACTGCCGAGCACGGCGGTGGCAAAGGTATTCGAACCGCCGAAGATCATCCGGAACAAGTCCGTCGGGCCTGCGGTGCGTTCGTGGTCCGGGATCTGTTCGACCCCGTGGGTTTCAATCTGCGTAAGGCTTTGGTCGTTGTTGTTGTTATTCATGATCTGCTCCGATCATAAAGGCGCGCTCATCGTGCGTGAGCGTCACCTGTTTTGGCTAAGGGGGTGGCAGCCCTTCCGGCATTGCGGACAAATGTTCGTGGCAGGCCAGCCAATGGCCTTGTTGTGCTAGGCTCGACGCTTGTTTTCGGAAAACAATCGTCTCGCGCTCCTGGCTGAAGTGTTGCTCCCCTTGCATGCGCAGCTCGGTGGCCACGTCATGGATGAAAATCGCCACGTCACCCTGCAGGCTGACGAAGGCGTTGCTCGAAGTGCACGACAGCACTTCGAAGCCATCCTCGGCGCGCCATCTGTCCCACAACGCCTGATAGGCATCGCGCGACAGCAGCGGCTGTTCGAGGGTGTAGAACACGAAGCTGGCATCGGCGCTGAACGCGCCGAAGTAAGCCTCGCGATCATTACGGGCGAAGGCGGCCACCAGCGCGGCAGCCGCTTGCAAGACCTGATCACGTTCGTTCATGGCCGAACCCTCAGCGGTGGACCACGCCAGGCAGTACGCAGAGCATTTCGTACAGCAGGTTGGCGGCCAGCAGCGAGGTGTTGCCGGTGGTGTCATAAGCCGGCGAGACTTCTACCAGATCGCAGCCGATCAGGTCGAGGCCCTGGCAGCCGCGAACGATTTCAATCGCCTGAATGGTCGTCAGACCACCGATTTCCGGGGTGCCGGTGCCTGGCGCCCAGGCCGGGTCGATACCGTCGATGTCGAAGCTCAGGTACACCGGGCCGCCGCCGACTTTCTCGCGCACTTCGGCCATCAGCGGCGCCAGCGACTTGTGCCAGCACTCTTCGGCCTGCACCACGCGGAAGCCCTGATCGCGGCTCCAGTTGAAGTCGTCAGCGGTGTAGCCCTGCGCACGCAGACCGATCTGCACCACGCGGTCGCAGTCCAGCAGGCCTTCTTCGACGGCGCGACGGAAGGTCGTACCGTGGGCGATCTTCTCGCCGAACATGTGATCGTTGACGTCAGCGTGAGCGTCGATGTGCACCAGACCGACCTTGCCGTGCTTTTTATGGATGGCACGCAGGATGGGCAGGGTGATTGTGTGGTCGCCACCCAGGGTCATCGGGATCACGTTGTGCTCGAGGATGTTGTCGTAGGCTTCTTCGATGATGCGCACGGCGTCGAGCAGGTTGAAGGTGTTGATCGCCACATCACCGATGTCGGCGACCGACAGCGAGTCGAACGGCGCAGCGCCGGTCGCCATGTTGTAGGGGCGGATCATCACCGATTCTGTGCGGATGTCGCGTGGCCCGAAGCGGGTGCCGGGGCGCAGCGAGGTGCCGATGTCCAGTGGCACGCCGACGAAGGCAGCGTCCAGACCGGCAGCCGTCGGTACATGGGGGAGTCGGAGCATGGTGGCGATGCCGCCGAAGCGCGGCATTTCGTTGCCGCCCAGTGGTTGGTGAAGAATCTTGTCCACGGGTAGGGCCTCATCGTCTTTGTTTTATTTATGTCGGCGCGCCGCATTCGCAAGGTCACGGGCACCGCTGTGGGCCGATTCTGCGAAATGTAGTGCAGCGGAAGAATCGCTACGGACAAAAACTTAGTTCAGAATTTTCTAAACTAATGCAGGCGCTGGAGATAGACTCCGCACTGTGCACCGGGGTGAACATGACGCCTCTGTGAGAGCGGGCTTGCCCGCGAACGCGCTGCGTCAGCAACTTGGAAAGCAACTGATACGACGTCTTCGCGAGCAAACCCGCTCCCACACGGAGGCGTATGTCTCAGACGCACCGAGTGTTCTTGTGATGGAGTGGACATGGCCAACGCTTTACCCGACCTGAAACTGTTGCGCATCTTCGTCAGCGTGGTGCGTCATCAGGGTTTTGCCAATGCGCAGCAGGAACTCAACCTGTCGACCTCGGCGATCAGCACCTACATGAGCCAGCTCGAGGCTGCGCTCGGCCTGGTGCTGTGCCATCGCGGCCGGGGCGGGTTCAGCCTGACCAGCAAGGGCGAGCTGTTCCACCAGGAAACCCTGCGCCTGCTCGCCGAACTCGAAGGCTTCGAGCAATACGCCGCCGCGCTCAAGGGCGAACTGCGTGGCACGCTCAACCTCGGGGTGATCGATTCGACGGTCAGCGACAAGGCCCTGCCGTTCGCCGAGGCCATCGGCGCCTACAGCCAGGAACACCCGGCGGTGCATCTGCACCTGTCGGTGATGAGCCCGTACGAGTTGCAGCTCGGCGTGCAGGACAATCGCCTCGACCTCGCCATCGGCGCGTTTTCCACGCGCATGAGCGGGCTGGTGTACATGCCGCTGTACCGCGAGCAGCACTGGTTGTATTGCAGCAGCCGCCACCCGTTGTTCAACGAACGGCGGATTCCCGAGCAGGTCATCACCCAGCAGCGCATGGTCGGCCGCGGCTACTGGAGCCAGGCGGAACTCGCCCGCCACGGTTTCAAGCACAGCGCGGCGACCGTGGAAAGCATGGAGGCGCAGCTGATTCTGGTGCTGTCCGGCGCCTACATCGGTTACCTGCCCGAGCACTATGCCCAGGCCTGGGCCGACAAGGGCGATTTGCGCGTGCTGCTGCCGGCGACCTTCGGTTACCAGGCGCCGTTTTCGATGATCATGCGCCGTGGCCGCAGCCGCGAACCGTTGATCCAGACTTTCCGAGACCTGCTCAAGGCCCAGCTCAATCAGGCATAAGAAAATGTCCAGACCCCAATGCCCGCGCTGCCTGCGCCCCCACACCCACTGCCTGTGCGCGCTGATCCCGAGTCTCGACAGCCGCACCCGAGTGCTGCTGTTGCAGCACTCGAGCGAGGTCAATCACGCGCTCAACACCGCACGGCTGGCAGCGCTCGGTTTGAACAATGCCGAACTGATCGTCGGCGAAGTGTTCGAGAATCTGCCTGCGCTGTTGAACCGGCCGGGGTATCGCGCGCGGTTGTTGTTTCCGGCGGACGATGCGCAGCCGATGCAGGCTTACCGCGAATCCGATGAACCGTTGTTGCTGGTGGTGCCGGACGGCACGTGGCGCAAGGCGCGCAAGATGCTGCACCTCAATCCGCTGCTGGCGGCGTTGCCCCGGGTGACGCTGGCGCAGGGCGGGGTTTCCCGCTATCGGCTGCGCAAGGCACCGGGGCCGGGGGCGTTGTCGACCATCGAGGCGATTGTGCAGGCGCTGGAAACTCTCGAAGCGCCGACGACGTTTGAGCCGTTGCTCACGCCGTTCGAGGCGCTGATCGAAGGGCAGATTGCGGCGATGGGGGCGGAGGTCTACCAGCGCAATCATTCTGGAAAGTAAGCGGTGTTGTCACTGGCCTCCATCGCGGGCAAGCCCGCTCCCACAGGTATGGCGTCGTACTCAGGTTTTGTGTTCGACAGGTACATTGTGGGAGCGGGCTTGCCCGCGAAGGGGCCAGATCATTCACCGCAAAGTCCGGATCATCACTACCGCTCGCGCATCGCCTCGGTCCGGGCCTTGAGCACCGGTTTGAGCAGGTAATCCAGCACGCTTTTCTCGCCGGTGATGATGTCCACCGTAGCGACCATCCCGGGAATGATCAGCAGCGGCTTCACGTCCCCACCGAGGTGGTTTTTGTCGGTGCGCACCTGAATCAGGTAGAAGCTGTTGCCCTTGTCATCGGTAATCGTGTCCGCGCCGATCAACTCAAGCTTGGCACTCAGCCCGCCGTAGATCGTGTAGTCGTAAGCACTGAACTTGACCATCGCCTTCTGCCCCGGATGCAGGAACGCCACGTCCTGCGGGCGCACTTTGGCTTCGATCAACAGGTTGTCTTCCAGCGGCACGATTTCGACCATGTCGCTGCCGGGCTGCACCACGCCGCCGATGGTGTTGACCTTCAATTGCTTGATCACCCCGTGCACCGGCGACGTCACCGTGGTGCGGCTGACGCGGTCGTCGATGGCGATGCTCGAGGCGGTGATTTTCGACAGGTCGGTGCGTTTCTCATTCAATTCCTTGGCGGCTTCGGAGCGGAAGGTCTGCTCCGATTCGTCGATCTTGCTCTTGATCTCGTTGATCGCCGATTCGGCGCGAGGAATCGCCAGGGTGGTGGCATTCAGCGAGCCACGAATTTCCACCGCACTGCGCTTGAGCCGCAGGATCTCCACCGGCGATACCGCGCCGGTCTTGATCAACGGTTCGGACATGTTCATCTCTTGCTGCAGCAGCGCCAGGCTGGAACTGAACTGGCCTTGCTTGGAGCGGAACTCCGCCAGCTCCTGGGTCTTCTGCCGCAGTTGTTCGCTGAGGGTGCGCTGCTCGCTGGCCAGACGACGCTGGCGTTGTTCGTACAGCGCGCGTTCATCCTCGGCCACTTGCGGCGCCTTGCTGATGACTTCTTCGGAGAGCTTGAACGGCCGTCCCTCGGCTTCGGCGGACAGGCGTTCGACCTGCGCGGTCAAGGCGTAGCGATCGGCCTCGCTCTCGCCCTTGTTCGACAGGAATCGCGTGTCATCCAGGCGCAGCAGGGTATCGCCCTTGTTCACCATTTGCCCTTCACGGACGAAGATCTCGGTGACGATCCCGCCCTCGAGGTTCTGGATCACCTGGACCTTGCTCGACGGAATCGCCTTGCCTTCGCCCATGGTCACCTCCTGGAGCACGGCGAACTTGGCCCATACCAGCGCACTGATCAGCAGCGCCGCCGCCAGCCACACGGTGATCCGCGACCAGCGTGGCGAGTCCTGCAGGGACGCGCCAGCGGTTTCCGGCATGTACTCGGCCTCGGCGCTTTTGCCGAAGCTCTCGAAGTAGCCGCGCGACTTGCCATCGGATGCAGCAGACATGGCTAACTCCTAGACCGCCGCCGAGCCGACCCGGCCCTTGCGCAGCGCGTCGATGACCGCTTCTTTCGGACCGTCGGCGACGACCCGGCCGTTGTCCAGCACCAGCAACCGGTCCACCAGGCTCAGCATCGAGGTGCGGTGGGTGACCAGTAAAAGCGTCTTGCCCTGCACCCAGCCGTGCAGTTTCTGCCGCAGCTGATCTTCGCTGCTGTTGTCCATGGCGCTGGTGGGTTCGTCGAGCAGCATGATCGGCGGGTCGAGCAACAACGCCCGTGCCAGCAGTACCGCCTGGCGCTGGCCGCCGGAAAGCAGTTGGCCGCGTTCGCCGACCGGTCGGTCGAAGCCCTGCGGATGCTGGCGCGCGAGTTCGGTGACGCCGGTCAGTTCAGCCACTTCGAGCATGCGCGAGTCGCTGATGTAGCGTGCGCCGAGGGTCAGGTTGTCGCGCAGGCTGCCGGCCAGCAGCGGCAGGTCGTGAGCGACATAGCCGATCTGCTGGCGCAGGTCGGCGACATCCAGTTGTCGCAGATCGAGGCCGTCGAGCAGCAACTGGCCTTCTTCCGGTTCGTAGAACCCCATCAGCAGCCGCGCCAGGGTGCTCTTGCCCGAGCCGCTGCGGCCGATGATGCCGATCCGTTCGCCGGGCCTGACGCTGAAACTGACGTTGCTCAGGGCCGGAGCGTTTTGCCCGTTGTAGTGGAACGTCACGGCATTGGCGTCGATGGCGCCCTGCAATTGCGTGCGCTCCAGCGGCCGTTGCTTGCCGTCGCGCTCCTGCGGCAGGGCCATCAGCGCGTCGGTGCTTTTCATGGTCAACTGCGCTTGCTGGTAGCGGGTAATCAACCCGGCAATCTGCCCGAGCGGTGCGAGCACGCGGCTGCCGAGCATATAGGTCGCCACCAGCGCGCCGACACTCAGGTTGCCGGCGATGATGCTGTAGACCCCGGCCACAATCGTCGCCATCCCGGAAAACTGCTGGATGAACAGCGTGCCGTTGGTGGCCAGCGCCGACAGATTGCGCGCATGGCTGTCGAGGCGGGTGAGGGCGCCGTGGGTGCTTTCCCATTTGTGCTGGCGCTCGCTTTCGGCGCTGCAGGCCTTGAGGGTTTCCAGGCCGCCGAGGGTTTCGATCAGCAGCGCCTGGCGCTCGGCGCCGAGGCTCAGGCTTTTCTGCACGGTGTCGCGCAGGCGAACCTGGATAATCAGCGCGAAGATAATCGTCAGCGGAAACGCCAGCAGCGGAATCGCCACCAGCCAGCCACCGAGCAGGCCGATCACCACCAGCATCAACACCACGAACGGCAGGTCGATCAGGCTGGTCAGGGTCACGGCGGTGAGGAATTCGCGCAGGCCCTGGAAGTCATGAATGCTCTGCGCGAAACCGCCGATGGTTGCCGGGCGTGCCTTCATTGCCATGCCGGTGATGCGTTCGAACAATGTCGCGGAAAGGATCACATCGGTTTTCTTCCCGGCGGTGTCCAGCAGGTGCGCACGCACCACCCGCAGCACCAGTTCGAAACCGGTGCCGATCAGCAGGCCGATGGCCAGCACCCACAGGGTCGACGTGGCCTGGTTCGGCACCACGCGGTCGTAGGTCTGCATGACGAACAGCGGCACCATCAGGCCTAAAAGGTTGATCAGGAAACTGGCGAGGATCGCGTCGCTGTACAGCCATTTCGACAGCTTCAGGGTGTCGCGAAACCACGCATGCACCCTGGGCACCAGCGGTGAACGCAGGTCTTCCAGTTCGTGCCGCGGACGGGCGAACAGGGCCTGGCCGCTGTAATGTTCGGCGAGTTCTTCGCGGCTGAGCCATTGTTCGCCGCCATCGGCTTCGCTGGGCAGGATCAGCGCCTTGCCGTCATCGCTCAAGCGTCGCAGCACCGCCGTGCGGCCGTCGTTGAGCAGCAGCAGGATCGGCAGGTTGAGCGGCGAGATGTCTTTCAGTTCACGGCGCAACAACCGCGCCTGCAACCCGGCACGGGCCGCCGCGCGCGGCAGCAGGTCGAGGCTCAGGCGTTGTTTATTGAGGGGCAGGCCGGCGCTCAGGCTGGCGCGACTGACGATTGCGCCGTGCAGCTTGCAGAGAATCAACAGACCGTCGAGTAACGGATCATCGAAGCTCAGCCGCGGATCGATCCCGGCGTTACCGCCTTCGGCCATGCTGGTCATATTGAGCGCTCCCGTTGAACTGACTCGGCTATTGATCGTTCTCACGCTCCGCGTTGATCGTTGCCACGCTCTGCGTCGGAATGCAGCCCATGACGCTGCGCGTCACTGGACGCGGAGCGTCCCCAGAGGCATTCCCACGCGGAGCGTGACAACGATCAGATCATCGGGACTACTTCAGCTCGGGCAGGCGTGCCTCGCTTTTCACTTCGGAGGCGGCGATCGCATCGGCCGGCAGCACCACCCGTTGCTTGCTCAGCAATTGCCCCATGTTGGCCAGTACGCGGTACATCGAATATTCCTCGGTGTAGCGGATTTCGGTGTAGCGGCGGTTGGCGTTGTACAACTCGTTCTCGCTGTCGAGCAGGTCGAGCAAGGTGCGCTGGCCGAGGCCGAACTGATCCTGATAGGCGGCGCGCACGCGTTTGGTGGTCTCGGCGTATTCGCGGGCGGTCGGGGTCTGCTTCTTGGCGTTTTCCATGGCGTTCCACGCCAGGCGAATGTTTTCGTTGAGCTGGCGCAGGGCGTTGTTGCGGATGTCCATGGCCTGATTGATCTGGTGCGCATCGGACGCCAGGCGCGCCTTGTCGCTGCCGCCACGGAACAGGTTGTAGTTCATGATCACGCCGACGCGCCATTCGTTGTCGTGGCCTTCGTCGCCCTGCACGTTGTTGTTGGCGCCCACCGCCGCTTCCGCGTCGAAGCGTGGATAGAACGGCGACTTGGCGACTTCGTACTGGCTCTCGGCCGATTGCACGTCGGCCTGGGCGGATTTCAGATACGGATTGTTGTCGACCATGCTCTGCTGGGCTTCGCGCAGGTCGGCGGGGACTTCGCCGCGGGTCGAGGCCGGGGCTTCCAGCTCATCAGGCATGCGCCCGACCACACTGTAGAAGTTGGCCTCGGCGTCGGCCAGGTCGACTTCGGCCGTGTCGAGGTTGTTCTGCGCCAGCGCCTTGCGCGCTACCGACTGGTCGGAGTCGGCGGTGCTGCCGACGCCGCGCTCGGTGCGCAGGCCGATCTGGTCGTTGACCCGCAGGTGCGCCTGCAGGTTGTTCTTGGCCAGGGTCACCAGTTCGCGGCGCTTGAGCACTTCGAGGTAGACCTCGATGGTGCGCAGGGCCAGGTCCTGTGCGGTGCCTTGCGCGTAGTACGCGCGCGAATTGGAAACGCCCTTGGTGCGCTCGACCTCATTGGCGGTGTTGAACCCGTCGAACAGCATCTGCCGCAACCGCAGCTCGGACTGGGTGTAATTGAGGATTGCCGTGTGGTGATTGCCCAGGGCCCGGGTGTTGGTGTTGTCGCTGTAGCCACGGCCGTAAGCGGCATTCAAGTCGACGGACGGATAGAAGCCGCCCTTGGCGACTTTCACCTGTTCATCGGCCGACAGCTTGGCATCCACGCGCGAAGCCAGGTCGGGGTGGCTGGCGATGGTGCTTTGAATGGCTTCGGTAAGGTTCATGGCCTGCGCTTGGGAAGTGCAAGCCATGGCCAGCAAAACCGCGCTGCAGAGGGGGGTTAGAACGCGCATGGGTGCATCTCCCTGAGTCCTGATGGTGTATCGCTGTCGCCAATTTATTGACGATATTTTTAGTCAAAAGCGTTTCATGCCTGTAACAACAGAGCTAAGAACATCCTGAAGCGTAGCTAAGAAAAATTTTTCATATGGGTTATGCCAAAAAAAACTTATGCGCCTGGCCAAAAGCAGCACATTGTTCGTCTCGAAAGCCTTTGTTTTATGCGCTTTAGGGAGCACAGAAAGGCTTGAGGAAAGTTCCACTCACTTTGCGACATACGGCGAAGTACTGCTAAAGGGGAGGGACGCGTAGCGGTTGATGGGCGACAGATTTTTGTCACTCGGGTGATTCACCACCGTTACGTAGCGCTAGTGGGCATGTGGCATCGATCAGGGGTCCGAAGTGCTTGATAGCACTGGGATTCCTGGATGTGCGCAACCTGCGAAACGAACTGCCGCGGCGCGAGCGTCGCCCCGGCAACCCGCTTGAGCCATGGGCTGCTTCGCGAACCAGTGCCGACGGTGGTCGGCAGCGGAGGAAATGCACATGGCAACGCTCATCGGGATCGTCACTAAAGTCATTGGTCAGGTTTTCGCGCAAGGCAGCGATGGTCATCGTCGCGCGCTGGTCGAGGGCGATCGGCTGTTTGCTGGCGATCAATTGATCACCGGCGCGGAAGGCGCCGTCGCCGTTCATCTGCAAAATGGCCAGGAACTGACCCTGGGCCGTGACAGCAGCCTGACCATGACCGGCCAGTTGCTGGCCAATCACGCGCCCCATGTGGATGCCCCGGAAGCGTTGACCCCGACCGATGCGCAACTGAGCGACGTCGAGCAGATCCAGAAAGCGATTGCCGCGGGTGATGACCCGAGCAAATCTGCCGAAGCCACGGCCGCCGGGCCGGACGCGCCGTCCGATCCCAACGGTGGCAAGGGCGGTGGCCACACCTTCGTGTTGCTCACCGAAGTGGGCGGGCGGGTCGATCCGGTGATCGGTTTCCCCACCGCCGGGTTCAACGGCATTCCCGAATTCCCCGAAGAACGGCACAACGCCGTGATCGATAATGGCGATGACACGCCGGCCCCTGTGGTGCCGCCGGTCAACAACCCTGTGACGCTTACGGGCCTGGCTGTGGCGGGCGGCGAACTCAGCGTCAACGAGGCCAATCTGCCGGACGGCTCGGCCAGCAACAGCGGTGCGCTGACCCAGAGCGGCAGTTTCACCGTCACGGCCCCCGACGGCCTGACCAGCCTGAGCATCGGCGGCATCAATGTCATCGTCGGCGGCGTGCCGATCAGCTTCCCGCAGTCGCTCACCACACAACTGGGCAATACCCTGACCATCAACGGCTACAACCCGGCCACCGGCACGGTCAGCTACAGCTACACCCTCAATGGCAACGAAACCCACGCGGCGGGTGACGGCGCCAACAGCCTCAGCGAACAATTCACCGTGATTGCCGGCGACAGCAATGGCGACAGCGCCACCGGTACGCTCGACGTCAACATCACCGACGATGTGCCAAAAGCCATCGACGACAGCAATCCCGACAGCGCTTCGGAAACCCTGCTGACCCTCACTGGCAATGTGTTGCCCAACGACATCCAGGGTGCCGACCGCATTCCCGTTGGCCCCAACAGCGGCCCGGTGATTGCCGGCACCTTCGTCGGTACCTACGGCACCCTGGTGCTCAACGCCAACGGCACTTACACCTACACCCTCAACACCAGCGATGCCGACTTCAAGGCCTTGCACGGCGGCGGCAATGGCACCGAAACCTTCACCTACACCCTTACCGATTCGGACGGCGACACCAGCACCGCCAACCTCGTGCTGCAGATTCACAACAACGACGACCCGGTGATCATCAACGGCCTCGATGTGAATGGCGGCGAACTCACCGTCTACGAAAAAAACCTCAGCGACGGCAGCGCTCCGGACACCACCGCGCTGACGCAAAACGGCACCTTCACCATTACCGCGCTGGACGGCGTGACCACGCTGACCGTCGGCGGCATTGCCGTGGTGACCAATGGTGTGGCCGCCGGTTTCCCGCAATCGGTGACAACGCCGCTGGGCAGCACCCTGACCATCACCGGCTTCAACGCCGCCACCGGAGTTGTCAGCTACAGCTACACCCTGGTCGACAACGAAGCGCACCCAACCGCCAACGGCGCCAACACGCTGAGCGAACAGTTCGCCGTGACCGTGGTCGATGACAACGGCACCACCGCCAACGCTTCGCTGGATGTAAATATCGTCGACGATCTGCCCAAAGCCATCGACGACAGCAACACCGGCACGGCAGCGGAAACCAACCTGACCCTGACCGGCAACGTCCTGACCAACGACGTGCAAGGCGCCGACCGCGTACCGACCGGCGAAAACGCCGGGCCGATCACTGCCGGCACTTTCGTCGGTACCTACGGTACCCTGGTGCTCAACGCCAACGGCACCTACACCTACACGCTCAACACCAGCGACGCCGATTTCAAAGCGCTGCACGGCGGCGGCAATGGCACCGAAACCTTCACCTATACCCTTACCGATTCGGACGGCGATACCAGCACCGCGAATCTGGTTTTGCAGATCCACAACAACGACGATCCGGTGATCATCAACGGGCTGAACGTCGCGGGTGGCGAGCTGACGGTTTTCGAGAAAAACCTCAGCGATGGCAGCGCTCCGGACTCAACCGCGCTGACGCAAAACGGCACCTTCACCATCACTGCGCTGGACGGCGTGACCACGCTGACCGTCGGCGGTATTGCCGTGGTGACCAACGGCGTGGCCGCAGGCTTCCCGCAATCGGTGACGACGCCTTTGGGTAGCACGCTGACCATTACCGGTTTCAATGCTGCGACCGGAGTTGTCAGCTACAGCTACACCCTGGTCGACAACGAAGCACACCCAACCGCCAACGGCGCCAATACGCTGAGCGAACAGTTTGCCGTGACGGTCGTTGACGACAACGGCACAACCGCCAACGCAAACCTCGACGTCAACATCGTCGACGATCTGCCCAAAGCCATCGACGACAGCAACACCGGCACGGCGGCGGAAACCAACCTGACCCTGACCGGCAACGTCCTGACCAACGACGTGCAAGGCGCCGACCGCGTACCGAACGGCGAAAACGCCGGGCCGATCACTGCCGGCACTTTCGTCGGTACTTACGGCACCCTGGTGCTCAACGCCAACGGCACCTACACCTACACCCTCAACACCAGCGATGCCGATTTCAAAGCGCTGCACGGCGGCGGCAATGGCACCGAAACCTTCACCTACACCCTTACCGATTCGGACGGCGACACCAGCACCGCCAACCTCGTGCTGCAGATTCACAATAACGACGATCCGGTGATCATCAACGGGCTGAACGTCGCGGGTGGCGAGCTGACGGTTTTCGAGAAAAACCTCAATGACGGCAGCGCTCCGGACTCAACCGCACTAACGCAAAACGGCACCTTCACCATTACCGCGCTGGACGGCGTGACCACGCTGACCGTCGGCGGTATTGCCGTGGTGACCAACGGCGTGGCCGCAGGCTTCCCGCAATCGGTGACGACGCCTTTGGGTAGCACGCTGACCATCAGCGGTTTCAATGCTGCGACCGGTGTCGTGAGCTACAGCTACACCCTGGTCGACAACGAAGCGCACCCAACCGCCAACGGCGCCAACACGCTGAGCGAGCAGTTCGCCGTGACGGTCGTTGACGACAACGGCACCACCGCGAATGCAAACCTCGATGTGAACATCGTCGACGATCTGCCCAAGGCCATCGACGACAGCAACACCGGCACGGCAGCGGAAACCAACCTGACCCTGACCGGCAACGTCCTGACCAATGACGTGCAAGGCGCCGACCGCGTACCGACCGGCGAAAACGCCGGGCCGATCACTGCCGGCACCTTCGTCGGTACCTACGGGACCCTGGTGCTCAACGCCAACGGCACGTACACCTACACGCTCAACACCAGCGATGCCGATTTCAAAGCGCTGCACGGCGGCGGCAATGGCACCGAGACCTTCACCTACACCCTGACCGATTCGGACGGCGACACCAGCACCGCCAACCTCGTGTTGCAGATCCACAACAACGACGACCCGGTGATCATCAACGGCCTCGATGTGAATGGCGGTGAGTTGACGGTCTACGAGAAAAACCTCAGTGACGGCAGCGCTCCGGACACCACCGCGCTGACGCAAAACGGCACCTTCACGATCACCGCGCTGGACGGCGTAACCACGTTGACCGTCGGTGGTATTGCCGTGGTGACCAATGGCGTAGCCGCAGGCTTTCCGCAATCGGTGACGACGCCGCTGGGCAGCACCCTGACCATTACCGGTTTCAACGCCGCGACCGGAGTTGTGAGCTACAGCTACACCCTGGTCGACAACGAAGCGCATCCAACCGCCAACGGCGCCAATACGCTGAGCGAGCAGTTTGCCGTGACGGTCGTTGACGACAACGGCACCACCGCCAATGCTTCGCTGGATGTGAACATCGTCGACGATCTGCCCAAAGCCATCGACGACAGCAACACCGGCACGGCAGCGGAAACCAACCTGACCCTGACCGGCAACGTCCTGACCAATGACGTGCAAGGCGCCGACCGTGTGCCGACCGGCGAAAACGCCGGGCCGATCACTGCCGGCACTTTCGTCGGCACCTACGGCACCCTGGTCCTCAACGCCAACGGCACCTACACCTACACCCTCAACACCAGCGATGCCGATTTCAAAGCGCTGCACGGCGGCGGTAACGGCACCGAAACTTTCACCTACACCCTTACCGATTCGGACGGCGATACCAGCACCGCGAATCTGGTGCTGCAGATCCATAACAACGACGACCCGGTCTATCTCAACGGCCTCGACGTCAACGGTGGCGAACTCACTGTCTACGAGAAGAATCTCAGCGACGGCACCAGCCCCGACGCCACGGCGCTGACCCAGAGCGGCACCTTCACCGTCACGGCCCTCGATGGTCTGCAAACCCTCACGGTCGGTGGCATCGCTGTGGTGACCAATGGCGTGGCCGCCGGTTTCCCGCAGTCGATCACCACGCCGCTGGGCAGCACCCTGACCATCACCGGCTATAACCCGGCGACCGGCGTGGTCAGCTACAGCTACACCCTGGTCGACAATGAGGCGCATCCCACCGGCAACGGTGCCAACAGCCTCACCGAGAACTTCAACGTGGTGGCGACCGATACCGACGGCAGCAGCGCCAGCGGCCAGATCAACGTCAACATCATCGATGACCTGCCCAGTGCCCATCCGGACGCTGCGTCGGTGGTGGAGGGCGGTACCGTCAGCGGCAACGTGCTGGACAACGACATCGGCGGCGCCGACGGCCCGGCCGTCACCGGCGCAGTCGTCGGTGTCCGTGCCGGCGCGGACACCTCGACGTCGGCCATCGGCGGGCTCAACAGCAACATCAACGGCACATACGGCTACCTGACCCTGGACGCCAACGGCAACGCGGTCTATCACAGCAACCCGAACGCCGTCAGCGGCCCCGGCGCGGTGGATGTGTTCACCTACACCGTGCGTGATTCCGATGGCGATGAAAGCACCACGACCATCACCATCGACGTCTCCAACAGTTGCCTGAAAGCCACCAGCGACAGTGACGTCACCGTCTACGAGAAAGCCCTCGACCTGAACAAGGATGGCCAGGACCTGGCGGCCGGCACCGTGGTCGGCAGCGATCCGAGCAGCACCGGCGAGACCGCGTCCGGCACCCTCGTCGGTTCGGTCACCGGCGCGGTCGGCGCGATCACCTATGCACTGGTCGGCAGCGCCACCGGCAACTACGGGCAGATCGTCCTCAACCCCAACGGCACCTACACCTACACCCTGACCTCACCGGCCAGCACCACGCCGCTTGCCGACGACGGCGCCAACACCCTGCACGAGACCTTCACCTATCAGGCCACCGATTCGCTGGGCAACGTCGTCACCAGCACCATCGATGTCAGCATCGTCGACGACGTACCGAAAGCACTCAACGACAGCAACGCCGTGACCGCGTCGGAAACCCAGTTGACCCTCAGCGGCAACGTGCTGAGCAATGACGTGCAAGGCGCGGACGTGGTGGCGACCGGGCCGAATGCCGGTCCGATCACCCCCGGCACGTTCGTCGGCACCTACGGCACCCTGGTGCTCAACGCCAACGGCACGTACACCTACACCCTCAACACCAGCGATGCCGACTTCAAGGCGCTGCACGGCGGCGGTAACGGCACCGAAACCTTCAGCTACACCTTGACCGATGCCGACGGCGACACCAGCACCGCCAACCTGGTGCTCAACGTGCACAACAATGACGACCCGGTGCTGCTCAACGGCCTCGACGTCTATGGCGGCGAACTCACCGTCTACGAGAAGAATCTCAGCGACGGCACCAGCCCCAATACCCCGGCGCTGACCCAGAGCGGCACCTTCACCGTCACCGCCCTCGACGGCTTGCAAACGCTCACGGTCGGCGGCATCGCCGTGGTCACCAATGGCGTGGCCGCCGGTTTCCCGCAGTCGATCACCACACCGCTGGGCAGCACCTTCGTCGTCACCGGCTACAACCCGGCGACCGGCGTGGTCAGCTACAGCTACACCCTGGTCGACAACGAAAACCACCCGAGCGGCAACGGCGCCAACAGCCTCAGCGAAAACCTCAATGTGGTGGCGACCGATACCGACGGCAGCAGCGCCAGCGGCCAGATCAACGTCAATATCATCGACGACCTGCCAACCGCCAAGGCCGATACCGGCTCGGTGGCGGAGGGCGGTACCGTCAACGTCAGTGTGCTCGGCAACGACGTCACCGGCGCCGATGGCGCTGCGGCGGGCGGTGCAGTGGTCGGCGTGCGTGCCGGTGCGGACACCTCGTCCTCGGCGATTGGCGGGCTCAACAGCAACATCAACGGCAGCTACGGCTACCTGACCCTGGATGCGGCCGGCAACGCGGTCTATCACAGCAATCCGAACTCGGTGAGCCCACCGGGTGCCACCGACACGTTCACCTACACCATTCGCGACGGTGACGGCGACGAAAGCACCACGACCATCACCATCAACGTCGCCGACAGCAAACTCGTCGCCTCGGTCGACCAGGACGTGACGGTCTACGAAAAAGCCCTCGATCTGACCAAGGATGGCCAGGACCTAGCCGCCGGTACGGTCACCGGCAGCGACCCTGGCAACACCGGCGAAACGGCCAGCGGTACGCTGGTCGGCGCGGTCACCGGTGGCAGCGGTGCGCTGACCTACAGCCTGGTCGGCAGCACCACCGGCGCCTACGGGCAGATCCAGCTCAACGCCGATGGCACCTACACCTACACGTTGACCTCGGCGCCGAAAACCACGCCGAACGCCAACGACGGCGCCAATACCCTGAGCGAAAGTTTCACCTACAAGGCCACCGACGCACTGGGCAACAGCACCACCAGCACCCTCGTGGTCAACATCGTCGACGACGTGCCGAAAGCGGTGGCCTCGGATCGCTCGGTGGCGGCGGTGGAAATCGATTCCAACGTGCTCATCGTCCTCGACATCTCCGGCAGCATGGCCGACGCCTCCGGCGTACCGGGCCTGTCGCGGCTGGACCTGGCCAAGCAGGCGATCAGCGCCTTGCTCGACAAGTACGACGATCTCGGCGATGTGAAAGTGCAGCTCGTCACCTTCAGCAGCAACGCTGCCGACCGCACCTCGGTGTGGGTCGACGTGGCGACGGCCAAGACCCTGCTCGCCGGTCTCAGCGCCGGTGGCGGCACCAACTACGACGCCGCTGTGGCGACGATGTACAACGCGTTCAACACCGCGGGCAAACTCACCGGGGCGCAGAACGTCGGCTACTTCTTCTCCGACGGCAAACCCAACGAGGGTGATATCGGCACCGCCGACGAAGCGACGCTGAAAAGCTTCCTCGATGCCAACAACATCCGCAACTACGCGATCGGCCTCGGCAGCGGCGTGAGCAATGCCAACCTCGATCCGCTGGCCTATGACGGCATCAGCCACACCAACACCAACGCGGTGGTGGTGACTGATCTCAACCAGCTCAACTCGGTACTGTCCGGTACCGTGATGGGCGCGCCGGTCACCGGTTCGCTGCTGGGCGAGGGCGGCACGTTCGGTGCCGATGGCGGCTTCATCAAATCCATCGTCATTGACGGCACCACGTACACCTACGATCCGAAAGCCCTCAGCGGCCAAGGCTCGCTGACCGCCACAGGTGGCGCCAACCACGGTACGTTCAACACGGCAAACAACACGTTGAGCATCGCCACCAACAACAGCGGCACCCTGGTCATCAATCTCGACAGCGGTGACTACAGCTACACCTCGCAGAAAACCACTGCCGTGGTGATCACCGAGAATATCGGTTTCACCGTCAGCGATAACGATGGCGACCTCGCCAGCTCGACGCTGACCGTGAAAGTGATCCCCAACGCGCCACCGGTGGCGGTCGACGACCATGTCATCACCAACGTGCTGTCGGGCAACATCGTGGTGCCGGGCGAGCTGCTGCTGGCCAACGACAGCGACCCCAACGGCGACACGCTCAACGCTTCGCCGACCACCTTCAATACCGGCTGGGTGGCCAAGGGGGCGGATTTCACCGGAACCGGCGCGATCAACTTCAGCGGCACCAACGTCAACAACGCCGCCAACCAGAACCTGCCGGACGTGCGCAGTGCGTTTGCTGCCAACGCGGCCGCCATGACCGCCGTCCTGGTGATCAGCGGCTACCTCGGTTCGGTGACCAACGCCAATGCCAACGATGAAGACCTGATCACCGTCAAACTGAAACAGGGCGAAACCCTCAACCTGGATCACAACCTGGCGGCCGGGCACATCACCATGGAGTACTCGGTCAACGGCGGCGCATTCGTCAGCATCGCCGACGGCGGCACCATCACCGCCGGCGCCGATGGCACGTATCAGATTCACCTGACCAACGTCAGCAACAGCAGCGGCAGCAACCCCAACGCTGCGGAAAACTATCAACTGACCATGACGGTCAACTACGCCGGGGCGCACGACCTCACCCCGGATTACCATGGCACCTACACCGCCAACGACAACCATGGCGGCAGCGATTCCGCCGCGGTGACCATCAGCTACCAGGACGGTCACACCCTCACCGGCACCTCGGGGGACGACGTGTTGGTGGCCGGCAATGGCGACAACATCCTCAACGGTGGCGATGGCAACGACGTGCTCACCGCCGGCTCGGGCAACAACGAGCTGCATGGCGGCGCCGGCAATGACCTGCTCTACAGCGGCCCGGGCAACGACCTGCTCGACGGCGGCGCCGGCAACGACACGGCCAGCTACGCCCATGCCACCGCCGGGGTGACGGTCAACCTGGGCCTGCTCGGTGCGCAGAACACCGTCGGTGCCGGGACCGACACCCTGACCGGCATCGAAAACCTGGTCGGCTCGAACTTCAACGACACCCTCACCGGCGACAACAATAACAACGTGATCACCGGTGGCCTGGGCAACGACATCCTCAATGGCGGCGGCGGTGACGACCTGCTGATCGGCGGGATGGGCAACAACACCCTGACCGGCGGATCGGGGGCCGACACCTTCCAGTGGCTCAAGGGCAACAGCGGCCACGATGTCATCACCGACTTCACCCCCGGCACCGACAAGCTCGACCTGTCGCAACTGCTGCAAGGTGAAAACGGCACGGCGGCGTCGCTGGACGACTACCTGCACTTCACCGTCAGTGGCAGTGGCGCGTCACTGGTCACCAGCATCGACGTCAGCGCCATGGCCGGCGCCACGCCGAACCAGACCATCGACCTGGCCGGTGTCAACCTCGCCAGCCACTACGGCGTGACCCCGGGGGCGGGCGGGGTGATTGCCGGTGGCCACGACACGGCGACGATCATCAACGGCATGTTGAATGACCATTCGCTGAAGGTCGATACCGTGTGACCGACGCCTGAAACGACAAAACCCGCCACCGCGTTTGCGCGCGATGGCGGGTTTTCTCCATTTTGATCGTTCCAAAGTCTGCACCTGATCGTTTCCACGCTCAGTATCTGATCGTTCCCACGCTCTGCGTGGGAATGCCGCCCGGGACGCTCCGCGTTCCTCGCGATCCAGCGCCGAACACTGGCGTGGCAGCATGGCCACACCAAGCCTGGGAACGCCCACTATCGAATGCTCATCGCGACGCCTGATCGTTCCCACGCTCTGCGTGGGAACGCCGCCCGGGACGCTCCGCGTTCCAAGCGATCCAGCGCCGAACACCTTGCATGGCCGCTGGCCACGCCAAGCGTAGGAGCGACCAGTGCCGAAGGCTCAGTCCCATTCGCAGAAGGTAGAGCCAAAAATCCGGCCTCCCGGTTGAAAGGGAGCGTGGCTTTCCCGGATTGGAGCAGGCCAGTAAACATGGTCACTTTCCGTATCGGCGCTTTTCCTTATGTGGTGAGAATTGAGCGACACTCTCGAAAGAGTGCCGCTCGACCAGACCGAGGAGGTCGGTTCAGACCGACGTTTTTGAGTTGCTCGAACGGCTGGCCATGAGCGCGTGTCCGCGTGAAGCCGGTGTTGCGAGGTAAGAAACCGTACCGTTGAGTGGAGGCTGTACGGTGCTGCTGTCTCCACCTCCTATGGCTTGTCCCCAGGTTACGACTCGACCGTCAGCAGTTAGCGCTGTGAAACCATGGGTATTGGCGTAGATCGCTACGACGTCGGTCAATTGCGCCGCGACCGGTGTTGTATCCCCGCCCACCGTTGCGTTACCCCATGCTGCCACCGTTCCATCCTTGTACAGCACGGCAAATGCGAAGGCTGTTGCGGCGATTTGAACGACGTCATCCCGGGCCGCGATGGCTGCGGGCACCTTGCCGGCGAGATCGACCTCGGGCCATGCAACCACATGACCGTTTTCTCGCAGCGCTGCGAAGGCGCTCCAGGTTCCGACAACAGAAAAGATATCCGTCAAGGAGGCAATCATCGTAGGGACGCTCCCTCCCTGTGCCGCAGGCCCCCAGGCGACGACCTGTTTGGTGTCGAGCAGGGCACAGAATGAATAGTTGGTGGCACAGGCAAGTCGCGTGATATTGGTCAGGCCGGCAATGGCGGCCGGTACTGTGCCGCCAAGGGTTGCGTTGCCCCAAGCGACTACCGTGCCGTTGGCTCTGTGGGCCGCGAAGGCATATAAATTGCCGATGACATCGTTGATATCGTTGAGCGTGTTTATCGGTGAAGGCACTGTTCCGCCACTATCGGCTACGCCCCAGGCCTTGACGTGGCCCGTGGCCAGTAATACTGCAAAGGCAGATCCCGCAGGGGTTATCTTCACAGCATCAGTAATGGCCTTGACCTCGGCACTTGTCGTTCCCCCGTTTACTGCTGCGCCCCAGGCATGGACGGTTCCATCACCCTTGATTCCTGCGAAAGCAGTGATGTTACCGACGACCCGAGTGAAACCCGTTGGATTGACTGTACTCATGTCGCTACCTTCACCTGCGGTGGCACTCCAGGCGACGGTGGTGTTGTTGCTGCGTCGGGCTGCATACGAACTGCGTGTGCAGCTCACCTCCACAATGTCGTTCATGGTGATGATAGTGGTCGGGATGGCACCGCCATTGGCAGCCAAACCCCAACCCGCCATATTGTTCTCGTCCCGAAGCGCGACGAACGCCGCCTGGCCGTTGATGTTGGTATCGATGCCATTGCCGAAGATGTTCGCTTCGCCAAGCGTGAGCTGGTCGTCGGCCGTACGTACCTGAAGAGGTTCCTGTGGGGAGGCATCGAGCCAGATCTCGCCCTTGGTCCAAGTGCTGTCATTGGCGTATTTCCAATCGGCCTGGATCGGCTTACCGGTCGTGGCATCAAATGCCATCAACCAGCGGCTGGCCCGCGACGCCCAATAAACGCTACGGTTGTAGCGAGCACCCATGACCTTGAGTTTGCCCGCCGCGATCATCCTGCGGACGTCGTAAACCGCCGGGACGGAAAGGTCATCAATACCACCTGCCTTGCGTTTGACGGAATAAGTCAGCGCTATAGTTTTGCCATCTTCAGCAAGGATCACGCTGTGAGGCACTTTGATCGACGACAGCTCTTGATCCGCCTCTGTGGGCTTGACTGGGTAGGCGGGAAGGGTGGTTGGAGGCTGCCCGGTCACGGTAACGATGACTTCGTCATCTGCCTTCAGTTGAGCAGAGGCGTCGATGATGACTGTTGCACCGGTCGTCACCTTGTCAGGGTTCAACTGGTCACCTGTTGCTTCCTTGAATTTGGCGGCGGGTAGCGTGAATGCAATTTTCAGTGAGTAATCCGTGCCCGGGATATCGGTGCCCGTGGATGGCTTGACTCGATAACTGACTACGACTCTCTGGTTCGCACTGGCCCGCAGAATGCTGGAGGCAATCGGAAACTCGATGACTTTGCCTTTGTCGCCTGCGCTGACGGTTTTATTGGCTTCATGCAGCGTTACACCGTTCGTCGTCGCCCATTTCATGAAGACTTGATCGTCAGTATTGTCGGCGACACGAGCGGCAATTTCGACGGCAGTACCGTTCGGTACGGTGCCAATGTCTAGCTCATCGTTGACGGTTCCCTGTACCTTGGCCGGGCTCAGTGGCTGTTGTTGTGCGGTCCCGATCGTTAGCTCCAGCGGATTCGAATAACTGGGCTTGCCCGTCGCATATCGAACGATGTAGTAACTGACACTCAATTGCTCACCGCGATGGGCTTCAAAATACTGCTGCACAAACGCCGCGTTGAGCGGAAATTTCACGGGTTTGCCGGCGCTCAGGGAGTTGAGGATTTTGTGGTCCTTAAACAGCAGCGCACCTTTGGCATCATGCAATTGCCAGTGCACTTCGTCCTCGGCCAGACTCGGTTTTTTTGTCGGAGCCGGACAGGTGACTTCACTCGTGCCGTTGGGCAGGTCGACAGGGTCCAGAGCTCCATTTTTTTCACCCGCAACGGTGGGCGGATCCAGCTCCAGCTGGGGTTCGCCTATGTTCAATTGCGAGGCTGGCGGCGAAGGCCTGCGAACGATTTCGCCGTTCTCGCCTTCGCTGAGCACGTTGTACGACACCACCAAGGTGCCACCTTCGCCAGGTTTAAGATACTCGGGACCTGAAATGCTGACCATGACGCCCTCGGGGTCATCAGCCTCCTGTTGGGTCGGAAAGATCCAGTCCAGCTCGGGCTCGAATACGCTGCCGTCCGGAAGGGTGATGCTCCAGATAATTTCGATGGCATTGTCCGGGGTGATCAACGGATCGTAGGGGATGCGGACGATCACGCTCGCCAAGTCGGGATCCAGCGCACCGCTCACGGCGCTTTCGACACGGGGGGCTGCCAGGCGTTTGGGCTCGCCGATGATGTTGATGAAGCGACCTCTGGATCGCTGAATGATGCTGCCGCCACGTTCCAGCTCGAAGAAAAACACCCCCTGGGTTTTTGCCAGCGCCCGGGCACCGTCGTTGTCCATCAACACCTCGACCACCAGAGGTGGTTTTTTGTTGATGGTCTGGCGAGCATCGACCTGGACGCTTTCGCCGTCGAGGGTGGTGCCCTGCAAGTGCATGACGATGACATCGTTCAAGTTGAAGTCGACAGACGAGGCTGCAAAGACCTGGAGCAACAACTGCTCATTACCCAACTGGTCGAGGTCGAGGTCGTTGCCGTCAGCCTGTTCAAGTATTGGCGCATCCAGTCGCGAGTTGCCGGTGTCGACGATAATGCGCATTTCCTTGCACCAGTCCTCGGAGTCGTTGTCTGCAAAGTCTCGGACGAAGAATGACACCGCCAGCCCTTCGCTTCCGGAGTCACCCACCGCGAGGATGACGTCCTTGCTGATGTGGATGACGATAGGGTTATCCAGCGGGTCGTCGATCTGTGCCTGGATGACCGGATCCGACGGCACCATGTTGCCGCCCCAGCTTACCCAGATCACATCGCCCACGGCGATGTCGGGGTACGGCAGGTTTGAGCCGCTCCCGGGTTTGGCCACGACCAAAATGTCTACGCCGTTTTCAGCGGTGTCCTTGTCGACACCGTCCTGGACAATTTCCGGTGGACTGAACGTCATGTGCAGGTGGGAGTGCCCCTGTCCGGGATCGGTGTCCTGGCCGGCAGGGATTTCCAGTTTGACCGAGAGTTTGAGCGGTGGAGCAAAAGGCTCTGGCGCCTGGGCGATGCGTGTCACCCGATAGTCCAGTTCCCAGGTGCCACTCTGAAAGCGGCCAGGTGCAACGAACAGGGTGGTGCGCTGGGTCAGCTCGGCGTTCTGGGAGACGGTGTGCTGGTCGACCACCTGATTATTGAGCCGCAGCTCAACCTTGTCGGCCAGGCTTTTGTCGGACCAGACAGGGATCTGCACCTTGAGGCCCTGAGTGGGAAAGTTGAGCAGCGCGGCGGCGCGGTTGATGGCCCATTCTCCGTTCGGCAGCAGCTTGGCGCCGGGGAGGTCGGGGTCGAGCAGGGCGAGGGTGCCGATGGGTTTTTTTGGGGGTTGGACGAGCATGGTGGAAACTCCTGCCGAATGGTATTGGCGGTGGAGTGATTGAGCGACTAAATGGGCGGGTTGACTACTGTCAGATCTGACAGGTAAGTCGTTGTTTCTGATGATCGGTTGTTCGTGGATAAGTATGCCTGCCGACCCCCTCCGGTATGGAACCGGAGGAGGCAAGGCGACGAGAAAATGTTTGGTGTGTCTATCGGAGAAGCTCTGAACAGGGGCGGTTTATCGAAGCGCCACAATGAGTGAGTAATCGAAGGGGATTTTTATTGCCCATTGCTCTCCGTTGACCAGATTCTTGCAGGTTCGGGCCTGAGCCCATGGCCACCAGAAGTTGCTGGGATCGGTTGACCAGTAATGGTGATTGCCCATTGGCCATCGCTCTCCGTAGGCTGCCTGTATTTCATGAAGCTCAGCGAGGCTGGGAAGCCGCGCTCCATTGGCGGCAGCATGTGAGTTGGCTGTAGACCAGACTCCGGAACCCAGTCCGATGCAGTGGATGACCCCTGTCACTGTCACGTTGTAACTCTTGGATTGACCGGCTGAATCAGAGGCGGTAATCGTCGCTGTTCCCCGGCCGCGGGCGGTAACCAGACCGGCTCCGTCAACATGGGCAACACCGGCGTTGCTCGATCGGTAGGAATACTCCCGGCTGCCACCACTGGCCTGGTGCCGTACCGAATTGCCCGTGTTGAAAGCAGGTAAAACTGCAGAGCCCGGAATGATGTAGGTCTTGCCACCCAACGTGACCGGGTTGGTATTGAAGTTCAATGGCGCCAGCGGTGTCTCCCGGATAAAGCTGCGAGATACCGTCTGTTGATTGTTGGCAACCGATCGCGCGTAGACCATGTTAGAGCCCAGATGAATACCGAGACTGAGCGACCAGACACCGCTTCCGTTGGCTGGCACGGTTTGGCCACCCACGTTGTTGAGAAATATCTGCACGCTATAGAGCGGCGTTGCCATTCCGGTTACGACCACGGAAGTGTCTGTGGTTTTCCCGCCATTACCCAATTCCCCGCCGGAATGTCGGACCGAAGTGAGGGCGGTAGTGGGGTGGAACTTGACTGTAAATGAGTGGACCGGTGACTCGAGCTGGCTGCCGTAAAGCGCTCTGGCCTTGAGTGAGTAAACCTTCTGGCCAAGACTCGACAACGTGGTGCTGCCATTGCCGCCTCCGTCCAGATTAATCGGCTGTCCGATTGGCGATGTGTCGTCGTAGAGCTGAACTTTTTGGCCGGGATCGGCATTGACACTCACCTTCACCTGGTTGTCGTAGGTGGTGCCGTTGTTGCCCACGGCTCCCTTGCTGTCCATGACGCCGGTGATACTGGGTGACTTGGCCTCTTTGATGGTGAAAGATCTCGGATTACTGATTTTATCGTCGGCCGCATATTGAGCGATGGCAACGACGCGGTGCAGGCCTTCAATCAAGTCCACCGTGATTGTCCACTCGCTTTTGGCATCGACGGTACGCATACCCTTTGAGACATCATCGATTTGAACATCGACTTTCTCGGCCCGAGTAGCTGTCCCTCCAATCGTCAAACGCTTATCGTAGGTCTGACCTGCCTCGGGAATGACCGCACCGAGTGCCGTCTTCACCAAGGTGATGACAGGCGTGACGTACTCGTAGTGCTGGCGGATAACCAGCGGCAGTTTAGGGAAGACAATCGCGGCATCTTCATCCGTGCTGTTATCGAAAATAACCTTGCAGACCACGCTGGCGTTGGAGCCGTGAAGCAGTTTCAGCAATTCTGTTTTGAGCAGGGTTTCGTTCAGCCCTTGAGTCAGTTGCGTTGAGTTCACTTCGTGCGCGGTGAGCAGATCGATTCGATAGGTGCCCGTGCTGGCCTCACCTTCGATGTACAGCCAGACCAACTGCTTGAGGGCAATGAAAGGCCACGCCTTTACCAGAACGTTCGCGTTCCCGGCGAGCTCCATTACTGGCAACTCGCCTGCCTTCGCTTGTGGTACCTCGGGCCGCGGCAGTTCTGTTTCAGGGTTCTGGAAGTTGAGCACCTTCAGCGGCAAGATTTCCGAAGGGGTCCACAAGCCATAGCGCTGGACGTCGTAATTGACCGCTACTTCGCGGTCGATATTGGCCCCGACAAAAGAGGGTGGCAGGTGGAACCTTACGGTGCCTGTGGCCTCGGCAGGTTTCTCCAGGTCTTCCGACGTCCCGGCACCTGGCGTGCCCCGCCATTTCAATCCGAGCTTGTCGAGCACTTCGTCCATGGAGGCGTAGCTGCAATCGATATCCACGCCATTGCGGCCATCCATCGGGTTCAGAATGCCGTCAGGGGCCTGGACGACAGTTGGCGGCAACAGTCTGCCCAGAGGAATGCCGACCAGTACCTCAAGAGGGGCTGAATAGCTGTATTTCCCGGTGGCGGCGTGCAGCAACGTGTAGATGACGGTCACGTAGTAGCCGATATTGGCCGAGACATATTGTTTGTCCACCCGGAATCTTACCGGCTGGCCAATGGTAGCCAGTGTGATCGGCACACTGCCGGATGTGCTGCCGTAAAGGTTGATGCCGAGCCAGTGGTAGGTGAGCGTATCCCCCTTGACCCAGTTCACTGGCTTGACCAGCACGTGGACCAGTTTGTTTGTCTGCGAGGGATCGAGAATGTCATCCGGTGCTTCTTCAACCTTGGGTGCCGGCAGCGTCGCCTGCCATGATCCAACGTTGACTCTCAGGAACTCGGACTCGCTGGTCCCATACTGGCCTGTAGCATCATTGAATACCCGGTACTGCAATTTGAGGCTGCCGTTTTCCAAGGCTTTTACGTGTTCGCCCATGACGTAGATCGTCACTTCGCCGGCCTTCTGCTCCTCGCCCGATACGGTGTGTTCTTCTTCATGCAGATAGTCATCACCGCTGGATTTTTTACCCAGCCAGATCAGCGACAGGTAGTCACCACTGATGATGCCTGGATACTTGATCACAACCGATGCTGCCATTACCGTGGCGGGCAAAATGTTTCCGACCACTTCACTGATCGTCGGCGCCGGCAGCAGCGACGGATTGCCGATCACGGTGGCAAACGTGCGCCGGGAATAAAGCGTCGGGTTGCCATCCTGTTTGCGCAACGCATAGGAGGCGTCGAGGGTGCCCTGGGCGAAGAGTTTCACGAATGCGTAGTCAACCGGGATTTCATGAACATAAGGCGGGTTACGCACAATGGCTTCAACGGTGAACGTTTGAGGCGGTCTGCCGGGAATCGGTGTGCCGATCACGGTGATCAGGAGGGTGTCACCGGCCGTGAAGACGTCGTTGGGTTTGATCAGGATCTGCAGGGTGACCGGGTTGGCGTCCAGGTCTGCAAGAATGATTTTTCCATCATCTGCTTCCTTGATGATGAGCGCATCGAGGCGTGATACCCCGGCATCGACCTGTACGGAAGTGGCTTCCGACCATTTCTCGCTCCAGTTGTAAACGAGATCGCAAACGTCGAAATGGATCTTCATCGCGGCGCTGTCGCCGGCGGTGAGGATATCTTCGGGCCGGGCCATCACGACGATGTCTACGGTGCCATCCACTTCTGCTTGCGTCAGCACGTGTGGCAAAAGAAATACACTGCCCCACGTCGCAAGGATGGTGTCGCCCACCGCCATGTTCGGATAAGGAGTGATCGTCATTGGAACGCCCGTGTCGAGCCACGGCTTGGTCACACCGTTATCGATAACATCCTGCGGTAGTCCGACCTTTTTCAGCTCCGAGTGCCAGGGTTCGAAGGGGCGCTTGTCGGGGCCGGCCGGGTCGTCGATTTCCAGCAACAGCGTCAATTTGGCCGATGGATCGTCGGGTACGGTTTCTCCTGCCCGGGTCACAACGTAGTGGCAGGTGAAGAGACCCGGTTCAAGCCCGTCTTTGGGTACGAAGAAGAACCATCGCTGATTGAGGTGCTCATCCTTGACCTTGAGTTCGCCGACCTTTTTGTCATCCAGGAAGACTTCCAGCAGGTCATCGATTGCCATGTTCAGGTAAGGGTCGATAAGGGCAAACAGTCCTGCATCGAACGCTTCATACGCCTTTGCGTTAATCCCTCCGTCGGCACCCGGCACAGGGATGACCATGTCGGCAAAAAAGGGTGGGGCCAATCCCGACAACGGGGCGAGCCGTTCATGACGACTGGGGAACAACGAGCGACGGAAAGTGAACATGGTCAACTCCATCCGAAATGGCATGCCAGTGGCATCAAGGATTTCCGGCCTCGAGCGCGAAGGTCGGTGGATACGGGACTACCTGGCAGGAACGAGCACTGGGACGTTCGAGCTGTGGATCAAGGGCTGGAGTGATTTAAGGCGTTAAGCGAAGGGATTGGCTACTGTCAGAAATAACAGGTGGGCGGGTATTTCCGATGAGTGGTTCGTAGCCTGGGCGAGCTGGGGAGCAGGGCGAAGTCAGGGTTTTCGCAAGGTTTTCTGTCGCAGGATGTAGATCGTCACCAGCACCGCACTGGTCAGCATGAACCCGCGTGCCCATGGCAGTGGCACCAGGTAGCAGGAGAACAGGATGCTCGCCCACATCAGGCCGATGGCGTAGACCTTGCCCTTGAGCGGGATGCCGTTGCCGTCGAGGTAGTCGCGGATCCATGGCCCGAGCCGGGGATGCTCGACCAGCCAGCGATAGAAACGCGGCGAGCTGCGGGCGAAGCAGGCGGCGGCCAGCAACAGGAAGGGGGTGGTGGGCAGGACCGGCAGGAAGATCCCGATCACCCCCAATGCCACGCTCAGCCAGCCGATGGCCAGCAGCACGTAGCGCAACATCAGGGGGCGGTTGCCTATGGGGTTGTCCATAGGCGTGGACTTAGTGGTGACGTGGCTTGAGGATCGCCGGTTTCTCGTCCGGCGCCTGGCACAGCAGGTACAGCGCGGTCAGGGCTTCCGGGATCTGCACGATCATATCGTCCATCAGGTTGGCATCCTTGGCGATGTCTTCGAATTCCGGCTGCTCGTCGAACAGGCCGGAACCAACCATGATCGGCAGGAGCATTTCGCTGACTTCTTCTTCAGCGGTTTCGAACCAGGCCGCTTCACGCAGGAATACGCCTTCCATGAAGCCAATGCACCAGCCGCGCAGTTCCGAGTCGTCCGGGTCATCGCCCAGGTCCAGTTCGCATGGCAGTTCGAATTCTTCGTCGGACGCCAGTTGGCGGGCGATGTGGGCCTTGAGGCCGATCAGCGTGGCTTCGATTTCTTCGCGCTGGGCTTCGCTGCTGTAGTGCGGCTCTTCAGCGAACAGGGCGTCGATCCACTCGCGATCCGGCACGTTTTCCGAGCAGATCGACAGCGCGGTGAGGTAGCCGTGGGCGGCCACGTAGTCCAGCGCCTCGTCATGCAGTTCGTCGGCGTCGAGGAAGACTTGCAGGCGGGTTAGTTGCTCAGCGAAGGACATTAAAGGGCTACCTTGGGGGAATAAACAATGCGGGAATTCTAGGCCTTCTTGAGCGCTCAAGCCAGCCGCACGGCAGATTTGCCGCAATTGGCGGGTCACCCAGCCGACCCCGTGGGAGCGAGCCTGCTCGCGAAAGCGCCCTCGACTGAACCGGCGGATTCGCGAGCGGGCTCATTCCCACAGGGCTTCGAAGCCTGCAATGAGCGGAGTCTTCTCAGCGGCACCCTGCGCGGTGGAGCGCTCGGGTATACTGCCGCGCTTTGTAATTCCTGGCGGCTTCGTGACGGCTGTGCAAGGCGCCATGCAACGCGCCCTTACGTTTTGTTTAAGCAGCCCTGGCTGCCTTGAACCAGTCTGTGCAGGGATGTTTCGGTAGATTTTTGGAGTTTTTATGCTCGAACAGGCTCAACGCGTCCTCAAGGACATCTTCGGCTACGACAGTTTCCGTGGCCGCCAGGGTGCAATCATTGAGCGCGTGGCCAGTGGCGGCGATGCCCTTGTGCTGATGCCCACCGGCGGCGGCAAGTCGCTGTGCTTCCAGGTGCCAGCGCTGTTGCGCGAAGGCCTGGCGGTGGTGGTATCGCCGCTGATCGCGTTGATGGACGATCAGGTCGCCACCCTCGAAGAGCTGGGCGTGGCCGCCGCCGCGCTGAACTCCACGCTGAGCGCCGAACAGCAGCGCGAGCTCGCCGCCCGCATCAAGCGCGGCGAAGTGAAAATGCTCTACCTGGCCCCCGAGCGCCTGGTGCAGCCGCGCATGCTGTCGTTCCTGCAAGGGCTGAACATCGCTCTGTTCGCCATCGACGAAGCCCACTGCGTGTCGCAGTGGGGGCATGATTTCCGTCCGGAATACCTGCAACTGGGGCAGTTGGCGGAAATGTTCCCCGACGTGCCGCGTATCGCCCTGACCGCCACCGCCGACAAGCGCACCCGTGAAGAAATCGTCACCCGTCTGCACCTGCAGAATGCCGAGCGTTTCCTCTCGAGCTTCGACCGGCCGAACATCTTCTATCGCATCGTGCCCAAGGAGCAGCCGCGCAAGCAGTTGCTGGCGTTCCTTGCCGAACGCCGCAGCGATGCCGGCATCGTCTATTGCCTGTCGCGCAAGAAGGTCGAGGAAGTTGCCGCGTTCCTCAGCGAGCAGGGCTTCCCGGCGCTGCCGTACCACGCCGGGCTGCCCAATGACCTGCGCGCCTATCATCAGAAGCGCTTCCTCAACGAAGAAGGCCTGATCATGGTCGCCACCGTGGCGTTCGGCATGGGCATCGACAAGCCCAACGTGCGCTTCGTCGCCCACCTCGACCTGCCGAAATCCCTCGAGGCCTACTACCAGGAAACCGGCCGTGGCGGCCGCGACGGCCTGCCGGCGGATGCCTGGATGGCCTACGGCCTGCAAGACGTGGTGATGCTCAAGCAGATGCTGCAGAACTCCGAGGGTGACGAGCGCCACAAGCGTCTGGAGCAGCACAAGCTCGACGCCATGCTCTCCCTTTGCGAAGAAACCCGCTGCCGCCGCCAGGCGCTGCTGGCCTATTTCGACGAAGACCTGCCGCAGCCGTGCGGCCATTGCGACAACTGCGTCGACGGCGTGCAGACCTGGGATGCCACCGAACCGGCGCGCCAGGCGCTGTCGGCGATCTATCGCACCGGCCAGCGCTATGGCGTCGGTCATCTGGTCGACGTGCTGCTCGGCAAGGACAACGAAAAGGTGCGCAGCTTCGGCCATCAGCACCTGTCGGTGTTCGGCGTTGGTAAGGCGTTGGGGGAGAGCGAGTGGCGCTCGTTGTTCCGCCAGTTGGTCGCCCGTGGCCTGGCCGATGTCGACCACGAAGGTTACGGCGGCCTGCGCCTGAGCGACACTTGCCGGCCGCTGCTCAAGGGCGAGGTCAGCCTGGAGCTGCGCCGCGACCTCAAGCCGCAGATCACCGCCAAGAGCGGCAGCAAGAGCCAGGCCAGCCAACTGGTGCGCGGCGAAGAGCGCGAGCAGTGGGAAGCCTTGCGCGCCCTGCGGCGCAAACTGGCGGAAGAACACGGCGTGCCGCCGTACGTCATCTTCCCCGACTCGACCCTGCTGGAGATGCTCCGCAGCCAGCCGACCTCGCTGGCCGAGATGGCGCGGGTCAGCGGTGTCGGCGCACGCAAGCTGGAGCGCTATGGCGAGGCGTTCCTCGAAGTGCTCGGCGGCGAAGCGCCAACCCCGAAAGTGGTGGCCGACGTGCGCCACGAATTGATCACCCTGGCCCGCGCCGGCATGACCCCGTTGCAGATCGCCGGGCAGTTGCAGTGCTCGGAAAAGAACGTCTACAGCATGCTCGCCGAAGCCATCGGCAAGCAGCAGCTGTCGCTTGAGCAGGCGCTGGATCTGCCGGAGGACCTGATGGGCGAAGTCCAGGACGCGTTCCTTGACGGCGAGGGCGAGCTACCGTCGGTCGCCGAAGTGGCGGAGCTGTTCGCCGGCCGTGTTCCGGAAGGCGTGCTGTACTGCGTGCGGGCTGCGCTGCAATCGGAATTCGAAATGTGAGGCGGCGTAAGTGCCAACCACAAGACAGTTGTAACGATTCAGTATGGGGCGGCTCTTGCCTATAGCCAAATGTCATGCTTAGCTGACTAATAATTAGTTTTTCTCTATTTGTTCAGTCTAATCATGAGTGTTTTATGCCGTTAACCGATCAACACCGCTTTGGCATGCAACTGGCGCAGATGTCTCGTGGCTGGCGTGCCGAACTGGATCGCCGGCTGGCCGGCCTGGGCTTGTCCCAGGCCCGCTGGCTGGTGCTGCTGCACCTGGCGCGTTTCGAGCAAGCGCCCACCCAGCGTGAACTGGCGCAGAGCGTCGGCGTCGAAGGGCCGACCCTGGCGCGTTTGCTGGACAGCCTGGAAAGCCAGGGCCTGGTGCAACGCCAGTCCGTGATGGAAGACCGTCGGGCGAAAAAAATCGTCCTGTGTGCCGCGGCACTGCCGCTGATCGAGCAGATTGAAACCATTGCCACGCAATTGCGCCACGAATTGTTCGAGGGCGTCGATGAGGCGGATTTGAAGGTCTGCATGCGTGTGCACGGGCATATTCTGGCCAACCTGGAAAAATCCTGACGCATAACCTCGTGCCGGTTTTTTGAGAGATCGCGCTGAGCAGACTATAAGAACTACTGGGCAATATCGTGTTCGTACCGGATGTGCGAACGCATAGAAGTCGGTTTTGCTTATTTAAGGGATGCTCATGCTCGGAAGTCGGCACGTGGTACTGCGTTGCGCCCACTCGCTGCTGGTGGCCGGTGTTCTCGCCTGGTCCGGCGCCTCGCTGGCGCTGGGGCTCGGTGATATCACCGTGCACTCGGCGCTCAATCAGCCGCTCAAGGCTGACATTGCCCTGGAGGACGTCGGCGGCCTGCGCGAAAGCGAGCTGTCGGTCAGCCTGGCCACGGCTGACGAGTTCGCTCAGGCCGGGATCGAGCGGGTGTTCTTTCTCAACGACCTCAAGTTCACGCCGATCCTGCACGGTCGTCGCAACATGATCCGGGTGACCTCGGCCAAACCGGTCAAGGAACCGTTCCTCAATTTCCTCGTGCAGCTCAACCAGCCCAACGGCCGGTTGCTGCGCGAATACACGCTGCTGATCGATCCACCGGGCTCACCGGGCATCGTGCCGGCCACCGATGAGCCGGATGCCCGCGCGCAATCCTCCGAATTCCCCACGCCCGAAGCGCCGGCCCCGGTCGCGCAGGGCAAAGCCACCGTGCCTGCCGCCGCGCCTGCACCGGCTCCCGCCAAGGACAGCACAGCCGAACAGTTGGCGGCGAGTGTCCTGCAGAACCAGCAGTTGCAGAAAACCATCGACGAACTGACTGCGCGAGTGCAGGCGCAGGATGTCCTGATCGCCGATGGCAAGAAGCAGATCAACGAGATGCAGGCGCGGATCATCGAGTTGCAGCAGACACCGCCGCCCGCCGTCGCGACGCCAGCCCCCACACCCACACCCACCCCCGCGCCGGTGGCCGCACCGGTCGAGGCGCAGCAAGACGGGCCTGACTGGCTGCTGCTCGGTGGTCTGTTGGTGCTGCTGGGCGGGCTGGTTGCGTTGCTGTACGCACGTCGGCGCAGGCAGCCGCTGTCGGTAGCGCCAGTGCCGGTGCTGCCAGCGCGCAGTGAGCCAGAGGAACTGGATGAAGCACACGGCGGGCGTCCGTCAGCCGCACATGCCGCTGTCGAACATCGTGACGATCCTGTCGCCGGCGACGTGCTGGAAGCGGTGGGTATCTATCTCGCCTATGGCCGCCTCGGCGAGGCCATCGGCCTGCTGCGCGATGCCTTGCACAAGGAGCCGGAGCGCGTCGATCTCGGCGTGCAGCTGCTCGAGGTGTTGGGTCGCCAGGGCGATACGCCAGCCTATGACGAACAGGAGCAGCGCCTGCGTCAGCTCGGGGTGGCGGAGCAGACCCTGCACGACATTCGCGCGCGCTATCCGAAACTGGCCAGTGCCGCCTCGCTGGCAGCGGTGATCCCCGTCGCCGCCGTGGCGCCGCCGCTCGCGGCCGAGCCGCTTGCGCCAGCGCCAACGGCCGAAGACGACTTTGAATTGAACCTCGATGCGCTGTCGATGGACTCCACCTGGGATCTGGAAGACAGCCGCACGACGGCCGATCAACCCGAACCGGGCGAAACAGCTTTCGGCGCCGGTCTGCAAGTGCTGCCGCAGGATTTCGAGCTGCCCGCCAATGCGACCGATGAGGCGGATGCCGGCGAGCTGGAGTGGCTTGCCGAGCCGGATGCGCAGCCGCTCGACGATGACTTCCTCAATGAGTTCGGTGATCCCGAGCCCTCGCTGCAACTGCAACCGCTGGATCTGCAAGCGGCGGATCCGCCACCCTCGGCCAACGCCGGCAAGCTTGAGCAGGCCCAGACCTGCATCGACGACGGCGACCTCGACAGCGCCATCGCCTTGCTCAACGAATTACTCAAGGAAGACGACGAGCCACTGCGTCAGACCGCCCGCACGCTGTTGGCCGGCATTCGCTGAAGTGGCCGGTTCTCGCAGGCGCTGTCGACTGAAACGAGGCTGCGATCCGTGGATCGCAACCCGTAGATCGCGGTGGTGCAGGCCTAGAAGGTCTGCCCCAGGTTCAGATACACCGCCTGCTGGTCCGCATCGTTCAGGCCATAACTGAAATTCAGCGGTCCCAGCGGCGTATCGAAACCGATGAACACACTGGCTGCATTGATGTAGCCGCTGTCGAACTCGTTGTCGTTGTTCCACGCGCGGCCGCGCTCCAGCGACGCACCGGCATACAGCGGGAAGTCCAGTGGCAGGTAGGCGCGCGGCGTCAGGCGCCGGTAGTACACCGCCCGCAACAGGCTGACGTTCTGTCCGGAAATCGCATCCTCGCGGAACCCCGACAACTGTCGCGCGCCGCCGAGCAGGAAGCTCGAGGTGACGACATTGGTGTCATCCAGGGTGCGCCCGTAGCGACCGCCGAGGATCAGCGTGTCCGGGCCGTGGCTCATGGCCTTGTCGAGTTTGAATTCCCACTGCCGGTAACGGGTGTCCGAGCCCAGGCTCGGTTCGAATTGCAGCAGCGTCAGGCTGATGTCCTTGCCTTCGTGGGGGAAGTAGACGTTGTCCAGCGAGTCGAACGAATACTTCAGCGAATAGAAACCTTCGTTGAAACTCTCGCTGGGCAGATCCTGATCGCCGATGCGCACGTCGGCCTTGCCCCAGGCTTCGCCGACACCGAAACGCACCTCGCCGTTGTTGCCGATCTGCCGGCCGACGTTCAGCGCCAGGCCATAGCGTTCGACACGGTACTGGGCGATCGGGTCGTTATCGAGCACCGCATCGACGTTCTGTGCCTCGAACACCACCGACGGGGCGATGAAGTACCGCGAACCGACGTCCAGCGGCTGGTAGAACTCACTGTACAGCTCCTGTTTGTCGCCGATCTGCGCGCGGGTCAGCCATTCCGCACCGAGGCGGTTGATGCCGTTGACCCGATAACTGGCGCCGAGGTTGAAGGCGCTGTCGCCGCGCATGTCATCCGACAGATTGAGCCCGACCCGCAGGTAATCGGTGCCGCTGCGTTTGCCTCGGGCACTGATGACCAGCGTGTGATCCTGGCCCTTGTGCACCACGCGGTACTGCACCTGCTCAAAGTAGTCGAGGCCATACAGGGTGCCCATGTCCGAGTGCAGTCGGCCCAGGTCCAGCGGTTCGCCGATGTGCTGGCGGATGTAGTAGCGGATCACGTCGTCGTCGACTTTCGAATCATTCTCGACCCGGATCGCCGTGATGATCGGTGTGCGCTGGCCCGGCGCCCGCGCAGCAGCCAGCTCGGCATCCTGCGGCACCGCCGGTTTCAGGCGTGCCAGGCGCAGGTTGAGGGCCTGGGTCGCGCGATAGCCGGCGTCGATCATTTCCTCGGCGCGGCCGAAATCGGTGACGCCGAAACTCGCCAGCGGCGGCTGGATCAGCACGTCATCCTTGTGCAGCGCCGCCAGTTGTTCTTCGGAGTTGCGTCGGGTCATCAGGGTGATCGACTGATTGAGCACATCGACCACAGTCACCAGTTGCTTGCGGTTGCGCAGCGGGGTGCCGATGTCGACCACGATGGCCACGTCGACGCTCATTTCCCGGGCCACGTCGAGCGGAATATTGTCGGTCATGCCGCCGTCAACCAGCAGCCGGCCATCCAGTTCGACCGGTGCGAACACCGCCGGAATCGACATGCTGGCGCGGATCACCTGCGGCAGGTGGCCCTTGCGGAACACCACTTTCTCGCCGTTGGCGATATCGGTGGTGACGGCGCGGAACGGGATCGGCAGCTTGTCGAAATCCCGGGTGTCGCTGGTGTGCGCCAGCAGGCTTTCCAGCAGCAAGGACAGGTTCTGGCCCTGGATCACCCCCAGCGGCAGGCCGAGGCTGCCGTCATCGCGAAAGCTGAGTTTCTGTTTCACCAGGAAATCGCGGTCATCCTGCTTGCGCCGGAACGGCACGTCTTCGCGTGGCGGGGCATCGGACAGTGCCTGCTGCCAGTCGATATTCAGCGCGAGTTTTTCCAGTTCGTCGATCTTGTAGCCCGAGGCATACAGGCCGCCGACCACGGCGCCCATGCTGGTGCCGGCGATCGCATCGATCTTGATGCCTTGCTCTTCCAGGGCCTTGAGCACGCCGATGTGGGCCAGTCCGCGCGCGGCGCCACCGGACAGCACCAGGCCGACTTTCGGGCGGGGCGCTTCACTGGCATGGGCCCATATCGGGAGGAATCCAATCAACAGGCAGAACAGCAGACGGTGCATCGTGAGTCTCGGGGCGTGCGATAAAGCCGGCTATTATAGCGGCCCCCCTGTCTCAGGAGTTTCAGCGAACATGTCGGCCAGCAAAGCGGAAATCGTCATCACCTATTGCACCCAATGCCAGTGGCTGCTGCGCGCTGCCTGGCTGGCTCAGGAACTGCTCAGTACCTTCGCCGACGACCTCGGCAAAGTGTCGCTGGTGCCGGGGACCGGCGGGGTGTTTCACATCAGTTGCGACGGTGTGCAGATCTGGGAGCGCAAGGTCGATGGCGGCTTCCCCGAGGCCAAGGTGTTGAAGCAGCGGGTGCGTGACCGAATCGACCCGCAGCGCGACCTCGGCCACAACGATCGCACTCAGTGAGACGCCGCCTCGGCGGCCACGGTTTTTTTGCTGGAACCGCCTGACGCGCGGCTCGACACCACGATGGCGACGATGATCAGTGCACCGCCGATGAGCATGCGCAGGGTCGGGTTTTCATCGAACAGCAGCCAGGCGACGGTGATGCCGTAGACCGGTTCCATGGCGAACACCACCGCCGCGGTGCGCGCCTTGATGACCGCCAGGCTGGCGACGAACAGGCTGTGGGCGACGCCGGTGCAGAACACGCCGAGCAGAGCGATCCACAACCAGTCGAGGGCGCGCACCGCGCTCAGTTGCGGCGCGGCCACGGGCAGCAGGCACAACGCAACCACCACGTTCTGGCACAGCGCGGCCTGTACCGCCGGAATGCGCGCGGAACTGGCGCGGTTGGTCAGCGACAGCAGCGAGAACAGCAGCCCGGACAGAACCGCCCAGAGCAGACCGGCAGTGGCACCGCTGGCCAGGTCGAACGCCGGAGTCACCAGCACCAGGCCGACGCTGACCAGGACTACCAGGATGATTTCGTTGGCGCGGATGCGATCGCGGAAGATCAGCCCTTCGAGCATCACCGTGAACGCCGGAAAACTGGCGAAGCCCAGGGTGGCGATGGCCACGCCGGCGACTTTCACCGCGATGAAAAAACTCACCCAGTGCCCGGCCAGCAACAGGCCGCTGAGCAGGAGTCGGCGCCAATCCACTGCCTGCAGTCTGTACCAGCCGCTCTGGCTGGCGAAACGCGCGAAAACCGCCAGGGCGAGTACGGCAAACGCGGCCCGGCCGAAGACGATGACCGCCGGCGAGGCGGCGGCAAGCTTGCCGAAGACACCAGTCAGGCCGAACATCAATGCGCCGATATGCAAGGCGCCAAGGGCGGTACGGGGAGTCATTGCAATCCTTTTGTTCGTTTTGCGCGATCCGCTGATCGACGCGATCTCGATGCAGGCGCTGCCGCAGGCTCGATCTTCCGAGCTTGACCTTGAAACAAAATCAGAAGATCGCCAGCCGCGACAGCGTGTGCCTATTGAAACGTGTAACGGCGCCCCTGTCTGTCGGCAGACTAGCGTCTTTTGTCGTAGGAATCGCGCCGCAGTCGTCCGGGGGATGCGCCGAATTCGCGTAGGACGGCGGCAGAGAAGGCACTTTGCGAGCTGTAGCCGACGCGACTGGCGATTTCACCGATCGGCAGCACGCTGTCACGCAACATCTGCACCGCCAGGTGCAGGCGCCGACTGCGGATGTAATCCATCGGCGTCTGCCCGCATTCGGCGACGAAGCGTGCGTGCAGGCGCGCAGTCGATAGCCCGGCCACCCGCGCGAGGTCGGCGACTTGCAGCGGGTAGGCGGCGTATTGCTCGATGTGCGCATCCAGCGCCGCGTAGGGCAGGCGCCGCGTCGCGAGTTCGGCAGGTTTGCCGTGATTGAGGCTGGCCAGCAGCAACACCGCGCCTTGCTGGGCGATCAGCGGGTCAGTCACCGGACTGTTGGCCAGCCAGCTGACCAATTGGCTTTGCCGCGAATCCAGCGACAGCCGCGCTGGCAGGTCGAGCAGGCGCCGACTGGCGTCGGCATGCTCGCCCAGCGAGTCGCTCAGCCAGCGGCCGTCGGGCACATCCAGCACCAGGCAGCGGCTGCCATCGGGGCTGCCGCAGGCATGATGGGCACCGCCGGGAATGACCACGAAACTCTGCTGCCGAACCTGACTGCCTTGGCCCTCGACCTCGAAATCCAGCGCGCCGGACAGGCCGAACACCAGTTGCGCGTGGTCGTGGCTGTGAACAATCAGATCGTGGGTGTAGTCGCGCAGGGTCAGGATCGGTCGCATGGCAGGTCGTCTCCGCAGTGAGCGCCAGTCTACACCGACGTCGGCGCCGTGCGCTGTCACACGACTGACGCACAGCTGTCATGGTCGATTAACCGGCCGCGCGCAAGCTGGCGAAAACATCGCAGAGGGTCGCCCATGACCAGCGCCGAGCTCGCCAAACCCAGCCGCAAACAGCGGGTGCGCACCTTGTGGATCTCCGACGTGCACCTGGGCACGCGGGACTGCCAGGCCGAGCATCTGTCGCAGTTCCTCAAGGGCTACCACGCCGACAAGATCTATCTGGTCGGTGACATCATCGATGGCTGGAAGCTGCGCAGCGGCATGTACTGGCCGCAGGCGCACACCAATGTGATCCGTCGCCTGCTGACCATGAGTAAGCGCGGCACCGAGGTGATTTACGTCACCGGTAACCATGACGAATTTCTGCGCCGCTACTCCAGGCTGATCCTTGGCAATATCCAGCTGGTCGACGAAGCGGTGCACGTCACCGCCGATGGCCGCCACCTGCTGGTCATTCACGGCGACCAATTCGACGTGATCACTCGCTATCACCGCTGGCTGGCCTTTCTCGGCGACTCGGCCTACGAATTCACCCTGACCCTCAACCGCTGGCTCAACCACTGGCGGGCCAAGTACGGCTACGGCTACTGGTCGTTGTCGGCCTACCTCAAGCACAAGGTGAAGACGGCGGTGAGCTTCATCAGTGACTTCGAAGAAGCCATCGCCCACGAGTGCGTCAAACGCGAATTGCACGGGGTGGTCTGCGGGCACATTCACCATGCCGAGATCCGCAAGGTCGGCGAGGTGGATTACCTCAACTGCGGCGATTGGGTTGAGTCCTGCACGGCGTTGATCGAGCACTGGGACGGCACGATCGAGCTGTATCGTCTGGCCGATGCCCAGGCGCGCGAGGCGCAGCTCAAGGCGGCCAAGGTCGCCGAACTCGCCTGATTTCTCTGCTGTGCAAGAGGGCCGTAGCGCCGGTTTGTCAGCGCTACGGCTACAGAGAACATCAGGCCGGGCTGTGTTCTTCCATCGCCGCCTGGTAAATCGAGTGTTTGGGCTGGGCAAACAATCGCTCCAGCATCGGCTGGAAAAAACTCAACGGCAGGGTTTCGTACGCCGGATCAAACGCCGCCGCATCGTATCTTGCGCAGAATTCCGCCGTCGCCTGGTACTGCGGATGCGCGGCGAACTGCTCGCGCAGATGCCGATCCATGCCCAAGTGATGGAAGAAGTAGTAACCCTGGAAGATCCCGTGCTTCTCCACCATCCACAGGTTCTCGGCGCTGACGAACGGCTTGAGAATGGCCGCGGCGATATCCGGGTGGTTGTAGGAGCCAAGGGTGTCGCCGATGTCGTGGAGCAGGGCGCAGACCACGTATTCCTCGTCGCGGCCATCGCGAAAGGCGCGCGTGGCGGTCTGCAGCGAGTGGGTCAGGCGATCCACCGGGAAGCCGCCGAAATCACCTTCGAGCAACTTCAGGTGCGCAATGATGCGCGACGGCAACTGGCGGGCGTAGGCACTGAAGTCGGCGGCGATGATCGCCCAGTCTTCCTGCGTGCCGTCCTGCATGTGGGTGAAGCGGGCATTGGCGTTCATCGGCAGTTCTCTTCAGTGGTGGGCTCAGAACGCCACGCGACCCAGAATCATGTCGCGGTACATGACGAAATCACCCAACAGGCTGTACAGCGGGTGCTGAAACGTCGCCGGACGGTTCTTTTCGAAAAAGAAATGCCCGACCCAGGCGAAGCTGTAGCCCGCCAGCGGCAGGGCCAGCAGCAACAGCCAGGCGCCTTTGGCGATGGTCATGGCAAGAATGAAGATCACCAGCGAGGTGCCGATGAAATGCAGCCGCCGGCAGGCGCTGTTGCTGTGTTCGCTGAGGTAATAGGGGTAGAACTCAGCGAAGCTGTTGAACTGCTTGATGTTTTCCACGACCGCGATCTCTGTGGTTATTGTTCTGACGGCAAGTTGTTCGGCGGGTAGCTTATTTGAGTCTAGAGTGATCATTGGCGTCAGCCAGTGACAATCGGCGCCACTTTAGTATCCTTCGCAAATCGGGCCGTAGCATGCGGACCAACATGTAAAAGAAAAACGCCATGAGCGAACGAACGACTTCTGCAAGCTGGGCGATGGGGATTGTCAAGGCGCTGGAAATGGACGGCCTGGATTGCCGGGTGCTGTTCAAACAGCTGGGGCTCGACTATGCGGCACTGGATGATCCGGATGCGCGCTTCCCGCAGGACTCCATGACCCGGCTGTGGCAACGGGCGGTCGAGTTGTCCGGCAATCCGGCGATCGGCCTGAACATGGGCAAAGTGGTGCGGCCGGCATCGTTTCATGTTGCCGGCTATGCGCTGATGTCGAGCAACACCCTGGCCGAAGGCTTTCAGCGGCTGGTGCGCTATCAGCGCATCATCGCCGAGAGTGCCGACCTGAGTTTTCGCCTGCTCGACGAAGGTTATGCGCTGATCCTGACCGTGCACGGCGACCATCTGCCGCCCACCCGGCAAAGCGCCGAAGCGTCGCTGGCCTGCGCGCTGGGCCTGTGTGGCTGGCTGACCGGGCGCACCCTGCACCCGCGCAAGGTGCTGGTGCAGGGCGATGAACCGGATGATCTGGAACCCTACCGGCAAGCTTTCCATGCACCGCTGGTGTTCAACGCGCCGTATGACGCGCTGATCTTCGAGCGCGCCGACATGGAAGCACCGCTGCCGACCGCCAACGAGGCGATGGCGCTTTTGCATGATCGTTTTGCCGGGGAGTACCTGGCGCGGTTTTCCGAGAGCCGCGTGACCCACAAGGCGCGCCAGGTGCTGTGCCGCCTGTTGCCGCAGGGCGAGCCCAAGCGCGACACCGTGGCGCAGACCCTGCACCTGTCGCAGCGCACCCTGCAACGGCGCTTGCAGGAGGAGGGCACCAGTTTCCAGCAGTTGCTCGATGACACCCGGCGCGAGCTGGCCGAGCAATACCTGGCACAACCGAGCATGACCCTGCTGGAGATTGCCTACCTGCTGGGTTTCGCCGACCCGAGCAACTTCTTCCGCGCCTTCCGCCGCTGGTTCGACACCACCCCCGGCGATTACCGCGTGCGCCTGTTGCAGGCGCCGAATGCCGTCAGTGACGCCAAAACGCCGGAATACACAGCACAAACACCGTAATGATCTCCAGTCGGCCCAGCAGCATGCCGAACGACAGGATCCACTTGGCCGCATCCGGCAGGCTGGCGAAATTGCCGGCCGGGCCGATGGTTTCGCCCAGTCCCGGACCGACGCCGGACACGGTGCTGGCGGCGCCGGTCAGGGCGGTCATCCAGTCGACGCCCAGCAGAGAGAGCAGCAGGGCGATCACGCAGATGGTGATGGCGAAGAAAAACGAGAAGGTCAGGATCGAACGCACGATTTCTTCGTCGAGGCGGTGACCGTTGTACTTCTGCTTGATCACCGCGCGCGGGTGGATCAGCTGGTTGAGGTTGGCCTTGAGCAGGATGTAGGCGACCTGGAAACGGAAGATCTTGATGCCGCCGGCGGTCGAGCCGGAGCAACCGCCAACGAAACCCAGATAGAAAAACAGCATCAGCGAGAAGTTGCCCCACAGGCTGTAGTCGCCGAGGGCGAAACCGGTGGTGGTGACCACCGAGGTCACGTTCAAGGCCACATGGCGCAGGGCGTCCAGCCAGTGCAGGTTGGTGGTCCACCAGTACCAGGTGCCGAGTACCAGCCAGGTCACCAGCAACATGCCGAGCAGGCCCTGCACCTGCTGATCCTTGATCAGCGCCCGGCGGTTGCCGCGCAGGGTCGCCACGTACAGGGTGAACGGCAGGCTGCCGAGAATCATGATCACCACCGCCACCCAGTGCACCGCCGGTTGTGTCCACTTGGCCAGGGACTGGTCGGAGGTCGAAAAACCGCCGGTGGAAATCGCCGACATCGCGTGGTTGATCGCATCGAACGGGCTCATCCCGGCCCACCAGAAAGCCAGGCTGCCGAGGATGGTGATACCGACGTACGCCGCCACGATCAGCCGCGCCACCATGTGCGAGCGCGGCATGACCTTTTCCGAGCGATCCGAGGACTCGGTCTGGAACAGGCGCATGCCGCCGATGCGCAGCAGCGGCAGGATCGCCACCGCCATGCCGATGAAGCCGATGCCGCCGATCCAGTGCAGCAGCGAGCGCCACATCAGGATGCCCGGCGACATCGTGTCGAGGCCGTTGAGCACGGTAGAGCCCGTGGCGGTGATGCCCGACATGCTTTCGAAGAATGAGTCGGTGTAGCTGATGTGCTGGGTCAGCAGGAACGGCAGCGCAGCGAAAATGCACACCACCAGCCAGCTGCTGACGGTCAGCAGGTACATGTCGCGCGGGCGCAGGTGAATGTGTTCCGGGCGCCCGGGAATCACCAGCGCGAGGCCGGCAATGAAGGTGATCATGCTGGCCCAGAGGAACGACGGCAGATCGCCAGTGCGGTCGAAAATCACCAGGGTGGCCATGGGCACGACCATGGCGACGGCCAGGGTGATCAGGAAGATGCCGATGATGAAACCAATGATCCGTAAGGTCGGCAACGCCATGAAGTCCGCTCGGGCTGAAGTGGGAAGGGCGCCATTCTACCCATGGGGCAGGGCATGTAAACCGGCATCCCGGTGGAGATACCGCTAGAATAGCCGCACATTTTTTTCAGGAGGTGGCCGATGCAGGCTCTCGACGCTTTGCTCAACCGTGTTTCCGTTCCACGACTGGTCGAACCGGCCCCTACCGCCGAACAACGCGAGATCCTCTTTGCCGCCGCGACCCGTGCTCCGGATCACGGTCATCTGCAGCCGTACCGGTTCCTCACGGTGGAAGGCGCAGCGCGCGAGCAGATGGGCGAGTTGCTGGCCGAAGCCGCGCAGATGCAGGAAGGCGAAGTCACCGAGGCGATGATCGACAAGGCGCGCAACGGCCCGCTGCGGGCACCGTTGGTGGTCGTGGTGATTGCCCGGTTGCAGGATCACGTCAAATACCCGAAGGCCGAGCAACTGCTGGCGGCAGGCTGCGCGGCCCATGGGATTTTGCTGGCGGCCTACGCCCAGGGCATCGGCGCGGTATGGCGCACCGGGGACCTGGCCTATTCGGCGCACGTGGCCAAGGGGCTGGGCCTGGCGGCGGATGAAGAGGTGATCGCGTTCCTTTATCTCGGCACGCCGCAGAAAGAACCGCGTGTGGCCGAGAAGGTCGATCTGAGCCAGTTCGTCAGCGCCTGGCCCGGCAAGGCCTGAAGCAAAAGCCCCTGACCCTGTCCCGGAGGGAGAATGCTGGGGTTGGGTGCTTGTCAGGGCTGAACGACAGCCCCCGGCACCAGCGGCAACTCCAGGCTGGCGATAAACCCGCCCTGCGGATGATTGGCCAGCACCAGGCTGCCGCCGTGGCGCTCCGCCGCACGCCGGGCGATCGCCAGGCCCAGGCCATGGCCTGCCGCTGTCTGCCCCGGCGCACGGAAAAACGGCTCGCCCAATTGCCCCAGATGCTCGACCTGCACGCCCGGCCCGTGGTCGCGCACGCTGACCACGATCCGCTCGCCCTGGCGCGACGCCTGCATCTCGATCGCCTGCCCCAGCGGATTGAATCGCTGGGCATTGCGCAGCAGATTGTCCACGGCGCGTTCGATCATGGTCGGCCAGCCCTTGAGGTTGAGCTGCGGCTCGGCGTCCAGGCGCACGGTCTGTTCCGGCGAACCCAGTTGCGCATCCTTTTGCAGGCTGCCCAGCAACGCATTGAGATCGACCTCCTCGGCACTGGCATTGTCGGCATCGACGCGCGCCAGCACGAGGATTTCGCTGATCAGGGCTTCCAGGCGATCGCATTCGCGCGTCAGGCGCGGCCAGAGCTTCTCGCGTTCTTCGGGGTTGGCCCGTTCCGCCAGTGCCAAGGCAATTCGCAGGCGCGCCAACGGTGAGCGCAGTTCGTGAGAGACATCGCGCAGCAGCTGACGCTGGCTGCCGATCAGGCTTTGCAGGCGCGCGCCCATGCGGTTGAAGTCGTTGGCCAGCACACCGAACTCATCGCGACGGTTGGCCAGTTTCGCCAGGCTGTTCTGCTGATAGGTGGTCTGCCCCAGGTCATGCACCGCGCCGCGCAAACGGCTGAGCGGGCGGGTGATCGACAGGGTCACCAGCAGGCTGAACAGGGTCAGCACCACCAGCGCAATGCCCAGCGCGCTCAGCGGCCAGAGCAGGCTTTCGCGGTGCCAGGCGTCGAGTTCCGGGTGCGGGATGCGGTAGATGAACAGGTAGGTGTCACCGGTCTTGTCGCTGGTGAATTCGTCGGTCAGACGCCGCCAGGGCAGGCGGCGGTCGTCGTTGTTCTGCCGGGCTTCGAACGCGGCGGCGCGGCGCGGGAAGGTGCCGCGCACCACGGGATCGCCGCTCTCGTTGAGCACCTGGACGTCGATGTGATATTGGCGTTTGCGTTGTTCGAGGATGTCCTGCGCGGCGTCTTCGCCCTGGCTTTCGTAGGTTTGCGTCCACTGTTCGGCCAGGGTGTTGAGGCCCGGATGGCGGCTGAGGATCCACGCATCCTGGTTGAGCATGTGCCCCAGCAGAATGGAAAGCCCTGCAACCAGGGCGATGGCCAGCCAGAAGCTGGCGAGGATACGCCAGAACAATGAACGCACAGAAAATCCTCGATCAAACATAAAACTCAACAATGTGGCAGCGGGCTTGCTCGCGAATGCGGTGTGTCAGTCAACATAACTTTGTCTGATACACCGCATTCGCGAGCAAGCCCGCTCCCACATTTGGATTGAGTGACAACAGAACCGACGGCGTTTGGCCGTCGGATCCGAGGTTATCGCATTATTGCGCCTTTTGCGGCTGTTGCGCTTTCCAGGCTTTGAATTCAGCCCATTCGGCGCGGCGTTCGGCCTGTTTCTTCTGGATCTCGTCGAATTTCTTCTGTTGATCCGGTTTCAGCACGGCGCGCACGTCGGTTTCGGCTTTCTTGTGGTTGGCCGCCATCTCGTCCTTCATGGCTTTCTGGTCAGCCGGCGAGAGTTTTTCCAGGTACTTCTCGACCACTTGCTTACGCTCGTGCATCTGCTCGCCCATGATCTTGCGGATCTGTTCGCGCTGTTCGCGGGACAGGTCGAGCTCGCTGTACGGGCCTTTGCCGTGCATGCCGTGCATCTGGCCAGCGTGGCGCGGGCCGTCCAGCGGGCCACCCATCGGGCCGCCATCTTGTGGCATGGCCATGGCAACGGTCGGCAGGGCAGCGGCGAACATCAGAGCGATAAGAGTCTTGCGCATGGTGTATCTCCTTGTCTCGTTCCCGGTACGTTCCGGATGAGTACAGATTAAGGAGATCAAGGTCAGCGGCGGTCAGCGCTGGGTAAAGCTTGGGTAAAGACGCCTGGTGACCAGCCTGACATACGCACCCTGCAGGCGCTGTCGAAGCCGGCGATCTTTTGATCCTTGAACGCAAAGTTCGCCGCTGTCGCCAGCGCCTGCAGGGAACGGGGTGTTGTTACAGGCTGTAGTAGTAGCCACGGCTACGCAGGGCGACGATGCGTGGGCGGCCGTCGGGGTGCGGGCCGATCTTCTTGCGCAGGTTGCTGACGTGCATGTCGAGGCTGCGATCGTACAGGGTCAGTTTGCGCCCGAGGGCGATCTGCGCCAGTTCCTGCTTGTCCAGCGGCTCGCCAGGCTGCTTGAGCAAGGCTTCGAGCAAACGGCTTTCGGAGACGGTGAGGGTGAATTCCTTTTCGTCGATGCTGACCACGCCGCGCACCGGGCTGAAGCTCAGGTCGCCGAGTTCGAGCTGGGTCGACACGGCGGCCGGATGGCTGCGGCGCAACACGGCGCGCAGGCGAGCGGTGAGTTCACGCGGATCGCAGGGTTTGGCCAGGTAATCGTCGGCGCCCAGTTCCAGGCCGAGGATGCGGTCCAGCGGCTCGCCGCGTGCCGAAAGCATCAGCACCGGCAGGTCGGCGTGGTCGCTGCGCAATTGCTTGAGCAGCTCCAGGCCGCTGCCGTCGGGCAGCATCACGTCCAGCACCACCGCCGCAGGCGATGACTCGGCCAGCGCCTTGCGGGCGCTCTGGCCATCGTGGCAGGCGCGCACCTGGAAGCCTTCCTGGCTCAGCCAACTGCTCAGGAGCTCGCACAGCTCCTGATCATCATCAATTAGTAACAGCTCGCTCATGACTCACTCAATTTAGCCATTGCCGACGTTTTCGGCTTGCACCACTGGCAAAGATACCGCAGAGCAGGGCCAATAGCGCTACCCCGGCGCCGGTGACGAACCATTGCTGCTGCTCGGTCAACAAGCGCGGCAGCGGGCTGGCCTGGGCTTCCTTGAGTTGCAGCTTGAGGCGCTGGTTCTCCTGGCGCAACCGGGCGAGCTGGGCGCTTTCGCGGGTGTTGTCGGCATTCTGCAGTTGTTTGCTCAGTTCTTCCCGCTGCTGCTCGCTGGCTTTGAGGCGTTGCTGCAACTCGGTGATCTGGCTGCCGGCACTCAGTGACAACGGCGTGGAGCTGCTGCCCTCGGTGCTTTCCTCACCATGGGCAGGCGCCATGATCGACAACGTGACCAACATCAGACACAACGGACCCTTGCGCATCGCGACTCCTGTTTCCAAATGGATATTGGGCAGGTTGTCGGCCGGCAAACGAGAATAATGAGCGATTGAGAACGCGATGAACCGTCAAGGTTCACCGCGTGCAGGGAAGATTTACGGCAGGACTTGCTTGAACGGCTTGACCATCACGTTGGCGTAGACGCCGGCAGCGATGTACGGATCGGCGTCGGCCCAGGCTTGCGCGGCGCCGAGGGATTCGAATTCGGCGACGATCAGGCTGCCGGTGAAACCCGCCGCGCCCGGATCATTGCTGTCGACCGCCGGGTGCGGGCCGGCCAGTACGATGCGGCCTTCGCCCTTGAGCGCCTGCAGGCGTTCCAGGTGCGCGGGGCGGGCAGCCAGGCGGGCTTCCAGGGAATTGGCGACGTCGGTGGCAATGATTGCGTAGAGCATGTCAGTCCTCGGTTTTTGGCGTAGTGGTGTCGGCATCGTGCAGGTGGCGGGACAGGTAAATGCCCTGGCCGACCAGGAACAGTACGGTCATGCCCAGGCTGCCGAACACCTTGAAGTCGACCCAGATGCTCTGGAAGGTGAAGGCGACGAACAGGTTGGCCGCACCGCAGAACAGAAAGAAGGCGATCCAGGCGATGTTCAGGCGCGTCCACACCGGGTCCGGCAGGGTCAGCGCGTGGCCCATGATGCGTTTGATCAGCAGGCGGTCACCGATGAAGTGGCTGCCGATGAAGGCCAGGGCGAACAGCCAGTTGACCACCGGCGCTTTCCATTTGAGGAAGGTCTCGCTGTGGAAGGCCAGGGTCAGGCTGCCGAATACCAGGCAGGCGACGAGGGTCAACCACTGGCTCTTTTCCAGCTTGCGCTGCTTGATGAACAGGGCGCCGTAGACCACCAGGGAGCTGACGATCAGCATCGCGGTGGCGCTGTAGATACCGCCTACGGTCAACTCATGGCCGGCGATGTCGACGGTGCGTGGATCGAGTTTGTAGACGATGAAAAACAGCAGAAGCGGGATGAAATCGATGAATTGTTTCACAGTGAGAGCCAGAAGCTGGATGTGGCGGCATAATAACAAACATATGGGCGCGCGATAGCGCCAGCTGATTTGAGGTAACACATCCCCGTGAATGTTGATTTGCACTGCCACAGCACGGCCTCCGACGGCGCCCTGGCGCCTGCGGTTCTGGTTGCGCGTGCGTTCGAAAACGGCGTGCGAGTCCTGGCGTTGACCGATCACGACACCCTCGAAGGCCTCGCCGAAGCGCGCAGCGCCGCCGAGGCCCTGGGCATGCAACTGGTCAACGGCGTCGAACTGTCCTGCACCTGGGGCGGCGCGACCATTCATGTGCTGGGCTATGGCTTCGACGTCAACGCCGTGCCGTTGGTCGATGCCATCGCCAGACTGCACGATGGCCGCTGGCTGCGGTCGGAAGAAATAAGCCGCAAGCTCGCCCTCAAGGGCATGCCGGGCGCACTCGAAGGCGCGCGGCAGATCCAGCAGGAACTGGGCGACAGCGGCAACGCGCCGGCCCGTCCGCACTTTGCCGACTGGATGGTGCGTGAAGGTTTTGTCAAGGATCGCGCCGAGGCTTTCCGCAAATGGCTCGGCGCCGGCAAGCTCGGTGACGTCAAGCAGCACTGGCCGACCCTGGAAGACACCGTCGGCACGCTGCGCGCCGCCGGGGCGTGGGTCAGCCTGGCGCACCCGTGGCACTATGATTTCACTCGCAGCAAGCGCCGAAAGCTGATTGCCGACTATATTCAAGCGGGCGGGCATGCGATTGAAGTGGTCAACGGCCACCAGCCCGCGGAACAGGTGGGCAGCCTGGCGATCCTTGCCCGTGAGTTCGGTCTGCTGGTGACTGCCGGCAGTGATTTTCATGGCCCAGGTGGCTGGTCGGAGATCGGCCACTACCGGCCGCTCCCTGAGGACCTGCCGCCCCTGTGGTGCCGGTTCAAACATGACACAGTTATTGCCGCCGTCTGAACAGGTAGAGAATGTGAGTCAATTTTTCCAGATCCATCCGGAAAACCCGCAAGCGCGCCTGATCAAACAGGCAGTCGAGATCATCCGCAAGGGCGGGGTGGTGATTTATCCCACAGACTCTTCCTACGCGATCGGTTGCCAAATGGGCGACAAGAATGCCGTGGAGCGCGTTCGGCGCCTGCGTCAGCTCGATGAAAAGCACAACTTCGCGTTGATCTGCAGCGATCTGTCGCAACTGGGCCTGTTCGCCAAGATCGATACCGGCACGTTCCGCATCCTCAAGGCCCACTTGCCCGGCCCGTACACCTTCATTCTCAACGCCACCCGCGAAGTGCCGCGGCTGCTGTTGCATCCGAAGAAACGCACGATCGGCCTGCGTGTGCCCAGTCATCCGATCGCTTTGGCGCTGTTGGCCGAACTCGGCGAGCCGTTGATGAGCGTGACCCTGATCATGCCTGGCGATGAAGACCCGCTGAGCGATCCGTACGAGATGCGCCAGTTGCTCGAGCATCAGGTCGACCTGATCATCGACGGCGGTTTCGGCGGGATCAAGGCATCCACCGTGATCGACCTGACCGGCGACGATCCGGAAGTGGTTCGCGTCGGTTGCGGTGACCCGGCGCCGTTCATGGTCGAGGCCTGAATGTCCGCAGTGGAAACCGTGGTCGATCCCCAGGCCGGCGCCCAGCAGGAACTGCCGTTTGCCATGGTCTATGGCCAGGCGGTCATGGAAATGCCGCTGGACCTGTACATTCCGCCGGATGCGCTGGAAGTCTTTCTCGAAGCCTTCGAAGGCCCGCTCGACCTGCTGCTGTACCTGATACGCAAACAGAACATCAACATCCTCGACATCCCGGTGGCGGAAATCACCCGTCAGTACATGGGCTATGTCGAGTTGATGCAGTCGGTGCGCCTGGAGCTGGCCGCCGAGTACCTGGTGATGGCCGCGATGCTGGCCGAGATCAAGTCGCGCATGCTGTTGCCACGTGCGGAAACCGTCGAGGACGAAGAAGACGACCCGCGCGCCGAGCTGATCCGCCGCTTGCAGGAATACGAGCGCTTCAAGGCCGCCGCCGAAGGCATCGATGGCCTCAGCCGGGTGGGGCGCGACGTGGTGGTGCCCAAGCTCGACGCCCCGGAAGCGCGGGCGCGCAAGCTGCTGCCGGATGTCGCGCTGGAAGAAATCCTGATGTCCATGGCCGAGGTGCTGCGCCGTGGCGACATGTTTGAAAGCCACCAGGTCAGCCGTGAGGCACTGTCCACTCGCGAGCGCATGAGCGATGTGCTGGAACGCCTCAAGGGCGGCGGCTTCGTGCCGTTCGTCGAGCTGTTTACCGTCGAGGAAGGCCGGCTCGGCGTGGTGGTGACCTTTATGGCGATCCTTGAACTGGTCAAGGAATCCTTGGTCGAGCTGGTGCAGAATGAGCCGTTCGCCGCGATCCACGTGCGAGCCCGAGCCGAATAACGAGTCGAAACATGAACCTGACTGAACCCCGCGAGCTGGCCCCCCTGCTTGAAGCCTTCCTGTTGGCCTCGGGAAAGCCGCAATCGCTCGAACGCCTCTATGAACTGTTCGAGGAAGGCGAGCGCCCGGAGCCGCCGGTCTTCAAGAAAGCCCTGACCCTGCTGGGCAAGTCCTGCGAGGGCCGCGCGTTCGAGCTCAAGGAGGTCGCCTCCGGCTATCGCCTGCAGATCCGCGAGAAGTTTTCGCCGTGGGTCGGCCGTCTGTGGGAAGAGCGCCCGCAGCGTTATTCGCGGGCGCTGCTGGAAACCATGGCGCTGATCGCCTATCGCCAGCCGATCACCCGTGGCGAGATCGAGGACGTGCGTGGCGTGGCGGTCAACAGCAACATCGTCAAGACCTTGATCGAGCGCGAGTGGATCCGCATCGTCGGCTACCGCGACGTGCCCGGCAAACCGGCGATGTTCGCCACCACCAAGGCGTTTCTCGATCACTTCAACCTGAAGAACCTCGACGATCTGCCGCCACTCGCCGAGCTGCGCGAGATGGAAGCCGAACCGGTGCTCGACTTCGACGATGCCCCGGTGCCGCCGGGCTTGCAGGAGCTGGCCGACGCCAGCGCCGAGGCGGAGGAGCCCAAGGAAGAAACCAGTTTCCACAGCCTGCTGCTGGAGCTCGACAGCATGGAGGAGGGGATCAAGACCGACTTCGATGATCTGTTGCGCGATGCGGTGGACGGCGCAGCGCCGACAACTGAACCTGAAGCCGAGACGGTCGAGCAGGTCGAGCCGGCGATTGCAGTTGAACTCGAGGCCGAGCCTGAAGCCGAACCGGAAGAAGACATCCTTGGCGTTGCACAAGCGCGGGAAAAACTCCTGGCCGCCGTCGCTGCCCTTGAACAATCGGCGCCAGAGCCTGAGCTGAGCGAAGAAGAAGCCGAGGCTCGCGCCCTGGCCGAGGCGATCGAGGCCGAACGTCGCGAGTTCGACGACTGACACGGTTTTCAAGATCACTGGTCAACCCCCTGTGGGAGCGGGCTTGCTCGCGAATGCGGTGTGTCAGATATTCATGTATTGCCTGACACACTGCATTCGCGAGCAAGCCCGCTCCCACATTGGATCTATGTACAAGCCGGGAGACAACTATGAGCTCCACCAAAGACCCGTGCATCAGCGTCTGCAAGTTCAGCGACGACATCTGCCAGGGCTGCGGGCGCAGCAAGCGCGAGATTCGCGCCTGGAAGAAACTCGACAAGGACGACAAGCGCACGGTGCTCGCCGAAGCCGCCCTGCGCCTGATCAAGCTCGGCGCCACCGGTCGGCGGAAAAAGAAATAACTGCCGATCGATCAGCTAGTCTCTGATGCGCGAACGCGTACATCCGCGTATGATTCGCGACCCTTCGGCGATCCCTTCGCCCGAATACCTGTTTTCAATGCTTCAGGCGCTGCCTGAACAGACCACACCGGGAGGTGCCCAGATGAGTATCAAAGACCAGCAAGACGACCAGCCAATCGGCCCAGCAGGCGAAAAACTGCAGAAAGTCCTCGCCCGTATCGGCGTCGGTTCGCGCCGTGATGTCGAAGCGTGGATCAGCCAGGGCCGGATCAAGGTCAATGGCAAAGACGCCACCCTCGGCCTGCGTGTCGACATGCACGACGCCATCACCATCGATGGCAAGGTCATCAAACGCGAAGAGGCTGCCGAGTCGGTCCGCCGCGTCATCATGTACAACAAGCCCGATGGCGAAATCTGCACCCGCGACGACCCGGAAGGCCGTCCGACCGTGTTCGACAAGCTGCCGCGTCCGAAAGAAGGGCGCTGGATCAACATCGGTCGCCTCGACATCAACACCACCGGCCTGCTGATGTTCACCACTGACGGTGAGCTGGCCAACCGCTTGATGCACCCGTCCTACGAGATGGACCGTGAGTACGCGGTGCGTGTCCGCGGCGAAGTCGACGACGAGATGATTGAACGCCTGAAGGCGGGCGTGGTGCTCGAAGACGGCCCGGCACGTTTCACCGACATCCAGCAGGCGCCGGGCGGCGAAGGTTTCAACCACTGGTATCACTGCGTGGTGATGGAAGGCCGTAACCGTGAAGTGCGGCGCCTGTGGGAATCCCAGGGTCTGGTGGTCAGCCGCCTGAAGCGCGTGCGTTTCGGTCCGGTGTTCCTCAACTCCGATCTGCCGATGGGCCGCTGGCGCGAAATGAGCCAGTACGAAGTCGACGTGCTGAGCGCCGAGGTCGGCCTGACCCCGGTGGCGATGCCGCAGCTGAACGCCAAGAGCAAGGACAAGCTCGACCGCATGCAGCGCAAGTCGTCGCGGCCGATGGCCCGCACCGAGCGCGTGCGCACCTTGCGTCCGGCCAACGCGGCGCCGGCAGCGGCCGGCGCACGTCCGGTGCGCGAGCCGCAGATCGAAGGCGAGCGCCCAGGCCGCAAGCCGGCCGGGCGTGCCGATGGCGAGCGCGCACCGCGTCCGGCCAATGGCCGTACCGAGCGTGGCGAAGGGCGTGGTGCTCCTGCCGGTCGCGGTACGCCGGTGGCGGATCGTCCTGCCGATACCGGCAAGCGTCCGGCCAAACCGGCGCCGAAGCGTCCGGGGATCAAACTGGTCGACGGCGACCAGCCGTCGGGCAAGCGCCGTGGCGCGCCGGCCGGCTCCGGCCAGCGTCCGGGTTTCGGGCGCAAGAAGCCGGAGTAAGAAGGCAGCTGTGAGCTTTGAGCTGCGAGCTTCAAGCTAGAGCAAAAAAACGCCAACCGCAGGGTTGGCGTTTTTTTTCGTCTGGCGAAAGGGAGGTGTTGCCTGATTCGGCCTCTTCGCGGGCAAGCCCGCTCCCACAGGGGGGTTAGGTTCCACACAGCGCCAATGTGGGAGCGGGCTTGCCCGCGAAGGGGCCAGAGGCTGCACCATCCATTTCAGCTTAAAAGACAAACCGCCCATCAAACACCGGCTTGTCATCCAGCGCCAATACGCCGCCAGAGAAGATCAGGTCCAGGTGATGGCTGCCCTTGGCGCCGCCGCCCAGTCCCAGGTGCAGGCCACAATGGCGCTCCTCGAACCCGGCATTGCGCGCATACAGATCCTTCACCCCTTCGTTGGTGCCGATGCCCAGTTCCTCGATCCGCCGGTTCGACGGGTTGGCGTCGAGGTATTTGTTGAAGTCGTGCTCCAGTCCCGGTACGTCGGTGGCGATGCGGCTGATGGTCGAATTCTCGATCCACAGTTCCAGCGGCGACTGCAGCACACCGTACTTGCGCGCGAACGGAATGGTGCTGAGGAACGTGCCCTTGAACTTCACGTGGCCGTTGATCGCCTCGCTGTGGGTGGCGATTTCCCCGGGTGCCAGGTCGAAGTTGCCGACACCGTTGATGTCGGTCCACTTCTTGATGCTGCTCAGCGGAGCCTCGAAGCGCGAGCCGTGCTCATCGGTGAAGCTCAAGGTGGTGGCCTGGGACATGCGCTGGATCAGATGGCTGTTGAGCCCGGCAATTCGCTGCGGGGTGATGCTGAAAGTGTCGTAGAAATAGTCGCCGTAGTCCTTGAACAGCAGCGACTTCTTCCAGTTTTCCGCCATCACGCCTTGCAGGGCGCGGACAAACTCCGGGCCATCCGGGCGCGGGTTGGCGAGGGTGGAGGAATCGTAGAAGAAAATGTACAGATCGCTGTCGGCAATTGCCGTGGCCAGCGCGGCGGTGGATTCCAGGTCCAGGCGCCGGGCACTGAAGCGAAAGCGGGGATGGTCGCCGGCCTGCTCGGCGATTGCGCCGGTCAGTGCCTCGTAGTCGGCAGTGTGGCCGAGCAACACCTTCGCCGAATCGAGACCGGCCAAGGCGGGGTGATGTTCGAGGTAGTAAAGGAAATGCGAGATAGCGCGTGGCTTATCCATGAGTCCTCCCTGACAGACCGAGTGAAAAGCGGCAGGCACGACCGGCCGGATCGTGCCTGCCCGGAGGCGTCTTACAGAGGCCACATCGCCGTGCCGAACGGTACGACCGCATCGGCCTGCATCATTTCCACAGCGGCGTCGTGGGTCGGTGCTTCAAACCATTCGTCCAGTTGCAGCTCGGTGTCCAGGTCTTTTTCCAGTGCTTGCATGGTCGATCTCCTAGATGACGTTCACGGTTATGACTGGCCGGTCGAGTTGGCCGGCAAGACGTGAAGAACCTAGTTCAGGGTTTTTTGTAATGCAAAAAATTATTTATTTAAAATTTAAATAAACTTTTTATTCCGTTTTTCCGCGGGAATTTTCTTATTTGAAAACAAAAAACTAAACCGTTCGAGTCGATAGCTAGCTTTCTACCGTCAATTTGCAGACGTCCTACGGACAGCTCTGAAATGGAAACTTTACGTTACGCCGTGTCAGTAAATGTTTACGAAAAAGCCGGGAGCGAGCCGTGAATCCGCACGGTTTCCAGCGCTGTAAGAAAAACCTGCCGAAGCCCGCCCGGCGTGGGCTTGCGCAGCGCTCTGGCGTGCTTGTTTCAAGGGCGCGGGAAGAGTGAGATGCGGCCCATGCCTGTCGTGCACAGGTGCATAACAAGAAGGAGGCGCAATGAACGCCGTAATCCGATTTCTCTTCCCTTCGACGGACGGATTTCCCCTCGTCCTCGCCGATGGCCTGCAAAGGCCTGAATCAATTTTTGCAGCCGCCCGGGCTTCCCGAGGCGGACACACGCAATCCCGGCAACCGACGCGCTGATCTGGCGAGTCTGGCAGCAGGGGGTTAGCGGTGTACAATGCGCCGCGTTTTAACTGTGACCCTCTGCGTAATCGCGCAAACCTCAAGGCTATCCGCCTTGTTCACTCCGTCGCGTCACGAGCGTGTCGGGTTCGATTTCGTCACAGATAAAAACAAACAGGTGACGCATGACCGTTGTAAAAAAGCTGAACTCCTGGTGCCTGCGCTGGGGTTTGATCGGGGCTGTGAAATCGCAACCTTGCAGCAACGTCTACTGAACATCATCAAACCTTGCGTGAGACCTTTTTCATGAGTGGACAAAACTCGCAATCAGGCGAGCTGAAACGCGGCCTGAAAAATCGCCATATTCAACTGATCGCCCTCGGTGGCGCGATCGGTACCGGATTGTTCCTCGGCTCGGCCGGGGTGCTGAAATCCGCCGGCCCGTCGATGATCCTCGGCTACGCCATCTGCGGCTTCATCGCCTTCATGATCATGCGCCAGCTGGGTGAAATGATCGTCGAAGAGCCGGTGGCCGGTTCCTTCAGCCATTTTGCGCACAAGTACTGGGGTGGTTTCGCCGGTTTCCTGTCGGGCTGGAACTGCTGGATCCTGTACATCCTGGTAGGCATGTCGGAGCTGACCGCGGTCGGCAAGTACATCCATTACTGGGCGCCGGACATCCCGACCTGGGTCACCGCCGCCGCCTTCTTCGTGCTGATCAATGCGATCAACCTGGCCAACGTCAAGGTCTTCGGCGAAGCCGAGTTCTGGTTCGCGATCATCAAGGTCGTGGCCATCGTCGGCATGATCGCCCTGGGCAGCTACCTGCTGGTCAGCGGCCATGGCGGTCCGCAGGCCTCGGTCAGCAACCTGTGGTCGCACGGCGGGTTCTTCCCCAACGGCGTCAGCGGTCTGGTGATGGCCATGGCGATCATCATGTTTTCCTTCGGCGGCCTGGAAATGCTCGGTTTCACCGCTGCCGAAGCCGACAAGCCGAAAACCGTGATCCCCAAAGCGATCAATCAGGTGATCTACCGCATCCTGATTTTCTACATCGGTGCGCTGGTGATTCTGCTGTCGCTGACCCCGTGGGACAGCCTGCTGGAAACCCTCAACGCTTCCGGCGACTCCTACAGCGGCAGCCCGTTCGTGCAGGTGTTCTCGATGCTCGGCAGCAGCACCGCCGCGCATATCCTCAACTTCGTGGTACTGACGGCAGCGCTGTCGGTGTACAACAGCGGCACTTACTGCAACAGCCGCATGCTGCTGGGCATGGCCGAGCAGGGCGACGCGCCGAAGGCGCTGGCGAAGATCGACAAGCGCGGCGTGCCGGTGCGGTCGATTCTCGCGTCGGCAGCGGTGACGCTGGTGGCCGTGCTGCTCAACTACCTGATGCCGCAGCAGGCGCTGGAGTTGCTGATGTCGCTGGTGGTCGCGACCCTGGTGATCAACTGGGCGATGATCAGCTTCTCGCACTTCAAATTCCGCCAGCACATGAACCAGACCCGCCAGACGCCGCTGTTCAAGGCGCTGTGGTACCCGTACGGCAACTACATCTGCCTGGCGTTCGTGGCGTTCATCCTCGGCGTGATGCTGCTGATCCCGGGTATCCAGATCTCGGTGTACGCGATACCGGTGTGGGTGGTGTTCATGTGGGTCTGCTACGTGATCAAGCACAAACGCGGTGCGCAGCAGGCGCTGCACGCGGCGAGCGCGGCGAAATAAGCGCTGAGGCAAATACGACAAACCCGGCCAATGTGCCGGGTTTGTCGTTTCTGGGGTTCATACATTCCCACGGGGGGATCTGCGGGAGGCTCGGGCGGATTCGCGCTATCCTGCACCCTCTGACTACGGACGCTTTCCATGCTGGTGATTTCCAACAACGTGCATCTGCCGGATGCCGAGATCGAACTGACGGCCATTCGCGCGCAAGGCGCCGGCGGGCAGAACGTCAACAAGGTCTCCAGCGCGGTGCACCTGCGCTTCGACATTCCAGCCTCGTCCTTGCCCGAGTTCTACAAGGAGCGGCTGCTGGCGCTGCGTGACAGTCGCATCACCAGCGATGGCGTGCTGATCATCAAGGCCCAGCAATATCGCACCCAGGAAGCCAACCGCGCCGATGCGCTGGCGCGTCTGGTCGAGTTGATCCTCAGCGCCACCAAGGTGGAAAAGAAGCGCCGCCCGACCAAGCCGACCCTCGGCTCGAAGAAACGCCGCCTCGAATCGAAGACCAAGCGTGGCAGCATAAAGGCCGGGCGCGGCAAGGTGGATTTCTAGTCTTCGCGGTACTTCGCCGTGTGCTGGTACAGATACACGCTCAACGCCAGGCCGCTCAGCGAGGCCAGCGCGGCGAACAGAAAGATCGAGGCAAAGCCGAAGCCTGCGGCTATCGCCCCGGCCAATGGCCCGGTGATGCCCAGCGACAAGTCGATGAACAGCGAATACGCGCCGACCGCTGCGCCGCGGCTGGAGGCCGGTACCAGGTTTACCGCTTCGACACCCAAGGCCGGGAACACCAGCGAGAAGCCGAAACCGCTCAACGCCGCGCCGGCCAGCGCCCAATGCGCATCCGGGGCCAGCCACAGCAGCAACAGGCCGAGGGTTTCCACCGACAGGCAGGCAATCGCCACGCGGAAGCCGCCGAGGCGGTTGATCAGGTTGCCGAACAACAGCCGCGCGCCAATGAAGCTGGCGCCGAACAGGCTCAGGCACAGCACCGCGTTGCTCCAGTGTTGCGTGGCGTAGTACAGGGTGATGAAGGTGGCGATGGTGCCGAAGCCGATCGAGCCCAGCGCCAGACCACAGCCGTGGGGAAATACCCGGCCGAGCACGTGCATGAACGGCAGGCGTTCGCCGGCAACGATCGGCGCTGCGGTTTTCGGCCAGGCCAGCAGCAGTCCCAGCACGGCCAGCAGGATGATGCTGACGCCCATGCTCCACAGCCCCAACTGGCCGACCAGCCACACACCGAACGGTGCACCGACCGCCAGCGCGCCGTAACTGGCGATGCCGTTCCAGGAAATCACTTTGGCGGTGTTCGCCGCACCGACGCGGCCGATGCCCCAGCCAATCGAGCCGGAACCGACCAGGCTCTCGGCGCTGCCGAGCACCAGGCGGCCGATCAACAGACTGATCAGGCTGAGCATCGGCAGGTTCGGCGTCCAGGCCGAGATCAGCATGAACACACCGCTCAGGCCACAACCGGCCAGCCCGATCATCACCGCGCGTTTGCTGCCCTGATTATCGATAATCTTGCCGGCGTACGGACGGCTGAGCAGGGTCGCCAGGTATTGCACGCTGATCACCAGCCCGGCGATCACCGCGCCGAAGCCCAGATCGCTGTGCACGTAACCGGGCAGAACGGCGAGGGGGATGCCGATGTTGAGGTAGCCGATGAAGGTGAAGAGGACGATGGAAACGACTTGCAGCGTAACCGCCAGGGGGCGCTGGGGTTCGGACATAGAGGACGACATGGGTAACGATCCACGGCAACGGCAGATTAGATAGGCTGCTCATGATACCGGCGTGGAGGCGTCTGGGGCGGGGAAAAGTAAAACTATTTGCCGGGCGGCGCGATCAGGGTTTGGCCGGTGCAACCAATTGCGTGGTGACCAGTGCGGCGAGGGCGTTTTCTTCACTGCCGAAGCGGGCGAGCAGGGCGGCCTGTTTCTCCGGGGAGAGGCGGCGCCAGATCTCGATCATTTTTTCGGTGGTGCCGATCAGGACATTGGCCTGGGTTTCGGAGAAGTCATCGGTCATGGCGGGCTCGCGGTTCAGGCAGTGTGGAAAGCGCATGTTAGCGCTTTCCACACTGCCTGTACGGCGGGTTTTACTCTTCGCTGTCGGCCTGGCGGCTCTCAACGGCTTCTTTCGCCTCGGGCTGCTCCGCGCCGGCGTGTTGCGTGGTCGTCTGCTCAGGTACGTGCAGGCTTGGGAAGGGGAGATTAGGAATCTCGTGCATGGTTGCGCTCCTCGCTAAGTCTGTTGATAGATCTGGTAGATCCGCGCTTTCAGAAAGCCTGGGCAGGATACAGCAGGAAAAATGACAATCAGACTTTTAATTCAAATTAATGCGACAGATGGCCGCAGGGGGGGCGAAATTGGCAGGTCACCGCAGTTGATCGTTCCCACGCTCCGCGTGGGAACGCCTCAATGGACGCTCTGCGTCCGCTGTTGGGACGCGGAGCGTCCCGGGCTGCATTCCCACGCAGAGCGTGGGAACGAGCGTGGGGGGGGTTATTTGCAGACTTTGGCGATCGCTTCGGCCAGCAGGGCCAGGCGCGTAGCGTCGATCCCGGCGACGTTGGCCCGGCCCGAGCTGACCATGTACACGCTGTGCTGCTCGCGCAGTTGCTTGACTTGTTCCGGCGACAGCCCGGTGTAGGAGAACATCCCGCGTTGCACGCCAATGTGCGCAAAACGCTCGCGCAGGCCGTGTGGCTCCAAGGCTTCCACCAGACCGCTGCGCAGCTGGGCGATACGCAGGCGCATGGCTTCCACTTCGTCGGCCCAGCGGGCTTTCAGCTCCGGGTCGGCGAGGATGGTCGCCACCACCGCCGCGCCGTGATCCGGCGGTGTCGACCACAGGTTGCGGGCGATGTTGGCCAGTTGGCTGCGGATATCGACCAGCTTGTCGGCGCTTTTCGCGCAGACGATCAGCGCGCCGGTGCGGTCGCGGTACAGGCCGAAGTTCTTCGAGCAGGAACTGGTGATCAGCAGCTCCGGCACCTCGGCGGCGAACAGCCGGGTCGACCACGCGTCCTGCTCCAGGCCGTCGCCAAAGCCCTGGTAGGCAAAGTCGATCAGCGGCAGCAGGTCGCGGCTGCGCACCACGTCCAGCACGCGCTGCCAGTCATCGTGGCTGAGGTCGAAACCGGTCGGGTTATGGCAGCAGGCGTGCAACAGCACCACGTCGCCTTTCGGCGCCTGGCTGAGCACGGCAAGCATGGCGTCGACGTCGAGACGGTTGTCGCTGCCCACGTACGGGTAGTGACTGACCTTGACCCTGGCCGCGGCGAAAATGGTTTCGTGGATCGGCCAGGTCGGGTTGCTCAGCCACACGCCCTTGCCCGGCAGGCATTGGGCAATGAAGTCGGCTGCCAGACGCAGGGCTCCGGTGCCGCCCGGGGTCTGGGTGGCGCCGGCGCGCTGTTCGGCGATCAGCTTCGAGTCAGCGCCAAGCACCAGCTCATTGATGACCTTGCCGAACAGCGGATTGCCGTGGCCACCGATGTAGGTCTTGGTGTCCTGGCTTTCGACCAGCCTCGCCTCGGCGATTTTCACCGCCTCGGGAATCGGCGTCAGGCCCTGGGCATCCTTGTAGACGCCAACGCCGAGGTCGAACTTGCGCGGGTTGCTGTCCTGCGCATAGGCCTCCATCAAACCGAGGATCGGGTCGCCGGGCACCCGGCCGATGGCGTCGAAGTGCATTACTTGCGTCCTTCTGCAGTCTTGGCCACTTCGTCGGTGCGCGCGGCCATGATGAAGTCGTTGCGGTGCAGGCCCTTGATCGAGTGGCTCCACCAGGTCACGGTGACTTTGCCCCACTCGGTCAGCAGGCCAGGGTGGTGACCTTCGGCCTCGGAGATCTCGCCGACCGCGTTGGTGAACGCCAGGGCGTGCTTGAAGTTCTTGAACAGGAAGACTTTTTCCAGCTGCATGATGCCGTCGCGCACTTCGATGTTCCAGTCAGGGATCTGCTTGATCAGGATCGGCAGTTCTTCGTCGCTGACTTGCGGGGCATCGGCACGGCAGGCTTCGCAGTGGGCTTGGTTCAAAGTGGACATGGTCTGGTTCCTGAATCGAGTGTGTTTTTTTTATAGAAGCTGGCGGGCCGTCAATGCCGTCACGCTAAACCAAAGTGGCGGCGACTGACAGGCTCAATTGTCAGCAAAAGTCGCGGATCACGCGGCTTTCGGTTTTGGCGGAAACTTCGGTGCGTGCAGACCCAGCTGCATGCCTTGGCGAACCATGGCCATGATGTCTTCATGGGCCACGTCGAACAGACGCTTGAGATTCGGCAGGACAAAGTACAGCGGTTGCAGGATGTCGATGCGATACGGCGTGCGCATGGCTTCCAGCGGGTCGAACGCCTGATGCTCGGGCTCGTCCGACAGCGAGTAAACGGTTTCCTTCGGCGAAGACAGGATGCCGCCGCCATAGATGCGTTTGCCGTGTGGGGTATCGACCAGGCCGAATTCGATGGTCATCCAGTACAGGCGCGCCAGGTACACGCGCTCTTCCTTGCTGGCCTGCAGGCCGAGCTTGCCGTAGGTATGGGTGAATTCGGCGAACCACGGATTGGTCAGCAGCGGGCAGTGGCCGAAGATCTCATGGAAAATGTCGGGTTCCTGCAGGTAGTCCAGCTCTTCGCGGGTGCGGATGAAGGTGGCCACCGGAAACTGTTTGCTGGCGAGCAATTCGAAAAAAGTCTGGAACGGAATCAGCGCCGGAACGCGTGCGACCTGCCAGCCGGTGGTCTCGCCGAGCACTTTATTGATTTCGCCGAGTTGCGGAATGCGGTCATGGGGCAGACCGAGTTTTTCGATACCGTCCAGGTACTCCTGGCACGCGCGACCCTCGATCACTTTCAGCTGGCGGGTGATCAGCGTGTTCCACACCGCGTGTTCTTCGGCGGGGTAGTCGATAAAACCTTGCGCATCGGGCTCGCGGGCCACGTATTGCGTCTGTTTCATACTGCTCTCCTGCTAGGGGAATGTCGTTCTTGTTATGTCCAGCGATGGGCTCAGGATTACCCGAGAGTGCGGTGGGATGCAGTAGGTTGAACGCGGTACCTGCAGGAATGATCGCTGTATTTCGTAAAAAAATCGTTACGCTTTGGCCGGTATCGCGCTTTTGCGGTGATTTTCAGATTTGAAAAGGGTTGTGGCTGTCACATAATCTTGACAACTATCTGCGCGCCTCGACAGAAAAGTGAGACCAGAGCGCGCCACGAAACCCTGTGGGAGCGGGCTTGCTCGCGAAAGCGGTGCGTTAGCCACCATTCATTCAGCTGACACACCGCCTTCGCGAGCAAGCCCGCTCCCACAGGGATTGTGTTTAACCCCTCATCCTCGTCGGGTCTCTTTATATGCGCATCAAAGTCCACTGCCAGAACCGCATCGGTATCCTGCGCGACATCCTCAACCTGTTGGTGGAATACGGGATCAACGTCGCCCGCGGCGAGGTCGGCGGCGAGCACGGCAATGCGATCTACCTGCATTGCCCGAATCTGATCAACATCCAGTTCCAGGCGCTGCGGCCGAAGTTCGAGGCGATTGCCGGGGTCTTCGGCGTCAAGCGGGTCGGGCTGATGCCCAGCGAGCGGCGGCACATGGAGCTCAACGCGTTGCTCGGGGCGCTGGAGTTTCCGGTGCTGTCGATCGACATGGGCGGCTCCATCGTGGCTGCCAACCGGGCGGCGGCGCAGTTGCTTGGGGTGCGGGTCGATGAGGTGCCGGGGATTCCGCTGTCGCGTTATGCCGAGGACTTCGACCTGCCGGAACTGGTGCGCGCCAACAAGTCGCGCATCAACGGCATGCGGGTCAAGGTCAAGGGCGACATCTTCCTGGCCGACATCGCCCCGCTGCAATCGGAGCATGACGACAGCGAGGCCATGGCGGGTGCGGTGTTGACCCTGCACCGCGCCGACCGTGTCGGCGAGCGCATCTATAACGTGCGCAAGCAGGAGCTGCGCGGCTTCGACAGCATCTTCCAGAGTTCCAAGGTGATGGCGGCCGTGGTGCGCGAAGCGCGGCGCATGGCACCGCTGGATGCGCCGCTGTTGATCGAAGGTGAAACCGGCACTGGCAAGGAGCTGCTGGCGCGCGCCTGCCACCTGGCGAGTCCGCGCGGGCAGTCGCCGTTGATGGCGCTCAACTGCGCCGGATTGCCGGAGTCGATGGCCGAGACCGAGCTGTTCGGCTACGGCCCCGGCGCGTTTGAAGGCGCGCGCGCCGAAGGCAAGCTCGGTCTGCTGGAACTGACGGCGGGCGGTACGCTGTTTCTCGATGGCGTCGGTGAAATGAGCCCGCGCCTGCAGGTGAAGTTGCTGCGCTTTCTTCAGGATGGCTGCTTCCGCCGTGTCGGCAGTGATGAAGAGGTTTATCTGGATGTGCGGGTGATCTGTGCAACCCAGGTGGATCTGTCGGAGCTGTGCGCGCGCGGCGAGTTTCGCCAGGATCTGTATCACCGCCTGAACGTGCTTTCACTGCACATTCCGCCGCTGCGCGAATGCCTCGACGGCCTGACGCCGCTGGTCGAGCACTTCCTCGATCAGGCCAGTCGGCAGATCGGTTGTGCGCTGCCGAAACTGGCACCGGCGGCAATGGATCGCCTCAGTCATTACCATTGGCCGGGCAACGTGCGGCAGCTGGAAAACGTGCTGTTCCAGGCGGTGTCGCTGTGCGATGGCGGCACGGTCAAGGCCGAGCATATCCGTCTGCCGGACTATGGCGTGCGTCAGCCGCTTGGCGATTTCTCGCTCGAGGGTGGGCTGGACGAGATTGTCGGGCGTTTCGAGAAAGCGGTGCTGGAGCGGCTGTACTCCGAACACCCGAGCAGTCGGCAGCTGGGCAAACGGCTCGGCGTCTCGCACACCACGATTGCCAACAAGTTGCGTGAGTACGAAGTCGGCAAGGAGCCAGGCAGCGCCTGATCACCCCCGCGCGGATCACCCCACGTGGATCACCCCCACGCGGATCACCCCACGTGGATCACACCCGCGTTGATCGTTCCCACGCTCTGCGTGGGAATGCCTCAATGGACGCTCTGCGTCCGCTTTGGGACGCGGAGCGTCCCGGGCTGCATTCCCACGCAGAGCGTGGGAACGATCGGCGTAGGAGCAATCGGCGGTCAGCGCTCGGTGTTCGGCGGTCAGCAATCGCGGTCAGGCGTTTGCCGCCAAGCGGCATGACACCGCCGGTTTTTCGTCTTCGATACATTTCCCTGCTCCCCGCAAAATCGCGCAAGTCCTTTGTTTACCGGGCCGCAGGCCGCCAGAAAAAAGTTGGTCTGCAAATTGCTTATGGCTGAGCAGTACAGCGGTGGGCGGCAAACGTCCGGCATGCAGAGGAAAGAGCGTGGACAAGTACCTTTATGTGGCAATGACCGGCGCCAGCCAGAACGCACTGGCGCAGAAGGCTCATGCCAACAACCTGGCGAACATCTCCACCAACGGTTTTCAGCGCGACCTGGAGCAGGCGCGTTCGATGCCGGTGTTCGGTGACAGCTTTCCGGCGCGTGCGTTTGCCATGAGCGAACGGCCGGCGACCGACTTCACCCCGGGCTCGCTGGTGGAAACCGGGCGTGACCTCGACGTCGCCGTCAGCGGCAACGGCTGGATTGCCGTGCAGAACCCCAACGGTGGCGAAAGCTACGTGCGCACCGGCAGCCTCAACATCGACGCCCTGGGCGTGTTGCGCGCCGGCAACGGCATGCCGGTGATGGGCAATGGCGGGCCGATCGCCGTGCCACCCGAGCAGCAGGTCGAAGTCGGTGAAGACGGCACCATCAGCATTCGGGCGATGGGCGAAGGCCCGCGCGTCATGGCCGAAGTCGACCGGATCAAACTGGTCAACCCGGACATCAAGAACATGAACAAGGGCCTCGACGGCTCGATTTACACCAAGGACGGCCAGCCGGCGCCGGCCGATGCCAACGTCAAACTGGTGTCGGGATTCCTCGAGTCGAGCAACGTCAATGCCGTGGAAGAGATGACGTCGGTGCTGGCCCTGGCCAAGCAGTTCGAGTTGCACGTCAAGATGATGAACACCGCCAAAGACGACGACCAGGCCATGGCTCGGGTCTTGCAGATCAGCTAATTATCAGAACGTCGCGCCGTAAAACAGGCGCACGAGGAGAATCGAATGCTTCCGGCTCTATGGGTTGCCAAAACCGGTCTGTCCGCCCAGGACACCAACCTGACCACCATTTCCAACAACCTGGCGAACGTCTCGACCACGGGTTTCAAACGTGACCGCGCCGAGTTCCAGGACCTGCTGTATCAGATCAAGCGTCAGCCAGGCGCCCAGTCGACCCAGGACAGCGAACTGCCGTCGGGTCTGCAAGTGGGTACCGGTGTGCGCATCGTCGGCACCCAGAAGAACTTCACCGCCGGCAGCCTGCAAACCACCGAGCAGCCGCTGGACATGGCCATCGACGGTCGCGGTTTCTTCCAGATCCTGCAACCGGACGGCACCACGTCCTACACCCGTGACGGTACTTTCCACCTCGACTCCAATGGCCAGATCGTCAACGCCAGCGGTTTCGCCCTGGAGCCGGCGATTGTCATTCCGAACAACGCCCAGACCTTCACCGTCGGCCGTGACGGCACCGTGTCCATCACCGTCGCCGGCAACGCCGCGTCGCAAGTGATCGGCAACCTGCAGACCGCCGACTTCATCAACCCGGCCGGCCTGCAGGCGGTGGGCAACAACCTGTTCCTGGAAACCGCTGCCTCCGGCGCGCCGCAAGTCGGCACCCCGGGCCTCAACGGTTTCGGCACCACCCTGCAGAACACCCTGGAAACCTCCAACGTCAGCACCGTGGAAGAGATGGTCAACATGATCACCACCCAGCGCGCGTACGAGATGAACTCCAAGGTGATCTCCACCGCCGACCAGATGCTCTCGTTCGTAACGCAGAATCTGTAATCAAGTCTATGGGGCGGCCATGAGGCCGCCAGCAACACCGTGAGGTAGGGTCATGAAACGCTTCGTATCTGTTCTGGCATTGGGTGGGGTCGTCTCGCTCGCGGGCTGCGTCGCACCGACGCCCAAGCCCAATGACCCTTACTACGCCCCGGTGTTGCCGCGTACGCCGTTGCCGGCGGCCGCCAACAACGGCTCGATCTATCAGGCCGGTTTCGAACAGAACCTGTACAGCGACCGCAAGGCCTTCCGGGTCGGTGACATCATCACCATCACCCTCAACGAGAAGACCCAGGCGAGCAAGAACGCCAACTCGCAAGTGGCCAAGAACAGCAAGACCGGCCTCGGCCTGACGTCGTTGTTCGGCGGCAGTGGCACCACCAACAATCCGCTGGGCGGCAACGACCTGAGCCTGGACGTCGGCTACAGCGGCGACCGCGCAACCAAGGGTGACAGCAAGGCCGCGCAGGGCAATACCCTGACCGGTTCGATCACCGTGACCGTCGCCGATGTATTGCCCAACGGCATCATCGCCGTGCGCGGCGAGAAGTGGATGACCCTCAACACCGGCGACGAGCTGGTGCGGATCGCCGGCCTGGTACGTGCCGATGACATCGCCACCGACAACACTGTGTCGTCGACCCGGGTCGCCGATGCGCGCATCACCTACTCGGGCACCGGCTCGTTCGCCGATGCGAGTCAGCCAGGCTGGTTCGACCGTTTCTTCCTCAGCCCGCTGTTCCCTTTCTAGGTGGCTACGTTGAATCTGAAAAGCTTCATGCTGGCGGCGGCCATGATGTCCGTTGCCTTGGGTGCCCACGCCGAGCGGCTGAAAGACATCGCCAGCATTTCCGGCGTGCGTTCCAACCAGTTGATCGGCTACGGCCTGGTGGTCGGGCTTAACGGCACCGGCGACCAGACCACGCAGACCCCGTTCACCCTGCAGACTTTCAACAACATGCTCTCGCAGTTCGGCATCAAGGTGCCGCCGGGATCGGGCAACGTGCAGTTGAAAAACGTCGCGGCCGTTTCGGTCAGCGCCGATCTGCCGGCGTTCGCCAAACCGGGTCAGCAGGTCGACATCACGGTGTCCTCGATCGGTAACTCCAAGAGCCTGCGCGGCGGCACGCTGTTGCTGACCCCGCTCAAGGGGATCGACGGCAACGTCTACGCCATCGCCCAGGGCAACCTGGTGGTCGGCGGTTTCGATGCCGAGGGCCGTGACGGCTCGAAGATCACCGTCAACGTTCCGTCGGCCGGTCGCATTCCGGGCGGTGCCTCGGTCGAGCGTTCGGTGCCGAGCGGTTTCAACCAGGGCAACAGCCTGACGCTCAACCTCAACCGTTCCGACTTCACCACGGCCAAGCGCATCGTCGACAAGATCAACGACATGCTCGGCCCTGGCGTGGCGCAAGCCATCGACGGCGGTTCGATTCGGGTGACGGCGCCGCTCGATCCGAGCCAGCGCGTCGACTACCTGTCGATCCTGGAAAACCTCGAGGTCGACCCGGGTCAGGCGGTGGCGAAAGTCATCATCAACTCGCGCACCGGCACCATCGTCATCGGCCAGAACGTGAAAGTCTCGCCGGCCGCCGTGACCCACGGCAGCCTGACCGTGACCATCACCGAAGACCCGATCGTCAGCCAGCCCGGCCCGCTGTCCAACGGCCAGACCGCGGTCGTGCCGCGTTCACGGGTCAATGCCGAGCAGGAAGCCAAGCCGATGTTCAAGTTCGGCCCGGGCACCACCCTCGACGAGATCGTGCGCGCGGTGAACCAGGTCGGCGCGGCACCGGGTGACCTGATGGCCATCCTCGAAGCCTTGAAGCAGGCCGGCGCGTTGCAAGCCGACCTGATCGTGATCTGAGGACGGCGACCATGGATATGCGCAAGAGCGGTCTGGTCGGCAGCAGCGACTCGGGTTCGTACTCCGACCTCAATCGCCTCAACCAGCTCAAGGTCGGCGACAAGAACAGCGATGCGAACATGCGCAAAGTGGCGCAGGAATTCGAATCGCTGTTCCTCGGCGAAATGCTCAAGTCGATGCGTTCGGCCACTGAAGCGCTGGGGCAGGACAACCCGCTCAACACGCCGGCCGCCAAGCAGTATCAGGAAATGTACGACCAGCAGTTGGCCGTGTCGCTGTCCCGCGAGGGCGGGGGTATCGGTCTGGCCGACGTGCTGATGCGCCAGATGTCGAAGAACAAGCCGATGGCGCCGGGCGAGGCTGCCGCCGCGTCCGCCGCCAAGCAGGAAGAGGCCAGGGCCAAGGCCGCTGCCGTGGCGACGCCGATTGCCGCCGGCACCGTGGCCACCCAGGGTCCGTTGTCGCGCCTCAATGGCGAGCGGCCGCTGTGGGCCTCGCGTTCGGTGCATGCGCCGAACACCGAGCTGAGCCACCGCAACGACATGGAAATGATCAACCAGCGGCGCCTGGCCCTGCCGCCGAAACTGGCCGATCGCCTGCTGGCCGGCCTGGTGCCTTCGGCGACGCCGAGCATCGCCAGTCAGTTGCCGTCACGCGCGACAGCGGCGACGGCAGCCACCGCGGCCACCGCCAGCGGTGCCGGCCCGCTGTACAACGGCGACTGGTTGGCCCGTGCCGAAGACGCCAAGGCGTCCGGCGGGCAGATGCAGGTCTACGGTCGCGCCATGGCGCAGATTCCGCTGGCCCCGGCCAAGCGTGCGTTCAGCTCCGCCGACGAATTCGTCAACACCATGCTGCCGATGGCCCAGGAGGCTGCCGCGCGCATTGGCGTCGATCCGCGCTACCTGGTGGCGCAGGCGGCGCTGGAAACCGGCTGGGGCAAATCAGTCATGCGCGCCCAGGACGGCAGCAGCAGTCACAACCTGTTCGGGATCAAGGCCAGTGCCAACTGGAAGGGCGATTCGGCCCGGGCGATCACCAGCGAGTTCCGCGATGGGCAGATGGTCAAGGAGACGGCCGAGTTCCGTTCCTACGCCTCGTACAAGGACAGCTTCCACGATCTGGTGACTTTGCTGCAGACCAACAATCGCTATCAAGATGTCGTGAAGTCGGCCGATAACCCAGAACAGTTTGTACGCGAGTTGCAAAAGGCCGGTTACGCGACCGACCCGAACTACGCGACGAAGATTTCGCAGATAGCCAAGCAGATGAACAGTTTCCAAAACTACGCTGCGGCGGGCGTTTCCACCACGCCTTTATAAGGCACAAGGTATAAGGTCTGAACCATGAGTTTGCTCAATATCGGGATGTCGGGTCTGGCGGCCAGCCAGTCCTCTCTGGCTACGACAGGCAACAACATCGCCAACGTCGACACCGCCGGTTATTCACGCCAGCAAACCGTGCAGGGCACCAAGTCCTCGCAGCAGTTCGGCAACGTTTTCATCGGTACCGGCACCACGCTGGCCGACGTGCGCCGGGTGTACAACTCTTACCTGGAATCGCAGCTGCACACCGCCACCTCGCTCAATAGCGAAGCGGTCGCGTACCAGGGCCAGGCCACGGCGCTGGACGCTTCGCTGTCCGATACCAACACCGGCCTGACCGGGGTGTTGCAGAAGTTCTTCACCTCGATGCAAGGCGTCTCGACTTCGGCCACCGACGACACCTCCCGCCAGTCGGTACTGACCGGCGCGCAAGCCCTGACCAGCCGCTTCAACGCCCTGGCCAAGCAGCTGAACGACCAGAACACCACGCTCAACGGCAGCCTCGGCGACATGGCGTCGCAGGTCAACAAACTGGCCACCTCGATCGCCAATCTGAACCAGAAGATCGGCGAGATTTCCACCAGCGGCGGCCAGCCGAACGATCTGCTCGACACCCGCAACGAAGCGGTGCGCCAGCTCTCCGAACTGGTCGGCGCGCAGGTCGTCGAGCGCGGCAGCAGCTTCGACATCTACGTCGGCAGCGGCCAGCCGCTGGTGATCGGCAACACCACCAACACCCTGAGCACGGTGCCAAGCAAAGACGATCCGTCGCGCATGGGCATTCAGATGGATCGCGGTTCGAGCACCATCGACATCACCTCGGTGATCAGTGGCGGCGAAATCGGCGGCCTGCTGACCTACCGCAAGGAAGTGCTCGACCCGTCGCTCAACGAACTGGGCCGTGTCGCACTGGTCGTCGCCGATCAGATCAACAGCCAGCAAGCGCAGGGCATCGACAAGAACGGTGACTTCGGCGCAGCGCTGTTCAATAACATCAACAGTGCCGCCCTGGTCAGCCAGCGCAGCATCGCCCAGGCGGGCAACAGCGCCGGTTCGGGCAACCTTGACGTCACCATCAAGGACACCGGCAAGCTGACCACCAGCGATTACCAGGTCACCTTCACCAGCGCCACCAACTACTCGGTCAAGCGCTCCGACGGCACCGACATGGGTTCGTTCAGCACCACGACCACGCCGCCACCGGTGATCGACGGTTTCACCCTGGCCCTCAATGGCGGTGCGCTGAGCGCCGGTGACACCTTCAAGGTGACCCCGACCCGCAACGCGGCGGCCAGCATTCAGACCGTGCTCACCGACCCGAAGAAAATCGCCGCGGCAGCGCCGTTGACCGGCGTGGCCAGTGCCAACAACGCCGGCACCTACACCCAGCCGACGCTGACCGACTCGATCGACATCTACAATCCGGCGTCGCAGGCCGAGCTGCAGAACGCGCTCAAGTATTCGACCCCGGTCAAACTGGTGTTCGGCGCCGTCAGCGGCGGCAGCCAGTCGTACAACATGGTGGATGCCAAGGGCGCCACCATCGGCAGCGGCGTGATCGTGCCGGGCCAGGCCAACACCCTGAACCTGAAGATCGGCATGGTCGACTCCACCGGTGCGCCGGTGATGGATACCAGCGTCACCCCGAACGTGCAGAAAACCTTCACCGTGCAGACCACCGTGGGGGCGACGCCGAAGGTCGGCGAAACCTTCACCATCAACCTGACCGGCGCGGCGTCTTCGGACAACCGCAACGCCCAGGCACTGGTCGGCCTGCAAACCAAGCAGACCGTCGACACCGGTACGGCGAGCAAGGGCATCAGCCTGACCGACGCCTACAACAAACTGGTGACCAACGTCGGTACCAAGGCGGCGCAGGGCAAGTCGGACAGCGAGGCCACCGAGGCGATCCTGACGCAGGCCAAGGGCGCGCGCGATTCGCTGTCCGGGGTCAACCTGGATGAAGAAACCGGCAACCTGGTCAAATACCAGCAGTACTACACCGCGTCTTCGCAGATCATCAAGGCTGCGCAGGAAACTTTCAGCGTGCTGATCAACAGCCTTTAAGGAGTCGTAATCCATGCGCATTTCCACCGCCCAGTATTACGGAACGCAAGCTGCGGACTATCAGCGTAACTTCAACAAGGCGCTGGCCACCGCCAGCGAGGCGAGCAGCCTGCAGCGCATCAACACCGCCGCCGATGATCCGATCGGTGCCGGGCGCCTGCTGCAACTCGGTCAGCAGAGCGCGATGCTCGATCAGTACAAGGGCAACATCGACACCACCAAGAGCGCGCTGACCGTTCAGGAGTCGACGCTGACGGCGATCACCTCGGCGCTGCAGCGCGCCAAGGAAATCGGCCTGGCCGCCAACAACGGCATCGCCACCGACGCCGACCGCAAGGCTTACGCCTCGGAACTGGGGCAGATCCAGCAGCAGGTGCTGGGCCTGATGAATTCCAAGGACGCCAACGGCAACTACCTGTTCGCCGGCTCCAAGACCGATACCGCGCCGTATTCGCAGAATGCCGACGGCACCTACACCTACAACGGTGACCAGACCCAGATCAACCTGGGCATTGGCGATGGCCTGTCGGTGGCGACCAACACCACCGGTTGGGACGCGTTCCAGCAGACCATCAACACCAGCCGCACCCAGACCAGCATGACCGCTCCGGCGGTGGATGACGGTCGTGTGGTGCTGTCCAACGGCATCGTGGGCACGGCCGCGACCTACAACGCCAAGTTCGCCGGCGGCCAGCCGTACACCGTCAGCTTCGTCAGCAGCACCCAGCTGAAGATCACCGATGCCCTGGGCAACGACGTGACCACCGAGGCCAGCCAGAACGGCGCGATCACCAACAGCAACGGGGCCAACCAGACCGTCAGCTTCCGTGGTGTCGACCTCAAGCTGAACATCAACCTCAAGGCCGGTGACACCAACCCGGACGCCGTCATCGCCGGGCACACCTTCCAGCTGGCAGCCTCGCCGGACTCGTTCACCACCACCCGCAGCCCGGGCAACCCGTCGACGGCGGTGATCACCGGCTCGAACGTGACCGATCAGGCGGCGTACACCAACACCTTCCCGTCGGGCGGCTCGGCGATCCTCAAGTTCACCAGCGCCACCGATTTCGACCTGTACGCTGCGCCGATCACGGCCGACAGCAAGCCGGTCTCGTCGGGCACCGTGGTCGCCGGCAATGCCACGGCCGCCGGCGTGACCTTCGCCGTGGGCGGCACGCCGGCGGCGGGTGACCAGTTCGCAGTCCAGTCGAACAACCACCAGACCCAGAACGTGCTCGACACCCTGGGCCAGATGGTCACGGCGCTGAACGCGCCGATCGACGGTGATTCGGTGGCCAAGCAGAAATTCCAGGGGGCGATGGAGTCGGCGCTGGGCAACATCGACAGCGCTGCCAACCAGATCGGCTCGGCCATCACCTCGATCGGTGCCCGTGGCCAGTCGCTGGATGACCAGACCACCACCAACCAGAGCCTGAGCCAGGCGAACGCCACCACCCAGGGTTCGATCCGCGATTCGGATCCGGCCGAGGTGATGACCCGCCTGACCTTGCAGCAGACCATGCTGCAGGCTGCGCAACTGGCGTTCAGCAAGATCAGCCAGCTGGGTCTGTTCAACAAGATCTGACGGTAGCCGGGCGCGCGAGCGCCCGTGGTTTCCTGTTCCTTCAATAGTTAATGTCTTTAGCGGTTTCAAGGGCTCGCTTTTCTGAGCGGGCTCGCACCGCCTGTGAGCCCGCCGTGAATTCACTTCCTCTCGTCAGCCTGGTCATTCCTGCCTTCAACCCGCGTTTTTTCGAACGGGCGTTGCTCAGTGCGGTAAGCCAGGGCTATGGCAATCTCGAAATCATTGTCTGCGATGACAGTCGTGGCAGCGAAATCGAAACCGCGGTCAACGCGGTGATCGAGAGCAGCGGCGTGGCCGTGCGCTATGTGCGCAACCCACGGACCCTGGGCCTGGTCGGCAACCTGCATGCGTGCCTGGAGCAGGCGCAAGGCGAGTTCATCAAGTTCCTCTGTGATGACGATCAACTGTTCGCCACCTGCATCGAGCGTCAGGCGCAGATGCTGATCGATCAGCAGGACGTCAATCTGGTCCTGGCCCAGCGACTGTTCTGGGATGCCGACGATCGGCCGCTGCCGTCGCGCCTGGAAAACACCCCGTTGTCGCCCGTCTGCGGGCTGTTCAAGGGGGACGACCTGCTGGCGATCTTCGAGAATTTCCCGGTCAACATTCTCGGCGGGTTCAGCAATGCGCTGTTTCGCCGGGCCGACGTGCTGGAGCTGCTGCCAGCCCTGACGACCCCTGATCATTGTTTTGTCGCCAGCCTCGATTTCGCGCTGTACGTGTGCCTGCTGCGCCGCGGCAACCTGGTGGTGTCGAACCACGTACTGAGTATCGAGCGTCTGTACCCGGAACGTTTGAGTGGCCAGCAGGCCATGCGCGATGCGGCCGCGGCCGAGCGCCAGTGGTTGCAGCAGATGCTCAAGGCGCGCAGCGGCGAATCGGCGCCGGCGCAGGGCTGGGTGCGTTATGTACCCATCACCAAGGCCGCCGAGGCGCCGCGGGTCTGGGAAGAATTGCCCCTGAGCCGCACCCTCGGCACCAAGCAGACCACCCAGGACTGGCACGTCGGTATCGCCAGTGTCAGCTTCGCCGAACTCTACGCGCAGTGGCTGGCCTGCCGCAGCCTCACCGAAGGCCAGCGCGAACTGCTGCCGGACACCCTGGCCGCGTGGCCGCGCGTACCGAAAATCGTCCCGCTGATTATCGACGACAAGGGCAGTCGTTCGGCGCTGGACCTGACCCTGCAATCGCTCGCTGCGCAGGAATACCTGCCGGAGCTGACCATCGTCCTGTCGGCGTCCTGCACGGCTGCCGAACTCGATGAGCGTGTGCTGCGCATGCCGCTGCAGGACGACTGGCAGCAGCAGATCAATCAACTGTTGCCGCAGCTCGACGGCGCCGACTGGTTCTACCTGCTGCGTGCCGGTGATCGCCTGGTGGTGCCGGCCTTGCTGGTGATGGCCGAGCGCATCGCCCTGTCGCGCAGCGTGACCTGCCTGTACAGCGACGAGGGTGGCCTGAGCGAGGGCGAATCGACCGAGCCGGTGTTCAAGCCGGACTTCAATCTCGACTTGATGCGCAGCTACCCTTACGTCGGCCGCGCGCTGGCGTTCGAGCGTGAGCGCTTCCTGGCGCTGGGCGGTTTCGACTCGGCATTCGGCGAACTGGCGCCCCACGATGTGCTGTGGCGCATGGTCGAGAACGATGGCACGCAGGTGGTCGGCCACGTCGCCGAGGTCCTGCTGGAGTCGGCGTTCGACCTGGCCAAATGGCTGTCCGAGCCGCAGATGGCCGAGGCCAACGCGCAACTGCTCGGCGCGCACCTGGAGCGCCTGGGTGTCGCCCACGACATCCGTCGCGGCAATGCGCCGTTGCTCAATCGCGTCGACTATCTGCATGCGCGCCAGCCGCTGGTGTCGATCGTCATTGTCAGCAAGGACCAGACCGCCGCCGTGCAGCGCTGCGTCGAGAGCCTGCTGGAGAAAACCACCTACACCGAATACGAATTGCTGCTGGTCGACAATGGCAGCGAAAGCGGCGAAGCACGGCTGTGGTTCGACGGCATGGCGCAACTGGGCAGCGAGCGCATTCGTGTGCTGGACTGCCCGCAGCAGGACAACCCGGCAGCGCTGCGCAATGTCGCCGTGGGCCAGGCGCGCGGCGAGTATGTGTTGTTGCTCAACCCGTACGCCGTCATCACGCACGGCGACTGGCTGGCGGAAATGCTCAACCACGGCCAGCGCCCGGAAGTCGGCGTGGTCGGCGCCAAGCTGTTCAACCCGGACGGGCGCATCCTGCACGCCGGCCTGATCCTCGGTCTGCAAGGGCCGGCCGGTGTGCCGTTCTACGGTGAATCGCTGCAGTCCACCGGTTACATGTACCGCTTGCTGGTTGCCCACGATCTGAGTGCGGTCGGCAGCGATTGCCTGCTGGTACGCAAAGCGCTGTTCGACGCGATCGGCGGCCTCGACGAGCAGCACCTGGCGCAATCGCTGAATGAAGTCGACCTGTGTCTGCGGGTGGGACGCGAAGGTTATCTGGTGGTCTGGACGCCTTATGCGCAATTGGCGCTGGGTGCGCAACCGGCGGTGCCGCCGAAGGACGGCGAAGAGGCCGCGCGTGCCCAGGAGCAGGAAACCTTCTACAAGCGCTGGCTGCCGATCGTGGCGCGGGATCCGGCGTACAACGCCAACCTGTCGCTGCACGGCCTGGGTGGCTCGAGCTTCAGTCTCGACCCCGGCCTGCGTACTGGCTGGAGCCCGTTTTCCCAGCCGCAACTGCCGAAGATCCTGGCCTTGCCAGTCAACGCCTCGGCCATCGGTCACTACCGGGTGACCCAGCCGCTGATCGAGCTGGAAGCGGCGGGCCGGGCCTTGGGCCGTATCCATTACAACCTGCCGACGATCATCGAAGTCGAGCGCCAGTCGCCGGACGTGATCGTCCTGCAGGGGCGCTATGCCGAGGCGCCGATCAACGAAATCCCGACGCTGCAAAAGTATTCGAATGCGCGGCGCATCTACGAACTCGACGACTACGTGATCGACGTGCCGCACCGCAACGCGCACATCCGCAACATGCCCAACCGCGACGAGATGGAAAAACTGGTGCGGCGGGCGATCGGCATGTGCGACCGCGTGGTGGTGTCCACCGCGCCGCTGGGCAATGCGCTGTCGAGCATGCACAGCGACATCCGCGTGGTGCCGAACATGCTCGCCAAACACATGTGGAGCGACCTGCACAGCCAGCGCCGCACTTCGAAAAAACCGCGCGTCGGCTGGGGCGGCGGCACCAGTCACCACGGTGACCTGGCGGTGATCGCCGATGTCGTGCGCGAACTGGCCAACGAAGTCGACTGGGTGTTCTTCGGCATGTGCCCGGACGACCTGCGCCCGTACATGCATGAGTTCCACGGGGTGATCGGCCTCGACGTGTACCCGGCGAAACTCGCCAGTCTCAACCTCGACCTGGCCCTGGCACCGCTGGAATTCCACATCTTCAACGACTGCAAGAGCAACCTGCGCCTGCTCGAGTACGGCGCCTGCGGCTACCCGGTGATCTGCACCGACACCGAGGCCTATCGCGGCTATTTGCCCTGCACGCGGATCAAGACCAACAGCACCGACGAATGGCTGCAGGCCATCCGCATGCACCTGGCCGATCCGGACGCCAGCTACCGCATGGGCGACCAGCTGCGCGAAATCGTCCTGCGCGATTACGTGCTGCGTGGCGACAACCTGCGGTACTGGGAGAATGGCTGGCTGGCGGATTGATCCGTTCGCACAGGCCTTGTTGAAACCACAGGCGACCCTGACCGGTCGCCTGTTTTTTTTGCCTTTTTTTCCTGCTGAAAACACCGCTGACAGCAGACTCATCGAGCTGGCGCGTTTCCTGCAAGTCCCCCTCAAATCGCCATAAAACGAGCGCTCGCGGTCATTGCACCTGCGCCCGGACCGGCAGAAAGGTTGAGCCAGATGGCCGTAACGCTGAGAAAACAGTGCGCAGCCCTGTGACGAACGAGAGGGGAGACGATGAAGGCAGTTATTTTGGCGGGTGGCCTGGGCACGCGCATCAGTGAAGAGTCGCACCTCAAGCCGAAACCGATGATCGAGATCGGTGGCAAGCCAATTCTCTGGCACATCATGAAGCAGTATTCCGCGCACGGAATTCACGATTTCGTGATTTGCCTTGGCTACAAGGGCTATGCGATCAAGGACTTCTTCGCCAACTACTTCCTGCACACCTCCGACGTCACCTTCGACATGCGCGAAAACCGCATGGATGTGCATCAGAACTACAGCGAGCCATGGCGCGTCACGCTGATCGACACCGGCGAGGAAACCATGACCGGTGGCCGTCTGCGGCGCGCCTCGCGTTACCTGGAAAACGAAAAAGCCTTCTGCTTTACCTATGGCGACGGGGTCTCTGACCTGAACATCAGCGCGCTGGTCGACTTCCACCTGACCCACGGTAAACTGGCCACCGTCACCGCCGTGCAACCGCCGGGACGCTACGGTGCGCTGGATCGCGACGGCGACCAGGTGCTGGGTTTCACCGAGAAACCGCGCGGCGACGGTGGCTGGATCAACGGCGGCTTCTTCGTCCTGTCGCCCAAAGTCCTGCCGCTGATCGACGGCGACGAAACGTCGTGGGAATCCGGGCCGCTCGACGGTCTGGCCGCGCGCGGTGAGCTGATGGCGTACCAGCACGAAGGGTTCTGGCAGCCGATGGACACCCTGCGCGACAAGAATCACCTCGAAGCCCTGTGGCAGAGCGGGGAGGCCCCATGGAAGCAATGGGCCTGAGTGCGGAATTCTGGCGCGGCAAGCGCGTTCTGGTCACCGGCCACACCGGCTTCAAGGGCAGCTGGCTGACCCTGTGGCTGCAGAGCCTTGGCGCCGATGTCAGCGGCTTTGCCCTCGATCCGTCGACCGAGCCCAGCCTGTTCGGGCTGGCGCGGGTTGGCGAAGGGATCAACGATCAGCGCGGTGACCTGCGCGACCTCGGCGCCTTGCTCGAGGTCATTGCCGACACCGAGCCGGAGATCGTCCTGCACCTGGCGGCCCAACCGCTGGTGCGTGAAGGTTATCGCGATCCGCTCGGCACCTATTCCAGCAACGTCATGGGCACGCTCAACCTGCTCGAAGCGATTCGGCAGGTCGGTTGTGTGCGTGCCTGTGTGCTGGTGACCACCGACAAGGTCTACGCCAACAAGGAATGGCTGTGGCCGTACCGCGAAGACGAAGCCCTCGGTGGTCACGATCCCTACAGCAGCAGCAAGGCCTGCTGTGAACTGCTGGCGCAGTCTTACGCGGCGTCGTTCTTCCCGGCCGACCAATACGCCGAGCACGGCCTGGCCCTGGCCACTGCCCGCGCCGGCAATGTCCTCGGTGGCGGCGACTTTGCCCCGGAGCGTCTGATTCCCGATGTGCTCAGGGCCTGGACGGCCGATGAGCCGGTGACCCTGCGTTACCCGCAAGCCGTGCGCCCGTGGCAGCACGCGCTGGAGCCGCTGGCCGGCTACCTGCAACTGGCGGCCGGGCTCTACCAGCAAGGCCCGCAATACGCCGGGGCGTGGAACTTCGGCCCCGGCGAGGCGGACATGTGCAGCGTCGGCGAAGTGGTCGAGCTGCTCGCCAACCGCTGGCCGCAAGCCCGTGGCCTGCGCATCGAGCCGAGCGACCTGCACGAGGCCGGCCTGCTGCGCCTGGACAGCAGCCGCGCTCGCCAGGTGCTTGGCTGGCAGCCGCGCTGGTCGTTGCAGCAATGCCTGACCCAGACCCTCGACTGGCACCTGGCCTGGCAGAACGGCGACGACATGCGCGCCGTGAGCCTGGGCCAACTGAACCTGTACCGGGGCGCGCTGTGAGCGAATTTTCCTTGCAGGCGTTGCCGCTGGCCGGGCTGTTCAGCGTCCAGCACAAACGCTTCGAAGACCAGCGCGGGCACTTCGCCCGGCTGTTCTGCGAAGGCAGCCTGAGCGCGTTCGGCCGCGCCTTTCATATCCGCCAGATCAACCATTCCTGCACGCGCGAGAAGGGCAGTGTGCGCGGCCTGCATTACCAGAACGCCAACGCGCCGGAAGCCAAGCTGATTACCTGCCTGCGCGGTGAAGTGTGGGACGTGGCGGTGGACCTGCGCCCGGACTCGCCGACCTTTCTGCACTGGCATGCCGAACACCTCAAGGCCGGCGATGGCCGCAGCCTGCTGATCCCGCCCGGCTTCGCCCATGGTTTCCAGACCCTGACTGACGATGCCGAGCTGCTTTACCTGCACAGCGCCGACTACGCGCCGGAGCACGAAGGCGGGCTGTCGGTGAACGACCCACGGCTGGCGATTGCCTGGCCGTTGCCTGTCAATAATTTGTCAGCGCGCGATGCCAGTCATCCTGCGCTCGATCAACACTTTGCCGGAGTGCGTGTATGAACTGCCGTGGGTGCGCCGCACCGCTGAGCCTGCCGCTGATCGATCTCGGCACCTCGCCACCGTCCAACGCCTACGTGCCCGCCGAGCGCCTGGAGCAGGCCGAGCAGTGGGTGCCGCTGAAGGTTGCCGTGTGCCAGCAGTGCTGGCTGGTGCAGACCGAGGATTACACCCGCGCCGACAGCCTGTTCGACGCCGAGTACGCCTACTTCAGTTCGTTCTCCAGCACCTGGCTGGCCCATGCCGAGCACTATGTCGCGCAGATGGTCGAGCGCTTCGACCTGGGCGCCGACAGCCGCGTGGTGGAAATCGCCGCCAACGACGGCTACCTGTTGCAGTACGTGGCCAGGCGCGGCATCCCGTGCCTGGGCGTCGAGCCGACCCGCAGCACGGCGCAGGCGGCCCGCGAGAAGGGCCTGGAGATTCGTGAGCTGTTCTTCGGTCGCGACACGGCCACGCAGCTCGTCAGCGAAGGGTGGAGCGCCGATCTGATGGCGGCCAACAACGTCCTCGCACACGTACCGGACATCAACGATTTTCTTGCCGGTTTCGCCACGCTGCTCAAGCCGAGCGGTGTCGCCACCTTCGAATTTCCGCAGCTGCTGACGCTGATGGCCGGCCAACAGTTCGACACGCTGTATCACGAGCACTATTCGTATCTGTCGTTGACCGCCGTGCAGACCCTGTGCGAGCGCAATGGCCTGCAAGTGTTCGACGTCAGCTCGCTGAGCACGCATGGCGGCTCGCTGCGGGTGTTCGTCCAGCGCCAGGACGGCCAGCGTCGCGCGGTGCAGCCGGCCGTGCAGCAACAGCTGCAGGCCGAGCTCGAAGCCGGGGTGAAGACACCCGCGTACTACGCAACCCTCGCGCCAGCCGCCGAAAGCATCAAGCACCAGTTGCTGCGCTTCCTGTTGCAGGCCAAGGCCGAAGGCAAGCGGGTGGTCGGCTACGGCGCGGCCGCCAAGGGCAACACCTTGCTCAACTACGCCGGGGTGCGCGCGGATCTGCTGGCCTGGGTCGCCGATGCCAACCCGCACAAGCAGGGCAAGTACCTGCCGGGCAGCCGCATTCCGATCGTGGCGCCGGAGCGTATCGGTCTCGAGCAGCCCGATTACATTCTGGTCCTGCCGTGGAACCTGTTGAGCGAAGTCACCCAGCAGTTGGCGGCGGCCAAGGCCTGGGGCGCCCGTTTTGTCGTCGCCGTTCCGGAGTTGAGCATTCAATGAGCAGAATTCATTACACCAAGCCCAGCGTTGGCGAACTCGAAGCGCAGTACGCGCTGGACGCCGTGCAGAACGGCTGGGGCGCGCGTTGCTACGAATACCTGACGCGCTTCGAGCATGGCTTCGCCGAGCACCTGGGCGCGACCTATGCGATCGCCACCTCGAGCTGCACCGGGGCGCTGCACATGGGCATGGCGGCACTGGGTGTCGGCGCCGGTGACGAAGTGATCCTCGGCAACACCAACTGGATCGCGTCGGCGGCACCGATCACTTATCTGGGCGCCACGCCGGTATTTGTCGATGTCCTGGCCGACAGCTGGTGCCTCGACCCGCAGCAGGTCCGCGCCGCGATCAACCCGCGCACCAAAGCCATTTTGGCGGTGCACCTGTACGGCAATCTTTGCGACATGGATGCCTTGCTGGCCATCGGCAAGGAATTCGGCATCCCGGTGATCGAGGATGCGGCGGAAGCCATCGGCTCGCAGTGGCGTGGTCGCGCAGCCGGTTCGCTGGGGGCGTTCGGCGCGTTCTCGTTCCACGGCACCAAGACCATGACCACCGGCGAGGGCGGCATGTTCGTCACCTCGGACAAAGCCTTGTACGAGCGCGTGCTGACCCTGTCCAACCATGGCCGGGTGGCGGGCTGCAGCAAACAGTTCTGGCCGGACTTCGTCGGTTTCAAATACAAGATGAGCAACCTGCAGGCGGCGGTCGGCTGCGCCCAGGTCGAGCGGATCGAAGAGTTGATCGCGCGCAAGCGGGCGATTTTCGATTACTACGCGCGGGCCTTGACGGTATTGCCGGGGGTCGCGATGAACCCACAACCTGCGCATGCGCGCAACGGCTACTGGATGCCGACGGTGGTGTTCGAAGAATCCACCGGGATCACCCGCGAAGCGCTGATCGCGGCCTTCCAGGCAGCCGATATCGACGCCCGGGTGTTCTTCTGGCCGCTGTCCTCGCTGCCGATGTTCGACGTGGCTGTGGATACCCCGGTGGCCTTTGCGTTGCCGGGTCGTGCAATCAACCTGCCTAGCTACCACGACATGACCGACGCGGATCAGGACCGGGTCATCGCTGTCGTGCGCGACGTTCTCAAGCACAAGGGGAAACTGTGAAAGTCTATCTATTGGGTGCGGCCAATCCGGAAACGCTGCGCATGATCCAGGCGGTTCAGCGCGTGCAGCCGAACCTGGAGTTTGCCTTCCTCGACAACGATCCTGCCAAGCAGGGCACGCTGTTCTACGGCCTGCCGGTGGTGGGCGGGCTGGATCGCGTAGCCGAGCTCAAGGGCGACGATGTGCGGTTCGTCAACCTGATTACCGGCAGCACGGCCACGCGTTATGAAACCACCTGCCGCATCGTCGAGGCCGGAGGTCGGCTGGGCAACTTTCTGCACCCTGGCATCGACCTGACCATGACGCGCATGGGCGTGGGCAACTACTTGCAGGAAGGCGTGATTCTCCAGGCCGAAGTGTCCATCGGCGATAACAGCAGTATTCATATGGGGGCCTTGATTGCCCATGAAAGCCATGTCGGCAACTCGGTGTTCATTGCCCATGGCGTGAGTGTGTCCGGCTGCTGCGACATCGGCGACGGCACCTTCATCGGCACCAACGCCAGCATCCTGCCGCGCATTCGCATCGGTCGCTGGGCGACCATCGGCGCCGGCGCCGTGGTGACCAAAGACGTACCGGACTACGCGGTCGTTGTCGGTAACCCGGGCAAAGTCATCAAGACCAATCCTGATTCCTTTCAAGACGGCCGGGTTTTCAAATAACCGCCGCAAGCTCATTTCTGGAGTGTGCAATGAATCCGCATGAACAGTTTCGTGAAGAAGTAAAAGACAACATCCAAGGGCTGCAACAGGACAAGGCCCTGCAAGCGGCCTCGCAGGACTGGATCGATTCGACCGCCAAGCACAAGTACACCTACAACTTCAGCTGGATGGGCCGCCCGATCATTCAGTTTCCCCAGGACATGATCGCCATGCAGGAGATCATCTGGACGGTGCAGCCGGACATCATTGTCGAAACCGGCATCGCCCATGGCGGCTCGCTGGTGTATTACGCCTCGATGCTGGAACTGATCGGCAAAGGCCACGTGCTGGGTATCGATATCGACATCCGTCAGCACAATCGCGAAGCCATTGAAGCTCACCCGATGAGCAAGCGGATCGAGATGATCCAGGGCTCGAGCATCGACCCGGCGATCGTCGAGCAGGTGCGTCAGCGTGTCGCCGGCAAGAAAGTGCTGGTGGTGCTGGACTCCAACCACACCCACGAGCACGTGCTGGCGGAGTTGCAGGCCTACGCGCCGCTGACTTCGGTGGGCAGTTACTGCGTGGTCATGGATACCGTCGTCGAAGACATGCCACAGGACGCGTTCCCTGATCGCCCGTGGGGCAAGGGCGACAACCCGAAAACCGCGGTCTGGGCCTACCTGGACGAAAACCGCGATTTCGAGATCGACCAGGCCGTGCACGGCAAGTTGCTGATCACAGTCGCGCCGGATGGCTATCTGCGTCGCGTTCGTTAATCGACAAGACATCGTTGAGTTCTTTCGGCTAGTCGCCGGTTGGGGAAATTTTTATGCAAGGCAAGAACCGCTCTGAAAACGAATTGGCGCTCAACGAACAGTTGACCGTGGTGCTGATATCACACGAACGACCGGCGTTCCTGCGGCGCGCGGTGACGTTCTACAGCAGCTTGCCGTGCAGGGTCCTTGTCCTCGACTCGTCTGCCGAGGCGCAACCGGGCATAGCCGGTGTCTACCCGAACGTCGACTACCAGCACCTGCCGCAGTACGGCTACTGGGGCATTCGCGCCAAGCTGGCCTATGGCGTGGATCAGGTCGCCACGCCGCTGATGGTGTTTGCCGCCGACGACGACTTCCACGTGCCCGAAGCCTTGCATGAGTCCGTTGCGTTCATGCAGGCCAACCCCGATTACACCCTCTGCCACGGCTACAGCATGATGTACCTGTCGCTGGCCAACAGCGTCAGCTACTACCGCCGCGACAAGAAAGTCTGCGAAGACTATGCCTCGGACGTGGCCGAGGATCGGGTCAACGAATACCTGTACCAGTATCTGCCGCCGTTCTACGCGGTCCAGCGCACGGCCGTGCTGCAAGAGTGGTACCGGATCCTGCCGCACGAGACGTCCTTCCAGTGGCAGGAAGTCGGGCACACCTATTACCTGCTGGCGCGGGGCAAGGCGCGGATTCTGCCGATCCCCTACGTGGTGCGGGAACTCAACTACGAACACTCCGACCACAACACCGAGATTTTCCACTCGCTGGCCCACACCGATGCCAAATCGGTCGCCGAGCGTGAAGCCTTCGCCGAATTCCTCGCCGGGTTGCCGACTCAGCTCCAGCATGCTGATCCACAGCAGGGCAAGCAGTCCGTGCTGAACAGTTTCGCAACGCTCACCGACGGCCTGCGTACCGGCCGAGCGCTGACCGCCGAGCTGATTTTCGAGTCGGCCTGGACGGATGTCGAAGCCGGTCCGCAGCGCCGCTTCGGTCCGAAGCAGTACGTCGAAATGCCGTTCTACAACAAGCCGTTCTTCGATCAGCTGAGCCATTTCGAATTCCTCCTGCACGCGATGCCGGCAGGGCGTATGCAGTTGCAGAACCTGGAAGGGATCTGGGCCCGCCAGCAGAGCCTGATGCTGGCGCGCAACAACGACACCGCGCAAAGCGTGATCGATCGCCTGTGGCAGGCGCATGACGCCAACGTGTTCAACCGTCAGGTCATCAGCCGGTTGATCGAGCAACTGCCAGCGCTGGGTGAGGAAGAAGACGCGCAGAAACTGCGCGACTGGCTGGTGCGCCTTGAAGCGGTATCGCCGCAAGGCAATCAGCAGGCGTTCAGCAAGATGCTTACCGGTCGCCTGCTCCAATGGCTGGCGGCGCGCCAGCCGAGTGAGCAGCAGGCCCAGGCCATTGCCCGCCACCTGGCGGCCAACGGTGGCGGTCCGCAGTTCGGGATTTTCCTGCTCGACCTGGATAACGACATCGACAAGTTGCAGGTCACCCTGGACAGCTTGCTCGAAGGTCACAGCAAGGCATTCAAAGTGGTGGTGTTCACCACCGGCGAGCCGCTGGCGGCGACCACCGCGCAGAACACCCTGCATTTCGTGCGGGTCACCCAGAGCAACTTCGTCGACAAACTCAACCTGAGCGTGCGGCAGTCGCCTTGCGACTGGCTGCTGCTGGCCGAGGCCGGCGACGAGTTCACCGCGGGCGGTCTGCTGCGTGCGGGCCTGGAGCTGCAGGCGGCCGGCGAGTGCCGCGCAGTCGCCACCGACGAAATCCAGCGCTCCGCCGACGGTGCGCTGGTCGACGTGTTCCGCCCGGGCTTCAATCTCGACTTGCTGCAAAGCCTGCCGGCGCTGATGGCGCGGCACTGGCTGATCCGTCGCGATGTACTGATCGAAGCGGGCGGCTACCAGGCCGACTTCAGCAAAGCGCTGGAATTCGACCTGCTGCTGCGCATCATCGAGCAGGGTGGCCTTGGCGGTCTGGCGCACCTCGACGAGCCGTTGCTCATCAGTCAGGCGCGCGAGCTGCAGGAAAACCCCGACGAGCGTCTGGCACTCCTGCGCCACCTCGGCAATCGCGGCTACAAAGCCAAGCTCACCTCGACGCAGCCGGGCACTTATCAAGTCGATTATCGCCACACCGAGCAACCGCTGGTGTCGATCATCCTGCCGGCCAGCGCTGACCTGCCGACCCTGCAGCGCTGCCTCGAAGGCGTGTTGCTGCGTACCCGCTACACCCGCTATGAAGTGCTGGTCGCGGCGCAGCCGAACCTGTCGGCCGAGGTCAACGACTGGCTGGGTTCGCTGAGCAACCGCAAGGTACGCGTGCTGCGTGCCGAGCAGGCGCTGAGCGACGTGGCGCTGTGCAACGCCGCCGCGCAAGAAGCCGATGGGGAATACCTGGTGCTGCTGGCCGCGGACAGCGAAGTGGTCAACCCGAACTGGATCGAGGCGCTGCTCAATCACGCCCAGCGTCCGGAAGTCGGCATCGTCGGGCCGAAACTGGTCGACCGCGACGGGAACGTCTCCCAGGCCGGGCTGATCCTCGGCATGCACGACGCTGTCGGCTCGGCCTTCATCGGCGAGAAACACAGTGCCGACGGCTACCTGTATCGCTTGCAGGTGGAGCAGAATTACTCGGCCGTATCGGGCGTGTGCCTGATGGTCGGCAAAGCGCTGTTCGACGCCCTCGGTGGCCTCGACGAGCAGGCGTTTGCCGCAGGCTTCGCCGATGTCGACCTGTGCCTCAAGGCCGGGCAGGCCGGACTCCTCACCGTGTGGACGCCGCAAGTGCAGGTCATTCACGACGGTCGGCTGCCACAGGCCCCCGAGGCCTTGCAGACCTTGCAGGAAAAATGGCCGGCGGCATTTGCCCAGGACCCGGCCTACAACGCGAACCTGAGCCTGAGCGGCAAAGGCTTTGTTCTCAATGAACGTGCATCTTTGGACTGGGCGCAGTGGCTCGCCTGAGCCTTGCGCACAGAGAACAGGACTCAAGACATGTTCAACGGTAAATCGATTTTCCTGCGCCGCGCCGATGCGTTCGGTCTGGCCCCGGTCGGCGATCTCGCCGACCGGCACGCGAAGCGTCCGGCATGATTCCCTACGGACGGCAGAGCGTCGATGCGGCGGATATCGAGGCGGTGGTCGCGGTGCTGCAATCGGATGGGGTTCCCCAGGGAGCGGCCATCGAAAGCTTCGAGCGCGCAGACATCGACGCGGTGGTTGCGGTATTGCAATCGGACTGGCTGACCCAGGGGCCGACCATCGAGCGCTTCGAGCGGGCGATGGCTGAACGCTGCCAGGCCGATTTCGCTGTGGCGGTGTGCAATGCCACGGCGGCGCTGCACATTGCCTGCGTGGCGGCCGGGCTCGGCCCTGGCGATCGCTTGTGGACGACGCCGAACACCTTTCTGGCCTCGGCCAATTGCGGTCGTTATTGCGGCGCCGACGTCGACTTCGTCGACATCGATCCGCTGACCTGGAACCTCGATGCCGAGGTGCTGGCGAGCAAGCTCGAGGCGGCCGAGCAGCAGGGGACGCTGCCCAAGGTGCTGGTCGCCGTCGCGTTCGCCGGCCAGAGCTGTGACATGCGGCGCATTGCCGAGCTGGCCGAGCGTTACAACTTTACGGTGATCGAAGACGCTTCCCATGCGGTCGGCGCGTCCTACGCCGGGCGTCCGGTCGGGTGCGGCGAGTTTGCCGCGATGACCGTGTTCAGCTTTCATCCGGTGAAAATCATCACCAGTGCCGAGGGCGGCATGGTCCTGACCAACCGTGCGGATCTGGCCGAGCGCCTGCAACGCCTGCGTTGCCATGGCATGACCCGCGACCCGGCGCAGATGATCGGGCCCACCCATGGGCCGTGGTATTACCAGCAGGTCGAGCTCGGTTTCAATTACCGGATTACCGACCTGCAAGCCGCATTGGGGCTGTCGCAGATGAGCCGGCTCGACGCATTTGTCGCCCGTCGCCGCGAACTGGCCGCGCGTTACGAACGCTTGCTGGCGTACTTGCCGGTGACGCTGCCGAGTGCGCAGGCGGAAGCCGAATCGGCCTGGCACCTGTACGTGATCCGCTTGCAGACCGAGCGCATCGGCCGCAGCCACCGCGAGGTGTTCGAGGGCTTGCGCGCGGCCGGTATCGGGGTGAATCTGCATTACATTCCGCTGCACCTGCAGCCGTACTACCGCGACCTGGGCTTTGCCGAGGGGGATTTCCCCGAGGCCGAGCGCTATTACGCCGAAGCGATCAGCCTGCCGATGTTTCCGCTGCTCAGTGCTGAACAACAAGACCATGTGGTCGAGCAACTGCGCCGGTTGACCGAATAAGCGGCCCCGGGGTGACGGATGAGAGTCAGCAATGCGTGATCTGAGTGAGCAGGAAAAATTCTGGCAGGGCGAGTTCGGCAATCAGTACGTCGAGCGCAATGTCGGCCAGCCGCTGGTAGCGGCCAATCTGGCGCTGTTCGCCAAGGCATTGACGCGCGCCGCACGGATCGACAGCCTGGTGGAGCTGGGCACCAATGCCGGCAACAACTTGCAGGCGCTGCATCAATTGTTGCCGCGTTGCGAACTGTTCGGCGTCGAAATCAACGCCAGTGCCTGCGCCCAGGCCCGAGCGCTCGGCATCGCGCAGATCTGGCACGGTTCGTTGTTCGATTTTGCGCCCGCGCGGCGCTACGACCTGACGTTGAGCAAGGGCGTGCTGATTCATCTGGCACCGGAACTGCTGGCGAGCGCCTACGCACAACTGTATGAGCTGAGCCAGCGCTACATCCTGATCGCCGAGTACTACAATCCTGTGCCGGTGGAAGTTTCCTATCGCGGCAACAGCGGCAAATTGTTCAAGCGCGACTTTGCCGGTGAAATGCTTGACCGTTATCCTGACCTGCAACTGCTGGATTACGGATTCGGCTATCACCGTGATCCGCAATTCCCGGTGGATGACATCACCTGGTTTCTGTTGGAAAAACGCCTTTGAGTCACGTTGCAATCATTCCGGCTCGTGGAGCCAGCAAACGTATCCCGCGCAAGAACCTGAAGCCGTTCGACGGCGTGCCGATGATTGCCCACTCGATCCGCACGGCGCTGGCGTCGGGGCTGTTCGAGCAGGTCGTGGTCAGCACCGACGATGAGGAAGTCGCCGCGGTGGCCCGCGAATATGGGGCGCAAGTGCCGTTCCTGCGTCCGGCGGCGCTGGCCGATGACTTCACCGGCACCGCCGCGGTCATCGTGCATGCCTTGCAGCAACTGCCGGCCTTCGAGTACGCCTGCTGTATCTACGCCACGGCTCCGCTGTTGCAGGCGCGGTATCTGCGCCAGGGCCTGGAATTGCTCGAGCAGCATCGGCACCGGTCCTTCGCGTTCTCGGTGTGCAATTTCGGCTTCCCCGTGCAGCGCGCGCTGACCGTCGACGGGCAGGGCGCCTTGAGCGCGTTGTACCCCGAATTTCGCAACACGCGTTCCCAGGATTTGCCCGAGGCGTTTCAGGATGCCGGGCAGTTCTATTGGGGGCGCAGTGAGGCCTGGTTGCGCGGCGACGTGCTGTATTCGCCGGCCAGCCTGCCGGTGATCCTGCCACGCCATCTGGTGCAGGACATCGACACCGCCGAAGACTGGCAGCGGGCCGAATACCTCTACGCTGCGCTCAAGGCCGGTGGAGAACTGCAATGAGAGTACTGATTCGCGCCGACGCCTCGCCAACCATCGGCAGCGGCCACATCGCCCGTTGCCTGCCGCTGGCGCGGGTGCTGCGGGCCCAGGGCAGTCACGTCGCGTTCGCCTGCCGGCGTCTGCCGGGGCACCGCATCGAGGCCTTGCGCAGCGAAGGCTTCGCAACCTTTGCGCTGCCCGAGCGTTATGTCGATGAGGACCCGCACCAGGCCATCGAATCGATGCTGCCCTGGCAGGCCGACATCGACGCCCTGGCGAAAGAGCTGCAGGATCAGGCCGCATTCGACTGGATCATCGCCGACCATTACGGCCTCGATCACCACTGGCAGACCGCCGCGCGGCGCTGGGCGCCACGCATTGCCGCGGTGGATGACCTGGCGACGCGCCGCTACAGCGTCGACCTGCTGCTCAATCAGAACCTCTCGGGCCTGAGCGAGAACTATCAGCCTCTGCTGCCCGCCGGATGCCGCACGTTACTCGGTCCACGCTACGCCATGCTGCGCGAAGAATTCAGTGCACCGGCCATCGCCATCAAACCCCAGGCGCGGCGGGTGCTGGTGAATTTCGGCGGCTTCGATGCCGCCATGCAGACCCATCATGCAATGCAGGCGCTGGCGGATTTTGCCGACCTGGAAGTGGATTTCGTCGCCGGCGCCGACAACCCGGCGTGGGCGCAGATGCAGGCGCTGGCCCGGACACGACCGCACTGGCGCCTGCACAGTTTCGTCAGCGATTTCCATCAGCGCATGATCGCGGCCGACCTGTTCATCGGCGCCGGTGGTGGCACCAGTTGGGAGCGTGCGGCGCTGGGGTTGCCGACGATCTGCATCGCCGTGTCGAACAACCAGCAGGCCAACGGCGAGGTGATGGCGGCGGCGGGTGCGCATGTGTTCATGGGCGCCCGCGAGCAGGTCAGCGTCGAACAGTTGCGCGATGCCGTCGGTTTTGTCCTCAATAATTTCTATTTGCGCCAGAGCCTGGCCGAGCGCTCGCGGCAACTGGTCGATGGGCGTGGCGCGCTGCGGGTGGCCGCCGCCCTGGCCGGCGCGGTGCTCAAGGTGCGGCCAGCGACGCTGGATGACGCGCAGTTGCTGTTCGACGGGCGCAATGCCGAGGCTGTGCGCCGCCGGTCGCTGGACAGCGGCGTGATCGCGTGGCCGCAACACCTGAACTGGCTGACCGCCAGTCTGCGCAATCCACAACGTCTGCTGTTGATCGCCGAAGCCGATGACGGCCCGGTCGGTGTGCTGCGCTACGACGTGCGTGGTTTCGCCGCCGAAGTGTCGATCTATCTGCTCGAAGGTCGTCTGGGCCTGGGCTGGGGCAGGGCGCTGCTCGAACGCGGCGAAGAGGTGGTCGCGGCACACTGGCCGCAACTGACCGCCATCACCGCCCGGGTGCTGCCGACCAACCGGCCGTCAATGAAGGTATTTGCTGAGGCCGGGTTTGCCCAGGATGCCAGTGTCTTTACCCGTGTTTTGAAGGATGGCAGGCAATGAGCAGTTTCTCCATCGGCGAACGCCGGATCGGTGCCGACGCGCCGCCGTTCATCATTGCCGAGATGAGCGGCAACCATAATCAGTCGCTGGATGTGGCGTTGCAGATTGTCGAAGCGGCGGCCCGCGCCGGCGCCCATGCCTTGAAACTGCAGACCTACACGGCCGAAACCATGACCCTGGATCTGGCGCACGGCGAGTTCTTCATCGAGGACCCGGGCAGCCTGTGGGCGGGCACCTCGCTCTACGATCTGTACGAAAAGGCCCATACGCCCTGGGAGTGGCACGCGCCAATCTTCGCCCGCGCCAAGGAACTGGGCATGCTCGCGTTTTCGACGCCGTTCGACGACACAGCCGTGGATTTTCTCGAAAGCCTCGACGTGCCGGCCTACAAGATCGCCAGTTTCGAAAACACCGATCTGCCGCTGATCCGCCGTGTGGCGGCCACCGGCAAGCCACTGATCATCTCCACCGGCATGGCGAGCATTGCCGAGCTCGATGAGACCGTGCGCGCCGCCCGCGAAGCCGGGTGTCGCGATCTGGTCTTGCTCAAGTGCACCAGCACCTACCCGGCGACACCGCTCAACAGCAACGTGCGCACGATTGCGCATCTGCGGGAACTGTTCGGTTGCGAGGTCGGCCTGTCCGATCACTCGATGGGCGTCGGCGTGTCGGTGGCGGCGGTGGCGCTGGGCGCGACGGTGGTGGAAAAGCACTTCACCCTCGATCGTTCCGCCGGCGGCGTCGACGCCAGCTTCTCCCTGGAACCGGCGGAGCTGGCCAGCCTGGTGGTGGAAACCGAACGCGCCTGGCAGGCCATGGGTCAGGTGCACTACGGCGTCACCGAGGCCGAGCGCAAGTCGCTGGTCTACCGCCGTTCGTTGTACGTCAGCGCCGACATGGCCGCCGGCGAACCCTTCACGCGCGCCAATCTGCGCGCCATTCGCCCGGGCCTCGGCCTGCCGCCCAAGCACACCGATGCGGTGCTCGGCCGCCATGCCCGCACGGCGATCAAGCGCGGTACGCCGCTGGACTGGTCGTTGGTCGAATGAGCCGATCTGCCACCGATTCGGCAAAATAGCGTGACCTGCGAGTCATAACGCGCATCTTCACTGTATTGTATTGACCGGGGAGATGGCGCCTGGCCCGTTATCGGTTCCAGTGATAGCCCTTTGCGCTCCCCGTGGCTGCCCGTTGTGGCGGCCGTTTTCTGTTTGTCGGCGCCCCTCGAATCCTTGCGAGCGGTGGTATTGGGCTGTTTATTATTGGGAAGCCGTAATGATTGGCATAAAAAGCATTGCGAGCTACGTTCCTGTAGCCGGCGTGGACAATTACGCACAAGGTGCAAAATTCGAGAAGGATGAAGAATTCATCCTCGGCAAGATCGGTTCGGCCTTCCTGCCACGTAAAGATGCAGAGCAGGAAACCTCCGATCTGTGCGTTGAAGCGGCCAATGCGCTGTTTGCCAACAACCCTGAACTGAAGCGTGAATCGATCGACGCGCTGATTGTCGTCACCCAGAACGGTGACGAAGAAGGCCTGCCGCACACGGCTGCCATCGTCCAGGACAAACTCGGCCTGCCGACCCATGTCGCGGCGTTCGATATTTCCCTGGGCTGCTCCGGTTATGTCTACGGCATCTACGCGATCAAGGGTTTCATGGAAGCTGCCGGCCTGAAGAACGGCCTGCTGATCACCGCTGATCCGTATTCGAAGATTGTCGATCCGGAAGACCGCAACACCACCATGCTGTTCGGCGACGCCGCCACGGCGACCTGGATGGGCGAGAACCCGGCCTGGGCGCTGGGCAAGGCCAAGTTCGGCACCGACGGTTCCGGTGCGCCGCACCTGAAGGTCACCGATGGCGTGTTCTTCATGAACGGCCGCCAGGTGTTCAACTTCGCCTTGCTGAAAGTCCCGGCACACTTGCATGAACTGCTCGACGATTCCGGCCTCAGCGCCGATGACATCGACGCCTTCTGCATCCACCAGGGCAGCGCGGCGATCGTCGATGCCGTGGCGCGACGCTTCGAAGGCGAGCCGGAGAAGTTCATCAAGGACATGGTCGAGACCGGCAATACCGTGTCGTCGAGCGTGCCGCTGCTGCTGGAAAAACACGTGCTCGATTCCGACTGGCAGCGCATCGCGATCAGTGGTTTCGGGGTCGGACTGTCGTGGGGCTCGGCGATTATCTATCGTCCTTGAGTACGGACAGCACGGCTGATACAAAAATAGCGTTCAAGGGGTAACCTTTGAACGCTATTTTTTTGCCTGTAGGGAGTGCGAGGCGTCATGAGCGAGTTTTTTCCATCCAACGCCGAAGTCATCGAGCGCCGCTGGCCGGCCCTGCTGGCACGCCTGCTGGCGGAAGACAGTGCGTCGATCGACGCTGACCTGTGCCAGGGGCGCGGCTCGACGCTGACGGTCGCCGGGGTTCAGCTGACCAGTCGCCATGACCGCGTCCACGAAGCCCGGATCCAGGCCGCCAGCCTGCCGGCGGACAAGCCGCAGTTGCATGTCTACGGCACCGGCCTTGGGGATTTGCCGACGGTGCTGCTGGAACGCACCGGACTCGAGCGCCTGTATGTGCATATCCTCAATGGCGCGTTGTTCGCCCTGGTCCTGCAGCTGCTCGACCAGCGCCAATGGCTGCAGGATTCGCGCGTGGAGCTGTTGTATGCCGGTGATCTGCCCGACATTTGCACGCCGTTCTTTGCCCTGCCGGCGGAGATGCTCCTGGCTGACGATTTCAACGCCAAGATTCGTGATCGACTGGTCAGTGAAGTGCACCTGAGCTTCAACAATCGCGAGTTCGATCCGCAGTCACCGTTCATTCAGCAACGCTTGCAGGACTGTTTGCCGGTGCTCCTGGCTGACCCTGACGTGGCGCAGTTGTTTGGTACCTGCGCGGGCCGCGACGTCTATGTCATCGCTACGGGGCCTACGCTGGAGCAGCATTACCAGCGCCTGGCGGCGATTCGCGAGCGCGCCGAGCGGCCCTTGTTCATGTGTGTCGATACCGCTTACCGGCCACTGCGCGAACACGGCATCGTCCCCGACCTCGTGGTCAGCATCGATCAGCGCATCGGTTTTCAACATTTGCCCGTCGAGGCGTCTGACGGTATCCCGCTGGTTTACCTGCCCATGAGCGACCCGACGTTGTTGCGGGCCTGGAAGGGCCCGCGTTATGGCGGCTACTCGGCCAGTCCGGTATATGCCGGGCTGCGTGCGCAATATCCGCGGGCCCTGCTGCATGTCGGCGGCAGCGTGATTCACCCGGCAGTGGACCTGGCAGTGAAGATGGGCGCGGCGCGCATCACGCTGTTCGGCGCCGACTTCGCCTTTCCGATGAACAAGACCCATGCCGGCTGGAACGATGGTGACCTGGGGCCGCCGGTGAGCGAGGCGCGGCACTGGGTGCGTGACGGTTTTGGCCAGCGGGTCAGCACGCAGCTGAATTTTCGCGGCTACCTGTGCGTGCTCGAGCGTTACATCGCCAGCCAGCCCCAGGTGCAGTTCTTCAACAGCAGCCGCGCCGGGGCATTGATTGCCGGTACCCGTTTCGATCAGGAGTTCGTGCAATGAGTGCGCTGCGCCGCTGTATCGACGAATGCCGGCAATGCGCCGGGCTGTTTCGCCTGGGGCGGGATGTCGAGGCCGCGTTGACCATGGTCGACGTGTTCGAGGGCGCGCAACGGCTGTTGCTGGCGGCGCCAGCGGACATTCAGCAGGACTGGGCGCTGGTGCTCGGGCAAATGCTCGATTGCCAGGCGCGCCAGGACTGGCTCGGTCTCGCCGACTTCATCGAATACGAATTGATCGAATTGCTGGAAAATGTCCCGGCCTGAATTCGCGCGACAGCGCTGGCGCGCAGGTTTGCGCCGCGCACGGTTTTATGACGCCATTTTATTGTAGGAAAGGTGCTGCTAAGTCCTTGTTTTCTTGGGGGTGGCAGGGTGATGGCAAAAATTTTCAAAAAAGCCCTCAAGCAACCTGCAAACCCGACGATAACTATTACGAAGGTTCTCTAGGCCATACCCGGCGGTTGCCAGGGCCGGAAGCCGCAGTACCCAACCAACGAGGAATTCGTCATGGCTTTAACAGTAAACACCAACACTACATCGTTGAACGTTCAGAAAAACCTGAACCGCGCTTCCGACGCTCTGTCGACTTCGATGCAACGCCTGTCTTCCGGCCTGAAAATCAACAGCGCCAAAGACGACGCCGCTGGCCTGCAGATCGCTACCCGCATGTCCTCGCAGATCCGCGGTAACACCCAGGCTATCCAGAACGCCAACGACGGTATCTCCGTTGCCCAGACCGCTGAAGGCGCTCTGCAAGCTTCGACCGACATCCTGCAGCGTATGCGTGAACTGGCTGTTAAAGCACGTAACGGTACCAACGGCACTGCTGACCAGACCGCAACCAACGCTGAATTCGCTCAGATGTCTGACGAAATCACCCGTATCTCGGCTGCTACCAACCTGAACGGCAAAAACCTGCTGGACGGTTCGGCTGGTACTGTGACCCTGCAAGTTGGCGCAAACACCGGTTCGGCTAACCACATCGACCTGGTACTGAGCGGCAAGTTCGACGCAGCCAGCCTGTCGGTAGGTAGCGGTTCTGTTGTTCTGACCGGTGCTACTTCCGCAGCCGCCGCTTCGAACATCGACAACGCGATCACCGCGATCGACGCTGCAATCGCCACGATCAACGCCACTCGCGCCAGCCTGGGTGCTTCCCAGAACCGTCTGACCAGCACCATCTCCAACCTGCAGAACATCACTGAAAACACCACTGCTGCACAAGGTCGCGTACAAGATACCGACTTCGCCGCAGAGACTGCTAACCTGACCAAGCAGCAAACCCTGCAACAGGCTTCGACCTCCGTTCTGGCTCAAGCCAACCAACTGCCTTCCGCTGTACTGAAGCTGCTTCAGTAATTTCGGAATGAGTTTTGGCGGGGGAGTGCGCTTGTCGTGCTCTCTCGCTTTTTCACGTTAGGAGGTGATGGGCATGGACATGAGCGTAAAGCTTAACGTGTCTTATCCGGCTCCCAAGCCAGTGACTGCGGTTGCTGAGCAGCCGTCAGAGACGCCTAAGGTCGCCAGTAAAGCCGATGCTCCGACTCCGGTGGCAAAGCAGCAAGGCTCGGATGACGAGAAATTGAAACTGGCGGTGCAAGAGATCGAGAAGTTCGTCCAATCGATCAAGCGTAACCTGGAGTTCTCGATCGACGAGCACTCTGGCAAGGTCATCGTCAAGGTGATCGCAAGCGAGACGGGTGAAGTCGTACGCCAGATCCCCTCCGCAGAAGCCCTGAAGCTGGCAGACAGCCTCGCCAATGCAAGCCATGTGTTGTTCGACGCCAAAGTCTGATAGCTGGCATGAATAGTGTTTGTCTTTCTTTAATGACGCCGGGAAGGGTCAAAAGACTGGCAACAACCTGAAGGGAGATGCACATGGCAAGTCCAATTTTACCGGGTTCGGGCCTGGGTTCCGGCCTGGACATCGGTGCCATCGTGACTGCGCTGGTGAACGCCGACAAATCGGCGAAGCAGACGCAGATCGATACCGCGACCAAAACCAACACCCTGAAGATTTCCGGTGTCGGCTCGCTCAAGAGTGCATTGACCGCATTCCAGACGGCGATGACCAACCTGGGCAGCAAGACCAATCCTGCGTTTGCCGGTTACACGGCGACTTCGGGTACGCCGGCGACACTGACCGCGACGTCTGACAATACCGCCGTTTCGGGTAATTACAGCGTTGTCGTGGAGAAACTGGCCACCGGTTCGAAAGTCGCCAGCGCATCCTTTGCCGGCGGTGCGACCAGTGCCATTCCGAGTGGTACCCTGAAAATCAGTCAGAATGGCACTGATTACAACGTCACGATCCCGGCCAACGCCACCCTGCAAAGCACGCGTGATGCGATCAACACGGCTCAGGGCGCCAACGGTATTTCCGCCAACATCGTGACCGACGCTACCGGTGCTTCGCGCCTGGTGATCAACTCGAGCAAGACCGGTGCGGGTTCCGACCTGACCGTCAGCGGTATCGCCGGTCTGGAAATCGATGGCACCCAGGTGATGGGCGCCAGCCCCGCGCCAGGCGCTTCCGGTGCGGTCAGCGCTGTTGCCAGCGACGCCAAGCTGACCATCGATGGTCTGGCGGTGACCAGCAAGAGCAACACCGTGACCGGCGCCATCAGTGGCCTGACCCTGAACCTGGTGGCGGCCAGTCCGACCGCGGCGACCGTTACCGTCGACAACAACACCAAAGGCCTGCAGACTTCGATCCAGACCTTCGTCGATGCCTACAACACGCTGAAGACCACCATCGATACGCTGTCCAAGGCCACGCCGGACGAAGACGGCAACCTGACCGTGCAAGCGGCGTTCACCGGTGACTCACTGCCGCGTTCGCTGATCGCCGACATCCGTGGTCAGCTGACCGCCACCGGCGCTGGCGGCCCTCTGGCTGTGCTGTCGCAGCTGGGCGTGTTGACCGACCGCAACACCGGTAACCTGACCTTCGACACCGCCGCTTTCAACAAGACCATGGCGCAGCCGGGCATGACTGGCCAGGTCCAGCAGCTGTTCACCGGCACCAACGACACCAACGGTCTGTTGGCGCGCATGAACAAGGCGGTCGATCCGTACCTGAAAGGGGCGACCAGCACCTCGCCGGGTCTGCTCGATCAGCGCCTGACCATCCTCAACGCCAACACCAAGAACATTACCAACCAGCAGTTGGCTCTGGATCTGCGTGTGGCCAACCTGACCAAGACGTTGACTGCCAAGTACAACGCCATGGACTTGCTGGTCGGGCAGATGAAGGCGACGGCGAGCAACATCACCTCGTTCTTCAGCTCGCTGAACGCGCAGCAATCGGCGAAGTAACATGCAATAGCGACAAAAACCCGGCTACGCTTTCAGGCGTGCGCCGGGTTTTTGTCTTATTGGTCTAAAGTTTTTCGACTCGCAGGCGATACACTGATCATACGAGTCATTGTGGCAAATGAGGTAGAACATGAATCCGATGTTAGCCCTTCGGCAATACCAGAAAGTCGGTGCTCACGCGCAGACGTCCGAAGCCAGTCCGCACCGTCTGGTACAAATGCTGATGGAAGGCGGTCTGGACCGCATCGCTCAGGCCAAGGGTGCCATCGAGCGCAAGGACATTCCTGGCAAATGCACCTCGATCAGCAAGGCCATTGGCATTGTCAGCGGTCTGCGCGAAGGCCTGGATCTGGAAAACTGTGCCGATACCCTGGCAGACCTGGATGGCCTGTACATCTACATGATGAAGCGTCTGGCCGAGGCCAATATCAGCAGCGACCCGCGGATTCTCGATGAGGTAGCCGGCTTGCTGACTACGGTCAAAGAAGGCTGGGACGCCATCGCGCCTACGCCCGCTCCGCAGTTTTGAGGAGATCACCATGAGTCTTGTATTGCAGCGAATCGAAGACACCCGCGTGGCGTTGGTCAGTGCCCTGGCCGAGCGTAACTGGGAGGCCATCGGTCAACTGGACCTGGATTGCCGTTCCTGCATGGAAGACGTCCTGAGTGAGGCTTCGCTGGACGAAGTGGCACTGCGTGACAACCTCGAAGAGTTGTTGCACGTGTATAAAGAGTTGCTCGAAGTGGCAATGGGTGAGCGTCAGGCGATAGTCGACGAGATGTCGCAGATCACCCAAGCGAAGAATGCGGCAAAGGTTTACCATCTGTTTGGTTAATTAACCCCCAGTTAATCCAGACATGTGCGCCATAAATTTGACTGTGCACGGTTTTTTGACTTAACTAGTGGCTGTTTCCAGATTTCAGGCGTCTACAGGCACTAGGTGTCCTGCAAGCGTCTCGCTTGCCCCTCATTTTGGGCATTGAGTTGACTAGGGAAGTTGCTATTGCATGTGGCGTGAAACCAAAATTCTGCTGATCGATGACGATAGCGTCCGCCGCCGCGATCTGGCGGTGATTTTAAATTTTCTCGGTGAAGAAAATTTACCCTGCGGTAGCCATGACTGGCAGCAGGCTGTCGGCTCTTTGTCGTCAAGTCGTGAAGTCATTTGTGTACTGATCGGGACGGTCAATGCTCCGGGTGCACTTCTGGGCTTGTTAAAGACACTGTCAACCTGGGATGAGTTCCTTCCGGTTTTGCTGATGGGCGATAATTCTTCCGTCGACCTGCCGGAAGACCAGCGCCGCCGCGTGCTGTCGACCCTGGAAATGCCGCCCAGCTACAGCAAACTGCTCGACTCCCTGCATCGCGCCCAGGTCTATCGCGAGATGTACGACCAGGCCCGCGAGCGCGGCCGGCATCGCGAACCCAATCTGTTCCGCAGCCTCGTCGGCACCAGCCGGGCGATCCAGCATGTGCGGCAGATGATGCAGCAGGTGGCCGACACCGACGCCAGCGTGCTGATCCTCGGCGAGTCCGGCACCGGCAAGGAAGTGGTCGCGCGCAACCTGCACTACCATTCCAAGCGCCGCGACGCGCCGTTCGTCCCGGTCAACTGCGGGGCGATCCCGGCCGAGCTGCTCGAAAGCGAATTGTTCGGTCACGAGAAGGGCGCTTTCACCGGTGCAATCACCAGCCGTGCCGGGCGTTTCGAACTGGCCAACGGCGGCACGCTGTTTCTCGACGAAATCGGCGACATGCCACTGCCGATGCAGGTCAAACTGCTGCGCGTGCTGCAGGAGCGCACGTTCGAGCGCGTGGGCAGCAACAAGACCCAGAGCGTCGACGTGCGCATCATCGCCGCGACACACAAGAATCTCGAAAGCATGATCGAGATCGGCACCTTCCGCGAAGACCTCTACTATCGCCTGAACGTGTTCCCGATCGAGATGGCCCCGCTGCGTGAGCGCGTCGAAGACATCCCGCTGCTGATGAACGAACTGATCTCGCGCATGGAGCACGAAAAGCGCGGCTCGATCCGCTTCAACTCTGCCGCGATCATGTCGCTGTGCCGGCACGGCTGGCCGGGCAACGTCCGCGAACTCGCCAACCTGGTGGAGCGCATGGCGATCATGCATCCGTACGGGGTGATCGGTGTGGTCGAGTTGCCGAAGAAATTCCGCTACGTCGACGATGAAGACGAGCAGATGGTCGACAGCCTGCGCAGCGATCTCGAAGAGCGCGTGGCAATCAACGGCCACACCCCGGACTTCACCGCCAACGCCATGCTGCCGCCGGAAGGCCTGGACCTGAAGGACTACCTCGGTGGGCTGGAACAGGGTCTGATCCAGCAGGCGCTGGACGATGCCAACGGTATCGTCGCGCGGGCGGCCGAACGTCTGCGCATTCGCCGTACCACGCTGGTGGAGAAGATGCGCAAGTACGGCATGAGCCGGCGCGAAGGTGACGAACAGGCGGATGATTGACGCCTGTTTTTCAAGCGCTTCATTTATAAGCGGTTTTTTTTCGGCACGGGTATTGCTACAGCCCTCGCAACGTTCCGTTTCACTGACGGTCAGCCAAGCGAGAGAGCCCAATGCCCCAAGCCTCCCAGATGTCTTCTGTTGCCGATTCTTCGGGGCAACTGCCGTCCGTTGAGCAGGCGAGCCGGCAGGGGCTTGAGCAGGCATTCGCGCTGTTCAACCAGATGTCCAGCCAACTGACCGACTCCTACAGCCTGCTGGAAGCGCGGGTCACCGAGCTCAAGGGCGAGCTGGCCGTGGTCAGTGCCCAGCGCATGCAGGAACTGGCCGAGAAAGAACGCCTGGCCAACCGTCTGCAAAACCTCCTTGATCTGTTGCCCGGTGGCGTCATCGTCATCGATGGCCACGGTATCGTCCGCGAGGCCAATCCGGCGGCCATCGAGCTGCTTGGCCTGCCGCTGGAGGGCGAGCTGTGGCGCCAGGTGATCGCCCGCTGCTTCGCTCCGCGCGAGGACGACGGCCACGAAATCTCGCTGAAAAACGGTCGACGCCTGTCGATCGCCACCCGCTCGCTGGATGCCGAGCCGGGGCAGCTGGTGCTGCTCAACGACCTGACCGAAACCCGTCACCTGCAGGATCAGCTGGCCCGCCACGAACGCCTGTCGTCGTTGGGGCGCATGGTCGCCTCGCTGGCTCATCAGATCCGTACACCGCTTTCCGCCGCGCTGCTCTACGCCAGTCATTTGACTGAGCAGGCATTGCCCGTCGCGACCCAGCAGCGTTTCGCCGGGCGCCTCAAGGAGCGTCTGCACGAACTCGAGCATCAGGTGCGCGACATGCTGGTGTTCGCTCGCGGGGAATTGCCGCTGACCGACCGCATCACCCCCAGTGCCTTGATGCAGTCGCTGCAAGCGGCGGCGCTGACCCACGTGCAGGATCTGCCGATCCGCTGGCAGTGCGACAGTCACGCTGGCGAGTTGCTGTGCAATCGCGACACCCTGGTCGGCGCCGTGCTCAACCTGATCGAAAACGCGATTCAGGCCAGCAGCGGCGAGGTGCGTCTGAAAGTGCATTGCTACACCCGCGACAACACGCTGCGCCTGTGTGTCAGCGACAGCGGCAGCGGGATCGAACCGGCCGTGCTGGCGCGCCTCGGCGAGCCGTTTTTCACCACCAAAGTCACCGGTACCGGCCTCGGCCTGACCGTGGTCAAGGCTGTGGCACGGGCCCATCAGGGAGAATTGCAGTTGCGCTCGCGGGTCGGGCGCGGCACCTGCGCGCAGGTTGTGCTGCCGCTGTTTTCCGCTGTACAGGGAGCTGAGTGAAGGACATGGGCATCAAGGTTTTGCTGGTCGAGGATGATCGTTCGTTGCGCGAAGCGCTGGCCGATACGCTGCTGCTCGGCGGCCACGACTACCACGCGGTCGGCAGTGCCGAAGAGGCGTTGCAGGCGGTGGAGCGCGAAGCCTTCAGTCTGGTGGTCAGCGACGTCAACATGCCGGGCATGGACGGTCATCAATTGCTCGGCCTGTTGCGCGCGCGCCAACCGCAATTGCCGGTGCTGTTGATGACGGCACACGGCGCGGTCGAGCGCGCGGTCGACGCCATGCGTCAGGGCGCGGCGGATTATCTGGTCAAGCCGTTCGAGCCCAAGGCGCTGCTGGATCTGGTGGCGCGCCATGCCCTCGGCAGCCTCGGCGCCAATGAAACGGAAGGTCCGGTCGCGGTCGAGCCGGCCAGTGCGCAGTTGCTCGACCTGGCGGCGCGGGTGGCGCGCAGCGATTCCACGGTGCTGATTTCCGGCGAGTCCGGCACCGGCAAGGAAGTCCTGGCGCGCTATATCCACCAGCAATCGCACCGGGCCAGTCAGCCATTCATCGCGATCAACTGCGCGGCGATCCCGGACAACATGCTCGAGGCAACGCTGTTCGGTCACGAGAAAGGCTCCTTCACCGGCGCCATCGCGGCGCAGGCCGGCAAATTCGAACAGGCCGACGGCGGGACGATCCTGCTCGACGAAATCTCGGAAATGCCTCTGGGCCTGCAAGCCAAGTTGCTGCGCGTGCTGCAGGAGCGTGAAGTGGAGCGGGTCGGTGCGCGCAAGCCGATCAGTCTCGACATCCGCGTGGTGGCCACCACCAACCGCGATCTCGCCGGTGAAGTGGCGGCGGGGCGCTTTCGCGAAGATCTGTTCTACCGGCTTTCGGTATTTCCGCTGGCCTGGCGGCCGTTGCGCGAGCGCACCGCCGATATCCTGCCACTGGCCGAGCGCCTGCTGGCCAAACACGTCAATAAAATGAAACACGCCGCGGCGAAGCTGTCGCCCGAGGCGCAGGCGTGCCTGACCGCTTATCCATGGCCGGGCAACGTGCGTGAGCTGGACAACGCGCTCCAGCGGGCGCTGATCCTGCAGCAGGGCGGCTTGATCCAGCCGCAGGATTTCTGTCTCGCCGGGCCGGTGACATTCGCTCCGTTGCCGGTAGCCGTGGCGACGCCGGCGGTGCTGCGTGAAATGGACATCGATGGCGACGGCGCCGGAGCACTCGGTGATGACCTGCGGCGCCGCGAGTTCCAGATGATCATCGACACCCTGCGGGCCGAGCGCGGCCGCCGCAAGGAAGCGGCGCAGAAGCTCGGCATCAGCCCGCGCACCCTGCGGTACAAGCTGGCGCAGATGCGCGATGCGGGGATGGATGTGGAAGCTTATCTGTTCGCCACTTGAGTGTTGGCGCAAACGTTTGAACGCTTTTCTCAAAGCGGTGCCTGCGAGCTGGCACCGTTGTTGCTAACACCTGTGTACCCGTTGAGTGAGTGTCAAAAAATTGCGGGCCGCCCAAGAGAGTAGACCATGAGCCAAGGTATTGAATTTAATCGGTTGATGATGGACATGAAGGCCATGCAAATGGATGCCATGTCCAAGCCGAAATCGACTGCCGCCGTCCCGGAAATGGCGGGCAGCAGCTTTTCCGACATGCTCGGTCAGGCCATCAACAAAGTGAACGATACCCAGCAGGCGTCGACCCAGTTGGCCAATGCATTCGAAATCGGCAAGAGCGGCGTCGATCTGACGGACGTGATGATTTCCTCGCAGAAAGCCAGCGTGTCGTTCCAGGCTCTGACCCAGGTGCGCAACAAACTGGTTCAGGCCTATCAAGACATCATGCAGATGCCGGTTTAAGGACGAGATTGAGTCATGGCAGAAGCAGTCGCCGATAACGTTCCGGCCAAGGCCACCCCGATAGACGGCAAACCGCCGTTGTTCGGCCTGTCCTTCCTGGAAAACCTCTCCGAGATGACCATGCTGCGTCAGGTGGGCCTGTTGGTCGGCCTGGCTGCGAGCGTGGCGATTGGCTTTGCCGTGGTGCTGTGGTCGCAGCAACCGGATTACCGTCCGCTGTACGGCAGCCTTGCCGGCATGGACGCCAAGCAGGTCATGGACACCCTGGCCTCCGCCGACATTCCCTACACCGTCGAACCGAACTCCGGCGCCTTGCTGGTCAAGGCCGATGACCTGTCCCGTGCGCGGCTCAAGCTCGCGGCCGCTGGTGTCACTCCCAGCGACGGCAACATCGGTTTTGAAATCCTCGACAAGGAACAGGGGTTGGGCACCAGCCAGTTCATGGAAGCGACGCGCTACCGTCGTGGCCTGGAAGGCGAACTGGCACGCACCATTTCCAGCCTGAACAACGTCAAGGGCGCCCGCGTGCACCTGGCGATCCCGAAGAGCTCGGTGTTCGTGCGTGACGAACGCAAGCCAAGCGCTTCGGTGCTGGTCGAGCTGTACTCCGGCCGCTCGCTGGAGCCGGGTCAGGTCGTGGCGATCATCAACCTGGTGGCGACCTCCGTTCCCGAGTTGAGCAAGTCGCAGATCACCGTCGTCGACCAGAAGGGCAACCTGCTGTCGGACCAGGCGGAAAACTCCGAAATGACCATGGCCGGCAAGCAGTTCGATTACAGCCGGCGCATGGAAAGCATGCTCACCCAGCGCGTGCACAACATTCTGCAACCGGTACTGGGCAACGATCGCTACAAGGCTGAAGTGTCGGCCGACATCGATTTCAGTGCCGTCGAATCGACCGCCGAGCAGTTCAACCCGGATCAGCCGGCGCTGCGCAGCGAGCAGTCGGTCAACGAACAACGCACCGCCAGCAATGGCCCGCAAGGCGTGCCGGGCGCCCTGAGCAACCAGCCGCCATCGCCGGCCTCGGCGCCGCAGACCACCGGTGGCGCGCAAGCCGCCGCCGGCATGGTGCAGCCGGGCCAGCCACTGGTTGACGCCAACGGCCAGCAGATCATGGATCCGGCCACCGGCCAGCCGATGCTCGCGCCGTACCCGGCGGACAAGCGTCAACAATCCACCAAGAACTTCGAACTCGACCGTTCCATCAGCCACACCAAGCAGCAGCAGGGGCGCCTCAATCGCCTGTCGGTGTCGGTGGTGGTCGACGATCAGGTCAAGGTCAACCCGGCCAACGGCGAAACCAGTCGCGCGCCGTGGAGCGCCGACGAATTGGCGCGCTTCACGCGCCTGGTGCAGGACGCCGTCGGTTTCGACGCCAGCCGTGGCGACAGCGTCAGCGTGATCAACATGCCGTTCTCCGCCGAGCGCGGCGAAGTGATCGCCGACATTCCGTTCTACTCCCAGCCGTGGTTCTGGGACATCGTCAAGCAAGTGCTGGGTGTGTTGTTCATCCTCGTGCTGGTGTTCGGCGTGCTGCGTCCGGTGCTCAACAACATCACCAACGGCGGCAAGGGCAAGGAACTGGCCGGTCTGGGCAGTGACGTCGAACTCGGCGGCATGGGCGGCCTGGATGGCGAACTGGGCAACGACCGCGTCAGCCTCGGCGGCCCGACCAGCATCCTGCTGCCGAGCCCGAGCGAGGGCTATGACGCGCAGTTGAACGCAATCAAGAGTCTGGTGGCAGAAGACCCGGGTCGTGTGGCCCAGGTCGTGAAAGAGTGGATTAACGCAGATGAGTGATAACCGAGCCGCCGTCGCCAAATTGTCCCGGGTCGATAAAGCCGCGATTCTGCTGCTGTCCCTGGGCTCGACCGATGCCGCCCAAGTGCTGCGGCACATGGGCCCCAAGGAAGTCCAGCGGGTCGGTGTGGCCATGGCCCAGATGGGCAACGTCCACCGTGAGCAGGTCGAGCAGGTGATGAGCGAGTTCGTCGACATCGTCGGCGACCAGACCAGCCTGGGCGTCGGTTCCGACGACTACGTGCGCAAAATGCTCACCCAGGCCCTGGGCGAGGACAAGGCCAATGGTCTGATCGACCGCATCCTGCTCGGTGGCAACACCAGTGGCCTCGACAGCCTGAAATGGATGGAGCCGCGCGCCGTCGCCGACGTGATCCGTTACGAGCACCCGCAAATCCAGGCGATCGTGGTGGCGTACCTCGATCCGGACCAGGCCGGTGAAGTGCTGGGCAACTTCGACCACAAGGTGCGCCTGGACATCATCCTGCGCGTCTCGTCGTTGAACACCGTGCAGCCGGCGGCATTGAAAGAACTCAACCAGATCCTCGAGAAGCAGTTCTCCGGCAACTCGAATGCCTCGCGCACCACCCTGGGTGGCATCAAGCGGGCGGCGGACATCATGAACTTCCTCGACAGCTCGATCGAAGGCCAGCTCATGGACTCGATCCGCGAAGTCGACGAAGACCTGTCCGGTCAGATCGAAGACCTCATGTTCGTGTTCAACAACCTGGCCGATGTCGACGACCGCGGCATCCAGGCGCTGCTGCGCGAAGTGTCTTCCGACGTGCTGGTGCTGGCCCTCAAGGGGTCGGACGAAGGCGTCAAGGAGAAGATCTTCAAGAACATGTCCAAGCGTGCCGCCGAACTGCTGCGCGACGACCTCGAGGCCAAGGGCCCGGTGCGCGTCAGCGACGTGGAAACCGCACAGAAGGAAATCCTCACCATCGCCCGCCGTATGGCCGAAGCCGGAGAGATCGTGCTCGGTGGCAAGGGTGGCGAGGAAATGATCTAAGCCCATGGACAAGCATGACGAGTCTGTCACGGACCTGATCCGCGCCCGCGATGTCCGCGGTTTCGAATCCTGGGCACTGCCCAGCTTCGACCCGCCGAAACCGGAACCCGAGCCGGAGCCGGAGCCAGAGCCGCCGGAGATGGAAGAAGTGCCGCTGGAGGAAGTCCAGCCACTGACCCTGGAAGAACTCGAAAGCATCCGTCAGGAGGCTTACAACGAGGGCTTCGCCGTCGGCGAAAAGGACGGCTTTCACAGCGCCACGCTGAAGGTGCGCCAGGAGGCCGAGGTCGCGCTGACGGCGAAGATCGCCAGCCTGGAACAACTGATGGCGCACCTGTTCGAGCCGATCGCCGAGCAAGACACGCAGATCGAAAAGTCCCTGGTGGATCTGGTTCAGCACATCGCCAGGCAGGTGATCCAGCGCGAACTGGCCATCGATTCGACGCAGATCGAACACGTCATGCGCGACGCCCTCAAGTTGCTGCCGCTGGGCGTGGGCAATGTGCGCCTGTACGTCAATCCGCAGGATTTCGAACAGGTCAAGGCCCTGCGCGAGCGGCATGAAGAAACCTGGCGCATCGTCGAGGACGAATCGCTATTGCCGGGCGGTTGCCGGGTCGAAACCGAGCACAGCCGGATCGATGCGAGCATCGAGACGCGCGTCAGCCAGGTCATGGCCAAGCTGTTCGACCAGCTCCACGAACAGGCGCTGCACCCGGCCGCGCCGGATCTGAGCCTGGACCTGCCAGAAACGCCGAAACCGGCCCCAGCCACCGACGAGCCGCTCGCGGACGCCCCCGATGCGCCTTGAACGCACCAGTTTCGCCAAGCGCCTGAGCACCTACGCCGAGGCCACTGAAATTGCCGGTGCGCCGATTCTCGAAGGACGCCTGCTGCGCATGGTCGGCCTGACGCTGGAGGCCGAAGGCCTGCGCGCCGCGATGGGCACCCGCTGCATGGTGATCAACGACGACACCTATCACCCCTCGCAGGTCGAAGCCGAAGTCATGGGCTTCTCCGGCAGCAAGGTGTTCCTGATGCCGGTCGGCAGTGTCGCCGGCATCGCTCCGGGCGCCCGCGTGGTGCCGCTGGCCGACACCGGTCGCCTGCCGATGGGCATGAGCATGCTCGGTCGGGTCCTGGACGGCGCCGGACGTGCACTGGACGGCAAGGGCGGGATGAAGGCCGAAGACTGGGTGCCGATGGACGGCCCGACCATCAACCCGCTCAACCGCGACCCGATCCACGCGCCGCTGGATGTCGGCATCCGCAGCATCAACGGTTTGTTGACGGTCGGTCGCGGTCAGCGTCTGGGCCTGTTCGCCGGTACCGGTGTCGGCAAGTCGGTGTTGCTCGGCATGATGACCCGCTTCACCGAAGCCGACATCATCGTCGTCGGCCTGATCGGCGAGCGGGGGCGGGAAGTTAAAGAATTCATCGAGCACATCCTCGGGGAAGAAGGCCTCAAGCGTTCGGTGGTCGTTGCCTCCCCGGCGGACGATGCACCGCTGATGCGTCTGCGTGCGGCCATGTACTGCACGCGGATTGCCGAATATTTTCGCGACAAGGGCAAGAACGTCCTGTTGCTGATGGACTCGCTGACCCGTTTCGCCCAGGCCCAGCGGGAAATCGCCCTGGCCATCGGCGAGCCGCCGGCGACCAAGGGTTACCCGCCATCGGTCTTCGCCAAGCTGCCGAAACTGGTGGAGCGTGCCGGTAATGCGGAGAAGGGCGGTGGTTCGATCACCGCGTTCTACACCGTGTTGTCCGAGGGCGACGACCAGCAGGACCCGATTGCCGACTCCGCGCGAGGTGTGCTCGACGGCCACATCGTGCTGTCGCGGCGGCTGGCCGAGGAAGGCCATTACCCGGCCATCGATATCGAAGCCTCGATCAGCCGGGTGATGCCGGCGGTGGTCTCGCCGGAACACATGACCCGCGCGCAGTACTTCAAGCAACTGTGGTCGCGCTACCAGCAGAGCCGTGATCTGATCAGCGTCGGTGCCTACGTCGCCGGTGGCGACCGTGAGACCGACCTGGCGATTTCCTTGCAGCCGCAGTTGGTCAGGTACTTGCGCCAGGGCCTCAACGACAGCATCAGCCTGGGCGAAAGCGAGGCTTTCCTGGAAACCATTTTCGCCCCTGCGGCCGGCGGGTAACCGCCCATGGCCCTGAGCCGAGCCGCGCGTCTGGCGCCGGTGGTGGAAATGGCCGAGAAGGCCGAGAAAACCGCCGTGCAGCGCCTGGGTTATTTCCAGGGGCAGGTGAAGGTTGCCGAAAGCAAGCTCGCCGACCTTCAGGCGTTTCGCCTGGATTATTCCGAACAATGGATCGTGCGCGGCAGCACCGGCGTTACCGGGCAGTGGCTGCTCGGTTTCCAGGGCTTCCTGGCGCAACTCGACACCGCCGTCGATCAGCAGCGGCAAAGCCTCAACTGGCACCAGAACAACCTGAACAAGGCGCGCGAAGCCTGGCAGCAGGCGTTTGCCCGCGTCGAAGGCTTGCGCAAACTGGTCCAACGCTACCGCGAAGAAGCGCAGCGGCTCGAGGACAAGCGCGAGCAGAAGCTGCTCGATGAGTTGTCCCAGCGCCTGCCACGTCACGATCCATTCTGACCAGGCCCCGCAACCGGTTCTGCATTGCACCTTGCCCCTGCGCCTACCAGGTGCTAAACCTTGTACACGTTCGTCAATGACAAGGAAGCCAGTCATGTCAGTCGTTACAGAAGTCTCTTCGGATGGTCAAAAACTGACGATTTCGGTCAAGGGGCGCTTCGATTTCGGGCGCCATCAGGAGTTTCGCGAAGCTTACGAGCGACTTGATCAGCGGCCCGATTCCATCGTGGTCGATCTGAAAGAAGCCACTTACCTGGATAGCTCGGCGCTGGGCATGCTGCTCCTGCTGCGCGATCACGCCGGGGGCGACGACTCGGACGTGCGCGTGGTCAACAGCAACTCCGACGTGCGCAAGATCCTCGCCATCTCCAATTTCGACAAACTGTTCGATATCAGTTGACGGCCATGCAGCCGCAAGAGCCCCTGACCATCCTGATCGCCGAAGACAGCGCCGCTGACCGGCTGCTGTTGTCGACCATCGTTCGCCGCCAGGGGCATGCCGTGCTGACGGCCGCCAATGGTGCCGAAGCAGTGGAGGTGTTTCGCCGCCAACAACCGCATCTGGTGCTGATGGACGCGATGATGCCGGTGATGGATGGCTTCGAGGCCGCGCGGCAGATCAAGGTGCTGGCGGGGGAGAGCCTGGTGCCGATCATCTTCCTCACCTCGCTGACCGAGAGCGAGGCCCTGGCCCGTTGCCTGGACGCCGGTGGCGACGACTTTCTGGCGAAGCCCTACAACCAGGTGATCCTCGCCGCCAAAATAAAGGCGATGGATCGTCTGCGGCGCCTGCAGGCCACGGTACTGCAGCAGCGCGACCTGATCGCCAAGCATCACGATTACCTGCTCAACGAACAGCGCGTGGCCAAGGCGGTGTTCGACAAAGTCGCGCATTCCGGCTGCCTCAGTGCGCCGAACATCCGCTATCTGCAATCGCCGTATGCGCTGTTCAACGGCGACCTGCTGCTGGCGGCCTACACCCCGGCGGGCGACATGCACGTGCTGCTCGGCGACTTCACCGGCCATGGCCTGCCAGCGGCGGTCGGCGCGATGCCACTGGCCGAAGTGTTCTACGGCATGACCGCCAAGGGCTACGGCCTGGCGGAAACCCTGCGGGAAATGAATGCCAAGCTCAAGCGCATCCTGCCGGTCGACATGTTCTGCTGCGCGACGCTGTTGAGCCTGAGTTTCCAGCGGCGCTCGGTGGAGGTATGGAACGGTGGCATGCCCGACGGCTATCTGCATCGCATCGCCACGGGCGAGCGAACGCCCCTGGCAGCGCGGCATTTGCCGCTGGGCGTGCTCAGTCCGCAAGCGTTCAATGACCGCACCGAAGTGCATTCGATGGCCGTCGGCGATCGGGTGTTTCTGCTGTCCGACGGGGTGATCGACACCTGCAATGCCGAGGAGCAGTTGTTCGGTGTCGAGCGTCTGCAGCGGCTGTTTGCTGCCAATCGTGAGCCGGATCGGCTGTTTACCGAGATCGAGCAGGCCCTGCACGATTTCGGTGGCGAGGCCCGCGACGACGTGAGCATGGTCGAGGTCAGCCTGCTCGAGGCGGCGCAGGTCAATCCGACGGCGCCGGTGTATTCCGACAGTGGCCAGTCCAGTCCGTTGGATTGGTCGGTGAGCTTTGAATTTCGCGGTGCCACGCTCAAGCGCTTCAACCCGTTGCCCTACCTGCTGCAACTGCTGCTGGAGGTGCACGGCCTGCGTTCACAGGGCGGTGCGCTGTACAGCGTGCTCGCCGAGCTGTATTCCAATGCCCTGGAGCATGGGGTGCTGGGGCTCGACTCCAGCCTCAAGCGCGATGCCGTAGGGTTCGCGCGCTATTATGAGCAACGCAATGCACGTCTCGAAGCCTTGCAGGACGGTTATGTGCGCGTGCATTTGCGGGTCACGCCGCAGGGCGAGGGCGGTTGCCTGGCCATTCGGGTCGAAGACAGTGGCAAGGGCTTCGACGTGGCGCGGGTGATGCAGCGACCGCTCGACGATGTCCGTCTGTCGGGGCGTGGTGTCAGCCTGGTCCGGCAATTGGGGCGAAATGCCGGTTGGTCAGACGATGGTCGCAGTGCCCACGTGGAGTTTATCTGGGACGCTCTGGCATAATCCGCGCATTCTTGATCAAGGAGTGAACAAGTGGCTGACATCCAAGTTGATCGCGACGTGCTGAGCGCGTTGCACGAAGTCATGGAGGACAATTATCCGGAATTGCTGGATACCTTCCTGACGGATTCGGAGACGCGCCTGCGCGAGTTGCAGAAGACCGCCGATGCCGAAGTGCTGGCGTACGTCGCCCACAGTTTCAAGGGCAGCAGCAGCAACATGGGCGCGACCCGGCTGGCCGAGCTGTGCCATGAGCTCGAGCTGCACGCCCGTGACAAGAGCCCTTCGGAAATCATCAAACTGGTCGCCGACATTCATGACGAGTTCGCCGATGTGCGCCCCGTCTATGAAGCCGAGCGGCAGCGTTCGCTGACCCACTGAGTCAACCGCCGGGCAGTTTCGTCAGGTCTTTGACGAAAGTGGCCCGGCACTTGCAGTCATCTCTCGCAACTGTACCTACGATCCCCGTGCAGCGGAGACCCTGTCATGCCTGCGACCCCCAACATTCTTCTTCAGAGCGCCGCCCAGGCCAAGGCGCAAGCCGCCTCCGCGAAAGCCTCGACAGCGCCCGCAGAGCCCATGGACAAGGCCTCAAGCTTCGCTCAGGTGTTCGCTGACCAGGGGCAGAAAAAGACTTCGCCGGTCGCCGACAGTCTGGTCAAACCGGTGCGGGACAAGGCCGCGGACAGCAGCGCGAAAAAGGAGGTCGGCAAGGATCAGTCTGCCGCCCCTGACAAGACCGTTGCCGATAGCGGCAATGCCTTGCCTGACGACAACACGGTCGCTTCCACCCGCGACACCGACAGCGCCGCCGACAACGACAGTGCCGACCCCGCGCAGCAAGCGCCAGTGGCCGATGCCGCGCCAGTCGACCCGGCGCTGGACCCGGCCATGCTTCAGGCGGCGCAGCCGGTCGTTGCCCCGGTAGTGCAGACGCCGGCCGTCGATCCGGCGGCGCAGGCCAAGACTGACGCGCCGGTGCTGGCCGTGCTGCCGGGGGCCGTCAAGGACCCCGCGGCCAGCACCGACAGCGATTTCGACCCCGAAGCCGATCCGCTCGATGCCCTGCCGGCCGTGCGCATGGCGATGGAGCAGAGCGGGCACATCTCCGCGTCCAGCCAGTCGCCGGCCAAGGCCACACCGGCTCAGGCCCAGGCCGACGGTGAATTGACCTCGGCGCAGAACTTTGCCGCCGGCATGGCCAGCATGCTCGATGTGCAGGCCGACAAGGACAGCACCCGCCAGGACGGGGAGAAGGCTTTCAGTGGCCTGATCGACGATGGCCTGAAGGACCTGAAAAGCGCCACCAGCGATACCCGCGTCGATGATTTCGCCAACCGCCTGGCCGCGCTGACCCAGGCTGCCACGCCGAAAACCGCCAATGCCTTGCCGGTGAACCAGCCGATCGCCATGCATCAGAGCGGCTGGACCGAGGAAGTGGTCAACCGGGTCATGTACCTGTCGAGCACCAACCTGAAAGCGGCCGACATTCAGTTGCAGCCTGCCGAACTCGGTCGCCTCGACATCCGCGTGAACATGGTGCCGGACCAGCAGACCCAGGTGACGTTCATGAGCGCGCATCCGAGCGTGCGTGAAGCCCTCGACAGCCAGATGCACCGACTGCGCGAGATGTTCACCCAGCAGGGCATGGGCCAGGTCGACGTCAATGTGTCCGACCAGAACCGTGGCTGGCAGGGGCAGGGCCAGGAACAGGCGCAACAGGGCCAGAGTGGGCGCACCAGCGCTGCCGGCGGTCGCCTCGATTCGGCGGAAGAAGAGTTGACGCCGGCCGCGGTGGCTGAAGCGGCGGCGCAAACCACCAGCGTGATCGGCAGCAGCGCGGTCGACTACTACGCCTGATTCAAAGTCTCCACAAAAACCTGTGGGAGCTGGCAAGCCAGTTCCCACAGGGCTTGCATCGATTCATCCATCCCGCGCCTCCAACGCTCCGATACTTCTGGCATAACACTTGCTCTTGCCTTGCCGTGCGACTGTGAAAACCCGATTAGTGACGGATTATTGGCATGGCGAAGAGCGAAGCTGCAGCAGTAAAAGACCCCGCAACCAAAGGCAAACTCAAGCTGATCATTGTGATCGTGCTGGCCCTGCTGCTGGCCATTGGCGCGTCCGTGGGGGCGACCTGGTACTTCATGCACAGCGCCCAGAGCAAGCCTGCCGTTGCTGCTGAGACCGCCCCGGTCGGCAAGCAGCCGGCGATCTTCGAGCCCATGGCCCCGGCGTTCGTTGCCAACTACAACCAGAACGGCCGTCAACGCTACATGCAGGTGAGCATCACCATGCTGGCGCGCAACCAGGCTGATCTGGAAGCGCTCAAGGTGCACATGCCGGTGATCCGCAACAACCTGGTGATGCTCTTTTCCGGTCAGGATTTCGCCACGCTGGCGACCCCGGTCGGTCAGGAGATGCTGCGCCAGAAAGCCACGGCCAGCGTCCAGGAAGTGGCGCAGAAAGAGCTGGGCAAAGTGGTGATCGAACAGTTGCTTTTCACTAATTTCGTATTGCAGTAGGAACACGACATGGCCGTGCAGGATCTGCTGTCCCAGGATGAAATCGACGCGCTGTTGCATGGCGTCGACGATGGTCTGGTACAGACCGATAACGCTGCCGAACCCGGCAGTGTCAAAAGCTATGACCTGACCAGTCAGGATCGCATCGTCCGTGGACGCATGCCGACCCTGGAGATGATCAACGAGCGTTTTGCCCGCTACACCCGCATCAGCATGTTCAACATGCTGCGCCGTTCGGCGGACGTTGCCGTCGGTGGCGTGCAGGTGATGAAGTTCGGCGAATACGTGCACTCGCTGTACGTACCGACCAGCCTCAACCTGGTCAAGATCAAGCCCCTGCGCGGCACCGCGCTGTTCATCCTCGACGCCAAGCTGGTGTTCAAGCTGGTGGACAACTTCTTCGGCGGCGACGGCCGTCACGCCAAGATCGAAGGGCGTGAATTCACCCCGACCGAGCTGCGCGTGGTGCGCATGGTGCTGGAACAGGCCTTCATCGATCTGAAGGAAGCCTGGCAGGCGATCATGGAAGTCAATTTCGAGTACATCAACTCGGAAGTGAACCCGGCCATGGCCAACATCGTCGGCCCGAGCGAAGCCATTGTGGTGTCGACGTTCCACATCGAGCTCGATGGCGGTGGCGGCGACCTGCACGTGACCATGCCGTACTCGATGATCGAGCCGGTGCGGGAAATGCTCGACGCCGGTTTCCAGTCCGACCTCGACGACCAGGACGAGCGCTGGGTCAATGCGCTGCGCCAGGACGTGCTCGATGTCGACGTACCGATCGGTGCCACCGTGGCCCGTCGTCAGTTGAAACTGCGCGACATCCTGCACATGCAGCCGGGCGACGTGATCCCGGTCGAGATGCCGGAAGACATGATCATGCGCGCCAACGGCGTGCCGGCCTTCAAGGTCAAGATGGGCTCGCACAAAGGCAACCTCGCGTTGCAAGTGATCGAGCCGATCGAGCGCCGCTGAAGCGGCGCCGCACAACTCCCCTGAATTTCTACCGGTTTTTTTGCCCGCCGAGGACAAATGATGAACGACGATATGAACACCCAGGACGATCAGGCTCTGGCCGATGAGTGGGCTGCGGCCCTGGAAGAAACCGGCGACGCCGGGCAGGCCGATATCGACGCGCTGCTGGCCGCCGATGCCGGTGCCGCCAGCGGCAACCGCCTGCCGATGGAAGAGTTCGGCAGCGTGCCGAAGAACAACGACCCGGTGACCCTCGACGGGCCGAACCTGGACGTGATTCTCGACATCCCGGTATCGATTTCGATGGAAGTCGGCAGCACCGACATCAACATCCGCAACCTGCTGCAACTCAACCAGGGTTCGGTGATCGAGCTCGATCGCCTGGCCGGCGAGCCGCTGGATGTGCTGGTCAACGGCACCCTGATTGCTCACGGTGAAGTGGTGGTGGTCAACGAAAAGTTCGGCATCCGCCTGACCGACGTGATCAGCCCAAGCGAACGCATCAAGAAGCTGCGCTGAGTGAAAAGGTTCCTCTGGGCTGTGCTGGCGCTGCCGTTCAGCGTCATGGCCGCCGAGCCGGCGGCGAATCCTGCGGCGGCGGTGGCGCCAGCGGTCGGCAGCGGCGTTGCCGGGCAACTGACGCAACTGGTCTTCGGCCTGCTGCTGGTGCTGGGCCTGATCTTCTTTCTCGCCTGGCTGTTGCGCCGGGTGCAGCAGGTCGGTCCGGCAGGCAAGGGTCAGGTGATCGAGCTGATCGGTTCCCGCGCGCTCGGTCCGCGTGACCGGCTGATGCTGGTGCAGGTCGGCAACGAGCAGATCCTGCTCGGTCTGAGCCCCGGCACGATCACCGCGCTGCACGTACTCAAGGAGCCGATCGAACTGCCGGCCTCCAGCGAAAAAGCGACCCCGGAGTTTGCCCAGCATCTGTTGAAGATGCTCGGCAAGGATCAGAAGGATAAGAAGTAATGGGTGCGTTGCGCATCGTCTTGACCCTGGCCCTGCTGCTGGCCGCGCCACTGGCGTTCGCCGCCGATCCGTTGTCGATTCCGGCGATCACGCTGGGCACCAACGCCGACGGCGCGCAGGAATATTCGGTCAGCCTGCAGATCCTGCTGATCATGACGGCGCTGAGCTTCATTCCGGCGTTCGTCATTCTGATGACCAGCTTCACCCGGATCATCATCGTCTTTTCGATCCTGCGTCAGGCCCTGGGCCTGCAACAGACGCCGTCGAACCAGATTCTCACCGGCATGGCGATGTTCCTCACCCTGTTCATCATGGCGCCGGTGTTCGACCGCGTGAACAACGACGCCCTGCAGCCGTACCTGGCGGAGAAGCTCACCGCCCAGCAGGCGGTGGAAAAGGCTCAGGTGCCGATCAAGGACTTCATGCTCGCGCAGACCCGCTCCAGCGATCTGGAGCTGTTCATGCGCCTGTCCAAGCGCACCGACATCGCCACTCCGGATCAGGCGCCGCTGACCATCCTGGTGCCGGCGTTCGTCACGTCTGAACTGAAGACCGCGTTCCAGATCGGCTTCATGATCTTCATTCCGTTCCTGATCATCGACCTGGTCGTGGCCAGTGTGCTGATGGCGATGGGTATGATGATGCTCTCGCCGCTGATTATCTCCCTGCCGTTCAAGATCATGCTGTTCGTGCTGGTGGATGGCTGGGCGCTGATTATCGGCACCCTGGCCAGCAGTTTCGGAGGTGTTTCGCCATGACGCCAGAAGTTGCGGTCGACATCTTTCGCGAGGCCCTGTGGCTGACCACCATGATGGTCGCCATTCTCGTGGTGCCGAGCCTGCTGGTGGGGCTGCTGGTGTCGATGTTCCAGGCGGCCACCCAGATCAACGAACAGACCCTGAGCTTCCTGCCGCGCCTGCTGGTGATGCTGGTGACCCTGATCGTTGCCGGCCCGTGGCTGGTACAGACGTTCATGGAATACATCATCGCGCTGTACAAAAACATCCCGCTGGTCATCGGCTGAGCCATGCAATCGCTGCTGCAGTTGACCGATACGCAGATCAGCACCTGGGTGGCGACGTTCATGCTGCCGCTGTTTCGCATCGGTTCGATGCTGATGGTGATGCCGGTCTTCGGTACCACGCTGGTGCCCAAGCGCGTGCGCTTGTACCTGGCGCTGGCGATCACGGTGGTCATCGCGCCGAACCTGCCACCGATGCCGGCGGTGCATGCGCTGGATCTGAGCGGCCTGTTGCTGATTGCCGAGCAGATCCTGGTCGGCGCGGTGCTCGGGTTCTCCCTGCAGCTGTTCTTCCAGGCCTTCGTGGTGGCCGGGCAGATCGTCGCGATTCAGATGGGCATGGGCTTCGCCTCGATGATCGACCCCACCAACGGCGTGTCGGTGGCGGTGATCGGGCAGTTTTTCACCATGCTGGTGACCCTGCTGTTCCTGGCCATGAACGGGCATCTGGTGGTTTTCGAAGTGCTCACCGAAAGCTTCACCACGTTGCCGGTCGGCGGCGGCCTGATGACGGCGCATTACTGGGAGCTGGCCGGCAAGCTCGGCTGGGTGCTCGGCGCGGCGCTGATGCTGGTGTTGCCGGCGATCACCGCGCTGCTGGTGGTCAACATCGCTTTCGGTGTGATGACGCGCGCGGCGCCGCAACTGAATATTTTCTCGATCGGCTTCCCGCTGACCCTGGTGCTCGGCCTGTTCATCGTCTGGGTCGGCCTGGCGGACATCCTCAATCAGTATCAACCGCTGGCCGCCCAGGCCCTGCAGTTTTTACGCGAACTGGCACAGGCGCGCTGAGTCATGGCCGAGAGCGAAAGCGGTCAGGATAAAACAGAAGACCCCACGGAGAAGCGCAAGAAGGACTCTCGGGAAAAGGGCGAGATTGCGCGCTCCAAGGAGCTCAACACGCTGGCGATCATGCTCGCCGGTTCCGGCGCGTTGCTGGTCTTTGGCGGCATGCTGGCGCAGGACCTGATGGAGCTGATGCGGGTGAACTTCACCCTGACCCGCGAAGTGATCATGGACGAACGCTCGATGGCGACGTTCCTGATGAATTCCGGGCTGACAGCGCTGCTGGCGATCCAGCCGATCATGATCACCTTGCTCCTGGCGGCGCTGGTGGGGCCCATCGCCCTCGGTGGCTGGTTGTTCGCCGCCGGTTCCATGGCGCCCAAGTTCAGCCGGATGAACCCCGGCGCCGGGCTCAAGCGCATGTTCTCGATGAAGTCGGTGGTCGAACTGCTCAAGGCGCTGGCCAAGTTTCTGATCATTCTGGCGGTGGCGCTGGTGGTGTTGTCCGGTGACGTCGACGACCTCCTGCGTATTGCCCATGAGCCGCTGGAACAGGCGATCATTCACAGCGTGGTGCTGGTTGGCTGGAGTTCGCTGTGGATGGCCTGCGGGCTGATCATCATCGCCGCCGTCGACGTGCCGGTGCAGCTCTGGGAAAGCCACAAGAAGCTGCTGATGACCAAGCAGGAAGTGCGCGACGAACACAAGGACCAGGAGGGGCGGCCGGAGGTCAAGCAGCGCATTCGCCAGACCCAGCGCGAGATGTCGCAGCGGCGCATGATGGCGGCGATTCCCGACGCCGACGTGGTCATCACCAACCCGACGCACTACGCCGTGGCGCTCAAGTACGACTCGGAGAAGGGCGGGGCGCCAGTGCTGCTGGCCAAGGGCAGCGATTTCCTCGCGCTGAAGATCCGCGAAATCGCCGTGGCCAACAACGTCATGCTCCTCGAATCGCCGGGGCTGGCGCGTTCGATCTATTACTCCACCGAACTCGAACAAGAAATTCCCGGTGGCTTGTACCTCGCGGTGGCGCAGGTATTGGCCTACGTCTACCAGATCCGCCAGTACCGCGCGGGCAAGGGCAAGCGTCCGGATCCGCTCAAGGACGACCTGCCGATCCCGCCGGATCTGCGCCGCGATTCCTGAGGTGGCGGCTGAGCCGTTTGTCCGGGCCCCCCTTTTACTGTCAACTCTGACAGGTGCAGGCGCCGTGATTTTGCAGTTTGATGCAAGGTGCGGCGCGTACTCGCGCGGTCAGGCAGGCGAGGCCAAGGGAGCGGGCAATGAAAGGTATTTTCAGCAGCTACGATGAAAAAACCGGAACAGGCACCATCACGCCGAAGCAGTCGGGACGATCCCTTTCCTTTGCCGAAGCCACGGGTTTTAGTCTGACCGCCAAAGAATACCCCTTCAGCATTCCATTGCCCGATGGCCCTCACGCGCATGTCAGAGTGGGCGGCGAGGTCGAGTTCGAATTGCCCAGGCACAAGAATGGCAAGGTGAAGATCCTCCGGTACTGAGCAACCGATCGCAAAGCCGTTGAAACGAAAAAAAACCGCCGCCCCGATTCAACGAGGCGGCAGGTTTGGCGTGTAAACACAGGTTTGTAATCGACACCATTGCCTGTGGGAGCGGGCTTGCCCGCGAAGACGTCAGCAGCCACAACGCCGCACAAGGCTTGTCACAGATCCGTGCTAGTGCGGCAACTGCAGATTATCCATCACCCGATTCACCGTCAGCTCGCCGAGCATGATCAGCTGCGCGATACCCAGCAGTGTCCTGCGCTGCGACGCCGGTATGAGATGGGCGAAGTCATTGCTGATGGCTCGGGCGGAAGCGAGCGTTTCGCAGGCATCGGCCAGCAGGTCCTCGTTTTTGAAGTCCGCGTTCACCGCGTACATCCTGCGGGTGGGACGGGACGGTGCAGTGGAGCCGGGTGCGCAGAGGTAGTGATCGAGGGCGCGGTCGGCGGCTTCGTGAAGCTTTCTGGAATCGAGGGATTCGTAGGGCGAGGCGGGGTCGGTTTCCGGTGGATTGGGTGTGGGTTTGATCATGGTGAAGCTCCTTTGGGGTGGAGCCGCCGAATCCTGTCGCTAAACAGTAAGGTGGCGGCTGTACGCGGGTTAGCGAACCGGTCAAAGGCACCCGGTAGACCGCAAGGGTCTCCCGCATACAGCCACCATAACGAAATTGCAGACATACAGATCCACAACCAAGCCTGGAACGCTGGTGCACCTTTAATCTGAGCGAGTCGCTAAACCCGATCGCTGATTCGTCAGCGACCGATCCACGATAGAACCCGACCCTAAAGCGCACAAGCCGGCGGATTCTGGCGTGGCTGTAGGCAATGACGCAAGGATTCGTAGCCTCGAAGGCGTGTCTGGAGGTGTCTTTTCGGTGCCGGCGTTCATAAGGGTTTTTTTGCTGACTGTTCGGTCCCCTTCGCGAGCAGGCTCGCTCCCACATTTGGAATGCATTTCCCTGTGGGAGCGAGCTTGCTCGCGAAAGCGGTATCCCGAACAGCAGAAAACCTTCGCTTGATCCGCTCTGTTTCGATCATTGGCAAAAGTTGGAAAGCTTCTTGCAGTAGCCGCCGTGCGCCCGCTCCGGGCGTCAAAAGTTTGCTTTAAAGGAACGGGGAAAACCGGTGGATCGCTCTCAGTTAATCAACAGCGCACGCTCGAACATTGCCGACCTCAGTCGAGGCAATCTGGGCGTGCCGTTGTTGCTGCTGGTCATGCTGGCGATGATGATGCTGCCGGTGCCGCCGTTCCTGCTCGACGTGTTCTTCACCTTCAACATCGCCCTGTCCATCGTCGTCCTGCTGGTCTGCGTGTACGCGCTGCGGCCGCTGGATTTCGCGGTATTCCCGACGATCCTGCTGGTGGCGACGCTGCTGCGGCTGGCGTTGAACGTGGCGTCGACGCGGGTGGTGATGCTCCACGGTCAGGACGGCCACGCCGCTGCGGGCAAGGTGATCCAGGCCTTCGGTGAAGTGGTGATCGGCGGCAACTACGTGGTTGGTATCGTGGTGTTCGCGATCCTGATGATCATCAACTTCGTCGTGGTGACCAAGGGTGCCGGACGGATTTCCGAGGTGAGCGCGCGCTTCACCCTCGACGCGATGCCCGGCAAGCAGATGGCAATCGACGCCGACCTCAACGCTGGCCTGATCGACCAGAGCCAGGCCAAGGCGCGCCGTCAGGAAGTCGCCCAGGAAGCCGAGTTCTACGGTTCGATGGACGGTGCCAGCAAGTTCGTCCGCGGTGACGCCATCGCCGGCCTGCTGATCCTGTTCATCAACCTGATCGGCGGCATGGCTGTCGGTATCTTCCAGCACAACATGAGTTTCGCCGATGCGGGCAAGGTATACGCCTTGCTGACCATCGGTGACGGTTTGGTGGCGCAATTGCCATCACTGCTGCTGTCCACCGCTGCCGCGATCATGGTGACCCGTGCCTCCGGTTCGGAAGACATGGGCAAGCAGATCAACCGGCAGATGTTCGCCTCGCCCAAGGCCCTGGCGGTGGCCGCCGGCCTGATGGCGGTCATGGGACTGGTGCCGGGCATGCCGCATTTCTCGTTCCTGAGCATGGCCGCGCTGGCCGCCGGCGGTGCGTACCTGTTCTGGAAAAAGCAGAACGCCGCCAAGGTGCAGGCGTTGCAGGAAGTCAAACGCCAGCAGGAACTGCTGCCATCGCCGGCACGCGCCATGGAAACCAAGGAGCTGGGCTGGGACGACGTGACCCCGATCGACATGATCGGCCTGGAAGTCGGCTATCGCCTGATTCCGCTGGTGGATCGCAACCAGGGCGGGCAATTGCTGGCGCGGATCAAGGGCGTGCGCAAGAAGCTGTCGCAGGACCTGGGCTTCCTAATGCCGACCGTGCACATCCGCGACAACCTCGATCTGGCGCCGAGCGCCTATCGCCTGACCCTGATGGGGGTGATCCTGGCCGAGGCCGAGATCTACCCCGATCGCGAACTGGCGATCAATCCGGGCCAGGTCTACGGCGCGCTCAACGGCATCAACGCCAAAGATCCGGCTTTCGGCCTGGAGGCGGTGTGGATCGAAATCAGTCAGCGCGCCCAGGCGCAATCGCTCGGCTACACCGTGGTCGACGCCAGTACCGTGGTCGCGACCCACTTGAACCAGATTCTGTACAAGCACTCCAGTGAGCTGATCGGCCACGAAGAAGTGCAGCAACTCATGCAATTGCTGGCCAAAAGCTCGCCGAAGCTGGCCGAAGAGCTGGTGCCGGGCGTGGTTTCGCTGTCGCAACTGCTCAAGGTTCTGCAGGCGCTGCTGGCCGAGCATGTGCCGGTGCGTGACATCCGCAGCATCGCCGAAGCCATCGCCAACAACGCCGCCAAGAGTCAAGATACCGCCGCCTTGGTGGCCGCGGTGCGCGTCGGCGTATCTCGCGCGATCGTGCAAAGCATTGTAGGGACTGAGTCCGAGCTGCCAGTTATCACTCTGGAGCCAAGGTTGGAACAAATATTGCTCAATAGTCTGCAGAAGGCAGGACAAGGCTCGGAAGAGGGCGTTCTGCTGGAGCCAAGCATGGCCGAGAAGCTGCAACGCTCGCTCATCGAAGCGGCGCAGCGTCAGGAGATGCAAGGTCAGCCGGTGATCCTGTTGGTAGCAGGCCCGGTGCGCGCGATGCTCTCGCGCTTTGGCCGCCTGGCAGTCCCCGGACTGCATGTGCTGGCCTACCAGGAAATTCCGGACAACAAGCAAGTGACCATCGTTGCGACAGTAGGGCCCAACGGCTGAGGTAGTGGTTTATGCAAGTTAAGCGTTTTTTCGCCGCCGATATGCGTCAGGCCATGAAGCTGGTTCGTGATGAGCTGGGCGCTGATGCCGCCATCATTGGCAACCGCCGCATTGCCGGCGGCGTCGAGCTGACGGCGGCGCTGGATTACAAACTGTCCGCGCTGGCCCCGCGGGTTCCGAACATGGAACTCGAGGACGAGCTGCGCAAGACCCAGTCGCGCATCGTCACTGCCCAGGCCGAACTGAGCCTGCGTGGCGAGGCCGACGGCAACACCAATCGCCAGTTGTTCTCCGGGCTGCCGCTGACGGCCGGCCTGCCGCTGACCGCTGCCGAACCACTGACCGAACCGACTTACGCTGCGCCGAATCGTCCGGCACCGGCGCCTGCACCGGCCGCGGCCGGCGTTGACCCACGGGCACTGGATTCGATGCGTTTCGAACTCAACAGCCTGCGCGAACTGATGGAAGTGCAACTCGGCACCCTGGCCTGGAATCAGCTGCAAGGCAGCCGCCCGGCCCAGGCCAATCTGTATCGTCGCCTGCAGCGCATCGGCCTGTCCGGGCCGTTGTCGCGCGATCTGCTGGCGCTGATCAGCGATATCGACGAGCCTCGCCAGGCCTGGCGCATGCTCCTGGCGCACCTGGCGCGGATGATCTCGGTGCCGGACGTCGAGCCACTGGAAGAGGGCGGTGTGATTGCCATGGTCGGCCCGGCCGGCATGGGCAAGACCACCACCCTGGCCAAACTGGCCGCACGCTACGTGCTCAAGTACGGCGCGCAGAACATCGCGCTGGTGAGCATGGACAGTTTCCGTATCGGCGCGCAGGAGCAGCTCAAGACCCTGGGCCGCATCCTCAATGTCTCGGTGACCCACGTCGACCCGGGCCAGTCCCTGGTGCAGGCGCTGGATCCACTGCTGCGCAAGCGCGTGGTGCTGATCGATACCGCCGGCCTGCAGGCCAGCGATCCGGCCCTGCGCATGCAGCTGGAAAGTCTGGCCGGGCGTGGCATCCGTTCAAAAAATTATCTGGTATTGGCAACCACCAGCCAGAAACAGGTTCTAACCGCCGCTTACCACAGTTACAAGCGTTGCGGGCTTGCCGGCTGCATCCTGACTAAACTGGATGAGACGGCCAGCCTTGGCGAAGTGCTGAGTCTGGCGATCAGTCATGAACTGCCGGTCGCCTACCTGACCGACGGCCCACGGATTCCGGATGATCTGCATCTGCCGCGCCGTCACCAGTTGGTCAGCCGCGCCGTCAGCGTGCAAATGCAGGAAGAACCCAGCGAAGAAGCCATGGCTGACATGTTCGCTGATATCTACCACAGCCCGACCAAGCAGGTTGGCTGAGGTAATGAACAGTTTTTGTACCTACATCGATGGTCTGCCATGCATTGTTCCGGTTGTGAACGCGCAGCCAGTAATGTGGCCTCCGTCTATGCAAGACAAGGTAAAGAAATAACATGGGCAGCATGCATCCCGTACAGGTGATCGCGGTGACCGGCGGCAAAGGTGGCGTCGGCAAGACTAACGTGTCAGTGAACTTGTCCCTGGCGCTGGCAGAACTTGGCCGTCGGGTCATGCTGCTGGACGCCGACCTGGGTCTGGCGAACGTCGACGTTCTGCTGGGACTCACGCCGAAACGCACCCTGGCCGACGTCATCGAAGGCCGCTGCGAGCTGCGCGACGTACTGTTGCAGGGGCCCGGCGGGATCCGCATCGTGCCGGCCGCTTCCGGTACCCAGAGCATGGTGCACCTGAGCCCGGCGCAGCATGCCGGTCTGATCCAGGCGTTCAGCGACATCGGCGACAATCTCGACGTCCTGGTGATCGACACCGCTGCGGGTATCGGTGACTCGGTAGTCAGTTTTGTCCGCGCCGCGCAGGAAGTGCTGCTGGTGGTCTGCGACGAGCCGACGTCGATCACGGACGCCTACGCACTGATCAAACTGCTCAACCGCGACTACGGCATGAACCGCTTCCGCGTCCTCGCCAACATGGCCCAGAGCCCGCAGGAAGGACGCAATCTGTTCGCCAAGTTGACCAAGGTCACGGATCGCTTCCTCGACGTCGCCCTACAATACGTCGGCGCGGTGCCGTACGACGAAAGCGTGCGCAAGGCGGTGCAGAAGCAGCGTGCGGTCTATGAAGCCTTCCCGCGTTCCAAGTGCGCGCTGGCGTTCAAGGCCATCGCCCAGAAGGTCGACACCTGGCCGTTGCCCGCCAACCCGCGTGGGCACCTCGAGTTCTTCGTCGAGCGTCTCGTGCAGCAAACGGCAGGGCCTGTGCTATGACCGCCAGCGGTATGAATTACTACAAGAAGTCGGCACGTGACGCGCAGTACGAGTTGATCGAGCGTTACGCGCCACTGGTCAAGCGCATCGCCTACCACTTGCTGGCGCGGTTGCCGGCCAGTGTGCAGGTCGAGGATCTGATCCAGGCCGGGATGATCGGCCTGCTCGAAGTCTCGACCAAATACGACGCCAGCAAGGGCGCCAGTTTCGAGACGTACGCGGGCATCCGGATCCGCGGCGCCATGCTCGATGAAGTGCGCAAGGGCGACTGGGCCCCGCGCTCGGTTCACCGCAACACCCGGATGGTCAGCGACGCGATTCGCGCAATTGAAGCTAAAACCGGCCGTGACGCTAAAGATCACGAAGTTGCGGCCGAACTCCAATTGAGTCTCGACGATTACTACGGGATTCTGAATGACACGCTGGGCAGCCGGCTGTTCAGTTTCGACGACCTGTTGCAGGACGGCGAACACGAAGGGCTGCACGAGGATGGCGCCAGTGCTCATCTTGAGCCGTCGCGCGATCTGGAAGACGAGCGCTTCCAGGCCGCGCTGGCGGACGCGATTGCCAATTTGCCGGAGCGTGAGCGACTGGTGTTGGCGCTGTACTACGACGAAGAGCTGAACCTCAAGGAGATCGGTGAAGTCCTTGGCGTCAGTGAATCGCGGGTCAGCCAGTTACACAGCCAGTGCGCGGCCCGCTTGCGGGGGCGTTTGGGGGAGTGGCGAGCGCGCTGAAGGCAGTGTGGGGACACTGCGAACGAGGCTGGTGCGGTGGTGAACGGCACCGGTCTCGATCTGTTGTGCTCCAGACAGTCATCGAGTGCTTTGCCGGATTGATTGAAATGGCGCGTCCAGGTGCTGGGCGCGTTTAAGACTGCTTGGAGGTCGAATTGAACAAAGACATGAAAATCCTCATCGTTGATGACTTCTCAACGATGCGGCGGATCATCAAGAACCTGCTGCGTGACCTTGGGTTCACCAACACTGTCGAGGCGGATGACGGCACCACAGCCATTCCGGTGCTCAACAGCGGAAGCATCGACTTTCTGGTGACTGACTGGAACATGCCCGGCATGACCGGCATCGACCTGTTGCGTCACGTGCGTGCCGACGAAAAGCTCAAGCACCTGCCGGTGCTGATGGTGACCGCCGAAGCCAAGCGCGAGCAGATCATCGAGGCGGCCCAGGCCGGCGTGAACGGCTACGTGGTCAAACCTTTCACAGCCCAGGCGCTGAAAGAAAAAATCGAGAAGATTTTCGAACGCATCGGCTGATGTACGCGCCCCGGGGGAGCTATGGAGCATAAAGAATCTTCACAGGGCGACTTCGAGTCGACTCTGAAAAAACACGCGGTCGAACTGGTCGAGAGCCTTGAAAAAGGCAGGTTCGGCGACGCCGTGCAACTGATCCATGAGCTCAATCAGACCCGTGACCGCGGCCTGTACCAGGAAGTGGGCAAGCTCACGCGCGAACTGCACAGTGCGATCGTCAATTTCCAGATCGACCCGCACATGCCGCAGGCCGAGGAAGTGTCGCAGATCACCGATGCGACCGAGCGTCTGGGTTACGTTGTCAAGCTGACCGAGGCCGCCGCCAACCGCACCATGGATCTGGTCGAGAGCGCCACACCGGTGGTCAATGGCCTGGCCGATGAAGCCCAGGCCCTGAGTGCCGACTGGGGCCGCTTCATGCGCCGCGAAGTCGGGGCTGAAGAGTTCCGCGAACTGGCACGCCGGGTCGACGGTTTTCTGGCACGCAGCAGCGCGGACAACCGCGCGGTGTCGAGCAATCTCAACGACATCCTGCTGGCCCAGGATTACCAGGACCTCACCGGTCAGGTGATCAAGCGCGTGACCCAGTTGGTCACCGAAGTCGAAAGCAACCTGCTCAAGCTCGTGCTCATGGCCAGCCAGGTGGACCGCTTTGCGGGCATCGAACACGACCGCGCGGCGATGCTTGCAGAAAAAGATCCACAAAAACATCTCTCGCAGGGTGAAGGTCCGCAGATTCATGCCGATAAACGAGAAGACGTTGTGTCCGGTCAGGACGATGTGGACGATTTGCTATCCAGCCTTGGATTTTAGGTTTTTTTGGGTTTTTAGACCTGTAGGAGCACCCCATTAATGAGCTTCGGCGCCGATGAAGAGATCCTTCAGGATTTCCTGGTTGAGGCCGGCGAGATTCTTGAGCAACTGTCCGAACAACTGGTCGAGCTGGAAAGCCGCCCGGATGATGCAGATCTGCTCAACGCAATTTTTCGCGGTTTTCACACTGTAAAAGGGGGCGCCGGCTTCCTTCAGCTCAACGAGCTGGTGGAGTGCTGTCACATCGCCGAAAACGTGTTCGACATCCTGCGCAAGGGTGAGCGACGCGTGGATGCAGAACTGATGGACGTGGTGCTCGAAGCGCTGGACGCGGTGAACAGCATGTTCAGCGAAGTCCGCGATCGCAGCCCGATCACCGCCGCCACCCCGGAACTGCTGGCCGCCCTGGCGCGCCTGGCCGAACCGCAATCGGCGGACGAGGCCGTGGCTTCGCCGGTGGCCGAGATGATCGAAGAACTGGTCGTCGAAGGCGATTCGGGCGACATCACCGATAACGAATTCGAACAGTTGCTGGACTCGCTGCAAGCGGTCAAGGCCGAGGCCGAAGCTCCGGCTGCGGTCGCTGCACCGGCGCAGACGGCCGCCGAGGCCGCCAGCGATGAAATCACCGATGCCGAGTTCGAGTCGTTGCTCGACCAGTTGCACGGCAAGGGTCAGTTCGCCGCCGACGCGGTGGCGCCTGCTGCGGCTGCCCCGGCAGCCCCGGCGGCCGGCGACAGCTCGGACATCACCGACGACGAATTCGAAGCACTGCTCGATCAACTGCACGGCAAGGGCAACTTTGCCGTCGAAGCGCTGGAATCGGCCATTGCGGCAGCGCCGACGCCTGCTGCGCCAGCCGCTGCCGCGGCAGGCAGTGACCTGATCAGCGACCACGAATTCGAATCGCTGCTCGACGAACTGCACGGCAAAGGCAAGTTCACCGACGTCGCCACCGGCGCCGTGGTAACCGCCGGTAGCGCTTCGACCGTTGCCACGTCTGCCGCCAAGGCGCCGGCCGCAGCGGCTGCCAAGCCTGCCGCCAAGCCCGAGCCGAAAGCCGAAGCGCCGAAACCGGCCGCCGCCGCTGCACCGGCTCCGGCCCGTGCCGCTGCCGCACCGCCTGCGGAAAAACCGGCCAGCGAAGCCGAGACCACTGTGCGGGTCGATACCGCGCGTCTCGACGAAATCATGAACATGGTCGGCGAGCTGGTGCTGGTGCGTAACCGCCTGGTGCGCCTGGGGCTCAACAGCGGCGACGAAGCCATGTCCAAGGCCGTGTCGAACCTCGACGTGGTCACGGCCGACTTGCAGACTGCGGTGATGAAGACCCGCATGCAGCCGATCAAGAAGGTCTTCGGGCGCTTCCCGCGCCTGGTTCGCGACCTGGCGCGTCAGCTCAAGAAAGAGATCAACCTGGAGCTGGTCGGCGAAGAAACCGACCTCGACAAGAACCTCGTCGAGGCCCTGGCCGACCCGCTGGTCCACTTGGTGCGCAACGCCGTCGACCACGGTATCGAGTCGCCGGAAGAGCGCGAAGCGTCGGGCAAGGCCCGTGGCGGTCGCGTGGTGCTGGCGGCCGAGCAGGAAGGCGACCACATCCTGCTGTCGATCTCCGATGACGGCAAGGGCATGGACCCGAACGTGCTGCGTTCGATCGCGGTGAAACGCGGGGTGATGGACAAGGATGCCGCCGATCGTCTGAGCGACACCGAGTGCTACAACCTGATTTTCGCCCCGGGTTTCTCGACCAAGACCGAGATCTCCGACGTGTCCGGCCGCGGTGTCGGCATGGACGTGGTGAAGACCAAGATTTCCCAGCTCAACGGTTCGATCAACATCTATTCGACCAAGGGCCAGGGTTCGAAGATCGTCATCAAGGTGCCGCTGACCCTGGCGATCATGCCGACGCTGATGGTCATGCTCGGCAATCAGGCGTTCGCGTTCCCGCTGGTCAACGTCAACGAAATCTTCCACCTCGACCTGTCGACCACCAACGTCGTCGACGGCCAGGAAGTGGTGATCGTGCGGGACAAGGCGCTGCCATTGTTCTACCTCAAGCGCTGGCTGGTCAGCTCCGCCGCTCACGAAGAGCAGCGCGAAGGCCATGTGGTGATCCTTTCGGTGGGCACCCAGCGGATCGGCTTCGTCGTCGATCAACTGGTCGGCCAGGAAGAAGTGGTCATCAAGCCGTTGGGCAAGATGCTCCAGGGAACTCCGGGCATGTCCGGCGCCACCATCACCGGTGACGGCCGCATTGCACTGATTCTCGATGTTCCAAGCATGCTCAAGCGTTACGCCGCACGGCGTATTTGAATCCGGGGCGGCGGGGCGCCAACGCCCCGCCGCACCTAATGGAGTGTTTATGGCAGTCAAAGTCCTGGTGGTGGACGATTCGGGTTTTTTCCGCCGCCGCGTCTCGGAAATTCTTTCGGCGGATCCGAGCATCCAGGTGGTCGGCACGGCCACCAACGGTAAAGAGGCGATCGATCAGGCCCTGGCGCTCAAGCCGGACGTGATCACCATGGACTACGAGATGCCGATGATGGACGGCATCACGGCAGTGCGGCACATCATGCAGCGCTGCCCGACCCCGGTGTTGATGTTCTCCTCGCTGACCCATGAAGGCGCCCGGGTGACCCTGGATGCGCTGGATGCCGGCGCGGTGGATTTCCTGCCGAAGAATTTCGAAGACATCTCGCGCAACCCCGAGAAGGTCAAGCAACTGCTGTGCGAGAAGGTCCACAGTATCTCGCGCAGTAATCGTCGGTTCAGTGCCTACAGTGCGCCGGCTCCGGCCGCAGCGCCGACGCCTGCGCCTGCTCCGGCGCCGTCGAGTTTCGGCAGCCACGGCAGCAGTCACAGCACCAGCGCGCCGGCACGTCCGGCGCCGGCTCCAGTACCTGCGCGCGCTCCGGCCGCCAGCGCTTCGTCGCCGGCACCGAAACGCAAGGCCTACAAACTGGTGGCCATCGGTACATCGACCGGCGGCCCGGTGGCGCTGCAACGGGTGCTGACTCAGTTGCCGGCCAACTTCCCGGCCCCGATCGTGCTGATCCAGCACATGCCGGCGGCGTTCACCAAGGCCTTCGCCGAGCGCCTGGACAAGCTGTGCCGCATCAGCGTCAAGGAAGCCGAGGATGGCGACATCCTGCGTCCGGGCCTGGCGCTGCTGGCCCCGGGTGGCAAGCAGATGATGATCGACGGCCGCGGCGCGGTGAAAATCCTCCCCGGCGACGAGCGTCTGAACTACAAGCCGTGCGTGGACATCACCTTCGGTTCGGCGGCGAAATCCTACGGCGACAAAGTTCTGGCGGTGGTACTCACCGGCATGGGCGCCGACGGCCGTGAAGGCGCGCGCCTGCTCAAGCAGGGCGGCAGTTCGGTCTGGGCCCAGGACGAAGCCAGTTGCGTGATCTACGGCATGCCTATGGCCATCGTCAAAGCCGATCTGGCTGACGCGGTCTATGGTCTGGACGACATCGGCAAGCACATCGTCGAGGCGTGTATCTGATGGATGTTCTAAGCCTTATCGGGATCATCATGGCGTTCGTCGCCATCATCGGCGGCAACTACCTCGAAGGCGGCCACCTCGGTGCGCTGGCCAACGGCCCGGCGGCGCTGATCGTGCTCGGTGGCACCATCGGTGCGGCGCTGCTGCAATCGCCGATGAGCGCCTTCAAGCGCGCCATGCAGATTCTTGCCTGGATCTTCTTTCCGCCACGCGTGGACCTGGCCGGCGGCATCGACCGCGTGGTCAACTGGAGCCTCACCGCCCGCAAGGAAGGCCTGCTGGGTCTGGAAGGGGTGGCCGATGCCGAACCCGACAGCTACTCGCGCAAGGGCCTGCAACTGCTGGTCGACGGCGCCGAGCCGGAAGCGATCCGCAGCATCCTCGAAGTGGATTTCTACACCCAGGAAGCGCGCGACGTCGAAGCTGCCAAAGTCTTCGAAAGCATGGGCGGCTACGCGCCGACCATCGGCATCATCGGTGCGGTGATGGGCCTGATCCACGTGATGGGCAACCTCGCCGATCCGTCGCAACTGGGCAACGGCATCGCCGTGGCATTCGTCGCCACCATCTACGGTGTGGCCAGCGCCAACCTGATCCTGCTGCCGGTGGCCGCCAAGCTCAAGTCAATCGCGTTGCGGCAGTCGCGTTATCGCGAAATGTTGTTGGAAGGCATTCTGTCGATCGCCGAAGGTGAAAACCCACGCTCCATCGAGTTGAAGCTGCAAGGCTTCATGGATTAAGGGACTGACCTCATGGCACGTCGTCGCCAGCATGAAGAGCACGTAAACCATGAACGTTGGCTGGTTTCCTACGCCGACTTCATCACTTTGCTCTTCGCCTTTTTCGTGGTGATGTATTCCATCTCGTCGATCAACGAAGGCAAGTACAAGATCATTTCCGAAGCGCTGATCGGCGTCTTCACCGACTCCGACCGCGCGCTCAAGCCGATCCCGATCGGTGAAGAGCGGCCGAAGACCGTGACCCCGGCCAAGCCGCTGGTCAAGGATGCCGAGCAGGTCGACGCCGGCATCGCCGGTGCCAGCGATCCGCTGAAAAGCATTGCCGACGACATCAGCGCCGCGTTCGGTGACCTGATCGCCTCCAACCAGATGACCGTGCGCGGCAACGAGTTGTGGGTCGAGATCGAACTCAATTCCAGCCTGCTGTTCGGCAGCGGCGACGCCATGCCGAGCGATATCGCCTTCAACATCATCGACAAGGTCGCGGCGATCCTCAAACCGTTCGATAACCCGATCCACGTCGAAGGCTTCACCGACGACCAGCCGATCCGAACTGCGCAGTACCCGACCAACTGGGAACTGTCCTCGGCGCGTTCGGCGAGCATCGTGCGCATGCTGGCGATGCAGGGCGTGAACCCCGGTCGCCTGGCTTCGGTGGGCTACGGTGAGTTCCAGCCGGTGGCCAACAACGCCACCGCCGAAGGCCGGGCGCGCAACCGGCGCGTGGTGCTGGTGGTGTCGCGTAACCTCGATGTACGCCGCAGCCTCACCGGTACCGGGACCGCCAATGCGCAACCGGATGCCGCGCTGAAGCGCGCTGGCACACAAACTGCACCGACCCCGGTCAAGACGCCGGGACGCGAGAGTGCCGTCAATTCTCCGTCGCCCGCATTAATACGCTGAGCTATGTCTCGGCCGAGCATCTCGGCCGGGAGGAATGATCCGAATGAGAGTCTGGGCAGTTGCCAATCAAAAGGGTGGTGTCGGTAAAACCACTTCCTCCATCGCTTTAGCCGGGTTGCTGGCCGAGGCGGGCAAGCGCGTGGTTGTGGTCGATCTCGACCCGCACGGCTCGATGACCAGTTATTTCGGTTACGACCCCGATAGCCTGGAACACAGCAACTACGACCTGTTCCTGCACAAGGGCGGCGTGCCGCAGGGCCTGCCCGGGCAATTGCTGCTGTCGACCAGCGACGAACGCATTTCCCTGTTGCCGTCAAGCACCGCGCTGGCCACCCTCGAGCGCCAGTCGCCGGGGCAGAGTGGTCTGGGCCTGGTGATCGCCAAGAGTCTGGCGCAGCTGTGGCAGGATTTCGATTACGCGATCATCGACAGCCCGCCATTGCTCGGCGTGCTGATGGTCAATGCCCTGGCCGCGAGCCAGCAACTGGTGATCCCGGTGCAGACCGAGCACCTGGCCGTCAAAGGCCTGGAGCGCATGGTCAACACCCTGGCGATGATCAACCGCTCGCGCAAACAGGCGCTGCCGTTCAGCATCGTGCCGACCCTGTTCGACCGCCGCACCCAGGCGTCGATGGGCACCCTGCGCGTGTTGCGCGACAAGTTTCCCGACGAGATCTGGCAGGGTTATATCCCGGTCGATACCCGTCTGCGCGACGCCAGCCGGGCCGGTGTCACGCCTTCGCAATTCGACGGCAAGAGCCGCGGCGTGCTGGCCTACCGCGCGTTGCTCAAGCATCTGCTGGCGCAGCAACTCGTTGCGCAGGTGGCCTGAAATGACCGTGACCCGATCGCGCCGGTTCGAGCTGCACACATCCTGTGGGAGCGAGCCTGCTCGCGAAACAGACGACGCTGTTTCCCTGCTTGGTGCTGTTGACCGATGAACCGTCCAGTCAAGCTCACCTCGCGTCCACAGTTGGCGCTGCAGTCTTATCTGGATGGTTTGCTGCAGGAAATTCCCGAGGAGCTGCCGCCGACAATCGAGGCGCAGCCTGACGTTGTGCAAAGTGCGGCAGCGCTGGACGAGTTCCAGGCGGCGGTGCTGGAAGAACAGGCGCGTGATGCGCACACAGCGCTGAAACCGGTCGTTGCACCTGCTGCTGCACCTGCTGCTGCACCTGCTGCTGCACCTGCTGCCGCACCTGCCGCCGCGCCGGTCGCCAAGGCGCCGGTTGCGTTGATCGAAGAGCCGCAGCCCGTTCGCGCGCCGGTCTCGACACTCGCACCGCTGCTGCAGACCCAATTGCTGAAAACCGCGCCGGAACCGGTCGTGGCCGAACCTGCGCCGGTTGCGCCGGCACCCGTCGAACAGACGCGGGTGCCGCCACTGGTGGAGGTGCACCTGCCGCCGAGCAACACGCCGCCACCGGTGGAAACCGATGGGCGTCCGGCGTGGGCCGCCGAAGCCTTCGAATGCCTGCTGTTCGATGTCGCCGGGCTGACCCTGGCGGTACCGCTGGTGTGCCTGGGCTCGATCTATTCACTGGCCGGCCACGAGCTGACTCCGCTGTTCGGTCAGCCGGAGTGGTTCCTCGGCATTCTGCCGAGCCAGGCCGGCAACCTGAAGGTGCTGGACACCGCTCGCTGGGTCATGCCGGATCGCTATCGCGACGATTTCCGCCAGGGCCTGCAGTACGTGATTTCGGTACAGGGTTACGAGTGGGGCCTGGCGGTGCATCAGGTCAGCCGCTCGTTGCGCCTGGATCCGAATGAAATCAAATGGAGAAGTCACCGGGGGCAGCGGCCATGGCTCGCCGGCACGGTGATTGAACACATGTGCGCCTTGCTCGATGTCGCCGCACTGGCCGAGTTGATCGCCAGCGGCGGGGCAAAGCACATGTCCGGCAGTAAGCCGAACCACAAACCGACATAAAAACACGCGCCGGCAGGCAACTGCCGGCGCACGGAATACACACCGCCAGGAGCGGTTTTTCGAGGGGCTAGGGTATGAACGACAAGGCGACGGCGGCAAAGGGTTCCGAAGATCCGATCCTGCAATGGGTAACCTTCAAGCTGGACAATGAAACCTACGGCATCAACGTGATGCGCGTTCAGGAAGTCCTGCGCTACACCGAGATCGCACCGGTTCCGGGGGCGCCAAGCTACGTGCTGGGCATCATCAACCTGCGTGGCAACGTGGTCACCGTGATCGACACCCGCCAGCGCTTCGGCCTGATGAGCGGCGAGATCAGCGACAACACCCGTATCGTCATCATCGAAGCCGACAAGCAAGTGGTCGGGATCATGGTCGACAGCGTGGCCGAAGTGGTTTATCTGCGTCAGTCGGAAATCGAGACCGCGCCAAACGTCGGTAACGAAGAGTCGGCCAAGTTCATCCAGGGCGTGTGCAACAAGAACAACGAGTTGCTGATCCTGGTCGAGCTGGACAAGATGATGAGCGAAGAAGAATGGTCGGAACTGGAGAACATCTGATTGATTCTCGAGGTCGCGGTGATTGTCCTGTTCCTCTTCTGGGCAGGCACGCTGGCAATGTTTCTGGCGTACATCAAGGCGCAGCGCGTAATCGCTGCGCAACAGGCTCAGGGCGATGCGTTGCGTGACCAGCGCATCAAGGACCTGGCCAAGCGTGTCGACGATTACCAGAACGGCAACGTGCGCATGGGCGAAGCCCTGCACGAGCTGCGGGCGGTGGTCAGTCCGATTCCTGACAAACTGGCCCAGCTCGAGCAGCGCGATCCGTCGAGCCTGTCCTTCGCCCAGGCGGCGAAACTGGTCGGCATGGGCGCCAGTGTCGACGAACTCACCCAGTCCTGCGGCCTGACCCAGGCCGAGGCGGAGTTGATGCGCAAGCTGCACAGGAACTAGTCGTCACCCCCGGAGCGTTGCCACGCCGAGTGTGGCACCCTCTGAACAGCCATTCGCGAGCAGGCTCGCTCCCACATCCGATCACGGTCTGATGGGGGAGCGAGCCTGCTCGCGAATGCGTCTTTGCAGTCTCAGTAATCGTCGCCGCGCTCGGTGACGTCCTTCTCGACCATCGGCGCATCCGGATCGTGTCCTGCCGGGAACTTGCCCTTCAGGTTCCAGGCAAACGCGATGATCTCGGCAATCGTCAGGTACAGCTCCGGCGGGATGCTGTCGCCCAGTTCCATCCGTGCCAGCAGGCGCACCAGTTCGGCGTTCTCATAGATCGGCACCTCGCAGTCGCGGGCGATGCGCAGGATTTCCTCGGCCAGTTCTTCGTCGCCCTTGGCGGTGAGGGTCGGGGCGTGGCTGCCGTCGTACTTGAGGGCAATGGCCTGGCGTGGAGCAGTGGAATCGTTCATGCGGTTTCGTCGACCCAGCGGTGTTCGAGGCGGGTTTGGTTGCCTTGCGGCGGGGTGCCGAGGTGGCAGTCGAGATCGCCGACGTTGAGCCCGGAATCCACCAGGCGCTGGCGCAGCGCGGCCAGGTTACTGTCGATCAGGCTCGCGGTGTACGGCCGTTCGGCCCACAACTGACTGGACAGGCTGCCGCTGATCAATTGCGCCTGGATCTGCAGCGGCCCCAGCGGTTCCATGTCGAACGCCAGATCGACCCGCCACAGTTGTTGTTTCGGTTCCCGCTCATCGCGGCGCTGCTCGTTCGCTTGCTGTTTCTCCGGCGCATCTTCGCGCTGGAACTTGACCTGCAGCGGCACGATGTCCTGCAGGTTGCGCATGGGGATTTCCAGCTGCCAGGTGCTGAGCAGGCGGCCGTCGTCGGTGACCCCGGTCTGTTCCAGGCTCGACAGCTGATGGCTTTGCAGGCGCGACACCGCGGCGGCGGCGAGGCGCAGCAGATGTTCCAGGTCACCTTCGTCATCGAGGCTTTGCAGCAGGCGGTCGGGCAGGGGAAAGCTGCTCGGCACGGGTTTGGCGCTGACCTGGCCGAGCGTGCCGAGCGCGTTGCGCACGAAGTTCGGCAAGGCCTGGGCCAGGGTGTTGGCAGCGATGATCGCGTTGAAACTGCTGCTGTTGGGCAGCCCCGGGGTGAGTTGCGCGATCAGTTTGAGCAGATCGGCTTTGATGTCCGGGGTCAGCGTCGGGTTTTGCCCGCCAAGCAATTTCGCTTCGAGGAACACGCCGCTGTTGGCCAGGGCCTGGGCCAGGCCGCGCGGCGTGCTCAGCTGTTGCGCGTCCGGCAGGCTGGCGAGCAGTTTGTCGACCACGGCGCGCAGATCCTGCGAGGTCTGATCGCTGGCCGGCGGCAGGTTTTGCAGGGCCTTGAGCAAGCCGTCGAGCGAGCCCTGGCGGCTTTGCTGGGCGAGCAGTTGCTGGCTCACCGCCAGTTGTTCCTGGCGGCTGCTCAAGGGCAGGAATTTCAGCGTCTGGGCATCCTCCACCAGCGCCGACAACAAGGTGCCGATGCGCAGTGGCTGCGGGCTGTCGATGCTCAGCGTCGTGCCGCTCAACGCCGTGTTGAGCAGGCTCACCAGCGAACGGAACACGGTCGGTTGTCCCGGCGCCTGCGGCAAGGCCTGGGCGGTCAGCACCTTGCCTTGCAGCAGGGTGCCCACCGGCAGCTGAGACGTATCGATGCGGGTGAGGGTGGCGACGCTGCTGGCAATCGCCTGCTGCACGGTCACCGCGAGGTTGCCCGCCGACGGTTGGGTGATCGCCAGGCTGGTGCCCTGCGGCAGCGGCTGGGAGCTGGTGGCTTGCACGGTGGTCTGGCGGCCGCTGTCCAGCGTCACTTTCAGCAACAATTCAAAGGTCTGATCCGCCTGCTTGAGCGACAACACCTCGGCCCGGGCGCTTTGCCCGGCGGCGATCAGCCCCTCGACCGGGGTCAGCAGCTTCAGCACGTCACCGCTGACCACCAGCGGACGCGCGGGCGCCGCGGTGGTTGGCGGGAGCGGGAGGATGTTCATTTCGCCTGTCATACACGGACACAACCTGAGGAAATTGCACTCTTGAGAGTAAGGCACGCCATGTATAATGCCGGCCGTCTTGCGCTTCGTTCAAAAAACATAGCAATTGTTTGACGCAGCTCTCTAGATCGAGCCGTCTTTGCATCTATGCTGCATCTCTTTAACGGCCGCACCAGAGCCGACTTGAACCGTATAAGGCCCGTGATCCCTTGACCAGTCCTGTCCTGCAAACCGTTGCCCTCGCGTGTGAGCGTGATCTGAGGCTGCTCTTCGAACATCTCGAGTTGCGCCTGGGCAGTGGCGACATGGTGCAGATCAGCGGCCCCAACGGCAGCGGCAAGACCAGCCTGTTGCGCCTGCTCGCCGGGTTGATGCAGCCGACCAGCGGCGAGGTCCTGCTCAACGGCCGGCCACTCGCCGAACAGCGCAGCGAACTGGCGCGCAACCTGTTGTGGATCGGGCATGCCGCCGGCATCAAGGATCTGCTCACCCCGGAAGAAAACCTCGCCTGGCTCTGCGCCCTGCATCATCCGGCTGGCCGCGACGCCATCTGGCAGGCGCTGGCGGCGGTCGGCCTGCGCGGTTTCGAAGATGTTCCCTGTCACAGCCTGTCCGCCGGCCAGCAGCGCCGCGTGGCGTTGGCGCGGCTGTATCTGGACAGCCCGCCGCTGTGGATCCTCGACGAACCGTTCACGGCGCTCGACAAACAGGGCGTGGCGCAACTCGAAGCCCACCTGGCCGGGCACTGTGAGCGCGGCGGCATGGTGGTGCTGACCACCCACCACACATTGAGCCGCCTGCCGGCCGGTTATCGTGACATCGATCTGGGGAATTGGGCGGTATGAGTGTGTTCGGCCTGCTGGTTGCCCGTGAATCCCGCCTGCTGTTCCGGCGTCCCGCCGAACTGGCCAATCCGCTGATTTTCTTTGCCATCGTCATCGCTTTGTTCCCGCTGGCCGTCGGCCCGGAAACTCAAGTGTTGCAAAACCTGTCCCCGGGGTTAGTCTGGGTGGCCGCGGTGTTATCGGTGCTGCTCTCGCTGGACGGGCTGTTCCGCAGTGATTTCGAAGATGGCTCCCTCGAACAGTGGGTCCTTTCGCCGCACCCGCTGCCACTTCTGGTGTTGGCCAAGGTGCTGGCACACTGGCTGTTCTCGGGGTTGGCACTGGTGTTGCTCTCGCCCTTGCTGGCATTGATGCTCGGTTTGCCGGCCGCTTGCCTGCCGGTGTTGCTGCTGTCGTTGCTGCTGGGCACACCGGTGCTGAGCCTGCTCGGCGCGGTGGGCGCGGCGCTGACGGTCGGTCTGAAGCGCGGCGGCCTGTTGCTGGCGCTGCTGATTCTGCCGTTGTACATCCCGGTGCTGATCCTCGGCAGTGGCGCCTTGCAGGCGGCCTTGCAGGGCATGCCGGCGACCGGTTATCTGCTGTGGCTTGGAAGCCTGACCGCCCTGGCGATAACCCTGACACCCTTTGCAATAGCGGCTGGCCTGAAGATCAGCGTCGGCGAATAATAATGAGGTCTGGTCAAAAATTGACCGCTTTTTCTGAAAAGGCCTGACCCACTGCCAGCTCACACCGATGAGCAGCACCCGTGATGGAAACAGTATGAACTGGACCTGGTTTCACAAGCTCGGCTCGCCCAAGTGGTTCTACGGCATCAGCAGCAAGTTGCTGCCGTGGTTGAGCATTGCAGCGTTGCTGCTGATCACCGTCGGCGTCATTTGGGGCCTGGCCTTCGCGCCGCCGGACTATCAGCAAGGCAACAGCTTCCGCATCATCTATATCCACGTGCCGGCAGCGATGCTCGCCCAGTCGATCTACGTGATGCTGGCGGTGTGCGGCGTGGTGGGCCTGGTGTGGAAGATGAAACTGGCCGATGTCGCCCTGCAATGCGCCGCGCCGATCGGTGCGTGGATGACCGCCGTGGCGCTGGCCACCGGAGCCATCTGGGGCAAGCCGACCTGGGGTTCGTGGTGGGTGTGGGATGCGCGCCTGACGTCGATGCTGATTCTGCTGTTCCTGTATTTCGGTGTGATCGTCCTGGGTAACGCCATCAGCAACCGCGACAGCGCCGCCAAGGCCTGCGCGGTGCTGGCCATCGTCGGTGTGATCAACATCCCGATCATCAAGTACTCGGTGGAGTGGTGGAACACCCTGCACCAGGGCGCGACGTTCACCCTCACGGAAAAACCGGCGATGCCGGCAGAAATGTGGCTGCCGCTGTTGCTGACGGCGCTGGGTTTCTACTGTTTCTTCGGCGCCGTGCTGTTGCTGCGCATGCGCCTGGAAGTGCTCAAGCGCGAGGCTCGCGCCAGTTGGGTCAAGCAAGAAGTGCAGCACAGCCTGGAGGCCGTTCGATGAGTTTCGCGTCATTCGGCGACTTCCTCGCCATGGGCCATCACGGCCTGTATGTCTGGTCGGCCTATGGCATCTGCCTGGCGGTACTGATCCTCAACGTGGCGGCGCCGATTGCGGCGCGCAAGCGTTATCTGCAACAAGAGGCGCGTCGTCTGCGCCGGGAGAACGGCAAGTGAATCCGCTGCGCAAAAAACGTCTGATCATCATTCTGGCGGTTCTGGTCGGGGTCGGCGCTGCCGTCGGCCTGGCCCTGAGCGCCCTGCAGCAGAACATCAACCTGTTCTACACCCCGACCCAGATCGCCAACGGCGAAGCGCCGCACGACACGCGCATCCGCGCCGGTGGCATGGTCGAGAAGGGTTCCCTGCAACGTTCGCCGGACTCGCTGGACGTCAAATTCGTTGTCACCGACTTCAACAAAGCCGTGACCATTACCTACCGCGGGATCCTCCCGGACCTGTTCCGCGAAGGGCAGGGCATTGTCGCCCTCGGCAAGCTCAACGCCGACGGCGTGGTGGTCGCCGACGAGGTGCTGGCCAAGCACGACGAAAAATACATGCCGCCGGAAGTGACCAAGGCGTTGAAGGACAGCGGCCAATCCGCTCCGACCCCGGCGAAGGAGGGTTGATCGATGACTTCGGCAATTTTTATCCCTGAGCTGGGCCACCTGGCGATGATTCTGGCGCTGTGTTTCGCCCTGGTGCAGGCCGTGGTGCCGTTGTTCGGCGCCTGGCGCGGCGACCGGCTGTGGATGGGCCTGGCGCAACCGGCGGCGTGGGGCCAGTTCGCGTTCCTGCTGTTTGCCTTCGGTTGCCTGACGTACGCGTTCATGACCGATGATTTTTCGGTCGGCTACGTGGCGATGAACTCCAACAGCGCACTGCCGTGGTACTACAAGTTCAGTGCGGTGTGGGGCGCCCACGAAGGGTCGCTGCTGCTCTGGGCGCTGATCCTCGGTGGCTGGACCTTCGCCGTGTCGGTGTTCTCCCGGCAGTTGCCGCAGGTCATGCTCGCTCGCGTCCTGGCGGTGATGGGCATGATCAGCAGCGGTTTCCTGCTGTTCCTGATCCTCACCTCCAACCCGTTCTCGCGGATCTTGCCGCAGATTCCGGCCGACGGTCGTGACCTCAATCCGCTGCTGCAGGATATCGGCCTGATTGTCCATCCGCCGATGCTGTACATGGGTTACGTCGGCTTCTCAGTGGCGTTCGCTTTCGCCATCGCCGCCTTGCTTGGCGGTCGTCTCGATGCCGCGTGGGCACGTTGGTCGCGGCCATGGACGATTGTCGCGTGGGCCTTCCTCGGCATCGGCATCACCCTCGGTTCGTGGTGGGCCTACTACGAACTCGGCTGGGGCGGCTGGTGGTTCTGGGACCCGGTGGAAAACGCCTCGTTCATGCCGTGGCTGGTGGGCACCGCGCTGATTCACTCGCTGGCGGTCACCGAGAAACGTGGCGTGTTCAAGAGCTGGACGGTGTTGCTGGCCATCGCCGCCTTCTCGTTGAGCCTGCTCGGGACGTTCCTGGTGCGTTCCGGCGTGCTGACGTCGGTGCACGCGTTTGCGTCGGACCCTGAGCGTGGCGTGTTCATCCTGATTTTCCTGCTGTTCGTGGTCGGTGGTTCGTTGACCCTGTTCGCCTTGCGCGCGCCGGTGGTCAAGAGTCAGGTCGGTTTCAACCTGTGGTCGCGGGAAACCCTGCTGCTGGGCAACAACCTGGTGCTGGTGGTGGCCGCGTCGATGATCCTGCTCGGCACCCTGTATCCGCTGATTCTCGATGCCCTCAGCGGCGCCAAGCTGTCGGTCGGCCCGCCGTACTTCAACGCGTTGTTCATTCCGTTGATGGCGTTGCTGATGGTGGTCATGGCGGTCGGCGTGATCGTGCGCTGGAAGGACACCCCGGTGAAATGGCTGGCCAGCATGCTCACGCCGGTGCTGCTCGGCAGCGTCGCGCTGGCGGTGGTGGCCGGTGTTGCCTACGGCGATTTCAACTGGGCGGTGATCGCCACGTTCCTGCTGGCCGCGTGGGTGCTGCTGGCCGGTGTGCGCGACATTTTCGACAAGACCCGCCACAAGGGCCTGGTCAAAGGCCTGCCGGCCCTGACCCGCAGCTACTGGGGCATGCAGCTTGCGCACCTGGGCATCGCGGTCTGCGCGCTGGGCGTGGTGTTGTCCAGCCAGAACAGTGCCGAGCGCGACCTGCGCCTGGCACCGGGCGAGTCGATGGACCTGGCCGGTTACCAGTTCGTGTTCGAGGGCGCCAGGCACTTCGAAGGGCCGAACTTCACCTCCGACAAGGGCACCATTCGCGTGATCCGCAACGGCCAGGAAGTCAGTGTGCTGCACCCGGAAAAACGTCTGTACACCGTACAGAACTCGGTGATGACCGAGGCCGGGATCGACGCCGGTTTCACCCGCGATCTGTATGTGGCCCTCGGCGAACCGCTGGGCGATGGCGCGTGGGCGGTGCGGGTGCACGTCAAGCCGTTCGTGCGCTGGATCTGGTTCGGCGGCCTGCTGACCGGCCTCGGCGGCCTGCTGGCAGCGCTGGATCGACGGTATCGGGTCAAGGTGAAAAGCCGCGTGCGTGAAGCACTGGGCATGACGGGAGCGGCTGCATGAGACGTTGGTTGATGTTGGTGCCACTGGCGATATTCCTGCTGGTGGCGGTATTCCTCTATCGCGGGCTGTACCTGGATCCGGCGGAGCTGCCGTCGGCGATGATCAACAAGCCGTTCCCGGAGTTTTCGTTGCCGGCGGTGCAGGGCGACAAAGTCCTGACCAAGGCTGACATTCTCGGCAAACCGGCGCTGGTTAACGTCTGGGGCACCTGGTGCATCTCCTGCCGGGTCGAGCACCCGGTGCTGAACAAACTGGCCGAGCGCGGCGTGGTGATCTACGGCATCAACTACAAGGACACCAACGCCGACGCACTGAAGTGGCTGGCCGAGTTCCACAACCCGTATCAGCTGGACATCCGTGACGACGAGGGCTCGCTGGGCCTCAACCTGGGTGTGTATGGCGCGCCGGAAACCTTCTTCATCGACGCCAAGGGCATCATCCGCGACAAGTACGTCGGGGTGATCGACGAGCAGGTCTGGCGCGAGAAACTGGCAGCCAAGTATCAGGCGCTGGTCGATGAGGCCAAGCCATGAAGCGTTTTCTTGCCGCCGTGCTGCTGGGCTTGAGCCTGGCCGGCGTGGCCCATGCGGCCATCGACACCTACGAGTTCGCCAAAGAAGGCGATCGCGAGCGTTTTCGCGAGCTGACCAAGGAACTGCGCTGCCCCAAATGCCAGAACCAGGACATCGCCGACTCCAACGCACCGATTGCCGCCGACCTGCGCAAGGAGATTTTCCGCATGCTCGGCGAGGGCAAGGACAATCAGCAGATCATCGACTTCATGGTCGACCGCTACGGTGATTTCGTCCGCTACAAACCGGCGCTCAACGCCAAGACCGCGCTGCTGTGGTTCGGCCCGGCCGGCCTGTTGCTCGGCGGTTTCGTGGTGATCGCGGTGATTGTCCGCCGCCGTCGCGCCCAGCGTACCGAGACCCCGCAAGCGCTGTCCGCCGACGAGCGTCAGCGCCTCGACCAACTGTTGGAAAAAAACCAAGAATGATTGATTTCTGGCTCGCCGCAGGGCTGTTGCTTCTGGTCGCCCTGAGTTTTCTGCTGATCCCGGTTCTGCGTGAACGTCGCGCCCAGCGCGAGGAGGATCGCACGGCCCTCAACGTTGCGCTGTATCAGGAACGTGTCGCCGAGCTGCAAGTGCAGCAGGCCGAGGGCGTTCTCGACGCGGCGCAGATGGACAGCGGCCGCGCCGAAGCGGCGCGCGAGCTGCTCGCCGATACCGAAGGCGCGACGCCGGCGCGGGTGTCCCGTCTGGGCAAGCCGTTGCCGCTGCTGGCGGCGCTGCTGGTACCGGTGCTGGGCCTTGGCTTGTATCTGCACTTCGGTGCCAGCGACAAAGTCGAACTGACCCGCGAATTCGCTCAGGCGCCGCAGTCGATGGAAGAGATGACCCGGCGCCTGGAGCGGGCGGTCGCGGCGCAACCGGATTCGGCCGAGGGCGTGTATTTCCTCGGACGCACCTACATGGCCCAGGATCGTCCGGCCGACGCGGCGAAGATGTTCGAGCGCACCGTCAACCTCGCCGGGCGCCAGCCGGAGCTGCTGGGCCAGTGGGCGCAGGCGCAGTATTTCGCCGATGGCAAGAAGTGGTCGGACAAGGTGCAGGCCCTGACCGACGAAGCGCTCAAGGCGGACCCGAAGGAAGTCACCAGCCTGGGTCTGCTGGGGATCGCCGCGTTCGAAGGCGCGCGTTATCAGGAGGCCATCGATTACTGGAATCGCCTGCTGGCGCAACTGCCCGCAGAAGACAAATCCCGCGAAGCGTTGCAGGGCGGCATCGCCCGCGCTACCGAGAAGCTGCAAGCTAGTGGCGGCAAGGTCGCCCAGGCGCCGGTGGCGAAAGCCGCTGTGCTCAAGGTCAGCGTGAACCTGGCCGATGAGTTGAAGGGCAAGGTGCAACCGGGCGACAGCGTCTTCATCTTCGCGCGCGCCACCTCCGGGCCTCCGGCGCCGTTGGCAGCCAAACGCCTGACCGTTGCCGATCTGCCGGTGACCGTCGAACTGGGCGATGCCGATGCAATGATGCCGCAGTTGAAACTGTCGAACTTCCCTGAAGTCCAACTGGTTGCGCGCGTGTCCCGGGCCGGGCAGCCGACTGCCGGTGAGTGGGTCGGCCGCAGCGGGCCGCTGGCCAGCAGCACCACCGCGCCGCAGACACTGACCATCGACAGCCCGGACCAATAGCCGGAACCAACAGGAAAGCACCGCCATGAACGCCATCGCTCGAATCACAGTCCTCACCCTGGCCCTGGGCTTGAGTGCCTGTGCGGTGCAGCGCCCGGAACCGACGACCAACCTGCCGCCGATCCCGCCCTCGCAACCGGCCCCGACCCCGTCCACCAGCCCGAGCCCTGGCAAACCGGGGATTCCGGCCAAACCGGCGAAACCGCAGCCACGCACCTCCGCCAGCTTCGCGCCGCCCCCGGGCGGCAACAGCCACTGGGATCAGAAACTGGGCGTGTACGTCCTCGACGACCAGCCCAACACCTTCTACCGCCAGCGCACCTACTACCGCTGGAACAACGGCTGGAGCCGCGCGATCAGCCCCAACGGCCCGTGGGAAGACACCAACATCCACGGCGTTCCGGCGGGCCTGGGCAAGCAGTTCGGGCAGTAACGAAAAACGGCGATCTTCGGATCGCCGTTTTGCTGTCTGGGGTAGTGAGCTTTCAAACCATCGCGTGATAGCTGCCGAGTGCCTGGATCGACTTGACCAGGCCTAGGCGGCGGACGCATGCATCGTATGCCGCGATGAAAGAGCAATGCCTCACTCGCGTCCTGTTCTTGACGCCTGAGCCGGACCGATATGGGCTGGGGGATGCGTGAGCTGGATATTTCGCCGTACATGGGCAAAACCGAGAAGGTCAATGTGACGTTGCCCGGCTATGTCATCCAGCGGATCGACCGCTACGTGCGTGAGCACAACGTCAAAAGCCGCTCCTCTTTCTTGGCCGATGCCGCCATGGAAAAACTGGTCCGGCATTGAGCATCGCGCACTGGCGGATCAGTGATCCGACAGTGCCTTTGCGATTCTAGGCCGTGGCCAGAGCAGGCTTCTGCGCAGCACTCAAAAACCGCAGTAGCGCCAGCAACGGAAACGCGCTGCCGACGATCACGATCCACAACCAGCCGCCGTGTTCATACACCACGCTGGCCACCGAGGAGCCGAAGGCGCCGCCGAGGAAGATGCTGGTCATGTACAGCGCGTTGAGGCGGCCGCGGCTCTTGGCGTCGAGGGAGTACACCGCCCGCTGGCCCAGCACCATGTTCATCTGCACGCAGAAGTCGAGCACCACGCCGGTGACGGCCAGGCCGATCACGCTGTAGGCCGGGTGAATGAAGGCCGGCAGGAAGCTCAGGCTGGCGAACAGCATGGCCAGCAGCGAGGCGATACGGGTGTGGCCGGCATCGGCCAGGCGGCCGCTGATCGGCGCGGCGATGGCACCGATGGCGCCGACCAGGGCGAAGATCGCGATCTGGCTCTGCGACAGGCCATGGTTGCGCGCCAGCTCCAGCGGCACGGCGGTCCAGAACAGGCTGAACGTGGCAAACATGCAGGCCTGGTAAAACGCCCGCTGACGCAACACCGGTTGCTTGCGCAGCAGCGTCCACAACGAACCCAGCAACTGGCCGTAGGAAGCGCTGTGATCCGGCTGGCGCTTGGGCACGGTCAACGCCAGCACCACGCTGATCGCTGCCATCAAGGCTGCTGCGATCATGAACATCGCCCGCCAGCCGAGATGGTCCGCCACCACGCTCGACACCGGACGCGCCAACAGAATCCCCAGCAGCAAACCGCCCATGATCCCGCCGACCACGCGGCCACGGGATTCTTCCGGCGCCAAGTGCGCCGCCAGTGGAATCAGCACCTGCACCGACACCGAGCTGAAACCCACCAGCAACGAAATCAGCAGGAACACGTTCGGCTGATCGGTGAACGCGGCGCCGAGCAGGCTGGCGATCGCCACCACGGTGGTGATGATCATCAGGCGCCGGTTTTCCACAAGGTCAGCCAGCGGCACCAGGAAGAACAGGCCCAGCGCGTAGCCGATCTGGGTCAGCGAGACGATGAAACTGGCCATGGTGTCGGTCAGGCCGATGTCCGGTGCGATCAGGCCGATGATGGGCTGCGCGTAGTAGATGTTGGCAACGATGGCGCCGCAGCAAAAAGCGAACAGCAGCACCATGCCTCGGGTCATTGCGTGAGTTGTGGCGGTCATAGGAGTTTCTCGATCCAGCGAAAAGGAATGCGGTGAGGCTAAGGGGCGAACCCGGCGCGCGGTAGAAGCCAGCGCTCGATAGTGGCTATTGCATTGCGCAATACCTGGCTTGCAGTCGGGTGTCCGCCAGCGGCGAACCTTGCGTCCGGCCGTTGCGCACTGATGATACATTCACTTACATCTTCTTCGATAGCGTGCTTATGTTGTCGACCCATACCCGCGTTCGTCACCGGAGGATTGCGATGTTTGCTCAGTTACTGCGGCACACCACCACGATTGCCCTGATCGCCCTGCTTGGCGTGACCGCTGTGCAGGCGGGCGAAGCGCCGGGCATGCGCATCGGCGTTCGCGGCGAGATTACCGGCGTCAGTGCCGACACGCTCAAGGTCCACGTCAACAGCGGCGAAAACGTGGTGATCCAGTTGACCAAGGACACCAAGGTCCGCGCCGTGACCCTGGCCAATATCGAAGACATCAAGCCCGGCAGTTACATCGGCTCGGCGGCCATTCCCCAGGAGGATGGCACGCTCAAGGCACTGGAAGTCCACGTGTTTGCCCCGGAACTGGCCGGCAGCGGCGACGGCCATCGGCCGTTCGACCTGGCCAAGGGCAGCAGCATGACCAATGGCAGTGTCGGCGATCTGCTGGTCAGCAACGGGCGGGTGCTGACGGTGAACTACAAGGACGGCCAACAGAAGATCCTGGTGCCTGAAGACGTGCCGATCGTCAATCTGGTGCCGGCGGATCGGAGTTTGCTCAAGGCCGGGGTGAAGATCGTCACCTTCGTCACCCAGAGCGCGGACGGCACATTGACCGCGCAATCGATTTCCGCTGGCAAGGATGGCGTCACGCCGCCGATGTAAAAGCCCCTCGCCCTAACCCTCTCCCGGAGGGCGAGGGGACTGATTGGGGGACGCTGAAACAATACGCCAAGCTGAAACTGCGTTGCCGAGTCCATGATCCATAAGGTCTTTCAGGTCGATTTCACTCGCCAGACACCTCGGTCGGCCGGCTTTCCCTCCGGGAGAGGACTGCGGTGAGGGTAAACCTGCCACAAAAAAGGCGACCACTGAGGGTCGCCTTTTTCATGTCCGCCAAATCTTACTGGCTGTAGATCTGATCGAAGATCCCGCCATCGTTGAAGTGGGTCTTCTGCACGGTGCGCCAGTCACCGAAGGTCTTCTCCACGGAGAGGAAGTCGACTTTCGGGAAACGGTCGGTGTACTTGGCCAGTACCGCCGGATCACGCGGACGCAGGTAGTTGGCGGCGGCAATTTCCTGGCCTTCCGGCGACCACAGGTACTTCAGGTAGTCCTCGGCAGCCGCGCGCGAGCCTTTCTTCTCGACCACTTTGTCGACCACCGACACGGGTGGCTCGGCTTCGGCGGACACGCTCGGGTAGATCACTTCGAACTGGTCGCGACCGAACTCGCGGGCGATCATTTCCGCTTCGTTTTCGAAGGTCACCAGCACGTCGCCGATCTGGTTGGTCATGAACGTGGTGGTGGCGGCACGGCCACCGGTGTCGAGCACCGGGGCCTGTTTGAACAGCTTGCCGACGAAGTCCTTGGCCTTGTTCTCGTCACCGCCGTTCTTCAGCACGTAGCCCCAGGCCGAAAGGTAGGTGTAGCGGCCGTTGCCCGAGGTTTTCGGGTTCGGCACGATCACTTGCACGCCGTCCTTGAGCAGGTCCGGCCAGTCTTTCAGTGCTTTCGGGTTGCCCTTGCGGACGATGAACACGGTGGCCGAAGTGAACGGTGCGCTGTTGTTCGGCAGGCGGGTGACCCAGTCCTTCGGCACCAGTTGACCGTTGTCCGCGAGGGCATTGATGTCGGTCGCCATGTTCATGGTGATGACGTCAGCCGGCAGGCCATCGATCACCGAGCGCGCCTGCTTGCTCGAACCGCCGAAAGACATCTGCACGGTAATCGTTTCGTTGTGTTCGGCCTGCCAGTGTTTCTGGAACGCAGTGTTGTAGTCCTTGTAGAAATCGCGCATCACGTCGTAGGAAACGTTGAGCAGAGTCGGGGCGGCGTGAGCCACGCTGCCGAAGGCAAGACCGGCGGCGAGAAGTGAGGCGCCAAAGAGTTTTTTCACTGCGCATTCCTTGTTGTTTGGATACAGGGGGTGGCGGTAGGGGTGATGCTGTTTTGCCAGCGACTATAGCCGGGGCCGCATAGTCGCTTAAAGATTTAAAAGCTCTTTGCTTATTCCACTTTCCTGAACAGTGCGTTGCCACAACGAGAACAGAACGCGGCATTCGGTTCATGGCTCTGTTTGCGGCAGACCGGGCAGTCGTGCTGCAGCTGTTCGCCGCGCATGGCACTGGCCAGTTCGGCGGTGAAAATCCCGGTCGGGACGGCGATGATCGAGTAACCGGTGATCATCACCAGCGAGGAAATCACCTGGCCCAGCGGGGTCTTCGGTACGATGTCGCCGAAGCCGACGGTGGTCAGGGTGACGATAGCCCAGTAAATGCCCTTGGGAATGCTGGTGAAGCCGTGCTCCGGGCCTTCGATCACGTACATCAGCGTGCCGAACACCGTGACCAGCGTGCAGACGCTGACGAGGAACACCACGATCTTCTGCTTGCTGCCGCGCAGCGCCGACATCAGATAGTTGGCCTGCTTGAGGTACGGGCTGAGCTTGAGCACGCGGAAGATGCGCAGCATGCGAATGATGCGGATGATCAGCAGGTACTGCGCGTCGCTGTAATACAAGGCGAGGATGCCGGGCACGATGGCCAGCAGGTCCACCAGGCCGTAGAAGCTGAACGCATAGCGCAGCGGCTTGGGCGAGCAGTACAGGCGCAACAGGTATTCACCGGCGAAGATCACCGTGAAGCCCCATTCGATGTAGGCCAGCACATCGGCATAGTTGCGGTGGATGCTGTCGATGCTGTCGAGCATCACGATCACCAGGCTGGCGAGGATGATCAACAGCAGAATGCCGTCGAAGCGCCGCCCGGCGCGGGTGTCACTCTGGAAAATCATGACGTAAAGCTGTTCACGCCAGGGCTTGCTGCTGTCCATGGATAACGCCTGAATCGAAGATCAGCGCAGCCTAGGTTGATTCTCCCCGCGAGCGCAAGACGTGCCGCTCACCGGCGCCCGGCGCAGTACCTGGACAGCGCTGCGCAGCAACCAGCAGGCGAGGATGAACGGTGCGGTCAGGGTGGGCAGGCCGGCGGCGGCAAACATCGGCGTCAGCAGCAGCGCCAGCACGATGCCAAGCAACGGCAGCCACGGTTGCCGGCGCTGCGCACTGAAGGCGAGGGCGGCGAGCACGGCGTTATAACCCCCCAGGCCGAGCAGGGCGGTGTAGAAATCGGCATTGAGCAGGCTCCAGCCCATGCCGGCCACAGACGCCAGCAACGCCCAGCAGAACGCGCGGCGATCGGCGATCCACAACCCGGCAGCGATCATCGCACCGGCCAGCGGATGGCCGAGGAACATCACCTGGCCCAGGCCCTTGAGGGGAGCGGCCAGCATGTTCAGTGCGCTGACTTCAATCAGCTGTGCCTGGGTCGAAGGCGTGGCGAAGCACAGCAGCACCCAGCTCAACAAAACGAAAGGCGCGGTGCAGGCGGGCAGGTAGTGGCTCAGCCGCACGCGTTTGAGCCATTGCTGAGTGAGCATCGCACTCAAGCCGCCGGCGGCCAGGATCAGCAGCGGCATCATTGCCGACCAGGGGAAATACAGGCTCAGCAACAGCCCGAGCAACACGCCGTTGTAGCTGAACAGGCCGGCCTGGCGATCGGCCTTGGCATAACCGCGACGCTGCGCGGTGAGCAGCCCGGCGACGCCGCCGAGCAAGGCACCGCCGAGCAGGGCCGGTGCGGTGAACAGAATCGCCAGCAGGCACAGCAGGCCGCACAGCGGATGGCGCTGGAGGAATATCTGACTGAAGCCGTTGAGCAAAGCCTCGGCCCAGTCGGGGCAGTGGGTGTTGAAATGATTGGCAGGCATGGCAGGTCATTCGGTACTGATCGCTCCCACGTCGAACCGTCTGCGTGGGAATGCCTCAAAGGACGCTCTGCGTCTGCTCTGGGGACGCAGAGCGCCCCGGGCCGCATTCCCACGCGAGCGGTGCGCCGTCTCGACGTGGGAACGATCTGGGTCAGTGGTCAGATCAATGTTTCGATCCGCAGCGAATTAGTCGACCCCGGCTGCCCAAACGGCACACCCGCGGTGATCAGCAACGTGTCGCCGCGTTCGGCCATGCCTTGCGCCTGGGCGATTTCCAGCGCTGTCGAACACACTTCATCGACCTGGCGCAGACGATCGTTGACCACCGAATGAATGCCCCACGCCACGCTCAGGCGCCGTGCGGTCTGCAGGTTCGGGGTCAGGTTGAGGATCGGCGCCTTCGGCCGCTCGCGCGCGGCGCGCAGGCTCGAGGTGCCGGATTCGCTGTAGTTGACCAGCACCGCCACTGGCAGCACGTTGCTGATGCGGCGGATCGCGCAGCTGATGGCATCGGAAACCGTGGCTTCGGCTTTCGGTCGGCTGACGTCGAGCTGGGTCTGATAGTCCGGACCGTTTTCCACCTGGCGGATGATCTTGCTCATCATCTGCACGGCTTCCAGCGGGTACTCGCCGGACGCGGTTTCCGCCGAGAGCATCACCGCATCCGCACCTTCGGCCACGGCGTTGGCCACGTCGGTGACTTCGGCGCGGGTCGGCGCCGGGGAGAAGCGCATCGACTCGAGCATCTGCGTCGCCACCACCACCGGTTTGCCGAGCTCGCGGCAGGTGCCGATGATGTTTTTCTGGATCTGCGGCACGCTTTCCGCCGGTACTTCGACACCGAGGTCACCGCGGGCGACCATGATCGCGTCGCTCAGTTCGGCGATGGCGCGCAGTTGTTCGACGGCCGACGGCTTCTCGATTTTCGCCATCAGGAACGCTTTGTCGCCGATCAGGGCGCGGGCCTCGATGATGTCTTGCGGACGCTGCACGAACGACAGCGCGACCCAGTCCACGCCCAGCTCCAGACCGAAGCTGAGGTCGCGACGGTCCTTGGCGGTCAGCGGGCTGAGGTCGAGCACCGCTTGCGGCACGTTCACGCCTTTGCGGTCCGACAACTCGCCACCGTTGAGCACCGTGGTGTCGATGGCGTCGCTGTACTTGCTGACCACCCGCAGACGCAGCTTGCCGTCGTCGAGCAGCAGGTCCATGCCCGGCTCCAGTGCGGCGATGATCTCCGGATGCGGCAGGTTGACCCGGCGCTGGTCGCCCGGCGTGGTGTCCAGGTCGAGGCGCAGGGCCTGACCGCGATGCAACTGAACCTTGCCCTCGGCAAACTTGCCGACGCGCAGTTTCGGTCCTTGCAGGTCCATGAGGATGCCCAGCGGGTAATTGAGCTGGCGCTCGACTTCGCGGATCCACTGGTAGCGCTTGGCGTGGTCGGCGTGATCGCCGTGGCTGAAGTTGAGGCGGAAGATGTTCACCCCGGCCTCGACCAGCTCGCGGATGTCTTCGATGCCATCGACGGCAGGCCCGAGGGTGGCGAGGATTTTGACCTTTTTGTCAGGCGTCATGTTTAGGGCTCTCGAGGATCAGGATGGCGCGGAAGTCGTTGACGTTGGTGCGGGTCGGCTCGGTGACGATCAGCGCATCGAGCGCGGCGAAGTAGCCGTAGCCATTGTTGTTGTCCAGCTCGTCGCTGGCGCTCAGGCCGAGGGCGGCAGCGCGGGCGTAGCTGTCCGGGGTCATGATTGCGCCGGCGTTGTCTTCCGAGCCGTCGATGCCGTCGGTGTCACCGGCCAGTGCGTAGACGCCCGGCTGGCCCTTGAGGCTGTCGGTGAGGCTGAGGAGAAATTCGGCGTTGCGTCCGCCGCGACCGTTGCCGCGCACGGTGACCGTGGTTTCACCGCCGGAGAGAATCACGCACGGCGCCGCCAGCGGCTGGCCATGCTGGAGGATCTGGCGGGCGATGCCGGCGTGGACTTTCGCCACTTCGCGGGATTCGCCTTCCAGGTCGCCGAGGATCAGTGGGCTGAAACCGGCCTGGCGGCATTTCACTGCTGCCGCTTCGAGGGATTGCTGCGGGCGGGCGATCAGCTGGAAGTGGCTGCGCGCCAGGCTCGGGTCGCCGGGCTTGACGGTTTCCGACTCCGGGCTTTGCAGCCAGTTGCGCACCGAGGCGGGCACGTCAATGGCGTAGCGCTTGAGGATCGCCAGGGCTTCGGCGCTGGTGCTCGGGTCGGCCACGGTCGGGCCGGAAGCGATGACCGTGGCGAGGTCGCCCGGTACATCGGAAATCGCATAGGTGTAGACGGTGGCAGGCCAGCAGGCCTTGCCCAGGCGGCCGCCCTTGATCGCCGAGAGGTGCTTGCGCACGCAGTTCATCTCGCCGATGGTCGCGCCGGATTTGAGCAGGGCCTTGTTGATCGTCTGCTTGTCGGCCAGGGTGATGCCTTCGGCCGGCAAGGCGAGCAGGGCCGAGCCACCGCCGGACAGCAGGAAGATCACCCGGTCGTCTTCGCTCAGGTTGCTGACCAGTTCCAGCACGCGCTTGGCCACGGCGAGGCCGGCGGCGTCCGGCACCGGATGCGCGGCTTCGACCACTTCGATTTTTTCGCAGGGGGCGCCATGGCCGTAGCGGGTCACGACCAGGCCGGAGACTTCACCCTGCCAGCAGCGCTCGACCACCTGGGCCATGGCCGCGGCGGCTTTGCCGGCGCCGATGACGATCACCCGGCCGGTGCGGTCGGCGGGCAGATGGGCTTCGAGGACTTGCTGCGGATGAGCCGCGTCGATGGCTGTGGCAAACAGCTCGCGCAGCAGTTGTTGCGGATCGACCGACATGGCGGGCTCCCGGAATTCTTGTTATTCGAAAGGGCGGTAGAGATCCCTGTGGGAGCGAGCCTGCTCGCGAAAGCGGTGGATCAGTCAACATCCATGTCGACTGACACGCCCTCTTCGCGAGCAAGCTCGCTCCCACAGGTTTTAAGCAGTGGGGCAGGGCTTTATTTTTTGTCGCGAATCGAGAAGTTGGCCATGTGTTCCAGGCCCTTGATCAGCGCCGAGTGATCCCAGTTGCTGCCACCGATGGCCGCGCAGGTGCTGAACACTTGCTGGGCGTTGGCGGTGTTCGGCAGGTTGATGTTCAGCTCCTTGGCGCCTTGCAGGGCCAGGTTCAGGTCCTTCTGGTGCAGGCTGATGCGGAAGCCCGGATCGAAGGTGCCCTTGATCATGCGCTCGCCGTGCACTTCGAGGATCTTCGAGGAGGCGAACCCGCCCATCAGTGCTTCACGTACCTTGGCCGGATCGGCGCCGTTCTTCGAGGCGAACAGCAGGGCTTCAGCGACAGCCTGGATGTTCAGCGCGACGATGATCTGGTTGGCCACCTTGGCGGTCTGACCGTCGCCATTGCCGCCGACCAGGGTGATGTTCTTGCCCATGGCCTGGAACAGCGGCAGGGCGCGTTCGAAGGCATCGGCGTCGCCACCGACCATGATGCTCAGGGTCGCAGCCTTGGCGCCCACTTCACCGCCGGATACCGGCGCGTCGAGGTATTGCGCGCCTTTCTCGTTGATCTTCGTGGCGAACGCCTTGGTCGCGGTTGGCGAGATCGAGCTCATGTCGATCACCACTTTGCCCTTGCCGATGCCGGCCGCAACGCCATCGGCGCGGAACAGTACGTCGTCGACCTGCGGGGTATCCGGCACCATGACGATGATGAATTCGGCTTCCTGGGCGACTTCTTTCGGGTTGGCCAGGGCGACGGCGCCAGCGGCGACCAGGTCGGCCGGGGCGGCGTCGTGGTGCGCGGACAGGAACAGGCTGTGACCGGCTTTCTGCAGGTTTGCCGCCATTGGGTGGCCCATGATGCCGGTGCCGATGAATCCGATTTTAGCCATGAGAAAATCCTCTTGTTTTTGTCTTGCTCAAGCGAAATAGGGGGTGTTGCTTTGGGTGGGAGCGGGCTTGCTCGCGAATGCGGTGGAACATTCAATATCCGTGTTGACTGAACCACCGCATTCGCGAGCAAGCCCGCTCCCACAGGTTGTTTGCCGTGTTCTTAGATTGCGTTGTGGGTTTTCAACCAGCCAAGACCCGCTTCAGTGGTGGTCAGCGGCTTGTACTCGCAACCGACCCAGCCCTGATAACCGATGCGGTCCAGGTGCTCGAACAGGAAGCGATAGTTGATCTCGCCAGTACCCGGCTCGTTGCGCCCCGGGTTGTCCGCCAGCTGCACATGGTTGATCTCGCCCAGGTGCGATTGCAGGGTGCGGGCCAGATCGCCTTCCATGATTTGCATGTGGTAGATGTCGTATTGCAGGAACAGGTTGGCGCTGCCGACCTGCTCGCGAATCGACAGGGCCTGCGCCGTGTTGTTCAGATAGAAACCCGGGATGTCGCGGGTGTTGATCGCTTCCATCACCAGTTTGATGCCGGCTGCCTGCAGCTTGTCGGCGGCGTACTTGAGGTTGGCGACGAAGGTCTTCTCCACGGTGGCATCGTCCACACCCTGTGGGCGGATGCCGGCCAGGCAGTTGACCTGGGTGTTGCCCAGCACTTGCGCGTAGGCAATCGCCAGATCGACCCCGGCGCGGAATTCCTCGACGCGGTCCGGCAGGCAGGCGATACCGCGCTCGCCCTTGGCCCAGTCACCGGCTGGCAGGTTGAACAGCACTTGGGTCAGACCATTGGCATCGAGCCTGGCCTTGATTTCGGCCGAGCTGAAGTCGTAAGGGAACAGGTATTCGACACCGCTGAAGCCAGCCTTGGCGGCGGCGTCGAAACGGGCAAGAAAATCCTGTTCGGTGAACAGCATGGACAGGTTGGCTGCGAAACGCGGCATGGTGGTCTCCCGTGTAAATAGCAGGTCATTCGATCCCTGGGGGAGCGAGCTTGCTCGCGAAAGCGGTGGATCAGTCAACAACTGTGTTGAATGTGAAGCCGCCTTCGCGGGCGAGCCCGCTCCCACAGTGGGAGCGGTCAGCAGTTAATCGAGCAGCGAAATCGCCGTTGGCGCGTCGTTGCCGACCAGCGCCAGGTCTTCGAATTCGTTGACGGCGTTGATCTCGGTCCCCATGGAGATGTTGGTCACACGCTCCAGGATGATCTCGACGATCACCGGTACCTTGAACTCTTCGATCAGCTCTTCGGCCTTGCGCAGGGCAGGGGCGATGTCAGCCGGTTCGAACACACGCAGGGCCTTGCAGCCGAGGCCTTCGGCGACTGCGACGTGATCGACGCCATAACCGTTGAGTTCCGGCGCGTTGAGGTTATCGAAGGACAGCTGCACGCAGTAGTCCATATCGAACCCGCGCTGGGCCTGACGGATCAGCCCCAGGTACGAGTTGTTCACCACGACGTGGATGTAAGGCAGTTTGAACTGAGCGCCGACCGCCAGCTCCTCGATCATGAACTGGAAATCATAGTCCCCCGACAGGGCCACGACTTTACGGTTCGGATCGGCCTTGACCACGCCCAGCGCCGCCGGAATGGTCCAGCCCAACGGGCCGGCCTGGCCGCAGTTGATCCAGTGCCGCGGCTTGTAGACGTGCAGGAACTGCGCGCCGGCAATCTGCGACAGACCAATGGTGCTGACGTAGCAGGTGTCCTTGCCGAACACCTGGTTCATTTCTTCGTAGACGCGCTGCGGCTTGACCGGCACGTTGTCGAAGTGGGTCTTGCGTTGCAGGCTGGCCTTGCGCTGCTGGCAATCCTGCAGCCAGGCACTGCGGTTCTTCAGTTTGCCGGCAGCTTGCCATTCACGGGCGACTTCGATGAACACGGTCAGCGCGGCGGCGGCGTCGGAGACGATGCCCAGGTCCGGGGTGAACACGCGGCCGATCTGGGTCGGCTCGATGTCGACGTGAATGAACTTGCGGCCCTCGGTGTAGACATCCACCGAACCGGTGTGACGGTTGGCCCAGCGGTTGCCGACGCCCAGGACCACGTCGGATTTGAGCAGGGTGGCGTTGCCATAACGGTGCGACGTCTGCAGGCCGACCATGCCGACCATCAGCGGGTGATCGTCAGGGATGGTGCCCCAGCCCATCAGGGTCGGGATCACTGGAATGCCAGTCAGCTCGGCAAACTCCACCAGCAGCTCGCTGGCGTCGGCGTTGATGATGCCGCCGCCGGCTACCAGCAATGGACGTTCGGCCTGGTCGAGCATCGCCAGGGCTTTTTCAACCTGGACGCGAGTGGCGCTCGGCTTGGCCAGTGGCAGCGGCTGGTAGGCGTCGATGTCGAATTCGATTTCGGCCATCTGCACGTCGAACGGCAGGTCGATCAGCACCGGGCCCGGACGGCCGGAGCGCATTTCGTAGAAGGCCTTCTGGAACGCGTAGGGCACCTGGCCCGGCTCCAGAACAGTGGTCGCCCACTTGGTCACCGGTTTGACGATGCTGGTGATGTCGACGGCCTGGAAGTCTTCCTTGTGCAGACGGGCACGTGGTGCCTGGCCGGTGATGCAGAGGATCGGGATCGAGTCCGCCGAGGCGCTGTACAGGCCGGTGACCATGTCGGTACCGGCCGGGCCGGAAGTGCCGATGCACACGCCGATGTTGCCGGCCTTGGTGCGGGTGTAGCCCTCGGCCATGTGCGAGGCGCCTTCAACGTGGCGAGCGAGGACGTGATCGATGCCACCGACTTTTTGCAAGGCGGAGTACAGCGGGTTGATGGCGGCGCCGGGAATGCCAAAGGCGGTATCAACCCCTTCACGGCGCATCACCAGAACGGCGGCTTCGATTGCTCTCATTTTGCTCATGGTTTTGTGCCTCTTTACGTTTTGTAATTGTATACAAGTGGCTTTGCGCAGAGTGTATTCACGGCGGACGGCGCAGGTCAATCCATTTTCTCAAGCGCCTGTTTCATTCGTCGGAAGCCGGATCTGCTGTGGCTTTTCGTCGCATGTAGCGCTTTTCGAGAATTATTGTATACAAAAAAATAATTCATTGTGTTCTATTTGTTGCATCCAGCTGCGGCACAAACGCGCAGCTTCACGACTTTCCCAATAACAAAATGAGGACGGCACCATGAGCGCTTTAACCTTGAAAGTCGCAGTCAACCTGGTCAACGAAGCTATCCGTGCGGGGCGGGCCATCGCTGCCGCGCCGTTGACCATTGCAATCCTGGATACCGGCGGCCACCTGGTCACCCTGCAACGCGAAGATGGCGCCAGCCTGTTGCGCCCGAATATCGCCATCGGCAAGGCCTGGGGTGCCATAGCCCTGGGCAAAGGCTCGCGCCTGCTGGCGCTGGATGCGCAACAACGTCCGGCCTTCATCGCCGCGCTCAACAGCATGGGCCAGGGCAGCGTCGTGCCGGCGCCGGGCGGAGTGTTGATCCGCGATCAGGCGGGCAATGTGCTGGGAGCGATCGGCATCAGCGGCGATCTGTCGGACATTGACGAGCAGGTGGCGATCAAAGCGGTGGAGGCGCTGGAATTGAAGGCGGATGCGGGGGTGGCGGCCTGACAGTTTGATGATGACGAAGCGGGGCGGGGTCTATAGACTGCCGCCCCTCTCGTTTTTTGAATCAAGGAAGATTTGCGTGAAGACGCTATTCGCCATCGCTCTGGCTTCGGCCATGACCCTCTGCACTCCCTTTCTGCACGCCGCCGAGCCGCTGGATGCCGACGACATCGCGTTCCAGGCGCTGAGCCCGGTGGTCACCGCACTGCTCAATGCCGACGATGTGCCCGAACTGATCGAGCGGGCGGAAAAGCTCGAAGACAGCGACTCCCTGCAGGCCATCGCGGTATACCTGGCGGCCTCCCGCGAAGATCCGCAGCAGTTGGTGGCGCCTTATCAGATCGCCGCGTTATTTGCCCGGCGTGGCGACGACAAGCTGGCCGAGCGCTTCCTGCGCGAGGCCGATGATCGCGGCCTGTGGTTCGGCCCTCTGCTGGCCGACGATCAGGATTTTGCCGAGCTGCGCCAGACCGCGACGTATAAAAAGGTGCTGGCCAACGCGCAGGAGCGCTACAAGAAAATCGCCCCGGGCAAGGTCGGCGCGATTTCGGTGCTCAACCCCTCTGCCGGCATTCCCGTGCCGCCAGCCTGCCGGCCCGTCGTGGTCTGGCTGCACGGCTATGGCGTCAACGGTGAGCTGGATGATAGCTACCAGCCGCTGGCCGATACCGGCGCCATCATTCTCGGCATCAACGGCACGGAAATGCTCAATGCCGTCGACAGTTTTCGCTGGAGCGGTCCGGGCTTCGAGAGCACCCATCAAGCGGTGCAGAACGGCCTGAAACAGTTGGCCGCGCAGCAATGCATCGACCGCAAGCAGGTGTACCTGATGGGCTTCTCCCAGGGCTCGCAACATGCCGGCGCGCTGTTGGCGCAACATCCCGAGGATTACGCCGGTGCACTGCTGCTGTCGCCTGGCGGCCGGCAACCGACACCGACCGAAAGCAAGGCCCGCGGCAAGCGCGTGTTTGTCATCAACGGCAACCGCGAAGGGCCGGGCAATCTGCAGATGAGCGCCGATTTCCGCGAGCTGTTCGGAGAGGGTAACCAGGTCAAGTCGCGTACCCATGCCGGCGGCCATACCTTCCCGGATGACTGGCGCACCTCGTTGCCAGAGGCGCTGCGCTGGCTGATGGGCAACGAGGCTTAACAGCGCTTTGCCGTGTCCCTTCAGCTCTCGGAAGTGGAGGGACGGTTTGACCGGGGTGCCTGAATAGCAGCGTGCGCGAGCAGGCTCGCAGCCACAGGTCTGGCAGGCAGACACAAAATGTCTGAAGGTCCCAGGCCCCTGTGGGAGCGAGCCTGCTCGCGAATACGGCCGTGACTACACATTTTGCTAAACGCCGTCTCACCTTCCGCCCTTCGCATGACTAGCCTTTCCATGAACTGAACATGCGAAGGGCCAGGGAATGGCGGAATTATCAGCTTCACGTCGTCTGCGTATCGGTCGTTGCTCTGAGGGTGACCGTATCTACCTATTGACCACCAACACACTTGATCGCGAACCGCTATTTGCTGACTTCGCTCTGGGCAGATTGGTGGTTCATCAATTTCGCCGTGCGCAAGAGCTTGGGCTCGCGAATTCACTGGCGTGGGTGGTGATGCCGGATCATTTTCACTGGTTGATCGAGCTCAAAAACTGTTCCTTGCGCAGACTGATGGGTGAGACCAAGTCCTTGGCTGCTCGAGAGGTTAACCGTTGCACCGGAACGAGCGGTCCGATATGGCAGCAGGGCTATCACGACCGGGCGCTCAGAATGGAGGATGATTTGGTAAAGATGGCCCGGTATGTGGTGGCCAACCCTTTGCGTGCTGGATTGGTGGCCAAGATTGGCGACTATCCGCAGTGGGATGCAGTTTGGCTTTAGTACTGTCGAGTCGAGTTGCCCCTTTCGCTGGCGAGCCAGCTCCCACAGGTTCTCGTGTCGAACACAAATTTTGCGAAAGACGCCAATCCCTGTGGGAGCTGGCTTGCCAGCGATGGCCGCGACTCGGTTTCAGTCCGGTTCACAGCCTTTCAATACCAGCCGAATGATCGTCTGGGCGGCTGACTCGTAATCGGCTTCGTCGAGCTTCTCCTTGCCGGTGATCGCAGAGATCTGCCAGTCGAAGTCGGCGTAGGTCTGGGTCGCGGCCCAGATGCTGAACATCAGGTGGTTGGGGTCGATTGGCGCGATCTGGCCGCGGTCGATCCAGGTCTGGATGCAATCGATGTTGTGCTTGGCCTGGCTGTTGAGCTGCTCGACCAGGTCGGCACTCAAGTGCGGTGCGCCGTGCATGATTTCGCTGGCAAAGACCTTGGAAGCGAAGGGCAGGTCGCGGGAGATGCGGATCTTCGAACGGATGTAGCCGCTGAGCACTTCGCTCGGCGCGCCGTCCGGGTTGAACGGGGTCGAGGCCTGCAGGATCGGCACGATGATGCTCTCGAGCACCTCGCGGTAGAGGTTTTCCTTGGACTTGAAATAGTAGTAGACGTTGGGCTTGGGCAGTCCCGCCTTGGCGGCGATGTCGCTGGTTTTGGTCGCAGCGAAGCCCTTGTCGGCAAACTCCTCACTGGCGGCACGCAGGATCAGTTCTTTGTTGCGCTCGCGGATTGTGCTCATAAACCCGGTGGTTCCTTGCCTGTTCTGGCGGTTGCGCATGGTAGCACCGGCCTCGCGCGGGGCTCAACAATGCCCCGTGTGGCCTGCAGTCGCGGTATGCTGCGCGGCATTATTCACATAAGGAAACACGATTCATGGCAGGAAGCAGTTTGCTGGTGCTGATCGACGACATCGCCACCGTGCTGGACGACGTAGCGTTGATGACCAAGATGGCCGCCAAGAAGACCGCCGGGGTGCTCGGCGATGACTTGGCGCTCAATGCCCAGCAGGTCTCCGGCGTGCGCGCGGAGCGGGAAATTCCGGTGGTCTGGGCGGTGGCCAAGGGGTCGTTCGTCAACAAACTGATCCTGGTGCCGTCGGCGCTGGCGATCAGTGCGTTCGTACCGTGGCTGGTGACGCCGCTGCTGATGGTCGGCGGCGCGTACCTGTGCTTCGAAGGCTTCGAAAAACTCGCCCACTCGTTTCTGCACAGCAAGGCGGAAGATGACGCCGGGCACGCGAAACTCAGCGAAGCGGTGGCTGATCCGGCGACCGATCTGGTGGCGTACGAAAAGGACAAGATCAAGGGCGCGATCCGCACCGACTTCATCCTTTCGGCGGAAATCATCGCCATCACCCTCGGCACCGTCGCCGATGCCTCGCTGACTCAGCAAGTGATTGTCATGTCGGGCATCGCCGTTGTCATGACCGTGGGTGTGTATGGCCTGGTGGCGGGCATCGTCAAGCTCGACGACCTCGGCCTGTGGCTGACACAGAAGCCCGGGCAAGCGGCCAGGAGCATCGGCAACGGTATCCTGCGCGCTGCTCCGTACATGATGAAGGGCCTGTCGGTGATCGGCACGGCGGCGATGTTCCTGGTCGGCGGTGGCATCCTCACCCACGGTGTGCCGGCGGCGCATCACTGGATCGAGGGCGTGGCTGCAGCGGCCGGCGGCGCCGGGTTCGTGGTGCCGATGCTGCTCAACGCCGTGGCGGGGATTGTCGCCGGTGCGGTGGTGCTGGCGGGGGTTTCGCTGATCGGCAAAATCTGGCGCGCAATCAAAGGCTGAACACAACCAGCCTGTGGCAGCGTGCCTGTTCGCGAAGGCAGCCCTTGCTGGGCTGATGCAGCGCATTCGCGGGTAGGCGCGCTGCCCCACCGGATTGCAGTGCTGCCATGAAAAAGGGCCATTCGACTCGCGTCGAATGGCCCTTTTTGCTTGCCGCCGAGGTTACTCGGCGATCTGCAACTTGCGCGACTCGGTGTAGACGTAGCGCACCTTCTCGTACTCGAACGGCGAGTTCAGCTGACCGTAGCGGAAGCCGGTCTGGTAGCGCTTGTCGACGGCCCGCAGCGCCCAGATTTCCGGGTGATTGGAGCTGACTTCCGAGACGTTGAGGTAGTTGATCGCCGATTCGGCGGTGTAGTCCACGGCCAGGCCGGCGGTGTCACGCAGGTTCGACGGACCGAGGATCGGCAGCACGAAGTAGGCGCCGCCCGGCACGCCGTAGAAGCCCAGGGTCTGGCCGAAGTCTTCGCTTTGGCGCGGCAGGCCCATGGCGGTGGCCGGGTCCCACAAGCCGGCGATGCCGATGGTGGTGTTGAGCAGCAGGCGCGCGGTGGTTTCCATCGAGCGCTTGCCCTTGAACTGCAGCAGGCTGTTGACCAGGTTCGGCACGTCGCCGAGGTTGTTGAAGAAGTTGCTCACCCCGGTGCGAAGGAAGCTTGGCGTGACGTAGCGATAACCGTCGACCACCGGCAGGAACACCCATTGGTCGAAGCGGTAGTTGAAGTGATAAACGCGGCGGTTCCACTCTTCCAGCGGGTCGTAGACGTTCAGCGCGTTGAGCGTCGAACGCTCGAACTCACGCTGGTCCAGCCCCGGGTTGAACTTGAGCTTGGACAACGGCTCCTTGAAGCCGTCGCTGTCGACCACCACCGGTGCGTTGGCTTTGCTGTTGTCGGCCTGGGCCACGCCTGCACTGAGTAACGCTGCAATCAGCAGGAGATATTTAGCCACGGAAAAACTCCAGCATGGCGTCGCTGTTGACGCGGTAGTTAAGGTTGCCGCAATGGCCACCCAGTGGATAAACGGTCAGGCGATCGCCGAACGTCTTGCGCAGGAAACCGAGGTCGCCCGGGCCGAGAATGACGTCGTCGGCGTTGTGCATCACGGCGATTTTCGGGCTGTCGTGCAGGTAGTCCTTGAGCGCGTACAGGCTGACCTGGTCGATCAGTTGCAACAGGCTGCCGCCGTCGGTGCGGGCGCGCCACATCGGGATCACTTGCTCGGTCAGGTAGCAGTCGAAGTCGCATTGCAGCGCACGCTTGAGGAACGGCGTGAGGCTGGTGCCTTCGGTGATCGGGAATTTCGGCGGCGTGATCAGGCCGCGGCGGTTGATCAGGTCGGAGGTGAAGGCAATGTCGGCCGCCGAGAAGCGGAACGAGGTGCCGATCAGCATCGCCATCTGCTCGTTGGTCAGGTGCTGCTTGGACTGTTGCAGGTCGTAGAGCAGCGCGTCGTTGAGGTCGATGTAGCCTTTCTGCTGGAAGTAGCGCGTCAGCTTGGCCAGTACCAGCTCATAGAACGTGGTGCTGTTGTTGATGCCCTTCACTTCGGTCTGCACCAGTTTGTCGAGGTTGGTGATCGACGTGTAGAGGTTGACCGGCGGGTTGAGCAGCAGGACTTTCTTGAAGTTGAAGCTGCGGCGGGTTTCGTCCAGGTGGGCGACGAAGGCTGCGTCGAGGGCGCCGAGGCTGTAGCCGCTGAGGTAATAGTCGGTGACCGGCACTTTCGGGTTCTGCGCGCGCACGGCCTGCATCACCCGGTACATGTCCTCGGCGTCTTCCTTGGTCACGCCCGGCGTGGCGAAGCGCGAAGCGGCGCTCATGAAGTCGAAGCTGGTCGGCGACGACAGTTGCACGACGTGATAGCCGGCCTTGTAGTAGAGCTTTTTCAGGTATTCGTTGAGCGTGCTGTCATAGCGCGCGCCCGTGCCGGCGATCAGGAAGATCAGCGGCGCGGCCTTGTCCTGGGTGGCGATGCGGTAGGTCAGCTTCTTTACCGCCCAGAAGTTGTCCGGCAGGACGAACTCGCGCTCCGGGCGCAGGGTGATGCTGCGGTCGGACTGGTTGATGTCATCGTCCAGTGGCAGCTCCGGGCGCAGGTCCGGCGGCGTGGTCGCGATGGTCGCTTCGAACGGGTTGGTCAGGGGATAGCCATAACTGGCGGCGTCGATATCCACCGCCAGTGCGGACGCACTCAGAATAAGGCCGCCAAACAGGGCGGCGAAGCGCAAGGAACGGAGCATGACTGGATCCCTTAAAGGAAGGTGCCGAATGAAGTTCGCAGGCTATGACCACAGCGGTTGCGTCAAAGTGCCATGCAGCGGCACCAAACAGACGGAATTCGGGGTAATAGTAGCTGGACGATACACTTTGCAAGGTGCCGATGAACAGTTAACTGTTGTTAGTGCTTGCGTAAGCATGACGGCAGATTAAGCTGGCCGCCGATTTCCTCGATTGGAGTGTTCCATGTCCCGCCGTTTGCCCGTGATTCTGCTGCTCGTTCTGCTGCCGCTATGGCTGGCCGCCAGTTATGGCGCGCGTTATGGCTTCATGGAGGACGGGCAGTGGGTTGGCATCTGTGTCGATGAGGCCAGTCGCTGGGAATGCCAGGTGCGTTCGAACCTGGGGCTGCTGATTCATTTCCAGGTACTGGGCTGGACTGCGCTGGCGGCGGCGGTGTGCGGTTTTGTCGTGCCGGGGCGGGCCGGGTGGTGGCTGGCGGTGCTGGCGCTGGCCTGCGGTCTGCCGGCGCTGGCCTTGTACAACACCACGCTGGCGGTGTTTGCGCTGGTGATCGCCGGGTTGCGCCTGGTCCGGGCATCGCGCAGCGCTTGACCAACAGCCTTCGCGAGCAGGCTCGCGGCCACCGGTGAAATGCAATCCCTGTGGCAGCCAGCCTGCTCGCGCAGAGGCCTGATGTCTGGTTGCAGATCAGGCTTTGCGAACACGCAGGCAGCGCCACAGCGCGGCCACCATCAACCCACTCACCAGCGCCCAGCCCCACGCCTGCTGATTCAGCAGGCCTTCGCGATACAGCTGCGGCGCAATCCCCGCACCGACAATAAAGGTCAGCAAAGCAATCTCGCGACGCGGCACGCTCACCGGCCGGCACAGATAAACCAGCGCTGGCAGCACAAATGCCATGCTGGCAAAGCTGCGGTAACGCGGATCGAACACCATCTCCAGCATCATCACTGCGGCGGCAAACCCGGCTGCGGCGACCAGCCAGCCGGCGCTGCGCTCGAGTAGATTGAACGTCCGCTCACGCCAGCCAGTCCGTGCGCTCAGCGTCAGCGCAGCGTGCGCCAGCACCAACAGATTCAGCGCCGTCAGCAAGCCGACCCACAACCACTCACTGGCAAACCGCGTGGTCACCCGCGCCAGATCGCCCCAGGCGCCGATCGAGCAGGCGGCGAGGGCGCCCAGCAGCGGCAGCACCAGCGCCGAACGCGTCGTGCGAACACCACCGCCAAGGATCAGGGTGCCAAGGAAAATCAACCCACCGACCGCCAGCCATTCTTTCCAGAACGGCACATTGGTCACCGGCCCGGCGAGTACGCCCTTGTCCAGACGATCCGCGTCGAACAGCCCCCAATAGCCGCCGACCGCACCTTCACTGGCGCGCTTCCACGGCTGGTCGAAGGCTTCGATCAGGTTGTAGTGCCAGCCTTTTTGTTCGGCGAGCGTGACAAAGCCCCGAATGAACTTGGCTTCGTTGACCCGGCTCGGCAGGGCGGTTTCACGCTGGCGGCCTTCGCTGGGCCAGCCGGTTTCGCCGATCAGCACGTCCTTGGGCGCGAATTTCTTGCCGAACACCTCGCGCACCTGCGCCACGTGCTGCAGCGCCGCGTCGATGTTCGACGGATCGTCTTCCCAGTACGGCAGCAAATGGATGGTCAGGAAATCCACCGCCGGCGCGACTTCCGGGTGCTTGAGCCAGAACTCCCAGACATCCGCGTAGGTCACCGGTTGCTTGACCTGGCTCTTGACCTTGCCGATCAGCCGGGCCAGTTGCGCGCCGGTGACTTCCTTGCGCAGCAGGGCCTCGTTGCCGACGATCACTGCGCTGACCACATCGGGGTTGGCATTGGCCGAGGCGATCAACAGGTCGACTTCTTTGGCGGTATCCACCGGGTTGCTGTTGACCCAGGCACCGATCATCAGCTTCAGGCCATGCTTGCGCGCCAGTTCCGGCAAGGCCTCGAGGCCGGTCATGGAATAGGTGCGGATGCATTCGAAGCGGGTGGCCAGCAACGCGAGGTCGGCATCCATGCGTTCGGGGCGCAGCTTGAAGGGCACGTCGAACGGTGACTGATCCTTGTCGAACGGGGTGTAGGAGGCGCACTGCAATTTGTGCGTCGGCGTCGCAACGTCGGGCAACAGCACCGGTTTGCCGAGGCCGTACCAGAAGCCGCCAAGCGCAAACAGGCCCAGCAGACAGGCGAACAGATAAGGAAGAAACGGGAAGCGGGAAGTCGCGGACATGGTCAGGCCGAGTGGCTGCAAAGCGACGCATGTTACCTGCATTTATCCGGAGGTTGGTGGCCCGCATGCTTTTGCCATGCAAAGTTCGGGCGGATTATTTGGCGTCATTTATATAGACGCGCTTAATGGCTTTCTGATGTCGTTTCTCGTTGCCTCGAGGTCGCTGGCAGAGCAGGTCGCCAAGGGCGTCAGGTTGATGATCGAAGGCGTCAGTACCCTTATTGATTATTCGGCTGATGTTCGAACGAGTTTGCGGTCAGGCGTGATGGGGGCGCTGTGCACCATAACAATACGTTGACGTCGTCCGGCATCCGTCGGGCGCAGCATTTCGGGGAAGTAACGATGAAGATGCGACGACTTTTAGGCGCAGGTGCCGCTCTGGTGCTTGCGATGAGCTCCACTTTCGCCAGCGCAGAAAAACAGACCCTGAACATCGGTTACGTTGACGGCTGGTCCGACAGCGTCGCGACCACCCACGTGGCGGCCGAAGTGATCAAGCAGAAGCTCGGCTACGACGTGAAGCTGCAGGCGGTCGCGACCGGGATCATGTGGCAGGGCGTTGCCACCGGCAAGCTCGACGCGATGCTCTCGGCCTGGCTGCCGGTCACCCACGGCGAATACTGGACGAAGAACAAGGATCTGGTCGTCGACTATGGCCCGAACTTCAAGGACGCGAAAATCGGCCTGATCGTGCCGGAATACGTCAAAGCCAAATCCATCGAAGACCTCAAGACCGACGACACCTTCAAGAACCGCATCGTCGGCATCGACGCCGGTTCGGGCGTGATGCTCAAGACCGACCAGGCAATCAAGGACTACGGCCTGGACAAATACACCCTCAAGGCCAGTTCCGGCGCCGGCATGATTGCCGAGCTGACCCGTGCCGAGAAAAAGAACGAATCGATCGCGGTGACCGGTTGGGTGCCGCACTGGATGTTCGCCAAGTGGAAACTGCGCTTCCTCGACGACCCGAAAGGCGTGTATGGCGCGGCTGAAACCGTCAACAGCATCGGCAGCAAGGAGCTCGAGGCCAAGGCGCCGGAAGTGGCCAAGTTCCTGAAGAACTTCCAGTGGGCGTCGAAAGACGAGATCGGCGAAGTCATGCTGGCGATTCAGGACGGTGCCAAGCCTGACGCCGCGGCCAAGGATTGGGTCGCCAAGCACCCGGATCGCGTCGCCGACTGGACCAAATAACCCCGACAGCGCTGTAACCCGTGTGGGAGCGAGCCTGCTCGCGAATGCAATCGTTCAGTTGATGCTTATCTCGACTGATCCGACGCTTTCGCCAGCAGGCTCGCTCCCGCATTTATTTATGCATGCTTGAAATTGGCCAAACAGTCATGGCGTTCTACTACTAAGGTCGTCTGTTACCGCGCTCGCAGCCGCATACATTAGCTATGTTCCAACAATAATCTGTGCTGCGAGGATAAAAACAATGAACGACAGCATTTACCTCTCGATTCAAAACAGCCCGCGCTTCAAGGAGCTGGTGCGAAAACGGGAAAAGTTCGCCTGGATTCTCTCGGCGATCATGCTCGGGCTCTACTCGGGCTTCATCCTTCTGATTGCTTACGGCCCGCAGGTCCTGGGGGCAAAGATCAGTGCCGAATCATCCATTACCTGGGGTATTCCGATCGGAGTGGGGCTGATTGTCTCGGCCTTCATCCTTACCGGTATCTACGTGCGCCGCGCCAATGGCGAGTTCGACGACCTGAACAATGCGATTCTCAAGGAGGCTCAGCAATGATCCGGCGTCTACTGGCTCTCCTGAGCATCGCAGCGTTCGCACCTGCCGTCTGGGCTGCTGACGCCCTCACCGGCGAAGTGCACAAACAACCGCTCAACGTTTCCGCGATCGTCATGTTCGTGGTGTTCGTCGGCGCCACCCTGTGCATCACCTACTGGGCCTCCAAACGCAACAAGTCGGCCGCCGACTACTATGCGGCGGGCGGCAAGATCACCGGTTTCCAGAACGGTCTGGCGATTGCCGGCGACTACATGTCGGCAGCGTCCTTCCTGGGTATTTCCGCGCTGGTGTTCACTTCCGGCTACGACGGCCTGATCTACTCGATCGGCTTCCTGGTGGGCTGGCCGATCATTCTGTTCCTGATCGCCGAGCGCCTGCGTAACCTGGGCAAGTACACCTTTGCCGACGTGGCGTCCTACCGCCTCGGGCAAACCCAGATCCGCACCCTGTCGGCCTGTGGTTCGCTGGTGGTGGTGGCGTTCTACCTGATCGCGCAAATGGTCGGTGCCGGCAAGCTGATCCAGCTGCTGTTCGGCCTCGACTACCACGTCGCGGTGATTCTGGTCGGTATCCTGATGTGCCTCTACGTGTTGTTCGGCGGCATGCTGGCAACGACCTGGGTGCAGATCATCAAGGCTGTGCTGCTGTTGTCCGGTGCGTCGTTCATGGCGCTGATGGTGATGAAGCACGTCAACTTCGACTTCAACATGCTGTTCTCCGAGGCGATCAAGGTTCACCCCAAAGGTGAGGCGATCATGAGCCCGGGCGGCCTGGTGAAAGATCCGATCTCGGCGTTCTCCCTTGGTCTGGCGCTGATGTTCGGCACCGCCGGCCTGCCGCACATCCTGATGCGCTTCTTCACGGTGAGCGACGCGAAAGAAGCCCGTAAGAGCGTGCTGTATGCGACCGGTTTCATCGGCTACTTCTATATCCTGACCTTCATCATCGGCTTCGGCGCGATCCTGCTGGTCAGCACCAACCCGGCCTTCAAAGACGCCGCAGGCGCTCTGCTCGGCGGCAACAACATGGCGGCGGTGCACCTGGCCAACGCGGTGGGTGGCAGCATCTTCCTCGGCTTCATCTCGGCCGTGGCGTTCGCGACCATTCTCGCCGTGGTGGCGGGCCTGACCCTGGCTGGCGCTTCGGCGGTGTCCCACGACCTGTACGCCAGCGTGATCAAGAAGGGCAAGGCCAACGACAAGGATGAGATTCGGGTTTCGAAGATCACCACCATCGCCCTGGGCGTCCTGGCAATCGGCCTGGGCATCCTCTTCGAAAGCCAGAACATTGCGTTCATGGTGGGCCTGGCGTTCTCCATTGCGGCTAGCTGCAACTTCCCGGTACTGCTGCTTTCAATGTACTGGAAGAAACTGACCACCCGCGGCGCGATGATCGGCGGCTGGCTGGGTCTGGTGAGCGCGGTGGGCCTGATGATCCTCGGCCCGACCATCTGGGTGCAGATTCTGCATCACGAGAAGGCGATCTTCCCGTACGAGTATCCAGCGCTGTTCTCGATGATCATTGCCTTCATCGGCATCTGGTTCTTCTCGGTCACTGACAAGTCGGCGGCAGCGGACAACGAGCGGGCGCTGTTCTTCCCGCAGTTCGTGCGTTCGCAGACGGGTCTGGGGGCGAGCGGGGCGGTTTCGCATTGATGGTTTGATGATTTGACGTTGTAGCGAATGCCCCGGTTGAGAGATCGGGGCATTTTTTTGTGGGCGGTTATCGGACTGTCTTGGGGGAGATTTTGGTTTGTGTGTATATCCATTGCTGCGGTAACGGCCACTCAGGGTTCCGCCCTTACGGCGGGTCACTTTTGGCAAACGCCCCAAAAGTAACCAAAAGGTCTATGCCCTGACGTTCGGCCCTCGCTTAGGCTCGGGTTCCTTCGCTCCGGGATTCATCCGGGGGGCAGCGCCTCCGGTTTGCTTCGCTGCACCTCCTCTCGCTGTGTTTGGCTTCGCCAAACGGTCGCTACGCTCCCACCCCCAGATAAATCCCTCCACTCAGCCTTCCGGCGGGCCTTGAGATCAAAAGCTTTACTCGAGCTAACGCTCATCGTGTTGAGTGGGGCGGCTTTGTCGCGGGGGTAGCATGCAATTTGAACTGTATCTGCTGGCGATGGCGGCCTACGAGCCGACCAATGTCAAACTGAACACCCCCAAGCCCACTGTGGGAGCGGGCTTGCCCGCGAAGGCGGCCTGACAGCCGACCAGTCTTTAACTGAAAAAAACCAATCCCCTGTAGGAACTGCCGAAGGCTGTGATCTTTTGATCTCGCTCTGGCTCTTGATGTTGCTTTTGATCTTCATCCCCTTCGGCAGGCCGAGTGGAGGTGTCCATCAGGGGGTAGGCGCGCAGCGCCGTGCGGCGAAGCCGCATACATCGAGAGGAGGTGCAGCGAAGCAAACCGGAGGCGATGCCCCCTGGTGGGCACCGTAGCGAGGGACACTGAGCCTCAGCGAAGTGCCGTACGCCGGGGGAAGCCTTTTTGGTTACTTTTTCGCTGGGCCGGCATTCCGGCGTTTGTCAAAAGTGACTCGCTGTAAGAGCGAAACCGTCAGCGGCCGCACCCGAAGCAACGGATATACACTCAATCCGAAAGATCGTAAAAACCGCAACAACCGCAACAACCGCAACAACCGCAACAACCCAAAACGAAAAACGGCCCCCATTCTCATGGAGGCCGTTCCCGGTGCAGCGTTAAGACGCTATCGCAAGACAGCTCTTATTTGCGGTCTTCCAGCTTGGTGATGTCACGCGACTCGTAGCCGGTGTACAGCTGGCGCGGACGGCCGATCTTGTACGGGCTGGAGAGCATTTCCTTCCAGTGCGAGATCCAGCCGACAGTACGTGCCAGGGCGAAGATCACGGTGAACATGCTGGTCGGAATGCCGATCGCCTTGAGGATGATCCCCGAGTAGAAGTCGACGTTCGGGTACAGCGAGCGTTCGATGAAGTACGGATCGGTCAGGGCGATCTCTTCCAGGCGCATGGCCAGTTCGAGTTGCGGATCGTTGTTGATGCCCAGTTCCTTCAGTACTTCGTCGCAGGTCTGCTTCATTACAGTCGCGCGCGGGTCGCGGTTCTTGTAGACGCGGTGACCGAAGCCCATCAGCTTGAACGGATCGTTCTTGTCCTTGGCCTTGGCGATGAACTTGTCGATGTTCGACACATCGCCAATCTCGTCGAGCATGGTCAGCACGGCTTCGTTCGCACCGCCGTGGGCAGGGCCCCACAATGCGGCGATACCGGCGGCGATACAGGCAAACGGGTTGGCACCCGAGGAGCCCGCCAGGCGCACGGTGGAAGTCGATGCGTTCTGCTCGTGGTCGGCGTGGAGGATGAAGATGCGGTCCATGGCCTTGGCGAGCACCGGGCTGATCGGTTTGATCTCGCACGGGGTGTTGAACATCATGTGCAGGAAGTTTTCCGCGTACGTCAGGTCGTTGCGCGGGTACATCATGGGTTGGCCCATGGAGTACTTGTAAACCATCGCTGCCAGGGTTGGCATCTTGGCCACCAGGCGGATCGCGGAGATTTCGCGATGCTGCGGGTTATTGATGTCCAGGGAGTCGTGGTAGAAGGCCGAGAGGGCGCCGACTACGCCGCACATGACGGCCATCGGGTGGGCGTCGCGACGGAAGCCGTTGAAGAAGGTTTTCAGCTGCTCGTGAACCATGGTGTGGTTTTTCACGGTGCTGACGAACTGGGCCTTCTGTTCTGCGGTCGGCAGTTCGCCGTTGAGCAGCAGGTAGCAGGTTTCCAGGTAGTCCGACTTTTCAGCCAGCTGTTCGATCGGGTAGCCGCGGTGCAACAGAATGCCGTTGTCGCCGTCGATATAGGTGATCTTCGACTCGCACGAGGCGGTCGACATGAAACCAGGGTCGAAAGTGAAGCGGCCCGTGGCCGTCAGGCCCCGAACATCAATGACATCGGGACCAACGGTGCCGGTTAAAATGGGCAGCTCGACGGGGGCTGCGCCCTCGATGATCAACTGCGCTTTTTTGTCAGCCATGTGGCCTCCTATTTATGCTTGAACCATCAGACAGACCCCCCACGCAGGGCCCGCACCACTATAGTGAGATAAATTCGAATGTCAATTTGCCTAAAGTCTTGCTCCAGAAGGCTTTAAGCGCACTTTTTCCTCGAAATTGCCTGCCATTTACGCCTTTTATTCAACTTGTGCAATCAGCTATTGGGGGTAGGTGATTGCGTTGTCATTAGTAGCCTAACTGTCTATACTCGGCCACCGACCGCCAAGGGCTTTTGGGCCTGCTTTATTGGGGGTCGCATCCCTGGGTGGTGGTTACCTGACCAGTGCACTCCCCAACAACTTTGCCCTGATTGTTAGGGGCTCTTCAGTGTGAAAAAAAAGCCGTGAAAAGCCAACGACCTGTAAACCTAGACCTAAGGACCATCAAACTCCCCATCACCGGCGTTACGTCGTTTCTTCACCGTGTTTCCGGCATCATCCTCTTCCTGGGCTTGGGCTTCATGCTTTATGCATTGGGCAAGTCTCTGGGTTCCGAGGAAGGTTTCGCCGAGGTGAAGGCATGCTTGACCAGCCCGCTGGCCAAGTTCGTAGCATGGGGCCTCCTGTCCGCTCTGCTGTATCACCTGGTAGCCGGTGTGCGCCACTTGATCATGGATATGGGCATCGGTGAGACGCTGGAAGGCGGCCGCCTGGGCTCGAAAATTATCATCGCCGTTTCCGTGGTGTTGATTGTTCTGGCAGGAGTTTGGATATGGTAACCAGCGTTACGAACTTTTCGCGTTCGGGCCTCTATGACTGGATGGCGCAACGTGTGTCTGCGGTTGTTCTCGCGGCTTATTTCATTTTCCTGATCGGATACCTCGCAGCGAACCCGGGCATTGGCTACGACCAGTGGCACGGCCTGTTCGCCCACAACGGGATGCGTATCTTCAGTCTGCTGGCCCTCGTTGCCCTCGGCGCTCACGCCTGGGTCGGCATGTGGACCATCGCGACCGACTACCTGACGCCGATGGCGCTGGGCAAGTCCGCGACCGCAGTACGTTTCCTTTTCCAGGCAGTTTGCGGCATCGCGATGTTCGCTTACTTCGTCTGGGGTGTGCAGATTCTCTGGGGTATCTGATTCATGGCTAACATTCCAACGATTTCTTTCGACGCCATCATTATTGGTGGTGGCGGTGCCGGCATGCGCGCAGCGCTGCAACTGGCACAGGGCGGTCACAAGACGGCCGTGATCACCAAGGTTTTCCCGACCCGTTCGCACACTGTGTCGGCCCAGGGCGGCATCACCTGCGCGATCGCGTCTGCCGATCCGAACGATGACTGGCGCTGGCACATGTACGACACCGTCAAGGGCTCCGACTACATCGGTGACCAGGACGCTATCGAATACATGTGTCAGGAAGGCCCGGCCGCGGTGTTCGAGCTGGACCACATGGGTCTGCCGTTCTCGCGTACCGAGCAAGGTCGTATCTACCAGCGTCCGTTCGGTGGTCAGTCCAAGGACTACGGTAAAGGCGGCCAGGCTGCCCGTACCTGCGCAGCGTCCGACCGTACCGGTCACGCCCTGCTGCACACCCTTTATCAGGGCAACCTGAAAGCCGGTACCACGTTCCTCAACGAGTACTACGCAGTCGACCTGGTGAAAAACCAGGAAGGCGAATTCGTCGGTGTGATCGCGATCTGCATCGAAACCGGCGAAACCACCTACATCCGCGCCAAAGCCACCGTACTGGCGACCGGCGGTGCAGGTCGTATCTACGCATCCACCACCAACGCCCTGATCAACACCGGTGACGGCGTCGGCATGGCTCTGCGTGCTGGCGTGCCGGTACAAGACATCGAAATGTGGCAGTTCCACCCGACCGGCATCGCCGGCGCCGGTGTACTGGTGACCGAAGGTTGCCGTGGTGAAGGTGGTTACCTGATCAACAAGCACGGCGAGCGTTTCATGGAGCGTTATGCTCCGAACGCCAAGGACCTGGCCGGTCGTGACGTGGTTGCGCGTTCGATGGTCAAGGAAATCATCGCCGGCAACGGTTGCGGTCCGAACGGCGACCACGTGATGCTCAAGCTCGATCACCTCGGCGAGGAAGTGCTGCACAGCCGCCTGCCAGGCATCTGCGAGCTGTCGAAGACGTTCGCGCACGTTGACCCGGTGGTTGCTCCGGTTCCGGTTGTTCCAACCTGCCACTATATGATGGGCGGCGTTGCCACCAACATTCATGGCCAGGCGATCACCCAGAACGCCGAAGGTCAGGACGAAATCATTCCTGGTCTGTTCGCCGTGGGCGAAGTGGCTTGCGTATCGGTTCACGGTGCCAACCGTCTGGGCGGCAACTCGCTGCTCGACCTGGTGGTCTTCGGCCGTGCTGCCGGCCTGCACCTGGAGAAGGCGCTGACCGACGGCATCGAATACGACGACGCTACCGAAGCCGACATCGAAGCTGCCCTGGCGCGCCTGAACGCACTGAACAGCCGTACTGATGGCGAAGACGTGGCAACCCTGCGTCGCGAGCTGCAGAGCTGCATGCAGAACTACTTCGGTGTGTTCCGTACCGGCGAATACATGCAGAAGGGTATCGCCCAGCTGGCTGACCTGCGCAAGCGCATCGCCAACGTGAAGATCAACGATAAGTCGCAGGCGTTCAACACTGCACGTATCGAAGCGCTGGAACTGCAGAACCTGCTGGAAGTGGCTGAAGCTACCGCCATCGCGGCCGAAGTACGCAAAGAGTCCCGCGGTGCTCACGCCCGTGAAGACTACGAAGACCGTGACGACGAAAACTGGCTGTGCCACACCCTGTATTTCCCGGGTGAGAAACGCGTCGCCAAGCGTGCCGTTAACTTCTCGCCGAAGACTGTTCCGACTTTCGAACCAAAAGTCCGGACTTATTAAGGGTGATCGCCATGTTGCAAGTCAGTGTTTATCGTTACAACCCTGATCAGGACGCTGCGCCGTTCATGCAGGAATTCCAGGTCGATACCGGTGGTAAGGACCTGATGGTGCTGGACGTGCTGGCTCTGATCAAAGAGCAGGACGAGGGTTTCTCCTATCGTCGCTCTTGCCGTGAAGGCGTCTGTGGCTCCGACGGCATGAACATCAACGGCAAGAACGGCCTGGCGTGCATCACGCCGCTGTCCGCTGTCGTCAAAGGCAACAAGTTGATCGTTCGTCCGCTGCCAGGTTTGCCGGTTATCCGTGACCTGGTTGTCGATATGAGCATCTTCTACAAGCAATACGAGAAGGTTAAGCCATTCCTGCAGAACGACACGCCGGCTCCGGCCATCGAGCGTCTGCAGTCCCCTGAAGAGCGTGAAAAGCTCGACGGTCTGTACGAGTGCATCCTGTGCGCCTGCTGCTCGACCTCTTGCCCGTCCTTCTGGTGGAACCCGGACAAGTTCCTGGGCCCGGCCGCACTGCTGCAAGCGTACCGCTTCCTGGCAGACAGCCGCGACACCAAGACTTCCGAGCGTCTGGCTTCGCTCGATGACCCGTTCAGCGTCTTCCGCTGCCGGGGCATCATGAACTGCGTCAACGTATGTCCGAAAGGCCTGAACCCGACTAAGGCCATCGGTCACATCCGTAACATGCTGCTCTCGAGCGGCGTGTGATTCAGCTGCTGTACCCGTAGAACCGCTGTACCCGCAGAGGTCAAGGCGCGGGCTTCAACCCGCGCCATGGCTATAACCAGAGCAGCAGCCATAAGCTGCGGCTCTTATTTTGAAGAAATGAGACAAGCAGGGGCATCCGGGCTGGTACCCGGACTATCAGCGTGATCCTAAGTGGCTTGTTTTGGTCGCTGCATTCGGACTTCTGCAAGTTTGCTCGGTGTCGACGCCGATGGTGTTCCCCTAACCGAGGGTGACCAAGCATGCAAGAAAGCGTGATGCAGCGCATGTGGAACAGCGCCTACCTTTCAGGTGGAAACGCTGCCTATGTGGAAGAGCTCTACGAGCTCTACCTGCACGACCCTAACGCTGTGCCAGAAGAGTGGCGCACCTACTTTCAGAAGTTGCCAGCCGACGGCAACTCTGCCACTGATGTTTCGCACTCCACAATTCGCGATCATTTCGTGCTGCTGGCAAAGAACCAGCGCCGCGCCCAGCCGGTTTCCGCCGGCAGCGTGAGCAGTGAGCACGAGAAGAAGCAAGTTGAAGTGCTGCGATTGATCCAGGCCTACCGTATGCGTGGCCACCAGGCAGCCCAGCTTGACCCGCTGGGGCTGTGGCAGCGTCCTGCACCTGCAGACCTGTCGATCAATCATTACGGCTTGACCAATGCCGATCTTGATACGACCTTCCGTGCCGGCGACCTGTTCATCGGCAAAGAGGAAGCGAGCCTACGCGAAATTCACGAAGCGTTGCAGCAGACATATTGCCGCACCATCGGCGCTGAATTCACGCACATCACCGATTCCGAGCAGCGCCAGTGGTTCCAGCAGCGTCTGGAAAGCGTGCGTGGTCGTCCGACGTACTCCGCCGACATCAAGAGCCACCTGCTCGAGCGCGTCACTGCCGGTGAAGGCCTGGAAAAATACCTGGGCACCAAATACCCGGGCACCAAGCGTTTCGGTCTGGAAGGCGGCGAGAGCCTGATTCCGATGCTCGACGAACTGATCCAGCGTTCCGGTTCCTACGGCACCAAGGAAGTCGTCATCGGCATGGCCCACCGTGGCCGTCTGAACGTGCTGGTCAACACCTTCGGCAAGAACCCGCGCGAGCTGTTCGACGAGTTCGAAGGCAAGAAGAAGGTCGAGCTCGGTTCCGGTGACGTGAAGTATCACCAGGGCTTCTCGTCCAACGTGATGACCACCGGCGGTGAAGTTCACCTGGCCATGGCGTTCAACCCGTCCCACCTGGAAATCGTTTCCCCGGTGGTCGAAGGTTCGGTGCGTGCCCGCCAGGATCGTCGCAACGACCCTACCGGCGAGAAGGTTCTGCCGATCTCCATCCACGGTGACGCGGCATTCGCCGGTCAGGGCGTGGTCATGGAAACCTTCCAGATGTCGCAGACCCGCGGTTTCAAGACCGGCGGTACCGTGCACATCGTGATCAACAACCAGGTCGGTTTCACCATCAGCAACCCGCTGGACTCGCGTTCCACCGAGTACGCCACCGACGTCGCGAAAATGATCCAGGCGCCGATCCTCCATGTAAATGGTGATGATCCGGAAGCCGTGTTGTTCGTGACCCAGCTGGCCATCGACTACCGCATGCAGTTCAAGCGTGACGTGGTGATCGACCTGGTCTGCTACCGTCGTCGCGGCCACAACGAAGCGGACGAGCCAAGCGGCACCCAGCCGTTGATGTATCAGCAGATCACCAAGCAGCGCACCACCCGTGAGCTGTACGCCGACAGCCTGACCCAGGCCGGTGTCCTGGATGCCGAGCGCGTTCAGGCCAAGGTCGACGAATACCGCAACGCGCTGGACAACGGTCTGCACGTAGTGAAATCGCTGGTCAAAGAGCCGAACAAAGAGCTGTTCGTCGACTGGCGTCCGTACCTGGGCCACGCCTGGACCGCGCGTCACGACACCCGTTTCGATCTGAAGACCCTGCAGGAACTGTCCGCCAAGCTGCTGGAAATTCCGGAAGGCTTCGTGGTGCAGCGTCAGGTCGCGAAGATCTACGAAGATCGCCAGAAGATGCAAGCCGGCGGCCTGCCGATCAACTGGGGTTACGCCGAAACCATGGCGTACGCGACCCTGGCGTTCGAAGGTCACCCGATCCGCATGACCGGTCAGGACATTGGCCGCGGTACGTTCTCGCACCGTCACGCCGTCCTGCACAACCAGAAAGATGCCAGCACCTATGTACCGCTGCAGCATCTGTATGACGGTCAGCCGCGTTTCGACCTGTACGACTCGTTCCTTTCGGAAGAAGCCGTACTGGCGTTCGAATACGGTTACTCGACCACCACGCCGAACGCGCTGGTGATCTGGGAAGCCCAGTTCGGCGACTTCGCCAACGGTGCGCAAGTGGTGATCGACCAGTTCATCACCAGTGGCGAGCACAAGTGGGGCCGCCTGTGCGGTCTGACCATGCTGCTGCCGCACGGTTATGAAGGTCAGGGCCCCGAGCACTCCTCGGCACGTCTTGAGCGTTACCTGCAGCTGTGCGCCGAGCACAACATTCAGGTGTGCATGCCGACCACGCCGGCGCAGATCTACCACTTGCTGCGTCGTCAGGTGATTCGTCCGCTGCGCAAGCCGCTGGTCGTGCTGACGCCGAAGTCGCTGCTGCGCCACAAGCTGGCCGTCTCGACCCTGGAAGATCTGGCCGAAGGTTCGTTCCAGACCGTTATCCCGGAAATCGATGCCCTGGACCCGAAAAAGGTCGAGCGCATCGTTCTGTGCAGCGGCAAGGTCTACTACGATCTGCTGGAAAAACGCCGTGCCGAAGGCCGTGACGATATCGCCATCGTGCGTATCGAGCAGCTGTACCCATTCCCTGAGGACGACCTGAAGGAAGTCCTGGCTCCGTACACCAACGCCAAGCATGCCGTCTGGTGCCAGGAAGAGCCGATGAACCAGGGCGCGTGGTACTGCAGCCAACACCATCTGCGTCGCAGCATCAGCCACCTCAACAAGTCTCTCGTACTCGAGTACGCGGGCCGTGAGGCTTCTGCTGCCCCTGCATGCGGTTATGCATCGATGCACGCCGAGCAGCAGGAAAAACTGCTGCAAGACGCGTTTACCGTTTAACGCCTTCGCGCACCTGAAACCGAATTTAAGGAACCACAGACAATGGCTATCGAGATCAAAGCCCCCACTTTCCCGGAATCGGTTGCCGATGGCACCGTTGCCACCTGGCACAAACAACCGGGCGACGCCGTCAAGCGTGACGAACTGATCGTCGACATCGAAACCGACAAAGTCGTACTGGAAGTGCTGGCAACGGCCGACGGCGTGCTGGGCGCAATCGTCAAGGGCGAAGGCGAAACCGTGCTGTCCGACGAAGTCCTGGGCTCCATCGTTGAAGGCGGTGCTGCTGCCGCTGCTCCGGCTGCCGCTGCTGCTCCGGCCGCTGCACCTGCCGCAGCCCCGGCTGCCGGCGCTGACGAAGACGCTATCGCTGCTCCGGCCGCGCGCAAGCTGGCTGAAGAAAACGGCATCAACCTGGCGTCCGTCAAAGGCACCGGTAAAGACGGCCGTATTACCAAGGAAGACGTGGTAGCTGCAGTTGAAGCCAAGAAAGCCGCTCCGGCTGCCGCACCGGCCAAGGCTGCTGCTCCGGCCGCTGCCGCTCCTGTGTTCGCCGCTGGCGACCGCATCGAGAAGCGCGTACCGATGACCCGCGTTCGCGCGACCGTCGCCAAGCGTCTGGTAGAAGCTCAGTCGAACATGGCCATGCTGACCACTTTCAACGAAGTCGACATGACCGAAGTCATGGCCCTGCGTTCGAAGTACAAGGACCTGTTCGAGAAGTCCCACAACGGCGTACGCCTGGGCTTCATGTCGTTCTTCGTCAAGGCAGCCACCGAAGCGCTGAAACGCTTCCCGGCGGTCAACGCGTCGATCGACGGCAACGACATCGTTTACCACGGTTATGCCGACATCGGCGTGGCAGTTTCCAGCGACCGCGGTCTGGTCGTTCCGGTGCTGCGTAACGCCGAGCACATGAGCCTGGCTGAAATCGAAGGCGGCATCGCCACCTTCGGCAAGAAAGCCCGTGACGGCAAACTGTCGATGGACGAAATGACCGGTGGTACTTTCACCATCACCAACGGTGGTACCTTCGGTTCGATGATGTCGACCCCGATCGTCAACCCGCCGCAGGCAGCGATCCTGGGCATGCACAACATCATCCAGCGTCCGATGGCCATCAACGGTCAGGTCGTGATCCGTCCGATGATGTACCTGGCACTGTCCTACGATCACCGTCTGATCGATGGCAAAGAAGCTGTGACTTTCCTGGTGACCATCAAGAACCTGCTGGAAGATCCGGCTCGTCTGTTGCTGGATATCTAAAAAACAGCTGCAAGCTTCGAGCTCCAGGCCACCCGCTCAACGCGAGCGCGGTGGCTGGGAGCTTTTAGCCTGCGGCTTGTAGCTTTGTTGCTAAAGAGGATTTTTTGAATGTCGCAGAAATTTGACGTAGTAGTGATCGGTGCCGGCCCTGGCGGCTATGTAGCTGCCATCAAGGCCGCGCAGCTGGGTCTCACCACTGCCTGCATCGAGAAGTACACAGACGCTGAAGGCAAGCAAGCCCTCGGCGGTACTTGCCTGAACGTCGGCTGCATTCCGTCCAAGGCGCTGCTCGACAGCTCCTGGAAGTACAAGGAAGCCAAAGAGAGCTTCAACGTTCACGGTATTTCGACCGGCGAAGTGAAAATGGACGTCGCCGCGATGGTTGGCCGCAAGGCCGGCATCGTCAAGAACCTGACCGGCGGTGTTGCCACCCTGTTCAAGGCCAACGGCGTGACTTCGATCCAGGGCCACGGCAAGCTGCTGGCCGGCAAGAAAGTCGAAGTGACCAAGCCGGATGGTTCGGTTGAAGTCATCGAAGCGGAAAACGTCATCCTGGCGCCAGGTTCGCGTCCGATCGACATTCCACCGGCTCCGGTCGACCAGAACGTCATCGTCGATTCGACTGGCGCCCTGGAATTCCAGGCCGTACCTAAACGTCTGGGCGTGATCGGCGCTGGCGTGATCGGTCTGGAACTGGGTTCGGTTTGGTCGCGTCTGGGTGCAGAAGTGACTGTCCTGGAAGCCCTGGACACCTTCCTGATGGCCGCCGACTCCGCGGTATCCAAGGAAGCACTGAAAACCCTGACCAAACAGGGTCTGGACATCAAGCTGGGCGCTCGCGTCACCGGTTCGAAAGTGAACGGCGACGAAGTCGTGGTGAACTACACCGACGCCAACGGCGAACAGACCATTACTTTCGACAAGCTGATCGTAGCCGTTGGTCGCCGTCCGGTGACCACTGATCTGCTGGCGGCCGACAGCGGCGTGACCCTCGACGAGCGCGGTTTCGTGCACGTTGACGATCATTGCGCCACCACCGTACCGGGCGTCTACGCCATCGGTGACGTGGTGCGCGGCATGATGCTGGCTCACAAAGCCTCGGAAGAGGGCATCATGGTGGTCGAGCGCATCAAGGGCCACAAAGCCCAGATGAACTATGACCTGATCCCTTCGGTTATTTATACTCACCCGGAAATCGCGTGGGTTGGCAAAACCGAGCAGGCCTTGAAAGCTGAAGGCGTTGAAGTTAACGTCGGCACCTTCCCGTTCGCCGCCTCCGGGCGTGCCATGGCCGCCAACGATACCGGTGGTTTCGTCAAGGTCATCGCCGATGCCAAGACTGACCGCGTATTGGGCGTGCACGTGATTGGCCCGAGCGCTGCAGAACTGGTTCAGCAGGGCGCGATCGGTATGGAATTCGGCACCAGCGCTGAAGACCTGGGCATGATGGTTTTCTCCCATCCGACCCTGTCTGAAGCCTTGCACGAAGCTGCTTTGGCAGTGAATGGCGGCGCCATCCACATTGCCAACCGCAAGAAGCGTTAACAGACAATAAGAAACCACGGCGGTAACGGCCCGTCGTGAGCCTTGCGAGCAAGTCTCACCGCGGAATGTCCGCTGGACGCAGTCTTGCGTAGCTGCACCGGGTATCCGGAAAGGCTACGCAAGCAGCAGTCACAGGTGGCGCGGCACTCAAACGAGCGCAGCGCCGAATGCGCAGTACCTAACGAAGACGGTAAAAAGCATGAATCTTCACGAGTATCAGGGTAAGCAGCTGTTCGCTGAATACGGCCTGCCAGTTTCCACTGGTTACGCAGTAGACACCCCGGAAGCAGCAGCAGAAGCTTGCGACAAAATCGGCGGCAGCGAGTGGGTTGTCAAAGCCCAGGTTCACGCCGGTGGTCGCGGTAAAGCGGGCGGCGTCAAGCTGGTTCGCAGCAGAGAAGACGCCAAAGCCTTCGCACAGCAGTGGCTGGGCAAGCGTCTGGTGACTTACCAGACTGACGCCAACGGCCAGCCAGTCACCAAAATCCTGGTTGAATCGTGCACTGATATCGCTAAAGAGCTGTACCTGGGCGCTGTCGTTGACCGTTCGAGCCGTCGCATCGTGTTCATGGCTTCCACCGAAGGCGGCGTGGACATCGAGAAAATCGCTCACGACACGCCAGAAAAAATTCTGAAAGCCACTATCGATCCACTGGTTGGCGCTCAGCCATTCCAGGGTCGCGAGCTGGCATTCCAGCTGGGTCTGGAAGGCAAGCAGGTTGCTCAGTTCGCCAAGATCTTCACCGGTCTGGCCAAGCTGTTCAAGGATCACGACCTGGCTCTGCTGGAAGTGAACCCGCTGGTGATCAAGGCTGACGGCGATCTGCACTGCCTGGACGCCAAGATCAACATCGACGCCAACGCCATGTACCGTCAGCCTAAGCTGAAGACTTTCCACGATCCGTCGCAGGACGATCCGCGCGAAGCGCACGCTGCCAAGTTCGAACTGAACTACGTAGCGCTGGAAGGCAACATCGGCTGCATGGTCAACGGTGCCGGCCTGGCCATGGGTACCATGGACATCGTCAACCTGCACGGCGGCAAGCCAGCCAACTTCCTCGACGTAGGTGGTGGTGCTACCAAAGAGCGCGTGACCGAAGCCTTCAAGATCATTCTGTCCGACAGCAATGTCGCCGCAGTACTGGTCAACATCTTCGGCGGCATCGTTCGCTGCGACATGATTGCCGAAGGCATCATCGGCGCCGTGAAAGAAGTCGGCGTGAAAATCCCGGTTGTTGTTCGTCTCGAAGGCAACAACGCTGAACTGGGCGCTAAAGTACTGGCAGAAAGCGGTTTGAACATCATCGCTGCTACCAGCCTGACCGACGCTGCTCAACAAGTCGTTAAAGCTGCGGAGGGCAAGTAATGAGCGTCCTGATCAATAAAGACACCAAAGTCATCTGCCAGGGCTTCACCGGCGCGCAGGGTACTTTCCACTCCGAACAAGCCATTGCCTACGGCACCAAAATGGTTGGCGGCGTGACTCCAGGCAAAGGTGGCACCACTCACCTGAACCTGCCTGTGTTCAACACCGTGAAAGAAGCAGTAGAAGCCACTGGCGCCACCGCCAGCGTGATCTACGTTCCGGCTCCTTTCTGCAAGGACTCGATCCTGGAAGCGGCTTTCGGCGGCATCAAGCTGATCGTCTGCATCACCGAAGGCATTCCTACCCTGGACATGCTGGACGCGAAAGTTAAGTGCGACGAGCTGGGTGTTACCCTGATCGGCCCTAACTGCCCAGGCGTGATCACTCCGGGCGAATGCAAGATCGGCATCATGCCAGGTCACATTCACTTGCCAGGCAAGGTCGGTATCGTTTCCCGTTCCGGCACCCTGACCTACGAAGCTGTGAAGCAGACCACTGACGCCGGTTTCGGTCAGTCGACCTGCGTCGGCATCGGCGGTGACCCGATCCCGGGTTCGAACTTCATCGACATCCTGAAGCTGTTCCAGGAAGACCCGAAGACCGAAGCGATCGTCATGATCGGTGAGATCGGCGGTTCGGCTGAAGAAGAAGCGGCGGCCTACATCAAGGCTCACGTGACCAAGCCGGTTGTTTCCTACATCGCAGGTGTGACTGCTCCTCCGGGCAAGCGCATGGGCCATGCTGGCGCAATCATCTCTGGCGGCAAAGGCACTGCAGACGAGAAATTCGCTGCACTGCAGGACGCAGGCGTGAAAACCGTGCGTTCGCTGGCAGACATCGGCAAGGCCCTGGCCGAGCTGACCGGTTGGGAAGTGAAGAAGTAAGCTTCGGCTGACTTTTCAGCTCCAGCCAACAAAGGCCACCTTCGGGTGGCCTTTGTCGTTCTGCTGGCTTTGAAAGGAAAAATAGATGCGTAAACGCGACACGGACACGTCGCGTATCGGATAGTTCGCCCTCAAACAGTGCGTTTGTCAGGCAAATTCGTTAGGCTAGCAGCCATTTTTGCGTCTGCCGCCCACAAGGTATGCAACGCGCTAAACGGGTCAGTCCCATACGGATTGACAGCATTTCCCTCACCCCACAGGGAAATCCCCCTCTAAATTCCGATTCAGTAGTGTGGTATTTCCTTAATGAAAGTTTTGAAAGGTCAGGACATCCTGGCACTTGGCTTTATGACATTCGCCCTGTTCGTCGGGGCCGGCAACATCATCTTCCCGCCTATCGTCGGCTTGCAGTCCGGACCCAACGTCTGGATGGCGGCGCTGGGCTTCCTGATCACCGCGGTCGGTCTGCCGGTGATCACTGTCGTCGCGCTGGCCAAGGTCGGTGGGGCGATGGATGCGCTGAGCAGCCCGATCGGCAAAATCGCCGGTGGCGTGCTCGCTGCCGCGTGCTATCTGGCGGTCGGCCCGCTGTTCGCCACGCCGCGCACCGCGACCGTATCGTTCGAAGTGGGTCTGGCGCCGCTGACCGGCGAGAGCCCGCTGGCGCTGTTCCTCTACAGCTCGGTGTACTTCCTGCTGGTGTTCTTCATCTCGCTGTATCCCGGGCGTCTGCTGGACACCGTGGGGCGTTTCCTCGCACCGCTGAAAATCATCGCCCTGGCCGTACTCGGCATCGCCGCGTTCGCGCTGCCGGCCGGTGATATCGGCGTGGCTACCCCGGAATACGTTGCGGCACCGTTCTCCCAGGGCTTCATCAATGGCTACCTGACCATGGATACCCTCGGCGCCCTGGTGTTCGGCATCGTCATTGTCAACGCGATCCGTTCCCGTGGCGTCGAGTCGCCAGCGCTGATCACCCGTTACGCGATCATCGCCGGGCTGATCGCCGGCGTTGGCCTGGCACTGGTGTACATCAGCCTGTTCCGCCTCGGTTCGGGCAGTCATGAAGTGGCGGCCGGTGCAACCAATGGCGCGGCCGTGCTGCACGCCTACGTGCAACACACCTTCGGTTCGCTGGGCAGCGGTTTCCTCGCGGTGCTGATTTCCCTGGCATGTCTGGTGACGGCGGTAGGCCTGACCTGCGCCTGCGCCGAGTACTTCAGCCGGGTGCTGCCACTGTCCTACAAGACCCTGGTGATCATCCTCGCTGCGTTCTCGCTGTTGGTGTCCAACCTGGGCCTGACCAAGCTGATCGCGTTCTCGATCCCGGTGCTGACCGCCATCTACCCGCCCTGCATCGTTCTGGTAGCCCTGAGCTTCTGCAAGGACTTCTGGCATGAGCACGGCCGAATCCTCGGCCCGGTGATGCTGGTGTCGTTCCTGTTCGGCACTGTCGACGCGTTGAAAGGCGCCGGTCTGGCCGACTGGATGCCATCGCAGCTGGCGCATCTGCCGCTGAGCGAGCAAGGCCTGGCGTGGCTGGTGCCGTGCGTGATGACCCTGGTGGTTGCAGTGATTTGCGACCGCCTGCTGGGCAAGCGCAGCGAAGCCATGGCGTAAGGCTGCCGGACCTGCCACAAGCGGGTCCTGCGCGGTTAAACGGAAATGCCCCGTATCAATCGATACGGGGCATTTTTTATGGTCGTCTGGCAGTGTCTTTTTCCCTGAGCCAACGTCGAAAGGTTGCCTGATTTCCCTCAGGTGTCCGATTGACCGCTTTTCATCACAAGGAATTGCATGTCGTTCATCCAAGCCAACCTGATCCATCTGCTCGCCGCACTCTGGTTTGTCATCTGCTGGGGCGGTTATACCCGCTATGCCACCTGGAAGGGCCGTGACACCGCGTGCCTGGCCAGCGTGCTGCATCTGTATCGCGAAGACTGGATGCGCCGCATGCTGCTGCGTGACAACCGCATCGCCGATGCCAGCGTGATCGGCAACCTCGAGCGCAACGCCTCGTTCTTCGCTTCCAGCACCCTGATCATCCTGGCCGGTATTCTCACCGTGCTCGGTGCATCCGAGCGGGCGGTGTCGTTACTGGCGGACATCCCGATGGTGCAACAGGCTTCCCAGGGCATGTCGGAGATCAAGTTGCTGTGCCTGGCGCTGGTATTCGTCTATGCGTTCTTCACCTTCAGTTGGTGCATGCGCCAATACAACTTCGCCGCGATCCTGATCGGCTCGGCGCCGATGATTGGCGAGCGACATGTCTCGGAGCAAGAGCGCAAAGCCTTTGCTTCGCGGGCGGCGCGGGTTATTTCGATGGCGGCCAACCAGTTCAACTTCGGCCTGCGTTCCTATTACTTCGGCATGAGCATGCTGGCCTGGTTCGTCAGCCCGTGGTTGTTCATGTTGATGAGTGCCGGCGTCGTGCTGGTGCTGTATCGCCGCGAGTTTCATTCCGACGTTCTCGACGTGATGGTCTATACCCCTACAGAGGCACCATTGCCCGAAGTCAACAAAGAGGCGGCTTGATGAGTATTCCGTTCTGGTGTGTGTTTATCAGTGCATTGTTGATTTACATTGCGCGGATTCCGGTGGGCAAGGCCATGAAAGAGCAGGGTGGTTACAACAATCACCTGCCGCGCCAACAACAGGCGCAACTCACTGGCTATGGTGCGCGGGCACTGGCGGCGCATCAAAACAGCATCGAAGCGTTCATTCTGTTTGCCGTCGGCGTGCTGATGGCGCACACCACACAAACCCAAGGCTGGTTGATCGATGCCCTGGCGATCATCTTTGTGATCGCGCGGATTCTCTACCTGTGGTTTTACCTGGCTGATAAACCATCGCTGCGCAGCCTGATGTGGCTGGTCGGCCTGATATGCTCTTTGCTGTTGATGATTAGTCCGACTTTTAGAACCGTGTTGCTCTAAGCGGCCCGGGTGAAAAATCACAGGCAAAAGAAAACCCGCACTTGGCGGGTTTTCTTTTTTCTGCAGCAAGTCGCAATTATTGCTTCTTGGCAGCTTCTTCCTGAGCAGCTTGATTCGATTCAGCCTGAGCTTTGGCAGCTTCGGCGTTTTCTTTTGCTGCGTCGTTCACTTTATCCTGAGCTTTGTTCATGTCTTGCTGAGCTTGCTCAGCATGTTGGTTGGCATCTTGAGCTTTGTCCTCGGATTTTTTATCGCAGGCAGCGAGACCGAGGGAAGCGGTCAACATCAAGGCAATAGCTAAAGTCTTACGCATGGGGTGTTTCTCCTTATGGAAAATAACTACTGGCCTTAAGAGCGTGAGGCCAAAGGTTAAGTTCCTCATTTTGTTCAGATATATAAGTTTGTTTTTCAGTGGAACTTTTGCCGTATTTCTCACTACTGGCAAAAGGCTTTAACGAGAGTAATTATCAAATGGCTGAAAACCCCGTTTTTGAGCGCGCAACGCGATTTCTTTCGGCCTTGCGCCATTGTCAGGTGCTCGGTTTGACCGTCCACAGCGCCAGTAGCGAGGGGCTGACGGTGAAGCTGCCGTACAGCCCGCAAATCGTCGGCAACCCGCAGACGGGTGTCATTCACGGCGGCGCCCTTACTTCGCTGATGGACACCGCGTGCGGCATGTCGACCCTCTGCGTGCTGCCGGAATTCGAGGTGTGCCCGACCCTCGACCTGCGCATCGACTACATGCACGCCGCCGAGCCGCACAAGGACGTCTATGGCTTCGCACAATGCTATCGCGTCACCACTGATGTGATTTTCGCTCGCGGCTTTGCCTATCAGGATGATCCCCAGCAGCCGATCGCCCACGTCGTCGGCACCTTCATGCGCATGGGCAGGGGCCTCAAGGGCACCAAGGGTTTTGCCGGCGCGATCAAAGGGGGCGGACAATGAGCAGCGACTTCAAGCAGCAATTGCAGGACGCGCATGCCAAGGGTGATTACGCGCCCCTGCTGCAATTGATCCCCTATGCCGGGCTGATCGGCGTCGAATGTTCCCGGGTTGGCGATGAGCTGCTGTTCAAGCTGCCGGCGAACAAAGACAACATTGGTAACCCTTTATTGCCGGCGATCCACGGCGGGGTGATCGCCGGGTTTATGGAGTTGTCGGCGGCGCTGCACCTGCTGATCTTCACCGGAGCGCCGGGGGTGCCGAAAATCATCGACTTTTCCCTCGATTACCTGCGCGCCGGGCAGTTTCGCGACACCTGGGCCAAGTGTCAGGTCTGCCGTCAGGGGCGCCGCGTGGCCAACGTCGCGGTCTCTGCATGGCAATCGACCGAAAGCGAGCCGATCGCCACGGCCCGGGCCCATTTCAAAATCGACGAGCCCTTGAAATCCTCAACAGCGCCCCCAACTCAGTGAACAACCCGCCGCCGACCATCTGGGTCGCGGCCAATGCCATCTGATTGGAGTTTGATGACCATGAGTGTGGAAACTCAAAAGGAAACCCTGGGCTTCCAGACCGAGGTGAAGCAACTGCTGCACCTCATGATCCATTCGCTGTATTCCAACAAGGAAATCTTCCTTCGCGAATTGATCTCGAACGCCTCTGACGCCGTCGACAAATTGCGCTTCGAAGCCCTGGCCAAGCCTGAGTTGCTCGAAGGTGGCGCTGACCTGAAAATCCGTGTGAGCTTCGACAAGGACGCCAAGACCGTCACCCTCGAAGACAACGGCATCGGCATGAACCGCGACGATGTGATCACCCACCTGGGGACCATCGCCAAATCCGGCACCGCCGATTTCATGAAAAACCTGTCGGGCGACCAGAAGAAGGATTCGCACCTGATCGGTCAGTTCGGCGTCGGTTTCTACTCCGCGTTCATCGTTGCCGACAAGGTTGACGTGTACAGCCGCCGTGCCGGCACCCCGGCCAGCGAAGGCGTGCACTGGTCGTCGAAAGGCGAGGGCGAGTTCGAAGTCGCCACGATCGACAAGCCAGAGCGCGGCACCCGCATCGTCCTGCACCTGAAGGCCGGTGAAGACGAGTTCGCCGATGGCTGGCGCCTGCGCAACATCATCAAGAAATACTCCGACCACATCGCGCTGCCGATCGAGCTGCCGAAAGACGTCGCACCTGCCGAAGGCGAAGAAGCGCCGGCGGCCGAGTGGGAAACCGTCAACCGCGCCAGTGCCCTGTGGACCCGTCCGCGCACTGAAGTGAAGGACGAGGAATACCAGGAGTTCTACAAGCACATCGCCCACGACTTCGAAAACCCGCTGGCCTGGAGCCACAACAAGGTCGAAGGCAAGCTTGAGTACAACTCGCTGCTGTACGTGCCGGGCCGCGCCCCGTTCGACCTGTACCAGCGCGAAGCGCCGAGAGGCCTGAAGCTGTACGTGCAGCGCGTGTTCGTGATGGATCAGGCCGAATCGTTCCTGCCGCTGTACCTGCGCTTCATCAAGGGCGTGGTCGATTCCAACGACCTGTCGCTGAACGTGTCGCGGGAAATCCTGCAGAAAGACCCGATCATCGATTCGATGAAAACCGCGTTGACCAAGCGCGTGCTGGACATGCTGGAAAAACTGGCGAAAAACGAGCCTGAGCAATACAAGGGCTTCTGGAAGAACTTCGGTCAGGTCATGAAAGAAGGCCCGGCAGAAGATTTCGCCAACAAGGAAAAGATTGCCGGTCTGCTGCGTTTCGCATCGACCCATGGCACCGACGGCGAGCAAATCGTCGGTCTGGCCGACTACCTGGCACGCGCCAAGGAAGGTCAGGACAAGATCTACTACCTCACCGGCGAAACCTACGCGCAGGTCAAGAACAGCCCTCACCTGGAAGTCTTCCGCAAGAAAGGCATCGAAGTGCTGCTGCTGACCGACCGCATCGACGAGTGGCTGATGAGCTACCTCAGCGAATTCGACGGCAAGAGCTTCGTCGACGTGGCACGCGGTGACCTCGACCTGGGCAAGCTGGACTCGGAAGAGGACAAGAAGGCGGCAGAAGAAGTCGCCAAGTCCAAAGAGGGGCTGGTCGAGCGTTTGAAAACTGCGCTGGGCGATTCCGTTGCCGAGGTTCGCGTGTCCCATCGTCTGACCGACTCGCCAGCCATCCTGGCCATCGGCGAACAGGACCTGGGCCTGCAAATGCGCCAGATCCTCGAAGCCAGCGGGCAGAAAGTGCCGGATTCCAAGCCGATCTTCGAATTCAACCCGAGCCACCCGCTGATCGAGAAACTCGACGGCGAGCAGAGCGAGGAGCGTTTTGGCGACCTGTCGCACATCCTCTTCGATCAAGCCGCGCTGGCGGCTGGCGAAAGCTTGAAAGACCCGGCCGCCTATGTGACCCGTCTGAACAAGCTGCTGGTTGAGCTGTCAGCCTGATCACGTTGCATAAAAACCCGCTTCGGCGGGTTTTTTCATTCTGGTGTTTACCCTTCAGGAGTCAGAAATGAGCCAAGTCACTGTACGTTCCGTGGTCTATCAGATCGACGGCCAGCCTTATGAAGGTCGCCTGGCCTTTGACGCCGAGCACAAGGGCGCGCGCCCCGGCCTGTTGATGGCGCCGAACTGGATGGGCGTCAGCGCCGGGGCGGAAGAGATCGCCAAGTCGGTGGCGGCCAAGGGCTACGTGGTGTTGATTGCCGACGTGTACGGCCAGGCAGTGCGTCCGCAGAATGCGGATCAGGCTGGCGCGGCAATGATGCCGCTGAAGAACGACCGGGCCCTGCTGCGCGAGCGCCTGCAGGCGGCGTTCGAGCAATTGCAGCAGCAGGGCGAGGCCGCTGTCGATACGACGAAACTGGCGGTGTTCGGTTTCTGCTTCGGCGGTTGCTGTGCCCTGGATCTGGCGCGTACCGGTGCGCCGGTGAAAGCGGCGGTGTCGTTCCACGGCACGCTGGACTCGCCGAACCCGGCGGACGCGCAGAACATCAAGGGTTCGGTGCTGGTGCTGCACGGCGCATCCGACCCGTTGGTGCCGAAGGAGCAGTTGCCGGCCTTCGAAGCTGAAATGAATGCGGCCAATGTCGACTGGCAGTTGCTGAGCTACGGCGGCGCAGTGCATTCGTTCACCGATCCGCACGCCAATGTGCCGGGCAAAATGATGTACGACGCGAAGACCGCTGCGCGGGCGTTCAAGTCGATGCATGACTTGCTCGACGAAGTGTTCAAGGGCTGATTGTGCAGTCAGGCACTGACTCGGTCGGTGCCTGATCTGGCCTCATCGCTGGCAAGCCAGCTCCCACAAGTTTTTTCGTCGGACTCAAATGCTGCAGACGACGCGAATACTGTGGGAGCTGGCTTGCCAGCGATGACTGACTGACAGGCGACACAGCGCTAAGGCAATTCGATCCGCTCGACTTCCCCCGGCACCGTCGGCCAATCGCCGGATGCCCACTTGCGTCGCGCCTCATCGATGGCTGCCGGATCACTGGCGACGAAATTCCAGTTGATCCGCCGCGGGCCGTCCAGTGGCGCGCCGCCGAATACCACGGCATGGACATCGCTGTCGGCAAACAGACTCATCTCTTCCCCAACCGGCAACACCACCAGCGCATGCGGCTCGATCGCTTCGCCATTCAACTGCGCATCACCACTCAACACATACACCGCGCGTTCTTCATGCTCGGTGGGGATCAGCAGGGTGGTCGCCGTTTGCATCTTCACTTCGGCGTACAACGTAGGAGAAAGCACCGGCACCGGCGATTCCAGGCAAAAGCCTGACCCGGCAATCATCCGGATCTGCACGCCGAGGTTCTCGCTGACCGGCAACGTCGCCGCTGGATGATGACTGTAGTGGCCCGGGCCCTGCTCATGAGCCTGGGGCGAGGCGAGCCAGATCTGCAAGCCATGCATTGTGAACCCTTGATCCCAAAGTGCCGCAGGCGTGCGCTCGACGTGGGCGATGGCGCTGCCCGCGGTCATCCAGCTGACGTCGCCGGCGTTGACCACCTGATCCGAGCCCAGGCTGTCCTTGTGCTGGATCTGGCCTTGAAACAGATAGGTGAGGGTCGACAGGCCGATGTGCGGGTGCTGGCGGATATTCATGCCTTTGCCCGGCGGATAAACCGTTTCGAGCATGTGGTCGAAAAACACGAACGGCCCGACGCTGCGGCATTTGGCCGACGGCAGCGGGCGCAGGATCGGCTGGCCTTCGACGTCTTCGGCGCGCGGGCGGATGATCAGGGGGTGCGTGTCCATGGTGCATTCCAGGCTGGGCGGGTGATGCCAGAAGCATAACCCGCCGCTGGCAAGAGGGTGATTACTGGCTGTCGAAGCCTTGTGGAGCGTGGGTTTCGATGGTCACTTCGCTGGTGGTCATCAGCTTGTGGATCGGGCAGCGATCGGCCACCCGCAGCAGCTCTTCACGCTGGGCGTCGGTCAACACACCCTTGAGCGTGAGGGTGACGTGCAGGGCGTACTTGCCTTTCTGCTCTTCGCTGTTGTCGCGTTTGACTTCCACACCGACGCCGGTCAGCGGGATGTCCTTTTTCTTCGCGTACATCTTCAGGGTCAGTGCCTTGCACGCGCCGAGGGCGGCGTCGAAATAATCGTGCGGTTCGGGCGCCGAGCCTTCGCCGCCGACTGTTTTCGGTGCGTCGGCAAACAATTCGTGGTCATCGATCTGTACGGAGTGACGCAAACCTTCGGCGGAGACGGTATTGACGGTAACGGTCATGGGAACCTCGCAAGCAGTAGGAAAAAGTCAGTCGATCAAACAAGACCTTGCAGTTATAGAGCATTCCCACAGAAGCGCGTTCCACTTTCCTGCAGGGTGAACCCTTGTTGTCGGGTCGGGGTCTAGGCTAGGCGCACTTGCCGGAGATTACTTGTGTCCCTGTTTCGTTTAAGCCTTGCCAGTCTGTTGTTCGTTGCCGGCGCAGCCCATGCCCGGGAATACACCTACAGCGACGCGCACTTGCACTACGTGGATTTTTTTCAGGAAACCGCTGGCATGCCGAAACTGCTGACGGCCATGAGGGACAATGCCATCGAGCACGTGATGATTTCCGGGATTCCCGTGGCCAAGAAATGGCACGAAGACGAGCCGAAGCGCCCGCGCTACTACGCCGGCGATGACGCCGACGCCTACTGGTACAGCGCCACGGACGTTATCGTCGCCGACGCGGTGCAGAAACTGACGCCCGAGCAGCGCGCGCATTTCCATCCCTTTCTCTCGGGCTTCAATCCCAATGACAAGAACTCCGCCGCGCACATCCAGCGCATGCTCGACCTGTATCCGGGGCTGTGGCAGGGCATCGGCGAGGTCTTCACCCGTCATGACGATCTCACCGCACTCACCTCCGGCGACACGCCGCGAGCCAATAACGAAGCCATGACCCGTATCTATCACCTGGCGGCGGAAAATGACTTGCCGGTGATGCTGCATTCCAACATCACTTCCAAGCGTGAGAAAAATCCTCTGTACCTGAAGGAAATCGAGGAGCCGTTGCGCAATCATCCGCATACGCGATTCATCTGGGCGCACGCGGGTACAAGTGCCGAGATCCATCGGCATCAGACGCAGCTGGATTTCCTCCTGCCGACCCTCACGCGCCTGCTCGAGGCGTACCCGAATCTGTTTATCGATCTGTCGTGGAGCATGCTCACGCCGTATCTGCTGGACGAACAGGGCACGCCACGCCGGGAATGGCTGGCGCTGGTGGAGCTTTACCCGCAGCGCTTTATGCTTGGCTCGGATGTGGTCGGGCGTTTCAACAAGCTCGGTCAGGAAATGCACAGCTTTCAGCCGTTTCTCGATGCGTTGCCGGAGGAGGTCGCCAACAAAGTCGCGCGGGATAACTTCCTGGCGATCCTGCCGCGATCAGCGCTCAAGTCCGGCGACCAGCGCTGAATCGTTCATGCCAGGCATTCGAAGTATTAAGGCCTTTTGATATCACGTTTTGGTCTTACGCAATTTTTCCCCGGGCCGATACCTTCTAAAGCAACCAGCTGCAGGGTTGATGCAGCGCTTTTGGAAGGAACCAGAGCAATGAGTATCCGTAGTCTCAATATTGCCCCGCGCGCCGGACTCGGCTTCGGTCTGCTGGCGTTGATGGTGTTCGCCCTGGGGGCGTTCGCCCTGCTGCAAATGTCCAACATGCGTGCGCAGTCCGATGAAGTCGACAACAACTGGCTGCCCAGCGTGATGGCTGTCGGCGAGATGAGCCAGGACATGCTGCGCCTGCGTGCGTTGACCATGCGCCTGCTGCTCAACCGCGATCCGCAGGCGCTGGAGCAGAATGTGGCCAAGCTCAATGACCTGCGCGGAGTGCTCAGTGAGGCGCAGCAGCGTTATGACGTGCTGATCGTGTTGCCCGAGGAGCGCGCGCTGTTCGATCGCTTCAAGGTTGCCGAGCACAAGTACCTGGAGTTGCAGGCGCAGGTGATGGCGTTGTCGGCCCAGGGCCGGGTGGAGGAAGCAGCGGCCATTCTCAACGCCCAGATGAGCCCGTTGGCCGACGACATCGCCGTGACCCTGCGTGAATTGGTGGAGCTGAACAAACACAACGCCAACCTGGCGACGGAGGCTGCGCGGCTGGTGTTTATCAATTCGCGGGTGTGGGTCGGGGTGATGATCGGCATCACGGCGCTGATCACCATCGGCCTGGCTGTGTGGCTGACCCGCAGCATCGTCGTGCCCCTCGCGCAATCGCTGGGGGTCGCCGAAGTCGTGGCCGCTGGCGACCTGACTGGCGACATCCGTGTCACCGGCAAGGATGAGCCGGCGCGGCTGCTGGATGCACTGAAAAGCATGCAGCACAATCTGCGCGACACGATCCGGCGGATTTCCGAATCGTCCAGCCAGTTGGCTTCGGCGTCCGAGGAGCTCAGTTGCGTCACCGAAGACGCGACGCGCGGGTTGCACCAGCAGAGTCTGGAGATCGAGCAGGCGGCGACCGCAGTGAACCAGATGACGGCGGCGGTGGAGGAGGTGGCGAGTAACGCGGTGGCGACGTCCGAGGCCTCGCGCGAGTCGGATCGCATTGCCCAGCATGGTCGCGAGCAGGTGCGCCAGACCGTGTCGTCCATCGAGTCGCTGGCGGACGACGTCACCGCCAACGCCGTGCAGGTCGAGGATCTGGCGCAAAAGGTCTACAGCATCAGCAAGGTCCTGGATGTGATCCGTTCGATTGCCGAGCAGACCAACCTGCTGGCCCTGAATGCGGCAATCGAAGCGGCTCGCGCCGGCGATGCCGGGCGCGGCTTTGCGGTGGTGGCCGACGAGGTGCGGGCGCTGGCCCACCGTACGCAGCAATCGACCCAGGAAATCGAGCAGATGATCGGTGGCATCCAGCAGGGCACCGATTCGGCGGTCAGTTCGATGCAGCAAAGCAACGTCCGTGCGCGCTCGACCCTGGAGCTGGCCAAGGCCGCCGGCGTGGCACTGGAGGAAATCGCCTCGGCATTCACCCTGATCAACGAGCGCAACCTGGTGATCGCCAGTGCCTCGGAAGAGCAGGCGGCCGTGGCGCGGGAGGTCGACCGCAATCTGATGAACATTCGTGACCTGGCGATGCAGACTTCGGCCGGCGCCAATCAGACCAGTGCCGCGAGCCAGGAGCTGTCGCGGCTGGCGGTGGAACTGAACAATATGGTGGCGAAGTTCTCGGTCTGAGCCTGTCCCAGCAGGCATTGGGAAAAACGCCAGGCACAAAAAAGCCCCGCATGTGCGGGGCTTTCGGTGTAGCGGCGGGTCAGCTGCCTTTGACCGTCTTGCCGTTGACCGTGCCGTCGAGGAGCATGATGTTGTACTCCTTGCCGTCGGTTTCAACCTGTTGCAGACGAACCAGCAGGTAATCCCAGTCCTTGGCGAACCAGAGGACGGTAATGCGCTTGCTCTGTGTCGGGTCGCGGACACGCTCGACCTTGATGGCGTCGATCTTGCCCGCCTTGGTGTCGACTTTCTCGGCACCCAGCACACGGAAATCGTAGGTATCGACTTCGCCATCATCGACTACCTGATAGCTCATGCTTTTCTTGCCGGCGGCCACGTCATGCTGCAGCGCCAACTGGTAGGTGGACTTGTCGACCATGCCGCGATTGAGCGGAATCTTCACCGCGTCGCCGCGATCGGTGCCGGTCACCAGTTTGTTGGCCCAGTCGAAGTCCAGGTCAGCCTTTTTCGCCTTGCCCAGGCCACCGCGTTCGAAGTGGTAGGACTGTGGCAGCAGGGTGTCCTTGTCCAGGGTCAGGGTGCTTTCTTCAGTCAGGCTGGCGATCATCATCGACGCCTTGAAGCTGAGTTTCCAGACGCCGTTGGCTTCCTTGGTCAGGCTGCGTTCGGCGGTGCCGCTCATGGGCAGCTGCTTCCAGTCGGCGGTGTAGCTGGCGGAGAACGGTTGAAGGTCTGCCGCCTGTGCAAAGGGCAGGGCGAGCAGAGCGCAAGCGAAGAGCAGGGCGCGACGCATAATATCTCCTAGTTTCGAATCAAGTGACCGCTGGCCGGCAATGGCTGGCCATTCAGTAAAGCACCTTCCTCGCCGAGGGTAAGCCGTCCTTCGGCAAACCAGCGTACGGCCAGCGGGTAGATCAGGTGTTCCTGAGCGTGAACCCGTTGCGCCAGACTCTGCGGCGAATCGTGCAACTCTACCGGTATTACTGCCTGTACGACCAGTGGTCCGCCATCGAGTTCCTCGGTGACGAAGTGCACGGAACAGCCGTGTTCGGCGTCGCCGGCCTCCAGCGCGCGCTGATGGGTGTGCAGCCCCTTGTACTTGGGCAGCAGCGACGGATGGATGTTGAGCAGGCGGCCCTGGTAGTGACGCACGAAGCCGGCGCTGAGGATGCGCATGAAGCCGGCGAGTACCACGAGTGCGGGGTTGAAGGCGTCGATCAGTTCGATCAGTGCGGCATCGAAGGTCTCGCGACCTTCGAAAGCCTTGTGATCCAGCGAGCGGGTAGCGATACCCGCGTCCCTGGCGCGTTGCAGGCCGTAGGCGTCGGCGCGGTTGGAAATCACCGCAGCGATGCGGACCGGGCTGTCGCCGGTCCGCGTGCTGTCGATCAGGGCCTGCAAGTTACTGCCGGTGCCGGACAACAGCACCACGACATCACAGGTCTGGGACATCAGTGAGCCTTGAGGTTTTTCAGCTCGACCTGAGCAGCGCCTTCGGCAGCGGCAGCGATCTGGCCGATGACCCAAGGCTGTTCGCCGGCGTCACGCAGGGTATTCAGGGCGACTTCGACGTGCTCCTGGGCCACGCAGATCACCATGCCCACGCCGCAGTTCAGCACGCGGTGCATTTCAGTCTCGTCGACGTTGCCTTTCTCTTGCAGCCAGTCGAAGACCGCCGGGCGAGTCCAGCTGGCCACGTCAACCACCGCCTGCGCGCCTTTTGGCAGTACGCGCGGGATGTTGTCGAGCAGGCCGCCACCGGTGATGTGGGCCATGGCCTTGACCGCGCCGGTGTCCTTGATCAGCTTGAGCAGCGGCTTGACGTAGATGCGGGTCGGGGCCATCAGCAGGTCGGTCAATGGCTTGCCGTCGAGCTGGGTGTTTTCGATGTCGGCGCCGGACACTTCGATGATCTTGCGGATCAGCGAGTAGCCGTTGGAGTGCGGGCCGGAGGACGGCAGGGCGATCAGGGCGTCACCGGTGGCGACTTTCGAGCCGTCGATGATTTCCGCTTTTTCCACGACGCCGACGCAGAAGCCGGCCAGGTCGTAGTCTTCGCCTTCGTACATGCCAGGCATTTCAGCGGTTTCGCCACCGACCAGCGAGCAGCCGGACAGTTCGCAGCCGGCGCCGATGCCGGTGACAACCTGAGCGGCGGTGTCGACATTGAGCTTGCCGGTAGCGTAGTAGTCGAGGAAGAACAGCGGCTCGGCGCCGCACACCACCAGGTCGTTGACGCACATGGCGACCAGGTCGATGCCGATGCTGTCGTGTTTGTTCAGGTTCAGTGCCAGGCGCAGCTTGGTGCCGACGCCGTCAGTGCCGGAAACCAGCACAGGCTGCTTGTAGCCGGCCGGGATTTCGCAGAGGGCGCCGAAACCGCCCAGGCCGCCCATGACTTCCGGGCGCGCAGTGCGCTTGGCGACGCTCTTGATGCGTTCGACCAATGCTTCACCGGCGTCGATGTCTACACCGGCGTCCTTGTAGCTCAGGGAGGGTTGCTTGCTCATGATCCAGGCCTTTAGGGGAGGGGATTCAGGGGTAACGACCGAGTTCAGCGGGAACGCCGAATTCGCCAGGGGCGATTGCCTCACGCGAAGTTCGGGGTGCCCGGCTGTTGCCGGTCTGCGAAGGCGCGCGATTTTATCAGGCTTGAGGGGCAGCGGCCATCCTCACGCCGACGGGCAGGGGCATATCGCCGGAAAAATTTTCCAATTGCGCCGGTGGCCGACAGCGCGGCTGCCTGTATAAGGTGTCGCGATTAACCGTCTATCGTTAGGACGAAGGAAAAACTTACCGCCCGCGTGTGAATGTTTTGCAACGCCCCGTGGTCACAGGCTTGCTCAACCGGTTCACGCGGCCTGTTCCAGCCGCTCTTGTCGACGGGAATTCTCCATGCGTTTTTGCAAATTGTTGGTTGTGGGATGTTTGTCGCTGGTCAGCCTGGCCAGTCACGCGGAAAACCTCAAGGGCCTCTATCAAGTGCGGCAGCCGGTCACGAGCCAGGCGCCGGAAGAGCGCGACCGGGCCACGCAGGCGGCACTGGACACGCTGGTGCTGCGTCTGACCGGCGACCCGAAAGCCCCGCAGAACCCCGGGCTGGCGGCGATTCGCAAGGATCCGCAGCAGATCATCAGCCAGTACGGCTTCGACGCCGGGCCGCCGGAAGTGCTCAAGGTCGATTTCGATCCGGGCACCACCGAGCAGGCCTTGCGCCGCGCCGGGCTGGCGCTGTGGGGTGGCAATCGGCCGTCGATCCTCGGCTGGTGGCTGAACGATTCCACCGAAGGCTCGAGCCTGGTCGGTGACGGCCAGGCCAGTGCCGCGGCGTTGCGCCGTGCCGCCCAGCATCGCGGCCTGCCGTTGCGTCTGCCTCTGGCGGATCTGAGCGAGCAACTGGTGGCCACTGCGCCGACGCTCGAAGGCAGCGATCCGGCACCGTTGCGCGCCGCCTCCGAACGCTACAACGCCGATGCGTTGCTGGCGGTGCACGCCCGTGAAGAGGGTGGGCAGTGGCAAGGCAAATGGCACTTGTGGCTCGGCGATCAGAAAGAGGCCGGCAGCGTGCAGGGCGCCGATCAGGCCGCCCTGGCCGATGCCGTGATGCTGGCGGTGGCCGAGCGTCTGGCGCCGCGCTTCGTCGCCAAGCCCGGCGCGTCGGGGCAGCAGACCCTGGAAGTGCAGGGCATGAATCTGGAGCACTACGCGGCGCTGCTGCGCATGCTCGAGCCGTTTGGCGTGCGCGTGCAGAGTGTCGACGGCGACCGGATCGTCTATCGGGTCAACGGCAGCGCCGATCAGTTGCGCGCGCAATTGTCGCTGGCGAAGTTGCAGGAGCTGCCGGCCGAAGCGCCCACGCCGGTACCGGCACCGCAGCCGGCCACGGCGGGGGCGGCGCCTGTCGCAGCGCCAGCGCCGACGCCGGTTGCACCGTCGTTGCGGTTCCGCTGGTAACGTTTTTCCTTATATAGAAAGCAGGAGGCTACATGGCCGATACACGGCGTTGGTTCTGGCTCGGTGGGGTAGTCCTGCTTTGCGCGTTCGTCTGGTTGCTGCACCCGATTCTCACGCCGTTCCTGGTGGCGCTGTTGCTCGCCTATCTGTTCGACCCGCTGGTGGATCGCCTGGAGCGGCTCGGCCTGTCGCGCACCTGGGGCGTGATTGCGGTGTTTGCCTTGTTCACCCTGATCGTCACGGCGCTGCTGCTGGTGCTGGTGCCGATGCTCGCCAAGCAGTTGCTGCGTTTGTATGAGCTGGCACCGCAGATGCTCGACTGGCTGCAACACACGGCAGTGCCGTGGGCGCAGTCGAAGCTGGGGCTGTCGGACGGGTTCTGGAAATTCGACAAGGTCAAGGCCGCGATCAGCGAGCACATGGGCCAGACCACCGACATCGTCGGCGTGGTGTTGAGCCAGGCCACTGCATCGAGCCTGGCGCTGATCGGCTGGCTGGCGAATCTGGTGCTGATTCCGGTGGTGAGCTTTTATCTGCTGCGCGACTGGGACGTGATGATGGCGAAGATCCGCAGTCTGCTGCCACGCGATCGCGAAGAACGCGTGGTGGCACTGGCCGGCGAATGCCATGAAGTGCTGGGCGCTTTCGTCCGCGGGCAGTTGCTGGTGATGCTGGCGCTGGGGGTGATCTACGCCGCCGGGCTGATGATCGTCGGCCTCGAACTGGGGCTGTTGATTGGCCTGATCGCCGGCCTGGCGGCCATCGTGCCGTACATGGGCTTCGTGATCGGTATTGGTTCGGCACTGGTTGCCGGGCTGTTCCAGTTCGGCGGCGACCTGTATCCGATGATCGGGATCGTTGCGGTGTTCATGGTCGGCCAGGCACTGGAGGGCATGGTGCTGACGCCGTTGCTGGTGGGCGACCGCATCGGCCTGCATCCGGTGGCGGTAATCTTCGCGATTCTCGCCGGCGGCGAGTTGTTCGGCTTCACCGGGGTGCTGCTGGCGCTGCCGGTCGCGGCGGTGATCATGGTACTGGTGCGCCATGTGCACGACGTATACAAGGACTCCGACATCTATAGTGGTGTGGATGATCCGCAGTTGTAGTCTCGGCAGCGGGCGACCCGGCAGGCACCGGGTTGGCCCGCGTTGTGCACGCGCGGCGTCAGAGAAACTGTCATGAAACCAGTGTGTTAACGCAAACCTTTGATTTTGCTTGGAGTCTGTCGCATTGTGCGCTCCGTCTCACGGGTATAAACTTCGCACACTTTACACAGAGGCCACTAACGGTTCCTTGAGAACTGTTCAGTCAGCATGAAACCGATTCAGCTGCCCCTAGGTGTGCGTCTGCGTGACGACGCCACCTTTATCAACTACTACCCAGGCGCCAATGCCGCTGCACTCGGCTATGTCGAGCGTCTATGCGAAGCCGACGCCGGCTGGACCGAAAGCCTGATCTACCTGTGGGGCAAGCACGGGGTAGGGCGTACGCACCTGTTGCAGGCCGCATGCCTGCGTTTCGAGCAGATGGGTGAGCCGGCGGTGTATCTGCCGCTGGCCGAGTTGATGGATCGCGGCATCGAAATTCTCGACAACCTTGAACAGTATGAGCTGGTCTGCCTCGACGATCTGCAGGCGGTCGCCGGCAAGGCTGACTGGGAAGAGGCGCTGTTTCATCTGTTCAACCGTCTGCGCGACAGCGGCCGGCGTCTGCTGATTGCCGCGTCGACCTCGCCGCGCGAGCTGCCGGTGAAACTCGCCGACCTGAAATCGCGCCTGACCCTGGCGCTGATTTTCCAGATGCGCCCACTCTCCGACGAAGACAAACTGCGTGCCCTGCAATTGCGTGCGTCGCGTCGCGGTCTGCACCTGACCGATGAAGTCGGGCATTTCATTCTGACTCGCGGTACCCGCAGCATGAGTGCCCTGTTCGATCTGCTCGAGCAGCTCGATCAGGCGTCCTTACAGGCCCAGCGCAAGCTGACCATCCCTTTCCTGAAAGAAACCCTGGGCTGGTGAAACCCGCTGGGCACGCGGCTTTCAGCGGGTTTCGGCAGATTCCAGGCGCCAGAAAACCCGCTTTCCTGTGCATCGCGCAGGCTGCGTATCGGTTGAAATGGGCTTAAGCGCTTAGATGTAAACGAGAAACCGAGAAGTCACAAAAAGATCGATTGAATTTGCAAATGAGGTCGATAGCGGGCATAGTCTCGGCTTCTTTACAACTTCAGCCACGGTCGTGCCCATGCTAAAGCGCTTCGCACCCCTCGTGCCTCTCGCACTCGTTACCCTGTTGTTCGGTTGCGCTGCTCATTCACCTGTTAACCAAGAGCAGCCTCAACAGGTCAAGAATTCTGCCACTGCCCAGTCTTCCGTTATCTACCAGGAAGAGCTGGACACCGAAAAAGAACTCGCCGACTTCAACGGCAAGAAGCCTTACCAGCTTCCGGTTCTGGCCGACAGCATCCTCGAACGCGGCATGTCCCTGATCGGTACCCGTTACCGTTTCGGTGGTACCTCCGAAGCCGGTTTCGATTGCAGCGGTTTCATTGGTTACCTGTTCCGCGAAGAAGCCGGCATGAACCTGCCACGGTCCACTCGCGAAATGATCAACGTGGACGCGCCGCTGGTATCGCGCAGCAACCTCGAGCCGGGCGACCTGCTGTTCTTCGCCACCAACGGTCGTCGCGGTCGCGTCAGTCACGCCGGGATCTACCTGGGTGACAACCAGTTCATCCACTCCAGCAGTCGTCGCAGCGGCGGTGTTCGCATCGACAGCCTGGGTGACAGCTACTGGAGCAAGACCTTCATCGAAGCCAAACGGGCTTTGGCGAACGCGCCAACGGTCGTCACCGCGCGCAAGTAATCCCCGCCTTGTCGCCATTCCATGGCGACAAAACGGCGCTTCAAGGGCAATAGACCTAAACTTTACAAGGTGAAGTTAAAGTCTTACTTGAAGTTTGCCGCGTAGCCGCTAGAATCCAGATCTATATTGATGGCAAACCGCCTGCGTCCCAACGCAGGCGGTTTTGTTTCTGTCGAATCGGCAGTCAAAGCCGCAGCCCAGATCAGGATGTTCTGCATATGACGATGTCGGCCCGCCTCCTCGCCTTGATGTGTTTCGCCGCGCTGCTCAGCGCATGCGCCAGTCGCACCCCGCCGCCGGCGCCGGTCGTTCGCGCACCGGTGGTATTCGGGCCTTCCCAGGCCTTTTCCCCTGCTGCCGAAGACGTGCTGTTCCGCGCGCTCGGCCTGGTGGGCACGCCGTATCGCTGGGGCGGCAACACCCCGGACTCCGGTTTCGATTGCAGTGGCCTGATCGGTTTCGTTTACCGCGACGCCGCCGGCATCAGCCTGCCGCGCTCGACGCGCGAGATGATCGTCATGCAGGCACCGAATGTCGGCAAGGAAGGCCTGCAGACCGGCGATCTGATCTTCTTCGCCACCAACGGCGGCTCGCAGGTCAGTCATGCGGGGATCTACGTCGGGGAAGGGCGCTTCGTTCATGCGCCGGCCACGGGCGGCACGGTGAAGCTCGACAGCCTGTCCAAGGCCTATTGGCAGAAAGCCTATCTGAGCGCCAAGCGCGTGCTGCAGCCGGAGCATCTGGCGCACAACCCGTAAAAAATGTGGGAGCGAGTCACCTCGCTCCCACACGGCTTTCTGCTGTTCGGTCAGCTTATTTCGCCGCCGACACTCGCCACACCTTGTTGCCCACGTCATCGGCCACCAGCAGGCCGCCTTGCTGGTCGATCACCACGCCCACCGGGCGCCCCAGCGCATTTTCATCCTTGTCGAGGAAACCGGTCAGCACATCCACCGGTTGTCCGCTCGGTTTGCCGCCGGTAAACGGCACGAAAATCACCTTGTAGCCACTGTGCGGCTTGCGGTTCCACGAGCCGTGCTGGCCGATGAATGCGCCTTCCTTGAATTGCGCCGGCAACGTGTTGCCCTCGGCGAAGGTCAGGCCCAGCGAGGCGGTGTGCGGGCCGACGGCGTAGTCCGGGGCGATGGCCTTGGCCACCAGGTCCGGATTCTGCGGCTCGACGCGAACATCCACATGCTGGCCGTAGTAGCTGAACGGCCAGCCGTAGAACGCGCCGTCCTTGACCGAAGTGATGTAGTCCGGCACCAGGTCGCTGCCGATTTCGTCACGCTCGTTGACCGCCGTCCACAGCGCGCCGCTTTGCGGTTCCCAGGCCAGGCCGTTGGGGTTGCGAATGCCCGAGGCGAAGATCCGGTGATTGCCGGTGGCGCGATCGACTTCCCAGATCGCTGCGCGGCCTTCCTCCTGATCCAGACCGTTCTCGCCGACATTGCTGTTCGAGCCGACCGTCACGTAGAGCTTGTTGCCGTCCTTGCTGGCAATGACGTTCTTGGTCCAGTGGTGGTTGAGGGTGCCGCCCGGCAGGTCGACGACCTTGATCGGCTGTGACTTGATTTCGGTCGCGCCAGGTTCGTAGTGAAAACGCAGCAGGCGATCAGTGTCGGCCACGTACAGGTCATTGCCGACCAGCGTCATGCCGAACGGCGAGTTGAGGTTTTGCAGGAATACCGTGCGTGTTTCGGCGACGCCGTCGTGATCGGCATCGCGCAACAGGGTAATGCGGTTCGGGCTGGGTACGCCGGCGCCGGCGCGGCCCATGACTTTTTTCATCACCCAGCCACGGATGCCCTTGCTGTCGTCAGGCTTGGGCGGCGCATTGGTCTCCGCCACCAGCACATCGCCGTTGGGCAGTACGTAGAGCCAGCGCGGATGGTCGAGGTTGTCGGCAAACGCCGCGACCTGGGTGCCGGCGGCTGCGGTCGGTTTGCCACCCGCCGGCCAGCCGACCGCCGGGGCGATATTCACCGTCGGGATCAGGGTCTTGTTCGGTTCGGGCAGTTTCGGCGAGGCGCCGGTGCCGTCGGAAACTTGCAGGCTGGAGGATTCACCGCAGGCAGCGAGCCCTCCGGCCAGGGCGATGACGATAACGAGCTGGGGCTTGCGCATTGCTGATCTTCCCTATGAATGCATTCCTAATCATAGAGAAGTGCGCGTGCCCGATGGTTCAACCGCTCAACCGCGCGCTTCCTTGAACAGCACGGCGATGCCCGGATGATAGTTGCCGGCCTCGCTGCGCAATTTGCGGTAGGCGTAAGGGAAATACCAGGCGACGGCGCAGGTGTGTTCTTTCTGCAGGTCGTCGACCATATCCTGCAACTCCTCGGGACTGGCGCTGTGCTGGGCCTTTTGCGGGGCGACGAACAGGCAGCCGAGCTTGAGATCGCTGGCGTAGCTGATGCGCCTGGCATCGCTTGTGATGTCCAGCAGGGCCTGGGTCAGGTTGAGGTTGTTGACGCGCGGCCAGCGCTGGGTCGCCTGGATGAAGGCGCGATCCTCGGCACCGGCGACAAACAGATCGGCGCGGGCATTGCGCTCGCCGTCCTCGGTCTGTTTGCGCGTGGCGGTATCGCGCAGGGTCACCAGTTCGGCCATCCAGGCTGCCGCCGACAGCAGGCCGAGATTGGCTTTCTCGTCATGCCAGTACGGCGTGTCGTTGTCGCCGCGCACAGCGTTGTAGCGGTCGATACAGTCAAACCAGCGTTCCAGCACCGGGCGCAGGAATTCCAGGCGCGGGTTGCTGATGATCATGCCTTGCATGGGGCTCACCTTGTTCTTGTGATGGTGTGAGGATGTGAGGATGTGGCTCTTTGATATCACTGCTGGCAGTGTGGCACAAGATTGGCGTCGGATAATTGATCGACGGCAGTTATTCGCTGCACGCCCGGCCCTCTTTAATTGACGCTCCACCCCCAACCCTCTAACCTTCGCCGCTTGTTTCAGGTGCTCTGTGACGCAGGTCGACAGAGTGAAACAGGGAAGCCGGTGAGGGTGCTCTTCAAACGAAGCGCCACCACGATCCCGGCGCTGCCCCCGCAACGGTAAATGAGTGAAAGCTGCGCTTTATGTCACTGCATCCAGATGATGCGGGAAGGCGCGCAGCCCGGCCAACGCCGCTCATGAGCCCGGAGACCGGCCTGATCCATCCAGCGGCATCACGGTGGGCGATGCCAGGCTTGTTGCCGTCTATTCTTGTGCCTGCCCGCCGTTATCCAGCCTCAACGGAGAGCTCCCCATGACCGATTCCCCCGAGCGTGACGAACGCCATCTGGCGCGCATGCAGCGCAAAAAAGCCGTGATCGACGTGCGCATCGCCAATTCGCCCGACGAATGTGGCCTGGTGCTGGTGTTGACCGGCAATGGCAAAGGCAAAAGCAGCTCGGCGTTCGGCATGCTCGCCCGCGCCATGGGCCATGGCATGCAGTGCGGCGTGGTGCAATTCATCAAGGGCCGCAACAGCACCGGTGAGGAGCTGTTTTTCCGTCGCTTCCCCGAGCAGGTGCGCTTCCATGTGATGGGCGAGGGCTTCACCTGGGAAACCCAGGATCGCCAGCGTGATATCGCCGCCGCGGAAGCGGCGTGGGCCGTCTCGCGCGAACTGCTGCGCGATCCGTCGATCGGTCTGGTGGTGCTCGACGAGCTGAACATCGCCCTCAAGCACGGTTACCTCGACCTCGATCAGGTGCTCAGCGATTTGCAGGCGCGTCCGCCGATGCAGCACGTGGTGGTCACCGGCCGCGGCGCCAAGCCGGAAATGATCGAGATGGGCGACACCGTCACCGAGATGGGCATGCTCAAGCACGCCTTCCAGGCCGGGATCAAAGCGCAGAAAGGCGTCGAACTGTGAGTCAACCACGGCATTGCCCGGCGGTGCTGATTGCCGCGCCGGCCTCCGGTCAGGGCAAGACCACCGTCACCGCTGCGCTGGCCAGGTTGCATCGCAATCAGGGGCGCAAGGTGCGCGTGTTCAAGTGCGGCCCGGACTTTCTCGACCCGATGATCCTCGAGCGCGCCAGCGGTGCGCCGGTCTACCAACTGGACATGTGGATGGTCGGCGAGCAGGAAAGTCGACGGCTGTTGTGGGAAGCCGCCGCCGAGGCTGATCTGATTTTGATCGAAGGCGTGATGGGTCTGTTTGACGGCACCCCGTCCAGTGCTGATCTGGCGCGGCACTTCGGTGTGCCCGTGCTCGGTGTGATCGACGGCACGGCGATGGCGCAGACCTTCGGGGCATTGGCGTTGGGCCTGGCGAAGTATCAGCCGGATCTGCCATTCGCCGGCGTGTTGGCCAATCGCGTTGGCACCTTGCGCCACGCGCAATTGCTTGAAGGCAGTCTCACCGAAGGTCTGCGCTGGTATGGCGCGTTGTCTCGCGAAACCGGGATCGAACTGCCGAGCCGCCATCTCGGCCTGGTCCAGGCCAGCGAGCTGAATGACCTCGACCTGCGTCTCGACGCCGCCGCCGAAGCCTTGGCCAGCAGTTGCGAGGTAGCGCTGCCACCGGCCGTGGCATTCGCTGCGCCTGAAGTGATCCCTGCTGAGCCGCTGCTCGAAGGCGTGCGCATCGCCGTCGCCCGCGACGAGGCCTTTGCCTTTACCTACGGCGCCAGCCTCGACCTGTTGCGGGCGATGGGCGCCGAGTTGAGCTTCTTTTCGCCGATCCGCGATGCGCAATTGCCCGACGCCGACAGTCTGTATCTGCCCGGCGGTTACCCGGAATTGCACCATGTCGCGCTGGCACAAAACACCGCGATGCTCGCTGCGATCCGCGCGCACCACGCCGCCGGCAAGCCGCTGCTCGCCGAGTGCGGCGGCATGCTCTATCTGCTCGACTCGCTGACCGACGTTGATGGCATCCGTGCCGAACTGGTCGGGCTGCTGCAAGGGGATGCGGTGATGCAGAAACGTCTGGCGGCGCTGGCACTGCAAGCGGTGGATCTGCCGGAAGGCTCGCTGCGCGGCCACACCTATCATCATTCCCTGACCAGCACCGAACTGACGCCGATTGCCCGGGGCATCAGCCCGAATGGCGGGCGCGGGGCGGAGGCGGTTTATCGGCAAGGGCGGATGACGGCTTCGTACGTGCATTTCTACTTTCCGTCGAATCCGACGGCGATTGCCGCGTTGCTTGCGCCAGACCTCGAGGCCGTCTTCGCTGGCAGGCCAGCTCCCACAGTGGCCGGTGTCTTGCCTGAAAATACGCAATCCCCGGTAGGCGCTGGCTTGCCAGCGATGGGGCCATGACCGACCACGCCTATTCCGAGGCCGAGCGCGCAGCGGTCTATAAAGCCATCGCCGAACGCCGCGACATGCGCCACTTCAGCGGCGGCACGGTTGAACCGCAGCTGTTGCGCCGCCTGCTCGAAGCTGCACATCAGGCCCCCAGCGTCGGCCTGATGCAGCCATGGCGCTTCATCCGCATCAGCGATCGCGCCTTGCGCGGGCAGATCCAGAGCCTTGTTGAGGAAGAGCGCGTCCGCACTGCCGAGGCTCTTGGCGAGCGCAGCGATGAGTTCATGCAACTCAAGGTTGAAGGCATCAACGACTGCGCCGAAGTGCTGGTCGCCGCACTGATGGACGATCGAGAACGACACATTTTCGGCCGCCGGACGCTGCCGGAAATGGACCTGGCCTCGCTGTCCTGCGCGATCCAGAATCTGTGGCTGGCCGCTCGTGCCGAGGGACTGGGCATGGGCTGGGTCTCGCTGTTCGAGCCGCAGGCGCTGGCCGAGCTGCTGCAATTGCCGGCCGGGGCCAAACCGCTGGCGGTGCTTTGCCTGGGGCCGGTCAAGGCATTCTATCCGGCGCCGATGCTGGTACTCGAAGGGTGGGCGCAGGCGCGTCCGCTGAATGAGTTGCTGTATGAAAATTATTGGGGAGTGAGGCAATGAGTGTGGCGTTGTTGAGTGTCGCCGCCGTGGCGCTGGATGCGCTGCTGGGTGAACCGAAACGCTGGCATCCGCTGGTGGCGTTCGGCAATTTCGCCGGGCGCATCGAGCAACGTTTCAACGCCGGCGGACGCGGCTGGCGCAGCCATGGCGTCACCGCCTGGGTGATCGCGGTACTGCCGCTGACGCTGCTCGCCACGGCGTTGTCCTGGGCGCCTTACGTGGGCTGGATCGTTGAAATCATTGCGCTGTATTGCGCGCTCGGCATGCGCAGCCTTGGCGAGCACGTCGAACCGGTCGCCAAGGCGTTGCGCAGCGACAATCTGGAGGAGGCGCGCAAGCGCGTGGGGTATCTGGTCAGCCGCCAGACCAGCGAACTGGACAGCACCGCCGTGGCCCGCGCGGCCACCGAATCGGTGCTGGAGAACGGCAGCGATGCGGTGTTCGCCGCGTTGTTCTGGTTTGCCGTGGCCGGTGCGCCGGGCGTGGTGCTCTATCGCCTGAGCAACACCCTCGACGCCATGTGGGGTTATCGCAACGAGCGTTTCGAACGCTTCGGCTGGGCGGCGGCGAAAATCGACGACGTGCTCAACTATATTCCGGCACGGCTGGTGGCGTTGACCTACGCGCTGCTGGGCAAAACCCGCCTGGCGCTGAAATGCTGGCGCACGCAGGGGCCGCAGTGGGACAGCCCGAACGCTGGGCCGGTGATGGCGGCCGGTGCCGGGGCGCTGGGTGTCGAGCTGGGAGGTCCGGCTATTTACCACGGCGAATTGCATCAGCGTCCGCAACTCGGTGAAGGCCTGCCGGCGGATGCCGATGCCATTGACCGTGGCTGGCAATTGGTCCAGCGCGGGGTATGGTTATGGCTGCTGATTCTCTGCGTGGGGGCTGAATTCTATGCTTGAGCACGGTGGCCGGCTGCGCAAGGCTGCACTCCAGTACGCTATCGCCGAAGAGGACTGGCTCGACCTTTCCAGTGGTCTGGCGCCGTGGCCGTTTCCGATCCCGGACATTCCGTTGCGGGCCTGGGCGCGCCTGCCGGAAACCGATGACGGCCTGGAGCAGGCCGCCTGCGACTACTACGGCGCCACGCAGGTGCTGCCGGTGGCCGGTTCGCAGATGGCCATCCAGTTGCTGCCGCGCCTGCGCCGGGCCGGCAAGGTCGGCGTATTGTCGCCGTGTTACGCCGAGCACGCCGAAGCCTGGCGGCGCAACGGCTACATCGTGCGTGAAGTGCTGGAGCAGGAAGTCGACTTCTTCATCGACAATCTCGATGTGCTGGTGGTGGTCAACCCGAACAATCCCACCGGCCTGAGCCTGACCCCGGCGCGGCTGCTCGACTGGCACGCACGGCTGGCTCAGCGCGGCGGCTGGCTGGTGGTCGACGAAGCGTTCATGGACAACACTCCGCAACTGAGCCTGGCGCCGCATGCGCATCAGGTCGGCCTGATTGTGCTGCGTTCGTTCGGCAAGTTTTTCGGGCTGGCCGGGGTGCGCCTGGGTTTCGTCCTGGCCGAGCGCAAGTTGCTCCGCCTGCTCGCCGAACAGGTCGGGCCCTGGGCCGTGAGCGGGCCGACCCGGGTGCTCGGCCAGGCCTGTCTGCAAGATACCGAAGGTCACACCCGCCAGCGCATACGCAGCGACGAGGCCAGCGAACGCCTGGCAGCGTTGCTCGAGCGCTACGGCTTCAAGCCCCAGGGCGGCTGCGCCCTGTTCCAGTGGCTGGTCACCGAACACGCCGCCGCGCTGCATGAGTTCATGGCCCGGCGCGGCATTCTCCTGCGCATTTTCACCCACAACAGCAGCCTGCGTTTCGGCCTGCCTGCCGATGCGGCGCAAGAGGCGCGCCTCGAACAGGCCCTGCAAGCATTCGCCAAGGACATCGCATGACCACGCTGATGGTGCAGGGCACCACTTCCGACGCCGGCAAAAGCACGCTGGTGACGGCGCTGTGCCGCTGGGCAACCCGTCAGGGTGTCGCGGTGGTGCCGTTCAAACCGCAGAACATGGCGCTCAACAGCGCGGTGACGGCCGATGGCGGCGAGATCGGCCGGGCGCAGGCGGTGCAGGCGCAAGCGGCGTTTCTCCAGCCGCACACCGACATGAACCCGGTGCTGCTCAAGCCGAACAGCGACACCGGCGCCCAGGTCATCATCCACGGTCGCGCTGTCACCACGATGAATGCGCTGGCCTACCACGACTACAAAGCCATCGCCATGCAGGCGGTGCTGGCCTCGCACCAACGACTCAGTGCGACGTATCCGCTGGTGATGGTCGAAGGCGCAGGCTCGCCGGCGGAGATCAACCTGCGCGCCGGCGACATCGCCAACATGGGCTTCGCCGAAGCCGTGGACTGCCCGGTGCTGCTGATTGCCGACATCAATCGTGGCGGCGTCTTCGCTCATCTGGTCGGTACCCTGGAACTGCTCTCGCCGAGCGAGCAGGCGCGGGTCAAAGGCTTCATCATCAACCGTTTTCGTGGCGACATCGCCTTGCTGCAACCGGGCCTCGACTGGCTCGAACAGCGCACCGGCAAACCGGTGGTGGGCGTGCTGCCCTATGTGCTCGACCTGCATCTGGAGGCCGAGGACGGCATCGATCAGCGCCAGACCGACAAGGCCGAGCAAGTGCTGAAAGTGGTGGTGCCGGTGCTGCCGCGCATCAGCAACCACACCGATTTCGATCCGCTGCGCTTGCATCCGCAGGTGGATCTGCAATTCATCGGCCCCGGCCAAGCCATTCCGCCGGCCGACCTGATCATTCTGCCGGGCTCGAAAAGCGTGCGCAGCGACCTGGCCTATCTGCGTGCCAATGGCTGGGAAATGGCCATCCAGCGCCACTTGCGCTACGGCGGCAAGCTGCTGGGGATCTGCGGCGGCCTGCAAATGCTCGGCGCACAGGTGCACGACCCGTTGGGGCTGGAAGGCGCGCCGGGTTCCAGCGCGGGCCTCGGCCTGCTGGCGTTCGACACCCGGCTGGAAGCCGAAAAGCAGCTGCGCAACGTGCGTGGGCGGCTGGCGCTGGAAGATGCCGAGATCAGCGGTTATGAGATTCATGCGGGCGTGACAGTGGGGCCGGCGCTGGAGAACGCCGCGGTGCATCTGGAGGATGGTCGCTGCGACGGTGCGCAGAGTCTGGATGGACAGGTGTTCGGCACCTATCTGCACGGCTTGTTTGAATCACCGCAAGCCAGTGCCGCGTTGCTGCGCTGGGCCGGGCTGAGCGATGTGCAGCAGGTCGATTACCACGGCTTGCGCGAGCGCGATATCGAGCGCCTGGCGGATCTGGTGGAGAAGCATCTGGATACCGGGCTGCTGCGTCAGCTCTGCGGGATTTAGGCTGGCTGTCACGGCCTCTTCGCGAGCAGGCTCGCTCCCACTTTGGAACGCAATCCCATGTGGAAGCGAGTTTGCTCGCGAAGAGGTCGGTTGCCTCAACACATAATTTTCAGGATGTGCCCATGCTGCAACTGATCCTCGGTGGTGCCCGCTCCGGCAAGAGTCGCCTGGCGGAACAACTCGCCAGCGACAGCCAACTGGCGGTGACTTACATCGCCACCAGCCAGCCGCTGGATGGCGAGATGAACGAACGTGTGGCCCATCATCGCGCCCGGCGTCCGGCTGAGTGGGCGCTGATCGAAGAGCCCGTGGAACTGGCGCGGGTGCTGCGCGCCAGCGCCAGCGCCGAGCGTTGCCTGCTGGTGGATTGCCTGACCCTGTGGCTGACCAATCTGCTGATGCTCGAAGACGCCGAGCGTCTGGCCGCCGAACGCGATGCCTTGCTCGATTGCCTGGCGTCACTGCCGGGAGAAATCATTTTTGTCAGCAACGAGACCGGAATGGGTGTCGTGCCGCTGGGCGAATTGACTCGCCGCTACGTCGATGCAGCCGGTTGGCTGCATCAAGCTCTGGCCGAGCGTTGTCAGCGAGTCGTCCTGACGGTTGCCGGCCTGCCCCTGACTCTGAAAGGACCTGCGTTATGACCCAAGCCTGGTGGCTGAACCCTTGCAAACCCGTGGCTCACGACGCCGTTGCAAGCGCGGCGGCGCGGCAACAGCAATTGACCAAACCCGCCGGCTCGCTCGGTCGCCTGGAAGCGGTGGCGGTGCAACTGGCCGGACTGCAGGGCCAGACCAAGCCGCGAATCGATCAGGCGTGGATCACGATTTTTGCTGGTGACCATGGCGTGGTGGCCGAAGGCGTGTCGGCGTTTCCCCAGGAAGTCACCGGTCAGATGCTGCTCAACTTCGTCAGCGGCGGTGCGGCGATCAGCGTGCTGGCGCGGCAACTCGGCGCACAGCTGGAAGTGGTCGACCTCGGCACCGTGACGCCGAACCTGGACCTGCCAGGCGTGCGTCACCTCAACATCGGCCCCGGCACGGCGAATTTCGCCGTGGGCCCGGCGATGACCCCGGCCCAGGGCGAGCTGGCCCTGCAGGCCGGACGCGACAGCGTGTTGCGGGCCCAAGCGGCCGGCGCGCAGCTGTTCATCGGTGGCGAAATGGGCATCGGCAACACCACGGCCGCCAGTGCGCTGGCCTGTGCCTTGCTCGACTGTCCGGTTGCGCACCTGACCGGACCGGGCACCGGCCTCAACGCTGCAGGTGTCAGCCACAAGGCGCAGGTGATCGAACGCGCACTGGCTTTGCACGCCGCGCAGCGGGGCGACGCCTTGCAGACCCTGCTCAATCTGGGTGGCTTCGAGATCGCGGCGCTGGTCGGCGCCTATCTGGCCTGTGCGCAGGAAGGCGTTGCGGTGCTGGTGGACGGCTTTATCTGCACGGTCGCCGCGCTGGTGGCGGTGCGCCTCAACCCGGCCTGCCGCGAGTGGTTGTTGTTCGGGCATCGCGGCGCCGAGCCGGGGCACCACCATGTGCTGGAGACGCTCAACGCCCAACCGCTGCTGGAACTCGGCCTGCGCCTGGGCGAGGGCAGTGGTGCGGCGCTGGCCGTGCCGTTGCTGCGTCTGGCCTGTGACCTGCACGGGCAGATGGCGACCTTCGCCGAGGCGGCGGTGGCGGATCGGCCGGCATGACCCTGCGCCTGGATCTGCTGCGTCACGGTGAAACCGAACTCGGTGGCGGCCTGCGTGGCAGTCTCGACGACGCGCTCACCGAACGTGGCTGGGCGCAGATGCGCGCGGCCGTGACCGGGCAGGGGCCGTGGGATCGTCTGGTCAGTTCGCCGCTGCAGCGCTGTGCGCGGTTTGCCGGCGAACTCGGGGCGCAGCTGGGGTTGCCGGTAACCGAAGATGCGCGTCTGCAAGAGCTGCATTTCGGCGCCTGGGAAGGGCGCAGCGCGGCGGCGTTGATGCAGACCGATGCCGAGGCGCTGGGATTGTTCTGGGCCGATCCGTATTCGTTCACCCCGCCGCAGGGCGAGCCGGTAGCCGATTTCGCCGCGCGGGTGCTGGCGGCCATTGCACAATTGCAGGCCAGCTACGCCGGCGAGCGGATCTTGCTGGTCAGCCATGGCGGTGTCATGCGTCTGCTGCTGGCGCGGGCCCGTGGTTTGCCGCGCGAACAATTGCTCAATGTCGAAGTCGGCCATGGCGGATTGTTTTCGCTGAGCGTCGGCGCCGACGGTTCGCTCAAGGAAATCTGCTGACATGTTGCCGCTGTGGATCGCCCTGCAATTTCTCAGTAGCCTGCCGATCCGCCTGCCGGGCATGCCGGAGCCGGAACAGCTTGGCCGTTCGCTGCTGTTCTATCCGCTGGTGGGCCTGGTGTTCGGGCTGATCCTGTGGACGCTGAACCTGGCGCTGAGCGGCGCGCCGCTGTTGCTGCATGCGGCGTTGCTGCTGACAGCCTGGGTGCTGCTCAGCGGCGCCCTGCACCTCGATGGCCTGGCGGACAGCGCCGACGCCTGGCTGGGTGGCTTCGGCGACCGCGAGCGCACGCTGACGATCATGAAGGATCCGCGCAGCGGGCCGATCGCGGTGGTGACGCTGGTGCTGGTGCTGCTGCTCAAGTTCTGCGCGCTGCTGGCGTTGCTCGAGCACGGGCAGGCAGTGATGCTGATCATCGTGCCGGTGTTGGGACGTGCGGCATTGCTGGGGTTGTTTCTGACCACGCCGTATGTGCGCGCGGGCGGATTGGGGCAGGCACTGGCTGATCATCTGCCGCGCCGGGCCGGTTGGTGGGTGCTTGGGGGGAGTGCGCTGGGCTGTTTGCTGATTGCCGGCGGCAAAGCGATGGTTGCCTTGCTTGTCGCGTTCGGGGTTTTTGTCTGGTTGCGACAGGTAATGATGCGGCGGTTGGGCGGGACCACGGGGGATACGGCGGGGGCGTTGCTGGAATTGCTGGAAATGCTGGTATTGGTGGGCGTGGTGGTGGTCTGACAGATTGCTGAGACAGTAGCGGCCTCTTCGCGAGCAGGCGCGCTTCCCCAGGGGAGCGCGTGCCGGATGTGGGAGTGCGCCTGCTGGCGAAAGCGGCCTGTCAGGCGCTACAAATATCGGGGTAAAACCCATGTGTAACTTGATTTAACAGACTCGCGGGTATATACACGCATCATGCTTCCTTCTCAGTGTTTGTGCACCAACCTGCGTCGCGCCGCGCGTGGCGTCAGCAGGCATTACGACGGCGCTCTCGACGGCTTCGGGATCAACGTTGCCCAGTATTCTCTGCTGTGCAACCTGCAGCGCCTGGATCAACCGAGCATTTCCGAACTGGCCGAAGCCATGGGCCTGGATCGCAGCACCCTCGGGCGCAATGTGCGCGTGCTCGAAGGCGAGGGGTTGGTGACATTGGCCGAGGGTCAGGACATGCGCAACCGCATCGTCCGCCTCACCGACAGCGGAGTACAACGCCTGGCAGATGCCTTGCCGGCCTGGGAAGCGGCGCAGCAGCGGTTGATCGACCGACTGGGCGCCGAGAAGCGTGAAACCTTGCTGAGACTGCTGGACGAACTGGCCTGAGGCCGGTTTTTCCGGACTTAAGCGGGTATATACCCGCGAATGGAGAATAACAATGAGTTCGATGTGGCGTACGTGTGGTTGGGTGCTGCTGGGGAGTGCGCTGATTCTGGCGTTGTCGTTGGGCGTGCGGCACGGCTTCGGCCTGTTCCTGTCGCCGATGAGCGCCCAGTTCGGTTGGGGGCGTGAGGTGTTCGCCTTCGCCATCGCCTTGCAGAACCTGATCTGGGGCCTGGCCCAGCCTTTCACCGGGGCGCTGGCCGACCGCTTCGGCGCGGCGAAAGTGGTGCTGATCGGCGGGGTCCTCTACGCCCTCGGCCTGGTGTTCATGGGGCTGTCCGATTCGGCGCTGACGCTGTCGCTGAGTGCCGGTCTGCTGATCGGCATCGGCCTGTCCGGCACCTCGTTCTCGGTGATCCTCGGCGTGGTCGGCCGTGCCGTGCCGCCGGAGAAACGCAGCATGGGCATGGGCATCGCCAGCGCCGCCGGCTCCTTCGGCCAGTTCGCCATGCTGCCCGGTACGCTGGGGCTGATCGGCTGGCTGGGCTGGTCCGCCGCGTTGCTGGTGCTGGGCTTGCTGGTGGCGCTGATCGTGCCGCTGGTGACCATGCTCAAGGACAAACCCTTGCCGGTGCTGGGTCATGAACAGACCCTGTCCGAAGCGCTGCGTGAGGCCTGCTCGCACTCCGGATTCTGGCTGCTGGCGTTCGGCTTTTTCGTCTGCGGCTTCCAGGTGGTGTTTATCGGCGTGCACCTGCCAGCGTATCTGGTCGATCAGCATCTGCCGGCCACCGTCGGCACCACCGTGCTGGCGCTGATCGGGTTGTTCAACATCTTCGGCACCTACACCGCCGGCTGGCTCGGCGGACGAATGTCCAAGCCGCGCCTGCTGACGGCGTTGTATCTGCTGCGGGCGGTGGTGATCGTGCTGTTCCTGTGGCTGCCGGTGACGACGACCTCGGCCTACCTGTTCGGCATGGCCATGGGCTTCCTGTGGCTGTCGACGGTGCCATTGACCAACGGTACGGTGGCGACCTTGTTCGGCGTGCGCAACTTGTCCATGCTCGGGGGCATTGTGTTCCTGTTCCATCAGCTCGGTTCGTTTCTCGGTGGCTGGCTGGGCGGGGTGGTGTATGACCGTACCGGGACTTATGACTTGATCTGGCAAGTGGCGATTCTGCTCAGTCTGCTGGCGGCGGCCCTCAACTGGCCGGTGCGCGAGCGTCCGGTCGAGCGCCTGCAGCCAGGGGCGAGCGCCGCATGAAGCGGGTCTGGCCGCAGATCGCCATCAGCGCACTCGGCGCCGCCCTGCTGGCGCTGGTGTGGTGGGGCTGGCACCAGGGCGGGCTGGCGCTGATGCAATTGGGCATGGGCGCTTGCTAGTGAGCCCGCAGGGCGAGTAACGTCGAAGCCTGATGACTGCTCAAGGATGCCCGACATGCTGATGCGCTGGTGTGCTGTTCCCGCGTTGCTGATGGCGTTGACCGGACTGGCCCAGGCCGCGGATTGTCCCGAAGTGCTGCAAGGCTCGTTGCCCAAATTGCGCGCCAAGGAATCGATCGACCTCTGTCAGCGCTACGCCGACAAACCGCTGGTGGTGGTCAATACCGCCAGTTTCTGTGGTTTCGCCCCGCAGTTCGAAGGCCTCGAGGCGCTCAATCAGCGCTACAAGGCGCAGGGCCTGGAAATGCTCGGCGTGCCGTCCAACGACTTCAAGCAAGAATCCAAGGACAGCGCCGAGACGGCCAAGGTCTGCTACGCCAACTACGGCGTGACCTTCACCATGACCGAGCCGCAGAAGGTTCGTGGCGACGATGCCACCCACCTGTTCCAGGTGCTGGCTGCGCAAAGCAGCGCGCCGAAGTGGAATTTCTACAAGTACGTGATCGACCGGCAGGGCAAGGTCATCGCCAACTTCTCCAGCCTGACCAAGCCGGACGATCCCGAGTTCATCGCGGCCATCGAGAAGGCGATCGCCTCGAAGCCATTGAAACCCTGATCGACGCCGACAAAAAAGCCCCGCCTCGGTAACGAGAGCGGGGCTTTTTTTGTCGGCGAGGGGTGAGCCTCGCCGTGCTGCATCAGAAGCGGTAGGTCGCGCCGACACCGAAACCGTTCGCCGAGTTTTCATACTTGGCGTCGTAGCTCTGGCCACGATTGTTTTCGTTGTGGATCTTCACCGACTCTTCCTTCAGGTACGAGTAGGCGACGTCGATGGTCAGGTCTTCGGTCGGGCTCCAGCCGGCACCGATGCTGAAGATCGTACGGTCGCCGGTAGGAATGCGCGGCGAGCGGTCGACGTTGTTGGTCGGCGACTGGTCGAAGGTCAGGCCGGTACGCAGTACCCATTCCTTGTTCAGCTGATACGAAGTACCCAAGGCGTAGGCCCACGAGTCGTGCCAGTTCTGCTCTTCGGTGATCTCGCCGAACTGGCCGGCCAGCAGAGGCTGCACGCCGGAGTTCTTCACGGTGATTTTTTCCAGCTGGCTCCAGCGGGTCCAGGTGGTACCGGCATACACGTTCCACTGGTCGTTGATGGCCTGGGTGACCGAGAAGTCGACGGATTCAGGCGTGGTGATCTTCAGCGAAGCGTCGTACTTCTGGTTGGCGCCGAGGCCGACGGCAGCCAGTGCGCCGTAGTTGACCTTGGTGTCACCTTCGAGCTTGTAGTCGACTTTCGAGTGGTAGGTCAGACCCAGGCGAGTGGTGTCGGTGGCCTGCACCAGTACGCCGATGTTGTAGCCCAGTGCGGTGTCGTCACCCTTGATCTTGACCTTGCCGTCCGGCAGGGCCTGAGTGATCGACAGGTTGGATTCCAGGGTGCCGTCGATGCGGTTGATGGTCGGACCGAAACCGATCGAAACCTTGTCGTTGAAGGCGTAGCTGACGGTTGGCTGGAACGTGATGACCTGAACTTCGGACTTGCTGCCGAAATAGCGGCCGGCGAAGCCTTTTTCGTAATCGGTAATCAGGCCGAACGGAACATACACGCCCAGGCCGAAGGCCCAGTGGTCGTCGATCGGTTTGACGTAGAAGCCCATAGGTACGGAGGTGAAGGGCACCATGTCGCCTTTGTTGCTGCCGCCGTTAGGGCTGGAGCTGGCGTCGCTGATATCGGTCTTGGCATCGAGGAATGCAACACCGCCAGTCACTTGTTCGCGCTTGATGCGCGACATGCCGGCAGGGTTGCCATAAACAGTGCTTGCGTCGTCGGCAGAAGAAGATCGCCCGGCGTACCCAGTCCCCATCCCGCTGATGCTGTGTTCGTTGATGGCAAAGCCAGCTGCGAAGATCTGGGTGGATGCCAAGGAAACGGCGAGGCTAAGGGTGGTTTTGAGCATTACTTTTTTCATTATTAGAACTCCTGGTGATCACCGGGGCGAAAATTACCAACATTTTCGTCCCAGCGCTATAGTCCGTATGGCCTGAGTTAGAGCGGTTTTGTAGGACAATCCGACCAGATTCGCGACCTGTTGGGCGATCTTGCGAAACTGGCGAGTCAGCACGCGACCTGATTCAGCGGTGAAACACAGGTCTGCCAGGCGCAGGTGAAATCACGCAGACGCCCCTGGGGCTGGAAGGTCTGGCGCCAGATGCGCGCCATGCCCAACAGATCGTCGGGGTCGGGGAGGGTGGGGTGTTGTTCTTCGACCAGCAGCCAGGCGATGGCCGTGGCATAACGCAGGTTGACGGTCAGTTCCAGGTGCGGGCCGCTGAGGAAAGCGTGCTGGCTGGCCAGCCCGCGTACCAGGCTGGCGCGGTCGGGATCCAGCGCCAGGTAATGATCCCAGAGCGCCTGGTGGCGGTGCTCGGCGATCCGGTACAGGCCGTGGCCACGGCGGTCATGCAGGGCGGAACCGAGGGCGGACTGACTGGCGGCAATACCCAGCAGCAGGGATTCGGCAGTTGCGCAGTGGCGTCCCAGGTAAATCAGGGTGGGACGGATCACGAAGCGGCACAGTTCGCTGGCAGCGATACCCATAAGGCCCTCGAAACACGAAGTGGGCGGCGGGCCTGAAGGGGAGCTTGGCAGCTGTGGATCGGATCAGGCCCGCCGAAAGCGGATCATGCCGCTTGAGTTGAAGTGTAGTGTCATATTCGCGACGTAAAGGCCTGTTTTTAAAATATTTCCGGGCGGCTGTTATAACCGTTATATCGGAAGGTACTTAAGCGGATTGCGTAAAAAGAGAAACATCGGGCAATAAAAAGCCCCGCGTTTCAAGCGGGGCTTTTGCTTTTGCAGCCTTTTTGCCGTCTCAGGCGATCAGGGCCTGACGGGTACGCTCGATCACGGCCTGCAGCGGTTCGGCGCTGGAGTATTGATCGGGGTACAGACGCTCGCTGTGGCGGGCGATCCCGTGTTCATTGACCACGGTGAAGCTGAAGCAGCCTTTGCGAGCGGCCATGATCAGGCAGTTCATTGGTGCAAAAGCGTTGGTTAGGGTGCGAATGGCATCCTGAGTATGGATTTGAGTAGACATAGTTATTAGGTGTTCCTACAAATGACACGGATAAGAACCGTGCAACGTTAAAACGTTCCAGTAACGTCGACCACCATTGGTCGAACGAAGAACCCGACTGGAACAAAGCAGCCAGTTTGAAGCGCTATTAAGTTGGCGCGCTTGGGCTGGCAGGTAGGTACTTAGGAGGACAGGCATCACAACGAGGGCAGAGGTTCTGGGCCCGGGGTGAAGATCCTGATCAATTTGCAGGCTGGTTCGGTCAGAGTAATTGCTCTTCGCGACACCCTTTGCATTCATTCAAAGGCTGTGCCGTCGCAAGATTTACCTGGAAACCATCGAGGGGTCGTTCCCGCTTTTTTCGGCGCCGGCTTCTGTGCAAGAAGGTTGACCGTGGGGATGTGTTCGACCGGAATTGACTTTCAGCTTGGTACTAACGCCGCGGATACTAGCGGATGCGTTCGTTGAACGCAAACCCGATTGCAAAAAAAGCGCACATGCAGGAGCCACTGAGGCAGCGGATACCCGCGCTTGCTCTGCAATGGCTCAGATTTCGACCGCCTGTCGCCTGGCAATCCGCGCCGCTATCCACGTCTGGCGCGGTTATCCCCGGCGCGGATGGCAAAACGACCCGAAAAAGCGCATCGATATAACCGCGTAACAGGTACTTGTGCACATTAGTTGCGCAGGCTGTAACGGCGCTGTCACACCGAACCTGACCCCGGTGGCTGCCTGTATCGAAAGTTTAAGTCAATGAAAAACATCGCTTTTTTTAACTGGTGAAAAAATCGTCAGTTTGACTGCGAGCCCCATTCCACAAGGCTTTGCGCGGGTTGGAGGGCGGTTGTCCACTGAGTTATCCACAGCTTCTGTGGATTGTCCCTAGCGCTTGCTCTAGCACGGGCGTGCCGGGTTTTTTTCGACTTTACCTGTGCGAAAAAAAGAGTAGAGTGGCGCGCCTTCCGATCTGCCCTACAGTGCTTTATGAAGTTTCGCTCAGTATCAGACGCTGTTACCTCGCAACCTCCCGGTGTTACCGCTCCCAAGCGATTTTCCGTACGTGTGGCCGAATGGCTGCTGGACAGCCCGCGCCTGGGCGCCACGCAGAATGCCAAGCACTTGGCTGGCCGCCTGCTCAAGCAACCGGCGCGGGAAGGCGTGGTTGCTGCGCAGAGCCGTCTCGGCCAGTTGATGTGCCGTGAATGCGGCAACGCCCGCGATCGGCGTATCGGTCAGGACCTGCTGCGCCAGGCCGCCCGCGCCGGTGATCGACGCGCGCAACAGGAACTCGGCCTCATCGAAGACTGAGCTGTCCAAGACCTGACGCCTTGGTTAACCTTCAGGCTTTATCGGATCGGCGGGAATGACTATGGCGATGGACTTGACCAGCGTGCTGCTCGGCCTGGCGGGCGCGGGGTTGCCGCTGCTGGCACTGGCCTGGCAACTGCAGCGCCGGGCCGCCAGCGCCCAGGCTGACGTCGCGCTGCTCGAGGAGCGTCTGGCCATGGCGCAGATGGCCCAGGATGGCCTCAACGCGCAACTCGAGGCCTGCCGCGATGAAATGGCCGACCTTGGCCAGGCCAATGCCGCGAAACAGGCGGATCTCGCCGCCGTGCGCCGCGAAGTCGAGCTGCTGCAGATCGAGCGCGACGACGCCCGCGACGCCGCCCACGCCTGGAATCTCGAGCGCGCCAACAAAGAAGCCGAACTGCGCCGTCTCGATGCCCAGGCCGCCTCGCTGAACGCCGAACTGCGCGAGCAACAGGAAAGCCATCAACAACGTCTCAACGACCTGCAAGGTTCCCGCGACGAGTTGCGGGCGCAATTCGCCGAGCTGGCCGGGAAGATTTTCGATGAGCGCGAACAACGTTTCGCCGAGACCAGCCAGCAGCGCCTCGGGCAGTTGCTCGATCCGCTGAAGGAACGCATCCAGTCCTTCGAAAAACGTGTCGAGGAAAGCTATCAGGCCGAGGCCCGCGAGCGCTTCTCGCTGGCCAAGGAGCTGGAGCGCCTGCAGCAATTGAACCTGCGCCTGAGCGACGAAGCGACCAACCTGACGCGCGCCCTCAAGGGCCAGAAAACCCAGGGCAACTGGGGTGAGTTGATCCTCGAACGGGTGCTGGAGCATGCCGGACTGGAGAAGGGCCGCGAGTACCAGACCCAGGTCAATCTCAAGGGCCCCGACGGCGAGCGCTTCCAGCCGGACGTGATCATTTATCTGCCGGGCGACAAGCAGGTGGTGGTCGATTCCAAGGTCAGTCTCACCGCGTATCAGCAGTACGTGGCCGCCGACGACGAGGCCCTCGGGCAGATTGCGATGAAACAGCACGTGCTGTCTCTGCGCAGCCACGTCAAAGGCCTCGCCGGCAAGGATTACAAACGCCTGGAAGGCTTGCACAGCCTCGATTTCGTGTTGTTGTTCGTGCCCATCGAAGCGGCATTTTCCGCCGCGTTGCAGGCCGAGCCGGCGCTGTTTCAGGAAGCCTTCGACCGTAATATCGTGATTGTCAGCCCGACCACGCTGCTGGCGACGCTGCGGGTGATCGACAGTCTGTGGAAGCAGGAACGGCAGAGCCAGAACGCCCGGGAAATTGCCGAGCGCGCCGGCTGGCTGTACGACAAGTTCGTGCTGTTCATCCAGGATCTGGATGAAGTCGGCAATCGCCTGCAACAACTGGACAAGGCCTACAGCGCCGCCCGCAACAAACTCACCGAAGGGCGTGGCAACCTGGTCAGTCGCAGCGAGCAGCTCAAGCTGCTTGGCGCACGGGCGAGCAAAAGCCTGCCGGCAGATTTGCTGGAGCGGGCCATGACCGACGCTGACGGGCTGGTCGAACTGCCAGAGTGAAGCTCAGGCGATCGCCGCCGCCGGCAGCGCCGACCGGATGTATGCCAATCCCGTGCAGGCGCTGCCGCCGCCGGCGGCCGTCGTTTGCTTCACAGCGGTAGATAACGACTCAACAACGCGCGCAACGCCGCCGGTTTAACCGGTTTGGCCAGATAATCCAGGCCTGCCGCATGCACCTGCGCCACGGTTTCCGGATGGCCGTCGGCGCTGATCACCACCCCCGGAATCGGCTCACCCAGCGTGGTGCGCAGCCAGGCCATCAGCTCGGTACCGGTTTCGCCGTGATCGAGGTGATAGTCCACCAGCGCCAGTTGCGGGCGCACGCCGTCGCTGAGCAGCGCTGCGCATTCCTCGCGATTGCGCGCCGTCCACACCTGGCAGCCCCAGCGGGTCAGCAGGCTGTTCATGCCGATCAGGATGCTGTCTTCGTTGTCGATGCACAGCACCTGCGCGCCGCCGAGCAGTTTGCCATTGAGCTCCACCGCCGCGCTGGTCGGCACTGCCTGCGCCCGGGCCAGCGGCACGCGGACACTGAACACACTGCCGCGCCCCGGCCAGGATCGCACGCGCAGCGTGTGGCCGAGCACCCGACACAGGCCATCGGCAATCGCCAGGCCCAGCCCGAGACCTTTCTCGGCGCGGGTCTGATGGCTGTCGAGGCGTTTGAACTCCTCGAAAATCACCTGCTGCTTGTCTTCCGGAATCCCCGGCCCGCGATCCCACACCTCCAGGCACACCTCGCCGGCGCGGCGGCGTACCCCGAGCAGAACCGGGCCCTTGGCATAGCGAAAGGCGTTGGTTAGGAAGTTCTGCAGGATCCGGCGCAGCAGCTTGATGTCGCTGTCGATGCGCAAGTGGCTGCCGCGCACGCGGAAACTCAGGCCCTGTTCCTGGGCCAGCGCCTTGAATTCGGCGCCGAGGGTGTCGAACAGTTCGTTGACCGCGAACGGCTTGCGGTCCGGGTTGATCTTGCCGTTTTCCAGGCGGGAAATGTCCAGCAGGTCGCTGATCAGGTCTTCGGCCGAGCGCAGTGAACTGTCGAGATGCTGCACCAGTTTCTGCGCCTCGCCGCTCAAGCCATCTTCCTGGTGGGAGAGGGCAGCGGAGAACAGCCGCGCGGCGTTCAGCGGTTGCATCAGATCGTGGCTGACCGCCGCGAGGAAGCGGGTTTTCGACTGGTTGGCAGCCTCGGCGTTGCCCTTGGCCTCGGTCAGCGCGAGGTTGAGTTGCGACAGCTCCTGGGTGCGTTCGCTGACCCGTTGCTCCAGCCCTTCGTTGGCTTCGGTCAGCGCCTGCTCGGCTTCGCGGAACGCGGTGATGTCGGTAAAACTCATGACAAAGCCGCCGCCGGGCATCGGGTTGCCGATCAGCTCGATCACCCGGCCGTTGGGGAACAGCCGTTCCGAGGTGTGCGCGCGGCCCTGGCGCATCCAGTGCAGGCGTCGGGCGACGTGCACTTCCGCCTCGCCGGGGCCGCACAGACCGCGTTCGGCGTTGTAGCGAATGATGTCGGCAATCGGCCGGCCGACGCTGATCAGGCCGTCCGGGTAGTTGAACAGCTCCAGATAGCGACGGTTCCAGGCCACCAGTTTCAACGACTGGTCGACCACGCTGATGCCCTGGGTGATGTTTTCGATGGCGCCTTGCAGCAGGGCGCGGTTGAACTGCAGCACTTCCGAAGCTTCGTCGGCGATCCGCACGACGTCCTCCAGCTGCATTTCCCGACCTTCAATGGCGGCTTTTACTACAGCGCGCGTCGAAGAGGCGCCAAGTACGCCGGCCAGCAAGCGTTCGGTGTGGGCGATCCATTCGCCGTCGGCATTCTGATTCGGGTTGAAGCCTTTACCCTGGCGGTAGGCGAAACGAATGAAACTCTGGCGGGCGCGTTCTTCGCCGACAAAGCGCGCGGCCAGTTGCAGCAGGTCGTCAATCTGCACCGCCAGCATCGAGCGTGCACTCGGCCGCGCGCTGATTTCCTGGCCGATGAAACGACCGGCCTGCCAGTGTTCCGAGACGCGGGTGCGCGACAGCACCGAAACCCAGGCGAACAGGGTGAAATTGCCCGCCAGCGACAGCACCACGCCTTGGGTCAGCGGGGTGATCGGCAGGTTCAGCGGGTTGCTGTGCAGCCACGCCAGGCCGGGGAACGCCTCCAGCGACCAGCCGAGGCTGCGCGCGGCAATCGGCAGGATCAAGGTGTAGAACCACAGGAAGGTACCCGTGGCGAGTCCGGCGAACACACCGCGGCGGTTGGCCTGTTTCCAGTACAGCGCGCCGAGCATGGCCGGGGCCAGTTGTGTCACCGCCGCGAAGGCGATCTGGCCGATGGTGGCCAGGCTCGCGGTCGAGCCGAGCAGGCGGTAGCTGACATACGCCAGCAGCAGGATCACCACGATGCTGACCCGGCGCACCGAGAGCATCCACTGGCGGAACACCTCGAACGGGCGCTCGGCATTGTTGCGGCGCAACAGCCAGGGCAGCAGCATATCGTTGGAGACCATGGTCGACAGCGCCACGCTGGCGACGATCACCATGCCGGTGGCCGCCGACGCGCCACCGATAAAGGCCAGCACCGCCAGGGCCGGATGGGCCTGGGCCAGCGGCAGGCTGATGACGAACGAGTCGGGGATGACCGAGCTGGGCAGCATCATCTGCCCGGCCAGGGCAATCGGCACGACAAACAGCGCTGCCAGGGCGAGGTAGGTCGGAAACACCCATTTGGCCAGGCGCAGGTCCTGCGGATCGATGTTTTCCACCACGGTGACGTGGAACTGCCGGGGCAGGCAGATGATCGCCATCATCGCCACGCCGGTCTGCACCACCATCGACGGCCAGTTGATGGTTTCCTTCCAGTACTGCTCCAGGCGCGGCGCGAGCATCGCCTGGTTGAACAGGTCGTCGAAGCCGTCGTACAGGCCGTAGGTGACGAAGGCGCCGACGGCGAGAAAGGCGAACAGCTTGACCAGCGATTCGAAGGCAATCGCCAGCACCATGCCCCGGTGGTGCTCGGTGGCGTCGAGGTTGCGCGTGCCGAACACGATGGTGAACAGCGCCAGCACCAGCGACACGATCAGCGCGGTGTCCTGGGCGCGGGTGCCCATGGCGTCGGCACCGGCGCCGATCAGCAGGTTGACGCCGAGGACGATGCCCTTCAGTTGCAGGGCAATATAAGGCAGCACGCCGACCAGGCAGATCAGTGCGACCACCACCGCCAGCGATTGCGATTTGCCATAGCGGGCGGCAATGAAGTCGGCGATGGAGGTGATGTTCTCCTGTTTGCTGATCATCACCATTTTCTGCAGGACCCACGGCGCGCCCAGCAACAGCAGGATCGGCCCCAGGTAGATCGGCAGGAATGACCACAGCTGTTCGGCGGCCTGGCCGACCGCGCCGAAGAAGGTCCAGCTGGTGCAGTAGACCGCCAGCGACAGGCTATACACCCACGCCCGCACCCGTGGCGGCAGGGGCGCGCTGCGACGGTCGCCGTAGAAGGCGATAGCAAACATGATGGCCATATAGGCCAGGGCGACGGCGGCGATCAGCCCGGTGGACAACGACATGCAACACTCCCGACAGAAGACTCCCCGGCACTCCTGCCCGGGCGAACAGTCTCGCACGCGCGCGGCGGTTAGTCAGTGTCGACCAAGGTCGTGGCGTGGCCGGGTGTCGCAGGTGTGAAACCGGGTGGTTTTTGGAGTGACCGTTCAGGCCTCATCGCTGGCAAGCCAGCTCTCACAGGGATCTTCAGTGGACGCATATCCTGTGACATCACAGATCCTGTGGGAGCTGGCTTGCCAGCGAAAGCGTCAGTCCTGTTGTAGCGCAATATCGATCAACCGATGCAGCTCATCCACCTCCAGTGCCGCCGCCGAAAACAGAATGCGGAACACCACCGGCGCCACCACCAGATTGATCAGACGATCAACACTCGGCGCGGCTTCGCTCGGGTGACGCTCAATGATGGTCTGCAACTGCGCGCCGAGGATCGTCACGCAATACCCCGGCGTGGCACTGGCCTGCACGTCGCGCATCATGTGGCGCCCCGGCTCCGAGCTCATTTCATCGAGGTACTGTTCGGCCCAGGCGCGGATATCGCCGCGCAGGCTGCCGGTCTGCGCCGGTTCGCTGTCGGGGCGCATGCGGGCCAGGGCGACGTCGGCCAGCAGGGCGGCCAGATCGCCCCAGCGCCGGTAGATGGTCGACGGCGTAACGCCGGCGCGCGCAGCGATCTGCGGCACGGTCACGCTGGCACGGTCCTGTTCGTCGAGGAGTGCGCGGACAGCCGAGTGAATCGATTCCTGCACCCGGGCGCTGCGACCACCCGGGCGTAAACCTTCTTTAATAGTCATGCGCCAGACCTTAACACAAAGAATTTGCTTTAAGCTCAGGCCGCGAGCACACTGCGTAAAAGCAAAAAATTAGCTTTTGCGGAGTGTGCCCATGTCCAGCCTTGTTTCGAAGCGTTCCAGCCTGTGGTTTCTGGCGATCACCTTGCTCAGTTTTCTCGCCGCTTCCACGGCACCGACGCCGTTGTATCACCTGTATCAGGAGCAACTGCACTTTTCGGCAGCGGTGCTGACCCTGATTTTCGCCGTCTACGCCTTGAGTTTGCTGGCGGCGCTGCTGACGGTCGGCTCGTTGTCGGACCACCTGGGACGCAAACCGGTGATTTTCGCGGCTGTCGTGCTGAATGCGTTGGCGATGCTGCTGTTCATCCATGCCGACAGCGTGGCCTGGCTGATCGGCGCGCGGGTGTTGCAGGGCTTTGCCACCGGCATGGCCACGGCGGTGCTCAGTGCGACGCTGCTCGATACCGACCGGCAGCAGGGGCCGCTGGTCAACAGCGTCGCGCCGTTGTTGGGCATGGCCTTGGGTGGTTTGGGCTGCGGGCTGTTGGCCGAATTCGCACCAGCGCCGTTGCAGTTGACCTACTGGCTGCTGCTGGCGCTGTTTGTGTTGCAGGGGCTGTATGTCTGGCGACTGCCGGAAAGTGTCGCGCCGCAAGCCGGGGCCTGGGCTTCGCTGCGACCGACCCTGCATGTGCCTGTTCAGGCGCGTTCGACCCTGTGGCGCGTGCTGCCGCTGAACACTGCGACCTGGGCCCTCGGCGGCTTTTTTGCCTCGCTGGCGCCGTCGCTGGTGCGCACCGCCACTGGTTCGACTTCGAACCTGATCGGCGGCGCTACCGTTTCGGCGTTGACCGTGACCGGTGCCTTGATGATCTTCACTCTGCGCAATCGCCCCGCGGGCAAAGCCCTGCAAATCGGCGCCAGCCTGTTGCCTATTGGCGTGCTGCTGATTCTGCTCGGCGTGCACAGTGCCAGTCTGGCGCTGTTTTTCTTCGGCACGCTGGTCGCCGGTTGCGGCTTTGGTTCGGGCTTCCTCGGCGCGGTGCGCAGCCTGGTGCCACTGGCCTTGCCGCATGAACGGGCGGGTTTGATGTCGGCGTATTACGCGCTGAGTTATCTGGCGTTCTGCCTGCCGGCGCTGCTGGCCGGGCACTTGAGCCGCAGTTACGGCCTGCTTGTTACCACCGAGGGCTATGGCGCAGTGCTGATCGTGCTGGCGCTCGCGGCGCTGCTGTTGAGCCTGCGTGCGCCAACACCAAAGGTGTGCAGCGCTCCATAAGCGCCGGCGTTTCGGTTAGCCTTGGCCGACCCTTCTTTTCACGGATCGACTCATGAAGATTATCCGCAGCAAATCCTTCACCGCCGAACGTGCCTGGGGAGCTCTCGACATTGCCAGCATGAACGGCATCACCACGCGCCTGCACTGGACCGATCAGCCGTACAAGTGGCACACCAATGACGGCGAGGAAGTGTTTGTCGTGCTCGATGGGCAAGTGCAGATGCGCTATCGCGAAGCGGGCGAGGAGAAGCACACATTGCTGGAAGTGGGCGACATCTTCTATGCATCGATCGGCACCGAGCACGTTGCCCATCCCCAGGGCGCGGCGCGCATTCTGGTGATCGAGACTGAAGGCAGCGTATAACGCATATTTATAAAACAGATAATAGATAGAGAAATTACCCGTTATATAGATATTCGATTCGGTTCTACCATGGGCTCAACCTCACCTGAGGACAGGAGTTCATGATGATATGCCCCAACAGCGCCAAATTCGGCATCAAACCCTTCAGCCAGCTTCAGCATCCGCGCGAAGTGATCCGTCAATTCACCCCGAACTGGTTCGCTGCGACCATGGGCACCGGTGTGCTGGCCCTCGCGCTGGCGCAACTGCCGGTGGCGATTCCCGGGTTGCACGCGGTGGCCGAAGGGTTGTGGCTGTTCAACATTCTGTTGTTCACTCTGTTTGCCTTCGCCTATGCCGCGCGCTGGATACTGTTCTTCGATGAGGCGCGACGGATCTTCGGGCATTCCACCGTATCGATGTTCTTCGGCACCATCCCCATGGGTCTGGCGACCATCATCAACGGCTTTCTGCTGTTCGGCCTGCCACGTTGGGGCGAGGGCGTGATTCCTCTCGCCGAGGTGTTGTGGTGGCTCGATGTGGCCATGTCGCTGGCCTGCGGCGTGTTGATTCCCTACATGATGTTCACCCGCCAGGAACACAGCATCGATCAGATGACCGCGGTCTGGCTGTTGCCAGTGGTGGCGGCGGAAGTGGCGGCCGCCAGCGGTGGCTTGCTCGCGCCGCATCTGGCCGACGCCCATGCGCAACTGGTGGTACTGGTGACCAGCTACGTGCTGTGGGCCTTTTCCCTGCCCGTGGCGTTCAGCATTCTGACCATCCTCCTGCTGCGCATGGCCCTGCATAAACTGCCGCACGAAAACATGGCCGCCTCGAGCTGGCTGGCGCTCGGTCCGATCGGTACCGGGGCGCTGGGCATGTTGCTGCTGGGCGGCGACGCACCGAGCATTTTCGCCGCCAACGGATTGCCCGGTATCGGCGAAATCGCTGCCGGGCTGGGGCTGGTCGCCGGCATCACCCTGTGGGGCTTCGGCCTGTGGTGGATGTTGATCGCGCTGCTGATCACCGTGCGTTACCTGCGTGACGGCATACCGTTCAACCTCGGCTGGTGGGGTTTTACCTTCCCGCTGGGCGTGTATTCGCTGGCGACCCTCAAGCTCGCCAGTACGCTGAACCTGGGTTTTTTCAGCGTGGTCGGCTGCGTGCTGGTGAGCTTGCTGGCGGTGATGTGGCTGATTGTTGGTAAACGCACCGTGCAGGGCGCGTGGCGCGGTGAGTTGTTTGTCTCGCCGTGTATTGCAGGTTTGAAGAAATAACCTGAAAAGTTTAGGTAAGGTGTGGCCTGGATCGCCGATCGAGATTCCAATCAGCAGATCCAGGCCATTCTCTACCGACCTCAGGGAAACACGGAAGATGAGTCATCCCTCACAGTTCAACCTGCTTCGCACCCGGCGCTTTCTGCCGTTTTTCATCACGCAATCGCTCGGTGCGTTCAACGATAACGTGTTCAAGCAGTCGCTGATCCTGGCGATTCTCTATCGGCTGACTATCGAGGGTGACCGCTCGATCTGGGTCAACCTGTGTGCGCTGCTGTTCATCCTGCCGTTCTTTCTGTTTTCGGCGCTGGCCGGACAGTTCGGCGAAAAATTCGCCAAGGACGCGTTGATCCGTCTGATCAAGCTCGCGGAAATCGCCATCATGGCAGTGGGATCGATCGGCTTCCTGTTCGATCACCTGTCGTTGATGCTGGTGGCCCTGTTTGCCATGGGCACCCACTCGGCGCTGTTCGGGCCGGTGAAATATTCGATCCTGCCGCAGGCCCTGCGCGAGGATGAACTGGTCGGCGGCAACGGCCTGGTGGAAATGGGCACGTTCCTGGCGATCCTCGCCGGCACCATCGGCGCCGGGATCATCATGTCCTCAAGCCATTACGCGCCGTTGGTGTCGGCAGCGATTGTCGGCATCGCGGTGCTCGGCTACCTGGCCAGCCGCAGCATCCCGCGAGCAGCCGCGGCATCGCCGCAAATGCGCCTGAACTGGAACATCTTCAGCCAGTCCTGGGCCACACTGCAGCTGGGCCTGGGGCAGACGCCGGCGGTGTCGCGTTCGATCGTCGGCAACTCGTGGTTCTGGTTTGTCGGGGCGATTTACCTGACGCAGATCCCGGCCTACGCCAAGGAATGGATGCATGGCGACGAAACCGTGGTGACGCTGATTCTCACCGTGTTCTCGGTAGGCATCGCCCTCGGTTCGATGCTTTGCGAGAAGCTCTCCGGGCGCAAGGTCGAGATCGGCCTGGTGCCGTTCGGCTCGTTTGGCCTGACCGTGTTCGGTCTGTTGTTGTGGTGGCATTCCGGTGGAATCCCGGACAGCGCCAGCGGCCACAGCTGGATTGAGGTGCTCGGTTTCGGCCACGCCTGGGCGGTGCTGCTGGACATCCTCGGTCTCGGCATATTCGGCGGTTTCTACATCGTGCCGCTGTATGCGCTGATCCAGTCGCGCACCGCCGAGAACGAACGCGCGCGGGTGATTGCGGCCAACAACATTCTCAACGCCTTGTTCATGGTGGTGTCGGCCATTGTCTCGATTGTGCTGCTGAGTGTGGTCAAGCTGTCGATTCCGCAGCTGTTCCTGGTGGTGTCGCTGCTGAACATCGGCGTCAACGCCTACATTTTCAAAATCGTTCCCGAATTCAGCATGCGCTTCATGATCTGGCTGCTCAGCCATTCCATGTACCGCGTCGAGCACCGCAATCTCGAGGCGATCCCGGATGAAGGCGCGGCGCTGCTGGTGTGCAACCACGTGTCGTTCGTGGATGCCTTGTTGATCGGCGGTGCGGTGCGTCGGCCGATTCGCTTTGTCATGTACTACAAGATCTACAACCTGCCGGTGCTGAACTTTATCTTTCGCACCGCCGGGACGATTCCGATTGCCGGACGTCAGGAAGACATTCAGATCTACGAAAAGGCCTTCACCCGCATTGCCCAGTATCTGAAGGACGGCGAGCTGGTGTGCATCTTCCCGGAAGGCAAGTTGACCGCCGACGGTGAGATCAATGAGTTCAAGGGCGGGCTGACGCGGATTCTCGAAGAGACACCGGTGCCGGTGATTCCGTTGGCATTGCAGGGGTTGTGGGGGAGTTTCTTCAGCCGCGATCCGAACAAGGGCGTGTTCAAGCGATTGTGGTCGCGGGTGACGCTGGTGGCGGGTGCGCCGGTGGCAGTTGAAGCGGCGGAGCCAGTGAAGTTGCAGGGGTTGGTGGGAGAGTTGCGGGGCAGCGTCAGATAATCGGTGCTTGTGCTGGCCTCATCGCTGGCAAGCCAGCGCCCACAGGTGTTCTGGATTTACACAAGATCTGTGTTCACCGCGAATCCCTGTGGGAGCGAGCCTGCTCGCGAAAGCGCTAGTTGCTCAAGCGCTGACCTTGAGGCCAATCAACCCGGTGACGATCAACGCGACACTGGCCAGGCGAATCAATGCCATCGACTCGCCAAACAGAATGATCCCGGCAATCACCGTGCCCACGGCACCGACCCCGGTCCAGATCGCATACGCCGTACCCAGCGGTAACTCCTTCATTGCCAGCCCCAACAGGCCAAGGCTGATGGCCATGGCGGCAACGGTCAGGACGGTGGGGAGCGGGCGGCTGAAGCCATCGGTGTACTTCAGGCCGACCGCCCAGCCGACTTCGAACAGGCCGGCGAAAAACAGAATGATCCAGGACATGAAAGACCTCCATCGATTGACGGGGTCGTCCCCAGAATGAATGACTCGAGCGAGCCGCAGGGTCGTCCCCGCGTGGCGCGATATGTTGCCGATCATTAACCCGGGGATCAAGTTTCGGGCTCAATCGGCTGCTTGTTGCGCCGAGGCCTCGCGGTCGTGTTTTTCGCTCATGCGCCGGAAGTACGTCGACAGCAACGCCCCGGAGATGTTGTGCCAGACGCTGAACAGCGCACTGGGCACCGCCGCCAGCGGCGAGAAATGGGCACTGGCCAGCGCGGCGCCGAGCCCGGAGTTCTGCATGCCGACTTCCAATGCCAGCGACTTGCGCTGGGCCAGTGGCAGCCCGAACAACCGTCCGGTGAAATAACCCAGCAGGTAACCGAAGCTGTTGTGCAGCATCACCACCGCCATGATCAGCAGGCCGGATTCGGCGATTTTCGCCTGGCTGGCGGCCACCACGGCCGCGACGATGATGACGATGCTGACCACCGACACCAGTGGCAGTACGTCCACCGCATGGCGAACCTTGTCGCCGAGCAGACGCTGGGCGACTACGCCGAGGATGATCGGCAGCAGGACCACCTGCAGAATCGACCAGAACAGTTCCATGAACGATACCGGCAGCCACGCCGAGGCCAGCAGCCAGATCAGCGCCGGGGTCAGCAGCGGAGCGAGGAGGGTGGTGACGGCGGCGATCGCCACCGACAGCGCCAGGTCGCCCCGGGCCAGCCAGGTCATGACGTTGGACGACGTGCCGCTCGGGCAGCAACCGACCAGGATCACCCCGACGGCAATCTCGGCGGGCAGCTGAAATACCTGGCAGAGCAACCAGGCCATGCCCGGCATGATCACGAAGTGCGCGACCACACCCAGCGCCACGCGCCACGGGTGGCGAGCGACGGCAGCGAAGTCGTCGAGTTTGAGGGTCAGGCCCATGCCGAACATCACCAGCCCGAGCAAGGGCACGATGGCGCCTTTGAGGCCGACGAACCACGTCGGTTGCAGGAACGCGAGGACCGCGAAAATCAGTACCCAGTAAGCGAAGGTATTGCCGACAAAACGACTCAATGCAGCCAGTGCACGCATGGCCTGTTCCTTATTATGTGAAAGCGTTAGGAAGCTAAGCATACGGTGCTTGCAAAAAGATCGCAGCCTTGGTCAGCGCCTGCAGGAAAACAAATCCCCTGCAGGCGCTGACCAAGGCTGCGATCCTGGCTTTTTCAGGCGCCCTCGAACCGGAGGGCGCCGGGGAGCGGTTTAGATCCCCTGTGGCGTCTCTTCACCGCCCAGCGCTTCGACCAGCGCCGGCAGGAAGTCGCCGAAGGTCAGCATCATCAGGGTGAAGCTGGCGTCGAGTTGACCGAGGGCTTCGTCGCCGCCGTCCTGCTCTGCCTGATCCTGCAACAGGTCTTCGAACTTCAGGCGTTTGACCGTCATCTTGTCGTCGAGCATGAACGACAGCTTGTCCTGCCAGGCCAGAGACAGCTGCGTAACCACTTTGCCAGTGCTCAGGTGCAGCTGGATTTCTTCGCTGGTCAGGTCCTGACGCTTGCAGCGCACGATGCCGCCGTCTTCATGGGTGTCGCGCAGTTCGCATTCGTCGAGAACGAAGAAGTCCGGCGCGGCTTGCTGGGTGGTGACCCATTCGGTCATCACCGCGGTCGGCGCGGTTTTCACGGTCAGTGGACGCACGGGCAGGGTGCCGATCACTTCGCGCAGGGTCGACAGCAGGTCTTCGGCACGTTTCGGGCTCGCCGAGTTGACCAGGATCAGGCCCTGTTTCGGCGCGATGGCGGCGAAGGTCGACGAGCGGCGGATAAAGGCGCGCGGCAGGAAGGCCTGGATGATTTCATCCTTGATCTGGTCGCGTTCCTTTTTATAGACCTTGCGCATCTGCTCGGCTTCGATCTCTTCGACCTTTTCCTTGACTGCATCGCGCACGACGCTGCCTGGCAGAATGCGTTCTTCTTTACGGGCCGCGACCAGCAGGAAATCACCGCTGACGTGCACCAGTGGAGCATCTTCGCCCTTGCCGAACGGCGCGACGAAACCGTAGGTGGTCAACTCCTGGCTTGCACATGGACGCGCCAGTTTGCTGGCCAGTGCAGTTTCCAGCGCCTCGGCATCGACAGGCAGGTCTTGGGTCAGGCGATAGATCAGCAGGTTCTTGAACCACATGGGGTGAGTCTCTCCTTTATACAAAGGGGGGCATTATTCTCTTCGCCGTGGCATAGGCCAACCCTTCTCTAAGCCTTTGGAAGGCCTGAGAAAATTAATTAAAAAAGTGCTTGCCAGAGGTGGGGGCGCTCCGTAGAATGCGCGCCACACCGAAGCGAAGGGTGATTAGCTCAGCTGGGAGAGCGTCTGCCTTACAAGCAGAATGTCGGCGGTTCGATCCCGTCATCACCCACCATTCGTTTCAAGTGTTACGCGCAGCGGTAGTTCAGTCGGTTAGAATACCGGCCTGTCACGCCGGGGGTCGCGGGTTCGAGTCCCGTCCGCTGCGCCATATTCGGTAACCTGGAACACTGAACGTCAGGTCACCACGGAAAAACCCGCTGAGGCGGGTTTTTTTCTGTCTCAAGTTTGTACCTTGTTCCATCGGGTCGCGTGAATTCATCGGTTTTCGGATTTTTTTGAAAAAACTTCAATTAAATCAACACTTTACGAAAACTTGTGGCATAATGCGCCCCGTAACGAAGCGAAGGGTGATTAGCTCAGCTGGGAGAGCGTCTGCCTTACAAGCAGAATGTCGGCGGTTCGATCCCGTCATCACCCACCATTCGTTTCAAGCGTTTCGCGCAGCGGTAGTTCAGTCGGTTAGAATACCGGCCTGTCACGCCGGGGGTCGCGGGTTCGAGTCCCGTCCGCTGCGCCATATTCGGTAACCTGGAACACTGAACGCCAGGTCACCTCAAAAAGCCCGCCAAGTGCGGGCTTTTTGCTTTCTGCGGTTTGGCTTTCGCCTGGCCTAGGGCATGAAAAAAAGCGACCTGCGGGTCGCTTTTTTTGTTTGTGCCCTCGCTTACTGGCTGGCGTTGCGGCTGTGGCGGTAATCGCTCACTGCTTCGTACACCGCTTTGCGCAAGCGGTTGATCCCGCCGATTGGCCGGTGTGCCTCGATGCCGAACCACGGATTGAACGACAGGTTGTCGCATTGCAGATTCAGTGCCGGGGTGTCGAAGTCCTGCGGCGGCAGGGTGATGCTCGCCACGGTTTCGAACGGCGAATCCTGCTCGCGCCACTCGATGCTGGTGTCCTCGATGGGCATGTACTTGTGTGCGTCCTGACGCTGAATCTGCAACACGAAACACGCCGGCACGCGATCGGTCGACAGCTGTTGATTCAAGGCGCTGCGCAGGAAGTTCGGCAGATCCCGATTCTGCTTCGGCAGGGTGTAGGCCGGGCAGTTGTCCGGGTCCGGCGCCACCCGGAACTTGGCGTTGGCGTCGCCGAATTTATACGGCGACACCGAAAAGTAGGTGCTCTGCGTCGGGCTCGGCGGCGCTGGAGACAGCGTCGCCAGGGCAATCAACAGGTGGCGGATCTGCCAGTTGCGCGGATCCCAGCCCGGAAAAAACGCCATGACCTTCTTGCCATCGGCCTGTGCCGCCACGTTCTGCCGGTATTCGGCGACATCGCTGACAAAGAAGTTCGGGTGGCTGAACATCACGAAATCCTGCTCGTGCAGGCCTTGGCGGTCGTCGAGCAGCGGCTTACCTGCTACGTCGTGCAGTTTGATCGCCATGCCCCGGGCATCGCGGATGCTGTCGAACTGCGGGTAAGCGTTGCCGTTGGACAGGCGGATCGTCGCCTGCCAGATTTTCCCCGGTTCGCTGAATACCCCCTGGCGCAACGCCTGCGCCAGATCCGGCAACACCTGTACCTGGGCCTTCACGCAGCCATGGGCCTTGGCATGGGCATCGCGCAGGTAACGGGTGCTTTCCCGGTGCTGATCGACGATGCGTACGGCTGTCTGGATCACGTCCTGGGTCATGGCCGCTTCGCCGGGCGGAATCTGCTCCACGGCCGACACCGGGCCGCGGTGCTGCCAGGCGAACCAAGCGCTCGCTGCACCCCAGCCGACCAGGCCGATGACCAGCAACAACAGCAGCAGTCTGCCGAGCCAGTGTCCCAGCCATAGCCAGAAGCGCGCCAGCAGCGAGGGTTTTCTATACGAATTGAGCATCATGGCAATTGCGCCTCCAGCGGGCCGCCCAGCACTTTCAGGTATTCCAGCAGCGCCCAGCGCTCCTCAGGCAGCAGCAACCGGCCGATCACCCCGTTGCCGCGCGCGCCGGCGCGGAATTCATGGCCGCTGTTGTGGTTGCCGGTGATCCGCGTGTCGAACACAAAGCCATTGTCGAAGGCTTCGGTGCGGTAGCCGAGGTGGCGCGGGTCGTATTCGAAGGTGCCCTTGTAGAATGTGATGGCGCGCTCGTCCTGAGGCGACAGCAACTGATAAAGGCTGGGCACCGAGCCGTTGTGCAGGAACGGTGGCGTGGCCCACACGCCGGCCAGCGGTCGGGCTTTGTAGGCGACTTTCTCGCGCACGCCGATCGGCAGGCCGAAACCGTCGAACCGGGCTTTTTCCTCGGCCGAGGTGATCCCGGCCTCGCGATAGGCGCGCCCCTCGACGAAGGCCGTGACGTAGGCCAGGCCCTTGGCCACCGAGACCTGGCTCAGATCCAGCGGTGTCTTCGGCTCGGGATGCAGCTTGACGTCCATCCGTGCCAGCTCCGCCGGGTCCCATTGCAGCGCCGTCAGGTCGAAGCGGTGGTTGGCGATGTTGTCGGCCGCACCCGGATCGGTGCCGATGACATCGACGGGGAGCATGTGCAGATGCTGCACCCAGCGTTCGCCTTCCTGGGTCACGCGCGGGACGTGACACCCCGCGCAATTCTCGGCGAACAGTGCGCGTCCCTTGGCCGCCAACGGTTTGTCGACCGCGCCGAACACCTCTTCCGGCCAGGCGGGGGGTTGCAGTTTTTGCAGGGTTTCCTCAATGGTATGCAGGTCGCGTACACGGACGCTGGAGGCATAGCGCGCATCGCCTTGCAGCGGCTGACCGTTGGCATCGAAGAAATTCAGCGTGGCGCCCACGCCCAGCGCCTCACCGATGTTGCGCGCCATCGGCTGCTGCGCCGAGCCGTTCCACTGCACCCAGTCGAATGTCCACATGTCCCACAGTTGCGGGTAATCCACCGGGGCGTTGGCCACACGGTAATTGGCGGGGGAGATCGCATCGCCGAAGGTCGCGTTGGCTATGCGTCCGAATGCATCGGTGCGCCCCGGGCCTTCCTCGGTGGGGTAGAGGCCGCGGTGAGTGTCGTTCCACGCGACTTTGACAAATGTATTCAGCGAGGCTTTGAAATCCTGGCGCAATTGCGCGTGGCGCGCCTCGTAGTCGTCGCCGAGCACGGTGCGGGCGAAGCGCTCGAATTTCCACGGGTTGTAGTACGTCGAGGCAAGGCTGGCGACCAGGGCCTGGCCGAAACTGCCGCCACGCAATGTCGGCACGCTCGAGGGCAGCACGTGTTGCGCGGCGCCGCCATCGATGCGTACTGCCTGACCGTTGAAGCGCAGTTCGCCGGTATGGCAGGCGGCGCAGGTGATGTCCAGGTAGTGTTCGCTGCTGCCGGGATTCTGATGCCGGGCGAAGCCTACCGGCAGGTTGCCGGGGTTGTCCGGCGTGGCGTGCTGTTGCGGGTCGACCAGAAAGCCGAAGCGCGCCAGGTATTGCGGGGTGGCAAAGCGCTGCTGCGAAAACGGCAGCTCGAGGGCTTCGAACCATTCGTAGCGCAGGCCTTTGACCTGGGTACCCTGGGGGGTGAAGTAATAGGTCTGGCGTTGTTCTTCAGTCCATTGCGGCAGGTAATGCACCTGTTGCGGCGGGGTCTGGAAGGGCAGTTTCGGATTGGCGATGTAGTACAAGACCACCGCCAGGGCCAGTCCCAGAAGCACTACGATCAGGATCAGCACACGGTATAAGAGGCGCAAGATAAACGTCCTTGTCGAATTGTTGCGCTGTTATGCCTGAGCCGGGCCGTATGCGGCAAGTGGCCATTACGCCAAGTGTCGTGGGAAGCGACATCAGCCGACGTGGGAGAAAGATGACAGAAGCTTCATCGTCACTTTTTTCAAATGCGTTTTAATCCCTGAACTTATCAGCGGTTTCCTGCTCTCATGCCGGTAGCCATTGGTCGTGGCGGCCTGATAAGCTCGCGGCTTTACTCGATTGCCCTTTCGGCGCATGAACAAGGAAATAGCATGAAACAGCATCGGTTGGCGGCGGCGGTAGCCCTGGTTAGCCTGGTACTCGCGGGTTGTGATTCGCAGACCAGCGTAGAGCTGAAAACCCCGGCGCAGAAAGCTTCCTACGGTATCGGCCTGAACATGGGCAAAAGCCTTGCTCAGGAAGGCATGGATGATCTGGACTCCAAAGCGGTAGCCCAGGGCATCGAAGATGCCGTCGGCAAGAAAGAACAGAAGCTGAAAGATGAAGAACTGGTCGAAGCCTTCGCCGCGCTGCAGAAGCGTGCCGAAGAGCGCATGGCCAAGATGAGCGAAGAGTCGGCAGCCGCCGGCAAGAAATTCCTCGAAGAAAACGGCAAGAAAACCGGCGTGACCACCACCGCTTCCGGTCTGCAGTACGAAGTGGTCAAGAAAGCCGACGGCCCACAGCCTAAGCCGACTGACGTGGTGACCGTTCACTACACCGGCAAGCTGACCAACGGCACCGTTTTCGACAGCTCCGTCGAGCGCGGCAGCCCGATCGATCTGCCGGTCAGCGGTGTGATCCCGGGTTGGGTCGAAGGTCTGCAACTGATGCACGTTGGCGAGAAGTACAAACTGTACATCCCTAGCGATCTGGCTTACGGCGCACAGAGCCCGAGCCCGGCAATCCCGGCCAATTCCGTTCTGGTCTTCGACCTGGAACTGCTGGCCATCAAGGATCCAGCCAAAGAAGACGCCGCTGCCAAGTAAGCAGCGCCGCTTTCAAGACAACGCCTCGCCTATGCGGGGCGTTGTTGCATCTGGTCGACGGCAAGGGTAAACAGAGCGAACCGATGCGCCTCAGCGCAGTCCTAGACTTTGAGGCTGCCCGCGCTAGACGCCCTGAGCCGCCAAGTCAATGAAATATTGGGCTTTTTTATGTGAGTAAAAAACGCCCGATCTGAGCGCAGCCCTTATGAAACGGGGCTCTCAGCGCTGAAATGCAGCTCTGTTCACAAGGTTATCCACAATTTGTGTGGATAACATTTCAACGGGAGAAATAGATGAAAGCTCCATGGAATTTCGCCCGATTTCTGCCCTTGGCCGGACGGCTGCTGGCCCGAGGCCGCCTGCCGACTCTGTTGTTCGCCGTGGCCAGCAAGGGCGCCGCGCAAGGCAACCGCCTCGGCAAATTGAAGGACGACCTGCGCCTGCTCCAGGCCCTGTGCCTGGCTTACTGGCGCGGCGAGTACCGGGCGATCAGTCCAAAGGCCATCATCTCGGTGGTGGCAGGGCTGATGTATTTCCTCAGTCCGGTGGATGCCATCCCGGATTTCATTCCGGTTTTTGGCATGCTCGATGACATCGCCGTCCTTGCCTGGCTGATGAAGACCCTCGACGATGAGCTCGGCGCATTCCGTCTATGGCGCAATCGGCAGGCGCCGGAAAAGCTGCGCGTGGTCGAGCGGCTGCCCGATACCCCTGAGCAACTTCAGTTGCAGGGCCCGAAAAAGTCCTGAATGGCGTCAGACTCTTGCACAGATAGATACCCCCCACGACCTTGGCCGCTGTTAGGATTACACTTCTAGGGAAAAGTGCCGACTCGCTAAGTGTTGTTGTCCTACGGGGTAGTCATGGATATTCAGATAATTGCACGCGATGGCGAACCCGAATACGCGGTTCTGCCGTGGGCTCAGTATCAGGCTCTACTGAAAGCAGCAGGCATCAACGAAACACCGTCGCGTCCGGCCGCAGCGCCTGTCGCGGCCACCACGGACCCGATTCTTCCAGGTCTGGATCAATTACGCAGTTTGCGCGAAGGGAAGGGCATCGCCATCGAGGCGCTGGCCCGCACGGTAGGCATCAGCCCGTCATACCTGGCCATGATTGAAAGTGGCGAGCGTCAGCCCGACGCCGCGATTCGCCGCAGCCTGGCCTGGGAGTTGACGGTGCCGGGTTGGAGGGATGAATCGTGAGCGTACGCATCAGTCGTCAACATTGGGACGGATTGCTGGGGGAACTCGATCAGGCGCGCCGACAGCGTCATCTGCTGACCTACCGGGCGCTGCTGGAACGTCTGCAACTGCCGACGCCGGCCATGCAGACCCTGACCGCCGCGCTTGAGCACCTGGCCGCACTGGACGCCAAGGCCGAGCAGCCATTGCGCAGCTCGCTGGTGATCAGCCAGGGCGCCAGCCGCCTGCCGCGCACCGGTTTCTTCGAGTGTGTCGAACGCCTGGGGCGTTTTTCCGGACCGTCCGACGGTGTCGCCGCCGCCTCCTGGCATGCTTCGGAAGTGGTGCGGGTGTTCGAGTACGAATATCCCGAATCGGCAGAGGCCTGAGTGTTTCTGCGGCTCAAGGCGCGGGCCGGGTACTGGCTCGCCCGCCGGCTGTTCCACTGGGCGTGGTTCGTCCGCCAGCCGCGCGGCTGGCATTGGCTGGAAGGCCAGTTCGCCCGCATGGCCAATCTCGGTGATGTCGGCGCCCAAAGCTTCTACGGGCACATCCTGACGTTTCGCGGAGTCGGCCTGGGCGCGCGCGAGGAAGGCGTGCGTTTGTTGCGGCTGGCGGCGCAGGCCGGCGATGGCAAGGCGGCCTATCAGGTCGGCGTGATCAGCCTCGCCGGCACGCCGAGCCAGGCCCCGGATCCCGCGCAAGCCCGACGCTGGTGGGAGATGGCGGCCAAGGCCGGGCATCCGCTGGCCGAGCTCAAATTGAAGGAATTGGCAGGCCGCGACGAGTCGCCGTGAGCCATCGGCAAAACCCAAGAACGGGGCGCGAGGGAAACCTTGCGCCCCGTTTTTTTGCGCCCGCTTGTTGATGAACCTTATTCGCAGACTTCTCCTACATCCATCGCCTACTCGCCTGACTTCTTTTCCGACTGATCCGCTGCAAAGTCCTCGCGCCTAAATTTCTGCGCGAGGGAACGTTCATGTTCGACCCGGTTTTTCATTTCACTCTGCGCACGGGATCGCGCTGATGGAGGCCGTCAGCCGTATCGAGCAGGAGCTCGAGCGCTTTCCCGACACCCTCAGCCTTTATCGCGACCAGCTCGGACACTGGTTGAACCGTGCCGCTGAGCAGATCAGTCACACCACCGATCTGCCGTCGCTGATGGGTATGGAGCGGGTCATCCGCTTCGGCGAGCAAAGCAAGGCCGTCAGCAGCACCGACGAGCAATTTTCCAGCAGCGTGGTCCAGTGCCCGAAGAGCGGCCTGTTGGAGATCGAGAGCAAGTTCGAATCGGTCTACGACATTCCGTTGGGCAACATCGCTGTCGACGTAGTGGCGGTGGAGGGCGGCGCGGTCGAGTCGATCACCCTGGATGCGCAGGGCAAGGCGTCGTTTCGCGGAACACCGGGGAAGTTCTATCGGCTGTTGGTGCACGGCGCGGTCAGCCCGGAGCAGGTCGATGGGCTTTTCGAGTCCTACGACGGACTGACCCGGCAGCTGAATGGATGGCTGCGCAGCGAGTGGCAAGGGTTCAAGCCGCAGTGGTCGCAGGACGTGCTCCCGGCGGTCGGCAACGGCATGCTGGCCGGGAGCTGGGCGGCGCTCGAGGGGGTGTGGGACAGCATTGGCCTGCTGTCGGAGATCCTTCAGGATCCGAAGCAGTTTGGTGAACGCTTGGGCAGCGGTGCGGATCAGCTGATCGAGCTGGCTGAAACGGCGCCTGAAGTGATGGCAAAACTTCAGTTGCTGGTCAGCGATGAAGCGGCGCTGTGCCTGTTACTGCGCACCGCCAGCCTCTGGCTGGACATGCTGCCCCCCAGCGAAGTGGCCGGCAAAACCGCCGAAGCGCTGTCGATGGTGGTGGTGCAACTGTTGATCGATGTGCTGATAGGCGTTGTCCTGACGTTTGTCGGCGCGGCGGCCGGTGCCGCTTATCTGACCTTGCGCCTCGCCCACCGTGGCGCGCAGCTGATCGCGGCGGTCACGCGTCTGGTCAAGGCGCTGTTCAGCATCGTCAAAACCTTCATCGACTATGTCGACCAGTACAAGGCAATCGCCGCCCGTGGCCTCGCCGCGGGCGTGAAAAAGGGCCGCCTGCAACTGCGCTGGGATGCCAGGCGCAACACGTCGCTGAAGAAAGACGAGCAACACGACGACGCCCCCGATCAAGCGAAAAACCCTAATGGCGACAGCACCGATTACGTCGAGCTGACCTGCAAGAACGGCTGCCCGGTGTCGATGGTTACCGGCGAGGAGTTGCTCACCCTCACCGACGGCGTGCTCGACGGTCTGCTGCCCTTCGAGTTCACCCGCCTGTACCGCACCAGCGCGGTGGAGATCGATGTCGGCCTGGGGTTTGGCTGGAGCCATTCGCTGGCCCATCGGCTGGAGTTTGATAGCGATGCTGTGGTTTGGGTCGATCACGAGAACCGCCGCACGCGGTTGCCGCTGCCGAGTGTCGAGCGCCCGGCGATCCACACCAGCCTGTCGCGGGCAGCGATTTTTCTGGGCGACGAGCCGGAGGAACTGATCCTCGCGCTGGCGGGGGAAGCGGCGCGGTTTTATCACTTTCGGGCTGGGCGTCTGACTGCTGTCAGCGATGCCTACGGCAATCGTCTGACGGTGCATCGGGATCTTTCCGACCGGATTCAGCGGCTGGATAACGGAGCCGGTCGTTCGCTGCTGTTGCGCTATGAGCGGGCGCACCTGATCGCGGTCGATTATCAGGTTTTTCGCGAGTCTGCCTGGCGCACCGAGCAGACGCTGGTCAGCTACCGCTTTGATGCCCGTCATCGGCTGATCGAGGCGTCGAACGCAATTGGCGAGGCTGAGCGTTACGACTACGACGACCAGCACGTCATCCTGCAACGGCAACTGGCCGGCGGTGCGAGCTTCTTCTGGGAATGGCAGCGCGCAGGCAAGGCGGCGCGTTGCGTGCGGCACTGGGCGTCGTTTTCGCAGATGGACACGCGTTACGTCTGGGATGACGCCGGTCGCGTCACGGTGCATTACGTCGATGGGGCTGAGGAAACTTACGTCCATGACGACACCGCTCGGCTGGTACGTCAGGTCGCGGCGGACGGTGGCGAACAGCTCAAGGCCTATGACGCGCAGGGCCGGCTGGTCGCCGAGCAGGATGCGCTGGGCGCGGTTACCGAGTACCGCTACGACGAAGTCGGACGGCTGATCGCGCTGATTCCGCCGGACGATGCGCCGACGTCCTACGAATACCGCAACGGCTTCCTGCACAGTCGCTCGCGCGGCGATGCCGTGTGGACGTACCGGCGCAATGCCCAGGGTGATATCACCGAGGCGGTCGATCCGGACGGCCAGGTCACCCATTACCACTTTGACGCGCAGGGACGGTTGCTGTCGATCCGTTATCCGGATTCCGGGCGCCACGTGTTCGTCTGGAACGACCTCGGCCAGTTGATCGAGGAAAGCTTGCCGGACGGTGGGGGCCGGAGGTTTTCCTACGACGCTTTGGGGCGGCGGATTACTGCGCAGGACGAGCATGGCGCGATCACCCGCCATGTCTGGGACGCCGTTGGCCGGCTGATCCAGACCACTTCGCCAAACGGCGCCACCCGCGCCTGGTCCTACAGCGCCTACGGCCAGATCACCGCCGAACGCGATGAACTGGGGCGCATCACCCGTTACGAGTATGACGACGACCTGCACCTGGTCTCGCGCCGGATCAATCCCGACGGCACACAGGTCCAGTACCGCTACGACCATGCGCAGTTGCTGCTCACGGAGATCGAGAACGAGTCCGGCGAAAAATATCTTCTGGACTACACGCCCACCGGATTGATCCGACAGGAAACCGGCTTCGACGGTCGACGCACGGCGTATGCCTACGACCGCAATGGCAACCTGCTGGAAAAGACCGAGTACGGCGACGACGGCTCGACGCTGGTCACCGGCTATCAACGAGATGCTGCTGGGCGCTTGCTGCTCAAGACCTTGCCGGACGGGGTCGAGGTCAGCTACCGCTATGACCGGTTAGGCCGGTTGGTCGGCGTCGACGACGGCCAGGATTACCCACTGGCCTTCGAATACGACGTGCAGGATCGTCTGGTGCGCGAGCATCAGGGCTGGGGCACCTTGCGTTACGCCTACGACGCCTGCGGCCAGCTCAAGCGTCTACGTCTGCCGGACAACAGCAAGCTCGACTACCACTATGCCAAGGGCGGCGCGCTGACCGCGATCGACCTCAACGGCGCCTTGCTCACACGGCACGTCTACCAGAACGGCCGCGAACAACAGCGCCAGCAAGGCCTGCTCCTCAGCGAATACACCTACGACGAACAGGGCCGCTTACGCGCCCACGCCGTAGGCCATCAACGCAATGCGCTGTACCGCCGGGACTTTGCCTACAGTGCCAACGGCAACCTCGAACTCATCGCCGACACCCGCCACGGCCAGCGCAGCTACACGTACGACGCCCTCGACCGGCTGATCCGCGTACGCCACACCCGCGACGACCTGCCGGAAAACTTCGCCCACGACCCGGCCGGCAACCTGCTGACGCAGGACCGTCCGGGCCCGACACAGATCAAGGGCAATCGCCTGCGGCTGCAGGGCGACCGCCATTACGACTACGACGCCTTCGGCAACCTGCTCCGCGAACGCCGCGGCCGCGCGCAAACACTCGTCACCGAATACCGCTACGACTGCCAGCACCGCCTGATCGGCCTCACGCGCCCCGACGGCACCAGCGCCGCCTACCAATACGACGCCTTCGGCCGACGCATTCGCAAAACCGTCGACGGCCAGACCACCGAGTTCTTCTGGCAAGGCGATCACCTGATCGCCGAAAGCAGCCCGACCCAACACCGCAGCTTCATCTACGAGCCCGGCACCTTCCGCCCGCTGGCAATGCTCGACGGCAAAGGCCCGAAACGCGCCTGCCCGTTCTACTACCAACTCGACCACCTCGGCACCCCGCAGGAGTTGACCGACTACAGCGGCGACATCGTCTGGTCAGCCAAATACAGCGCCTACGGCAAAGTCACCTCGCTGGAACTGGCGACCGAGGATTACCTGGACCAGCCGCTGCGGTTTCAGGGGCAGTACTTCGATGCGGAAAGCGGACTGCACTACAACCGGCACCGGTATTACGACCCGGAGGTGGGGCGGTATCTGACGCCGGATCCGGTGAAGCTGGCGGGTGGGTTGAATCAGTACCGGTACGTGCCGAATCCGACGGGGTGGGTGGATCCGTTGGGGTTGGCTTGTGCGCCGTGTCCGGGGGCAATAGAAGCTGATGGACCTTATAGTGAAATAGTTCCTGGTGGCGGTTTGTCTACGCATGAGGCTCAGGGCGGGCACTTAATCGCCAGACATATTGGTAGAACTGATGCGCAGTTAGCCCAGAGATTAATGGCGGAGCCACATATTCCAGCAGCCTCTACATTTTCCGATCGCGCCGGAGCCGAGGCCGCAGTTTCAGAGGCTTTGAGAGTAAATGCGCAAAAGGTGCAAGATTTTTTAAATAGCAGTAAAGGAAAGACCACTATCACCCATTATCTCAACCGGCCAGTGGGGGTGAGCTTGCTCAACGGCGCCACACATCCTCAGCCGGCACTCAAGCTCCTACTAGTCCTTAAAAAAGACCCTACACTCCCTTTAGGATATTTTTTGCTAACCGGATTTCCAGAACTATGACTCACGAATTTCCAGAGCTTCACGATTTTTTTGGGGCCTACTTTCATCAGGACTGGCTAATAGAACACGCCACTCCCGATAAAGTTATAGCAGACTTCTTACAAGCTTCCGATGCGGAAATAGTACAGTTGGTCTGTAGAGAGTTGCAGCTCCTGCTAGCTCAAAATAAAGATGAATTGGCGATGAAAGATTACTTGTTGAGAAATCTTAGTTGCTATTACTGCTATTGGAATGAGTGGGCTTCCGGTCGAGCATGGTTAAGCTATGTGTTGGCTGCACTTCAAGATGGGATACGGTTAGAGTGAAGTGCTTTCGTGGTAAGTTTGGCGGTGCATCTATACAAAGTGTTTTGCGTATTTGGATGGCTCGACTTGGTCGCTCGCATACGATTATGTGTGTTTCTGCAGGCATTAATATTTTAGACGTGCTAATCGCATGAGTTCTGCTTGTGTCGAATCACCGATGTCCGTGTTTAAGTGTTTCTACAGGTACCTGCGCGAAAAGGCTATCAATCAAATGCACGCTATACCCCGGAACATTCTTCGCATGATGCTTCGCCTGCGAAGCCATCTCCGCCACCTGACTCGCATCCAGCTGCGCGCAAGCGTCAGGATGCAAATGCACCACGCCAATGGACAATGACAGCAACGGAAACTCCTGCCGAATACCTTGGCGGTTCGGCGCAACGAAACAACCCGCTTCGAGGTGCTCCGGGCGGTAGAAGCGCCGGCACTGGCTCTGGAAGTCGTCGAGCAGTTGGTTGAGGCGTTTGCGCCAATCCTCCGGGCCGAGCACCAGCAGGAAGTCGTCGCCGCCGATGTGGCCGACGAAGTCGCGGGAGGGGTCGACGCGTTCATTGAGGCATTGCGCCAGGCACAGCAGGACTTCGTCGCCACGGCCGTAACCGTAGATATCGTTGAAGGGTTTGAAGCTGTCGATGTCGACGTAGCAGATGACCGACTCACGGCCCTGTTGCAGCAGGCGCGTCAGGCATTGCTGGATCGGCACGTTGCCAGGCAGAAGGGTCAGCGGGTTGGCGTAGCGAGCCTGCTGGATTTTCAGTTCGGTGATCAGTTTCAGCACGTCAATCACCCGGCCGAGCCCCAGATAGCTGCCGTTGAGGGTGATGATGAAGTCTTCTTCGATGCGTTGCCGGGCGCGGCTGGTGATCAGGCGACTGACCTGTTGCAGTGACTGGCTCATTTCCACGGCGAGGAAGTCGTCGCTCATCAGGCGGCTGATCGGTTTGCGCGCGAACAGGTCGGTGGCAAACGGTTTGAGCAACGCATCGGACAACGAATGCCGGTGGACGATGCCACACGGCTGACCCTGCTCGTCCAGCACGGCCAGCGAGTTGAGGTTTGCCTGGCGGCGGAAGGCTTCCAGCACGGTGGCGGTCGGCGTATCGCGGTTAACGGCCGGTTGATCGTTGAGCAGCGCGCTGAGGTCGCTGCCTTCATCGTTCAGCGCAACGGCGCTGCTGTCGTGCTTGGGCATCAACGCGCGAGCATCGCGCGGCGGCTGTTCCTGCGGGCGTCCGAGCAGGTAGCCCTGCACCAGATCGACACCCATCTCGGTCAGTACCGCCAGCTCATCCGGCAATTCGATGCCTTCGGCAATCACCTGCGCCCGCGAGGCCTTGGCGATTTGCAGGATCGAGCCGACGAACTCGCGTTTGAGGGCATCCTGATGGATGCCATCGATGAAGTGTCGGTCGATCTTTACGTAATCCGGGCGCAGTTCCGACCATAAGCGCAGGCTCGAATAGCCGGCCCCGAGGTCGTCCAGCGCAATGGAAAATCCCATGGCCCGGTAGTGATGCAAAGCGTTTTGCAGCAACTGGAAGTCATCGATTGGCGTCTGCTCGGTGAGTTCGATCACCACCTGGCTTGGCGGAATGCCGAAATCCTGCAGCAACTGCAGGGTGCGCCCCGGTTGGTGCGCGGCCTCGAGCAGAGACTCCGGTGAGACGTTGAGGAACAGCTTGCCCGGCAGCTGTTGTTCGTTGAAACGCCGACACGCGCTTTGGCGGCAGGCGATTTCCAGTTCACTGAGGCGGCCGGCCTGACGGGCGACGGCGAACAAGGCGATCGGCGAGTGCAAAGGGCTGTTGGACGGGCCGCGAGTCAGCGCTTCATAGCCGAGAATGCGTCGTTCGGAGAGGCAAATGATCGGTTGGAACAGACTGTGCAAACCGCTTTGAGTCAGGATCGAGCTCAAGGCACTCAGCTGTTCGGTCGTGGTCATGGCAATCTCTGGCGATAAAAAAAGGACTGGGAGCGCTCTCGATGAAGAGATCCGCTCCCAGTCCTTTATTGCACGACAGAATGATGACTGTTTGATGACGATCCGGGGATCGTCAGCATTAAATTGCCATCACCTTACTTCTTGGCCACCTGATTGCTCAGCTTCAGGTAATCGAGCAGGACGCGCCCGGTTTCGCTCAGGTAGGCGTCGTCTTCTGGCTTGACCTTGTCTGGCTCGGCAGCGGCAAGTGCGTCTTCGTCTTCTTTCTTCAGCTCTTTGAGCGGTTCTTCGCCTTTGGCTTTGCGACGGATGTTCTCCATCACCAGTTGCTTGGCGTCGATGTCGGCGTGCTGGGCACGACGCTCGGCTTCATTGAGGCTGACGGTTTTTTCTTCGAGCAGCTTTTGCGCCAGGGCCAGTTTGTCACGGATGAAGACGAACTCCGCGTCCTTGGCGCTGCGCGTATCGTGTTCGGCCTTGAGTTGCGCCAGGTACGGCTTGAACGGGTCGACCGCCGGTTTGATCGCGGCTTTGATGGTGTCCCACGGCATGGCTTCCGGCAGGGCGCTCTCACCGATTTCCTTGGTGTCGATCAGCGACGGGTAGTCGATGTCCGGCAGTACGCCTTGGTGCTGGGTGCTCTGGCCGGAAACCCGGTAGAACTTGGCCAGCGTCAGTTTCAGCTCGCCATGGTTCAGCGGCTGGATGGTCTGCACAGTGCCTTTGCCGAAGGTCTGGCCGCCGATGATCAGCGCACGGTGGTAGTCCTGCATGGCGCCGGCGAAGATCTCCGAAGCCGATGCGGAAAGGCGGTTGACCAGCAGCGCCATCGGGCCCTTGTAGAACGCCCCTGGGTTTTCATCTTCCAGCACGTCGACACGGCCATCGGCATTACGCACGAGTACGGTCGGGCCCTTGTCGATGAACAGGCTGGTCAGCTCGGTGGCTTCCTGCAGGGAACCGCCGCCGTTGTTGCGCAGGTCGATGACCACGCCGTCGACTTTCTCTTTCTGCAGTTCGGTCAGCAGCTTCTTGACGTCGCGGGTGGTGCTCTTGTAGTCCGGATCGCCGGCACGGAAAGCCTTGAAGTCGAGATAGAAGGCCGGGATCTCGATGACGCCGAGCTTGTAGTCCTTGCCGTCCTGTTTCAGGTTCAGCACGGATTTCTTCACGGCCTGGTCTTCGAGCTTCACCGCTTCACGGGTGATCGACACGATCTTGCTGGTCTGGTCGCTCGGCGCATTGCTTGCCGGGATGACTTCCAGGCGGACCACGGTGCCTTTCGGGCCGCGGATCAGCTTGACCACTTCGTCCAGGCGCCAGCCGACCACGTCGACCATCTCTTTGTTGCCCTGGGCAACGCCGATGATCTTGTCGGCCGGGGCCACCTGCTTGGTCTTGTCGGCCGGGCCGGCCGGCACCAGACGCACGACTTTCACCTGGTCGTTGTCGCTCTGCAACACAGCGCCGATGCCCTCCAGGGACAGGCTCATGTTGATGTCGAAGTTCTCCGCGTTATCCGGCGACAGATAGTTGGTGTGCGGGTCGTAGGACATGGCGAAGGTGTTGATGTACGCCTGGAAGATGTCTTCCGCGCGGGTCTGGTCCAGGCGCGCCAACTGGTTCTTGTAGCGCTTGGTCAGGGTTTCCTGGATCTGCTTGGAATCCTTGCCGGCGATCTTCTGCCGCAGGACTTCGTCCTTGACGCGTTTGCGCCACAGGTCGTCGAGTTCCGCGGTGGATTTGAGCCAAGGGGCGTCCTTGCGATCGATCAGCAAGGTTTCCTTGGTGGTGAAGTCCATCTTGTCGACGCCCTTGTTCAGCTCGGCAAGGGCAAAGTCCAGGCGCGCCTTGACGCGGTCCAGATAGCGCTTGTAGATGGTGAACCCGGCGTTGAGGTCGCCGCTCTTGAGGAAGTCGTCGAACTGGGTCTTCCACTTGTCGAATTCGGCGATGTCGCTGGCCATGAAGTAGCTGCGCGACGGGTCCAGCAGCTTGATGTAGCTGTCGTAGATGATCACCGAGCGGGCATCATCGAGCGGCGGCTTGCTGTAGTGGTGACGCTTGAGCAGTTCGACGACGTTCAGACTGGCGATCACTTCGTCGCGATCAGGCTGCAACTTGTCCCAGCTGTTGGCTGCGAATGTGTTGCCCGACACCGGCATGAGACCGATACCGATGAAAAGAGCGAGGGCGGTGCTGGGGAGCAGATGCTTCATGCTGATTCGACGCGGGGACAATTGATAACGCATATTAGGCCGTCTTTGAAGTCGCCGGTACCTCCACGCTCTGCAAGAAAACTGCCGTTGAGTTTTCCCACAGACCCCAGGGCCGGTCGCATAATGCAAAAAGCCCGGCGCTATAGCTTCGGGCTCAGTCCAGACTCACTATGGAGGCAGTGTGAAGGCATTGCAAGGCGTTGAAGGTCAAGTGGCATGGGTTGAAGAGCCGAGTCCTACATGCGATGTAGGACAAGTTCGCATTCGAGTGGCGGCAGCCGGCCTCAATCGCGCCGATTTATTACAGAAAGCCGGGCTTTATCCGCCGCCTCCCGGGGCCAGCCAGGTGCTCGGTCTGGAGTGTTCCGGGGTGATCAGCGAGGTCGGCGCCGGGTCCTCGTGGCAGGTCGGTGATCGGGTTTGCGCCTTGCTGGCCGGGGGCGGGATGGCCGAAGAAGTGGTCGTCGACGGACGGCATGTGCTGCCGGTCCCGGAGGGCGTGTCGCTGGTTGAGGCCGCGGCGCTGCCCGAGGTGTATGCCACCGTCTGGCTCAATGTATTTCAACTTGCTGCGCTCAAGCCGGGTGAGAAGGTTCTTCTGCATGCCGGGGCAAGTGGCATCGGTTCAGCCGCCATTCAGCTGTGCAAGGCGTTCGGCAATCCGTGCTGGGTCAGCGTCGGTTCCGCCGAGCGGTTGCGTTACTGCGAGGCTCTAGGCGCGCAGGGCGGGGTGGTGCGCAGCGGCGACCTCGACAGCCTGCGCGACTTCGGACCGTTCGACGTGATCCTCGACCCCGTCGGCGGCAATTACGCGGCGTTGAATCTCAAGCTGCTGGCGCAGGATGGTCGTTGGGTACTGATCGGCCTGATGGGCGGCCGCGAGGCGAACCTGGATCTGGCCCAGGTGCTGGCCAAGCGCGTGCAGTTGCTGGGGTCGACGTTGCGCAGCCGTGACGATCAGTTCAAGGCCGATCTGTTCAGTGACCTCAGCCAGCACGTCTGGCCGCTGTTCGCCGAAGGACGCCTGAAACCGCAACTGGCCAGGACGTTCGCCATCAAGGACGCCGAGGCAGCGTTCGCCGAACTGGCGAGCAACACAGTGGCGGGGAAGGTGGTGCTGGTGATTGACGACAGTCTGAGTTGATTGGACCGACAAGCGCAAAAGATCGCCGCCGCCGATAGCTCCCACGGGGAACACACCATCCCGATGCAGACTGCCGGCGGCGGCGATCTTTTGCTTTTATTTCCAGAGATGGATCGGCCAGCCGGCGTTTTCGGCGTGCTCGCGCAGCACCGGATCCGGATTGACCACGTGCGGGTAGTCCACCTTCAGCAGCAGCGGCAGGTCGTTGCGTGAATCGGAATAGAAGCTTGCGCCCTCGAGGTTTTCCTCTTCGGCATCCAGCCATTCCAGCAGGCGGGTGATCTTGCCTTCGCGGTAGGTCAGAGTGCCGACGGTGTGGCCGCTGTACACGCCATGCGCCACGTCCAGTTCAATGCCCAGCACTTCATCGATGCCGAGGCGGTCGGCAATCGGCTTGACCAGGTGCGTGCCCGAGGCCGAGATCACCAGAATGCGGTCGCCGGCCTTGCGGTGGGCGGCGATGGTTTTCGTCGCGTCACTGAAGATGATCGGTTCGATGAAGTCTTCGACCCACGGCCCGACCAGGTGCTCGACTTCTTCCGGGGTGCGTCCGATCAGCGGCTCGAGGCTGAAGTCCATGTAGTCTTCCATGCGCAACTTGCCATGGCTGTAGGCGTCCATCAGCTCGTTGTTCCTGCGCATGAACGACTCGGGATCGACCCAGCCCAGGCGCCCCATCTGCTCGCTCCAGAGGGTGGCGCAGTCGCCGTGGATGAGGGTTTCGTCCAGATCAAAAATTGCCAAAGCCATCGGTTCTCTCCGAGAACAGCTGCGAGCTACAAGCTTCGAGCTGCAAGAATTGGAATCAGGTTTCGCCGCAGTCTACAGCTTGAGGCTCGCAGCTCGAAGCGTGCAGCTGCTCTCAAGCCACTTCGCACAGGGCCGTCGGATCGATGGAAAGCGCCAGGCGCTGACCGTCGGGGTGCAGATCCGCCGCCGAGCGGTTGAGCACGTCCACGACCAGTTCCACCCCGCGCGCCTCGACGCGGTAGCGGATGACGTTACCGAGCAGGCTGTGGCTGCGGATCTGCGCATCGAGTTCGCCGTCGAGACTCAGCTCGATGGCTTCCGGACGAATCGCAATGCGGTGGTTGACCGGCCGTTGCAGCAGCTTCGACGCGCTGTCGGGATCGAGCAGGTTGTAGTTGCCGATAAAACCGGCGGCGAACACATCGACCGGGGCGGTGTAGAGGGTTTCGGCGTCGCCGCTCTGAACGATTTTCCCTTGGTTCATCAGGAAAATCCGGTCGGACATGGTCAAGGCTTCTTCCTGATCGTGGGTGACGAAAATCGTCGTCAGACCCAGCTCGCGCTGGATCTGCCGGATCTGTTCGCGCAGGTGCTTGCGAATCCGTGCATCGAGGGCCGACAGCGGTTCGTCCAGCAGCAACAGGCGTGGGCGAGTGACCAGTGAGCGGGCGAGGGCGACGCGCTGGCACTGACCGCCGGAGAGCTGGTGCGGATAGCGGCTGGCGAAATCGTTGAGTTCAACCAGTTTCAACACGTCGCTGACCCGCTTGTGGCTGTCGTCGGCGTTGACCTTCTGCATGCGCAGGCCGAAGGCGACGTTCTGCTCGACGGTCATGTTGGGGAACAGCGCATAGCTCTGGAACACCATGCCAATGCCGCGTTTCTGCGGCGTCAGCGGCACGATGTCGACGCCATCGAGGAGAATCTTGCCGCCATCGACCGGCGTCAGGCCGGCGATGCAGCGCAGCAGGGTGGATTTGCCGCAACCGGACGGGCCGAGCAGGGTGACGAATTCACCCTTGTTGATCTCGCAGTTGATGTCGCTGAACACCGTGGTGCCCGCGTAGTTCTTCTGCAGATGTTGGACGCTGACATAGCTCATTCGCTTTTGTCCTTGTTCAAGATGTTGGCGACCCAGGTCAGGACCAGCACAAAAAAGAAGTAGGAAATCACCAGCGCACTGGTGAAGTGGCCACTGCTGTTACGCATGTTGTTGAGGTAGACCTGCAGGGTTTCGTAGCGGGTGCCGACGAGGATATTGGCAAACACGAACTCGCCGAACAGGAAAGAGAAGGACAGCAGCAACGCCACCATCAGGCCCTTGCGCAGGTTCGGCAGGACCACCAGGAACGCCGCCTGGAAGGTACTGGCACCGAGCAGTTGCGCGGCGTCCATCAGGTCGCGCAGGTTGATCGCCTGCAGGTTGTTGGTGATCGCCCGGTACATGAACGGCAGCGCCACGGTGAAGTAGCAACCGATCAGGATCCACGGCGTACCGACCATCGCCAGCGGTCCGGAACCGTAGAGCTGCAGCAGCCCCACCGACGACACCACCGGCGGCACGGCGAAGGGCAGCAGGATCAGGATGTTCATCAGCGCATCGAGTTTCGGGAAGTGGTAGTGCACCACGAACAGCAGCGGCAGGATCAGCACCACTGACAGCACCAGCGCACCGACACACACCAGCAGCGACTGGCCGAAGGCGTGCAGGAAGCGCGGGTCGCTCCACAACTGCAGGTACCACTTGAAGGTGAAGCCGCTGGGCAGGATGGTCGCCGACCAACTGCTGGCAATCGAATAGATCAGCGTGCCCACCAGTGGCAGCAGCAGGATGGCGAACAGCAGGTAGACCACGACGCGGTGGTAGACGCCGGCCGGGCCGGATTCAGCGCGAGACATGGTAGCTCCTCTTCAACAGCAATTGATGCACGACAGTGACGAGGGTCATCAGCGCCACCAGCACCACGGCCAGGGCACTGGCCAGGTTCGGATCGAGGGAGATATCGCCGGACACCATCGCCGCGATACGGATCGGCAGCACGTTGAAGTTGCCGGTGGTCAGCGCGTAGACCGTGGCGTAGGCGCCGAGGGCGTTGGCCAGCAGGATCACGAAGGTACCGAGCAGCGCCGGGGTCAGCACCGGCAGGCCGATATGGCGCCAGAACTGCCAGCCGTCGGCGCCGAGCAGTGCCGCCGATTCGCGCCAGTCTTCGCGCAGGGCGTCGAAGGCTGGGTAGAGCAGGAGCACGCCGAGCGGGATCTGGAAGTAGGTGTAGAGCAGGATCAGGCCGGTTTTCGAGTACAGGTTGAAGTCCTCGATGATCCCCGCCTGCTTGAGCATGATGGTGATGCTGCCGTTGAACCCGAGCAGGATGATGAACGCGAAGGCCAGGGGCACGCCGGCGAAGTTGCTGGTCATGTTGGCGAAGGCGTTGACGAAGTTGCGCAGCTTCGAGTCGACCCGGCGCAATGAGTAGGCGCCGAGCACGGCGATGACGATGCCGAACACGCTCGACCAGAAGCTGATTTCGAGGCTGTACTGGATCGCTTGCAGGTAGAACTTCGAACTGAAGATCCGGCTGAAGTTGGCCAGGCCCCAGCCGGACTCCTCCGATTGCAGGCTGTTGATCATCACCCAGATCAGCGGGGCGATTTCGAAGACGATGAAGAACAGGGCGAACGGCACCAGGCACAGGGCCGCCAGCCATTTGCCGCGAGTCATGGCATTCACTTGAGCAACTCCCGGCACACAGGTTTGTCGTGGGGCACGCCAAGCAGTTCGCAGACGGTGCCGCAGAGGTCGGTCTGTTTCGGCGCGGCGTCGGCACTCAGGCTGAACGCGTCACCGAGCACGAACAGCGGCACCTGGCGTTCTTCCGGCAGCAGGCCGTTGTGCGAGCGGTCGTTGTTCATGCCGTGGTCGGCGGTCACCAGCACCTGGTAACCGGCGTCGAGCCAGCCTTGCAGGTAGTCGGCGAGAATGATGTCGGCGCTGCGCGCACTGTTGCGGTACTGCGCGGTGTCGAGGCCGTGCTTGTGCCCGGCGTCGTCGATGTTCATCGGGTGGATCAGGAGAAAATCCGGGGCGTGGCGCAGGCGCAGGTGTTCCGCGTCGGCGAACAGATGCGAATCCGGGTAGTGGTCGGTCCAGTAGAAATGTCCGTGCTGGATCGGCAGTTGCGGGTCATCGGTATGCCGGTCGCGCGCCGCCACGAACGGCGAGCGGTTGTACAGTTCGCTGACCCAGTGATAGGCCGCCGCCGCGGTTTTCAGCCCGGCGTCGCGTGCGTAGTGATAGATGCTGCGCTGGTTGGACAGGCGCGCGACATTGTTGTGGACGATGCCGCTGTCGATTGGCTTCACGCCGGTGAGGATGCACTCGTAGAGCGGTCGGGACAGGGCCGGCAGTTCGCACTCCAACTGGTAGAGCGCGGCGCGTCCTGCGCCAACGTAAGCCTGCAGATGCCCCATGGCGTGCCGGGCGACCTGAAAGTTGAGGCCGTCGAGCACGACAAGGATGACGTTGTGCTTCATAGGGGCAAGAACTCCGCGAAAACAGGAAATTTCAGATTCCACCTGGATCCCCTGTGGGAGCGGGCCTGCTCGCGAAAGCGGTGGATCATTCAACAATGATGTTGACCGAGATACCGTCTTCGCGAGCAGGCTCGCTCCCACATTTGGGGCTTCGACCAATCACACTATGGTGATTCGTCGCCTTACTTCATCTCGACGATGACTTCTTCGTTCCACTTCTGCGGCAGGGCCTTGGAGGTCTTTTCCCACGCATCGGCGTCCTTGATCGGGGTGACCTTCTTGTACTGCTCGTTCGGCAGCAGCTTGGCCTTGACGTCTTCCGGCAGTTGCAGGTGCTCGGCGCGGATCGGCCGGGCGTTGCCGCGCGCCAGGTTGGTCTGGCCGGCGTCGCTGAAGATGTATTCGCGGGTCAGCTTGGCGGCGTTCGGGTTTTTCGCGTATTTGTTGATGATGGTGGTGTAGCCGGAAATCACCGAGCCGTCGGACGGAATCAGCACCACGTAGTCATCCGGGTTGGCCATCTTGGCCTTGTAGCTCAGGCCGTTGAAGTCCCAGACCACGCCGACTTCGATTTCGCCTTTTTCCATGGTGGCGATGGTCGGGTTGGCCATCGACAGGCGACCCTGCTTGGCGATGTCAGCGAACAGCAGCAGGGCCGGCTGGATGTTCTTCTCGTCGCCACCGTTGGCCAGGGCTGCGGCCAATACGCCGTTGGCAGCTTGCGCGGCGGTGCTCACGTCACCGATGGAGACCTTGTATTTGCCGCCCTTGAGGTCAGCCCACTTGGTCGGTACTTCGGAGCCGTGCAGCAGCTTCTTGTTGACGATGAAGGCGATGGTGCCGGTGTAGGCCAGCGCCCAGTTGCCGTCCTTGTCCTTGGCCCAGTCCGGGACTTGTGCCCAGGTGCTCGGCTTGTACGGTTGCACCACGCCTTGCTTGACCGCAATCGGACCGAAAGCTGCGCCGACGTCGCCGATGTCGGCGGTGGCGTTGTCTTTTTCAGCGGCGAACTTGGCGATTTCCTGGGCCGAACTCATGTCGGTGTCGATGTGTTTCAGGCCGTATGTCTTGGCCAGATCGTCCCAGGTGCCTTTCCAGTTGGCCCAGTCATCGGGCATGCCGACGCTGTTGACGGCGCCTTCCGCTTTCGCGGCGGCTTCGAGGGTTTTCAGATCGTCTGCCGCCATGGCGGCGGTGCACATTGCAATGGTCGAGCCTAACAGTGATGCCAGGAAAAGCTGTTTCATTCCGAAGCTCCTTGGGTCGTGTTCAACGCTGCGATTGCGGTTTGTGTTGGTCTAGGTCAGCAATACCTGAGCCAATTTAAGGGGACTGGATGACACTTTGATGTCGGTGATCGCCCGGCAGGCCTTTTATTCGCCCGGTTTCGAGAGGTGCCCGCTAAGCGTAGACCATGCGCAAAGCCCCGCCTGGCAAGGGACTTGGCCGATGTATTGCAAGTTCTTGAAGCGACCGTTGGGAGGTTTTGTCATCTCTCGGTCATCTGCACTGCCTAGGCTTGCAACACCAGCAGACGGCTCGACCGTTGTGCGCTTTTGCCCCGAAACAGTGCTGGTCTAGTCCAGATAGGTAACGTTGATGCGCGATGAGGCAACCAAAGCGGTGACAGCCATTGGCCAGGTGCTGCAGGAACAGCTCGACCACGGTCTGCTGGCGCCTGGCAGCAAATTGCCGGCCGAGCGCAAGCTCAGTGAGTTGTTCGGTACGACCCGGATTACGGTGCGCGAGGCGTTGCTGCAACTGGAGGCCCAGGGCCAGATCTATCGCGAGGAGCGCCGTGGCTGGTTTGTGTCGCCGCCGCGGCTGGCCTACAACCTGATGCAGCGCAGCCACTTTCACGCCATGGTCAGTGCCCAGGGGCGGGTGCCCTCGACCGAGGTGATTTCGGCGCGCCTGCAGCCGGCGTCGGCGGCGGTGTGTGCGTGGTTGCAGTTGCCGGCGTTGTCGAGCGTGATTCAGATCTGCCGCTCGCGGCGCATCGACGGGCGGCTGGTGCTGTACGTGGAGCACTATCTGAACCCGCAGTATTTTCCGGGGATTCTCGAGTTCGATTTGAATCAGTCGATTACCGAACTGTATGCGCGGCATTTCGATCTGCATTACGGGCGGGTGCGCTTCGAGATCGTGCCGACCTCGCTGTCAGTGGACGCGGCGGCTGCGTTGCGGGTGTCGGTGGGGAGTCCGGGGTTGCGGATTGCGCGGGTCAATTACGATCAGCATGAGCGGTTGATCGATTGTGATCTGGAGTTCTGGCGGCACGATGCGATTCATGTCGGGGTTGATGTTGTTTGAGGGTTTGCCCTTGGCGGCCTCTGTGCCGACCAGGCCTCCTCTCGATGTGTTCGACTTCGCTCCCACCCCCGGATCAATCCCGCCGCTCAGCCTGCCGACGGGCCGGTGCGGCAAGATCAAGAGCTTTCGGCGAGCTGACACTCGGCCATTTGAGTGGTGAAGAGCCTGCGGTCGGCTTTTGCTTTTCTGCAGGAGTGAGCCTGCTCGCGATGGCGGCCTGACAGCCGACCTGTTTCTGACAGGCTGCACACGGTCAAATGTGGGAGCGAGCCTGCTCGCGAAGGCGCCCCCACTCTCACTTCATCTCTACTTGCCCGTCCCGGAATGGGCATACAGATAGTCCGTCGCCAACGACGCCATCGTCCTCACGCCTACCACCAGCGCCGACTCATCGACGAAGAACCCGGGATTATGGTTCGGTGCAGCTTTGCTGATGTCCTGGTCCCGTGGCGTGACGCCGAGGAATACGAACAGCCCGGGCACCTCCTTGGCGAAGAATGAAAAGTCTTCCGCACCACCCACCAGCGGTGCATTCACCACATCATCCTTGGCCGCCCACTTCAACGTCGGCAGCATTTTTTCGGTCAGGGCCGGGTTGTTGATGGTCGGGTCGTATTTTTCGATGATGGTGACGTCGGCTTTCGCGCCGCCGCTTTCGGCGATTTTTTCGATGGTCTGGCGCACGTCGGTGTGCAGTTTCTGGCGGATGCCGTAATCGTAGGAGCGGATGGTGCCGCTCATGTCCACGGATTCGGGAATGATGTTGTAGCGGGTGCCGCCGTTGATGGTGCCGATGCTGACCACCGAGGGAAAGGACGAGATGTCGGTGCGGCGGCTGACCACGGTTTGCAGGCCGACGATGGTCTGTGCGCCGACGGTGATCGGGTCGATGCCGTCCCAGGGGCGGCCGGCGTGGGTCTGTTTGCCGAGGATTTTGATGCGCAGGTCGTCGGAGCTGGCCAGGGTCGGGCCGGGGCGGTAGGCGATCTGGCCGGCGGGGACGCCAGCCCAGACGTGCAGGCCGAACACTGCGTCGGGTTTCGGTGCTTGCATCACGCCTTCCTGCACCATCATTTTCGCGCCCCAGGTGTTCTTGCCATCGGGGATGAAGTCGCTCGGGCCTTCTTCGGCGGGCTGGAAATAGAACACCACGGTGCCGGGCAGGGTGTCGCGCATGCCGCTGAGGATTTTCGACGCGCTGAGCAGGATCGCGGTGTGGGCGTCGTGGCCGCAGGCGTGCATCACGTCAACTTCCTTGCCGAGGTAGGTGCCCTTGGCTTTGGAGGCGAACGGCAGGTCGGCGACTTCCTTGACCGGCAAGGCGTCCATGTCTGCGCGCAAGGCGACGGTCGGGCCGGGCAGGGCGCCCTTGAGCAAGGCGACCACGCCGGTGCGAGCGACGCCGGTTTTGACCTCCAGCCCCATGGCTTGCAGTTGCCTGGCCACCAGGTCAGCCGTGCGTTTTTCGCTGTTGCCCAGTTCCGGGTGGGCGTGGATGTCGCGGCGCGTCTCCAGCAGCTGCGGCTCCAGGGCCTTGGCCTGAGCGGCGATCTGCTCGCGGGTGCTGTCCATTGTGGCGGCGCTGGCGTTGCCGGCGAGCAAGGTGAACACAACGGTCTGGGCCATGCGTGTCAGTTGCATCGGATCTCTCCATGGTTATTGTTGTTCTGGCTCCCTGCCTGTGACCGCGATGCCATGCCCAGGTGCTATTCCTTCGGCTGGCCACCACCGGCGGTGATCACTTGCACACTCATGCGCGGCGTGGCCAGGTCCAGCCCGGCCTCGTCGAGATGGCGTTTGAGCGACAGGTTGAAGGCGCGGGATACTTCCCACTGTTTGATCGGCGCCGTCTTGAAACGTGCGCGCAGGATCGCGCTGCCGGACTCGAAGCTTTCCACGCCCTGGATCTCCAGCGGCGACCAGATGTTGCGCCGTTGCAGCGGATCGGTACGCATTTTCTGCCCGACTTCGCGCATCAGTTTGATTGCGTCGTCGATTTCCATGTTGTACGGCACCGCCACGCGGAAAATCGCGTAGCCGAATTCCCGCGAGTAGTTCTTGATGCTCTTGATTTCGCTGAACGGAATGGTATGCACGATGCCGTCGATATCGCGCAGGCGCACGGTGCGAATGGTCAGGCCCTCGACGGTGCCGAGGTGGCCGCCGACGTCGACGTAGTCGTCGATGGCCAGCGAGTCTTCGATGATGATGAACAACCCGGTAATCAGGTCCGCCACCAGCGATTGCGCGCCGAAGCCGATGGCCAGGCCGATGACACCGGCACCGGCCAGCAGCGGGGTGACGTTCATGCCCATGTTCGCCAGGGCGACGATCAGCGCGATGATGAAAATCGCCACGAACAGCACGTTGCGGATCAGCGGCATCATCGTTTGCGCGCGGGCGTTGGCCAGGCCTTTGCGCGAGCGGGTCAGGGCATGATGCACGGCGGTGTCGCTGAGGATCCACACCAGCCAGGCGAAGATCAGCGTACCGACCAGGCTGAACAGTTTGACGCTGATGTCATGGCCTTCGCCTTCGGCAAAACCAATCAGCGACTTGCCCCAGACGCGCAGGCCCAGTTCGATGAACACCAGCCACACCAGCAGGTGGGCGAGGGTGTAGCAGAAGCTTTTCAGGCGTTCGGAATACAGCGCATGGCGTTTCGGCCCGCGCTGTGGTTTCAGCGAATGCCGGCGCACCAGACCGTTGATCACCATGCACAGCACCAGCAACACCGTGCAGATCAGCGACTGGCGCAGCGCGGTGCTGGTATCGCCGGCAGAGACGAACGTGGCGAACAGCGAGATGCCGACCAGCACCAGCGCCGGCACGTACCAGAAGGTGCCGAGGATATCGATGGTGTCACTGAGGGCGCGGCGGGTCAGGCGCCGCGACAGCGGCTGGTTGCGGATCAGGTGTGCGATCGGTCGGCGGAAACGCAGGATGAACAGGCCGGTGAACAGCGCCGCGAGGACATTGGTGATGGTTGCGGTGGTGTGTGCCAGGTGCACGCCGAGGCTCTCGACCAGGCGCGGATCGTTCAGGGCCTCACCGAATGCGGCGAAGCTGCCGATCAGCCACAGCGGGCGGAACGCCTGATGCCGCAGGATGTACAGCGCGCGATGGCGGTGCGGACCGTCGAGCAGGGAGAACGCGATGACGCAGATCGCCGAGAAACAGGTGCCGACCACCAGCGCGTAGGCCAGGACCATCGCCAGGCTCTTGCCCAGCGATGACGGCAGGACATAACTCATGTAGACGGTCATCACCAGGGCGATCAGCCACGGTCCGAGCTTGCGCAAGGCGAAGCGCAGCATGTCCAGGGCCTTGGGGTGCTGCGGCAGTTCTTCGGTGAGGCCGAAACGCATGCGCACCCGATGGCCGAGCCAGATCAGCGCGGCGGCCAGCAGGCTCCAGACCATCAGGATCATTGCGAAGGCGAAGATGATCGGCAGCCATTCACTGGCCGGGAGCATCAGCGCCGACAGTTCATCCTTGGCCAGGTCGAACTCGGCGGACCAGCGGGTAATCGGGCTGTCGGCACCGGAAAACTGTTTCTCGAAACTGGCCAGGGTGCCGCCGATCAGGCCGAGCACGCCTTCTTCCGGCGTGGCCTGGGCCTTTTTGGTGGCATCGCGCAGCTTCTTCAGGTCGCTCAGCAGCTGCGCCCGCTGCTTGTCGTTTTCCAGCGACTTGATGACTTCGTCGAGCGACTGGCCCAGCGGCTCCTGCGCCTCGGGCTGGGTCGTGCTCGAGTTGTTGAGCAGGCCCGGCAAACCCACCGCGTGGGCAGGCGCCAGCGGCAGCAATGTCATCAGACAGACAAGAAACACGGCGGGCAGGGCAAAAAGACGAGCGAACACTAGGCGGACAACCTCGCAAGGGGCGGATCGAACGAGTGTACGAGCCCGCCCGGTTCAATGCGAGCCGGGCGCGGATTATTCGTTGAGTTTGGCGAGGATCTTGTAGACCACGGTGGCGAGGATCATCAGCATGCCGATCCACATGGCGAAGACACCGGCGTTCTTGTCGCGGAAGTTGAAGCCGATGGCCAGCAGAATCATCCCGGTCAGGATCGGAATGAGCATGGCGTGGAACGAAGACATCGAGATCATGGAGACTGCCTTGTCGAAATGAATGATGTAAGTCTAGGTCTGTTTTGCTTGAGACGTTCTGATGTGTATCAGAATCGAGTCAGCCCAGAGATGAAATATGTGCGCTCTGGACTGGCGCTTTCGCGCGCAGGCTCGCTGCCACTTCGGAATGCATTCCAAAGCGGTAGCGAGCCTGCTCGCGAAGCTTTCAGGGCAACTCGCGGGAGGCGTAGAACGCGCTCAGCACCTTGACCAGGTGCTTGAGGTCATGGCTGCCGCACAGCTCGCGGATCGAGTGCATGGCGAAGGTCGGCAGGCCGATGTCGACCGTGCGCACGCCCAGGTGGCTGGCGGTGATCGGGCCGATGGTCGAGCCGCAACCCATGTCGCTGCGCACCACGAAGCTCTGCACCGGCACTTCTTCGGCCATGCACAGGTGACGGAAGAACCCGGCGGTTTCACTGTTGGTGGCGTAGCGCTGGTTGCTGTTGACCTTGATCACCGGGCCGGCGTTGAGTTTCGGGCCGTGGTTGCCGTCGTGCTTCTCGGCGTAGTTGGGATGCACGCCGTGGGCGTTGTCCGCCGACACCAGCAGGGATTTCTGGATGGTGCGCACGAACTCGTCACCTTCGGGCAGCAGGCGGCGCAGGGTCTGCTCGAGCATCGGACCGTCGGCACCGCAGGCCGAGCAGGAGCCGACTTCTTCGTGGTCGTTGCACACCAGCACGCAGGTTTCGTCGGTTTCGGCCGTCAGCAGGGCCTGCAGGCCGGCGTAGCACGACAGCAGGTTGTCGAGGCGCGCACCGGCAATGAAATCGCCATGCAGGCCGATCACCGCGGCGCTTTGCGTGTCGTAGAAGCTCAGCTCGTAATCCAGCACCACGTCGGCGTTGAGGCCGTGTTCGCGAGCCAGTTGATCGGTCAGCACCGCGCGGAAATCCACGCGCTCGTCACCGGCGAATTGCGCGAGGATCGGCGGCAGTTCGGTCTGCGCGTTGATCGCCCAGCCCTGGTTGGCTTCGCGGTTGAGGTGAATGGCCAGATTGGGAATGATCGCGATCGGTGCCTTGAAGTCGATCAACTGGCTCTCGACCTTGCCGTCGCGCCGGAAGGTGACGCGCCCGGCCAGCGACAGGTCGCGGTCGAACCACGGCGCCAGCAGCGCGCCGCCGTAGACTTCGACACCCAGTTGCCAGAAGCCCTGGCGTTGCAGTTCCGGTTGCGGCTTGACCCGCAGGCACGGGCTGTCGGTGTGCGCACCGACCAGGCGAATGCCGTCGTGCAGCGGCGAATGACGGCCCATTTTGATCGCGACGATCGAGGAATCGTTACGGGTGACGTAGTAACGACCGTTGGCTTCGACGTTCCATGTCTCGCGCTCGTCGAGGCGCACATAACCGGCGGCCTCCAGACGCTGAACGAGGCTGGCGGTGGCGTGGAACGGGGTAGGGGAGGCCTTGAGGAAGTCGATCAGGCCTTGGTTCAACTCTTCGCGCATAAGAAGCTCCAGACAGCAATGGGCGGGAGTTTAACGCATCGGCCTGATGCTTGGGGCATGACATGCAGCGCGCGTTTCAACGAGCGGCGTTCACGCGTTTTTTCAGGTAGTTCATGATCAGCCTTTCGTCTTCCGGCTTGTCCGGACGCGGCAGTTGCTGTGGCCAGCGCTGCTGTTCCAGGAGTTTTTTCTGCCGGCTTTCGTCCCAGCGCAGGATCTCGCGCGAGGCACATTCCCACCATTCATGGCGACAGGCGCTGTAGTACGGATGCTCCGGCGCAGCGCTGCCGTACAACAGGTCGCGACCGACCTTGCGCAGGGCGCCGCTCTGGTGGCGCAGCTTCCATTTGATCTTCAGGCGCTGCCAGGCGGACGGGAACGGTTTGACCCGCGGTACGTCCTGGCACAGGTCGACCAGCCGCTGGCTGAACTGCTCGCCGTGCTGGGAGAAGAAAAATCCCTGCATCGCGTGGAAGAAGCGCTTCTCGGCGAAATAGTGATAGACGTGCTTGCGCGCTTCGACCACCGGGCGCCGGCGCATGGCGAACGACAGGGCGATCTGTTCGATGGTGTGAATCTCGAAACCGCCGAGGGTCCATTCGTCGATCAGGCGGATCGACTCTGCCAGCAACTCGCCGTCGCGGTCGGTGATGCCGCACAGTCCGCTGTTGTACAGCTTGAAACCGTTGTCCGGGGTGACGCCGTGGGCGCGCAGGTCGCGTGCGAGCTTCAGATAGTCCGGGCGCTCGTAGACATCCTTCCAGTCGTATTCGAAGCGATCCATCACCGCCTGTTCGTCAGTGATGGACCTGAACAGGCTGTTCGGGTCGCTGGTGAACAAGGTGTCGGTGTCGACGAACAGGGTTTTCTCGGCCAATTGCAGGCCGGCGGCGATCGCGCAGGCCTTGCGCCGATGGTGGTAGCCGTTCTGCCCTTGCCAGCGGGTCAGCGTCGGCTCGTCGAGCAGCACGGTGTCGACGGGCCAGCCGGCGTAGTCCTGCGGACGGTCGGTGAGGATGCGGATCGCCGGCAGCTTGCCGGTCTTGGCCTGCGACAGGGCGGTTAGGATGCTGAACTTGGCCTCGCGGCGGTAGACATCCTGGTTGCCATATATCAGGTAGAGCAGTTGATGACGGGTTTTCTTGAGGGGGGTTGCCAGGGAATCAATACAACTCATCCGGAACAAAATCCTTCTAAAGCAGGCAGCTGCCGGTCAGGCAGTGCTTAAAACGGGGCCGGGCATTCGAAACGCAAACGCTCGCCGGACTGCGGATGGGTGAAGCTGAGCATGCTCGCGTGCAGGCACAGGCGCGGCCAGGCCGCGAGCGCCTGCGGATGGGCATAGAGCCCGTCACCGAGCAGCGGGTGACCGATGGACAGCATGTGTACGCGCAACTGGTGCGAGCGGCCGGTGATCGGCGTCAGTTCGACGCGGCACCAGTCAGCGCAGCGCTCCAGCACGCGCCAGAAGGTCAGGGCGTGCTTGCCGAATTCGTGATCGACGACGTGCCGCGGCTTGGTCGGCGGGTCGTAGCGCAGGGGCAGGTCGATGCTGCCGCTGTCGAGTTCCGGCTGACCCCAGCACAGCGCGGTGTAGGCCTTTTCGGTTTCACGGTCGTGAAACTGCCGCGACAGTTCGCGGTGGGTATCGGCGTCGCGGGCCAGCAGAATGATGCCGGACGTTTCCCAGTCCAGTCGATGGACGATGCGCGCTTCCGGGTAGCCGTTCTCCTGCAAGCGGGTGATCAGGCAGTCCTTGTTGTCATCGGCGCGACCGGGCACCGAGAGCAGCAGGGTCGGTTTGTCCACCACCAGTACGGCGGCGTCCTGATGGATGATGCGGATGTTGGACAACGGCATTAAAACAGCCTCGTAACAAATGCCAACGGCGGCTCAAGGCTGCCGATAACCCCTGCGGGAGCTGCCGAAGGCAACTCCTGCACGAGCATCAACAGCCTGAGCCGCCGTAGCGACTGCCGGATCGACTCAGCGATCGGGCAGGGTGATGTTGAGTTCCAGAATCGAGCAACTGCCCTGGCTTTCCAGCGCCACGTGCACGTCATCGTTACCGATGTTGACGTACTTGCGGATCACATCCACCAGTTCCTTCTGCAAGGCTGGCAGGTAATCCGGCGTGCTGCGCTGGCCGCGCTCATGCGCCACGATGATCTGTAGACGCTCTTTCGCTACCGAGGCGGTACTTGGCTTTTTGTTGGCACGAAAGAAGTCAAAAAGGTTCATTACCTACCTCCAAACAGGCGCTCGAAGAATCCCTTCTTCTCGACATCGAGGAACCGGTGTGCTTTGTCTTTGCCCAGCAGGCGGTCGACGGTATCGCTGTAGGCCTGGCCCGCGTCGCTCTGGTCGTCGAGGATCACCGGCACGCCCTGGTTGGATGCCTTGAGCACCGCCTGGGATTCCGGGATCACGCCGAGCAGGGTCACCGAGAGGATTTCCTTGACGTCTTCGACGCCGAGCATCTCGCCCTTCGAGACGCGCTCCGGGTGGTAGCGGGTGATCAGCAGGTGTTCCTTGATCGGATCTTCGCCACGTTCGGCGCGACGCGATTTGCTCGCCAGCAGGCCGAGCATGCGGTCGGAGTCGCGGACGGAGGAGACTTCCGGGTTGGTCACGACAATCGCTTCGTCGGCGAAGTACATGGCCAGGTGGGCGCCTTTCTCGATGCCCGCCGGGGAGTCGCAGACCACGAACTCGAATTGTTCCTTGAGCTCCATCAGGACTTTTTCCACGCCTTCGACGGTCAGTGCGTCTTTGTCGCGGGTCTGGCTGGCGGCCAGTACATAGAGGTTTTCCAGGCGCTTGTCTTTGATCAGGGCCTGTTGCAGGTTGGCTTCGCCGTTGACCACGTTGACGAAGTCATACACGACGCGACGCTCGCAACCCATGATCAGGTCGAGGTTACGCAAGCCCACGTCGAAGTCGACGATCACTGTTTTGTGGCCGCGCAGAGCGAGGCCGGTACCGATAGCGGCGCTGGTGGTGGTCTTACCCACACCACCCTTGCCGGATGTAACCACGAGAATCTTGGCCAAGGTGTTTCACCCCTAAGGAAGAAGGACTTTTTAGCCCCTGAAAAACATCTCTTGAAAACTACTGCAGTCGGACAGCCTTGGCTGGAATTCGGCTTTTGGCCTTTTTCCTACTTCGTTTGAGCCGTTTTCGCTACGTTTTAGAGATGCTTGGAAAATGCGGCAGTATCCGTTAAAGCCGAATGATGTTCAACACGTCGCCCGACAGGCTGACCTGTACGCCCGAGCCCCACATCGGATCGCGACGCAGGTCCTCGGAAACCTTGTAGTGGCCGGCGATGGAGATCAGTTCAGCGCTCAATTGCTGACAGAAAATCCGTGCCTTGGTGTCGCCCTTGACCCCGGCCAGCGCCCGACCGCGCATCGGGCCGTATACATGGATGTTGCCATCGGCGAGAAGTTCCGCCCCCGGGCTGACCGAAGACACCACCACCAGATCGCCACCCTGGGCGTATATCTGTTGGCCACCACGTACTGGCGTGGTGATGACGCGGGTCGGTTTGACGGTGGGCTCCGGCGGTTTTTCCGGCTTCTTCGGGGCAACGGGTTCAGCGGTTTCCAGCGGCCGTTCACGGGCGCCGGACGGGGGCAGGACCGGAATGTCGATGGCAATCGCGGCGGCGATGTCTTCGATGCGGCTGGCCCGGATCGCCAGGGTGCGCAGGCCGTGCTGGCGACACACGCGCATCAGCCCGGGCAGGTCGACGGCGCCTTCTCCAGGTGGCAGCTTGTCCAGAGCCAGGACCAGCGGTGCATTGCTGAAAAAATTCGGCGCCTGGGCGACTTTGGCGGCCAGTTGCCGATCCAGGCCGTCGAGGTCGTTGCGGGCCAGTTCCAGCACGGTAATGGCGAGCATGCTGCCCTTCAGCTGGAACACGGGATCTTGGTCTGGCGATTCGGTTTGGCTCATATCGGCATACAACGGCTTGTCACTAAAAGTGCCGAGACTTATAACGAGAACGCCCGCCAGCCGCAAGCCGGGTCGAACGATGTAGAATGCGCGGCCACTGTATTTACGGAAGCTTTAATGGATCGCCCGCGTTTTCGAAGAGCCTTTCTTTCTCCCCGCTTCTGGCCGCTCTGGTGCGGCCTGGGGCTGTTGTGGCTGATCGTGCAGCTGCCGTATCCGGCATTGCTGGCCATCGGTCGTTTTCTCGGTGCCTTGATGTATCGCTTCGCCGGCGACCGGCGGCGCATCGCCAAGCGCAATCTCGAGTTGTGCTTCCCGGAAAAATCCGCCGCCGAGCGCAAGCGCCTGCTCAAGGAGAACTTCGCCTCCACCGGCATCGCCTTCTTCGAGATGGCGATGAGCTGGTGGTGGTCGCGTCAGCGCCTGGCGAAACTGGCCCACGTCGAAGGCCTCGAGCACTTGCAGAAGGCTCAGCGCGAAGGCAAGGGCGTGATTCTGATGGCGGTGCATTTCACCACCCTGGAAATCGGCGCGGCACTGCTCGGCCAGCAGCACACCATCGACGGCATGTACCGCGAGCACAAGAACCCGCTGTTCGATTTCGTCCAGCGCCGCGGCCGTGAGCGGCACAACCTCGATTCGCTGGCCGTGGAGCGTGACGACGTGCGCGGCATGCTCAAGCTGCTGCGCTCCGGCCGGGCGATCTGGTACGCGCCGGATCAGGACTACGGCGCCAAGCAGAGTATCTTCGTGCCGTTGTTCGGCATTCAGGCGGCCACCGTCACCGCCACCACCAAGTTCGCCCGGTTGGGCAAGGCGCTGGTGGTGCCGTTCACCCAGGAACGCCTGGCCGACGGCAGCGGTTATCGTCTGGTGGTCCATGCGCCGCTGGAAGATTTTCCCGGCGAAACCGAAGAAGCCGACTGCATCCGCATCAACCAGTGGGTAGAGAGCGTATTGCGCGAGTGCCCCGAGCAATACCTGTGGGCCCACCGGCGCTTCAAGAGCCGTCCGCCGGGTGAGCCGAAGCTGTACGCCAAGCGCGGCTGATCGAGCCCTTTTCACCAGCACCATGGAGCGTTGCGATGAGCTCAGCTGAACCGGTCACAGGTTTGATTCTTTCCGGCGGCGGGGCCCGGGCGGCGTATCAGGTGGGTGTGCTGGCGGCGATTGCCGAACTGCTGCCACCGGGTGCAGACAATCCGTTTCCGGTGATCGTCGGCACTTCGGCCGGGGCGATCAACGCGGTCAGCCTCGCCAGCGGCGCCACTGACTTTCGCGCCGCCATCGAGCGCCTGACCCTGTTCTGGCAGGGCTTTCGCAGCCATCGGGTGCTGCGCAGCGACTGGCCGGGGGTGATCCACCAGGCCAGTCGCTTCGTCAGCCACAGTCTGCTCGGGCTCGGCCGGCAGTTGCCGGTGGCGCTGCTCAACAGTTCGCCGTTGCGTGAACTGCTCAATGAAAAACTGCACATGCCAGGCATCGCCGAAGCCATCGCGCGCAAGCAGTTGCATGCGGTGGCGGTGACTGCGTTCGGCTACGAGTCGGGCCAGGCGGTGACCTTCTACCAGGGCGGCGGCAGTATCGACGCCTGGCTGCGTCATCGACGCATTGGCGTGCCGACGCAATTGTCGGTGGAGCATTTGCTCGCCAGTTCGGCGATCCCGCTGCTGTTCGCACCGGTGAAGATCGGCCAGGAGTATTTCGGCGATGGCGCGGTGCGCCAGTCGGCGCCGATCAGCCCGGCCCTGCACCTGGGTGCGAGCCGGGTGCTGGTGGTGGGGGTCAGTGGCAACCCGCGCGGGTTCGATCCGCAGGAGCCGCTGCAGCGTGCGTACACCGGCCAGCAGCCGACCCTGGCGCAGATCGGCGGGCACATGCTCAACAGCACCTTCATTGACAGCCTGGAGAGCGACATCGAGCTGCTCGAGCGCCTGAACCAGTTCAGTCACTTGATGCCCGAGGGCACGCCGACCCGGGCTCTGGGGGTGGCGCCGGTCGAGGTGCTGGTGATTTCGCCGAGCCAGCCGATCGATGAAATTGCCGCGCGGCACCGCCAGGAATTGCCGGCAGCCTTGCGCCTGTTTTTGCGCGGGCCGGGGGCGACCAAGACCAGTGGGGCGGGGGTGTTGAGTTACTTGCTGTTCGAGGCGGGGTATTGCAGCGAGCTGGTCGACCTGGGGCGGCGCGATGCGTTGGCCAAGCGTGAGGCGCTATGCCGGTTTCTCGGGATCACCGAGGCCATGATTCCAGCCTGAGATTCGGGGTGCAGCAATCGCTGGCAAGCCAGCTCCCACAGGTTCTTTGGCGTACACAAATGCTGTGAACCACGCATGACCCTGTGGGAGCGAGCCTGCTCGCGAAGGCGTCTTTTCAAACGCCGCTCAGACCAGAATCAGAAGTGGAACTTCACCAGGAAACTGGTCACGTTCTGATTGGTGGTGAACGCACGGGTGTCGTCGATCCCGTACTTGTCTTTCCAGTAGTCGTACTCGACACCGACGTACAGCTGCTTCTCGCCGAAGCTCAGCGCCTTGCCCAGGTCGTACTTGATCTGCGGGTTGAAGTGCAGGTTGGCGTGGTATTCGCCTTTGCTGTTGACGTCGTTGTCGACGACCCAGTCCATGAAGCCGTCGATCAGCACGTTCGAGTTGCCGACCGGGATGGTGTAGGACCAGACCGGGGTGATCTGCCAGACGTTGTCACCGGCGCGCGCACCTTCGGTGTGACGCTGGTAGAAGTTCAGCTGGAAGTAGTCGAAGCCGGGGATCGCCAGGTCGAAGCCCGGGCCGATCAGGTAGGACTCGACATCGCCCTCACCGAATTCGTAGGTCATTGCCAGCAGCACGTCCTTGACCGGGCCGAACTCGATCTTCTGGTCGAGGATCTTGCCCAGCGACAGGCGCGGGCTGAACTCGCCGTAGTAGGTGTTGTTGCCGACACCGCCGTCAGGCTTGCCGTTGTAGAAGATCTTGTCGACGAACAGGAAGTTGTCGCCGTACTTCCAGCCATCGGCGTGCTCGAAGGTGACGGTCTGTTGAATCGCCGGGTTGACCTTGAAGTCTTTACCGTAGAGGTAGGTCAGGCTGTTGTTCTGCCATTGCAGCAGGCCGTCGGCCATGGCCTGGCCCCCGGCCAGCATCGATCCCGCAAGCATCAGGCTGGTGCACATACGTTTCATTCGGTTGCTCCCAAAGTAGGTGTTCCACGTTTATTTTTTTAAGATCGGCGCTCTGGTGTGGCGCCTTTTTTCGTTGTTGCAAAAGTCATCCGATCGGTCAGCTTCTGTGCTGTTAGCAAGAGCCGAGCCAAGGCTTTCGGAAAGCCAAAAAACACCCGTTCGGCTGCTGAAAAACAGTCGATTGCGGGTGTTTTCGGGATGCCTCGGTACTGACCGGGGCCTGGATAAGTTGGCTTTTCGGTCAGGAATTAAATTCGGGCTTTTTTTTAGACCGAATTCAGGAGGCCGCGGAGAATACTGACTCAACGGCCAGCTCTCAAGTGCCCCGCAACAGAGCACCGACGACAGGTATGGGGCACGGTTGCGGGCCATCTCAAAAGTGCACCTTCAGCAGCAGGCTGGCGGTGTTCTGATTGGTGTCGAGAGCGTGGCTGCTTTCGACGCCGTATTTGTTTTTCCAGTAGCTGTATTCGGTGCCGACATACACCTGTTTATCGCCCCAGCCCAGCGCCTTGCCCAGGTCGTATTTGATCTGCGGGTTGATGTGCAGGTTGGCGTGGTAGGTGCCGCGCGCGTTCTCGTCGTTGTCGACCACCCAATCCAGATAGCCGTCGATCAGCAGGTCGGAATTGCCCACGGGAATGCTGTACGACCAGCCCGGGGTGATCTGCCACACGCCGTCGCCGGGGCGCGGGCCCTCGGTCTGGCGGCGGTAGAAGTTCAGGGTGACATAGTTGAAGCCCGGCACCTTGAGGTCGAAGCCGGGGCCGATCAGGTAGGCCTCGCTGTCGCCTTCGCCGTACTCGTAGGTCATGGCCAGCAACACGTCCCTGATCGGGCCGAACTCCAGGCGCTTGTCGAAGATCTTGCCGAACGACAGGCGCGGGCTGAATTCGCCGTAGAACGCGTGCGGGCCTTTGTTGCGGTCTTCCTGGCCGTTGTAAAAGATTTTGTCGACGAACAGGAAGTTGTCGCCGTACTTCCATTTGTCGGCGTGCTCGAATGTCAGCGTCTGCTGGATCGATGGGTTGATCGCGAAATTCTTGCCGTACAGGTAGCTCAGGCTGTTGGTCTGCCACAGCAGTAAATCGCCGGCCATGGCTTGCGAGGCGGCCAGCAGGCCGCCACTCAACAGCAGGTTGGTTTGCGTGCGGATCATCGATTGCTCCCTCTTGTTTTTATTGTTGAGGCAGGGTGTTGCACGTCCCTGTGGGAGCGAGCCTGCTCGCGAAGAGGCGTGTCAGTCGCCATCACTGTTGAATGACACAACGCTTTCGCGAGCAGGCTCGCTGCCACAAGGTTTTGGGGTGACCGGGTTAATGCTGATGCGCGTGGCAGTCGTTGATCGCGGCGCGCTCGGCGCCACCGAGGATGTTGAACAACAGGTTCAGGGTCAGCGCGCTGAGGGTGGCCATGGCGATACCGCTGTGGGTGATCGGGCTCATCCACAGCGGCAGGTGGGCGAAGAACTCCGGGCGAACCACCGGGATCAGGCCCATGCCGATGCTCACCGCCACCAGCAACTGGTTGCGCCGGTCACCGATGTCGGCTTCCTGGAGGATCTTGATCCCGGTCGCGGCGACCATGCCGAACATCGCAATCGCCGCACCGCCGAGTACCGCCGGTGGAATCGACGCCACCAGGAACGCCGCTTTCGGCAGCAGGCTGAGGACGATCAGCAGGCCACCGGCGACGATGGTCACCGAGCGGCAACGCACGCCGGTCATCTGCACCAGGCCGATGTTCTGCGCGAAGGACGAGTGGGTGAAGGTGTTGAAGAAACCGGCCACGAACGAGGCGCCGGCGTCGCACAGCAAGCCGCGCCGCAGCATGCGTGGGCAGACGTCCTGACCGGTGATCTTGCCCAGCGCGAGGAACATCCCGGTGGACTCGACGAAAATGATCACCACCACCAGGCACATCGACAGGATCGGCGCCAGTTCGAATTTCGGCATGCCGAAGTGCAGCGGGGTGACGAACTGAATCCACGGCGCGTTGGCCATGCCGCTGAGGTCGACCATGCCGATGGCGCCGCACAGGACATAGCCCAGGCACATGCCGATCAGCACGGAAATATTCACCCAGAAACCGCGCATGAAGCGGTGGATCAGCAGGATGGTGGCCAGCACCAGGGCGGCAATGGCCAGGTAAATCGGCGAACCGAACTGCGCGGCGGCGGCACCGCCTCCGGCCCAGTTCACGGCCACGGGGAACAGCGACAAACCGATCGAGGTGATGACCGTGCCGGTCACCAGAGGCGGGAAGAAGCGCACGACCTTGGACATGAACGGTGCAATCAGCATGCCGAAGAACCCGGCGGCGATGGTCGCGCCGAAGATTCCCTGCAGACCGATACCCGGCATGCCGGCCATGGCGACCATGCTGCCGACCGCGGCGAAACTGGCGCCCATCATCACCGGCATGCGGATGCCCATCGGGCCGATGCCCAGGGACTGCACGATGGTCGCAATACCGGCAACCAGCAGGTCGGCGTTGATCAGGAAGGCGATTTCTTCACGACTCAGGCCAGCGGCCTGTCCGATGATCAACGGCACCGCGATGGCACCGCCGTACATCAGCAGAACATGTTGCAAACCGACCAGGATCAGTTGCAAGAGGGGCAAACGCTGAATGGCGGGTGCGTCGGGGATGCGCGCTTTGGACAGCTCGGACATGCAACACCTCGGATCTTTTTATTCTTGTGATTGAACAGCTGCCGGGTGGCTCACAGCTGTCCTTTTGCATCAGGTCGACCGCATCGCGGCCATTCGCGGGCAAGCCAGCTCCGACACAGGCAGTGCAAATCCTGTGGGAGCTGGCTGGCCAGCGATGTTTTCAACGATTAGTTGGTCTGGGCTCCCTGCGCGATCCAGGCACCGATCAGGTCACGTTCCTGCTGGGTCATCTGAGTGATGTTGCCCAGTGGCATGATCTGCGTGGTGATGGCTTGCGCCTGGATCCGCGCCGCGTTCTGGCGAATCTGCTCGGGGGTGTCGAACATCACACCGGCCGGTGCAGCGCTGAACAACGGGCTGGTCGGTTTGGCCGAATGGCAGACCGCGCAGCGTTCCTGGATCACGTTGTGCACCTTGTCGAACGCAGGACCGGCGTTGGACGCCTGGGCCGGAGCGGCGGCGGGTGCCGCAGGAGCAGCCGGTTGTGCCGCTTCAGCCGGTTTCGCGCCACCGCCCAGTGCCGTTTCCGGCAGCGGTTGGTACTCGATCTTCGCAGGGGCCTTGGCCACGTCCGGGGCCGTCGTCGGTGCCGGACCGGTGACGTACGCCAGGCTGATCATGCCCACCGCTGCCACAGGCAGGGTCCAGGCAAACTTGTGGCTGTCGTGACGGGTGTTGAAGTAGTGACGCACCAACACCGCCAGCACCGCGATCCCGGCCAGGATCAACCAGTTGTACTGGCTGCCGTAGGTGCTCGGGAAGTGGTTGCTGATCATGATGAACAGCACCGGCAGGGTGAAGTAGTTGTTGTGACGCGAACGCAGCAGGCCTTTGGCTGGCAGCGCCGGGTCCGGCGTGCGGTTCTCGGCGATGGCCGCGACCAGGGCGCGCTGTGCCGGCATGATGATGCGGAACACGTTGCCGACCATGATGGTGCCGATGATCGCGCCGACGTGCAGGTACGCACCACGACCGCTGAACACTTTGCTGAAACCGAACGCCGCGCCGATGATCAGCACGAACAGGATGAAGCCGAGCAGGGCCGGTTTCTTGCCCAGTGGCGAGTCGCAGAGGAAGTCGTAGATGAACCAGCCGGCGATCAGCGAGCCGATACCGATGGCCACGCCTTCAGGGCCGGTCAGGCCGCTGCCGGGTGCCACGAGGTAGAGCACCGGGTTGGAGTAGAACACCACGCACAGCAGCGCGATCCCCGACATCCAGGTGAAGTAGGCTTCCCATTTGAACCAGTGCAGGTTCTCCGGCATCGACGGCGGGGCCAGTTTGTATTTTTCCAGGTGATAGATACCGCCGCCGTGGATCGCCCACAAGTCACCGGCCAGGCCGGTTTTCGGGTTGACGCGGTTGAGGTTGTTCTCCAGCCAGACGAAGTAGAACGACGCGCCGATCCAGGCCACGCCAGTGATCATGTGAACCCAGCGCACGCTCAGGTTCAGCCATTCCAACAGATGTGCTTCCACAGTCTTTACCTCTCGCCCGTCACTCTTGTTGTCGAGTGATCGGACCTTCTCTTATTGGTGGGGGGCGAGGATCAACCGCTCATCCTCTTTGAAGAAATGCTCATCGCAGTTATTGCCTGTGCCACTGCGATCAACCACCAGGAAGTCATCCCGCTTTTCGATCGTCAGCACCGGGTGGTGCCAGACGCCGCGATGGTAATTGATGCCCTGCCTGCCGTTGGTGACGAAGGCGCGGACCAAGCCTGATACAGGTACATCGCCAAGTGGCGCGACCACGATCAGAAAGGGGTTGCCGAGCAGCGGAATGAAAGCCTGGCTGCCCAGCGGATGGCGCTCCAGCATGCTCACGGTCAGCGGCATGTCCTGCGCGTCGGCGCGGAAGATGCTGATGATCGCGTTGTCCTCTGGCGTGGCGGTTTCGACCGTCGCCAGTTTGTGGAAGCGCATGGTCGAACCGTTGTTGATCATGAAGTGATCGCTGCCGTCGGTTTCGATCACGTCACCGAAAGGGGCGAAGGCTTCTTTGGTCAGCGGTTCAATCGTCAGTGTGCGCATGCTGTTCTTCTTATCCGAATTCTGTGTTGTTTGATCTGACGCTTTCGCGAGCAAGCTCGCTCCCACAGGAATTGCGATCAATGTGGGAGCGAGCCTGCTCGCGAATGGTCGCGCCGCTTACTTCGCTACTTTGCCGAGGACACGCAGGCGGCTCACACCACCATCCGGGAACACGTTCAGACGGATGTGGGTGATCGGGCCCAGGGCCTTGATCTGCTCGACGAACGTGTGTTCGGCGTGCATTTCCAGCTTCTGGCTCGGCAGCAGTTCACGCCAGAACAGCGACTGGGTTTCGATCTGGCTGTCGGTACCGCCCTTGACGAACGCGCCTTGGATCGAGCAGGTGTCTGGGTAGTTGCCCTTGAAGTGCAGGGTGTCGACGATGATTTTTTCGATCTCGCCCGGGTGGCCCAGTGCGACGATCACCCAGTCATTGCCCGGGGTACGACGACGCGCGGTTTCCCAGCCGTCGCCCATGTTGATGCCGCGGCCCGGGTTGAGGATGTTGCTCATGCGGCCGAAGTGTTCGTCGGAGCAGGCGAGGGCGCGGCCACCGTTGAGGGCTGCAGCCAGGTCGACCTGCTCGTTGTCGCCCACCGCGGACCAGTCGCGGAACGGGATGCCGTACACGCGCAGACGGGCCACGCCACCATCCGGGTAGATGTTGAAGCGCAGGTGGCTGAACGCCTTGTCGTTGCTGATTTCGTGGTAGTGGTGGCTGTTGCCCTGCAGCTCGACGGCCGACAGCACTTCAGTCCACTGGGTGTTTTCATCAGGCTCGCCCGAGGCCAGGAAGCAGGCTTCCAGCGAGGCCGATGGCGGGAAGTTGCCGGTGAAGAATGAAGTGTCGATGTCCACGCCTTTGATCGAGCCCGGTACGCCCAGGCGGATCACCGCGCTGTCGTAGCCTTCAAAGCGCTTGCGGCGCGACTCCCAGCCGTCCATCCACTTGCCGTTGTCGTCGAACACACCCTCCTTCCACACGGCCGGGGTCGGCTGAAACAGACGATTGGCGTCTGCGAACCAGTCATCGGTGACCGAGATGATTTTGGTGCCCAGACGGGCATCGGCCAGGTTGACGAACTTCTCGAAAGGTACGGCGTAAGCTTTCATTCTTCTTGTCTGCCTTTAATAAGTTGGCTGGGGATGCTTGCAGGGCCCTGGGTGCTCTCCGCGTTTGATGCACTCGGGCCAGGCTTCGCTAGAGAGTCAGTAATCGGAACAGGGCGATCTTGTTGATCTCCGCCAGCGCGCATTTGAACTCGGTGTCGACCGGGTTGTGAATGCGCGTTTCGAACGCCGCGAGGATCTGATGCCGGTTGCTGCCTTTTACCGCCATGATGAAGGGAAACTTGAACTTGGCTTTGTAGGCGTCGTTCAGCTCGGTGAAGCGCTGGAACTCTTCGGCCGTGCATTGGTGAATACCGGCGCCAGCCTGTTCATTGGTGCTGGCTTCGGTCAACTCGCCCTGGACGGCAGCCTTGCCGGCCAGGTCCGGGTGAGCGTTGATCAGGGCCAGCTGACTGGCGTGATCGGCGCTCAACAGGATGTCGCTCATGCGCTGGTGCAGGGTTTCGATCTCGTCGATCGACGCGTCCGTGCCCAGGTCGTAGGCCTTCTCGGCCACCCATGGCGAATGTTCGTAGATGTCGGCGAAGGCTTTGACGAAAGCGTCGCGGCTCAGGCTCGACGGTTGCAGGGTTTGAAAGCGGCTCATTTAGCGGCCCCTTGGTACGGGTGGGTTGCGTGCCAGTGACGCGCGATGTCGACGCGGCGGCTGAACCACACCTGTTCATGACTTTTGGCGTATTCGATGAAGCGCTTGAGCGACGCCAGACGCGCCGGACGGCCGATCAGGCGGCAGTGCAGGCCGATCGAAAGCATCTTCGGCGCTTCGGCGCCCTCGGCGTAGAGCACGTCGAAGGCGTCTTTGAGGTATTCGAAGAAATCGTCGCCCTTGTTGAAACCCTGCACCTGGGTGAAGCGCATGTCGTTGGTGTCGAGGGTGTACGGGATCACCAGGTGCGGCTTGCCGGTCGGGTTGTTCGGTTCCCAGTAGGGCAGGTCGTCGTCGTAGGTGTCGCAATCGTAGAGGAAACCGCCTTCTTCCATCACCAGGCGCCGGGTGTTCGGCCCGGTGCGGCCGGTGTACCAGCCCAACGGGCGCTCGCCGGTGAGTTCGGTGAGGATGCGGATCGCTTCGAGCATGTGCTCGCGTTCCTGCGCTTCATCCATGTACTGGTAGTCGATCCAGCGGTAGCCGTGGCTGCAGATCTCGTGACCGGCCTCGACCATCGCGCGGATCACGTCCGGGTGGCGCTGGGCGGCCATGGCCACGGCGAAGATGGTCAGCGGAATGTCGAATTCCTTGAACAGTTTCAGAATCCGCCAGACGCCGGCGCGGCTGCCATACTCGTAGAGCGATTCCATGCTCATGTTGCGCGCGCCTTGCAGCGGCTGGGCGGCCACCATCTCGGAGAGGAACGCTTCGGATTCTTTGTCGCCGTGCAAAATGTTGCGCTCGCCGCCTTCTTCGTAATTGAGCACGAAGGACAGCGCGATGCGCGCATTGCCCGGCCAGTGTGGGTGAGGAGGGTTACTGCCGTAACCGATCAGGTCGCGTGGGTAGTCAGCGCTCACTGCAGTCTTCCTTCTTATTCGTTGACAGGTGGTGTGGCGGCCTGGCGGTGAGATGGCAGGCTGGCGTCACAGCGATGGGCTGATTGTATACAACTTTATTCGCAATTTGTAAGTCCGATTTTTCGCATTTTTCACCGACTGTCATCTTTTGCTGTTAATGGCGTAAACCTGCAAGAAACCTGCCTGACCAGTCAGCTAATGGATAAAGGGTTCAGCGCGCGCAAGGTTCAGCGGTCGATCCGCGGGAAATCGGCGGATGGCGGGGATGGTGGGAAAAATGTCGTTTTTATTGTGTACAATTTTTTTGAAAAGTGTCTTAATCAGTCGCTCGCCGCAGCTTTTCGTGCTCCGAAACGGTGCGGTCTCCTTTTCAACTGACTTCGGGAGGCGCGAAGTCTGACTGCTTTTTGCGGCCAGGCGCGCAGAATCAATGGGACGTTTGACAACACACGTTTTGGACGCTGCACACGGTTGCCCGGGCAGCTCGATCAAGGTCGAGCTGTACCGCGTTGAAGGTTCGCACCTGGAGTTGGTCGCCAGTGCGCTCACCAACAGCGATGGCCGGGTCGATGCGCCGCTGCTGCAAGGCGATGACTACCGCACCGGGGTCTATCAGGTGCAGTTCCACGCTGGCGACTACTACCGCGCCCGTGGCGTGCAACTGCCTGAACCGGCGTTCCTCGACGTGGTGGTGCTGCGCTTCGGCATCTCTGCCGAACAGGATCACTACCACGTGCCGTTGCTGATCTCGCCTTACAGCTATTCCACCTACCGGGGCAGCTGACCCCCAAGCAGCTGCCCCCACCGGGAAGCGACTGCGCATATAGCTTCTTTGGTCTTTCGCCCGCCCACACTGCGGGCTTTTTTTTGCCTGGCGCCCGCCGCGCTCAGATTCGCGGGTGATTGTCGCGGATGATCACAAACGTCTCCGGTTCATTGGCCAGGGTTTGCGGGCCGCCGCGCAGCCAGACGATCCGGTTCGTCGCATAGGCGCGCTCCACGGCCTGCGCGGCCTGTGCGCCAATCTGATCGACCAGGCTGATCTGGCCGCGCGGATCGTTGCGCGATTCCAGGTGGATGTGCCGTCCCTTGATCCGCCGCAGACTGAGAAAGAACAGGTAGTCATGCCCGGTGCGCTGGAACGCCAGCGCGGCAAAACTGGTGGTCGTGCTCGGCTCGAAAACCGTATAGCCATTGCGTGTCAGCAGCCCGGCGGTAAACCGCTTGAGGTCGTTTGCCGACTGGCTCGGCATGAAATAACGCCACTCCTGTCGAAACAGGCCCGGGTCGAAATCCAGGCGCCGCAAGCCGCCTTCGCTGTCTGCCGGCGGCAGTTCGATTTTCCGGTGGGTCGCGTGCCCGGTCAGGGGAATGGTCTGGAGCATCAGCAGCGGATCGATCAGCTCCGCACGCGGATTGCGCGCGCCTGTCTTCCAGTCGTTGAAGGCCTGGCGCAGCAGGGTCAGGCCGGCGCAATTGGCCAGGCGCGAACCGTTGGCAAGGCGGAACTGGCGTTTGGCGACATTTTGCAGCGACGTGAAGGACAGCTCGGGGAACGACGCGTTGACCGACTGCGTCATCGATTCCGGAAACGGCAGGGTCGGATCGATCTGCCAGTGATTGGCCGGTGGCACCTGGATGGCGCCGCGCGGCTGCTGCGCGTTATCGATACGCAGAATCCGGTTCAGCGTGCCGTAGTCGTAGATCATGTGGCTCGGGTTCTTGATGTAGACAATCGGGTGATCCGCGCTGCCGCGGGGCACGGTCTTGTAGCGAATGCCGGCAATGGCGATGTCTTCGGCCGAGGCGTGCTGGGAGGGGATGCCCCAATCGCTCCACGGCGCATTCGGCGCCGCGCCCCGCGAAGCAGAGGGCGCGCCGCTTTCTGTGTGCGGGCGGCCCGAGCCGGAGGCGCTGGATTGCGTTTCAGCCTCGCCAGGTGCTTCTGCCTCTTGCGTCATGTGTGGCCGTTTGGCAGGGGGTGGCGCCAGGCCGTCGTCCGGCCGGGGCAGGTGCGTGACAATCAATTGCGAGGTTGCGGCGCCGGTGTGTCCGGCAACCACCGGCCGCCATTGCAGCGTGCCTTCGACGCGCTCGAGCAGTGGGCCGGAAGGGCTGGGTTCATTGGGCAGCCTGGCCCGGTAGCGGTTTTGCGCATCCTTGCCGATCTGCACGGTGCCGCCATCGACCAGATCGACATAGGTGTACGCCCCCGCAGTGCGCAACCCGGTCACCAGGTCGGGCAGCGACAGCCGATTGACCAGCCTGGGTGCCAGGAAGTAGCTGCCGATCGGCGGCTCGCTGGAGGTGTGGTGGATGTGCGTGTCGGTGGGCAGGTCGATGATTTCAAGCGTTGGCGGCAGCGAATCCGGGGGTTGAGTGCTCGGGCCGGCAGGCTGGTCGGGAATGTCATCGGCGCCCGGGCGGGAGATGTAGATGCGCTGGCCGGCGGGAATGTCCGGCGTGGTGTCGGGAACGCTCGGCAGGCTGTCGTCGGCACCGGGTTTGGGTTTCGTGCGAATCGGTTTTTTCGGGCTCATGGATCGTTGTGCTCACGAAGTCGAGTGATTGAGCACGTGATGATCGTCAAGCCGGTCGCGAGGGGGGCGGTATATATGTCTACCGTTTGTGGGCAATTGTTTGCGCAGGTTGCCGCCACTTCGTCGGGAAGTGGCGGTGCTGTCGGTGGGTCAATGACTGCTGAGCAGGGAGGCGGCGCCCGCACCGCCGAACAGGCCGGCACTGATGCGGTTGAACCAGCTCTGACCCTTGCCTCTGCGCAGGTAGCGCGCCGCACCATGGGCGCCGAGGCCGTAGGTCAATTTGCACAGCAGGTCGAGCACCGTCCAGGTGGCGATCATCACCAGCAGTTGCGGCAGGAACGGCTGCCCGGCGTTGAGGAACTGCGGCAGGAATGCCGCGAAGAACAGAATGTCTTTCGGATTGCTGGCACCCAGCACGAAGGCGCGGCCGAACAACGCACGGAAGCGCGGAACAGGGGCGGCTTGCGGCACCTCGGCGCCGACCGAGGGCTGGCGTGATTGCTGCCAGCTCTGCCAGGCGAGGTAGAACAGGTACAACGCGCCGATGATCTTCAAGGCGCTGAAGAGTTTTTCCGATGCCAGAAGCAGCGCACCGAGGCCCAGTGCCGAGGCGCTGAGCAGGCAGATCGACGCGCTCACGCCGCCGAGAAACGCCGGATAGGAACGGCGCAGGCCGTAGTTCAGGCTGTTGCTGATCATCAGCAACGACAGTGGCCCCGGAATCAGGATCACCACCAGTGCCGCGCCGCTGAACAGCAGCCAGGTTTCCAGACTCATCACTTTCCTCCTTTTTTTGTTGTACTCGAAAATGTGCAAAAGCCCCACCCGCAAGGGTGAGGCTGTTTTGCCGCTTGAACCGCGTGACGCTTACAGGAAGATGAACTTGGCGATGAAGATCGCGCAGAGCACCCACAGGCTGACGGAAATCTCCTGGTATTTACCCGTGCCGGCTTTCAGCGCGACATAGGTGATGAAACCCAGCGCGATGCCGTCGGCGACCGAGAAGGTCAGCGGCATCATGATCGCGGTGACGATGGCCGGAATGGCATCCGTGGCTTCGTCCCATTCGATATGCGCCATGCCGCCCATCATCAGCATTGCCACATAGATCAGCGCACCGGCGGTGGCATACGCGGGAATCATGCCGGCCAGCGGGGCGAAGAACATCGCCGCTATAAATAGCACACCCACGGTGACTGCGGTAAGACCAGTCCGACCACCAGCGGCTACACCCGCGGCACTTTCCACATAACTGGTCACCGGCGGCACGCCAACCACGGCGCCGAATACGCTGGAGGCGCTGTCGGCCTTCATGGCACGCGAGAGGTTTTCGATGCGGCCGTCGGCGTTCACCAGATTGGCGCGCTGGGCCACGCCCATCAGCGTGCCGGCGGTGTCGAACATGTGCACGAAGAGGAAGGCCAGGACCACACTGATCATGCTGACGTTGAACACGCCTGCGACGTTCATCGCCATGAAGGTCGGCGCCAGGCTTGGCGGGGTCGACATGATTCCTTCGTAGTGCACGATGCCCAGGCCCCAACCGGCCAGGGTCACGGTGATGATGCTGATGAGGATTGCGCCGAAGACTTTGTGGTAGCTGAGGATCGCGATCATCAGGAAGCAGATCGCCGCGAGCAACGGGCCGGGTTCACGCAGGGAGCCGAGCTTGATCAGGGTCGCCGGGCTGTCGACGACGATGCCGGCGGTTTTCAGGCCGATCAGCCCGAGAAACAGGCCGACACCGGCGCCCATGGCGAAGCGCAGGCTGACCGGGATGCTGTTGAGCAGCCATTCGCGGATCCGCGAGAACGTCAGGATCATGAACAGCACGCCGGAAACGAACACCGCACCGAGGGCGGTTTCCCAGTTGTAGCCCATGGTGCCGACCACGGTGTAGGTGAAGAATGCGTTGAGGCCCATGCCCGGCGCCAGGCCCACCGGCCAGTTCGCGTACAGGCCCATCAGCAGGCAGCCCAGCGCGGCGGCGATGCAGGTGGCGACGAAGGCCGCACCGTGATCGATGCCGGCATCGGCCATGATGTTCGGGTTGACGAAGATGATGTAAGCCATGGTGATGAAGGTTGTCAGACCGGCAATCAACTCGGTCTTCACCGTGGTGCCGTGCAAGTTGAGTTTGAAGATGCGCTCCAGCAGGCCATGACGTAACGGCGGCGAGAGTTCCAGCGTCGATGCTTCGGATTTGCGGCTTTCCACAGCGAGTACTCCTCAAGAGTTTTATTGTTATTTCCAGGGCCGGACCCCTTGAGGGGGGTGGCAGCGGCCCTTTGAGGCTTACGCGAATTTGTTGACCGTGTAGTCAGGAACTCGCACGCAGTGGATTATGCTTTTGTATACAAATAAAGCAAATAATGTTTTTGGTTTTGTTTACGAAAGGTCAGGCGATAGGGATATATCGCCCTTGCAGGACTCAGCGCCGGCAGGCCAGCTTCCACAGGGCGCTTGGAATTCTTCACATCCGTGTACGCCGCTGTTCTTTGGGGAGCTGGCTTGCCAGCGATGAGGTCGATCCAGTCAATCAAGCTGTGACTGAGTGCTGCCAAGCGCCAGATTCACCGCCAGCCAACCGTTCACCGCCGTCTCGCCGGCCTCGGCGAACACCCGCTCGAGCAACTTCACCTGTTCATGCCGTAACGCCTGTTCAAACTTCGCACCTTCAACGGTCAATTCCAGCAGACGCTTACGCTTGTCCGCCTCCGACGCCACGCTCTCCACCAGATGCATTTCCTGCAACTGGCGCAACGGCATGTTCAGCGCCTGTTTGCTCACGCCGAGCAATCCCAGCAATTGCTTCACACTCAAATTTGGATAACGCGCGATGAAAAACACAATGCGCTGATGCACCCGCGACAGGCCACGGCGTTCGAGCATTTCATCAGCCTTGGCGGTGAACGCCTGGTAACCGAAGAAAAACGCTTCCATGGCCTGTTGCTGACTGGCCGGGCTTTTAAGGTCAAGCATATTGACGTATCCGTAGTGACTGTCGTAATTTCGGTCAATCAGTTTGACCATTTTCCTCAAGCCTCGCTAGCGGTGATCCCCATGGCTTTTTCTGAACGTGTCTCGCGCCTCAAAAGTTCTCTGATTCGTGAAATCCTCGCCGCCGCCCAGCGTCCGCAAGTGATGTCGTTCGCCGGTGGCCTGCCGGCCGAAGCCATGCTGCCGAAGGTCGATTGGGCCGACATGCCGACGACGCTGGGGCAGTACGGCATGAGTGAAGGCGAGCCGGCGCTGCGTGAAGCGCTCGCCGCCGAGGCGCGAGCCTTGGGCCTGCCGTGCGAAGCGAGCCAGGTGCTGGTGGTCAGTGGGTCGCAGCAGACCCTCGATCTGGCCGCCAAGCTGTACATCGACCAGGGCACGGAAATTCTGCTCGAGGCACCGACGTACCTCGCCGCGTTACAGATTTTCCAGCTGTTCGGCGCGACTTGCCTGACCGTGCCGCAGGAAGCCGACGGGCCGAATCTGGCGCAATTGCGCACGCGGCTGGAGCAGCATCGCCCGGCGTTCATCTACCTGATCCCGACCTTCCAGAACCCATCGGCGGTGCGCTACAGCGAGGCCAAGCGCGCGGCCGTCGCCGCGTTGCTCGACGAGTTTGGTGTGACCCTGATCGAAGATGAACCGTACCGCGAGCTGACGTTCGACGGCGGCAGCGCACAACCGATTGCCGGTCGCCTGAAGCGATCCAGTTGGATCTACACCGGCACCGTGTCGAAAACCTTGCTGCCTGGCCTGCGCGTCGGCTACCTGATCGCCAGCCCGGATCTGTTCCCGCACTTGCTCAAACTCAAGCAATCGGCGGATCTGCACACCAATCGCATCGGCCAGTGGCAGGCGCTGCAGTGGGTCGGCACGGAAAAATATAAGCAGCACCTGAGCGAACTGCGCGGTTTCTACCGTGAGCGGCGCGATGCTTTCCAGTCAGCGCTCGAAACGCACTTTGCCGATCTGGCGGACTGGAACATGCCGCAGGGCGGGCTGTTTTTCTGGCTGACGCTGAAGCAACCGCTGGATACGCGAACCTTGCTCAACACTGCGCTGGCCAACGATGTGGCGTTCATGCCGGGCGAGCCGTTCTTTCCCGAGCCTGATAAAAACCTCGGGCATTTACGCCTGAACTTCAGCCACATCGATCCGGCGCGACTGGATGAGGGGCTCAAGCGTCTGGCGGTGGTGGTGAGGCAGGCGCAACTGGAGAAAGCGGCCTGAAAAACCAATAAACCGGCTCGAGGGCCGGTTTATTTTTGTCTGTGTAATGTGTTGGTCTTGCGGGCCTCATCGCTGGCAAGCCAGCTCCCACCGGGGGTGTGAACACCACAGATCACTGTGGGAGCTGGCTTGCCAGCGATGGGGCCATAGCAACAAAACATCAATATCAGACCGCCGCAAAGCGCTTGTCGAGATAATCGATGATCACCTTGGACTCATACATCCAGGTGGTCTGGCCATTCTCTTCGATGCGCAGGCACGGCACCTTGATCTTGCCGCCCTGGTCGAGCAGCGTCTGGCGGTCCTGTTCGTTGTTCTTGGCGTCCTTGAGCGCCACCGGCACGTTCAGGCGACGCAGGGTGCGGCGGGTTTTCACGCAGAACGGGCACGCGTGGAACTGATACAGGGTCAGGCCTTTCGCGGCGGCGTTGACCTGGGCCTGCATTTCGGCAGGGCGCTGCTTCTTGCCCGGGCGGGTGATGAAGTCGAGGAAAATGATCAGTTGGCCAAGGCCGACACGAAGCGCTTTTACGAACACGTTGAAAGCCTCACGGTGCAAATGGAGAAGGGCGCGCAGCTTACCCGATTTTTCACCGACGAAAAAAAACCGGCGATCAACGCCGGTTTTTTTGTGTGACGAATTACTTGATCAGGCTGAGGAACTCGCTGCGGGTCGCCGCGTTTTCGCGGAATTCGCCGAGCATCACCGAGGTGATCATCGAGGAGTTCTGCTTCTCGACACCGCGCATCATCATGCACATGTGCTTGGCCTCGATCACCACCGCAACGCCGAGGGCGCCGGTGACTTGCTGCACCGCATCGGCGATCTGGCGGCTGAGGTTTTCCTGGATCTGCAGGCGGCGGGCGTACATGTCGACGATCCGCGCGACCTTCGACAGGCCCAGCACCTTGCCGCTCGGGATGTACGCGACGTGGGCCTTGCCGATGAACGGCAGCAGGTGGTGTTCGCACAACGAGTACAGCTCGATGTCCTTGACCAGCACCATTTCGCTGTTGTCGGAGCTGAACAGGGCACCGTTGGTGACCTCTTCGAGCGTCTGTTGATAACCGCGGCAGAGGTACTGCATGGCTTTGGCGGCACGCTTTGGCGTGTCGAGCAGGCCCTCGCGGGAGACGTCCTCGCCCAGTTGGCCGAGAATCGCGGTGTAGTTCTGTTCCAGTGTCACAGGGGCTGATTCCATAAGGGTTTCAGAGGGGTACTGTTTCTGTCTGTACCAATTTTGTACCAATCAGGCTGTTTTCGAGCTTACCGAGTTCACCCCAGTCAGTGCTGGAATTAATCCATCGGGCGTAAGTCGATAGCAACATCTGAACGCTATGACCGAGCTGAGTGGCAATAAACGCAGGGTTCATACCCGCCATGAGGCACATGGTAGCGTATGTGTGTCGGCAGTTGTATTGCCGGCGGGCGCGAATGCCCAATTCGGTCAGTGCAGCCTGGAAGTGTTTGTCGGTCACACTCGATTGTTGAATGAACTCGAAGTTCTTGGTTGGCGGGAATACATAGGGCGACTCGGCGCGTTTGCGACGGCTCTGCAAAGCGCGTTGTTGCGCCTCCAGCGCGGCTTGCTCTAGGGCGTGTAACGCTCGGCTATTGAGCATGACCTGACGCACGTTTCGGGTTTTGGTGCGCTCCTCAATCTTGTAGTCCGCGACGATCCGACACACGTTGACCAGTCGTTTTTCCTCATCGACTTCTTCCCAGCGCAGCGCCGCGATCTCGCTGGGGCGCATGCCGGTGTAGAAGGCGAACTCGAAGTACGCCGCGTAGATCCGCATCGAATGGGTCAGCGTCTTATATAGGTGTTCGATAATCTGGTTGGCCTCACTGACCGTGAAGGGATCGATGGGTTTCCTAGCCTTCACCGGCAGTTCAATGGACTCCACCGGATTACGGTTAATCAGGCCATCTTTTACCGCGGTGCCGAACACCGTCGTCAGGCGCTGAATCGCCGCGCGCTTCACGCCCGGCGTCGGCCATTCGGTATTGGCCACGACCTTGCGCAGCATCACCGACGTGATGCTGTCGATGGGTAGCATCGCCAGATACGGCATCCAGTACAAATTGAGTGAGCCGAGGTAGTTCTTGCGTGTCCCGGCCACAATCTCGCGACTGTTGAGCCACTGTTGGGCGTACTCCCCGAAACGGGGAGTCGCCGCGTAGTTGGCATATGTGGAGTTGGGGAACAGTTCGGCATAGCGCTGATCATCCAGAACGCCGTGCTTGATCAGGCTGGTTACGTTAGCGCGTAGGTCGGCGGCAGCCTTAATCCCCTTTGGCGTTTGGGGATAGGGGAGGGTTTCGCAACGGCGTTGCCCGTTCCAGGTGAAGCGAATGCGGATGGACCGTCCTGCAAATTCAACTCCGGCGGGCAATCCCATTGACTCTCGAGCCATGCTTCGTATCTCCTGAGGCTGTAATAGATGCGGCTATCGATGCTGTTCCAGATCCCTTTGGGAATGACGCCTCTGGCGCGCTTGCCTTGCAATGCCCTGCGCGTGGTACCGATCAGTTCGGCCATCTTGTCTTCTGGAATCTTGTCGAGGTGATAGGTCGGCAGCGATGGTTCTGCCGCCTCATCACACTGCGTATACCCCTCGGAAAGCTGCGCGGGCGAGCGTTTCTCAGCGTTCAGCGTTGCATTGGGAGGCGCTGCCTGGCGCAGCTTTTGGTGGGGGGCAGATGCCTCGGTAGCGGCTTGAGGAAAAGCATTAATGCATGCTGCTGCGCAGCTGAGACTGTCTACTTCGTGGGTGTAGACTCGCGTGTCGTTGCAGAGCAAAGCGGTCGACATTCGTGCTCGTACGCGAGATTGTTCGCCGCTTTGCTCTGAGATCCGATAATGAGTTGGTCCGAAGTAGGAGAGCGTGCCGTTCATGCTGCTTCTCCTTCCGTGGCAATCTGCAGAAGTTCTGCCATGGCCAGCGCCTGGTCGCGCAGGGTTCTAGTTTCGCGTTCGAGTTTTTTGCCCGTGCGGAAGGCGGCGAATGTCTCGGCGGCGATCCGAAGCTTGTCTGCGATGTCGATCAGCGTTTGGCGTTCGGGTTCGCCAAGTGCCAAGGCTTGCTGGAGACGTTTGCTGAATTGCGTCAAGTTAGCGTGGTCAGCCTTGATGAATTCGAGGGACGCTCTCAATTCGCGAATGGTCTTAGCGCTTTCGGCCTGTTGGACTGCGTCGCGCTCCTTCCTGCCGGCAGACATGCCGTCGCTATGTCCCATGAAGTAGCCGGCCCAGACTAATAGCCCGGCCAGGGCGATCAAGGCGATGAGTGCGCAGATCTGTATAGCGGTCATGTGGTGTGCTCCTGGTGACGTGGTTGGCTGGTGGTGGCAGCCGATCGGTTTGGTTTGTTACTCGTGGGTATCTTCTTGCTGTCGCTGCATGTCCTCGTCGGCCTTGTAGGCGCGGATATCGATCAGTGAGGCGACGTGCCGGATGTGGGCGTACTTCGGTGCCTTGCGGCTGGTGTCCAGCGTGGTGATGGGGAGCTGGATGCGACCGCTGCTGATCTCGGCTACGAACGACTGCTCATTGAGATTGCGGAAGTACTGCTCGCGGACTTTTTCCAGCGGGATCAAGACGTCGCCGAATATGCGGTAGAGCAGTTCGACAGTGGCTGACTCCGGGGCCGGGAGCAGGCGAAGCGGGTTTTGTGCTGTGTTGCTCATGGCTCTATTGGGCCTCCTTGCGTTGTTTTCTGCCCGGGTGGTTCCAGGCGTTCAGGCAGTGCCGTTTGGTCAGCTCGCGCAGATGTTCGGGCACTTCAAGGAGCGCGGCGTTGCGCTCCTCTCGTGTCCGCATGGCGATGATCTGGCGGGCGTATTCCCTAGGCCACGTCACGGTTGTCTGCCGGTATGGCAGGTAGGACGATGCCCAGCTGATCAGCCAGCCAGCGGATGCCGGGTTGTTTCACCCTGGTCGACTGGCTGTACTGCATGCCGAGCTGGTCGTGGTACCACTGGCCGTCCTTGATCCGCAGGTAGTCGCGGTCGCGGTTGGGGTAGGCCGGCAGGTTCCGCTCGGTGAGCAGGCCTTTTTCTCGCATGTGAGCGATGAGCTTGGGGCGGGAGAGGCCGAGTTGGATTGCGGCCTGAGCAAGGGTGCGTTCCATGGCGTCCTCCTCAAGCCGCGTGCGCGGCTGGAGTGGCCGCTGCAGCGAGGTGGTTGATGGACTCGATCACTTTGCCGTAGATCTCGATATCAGTCCCGTACGCGGTGAAGCACCTGGTGTGCGGGCTTTTGTTGCCGATGCTCAGGATGGTGGTGACGCCCGGGCGCGAGTGGGTGCGATGCAGCGCTACTTGCAGGGGGTAGTCGAAGCCCATGTCGAGGCTCAGCACGCCGCCGGTGTGTACCAGCTCGAACACGCGTTGTTGGTCCGAAACCTCGAAGCGACCATATTCCCTGGTGGCGTGGGGGCGGTGCACCAGATCGCTGGTGTTGCTTGCGTCGAATGGGCCGTTGGCAATTTCTTCGATGAAGTCGGCCAGCTTGAGGTGCGTTTTCTTGTCGTTTGTCAGGGTCAGCGTGTGGCGTTCGCTGCCCAGCGCGACAACGAAAGTGCTCTCCGTTGTGCCGCGTTCGACCTTTAGACGGAACGCCAGACACTCACGCTTGGGCGCTGTCCTGAGGACGTGGTTGAAGGTCTCGGTCAGGTTCACTTGGGCGTTGAGCAACTGCAGGGTGCGGTTGTCGATTTTGTACTTAATCATGCTGCGTGCCCTCCGCCGTTCGGATCGAATGGGGTAGGAGCGGTACGAGCTTGCTGCTTCGGTTTGCTGGTGACAAACGAGCAGCCGCTCTCGCGGGCCAGACGGCGGATCTCGAAGATTCGGAAGGGGTCAGCAGCAGCCGGATGGACGTGTAGGGTTGCTGTGGTGTGCATGGTGTTGCCTCGCTCTGTGGTGGAAGAGTGAGACAAATATCAACCAGTGGTTGCGATAAGTCAACCTTTGGTTGATTTATGATTTTGCTGCGATTCTGGGGCGCTCATTGTTATGATCACAGTAATGAAACGAGGATCATATGAAGAAAATTTACCACTACACCTCCGCTTCTTCGCTGATCGGAATGTTGACCCATAGCCAATTTTGGGCGACAGATATCGCCTTCCTGAATGATCATAAAGAACATGTTCATGGTTATGCTGCGGCACTAGCATTTATCGACCAAAAAATCGATTCGATGGTTGATCCTTATAAGGAGGTGCTCATTCGTTTTTATGAAACTCTTCGCAAATTTATTGAACCCAACGTGCTGGGTAGAGATACATATGTCGTTTCCTTTGCCAAGGATAGGGATAGTATTTCTCATTGGTTTAGCTATTGCGAAAAGAACCAAGGCTATTGCATTTGTTTTGATGAAGATTCATTTTTTGACCCTTCAGAGAAATTAGAATTTGCGACTAAATACGCCATTAAGTTCGAAAGTGTGTTGTATGAGTCATCGAGCTTTAATGAGCGATTAGAAAAAATTCTGTCTAGAGATGTAATACTTGAGGCAATCAAGAAAGGGATTGCTGCGGAAGATCATGGCAATGCAAAAGAGAAGGATAAATCAAAAAGCACAATTTTATCTCAAGTTATAAGGGACCACCACGAGCATGCCCCTAAGAGGCAACTGGAAAGAATTTTTAATGAAATTGTATTTTCTTGTGGGGCTTACAAGTTTGAAGGATTTAAGCACGAGGTTGAGCGCAGGTTAGTGCTGTCATCCAAGATAAGTCGAGTTGATGAGCGTTATGACTATAAAGAAAGTGACGTTAAGTTCAGAGAACGTAATGGGATAATTTTCCCCTATGTGCCTGTTAATTTTAACAGGAACAGTATCCAAGAGATTATTATCGGTCCATCTGGTGATTTTGAATTACGAAGAGCAGGCTTGCAAAAATTATTAGATAAAATCGGAATAGTCTGTAAAGTTACATCATCATCGACTCCATTAAGGTTTTCCTGATCTCAATTATTCAGGAATGAAAGATCCTACTACTTTTCCGCAAATATGTGTTTCTTCCGATATTTCAATTATAGGATACTGCGGATTGATAGGTTTTAAATATTGGCGTCCCGCATCCTCCACTAACACTTTAAAGGTCGCCTCGTTCGTTCTGGGAACTCTCGCGATTACTCTATCCCCTGTTTTTGTTTCAGCCTCAGGATCAACAAAAATAATGCATCCGGTAGGGTAGCTACGTCCAGGTCCCGGATTCGTCATAGAATCTCCGAGCACTTTCAAAGCATATCCATGGCTGCTAATAGGTACGGGACAAGATAACCACGATTCCGAGTCGTAGTTCTCAAAATTTGTAAAGGCCTCGCACCAAGCACCAGCTTGTACCCACGAGATCAGAGGAACCTTGCCAAAGCGTTGATTGATTTCAGTAACGTTGCTTTGCTCACCAACGGATATTCTTCGGATATTGGTGTCCCTGGTCTGCTCCTTCGGCAATACGCCGTATTCTAGCCATTCCCTTCTTACTTTAAGCCACGAGCAGAGGGCAGACATGCTGTCCGCTTCCGCCATCGCCTCACCGTTCAACCATTTGCTAATCGCTTGAGTAGTCTTGACCACCCCCACGCTTTTCAACTGCCGATGGATATCCACCCCTCGGCCGCGGCTGCGTATGCCGGCATCATCGAGGGCTTCGTGTAGGCGCTTGCTGAAAGCTGCGCGTAAAGAATTTTTATCAACCATGAGTTGAGAGTGTCATAAAGGTTGCGCAATAGTCAGTTGATATGTAATATCAACCTCAAGTTGATAAATGGAGGTTGTCATGTTGGACCCCGCAGATTTCCCGAGTGCGATTGCCTTCGCTTTTGAAGCCGTAGGCGGTATCGGGGCCGCCGCGAAGGTATGCGATAGAAGCTATCAAGCATTGAACAAATGGCGTCAGGCCGCATGTCTGCCACGAACGGATTACACAGGGGAAACCAAATACGCCGAGCTGTTGGCGACTGCGGCGAAGCATAAAGGCAATGCGTTTCAAGCGGCTTGGCTGTTGAATGCTTCGGCTCCACAAAAAGCTGCAGCGTAGACAGAAAAAAGGCAACCAATAGGTCGCCCAGTTCCTCCCGGCACGCACCACCACAGCGCTGTCGGGTCGCGATAAAGGTAGGCGGGCACACCACATGCAACCACCTCTCTTTATCGCGCTTTTCCAAGGCTCGGAAGCCTTGGTGTTGCTGCCTTTTCCACCACAGATTGGGCAGCTGTTGCGCCAGGGGTGAGCAACGGATTGCTCGCCCCGGCACGGTGCCGGTATCGATCCCGAAGATCTAGCCGGCGTTTTGGGCCCTTTCAAGCCACGCGGCAAATGTATCACCACTGCATGTCGCGCGGCACTGGCAACTTACAAGGATTAATGCCATGAGCCGTATCATTCTGAGCTCTCTAGATCGGGCGCAGCGGGAAGTTTTGCCGCTCGATCTCGCGCTTTACCATGCCGCACGGGATTATCCCGGCGGAGCCGCCGCTATCGCCGCCACCACCGGCCGAAATGCGACCACGCTGCAGCACAAGCTGTCCCCAACCCACCCCAGCCACACGGTGAACATTCAAGAGTTCGGCGAGATTCTGGAGCTGACCAAGGATCGTCGCATTCTGGATGCAGTGCATGCGTTGGTCGGTGACACGACCTGGCAGGAGCTGGCTGAGGCGTACACCAACGACATGCCCGAGACGTTAACCACGGGGATCGCCGAGTACTTCCGGCAGGTGGCGGATCTAGCGGATACCTGGGCCAAGAGTATTGGCGACGGGGTGGTTTCCGATGAGGAGCTTGCCGCTATACGCCTGCAGGTATTCCGTGGGATTCAGGGGCTGTTGGGATTGTTCAACCGCGCCACGTATGTCAACCAGACGACGCGGGGTGTTGATCGTGGCTGACATTGCTGACTTCGCAAATGACCTGGTGCAGGAACGTATCGATCAGGCGCTCGCTGCACGCAACGCCGCTAAACCTGCATTGGCGGCGCATTCGTTTCTATTCTGTGAAAACTGCGACAGCCCAATCCCCGAGGGACGGCGTTTAGCTGTTCCTGGCTGCACGCAATGCGTGAGCTGCCAGGAGGTCGAGGAGATCATGGAGGCCATCCATGCTCGATGAAGTGTTGGGGCAATTCGCGGACTACGGTCTTGAGCCTGCGCAGCCGCTGGTGTTTGGCAAGCTGACCCGGTGTAAGACTTCGCAGGACAAGGGCAAGGAAAAGAATGGCTGGTATGTCGTCCATGAACAGCACACGGAGAAAGGCGAGACGCTGATCTTCGGTGCGTTCGGTGACTGGCGTTCGGGCGAGTCTCAGAAGATCAAGGTCAAGGCCGGGCGGATGTCGCCTGAAGAGCGCGAGGTCATGCGTGCTCGACAGGAGGAGGCCAAACGCCGCGCGGCTGAGATCTCGGCTAATGCGGCACGTCGTGCGGCGAACCGGGCGGCGGGGATGTTCAAGCGCATGCCGGAAAAGGGCCGTAGTGACTATCTGGACCGCAAGCAGATCGTTGGCTTCGGCGTTCGATACGCGCCGCGCTCTGGTGCGTTTCTGGTGCCGATGAGCAATGTGCGCGACGAGATTGTCGGCCTGCAGGTGGTGTTCCCGACCAAGCAAGAGGACACCGGCCGGGACAAATCCTATTGGCCTTACGGCATGTCCAAAGAGGGGGCTTTCCATCTGATCGGGCCGCATCCGGATCCGGGCGAGCCGGTGCTGGTGTGTGAAGGCTACGCGACCGGCGCAAGCCTGCATATGGCCACGTCACTGACCGTGGCCGTTGCGTTTGATGCGGGCAATTTGCTGGTGGTTTGCAAGGCCATGCGCGAGCGCTTCGCTGGTTGCCCGCTGATCATCTGTCGAGATGATGACTGGAAGACCACGAAGCCGAATGGCGATGCGTGGAACCCCGGTGAAGAGAAAGCGAGCAACGCGGCGCTGATTGTCGGTGGTCAGGTGGTCGCGCCGATCTTTTCCGGAGAGCGGGAAGCCAAGTGGACCGACTTCAACGACCTGCATGTCGCGGAAGGTTTGGAAGCGGTGCGTCGTCAGGTGCTGGCGGTGGTCAAGCCGCCGGCCGCTGGTGGCTGGAAGGACTTGCTGGCCCGCAGTGAAAGCGGCGCGTTGATTGCGCACATGCAGAACGTCGAGTTGATCCTGGCCAATGACGAACGTTGGGCCGGGGTGATCAGCTACAGCGCGTTCAGTTCGAAGATCGTGAAGCTGCGTGCGGCGCCTTATGGTGGCGGCACCGGCGATTGGGCGGACATTGATGATGTGCGGGTGATGAAGTGGCTCGCGCAGCAGTACAACTTGCGGGTCAAGGCCTCGCATGTGATCGAGGCGGTGAGTGTGGTTGCGCATGACCATGCGTTTCATCCGGTGCGGCAGTACCTGCGCAAGCTCGAATGGGATCGCGTGCCGCGCTTGGAAAGTTGGCTCACAGACGTCATGGGGGTGAAAGCCACCGACTATTCGTCCAAGGTGGGCAAGCGCTGGATGTTGTCAGCCGTGGCGCGGGTAATGAAGCCTGGCTGCAAGGCTGACTCGGTGATGATCCTTGAGGGCGCGCAGGGTGCCGGTAAGTCGACGGCGATGAGCATTCTCGGTGGTGAGTGGTTCATGGATACGCCGTTTGCCCTGGGCGACAAGGACGGGTTTCAGGCGATCCGGGGCAAGTGGATCGTCGAGCTGGGCGAGCTGGACAGCTTCAACAAGGCAGAGAGCACCAAGGCCAAACAGTTTTTCTCCGCGTCGACGGACACCTACCGCGAGAGCTACGGCCGCCGCACGATGGACGTGCCGCGTCAGTGTGTGTTCGTTGGTACCACTAACCAGGACGAGTACCTGAAGGACGCGACCGGTAACCGGCGTTATTGGCCGGTGGCTTGTACCAAGGTGGATCTGGAGTTGTTGCGCTCTATCCGCGAGCAGCTCTGGGCTGAGGCGGTGTTCTGTTACGACGCGGGCGATCTCTGGTGGGTGACGCTGGATGAGGCGGCTATGTTCGGCGAGGAGCAGGACGAGCGCTTTGTGGTGGACGAGTGGGAAGGTCCGATTCTGACCTGGCTCGAGGAATCGCAGATCGGCGAAACCACCACCGGTAGTGAGGTGCTGGCCAGCGCGTTGAAGCTGGATTTTGGACATTGGGGCAAGCCTGAGCAGATGCGGGTCGGGGCGATCATGCATCGATTGGGATGGCGGCGAGTGCGTCTACCGGCCTTGGCCAAGAGTAAGCAGCGGCCGTGGGCTTATAAGAAGCCAGCAGGATGGGGCGGTGCTTCTGCGTTGCAGCGGGAAGCCTTCGAGGAGCCTTGTTTCGATGATTAAGGAGATCGACTCGCTGCTTCGGTTGTGGGCTCAAGAGCTGCATTCCGAACACTCGAAAGGGGGACTTGCTGGGGGGAACATGGTTGCCATGATGATGGAGAGTAATGGGCAACTGATTCGCGGGCGGCGGGCTTTTCGTGCACCGCTGGAGAGTTCTCTCGACATCGAGCTGATCGTAAACAAGCATCTCGCGCCGGAGTTGGTGACGGTCGTGCGGGAGCATTACTGCACGCTCGATGTGGATATGCGCTTGCGCTATGCCCATTGCGGTTGCGGCCGCGACACGTACTACCAGCGTTTGCATGAGGCGCATCTGCAGATCTTCGGCGTGATGATGGGGTTGACTGCGTGACCCCAGGCATTCGTCCGGCTGTTGTTGTCCCACTGGCCCGTCTTGTCCCGCTGCGCTTTGATGCAGTGGGACAGGTGCGGGCCTTGTCGTTGTTGGGCTGTCCCACTGTCCCGCTACAAAGTGCCTCCCGCCCATGTGAGCGGAGCGGGCAGCATTACGCGCGTTTCACGCGCATGCGTGTTCTTTAAATTCTTCCTTTACACGAGAAGGGAGAGAAATAAGTAGGACAGTGGGTCGAAGCTCCGAATTTAGGCGCTCTCAGGCGTCCCACTTCGATTCTGGATGGTGGGACAGATGGGACGTCGCCGAAACAGCAGAATGCCGGGGTGGGATATTCGCCGACATTCGCTAGGCGTTCCCCCGGTGTTACCCACTTATTCACCGGGTGGCATTAAACCGGGGTTGCTGCCACCGGAATCGACCTGTAAAAAGTAGTCATCTTCGATAGGTGCGACCGCAGAGAGCGGCAGGCACTACACCACCAAACCCGGCCATTGCGCCGGGTTTTTGCGTTTAGGGGTTGGCGATGACAAACGAGCAGCAAGCACTGGCAGAGATGCCGATCTGGTTAGTGATCGTCCTGGCCCTGGTCGGCGGCGTATCGGGTGAGATGTGGCGGGCAGACAAGGATGGGGCGCGGGGCTGGGCGTTGTTGCGTCGGCTCGCGCTTCGGTCCGGTGCCTGCATCGTCTGCGGGGTGTCGGCAATGATGCTGATGATTGCGGCCGGCATGACGCTATGGACGGCGGGGGCATTGGGTTGCCTCACGGCGATGGCTGGGGCGGATGTGGCAATCGGGTTGTACGAGCGCTGGGCTGCCAAGCGGCTTGGCGTTTCGGAGTCGGCTTCGACCGACCGAGGCTAGGTCGGTGGCCGGGCGGGGACGCGGATTTTCCGGGTCCTCCCCGAGGGCCACCCCCTACACGGGTTAGGGAACTCGCGGGATCTCTGCAGCTGAAAATTTGGCAGGGATGTCCGTCTTTTCAAAGGGTTAGATATGGGCAGGACAGTTAGCAAGGCCGACTTGAGCGAGATCGTCGGTCGTGATGAACGCACCCTGACCCGATGGCAGAACGACGGCATGCCTGTGACCGAGTTCGGCCTCGGTCGAGGCAACGAAAACCAATACGACACCGAAGCCGTGATTCAGTGGCTGATGCACCAAGCCTCGCTCAACGGCAAAAAAGAATCTTCGCGCGACCGACTCGACCGGATCCGCGCCGACCGCGAAGAGCTCGCTATGGCGAAGGATCTTGGCGAGGTAGTGATTGCTGCAGACCTGGTCGAGCGCTTCGAAGCCATGATTACCGCAGCCAAAGTGGAGCTGCTCAACTCCTTCCCGGATGCCTTAGCCGCCGAATTGTCAGCGCGCTACGACGTGGAAGTAGACGAGCAACTCATTCGCGACCCCATTGAAGCCATCCTGAGGAGGCTTTCTGACTATGACAAGGATGATGCCCCGTCAGATGGATATTCTGACGAACCGGACGATTCGGAGGGCCTTGAGGAAGACGGCGACTAAAGCGCTGCGCAGCGCCTGCCGCAAATGGGCACCGCCGCCTCGCATGAGCATTATTGAGTGGGCGGACAAATACCGCTGGCTCGCACCGGAAGAAGCGGCACGCCCTGGCAAATATCGCTTCGACGTGACGCCTCACCTGATCTGGCCCGGTGGGCCACTTGAGGCGCTGGATGATCCCGCTGTGAGCGAGATCGTCGGACGCAAATCGGCACAGGTTGCCTGGACTTCTGGCGTGCTAGGAAACGCCCTGGGCAAATGGATCGACATTGACCCGTCACCGATCCTGGTGTTGTTCCCCAAAGCCGAAGCGGCTAAACAGTACGTCGGCGAGAAACTCGAACCGATGATCGAAGCCACGCCACGGCTGCGCAAGAAAGTCGACCTGCGCAGCCGCAAGCTTCAACAACGGCAAGACTTCAAGCGCTTTCCCGGTGGCTTCCTCAAAATGGTTGGCTCCAACAGCCCGGCCAGCGTGAAATCCACGCCGGTGCCCCGAGTGGCGATTGAGGAGCCGGACGACTGCAATCTCAACCTGCGCGGGCAGGGCGATAGCATCAAGCTGGCTAAGGAGCGGCTAAAGACCTTTCGTCGTTCGAAAATCATCATCGGCGGCACACCAACGATCAAAGGTCTGTCGGCCATTGATGCGGAGCTCGAGCTGTCAGACAAGCGCATCGGTTTGGTGCCCTGTCACGAATGCGGGCAAGAGCACGCGCTGAGCTTCGACAACTTGCACTGCGACGAGGATCCTGAGTACCAGCACGAGGTGTACGGCAAAAAACGTCCGGAAAAGACGTTCTACTCTTGCCCGCATTGCGGCGGTATTTGGGACGATAACCAGAAGAACGCCAATCTCAAGCATGGGCGCTGGTCAGCGACAGCTGAGTTTCGCGGTATCGCGGGCTACATCCTCAACGAGCTTTACGCGACGTTTTGGGGATCGCGCTTTGAAGTGCTGATGGAGAAGAAACTGCAGGCTGAGCATGCAGCGGCGCAGGGCAACATCGGCCCGATGATTGCGTTCGTCAACAGCTCCAAGGGCGAAAGCTACGAATACCAGAGCGATGCGCCGAAGACTGACGAACTGGAAAAACGCGCCGAGCCGTACGCGGAACTCACCGCGCCCCAGGGTGTGCTTTTGGTCACCGTCGGCGTCGACGTGCAAGGTGATCGCCTGGCGCTGGTGATCACCGGATGGGGTCGGGGAGAAGAATCATGGCGTCTGTATTGGGGAGAGTTGCACGGCAACCCCATCGATCCGCATGACGCTGTCTGGCAAGAGCTGGACCGGGTCATCTCACAGCCGATTCCCCTGGTTAGTGGCGCCCAACTCGCGGTGTCGGCGGTCAGCATTGATAGCTCCGACGGTAACACCAGCGATGCGGTTTACGCCTATGTGCGAGATCGTCAACGCTACAACGTCATGGCGATCAAAGGTGCTTCCGTCGACAGTCGCGACAAAGAGATTTTCACCAAACCGCCGCAGTCGGTGGACACCTCGCAAGACAACACTAAGGCCGCGAAATACGGGTTGCGGGTCCACATCGTTGGCACGCACAAAGCCAAAACCCTGATCGACGGCCGGCTTCGGCTTAAAGGTTCTGGGCCAGGTCGTATGCACTGGTACAGCGAGATCCGCTCCGACTACTACGAGCAACTCACCAACGAAGTGCTGGCGCCGCATCCGCGTAATCCAAGCAAGATGGTTTGGCAGAAAAAGGCCGGACGGCGCAACGAAGCGCTCGACTGCGAGGTGTACGCCTTGCATGCGGCGCGCAGTCTGAAAACCCACCTGCTGCGCGATCACGAATGGGATCAGCTGGAGCAGCAACTGCTACAGCCAACACTGTTCAACACCGAACAACCGGTCGCACCGGTACCGCGCCGAGCAGTTGCTCGCGGGCGGGGCACCCGCAGTCGCGCGGGCTACTAGGAAAACAAACATGACAGACGCACAACAGCGCCTCGCGGAAGTCCGGGCGGCGATTTCTGACGTCCTCAGGAAAGGCCAGCGCCTGCGCCGTGCGGATCGCGAATTGTACCGTGCAGAGCTGAACAGCCTTCGCCTGCTGGAACAGCAATACGCCAAGGAGGTCGCGCTGGAACAGGCCCAACAACAGGGGCGCGGCCGTAACCGCATCTCATACATGAAGATCTGACTATGGGATTTTTTCGGAAAGACCCGGCCGAGTTGCTGATGCGTGAGGCAATCAAGCTCGCCAAGTCGGCAAACGAAGCCCGGCCTATCGTCGCTCAGGGCGGCGGTGGTGGTGTTGAGACTCGGTGGCGCGGTGCCTCCCGGGTGCTGCGAAGTATGGCTAGCTGGATACCCGGCCTCGGGAGCCCGCGTCGGGATCTCGACCAGAATGAGCGGCGAATGCTGGTGGCTCGCTCGCGGGATGCCATGCGCAATCACCTGATCGCCCGTGCTGCAATCACTCGTTTGCGAACCAATGTCGTCGGCACCGGACTGGTTTGTCGTGCACAGATCGATCATGACGCCCTTGGTCTTGACGAACTGCAGGCCGATGCAATCAACGCTCAGCTCGATCGTTTGTGGTCGTTGTATGCCGATGACCCGCGGGAATGTGACGCCGAGGCCTCGCTCAATCACTACCAACTGCAGGCACTGGTGTTGATATCGTCGATGGTAGGCGGTGATGTATTGGTGGCCAGTCCCGACGATGAGCGCCCTGGATGTGTGTTCAGTACCCGACTGCAACTGATCGAGTCAGACCGGGTTTGCAACCCGGCCGGGCAGCTGGACGGCGCTAACCTGGTGGACGGTGTCGAGTTTGACCAGTTCGGTGCGCCGTTGGCATATCACGTCTGCAGCGGGTACCAGAACGAATACACCTCCGGCCAAGCGCTTAAGTGGGAACGGTTGCCGGCTTTCGGAGAAGCCACTGGCCGGCGCCGAGTGATGCACGTCATGGCAGACAAGGAGCGGCCAGGGCAAAAGCGTGGCGCGCCCTATTTGGCTCCGGTGCTGGAGCCACTGCAGAAGTTGGAGCGCTACAGCAGTGCCGAGCTGATGGCGGCGGTGATCTCAGCGATGTTTACCGTGTTCATCAAAAAGACCAATGACTTTCAGGTCGGCAACCTACCGCTGACGGCGCTGGCCAATGAAGGTGACGGCGTTGGTGGTGACACCACCGGCGATGGTGAGCTGGCCTTAGGCGAGGGCGCGATCGTCGATCTGGGCCAAGGCGAGGAACCGGTGATCGCAAACCCCGCGCGACCCAACGCGCAGTTCGATCCGTTCTTTACCGCAGTTGTCAAGGAAATCGGTGCCGCGCTCGAGCAGCCGATGGAAGAGCTGTTGCTGCATTACAGCAGCAGCTACAGCGCAGCACGTGCCGCGATGTTGCAGGCGTGGCGGTTCTACAGCCTGCGCCGCTGGTGGCTGATCTGTGACTTCTGTCAGCCCAGTCGAGAGCTGCTGATTGATGAAGCGGTGGCGAGGGGGTTGATCAAGTTGCCGGGATACGCCGATCCGGCCAAACGCAAAGCTTACTGCCAAGCGATTTGGATCGGTCCGGCCCGTGGCGCTATCGATGAACTCAAGGAGGCTAACGCCGCCGGCAAGCGCATTGAAATCGGCGTCAGCAATGAAACGCTGGAAACCGCTGCAATGACCGGCGAGCCGTGGCAGCAGGTGTACCGACAGCGCGTCCGCGAAGTCGAACAACGCCGCAAGGATGGCTTGCACGTCCTGCCCAAGGGGCGCGAACAAGAAACTTCACCGCCCAATAACCCCAACGAGGACTAACCATGCCCCGCGCATTTGAGCTGGCTGCATCGCAGCCCTGGCTGATGCTGCCTGGCGCCCTGGAAAACCTGCTGACCATTGCAGATCGGATGGGCGATCCGGCAGCGCTGGAAACGCGCACAGGCAAGCGGCTGGATAACAGTCGTACCGTCAGTGTGCGCAATGGCGTGGCCATCATTCCGGTGGTCGGCCCGGTGTTTCGTTACGCCAATCTCTTCACCGAGATCAGTGGCGCGACTAGTACTCAGGTGCTGGCCACCGACCTGCAAACGGCGCTGGATGATCCCAAGGTCAACGCAATCATCCTGAACATTGACAGTCCTGGCGGCGTAGCAGCTGGCATCAACGAGCTGGCGGACCAAATCCATGCTGCCCGTGACCGTAAGCGCATCGTCGCTTACATCGGCGGTACCGGGGCCAGCGCAGCTTATTGGATTGCATCTGCTGCCAGCGAGATCGTCATCGACGAGACCGCGCTCGCCGGCAGCATCGGTGTGGTCGTTGAAGCGGTGGTCGGCGGTGAGGAAGCCAACGGTCGCAAGCGCTACCAGATTGTCAGCCGTAACGCGCCTAACAAGCGCGTGGATCTGTCCACCGAAGAGGGCCGGGCCAAGGTTGGCGAGACGGTCGACGCCATGGGCGACGTGTTCGTGGCCAAGGTGGCCCGCAACCTGGGCGTGGAACCGAAGCGCGTTCCTGAAATGGGCGACTTCGGCGGTTTGCGTGTCGGCGTAGCCGCCGTCGACTCCGGCTTGGCTCATCGCCTTGGCTCACTCGAAACATTGATCACTGAACTGGCCAAACAGGCCGCAACACAACCGAGGAAATACAACATGACCACCGTCAGCAGCACGGCGGAGTTGCGCGAGGCGCTGGCCGCCGGCACAGATCCGCAAACCATCGAGATCGCTCAAGCCAGTCAACCTGATCTTGAGAGTATTCGCACGCAAAGCCGTGAGGAGGGTGCCACCGCCGAGCGGCAGCGCATCACCGGCATCAACGCCATGGCCAGCAAGGGCTTCGAGACTGAGATTGCCGCAGCCATCGACGCCGGTACCTCCGTTGAGGCCACCGCTCTGCAGTTGTTTAAGGCGGCGCAAGATCGCGGTATCTCACTGAGCGCGATCAAGGCCGATGCAACCGGCGCATCGACGTCCATTCCAACGGGCGATGCGGCTCAGGGTGAACGCAAAGCGGTTGTGAACGCCATTGTTGAAGGCGCTTCGCGCCGCTGATTGGAGAACCTCATGAGTAACCCTGAACGCCAAACCTATGTGCCCGACCAACTGTCGGCGGGCGACTTTCCGGTGATCATCGAAAACGCCGTGATCGCCGCCGGACAGAAACTCAACCGTGGCGCGGTCCTCGGTCAGGTGAAAACCAGTGGTGAGTTTGTCCTGGCCAAAGCAGCAGCAACTGATGGCTCCGAGGCGCCAGTGGCAATCCTCGATCTGGCCACCGATTCGACCAAAGGCGCTCAGATTGCGCCTATCCGCCTGACCGGCGAAGTGCTGGCCACCCAACTCACACTCGGCGAGGGCTTCACCCTGGTGCAGGCGAAAGCTGCGCTACGTGCCTTGAGCCTGTTCGTTCGTTAATCGGAGTTATAAATGGATATTTTTGATACCCGCACCATGCTCGAAGCGGTCGAGCAGATGCCGACTGCACGCCGTTTTCTGTTGAACACGTTTTTCAACGGTGGCAGCCCAGTGACATTCCCGACCAAAACGGTCGACATCGACATTATCAAGGGCAAGCGAAAAATGGCGCCCTTCGTCCACCCTCGTCTACCTGGCAGTGTGTCGTTGCGTGAGGGTTATACCACCAGCAACTACACCCCGCCTTACATCCAACCCAAGCGCGAAACCACTGCCGAGTTGGTGCTCAAGCGCTCGGCCGGTGACAACCCGTTTTCCTCGCGTACGCCATTGGAGCGGGCAGGTCAGTTGCTTGGCAAGGATTTGCGTGACTTAGACGACGAGATCGTGCGCCGTGAGGAATGGATGTGTGCCCAAGCCCTCACCACCGGCAAGGTGCGCGTAATTGGTGAAGGGGTGGACGACACCATCGACTTCCTGATGTCCAGTGATCACAAAATCAGCCTGGGCAGCGGGCAATGGAACAGTTCTGACGGCGACCCTATCGCTAATCTGCGTGGCTGGAAACGCAAAATCGCCAAGGACTCCGGACGCACAGCCAACACGGTCGCCATGAGTGGTGAAGCACTTGATGCCTTCCAGTCCAATGCAACCGTGATGAAGCAACTCAATACTCGCCGGGTGGATATGGGGTTGATCAAACCCGAAGAGTTGCCCGACGGTGTGACCTACCTCGGTTATTTGAATGATCCCGGTGTCGACCTCTATGGCTATGACGAGTGGTACCTGGATGACGACGATGCCGAACAGCCGATGATCCCGGCCGGTGGCTTGATTCTCGGCTCGACGTCGACACGCAATGCCATGCTGTACGGCGCTATTCAAGATCTTGAGGCTGTCGAAAGTGGCTTAGTCGAGGCGGCGCGATTCCCAAAAAGCTGGGTGACCCAGGAGCCAAGCGCTCGTTGGCTGAAGCTGCAAAGTGCGGCACTGGCTGGTCTGCTCGAACCTGATGCTTTCATTTACGCCAAGGTGGTGTGACATGGCCAAAAAAGCCGAATTTCTGGTCATCGATGGTTGCGTGCAGGACGGCCGCGTCGTTGTCGTAAAGGGCGAGCCATACAGTCCGCCGAACAAAGAAATCGAGGAATCATTACTCGCTGAGGGGCGTATTGCCCCGCTCAAGGATCCGCGAGCACGAGATCTGCTGAGCCAACAGCCTGACGTTGCCGATGAAAGCGACGACCGCGGCGGTGAGTGATGGGCTTTCGCGAATTGAGCGACGACATGGATGTCTTGATTCTGGATGGCCTGGGCGATACGGCAATGGTCGGCGGTCGAGATGTCACCGGCTTCTTTTCTGCACCCTGGTTGCAGCCCAAGTTTGGCAAACTTAACACCGGGCTGCGTGAGCCTCGTTTCGAGATCCGAGTCTGCGATTCGCAGGGGCTAGAGCAGGGTATGCAGGTCAGCATCGAGTTGCCCGCTATGGATGGCGGCGGTGACTACGACCTGGTGCAGCTAGAGCCGAGCGGTGACGGCCTGGTCGCACTCATCTTGAGGTTACGCCCATGACCGTCGGTAGCTATTTCAAACCCTCGGCCGGGGGCGGGATGATCTCCATCCAGTCTTCGGCCGCAGACTTTCAGGCGTTCCAGGATTTTGCCAAGGTGGTACCGAAAGCGGCTGCAGCGGCGCATCGGCGCGCGATCAACAAGACGTTGGGCTGGTTGCGCACTCATATTGCCCGAGCGGTCAGCCGGTCGGAGCGCATTGCTGTTGCGGCGGTACGTCAGCGGTTGCGCAGCTATCCGGTTTCTGGCGGGGCCGCGAGCGGCAAACTGTGGTTTGGTTTGAATGCCATCGAGTCCAGTCGGATCGGCCGCGCGCGGCAAGCCGGCAGCGGTGTCTCGGTGGCGGGGCGGCGTTACCAGGGGGCCTTTCTCAAGAAGGTCTACGGCAACAAGCCCGACATCTGGATCCGTACAGCCAGCAAGCATTTCAATGCGAACGACTACCCCGACAGCACAGTATCGCCCGGTCGCGGGCCGAGTTCTGGGTGGGTCGCCGAAAACGGTAGTCGTTTCCCGCTGGTCAAGGCCAAGGTGTCGCTGGAACAAGCCCGACCGCACTTCGAAAGCTGGGTAAAAAAAGCGGATGAGCGCCTGCTGGAGATCCTCAAACAGGAACTTAATTTCGAGCTGCAGAAGTACCTCAAGAGGATCGGGAATGTCTGACGAACCTTTTACCCTGGACCAGCTTTATCGGGCGGTTGAACAGCAACTGAGCATGCACCTGCAAGGTGTGGCGTCGGTCATGGCCTGGCCGAATATCGCTGACCGCGTGCTTTTGCCGGCGGTTTTTCTGGAGTTGGCCGAGATCGAACCCGGCACCGATCCCGGTACCGGTGAGACGTCATTGGTCTGCAAGTTCGAGGCTCGCATCATCGTTGACCCGATCAAGCCATACCATCACCAGCAGGCTGTGCACTTGGCCACTCAACTGGCCGTGATGCTGCGAGCGCAGACCTGGGGTTTGCCAGTTGAGCCAGCCGAATTCGTTCAGGCGCTGCAGGATTGGACCCAGCCGCACTTGGATGGCTACACCGTATGGCTGGTGGAATGGACCCAGCAGGTATACCTCGGAGTCGAGGAATGGCCTTGGCCAGACCAGCAGTCAATATTGTTCGGGTTCAACAATGACGCCAAAGAGGACTTTGTCCCTGCGGAGGAAATGTGAGCGGCTACACAGGTGCTCAGCATGACCGGATGATCGCGGGAGCGATCAAGAGTTGTTATGTGGTGGCGGTGGATCTGGCAGCGTCTCCGCCGGTGTGTCGAGTATCGGACGGCGAATGGGTCAGCGCCTGGGTGCGCTGGCACAGCATCGCCGCCGGCAAGGCCCGGCACTGGCGGGCGCCGTCGTTGGGTGAGCAGGGTGCTTTGATCAGTCCCAGCGGTGACGTCTCGCAAGGCACATTTGTACCGGGCTTGTATGGCAATGCCGGCCCGCCACCGGATAACCGCGATCACGTCGAGGTCTGGCGGTTCGACGATGGTGGCTCGCTGGTCTACGACTGGCAGGCCAAGAGCTACACCGTCACCCTGCCCAGCGGCACCGTGACGATCAAGGTCGGCAGCACAGAGGCGGTCGTGACTGACAGTGCCGTTACGGTAACGGCGGCCACTATCAACATGAAAGCGGCGGTGATGATCGAGGGGGCGTTGCACGTCACCAAGGGCATCACCAGTGCTGGCGCAATCATTGATGCCGGCGGCAATAGCAATCACCACACGCATTAAATTCAATCAGACAACCCGCCGAGTGCGGGTTTTTTTACGCCTGGAGAAACACATGGCCAAGATCGTTGAAACCTCTATCCCCGAGGGACAGAGCACCGCTGAACTGGTGACGGGAACACCGGCGTTTTCAGGTCCGGATTCCTTGAAGTTCCGCGACAAACTGTACACCTCGCGCTTGCTGATCGTCCCTGGCACCGATCGCTCGTATCCGGTCTGTAAGGCGATCGTCGAGGTGCCGGCGTCCGACAGCGACGCTGTGAAGTTCCTGAAAGCCAGCGACGAATTCGAGCCGTTCAAGGAGTGACTTAGATGATCGGAATGGATCGCCACACCGGCCAACCCATTTCCGGCATCGCTCATTTGCGGCAATCCATCGCGGACATTCTCGGCACGCCGCTGGGCAGCCGCCGGCATCGGCCCGAGTACGGCTGCGGTCTACGGCGGTTTATTGACTTGCCCGTCAATGCCGGGTGGGTGAGTGCCGTACAGGCTGAAATTGCCCGTGCGCTGGAGCGTTGGGAGCCGCGCTTGAAGCTGGATCAGGTGCGGGTCATTTCCGTGATTGGCGGGCAAATCAATCTGCAAATCGCCGGGGTCTACCTGGGCGACAGCGTCACGCTAGAGGTGGCCGTATGAATATCGGGGATCTGTCGTCACTGCCGGCACCGACCGTGCTGGAGCCTCTGGACTTCGAAGAGGTGTATCAGGATGGGCTCGGCGTCTTTCGCGGCTATATGGGCGGCAACTGGACGGCCTCGCTGGAGAGCGATCCGGTGGTCAAGACGCTGGAGGTGGGGGCCTATATCAAGGTCGGTAACCGCGCCCGGGTCAATGATGCCGGCAAGGCATTACTCCTTGCTTACGCGCGCGGCGGTGACCTCGATCACCTGGGGGCCAATGTCAATTTGAAGCGCCTGGTTATTCAGGCCGCTGACCCGGCAGCGGTACCGCCGGTGCCGGAAGTCAAGGAAGAGGATGACCCGTTTCGCGAGCGCATCCAGCTGGCCTATGAGGGCCTTTCCACGGCGGGCCCGCGTAACAGCTACATCCTGCACGCACGCAATGCCTCGGGATTGGTGGCGGATGCCACCGCCGAAAGCCCGGCGCCTTGTTACGTTACGGTAACGGTGCTGGGGTCGGACGGGGAGGGTGTGGCCTCGCCGGAGTTGCTGGCCACGGTCGCTGCTGCCGTAAACGACGAAGACGTGCGCCCGGTCGGTGATCGCGTCACGGTGCAAAGTGCGCAGGTGATCCGCTATCGGATTGACGCCATTTTGCACATGGCCAGCGCTGGCCCCGAAGCGGATGCCAGCTTGGCCGAGGCGAAAAGCCGGTTGGCGGCCTGGATCAACCCGCGCAAGCGGTTGGGCGTGGAGGTCGCGCGTTCTGCTGTGGACGCGCAACTGCACGTTGCGGGCGTTGCCCGGGTGGAGCTGGTGGGATGGCAGGACTTGGCCCCTACCAAAGCGCAGGCGGCGTTCTGCACGGGCTACGACGTGAGGCTGGCGGGCTGATATGAAAAGTCTATTGCCACTCAACAGCACGCAGCTGGAACGGGCCATGGAGGCCGCATTCTTCGAAAAAACGATTGTTCCGCTGCGTGATCTGTACAACGCCGACACCTGCCCGGTGCACCTGCTGCCGCATCTGGCGTGGGCGTGGTCGGTGGATCGCTGGGACTATCGATGGCCGGAGGCCGCCAAGCGCGCGGCCATCAAGGCCTCGTTCTACATTCACAAGCACAAGGGCACGATCGGCGCGCTGCGCCGTGTGGTCGAGCCGCTGGGCTATCTGATCGAGATAGTCGAGTGGTTCAACGCGGTGCCCCAGGGCGTGCCAGGCACGTTCGCGTTGAAAGTTGGCGTGCTCGATACCGGCATCACCGAGGAAATGTATCAGGAGCTTGAACGCCTGATCGACGACGCCAAGCCCGTCTCCCGGCACCTGACCGGGCTGGCCATCAGCCTGGAAACCCAAGGCAATTTGAACATTGCCGTATCGGTGTACGACGGCGACGAAATCGACGTTTACCCGCCTGTGATGCGCGACATCGAGGTCACCGGCAGCTTTGGCGTAACCGGTCGCGAACATTCCATAGATACCCTGGACGTTTATTCATGATTGATGCGAACTCGCAGTTCTACGCGATCCTTACCAACGTGGGGATGGCCAAGCAGGCGAACGCCGACGCGCTCGGCATTGCCTGGAAAATTACCGAAATGGGCGTTGGCGATGCCAATCCCGGAGGGTTGGTTGAGCCTCCTAACCCGATCCCATCGGCCACTCAGACCAAATTGCTCAACGAGTGGCGGCGTAAGCCCCTGAATCAGCTTAAGGTCGACCCGATCAACCCGGCGGTGATTATCGCCGAGCAGGTGATTCCGGCAGATGAAGGTGGGTACTGGATTCGCGAACTCGGCTTGTACGACGCCGACGGGGATCTGGTGGCGGTGGCCAACTGTGCGCCGAGTTTCAAGCCAGTCTTGTCTCAAGGTTCGGGCCGCACGCAGGTCGTGCGAATGAACCTGATCGTCTCCAGCACCGGCAATATCAATCTCAAGATTGACCCGGCGGTGGTGCTGGCGACCCGTGAATACGTCGACAACCGAATTCAGGAAGAACTCTACAAACTCGACAGTAAGCAATCGGTGCGACTGGCGACCATGGCCAACATCGTGTTGTCCGGGCTCCAGGCGATCGACGGCACGGCGCTGGTCGAGGGTGACCGGGTGCTGGTCAAAAATCAGACCCTGGCCAAGGACAATGGCCTTTGGGTGGCTTCGGCATCAGCCTGGAAGCGCGCGCCTGATGCTGATAGCAATGCCGAGGTGACCTCGGCACTGATCGTCTCGGTCGAGCAGGGCGTGACGTTGGCCGACACGCGCTGGCAGCTGGTCACGGATGGCGCGATTGTCCTGGGCACCACGGCGCTGACGTTCCAGAACGTGACCCAAGGCTTCGCGCCGATCAACTCGCCCGCGCTGATCAGTCCCACGGCGAACACGCCGGGCCAGTTCGATAACTCGCAGCTGCTGGTCAACTCGGCGTTCATGAAACGCGTCGGGGTCGAGTACGGGGACTACACCAACTATTCCGCCTCGGCGGTGTTGACAGTGGCCGATGTCGGCAAGGTGGCGGCTTTTGCAACGGCCGGCGCCGCCGTGGCGACCCTGCCCACCGGGGGCAATATTCCTCGCGGTGCGACGGTGAGCATTCTCTGCGGTATGGGGACGCTCACGGTCACCGCAGGCGCGGGGGAGATCGTCGATGCGGTGAACTTCATCGGCAACATTTCGCTGACTCAGGGTGACAGCGCCGAGTTTATCCGCATCGGCACCCTGTGGCGCTTGATCGGCGGAACGGCTGCACTCAAATACGCGGGGGTGATGTCCGGGCAGAACTGGACGACGCAGGCGCAGTTCGACGTCAGCAAGGCGTTGGCGACGACCGAGTTTGTAAAGCGCTCGGGTGTGGAGTACGGCGGGTACATCAACTACGCCGTGTCGTCCGTGCTGACGCTTGCGGATGTCGGCCGCGTGGCGGCCTTCGGCAGCCCTGGTGCAGCCCTGACAGCAACCCTGCCCACCGGGCCCGGGCTCACCAATGGCTGCACGGTGACGATCTTTTGCGTGCAAGGCACGGTCACCGCCACGGCGGCGGTCGGCGACACCGTTGGCGCCGTCGGTGCGCCGGGCAATATTGCCCTGGCTCAGGGTGATACCGCGGTATTCGTGCGCATCGGTACGCTCTGGCATCTGATCGGCGGGTCTGTATCGCTGAAATATGCGGCTGTCATGGCCGGCGCGAATTGGCAGACGCCGCCGCAGTTCGACAGCAGCAAGTTGCTGGCGACGACCGAGTTCGTGCAACGGGCAAGCGGGAGCTATCGCGGGTTCACCTTTCTGGTGTCGAACACCGTGTTGACGGCGGCGGCGCTCGGCACCCTGGTATCTACCAGTGGCACGTTTACGGTCACGCTGCCCGCTGCAAATACGGTCGCCCCGGGCGGGGCGATTCACTTTCGCAACGTCAGCGGCGGCGTGGTTACGGTGGTGTGTGCGGGGACGGATAGCATCTACCCGGGCAGTATTGCGCCGATTACCGCGATCACCATGCAGCCCGGTGCCACGCTGGAACTGACCTGCAGCGGCGCCGGCAGCTGGTGGGCCTCGGGTTCGGCACAGCTTCAATATTCGCAGGTGTTCGGCTCAACGCCGGCTCAGTTCGACAACAGCAAGTTGCTGGCGACGACCGAGTTTGTACAACGGGCGATCGGCAACAAACGATCCTCGACGTCCATCACCTCCAGCCGCTCGTTGACCACGGCAGACCTGGGTTGCGAGTTTGTGACCTCTTCGAGCGCAAACATCTCCTTGACGATGCCGGCGCTCTCTGCAGTCGGGGATGGCGCGTCCATCCGCTTTGTGAACCTTGGCGTCGGCCGCGTCACCTTCACCTCGCCGGCGGGTGACTGTTTTATCGGTGCCTTCAACATTTCCGGCACGGCTACAAACTTCGTTCTGGAGTATTGCGACGAAATCTCTATCACCAAATACGCCGGGCTCTGGCTGGTGGTCGGGGTGGGCAGCCACGCGCAATCCCGAGCCGTTAATGGCTACAAGCGAACCAGTGGCGGGGTGATTGAACAGTGGGGTATATGGATGAGTTCGTCCACGGCGGGCGCCCCTGTCTCGGTGCTCTTCCCGCTGACCTTCACGGGCGGTGTGCTGTCGGTACAGGCGACGCCAATCGCGCCGACGGCCAGCGGTGCCGAGGCGTGGCTTGACAATAACTCGAACCTGAACGGGTTCGTCGGTCGGGCAAACGTAGCGGGCGCGCCGGTGTACTGGCGTGCTCTCGGTTACTAATTAAGGGGCAACAATGGCACTTTTTTTTCACGATAACCCGTGTGCGTTCTACGACGAGAGTTTTCACGGGGCGCGCCAAATGCTGATTCCAGACCCTGATTGGAGCCTGGGCGAGGATGACCCCGGCGAGCCGCCCATGGTGCTGGTGGATAACCCGAATTGCGTCATTCCGAAGGGGGCCAGACTGATCGAGGTTGACCAGTACCAGGCCCTGCTCGATGGCCAATCTGTGGGCAAGGTCATTGCGGCCGATGCTGACGGTTACCCGATGCTGACTGACCCGCCGCCGCCGACGGTTGAGCAGTTGGCAGAACTCGAGCGCAAATGGCGTGACGGTGAGCTTCTGGCCACCGACCAAATGGTTTCGCGTCACCGTGACGAGCTGGAGGACGGCGCCGCCACCACCCTGACCACCGACCAGTACACCGAGCTGCAGCGTTACCGCCGGGCGCTGCGCAACTGGCCGGAGAATGGCGAATTTCCATTCCTTGAGCACCGGCCGCCGGCGCCGGACTGGCTGGCCGCGCAAATCACCTGAACGCCTCGCACTGACGGGGCGTTTTTCATTGCGTTACGCGTAACACCAACACCCTCACAGCCTCGCTCATGCGGGGCTTTTTCGTTTCTGGAGATCGAGAGTTATGAGTTTTTTCCACGGCGTTACGACCACCGAGGTCAAGACGGGTACGCGCACCATTTCGCTGCCGTCCTCGGCAATCATCGGCCTGTGCGACACCTTCACCCCCGGCGTGCTGGGTGGCGGTGCCGCCAAGGCCGGCGAGCTGAAATTGATCACCAGCGAACGCGAGGCGATCGCCGCCTTCGGCGCTGACTCGGCGATCACCAAGGCCTGCCAGGCTATCTACGTCAAAGCCAAGGCGGTGATCGTGGCGGTCGGCGTTCCCAAGCTGGAAGACGCCGCGCTGCAGACCTCGGCGATCATCGGCGGCGTTCTGGCCTCGGGTCAGCGTACCGGTATGCAAGCCTTGCTCGACGGCAAAAGCCTGTACAACGCGCAGCCGCGACTGCTGATCGCGCCGGGTCATACCGCCAAGCAGGCGGTGGCCACCGCGCTCGACAGCATTGCGCAGAAGCTGCGCGCGATCGGCATCATCGATGGCCCGGGCACCACCGACGAGGCCGCGATGGCCTACGCCGAAAACTTCGGCAGTCGCAACCTGTTCATGGTCGACCCCGGCGTGCAGTACTGGGACACCGTCACCAGCAAGACCGTCGACGCCCCGGGCTCGGCCTGGGCGGCGGGCCTGTTCGCCTGGACGGATGCTGAATACGGGTTCTGGGCCTCGCCTTCGAACAAGGAATTCGCCGGCATCACCGGCACCACCCGTGCGGTCGAGTACCTGGACGGCGACGATACGTGCCGGGCCAACCTGCTCAATAACGCCAACATCGCCACGATCATCCGCGACGACGGTTACCGCCTGTGGGGCAACCGCACGCTGTCGAGCGACCCGAAATGGGCGTTCGTAACCCGCGTTCGCACGCTGTTCATCCTCATGGATGCCGTGCAGGCCGGCCACAAGTGGGCCGTCGACCGCTCGATCACGAAGACCTATGTCAGTGACGTGACCAACGGCCTAGATGCGTTCATGCGCGACCTGAAAGCCCAGGGCGCAATCATCAACTTCGAAGTGTTCCCGGATGCCGAACTCAACACGGCCAGCCAGATCGCCCAGGGCAAGGTGTATTGGCGCATCCGCTTTACCGACGTGCCGCCGGCAGAAAACCCGAATTTCCTGTTCGAAGTCACCGATCAATGGATGACCGAAGTACTTGAAGCTGCCTAAGGAGGCCTAGCAAATGATTCCTCAAACCTTATTCAACACCAATCTTTTTGTTGACGGCGTGAACTTCGCCGGCGACGTGCCGAGCCTCACGCTGCCCAAGCTGACCACCAAGACGGACGAGTATCGCGGGGGCGGTATGGCGGGCTCGATCGAGATGGATCAGGGCCTGGAAAAAATGGAAGCGTCCTTTGTCACCAAGGGCGTGCGCCGCGAATCGCTGAAATATTTTGGTTTGGCCGATGGCACGGCATTCAACGCGGTGTTCCGTGGTGCCTTCAAGGGGCAGAAAGGCGCGGTGACGGCGGTGGTCGCCACCTTGCGCGGTCGCCTGAAAGAGGTGGAACTGGGCGACTGGAAGGCCGGCGACGCCGCCGAGATCAAGCACGCCATTGCCGTCTCTTACTACAAGCTCGAAATCGACGGGCGCCTGATGTACGAAATCGACATGGTCGCCGGCATTCAGGTGATCGATGGCAAAGACCAGCTGCTGGAAGTGCGCGCCGCACTCGGCCTCTAAGGGAATAGAACCAGATGAAACAAGTGACCAATAAAACACTGCCAGCCTGGCTTTCTCTGAGTGCGGCCGGTGCTGTCTTGGCCCTCACGCGCCCGAGCCAAGCCAACGGCATCGAGGTGGAAACGCTGAACTTGCGCGCCCCGTCCGTGCGTGAGGTGCGCGCGGCTGACCGCGCTGCCAATGGCGACGAGGAGCAGCGTGAGCTGATGCTGTTCGCCGGACTGGCCGAGGTGGGGCTCAAGGATCTGGAAGCCCTCAAGCTGACGGACTATCGCCGCGTGCAGGCCGCCTATTCGCATCTGGTGCCGGATACCGACTACTCGACTTCGACGCCGTGCTGGCTGTCGATCACCACGGATCAGGCCCTGGTGACGCTGTCGTGCCCCGCATCGATCAACGGCGTGACAGTCGACAAGCTGGCATTGCGCTCGCCGACCGTGCGTGACGTGCGCGAAGCGAGCCGCGAAGCCGGTGGCGACGACGAGCAGCGCGAGCTGGTGTTGTTCTCTGCGTTGTCCGGGGCGCCTGTTGCCGATCTGGAGGGCCTGAAGCTGGTGGATTTCAACCGCCTGCAGGCCGGCTATTTTCGCCTGGACAGTGACGACGGGGTTTAACCCCGGCGTTATCAAGGCGGCCGCGAAGCGACTGGCGGCGGAAACGGGATTTTCCGCCGCAGAGATCCAGGCAATGCCGTTTGCGGAAATGGTGTGGTGGCTCACGGACTGAGCCGCCCTCGGTGATGCTGGGCAAATGGGGGCCATGATATGGCGAACAAACTCGCCCTCGGGCTGGTGATCGGCGGCGCCGTCAGTTCGACGGTCGGCACCGCGTTTAAGGACGTAACCGGGCGCATCAAGCGCCTTGAGGAAGAAGGCAAAAAGGCACGCGTGCTGCAGCGTGCGATCGGCGACACCATCCGTCTGCGTGACGAGTGGAAGAAGGCGCACGACAGCGGTGCGGCCGACGCGTCCAAATTGTTGGGCCGGTTGAATTCCAACCTCGATAGCCTGAAAAAGCAGGGCGTTGCAGTCGGGCGCCTGGAACAGGCCTATCGATCGATGGGGCAGGCGGCCAATAAAGCCGAGTTCAAGGCCCGAGGCCGGCAGCAAATCGAAGACGGCACCAAGGGCATGAAGGGCGCCGTCGGTGCGGCGGTGGTCGGTGTGGGGGCCATGGCGGTGCCCACAAAGGTCAGCGCTGATTTTGGCGCGATCGTGCGTGACATCGCGATCAAGGCCGGTATTGCCAACCAGCCGCAAGAGCAGGAGATGACGCGCAAGATCATCGACACCTCGCGCGACACGGGCATGGCACGCAACGACGTGGCCGACGTGGTCAATCAGCTGGTCGGCGCCGGCATGGATTTGAGCAAGGCACTGGAGTACGCGCCCGTCGCGGCCAAGTTCGTCGTGGGGCAAGGCTCCAGCGGCGTCGACACGGCCAAGATGATTAATGCCCTGGGGCAAAACGCCAAGATCACCGACGCCAAGCAGATGCAGCAGGCGCTTGAGGCGATCGCTTACCAAGGGCAGGCAGGCAGTTTCGAAGCGTCCGATATGGCCAAGTGGTTCCCCGAGCTGCTGGCCAACATGGGCAGCCTGGGCATTACTGGCATGGACGCGGTAACCCAGCTGGGCGCCATGCTGCAGGTGCAGATGAAACAGGCCGGCAGTTCGGACGAAGCGGCCAACAACCTGAAAAACTGGATGGGCAAGATTGGCTCGACCGACACCGTCCAGGCCTACAAGAAGGCCGGCATTGACTACAAGGGGTCGATGCAGACCGGTTTGCAAAACGGCCTTTCGACGCTTGAAACCAGCATGGCGTTGGCACAGAAATACATTCAGGCCACTGACCCGAAGCGCGCGGCCGCGATGGCCGAAGCGACAGCCAAAATCAGCAAGGAGTCTGATCCGGAGAAAGCCAAGGCCATGATGGCTTCGCTTGAGGAATCCTTGCGCACCGGCGACCTGTTCGCCGACATGCAGGTCAAGGCGGCGCTGTCGGCCTACATGCAGAACAAGGCGTTGTACAGCCAGCTCAAAAACGATTCACGCGAAGCGTCGGGCATCCTCGACAAGAACCTGGCTGAGCGGCGTCAATCGTCCTCGCAGAAATGGGCCGAGGTGGCGCAGTCGATGGACGACGCCATGCGAAGCGTGGGGGATGCGCTGCGGCCGGTGACGGACACCGTCGCCGACACGCTGACCAAGGTCACCAAGGGCATCACCTCGCTGTCTGACAGCGCGCCCGGGGTGGTCACGGGCATTGCGGCGGTCGGGGGCGGTCTGGTCGCCCTGAAAAGCATTGTCAGCACGTTCAAGATCGGCAAAGGCCTGCTCAATCTGGCGCGCGGAACGTTGGGCGGCGGCAAGGCCGGCGAGGTGCAAAAGGTCTTTGTGACCAACGCCAAGGACGGGGCGGGTGGCGAGCCCAGGGGCAAGACGGGTAAGGCGCTGTCGCTGGTCGAGAACGGGTTGAAGGCGTTCAAGGCGTTCAAGGGCGACCCGCAGGAGGGTACGGACGAAGGGGGCGAGGGCGGCGACAAGAAGCCTGGCAAGCTGGGCATTGTGTCCACGGGCCTCAAGGCCATTGCCCTGGCGAAGGACGTGGCCACCGGTGGCGGCGAAGATTCTGCAGGCGGTGACTTCGACGGCGTCAGGAAGGTGTTTGTCGTCAATGCCGGCGCCATGGGCGGCGGCGGTGGTATGGATGGCCCAGGCGAAACGCGCCGGCGCGGTCGCGGATCCCGGCGCGTTTCCCGGCGCCGGCCGCTGCCTCGGCCGGGGGGCTCGCGTCCGCCGGTGCCAATGCCACGATCGGCGGCGCCTGTGCCACGGGCACCCGCGCCGGTGCCGCGTCCCCCAGCACCGCCGGTGCCTCGGCCTCCCGTGCCCATACCGCGTCCCCCGGTGCCACCGGTGCCGGCCGTCCCAGGCGCGGCGATGGCCAAGCTGGGCGGCGTCGTTGAGGCCGTTGGCAAGGTCGGCAAGGTCGCCAAGATGATCCCCGGCGGCACGCTGCTGGAATCGGGCGCGATGGCCTATGAGGTCTTCGAGAACGCCAAGACCAAAGACGAGAAGGCCGAAGGCTACGGCGCTGCGGCGGGCAACCTGGCAGGCACCATGGCCGGCGCCGCTGCCGGGGCGGCCATTGGTTCGGTGGTGCCGATCATTGGCACGGCCGTTGGCGGTCTGATCGGGGCCTACCTCGGCAGCCAGGGCGGTGCCGCGCTGGGCGGTTCCCTGGGCAAGGCGCTGTTCGGTGGTGAAGATGATAAGCCAGCAGACAAGCCAGAACCCAAGCCGGTGCTTTCGGCGACACCGCTGATGATGGCCAACGTACCGCCGCAGGGGCCGGTGCTGGGGGATGTTGCGCGCTCGATGGCGGTCACGGCGCCTCTGCAGTCGGCGGCGCAGGCGATTCAGGCCAAGGCGCCGGAGAAACCCGAAAAGCCCGAGCCGGCCAAGGTTGAGCAGCAGTTTCAGTATTCGCTGAACATGCCGGTCACGGTGCAGGGGGATGTCAAAGATCCTCGGGCCCTGGCTCAGGATCTGATGCCGCACATGCAGCGAATGATGGCCGACGCGGCGAAACAGAATGCCGCCAAGCTGTACGACGAACCCCACGTTTAAGGAGTTTTCATGGCTTACATGGAGCAGATGCAATCAAGCCTGAAATATCTGCTGGAGGCGGCGGAAACCGGGCGGCGCGGTGTCGACGGCATGCTCAGCCCGGTCAACGGTGCTATCCGCGAGCTGACCGGCGCCACGTCGGAGCTGGAGAACATCCCGTTTATTGGGCCGGCGATCGGGGCCAAGCTGCAGCGGGTGATGCGCGGCGTCGACGCCGCGCAGGCCAAGGTCGGTCAGGTGGCGGCGGTCTATGGCCGGGCGACCCGGGCGGCCGCGGAGGTACAGGAGCGAATGGGCACCTTGAAGGAGCAGGCGGGCAAGGCGGCCACGGCTATCAACAATGTTGCCGGCAAGGTCAGCCCTTCGCTGGCCAACATCGTGCCCACCAGTTCCTTTGCCGCGGATGCCACGCCGGCGCCCGAAGCAGTGAAGCCCTTCCCGCACCTGATGATCATCCAGCCGCGCGATCCGAAGATTGAGCCGTATTACTTCAACCTGGACACCGCGGCTTTCGACGAACTGACCCGGTCGAGTGAATTCCGTTGGGCCTCGCAGGAGCGGTTGACGCGCCGGCCGGCCCAGCAAGCCGTTGGCATGGGTGAGGAAAAATTGACGCTCAAGGGCACGATTTATCCGGGCTTCAAGGGCGGCTTGAAGCAGCTCGATACATTGCGCTCGATCGGTGCCAGGCTCCAGCCACTGACCCTGACCATGGGTTATGGCGAGGTCATCGGGACGTGGTGCTTGAAGAATATCAGCGATGAACGGGGCGTGTTTTTGCACGGCGGGATAGCCCGCAAACAAGGGTTTAATCTGGAGTTTGTGCGCTATGGCGACGACATGCAGAACGTCTGAGGGGGACATGCTTGATGTCATTTGCCATAACTTCTATGGCCACCTCAACGGCACCACCGAAGCGGTGCTCGATGCCAATCAGGGGTTGGCCGACGAGCCCCAGCCTTATCGGGTGGGGATCGTGATTGTGCTGCCGGATCTGCCCCGGCCGACCGCCGGGGGGATCAGCTTGTGGGATTGATCCGGCCCAACCTCGCCGCCGCCGATTCGTTGCGTCACGCGTAACGGATCATTTTTATCCTGGCTCGCCTTGTGCGGGTTTTTTTTTGGAAAAATCAATGACCCCGATATTTCGGATCGTCGCCGATGGTGCTGACATCACCAACAAAATCAATGATCGGCTGCTGTTACTGCGCACTTCCGACAAGCCGGGCATGGAGTCCGACGAGTTCGAGCTGCGCATCGATGACCGGGATAGCCAGGTGCAGCTGCCCCGGCGCGGCAGCTCGATCGAGGTCTATCTGGGGTATGCCGAAACGGCGTCGACCCGCATGGGGCGCTACACAGTGGACACGGTCGAGGTATCCGGGCCGCCGGATACGATCGTGATCAAGGGCAAGGCGAGCGACATGCGCGGCAGCGGTAAAACGATCCGAAGCGGAAGCTGGGAAGACGTGCCGCTGTCGAAGATCGTGGTCGACATTGCCGCGCGCAACGGCTGGCAGCCGGTCTGCCCGGTGACCACCAAGGTCGTCCGGGTGGATCAGCTCAACGAGTCCGATTTTAACTTCATTACCCGGCTCGCCAAGCAGTACGACTGCACGGCCAAAGTGGCCGACGGCAAGCTGCTGGTGATGCCGCGTCAGGGTGGCCAGACCGCGAGTGGCAAGGCCTTCGGCGCGATCACCCTGACACGTAGCGACCTCAGCCGCTGGCAATTCAGTCTTGGCGATCGCAATTCGCACAAGGCGGTTGCGACCAAGCATCAGAACAAGAAGGACGGCAAGCTGGCCATCGTCACGGTCGACAATGACGACGCCCCGGATGGCCTGCCGGCGGTGCACACCGATCGGCATATCTACCCGAACAAGACCGCCGCCGAGGCGGCCGCCAAAGCCCGCTTGGCCGCGTTCAATCGCTCGACTGCCGAGGTTCGGTTGGAGATGCCCGGTCGAACGGACATCTTCGCCGAGCGCCCCATCATCGCCCAGGGCTTCAAGGTCGGGCTCGATGGCGAGTACCTGGCCGATTCAGTCGAACAAGTGTTCACCCAGTCCGGCTGGTCGACGACGGTTGAATGCAATGCCGGCAAAAAAGGCAAATCCAAAACCAAGAAAAGGAAGGAGGAAAAGCCGCTCAAGGTCGTGAGCGTCGAGAAGCAGTAAGGCACCCGATCGCCGCCTGAGTGCGGTTTTTTTATGTCTGGAGTTTTTATGTCCGTCACTGAGCAACAGCTGCAACGCATCATGCCCAACGCCCGCCGCCAAGCGGGCGTTTTTGTATCCGCCCTCAACGCAGCAATGGCGAATAGGCAAATCAACACACCGAAACGCCAAGCTGCATTTCTGGCTCAGATCGGTCACGAGTCTGGTCAACTGCAATACGTGCGGGAGCTGGGCGGCGATCAATACCTGGGCAAATACGACACTGGTGCACTGGCCGCAAAACTGGGTAATACCCCGGTGGCGGACGGCGACGGCCAGCGTTATCGCGGCCGCGGGTTGATTCAGGTGACCGGCCACGACAACTACCTGCGCTGCAGCCTGGCGCTGTTCGGCGACGAGCGATTGCTGCGTACTCCCGAGCTCTTGGAGCTGCCTCAGTGGGCCGCTGAATCGGCTGCATGGTTCTGGTCGGTGAATGGATTGAACGCGCTCGCGGATCAGAACGAATTCAATGCGATCACCCGCAGGATCAATGGCGGTCTGAATGGCCTGCAAGATCGTCTGCAGATCTGGGAGCGGGCGAGGGCGGTGCTATGCGCCTCGTCGAACTGATCCCGGCGCCGTATCGAATGCTGGCCAGCGCGGTGCTGCTGGCCACTCTGGTCGGCGGATCCGCCGCCATCGCCTGGCGAGTGCAGGATTGGCGATACGGTAGTCGGCTCAGCGAGCAGTCCAGGCTACATACCGAAATCCTCAACCAACTGGCTCAGGCTTCGGCCGCGCAACAGCGTGCCGAACAGAACAAACGTTTCGCGCTTGAGCAGCGCTTAGCGACCAGCGAACAGACCCATTATCGAGCCTTGAGCGATGCCCAACGTGATCAAGGTCGCCTGCGCGACCGCCTTGCCACTGCTGATTTGCGCTTGTCAGTCCTACTCGACGCCACCAGCGGCGCCGGCACTGGATCGATGCCCGCCACCACCGCCGCCGGCGGCGTGGTTCATGGTCCCACAAGAGCCGAACTTGACCCGGCGCATGCTCAACGAATTATCAACATCACCGATGACGGCGATCGAGGATTGATAGCCTTGGCCGGATGCCAAGCCTACGTACGGGAATTGAATAGATAGAAAATTTTACGCTTGGCAGGACGCCATAGTGCGATGAGGTTGGATGGCCACGTCCTTGTTCCGTGGCCCTCCTAGCCTTACAACATCGCCATAACGACAGTAACCCCAAGAGCCAGTGCAACAGCGGACACTGGATCAATGCCCATCAAGCCGAAGCCGATAGCCATGTCACTGAACGCACGAATGCGTTTGTGTAAAACTGCTGAACCAGCTTGATTAGTAATACCCATTGGGTACCTCCTCTAGCTGTTCTCCCAGTCTCATGTTGCAGTTGGCGGGGAGGTTCAGACTGTCTCTGCCTATTTCCTTTTTTCCGCTTGCGCGGGATTTTCCAGGAGGTCGGTGGCAGCTACCCAACTGGACCGGTTGCAGCACGATTTACTATATCGCGGTGCTGACGTACGGAAAGTGGCGAAAAGATATCACGAGGCTTTCGATTAAGCCATGAGCATTTCGTCGCTGAAAATTAATGATATATCCACACCGCGCTTGGCACAGATACTTTTCATCCAAGGTGCGTCGCACAGCAATTAAAAAAGAGCGGCCGGTCCCGATGCGTCAACATCTGGATCGACCGCCGTCCCCGCAGATTGCCCCTGCAAGTCCGGCCTAGGCTCCAGCTTCGTGCACAAAGCGCGGCGAGCCTAGCACCTGTTTATCCATACAGTAAAGGTCTTGCTTTCAATGTCTACACCCATCATCCCTTGGATGGGCGGCAAACGCCGCCTGGCCGATCGCCTCCTTCCGCTTTTTCCGCCACACGAATGCTATGTCGAAGTCTTTGCCGGCGGAGCCGCGCTCTACTTCATGAAGCCCCAGCCATCGCCGGTAGAAGTCCTCAACGACATCAACGGCGACCTGGTCACGCTTTATCGCGTTGTGCAGAACCACCTCGAAGAGTTCGTGCGCCAGTTCAAATGGGCGCTCAGCTCACGGCAGGTGTTCGAATGGCAGAAGATGACCCGCCCTGAAACTCTCACCGACATCCAGCGCGCCGCCCGATTCTTTTACCTGCAGCACCATGCCTTCGCTGGCAAGGTCTCCGGTCAGACCTTCGGCACGGCGACGACTGCCCCGGCCATCAACCTGTTGCGGATCGAGGAAAATCTTTCGGCCGCTTGGCAGCGCCTTTCCGGCACCTACGTCGAAAACCTCCCATGGCTTGAATGCGCTGAACGTTACGACCGCGCCCATACCTTCCATTACATGGACCCGCCTTACTGGCAGACCGCCGGGTACGGCGTGGACTTTTCGTTCGAGAACTACGAGCGGATGGCCGACTTCATGCGCCGCTGCAAAGGCAAGGTGATGGTCAGCATCAATGACCACCCGGAAATCCGTCACGTGTTCGAAGGTTTCCACTTCGAGACACTGGACATACGTTACACGACGACCAACCAGCGGCAGAGGAAGGCCGAGGTCAGTGGCGAGTTGGTGATCATGAATTGGGAGCCAGCAGCGCTCGGTGGCTTGTTCTGATCACCATGGCGAATATCCTGGACAACCAATTCCCCATAGCTGTAGAAGCTCGGTTAGTTTGATAAGGAACTCGACAGTAGCCATTAGGAGAAATAGCACATTCATTTTTTTACTCGCAAAGAAACCCGCCGCATTTAAGAGTGCGGTAGCTGACAGAGAGGGGGGGTGAATCTGTTTTTAAACTAGTTGTTTACTGTCGCGTTCGTCAATGGCTGATCGAAAATAATTTAAAAGTTAGATCCGAAGAATGTGTGACATCTTGTCCTAGGGCTTGAGCTGTATGGGTTTGCGCGCTTCCTACTTTGTCATAGGGTAAAAGGTGTATATGCAGCCGGGGATGAGGGTAAGAGGTGTATACATATGCTGCTTTTCCTACAGCTGTTAATTACACGGAAAATGGAAATTACGTACGTACTTAAGTAATGCATTATTGCCCCGTTTTCCGTAGTTTGGCCGTAAGTGCTTGTCATGGCTGGGTATAAATGGCGAGGTGGTTTTAAACAGATAAACTGTTAATTACACGAAAGTTGTAAAATGATGTCGTCGCACCCGTCCGTGTATCGAGCTACTCAAATGGCATTGGGGCAGACGGAGCGATGAGCGCTGCACCTTGGTTTCGGACGTTGCCAATTGCTCGATTAACCCTGAACCACTCAAACACATCTGCCGGTTCACCCTGGTGCATCACAATATCTTCTGCGCGTTCCCTGGGCGTCGCCGGGTCCAGCCATTCCCGCGCTAGCTCAGGTGAGAGGGCGATGGGCCGCCGGTCATGTACATCCACCATCCCGCCGGCGCTGTCGGCCGTGATGATCACGAAGCCGTCGTGCTCATTGGATTCTCGCCCTGCTGTTGGGTATTGCCCGATTGCGGCGCAGAGAATCGGAGTGAGGTCGCGATGCCGTATCAAATAGGGCTGCTTTTTGGGGCCGCCTTCATCCACCCATTCGAACCAATTGTTGATCGCAACAATGGCTCGATGCGGCCAGATGGCGCGGAAAAATGGTCCGTGAGCGACCTTCTCGACCCGAGCATTTATCGGTGCTGCGCGATCCTTGGCCCAGTGCGGTCGCCATCCCCAACGCACCATGTTCGCGTGTAGAAATCCTTCCTCCTGGTGGAAGAGCGCGAGCTGGGTAGTGGGGGCGGCGTTGTACCGCTCCAGAGGGAGGTCTCCAATATGATTAACGAGCGCGTTGGGCATGCCCAGTGCGGCAACAAAATCGTGAATGCCACTGTACTGCGAGAGTCGACCGCACATTGCCTGCCCGCCTATCTGATATTTCTTACAAAAATTGACCGCAAGGCTTTCAGAAAGTTAACTGTATATCCGTACAGTTCTGGAAGTCGTGCGTATGAGTTACTCAATTCTAGGTCCCATCAGTCAGGGCGGCTCGAAGGTGCCGCTGTGCCTCTTTCGCGTCCCGGCCGGATTCCCGTCGCCGGCAGCGGATCACATCGAGGCGCAGATATCACTGGACGAAGTGCTGAACATTCGCGCGCCACACGTTTACCTGGTGTCGCTCACGGGTGAAAGCATGCAGGGTGCTGGGATCTATGAGGGGGACTTGGCCATTGTCGATCGATCAATTGAGCCAGCCCACGGACACATCGTCATTGCGTTGTTGAACAATGAACCTGTGTGCAAGCGCCTCTGCATCCGCGGTAGGGAAGTCATTCTGATGTCGGAAAACCCCAAATATCCGCCACGCTACGTCCTTGAAGGTGACGAGCTGGCGATCTGGGGAGTAGTCACAAGCAGCGTGCGCAGCCATGTCTAAGGCACAGCCGGTATTCGGCCTGATCGATTGCAACAGTTTCTACGCCAGCTGTGAACGCGTGTTCCGCCCAGACCTGGCAAAGACGCCCATCGTGGTGCTGTCGAACAACGACGGCTGCGTCATCGCCCGCAGCTACGACGCCAAACCCTACGTTAAAATGGGCGAGCCGTATTTCCAGATCAAGCACAAGCTCAAGCAGCATGGCATCGTCCCGTTCTCCTCGAACTACGCCCTTTACGGCGATATGAGCGAGCGAGTCATGACCCTGATCGAGTCGATGGTGCCGGCCGTCGAGGTGTACAGCATCGACGAAGCCTTCGTCGACCTCACCGGCATCAGCGACTTGGATAGCCTCGGCCGCAAGATCCGCAGCCAGGTACTGCGTTGCACGGGCATCCCAGTCGGTGTCGGAATCGCGCACACCAAGACCCTGGCAAAGCTGGCGAACCACACCGCCAAACGCCTGCAGGCGCAAACCGGTGGCGTCGTGAATATCTGCGACCCGGTCAAACGCGACTGGGTGCTACGCAACACGGATGTCGCGGAAGTGTGGGGCGTGGGTAGGCGCATGAAAGGGCACTTGGATGCCATGGGTATCAAGACGGCGATGGATCTCGCCAGGGCAGATGCCTGGACCCTAAGAAAAAATTTTAGTGTGGTGATCGAGAAGACTGCACGGGAATTGGCTGGTACAGCTTGCCTTGAGCTGGACGAGCCGAATCCGCCCAAGCAAGAGATCTGCTGTAGCCGGATGTTCGGCAAGCGCCTCACGGAGGTAGCACCAATCAAGGAGGCCGTCGCTAGTTATGTGATGCGCGCCTCGGAAAAACTGCGTTTCCAGAATTCCCTTTGCAAGAAGATCCGGGTCAGCATTCGTACCGGAATGTTCAACCCGGATGAGGCCAAGTACGCAAATGGCGTATTGATCGAGCTGCCGTATCCAACCAATGACGTGCGCATCATTACCAAGGCGGCTGTCGACGCCGTCGAACGCGTTTTCCGGCCGGGATTCAAATACAGCAAAGCAGAAGTGATGCTTGTCAACCTTTGCCAGCCTGGTGAATTCACAGAAGACCTTTTTGCCACCACACAATCGACCGATGCGACGAGCCTAATGAGAGCGCTAGACAAAATCAACGAGAGATGGGGTAGGGGAACACTGCGGTCCGCAGGTGTGCCGATCAATCCCGATTGGGCAATGCGTCGCGAGATGATGAGTCAGAGCTACACGACCAAACTCGACCAGCTGTGGCAAATCCCATGTGTCTAAGGAAAAAGTAACGTGTCACATGATTGCCCGTTGTGGCCTTGAGGGCGAAGTCGTCGGGTTCGAATCCATTTCTCTCAATTAATAATCCAGTCGCTGCTTTACCCAAGGCTCTCGGCGATGGGTGAAAAGCAGCTCTTTGTTCGTGATTATATGACGCGACACACCCACATCAGTAAGGCAAGGGATAAGATTGGAATGGAAAACGATATGGGGAATAAGAGCAGTCGAAGCTGCGGCGATGTAGCAACAATTTTTAAACAAGCAGCAAGGTGCTTTAACATTATTCGGTACTCAAATCAGTTTATGAAGTTGAGTTCCCGGTTGATTCAAAGCACCCTGAGATCGATCTAGGGAGGATGAAGATCTGCCCAGAAACGCCCTTGTGAGGGCAGCGGGCTTGCACCTTGGAATTGAATTGATCCTAACTCCAGAGCGTCGGCTCTGCAATAGGATTAGAAGTGAGATTGGCCAGTAAGGCGCGAGTGCTCTGAGAGTCGCGGAGCGCCCAGTGTCATGTAGGTAAAATTTGCCGGCCCGTATGCAAAATAATGCCCTCAGTGCTAATGTGGGCTATATGCATACGGTTTAAAATAGTACCGTGGCTCGTGCGGGTATTTAGGCAAATAATACTCCAGTGCAACCAGGGAAAGGACGTGTTCGCTTAGCTCAGCAAGTAGATGATGCCCAGCAAAAAGTAATAATAGGTTAATCTTTTTCGAGCATGGTTACTTTTTCCTGCAATTCTGCGGCTAAAGTCTGCACCTTCAAATCTACATGCGATCCTTTATTTTCTTTGCCCAGAAGAAAGCTAAACAAAATCGCCTGAGCTTGGCTGGTTCTGTCAGATCCAATTTTGTATAATTCGTCCCGTACCGCATCCTTATATTTAGCGTTGGTTGCATTCGGGTTGCGAAGCAACTTATGATTTGGGTTCAATAACTGCAGGAAAATCTCTTCTGGGCAGACTTCGTTGATAAAGGCTACGTGTTTTTTGCACCAATTTATCCACGCGGCTAAATCTTGTCTTGTTCCAACAATGGATACATCGTTGCCTTTTAAATATTCGATGTGTTCTTTAGTTGATTTTTCTGATAGTGAGCTCGGATCAAGATCTATAATTGTTTTAATATCCAGTTGATCACCATCAAGCACCATCAAAACATTCGCATCAGTCTGAGCATAGGCGCGCGCTTGGTTTGATAACATCTCAGATGCGCCAACCTCGGCCCCAGTCACTACTATCTTTCTTGATAGTTCTTTTGGTATGTATTTGAGAGCTTTTTTTACTAATTCTTCAAGGAGGATGTCCTCTGTAACTATTGTGATTTTGTCTTTTTCTATATGTCCGAGTCTATGAAATGCTGAAGCTTTGGTAGGTTTGCTCCGAATAGTAATGCCATGCTGGCTCTCATCAAGAACTACTAGGGCCTCAACAGGTAAAAGATCTACAAACGTCGGAGAGTGCGAAGAAATAATAACTTGTAGAAATTTTTCTTTCACTACCCCCAAAATGTACTCGAGTAGTCTAGCTTGAGCACCCGGATGGAGTGATGTCTCAGGCTCGTCTAGTAAAACTAAGTCATATTTTTTAACTTTGTTGAGGGAAAGTATATAGTTGACAACAGCAAGCTCGCCACTTCCCGCGAAGCACTCAGAGTAGCTTCGTTGCTCGGTCTCGAATATCACACTGCCCGAAAAATTTCGATCATATAGAGAGTGATTGATGTATCGTGCAGATATATAATTTTTCTGCAAGATTTTATTTATTGTTTTTAAGTTGTCTTCATTGATTTCGAAGTTTTCTTTAATTCTTTCAACTCGGTAATAACTTAGTTTTTGGCGTTGCTGATCAATCGCAATTTTTAGTTGTCGAGAGTATTTGACAAAGTTGTCTTGTCTTTTTTCTAGAGTGGAATTTTCAATTGAGTAGAAATATCTTTCGAATGCACTTGAATCGTTTTTTGAGTTGATGTAATGAGGGGTGCGGTCTACTTGATTCCATCTGTCGCCGGTGTCACTCATATATTCTTGATTTAAGCGGGTTTTCTGCGGCATTTTGCTCATGCGTTCTTTCTGCGCAGGTCGAGTTGGCTCCCAGTATCCATGTCTCTTTCTACCAGACATCTTTCGGCATTGAACAATTAAGTCTATTGATTTTATATAGTGAGAGTACCAATATCGATTTTGTCTGCCGGCACCAAAGTCGATGGGGTCAACAGGTGTCGAAAACCAGAAGCGTGAGGTGCTATATTTTACTGGCATGCCCCATGCCGCTTGAAGTATTGAGCTTTTGCCTCCCCCGTTAGGACCAATGACAACGGTTACTGGAAAGTCAAAGGCAATTTTCGAATCGGGAGCGAAATTTTTAAATTTCGGAAAATTGATTTCATGTATGAATCTATCAAATTTTTTGTTTTGGAAATTGTCTCTAATTTGATTGATTAATGTTTGCAAGTTGCTCATTGACCTAGCGCCTTTGCCATTGCTTTACCGTGAGCGGCGATGAAAGGTGGAGGAAGAGCATTACCAATCATCAATCCAATAGATTCCTTTCCATGAGATATATCAAATTTATAATCGTGCGGAAAGCCCTGTAGCAATGCGGCCTCCCTCAGTGTGATAGGTCGATTCTCCTCGGGATGTAAAAAGCGACCTTTAGAGGGGTTAATGCATCCGCTTGTAATGGTCGGCGAAATATCATCCCATCGCATGCGTCCATACACATCGTTATAGCCAGTGGTGTTAGAGTGGCATTTAAGGCGCATCTCCGGCGGTAGACTATGTCTGCTGCCGCCATCCTTGGGGATCGCCGCAATCAGCGCATGAATTCTTTCACTTCTTCTTGGTGAGGAGTAATCATGGACAGAGTCTCCGCTGTCGCCTGCTTTGGGCAGATTTTCAATAACCTCCCTGACGGTGATTCTTTTATCCGACTCCGTTGCTAACGCTGGCAAACCAATTCTGCTAGCAGATAAAATCAATCTCTTGCGTCGTTGTGCAACACCGAAATTAGAAACGTCTAAGATCTTGTAGTCCACAATATAGCCATGATCTTCGAGCTCTTTTACGAATTGTAAAAACTTTTCAAACTTCGCAAGTGATGGGACGTTCTCCATCATTACCATTTTGGGAAGCGTTGAAAGAGCCAGTCGGGCGAAATCGTCGATAAGGTTGTTACGCTTATCAGCAACTGGTGCGCGGCCGTTTCTCGAGCGCAACGTAGAGAATCCTTGGCATGGCGGACATCCTGCAAGTAAGTCTAATTCCCCAGGTTTGATACCGAGGTTATCCATTAACTCACCCGCAGAAAGCTTGCTTATATCTGAGCCAACGAAAGGAACGTCTTGGTGATTTATCGAATACGTATGGCGAGCCTTACCGTCGATTTCTACGGCTCCCAAGACTTTGTAGCCAGCATCCTTCAGTCCCTGCGTCAGCCCTCCACAACCTGAAAAAAGGTCGAGCGCTGTCAAATATAAAGCCATTTAGAAGTCGCCAATGTCCAAAGTGTGAAGAATTTATCCCTAAGAACGCCCTGAGCACACATGCTAATACGTCAGAGGCACAGTATTCTATGACTCTCAAACGATCATAGATTAGAACAGCCAACCTTTCTTTTAAGAGAGGTCGAAACCTGTACCATTTTTTGTACCAGTGGATAGGTTTTCACGCGGAAAGCCGTGTTGCCCTATGTGCCCAATCCCCCATTTTATTGACCCTGAATACCTAGCAGACGCCGCTTATCATAGCGGTGTAATTCTGTTCCAGGGACATGAAACTACCTGTGGGGATTTTCGCAAAGGGCAAGGGTACGGTGGCGGACACAACCCTGCAAGTTCGGTGTGACGGCTTTATTCGTCGCGGCCTTCCATCATGGTGCGTCTGAGCATCACATACACCGCGCCGGCGCCGCCGTGTCTGGCCTGGCACGAGGTGAAGCCGAGCACTTGCGGATGCTGGCGCAGCCAGGTGTTGACGTGGCTTTTGATCATCGGCCGCTTGCCGTCCAGGCGCACGGCCTTGCCGTGGGTGACGCGCACGCAGCGGATTTCGAATTTTGTCGCCTCGGCCAGAAAGGCCCAGAGGGTTTCCCGGGCCTTTTCCACGTTCATGCCGTGCAGGTCGAGGCTGCCTTCAAACGGGATCTGGCCGACCTTGAGCTTGCGCATCTGGCTTTCCTGCACGCCGTCGCGGGCCCACATCAACTCGTCTTCCGGACCGACATCGATCACGAACTGATCGGACAGGCCATCCACGGTAGTGGCGTCAGTGCGCACCGTGGCGGACTGGCGCAGCTTGGCGATCTGGGCGCGGTCAGCCTTGGGTTTGCCGGTGTCGGCGCGATCATGCTTGATCGGCCTGACGCCTTGGATCGCACTTTTGAACAGGGAAAAATCGTCGTCTTGCATGTCAGCCTCCGCGAAGGGCGGCCAGTTTACCCAAGTCGAAACAAAACGGCCCGGCAAAAAGCCAGGCCATCGCGTCAGTCGTGTTTTTTCATCAGGTGCGGCGACATGTTCAGTTCCCGCGATTGCCGCGCGCGGCGCCGGCAACGCCGCCACAGGGCCACGCCGAAATACAGGAACAGCAAGCCGACCGCGAGAATGATCGCCGAGCCGAGCGGGGTGGCGTTCAGATCCCCGAGCGCCGGCGGGCGCCCCAGCAGGCTGGCGGCACCGGCCATCGCCAGCAGCACGCCGAACGTCGCCAGGATGGCCGCGATCGCCGCGCCGAATCGAAATCGCCAGTTGCTTTGGCCTTTGGGCCGCAAGCGGCGTGCGTCAAATCCATCGGATAACTTCATTCCGACCTTCCTCAATGGGTATCGGCCCTTCGACCGGGAGTTGACCGGGTTGTTCCTGAGGCTAGGGTAATTGCAGCAAATGCGAGGCTTTAGCGGATGAGCGGCGGCATGGGCCGCCCATCAAGGCGCGATCAGGTCGATCGGTCAGATCAGGTCCTGGGTCAAGGCGAGCGTGGCGAAGTTGTCGGCCATGATCGCCATTTCGGCCTCCTGCACCTGTGCGGCGCTGAGCACGCGGCCCTTGAACGGCAGGTCGCGGGTCGCGCAGGCGTCCTCGACCAGGGTGCAGCGGAAGCCCAGGTTCTTCGCCGCGCGCACGGTGGTGCTGACGCTGGAATGGCTCATGAAGCCGCAGACGATCAGGTCCAGCGAGCCTAGCACTTGCAGGCGATCGTACAGCTCGGTGCCGTGGAACGCGCTCGGCAGCAGTTTGCCGATGATGGTTTCATCGGCCGCGGGCTCCAGGCCCGGGATGAACTCGCCGCGCTCGCCCTGCGGATCGAACAGACCGCCGACGGTGCCGAGGTGGCGTACGTGCACGATGGGCCGACCGGCCGCGCGCGCAGCAGACACCAGTTGCTTGATGTTCGCGACAGCCGCGTCCATGCCGCTCAGGGCCAGCGGGCCGCTGAGGTACTCTTTCTGGGCATCGATGATGACCACGGTGGCATGGCTCAACGTGGCCGCTGCGTAACCGCGACCGCTGAGTTGAAACATCGTTTTTGGAACGGACATTCTGGGGCTCCTTGGGGTGGGGCTTTTGCGCCATTGTCCTCTGGCTGAGCGTTTCTGTGAATCGCTACCATCGTAGGCACCGTCGTTACTGGCCTGCAGCGTTGTCAAGTTACACGTTCTGTTCAATACCTGAGCAGAAAAACGGAAAAGTACTACCAGCAACCCGGTATTTTTCCTGCGTCGTCGTGGCGCGTTTTGACTGCTAGAATCGCCAGTCGTTTTTTCTGGAGTTCTGCGCCGTGATCACTTCCCGACTTCGTACCCTGCGTGACCATATCCGTTGGGCCGTCAGCCGCTTCCATGGGGAGGATCTGTTTTTCGGCCATGGCACCGACAATGCCTGGGATGAAGCCCGGCAACTGGTGCTGGGGGCGCTGCACCTGCCATGGGAAATTGCCGACAGCTACCTCGACTGTGCCCTCGAAGACGACGAACTGGTCAACCTGCAACGCCTGCTCAAACGCCGTATCGACGAGCGCATCCCTACCGCTTACCTGCTCGGCGAGGCCTGGTTCTGCGGCATGTCGTTCATCGTCGACGAGCGCGTGCTGATCCCGCGCTCACCGATTGGCGAGTTGATCGAAAACCGCTTCGCGCCGTGGCTGGGCAATGACCCGGCGCGGATTCTCGACCTGTGCACCGGCTCCGGCTGCATCGGCATCGCCTGCGCCTACGAGTTCCAGAACGCCGAAGTGGTGCTGGCCGACCTGTCGTTCGAAGCGCTGGAAGTGGCCAACCAGAACATCGAACGCCACGGCGTCGACGAGCGTGTGTACACCGTACAGGGCGATGGTTTCGATGGCCTGCCGGGGCAACGTTTCGACCTGATCGTGTCGAATCCGCCCTACGTCGATGCGGAAGATTTCGCCGACATGCCGGACGAATACCAGCACGAGCCGGAGCTGGGCCTGGCCTGCGGTGACGATGGCCTGAACCTGGTGCGGCGGATGCTCGCCGAAGCGGCGGATCACCTCACCGAGAAAGGCTTGCTGATTGTCGAAGTGGGCAACAGCCAGGTGCACGTCGAGGCGTTGTACCCGGAAGTGGATTTCGCCTGGCTCGAGTTCGAGCGCGGCGGGCATGGCGTGTTCATGCTGACGGCGGAACAGTGCCGCGCTCATCAGGCCTTGTTCGCTTCCCGCGTTTAAAACCTGGAAGCTTCGCGAGCAGGCTCGCTCCCACAGGATTTGTGTCGTACACCAGACCTGTGGGAGCGAGCGTGCTAGCGAATGGCCGCGCTGCGGTCTCAACCCATCAGCGGTGCGTGGCAATCCAGATCAGCAAACCGGCCTGGAACACCGCAAACGCCACCAGGCAAGTAATGGTAAAGCGCAGTCCGGCGTCTTCGCGCTTGAACTTGCTGACCTTTTCTTCCTGTTTCTTCAGCTTCACTTCCTGCTCGGCCAGATTCTGTTCGGCCTGCTGGAGCATCTGCGCGGCTTCAAGGATTTCGACGATCTGCAGCTTTTCGCTGTTCCAGTCCGCGAGCAGGTCGCCGACCATCACGTCCTTGACGCTGCCCTTCAAATGCTGGGCATCGGCGTACACCACGTCGAAACCGTGCACGCGCAAAAAGTGGTCGCGGCGCAGGCGCGTGTCCTCGTTCAGCGCGTCCTTGTTGTTCAGGTCCATGCCGTCGACGGTGTAGGCGGGCCAGCGTTTTTTCGCCCAGGCGATGCCCTGGGCCGCCATGAAGCGGCCGATGCCGCGATTCAGCGGTTCGATCTGCAAGCCGCTGTCCGGGCCGAAACGCACGCGTCGGGTGCCATGATCGACCCACACGTCGAGGTGATTCTGCTCCTTGCGCACGCGCTGGCCGGGCAGCTTGATGGCCATGCGCATCAGGCTGTGCTCCTTGCCGTGGCGTTCGGCATAACCGAATTCGACAAAGCGCAGCGGCCGTCCGCCGGTGTGCCGGTCGGTCTGCAACGGTGCCAGGCGGAGCATCTTGTGGTGCTCGACGTGAACATCCGCCCAAGGCAGCTCGACCGCTGGCGGTGCGTCTTTTTCAGCGGTGGTGTCGGGTGAAGTCTGGGTATCAGTCATAACGGCGAGATCCTGTCCAAGCCCTGCTTGTCGCCAGCCGGTACGCTGGCGACAAAGGCTTATCGGCCGTTTTTTGCAGGACTGGAGGGTAAAGAGTGCTTAACGGGGGCGAAGTCCGTCGATAAATTCGAGGATACGCGTGCCCAGTTCCGCTGCCAGCGGCAAATTCGGGTCCTTGTAGGACGCCAGTTGGCGTTTGACATCGTTGGGAACGATGCGCAGCACATGATTCATGCCGTCGATCAGTGCCAGGCTGGCGTCCGGTTTTGCCAGGTTGAGCCGCCGCGCGTCATCGACCTGCACCTGCATGTCATTGCTGCCCTGCACGATCAGCGCCGGCATTTTCAGGCGGGCGAAGGCCGCTGCCGGATCTTCGCGGAACAGCGAAATCAGGTACGGCTGCACGCTCGGCCGGAAAATCACCTGCAACGGCGCGGGCACATTGTCGTCCGGGTGTCCGGCCTTGAGGCTGTCGAGCAGTTCGTTGCTGCGCTGCATCAACGCCGGCGGCAACTGCCGGGCCAGTTGCTGGCGCAGGACCTGGTCGATCGGCCGGGCACTGCCGGACAGGGAGATCACCGCGGCGGCCCCGGCCTGCGGCGCGGCGAGGGCGGCGATCAGTGCGCCTTCGCTGTGGCCGAGCAGAATCAGCGGGCCGAAGCGCGGATCAGCCTTGAGCTGGCGGCTCCAGGCCACGGCGTCCGCGACATAGGCATCGACGCTCAGATTACGCTCGTCCGGCGTGGCCGCCAGGCTCGCGGCCACGCCGCGCTTGTCGAAGCGCACGCTGGCGACATTGTGTTTGGCCAGCACCCAGGCCAGCCGTTTGAGGCTGTCATTGCGCCCGCCGTCGGGGTTGTTGCCGTCACGATCGGTAGGACCCGAGCCGGAGATAATCAGGACAACCGGCACCGGGCTGTCGGACTTCGGCAGCAACAGCGAGCCGAAAAGTTCTCCGCTGCCGGTGTCCAGAGTGACCGGACGTTGCAGGACAGTCGCTTGGGCGAAGCCGGTAAACAGGGTAAGGCTCAAGATCAAAACTCGCAGCATCATCACGCCATCATTGGTCAGGGTGCCGGTTGGACTCGGCAACACCGCTAAGGTTCGAGGATGAACTAGTCGGTTAGCCTGCGTATACTGGCGCGCATCACGAATTTGGGTTCGATTTCACGGAGCGTCCTGCATGTCCGGCAATACCTACGGCAAGCTGTTCACTGTCACCACCGCGGGCGAGAGCCATGGTCCGGCGTTGGTCGCCATTGTCGACGGCTGCCCGCCGGGCCTGGAGATTTCCCTCGAAGACCTGCAGCGCGACCTCGATCGCCGCAAGCCGGGCACCAGCCGCCACACCACCCAGCGCCAGGAAGCCGACGAAGTCGAAATCCTTTCCGGCGTGTTCGAGGGGCGTACCACCGGTTGCGCCATCGGCCTGCTGATCCGCAACACCGACCAGAAGTCCAAGGACTACTCGGCGATCAAGGATCTGTTCCGCCCGGCGCACGCCGACTACACCTACCACCACAAATACGGCGAGCGCGATTATCGCGGTGGCGGCCGCAGCTCGGCGCGGGAAACCGCCATGCGTGTGGCGGCCGGCGCAATCGCGAAGAAATACCTGGCCAGCCAGGGCATCGTCATCCGCGGCTACATGAGCCAGCTCGGGCCGATTGAAATCCCCTTCAAGACCTGGGATTCGGTGGAAGAAAACGCCTTCTTCAGCCCGGATCCGGACAAGGTGCCGGAGCTGGAAGCCTACATGGACCAGCTGCGCCGCGACCAGGACTCGGTCGGGGCGAAGATCACCGTGGTCGCCGAGGGCGTGATGCCCGGCCTGGGCGAGCCGATCTTCGATCGCCTCGATGCCGAACTGGCCCATGCGCTGATGAGCATCAACGCCGTCAAAGGCGTGGAAATCGGTGCCGGTTTCGCCTCGGTGGCCCAGCGCGGCACCGAACACCGCGATGAACTGACCCCGCAAGGTTTCCTCAGCAACAACGCCGGCGGCATCCTCGGCGGCATTTCCTCCGGCCAGCCGATCGTCGCTCACCTGGCGTTGAAGCCGACCTCGAGCATCACCACCCCGGGCCGTTCCATCGACATCCACGGCAACCCGGTCGAGGTGATCACCAAGGGCCGTCATGACCCTTGCGTCGGCATCCGCGCCACGCCGATTGCCGAGGCGATGATGGCCATCGTGCTGATGGATCATCTGCTGCGTCACCGTGGGCAGAACGCCGATGTGCGCGTCAGCACTCCGGTGCTGGGGCAGCTTTAATGGCTGACCTGCAAGCCGCTGCGGTCTGACGGGCGTGGCGGCGCTCCCGTACTGGCGGCTGTCCAGCTTCTATCTGTTCTATTTCGCCTTGCTCGGTTCGACAGCGCCGTTTCTGGCGCTGTACTTCCATCACCTCGGTTTCAGCGCCGCGCGCATCGGCGAGCTGGTGGCGATCCCGATGCTGATGCGCTGCGTGGCCCCGAACATCTGGGGCTGGCTCGGCGACTACACCGGCAGACGCCTGGCCATCGTGCGCTTCGGCGCGGTGTGCACGCTGCTGACGTTCTCGCTGATTTTCGTCAGCCAGAGCTACGCCTGGCTGGCGATGGTCATGGCGTTGCATGCATTCTTCTGGCATGCCGTGTTGCCGCAGTTCGAGGTCATTACCCTCGCGCACTTGCAGGGGCAGACCTCGCGCTACAGTCAGATTCGCCTGTGGGGCTCGATCGGTTTCATCATCACCGTGGTCGCGCTGGGGCGTCTGTTCGAATGGCTGAGCCTGGACATCTACCCGGCGGCGCTGGTGCTGATCATGGCCGGTATTGTCCTCAGCAGCCTGTGGGTGCCGAATGCGCAACCGACGCCAGGCAGCCGGGTGGCCGGCGAGGGCTTTCTCAGGCAGTTGCGCAACCCCGGGGTGCTGGCGTTCTATGGCTGCGTGGCGCTGATGCAGATGAGTCACGGGCCGTATTACACGTTTCTGACCCTGCATCTTGAACAACTGGGTTACAGCCGTGGCGTGATCGGCATGCTCTGGGCGGTCGGTGTGGTCGCGGAAGTGCTGATGTTCATGGCCATGAGCAGGATTCTCGCGCGCTTCTCGTTGCGCCGCGTGCTGCTGGCGAGTTTTCTGCTGGCGGCGCTGCGCTGGTTGCTGCTAGGTTCGTTCGCCGAATTCCTCTGGGTGCTGTTGTTCGCGCAGGTGTTGCACGCCGCAACCTTCGGCAGCTTTCATGCGGCTGCCATTGCGTTCGTGCAACGTAGCTTCGGCGCGCGTCAGCAAGGCCAGGGCCAGGCGCTGTATGCGGCGCTGGCTGGCACCGGTGGCGCGCTCGGCGCGTTGTATTCCGGTTACAGCTGGAATGCCCTCGGCGCAACATTGACCTTTAGTATTGCCAGTCTCGCGGCACTCGCCGCTGCCGTTATCATTGCCACACGTATGCAAGAGGACAGGCCATGAGCCTTACGCGTGAACAACTCGCCCAGCAAATCGTCGACGCCGGGCGTTTTCTTTATGGCCGCGGCTGGTCGCCGGCCACCAGCAGCAATTATTCGACGCGGCTGTCGCCGAGCGAAGCGCTGCTGACGGTGTCCGGCAAGCACAAGGGCCAGTTGGGTGTGGATGACGTGCTCGCCACAGACCTGCGCGGCAACAGTCTGGAACCGGGCAAAAAGCCGTCCGCCGAAACCCTGCTGCACACCCAGTTGTATAGCTGGCGCGCGGAAATCGGCGCCGTGCTGCATACCCATTCGGTGAACGCCACGGTGCTGTCGCGCCTGACGCCGGATGACTTCATCGAGTTCGAAGACTACGAACTGCAAAAGGCCTTCAGTGGCATCTCGACCCACGAATCGCGGGTGCGTGTGCCGATTTTCGACAACGATCAGGACATTGCGCGCCTCGCCGCCAAGGTGCAGCCTTGGCTCGACGCCCATCCCGATTGCGTCGGTTATCTGATTCGCGGCCACGGTCTGTATACCTGGGGCGCGCAGATGAGCGATGCCCTGCGGCAGATCGAGGCCTTCGAATTCCTGTTTGAATGCGAGTTGAAAACCCGCAGCGTCATGAACCGCCAAGGCTGACTTCACCAGAAGCCGCCCATTCGCCTGATGAAATGCACTGCCCGACCGGTCTGCAAGAACCGGACGGCAAGGCCGATACCGAGGAATTTCCCATGAGCAGCCTGTCCGTCTATCACGTTTCCAGCCCTGACATCCCGAACAAGGTGCTGACCCATTTCGAAGATATCGCTTCGACGCTGGCCGAGCAGGGCGTGCGCTTCGACCGCTGGCAAGCCGCCGCGAAAATCCAGCCCGGTGCCAGCCAGGAAGAAGTGATCGGCGCCTACCGGGAGCAGATCGACCAACTGATGACCGAACGCGGTTACATCACCGTCGATGTGATCAGCCTCAACAGCGATCACCCGCAAAAGGCTGAACTGCGCGCCAAGTTCCTCGAAGAGCATCGTCATGGCGAGGACGAAGTACGCTTTTTCGTTGCCGGCCGTGGCCTGTTCACCCTGCACATCGACGATTACGTCTACGCCGTGCTGTGCGAGAAGAACGACCTGATCTCGGTGCCGGCCGGCACCAAACACTGGTTCGACATGGGCGAGAACCCGCACTTCGTGGCGATTCGTCTGTTCAACAACCCGGAAGGCTGGGTGGCCAACTTCACCGGCGAGGACATCGCCGGCCGCTTCCCGCGCCTGGAGGACTGAGCCGATGTCGATCAAGGTCATTCTCACCGACATCGAAGGCACCACCAGCGCGGTGAGCTTCGTGTTCGACGTGCTGTTCCCGTATGCGGCCAAGCACCTGCCGGACTTCGTTCGCCAGAACGCCACGCGCGCGGATGTCGCCGAACAACTGCAGGCGGTGCGCCGCGACAGCAATGAGCCACAGGCCGACGTCGAGCGGGTCGTGGAGATTCTTCTCGGCTGGCTCGCGCAAGACCGCAAGGCCACGCCGCTCAAGGCATTGCAGGGCATGGTCTGGGAGCAGGGTTACCAGGCCGGGCAGTTGCAGGGGCATGTGTACCCGGACGCCGTTGACGCACTCAAGCGCTGGCATCAGGCCGGTTATCGCCTGTTCGTGTATTCGTCGGGGTCGATTCAGGCGCAGAAGCTGATCTTCGGCTGCTCCGAGGCGGGTGATCTGACGCCGCTGTTCAGCGGTTACTTCGATACGACGTCGGGGCCCAAGCGCGAGGTGCAGTCGTATAGCAACATTCAACAGGCCATTGGCGTCGAGGCAGAGCAGATCCTGTTCCTTTCCGACATCGTCGAGGAACTTGACGCCGCGCAGGCGGCGGGTCTGCGAACCTGTGGCCTGGCCCGTGATGGTGGCGAGCTGGAAGGGCATGTGACGGTCGACAGCTTCATTGCCATCGAACCGGAAGCGTTCTGACTTCGCCCTGAAGAAGTCGACAAAACTCTGCAGGAACTGCCGAGTAAAACCAGGCTGCGAGGCTCGATCCAGTAAACAGCCCGCAACGTGCCGCAGCCGCTGCAAAGAGCACCGCGCAAAAACAAACAGGCCGCCCAGCGAAAGCTGCGCGGCCTGTGTTGTTTAACTCGGTGGAACGATTACAGCGAGTGATACGTCGGCAGAGCGAAACGCTGCTGGCTCTGCAGCATGGCAATCTGCGGCAGCTCGCTGGCCTGTTCGGCCAGGTCGCGGCGAATCGCGCTGATCGCCCACGACAGTTGGTCAGCGGCATGCAGCTGCTGATAGGACAGTGCGCGCTTGAACACCTTGCCGTCGCTGCTGCGCAGGGTCAGCAGAATCCCGCCATCAGGACGCGGCGCGGTGGTGACTTCGAAGTTGGAGAACAGGGAGGTAAATTTTTCTTGGATCAGGTTCATGTCTATCAGCTCCGTATGCACTTGAATGGCAAGCATGTACAGAGAGTTGCAGTGATTGTGCCAGCAGTGAAATTTAAAAAAACGCTTATAAATCAATAAGTTAAAAAATTTTCATTTTGAAGTGGTCGTGCAATCTGCATGAATGGCCATCGTGCATCCTGCATTTTGCGGGATCAGCGCCGATCCGGTTGAACCAATCCCCAAGCGCATGATCGCGCTTTGCCGCATTCCCCCTGCGGATACAAAACATTGCAAAAACCGCGTGTACAGCGGCGAAAGCGCTGACGTATTTTCGGCTCAGACCTTCGCCGCCAACGCGCCGGTTGCCGCACCTGATTGCCCGACAATAAAAATCACCGGCCTGCACGCCAAGGTCGAACGGGAGCCGCCATGAGGCACGCGCCAAGCGACACGATTACCTGGGGCATGATGCTCCGCAAGTTGCCGACCATCGCCAGGGCCATCCCGCGGGTGGTGAAGGGCATGAAAGTCGCCAATGTCACGGATCCGACGCAAACCTGCGGCCTGGGCTGGACGTTCGAGCAGGCAACCCTGCGCAATCCCCACGGCCCGGCGCTGTTGTACGGTGACGTGGTACTCAGTTACACACAGGTCAACCAGTGGGCCAACCGCATCGCGCACTATCTGCTCGGGCAGGGCGTCGGCAAGGGCGATGTGGTGGCGGTGTTCATCGAGAACCGCCCGGAATTGCTGGTGACCATCCTCGCCCTGGCCAAGGTCGGCGCCGTCAGTGCGCTGCTCAATACCTCGCAGACCCGTGACACACTGATCCACAGCATCAACCTGGTGGCCCCGGTGGCGATCGTGGTCGGCGAAGAATTGCTGCCGGCCTTCGCTGGCGTGCGCGAGCAGGTATCGATTGACGCCGCACGCAGCTGGTTCGTCGCCGACCAGGACACCTTCAGCGATCCCGGTATCGCCCCTGAGGGCTACGTCAACCTGATCAGCGCCAGCGCCGATGCGGCGGCCGACAACCCGGCCAGCAGCCGGCAAGTGTTCTTCGACGATCCGTGTTTCTACATCTACACCTCCGGCACCACCGGCCTGCCCAAGGCCGGGGTGTTCAAGCACGGGCGCTGGATGCGCAGTTCGGCGAGCTTCGGCATGATTGCCCTGGATATGCGCCCGGACGATGTCGTCTATTGCACCCTGCCGCTGTATCACGCCACGGGCCTGTGCGTGTGCTGGGGCTCGGCGATCAACGGTGCCTCCGGTTTCGCCATCCGCCGCAAGTTCAGCGCCAGCCAGTTCTGGAGCGACGTGCGCCGCTATCGCGCGACCACCCTGGGCTACGTCGGCGAGTTGTGCCGCTATCTGGTGGATCAGCCGGCCAGCGCCGAGGACAGTCGCCACGACGTGCGCAAAATGATCGGCAACGGCCTGCGCCCCGGTGCCTGGGCCGAATTCAAGACGCGTTTCGGTGTCGAGCACATCTGTGAGCTGTACGCCGCCAGCGACGGCAATATCGGCTTCACCAACATCCTCAATTTCGACAACACCATCGGTTTTTCCCTGATGGCCTGGGAACTGGTGGCCTACGATCACGACAGCGGTGAGCCGCTTCGCGGTGCCGACGGCTTCATGCGCAAGGTCGGCAAGGGCGAGCAGGGCCTGCTGCTGGCGCGCATCGATGACAAGGCGCCGCTCGACGGTTACACCGATCCGCAGAAGACCGCCAAGGTGGTGTTGCAGGACGTGTTCGCCAGCGGCGACCGCTACTTCAATACCGGTGACCTGCTGCGCAACATCGGTTTCGGCCATGCGCAGTTTGTCGATCGGCTCGGTGATACCTACCGCTGGAAGGGCGAGAACGTCTCGACCACCGAAGTTGAAAACCTGCTGCTGCAGCATCCGCAGATTTGCGAAGCGGTGGCCTATGGCGTGGAAGTCCCCAATACCAACGGCCGTGCCGGCATGGCGGCGATTACCCCGGCCGAATCCCTGGCGACCCTGGATTTTGCCGAACTGCTGGCCTTTGCCCGCCAGCGCATGCCGGCCTATGCGGTGCCGCTGTTCCTGCGGGTGAAGGTCAAGATGGAAACCACCGGCACCTTCAAGTACCAGAAAACCCGCCTGAAAAACCAGGGTTTCGACCCCGCGCAGACCGGCGCCGACCCGATCTATGCCTGGTTGCCCGGCAGCCAGACCTACGTGCAGGTCAGCGCCGAGATCCTGGCCGAGATTCATCAGGGCAAACACCGTTATTGATTCTGGCTATCAGTGCTCGTGAGAAAAAGGGGGTGACAGCGCTCGCCGCGCTCGGGAAACTGTCGGCTTTCCGATTGACCGAAAGTGGAGTTGCCCATGTCCGACCAAAGCCGCCAGATGACCCCCGAAGAAGCTGCCGAATTCACCGAGCAGGTATTCAACAAGGCGCGCGAAGGTGATGCAGTGATGCTCGATCGACTGATCAGCGCCGGCCTGCCGGTGAACCTGAAGAACAGCAAAGGCGATACTCTGCTGATGCTCGCCAGCTACTACGGCCACGTCGACGCGGTGCAGGTGCTGCTCAAGCACAAGGCCGATCCCGAGTTGCGCAACGGCAACGGCCAGAGCCCAATCGCCGGTGCGGCGTTCAAGGGTGACCTGGCAGTGGTCAAGGCCCTGGTGGAGGCGGGCGCGGAAATCGAAGGCTCGTCGTTCGACGGTCGCACCGCGCTGATGATGGCGGCGATGTTCAACCGCGTTGAAATCGTCGACTACCTGATCGGCAAAGGCGCCAACCCGCAAGCCAAGGATGCCAACGGCGTGACCGCACTGGACGCCGCGCGCACCATGGGTGCGGTCGATACCACGGCGCAGCTGGAAAAACTGCTGGCCTGACACGGTCAAAAGCTCGCAGCCTGGCGCCGCACCTGCACGGATTCCCTGCAGGTGCGGCGCCAGGCTGCGAGCTTTTGCTTTGTGCGCTATTCTTCGCGCCCTCCAAATTCCCCTTCGCTACAGGATTCGCCCTCATGAAAGCCGCTCTCGCCGAACTCATCAGCAAAATCAGCTCCGGCTGCATGGGCGAAGACGAAATCCTGAAAGTCGCCGACGAAGCGGCGCAGGCTTACGCCGATGCTGACGCCTTCCTGGCGGCCAACCCGGACGTCAACTACGACGAGACCTTCCCGATTCCGCTGGGCGAATGGGTGGTGGTCGGCAGCCTGCCGGAAACCGTGCTGTTTCAGGCGGACACCTACGTGGATCTGTTCGCGCAGATCGTCGCCTCGTTCGGCCCGGGCGTCGAATTCAACCTCAAGCCCAAGCAATTGGCGAAAACCGAGGCCCTGACCGCGCTCAATCGCATCCAAGTGCAGATGAGCAGCCTGAACAAGGAAAACGGCGGTTACACGTTGATGAACTTCAGCCAGTTGCTCGACGACGAGCTGCAGGTGGTGCTGGTCTACGGCAACGACATGGCACGGGTGCTGGACCTGTGCGCCGAAGTCGGCATTGCTGCGGCGCCGTCGCTGGAAGCGCTGAAGGTCGCCGTTCACGTCTGAACGCAATAAAAGGGAACCCTGGTCAAGCCCGTCTATCCTAAAAGTGCATGCCACCACTACGGAGCGACACCATGGGTTCCACGTTCAACGGTCTGATCGGCCTGATCATTCTTGCCCTCGATATCTGGGCCATCATCAACGTGCTGAAAAGCGGTGCCGAAACCGGGATGAAAATCCTCTGGGTCCTGCTGATCATCCTCTTGCCGGTGTTGGGCCTGATTATCTGGGCGATTGCCGGGCCGCGGGGCAATGTACGGGTTTAGCCACAGCTTTGAATGCACCCCATAACCTGGGGTAGCGGGCTCGCCAGCGATAGCAGCGCAACGGTTTCACTGAGAGGTCGCGGCGACTGCATCGCTGGCAAGCCAGCTACCACAAGGTTATGCGGATTGCCGATGAACTGAGGTTCGACCTGTCATCTTCGGCAACGTAGAATGCGCGCCTTTCCCGGGCGATCGTCTCCACGATCGGCGCCCGCGCATTCATCGGAGCACTCGACCATGACCGTCACCAAGACCAGCGAATACCTGGAAACCCTCTACGAAGGCTACGGCCAGCGTTTCCGCATGGAAAAACTGCTGCACGAAGTGCGCACCGAACACCAGCACCTGGTGATCTTCCAGAACCCGCGCATGGGCCGGGTGATGGCGCTGGACGGCGTGATCCAGACCACCGAAGCCGACGAATTCATCTACCACGAAATGCTCACCCACGTGCCGATCCTCGCCCACGGCACCGCCAAGCGCGTGCTGATCATCGGCGGCGGCGACGGCGGTATGCTGCGCGAAGTGACCAAGCACGCCAGTGTCGAGCACATCACCATGGTCGAAATCGACGGCACCGTGGTCGACATGTGCAAGGAGTTCCTGCCGAACCACTCCAGCGGCGCCTATGAAGATCCGCGCCTGAACCTGGTGATCGACGACGGCATGCGTTTCGTCGCCACCACCACGGAAAAATTCGACGTGATCATCTCCGACTCCACCGACCCGATCGGCCCGGGCGAAGTGCTGTTTTCGGAAAACTTCTACCAGGCCTGCCACCGCTGCCTGAACGACGGCGGCATCCTGGTGACGCAGAACGGCACGCCGTTCATGCAGATCGACGAAGTCAAGACCACCGCCGGTCGCCTGCGCAGCCTGTTCCCGGACTGGCACTTCTACCAGGCCGCCGTACCGACCTACATCGGCGGCTCGATGACGTTCGCCTGGGGCTCGACCAACTCGGCCTACCGCAAGCTGAGCCGTGAAGTCCTGCAACAGCGCTTCATCGGCAGCGGCATCGTCACCCGCTACTACAACCCGGAAATCCACATCGGTGCCTTCGCCTTGCCGCAGTACGTGCTGCAGGCCATCAACAAGCCAAGCAACGACTAAACCCTGCAAAACCCTGTGGGAGCGGGCCTGCCCGCGAAGGCGTTGTGTCAGTCGACCTCTGTGTTGAATGATCCAGCGCTTTCGCGGGCAAGCCCGCTCCCGCAAAGGCTTGAAGCCCACTGAATATATTTTTTTTCATGTTCGTCCGTTGCAATCCTTTTGAACGATCATTCCGGCGACAAGTCGAGATAGGTGTAAGCCCATTTGCGGGTTTGATCGAGGAGGCACCGATGCAAAAGTGGAAAGTCACTTTCGTGGATGACCACGGTGAAATTGTCGACGAGGTCTTCGAACGTGAGGAATGCCCGTCCGATGACGAAGCCGCACGGCTGATCAAGGAGCGGCTTCTTCCGGTCGCTGCCAAGCTGGATCTGAACGATCTGGAAGGGCGCACCGCCGATGCCGGGGTGAAAAACCTCAAGACCCAGAACGGCATCGAAATCCGCAGCATCACACCTGTCTGAACACTTCCTGTCATCTTGTAAACCAGGCCTTGGCAGCGCCTCTATCTTGGCGCTACTCTGCAAACGAGATCAGCGAACGGATCGCTAAGGTCTGGTCTTGTCAGCTACATGCTTGTTTCCCGTAGGCAACGCGGTTGCCGCAGCATCCGGCCAGTGGGGCGCGGTGCAGGGAATACGGAAAGTCTATCCATCAATGCGAGGGGGACGATTCATGAGCACAGCCTATCAAGAAGACATCAGCAGCAGCGTGCTGCGCCGCATGAAAGAAGGCGGTTTCGATTTTTCCCGATTCCATCCCATCGAGTTCTACGCCATTTTCCCGGACGAGGACCGGGCGCGCAGGGCGGCAGGCAAGTTTCGCGGTGAGTCCATCAATGCTCAGGTCAGCAAGCGCGACGATGGCGCCTGGCATCTGGAACTGAGCAAGGTGATGTACGCCACCTACGACGACATTGGTGATTTCGAGCAGGGCTTTTCGGCGGTGGTCGAGCCGCTGGGTGGCATCATCGAGGGCTGGGGCGTGAAGCAGGAGGTGCGCAATCGCCACCGTCTGAACTGATCGCGGGTGACAGATATCGAGCAGCGGCTGACCTTCGGGTTGGCCGTTGTCGTTTATGCACATCAAAAGATCGCAGTCTTCGGCGGCTCCTGCAGCTTAACGTGCAGGCGCTGGCGCAGGCTGCGATCTTTGGCTTTTGCTTTCAAAACGTTTCAACCAAGCAAAAAAAAGCCACCGCAGAGGGTGGCTGAAAGGGAAGACCGATAAGGACGGGAAACCGGTCAGGATCAAGGCTTTGCGGGCTGCCTGAGCCGGTCGGAGCGATTGCGCTGAACACTTCGTCAGGGAAGTTTGTCCAGCGGATGCGCGGATTATCCGCAGCCGCCGGACAGCAGTGAAATCAACTCTGGCTATGCTGGTGATAGGCGACCGCACTGCGTCGCAATGAGGCGGGGGCAATCAGGTTGGCGCATTTGTCGCACAGGAATGGTGCGGCGCGTCTGGCGTGATTATCCAACCGATTGAAATCAAAGCGTTTATGCCGATGGCACGGGCCTTGCGATGGTCCGGATGTCCGGGTGACAAGGAGTACGGCATGATCCGCACCTATTTTGATGAAATGTACGATGCCGGCGGCCACGTCCGCCCGCATTACCGGGAGTTTGCCCGTTGGCTGGCCGACACGCCTGACGAGCTGCTGGCTCAACGCCGCCGCGAGGCCGATCTGCTGTTCCATCGCGCCGGAATCACCTTCACGCTCTATGGGGACGAGCAGGGCACCGAGCGCCTGATTCCATTCGACACCATTCCGCGCAGTATCCCGGCCAGTGAATGGCGGATCGTCGAGCGCGGCTGCATCCAGCGGGTCAAGGCGTTGAACATGTTTCTTGCCGACCTGTACCACGAGCAGCGCATCATCAAGGCCGGGATCATTCCCGCCGAACAGGTGCTGGCCAACGAGCAGTACCAGTTGGCGATGCAGGGCCTGGACCTGCACCGCGACATCTATTCACACATTTCCGGCGTCGACCTGGTGCGTGACGGCGACGGCACCTATTACGTGCTCGAAGATAACCTGCGCACCCCGAGCGGTGTGAGCTACATGCTCGAAGATCGCAAGATGATGATGCGGCTGTTCCCGGAGCTGTTCGCCGCCCAGCGCATCGCGCCGATCGACCATTATCCGAACCTGTTGCTCGACACCCTGAAAAGCTCCAGCCCCATCGACAATCCCAGCGTCGTGGTGCTGACGCCGGGACGTTTCAACAGCGCATTTTTCGAGCACGCGTTCCTCGCCCGGGAAATGGGCGTGGAACTGGTCGAAGGCGCTGATCTGTTCGTGCGCGACGACAAGGTGTTCATGCGCACCACCGACGGCCCGAAAGCCGTGGACGTGATCTATCGCCGTCTCGACGACGCCTTCCTCGACCCGTTGGCGTTCCGTCCGGATTCGATGCTGGGCGTGCCGGGGCTGCTGTCCTCGTATCGCTCCGGCAACGTGGTGCTGGCCAACGCCATCGGCACCGGGGTGGCCGACGACAAGTCGGTGTATCCGTTTGTCACCGAGATGATCCGCTTTTATCTCGATGAAGAACCGATCCTCAAGAACGTGCCGACCTGGCAGTGCCGCAACCCCTCGGAACTTTCCCACGTGCTGGCCAATCTGCCAGATCTGGTGGTCAAGGAAACCCAGGGTTCCGGCGGTTACGGGATGTTGGTCGGGCCAGCGGCAACCACGGCGGAAATCGATGCGTTCCGCGAACGGATCAAAGCCAAGCCCCATGCCTATATCGCGCAACCGACACTGTCGCTGTCGACCTGTCCGACCTTTGTCGAAAACGGCATCGCGCCGCGCCATATCGACCTGCGCCCGTTCGTCTTGTCCGGTCGCGAAACCCGGGTGGTCCCCGGCGGTTTGACCCGTGTCGCCCTGCGTGAAGGCTCCCTGGTGGTGAATTCCTCCCAGGGCGGCGGTACCAAGGACACCTGGGTGGTCGAGGATTGAAGGAAGCTTGCCATGTTGAGTAGAACTGCCTCGGATCTGTATTGGATGTCGCGTTACCTGGAGCGGGCGGAAAACCTCGCACGGATGCTCGATGTCAGTTATTCGCTGTCGCTGATGCCGCAGGACGGCCGTGGCGACGGTCTGCACGAACTGGCGATGCCGTTGCTGATCACCGGCACCCTGGACGATTACCTGGAGCGTCACGGCGAACTGCATGCCGAACGCCTGCTGCATTTCTTTGCCCTCGATGCGGCCAATCCGGCGAGCATCTACAGCTGCCTCGGCGCGGCGCGCGCCAGTGCCCACGCGGTGCGTGGGCGGATCACCGCCGACATGTGGGAGAACATCAACGCGACCTGGCTGGAGATCCGCGGGATCGCCGAGCAGGGCCTGGGACGTTACGGCATGAGCCGTTTCTGCGAGTGGATCAAGGAGCGTTCGCACCTGTTTCGCGGCGCGTCCTACGGCACGATCATGCGTAACGATGCGTTCCGTTTCATTCGCCTGGGCACGTTCATCGAGCGGGCCGACAACACCTTGCGCCTGCTCGACGCGCGCTACGAAATGGCCGGCGATCGGGCCGAGGCGGTCAGCGACGGCACCGCGCACGCCTATTACCAGTGGAGTGCGCTGCTGCGGGCGTTGTCGTCCTTCGAGGCGTATACCGAGATCTACCGTGACGCACCGGGCGCGCGGCATGTCGCCGAGCTGCTGCTGTTGCGCGCCGATGTGCCGCGCTCGCTGCGCGCCTGCACGGAGGAAATCGACCAGATTCTTGCGCAACTGCCGGGGGCCAATGGCCGACCGGCGCAGCGCCTGGCGGCGGAAATGGATGCCCGCCTGCGCTACACCGGCATCAACGAAATCCTCGCCGAAGGGCTGCATGCCTGGCTCACCGAGTTCATCCCGCTGGTGCGCCAGCTGGGCAACGCCATTCACAGCTCCTACCTGGAGGCCGCATGAGACTTTCCATCAGCCACGAGACCACCTATCACTACGAAGATCAGGTGCGGGCGAGCATCCAGTACCTGCGCCTGACCCCGCATGACAGCGAGCGCCAGCACGTGCTCAGTTGGCAGCTTGACCTGCCGCGCCCGGTGCGCGCCCAGCTCGATCCGTTCGGCAATATCCTCCACGTGCTGACCATGGACGAGCCGCACGAAGCGATCATCATCGGCGCGCGTGGCCAGGTCGACATCGACGAGTTGCGCGAGGCCGAGCATGAGAGTCAGTCGGCGCTGCCGTTCCTGCGCTTCACTCGCCTGACCGAAGCCGATGAAGCGCTGCGCGCATTTGCTGACAAATCCTGCAAGCAACGCCGCGATCGCAGCGCGCTGATCGATCTGATGCACGGTTTGAACCAGCACATGACCTACACGCCGGGGTCCACCGAAGTCGCCACCAGCGCCGCCGAAGCCTTCGCCGGTCGCGCCGGGGTTTGCCAGGATCACACCCATGCCTTTCTGGCCTGCGCGCGCAGCCTGGGGATCCCGTCGCGCTATGTCTCGGGTTATCTGTACAGCGAGGATTGCGAACATCTGGCCAGCCACGCCTGGGCGGAAGCCTGGCTCGACGACGCCTGGTACAGCTTCGATGTGACGAACCAGTTGGCCCGGCCGGAGCGTCATCTGAAACTGGCGGTAGGCCTGGATTACCTGGACGCCTGCCCGGTGCGCGGCATGCGTCGGGGCGGAGGGAGCGAGCAGATGCATGCGAAGGTGTTCGTGTCACCGACGCCGGTCATCTCCGTGCAACAACAGTAGATCCGGGGTACCGCTATCGCTGGCAAGCCAGCTCCCACAGGATTAGCGCGGATGCAGAGTCAGCGCATAACCTGTGGGAGCTGGCTTGCCAGCGAAGAGGCCAGTGAAACACCCCCGACGCTTATGGCTTGACCTTGCGCCCAGCCATGTGCTGCAAATAGCCAATCAGCAACTGCAAATCCCCATCCGGCAACACCTGCGCCGAAAACCCCGGCATCTTCGCCTGCGGCCACTGGCGCAAACTCTGCGGGTCGCGAATGTAGCGCTTGAGGAAATCCGCGCCGAAATATTCGGTCGGGTTGTATGGAATGTTCAAGTCCGGACCGAACTGCGCATCGCCCGCACCGTTCAAGCGGTGGCAAGCCAGGCAGTTTTTCTGGAACAGGGCAAAACCCTGATTCACCGGGTCATGCGCTTTCAGCGCCGGATCCGGCAACAGGGCGGGGAAGCGTTCGGCTACCGGTGCCAGGCGCTTGATGCTGGCCACTTCGAATGGCCACTGCTCCGGGCTGATGTTGCCGGCCTGCGGGTCTGTCCACACCAGATAGAACGGCCCGGCGCTGTGCTTGCCCGCAGACAGAGGCGGCCATGGGTGGGCGGGATCTTCGATCGCCAGCCAGGCCCGCGCGCCCTCGGTATTGAGCAGCGGCGCCGCGGCCAGTTCGGCGGCAAAACCATCCAGCGCCACCGCTTGCAGGTGATCGTCCGGCTTGATCCCGCTCAGTAGCGCGGCCAGGGGGACGGCGCGATAAGTCATGTCCTTCTTGTAGGACACATCGTTGTTGATGGTGAGGGTTTGTACTTGAGGGTGCTTGAGCAATTCCTCGGTCTGCCAGCTGCGCGAATTCGCACCCAGCTCCAGGTTCAGTTGTGCAGCGGACAGAGGCAGGCTGAGGAGCATCGCCCCGGTCAGAATGAGCGCTTTCAAGGTGATCGCCATCCGTGTCGTGGAAGTGCGCAAAGCTTGGCACAGCCACACTGGCCCGGATAGCGGGCCAGTCATGGGTTTTGTGGCAATGAGCGATACCTGCCGCTTGATCAGCCGAGCACCTTGGTCAGGTTCGGCAAAATCAACAACAGCGTCGTGGCGAAAAGAATGAGCCCGGCTTGACGAACTTTCGGTTGTTTGAACATGGCTTGACCGCCTTTATTGTTATTTCCTGATGCCTGCCTGCATATCCATGACGGCACGCGTTGCACTTCCTGTAGCGAACGTCAGCCTCGGCAAGACCCGACGACAATGACGTACATGTTCACCTTAGGGCCCGCGTCACGCGTGGCTTAGATCTATTTCATATGTATTTGCTGCCACATGCGATAAAAAAGGCATGAGGCCTATTGCCAGCTTCTTTGCCGCCCTTTGGCTAGACAGCTTGCCGACCTGAACCGGTTCATCTGGCCGAGAATGACCGTCCGTCTGAGCATCGGCGTCAACGTCATTGAGCGCTGCGGTCATTGAATCAATGCCGGTCCGGGCCAACAGTGACAGGACGAAATTAACTCACCGCGCAGGTTCGAGGACGTCATGACCCAGGCTTTGATTTTCGACGCGTTACGCACTCCCCGTGGCAAAGGCAAGGCCGACGGTGCCTTGCACAGCGTCAAACCGGTGAACCTGGCGGCCGGGTTGCTCACCGCACTGCAGCAACGCATGGCGCTGGATACCAGCCAGGTCGATGACGTGGTGCTCGGTTGCGTCACGCCGATTGGCGACCAGGGCGCGGACATCGCCAAGACAGCGGTGCAGGTCGCCGATTGGGACGTCAGCGTCGCCGGTGTGCAGATCAACCGCTTCTGCGCCTCGGGGCTGGAGGCGGTGAACCTCGGCGCGATGAAAGTACGCTCCGGGTTCGAAGACCTGGTGGTGGTCGGTGGTGTCGAGTCGATGTCGCGGGTGCCAATGGGCAGCGACGGTGGCGCCTGGGCGCTGGACCCGCAGACCAATCTGCACAGCCATTTCACCCCGCAGGGTGTCGGCGCCGACCTGATCGCCACGCTCGAAGGCTTCAGCCGCCTGGACGTCGATACCTACGCGCTGCACTCGCAGCACAAAGCCGCGCGGGCGCGGGCCGACGGTTCGTTCAACAAGTCGCTGGTGCCGGTGCAGGATCAGAACGGCATCGTCCTGCTCGATCACGATGAGTTCATCCGCGCCGAGTCCAGCCTCGAAGGCCTGGGCAAGCTCAAGCCGAGTTTCGAAATGATCGGCCAGATGGGCTTCGACGCTACGGCGCTACGGGTCTACAGCCATGTCGAGCGGATCAATCATGTGCATACGCCGGGCAACAGTTCGGGGATCGTCGATGGCGCCGCACTGATGCTGATCGGCTCCGAGGCCAAGGGCCGCGCCCTCGGCTTGCAGCCACGGGCGCGAATCGTGGCGACGGCGGTGACCAGCACCGACCCGACCATCATGCTCACCGGCCCGGCGCCGGCAACCCGCAAGGCGCTGGCCAAGGCCGGGCTGCGGGTCGAGGACATCGACCTGTTCGAGGTCAACGAAGCCTTCGCCTCCGTGGTGCTCAAGTTCATCAAGGACATGGCCGTCGACCCGGACAAGGTCAACGTCAACGGCGGTTCGATTGCCATGGGCCACCCGCTGGGTGCCACCGGTTGCGCGATTCTCGGCACCTTGCTCGACGAACTGGAAGCCCGGCGCCTGCGCTACGGCCTGGCGACGCTGTGCGTCGGCGGCGGCATGGGCATCGCCACCATCATCGAACGTCTCTGAGCCGCGGATTCCAAGGAAAACAGCCATGACCGAAGCCATTCGTTACGAAAAAGGCCAGGACGCCATCGTCGTCCTCACCATCGACATGCCCGGCCAGAGCGCCAACACCATGAACGCGGTGTACCGCGAGGCCATGGCCGCGTGTGTCGCCCGTCTGCTGACGGACAAAGAGGCCATTGCCGGCGTCATCATCACCTCGGCGAAGAAGACCTTCTTTGCCGGCGGCGATCTCAACGAACTGATCAAGGTTGGCAAGGCAGAAGCCCAGGCTTTCTACGACATGGTGCTGACCCTCAAAGGCCAGTTGCGCAGTCTGGAAACCCTTGGCAAACCCGTGGTCGCGGCGATCAACGGCGCAGCACTGGGCGGTGGCTGGGAGATCTGCCTGGCCTGTCATTACCGCGTGGCGCTGGACGATGCCGCGGTGCAGCTCGGTCTGCCGGAAGTCACCCTCGGCCTGTTGCCGGGCGGCGGCGGGGTGGTGCGCATGGTGCGCCTGCTCGGCATCGAAAAGGCCCTGCCGTACTTGCTCGAAGGCAAGAAAGTCCGCCCGCAACAGGCGTTGCAGGCGGGCCTGATCGATGCGCTGGCGGCGGATCGCGATGAGCTGCTGGCGAAGGCGCGGGCGTGGATCCTCGCCAACCCCAATGCCGTGCAGCGCTGGGATGTGAAGGGTTACCAGATTCCCGGTGGTACGCCGGCGAATCCGAAAGTCGCGCAGATGCTGGCGATTGCGCCGTCGATCCTGCGCAGCAAGACCCAGGGCACGTTGCCCGCACCGGAGAAAATCCTCTGCGCCGCCGTGGAAGGCGCCCAGGTGGATTTCGACACCGCGCAGTTGATCGAAACCCGTTACTTCACCGAACTGACCACCGGTCAGGTGGCGAAAAACCTGATTGGCACCTTCTGGTTCCAGCTCAACGAAATCAATGCCGGCGGCTCGCGGCCCAAGGGGCACGCGCCCTACGTGACGCGGCGGGTCGGCGTGCTCGGTGCCGGCATGATGGGGGCCGGGATTGCCTATGTCAGCGCCTTGGCCGGGATCGACGTGGTGCTCAAGGACATCAATCTTGCCGCGGCGCAGAAGGGCAAGGCGCACTCGGCAGCGCTGCTCGACAAGAAAGTCGCGCGCGGCCAACTGTCCGCCGAACAGCGCGACGCCGTGCTGGCGCGCATCCACACCAGTGAAACTGACGCCGACCTGGCGGGTTGCGAGTTGATCATCGAAGCGGTATTCGAGGATCGCGAGCTCAAGGCCAAGGTGTCCGCGGCAGCGCAGGCCGTGGTCGGCCCAGACGCGGTGATCGCCTCCAACACCTCGACCCTGCCGATCACCGGCCTGGCGACGGCGGTGCCGGATCAGAGCAAGTTCATCGGTCTGCATTTCTTCAGTCCGGTGGACAAGATGCCGTTGGTGGAAATCATCAAGGGTGCCAGGACCAGTGACGAAACCCTCGCGCGCGGGTTCGACTTCGTCCTGCAGATCAAGAAAACCCCGATTGTCGTCAACGACAGCCGCGGCTTCTTTACCTCGCGCGTTTTCGGCACGTTCACCAACGAGGGCATCGCCATGCTGGGCGAGGGCGTCAGTGCGCCGATGATCGAAACCGAGGCGCGCAAGGCCGGGATGCCGGTCGGGCCGCTGGCGATCTCCGACGAAGTTTCCCTCAGCCTGATGAGCCATATCCGTCAACAGACGGCCAAAGACCTGCAAACGGAAGGAAAACCGCTGATAGAACATCCGGCATTCGCTGTGATTGACTTGCTGCTCAACGAATTCAAGCGTCCGGGCAAGGCAGCGGGAGGCGGTTTCTATGAGTATCCGGCCGGTGGCCAGAAGCATCTGTGGCCCGAGCTGAAACCCCGCTTTGAGAAGGCTGACGGGCAGATCTCGGCGCAGGACGTGCGTGATCGCTTGCTGTTCGTGCAAGCCATCGAAACCGTGCGCTGCGTGGAGGAGGGCGTGTTGACCTCAACGGCGGACGCCAACGTCGGCTCGATCTTCGGCATCGGCTTCGCGCCCTGGACCGGTGGTGCGCTGCAGTTCATCAACCAGTACGGGGTGAAGGATTTCGTCGCCCGCGCGCAGTACCTCGCCGAGCAGTACGGTGAGCGTTTCGCACCGCCGGCGCTGTTGCTGGAGAAGGCCGCCCGAGGTGAATTGTTCTAACGCGGTGGGCAGGGCATTTCCGGGCTTGCCTTGGCGGGTGGTTTCAAGGCAGGCTCTGGGGTGTTCATTATTCCCATCACGTGTCAGGTATTTTTTATGTCGCTACGCATCTGCATTCTGGAAACCGACATCCTGCGTCCGGAACTGGTCGATCAATATCAGGGTTACGGGCAGATGTTTCAGCGCCTGTTCTCCAAGCAGCCGATCGCTGCCGAGTTCACCGTGTACAACGTGATGCAGGGCGAATACCCGAGCGATGACCTGACCTTCGACGCTTACCTGGTCACCGGCAGCAAGGCCGACTCGTTCGGCACCGATCCGTGGATCCAGACGCTCAAGCAATACCTGCTGACCCGCTACGAGCGCGGCGACAAGCTGCTCGGCGTGTGCTTCGGCCATCAACTGCTGGCGCTGCTGCTGGGCGGCAAGAGCGAGCGCGCCACCCAGGGCTGGGGCGTCGGCACCCACAACTACAAACTGGCGGCCAAGGCCCCCTGGATGAGCCCGCTGCGTGAAGAGCTGACCCTGCTGATCAGCCACCAGGATCAGGTCACGGCGCTGCCGGAGAATGCCACGGTGATTGCTTCCAGCGACTTCTGCCCGTTCGCCGCCTATCACATCAACGATCAGGTGCTGTGCTTCCAGGGCCATCCGGAATTCATCCACGATTACTCGCGGGCCTTGCTCGACCTGCGCCAGGAAGCGTTGGGCACGCAGATCTACAGCAAAGGCGTGGCCAGTCTCGAACAGGAGCACCATGGCACCACGGTCGCGGAGTGGATGATGCGCTTTGTGGCGCACAAGCCCGAGGCCAAAGCCGTTTAGCCCCTGGCGTTGAGCCTGCGGCGCAGAGCACGCTCTCGCGCCGTGGGCCTACAGCCACCCCGAACGTTTGAAGCTTGCCCACAAGCTCACACAGCCGACCGTGATGAAGCCCAGCACGGCGAAATAGCCGTAGTGCCAGCTCAGCTCCGGCATGTTCTGGAAGTTCATCCCGTAGATCCCGGCCACCGCCGTTGGGAACGCGAGAATGGCCGCCCACGCGGCGAACTTGCGTTGCACCACGCTCTGGCGCGACGCTTCCAGCAGTACACCGATTTCGATGGTCTGGCTGGCGATATCGGCCAGCGTGGTCAGGTCCTCCATCTGCCGCGTGACATGGATCTGCACATCGCGGAAGTACGGACGCATGTTCTTGTCGATAAACGGGAAGCTGAGTTTTTGCAGTTCTTCGCCGATCTCGACCATCGGCGCGGCATAGCGGCGCAGACGCAGGACATCGCGGCGCAGGCCATGCAACTTTTGAATGTCATGCTCATTCAGCGCGCTGCACAGCACGTTGCGCTCCAGCTCATCGATTTCGGCATGGATCGCTTCGCCTACCGGCTGGTAATTTTCGATGACGAAATCCAGCAGCGCGTACAGTACGAAATCTTCCCCGTGCTCAAGCAGCAGCGGACGCGCCTCACAGCGTTGACGGACATGGGCGTAGGATGCCGAGTGGCCGTTGCGCGCAGTGATGATGTAGCCCTTGCCGGCGAAAATATGCGTTTCGATGAACTGCAGGATGCCGTGCTCGCGCACAGGTGAGTAGGTGACGATGAACAAGGCGTCACCGAAGGTTTCCAGTTTTGGCCGGCTGTGTTTTTCCAGCGCGTCTTCAATGGCCAGCTCGTGCAGGTTGAACTGGCGCTGCAGGTTGGACAGCTCCTGGGCACTCGGCTCTTCGAGGCCGATCCAGACGAAATGGCCTGTTTTGGCGGCCCAGGCTGCGCCTTCGTCGAGCGCAATATTGGTGACTTTCTTACCCGCGCTGTAAACCGCAGCAGCAACAACTCGACCCATGGTGGTGATTCACTTCTTCTTGGCAGATGGCAGGGGAGACAAGGCTTCAGCTTAGCCGTGTCGCTGCTTGAGAGTCAGTGAAATCTGCACAGTTCACCCGGCAAAAGAAAACCCGCACCAGGCGGGTTTGTTTTTCAGGCAGCTTGCAGTTGCTGATCCATTGCGGCGATGCATTCGCGCATCTGCTCGCGGCACTGGCTGATGAGCATGGGCATGTCGTCCATGGTCAGCCCGACAGTAGGAATTGCCGGCAGCGAGCGTATGAGAATTTTCCCGCTGCGCCAGCGATTCAGGCGCATGTGCTTGATATAGCTGCTGACACACACCGGCACGATCGGCACGCCGGCGGCAATTGCCATTTGGAATGCGCCTTTCTTGAACGGCAGCAGTTCTTCGCCAAGGTTGCGCGTGCCCTCCGGGAACACCCAGATCGAGGTGTCCTCGTGCTGCAAGGTATGGGTGGTGGTGAGCATCGACTTGCGCGCCTTGTGCGCGTTACCACGATCGATCAACACATTGCCGGCCAGCCAGAACAACTGGCCGAACAGCGGCACCCATTTCAGGCTCTTCTTGCCAATGCACACGGTGCGGCGTGGCACGACGTTGCCGAACACAAACAGATCGTAGTTGGACTGGTGATTGGCGATGATCACGCAGCTGTCGGGCTTGTTCATCAGCGGGCCGACATCGGCCTTAACCCGCAGACGCAGAATGCACATCGCCGGCAACGCGTACAGACGGGCGCATAGCCGACTGTTGTCGGGATTGAACGGGCGGCAGATCCCGAGGATCACCCCAAGCACGCCAGCCAGAATAAAGTGCAGGCCCATCAACAACATACGAAACACAAACAGCATTTTCAGGCACACCGGGACAAAAGGTGGCGCAGTGTACGGATGTGCACTGTTTTCGGCAATTGGCACTATAGAGGCGGGAGATGGCCGATGTTTAAGCGCATGTTTCCGACTTGATGGTCAGATGCGGCCTAGAGCTGTTGCAGAGTTTTCCGAGCGCGTAAGAAAAAGCCCGACACGACGGTCGGGCTTTTCTCGATCAAGCGCGAGTGCCTCAGCCCAGATGTTCCTGGTCCTGAATGATGGCGTTGTCCAGGGTTTCCAAGAGAGCCTTGCGTACCTTGAGCTTGGTGTTCTTATGTGCGGTCATGTTGATTTTCTTCAACTGACGCGCGGCAGCCAGCGCGGCACCTTGCAGTTCTTCGGCGGCAACCACTTTGTCGAGGAAGCCGGCATCCACTGCGGTCTGCGGGTCGAACATCTCACCGTTGATCACCGAACGGTGGAAAGCCGAGCGACGCAGGCGATCGCGGGCCAGCTCGATACCGGCGTGATGCATGGTCATGCCGATCTGCACTTCGTTGAGGCCGATGCTGAAAGGACCGTCGACACCAATGCGGTAGTCGGCGGACAACAGGAGGAAGGCACCTTTGGCCACGGCGTGGCCAGGGCAGGCGACGATCACCGGGAACGGATGCGACAGCAGGCGACGGGCGAGAGTCGAACCGGCGGTCACCAGTGACACGGCTTCCTTAGGGCCAGCGGTCATCACCTTCAAGTCGTAGCCACCGGAGAGAATGCCTGGCTGGCCGGTAATGATCACGATCGCACGATCGGTCACTGCCTGATCCAGCGCCGCGTTGAACGCCGCGATCACGTCCGGGGAAATGGCATTGACCTTGCCGTTGTTCAGGGTCAGGGTCGCGATACCGTCTTCGAGGTGGTAGGAGATCAACTCACTCATGACGCTATTCCTTGTAAGAAAGATGGGGCAGAAGTTACCCATCGCGGTAGGACAGGTAAAGCGCCGTGACTGACCCGCCAGTCACCGTTTCCTGGCTCGTCCAGCGTAGCGCGCCACAGGGCTGACGCATTGCCTGCCTTATATAGATGCGTCACCCACCGAAGAATGGCCGGTTTGCCATGGTCGATATCCCGAGGAAACGGGTTTCTTCGTTAACCGCATGAAAATTCTGAAAAAAACCTTTGCCATCGGAAAAGCTTTCGACTACATTAGCGCGCCTCGACAGACGCAATGCGAATGACGAGATACGGTGAAGTGTCCGAGTGGCTTAAGGAGCACGCCTGGAAAGTGTGTATACAGGAAACTGTATCGAGAGTTCGAATCTCTCCTTCACCGCCACATTCAGTAAACACAAACCCCTGATTTTCGTAGAGAAAGTCAGGGGTTTGTGGTTTCTGGCGTCTGGAAAACGGGTACCAGGAAATGGACGGGGCCTGACGCCAGCGGCGGGTGTCTGGGCTGTTCATCAATGACAGCTAAAGTCTTGCAACTCCCGTCGCAGTTAACCAGTTGGCTTCCACTAATTCCGAATTGGCACTGCGAATTGTGTGCTGCTGCATCACGCGACCGCTTGCTTGCGCCGATGTTCTACAATCGCGACTTTTCTGCGCCTACAAGGGAATGCGTACATGATTATTTCGACCACCCACGCAATCGAAGGCCGACAGATCACGGCTTATCTGGACATTGTCAGTGCCGAGTCGGTGCAAGGCGTCAACGTGATTCGCGACATGTTTGCCGGCATGCGCGACTTTTTCGGTGGGCGTTCGCAGACACTCGAGCGGGCATTGAAAGAAGCGCGAATTCAGGCCACTGACGAGATCAAGGAAAGAGCGCGGGCGTTGCAGGCCGATGCGGTGGTGGGGGTCGATTTCGAGATCAGCATGCCGGCGGGTAAGGGCGGTATGGTCGTGGTGTTTGCCACCGGCACGGCGGTGAAGTTGCGCTGAGCCTGGCTTGGCAGGTGGGGGCCCATTCACGGGCGAACAGGCCCCGACTGTCGATCAACCTTGCGGTTTGAGTAGGACAGCGCCTTTCGAGTCGTAGGTCAGTGGTGTATCGATGGCGACCAGTGGCGGCGTGCCAATGGATTCATCCGGCTGGGCTGGCTGGCTCGGATGGTAGATGACGCCAGGCTGCAGGATGGGTTTGTCCGGGTACTTGATGGTGATCTCACCCGAGGCGATCTTCTCCTTGAATTTCTCCCCCGCTGCTTTACCCGCAGCGATCTGTTCGTCCGTGAGCGTGACAACCGGCATGTTCGGGAATCCCTTGAGTTCCATGGTCTCTCCTTGAGTTTCATTGCGTGGAAAAAGGGCAACGGCCATTCATTGGGAATCTTTAGCTGGTCGGGACCAACGGTGTTAAATGGATGTAGGCCATTCGTCGGGCACCAGTCCATCTGAATCACAAGTCCAGGAATGACCGGCTAGTCTCAAAAGTCTTGGAGGTCGATATTTTTTCAGGCAAAAGTGTTTGCCGGTATCGACCCGCGTTGGCAGAGGGGCGAGACATGACTGACCCGTATATCGAAGACGACGGAGCTGAATATCCATTCAACAATTGTGTGCGCTGTGGCCAGACCGAGTACCAGGCGGGTTTCGGCGAGGATCCAGTGCAGACGGGCAAGATCAAGTCGATAGCGCCCAAGGGGCCGAAAGCCAAATTTTTGCCCAAGGTAACGGCACGTTCGAGGAAATGACTGTTCATCGAGAAGCCCCGTCATGAGCGGGTTTTTTTTTATGGGCGCGGGAAGGGATTTTTCTTACAGATAGAGGTGATTTGTTCGGGGTCTTTCACAAACTTTTCACACCCGTCGACGTAGGGTGAAGCCATCCGTTAGAAAGCAAGTCTCCAGCCCGTCTCCCCAGCGGGCTTTTTTTTGCCCGTCATAAAACCTTTTCGATAATCGCTGTCCAATCGGCGCCAATGGCCCCGTGGCAGCGGATATTGTCCGGACATTGCCAGTACGCTGGCGTGTGATCTGTGCCCTTTTTGTCATCCCTATTTGTTGAGGTTTTCGTCATGCGTTTAACTCTGCCGGCCCTGGTTCTGGGCTTACTGGTTGCTCAAGGTGCAATGGCTGCCGGTGACGGTACCGCTGCGCTTGGCGGTGGCCTGGGTGGTGCGCTGGGTAATGTGGTTGGCCAGAAAATGGGCGGCAGCACGGGTGCAGCGCTTGGCGCCGGTGTTGCGGGTGCGGCCGGTAGTGCGCTCGCCGCGAAGAAGGGCAGTCGTACCAAAGCGGCTATCGGTGGCGGTGTTGGCGCGGCAGGCGGTTCGGTGATCGGTAACAGCCTGGGCGGCAGGACTGGCGCGACGATCGGTGCGGGCCTGGGTGGCGCGGCCGGTGGCGCGGTCGGCAGCAACCTGTCCAAAGGTCACAAACGCCACTGATCCCGATCGTTTTTCTGAAAAGGCCCGGCAATCGTCGGGCCTTTTCATGGGTGAACGTTTTCCGCAATTACACCTCCAAACCTCATGATCGCCCGCTGGGCGGATTGTCCCGCTTCGGGAACTGAGAGGTTGATATGCGACTGACATTATCTGCTTTGGTACTTGGCTTGTTGGTGGCTCAGGGCGCAATGGCGGCCGGGGACGGTACTGCTGCGGTGGGCGGTGGCCTGGGTGGTGCGTTGGGCAACGTAGTCGGTGGCCAACTTGGCGGAAGTACCGGCGCGGCGGTCGGTGCAGGTGTCGGTGGCGCCGTGGGCGGTGCAGTCGGCGCGAACAAACGAAACCGTACCGAAGCCGCCATTGGCGGCGGCCTTGGCGCTGCCGGTGGTTCGGTGGTCGGCAACAGCCTCGGCGGCTCTACCGGTTCGACCATCGGTGCAGGTCTCGGCGGAGCCGCCGGGGGCGCAGTGGGCAACAACCTCGGTGATGACGGTGGAAAGTCGCACTCGGGTGGTGGCCATAAACACAAGCACAAGAATCGCCATCGCTAGTTCTGCATTGCCTGTAAAAACCCGGCCTGGTGCCGGGTTTTTCATGCCTGTGATCCAGGCATTGGAACGATTGCCTCAAGGGCTTCTCGAAGGTTTATAACGTCTCCACTATCGAGGTGCGCCATGACTCCTGAAACCGAAGGCAAAGAAGAAAAAGGCCCAAGCGGCCTGCCGTTTATCAATGATCCGGGCAATGAAGACCCAGGTTCGGTGATGGACGATGCGACGGTGCCGCTGAGTGAAGGTGATGACGAGGAAACGCCGGAGTATCCATTGCCTTCGCCGACGGATTCGTTGGGGCGGGATCAGTTGCCGCCGGATGAGGAGGCTTAGCGGGCGATTGTAGGGAGCAAAGCTTGAGATTTGACGCCCCCTCAGCGCTTCGCTTCATTGTGTTTCCGTCTGAAGCAAATTGATGACGTGCTCTAACCAGGCTTTGCCCGAAGGCCATGCGTAAGGGTAGTAATAGGCGCATCCAATTTCATCGAACAGAAACTCACGAAGCTTCTCCTCGGTTTGAGTTTCGTTTATTAACGTCTTTAGCTCGTCTTTTACTTGAGCAAGATTTTCACTGGTTGACTCAATGATAAAAAGACGGACGACGTCATCTTCTGTGTCGTGATCACATTTCCAATCTCCATGAAAATAGCCGGCTAAGAACTGGAATAATGCTGGATATTTATTATTCGCTGGCTTATATGCTGGTGCGCAAGTAATTTAGTTAAATGATACATCGATTCTATTCGCCATAACTTTGATGTATTTGCCGTTCAGTTCTGGACGGTCGAAATGAATTTCCTCATCATAAAAATCAACAAAAGAGTGAAAGGTGTCATTGTTGAAGAATCCGTAAAGGACGCAGGAGAAACCCTCACTGATCATCTTTAGCTGCTTCTGAAGCTTCCTCGGCCTGTTCTCATCAGGCAAGGCCAATAATACATATAGAATTATAGGACTCTTAAAATGGTTGATTTTACGAGCGTTATATCTGTTCTGGCGATAATATATTTTTTAAATGCGAGTGGGTTTAAAGAGCGCATTGTATTGTTATAGTTGTCGTGATTGTTTTGTCAGTATAAAAGATTTTATTTTTTAAGATTTCTGGTGAGGACATATAAGTCATCTGAAGCTGGCATTTTTTCTATTCTGTTTTCCGACAAATATTTTAGGAATTCTTCTTCGACGTTTTCCTTTCTGCAATACCTGGGATATGACAGTGGTCGATCACATGCAAATACGTAAAGTCGCCAAATATCAAATCCATCAACTCTATTGTTGGGTCCGTAATCAAAATTTATAGTTTCCGATGGGAAGTGAATAAAGCACCCAGCGCCGTGCAGCTCATATTGGATACCTTTTGTTATTTCTCCGCAGCGTTTTATTTTTTGGGTTTTCCACAGGTTAAGAATATTCCGACTGCCGAATTTTTCTTCTAATAACTTTGTGCCAATTTCGACCTTTGACAAAAAATCATTTATTAGGTCTTCAAGCGTAATGTTATGGTTGCTCATCTTCTTCTGCGGTGCTCCAATCTGTCATTGCCTACATTAGTTGCTGATTCAATTACTTCCTCGATGCTGTCTAGGCTTCCTCTATGGTCCCGTATGTTGGTTATGAGCCGTATACTTACTTTAGTCGAAGTTTGTCGAGCTGCCGCTGCGCGGTGATGCCCATCTAGAATATAAAACTCGCCGTTGTGTTCTGCCACATCTATGGGGTATTGACTGTCGTAACCACTGCCGCGCATGTTATGGGCAATCCTTTCAACCTCTCTTGTTGAGGTTTTTCCCGATAGCTCATGAGTCCGCTTCAGATGTTTTGGGTCTACGCCATGACTAATCGTAGGTGTATGCGGCTCGCCAGCATCAATCTTGGCGTAACCAACGTCGTCCGGCACAGAGCAACCCGGCTTATTCGGCGGTGGGCAGTCGGAGCTTAGCCCCAGCGGATCCACCCACCCCGTCGGATTTCGCGTGTATTGGAACTGATTCAGGCCGCCCGCCAGTTTCACCGGGTCTGGCGTCAGATATCGCCCGATGTCCGGGTCGTAGTAACGATGGCGGTTGTAGTGCAGGCCGCTTTCCGCGTCGAAGTATTGACCTTGGAAACGCAGTGGCTGGTCGAGTTGTTCTTCGTTGCTGTGGGCTAGCGCGGTGAGCTTGCCGTAGGCGTTGTATTTGGCTGACCAGACGATTTCGCCACTGTAGTCGGTCAGTTCCTGCGGCGTGCCGAGATGGTCGAGTTGGTAGTAGAACGGGCAGGCGTGTTTCGGGCCCTTGCCGTCGAGCAGTGCCAGTGGGCGGAAGGTGCCGGGTTCGTAGACGTAGCTGCGGTGGTGGTGGTCGCTGCTTTCGGCGACGAGTTGGTCGCCTTGCCAGAAGAATTCGGTGGTGGCGCCTCTGACGGTTTTGCTGATGCGCCGACCGAAGGCGTCGTAGCGATAGGTGGCGCTCTCGCCGTCGGGGCGGGTCACGCCGATCAAGCGGTGCTGGCAGTCGTAGCGGTACTCGGTGACGAGTGTTTGCCCGCGGCCGCGCCGCTCGCGGATCAGGTTGCCGAAGGCGTCGTAGTCGTAGTGGCGGTCGCCCTGCATCAGCAGGCGGTTGCCGACGACTTTTGCCGGGCCGGGACGATCCTGCATCAGCAGGTTGCCGGCGGGGTCGTGTGCGAAAGTTTCCGGCGGATCGTTGCGGCTATGGCGGACGCGGGTCAAGCGGTTCAGGGCATCGTAGTAATACGCACGCTGACCGTGGCGGCTGTCGGCGATGGACGCGAGGTTGCCATTGACCGCATAGCTGTAGTGGCGCAGGTACAACGTGCGGTTTTGTTGGTGAACCGTGTGGGCCTGCAAGCGACCTTGTTCGTCGTATTGGTAGTGGCTGGTCAGTTGACCTTGCTGGCGCTCGCGCTCCTGGCCGAATTGAAAACGATGGCGGGTTAACGACGTTCCATTGAGATCAATTCCCGCCAGCGCACCACCCTTGGCGTACTGGTAATCGAGTTTGCTGTCGTCCGGCAGACGCAGGTGCTTGAGCTGGCCGCAGGCATCGTAGGCATAACGCAAGGTGCCCCAGCCCTGATGCTCGGTGATCAAACGGTCCTGCACGTCGTACTCGAAGGCCAGCGGCTGCCCCTGATCGTCATCAACGCCGATCAAGCGGCCCAGACGGTCGTAGCGGTAAGCAACCTGATTGCCGTCGGGCAAGGTCTTGCGCCGCAGGCGCCCGGCGGTATCGCGCTCGTAAGCGGTGACCAGCGTGGAGCCGTCATCGCCAAACTCGGTTTTTTCCAGCAGGTGACCGTTGCGGTCGTAGGCGTAAGCGGTGCGTCGCCCGTCGAAGCCGGTTTCCTGCCGAATCAATCCGGTCGGCGTATAGTCCAGTTGGTATTTTTCCCCGGACTCGTTCTCGATCTCCGTCAGTCGCAGTTGCGCGTGGTCGTAGCGGTACTGGACCCGTGTGCCGTCGGGATTGATCCGGCGCGAGACCAGGTGCAGGTCGTCGTCATATTCGTAGCGGGTGACGCGCCCCTGTTCGTCCTGCGCGGCCGTGATCTGGCCGTAGGCGCTGTAGGACCAGGCGAGGGTGGCGCCATTCGGTAGCGTGGTCTGCAGCAGGCGGCCTACGGCGTCCCAGGTGTGGCGGGTGATTGCGCCGTGTTCGTCCTGCGTGGTCAGTCGCCGGCCCAACGCGTCGTAGGAAAACTGGCGCACGCCGCCGTCGGGCAGGGTTTCCGCGAGCAGTTGGCCGAGGTCGTTCCAGGAGAACAGGTGCCGGCTGTTGTCCGGGTAACGGATCGACAGCACTCGCCCCCGCGGGTCGTAGTGGTAATGGGTGACCTGACCGTCGGGATCGATCGCTTCGGTGACGGCGCCCTGGGCGTTGCGCCGCCAGGTCGATACCGCATCGCCACGGGAACGGCTGTGCAGGAAACCGTTGCGATACTCGTAGGACGTCGGCGCATCGTCCGGCGGAATCAGCGCGATCAGCCGTCCGACATCGTCGTAGCGATACTCGGTGACCGCGCCCAGCGCATCCTGCTCGGCGACCAACCGGCCCGCCGAGTCGTAGGCCTTGAGCTGTTCACCACCATCGGCCGCGACTTTACGCACCAGCCGCGCCGTGTCGTCGTGGACGTAAACCTCTTCGGTGCCGTCGACGTATTGCACCGTGACGCTGCCGGCGTCGTCCCAGACGTAGCGGGTATCCATCTGCGAAAACGACGCCCAGTGCCGCACGCAACGCGCCGCCTTGCCGGTGCGCTGCCACTCCCAGAAGAAGCTCGCGCCGCCAGTGAGCTGGCGCTGCAGGATGACGTGCTGGTCGTCGTAGTCGTAGCGCTCGCTTTCGCCGGCGGCGTTGGTCGCTTCGATCAGGCGCTGGCGGCCGTCGTAGCGGTAGCTGACCAGCGTCTGCTCGGTGTGCCAGGGCTCGGCCAGGTTCGGTGCGGGGCGAAATACCTGGTAGTCGACGGCGATCAGTTGCGTGCGCTCGTAGCGCAAGCGCAGGGCACGGCCGGCGCCGTTGTCCAGGCGCTGGATTCGCTCGAAACGGTCACGCTGCACGTGCAGGCGGTTGTTGTAGGCATCGCTGATCGCGGTCAGGCATCCGCCGCGAAAATGGTAGAAACGCGCCGTCTCACCGGCCAGGGCGAGGATCAGTTCCTCCGGCTCGTCGCCCAGAAAAATCGCCGCCCGCGACAGGCTGTTGTGGATCGCCGGGCGCTCGACACTCGGCAGCGGCAACCGCGTGCGGCGGTTTTCGTGATCGACCCAAACCACAGCATCGCCATCAAACTCCAGCCGATGCGCCAGCGAATGGCTCCAGCCAAACCCCAGGCCGACATCGATCTCCACCGCGCTGGTGCGGTACAGGCGGGTGAACTCGAAGGGCAGCAGCCCGTCGAGCACGCCGTCGGTGAGGGTGAGCAGTTCTTCGCCGGTAACCATCGACACCGGGCAGCCGTTCTTGCAGGTCAGCTGGACGCAGTCGACGCTGTCGCCGTTGGGGTTTTTCGCCTGGTCGGGGGCGTCGTCGCGCGGTTCATGACGCTCCAGTCGGGTCATGTCCTGGGACTTGTTACGGGCAATCGCTGCCGGGTTGGCCACAGTTAATACCGTGGCGTCCGCCTGGCGGATTTCCAGTGGAATCGCAGGTGTCGGATTCAAAGGCGCCTGGCGTGCATTGACCATCAGCGGTTTCAACGCCGACGCGTGCTGGTTGAGGTCGGGGGAGGGGGTCAGCAGGCTCAAGCGCAGGGCCGAGGCCGCCAGCCATTCCCGCGCCCGTGGCGACCTGACTTTTTCCAGCACCTTGCTGCTCAATTGCAGCGAGACGCCGATACCGCCGGCCACTCTCACCAGCAGGAAACTGATCAGCAATTCGATCCGAACCTCTGCAACCACCTCGGCCAGGTACTGCGGCGGCAGCATCCGCAGCCAACTGGTGAATGCGGCGAGGTGGATGAACAGCAGGGGTTCGTCGCTCAGGAGCAGCAGGCCATTGGCGATGGTCTCGGCGGAGGCCTTGAGCAAGGCATCCAACTCGATCTCGGACACGTATTGCAGAAGTTTCTCGCTGTTGGCCTGCAAGTCTGCGAGCAGGGCGAACAGCTGCCTGACGTTTTCCCAGACCTTGTGCAAGGCCGTGTCGAAACCATCCCAGTCGGCCTGCTGCAACTGGCCGAAACGCTCGCGCAATCCAGCGCTGGAGAACTCCGCCCAGCGTGGCTGGAATTCATCCCATTCCTGACGCAGCCAGCCTTCGAGGCTATCGATCAGGCCCTGGTAGGAGGCAAACAGCGTCTTGACCTGCGCAGTTGAAACACCTGGAAAGAAGGTGATGCGATAGCGTTGGCCGCGCTGGCAATCGCTCACCTCGAGAATGCCGCTGGGACCGATCATGTGATGCACCGGCTCGCCAAAGGTCTGCACGCCGTCGACATCGGCAATCAGCGGTTCCAGCATCACCGGGGTATCGCCGATCGGCACGAATCGCGCGGCCTCGAACATGTGCACCAGGGTCAACGGACCACTGGCGGGGCACATGACGACGGCTGAACCGATGGGCTTGCGGCTGTGGATCGGTGCGCTGAGGCGCACGTCGTTGCCGACCTTGAACACCTGCTCGACGTCCAGCGCCGGGCCGGTCCAGAATTGCTCGGCCCAAGACTCATAGTCGTTGAGACACAGGCGAAATTCGCGGAACAACTGCTCTGCATCAGGCTGGTCGGGGTTCAGCGCGGCGACCACCAGCAGACCGATACTGTTGTTCAGAGGCAGAAGCCGATCAGGTTGAAGCATTGGCAGTCACCGCGCATGTCGAGGGATAGGCGCGAAACTCTGCGGGGGATCGAAAAGGAAATAAGCCGGGAAAGGAGGCAATGTTTGTAGGGCGATTCGCTAAATGCGCGGGAGTCGTTCAGCCCGCTTTAAGACATTGCCCGTTGCTCAACGTCCGCCGTGCTCGTTATGCTGCTGAACCCTTTAATCAGATCCCGGCGGCGGCACGCGCCAGAACGCGCGGGATGTCATTGCTAACGGATCCGCTGATGAATGCACCGCTGAAGGCGTTCGGCCCGATCAAGGCCGTGATTTTCGATATGGACGGTTTGTTGCTGGACACCGAGGGCATTTATACCGAGGTCACCTCGCTGATCGCCGCACGGTACGGGCGCACTTTCGACTGGAGCATCAAGCAGAACATCATCGGTCGCGGCGCGGGCGATCTGGCGCGTTACGTGGTCCAGGCGCTGGAGTTGCCGATCACGCCCGAAGAGTTCCTGGTGATCCGCGAGCCATTGATGCGCGAGCGCTTTCCCAGCGCACAGGCGATGCCGGGCGCCGAGGAGTTGATTCGCCACCTCAAGGCGCACAACATCCCGATCGCCGTTGGCACCAGTTCGTCGCGCCAGTCGTTCGGTCAGAAAACCACGCTGCACCGCGACTGGTTTGCCCTGTTCGACTTCATCGTCACCGCTGACGATCCAGAGGTCGGTGCGGCGAAACCGGCACCGGATATCTTCCTCACCGCGGCCCGGCGTCTGGGCGTGGCTCCTGAGGACTGTCTGGTGTTCGAGGATTCGCCATTCGGCGTGACGGCCGCGAAAGCGGCCGGCATGACCGCCATCGCGATTCCCGATGCCGCGATGGCCGATGAAAAATACGCCCACGCCGACGGCATCCTGCGGACATTGAAAGCGTTTACCCCGAGTGCCTGCGGCTTGCCGGCGCTGGAATGGACCTGATCGACCGCTGAAACCGGTGCACAGCAAAACGCCGCCCTCTGTCATGGAAGGGCGGCGTTTTCGTTTGCGGCCGGGGGGCAATCAGGCGCCGAAGCCACCGTCGATGGTCAGGCTGGCACCGGTGATGTAGCCGGCTTCCGGGCCCGCCAGGTAGGCGACGAAACTGGCGATTTCCTCAGCCTTGCCGTAGCGCCCGACGGCCATCAGTGGAATCAGGCTGTCGGCGAACTCGCCGTGAGCCGGGTTCATGTCCGTGTCGACCGGGCCAGGCTGCACGTTATTGATGGTGATGCCGCGCGGGCCGAGGTCGCGGGCCAGGCCCTTGGTCAGGCCGACCAGCGCCGACTTGCTCATCGCATACACGCCGCCACCGGCGAAGGGCATGCGGTCGGCGTTGGTGCTGCCGATGTTGATGATGCGCGAACCTTCGCCCATATGTTTGGCGGCTTCCTGGGAGGCGACGAACACGCTGCGCACGTTGATGGCCAGGGTCTGGTCGAAATCTTCCAGTTTGAATTCTTCCAGCGGCGCGATGGCCAGTACACCGGCGTTGTTGACCAGGATGTCGAGGCGCCCGAAGGTTTCGACGGTGGCGTTGACGGCGTGGCGAATGGCGTTGGCGTCGGCACTGTCGGCCTTGATCGCCAGGGCTTTGCCGCCGTTGGCGGTGATGCTGTGTTGCAACTCTTCGGCCTTGGCGGCGGAGCTCACGTAGGTGAAGGCGACGGCAGCGCCTTCGGCGGCCAGACGTTTGACGATAGCGGCGCCGATGCCGCGGGAACCGCCTTGAATCAGAGCGACTTTGCCGCTGAGGTGTTGAGTGGTCATGTTCGATCTCCAGAGTGTTCAAGGCGGGTTGCCTTGTTGTTGGAGCCGAGTATCGGCTTGGCATCCGCGACCGTGTAGACCCTGATTGCTATAGTCTGTGTAAACCAGAAGTTTATAGTGGCGATCATGGAAACCTTCAGCAGTATCGAATGCTTTGTACGCAGCGCCGAAGTCGGCAGTTTTGCCGAGGCCGCGCGACGCTTGAGCCTGACGCCCGCGGCGGTCGGCAAAAGTGTGGCGAAGCTGGAGGCGCGCCTGGGTGTACGGCTGTTCCAGCGTAGCACTCGCAGCCTGACGCTGACGGAAGCCGGGCAATTGTTCCTGAGTGAGGTCAGCGCCAGTCTCACCACGATCCAGAATGCCGTGGCCAACCTGGCCAGCGCCGGCGGGCAGCCGGCCGGCACTTTGAAAGTCAGCATGGGCACCGTGTTCGGACGGTTGTTTATCGTGCCGCTGCTTGGCGAGTTCCTGCGACGATTTCCGGCGATCAATCCGGACTGGCACTTCGATAACCGCCAGGTCGATCTGATCGGCCAGGGTTTCGATGCGGCGATTGGCGGTGGCTTTGAATTGCCGCAGGGCGTGGTTGCCCGTCGGTTGACGCCGGCGCATCGGATCCTGGTGGCCTCGCAGGATTACCTCGACCGCCACGCGGCGATTCGCGAGCCGGATGACCTGGCGCCGCATGACGGCATTCTGATCCGCTCACCGCAGACCGGCCGCGTGCGATCCTGGCAACTGACCCATCGCAGTCGCCAGCACAACCCGCTGGTCCTGCGCGCGCGGATGACCATGAGCGATTCCGAGGCTGCCTGCGCGACGGCGCTGCAGGGCCTGGGAATCGCCTTGGTGAGCATGCCGTTTGCCGTGAGCTATCTCGACGCTGGCACATTGCAGCGGGTGTTGCCGGACTGGTACGTCGATGACGGCAACATTTCGATCTATTACGCCGAGCACAAATTGTTGCCGGGCAAGACCCGGGCGTTCGTCGATTTCGTCATCGAGCAGTTTGCCGAGCAGCGGCTGGCGCAGCGCTTCAGCGCGGTATGACGGGGTTCAGCGCCCGAACCGTCCCGCCCAGCCGATGATGGTTTTCGGCCGAGGCGTCGCGTAGGTGCGCACTTTCGAGGTCGACAACCCCAGGCGCACCAGCGATTCGGCAATGGTCACTGCTGCCGTCACGCCATCCACCACCGGCACCCCGGTGCGCTGGCGAATCTGCTCGTCGAGCCCGGCCATGCCACCGCAACCCAGGCAGATCACTTCCGCCTTGTCCTGCTGCACCGCCAGTTCCGCCTGCTGCACGATGGCTTCCAGTGCGCGCTCGGGTTCATGTTCCAGCTCCAGCACCGCCAGGCCGCTGGCGCGCACGGAGGCGCAGCGGTCCCACAGGCCGGAGAGTTTCAGGCGATCCTCGATCAACGGCACGGTGCGATCCAGTGTGGTGACCACCGAATAGGCGTGGCCAAGGAACATCGCCGTGCTCGCGGCGGCGTCGGTGATGTCCACCACCGGCACGTTGAGCAGTTCCTGCAAGCCTTCGCGGCCGTGTTCGCCGTAGCCGGCCTGGATCACGGCATCGAAGGGCTGATCGTAGGCCATCACCCGATCCATCACGGCGATGGCGGCCAGGTAGCTTTCGAAATTGCCCTCGACCGAGTCGGCGCCGAAGTACGGCGTCAGGCCGACGATTTCCGTGCCGGGGGCTGCGACCGCCTGGGCCGAGCGGGCGATGGCCTGGGTGATGGATTCGGTGGTGTTGACGTTGACCACGAGAATGCGCATGAGAAGTCCTTGTAACGGTTGGTTCTGCGGCCCGCTGCCGGGCCGCCGGAAAAAATCAGTGGCTGACGTTGTCGACGGCAATCGCTTCGCCATCGACTTCGGCGTAATGCGCCTGGCGCCTGGCAACGATCAGGTACAGCATCCCGGCAATCCCGGCACCGATCAGCCAGGAGAACGGCGACACGCTGTGGAAGCCCGGCACCAGGGCCAGGACGATGGCAATCAGCGCCGCCGGAATGAACGCCGCGACCGCGCGCAGGTTGATCCCGCGGCTGTAGTAATACGCGCCGTCGGGGTCTTCGCTGTACAGCTGCGGGACGTTGACCCGGCCTTTGCGGATCAGCCAGTAGTCGACCATGATCACCCCGTACAGCGGGCCGAGCAGGGCGCCGAGGCCGGAAAGGAAATACACGATCACCAGTGGGCTGTTGTAGAGGTTCCACGGCAGGATCAGCACCGCGAGGGTCGCGCTGATCAGCCCGGCGCGGCGAAAGGTCAGGTATTTCGGCGCCAGGTTGCTCAGCACGAAAGCGGGGGCGACGAAGTTGGCCATGATGTTCACTGCGACCGTGACGATGAGGAAGGCCAGGCAGCCGAGAACCAGGAAGAACGTGTTGGGAATCGAAGCGATGATCTCGGTCGGGCTTTCGATGATCTTGCCGTTGATCTGGAATTGCGCGCCGCAGAGCAGCACGGTGATCCCGGCGAATACCAGAATGTTGACCGGCAGGCCCCAGAAGTTGCCGATCTTGATGGTCCTGCGGCACGGGGACGAGCGGGCGAAGTCGCAGAAATTGAGGATCAGCGTGCCGTAGATCGCCAGCCACAGCGCGCCACCGGCAAAGATATTGCGCCACATTTCGCCGCCGCTCAGGGGCTCGCGAATCGACCAGGCAATGGTGGCGTTGGCCTGGGTGTACATCCAGGCGGCGAGGGCGGCGACGGTCAACAGGATCACCGGCCCGGCGAAGGCTTCGTAGCGGCGCACCATTTCCATGCCATAGGCGAGGATCGCCAGTTGCACGAACCAGATCGCCACGAAGCACACCCAGCCCAGGCTCGACAGGCCGAGGATCGAGTCATGGTCGTAGGCGGCAAAGCCAGGGTGGATGGCCGTGAGCAGTACGCGGAATACCACCGAGGCCAGGTAAGTCTGGATGCCGAACCAGGCAATGGCGATCACCGCCCGGATCAGGGCCGGAATCTGCGCGCCGTGGATGCCGAAGCTGATCCGGCTGATGACCGGAAACGGCACCCCGGTTTTCTGCCCCATGTAGCCGGACAGGTTCATGAAGAAGTACACCAGGGCCGCGCCGATCCCCAGTGACAGGAGGATCTGCCAGCCGCCGAGGCCGAGGGCATAGAGGCCGATGGCAAACGAGTAGTTGGCGATGTTGTGCACGTCGTTGGTCCACAACGCGAAGATGCTGTATTTGCCCCAGCGCCGGCCTTCGGCCTTGGTCGGTGCGAGGTCGCGGTTGTGCAGCCGCGGGCTCAGTTGCAGCGGCTCGGCAATGCCCGCATCGGGCAGGGTCTGATCGAGGGTCGAGGAAGCGGCGGGCAGATTCAGCGCGATGTTGTTATTGGAGAGACTTGTACGCATTCCGGCAGGCTCCTGATGTTCAGGCCGCGATGACTGTGCATGAGCGGGCAGGCTCGACAAATCTTCGTCGCGGCAGTGAAAGCATCACTGGTTAGGGGCATCTGCAGCCTTTACGGGATAGGGCGCTTAAGGCGTGCGGATCGAAAGTGTGTGTATGTCTTGAATTTATTGTATACAAAACATGCATGCACTTAAGCCAGATCTATGCCAGTCATTGATCTATGCAACGCTGTACTGATTTCGAAAAGTTATTGCGCAGCGCTAAGTGCCTGAAATTCTGGCGATATAAATTGACCGATCGAACAGGTATTTATTTTTGCAGGGGAATGTTGGTGGGTATCAAACAAGGCGGGGGTGTAACTTTTCAGGGCGTTGAAACGAAAAGTGCACACATAAATGGCACCGATGGTGACATTCGTGTGTACACATTTTCTGGGTCGATGGTTTGCAGCGTGCGGCCATTGCGGCCGGCTGCGTTTCTCAGGCGTTGGACTTGCTGATGATGTTCCCGGCGTGCAGCCCGCACTCTTTCTGGGTCGCTTCTTCCCACCACCAGCGGCCTTCGCGCTCATGCTGGTTCGGCAGTACCGGGCGGGTGCACGGTTCGCAGCCAATGCTGATGAAACCGCGCTCGTGCAGGCTGTTGTACGGCAACTCGAGCATGCGGATGTAGCCCCAGATCTCTTCGCTGGTCATCTGCGCCAGCGGGTTGAACTTGTACAGGGTGCGCTCCGGGGTGGAGAACGCGGTGTCGATTTCCAACACCGCCACGGCGCTGCGGGTGCCCGGGCTCTGATCGCGGCGCTGGCCGGTGGCCCAGGCCTTGACGCCGGACAGTTTGCGCCGCAGCGGCTCGATCTTGCGGATGCCGCAGCATTCGCCGTGGCCGTCCTTGTAGAAGCTGAACAGGCCTTTTTCCTTCACGAACGGTTCGAGTTTGGTGTAGTCCGGCGAGACCAGTTCGATGTCGATCTTGTAGTGCTCGCGCACCTGATCGATGAAACGGTAGGTCTCGGGATGCAAGCGCCCGGTATCGAGGCTGAACACCTTGACGTTCTTGTTCAGCTTCCAGGCCATGTCCACCAGCACCACATCCTCGGCGCCACTGAAAGATATCCACAGATCGTCGCCGAACTCGGCAAACGCGAGTTTGAGGATGTCCTGGGCGGATTTGCTGGCATAGGTCGTGGCGAGTTCCACGACGTCGAACGTTGGGCTCATCAGGGCGGCTTCCTACAGGTCAGTGGCGCTGGGCGCTCTATATGGCGGCGATGGTAACAAAAAGCGGCCGTGCTCGGGGCACCCTGTGCGTTGCGTGGTCGGGGTGGAGCCGCTAGAGTTCGGGCTCGCTCGACTCAATAAAACATTACAACGGGAGTGTCCTGTGGAAATCGCCTGTCTTGATCTTGAAGGGGTGCTGGTGCCGGAAATCTGGATCGCCTTCGCCGAAAAAACCGGAATCGAATCGCTCAAGGCCACCACCCGGGACATTCCCGATTACGACGTACTGATGCAGCAGCGCCTGCGTATCCTCGACGAACACGGCCTCAAGCTCTCCGACATCCAGGCCGTGATCGCCACCCTCGAGCCGCTCGACGGCGCCGTGGAATTCGTCAACTGGCTGCGCGAGCGCTTCCAGGTGGTGATCCTCTCGGACACGTTCTACGAATTCTCCCAGCCGCTGATGCGTCAGTTGGGTTTTCCGACCTTGCTCTGCCATCGTCTGCTGACCGACGACAGCGGGCGGGTGACGAGCTATCAGCTGCGCCAGAAAGACCCGAAGCGGCAGTCGGTATTGGCCTTCAAGAGCCTGTATTACCGGGTGATTGCCGCGGGCGATTCGTACAACGACACCAGCATGCTCGGCGAGGCGGATGCGGGGATTCTGTTCCATGCCCCGGACAACGTGATCCGTGAATTCCCGCAATTCCCGGCGGTGCACACCTTTGCCGAGTTGAAGCAGGAATTCCTCAAAGCCTCCAATCGTGATTTGAGCCTGTAGCCACCTGCTGATCGTTCCCACGCTCTGCGTGGGCATGCAGCCCGGGACGCGCTGCGTCCCCAGAGCGGACGCGTAGCGTCCATTGAGGCCTGCCCACGCGAAGCGTGGGAACGATCAGCACGCAGTCTGGTTAAAGGTTTTGCAGGGTTTCGAGCAGGACTCTGACCTTGGTGATCGACTCCTGATATTCCGCTTGCCAATCCGAATCGGCCACAATTCCGCCACCGCCCCAGCAGCACACCTGCCCATCCTTGACCAGCAGACTGCGGATGGCGATCGAGCTGTCCATCTCGCCGCGCACATCCAGGTACAGCATCGAACCGCAATACAAGCCACGACGCGTTGGCTCCAACTCGTCGATGATCTGCATCGCGCGGATTTTCGGTGCGCCGGTGATCGAGCCGCCGGGGAAGCTGCCGGCAATCAGGTCCAGGGCATCGCGATCCTGCGCCAGCTCGCCGGTGACGCTGCTGACCAGGTGATGCACGTTGGGATAGCTTTCCAGACTGAACAGCTCCGGCACCCGTACCGAACCGATGCGGCAGGTACGGCCAAGATCGTTGCGCAGCAGGTCGACGATCATCAGGTTTTCCGCGCGATCCTTGGGGCTGGCCAGCAGTTCGGCGGCGTTCGCTGCATCTTCAGCCGGGGTCATGCCACGGGGGCGAGTGCCCTTGATCGGGCGGGTTTCCACCTGGCGCTGGCTGACTTTGACGAAGCGTTCCGGCGACAGACTCAGCACCGCGCCGCCGTCCGGCAGGCTCTGGAACGCGGAAAACGGCGTCGGGCAGGCTTCGCGCAGCGCGCCATAGGCCAGCCATGGATCGCCCTGGCACGGCGCGCGGAAACGTTGGGCGAAGTTGACCTGATAGCAGTCGCCAGCCTGGATGTAATGCTGAATGCGCTCGAACGCCTGACGGTATTGCTCGGCCGAAAGATCAGCCGCCATCGGCGTGTTCAGCTTGAACGGGGTCGGTTCGGTGCTGCGCGGTTGGCTGAACACGTCGATCAGCCGCTGTTTCTCGCAGGCGCTGACCGACGGGTGAAAGACCAGCTGGCTGGTGGCTGATTGGTGATCGCTGATCAAGGCCCAGTCGTACAGGCCAAAGCGCGCATCGGGCAATTGCAGATCGTCCCGGGCCTGGCTCGGCAGGTTTTCCAGATGACGGCCGAAGTCGTAGCTCAGGTAACCGATCAGGCCGCCGGCGAAGGGCAATGGGCAGGCGTCGGGCAATTGTGCATCGCCCAGGCGGGTCAGATTGTCTCGCAGACGTTGCAGGAAATCGTCGCCGCGCTCGTCCGGCAAGACCGCCAGTTGTTCCAGCGGCCAGGCGCTGAGCAGGTCATAACGGCCCCGGTCGGCACTCGGCCGGCCACTGTCGAGCAGCACGGCGCCGGGCGCATGGCGGACGGCCGCGAAATAGTCGGCGGGGTTGGCGCGGTAGGGCAGCGGGTGTACGGAACAGGTCAACATGGGCGGGGCAGATCGGCCATCGAGGCGGGGTGGCGATTGTAGTCCTCTGCGGGAGTTGCTCCTAGAGGGATGTCGGTGATTGGCAGGTTGGCGGCAGGTATCGCGCTTGATCGTTCCCACGTCGAGGCGTCGAACCGTCTGCGTGGGAACGATCAACGATCGACTATCAGCCCTCGACCGCCGGAATATGCCCGAACATTTCCTGAGTAAACGCCACCCGTTCCTCCACCGACTCGGTCACCCCACGCGCTTTGAGCTCTTCCAGATGCGCTTCGACCGCGTGGGTGCGCAAGGTCAGCCCGCAGTCGTTGGCGATCTGGATATTCAGCCCCGGCCGCGCATTGAGCTCGAGGATCAACGGCCCTTTCTCCTGGTCCAGCACCATGTCGACCCCGATGTAGCCCAGGCCGCACAGTTCATAACAACCGGCGGCGAGCTTCATGAAACCGTCCCAGTAGGGCAGTTGCACGCCATCCACGGCGTTGGTGGTGTCGGGGTGCTTGGTGATGATGTTGTTCAGCCAGGTGCCGCGCAGGGTCAGGCCGGTGGCCAGGTCGACGCCGACACCGATGGCGCCCTGGTGCAGGTTGGCCTTGCCCCCGGACTGGCGGGTCGGCAAACGCAGCATGGCCATCACCGGGTAACCCATCAGCACGATGATGCGGATGTCCGGCACGCCTTCGTAGCTGATGCTCTTGAAGATCTGGTCGGGCGTGACCCGGTACTCGATCAGCGCCCGATCGCGGTGGCCGCCCAGCGAATAAAGGCCGGTGAGGATGCTGGAAATGTGATGCTCCAGCTCTTCGTGGGCAATGATTTTGCCTGAGACCGTGCGATAGCGGCCCTCGAAGCGGTCGGCGACGACAATGATGCCGTCGCCGCCGGCACCCTGGGCCGGTTTGATCACAAAGTCGCTGCGCCCGCCGATGATCTCGCCGAGCTTGTCGATTTCCTTCTCCGTGGAAATCACGCCATACAGTTCCGGCACATGAATGCCGGCCTCGATGGCGCGCTCCTTGGTGATGATCTTGTCGTCGACGATCGGGTACAGGCTGCGCTTGTTGTACTTGAGCACGTAGTCGGCGTTACGCCGGTTGATGCCCATGATGCCGCGGGCCTCGAGGGCCTTCCAGGTCTTCCAGAAACCGAACATCAGGCGTCAGCCTTCTTCAGGAAAGCCTTGAAACGCATCAGCTCGGTCAAGCGATAACCGCGATAGCGACCCATCGCCAGCATGAAACCGACCAGGATCAGCAGGATCGCCGGGAAGGTGAAGACGAAGTACACCAGCTCCGGCACGGTCATGATCAGGTGCGCCAGGGAGGCCGCGAACAGCGTGCCGATCGCCACTTTCAGCGCATGGCTGGCACCGCGTTCTTCCCAGGTGATCGACAGGCGTTCGATGGTCATGGTCAGGATCACCATCGGGAACAGCGCCACCGACAGGCCGCGTTCGAGGCCAAGCTTATGGCTGAACAGGCTGATGGCGGCGATCAGCACCACGACGAAGGTCAGCACCACCGACAGGCGCGGCAGCATTTGCAGCTTCAGGTGTTCCAGGTACGAGCGCAACGACAGGCCCAGTGCGGTAATCACGGTAAACAGCAGGATGCCGAAGCCCAGTTGCGTCTCGCGGAATGCCAGGGCAATCAGCACCGGCGTAAACGTGCCGAGGGTCTGCAGGCCGATCAGGTTGCGCAGAATCAGGATCACCAGCACGCCAATCGGGATCATCACCATGATCATGAAGGTCTGCTGGGTCTGCAGCGGCAGGCCGTACAGCGAGTATTCGAGGAAGTTGGCGTCGGTGTTTTCGTCGGTCAGCTTGGCCAGGCGGATCGCGTTCATCTCGCTGTTGTTGAGGCTGAACGTCACGTTGGCTTTCTTGCCGCCGTCGACCGTGATCAGGTTCTCGTCACCGCTCCACCACAGCAGGCGGTCGGTCGGCAGGCCCTGTTCGCCGGTTTCCGGGTTGAAGTACAGCCAGTCGGTGCCGTTGAAGCTGCGCAGCCACAGTTCCGGGGTCTGCGGCTGGTCGGCGACGAGGCGGATGGTGTGGACTTTTTCCACCGGCACGTGGGCGATCGACAGCAGCAGCTCGACGATTTTCGCCTTGTGCGGGGTCGAGGGATCGCCGGCCAGCAGCAGTTTGACGTTGTCGTCGTTGACGTTGTTGACCCGCTTGATCGCTTCGCCGATGAAGGTTTCGACGTCGGCCGAGTGTTGGCGGATCGGCGCGAGCAGGGCTTCGGCGGCGATTTTCTCCGGGCCTTCGATGGCCATGCTGTCGCGGAAGGTCGGGCCTTTGACCTTGGATTTTTCTGCGGTATAGCGCTTGGTCAGCACCAGGCGGTAATACAGGGTCTGGTTGCCCTTGGCGCGGCGCGCCGACCAGGTGACCTTGCGGTTGCCGTCGACGCGGTTGACCGCCACGCCGTAGTTATTGGAGATGAAGCTTTCGTTGAGACTGACGTAGTCGCGGCTCAGGGGCGGCACGAACATCTGGATCTTCACCGGATCCTTGGTGCTGGCGACGAACTCGACCTTGGCGTCGATGTTCCACAAGTCGTCGGTGGCGTCTTCCGTTACCGGGATGCCGAGCACGAAAATCTGATAGGCCGTAACCGAAACGCCCAGAAGCACCAGAATGGTGATCAGGATTTTCAGGTGGAAGGTTAGAGAACGCATTGAAATTACTCGGCGGTATGAGCGGCGATGGTGCAGGCGGGTTTGCCGGCAGCGTATTTAAGACTGGGATCGACCAGCGCATCGAAGCGTTTCAGCGCTTCGGAGCCGATCAAAAGCGGATATTGGAACGCACTACGGTCGGTCAGGTTCACTTCGATGCTGCGCAGGGCCGAACCCATGCAGATATCCAGCTCGATTACCGGACGGGCGGTGTACTTCTTGCCTTCTTCCGGGTCGTAGTCGCCAGCGCGGCGCTTGATCTTGCTGACCCGCGCCAGCGGCCGTTCGATCGGGTGCGAATGCGCCGCGTCGATGGCCAGGTAGAAACGTACCCAGGACTCGCCATTGCGTTTGAAGCGTTTGATGTCGCGGGCACTCAGCGAGGCGGTTTTTGCGCCGGTGTCGAGTTTGGCCGCGACTTCCAGATTGATGCCGTCGAGCGAGGCATATTCGTTGAGACCGTACACGGTCTTTTCCCCCGCCGCGGCGAGACCGGGCAGGCAAAACAGGGCGAAAAATGTGGGGAAGGGCTTGAGTCTCATAAATCCTGGTGCGCAGCGTTCCGTTTTCGGTTCAGGTTCCTGGCAAGACTTGCGCAAGCTCCTTCGTGTGCCTATCAGCTTTTTATGACAAGCCGTACAAATGGCCAGCAAATGCGGGCGGCATTCTAGCACGGTGGTTTTATGGCGCCAGCGCTCGCACCGGTCTATACCCCTTGGGTATTGCTGTGCGAGCGAGCCTGCTCGCGAAGGCGGTGCGTCATCCAGGCAGACGTTGGCTGACACTGCGCTTTCGCGAACAGGCTCGCTCCCACAGGGATTAACTGATCAGCGGAAGATTGCTTTGGGTTATTAGACGATTGTCGACAATGTCTATTTATCCTTTGACTGATGCGGGCTAATTGGCTAGTTTTTACCGCATTGGATTTCAAGGTGTCGACAATATGCTGGATCAACTCGATCCCCCGGTCATCAGCGGCGACGATTCGGAAACCCTCTCGGAAAACGTCTTCCGGCGCATCCAGGCGGCCATCGTCAAAGGCGAGATTGCCCCGGGCAGCAAGATCTCCGAGCCGGAACTGGCCCGCACCTACGGCATCAGCCGCGGGCCACTGCGCGAGGCCATTCATCGTCTGGAGGGGCAACGCCTGCTGGTGCGCGTGCCGCATGTCGGCGCGCGGGTGGTGTCGCTGAGCCACGCCGAGTTGCTGGAGCTCTACGAAATCCGTGAATCCCTTGAAGGCATGGCGTGCCGACTGGCGGCCGAACGCATGAGCGTCGAAGACATCGACGAACTGCGCCGGGTGCTGGAAACCCACGAGCGCGACGCGGCATTCCAGGCGGGTGTCGGCTACTACCAGCAGGAAGGCGATTTCGACTTCCACTACCGGATCATCCAGGGCAGCGGCAATCGCACCCTGACCCAGATGCTCTGCGGCGAGCTTTATCAACTGGTGCGCATGTACCGCATCCAGTTCTCCACCACGCCCAACCGTCCGCGCCAGGCGTTCGCCGAACATCACCGGATTCTCGATGCCATCGCCGACCGTGACGGCGAACTGGCCGAATTGTTGATGCGCCGCCACATCGGCGCCTCGAAACGCAACATTGCCCGTCATTATCAGGACGGCGCCAACCAGACAGCCACTGAACGAGGTGAGTCATGAGTTCCAACAAGAGCACTGCAGGCCAGCGTTTCCGCGATGCGGTCGCCAGCGAGCACCCATTGCAAGTGGTTGGCGCGATCAACGCCAACCATGCGCTGCTGGCCAAGCGCGCCGGGTTCAAGGCGATCTACCTGTCGGGCGGCGGCGTGGCCGCAGGCTCGCTGGGCGTGCCGGACCTGGGCATCACCGGCCTGGATGACGTACTGACCGACGTACGGCGCATCACCGACGTCTGCGACCTGCCGCTGCTGGTGGACGTGGACACCGGTTTCGGTTCGTCGGCGTTTAACGTCGCGCGCACCGTCAAGTCGATGATCAAGTTCGGCGCCGCCGCGATTCACATCGAAGACCAGGTCGGCGCCAAGCGTTGCGGCCACCGGCCGAACAAAGAAATCGTCAGCCAGCAGGAAATGGTCGACCGCATCAAGGCGGCGGTCGATGCGCGCACCGACGACAGCTTCGTGATCATGGCGCGCACCGACGCGCTGGCGGTAGAAGGTCTGGAATCGGCACTGGATCGCGCCGCCGCGTGCATCGAGGCGGGCGCCGACATGATCTTCCCGGAAGCCATCACCGAACTGGAGATGTACAAACTGTTCGCCAGCCGCGTGAAAGCGCCGATCCTGGCCAACATCACCGAGTTCGGCTCGACGCCGCTGTACACCACCGAGCAACTGGCGGGCGCCGACGTGTCGCTGGTGCTGTACCCGCTGTCGGCGTTCCGTGCGATGAACAAGGCGGCGGAAAACGTCTACACCGCGATCCGCCGCGACGGCACCCAGCAGAATGTCATCGACACCATGCAGACCCGCATGGAGCTTTACGATCGCATTGACTACCACACCTTCGAGCAGAAGCTCGATGCGTTGTTTGCGCAAAAGAAAGGCTGAATCAATCCCTGTGGGAGCGAGCCTGCTCGCGATGGGCGTTAACCATAACGCGGTGTCCCTGATGCGCCGAGGTGTTCCAGCTACCTTCGCGAGCAGGCTCGCTCCCACACGTTTCCCCATACAAATTCAAAAAGATTGGAGAACACAATGGCCGAAGCAAAAGTACTCAGTGGCGCCGGGCTCCGGGGCCAGGTTGCCGGGCAGACCGCATTGTCCACCGTGGGCCAGGCCGGTGCCGGCCTGACCTATCGCGGCTATGACGTGCGCGAACTGGCAGCGGATGCGCAATTCGAAGAGGTGGCGTACCTGTTGCTCTACGGCGAACTGCCGACCCAGGCGCAACTCGACGCCTACCAAAACAAACTGAGCAAGCTGCGCGACCTGCCTGCTGCACTGAAAGAAGTGCTGGAGCGCATTCCCGCCGACGCCCACCCGATGGACGTGATGCGCACCGGTTGCTCGTTCCTCGGCAACCTCGAGCCGGAGAAGGATTTCTCCGAACAGCGCGACAAGACCGATCGCTTACTCGCCGCGTTCCCGGCAATCATGTGCTACTGGTACCGCTTCAGCCACGACGGCAAACGCATCGACTGCGTCAGTGACGAGCCGTCCATCGGCGGGCATTTCCTGCACCTGCTGCATGACAAGAAGCCGAGCGAGCTGCACGTCAAAGTGATGAACGTGTCGCTGATCCTCTACGCCGAGCACGAATTCAACGCCTCGACCTTCACCGCGCGGGTTTGCGCCTCGACCCTGTCCGACCTCTACTCATGCATCACCGCCGCCATCGGTTCGCTGCGTGGCCCGCTGCACGGCGGCGCCAACGAAGCGGCGATGGAAATGATCGAACGCTTCAGCTCGCCGGAAGAGGCGATCAAGGGCACCCTCGGCATGCTCGAGCGCAAGGACAAGATCATGGGCTTTGGCCATGCGATCTACAAGGACAGCGATCCGCGCAACGAGGTGATCAAGGGCTGGTCGAAACAGCTCGCCGACGAAGTCGGTGACAAGGTGTTGTTCGCGGTTTCCGAAGCCATCGACAAGACCATGTGGGAGCAGAAGAAGTTGTTTCCGAACGCGGACTTCTACCATGCCTCGGCATACCACTTCATGGGCATCCCGACCAAGCTGTTCACGCCGATCTTCGTCTGCTCGCGCCTGACCGGCTGGGCCGCGCACGTGTTCGAGCAGCGCGCCAACAACCGCATCATCCGTCCAAGCGCCGAGTACATCGGCGTCGAACAGCGCAAGTTCGTGCCAATCGAACGTCGCTGAATGGTGAGCTGACCGGAACCAGAGAACACCGCCAAACCCTGTGGGACCGAGCCTGCTCGCGAAGACGGACTGACATTCTCCATGGATGTCGACTGATCTACCGCTTTCGCGAGCAGGCTCGCTCCCACAGTTGACGGTGTGTAACTCAGGCTTGTGTCAGCCGCCCTTTGAAACTACCGTGCCCCGAGTCCTGACCCGATGAACACAGAATTCCGCAAGAACCTGCCCGGCAGCTCCCTGGATTATTTCGACGTCCGTGCGGCGGTCGAGGCGATCCAGCCCGGCAGCTACGACACTCTGCCGTACACCTCCCGCGTGCTGGCGGAAAACCTCGTGCGTCGCTGCGACCCGGCCACGCTGACCGATTCGCTGAAACAACTGATCGAGCGCAAACGCGATCTCGACTTCCCGTGGTTCCCGGCGCGCGTGGTCTGCCACGACATCCTCGGCCAGACCGCGCTGGTCGACCTCGCCGGCCTGCGCGATGCGATTGCCCAGCAGGGCGGCGACCCGGCGCAGGTCAACCCGGTGGTGCCGACGCAACTGATCGTCGACCACTCGCTGGCGGTCGAGGCGGGCGGTTTTGACAAGCAGGCGTTCGAGAAGAACCGCGCCATCGAAGATCGGCGCAACGAAGACCGTTTCCACTTCATCAATTGGACCAAGAAGGCCTTCAAGAACGTCGACGTGATTCCGCCGGGCAACGGCATCATGCACCAGATCAACCTGGAGAAAATGTCCCCGGTGATCCAGGTGCGCGACGGCGTGGCATTCCCCGATACCTGCGTCGGCACCGACAGCCACACCCCGCACGTCGATGCGCTCGGCGTGATCGCCATCGGCGTCGGTGGCCTCGAAGCCGAGAGCGTGATGCTCGGCCGCGCCTCGTGGATGCGCCTGCCGGAAAGCGTCGGCGTCGAGCTGACCGGCAAGCTGCAACCGGGCATCACCGCCACCGACATGGTGCTGGCACTGACCGAATACCTGCGCAAACAGAAAGTCGTCGGCGCCTGGCTGGAGTTCTTCGGCGAGGGCGCGTCGGCGCTGACCCTCGGCGACCGCGCAACCATCTCCAACATGGCCCCGGAATACGGCGCTACGGCTGCGATGTTCTACATCGACCAGCAGACCATCGACTACCTGAAACTCACCGGTCGCGAAGACCAGCAAGTGCAGCTTGTCGAGCAGTACGCCAAGCTCAACGGCCTCTGGGCCGACAGCCTGAAAGGCGCGCAATACGAGCGCGGGCTGACCTTCGACCTGTCGTCGGTGGTGCGCAACATGGCCGGCCCGAGCAACCCGCACGCCCGCGTGGCGGTGTCGGACCTGGCGGCCAAAGGCATCTCCGGGCAGTGGGATGACGTGCCGGGGCAAATGCCCGACGGCGCCGTGATCATCGCCGCCATCACCAGCTGCACCAACACCAGCAACCCGCGCAACGTGATCGCCGCCGGCCTGCTGGCGCGCAATGCCAACAGGCTCGGACTGACGCGCAAGCCGTGGGTCAAGTCCTCGCTGGCGCCCGGTTCGAAAACCGTGGCGCTGTACCTCGATGAAGCGGGGCTGACCCCGGAGCTGGAGCAACTCGGTTTCGGCGTCGTCGCGTTTGCCTGCACCACCTGCAACGGCATGTCCGGCGCACTCGATCCGCTGATCCAGCAAGAGATCATCGACCGCGATCTGTATGCGACTGCCGTGCTGTCCGGCAACCGCAACTTCGACGGCCGGATTCACCCGTACGCCAAACAGGCGTTTCTCGCCTCGCCGCCGCTGGTCGTCGCCTACGCCATCGCCGGTACCATCCGTTTCGACATCGAGAAGGATGTGCTGGGCGTGGTCGACGGCCAGGAAATCCGCCTCAAGGACATCTGGCCGAGCGACGAAGAAATCGATGCCGTGGTGAAGTCCTCGGTCAAGCCGGAGCAGTTCCGTCAGGTCTACATCCCGATGTTCGCCATCCACGAAGACACCGGGCCGAAGGTCGCGCCGCTGTACGACTGGCGCGAAATGAGCACCTACATCCGCCGTCCGCCGTACTGGGAAGGTGCGCTGGCCGGCGCCCGGCCGCTGAAAGGCATGCGCCCGCTGGCCGTGCTGCCGGACAACATCACCACCGATCACCTGTCGCCGTCCAACGCGATCATGCTCGACAGTGCCGCCGGTGAGTACCTGGCGAAAATGGGCCTGCCGGAGGAGGACTTCAACTCCTACGCCACGCACCGTGGCGACCACCTGACTGCGCAACGCGCGACGTTCGCCAACCCGAAACTGTTCAACGAAATGGTTCAGGAAAACGGCAAGGTCAAGCAGGGTTCGCTGGCCCGCGTCGAGCCGGAAGGCAAAGTGATGCGCATGTGGGAAGCCATCGAAACCTACATGGAGCGCAAGCAGCCGCTGATCATCATCGCCGGTGCCGACTACGGTCAGGGTTCGTCCCGCGACTGGGCGGCCAAGGGCGTGCGTCTGGCAGGTGTCGAAGCGATTGTCGCCGAAGGTTTCGAGCGCATTCACCGCACCAACCTGGTGGGCATGGGCGTGTTGCCGCTGGAGTTCAAGCCGGGCACCGACCGTCACACACTGGCCATCGACGGCAGCGAAACCTACGACGTGATCGGTGCGCGTACGCCGCGCGCCGACCTGACCCTGGTGATCCACCGCAAGAATGGCGAGCGTGTTGAAGTGCCGGTGACCTGCCGTCTGGACACCGCTGAAGAGGTGTCGATCTACGAGGCCGGCGGTGTGTTGCAGCGCTTCGCCCAGGACTTCCTCGAAGAGTCGGCGGTCGCCGTTTAAATCACCCTTTGCCAATGCGGGTCGTTCGACCCGCATTGGCTGATTAAGGAGCACCATGGCTCACGCACCACAAATCAGAATCCCCGCCACCTACATGCGTGGCGGCACCAGCAAAGGCGTGTTTTTCAGCTTGCAGGATCTGCCCGAAACGGCCCAGGTACCGGGCCCGGCCCGCGATGCCTTGCTGCTGCGGGTGATCGGCAGCCCCGACCCATACGACAAACAGATCGACGGCATGGGCGGCGCGACTTCCAGCACCAGCAAAACCGTGATCCTGTCGAAAAGCATCAAGGCCGATCACGACGTCGATTACCTGTTCGGTCAGGTGTCCATCGACAAGCCGTTCGTCGACTGGAGCGGCAACTGCGGCAACCTCTCGGCGGCGGTCGGCTCGTTTGCCATCAGCAATGGCCTGGTCGACGCCAGCCGCATTCCGCACAACGGTGTCGCGGTGGTGCGCGTGTGGCAGGCCAACATCGGTAAAACGATTATTGCCCACGTGCCGATCACCAACGGCGCAGTGCAGGAAACCGGCGACTTCGAACTCGATGGCGTGACCTTTCCGGCGGCCGAAGTGCAAGTCGAGTTCATGGATCCGGCCGCGGAAGAAGAGGGCGGCGGCGGTTCGATGTTCCCTACCGGCAATCTGATCGATGAGCTGGAAGTGCCGGGCGTCGGCACGTTCAAGGCGACGATGATCAATGCCGGGATTCCGACGATTTTCGTCAACGCCGCCGACATCGGCTACACCGGCACCGAGCTGCAAGGCGCGATCAACAGCGACCCGCAAGCCTTGCAGATGTTCGAAACCATCCGTGCCTACGGCGCGTTGCGCATGGGCCTGATCAGTCATCTGGAGGAAGCGGCCAAACGCCAACACACGCCGAAAGTCGCGTTCGTGGCCCGGCCCGCCGATTACGTGGCGTCCAGCGGCAAGGCGATTGCCGCCGGCGATGTGGACTTGCTGGTGCGTGCGCTGTCGATGGGCAAACTGCACCACGCGATGATGGGCACGGCAGCCGTGGCAATCGGCACGGCGGCGGCGATTTCCGGAACGCTGGTGAATCTGGCGGCGGGCGGTGTCGAGCGCAATGCCGTGCGCTTCGGCCATCCCTCCGGGACCCTGCGCGTCGGTGCCGAGGCGAGCCTGGAAAACGGTGAGTGGGTGGTGAAGAAAGCCATCATGAGCCGCAGTGCGCGGGTGTTGATGGAAGGGTTCGTCCGCGTGCCGGGCGACTCTTTCTGATCCCGACACCGAGCGCACGTGGGAGCGAGCCTGCTCGCGATGACGGACTGACATTCAGGATTGAGGTCGGCTGATAAACCGCAATCGCGAGCAGGCTCGCTCCCACAGTTGTCTGCATTTCAATAAGAACAAAATCAGCCCTGAACCGAGGTCCCATCAACGAACCACTTTGAAGAGTGAATCGAACATGAGCGCCAACGTCGACTTGAACAACCGCCCCGACTACGACGCTGTCCTGCAGGACATCGCCGATTACGTCCTCACCTACAAAATCGAATCCGCCGAAGCCCTCGACACTGCCCGCAACTGCCTGATGGACACCCTGGGTTGCGGCCTGCTGGCCTTGCGTTTCCCCGAATGCACCAAGCATCTCGGCCCAATCGTCGAAGGCACCGTCGTCCCATTCGGCGCCCGAGTCCCTGGCACCTCCTATCGTCTCGATCCGGTAAAAGCCGCGTGGGACATCGGTTGCATCGTGCGCTGGCTCGACTACAACGACACCTGGCTCGCCGCCGAATGGGGGCATCCCTCGGACAATCTCGGCGCGATTCTCGCGGTGGCCGATCACCTCTCGCAAAAACGTCTGGCGAACGGCGAAGCGCCGCTGACCGTTCGTGACGTGCTGGAAGCGATGATCATGGCCCATGAGATACAGGGCGTGTTTGCCCTGGAAAACTCCTTCAATCGCGTAGGACTCGACCATGTGGTCCTGGTCAAAGTCGCCTCGACCGCCGTCACCGCCAAGCTCATGGGCGCCAATCGCGAGCAGCTGCTGTCGGCGTTGTCCCATGCGTTCGCTGACGGGCAAGCGCTGCGCACCTATCGCCACGCACCGAATGCCGGCTCGCGCAAATCCTGGGCGGCGGGGGATGCGTCCAGTCGTGGCGTGCGGCTGGCCGACATCGCGATGCGCGGCGAGATGGGCATCCCCGGCGTCTTGAGTGCCAAACAATGGGGCTTTTACGACGTTCTGTTCAGCCACACCAACAACGATCTGGCGCTCAAGCCCGAAGACAAACGCGCCTTCATCTTCTCGCGGCCGTTCGGCAGTTACGTCATGGAAAACGTGCTCTTCAAGATCAGCTTCCCCGCCGAATTCCATGCGCAAACGGCCTGTGAAGCGGCCGTGACCTTGCACCCGCAGGTGCGCAATCGCCTGCACGAAATCGACCGGATCGTCATCACCACCCACGAATCGGCGATCCGCATCATTTCCAAGGTCGGGCCGCTGGCCAATGCCGCCGACCGCGATCACTGCATCCAGTACATGACGGCGGTGCCGCTAGCCTTCGGCAATCTGGTGGCCGAGCATTACGAGGACGATTTCCACAAGGCCCACCCGATCATCGATGTGCTGCGCGAGAAAATGCTCATCGTCGAAGAACCGCGATTCACCCGCGAATACCTGGAGCCGGACAAACGCTCGATCGCCAACGCGGTGCAGGTGTTCTTCAAGGACGGTTCAAGCACGGAAAACGTGGTGGTGGAGTACCCGATCGGCCATCGTCGGCGCCGAGTCGAAGGCATTCCATTGCTGGAGGACAAGTTCAAGGCGAATCTGCTGACACGATTCACCGGGCAGCGCAGCGGCGAGATCTTCGCGTTGTGCGAGGATCAGGCGCAGCTTGAAGCGACCCCCGTGAATCGTTTCGTCGACCTGTTTGTGATCTGACCACGCGAGCATTGAAGACCAATTGCGGGCGTGAGCCTGCTCGCGCCCGCGGTGTGTCAGGCCACATCAATGCTGGATGTGCCATCGCCTTCGCGGGCAAGCCCACGCCCACAAGGTTTTGAGCCCAGCACAGCCTGCGTGAACACTCTGAAACGCTGTGGGAGCGGGCTTGCCTGCGAAAGTGCCAAAGCGCGGGCAAGCCACGCTCCCACAGGGTTTTGTTTTGAATGCAAAATCTGCGTACACCACAAGCCCTGTGGGAGCTGGCTTGCCAGCGATGGCGGCTGCAAGGACGCTACAAATCTATTTGAAGCGCCGCTCCACGCCTTTTTCCACGAGGATCTTCGCGGAAATCTCTTCCACGGAAAAATGCGTGGAGTTGATGTGCGGGATGTTCTCGCGGCGGAACAGGTTTTCCACCTCGCGCACTTCGAATTCGCACTGGGCGTAGCTCGAGTAGCGGCTGTTGGGCTTGCGCTCGTTGCGAATCGCGGTGAGGCGGTCGGGGTCGATGGTCAGGCCGAACAGCTTGTGCTGGTGCGCGCGCAGGGCGGCCGGCAGGGTCAGGCGCTCCATGTCGTCTTCGGTGAGCGGATAGTTGGCCGCGCGGATGCCGAACTGCATCGCCATGTACAGACACGTCGGCGTCTTACCACAACGCGACACGCCCACTAGTATCAGGTCCGCCTTGTCGTAATAGTGGGTGCGCGCGCCGTCGTCGTTGTCGAGCGCGAAGTTCACCGCCTCGATGCGCTCCATGTAATTGGAGTTGTGGCCGATCGAGTGGGATTTGCCCACGGTGTAGGACGAATGCTCGGTCAGTTCCTGCTCGAGCGGGGCGAGGAAGGTCGAGAAAATGTCGATCATGAAACCATTGGACGTCGCGAGAATCTCACGAATGTCCTGATTGACGATGGTGTCGAAGATGATCGGCCGGAAGCCGTCGGTTTCGGCGGCCTTATTGATTTGCTGTACCATGGCCCGGGCTTTTTCCACGCTGTCGATGTACGGTCGCGTGAATTTGCTGAAGGTAATGTTTTCGAACTGCGCCAGGAGGCTTTGACCCAGGGTTTCGGCGGTGATGCCGGTGCCATCGGAGATAAAGAAAGCAGATCGTTTCATTTGCACCTTGGGCCTTAAGCTAGTCATCAATCTTGGATATGATAGGCGCGATTTGCCGGCCGCCAATGGCCCGCATTCTCACTTATTTTCCAGGTCCAGGCCATACAACCGGCCAATGCTCTCCCGAGCCGCCGGTTTCTGAGCTTTTCCAACACAGTTAGTGGAGAGATCACCTTGGTAGAGTACGTAGTTTCCCTCGATAAGCTCGGCAAACACGATGTTGAGCATGTGGGGGGCAAGAACGCATCCCTGGGCGAGATGATCAGCAACCTGGCAGGCGCCGGTGTGTCGGTCCCTGGCGGCTTCGCCACCACCGCCCAGGCCTATCGCGACTTCCTCGAACTGAGCGGCCTGAATGATCAGATCCACAAGGCCCTCGACGCGCTCGACGTCGATGACGTCAACGCGCTGGCCAAGACCGGCGCACAGATTCGGCAATGGATCATGGAAGCCGAATTCCCGGAAAAACTGAACACCGAGATCCGCACCGCGTTCGCCGCGCTGTCGGCCGGTAACCCTGACGTGGCCGTGGCCGTGCGTTCCTCCGCCACCGCCGAAGACTTGCCGGACGCTTCGTTCGCCGGCCAGCAGGAAACCTTCCTGAACATCCGTGGCGTGGAAAACGTCATTCGCGCCGCCAAAGAGGTGTTCGCTTCGCTGTTCAACGACCGGGCGATTTCCTACCGCGTGCACCAGGGCTTCGACCACAAACTGGTCGCCCTGTCCGCTGGCGTGCAGCGCATGGTGCGCTCGGAAACCGGCACCGCCGGCGTGATGTTCACCCTCGATACCGAATCCGGCTTCCGTGACGTGGTGTTCATCACCGGCGCCTACGGCCTGGGCGAAACCGTTGTCCAGGGCGCGGTCAACCCTGACGAATTCTATGTGCACAAGGGCACCCTGGAAGCCGGTCGTCCGGCGATCCTGCGCCGCAACCTGGGCAGCAAAGCGATCAAGATGATCTACGGCGACGAAGCCAAGGCCGGTCGTTCGGTGAAGACCGTCGACGTCGACAAGGCCGAGCGCGCGCGTTTCTGCCTGACCGATGCCGAAGTCAGCGAGCTGGCCAAGCAGGCGATGATCATCGAGAAGCACTACGGCTGCCCGATGGACATCGAATGGGCGAAGGACGGTGACGACGGCAAGCTGTACATCGTGCAGGCCCGTCCGGAAACCGTGAAGAGCCGCACCCAGGCCAACGTCATGGAACGTTACCTGCTGAAAGAGACCGGCACCGTGCTGGTCGAAGGTCGCGCCATTGGCCAGCGCATCGGCGCCGGCAAGGTACGGATCATCAAGGACGTGTCCGAGATGGACAAGGTCCAGCCGGGCGACGTGCTGGTTTCCGACATGACCGACCCGGACTGGGAACCGGTCATGAAGCGCGCCAGCGCCATCGTCACCAACCGTGGCGGCCGTACCTGCCACGCGGCGATCATCGCCCGTGAGCTGGGCATTCCTGCGGTCGTCGGTTGCGGCAACGCCACCCAACTGCTGAAAGATGGCCAGGGCGTGACCGTGTCCTGCGCCGAAGGCGACACCGGATACATCTTCGAAGGCGAACTGGGCTTCGACATCAAGAAGAACTCCGTCGACGCCATGCCGGAGCTCCCGTTCAAGATCATGATGAACGTCGGCAACCCGGACCGCGCCTTCGACTTCGCGCAGTTGCCGAACGCCGGTGTCGGCCTGGCCCGTCTGGAGTTCATCATCAACCGCATGATCGGCGTCCACCCGAAAGCGCTGTTGAACTACGACGGCCTGCCGCAGGACATCAAGGAAAGCGTCGACAAGCGCATCGCCGGTTACGACGATCCGGTCGGTTTCTACGTCGAGAAGCTGGTCGAGGGCATCAGCACCCTGGCCGCCGCCTTCGCGCCGAAGAAAGTCATCGTGCGCCTGTCGGACTTCAAGTCCAACGAATACGCCAACCTGATCGGCGGCAAGCTGTACGAGCCGGAAGAAGAAAACCCGATGCTCGGTTTCCGTGGCGCCTCGCGTTACATCAGCGAATCGTTCCGTGACTGCTTCGAACTCGAGTGCCGTGCGCTGAAACGCGTGCGCAACGAGATGGGCCTGACCAACGTCGAAATCATGGTGCCGTTCGTGCGTACCCTCGGCGAAGCCAGCCAGGTGGTCGACCTGCTTGCCGAGAACGGCCTGGCCCGTGGCGACAACGGTCTGCGCGTGATCATGATGTGCGAACTGCCGTCCAACGCGATCCTGGCCGAAGAATTCCTCGAATTCTTCGACGGTTTCTCCATCGGTTCCAACGACCTGACCCAGCTGACCCTGGGCCTGGATCGCGACTCGGGGATCATCGCGCACCTGTTCGACGAGCGTAATCCGGCGGTGAAGAAACTGCTGGCCAACGCCATTGCCGCGTGCAACAAGGCCGGCAAGTACATCGGCATCTGCGGTCAGGGCCCTTCGGACCACCCTGACCTGGCCAAATGGCTGATGGAACAGGGCATCGAAAGCGTGTCGCTGAACCCGGATACCGTGCTGGAAACCTGGTTCTTCCTCGCCGAAGGCCAGGCCCAGGCTTGATACATATGTGAACGGCCCGTTCCCCTTGTGGGAGCGAGCCTGCTCCGGGCGGCGTTCCGAAGAAGGCAAAGTAACATTCAACAGTGATGTTGGCTGACACTCCGCTTTCGCGAGCAGGCTCACTCCCACAGGAGGCGGGTTTGAGATTTGAGTAGGGCGGGCTCCTGTAGATGCCGCCCTTTTTTGTGCAAGAGCATTATGCAAAGCAGCAGCAACCTATTTCCTGTCGCCCTGATCAGCGCCGAACGGCGCGGCGATCTGAGCGAAGACGTTTATCGTTTGAAACCGGGCAACAGCCCGGACTGGTCCGTGGAGATTGCGGTCACCCGCCTGGGCATGGCCGATGAACCTGCGGTGCGCGGCGTGCCGGTGATTCTGCTGCACGGCAGCTTTTCCAACCGACGCTTCTGGTTTTCGCCCAAGGGCCTGGGGCTAGGCGCTTACCTGACGCGCCTGGGTTACGACGTGTGGATCCCGGAGATGCGCGGCCACGGCCTGTCGCAGCGCAACGAGGACTACCGGCGCAACCGCGTCGCCGACTACGCACGCTACGATCTGCCGGCGATTGCCGCGTTCGTTCGCGAACAAAGTGGCCAGGTGCCGCACTGGATCGGCCATTCGCTGGGTGGCATCACCCTGGCGGCGGCGCTGGGCGGCGAATACCTCGGCGAACCGGCGGTGGCCTCGGCGGCGTTTTTCGGCACCCAGGTCAGCCGCACCTACTGGCCGTTGAAGATTCCGCCGGTGGAGTGGAGCGGGCGCTTCATTCTCAAGCGTTTCGCCCAGTTGTCCGGCTCGCGCCTCAAGCGCGGCCCGGAGGACGAGCCGATCGGTCTGGCCCTGGAAAGCATGCGCTGGTATGGCCTGTTCGGCCGTTTCGGCGACAAGGACAAGGATTGGTGGGCCGGGCTGGCCGACGTCCAGGTGCCGGTGCTGACCGTGACGGCGGCCGGCGATCATCAGGATCCGGCCTGGGCCTGTCGCAAACTGTTCGAGCAGATCGGTTCCGAGCACAAGCAGTTCATCAATCTGGGACGCGAACAGGGTTTCAAGGATAATTTCGGCCACGTCGAAATGCTGGTGAGCAAGGCAGCGCAGGCAGAGGTCTGGCCATTGGTGGCACGCTGGCTGGCGGATCAGCACACACCGTTACTGGACCAGAAGAGCGATCTGGCAGCGGCGGGGTAAGCGCGGAGCGCGGAAAAGGGCGTTTCGTTCGAGGCGGCTTGCGGCTAAGATATGACGCATTGTGCTGTTCCGGTCATATTTGGTGGCTATTTAGCTATTACGTTTCAGCGTTTGTTCAGGTTCGCTCAGCGACCATGGCATGAACTAAGGTAAACAGCGACCGCCGGGACTCGTTTCACAAGAGTGCGACATCCTTGATCGTCTTCCTTGTTACAGGAGTTTTTCGATGAACCATTACCTCACGCCTGACCTGTGCGACGCCTATCCGGAGCTGGTACAGGTGCTGGAACCGATGTTCAGCAATTTCGGCGGCCGTGATTCCTTCGGCGGCGAAATCGTGACCGTCAAATGCTTCGAAGACAACTCGCTGGTCAAGGAACAGGCCGAGCTCAAGGGCAACGGCAAGGTGCTGGTGGTCGATGGCGGCGGTTCCCTGCGCCGTGCGCTGCTGGGCGACATGATCGCTGAGAAAGCGGCGAAAAACGGTTGGGAAGGCATGGTGATCTACGGTTGCATCCGCGACGTCGACGTCATTGCCCAGACCGACCTCGGCGTGCAGGCCCTTGCCAGCCACCCGATGAAGACCGAAAAACGCGGTATCGGCGACCTCAACGTAGCGGTGACTTTCGCCGGCGTGACGTTCCATCCGGGCCACTACATCTATGCGGACAACAACGGCGTGATCGTTTCGCCGAGCCCGCTGCAGATGCCTGAATAAATCGCGGTACGCACAGGGGTGAGGATGTTCGAGGAAGAAAACGCGCAGTGGGGGCTGGTGCATGCCCTGGTGCTGGACGGTAAAGGCGGTGCGCGTTCGATAGCCCGGACTGAACTCGACGACTTGCAGCTGCAGGCCCATGAAAGCCTGTGGCTGCACTGGGATCGCAGTCATCCGCAGACCCAGACCTGGTTGCGCAAGTCCAGTGGCCTTAACGAGTTCACCTGCGACCTGTTGCTCGAAGAGAACACCCGGCCGCGCCTGCTGCCACTGGCCGATAGCGAACTGCTGCTGTTTCTGCGCGGGGTCAATCTCAATCCGGGCGCCGAGCCGGAAGACATGGTCTCGGTGAGGATCTTCGCCTCTGCGCAACGGGTCATTTCCCTGCGCCTGCGACCATTGCGCGCCACCGACGAGTTGCTCGCGTTGCTGGGAGAGGGCAAAGGGCCGAAAACCGCTTCCGAACTGATCCTGTATCTGGCGCAGTTTCTCACCAACAAGGTGCAGGACCTGGTCACCTGCCTGTCGGAACTGGTCGATGAAGAGGAAGAAAAACTGGATGCCGACGAACGGTATACCCCCGAGCACGGCTCCATTTTGCACATTCGCCGGCGTGCGGCCGGACTCAAGCGTTTCCTTGCGCCGCAGCGGGACATTTTCGGCCAGCTGACGCGGATAAAACTGCCGTGGTTCGTCGATGACGACGCTGACTACTGGAATGAATTGAACAACAGCCTGACCCGCTATCTCGAAGAGCTGGAATTGACTCGAGAGCGCATGGGGCTTGTGCTGGAGGCGGAAGACCGGCGTTTGAGCGTGCGTATGAATCGCACCATGTATCGCTTCGGGATCATTACCGGGATCTTTCTGCCGATGAGTTTTCTCACCGGCCTGCTGGGGATCAACGTCGGTGGCATTCCACTTTCCGGGAGCCCCTACGGCTTCCTGGTGGCGTGCCTGTTGATGGTCACGGTGGCGCTCGGACAATGGTGGTTGTTCCGCCGTTTGCGCTGGGTATGACGATGCAGCATGTGACCCGACCAGATTTGCCCGCGTCTTTCACAGACATCACGAGAGGTGCGTATGCACGATCCGTTTGAACAGTCTCTGCGCGACATGCTCAACGCTTCGCCGTCCAGCCGCGACGACGATGCCTGCCTGGGTCGCGTACTCAAAACCGCCAACCGCCAGGTGGGCGCCGGTGATCTTTTCAGCCTGCTGGGCCGCTGGCTGCCCGCGCTGATGATCGCCCTGAACAACGGCTCGGCCCATGTCGCGCCGGTTTCCCGTCTTCGTAAACCTACTGCTCGCACTGCTGATAAGGCTGATTGAACATGGAATTAGATCTCTGGACTCAGAGCCTCGTCACTGCAATGACTGCGTTGTGGACCAAAGTCGCCAACTTCATTCCGAATCTGTTCGGCGCACTGGTCGTGCTGCTGCTGGGTTTCGTCGTGGCCAAGCTGCTGGACACCTTGCTGTCCAAGTTGCTCGCCAAGCTCGGCCTCGATCGCCTGATGGGCGGCACCGGGCTGACCAAACTGCTGTCGCGCGCCGGCCTGCAAGTACCGATTTCGACGTTGATCGGCAAAATTGTCTATTGGTTCGTTCTGCTGATTTTTCTGGTTTCTGCAGCAGAATCCCTTGGACTCGAGCGAGTTTCAGCTACGCTGGACATGCTGGCGCTGTATCTGCCGAAAGTCTTCGGCGCCGCGCTGGTGTTGCTGGTGGGTGTGCTGCTGGCGCAACTGGCCAACGGCCTGGTACGCGGGGCGGCAGAAGGCGTAGGTCTGGACTACGCTTCGGGGTTGGGGCGTATTGCCCAGGGGCTGGTGATCATCATCAGCATCTCGGTTGCGATCAGTCAGCTCGAAGTCAAGACCGACCTGCTGAACCATGTGATTGTCATCGTATTGATTACCGTTGGTCTGGCGGTTGCGCTGGCCATGGGGTTGGGAAGCCGGGAAATTGCCGGTCAGATTCTTGCGGGAATCTATGTGCGTGAGTTGTATCAGGTTGGGCAACAAGTGCGTGTTGGCGAGGTCGAAGGCCAGATCGAGGAGATCGGCACGGTTAAAACCACATTGCTGACCGATGAGGGTGAGCTAGTCTCACTCTCCAATCGGATCCTGCTGGAGCAGCATGTGAGTAGCCGCTAACCCGGCAAACCCTGCTAATGTATGCCGCCGCAAAATGCCAGCTGACGCTGGCTGCGGTGGACATTGACCTGACTGTCGGCACGACTTGTTTTGAATAAAGCCCAAACGCTATCCACGCGCTACGACCCCCGCGAGCTCTCTGATGAGGAGTTGGTCGCGCGCTCGCATACCGAGCTGTTTCACGTGACGCGCGCGTACGAAGAACTGATGCGGCGTTACCAGCGAACATTATTTAACGTCTGTGCACGATATCTTGGGAACGATCGCGACGCGGACGATGTCTGTCAGGAAGTGATGTTGAAGGTGCTGTACGGCCTGAAGAACTTCGAGGGGAAATCGAAGTTCAAGACATGGCTCTATAGCATCACTTACAACGAATGCATCACGCAGTATCGGAAGGAACGGCGAAAGCGTCGCTTGATGGACGCTTTGAGTCTTGACCCCCTCGAGGAGGCGTCCGAAGAAAAGGCGCCGAAACCGGAGGAAAAGGGCGGACTCGATCGCTGGCTGGTGTATGTGAACCCGATCGACCGGGAAATTCTGGTGCTACGATTTGTCGCAGAGCTGGAGTTTCAGGAGATCGCAGACATCATGCACATGGGTTTGAGTGCGACAAAAATGCGTTACAAACGTGCTCTAGATAAATTGCGTGAGAAATTTGCAGGCATTGCTGAAACTTAGTTCGGCGCAAATATCTCTTACGTGTAGGCAAGTTCTGATAGACTTGCCGCCGAGTTGTCCCCCGGTTTGCGGGACTGCTTCACAATCACCAGATGGGGATTTAACGGATGAAACTGAAAAACACCTTGGGCTTGGCCATTGGTTCTTTGATTGCCGCTACTTCGTTCGGCGCACTGGCACAAGGCCAAGGCGCAGTTGAAGGCGAACTGTTCTACAAGAAGCAGTACAACGACAGCATCGATCACGTCGAAGACGGCTTCAACCCAGGCGCCTCTATCGGTTACTTCTTGACCGACGACGTAGCGTTGAACTTCACCTACGACCGTAACAACCACACCCGTTCGAACGACGGTACCGGTAGCCAGAAGCTGCACGGCGACAACTTCGGTCTGATCGCTCAGTACCACTTCAACAATGCTGGCGACGCTCTGCGTCCTTACATCGCTGGTGGTGTTAAGCACGGTAGCCTGACCAACGTTGAAGCTGACGGCCACAGCGGTCGCGATCAGTCGACTTACCTGAACGCCGGCGCTGGCGTTAAGTACTACTTCGCTGAAAACTTCTACGCCCGTGCTGGTGTAGACGCTGACTACAAACTGGACAACGGTCGCTGGAACTACGCTCCAGTTGTTGGCCTGGGTGTGAACTTCGGTGGCGGCAACAAGCCTGCTGCTGCTCCAGTTCCAGCTCCGGCTGAAGTCTGCTCCGACAGCGACAACGATGGCGTTTGCGACAACGTTGACAAGTGCCCGGACACCCCAGCCAACGTAACTGTTGACGCTGATGGCTGCCCAGCAGTTGCTGAAGTTGTTCGTGTAGAGCTGGACGTGAAATTCGACTTCGACAAGTCGGTCGTCAAGCCAAACAGCTACGCTGACATCAAGAATCTGGCTGACTTCATGAAGCAGTACCCAGCCACTCACACCACTGTTGAAGGTCACACTGACTCCGTCGGTCCTGACGCTTACAACCAGAAACTGTCCGAGCGTCGTGCAAACGCCGTTAAGCAGGTTCTGACCCAGCAGTACGGTGTTGAATCGTCCCGCGTTCAGTCGATCGGCTACGGCGAATCCCGCCCAGTTGCTGACAACAAAACTGAAGCTGGCCGCGCTGTAAACCGTCGCGTAGAAGCGCAGGTTGAAGCCCAAGCTAAGTAATTAGCTCGCCGCTTTGAGAAAAGCCCGGCTCAGGCCGGGCTTTTCTTTGCCTGCGATTTGACCTCGAACGCCCGTCTGCGGGCGTCACGCTGCGTCAGTGCCGTCCCCGACGTTGCTGTCGATCACTTGGCTGCTGTGCATTTCTCGGCCCCTGGGTGCGATTCCGACGGGATTGGTGGCCTGCAGCTGAAGGGCGCCGCCGAGGCAAAATCGGTGGATGACGCCACAGTCTGGCCTGCACGCATAGTTGGTGGGGGCTGATTGCGCCGTCGGCGTGAGGCATAGGCCAGTGCACAGGGATTTGCGCGTGCGCCTCGCGCGGTGCACGGTTGGCCGGCTATAATCGCCGCCTCTTTTCGCCGCCTCGAGTCAAAGCCGCCCATGTACACCCTGGCCCGTCAGCTGTTGTTCAAACTTTCCCCGGAAACCTCCCACGATCTGTCGCTGGATCTGATCGGCGCGGGCGGGCGTTTGGGCCTCAACGGGCTGCTGTGCAAGGCCCCGGCGTCGTTGCCGGTGAATGTCATGGGCCTGGAGTTCCCCAACCCTGTGGGGCTCGCGGCCGGTCTGGACAAGAACGGCGCGGCCATCGACGGCTTCGCGCAGCTGGGTTTCGGTTTTGTCGAAATCGGCACTGTGACCCCGCGTCCGCAGCCGGGCAATCCGAAACCACGGATTTTCCGCCTGCCGGAAGCCGAGGCGATCATCAACCGCATGGGTTTCAACAACCTCGGTGTGGATAACCTGCTGGCGCGGGTGGCAGCGGCGAAATACAAGGGCGTACTGGGGATCAACATCGGCAAGAACTTCGACACCCCGGTCGAGCGCGCGGTGGATGACTACCTGATCTGCCTGGACAAGGTCTACGCCCACGCCAGTTACGTCACGGTCAACGTCAGTTCGCCGAACACCCCGGGCCTGCGCAGCCTGCAATTCGGCGATTCGCTCAAGCAGTTGCTGGCGGACCTGGCCACGCGCCGCGCCGAACTGGCCCTGCGCCACGGCAAACATGTACCGCTGGCGATCAAGATCGCGCCGGACATGACCGACGAGGAAACCGCGCAGGTCGCCCAGGCGCTGATCGAAACCGGGATGGACGCGGTGATCGCCACCAACACCACCCTCAGCCGCGTGGGCGTCGAAGGCATGGAACACGGTGACGAGGCGGGCGGTCTGTCCGGCGCGCCGGTGCGTGAGAAGAGCACCCATACTGTGAAAGTGCTGGCCTCCGAGCTGGGTGGCAAGCTGCCGATCATCGCGGCGGGCGGTATCACCGAAGGCAAGCATGCGGCCGAGAAGATCGCCGCCGGCGCAAGCCTGGTGCAGATCTACTCCGGCTTCATCTACAAGGGCCCGGCGCTGATCCGCGAATCGGTTGACGCCATCGCCGCTCTGCGCTGATCCGTTGTGGGAGCGAGCCTGCTCGCGATGGCGTCCGTTCAGTCAACATATCCTGTGACTGATGCACTGCCATCGCGAGCAGGCTCGCTGCCACAGGTTTGTGCACAAGTAATGGGGCAGGCATAAAAAAGGGCTCCTCGAAGGAGCCCCTGGGCCGCAGCCCGCCGTCCGGGAAGGACGTGCATGGTAAGTCGTTAGCTATTCAGATTGTCGTGTCGGAATAAGTGCCCTGTGTCAGCCGACGGCGTGAAGTTCGTTGAGTCTGTGGATTCCCGCAGTGCCGGTCATACCGTCCCAGTTGTCGCCGCGTCCTTCTCGCCAGCCGTTGATCCAGGCTTGACGTACCGACGGTAGAGTAAATGGGCAAAGCTCACGGGATTTGCCACCAACGCCATATTGATATCCGCGCAAAAATGCTCTTTCCAACGGATCACGCTTAAGTCTTCTCATAGGGTGTTTCCCTCACTTGTTGACTGTTTTTGTCGCGTTGACCTCAACCGAGGTCTGGCAGAAAAACTCTGCCGTTGGCGGCTCGCTGCCGGCGTGGCGAGCCAAGGTGTTGACGCCGTTGCGACGTCAACCTGTGTGAAGTTCTAACCAATGAGTCACATCGAGGGAATGACCGTTTTGTCATAAGGACGTAACGAAAAAGATGCTATGGCCATAAGTAACAGCGTATTTGCCCAACGTTTATTGGGCAAACCCCGGTATGATCGGCCCTGCGCTGGATGATGGGGTTAATCCTTTAGTGAGAATGACCCACGCCTGCAGTCGGGTACTATTCGACGAAGGGTTGCTTTGAGTCATTTTGTTGCTCCAACTTTTTTATCTGTCCCGGCATCTAAGCTCTTTTAACCCGAGCAGCGGGGATGGAACGGCACACCTTCGTGCCACGCGGGCGCTCTTGTAGAAAAGCGCCTGATTGAAAACCGGGTCGGCAATGCGTTGCCGGTCCCACTCAGCCAAAGGCTCTGGAAATACCATGTCCGATCGTTTCGAACTCTTCCTCACTTGCCCCAAAGGCCTTGAAGGCCTGCTCATCGAGGAAGCCGTCGGGCTTGGCCTTGAAGACGCCCGCGAGCACACCTCCGCCGTGCGTGGCATGGCGACCATGGAAACCGCTTATCGCCTGTGCCTCTGGTCGCGCCTGGCCAACCGCGTGTTGCTGGTGCTCAAGCGCTTTGCGATGAAAGACGCCGAGGACCTGTACCACGGCGTGCTCGATGTCGACTGGCAGGATCACATGCTCGCCGACGGCACCCTGGCGGTGGAATTCAGCGGCCATGGCTCGGGCATCGACAACACCCACTTCGGCGCCTTGAAGGTCAAGGACGCCATCGTCGACAAATTGCGTACCCCGCAGGGCGACCGCCCGTCCATCGACAAACTCAATCCGGACCTGCGCATCCACCTGCGCCTGGACCGTGGCGAAGCCATTCTTTCCCTCGACCTCTCCGGCCACAGCCTGCACCAGCGCGGTTATCGCTTGCAGCAGGGCGCCGCACCGCTGAAGGAAAACCTCGCCGCAGCCATCCTCATTCGCTCCGGTTGGCCGCGCATTGCCGCCGAAGGCGGGGCGCTGGCCGACCCGATGTGTGGTGTCGGTACGTTCCTGGTCGAAGCCGGCATGATTGCCGCCGACATGGCGCCGAACCTGCGTCGCGAGCAATGGGGCTTTACCGCCTGGCTCGGCCATGTGCCGGCCCTGTGGAAAAAACTTCACGAGGAGGCGCTCGCGCGTGCCGCCGCCGGCCTGGCCAAGCCACCGCTGTGGATCCGCGGCTACGAAGCCGACCCGCGTCTGATCCAGCCGGGCCGCAACAACGTCGAGCGCGCCGGCCTGAGCGAGTGGATCAAGATCTACCAGGGCGAAGTCGCGACCTTCGAGCCGCGTCCGGACCAGAACCAGAAAGGTCTGGTGATCTGTAACCCGCCGTACGGCGAGCGTCTGGGCGATGAAGCGAGCCTGCTGTACCTCTATCAGAACCTCGGCGAGCGTCTGCGCCAGGCGTGCCTGAACTGGGAGGCGGCGGTCTTCACCGGCGCGCCGGATCTGGGCAAGCGCATGGGCATCCGCAGCCACAAACAGTATTCGTTCTGGAACGGCGCGCTGCCGTGCAAGCTGCTGTTGATCAAGGTCCTGCCGGATCAGTTCGTCACCGGTGAGCGTCGCACCCCGGAGCAGCGTCAGGCCGAGCGTGAACAGGCCGCGTACGACCAGACCCCGAACGAGCCGCAGGAGCGCAAGTTCAACAAGAACGGCAACCCGATCAAGCCAGCGCCGGCTCCGGCCCCGGTGATCGAGCAGCCGCGCTTGAGCGAAGGCGGGCAGATGTTCGCCAACCGGCTGCAGAAAAACCTCAAGGCGCTGAGCAAATGGGTCAAGCGCGAAGGCATCGACTGCTACCGCGTGTACGATGCGGACATGCCGGAATACGCCATGGCCATCGACCTGTACAACGATTGGGTGCACGTCCAGGAATACGCCGCGCCGAAATCGATCGACCCGGAAAAGGCGTCGATCCGTATGTTCGATGCGCTGGCGGCCATTCCGCAGGCGCTGAACATCGACAAGAGCCGCGTGGTGGTCAAGCGTCGCGAGCGGCAGAGCGGCACCAAGCAGTACGAGCGGCAAGCCGCGCAGGGCAAGTTCAATGAGGTCAGCGAAGGCGGCGTCAAACTGCTGGTGAACCTCACCGACTACCTCGACACCGGCCTGTTCCTCGACCACCGGCCGATCCGCATGCGCATTCAGAAAGAGGCCGCCGGCAAACGCTTCCTCAACCTGTTCTGCTACACCGCGACCGCCAGCGTGCACGCGGCCAAGGGTGGCGCACGCAGCACCACCAGCGTCGACCTGTCGAAAACCTACCTCGACTGGGCCCGGCGTAACCTGTCGCTCAACGGTTTCTCCGACAAGAACCGCCTGGAGCAGGGCGATGTGATGGCGTGGCTGGAAAACTGCCGCGAGGAGTACGACCTGATCTTTATCGACCCGCCGACCTTCTCCAACTCCAAGCGTATGGAAGGCGTGTTCGATGTGCAGCGTGACCAGGTGCAACTGATCGACCTGGCCATGGCGCGCCTGGCCCCGGGCGGGGTGTTGTACTTCTCCAACAACTTCCGCAAGTTCCAGCTCGAAGAAAATCTGGCCGAGCGTTATGCGGTCGAGGAAATTACCGCCCAGACCATCGACCCGGATTTCGCGCGAAACGGCAAGATCCACCGCGCCTGGAAAATCACGGCTCGTTGACGCCATGGCAAATTGGATCCACAGAGCCTTGATTTTTAAAGGCTCTGCGGTTCCTTCAGCCCTAGCCAAATTAGTGGCTAATAGCTATAACTCATCTCACGGCCAATGGGGTTTTCCCGCAGATGCTGGCGTAGTGAGTGGCTCTTATGTCGTTGCACCCCGTGCGCCCAAAGATCCTGGGTTTCATCAGCGAAGACGTCTCGGCCTGGCTGGTCGCGCTGCTGGTATTGCTCGCCGGCGGGATTCTCACGGGGCTGCTGGCCTGGGCCTCGCTCAATCAGTTTCATAATCAGCTGCGCCAGCGCTTCCAACTGCTGGCCAACGAACGCTACAGCCGCATCGAGGAGCGCTTTCAGGACCAGGAGCAACGCCTCGATGGCCTGCGACGATTCTTCGCCAACTCCGAGTCGGTGTCCCGCGCCGAATTCGATGGCTATGCCAAACCTCTTCTTCTGCGCACCCAAGCCTATTCCTACGCGCCCCGCATCACGCTCGCCCAGCGCCCTGCACTGGAGCAGGCGGTGCGTAACGAGGGCCTGAGTACGTTCACCCTGCGTGAATTGAATGGCGACGGCCAGTTGCAGATAGCCGGCAATCGTGACCAATACGTGCCGGTGCTCTACACCCAGAGCCAGAGCCGCCTGCCGACGCCGCTGGGCTACGATCTGCTGGCACAGCCACTGCGGCGGGCCACTCTCGAGCGTGCGGATAGCACCGGCCGCATGGCCGTTTCCCAGCCGCTGCACCTGGTCGGCATCGAGCCGGCCTACGCCCGGGGCGTATTGCTCCTGGCCCCGGTCATTCGCACGGGCAATCCGCGCGGACTGGCCGAGGGCTATGTCATGGCGGTGATCAGCATGCGCCAGTTGCTGGCGGACGGGCTGCCGGAAGAAAACCAGGATTTCCTCACGGTGCGTATCCTGGATCTGTCCACCGCGGACCAGCACGAGGTGCTGTTCGAGTCCTCGAACAAACCCGGTGCCAGTGATCTGGCTGCCACCCGTCTGCTGCGCCTGGCGGATCACGACTATCAGGTGGAAATGCAACCCAGCGAGGCGTTCCTGCAGGCCAACCATTCGTCCGTCAGCAGCCTGGTGATACTGGGGGCGATGCTCAGCCTGTTGCTCAGCGCGCTGCTGTACGTGCTGGTCAGTCAGCGTCAGCGGGCGTTGCGCATGGTCGAACTGCGCACTCAGGAGCTGCACGAGCGCGAACTGGAACTGCGCGGCACCCACGGCCAGTTGCGCGGAGTGCTCAACGCGGCGACCCAGGTGGCAATCATCGCCACCGACCTGCGCGGCGTCATCAACACCTTCAACCCCGGCGCGGAACAGATGCTCGGCTACCGCAGCGACGAAGTGGTCGGGCACATGACCCTGGAAAACCTGCATTTCCCCCGCGAGCTGGTGGCCCGCGCCGCCGAGCTGAGCGCGCGCTACGGCAAGAGCATTCCGACTTGCCAGGCGATGCTGGTGGAGGGCGGCGAGGTCGGCGGCCACGAGGCCCGGGAATGGACGCTGGTGCGCAAGGACGGCAGTCACTTGCCGGTGAACATGCTGGCGACCCCGGTGCTCGACGAGCAGGGCCTGTGGGTCGGTCACCTGGCCATCTGCATCGACATTACCGAGCGCAAGCGCGTGCACGAAGCCCTGGCAGCACGCGACGTGCTGTTGAAGAAGCTCAGTGCCCACGTGCCCGGTGGCATCTACCAGTTCAAAATGGAATTCGACGGCCGTTTCAGCGTGATTTACGCCAGCGACGGTATCCGCGAGATCTACGAGCTGGAGCCGGATGTGCTGCTGCTCAATGCCGAGACCATCTTCACCCGCATCCATCCGCAGGACGTGTCGCGGGTGCGCAAGTCGATCCGCGCCTCGGCGGACCTTCTCAGCCCGTGGCGCGAGGAGTACCGCGTGCTGCTGCCCGAGCGCGGCCTGCGTTGGGTGCGCGGCGAGGCGACGCCAGAGGAACTGCCGGGCGGTGGCGTGCTGTGGCACGGCTATATCTCGGACATTTCCGACCTGAAACGGGTGGAAGAGGAATTGCGCGCGCTATCGGTGACCGATTCCCTGACCGGCATTCACAACCGCCGCTATTTCCAGGAGCGCCTGACCACCGAAATGGCTCGGGTCGAGCGCGGCGGTGGCGAGCTGTCGGTGATCATGCTCGACATTGACCACTTCAAGCGCATCAACGACCAGTACGGCCATGCCGTCGGCGACCGGGTATTGCAGGCGGTGTGCGAACGCATCGGCCATCGGCTGCGGCGTACCGATGTGTTCTGCCGACTCGGCGGCGAGGAGTTCATGGTGCTGTGCCCGGACATCGACGGTGAACACGCCTACATGCTGGCCGTGGAGTTGTGGCAGGGCCTGCGCAGTGCGCCGGTGGACGTGGTGGGCGTGGTCACCGCCAGTTTCGGCATTGCCAGCTGGCGGCCGGGGGAGGGCGCGGATGCGCTGTTGCTGCGGGCCGACTCGGGGGTGTATGCCGCCAAGCAGGGCGGGCGGGATCGCGTCGAGCAGATGGATTAGCGCGTGGCGCCAGGCCGGCCGTGCCGTGGCGGCGTGTTGATCGTTCCCACGCCAGGCGCGGGAACGATCCGCTCAGCAGCGGTTACAGGGCGGCAGCGGTTTGCGGCGCCTTCGGCTGTTTGTAGAGGTCCAGCAACACCTGATCCAGCACCGACGACGCACCGAACGGCGCCTTGTCGTTGAGAATCGCCACCACCGCCCAGGTATTGCCGTTGACGTCGCGGCTGAAGCCGGCAATCGCCCGTACGGTGTTCAGGGTGCCGGTCTTGACGTGGGCTTCGCCGCGCATCGCCGTGGTTTTCAGGCGTTTGCGCATGGTGCCGTCGGTGCCGGCGATCGGCAGCGAACTGATGTACTCGGCGGCATACGGGCTGTGCCACGCGGCCTGCAGCATGTTGGCCATTTCACGGGCGCTGACCCGTTCGGCACGCGACAGGCCGGAGCCGTTCTCCATCACCAGGTGCGGCGCGGTGATGCCTTTCTTCGCCAGCCACTGACGCACCACGCGTTGCGCGGCCTTGGCGTCATCGCCATCGGCGTCGTTGCGGAATTTCTGCCCGAGGCTGAGGAACAGCTGCTGGGCCATGGTGTTGTTACTGTATTTGTTGATGTCGCGGATGATTTCCGCGAGGTCCGGCGAGAAGGCCCGGGCCAGCACCTTGGCGTTGCTCGGTGTCGCGGCGAGGCGATCCTTGCCCTGGATGCTGCCGCCCAGCTCCTTCCAGATCGCCCGCACGGCGCCGGCGGTGTAGGTGGCGTGGTCGAGCAGCGACAGGTAGGTCTGCGAGCTGCAGCCATCCCCTAACTGGCCGGCGACGGTCACGGTAACGCTGCCGTCGGCCTGCGGTACCGGGTTGTAGCGCACGCCACCGGTGCACTGCTTGGAGTTGACGGCTTTGACGGTGTTCTCGATATGAATGCTGGCAATCGGTGGCTCCACCGAAATCAGCACCCGGCCGCCGTCATTGCGCGCGACGAAACGCAGCGCCTTGAGGTTGACCAGCAGCGAATCGGGCTTGACCAGGAACGGCTTGTTCTCGTCATTGCCGTCATCGTTGAACTCCGGCAGCTGTGGCTGCACGAAGAAGCTGCGGTCGAGCACCAGGTCGCCGGTGACCTGGGTCACGCCGTTGGCGCGCAGGTCGCGCATCAGCAGCCAGAGTTTTTCCATGTTCAGCTTCGGATCGCCGCCACCCTTGAGGTAGAGGTTGCCGTTGAGGATGCCGCCGCTCAGGTCGCCGTCGGTGTAGAACTCGGTTTTCCACTGATGGTTGGGGCCGAGCATTTCCAGGGCGGCGTAGGTGGTGACCAGTTTCATCGTCGAGGCCGGATTGACCGACACGTCGGCGTTGTACACGGTCGGCGTGCCCTGGCCTTCCAGCGGAATCATCACCAGCGACAGGGCGCTGGGTTGCAGCTTGCTGGCCTTGAGGGCTTTTTCGACGTTGGGGGTCAGGGAGGTATTGAGGGTGGCAGCGGAAGCGGGCAGGGCCAGCGGCAGAAGAAGGCCGGCCAGGAGCAGAGGACGCAACGATTTGATCATATGAAGTAAAACCCTACAGCCGAGGGGAAAAAGACGAAGGCATGGATGAAAAGGCCCTCAGTGGTCATGAAAGTGTCGGCATTATGCCCCAAGGTGTTAGCGCTTGTGCCGTCCCGGGAGCGGCCAATTTGTTATTTTTTTACAAGCGGTCGGCTCCGCGGCCCAGAGAGTCGGGCAATTGGCGGCTTAAACTGCTAAAGTGCCGGCCGTTATTACTTAAGAGGATTGTTCCAATGGCGACTAACCGTTCCCAGCGTCTGCGCAAAAAACTGTGCGTCGATGAATTTCAAGAGCTGGGTTTCGAACTGAACCTGGACTTCAAAGAAGACTTGTCCGAAGAAGCCATTGACGCTTTCCTCGAAGCATTCATCAAAGAAGCCATGGAAGCCAACGGTCTGGGTTATGTCGGCGGCGACGACTTCGGTCTGGTGTGCCTGCAGAAGCGTGGCTCGGTCAACGAAGAGCAGCGCGCTGCCGTTGAAGCCTGGCTGAAAAACCGTAGCGAACTGACCGGCATGACCGTCAGCCCGCTGCTGGACGTCTGGTATCCGGAAAAGCCGATCAACCCGGCTAAGTGATACTGAAAAAAACGGCGACCTTCGGGTCGCCGTTTTTTTTGGAACCAGCAAAAGATCGCCGCCTGCACCAGCGCCTGCAAGGATCCGTGCAGGCGCAGGCGGCGATCTTCGCTGTCAGGCTTTACGCCAATTGAGAATCAGCAGGGTCAGCACCCCGGCGACAATTCCCCAGAATGCCGAACCGATGGAAAACAGCGTCAGCCCGGACGCCGTGACCATGAAGGTGATCAGCGCCGCCTCTCGCTCCTTGACCTCGGTCATGGCAATGCTCAGACCGTTGATGATCGAGCCGAACAGCGCCAGCGCGGCAATCGACAGCACCAGTTCCTTGGGCAGCGCGGCAAACAGCGCCGCCAGCGTCGCGCCGAACACCCCGGCGATGCCATAGAAAATTCCGCACCACACCGCCGCCGTGTAGCGCTTGTTGCGATCCTCGTGGGCGTGCGGCCCGGTGCAGATTGCCGCGCTGATCGCTGCCAGGTTGATGCCGTGGGAGCCGAACGGTGCCAGCAGCAACGAGGCGATCCCGGTGGTGGTGATCAGCGGCGAGGCCGGCACGTTGTAGCCGTCGGCGCGCAGCACGGCGATGCCGGGCATGTTCTGTGAGGTCATCGCCACCACGAACAGCGGAATGCCGATGCTGATGGTCGCGGCGAGCGAGAAGTGCGGGGTGGTCCACACCGGCGTCGCCACTTCCAGCTCAAAGCCGCTGAAGTCCAGCAGGCCCATCAAGCCGGACAGCGCCGTGCCGATCAGCAGCGCGGCGAGCACCGCGTAGCGCGGCGACAGGCGCTTGACCAGCAGATAGGTAAAGAACATGCCCAGCACCAGCCCGGTCCGGTGTTGCGCGGCGACGAAGATTTCACTGCCGATCTTGAACAGGATGCCCGCCAGCAGCGCGGCGGCGAGGGAGGCGGGAATTTTTTTCACCAGGCGTTCGAAGCTGCCGGTCAGGCCGCAGATCGTCACCAGCAGCGCGCAGGTGATGTAGGCGCCGATGGCCTCGCCATAGGTGACGCCGCCGAGGCTGGTGATCAGCAATGCCGCGCCGGGGGTCGACCAGGCGATGGTGATCGGCGTGCGATAGCGCAGCGACAGGCCGATGGAGCACACCGCCATGCCAATGGAGATCGCCCAGATCCACGAGGAAATCTGCCCGCTGCTCAGGCCCGCCGCTTGCCCGGCCTGGAACATCAGCACCAGCGAGCTGGTGTAGCCGGTCATCATCGCGATGAAACCGGCGACGATGGCCGAAGGCGAGGTGTCGGCCAGGGGGCGCAGTCGGGTGTACGTGGCGTCGCTCATGACGGCGGTGTTCCTTTTACAGATGGAGATCCCCGCCCTCACGCAAAGCCCTGCGGAAGCTGGCGCAGGCTGCTCCTGCCGGGGTTTGTGCGCAAAAGGCGGATTCTGCGATCAAGCCTAAACTCAAACGTAACGGATCGTTGCAATACAGCCGAGGTCACAAACAGCCATACAGTCGTGTTGCCACCATCCATTGTGTACAATCGCGCTGTTTTTTACGCGATACTTGCCAGCGACCCACTGTGCCGTATTACAGTCACGGTCAATTCGCCGCAGTTCTCCCGACTCGAGTGCCCATGAACGAACAGTTGCAACCCCTCAAGAAACAACCGCGAGCAGGCAAAGCCGGCCGCAGCGGAACCCAGGACGATATTGTCTACGCGCATATCTTCGAGGCCATCCTCGAACAGCGTCTGGCGCCCGGTACCAAATTGAGCGAAGAAGCGCTGGGGGAGATTTTCGGGGTCAGCCGCACCATCATTCGCCGCGCGTTGTCGCGCCTGGCCCATGAAGGCGTGGTGCTGTTGCGGCCCAACCGTGGCGCGGTGGTTGCCAGCCCGAGCGTCGAAGAGGCCCGTCAGGTGTTTCTCGCCCGCCGCCTGGTGGAGCGCGCGATCACCGAACTGGCGGTGCAGCACGCCACCGCCGAGCAGATCGCCGAACTGCGGCAGATGGTCAATGACGAACGCGACAGCTTTTCCCGCGGCGATCGCGGCGCCGGTATCCGTCTGTCGGGCGAATTCCACCTGAAACTGGCTGAAGCGGCGAAGAACGCGCCGCTGATCAGTTTCCAGCGCAGCCTCGTTTCGCAGACCTCGCTGATCATCGCCCAATATGAAAGCGGCAACCGCTCGCACTGTTCCTATGACGAGCACACCCAGTTGATCGATGCCATCGAGGCGCGCAACGGTGAGCTGGCGGTGGACCTGATGATGCATCACATGGACCACATCGACAGCAAGCTCAACCTCGACGAGGAAAGCGCGTCGGATGACCTGCATGCGGTGTTCTCGCACCTGTTGCAGACCAAGAAGCCTGGGCGCCCTGCGGCCAAGCTCTGAAGTAGACCGAGTTGCCCCAATCGCTGGCAAGCCAGCTCCCACGGGGCGTCTGGTGTAGCGCAAATCGGCTGAACACCGCAAAAGCTGTGGGAGCTGGCTTGCCAGCGAAAGCAATCTGACAGGCAACAAAAAATCCCCCGGGGTGAACACCACCGGGGGATTTTTTATGCCTTGGGAAAACTCAGCGCTGATGCACCAGCGCACCGGCCGCGTAGGTCTGGGCAACGGTGCGGTCATCCCCCAGCGTCATCAGCACGAACAACGTCTCGGCAATGTTGTTGGCCTGTTTCAGGCGGTAGCTGAGCAGCGGCGTGGCGTTGTAGTCCAGCACCAGGAAGTCGGCGTCCGAGCCTGGCTGCAGGTTGCCGATCCTGTCTTCCAGGCGCAGCGCCCGCGCACCGCCGAGGGTTGCCAGGTACAGCGACTTGAACGGGCTCAGCCGTGCCCCTTGCAGTTGCATGACTTTGTAGGCTTCGTTCAGCGTTTGCAGCAGCGAGAAACTGGTGCCGCCACCGACGTCGGTGCCCAGGCCGACGTTCAGTCTGTGCTTCTCGGCCATCGGCAGGTTGAACAGGCCGCTGCCGAGGAAGAAGTTCGAGGTCGGGCAGAACGAGATCGCCGAGCCGGTTTCCGCCAGCCGTGCGCATTCGTCATCGCACAGGTGCACGCCGTGGGCGAACACCGAGCGCTCGCCGAGCAACTGATAGTGATCGTAGACGTCGAGGTAACCCTTGCGCTCCGGGAACAGCGCCTTGACCCACTCGATCTCCTTGAGGTTTTCGCTGATGTGGGTCTGCATGTACAGATCCGGGTACTCGGTCAGCAACTGGCCGGCGAGGGTCAGTTGTTCGGGAGTGCTGGTCGGGGCGAAACGCGGGGTCACGGCGTAGTGCAGGCGGCCCTTGCCGTGCCAGCGCTCGATCAGTGCCTTGCTGTCGACGTAGCTCGATTCGGCGGTGTCGGTGAGATAGTCCGGGGCGTTGCGATCCATCATCACCTTGCCGGCGATCATGCGCAGGTCGAGCTTCTCGGCTGCTTCGAAGAACGAGTTCACCGATTGCGCATGCACGCTGCCGAACACCAGCGCGGTGGTGGTGCCGTTGCGCAGCAGTTCCTTGATGAAGATGTCGGCGACTTCGTCGGCGTGGGCCTTGTCACCGAACTGGCTTTCGCACGGGAAGGTGTAAGTGTTGAGCCAGTCCAGCAGCTGCTCGCCGTAGGCGCCGACCATGCCGGTCTGCGGCAGGTGGATGTGGGTATCGATGAAGCCCGGGGTGATCAGCGCGTCCTGGTAGTGGCTGATCTCGATGTCCGCCGGCAAGGTCGGCAGCAGGTCGCTGGCGTGGCCGAGGGCGCTGATCTTGCCGCCATCGACCACCAGCAGGCCGTCCTCGAAATATTCGTAGGAGGCGTCGATGCCGACTTCAGCGGGGTCGGCGATGCTGTGCAGGATGGCGGCGCGGTAGGCTTTGCGAGTCAGAGGCATGAGGGTTCTCTAATCAGTTTGAGGCTTTGAGTTTGGCGGCCTGACTGCGCCGGGAAACCGGCAGCAGTTTGGCAATCGGTTCGGCGCTGGCGCTGTGCTGGCCGAAATTGGCGTTGTAGGTGGCGATGATTTCGCCGGCGATGGAGATGGCGATTTCCACGGGCAGCTTGCCTTTGACTTCGCCGATGCCCATCGGGCAGCGCATGCGTTGCACGACACTGGCGTCGAAGCCGCGGTCACGCAGGCGGTGTTCGAACTTGGCGCGTTTGGTCTTCGAGCCGATCAGGCCGAACCAGGTGAAGTCGTTGCGCTTGAGGATCGCGGCGGTGAGTTCCAGGTCGAGCTGATGGTTGTGGGTCATGACGATGCAGTAGCTGCCGACGGGCAGGTCGTCGATTTCATCCACAGGCTCTTCGGCGACGATTTTACGCACGCCGTGGGGAATCTGTTCGGGGAATTCCTCTTCCCGCGAATCGATCCAGCGCACCCGGCACGGCAGGCTGGCGAGCAGCGGCACCAATGCGCGGCCGACGTGGCCGGCACCGAACACGGCGATCTGCGCCTGCACTTGGCCCATCGGCTCGAACAGCAACACGGTGGCGCCGCCGCAGCACTGGCCGAGGCTGGCGCCGAGGCTGAAGCGCTCCAGGTGGGTGTCCTGGCGGCCGCTGGCAAGCATCTCGCGGGCGATCTGCATGGCTTTGTATTCCAGGTGCCCGCCACCGATGGTGTCGAAGGTCTGTTTCGCGCTGACGACCATCTTCGAACCGGCGTTGCGCGGCGTCGAGCCGAGTTCTTCGATGATCGTCACCAGAACGCAGGGTTCGCCCTGGTTCTGCAGGTCGGCGAGGGCGTCGATCCAGTTGTACATGTTCACCTCGACATCTGTGGTTGTCTGTTCGGGCCTCTTCGCTGGCAAGCCAGCTCCCACCGTGATCTGTGGTGATTCCAGGATATGCGGTAAACCACAAAACCTGTGGGAGCTGGCTTGCCAGCGAAGAGCCGCACCTCGGTCCCTAGAGCGGAGCCAACTCGGTTTCAGCTTCGACCGCTTTCACCGCTTTGAGCTGGCGCATCTGCTCACAACCCCACAACACCCGTTCCGGGGTCGCCGGGGCGTCGATTTTCGGTTGGTGCTGGTAGTCGCCGAGGCTGGCCACCGCGTCCTTGATCGCGCACCACGCCGCGATGCCGAGCATGAATGGAGGCTCGCCGACGGCCTTGGAATGGAACACCGTGTCTTCCGGGTTCTTGCGGTTTTCCACCAGTTTCACCCGCAGGTCCAGGGGCATGTCGGCCACGGCCGGGATCTTGTAGCTGGCCGGGCCGTTGGTCATCAGCTTGCCCTTGTTGTTCCACACCAGCTCTTCCATGGTCAGCCAGCCCATGCCCTGGACGAAACCGCCCTCGACCTGGCCGATATCGATGGCCGGATTCAGCGAGGCGCCGACGTCGTGGAGGATGTCGGTACGCAGCATCTTGTACTCGCCGGTCAGGGTGTCGACGATCACCTCGCAGCACGCTGCGCCGAAAGCGAAGTAGTAGAACGGCCGGCCACGGGCCTGGCTGCGGTCGTAGTAGATTTTCGGGGTCTTGTAGAACCCGGTGCTCGACAGCGAGACCTGGTTGAAATACGCCAGCTGGATCAGCGCTTCGAAGGTCATGATGTGGTCACGCACGCGTACGTGGCCATTGTGGAATGCCACGTCTTCTTCGCTGACCTTGTAGTGCCGCGCAGCGAACTCCACCAGGCGTTGCTTGATCGTCTCCGCCGCATTCTGCGCGGCCTTGCCGTTGAGGTCGGCGCCGCTGGAGGCGGCAGTCGGCGAGGTGTTCGGCACCTTGTCGGTGTTGGTCGCGGTGATCTGCACGCGGTCCATTTCCACCTGGAACACTTCGGCGACCACCTGCGCGACCTTGGTGTTCAAGCCCTGGCCCATTTCCGTGCCGCCGTGGTTCAAGTGGATGCTGCCGTCGGTGTAGACGTGCACCAGGGCTCCGGCCTGGTTGAGGAAGCTGGCGGTGAAGGAAATGCCGAATTTCACCGGGGTCAGCGCCAGGCCTTTTTTCAGGATCGGGCTGTTGGCGTTGTAGCGGCGGATCGCTTCGCGGCGTTCGGCGTACTGGCTGCTTGCTTCCAGTTCGGCGGTCATTTCCTCGAGCATGTTGTGCTCGACGGTCTGGTAGTAGTGGGTGACGTTGCGCTCGGTCTTGCCATAGTAGTTGGCCTTGCGCACCGCCAGCGGGTCGAGTTTGAGATGACGGGCAATGGCGTCCATCACTTCCTCGATGGCGACCATGCCCTGCGGGCCACCGAAGCCGCGATAGGCGGTATTCGACGCGGTGTTGGTCTTGCAGCGGTGACCGTTGATCGTCGCGTCGCCCAGGTAATACGAGTTGTCCGAGTGGAACATCGCCCGGTCGACGATCGACGCCGACAGATCCGGCGAGCAGCCGCAGTTGCCGGCCAGGTCCATGGCGATCCCGTGCAGGCGCCCGGTGCTGTCGAACCCGACGTCGTATTCGACGTAGAACGGGTGGCGCTTGCCGGTCATCAGCATGTCCTCGACCCGGGGCAGGCGCATTTTGGTCGGCTGGCCGGTGAGGTGCGCGATCACTGCGCACAGGCACGCCGGGCTGGCGGCCTGGGTTTCCTTGCCGCCGAACCCGCCGCCCATGCGGCGCATGTCGACGACGATCTTGTTCATCGACACATCGAGCACTTCGGCCACCAGTTTCTGCACTTCGGTGGGGTTTTGCGTCGAACAGTAGACGATCATGCCGCCGTCTTCGGTGGGCATTACCGAGGAAATCTGCGTCTCCAGGTAAAAGTGTTCCTGGCCGCCGATGTGCAGCGTGCCCTGGATGCGATGTTCAGCGCTCGCCAGAGCGCTGGCCGAATCGCCGCGCTGATGGGTGTGGCTGTCGAGCACGAAGTGACGCTTGCGCAGGGCTTCGACCACATCCAGCACCGGCTCGAGGTCTTCGTATTCGATGATCGCCGCCATTGCCGCCTTGCGTGCGGTTTCCAGGTCTTTGGCCGCCACCGCCAGCACCGGTTGGCCGACGAACTGCACGTCGTCGATGGCCAGCAGTGGGTCACCCGGCAGCAGCGGGCCGATGTCTTTCAGACCCGGCACGTCTTCGTGGGTAATCGCAATGCGCACGCCTTCGAAGGCGTAGCAGGGTTTGGTGTCGATGCTGATGATTTTCGCGTGGGCGCGATCCGACAGCCGTGCGTAGACGTGCAGCTGATTGGGAAATTCCAGACGATCATCGATGTACTGCGCTTCACCGGACACATGCTTGGCGGCGCTGTCGTGCTTGACACTGCGGCCGACACCGCTGGTCAGGTCCTTGGCGAACAGTTCAGCCAGTTCGGCCTGGGTCTTCTCTACGGCGTGATGGTTAGACATAAGCGGTCACCCGAGTCTCGATGTGCGGTGTTTGCAGTTCGATGAAGTATTTGCGCAGCAGGTTCTGCGCGCTGAGCAGGCGGTATTCCTTGGTGGCGCGGAAGTCCGAGAGCGGCGTGAAGTCCTCGGCGAGGGCGGCGCAGGCGCGTTCGAGCACGGCGTTGTTGAACGGTTGGCCAAGCAGCACGGCTTCGCAGTGGGCGGCGCGTTTCGGGATTGCGGCCATGCCGCCGAATGCGATGCGCGCATCGGTAATCACGCCTTTCTCCACGCGCAGGTTGAACGCGGCGCAGACTGCAGAGATGTCGTCATCCAGGCGCTTGGAGACTTTATAAGCGCGGAAGCGCTGCTCGGCACTGGCGCGCGGGACGATGATCTTCTCGATGAATTCGCTTTCCTGACGGGCGGTGACGCGGTAGTCGATGAAGTAGTCTTCCAGGTTCAGCGTGCGCCGGGTTTCGCCCTTGCACAGCACGATCTGCGCGCCGAGGGCGATCAGCAGCGGTGGCGAATCACCAATCGGCGAAGCGTTGCCGATGTTGCCGCCGAGGGTGCCCTGGTTGCGGATCTGCAACGAGGCGAAGCGATGCAGCAATTCGCCGAAGTCCGGGTACTCGGCGTTCAGCGCTTCGTAGCAGTCGGAGAGGGCGGTGGCGGCGCCGATTTCGAGACGGTCGTCGAAAGTCTCGATGCGCTTCATCTCGGCGACATTGCCGACGTAGATCATCACCGGCAGGGTGCGGTGGAACTGCGTCACTTCCAGCGCCAGGTCGGTGCCGCCGGCGAGCAGGCGGGCCTGTGGATAAGCGTCGTAGAGGTCGGCCAGGTCGGCCACGGTCAGCGGCACCAGGCAACGCTTGTCGCCGCTGTTGAGTTCGCCGATATCGGTCGGCGCAATGGCTTTGAGGCGGGCAATGGTCTCGGCTTCGCGGGCATCGAACTGATCCGGCTGCTTGCCGCAACACGACTGCTCGGCGGCGGCGAGGATCGGCCGGTAGCCGGTGCAGCGGCAGAGATTGCCGGCCAGTGCTTCGTGGGCCTTGGCCTGATCCGGGGCGTCGCTGTTCTTCTGCAGGGCGAACAGCGACATGACGAAACCGGGGGTGCAGAAACCGCACTGCGAGCCGTGGCACTCGACCATGGCTTGCTGCACGCTGTGCAGTTGGCCCTGATGCTTGAGGTCTTCGACGCTGATCAGTTGTTTGCCGTGCAGCGAGGACACGAAGGTAAGGCACGAGTTGAGGCTGCGATAGCGAATGTGTTCGCGGCCGTCGTCATCCGTTTGCAGCTCGCCGACCACCACGGTGCAGGCGCCACAGTCGCCGCTGGCGCAACCTTCTTTGGTGCCGGGCTTGCCCACGTGTTCGCGCAGGTAATTGAGCACGGTCAGGTTCGGGTCCAGGGCGTGCTCGCTACGGAGTTCCTGGTTAAGTAAAAACTGGATCACGGAAGGCCTCGCAGACTCATTATTGTTGTTAACCGACGTGAACCGAATTTAGCAGGTCTGACTTTTCGGTCAATGATTTTCTGACTTAAAGGTCAGGAAAAACGGTTTTGTCGATCAGCAACGTGTCTATTCAGTATTGACCCTCGTCGAGTCCCCTGCTTTTTTGCTGGAATCGTGCCAAAAACCGCGGTGCGGGCACTCCGCCATGACCGTGCAATTGCGCTACACTGCGCCGCTTGTGCAGATCGAAGAGTTTGAAGGACAACCATGACGTTCAAGGCGCCGGACAGCCTCGCCGAGCAAATCGCTCACCACCTCGCCGAACGGATCATTCGCGGCGAAATGAAGCCGGGAGAGCGCATCCAGGAACAGAAGGTCACGCTGGCGCTGAACGTCAGTCGCGGTTCGGTCCGCGAGGCCCTGCTGATCCTCGAGCGCCGTCACCTGATCGCGATCCTGCCGCGCCGCGGCGCCCACGTCACCGAGCTGACGGCGCACAAGGTGCAGAGCCTGTGCACGTTGATGAGCGAGCTGTACATCCTGCTCGGCAACGCCGTGGCCAATGGCTGGCAGACCCAGGCCGACATGGCGCCGTTCGTGCAGATCCAGCAGCGCCTGAGCGCCAGCTACGAGCGGCAGGACATCCGCACCTTCGTCGACGACAGCTTCAACGTCATGCGCGCCGCGTACCCGTTCGCCAACAACCCGTACCTGCAGGAAACCGTCGAGAACCTGCAGCCGGCGATGAGCCGCGCGTATTTCCTCGCGCTGGAACAGCGCAAGGCGGAAATGAGCGAATTCCTCGAGCTGTTCCAGCGTCTGCTGGCCGCCGTGCTTGCCCGTGACCTGCCGCAGATCCGCATCGTGCTGACGGCTTACGCCCAGCGCAGCTGCGATCTGGTGGTGTCCGCCCTGACGGTTGCCTGAGCGTGCGGCTCAAGTGCATCAAACTGGCGGGGTTCAAATCCTTCGTCGACCCGACCACGGTGAACTTCCCCAGTAACATGGCGGCGGTCGTCGGACCGAACGGTTGCGGCAAGTCGAACATCATCGACGCCGTGCGCTGGGTGATGGGCGAAAGCTCTGCGAAGAACCTGCGTGGCGAGTCGATGACCGACGTCATCTTCAATGGCTCGACCAGTCGCAAACCGGTGAGCCAGGCGAGCATCGAACTGGTGTTCGACAACTCCGACGGCACCCTGGTCGGCGAGTATGCCGCGTACGCGGAAATCTCGATTCGGCGCAAAGTCACCCGCGACAGCCAGAACAGCTATTTCCTCAACGGCGCCAAGTGCCGCCGCCGGGACATCACCGATATCTTCCTCGGCACCGGCCTCGGCCCGCGCAGCTACTCGATCATCGAGCAGGGGATGATCTCCAAGCTGATCGAAGCCAAGCCGGAAGACCTGCGCAACTTTATCGAAGAAGCGGCCGGCATCTCCAAGTACAAGGAGCGCCGCCGCGAGACCGAAAACCGCATCCGCCGCACCCATGAAAACCTCGCCCGCCTGACCGACCTGCGCGAAGAGCTCGAGCGCCAGCTCGAACGCCTGCACCGCCAGGCCCAGGCCGCCGAGAAATACCAGGAATACAAGGCCGAGGAGCGCCAGCTCAAGGCGCAACTGTCGGCCCTGCGCTGGCAGGATCTGAACGATCAGGTCGGTCAGCGCGAATCGATCATCGGCACCCAGGAAATCAGTTTCGAGGCGCTGGTCGCCGAGCAGCGCAACGCCGACGCCGCCATCGAGCGCCTGCGCGACGGGCACCATGATCTGTCCGAACGCTTCAATCTGGTGCAGGGCCGCTTCTATTCGGTCGGCGGCGACATCGCTCGGGTCGAGCAGAGCATCCAGCATGGCCAGCAACGTCTGCGCCAGTTGCAGGACGACCTCAAAGAAGCCGAGCGCGCCCGCCTGGAAACCGAATCCCATCTGGGTCATGACCGCACGCTGCTGCTGACCCTCGGCGAAGAGCTGGACATGCTCACGCCCGAGCAGGAAGTCACCAGCGCCGCCGCCGAAGAAGCCGCCGCCGCCCTCGAAGAAGCCGAGCTGACCATGCACGGTTGGCAGGAACAGTGGGACGCGTTCAACCTGACCGCCGCCGAGCCGCGGCGTCAGGCCGATATGCAGCAGTCGCGCATCCAGCAGCTGGAAACCAGCATGGAACGCCTGGCCGAACGGCAAAAACGCCTCGGCGAAGAGCGCGCGCTGCTCTCGGCGGATCCTGAAGACGCGGCGATCATGGAACTCAGCGAACAACTCGCCGAGTCCGAAGCGACCCTCGAAGACCTGCAGACCAGCGAAGAAGCGCAGGTCGAAAAACTCGAACAACTGCGTCAGGAATTGCAGCTGGCGCTGACTGCGCAACAGCAGGCGCAGGGTGACTTGCAGCGGCTCAACGGCCGCCTGGCTTCGCTGGAAGCCTTGCAGCAGGCCGCGCTCGATCCGGGCACCGGCACCGCCGAGTGGTTGCGCGAGCAGCATCTCGCCGAGCGCCCGCGTCTGGCCGAAGGCCTGAAGGTCGAGGCCGGTTGGGAGCTGGCGGTGGAAACCGTGCTCGGCGCCGATCTGCAGGCGGTGCTGGTGGATGATTTCGCCGGCTTCGATTTGTCCGGCTTTGCCCAGGGCGATCTGCGTCTGCTCAGCCCGGGTAGCGATGGCGTGCGGGTGGCGGGCAGCCTGCTGGATAAAGTCGAGGCGCAGATCGATCTGTCGCCGTGGCTTGGCCAGGTAAAACCGGTCGACAGCCTCGAGCAGGCGTTGGCCCTGCGCGGCCAGTTGAGCGCCGGGCAGAGCCTGATCAGCCGCGACGGTTACTGGGTGGGCCGGCACTTCCTGCGCGTGCGTCGTGCCAGCGAAGCCGAAAGCGGCATGCTCGCCCGTGGTCAGGAAATCGAGACGCTGCAGGCCGAGCGGGAAGAGCGCGAGGCCACGGTCGAAGCCATGGAAACCCGTTTGCAGACCCTGCGCGCGCAACAGCGCCAGCAGGAAAACGGCCGCGAACATTTGCGCCGTCTGCTGCAGGACGAAGCACGTCAGCAAGGCGAATTGAAAGCGCAGCTGTCTGCCGGCAAGGCCAAGGCCGAGCAGTTGACCCTGCGCCGCACCCGTCTCGACGAAGAGCTGGTCGAGCTCGGCGAACAGCGCGAACTCGAGCACGAACAGATCGGCGAAGCGCGCATGCAGTTGCAGGAAGCCCTCGACGCCATGGCCCTGGACACCGAGCAGCGCGAACTGCTCCTGGCCCAGCGCGACAGCCTGCGCGAACGCCTCGACCGGGTACGCCAGGAAGCCCGTCAGCACAAGGATCACGCGCATCAACTGGCGGTGCGCCTGGGCTCGTTGCGCGCGCAGCACGATTCCACGCGGCAGGCGCTGGAACGCCTGGAAATGCAGGCCGAGCGCCTGACGGAAAAACGCGAGCAACTGAACCTGAATCTGGAGGAGGGCGAGGCTCCGCTGGAAGAACTGCGCCTGAAACTCGAAGAATTGCTCGACAAGCGCATGAGCGTCGACGAAGAACTGAAGACCGCGCAGATCGCCCTGGAAGACGCCGACCGCGAACTGCGCGAGGCGGAAAAACGCCGGACCCAGGCCGAACAGCAATCGCAATTGATCCGTGGCCAGCTCGAACAGCAGCGCATGGAATGGCAGGCCCTGACCGTGCGCCGCAAGGCCTTGCAGGATCAACTGCTGGAAGACGGCTACGATCTGCATGGGGTGATCGCGACGTTGACGCCGGAAGCCAGCGAACGTGCCGCCGAAGACGAATTGCAACGCATCGACGCGCGGATCCAGCGCCTGGGTGCGATCAACCTTGCGGCTATCGACGAGTACCAGCAGCAATCCGAGCGTAAACGTTATCTGGACGCCCAGGACGCCGATCTGGTGGAGGCGCTTGAGACCCTGGAAAACGTCATTCGCAAGATCGACAAGGAAACCCGTAACCGTTTCAAGGATACCTTTGATCAGATCAATGGCGGTTTACAGGCACTTTTCCCGAAAGTTTTCGGTGGTGGCAGCGCGTATTTGGAACTGACGGGCGAAGATCTACTCGATACAGGGGTGACGATCATGGCGCGGCCGCCAGGAAAGAAGAACAGCACCATCCATTTGCTCTCCGGTGGCGAAAAGGCGCTGACGGCACTGGCCCTGGTTTTTGCCATCTTCAAATTGAATCCGGCGCCGTTCTGCATGCTCGATGAAGTTGACGCGCCACTGGATGACGCTAACGTTGGACGCTACGCACGCTTGGTCAAAGAGATGTCGCAGACCGTGCAGTTCATCTATATCACCCACAACAAGATCGCCATGGAAATGGCCGATCAACTGATGGGGGTGACGATGCACGAGCCGGGATGTTCGCGACTGGTAGCCGTGGATGTCGAGGAGGCGATGGCGATGGTGGACGCCTAGCGGCGCAGCGGTGAGCGACGGGCTTTGAGCTACAGGCTGGAAGCTGATGGCTCTGAGCCTGAGCGAAGCGAGCCACAATTTGCGCAGCGATTTCGACAGACGGTGTAAAGTTGTCTTTGGTCGTGCTAGTTTAATGTCAATTTTTCGTATACGTGGGCAAAACGCCTGTCAGAACATAGAGTTGGCGCCACGTTTTAAAGCGGTTTGCACAATGTAAACCCCTTATTTTTCAGCATTTTTTATAGAGGCACGGGATTACATGGAAATCGGTCTGCGCGAGTGGCTGATCGTCATCGGCATCATTGTGATAGCCGGTATTCTTTTCGATGGCTGGCGCCGTATGCGCGGCGGCAAGGGAAAACTGAAATTCCGTCTTGACCGAAGTCTGTCCAACCTGCCGGACGAGGACACCAGCGCCGAGCTGTTGGGCCCGGCCCGCGTTCTGGACACGCATAAAGAACCGCAACTGGACGAACACGACCTGCCGTCGGTGAGCATGCCGGCCCGCGAAGCACGCGAGCCTCGCGAATCCGGCTCCAAGCGTGGCAAGCGCGGCAGCAACGGTCCGGCCCAGGGCGACCTGAACCTCGATCTGGACCTGGACGGCGGTCCGAGCTTCAGCAGCCGTGACGACGATTTCGCCGAAGACAGCAAACCGGCGCCAGCCGTGGTCGACAAGGATCAGCCGCAAGCCGAGGAAGTGCTGGTGATCAGCGTGATCTGCCGCGATCCGGCCGGCTTCAAGGGCCCGGCGCTGTTGCAGAACATTCTCGAAAGCGGCCTGCGTTTCGGCGAGATGGACATTTTCCACCGCCACGAAAGCATGGCCGGCAATGGTGAAGTGCTGTTCTCGATGGCTAACGCGGTCAAGCCGGGCATCTTCGATCTGGACGACATCGACCATTTCAGCACGCCGGCGGTGAGCTTCTTCCTCGGCCTGCCAGGTCCGCGTCATCCGAAGCAGGCCTTCGACGTGATGGTCGCGGCGGCACGCAAGCTGTCCCAGGAACTCAACGGCGAGCTCAAGGATGACCAGCGCAGCGTCCTGACTGCGCAGACCATCGAGCACTATCGTCAGCGCATCGTCGAATTCGAACGCCGCGCCCTGACCCAGAAGCGTTGATTGAAAAGGTTGCCTCGCCATAAAGGGGCAATCGGCAAAAACAGATTGAGCAGCCTCGGCTGCTCTTTTGCTTTATGAGAGAACACCCATGACCGCCGCCAAAACCCGCATTCTAGAGCTGCGCGCTGAACTCGATCAGCACAACTACCGGTACCACGTACTCGACGAACCGAGCATTCCGGACGCCGAGTACGACCGCCTGTTCCATGAGCTCAAGGCGCTCGAGGCGGCCCATCCGGAGCTGATCACCAGCGACTCGCCGACCCAGCGTGTCGGCAGCGTGGCGCTGACCGCGTTCACCCAGGTGCGTCACGAAGTGCCGATGCTCAGCCTCGGCAACGCGTTCGAAGAAACCGATATGCGCGAATTCGACCGTCGGGTGACCGAAGGCCTCGACCTGCCGGCCGGTGACCTGTTCGGTGGCGGCGCGGCGGTGGAATACAGCTGCGAGCCGAAGCTCGATGGCCTGGCGGTCAGCCTGCTGTATCAGGACGGCGTGCTGGTGCGCGGCGCTACCCGTGGCGACGGCACCACCGGCGAAGACATCAGCGTCAACGTGCGCACCGTGCGCAACATTCCGCTGAAGCTGCACGGCAGCGGCTGGCCGGCGACCCTGGAAGTGCGCGGCGAAGTGTTTATGTCCAAGGCCGGTTTCGAGCGCCTCAACGCCTCGCAACTGGAAAGCGGCGGCAAGACCTTCGCCAACCCGCGCAACGCCGCCGCCGGCAGCCTGCGTCAGCTCGATTCGAAGATCACTGCCAACCGTCCGCTGGAATTCTGCTGCTATGGCATCGGCCAGGTGTCTCACGATATTTCCGACACTCACATCGGCAACCTCAAGCAATTGCAGCAGTGGGGCATGCCGATCAGTCACGAGCTGAAACTGGCCAAGGGCATCGGCGAATGCCTCGATTACTACCGAGACATCGGCGCGCGGCGCAATTCGCTGGCCTATGAAATCGACGGTGTGGTGTTCAAGGTCAACAGCATTGCCGACCAGCGTGAACTGGGCTTCCGTGCCCGCGAGCCGCGCTGGGCCATCGCGCATAAATTCCCGGCCATGGAAGAGCTGACCGAACTGCTCGATGTCGAGTTCCAGGTCGGCCGCACCGGCGCCGTCACCCCGGTGGCGCGCCTGAAGCCGGTCAAGGTGGCCGGCGTCACCGTGGCCAACGCCACGCTGCACAACATGGATGAAGTCGCCCGCCTGGGCCTGATGATCGGCGACACGGTGATCATCCGTCGCGCCGGTGACGTGATTCCGCAAGTGGTGCAGGTGGTCACCGAGCGCCGTCCGGAGCATGCACGTCCGGTAGCGATTCCACAGAACTGCCCGGTCTGCGGCTCCCATGTCGAACGCACGCAACTGGTCAAGCGCAGCAAGGGCAAGGAGACCATCAGCGAAGGCGCGGTCTACCGCTGTGTCGGTCGACTGGCGTGCGGCGCGCAGTTGAAGCAGGCGATCATCCACTTCGTGTCGCGGCGCGCCATGGACATCGAAGGTCTGGGCGACAAGAGCGTCGAGCAACTGGTCGACGAGGGTCTGGTCAGTTCGCCGGCGGACCTGTATGCATTGAAGTTCGAGGATATTGTCGACCTGGAAGGTTTCGCCGAAGTCTCCAGCAACAAATTGCTGGCGGCGATCGCGGACAGCAAGCAGCCGAGCCTGGCGCGCTTCATTTATGCCCTGGGCATCCCCGATGTCGGCGAAGAGACGGCCAAGGTGCTGGCCCGCTCGCTGGGCTCGCTGGAGCGCGTGCAGCAGGCCTTGCCGCAAGTGCTGACCTACCTGCCGGATATCGGCCTGGAAGTGGCGCACGAGATTCACAGCTTCTTTGAAGACGCGCACAACCAGCAGGTGATCGCCGAGCTGCTCGGCCATGGTCTGCAGATTCAGGATCAGGGTGAGCTGGGCGCCGAGTTCGCCGCCAGCACCACGCTCGGCGGCTTCCTCGACAAATTGCACATTCCCTCGGTCGGCCCCGGTGGTGCGCAGAAGCTGGCGGACAGGTTCGGTTCGCTGCAAGCGGTGATGGACGCCGACTGGCTGGACATGCGCCAGACGTTGCCGGAGAAACAGGCCAATTCGGTGCGCGAATTCTTTGCCCAGGCGCAGCACCGGCAGATCGCTGAGGCCGCCGAGCAGCAATTGCGCGACTTCGGCATGCACTGGCAAAGCGCGAAGAAGGTCGTCGAAGGCTTGCCGCTGTCCGGCGAGACCTGGGTACTGACCGGCAAGGTCGAACTGATGAGCCGTGACGTCGCCAAGGAACACCTGGAAAGCCTTGGCGCCAAGGTCGCCGGTTCCGTGTCGGCCAAGACTCATTGCGTGGTGGCGGGGCCGGGTGCCGGCTCGAAGCTGACCAAGGCCAATGAGCTGGGCGTGAAAGTGATGGATGAAGAGGCGTTCATCGCGTTCCTCAAGGGACACGGTATCAGCGCCTGATGATCGTTCCCACGCTCCGCGTGGGAATGCCGCCGCGTCCGCGGTGACGCGGAGCGTCACGGTATGCATTCCCACGCAGAGCGTGGGAACGATCTCTGGGCGCGAATGATCTAGTCTTGGCAAGCCCCAGGGAGAGATCGCCATGTACCGCTTTTTCGAGCAGCTGAGTTCCCGCATCGTCGCGCCGTTCATGGGCGAACCCTCACGCAACAGCAAGGTCTGGCCGTGCCGCTGCGGCCAGTCGCTGTTCTTTCGCAACAGCCAGTGCCTGGCCTGCAATGCCTTGCTCGGCTACCAGCCAGAAGAGAGCCGCCTGACCTCGCTGCAGCCGGGCCCGCAGGAGGGCACCTGGACGCTCGACGTCGATCCCGATGCCGGGTTGTTCCGCCGCTGTGCCAACCTCGACACGCCGGCCGCCTGCAACTGGCTGCTGCCGGCCAATGATCACGCCACGTTGTGCGCCGCATGCAGCCTCAATCGCACCATTCCCGACCTGTCGATCGCGGAAAACCCCGAGCGCTGGCGCAAGGTCGAAATCGCCAAGCGCCGCCTGGTCGCGCAATTGATCACCCTCGGTTTGCCGGTGATCGCAAAGACCGAGAACGAAGAAACCGGCCTGGCCTTCGATTTCATTGGCGTCGACCTGGAAGGCAATGCGCCGATGACCGGCCACGCCAACGGCCTGATCACGCTCGACATCAAGGAAGCCGACGACGCCCACCGCGAACAGGTGCGCGCGCAGATGCACGAACCCTATCGCACGCTGCTCGGGCACTTTCGCCACGAGGTCGGACATTATTATTGGGATCGGCTGATTGCCAATGGCCCATGGCTCGCGGCGTTTCGCAGCCTGTTCGGCGACGAACGCGCCAGTTATGCCGAGGCGCTGGATCGCCACTATCAACAGGGCGCGCCGCTGGACTGGCCGCAGCACTACGTCAGCGCCTACGCGACCATGCATCCGTGGGAAGACTGGGCGGAAACCTGGGCGCATTACCTGCACATGATGGATGCGGTAGACACTGCGCTGGGCTTCGGCATGAGCGCGCGCGAGCTGGATTTCGACTATCAACCGTTCCCGACCAGTACGCTTTACGATCCGGAACATCCCGGCGGCGCGGCGTTCCTGGCCTTCGTCAACGCCTGGATCGAACTCGCCGGCATGCTCAACGAGCTGTCACGCAGCATGGGCCAGCCGGATTTCTACCCGTTCGTGCTGCCACCGGCGGCGATTGCCAAACTGCATTTCATCCATCTGGTGATCCAGCAGGCGGGCGGTCGAGCGGATGAGGTGCTGACCCTGTAACAGCGGGCGGGGCGGCGAGGATTTCCGGTGCGACGCATGTCCTTGAACCGGTTCAGGTTTTTTATCTGCAACCAACGGTTGTAACTTCACCTCAGATAGGTACAATGGCGCGGCTCGCCGACTGGCGAGTGTCGTTATGGTGACCCTATCGGTCCCCCCGCAACGATTACCCGTGAACCTGGTCAGAGCCGGAAGGCAGCAGCCACAGCGGGAACATTGTGTGCCGGGGTGTGGCTGGTAGGGTTACCACCTTAACGAACATTGAACGCTTCAAAGCAAACTGCATGGGTTTCGCCCACTGCGGTTTTTTTGTGCCTGCGATTTGCCTGAGCCTATTCAATCCGCGTTAACGGGCGCTTTCGGAAGCGCCGGTGTACAACCGGATCATCTCATCAATCTCCCCCGACATTTTCATCCGCAGCAACGTACGCAGGATCCGCTGCACTGGCACGCCGGGGTCGTTGCGCACATAACAGCCGATCTCCTGCTCCTGCAATACCGCCACACCCTGCAATTGTTGCCCCGGCAGCAGGCGTTGGTTGAACCAGTCGAGCGTCCACTGGTTGCTGACGGCATAGCGATAGCGGCCGGCCAGGAGTTTTTCCAGCACTTGTTCCTGGTTGCGCGCATCTTCGCGTTGCAGTTGATCGGCGTCGAACAGCGGTTGCAGGGTCGGGTAGGTGTAGCCGAGGACGGTGCCGATCGACTGCCGGGGCAGGCGTGCCGGGTCGACCTCCGGCTGGTCCGGGTGGCTGACCAGCAGGTCGCGCTGGGACAGCAGCGGAATGCTCCAGATGTAATCGCCGGACTGGTTCGGCAGCCATGACTGCGCGGCATAGCAGCGCACGTCGACCTCGCCGTGCTCCATGGCGCTCTGCACCCGGGCGCGGGGCAGGACGTTGAACTGTGCCGGCACCCCGACCTGGGTCGCCAGGCTGAGCATCATGTCGTAGAGAATGCCCTGGGTCGGGCGGCCGCGTTCGAACTGGATCAGCGGCATCGCCCAGCTGTCGGCCACGGCGAAGCGCAGCGGCGGCGCGGCCATCACGTTCAGGCTGATCAACAGTATTGCCCCCATGGCCCAGCGCATAGACGCTCCGGTAATTCCTGATCCCGAGCCGACAAAAGCCCCCGCTCATGCAGCTTAGCCAGAATAGACGAGCACACCGGATGCAATTTTGCCCTTGCTCCGCTAGCATTAGCCGCTTCTGCTTCCTTTGCCGCGACGGTTTTCGATGAGTTATCAGGTTCTTGCACGTAAATGGCGTCCGCGCTCGTTCCGCGAAATGGTCGGCCAGACCCATGTGCTCAAGGCTCTGATCAATGCCTTGGACAGCCAGCGGCTGCACCACGCCTACCTGTTCACCGGTACGCGCGGGGTCGGCAAGACCACGATTGCGCGGATCATCGCCAAATGCCTGAACTGTGAAACAGGTATCACTTCCAGCCCGTGCGGCGAGTGTTCGGTGTGCCGCGAGATCGACGAGGGGCGCTTTGTCGACCTGATCGAGATCGACGCCGCCAGCCGTACCAAGGTCGAAGACACCCGCGAACTGCTCGATAACGTGCAGTACGCGCCGAGCCGCGGGCGCTTCAAGGTCTACCTGATCGACGAAGTGCACATGCTCTCCAGCCATTCCTTCAATGCGCTGCTGAAAACCCTTGAAGAGCCGCCGCCCTACGTCAAGTTCATCCTGGCGACGACCGACCCGCAGAAACTTCCGGCAACGATTTTGTCGCGCTGCCTGCAGTTCTCTCTGAAGAACATGACCCCGGAGCGCGTGGTCGAGCATTTGACCCACGTCCTCGGCGCCGAAAACGTACCGTTCGAAGACGATGCGCTGTGGCTGCTCGGTCGTGCCGCCGACGGTTCGATGCGCGACGCCATGAGTCTCACCGACCAGGCCATCGCCTTCGGTGAAGGCAAGGTGCTGGCCGCCGATGTGCGGGCGATGCTCGGTACGCTGGATCACGGGCAGGTCTACGACGTGCTGCATGCGTTGATCGAAGGCGATGCCAAGGCCCTGCTCGAAGCCGTGCGGCACCTGGCCGAACAGGGCCCGGACTGGAACGGCGTGCTCTCGGAAATTCTCAATGTGCTGCACCGCGTGGCCATCGCCCAGGCGTTGCCGGAAGGTGTCGACAATGGCCACGGCGACCGTGACCGGGTATTGGCGCTGGCCCAGGCCTTGCCGGCCGAAGACGTGCAGTTCTATTACCAGATGGGCCTGATCGGTCGACGCGACTTGCCGCTGGCGCCGGATCCGCGCGGCGGTTTCGAAATGGTCCTGCTGCGCATGCTGGCCTTCCGGCCGGCCGACACCGCGGACGCCCCGAGGCAACCGCTAAAGCCAGTGGGGATCAGCCAGGCCACAGTTGATTCCGCAAACTCAGTGGCTGCCGCGCCGAAGCCTGCGCCGGTGGTCGCTGCGGCTGTTGCGCCGGCTGCCGCGCCTGTAGTGCCCTTTGTGCCGGCCGCAGAACCTGCGCCCGTTGCGCCGCCAGTGGTAGCCGAGCCGGAGCCAGAACTAGAGCCGGTTGCCGTCGAGGACGTCGTCGATCTGCCCTGGAACGACCCGGTCGAGCCCGCGCCTGCGCAGCAACCGGCCGTCGAACCGGTGCTGGAAACCGCCGCCGAGCAGCCTGAGCTGCCACCGATGCCGCTGCCGACGCCGGACAGCGTCGTCCCGGACGCCCCTGAATGGGCTGCCGCGCCCATTCCCGAACCGTCGGTGGCCGAAGTCGCCGCCGCCACGCCGGGGATCGACCTGGACGACGAGCCGCCGCTGGACGAGGACTACATCGAGCCGGATATCGATTCGGCCTACAGTTACCTCGACGACCTCGCCAGCGAGCATGCCGCCGAGCCGGCGCCGGAGCCCGAACCGGAACCCGCCGCGATGCCGGCCACCGGTCTGGCCCTGCAATGGCTGGAGCTGTTCCCGAAACTGCCGATCTCCGGCATGACCGGCAGTATCGCCGCCAACTGCACGCTGATCGCGGTCGATGGCGACCATTGGTTGCTGCACCTCGACCCGGCACACAGCGCCCTGTTCAACGCGACCCAGCAGCGTCGGCTCAACGATGCGCTCAACCAGTTCCACGGACGCACGCTGAGCCTGACCATCGAGCTGATCAAGCCCGAGCAGGAAACCCCGGCCCAAGCGGCGTCGCGCCGCCGTGCCGACCGCCAGCGCGAGGCGGAGGAATCGATCCATGGCGATCCGTTCATCCAGCAGATGGTGCAGCAGTTCGGCGCGGTCGTGCGGCACGATACTATTGAACCTGTCGACGCCCTGATCAGTCAGGGCTAATAACTGAAGGCGTGCGGCGTTGCCCGCCGGACGCTGTTTTGATCCAAGTACTTTTGAGGTGATTACCATGATGAAAGGTGGCATGGCCGGCCTGATGAAGCAGGCGCAGCAGATGCAGGAAAAGATGGCCAAGATGCAGGAAGAACTGGCCAACGCCGAAGTCACCGGCAAGGCCGGTGGCGATATGGTCACCGTGGTGATGACCGGCCGTCATGACGTGAAGAGCGTCAGCATCGATCCAAGCCTGGTCGAAGGCCTGAGCGAAGACGACAAAGAGATGTTGGAAGCCGTGGTTGCCGCCGCCGTCAACGACGCCGTGCGCAAGATCGAAGCCAACAGCCAGGAAAAAATGGGCAGCATGACCGCCGGCATGAACCTGCCTGCCGGGATGAAATTGCCATTCTGATTCGCCTTCGGGTGGCAGATGAGCTACACAAAATGCCAGGCATTACGCCTGGCATTTTTGTTTTCGGCGGCTGATCGTTGCCATGCTCCGCGTGGCAATGCAGCTCGGCACGCTCCGCGTCGCAAATCCAATGCCGAACACGGAGCGGTCGTTAAACTCTTCGCGCGTGGCGAGATCGAGGCCTTGACCGGAGAACGATCATCAAGCGGAACGCAGCATGCCCACCAAGGTCTGCTCCCTATACCACCGAATTCATCATTCACAGGAGACGCTGACATGTCCGATCCACTGACGCTCAATCAACGCTTCGTCCTGGCTTCGCGCCCGACCGGTGCGCCGACCCCGGAAAATTTCCGCCTGGAGCGCGAGGCGCTGCCGGAGCTGGAGGAAGGCCAGGTACTGCTCAAGACCTTGTATCTGTCGCTCGACCCGTACATGCGCGGGCGCATGAGTGACGCACCGTCCTACGCCGCGCCGGTACAAATCGGCGAAGTGATGACGGGCGGGGCTGTCAGCCGTGTCGAGCAGTCGCGTCATCCGAAATTCCACGCCGGTGATCTGGTGGTTGGCGCCACGGGCTGGCAGAGCCACAGCATCAGCGACGGCCGCAACATCATCCCGATTCCGTCCGGGTTGCCGAGCCCGTCGATGGCCCTGGGTGTGTTGGGCATGCCGGGCATGACCGCGTACATGGGCCTGATGGACATCGGCCAGCCGAAAGAGGGCGAGACCCTGGTGGTGGCTGCCGCTTCGGGCGCAGTGGGCTCGGTGGTCGGCCAGGTGGCCAAGATCAAGGGCCTGCGTGCCGTGGGCGTGGCCGGTGGTGCCGACAAGTGCAAGTACGTGGTCGAAGAGTTGGGTTTCGATGCCTGCGTCGATCACAAGGCGCCTGACTTTGCCGAACAACTGGCCAAGGCCTGCCCGGATGGCATCGACATCTATTACGAGAACGTCGGTGGGCATGTATTCGATGCCGTCGTGCCGCTGCTCAACCCCAAGGCGCGGATTCCGCTGTGCGGCCTGATCGCCGGTTACAACGCCTCGGAAGCACCAACTGGGCCGGATCGGCTGCCGGCATTGCAGCGCACGCTGCTGACCAAGCGTGTGCGTATCCAGGGTTTCATCGTCTTCGATGACTATGGCGACCGTCAGCCGGAATTCATCCGTGCCATGGTGCCGTGGGTCAGCGACGGCAAGGTCAAGTTCCGTGAAGACATCGTCGATGGCCTGGAGCAGGCGCCGGAGGCCTTCATCGGTCTGCTGGAGGGGCGCAACTTCGGCAAACTGGTGGTCAAGGTTGCCCAGGACTGAGGATTTGACGCTGGCCGGAGGCGCGGGTATAAACCGCGTCTCGTTGTTTTGTCGGACTTTTTCCCCATGAGCTTCAGCCCTTTGATTCGCCAACTGATCGATGCCCTGCGCACATTGCCGGGCGTGGGTCAGAAAACTGCCCAGCGCATGGCGTTGCAGTTGCTCGAACGTGATCGCAGTGGCGGTACACGCCTGGCCCAGGCCTTGAGCCAGGCCATGGAAGGGGTCGGCCACTGCCGCCAGTGCCGTACGCTGACCGAGGACGACCTCTGCCCGCAGTGCGCCGATACGCGCCGTGACGACACGCTGCTGTGCGTGGTGGAAGGGCCGATGGATGTCTATGCGGTCGAGCAGACCGGTTTCCGTGGGCGCTACTTCGTGCTCAAGGGCCATCTGTCGCCCCTGGATGGCCTCGGCCCGGAAGCCATCGGCATTCCGCAGTTGATGGCACGGATTGAAGAGGCGGGTACCTTCACTGAAGTGATTCTGGCGACCAACCCGACGGTGGAGGGGGAGGCGACCGCGCATTACATCGCCCAACTGCTCAGCAACAAAGGCCTGATCGCCTCGCGGATTGCCCACGGTGTGCCGCTGGGCGGCGAGCTGGAGCTGGTGGATGGCGGCACGCTGGCGCATTCGTTTGCCGGGCGTAAACCGATCTCTCTTTGAGTGGTGCGATCTCTGATTTGACGCCTTCGCGAGCAGGCTCGCTCCCACAGGGGATTTGTGAACGACACAAAGCCAATGTGGGAGCGAGCCTGTTCGCGAATGGCGCGCCTCGGTCTGCCTTACTCACACAATTGTGTTGAAAACCAAGCAAGCGCTCGGTTAACGTCGGCCAACCCTTCCGTGGAGTTCGCCGATGCCTGCCTTCCAGGAATACTTCGATCCCAGCCAGCAAATGGTCCGCGACAGCGTCAGGCGTTTCGTCGAGCGCGAGATCCTGCCGCACATCGACCTGTGGGAAGAAGCCGAGACCTTCCCGCGTGAGCTGTACCTGAAGGTCGGTGCGGCCGGCATTCTCGGCATCGGTTACCCCGAAGCGCTCGGCGGCAGCCACGAAGGTGATCTGTTCGCCAAGGTCGCCGCCAGCGAAGAGCTGATGCGTTGCGGCTCCGGCGGGCTGGTGGCCGGCCTCGGTTCGCTGGATATCGGCCTGCCACCCATCGTCAAATGGGCGCGTCCCGAGGTGCGCGAGCGCGTTGTACCGCAGGTGCTCAGCGGCGAGAAGATCAGTGCCCTGGCCATCACCGAACCCGGCGGTGGCTCCGATGTTGCCAACCTGCAAACCCGCGCTGTGCGTGACGGCGACCACTACTGCGTCAGCGGCAGCAAGACCTTCATCACCAGCGGCATCCGCGCCGACTACTACACCGTGGCGGTGCGTACCGGCGCGCCGGGATTCGCCGGCATCAGTCTGTTGCTGATCGAGAAGGGTACGCCGGGATTCACCGTCGGTCGGCAACTGAAGAAAATGGGCTGGTGGGCGTCGGACACGGCTGAATTGTTCTTCGACGATTGCCGGGTGCCCGTAGGCAATCTGATCGGCGCCGAAAACATGGGCTTTGCCTGCATCATGGGCAACTTCCAGAGCGAACGCCTGGCGCTGGCAGTGATGGCCAACATGACGGCACAACTGGCGCTGGAAGAAAGCCTGAAGTGGGCGCGCGAGCGTGAGGCGTTCGGCAAACCCATCGGTAAATTCCAGGTGATCAAGCATCGCCTCGCCGAAATGGCCACGGCGCTGGAGGTGTCACGCGAGTTTACTTACCGGCAGGCGGCGAAAATGGCGGCGGGGCACAGCGTGATCAAGGAAATCTCCATGGCCAAGAACTTTGCCACGGACACCTCGGACCGGATCACCACGGAGGCGGTGCAGATTCTCGGTGGCCTGGGTTACATGCGCGACAGTCTGGTGGAACGGCTGTACCGGGATAACCGGATTCTGTCGATTGGCGGCGGCACGCGGGAAGTGATGAACGAAATCATCAGCAAACAGATGGGGCTCTGAGCGATAGCCCCACGCGGAGGACTGATTGTTTCCACGCTCTGCGTGGGAACACCGCCCGGGACGCTCTGCGTCCCTTCCAAAGCCGAACGCGGAGCGTCCGTTGAGGCGTTCCCACGCAGAGCGTGGGAACGATCGGTGGCGCAGGGTTGCTTACATGTCAGTCAGGGCAAACTGGGTCAGGCAGAAGGTCGGAATGCCCATGTCCTGCAGGCGCTGCGAACCTCCCAGCTCCGGCAGGTCGATGATCGCGGCCGCTTCGTGCACCCGGGCGCCCATGCGGCGGATCAGGTTGGCCGCTGCGATCAACGTGCCGCCGGTGGCGATCAGGTCATCGAACATCACCACCGAGTCGCCTTCGCACAGGCTGTCGGCGTGCACTTCGAGAAACGCTTCGCCGTACTCGGTCGCGTAACCTTCGGCCAGCACGTCGGCCGGCAGTTTGCCTTGCTTGCGGAACAGCACCAGGGGCTTGTTCAGCTGATAGGCCAGCACCGAACCGATCAGGAAACCCCGCGCATCCATCGCGCCGATATGCGTGAAGTCAGCTTCCACATAGCGGTGGGCGAAGCTGTCCATCACCAGGCGCAAGGCCGTCGGCGACTGGAACAGCGGGGTGATGTCGCGAAAGATCACGCCCGGTTTCGGGAAGTCGATCACGGGGCGGATCAAGGATTTGATGTCGAAGGAGTCGAAGACCATCGTCGAAGTGTCCTGGCAGGGCTGCAAACGGCGCAGTATACCCGCGGCTGAAACGGTTCGCTCGGCCGCGGGTCGAGATCAGCCGTCGAGCGAGCCGCCGGCCAGGGCGCAGAGCTGGATCGGATCGAGGATGTGGATTTCCTTGCCCTCGGCGGCGATCAGTTCGTTCTGCTGGAAGCGGGTGAACACCCGCGACACGGTTTCCACCGCCAGGCCCAGGTAATTACCGATTTCGTTGCGCGACATGCTCAGGCGGAACTGGTTGGCCGAGAAGCCGCGAGCGCGGAAGCGCGCGGACAGGTTGACCAGGAAGGTAGCGATGCGCTCGTCGGCGGTTTTCTTCGACAGCAGCAGCATCATCTGCTGGTCGTCGCGGATTTCCCGGCTCATCACTCGCATCAACTGGCGGCGCAGCTGTGGCAGTTGCAGGGCCAGTTCGTCGAGGCGTTCGAAGGGGATTTCGCACACCGATGTGGTTTCCAGTGCCTGAGCGGACACCGGATGTTTCTCGGTGTCCATGCCGGACAGGCCGACCAGCTCGCTCGGCAGGTGGAAACCGGTCAGTTGTTCTTCGCCGGTGTCGCTCAGGCTGAAGGTCTTCAGGGCGCCGGAGCGTACTGCATAAACGGAATCGAACGTGTCGCCCTGGCGGAACAGGAACTCACCCTTTTTCAACGGGCGGCCGCGTTTAACGATTTCGTCCAGCGCATCCATGTCTTCCAGATTCAGAGAAAGTGGCAGGCAGAGAGGAGCCAGGCTGCAATCCTTGCAATGGGCCTGGTTGTGAGCGCGCAGTTTAACTGGCTCGGACATTTCTTAAATCCTTGTGGGAAAACACACATAAGCCGTAAGGGTAACCCACGGGAGGACATTCAGGCCAGTCTGTGGCGAGATTGCCCCGCGGGCATAAGGCCGCAGGGCAAACGTTGGGCATCGGGTTTCTGCGAGACTCGGCAGCCAGCGGATTCATCAGCAGAACGCTTCAGATCACCCGGGAAAAACGCTGACGGTTCTGCTGTTCCAGGTAGGCATCGAAGACCATGCACACCGACCGTACCAGCAGGCGGCCGGCAGGCAGCACGCGGATCCGCTCCCGACTCAGTTCGATCAGGCCGTCATTGGCCATGCCTTGCAGCTGCGCCCAGAGCGCGCCGAAATAGCCCTGGAAGTCGATGTTGAAGGCTTGCTCGATAGCGGCGAATTCCAGGTTGAAATTGCAGATCAGCTGTTGAATCACTGCCCGGCGCAGGCGGTCGTCGGCGTTGCACACCAGGCCGCGACTGGTCGCCAGTTGCGCGGCGGCCAGGGTGTTCTGGTAGTGATTGAGGTCGCTGCTGTTCTGGCAGTACAGGTCGCCGATCTGGCTGATCGCCGATACGCCGAGGCCAATCAGGTCGCAGTGGCCATGGGTGGTGTAGCCTTGGAAGTTGCGTTGCAGGGTCGATTCTTCCTGGGCAATCGCCAGTTCATCGTCGGGCAGGGCGAAGTGGTCCATGCCGATGTAGCGGTAACCGGCGGCGGTCAGTTGTTCGATGGTGCGCTGCAGCATCTCCAGTTTCTGCGCCGGTGCCGGCAGTTCATTGCCGTTGATCCGCCGCTGCGGCATGAAGCGTTCCGGCAAATGCGCATAGTTGAACACCGAGAGCCGGTCCGGCTGCAGGCTGATGACTTCCTCGACGGTGCGGGCGAAATTGTCCGGGGTCTGCTTGGGCAAGCCGTAGATCAGGTCGATGTTGATCGAGCGAAATTGCAGGGTGCGCGCAGCGTCGATCACCGCCCGGGTTTCTTCCAGGCTTTGCAGGCGGTTGACCGCGCGTTGCACCGCCGGATCGAGATCCTGCAGGCCGATGCTGACGCGATTGAAGCCCAGCTCGCGCAGCAGGCCCATGGTCGACCAGTCGGCCTCGCGCGGGTCGATTTCGATGCCGTAGTCGCCGGAATCGTCGTCGAGCAGGTTGAAGTGCTTGCGCAGCTGCGCCATCAGTTGCCGCAGTTCATCGTGGCTGAGGAAGGTCGGGGTGCCGCCGCCAAAGTGCAGCTGCTCGACTTTCTGCCCCGGGTCGAGGTGGCAGGCGATCAGCTGGATCTCCTGTTCGAGTCGTTGCAGGTAGGGCAGGGCCCGACCGCGATCCTTGGTAATGACCTTGTTGCAGGCGCAGTAGTAGCAAATGTTCGCGCAGAACGGCACGTGCACGTACAGCGACAACGGGCGCAGGGCCTTGCGGCTGTCGCGCAGGGCGTGGAACAGGTCGAAGGTGCCGACCTGACTGTGAAATTGCACGGCTGTCGGGTACGAGGTGTAGCGCGGCCCCGCCAGGTCGTAGCGGCGGATCAGATCAGTGTCCCAACGAATGGCGTCGAGCATGCGGGCATTCCCCCGGATAGGCTGGCAGTGTGGCGAGTCTATCGGGGCGCGGCGCGGGGGCTCTTGATTTGCATCAAGCGCATAGGAGCAAAAACTCGCCGCCTGCGGCAGCGCCTGCATCTTGAGTGCGTCGCTCTGCAAGTACTGCCGAAGGCTGCGGTGTGGGGATTTTCAATGACCCATCAGCCAGTGCTGATGCGGTCCCGGCAGGGTCCAGATGCCGAACACGATCACCAGCAAACCGCCGGCCATGCGCACGCTGCGTTTGCGCAACAGCGCGGTCACCCGTTCGGCGGCAAGCCCGGTGGCGAGCAGCACCGGCCAGGTCCCGAGGCCGAACGCGAGCATCAACAACGCACTGTCCAGCGCATTGCCCTGGCTCGCCGACCACAACAAGGTGCTGTAGACCAGTCCGCACGGCAGCCAGCCCCACAGCGCGCCGAGCAACAAGGCGCGGGGCAGCGTCGACACCGGCAGCAGGCGGTTGGCCACTGGCTGGATGTAGCGCCACAAACCGCGACCGAGGCTTTCGATGCGGGTCAGGCCACTCCACCAGCCCGCCAGATACAGGCCCATGGCGATCAGCAACAGGCCCGCCAGCACGCGCATGAACAGCGCGGCCGGGCTGTTGGCCACCGCCCATCCGGCCAGGCCAATCAGCAGCCCGGCCGTGGCGTAGCTGAGGATGCGCCCGAAGTTGTACGCCAGCAGCAGGCGAAAGCGCCGGCTGCGCTGCTCCTTGGGGATCGCCAGAGTCAGCGCGCCCATCAGGCCGCCGCACATGCCCAGGCAATGGCCGCCGCCCAGCAGGCCGAGGATCAGCGCCGAAACCAGCAGGGGCGCCAACTCAAGCATGGGGTGGCGCCTTGTCGTCCGGTTGCGCCGCTTTGGCTTCGTCCACCGCCGCGGTGTGGTTCGGGTCCTGGTCATCGAACAGGATGCTGTGGGCCGGGCCGTCGAGGTCGTCGTACTGGCCGCTGTCCACCGCCCAGAAAAAGATGTACACGGCGATGGCCACGATCAGCAGGGCGGCCGGGATCATCACGTAGAGAGCTGGCATCGGTACTCCAGGCCCGCGCGGCTCAGGCCGGCAACGGGCGGGTTTCTGACCGGCTGCCGACCGCCGGCGCACCCGGCGGGCGGGTCAGGCGCAGGGCATTGAGCACCACGGTCAACGAACTGATCGACATACCGACCGCGGCCCATACCGGAGTGATCCAGCCGAGGGCGGCGAACGGCAACATGAAGCCATTGTACAGCGCCGCCCACAGCAGGTTCTCGATGATGACCCGGCGGGTGCGGCGCGCGAGGGTGAAGGCCTGTACCAGGGCGTCGAGGCGGTTGGACAGCAGCACCGCATCGGCACTGGTCTTGGCCAGGTCGGTGGCCGAGCCCATCGCCACGCTGATGTCGGCGGCGGCGAGCACGGGCACATCGTTGACCCCGTCACCGAGCATCAACACCTTGCGTCCGTCCTTGTGCAGTTGTTGCAGCACTTGCAGCTTGTCGTCCGGACGCAGGCCGCCACGGGCCTCGTCGATGCCCAGTTCGGCGGCGACACTGGCGACCATCGGCGAACTGTCGCCCGACAACAGCAGCGTACGCCAGCCCCGCGCCTGGCACGCAGCGAGCAGGGCCGGGGCGTCGTCACGCAGGCGGTCGTCGAGGCCGAACCAGGCCAGCGGGCCATGGCCATCGCCGAGCAGCAGCCATTGCCCTGGCTCAGCCGGCATCGGCGGCACCGCTGCCTTGCTCATAGCGCAGACGAACGCGGCCTGACCGATGCGCAGGCGTTGGTCGCCGACCCGACCTTCCAGGCCCAGCCCCGGAGTGCTGTGCACATCCTCGGCGGCCAGCGGCGCACGGCCGAAGGCGCGGGCAATCGGGTGCTCGGAACGGTTCTCCAGGGCGGCGGCGAGGCTCAGGCACTGGTCGCTGTTCAGCGCGCCGAGGGGGCGGATCGAACGCAACACCAGGCGCCCCTCGGTCAGGGTGCCGGTCTTGTCGAAAATCACCGTGTCGATCTGGTTCAGGCCTTCCAGCACATGACCGCGGGTCAGCAGCAAGCCGAGTTTGTGCAGGGTGCCGGTGGCGGCAGTGAGCGCGGTCGGGGTGGCCAGGGACAGTGCGCATGGGCAGGTCGCCACCAGCATCGCCAGGACGATCCAGAACGCGCGCGACGCGTCCAGTTGCCACCACAACAGGCCGATGGCCGCCGCGGCGATCAACGACAGCAGGAGGAACCATTGCGCGGCGCGATCGGCGATTTCCGCCAGTCGCGGCTTCTCGGCCTGGGCGCGGTCGAGCAGGCGGACAATCGCCGACAGCCGCGTGTCCTGGCCCAGCGCCTGGACTTCGACCGTCAGCGCGCCTTCGACATTCAGCGTCCCGGCGGTCACCGCATCGCCCGCCGTGCGTGGTTGCGGCAGGTATTCACCGGTGAGCAGCGATTCGTCGATGCTCGACTGGCCGTCGACGATCCTGCCGTCCGCCGGCAGCACCGAGCCGGGCTGCACCAGCACGCGGTCGCCCAGACGCAGCTCGCTGAGCAGAATGCGCTCGCTCTGGCCGGCGTCATCGAGGCGCAGGCACGACGCCGGCAACAGATTGACCAGTTGCGCGGTGGCGGCGGCGGTGCGCTCGCGGGCACGGCGTTCGAGGTAGCGTCCGGCGAGCAGGAACAGCGCAAACATGCCCACCGCGTCGAAATACAGCTCGCCCACCCCGGTGATCGATGTCCAGATCCCGGCGACGTAGGCGCTGCCGATGGCCAGCGAGACCGACACGTCCATGGTCAGGTGGCGGGTGCGCAGATCGCGCATCGCCCCTTTGAAAAAGGGCGCGCAGCTGTAGAACACAATCGGCGTGGTCAGGAACAGCGCGACCCAGCGCAGGATCGTGTGCAGTTCGGGGCTGAGGTCGATGTTGAATTCCGGCCAGGTGGCCATGGTTGCCATCATCGCCTGGAACCACAGCAGACCGGCGACGCCGAGCTGGCGCAGGGCGAGGCGGTTCTCGCTGGCCAGTTGTTCGCTGGCGCGGTCGGCCTGATACGGGTGGGCGGCGTAACCGATATGACGCAGCTCGGCGAGGATCTGGCTCAGCGGCAGCTGTGCATCGGCCCAGCGCACATGCAGGCGATGGTTGGACAGGTTGAGTCGCGCCTCGGCCACGGCGGGCAGGGTGCGCAGGTGTTTCTCGATCAGCCAGCCGCACGCGGCGCAACTGATGCCTTCCATCAGTAGCGTGGTCTCAGCCAGTTCGCCCTCGTGGCGCACGAAGGGTTGCTGCACGTCGGCGCGGTCGTACAGCTCAAGCTCATCGACCAGTTGCACCGGCAACGCTTCGGGGTTGGCCGAGGCTTCGCTGCGGTGCTGGTAATAGCTGTCCAGCCCGCCGGCGACGATGGCTTCGGCCACGGCCTGGCAGCCGGGGCAGCAGAACTCGCGGGATGCCCCGAGCACGACGGCGGTGAAGCGGCTGCCCGACGGGACGGGCAGGGCGCAGTGGTAGCAGGGGGTTGGAATGGTCATGAGGCGTTCCGATGATCGTTCCCACGTTCCGCGCGGGAATGCCTCCCCGGACGCTCCGCGTCCGCTTCGGCTGGGACGCGGAGCGTCCCTGGCTGCGTGCCCACGCAGCGCGTGGGCACGATCAGAGTCAGGCTTATTTCTTCAGGTCTTCAGCGCCCTGCAGCGGTTCATCGCCCAGCAACAAATCCTTGTCATGGCTGACCAGCTCTTCCTCGAACATGCGCCACACGTGATCGTCCTGGGTACCGAGCAATTCGACAAAGCGCCGGCCTTCGATCTTGTCCGTCAGCTGGCCGATGTAGCGACCCTGTTCGGTGTCGCTGCGGGCCAGGACGATCTTGCGATCCTTCTCCGGCTGGGTCGGCGAGATCAGGTTCAGCTCCAGGGTTTTCGGTTGGCTGTCGCCGCTCAGGCGCAGGTCGACTTCGCCGGTGACCTCATCCAGGTGCACGGCGGCGCGCATCTTCAGGGTCTGCGCCAGCAGCTCACGGTCCAGCGAACGGTTGATGCCCTTGCCGGCCTCGTAGTAGTTGTCGTTGACCAGGTTGTCCGGGTTATTCACCGCAATGGTCACCATGGACAGGGTCAGGGTCACCGAACAGGCCAGAATCGCGATGATGATCCATGGCCAGAGGTGCTTGTACCAGGGACTTGCGGCGTTTGCTGCGGGCATGGGCAGTTCTCTCAACGATTTTGTGGGCCGATGAATCGGCTCTTGGCTTCGACGTGGACGCTGGCGTCATCGGCGTCCTTGAGGATGAATTTCACCTCGTTGGTGCTCGACGGCAGTTGTTCCGGGGCGCTCGACAACTCGACCGGCATGCTGAAGATTTCCCCGGCCGGGACTTTGATCTCGCGCCTGCCTTGCAGGCGCAGATCCGGCAGGCCGGTGGCTTCGAGCAGGTAGGTGTGGTCGCGCTGATCCTTGTTCATGATTTTCAGGCTGTAGACGTTTTCGATCCGCCCTTCAGCGTTCTCGCGGTACAGCACGCGGTCCTTGCTGACGTCGAAACCCACCAGCGAGCGCATGAAGAAGGCGCCCACCAGCAGACTGATCATCGCCAGCAGTACCACGGCGTAGCCAATCAGGCGCGGACGCAGTTTATGGGTTTTCTGCCCGGACAGGTTGTGTTCGGTGGTGTAGCTGATGAGGCCGCGCGGGTAGTCCATCTTGTCCATGATGCTGTCGCAGGCGTCGATGCACGCGGCGCAGCCGATGCACTCGATCTGCAGGCCGTCACGGATGTCGATACCGGTCGGGCAGACCTGCACGCACATCGTGCAGTCGATGCAGTCGCCCAGGCCCAGGGCCTTGTAGTCGACACCTTTCTTGCGCGGGCCCCGGCTTTCGCCGCGACGCGGGTCGTAGGAGACGATCAGGGTGTCCTTGTCGAACATCACGCTCTGGAACCGCGCATACGGACACATGTAGATGCACACCTGTTCGCGCAGCCAGCCGGCGTTGCCGTAGGTGGCGAGGGTGAAGAAGCCGACCCAGAAATACGACCAGCCATCGGCCTGGCCGGTGAAGAATTCGATCACCAGTTCGCGGATCGGCGAGAAGTAGCCGACGAAGGTCATGCCGGTGACGAAACCGATCAGCAGCCACAGCGCATGCTTGGCGAACTTGCGCAGGAATTTGTTGGCGCTCATCGGCGCCTTGTCGAGTTTGATGCGCTGGTTGCGGTCGCCTTCGGTGACCTTTTCGCACCACATGAAGATCCATGTCCACACGCTTTGCGGACAGGTGTAGCCGCACCACACGCGGCCGGCGTAGACGGTGATGAAGAACAGGCCGAACGCCGCGATGATCAGCAGGCCGGAGAGCAGAATGAAGTCCTGCGGCCAGAAGGTCGCGCCGAATATGAAGAACTTGCGCTCCGGCAGGTTCCACCACACCGCCTGATGCCCGCCCCAGTTCAGCCACACCGTACCGAAATACAACAGGAACAGCGTCGCACCGCCGATCATCCGCAGATTGCGGAACAGGCCGGTGAACGCACGGGTGTAGATTTTTTCTCGAGAGGCGTAGAGATCGACGCTGTTGTTCGCGTTTTTGCTCGGTGGTGTGACGTCGTGTACCGGAATCTGGTTGCTCATCATTGCATCCCACGGCAGTGGACAAACGCCTCGGTCGATACGTGCCGACCGCGGTCAGAAAGAGGTGTTGCACTGGCGCAATGATACGCCTGTCGCTCTGGCTCAAGGGTGCGACCTTTGGTCGCGTTGGGTGACGCGCGTTATTGGTGTAGCGAATGCGGTAAAGCCTGATGCAGATCAATTGACTTGTTGAGTATGGACGGTTTTGTGCTGGCGGCTAACTCATTGTTCGCCTTGGGAGCCGTGACCGAGCAAGACAAAGCGCCGCCGTCCGCTGGCCGGACCGTGGCTGGCCTTGGTCGAGCCGGCCTCGCTTGAGACCCAGGCCGGCTCGGGTTGAGGCAAGCGTGCCAGCAGGCTTCAGAGCAGCCTGCCGCCGCCCAGGCTGTCGAGATTGCCGGTTTTTCTGTGGGGTTTCGTAGTGCCTGTGGCAGCGCGTTGCACGGGTTGGCGTGGTGGCGTAGCGGACTCCCCGGGGGTGGCCGATGGTTCGATCGGATGATCAGATTCAGCAAGGGGCTGATCAACCGGGAGGCGGGCGTCGTCATCATTGAGCATGGTGGTTTCATCCTTGAAGTGGCTCCGATGCGGCTCATCGGGCCTGGGGAAGACGCTACAGGCCACCCTCCATCGAGTCCATCGGGGATATGTCGCAAGGTATGAAGCGCGAGAGGGCGGCGAAAAAAAAAGCCCCCGCCAGTGCGCTGGCGGGGGCTTTTTTCCTGCGTCGGGCGTTGGCCTTACTGGGCCTCGGCTTCCGGCGCTTTCTCACCGTGGGACAGGCTGTAGACGTACGCCGCCAGCAAGTGCACCTTGTCGTTGCCTTGCAGCTGTTCCTGCGCAGGCATCTGGCCCTGACGGCCGTAACGGATGGTCTGCTGCAGTTGCGCGAAGCTCGAACCGTAGATGAACGCGGCCGGGTGGGTCAGGTTCGGCGCGCCCATCGCTGGGGTGCCTTTGCCTTCCGGCCCGTGGCAGGCCACGCAGTTGGCGGCGAACAGTTTCTGGCCGTTGGCCGGGTCAGCCTTGGTGCCTTCCGGCAGCTTGCGGCCATCGAGGTTGGTCACGACGAACGCCGCCACGTCGGCCACGCCTTGCTCGCCGATCACTTCAGCCCAGGCCGGCATCACCGCGTGACGACCGCCCATGATGGTGGTCTTGATGGTTTCCGGCTCGCCGCCCCAGCGCCAGTCGGCGTCGGTCAGGTTGGGGAAGCCGTAGGCACCCTTGGCGTCGGAACCGTGGCAGACCGAGCAGTTGGAGGCGAACAGCCGGCCACCCATCTTCAGGGCTTGCGGATCCTTGGCCACTTCCTCGATCGGCATGGCCGCGAACTTGGCGAAGATCGGCCCGAACTTGGCGTCCGAGCGAGCCATTTCCTTTTCCCACTCGTGCACGCCGGTCCAGCCGGTCTGGCCGTTGGCGAACGCGGTCTGCTTGTCGTTATCGAGGTAGTTGTAGCCCGGCAGCAGGCCTTTCCAGTTGCCCAGGCCCGGGTACAGCACCAGGTAACCGAGGGCGAAGACGATGGTGCCGACGAACAGCATGAACCACCATTTCGGCAGCGGGTTGTCGTACTCCTCGATCCCGTCGAAGGAGTGGCCCACCGTCTCGTCGGTCTGCTCGGCGCGCTGACCCTTGCGGGTCGACAGCAACAGCCAGGTCAGGGAAAAGATCGTACCGAGACTGAGGACTGTGACGTACAGACTCCAGAATGTAGTCATTCTTTGTTACTCCTAGAAGCTTGCTCGACGTGCTTGATGGCTTCGGGATCATCCGCAAAAGGCAGCAAGGTCGCGTCTTCAAACTCCGACTTGCGCTTGGGGCTGAACACCCACAGCGCCAGACCGATGAAGGCCACCATCACGACAACGGTGCCCAGGCCACGAATCATCCCGATATCCATTAAGAATCACCGTTTGCTTTTGATGATGGTGCCCAGGCCTTGCAGATAGGCCACCAGCGCGTCCATTTCGGTTTTGCCCTTCACGGCATCCTTGGCCCCGGCGATGTCTTCGTCGGTGTAAGGGACGCCGAGCGTGCGCAACACTTCCATTTTCTTGGCCGTGTCTTTGCCGTCGAGCTTGTTTTCCACGAGGAACGGGTAAGCCGGCATTTTCGACTCCGGCACCACGTTGCGCGGGTTGTACAGGTGCGCGCGGTGCCAGTCATCGGAGTAACGACCGCCCACCCGGGCCAGGTCCGGACCGGTGCGCTTGGAACCCCACAGGAACGGGTGGTCCCAGACGCTTTCACCGGCGACCGAGTAGTGCCCGTAGCGTTCGGTTTCGGCACGGAACGGACGGATCATCTGCGAGTGGCAGCCGACACAACCGTTGGCGATATAGACGTCGCGGCCTTCCAGTTCCAGCGCGGTGCGCGGCTTCATGCCTTCGACCGGCTTGTTGGTGACGTCCTGGAAAAACAGCGGAACGATTTGGGTCAGACCACCGACGCTGACGGCGATGACCATGAAGAAAGCCAGCAGGCCAATGTTCTTCTCGACGGCTTCATGCTTCATCAGTGAGCTCCAACTACGGCAATCTTGGCGGCGGCTTCGGCTTCAGCCGGGTTCGAGGCGCGCACGGTGCGCCATACGTTGTAAGCCATCAGCAACATGCCGCTGGCGAAGAACGCACCGCCCAGGGCACGCACGATGTAGCCAGGGTGGCTGGCCTGCAGCGCTTCGACGAACGAGTAGGTGAGGGTGCCGTCATCGTTGATTGCACGCCACATCAGGCCCTGGGTGATGCCGTTGACCCACATCGAGGCGATGTAGAGCACGGTGCCGATGGTGGCGAGCCAGAAGTGCGCGTTGATCAGGCCGACGCTGTGCATCTGCGCACGCCCGAACAGTTTCGGAATCATGTGGTAGATCGCGCCGATCGAGATCATCGCCACCCAGCCCAGAGCACCGGCGTGTACGTGGCCGATGGTCCAGTCGGTGTAGTGCGATAGCGAGTTGACGGTCTTGATCGCCATCATCGGACCTTCGAAGGTCGACATGCCGTAGAACGCCAGCGACACCACGAGGAAGCGCAGGATCGGGTCGGTGCGCAGCTTATGCCAGGCGCCCGACAGGGTCATCATGCCGTTGATCATGCCGCCCCAGCTTGGCGCCAGGAGAATGATCGACATTGCCATGCCCAGCGACTGCGCCCAGTCCGGCAGCGCGGTGTAGTGCAGGTGGTGCGGGCCGGCCCAGATGTACAGGGTGATCAAGGCCCAGAAGTGCACGATCGACAGGCGATAGGAATAGATCGGACGTTCGGCCTGTTTCGGCACGAAGTAGTACATCATCCCGAGGAAACCGGTGGTCAGGAAGAAGCCCACGGCGTTGTGCCCGTACCACCACTGGATCATCGCGTCGGTCGCGCCGGAGTAGGCCGAGTACGACTTGAACAGGCTGACCGGCAGCGACATGTGGTTGACGATGTGCAGCATCGCGGTCACCACGATGAACGCACCGTAGAACCAGTTGCCGACGTAGATGTGCTTGGTTTTGCGCTTGGTGATGGTGCCGAAGAACACCAGACCGTAGGTGACCCAGACAATGGCCAGGAGAATGGCCAGCGGCCATTCCAGTTCCGCGTATTCCTTGGTGGTGGTGTAACCCAGCGGCAAGGTAATGATCGCGCCGACGATGACCGCTTGCCAGCCCCAGAAGGTGAAGGCCGCGAGGCTGTCGGAAATCAGTCGCGTCTGGCAGGTTCGCTGCACGACATAGTAGGAAGTGGCAAACAGTGCACAGCCACCGAAGGCAAAAATCACCAGGTTTGTGTGCAACGGGCGCAGGCGTCCAAAGCTCGTCCACGGCAGACCGAAATTCAACTCCGGCCAGACCAGTTGCGAGGCGATGAAGACACCGAGCCCCATGCCAAGGATCCCCCAGACCACCGTCATGATGGCGAACTGGCGGACTACCTTATAGTTATAAGCAGTCGGACTGATTGCTGTGCTCATTCTAAGGTTCCACGGTTTGGGTGTTTTATTAGGATTAAAATCGGCCGCAAGTATGGAGAAAGCAGGGGGTCAATGCAACGCGCCATGACCTGGGTCAATGCTTTCGAACGCTGATTCTGCGGCCTTTCCATGCGCCGCGTAAGGACAAAATCGGCCTCTGTCAAAATGTCGCAGCGGACGAAAAAAACCGGGGCTTCGGGTTACATGTAACCGGGTGTGTTGAAAAGCCGCGAGCGGCAGACGGACGGCATCTGGCGCGACAGCCGGTATCTACCGGCCTCTGCCGCCTGGTCAGTCAGCCGCTGGGGCGAACACAGCGCCTGGAAGCAACCCCGAACCGGCACGCGCCAGTCCGCATCGAGCAAGCGTAGACCCGAATCCGGGGAACCGAAAGGCGCGGGTGTGAAGGGTGCGACAATGCGTCGCAAAGGGGCGGGGTACTGCCGCACCGAGAATGGTGCGGCAGTGGTGCATGCAATGACTGCTATTTATTGTCCTCGGTAATAAGTTTTTCTGTGTTCAATCCATGGCTAAGGCTGTACACATAAGCGGCCAGCAATTGCACTTTATCGTTGCCCAGCAACTCGCTCTGCGCGGGCATATGGCCCTGGCGGCCATGGCGAATGGTCTGCTCGAGCTGAGTCAGGCTGGTGCCGTAGATAAACCCGGCCGGATGGGTCAGATTCGGCGCGCCCATCGCTTCAGTGCCCTGGCCGGCTGCCCCATGACAGGCGACGCAGGTGGTGCTGAATGCTTGCTGTCCGGCCTGCAGGTCGGCCTTGCTGTCGGCGGGCAGCGGCAGGCCGGCCAGTTCATGACGCACGTACGCGGCGACGTTCTTCACGCCCGCCTCGCCGAGCACTTCGCCCCAGGCCGGCATTGCCGCCATCCGCCCGCCCATGATGGTGGTCTTGATGGTCTCGGCACTGCCGCCCCAGCGCCAGTCGCTGTCGGCGAGGTTGGGGAAGCCGAATGCACCCTTGGCGTCGGAGCCGTGGCACACCGAGCAGTTGGAGGCGAACAGACGGCCACCCATTTTCAGCGCCTGCGGATCCTTCGCCACTTCTTCCACCGGCATGGCCGCGAATTTGGCGAAGATCGGCCCGAATCTGGCGTCGGCCTTGTTCATTTCCTTTTCCCACTCATGGACGCCGGTCCAGCCGTCCTCGTAGCCGGGCAGGACACCTTTCCAGTTGCCCAGGCCCGGGTACAGGATCAGATAGCCGACGGAGAACACCAGGGTGCCGGCGAACAGCATGAACCACCACTGCGGCAGCGGGTTGTCGTACTCCTCGATGCCGTCGAAGCTGTGGCCCATGGTCTGGTCGACGCTGCCCTTGGTTTCGCCCCGGCGGGTGCCGATCAGCAGCCACGTCAGGCCGATCAGGCTGCCGATGGTCAGTACGCAGATCCACGTACTCCAGAAGGTGGTCATGACCGGGTACTCCTTGTTTCAGATGCGGGGGTAGTGTCGGGTTGCGGCTCGTCGGCGAACGGCAGCAGACGCGCTTCGGCGAATTCCGGCGTGCGCTTGCGGTTGAAGACCCACAGGGTCAGGCCGACGAAGGCGACGAACACCACGACGGTGCCGAGGCCGCGGATCAGGCCTGCACTTATTTCAAAGCCCATTTCAGTGACCATGGCTCACCTCTTGCTCTTGATCGCAGTGCCGAGCACTTGCAGGTAGGCGACGAGGGCGTCCATCTCGGTCTTGCCCTTGAGGCTGGCCACCGCACCGCCGATGTCGTCGTCGGTGTACGGCACGCCGAGGGTGCGCATGGTCTTGAGCTTGGTTTCGGTGTGGCTGCTGTCGACCGCTTGCGTCACCAGCCATGGGTAGGCCGGCATTTTCGATTCCGGCACGACGTTGCGCGGGTTGTACAAGTGCGCGCGGTGCCAGTCATCCGAGTAGCGCGCACCGACCCGCGCCAGGTCCGGGCCGGTACGTTTCGAGCCCCACAGGAACGGGTGATCCCACACGCTTTCACCGGCCACCGAGTAATGCCCGTAGCGTTCGGTCTCGGCGCGGAACGGGCGGATCATCTGCGAGTGGCAACCGACGCAGCCTTCGCGGATGTAGATGTCACGGCCTTCCAGTTGCAGCGCGGTGTAGGGTTTCATGCCCTCCACCGGCTTGTTGGTGACGTCCTGGAAGAACAGCGGGACGATCTGGGTCAGGCCGCCGATGCTCACGGCGAACACCATGAGCAACATCAACAGGCCGACGTTCTTTTCAATCGTTTCGTGTTTCATGGCGGACTCCTCAGGCCATCTGCGCGGCAGCAACGACGTCAGCAGGCTGCGAGGCCCGCACGGTGCGCCAGGTGTTGTAAGCCATCAGCAGCATGCCGCTGAGGAAGATCGCCCCGCCAATCAGCCGCACGACGAAGCCCGGGTGGCTGGCCACCAGGGTTTCGACGAAGGAGTAGGTCAGCGTGCCGTCCTCGTTCACTGCACGCCACATCAGGCCCTGGGCGATGCCGTTGACCCACATCGAGGCGATGTAGAGCACGGTGCCGATGGTGGCGAGCCAGAAGTGCGCGTTGATCAGGCCGATGCTGTGCATCTGCTCTTTGCCGAAGACTTTCGGGATCATGTGGTACAGCGCACCGATGGAAATCATCGCCACCCAGCCGAGCGCGCCGGCGTGAACGTGGCCGATGGTCCAGTCGGTGTAGTGGGAGAGGGCGTTGACCGTCTTGATCGCCATCATCGGACCTTCGAAGGTCGACATGCCGTAGAACGCCAGCGAGACCACGAGGAAGCGCAGGATCGGGTCGCTGCGCAACTTATGCCAGGCGCCCGAGAGGGTCATCATGCCGTTGATCATGCCGCCCCAGCTCGGCGCCAGCAGAATCAGCGACATCACCATGCCCAGCGACTGCGCCCAGTCCGGCAGCGCGGTGTAGTGCAGGTGGTGCGGGCCGGCCCAGATGTACAGGGTGATCAGCGCCCAGAAGTGCACGATCGACAGGCGATAGGAATACACCGGGCGTTCGGCCTGTTTCGGCACAAAGTAGTACATCATCCCGAGGAAACCGGCGGTGAGGAAAAAGCCCACGGCGTTGTGCCCGTACCACCACTGCACCATGGCGTCGGTGGCGCCCGAGTACAGCGAGTAGGATTTGGTCAGGCTCACCGGCAACTCAAGGTTGTTGACGATGTGCAGGATCGCCACGGTGATGATGAACGCGCCGAAGAACCAGTTGCCGACGTAGATGTGCTTGGTCTTGCGCTGCATGATCGTGCCGAAGAACACGATGGCGTAGGCGACCCAGACGATGGTGATCAGGATGTCGATCGGCCATTCCAGCTCGGCGTATTCCTTGGAGCTGGTGTAACCCAGTGGCAGGCTGATCGCCGCCAGCAGGATCACCAGCTGCCAGCCCCAGAAGCAGAACGCGGCGATTTTCGGCGCGAACAATTGCGTCTGGCAGGTGCGCTGCACCGAGTAGAACGAACTGGCGAACAGCGCGCAGCCACCGAAGGCGAAGATCACCGCGTTGGTGTGCAGCGGGCGCAGGCGGCCGAAACTGGTCCAGGGCAAATTGAAGTTGAGTTCCGGCCAGACCAATTGGGCGGCGAGAAAAACCCCGAGCCCCATGCCGACGATGCCCCACACCACCGTCATAATGGCGAATTGGCGGACCACCTTGTAGTTGTAGGCGGTACTGATAGAAGTGTTCATGGTTCCCCATCCACGGTTCAGCCGAAGCGAGCGCGCGCAGCGCGTCCTTCGCCTGGAGTTATAGGCAGACTAAAAGCGAGGCAAGCATGGACAAACAGCACAAGGCCAGTATTGACGGGGATCAATGGGCGCAGTGCGTGCGGGATCACGGGTGGCTTTGGGATGCCGCTGTTGGTGAGGCTTCGGCGACTCTGATCCTGGCGCATGGGGCGGGGGCGCCGATGGACAGTGAGTGGATGACGGTTATGGCTGGGCGCCTTGCTGCATTGGGCGTGAACGTGTTGCGGTTTGAGTTTCCTTATATGGCGCAGCGGCGGGTTGATGGCAGCAAACGCCCGCCAAATCCGGCGCCGAAATTGCTTCAGTGTTGGCGCGAAGTGTTCGCTGAAGTGCGACGTCATGTCGCTGGGGTGTTGGCCATTGGTGGCAAGTCCATGGGCGGACGGATGGCCAGTCTCCTGGCCGATGAGCTTGGCGCTGATGCGTTGGTTTGCCTCGGTTATCCGTTTTATGCGGTGGGGAAACCGGAGAAGCCTCGGGTTGAGCATTTGGCTGGTTTGCAGACTAGGACGTTGATTGTTCAGGGGGAGCGGGATGCTCTTGGCAATCGGGACGCTGTCGAAGGGTATTCCTTATCGCCGGGGATTGAGGTGTTTTGGTTGGGGGCGGGGGATCATGATTTGAAGCCGCTCAAGGTTTCCGGGTTTACGCATGAGCAGCATTTGGCTTCGGCGGCGCAGAAGGTTGCCGGGTTTCTTCGGTGAGGTTTGGTTTGGGGTGTATATCCGTTGCTGCGGTTATGGCGGCTTAGGGTTCCGCCCTTACGGCGGGTCACTTTTTACAAACGCCTAAAAAGTAACCAAAAACGCTTGCTCCTGCGTGCGGCCCGCTCGCTAAAGCTCGGGGTTCCTTCGCTCCGGGATCCATCCGGGCGCAGCGCCTACGGTTTGCTTCGCTGCACCTCCTCTCGCTGTGTTTGGCTGCGCCAAACGGTCGCTGCGCTCCCACTCCCGGATGAATCCCTCCACTCAGCCTCCCGACGTCGCCCGTGGATCAAGATCAAAAGCGGTACTCGAGCTAACGCTCATCGTGTTGAGTGGTGAGAAGCGGATGCGGGCTGCTTTTGCTTTCTGTGGGAGCCAGCCTGCTGGCGATGGCGGCCTGATAGCCGACCAGTTCTTGCAGACTGCACGCAAGCTCTGTGGGAGCTGGCTTGCCAGCGATGGCGGCCTGACAGCCGACCAGTTCTTGCAGACGCACGCAATCCTGTGGAAGCAGGCTTGCCAGCGATGGCGGCCTGACAGCCGACCAGTTCTTGCAGACTGCACGCAATCTCTGTGGGAGCTGGCTTGCCAGCGAAGGCGGCCTGAATGCCGACCAGTTCTTGCAGACTGCACGCAATCCTGTGGGAGCTGGCTTGCCAGCGAAGGCGGCCTGACAGCTGACCAGTTCTTGCAGATTGCGCGCAATCCTGTGGGAGCTGGCTTGCCAGCGAAGGCGGCCTGAAAGCCGACCGGTTTCTTGCTAGCAGTATGCAAGCCCTGTGAGAGCCAGCCTGCTGGCGATGGCGGCCTGATAGCCGACCAGTTCTTGCAGACTGCCCGCAATCCTGTGGGAGCTGGCTTGCCAGCGAAGGCGGCCTGAAAGCCGACCGGTTTCTTGCTAGCAGTATGCAAGCCCTGTGGGAGCCAGCCTGCTGTGATGGCGGCCTGACAGCCGACCAGTTTTTGACGGGTGCAGTTATCCAATGTGGGAGCGAGCCTGCTCGCGAAAGCGGTCTGCCAAAGCACAACAAAGGAACAGTCAAACATCCGGCCTTTTGGTGCTTAAACGTAGTCCTGCAAGCACGTTTAAAGTACACGAACCGTTACGCCATAAGGGCTACAACACCTTGCGTCGTTACCTACGCGTACGCCAGAATCCGCCGGCTTACGCGGCTATGGGCCGGGCGATATCGTTCCCCCGTCACTGAAAATCAGTGATCGGGTTTGGTAGCCCGCTTCGGTACGGTCGTATAGCGTCACCTTATGCAGCCGCTTTTCGGGCCGCGTTTTATATGGTGGACATGCGTGGGGCTCATTCGTGAGCGCCGGGTTTCCGTATCGACCGGTCTACCAACCCGCGCATGGCCGCCACCCATCGTTTGGTAGCGAGGGTGATGGCTCCTATTTTCTCGATACGGAGCTTCATCCATGTTCAAAGTCACACCCAATCCACCAAAAACCGAAACACCCCTCCACGACCCCGAGCTTGAGTCTCAGAAGACAAAAGAAGCCGCTGACCGCGCACTCGACTATTACCTCGGCCCCGAAATCCCGAAGTACTTCCCACCCAGGTCCCGCCCCATCTACATGGTCGATCCCACGCTCGATGACGAAACACTGCTCGTCGAAGCCAGTGAATCACTGTCGTCAGCCAATGCCATGGCCGGCAATATCGCCAACTCGGTGAAAGGTCCTGAGCGCAAACCGCTGCTGGCGCTGCAACAGCTGATCATGTTGAACGAGCTGCTGGTCAATCGACTGCTGGACAGACTGCGCTTGCCGCAGTAATCGCCAGCTCTAAAGTTGTACGTTTCAGCGGGGTAAAAAAAGCCCGGATGCTTTCTCTCTCCGGGCTTTCAAAATCACCAGATTGATCCTCCTCGATAATCGGGAGGCAGCCTGCCGGTGATCACAAATTTATCGAATGCTTTCTGCCCATCACGCGCCGCTCGCTGCACATCAAGGAATGTCAGTTCACCCCGGACTTTCTTTCTCACAGGTTCGTCGGTCCTGACCATCGGATTCTGCGTAGGTGATGTATCCATTCTGGCTAGCCCGTGTGAATAGGTTTGAACGACAAAGTAGAGCCGGGCTTCAACGCGTGCCAGTCAGTTGGGGCTGATTCAGTTGTAGGCACTGTCCGCGCTTTTTGAATGAGATTTTCGCCGGCAGACTGGGCCTCTTCGCGGGCAAGCCCGCTCCCACAAGGATGGTGGTGTTGCGAGGTTTTGTGGCCACTGCGAAACCCTGTGGGAGTGGGCTTGCCCACGAAGAGGGCGGTGCTGGCCACATCCATTTCAGACAGGCAACAAAAAACCCGGAAGCTCGCGCTATCCGGGTTTTTCGTATTACCCATCCAATCAGCGGTTAAACCGCTCCACCAACGAATACTGCGTGTTGGCCGTCTTGGTCAGTTCTTCACTCAGCAACGCCGAGTTATGCGCCTGTTCCGAGGTCTGATCCGCCAGTTCCGAAATGTTGCTGATGTTGCGGCTGATTTCTTCAGCCACCGCACTTTGTTCTTCGGTCGCCGCGGCGATCTGGGTGGTCATGTCGGTGATGTTGGCCACCGCTTCACTGATGCCGACCAAGGCCTGATCCGCTTCCAGCACTCGCGCCACACCTTCTTCCGCCTGGCGATGGCCGGCTTCCATGGTTTGCACAGCGCTGGATGCAGTCTGCTGCAGCTTGGCGATCAGGGCATGGATCTGCCCGGTGGATTCGCTGGTGCGTTGCGCCAGTTGGCGGACTTCGTCGGCGACTACGGCAAAACCACGGCCCATCTCACCGGCACGTGCGGCCTCGATGGCGGCGTTGAGGGCGAGCAGGTTGGTCTGGTCGGCGATGCCTTTGATCACGTCGACCACGCCGCCGATTTCGTCGCTGTCCTTGGCCAGTTGGGTCACGGTCAGGCCGGTTTCACCGACCACCACCGACAGACGCTGGATGGCTTCGCGGGTTTCGCCGGCGATGTCGCGGCCGCGACCGGTCAGGCGATTGGCTTCCTGGGTGGCGTCGGCGGTGCGCTGGACGTGGCTGGCCACTTCCTGCGTGGTGGCAGCCATCTGGTTGACGGCGGTGGCGACCTGTTCGGTTTCCACGCGCTGGCGTTCCAGACCGCTGGAGCTGTTGTGCGCCAGGGCGTCGGACTGTTTGGCCTGATCGGTCAGGTGCTCGGCGGTGTCCTGCAGACGGGTCAGGCAGGTTTTCAGGCGGGCTTCCTGGCTGAGAATCGACATTTCCAGACGCGCCTGGGCGCCACGGCTGTCGGTGTACATCTGCGCGATCAGCGGGTCGGAGGTGGTCTGTTCGGCCAGGCGCAGCAGGCGCTTGAGGCCGCGTTGCTGCCACTGCAGGCCCATCAGGCCCAGCGGTACCGACAGGCCGGCAGCGAGGGCAAAGCCCCACTGCGAGTTCAAAGTCGCGCCGATCACGAAGCTCAGCTGGCTGACCAGGATGAACGGCAGCCAGTCCTGCAGCACCGGCAGCCATTTGTCGCTGGAAGGGATCGCCGACTTGCCTTGGTTGATGCGTTGGTAGAGCGCTTCGGCACGGCGGATCTGTTCGGCGGTGGGTTTGATCCGCACCGACTCGTAACCGACCACCTGGTTGCCGTCGAACACCGGTGTCACGTAGGCGTTGACCCAGTAATGGTCACCGGATTTGCAGCGATTCTTGACAATGCCCATCCATGGCAAGCCTTGTTTCAGTGTGCCCCACATGTGCGAGAACACCGCGGCCGGGACGTCAGGGTGACGGACCAGGTTGTGCGGCGCGCGGATCAGCTCTTCACGCGAAAACCCGCTGATCTCGACGAAGGCGTCGTTGCAGTAGGTGATCACGCCCTTGGCGTCGGTTGTGGAAATCAACCGCTGCTGAGCCGGGAAAGTCCGTTCGCGTTGTGTAATGGGCTGGTTGTTACGCATGGTTTTTCAATCCGCAAGGCTTTGAAAGGTTGTCGGCGCTGACAGGAAATTATTGAAGTTTTTTTTCAGTAATAAGTACGGCGTCGCAAAACCGGCCTTGCTTCAACCCGCCAGCATCGGATAGGTGAACAGGCCGAAGTGCAACAGGTTCAGGCCGAAGTGCGTGGCAATCGCTGCACCCAGTCCGCCAAAACGGTAGGCCAGACCATAGCCGACGCCCGCCAGGCCCGCCAGCAGCATCCACTGCCAGCCGGCTCCCGCGTGCGCCACCCCGAACAGCAGGGAAGCCAGCAGTAGCGCAAGGTTGTCGCCGTAGGGCAGGTGTTTGAACTGGCGGCTCAACCCGCCCTGGATATAGCCGCGGAACAGCGCCTCTTCGACCAGCGTGACCAGCAGCAGATTGTTCAGCAGCCACAGCCACGACTGCTCGGGCCATTTCGGTGCCCAGGCGATCATGCCCAGCAGCTCCGCGCCGCCGAGGGCCAGGATCACGCAAAGGGGCAGGGCGAGGGCGCTGGCGTAGGCCGTCAGGCGCAGCGAACGGCGCGCGACGATCCACGGGCAGACCAGCAGGAGCCAGAAGCCGATCAGCGGTTTATCCAGGTTGAGGTACATTGCGAACGGTACGGCGTCGTCGGTGAGGCGTTGCGGCGCGATCGCCCGGCCGTTGTAGAAGCCGGGCAACCAGTGCAAGGCCAGCGCCACGGCCAGCACAATGAACAGACCATGGCCAAGAAAACGCGCGACCGGGACGCTGCGCAGGTGCACGGCAAAACCGGCGAGTACCAGTAATCCCAGGGTAATCAGCGCCAGCCAGCCGAACTGGCCGACACTCAACGCCAATGCGTAGCCGAGACCGAGAAGTGCCAGATAGGGCCATGGCAGCGCCTTCATCGAAAGTCCTTGTGCAGAATTGAGTGGAAGGGCTTTCTACACGGACGCGGGCGTGGGGACAAGTAAAGGTGTGGCGGGAGGTGGGGGCAGTACTTGGCGGGTGGTTCACATAAGTACCTGTGGGAGCTGGCTTGCCAGCGATGACGACTGTGTAGCCGATATATTCATCGACTGACCCTCCGCTATCGCTGGCAAGCCAGCTCCCACAGGTTTTTTTGCATGGCAATCAATCAGCGCAGAGCGAGCCTCGCCGCCGCCCGCTCGGTGATTTCCGTGCGCAGTTTCAACGACGGCGCCGCACGGTGCCGGGCCTCGTCGACCACAGCGCTCGGCGCCGTCTGCGGGCTGCCCGAATTGAATGGCGGGGCGGGCGCGTACTCGAGTTGCAACTGGATCAATTGCGCGGCATCGGCGCCGACCAGTTCCTCGGCCAGCACCAGGGCAAAATCGATCCCCGCGGTAATCCCGCCACCGGTAAACAGATTGCCGTCGCGCACCACCCGATCCTGCACCGCAATCGCGCCCAGTTTTGGCAGCAATTCGTGATAGGCCCAGTGTGTGGTCGCACGTTTGCCTTGCAGCAGGCCCGCCGCGCCGAGCACCAGCGAACCGGTACACACCGAGGTCACATAGCGCGCCCGGGCCGCTTGCGTCTGGAGGAAAGCCAGGGTCTGCGCGTCTTCCATCAGCGGGCCCACGCCTGCGCCGCCGGGCACGCAGATCACGTCCAGCTGCGGGCAGTCGTCGAACGTGCGGGTCGGTTTCAGCACCAGCCCGGTGCTCGCGGTGACGGGCACCAGATCCTTCCAGACCAGATGCACCTGCACGTCCGGCAGCGAGGCCAGTACGTCATACGGGCCGGTCAGGTCGAGTTGCTGCACTTGGGGAAACAATAGAAAACCGATCTGCAACGCCATGGCTTTAGCTCCATTGAAAAGGGGTGGACGGCTTTACTGTAGGCGCGTAGGTTCTGGCGCATACGCCAATCACCCCACGAATTACGCCAAATGCCGAAAACCATCCACGTTCTTGCGTTCACCAACGTGCAGTTGCTCGACGTCACCGGGCCGCTGCAGGTGTTTGCCTCGGCCAACGATATCGCTCGCCAGCAGGGGCGGCCTGCACCCTATGCGCCAATCGTGATCGCCAGTGGTGGCGGGGCGGTGAATTCCTCGGCCGGGTTGGCCCTGGTCGCCGAGCCGCTGCCGCAGCAGGCCAGCGACACCCTGATCATCGCCGGTGGTTGGGGCGTCTATGCGGCGGCCGAAGATGCCGCGCTGGTGAATTGGGTGCGTGAACATGCCAGCGGCTGCCGGCGCGTGGCTTCGGTGTGCACCGGGGCGTTTCTGCTCGCGGCCAGCGGCTGGCTCGACGGGCGTCGCGTGGTCACCCACTGGACCCGCTGCGAGCAACTGGCCCGGCAGTATCTGCGCTTGCAGGTCGAGCCGAATCCGATCTTCATCAACGACGGCCCGGTCTGGACCTCGGCAGGCGTCACCGCCGGTATCGACCTGGCGCTGGCCATGGTCGAGGACGATCTCGGCCGCGACATGGCCCTGGAGGTCGCCCGGCAACTGGTGGTGTTCCTCAAGCGTCCCGGCGGGCAGTCGCAGTTCAGCGTGACCCTGGCGCTGCAGAAACAGGGCAATCGCTTCGACGAGCTGCACGCATGGATCGCCGAAAACCTCACCTGCGATCTGGGCATCCCGACCCTGGCTGAACAGGCCGGCATGAGCGAACGCAGTTTCGTCCGCCATTATCGCGCCGACACCGGCCAGACCCCGGCCCGGGCCATCGAGCTGATCCGCGTCGAAACCGCGCGGCGCCTGTTGAGCGACACCGGCCTGCCAATCAAACGAGTCGCGGCCAATTGTGGTTTCGGCAGTGAAGAGACCTTGCGTCGCAGTTTCCTGCGGGCCATGGGCGTGACGCCGCAGGCGTATCGGGAGCGGTTTTCGCTCAGCGCTGGAGCAGATCCCGTAATGCCTTGAGGGTTTGCTGCGGGGCTTCCTCGGGAATGTTGTGGCCGATACCGGCCAGCACACGCCTTTCGTAGGGGCCGGTGAAGTGCGCAATGTCTTCATCTTCTACCGACGCCGGGCCGACCCCGTCGTCGGCACCGCATAGGGAAATAGTCGGTACGCTGATCGGCGGTTGCCGGATCAAGGCGTCTTCCATCCATTGCAGCGCCGGATCACCCGGCGCGTACATGAAACGATGACGGTAGGAGTGAATCACCACGTCGACGAAGTCCGGGTTATCGAAGGCCGGGGCCGTCAGCGGGTATCGCTCGGCATTGCGGCTCCAGGTCGGCGACCACAGGTTCCAGAGCAACGCACAGAAAGCACGGCGGTTGTGAGTCAGGCCTTCTACGCCGCGCGGGGTATGAAAATAGTACTGATACCAGAGCCGATGCTCGGTCTGCGGATCCAGCGGCTGGGCGGACATGGCAATGTCCTGCAGGTTATAGCCGTCCCCCGTCACTAACCCGCGCACGCGATCGGGAAACAGCGCCGCGAAGATGCAGGCGGCCCTACCGCCCCAGTCATAACCGCACAGCGTGGCTTGCTCGATCCCCAGCGCATCCATTAACGCCAGCAAATCCTCAGCGAGCGCCGCTTGCTGGCCGGAGCGCAGGGTTTCCGGGTGATTGAAGCGGGTTGGCCCGTAACCGCGCAGATACGGCACGATCACCCGATAACCCTCGGCGGCCAGGACCGGGGCAATTTCGTCGTAGGCGCGGGGAGAGTAGGGGAAGCCGTGGAGCAGGATGACCGCGGCGCCAGTCGCCGGGCCATGCTGCTCGAGCGCAATATTCAGCGTGGGTGTCAGGACGTGGTGTACGGCGGGGATCCCCATCACGGCGAACTCCAGAGCAATTAACCTCAGGCAACCCTAGACCACACGGCTACGCTTGTCTGTCGACCTAGACCTCGGCTTCCGCCACCTGATTGAAATACTTCGCCCGATCCGGGGTGAACGTCACCACCATTTGCGTCCGTGAACAGGTCAGCGCGCGTTCGGCCGTCAGGTCGATATCCAGATCTTCGCCACGCAGGCCCTGCCACTGTGCAAGGTATTTCAGCGAGCCGTATTTTTCGTTTTTCTTCAGGCTGCGGCTGACTCCGCCTTTCCAGCCGAGCACCGGCAGTTCGTCGGCGCGGCAGCGCTGGGCGAGGTCGGGGAAGCGGGCGGCGCGCTGGCGGCCGATTTCCCAGCATTTGATCAAGCCCTTGTCGGCGGCTTCCCACAGGTCGCTGCGGGTCAGGCCCGTGCGCAGTGGGGTATCGATGTGGCGGTGGATACGCTGGCTCATTCTGCTTCCTTGGATCGGGTTTTGTTGGACAGCTCCGCTGTTCCCGTTGCGGTGGATGGTAGGGGTGGTTGTAACAGCTGGCAACAAGGTATTTCGGGGTGTAAGTGCAAGTTGCCGGTTAGGCGAATCATCAAAATTGTTGAGCATTTGTAGGAAGTAGCATCGCTTAGTTGCAGACGAATGGTTGGCCCGGGCGTCCGGTTCGCTTGCGAGGCAATAATCTGGCGCAGGCGCGAACTGTAAAAAAACAGATAGGCCGCAAAAAATTTGTACGGCAATCATCCGCAAGACATTTCTCGCAAAACAACGTTGAAGCAGATACTTCTGACAAGAGTCGGCGTTTTTTCTATGGGGCAGTGGATTCCCGACTTGACCGACCTGTCGTCGATCGGTCAAGCAGACGTGCAACTGTCATGTCGGGGATGACATCTCCTTTATTTTTTTCAAGTAACAACTGAACAGGCGGTCGTCGAACTCGGGTTCCTGAATGTCACTGTCCTGCAGGAAGCGCTGGACATTGCAGCAGTCCCAAAGGTAGGTGTTCTGATAGAGCTCGACCGTGGATTTTCCGTCGACGATGCTGTCGGTGAACAGGCTGGACAACGGGTAAAGGGGGGCCATTTGATTGCCGGACCATAACGCCACCCAGTCTTTGAACGGAATTTTTTCAAACTGCTGGTCGAGGTGTTCGCCAAGCCGTTGAAAAAAGTCTTGAAGGGTCAGGTTTTTCTCCGCAGAGGGGATGAGGTTGAATTTTTTGCCCAGTGCCAGCGGATTGCGGGAGATGTGCGCAATTGCGCTGGCCATGTAGTCCACCGTAGTCAGGCCTTCACGCAGGTTTTCCAGATCAGGAATGGCTTTCAATGCCATGCATGTGCGTACCAGCCCGCTCCACCATTGGTATCTGGCAAATTCGCCGCTTTTGCTGTGACAGGTCGCATAGCCCAGGCGAAATGTCATCAGTGGCAATCCCCTCGAGGCTGCCAGGTCGGCAATTTTCTCCATGACCCATTTACTGCGCACGTAGCCCAGGTCGGTGAGTACGGCCGGGAGATTCTGGTCGATGTCGTCGTCTTCACGCATCGTGGACCTTCCCGTGAACAGGTGTCCCCAGCTATACACTGAAATCGTCGACAGCAAGATCAAGGGTTTGAGCCGAGTACACGCAGCAAATTCGATAATCCGCTTGAGCCCCTTCACGTTGTCTTTCTTCATATACGAATACGGTTGAATGAAGTTGACGGCGCTGGCTGAGTGATAGATGAGCTCAACCTCTTGGCTCAGGTAGTCGTAGACCTCCTGCGCCAGCCCTAGGCTGGGCTCGGAGAGATCACCCGGATAGGTATGAATGCGAGCAAGCTCGTTGGCTGCCGGGCGGATGTTGTAGCGCTCGAAGGTGGCCATCATCCGCTGCCGCGCCTGCGCCGGGCTGCCGGCCCGGATCGGGCAGTGAACGTGCGCAGTACCACTCGACAACTGGGTTTGCAGCAGGTGCACGCCGACGAATCCGCAGGCTCCGGTCAGGAGGATATGGGTGGGTGAGGTCAGTTGTCTTTCATCGAAGTCATCCGCGGGATCGAAGGGCGTTGGCAGGCTGACTTCCTCTTGCAAGGCGAGCACCGGTTCGCTTTCCGATACGTGAACGTGGCTGTCTTGTCTTTGCTGAAGTCTGTGCGCCAGTGCACGAATGCTCGGCGACTGGTAGATGTCCCTGATGTACGCCCCGACCTGCAGTCGTTGGGCAATATCCTTGAGAATGGCCGCGGCCATCAGGGAGTTTCCACCCGCCTCGAAAAAGTGGTCATCGATGGTGAAATCGGCATGCCGCAGATGCTGTTGCCACACCGCAGCGATGACTCGCTGTGCCTCATTTTCGACGTTGATGACGTCAGCCCGGGTTTGTGCGTTGCACAGTTGCGCTCTGAGTGCTGACTTGTCGGTTTTGCCATTGGGTGTCTGCGGAATCGAGTCAAGCAAGATGTAACGACTTGGCAGCATGTAGTCCGGTACAACACCTTTCATGTGCGTCTTCATGCTGCCGACAAGTTCGGCGGCAGCTCCCTCAGCGGCGACGACAAACGCGACAAGGCGATGACCCGCCGGGCCATCCCAATCATCCAGCAGGACCACAGCCGTCGCGACGTGCGGATGTTTCAACAGCGCGACTTGCACCTCTGCCAGTTCGACCCGGTAGCCGCGGATCTTCACTTGATCGTCATTACGACCCAGGTACTGAATGCTGTTATCCGGCAACACACGACCGAGATCGCCTGTGCGATATGCCCTTTGATCCAGATCGACCAGGTTGATGAATCGTTGCGCTGTCAGGTCCGGACGATTCAGATAGCCGCGAGCCAGGCACGGGCCGCTGATGAACATTTCACCGATCTCGCCTGCGGGCACTTGATGCAACTGTTCATCAAGCAGGTAGATCTGCGTATCGGCAATCGGAAATCCGATAGAGGCCACCGCATCGGCACGCGGGTCGTCGAAAATGCGACAGGTTGCATAAATCGTCGTCTCCGTGGGGCCGTAGTAATCCACCAGGGTGTACGGCAGATGACGGGTTTCGACGTGCGGCAACTTTTCTCCTGCGGTGAACAGATAGCGCAGCGCCAGGTTCCGATTGACGGGGTGGCGAACCAGCTCACTGACCAGAATCGTTGGCACATAAGCATGGGTAATGTGGTGTTCGCAGTAGAACGTCAGGAGGTCAGGAACGCAGAGGCGTGTTTCTTCGGGTAAGAGAAACAGGCAGGCCCCGGCCGCCAGGGTGGACCAGATCTCCCATTGAGATACGTCAAAGCCAACCCCGGCCATCAGTGTCGTACGGCAATCGGGCGTCATCGCGAATCGGGCGTTGTGCCATTCAACCACGGTGTACAAAGCGTGATGTTCAATCACGACACCTTTAGGTTCTCCCGTGGTACCGGAGGTGAAAATCACGTAGACGACATCGTGGTCAGAGGGGGGATCCGCAAGGGGCGGGTTCGCTGAAGAAGTGGCAAGCAATGCGTCGACGGCGAACGCCGGCACGCGCAGATGGCTGGCGTATTCAGCGTCCGTCACCAGCGCAAAGCCGCTCGAGCATTGTTCGATGATGTTGTTCTTGCGCAGGTCGGGTTGCCTGGCATCGATGGGGACATAGCTGGCGTTGATTTTCATGACGGCCAGTTGAGCGATGACCAGTTCAATCGAGCGATGCCCGATGATGGGGACAAGGTCGCCGGGAATGACTTTCTTTTGAATCAGGCAGTTTGCAAGCCGGTCGCTTTGCTGGTCGAGATCGGCGTAGGTGATCTGTCGATCAGGTCCGTGCACTGCAATGTGATTGGGATGGCGTTCGATACTGCGTTTGAAAAGCTCCAGAATTGTTTGACGTTGCATGATGACGCTCCGGTCAGCGCCCCGTCCAAACCGCATTTTGTTCTGGTGTAGCCAAAAAATTGTGGGGCAACAGCGATTCTAGATTCCGCTGGCAGTGGCTTGCTGCCGGGAATCTAGAACCGTTCTTCATAGGCTATCGCGACGGGTCATATCGTCCTTGAGCCGTCACGGCTGCCACTCACTTTTCTCTCCGCTTAAACGCCGATCGAGAAAGCTCGCCGCACTGATCAACGCCAGATGCGTCAGCGCCTGCGGCGTGTTGCCCAGGTGCCGGCCATGGCTGTCGAACTCTTCGGCATACAGACCCAACGGGTTGGCGTAGCGCAGCAGTTGTTCGAATTCGAGGTGAGCCTTTTCCACCTGACCGGCGCGGGCCAGGCATTCGACGTACCAGAACGAGCACGCGGCGAAGGCGCCTTCGGTGCCGCTGAGGCCATCGATGCCGGCCTCCTCGTTGCGATAGCGGTAGACCATGCCGTCGCGCACCAGGGTTTTTTCGATGGCTTGCAGGGTCGACAGCCAGCGCGGGTCCTTGGCGCTGACGAAACGCACCAATGGCATCAACAGCATCGAGCCATCGAGGGCGGTGCCGCCCTGATACTGCACGAAATGGCCGCGCTCCTCGTTCCAGAAGTTGTTCCAGATGTCGGCGTAGATCGCCTGGCGGGTTTCGTCCCAGCGCGCGAATGGCGCGGGCAGCGAGCGTTTCGACGCCAGGCGGATCGCCCGGTCGAGCGCCACCCAGCACATCAGCCGCGAGTGCAGAAAGTGATGTTGCTCACCGCGCATTTCCCAGATGCCGACGTCCTTGGTCTGCCAGGTCTCGCACACCTGGTCGACCACTTCCTGCACGTGCTGCCAGCCTTCGTGGGAAATCGCATCGCCGTACTTGTTGACCAGATACACCGCGTCCATCAGCTCGCCGAAAATATCCAGCTGGATCTGGTCATAGGCGCCGTTGCCGATGCGCACCGGTTGTGCCCCGCCATGGCCGGCCAGGTGCGTCAGTTCGGTTTCCGGCAGCTCCTGGCGGCCGTCGATGGCGTAGAGGATGTTCAGCTTCATCGATTGCCCGCTGCAATCGCTGACCCGCCCGCGCAGCCAGCGCATGTAGCCGTTGGCTTCGTCGACGAAGCCCAGGCGCATGAACGCATAGACGGTGAACGAGGCGTCGCGGATCCAGGTATAGCGATAGTCCCAGTTGCGCTCGCCGCCGGGGGTTTCCGGCAGGCCGAAGGTGGCGGCGGCGAGGATCGCGCCGTGTCGGCGGGACGTCAGCAGCTTCAGCGCCAGCGCCGAGCGATTGACCATTTCCCGCCAGCGGCCCCGGTAAATCGACTGGCCGATCCAGTCGCGCCAGAATTTCAGCGTGCGTTCGATGCACAGCTCGCCGGCTCCGGCGGCGAAGCGTGGATCGTCGCTGGCGCCGAGCATGAACGCGGCGTGCTGATCCTGCTTGAGGGTGAAGTGGGCGACCGCTGCCTGCCCGTCGACCTGCATCGGTTGATCCGCGGCCAGGCGCAGGGTCGGTTGCCCGCTCGCACTGAAGGTGACGTCCTGCTCGTCCATCTGCGCGCGGGTGTCGGCGCGGGCGTAGTCATGGCGTACCGCGCAACGCATATGAAAGGTCGCCTGGCCGCTGACCACGCGCACCCGGCGCATCAGCAATGGCAGGCTGTCGTCGTTGTCGCCGATGGGCAGCAGGTCGGTGATTTCCACCACTGCGCTTTCACTCAGCCAGCGGGTCTGCAGGACATTGGTGTCCGGCAAGTAGATCTGCTCGCGACGCGCATCGGGCAGGTCCGGCGCCAGCTGGAAAATCCCGGCGTCGGGTGTGTCGAGCAGCGAGCAGAAGATCGACGGGCTGTCGAATTCCGGCCAGCAGAAAAAATCCACGCTGCCCTTGTCGTTGACCAGTGCGGCACTGCGCAAGTCGCCGATGATGCCGTGGGCGTCGATCGGGCTTTGTCGTTCAGGATGCTGCTCAGCCATTGCCACGGAACTCCGGATAAAGACTCATGCCGCCGTCGATGAACAGGGTGGTGCCGACGATGTAGTCGGACGCATCAGAGGCGAGGAAGACCACGGCGTTGGCGACGTCTTCGACGTCACCGATGCGCCCGTAGGGAATCAGTTTGAGCAGTTGTTCGGCGGCCTCGCCTTCGGTGACCGCGCTGTTGATCGCGGTGCGAATCGCCCCCGGCGCAATGCCGTTGATGCGAATGCGCTGCTGGCTGACTTCCTGGGCCAAGGTCTGCATCAGCTGGTCGACGCCGCCCTTGGACGCCGCGTAATTGACGTGCCCGGCCCACGGTATGCGCTGGTGCACCGAGCTCATGTGGATGATCTTGCCGGCCGCCCGCGACACGCCTGCGCGGATGCCCTGGCGATTGAAGATCCGCAGTGCGGCGCGGGCGCAGAGGAACTGGCCGGTGAGGTTGACGCCAATCACCGCGTTCCAGTCGGCCAGCGACATATCCACCGCCGCGGCGTCTTTTTGCAGGCCGGAGTTGGCCACCAGAATGTCCAGTGCACCAAAGGCATCGAGGGTCTGCTGGAACAGCCGCTCGACGTCTTCTTCCTTGGAAACATCCGCCGCAATGGCGATGGCCTGGCCACCGTCGGCGACGATCTGCCGGGCCAGTGCTTCGGCCGGTTCGGCCTGGCGGTTGTAGTTGATGACCACGGCAGCACCGGCGGCGGCCAGGGCTTTGGCGGCTGCGTGGCCGATGCCGGAACTGGCGCCGGTGACAAGTGCCACCTGACGGGCGAGAGAAATCTGCATGCGAAGTCGCGCCTTGGGTTGAGGGCTTATTTAGCTGACTGATGAGCGACGGCGAGAGTTCATCAGGGTTCATGAAAAGATCGACAGGTTTCGCTTCGGCGCTGGCGTATCCGTATGGGACGCGGAGCGTCCCGGGCTGCATTCCCACGCGGAGCGTGGGAACGATCAGTGCGCGGACGGTTTGTCGCCTCGACGTAGGAACGATCAACAACGCGGAGTGTGGGAACGATCATCATGCGGCAGCGATTGCCCCTGCGCGCGTTGGGGACTTCACATTCCACCAACAATTGCGCGCTTCCCCGGCCGTCAGGCTTTGTGGCAACTTGGCGGCCCCTGATGAGGCTGCACCCATGGCAAATCCTTACCGCGAACTGTTCACCGCCCCCGGTGCCCGCGCTTTTGTAGTCGCCGGAATGATCGCGCGCATGCCGATTTCCATGACCGGCATCGGCGTGATCACCATGCTCTCGCAATTGAAGGGCGGCTATGCGCTGGCGGGTGCGGTGGCGGCGACGTTTGCCCTGGCCACGGCGTTTTGCGCGCCGCAAGTGTCGCGGCTGGTCGACCGTTTCGGCCAGGGGCGGATTCTTCCGGTGTCGGCGCTGATCGGCGGCGGGGCGTTGCTTTTGTTGCTGCTCTGCACCCGTTTGCAGGCGCCGACCTGGACCCTGTTTGTCTGCGCGGCGCTGGCCGGGTGCATGCCGAGCATGTCGGCGATGGTGCGGGCGCGCTGGACGGAAATCTATCGCGGCCAGCCGCAATTGCAGACCGCCTACGCGCTGGAATCGGTGCTCGATGAAGTGTGCTTCATCGTCGGCCCGCCGCTGTCGGTGGGGCTGTGCGTGGCGGCGTTTCCTGAGGCCGGCCCGCTGGCGGCGCTGGTGATGCTGGCGATTGGCGTGACCGCGTTCGTCGCCCAGCGCAGCACCGAGCCGCCGGTGCATCCGCACGAGTCGCAGCATCAGGGCTCGATCATTCGTTCCACGGACGTGCAATGGCTGCTGCTGTTGATGGTTGCCATGGGCATGATCGTCGGCGTGGTCGATGTGGTCAGCGTCGCGTTCGCCCAGCAGCAGGGCCAGCCGGCGGCGGCGAGCATCGTGTTGTCGGTGTACGCCATCGGTTCCTGCCTGGCGGGCATCGCGTTCGGCGCGATGCGCTCGAAGCTGCCGCTGCCGCGCCTGTTTCTGTACGGCGGATTGGCGACGGCAGTGACCACGTTGCCGCTGTTGCTGGCGAGCAACATCTTTGGCTTGTCCCTGGCCGTGTTCGTCGCGGGCCTGTTCTTTTCGCCGACCCTGATCGTGGCGATGGCGTTGATCGAGCGCATCGTACCGCCCGCCAAACTCACCGAGGGCCTGACCTGGCTGGTGACCGGCCTGAGCATCGGAGTGGCCATCGGCGCCGCCGGCTCCGGCGCACTGGTGGATGCCTTTGGTGCACGCAGCGGTTTCTGGCTGGCGATAGCCGCCGGGGCGGTGGTGCTGGGTTCGGCGGTGCAGAGCTTTCGTCACCTCAAATGAGGCCGGTTACCAGCCTCGTCCCGAATTCACCCAGAAGTTCACCGACAGCGACGTCGACACCGACTCCACTTGATGGAACCAGCCTTCGGGCAGGAACAGCAGGTCGCCGGCCTCCAGGGTCACGCGCAGAAAGGTCACGTTGCGTGCGGCGGGGAAGCGCTCGTAGTCCGGCGCGTCCGGGTTGAAGTCGCAGCCATCCAGGCCACCTTCCGGCGCAGTGGACCAGGTGCCCAGCGCTTCGCGGTGGTGCGGCGCGGCGAGGGTGAATTTCTTCTGCCCCCAGACCTGGGCGAACAGGTTGTCGGAGTCGTCGCGGTGCAGCGGCGTCAGCGTACCCTTGGGGCCGATCCAGATGCGTGGCGGGATGAACAGCGCGGCGTCGAAGTAGGGCGGGTATTGAATCTGTTGCATCAGGGCGGCCGGCAGGATGTTGTTGCCCATGTACGCCGGCGGCTCGCCGTCCGCGCCTTTGACCGCCGGGCTGTCCAGCGAAGCGATGAAGTCGGCCATCGAGGTGGAGCGAAAATCGCGCTCGGTGGAGAAGGTTTTCTTCACGTAATCGCCATGACGGGTGATGCCCTGCAGTTCGGCGAAATGCACCAGCGACTCTTCGCGGCTGAGCTTGAACAGCGGCCAGTCGTGCAGGGCGTTGCTGATGACCACTGGCGTGCCGGCGGGCAGGTAACGCTCCTTGAACTCCCGAGGCGATAGCTCACTGCGCGGCCGACGTTCGATGACGGTCTGCAGCGGTCGTGCGGCGGTGATGGTTTCACTGCGGCGCGGTGGCGTCGGGTAGCGCTTGTTCATGTCGACCTTCTGCGCCGGCGCCCCGCCGTAGCGGGCGTGGTCGATGATCTGCGGCAGCATCGTCGCCAGGCCCATGTTGCCGCCGATCTTCAGGCGACCGCTGGCGAACAGTTCTTCGACGTTGGCGGTGCCGCTGAGGATCCCGGCAAAATCGTCCGGCGCCACTTCAATGGTCACGTCCGGGTTGGGGTGGCGACCGGCCTCGGTGCGGGTGCTGGCCGTGACCTGCGACCAGCACGCCAGCTGCGGACCCAGGACGAATTGGAAAACACCTTCGATGCCGACGGCACCGGCATTGGCGAACAGCTTGCCCAGGATGGTCTGCAGGTCCACGGTGACTCCTCGTTGTTGTTTTGGCCTGAACGGTTAACGAGGGTTTGCCCGGGGAATTTAGCCGTCTTCGACTAATTTGCCCGGTCGTTGATCCGTAACCTCTGGAAGAGACATTTTTCGAGGGAAGCGTGGTGACCAAGTTGACCCTGCTGTGCCTGCCGTACTCCGGTGCCAGTGCCATGGTTTACAGCCGCTGGCGGCCGAAGCTGCCGCAATGGCTGCAATTGCAACCGGTGGAGCTGCCGGGGCGTGGCGCAAGGTTCAACGAACCGCTGCACACCGACATGCGCGTACTGGCGCTGCAACTGGCCAGGGAACTGCGCCCGACGCTCAAGGCGCCTTATGCGCTGTTCGGCCATAGCCTGGGCGCGTTGCTGGCCTGCGAAATCGCCCATGCACTGCGCGCTCTGGGCTGCCCGGAGCCGGTGGCGCTGTTCGCTTCGGGGACGGCGGCACCGACCATGCGCGCCGATTACGACCGCGGTTTTGCCGAGCCCAAGACCGACGCCGAACTGATCGATCAGTTGCGCACGCTCAACGGCACCCGCGAAGAAGTGCTGGCCAACCAAGAATTGATGAGCCTGACCCTGCCGATCCTGCGCGCGGATTTCCTGCTGTGCGGCAAATTCCAGCCGTTGCAGCGCCCGCTGCTCAATTGCCCGGTGCATGTGCTGGGCGGCAAGGCCGACAAGGCCGCCACCGAGCAATTGATCGGCTGGAGCAAGGAAACCTCGGGCAGCTTCTCGGTGGACATGCTGGCCGGTGGGCACTTCTTCATTCATGAGCACGAAGCTCGGGTGCTCAAGGTGATCAAGGATCAACTTGAGGTGCATTACCGGCGCCACGCGCTGGCCGTCAGCGCCTGAGTTTCAACTGGCGACTGCAGGCTTTTTGCCAGGCAGTCGCTCCCTCTTGTGGCTTGCAGCTTTGAGCTTGCAGCTGCCCCTCTGACAGTTGTTCTCATTCGCTAATTTTTCCGGTCTGCATTCGTTTTATAGGGACGACGTGCCTTTGTGCTGCCTGCCTACTGATCCGGATGCCAAGAAATGAATGCAGAAGACTCCTTGAAACTCGCTCGCCGGTTTATCGGGTTACCCCTGGAAAAGCGCCAGATGTTCCTGGCTGCGCTGGCGAAAGAAGGGGTGGATTTTTCCCGGTTTCCGATTCCCGCCGGGGTCGAGGCCGAGGACCGGCAGGCGCTGTCCTATGCGCAGCAACGCATGTGGTTTCTCTGGCATCTGGACCCGCAAAGCGGCGCCTACAACCTGCCGGCCGCGGTGCGCCTGACCGGTCGCTTGAACCAGTCGGCGCTGGAACAAGCCTTCGCCAGCCTGATCGAACGTCACGAAACCCTGCGCACGGTGTTCCAGCAGCAGCCTGACGACAGCCTGCGGCAAGTGCCGCTGCAACAGCCGCTGGACATCCAGCGCAGCGACCTCAGCGCTTTGCCGGCCGGCGAACGCGAGGCCCGGGTGGCCGCCGCCGCGCAGGAGCAATCGCTGCTGCCGTTCGACCTGGCCAACGGCCCGCTGCTGCGGGTGTGCCTGTTGCAGCTGGCCGAGCAGGAACACGTGCTGCTGCTGACGCTGCACCACATCGTCTCCGACGGCTGGTCGATGAACGTGTTGATCGACGAATTCTGCCGCTTCTATGACGCTCACGATCAGGGCGGCACTGCCGAGCTGCCGCCGCTGGCGGTGCAATACAGTGACTACGCCCTGTGGCAGCGGCGCTGGCTGGAGGCGGGCGAACAGCAGCGCCAACTCGACTACTGGCTGGCGCAGATGGGTGACGAACACCCGGTGCTGGAATTGCCGCTGGATCACCCGCGCCCGTTGCTGCCGAGCAATCACGGGCAGCGCCTGGAAAGCGTGGTGGACGCCGCGCTGGTCGAGCAATTGCGCGACATCGCCCGTCAGCACGAGGTGACGCTGTTCATGCTGTTGCTCGCCACCTTCAATATTCTGCTGCACCGTTACACCGGCCAGACCGACCTGCGCGTCGGCGTGCCGATCGCCAACCGTAACCGCCGGGAAATCGAAGGGCTGATCGGTTTCTTCGTCAACACCCAGGTACTGCGCGTCGAACTGAACGGGCAGACCGCCATCGCCGAGCTGCTGCGTGATCTCAAGGAAACTGCCCTCGGCGCCCAGGCCCATCAGGATTTGCCGTTCGAACGTCTGGTCGAGGCGCTGAAACTGGAGCGCAGCCTGAGCTACAACCCGCTGTTCCAGGTGATGTACAACCACCAGCCGGAAGTCGCCGATGTCACCACGCTCAAGGTCGGCAGCGGTCTGGAGCTGGGCGTCATCGAGTGGCAAAGCCGCAGCACCCAGTTCGACCTGAGCCTGGACACCTACGAGAAGGGCGGGCAACTGCACGCGGCGTTCACCTACGCCACGGATCTGTTCGAGCCCGCAACCATCGAACGCATGGCGCGGCACTGGACACACCTGCTGCGCAGCCTGGTCAGCAATCCGCAGCAGCGCGTCGGTGACATCGCGTTGCTGGAAACGACCGAGCTGGAACAGCTGACTCACGACTGGGGCCGCCACGACAGCCAGTGGCCGAGCGAGCGCCCGGTGCATCAACTGTTCGAAGCCCAGGCTGCGCTGACGCCGGATGCCGTTGCACTGATTTTCGATGGCCAGCGCCTGACTTACGCCCAGCTCAACGCCCGGGCCAATCGCCTGGCGCGCACGCTGCTGGCGCAAGGCGTCGGCCCGGAGGTGCTGGTGGGCGTGGCGGTGGATCGCGGCCTGGAGCTGATCGTCGCCATCCTCGCCGTGCTCAAGGCCGGTGGCGCTTACGTGCCGCTGGATCCGCAATACCCGCGTGATCGCCTGCTGGGCATGATCGAAGACAGCGGCAGCCGTTTGTTGCTGAGCCAAAGCCATCTGCTCGCGCATCTGCCGGTGCCGCAGAACGTCCGGAGCCTGTGCCTGGATCAGGCCGAAGCCTGGTCCGACGCCGATGAAAGCAACCCGCAACTTGCCGTGTGGGCCGACAACCTCGCCTACGTGATGTTCACCTCCGGCTCCACCGGGCGCCCGAAAGGCGTCGGCATCAGCCACGGTGCGTTGAGCAAGCACGCGTTCGCCTCGCAGCGTTACTACGGCTTGAGCGCGGCTGATTGCGCGCTGCAATTCGCGACCTTCAACTTCGATGCCTTCGGCGAGCAGCTGTTCGGCCCGCTGACCTGCGGCGCCTCGGTGGTGTTGCGCGGCAATGAGGTGTGGGACAGCGAAACCCTGTACCGGAACATTGTCGAACTCGGCATCACGGTCATGGACCTGACCACCGCCTACTGGAACATGATCGCCAAGGAATTCGCCGCTGCCGGCCCGCGTGACTACGCGGCGCTGCGTCAGGTGCACAGTGGCGGTGAGGCGATGCCGCCGGAAGGCGTGCAGGCCTGGCGGCAGGCCGGGCTCGAACACGTCAGATTGCTCAACACCTACGGCCCGACCGAAGCCACGGTCACTGCGACCACCCTCGATTGCAGCGACTACGTGTCCGGGCGCCAGCCGTTGCCGCTGACGATGCCGATCGGTCAACCGCTGCCGGGCCGTCACACCTATCTGCTGGATGCCGATGGCCAACCGACCCCGGTCGGTGTGGTCGGTGAGTTGCTGATCGGCGGCGAGCTGCTGGCGCGCGGTTACTTCCAGCGTGCCGATCTGACCGCCGAGCGCTTCATTCCCGATCCGTTTTCCACCAGCGGCGCGCGTCTGTACCGCACCGGCGACCTGGTGCGCTACAACGCCCGCGGCCAGATCGAATACGTCGGTCGCGTTGACCATCAAGTGAAGATCCGCGGTTTCCGTATCGAGCTGGGTGAAGTCGAAGCACGCCTGCTGGAACTGAACGACGTCAGCGCAGCCGTGGTGCTCGCCGTGCAGGGCGGCAGCAGCCTGCAACTGGTGGCCTACGTGGTGCCGAAGCAGGCATCGGTGGTTGCAGCGAACCCCGATGAACAAGTCGCGGCGCGGGAAGCGATCAAGGCGCAGCTCAAGGACAGCCTGCCGGACTACATGCTGCCGACGCAGCTGCTGTTCCTCGCCGAACTGCCCCTGAGCCCGAACGGCAAACTGGACCGCAAGGCCTTGCCGGCGCCGGACGCCAGCCAGATGCAGCAGGCGTTCGTTGCGCCGCGCAGCGAGCTGGAACAGAAGATTGCCGGCATCTGGCAGGACGTGCTCAAGCTCGAACAGGTCGGCCTCACCGATAACTTCTTCGAGCTGGGCGGCGACTCGATCATCTCGATTCAGGTGGTCAGCCGCTCGCGTCAGGCCGGCATTCATTTCAGCCCCCGCGACCTGTTCCAGCACCAGACCGTGCAAGGCCTGGCCAGTGTGGCGCAGCAGGGCAGCGCTGGCGTGAGCATCGATCAGGGCCCGGTGAGCGGCGAACTGCCGTTGTTGCCGATCCAGCAAGTATTCTTCGAAGACTCGATTCCCCAGCGTCACCACTGGAACCAGGCGGTGCTGCTGCGCAGTCATCAAACCCTGAACGCCGAGGCGCTGCTTCAGGCGCTGAATGCATTGCTCGCGCACCACGACGGCCTGCGTTCGCGCTTCGTTGAAAGCACTGAAGGCTGGCGGGCCGAAGTGGCGCCAATTGCGCACGAGCCGGAACTGTTGTGGACCGCCGACACGCTGGCCGACAGCGAACTGCAAGCGTTGTACGCCAAGGCCCAGCAAAGCCTGAATCTGGAAAACGGCCCGCTGCTGCGCGCGGTGCTGGCGAACGTCGCCGATGGCAGCCAGCGTCTGCTGCTGGCGGTGCATCACCTGGTGGTGGACGGTGTTTCCTGGCGGATCCTGCTGGAAGACCTGCAACGGGCTTATCAACAGGCCGCGCAAAAAACCGCGATCAAGCTGCCAGCGAAAACCAGCGCCTACAAGGCCTGGGGCGAGCATCTGCAGGCCTATGCCGCGACCGAAGCGTTGCACGCCGAGCTGGGATTCTGGAAGCAGCAACTCGACGGCGCGGCACTCGATCTGCCCTGCGACAACCCGCAAGGCAGTCTGCAAAGTCGTCACGCCTTGGTGCTGCACAGCCGCCTCGACAAAACCTTTACCCAGCAATTGCTGCAACAAGCCCCGGCCGCTTATCGCACGCAGGTCAACGACCTGTTGCTCACCGCACTGGCGCGAGTCATCAGCCGCTGGACCGGCTACGCCGACACCCTGATTCAGCTGGAAGGCCATGGCCGCGAAGACCTGTTCGACGACGTTGACCTGACCCGCACCGTCGGCTGGTTCACCAGCCTGTTCCCGGTGCGCCTGACCCCGGCGGATTCTGTCGCGGCGGCGATTAAACAGATCAAGGAACAACTGCGCGCCATTCCGCACAAGGGCATCGGTTTCGGTGTACTGCGCCATCTCGGTGACGCAGCCACCCAGGCCAGCCTCAAGGCGCTGGCGCTGCCGCGCATCACCTTCAACTACCTCGGCCAGTTCGATGGCAGCTTCGATGCCGAGGACGGTGCGCTGTTCAGCCCGGCCGGTGACAGCGCTGGGCTGGAGCAAAGCCTCGATGCGCCGCTGGACAACTGGCTGGGCGTCGAAGGCCAGGTCTACGACGGCGAACTCGACCTGCGCTGGACCTTCAGCCGCGAGCAATTCAACGAGGCGACCATCGCCCGCCTCGCCGAGGATTACGAGCGTGAACTGCAAGCGTTGATCCGCCATTGCTGCGATGCGGATGCGATGGGCGTGACGCCGTCGGACTTCCCGCTGGCGCACATCGATCAGGCGCAACTGGACGCAATCGCGGTGCCGGCCGCCAACATCGAAGACCTCTATCCGTTGTCGCCGATGCAGCAGGGCATGCTGTTCCACACCTTGTACGAGCAGGGCAGCGGCACTTACATCAACCAGTTGTGCGTCGATGTCGACGGCCTCGATCCCGAGCGTTTCCGCGCGGCGTGGCAAGCGACCATGGACGCCCACGACATCCTGCGCAGCGGCTTCATCTGGCAGGGCGAACTGCAGGAACAACTGCAGATCATCCATCGCCAACTGGCGTTGCCGTACACGCTGCTCGACTGGCGCGAGCGCAGCGACATCGCCCAGGCCCTCAAGGATTTCACCGCCGCCGACCTGGCTGAAGGTTTCGACCTGAGCCAGGCCGGGCTGCTGCGGGTGACCCTGATCCGCGTCAGCGACACGCGTCATCACCTGATCTTCACCAACCACCACATCCTGATGGACGGCTGGAGCAGTGCGCAGATGCTCGGCGAAGTCCTGCAACGCTATGCCGGCCAGCAACCACCGCGTCCGCTCAGCCGTTACTCGGATTACATCCAGTGGCTGCAACGTCAGGACGTGGCGCTCAGCGAAGCGTTCTGGCTGCAACAACTGGCGGATTTCCACGAGCCGACGGTGCTGGCGCAAGCCGCGGCCGGCGCTGGCGAAGTGCGCAGCGAAGGCGGGCACCTGCTCAGGCATTACGATCTCGAGGCCTCGCGCACCCGGCGTTTGCACGCGTTTGCCCGGGAGCAGAAAGTCACCGTCAACACCCTGGTGCAAGCCGCGTGGCTGCTGCTGTTGCAGCGCTATACCGGCAGCGCCTGCGTGGCGTTCGGCACCACCGTGGCCGGGCGGCCGGCCGAACTGGTGGGGATCGAGCAGCAGGTCGGTCTGTTCATCAACACCTTGCCGGTGATCGCCGGCAGTCGTCCGGATCAGACCGTGGCCGCATGGCTGGCGGCGGTACAGGCGCAGAACCTGGCGCTGCGCGAGTTCGAACACACGCCGCTGGCGAGCATCCAGCGCTGGGCCGGACAGGGCGGCGAGTCGCTGTTCGACACGCTGCTGGTGTTCGAAAATTTCCCGATTTCCGAAGCGCTGCAACACGGCACCGCCCAGGGCGTGGTGTTCGGCGCAGTCGCCAACCAGGATCAGACTCACTATCCGCTGACCCTCGGCGTGACGCTGGGCGAAACCCTGGCGCTGCACATGAGCTTCGATCAGGCGCATTTCAGCGTCGCCACGGTCGAGCGCCTGAGCGCACAGTTGCTGCACGTGCTGGAGCAGTTCGCCGACTCCGCCGAGCGTCGTCTCGGTGAAATCGCCCTGGCCACGGCCGACGAACAGGCGCGGCAACAGGCGCAGAACCATCCGCAGGCGTACCCGAGCGATATCCCGGTGCACCAGCGCTACGCCCGATTGGCGGCGCAGCAGCCGGATCGCACGGCAGTCATCTTCAATGGCAAGCATTACAGCTACGGTGAACTCGATGCCCGCGCCAACCGACTGGCCCATGAGCTGGTGGCCCGTGGCGTGCGTGCTGAAGTGCGCGTCGGCGTGGCAATGCCGCGCGGTGAAGGGCTGATCGTTGCCTTGCTGGCGGTGCTCAAGGCCGGCGGCGCCTATGTGCCGCTCGACACCAGCTACCCGCGCGAGCGTCTGGCGTACCTGATGCAGGATGCTGGGCTGGCGCTGCTGCTGACCGATTCCCGGGTCTCGGCGCAGCTGCCGATCGACGACGCCATGAGCGTGCTGGAGCTGGATCGCCTCGACCTCAGCGGCCATTCGGCGCAGGCGCCGCTGGTAACGCTGGACCCGGACAACCTGGCCTATGTGATCTACACCTCCGGTTCCACCGGCAATCCGAAAGGCGTCAGCGTCACCCACGGGCCGCTGGCGATGCACTGCCTGGCCATTGGCGAGCGCTATGAAATGCGCGCCAGCGATTGCGAATTCCACTTCATGTCGTTCGCCTTCGACGGTGCCCATGAGCGCTGGCTGACCAGTCTGACCCACGGCGGCTCGTTGCTGATCCGCGACGACAGCCTGTGGACGCCGGAGCAGACCTACAACGCGATGATCGAGCACGGCGTGACCGTGGTCGCGTTTCCGCCGGTGTACCTGCAACAACTGGCCGAACACGCCGAACGCGTGGGCAATCCGCCGCCGGTGCGCATCTACTGCTTCGGCGGCGATGCGGTGCCGAATGCGAGTTTCGAACGGGTCAAGCGTGCGCTGAATCCGGAGTACATCATCAACGGCTACGGCCCGACCGAAACCGTGGTCACGCCGCTGATCTGGAAGGCCGGTCGCGAGGTGCCGTGCGGCGCTGCGTATGCGCCGATCGGCAGCCGCATCGGCGACCGCAGCGCCTACGTGCTCGACGCCGATCTGAACCTGCTGCCGCAAGGCATGGCCGGCGAGCTGTACCTGGGAGGCAGCGGCGTGGCCCGTGGTTACCTGAATCGTCCGGCGCTGACCGCCGAGCGTTTTGTCGCGGACCCGTTCAGCGCAACCGGTGGCGTGCTGTACCGCACTGGTGACCTGGTGCGCCAGCGCGCCGACGGCACCTTCGATTACCTGGAACGTATCGACAACCAGGTGAAGATCCGCGGGTTCCGCATCGAACTGGGCGAGATCGAAGCCAGTCTGCAAGCCCTTGACGGCGTGCGTGAAGCGGTGGTCGTGGCCCAGGAAAGCGCCGGCAGCAAACGCCTGGTGGCGTACGTGGTCGGCGACGCGCAACAGGCCGATTTCGCCGAGCAACTGCGGGCGCAACTCAAGGCCACTTTACCGGCGCACATGGTGCCGGCCTACGTGCTGACCCTCGAGCGCATGCCGCTGACGCCGAACGGCAAGCTCGATCGCAAGAACCTGCCCAAGCCTGATGTCAGCCAATTGCAGCAGTCTTACGTGGCGCCGCAAAGCGCACTGGAGCAGCAACTGGCAACGATCTGGCAGGACGTGCTGAAGCTGCAGCGCGTCGGCCTGACCGACAACTTCTTCGAGCTGGGCGGTGATTCGATCATCTCGATCCAGGTGGTCAGCCGTGCCCGTCAGGCCGGGTTGCGCTTCACCCCGAAAGACCTGTTCCAGCACCAGACGATCCAGGCCCTGGCCAATGTGGTACAGAGCGGCGCGCCGCTGCAGCAGATCGATCAGCAAGCGGTGACCGGCGCCACCGCGCTGCTGCCGATTCATCAGTGGTTCTTCGCCCAGCCGATTCCCGACCGTCATCACTGGAACCAGTCGGTGATGCTCAAGACCACTCAGGCGTTGGACGCTGTGGTTCTCGAGCAAGCCCTGGATGCGCTGGTGGTGCATCACGACAGCCTGCGCCTGGATTTTGCCGAACAAGGGCAGGGTTGGACGGCGCAGTACCGCGACGTCGAAACCCAGGCCGGCGAAACCGTGCTGTGGCACGTCGAGGTGCCCGATCTGGCGGCGCTCGAAGCACTCGGCAACCAGGCCCAGCGCAGTCTGCAACTGAGCGGCGGTTCGCTGATCCGCGCGGTGCTGGCAAACCTCGCCGATGGCAGCCAGCGCCTGTTGCTGGTGGTTCATCACCTAGTGGTGGATGGCGTGTCGTGGCGAATTCTGTTCGAAGACCTGCAAAGCGCTTACCGGCAGATCCAGGCGGGGGCAGCCGTGCAACTACCGGCCAAGACCAGCGCTGTGAAGGCCTGGACCGAAGCGTTGCAGGACTACGCCGGCAGTGCGCCGCTGCAAGCCGAGCTGGCTTTCTGGCAGCAACAACTGCACGGCGCATCGAACGCGTTGCCGTACGACAACCCGCACGGCGGCCAGCAACATTGCCAGGCACTGGCGATTCGCACGCCGCTGGACAAGATCCTGACCCGCCAACTGTTGCAGGAGGCCCCGGCGGCCTATCGCACCCAGGTCAACGACCTGCTGCTGACCGCGCTGGCGCGGGTGATGGTGCGCTGGACGGGAGACGACAATGTGCTGGTGCAACTGGAAGGGCACGGTCGTGAAGACCTGTTCGATCACGTCGACCTGACCCGCACCGTGGGCTGGTTCACCAGCCTGTTCCCGGCAAAACTGACCCCGAGCGCCGACCTCGGCACCTCGCTGAAACAGATCAAGGAACAGCTGCGGGCGATCCCGAACAAAGGCATCGGTTTCGGTGCCCTCGCGCATCTGGGCGACGACCACGCCCGGGCCACCCTGCAAGCGCTGCCGACGCCGCGCCTGACCTTCAACTACCTGGGCCAGTTCGACGGCAGTTTCGCTGCCGGCGAGCAAGCGCTGTTCGTGCCGACCAGCGAATCCGGCGGCGCAGAAGTCAACCTGCAAGGTCCGCTGGGCAGCCCGCTGGCCCTCGATGGCAAGGTGTTCAACGGCGAACTGGACCTGAGCTGGACCTTCAGCCGCGAGATGTTCGAACCCGCGACCATCCAGCGCCTGGCCGACGATTACCTGCAGGAACTGACCGCGCTGATCGGCCATTGCTGCGACAGTGGCAACCGTGGCGTGACCCCGTCGGACTTCCCGCTGGCGACCCTGACCCAGGCCCAGCTCGATGTGCTGGCGCCGCAACCGCAGAGCATCGACGACATCTACCCGCTGTCGCCGATGCAGCAGGGCATGCTGTTCCACACTTTGCTCGAACACGGCAACGGCGACTACATCAACCAGATGCGTCTGGACATCGAGGGCGTCGACCCGCAGCGTTTCCGCGCCGCGTGGCAAGCGGTGGTGGATGCCCATGACATCCTGCGCACCGGCTTCGCCTGGCAGGGCGATCTGGAGCAGCCGGTGCAAGTGGTGCAGCGTCGGCTCGACGTGCCGTTCCGCGTGCTCGACTGGCAGGGCCAGGCCGACTTCGATGCCGCGCTGAAAAAACTTGCCGACGAAGAACGCGCGCAAGGCCTGGACCTGACCCGCGCACCGTTGCTGCGTCTGGTGCTGGTGCGCACGGCCGCCGAACGCCATCACCTGATCTACACCAACCATCACATCCTGATGGACGGCTGGAGCAGCGCGCAGTTGCTTGGCGAAGTGTTGCAGCATTACAGCGGCCAAGCGCTGCCGCGTCCGACCGGGCGCTACCGCGATTACATCGCCTGGCTGCAACGTCAGGACGCGGCGATCGCCGAAGCCTACTGGCTGGCGGCGCTGGGCAACCTGCAGGAGCCGACGCGTCTGGCCGATGCCATCGTGCGCCCCGATGCGGGTCTGCCGAGCGTCGGTTATGGCGATCATTTCCAGGTGCTCGATGCCGGTCTGACCCAGCGTCTGGGCGAGTTCGCCCGGGCCTCGAAAGTCACCGTCAACACCCTGGTACAAGCCGCGTGGCTGCTGCTCTTGCAGCGCTACACCGGCAAGGACTGCGTGGCGTTCGGCGCCACCGTCGCCGGGCGTCCGGCGGATCTGCCGGGGGCCGAGCAGCAGGTCGGTCTGTTCATCAACACCCTGCCGGTGATTGCCGCGCCACAAGCGCAGCAGAGCCTGGCCAGCTGGCTGCAAGACGTGCAGGCGCAGAACCTGGCGCTGCGCGAGTTCGAACACACGCCGCTGGCACAGATCCAGCGCTGGGCCGGGCAGGGCGGTGACGCACTGTTCGACAGCCTGATGGTGTTCGAGAACTACCCGATCGCCGAAGCGCTGGAGCAAGGCGCGCCACCAGGCCTGCGATTCGGTGCGGTGGAGAACCACGAACAGACCAACTATCCGTTGACCCTGCTGGTGCATCTGGGCGCCGAGCTGTCGGTGCACTTCAGCTACCAGCGAGACCGTTTTGCCGATGTCAGCGTGGCGCAATTGGGGGCGCACCTGCAGCGTTTGCTAGAGCAGATGACCGAGGCGGGTGAGCGTGCGCTCAGCCAATTGCGTCTGATCGACACACTGCCGGTTGCCACCGAGTTCGCCACCGATCTGTGCATCCACCAGGGTATCGCCCGCCAGGTTGCCGCCACCCCGGATGCGCTGGCCGTGACCTTCGCCGAGGCGACGCTGACTTACGCCGAACTGGACGCCCGGGCCAACCGCCTGGCGCACAAACTGATCGAACTCGACGTCGGCCCGGAAGTGCGGGTGGGCGTGGCCTTGCCGCGTTCCGAGCAGTTGCTGGTTGCCCTGTTGGCGGTGCTCAAGGCCGGTGGTGCCTACGTGCCGCTGGACCCGGATTACCCGGCCGATCGCGTCGCCTACATGCTCGAAGACAGCCGCGCGCGCGTGTTGCTCACCGAACAGATGCTGGCGGCAACACTGACCGTGCCGTCCGACACGCAGGTGTTGCTGCTGGATCAGGTGGAGCTGGGCGGCTACCCGACTCAGGCACCGCAAACCGCAGTGACCCCGGACAACCTCGCCTACGTGATCTACACCTCCGGCTCCACCGGCAAGCCGAAGGGCGTGGCGATTGCCCACCGCAACGTCATGGCGCTGATCGACTGGTCGGCGAAGGTCTACCGTCGCGAAGACATTCAAGGCGTGCTGGCCTCGACCTCGGTGTGCTTCGACCTGTCGGTGTGGGAGCTGTTCGTCACCCTGGCCAACGGCGGCTCGCTGATCATCGCCCGCAACGCGCTGGAACTGCCGCAACTGCCGGCGCGGGACCAGGTGCGCCTGATCAACACCGTGCCGTCGGCGATCAACGCCTTGCACCGGGCCGGGCAGATTCCGCCCGGTGTGCGGATCATCAACCTGGCGGGCGAACCGCTCAAGCAAGGGCTGGTGGACGCGCTCTATCAGCAGCCGAACATCGAGCATGTCTACGACCTCTACGGTCCATCGGAAGACACCACCTATTCGACCTGGACGCGCCGCACCGCCGGTGGCCAGGCGCGCATCGGCCACGCACTGGATCACGCCGCCAGCCACTTGCTCGATGCCGATCTGCAAGCGGTGCCGCACGGCGTGTCGGCCGAGTTGTACCTGTCCGGTGCCGGCGTCACGCGCGGTTACCTGGGCAAGGCGGCGATGACTGCCGAGAAGTTCGTGCCCAACCCGTTTGCCCGCAACGGCGAGCGGCTCTACCGCACCGGCGACCTGATTCGTCAGCGCGAGGACGGTGAGCTTGAGTACATGGGGCGGATCGACCATCAGGTGAAAATCCGTGGTTTCCGTATCGAACTGGGTGAAATCGAAGCGCGGCTGCTGGCGCAACCGGGCATCAGTGAGGCGGCCGTGCTGGCCGTCGAGGCCGAGGGTGGCGCGCAACTGGTGGCCTATGTGGTCGCGCCGCAACTGCACGTGTACGACGGTGAAGCGCAGCGCCAACTGCGCGACGGACTAAAGACTGGCCTCAAGTCTTCGTTACCTGACTACATGATTCCCGCGCACCTGTTGTTCCTTGAGCAGTTGCCCCTGACTCCCAACGGCAAGCTCGACCGCAAGGCGCTGCCGGCGGTGGATGCCAGCCAGATGCAGGCCGCGTATGTCGCGCCGCAATCGGAGCTCGAGCAACAGGTCGCGGCAATCTGGCAGCAAGTGCTCAGCGTGGAACGCATCGGTCTCAACGATCATTTCTTCGAACTCGGCGGGCACTCGCTGCTGGCAGTCAATGTCGTGTCGCGCATCGCCCTGGAACTGGGCCTGACGCTGACGCCGCAACTGCTATTCCAGCACCCCGTCCTGAGCGACTTTGTCGCTCACCTCGATACAGGAGGCGGGGCAATCAACGAACAGAAACTGAACAAGCTGGAAGCCCTGCTTGACGATATGGAGGAGTTCTGATGGACACGAGTGTTGCTTTGAGGATTGCCAAGCGCTTTATCACTCTGCCGCTGGACAAACGTAAGCTCTACCTGGAAAAGATGCTCGAAGAGGGCGTCTCGCCGGCCAACCTGCCGATTCCGGAAACTCGCTCAAGCTTCGAGGCGATCCCGCTGTCCTACGCCCAGGAACGCCAGTTGTTCCTGTGGCAGATGGACCCGCACAGCACCGCGTACCACATTCCCAGTGCCTTGCGTCTGAAGGGCACGCTGGATGTCGCGGCGCTGGAGCGCAGTTTCAACGCGGTGGTCGCCCGTCACGAAAGCCTGCGTACCACGTTCGTCGAGCAGGGTGAAAGCTTCTGCCAGCAGGTTCACCCGCAGATGCCGCTGAGCATTGCGGTCGAGACGCTGGCGCCCGGTCTGGACGCCGATGCGGCAATCAAGGCCTTCGTCGAACGCGAAACCGCACGCCCGTTCAATCTGCAACAGGGCCCGTTGCTGCGGGTGGCGTTGCTCAAGGTCGGCGAAGACGATCATGTGCTGGCGCTGATCCAGCACCACATCATCTCCGATGGCTGGTCGATGCAGGTGCTGGTCGGCGAGCTGATCCAGCATTACGCCGCCGACACCAGCGGCCAGTCCCTGAGCCTGCCGCCGCTGCAGGTGCAATACGCCGACTACGCGATCTGGCAGCGCCACTGGCTGGAGGCCGGCGAGCGTGAGCGGCAGCTGAAATACTGGATCGACACCCTCGGCGGCGAACAGCCGGTGCTGGAGTTGCCGATCGATCATCCGCGCCCCGCGGTGCAGAGCTTCCGTGGCGCGCGCCTCGACCTGAACCTGCCGCCGGCGCTCGGCGATGCCCTCAAGCAACTGGCGCAGCGCGAAGGCGCCAGTCTGTTCATGGTCCTGCTGGCGTCGTTCCAGGCGTTGCTGCACCGCTACAGCGGCCAGTCGCAGATCCGCGTCGGCGTGCCGACCGCCAACCGCAATCGGGTGGAAACCGAAGGCCTGATCGGTTTCTTCGTCAACACCCAGGTGCTGAGCGCGGACGTCCACGGGCAACTGCCGTTCAAGCAATTGCTGGCGCAGGTCAAGCAAGCGGCGATGGCCGCCCAGGCGCATCAGGATCTGCCGTTCGAGCAACTGATCGAAGCCCTGCAACCGGAGCGCAGCCTGAGCCACAGCCCGGTGTTCCAGGTGATGTACAACCATCAGGCAGTCAACGATCAGGCCCAGCATCAGCGCCAGGTGCAACTGCCACAACTGAGCGTCGAAGACATCGTCTGGGAAGGCCGCACCGCGCAGTTCGACCTGACCCTCGGCACCTACGAATCCAGCGAAGGCGTGGCGGCGGAACTGACCTACGCCACCGACTTGTTCAAGCCGCAAACCATCGAGCGTCTGGCGCGCCATTGGCTGAACCTGCTGCACGGCATCGTCGCCGCGCCGGGTCAGCGGGTCGGCGAGCTGCCGCTGCTGGAAACCCGCGAACATCAAGTGCTGTTGCAGGACTGGAAACGCGTGGTCGACCACGGTGCGTCTGCACCGTGCGTGCAGCAACGCATCGCCTTGCAGGCCGAGCAAACGCCTGAAGCCACCGCGCTGATCGTCGGCGAAGACCAGCTGACTTACGCCCAGTTGAACGCCCGCGCCAACCAGCTCGCGCACAGGCTGATCGAGCTGGGCGTCGGCCCGGATCGACTGGTCGGCATCGCGGTCGAGCGCAGTGTGGAAATGATCGTCGGCCTGCTGGCGATCCTCAAGGCCGGCGGCGCCTACGTGCCGCTGGACCCGGCGTATCCGCAGGATCGACTGGCTTACATGATCGAGGACAGCGGCATCGAACTGCTGCTGACCCAAGCGCATCTGCAGGCGCTGTTGCCAGTCCCGGCGGGGCTCGCCACGCTGCTGCTGGATCAGCCGCAGGACTGGCTGGCGGCATACCCGACTACCGTGCCCGAGGTGGCCGTGAACGGCGAGCATCTGGCCTACACGATCTACACCTCCGGCTCCACCGGCAAGCCTAAAGGCGTGATGGTCCGCCATGCCGCCCTGAGCAACTTTGTCGCGAGCATGGTCGAGCAACCGGGCATCGCTGCGGCGGATCGCATGCTGTCGCTGACCACCTTCTCGTTCGATATTTTCGGTCTGGAAATCTACGGCCCGCTGCTGGCCGGCGCCGCCGTGGTGCTGACCGGCAAGGACGTGCATCAGGACCCGCAAGCGGTGCTCGAACTGATCGCCCGCCACGGTGTGACGATGCTGCAAGCCACGCCTTCGAGCTGGCGCATGTTGCTGGACAACGAACACGCTGCAACTCTCGACGGCCGCACGTTCCTCTGTGGCGGTGAAGCGCTGCCCCAGGAACTGGCGCAACGCATGCTGGCGCACTCGCCGCAGGTCTGGAACCTCTACGGCCCGACCGAAACCACGATCTGGTCGGCGCTGCATCCGCTGAGCGTGGACCACAGCCGTCCGTTTCTCGGCAAACCGATCGACAACACTGCGCTGTACATCCTCGGCAGCGATCTGCAACTCAATCCGCTCGGCGCGCCGGGCGAGTTGCTGATCGGCGGCGATGGCCTGGCGCGGGGTTACTTCCAGCGTCCTGCGCTGACCGCCGAACGCTTTGTGCCGGACCCGTTCTCGTCCACCGGCGAGCGTCTGTATCGCACCGGCGACCTGACCCGATACCGCGCCGAGGGCGTGATCGAATACATCGGGCGGATCGACCATCAGGTGAAGATTCGTGGTTTTCGCATCGAGCTGGGCGAAATCGAAGCGCGCCTGCTGGCGCTCGACAGCGTGCGCGAAACCGTGGTCGTCGCCCAGGACGGCCCGACCGGGGCGCAACTGGTGGGCTACGTGGTGCCGACGTTCGCCGAGGTGCTGGATGTCGACGGCGAAGCCACGTTGCGCGCGGCATTGAAGGCCAGCCTCAAGGCTGAACTGCCGGAATACATGGTGCCGGCGCACCTGTTGTTCCTCGCGCAACTGCCGCTGACCCCCAACGGCAAAGTCGACCGCAAGGCCTTGCCAGCGCCCGACGCCAGCCAGTTGCAATCGACGTACATCGCGCCGCAGACCGCCACCCAGCACACCGTCGCCGAAATCTGGCGAGCGGTGCTGAAACTGGAGCAGGTGGGGCTGGGCGACAACTTCTTCGAGCTCGGCGGCCATTCGCTGCTGGTGACGCAAGTCGTTTCGCGAGTGCGTCAGGCACTCAATGTCCAGGTGCCGCTGCGCACCCTGTTCGAACACAGCACGCTGGTGGATTTCGTCGCCGCGCTCGGCGTCGAGCAGCCGCAGCAGGAGCCGCCGATTGTGGCGCTGCCGCGTCTGCAACCGCTGGCGCTGTCCTACGCGCAGGAACGTCAATGGTTCCTCTGGCAGCTGGAGCCGACCAGCACCGCTTACCACGTGCCGGCCGCGCTGCGTCTACGTGGCGAACTGGACCTGCCGGCGTTGCAGCGCAGCTTCGATGCACTGATCGCCCGCCACGAATCCCTTCGCACCTGCTTTGTCGAAGAGCAGGGCCAGACGCTGCAAGTGATCCAGGCTCAGGCGTCGCTGGAGATCGCCGTCGAAAGCATCGACAGCGAGCTGGACGACGCCGCGCTGCAAGCCCTGGTCGCTGCCGAAACCCGGCACTTGTTCGACTTGCAGAAAGGCCCGCTGCTGCGGGTCAAGCTGCTGCGCCTGGCGGCCGATGACCACGCACTGATCATCACCTTGCACCACATCGTGTCCGATGGCTGGTCGATGACCCTCATGGTCAATGAACTGGTGGCGTTGTATGCCGCGCACAGCGAAGGCACGACCGCGTCGTTGCCGGCGTTGCCGGTGCAGTACGCCGACTACGCCGTGTGGCAGCGCCAGTGGATGGACGCCGGTGAGCGCGAGCGTCAACTGAGCTACTGGGTCGCGCAACTGGGCGACGGCGAACAGCCGTTGCTGGAGCTGCCGACCGATCGTCCGCGTCCCCCGGTGCAAAGCTACCGCGGCGCGCGTCAGGACATCCCGCTGAGCGCCGAACTGGCCGCCGGCCTTAAGCAGGTCGCGCAACGGGAAAACGTCACCCTGTTCGCGCTGCTGCTGGCGTCGTTCCAGACCCTGCTGCATCGCTACAGCGGCCAGGCCGACATTCGCGTCGGCGTGCCGGTGGCCAACCGCAACCGGGTCGAGACCGAAGGCCTGATCGGCTTCTTCGTCAACACCCAGGTGCTGAAGGCCGAGTTCGACAGCCAGCAGACTTTCCGCAGCCTGCTGCAGCAAGTGAAAAACACCGTGCTCGGCGCCCAGGCCCACCAGGACCTGCCGTTCGAGCAACTGGTCGATGCGCTGCAACCGGAACGCAGCCTGAGCCACAGTCCGCTGTTCCAGGTGCTGCACAACCACCAGAGCCAGGCCCGTCGGGCCGAGGGCGCGACACGTCTGGCGAAGATCGAGATCGCAGGCCTGAGCTGGGCGTCGCACACCGCGCAGTTCGACCTGACCCTCGACACCTTCGAGTCGGCGGATCACGTCTGGGCCGAACTGACCTACGCCAGCGACCTGTTCGATGCGGCCACGATGGAGCGTCTGGCGCAGCACTGGACCAATCTGCTGCACGGCATCGTCGCCGATTGCGCCCAGCGCATCGCCGAGCTGCCGTTGCACGACGCCGCCGAACGTCAGGCCACGCTGCTGCAATGGAACCCGGCCGTGGCCGATTTCCCGAGCGAGGCGTGCCTGCATCAATTGATCGAAGCGCAGGCCGCGCGTGCGCCGCAGGCGGTGGCCGTGACCTATGGCGAACAGACCCTGAGCTACTTTGAGCTCAACAGCCGCGCCAACCAGTTGGCCCACAAGCTGATTGCCAGCGGTGTCGGGCCGGACGTGCGCGTCGGGCTGGCGGTAGAGCGCAGTCTGGAAATGCTCGTCGGTCTGTTGGCGATTCTCAAGGCCGGCGGCGCCTATGTGCCGCTTGATCCGACCTATCCGCAAGATCGTCTGGCCTACATGATCGGCGACAGCGGCATTGCTCTGCTGCTGACCCAGAGTCATCTGCTCGGCCGTTTGCCGGTGCCCGACTCGGTGCGCAGCGTGATGCTCGATCAGGAGCGCGACGGCCTCGAAGGCTACAGCGAATGCAATCCGCAGGTGTCCATGAGCCCGGACAACCTGGCGTACGTGATCTACACCTCCGGTTCCACCGGTCAGCCGAAGGGCACCTTGCTCGCGCATCACAACGTGCTGCGCCTGTTCAACGCCACTGCTGCCTGGTTCGATTTCGGCCCGCAGGACGTCTGGAGCCTGTTCCATTCCTACGCGTTCGACTTCTCGGTCTGGGAAATCTTCGGAGCGCTGCTGTACGGCGGCAAACTGGTGGTCGTGCCGTACGAAACCAGCCGTTCACCGGAAGATTTCTACGCCTTGCTGTGCCGTGAAGGGATCACCGTTCTCAACCAGACACCGTCGGCGTTCAAGCAATTGATGCAGGTGGCGTGCGCTCCGCAACACGCGGCGGCGCAAACGGCCCTGCGTTACGTGGTGTTTGGCGGTGAGGCGCTGGAGGTCAAGAGCCTGCGTCCCTGGTTCGAGCGTTTCGGCGACCAGACGCCGCAGCTGATCAACATGTACGGCATCACCGAAACCACGGTGCATGTCACTTATCGGCCGATCTCCCTGGCCGACCTGCAACGCGATGCCAGCAGCCCGATCGGCGAGCCGATCCCGGACTTGTCCTGGTACTTGCTCGACGGCGACCTGAACCCGGTGGCCAAGGGCTGCATCGGCGAGCTGTACGTCGGCCGCGCGGGCCTGGCCAGGGGTTATCTGAACCGTGCGGACCTGACCGCGCTGCGCTTCATTCCCGACCCGTTTGCCGCCGATGGCGGGCGGCTGTACCGCACCGGTGACCTGGCGCGCTATCGTGCCGACGGCGTGATCGAATACGTCGGCCGGATCGACCATCAGGTGAAGATTCGCGGCTTCCGCATCGAACTCGGCGAGATCGAAGCGCAGTTGCTCGAACAGGCCGCCGTGCGCCAGGCCGTGGTGCTGGCGCAACCGGGCCTCAGCGGTCAGCAACTGGTGGCGTACCTGGTGCCGAGCGATGCGGCCCTGCTCGCCGCCGACTCAACCGAGCAAACCCAGTGGCGTGACAGCGTGCGGGCCGCGCTCAAGGAACATCTGCCGGATCACATGATCCCGGCGCACCTGTTGTTGCTCGAACAGTTGCCATTGACCGCCAACGGCAAACTCAACCGCAGTGCCTTGCCATCGCCGGATGCCAGCCAGGCGCAGCAGGCTTATCAGGCGCCGCAAAGCGAACTGGAACAGCGTCTGGCCGAGATCTGGCAGGACGTGCTGAAGCTGCCGCAGGTCGGTCTCAACGACAACTTCTTCGAGCTGGGCGGCGATTCGATCATTTCGATCCAGGTGGTCAGCCGCGCCCGTCAGGCCGGCATCCGCCTGAATCCCAAAGACCTGTTCCAGCACCAGACCGTGCAACGTCTGGCGCTGGTCGCGCAGATCGCTGACAGCGAGTCGAGCATCGATCAGCAACCGGTCACCGGCGCGGCGTTGCTGCTGCCGATCCAGCAGCAATTCTTCGAGGACGAGATCCCCGAGCGTCACCACTGGAACCAGTCGGTACTGCTCAAGCCGCGTCAGCCGCTGGCGGCCGAAAAGCTCGCGCAAGCGTTGCGGGCACTGGTCATTCATCACGATGCCTTGCGCCTGGGTTTCAGCCAGCAGGGCGGCGTCTGGCAGGCCGAGCACTTGGCGGTCGACGCCTTGCCGCAAGACTTGCTCTGGCAGGAAGACCTTGCCGATATCGCCGATCTTGAAACCTTGGGCAACCGCGCCCAGCGCAGCCTCGACCTGCAGAACGGTCCGTTGCTGCGTGCGGTGCTGGCCAATCTGGCTGACGGCACGCAACGCCTGTTGCTGGTGATCCATCACCTGGCAGTGGACGGCGTGTCGTGGCGGATTCTGCTGGAAGACCTGCAGACCGCGTATCAGCAAGCCAGCAACGCTCAGGCGCTGAGCCTGCCGGCCAAGACCAGCGCCTTCAAGGACTGGAGCGAACACTTGCAGCGCTACGCCAACGGCGCGGCACTGCAGGAAGAACTGGCGTACTGGCAGGCCTGCCTGAACGACGTCAGCAGCGATCTGCCGTGCAAGCGTGTCGACGCCGGCCAGCACAACCGTCTGGCGCAGACCGTGCAGACCCGCCTCGGCGCGGAGCTGACCCGGCAGCTGCTGCAGCAAGCCCCGGCGGCCTATCGCACCCAGGTCAACGATCTGCTGCTGACCGCACTGGCCCGGGTCATCGGGCGCTGGAGCGGGCAGCCGTCGACGTTGATTCAACTGGAAGGTCACGGTCGCGAAGCGCTGTTCGACGACATCGACCTGACCCGCACCGTGGGCTGGTTCACCAGCCTGTTCCCGGTGCGCCTGACCCCGGCCGAAGAGGTGGGCGACTCGATCAAGCGGATCAAGGAACAACTGCGCTCGATCCCGAACAAGGGCATCGGTTTCGGGGCGTTGCGTCACCTCGGTGATGCCGACGCGCAAAGCAGCCTGAAGGCATTGCCGACCCCGCGCATCACCTTCAACTACCTCGGCCAGTTCGACGGCAGTTTCCAAGCCGATGACGGCGCGCTGTTCGCGCCGGCGCCGGACAATGCCGGTCTCGAGCAAAGTCCGGAGGCGCCGCTGGGCAACTGGCTGACCCTCAACGGTCAGGTGTATGGCGGCGAATTGACTGTTGGCTGGACCTTCAGCGAAGAACGCTTCGACAGCGCCACGATTGAAGCGCTGACCCGCGACTACGCCGATGAACTCGCCGCGCTGATCGCTCACTGCCTGACGCCGGGCGTTGAAGGTCTGACCCCGGCGGACTTCCCGCTGGCCGGCCTGACCCAGGCGCAACTCGACAGCCTGCCACTGCCGGCCGCGCAGATTGCCGACATCTATCCGCTGTCGGCGATGCAGCAGGGCATGCTGTTCCACAGCCTGTACGAGCAGGCGAGTGGCGACTACATCAACCAGGTTCGCCTGGACGTCGAAGGCCTCGACCCGCAGCGCTTCCAGCACGCCTGGCAAGCGGCGGTGGACAATCACGACATCCTGCGCACCAGTTTCGTCTGGCAAGGTCAGCTAGCGCGTCCGCTGCAAGTGGTGCACAAGCAGCTGGAAATGCCGTTCAGCGTGCTCGACTGGCGTGAACGCGGTGCCGATCCGGCAGCCCTGGACCGGCTGGCGGCCAGCGAGCAGGCGCAAGGTTTCGACTTGAGCCACGGGCCGCTGCTGCGCATGGTCGTGGTACGTCTGGACGAGCAACGCTGCCATCTGATCTACACCAATCACCACATCCTGATGGATGGCTGGAGCAACTCGCAGTTGCTCGGCGAAGTCCTCCAGCGTTATGCCGGGCAAACCCTGCCGGCGCTGGCCGGGCGTTATCGCGACTACATCGAATGGCTGCAACGCCAGGACGCCAAGGTCAGTGAGCATTACTGGACCGCGCAGCTGGCCAACCTGCAGGAACCGACCCGTCTGGCCCAGGCGATTCAGCCCCAGCGCAGCGACGAGTCGCGTGCCGGTCACGGTGAACGCTACGTGTTCATCGACGCCGAGCAGACCCGACGCCTGGGCGAGTTCGCCCGTCAGCAGAAGGTCACCCTCAACACGTTGATCCAGGCCGCATGGCTGCTGCTGTTGCAGCGCCTGACCGGTCAGGAAAGCGTGGCGTTCGGCGCCACGGTGGCCGGTCGTCCGACCGAGCTCAAAGGCGTCGAGCAGCAGATCGGCCTGTTCATCAACACCTTGCCGGTGATCGCCAGCCCGCGTTCGGAATACAGCGTCGGCCAGTGGTTGCAGCGCGTGCAGGCACAGAACATCGGCCTGCGTGAGCACGAACACACGCCGCTGTTCGACATTCAGCGCTGGGCCGGGCAGAGCGGTGAGGCGCTGTTCGACAACATTCTGGTGTTCGAGAACTACCCGGTGTCCCAGGCCCTGGAAGAGGGGGCGCCGCAGGAGCTGCGCTTCGGCGAGGTCAACAACCACGAGCAGACCAACTACCCGCTGACCCTGGCGGTGAACGTCAGCGCTGAACTGTCGCTGCACTACAGCTACCAGCGCGGGCACTTCACCGATTCGGTGATCGTGCAGTTGAGCGCGCAACTGCACAACCTGCTGCAGCAAATGGTGCAGTCGGGCGAGGCCATGCTCGGCGCGCTGGATCTGCTCGACAGCGCCGAGCGCCGTTTGCTGGTCGAGCAGTGGAACGCCACCGGCATCGACTATCCGCTGGAGCAGGGCGTGCACACGCTGATCGAGGCCCAGGCCCTGCGCACCCCGGATGCGCCAGCGCTGGTGTTCGCCGGCCAGACCCTGAGCTACGCGCAGCTCAACGCCCGCGCCAACCAGTTGGCCCATGGCTTGATCGCCCGTGGGGTCGGCCCGGATGTGCTGGTCGGTATCGCAGTCGAGCGCAGCCTGGAAATGGTCATCGGCCTGCTGGCGATCCTCAAGGCTGGCGGCGCCTACGTGCCGCTGGACCCGGAATACCCGCGCGATCGCCTGAGCTACATGATCGCCGACAGCGGCATCGACCAGTTGCTGACCCAGCCGCACCTGCTGGCCAGTCTGCCGATTCCCGACGGCGTACAGACCCTGTGCCTGCAGCCGTCCGGTGCGGACTTCGCCGAGTTGCCGACGCACAATCCGCAGGTCGACTACGACGCCAGCAACCTGGCCTACGTGATCTACACCTCCGGCTCCACCGGCATGCCGAAAGGCGCAGGCAACGCCCATCGCGCCCTGACCAACCGCCTGCTGTGGATGCAGCAGGCCTATGGTCTGGACGCCAGCGACACGGTGCTGCAGAAAACCCCGTTCAGCTTCGACGTGTCGGTGTGGGAGTTCTTCTGGCCGCTGATGACCGGTGCCCGACTGGTGGTCGCGGCACCGGGCGATCACCGCGATCCGGCGAAACTGATCGCGCTGATCAACGCCGAACGCGTCACCACGCTGCACTTCGTGCCGTCGATGCTGCAAGCCTTCCTGCAGGACGCCAACGTGTCGAGCTGCGCCGGTCTGAAGCGCATCGTCTGCAGCGGTGAAGCGCTGCCGGTGGATGCCCAGGTGCAGGTGTTCGCCAAACTGCCGCAGGCCGGTCTGTTCAACCTGTACGGCCCGACCGAGGCCGCTATCGACGTGACCCACTGGACCTGCCGCGACGAAGGGCGCGACGGCGTGCCGATCGGTCAGCCGATTGCCAACCTGTCGACCTTCATTCTCGACAGCGGCCTCAATCCGCTGCCAGTGGGTGTGGCCGGTGAGTTGTATCTCGGCGGTACCGGCCTGGCGCGCGGTTATCACCGGCGTGCGGGGCTGAGCGCCGAGCGGTTCGTCGCCAACCCGTTCGCGGCCGGCGAGCGCATGTACCGCACCGGCGACCTGGCGCGCTATCGCGCTGACGGCGTGATCGAGTACGTCGGGCGCATCGACCATCAGGTCAAACTGCGCGGTCTGCGCATCGAGCTGGGCGAAATCGAAGCGCGCCTGATGGAACACGCTGCCGTGCGCGAAGCGGTGGTGGTTGCCCGTGATGTGCTGGGCAGCCAGCAACTGGTGGCATACCTGGTGCCGAGCGATCCGGCGACTGTCGACGCAGGCGATGCCGCGCGCAATGCATTGCACGACAGCCTGTCGACCTGGCTGGGCACGAGCCTGCCGGACTACATGGTGCCGGCGCACCGGATGTGGCTGGCGCAGATGCCGCTGAGCCCCAACGGCAAGCTCGACCGCAAGCGTCTGCCGACGCTGGAGTTCGCGGCTGCGCAGCACTACGTCGCGCCGGCCAATGCCGTCGAACAGACGCTGGTGGACATCTGGCAAGACGTGCTGGGTCTGGAGCGGATCAGCACCACCGACAGTTTCTTCGCCCTGGGCGGCGATTCGATCATCTCGATCCAGGTGGTCAGTCGCGCCCGTCAACAAGGCCTCGAGCTGAGCCCGAAAGACCTGTTCCAGCAGCCGACCATCCAGCAACTGGCCGTACGTACCCAGGCGACCGAGGGCACTCAGGCACCAGCGCCCGCGCTGGTCGACATGCCGTTGCACGGTTTGAGCGAGGCGCAGATGGCCGAGCTGCCCCTGCCAGCAGGGCAACTGGACGGCTTGTACCGCTTGTCGCCGATGCAGCAGGGCATGCTGTTCCTCGGCCTGAACTCGCCAGAAGCCGACCTCTACATCAACCAGGTGAGCATTCCTGTGCAGGGCCTGCAGCCGGCGCGCTTCCAGGCTGCGTGGGAAGCGGTGAGCCGTCGTCACGACATTCTGCGCACCGGTTTCCTCTGGCAGGACATGGCCGAGCCGCTGCAATTCGTCCTCGCCGATCCGCAGCTGCCGGTAAGCCTGCTCGACTGGCGCGGTCAGGATCACTCGCAAGAAGCCTTGCAGGCACTGGCCGCCAGCGAACGGGCCAAGGGGTTCGACCTCGACCGTCCGCCGCTGCAACGCCTGACCCTGGTGCAGGTGGGCGAGGCCAGCTATCAGTTGATCTGGACCTATCACCACATCCTGATCGACGGTTGGAGCAGTTCGCAGCTGATCGGTGAAGTGCTGAGCCAGTACTCCGGCCAGCCGCTCGCCGAGGCGGTGCCTTACCGCCGCTACATCAACTGGCTGCAGCAGCAGGATGGCAATGCCAGCGAAGGTTTCTGGCGCGAACACCTGAGCCTGCTCGACGAGCCGACCTATCTCGCTGACGCGGTGGCCCGCACCGGCGAAGGTCGCGGTCACGAAGCGCTGTACAGCCGTCTGGGCGAAACCCGCACCGAACAGCTCAAAGCCTTCGCCCAGTCCCAGCAGATCACCCTCAACACGCTGGTGCAGGGCGCATGGCTGATGCTGCTGAGCCGCTACAGCGGCCAGCGCTGCGTGGCGTTCGGCGCCACGGTGGCGGGGCGTCCGGCGAGTCTGCCGGCATCGGAATCGATCCTCGGTCTGTTCATCAACACCTTGCCGGTGATCAAGGACGTGCCCGCCGAGCAGGCGGTCGGCCACTGGCTGCGCGACTTGCAGGATTTCAACCTGGAAATGCGCGAGCGCGAATACACGCCGCTGTCCGACGTGCAGCGCTGGGCCGGGCGGACCGGGCAGTCGCTGTTCGACAGCATCATCGTGTTCGAGAACCACCCGATCGATCAGGCGCTGCGCGAGTGGCGCGATGACTCGCTGACATTCGGCGAGAGCGCCAGCGCCGGCCTCACCAACTTCCCGATGGACCTGATGGTCACGCTCGAAGACGGCTTGGTGATCGAGTACATGTTCCTGCGCGAGCACTTCGACCGGGCCACCGTGGAAGGCATTCGCAGCAATATGGAAGGGCTGCTGACCGCGCTTACCGAGGACGCTGCGCAACCGTTGGGCCGTATCGGCCTGCCGACCGCGCAGGTCGCGCAATCGACTTTGGTTGCCGGGCAACCGCCAGCCCTGGCGGTACATCAGCGCATCGGTGAGTGGGCCGCGGAGCGCTGCGCGCAGACCGCCGTGATCTTCAATGATCAGGCGTTCAGCTACGGCCAGATCGAGACCCGGGCCAATCGTCTGGCCCACGCGCTGATCGCCGAAGGCGTCGGCCCGGAAGTGCGGGTCGGCGTGGCGTTGCCGCGCAGCGAAAACATGATTGTTGCGCTGCTGGCAGTGCTCAAGGCTGGCGGTGCCTACGTGCCGCTGGACGCGACCTATCCTCGCGAGCGTTTGAGTTATCTGATGCGCGATTCCGGCATCGCGTTGCTGCTCAGCGATTCGTGCCTGCGTCAGGTGATGCCGGCGCAGGACAACCTGCATGTGCTGGAACTGGATCAACTGGACCTGAGCGCCCAGCCGGAGACTGCGCCGGCGGTTTCGGTAGCACCGGGCAACCTCGCCTACGTGATCTACACCTCCGGTTCTACCGGGTTGCCGAAAGGCGTCGGCGTGGCTCACGGGCCGCTGGCGATGCACTGCGAGGCGATCGGTCAGCGTTATGAAATGAGCGAGGCCGATTGCGAATTGCACTTCATGTCGTTCGCGTTCGACGGCGCCCATGAACGCTGGCTGACCACCCTGACCCACGGCGCCCGCCTCTTGATCCGTGACGACAGCCTGTGGACGGCCGAGCAGACCTACCAGGCCATGCATCAACACGGCGTGACCGTGGCGGCGTTCCCGCCGGTGTACCTGCAACAGCTGGCCGAACACGCCGAGCAACACGGCAACCCACCGCCGGTGCGGATCTACTGCTTCGGCGGCGATGCGGTGCCGGTGGCGAGTTTCGAACTGGCCAAGCGTGCACTCAAGCCGCGCTACATCATCAACGGCTACGGCCCGACCGAGACCGTGGTCACGCCGCTGATCTGGAAGGCCGGTGCCGAGGATGAATGCGGCGCCGCCTACGCGCCGATCGGCAGCGTGGTCGGTGAGCGCAGCGGTTACGTGCTCGACAGCGATCTCAATCGTCTGCCGGTCGGTATTGCCGGCGAGTTGTACCTCGGTGGCGCGCTGGCTCGTGGTTATCTGGGCCGCGCCGCTGGCACCGCCGAGCGCTTCGTGGCCAACCCGTTCAGCGCCGATGGCAGCCGTCTGTATCGCACCGGCGACCTGGTGCGCCAGCGCGCCGATGGCACGGTCGACTACCTCGGCCGGATCGACCATCAGGTGAAGATCCGTGGCTTCCGTATCGAGTTGGGGGAAGTCGAAGCACGCCTCAAGCAACAACCGGGCGTGCGCGATGCAGCCGTGGTCGCTCGCGAGGGCGCCAGTGGCAAACAACTGCTCGGCTATGTGCTGGCCGGTGCCGAAGCGTCGGTGGAAGGTCTGTGCGAACGCCTGCGCGAACAGCTCAAGGCCAGCCTGCCGGACTACATGGTGCCTGCGCACCTGATGCTGCTCGAGCGCATGCCGCTGACGCCGAACGGCAAACTCGACCGCAAGGCATTGCCGGACCCGGACGCCGAACAGCGTCAGGATTATCGGGCGCCACGCACCGAGCTGGAGAAAGCCCTGGCGAAGATCTGGCAGGAGGTACTGAAGATCGAACGCGTCGGCCTCACCGACAACTTCTTCGAACTGGGCGGCGACTCGATTCTCAGCCTGCAAGTGGTCGCTCGCAGCCGTGTGCTCAAGGCCCAGGGCCTGAGTCTGAAACTGCGCGACCTGATGCAGAAGCCGAGCATCGCCGAGCTGGTGGCCAGCGTTCAGGGCACTGCCGAGAAAGCCTCCGGGCTGCTGGCGATGAACGCCGAGGTCAAGGGCCGGGCAGCGTTGTTCTGCATCCATGCCGGTTTCGGCACGGTGTTCGATTACGAGCCATTGGCCCGTCGCCTGAGCGGTCAGCGCCAGGTGCTGGCGATCCAGTCGCGGATGTTGCTCGACCCGAACTTCAGCGATACGTCGCTGCACAGCATGGCCAGCGATTACGTGGCGCAAATCCGCGAGCAACAACCGCAGGGGCCGTATTACCTGTTGGGTTGGTCGCTCGGCGGTACGCTGGCGATGCTGATGGCGGCGCAACTGGAACAGGCGGGGCAGCAGGTGCAGTTCGTCGGTCTGGTCGACAGCTTCGTGGCCTCGGCGGCCATCAATGCCGGGGCCGTGGATGACTGGCGAGCCGATCTGCGCGACTTCCTGCGGGTCACCCTGCCGGACGCTGCCGCGCACGTGACCATCGATGGCGAGGAAACCGTGCACAACCTGCGCGCAGTGTTCAACGCTGCCATGGGCGCCGAGTCCGGGGCGTCGACGTATGTCGCGCTGGGGGCCGATGAACTGGCCCATGTGTTCAGCGTGGCGCGCCGGCTCAAGCAGTTGTCGTTGCAGCTCGACCGCTGTCCGCCGCTGACGGTGCAACCGGTCTGCTGGTGGACGCTGGGCCGAGAGGAGGAGGCGGTCGAACTGGCGGCGCAACTCGCACAGCCGGGCATGGGCGGCGAATGGCTCGATTGCGGGCACTTCCAGATCCCGCGGGATGAAACTTTCCTGTCCGAGGCTGAAGAAATCCTCGGCGAGTTCGTTGAATCAGTAGCCATGTCCTGAAACCTGCTGGGTAACCGTAAACACCACTCGGGCGCTCAAGGCGCCCGAGTGGTCTGGAGAAATTGAATGTCGTTGAATCCTGATATCGCCGCATTTCTGCAATTGGTCGGCAACGGCCGGGCCAGCGGCAAACGCGTGGGCATGCATGAGCTGAGCCCGGAACAGGCCCGCGAGCAGTTCGATCAGTCTTCGTTGCTGATGGACGCTGGCGGTGAGGACCTTGCGGTGGTCGATGAACTGCAACTGCCGGTACGTGACGGATCGCTGCTCAACGCGCGGGTCTACAGCGATCAGCCGTTGAACGCTGGGGCCGGGCGTCCTGCTCTGTTGTATTTCCATGGCGGCGGTTATGTGGTCGGCAGCCTCGATTCCCATGATTCACTGTGCCGGGCGCTGGCGGCGCTGGCCGATTGCGTGGTGGTGTCGGTGGCCTATCGACTGGCGCCGCAATTCCGCTTTCCGACCGCCGCTGACGATGCGCACGATGCCTGGCACTGGTTGGTCGCCAGCGCTCAGGACCTTGGGCTGGACAGCACACGCCTGGCGATTGCCGGTGACAGCGTCGGCGGCAGTCTGGCCACGGTGCTGGCCGCGCAATTGGCCGGTGCCGCGGTGCAGCCGCGGTTGCAGGTGCTGATTTACCCGGTCACCGACGCCAGCCGCAGCACGTCCAGCATCGAGCGCTACGCCGAGGGCTATCTGCTGGAGAAGGCATCGCTGAACTGGTTCTACAACCACTATCAGCGTGAGGCGGCCGACCGTCTCGATCCGCGTTTCTCGCCGTTGCTGGGTGCAGTCGCAGCCGATGTGGCACCGGTGTTGCTGGTGCTGGCCGAGTGCGATCCGCTGCATGACGAAGGTGTGGCGTATGCCCGGCATTTGCAGGCGGCGGGGGTCGAGGTCGAGCTGAAAGTCTACGAAGGCATGACTCATGACTTCATGCGCATGGGCGCAATCGTCGATGAGGCCGAAGAGGCGCAGCACTACATTGCCGAGCGGTTGAAGGCGGTGTTTGCGGCGCGCTGACACGCGTTGTCGAGGGACTGGAAAAGGGCCGCTGACTGCGGCCCTTTGCTTTTGCCCGGGGCTGGCTTTCGGGCAGACAGCAAAACGCCGGCAGATGCCGGCGTTCTGTTTGACGCTGAACGTGTTACCAGTTGTAGGTCACGTCGGCGGTCATGGTCCGGCCTTCGCCGTAGTAGCAGTCCAGCGTGCTGTTGCAGCTGGCGACGTACTTCTTGTCGGCGAGGTTTTCCAGGTTCATCTTCACTTTCACGCCTTTGACGTGCAGCGGCGATTTTTCCAGGTCGTAGGAGATCATGGCGTCATACACGGTGTAGGACGGGATCTGGAACGAATCTTCCTCGTAGTCCGAGCCATAGCTGCTGCGCACGTAGCGGGTGCCCAGGCCCATGCCCAGACCGGCCAGCGACGTGGACTGGTCGAAGCTGTAGTCGATCCATGCCGATGCGGTCAGCGGCGGGCTCATGGCCAGGGTGCGACCTTCGCGACCGTCGTTGACGCTGCGCCACTTGATCTGGTTACGCGACACCGAGGCCAGCAGGCGCAGGTTCTGGGTCACGTTGACCTTGCCTTCCAGTTCCACACCGCGCGAGCGCACCGAGCCGCTCTGGCTGCTGAAACCCGGGTTGAGCAGGTCGTTGGTCAGCATGTTGCTCTGGTCGATCTGATAGGCCGACAACTGGATGAAGCCGTCGATGGACGTCGGTTCATACTTGACGCCGACTTCGTACTGTTTGCCTTCGGTCGGTTTGAACGGGCTGCCGTTCATGTCGGCACCGGTCTGTGGCAGGAACGACTCGGCGTAGCTCACGTACGGTGTCAGGCCGTTTTCGAACTCGTAACCGAAGCCGGCGCGACCGGTGAACTTCTCGTCCTTGATGTTCGAGCGGTTGCCGCCCAGCGGTTCCTTGTTGATGGTTTCGGCGAAGTCATAACGACCGCCGATGGTCAGGAACCACTGGTTCCAGCGCATCTGGTCCTGGGTGTACAGGCCGGTCTGCTTGACGGTGTTGTCCCACTTGTAAGGCTGGCGGAAGTTGAATTCGCTGCCGTACACCGGGTTGTACAGGTCGATGGCCGGGCCCTGGCGGTCATAGCGGCCGAGGAACTTGGTGTTGAAGTGGTAGTAGTCCACGCCCAGCAGCAGGGTGTGATCCACTTCGCCGGTCTTGAACTTGGCCTGGGCGATGTTATCGATGCCGTAGACCTTGTTGTCCTGGGCCCAGTCGACGCCAAAGCGAGTCTGGCGGCTTTCGTCGTCGGCGCCGGTCACTGGATTGGGTTCGAACGAGTAACCGTGCAGCGGTGCAACATAACGGTCGTTGAGTTGCGCGTAACGAGCGTTCTGCTTGAGGGTCCAGACATCGTTGAGTTCGTGGGCGATCTCGTAGCCGACCACGAATTGCTCGCGGTCGTACTTGTTCACGCCCGGCTCGCCGAGGAACAGGCTGCGACTGATGCGACCGTTGGCGCTGCGGAACACGGTGCCGTTGGCGGGCAGGCCCTGAGCTTCCGGGGTGTCACGGTCTTTCTGGTACTGGCCGTACAGGGTAATGCTGGTGCTGTCGTTCGGCAGCCAGGTCAGGCTGGGCGCGAGCATCATGCGGTTCTGGTCGGCGTAGTCGATCTGCGAGTTGCTGTCGTTGACCACGCCGGTCAGGCGATAGAGAAACTCGCCCTGGTCGTCGATCGGGCCACCGAGGTCGAACGCGCCGTATTTGCGGTCGTAGCTGCCGCCACCGATGATGACTTCGTGCAGCGGTGTGGCGGTCGGGCGCTTGCCCACCATGTTGACGATACCGCCTGGCTGGTTCTGGCCGTACAGCACAGACGCCGGGCCTTTGAGCACTTCGATGCGCTCCAGGCTGTACGGGTCGATCTGCAGCGAACCACCGGTGCTGCCGCCGCCGTAAGGCAGGTGCAGGCCGTCGAGGTACAGCGGGGTCGGCGAGAAGCCGCGGGACGTCGGTTCGTCGAAGATCTTCACCCGGTCGGAGAAACCGCCACCCGTCATGCCCGCGGTGTAACGCAAGGCTTCGGTGACCGATTGCGAACCGCGCATCTTGATTTCGTCCTGGGTGACGACGTTGATGGTCTGCGGGATTTCCTTGAGCGCGGTATCGGTCTTGGAACCGGTGGCGCTGCGCTTGGCGACGATGCCGTCGACCGGGCCCCACGCCGATTCCTGCGCCGCCGTGATGCTGGTCGGCGCCAGGTCCAGGCTCGCAGCGTTGCCGCGCACGCGCAACGCAACGCTGTTGCCCTGCACGCTGTAGGCGATGTCCGTGCCCTGCAGCAATTGCGCGATCGCCGCAGTCGGTTCCAGGTTGCCGCTGACGGCGGTGCTGCGTTGACCGCTGACTTCGTCCGGGCTGTACAGCACTTGCAGATTGGTCTGGCGACCGAATTCCTGCAGGGCGCTCCCCAGCGACTGCGCAGGAATGTTGATCGCCACGGCCGCTGCCTGCGCCTGGCCGATCATCGGCAAGGTGAGGGCCAGGGCGCATAGGGCTGGAACGGTTGTGCGGAAGGAACGGCGGATCAGCAGAGCCTTGGCGAGCGGGTTGAGTCCGTGCGGTGCGGGCATTGTTCTTCTACTCTTCAAAGTGTTGACTGAGAACTATTTCTATTAACTTTAAGTAAGACGTTGAGCCTTCCGAAAACCGGAAAGGCTCAACGCACTTTTTTTACAGAATTTTCACAATCAGGCGGGCTGCAGCTCGGTGACCACTTTGCCGGCGCTCATGCGCACCAGTTGGTCGGCGACGTCGAAGTAACGATCGTCGTGGGAAATGACGATGATGGTCTTGCCCAGACGCTTCAGGTCCGGTAGCAGTTCGGTGTAGAAAATCCGCCGGAACGTCGGGTCCTGGTCCGCGGCCCATTCGTCGAATACCAGCACCGGACGCTCTTCCAGCCACGCGTTGATCAACGCCAGACGCTTGCGCTGGCCGGTGGACAGATCGGTGGTGGTGAACGAGCCGTCACGCACGCTGACCTTGTGCGCAATCTCCAGGCGCTCCAGGTATTTGTTGGCGTCTTGCGGAATGTGCGTGTCGCCCTGGACCACGTCGTCGAACAGGTAATAGTCGGCGAAGATCGTGGTGAACAGCTGGCGATAGTCGTCGCGGGTGAGGGCGGTCACGACCTGATCGTTGAGGCGGATCTCACCCTGCTGCGGCGCGTACAGGCCCAGCAGCAGCTTGATCAGGGTGGTCTTGCCGCAACCGTTTTCACCGACGATGAAGATGATGTCGCCCTGATCGATCTTCAGGTTCACCGGCCCCAGGCGGAACGGCGCAGCGCCTGCCACGCTCGGGAAACTGTACGCGACGTCGCTGAGTTCCAGGCTGTGCACCGGGGTCTTTTCGTTGCCCTGATCGCTGAGCAGCAAGTGCGGTTCGGGCGAGGAAAACTGCTCGGACAACTCGGCGATACGGCGGAACGCGATCTGCGCCCGGCCAACGATCGGCAGAGCGGCCATGACGTGTTCCAGCGGGCCTTTCATGTACAGCAGCACCAGCACGAAGCCGCTCATCACTGCCTTGTCGGCACTCGGCCACAGCGATTGCAGGGCCAGTGCCAGCCCGATCACCACGAAGAACAGCATCGAACCGAGCGTCTTGGCGACCACATAGATGTTCACCGAACGCACCTGGGTATCGCAGATCTGATCGGCGGTGGTCTGGATGCCCGAGACGAACATGCGCTGACGGCGTGGACGGTGGATGCGCAGTTCCTTGGCGCCTTCGGCAATCGCGTTGTAGTGCTTCTGCAGTTCGTCTTCGTGGTCGCGGGCCTTCATGAAGCCTTGCATGCCACGGCCTTGGGCAATGTACTGGATGACCGTGCCAAGCAGAACCGCTACCGCCATCATCAGGAACATCGGCCACGACAGCATTGCCAGGTAACCCATGCAGCCGAGGGTCACCGTCATGGAGATGGCCAGCGGCGAGAAGGAAAAGGCGAAATCGCTGATGGTGTCGACGTCGTGGGTCAGCACCGGGATCAGCCGATGGCTGCGGTAGCGTTCGATCTGCTCGATGGGCGCCGACAGCACTTTTTCGCCCAGCTCTTTGCGCAGCTTGGCGATGATGTGCTGGCCGACGTAGTTGGTGCCGATGTCGGAGAAGATCGAACTGGCCAGGGCCAACAGGCACAGGCCGGCGAATACGGCGACCACGGTGCTGGTCAGGCCGGCTTCGGAATGCAGCGCGTTGTTGATCGTCGCCAGCAGCGCCGTGACGCTCAGGCCGCCGACCATGCCGAGCAGGATCGAGCCGGCAACGATCAGCCGAAAGGGTTTGAGCAGGGCGAACAATTCATTGATCACCCCGCGTGTTGGTTTGCTCATGGAGGTTCCCTGCGTGAAAGAACGGCGAAGGCCGGGATCGGCTGCGGGCTTCGCCTGGGTGACGTAGAGGGCAGTGGCGCGTCGCAATGGATCGCGCCATCTGTAGAACGACTGGCGGGAGGGTTAATTTAGCGTGGCGGCAGGGGTGTTACAGATCCCGCGCCACGCGGAAACCGATCCAGTCGCCGCGCTCGTCGGGCGCCAGTGCGTTGCGGTTGCCGGAGCGCGAGAACACCGGCGCTTCGCCCCAGTCGTTGCCGCGGATGCGCTTGAACTGGCATTTGCCGGTCTGCCAGGCACTGCCGTCGCTCGGTGCGCCTTCGTAGTTGTCGTTGTAGCAATCGGCGGTCCATTCGTAGACGTTGCCGTGCATGTCGTACACGCCAAAGGCGTTGGGCGCGAAGCTGCCGGCCGGTGCGGTGAAGTTGTAGCCGTCGGCGGCGCCGTAGGTGTTGGCGTGCTTGGCGATGCTGTATTCCTTGCCCTCATCGAACGGGAACGGGAACGGCCCGCTGGTGCCGCCACGGGCGGCGTATTCGCGCAGGGATTCACTCACCAGCCGATACGGCTTGCCGGTCTTTTTCGACAGCCACGCCACGTAGTCGTTGGCTTCGGCGAAGTTCATGCACACTGCCGGATGCCTGTCGGTGTACTGCTTGCGCGGGTCGCTGCCGGCATAGTCCGGCACTCCGGCCTTGCACGCGCGGCCCGGGCGCTCATCGCCGTCGGGCATCGTGTATCCGGTGTCCTTGAGGTAGGCGAACCACTCGCCCTTGAGCACCTGGAAACGGCTGATCGCCAGCGGTCTGGCGAACGTCACCGGGTGCATCGGGCCTTCGTCGGGCTCGCGGCCGACTTCATCTTCCGGAGTGCCCATGGTGAAGGTGCCGGTGGGCAGCACGACCATTTCCGGGCAGTCCTTGCAGTCCTTGAACACTTTGCCCGGTGCTGGCGGGGTGGCGGCTTGTGCAGCGCTTGGCAGCAGGCACGCGGCGAGGGCGGCGAGCATCAGCGCCGGCAGGGTGGGCAAGGCAGAACGAGGCAGTTCACTGTTCATTTCGAGTCTCGTCAAAGGAAGGAAATCGTTGGCACTCAAAGCGCCCGGTCGAGCACCGCCAGCAAGCGGTCAATCTGCGCTTCGTCGTTGAGCAGGCCCGGTGCGGTGCGGATCACCGGCCCGACATCGCGCTCCACGGCGTCGGCCACCACCTTATTGGCCATCAGGTGGGCGGCGATCCTGTCGCTGTCCTGACCCTTGACCCGGAAGAAGGTGAAACCGGCGGAAAATTCCGCGCTCAACGGCGTGACCAGCTCGATCTGCGGGCGTTGCAGCAGGCGTTTTTTCAGGTAGCCGTTGAGCTCATGAATACGCGCCTGCACGTCGGCCTTGCCCAGTTGCAGGTGCAGCTTGAACGCCTCGCTCAGTGCCCAGCGATGCTCGAACGCGTGGTAGCCGCCGGGCGTCATGGTGGTCGAGAAGTGCTCGGCCTCGGAAAAGGTCGGGATGATCGGCGTGACGTATTTCACTTCCGGCGTGCGGCTGACCACGATCCCGGTGCCGCGCGGACCGAACATCCATTTGTGCGTGCCGGCGATGAAGAAGTCGCAGTTCATTGCCGGGAAACTCACGTCTTCCACGCCGAAGCCGTGCACACCGTCGACGACATAGATGATGCGATCGGCTTCGCTGCGACCCCGGTTGTGTTTGTCGACCAATGCACCGATGTCGCCGAGCGGCAGTTTCACGCCACTGCCGGAATGCACCCAGCACATGCCGAGCACACGGGTCTGCGGGCGGATGCTGCGATCGATGTTGGCCAGCAGTTCATCTTTGCTGATGCGGTACGGATCCTCGAACAGGCGAATCTTGCGCACCTTGGTCCCGTCGCGCTGGGTACGCAATTCGAGGATGGTGTGGGTCGCGTAGTGTTCGTGTTCGGTGGTGAGAATTTCCTGATCGGCGCGCACCTGGACGCCGCCGTAAATCATCGCCAGGCCTTCGGTGGTGCTGCCGGTCAGGGCAATCTGGCGAGCATCGGCCTGCACATACCTGCCGGCCCAGGCGCGCACGTCTTCTTCACGTTTTTCGGTGACGCCGTGGTCCCAGTCCATCGCCAGCCCCGGATTTCTGTCGAGGGCGGCGCGATGCATCTCGATCGCCTCGCGCACCGGGCGCGGGTGCGTGGTGACGAGGAAATTGGAGAAGTGCAGCCAGGCCGGATCCTGATCGAACAACTGCTGCAACTGCGCCCACTTTTCGCGTGGCAGCGGTGCGGCGGCGCTGGCAGCGCTGGCGATGTTCGGCAGGCTCGCGCCCAGTGGCAGAGCGGCAGCGAGGATCCCGGCCTGTTTCAGAAAGTCACGACGGTTGCTCATGGCGTGGCCACTTCCCGGCCAGCGGCCAGGGCCGGTTTGGCGGATTTTTCCACCTGATCCCAGACTCGCAGGAAGTTGCCCCCCCAGAGCTTGGCAATGTCGGCTTCGGAGTAGCCGCGCGACAGCAGTTCGGCGGTGACATTGCGGATTTCGCCGACGTTCTCCCAGCCTTTGACGCCGCCACCTTCGTTGAAGTCGGAGCTGATGCCGACGTGGTCGATGCCGATCTTGCGGACGGTGTAGTCGATCGCGTCGCCGAGGTCCTTGAGGCTGGCTTTCGGCTCTTCTTCGAGGATCGCGTAGAGCTGGCCGGCATACTCGCCGAACTTCTGCTCGGACCACGCGGAGATGATCGGATCGCCCGGCATCAGGGCCACGGCGAGGTTCGGCAGCGGCGGCAGGTCGAAGCGCTTGCGCAGTTCATTGAGCTTGTCCTGGGTGCCTTGGGTCAGCGGTCGCAGGTACTGCGAGAAACCGACGATCTGCACCACGCCGCCGCTGTTCTTGATCAGCTGCATTTCCTTGTCGCTGAGGTTGCGCGGGATATCGACCATGGCGCGCGGCGCCGAGTGCGACGCCACCAGCGGCGTGCGGCTCAGTTGTGCGACTTGTTCCAGGGCCTTGCTCGACATCTGCGACACGTCGATGATCACGCCCAGGTCGTTGAGGCGCTTGACCGCTTGCTTGCCCAGGTCCGAGAGGCCGTCGAGGGCGTCCGGCGAATCATTGAAGAACGGCAGCGGCCGCGACGAGTCGGCCCAGTCGTTGTTGCCGATGTAGCTGAAGCCGAACATGCGCATGCCGCGCGCCGTCCACAGGTCCAGCTGGTTCAAGTCGTGGCCCAGCGGGTAGGCGTTGAGCATGCTGATGAAGATCGCGAACTTGCCTTCGCCGTGCAGCCGCCGGAAGTCGTTGGCGGTGTAGGCGATGCCGACCTGGTTGGGGAAGTCGCGGACCATCCCGGAAATGATCTTGTAGCGGATTTCCTGCTGGTTGCGCGCCTCGTCGACGAAGCCGGCGGTGGGCTTGTGCGGGGCGTTCGGGCCGTTCCAGATTTCCGGCCAGCCGAAAATCGTCAGTGCTGCGCCGGACAGCCGACCGCGATTGGCCTTGACCAGGTCGAACTGCTCGCTGCCGTCCTTGTCGACTTCGTTGCCGGTGGTGCCGAAGTTCTGGGTGATGGTGATGTGGCTGTCGAACGAAAGCATGTGCTCGTGCAGTTCTTCGGCCTGCTGCATGACTTTGACCGGGTAGCCGGGGTTGTCCTTGAACCAGATGTCCCAGACCGCGAAACCGGCGCCGGCGCTGATCGCCAGGGCCAGTGGCAGGCCGATGAATAGAGCCTTTTTCGAACGTGGTGTTGTCATTGCCATCTCAGTCAGGTTCGCCGTCGAGGTACAGGCGCGGAGGCCTTTGTTATCTGGGAAGAACGAGCGGGCACGGGGGAAAATTAGTCCGCCGCGTTGGCGCTTAAATTTGTTCGGTCAGCAAACGTTCTAGCTTGGATAAAGCCTGCTTCAGGGCTGAACACAGGTAGGGCAATGAGGATTTCTCGACGATGGTTCATGGCAGGCCTGGCGCTGACCGGCGCTGCCGTGCCTGCAGCTTATTTCGGGCATCGCGAATGGACGAAGCCCGACCCGACGATCACGCCCGGTGAGGCATCGTTCGATGTCGCCGACGTGGCCGGGCAGCGCTTGGCGAATGCGCTGCGCGGGGTCTGGAAGATCCGTTTCGTGGGGCGTGACGCGGGTCTCGACGGCTTGCCGCTCGAGGGCCTGGAAGTGTTCATCGACATCGGCCAGAAGGGCCGGGGCGTGTGCGGCTTCCTCGATACGCCGGAGCGTTTGCGCGCTGCCGACACCCCTCGTTACCGCATTCTCGGCGATCTGGCCGGGGCCGAGGCCTCCAGACTCAGTTGGCGCCTGCTGGGCGCCGGTGGCAGTGTCGACTATGAACTGAACATGGTCCTCGACGAGGTCTGGGCCGATTTCGGCAATGCCGGCAGCGGCACCCTGAGCGGCACGGTGCAGCGTCTCGACCGCGCACTGGCCCTGCCGGCCGAGGATCACCGCTTCATTGCGGTCAAATGCCTGTTCCCGGAAGCGCGGCAGCGGACGCCGTTGAATCCGACACTGCTGGCGTGGCTGGTGTCGCCCGAGCATCGGCTGTTTCACCAGGTCTGGCACGCGACGCGGGACAAGTGGCACGCCTTGTCCGAAGACAAACGCAATGCCTTGCGCGGCCTCGGCTGGCAGCCCGGCCCGCGCGACCTGGAGCGTGATGCTCGCGGTCCGCGCAAGGATCGCAACGGTTCGGGCGTCGACTTCTTCTTCATGCACCGCCACATGCTCGGCACGGCGCGCTCGATGCAGGATCTGCCGTCATGGTCGTTCTTCCCGTTGCCGCAGCCGGAGCTGGTGCGCGACCGTGTCGGGTTTGCCCGTTACTTCGATAACCACGACGGCACCTCGCTGCCGCCGACCTGGCTGGCCGAAGGTGATGACGAGTACGCGCAATGGGTCAGCGACATCAAGACCGCCGAGACCTACCAGAGCAATTTCGAGGTCTGGGAGTCGCAATACCGCGATCCGCAATATCTGTCGAAGCTGACCCTCGGCCAGTTCGGCTCTGAAGTGGAGCTGGGGCTGCACGACTGGTTGCACATGCGCTGGGCGTCGGTGCCGCGCGATCCCTCCAATGGTCAGCCGGTGCCGTTGGCCCGCGATCTGGATGACTTCGCGGCACGCTGGTTCGCCCCGGAAAACGACTTTCTCGGCGACCCGTTTTCATCGCATGTGAACCCGGTGTTCTGGGCTTTCCATGGCTGGATCGATGACCGTGTCGAGGACTGGTTCCGTGCGCACGAGCGTTTCCATCCGGGGCAGGTCACCCGGCTGCAAGTCAATGGCGTGAAATGGTTTGCTCCGGGTCGCTGGGTGGAAGTGGCTGATCCGTGGCTCGGCCCGAGCACGCACGGTTGCAGCACCACGCCGGGCCTGCAGGTCGGCAAGTCAGTGGAAATGGACCCGGAAACCATGAAGCTGGCGCTGCGCATCACCTTTGGCGAAGACGAGAAGAAACTCGAAGGGTTGTTCCGGCGAGTACCGAAGCGGCCGTGGTACGCACGTAATCTGAAGGCCAAGACCAACGCGGTCTGAAGACCGCATCACCGTTCAACTGGCAGGCTCGTTTGCACAACGATCGCGTCCATGGAAATGGCATGCGCTCACGGTGGGAGCAAGCCTGCTCGCGAAAGCGGTCTCGAGTGCGCTGCGCCTACAGCGTCTGCCACCCACCGCCGAGTGCCTTGTACAGCGCCACGCTCGCCTGCAACCGCGACAGGCGCAATTGCACATTCAGATCCTGCGCCGCGTACAGCGTGCGCTGGGTTTCCAGCACCGTCAGCAAATCCTCGGCGCCGGCCTGATAGCGGCTCTGGGCGATATCGAACGCGGTCTGCGCCTGATTCAATTCTTCACTTTGCCATTGCCGCTGTGCGTCGAGTCCGCGAATCCCGTTGAGGGCTTTTTCGACGTCGGCGAAACCGTTGATGATCGCCCCGCGATAGGTTTCCAGCAGTTCTTCCTGGCGTGCCGTGGCCTTGTCGCGCTCGGCGCTGAGGCGACCGTTGTTGAAGATCGGTGCGACCAGTCCGGCGGTGAGGTTGTAGAACGGGCTGCGAATGAGGTCATCGAACTGGTTGGCCCCGGAGCCCAGTTGGGCGGTGAGGGTCACGGTCGGCAGCATGGCCGCGCGGGCGACTTTGACGTCGGCCGCGGCCGACGCCAGTTGCGCTTCCGCGCGGGCGATGTCGGGGCGACGGCTGAGCAGATCGCTGGGCACGCCGGCATCGATGGTCGGCCATTGCAGTCGCTCGAACGGTTCTACGCCGGTCTGCAGCTCCTGCACCGGCCGGCCCAGCAGGGCGGCGAGGCTGATCAGGGCATCCCGTGCCTGTTGTTGCACCAGCGGCAATTGCCGTTGCTGGGCGGCCACCAGGCTTTTCTGCTGGGCCAGCTCCAGCGCGGTGGCCGAGCCCGAGTCGAAGCGGGTCTGCACCAGTTTCAGCACGTTCTGCGCGTTGGTCAGGTTGAGTTCGGCGATGCGACTTTGCTCACGCAGCGACAAGGCTTGCGCATAGGTGTTGGCCACGCTGCTGAGCAAGGTCAGTTCCACGGTCGCCCGGTCGAACTCGCTGGCTTGCAGGGCAAGCTGCGCACTGTCGCGGGAGGCGCGTTTACCGCCCCAGAAGTCGATTTCGTAGGACGCGCTCAAATTCGCATCGAAATAATCCACTGCCTTGTTGCTGCTGTCCGCGTCGAGTTGGCTGTAGCCATTGCCGCGCAGCAGTTTCTGCCGATTGGCGTTGACCCCGGCCTTGATTTCCGGCAACTGCGAGCCGCCGGCGATCACCGTGCCGGCCTGGGCCTGGCGCACCCGGGCGACGGCGGCCGCGAGGTCGAAGCTGCCGCGCCGGGCCTGTTTGATCAGGCGGTCGAGCTCGGGGCTGCCAAACTGTTTCCACCATTGCGGATCGACGCGCGCAACCCTGGCGTCGTGGGGCGACTGCCAGGTGGCGGGCGGTTGCAGGCCGCTGTCGGGACGCTGGACGGGACTGCCGCAGGCGCTGAGCAACAGGCACACGGTCAACAGGCTGAGGCGCGGTTTCATAGATCGATCATTCACTGGTAAGGGCCGTCACCGGGTCGAGTCGGGCAGCTTTGCGGGCCGGCATGAAGCCGAAGACAACACCGGTCACGAGGGCACAGCCGAAGGCGCCGAACACCGCCAGCAAGGAAAACGCCACGGCAACTTCGCTGAGCATCAGCACGCCGCCGACGATCAGCGCCAGGGCGATCCCGGCGATGCCGCCGACCACCGACAGCATCACCGCTTCGGTGAGGAATTGGCGCAGGATGTCGCGCTGGCGGGCGCCGGTGGCCATGCGAATGCCGATTTCGCGGGTGCGTTCGCGTACGGTCATGAGCATGATGTTCATCACCCCGATGCCGCCGACCAGCAGCGAGATCGCGGCAATCGAACCGAGCATCAGCGACAGGGTGTTCTGCGTGCGCGCTTCGGCCTGGATCATCGCGGCGTTGTTGGTCAGCTCGAAATCCTTCTTGCCGTTGTGCAGGCGCAGCATCAGTTGCTCGATGGCGTGTTCCGCTTCCTTGACCTTGCGCGCGTCCGCCGCGGCAATCGCCACGTACTCGGGGTCGCGTGTGCCGAACAGCCGCACGCTGGCGGCGGAGTAGGGGATGGCGATGCGGTCGTCGCTGTCCTGATCGCCGGAGCTCGCCCCTTTCTCCTGAAGTACGCCCACCACCTGGAAGGGCACGTTCTCGATCAGGATGTATTGGCCGATGGGGTTGGCGACGTCCTTGAGCAGTTTGTCGCGAACCTTTTTGCCGATCACGGCCACGGCGCTGGCGTTGCGTTCGTCGGCCTCGGTGAAGTAGCTGCCCTGGACCACTGGCCAGTTGAAGATCGCCGGGAAGTTGGTGTCGTTGCCGCCGACGTAGCTCAGGTGGTCGACGTTGCCGAAACGCACGCCAGCCTCGGCGCCGTTGACCGGCATGATGCGTTGCACCTGCGGCAGGCTGGCCAGCGCCGAGACATCGGCGAGGCTGATGATGCCCGGCGGCGTGCGCGGATTGGGGGCCGAGCCGCTGAGGTAAATGATGTTCGAACCGAACGCGCCCATCTGCGCCATGACCTGGCGTTTGCTGCCTTCGCCGACCGCGAGCATGACCACCACCGAAGCGACGCCGATGATGATGCCGAGCAGGGTCAGCGCCGTGCGGAAGCGGTTGATCCACATGACGCGCCAGGCGGCGTGCAGGGCGTCCACCAGTTCACCTTTCCACGCGCCGGTGGCTTCGGCGCCCTCGGCCAGACGCTGGCGCAGGTCGACCGCTTGCAGGGCGCCGGGATTGGCGGTGGTCTGGGCGTCGGGATTGTCCCGGGCGCTGTCGCTGATGATCAGGCCGTCGCGAATCTCGATGATGCGCTTGGCCCGCGCCGCCACTTCGCGGTCGTGGGTGATGAGAATGACCACGTGGCCCTGGCTCGCCAGTTCGTCGAGCAACGCCATGACCTCTTTGCCGCTGTGGCTGTCGAGGGCGCCGGTGGGTTCGTCGGCGAGGATGATGTGGCCGCCGTTCATCAGCGCCCGGGCAATCGATACCCGCTGCTGTTGACCACCGGACAACTGATGCGGACGGTTGCCGGTGCGCGAGGCCAGGCCGAGTCGGTCGAGCAGCGCGGCGGCGCGGGCGTGGCGTTCGGCGGCGGGTGTGCCAGCGTAGATCGCCGGCATCTCGACGTTTTCCTGGGCCGAGGCGGACGGAATCAGGTGATAGCCCTGGAACACGAAACCGAAGGCTTCACGCCGCAGCCAGGCCAGTTCATCGGTGTCGAGGCCGGCCACGTTTTCCCCGGCAAAACGGTACTCGCCGGACGTCGGCCGGTCGAGGCAGCCGAGGATGTTCATCAGCGTCGATTTGCCGGAACCGGACGCGCCGACAATCGCCACGAACTCGCCGGCATGGATCGTCAGGTCGATCCCGCGCAGCACGTGAACTTCGGGAGCATCACCACCGCCGTAGGCTTTGCGGATGTCCTGCAGCTCGATCAGGGGCGTGTGCATTCAGCCTCCGTTGCCGTCGGCCGGGCCGATCAGCAGGTGATCGCCTTCGTTCAGGCCTTGCAGTACCTGAACTTTCAAGCGATCGCTGATGCCGGTGTGCACTTCACGGGACTGCACGTCGCCATTGGCGGCGATCACTTGCGCAGTCTGGCGGTCGGCGCGGGCAGTGGCTTGCAGGGCGGCAACCGGCGCGGTGAGGACGTCTTTGGCCTGGCTGGCGACGAAGAACACCTGGGTGGTCATCTCGGCCATCAGCGCGTTGTCGGCGTTTTCGACATCCAGCAGCACGGTGTACAGCACCACGCGGGCGCTGCCGCTTTTGCTCGCACTGGCCGGGCTGCCGCCGCCCTGGCTGGTCTGGTCGAGCGGCTTGGGCGGCACCGGCAGAATCTGCCGCACGGTGCTGCTCCAGCGTCGCTGGCCGCCGCTGAGGGTGGTGAAGTAGGCCGTCATGCCCGGTTTGACGTGGCCGATGTCGGCTTCGGAAACCTCCGCCCACACGGTCATCGGTGACAGCTTGGCGATGCGCAGGATCAGCGGTGTCTGTTGTTGGGCGTTGAGGGTCTGCCCTTCGCGGGCATCCAGGGCAGCCACGGTGCCAGCCATCGGCGCGTAGATGCGGGTGTAGCCGAGTTCGGCCTGATCGCTGCGCAGGCTGGCTTCGGCCTGACGGATCTGCGCCTGGAACATGTCGATGCGCGCCTGGGTGGCTTTCAGTTCGGCGCGGGCAGTCTGCACGTCTTCTTCGCGGGTGGCGCCGCCGGCGGCGAGGTGCTGTTGGCGCTGGTATTTCTGTTGCGCGAGTTCGTGCTGGGCCTTCTGTTCCTGTAACTGGGCCTTGAGGTTTTCGATGGAAAAGCGCCCGGCGTCGAGTTTGGCCTTCTGTGTCGACGGATCGATCTCCACCAGCAGTTGACCTTCCTTGACCACGTCGCCGACTTCCACGTGGATCTTCTGGATCTGTCCTGACGCCTGGGCGCCGACATCCACATACCGCCGTGGTTGCAGAGTGCCCAGCGCGGTGACGCTGCTTTCGATGTCGCCGCGGGTCACTTGCACGGTGGCGAACCTGTCCCGGCCGGGCGGCAGGATCTGCCAGGCGGCGTAGGCGACAACAGGGATCAGACAGAGGACTACGAGCAGGGCGCGTCGGGCGGGGCGGGGACGTTTCATGCAGGGTTCCGGCCAGTGGAAATCGGCCCGTCGTCCAGCGGGCGCTGAACGCTGCCGCCAGGGGCGACAGACACGGGGAGCTGTCCTGTAAACGAGGCATGCACGCGGGAATTTAAGCGGGGACACACGATGTTACACGTATAGATCAGCACTATTTGGCGGGCAACGACAAACACCACTTTAAATCTATATGAGAATTACTATAAATTACGCGCCTCACGTTGCCACTATCTTGCTACCGCCTGTCAGACCCTGGCGGATCAGTGCCCCCAAGGAAAGAAACCGCCGCCTGCGGCCGGGAGTCATGTTGGAAAACTACTATCGAGAGCTGGTGTGTTTCCTCAACGCCAAGCTCGGCAACCGTCAGGTCGCCGAAGATGTGGTGCATGACGCCTACGTGCGGGTCCTGGAGCGCTCCAGCGACACACCGATCGAGCAACCGCGAGCCTTTCTCTACCGCACTGCGCTGAACCTGGTGATCGACGATCATCGGCGCAATGCCCTGCGCCAGGTCGAACCACTGGACGTGCTCGACAGCGAAGAACGCTATTTCACGCCGTCGCCGCACAGCACGCTCGATCACGGCCAGCGCCTGGAGATGCTGCAACGCGCCCTGGCCGAGCTACCGCCGCTGTGCCGCGACAGTTTCCTGCTGCGCAAGATCGAAGGCCTGTCGCATCCGGAGATCGCCGCGCAACTGGGGATTTCCAAGGCGCTGGTGGAAAAGCACATCGTCAACGCGATGAAACATTGCCGCGTGCGCATCAAGCAATGGGACGCCCATTGAGCCGTCGTCGTTAAATTTTATTTCCCTGTCCTCGTTCCTACTCAACAGACGACCTGCTGTCCTGCTTCAGGGCCGGCCGGTCACCCAAGCTCTCCCTCCGCGCTGTTCGGGGGTTCATCCAGAGGACACTGGAAATGACACAGGCAATTGCATCGCCCATCGTTCACGACCTGATCGGCGTCGGTTTCGGCCCTTCGAACCTGGCGCTGGCCATCGCTCTGCAAGAGCGCGGCGCGACCCAGGGCGAGCTGGATGTGCTGTTCCTCGACAAGCAACCGACCTACAGCTGGCACGGCAACACGCTGTCGACGCAGAGCGAGTTGCAGATTTCCTTCCTCAAGGATCTGGTGACCCTGCGCAATCCGACCAGCCCGTACTCCTTCGTCAATTACCTCAAGCACCACGGCCGTCTGGTGGACTTCATCAACCTCGGCACCTTCTATCCGTGCCGCATGGAGTACAACGACTACCTGCGCTGGGTCGCCGCGCAGTTCACCGAGCAGAGCCGCTACGGCGAAGAGGTGCTGACCATCGAGCCAGTGCTGCACAACCAGCAGGTCGAAGCGTTGCGGGTGATTTCCCGCGGGACGGACGGCCAGCAATTCGTGCGCACCGCGCGTTCGGTCGTGGTCAGCGCCGGTGGCACGCCGCGCATTCCCGAGGCGTTCAAGGCGCTGAAGGGCGATTCGCGGGTGTTCCACCATTCGCAGTACCTGGCCGAAATGGCCAAGCAACCGTGCGTCAACAACCAGCCGATGAGCATCGCCATCATTGGCGGCGGGCAGAGCGCGGCGGAAGCCTTCATCGACCTCAACGATTCATTCCCGTCGGTGCAGGTCGACATGATCCTGCGCGGCTCGGCGCTGAAACCGGCGGACGACAGCCCGTTCGTCAACGAAGTGTTCTCGCCGGAGTTCACCGACCTGATCTTCCAGCAGAACAGCAGCGAGCGTGAGCGCCTGGTCAACGAGTACCACAACACCAACTACTCGGTGGTCGACATTGACCTGATCGAGCGCATCTACGGCATCTTCTACCGGCAGAAAGTCTCGGGCATCGCCCGGCATGCCTTCCGTACCCTGACCACGGTCGAGAAAGCCAGCGCCACCGAGCACGGCATCGAATTGACCGTGCGCAACAATGCCACCGGCGAAGTCACCGTGCGTGCCTACGACGCGGTCGTGCTGGCCACCGGTTACGAGCGCCAGACCCACCGCAAACTGCTGGCGCCGCTGCAGGAATATCTGGGCGACTTCGAAGTCGACCGCCACTACAAACTGATCACCGACGAGCGCTGCAAGGCCGGCCTGTACATGCAGGGCTTCTGCCAGGCCAGCCACGGTCTGAGCGACACGCTGCTGTCGATCCTGCCGATCCGCGCGGACGAGATCGCCGGCTCGCTGTATGAGCATGGCAAGCACCGTGGGCATCGTTCGATGGCGGACCTGCTGCTGGCGACTGCCAGCTAAGTAGCCTTTTCAGCCAGACCGTTGATTGTTCCCACGCGCCGCGTGGGAATGCAGTCCGGGATGCTGTTGATCGTTCCCACGCTCTGCGTGGGAATGCCTCAAGGAACGCTCAGCGCTCAATGGGACGCAGAGCGTCCCCGGCTGCATTTCCACGCAGAGCGTGGGAACGATCTCGGCGATCTCGTCGGCAATCCTGAACCCTTCCTGAACACCCGCCACAATCCCCGACACACTTGCTTTTGCCGGTTTACTCTCCAGACATCGGGGCGTAAGCTTCGCGCGTTTTCATCAATAGCGGAGACCCACAGTGGGTACTTGTTCGAGTGACAGTTGTCGGCCGGTCCTTGTAACCGGCAGATTCTCGGCAAGATAACGCGCATCTTTCTGTGCCGTTGTCTCGCCGAACAGCGAGCAGCGGCATCCCGATCATGACCGGTCCCGGTCATGTCCCGACGTCCTTCTCATCGACACTGAAAAGCCTGTGAAGTCGACTTTACGTCGTCATCGCAGCCCTGTCGACACGCCTGTCTTTTCCGACCGGTGTGCCACGCCTTGCCGTGCCGTTTTCACGGTGGCCAAGGCGTGGACGTACCTGCTTGACGGTTTCCCGGCTGACCAGAGGGGCACCAGCCATGAAACTCACGCTCAAGGAATTTTTCGCAGGCTTCCTGCGCACCCGCCACATCGCCCGGCACTTCCGTCGCCTGGCGTTGCTGGAAACCATCAACGACACCACGGTCAGCCGTGAAGTGCCGCCCACCCTGGCCAACACCCTGGTCGATGCTGCGCATTGCGACGCCGGCGTGCTGCTGGCCAACCTCGGCACCCACACCGACGGCCTCACCGATTTCGAAGTCGATGCCCTGCGCGCGCAGCATGGCCTCAACGAAGTCGAGCACGAGCAGCCGCTGCCGTGGTGGACCCATCTGTGGCACTGCTACAAAAATCCGTTCAACCTGCTGCTGACCCTGTTGGCGGTGATCTCGTGGCTGACCGAAGACCTCAAGGCCGCCATCGTGATTTTCTCCATGGTGGTGCTCTCGACCCTGCTGCGCTTCTGGCAGGAAAGCAAATCCAACCAGGCCGCCGACGCCCTCAAGGCGATGGTCAGCAACACCGCCACGGTGATGCGGCGCGACGCGCCACGGATTGAATTGCCGATCAGGCAACTGGTGCCCGGCGACCTCATCGTGCTCTCGGCCGGCGACATGATTCCTGCCGATTGCCGGGTGCTCAGCGCCAAGGACCTGTTCGTCAGTCAGGCAGCGATGACCGGTGAATCGATGCCGGTGGAGAAATTCCCGCGCCAGCAGGACCGCGACACGCACAACCCGCTGGAGCTGGACAACATCCTGTTCATGGGGACCAACGTGGTCTCCGGAACCGCCGTGGCGGTGATCCTGACCACCGGCAACAGCACCTATTTCGGTGCGCTGGCGCAACGGGTCGGCGCCACGGATCGGGCGGTCACGTCGTTCCAGCAAGGGGTGAACAAAGTCAGCTGGCTGTTGATCCGTTTCATGTTCGTCATGGCGCCGCTGGTGCTGTTCATCAACGGTTTCACCAAGGGTGACTGGACCGAGGCGTTGCTGTTCGCCCTGTCGATTGCCGTGGGCCTGACCCCGGAAATGCTGCCGATGATCGTCACCTCGACCCTGGCCAAGGGCGCGGTGTTCCTGTCGCGCAAAAAAGTCATCGTCAAGCGCCTCGACGCCATCCAGAACTTCGGCGCCATGGACGTGCTGTGCACCGACAAGACCGGCACCCTGACCCAGGACAAGATCTTTCTGGCGCGCAACGTCGATGTCTGGGGGCAAGACTCCGACGACGTGCTGGAAATGGCTTACCTCAACAGCTACTACCAGACCGGGCTGAAAAACCTGCTCGACGTGGCCGTGCTGGAACACGTGGAAATCCACCGTGAGCTGAAAGTCGGCACGGCGTTTCGCAAGGTCGACGAGATCCCGTTCGACTTCAATCGCCGGCGCATGTCGGTGGTGGTCGAGGGGCGCGGGCAACCGCATCAACTGATCTGCAAAGGCGCGGTGGAAGAAGTGCTGGCGGTGTGCAGCCGCGTGCGGCATGGCGACGTCGACGAAGCCTTGAGCGATGAATTGCTGGCGCGGATCCGTCAGGTCACCGCAGCATTCAACGCTGAAGGCTTGCGCGTGGTCGCGGTGGCCGCGCGGTCGATGCCGCAAGGGCGCGACACCTACAGCCTGGCCGATGAACAGGAACTGACGCTGATCGGTTACGTGGCGTTCCTCGATCCACCGAAGGAAAGCACCGCGCCGGCGCTCAAGGCCCTGGCCGAGCATGGCGTGGCGGTCAAAGTGCTGACCGGCGACAACGAGTTGGTGACCGCGAAGATCTGCCGCGAAGTCGGCCTGGCGCAACAGGGCCTGTTGCTCGGCAACGACATCGAGCGCATGAGCGACGCGCAACTGGCGGTGGCGGTGGAAACCACCAACGTGTTCGCCAAACTGACGCCGTCGCACAAGGAACGCATCGTGCGCATCCTCAAGGGCAACGGTCATGTGGTCGGCTTCATGGGCGACGGCATCAACGATGCGCCCGCGCTGCGCACCGCCGACATCGGTATTTCCGTGGACAGCGCGGTGGACATCGCCAAGGAGGCGGCGGACATCATCCTTCTGGAGAAGAGCCTGATGGTGCTGGAGGAGGGCGTGCTGGAGGGCCGCCGCACCTTCGCCAACATGCTCAAGTACATCAAGATGACCGCCAGCTCGAACTTCGGCAACGTGTTCTCGGTGCTGGTGGCCAGTGCGTTCATTCCGTTCCTGCCGATGCTGCCGATGCATCTGCTGGTGCAGAACCTGCTCTACGACATCTCGCAGATCGCGATTCCGTTCGACAACGTCGACGCCGAGATGCTCAAGCAGCCACAACGCTGGCAGCCGGGGGACGTCGGGCGCTTCATGCTGTTCTTCGGGCCGATCAGTTCGATCTTTGACATCACCACGTTCGCCTTGATGTGGTACGTGTTCGATGCCAACACCCCGGATCACCAGACCCTGTTCCAGTCGGGCTGGTTCGTGGTGGGGCTGCTGACCCAGACGCTGATCGTGCACATGATCCGCACGCCGAAGATCCCGTTCCTGCAGAGCCGTGCCGCCATGCCGCTGCTGGTGATGACCGCAATCATCATGGCAGTGGGGATCTTCTTGCCGATGGGGCCGCTGGCGCATTACTTCAAGCTGCAGGCGCTGCCGTCGCTGTACTTCGTGTTCCTGCCGGTGATCCTGCTGGCGTACATGGCGCTGACCCAGGCGGTGAAGGGCTTCTACATCCGCCGGTTCGGCTGGCAATAACAGCAGGACTCGTGGCAGCAAGCCTGCTCGCGAAAGCGCAGTGTCAGCCACTGCAGCTGTGGCGCAAAGAACGCCTTCGCGAGCAGGCCCGCTCCCACAAGGGACTGCCGGGTTTTCAAGGAAATGACGATGCAAGCCATCAACAACCTCAACCTGACCTCGCTGCTCGACACCCTGGTCAGCCTCAGCGCCGCCTTCATTCTCGGCGGCCTGATCGGTTTCGAACGCCAGTACCGGCAACGCACGGCGGGCCTGCGCACCAACGTGCTGGTGGCGGTCGGCGCGGCGATTTTCGTCGACATGGCCAACCGTCTCGGCGGTGCCGAAGGCGCGGTGCGGGTGGTCGCCTACGTGGTCTCCGGGATCGGTTTTCTCGGCGCCGGGGTGATCATGCGTGAAGAGGGCAACGTCCGTGGCCTGAACACCGCGGCAACGCTGTGGACGTCGGCGGCGGTCGGTGCCTGCGCCGGTGCCGACCTGCTCGCCGAGGCGGTTCTGGGCACATTATTCATCCTCGCGGCCAACACGCTGCTGCGGCCGATCGTCAACAACATTAACCGCCAGCCACTGGACGTGGTCTCGGCGGAAGTCACCAACATCGTCTACGTGATTGCCCGCCGCGCGCAGCAGAAAGCCGTGCTGGCCTTGCTCGAAGCGGAACTGGAGCGCAGCAATTACCCGGCCAGCGATGTCGACGTGCATGCCTTTGGCGCCGACGAAGTTGAAATCGAGGCGACGCTGGCGACCACCTCGGTCGATGGCGATGAACTGGATGCGCTGGTGGCGCGGATCTCGACATCGGCGCTGGTGGTACAGGCGTTCTGGAGTCCGAGTACCACCGAGTGAGATCGTCGGGCAATCCGGATGAGTGGCGGTTTTTTTCGGAATCGTCCTACAGAGGTTGCTCAGGGGCTTGGGTAGTCTTGCCCGCACCTGGAGCCGCCATCGACTGGAATCGACGATGACCCACAAAGCCTTGCGTATCCTGATTGCCGACCCGCAGCACTTTCAGCGGATGAAGATCGAGCGGATCTTCAACCGCCTCGACTGCTACCGCATCGCCCCGGTGCAAAACCTCGCTGAACTGCTGACCCTGGTGGATTATGGCTGCGAGCCGTTCGATGTACTGGTAATCAACGCGCAACTGGCGGGCGGTCGCCTCGATCTGCACGGCTTCCTGCTGGATCAGCCGCACGTTCGCCGAGCACTGGTCTACAACGCTCCTGACTCCGGGGTTTTCCACGACAGGCTGACGATCAGCCAGGCGCCATTGCCGGCGGCGGCAGCCATCGAGCACCTGCTGGCATCGGCCATAGCATCGCGGGGCCGTCCCGCCGAGGCTCGATCGCGGCTGGGCCTGCGGGCCTGAGCACAGTTTCTTCGATTGCACAACTGTCAGGTCTGACAGGTGCTTATGCGCAATGGCCGTGCAACAGTCATTGCGCAGCCACCGGGCGTGTCGTTCCAGGCGGAGCGGCGGCGTCCCCGTCACGTATTGCTACCGGGAGTGGTCATGAGTTCAGCCTTGATCGTCGACGATCATCCGGTGGTGGTCGCCGCCGTCAAACTGGTTCTGGAAACCCAGGGCTACACGCAAATTCACGTGGCGTCCCGTGGCGTCGATGTGGTGCCGATGATTCGCGAGCACACGCCGGAGTTGATCGTGCTCGACCTGAAGCTGGAGGGCATGAGCGGCCTCGAAGTGCTGGAGCGGATCCGCGCGATCGGCCTGAGCTGCAAGGTGGTGATTTTCACCTCCAGCGAGCCGGTGCATTATCTGCCGCGCTGCCGGCGGGCCGGAGCGATGGCCTACGTCACCAAGTCGGCGCAATTGCAGCAATTGCAGAGCGCGATCAAGGCGGTGCGCTCGGGTTACACGTTCTTTCCGGAAATGCCGGATGCCAGCGTCGGCCAGTTCGACATGCAGAGTAACGAGCGCGCGTTGATCGATCTGCTCTCCGACCGCGAATTGCACATTCTGGTGCAACTGGCCCACGGCAAGCCCAACAAGCTCATCGCCAGTGAAATGAACCTCAGCCACAAGACCGTCAGCACCTACAAGACGCGCCTGATGATGAAGCTCGGCATGGGCTCGCTGGTGCTGCTGCGCGAGCTGGCAAAACGTAACCAGTTGCTCTGAGACATCGAGCATGAGGCCGCTGCAATGGATTGTCTGCCTGAGCCTGATGTTCGTCGGCGTGCTGCAGGCGCAGGAAACGACGCCAGCGTTGCAGATCGTCAGCCGCGACCGCCTGGAAAACGTCCAGGTGCGCCTCGATGAGGCGGATCGCCAGTGGCTGCGCGAACACGCGCTGCTGCGCCTCGGTGTTTCCGGGCCGGACTACCCGCCCTTCGAATTGACGCGCCACCAGCAGGAACTGGAGGGCCTGACGCCCGACTACGCCGAGGCGGTGGCGCAGGTGCTGAATGTGCGGATCGCCGTCAGGCGTTATGCCGACCGGGACACCGCCATGGCCGCGCTCAAGTCCGGCGAACTGGATCTGCTGGGCACCTCGAACAACTTCGAGATCGCCGACCCGGCGTTGGTCCTGTCCCGGGCCTACGCCGAGGATCAGCCGATGTGGGTGACCCGGCTCAACGCGCCATTGCCGGCGGATCTGGCCGGTAAACGGATTGCCATGGTCGAGGATTACCTGCCGGCATCAACTGTCCAGCGCGCTTATCCGGACGCCACCCTGGTGCGCTACGCGTCGATCCTCGATGCCCTCGGCGCGGTGGCGTTCGGCCGCGATGACGTGTACCTCGGCGACTTCATCAGCGCCTGCTACCTGATCAACACCCACTACCGCAATGACCTGCAGCTGGCCGGGGCGTCCGGGCTGGATGCCAATCCGTTCGGTTTCGCCCTGGCGCGCAGCAACGTGCGTCTCAAACGTCTGGTGGACAAGGCGCTGCTGGCAATTCCCATGGAGCAGCGCCTGGCCATGGAGCTGCGCTGGAGCGCCGGCCGTGCCGACATGGCCGTGCAGTCGCGGGTAAGCCTGAGCGCCAGCGAGCAGGTGTGGCTCGAACAGCATCCGCGGGTGCGGGTGGGCGTCATCGATGACTTTGCGCCGTTGACGTTTTTCGATGCCGAGGGGCGGTTCAGCGGCCTGACCGCGCAATTGCTCAAGCTGATCGGCCAGCGCAGCGGCCTGACGTTCGAGATCGTGCGCGGGCAGTCCCTGGAGCAGCAGGTCGAGCAGATCAAGCGCGGTGAACTCGACGTGTTGCCGGTGCTGACGCCGAGTAGCGAGCGTGAGCTGCAACTGCGCTTCACCCGAGCCTACATGAACAGCCCGTTTGTCCTGGTCACCGATGCAAAAGCACAGGCGCTGCGCGGCCTCGATGATATGGCGGGCAAGCGCCTGGCGATCTATCGCGGCAATACCCTGCGTGATTATCTGCTGGCGCAGGTGCCGCAACTGCAGCTGGTCGAGGTGGCGACCCCAGCGGCTGGCACGCAGGCGGTGCTCAACGGCCAGGCCGACGCGACCTTGAGTTCGTTGCTGGTGGCGCGCTACCTGATTGATCGGCAGTACCGCGCGCGGATGCGCATCGTCAGCACGGTCGGCGATCAACCGGCGCGAATCGCCATGGCCACCGCACCCGAGGCGGCGCAGTTGCATTCGATCCTGAACAAGGCGTTGCTGACCATCGCCCCGCAGGAAATGGACGATCTGGTCGCGCGCTGGAGCCATCAGGTGGTGGTCAACGACAGTTACTGGCAGCGCCACCGCCGGCAGATTCTCCAGGGGTTTGCCGCGGCCGCCGGGTTGTTGCTGCTGGCGCTGGCCTGGATCGCTCTGCAGCGCCGGCAGATTCGCCAGCGCCAGCAATGGATGCGCCAGTTGCAGCAGGCCAAGGACGCCGCCGACGAGGCCAACCGCGCCAAATCGACCTTCCTGGCAACCATGAGCCACGAAATCCGCACGCCGATGAACGCCTTGCTCGGCATGCTCGAACTGGCCCTCAAGCACGCCGACGCCGGTGTGATCGATCGTCCGGCCATCGCCGTGGCATCCAGCGCCGGCCAGCAGTTGCTGGCACTGATCGGTGACATCCTCGACATCGCACGGATCGAAGCCGGGCATCTGAGCCTGGCCCCCGAGCGGGTCAATCTGCGCCAACTGGTAGCCTCGGTGGCGCAGGTGTTCGAGGGGCTGGCGCGGCACAAGCAGCTGCTTTGGCATGTCGACCTGGATGCGCGCAGTGACGTCGACGTGCAGCTTGACCCACTGCGGTTCAAGCAAGTGCTGTCGAACCTGCTGAGCAACGCCATCAAGTTCACCGAGGCGGGCGAAGTCAGTCTGTCGTTGCTCGCGGCGCCGACGCCGGCCGGGACGATGGCGGTCACGCTGGTCATCGAGGACAGCGGCATCGGCATCAGCGCCGAAGACCGGCAACGCCTGTTCGCTGCGTTCGTGCAGGTCGGCGACCGTACGGACATGGCGCGCACAGGTTCCGGCCTGGGTCTGGCGATCAGCCGCTCGCTGTGGGACATGATGGGCGGAGATCTGGCGCTGGACAGTGCACCGGGGCGTGGCACGCGGGTGGTGCTGCGCATCGACGTGCCGTTGCTGGCGGCAGAGCCATCGTCCATGGCCCCGGTGCAGCGAGCGACAGCGCCGTTACGGCCACTGACGGTGCTGGTGGTCGACGATCACCCGGTCAACCGCCTGCTGCTGTGTCGCCAGTTGAGTGAACTCGGCCACGCTACCGTCGAAGCGGGCGACGGCGAACAAGGGCTGGCGACGTGGTGCGAGCAGGCGTTCGACGTGCTGATCACCGACTGCAACATGCCGCGCCGCAGCGGTTACGAACTGGCGCGAGCAGTGCGTGAGCGGGAGACGGCGACGGGCAGGGCGCGTTGTTGGATTTTCGGTTTCACGGCCAATGCGCAGGTCGAGGAAAAGCACCGCTGTCGGGCTGCCGGCATGGATGACTGCCTGTTCAAGCCGATTCTGCTGGAGGATTTGCGTCAGGCGTTGAACGGCGCTGCGAGCGACGCGCGCGCAATCGAACCGCCAGCCGTCGAAATCGACCTCAGTGCGCTGGAACAGTTGGCGGCAGCGAATCCGGCAATCCTCCAGCGCTTGCGCCAGGAAGTGCTGAACAACCTGCAACTGGATCTGCAACGCCTGGAGGCGCTGAGTCAGCAGCGCGATCGCGCGGGGCTGGCCGACCTCGCCCACCACATTCTCGGTGCCGCGCAAATGATTGGCGCGGCGCGAGTGGCTGCGGCATGCCGGGTGCTGCAACAGGCCTGCCCGGATGCGGACACCGCCGGGCTGGCGGCGGCGGTCGAGGCATTGCGCGAGACCCTGCTGGGCCTCGCGCAACGCTTGCAGGGCTAGCCGGTCAGTCCCACTGCGGGGCAATGCCCTTGGGGCTGGTCAGGCGCTGGCCGCGCTCGAGGGTGGCGATCAAGGCCATGTCGGCCGCGCTCAGGGTCAGTGCCGTGGCGCCGAGGTTGCTTTGCAGGTTGGCGCGTCGGGTCGACGACGGGATCACCGCGTAGCCCTGTTGCATGGCCCAGGCCAGGGTGACCTGCGCCGGTGTCGCTTGCAGGCGTTCGGCGATCTGCTGGATCAGCGGGTCCTTCAGCACCTCACCGTAGGCCAGGGTCATGTACGACGTGATCTGGATGCCCTGGCTGCGGGCGAAGTCGGCGACCTTGCGGTTTTGCAGGTACGGGTGCAGCTCGATCTGGTTGGTCGCAATGTGCTCGGCGCCGACGGCGGCAATCGCCTGTTGCAGCAGATCGATGGTGAAGTTCGACACGCCGATCTGCCGGGTCAGGCCCAGGCGTTTGGCTTCCAGCAGGGCACCCATGAATTCCTCCACCGGCACCTGGTCCTGCGGTGATGGCCAGTGGATCAGGGTCAGGTCGAGGTAATCGGTCTGCAGTTTTTGCAGGCTCTCCCTGAGGCTGTCGATCAGCCGATCCCGAGCGAAATTGGCCACCCAGATCTTGCTGGTGATGAACAACTCGTCACGGGCGATACCGCTGGCGGCGATGGCCTCGCCGACCTCGGCTTCATTTTCGTAGATCTGCGCGGTGTCGATGACCCGGTAGCCGAGTTCGAGGGCGGTGCTCACCGAATCGATGACCACCTGGCCTTGCAGGCGAAACGTACCAAGACCGAAAGCGGGAACAGACATGCATGACTCCAGGGTGACAGTGGGAATGGCCAGGAGTATCGGTGTCAGCGCCGCGGAGAAAAACCGTCAGTGGGACAAAGCACTGTTGAGTGCAAGTCACGAATCCGCCTGAGGTCTGTGTTGGCAGGCCGAGAGCGGCTGTCGAGTCGTTCCATAGATGGGACGATCAGGCCGACATTCGGGGTCTAGTGGCAAATACGTTGCGGATTTAAGATGAATTCATGTCCACCCTCTCTTCAGGAGCCAGCATGAAAAACATTCTTGGCGTTTTCCCCAGCCCTCGCGGCCATTGGGTCGGCGATGGTTTCCCGGTGCGCACGCTGTTTTCCTACGACAATCTGGGCAAGCACATCAGCCCGTTCCTGCTGCTCGATCACGCCGGGCCTGCTGAATTCTCCCCAACCACCGAACGGCGTGGCGTTGGCCAGCATCCGCACCGTGGTTTCGAAACGGTGACGATTGTCTACGACGGCGAGGTCGAACACCGCGATTCCACGGGCAGCGGCGGCAAGATCGGCCCCGGCGATGTGCAGTGGATGACCGCGGCGTCCGGCATCCTGCATGAGGAATTCCATTCCGCCGACTTCGCCAGAACCGGCGGCAGTCTGGAAATGGTCCAGCTGTGGGTCAACCTGCCGGCCAAGGACAAAATGGCCGCCCCCGGTTACCAGACGATTGTCGACGCGCAGATTCCCGACATTGCGCTCAAGGACGGCGCCGGTCGCCTGCGGTTGATCGCCGGTGAATTCGACGGCCAGACAGGCCCGTCGCGCACCTTCACGCCGATCGACGTGTGGGATTTGCGCCTGAACGCCGGCAAGTTGCTGACCCTCGACCTGCACGAAGGCCGCAATACCGCGCTGGTGCTGTTACGCGGCACGGTGCGGGTCAATGGCCAGGAAACGCTGGGGCCGGGCCAGTTGGCGCTGCTCGAGCGCGAAGGTCGGCAATTGACCCTCGAAGCCAGCGAAAACGCCGTGGTGTTGCTGCTCAGCGGCGAGCCGATCGATGAGCCGATCGTCGGCCATGGCCCGTTCGTGATGAACAGCGAACAGGAAATCCATCAGGCCTTTGCCGACTTCCAGTCTGGACGTTTCGGACGCATGCCGGCCTGATTCGCGGCGCCTTCAACCCCCTGGGAGCCAACCGGCTCCCAGGTTTTTTTGCGCCGCGGATGCCGGCGCCCATTCCGCCAAATCAATTGCTCCTACACTATGGCCAATCTGTGCGATCTTCTCGCGATTGGCCATTGTCGGAGTTGTTTGATGCTGTCTCTGCTCACCGAACATCCGTTGTTCTGCGCGTTGATTCTGATCCTGGTCGACCTCGGTCTGTGGCGCCTGATCAGCTCCCGAGGCAGCGAATGGAAGCTGCTGGTGCGGGTGCTGATCTTCAGCCTGTTCAGCATTCTGCTGTTCAACGAAGGCCTCAACCCGATGGAGCCGGCGCCGTGGGCCGACAATGTGCCGCTGCACCTGGCGGCGACCGGGTTGCAGATCGGCTGGTGGCTGTTCGGCGCGCGCACCCTGACCGTGTTGATCGGTGCGGTGATGATGCAGCGGGTCGGGCATACCGGGCGGCTGTTGCAGGATTTGCTCGGCGCAGTGATTTTCCTCATCGCGATCATTGCGGCGCTGGCCTATGTCCTGGATCTGCCGGTCAAAGGCGTGCTGGCCACGTCCGGCGCGCTGGCGATCATCGTCGGCCTGGCGTTGCAGAGCACCTTGAGCGACGTGTTTTCCGGAATCGTGCTCAACACCACCAAGCCCTATCAGCTCGATGACTGGATATCCATCGACGGCACCGAAGGCCGGGTCACCGACATCGACTGGCGTGCCACGCGCCTGCAGACCAGCCAGGGCAGCATGGCGGTGATCCCCAACTCGCTGGCGGCCAAGGCCAAGATCATCAACTTCAGCCGGCCGAGCAACATGTTCGGCGTGGCCGTCAGTGTCCAGGTCAGCCCTCATGCGCGGCCGAGCGCGGTGATCGACGCGCTGGAGCGGGCAATGCAGGGCTGTCGCCAGTTGCTCGACAATCCCGCGCCGAGCGTGGCGCTGAAAAGCTCCGGCAGCGTCGGCGTGGAATATGAAATCAGCGGTTTCGTCGCGTCAATGAACGAGAAGCGCTCGGTGCGCAATCAACTGTTCGACCTGGCGTACCGGCATCTGCAGGCGTCCGGGGTCAATCTGCTGTCGAACAATGAACCGAGCACACCGAGCAACCTCTCGCGGCCGCGGGCCTTGCTCGACAGTTCGCCGATCTTTTCCACGCTGCGCCAGGAGGAAAAGGAAACCTTCAGCCAGAACATGACCCTGCAGACCTTCCGCGCCGGCGAGACGATCCTCGAGGCGGGAGAGGTCAGCGATCACCTGTTCATTATCGAGTCCGGCGTAGTCAGCGTGACGTTGACCCGCCACGGCGCGCCTTTCGAATCCGGACGCATGGGGCCGGGCGAGGTGATCGGCGAGGCCGGGATCCTTTCCGATTCCTCGGTGCCGGCGATGTTTGCCGCGAAAACCTTCTGCGCCCTCTATCGCATCGAGAAGTCCTACCTCAAACCGTGCCTGGATGCCCGCCACGACATCAACGATGCGATGAAAGCGCTGCTCGATTTCCGCCTGCACAAGGCGCAGGCCCTGACCCAGGAGACGCCGGTGGCCGAGCCGAAAAAGGGCTTCCTCAACTGGTTGCGGCATCGCGTTTAAGGTCGACGCAAAGCGTACTGCGCCAGCTTGTCTTCGAGGTTCTGCCGCACCTGCGGCCATTCGTCATCGATGATGCTGAAGCGCACCGAGTTGCGCTTGCGGCCGTCCGGCATGATCCGTTCATGGCGCACGATGCCCTCCTGTTGGGCACCGAGACGCAGGATGGCGTTGCGCGACCGGTGATTGTTCTCGTCGGTGGTGAACTGCACGCGCACGCAGTCGAGCACTTCGATGGCGTGGCGCAGCAGCAGGTATTTGGCCTCGGTGTTGACGAAGGTTTTCTGCAACCGCGCGGCGATCCAGCTGCTGCCGATTTCCAGCTTGCGGTTGTGCCGGTCGATTTTCCAGAAACGGGTCGAACCGATGACTTCGCCGGTTTCGCGCAACACGATGACAAACGGCATGACGGTGCCGGCATCCCGCCCGTCGAGGGCTTTTTTCAGGTAGCTGTCGACGGTGCTCGCCGAGGGTACGACGGTTACGGTGAGATTCCACAGCTCACCATCGGCGGCGGCGTGAAGCAGGGCGTCGGCGTCGGCATATTGCAGGGGGCGCAGGAGGATGCCCTGGCCGTGCAGCGTGGGTTGCATGAGGGCGGTTCCCGGCAGTCAGGTGAGCGCCTATTACGCCGCAGCGGGCCGATCCGATGCAACCTGCGTAGCGCCCGCAGGGTCAGATTTTTTACATTTCCCGGGCAGGAGCGTCAGACGATGAAAAAACTGCGGATCGCCACCTTCAACGTCAACGGCCTGCGTGCGCGTCTGCCCAACCTGCTGGACTGGCTCAAGCGCGAACAGCCCGACATCGCCTGCCTGCAGGAACTCAAGTCGGTGGACAGTGCCTTTCCCGCCGCCGAGCTGGAAGCCGCCGGTTATGGCGCGATCTGGCACGGTCAGGCGTCGTGGAACGGGGTGGCGATCCTCGCCCGCGATGCGCAACCGCTGGAGAGCCGGCGCGGTTTGCCCGGCGATCCCGCCGACACGCACAGCCGTTACCTCGAAGCAGCCGTGCATGGCGTGTTGGTCGGTTGCTTGTATCTGCCCAACGGCAACCCGCAGCCGGGGCCGAAGTTCGACTACAAACTGGCCTGGTTCGAACGCCTGATCAGTTACGCCAAGGATCTGCAGCGCAGCGACCATCCGGTGGTGCTGGCCGGTGACTACAACGTCGTGCCGACCGATCTGGACATCTACAACACCCGTTCCTGGCTCAAGGATGCGCTGCTCCAGCCGCAGAGCCGCGAGTGCTATCAACGCTTGCTGGACCAGGGCTGGATCGATTCGCTGCGGCACCTGTACCCGGAGGACCGGCTCTACACCTTCTGGGATTATTTCCGCCAGCACTGGCAGAAAAATTCCGGCCTGCGCATCGACCATCTGTTGCTCAACCCGGCGCTGAGTCCTTATCTGGTCGAGGCCGGTGTCGATGCCTGGGTGCGCAACGAACCGCATGCCAGCGACCATGCACCGACGTGGATTCGTATCGATTCGCGCAAGCGCCGTTAGCCACGATTGGCGAAATCAATTGTCGGTCCGCGCCACGAATCCCGTATACATGGCGACCATCGGCGGAATGATCCGCGGCGCCATGCATAAGGACCGAGCAATGAGCGAGCCACGCCTGAACGATGTGCACCTGTACCTGCAGCGCCTGGGGTTCGCCACACGGCCCGCGCCCACCCTGGAAACATTGCAGCAACTGCAACGGCGCCACACCAGCACATTTGCCTTCGAGAATCTGTCGACCATCGGCGGCGCGCCGGTGCCGATCGACTTGCCCTCGGTGGAGCGCAAAGTCCTGCATGAAGGGCGGGGCGGCTACTGCTACGAACTGAACAATCTGTTCCTGGCGCTGTTGCTGGAGCTCGGTTTCGAGGCGCGCGGAATCAGTGGCCGTGTGGTGCTGGGCCAGCCGGAAGGCAGCTGGACGGCGCGCACCCATCGTTTGAGCCTGGTGCACATCGACGGCGTGCGCTACATCAGCGACGTCGGCTTCGGCGGCATGGTGCCGACCGCGCCGCTGATCCTCGACAGCGAAAGCGCGCAGGCCACCCCGCATGAGGCTTATCGTCTCGACAGGCAGACTGACGGCTATCTGCTGCGAGCCCAGGTCGCCGGCGAGTGGCGGCCGGTGTACCTGTTCGATCTGCAGCGCCAGGAAGCCATCGATTACAGCATCGGCAACTGGTACGTCTCGACCCATCCCGATTCACCGTTCGCCCAGCGCCTGATGGTCGCGCGCACCGGCGACGGTTGGCGCCGCACGTTGAACAACGGCAGTTTTGCCATCCACCGCGTGGGCGCCGAGAGCGAACGGCGTGAGCTGACAGACGTCGATGAACTGCTCGAAGTGCTGGTGGACGAGTTCGGTATCCGCCCACCCCCGTATCCTGCGCTCAGGCCAGCGCTCAAGCGTCTGCTCGAGACGAACCCGCCAGCACCGTAAAACGCCACAGGCCAGCGCCTGCGACACCAATGGCGCGGCGTGCCCAGCAATCTCCGCTAAAGGCATCGACCTCGATGACGAAGGGGTCGATGACGGTCCAGGCTGAGCGCTGTCTGCTCAGCGTTTCCCCGCAGTCCATGCTCAGAAGATAGTTGCCGCTCGTGACCTTGCAGGGTAGGGCGCTCCTGCCGCGCTCTATCGGTCAACTCCACCTGGATCTGCGCGACAGAGGTCGTACAACCGTTGATGATTTGTTGTATACAAAAACATGGACACTTGTCGCGAGTTTTGAATACAGTGTGCGCATAACAAAAACCAGGGAACCCCCCCACCATGAAAACGCCCCATGTTTCACACCAACGGCCCGAGGATGAAAATCTCGGGGTCGGCGCGAATATGGCTTACGGCCTGCAACATGTTCTGACCATGTACGGCGGTATCGTTGCGGTGCCGCTGATCATCGGTCAGGCCGCCGGGCTGTCGCCCGCGGACATCGGTCTGTTGATTGCTGCTTCATTGTTTGCGGGGGGGCTGGCGACGTTGCTGCAAACCCTGGGTCTGCCGTTTTTTGGCTGTCAGTTGCCGCTGGTGCAGGGCGTGTCGTTTTCCGGTGTGGCGACCATGGTGGCCATCGTCAGCAGTGGCGGGGAGGGCGGCTTCCAGTCGGTGCTCGGCGCAGTGATTGCGGCGTCGCTGATCGGCCTGTTGATCACGCCGGTGTTCTCGCGGATCACCAAATTCTTCCCGCCGCTGGTCACCGGTATCGTGATCACCACCATCGGCCTGACCCTGATGCCTGTCGCCGCGCGCTGGGCCATGGGCGGCAACAGCCACGCGCCGGACTTTGGCAGCATGCAGAACATCGGCCTGGCAGCGGTTACGCTGGTGCTGGTGCTGCTGCTGAGCAAAGTCGGTAGCGCGACCATCTCGCGCTTGTCGATTCTGCTGGCGATGGTGATCGGTACGGTGCTGGCGGTGTTCCTCGGCATGGCGGATTTTTCCAGCGTGACCCAGGGGCCGATGTTCGGCTTCCCGACGCCGTTCCATTTCGGCATGCCAACCTTCCACTTTGCGGCGATTCTGTCGATGTGCATCGTGGTCATGGTGACGCTGGTGGAAACCTCGGCGGACATTCTCGCCGTCGGTGAAATCATCGACACCAAGGTCGACTCCAAGCGCCTGGGCAATGGCCTGCGCGCTGACATGCTGTCGAGCATGATCGCGCCGATTTTCGGCTCTTTCACCCAGAGTGCCTTCGCCCAGAACGTCGGGCTGGTGGCGGTCACCGGGATCAAGAGCCGCTACGTGGTGGCCACCGGCGGCCTGTTCCTGGTGATCCTCGGCCTGCTGCCGTTCATGGGGCGGGTGATCGCGGCGGTGCCGACCTCGGTGCTCGGCGGCGCCGGTATCGTGCTGTTCGGCACCGTGGCGGCGAGCGGGATTCGCACGCTGTCCAAGGTCGATTACCGCAACAACGTCAACCTGATCATCGTCGCCACTTCGATCGGTTTCGGCATGATCCCGATTGCCGCGCCGAACTTCTACGACCACTTCCCGAGCTGGTTCGCGACCATTTTCCACTCCGGCATCAGTTCCTCGGCGATCATGGCGATTCTGCTCAACCTGGCGTTCAACCACTTCACCGTCGGCAACTCCGATCAGCAGTCGGTATTTGCCGCGGCGGAAGAGCGGACCCTGCGTTATCGCGATCTGGCGGCGCTGCGTGAAGGCGATTACTTCAGCGACGGCAAGCTGCACGATTGCGATGGCAACGAAGTACCGGTGATCGAGCCCGATGAGCACGATCATGGGCACGGTGCACCGAAGGTGCAGGTGAAGAGCGGCGAGCACGTCTGACGCCTGCCTCTGAATAGCAAAGGGCCGATTTGCCAAGCGCACATCGGCCCTTTTTCATAGGCACGGCAAGAGGATCGCAGCGTTCCGAGCTTTTCGAGCGCCCACAAAAAAGCCCCTGAATCTTTCGATTCAGGGGCTTTGCTATTTGGCTCCACAACCTGGACTCGAACCAGGGACCCAGTGATTAACAGTCACTTGCTCTACCAACTGAGCTATTGCGGAATTGGTGCGTATGTTACTGATTCAAAAAGGGAAGTCAAGCATCGAGTGTAAAATTTCCGATGTCGGCAGGACGGACGGCGATTTGTCAGTGATTAGCGATTACCAGAATCGCCTCACAGGTCTACCATGGTCGCCCGGAAGTGGTCACACGCGCTGCCGGCCATTCGCCGAAAAGGTACGCGCCATGACTCAAACCGTTCTGATTTCTCTTTCCCGCGAGGTGCTTGTATGAGCGTCACGCAAATCAGTCTGCCCAAAGGGGTCGGCCCGCACGCCGAAAAACTCTTCGACGCTATCACCCAGGCCAGCACCGTTGAAGAGCTGAACCGCGCTGGCGGCAAGGCCGAAGGGTTCGTGCTCGGTCTGGAAAGCACCAAGGCGATCAAAAGCCAGATCGCCGAATCGCTGTACGTCGCCTATGACGATGCGGCCACTCAACGGGCGACGGAACTGGCTTAACCGCCGAAAGTGATCGTGCCCAGCATGAATTTGGCGTAAGCCGCCGTCAGCGCCAGTTGCACCAGCCACAGGGCCAGGCCGCCGAGGAAGACGCCCGCTGCGACTTGCAGCACCAGGCTTTTGTCGCGTTTGACCGTGGTGCGGGGGATGAAGTCATCCAGGTCGTCACGGTCGGCGCGCAGGTTGTCGTTTTTCATTGGGGTTCTCGCAAAATTCTTGGATGTGTACGAAACCTGTGGGAGCGAGCCTGCTCGCGAATGCTGTCAGCCACCATCAATGGCGACTGACCCACCGCATCCGCGAGCAGGCTCGCTCCCACAATTCAGATTTGTGTGCAGTTTAGAGGGAATGTTGCATTCCTTCGGACAAATAAAAAACGGGAAGCCCAGGGCTTCCCGTTTTTCATGACAAAGCGAAATCAGATGACCTGAACGATGGCGTCCGTCACAGCCTTGATGTTGCGCTGGTTCAGCGCGGCGACGCAGATGCGCCCGGTGTCCAGGGCGTAGATGCCGAATTCGTTGCGCAGGCGGTGCACCTGTTCAACGGTCAGGCCGGAGTAGGAGAACATGCCGCGCTGACGGCCGACGAAGCTGAAGTCGCGCTGCGGGGCTTTTTCCGCCAGCAGAGCAACCATCTGTTCGCGCATGCCGCGAATGCGCAGACGCATTTCCGCCAGCTCGGCTTCCCACTGGGCGCGCAGTTCCGGGCTGTTGAGCACGGCGGCGACGATGCTTGCACCGTGGGTCGGCGGGTTGGAGTAGTTGGTGCGGATCACGCGTTTGACCTGCGACAGCACCCGGGCGCTTTCTTCTTTCGATTCGCTGACGATCGACAGCGCACCGACGCGCTCGCCGTACAGCGAGAACGACTTGGAGAACGAGCTGGACACGAAGAAGGTCAGGCCGGACTCCGCGAACAGGCGTACGGCCGCGGCGTCTTCGGCGATGCCGTCACCGAAGCCCTGGTAGGCCATGTCGAGGAACGGCACGTGGCCTTTGGCACGCACGACGTCGAGCACGTTGTTCCAGTCCGCCGGGCTCAGGTCGACGCCGGTCGGGTTGTGGCAGCAGGCGTGCAGGACCACGATCGAGCCATTCGGCAGGGCGTTGAGGTCTTCGAGCAGGCCGGCACGGTTGACGTCGTGCGTGGCGGCGTCGTAGTAGCGGTAGTTCTGCACCGGGAAACCGGCGGTCTCGAACAGCGCGCGGTGGTTTTCCCAGCTTGGGTCGCTGATTGCCACGACGGCGTTCGGCAGCAGTTGCTTGAGGAAGTCGGCACCGATTTTCAGCGCGCCGGTACCGCCGACCGCTTGAGTGGTGACCACACGACCGGCCGCCAGCAGCGGCGAGTCGTTGCCGAATAGCAGCTTCTGCACCGCCTGGTCGTAGGCAGCGATGCCGTCGATCGGCAGGTAGCCGCGGGAGGCGTGCTGAGCGGCGCGAATGGTTTCGGCTTCGATAACGGCGCGCAAGAGTGGAATTCGCCCCTCTTCGTTGCAGTACACACCGACGCCCAGGTTGACCTTGTCGGTCCGGGTATCGGCGTTGAATGCTTCGTTGAGGCCCAGGATTGGATCGCGGGGTGCCATTTCGACAGCGGAGAACAGGCTCATTATTACGGCGGCTCTGAATGGAGAGTGGAGGGACGTGTCGCGCTCCAGCCGAATGCACTAGAGCGGTGCACAAACGGGGAGCTAGTATAGAGGCCATCACTGACCGCTGGCGACAGGCGAAACGGCTTTTACGGTAAGTTTTTCCGATTATTTCTCGACCGTTAGTCGATTGGATGTGTCAGAGAATGTACCGGATGTAGGACGTTTGCCTTGAAAGGCGCGGCAATCGACTCCACATTCAGCACAATCCTGATTTTTCCTCGGGCGACATCGCTCGTATGCGGTCTTTCCCGTGGCAGGCCGGTTGACCCGGAGCGTCACGACCCAGAGGTGTTTAATGTCCGAATTCCAGCTTGTCACCCGCTTCGATCCCGCCGGCGATCAACCCGAAGCCATTCGCCAGATGGTCGAGGGCATCGAGGCCGGGCTGGCGCACCAGACGCTGCTCGGCGTAACCGGCTCGGGCAAGACCTTCAGCATCGCCAACGTGATTGCCCAGGTGCAGCGCCCGACCCTGGTGCTGGCGCCGAACAAGACCCTGGCCGCGCAACTGTACGGCGAGTTCAAGTCGTTCTTCCCCAACAACGCTGTCGAGTACTTCGTTTCCTACTACGACTACTACCAGCCGGAAGCCTATGTGCCGTCGTCCGACACCTTCATCGAGAAGGACGCGTCGATCAACGACCACATCGAGCAGATGCGCCTGTCGGCAACCAAGGCGCTGCTTGAGCGCAAGGACGCGATCATCGTCACCACGGTGTCGTGCATCTACGGTCTGGGCAGCCCGGAAACCTATCTGAAGATGGTCCTGCACGTCGATCGCGGCGACAAACTCGATCAGCGCGCGCTGTTGCGGCGTCTGGCCGACCTGCAATACACCCGCAACGACATGGACTTTGCCCGCGCCACATTCCGCGTGCGCGGCGATGTGATCGACATTTTTCCGGCCGAATCCGACCTCGAGGCGATCCGCATCGAGCTGTTCGACGACGAGGTGGAAAGCATTTCCGCGTTCGACCCGTTGACCGGCGAAGTCATCCGCAAGCTGCCGCGCTTCACCTTCTACCCGAAGAGTCACTACGTGACGCCGCGGGAAACCCTGCTCGACGCCATCGAGGGGATCAAGGTCGAGTTGCAGGAGCGCCTGGAATACCTGCGCAGCAACAACAAGCTGGTCGAAGCCCAGCGTCTGGAGCAGCGCACGCGTTTCGACCTGGAAATGATCCTCGAGCTCGGCTACTGCAACGGTATCGAAAACTACTCGCGCTACCTTTCCGGGCGCCCAGCAGGCGCGGCGCCACCGACGCTCTACGATTACCTGCCGGCCGATGCCCTGCTGGTGATCGACGAATCTCACGTCAGCGTGCCGCAGGTCGGTGCGATGTATAAGGGCGACCGCTCACGCAAAGAGACGCTGGTGGAATACGGCTTCCGCCTGCCATCGGCGCTGGACAACCGGCCGATGCGCTTCGACGAGTGGGAAGGGGTGAGCCCGCAGACCATTTTCGTCTCGGCGACGCCGGGCAACTACGAAGCCGAGCACGCCGGGCGAGTGATCGAGCAGGTGGTGCGGCCGACCGGTCTGGTCGACCCGCAGGTGGAAGTGCGGCCGGCGTTGACCCAAGTCGACGATCTGTTGTCGGAAATCACCAAGCGCGTGGCAGTCGAGGAACGGGTGCTGGTCACCACGCTGACCAAGCGCATGGCCGAGGACCTGACCGATTACCTCGCCGATCATGGGGTGCGCGTGCGTTACCTGCACTCGGACATCGACACCGTGGAGCGCGTGGAAATCATCCGCGACTTGCGCCTGGGCACCTTCGATGTGCTGGTCGGGATCAACCTGCTGCGCGAAGGCCTGGATATGCCGGAAGTCTCGCTGGTGGCGATTCTCGACGCTGACAAGGAGGGCTTCCTGCGTTCCGAACGTTCGCTGATCCAGACCATCGGCCGTGCGGCGCGCAACCTCAATGGCCGGGCGATTCTGTACGCCGACCGCATGACCGGCTCCATGGAGCGAGCCATCGGCGAAACCGAACGCCGGCGCGACAAGCAGATTGCCTTCAACCTGGCCAACGGCATCACCCCCAAAGGGGTGTTCAAGGACGTCGCCGACATCATGGAAGGCGCCACCGTGCCGGGTTCGCGCAGCAAGAAGCGCAAGGGCATGGCCAAAGCGGCCGAAGAAAACGCCAAGTACGAAGCCGAACTGCGCTCGCCCAGCGAGATCACCAAGCGCATTCGTCAGCTGGAAGAAAAGATGTACCAGTTGGCGCGCGACCTGGAATTCGAAGCGGCGGCGCAGATGCGCGATGAAATTGCCAAGCTGCGCGAACGGCTTCTGGCGGTTTGATCTTCGTCGCCTGACTGGGTCTCTTCGCTGGCAAGCCAGCTCCCACAGGTTTTTTTGGTGCTACACATGTTGTGTACACCATCAATCTCTGTGGGAGCTGGCTTGCCAGCGAAGGGGCCGGTCCAGGCACCACAAAAATCAGTGCGCCTCCCCAGCCTTCAAACCCGCCGGCAATTTCTTGGTCAGCAGGATCGCCAGCATGCTGACCCCCAACGCAATCCCGACAAAGTGAAACGCATCGTTGTAGGCCATGATCAGCGCCTGCTGGTGCACTATTTCGCTCAACTTGCCCAGCGCTGCCGTATCGCTGCCAAACCGGTCCGTCATCGACGCCAGCCGCTCGGCGACCTGCGGATTGGTCGGCACCACCGCTTCACGCAGATAATCGAAGTAGGTCTTGGTCCGTGCATCCAACAGCGTGGCGAGCAGGGCGATGCCGATGGCGCCGCCGAGGTTGCGCAGAATATTGAACAGACTCGATGCCGAGCCCGCGTCCTGCGGCAGGATGTACGCCGTGGCGATCAGCGAAATGGTCACCATGATCAGTGGCTGGCCCAGTGCGCGGATGATCTGGATCTGGTTGAACTGCGGCCCGGCGAAGTCCGGATTGAGCACGCCGGAGGAAAAACTCGCCAGGCCAAACAGGCCGAAACCCAGGGTGCACAGCCATTTCGGCGAGACGAACTTCATCAGCTTCGGCACCAGCGGAATCAGGAACAGCTGCGGCACGCCCATCCACATGATCACTTCGCCGATCTGCAGGGCGTTGTAGTTCTGGATCTGCGCCAGGTACAGCGGCAGCAAATAAATTGATCCATACAGCCCGACGCCCATGCCGAGGCTGGAAATGCTCGACAGGCCGAAGTTGCGATTGCGCAGGATGCCGAGATTGATCAATGGATTGGGCTTGGATATCTGCACGATGACGAAGGTGATCAGGCTCAGCAGGGCGATGCTGCCGAGGGTCACGATCAGGTTCGATTCGAGCCAGTCCTTGCGATGACCTTCTTCGAGAAACACCTGCAGGCAGCCCAGGCCGACGCCCAGCGTGAGGATGCCGGTGTAGTCGGTGCTTTTCAGCAGTTCCCAGTGCGCCTCCTTCTTCTCCAGGCCGTACATCAGCCCGGCGATCATGATCAGCCCCGGCGGGATGTTGATGTAGAAGATGTATTCCCAGCCCCAGTTTTCCGTGAGCCAGCCGCCGAGGGTCGGGCCGATGGACGGGGCGAAAGTGGCGGTCATGGCGAACATTGCCATGCCTTTGGCGCGGTGGTGTTCGGGGAGCTTGATCAGGGTCAGGGTGAACGCCAGGGGGATCAGCGCGCCGCCGGTGAACCCCTGCATGGCGCGAAAGACGATCATGCTCTCCAGGCTCCAGGCCATCGAGCAGAGCAAGGAGGAAATCAGAAAGCCCAGCGACACCCACACCGCCAGCCGCCGCGCCGAGAGCAACTGCACCAGCCAGGCGGTCAGCGGAATCATGATGATTTCCGCCACCAGGTACGAGGTGGAAATCCACGAGCCTTCTTCCAGGGTGGCCGACAACGCGCCCTGGATGTCCTTGAGCGACGAGTTGGTGATCTGGATGTCGAGCACCGCCATGAAGGCGCCGAGCATCACGCTCATCACCGCGATCCAGTCCCGTCGGGTCGGCTCGCCAACGGGGCGGATCAGTTGATCACCGGCCATTGTCGGGGGCGTCTTTGATATTCACGGTCGCGGTGACTGACATGCCCGGGCGGATCTTGCCATGCAGCGGGTTGTCGGCCTTGAAGGTCAGTTTCACCGGAATCCGTTGTACGACTTTGGTGAAGTTGCCGGTGGCGTTGTCCGGCGGCAACAGGCTGAACTGCGCGCCGGAGGCGGCGAACAGGCTGTCGACTCGTGCTTCGATCGGCGTGTCGCCATAGGCATCGAAGATCAGTTCGGCTTTCTGCCCGGGCTGCATGTGGCCGATCTGGGTTTCCTTGAAGTTGGCCTGCACCCAGATGTCTTCGTCGGGGACGATCGACAGCAGGTACGCGCCAGCTTGCACCACCTGGCCATTGCGCGCGGCACGCTGGCCGATCATGCCGCTGATCGGCGCATGGATTTCGCTGCGGGTCAGGTTCAGTTCGGCTTGCGCCAGATCGGCGCGGGCGTTGGCAATCTGCGCATCCAGGCGTTTGATCTCGGCGGTCAGCGCGTTGACCTGCTGGCGCTGGCTCTGGGCGTCGGCCTGGGCCTTGGCCACCTGTGAACGGGCAATGTGGTTGTCGGCGGAGAGAGTGGTCACGCGCTCTTCGGAGACAAACCCAGGCTTGCGCAGGGCCTGCGCGCGGGACAAATCGAGCTGCGAGCGCCCCAGCGAAGCCTGGGAGGCGGCGACTTGCGCGTCGCTGGAGGCAATCAGGCTCGATTGCTGGGTCAGCTTGCTCTGCGCTTGCAGGCGTTCGGCCTCGCGAGTGGCGAGGGTGGCGTTGGCGCGATCGACGGCCAGGCGGAAGTCATTCGGCTCGAGGCGCACCAGCAACTGGCCTTTTTCCACGTGCTGGTTGTCCTGCACCAGGACTTCGTCGATCCGCGCGCTCAACTGGCTCGAGACGCGGGTGATCTCGCCCTGGACATAGGCGTTGTCGGTGCTTTCATAAAAGCGCCCCTTGAAAAACCAATGGGCGAAAAAGCCCCCGGCGATCAGCACGACGAGCAGCAGGAAGATAAACAGGCGACGCTTGAGTTGGGCAGGCATGGGCAAACTGTAGTCGAGGAATTGTAAGGAAAGTTATCAGCAGGCGAATCTGGCATACAGCCGATGAGCGGTAAATGCCATCGGCTGATATTCGGCCATTCACTGCGCCCTACGGGCATTCCAGACGCAACCTTGGCTTAAATGCCCTGCCCGCTGGAGCGGGGCGGGTGTCGCCTGTTACCATTCGCCGCTTGATTGTTCTTTGCTTTTCATTCTTTTCGAGACATGCCATGACCACCGTCCGCACTCGCATCGCGCCATCGCCTACCGGGGATCCCCACGTAGGTACCGCTTACATCGCATTGTTCAACTACTGCTTTGCCAAGCAGCACGGCGGTGAGTTCATCCTGCGCATCGAAGACACCGATCAGTTGCGTTCGACCCGCGAGTCCGAACAGCAGATCTTCGACGCCCTGCGCTGGCTGGGTATCGACTGGAGCGAAGGCCCGGACGTCGGCGGCCCGCACGGCCCGTACCGACAAAGCGAGCGTGGCGATATCTATCAGAAGTATTGCCAGCAGCTGGTCGACATGGGGCACGCGTTCCCGTGCTTCTGCACCGCCGAAGAGCTCGACCAGATGCGCGCCGAACAAATGGCGCGCGGCGAAACCCCGCGTTACGACGGCCGCGCGCTGCTGCTGTCGAAGGAAGAAGTCGCTGCGCGTCTGGCGGCTGGCGAACCGCACGTGATCCGCATGAAGGTGCCGACCGAAGGCGTCTGCGTGGTGCCGGACATGCTGCGCGGCGATGTCGAGATCCCGTGGGATCGCATGGACATGCAAGTGCTGATGAAGACCGACGGCCTGCCGACGTACTTCCTGGCCAACGTGGTCGACGATCACCTGATGGGCATCACCCACGTGCTGCGTGGCGAAGAATGGCTGCCATCGGCTCCGAAACTGATCCTGCTGTACGAATATTTCGGCTGGGAGCAACCGGAGCTGTGCTACATGCCGCTGCTGCGCAATCCGGACAAGAGCAAGCTGTCCAAGCGCAAGAACCCGACGTCGGTGACGTTCTACGAGCGCATGGGCTTCATGCCGGAAGCGATGCTCAACTACTTGGGGCGCATGGGCTGGTCGATGCCGGACGAGCGCGAGAAGTTCTCGCTGCAGGAAATGGTCGACAACTTCGACCTCAAGCGTGTGTCCCTCGGCGGGCCGATCTTCGACATCGAGAAGCTGTCGTGGCTCAACGGCCAGTGGCTGCGCGATCTGCCGGTGGAAGAATTCGCCGCGCGCGTGCAGAAGTGGGCGTTCAACGCCGAATACATGATGAAGATCGCGCCGCTGGTCCAGGGCCGCGTTGAAACCTTCAGCCAGGTTGCGCCGCTGGGTGGGTTCTTCTTCGCCGGTGGCGTGAGTCCGGATGCCAAGCTGTTTGAATCGAAGAAGCTCTCGGGCGATCAGGTGCGTCAGCTGATGCAATTGATCCTGTGGAAGCTGGAAAGCTTGCGCCAGTGGGAGAAGGACAGCATCACTGCGACGATCCAGGCGGTGGTCGAATCCCTCGAGCTGAAACTGCGCGATGCGATGCCACTGATGTTCGCGGCAATCACCGGCCAGGCGAGTTCTGTGTCGGTGCTCGATGCGATGGAAATCCTTGGCCCGGACCTGACCCGTTTCCGTCTGCGCCAGGCCATCGACCTGCTGGGCGGCGTGTCGAAGAAAGAAAACAAAGAGTGGGAAAAGCTGCTGGGCGCGATCGCCTGAGCCTTTGTGATCAACCCTGTAAGCGCTGACGCAGCCGGCGATCTTTTGATCCTGCTTCGCAAAAGATCGCCGGCTGCGGCAGCCCTTGCAGGTCTGCGGGGTGAGCAAAGCTCCCGGATTTTCGGGGGGAGGGCGGTAAGTGATTGTTATGCCGACAAAAAATTTTGAAATTTTTCAAAAATAAGTTTGACAGGCTTTCGATACGCCCTTAAGATTCGCCCCGTCCTCAGCGATGACATCAACGATGAGGGGCTATAGCTCAGCTGGGAGAGCGCTTGCATGGCATGCAAGAGGTCGACGGTTCGATCCCGTCTAGCTCCACCAATTTACACTTCGAGGTCTGGCCACACCGGCCTTGAAGCGATCAGTACTCAGCACTGGTCAGTTGTATAGAAGGGTTTGCGTCCCCTTCGTCTAGTGGCCTAGGACACCGCCCTTTCACGGCGGTAACAGGGGTTCGAGTCCCCTAGGGGACGCCAGTTTTACAGAAGCGATGTTGCAAGATGTCGCTCCGCCGCGAGGCGAAAAATCCGGGGCTATAGCTCAGCTGGGAGAGCGCCTGCATGGCATGCAGGAGGTCAGCGGTTCGATCCCGCTTAGCTCCACCAATTTACACTTCAAGGTCTGGCCACACCGGCCTTGAAGCGATCAGTACTCAGCGCTGATCAGTTGTAGAAGGGTTTGCGTCCCCTTCGTCTAGTGGCCTAGGACACCGCCCTTTCACGGCGGTAACAGGGGTTCGAGTCCCCTAGGGGACGCCACGATTACCCGCACTGCGGGATTTTTAAGGGTCATTCAATTATTGAATGGCCCTTTTGTTTGTCTGGCGTTTGGCCAAATCTCCTTTTTCCCTAACACTGTGCTTCAGACCAGCGGTCACATTCATGACTTGCAGAATATTATTATGATAATAATATTCTAATCGTAATATTCGGAGGCGACGATGAACGACAAGAAAGCTCAAACCCGCGAACGCATCCTCAAGGCCGCCAGCGCCGCGCTGATTCAGCGTGGCCCGGCCGAGCCAAGCGTGGGTGAAGTGATGGGCGCAGCCGGCCTGACCGTCGGTGGCTTCTATGCGCACTTCGAAAGCAAGGACGCGATGATGCTCGAAGCGTTCAAGCAACTGCTGGGTCGACGCCGCGACCTGATTGCCGACATGGATGCCGAGCTCACGGGCGAAGAGCGTCGCGCCCTGGTCGCGGCCTTCTATCTGTCGCGCAAGCACCGTGATTCCAGCGATTCGGCATGCCCGATCCCGGCCTCCATCGGCGAGTTGGGGCGCTTGCCGGAAGCCTTCCGCATCGCCCTGAACGAGCACATGGAACTGATGATCGCGCAGCTGGCGTCCAGCCCCGAAGACACTGATAAAGCGTTGGCCGACGTGGCCTTGATGGTGGGTGGCCTGGCGCTCGCACGCGCGCTCGGCCCAGGTGATTTATCCGATCGATTGCTGCGCGCCGCCAAGTCGGCGGTGCGTTGAGCTGAAGGCAACAAGGCCTGAGGAGAGAGCGATGAGCACGTTGAAGTGGGTTCGCGGCGTTAATGGCACCTTGGGCTGGTTTGCACCGAAACTGGTAGCGAGCAAAATGCGCCTGGCGTTCATGACGCCGCGCGAACTGCCACCGCGGGATTGGGAGCTGCCTCTGCTGGCAAAATCGGAACGCATCACCCTGCGTTTCGGCCTCTCGGCGCTGCGCTGGGGCCAGGGGCCCACCGTGCTGCTGATGCACGGCTGGGAAGGCCGTCCGACCCAGTTCGCCTCGCTGATCACCGCACTGGTCGAATCCGGTTACACCGTCGTCGCTCTCGACGGTCCGGCCCACGGCCGCTCGCCGGGGCGCGAAGCCAATGTGGTGCTGTTCGCCCGCGCCATGCTCGAAGCCGCTGCCGAATTGCCGCCGCTGCAGGCGGTCATCGGCCACTCCATGGGCGGCGCCAGTGCCATGCTCGCCGTGCAACTGGGCCTGCGCACCGAAACCCTGGTGAGCATCGCCGCGCCGGCACGCATTCTTGGCGTACTGCGCGGGTTTGCCCGCTACGTCGGCATGCCACCGCGGGCGCGCTCGGCGTTCATCCGCCAGGTCGAGCAGGATGTCGGCATGCGCGCGGCGACCCTCGATGTCGCGCACTACCAACTGGATATGCCGGGCCTGATCGTGCATGCCGAAGACGACACATTCGTCTCGGTCAAGGAATCGCAGCTGATCCACGAAGCCTGGTTCGACAGCCGCCTGCTGCGTCTGGAGAGCGGCGGTCATCAGCGCGTGCTGGCCGACCCGCGGGTGATTGAAGGCGTCTTGTCACTGCTGGCCGGGCGCAGCTTGCAGGCGCGCCAATCGGCCTAAGCATCCGTTACACTGCCCCGGTGAATTTTCTGACCGGAGTGGGGCATGGGCTGGGATCGAGCAACGCCGTTTACCATTGATCTGCAAGTGGGCGCCGAGGACATCGACGGGCTAGGGCACGCCAACAACGCGGTTTACGTGACCTGGCTCGAACGCTGCGCCTGGCGCCACTCGCAGCGTCTGGGCCTGGACCTGGTCGAATACCGGCGTCTGGATCGGGCGATGGCGGTGGTGCGCCACGAAATCGATTATCTCGCCGCTGCCTACGAAGGCGACGAGCTGCAACTGGCAACCTGGATCGTCGACTGGGACCAGCGCCTGAAAATGACCCGGCACTTCCAGCTGATTCGTTCTAGCGACAACACTACGCTGCTGCGCGCGCAGACCACGTTTGTCTGCATCGAACTGTCCAGCGGCAAGCCCAAGCGCATGCCGGCGGAGTTCATCGAGGGTTATGGCCCGGCGATCCAAAGTCCGGAAACAGCCCAAATCTGACCTGTAGGAGTGAGCCTGCTCGCGATAGCGGAGTGTCAGCGGATGCACATGTAGCTGATCCACCGCTTTCGCGAGCAAGCCCGTTCCCACAATGATCCCGCGATAAACCACAAAACCTGCTGCAGACCTCAATCCCTGTGGGAGCAGGCTCACTCCTGCAAGGGATCTGCGGTTTGTCTCGTAATCCAGTAAACTGCCGCACGTTTTTTCTTCTTGAGTAGTGTTTTTCCCATGCAAATTGCTCTGGCGCCGATGGAAGGCTTGGTCGACGACATCCTGCGCGATGTGCTGACCCGTGTCGGCGGTATCGACTGGTGCGTGACCGAGTTCATCCGGGTCAACGATCAGTTGCTCACCCCGGCCTATTTCCACAAGTTCGGCCCGGAACTGCTCAACGGCGCGCGCACCGCATCCGGGGTGCCGCTGCGCGTGCAGCTGCTGGGTTCCGATCCGGTGTGCCTGGCGGAAAACGCGGCGCTGGCCTGCGAACTGGGCTCCGAGGTGATCGACCTGAACTTCGGTTGCCCGGCCAAGACCGTGAACAAGTCCCGTGGCGGGGCGGTGCTGCTCAAGGAGCCGGAACTGCTCAACCAGATCGTCGAAACCGTGCGCCGCGCCGTGCCCGCGCATATTCCGGTGACCGCCAAGATGCGCCTGGGCTTCGACAGCCCGGACGGTTCGCTGGTCTGCGCCACCGCCCTGGCCGAGGGCGGCGCCGAGCACATCGTGGTTCACGCGCGGACCAAGGTCGACGGTTACAAGCCACCGGCCCATTGGGAGTGGATCCCGCGGGTGCAGGACGTGGTCAAGGTACCGGTGTTCGCCAACGGCGATATCTGGAGCGTCGAGGACTGGCGGCGGTGCCGGGAAATCAGCGGCGTGGAAGACATCATGCTCGGTCGCGGCCTGGTGTCGCGGCCGGACCTGGCCCGGCAGATCGCTGCGGCGCGCGCCGGCGAAGAGGTGGTCGAGATGACCTGGGCCGAGTTGATGCCGCTGATCCAGGACTTCTGGCTGCAGGCCAAGGCGCAAATGACCGCGCGGCAGTCGCCGGGCCGTCTGAAGCAGTGGCTGGCGATGCTGACGCGCAATTATCCCGAGGCTGCCGAGCTGTTCAGCGTGTTGCGGCGCGAGACCGAGCCGGATCACGTCTCGCGTCTGCTGGGTTTGCCGGTGGTTGAAGCCGCCTGAAAAAAATCTGCGAATAATCTCTTGAAATCAATTGAGCGGTCCCTATCTAAGGGTTACGCGATGCCGAATTCGGGTCGCGGAGACAAAAAAACTTGCTGATTGTTTTCAGGAGATTTGAACCATGAGTACCGCTTTTTCCCTCGCTCCACTGTTCCGTTCCTCGGTAGGTTTCGACCGTTTCAACGACCTGTTCGAAACCGCCCTGCGCAATGAGCCAGGCAGCAGCTACCCACCTTACAACGTCGAAAAACACGGTGACGACCAATACCGTATCGTCGTGGCGGCAGCCGGTTTCCAGGAAGAAGACCTGGAGCTGCAAGTCGAGAAAGGTGTGCTGACCATCAGTGGTGGCAAGCGTGATGCCAACGAAGGCGTGACGTACCTGCACCAGGGCATCGCCCAACGTGCATTCAAGCTGTCCTTCCGCCTGGCCGATCATATCGAGATCAAGGCTGCGGATCTGAGCAACGGTCTGTTGAGCATCGACCTGCTGCGAGTGATCCCGGAAGAGGCGAAAGCCAAGCGCATCCCGATCAACGGAGCGCAGCCGGCCCTGCAGCACTAAGCGCAAGCCGCTGGTAAAAAAATCCGATGCCGTCATGGCATCGGATTTTTTTATGCGCGCGATTCAGGTGCTCAGGCTTCGCTCAGATCGCGCATCAGCAGCCCGAACTGCAAATCCACCGCATCCGGAATCGGCAGGTAAACCGTGTGCCCGTCGCCCGGCGCCACGTCGATCGCTTCGCCCTGGTGGTTGCACAGTTGGCTCAGGTCGAAATGGAAATTGCCCTTGGGGGTCATCAGTTCCAGATGATCGCCCAGCGCAAAGCGATTTTTCACCTTGACCTCGGCCAGGCGATCGCGGCGCTCGCCGGTCAGCTCGCCGACAAACTGCTGACGTTGCGAGACCGAACTGCCGTTCTGGTAATTCTGGTATTCGTCATGCACATGCCGGCGCAGAAACCCCTCGGTATAGCCGCGCTGGGCCAGGGACTCGAGGTCGTGCATCAGGCTGCGGTCGAAGGCGCGGCCGGCCATCGCGTCGTCGATTGCCCGGCGGTAGACCTGGGTGGTGCGGGCGCAATAGAAGTGCGACTTGGTACGGCCCTCGATTTTCAATGAATGCACGCCCATGCGGGTCAGGCGTTCGACGTGCTGCACGGCGCGCAGGTCCTTGGCATTCATGATGTAGGTGCCATGCTCGTCCTCGAAGGCGGGCATCGACTCGTCAGGGCGATTGGCCTCCTGCAGCAGGAACACCTGATCGGTCGGCGCCCCGATGCCCAGGGTCGGCTGGGGTTCGCAGGTCTGCACAATCTCGCCGAGCTGGTTTTGCGTGGCCTCGATAGCCGAATACTTCCAGCGGCAGGCGTTGGTGCAGGTGCCCTGATTGGCGTCGCGCCGGTTCATGTAGCCCGACAGCAGGCAGCGCCCGGAGTAGGCCATGCACAGCGCACCGTGGACGAATACTTCAAGTTCCATGTCTGGCACCTGCTCGCGGATTTCAGCGATTTCTTCCAGCGACAGTTCCCGCGACAGGATGATCCGGCTCAGCCCTTGCTGCTGCCAGAACTCGACACTCGCCCAGTTCACGGTGTTGGCCTGTACCGAAAGGTGGATCGGCATCTGCGGGAAATGCCGGCGCACCAGCATGATCAGGCCTGGGTCGGACATGATCAGGGCGTCCGGCGCCATCTCGATCACCGGGGCCAGGTCCTTGAGGAAGGTCTTGAGCTTGGAGTTGTGCGGCGCAATGTTGACCACCACGTAGAAGCGCTTGCCCTGGGCCTGGGCCTCGCGAATGCCGAGCGCCAGGTTGGCGTGGTCGAACTCGTTGTTGCGCACCCGCAGGCTGTAGCGCGGCTGGCCGGCGTAGACCGCATCGGCACCGTAAGCGAAGGCGTAGCGCATGTTTTTCAGGGTGCCGGCGGGGGCCAGCAGTTCCGGGGCGGCGAGGGGCAAGGTGAGGTTCATGGCGGCGTCGGTGGCAAAAGCGCGGCAGGGTAGAGCAGTTGCGCCCGAGGTTTATTGATCTGGATCTATGCTGCATGAACAAACAGGGCACTCGCGCGGGCGGGCGCTGACTAAGTTGGGCGGGTGCGCGTGGCGCCTGACTGACATGGACTGGACATGAACCAAAAGAGTCTGCAATTCAAATCCCTCACCATCCTGCTGTTTCTGGTGACGGTCGCCTTCATCTGGATTTTGCTGCCGTTCTACGGCGCGGTGTTCTGGGCGGTGATTCTCGGCATCGTCTTTGCGCCGCTGCAGCGGCGCCTGCAGCTGAAGTTCGGCTGGCAGCGCAACCTGACCTCGCTGTGCACCCTGAGCATCTGCCTGGTGATCGCGATTTTGCCGGTGATCATCATCAGCGTGCTGCTGGTGCAGGAAGGCGCGACGGTCTACAACAATATCGAAAGCGGCAAGCTGGATATCGCCGCGTATCTGGCGCAGTTCAAGCACAGTCTGCCGCCGTACTTCCAGCATCTGCTCGATCGCTTCGGCATGGGCGAGCTCAACGGCCTGCGCGAGAAAATCGTCAAGGCCTCGATGCAGGGCAGCCAGGTGCTGGCGACTCAGGCGTTCAGCTTCGGCCAGGGCACGTTCGAGTTCGTGGTGAGCTTCTTCATCATGCTTTACCTGCTGTTTTTCTTCCTGCGCGATGGCGCCGAGCTGGCGCGCAAGGTGCGCTCGGCGGTGCCGCTGGAGGAGCAGCACAAGCGTCGTTTGCAGCTGAAATTCAATCGGGTGGTGCGCGCCACGGTGAAAGGCAACCTGCTGGTGGCGATCACTCAAGGGGCGTTGGGCGGGGCGATTTTCTGGTTTCTCGATATTCCCAGCGCCTTGCTGTGGGCAGTGCTGATGGCGTTTCTGTCGCTGCTGCCGGCGGTGGGGGCGGGCATCGTCTGGGGCCCGGTGGCGGTGTACTTCCTGCTCAGCGGGATGATCTGGCAGGGTGTGGTGCTGGGACTGTTCGGCGTATTCGTGATCGGCCTGGTGGATAACGTGCTGCGCCCGGTGCTGGTGGGCAAGGACACGCGGATGCCGGACTACATGATCCTGATCTCGACCCTGGGCGGCATGGCCGTGTTCGGTCTGAACGGCTTCGTCATCGGGCCGCTGATCGCGGCCCTGTTCATGTCGAGCTGGGCGCTGTTCATCGAGACCAAGCCGAAAGTCCAGCTGCCTTAGGCGTGGAACGGTGTGTCGACGATTTTCTGCGACAGCGCCTGGGCGGCGGGCAGAGAAGTGAGCGGGCCGCTGATCGGCTCGCCGTCGCGCACCAGATACCAACAGGCGAGCAATCCCAGCTCTCTGAGTGATGCGGGAACGGCGCTGCCGATAACGGACATGATTTGAACCTGAGCCATGACAAGTACCTCCATCGATCTATGGAGCTACCTTAGGGACTTGCCGGTTTCAGCGACAATCAACGTTTTCGATAGTGGTCATTGACGCCAGTGAGGACTGTTTCAGTCGACCACCTGATCGAGCATGTGCACGATCTCGTGTTCGTTGAGCAGGCCCTTGCGCACCAGGTTTTCCGCCAGCAGCGAGAGAAACTTGGCGCTGCGGTGACCTTCCAGGTGCTTGAGTTCGGTCAGCGCGTTGTACACCTTGCTCGAGGTGCATAGACCGACAATGCGGTGCGGGTTCTGTGTAGGCATTTCGTCGTCCTTGTTTTTATCAACCTGTTGTTTACGGACGGATTCAGAGTGCGGTTCCGTCATGACAAATGCATGACCGTTCTGCGTTTCGCCCCCAACGGTCAAATCCATCATGCCGACTTTAACGGTTGAAACTGTCCCGATAGCGACGTTGGCGCGATTTTTTCAGACGCTGGCCGACGGACGGCCATAAAAAAGCCCCGCTCGATAGCGGGGCTCCAGAGTGGCGCTTACCAGCGCGGACCACCGTAGTAGTGCGGGCGACCGTAGTAACCACGGGGCGGGCCGTAGTAGACCGGGGCCGGCTGCACGTAGACCGGTTGTTGCACGTACACCGGCGCCGGCTGGTAGTAGACCGGTGGTGGCGGTTGCTGCACGTAGACGGGCTGCGGCTGAGCGTAAACAGGCTGTTGGACGTACACCGGCCGGTCCTGATTGATCAGCGCCGAGCCGATGATGGCCGAACCGACGATCGCACCAAAGACCGCCGGGCCCTGCCAGCCACCGCCGTGGGCTTCTGCCTGACCTGTGATCGCGCATGCACCAATCAACAAGGCCACGATGGGGAGTTTACGAATCATGATAAATCCTCGGTTCTTCGACCCGGGCGTCCGGCCTGCAACAGGCGCGGGATAGCGCGGGGATACTTCTAAGACAGCGAAATTCGGAAAATCAGCACAGCGGCTGGGTAAATTTTGTGTAAGGTCTGTACCGACTTCCTTACCGGTCGCCGTGCATCGGCCGCGATGCCCGTTGTAGACCCGCTTTATGATCGTTCAGAACCCGGTGGTCTGGCTAATCCCGTCCATCCGAAAGTGCATTCGAAGGAGCTTTTCATGCAGATGAACCCGAACAAAGACACCCAATTATGCATGTCCCTGTCGGGGCGTCCGGGGAATTTCGGCCTGCGCTTTCATAACCATTTGTATGAACAGTTGGGTCTGAATTTCTACTACAAGGCGTTCAGCAGCCAGGACCTGCCCGGCGCCGTGGGCGGGATCCGGGCCCTGGGCATCCGTGGCTGCGGCGTGTCGATGCCGTTCAAGGAAGCGTGCATCGCGCTGGTCGATGAGCTGGATGCCTCGGCGGCGGCGATCCAGTCGATCAACACCATCGTCAACACCGCCGGCCACCTCAAGGCCTACAACACCGATTACATTGCCATCGCGCAATTGCTGCAAACCCACGCCGTCCCCCAGCAATCGACCTTCGCCTTGCGCGGCAGCGGTGGGATGGCCAAGGCCGTGGCCAGTGCCTTGCGCGATGGCGGCTACCGGCATGGCTTGATCGTCGCGCGCAACGAGCGCGCCGGGCGGGCGCTGGCTGATTCCCTCGGTTATCGCTGGCAGGCCGAGCTGGGCGACGAGCGCCCGCAGATGCTGATCAACGTCACCCCGATCGGCATGACCGGCGGCGCCGAAGCCGAGCAACTGGCGTTCGAGCCCGAAGTGATCAAGGCTGCCGACACCGTGTTCGATGTGGTGGCGATTCCTTCGGAAACCCCGCTGATCGTGCGCGGCCGTGCCGAAGGCAAGCGGGTCATCACTGGCCTGGAAGTCATTGCGATCCAGGCGCTGGAGCAGTTCGTGCTGTACACCGGCGTGCGGCCGACGGTGGAGCAGTTCGAGGCCGCGGTGGCGTTTGCCCGTAGCTGATCAGGGTATCCGCGGCAAGGATCACGCTGGACGGCAGACGCTGCTGGCCAGCGATGAACCCTATACTGCGCCTTCAGCAAGCTGAGACTTGCCCTCTACAAAAAACCGAGGTTCGCATGCATCCGCCCATTCTCAACCTGCATCAGGTCGAACTCCAAGCGCTGCCCGAAGCGCTGGCCCCGGAAGGTGAAACCGCCGGGCGCTACCAGCAACGCATGGCCCGCATTGGCCAGCAACTGGGGGCGCAAAAGCTCGGTTATCGCCTTTACGCGCTGCCGCCGGGCATGCGCGGCAGTCCGTTTCACAGTCATCGGGTCAATGAGGAAATGTTCTACGTGGTCGCCGGGGAAGGTGAGGTGCGCCTCGGTGCCGAGCGCTTTGCGATCCGCGCCGGTGACGTGATTGCCTGCCCGCCCGGCGGCCCGGAAACCGCGCACCAGATCATCAACAGCAGTGCGGCGGAGCTGCGTTACCTGGCGGTCAGCACCCAGCAGCAACCGGATATCTGCGAGTACCCGGACTCGAACAAATATGCGGTGATGGACAACTTCAACGTCGATGCCCAGGGCAATGCTTCAGGTTTTGTCGCCGTGGCGCGCCAGGCGGACGGGGTGGATTACTGGGACGGCGAGTAGCCGACCCTGCAACCGAGGGAGCACGCGGGCTCCCACGGTTTGCGGCGCTTATTCGAGGCGCGCCAGGCGTTCTTCCAGCGCGGCGATCCGCGCTTCCAGCTCTTCGATCCGTTCCACCGACACCGCGCCGCCGGCACTGCGCTCCTGCGGGTTGTGGCGTGCCGCGAGAATCGCCTCGATGTCGGCGGGATCACCCAGGGCGTGGGTGTAGCGGTCTTCGCGCTGACCGGCCTGACGCGGGATCAGTACCGCCAGCCCCCGGGCAATCAGGCGCTCGAGCTGATGCACGACCTGCTCGGCGTCTTCGAATTCGTGCATGCGACCGCTGCGGGTTAGCAGTTCATTGACGGTCTGCGGGCCGCGCAGAAACATCAGCCCGGTGAGGATCAGCTGTGGCGGAATCAACTCGAGCGCCTTGTCGACCTTGTGCTCCCAGCGGTCGGCACGGCTGCCCATGACCAGTTTGGCGAAACCCCGGCCCTCAAGCGCCCGCAGGCTTTGCCCGACCTGACCCTGGGTCAGGTTCATCACCGGTTCGCGGCTGGTCTTCTGATTGCAGGCCAGGACCAGGGCGTTGAGGGTCAGCGGATAGGTTTCCGGGCTGGTGGCCTGCTTCTCGATCAGTGCACCCAGGATGCGGATTTCCGTGGCGTTTAGCCGCGGTTCGTCGAAGGTTGCTTCAAGTTCTGTGGTCATCGCGCGTTCCCTCTGCAGTCGAAGGCGCCTAGCCTAATCCTTGCTGGATAAAAGACAAGCCGCGGCGTCGGCGAGCACGGCTATAATCGCTCCACGATTCACTCTGCCACCACACGAGACTGTCATGACCATTTCCCTGTACGCCGCATCCGTCCCGGTTTTCCAACAAATGCTCAATGCCCTGAGCGATGTGCTGAAGAAGGCCGAGGCCCACGCCACCGAGAAAAACATCGACCCGAACGCATTCCTGCAGGCGCGCCTGTTCCCGGACATGTTCCCGCTGGTGCGTCAGGTGCAGATCGCCGTCGACTTCGCCAAAGGCGTTTCTTCGCGTCTGGCCGAAGTCGAAATCCCCAAATATGACGACAGCGAAACCACCTTCGCCGAGCTGCAAGCCTTGATCAACAAGGTCCTGGCCTTTATCGGCGAGATCAAGCCGGAGCAGATCAACGGCAAGGAAGGCATCGAAATCGTCACCCGTCCGGGCACGCCGAAAGAGAAGCGCTTCAGCGGCCAGGCTTACCTGCTGAGCTACGGTCTGCCGCAGTTCTTCTTCCACGTCACCACGGCTTACGATCTGCTGCGCCACAACGGCGTCGAAATCGGCAAGCGCGATTACATGGGCGCGTTCTAAACCACCCGCCAATAAAAAACCCGCCTTGGCGGGTTTTTTATTGGCTCGAAACCAGCGATCGCGGCCTCAGGCTGAACGCTGGACCTTGGCTTCTTCACCCAGGCACGCCGCGGCGGTAAACAGCACGTCGGTGGACGAATTCAGCGCGGTTTCGGCGGAGTCCTGCAGCACGCCGATGATGAAACCGACCGCTACCACCTGCATGGCAATCTCGCTCGGAATACCGAACAGGCTGCACGCCAGTGGAATCAGCAGCAGCGAGCCGCCGGCCACACCCGACGCACCGCAGGCGCAAATCGCCGCGACAACGCTGAGCAGAATCGCCGTCGGAATATCCACCGCGATACCCAGGGTGTTCACGGCGGCCAGGGTCAGCACGGTGATGGTGATCGCCGCGCCGGCCATGTTGATCGTGGCGCCGAGCGGAATCGATACCGAATAAGTGTCTTCGTGCAGGCCCAGGCGCTTGCTCAGTTCCAGGTTGACCGGAATGTTCGCCGCCGAGCTGCGGGTGAAGAACGCGGTGATGCCGCTTTCGCGCAGGCACTTGAGCGTCAACGGGTAGGGGTTGCGGCGCAGCTTCCAGAACACGATCAGCGGGTTCATCACCAACGCGACAAACAGCATGCAGCCGAGCAGCACGGCCAGCAGGTGTGCGTAGCCGACCAAAGCGCCGAAACCGGAAGTGGCGAGGGTCGAGGCCACCAGGCCGAAGATCCCCAGGGGCGCGAAGCGGATCACCACGCGCACGATCAGAGTCACGCCGTTGGACAGGTCGCCGACCACTTCGCGGGTGGTGTCGCCGGCATGCCGGATCGCCACGCCCATGCCGATCGCCCAGGCCAGGATGCCGATGAAATTGGCGTTCATCAGCGCGCTGACCGGGTTGTCGACCACGCTCAGCAACAGGCTCTGCAGGACTTCACCGATGCCGCCCGGCGCAGTCACCGTGACGTTATCAGTGGCCAGCACCAGGTGCGACGGGAACACCGTGCTGGCAACCACGGCCACGACCGCTGCGCCAAAGGTGCCCAGCAGATACAGGAACAGGATCGGCCGGATGTGGGTTTCCTGGCCATGCTTGTGGTTGGCAATCGAGGCCATGACCAGCACGAACACCAGGATCGGCGCCACGGCCTTGAGTGCCGAGACGAATACCTTGCCGATAAACGCGGTACCTTTCGCCGCTTCCGGGGCGAGCAGCGCCAGGGCGATGCCGGCAATCAGGCCGATCAGGATCTGGGTGACCAGGCTGAGATTTTTCAGGCGTTGCAATAGAGAAGGGGATGAAGCGGTCATGACGGCGTCTCTGATTTTTTATAGGGTGCAGGGTGCGTGAAACCGGTGGCGAATCGGGGGCAGACCACAGGTACGAACCAAAAGGGCTGACGCGGTATCAACGCCCTGAAACAGGCCATTGAATAGGGTGTACGTTTTGCAGGGCGCGGACTTTATCACAGCGTAGGCCTGATCCTTCAGGCCTGTGACGATCTGCCACCCGAATCGGCGACAAGATCGACAGGTTTGTGCAAGTCAGTCAGGAAACACTCTGTTAAGATTCTCCGTCCTCATTTTCAAGTTCTGCCAGCGGGCCCTCGGGTCATCGCTGGTGTCGTCGTTTTGCTGGAGTTTGCCATGCTGTTGCCCATTCTTCTGTTGTCTGCCGCCGGGTTCACGGTGCTGACCACGGAATTCGTCATCGTCGGCCTGCTGCCGGCGATCGCTCGCGACCTTGAGGTCACGATCCCGCAGGCTGGCCTGCTGGTGACCCTGTTTGCCTTCACCGTGGCCCTGTTCGGGCCGTTCCTCACGGCCTATTTTGCCCGCTTCGAGCGGCGCCGGCTGTTCATCACCATCCTGATCATGTTCGGCCTGGCCAATACCGTCGCGGCGCTGGCACCGAACATCTGGGTGATGGCGATTGCCCGCCTGATCCCGGCGCTCGGCCTGCCGGTGTTCTGGGCGCTGGCCAGTGAAACCGCGGTGGACATCGTCGGCCCGGACTACGCCGGTCGCGCCATCGCCAAGATCGGCTTCGGCATCGTTTGCGCCACGGTGTTCGGCATTCCGGTGGGGACGCTGATTTCCGACGCCTTCGGCTGGCGCAGCGCTTTCGGCATCCTGGCGGTGATCGCCTTCGCCAAGGCCTTGCTGCTGTTCGTATACCTGCCGAAAACCAGCCTGCACCAGCATCAGGTCAGCTTCGCCTCACAGTTCAAGATCCTGCGCAGCCCGCTGATGCTCGGCCATGTGCTGTTGTCGATCCTGGTATTCAGCGGCATGTTTACCGCCTATACCTACCTGGCCGACATTCTCGAACGCCTGGCCGGGTTCAACGGCACCGTGGTCGGCTGGTGCCTGATGGGCTTCGGCGCGGTCGGGCTGATCGGCAACTCGCTGGGTGGCCGTGCCGTGGATCGCCATCCGCTGGGCGCGTCGGTGCTGTTCTGTGCGTTCATGATCGCCGGCATGGTGTCGCTGGTGCCAAACATCCATTCGCCGTTGGGGCTGGCGGTGGCGATGGGGATCTGGGGCATCACGCAGGCGGCGCTGTTCCTGGTCAGCCACGTGCGCCTGATGAAAGCCGCGCCGCAGGCACCGGCCTTTGCCGCTTCGCTGAATATCGCCGGTGCCAACCTCGGCATCGGCCTGGGCGCGATGATCGGCGGCCGGGTGATCGACAATGCCGGCCTGGGCTTCCTGGGTTTCGCCGCTGCCGGTTTCATCCTGTTGTCGGTGTTCCTCGCCATGGTGCTGATGACCCTCAAACCGCGCGACGAGTGCGCGCAGCCGTCATAACGCGGTAAACAGCTCGCGTCGGGCACCTTCGGTAATCGCCACGATGCCGGGGTGCTTGACCTTGCGCTCCACCGAAATCGCGTAGAACGATTCGCTCACCGCGTCGGTCTGGCCGATCAGTTCGACGCCGTACTGGCGCTTCACCTCCTCGGCAATCACGCTCGGGCCGATGAAAATCCCGCTGCCGGACTGACCGAACGCCTGCATCAATGCACTGTCATCGAACTCGCCGACGATGCGCGGCTGGATCTGCTGCTCGGCGAACCAGCGCTGCAAGCGGCTGCGCACCACGGTTTCCGCCCCGGGAATCAGCAGTGGCGCACCGTTGAGGCTGCGCGGGAAATCCTGACCGTATTGCGCCGCCAGTTCGGCGGTGGCGAAGAAACTGATGCCGCATTCGCCGAGTTTCTGGCTGTAACCCTTGATGTCCAGGTGCGACGGCATCGGGCTGTCGGAGATCACCAGATCCAGGCGCTGGATCGCCAGATCCGCCAGCAACCGCTCCAGTTTGTCCTCACGGCAGGTGATGCGCAGCGGTTCGCTGAGCTCCATGGTCGGCGCAATCAGGCGATAGACGATGGATTTGGGCACCACATCGGCCACGCCGACGCGGAACAGGATCTGCTGTTCGTTGGGCTGGGCGCGCAGCATCAGCTCCAGTTCTCCACCGATCTGGAACATCTGCTCGGCATAGGGCAGGGCCTGGCGCCCGGCCTCGGTCAGTTCCAGCTGCCGTCCGACCCGCTGAAACAACTCGATGCCATACGTCTGTTCGAGCAGGGAAATCTGTCCGCTGATGGTTTGCGGGGTCAGGTTCAGCTGTTCGCAGGCGCGTACGATGCTGCCGGTCTTGGCGACCACCCAGAAGTAATGCAGTTGGCGGTAGTTGAGCATGGTCTCGGGTCCGTCGAATACAGTTCGTATAAATCGAAGTATAGCCGCTAAAAATACGAATTTTCCTGAAGTGTTTGTCTCCCTAGAATGCCCAGCCATCGACGGACGGTCGCAGGCCGACGTCTGTTCTATCGAGGGAAGCATGATGAAACTGAAAAACACTGCATGGCTGATTGCGTCTTTACTGGTTCTGGCCGGTTGCGATCAGGCCGAGAAAAGCGCGCAGCAGTTGCTGGGGCAGGCGGCCGAAAGCGCCAAGCAGGCCATCGACGACACGCACAAGGCCGCCGAGCAGGCCCTCAGTGACGCTACCGGCAATTTGATCGGCAAGAAAGAAGCAACGGAACAGGACTCGGAGAAATCCGAATCTTCCTCCCAGGAAATCTAAACCGTCTTACGAGAGTCAGGACTGACCCATGGAATATCTGTTAGAACTCGCCGCCAGCCCCACCGCCTGGGTTGCCCTGGCCACACTGGTGGTGATGGAAATCGTGCTCGGCATCGACAACCTGATCTTTATCTCGATCCTGACCAACAAGCTGCCCGAGCAGCACCGGCAGAAGGCGCGCCGCATCGGTATCGGCATGGCGCTGATCCTGCGTCTGGCGTTGTTGAGCACCATTGCGTTCATCGTCCAGTTGACCGAGCCGGTCATCGAGATCCTCGGCCAGGCATTCTCCTGGAAGGACATGATCCTGATCGCGGGTGGCCTGTTCCTGGTCTGGAAGGCGACCACGGAAATCCATCACAGCATGGACCCGGCGCCGGAAGATCCGAAGACTGCTACATCGACCGTGACCCTGGGTTTTGCCGCCGCGATCGGGCAGATCCTGATGCTGGATATGGTGTTCTCCATCGACAGCATCATTACCGCGGTCGGCATGACCGAACACCTGCCGATCATGATTATCGCGGTCGTGGTCTCGGTGCTGGTGATGCTGCTGGCAGCTGATCCGCTGGCCAAGTTCATCAACGACAACCCGACGGTGGTGATGCTGGCGCTGGGCTTCCTGATCATGATCGGCATGACGCTGATCGCCGAAGGCTTCGGCGCCCACGTGCCGAAAGGCTACGTGTACGCGGCCATGGCGTTCTCGGCAGCGATCGAGGTGCTGAACATGATGTCGCGTCGCGCCAAACAGAAGAAGCTGAGCGCGCAAGCGTAATCGGCAGCGCTAAACAAAGGCCGCCTGTACTCGCCAGAGTCCAGGCGGCCTTTTTATTTGCGTGGGGTGAGACAAATCAGTGTGCGGTCGCGTGGCGGGTGCGCGGCTCGACGGATTTTTTCACCGCAGGGGAGTGGACGGGGTGGTGGCGCCGGGAAATACGCAGTACGCCCCACAGCATGGCGGTGGCGACGGCCAGCCAGCCGGCAATCAACATTACGATGGTCATGGTCAGGCTCATGTGTGCCTCCTCTTTGCCCTGCGCCGGGCTCACGCTTTTTCGGCTCTTGTCTTAGTGACAGTCTAGTCACTGACGTGTTTCAGGCTATTGACCAAAGGTCGGTGATGACCAATCACTTCGCTCTATGCAATCGCGGGGTCTGCGGTTTAAGGCTATACCGCAGGCGTGCGCCGTCCTATGATCGTCGGTCAAGCCGGAGCATGATGACCGGCACCTGATCAAGAGAGTGAAGATGGAGCAGCTATTTTCTCGGATGCGCGTGGCATTGCTGGTGGCCGGTTGCGTGGCCACGCTGGCGGGGTGCGCCGGCAGTGTCGCGCCGGAGGTCAAGCGCCTGCCGGAGCGGGTCGAACTCAGCGGTACGTTCTATCGCGGCGAAGCCCATCAGAGCGGGCCGCAAGTGCTGGCCAGCCTGCTGTCACAGCAGGGCATCGTGATCACGCCGGGATTGCTGGAAAAACCCCTGCACCTGCCGGGTGCCGAGGACAAGTTGCAACAGAATCTGCAAAACCTTGCCCGCGAGTACGGCATGGTCGTCTATCCACTGGACAATAAGCTGCCGGCATTGCTGACCCAGGTTGCCGCCGGTTATCCGGTGATGGTGCGTTTCAGTGAGGGCTCGGCGTTCTGGGCGGAGCCGCGCTACGCGATTCTGTCCGGTTACGATCGGCAGAAGCAGAACGTCCTGCTGCGCGCCGGGATGAATCGGCGCGAACTGATGAGTTTCAGTGCCTTCGAGTCAGCCTTCGAGAAATCCGGCGGCTGGGCGGTGTTGATCCAGAAACCGAACCAGCTGCCCGCCGCCGTCGACCCGCAACGCTGGCTGAAAGCGGCCGACGAGCTGGCGCAGGCCGGGCAGGAACGCGAAGCCGCGCAGGCGCGCAAAACCCTCGCGGCGCACTGACGGCCCGTTCGTCACTTGCCGGGCACCCCGGCGCGCGTCACGCCTCTGAAGAACAATGCCCGGTATTTCCGGGCCACGTTCTCAGGAGGCGAACATGGCAATTCCCCAATCTCCCAGCGGCCCGCACTCGTCCGAGCATTCCAGTGGCGATGATCTCGGCTTCGATCCGGATTCGCCGGATCTGGATGATCCGCAGGTCGATCCCGTTGGCCCGGCCAAAGCGCCGAAGGACGTCAAGCCTGGCGAGGACAACAAGCGCCCGGCCGAGCCCTATGACCCGTTGGCCAATCTCAAGCCTTGAGGCGAGGTGCGTATGAGTACCGATTCGAGTTTCGACGACCATAAGCCCGACAGCGTGCCAACCACGCCAGAGCAGGACGTGGATCCGGTGCTGGATCCGGACAGCCCGATGCGCGATCCGCTGGCCCGGCCGGCAGTGGTGACGACGGAGCATCCGCATGACCCCAGTGCCGGGGACGGCATCCCGGATGACGACAAGATGCCGCTGCCCAACGACTGAAATGACAGGCGAAAAAAAGCCCCGGGGATCCGGGGCTTTTTTTCTGCTGGCGATTTATTTGGAGGCTTCGACGACGCCACTCTGGCGCGCCTTGAGGTTCTTCTCGGCCTTGTACTGTTGGGCCACGGCAGGCACGCTGGCGCTGCGGCCGGTCTCGACCCAGCTGCGGATACGGCTCGCATCGGCGAAGTGCGTGTATTTGCCGAACGCGTCGAGAATCACCAGAGCCACCGGGCGGTTGCCCATTTTCGTCACCAGCACCAGGCAATGACCGGCCGGATTGGTAAAGCCGGTCTTGGTGATCTTGATGTCCCAGTCGGCCTTGTTGACCAGGTGATCGGTGTTGCGGAAACCCAGGGTGTAATTGGGGTTACGGAAGGAAACGGTCTTTTCCTTGGTGGTGGTCAGTTCGCTGAGCAGCGGGTATTTGTGTGCGGCCACCAGCAGTTTGCTCAGGTCGCGCGCCGTTGAGACGTTGCGCTCCGACAGGCCGGTGGGTTCGACGAAGTGCGTGCTGGTCATGCCCAGCGCCTTGGCCTTGGCGTTCATCGCGGCGATGAACGCGGCATAACCGCCCGGATAGTGGTGGGCGAGGCTGGCGGCAGCGCGGTTTTCCGAGGACATCAGGGCAATCAGCAGCATCTCCCGGCGTGGCAGTTCGCTCTTGAGCTTGACGCGGGAGAACACGCCTTTCATTTCCGGGGTGTTGCTGATGTCGACGTTAATCCATTCGTCCATGTTCTGACGGGCTTCCACCACGACCAGGCCGGTCATCAGTTTGCTCACGGAAGCGATCGGCACAATCACGTCCGGGTTACTGGAATAAATGACCTTGTTGGTCTGCAGATCCATCAATAGGGCGCTGCCGGAAGCGATTTTCAGCGAGGAAGCGTCGCGTGGAGCGGCGGTGGTTTCGGCGGCGTTGACCGTGGGCGTGAGAAATGTGCCTGAAAATGCGAAAACCAGACTCAGGATGGAAAGACGAATATTCACGCGGGCGAACTCATGAAGGTTGGAAATGCCGTTATTTGTAACGGGCTGTGTCGTAAAAGCGACGCATTTTAGGAGTATGGCTGAAGAACTGTCGATGGTTGTTTGTGGGGCATGAAAAACTCGTGAAAACGCCTGTAAAAATAGGGGTTTCCGGCGAACGGTAAAGGTTTTTTCGAGGACATGAAAAACCCCGCACAAGGCGGGGTTCTCGGAGCATGGAAAATGCCGATCAGCTGTGCAGGGTTTCTGCCGCGTAGAGGGTGTTTTCCAGCAGGCAGGCTCGGGTCATCGGCCCGACGCCGCCCGGTACCGGGGTGATCCAGCCGGCGCGGGGCAGGGCGGTTTCATATACCACGTCGCCGACCAGTTTGCCGTCGTCCTGACGGTTGATGCCGACGTCGATGACGATTGCGCCTTCCTTGATCCATTCACCCTTGACCAGGCCCGGCTTGCCGGCGGCAACCACCACCAGGTCGGCGCGACCGACGTGGCCGGCCAGATCCTTGGTGAAGCGGTGGGTGACGGTCACGGTGCAACCGGCCAGCAACAGCTCCATGGCCATCGGCCGGCCGACGATGTTGGACGCGCCAACCACCACCGCGTCCATGCCGTAGAGATCCGCACCAGTGCTTTCCAGCAGGGTCATGATGCCCTTGGGTGTGCATGGGCGCAGCAGCGGGATGCGTTGGGCCAGGCGGCCGACGTTATAAGGATGGAAGCCGTCGACGTCCTTGTCCGGACGAATGCGCTCCAGCAGTTTCGAGGCGTCGAGGTGTTCCGGCAGCGGCAGTTGCAGCAGGATGCCGTCGATTGCCGGATCGTCGTTGAGACGATCGATCAGCTCGGTCAGCGCTTGCTGGGTGGTGTCGCAGGGCAGGTCGTAGGCTTGAGAGAGGAAGCCGACCTCTTCACAGTCTTTACGCTTGTGCGAGACATAAACCTGAGAGGCAGGATCGCTGCCGACCAGGATCACCGCGAGGCCGGGAGTGCGCAGGCCTTGCTGGCGACGCTCGGCAACTCGTTGGGCGATCTGCTGGCGCAGGCTGGCGGCGATCGATTTGCCGTCGATTAGTTGTGCAGTCATTGCGCGTGATTAACCATCGAGAGGGGGAAAAAAGAGAACGCATTCTCGCATGTCAGACGGTGAGGGCAAAGGCGCTTGGTCTGCAAATTCCCCTAAGCCCTTTAATTAAATGAATTTTTTTCAAAAAGGATTTGACGGTCTCTGGGTGGCTCTATACTATTCGTCGCACTTGTCGGGCACAGCCTAGCACTGGTTAAGAAGGTTGAGCGGAATTACGGTTCTGCGAAGCTGAAAAGCACTTAGTTTGTAGTCCTTCAAGGGTACAGATTAACAAGGCGCCCGTAGCTCAGCTGGATAGAGCATCCGCCTTCTAAGCGGATGGTCGCAGGTTCGAGTCCTGCCGGGTGCGCCAATCAGGCAGCTTTGGCACAAGTAACGCGATATGGTGGGCGTAGCTCAGTTGGTAGAGCACGGGATTGTGACTCCCGTTGTCGTGGGTTCGATCCCCATCGTCCACCCCATATTTCGAAAGGCGCCAGATTTAACGGTCTGGCGCCTTTGCTTTAAAAGGCTTCATCTGCGGATGTGGTGGAATTGGTAGACACACTGGATTTAGGTTCCAGCGCCGCGAGGCGTAAGAGTTCGAGTCTCTTCATCCGCACCAATCAAAGCTTCATTCAAGCCGCTGGCCTGATGAGGTTCTACAAAGAAGTTGTTTGGCTTCTTTGGCACGCAATATGGTGGGCGTAGCTCAGTTGGTAGAGCACGGGATTGTGACTCCCGTTGTCGTGGGTTCGATCCCCATCGTCCACCCCATATTTCGAAAGGCGCCAGATTTAACAGTCTGGCGCCTTTTTTGTTTTACGGATTCGCGTTTCCGCGGCTGCTGGTTACGGGTCGCAGGGCAGGGCACTTCGTCGTATTTATGTATCGCGATGATGCTGCATTGCCCGCCGGTCTTGCTGCAAGGTCGGTTGTCGGGGGAATGTTTGGCGACCGCTTCTATATATAGAAGGGTTGGTGCAGAGCCCTGACTTGATTGGCTGTATTTGCAAACAGGGCGAGGCATAACCGTTTGTCTTCGCCTTCAAAATGCCTGCTGCTTTTTTACCCGTTTTCAGTAGGGTGACTTCTTGAGTTTGACCCACTAGAATGCATGCCCTTGATTCTGGGGTCGGAAACGGCCGGCTTACGTCTGTGCAACGAGGAATATCCATGCAAGTTTCTGTTGAAAATACTACTGCTCTTGAGCGCCGCATGAGCGTCACCGTGCCGGCTGAGCGCATTGAGAGCCAGGTCAACAAGCGTCTGCAGCAGACTGCCCAAAAGGCCAAGATTGCTGGCTTCCGTCCAGGCAAAGTGCCAATGAGCGAAATCAAGCGCCGCTTCGGTGCCGATGCTCGTCAGGAAGCTGTTGGTGATGTGATCCAGTCGTCCTTCTACGAAGCTGTGGTTGAGCAGAAGCTGAACCCGGCCGGTTCGCCGTCGATCGAGCCAAAGTCGCTGGAAGCTGGCAAGGACCTGGAATACGTTGCCGTATTCGAAGTGTTCCCTGAGTTCACCGTTGCCGGTTTTGACGGTATCACCGTTGAGCGCCTGAGCGCTGAAGTGGCTGACGCCGATCTGGACAAGATGCTGGACATCCTGCGCAAGCAGAACACCCGTTTCGAAGTGACCGAGCGTGCTGCGCAGAACGAAGACCAGCTGAACATCGATTTCGTTGGCAAGGTCGACGGCGAAGCGTTCGCTGGCGGTTCCGCCAAGGGCACTCAGCTGGTGCTGGGTTCCGGTCGCATGATCCCTGGCTTCGAAGAAGGCCTGGTGGGTGCGAAAGCGGGCGAAGAGCGCGTTCTGAACCTGACCTTCCCTGAGGACTATCAGAACCTCGACCTGGCTGGCAAAACCGCCGAGTTCACCGTGACCGTCAACACCGTTTCCGAGCCGAAACTGCCTGAGCTGAACGAAGAGTTCTTCGCGCAATTCGGCATCAAGGAAAGCGGTCTGGAAGGCTTCCGCACCGAAGTTCGCAAGAACATGGAGCGTGAACTGCGCCAGGCGATCAAGTCCAAGGTGAAGAATCAGGTCATGGACGGTCTGCTGGCCACCAACCCGATCGAAGTGCCAAAGGCGCTGCTGGCCAACGAAGTTGATCGTCTGCGCGTGCAGGCTGTTCAGCAGTTCGGTGGCAACATCAAGCCTGACCAACTGCCGGCTGAGCTGTTCGAAGAGCAAGCCAAGCGCCGTGTCGTGCTGGGTCTGATCGTGGCTGAAGTGGTCAAGCAATTCGACCTCAAGCCTGACGAAGCTCGCGTTCGCGAAATGATTCAGGAAATGGCTTCGGCTTATCAAGAGCCTGAGCAGGTTGTGTCGTGGTACTACAAGAACGAGCAGCAGCTGAACGAAGTCCGTTCGGTTGTGCTGGAAGAACAAGTTGTGGATACTGTTCTGCAGAAAGCTAGCGTGACCGACAAATCGGTCTCTTACGAAGAAGCGGTCAAGCCGGTAGAAGCTCCAAAAGCCGACTGATTGCTGCTGCGTTAGAAGTACACACCATAAGCCAGCTCTCGAGCTGGCTTATGCGTATTCAAGACATAACTATTTGGGAGTGACTGCAGAGCATGTTCCGTAATTCTTATATTCAGCAGAACTCTGATATCCAGGCCGCCGGCGGCCTGGTCCCGATGGTTGTCGAGCAATCCGCTCGCGGCGAGCGCGCCTACGACATTTACTCGCGTCTCCTCAAGGAGCGCGTGATCTTTCTGGTGGGTCCGGTAGAGGACTACATGGCCAACCTGATCTGTGCGCAGCTGCTGTTCCTTGAAGCGGAAAACCCGGACAAGGACATCCATCTCTATATCAACTCGCCAGGCGGTTCGGTAACGGCGGGCATGTCGATCTACGACACCATGCAGTTCATCAAGCCGAATGTATCGACCACCTGCATTGGCCAGGCATGCAGCATGGGCGCATTCCTGCTGACCGCAGGTGCGCCGGGCAAGCGCTTCTGCCTGCCCAACTCGCGTGTGATGATTCACCAGCCTCTGGGCGGTTTCCAGGGCCAGGCCTCGGATATCGAAATCCATGCCAAGGAAATCCTCTTCATTCGCGAGCGTCTGAACACGCTGATGGCCAAGCACAGCGGTCGTACTCTGGAAGAAATCGAGCGCGATACCAATCGCGACAACTTCATGAGTGCAGAAGCTGCGAAGGAATACGGCCTGATCGACGAAGTGATCAACCAGCGCCCAGCGTAAAATAAGCAGCTCAAAATAGGCTTGGTCGGCACGTCTGATCAGCGGCGGGCTTGAAAAAGCCCGCAATAGCCTTCATCTTGTGTTGCAAGCCTATCGGATTTGGATCGAACGAATGACTGACACCCGCAACGGCGAGGACAACGGCAAGCTGCTCTATTGCTCCTTCTGTGGCAAAAGCCAGCATGAAGTGCGCAAATTGATTGCCGGCCCCTCGGTCTTTATCTGCGACGAGTGCGTCGACCTGTGCAATGACATCATCCGTGAGGAGGTGCAGGAAGCACAGGCCGAAAGCAGCGCGCATAAATTGCCTTCGCCTAAAGAAATCAGCGGCATCCTTGACCAGTACGTAATTGGTCAGGAGCGTGCGAAGAAGGTTCTGGCCGTAGCGGTGTACAACCACTACAAGCGCCTGAACCAGCGTGACAAGAAAAGTGACGACGTCGAACTCGGCAAGAGCAACATCCTGCTGATCGGCCCGACCGGCTCGGGCAAGACCCTGTTGGCCGAGACACTCGCGCGGTTGCTGAACGTTCCGTTCACCATTGCCGACGCAACCACCCTCACCGAGGCGGGTTACGTGGGTGAAGATGTCGAGAACATCATTCAGAAACTGTTGCAGAAGTGTGACTACGACGTGGAAAAGGCCCAGATGGGCATTGTCTACATCGACGAAATCGACAAGATTTCCCGCAAGTCCGACAACCCGTCGATCACCCGTGATGTTTCCGGTGAAGGCGTGCAGCAGGCCTTGCTCAAGTTGATCGAAGGTACGGTCGCTTCCGTTCCGCCGCAAGGTGGCCGCAAGCACCCGCAGCAGGAATTCCTGCAGGTCGACACCCGTAACATCCTGTTCATCTGCGGCGGTGCGTTCTCCGGTCTGGAAAAGGTTATTCAAAACCGTTCCACCAAGGGCGGCATCGGCTTCAACGCAGAAGTACGCAGCAAGGAAGAAGGCAAGAAAGTCGGTGAATCCCTGCGTGAAGTCGAGCCTGACGATCTGGTCAAGTTCGGTCTGATCCCGGAATTCGTTGGCCGTCTGCCGGTCCTGGCGACGTTGGACGAGCTGGATGAGGCTGCGCTGATGCAGATTCTCACCGAGCCGAAGAATGCCCTGACCAAACAGTATGCCAAGCTGTTCGAGATGGAAGGCGTGGATCTGGAGTTCCGTACAGACGCGCTGAAATCGGTCGCCAAGCGTGCCCTGGAGCGTAAAACCGGTGCCCGTGGCCTGCGTTCGATTCTCGAAGGTGTGCTGCTCGACACGATGTATGAAATCCCCTCGCAGTCTGAGGTGAGCAAAGTCGTGATCGATGAAAGCGTCATCGAAGGCAAGTCCAAGCCACTGTATATCTACGAAAACAGTGAGCCGACGGCCAAGGCAGCGCCGGACGCGTAAGCGCCCACTCTGCCGGAACAAAGAAGGGGCCTTCGGGCCCCTTTTCTTTTAGTACTTTTTTACATCCGCTTTGTGCTTGTTTTTTTTCAAGGCAGCCCCCATCTTGGTTTCAAGCTTAATTCCATCTGATTACGGCCATATGGCCGCCGTAGAGGCGAAATCATGAAGACAACCATCGAATTGCCTCTCCTGCCATTGCGTGATGTCGTGGTTTATCCGCACATGGTTATCCCGCTGTTCGTGGGGCGCGAGAAATCCATCGAAGCCCTCGAGGCAGCGATGACGGGTGACAAGCAGATCCTCCTGCTGGCCCAGAGAAACCCGGCTGACGATGATCCCGGTGAAGAGGCTCTCTATCGCGTAGGTACCATCGCCACCGTTCTGCAGCTGCTGAAGCTGCCTGACGGCACCGTCAAGGTTCTGGTCGAAGGCGAGCAGCGCGGCGCCGTGGAGCGCTTCAGTGAGGTCGACGGCCACTGCCGTGCCGAGGTGTCGTTGATCGACGAAGTCGACGCCGCCGAGCGCGAATCGGAAGTGTTCGTGCGCAGCCTGCTGTCGCAGTTCGAACAATATGTGCAGCTGGGCAAGAAAGTCCCGGCTGAAGTCCTGTCATCCCTCAACAGCATCGATGAGCCGGGCCGCCTGGTCGACACCATGGCCGCGCACATGGCGCTGAAAATCGAGCAGAAGCAGGAAATCCTCGAAATCATCGATTTGTCGGCCCGGGTCGAGCACGTTCTGGCGCTGCTGGACGCCGAGATCGACCTGCTGCAGGTTGAAAAACGCATTCGTGGTCGGGTCAAGAAGCAAATGGAGCGCAGTCAGCGTGAGTACTACCTGAATGAGCAGATGAAGGCCATTCAGAAAGAACTCGGCGACAGTGACGAAGGCCACAACGAAATCGAAGACCTGAAGAAGCGCATCGACGCTGCCGGTCTGCCGAAAGACGCCCTGGCCAAGGCTACCGCCGAGCTGAACAAGCTCAAGCAGATGTCGCCGATGTCCGCCGAAGCCACCGTGGTTCGTTCCTACATCGACTGGCTGGTGCAGGTGCCGTGGAAGGCCCAGAGCAAGGTGCGCCTGGACCTGGCCCGCGCCGAAGACATTCTCGACGCCGATCACTACGGTCTCGAAGAGGTCAAGGAACGCATCCTCGAATACCTCGCCGTGCAGAAACGCGTGAAGAAAATCCGTGGCCCGGTGTTGTGCCTGGTCGGTCCTCCTGGCGTGGGTAAAACCTCGCTGGCGGAGTCGATTGCCCACGCCACCAACCGTAAATTCGTGCGCATGGCCCTCGGTGGCGTGCGTGACGAAGCGGAAATTCGCGGTCATCGCCGGACTTACATCGGTTCGATGCCGGGAAGATTGATTCAAAAGATGACAAAAGTGGGCGTGCGCAACCCGCTGTTCCTGCTCGACGAAATCGACAAAATGGGCAGCGACATGCGTGGCGATCCAGCCTCGGCGTTGCTGGAAGTGCTCGATCCGGAGCAGAACCACAACTTCAACGATCACTATCTGGAGGTCGATTACGACCTGTCGGACGTGATGTTCCTCTGCACCTCGAACTCGATGAATATCCCACCGGCGCTGCTCGACCGGATGGAAGTGATCCGTCTGCCGGGCTACACCGAGGACGAGAAGATCAACATCGCAGTCAAGTACCTGTCGCCAAAGCAGATTCAGGCCAACGGCTTGAAGAAGGGCGAACTGGAATTCGACGAGGAAGCGATCCGCGACATCATCCGTTACTACACCCGCGAAGCCGGTGTACGTGGCCTCGAGCGGCAGATTGCCAAGGTCTGCCGCAAGGCGGTCAAGGAGCATGCCCTGGAGAAACGCTTCTCGGTGAAAGTGACAGCCGACCTGCTCGAGCACTTCCTGGGTGTGCGTAAGTTCCGCTACGGCCTGGCCGAGCAGCAGGATCAGATCGGTCAGGTGACCGGCCTGGCCTGGACTCAGGTTGGCGGCGAGTTGCTGACCATCGAAGCCGCCGTGGTACCGGGCAAAGGGCAGTTGATCAAGACCGGCTCGCTGGGCGATGTAATGGTCGAATCGATCACTGCGGCGTTGACCGTGGTGCGCAGTCGCGCCAAGAGCCTGGGTATTCCGCTGGACTTCCACGAGAAGCGCGATACCCACATTCACATGCCGGAAGGCGCGACGCCGAAGGATGGCCCGAGCGCCGGTGTGGGCATGTGCACCGCCCTGGTGTCGGCATTGACCGGCATTCCGGTACGTGCCGATGTTGCCATGACTGGCGAGATCACATTGCGTGGTCAGGTATTGGCAATTGGTGGTCTGAAGGAAAAACTGCTCGCGGCTCATCGCGGCGGAATCAAGATCGTGATTATTCCGGAAGAGAACGTGCGTGATCTGAAGGAGATTCCTGACAATATTAAGCAGGATCTGCAGATCAAACCGGTTAAATGGATTGACGAGGTCCTGCAAATTGCGCTGCAATACGCGCCGGAGCCCTTGCCGGATGTGGCTCCCGAGATAGTTGCCAAGGACGAAAAACGTGAGTCTGACTCTAAGGAAAGAATTAGCACGCATTAGTACGCATTTGCCTGGGGGGCTTCCTTGACAGCTTTTTAGAGCCCTTGTTATAAAGCGGCTCTTAAGTGTCTGTAGGCCATTCAGCACTGGTTTTTGCTTTCACCAAAAAACTTAGAATCATACTCAAATAGATATAAGGGGACTTAGAGTGAACAAGTCGGAACTGATTGATGCTATCGCTGACTCCACTGATTTGCCGAAAGCTGTTGCTGGCCGTGCGTTGGACGCTGTCATCGAGTCCGTCACTGGCGCTCTGAAGGCCGGCGACTCCGTTGTACTGGTCGGTTTCGGTACTTTCTCCGTGACTGATCGTCCGGCTCGCACCGGTCGTAACCCACAGACCGGCAAAACTCTGGAAATTCCAGCTGCTAAAAAGCCAGGTTTCAAAGCCGGTAAAGCCCTGAAAGAAGCTGTCAACTAAGTTTGATTCAGGTTTTTACCCATCCGGGTCGGGGTCATGCCTGACTTGGCAGCGGAGCGGTAGAGCAGGGGGCTGAAACAGTCGCCTGCTAAACCGGGATCGAGGGTTCGAGCCCTGTCCGCTCCGCCAGTTACGAGAAGGCGCATCCTCGGATGCGCCTTTCTTCTATCCGGATTCTACCCACGCTCCACGGTTGCCTAAATTGAAGTTCAACCGTTTCTGGGGGACGCATGCTGCAGAATATCAGGGACAATTCACAAGGCTGGATTGCCAAGACCATTATCGGGGTCATCGTTGCACTGATGGCCCTGACCGGTTTCGATGCCATTTTCAAGGCCACGACGCACTCCAACGAGGCGGCCAAGGTCAATGGCGAAGAAATCAGCCAGAACGAGCTGAGCCAGGCGGTGGATATGCAACGCCGCCAGCTGATGCAACAGCTGGGCAAGGACTTCGACGCTTCCTTGCTCGACGAAAAAATGCTGCGCGACTCGGCCCTCAAAGGCCTGATCGATCGCAAACTGCTGCTGCAAGGCGCAGAAAAATCCAAGTTCGCCTTCTCCGAAGCCGCACTCGACCAGGTGATTCTGCAAACCCCTGAATTCCAGGTGGATGGCAAGTTCAGCTCCGAGCGCTTCGACCAGGTGATCCGTCAACTGGGCTACAGCCGTATGCAGTTCCGCCAGATGCTGGCCCAGGAAATGCTGATCGGCCAACTGCGTGCGGGCGTGGCCGGCAGCGGTTTCGTCACTGATGCCCAGGTGCAGTCGTTCGCCCGTCTGGAAAAACAGACTCGCGACTTCGCCTCCCTGAACATCAAGGCTGACCCGGCCGCGGTGAAGTTGACCGACGATGAAGTCAAGGCTTACTACGACGAGCACGCCAAGGAGTTTATGACTCCCGACCAAGTGGTCATCGATTACCTGGAACTGAAGAAGGCTTCGTTCTTCGATCAGGTTGCCGTCAAGGACGAAGACCTGCAGGCGGCTTATCAGAAAGAGATTGCCAACCTGTCGGAACAGCGTCGCGCGGCGCACATCCTGATCGAAGTGAACGACAAGACCACCGAGGCCCAGGCCAAGGCGAAGATCGAGGAAGTCCAGGCGCGCCTGGCCAAGGGCGAGAAGTTTGAAGCACTGGCCAAGGAGTTCTCCCAGGACCCTGGTTCGGCCAACAATGGCGGTGACCTCGGTTACGCCGGTCCTGGCGTTTACGACCCGGCTTTCGAAAAAGCCCTGTACGCGCTGTCCAAGGATCAGGTTTCCGCGCCGGTTCGCACCGATTTCGGTTTCCATCTGATCAAGCTGCTGGGTGTCGAAGCACCGGAAGTGCCAAGCTTCGCCAGCCTCAAGGACAAGCTGACCCGCGAGCTGAAGACCCAGCAGGTCGAGCAGCGTTTCGTCGAGGCGACCAAGCAACTGGAAGACGCTTCGTTCGAGGCCTCCGACCTGGCGCAGCCGGCGCAGGATCTGAAACTGACCGTGCACACCTCCAAGCCGTTCGGCCGTGAAGGTGGCGAAGGCATTGCGGCCAACCGCGCCGTGGTGACTGCCGCGTTCAGCACCGAAGTCCTGGATGAGGGTGCCAACAGCACCGCCATCGAGCTGGATCCGGAAACCGTTGTCGTGCTGCGCGCCAAGGAGCATCTCAAGCCTGCGCAACTGCCGCTGGAAGCCGTGTCCACGGCCATTCGCGCGCAGTTGACCAAGGAGCACGCCAGCGCTGCCGCCAAGACCAAGGCCGAGCAACTGATTGCCAGCCTGCGTGATGGCAAGACCCCGCTCGACGGCGCGATCGACGGCCAGAACTGGAAAGTCACCGAAGCGGCCACCCGTGCCCAGGACGGTGTCGATCCAGCGGTACTGCAAGCGCTGTTCCGCATGCCGAAACCGGCGGCCAAGGACAAGCCGACCTTCAGCAGCGTGACGCTGGCTGACGGCAGCCTGATGATCCTGCGCCTGAACGGTGTCAATGAAGCTGCTGCGCCGACCGATGAAGAGAAGGCGCAATACCGTCGCTTCCTTGCTTCGCGTATCGGCCAGCAAGACTTCGCGGCTTACCGCAAGCAGCTTGAAAGCGAAGCGGACATCAAGCGTTACTGATGTCTGACTGAGTGGCAGGACCAGAGCCCCGGATGAACATCCGGGGCTTTTTTTTGCCCGTCAGGTTGCCCGGGGAAAGCCATGACGGCGGGCGTTGAAGGTCGCCGACAGCGTCAGCACCAGGATGGCCACGACGATCCACGGAAACGTCTCGACGCCGACGTTGCCCAGCAGCAGGCCGCCGGCCAGGCCACCGCCGGCAATGCCGACGTTCCACAGAGTCACCAGCATCGATTGCGCGGTGTCGGCGGCGTCCCTTGCGGTTTTCGCTGAAGCGGTCTGCAACAGCGAAGGCATCGCGCCGAAGGCCAGGCCCCAGACGCCGGTAGCGAGGTAGACCACGCTCGGCCACTCACGCCAAAGCCCCAGGGCAATGGCCGCGAGCATGAACAGCATGGCACTGATCAATGCCAGCTCGCGCAGCCAGCGATCGATCAGGCTGCCGACGATCCACAGGCTCAGCACCGAGGCCAGGCCGAACACCAGCAGCACCCGGTCGATGTCGTCGCCAAGCCCCGAGGGTTGCAGGAAGGGCGCGATGTAGGTGTACAGCAGATTGTGCGCGACCACGTAGGTCAGGGTTACGAACAGCACGGATCTCACGCCCGGCAGGGTAAACACCTGACGCAGCGGCAGGCGCTTGCTGGCACGCTCGCCGGCAAAGTCCGGCACTTGCCAGCGCACCCAGAGCACCAGCAGCAGCGTCAGTGCGGTCATGATCGCGAAGCTCAGGCGCCAGCCGATCGCGGTGCCCAACAGTGTGCCCGCCGGAATTCCCAGCGACAGCGCAACGGGTGCGCCGAGCATGGCCACGGTGATGGCACGTCCTTGCAGGTGCTCGCCGACCATGCGGCTCGCGTACCCCGCAAGCAACGCCCACAACAGTCCGGCAAACACGCCGGCAATCAGTCGCGCAAGCAGCGTCAGCCAGTACAGATCCGACAGGGCTGTAATGCTGTTGGCGATGGCAAAGCCGCCGATCGCCGATAACAGCAGCGGTCGCCGACGCCAGCCACGGGTGGCGATGGTCAGCGGAATGGCCGCCAGCATCGAGCCGAGGGCGTACACCGTGACCAGTTGCCCGACCAATGCCTGCGAGACGCCCAGGCCGCTGCTCATTTGTGGCAACAGGCCAGCGGGCATGGCTTCGGTCAGCACCGTGATGAAGCCGGCAGTGGCGAGCGCGAGCAGTGCGCCAAGGGGCAGGCGTTCGCGCGCCTCGACCGGGTGGTCGAGGGACGGGGAGGTCAGTTGTGCATCGTTCATGGGGTCAGCATCCGTTTTGCCGAAGGTGATGAAGGCCATAGGGTAGGGCGCTGTGTATTAGGGAAAAACAGGTTATGGTTCCGAACATATCGGACCTGGATGTCGGCAATCGGAGAATGGGTATGGATAGCCTGGGCAGTATCGCGGTGTTCGTGCAGGTGGCGGAAACCCGCAGTTTCACTGAGGCGGGGCGCCTGCAAGGGGTGTCGTCTTCGGCGGTGGGCAAAAGCATTGCCCGCTTGGAAGCGCGGCTCGGCGTGCGCTTGTTTCACCGCACGACCCGCAGCATCACCCTGACCAGCGAAGGCGCGTTGTTTCTCGAGCGGTGCCGCAAGATTCTCGCAGAACTGGAGGCTGCTCAATTCGAGCTGTGCGACGCCACATCGGCGCCGCACGGCAAGCTGCGAGTCAGCCTGCCGCAGGTGCACGGGCTGGTCATGCCGGTGATGACCGAGTTCATGGCGCTGTTTCCCCAGATCGAGCTGGATCTGGACCTCACCGATCGCATGGTCGACGTGGTCGAAGAGGGCTTCGACGCGGTGATCCGCACCGGCCAACCGCGGGACTCCCGCCTGATGGCGCGGCCGTTGGGAGAATTTCACATGGTGCTGGTCGCCAGCCCGGACTATCTGCGCCAGCGCGGCGTACCGGCGACGCCTGCCGACCTGGCGGATCACGCCTGCCTGCGCCACACGTTCCACGCCACTGGCAAACTGGAGCCCTGGCCGCTGGTGCGCGAGCCGGGCGCGGTCGAACCGCCGTTGCCGACGCGCCTGGTCAGCACCTCCATCGAGGCGGTGAGCCACGCGGCGCTGGCCGGCATGGGCATCGCCTGCCTGCCGGACTTCATGACCCACGAGGCGGTTGCGCAAGGGCGTCTGCAGCGAGTGCTGGACGCGCACCTGGCGCATGTCGGCCAGTTCTGGGTGCTGTGGCCATCAAGTCGCCACGCGACCGCCAAATTACGCGTGTTCGTCGATCATTTGGCGGCTCGACTTTTTCCTGTCGACCACGCTCGGTAGAGTTGTAACTGTTTTAAGACACTAATCGGTGCGCCGCCGGGCTGCGATCTGTTGCACAATACGCCCCGGACCGTTTTCCCTCAGGATGTTTAATGTTGAATTCTATTCCCGTGCGTTTCATCGGGTTGGCGTTGTTGCTGACCGCCGCTGCCGGCTGTTCCAAGGACAAGCCGATCTACGAGCATGAGAACTTCGACGACTCCGGCACGTTCTCGCGCAACTATCCGGTCACCGACACTGCCAGTTGCGAAGCGGCCCGCCGCGCGTTGCTCAGCCAGGGCTACATCATCACCAGCAGCGACCCGAAACTGGTCAGTGGCCACAAGAGCTTTCAGCAGACCGGCGAAACCCACCTGGAAATCAGTTTCAACGTGGTCTGCGCCGATGACGGCAGCGCCGGCCACCATGCCACGGTGTTCGCCAATGCCTTGCAGGATCGCTATGCGCTGAAGAAGACCAATAACTCCGCCAGCCTCGGGGTCGGCGTGCTCGGTTCGGTGTCGATGCCGATTGGCTCGTCGGACGATTCGATGGTCAAGGTGGCCAGCGAAACGGTGTCTTCGCAGAAGTTCTACGAGCGCTTCTTCACGCTGGTCGAGCTGTTCCTGCCGGCCGAAGCGAAGAAAGCCGCGCACATTACGGAAAAACCCAAGACCGACCTGGGCGTGCCTGAAGCCAAGGCCGCGCCGGCCGCCCTGGCACCGGCTGCAGCGCCGGCCCCGGCGGCCACGCCCGCACCGGCAGCAGAACCGGCGGCGACACCCTCGCCAGCGCCGGCCGACGTTGCGCCGGTCAGTGCCGAACCCGTCGCCCCGCCGGCCGAAGCGGCTCCGATCACTCCGGCCCCTGCGGCTGAACCCGCCCCGGCGAGCGAGACCATCACGCCGCCGACCAATCCAAGCGATCTGCCGCCACCGTCCGAGCCGATTCCGGCCATGCCTGCCACTGGGCAGTGACCCGCGGGGGAGCGAGTGCGCTCGCTCCCGTCCACTGGCGCTGAGGCGACGCTGGAAAAGCTGACCCTGCCATCAAAAAATCCCGTGATAAATTCCTGAGCGCCTGCTACGTTTCAAACATGAAGGCCGGGTTTCATTTTTCCTTCATGCGGGCACTTTATGCTCGAGGCGCTGGTCCTTTGTTCAGGACCATTTTTAGCGAGCAGTCAGGGGGATTACACGATGGATGATTATCAAGAAGAGCTGCTCGAATATCAGGCCTACGAGCTGGACTCCCCGGAGCCGGCGGAAGACGCCACCGAGCTGTAAGGCGTCAGGCGGTCTTGCGGTGACTGCGACGGAACTCGCCAGGGGTCTGGCCGTTCCAGCGCTTGAAGGCGCGCTGGAAAGCTTCGGCTGAGGCAAAACCCAGCAGGTAGGCGATCTCGCCGAACGCCAGTTCGGTGTCGCGAATGTAGGTCATCGCCAGGTCACGGCGCGTGTCGTTGAGGATCGCGCGAAACTGCGTGCCTTCCTCGGCAAGTTTGCGCCGCAGCGTCCAGGTCGGCAGCTTCAGGCGCGCCGCCACTTCCTCCAGGTCGGGTTCCCGGCCACCATTGAGCAACGGCCCGAGCAATTGCGTGATGCGTTCACGTAGGCTGCGGGTGCGGGTCATCTGCTCCAGTTCGCGTTCACACAGTTGCAGCAGGTGCCGCCAGGTGCTCGGGCAGTGCTGCGGGTTGCGCAGGGCGAGGCTGGCCAGGCTCAGGCGCAACTGGTTCTGTTCGGCGCCGAACTGGATCGGCGACTCGCCGAGCACGGCGTAGGCGTCGCGGTAGTCCGGGGTATCGAACTCGATTTCAATGCGCTCGGCACGCAGCGCAGCACCGCCGACACTGCCGAGCTGGTGCAGCCAGCCGGCAATGATCGAATCCACCACAAAGCGGTTATAGGCGTTGTACGGGCTGATCGAGTAGAAGCGCAGCCAGGCGCCGTTGGCGTCCTCATGGAAGCTCGACTGGCCGCGATAGTTCGAGCCATAAAGCGGTTCGAAACGGATCAGGCAACGGGCAGCCTCGCGTACGGTCGGGGCCTGGGCGGCCGTGACACCGGCCAGGCCGGCCTGGCTCAGGCGACTCAATTGGCCCATGCGCAGCCCCAGCGCCGCGTCGCCGGTCAGCTGAATCGCGGCGTGGCCCAGGCGCATGTAGCGCGGAATCGACAGGCGTGCCCCGGCTTCCGCGAGCCGGGCGGCGTCGAGGCCGTACTGCTCGAGCAGCGGCACGGGGTCAATGGCATGGCTGCGCACGGCATCGGCGAGGCTGTGGACGAAGCCCACCGACAGATCCCCGAGACGCATCGGCAGCGGCTTCATGCTTACAACCAGAGATTGAGCAGGCGTGCACCGCGCGCTTCGCCATCGGCGAACTGCTGGCCGTTGCTGCTGAGGAAGCTTTGCCCGGAACTCGGTTTGTCCCAGAACTGCCCGCGCAGGAACACGCTCATGCCGGCAATTGCCCGGCTGCTGGGTGGTTGCGCGGTCAGCGTGAGGCGATGCCAGGCCTGGCCTTCGCTGACTTCACCGGGCTTGAGGCTGACCGAACTCGGTGTGCTCAGACCCTTGTAGCCGCGCCACGGCTGATCCCAGACGCCGTGGCCGATGACGAATGCCGGCACCGCGATCAGTTGTGCGCCTTGCTCGTCGAGTTTGCGGTAGTTGTCGGGGTACCAGCTGTCGCTGCCGATCAGTACACCAAGGCGCCCGGCCGGAGTGTCGACCACAGTGACCAGGTGCGCGTCGTTGGCTTGCAGCACTTCGCGCTGGTCGAAGATCGGATGCATCTGCCGCTGTGGCTGGCCGAGTGGCAGGCCGTCGCTGCCGAACACCACGCTGCTGTTGAACAACGGGCCGCTGCCGACCTTGAGCCGGCCGTCGATCACGCGCGGCTCCGGGAGGACGATGGAGCCGGCCACCAGGGTGACGTGAAACTCTTTGGCCAGGCCGCCGAACAGCGCCTGGTAATCCTTGGCCATGTCGCGGGATTTCATGCGCAGGTGGGCGTCGTCGAGGCGGTTGCTGCCGCTGGCGCTGAGCCACGCGCGGGCGAAGCGCAACGGGTTGCTCGCCGCCAGCCAGTTCATCGCTTCGGCGAGGGTGGGCGCCTGGTACAGCTCGTCTTTCTCGCCGCTGATCATCAGCCAGGTGCCAATGTGCTCGGGCAGCACCACCACGGTTTTTTCGTTCAGCAGGCCCTGATCCTGAGCCTGTTGCAGATAGGCCGCGAGCTTGCGATGCAGGCGTGCCGGGCTCTGGTAATCGGTGGGGAACAGTTCCGGCTGGATGCCCAGCAGGTTGCCATGGTCGGCGGGCGTGCCCTGGTCGACCGCCAGCCTGATGCGCAGGTCCGACAAGTAATGCCCCACCGGGCGGTCGGCCGCCCACATGGCGTAGGCAGCAACGGCGGCCACAAGGGCCATGGAAAAAGTCAGGTACAAAAGTCTGCGCATGAAAACCAACAACAACCGGGTACAGGGTGTGGCGACTAGGGTAGGGCCCATGCCTGCGCTTGCCAAGGGGCGCTGCTCATTTGGATCAATAAGTTGTCAGTTACGGTCATTGAGTGACAGCGACGCGACTCTTAGTCTGTCGAACATGACTGACGGGGGACGCAGAGCTCCCGCACTTTTTCCGTGATCGCTCGTTGTGGAGTTACCGATGACCGCCGCTCATTACCCGCACCTGCTGGCCCCGCTGGACCTGGGATTCACCACGTTGCGCAACCGCACCCTGATGGGGTCGATGCACACCGGCCTGGAAGAGAAGCCGGGCGGTTTCGAGCGCATGGCGGCTTATTTTGCCGAGCGTGCCCGGGGCGGCGTCGGCCTGATGGTCACCGGCGGCATCGGCCCGAACGACGAGGGCGGGGTGTATTCCGGCGCGGCCAAGCTGACCACCGAAGAGGAAGCGCTCAAGCACCGCATCGTCACCCGTGCGGTGCATGATGCGGGCGGCAAGATCTGCATGCAGATCCTCCACGCCGGGCGTTACGCCTACAGCCCGAAACAGGTCGCGCCGAGTGCGATCCAGGCACCGATCAACCCGTTCAAGCCCAAGGAGCTGGACGAGGAAGGCATCGAGAAGCAGATCAGCGATTTCGTCACCTGTTCGCTGCTGGCACAGAGCGCCGAGTACGACGGCGTGGAAATCATGGGCTCGGAAGGCTACTTCATCAACCAGTTCCTCGCCGCCCACACCAACCACCGTACCGACCGCTGGGGCGGCAGCTACGAAAACCGCATGCGCCTGCCGGTGGAAATCGTCCGCCGCGTGCGCGAAGCGGTCGGCCCGAACTTCATCATCATTTTCCGCCTGTCCATGCTCGACCTGGTCGAGGGTGGCAGCACCTGGGAAGAGATTGTCCTGCTGGCCAAGGCCATCGAGCAGGCCGGCGCAACGATCATCAACACCGGCATCGGCTGGCACGAAGCGCGGATTCCGACCATCGCCACCAAAGTGCCGCGCGCCGCGTTCAGCAAGGTCACGGCCAAGCTGCGTGGCTCGGTGTCGATCCCGTTGATCACCACCAACCGCATCAATACCCCGGAAATCGCCGAGCAGATCCTTGCCGAAGGCGACGCCGACATGGTGTCGATGGCGCGCCCGTTCCTCGCCGACCCGGACTTCGTCAACAAGGCTGCCGAAGGCCGCGCCGACGAAATCAACACCTGCATCGGCTGCAACCAGGCCTGCCTCGACCATACGTTCGGCGGCAAACTCACCAGTTGCCTGGTCAACCCGCGCGCCTGCCACGAAACCGAACTCAACTACCTGCCGGTCAAGCAGATCAAGAAGATCGCCGTGGTCGGTGCCGGCCCGGCGGGTCTGTCCGCCGCTACCGTGGCCGCCGAGCGCGGGCATCAGGTGACGCTGTTCGATTCGGCCAGTGAAATCGGCGGCCAGTTCAACATCGCCAAACGCGTGCCGGGCAAGGAAGAGTTCTACGAGACGCTGCGCTACTTCAAACGCAAGTTGCAGACCACGCATGTCGAGGTGTGCCTGAACACCCGCGTCGACGTGGCGCAGCTGCTGGAGGGCGGCTATGACGAAATCATCCTCGCCACCGGCATCGCCCCGCGTGTCCCGGCCATTGCCGGCGTGGACAACCCCAAGGTGCTGAGCTATCTCGACGTGATCCTCGAGCGCAAACCGGTCGGCAAGCGCGTGGCCGTGATCGGCGCCGGCGGTATCGGTTTCGATGTCTCGGAATTCCTCGTTCATCAGGGCGTGGCCACCAGCCAGGATCGCGCCGCGTTCTGGAAAGAGTGGGGCATCGATAGCCACCTCGAAGCGCGCGGTGGCGTGGCCGGGATCAAGGCCGAGCCGCATGCGCCGGCCCGCGAAGTGTTCCTCCTGCAACGCAAGAAAACCAAGGTCGGCGACGGCCTCGGCAAGACCACCGGCTGGATTCACCGTACCGGCCTGAAGAACAAGCAGGTGCAGATGCTCAATAGCGTCGAATACCTGCAGATCGACGATCAGGGGCTGCATATCCGTATCGGCGAAACCGGCGAGCCGCAAGTGCTGGCGGTGGACAACATTGTCATCTGCGCCGGCCAGGATCCTCTGCGCGAACTGCACGATGGCCTGGTGGCCGCGGGGCAGAACGTTCATCTGATCGGTGGTGCCGACGTGGCGGCCGAACTGGATGCCAAGCGTGCAATCAATCAGGGTTCGCGCCTGGCCGCCGAACTCTGAGTACAACCCTGCAGGCGCTGCCAAAGGCTGCGCCTGCAGGATGTTGGGCTGCTGTTAGAATGGCTTTTTTCTGCTGCTGCGGCGCCCATGCTTGTTCCTTCCGACTGGCTCCCCCAAGCCCCCCTCGAACGACTGCAACTCGGCTGGCTCACTCACGCCGGCATCGACGTGGCGATCCTGCGCCTGGACCGCATCGACCCGCTGATCAGCGGCAACAAGTGGTTCAAACTCGTCGAACACCTCAAGGCCGCCGACCGCGCGGGTGCCGCCGGCATCATCAGCCTGGGCGGTGCGCACTCCAATCACCTGCATGCACTGGCGGCGGCGGGCAAGCGTCTGGGCTTCGCCACGGTCGGGCTGCTGCGCGGCCATCCGCAGGTCACCCCGACCGTGGCGGATCTGCAGGCGTTCGGCATGCAGTTGCACTGGCTGGGCTACGCCGGTTATCGCGCCCGTCACCAAGCGGATTTCTGGCAACCGTGGCAGGCGCTGTACCCGACGCTGCAGGCAGTGCCCGAGGGCGGTGGCGGCTGGCTGGGCGCGCAGGGCTGCACGGTGCTCAAGACACAGGTTGAGCAACAACTGCCGCGCCTCGGCTGGGATGATTTTCACGGCTGGTGGCTGGCCTGTGGCACGGGCACGACCCTCGCCGGGCTGGTTCTTGCCGAGGCCGGCGAGCGGCGGGTGTACGGCGCCCTGGCCGTGCCGGAGGATCATGGCGTAGCGCCGCAGGTCGAGGCGATTGTCCGTGAAGCCGGGCAGGCCAATCCGCGTTACCAGCTGATCGACGCCAGCCGTGGAGGATTCGCCAAGGTCGACGCGGCGTTGCTCGCGTTCATCGCGCAGAGCGAGCAGGTCAGCGGCGTGCCATTGGAGCCGCTGTACACCGGCAAAGCGCTGCTGGCACTGCGCCGGGAGGTCGAGGCGGGACGGTTCGCCCCTGGCACGCGGCTGGTCTTCGTCCACACCGGTGGCTTGCAGGGGCGTCGCGGTTTACCCCAGAGCGGCGAATGAGCCGCGCGAGCATCAGCCGCGCTTGGGCATCATCCGCAGCAACGTGTTATCGCCGACCACGTAGTGGTGATAAATCCCCGCCAGCGCATGCAGTCCGATGAGCCAGTAACCGAGGGTGCCGATCAGCACATGCCAGTGCTCGATCTGTTTGGCGAACGCCTTGTCCTCGTTCACCAGCAGCGGCAGATCGAAGCCGTAGAACATCACCTGATGGCCCTCGGCGCTGGTAATCAGCCAGCCGAGAATCGGCATGGCGATCATGAACAGGTACAGCGCCCAGTGCATCAGCCGCGCGAGCACGGTCTGCCAGTGCGGCGACGCCGGGAAGATCTGTGGCGCCGGCCCCAGGCTGCGGGCGAGCAGGCGAAACCACACCAGCACGAACACGGTCAGGCCGAGCATGTAGTGCACTTCACGGATCAGCGTGCGGCCACCGCTGCCCTTGGGAAAGACGCCGCGCAACTCCATGCTGGCGTAGACCAGCACCAACAGCACCAGCATCAGCCAGTGCAGCAGGATCGATACGGTGCTGTAGCGCGATTGCGAGCTTGTCCACGGCATACGGTGTTTCCTCACAGGTCCGGGCTGACGCGCGCCATTGCGCGCTGACCGCATGCTTTAACTGTAATCCGCTTTGGCGGATTTGCCCGACGCTGCTCGGCCTGTGAAAGGGCTGGATCAGGGCTTTGCCATAAAAAAACGCCAGTGTCGGCCGGACACTGGCGTTTTCTGTTTGCGGCGCAGACAGCGATCAGGCGCTTTGCGGCATCTCGCCGTTGGCCAGGCGCTTGTTGATGTCGGCGATAACGTCCGGCAGATCGCTGATGGTGTCGATCATGTAATGCGGCCGCGAGCCTGCAAACAGCGCGTGGATACGCGTGCGCTCGGCGGCCAGGGTGTCGCTGCTCAGCGCACGGAAGCCCTCGTAGTCCAGGCCCAGGGCGTTGCCGGAGCAGATCAGCGCCACGGTCCACATCCCGGCGCGACGGCCTTCGAGGATGCCCGGCACGGTGTCGTCGATCTTCACGCAGGCGGCGACATCGTCGATGCCCAGGGCAATCACGTTGGCCAGGGCCTGGGCCGGCCATGGGCGACCGTTGGGCACTTCGTCGGTGGCAACCACATGGTCGGCAACGTAGCCGTTGGTGGCGGCCAGTGCCACGACCTTGTCCATCACCTGCTTCGGATAGCCGGAGCACGAACCGATCTTGATCCCCTGCTGGCGCAGGCCGGCGATGGTTTCCAGTGCGCCGGGAATCAGCGCCGAGTGTTCGGCGATCTTCTCGATCTGCAGCGGCATGAAGCGGTTGTAGATGGCCGTGACATCGTCGTCGGTCGGATAACGGCCGAACGCCTTGCGATAACGCTCGGCAACCTGCGGCTGGTCGCACAGGGTGCGGATGTGGTCCCACTTGCCCATGCCCATCGGGCCGCGGGCTTCGTCGATGGACACCTGGACGTCGAATTCGGCGAAGGCTTCGACAAAAATCTGCGTTGGCGCGAAGGAACCGAAATCGACCACGGTGCCGGCCCAGTCGAGGATGGCGGCTTGCAGCTTGCTTGGGTTGGTGTAGTTCATGGCAATCAAAATCCTGAGTTGGTAATACAGCTCAAATGTGGGAGCGGGCTTGCTCGCGAATGCGCTGGCACATTCAACATTGATGGCGGCTGACACTCCGCCTTCGCGAGCAAGCCCGCGCCCACAGCAGATTGGTGGTGTTGTTCAGATCGCTGACACTTCCATCTCGCGCAGCACTTCACCCACCGCCGCAACGGCTTCGCGCATCTGCGCCGGGGTGACGTGGCCGATGCAGCCGACCCGGAAGGTTTCGACCTGGGTCAACTTGCCGGGGTAGAGGATGTAGCCCTTGGCCTTGACCCGCTCGTAGAAGTCCTTGAACTGGTAGCGCGGATCTTGCGGCGCATGGAAGGTGGCGATGATCGGTGCCTGGATCGCTGCGGGCAGGAAACTGCGCAGCCCCAGCTTCGCCATCTCTTCCATCAGCGCCTGGCAGTTGGCCGCGTAGCGCGCATGGCGGGCAGGCAGGCCGCCTTCTTCGTTGTATTGCAGCAAGGCTTCGTGCAGCGCGGCGACTACGTGGGTGGGCGGCGTGAAGCGCCACTGACCGGTCTTTTGCATGTAGGTGAATTGGTCGTAGAGGTCCATGGCCAGCGAATGCGAGTTGCCGGCGGCAGCGGCCAGGGATTGCTTGCGGGCGAAGACGAACCCCATCCCCGGCACGCCTTCCAGGCATTTGCCGGAGGCGGCGATCAGTGCATCGAACGGCACTTGCCGGGCATCCACCGGCAGTGCGCCGAAGGAACTCATGGCATCGATAATCAGGCGTTTGCCATGTTGCTCGACCACGGCGGCGATGTCCGCCAGCGGGTTGAGAATGCCGGTGCTGGTTTCACAGTGGATCAGCGCGACGTGAGTGATATCGCCGTCGGCACGCAGCAGCCGATCGACATCGGCCGCCGTGGTCGGCTCATCTTCGGCGGTTTCAAAGGTGCTGAACGCGCGGCCGAGCACTTCGCAGATCTTCGCCAGGCGCTTGCCGTAGGCGCCGTTGATCAGCACCAGTACTTTGCCGTCGCGCGGCACCAGGGTGCCGATGGCGGCTTCGACGGCAAAGGTGCCGCTGCCTTGCAGAGGCACGCAGTGGTGGGTCGCGGCGCCGTTGAGGATCGCCAACAGTTGCTCGCAGAGGCTGGCGGTCAGTTGGTTGAAGCGGTCATCCCACGAGCCCCAGTCGACCAGCATGGCCTGGCGGGTACGGGCCGATGTGGTCAACGGGCCGGGAGTGAGCAGGATGGGTGCGGCAGTACTCATTCGGGTGTCCTCGCGAAAGCGCTGTGGGATGAAGCTACGGGGCTTAAGTTGCAATTCGCCGAGCCATCAATCAAATTGTTTGTTGTTATGCCAGCCATCAGTGAGGGTTATTCATGAACCTGTTTCAGCTCCGCGCATTCGATGCCGTGGCCCGCGAGGGCAGCTTCACCCGCGCGGCGGCGCGGCTGTTCATCAGTCAGCCGGCGGTCACCGGTCACATCAAGGCGCTGGAAGAGCACTACCAGATCACCTTGCTGCGGCGCACCGCGCGTCGGGTCGAGCTGACCGAAGAGGGCACCAAACTGGCGGCCATCACCCGCGCGATGTTCGGTCTGGCCGAGGAGGCGCAGGCGCTGCTGGAAGCCAACCGGCAGTTGCTCACCGGTCGCCTGGAAGTCGCGGCGGACGGCCCGCACATGGTCATGCCGATGCTCGCCAGCCTGCGCGCACGGTATCCGGGGATCACGGTGAATCTGCGTCTGGGCAATGCTCAGGAAACCCTCGCCGCGCTGTTGTCGGAGCACGCGGACGTGGCGGTGCTGACCGAGGTGGAGCCGCGCAAGGGCCTGCATCTGCAAGCGTTGAGTCAATCGCGGATCTGCGCGTTGGTGCCGGCCGGGCATCCGTGGGCGACGCGCAGCGGTGAGGTCAGGCTCAAGGAGCTGGATCAGGTGATCATGGTGTTGCGCGAACCGAGTTCGATTACCCGGCGCACGTTTGATCAGGCCTGTGCGCAGGCCTCGGTGAGTCCACGGGTATTGCTCGAACTGGACAGCCGCGAGGCGGTGACGGAGGCGGTGGCGGCTGAGTTGGGGGTGGGGGTGGTGTCGTCGGTGGAGGTCAGCCATGACCCCCGTGTCGTCGCGATTCCCATTGCCGGAGACGGGCTGGTGAACCGGCACATGATCGGCTGCGTGGAGCGGCGGCGGGAGTTGCGATTGATTCAGGCGTTTTTCGGTCTCGCGCCGGCCTGATACTGCGAGTCAAGGCTATTCGCGAGCAGGCTCGCTCCCACATGGAATGCCTCTCTGCTGTGGGAGCAGGGTGGGTCCCAGATCGGCATGCCTTCAACTTTGGGGGACAGGCTGGGTACCCGATTAGAATGCCTTTCAACTGTGGGTGCAGGCTGGGTCCTAGATTGGAATACCCTTTCAACTGTGGGTGCAGGTTGGCTCCTAGATTGGAATGCCTTTCAACTGTGGGTGCAGGCTGAGTCCTAGATTGGAATGCCCTTTCAACTGTGGGTGCAGGTTGGCTCCTAGATTGGAATGCCTTTCAACTGTGGGTGCAGGTTGGCTCTCAGATTGGAATGTCTTTCAACTGTGGGAGCGAGCCTGCTCGCGAAGGGGGCAGGCCTGCCTACAGGAGGCTTTCGCGCACCATCTCGAGGAACGTCGCCACCACCCGCCGCGAACTCTGTTCACGCAGACACACCAATGTCTCGGTCAAGCGCCGGGTGCAATCGGTAATCGGCAACGCGCAGACCCGCGAGTCCGCGCCGAATTCCGCCGCCGACACCACCCCCACGCCGATCCCCACCACCACCGCCTCGCGCGCCGCTTCGCGGCCTTCGACCTGGATCGCCGGGCGGATGCGCAGACCGGCGCGGTCCATTTCTTCCTCGAGGGTCTGGCGGGTCACCGAACCATGCTCGCGCAGCACCAGCGGCGTGTCGTCGAGGTCGGCCAGGCAGATCGACGCGCGTTCGGCCCACGGGTGATGGCGCGAAACGAACGCCACCATCGGATCGTTGCGCAGCGGCACGCACAACAGACGTTCATCACTGACATCGCGGCCGAGCAGCGCCAGATCGGCCTGGTAGTTGAACAGGCGAAACAGCGATTCATCGGTGTTGCCGGTTTCGATCTTCACGCTGATCCCCGGGTAGCGCTCGCAGAAACGCGCGATCTGCGGCAGCACGTGTACCGGCGCGTCCACCGCCAGGATCAGGCTGCCGGTCTGCAAGGCCTGGGATTCCTGCAACAACTCCTGGGCCTCGGCTTCGATCACGAACAGGCGCTGAGTGATCGCCAGCAGGCGCTCGCCGAGATCCGTCAGGCGTACCGAACGCTTGTTGCGATGAAACAGCAACACGCCAAAACGCTCCTCGAGTTTGCGCACCTGGTCGGAAATCGCCGGTTGCGTCAGATAAAGACGCTCGGCGGCTTTGGTGAAGCTTCCATGCACGGCCACCGCGTGGAAGGCTTTGAGCTGGGAGTGGGAGACCGACATGCTGACTCCAGTAACAAGCTGGGCTTATGTGTGAAATACGATAAATCGATTTTATTTATTAAACAGTAATTGCTTTGATCGGCTCACGCCAGCGCTGAGCGCCCGTTCGGGGCTCCACACTGGCGATGAGCCTGTGCGTGCAACAGCAGGACTCATCTGACCGGTATCGCCGTAGGGACGGGGTGATATCGCAGTGCTCAACAATAAAAAACACAGGCGTTTACTTACCGATTCTGCCGGCACACTCACACCCTGAGGTCAGAACCACAATGAACAAGCACATCGGCACCATCGCGCGTTGGCGCGTGCAGATCTTCGCTGTCACCTGGCTCGCTTACGCCGCGTTCTATTTCACCCGCAAAGCTTTTTCGGTGGCCAAACTGGGCATCGCCGAAGACCCGACCTTCATGCTCGACAAAATGGCCATGGCCAACCTCGATGCGATCTACCTGGCGGCGTATGCCATCGGCCAGTTCACCTGGGGCATGCTCGCCGACCGCTTCGGCCCGCGGGTGGTGGTGCTCGGCGGCCTGCTGATTTCCGCCGCGGCGGCGCTGGTGATGGGCAGTTTCGCCACGCTGCCGATCTTCGCCACCTGCATGCTGGTCCAGGGCCTGGCGCAGTCCACCGGCTGGTCGGGGTTGTGCAAGAACCTCGGCAGCTTCTTCCCCGCCCAGCAGCGTGGGCGGGTGCTCGGTTTGTGGAGTTCCTGTTATGCATTCGGCGGTCTGGTGGCGTCGCCATTTGCCGGTTGGTGGGCGTATACGCTGATCGGCAGCTGGCACGCTGCATTCATTTCCAGCGCGGCGGTGGTCGCGGTGGTGGCGTTGCTGTTCTTTATCTTCCAGCGCAACAAGCCGGAAGACGTCGGCCTGCCGGCGGTGGAAGCGGAACCGCAGCTGAGCGCCGAGGAAACCGCAGCCAACAGCCAGCTCAGCGTGTGGGAGCCGTTGAAGGAAATCCTGCGCAACCGCACAGTGCTGGTGCTCGGTCTGGCTTACTTCCTGTTGAAACCGGCGCGCTACGCGATTCTGTTGTGGGGCCCGGTGATCGTTTTCGAGCAGATGCCCACCGTCGGCAAGGTGGGCGCGGCGATCATTCCCACGTCGTTCGAACTGGCCGGGCTGCTCGGGCCGATCATGATCGGCATGGCCTCGGACAAACTGTTCGGCGCGCGCCGCATGCCTGCCTGCGTGCTGAGTCTGCTGGCGCTGACCGTGACCCTGGCGCTGTTCATGGGTGCCTTGCATACCGGCAGTGTGGCGCTGGTGGTGGCGCTGCTGTTTGTCATGGGCCTGACCCTGTACGGCCCGGATTCGATGATCAGCGGCGCGGCGGCGATCGACTTCGGCAAGGCCAAGGCCGGCGCCACTGCGGCCGGCTTCGTCAACGGCTGCGGTTCGGTCGGTGCGGTGCTCGGTGGTCTGCTGCCGGGCTATTTCGACTCGGTGACGGTGTTCATCGTCTTCGCCGGGTGCGCAATGTTCTCGGCGCTGGTGCTGATTCCCCACTGGAACAGTCGCCCGGTCGGGGTCATGGAGCTCCGTGCCGCAGTGCCCAATCACGCCCTGACGATCAAACCCCTGCGTAACTGAACAACCTTGCCTCGCGGCCTGCTGCGGCGTTCGCGGCAGGCTGTGTCGTGGGCAACTGACGGGAGAATCCCATGAGACCTTTCTGGCTCGAGCAGGCCTTGCTGGCCGACGCGTGCGAACCCTGTCCGACGCTGCACGGCGAAGTACGCGCCGACGTGTGTATCGTCGGCGGTGGCTACACCGGGCTGTGGACGGCGATCATGCTCAAGCAGCAGAACCCGCAACTCGATGTGCGCCTGGTCGAGGCCGACATCTGCGGTGCCGGCGCCAGTGGCCGCAACGGCGGTTGCGCGCTGTCGTGGTCGGCCAAGTATTTCACTCTGGAACGTTTGTTCGGCGTGGCGGAGGCGGTGCGCCTGGTCAAGGAATCGGAACGCAGCATCCACGCCATCGGCGCGTTCTGCGAACAGTACGGCGTGGACGCCGACTACCGCCTCGACGGCACCTTGTACACCGCGACCAACCGCGCCCAGGTCGGCTCGACCGACGCGGTGATCGCCGCGCTGGAGCGGCACGGCATCAACTCGTTCACGCAACGGCCGCTCGCCGACGTGCAGCGCATGGCCGGTTCCACCAGGCACCTGGAAGGCTGGTTTTCCCCGGCCGCCGCCAGCGTGCAACCGGGCAAACTGGTGCGCGGTTTGCGTCGGGTGGCGCTGCAACTGGGGGTGACCATCCATGAAAACACGGCGATGACCGGCCTTGAGGAAGGCCGCCCGGCGCGCATTCACACCGCTGCGGGCTGTGTGGTCGCCGACCGCGTGGTGCTGGCGATGAACGCCTGGATGGCCCGGGCGTTCCCGCAGTTCGAACGCAGCGTGGCGATCGTTTCCAGCGACATGCTGATCACCGAGCCGCGCCCCGATCTGTTGCAGGCCATCGGTCTGACCAGTGGTGTGACCGTGCTCGATTCTCGGATCTTCGTGCACTACTACCACAACACCGCGGACGGCCGGATCATGCTCGGCAAGGGCGGCAACACCTTCGCCTACGGTGGGCGCATGCTGCCAGTGTTCGATCAGCCGTCACCGTATGCCGGGTTGCTCAAGCGCAGCCTGGCGGATTTCTTTCCGGCGTTCGCCGACGTCAAGGTCGACGCAACGTGGAACGGCCCGTCGGATCGTTCGGTCACCGGCCTGCCGTTTTTCGGCCAGATGAGTGCCAGCGGCAACGTGTTCTACGGCTTCGGCTACTCCGGCAGCGGCGTCGGCCCGTGTCACATGGGCGGACAGATTCTGGCGTCACTGGTGCAGGGGCTCGACAACCCGTGGACCCGTTCACCCCTGGTCAACGGCCCGCTGGGGTATTTCCCGCCCGAGCCGATGCGCTATCTCGGCTCGTTGCTGGTGCGCAATGCCATTCGCCGCAAGGAACGCGCCGAAGACCACGGGCGCCGGCCTCGGCCACTGGACGTGCGCCTGGCCAAATTCGCGGCGGCGGCGGGCAAGGCCGACAAAGCCTGAGCGCGCTCAGCGTCGGCCGGGGCTGCGCAACCAGTCGAGCAACAGGCTGTTGTCCGGCGTTGCGTGGTTGCTGCGCGGCGCCGGATCGTGGCCGGTGCCCAGGCATACGATGGGACGGTCCGGGTCGCTGTCGAGAAAACTCACCCACACGTCACTGCCGGCGCGCGGCAGCGCCGATGGGCTGAGGCGCCCGTCGGCGCTGGTGGCGGCAATCGGCAGGTACACAGGGGCGTCGTCGCCCGCCGTCAGCTGCGGCCACAACTGCACGGCGATACGGCCCTGATCGTCGAGCTGCGCCGGTTGTCCGGGTGGGCCGAGCACGCGCGCCAGGTGATAGCCGGGGATGTTCGGCCGCGGCTGTTGCAGCGCCGGGCGAAACTCGGTCGACCAGGGCAGGGCGGTGAACTCGTTGTGATACCGATGGCTGACCGGCGTTGGCTCGAGGATCGACGATTGCTGGCCCTGGTGGCGCAACTCGGTAATCAGCCATGGCTCGTTGAAAGACGCTACCGGGTGCTCCGTTACATGCAGCAAGCTCGCGCAGCGCAGTCCCGGACAGTCGCTGCGGCCCTGGACAAAACGGTACTGGCAGCGCTGCCGCTCCAACTGGCGGCGACTGCGGCGTTCGGCGTGGCGCTGTGCGCAGGACAGCCGCCGCGCGGTATCGGCAGGGTGGGCCAGGGGGTGATTGGCCGCCAATGGATCGGCGGCCGGCTGGCCGCGATTGCGAATGCCCGGCAGCGTCAGTGGCAAAGCGGCGTCATGGCGCTGGAACAGGCTACTGACAGCGGGGGCGTGGCCTTCCTGCAGGGGGTCGAAGGCCAGCAACCGCGGCTCTTGCGGCAGGCGCATATTGTCATCGGCGAACACCACGACATGGCCGTCGCTGCGATGCTCGAAGTGGTAGTGGATGCCTTCTTCCTCGCACAGGCGCTGCAACAACGCCAGGTCGCTTTCCTCGTACTGGATGCAGAAATCGCGCGGCGGGTAATGGCCGGGGCTGAGGTTGAGCTGATAGCTGTCGGCCGGCAGGTGATGTTCGTCCAGCAGTTGCTCGAGGATCTGCGCCACGCTGCGGTGCACCAGCACCCGGCGCCGCGGAGCAGCGTCGAGGACCTGCAGCGCCGGCACCAGTAGCAGGCGATAACTCAGGCGATGGCTGGCGCGGTGCTCGCAACTGGCGCTGTGGATGATGCCGTGAATCACGTGTTCGTCATCCAGGCGCAAACAGGCGCTCTGATGCAGCAACGTCGTCGGTGCCAGGGCGGGCGCGAGACCCAGCACTTCAATGTCGAAACGGAACGGCTGATTGAGCGCCTCCTGGCCGCTGAAACGCAGGACCGGCAGGCATAAACCGCCCGCGGTCAGGGTCAGGGTAAACGGACTTTCCTTGTCGTTGAGCATCGAACAGGCTCTGTCAGGCAATACGGGCGACAGAGGGTACGAAAACGCGCTGGGCAATGGTCATGTCAAAGCGACTTTTCAGAATCACCCTACAAGCTTTGGTGAATATGTCGATTCGGCGACGGATTTTTTGGTCGATTGCCGGGTTTAGGCCGTATAAACTTGGCGCCCATGCGTCGGCCAATAGATGTCTCGGCGCCACAGATCAAGAGAGTGAGTAATGGGCGCACAGTGGAAGGTTAAACACAAAGAAGCGGCAGCCAACGCCAAGGGGAAGATCTTCGGCAAACTGGTGAAGGAAATCACCATTGCTGCACGCAACGGTGCCGATACCGCCACCAACGCACACCTGCGTCTGGTGGTCGAACAGGCCAAGAAAGCCTCGATGCCCAAGGAAACCCTGGATCGCGCCATCAAGAAAGGCGCCGGCCTGCTCGGTGAGACCGTGCAGTACCACCGCGTGACCTACGAAGGTTTCGCCCCGCACCAGGTTCCGCTGATCGTCGAGTGCGTCACCGACAACATCAACCGCACCGTCGCGGAAATCCGCGTGGCCTTCCGCAAGGGTCAACTGGGCGCCTCCGGTTCGGTGGCCTGGGACTTCAACCACGTCGGCATGATCGAAGCGTCGCCGGACACCCCGGACGCCGATCCGGAAATGGCCGCGATCGAAGCCGGTGCCCAGGATTTCGAAGCGGGTGAAGAGGGTGCGACCCTGTTCCTGACCGATCCGACCGACCTCGACGCCGTGCAGAAAGCCCTGCCCGAGCAAGGCTTCACCGTGCTGTCGGCCAAGCTCGGCTACCAGCCGAAGAACCCGGTCAGCGGCCTGAGCGCCGAGCAGATGGCGGAAGTCGAAGCGTTCCTCGAAGGCCTCGACAACCATGACGACGTGCAGGACATGTTCGTCGGTCTGGCCGGCTGATCTGCCGCTGAACTGATCGGTGGCGAGGGCGCAGGCGTCCTTGCCACCGAGCGCGCCGCCGCTACAGCTCCTGCAGCTGTTGCAACACCTCACCGAAGCTCGGCCGCGCCAGCACCTGCGCCTGGCAGCAACGCTGTTGCAGCTGCTCCAGGGCCTCGCGCTGCTGATCGCTCAGCCCCGCGTCGATGCGCTCCAGCAATTCCCCCAGCAAAATCCCGAACGCCCGCACTTCGATGCGTTGCAGTGCGCGGGTTTCCGTGTTGTCCGTGGTGGCATGGAACGACGCCGCACCGAAGTCACCCAGCAGGCACTCGCCCTGATCGTTCAAGAGAATGTTGTGGCCGTACAGATCGCCATGGGTGATGCCGTGCTGATGCAGGTGTTCGGCCACCGAGGCAATGCCGCGGGCGATGCGCAACGCGACGTCGGCACTGAAGCGGCAATCCTCGGCGTACACATCCCGCGAGCATGACGCCAGGCTCGGCAGCGCGGCCAGATTGCGATAGCTCGGGTCGATCAGTTGCATCACCAGCCCTTGCTGGCCGTGCGGATGATTGCCGATCCGGCCTTCGACGCGGATCAGGTTCGGATGCAGTCCGGCGGTGATACAGGCATTCATTTCATGCAGCGGCGAGCCATCGCTGGTCATTTCGCCCTTGTACAGCTTGACCGCCACAGCCACCGCCGGTTGACCGGCGCGGTGCCATTGCGCCCGCGAAATCACTCCGGAGGCGCCTTCGCCCAGCCGCTGCTCCAGCTGCAATGACGCCCAGTCGATGAAAGGCGTGGCCTCCAGTGCAGCGGCGTCGGCCTCGGTTTCCAGCGGATTGCCGGCGTAGGCCAGCCAGGTCAGGCTCGGCAGGCTCAGCAGCCATTGCGGCAGTGCGCTCAGGCGGTTGGCGGCGATGCGAATCAGCTCCAGGCGATGGCAGTTGTGCAACGACGGCGGCAGCGCTTGCAGGCGATTGCCGGCCAGCATGAGTTTCTGCAGCAGCGGCCGTTCGCCGAGTTCCGTGGGCAGGCTTTCAATGGCGTTGTCGGTGAGGATCAGCCAGCGCAGCAGCGGCGGCAGGGCCGCGCCGGGCACGCGGGTGATGCCATTGGACTTGAAGCCGATCATGCTCAACGCCTGGCACTGCCCCAGGCATCGCGGCAGCTCGGTGAAACGGTTGTCGGAGCAGAACAGCACCCGCAGGCGGGTCAGCCGGTGCAGGTCATCGGGCAGGCTGCTCAGGGCATTGCCACTGAGGTTGAGGATCTCCAGGGTGTCGGCCAGCGCGAAAATCTCCGCGGGAAACTCGGTCAGGCCGCAGGACAGATCCAGGCGAGTGATGCCGGACAACTCGCCGGAGCGCAATTGAGCAAGGGTGTGCATGGACAGGCTCGCTGTGACGGAAGAAGGGCGCGCGGCGGCGCAAATGGCCGACATGATAGCGGCAGGCGGGCGATCAGCGCAGCGCTGCCGCTCGCAACCTCACGGCGCGTCGTGGACTTCCTGCAATTGCCCGAGCCGGCTGCGTGTGCGCGCCAGGTCGATGGCGTCGCCGCCGAGGCTTTCGCGCAGCGGCAGGCGACCGAGCAGGGTCAGGTGCTTGTCCTGGTCGTAGAGCACGTCAATCAGGTTGATGAAGCGCTGTTGCGCGGCAATCGAGCATGTGCCCAGTTCCGGCAGGTCGTCGATGATCCACTGGTCGAAGCGCCGGCACAGCTCCAGATAGTCCATCACTGCCGAGGGTTGCTCGCACAGGTCGCTGAAAGTGAAGCCGACCCGCCGCTCCGCGCACAGGCGGGCCTGGAAGTGGCGGGTGCCGACCGGCAGTGCCAGCGGCGGGGCATCCTGCGGCGGCAGGTTCAGGCGCTGGCGCTGTGCAGGCGTTGCCGGCCACACGTAGTGGCCCTGGGTAAACAGTTGATGCGCGTGGTTGCGCGCCTGACTGCGGTAATCGTGGGGGCCGCCGACTTCCATGACCTGCATGCGTGCGTTGATCAGGTCGATCACCGGTTTGAACCTGGCGTGATACAGCGGGTTGGGCAACAGGCCCTCGGGGGCGTAGTTGGACGTCACCAGCAGCAGGATGCCGCGCTTGAACAAGGCCTTGAACAAACGGGTGATGAGCATGGCATCGCCGATGTCATGCACATGGAATTCATCGAAACACAGCACCCGGCAATCTTCGAGCAGGGCGTCCAGGGTCGCGCCCAGCGCATCGTCGAGATGACGATGGCTGAACATGCCCTGATGCAATTGGGCGAAGAACTGATGGAAGTGCAGGCGGCGCTTCTGCTCGATCGGCAGGGCCTGGAAAAAACCGTCGAGCAGCCAGCTCTTGCCGCGCCCGACGGCGCCGTACAGGTACAGGCTCGGCGGGGTCTGGCGGCTTGCGCCGAGCAACAGGCTGGCCTGCTGGGCCATGCTGTCGATCACCCGCTGCTGGCTGTGGCTGAGGGTGTAGCCCTGGGCGTGCGCCTTGTGTCGGAAGTAATCGCGAATAGTCTGGGCATGGGCACAATGCCCCGCACGGGCCGGCGTACCTTTGCCGAACAGGCGGCGCAACACGGCCCAGCGTTGGGTCGCCAGCGAACGTTTGGGCGGTCGAGCGGGCACTGTCGGGTTTCTCCGTGGTGGTCTGGCCGGCTCCCCCGAGCGCGACGGCGTAGTTTAACCAGACGGATAGTTTGCCTTCCACCGCGGTTCGTCGACGGCAGGGCCGTGGCTGCACGCTGTTGTGCGGCGTGTATAGCTTTTTTCGGCGATATAGACGCTGTTCTGGCCAATCTTTCGAAACATATCCCGGCAGAAACCTGGATCCAATCGACTGGCGGATTCTTCGACCGTTGCTAACCTGAAACACAGTAACGCCACCGCCAGGGAATGCGAAAGTGAATGGGAGAGCGGTCTTGGGTCTGCTGGGGGTGCTGGTTGCGCCAGCCTACGCGGCGGATTTGCAGGTCGAAGTGCGGGTCGATGTGCAACGCGGTTGCCAGTTGATCGGCCAACAGCGCGAGGCCGGTATCGAACAGCTCGGTGTGCTCGATTTCGGCAGCACCGCGCGTCTCGACGATCCCGCCGGGTCACTCGGCGCGGCGCTGACCAACCAGCGTCTGCCGCGCCTGGAGTGTAACCCGGACACGCCGTATCAGATGCGGGTCGACGGTGGCCTGCACGGTGGTGTCGGCGAAGTGCGCTACATGGCCGGCGCAGTGGGGAGCAAGCCGATTCCGTACCGCTTGTACCAGGACGCCGCGCGGCGGCTGCCGCTGGTGGTGGATGTGCCGGTCAGCGGCCGGGTGCCGGACAGCGGCACGGTCGAGTTGCCGCTGTACGCGCGGATCGAACGGCTGGCCGAGGTGCCGCGGGTCAGCCGCTACTCGGATCTGGTCAAGGTGACGGTCACCTGGTGACGATTGCAAGCCGCCGGATACGGCTTGCGCAGGGAAGGGCGCTCAGCACTGAGCGCAATGGCTGGAGTGATCCTGAAGGAGTAGGACGGCAATGACAGGCAAGCACTGGCTGCTGATCGCCACGGGCACGCTGCTGTTGCTCACTGAAGACGCGCAAGCGGCGGTCAGCGGGCAGATCAATGCGCGGCTGACGCTGATGGCGGGCTGCGAAGTGACCAATTCCTCCAGCCCTGCGAGCCCGGTGGGCGATCTCGGCAAGCTGGATTTCGGCCAGCAGGGCCCGACCTGGAACGCGCCGATCAAGGCCAGTCTCGACTCCGCAGCCAGCGGCAAACTCAATGTGGCGTGCAACCCTTCGGTGACCGGTTTCACCGTGACCATCGATGGCGGCACCCATGGCGACGGCACTACCCGGCGCCTGAGCAACGGGCGTCAGACCATCCCCTATCAACTGTTTCTCGATGCCTCCGGCAGCCGCAGCTACAGCATCGGTCAACAACACAATTTCGCTGTCAGCAACGGTGCGCAGATACCCATCCCGGTATTTGGCTCGGTGGTGGCGAATACCCGCGCAGTACCGGCCGGTGTCTATACCGACACCCTGACGGTGACGCTCGATTGGTAAACCGTAGAGGAAGGACACCATGCGCAAGATTGCATCAAGGATCGGTTTGTCGCTGCTGGGCCTGACATTGGCCTCCAGCCTCAATGCCGCCACCACGGTCACCGGCCAGATCACCTCCAGCCTGACCCTGATCAGCAGTTGCCAGGTCAATGGCGCCGGTGGCTCCAGCGGCCTGAACTTCGGTGCGTTGAATTTCGGCACCGCCAACAGTCTGTTCACCACGGCGACCGGGCAGGTGTTGGGCGGGGGCGGCGGCGCGCTGTCGATTCTCTGCTCCAGCGGCACCACGCCGACGGTCAAGGTGCGCGCCGGGGCCAACGACGGCAAGTCGCCGGGCGGTACCCGCGCGCTGTACGACGGCGTCGCCAACTATGTGCCGTACGACCTCTACACCGATGCCGGCCACTCGCAGCTGCTGGCGATCGACGGGGTCATCAGCCTCGCCGCCAGTACCGGGGTGGCGCAGACCGTGAATATCTACGGCCAGGCGGTGGGCAAGGCCGGACTGCCGGCGGGGACCTACACCGACACCATTTCCGTCGAACTGACGTTCTAGCGCCATGGGCCGGCAGGGTTGTGCGGCACTGCTGATGCTCTGCGCCGGGAGTGTACCGCTGCCGCTGGCGGCAGTGACCAGCCAGAGCTTCCAGGTCAGCGCCACGATCACCCCGGGTTGCCTGGTGGTGGGCGGTGCGTCGAATTACGGCGGGTTGAACTTCGGCTCACGCTCGGCCCTGGCCACCGGTACGGTGCAGGTCGCGCTCACCGGTGGCGTGCAGTTGCAATGCACGCCGGGGGTGACGCTGAACATGAGCGTCGATGGCGGCCAGTACAACAGCAGCGGGCGGCACATGCAGCTCAACAGCGGCAGTGCGCGGGTGGCTTATGCGCTGTTTCGCGATGCGGCCTACAGCCAGAGCCTGGGCATCGGCCAGAGCGTAGCGGTGGCCTACAGCGATGCCAATAACATCAGCCTGCCGATCTACGGCCAGGTGCAGTTGCCGGGCAATCAGCCTGGGGGAACTTACAGCGATGTGTTGCAGGTGCAGCTGTCGTGGTGATGCGAGGTTTGAATTGCCGACAAGGAGCAGGTTTATGGGGTCATTCACGACAGGGCAAGCGCTGCGGCGCGGCATCCTGCTGGCGTTGCTCATGGGGGCGGCTGTCGGGGCGCAGGCCGCCAGTTCGGTGCTGATCTGGCCGATTGACCCGGTGCTGGAAGCCGACCAGCAGGCCAGTGCGTTGTGGCTGGAGAATCGCGGCAACGAAACCGCCAACCTGCAGATCCGCGTGTTCGGCTGGAGCCAGAACGGTTTCCAGGAGCAGTACCAGAACCAGCGCGACGTCATCGGCAGCCCGCCGGTGGCGAAGATCGAGCCGGGGCAGAAACAACTGGTCCGCCTGACCCGGACCAAGGCAGTGCCGCCGGGACAGGAACTGGCCTATCGGATCATCATCGACGAAATCCCTTCGGCCGAGGTGCCCAGCGCGGAGAACGGCAAGACCGCGGCCGCCATCCGCTTCCAGATGCGTTACTCGGTGCCGCTGTTCGCCTATGGCGCGGGGTTGTGGAGCAAGGAAGACGCCACGCGCCCACGCGATCCCAAGGGCATCGGCGTGCCGCAACTGAGCTGGCGCACGGTGACCGTGGACGGTCGGCCCTATGTGGAGGTGCGCAATCAGGGCGCGGTGCACGCCCGCCTGACCGATGTCGCGGTAAAACAGGGCGGGCAGAACAAACCGCTGGCCGAAGGCCTGCTCGGCTACGTCCTGCCGGGCGCGGTCATGCGCTGGCCGGCCCCCGGGCCACTGGCCGCGGATCCGGTGTTGCAGGGCCGGATCAACGGCACCGCGCAGGTGCAGAGCATCACCCCGGCACGCTGACAGGCCGGCGATTCGCCACGCGGGCCAACGGTCTCGCCACTCTGCACAAGGGCGGCAGCGGCTGAAGAGGTATCAGGAGGATTGAGTCCATTGACGGACGTACAGCGCTAATGAGCTCGGGATGGGCTCGCCGTATTCAGCGTCCGTTGTGGCTCATGACCGGCGCGTGTTGCCTGATGTTCAATCATCCATCCGGGGCCGGCGAACTGCCGCCGCCCCCCAGCGGCATGGAGGCCGTGAGCGATGCACAGTTGTTTCTCGAGCTGGTGGTCAATCAGATGAATACCGGGCGGGTGGTGGCGGTGGAGCAGCGGGGTGGGCGCCTGTTTCTGCCGGCCAGCGTCCTGCGCGACACCGGCATGATGCTGCCCGAGACGGTCGGCACCGAAGTCGACCTCGACAATCTGCCGGGACTGCACAGCGACTACGACAGTGTCGGCCAACGGCTGCTGCTCGATGTGCCGGTGCAGTGGCTGCCGGCGCAGTTCATCGGCAATCGCCAGGTGTATCCGCGCGCGCCGGCGCTGAGCAGTTTCGGCGCGCTGTTCAACTACGACCTGTACCTGAACGACACCGATGACGCCGGCACCTACCTGGCGGCGTGGAACGAAGTCCGGGTATTCGACAGCTGGGGCACCTTGTCCAACACCGGGCAGTATCGGCGCACGCTGTCGGGGGACGCGGTCAGCAGCCTGGACAACGGTTACCTGCGTTACGACACCACCTGGCGTTACTCCGACGATGAGCGAATGCTCACCTACGAGGCCGGTGACGTGATCAGCGGCGCCTTGCCCTGGAGCAGTTCGGTGCGCCTGGGTGGCGTACAGTTTTCCCGCGACTTCGCCGTACGCCCGGATCTGGTCACCTACCCGCTGCCGCAGTTCGCCGGGGAAGCGGCGGTGCCGTCGTCGGTGGATCTGTTCATCAACGGTTACAAGTCCAGCAGCGCCGATCTGCAGCCGGGGCCGTACACCCTGACCAATATTCCCTTCATCAACGGTGCCGGCGAGGCGGTGGTGGTGACCACCGATGCGCTGGGGCGGCAGGTGTCGACCACCGTGCCGTTCTACGTCACCAGCAACCTGCTGCAAAAAGGCCTGAGCGATTTCTCGATCGCCGCCGGGACCTTGCGCCGCGACTACGGCCTGAAGGATTTCAGTTACGGCCCGGGGGTCAGCTCGGGCAGTGCGCGCTACGGTGTCAGCGACAGCTTCACCCTCGAAGGTCACGCTGAAGCGGCCGATTCGCTGACCCTGGGCGGCCTCGGCGGCAATCTGCGCCTGGGCAATTTCGGCGTGCTCAACAGCGCAGTCAGCCAGAGCCGTTTCGCCGGCGACGCGGGCCAGCAACTGAGCCTCGGTTACCAATACAACAGCCAGCGCTACAGCTTTTCCTACCAACGCCTGCAACGCCGCGACCAGTATGCCGACCTGAGCGTGGTCGACAGTCCGTACATGAACCTCAGCCGCCGCAGCGAGCAGGCAACGCTGAGCCTCAACCTCGAGCGCTGGGGCAGCCTCGGTGCCGGCTATTTCGACATTCGCGCCGCCGACGATACGCGCACCCGCCTGGTCAACCTGAGCTGGAGTAAACCGCTGTGGCGCAACAGCAGTTTCTACCTGTCGGCCAACCGCGAAATCGGTGACAGCAACTGGGCGCTGCAGGCGCAACTGGTGATCCCGTTCGATCTGCGCGGAAGCCTCGCGATCAGCAGCGAACGCAGCAAGAACGGCCAGTCGCAGCAACGGCTCAACTACAGCCGCGCGGTACCGTCCGAGGGCGGGGTGGGATTCAATCTGGGCTACGCCAAGGGCGACGGCGCCGATTATCGCCAGGCCGACCTGACCTGGCGCCTGCAATCGGTGCAACTGCAGGCCGGGGTCTACGGCACTTCCGCGGCCGAAACCCGCTGGGCCGATGCCAGTGGCTCGCTGGTGTGGATGGACCAGCAGGTGTTCGCCGCCAATCGCATCGACGACGCCTTTGTCGTGGTCAGCACCGATGGCTACGCCGATATTCCAGTGCGCTACGAAAACCAGCAGGTCGGCCAGACCGATCGCAACGGCCACTTGCTGGTGCCATGGAGCAGCGCCTACTACCGCGGCAAATACGAAATCGATCCGCTGAACCTGCCGGCCAACGTGCGCAGTCCGAACGTCGAGCAGCGCGTCGCCGTGCGCCGCGGCAGTGGCTACCTGCTGGAGTTTGCGCTGAGCCGGGTGGTCGCCGCGAGCATTGTGCTGGTGGACGCGCAACAGCATGAATTGGCGCTGGGCAGTGGCGTGCTGCACGAGCAGAGCGGCACCCACACGGTGGTCGGCTGGGACGGTCTGGTCTATCTGGAAAACCTCCAGGCGCAGAACTCGCTGCGGGTCACGCTCGCCGATGGCAAGACCTGCCAGGCGCAGTTCAACGTCGATATGCAGCAGGATCAGGTGCCGCTGATCGGGCCGTTGGTGTGTCAATGAACCGCGCGCGGCTCTGCCTGTGGCTGGCGCTGCTGGTGCCGGGAGCGGCGCAGGCGTTGTGTTCGGTGGTCAGCACCACGCCGGCGGCGTTCGGTTCGATCAGTTCGATTGCCGTGCGTACCACCTCGCAGCCCAGCTCTACGCTCAACGGTGGCTTGAGTTGCACCGGATCACTGCTGACCCTGCTCAGCAGCAGCGATCACTTCTACGCCACCGTCACCTCGACGCAGAGCGGCCTGGTCGGGCCGACCGGCGATGTCATCGGCTACACCGTTTACGCCAATAACAGCACCAGTTATCCGCTGACTCGCGGCAGTGCCTACGATTTCGCCCGCAACGGCATCATCGATGCGCTGGGGCTGCTCGGCGGTACGGTGCCGAAAACCGTGCCGCTGTATTTCGCCACCACGATTGGCAGCAACGTCGCGGCGGGGGTGTACAGCGAAACCCTGAGCATCTTCTGGAACTGGAACTACTGCTCGGGGATCGGCGTCGGCGGACTTTGCCTGGGCCGTGACGTCAACAACGGCACCACCACCCTGACGATCAATCTGACCGTGGCCAACGACTGCACCATCACCGCGCCGAATATCGCCTTCGGTAGCGCTCCGGTGGTCAGCGCCTTCACCCCGGTAACGGGGCAGACCATCAACCTTGCCTGCACCAAGGGCAGCGCCTACACCGTGGGCCTGGGCGACGGGCAGAACCCGGTGAGTGCCGGCGGCCGGCGGCGCATGGTTGCCGCTGGCAATTACCTGGCCTACGACATCTTCAAAAGCGCCGGGACCACGCGTTGGGGCAGTGTCGGCGCCGCGCGCCGGGCGAGCACCGACGCCGAAGTCAATCCGGGCAACGGCTTGGGTACCGGCAGCCAGATCTTCAACTACAACGCGAAGATCTACACCGACCAAGCCACCCCGCCGGCCGGCACCTACCTGGACAATGTGGTGCTCGACGTGGGTTTCTGAGCGCGCCGGCAGGGCGAATTTCCCAGGGCAGGCAGCCGACGCCGCGGGTTTCAGAATGGCAGAGACTGTTTGAGCTGTTGTGCCGCCGGTGAGCCAGCGGGGCTGACCAGCGCGTAGTTGTAGCCGCCCCCCGACCAGTAATCGGCCTGCAGGTCACCGTCGTTGCGACTGCCGCGCGGCAGGAAGGTGTTTTTCGGTCCCGGCGGGCGCACATAGAAGCTGATCTTGTGGCCGCCGCGATCCTCGTACATGACCATCGCCGCCGCGCCCTCATCGGTGCTGAGCAGGCGTGCACTGACCGGTTGAAACCCGGCTGCGCTCAGATCCGGCAGGCGGCTGGCGCGGCTGAAGTAGCGGTCCAGCCATTGCTGCAGGCCGCCATCGCTGGCCGTGTAGTCCGCCGGCAGCAGGCCTTGCTGGGCGATCAGGCGATAGGCCTGCAAGGCGTCGGTCATGGGCGCGGGCGCGTGCACCAGGGTCATCTCGCGGGCTTGCCAGCCACTGAAGCCACCGACGCCGACCGCCACGAGCAAGACGGCGGCGCTGGCCAGGTGCCGCCGTGACTGGCGCTTGAGGCGTCGGCGAATCATGGCCGGATCGAGATCGGCATTGACCGGTTGTTGCAGCGCACCGCCAAGCGCCGCGCGCAGTTGTTGCGCGTCGTGTTGCCAGGCGCGCACTTGCACAGCGGTGTCCGGATGACTGGCCAGCCAGGTGTCGAGCAGGCGTCGGTCGGCCTCGCTGAGCTGGTGGTCGACGTAAGCGTGCAGGTCACGCTCGCTGGGAGGCAGGCTGATCATTTGAGTCTCCGCAGGGAAGGGCTGCTGATTTCGCCGTCGCTGAGCTGGCGCAGCGCCTGACGAGCGCGGGACAGGCGCGACATGACGGTGCCGGTGGGCACCTCGAGGATTTGCGCGACGTCCTTGTAGCTCAGGCCTTCCACCGAAACCATCAGCAGCAGGGCGCGCTGCTCGGTGGGCAGGCGGTCGAAGGCTTGCAGGGTCGACTGGGCGATGACCGTGCGCTCCACCGAGGGTTCGGCGTCGTCGCGGCCGGTGAAGAATTCGAGCATTCGCGCGTAACGTCGCGAACGCCGATTGGCGTCGAGGAACTGCCGATAGAGGATCGCGAACAGCCAGGCGCGCAGGTCACCCTCGGCGCGCCTGGCGGCCCAGCTCGACAAGGCCCGCTCCAGGCTGGCCTGCACCAGATCGTCGGCGCTGCTGCCGTTGCGCGTCAGCGACAGCGCGAAGCGGCGCAGTCTGGGAATGATTTCACGCAGTTGTTCGTCGATTTCGCTCATGAAGTTCTGCTAGTCACTACGCTGTGGACTAGGAAGACGCCCGGCGTTCGAGGTTATTCCACGTTCGGAAAAATAAATACCGGCCCGTGGAATAAATCCTCGCGACGCGCGTCTTGCTGATTCTTCCTACTTGTGGCCGATGGCCCTGGAGTCGTTCATGGTTGATCGCACCTCACCCCCCGGCGGGCCGCAGCGCCCGCCATTGAGTGCCGCGAGCCTGGTGTTGCGTCTGGGCGGCATTGCCGTCGTGGTCGCCGCCGTCGCCGGAGCTTTTGCCTACGTTCATGGCAACCTTGACCCACAGCGCCTGACCCCCAAAGCGCTGGTCGACGTGCTGGAAAAGAACAACGGCGTGCATCCCGGGTTTCGTCGCAACCACGCCAAGGGCGTGTGCGTGATCGGGCATTTCGAGAGCAGTGGCGAGGCGCGGGTGTATTCCGCCGCGCAAGTGTTCAATGAACCGCGCACCCCGGTGGTCGGCCGTTTTGCGCTGCCGGCGGGCAACCCGTATGCGCCGGACAGCGCCGTGCCGATCCGCAGCCTGGCGCTGCGTTTCACCCAGGCCAACGGCCAGCAGTGGCGCACCGGGATGAACAGCATGCCGGTGTTCCCGGTCGGCACGCCTGAGGCGTTCTATCAGTTGCAGCAGGCGCAGTCGCCCGACCCTGCCACCGGCAAGCCGGATCCGGCCAAAGTCCCGGCGTTTTTTGCCGCGCACCCGGAAACCGTGCCGTTTCTGACCTGGGTGAAAACCGCCAAGCCGTCCGCCAGTTATGCGACGGAAACCTACAACAGCGTCAACGCGTTCTATCTGGTCGACGCCAGCGGCAAGAAGCAGGCCGTGCGCTGGAGCATGGCCCCGCTGGCCCAGGACGCTGCGGGTGCCAGCGCACCGGAGGGCGCTGACTTTCTTGAAAAGGATCTGGTGCAGCGCCTCGCCGCCGCACCGCTGCGCTTTCAGTTGAACATCACCCTGGCCAGCGCCGATGACCCGGTCAACGATGCCAGCAAAGCCTGGCCCGCCGGGCGCAAGGTGCTGAATGCCGGCACCCTGGTGCTGGAGAAAACCCAGCCGCAACTCAGTGGTGAGTGCCGCGACATCAACTACGACCCGCTGGTGCTGCCGGCCGGCATTCAGGGTTCCGACGACCCGTTGCTCGCCGCCCGTTCCGCCGGGTATGCCGATTCCTACCTGCGTCGCACCAGCGAAGTCAGCCAGTTGCCGACCACCCGACAGGAGGCTCGCCCATGAGCACGCAACCGACCCATTTCAATCCGCTGGCGCGGCTGCTGCACTGGCTGATGGCGCTGATGATCATCGCCATGCTGTTTATCGGTGCCGGTATGGTCACCTCGGTTTCGGCACGGCATGAGTGGCTGCTCAATCTGCACAAGCCGCTGGGCATTGCGATTCTGTTGCTGGTGGTGGTGCGCCTGGTGGTGCGGTTCTCCACCCGCCAACCGCCGTTGCCGGAGGATCTGCCGGGCTGGCAGGTGATGGCGGCCAAGGCTTCGCATGTGTTGCTGTACGCGCTGATGCTGGTTCTGCCCTTGTTGGGCTGGGCGATGATCAGTGCGGCGGGCGATCCGGTGATGCTCAGCCATTCCTTGCAACTGCCGTCGATTGTGCCGGCGGATGCGCAGGTGTTCGCACTGCTGCGCAAGGCCCATGGCTATCTCGCCTACCTGCTGTTCCTGACGGTGCTGCTGCACCTGGCGGCAGCGCTATTCCACGGCTGGGTGCGTCGTGACGAGGTGCTCGACAGCATGTTGCGCGGCCGCGATCGCGGCTAGTTAGCTCGCTGGCGTGGCGCATCGCGACGGTGCGCCACGTTTTACCGTCAACCACCAGTAGCCCAGCGCCAGGCTATTGATCGCGGCACCCAGCAGGCACACGCCGAGCCAGCCGGCCCAGGCGTACATCGCCGTCGAACCGATCGACCCGAGGGCGCTGCCCAGCGAATAGAACAGCATGTAGCCGGCGGTCAGGCGGCTCTGCGCCTGCGGGCGGACGCTGTAGATCATGCTCTGGCTGGTGACGTGCACTGCCTGCAAGCCCAGGTCCAGGGTAATCACCCCGAGCAGCAGCGCCCACAGCGACGACTGGGTGAGGGCGATCGGCAGCCACGAAGCGAGCATCAGCAGCAGCGACAGACCGCTGACCCACTGACCGTATCCGCGATCCGCCAGATGGCCGGCCCGCGCGGCAGCCAGCGCGCCGGCGGCACCGGCGAGGCCGAACAGACCGATTTCACTGTGCGACAACGACAGCGGCGGGGCGGCGAGTGGCAGCACCATCGGCGTCCACAGCACCATCGCGCTGGCGAACGTCAGCAGGGCGAGGATGGCGCGCTGGCGCAGCACGGGTTCTTCCTTGAACAGGCTGAACACCGAGGCGATCAGTTGTGCGTAGGGAGTGGTCGCTTGCGCGGTTTCGTCCTTGGGCAGCACGCGCAGCAACAGCAGCGCCATCACCAGGGTCAATCCGGCGGACAACAGATAGATCGAGCGCCAGCCGGCCAAGTCGGCCATGCCGCCGGCGACGGTACGCGCCAACAGAATACCGACGACGATGCCGCTGGTAATCACCCCCACCACTCGGCCACGGACTGCGGGCACGGCGAGCGTCGCGGCGTAGGCCACCAGCACCTGGGTGACGACGGCCAGCAGACCAGTGAGGCTCATGCCTAGCAGCAACCAGGCGCTGTTGCTGGCCAGGCCGATCATCAGCAGCGCCAGTGCCGACAACAGCGTTTGCGTGACGATCAGGCGTCGGCGGTTGAGCAAGTCGCCCAGCGGCACCAGCAACACCAGGCCGATGCCGTAGCCGATCTGGGTCAGGGTGATGACGATGCCGATGGTCGCTGGCGCCATGGCGAAGCTGGCGGCCATGGCGTCGAGCAGCGGTTGTGCGTAATACACGTTGCCCACTGCCAGGCCGCAGGCGATCGCAAACAGCAGCACCACGCCACTGCCGAGGGTTTGAGGTTGCATGGATCCATTCCTTTTGTGGTTTCAACTTGAAACTGAATTCACGGTAGGTAATCTGGTTTTAATTTGCAACCTGATCCCATAAAAAAAGATCGCAGCCAGGCTGCGATCTTTTTTTGAAAGCGGGGCGCCAGAGAATCAGCGCAGGCTGTCGACCATGTCGGCGATCGTGGTCAGCACGTCCTTGCCCAGTTGTTTCGAGCGTTTGCCCGACCAGCCCGTGAGCGGGTTCGGCGCATCGTCATGGTCCTTGAACGGCATCTCCAGGGTCAGCGCCAGGCAATCGTATTTCTGCCCGACGCTGTTGCAGGCCAGCGTCATGTTGGCCTGACCCGGTTCGTCGCGGGTGTAGCCGTATTTGGTCTGGAAATCCTTGGTGGTGCGTTTCAGGTGGTTGCGGAAGCGTTCTTCGAGTTGCTCCAGACGCGGCGTATAGCGCGGATTGCCTTCGCAACCGGCAGTGAACACGTGGGGGATTTCTTCGTCGCCGTGGACGTCGATGAACAGGTCGACGCCGTACGTTTCCATCTGCTGCTGGACGAACAATACCTCCGGGCTGAGTTCCTGGCTGGCGTTCTGCCAGGCGCGGTTCAGGTCCTGGCCCATGGCGTTGGTGCGCAGGTGCCCGTGGAAGGCGCCGTCGGGGTTCATGTTCGGCACCAGGTACAGGTCGGCGCTGGCCAACAGCTGGTTGAGAACCGGGTCGTCCTGGCGCTCCAGGCGTTCGATCACGCCCTCCATGAACCACTCGGCCATGTGCTCGCCGGGGTGCTGCTGGGCGATGATCCAGATCTTGCGTCGACCTTCGGCGCCGCTGCCCTTGCGCAGCAGCTGGATATCGCGACCCTCGACGCTTTTGCCGGTGGCCAGCAGCTCGGTGCCGGCCTTGGTCAGTGCCTGTTCGATCAGCCAGTCGTGGCGACCGCGGCTGTAGGGTTCGAAGTAGGCGAACCAGGCGTGGGTCTGCGTGGCTTCGAGGCAGAAGCGCAGGCAATCGCCTTCGAAAATGGTCGGAATACGGAACCAGTTGACGTGATCGTAGGAGGCGACCGCCTGGTAACCGGTCCAGGCCTTGTTGTAGGAAGACTGGCTGGCGTTGTTCAGGCGAAACCAGTGTTCCTGGCCGACATGCAGGCCGCTGGCCTTGAAGTGAAACCACTGGAAATGCGCGCTGCGGGTGTCCGGGCGGATGGCCAGAACCGGGCTGAGCGGATTGCTGATATCGATGACTTGGATGTTGCCGCTGTCGAAGTTGGCGCTGATGTCGAACGAGGATTTGGCCACGGTCATAATCGGTTCCTGAATATGATTTTTATGGCGCTACTGTACACGCAAGACTGCGCTGAAACCGAGGGAAATTGCCGGGTGTGGCGGGGGGCGTCCTCCATGACGCGCAGGCAGCTTAGAGACTGTGCGATTGATTCTCAAGTGCTAATTGCCATTAGTTTGCCCCAATGTCGGCGGGCTCTGCTTGCCATTCGATAGTCTTTTGATATTATCCGCGCCATCGAATTTGCAGCACCCAAAGACTTCATTAGCCTGAAGACTCAAGCCAGAAAACTGGCAAAAAAAAGACCCGGCAAAAAGCCGGGTCAAAAACCGTGATTAGCCTGATGAGGAGATAGTCCAGAAGACCGACCTAAGGTCTCTGGTCCATCGACTGATCTCGCGACCAGCTGCTTGCAATAATAATCATTATCATTTGCAAGTCAAACGTTTTTATCTGCGCGATTGGAAAATTCTTTCCTGTCCGTTCGAACGCGTGCTCAGCGTTCACCGCGATCCAATGCGTGATCGACCATCGCCCGTGCCATATCCACCATGTGTACCGCCGAAAAGGCCAGGTCGCGATTGACCCCCTGCAGATTGTCCGCGGCCTTGAACGCCGTCGCGGCCGCGCAACGCAACAGGTCGGACGCATGCACCAGGGATTCTTCATTGCTCAGGTTGCGGTTGACGCCGAAGAAGCGATCTTCGTTGCTCGGTTCTGAAACAGCCGGTTTCAAGTAGTAATCCAGTGCGCGCTGGGCCGCCGCGTTGCCTTGCGGCGTGTTCAAACGGGTGTCGAGGTCCGGTTCGGGCAGGTCATTGCAGGTGTTGTTCATGATGAAGTAGCACTCCTTGGTCGATGGAAAATCCGTGTCTTCAGCATAATACCCAGCGTATTTGTGACCAGAATTTAAATACTACAATATGTGTTTTGCTGGCCGAAGGCGGGGCACGTATGGTGCCGCACATGGATAAATGGATTGAATTGGTCAAGGCCAAAATGAGTGAACTCAAAATCACTCAAGTCGAACTCGGCGAACGCGTCGGCATGTCCCAGGGCGGTATCGGCCACTGGCTGAACAAGCGTCGCGAGCCGGGTGTCACGGAAATGAACAAGGTGCTGAAAGCCCTGGGCATGGATTTTCTCGAAGTGGCGCTGGTCATCCGCGAGCCGCAGGCCGACGCCGACGACGAAATGCCCCTGGCGCAGAAGTACAACCCGTACTTCCGCTATCCGGTAAGCGACTGGCGCGTGTCGTCCGAGGTGCGCGAAAGCGCAACGGCGTATGCGACCACCCAGGACAAGCGCCGCTTCGAACTGACGGACTATCACGCCCGTGGTCCGGCGTTCTGGCTGATCGTGGCGGGTAATGCGATGACGGCGCCGAGCGGCCCGAGCATCGCTGAAGGCATGTTGATCCTGGTGGACCCGGCAGTGGAAGCGGTGCCCGGCAAACTGGTGATCGCCCAGTGGCAGGACAGTGACGAAGCGATTTTCCGTCAGCTGATCGAAGAGGGCGGCCAGCGTTACCTGATGCCGCTCAATCCGACCTGGCCGAAAGCGCTGTTCACTGACGAGTGCCGGATCATCGGCGTCGTGGTGCAGGCAACAGCCAGGTACTGAGTCGGATCGATCCTACTTCGTTGTAGGATCGATCCTTTTCTTCAGGCCTCTTCCAGCTCGACCAAGGTACTGCCTTCACTGACCATTTCGCCTTCCTGGCAATGCAGCGCCTTGATCACGCCGGCACGAGGCGCGCGGACGCTGTGCTCCATCTTCATCGCTTCCAGCACCACCAGTTGCGCGCCGGCTTCCACCGCTTGCCCGGCTTCGACCAGCACGCGCACGATGCTGCCGTTCATCGGTGCGGTCAGGCCGCCCTGATGGCTGTGGCTGGCTTCGACAGCGCTGATCGGGTCGAAGCGTTCGACGCGACGCAGTTCGCCATCCCATTGCAGATACACTGCCTCACCCTGACGAATCGCCCGCAGCCGACGCCGTACGCCATCCTGCTCGATCAGCAATTGATCGCCCACCAGCGTCGCGTTGCCGCCTGCATCCAGGGTCATCGCCCGGTCCTGATCTTCACAGCTCAGGTGCAAGGAAATTTCCCGCGGCAGACCGGCGCGCAAACCATTGCTCAGCGCCCACGGCGAAGCCGCATCATCACCCCGCACGACATCGGGCAGACTTTGCGCGAACGCCTGCGCGGCGGCGTGCCAGAACGCGTCGCCGAGTGTGGCGGGCGCCGGCAGCAACTGCTCCTGATAACGCGGAATGAACCCGGTATCCAGCTCTGCCGCTGCGAACGCCGGATGCGCGATGATCCGCCGCAGGAAGTTGATGTTGGTTTTCAGCCCGCCAATGGCGAACTCATCGAGCATGCTCAACAGGCGCAAGCGCGCCTGTTCGCGATCCGCGCCCCAGGCGATCAATTTGCCGAGCATCGGGTCATAGAACGGCGACACCTGATCGCCTTGCTCGACGCCGCTGTCCACCCGGCGCCCCGGCCCCTCATTCGATTCGCGATACAACTCGAGGCGCCCGGTGGCCGGCAGGAAATCATTCGCCGGATCCTCCGCATACAAACGCACTTCAATTGCATGGCCGTGCAGCGGCACTTGTGCCTGGGTGATCGGCAGCGTTTCGCCGCGCGCCACGCGGATTTGCCAGGCCACCAGATCCAGCCCGGTGATGGCTTCGGTGACCGGGTGCTCGACCTGCAAGCGGGTGTTCATTTCCATGAAGAAGAATTCGCCGCGCGCGTCCAGCAGGAATTCCACGGTGCCGGCGCCGACGTAACCGATGGCCTGCGCCGAGCGCACGGCCGCTTCGCCCATCGCCCGGCGCAACTCGGGGCTCAGGCCGGGTGCCGGGGCTTCCTCGACGACTTTCTGGTGGCGACGCTGGATCGAGCAGTCGCGCTCGTTGAGGTACAGGCAGTTGCCATGCTGATCGGCGAACACCTGGATTTCCACGTGGCGCGGCTTGAGCAGGTACTTCTCCACGAGCATGCGCGAGTCACCGAACGACGACTGCGCTTCCCGCTGCGCCGAGGCCAGGGCTTCGGCCAGCTGGCTGACGTCCTCGACCACTTTCATGCCCTTGCCGCCGCCCCCGGCGGTTGCCTTGAGCAGCACCGGATAGCCAATGCGTTCGCAGGCATCGCGGAACGTGTCGAGGTCCTGCGCTTCGCCGTGATAGCCCGGCACCAGCGGCACACCGGCGGTTTCCATCAGCGCTTTGGCGGCGGATTTGCTGCCCATGGCATCGATGGCCGCGGCAGGCGGGCCGAGGAAGATCAGCCCGGCCGCTTCGATGGCGCGGGCGAACCCGGCGTTTTCCGAAAGGAAGCCATAACCCGGATGGATCGCCTGGGCACCGCTGGCCTTGGCCGCGGCGATCAGTTTGTCGATCTGCAGATAGCTGTCGGCGGCCTTGCTGCCTCCGAGGTCGACGCGGATATCCGCTTCGCGGCTGTGGCGCGCCTCGCGGTCGGTGGCGCTGTGCACGGCAACGGTGGTCAGGCCCAGGGCCTTGGCGGTGCGCATCACCCGGCAAGCGATTTCGCCGCGGTTGGCCACCAGCAGAGTGGTGAGTACGGGGGCGCTCATCAACGCGGCTCCTTGGTGGTGGTTGCGGCTTGCCAGCTCGGCGCGCGCTTTTGCAGAAACGCGCGCAAGCCTTCCTGGCCTTCGGGGCTGACCCGGATGCGGGCGATGGCATTCTCGGTGTAGCGGCGCAGGGCCGGGGTCAGTGCGCCGTTGCCGACTTCGCGCAGCAGATCCTTGCTGGCGCGCAGGGCGGCAGGGCTGTTGAGCAGCAGATTGTCGATCCACTGTTCGACCTTTTGCTCCAGCTCGGCGGCCGGGAAACTCTCGCAGAGCAAGCCGATTTCCCGCGCCCGTTGGCCGTCGAAGCGCTCGGCAGTCAGGGCGTAACGCCGCGCCGCGCGCTCGCCGATGGCTTGCACCACGAATGGACTGATCACCGCCGGCGCCAGGCCGATGCGCACTTCCGACAGGCAGAACTGTGCGTCATCGGCACCGATGGCCATGTCGCAGCAACTGATCAGGCCCAGCGCACCGCCGAACGCCGCGCCTTGCACCACGGCCACGGTCGGAATCTTCAGTTTGGCGAGGTTGTACATCAGCTCGGCCAGTTCGCGGGCATCGTCGAGGTTGGTGTGGTAGTCGAGTTCCGCCGATTGCTGCATCCACGCCAGATCCGCACCGGCGCTGAAGTGCTTGCCACGGCCGCGCAGCAGCAGGAAGCGCAGGCTGGCGTCGCTGGCCACTTTGTCCAGCGCGAGGATCAGCTCGCGGATCATCTCGGCGTTGAACGCGTTGTTCTTTTCTGCGCGGTTGAGCCACAGGGTGGCGAAACCCCGTGGGTCGTTGTGCAGTTCAAGGGTGTTGAAGTCGCTCATATTCATCCGTCTCCACGGTTCCGTGGCAGCGGGCCGGCTGGCGAAGAACGCTACGCGGGCGTGCCGATACACCGCGCTGAAGCCTTCGCGAGCAGGCTCGCTGCCACAAAAAAGCATCACATCCGGAACACGCCGAAGCGGCTCGGTTCGATAGGCGCGTTCAACGACGCGGACAAGGCCAGGGCAAGTACATCGCGGGTCTGCGCCGGGTCGATGACACCGTCGTCCCACAGGCGTGCACTGGAGTAGTAGGGGTGACCCTGTTCTTCATACTGGTCGAGGATCGGTTGCTTGATGTCGGCTTCCTGCGCGGCACTGAAGGCTTGCCCGCTGCGTTCGGCCTGCTCGCGCTTGACCTGCACCAGCACGCCGGCCGCCTGCTCGGCGCCCATCACGCCGATCCGCGCGTTCGGCCACATCCACAGGAAACGCGGGTCGTAGGCACGGCCGCACATGCCGTAGTTGCCGGCGCCGAAACTGCCGCCGATGATCACGGTGAATTTCGGCACCTTGGCGCAAGCCACGGCGGTGACCAGTTTGGCGCCGTGCTTGGCGATGCCGCCGGCCTCGTATTTCTGGCCGACCATGAAACCGGTGATGTTCTGCAGGAACAGCAGTGGAATGCCGCGCTGGCAGGCCAGCTCGATGAAATGCGCGCCTTTCTGCGCGGCCTCGGCGAAGAGGATGCCGTTATTGGCGAGGATCGCGATCGGGTAGCCGTGCAGATGGGCGAAACCGCACACCAGCGTGGTACCGAACAGCGCCTTGAATTCGTCGAACACCGACCCGTCCACCAGCCGCGCGATCACTTCACGCACATCGAACGGCTGCTTGGCATCGGCCGAGACCACGCCGTACAACTCGTCGCTGCTGTACAGCGGCGCGATCGGCGCGCGTTGCTGCACCTCGCCGAGCTTGCGCCAGTTGAGGTTGGCGATGCTGCGGCGGGCGAGGGCGAGGGCGTGTTCGTCACTTTCGGCGTAATGGTCGGCCACCCCGGACACCTTGCAGTGCACATCGGCACCGCCGAGGTCTTCGGCGCTGACCACTTCACCGGTGGCGGCTTTCACCAGTGGCGGGCCGGCGAGGAAAATCGTTGCCTGGTTGCGCACCATGATCGCTTCGTCCGCCATCGCCGGCACATAGGCGCCACCGGCGGTGCAGGAGCCCATGACCACGGCAATCTGCGGAATGCCCATGGCGCTCATGTTGGCCTGGTTGAAGAAGATCCGCCCGAAGTGCTCGCGGTCCGGGAACACCTCGTCCTGACGCGGCAGGTTGGCGCCACCGGAATCCACCAGATAGATGCACGGCAGGCGATTCTGCTGGGCGATGGTCTGCGCGCGCAGGTGTTTCTTCACGGTCAGCGGGTAGTACGAGCCGCCTTTCACCGTCGCGTCGTTGGCGACGATCATGCACTCGACACCTTCGACCCGGCCGATGCCGGCGATCACGCCTGCGGCCGGGACGTCTTCGCCGTACACCGCGTGCGCGGCGAGCTGGCTGATTTCCAGAAACGGTGAGCCCGGATCGAGCAGGCGGTTGATCCGCTCACGCGGCAGCAATTTGCCGCGCGAGGTGTGCCGTTCCTGGGCTTTCGCGCCCCCGCCCTGGGCCACCTGGGCGAGCAGGGTGTGCAAGGCGTCGACCTGTTCGAGCATCGCCGCCCGGTTGGCGGCGAACTCCGCTGAACGGAGATTGAGCTGGGTATGCAGGGTAGCCATGTGCAGCTCCGTTTAGCGGGTTTCGTTGAACAGTTCGCGCCCGATCAGCATGCGTCGGATCTCACTGGTGCCGGCGCCGATTTCGTACAGCTTGGCGTCGCGCAGCAGGCGCCCGGCCGGGAATTCGTTGATGTAACCGTTGCCGCCGAGAATCTGGATCGCATCCAGGGCCATTTGCGTGGCGCGTTCGGCGGTGTAGAGGATCACCCCGGCGGCGTCCTTGCGCGTGGTCTCGTTGCGTTCGCAGGCCTGCGCCACGGCGTAGAGGTAGGCGCGGCTGGCGTTGAGCTGGGTGTACATGTCGGCGACCTTGCCCTGGATCAGCTGGAATTCGCCGATGCTCTGGCCGAACTGCTTGCGATCGTGGATGTACGGCACGATCAGGTCCATGCACGACTGCATGATCCCGGTCGGGCCGCCGGAGAGCACCACGCGCTCGTAATCGAGGCCGCTCATCAACACTTTCACCCCGCCGTTGAGTGCGCCAAGGATGTTCTCTTCCGGCACTTCGACGTCATCGAAGAACAGCTCGCAGGTGTTGGAGCCGCGCATGCCGAGCTTGTCGAACTTGTTGCTGCGGCTGAAGCCTTTCCAGTCGCGCTCGACGATGAACGCGGTGATGCCGTGCGGGCCTTTTTCCAGGTCGGTCTTGGCGTAGATCACGTAGGTGTTGGCGTCAGGGCCGTTGGTGATCCAGGTCTTGCTGCCGTTGAGCACGAAGCGGTCGCCGCGCTTGTCGGCGCGCAGTTTCATCGACACCACGTCGGAACCGGCATTCGGCTCGCTCATGGCGAGGGCGCCGACGTGTTCGCCGCTGATCAGTTTCGGCAGGTATTTGCTTTTCTGTTCGTGGTTGCCATTGCGGTTGATCTGGTTGACGCAGAGGTTGGAGTGGGCGCCGTAGGACAACGCCACCGAGGCCGAACCGCGGCTGATTTCTTCCATCGCCACCACGTGCGCCAGGTACCCCAGGCCGGCGCCACCGTACTCTTCCGACACTGTGATGCCAAGCAGGCCCATGTCGCCGAATTTGCGCCACATGTCGGCGGGGAACAGGTTGTCGTGGTCGATCTGTGCGGCGCGCGGGGCGATCTGATCGGCGACGAAGGACTGGACCTGATCGCGCAGCATGTCGATGGTTTCACCGAGGGCGAAGTTCAGGGATGGGTAGCTCATGGGTCACCTTTTGGCTTTTTTGTCGGGTGGGGAGGGCGGTTGGACAGCTCTCACCTTTACGTTAACGTAAGCCTGTGACGGATGGCTGTCAATCACCCTTTACGTTAACGTCAACTTAAGCGAGAGTAGGGTCAGTTCTGAATGGTCGGAGCTGTTCGAGGCTCCGTTCCAACACCCACTAATAAAGACAATAGGGGTCGTCATGGATCAACCCAGTGCAAACCCGGCGCGCAGCTACACCCGCGGTTCCCAGGACAAAGCCTTGCTGGCGATGACCATCGGGCAGAAGTTCGACCAGACGGTGGCGCAATACCCCGACGCAGAAGCGCTCGTCGTGCGCCATCAGCAGCTGCGCTATTCCTGGCGGCAACTGGCCGCCGCGGTGGATCTGCACGCCAGAGCGCTGCTCGCCCTGGGTCTGCAGGCCGGCGACCGCTTGGGCATCTGGGCACCGAACTGCGCGCAGTGGTGCATTACTCAGTTCGCCACGGCGAAAATCGGCGTGATCCTGGTCAACGTCAACCCGGCCTACCGCAGCTCCGAACTGGAATACGTGCTCAGGCAATCCGGCTGCCAATGGCTGGTCTGCGCCGGGGCGTTCAAGTCCTCCAACTACCACGCCATGCTGCAAGGCCTGGTGCCGGAACTGGCCGAACACTGCATTGGCCAAGTGCGCAGTGAGCGTCTGCCGGAGTTGCGCGGGGTGATCAGCCTCGACGCGCAGCCACCCTCGGGTTTCCTGCCGTGGTCACAATTGTCGGACATGGCCGCCAGCGTCACCCCGCAACAACTCAGCGAATGTAGCGCCAGCCTGCACTTCGATCAAGCGGTGAACATCCAGTACACCTCCGGCACCACCGGTTTCCCCAAGGGCGCGACCCTGAGTCACTACAACATCCTCAATAACGGTTACATGGTCGGCGAAAGCATCGGCCTGACCCCGACCGATCGCCTGGTGATCCCGGTGCCGCTGTACCACTGCTTCGGCATGGTCATGGGCAACCTCGGCTGCATCACCCACGGCAGCACGATGATTTACCCCAACGATGCGTTCGATCCGTTGCTGACCCTGCAAACCGTCGCCGAAGAAAAAGCCACCGGTCTGTACGGCGTGCCGACCATGTTCATTGCCATGCTCGATCAGCCGCAACGGGCTGCGTTCGACCTGTCGACCCTGCGCACCGGAATCATGGCCGGTGCCACCTGCCCGATTGAAGTGATGCGCCGGGTCATCAGCGAGATGCACATGAGCGAAGTGCAGATCGCCTATGGCATGACCGAAACCAGCCCGGTGTCGCTGCAGACCGGCCCGGCGGACGAGCTCGAACTGCGCGTCACCACGGTCGGCCGCACGCAGCCGCAACTGGAAAGCAAGATCATCGACGAGGCCGGCAACCTGGTGCCGCGCGGCACCATCGGCGAGCTCTGCACCCGTGGCTACAGCGTGATGCTCGGTTACTGGAACAACCCGCAGGCGACCGCCGAGGCCATCGACGAGGCGGGCTGGATGCATACCGGCGATCTGGCGAGCATGAACGAGGAGGGTTACGTGAACATCGCCGGGCGCAACAAGGACATGATCATCCGTGGCGGCGAGAACATTTATCCGCGCGAGCTGGAAGAGTTCTTTTTTACCCACCCGGCAGTGGCGGACGTCCAGGTGATCGGCATTCCGTGCTCACGTTACGGCGAGGAAATCGTTGCCTGGATCAAGTTCCATCCCGGGCACAGTGCGACCGAGCAGGCGCTGCAGGCGTGGTGCAAGGAGCGCATCGCCCACTTCAAGACGCCGCGGCATTTCAAATTCGTCGAGGAGTTTCCGATGACGGTGACGGGCAAGATCCAGAAATTTCGCATGCGTGAAATAAGCATCGAAGAGTTAAAAACAATCGAACGCTAACCATCACCCCTTGTGGGAGCTGGCAAGCCAACTCCCACAGGAGTGTTCGGGAATTCGGGAATCGCAGGAAGCACAAAGGGGAGCCGAAGCTCCCCTTTAATTTTGTCGTCGCGTGCTCTTTTTATTATTGAGGGGCGGTCTGTTGTTGTTTTTGGCAACCGTGGCCCTTTACCGCTGTTTTTGGCGATCCCCATCCGGGATCAAGAGCAAACGTATTTTTTTGAGCGCTGATCTGCTTTCTCGCCAAGCGATCCAACCGATTCGGGAGCTACCTGAAGGTAGTTTTATTGTTCTCTGCCCGGTTGCGGGTCACTCCTGGGAGCACCCTGAAAAACACACCTTCTCCAAAAAAATCTGTTAGCTGCGTCTCTGCCGTGTTGTTTTTGTTATGTCAGAGTCGGTACGTCTTATTTTTATTGGTTTGCTGCTTTTTATTCTTGTTATGCCATAGAGATAGCAGAAGCCGTGCCAACTTTTTGAAACCCTTGTAAATCAAGGGCTTGAGATTTTTGAAGGATTTTTCCTTCAGGCAAAACCAGACAATTTGTTTCCGTGTTACTCGCTTGTGCCCACGTTTCGCGCTCGGCGGTAACACCGTCCCCCCTCACTGTGCGCTGCGAGCCTTGGCCACGCGCGAACCGGTCGGGCGACCCAGTACCGCACTGATCTGCTGGCCGGCGGCAATCAAGGCGTCGAGGTCGATACCGGTCTCGATCCCGAGGCCATTGAGCAGGTACACCACGTCTTCGGTAGCGACGTTACCGCTGGCGCCCTTGGCGTACGGGCAGCCGCCGAGGCCGGCGATCGAGCTGTCGAACACCGCGATGCCTTCCAGCAGGCTGGCATAGATGTTGGCCATGGCCTGGCCGTAGGTGTCGTGGAAGTGCCCGGCAAGCTTTTCCCGTGGCACTTGCGCCGACACCACGTCGAACAACCGCCGGGTCGCGCCTGCGGTGCCGGTGCCGATGGTGTCACCCAGCGAAACTTCATAGCAGCCCATCGCATACAACTCGCGGGCCACCATCGCCACTTGCTCGGGGGCGACTTCGCCTTCATAAGGGCAGCCCAGCACACAGGAGACGTAACCGCGCACGGTAACGCCGTGCTGTTTCGCTGCCTCCATGATCGGCGCAAACCGCGCCAGGCTTTCGCTGATCGAGCAATTGATATTGCGCTGCGAGAATGCTTCAGAGGCGGCGGCGAACACCGCGACTTCCTTTACGCCGGCAGCCAATGCATCTTCAAAACCGCGCAGGTTCGGCGCCAGCGCGCCATAGGTCACGCCGGGCTGGCGCCGGATCTGCGCGAACACTTCAGCGGAGCCGGCCATCTGCGGCACCCATTTCGGGGAAACGAAACTGCCGACTTCGATATAGCCAAGGCCGGCGGCGCTCAAGGCGTCGACCAATTGCACCTTGTCAGCCACGCTGATCGGCTGGGCTTCGTTTTGCAGGCCATCGCGCGGGCCGACTTCGATCAGGCGTACTTGGGAGGGGAGGGACATGGGATTGACCTGCTCTGCTGAATTCGAGGAGAACCCTTGAAGGGGAGATGTTGCGTTCAATTACTGCGCTGGCTGCTGGCTCTTGAGCGTCTGCTCCAGCGCCTGCACACAGCGCTCTTCGGCGGTGTCGAGTTCGAGCTTCATCTGTTCGATGTCGAGCAGTTGCTGTTCCAACTGTGCGCGGCGCTCGCTGATCTTCGCCAGCATGCTGTTGAGCTGTTTGGTGTTACCGCTGGACGGATCGTAGAGTTCGATCAGCTCGCGGCATTCGGCCAGCGAGAAACCGATGCGCTTGCCGCGCAGGATCAGCTTCAGGCTGACCTTGTCGCGGGGCGAATAAATGCGTTCCTGGCCGCGACGCTCAGGGCTGAGCAGGCCTTGCTCTTCATAAAAGCGAATGGCCCGGGTGGTGATGTCCAGCTCGCGGGCGAGGTCGGAAATGCTGTAGGTCTGGCTGCTCATGGAAGCGCTCGAGAAAGGGTCTTGGCGCTAAGCTAATGGCAGGTTGACGTTTACGTCAAGGGTGAAACGGATCGCAGCCCGCGGCAGCTCGCGCCGGTTGATCGGTCGCGCGGCTGCGATCGTTGCGCCTGGTTACGCCTGCTGCTTGTCGAGCTTCTTCTCGTGCGCCGTGACCTGCTGGCACAACTCGATCATCTGCTCGCGCATCCAGCGGTTGGCCGGGTCCTGGTCGGTGCTTTCGTGCCAGTACAGGTGCGTCTCGACCGGTGGCACATCATTGACCGGCAGGTTGAACGCATGCAGCTCATGGCGGCGGGCGAAGCGCTCGGGCACGGTCATGACCATGTCAGTCTGCTGCAACACCTGCGAGGCCATCAGGTAATGCTGCGAGCGCAGGGCGATCTTGCGCTGAATGCCCATTTTGCCCAGTGCCAGGTCGACATGGCCCAGGCCGCTGCGGCGACTGGAAATATGGATGTGGGTCAGCGACAGGTAATCGTCGAGGGTGAATTTTTCCTTGCCCGCCAGTGGATGGCCCTTGCGCATCGCGCAGACGTAGCGGTCTTCCATGAGTTTGACGTGGCGCACCTGTGGGTCGGTATTGAGCGGTGCGTCGACGGCGAAGTCGAGGCGGCCGGCGGCCAGTTCCTTGGTGGTTTCCCGGCGTTTGGACAGGAAGCTTTCGATGATTACCGTCGGCGCCAGGCGGCGCAGGCGCTGGAACAGCGGCGGCAGGATCACTGCTTCGGTGAGGTCGGTCATGCTGATGCGGTAGGTCTTGACCGCCTGCGACGGGTTGAAAATCCGGCTTTCCTGCACCGACACGCGCAGCAACGACAGGGCGTTGCGCACCGGGCCGATGATGTTCTGCGCCATCGGCGTGGGGACCATACCCTGGGCGGTACGCACGAACAGCGGGTCGTTGAAGGTTTCGCGCAACCGCGCCAGGGCATTGGATACCGCGGGCTGCGTGATGCCGACGATCTGCCCGGCGCGGGTCAGGTTGGCTTCGGTGTAGATCGCGTCGAAGACGATGAAAAGGTTGAGGTCGACCTTGCTCAGATTCATTACGCGGCTCTCTTCTTATAGGGACGGGGCTGACCCGGAAAATCAACCAATCATATATCGGTGATGAATGTTAATACACGCCGAGAATAGGCTAGGTAAATTATCAACGCTGTTCTAGCATCGATTGCATGACTTAAACAACCTCTGCCACAGAAGGTAATTGCTCATGGATTTCGCTTATTCGCCCAAGGTTCAGGAACTGCGTGAGCGCGTGACCGCGTTCATGGACACTTACGTCTACCCGGCCGAAGCCGTGTTCGAGCGCCAGGTCGCCGAAGGCGATCGCTGGCAGCCAACGGCGATCATGGAAGAGCTGAAAAGCAAGGCCAAGGCCGAAGGGTTGTGGAACCTGTTCCTGCCGGAATCGGAACTCGGTGCCGGCCTGACCAACCTCGAATACGCACCGCTGGCGGAAATCATGGGCCGTTCGCTGCTGGGGCCGGAGCCGTTCAACTGCTCGGCGCCGGACACCGGCAACATGGAAGTACTGGTGCGCTACGCCAACGAAGAACAGAAACAGCGCTGGCTCGAACCGCTGCTGCGTGGCGAGATCCGCTCAGCGTTCGCCATGACCGAGCCGGACGTCGCCTCGTCCGACGCGACCAACATGGCCGCCCGCGCCGTGCGCGACGGTGACGAGTGGGTCATCAACGGCAAGAAATGGTGGACCTCCGGCGCCTGCGACCCGCGCTGCAAGATCCTGATCTTCATGGGCCTGAGCAACCCCGACGCGCCACGCCACGCCCAGCACTCGATGATCCTCGTGCCGGTCGACACCCCCGGGGTGAAAATCCTCCGTCCGCTGCCCGTGTTCGGCTACGATGATGCGCCGCACGGTCACGCCGAGGTGCTGTTCGACAACGTGCGGGTGCCGTACGAAAACGTCCTGCTCGGTGAAGGACGCGGCTTCGAAATTGCTCAGGGGCGCCTGGGCCCAGGGCGGATTCACCACTGCATGCGCTCGATCGGCATGGCCGAGCGCGCCCTGGAATTGATGTGCAAGCGTTCTGTCAGCCGCACCGCATTCGGCAAGCCATTGGCGCGCCTGGGCGGTAACGTCGACAAGATTGCCGACTCGCGGATGGAAATCGACATGGCGCGCCTGCTGACCCTGAAAGCGGCGTACATGATGGACACCGTGGGCAACAAAGTGGCCAAGAGCGAAATCGCGCAGATCAAGGTGGTTGCGCCGAATGTGGCGCTGCGCGTGATCGACCGGGCGATCCAGATGCATGGGGGTGCCGGGGTGTCCAACGATTTCCCGCTGGCCTACATGTATGCCATGCAACGCACCCTGCGCCTGGCCGATGGCCCGGACGAAGTGCACCGCGCGGCGATCGGCAAGTTCGAGATCGGCAAGTACGTGCCGAAGGAAATGCTGCGCAGCGAGCGCTGATTCAGCACCTCACCCCGGATCGATCCCACGCAGAGCGTGGGATCGATCGCCCGCCTGACGCCTCGCCGTGGGAGCGATCAGGACACCCGATTCAGTAAACCCAAACCTCGACCCGCCGATTCTTGATCCGGCCTTCATCCCCGCTGTTGGCCGCCACTGGCATCAGCGCGCCAAAGCCGCGCACCTCGCGCAATACCACGCCGTTCTTGACCAATTCCCGGCGTACCGCCATCGCCCGCAGCTTCGACAGTAAATCCGCCCGGGCCGGATCGTCCTTGGCGTCGCCGAAACCCACCAGGGTGACCGCGCGGTCGATCTTGTCGTGGCGCTTCATATAGTCCAATACCCGCGCCAGGTCCTGGCGGGCCTTGTTGTCGAGGCTGGCGCTGCCTTCCTCGAAACGGAAGTTCACCGTCAGACGTTGCGCATGCCGGCTGAGCGATTGATAGCCCTCGGGCATCAGCGGATTCGGTGTTACCGCGATGGCCTGCACGGTCTGCGCGATAAACCCGTTGGCGGCGACAATCGCCTGGCCCTGGCGGCTTTGCGCAAACTCGACCAGCGCTTTGGCCCAGGGGTTTTGGCTGTCGGGCGGCAGATAGAAGAACAGCCGTCGGGACAGCGGGTAGTCCTCGGTGGCGATCAGACTGGTGAGCGGTAGCATGGCCTGGGATTGGCCGTCGATAATCGCCACGGCTCTGGCCTGGCGCACGTAGGGCAGGCCGATGAAGCCGATGGCCTGCGGGTCGGCGCTCACCGCGTCGGACAATTGCTCGCTGGATTCGAAACGTTTCGCCGCGCTGCTCAGGGATTTCCCACGACGGCTGAGGACCAGTTCCTTGAACGTGTCGTAAGTGCCGGATTGGTCATCCCGCGCATACAGATGAATAGTCCCACCGCTGCCGCCGAGTTCTTCCCAGGTTTTAGCCTCGCCGCTGAAGATCCGCGCCAGTTGCTCGGTGTCCAGTTGCGGTAACGGATTGTCCGGATGGAGGATGATCGCCAGGCCGTCGATGGCGATGACTTGCTCGGCCGCGGGGCTCTTCAGGTCGCCGCGGGCTTGCAGGCTCTGCAGTTCGCTGTCCTTGATCGGACGTGACGCGGCGGCGAGATCGGCGCTGGCGGCTTTCAGCGCGGTGAAACCGGTGCTCGAACCATGGGCGGCGATTTCCACCACGACGCGCTTGCCCTGGGCGGTCTGGCCGACGAGCCGTTGTTCGTTGGCAGTGTCGGGGTTTTCGCGATGGATTTTCAGCACGCCTTGTTGCTGCAGCAGGCCTTCGACCAGCGCCGGGCCGAGTGCCGCGCCGATGGTGTTGGAGCCTTGAATGCGCAGGACCGGGCCGTTTTCAGGAAGGGGCAGGGTCGCGGCGGTTGCCGTCAGCCACGCACTCGAGAGAAAAACGCACAGAACACGCAGGATCATGCCGGCACCGAATCAGGCCAAGGGGATTGCCGGGGAGATTAAGTCAGGTGCATGACCGAAAGATGACAGTCGAACAGGCCGCCGCCTGCGTCAATGCCTGCAGTGCGTGCGTCTGCAGGCGCGGGCGGCGAGCTTTTTCATCCTGCAGGGCAATCAGCTCAATTCAAGCCAGATCGGTGCATGGTCGGACGGTTTTTCCATGCCGCGCAGTTCATAGTCCACGCCGGCATCCTTGACCCGTGGCAACAGGCCATGGGAGGCGAGAATCACGTCGATCCGCAGACCGCGCTTGGGCTCGTCCTCGAAACCGCGGCTGCGGTAGTCGAACCAGCTGAACATGTCGGTCACGTCTGGGTTGAGGTGGCGATAGCTGTCGGTCAGGCCCCAGTTTTTCAGGCGCGCCATCCACTCGCGCTCTTCCGGCAGGAAGCTGCATTTGCCGGTTTTCAGCCAGCGCTTCATGTTGTCCGGGCCGATGCCGATGTCGCTGTCTTCCGGGGAAATATTGACGTCGCCCATCACCACCAGCGGTTGTTCATTGTGGAACTGGCTTTCCAGCAGGGCTTGCAGATCGCTGTAGAAACGCTGCTTGGCGGGGAATTTGGTCGGGTGATCGCGGCTTTCGCCCTGCGGGAAATAGCCGTTCATGATGGTCACCGGCACGCCGTTGGCGTCGGCGAAGGTGCCCCAGATGAAGCGGCGCTGGGCGTCTTCTTCGTCGGTGGCGAAACCTTTGTGAATGGCAATCGGCTCGCGTCGCGAAAGCAGGGCGACACCGTAATGGCCTTTCTGCCCGTGGAAATACACGTGATAACCCAGCGCCCGCACTTCTTCGAGCGGGAACTGGTCGTCGTGGACTTTGGTTTCCTGCAGGCCGATGACGTCCGGCTGATGCTTGTCGATCAGCGCCGCCAACTGATGCGGACGGGCGCGCAGTCCGTTGATGTTGAAGGAAACGATCTTCATGGTCGGCAGTCCTGGCAAAAGGGCGATGCTAGCTGACATGTAGGATCTGGGCCAGTGTGGGGTGAGTCGATTCGTTGTGAGCTGTCAGAGATGCGCCGCCAGTGGCGAGGGTCGTGCGGTCGAAGATCGCGGCTTGGTCTATACCTGTGGGGAACTGTGCCAACGCTGAAAGGTTCGTACCAACAAGAGCGCGGTCATGTGAGCCGCGCCTCGGGGAGAATCACCGTCATGCCTGAAACCCAGACCGCCATTGCCGACATTCATATGCTCGACCGCGGTTATTCCCGCGAAGCCCGTTCTCTGTTGTACCAGGCCTACCGACACGAGCCGACCTTCGCCTACCTGTTCGAGGCCGAGCGCCCGGGCTATGAGCAGCGCGTACGCGCGACCGTGCGCGAGCTGGTCAAGCAGCACTTCCTGCAGGATCTGCCGGCCATCGGCCTGCTGGTCAACGACCGGTTGATCGGCATCGCGCTGATCGCGCCGCCGCAACGGCGCCTGGGCGTCACCGAGAGCTGGGCCTGGCGCCTGCGCATGGTGTTGAGCACCGGTTTTCGCTGCACCCGACGCTATCTCGAATATCACGCTGCGGTCGAAGCCTGCGTGCCGACGGATTCGGTGCACATGCTGCCGCTGCTGGGCATTCACCCGCAATTCCAGGGCAAGCATTTCGGCGAACAGTTGCTGCAGGCCGTGCACAACTGGTGCGCGGTGGACGAAAGTTCGCAAGGCGTGGTGCTCGACACCGGCAATCCGCGTTACCTGGAGTTCTACAAACGCCAGGGTTATGAAGAAATCGGTGAGGTGGCGGTCGGGCCGGTGCGCGAGCACGTGTTTTTCCACGCCAATCCGCAAGTGTTACAAACAGCAACGGCTTAGAGGTCGAACTTTACCGGCACCCCAGGCTCTATCACGCTCCCAAGCTCGTGATAGCATCCGCGCCTATGAAGTTTCCAGGAAGATTTACCAGCGGTTTGCTGATGCTGTTCGCCAGCGTCGCAGCGCTGGCGCAAAGTGAATTGGATGTGCGGATCAAACCGTCCAACGATGAACTCAAAGCCAATATAGAGGGCTATATCGGCAGCCTCGGCGATCGTGACGCAGAAGCCTTGCAGCGCTTCAGTCGCGGCGCCGAGGAACAGGCGCGCAAGGCCGCCCAGGCCCTGGGCTATTACCAGCCGCAGATCGACAGCGAAGTGAAGGGCGGGGAAAAGCCGCGCCTGGTGCTGACGATCGAACCCGGCGAGCCGATCCGCTTGCGCAACGTCACGGTGCGCGTCGACGGCCCGGCGGCCTCGCTGAAATCCTTTCGCCTGCCCAAGAGCGACATGCTCAAGCCCGGTGCGGCGCTCAACCATGGTCGCTACGAAGACGCCAAGCGCCTGATCCAGAACCAGGCCTCGCGCTTCGGTTTTTTCAGTGGTCATTTCACCAGCCAGAAGCTGCTGGTCGATCCGCGCGCCGGCGTCGCCGACATTGAACTGATCTACGACAGCGGTCCGCGCTATGCCCTGGGCAAAGTCAGTTTCGAGGGCGACACGCCGTTCGACGAAGACCTGCTGCAACGCATGGTGCCGTTCAAGGCTGGCGAGCCGTATGACTCGGAACTGATCGCCGAACTCAATCAGGCCCTGCAATCGAGCGGTTATTTCGAAGGCGTGCGGGTCGACGCCGCGCCGACGGCGGCGAAGAACGAGGTGATTCCGGTGGCGGTCAAGCTCGACACGCGCAAGCCGCGCACCATGGGCCTGGGCCTCGGCTATTCCACCGACGTCGGCCCGCGGATCAAGGCCAACTGGACCCGCCACTGGGTCAATCCGCAGGGCGACAGCTATGGCTGGGAGGCCGAACTGTCGGCGCCCCGGCAGAACGTCGGGCTGTTCTATGACATCCCGCTCGATCCGCCGCTGACCGACAAACTGCGCTGGGCCGGCGGCTATCAGTACGAAGACATCGACGGTTCCGACACCCTGAGCAAACTGCTGACCTTCGGCCCGGAATGGCACAGCAAGTTGCCCAGCGGCTGGCAGCGGGTGATCTCGCTGAAGTGGCAGCGCGAGGAATACCAACTCGGCGACGACTCCGGCCTGAGTACCTTGCTGATGCCCGGCATCAGTTATTCCTACCTGAAAAGCGACAACCGCATCGATCCGCACCACGGCTATCGCCTGACCTTCGAAAGCAAGGTCGCCAAGGAAGGCCTCGGCTCGGACAACAACCTGCTGTATGGCACGGCGCTGGTCAAAGGGCTGACCACGGTGTTCGACAAGCACCGCTTCCTCGGTCGCGTGCAGGTCGGCGGCAGTGCCACCAACGGTTATGCCTCGGTGCCGCCGTCGCTGCGCTTCTTTGCCGGTGGCGACCAGAGCGTGCGTGGTTACGATTACCAGAGCCTGTCCCCGGAAAACTCCGAAGGCGACCGCATCGGTGGCCGCTACATGATCGCCGGCAGCGTCGAGTATCAATATTCGATTGCCGAGAAGTGGCGAATCGCGACGTTTGTCGACCAGGGCAACTCTTTCAACAAGCTCGAACTGCCGAGCCTCAAGACCGGGGTCGGCATCGGTGTGCGCTGGGTTTCGCCGGTGGGGCCGCTACGGCTCGATCTGGCCCACGCGCTGGACGACGATGGCGGCATCCGGCTGCACTTTTCCATGGGGCCTGAGCTGTGAAGCGTGGTTTGAAAATTTCGGCTCTGGCGCTGCTGTCGCTGGTGCTGCTGATGGTTTTGAGCATCACCGCGGTGCTCGGCACGCAGGCTGGCAGCCGTTGGGTGCTGGGTCTGGTTCCGGGCCTGAGCGTCGAAAACTTTCAGGGCCGCCTCGGTGGGCAATGGAGCGCCGATCATCTGTTGTTGCAGCAGGACACCCGCCGCGTCGAACTGAATCGGGCGATCTTCGCCTGGTCGCCGCTGTGCCTGACGCGCATGACCCTGTGCATCGAGCAGCTCAAGGCCGATACAGTCAGCCTGCAATTGCCGCCGAGCGAGGAAACCCGTGAAAGCGCTCCGATCGCGCTGCCTGATCTGCAATTGCCCGTGGCCATCGAGCTGGGCGACGTGCAGGTCGGCAGCCTGTTGTTCAACGGCAGTGAAGCGTTGAAAGGCCTGCAACTGGCGGCGCACTGGACGGCCAAAGGCATGCAGATCGACAGCGTGAAACTGCAACGCGACGAGTTGAGCCTGAATCTGTCGGGCCTGCTGCAACCGACCGGCAACTGGCCGCTGAACATCAGCGGTGACCTGACCTTGCCGTCGCCCGCTCCCGAGCCGTGGACGCTGGCGCTGAACATCGACGGCGACTTGCTGAAAACCCTCAACCTGCACGCCGACAGCCGTGGCTACCTGGACGGCCAGTTGCGCGGCGAATTGCAACCGCTGGCGGAAAACCTGCCAGCCAAGGTACGCATCACCTCGGACGCGTTCAAACCCAGCGCCGATCTGCCGGATACCCTGCAATTCAATCAACTGGTGTTGACCGGCGAGGGCGATCTGAAGAACGGCTACCAGCTCGACGGCCATGCCACGCTGCCCGCCGACAAAGGCCCGGTGGCGCTGCTGCTCAAGGGTAAGGTCGATGCCAGCGGCGCGCAGATCGCCGGCCTCGACCTCAGTGCCAACGACAAGCAAAGCCTCAAACTCAGCGGCAGCGTCGACTGGAGCAAAGGCCTCTCCGCCCAAGCCACGATCAACTGGCAGGATTTCCCGTGGCATCGGCTCTATAACGAAATCGACGAGCCGCAAGTCGCCTTGCGTACCTTCACTGGCGAAGTCTCCTACACCGATGGTCAATACCTGGGTAACTTTGCCGCCGCCCTGGATGGGCCGGCGGGGGCATTCACCCTGAGCAGCCCGTTCAGCGGCAACCTGCAACAGATCGCCTTGCCGCAGCTGCAGATGCAGGCCGGGCAGGGCCAGGCTGAAGGGCATGTCAACGTGCGGTTCGCCGATGGCATTGCCTGGGACACCGCGCTGGAGCTGTCGGCGCTCAACCCGGCGTACTGGGTCGCGGAGTTGCCGGGCACCCTGGCCGGGCCGTTGAAAAGCCGGGGCGAGATGAAGAACGAGCGCCTGAGCCTCAGCGCCGACCTCGACCTCAAGGGCAAGCTGCGCGGGCAACCGGCAATCCTCCAGGCCAAGGCTGACGGTGCCGGCGAGCAGTGGAACCTCAATGCGCTGCAAATCCGCCTCGGCGACAACAGCATCAGCGGCAAGGGCAGCCTGCAACAGAAGCTTACCGGCCAGATCGACATCAAGTTGGCGCGCCTGGCCCAGCTCTGGCCGCAACTGCGCGGGCAGGTCATGGGTCAGGTCAACGTCGCCGGTACGCTGAAAGCGCCGCAAGGCAAGCTCGGCCTGCAAGGTTCGCAACTGGCGTTCCAGGACAACCGCCTGCAAAGCCTCAACCTGGATGCGACGCTCGACAGTGCGCAACGGGCGAAGATCGACCTCAAGGGCAGCGGCATTCAGGCCGGCGACACCAATCTGGGCGTGTTGACCGCCAGCGCTCAGGGCGACATCAAGCGCCAGCAACTCAACCTCGATCTGCTCGGGCCGAAGCTGAAACTGGCCCTTGGCTTGGACGGCACTCTGGACCAGGGCAACTGGCGCGGCCGTCTGGCCAGCGGCGACATTCAGGCTGGCGGCCAGGACTGGAAATTGCAGAGCCCGGCGAAACTCGAGCGTCTGGCCGACGGCAAGATCAACTTCGGCGCGCATTGCTGGCTGTCCGGCAATGCCAGTCTGTGCGGCGAAGACCAGCGGCTGCTGCCCGAGCCGAAGCTGCGCTATCACCTCAAGCAGTTCCCCATCGAAAGCCTGGCGCAATGGTTGCCCAAGGATTTCGCCTGGCAGGGCCGGCTCAACGCCGACCTGCAACTGGACTTGCCGGCCAGCGGCCCGAACGGCGCGGTCAGCATCGATGCCAGCGGCGGCACCCTGCGCATAAAGGAAAAGCAGCAGTGGCTGGATTTCCCCTACCAGACGCTGAAACTGACCAGCAAGCTGACGCCCAAGCGCGTCGACACCGACCTCAACTTCGTCGGCGGCAAGCTCGGCGAATTGAACGTGCAGGCCCAGCTCAATCCGCTGCCGAAAAACAAACCGCTGAGTGGCTCGTTCCGTTTGAGCGGGCTGGATCTGTCGGTGGCGCGGCCGTTTGTGCCGATGGTGGAAAAACTCACCGGGCGTCTCAACGGCAGCGGCACGATTTCCGGTGGTCTGCTGGCGCCGCTGGTCAACGGCACCGTGCAGTTGAGCAATGGTGAAGTCGCCGGGCCGGAACTGCCGATGGAGCTGCAGGCGCTGCAACTGCAAGCGGTGATCGCCGGGGAAAGCGTGCGCCTGGACGGCGGCTGGAAAAGCGGCCCGAACGGGCAGGGCAGCCTCAACGGCAATATCGCCTGGGGCCAGGCGCTGGTGGTCGATCTGGCGCTCAAGGGCGCGCAGCTGCCGGTCAGCGTCGAGCCGTACGCGAAGCTCGAAGTGGCGCCCGACCTGAAGATCTCCATGGCCGGCGACGAGCTGGCGATTGCCGGCAAGGTGCTGGTGCCCAAGGGCGAAATCACCGTGCGCGAACTGCCGCCATCGACGGTGAAAGTCTCCGATGACACGATCATCGTCGGCCAGCAGACCGAAGAGGGCAAACCGCCGCTGGCGATGAAAATGGACATCGACGTGGTGGTCGGCCAGGACCGACTCGCCTTCAGCGGATTCGGCCTGACCGCCAACGTGCAGGGTCAGGTGCACATTGGCGACAACCTCGACACCCGTGGCGAGCTGTGGCTCAACGACGGCCGCTACCGCGCCTACGGACAGCGCCTGAGCGTGCGCCGGGCGCGCCTGCTGTTCGCCGGGCCGCTCGATCAGCCGTACCTCGATATCGAGGCGATCCGCCAGACCGACGACGTGATTGCCGGTATCCGCCTGAGCGGCAGCGCCGAGCAGCCGACCACGCAGATCTTCTCCGAACCGGCAATGAGCCAGGAGCAGGCGTTGTCCTACCTGGTGCTTGGACGCCCGTTGAGCACCAATGGCGAGGACAACAACATGCTCGCGCAAGCGGCGTTGGGCCTGGGCCTGATGGGCAGTTCCGGCGTGACCAGCAGTCTGGCCAAGGACCTCGGCATCCAGGATTTCCAGCTCGACACCCAGGGCAGCGGCAACACCACCAGTGTGGTCGCCAGCGGCAATATCTCCGAGAAACTCAGCCTGCGTTATGGCGTCGGCGTGTTCGAGCCGGCCAACACCATTGCCTTGCGTTACAAACTGAGCAAGAAGGTCTATGTCGAAGCGGCCAGCGGCGTCGCCAGTTCGCTGGACATCTTCTACAAGCGCGATTTCTAGGCGCGCGTCCCCCTGACCGGATCGTCGCGCGGCGATCCGGTCTGTGCAGAATGTATTAGACTCAGCGCAGCCTGAGCGCTGCGCGGTTTGCGGCTGCCCGAAGAGAACAGGGACGCCTATGGTCCGCTTGAGTATGGTCCTGCTCGGTAGTGATTTTGTCCGCCAACGTTGGTCGGCGCTGGCGCTGACGGGCGTTGTCTGGGGCGCGGCGGGCGTGGCCATCTTCATCGATGCGCTGGATGGCGTGCTGTATTTCCCGTTGCATGTGTTCGGCTATCTGCTGTTGCTCGAAGCCCTGATCATTCTGCTGGTGCCGGCACCGCACACTGGCACCGCCGCGGTCCTGCGCAAGGCGCGAGGCCTGGCGTTTCTGGTGCTGGGCCTGCTGATCGTCGACAGGCAACATGCCGCCAGCCTGATTCTGGCGCTGCTGTTTGGCGGGGCGTTTCTGCTCGATGGCGTGTTTCGACTGGCGGCCGCCGGGGTGGTGCGCTTTGTCGGTTGGCGCCTGTCCGTGCTCACCGGGTTGTTTGAAATCGGCTTTGGCCTGTTCATCTTCGAACCGTATCCGACGCTGTACAAGGGCACGGTGCCGTTCTGTATCGGCATGAGCCTGTTTCTTTCGGGTTGCGCCTTGTTGCGACAAGCCGTGCGCTTCAAACGCCAGCCAGCACAGACAAGCCCAGTTGCGGTCAATACGCCGGCCAGCGGCGACGCCTTGGTGATTCACGTCTGGACTCCCAGCGGCACCGTGGATGACACCCTAGTGCGCAATCGGCTGCTCAACCGCTACATCGCGGCAGTCGATATCAACGGCGTGATCTCCGCCGGCCATGCGGCGCTGGAATGTGGCCCGGACATTTACATCAGCCATTACCCGCAGGATGACATCGATCGTTCGGCGGGAGATTTCGTGCGCTTGCTGCGGGCGACGCCGAACAACGATGTCGCCGGCAGGTTCCTGCCTGACTATGCGGGGGAGGTGGCCGACTGGTGCCCGTCTTCGGTTCAGGTCAGTTTTGCCCACTACGACGCCCGGCGGTTGCAGGCGTTCTGGGCTGAGTATCGACAGAACAGCACGTACAACCTCACCAGCCGCAACTGCTCGAGTGCCGTCGCCCATAGCCTCGAAGCGGCCCTTGAAGGGGCGATGAATCGTGGACATTCGAGCATGCTCGACTTCGCCCGAGTCATTTTCAGCCCCGAGTTCTGGGTGGCCGCGCAGGTGCGCAAGCGCGCCGAGGTGATGGCCTGGACGCCGGGGCTGGTGCTCGATTACGCACGGGCGCTGCATGCTGCAATCGAGCCCGCGCCACCGGGCTGGCACAGCATTTATGCCGTGACCAGGCGTGCCTGTGGCTATGCAGTCACCGCCTTGCGCGGGCGCGAAGTGCATCCCCTCCAGCCGCCGGCGGCTGCCCAGCCTTCCGACGACGCCTGACACCTTTAAACCGAGTTGTCCCAATCGCTGGCAAGCCAGCTCCCATAGTGTCCGTGCTGCACTCAAAATTCACGTACACCGCAGAAACCTGTGGGAGCTGGCTTGCCAGCGAAAGCGTCCGCCTGTCTGTTACAAAACCCAGTCCACTGGTCAACTAATTACCAAGCTCCCTAACTATTCCGTTGACATTCGCTGCCTAGGCAGTAACATCTCGACATACATTCACTGCCTAGGCAGTTATTAGGTGAGCAAATGAAGCATTTCACCCCCGACGAATTCCAGCATTGCCATCTCGGCCTGTTGCTTGGCCGCGCCGCGCTGCTCAAGGACCGGATCATCGACACCCACATGGAACCCCACGGCATCACTGCCGCGCAGTTCAAGGTGTTGATCATCATGGCCCAGTTCGGCGTCGACACCCCGGCCGAGCTCTGCCGGCACCTGTCGCTGGACAGCGGTTCGATGACGCGCATGCTCGATCGTCTGGAACAGAAAGGCTTCCTGGTTCGCCAGCGCAGCGCAGGCGACCGACGCCAGGTGCAATTGAAACTGACCGAGCAAGGCCAGCAACTGGCCGATCGCCTGCCGCACATCGGTGCCGACGCGATGAATGAACTGGCCGGCGCCGTCACCCCGGACGAGTTGAAAACCCTGGAATACATCCTCAAGAAAATTTTGCTGGCGGCCGGTGACCCGATCACCCTCCAGCGCTTAGGTGAACACAATGAGCGGTAAAACCTTGCGCAGCAGCCTGACCCTGGTGCTTTCGGCGATGATCCTCGCTGGTTGCGCCAACTACAGCGGCCTCGACACCCAGGGCCAGAACCTGGATGCCAAGACCCTGAAGACCGGGCAATCCCTCAACGGCGTGACCCTGTCAGCGGCCGCGTGGCCAAAAAGCGACTGGTGGACCAGCCTCGGCGATCCGCAGCTCGACGGCCTGATCCGCGAAGCCCTGCACGACAACCCGGACATGCAGATCGCTGCAGCCCGCGCCCATCAGGCCAGTGCCGCCGCCTACGCCGCCGATGCCGAACGCTATCCGACCCTCGACGCCAGCGCCGGCATCAGCCGTTCGCGCCTGGCCAAGGATCAGGATCCGCGCGGGCAGGGCGATGCCTACGCCACCGTGCGTAACGTCAGCGCCGGTTTCAATTACAACTTCGACCTGTGGGGCGGTCAGCGTGACGCCTGGGAAGCCGCGCTTGGCGAAGCCCGCGCCGCGGAAGTCGACCGCCAGGCCGCGCAACTGACCCTCGCCGCTGACGTGGCCCGGGCCTACAGCGACCTCGGCCAGGCCCATATCATTTATGACCTGGCCAGCGAAGACCTCAAGCGCACCCGGCAGATGCTCGACCTGAGTCAGCGCCGACTGGGCGCCGGCATCGACAGTCAGTATCAGTTCCAGCAGACGCAAAGCCTGGAAGCCAGCTCCGAAGCCAGCCTGATCGACGCCGAAAAACGCCTGAACAGCGCGAAAATCGCCCTGGCCGTGCTGCTGGGCAAAGGCCCGGACCGCGGCAGCGAAATCGCCCGGCCGAAAGTCCTGCAGGCCAGCGCCGTGGCGCTGCCATCGGTGCTGCCGGCAGAACTGCTCGGGCGGCGTCCGGATCTGGTCGCCGCGCGCTGGCGCGTCGAGGCAGCGAGCAAGAACATTGCGGCAGCCAAGACCCAGTTCTATCCGAACCTGAACCTGTCGGCAGCGGCCGGTGCCGAATCCTTGCTGGGTGACGCGATGTTCGGTTCGGCCAGTCGCTTCTTCAATATCGCCCCGACCCTTTCGGTGCCGATTTTCGATGGCGGACGCCTGCGCGCCAACCTCGACTCGCGCGACGCCGATTACGACCTGGCGGTGGCGCAGTACAACAAGAACCTGGTCAAAGCCCTTGGGGATGTCAGCGACACCATCAACCAGTTGCGTGACATCGGCCGCCAGATCGGCGCCCAGCAGCACGCGACCGAGATCGCCCAGGACTCCTACAACACCGTCGTCCAGCGCTACGGCTCCGGTATCGGCAACTACCTGGACGTGCTCAGCATCGAGCAGCAATTGCTGCAGGCCCAGCGTCAGCTGGCCAACCTCAATGCCGAGCAGATCGACCTGTCGATTCAACTGATGCAAGCGCTCGGTGGCGGCTACCAGGGTGAAACCCTGACCGCAGCCAACGCCACTCCAGCCACCGCGCACAACTAATTCAAGGTATTTGTCATGGCCACTGCCGAACACACTCAACCTCAAGACAACACACCCGACACCGGCAATCCGCGCAAACGCAAACTGATGCTGCTGGTGCTGGCCGTGGTGGTGCTCCTCGCCGGTGCCGGCGTCTGGGCCTATCACGAATTCATCGGACGCTGGAACGAAAGCACCGACGACGCCTACGTCAACGGCAACGTGGTCGAGATCACGCCGCTGGTGACCGGCACCGTGGTCAGCATCGGCGCCGATGATGGCGATCTGGTCCACGAAGGCCAGGTGCTGGTCAACTTCGACCCCAACGACGCCGAAGTCGGCCTGCAAAGTGCCCAGGCGAAACTGGCGCGCACCGTGCGTCAAGTGCGCGGCCTGTACAGCAACGTCGATGGCATGAAAGCCCAGGTCAATGCGCAACAGGCTGAAGTGCAGAAAGCTCAGGACAACTACAACCGCCGGAAAAACCTCGCCGCCGGCGGGGCGATTTCCCAGGAAGAGCTGTCCCACGCCCGCGACGACCTGACCTCGGCGCAAAACGCCCTGGCCAATGCCAAGCAGCAACTGAAAACCACCAGTGCGCTGGTCGATGACACTGTGGTTTCGTCGCACCCTGACGTGATGTCGGCCGCTGCCGATCTGCGCCAGGCCTACCTGACCAACGCCCGTAGCACCCTGATCGCGCCGGTTACCGGTTACGTCGCCAAACGCACCGTGCAACTCGGCCAGCGCGTGCAGCCGGGCACCGCGCTGATGGCGGTGATCCCGCTGGATCAGCTGTGGATCGATGCCAACTTCAAGGAAACCCAGTTGCGTGACATGCGCATCGGTCAACCGGTGGACATCGAGTCCGACATCTACGGCAGCGATGTCAAATTCAGCGGCACCGTCGACAGCCTCGGCGCCGGTACCGGCAGCGCGTTTGCCCTGTTGCCGGCGCAGAACGCCACCGGTAACTGGATCAAGATCGTCCAGCGGGTGCCGGTGCGGATTCACATCAATGCCGAAGAACTGGCCAAGCATCCGCTGCGCGTCGGTCTGTCGACCAACGTCGAGGTCAATCTGCATGACCAGAGCGGCCCGGTCCTGGCCCAGCAGCCGCCGCAACAGGCCTCGTTCAGCACCAACGTCTACGACCGCCAACTGGCCGAAGCCGACGCGATGATCGCCCAGTTGATCCATGACAACAGCGCTGCGGTCAGCAAGACCGCGCAACGCTGAATCGAGACTTTGGCACGACCCCTTGTGGGAGCGAGCCTGCTCGCGAAAGCGGAGTGTCATTCGCCGTTGATTTGTCTGGTACACCGCCTTCGCGAGCAAGCTCGCTCCCACAGGGGTGGCGGTGTTCATCAGCACGCGGCGCCAACCTGGTTTCATAGGATTCGCGATGAGCAATAACGCTTCTTTCACGCCGCCCAGCCTGTTGCTCAGCACCATCGGCCTGTCGCTGGCGACCTTCATGCAGGTGCTCGACACCACCATCGCCAACGTGGCGCTGCCGACGATTTCCGGCAACCTGGGCGTCAGTTCGGAGCAGGGCACCTGGGTCATCACCTCGTTTGCCGTGAGCAACGCCATCGCGCTGCCGCTCACCGGCTGGCTGAGCCGGCGCTTTGGCGAGGTAAAGCTGTTTCTCTGGGCCACCATGCTGTTCGTGCTGGCCTCGTTCCTCTGCGGCATCTCCACCTCGATGCCGGAACTGATCGGTTTCCGCGTGCTGCAAGGCCTGGTGGCCGGGCCGCTGTACCCGATGACCCAGACCCTGCTGATCGCGGTCTATCCCCCCGCCAGGCGCGGCATGGCCCTGGCGTTGCTGGCGATGGTCACGGTGGTGGCACCGATTGCCGGGCCGATTCTCGGCGGCTGGATTACCGACAGCTACAGCTGGCCGTGGATCTTCTTCATCAACGTCCCGATCGGCATCTTTGCGGTGATGGTGGTGCGTTCGCAACTGGCCAAGCGGCCGGTGGTCACCAGCCGGCAACCGATGGACTATGTCGGGCTGATCACGCTGATCATCGGCGTCGGTGCGTTGCAGGTGATCCTCGACAAGGGCAATGACCTGGACTGGTTCGAATCGAACTTCATCATCATCGGCGCGGCGATTTCGCTGATCGCGCTGGCGGTGTTCATCATCTGGGAAATGACCGACCAGCACCCGGTGGTCAACCTGCGCCTGTTCGCCTATCGCAATTTCCGCATCGGCACCCTGGTGCTGGTGCTCGGCTACGCCGGGTTCTTCGGCATCAACCTGATCCTGCCGCAGTGGTTGCAGACGCAGATGGGCTACACCGCGACCTGGGCCGGGCTGGCCGTGGCGCCGATCGGCATTTTGCCGGTGCTGCTGTCGCCGTTTGTCGGCAAATATGCGCACAAGTTCGACCTGCGCCTGCTGGCCGGGCTGGCGTTCCTGGCGATCGGCCTGAGCTGCTTCATGCGCGCCGAGTTCACCAACGAGGTGGACTTCCAGCACATCGCCCTGGTGCAGCTGTTCATGGGCATCGGCGTCGCGCTGTTCTTCATGCCGACCCTGAGCATCCTGATGTCCGACCTGCCGCCGAGCCAGATTGCCGATGGTGCGGGCCTGGCTACCTTCCTGCGGACGTTGGGCGGCAGCTTCGCGGCGTCGCTGACCACGTGGATCTGGATTCGCCGGGCGGATCAGCATCACGCCTACATGAGCGAGAGCATCAGCACCTTCGAGCCAGCGACGCGCGAGACCTTGCATTCGCTGGGTGGTGCGAGCCAATCGGCCTATGCGCAGATGGATCAGATCCTCACCAGTCAGGCGTACATGCTCTCCACCGTGGATTACTTCACGCTGCTGGGCTGGGGCTTCATGGGCTTGATTCTGATTGTGTGGCTGGCCAAGCCGCCGTTTGCGGCGAAGGCAGGTCCGGCCGCAAGCGGTCACTAAGGCATTACGTGGGCAAAAAATGTGGGAGCGAGCCTGCTCGCGAATGCGGTACGTCAGTCAGCACTGAGCTGTCCGATTCACCGCTTTCGCGAGCAGGCTCGCTCCCACATTGGGTTTTGTGTTGTGTCAGTTGGCAGGGGCGGGCAGTGCTGGCGGCGGGGCAAAGTCGAACGGCGCCAGGGCAAACCCGCTCTCATCCACCTGCAACGCCCAGCCCTGACGATCCCAATCGCCCAATACAATCCGTTTTGCCGCCTGATCGCCGATCTGCAACTTGTGGATCGCCGGCCGGTGGGTGTGGCCGTGTACCAGGGTTTTCACCCCGTACGCCTGCATGATCCGCGGAATTTCCTCCGGCGTGACATCGACGATGTCATTGGCCTTCATCCGCGTCTGCGCGCGACTTTCGCTGCGCAGCTTGCGCGCAAGCTTGTGGCGGGTGCGCAATGGCAGGTGACGCAGGATGAACAGGGTGAGCGGGTTGCGCAGGTAGCGGCGCAGCTTCATATAGGCTTCATCGCGGGTGCACAGGCTGTCGCCGTGCATCAGCAGCACCGGTTCACCGTTGAATTGCACGACACTCGGGTCTTTCAGCAGGGTGCAGCCGGCCTGTTTGCAGAAGGCCTGGCCGAGCAGGAAGTCGCGATTGCCGTGCATCAGGAATATCGCCGTGCCGCTGTCGCTGAGTTCGCGCAGGGCCTGGCAGATGGAACGCTGGAAGGGGGTCATGGCATCGTCGCCAATCCACGCTTCGAAAAAGTCGCCGAGAATGTACAGCGCACTCGCCGAGCGGGCGCGTCCGGCGAGCAAATCCAGAAACGCCCGGGTGATGTCCGGGCGCTCCTCTTCCAGATGCAAGTCTGAAATCAGCAATATCACGCTTCGATGATCTCGGCTTTCTCGATGATCACGTCGTCGCTTGGTACGTCCTGGTGGCCAGCCTTGGAACCGGTGGCGACTTTCTTGATGCTGTCGACAACGTCGGTGCCCTGGGTCACTTTACCGAACACCGCGTAGCCCCAGCCCTGCACGTTCTTGCCGCTGTGGTTGAGGAAGGTGTTGTCGGCGACGTTGATGAAGAACTGCGCCGAAGCCGAATGCGGCTCCATGGTGCGGGCCATGGCGATGGTGTACTTGTCGTTGGAAAGGCCGTTGTCCGCTTCGTTCTGGATGCTTGGACGCTTGTCTTTCTTTTCCTTCATGCCTGGCTCGAAACCGCCGCCCTGGATCATGAAGTTGCCGATGACGCGGTGGAATACGGTGTTTTCGTAGTGACCGGCTTTGACGTACTCGATGAAGTTGGCCACGGTGATCGGGGCCTTCTCGGCGTTCAGTTCGATGACGATGTCGCCATGGTTGGTGGTCAGTTTGACTTGAGTCATGATCGCTACTCTTTATAAGGAATTCGTGGTCTTGGAGCGCCAGGCCCCGCAACCGGTTCAGCCTGTTCCGGCCAAGGAGCGCAGTTTAGCGTGACAGGCGCGAATTTCGAGGCTGTTTTTCAAAACCCGGCGATTAAATGCATGCCTTTATCGGGCCTGCTCTGTCAGCCCCTTGACAGCATCGGCTATGATAGCGGCTTTGTTTTGTCTGGCCCCCACTGCGGCCGCGCACCTGTAAGTCAAGGATCCTATGAGCAAGCCCACTGTCGACCCTACCTCGAATGCCAAGTCCGGCCCTGCCGTGCCGGTCAATTTCCTGCGGCCGATCATCCAGGCGGACCTGGACTCGGGCAAGCACACCCAGATCGTCACCCGTTTCCCGCCTGAGCCCAACGGCTACCTGCACATCGGCCACGCCAAGTCGATCTGCGTGAACTTCGGCCTGGCCCAGGAGTTCGGCGGCGTCACGCACCTGCGTTTCGACGACACCAACCCGGCCAAGGAAGACCAGGAATACATCGACGCAATCGAAAGCGACGTCAAATGGCTGGGTTTCGAATGGTCCGGCGAAGTGCGCTACGCCTCGCAATACTTCGACCAATTGCACGACTGGGCGGTGGAGCTGATCAAGTCCGGCAACGCCTACGTTGACGACCTGACTCCGGAGCAGGCCAAGGAATACCGTGGCAGCCTCACCGAGCCGGGCCGCAACAGCCCGTTCCGCGAGCGTTCGGTGGAAGAGAACCTCGACCTGTTCGCCCGCATGAAGGCCGGCGAGTTCGCGGACGGCGCCCGTGTGCTGCGCGCGAAGATCGACATGGCCTCACCGAACATGAACCTGCGCGACCCGATCATGTACCGCATCCGCCACGCCCATCACCACCAGACCGGCGACAAGTGGTGCATCTACCCCAACTATGACTTCACCCACGGTCAGTCGGACGCCATCGAAGGCATCACGCACTCGATCTGCACCCTCGAGTTCGAAAGCCACCGGCCGCTGTACGAGTGGTTCCTCGAGCACCTGCCGGTGCCGGCCAAACCACGCCAGTACGAATTCAGCCGGCTGAACCTGAACTACACCATCACCAGCAAGCGCAAGCTCAAGCAACTGGTCGATGAAAAGCACGTCAACGGCTGGGACGATCCGCGCATGTCCACGCTGTCGGGCTTCCGTCGCCGTGGCTACACGCCGAAATCGATTCGCAACTTCTGCGAAATGGTCGGCACCAACCGTTCCGACGGCGTGGTCGACTTCGGCATGCTCGAATTCAGCATCCGTGACGACCTCGACCACAGCGCCCCGCGTGCCATGTGCGTACTGCGTCCGCTGAAGGTGGTGATCACCAATTACCCGCAGGACCAGGTCGAAAACCTCGAACTGCCGCGTCACCCGAAAGAAGACATGGGCGTGCGCGTCCTGCCGTTCGCCCGGGAAATCTACATCGACCGTGAAGACTTCATGGAAGAGCCGCCGAAGGGCTACAAGCGTCTGGAAGCCGGTGGCGAAGTGCGTCTGCGCGGCAGCTACGTGATCCGTGCCGACGAAGCGATCAAGGACGCCGACGGCAACATCGTCGAGCTGCGTTGCTCGTACGACCCGGACACCCTGGGCAAGAACCCTGAAGGCCGCAAGGTCAAGGGCGTGATCCACTGGGTGCCGGCCGCTGCCAGCGTCGAGTGCGAAGTGCGTCTGTACGATCGCCTGTTCCGCTCTCCGAACCCGGAGAAGGCCGAAGACAGCGCGAGTTTCCTGGACAACATCAACCCTGATTCGCTGCAAGTGCTGACCGGTTGTCGTGCTGAACCCTCGCTGGGCCAGGCACAGCCGGAAGACCGTTTCCAGTTCGAGCGCGAAGGCTACTTCGTCGCGGATATCAAGGACTCGAAACCGGGCGCGCCGGTATTCAACCGTACCGTGACCCTGCGTGATTCGTGGGGCCAGTGATCAAGTCTTAAGGAAACATCGTGCTTACGATCTACAACACGCTCACCAAGAGCAAAGAGGTTTTCAAGCCGCTGGATGGCAACAAGGTGCGCATGTACGTGTGCGGCATGACCGTGTACGACTACTGCCACCTCGGCCATGGCCGCAGCATGGTCGCGTTCGACCTGGTGACGCGCTGGCTGCGTTTCAGCGGTTATGACCTGACCTACGTGCGCAACATCACCGACATCGACGACAAGATCATCAACCGCGCCAACGAGAACGGCGAGTCGTTCGAAGCGTTGACCGAGCGCATGATCGCCGCGATGCACGAAGACGAAGCGCGCCTGAACATCAAGAAGCCGGACATGGAGCCGCGCGCCACGGATCACATCCCGGGCATGCACGCGATGATCCAGACCCTGATCGACAAGGGCTTCGCCTACGCCCCGGGCAATGGCGACGTGTACTACCGCGTCGCCAAGTTCATGGGCTACGGCAAGCTCTCGCGCAAGAAGATCGAAGACCTGCGCATCGGCGCGCGCATCGAAGTCGACGAGTCGAAGGAAGACCCGCTCGACTTCGTCCTGTGGAAAGCCGCCAAACCGGGCGAGCCGAGCTGGGAATCGCCATGGGGCGCCGGGCGTCCGGGCTGGCACATCGAGTGCTCGGTGATGTCGACCTGCTGCCTCGGTGAGACCTTCGACATTCATGGCGGCGGCAGCGACCTCGAGTTCCCGCACCACGAAAACGAAATCGCCCAGAGCGAAGCGGCCACCGGCAAGACCTACGCCAACGCGTGGATGCATTGCGGCATGATCCGTATCAATGGCGAGAAGATGTCCAAGTCCCTGAACAACTTCTTCACCATTCGCGACGTGCTCGACAAGTACCACCCGGAAGTCGTGCGTTACCTGCTGGTGTCCAGCCACTACCGCAGCGCGATCAACTATTCGGAAGACAACCTCAAGGACGCCAAGGGCGCCCTGGAGCGTTTCTACCACGCGTTGAAAGGCCTGCCGAACGTGGCGCCGGCCGGTGGCGAAGCGTTCGTCGAACGTTTCACCACGGTGATGAACGACGACTTCGGCACGCCGGAAGCCTGTGCGGTGCTGTTCGAGATGGTGCGTGAGATCAACCGCCTGCGCGAGAGCGATCTCCAGGCCGCGGCCGGTCTGGCGGCGCGCCTGAAGGAACTGGCCAGCGTCCTCGGTGTGTTGCAGCTCGAGGCCGATGACTTCCTGCAGGCCGGCGCTGAAGGGCGTGTCGATGCGGCCGAGGTTGACGCGCTGATCGCTGCACGGCTGGCGGCACGCGCTGGCAAGGACTGGGCCGAATCCGACCGCATCCGCGACCAGCTCACCGCCATGGGCGTGGTGCTGGAAGACGGCAAGGGCGGCACGACCTGGCGCCTGGCTGACTGATTGCTGTGCCCGCTACCAACAAAACCCGCCTTGTGCGGGTTTTTGTTTTTCAGCGCAAAAGCACCCTCACCCCAACCCGCTCCCGGCGGGAGAGGGGACTGATCGGGGAATGCTCTGGAAATGCGCCAATCTGAAGGATTGTCACCGAGTCCATAATCACCCCGGTTCCTCAGGTCGATGTACGGCGCCAGACACCGCGGTCGGCTGGGTGAGGGGCAAGGCGGTGCCCTCATTCGCCAGGCTGGCGCAAGCGTTTGTAGAGGGTATTGCGGCTGACCCCCAAGCGTCGCGCCAGGTGCGAAATATTGCCCCCGGCGGCCTTGAGTTCGCGGTTCAACGCTTCGGCATCGTTCAGATCTATCCCCAGGGGCACGGCGCTTTCCACCGGCTCCATCTCCAGATCGACAAAAAAGTCATCCGGCAGATGCTCCGGCCGTACCGGTTGTTCTTCGGCCATGGCCAGCGCCACCTGCATCACGCTGCTGACCTGGCGCAGATTGCCCGGCCACGGGTGACGAATGAACAACTCAAGCACCTCATGGCTCAGCCCTGCCCATTGGCTCGGCTCGCGATGCTGTTCCCACAGGCGCTTGAACAGCGCTTGCTTGTCACTGCGTTCGCGCAGCGGCGGCAGCTCCAGGGTCAGGCCACCGATGCGGTAATACAGATCCTCGCGAAACCGGCCCAATTGCACCTGTTCGCGCAACGAGCGATTGGTCGCCGAGATGATCCGCAAGTCCACCGGAAACAGCTCGCTGCTGCCCACCGGCTGCACGCAGCGCTCCTGCAGCACCCGCAGCAGCCGCGCCTGGGTCGGCAGTGGCATGTCGCCGATTTCGTCGAGGAACAGCGTGCCTTTGTCGGCCTTGCGGATCAGGCCGATGCTGCCTTTCTGGTTGGCGCCGGTGAATGCGCCTTTTTCATAGCCGAACAGCTCGGATTCCACCAGTTCGGCGGGGATCGCCGCACAGTTCACCGCGATGAACGCCTGTCTGTTGCGCGAACTGGCCTGGTGCAGGGCTTTGACGAACACTTCCTTGCCGACTCCGGTTTCGCCGTGGATCAGCAGCGGAATGTCTTTCTCCAGCAAGCGCTCGGCCTGGCGCACGGCTTTTTCCACGCGGCTGTCGCCAAAGTGCAGGGTGTTGAGGCTGATCGCGCTGGCGGCGGCGCTCCTCGACGCAACCGGCTCTGGCGCGGCGAACACGCGGGGCTGGATCGGCATTTGCTTTGGCCGCTTCAACAGGCACTGGAAGCGATTGCGCCCGGATGTCTGCAAGGCAAACGGCAGGCCCTCGGGCTGGTTGAGCAGTTCCAGCAACGATACCTTGAACAGGCTCTCGACACTGACCCGCGACAGGCGTACGCCGAGCAAGTTGTCGGCACGGCGGTTGGCCGACAGCACCTGGCCGCTCTCATCGAAAATCAACAGCCCGGCCCACTGACTGTCGAGGTTGTTCAGGCCGGTGTTGAACGTCAGTTGAAAGTGCTGGCCGTGGAACAGGTTGAGGATCAGCCGGTTCTCCACGGTCTGGCTCATCATCTTCACCATGCCGAGGGTGTGCGAGGGCGGCAGGTAGCTGTCGCTGGACACATCGAGCACGGCGATGACCTTGCGCTCGGCATCGAAAATCGGCGCGGCGGAACCGGTCATGAAGCGATTGGCCTTGAGAAAATGCTCGTCATGTTCGATATGCACGGCCTGCTCGCAGGCCAGCGCGGTGCCGATGGCGTTGGTGCCGCTGCAGCGTTCCATCCAGCTCGCGCCGGCCTGGAAGCCGCGCGCCAGGTTCGGCTCGATAAAGCGCTGGGTGCCCCACGAGGTGAGGACCTGGCCCTGATTGTCGGCGAGCATGATCAGGCAGTTGGAATTGCTCAGGATGTTTTCGTAGTAGGGCAGCACTTCCTGGTGAGTGGTCTGCACCAGCGCGTGATGACAGTCGAGCAACTGCGCGATGCCACTGGCGGGCAACTGATCGAAGGCCGGCGCACTCTGGTGGTTGAGGCCGAAGGCGCGGCAGCGTTGCCAGGAATGCTGGACGATGGCGTCATGGGACAGCGGCGGGGCAGGTGCGGCCATGGCAGTGGGCCTCTGATGCAGCGATTTTATTATTGTTATGAAACCAATCTTCGAAACCTGCACAGATCCCCGTGGGAGCGGGCTTGCTCGCGAATGCGCAGTATCAGTCAGCAAATCAGTTGAATGACACAGCGTATTCGCGAGCAGGCCCGCTCCCACATTGGATCGATGTTCACGAAATCGAGCAAAAAGCGTTCATAGAGTGTTGTTCACTATTGTTCATTGTCAATCGTCCAACTGTTCAAATGTGTTCAGCAATGAACGCTCGTTCGCCACGTTTTCGGCTGTTTTCGCGGTAAATCAAGCACTTGCCATTTCTGGCACGAAAGTCGCTCCAGTGCACCGGTCGCTTGACTCCAATAATAAAAAGGCCGAGCCATGTCACTTACCCTGGAGCACGTCAGCCGCACCGTCGAGGGCCAGACCTGGATCGACGACGCGAGCCTGAAATTCGAACCCGGATCCTTCAACGTTCTGCTGGGCCGCACGCTGTCCGGCAAGACCAGCCTGATGCGTCTGATGGCCGGTCTGGACAAGCCCGACAGCGGGCGCATCCTGATGAACGGCGTCGATGTCACCCAGCGCCCGGTGCGCCTGCGCAATGTGTCGATGGTCTATCAGCAGTTCATCAACTACCCGACCATGACCGTGTTCGAGAACATCGCCTCGCCGTTGCGCCAGGCCGGCGTCTCGAAGGAGATCATCCACAGCAAAGTGCAGGAAACGGCGCGCATGCTGCGCATCGAGAAATTCCTCCAGCGCTATCCGCTGGAGCTGTCCGGTGGCCAGCAGCAACGCACCGCGATGGCACGGGCGCTGGTCAAGGATGCCGAGCTGATCCTGTTCGACGAACCGCTGGTCAACCTCGACTACAAACTGCGCGAAGAATTGCGCCAGGAAATGCGCGAGCTGTTCAAGCTGCGCCACACCATCGCGATCTACGCCACCACCGAACCCAACGAGGCCCTGGCCCTGGGCGGCACCACGACCATTCTGCACGAAGGCCGGGTGATCCAGAGCGGCCCGTCGACCGAGGTCTATCACCAGCCGCAAACGGTGCTGGCGGCCGAACTGTTCTCCGAACCGCCGATCAATCTGATGCCGGGACGGATTGCCGGCAACGAAGTGAGTTTCGCCAATTTCGTGCACTTTCCGCTGAACGTCGACCTGCGTCCGGTGGGCGAGGGCGAGTACCGCTTCGGCGTGCGCCCCAGCCACATCTCGCTGGTGCCGAGCAACGACGACGACCTGGAACTGGCGGTGACCGTCGAGGTGGCGGAGATCAGCGGTTCGGAAACCTTCCTGCACGTACGCAACGAGCATTTCCTGCTGGTGCTGCACTTGCCGGGTGTTCACGAATACGACGTCGATGCGCCGATCCGCATCTACATCCCCACCCATAAACTGTTCGTCTTCGATGCGCAGGGCCGGCTGGTGCAGGCGCCGGGCCGGCGTGTCGCGAGGGTTGCCTGATGGCCGAAATCCGTTTGCAGCACCTTGCCCACAGTTACAGCAAGCACCCGAGCGGCGCCGAGGACTACGCGATCCGCGAGATGGACCACATCTGGGAGCAGGGCGGCGCCTATGCACTGCTCGGGCCGTCCGGTTGTGGCAAGTCGACCTTGCTCAACATCATTTCCGGTCTGCTCAGCCCGTCCCAGGGCCACGTGCTGTTCGACGGCAAAGCGGTCAACGACCTGACCCCGGAGAAGCGCAACATCGCCCAGGTGTTCCAGTTCCCGGTGGTCTACGACACCATGACCGTGTTCGACAACCTGGCCTTCCCGCTGCGCAACCAGGGCCTGGCCGAGGCGAAAGTGCACAGCAAGGTGCAGGAAATCGCCGAAGTCCTCGACCTGCAGAACCTGCTGAGCAGGAAGGCGCGCAACCTCACCGCCGACGAAAAACAGAAAGTCTCCATGGGCCGTGGCCTGGTGCGCGACGACGTCTCGGCGATCCTCTTCGACGAGCCGCTGACGGTGATCGACCCGCACCTGAAATGGAAGCTGCGGCGCAAGCTCAAGCAGATCCATGAGCAATTCAACATCACCATGGTCTACGTCACCCACGATCAGCTCGAAGCCTCGACCTTCGCCGACAAGATCGCCGTGATGTACGGCGGCCAGATCGTCCAGTTCGGCACGCCGCGCGAGTTGTTCGAGCGGCCGAGCCATACGTTTGTCGGCTACTTCATCGGCAGCCCGGGGATGAACCTGATCGAGGTGCAGCCGCAGCCGGGCGGAGTCGGGTTCGCCTCGACGCATCTGCCCCTGTCCGACGCCTTGCAGCGCCATATCGAACACGGCCAGTGGAAAAATCTGAAGGTCGGTATCCGCCCGGAGTTCATCCATGTCTGGGACGAGCCCTTCGATGACGCCATGCAGGCACGCGTCGTACACGTCGAAGACCTCGGCACCTACAAGATCATGACCCTCGACCTGGACGGCGCGCCGCTGAAAGTGCGCCTGGCCGAAGACAAACCGGTGCCGCAGGGCACGGCCTACATCAGCTTTCCGGCGCAGTGGCTGATGGTCTATGCCGACGAATTCCTCCTCGAAGTTCCTGACCACGAAGCGATTGCCACCGAAAACGAGGCGCAGCCATGAACAAGGTGCAGAACAACAAGGCCTGGTGGCTGGTGCTGCCGGTATTCCTGCTGGTGGCGTTCAGCGCGGTGATCCCGATGATGACCGTGGTCAACTATTCGGTGCAGGACATCTTCGATCAGTCCAGCCGCTATTTTGTCGGCGCCGACTGGTACAAGCAGGTGTTGCTCGATCCGCGCCTGCACGATTCGCTGCTGCGCCAGTTCATCTATTCGGCGTGTGTGCTGCTGATCGAGATCCCGCTGGGCATCGCCATCGCCCTGACCATGCCGACCAAGGGCCGCTGGTCGTCGGTGGTGCTGATTGTCCTGGCGATTCCGCTGCTGATCCCGTGGAACGTGGTCGGCACCATTTGGCAGATCTTCGGCCGCGCCGACATCGGGCTGCTCGGCTCGAGCCTGAACGCCCTGGGCATCAGCTACAACTACGCGGCCAACACCATGGACGCCTGGGTCACGGTGCTGGTGATGGACGTGTGGCACTGGACATCGTTGGTGGCGCTGCTGTGCTTCTCCGGGCTGCGCGCAATTCCCGATGTGTATTACCAGGCAGCACGCATCGATCGCGCCTCGAACTGGGCGGTGTTCCGCCACATCCAGTTGCCGAAGCTCAAGAGCGTGTTGCTGATCGCGGTGATGCTGCGCTTCATGGACAGTTTCATGATCTACACCGAGCCCTTCGTGCTCACCGGTGGCGGGCCGGGCAACTCCACGACCTTCCTCAGTCAGACCCTGACCCAAATGGCTGTAGGCCAATTCGACCTGGGACCGGCGGCGGCATTTTCGCTGGTGTACTTCCTGATCATCCTGCTGGTGTCGTGGCTGTTCTACACCGCCATGACCCACAACGATGCCAACCGCTGAGGCCCGGCCATGAGCAAGAGAAAGCTGATTCCGTTGCTGGTGTACATCCTGTTCCTGCTGGTGCCGATCTACTGGCTGCTGAACATGTCGTTCAAGAGCAACACCGAAATCCTCGGCGGGCTGACGCTGTTTCCGCAGGATTTCACCTGGCACAACTACAAGGTGATCTTCACCGACCCGAGCTGGTACACCGGCTATCTCAACTCGCTGTACTACGTCAGCCTGAACACGGTGATCTCCCTGAGCGTGGCGCTGCCGGCGGCGTATGCGTTTTCGCGCTACCGTTTTCTCGGCGACAAGCACCTGTTCTTCTGGCTGCTGACCAACCGCATGGCGCCACCGGCGGTGTTCCTGCTGCCGTTCTTCCAGCTGTATTCGTCCATCGGCCTGTTCGACACGCACATCGCCGTGGCGTTGGCGCACTGCCTGTTCAACGTGCCGCTGGCGGTATGGATTCTCGAAGGCTTCATGTCCGGGGTGCCCAAGGAAATCGACGAAACGGCCTACATTGACGGCTACAGTTTCCCCAAGTTCTTCGTGAAGATCTTCATCCCGCTGATCGGCTCCGGCATTGGTGTCACGGCGTTCTTCTGCTTCATGTTTTCCTGGGTCGAACTGCTGCTGGCGCGCACGCTGACTTCGGTCAACGCCAAGCCGATCGCGGCGGTGATGACGCGCACGGTGTCGGCGTCCGGTATCGACTGGGGGGTACTGGCGGCGGCGGGGGTGTTGACCATCCTGCCGGGCATGCTGGTGATCTGGTTTGTCCGCAACCACGTGGCCAAGGGCTTTGCCCTGGGCCGGGTCTGAGGAGCGAATGATGGAATGGATGAGCTGGACCGTCCCGACGGCGGCATTTTTCATCGCAATCGGCTTGATCCTGGTGGGCATGACCACCTGGGAGCTGCGTTCGCCGAGCATTCTGCGGCGAGGTTTTCTACCGATTGCCACCACCCGTGGCGATCGTTTGTTCATCGGTCTTCTCGGCAGCGCCTACCTGCATCTGCTGGTAATCGGCGTCACCGACTGGAGCATCTGGGTGGCGTCCGCGTTGTCCCTGGTGTGGCTGTTGGCTGTGATGCGTTGGGGCTAGTCGAATCGCTCGGCAATCGTGCTCCGGAACTTAAACAGGAGGTCTCTATGTTCGACAAAAACAATAAGCTGCGACATAGCATTTCATTGGCAGCCATGCTGGCACTCAGCGGTTTGAGCGCATCGGCCTGGGCCGATGCGTACGAGGACGCGGCAAAAAAATGGATCGGCAGCGAATTCAAGCCGTCGACCCTGACGGCCGATCAGCAGCTTGAGGAATTGAAGTGGTTCATCAAGGCTGCGGAGCCTTTTCGCGGGATGGAGATCAAGGTCGTCTCGGAAACCCTGACCACCCACGAATATGAATCCAAGGTCCTGGCCAGGGCGTTCAGCGAAATCACTGGGATCAAACTGACCCACGACCTGCTGCAGGAAGGTGACGTGGTAGAAAAAATGCAGACCGTGATGCAGTCGGACAAGAACATCTATGACGGCTGGGTCAACGACTCGGACCTGATCGGCACGCACTTTCGCTACGGCAAGACCGAATCGATCACCGACCTGATGGCCAACGAAGGCAAGAACTTCACTTCGCCGACCCTCGACATCAAGGACTTCATCGGCATTTCCTTCACCACCGCGCCGGACGGCAAGATCTACCAGTTGCCCGACCAGCAGTTCGCCAACCTGTACTGGTTCCGCGCCGACTGGTTCGAACGGGCCGACCTGAAAGCCAAGTTCAAGGAAAAATACGGTTACGAGCTCGGCGTCCCGGTGAACTGGTCGGCCTATGAAGACATCGCCAAATTCTTCAGCGAAGACGTCAAGGAAATCGACGGCAAGCGCATCTACGGGCACATGGACTACGGCAAGAAAGACCCGTCGCTGGGCTGGCGCTTCACCGATGCCTGGTTCTCCATGGCCGGTGGCGGTGACAAAGGCCTGCCCAATGGCCTGCCGGTGGACGAGTGGGGTATCCGTGTCGAGGACTGCCATCCGGTCGGTTCCAGTGTCACCCGTGGCGGTGATACCAACGGCCCGGCAGCGGTGTTCGCGACGACCAAATATGTCGACTGGCTGAAGAAATACGCGCCACCGGAAGCGGCGGGCATGACTTTCTCCGAATCCGGCCCGGTGCCGTCCCAAGGCAACATCGCCCAGCAGATCTTCTGGTACACCGCGTTCACCGCCGACATGACCAAACCCGGCCTGCCGGTGGTCAACGCCGACGGCACGCCGAAGTGGCGCATGGCCCCGTCGCCGCGCGGGCCGTACTGGGAAAATGGCATGAAGCTCGGTTATCAGGACGTGGGTTCGTGGACGTTCATGAAATCGACGCCGGAGAAACAGAAACTCGCAGCGTGGCTGTACGCGCAGTTCGTCACCTCGAAAACCGTGTCGCTGAAGAAAACCATCGTCGGCCTGACGCCGATTCGCGAGTCGGACATCAACTCGCAGGCGATGACCGATCTGGCGCCGAAACTCGGTGGTCTGGTCGAGTTCTACCGCAGCCCGGCCCGCGTGCAATGGACGCCGACCGGGACCAACGTGCCGGACTATCCACGCCTGGCACAGCTGTGGTGGAGCCACATCGCCGAGGCCGCCAGCGGCGAGAAGACTCCGCAGGAGGCCCTCGACGGTCTCGCCAAGGATCAGGACGCGATCATGACCCGTCTCGAACGCTCCAAGGCCCAGGCCGTGTGCGCGCCGAAAATGAACCCCGAGCGCGACGCGCAGTACTGGTTCGACCAACCGGGGGCGCCGAAACCGAAACTGGCCAACGAGAAACCGCAGGGCGAAACCGTGAGCTACAACGAACTGCTGAAGTCGTGGGAGGCGGCGCGCAAGTAAGCGCAGCACGGGCAAGGCAAAAACGGCACCGTGAGGTGCCGTTTTCATTGGGCGCGGGTCAGACCTGTATCGCCAGATCGGTGTACTGCGCAACCAGCGGATCGGCAGTCAGCAGTTTCATCGGCTCGCTCAGCGCTGTGGCAACGATCAGCCGATCGAACGGATCACGATGCAGAGGCTCGAGGTCTCTCACGGCAATGGCGTGTTCCGACGTGACGGGCAATTCGATAAAACCACTGTCAAGGCTGAATTGCCGAATCTGTTCAAGGTCCACCTGCAACTTGCCGAGACCGACCTTGATCGCCATTTCCCAGAATGTCGCGGCACTCACGTAGATTTCGCCGGCGTTTTCGATGGTCGTTCGGGCTTTGCTGGAAAGCCTGGCGTCATCACTCAATGCCCATAGCAAAATATGTGTGTCGAGTAGCAGCCTCATCCGAGGTTGCCCTCGAACGCGTCCAGCGTGGCGTCCGACAGTGGCGCATCGAAGTCGTCAGGTACTTGCAGTATGCCTTTCATCGCGCCAATTCGCGGCCCATGGGCTTTTGCGACCGGCACCAGGCGAGCGAGCGGGCGACCGTGCTTGGCGATCGTGATGATCTGCCCAGACGCGGCGTCATCGACGAGTTTCGATAAATTGTTTTTGGCTTCGGCCAACGGGACGATGATCATCATGCTTCCTCCATATTCTGGACAAATATAGCCAGAATTTTCGAGGGCAACAAAGTCCAGCGTTGATTCGACGCTATTGGATGGATGCACGGCTTGCCTGCCTGTAGTGAAAGTGGTGATTACGCCATGACGGTCATGCGATAAAACTGAAACAACTCGGCTTGCCCCGGTTCGAGCACTTTGGAAGGTGCGCCGAGGCGCGCGTGTTGCGCATAACCTTTGCCGGAACCACGGGCCCGGTGAGTACCGTTGCCGTAAATATCTACCTGCACGGCCAGGACCTTGCGACCGACGGTGCGTGTGACCGGCGTCAGCCCCAGGTGCGACAGCTCGGCGAGGATACCCGCCGTCAGTTCGCGTTCGGCGATTGTGGTCTGGTGCATGAGATTGCTTTCCCGATTGAGCCTGCCCCGAAACAGTCGCCTGGAACGCGTGGCCCCCGGCGCAGCTGTCACTCGCCAGCCAGTTCCGCCAGCTCTTCTTCGGTCGGTTGCAAGGCTTCGATCTGGTCGGCGCCAGGGCTTTCCTGCTTGTCGAGTTCGTCGATTCGGTTGGCGTTCCAGCTACCCATGTAACCCATTGGCATGTTCCTCATTGGTGGTGGTTTGCGTGTGCCGTTGCAAGCACGAGTCGAATCTAGAGGTGCGGCGCGGCTGGGGTCAAAGATGTCCAGACGTTGCCGATCACAGATTCTGCCTGTGTCGAAATACGTACTGGCAAAGCGTGAATTGACCACCGGGCAGAACAGTTGCGAGCGCATGAACAGCGCTCTGCAGGGCAGGCGAGCGTCGCTCGTCGAGCTCCATCGGCGCCGGCAGGATCAGATTGTTTAACCGCAGGCAGGGCTTTGTAGTGCGGATGTGTCGGAGATTTCAGCGCAAGATTGCTGCACATTCGTCAAGAGACTTTGCGCCTCACCATTTGCGCCGGACACGTGATGACTTTTCCTATGCCAGCAGGGAAGCAACGTACATCTCAGCCACTAGAACCCGTCGTGTCGGCGTTGTTGCCGGTGTTCGGCGGGTTGTCGATGATGCTCGACAAGCGCAAGGTGTCTGCCGCGACAGCAGCAAGTGATGCCCTGTCGCTTGTACGGTTCAGTTCAGGCGAATACCCGCAAGATCACTGCAACGCTGCAAATCGTCACAAATCCTGCACATGAGTAGCCAAACAGGCGTGCCGGAATAATCAGCCAGCGCCGAAGCCGTAATGGCAGATCATTGATCGCGGCGATGGCATCGGGATCGCTTTGGCGCAGAAAGTCGTCGTCCAGTAACACCACGAAGGCAATGTGGTAGAGGCGGCAGGCTCGACCATAGACGCTGTCCCCCAGTACCCGCCGATTGCGCCCGACGAAGTAGGATTGTTCGAGGAACGACTCGATTTCGGCCAGTTTGAAAAAACTCACCCAGGTGCGCACGAACAGTGCCGCCACGGCTATTGCCCCACAGGCGATCAATCCGGCAAGGCACAGCAGTTGCAGGTCGCTGGCCGGCGTGGAGAAGACTGTGGTCAAGCGTGCGACAGCCAGCCAAAGCCCAAGCAGCACGGCACCCGTCCACGCGGTGCGCAGGAGGTGGCGTGGCACGCTCAGCCACTGCTCGAGGTTTTTCGGAAAGCGCTCGGCCGCCATCACCGCGTGGCGCTCGAGCATCAGCGGATAGCCCACACGCCCCGTCAGTGCGGCCAACTGCCTGACTCGCTTGATTCGCCCGAACGGGCTGTTGCCCAGGCGCTTGCGCTCCTTGCCGACATAGTCGCAAGTGATGAAGTGCGCCTCCATCCGCTCAAGGTACGCATAGGCGGCGAACAAGGTGATTGCCTGACTCAGGCAGACCAGCAGCACGATAACTGCCCATGAGCAGCGGTCAATGAGGTCGATCACAGTAATCCTTGTCGTTGATCCACCTGAGTCCGATTCAGGCACGGGTGCTTGGGAACGCCTTCTTTACCCGATAGCGTGCAGGGCTTCAAGCGAACGAATGAGGTGAACGGCAAAAGATCGCATGCGCCCTGCAGGCGCTGCCGCAGGCGGCATCTTGGCTGTCGACGGCCGAAAACAAAAACGGCACCCGAAGGTGCCGTTTTCATGGGTAGCCAGTCGAGCAATCAGCCCGCCAGACCTGCCTGCTGAACCAGGGTCAGCAATGGCTGCGGGTACACACCGAGGAAGAACGCGACCACGGCGATGGCCAGCAGCATCACGCCGCCTGCCTTCTGTTCCCAGTGCAGCTGGGCGTCGTGGCGGCGCAGGTTCGGCTCGATCAGGTACAGGGTGACCATCACGCGCAGGTAGTAGAACACGCCGATGGCGCTGCCCAGTACCAGCGAACCGACCAGCCACCATTGGTGCGACTCGACACCGGTAGCGATGATGTAGAACTTGCCGATGAAGCCGGCAGTCAGCGGGATGCCGGCCAGGGACAGCATCATCACGGTCAGTACGGCGGTCAGGTACGGACGGCGCCAGAACAGGCCGCGGTACTCGTACAGCGCGTCGGCGTCACGGCCGTTGTACGGCGAGGACATCAGGGTGATCACGCCGAACGCGCCGAGGCTGGTGATCACGTAGGTGACCAGGTACACGCCGATGGCTTCCACCGCCAGACCCTTGCTCGCCACCAGCGCGATCAGCAGGTAGCCGAAGTGCGCGATGGACGAGTAACCGAGCAGACGCTTGAGGTTGCTCTGGGTCAGGGCCAGCAGGTTGCCGAACAGGATCGAGGCGATGGCGATGATGGTCAGCACGTTGCTCAGTACGCCACTGCTGGCAGCAGGGGAGATCTGGAACAGACGCACCATCACCGCAAACACGGCAACCTTCGACGCCGTGGCGAGGAACGCGGCCACCGGCGCCGGAGCACCTTCGTAGACGTCCGGCGTCCACAGGTGGAACGGAACCAGCGACAGCTTGAACGCCAGGCCGATCAGCATCATGCCCAGGCCCAGTTGCGCCAGCGAGCTCGGCAGGTTGGTGGTGGCCAGGGCCTGGCCGATACCGACGAAGCTCAGCGAACCCGAGTCGGCGTACAGCAGCGCCATACCGAACAGCAGGAACGCGGACCCGGCGGCCGACAGCACCATGTACTTGATGCCGGCTTCCAGCGAACGCTTGTTGAAGAACGCGTAGGCCACCAGACCGTAGACCGGTACCGACAGCAGTTCCAGACCGATGAACAACCCGGCCAGGTGCTGCGCGCTGACCAGAACCAGGCCACCGGCGGCGGCCATCAGGATCAGCAGGTACAGTTCTTCACGGTTGCCCGGGTAACCCGAACCGCCGTCGCCGAGGTAGGCGTGGGCGAGGGTGACGCAGGCGAGGGTGGCGACCAGGATCAGCGCCATGTACAGGCAGGCGAAGGTGTCGATTTGCAGCAATGGGGTCACGGCCAGAGGCGCGACTTTCAGGGCTGGCAGGATCGACAGCAAGGCCAGGTTCAGGCCAGCGACCGAGATCAGGAAGGTCTGCGAGTGGTTGCGGCGCCAGGCGATTGCCAGCATCACCACGATAATGGTGAGGCTGGTGATCAACAGTGGCGCAAGCGCAATAAAGTGTTGAATCGTGAATTCCATAGCGCTCTTACCGGGCCGAAGCGAGTTGAGTGAAGGCGGTGCCGAGCCACTGCTGCACGCCATGCATCGTGGCGGCGGAAGTGTCGAGGAACGGTTGCGGGTAGACGCCGAGGTAAATCAGCAGCACCGCAAGGCCCAGCACCATGATCAGTTCGCGACCGTCCATGCCATGCAGGATCGAATCCGATTTCGACGGACCGAAGTAGGCACGGTGGATCATGATCAGCGAGTAGACCGAACCGAACACCAGACCGGAAGTGGCAATCGCGGTGATCCACGGAGCACTGGCGAACGTGCCGATCAGGATCAGGAACTCGCCGACGAAGTTGCCGGTACCCGGCAGACCCAGGGAGGCGGCTGCAAAGAACAGGCTGATCGCCGGCAGGTAAGCGATACGCGACCACAGACCGCCCATCTCACGCATGTCACGCGTGTGCAGACGCTCGTACAGCTGACCGCTGAGGATAAACAGTGCCGCAGCCGACAGACCGTGCGCCAGCATCTGGATCACGGCACCCTGCAGCGCCAGTTGGCTGCCGGAGTAGATGCCGATCAGGACGAAGCCCATGTGGGAAACGGACGAGAAGGCGATCAGACGCTTGATGTCGGTTTGCGCGAACGCCAGGAACGCACCGTAGAAGATCCCGATCAGACCGAGGGTCATGGCGATCGGCGCGAACTCGGCCGAGGCATTCGGGAACAGCGGCAGGGCAAAGCGCAGCAGGCCGTAGGCCGCGGTTTTCAGCAGGATACCGGCGAGGTCGACGGAACCGGCAGTCGGTGCCTGGGCGTGGGCATCAGGCAGCCAGGAGTGGAACGGCACCACCGGCAGCTTGACCGCGAAGGCGATGAAGAAGCCGAGCATCAGGATGTACTCGGTGGTCATCGACATCTTGGTTTTCAACAGGTCGGCGTAGTTGAAGGTAATCACGCCGGTGTTGTTGAAGTTGACCAGCACCAGACCGAGGATCGCCACCAGCATGATCAGGCCGGAAGCCTGCGTGAAGATGAAGAACTTGGTCGCGGCGTAGATCCGGGTTTTCTTGCCGTCCGAAGAACTGTGACCCCAGAGCGCGATGAGGAAGTACATCGGCACCAGCATCATTTCCCAGAAGAAGAAGAACATGAACAGGTCGAGGGCGAGGAACACGCCGACGACGCCGCCCAGGATCCACATCAGGTTCAGGTGGAAGAAGCCAACGTGACGCTGGATCTCTTTCCACGAGCAGAGTACCGAGAGGATACCCAGCAGGCCGGTCAGCAGGATCATCAGCAGCGACAGGCCGTCGAGGGCCAGGTGCACGTTGATGCCGAAGCGCTGGATCCAGACGTGCTTGAACTCAAGCGCCCAGGTCGGATCGGCGCCAGGCGCCGGTGCAAATGAATAGTCACCGTGGGCCCACAGCCAGAGGCCGAGGGCGAGTTCCAGGGTCATGGTCAACAGCGCAATCCAGCGCGGGAGGGTGGCGCCGAAGCGTTCACCCATCCAGCACAGCAGGCCGCCGATGAAGGGGATCAGGATTAGCCAAGGCAGAATCATGACGGGCTCGTTTCCTTTCGCAAATTCGCAAGGTTCATATCAGACCGCTACCAGCACGATGGCGCCGATTACCAGCACGGCACCAGCAGCCATCGAGGCGGCATACCAACGCAGTTGACCCGTCTCGGTGCGGCTCAGGGCGGTGTGACCACCCTTGGCCATACGCGGGATCAGACCGATGGTCTGGTCGAGCGGGTCTCTGCGCAGGACATGGCTGATCGCAAGGTACGGCTTGACGAACAGTTTGTCGTAGATCCAGTCGAAGCCCCAGGCAGCGAACCACCAGGCCGAAAGGAAGCGGCCGATGCCGCTGTTGGCGATTGCCGTCACGAAGCGACGCTTGCCGAGGAACAGCACGGCTGCCAGCAGGATACCGGCCAGGGCGATGGCGCCCGAGGCGATTTCCAGGCTGTGCTTGGCTTCGCCACCGGCATGGCCAACGCTCTGCGGCAGGACGCCGTGCAGCGGTGGCACGATCATGGCGCCGACGAAGGTCGACAGCACGATCAGTACCGACAGCGGCAGCCAGTGAGCGATGCCGTGACCGGCGTGGGCTTCGGTCTTGGCTTCACCGTGGAACGCGATGAAGATCAGGCGGAAGGTGTACAGCGAGGTCATGAACGCACCGACCAGGCCGGCGTACAACAGACCGTTGTTACCGCTGGCGAAGGCTTCCCAGAGGATTTCGTCCTTGGAGTAGAAGCCTGCGGTCACCAGCGGCAGGGCGGCCAGGGCAGCACCACCGACGATGAAGCTGGCGTAGGCCAGCGGCAGTTTCTTCCACAGGCCGCCCATCTTGAAGATGTTCTGCTCGTGGTGGCAGGCCACGATCACCGCACCGGACGCAAGGAACAGCAGGGCCTTGAAGAACGCGTGGGTCATCAGGTGGAAGATCGCGCCTTCCCAGGCGCCAACGCCCAGCGCCAGGAACATGTAGCCGATCTGGCTCATGGTCGAGTAGGCGAGGATACGTTTGATGTCGGTTTGCACCAGCGCGGCGAAACCGGCCAGCACCAGCGTGACACCACCGACGATGCCGACTAGGTGCAGGATGTCCGGCGCCAGGGCGAACAGACCGTGGGTACGGGCGATCAGGTAAACGCCCGCGGTCACCATGGTGGCGGCGTGGATCAGTGCCGATACCGGGGTCGGGCCGGCCATCGCGTCCGCGAGCCAGGTCTGCAGTGGCAGTTGCGCCGATTTACCGACCGCACCGCCCAGCAGCATCAGGGTGGCCAGGACGATCCAGAAATCGCCGACCTTGAAGTGCTCGGGCGCCTTCACCAGCAGTTCCTGGACGTTCAGCGTGCCCAGTTGCTGGAACAGGATGAACAGGCCGATGGCCATGAACACGTCGCCGATACGGGTGACGATGAAGGCCTTGAGTGCGGCGTTACCGTTGTTGCGGTTGCTGTAGTAGAAACCGATCAACAGGTACGAGCACAGGCCCACCCCTTCCCAACCGAAGTAGATGAACAGCAGGTTATCGCCGAGGATCAGGAACAGCATGCTGGCGATGAACAGGTTGGTGTACGAGAAGAAGCGCGAGTAGCCGTCTTCGCCACGCATGTACCAGGAGGCGAACAGGTGGATCAGGAAGCCCACGCCGACCACCACACCGAGCATGGTCACGGACAGACCATCCAGGTACAGGGCGAAGTTGGGCTGGAACCCTTCCACCGACATCCAGCGCCACAGCACCTGGGTGTACACGCCACCTTCCGGCGGTGCGACGTTGAACTGCCAGATCACGTAGGCCGCGACGATGGCAGACAGGCCGATGGAGCCGACGCCGATCAGCGCCGAGAGGTTTTCCGAGAAGCGGCCGCGCGAGAACGACAGCAGCAGGAACCCGATCAGAGGGAATACGAAAGTCAGAAAGAGTAGGTTCATCCGCGCATCTCACTGGCAGCGTCGATATCGAGCGTGTGGAAGCGGCGATACAGTTGCAGCAGGATCGCCAGGCCAATACTGGCTTCGGCGGCTGCCAGGCTGATCACCAGGATGAACATGATCTGTCCATCCGGTTGCGCCCAGCGGGCGCCCGCAACGATGAAGGCCAGGGCAGAGGCGTTCATCATCACTTCCAGACTCATCAACACGAACAAAATGTTGCGGCGGACCATCAGGCCGACCAGACCAAGGCAGAACAGGATGCCGGCGACGGCAAGCCCATGTTCGAGAGGGATAGCAGGCATGTCTTACTCCTTCGCCTCGTTACGGCCCAAATGGAACGCCGTGACGGCTGCGGCGAGCAGCAGCATCGAGGCGAGTTCGACCACCAGCAGATACGGGCCGAACAGGCTGACGCCCACGGCTTTGGCATCGACGGTGGTGTGGCCGATGGCCTGACCGCTCTGGTGAGCGAACAGCACATACAGCAGTTCGGCCAGCAGCAGGGCGGCGAGAATCACCGGCCCGGCCCAGATACCGGGCTTGAGCCAGGTGCGTTCCTGCTGCACCGAGGCCGGGCCCAGGTTCAGCATCATCACCACGAACACGAACAGCACCATGATGGCGCCGGCATAGGCGATCACTTCCAGTACGCCGGCGAACGGTGCGCCGAGTGCGAAGAAGGTCATGGCCACGGCGATCAACGAGATGATCAGGTAGAGCAGGGCGTGCACGGGGTTGGTGTTGGTGACCACGCGCAGCGTGGACACAACAGCGATACCCGATGCGAAATAGAAAGCGAATTCCATCGTTCTTCCTTAAGGCAGCAAGCTCTTCACGTTGATCGGTTCGGCTTCGTTCTGCGCGGAGCCTTTCGGCTTGCCAGCGATTGCCATACCTGCAACACGATAGAAGTTGTAATCAGGGTTTTTGCCGGGGCCGGAGATCAGCAGATCTTCTTTCTCGTACACCAGGTCCTGACGTTTGAACTCGGCCATTTCGAAATCCGGTGTCAGCTGGATCGCGGTGGTCGGGCAGGCTTCCTCGCAGAGACCGCAGAAAATGCAGCGCGAGAAGTTGATACGGAAGAAGTCCGGGTACCAGCGACCGTCTTCGGTTTCAGCTTTCTGCAGCGAGATGCAACCGACCGGGCAAGCCACGGCGCACAGGTTGCAGGCTACACAGCGTTCTTCGCCATCGGGGTCGCGGGTCAGGACGATGCGGCCACGGTAGCGTGGCGGCAGGTAGACCGGCTCTTCCGGGTATTGCAGGGTGTCGCGCTTGCGGAAGCCATGGCCGAAGACCATGACCAGGCTGCGCAACTGGGTACCGGTACCCTTAACGATGTCGCCAATATATTTGAACATGGGTCAAATCCTCACTGAACCGCAACCGCAGGCGTGTTCCACAACACGATTGCAGCGGTCACCAGCAAATTGATCAGGGTCAGTGGCAGGCAGAATTTCCAGCTGAAATCCATCACCTGGTCATAACGCGGACGCGGGATGGACGCGCGCAGCAGGATGAACAGCATGATGAAGAACGCGGTCTTCAGTGCGAACCAGACGAAGGACAGTTGCGGCAGGATGCCGAACGGACCGTGCCAGCCACCGAAGAACAGGGTGACCAGCAGCGCCGAGATCAGGATGATGCCGATGTATTCACCGACGAAGAACATGCCCCATTTCATACCGGCGTATTCAATGTGGTAACCGTCGGCCAGTTCCTGTTCCGCTTCCGGCTGGTCGAACGGGTGACGGTGAGTCACGGCGACGCCTGCGATGAAGAAGGTACAGAAGCCGAAGAACTGCGGAATGATGAACCACAGGTTCTGCGCCTGGTACTCGACGATGTCGCGCATGTTGAACGAGCCGACCTGGACCACGATGCCCATCAGGGCCAGGCCCATGAACACTTCGTAGGACACGGTCTGCGCCGAGGCACGCAAGCTGCCCAGCAGGGCGAACTTGTTGTTGCTCGACCAGCCGGCGAACAGCACCGCGTAGACCGACAGACCGGCCATGGCGAAGAAGAACAGCAGGCCGATGTTCAGATCCGCCACGCCCCAGGTCGGGGTGATCGGGATGATCGCGAAGGCGATCAGCAGGGCGGACATGGCCACCACCGGTGCCAGGGTGAAGATCACCTTGTCGGCAAACGGCGGGGTCCAGTCTTCCTTGAAGAACATCTTCAGCATGTCGGCGGCGATCTGGAACATGCCGAACGGGCCAACGCGGTTCGGACCGTAACGGTCCTGCCACCAGCCCAGCAGGCGACGTTCGACAAAGCTGAGCAACGCGCCCGCGACCACCACGGCCAGCAGGATCACGATGGCCTTGATGACCGTCAGGAGCACATCGATCACTTCAGGGGTGAACCAGGTCATTGCGCTGCCTCCTGCAGACCGTCGACGGATGCGCCGGCGAATGCCGGTGGAATGCCGGCGATGCCCGCAGGCAAGGCCACCAGGCCTGCGCCCAGTTCTTCATTGATGCGCAGCGGCAGACGCAGGGTCTGACCGGCGACGTTCAGGCTCAGCAGGGCACCGTCGTTGACGCCCAGGCGATCCGCTTCGGACTTGGCCAGCGCCACGTATGGAGCCGGGATGCGTTCCTGCACCGGCGCGGCTTTCGACGAGTTTTCGTCGCTGCCGAACAGGTGGTAGAACGGCACGGCTTGCCAGGTGCCCGGTGCCGGGTTGAACGCACGCGGTGCGGCCGCGAACCAGTTCAGCGAATCGCCCGTGCTTTCGATCAGGCGGGTGCCCGGGTCGCCAGCACGCAGGTGACCACCGACTTCGTCCTGGAACTTGTTCCATGCTTGCGGCGAGTTCCAGCCTGGCGACCAGGCAAATGGCACTTGCTGACGCGGTTCGGCAGAGCCCGAGTAACCTTCCATGGAGAAGGCGAACGCGGTGTCCTTGTCTTGCGGGGTGCGTGGTTCGTGAACGCTGATGTCGGCACGCATCGCGGTGCGACCGGAGTAACGCAGCGGCTCACGCGCCAGTTTCAGGCCCTTGATGCGGAACGCGGCAGACGGCGCGGCATCGACGATACGCGCCAGTTGCTCGGTGCTCGAGGCAACGGCAGCGGTGACGTGGTCGAGTTGCGTCCAGTCGATCGGCTGGTTCAGCAGGGTAGCGCGCAGGGCGTGCAGCCAGCGCCAGCCTTCGTGCACGAGGATGCTCGCGTCCATGTATTGCGGATCGAAAACCTGGAAGAAGCGCTGCGCGCGACCTTCCTGGCTGACCAGAGTACCGTCGCCTTCAGCGAAGCTTGCGGCTGGCAGAACCAGTTGCGCGCGGTCGGTGGTGGCGGTCTTCTGATGGTCGGCAACGATCACCACTTTCGCCGCGTTCAGCGCGGCATCGACCTTGGCTTTCGCGGTGCGGGTGTACAGATCGTTTTCCAGCACGACGATGGCGTCGGCCTGGCCGTCGATCACCGCTTGCAGCGCCGCGTCGACCGATTCGCCACCGAGCATGGCCAGGCCGAGGCTGTTGGCTTCCGGCACGATCAGGCTGATCGAACCGTTTTTCTCGCGCAGCTTCAGGGCCTTGGCGATGTTCGCCGCCGCTTCGATCAGGGCTTTGGAGCCCAGCGAAGTACCGGCGATGATCAGCGGACGCTTGGCCGCGAGCAGGGCGTCGGCGATGCGCTTGGCGAGTTCCAGGGCTTCGGCGTCCAGACCTTCGACGGCCGGCGCGCTGGCGTCCAGGGCGTGAGCCACGGCGAAGCCGAGGCGGGCCAGATCGTCAGGAGCGGCGTGTACACACTCTTCGGCGATGTCGTCGAGCTTGGTTTCGGCCAGGCTGGCGATGAACAGCGGGTTCAGTTCGTGCTGACCGATGTTCTTCACTGCGGCGTCGAGCCACGGCTGCACGCGCATGGCTTCGGCCATGTCTTCAGCCTTGCCCTTGACCGACTGACGCAGGGCCAGGGCCATGCGGGCGGCAGTCTGGGTCAGGTCTTCGCCGAGGACGAAAATGGCGTCGTGGTCTTCGATGTCGCGCATGTTCGGCACGGGCAGCGGGCTGTCCTTGAGCACTTGCAGAACCAGACGGATGCGCTCCAGCTCGGAGGCTTCGATACCGGAGTAGAAGTGCTCGGCGCCGACCAGCTCACGCAGGGCGTAGTTGCTTTCCAGGCTGGCACGCGGCGAACCGATACCGACGATGTTGCGCCCGCGCAGCAGGTCGGCAGCCTTGTCCAGCGCCTGATCCAGGCCCAGCTTGGTGCCGTCGGCCAGCAGCGGCTGACGTGGACGGTCGGTGCGGTTGACGTAGCCATAACCGAAACGGCCACGGTCGCACAGGAAGTACTGGTTCACCGAACCGTTGAAACGGTTTTCGATGCGCCGCAGTTCGCCGTAACGCTCGCCCGGGGAGATGTTGCAACCGCTGGAGCAGCCATGGCAGATGCTCGGCGAGAACTGCATGTCCCACTTGCGGTTGTAGCGCTCGGAATGCGTCTTGTCGGTGAACACACCGGTCGGGCAGACCTCGGTGAGGTTGCCGGAGAATTCGCTTTCCAGGGTGCCGTCTTCAACGCGACCGAAGTACACGTTGTCGTGGGCGCCGAACACACCGAGGTCGGTGCCGCCGGCGTAGTCCTTGTAGAAACGCACGCAGCGGTAGCAGGCGATGCAGCGGTTCATTTCGTGGGAAATGAACGGGCCCAGTTGCTGGTTCTGGTGGGTGCGCTTGGTGAAGCGATAACGGCGCTCGTTGTGGCCGGTCATCACCGTCATGTCTTGCAGGTGGCAGTGACCGCCTTCTTCGCACACCGGGCAGTCGTGCGGGTGGTTGGTCATCAGCCATTCGACAACGCTGGCGCGGAACGCCTTGGATTCTTCATCGTCGATGGAGATCCAGGTGTTGTCGGTGGCCGGGGTCATGCAGGACATGACGATGCGACCACGGGTGTCGTTCTCGTCGGTGTACTGCTTGACCGCGCACTGGCGGCAGGCCCCGACGCTACCAAGCGCGGGGTGCCAGCAGAAATAAGGGATGTCGAGGCCCAGCGACAGACATGCCTGTAACAGGTTGTCTGCCCCGTCGACTTCGAGCGCTTTGCCGTCTACGTGGATAGTGGCCATGGTTCAAAGGTCTTCGTTGGCCCGGTGTCAGCGGGCGTGGCTAATGGAATCTTGTTATCCGTCCGAATCCAGTCAGCCCCGAAAGGCGTCATCGGACGAAAGGCGAAGGGCACGGACCCTTCGCCTTTTTAAGCGTTTACGCGCCGACTACGATCGGCCTTGCCAGAGGCGGGACGGCGGCGCTTGCAGGCGCGATACCGGCTTCGAACTCTGGACGGAAGTATTTGATGGCGCTGCCCAGCGGCTCCACGGCACCCGGTGCGTGAGCACAGAAGGTCTTGCCCGGGCCGAGGAAGCCGACCAGACCCAGCAGGGTCTCGATGTCGCCTTCGCGACCCTGGCCGCTTTCGATCGCGCGCAGCAGCTTCACGCTCCATGGCAGACCGTCGCGGCAAGGGGTGCAGAAACCGCACGACTCACGGGCGAAGAACTCTTCCATGTTGCGCAGCAGCGACACCATGTTGATGCTGTCGTCCACCGCCATGGCCAGGCCGGTCCCCATGCGGGTGCCCACTTTGGCGATGCCGCCGGCGTACATCTGGGCGTCGAGGTGTTCCGGCAACAGGAAACCGGTACCGGCGCCACCTGGCTGCCAGGCCTTGAGCTTGTAACCGTCGCGCATGCCGCCGGCGTAGTCTTCGAATAGCTCGCGTGCGGTCACGCCGAAGGGCAGTTCCCACAGGCCCGGGTTCTTCACCTTGCCGGAGAAGCCCATGAGCTTGGTGCCCATGTCTTCGCTGCCGTCGCGGGCCAGCGATTTGTACCAGTCGACGCCATCGGCGATGATCGCCGGCACGTTGCACAGGGTCTCGACGTTGTTCACGCAGGTCGGCTTGCCCCACACGCCGACGGCGGCAGGGAAGGGCGGTTTGGAGCGCGGGTTGGCGCGGCGACCTTCGAGGGAGTTGATCAGTGCGGTTTCTTCACCGCAGATGTAACGCCCGGCGCCGGTGTGGACGAACAGCTCGAAATCGAAGCCGCTGCCCAGGATGTTCTTGCCCAGCAGGCCGGCTGCCTTGGCTTCTTCCACGGCACGGTTGAGGTGCTTGGCGGCGGTGGTGTATTCGCCACGCAGGAAGATGTAGCCACGGTAGGTTTTCAGCGCGCGGGCGCTGATCAGCATGCCTTCGATCAGCAGATGGGGCAGTTGCTCCATCAGCATGCGGTCCTTCCAGGTGTTCGGCTCCATTTCATCCGCGTTGCACAGCAGGTAGCGGATGTTGATGGATTCGTCCTTGGGCATCAGGCCCCACTTCACGCCAGTGGGGAAGCCCGCACCGCCGCGACCCTTGAGGCCGGCGTCTTTCACGGTCTGGACGATGCCGTCCTGGTCCATCTCGGCGAAGGCCTTGCGCGCAGCGGCGTAGCCGTTCTTGGCCTGGTACTCGTCGAGCCATACGGCTTCGCCGTCGTCACGCAGGCGCCAGGTCAGCGGGTGAGTTTCGGCCGAGCGCTTGATGCGGTTGGCCGGACCAAAAGATGTCAGGGTCATACGTAGCCCTCGAGCAGTTTGGCGACGCCAGCCGGCTGGACATCGCCAAAGGTGTCGTCATCGATCATCAGCGCCGGTGCCTTGTCACAGTTGCCCAGGCAGCAGACCGGCAACAGGGTGAAACGACCGTCGGCCGTGGTCTGGCCCAGGCCGATGCCCAGATTGTTCTGGATTTCGCTGACCACCGACTCGTGGCCGCCGATGTAGCAGACCATGCTGTCGCAGACGCGAATGATGTGACGGCCGACCGGTTGACGGAAGATCTGGCTGTAGAACGTCGCCACGCCTTCAACGTCGCTGGCCGGGATGCCGAGGATCTCGCCGATGGCGTACAGGGCGCCGTCCGGCACCCAGCCACGTTCCTTCTGGACGATCTTCAGGGCTTCGATCGACGCCGCGCGCGGGTCTTCGTAGTGATGCAGCTCGTGCTCGATGGCCGAGCGCTCGGTTTCACTCAAGGTGAAACGGTCTGTCTGGATAAGCGTGCTGTTCATGCTTAGCGGTCCACGTCGGCCATAACGAAATCGATACTACCCAGGTACGCAATCAGGTCCGCGACCATGCTGCCTTTGATCACCGAAGGGATCTGCTGCAGGTGGGCGAAGCTCGGAGTACGGATCCGGGTACGGTAGCTCATGGTGCCGCCGTCGCTCGTCAGGTAATAACTGTTGATGCCCTTGGTCGCTTCGATCATCTGGAAGGATTCGTTGGCCGGCATGACCGGGCCCCACGAAACCTGCAGGAAGTGCGTAATCAGGGTTTCGATGTGCTGCAGCGTGCGCTCTTTCGGCGGCGGCGTGGTCAGCGGGTGATCCGCCTTGTACGGGCCTTCCGGCATGTTGCGCAGGCACTGGTCGATGATCTTGATGCTCTGGCGCATCTCTTCGACGCGCACCATGCAGCGATCGTAGGCATCGCCATTGGCCGCCAGCGGTACTTCGAATTCGAAGTTCTCGTAGCCGGAGTAGGGGCGCGCTTTACGCAGGTCGAAGTCGCAACCGGTGGAACGCAGGCCGGCACCGGTGACACCCCATTCCAGGGCCTCTTTGGTGTTGTACTGCGCGACGCCGATGGTCCGGCCCTTGAGGATGCTGTTCTGCAGGGCCGCCTTGGTGTACTCGTCGAGGCGCTTCGGCAGCCATTCGACGAAGTCTTTCACCAGTTTGTCCCAGCCGCGCGGCAGGTCGTGGGCGACGCCGCCGATGCGGTACCAGGCCGGGTGCAGACGGAAACCGGTAATGGCTTCGATCACCGTGTACGCCTTCTGGCGGTCGGTGAAGGTGAAGAACACCGGGGTCATGGCACCAACGTCCTGGATGTAGGTACCGAGGAACAGCAGGTGGCTGGTGATGCGGAAGAACTCGGCCATCATGATGCGGATGACGTCGACCTTCTCCGGCACCTTGATGCCGGCCAGCTTCTCGACCGAGAGCACGTACGGCAGGTTGTTCATCACGCCGCCGAGGTAGTCGATACGGTCGGTGTACGGGATGAAGCTGTGCCAGGACTGACGCTCGGCCATCTTCTCGGCGCCACGGTGGTGGTAACCGATGTCCGGTACGCAGTCGACGATTTCTTCACCGTCGAGCTGCAGGATGATGCGGAACGCACCGTGCGCCGAAGGGTGGTTCGGGCCGAGGTTGAGGAACATGTAGTCCTCGTTCGGGCCGGAACGCTTCATGCCCCAGTCTTCCGGGCGGAAGCGCGCGGCTTCTTCCTCGAGCTGCTGCTTGGCGAGGTTGAGGCTGAACGGATCGAATTCGGTAGCGCGCGCCGGGAAGTCCTTGCGCAGCGGGTGACCTTCCCAGGTCGGCGGCATCATGATGCGCGACAGGTGCGGGTGACCTTTGAAGTCAATGCCGTACATGTCCCAGACTTCACGCTCGTACCAGTTGGCGTTCGGCCAGATACTGGTGACGGTCGGCAGGCTGAGGTCGCTTTCGGACAAGGCGACCTTGATCATCACGTCACTATTACGCTCCAGCGACATGAGATGGTAGAACACGGTGAAATCCGCACCGCTCGGCAGGCCTTGACGCTTGGTACGCAGACGCTCGTCCACGCCGTGCAGGTCATAAAGCATGACGTACGGCTTGGGCAGGTTGCGCAGGAAGGTCAGGACTTCGACGAGTTTGGCGCGGGCCACCCACAGCACCGGCATGCCGGTGCGGGTCGGCTGGGCGGTGAACGCTTCGGCGCCAAAACGGTTGTTGAGTTCGACGACCACATCCTGGTCGTCTGCCTTGTAAGGCGGGATGTACAGAGCACTGCCTGTAGTCATGGTTATGTTTTCGCTTTCGGTCAACGTAAAGAATGAAGCCAGCTTCTCGTTTCTTTGTCAGAACAGATCTGGATCAGACTTCGTCAGGGCTGCGCAGGTTGGTTACCTGAATACGCTGTTCGCGGCGCTGTTCCTTTTGCGAAGGCATGTCGGCGCGATAAACGCCTTGATCGCCAACGACCCAGGAAAGTGGGCGACGCTCCTGGCCAATCGATTCCTGCAGCAGCATCAAGCCTTGCAGGAACGCTTCTGGACGGGGCGGGCAGCCAGGTACGTAGACGTCCACGGGCAGGAACTTGTCCACCCCCTGAACCACGGAGTAGATGTCGTACATGCCACCGGAGTTGGCGCACGAACCCATGGAGATAACCCACTTCGGCTCGAGCATCTGCTCGTACAGGCGCTGGATGATCGGCGCCATCTTGATGAAGCAGGTACCGGCGATAACCATGAAGTCGGCCTGACGCGGTGATGCCCGGATAACTTCGGCGCCGAAGCGCGCGATGTCGTGGGGCGCCGTGAAGGCGGTGGTCATTTCCACGTAGCAGCACGACAGGCCGAAGTTGTACGGCCACAGGGAGTTCTTACGTCCCCAGTTGACCGCGCCACTCAGCACGTCTTCCAGCTTGCCCATGAAAATGTTTTTGTGGACTTGATCTTCTAACGGATCGGCAACGGTTTCCCGCTGGCCAATCGGATATTGCTCGTTAGGAGCATCAGGGTCGATCCGGGTGAGATTGTATTGCATTGCCAAAGCCTCATTGTTTCAGCTTCGCCTGCCGCTTGCGACGAGCTTCCGGAGCCCAGTCAAGGGCCCCCACTCGGAACAGGTAGACAAGACCTGCCAACAGAATTGCTATGAAAACGAGAGCTTCGACGAATCCGGTCCAGCCGCTTTCGCGGACGGACACAGACCATGCAAAGAGAAAGAGGGCTTCGATATCGAAGATCACGAACAGCATCGCGACCAGATAGAATTTGGCTGAGAGCCGCAAGCGGGCGCCACCTGTAGGTAGCATGCCGGACTCGAACGGTTCGTTTTTGCTGCGGCCCCAGGCTTTTGACCCGAGGAGGCTGGAGACGCCGAGCATGAAGGCACACAGGCCGACTACACCCAGAAGGAAAATGGCAAAGCCCCAGTTGTGGGCCATGAGTCCTGTCGCTTCGGGCATGCTGGAAATCCTTAACAGAGAGCAAAGGTCTCTGAGCTTGATAAAGAAATAAGGCAGTGACGATATGTCGCAGCAATCAATCGCGCTGATTTTATGGCTAAACACCCGGCAAGTAAAATTCCTATAGCGAAATTATTTATTGGAATAAGGACATAGCGCACCTCGAAGGCCCCGCAGCCCATGCGTTGCGGGCATTAGCCGGGATTCCGTCAATTATGTTTTGTAGGAAATGTAACGAGCATAGTTGCTGCTAAATGATAATCAATATTGTTTGGATCGGTTTTGTAAGTATTTAGCGGGTGGCCAGTTGGGAAGTTGTCTTATATGCACGTTACTGCAAGTAGCGGCGGCCCCCGTTTTAGCTGATTTTTCTGACGTCTGTACCGCTCTGGATCAATGTTTTTCAGGACGGTTCGACACAGGACCTGTCGGAGCAGACTTGCCCGCGATTTGCGGTGTATGAGTTCGCCCATGCGCTGAAGCCGAAATCGTCATCGCGGGCAAGCCCGCTCCCACGGGTTTTTCAGGCCGGAGCAACCTGCGGGCAAAAAAACGCCCCGAACCAGTCGGGGCGTCAGTTGTGCGGCAGTGCGGTTAGCTTTCTATACGATCCGCAAAGGCCGTTTGCTCAGCGAAGTCGACTCAGTGGAACTGTTCTTCTTCGGTCGAACCGGTCAGCGCGGTCACCGAGGACGAACCGCCCTGGATCACGGTGGTCATGTCGTCGAAGTAGCCGGTGCCCACTTCCTGCTGGTGAGCCACGAAGGTGTAACCCTTGGCGGCGTCAGCGAATTCCTGCTCCTGCAGCTTCACGTAGGCAGTCATGTCGTTGCGGGCGTAGTCGTGCGCCAGGTTGAACATGCTGTGCCACATGTTGTGAATGCCGGCCAGGGTGATGAACTGGTGCTTGTAGCCCATGGCGGACAGTTCGCGCTGGAACTTGGCGATGGTCGCGTCGTCCAGGTTTTTCTTCCAGTTGAAGGAAGGCGAGCAGTTGTACGACAGCAGTTGGTCCGGGTATTCCTTCTTGATCGCTTCGGCGAAGCGACGCGCCTCGTCCAGGTCCGGCTTGGCGGTTTCGCACCAGATCAGGTCGGCGTACGGGGCGTAGGCCAGGCCACGGGCGATGGCCTGGTCGAGACCGGCGCGAACCTTGTAGAAACCTTCCTGGGTGCGCTCGCCCGTCACGAATGGCTGGTCGTACGGGTCGCAGTCGGATGTCAGCAAGTCAGCGGCGTTGGCGTCGGTACGGGCCAGGATGATGGTCGGCGTACCGGCAACGTCGGCCGCCAGGCGCGCAGCAACCAGCTTCTGTACCGCTTCCTGGGTTGGCACCAGCACTTTGCCGCCCATGTGACCGCATTTCTTCACGGACGCCAGTTGGTCTTCGAAGTGCACGCCGGCGGCGCCTGCTTCGATCATGCTCTTCATCAGCTCGTAGGCGTTCAGTACGCCGCCGAAACCGGCTTCGGCGTCAGCCACGATTGGCGCGAAGTAGTCGATGTAGCCTTCGTCGCCCGGGTTCTTGCCGGCTTTCCACTGGATCTGGTCGGCGCGACGGAACGAGTTGTTGATGCGCTTGACCACGGTTGGCACCGAGTCCACCGGGTACAGCGACTGGTCCGGGTACATCGATTCGGCGGAGTTGTTGTCCGCAGCCACCTGCCAGCCGGACAGGTAGATCGCCTGGATACCGGCCTTGACCTGTTGCACAGCCTGGCCGCCGGTCAGGGCGCCCATGCAGTTGACGAAATCTTTCTCTGGGCGGAAGGACGGCTTGGCACCCTGGGTCACCAGGTTCCACAGCTTCTCGGCGCCCATTTTCGCGAAAGTGTGCTCAGGTTGAACCGAGCCACGCAGACGGACGACGTCAGCAGCGGAGTAAGTGCGAGTCACGCCTTTCCAGCGCGGGTTTTCAGCCCAGTCTTTTTCAAGGGCTGCAATTTGCTGTTCGCGTGTCAGTGCCATGGAGATAAACCTCGTCGCGTCTTTATGAAAAGTTGTTCTGCGGTGGAAAATTCCTGCGCTCGCTGACCAGAAGCTTAGGGGGTCAGGGCGGGTTCGGCGGGGTAGGCGACGGGATGAACGATGGGCTCGAGGGGAAAGTGAGCAGGTAAAGGCGAACTGGCGGGCGCATTCGGGCGTCGTGGGCCGTTATACGAACTACAGTGTGATGCCGGGTTACCTAATTACGCTTCCGTCCCTCGGGACAACTTCGTTCCAGTCGGCAACCTCGTCAAACACACCTTGTGGGCGGTACAGACACGAAACGGCTCGCGGGGTAGGTGCGAACGTCGCTTCGAAGGCCCTTGCCAGGGCCCCTGATTAGCGGGAGCGAGGCCATCATGCCTTCGCTTTTTTGCCTCGTCAAACGTTTTGTAGTGCTTTTTTTCAAGCACTACATCTTTCGTCTAATACGACTAATCAGTCAGTTTTCGGTGCTTTAGTCCAGGGCGTCGACTTTCACTCGCAAGGTCATGTCATCCCGGCCTTGAGTCGAGTAGCTGCGGGCCAGGCCCTGTTTATCGGCCTGAGTCTGGCGATTCACACCGGCGAGGGTGATCCATTCGCCGAGGCGTCCGGTGACGGTTGTGTCGGTGCTTTGCACGTTCACTACATCGGGACGTTCCTGGCTCATGCGGTCACGGTTGGTACTGATGGCCAGGTGAACGGTGTCGCCGGTGACGCTGGCGGTGACATAAAACCCCTGCGTGACGTTGCGATATTGGGTCTGGCTGCTGTAGCCACCGTAGGAATCGCTCTGGCTGCTGGTGATCGGCACGCTCTGGCCGACCTGGATCAGTGCCGGCGCACCTTCGCTGGCCTGCACTTGCTGGATGCCGCCGTCGCGGCTGGCGGTGCTGCGGCTGATGATGCGGGTCTGCGCGCCGTTGACCGAGTAGCCTTCGTCGCCACGGCCGTTGTTTTCGTTGGTGTCGACGGTAATCAGCAGGCGCTTGGGGGCGGTATCGAGCTGCGCGAGCAGGTTCTTCAGTTCCTCGATCTTGCCCGGTTCGGCCTTGACGATCAGCTGGTTGCCGTAGGCGCTGACCTGGCCGTCCTTGCCGATGAAGTCCTGCGCTACCGGCAGCATGTCGGCGCTGGTGTGGTATTTGAGGGGCACGATTTCTGTGGCTGCCAGCACCGAAAAGCTGCAACCGAGCAGCAGGGTGGTGAGCAGGGTGCGTAGGGACATGTCCGTTATCTCCGCTTTCGAAAGGCTTGATATTGCCAGTTTGTCGGCCCGCGGTGGGGCAAGTTGAATCGTAGACAGCAAAACGCCCCGGCATCGTGAGATGGCGGGGCGTTTTGTGGTGTGCTCGCGGGCTTCTTCGCGAGCAGGCTCGCTCCCACATTCAATCTCTGCCTGACACAAAAATCGTGTCCGCTGGAAATCTCTGTGCGAGCGAGTCTGCTCGCGAAAGTCGCGGCTGCGTCTTATGCCGAATGGCGAACCATATCGACATGCGGAATCCCGGCTTCGAGGAATTCCTCACTGACCAGGCTGAAGCCCAGGCGTTCGTAGAACGCCGTGGCCTGCACCTGCGCGCTGAGCATTTGCTGCTGCAGGCCACGGGCTTCGGCTTCGGCGATGACCGCTTGCATCAGCGCATCGCCGACCTTCATGCCGCGCCAGTCCTTCAGCACCGAAACCCGGCCAATGTGCCCGTCAGGCAGCAGGCGGGCAGTACCGATCGGAAAGTCGCCCTCGAACGCCAGGAAATGCACGGCGGTGGCGTCGTCGGCGTCCCATTCCAGCTCGGGTGGCACCGATTGTTCGGCGATGAACACCGTTTCACGAATGCGCCGGATCTCGGCGTTGTCCTTTTGCCAGTCTGCGACACGTACGCGAATCTTATTCATCGGCGAACCCCAGGCTGCCCTGCTTGACCAGTTCGCACAGCAGGCCGCGACCATCCTCGTCGCTCAGCCATTCGCCGAGGTTGTCGACGTGCAGCGCGTCGGCGGCGCAGATCATCTTCAGCAGCTCGCGCAGTTTGCCCGGCAGGTAGCGGCTCTGGCCGCTGGCGAACAGCAGCAGGTCGTCATCGACTTCCGACCAGGCCAGGCGCGCGCTCGGGTTGCGGATCAGCACGGCGCCGTCTTCCAGAGCGGCGAGGAAATCCTCTTCCTCGACGTCTTCCGGGCCGACCACCAGTTCCGGGTAGCGCGGTTCGGTCATGTACTGGCCGAACCAGGTCAGCAGCAGGCGCTCGTCGCTCATGTGTTCGGCGAGCAGGCTCTTCAGGCGGTCCAGCGCATCGTGCTGAATCTGGTGCGGATCGGCCGCCGGCTGGGCGTCGGCGTCGGTGTAGCGCTCTTCGTCCGAGAGGAACTGGCTGAGGAAATCGGTGAAGTGGGTCAGCACTTCCGAGGCGCTCGGGGCGCGGAAGCCGACCGAGTAGGTCATGCAGTTGTCCACGGCGACGCCGCAGTGGGCCAGGCGCGGTGGCAGGTAGAGCATGTCGCCCGGTTCCAGGACCCACTCGGCGGTTTCTTCGAATTCGGCGAGGATGCGCAGGTCGGCGTGCTGCAGCAGCGGGCTCTCTGAGTCGCACATCTGGCCGATTTTCCAGTTGCGCTTGCCGTGGCCCTGGAGCAGGAACACGTCGTAGTTATCGAAGTGCGGACCGACGCTGCCACCTGGCGCGGCGAAGCTGATCATCACGTCGTCGACGCGCCAGCTCGGCAGGAAGCGAAAGTTTTCCAGCAGCTCGCTGACTTCCGGTACGAACTGGTCGACCGCCTGCACCAGCAGGGTCCATTCGGTTTCCGGCAGTTTGCTGAATTCGTCTTCGGCAAACGGGCCGCGACGCAATTCCCATGGGCGCTCGCCGTGCTCGATGACCAGGCGCGATTCGACTTCTTCTTCCAGGGCCAGGCCGGCCAGTTCGTCGGCATCGATCGGGCTTTCGAAGTCAGGAATCGCCTGACGGATCAGCAGGGGTTTTTTCTGCCAGTAGTCGCGCAGGAATTCGCGCGCCGTGAGGCCGCCCAGAAGTTGAAGAGGAATATCGGAATTCATATGTAACCTATTGAAAAAAATCACTTTTCAGACGGGAATAAAAACGCCCGGCGCGGCCGGGCGTCTCAAACGGGTCAAGCGGTCGATCAGATGCGTTTGGCTTGTGCCACGGCGTTGCCGATGTAGTTGGCCGGCGTCAGTTGTTTCAGCTCGGCCTTGGCGGCGGCAGGCATGTCCAGGCCATCGATGAAAGTCTGCAGGGCTTCAGGGCTGATGCCCTTGCCACGGGTCAGTTCTTTCAGCTTTTCATACGGGTTTTCGATGTTGTAGCGGCGCATCACGGTCTGGATCGGCTCGGCCAGGACTTCCCAGCAGGCGTCCAGGTCTTCGGCGATCTTCTGCGCGTTCAGTTCCAGCTTGCTGATGCCTTTGAGGCTGGCTTCATAGGCGATCACGCTGTGGGCGAAGCCGACACCGAGGTTGCGCAGCACGGTGGAGTCGGTCAGGTCGCGCTGCCAGCGCGAGATCGGCAGCTTGCTCGCCAGGTGCTGGAACAGCGCGTTGGCGATGCCGAGGTTGCCTTCGGAGTTTTCGAAGTCGATCGGGTTGACCTTGTGCGGCATGGTCGACGAACCGATTTCGCCGGCAATGGTGCGCTGCTTGAAGTAACCCAGGGAGATGTAGCCCCAGATATCACGATCGAAGTCGATCAGGATGGTGTTGAAGCGCGCAATGGCGTCGAACAGCTCGGCGATGTAGTCGTGCGGCTCGATCTGCGTGGTGTACGGGTTGAAGCCCAGGCCCAGTTCGTCTTCGATGAAGGCGCGGGCGTTGGCTTCCCAGTCGATCTGCGGGTAGGCCGACAGGTGTGCGTTGTAGTTGCCCACGGCGCCGTTGATCTTGCCCAGCAGCGGCACGGCGGCGACTTGAGCGATCTGCCGCTCGAGACGGTAGACCACGTTGGCCAGCTCTTTGCCCAGGGTGGTCGGCGAAGCCGGCTGACCGTGGGTGCGCGACAGCATCGGCACGTCGGCGAAACGGATCGCCAGTTCGCGGATGGCGTTGGCAGTCTGGCGCATCAGCGGCAGCATCACGTCGTCACGGCCTTCGCGCAGCATCAGGGCGTGGGACAGGTTGTTGATGTCTTCGCTGGTGCAGGCAAAGTGGATGAATTCGCTGACCTTGGCCAGTTCCGGCAGCTTGGCCGCCTGCTCCTTGAGCAGGTATTCGATCGCCTTGACGTCGTGGTTGGTGGTGCGCTCGATCTCTTTGACGCGCTCGGCGTGCTCCAGCGAGAAGTTTTCAGCCAGTTCGTTGAGAACGGCGTTGGCCTCGGCGGAAAAGGCAGGCACTTCCGGGATGCCGGCGTGGGCGGCCAGGCGCTGGAGCCAGCGCACTTCAACCAGAACACGGGCACGGATCAGGCCGTACTCGCTGAAAATAGGGCGCAGGGCCTGGGTTTTGCCGGCGTAGCGGCCGTCAACAGGGGAAACCGCAGTGAGCGAAGAGAGCTGCATGGGGTGTTCTCGGACAGTCGGGCAACGAAATGGGGCGCGTATCATACATGAAAAAATCCGCCGATCCGCTGCCAACTGACCGGCGTATTACGCGTTACTGACGTGAAGCGGTGTTGCAGGCGCAGTTCAGCTGCTGCGCATCAGCGGATAAAGCTCTTTGAGCAGCTTGCGGCGACTGATCACCAGCTGCCAGCGATGACCGCCGAGCTGGCGCCACAGGCGCGCCGAACGGATGCCGGCGAGCAGCAGGGCACGGATCTTCGAGGCATTGCTCGGTTGCTGCAGGTTGCGCATGTCGCCGTGCACCTGGATGCGCTGGCGCAGGGTGCTCAGGGTGTCCTGGTACAGCGCGCCACACGCGGCGATGACGTTTTCGTGGGCCGGGCCGAAATGCTCGACCTGCGACTGGATTTGCGGCAGGCGCTTGCCGATGGTGTCGAGCATGTCGTCGCGCTTGGCCAGTTGGCGCTCCAGGCCGAGCATCGACAACGCGTAGCGCAGCGGTTCACGCTGCAGGGTGCTCGGGTCGCGTTCGAGGGCGCCAATCAGCGCGCGGTAGCCTTCGCGCAGATTGATGTCGTCGCCGCCGTATACGTCGAGGGTGTCCTTCGGATCGCGCACCAGCAGACTGCCGAGCATGCAGCTCAGGCCGGCTTCGTTGGTCTGCCCGGTCTTGGCGATGCGGTCGACCAGCACGGCGGCGAGGAACACGCCGCCGAGTGCCGTCAGTTGCTCCTGAGTCGGGCTCATGCCTGGCCGCTCCACGGCTCGGCGACTTCGATCACGCCGCCACCGAGGCAGACTTCACCGTCATAGAACACCACGGACTGGCCCGGGGTTACCGCACGTTGCGGTTCGTCGAACACGGCGCGGTAGCCGCTGGCGGTTTTTTCCAGGGTGCAGGCCTGGTCGCTCTGGCGATAGCGCACTTTCGCCGTCAGGCGCAGCGGCTGGCTCAGGTCGATCGGGTTGACCCAGTAGATTTCCGAGGCGAGCAGGGCGCCGGAGAACAGCCATGGATGGTTGTTGCCCTGGCCGACAATCAGTTCGTTGCTGTCCAGGTCCTTGCGCAGTACGTACCAAGGCTCGTCGCCGGCGTCTTTCAAGCCGCCGATGCCCAGGCCCTGGCGCTGGCCGATGGTGTGGTACATCAGGCCGTGGTGGCGGCCGATGACTTCGCCTTCGGTGGTCTTGATCTCGCCCGGCTGCGCCGGCAGGTATTGCTTGAGGAAATCACTGAAGCGCCGCTCGCCGATGAAGCAGATCCCGGTGGAATCCTTCTTCTTGGCGGTGGCCAGTTCATATTTCTCGGCAATGGCGCGCACTTCGGGTTTTTCCAGCTCGCCGACCGGGAACAGGGTCTTGGCGATCTGCTCGCCGCCGACGGCGTGCAGGAAGTAGCTCTGGTCCTTGTTCGGGTCGAGGCCCTTGAGCAGTTCGGTGCGGCCATCGATGTCACGACGGCGCACGTAGTGGCCGGTGGCGATCAGGTCGGCGCCGAGCATGATGGCGTAGTCGAGGAACGCCTTGAACTTGATTTCGCGGTTGCACAGGATGTCCGGGTTCGGCGTACGCCCGGCCTTGTATTCGGCCAGGAAGTGCTCGAACACGTTGTCCCAGTACTCAGCGGCGAAGTTGGCGGTGTGCAGCTTGATGCCGATCTTGTCGCACACGGCCTGGGCATCCGCCAGGTCGTCCATGGCGGTGCAGTATTGCGTTCCGTCGTCTTCTTCCCAGTTCTTCATGAACAGGCCTTCCACCTCGTAGCCCTGCTCGATCAGCAGGAGAGCGGAAACGGAAGAGTCCACGCCGCCGGACATGCCGACAATGACGCGCTTCTTGGATGTGTCAGAAGGGGCTGGATCACGCATAGGGATTCAATGAGTGTCTTGAAAAAGGACGCGATTCTAACAGGCCGGAGCCCGCAAGGCTAAAGAGAAGGGCGGATCAGTTCGAGGCTGAAGCGATGGCCGGCCAGATAATCGTCGATGCAACGGATGATCAGCTCGCTGCGCCAGTTGTCGCGCTGGGCCAATAATTCGTCGCGGGTCAGCCACTTGGCGCCGACGATGCCGTCGTCCAGCTGATAGTCCGGGTGATGTTTCACGGCTTTGGCGCTGAAGCATACGCGTTGATAAGTCACGCCGTTGCTCGGCGCGGTGTACAGGTAAATGCCGATCACGGCGGTCGGTTCGACGTCCCAGCCGGTTTCCTCGAGGGTTTCGCGGATGGCGGCATCGATCAGGGTTTCGTCCGGATCGAGATGCCCGGCAGGCTGGTTGAGAACGTTACGCCCGGCCTTGTGCTCTTCGACCATCAGAAAGCGGCCATTGTCCTCGACGATGGTGGCGACGGTGATGTGGGGGAGCCATTCCATCATTCTTCCTCGATTTCCAAAACTTGAAACACTATCCCTGTGGAAGCTGGCTTGCCAGCGCTAGCGCTGGGTCAATCACCATCAATGGTGGATGGGAAACAGTCATCGCTGGCAAGCCAGCTCCCACAGGGTTCTGAGTTGATTGACAAATGGGCCGCAAACACAAACCCCGGCGCAGGGCCGGGGTTTGTGATGTTCCCTTTACAACCTTATACCAGCGCAGCAATCGCCGCGTTGAAGGTTGCGCTTGGGCGCATGGCCTTGCTGATCAGCTCGGCATTTGCGTGGTAGTAACCGCCGATGTCGACTGGCTTGCCCTGCACGGCGTTGAGCTCGGCGACGATGGTCGCTTCGTTCTCGGTCAGGGTCTTGGCCAGGGTCGCGAACTGCGCTTGCAGTGCAGCGTCTTCGGTCTGGGCAGCCAGAGCCTGAGCCCAGTACAGCGCCAGGTAGAAGTGGCTGCCGCGGTTGTCGATGTTGCCGACTTTGCGCGATGGCGACTTGTTGTTGTCGAGGAACTGGCCGGTGGCCTGATCCAGGGTCTTGGACAGTACCAGGGCTTTCGGGTTGTTGTAGTTCACACCCAAATGCTCGAGGGACGCTGCCAGGGCCAGGAACTCGCCCAGCGAATCCCAGCGCAGGAAGTTTTCTTCCAGCAGTTGCTGCACGTGCTTCGGTGCCGAACCGCCAGCACCGGTTTCGAACAGACCGCCACCGTTCATCAGCGGCACGATCGACAGCATCTTGGCGCTGGTGCCCAGTTCCATGATCGGGAACAGGTCGGTCAGGTAGTCGCGCAGTACGTTGCCGGTCACCGAAATAGTGTCCTTGCCTTCGCGGGTGCGCTGCAGGGTGTACTTCATGGCGTCGACCGGGGCCATGATCTGGATGTCCAGACCCGCGGTGTCGTGATCCTTCAGGTAAGCCTGAACCTTCTCGATCACTACGCCGTCGTGGGCGCGCATCGGGTCCAGCCAGAAAATGGCCGGAGTGCTGCTTGCGCGAGCGCGGTTGACGGCCAGCTTGACCCAGTCCTGGATCGGCGCGTCCTTGGTCTGGCACATGCGGAAGATGTCGCCGGCTTCAACGGCCTGCTCCATCAGCAGCTTGCCCTGGCTGTCGGTGACGCGAACCACGCCGTCGGCCTTGATCTGGAAGGTCTTGTCGTGCGAGCCGTACTCTTCGGCTTTCTTCGCCATCAGGCCGACGTTCGGCACGCTGCCCATGGTGGTCGGATCGAACGCGCCATTGGCCTTGCAGTCTTCGATCACCGCCTGGTAGATGGTTGCGTAGCAGCGATCCGGGATCACCGCCTTGGTGTCGTGCAGCTGGCCGTCGGTGCCCCACATCTTGCCGGAGTCACGGATCATCGCTGGCATCGAGGCGTCGACGATGACGTCGCTCGGCACGTGCAGGTTGGTGATGCCTTTGTCGGAGTTGACCATCGCCAGCGCCGGACGAACGGCGTACACCGCTTGAATGTCGGCTTCGATCTGCGCCTGCTGCTCGGCCGGCAGGGCCTTGATGCGGGCGTACAGGTCGCCGATGCCGTTGTTCAGGTTGAAGCCGATCTGGGCCAGCACGTCCGCGTGCTTGGTCAGGGCGTCTTTATAGAACTCGGCAACGATCTGGCCGAACATGATCGGGTCGGAAACCTTCATCATGGTCGCTTTCAGGTGAACCGAGAGCAGTACGCCCTGGGCCTTGGCGCTTTCGATTTCAGCGGCGATGAACGCGCGCAGGGCGTTTTTGCTCATCACGGCGCAGTCGAGGATCTCGCCGGCCTGAACGGTGGTTTTTTCTTTCAGGACGGTCGTGCTGCCGTCCTTGGCGATCAGTTCGATCTTCACGGCGTCAGCGGCGTCGATCAGGGCGGCTTTTTCGCTGCCGTAGAAATCGCCGGTGCTCATGTGAGCGACGTGGGACTTGGAGTCCTTGGCCCAGGCGCCCATCTTGTGTGGGTGCTTGCGCGCGTAGTTCTTGACCGACAGCGGTGCACGGCGGTCGGAGTTGCCTTCACGCAGGACCGGGTTCACGGCGCTGCCCTTGACCTTGTCATAACGCGCCTTGGCGTCTTTGTCGGCGTCGCTGGTCACGGTTTCCGGGTAGTCCGGCAGGTTGTAGCCCTGGGCTTGCAGTTCTTTGATCGCGGCTTGCAGCTGTGGAACCGAAGCGCTGATGTTCGGCAGCTTGATGATGTTGGCTTCAGGCGTAACGGCCAGGTCGCCCAGTTCGGCGAGGTGGTCGGCTACGGCTTTGTCGCCCAGTTGCTCCGGGAAGCTGGCCAGGATGCGCCCTGCAAGAGAGATATCGCGGGTTTCCACGGCGATATCGGCCGAGGCGGTGTAAGCCTCGATGATCGGCAGCAGGGAATAGGTGGCGAGGGCTGGAGCTTCGTCGGTGAAGGTATAGATGATCTTCGAGCGGGTGGGCATATTCGGATTAACTCTCTCTTCTTTGCTAAAGCGTGCGCAGAAACTCGAGGGGCGCCGGGTAAGCGCGTTCGTTCAAAGTCATCCATGAACCGAGTGTCGAGATTTCTTCGCGGTGATGTTGGGTGCATCAGTAGAGCGTCAAGCAGTCGGACTGCGGTAACAGCCCGACCAATCAGGCGGAAAGTCTCGTGCTAGAGAGGCCAGCCGTCGTGACCCTGTGGTCAGCGGGCGGCATTATACATAGGTAGCTGGCAATCTGCCGATGGTTCATATGCAACGATTCTCGTCCATTGGTCTAAAGGTCGCAGGGCGGGGTGGGGCGTAGAGTCGTCGCGAATGCTTGATTTTGGCGCTTTTCCCTTTGCTTTCAGGCTTGTACGAAACGAGATGTGTCCATGCCCGGAACATAGGGTTTGCGTGTTGATTCAACTGGGTTACGCTCGAACCAAGCCAGATGTTCAATCCAATCAATGGAGTTCAGCATGGGTTACAAGAAGATTCAGGTTCCAGCCGTCGGCGACAAAATCACCGTCAATGCAGACCATTCTCTCAATGTTCCTGATAACCCGATCATCCCCTTCATCGAAGGTGACGGCATTGGTGTCGACATCAGTCCGGTGATGATCAAGGTTGTCGATGCTGCAGTTCAAAAGGCATACGGCGGCAAGCGCAAGATTTCCTGGATGGAAGTCTACGCCGGGGAAAAAGCCACCCAGGTTTACGATCAGGACACCTGGCTGCCCCAGGAAACCCTGGACGCGGTCAAGGATTACGTGGTTTCCATCAAGGGCCCGCTGACCACTCCGGTCGGTGGCGGCATCCGTTCGCTGAACGTGGCCCTGCGCCAGCAACTCGACCTGTACGTCTGCCTGCGCCCGGTGCGCTGGTTCGAAGGCGTGCCAAGCCCGGTGAAAAAGCCTGGCGACGTCGACATGACCATCTTCCGCGAGAACTCCGAAGACATCTACGCCGGCATCGAATGGAAGGCCGGTTCGCCCGAAGCGACCAAGGTCATCAAGTTCCTCAAGGAAGAAATGGGCGTCACCAAGATCCGATTCGACGAAAACTGCGGCATCGGCGTCAAGCCGGTTTCCCGCGAGGGCACCAAGCGCCTGGCGCGCAAGGCGCTGCAATATGTGGTCGACAATGACCGCGACTCGCTGACCATCGTGCACAAAGGCAACATCATGAAGTTCACCGAAGGTGCCTTCAAGGAATGGGCCTATGAAGTGGCGGCCGAAGAGTTCGGCGCGACCCTGCTCGACGGCGGCCCGTGGATGCAGTTCAAGAACCCGAAAACCGGCAAGAACGTCGTCGTCAAGGATGCCATCGCCGACGCCATGCTCCAGCAGATCCTGCTGCGCCCGGCCGAATACGATGTGATCGCGACCCTCAACCTCAACGGCGACTACCTCTCCGACGCCCTGGCGGCGGAAGTGGGCGGTATCGGCATCGCGCCGGGCGCCAACCTGTCCGACACCGTGGCGATGTTCGAAGCGACCCACGGTACCGCGCCGAAATACGCCGGCAAGGATCAGGTCAACCCGGGGTCGTTGATTCTCTCCGCGGAAATGATGCTGCGCCATATGGGCTGGACCGAGGCGGCGGATCTGATCATCAAGGGCACCAACGGCGCGATCGGCGCCAAGACCGTGACCTACGACTTCGAGCGTCTGATGGATGGCGCCAAGCTGGTTTCGTCGTCCGGCTTCGGTGATGCGCTGATCTCGCACATGTAAGCGAAAACCGCTGCAACAAAAAACCGCCCGGCTCGAGTGATCGAACCGGGCGGTTTTTTATTGGCTGGCGGTTTACGCGGGCGTCAGCTGGTGACCGATTGGGTCTGCACGCTGGCCGGAGCAGCCTCCTGGGCGGCGTCGACGGCGCGGATGCTCACGGCATGCAGGCCTTTGGGGCCTTGCACGATGTCGAATTTGACGAGCTGTCCGGCCTTCAGGGTTTTGTACCCGTCCATTTCAATGGCCGAATAATGGGCAAAGAAATCAATGTCCTTGCCGTCTTCGTCGCGACCTTCGCGGGCGTCGGTGTTGATGAAACCGAATCCCTTGGCATTGTTGAACCATTTCACCTTGCCGACAGCCATGCTCAAATCCCTCTGCAACAGACTCCAACGCTGGAGTATCATCCAATTCATCCGCAGTCGAATCCGTGAATAAAGATTGACTCGGCGGATCTTTTTTACCCACTGTGGGCTCTATTGGTTGTAACACCGTTTTCCCGATAGTCAAGGTGACCGGGCAGTCGGAGTTGAAAACGTGTCAAACCGCCCCCACCACTGTATTTGCACAACTGACGAACCTTTCTTTCCATGCATGCAATCAGCCAGATTCGACTAACATTCAATCAGGATCGCCCTGATTTACACGACGACGATTCAGCGGGTATTGCTGTTCAGGAAGCAAAGCCTGCGTTACAGGCGCCGCCGATGTACAAGGTGGTTTTGTTCAACGATGACTACACACCGATGGATTTCGTCGTCGAAGTGCTCGAGGTGTTTTTTAACCTGAATCGCGAGCTGGCGACCAAGGTCATGCTGGCCGTTCACACAGAAGGACGGGCAGTATGTGGAGTGTTTACCCGCGACATCGCCGAGACAAAGGCCATGCAGGTCAACCAGTACGCCAGGGAAAGCCAGCATCCGCTACTCTGTGAAATCGAGAAGGACGGTTAATCGCCGACCACTTGGGTATGAGGTGAAGCTATGTTAAACCGCGAGCTCGAAGTCACCCTCAATCTTGCCTTCAAGGAGGCTCGTTCGAAGCGTCATGAATTCATGACCGTCGAACACCTGCTGCTGGCCCTATTGGACAATGAGGCTGCCGCCACCGTTTTGCGTGCCTGCGGCGCGAACCTCGACAAACTCAAGCACGACCTGCAGGAGTTCATCGACTCCACCACGCCATTGATCCCCGTCCATGACGAAGATCGCGAAACCCAGCCAACCCTGGGCTTCCAGCGTGTATTGCAACGTGCTGTCTTTCACGTACAGAGCTCGGGCAAACGCGAAGTGACTGGCGCCAACGTGCTGGTTGCAATCTTCAGTGAGCAAGAGAGTCAGGCGGTGTTCCTGCTGAAACAGCAGAGCGTTGCGCGCATCGATGTCGTCAACTACATCGCCCACGGCATTTCCAAGGTGCCGGGGCATGGCGATCACTCTGAAGGTGAACAAGATATGCAGGACGACGAGGGCGGTGAGTCTTCTTCTTCAGGCAATCCTCTGGATGCTTATGCCAGCAACCTCAACGAACTGGCGCGCCAGGGGCGGATCGATCCACTGGTCGGGCGCGAGATGGAAGTCGAGCGTGTCGCGCAGATCCTCGCGCGCCGGCGCAAGAACAATCCGTTGCTGGTCGGCGAGGCGGGCGTGGGCAAGACCGCGATCGCCGAAGGCCTGGCCAAGCGCATTGTCGACAACCAGGTGCCGGACCTGCTCGCCAACAGCGTGGTTTATTCGCTCGATCTCGGTGCTCTGCTCGCGGGTACCAAGTATCGCGGCGATTTCGAGAAGCGCTTCAAGGCGCTGCTCAATGAGCTGAAAAAGCGCCCGCAGGCGATCCTGTTCATCGACGAGATCCACACCATCATCGGTGCGGGTGCCGCGTCCGGTGGCGTGATGGATGCCTCGAACCTGCTCAAGCCGCTGCTGTCGTCGGGTGATATCCGCTGCATCGGTTCGACCACGTTCCAGGAATTCCGTGGCATCTTCGAGAAGGATCGGGCCCTGGCGCGTCGTTTCCAGAAAGTCGATGTCGTCGAGCCGTCGGTGGAAGACACCATCGGCATCCTGCGTGGCCTGAAAGGTCGTTTCGAGCAGCACCACAACATCGAGTACAGCGACGAGTCGTTGCGTGCCGCTGCCGAACTGGCTTCGCGCTACATCAATGACCGGCATATGCCGGACAAGGCCATCGACGTGATCGACGAGGCGGGCGCCTACCAGCGTCTGCAGCCGGCGGAAATGCGCGTCAAGCGCATCGAAGTACCGCAGGTCGAAGACATCGTGGCCAAGATCGCGCGGATTCCGCCGAAACACGTCACCAGCTCCGACAAAGAGTTGCTGCGTAACCTCGAACGTGACCTGAAACTCACCGTGTTTGGTCAGGATGCGGCGATCGACTCGCTGTCGACCGCCATCAAACTGTCGCGCGCCGGGCTCAAGTCGCCGGACAAGCCAGTCGGTTCGTTCCTGTTCGCCGGTCCTACCGGTGTCGGTAAGACCGAGGCTGCGCGGCAACTGGCGAAAGCGCTGGGCATCGAACTGGTGCGTTTCGACATGTCCGAGTACATGGAGCGCCATACCGTATCGCGTCTGATCGGTGCGCCTCCAGGTTATGTCGGCTTTGACCAGGGCGGTCTGTTGACCGAAGCGATCACCAAGCAGCCGCACTGCGTGCTGCTGCTCGATGAAATCGAGAAGGCGCATCCGGAAGTCTTCAACCTGCTGCTGCAGGTGATGGACCACGGTACGCTGACCGACAACAACGGGCGCAAGGCGGACTTCCGCAACGTGATCGTGATCATGACCACCAACGCCGGCGCCGAAACGGCCGCGCGTGCTTCGATCGGTTTCACTCATCAGGATCATTCGTCCGATGCGATGGAAGTGATCAAGAAGAGCTTCACTCCGGAATTCCGCAACCGCCTGGACACCATCATTCAGTTTGGTCGCCTCAGTCACGAGGTCATCAAGAGTGTGGTGGACAAGTTCCTCACCGAACTGCAGGCGCAGCTGGAAGACAAGCGGGTGCTGCTGGAAGTCACCGATGCGGCGCGCAGCTGGCTGGCGGCCGGTGGTTACGACTCGGCAATGGGCGCACGCCCGATGGCGCGTCTGATCCAGGACAAGATCAAGCGTCCGCTGGCGGAGGAGATTCTGTTTGGCGAACTGGCCGAGCATGGCGGTGTGGTGCACATCGACATCAAAGACGGCGAGCTGACCTTCGACTTCGAGACCACGGCGGAAATGGCCTGACGGCTGGCGGTAAAGCGAAAGGCGCCTTCGGGCGCCTTTTTGCTGTCTGCGATTTTGGTTTTAGTCGTGGGGATGTGCCCCAGAACCTCAAACCCAAAACACAGATACAAAAACGCCCGGCATTAAGCCGGGCGTCTTGTATTGACTTGATTAGCGAGCGCGGTAAGTGATGCGCCCTTTGCTCAAGTCATAGGGCGTCAGCTCGACACGCACTTTGTCACCGGTAAGAATACGAATGTAGTTCTTGCGCATCTTGCCGGAAATATGCGCGGTTACGACGTGCCCATTTTCCAACTCCACACGAAACATGGTGTTGGGCAGGGTGTCGACGACAGTGCCTTCCATTTCGAAGCTGTCTTCTTTCGACATGCAGTAAAGCCCTCGGTATCCAATGAATGGCCCGGTGCAACTGCGCCAGGCAAAAGCGGCGTGCATTGTGCCCGAAAAATGGGGTTTACGCCAAGGGGTTTAGGGTTTGCGTTTAGTTGAGGACGACCCAGCGCTGATTAATCAGTAGTTCAATGGGGCGATACTGGGTCTTGTAGTTCATCTTTTTGCAGTTTTTGATCCAGTACCCCAGGTACACCGCTTCGAGGCCCAGGCGCTGGGCTTCGGTGATCTGCCAGAGGATTGCGTAACGGCCCAGGCTGCGGCGTTCTTCCTCCGGCTCGTAAAAGGTGTAGACCGCCGACAGACCGTTGGGCAGCAAATCGGTGACGGCGACAGCCAACAACCGTCCGTCGAGCCGGAACTCGTAGAAGCGCGAGAAAGGCAGGTCACGCACCAGAAACGTCGAGAACTGATCGCGGCTCGGCGGGTACATGTCGCCATCGGCGTGACGCTGTTCGATGTAGCGCTGGTACAGGTCGAAATATTCTTCACTGAACGCTGGTTTGACCGGGCGCACCTGCACATCGGCGTTGCGCTTGAAAATACGCTTCTGCTGTCGGTTAGGGTTGAACTGCGCCACCGGAATGCGCGCAGGCACGCAGGCATTGCAGTTCTGGCAATGCGGGCGGTACAGGTGATCGCCGCTACGACGAAAGCCCATTTCCGACAGGTCTGCGTAGACATGCACATCCATGGGCTGGCTCGGATCGAGGAACAGGGTCGTGGCCTGCTCCTCGGGCAGATAACTGCAAGAGTGGGGCTGAGTGGCATAGAACTTCAGGCGCGCCAACTCGGTCATGATCAACCCTCGGGATAAGCTGGTGAATTAAGTGTAAGCCACGCGCGCAAAAGTCGCTCAGCAAACCCAGGTGGCGCGATGCGGTTGATCCAGGTGTCGGGCCAGATAATCGGCGAATGCGCTGCGGGAGATGGCACGCGCGCCGAGGCTGTGCAGATGATCGGTCGGCATCTGGCAGTCGATCAGCACGAATCCTGAGTCTTTCAGGTGCCGTACCAGCGTGGCAAAGCCGAATTTCGAGGCGTTGTCGGCGCGACTGAACATCGATTCGCCAAAAAACAACTGACCCATCGCCAGGCCATACAGGCCGCCGACCAGTTCGCCTTGATCCCAGACTTCCACCGAATGGGCGAACCCGCGGCGGTGCAGTTCGACGTAGGCGTCCTGCATGGCCTGGGTGATCCAGGTGCCGTCGGCATAGTCGCGGGGCGCGGCGCAGGCGCGGATCACGGCAGCGAAATCCTGATCGAAGGTCACCTGATAACGCTGTTGGCGCAGCAGTTTGGCCAGGCTGCGCGAGACGTGCAGTTCGTCGGGGAACAGCACGGTGCGTGGATCGGGCGACCACCAGAGAATCGGCTGGCCTTCGGAAAACCACGGAAAGCAGCCATGGCGATACGCCTGGATCAGGCGATCGGCAGAAAGATCGCCACCGGCGGCCAGCAACCCGTTGGGGTCGCGCATGGCCTTTTCCAGTGGCGGAAAAGTCAGGGTGTTGCGTTGTAACCAAGTCAGCATGGCATCCGGGCTTGCAGAAGGGGAGGGCGGTGGGCGCCTGGGCCCGCGGTAAAGTGTGCCGTTAAATGGCGCGATTGTCGTGTCGATCCTGCGTGACCTGTGCGTCGCTGCAACTTGCCGTCAGGGACGCGGTCGTAAGCGAGCATCCCGGTCGCCTGCGAGGCGTCTGCGCTGAGTCTGGCGGGGGATTTGCCCGCGGACTGCCGCGGTGCTGGGAGCATGCTTCGCTACGTTCATCAAATACACCTCATAAGCCTTTGTCACAAAAGACAATGCATGCTCAAATTGGGTCGCAGGGCCGGCGTGCTTGGCTATGCTTGAGCAGGAGGTCTGAAGCATGGCATCGCACGCACAAACCCGTACAATGCCGGGCTGTTACAGAATATTCGCCGGGTGCCCGGTTTATAAAAACCGCGGTGCAGTGTTAAAAGTAGTCTCAGTTGCGCCCGTCAACTTTTTTACCTGCCTGGATTGGGCAGTTTTTTATCGTCATTCAATAGATGGACGCGCCTCTGGCGCAGGAAAAGAAGCGTTTTGAAGAAATCCACCGAAGCACCAAAAACAGTCGTTCCGCTCTGGCGCCAGCATTTGCACTACCGACTCAAGGAAGGTGCTCTGATCGCCATCGGTGCCTTGTGCCTGTTCCTGATGATGGCCTTGCTGACCTACGGCAAGGACGATCCGGGCTGGAGCCACAACAGCAAGATCGACGACGTGCAGAATTTCGGCGGCCCGGCCGGTTCCTACAGCGCCGACATCCTGTTCATGGTGCTGGGCTACTTCGCCTACATCTTCCCGTTGTTGCTGGCGATCAAGGCCTATCAGATCTTCCGCCAGCGCCACGAACCCTGGCAGTGGAGCGGCTGGCTGTTCTCCTGGCGCCTGATTGGCCTGGTGTTCCTGGTGCTGTCTGGCGCCGCGCTGGCGCACATCCATTTCCACGCGGCCACCGGTCTGCCGGCGGGCGCTGGCGGTGCCCTGGGCGAAAGCCTGGGCGACCTGGCCCGCAACGCGCTGAATATCCAGGGCAGCACGCTGCTGTTCATTGCGCTGTTCCTGTTCGGCCTGACGGTGTTCACCGACCTGTCGTGGTTCAAGGTGATGGATCTCACCGGCAAGATCACCCTCGACCTGTTCGAGCTGTTCCAGGGCGCGCTCAATCGCTGGTGGTCCGCGCGCACCGAACGCAAGCAACTGGTCGCGCAATTGCGCGAAGTCGACGATCGCGTACACGACGTCGTGGCGCCGACGGTTACCGACAAGCGCGAGCAGGCCAAGGTCAAGGAACGCCTGATCGAACGTGAGCAGGCCCTGAGCAAGCACATGTCCGAGCGCGAGAAGCAGGTGCCGCCGGTCATCGCCCCGGCTCCGGCCAAGGCGCCCGAGCCGAGCAAGCGCGTGCAGAAAGAGAAGCAGGCGCCGCTGTTTGTCGACAGCGCGGTGGAAGGCACCTTGCCGCCGATCTCGATTCTCGATCCGGCGGAAAAGAAACAGCTCAACTACTCGCCGGAGTCCCTGGCTGCGGTGGGCCACCTGCTGGAGATCAAGCTCAAGGAGTTCGGCGTCGAAGTCACCGTCGATTCGATCCATCCCGGCCCGGTGATTACCCGCTACGAAATCCAGCCTGCCGCGGGCGTGAAAGTCAGCCGCATCGCCAACCTGGCGAAAGACCTTGCGCGTTCCCTGGCCGTGACCAGCGTGCGTGTGGTCGAGGTGATTCCGGGCAAGACCACGGTCGGTATCGAGATTCCCAACGAAGACCGGCAGATCGTGCGGTTCTCCGAAGTGCTGTCGACGCCCGAGTACGACAACTTCAAATCGCCGGTCACCCTGGCCCTGGGCCACGACATCGGCGGCAAACCGGTCATCACCGACCTGGCGAAGATGCCGCACCTGCTGGTCGCCGGTACGACCGGTTCCGGTAAGTCGGTGGGCGTCAACGCGATGATCCTGTCGATCCTGTTCAAATCCGGGCCGGACGACGCCAAGCTGATCATGATCGACCCGAAAATGCTCGAGCTGTCGATCTACGAAGGCATTCCGCACCTGCTGTGCCCGGTGGTCACCGACATGAAGGACGCGGCCAACGCCCTGCGCTGGAGCGTTGCCGAGATGGAGCGGCGCTACAAGCTGATGGCGAAGATGGGCGTACGTAACCTGTCCGGCTTCAACGCCAAGGTCAAGGAAGCCCAGGACGCCGGCGAGCCGCTGAGCGATCCGCTGTACAAGCGTGAAAGCATCCATGACGAAGCGCCGCTGCTGCAGAAGCTGCCGACCATCGTCGTGGTCGTCGACGAATTCGCCGACATGATGATGATCGTCGGCAAGAAGGTCGAAGAGCTGATCGCCCGGATCGCGCAGAAGGCCCGTGCGGCCGGGATCCATTTGATTCTCGCGACCCAGCGCCCGTCGGTGGACGTGATCACCGGTCTGATCAAGGCCAACATCCCGACCCGTATGGCGTTCCAGGTCTCGAGCAAGATCGACTCGCGCACCATCATCGACCAGGGCGGCGCCGAACAATTGCTCGGCCACGGTGACATGCTCTACATGCCGCCGGGCACCAGCCTGCCGATCCGTGTGCACGGCGCGTTCGTTTCCGACGATGAAGTGCATCGGGTGGTCGAAGCCTGGAAACTGCGTGGCGCGCCGGAATACAACGACGACATTCTCAATGGCGTCGAAGAGGCAGGCAGCGGTTTCGAAGGCAGCAGTGGCGGTGGTGACGGCGACGATCCGGAAGCCGATGCGCTGTACGACGAAGCCGTGCAGTTTGTCCTGGAAAGCCGCCGGGCCTCGATTTCCGCTGTACAGCGCAAGCTGAAGATCGGTTACAACCGCGCCGCACGGATGATCGAAGCCATGGAAATGGCCGGCGTCGTCACCGCGATGAACACCAACGGTTCGCGTGAAGTCCTGGCCCCGGGGCCGATGCGCGACTGATGCCAGGCCCGGTTTCACAAGCAAGGGATGGCGCAATGACGCGCCGTCCGCTCTCCCACGAGTATTCAAGAGGATTCCCATGCGTCTTATCCGCATGCTGCTGCCAGTACTGGCGTTGACGACATTCACGGCCCACGCCGATGACAAGGACGTGGCACGCCTGACCCAGCTGCTGGAAACATCCAAGACCCTGACGGCACGCTTCTCGCAGCTGACCCTCGACGGCAGCGGTACCCAGTTGCAGGAAACCGCTGGTGAAATGTCGCTGCAGCGCCCGGGCCTGTTCTACTGGCACACCGAAGCACCGGCCGAGCAGACCATGGTTTCCGATGGCAAGAAAGTGACCCTGTGGGACCCGGATCTCGAGCAGGCGACCATCAAGAAGCTCGACGAGCGCCTGACCCAGACCCCGGCGCTGCTGTTGTCCGGTGATGTGTCGAAGATCAGCCAGAGCTTCGACATCACCGCCAAAGAGGCCGGTGGCGTGATCGACTTCACCCTGAAGCCGAAAACCAAGGACACCCTGTTCGACAGCCTGCGCCTGTCGTTCCGCAACGGCCTGGTCAATGACATGCAACTGATCGACAGCGTCGGCCAGCGCACCAACATCCTGTTCACCGGGGTGAAGGCCAACGAAGCGATCCCGGCGTCGAAGTTCAAGTTCGACATCCCCAAGGGTGCCGATGTCATCCAGGAATAAACCCAGAGGTTTCAACGCGACGTGATGGATCTGTTTCGCAGTGCACCGATTGCCCAGCCGCTGGCCGCACGTTTGCGCGCGACCAACCTGGACGAGTACGTCGGACAGGAACACGTGCTCGCGCGCGGCAAGCCTCTGCGCGAGGCGCTGGAGCAGGGTGCCCTGCATTCGATGATCTTCTGGGGCCCGCCGGGCGTGGGCAAGACCACCCTGGCGCGGCTGCTCGCGGAAGTCTCGGATGCGCACTTCGAAACGGTCTCGGCAGTGCTCGCCGGGGTCAAGGAAATCCGTCAGGCGGTAGAAATCGCCAAGCAGCAGGCCGGGCAATACGGCAAGCGCACGATTCTGTTCGTCGATGAAGTGCACCGTTTCAACAAGTCGCAGCAGGATGCATTCCTGCCGTATGTCGAAGACGGTACGCTGATCTTCATCGGCGCCACCACCGAAAACCCTTCGTTTGAATTGAACAACGCTTTGTTGTCGCGGGCGCGCGTCTATGTGCTCAAGAGCCTCGATGAAACCGCGCTGCGCAAACTGGTGCAGCGCGCGCTCACCGAAGAGCGCGGCCTGGGCAAGCGCAACCTGACCCTCAGCGATGAAGGCTTCCAGATGCTGCTGTCGGCCGCCGACGGCGACGGTCGGCGCCTGCTCAATCTGCTGGAGAACGCCTCCGACCTGGCCGAAGACAACAGCGAAATGGGCACCGAGCTGCTGCAAAGCCTGCTCGGTGATACGCGGCGGCGTTTCGACAAGGGCGGCGAAGCGTTCTACGACCAGATTTCCGCCTTGCACAAATCGGTGCGCGGCTCCAATCCGGACGGCGCGCTGTACTGGTTCGCGCGCATGATCGACGGCGGTTGCGATCCGCTGTACCTGGCCCGACGCGTGGTGCGCATGGCCAGCGAAGACATCGGCAACGCCGATCCGCGCGCGCTGAGCCTGTGCCTGGCGGCGTGGGAAGTGCAGGAGCGCCTCGGTAGCCCGGAAGGCGAGCTGGCAGTGGCCCAGGCCATCACCTACCTGGCCTGCGCGCCGAAAAGCAATGCGGTGTACATGGGCTTCAAGACCGCGTTGCGGGCCGCCGCCGAACACGGTTCGCTGGAAGTGCCGCTGCATCTGCGCAACGCACCGACCAAGCTGATGAAGCAGTTGGGCTACGGTGACGAATACCGCTATGCCCACGATGAACCGGACGCCTATGCCGCCGGCGAAGACTATTTCCCGGAAGAACTCGAACCGATCCCGTTCTATCAGCCGGTGCCTCGCGGCCTGGAATTGAAGATCGGCGAGAAGCTCAACCACCTCGCCCAACTCGATCGCCTGAGCCCCCGGCAGCGGAGAAAATAGTGATCCCACTGATTGTTGCAGTCTCGGTCGGCGGGGTTGCCGGCACCCTGTTGCGCTTCGCCACCGGCAATTGGGTCAACGCCAATTGGCCGCGGCACTTCTATACCGCGACGCTGGCCGTTAATATCGTGGGCTGTCTGCTGATCGGCGTGTTGTACGGTCTGTTTTTGATACGCCCGGAAGTACCGATCGAGGTGCGTGCCGGGTTGATGGTCGGCTTCCTCGGGGGGCTGACGACTTTTTCATCCTTTTCACTGGATACGGTGCGCCTGCTGGAAAGCGGGCAGGTGCCGCTGGCCCTGGGCTATGCGGCGATCAGCGTATTCGGCGGGCTGCTCGCCACCTGGGCCGGCCTGTCCCTGACCAAACTTTGATAACGAGAAACCGACATGCTCGATTCCAAACTGTTACGTAGCGACCTTCAGAACGTAGCGGCCCGCCTGGCTTCCCGTGGCTTTGCCCTGGATGTCGCGCGCATCGAAGCGCTGGAAGAACAGCGCAAGACCGTACAGACCCGCACCGAAGCACTGCAGGCTGAACGTAATGCGCGCTCCAAATCCATCGGGCAGGCCAAGCAGCGCGGCGAAGACATTGCGCCGCTGATGGCCGACGTCGAGCGCATGGCAGGCGAGTTGAGCGCCGGTAAAACCGAACTGGACGCGATCCAGACCGAGCTGGATTCGATCCTGCTGGGCATTCCCAACCTGCCGCACGAATCGGTTCCGGTCGGCGAAGACGAAGACGGCAACGTCGAAGTGCGCCGTTGGGGCACGCCGACCGTATTCGACTTCCCGGTGCAGGATCACGTGGCCCTGGGCGAGAAGTTCGGCTGGCTGGATTTCGAAACCGCCGCCAAGCTGTCCGGCGCGCGTTTCGCCCTGCTGCGCGGCCCGATCGCGCGCCTGCACCGTGCTCTGGCGCAGTTCATGATCAATCTGCACGTCACCGAGCACGGCTACGAAGAGGCCTACACGCCTTATCTGGTCCAGGCGCCGGCGCTGCAAGGCACTGGCCAGTTGCCGAAATTCGAAGAAGACCTGTTCAAGATCGCCCGCGAAGGCGAAGCCGATCTGTACCTGATCCCGACCGCCGAAGTGTCGCTGACCAACATCGTTGCCGGTGAAATCGTCGATTCGAAACTGCTGCCGATCAAGTTCGTCGCCCACACCCCGTGCTTCCGCAGCGAAGCCGGGGCGTCCGGTCGTGACACCCGCGGCATGATCCGCCAGCACCAGTTCGACAAGGTCGAGATGGTGCAGATCGTCGAGCCGGCGAAATCCATGGAAGCCCTGGAAAGCCTGACCGCCAACGCCGAGAAGGTCCTGCAACTGCTGCAGCTGCCTTATCGCACCCTGGCGCTGTGCACCGGCGACATGGGCTTCAGTGCCGTGAAGACCTACGACCTCGAAGTGTGGATTCCAAGCCAGGACAAGTACCGCGAAATCTCCTCGTGCTCGAACTGCGGCGACTTCCAGGCCCGGCGCATGCAAGCGCGTTTCCGCAACCCGGAAACCGGCAAGCCTGAGCTGGTGCACACCCTCAACGGTTCCGGCCTGGCGGTCGGCCGTACGCTGGTGGCGGTGCTGGAGAACTACCAGCAGGCCGACGGTTCGATCCGTGTGCCGGATGTGCTGAAGCCGTACATGGGTGGCCTCGAGGTCATCGGCTAAATGAAATATCTGCCGCTGTTTCACAACCTGCGCGGCAGTCGTGTGTTGGTTGTCGGCGGGGGGGAGATTGCCTTGCGCAAATCCCGCCTGCTGGCCGATGCCGGTGCGCTGCTGCGGGTGGTCGCACCTGAAATCGAGGCGCAACTGCGCGAGCTGGTCGTCGCCAGCGGTGGCGAATGCCTGCTGCGTGGTTACGTCGAAGCGGATCTGGACGGTTGCGGGCTGATTATCGCCGCCACCGACGACGAAACGCTCAATGCGCAAGTCTCCACCGATGCCCATCGGCGCTGCGTGCCGGTCAACGTGGTCGACGCACCGGCCCTGTGCAGCGTGATCTTCCCGGCGATCGTCGATCGCTCGCCGCTGATCATCGCGGTGTCCAGCGGCGGCGATGCGCCGGTGCTGGCGCGGCTGATCAGGGCCAAGATCGAAACCTGGATTCCCTCGACCTACGGCCAGTTGGCCGGGCTGGCGGCGCGCTTCCGCAATCAGGTGAAGAACCTGTTCCCGGATGTGCAGCAGCGCCGTGGTTTCTGGGAAGACGTGTTCCAGGGCCCGATTGCCGACCGGCAGCTGGCCGGGCAGGGCGCCGAGGCCGAGCGTCTGTTGCAGGCCAAGATCGATGGCGAAGCGGACATCACCACCGGCGAGGTGTACCTGGTCGGTGCCGGACCGGGTGATCCGGACCTGTTGACCTTCCGCGCCTTGCGCCTGATGCAGCAAGCCGACGTGGTGCTGTACGACCGCCTGGTGGCGCCGGCGATTCTCGAGCTGTGCCGTCGCGATGCCGAGCGCATCTATGTCGGCAAGCGTCGTTCCGATCATGCGGTGCCGCAGGATCAGATCAACCAGCAACTGGTCGACCTGGCCAAGGCCGGCAAGCGTGTGGTGCGCTTGAAGGGCGGTGATCCGTTCATCTTCGGCCGTGGCGGCGAGGAGATCGAGGAACTGGCGGCGCACGGCATTCCGTTCCAGGTGGTCCCCGGTATCACCGCGGCCAGCGGTTGTGCGGCGTATGCCGGGATCCCACTGACGCACCGCGATTACGCGCAGTCGGTGCGTTTCGTGACCGGGCACTTGAAGGACGGCTCCACCGATCTGCCGTGGTCCGACCTCGTCGCACCGGCGCAGACCCTGGTGTTCTACATGGGCCTGGTGGGCTTGCCGATCATCTGCGAGCAACTCATCCAGCATGGGCGTGCGGCCGATACCCCGGCGGCATTGATCCAGCAGGGCACCACGGTCAATCAGCGGGTCTTCACCGGCACGCTGGCCGATCTGCCGCGGCTGGTGGCGGAGCATGAAGTGCATGCGCCGACCCTGGTGATCGTCGGCGAAGTGGTGCAACTGCGCGAGAAACTGGCGTGGTTCGAAGGGGCTCAGGCGCAAGTCTGAGTCTTTAAACAAGATCGCAGCCTGCGCCAGTGCCTGCACGGTTCAAACGTAAACCGTGCAGGCACTGGCGCAGGCTGCGATCTTTTGCTTTCAGAGGTTACGCCACACGCCTTTGCCATTCAGCCGCGCCCGGTCATGCGCCGCGCGGAAATCCTGCTCAGGTCCTTTCGGCACCACGCCGGTCGGGTTGATGGTCTTGTGGCTGCCGTAGTAGTGATGCTTGATGTGCTGGAAATCCACTGTCTCGGCAATCCCCGGCCACTGATACATTTCCCGTAGCCAGTTCGACAGGTTCGGATAATCGGCAATCCGCCGCAGGTTGCACTTGAAGTGCCCGTGGTAGACGGCGTCGAAACGGATCAGCGTGGTGAACAGGCGCACATCCGCTTCGGTCAGGTACTCACCGCTCAGATAACGGTTGGCGCCCAGCAACTGTTCCAGATGATCCAGTTCGGCAAACACATCATCGAACGCTTGTTCGTAGGCCTGCTGCGAGGTGGCGAACCCGGCGCGGTATACGCCGTTGTTCACGGCCGGGTAGATGCGCTCGTTGAGTGCATCGATCTCGCCGCGCAGGGGCGCCGGGTAGAAATCCAGGTCATTGCCGGTGAGGTCATCGAAAGCGCTGTTGAACATGCGGATGATCTCCGCCGATTCGTTGCTGACGATGCGCTTGAGCTTTTTGTCCCACAGCACCGGCACGGTGACGCGGCCGGTGTAGTCGGCGGTGTCAGCGGTGTAGCGCTGGTGCATGAAGTCGAAGTGATCGAGTTTGTCGCCGGTGGAGCCGAGGTTCTGGTCGAAGGTCCAGCCGTTTTCCAGCATCAACCAGCTGACCACCGACACGTCGATCAACGTTTCCAGGCCTTTGAGCTTGCGCAGGATCAAGGTGCGGTGCGCCCATGGGCAAGCCAGGGAAACGTAGAGGTGATAGCGTCCGGCCTCGGCGGCAAAACCGCCTTCACCACTCGGGCCAGGCTCGCCGTCACGCGTGACCCAGTGACGCCGTTGCGCCTGTTCGCGCTGGAATGCGCCGTCCTTGCTGCTTTCGTACCACTTGTCCTGCCAGCGGCCTTCGACTAACAAACCCATGTTCAAGACTCCTGAAACCAATAATCGTTGGAGTCGAGTCTATTCCGCTGAGTTCGAACAAAAAGCGCAAAGATCGGGCGCGAATGATCGGTTAAATCGATTTGTTGCGCGCAGCCCAGTATTGCTCGGCGGTGGCGAACGCCTGTTCGCGGCTCTGGCCGAGGCCCCGCAGCGCCAGGGCCATGGTCGAAATCAGTGCCAGCTGCGGATAGCTGTCGATCACCTCGCCGCGCCAGACCGCTTTCAGATGTTCGACGTCCAGCGACGCCGGTTTTACGTGGCGCTGTGCCGACAGCTGAGGCCATTCCTCGTCCCAGCTCACGCCGCCGGTGGTGCCGTAGAGGTGACTGTCGGCATCGGGATTGATCTCGATTTCGCCGCCGTCGCCCTTGATGACGATGGCGGTATCGCCGAGCAAACCGCTGGCGTCGCGATGCACAGCCTGATAGCCCGGGTGGAAGATACTTTGCAGCCCGCACCGCGCGCCCAGCGGATTGAGGATCCGTGCCAGCGAATGGATCGGCGAACGCAGGCCGAGGGTGTTGCGCAGGTCGATCATCCGTTGCAGCTGCGGCGCCCAGTCCACCAGCGGCATGAAGGCCAGGCCGCCGTTGTCCAGTGCCGCGCCAACCTGCTGCCAGTTGCGGCACAGCGGGATGCGCAGTTCGCCGAGCAATTGTTCCGAGTACAAACGGCCAGCAGTGTGCGCGCCGCCGCCATGCATGAAGATGCGCACGCCGTTTTGCGCCAGGCATTTGGCCGCCAGCAGGTACCACGGCAGGTGGCGTTTCTTGCCGGCGTAGGTCGGCCAGTCCAGGTCGACCGCCAGCGCCGGTGCCTGCAAGCGCTCGCGCAGGGCCTCGGTGAAACCGGCCATCTCTTCGGCGCTTTCTTCCTTGTGCCGCAGCAGCATCAGGAAGGCGCCGAGCTGGGTTTGCTCGACGGCTTCGTCAAGCACCATGCCCATGGCTTCCCGGGCTTCGGCGCGGGTCAGGTCGCGGGCGCCGCGCTTGCCTTTGCCGAGGATGCGCACGAATGTCGCGAACGGATGCTCGGCTGGCGTTTCGAGGGTCAGCGCTGGGTAGTCGGTCATAGGCAATTGGTCGGTTTGGGCAGGCCCGCCAGCTTCGCGGCGAGTTTGGCGGGGGTGCCGTTGAACAGGCGGTTGAGGTGCAGGCTGTTGCCCTTGTCCGGGCCGAGCTTGAGCGCGGTGTACTTGATCAGCGGCCGGGTGGCCGGGGACAGCTGGAATTCGGCGTAGAAGCTGCGCAGCAGTTCGAGGACTTCCCAGTGCTCGGCGCTCAACTCGATGCCTTCGGCGGCGGCGAGGGCGCTGGCGACGTCGGCCGACCAGTCGTCGAGGTCGACCAGGAAGCCGTCCTTGTCCAGTTCAATGGCGCGAGCGCCGATGGTCAATGCTTTCATAACCAGCTGTTGACCTTGTCGTGGTGGATCGACAACTCGACGAAGGCCGGGTAGTCGATGGCTTCGGCCCAGTGCGGAACCTCCACGGCACGGGCCTGCAGGTCTTCGGCCAGGGCAAACAGTTTTACCCGGCGCGCCGCCAGCGTATCGAACGGCGCGGTGCCCGGTTGCAGGGCGTACACCGCGTCGCCGGACAACAGCAGGGCATCGGCAGCGCCGATCACGCGCAGGCAACTGCTCAGGCGCTCGTCGCCGAACGGGGAATGAGACAACACATGCAAAGTCGACATCAGAGGGTGATCACCTGGTCGTAACGGTCAATAAGGGCGGTGATTTGCTCGGCGGCCAGCGCTTGCGCCTCGTCCAGCGACAGCGCGCCGAGGCCGCGGGTGCTGGCGCTTTCGGCGCAGTAGAACAGGGCCTCGACGCCGAACATCGGCAATGCCTGCAGGTTGGCACTGAGGTCTTTCTGCTGCACTGCCCTGGCATTTTGTCCTGCCGCCAGTTGCAGCACGCCGTCATCGAGAAACAGCAGGCCGATCGGCAGATCGAAGGCGCCGCCGGCCAGCACGATGTCCAGCGCCTCGCGGGCGGCGGGGCCGGACCACGGCGCCTGGCGGCTGATAATCAACAGGGATTTGGCCATCTCACGCGCCTCCGAAACAGATCAGGCGGTCGGCGTCTTGCACCGCATCGTGCAACTGGCCGAGTCCGGACAGCTCCCACGGGGCGCTGACAGCCACCGCGTCACGCTGATAGCGCTGGGCTTCTTCGCCGTTCAGCACGCCACGGCGCAGGGCGGCGGCGATGCATACCACGCCGTCCAGTTGCTGCTCGGTGATGAAGGTGCGCCATTGTCTGGGCAGGTCCGGTTCGTCCTGCGGCGTAACCACCGCGTCGGAGGCGTTGTGGACGCCGTCCTGATAGAAAAACAGCCGGACGATCTCATGCCCGCCGGCCAGTGCCGCCTGGGCGAACAGCAGGGCGCGGCGCGAGGAGGGCGCGTGGGCGGCGGAAAACAGCGCAATGGCGAACTTCATGACGGACTCGATCAGCGAAACTGCGGCCATGATAAAGCTTTCTCGGCGGAGCGGCTAAGGCGATCTTGCCACAGCCGCTGTCGGCGTTTTCAGCGTGGCATGTAGCCCAACTGCCAGCGCCGCGGGATCTTCAGCGACAGCAGGCCGATCAGCGCCGCCAGCAGGCCGCTGACGAACAGGGCCCTGAGCCCCAGGTGATGCTCCAGCACGGCGCCGATCACTGCGCCGATGAACATGCCGCTCCACGGCACCAGTTGCACGCGCCAGCCGTTTCGCCGCTCGCCGAGCATCCAACGGCCCAGGCCGCGACCGAACCGCGACAGTGCACCGGTGACGTACGTCAGCCCGACCGCCAGGCCGTTCACTTCTTCCACCGCCGCATTGAGCATGCCCATGGCGATGATCGCCGCCAGCAGCGCCGGCAGCTGCACGTCGGACGGCCAGGCGGCCGCGCCGCAGAGCAGGGTGGCGATGCACAGCAGCAGGGGCAGCGCACGCCGCCCGCCAAATCGACCGACCACGACGCCGAGGGCATTGCCGACCACGAACGTGGCGACCAGCAGCACCAGCCGTAGTGTCAGGCCCATGTCGCCAGCACTGATCGCCACGGCCAGGCGCGTAGTGTTGCCACTCATGAACGAGACGAAGTCGCCACTGGCCATGAAGCCGATCGCATCGGTCATGCCGGCCAGGACCGAGAGCGCGGCCACCAGCGCCAGCCCCACGCGACCGCGCCATTTCTGCGTGTGCAGATGGCCGGGGCTGGCGCGGTGGGTCGGGGCGGATGGCAACATGGGCAACGGGTCCTTGAGCGGTGACTAAGGTTCTATGCCATACAGATCGCAGTATTCCAGCCAGTCCATGCCGGCCATTTCCGCGACTTCGCGATGCACCTCCAGGCGCTGCGCCTGATATTCCTCGGACGAAGCGGCGGTCAGTTGCAGAGTCAGTTCCCAGGCGAACAAGCCCTGGCTTTCCGCCTCCGCCTCGAACGCCTCATGCAGGCGTTCTTCGCGATATTGCGCCGGGGTTTCGCCTTTGGCCTGGGCCAGGAGCGGGTTGAGATGGTCGAGACTTTCGCGCAACTCGGGGCGCGCATCGAGAAACAGTTTCAGGGCGTGTTCGTGTCGTTGGTCGGTGGCCGCCATGGGCTTTCCTTATCGGGCTGGTTGACCATAGGGTGCCGCAGCGGCCGGCACCTGTCGCGCTCTAAATGCAGTAAAGCAGAACGATTCTGCGTGCCACGGTGCTACAGTCCGCTTTTTTCCGGATGAGCGAATGCAATGCGAATTCTGATGGTAGCGCTGGCGGCGACCGTGCTGGCCGGTTGCGCAGGTTCGGTGATGGACGATGCCCGCACCAGGACCCCTTACAAGACCCTGACTTCGGAGAAACCCGAGAAAGTCGTGGCCCAGTGCGTGCAGTTTTCCTGGCAGGACGAAGCCGTGTTCGGCGTCGATGCCGCCGCGTACCTGGAGCCGGGCAAGCAGGGCGGTTCGACGGTCTACACCCGTTCGGCCGAGTCGTTTGTCGATATCAACAGTGACGCGTCGGGGACGACGCTGAATTACTACGCGCAGCAGGATGATTTTGTCGCCAAACGCCGTCTGGCGGCATTGGCGACCTGCCTGTAAGCGGTCATGGCGGCAGTTGCCATCAGCGCGAGTCGACTCGCGCCGATGGCCCTGGCGCTCAGCCGTTCAGGCGTTTCTGAAAGAAATGGCGCTTGTGGCCCGGCGGATAATCCAGCAGTTCGCCGAACTGGCTATAACCCAGTTTCTTGTAGAAGTCCGGCGCCTGAAAATCGAAGGTATCGAGCCAGACGCCGATGCAGCCCTGTTCGCGCGCCAGATCTTCTGCCATCTGCATCAGTCTTGAGCCGATGCCCTGGCCCCGGCCTGCTTCGGGCACCGCCAGCAAATCGACAAACAGCCATTGGCAGACCTGGCGCCCGTACAGACCGCCGAGGATGGCGTCGTGCTCGTCGCGCACCAGCAGCGTCAACGGTTCCGATTTGGCGATCCCGGCCTTGGCAACGTTATAGGCGTGCAGCGGGGCCAGGATGGCCAGGCGTTCCTCTTCCGTGGAGTGTGGCGACAACTCGATCCGCAAGTTCATCTGCGCTTCCTTGTGGGCAGTGGACGGGCAGCCTAGCGCGCCGCGCCGATTTCTTCCATCCCTGCAAAAGCCGTGGAACCGCCGCTTGCGCGCCGGGGTCTAGGCTTTAACGGCGTCATCCCGGACGCGTTCACCGAGGACCTTCCATGAATATTTTCGAAGCCCTGCGCGAAAGCCACGACCGTCAGCGCGCCTACGCCAAGACTTTGATCGAAACCAGCGGCGACACCCCGGAGCGTGTCGCGGCGTACAAGCAGCTCAAGGCCGAACTGCAGGCCCATGAGACGGCAGAAGAGCGGCACTTTTATATCCCGCTGATGGAGTTCGATAACGGCGTCGACCTCAGCCGCCACGCCATCGCCGAACACCATGAGATGGACGAGATGATGGAAGAGCTGGACGAGACCGAGATGTCCAGTCCGGCCTGGCTGGCCGCGGCGAAAAAGCTTTCGGACAAGGTCCATCACCACCTCAAGGAAGAAGAGCAGAAGTTCTTCCAGATGGCCGGCAAGCTGCTCGATGACAAACAGAAGGAACAGCTCGCCGGTCAGTATCAGAAAGAGTTCAAGGCACAGTTGTCCTGAGCCATGAATGCAGGTTCTTGTGAGTTCGGCGTGTAGTCCTTCTGCCATGCGTGGCGTGCGAGTCGGTGCAATGCACTGTATTTATATCCAGTGTTCTGGCGGGTTTGCCAGGAATTGACCGACACGCTGCGACAAATCCGCCGATGGACAAAAAAACCAGCTCCGCTAGGTTGAAGGCCTCTCCTCGGAAAGGAGAGTTCTCAAATCAACGGAGTGAACAACATGAATCAACCACAAGCTCAAACCCAACTGCGACACGGTCGCGTGATTTCCCCGGCCAGCCGCGGCGCGGTGGCCATCGAGCAGGGATTGCTCGAGGCCTGGCAGGTCAACGAAATGGAAGGTGGCAAGAACTTCCCGGCGCTGGTGGCCGGGCCGTTTCCCGCGCCTTTCGAGTCGGACAACCCGAGCGTCGTGCCGCCGGCCGATGGCTACATCCTCAGCGGCGGCAAGACCGATGCGCGTGATTGCGTGAACTTCACCGCGGCCGAAATGAGCAAGAAGCTCGGTCGTCCGTTCGACTGGCCGCTGCTCAACGTCACGCCCGGGCAGATCCTCGAAGTGAAGTGGGAATACACCGCGCCGCACACCACCCGTGGCTATCGATGGCTGATCACCAAGGATGGCTGGGATCCGCAGCAGCGCATCAGTCGCGCGCAACTGGAGGCACAACCGTTCGCCGAGGATTTCTATCCGCAGGTGCCGTACTACAGTCATGCGGCGGAATTGAAAGCCAAGGTCAATCACGCGGTGAAACTGCCGGCCAACAAACGCGGCCATCACGTCATCGTGCTGATGTGGATCGTTGCCAACACCGGCAACGCCTTCTACCAGGCGTTCGACGTCGACTTCAAATAAGTCCGCGTTCTCTCTCACACGTTCTGAAGGATTAGAACATGGCAAACATCGACTTCACCTTGTTGCACACCCAGGCGAGCGACGCTGCGTCGCTGATGCCGAGCATTGCCGGCAAGAAGATCCTCATGGGCTTCTGGCACAACTGGCCGGCCGGTCCGAGTGACGGCTACCAGCGTGGCCAGTTCGCCAATGTCGCCCTGGAAGAGGTGCCCAAGGAATACAACGTGGTCGCCGTGGCGTTCATGAAGGGCAACGGCATCCCGACGTTCAAGCCGTACAACGTTTCCGATGCCGAGTTTCGCCGGCAGGTCGGGGTGCTCAACAGCCAGGGCCGGGCGGTGCTGATTTCCCTCGGCGGCGCCGATGCGCACATTGAGTTGCGTAGCGGCCAGGAGCAACCGCTGGCCAATGAAATCATCCGTCTGGTGGAAACCTATGGCTTCGACGGTCTGGACATCGATCTTGAGCAGAGCGCGATTGATTTCGCCGCCAACAAGACCGTCCTGCCCGCCGCGCTGAAGCTGGTCAAGGATCACTACGCCGGCCTGGGCAAGCACTTCATCATCAGCATGGCGCCGGAATTCCCGTACCTGACCAGCAACGGCAAGTACCTGGCCTACCTGCAGGCGCTGGATGGCTACTACGACTTCATCGCCCCGCAGTTCTACAACCAGGGTGGCGACGGTGTCTGGGTGCAGGAGGCCAACAATGGTGCCGGTGCGTGGATCGCGCAGAACAACGATGCGCTCAAGGAGGACTTCCTCTACTACCTGACCGAGAGTCTGGTGACCGGCACTCGTGGCTTTACCCGGATCCCGGCGGACAAGTTCGTCATTGGCCTGCCAGCCAACGTCGATGCCGCCGCCACCGGTTATGTCAGCGACAAGAACGTGGTCGGCAACGTACTCAAACGCCTGGCGATCAAAGGTCTGCCGATCAAGGGGCTGATGACCTGGTCGGTGAACTGGGACAACGGCACCAGCAAGGATCGGGTGCCGTACAACTGGGAGTTCAGTCGGCGCTACGGGCCGTTGATTCATGGCGCGAGCCTTTCCGCGCAGGCATCCGATGCGGTCGTGCACGACATCGCAAGCCAGCGCTGAGTAGCGGAAAAGCCCGGTAGCGCTGCCGGGCTTTTTTCGTAGGGGCAGCGGTTTTTTTCGCCTACCATGGGCGCTTCCCATGAACACAAAGGATCAGGCGTCATGCCCAACACCGCCGAGCGGATCAACATCGTTGAAACCCAAGTGTTGTCCCACGACTGGTATCTGCTGAAGAAAATCACCTTCGATTACCTGCGCAACGACGGCGCCTGGCAACGTCAGACCCGCGAGGTCTACGACCGTGGCAACGGCGCGGCGATTCTGCTGTTCAATCGCGACAAGCGCACGGTGGTGCTGACGCGCCAGTTTCGTCTGCCGGTCTTTGTCAACGGCCATGACGGGTTGCTGATCGAGGTGGCGGCGGGGCTGCTCGAAGGTGCGGCACCGGAGCAACGGATTCGTGCCGAGGCCGAGGAAGAAACCGGCTATCGCGTGCATGACGTGAAAAAGGTGTTCGAGGCTTACATGAGCCCGGGATCGGTGACCGAAAAACTGCACTTCTTCATTGCCGAGTACGACGTGCAGGCAAAGGTCAGCGACGGCGGCGGTCTGGAGGAGGAGACGGAAGAGCTGGAGGTGCTGGAGTGGCCTTTCGAGGAGGCGCTGGCGGCCTTTGCGCGTGGTGAGATCTGCGACGCCAAGACCATCATGCTGTTGCAGTACGCGGCGATGAACAAACTGTTTGCCTGATCTGCCGAGCAGATCGTCTAGAACAGATCCGCGGTCTCGCCAACCCGCGGGCCGTTGCCGCCTTCAAGGGTCAACAGGTGCGCCTTGGCTTCGAGGCCACCGGCAAATCCGGTCAGTTTCCCGGAAGCACCGATCACCCGATGGCACGGCGCAATGATCGAGATCGGATTGCGCCCGTTCGCAGCGCCTACTGCCCGCACCGCGGCGGGGTGGCCGATCTGAACGGCAATTTCGCTGTAGGTGCGGGTCTCGCCAAAGGGAATGGTCAGCAGCGCCGCCCAGACCTTTTTCTGAAAGGCGGTGCCGGCAAAATCCAGTTCCAGCTCGAAAGCCTGGCGGGTACCGGCGAAATATTCTTCCAGCTGCCGGGCGGTGTCGCGCAGCAGCGGATGCTCCGGCGCTTCGCTCATCGGCCCCAGGCGCACGCGATCGGGTTTGTCGTTTTCCCAGAGGATGGCTGCCAGTCGCGCGCCGTTCGCGACCAGCTTCAGCTCGCCGACCGGCGAAGGCAGGGTGATGAACGTGTAGGCCATGGGCAGCAACTCCGGAGCGCGGCGGCAAAGTGTCCAGCATACTGCCGGATCGGGGAGGCGCAAACCGCAATCGCGACCATACTGCTGGGTGCTCTTCAAGCGCTTTCCCTCTGTGTTGCACAGAGCCTAAAAACAAGAAAAGAGATCGACTCATGAAGTACGAACCTTTTGCCAAGTCGCTGATAGCGACCGCTCTGACGCTCAGCTGCCTCATGGCCCACGCCGCTTCGGTGGCACCGGTGGCCGCGGAAAACGGCATGGTGGTCACGGCCCAGCACCTGGCCACCCACGTCGGTGTCGATGTATTGAAAAACGGCGGCAATGCCGTCGATGCGGCGGTCGCCGTCGGGTATGCGCTGGCGGTGGTCTATCCCGCGGCGGGCAACCTTGGCGGCGGTGGTTTCATGACCATTCAACTGGCCGACGGACGCAAGACCTTCCTCGATTTCCGCGAAAAAGCGCCACTGGCCGCGACGGCCGACATGTACCTCGACAAGCAGGGCAACGTCATTCCGGACCTGAGCACCCGTGGTCACCTCGCGGTTGGGGTACCCGGCACGGTGTCGGGCATGGAGCTGGCGCTGAGCAAGTACGGCACCAAACCGCGCAAGGAGATGATCGCTCCGGCGATCAAGCTGGCCGAAGACGGCTTTGAACTGGAGCAGGGCGACGTCGAGCTGCTGGAGTACGCCACCGATGTGTTCAAGAAGGATATGCGCGACTCCGGCTCGATTTTTCTGAGCAACGGCGAGCCGATGCAGGTCGGCCAGAAACTGGTGCAGAAAGACCTCGGCAAGACCCTGCGCAGCATCTCCGAGAAAGGCGCCGACGGCTTCTATAAAGGCTGGGTGGCCGACGCCATCGTCACCTCGAGCCAGGCCAACAAGGGCATCATCACCCAGGCCGACCTCGACAAATACAAGACCCGCGAACTGGCCCCGGTGGAGTGCGACTATCGCGGCTACCACGTGGTGTCGGCGCCGCCACCGAGCTCCGGCGGTGTGGTGATCTGCCAGATCATGAATATCCTCGAAGGCTATCCGATGAAGGATCTGGGCTTCCATTCCGCCCAGGGCATGCACTATCAGATCGAAGCGATGCGCCATGCCTATGTCGACCGCAACAGCTATCTCGGCGACCCGGATTTCGTCAAGAATCCGATCGAGCACCTGCTGGACAAGAACTACGCGACCACGCTGCGCAACGCCATCGCGCCGCAGAAGGCTGGCGTCTCGGCCGAGCTGAAACCGGGAGTCGCGCCCCACGAAGGCAGCAACACCACGCACTATTCGATTGTCGACAAGTGGGGCAACGCGGTGTCGGTGACCTACACCCTCAATGACTGGTTCGGCGCCGGGGTGATGGCGAGCAAGACCGGGGTGATCCTCAACGACGAAATGGACGACTTCACCTCCAAGGTCGGCGTGCCGAACATGTACGGCCTGGTGCAGGGCGAGGCCAATGCGATTGCTCCGGGCAAGGCGCCGCTGTCGTCGATGAGCCCGACCATTGTCACCAAGGACGGCAAGGTGGTGATGGTGGTCGGTACGCCGGGCGGCAGCCGGATCATCACCGCGACGCTGCTGACCATGCTGAACGTCATCGACTACGGCATGGGCCTGCAGGAGGCCGTCGACGCGCCACGCTTCCACCAGCAATGGATGCCGGAGCAGACCAACCTCGAAGACTACGCGGCCAGCCCGGACACGAAGAAAATCCTCGAGAGCTGGGGCCACAAGTTCGCCGGCCCGCAGGATGCCAACCACATCGCGGCGATCCTGGTCGGTGCGCCGTCCCTGGGCGGCAAGCCGGTCGGCAAGAATCGTTTCTACGGTGCCAACGATCCACGGCGCAACACCGGGTTGTCATTGGGTTACTGAGGGGCGTAAAAAGGGGGCGGACCCTGGTCCGCCCCCGTCTCGAAGTCCGATCAAGGAAGGCACATCATGACCACCGCATTGCTCATTATCGACGTCCAGCATGCCTTGTGCGTCGGCGAGTACCAGTGCTACGACATTGCGCGCGTGATCGACACCATCAACGACCTCAGCACTCGCGCACGCGAGGCGGGGGTGCCGGTGGTGCTGATCCAGCATGAAGAAAAGGACAGCCCGCTGGCCCATGGCGCCGAAGGCTGGCAACTGGCCCCGGGGCTGCTCACCGGCGCTGACGATCTGCGGGTACGCAAGACCACCCGCGATTCGTTCTACCAGACCCCCCTGCAGAAGCTCATCCCCAGCGAAGACTTCGAGCGCCTGGTGATCTGCGGCCTGCAGACCGATTACTGCGTCAACGCCACCGTGCGCCAGGCGCATCAACTGGGCTACGACGTGGAACTGGTCGCCGACGCGCATTCCACCGTCGACAACGGCAACATGAGCGCCGAAGACATCATCGCCGAACACAACAAGGACCTCGCGCACCTGAGCGGTTCCGTGGCGCGGATCGATGTGAAGCCGGCGGCGGATATCCGCTTCTGAGCAGCGCCACCGTGCGCGACCGGCGATTGAAAAAATCCAGCGCATCGACAGCCCGGGCGCGGCATACTGCCGCCGCCTCAGGAATGGAATCTATCGATGCTCGCTGTCAATTTCCGTCACGCCTTGCTGCTGACAACCCTGGTTTTCACTGCCCATGGCCATGCCGCCAGTTTCGACTGCGCGGCTGCATCCAGCCCGGTTGAAAAAGCCGTTTGCGCGGACCCGTATACCTCGAGTCTGGATGAGAAACTCGGCTCGCTGTGGCCGTCGGCGCTGGCGAAAGTCGCTGACCCGAAGGCGCTCAAGGCGGCCCAGCGCCAATGGCTGAAGAATCGCAGTCTCTGCCACGAGCAACTCGCCTGCCTGCGTCGGGAGTATCTGCAGCGGCTTGTCGAACTCGAGTACACCGGCAAACCCTTCAACTGGAATGCGACCTGGCAACGCATTCCCGCAACCCCGGCCTCTGCGGCGCAGATAACCACCCAGCGGCGTGACGCCACGCACATCACCTTCGATATTACGGCGCAGGAGGGCGGCAATTCCGGTGATCTGGATGGCGTTGCGCTGTTGAAGGGCAGCCAGGCCGACTACGCCGAAGGGCAATGCACGCTGAGTTTCAGCGCCGTCAACGGCCTCTTGCAGGTCACGCAAAACGGCAGCGATGCAGACTGCGGCGGCGGCATGGGTGTCTACTACGCCGGCCAGTACGTGGCCTCCGAGCGACCCTTGCGGTTGGACTTCGATCTGCTCAGCCTCGGCCTGGCCCGTTCGCTCGAGGAGAACCGGATGCTGCAGCAGTTGCTCAAGGCGGATTATCAAGTGCTGGTGGACCTGTCCGGTTCGATGCTGACTGCTGATCCGAGTGCCGACGTGCCGGGCAGTCAGGTTGCAGAAATGTGGATGCGCGGCCTGGGCGGCACGGCGTTGTACATGAGCGCGCCGGATGGCCAGGTGTGGGTCATGCTGATGGCTTACGACGCTCAGGGCCACTCCCACGTGCGTTACTACACCAACGTCGCGCAATGGAAGACACGCTTGCCCGAGGCCATGCAGGCCTGGTACGCGCGCCGCTCGGGGGATGAAGCGTTGCCTCTGGATTACATGCCCTGAGCGTTCACGTGGCAAACAACACGCCGCGGATCTCCCCCTCGCGCGGCGCCGCCACGCCGCCGAGCACCAACCGCGTAATGGTCTCGGCCGCCGTCGCATAGTCCTCATCCTGCGGCACTTCGCGACCGGTGATGCAGCCCATCTGCCAGCCGATATTGGTGTAGGTACGGGTCGCCGACCAGATGAACAGCATCAAATGTTCGGGATCGACTGGCGCCAGCAAGCCGCGGTCGATCCAGCTGCGCAGACAGTCGACATTACGCCGGGCCTCGGCGTGCAGCAGGTCGCGGCATTCGTCGGGCAACTGGCGACCGCCGAGCAGCAGTTCGCCGCTGAACACCTTGGCGATGGCCGGATGCTCGCGGGCGATGCGGATGCGCGCCGCGACGTAGGCACGCAGGCCGATCAGCGGATCGTCGCTTTCGCGCAGCACCGCCGAGGCTTCCAGCAGCGGCTCGACGAAGCCGAGCAGAACCCGGCCGTAGAGGTTTTCCTTGCTGCGGAAGTAGTAATACAGATTGGCCTTGGGCACGCCGGCGCGGGCGGCGATGTCGCGGGTCTGCGTGGCGTCGAAGCCGTTGGCGGCGAACGCTTCGCTGGCGGCGGCGAGGATCAGTTGCTGATTGCGTTCGCGGATGCTGCTCATGGACGACATGGAGAGGTTCTGGCGAATTCGGCTTCGCAATATACAAAACTATATAGCGCGGAAGCCAGCGTACTCGATGGCGCGCGCTATGCTGGTTCAGACATTCAGCGCAATCAGGGCAGGGGAAATGGCTATCGAGGCAGTGCGTGCCCATGTGGATCGGCTTGATGCCGTCGCCGGACTATTCGATGCCTATCGCGGCTTTTATGGCCAGCCAGCGAACCTGGCGCAGTCGCGGGCGTTTATCGCCGAACGCATGGCGGCTGCCGAGTCGGCGATTTTCCTGGCTGAGGACGAGCAGGGCGCTGCCCTGGGTTTCGTCCAGCTTTACCCGACGTTTTCGTCGATCGATGCCCATCGCACCTGGTTGCTCAGCGACCTGTTCACCGCGCATGAGGCTCGGGGCCGGGGTGTCGGGCGATTGTTGATGAATGCCGCGCGTGACTTCGCGCTGGCCACCGGGGCCAAGGGCCTGGTGCTGGAAACCGCCACCGACAATTTCACCGCCCAGGGTTTGTATGAGTCGCTGGGCTATGTACGCGACAGCGGTTACTACACCTACATCCTCGACCTGCGGACAAGCTGAGCGGCAGTAGATTTTTCGGCTTTTTCTTGCCACAGCTCTTTTCCCGAAAGCGGGCGATCACTAGAATCCGCCCCGGCTCTCCGCAATGGAGGCTCTTTGCTATCATTTAGGGAAGACATCATGCAATTCGGGAAAATCCTGGCACTGGGCCTGGCACTGACGCTGGGCGGTTGCGCCAGTTTTACCAAGGACGAGGTCGCTCCGGTGACACTGCCGTCGATGGCCAATTACGCCAACAAACCCAATGTGTACGTCGATTTCGATTTCTACCAGGGCGAGCCGAGAAGCGCTTCCGCCGTGGAAATGCCGCAAGCGCGGGACATGCTCAAGCCGCAACTGCAAAGCGTGCTCAAGGATTCCGGCCTGTTCGGTCGCGTGACGTTTGACCAATTCGAAAAGCAGCCAGGCGACTACAGCCTGCGCTTGAAAATGTACAACCATCCGCCGAATGGCGGTGAGTTGGCGCTGGCGTTCATCAGCGGTTTGACCATGACGGTCATCCCGGCCTACGCCACCGACCAGTACACCATGAGCCTGGAAACCCTCGATCAGCAGGGCCAGCCGCTGACCACCGCGAGCAACCATGACGCGGTCGGCACCTGGATGGGCATCTGGTTCATTCCACTGGCGTTCAATACGCCGAAAGCGGCGGTGACCGATACCTTCACCCGTCAGGTCAACGCGTTGCTCAAGGAATGGGCCGACAGCAATCGGCCGAAATACTCGGGTATCTGATCCGCGCCTGACGATGCTGAAGGACAAAAAAAGAGCCGCGATTGCGGCTCTTTTTTTCGCCCTTACTTCAGGGCCTGGATGAACTGCGGATCGCTGTACAGTGCACTCAGCAGATCCTTGAGCATCGGGTTGTAGGCGTTGGCGGCGTTGGGAATCGCAATGGCGCCGAAGAAACTGCTGCCCCACTGGTGGCTGACATCCTTGGTCGCGTCGTACAGCACATCCTTGCCGTCGAGCAGGGTGAAGCGCGCGGCGATCTTGCCGTCACCGCTGCCCATGCCAGCGTTCAACTGGTTTTTCACCACCAGCACTTGCAGGTGACGGGAGGCGTTCGGGTCGAGCAGGCCAGCCTTGCGCAGTTCTTCGCTGATGGCGTCCTGGATGTGCGCCGGGATGCTGCCGGTTGGCGAGCTGATCGGGTTCGCCCGTACCACCAGCGAGCCTTCGCCCGGGGCAGCGGTGACTTGCGGGTTGCCGAGCGCGTGCAGCGGCGGGGTCTGCTTGAGCTTCTGCACGTTGTCGTAGCTGGGCTCATAGCGGGTCATGGTCACCCCGCAACCTTGCAGCAGCAGGGCCAGCAGCGGGACCAGCAGCAGAGATTTTTTCACGGCATTTCCTTGCGTGTAGAAAAGAGGGGGCGAATTATGGGCAGAGTGCCATCATCGAGCAAGCGGATTGCCCCGACTCGTTAACACGGGCGCAACATGCCCTCGATCTGCGCCAGTTCCCAGGTGCTCAGCAGGCTGACCGCATCGGTGCCGAAGCGTTGCCGGGTGTCGTGCGTCCAGACGCGACCGTCGGGACAACGACACTGGCCGCAGTGATGCAGGTGCTGGCCGTCGAAGTCGAGCTGCAACAGCCAGCCCTCGATATCGACTTCGAGCGCGCCGCCCTGCGTGCTCACTGTCTGGAGCGGGCGCACGCCCAGCGCCGCATCGCGCAGGCGTTGGCAAACTTCACGGGTGGTCAATTCACTCGGCATGGCCGCTCTCGATCAGGCAAAACAGCGCGCAAGCATAGAGCGCCAGCGATTGGCTGTCAGCGACGGTGGCCCGAACCCGGACAATTCCGTAACATCCGCAACCCTGTTTTTTTCCGCGAATATCCGCGGCCGTGCCCGACGGCCGCTCTGTCAGGTAAGCCATGAAACCGATTCGTCTGCGTGCCGATGTCCTGGCCGGACTCACCACCTCGTTTGCCCTGTTGCCCGAATGCATTGCGTTCGCGCTGGTGGCCCACCTCAATCCGCTGATGGGCCTGTACGGCGCCTTCATCATTTGCACGCTGACTGCGCTGTTCGGCGGGCGGCCGGGCATGGTGTCCGGGGCGGCTGGTTCGATGGCAGTGGTGATCGTCGCGCTGGTGGTGCAGCACGGCGTGCAGTATCTGCTGGCGACGGTGCTGCTCGGCGGCGTGATCATGGTCGCGTTCGGGCTGCTGCGCCTGGGCAAACTGGTGCGGATGGTGCCGCATCCGGTGATGCTCGGCTTCGTCAACGGCCTGGCGATCATCATCGCGCTGGCGCAACTGGAGCATTTCAAGCGCGGTGACAACTGGCTCAGCGGCACACCGTTGTACCTGATGACCGGGCTGGTGCTGCTGACCATGGCCATCGTCTACGTCCTGCCGCGCCTGACCAAAGCGGTGCCGCCGGCACTGGTGGCGATCCTCGGTGTGGGCCTGCTGGTTTACCTGCTCGGCCTGCCGACCCGCACGCTCGGTGACATGGCGCACATCGCCGGCGGCCTGCCGACGCTGGCCCTGCCGGATATTCCGTGGGATCTGCAGACCCTGCGCATCATCGCCCCTTACGCGATTCTGATGGCGCTGGTCGGCCTGCTGGAAACCTTGCTGACCCTCAACCTCACCGACGAAATCACCGAAACCCGTGGCTACCCGGATCGCGAGTGCGTGGCGCTTGGTGCGGCCAACATGGTGTCCGGTGTGTTCGGTGGCATGGGCGGCTGCGCGATGATCGGCCAGACCGTGATCAACCTCAGTTCCGGCGGGCGCGGGCGTTTGTCCGGCGTGGTGGCCGGGGTGTTGATTCTGTTGTTCATTCTGTTTCTGTCGCCGCTGATCGAGCGTATTCCGCTGGCGGCGCTGGTGGGGGTGATGTTTGTGGTGTCGCAGCAGACGTTCGCCTGGGCGTCGTTGCGGGTGCTGAACAAAGTGCCGCTCAACGATGTGCTGGTGATTATCGCGGTCACCACCATTACCGTGTTCACCGACCTGGCGACGGCGGTGCTGTGCGGGATCATCATCGCTGCGCTGAATTTCGCCTGGCAGCAGGCCCGGGAGTTGTACGCCGACGAACATCTGGAGGCGGATGGCAGCAAGCTCTATCGCCTGCACGGCACGCTGTTTTTTGCCTCGACCACAGCGTTCCTCAATCAGTTTGACCCGGCCAACGATCCGGCCCGGGTGACCGTCGATTGCCGGCATGTGAGTTTTGTCGATTACTCGGCCATCGCCGCGCTGAAAACCCTGCGCGAGCGCTATGCCAAGGCGGGCAAGCACTTGCAGGTGTTCCACTTGTCCGAGCGGTGCAAGACATTGCTCAAACGTGCCGGGGTCGATCACGACTGAGACCGACCCCGAGCACCGATCAGGCATCGATCGCCGGGAAGTCGATGTCCGTCAGCGCGACGTTGTTCAGGTAGTTGGTCAGCGTCTGCGCGGCGACGATGGCGATCACTTCGATGATCTTTTTGTCGTCGATGCCGGCGGCGCGGGCGCTGGCAATCTGCTCGTCGCTCAGATGACCGCGGGTCTGCGTCAACTGCTGGGCGAGGGCGGCGAAGGCGTTGAGCCGGCCATGCCGGGCCTCGACAATGTCCGCCGCCGACAGCCCGGCCTTGCTGGCAAACAGGCTATGCGCGGCCAGGCAGTAGTCGCAGCCGTTGACCTGCGACGTGGCGAGGTACACCGCTTCTTTTTCCTTGGCGCTCAGTGAAGTCTTGCCCAGGGTGGTGGAAATCTGCACGTAGGCATCCAGCGCAACCGGCGCGGTGGCGAGGGTCTTGAACAGGTTGGGCAGGAAACCGATTTTTTTCTGTACGCCTTCCAGCACCGGGCGAGTGGCGTCGGTGGCGGTGTCGAGGCTGATCGGGGCAATGCGGCTCATGGTGATTCTCCAGAAGTCCGGTGCGAAGTGCGCCGGGGATGGAGGTGATGCTACCGAGCGTGGCTGGTGCTTTGGCGGCAAATCGTCGAGGATATGCGACAGATCGTCCAAACCTGCCACCGAGGATGTCATCCGTGGATCGCCTGTCGACTTTGCTCAGCCATTTCGGCGTCAACGCCGGTACGTTCCATAGCGGCACGTTTTGCGGAATCAGCGCTTACGGTGGCGAGCAGACCTGCGGGCACGTGCATCTGCTGCAGGCCGGCCAGTTGCGGCTCAAACCGGGCAATGACCCGGAGCTGCACCTCGACGAACCGACGCTGATTTTCTTCCCTCGCCCACTCGCCCATCGGCTGTTTGCCGACGAAGCCATGGACACCCGCCTGGTCTGTGCCTCGCTGACCTTCGACGGTGGCGCGGGCAATGCGCTGGCGACGGCGCTGCCGGATTACCTGGTGCTGAAACTCGCCGAGTTGCCGGAAATGGCCAACACCCTGGAGTGGCTGTTCAAGGAGGCGTTCGACGGCCACTGCGGGCGCGAAGCGGTGATGGATCGGTTGTTCGAGTTGTTGGTGATCTTGCTGCTGCGCCACCTTATCAGTCGGCGTGAACAGCAACCCGGCATGCTCGCCGGGCTGGCCGATCCGCGTCTGTCGCGCGCCTTGAACCTGATCCATGAGCAACCGGGCAAAGCCTGGAGCGTCGCCGAACTGGCGGGCGCGACGAACCAGTCGCGGGCCAGTTTTGCCGAGTATTTCCGCCGGGTGGTGGGGCAGACGCCGGTGGATTACCTGGTCAGCTGGCGCATCAGCCTGGCGCAGAAACGCCTGCGCGAGGGCCGGCCGATTGCGTTGATCGCCGAGGAGGTCGGCTATGACAGTCCGTCGGCGCTGGCCCGGGCGTTTCGGCGCAAGACCGGGCTCAGCCCGCGCGAGTGGAAAGCCGGCGCCGGTTAGCTATCGGGCGAATTTCTTCGCTCCGGCCACGCAGAGAATCACACCCAGGGTCACCGCCAGCATGCCGAGGCTGACCTGTTCGTGCAGCAGCGTCGCCGCCAGCGCCAGGCCGAAAAACGGCTGCAACAACTGCAATTGCCCGACCGCCGCGATCCCGCCCTGTGCCAGCCCGCGATACCAGAACACGAAGCCGATGAGCATGCTGAACAGCGACACGTAGGCCAGGCACGTCCACGCCGCAACGCTGATGCCACTCAACGAGGCGGGTTTGAGCCAGACGCTCAGCGCCGCCATCAGCGGTAGCGCCACCACCAGCGCCCAGCAGATCACCTGCCAGCCGCCGAGCGTACGCGACAGTTTGGCGCCTTCGGCGTAACCGAGGCCGCAGGCGAGAATCGCCGCCAGCATCAGCAGATCGCCGGTGGGCGATGCACTGAGCCCCTGGGCAATCGCGAAGCCGACCACCAGCGAACTGCCCAGCAGCGAGAACAGCCAGAACACCGGACGCGGCCGTTCACCGCCACGCAGCACGGCAAAAATCGCCGTGGCCAGCGGCAGCAATCCGACAAACACAATCGAATGAGCTGACGTCACGTGTTGCAATGCCAGCGCCGTCAGCAACGGAAAACCGAGCACCACGCCCAGCGCCACGATCACCAGCGACAGCCATTGCTCGCGGGCCGGCCGCCGTTCGCGAAACAGCCACAGCAACGCCACCGCCAGCAGTCCGGCGATGGCCGCGCGGACCACGGTGAGGAACACCGGATCGAACTCCAGCACCGCCAGGCGCGTGGCCGGCAGCGAGCCGCTGAAGATCACCACGCCGATGAAACCGTTGATCCAGCCACTGGTTCTTTCCAGGGCCGGGTTGCTCAGAGGTGTTGTTCGTTCCATGTTCAGTCACGCTCAATAGTGGGGTTGCCTGCGAGCCATGCTAGGGCGGAGAATCAGCACAATCAAAAAATTGTCATGGATACATCCGCCATGCCGCGTTCCCGCTACAAGACCCTGGTCGACACCCTTGCCGCCGACATTCGCAGCGGGCGCCTGTTGCCCGGCACACGGCTGCCAACGCACCGGCAACTGGCGACCAGCGAGGGGCTGGCGCTGGTCACGGCGTCGCGCGTGTATGCCGAACTGGAAGCCATGGGGCTGGTCAGCGGTGAAACCGGGCGCGGCACTTTTGTCCGCGAAATCTCGCTGCCGCCGGGGCACAGCGTCGATCAGAAAGACGTCGCGGTGGGCATGGTCGACCTGAATTTCAACTACCCGGCGGTGCCCGGGCAGGCGGAATTGCTGCGCACGGCGCTGCGCCAATTGGCGCTGTCCGGCGACCTCGAAGCGCTGCTGCGCTACCAGCCTCACGCCGGGCGTCAGCATGAGCGCGCCTCGATAGCCCGGCACCTGCAAAGCCGTGGCCTGCGGGTCGACGCCGAGCAGGTGCTGATTGTCAACGGCGCGCAGCAGGGGTTGGCGGTGGCGCTGATAGCGTTGTGCAAACCCGGTGACGTGATTGCCGCCGACGCCTTGACCTATTCCGGTTTCAAGGTGCTCGCCGAGGCGCTGCATCTGGAGGTGGTGGCGATTGCCGTGAGTGAGCAGGGGCCGGACCTGCAGGCGCTGGAAAAACTCTGTCGCACGCGTCCGGTACGCGCCGTGTACAGCATGCCGACCCTGCACAATCCGCTCGGTTGGGTGCTGTCGCTGGCGCAGCGCGAGCAATTGGTGGCGATTGCGCGGCGGCATGATCTGACGCTGATTGAAGATGCAGCCTACGCCTTTCTGGTGGATAACCCGCCGCCGCCACTGGCCGACCTGGCGCCCGAGCGGACGATCTACGTATCTGGCCTGTCGAAAAACATCGCCACCGGCCTGCGCGTCGGTTTCATCGCCGCGCCGTTGCCGCGAGTGCCGGCGCTGGAACGCGTCATTCGCGCCACCACCTGGAACACGCCGGGGGTGATGACCGCCATTGCCTGTGGCTGGCTCGACGACGGCACGATCACGCTGCTCGAAGCGCAGAAACGCAGCGACGCCCGCGCGCGCCAGGCCCTGGCCCGGGACATTCTTCGAGACTTGCCGTGCATCGGCCATCAAGCCTCGTATTTTCTCTGGCTGCCGTTGCCGGAGGATGCCCGTACCGATCAGGTGGTGGTCGAGTTGATGCAGCAGCACATTGCGGTGTCGATTGCCGAACCGTTCGTGGTGTCGGCGCACGTGCCGCATGCGATCCGTATTGCCTTGGGGTCGGTGCCGATGGACGTGCTGCGTGAAGCGCTGCTCAAGGTGCGGCAGGTAGTGGCCGCCTACAGCTGAGTGAGGGCACAAAATGCTACCCTTGCCGCCGCCCGATTGATGCCGACCCGGATACCGCAATGAACCCGACTGCCTTGTTGACTCTCGCCCTGTCCCTCAGCGCTGGCCTGCTCAGCACGCCGACCCTCGCGGCGGGTGATGCCGAGGCGGGCGGCAGACTGTTCCCGCGCCTGTGCGGCGGTTGCCATCAGGTCGGCGAATCCGCCCGCCCCGGATTCGGCCCGCAACTCAATGGCATCTTCGGTCGCCCGGCCGGCACCTCGGCCAACTACGTCTATTCCGATGCCATGAAAAACGCCGGGCTGACCTGGAATCGGGAGACCCTGACGGCCTACCTGAAGGACCCGAAAGCCGTGGTGCCGGGAACGCGGATGATCTTCTGGGGGCTGAGCGACGAAGAGAAAATCGACGACTTGCTGGCCTATCTGCAGACGTTCGCGCAACAACCCCAACCCTGATTTTGCTCGCTCAAGGCAGGCGACTGCGCGATTGACTACGCAGCTCTGGACCCGACTCAAAACCAACACGTGAGTTGATCCGCGCACGCCGGGCGCCCGTTGCGGGCGGCCAGCGGGCAAGTGACGGTTATCGTCAGGCGACCTGGTTGCGGCCCGCTGCTTTCGCCTGGTACAGCTGCTGGTCGGCGCGCTTGATCAGCATCGCGTGGCTGTTGTCCGCCGGATCGGCGAGGCCGACGCCAATGCTCACAGTCACGTGGCCGACCTGCGGGAAGTGCGCCCCGGCCACTGCCACGCGGATCTTCTCGGCAACCACTTCAGGGGTGTCCGGTTTGGCGATTTCCGGCAGCAGCACGGCGAACTCTTCGCCGCCATAGCGCGCGACGAAATCGGTGCTGCGGATGCTCATCTGGATCAGTTGCGCCAGTTGCCGCAGCACGTCATCACCGACCGCATGACCGTAGTTGTCGTTGATGCGTTTGAAGTGGTCGGCGTCGATCAGCAGCAGCGCGAACGGCCGTCCGGTGCGGCGGAACAGCAGGCTGTACTCGGTGAGCTTTTCATCGAAGCGGCGGCGGTTGTAGACGCCGGTCAGGGCATCGTGGGTGGCCAGGCTCAGCAGCTCGGCGTTGGCCTGGGTGAGGGCGGCGGTGCGTTGCGCGACCGTGGCTTCCAGGGACGCATTGGCCTCCTGCAATTCACGCTCCTTGCCGAGCAACGATTGGGTCATGGCATCGATGGACTGGCCGAGCTGGGCGATTTCCCGCACCGGGTGCTGCAATTGAAATTGCGCGCCGGGTTGCTTGTCCTGCACTTGTTTGGCCGCGCGCGCCAATTGCTCGATCGGCCGGCTGAGGTGCAGCGCCAGGTAATACGCGACCAGGCCGAAGACCACGGCGGCGACCACGCCGAGCAACAGCAGTTTGTACAGCAGCAGGCGTGCCGGTTGCAGCGCCGAGTCCAGCGGCTGGCGCACAGCGATCGACCACGACAGCGCCGTGCTCGACGGCGTGGGTACCGCGACCATGCTGGTCAGGTAGCCATCGCCCGCGGTCCATCCGGGTGACTGCGGTGCATTCGCCGCCAGTTGCTGGCCAACCAACGCTTCCGGATACAGCACTTTGCCGTCGTGATCGATAATCAGCGCTTCGATATCCGGCGTCGCGCCCCTGTGCGATTGCGCGGCCGATTCGACGATGCGCGTTACCCAGCTCCAGTGTGCGTGGGCGCCGAGCACGCCGATCACCTGGCCGTCGGCATTGTGGATCGGCGCGGCAAAATCGATGAAGCGCAGCGGCTCACCGTTCGACTGGCCGGGCAGCAACTTGGCGAGCAGCACCGCTTCATGCGGATCACCGGTGTACTCGCCGCGCAGGCCGGCCTGGAACCACGGTCGTTGCTGCACCGACTGCCCGACCAGCAAGCCATTGACCGCCTGGTGGACGTGGCCCTCGCTATCCGTCACGCCCATCCACGCGTACTCGGCGCGCGCCTGGGTGCGCAGTTGCATCGACACCAGAATCGACGGGTTATCCAGATCGCCACGCTCCAGGTGCGGCGCGCGGCTGAGCAGGTACACCTCCAGCTGCCGCTCGCGCAGTTGCTCGCCCAACAGCGCCGCCGCCGAACGCGCGGTGCTCAGCAGCGCGTTGCCGCTGGCCTGTTTGATTTGTTCGGTGGCGATGTGGCCGACGTAGAAGCCCACGCTGAGCAGCGTCAACAGGGATAAACCGGCAAACCAGAGGGTCAGGTGGCTGCGCAGACTGGCGTTGATCATGAGGGGCGTTCTTTATTGGAGTGGCGCCATGGTATGCGTAATCGCCGAGCGGGTGCCAGCGACGTGCTTCACGAAACCTGGCGACGTTGATACCAAAGAGCCACTACCTCCGGTAAAGTGTGCGCCGCCCGAGAGATGGATCCCGGGCGTTTTCCCATGGAGTTTCGCAGTGAAATATCTCAGCAAAGTAGTCGCCGCCGCACTGTTCGGTGTGGTTCTGGCAGGTTGCACCGGCACCCCGATGAACACCAAACAATACGACAGCAGCCAATACACCGTGATTGGCCACAGCGAAGCGACGGCCACCGGTCTGCTGCTGTTCGGCGTCATCCCGATCCAGCAGAACAGCCGCTTCGTCCGCGCCCAGAACGCCGCGATCAAGGCCAAGGGCGGCGACGCCATGATCAACACTCAGGTCCAGGAAAACTGGTTCTGGGCCTGGGTCCTGACCGGTTACACCACCAAGATTTCCGGTGACGTGGTCAAGCTGAAAACCGTGCAGTAAGCGCCGGTTGAATGCAAAAAAGCCCGGCTGATCAGACCGGGCTTTTTATTGTGTAGCGTTAGCCAGATCGATTCAGGCCACGCGGCGTTCGATCAGACGATCCGAGCCACCTTCGGCTACACGGCGTTCCTGCAGACGATCCGAACCACCTTCGGCTACACGGCGTTCCTGCAGACGATCCGAGCCACCTTCGGCTACACGGCGTTCCTGCAGACGATCCGAGCCACCTTCGGCTACGCGGCGCTCCTGCAGACGATCCGAGCCACCTTCGGCTACGCGGCGTTCCTGCAGACGATCCGAGCCGCCTTCGGCTACGCGGCGCTCTTGCAGACGATCCGAGCCACCCTCAGCCACACGACTTTCAATCAGCCGATCCGAACCGCCTTCGGCGATCATGGTGTGCGCGGGTTTCGCTGCGAAAGCGTTGACTGCCAGAACCGAGAAAGCGATGCCGAGAAGGATTTGGCGTTTCATGATCGTGTGCTCCGGGGTGTTGTGGTTAGGTATGGAGCAGATGTTACGCCGCGGATTTTTTATGAGAACTTCATTGGCGTGATGGTGACTATCGACGCCAGCAATGGCTGCCAGCGCCGCGATTCACGGCGCCGTCGGGCGCACGCACAACTCGCCGGTGGCGCGGGTCAGGGCCAGTTCATGCAACGTGTCGTGGGCCAGACCGCGACGTGCCTTGGCCAGCCAGGCCGGGCAATTCGCATCGTGGCGATAGGGCGTGAAGTCGGCGTACTGTTGCAGCAGCCGGGTTTGCAGCTCATCCAGACGCGGGCGAATCTGCTGCGCCAGATCCGGCCGCGTCGTCGCCGGCGCGGCACCTGCCGCTTGCCACTGTGCCAACAGACCGTATTGCACCAGCTTGTTGGCCTCGATTTGCGCCGCGAGCAATTGCGCCACGTCATCCGGATCGAGTTGACGTGCGCTGGCCAGGGTGCGGGCGTTGGCAATCACCTGGGCTTCACGCGGACCGTCCTGGATCGGCTTGCCGCTGTCCCATTTGGTCAGGGCGACCAGGTCGGCGATGTTCAGGCGTTCGTTGAGCGTTGCCAGCAAGGGTTGCAGAACTTCCGGCGCGGGCGCGACGGCAGCGGCCTGCACCGTGCCGGCACCTAGCGCCAAAACGATGCAGCTGAGCAAGTGTGAAGGTCGGAGCATGGTAGATTCTCGATGGGCCTGAAGGACGCATTTGATGGTCAAGTACGGATACGAAGTTAAACGGAGTTAGCAAATGTTGCACGCCACGCTTCACCGGCTGATCACCGAAGACCCCGCACGCATGAAGGTTCTGCAGCTCGTCAGGGAGTTGCATCTGAGTGATTGCTGGGTGGCCGCCGGGTTCGTGCGCGGTCGGGTCTGGGACCACTTGCACGGTCGGCCGTCTTCGCCATTGCCGGCCGATGTCGACGTGATCTGGTTCGATGTCGAGGACACCTGTGCCCAGCGCGATGCCGCGTTGGAGGCGACGCTGCGGGCAATGGATGACAGCGTCAACTGGTCCGTCAAGAACCAGGCGCGCATGCATGCGCGCAACGGCGATCAGCCCTATGCCTCGGCGACCGCAGCGATGAGGTGCTGGCCCGAGACCGCCACGGCTGTCGCTGTGCGGTTGACCGCCGCAGACCGTATCGACATTGCTGCGCCGCTGGGTCTGGAAGACCTGTTTTCCTTGCGGGTGCGTCCGACGCCGCGATTCCTCGCCGAGAAGTACCCGGTTTACCTGGAGCGCGTTCGCTCGAAGAACTGGCAGCGCACCTGGCCGCGCCTGGATGTGCAGATGCAGTGATGAGCGCGCTGCCACCTCGTCCCGGTCGAATGGCTGCAGGGCAAATCAGCCGCAGCGCAATTGCCTCGCACCAGTGGCAAACCATCTAGCGTAATATCCCCGAACTCTGCCCCGAGACGGAAACTCATGCCAACCCCCACCCAACATCCCCTCTGGAAAACCTACTTCCTGTTCCTGGCCCCCATGGTGTTGTCCAACTTCCTGCAATCGATGTCAGGCACGGTCAACAGCATTTATATCGGCCAGATGCTCGGGACGCAGGCGTTGGCGGCGGTGTCCGGAATGTTTCCGATCATCTTTTTCTTCATCGCCCTGGTCATCGGTCTGGGCGCCGGGGCAGGGGTGTTGATCGGGCAGGCGTGGGGCGCGCGCGAGCCGCACATGGTCAAGGCGATTGCCGGGGCGACGTTGTTGCTCGGGGTGTTGATCGGTCTGGTCGCGGCAGTGCTGGGCAGCGTGTTTGCGCGGCCGGCGTTGCAGGGGTTGGGGACACCGCTGGACGTGCTGGACGATGCCGTCGCGTATGCCCATGTGATGATGTGGATTCTGCCGTCGCTGCTGGTGTTCGTGCTGTTCACCCAGTTGTTGCGCGGGGTCAGCGATACGCTGTCGCCGCTGCTGGCACTGATGGTGTCGACCTGCGTCGGGCTGGCACTGACGCCGGCACTGATTCGCGGCTGGTTCGGCTTGCCGCAGTTGGGGATCCAGAGTGCGGCGTTCGCCGGCCTGGCCGGTAACCTGGCGGCCATGGCGTGGCTGGCGTGGCGGCTGATTCGCAAGGGCCATCCGCTGGCGCCGGATCGCGAGTTTTTTGCAGCGCTGCGCCTGAACCGCGGAATCCTCGGCAAAGTCTTGCGCATCGGGCTGCCGACCGGGGTGCAGATGATCGTGCTGTCGCTGTCGGAGCTGGTGATTCTGGCGCTGGTCAACCAGCACGGATCGCAGGCGACGGCGGCCTATGGCGCGGTGACGCAGATCGTCAACTACGTGCAGTTCCCTGCGCTGTCGATTGCCATCACCGCGTCGATCCTCGGCGCCCAGGCCATCGGCGCCGGGCGTCTGGAACGCATCGCGCCTATCCTGCGCACCGGGCTGTGGATCAACGTCTGCCTGACCGGTGGCCTGATCGTGCTCGGCTACCTGCTGTCGCACTGGCTGCTGGGGCTGTTCCTCACCGAAGACGCCACCCGGGCGATGGCCGAACATCTGCTGCACATCATGCTCTGGAGCCTGCTGGTGTTCGGCTTCCAGGCAATCATCGGCGGCATCATGCGCGCCAGCGGCACGGTGCTGGTACCGGTGGCGATCGCCATTATCTGTGTGGTCGGCGTGCAGTTGCCGGCGGCGTACTGGCTGGACGCGCGGTTCGGCCTGCAAGGGGTGTGGATGGCGTTCCCGGTGGCGTACCTGGGGATGCTGGTGTTGCAGACGCTTTACTACAAACTGGTCTGGCAGCATCAGAAGATCGAGCGGCTGGTGTGACGGGGTGGCGTTGATCGTCAGCCGCCGTGCTGGCGTTATCGGCGGATGTTTGCTTAAGTCAATCGAACCCCTCCCGGGCCTCTGCGGAGAATCCCATGTCGATCCGCCTATCGTTGGCTGCCGCGTGTTGCCTGAGCGTCATGCCGTTGGCGCACGCCGTGGAATACACCCGGGTCAACACCACCGCCAGCCAGATCAGTTTCACCTTCAACCAGATGGGCTCGCGAATGTACGGCACGTTCGGCAAGTTCGAGGCGACGCTGGCGTTCGATAGCGAAAACCTCGCCGCGGCCCGCACCACGCTGCACATCGACCTCGCCAGCATCGATGCCGGCAGCGAAGACGCCAATACCGAGCTGGTGAAACCGGCGTGGTTCGACACGGCGAAGTATCCGCTCGCGGTGTTCGAATCGAGCGCTTTCACCCAGGTCGGCGACAACCGTTATTTGATCGCCGGTAAGCTCACCCTCAAGGGCATCACCCGCGACGTGCAGGTGCCGGTCGAACTGAAACCGGACAGCCAGATCGGCATCTTCGACGGAGAACTGGTGCTCAGGCGCGACGAGTTCGGCCTCGGCGCGGGGGAGTGGGCGGACACCGTGGTGTCGAAGGATATCGACATCAAGTTCAAGGTGGTCGCCCCCCAGCAGTGACCGGCCTCAGTAGGCGCGCCAGTGACCTGGCACCCAGCGCCATTGATTGCCGGCCCAGCGGTAATGCCCGGCCACCCAGTGATAGCCCGGCGCAGGCATGACCGGAACCACTTCCACCGGTGGTGGCGGACGGTGCGGACGCGCGGGTGCGATCACGCAGCCGGACAGGGTTATCGCCACCAGGGCGCTGGCGAGCAAGGTTTTCAAGGTTCGCGACATGTTGATCTTCCGGGTCGATGACGTGGGCGGGCGCGCGACGATCAGCGCGCCCAGTGACCTTCAATCCAGTACCAGTTGGGCCCGCGGGCCTGCCAATGCCCGGGCTTCCAGCGCGCACCGTAGCGCACCGGTTGCCAGTGCCCCGGCACCCAGGCATAGCCGCGGCCGTCCCAGCGCCAGTGGCCGCGATCCCAGGCATAACCGGGACGGGCGCCGGGCATTGGCTCCATGCGCAGCGGCGGCGGCGCCTGACGGATGATCATTTCGGGTTGGGCAAACACCGGGGCGCTGCTCAGCGCCACAACCGTCAAGGGCAGCGCCAGCCATGCCTTTCGCCATTTCGACAAAGAACGCCAAACGTTCATGACAACTCCTCAAGGCCTGCGTCGGGAAGTGAACGCAGCTGAAGAATTTGACGCCGAATCGGCGAAAGATCCGCTGCCGGGCGGATGAAATTTTTGTCAGGCTCGAGCGCGCAGTATGATGTCGCCGATTACCGCCGGAGTTCACCCGCCATGCCCTGCATCACCCACTACAAAGCGCCGTGCCCCGAGGGCGTCAACAGCCAGATTCTGCAGATGGTGGTCGACTACCTGACCGACATCAGCGCGGTCGGCCTCGGCCCGAGCAACCTCTTGTACAACGTCTACCAGTACGCGGTCGGCTACGAGGTGCATTTGTATCTGGAGGCGTTGAACGGTGAGAAGGGCACGGAAGTGGAGCTGCTGGTCGCCACCGCCGAGGACGACCCGGAGCAGGTCATCGGTTTTCTGTTGTACCTGCCGGTGCAGGGCGACTGGGAGGCGTGCAACGTCGCTTACCTGGCGGTGCGCGAGGGCCATCGGCGCCAGGGTGTGGCGCGCAGCTTGATTGGCGAGATGCTCGCACGCTACCCGCACGCCGAACTGACCTGCAGCGTCGGCAAGGTGCCTTATTTCGAAGCGCTGGGCTTCGAGGTGATCGGCCAGCGCGAGACGCAAGTGCTGATGAGCACCCGCCATTACCGCAGCAACGGCCTGCGCGGATTCATCGACACCACACCGATCTACCGTTCCCTGGAAGTGCAGCAGATCCACACCTATCTGCTGCAAAAGCATGGCAAGCGGGCGATGCTCGATGCCGAGAAACAGCGCGACCGCCACCTGGATCAGGTAACCCGCCACACCGAAGCGTTCGTGCGGCAGCGCATGACGTTGCATTGAATGTGCGGCGTCCTGCCCGACGCTTTGGCGCTATAGCTGATTCCACTGGTTGATTGTGGCGAGCAGTTCGCTGATTCGCTCAGGCAGATCAGTGCCAGGCTTGAACGAATGGTCGAATGTTTGATATTCCTCACGGAAAAATTCGGCGATATCAGTCTTGGAGTAACCGCTGTCCTTGACCACCCGGCCATCGACGATGCTGAAATAGCGCTCGAAGAAGGCTGTCGGCAGGTAGCTTTCCATTGTGTATTCCTGAGTCAGCCAGGACGCTACATCCTTGAGGAATCTGGACTTGGTTAGCTCAGTACCGCCGGGCTTGCTGGCATCAAGGAAGTCCAGGTCGCGATCCATCACCACAAACGAGTTGCGATTGATCCTGAACATGTCGATCAATCCTGCTTCGTGGTTGGCGCTGTAGTGCTTGAGCATGGAACCGCCATAAGGAAGGAACGCGTAGTCGTGGTTTTCCTTGGGCGCTGCCGTTTTGTTCTTCTGGCTAAGCAAGTCGATCCAGTGCAGCAGGTACAGCTTGTCCGAGGCGCCTTCGACCCAGATAACACCGTTGGCCTGACTGACATCACTGGGTCTGACTCCAAGCAACGACAGGACATGGCTCTGTTCGGTGAGATCGCGTGCTTCAAACCCGTCAACTTCAAACAACGCTACGTCTTCGATCGCCCAGGCTCGCACATCGATCATTGCGGGGGCGTGAGTGGTGATGAACAGTTGCAGTTGCCTTTGCGGATCGCTCGCCATCTCGCCGAGCCTGCGCATCAACAGACGTAACAACGTCGGATGCAGATGCGTTTCAGGTTCTTCGATAACGCAGATCGAGCCGTGGGGAACTTCAGCCAGCCAGCCAAGCAGGCCGCCAAATGCCCTCCAACCGGAAGGCAGCAGTGTCATCGGAAGAAAATTGGGCTGCATTTGATCGTCATTGAAAAAGACTTTGAGCAACCCTTCGTCAGTGATCGAAATGGCAGGCCAGGGATTATCCAACAGCCATTGCGCCTCCTCATCGATTTCATCGCGAGTGTCATTGCTGCTGTCGGCATCAGGGTCGAAGTCAGGTCGATCCATGCTCGACTGACGAGGATGCAGTGGATAGGCCAGCAAGCCCACCAGCCGGCTGGCTTCGGCATTTAACGCAGCGATAAAGGCAGGAAGTGATGTGTCTCGTTCGTCGTGATGTGTGCGAACGCAAACCTTGAGATTGAGCGTGGTTGTCAGTGTCGACAAAGTTTCAGGAACTGTGCCGTGTTCGATTATGTCATGGGTCAGAGCGCTTATGCCGTAGGGGCCTTTTACCTTCATCTCGACGGCATAAACCTGGGGCTTGCGGATTGTAAATTGAACATCGAAGCGACGCCGGTCATTGAACTCGACGGCGAATGTCGAGCGGGTAGACGAGCCGATATTTTCGCGGGAGATGTGGGTCAGTACCTGCGAGTCCGAGCAGCAGCGGATGATGTCGACGATGGTGGATTTACCGCCGCCATTGGGACCGATGATGACGTTGATTCGTTTGGGAGCAAGAGCCGATAGTGTAGGTGCCCGGGACTTTTCCTTGTTGTGGTTGAGGCGCAGCTTTCTCAAACCTTCGAAGGCGATGGAGGTGATATGCATGAATTCGGGAATCAACAGACCTGAGGTGAAGGTGGCGTTGTAACCGAGTCAGGAATCGCTCGCGTAACGCACCATAATGGCTCAATGATACCGCTTTCTCACCGGTGGTCGGAGTATTCAAGGGGCTTTTCGCACGGACAAAAAAAGAGCCTCAAAGCTCTTTGATGGGGAGGAAGTAGAGCCCTCGAGGCTCAAGATGCGCATGAAGCCAGGCGTGGGCTTGATTGGGGTTCAGAGCACCCGCGCCTACGCAGCAGAGCTGCGTCACTCCATCCTAGGAAGGTGCGCGGGGGCGCTCAAGTACCGTCAGTCAGCTGTGTGAGTGGCGCCGGCGGTGGCCCTTGCGACCATCGCCAGGATCGTCGCGAACAGCTCGTCACGGGCCTGCGCGGCGCTGATTTCCGCGCTCGCCGCGGCCTGGGAAAGCGCTTCGGCGGCGCCCAGCATGGCGCGCAGGCCGGCCTGGGTGATTGCGCCTTCGCCCACAAACGGCGACAGCACTTTGCGACATTTCTCCAGGAAGATCGCCTCGTATTCGCGCTTGATCTTCTCCAGCTCCGGCGTGCTCGCCAATGCGGCAATCACCCCGCCAATCTCGTTGCCCTGGGTCAACACGCACTCGACATACGCCGTGGCGATCACCGCGGCGGTGGCGTTCAAGGTCGGCTCGCAGTCGGCGAGTGCGGCGTCCATCACGGCGGTCTGGCGCTTGTCGAAATCTTCGTACAGCGCCGCGAGCAGACCGGGCCGGCTCACAAAGTGGTCATAGACCACCGGTTTGGTGACGCCGGCCTGTTCCGCCAGATAGCCCAGCGTCAGGGCGTCGCTGCCCTGAGCGCGCACCACTTGCCAGGCTACGTCGAGCAATTGGCGCTGGCGATCTTCGCGGGACATGCGCCGCCGAGGGGCGGTGGCAGGGGAATTTTCAAGGGTTGACATCGCTAATATACCAAACGTAACTTACTGATCGTAACTTACCAAGAGTATATAGCCCTTGGTCAGCGCCACCAACCGGAGATTTGCCCATGCACGCCTTGATTGTTGTCGACCATGACGATAGCCGTTCGCTGACCCACGCGTTGGCACAGGAGATAGCCCGAGGGCTGTCCGCAGCCAATCCGGCCAACACTTTTGAAATAGCCGACCTGCACGCCGAAGGTTTCGATCCGCGTTTCACCAAAGCCGACTGGGCCGTGCATCACCGCGAATCCCGGCCACCGGCGGATGTGCTGGCCGAGCAGGCGCGGATCGACCGCGCCGACGCACTGGTGCTGGTCTTCCCTGTGTTCTGGTGGGCCATGCCGGCGCTGCTCAAAGGCTGGATTGACCGCGTGTTCAGCAACGGCTGGGCGTTCGATTTCAATGGCAACGAGAAATTGGTGAAAAAGCTCGGGCACTTGCGTGTGCATCTGGTCGGCGTCGGCGGCGCGGATGAAGACGTCTACGCGCGCCACGGCTATGGCGCGGCGATGCAAGTGCAGATCGATCACGGCATCTTCGATTACTGCGGGGCGACGGTGGCGGGATCGACGAAGTTGCTCGACTCGGAGTTGCGCGATGCGGCGGTGCAATTGCAAGCCGCACGCGAACTCGGCGCCGGGTTGTTTCGCTGAACCCTGCAGGGCCGGCGAGCCGGCGCCTGCGGGGCGGCGGTCAGCGGGTGCCGGGCCAGCCGGCCTTGTCGAGCGCGGCGAGCAAGGTCGGCGCATCCAGCCCCGGCACCGCGTGTCCGTTGCCGACCGTGCTGTCGCTGGCGAGCAGGGCGTTGATGATGGCCTCTTCAACGGCTTCGGTGGCCGCGAGGAACAACTCGCTGATGTGGTCGTTGTTGACCATGCGCAGTCCGTCGCAGGTCGGTGCGCCTTTGCCTTCGTAGGCGGCCGGCGGGATCTGTGCGTTGCCGGTGGCGAAGGCGAGGAAGATGTCGCCGCTATGGTCTTCATTGCCGCCGCCGGTACGCGCCAGGCCGAGGCTGGCCCGTTGCGCCAGGCGCGTGCACTGGTGTGGCAACAGCGGCGCATCGGTGGCCAGGCAGACCACGATCGAGCCCATGCCCGGATGCGGCAGCGCCGCGCGCAGGAATGGCGAATCCACTTGCTCCATGTAGCGCCCGACCGGGTAACCGTCGACGCGCAATTCGCTACGGATGCCGTGGTTGGCCTGCACGATGGCGCCGACGGTCCAGCCACCCTGGGCACGGCTCAAGCGGCGCGACGCGGTGCCGATGCCGCCCTTGAACTCATGGCAGATCATGCCGCTGCCACCGCCCACCGCGCCTTCCTGCACCGGGCCGTCCACCGCGGTGTGCAGGGCCTCGGCGACGTGTTCGGGTCTGACGTGAAAACCGTTGATGTCATTGAGCAGGCCGTCAAAGGTTTCCAGCACCACCGGCATGTTCCAGTAGAGGCGACCATCATCGGCTTGCTGCGCACGGTCCAGCGCGATCAAGGCATCGCGCACCACGCCAAGGCTGTGGGTGTTGGTGAAGGCGATCGGGCTGGTCAGCAGTCCGGCTTCGCGAATCCATTCCAGCCCCGTGGCATCGCCGTTGCCGTTGAGCACATGCACGCCGGCAAAGCACGGCTGCGCGTTGGTCGAGCCGGCGCGCGGTTCGATCAGGGTGACGCCGCTGCAAATGTCACGACCGGTCGCGCTTCGACCGCGCACATTGCTGTGGCCGACCCGTACGCCGGGCACGTCGGTAATGGCGTTGAGGGGGCCGGGTTGCAGTTGGCCGATACGGATATTGAGGTCGCGGGCACGTGGTTTCATTGAGGCGGTTCTCTCGGTAAAAGGCAGAAAAATCATGCAGGGGGCTTACTGGCCGTTCTTGACCTTGCTCCACACCCGGGTGCGCACGCGTTCGGTGGCTTTGGGCAGCGGTTCGAGGGTGTACAGCGTGGCCAGCGCTGCCGCCGACGGGTACACCGCCGGGTTGTCGCGGGTGGCGGCGGCGACCAGCGCGGTGGCGGCGCGGTTGCCGTTGGGGTAGGACAAGTGATCGCTGACCGGGGCAATCACCTCCGGCCGCAGCAGGTAGTCGATGAACGCCAGGCCCTGAGTCGGATGCGGCGCATCCTTGAGCAGCACCAGGGTGTCGAACCACACCGGTGCGCCTTCCTTGGGCAGGCTGTAGGCGATCTTCACGCCGTTGCCGGCCTGCTCGGCGTTGGTCTTGGCTTCGAGCATCGCCCCCGACCAGCCGACCGCCACGCAGATGTTGCCGTTGGACAGATCGCTGATGAATTTCGACGAGTTGAAGTAGGCGATGTGCGGGCGCAGCTTGAGCAACAGTGCTTCGGCCTTCTGGTAGTCCTCGGGGCGCGTGCTGTTGGGCGGCAGGCCGAGGTAATGCAGGGCCACCGGGAGCATTTCCGCCGGCGAGTCGAGCATCGCCACCCCGCACTGGCCGAGCTTGGCCAGGTTTTCTTCCTTGAACACCAGGTCCCAGGAATCCACCGGCGCCTGATCGCCCAGTGCGGCGCGGACCTTGTCGACGTTGTAGCCGATGCCGTTGGTGCCCCACAGGTACGGCACCGCGTACTGGTTGCCCGGGTCGTTGTTGGCCAGTTTCGCCAGCAGGTCGCTGTCGAGGTTTTTCCAGCCCGGCAGTTGCGCACGCGGCAGCGGCGTCAGGGCGCCGGCCTTGATCAGGGTCGGCAGGCTGAAGTTGCTCGCCACCACCACGTCGTAGCCGCTGCGGCTGGTCATCAGTTTGCCTTCGAGCACCTCGGCGCTGTCGAAGGTGTCGTACACCGGCTCGATGCCGCTGTCGCGCTTGAAGTCGTGCAGGGTGTTCGGGCCGATGTAGTCGTACCAGTTGTAGACGTGCACGGTTGGCGCTTCGGCCGCCATGGCGGCGGTTGCCAGCAGACAGGTGCCGAGGCCCAACGCCGTCCGGCAACCCCGGTTGATATACCCACGATGACCACGCATGATGCGGCACTCCTGGCCTGTGCAGGCCGGTGATAAACAGGAGTGGTCAGCCTATCGGGCGCGCCACGCCTGACCCATTCCCATCATGGGTTACTCGAAAGGGGTAGAGCGTGGACGCGTTGTTGCAGGAACTGCCGGTGCATCAGAGTCTGTCGCGGGTATTCGCCAGTGTTGGCCAGGACGGTTTCTGGCGGGCGCTGGTCGACACCGTGCGGCTGCTGGTGCCGTTGGACAACGCCCTGGTGGCGTTGATGAGCGCGGGACGGGTGCCGCAGTTGCTGATCGACTTCGACAGCCAGGGCCGCGCCGACGAGCAGGAAGAACTGGCCGGTTACAGCGCCGGCATGTACTTGCTCGATCCGTTCTACCAGGCCGCCAGCGCCGGCATTGCCGATGGCCTGCACAGCCTCGCCGCGGTCGCGCCGGATCAGTTCCTGCACAGCGAGTACTACCAGAGTTACTTCCGCTCTGTGGTCGGCGCCGATGAATTGCAGTTCATGGTCAATGTCAGCGGTGGCGTACTGGGGTTGTCACTGGGGCGCGCAACACCGTTCGAGCTGGCCGAGCAGGGCCGTCTGCTGTGCGTGCGCGACTGGGTGCTGGCGGCGATGCGCCGTCACGTGCAATTGCTGCCGCCGCAGGGGCCGCTGGCGGAGGCGGGCGTCGGCGATCTGGCGACGCTGCTCGATCGCTTCGACGCGCGCCTGACCGCCCGCGAAATCGATACCGCACGACTGATTCTGCAAGGGTTCTCGAGCAAGGCGATCGCCCAGCAGATGAGCATTTCCCCGGAGACGGTGAAGGTGCATCGGCGCAATCTGTACCACAAGCTCAACGTCACCGGGCATGGCGAGTTGTTTGCGCTGGTACTGCGCCCGCGCTGAGCGTGTTCAGTCGATACGCTTGAACACCAGCGCCTTCAGACCGCTCTGCGGATCGATATCGGGGAACTCGGGCGGGTTCTCCAGGCGCTGTTGGAATTGCAGGCTCGGCGCCTCGCGGGTGACACCATCGATCAGGAAGTCGGCGCCGAACGCCGGATCGTTCATGCACGCCAGCACGCTGCCCTGCGGGCTCAGCAGTTCCGGCAGGCGGCGCAGCACGCGCTGGTAATCCTTGGTCAGGAGGAAACTGCCTTTCTGGAACGACGGCGGGTCGATGATCACCAGATCATAGGGGCCGCTGTTGATCACCTTGCCCCAGGACTTGAACAGGTCGTGGCCAAGAAAGCTGACCTTGCTCAGGTCGTGGCCGTTCAAGCGGTGATTGTCGCGGCCCCGGCTCAGCGCCGCGCGCGACATGTCGAGGTTGACCACATGGCTGGCGCCGCCCTCGATGGCCGCCACCGAGAAGCCGCAGGTGTAGGCGAACAGGTTCAGCACGCGCTTGCCGGCGGCCTGCTCACGTACCCAGTTGCGCCCGTAGCGCATGTCGAGAAACAGCCCGGCGTTCTGCTTGCGGCCGAGGTCGACGCGGTACTGCAAGCCGCCTTCGACAATGCTCATCTCGTCGATTTCCGTGCCCAGCAGCCACTCAGCAGTGCTTTGCGGCAGGTAACGGTGCTGGATCAACAGGGTGTGCGCACCCGACTGCTGCCACGGCGCGGAGCCGGCGAGGTCCAGCAGCAGGCGCTTGAGCGCTTCGAGCTGAGCGGCCTGCGGTTCCTTGAACAGCGAGACCAGCACCACGCCTTGCAGCCAGTCCACGGTGAGCTGTTCCAGGCCCGGCCAGCAACGCCCGCGTCCGTGGAACAGGCGCCGGGTTTCGCGCGGTGCCGAGGTCAGCGCGGTGAGCAGGTGGGCGTGCAGGGTGGCGAGGGCTTCAGCGTTCATCAATCGGGATCGGCAAGCAAAAGGGCCGGCATTTTAACCAGAAAAACCCCGCCGCGACGGTCCGTCGACCGGACGTTGTTGAAAAGACCTGTATCAAAAATGAATTTCTGTACAAGCCGCTGCTCATACCAGATAAGCAGCGGGGTTCAAGCCGCTAAACCGTTAATGCAATTCAGGGAGTGCCAGTTCATGAGTCCAATTTCGACATCGAGCGCGCACCTTCCTGGCGGATTGATCCTGGTGGTCGAGGACGATCCGTTGATTCTGGAGTTTCTGTGCGAAATTCTTCAGGAGGAAGGTTTCAAGGTCGAACCGCAGACCAGCGCCGATGCGGCTTCGCAATATCTCGAGGAGCATGCGCCGGAAGTCGCGCTGTTGCTCACCGACATCACCATGCCCGGCACCCTCAATGGGGCGGACCTGGCCAATCTGGTCGGCGAACGCTGGCCGGACAAACCGGTGATGGTCATGTCCGGCTACGAGACCCCGGAGACTTCCGGGGTCAAGCACCCGGTGGCGTTCATCAAGAAGCCCTGGGCCATCGGCCAGTTGCTCGACTGCGTCGACGGCGCGTTCAAGTCCAAGGCGCCACGTCTGCACTGAGGTCTGCGCAAGTGCTACATTGCCGGGCTATCGGCCCGGCCCCTTGCCAGAGGATGTGAATCTTTGTCTGCTCACGATGCTGTTTTCCACCGCGCGTTCGGCGCGTTTTTGTTCGACATGGACGGCACCGTCCTCAATTCCATTCCCGCCGCCGAGCGCATCTGGTCAGCCTGGGCGGTGCGCCATGGCGTCGACGTCGAGACATTTCTGCCGACCATTCATGGCGTGCGTGCGATTGACACCATTCGCCGCTTGAACCTGCCGGGCGTCGATGCCGAGGCGCAGGCGGCGTTCATCACCGAAGCGGAAATCGCCGACGTCGAGGGCATCATCGAGATCCCCGGTGCCGCAGCCTTTCTCCAGGCCTTGCCGGCACAGCGCTGGGCGATAGTGACGTCGGCGCCACGGGATCTGGCGTTGCGGCGCATGGCGGCGGCGGGAATCCCCGAACCGGCGGTGATGATCACGGCCGAAGACGTCAGCGCCGGCAAGCCGGATCCGGCCGGTTATCGCCTGGCGGCCCGGCGCCTGGGGCTCGAGCCGGCTGATTGCCTGATTTTCGAAGACGCCAGCGTTGGCATCCAGGCAGCCGAAGCCGCCGGCGCGGCGCTGATGATTGTCACCACCACGCACCAGCATCCGCTGCAAACCGCGCACGCGACTGTCGCCGGTTATGACGCGCTCGCCTTCAGCGTCGATGGTGACGGCCGCCTGCACCTGCAACCCCGCTGACGCCTGCAGGTCAGTAGATTCCCGGCAGCAAGCGCCAACTGCGCGCGCAATAGGCGTCGTATTCGGCGCCGAACTGCGCCCGCAGCAGCGCTTCTTCCGAGTGAATGCGGGCGATCAGTGGAATCAATGTCAGCGCGGCCAGCACGATCCCCACCACCGAGCGAAACGCCAGCGCCCATCCCAGGGCATTGACCACCAGGCCCAGGTAACTGGGGTTGCGCAGATGGCGGTAGATGCCGTCGGTGACCAGCCGATGCCCCGGCTGGATCGCCACCAGGCCGCTGAAGCGATGGCCGAGGACGAATACCGGCCACAAACGCAACGTGCCGCCGACGATAAACAGCCATGCGCCGAGCCAGCGCACGCCTTCGCCACCCAGCGTCCAGACATCGAGGCGGTCGCAATACGCCGGCAGGAAGCCGCTGACCACACCAATCACGGCGAACGCCGGAATCACCCAGCGGTTGGCCCGATCCTCGCGTTCGCCCGAGCTCAGGTTGACCTCGCTGAACAGCGACGCCACCACCATCGCCAGGGTCGCCAGTGCGACCACAACCAGCGCTCCGTGGGAAAAGAACACCGCCACACCGCCGATGCCCCCTACCGCCAGGCCCAGATAGGCGAGCGTGGCCAACACCGCGACAACGGTCATTTGCGCAGACATTTTCATGGGCACCTCACGGCTGATCCGTTCAGTGTAGATCCCCGCTGTGCGCGGCGCGCCCGCTGGCGGGGCGGGGTGCCCAGCGCTCAGGCCGGTGCGGTGCCGCCCTCTGTCAGCACCGTGCGGAACGTCTCCACCAGTGGCCGCAGGTTGATCCGGTGCGACGCTGCCCACAGCGGTGTGGTGAGCGCCAGCCACGGCGCTTCGCGCAGCACCACGCCGGGCGGGGCGTTGTGGCTCAGGCCTTTCTGGATCATCGCGATGCCCAGCCCCGAGGCCACCAGACCGAGCGCGGTCAACGGCTCGGTGGCCTGGTGCGTCAGCGCCTGCTGTTCGGGCAATGCCAGCAGCCTCGGCTCGTCGAGCACCCGGAAACCGAGCAGATTGGGTCGTCATGCGTCGGCGGCTGGCTGACAAGGGCAATATCCAGACTACGCTGTCGCAGACCTTCGAGTGGCTCGGCGCACCTGAGGTTGCGCGACATGCACGTTGGGCCGAGCCACCCGCAGCACGCGCAGGGCCAGCCGATTTCCCTGGCCAATCCGGCGGTCGCGGCGGTGATTGCGGCCGCGTTCCGGCAGGCAATGCGCGAAGCGAAACTGGTTTCTGAACGAGCGCCGCTGCCCGGTCAAACGATCGCAGCGAGTGGTGACTCCTACCGTGGAGGTGTGCAATGAAGATTGATCTGAGTGGCAAACTGGCGATTGTCAGCGGCAGCACGGCCGGCATCGGCCTGGGGATCAGCCAGTCCCTGGCCGAATCCGGCGCCACGGTGGTAGTGATCGGCCGTGACACGGCCAAGGTCGAGCAGGCGCTGGCGAGCATTCGTGAAAAAGTCCCGGCTGCGCAGCTGCGTGGTTTGACCGCGGATCTCGGCACCGCCGAAGGCGCGGCGAAACTGTTCGCCGCCGAGCCGAAGGCCGACATCCTGGTGAACAACCTGGGGATCTACAACGACGTGGATTTCTTCGAAGCCGCGGACAGCGAGTGGACGCGCTTCTATGAGGTCAACGTGATTTCCGGCGTGCGCCTGGCCCGGCATTATGTACCGGCCATGGTCGAGCAGGGCTGGGGCCGGGTGATTTTCCTGTCTTCGGAATCCGGTGTGGCGACGCCGGCCGACATGATCAACTATGGCGTGACCAAAAGCGCCAACCTCGCGGTGTCCCATGGCCTGGCCAAACGTCTGGCGGGGACCGGGGTCACGGTCAACGCGATTCTGCCGGGGCCGACCTTCACCGATGGCCTGGAACTGATGCTCAAGGACGCTGCCGCCGAGTCCGGCCGCAGCCTGCGCGACGAGGCCGATGCCTTCGTGCAGAAGGCCCGTCCGACTTCGATCATCCAGCGGGTGGCGGATGTCGAGGAAGTGGCGCACCTGGTGACGTACATTGCTTCACCGTTGTCCTCGGCCACCACCGGCGCTGCGCTGCGGGTCGATGGCGGCGTGGTCGACAGCCTGACCATCTGAATCGGAATTGTTCTGGAGAGACGTTTAAACATGGCAACTGCATCAGCATCGATCGACATCCCGGCCTCGGCCGATCAAGTCTGGCAATTGATTGGCGGCTTCAACACGCTGCCCGACTGGCTGCCGTTCATTCCCAGCAGCGAACTCAGCGAAGGTGGACGCGTGCGTACCCTGAAGACCGCCGACGGCGCAGTGGTCATCGAGCGTCTGCAAGCGTTCGATAATGCCGCCAGGACTTACAGCTACTCCATCGAACAGGCGCCGTTTCCGGCGACCGATTACCTGGCGACGATCAAGGTCGAAGCCCAGGGGCAGGGTGCGCGGGTGACCTGGTCGGGACGCTTCACCGCCCAGGGCGTCAGTGATGAGGAAGTGGTGGCGTTGTTCAGTGGCATCTATCAGGGCGGTCTGGAGGCGCTGCGCGCCAACTATCCGGCCTGATGCGGGCAAAGATCGCAGCTTGCGCGGTCAAGTGCGCACTTGAGGCACTGGCGCAGGTTGCGTTCTTTTTTGCCGTTTCACGACGGTGAAATCAGATGCTGTTGGCAATTGAGCAGCAGTTTCGCTCCCCCCAGTTCACTGCTGCCCACCTCCAGTTCGAAGCCATGCAGGCTGACAATCGCCGCGACAATCGACAGCCCCAGGCCGAAGCCACCTTGCGGTTGCCCGCCCTCGGCGCGGTAGAAGCGCTGGAACACCGCTTCGCGCTCGGATTCGGGAATGCCCGGGCCGGAGTCGTGCACTTCGATCCGCGTGTGCCCGCCATCATTGATGCCGCGCAGAATCACCGTGCCGCCGGGCGGGGTGAACTTGATCGAGTTGCTCAACAGGTTGGCCAGTGCCTCGAACAGCAAGGCCCGGTCGCCGTTCAGTGGCGGCAACGATGGCGGCATGTCCAGCGCGAAGTTGAGTTGATCGTCCTCGGCCAGCGGCAGGTAAAACTCGTGCAGCTCCTGCAACAACTGCCGCGGATCCAGCTCGACAAACCCCGAACGGCGCTGGCGATCCTCCAGTTCGGAAATCCGCAACAGGCCACGAAACCGCGCCATCAGCGTATCCGCCTCGGCCAGCACCAGGTCCAGTTGCGCGGCTTCCTGCGAGCCTTCGCCGGCCTGCTGCTGCATGCGGTACAGCTGCGCACGCAGGCGGGTCAGCGGGGTGCGCAAGTCATGGGCGATGTTGTCGCAGACGCCTTTGACTTCGTTCATCAGCCGCTCGATGCGTTCGAGCATGGCGTTGACGATGGCGGCGAGCATGTCCAGTTCGTCGCGGCGGTTGGACAGCGGCAGGCGCCGGGTCAGGTCGCCGGCGACGATGGCCTGGGCGCTGGCCTGGATCGCGCGGATCCGTCGCAGCGGGCGTCGGCGCAGCAAATGCCAGCCGGCGATGCCCGGCAGGATGGTCAGCGACACCCCCCAGAACAGCGCATGCAGAATGATCCGTGTCACGGCGAACAGCGAGCCGTTGTCGCGCAACAACACCAGCCAGCGGCCATCGCGGGTCTGCGTCGCGACCGCATCGCAGCTGTCGGCCGGCAGGGTCGGGTCATCGGAGTCGGCGCAGTCGGCGAGCATGTGGATCTTGCCGTCCAGCGGCAGGCCCTCGGGGATCTGCTGCAAGGCACCGCCGAGGTAATTCTGCTCGGCGTCGAACAGGCCGTAGGCGTCGATGCCGCGAATGTCGAACGTCATGCTCGCGGCCAGCGCTTCTTCCAGTTGCTCGCCCTGGAAGTGCGAGAACAGATGCTGGCGTTGCATCAGCGAATGCTTGGCCAGGTTGTCGAGATAGCCGGACACTTCGAAGTACATGACCCCCATGAGGATCGCGCTCCAGGCCACGAACAACGAACTGTACAGCGCCAGCAGCCGGCTGCTGGAGGAACGCCAGCCGTCAGACGGGTTCGGCAATGACATAACCCGAGCCTCGCACCGTGCGGATCAGCGGGACATTGCCCGGTGGATCGATTTTCTTGCGCAGGCGGCCGATGTGCACGTCGATCAGGTTGGTGCCGGGGTCGAAGTGATAGCCCCAGACTTCCTCGAAAATCATCATCCGCGAGAGGATCTGGCCGCTGTTGCGCATGAGGAATTCGAGCAGCTTGTACTCGGTCGGCAGCAGCGTCAGCACCTGCTCGGCGCGGCGCGCCTCGTGGCTGATCAGGTCGAGTTGCAGGTCGGCCACCTGCAACGTGGTCGGCTGCGTGCCGCCGCTGTTCTGCCGGCGCAGCAGCACTTCGACGCGCGCGGCCATTTCGTCGGTGGCAAACGGCTTGGTCAGGTAATCGTCGCCGCCGGCGCGCAGGCCGCGCACGCGTTCATCGACATCGGACAGGGCGCTGATCATCAGAATCGGCGTGGCCACGCCCATGGTGCGCAGCGTGGTGACGATGGCCAGGCCATCGAGTTCCGGCAACATGCGGTCGAGCGTAATCAGGTCGTAGTGGCCGCTGACGGCGCGGTCGAGGCCTTCACGGCCGTTGTCCACCCAATCCACGTCGAGGCCGTGGCTGCTGAGTTCGGCGACGATCTCCCGAGCGGTCACGGCGTCGTCTTCGATGGTCAAGATACGAGTCATAGGCAGGCCTGCTGATCGGTTCAAACGGAATGGCAGCATTTTGCCAAGATTTTGCCGCGTCGCTTTAAATTAACTTTCATGTTGTAGCCGCGATTGCCTGAGGCGGCGGATTTATTTTTCCGCAACATTGATATCATCCGGCCATTATCTCGACCAGGAGTGGCGCGGTGCGTGGTTTGATTCGTTGTGGCTGGATGCCCATCACGGGCTTGTTGCTGGCGCTGTGCAGCGCTGCGACCTGGGCAGGTAACACCCCGTGTTCCGGGACAAAGGGTGGCATCGACCGGTGTGACGGCGATCTGTTTGTCTGCAATGACGGCTCGATCAGCGGCTCGAAGAAAAGCTGCGCGGCGCTGTTTGGCGACCCCAGCCCCGCGCGCCCGCAGCGCTTTCTGCAACGTGACGAGGGCTGTGCGTGCGGCACTGGCGCGTTCTGCACCGGACCGCGCGGGGGCGTCTACTGCCTGACTCCCAGTGGCAATAAAAGCTACAAACGCAAATAACGCGCTGGCCAAGCAATGCAGAAAACCCGCTGTTATTCGGCGCTTGTTGCAAATTGCATGGTCCTAGGAAGTTCAGTCTTTTTAACTAATTGAAATATAAAGATTTATTAAAAGTTGGCGACTGGCACGGTCACTGCAATTCATCTCGTGACGAGTTGTAACACCATTTTTCATGCCTGGAGCACTACAACAATGAATAGATCCTCTGATGGGTTTTATCCTGCCTACGAAGGAGAGTCGAGCAACGTCTCAGGCGTGTCCTGGGGTGCGATCTTCGCAGGTGCCGCCGCGGCGGCCGCCTTGTCGTTGATCCTGGTGCTGCTCGGTTTCGGTCTGGGTTTCTCTGCCGTTTCACCGTGGGCCGGGGAGGGCGTCAGCGCCAAGGGCCTGGGCATTTCGACGATTGTCTGGCTGGCGGCGACGCAGATCATCGCTTCCGGCCTGGGTGGCTATATCGCCGGTCGCCTGCGGGTGAAGTGGGCCAACATGCACGGTGACGAGGTGTACTTCCGCGATACCGCGCACGGTTTCCTCGCCTGGTGCGTCGCTACGCTGGTGACCGCGACCCTGGTGGTCGGCTCGGTCAGCAGTATCGTCAGCGGTGGTGTGCAGGCCGGGGCCAGTGTCGCCGGTGGTGCCGCCAGTGCCATGACCCAGGCAGCCGGCAGCGCTGCGGCCAATACCGACAGTGATCAGTACGGTTACTTTGTCGACAGCCTGTTCCGCGACGACCGTCCGGCCGCCGTCAGCGATGATGCCGCCCGTGGCACCGTCACCCGGATCTTCGCCCAGAGCCTGGCCAACGGTCAGCTGAGCGCCGAGGATCGTACGTATCTGGCGCAACTGGTCGCTCAGCGTACCAACCTCAGCCAGGCTGATGCCGAGCGTCGTGTCGACGAGATCTATGCGCGTACTCAGAAAGCCATTGCCGACGCCAAACTGAAGGCGCAACAGGCCGCTGATACCGCCGCCAAAGTGGCTGCCTGGACCTCGCTGTGGATGTTCATCGCGCTGCTGGCCGGTGCGTTCTTCGCCAGCCTCTCGGCCACCTTCGGCGGTCGTCGTCGCGATGCGGTCGAGTATGTCGAAGTCGAAACCTACACCACCACGACCACGCTGCCTCCAGTCCGTTAAACAAGGAGAATCACCATGCGCTCACTTCTACTGTTTTTCCTCGGTGTACCGATCCCGATCATCATTCTGATCGCCCTGTTCGTACACTGATTGTTGCGGGGCTCATGCCCCAGCCGCTGCCACCTTCGGGTGGCAGCGGCTTTTTGCATTCTGCAGGCGCTGCGGCCGCTGTCCGACGCCATGGGGCGTGGCGGCGTGCCAGGCGACGAACGCAGAACCGTCCGGTCATTTTCATCGACCTGGATCAATGTTCCCGGGGCCGATATCCCCTAACGTAAAAGATCCAGGCCCTTGCCGCTGGATCGACTACATTGCTTGCGCGCCTGTTGTTGCGCTGACGGAGTCACCCCAGCCGGCCGATTGAACCCCGTAAGGCCCCTGCGCCGGCGCGGTGTAGTGCAGCAAGGAGCTGTCGCAATCTCACCTGAACCTTTCACGGATGATTAACGCAATGCACTGCCTAGAAAGAACCTTTGATATCCAGCCCCTGGCGCAGGCGGATATGACCGTGCACATCAACGGTCAACCGGTCACTGCCGCCATTGGCGAAACCGTCCTCAGCGTCATTCAGTCCCTCGGCCTGCGCCAGGTCGCGCGCAACGATCACAACCAGATCAGCGGTGCCTACTGCGGCATGGGCGTGTGCCAGTGCTGCCTGGTGAAAATCAACGGCCGGCACAAGCGCCGCGCCTGCCAGACCGTGGTCCGCGACGGCATGCGCGTCGAAACCCAGGTCAATCGCCTCAACACGCAGGAGGCGCTATGAGCCTCGATCCGGTGATTGTCGGCGGCGGGCCGGCGGGGATGGCCGCCGCCATCGAACTGGCCCGCCACGGCGTGCGTTGCACCTTGCTCGAAGAAGCCTCGCGCCTGGGTGGCGTGGTCTATCGCGGGCCGCTGCGCGACGGTGTGCAGCTCGACTATCTGGGGCCGCGCTACAGCGAAGCACTGGGCAGACTGCACGGTGATTTCCAGGCGCAATCGGGCCTGATCGACGTGCGCCTCAACCATCGCGTGGTCGGCGCCGAAGGCACGCGTTCGCTGGTGGTGCTCGATGGCGACGAGCAACTGCAGGAATTTCACTATGCGCAGTTGCTGCTGGCGGCCGGTTGCCACGAGCGCAGTGTGCCGTTTCCCGGCTGGACGCTGCCGGGGGTGATCCTGCTCGGCGGCTTGCAGCTGCAAATCAAGAGCGGTGTGGTCAAGCCGCAAGGTCCGGTGCTGATTGCCGGCACCGGGCCGCTGTTGCCGCTGGTGGCGTGTCAGCTACATGCGTCAGGCGTGCGCGTGGCCGGCGTCTACGAGGCCTGTGCCTTCGGCAAGATCGCCCGCGAGAGCCTGGCGCTGCTGAACAAGCCGCAACTGTTCCTCGACGGTCTGAGCATGCTCGCCTACCTGAAGTTGCACGGTATTCCGATGCACTACGGCTGGGGTGTGGTCGAGGCTCACGGCGACGGCGAGTTGAGCAGCGTCAGCGTGGCGCCGTACTCGGCGACGTGGGAGGCCGACCTGACGCGGCTCGAACGCATCGAGGCGCAGACCCTGGCGGTGGGTTACGGCTTTATCCCGCGCACGCAATTGAGCCAGCAGATGGGCCTCGATCACGGCTTCAGCGACGATGGCTATCTGCGTGCCAACGCCGACATTTGGCAGCAAAGCAGCGAGGCGCACGTGCACCTGGCGGGGGACATGGGCGGCATCCGCGGCGGCGAGGCGGCGATGCTGGCCGGCAGGATCGCCGCGACGTCGATCCTGCTGCAACGCGGGGTGCTCGAGGAAGACCTGGCGCGGGTGCGGCGCGACCGCTACCTGGGCAAACTCAAGGCCATCGTGCGCTTCCGGGCGGCGGTGGATCGCTACACCGAGCGCGGCGTCGGGCAAACGGCATTGCCGGCGGCCGACACCGTGATCTGTCGCTGCGAGCACGCCACCCGTGCCGACATCGACCGCGCGCTGGAGCAGGGCGTGCGCGACATCGCCAGCCTGAAAATGCGCACCCGGGTGAGCATGGGCGATTGCCAGGGGCGGATGTGCGTCGGCTACTGCAGCGATCGGCTGCGCCAGGCCACCGGGCGTCAGGATGTCGGCTGGCTGCGGCCGCGCTTCCCGATTGATCCGATCCCTTTTTCCGCGTTCCAGTCCCTCGGCACGGAGGCCGCTGCTCATGAGTAAGTTCTATGACGTGGTCATCGCCGGCGGCGGTGTGATCGGCGCGTCGATTGCCTATCAACTGTCCAAGCGCAAAAACCTCAAGGTCGCGCTGATCGACGCCAAGCGTCCGGGCAATGCCACCCGCGCCTCGGCCGGTGGCCTGTGGGCCATCGGGGAGTCGGTGGGGCTGGGGTGCGGGGTGATTTTCTTTCGCATGATGTCGGCCAACCGCAAGCGCGCCACTCAGGGCGCGGCGGTGGCGGTGGATGCGAGCACGCCGCACATTCTGCCGCCGTCGTTTTTCGAGTTCGCCTTGCAATCCAACGCGCTGTATCCGGCGCTGCACCGCGAGCTGGTGGACAACCATGGGATGGATTTCAAGTTCGAGAAGACCGGGCTGAAATTCGTCATTTATGACGATGAGGATCGGCTCTACGCTGAACATATCGTTGGCTGCATTCCGCACCTGGCCGACCAGGTGCGCTGGCTCGATCAGGCGGCGCTGCGTGCGGCTGAGCCGAGCGTCAGCCATGAAGCGCGCGGGGCGCTGGAATTCCTCTGCGATCATCAGGTCAGTCCATTCCGCCTCGCTGACGCCTACACCGAAGGCGCGCGGCAGAATGGCGTGGAGATGTTCGTCAACACCAACGTCACCGGCGTGCTGCATCACGGCACGCGGGTCACCGGGGTGCAGACGGCCGAGGCCGGCGTGTTCCACTGCAAGACCCTGATCAACGCGGCCGGTGCCTGGGCGGCGGATCTCAGCGAGTGGGCCACCGGCGTGCGCATTCCGGTGAAGCCGGTGAAAGGCCAGATCCTGCTCACCGAGCGCTTGCCCAAGCTCCTCAACGGCTGCCTGACCACCAGCGACTGCTACGTGGCGCAAAAGGACAACGGCGAGATCCTCATTGGCAGCACCACCGAGGACAAAGGCTTCGACGTCAGCACCACCTGGCCGGAAATCGCCGGCCTGGTGCAGGGGGCGGTGCGCTGCCTGCCGGAACTGGCCGACATCAACCTCAAGCGCACCTGGGCCGGCTTGCGGCCGGGCTCGCCGGACGAACTGCCGATTCTCGGGCCGATGCGCGGGGTCGAGGGCTATCTGAATGCCTGCGGACATTTCCGCACCGGCGTGCTGACCTCGGCGATCACCGGGGTGCTGCTGGACAAGCTGATCAACGATGAAGCACTGCCGCTGGACATCACGCCGTTTCTGGCGGATCGGTTTGAAGTGGCGTCGGCCAAAGAAGAGAGGGCGCTGGAGATAGCCTGAGCCTGCTGGGTCCCACCTGATCGTTCCCACGCGCACGGTTCGCCGCCTGGACGTGGGAACGATCAGGGTTATCGGCGGGGGCTCAGGACTTGCCCGATTGTTCTTCCAGTTGATCCGACTCGAACAGCCGGGCCAGTTCCGCCCGCGCTTCCTGGGCGGTCTGCAGCACTTTGGCCGCGTCGTCGTACACCGCGTGTTGGGCCTCGAGCACCTGTTCGTCATGGTGCTTGAAGCGCTTGATCCGCGCGTCTGCCTGGGCCTGGGTCAAGCCAAGGCCAACCAGCGTACGACGGCTCATTTCGAGGCTTGAGTAATAGGTCTCCCGGATCGGATCGGCCCCCACATCCACCAAACGATGCACGTGCTGGCGGTTACGCGCCCGGGCGATGATCTTCATGTGCGGGTAGAGCTTGCGCACGATCTCAGCGGTCTTGATGTTGGTTTCCGGATCGTCGGTGGCGATGACGAAATATTCCGCTTCCCCGACCTTGGCGGCGTTGAGGATTTCCGGCCGCATCGGGTCGCCGTAGAACACCGGTACGCCGCCGAAACTGCGCGACAGCTCGATGGTTTCCACCGAGGTGTCGAGGGCGACGAACTTGATGTTCTGTGCACGCAGGATCCGCGCCACGATCTGACCCATCCGGCCCATGCCGGCGATCACCACGCGTGGGGTTTCGGTGTCGATCTGGCGGAATTTCTCCGGCACTTCCACCGGCTGCACCTTCGGGCTGACCAGCCGTGCGCAGATCAGCAGCAACAGCGGCGTGACGGCCATCGATAGAGTGATGGTCAGTACCAGCAGGTCATACAGACGCGGTTCGAACAGGCCCTGATCGCGACCGATCTTGAACACCACAAACGCGAATTCACCACCCGCCGCCAGCACGATGCCGAGGCGAATCGCGCTGACCTTGTTCAGCCCACCGGCCAGACGCCCGACCACAAACAACAACGGCAACTTCAGGGCGATCAGCAGCAGAGTCAGCCCCAGCACCGTGATCGGCGCACTGAGCAACAGACTGAGGTTGGCGCCCATGCCGACGCTGATGAAAAACAGCCCGAGCAGCAGGCCCTTGAACGGCTCGATCTGCGCTTCCAGCTCATGGCGATATTCCGAATCCGCCAGCAGCAGGCCGGCGAGAAACGCGCCCAACGCCATCGACACACCGACCATATCCATCAGCCACGCCGTGCCGATCACCACCAGCAACGCGGTGGCGGTAGACACTTCCGGCAGACCGGTTTTCGCCACCACGCGGAACACCGGGCGCAACAGATAACGCCCGCCGATTACCACGACGGCGATGCTGCCCAGCACCTGCAAACTGTGGCGCACATCGTCGGCGGTGCTGGTGTGGTGATCGACGCCCGCGAGCATCGGCACCAGCGCGATCAGCGGGATCGCGGCGATGTCTTGGAACAGCAGAATCGCAAACGCCAGACGACCGTGCGGGCTGGTCAGTTCCTTGCGTTCCGCCAGGCTTTGCAAGCCGAACGCGGTGGACGACAGCGCCAGACCCAGGCCCAAGACGATCGCACTGTTCAGCGGTTGGCCGAACACCGACAACGCCAGCACGCCAATCACCGAACCGGTCAGCAGCACCTGCGCCAGACCGACGCCAAACACCGATTTGCGCATCACCCACAAGCGTCGCGGCGACAGCTCCAGACCGATGATGAACAGCAGCAACACCACGCCCAGTTCCGAGATATGGCTGACACTCTGCGGATTGCCGATCAGGCCCAGCACCGACGGGCCGATGATCACCCCGGCAAACAGATAACCGAGCACCGCGCCCAGTTGCAGGCGCTTGGCCAGGGGCACGGTGAGCACGGCGGCCAGGAGAAAGACGACGGCGGCTTGCAACAGATTGCCTTCATGGGGCATGAGCGGGACTCCAGTAACGCGGTACGGCGGGGGGCGACAAGGATAAAGGTTGCAACGATTGAAGATCCACTGACGATCCAACTGTCGGAGCGAGCTAGCTCGCGAAAAGGATCTGTCAGACGGCGTGTCTGCTGAATGACACACCACTTTCGCGAGCAATCTCGCTCCCACAAAGGGCTCGGACGATCTCAGGCCATGTGAACACTCTAGGGCAGCACATGCTTGAGCAGATGTGCTTCTGTAATAATTTGCATCAATTGGTTACATTTATAGCCTCAGCGAATCAATTCCTTTCGAGTCCGCCATGGCCATCAACTTCGACCTCAACGACCTGCAAGCCTTTCGTGCGGTGGTCGAGCAAGGCAGTTTCCGCAAGGCCGCCGACACCGTGCGCATTTCGCAACCGGCGCTGAGCCGGCGTATCGAAAAGCTCGAAGATGCCCTCGGCGTGAAACTGTTCGAGCGCACCACGCGCCGGGTCAGCCTGACCCAGGCCGGGCGCGGTTTCATCCCGCGGGTCGAACGTTTGCTCGATGACCTCGACCTGGCGCTGCTGGGGATCAGCGAGGTTGCCTCCAATCGACTCGGCCACGTCACCGTCGCCTGCGTGCCGTCGGCGGCGTACTACTTCATGCCGCGGGTGGTCGCGCACTATCACCGGCAATTTCCCCGGATCAAAGTCAAAGTCCTCGATTCCAGTGCGCACGACGTGCTCAGTGCGGTCGTCGAGGGCGCGGCGGATTTCGGCTTGAGTTTCATGGGCACCCAGGAGGCCGGCGTCGATTTCGAGCCGCTGGTGCAAGAGAGTTACGTGGTGGCCTGTCGCCGCGATCATCCGCTGGCCGGGCGCAGCAGTGTGACGTGGGACGAGTTCTATCAGCAGGATTACATCTCGCTGGACAAGACCTCGGGCAACCGCTTCCTCCTCGATCAAGCGCTGAGTCGGGTGGTGCCGCAACGGCCGAGCATCTGCGAAACCCTGCATGTGACGACGATGATCGGCCTGGTGGAAGCCGGGCTCGGCGTGGCGGCGGTGCCGCTGATGGCGATGCCGGCTGCCGATCACCCGATCCTGACGCGGGTGCCGCTGACCGATCCGCAGGTGATGCGCAGTGTCGGCATCCTCAAGCGCCGGGGTCGCACGCTGACCCCGGCGGCGTTGGAGCTGGAGCGCCTGGTGGTGGCAATGAAAGTCCAGGCGCCGACGGTCAGCGCTTGACCGAGTCGAGGCCGGTAGCCTGCACATCGGCCTGGGCGGCCGGCGCGGCGAGGTAGGCGAGCAGGGCCCGGGCTTCGGCCGGGTGTTGTGCGCCGACCGGAATGCCGGCGGCGAAACGCGTCACCGACTGCACTGATTCCGGAATCTTCGCCACGAAACTCACCCCTGGCACCGGCAGCAACTCGCTGACCTGCTGGAAGCCCAGTTGATAGTCGCCGGTGGCCACCACCGAGCCCACCGGGATTTTCGCAATCATCTTCGCTTTCGGCTTCAACTGCGCTTCGATGCCGAGTTTGTTGAACAGCTGCTGCTCGATGTACACGCCGCTGGCGCTATCGGAGTAGGCCACCGATTGCGCCTCGAGCAGAGTTTTCTTCAGCGCCTCGACGCTGCTGATGTCCGGTTTCGGCGCACCTTGGCGCACCACCAGGCCGATCCGCGAATCCGCCAGTTCCACCCGCGAGGCCGGGTCGACCTTGCCTTGCTTGATCAGGTCGTCGAGGGCGTAGCCGACCATGATTACCACGTCGGCCGGCTCGCCGCGGGCGAGGCGATTGGGGATCGCTTCCGGTGCCTTGCCCATCGACGGGCCGAGGCTGGTGTCGAGGGTGTTGCCGCTGGCCGCGGCGAATTTCGGCCCGAGGATCTTGTAGGCGGCGGTGAAGCCGCCGGAGGTCATTACCCGCAGTTCTTCGGCCTGGGCCAGGGCGTTGAAGGCAAGGCCGGCGAGCAGGGCGCTGACAGTCAAAAGTTTGTTCATGGGGGATTTCCTCAGGCTGCGGCGGGTTGCAGACGACCGCCGGCACGGCGATACAGATAAAGAGTGGCGCACAGCGCGCAGAGTGCGCCGATGCTCATCCAGTAACCCGGAGCCGCCTTGTCGCCGGTGTACTGGATCAGGAAGGTCGACATCGCCGGCGTGAAGCCGCCGAAAATCGCAGTAGCCAGGCTGTAGGCCAGGGAGAACCCGGCCACGCGCACTTGCACCGGCATGATTTCCGTCAGCGCCGGAATCATCGCGCCGTTGTACATGCCATAGATGAACGACAGCCACAGCAGCGACAGCAACATGTGACTGAAACTCGGTGCCTGGACCAGGTACGACAGCGCCGGGTAAGTGGTGGCCAGCGCCAGCAGCGCCATGGCAATCAGCACCGGCCGGCGGCCAATGCGATCCGACAGCGCGCCGCCGATCGGCAGCCAGAAGAAGTTCGACACGCCTACCAGCAGAGTCACCAGCAACGCATCCGCGGTGCTCAGGTGCAGCACGGTTTTACCGAAGGTCGGCGCGTATACGGTGATCAGGTAGAACGCCGTGGTGGTCAGGGCGACCATCAGCATGCCGCCGAGCACCACGCCCCAGTTCTGGCCCAGGGTACGGAACACTTCAGCCATGCTCGGGCGATGTTTGCGCGCCGCGAATTCTTCGGTTTCCGCCAGGTTGCGCCGCAGCACGAAAATGAACGGCACGATCATGCAGCCGACGAAGAACGGAATCCGCCAGCCCCACGCCGCGACCGCGTCCGGCGCCATCCATTGGTTCAAGGCATAGCCCAGCGCCGCGGCGACAATGATTGCCACTTGTTGGCTGGCCGACTGCCAGGCGGTGAAGAAACCCTTGCGGCCCGGGGTGGCGATCTCGGCCAGATACACCGACACACCGCCCAGCTCCGCACCGGCCGAGAAGCCTTGCAACAGCCGGCCGATCAACACCAGCGCCGGGGCAAACAGGCCGATGGTTTCGTAACCGGGCACCAGCACAATCAGGATCGTGCCGCTGGCCATGATCGACAACGTGACGATCAGGCCTTTGCGCCGGCCGACGTCGTCGATGTAGGCACCGAGCACGATGGCGCCCAGTGGGCGCATCAGGAAACCGGCGCCGAACACGGCGAAGGTCATCATCAGGGACGCGAACTCACTGCTCGCCGGGAAGAACACCGCCGCGATCTGCGTGGCGTAGAAACCAAACAGGAAGAAGTCGAATTGTTCGAGGAAGTTGCCCGAGGTGACCCGGAAGATCGCACTGGCCCGCGCGCGACCGGAGGTCAGGGGGCGTTGGGATGAGGCTGTCATAGAAAAGTACTCCACCGCTTTTATGACGTGCGCGACGGGAGGGCGGCGCACGGTTTTTATTGAGGCGGATAGTGGCGCAAGGTGATCGATCTGTTAATTGCATAGTTGGCATGCATTGATGCGCAGGGCGGATCAATGCCCTGCGTGTGTTGCCAGAAGGTCTTCAGACGGCGTTGAGCGTTGCCGCTGTCGATGCGGCTGGTGCCGGTTCGTCACTCGGTCGAGGGGTCGCCAGCAGCGGCGGCACGGGGCAGTCGAGCAAGTCCGCGAGGGCGCGGAACAGCTCGGCTTCGGCGACGGTGATCACCCCGTCGTGCAACACGCAGCGGGTCATTGCCGCGAGCATGGCGGGACGTTCTTCCGGCATCAGGTGACGCAGGCGTTTGATCGCGGCTTCCAGTCCTGGCAGATCCTCCAGCTCCGGGCGCAGCTCCTGCGGTTGCTCGAACGGCAGATCTTTCCAGGCGTACTGCAGGGCCTGCACGGCGGCTTGCGCCTGGTTCTGCCCGGCGCGGGTCAGGGCGTTCAACAGCACCAGCAGTTCCTCGGCGCACTGGAACAGGCCGAACTTGAACTGCACCGGCGGCGCGCCCTCGACATTGCGTTCGACGATGCGCAGCAGAGTCCATTCGAGCAATTCGGTTTCGTTATCGGCGTCGATCAGCTGTTGCATGTTGCGCTTCAACGCGGCAAACGGTTTTTTGCCCAGGCGCTTCAGGCTGGGGATGGCCAGGTCCAGCAGCGGCAGGCGCAGACCGGGGTTCAGCGCCGCCAGAGGTTCACGCATGGCCTGCAGGGTATTGAACAGGGTGCGATCGACGAGGCTTTCCAGTAGCGCCAGTTGCTGTGTCAACAGCGAGTCGTAGCGCGACAGCAACAGCCCGTACACCAGCGCCTGGGCGCTGTCGGTGCTGCGCGCGGCGAGCTTGAGTTTTTGCGGAATCGCCTCGAGCATGCGCCGGGCTTCGGCCAGATGTTCGGGGTGGGGCGCGCCGATGGACGCCACGGCACCCTGCAGCGCATTCAAGTCATACAGCACGGCCGTCGCTGCTTCGGGGACGCCGCTGAAGGCATCGGCCACCGGCAGCACGGGTCTGGCCACCATGGAATCCTGGGGCGGTGCGGCAATTTTGACGAAGGTGCCGTCCCAGCTGGCGTCGATTCTGCGGATGCGCTCACTCAAGTCCGGGTGCGTGGCCATCAGGTCATAGCTGGAACTGCCGGAACCGAAATACAGGTGGCTGAACTCGGCGGCGCGGGCAGCCTTGAGGCTCGAGCCCAATTCGTAGCCACCGATCTTTTTCAGCGCGCCGGCGATGCTCTGCGGGTCGCGGGTGTATTGCACCGCGGTCGCATCGGCGAGGAACTCGCGCTGGCGGCTGACCGCTGCCTTGATCAGGTTGCCGAAAAACGTCCCCGAGTAACCGACGATGCACAGGATCGTACCCGCCATCACCGCGAGGATCGCGGGTCGCGAGCGATCGACCGGGGTGCGGCGGACATCCTCCATGCCGCGCAGAATAAAGCTGCCCGCGAGGCCGAGCACGAGGATGCCGTGCACCACGGCGACCAGGCCCGTGTTCAGGCGCATGTCACCGTTATAGATGTGGCTGAATTCGTGGGCGATGACGCCTTGCAGTTCGTCGCGCGAGAGCAGGGTGATCGCCCCTTGGGTGACACCGATGACGGCGTCCTGCGGGGTGAAGCCCGCGGCGAACGCATTGATGCCCAGATCCGGCAGCAGGTACAGCGAAGGCACGGCGATGCCGGACGCCAGGGCCATTTCTTCCGCGACATTGACCAGGCGGCGCTCTTCCAGCGTCTGCGCGCTGTGGTTGATCAGCCGCCCGCCCAGACGGCGCGCAATCACTTTGCCGCCGCCGCGCAGTTCGGCGTATTTGACCAGGCCACCGAGCAGCACCGTAGTTGTCACCACCACCGATACGGCGATGAACATCTGCGCACTCAATTCCAGATCCATGACGATATTGCCGTCGCCGTCCGACACCGGCACGGTGAGCAGCATGCAAGTCATCAGAATCAGACTCAGCACCGCCAGAAACATCAGGATGACGAGCAGCACCGTGAGGCGCTTGGCCTGGCGCTGTTGTTGAAAAAAGTTCATCGAGCCTTCCTTGGGCTTGCGGATTAGAAAGACACCTTGGGGGCGGTCTTGATGGCCAGGGTGTCGGCGAATTTCAGCGGCGCGGCATCCTCGCGATGGCCGAAACTGGCGGCCAGCAGCACGGCCGGGAAACTTTGCTTGAGCGTGTTGTAGGCCATGACCGCGTCATTGAAGGCCTGGCGGGCGAAACTCACGCGGTTTTCGGTGCTGCTCAATTCCTCGCTCAGTTGCAGCATGTTCTGCGAAGAGGTGAGTTGCGGATAGGCTTCCAATGTCAGGTTCAGGCGTCCCATCGCGCTGCTCAGGGCACTGTCGGCGACACCCAGTTGCGCAATGTGTTGCGCATTGCCCGGCTGCGCCTGCGCCGCTGCGAGACCGGCCACGGCGGCATTGCGCGCGGCGACCACCGCTTCCAGGGTTTCCCGTTCGTGCGCCAGGTAGCCCTTGGCAATCGCCACCAGATTGGGAATCAGGTCATAGCGGCGCTTGAGCTGGACTTCCAACTGGGCAAAGGCATTGCGGACTTCGTTGCGGCGTGCGACCAGCGCATTGAACAGGTACGTGGCGTAGAGGGCGCCGAGTCCAAGCAGGAGCAGATTGACGACAAGGTAGGTGCTCACGGTGATGTCCTTTCACTCGGTGGAATTTTGCGCGGCATCTTAGCGCAAATGCAGCGGCCAGCGTGGTTGGCGATCACTGCACTGGCCTGGGACAAATCCGCCAACGGCAAGGAATGATTCCGGCGCGGCGCAGTCGGAGTTCAGGTAACGCAAATCTATGGAGGTTCACCGATGAACAACAAGACCCTAATCGCCAGCCTGGCCCTCGTCGCCGGCATCGCCGGGATCACCCCGATCGTTCAAGCGGCCGAAACCTCGAGCGAGCCCGTCGCCCAGTCGCCGACCGGCAACCGTGACCTGAAAGTCAACGACCGCGCCCCGGACATTTACCAGCGTAGCGAAAAAGCCATCAGCAACTGGAAGCAGAAGGGTCTCAAGCAACCCGAGCCGCAGTCGCAATGGGTACAGATCAATGACAAGTACGTGATGGTGATGATTACCAACGGTACGATCGTCGACATCAAACCTGTGGAGCGCTAACGCTCACGCGACCACTGGCCATGGACGGCTGCCTGCATCCGAGCGCCATTGCGATAAAACGCGCACCGCGTGAGCAATGGCCGATGCAGCCAGCGACCTGCCCCCCGACTGCCAGTGCCGCATCCCTACCTTTGAAAATCGAGTATTGGCAATCGGCCTTGGTGCAATGGCAACGTTCACGGCAATTGGCCCTTGTCCCAAAGATGCACCAGATCACCGGGTGCCTGATCTTCCGGCACTTTCAGCACCATTTCGCCCGACTTGTAGCGCATCTCGATCTGATAGAAGCGCTGATCGCCCCGCCCGGATTCGCCACTGTCGAGCGGCAGGCAGCCCTCCAGTACCGAACAGATGCGCGTACGCTGGCTGATATCGCATTGGGCAAATTCAATTTCCCGCGGGCGACTGAGGCTGTGAATCGCCGCCACGCCACCCTGACGGGACACGCGCACCACGGAATCGTCGCCCAGATCGGGCAGATTTTTCATACAACCTCCACGGATAATTCGATACCGACCTGGGCCCAGCCCTGCTGCACCGCGCTGACTTCTCTAGCGCCGAAGCGTTTGCCCGCGTGGTCGACGGTCAACCGGGCAAAAGCGTCGAACGTTGCATCCGCGCTCAGGCGCTTGTCGCACAGCGTGTCGTACCAGATGCGCCCGGCCTTTTCCCAGGCAAATCCGCCCAGGGCCCGGGCCGCCAGATAGAACGCGCGGTTGGGAATCCCGGAATTGATGTGCACGCCGCCATTGTCTTCCGTGGTGATGACGAACTTGCGCATGTGCTCGGGCTGCGGATCCTTGCCCAGCAACGGATCGTCGTACGCGGTGCCCGGATGCGACATCGAGCGCAGGCCCTTGCCCTTGATCTTCGGTGTGAGCAGGTCGGCGCCAATCAGCCAGTCGGCCTGCTCGACCGTGTGGCTGAGGGCATACTGCTTGGTCAGTACGCCGAACACATCCGACAGCGATTCATTCAGCGCGCCGGACTGGTTGGAATAGATCAGCCCGGCTTCGCTCTCGGTCACGCCGTGAGCCAGTTCGTGAGCGATCACATCCAGCGAGCGGGTGAAACGCTGGAAAATCTCGCCGTCACCGTCGCCGAACACCATCTGCGCGCCATTCCAGAAGGCATTTTCGTAGCCCTGGCCATAATGCACGCTGCCGATCAGGGCAAAACCCTGATTGTCGATGGAATCGCGCCCGAGCACCTTCCAGAAGAAATCATAGCTGGCGCCCAGCGCGTCATAGGCTTCGTCGACCGCCGGATCGCCCGACGCCGCCTGGCCTTCAAGGCGCACCGCCATCCCCGGCAGCAACATCTTGTTCTGCGCGTCATACACGCTGCGCTGGGCCAGGCCGGGCTTGCCCCGCGTCGGCAGGAGCGCCTGGGCCGGGCCGCGCACGGGTTGGCCGGGGTTGGGCAACAGGCTGCGCACATGATTGAGGGTGAGCATCGCCGCACTGCGCTGCGGCTCGGAACCATGGGCAATGATTCGATTGAGGATGTACGGTGGAATGAAACTGCGCAGCGGTCGTGAGTCGGTCATCTGAGCTTCCCTGGCTGAATGCGATGTCGATAAACATGTGAGCAGCGGCGAGAGTTTCCGTTCCATGCATTGCCATTGGCGACGGTTTCTGCGAAAACCTGCGCCCGCGCCCCGACCGGGCCAACGTTAACGAGTTAAGAACATGACCGACGAACTGCAAATCATCGACCTGCAAGCAGGTGACGGCAAAGCCGCCGTCAAAGGCGCGCTGATCACCACCCAATACACCGGATGGCTGGAGGACGGCACCGAGTTCGATTCTTCCTGGAGTCGCGGCAAACCGTTCCAGTGCGTGATCGGCAGCGGCCGTGTCATCAAGGGCTGGGACCAGGGCCTGATGGGCATGCGCGTCGGCGGCAAGCGCAGACTGCACGTGCCGGCGCACCTGGGTTACGGCGAGCGGACGATGGGCAAGATCCCGCCGCACTCGAACCTTGTGTTCGAGATCGAGTTGCTGGAAGTGCTGACGCGCGACGATTGAAGCAAGCGTCCTCAGGATCGCCAAAACCCGCTGCCTCCGTGACCGGACGCAGCGGGTTTTTTATTCATGGCACCCGGCAGGATCGCAGGCGCCAGTGGGCCGCGCTGCGTCTTGCCTGATCTGCGCTGATCTTTTTACCCGCGCCGCCACTTGTGCCACCGGGCCCGATCAGCGACTATGTCCGGCATATAGGGGTAGGGGGTATAGGTATGTCGCACATTCATGAACACAAGGAAGATCTGCTCAACCGCGTGCGGCGCATAGCCGGGCAGGTGCAGGCCGTGGAAAAGGCGCTCGAAGGCGATGCCGAGTGTGCCAAGACGCTGCATCTGGTCGCGGCGATTCGCGGAGCGGTCAATGGCCTGATGGACCAGTTCATCGATGCCCACGCCCGCGAACACGTCGCCCGTCCGGGGCTCAGCGACGAAGCGCGCGCCCAGGGCGTGGAAGAGTTGCTGCAAGCCATCCGTCGTTATTCCAAGTAGAGCGCGCCACCATGACCCTGACACCGAAGGCTGACCACTTCAGCCACGATCACCAGTTTCTCGGCGCCTCCCACGACGAGAACGCCCGGCGCACCTTGTGGGTGGTGGCGCTGACGTTCGTGATGATGATCGGCGAGATTGCCGCCGGTTACCTCACCGGCTCCATGGCATTGCTGGCCGACGGTTTTCACATGGCCACCCACGCCGGCGCATTGGGCATCGCGGCGGCTGCCTATGGTTTTGCCCGGCGCAATGCAAACAATCGCCGCTACAGTTTCGGCACCGGCAAGGTCGGCGATCTCGCCGGATTTGCCTCGGCCATGGTGCTCGGCCTGGTGTCGCTGGGGATTGCCGGCGAGTCGATCCTGCGCCTGTTGCAGCCCACCAGCGTGGCGTTCGGCGAGGCGACGGTGATTGCCGTGGTCGGCCTGGCGGTGAATCTGCTCAGCGCCTTTCTGCTGATGGGCCATCACGGGCACGACCATGGCCATCATCATGACCATGACCACGCGCATGGCCACGACGCTCATCACCATCACGACAACAACCTGCGTTCAGCCTATGTGCATGTGCTGGCCGATGCCCTGACTTCGGTGCTGGCCATTGCTGCGCTGCTCGCCGGGCGCTACCTGGGCTGGGTGTGGCTGGACCCGGTGATGGGCATCGTCGGTGCGATGGTCATCGGCAAATGGGCCTACAACCTGATGCGCGACAGCGCCGCGGTGCTGCTCGACGCCACCGACGAACCGCTGGCGGCGCAGATCCGCGCACGCCTGGAAACCCCCGGCGACGTGCGCATCAGTGACTTGCACGTGTGGCAGGTCGGCCCGCAGGCACGGGCGGCGATTGTCAGCGTGGTGGCGGCTGACGGAGTCAGCGCGCAGACGATCCGCGAACGCCTGGCACCGCTGCATGAGTTGTCGCACCTGACCGTCGAACTGCGCAGCGGCTGATCGCTGGAACCTGCTTTGCACCTTGTGCCAGGCCACCAGACTCGATACTGTACGCATAACCAGTATCGAGTCCACGCCATGCAAATCATCGACAAGCTCAGCATTCTCGCCGACGCCGCCAAGTACGATGCCTCCTGTGCCAGCAGCGGCGCGCCCAAGCGCAGCTCCGAGGGCAAGAGCGGCCTGGGCTCCACCGACGGCATGGGCATCTGCCACAGCTACACGCCGGACGGGCGCTGCGTGTCGCTGCTGAAAATCCTCCTGACCAACTTCTGCCTCTACGACTGCCAGTACTGCGTCAACCGCCGTTCCAGCGATGTGCCCCGCGCGCGCTTCACGCCGGAAGAGGTGGTGGCGCTGACCTTGGACTTCTACCGGCGCAACTGCGTCAGCGGCCTGTTCCTCAGCTCGGGGATCATCCGCTCGGCGGACTACACCATGGAACAGCTCAATCGTGTGGCGCGGCTGCTGCGCGAGGAGCACGAATTTCGTGGCTACATCCACCTCAAGACCATCCCCGAAGCCGACCCGGCGCTGATCGCCGAGGCCGGCCGTTATGCCGACCGCCTGAGCGTCAACATCGAACTGCCGACGGACGCCAGCCTGCAGACCCTGGCCCCGGAAAAACAGCTGGGTTCGATCAAGCAGGCCATGGGCACGATCTACACCGGCGTGCAGACCGTACTCAACGAGCCGCGTGCACCGAAATTCGCCCCGGCCGGGCAGAGCACGCAGATGATCGTCGGCGCCGACGACACCGACGACAGCACCATCCTGCATGGCGCCCAGGCGTTGTACGGCAATTTTCGTCTGCGCCGGGTGTATTACTCGGCCTTCAGCCCGATCCCCAACAGTCCGAAAAGCGTACCGCTGGCTGCGCCGCCGCTGATGCGCGAGCACCGTTTGTATCAGGCCGATTTCCTCTTGCGCAGCTATGGCTACAGCGCCGGGGAATTGCTCAAGGGCCCCGGCAACCTGGCGCTGGACATCGACCCGAAGCTGGCCTGGGCGCTGCAGAATCGCGAGGTGTTTCCGCTGGACCTGAACCGCGCCGAACCGGCGTTGATCTCGCGCATTCCCGGCATCGGCCTGCGTACCACCGAGCGGCTGGTGGAACTGCGCCGGCAGCGGCGCATTCGCTACGAAGACCTGGCCCGCATGCGCTGTGTGCTGGCCAAGGCCAAGCCGTTTTTCATCACCAGCGACTATCACCCGCAGCAGGCGGAAGTCACCAGCCAGATGCTCTATCAGCAACTGCGTGACCGGCCGCTGCCGCAGCAGATGGGGTTGTGGGGATGATCAACCTCGATTGCGACGATCTGTTCGCTACCTGGCGCCAGCAGGCGCGATGGCTGCTCAGCCATGAGGTCGACCCAAGTCTGGTCAGCTGGGCGGCGGAAGGTGTCGGGGATCTGTTTGCCAGTGAGCATTCGGTTCCAGAGGGGCAGGGGCCGTTTCAGGCACGGATCCCGCGGGCGTTGCTCGACACCCTGGAACGCGCCGCGCGCTATCGCGGCGAGCAGCGCTGGAGCCTGTTGTACGAAGTGCTGTGGCGGGTCAGTCACGGTGACCGCACGGCAATGATGGCCGGCGACCAGCTGGGCAGCGAGCTGCAGCGGCGGATCAAGCAGGTGCAGCGCGAAGCCCATCACTTGCACGCGTTCGTGCGCTTCATCGAACGACCGGCGGGCAGTCCCGGCCCGCAATATGTGGCCTGGCATGAGCCGGCGCATGACATTCTGCACAGTGCCAGCGAGCATTTTGTCGGGCGCATGGGTCGCCATTCCTGGCTGATCGCCACCCCGCGCGACGGGGTTTATTACGATGGCGAGCAGTTGCTTCATCAACGCCGCTGTCCGCTTGAGTGGCAACAACTGGCACAGAACGTCGACGACCCGCATGGCGAATTGTGGTTGACTTATTACAGTCACATCTTCAATCCGGCGCGGTTGAACGAGAAGGTCATGCAGGGGCACTTGCCGACGCGGTTCTGGAAAAACCTGCCGGAGGGCGAGTTGATTCCCGGACTGATTACCCAGGCGCGGATGGGCAAGCAGCAGAACGGCCAGGCCAGCGGGATTGCCGCACGGGGCGGCAAGCGTATTGCGTTGAAGTAGAAGATCCGAAGAATATCGCCACCTGCGGCAGCTCCTACAAGGGGCACCGCGTTTCTCCTGCAGGCGCTATCGGGCGGCGATCCTCGGATTCTGCGGTTCAAGAAACACAAAGCCCGCCATCAATCACTTGATGGCGGGCTTTTGTGCATCAGCGGCCGTCAGTTCAAACCTTGACGATCCAGCCCGCTGGCGCTTCGACGTCGCCGGTCTGCACGCCGGTCAGCTCCTTGTAGAGCTTCTGGGTGACCGGGCCGACTTCGGTTTCGCTATGGAACACGTGCAGGTGGTCGTTGTAGCTGATGCCACCGATCGGGGTGATCACCGCTGCGGTACCGCAGGCGCCGGCTTCCTTGAAGTCCGACAGCTTGTCGATGAACACGTCGCCTTCGACTACTTCCAGGCCCAGGCGGGTCTTGGCCAGTTCGATCAGCGACAGGCGGGTGATGCCTGGCAGCACCGACGGCGAGTTCGGGGTGACGAACTTGTTGTCGTGGGTGATCCCGAAGAAGTTGGCCGAGCCGACTTCCTCGATTTTCTTGTGGGTCAGCGGATCCAGGTAGATGGCGTCGGCGAAGTGCGCCTTCTTGGCCTGGGAGCCCGGCATCAGGCTGGCAGCGTAGTTGCCACCGACCTTGGCCGCACCGGTGCCTTGAGGCGCGGCGCGGTCGAAGGTGGAAATCTGGAAGTTGTGCGGGGTCAGGCCGCCCTTGAAGTAGGCGCCGACCGGAATCGCAAACACCGAGAAGATGAACTCCGGCGCGGTACGCACGCCGATGTTGTCACCCACGCCGATCACGAACGGGCGCAGGTACAGCGCGCCGCCGGTGCCGTAAGGCGGGATGAAGCGCTCGTTGGCGCGAACCACTTGCTTGCACGCTTCGATGAACTGCTCGGTCGAGACATGCGGCATCAGCAGACGGGCGCAGCTGCGCTGCATGCGTGCGGCGTTCTGGTCCGGGCGGAACAGGTTGATCGAGCCGTCCTTGCAACGATAGGCCTTGAGGCCTTCGAAGCACTGCTGGCCATAGTGAAGGGCCGTCGAGCCTTCGCTGATGTGCAGCACGTTGTCTTCGGTCAGGGTGCCTTTGTCCCACTCGCCATTGTGAAAGTACGACAGATAGCGTTTGTCGGTCTTGATGTAATCAAAACCCAGCTTGTCCCAGTTGATGCTTTCGTTACCCATGACACCCTCTATCACTGAACAACCGTCGAAACGGTTCAAGGCTTCTGACGTTTTTTGGATGGGCACAACAATACTTCATTCTTGAGCGGTTTCGCAGCCCGGACGATGGGGGGATTGGCAAAAATCGTAGCTTGCTTATTAAATTCCCATCATTCCTCTATCTTTCTGCTCTTTTGTGGCGAGGGAGCTTGCTCCCGCTCCAGTGCAGCACTGGTAAAACCGGCCATCGCGGTGCATCAGGTGTACCGCAGTGGCAGGGTTTGGGGCCGCTTCGCAGCCCTGCGGGAGCAATCTCCCTCACCACAAAAGCTGGGCGTTACAGGTGCAACGCATGCCCCAGAGCACGCAATGCCGCTTCCTGCACCGCTTCACCCAAGGTCGGATGGGCATGGATGGTGCCGCCGATGTCTTCCAGCCGCGCGCCCATTTCCAGGCTCTGCGCGAACGCGGTGGACAATTCCGACACCCCGACACCGACCGCCTGCCAGCCGACAATCAGATGATTGTCGCGACGCGCGACCACCCGCACGAAACCGCTTTTTGACTCCAGGGTCATTGCCCGGCCGTTGGCGGCGAACGGGAAGCTGGAAACGATGCAGTCCAGCCCGGCAGCCTTGGCTTCGTCCGGCGTCCTGCCGACCACCACCAGTTCCGGGTCGGTGAAGCACACGGCGGCGATGGCGGTCGGGTTGAATTCGCGGTGTTTGCCGCTGATCAGCTCGGCGACCATCTCGCCCTGAGCCATGGCGCGGTGCGCCAGCATGGGCTCGCCGCTCAGATCGCCGATGGCATAGACGTTGCGCATGCTGGTCTGGCAGCGGCTGTCGATCTTGATCGCCGAGCCGTTCATGTCCAGGTTCAGCGCTTCGAGGTTCCAGCCCTGGGTGTTCGGTTTGCGCCCGACGGCCACCAGCACCTGATCGGTTTCCAGGCTCAGCGTGTCGCCGTTCGGATCGCGCACCTGCAGGGTGCCGTCGAAACCCAGCACGCTGTGCTTGAGATAGAGCTTCACGCCCAGTTGCTTCAGCGCTTCGTGCACCGGTTGCGTCAGCTCGGCGTCGTAGGCCGGGAGAATACGCTCCTGCGCCTCGACCACGCTGACTTCGGCACCCAGCTTGCGATAGGCAATGCCCAGCTCCAGGCCGATGTAGCCGCCGCCCACCACCACCAGGCGCTTAGGCACGGATTTCGGCGCCAGCGCTTCGGTGGAGGAGATGATCGGCCCGCCGATCGGCAGGATCGGCAGGTTGACACTGGTCGAACCGGTCGCCAGCACCAGATGCTCGCAGTGGATACGGGTGTCGCCGACGTCAACGGTCTTGCCGTCGACAACCTTGGCCCAGCCGTGGATGACCTGAACCTTGTGCTTTTTCAGCAGCGCGGCAACGCCAGTGGTCAGGCGATCGACGATGCCATCCTTCCACTCGACGCTTTTATTGATGTCCAGGGTCGGCGCGGCAACGCTGATGCCCAGCGCCGAATGCTGGTTGTGATGCTGCGTCTGGTGGAACTGCTCCGCCACGTGGATCAGCGCTTTCGACGGAATGCAGCCGATGTTCAGGCAGGTGCCGCCCAGCGACTGGCCTTCGACCAGAATCGTCGAAATGCCCAGTTGCCCGGCGCGAATCGCCGTGACGTAACCGCCGGGACCGCCGCCGATGATCAGCAGCGTGGTGTTCAAGGTTTGCATGGCATCACTCCACAAACAGGGTCGCGGGTTGTTCGAGCAGGCCGCGAATGGCCTGGATGAAGAGTGCCGCGTCCATGCCGTCGACCACGCGGTGATCGAAGGAACTGGACAAGTTCATCATCTTGCGGATCACCACCTGGCCTTTGACCACCATCGGCCGCTCGACGATTTTGTTCACGCCGACAATCGCTACTTCCGGCAGGTTCAGCACCGGCGTACTGACGATGCCGCCCAACGCGCCGAGGCTTGTCAGGGTGATGGTCGAGCCGGACAGTTCATCGCGGCTGGCCTTGCCATTGCGTGCGGCATTGGCCAGGCGGGAGATTTCCGCGGCGCTGTCCCACAGGCTGCGCGCCTCGGCGTGACGCACCACCGGCACCATCAGGCCGACGTCGCTCTGCGTGGCGACACCGACATGCACCGCGCCGAGGCGGGTGATGACCTGCGCTTCGTCGTCGTAGCGGGCGTTCATCTGCGGGAAGTCGCGCAGGGCCACGACCAATGCGCGCACGAGGAACGGCAACAGGGTCAACTTGCCACGGCTGGCGCCATGTTTTTCGTTGAGGTGGGCGCGCAGCTCTTCAATGGCGGTGACGTCGATTTCCTCGACGTAGCTGAAGTGTGCGGCGCGCTGCGTGGCATCCTGCATGCGCTGGGCGATCTTGCGGCGCATGCCGATCACTGGAATCTGTTCTTCGTCGTTGCGCTGGGCGTACGCCGCAGCTGCCGGCGCCGAAGCGTTGGACTGACCCTGCGCCAGATAGGCCTCGAGGTCGTCGTGCAGGATGCGCCCGGCCGGGCCGCTGCCACGCACCAGACGCAGTTGAATGCCCAGGTCCAACGCGTGCTTGCGCACGGCAGGCGAGGCGAGTGGACGCTCATCGGCCTCGCGGGCAACCATCGGGCCCTGGCACACCGCTGCCGGACGCGGAGCAGCCGCGGCGGCAGGCTTGCTCTCGACTGCGACTTCAACTTGCGCTGCAGCAGGCGGCTCTTTCGCAGCCACAGGCGCTGGCGCGGCGGACTCTTTCAGATTGCCGGCGCCTTCGACTTCAATGCTGATCAGCACACTGCCGACCGCCATCACTTCACCCGGCTGACCGCCAAGGGCGATGACCTTGCCGTGGACCGGCGACGGAATATCGACCATGGCCTTGTCGGTCATGACATCGGCCAGCACCTGGTCTTCGACGACCAGGTCACCGACCTTGACGTGCCACTGCGACAGTTCGACTTCTGCGATGCCTTCGCCGATGTCCGGCATCTTGATAACGTGCGTGCCCATTCAGACCTCCATGACCCGTTTCAACGCCGCGCCCACTCGGGACGGCCCAGGGAAATACGCCCACTCCTGCGCGTGCGGGTAGGGCGTGTCCCAACCGGTGACGCGTTCGATCGGCGCTTCCAGGTGATGGAAGCAGTGCTCCTGCACCAGCGACACCAGTTCGGCGCCGAAACCGCAGGTGCGGGTGGCTTCGTGCACCACCACGCAACGGCCGGTCTTCTTCACCGATTTGACGATGGTGTCCAGGTCCAGCGGCCACAGGCTGCGCAGGTCGATGACTTCGGCGTCGACGCCGCTTTCTTCAGCGGCGACTTGCGACACGTACACGGTGGTGCCGTAGGTCAGCACGGTGACGTCCTTGCCCGGCCGGGTAATCGCGGCAACGTCCAGCGGCACGGTGTAGTAACCGTCCGGCACTTGCGCGGCCGGGTGTTTCGACCACGGGGTTACCGGGCGGTCGTGATGGCCGTCGAACGGGCCGTTGTACAGGCGTTTGGGCTCGAGGAAGATCACCGGGTCATCGTTTTCGATGGAAGCGATCAGCAGGCCCTTGGCGTCGTACGGGTTGGATGGCATCACCGTGCGCAGGCCGCAGACCTGGGTGAACATCGCCTCGATGCTCTGGCTGTGGGTCTGGCCGCCGTAGATGCCGCCGCCGCAAGGCATGCGCAGGGTCATCGGTGCGGTGAATTCGCCGGCCGAGCGATAACGCAGGCGCGCCGCTTCGGAAATGATCTGGTCGGACGCCGGGTAGACATAGTCGGCGAACTGGATCTCGGCCACCGGACGCAAACCGTAGGCGCCCATGCCGACGGCGACGCCGACGATGCCGCTCTCGGAGATCGGCGCGTCGAACACCCGCGAGGTGCCGTACTTGGTCTGCAGGCCTTCGGTGCAACGGAACACGCCGCCGAAGTAGCCGACGTCCTGACCGAATACCACCACATTGTCGTCACGCTCAAGCATCACATCCATGGCCGAGCGCAGGGCCTGGATCATGGTCATGGTGGTCGTGGTCATGGCGGTTTCCAACTGAATATTGTTGTTGTGATCGTTCATGTCAGATCCCCAACTGCTGACGCTGGCGCTTCAAGTGCTCCGGCATCTCTTTGTAGACGTCTTCGAACATGGTCGCGGCGCTCGGAATCTGCCCGCCGGCGAGGGTGCCGTACTGTTCGGCCTGTTTCTGCGCGGCGATCACTTCGGCTTCGAGCTCGGCGCTGACCGCGGCGTGTTCCTCTTCCGACCAGTGGCCGACCTTGATCAGGTGCTGCTTGAGGCGGGCAATCGGATCGCCCAGCGGGAAGTGGCTCCAGTCGTCGGCAGGACGGTATTTGGAGGGATCGTCGGAGGTCGAGTGCGGACCGGCGCGGTAGGTGACCCACTCGATCATGGTCGGACCGAGGCCACGGCGGGCGCGCTCGGCAGCCCAGGCGGAGGCGGCATAGACCGCGTAGAAATCGTTGCCGTCGACGCGCAGCGAGGCGATGCCGCAGCCGACGCCGCGTCCGGCGAAGGTGGTGGCTTCACCGCCGGCGATGGCCTGGAAGGTCGAGATTGCCCACTGGTTATTGACCACGTTGAGGATCACCGGCGCGCGGTAGACGTGGGCGAAGGTGAGGGCGGTGTGGAAGTCGGATTCGGCGGTAGCGCCGTCGCCGATCCAGGCCGAAGCGATTTTCGTGTCGCCCTTGATCGCCGAGGCCATGCCCCAGCCCACACCCTGGATGAACTGGGTGGCGAGGTTGCCGGAGATGGTGAAGAAACCGGCGTCCTTGACCGAGTACATGATTGGCAGCTGACGACCCTTGAGCGGATCGCGCTCGTTGGACAGCAACTGGCAGATCAGGTCGACCAGCGGTACGTCGCGGGCCATCAGGATGCTTTGCTGGCGATAGGTCGGGAAGCACATGTCATCGATGTTCAGCGCCAGGGCCTGGGCGCTGCCGATGGCTTCTTCGCCGAGGCTCTGCATGTAGAACGACATTTTTTTCTGCCGCTGGGCGACCACCATGCGGTTGTCGTAGATCCGCGTCTTGAGCATGGCGCGCATGCCCTTGCGGAGAATCTCGACCGGCACGTTTTCCGCCCACGGGCCGAGGGCGTTGCCCTGGTCGTCGAGCACGCGGATCAGGCCACGGGCGAGGTCGGCGGTGTCCGCCGGTTCAACATCGATGGAAGGTTTGCGCACCGTACCGGCATCGGTCAGATGCAGGTAGGAGAAGTCGGTTTTGCAGCCTGGGCGGCCCGAGGGTTCGGGGACGTGCAGACGCAGCGGTTCATACGCTTGGGTCATGGCTTCTACGCTCGATCTTGTGAATTTCTTGTAGTGAGCTGGCAGTCATTCTTCGATAAAAGAAATCTTGTCCTACAACAATCATAGGCCCGGGGCAGAAGAATATTTCTCTCTGTTTCGTTGCGCTGGCGACCATTTGCAGATAGAAATTCTGCATAAACATAAAAAACAGGTGGTTTTGTCTCATGCGCAAACTGGACCGTACCGATATCGGCATTCTCAACAGCCTTCAGGAGAACGCGCGCATCACCAACGCCGACCTCGCGCGCTCGGTGAATCTGTCGCCGACGCCGTGTTTCAACCGGGTCAAGGCCATGGAGGAACTGGGGCTGATTCGCGAGCAGGTGACGCTGCTCGACGCCGACCTGCTGGGGCTGCATGTCAACGTGTTCATTCACGTCAGCCTGGAAAAGCAGGTCGAGGAAGCGTTGCAGCATTTCGAAGAGGCGATTTCCGACCGCCCGGAGGTCATGGAGTGCTACCTGATGGCCGGCGACCCGGATTACCTGATCCGCGTTCTGGTGCCGACCATTCAGTCGCTGGAGCGCTTCATGATGGACTTTCTGACCAAGGTGCCGGGGGTGGCGAACATTCGCTCCAGTTTTGCCTTGAAGCAGGTGCGCTACAAGACGGCGCTGCCGTTGCCGGCGAATGGTTTGACGCTGGGCAGTTAAAGCTGGTTGATCGGCACCTTCAGATACACGACGCCGTTGTCTTCGGCCGCGGGAAAATTCCCCGCCCGCACATTCACCTGAATCGCCGGCAGCAACAGCGTCGGCATGCCCAGCCCGGCATCACGCTTTGTGCGCATCTCGACGAACGCGGCCTCATCAATCCCGTCATGCACATGAATATTGCTTTTGCGCTGCTCGCCGACGGTGGTTTGGCACTGCGACTCGCGGCCTTCCGGCGGGTAGTCGTGGCAGACGTAGAGCTTCACGCTGGCAGGGAAGGCCAGCAGTTTGTGGATCGAGTTGAACAGCTGATGCGCGTCGCCGCCGGGGAAGTCGCAGCGGGCGGTGCCGACGTCGGGCATGAACAGCGTGTCGCCGACCAGAATCTGTTCGCCGTCGATCAGGTAAGCCATGTCCGCCGGGGTGTGGCCGGGCACGTGCAAGGCGGTGGCCTTGAGGTTGCCGATCTTGAACGACTCGTTCGGCGCGAACAGGTGATCGAACTGCGAGCCGTCGACGCAGAATTCCGGCTCCAGGTTGAACAGCGCCTTGAACACGTTCTGCACTTTGCTGATCGACTGGCCGATCGCAATTTTGCCGCCCAGTTCGCGGCGCAGGTACGGCGCGGCAGACAGGTGATCGGCGTGGGCATGGGTTTCCAGCAGCCACTGCACCTGCAAGCGGTGTTCACGGACGAAGGTGACGATTTTGTCGGCCTGCACGGTGCCGGTGCGACCGGCAGCGCCGTCGTAATCGAGTACCGGATCGACGATTGCACACTGCCCGCCATCGGCTTCGTAGACCACATAGCTGTAGGTCGAGGAGGCGGGGTCGAGGAAAGCTTCAATCTGCGCGGGCATGGACACCAACCTGAGCGAGGGAAATGGGTTGCAACACTTTATCTAAAAACATAATGTTCGCAGCTTAAGTGACGTTGAAGGCATCGTGCAAATGCAATCCAGTCTGACCGAATGTGAAGTTGCCCAGTTGCGGGCGTCCGCCTCCAAGGCCTGCGCGCTGCTCAAGGCGCTGGCCAATGAGGATCGCCTGTTGATCCTGTGCCAGCTGACCCAGGGCGAGCGCAATGTCGGCGAACTGGAAAAAATGACCGGCGTGCGCCAGCCAACCCTGTCCCAGCAATTGGGCATCCTGCGCGATGAAGGCCTGGTAGCGACCCGACGTGAAGGCAAGTACATCTTCTACGGTCTGGCCAGTCCTGAAGTGATTCAGGTGATGAAGACCCTGTCCGGGCTGTATTGCGGGGCGGTGCTGAAAAGTCTCGGCCATCAATAAATGTCAGCCACCACAATACAAACCCTGGGGGAGCTGGCTTGCCAGCGATGGCGGAGTGTCAGTCGCCATCAATAGCGGCTGACAAGTCCCTTTCGCTGGCAAGCCAGCTCCCACAGGGTGAGTGGTTTGATTCGAAAAAATCCTTGCGTGCAGCCATAAGGAACAAGCAATGAACGATCAACACTGGGGCCCATCCATCAGTGCGGACATCGTGGTCATCGGCGGCGGCACCGCCGGCATCGGTTTCGTCGCCAGTCTGCTCAAGCGTGATCCGACTGCGCAGATCACCGTGATCGAGCCGAGCGCTCAGCACTATTACCAACCGGCGTGGACGCTGGTCGGCGGTGGCGCCTACGACGCCAGGGACACTGCCCGGCCGATGAGCAAGGTGATGCCGCGTCAGGCCACCTGGATTCAGGCGGCGGTGACCGCTGTCGACCCGGACAAGCGCCAGTTGACCCTCAACGATCAACGCACCGTCTCCTACCGGAACCTGATCGTCTGCCCCGGCCTGCGTCTGGCCTGGGAGAAGATCGAAGGCCTGCAGGAAAGCCTCGGCCAGCACGGCGTGACCTCCAACTACAGCTATCAGCATTCGCAATACACCTGGGATCAGGTGCAGAAACTGCGCGGCGGCAAGGCGCTGTTCACTCAGCCGGCGATGCCGATCAAATGTGCCGGCGCGCCGCAGAAGGCGTTGTACCTGTCGTGCGATCACTGGCGCAGGACCGGTGTGCTGAACAAGGTAGCGGTGGAATTCAACCTGGCCGGCGCGGCGCTGTTCGGCGTTGCGACGTTCGTTGCGCCACTGATGAAGTACATCGAAAAGTACAACGCGCAACTGGCCTTCAACGCCAACCTGGTCAAGGTCGACGGCCCGGCGAAAACCGCCTGGTTCGAGATCAAGGATGCTGCCGGCAACGTCACCACACAGGCGAAAACCTTCGATCTGCTGCATGTGGTGCCGCCGCAGGTCTCACCGGATTTCATCGCGCACAGTGCGCTGGCCGACGCTGCTGGCTGGTGCGAAGTCAACCCGCACAGCCTGCAACATCCGCGTTACCCCGAGGTGTTCGGCCTCGGTGACATCTGCGGCACGACTAACGCGAAAACGGCTGCGGCGGTGCGCAAGCAGGTCGTGGTGGTCGCGGAAAATCTGCTGGCCCTGCGCAAGCAACGACCGCTGCCACTGAAGTACGACGGTTACGGCTCGTGCCCGCTGACGGTGGAGAAGGGCAAGGTGATCCTCGCCGAGTTCGGCTACGGCGGGAAGTTGCTGCCGACCTTTGCCCTCGACCCGACCGTGCCGCGGCGCTCCGCGTGGTGGCTGAAGGCGACGCTGCTGCCGTGGTTCTACTGGCACGGCATGCTCAAGGGCCGCGAGTGGCTGACCGGTTTGTCGAAGGTCGACTGAGGGCATCCCATGTTGCTGGCGAGTCTGTTTGGCGTGGTGATGGGCCTGGTCCTCGGCTTGACCGGGGCTGGCGGTGGCATTCTGGCGGTGCCGGCGCTGGTTCTCGGCCTGGGCTGGAGCATGACGCAAGCGGCGCCCGTGGCGCTGTTCGCGGTCGGCAGTGCGGCGGCAGTCGGGGCGATCGACGGTTTGCGCCATGGTCTGGTGCGCTACCGCGCGGCGCTGCTGATCGCGGGGCTCGGCGCGGTGTTTTCGCCGCTGGGCATCTATTTCGCGCACCAGTTGCCGGAGCAGATCCTGATGATCCTCTTCAGTCTGCTGATGGTCATGGTGGCCTGGCGCATGTTGCGCCGCGAACGTCAGCAGGAAGGGCCGAGCGATCACGGCCACGCGAGTTGGGGGCAGAAAAACTGCATGCTCAACGAGCAGACCGGGCGTTTCGACTGGACCGCCAAATGCACCGCGACCCTTGCGGCGTTGGGCGCGGTGACCGGTGTGGTTTCGGGGTTGCTCGGCGTTGGCGGTGGTTTCCTGATCGTGCCGGCGTTCAAGCAACTGACCGATGTGCAGATGCGCGGCATCGTCGCCACGTCATTGATGGTGATCAGCCTGATTTCGGCGATTGGCGTGATCGGCGCGTTTCATGCCGGGGTGCGCATCGACGGTGTTGGCGCGGCGTTCATCGGCGCCAGCATCGTCGGCATGATCCTCGGTCGCAGGCTCTGCGCGCGGGTGCCGGCGCGGGCCTTGCAGGTGGGGTTTGCCAGTGTCTGCCTGGTGGTCGCGGCTTACATGCTGCTGCGCGCCTGAGGTCGCGCAGCCGAACCATCGCAGCCTGCGCCCGTGTGCTCCTGCAGGCACGGGCGCAGGCTGCGGTCGTTCAGCGGATTACAACACCAGATGCGGCAACCACAGCGAAATCGCCGGAATGTAGGTCACCAGCATCAACACCAGAAACAGCACCGCGTAGAACGGCAGCAGCGCCTTCACCGTGCTTTCGATACTGACCTTGCCCACCGCCGAACCGACGAACAGCACCGCGCCCACCGGTGGCGTTATCAGGCCGATGCCGAGGTTGACCAGCATGATCATGCCGAACTGCACCGGGTCGACGCCGATGCCGAGAATCACCGGCATCAGGATCGGCGTGAGGATCAGAATCAGCGGCGCCATGTCCATCACGGTGCCAAGCAACAGCAGCATGACGTTGATGCACATCAGGATCACGTAGCGGTTGTCCGACAGGGTCAGGAACAGCGTGGTGATCTTCGCCGGAATCTGCATCAGGGTCATGATGTAGCCGAAGCTGGCGGCGAAGCCGATCAGGATCATCACGATGGAAATGGTGCGAACCGTGCGGTGCATCAGTTTCGGCAGTTCACGCCACTTGTAGTCGCGGTAGATGAACATGGTCACGAAGAACGACCACAACACAGCGATGGCCGCCGATTCCGTGGCGGTGAAAATCCCCGAGAGGATGCCGCCGAGGATGATCACCATCGCCATCAGGCCCCAGAGGGCTTCGCCGACGATTTTCAACGCCTGGCGCATCGGGATGACTTCACCCTTGGGGTAGTCGCGTTTTTTCGCGAAGATCAGGCACAGCACCATCAGGCAGGCGCTCATCAGCAACCCCGGCACGACGCCCGCCATGAACAGCGAGGCAATCGAAACCGTACCACCGGCCGCCAGGGAGTAGAGCACGGAGTTATGGCTGGGTGGCGTGAGCAGGGCTTGCACCGAGCCGCTGACGGTCACCGCGGTGGAGAAATCCCGTGGATAGCCCTTGCGTTCCATTTCCGGAATCAGCACCGAACCCACCGACGCGGTGTCGGCCACCGAGGAACCGGAGATCGCGCCGAAGAAGGTCGAGGCAACAATGTTGACCAGCGACAGACCACCGCGCACAAATCCCACCAGCACCCCGGCACACGCCACCAAACGCCGGGACATGCCGCCCTCGGCCATGATCGCACCGGCCAGGACGAAGAACGGAATGGCCAGCAGCGAGAATTTGTTCACCCCCGACGCGACCTGGATCATCACCGCCTGGAACGGGATGTCGATCCACCATGCACCGATCAGCGCGGCGGCGCCCAGCGCATAGGCGACTGGCATGCCGATGAGGATCAATACGATAAAACTGCCCAGCAGAATCAGAGCGTCCATTAAGCGCCACCTTCACTTTCTTCAACCAGATCGAACTGCACGACCCGCCGTTTGCTCTGGTCACCGAGCAAGAGTTTTTCCACGACGAAAACCAGCGTCAGCAAGCCGCCCACGGGAATCGGCAGATAGGTCACGCCAACCCGCAGATCGGGCAGGGCCGCCATGAACTGGTTCCAGGTGGACATGCACAACTTGGCGCCCCAGATAGTCATGAAAATGCAGATCGACGCCATGAGCAGTTGCGAGAATATCGCCGCCGCCGATCTCAGCGGTGCTGGCATGCGGTCGGTGAGCATGGCCACGGCCATGTGCGCGCCGGCGCGGTAACTGGCGGCGGCACCGATGAAGGTGAACACCATCATCAGCAGGATCGCCGTCGGCTCCGGCCAGCTCGAGCCGGTGCCCAGCACGTAGCGGGCGAACACGCCCCAGGGAATCATCAGGGAAATCGCCAGGACGGAAAGACCGGCGACCCAGATGCACGTCATGTAGATCTTGTCGTTGATACGCAGCAGTAGATTCTTCATCGGGTTCCACCGTAACCGGGCGCGCCTGAGTCATCAGGAGCACCGGGCCTGGTCAGTGAGGACGGAGCGGGAGGCGTTACTGAACGGCTTCGATTTTCTTGATCAGGTCGGCGTACTTCGCGCCGTACTTTTCCCGGACCGGTGCGGTGGCGTCGTAGAAGGGTTTCTTGTCGACCTGAATGAACTCGACGCCAGCGGCCTTGAGTTTTTCTTCGCTGGCAGCGGACTTGTTGTCCCACAGCACGCGTTCTTCAGCCTGGGCAGCCTTGGCGGCGGTCTTGACCAGCGCCTGTTGATCGGGGGTGAGTTTTTCCCAGGTGATTTTCGACATCACAATCGGCTCTGGCAGGATCAGGTGACCGGTCAGGCTGTAGAACTTGGCATTCTGGAAGTGGTTGTGTTCGAGCAGGGTCGGCGGGTTGTTCTCCGCGCCGTCGATCACGCCGGTCTGCAAGGCGCTGAAGATTTCCCCGGTGTCCATGGCGATACCGTTACCGCCCATGGCGTTCATCATGTCGATGAACATCGGGTTGCCCTGGACACGGATCTTCATGCCCTTGAGGTCCTCGAGCTTGCGTACCGGTTTCTTGGTGTAGATGTTGCGCGTGCCGCCGTCCATCCAGGCCAGGGCCACGAGGCCGAATTCGGAGTTGGTGATTTTGTCGAGGATCTCGTCGCCCACCGGGCCATCGATGACGTTACGCATGTGTTGATGGTCGCGGAAGATGAACGGCATGTTGAACACGTTCACGTCCGGCACCACCGGGCCGACGATACCCAGGCTGACGCGAGACAGCTGTACCGCGCCGACTTGCATCTGCTCGATGACTTCCTTTTCAGAGCCCAGCACGCCGCCGGGGAAGTATTGGAAGGTCAGTTCGCCGTTGGTTTCCTTGGTCAGGGTCTTGCCCATGTTTTCTTCGGCCACCACGGTTGGATAACCGGCGGGATGGATGTCGGCGAATTTGAGTTGCAGGGCCTGGGCGGCGCCAGTGAAGCTAAACATCAGCGGGAGTGCAGCGGCCAGCAAGGTGCGTTTGAAGTACATGGGGGTGAGTCTCCAGTCTTGTTATTGTTGTGTTCAAGGCGCAGCGGTGCAGCAGAGCGGTTAAAGCAGATCGTTGAACAAGGGTTCGGCAAGGCCTTTGACGTTTGGCTTCAACGCGAAAACGCCGCCGGCCAGGGATTGCGGATCGCGGTCGTCGCCGGGACGAATCGAGGCGACAAACAACGTGTCCATGTCGCTGCCGCCGAAGGCACACATCGTCGGTTTCTTCACCGGCACCTGCAGCGAGAAATCGAGGCGGCCGTCCGGGGCAAAACGATGAATCAGTCCGGCGTCGTTGGCGCAGATCCAGTAGCAGCCTTCGGCATCCACGGCGGCGCCATCCGGGCGGCCGGGGAAGTGGTTCATGTCAACGAAGATCCGCCGGTTCGACGGCGTGCCGGTCTCGGTGTCGTAATCGAAGGCCCAGATCAATTGCACGTGCGGATGTGAATCGGACAGGTACATCGTCTTGCCGTCAGGGCTGAAGCCGAGGCCGTTGGGCACGATGAAGCCGTCGAGCGGCGCTTCGATCACGCCTGACGGGCCGGCGCCGTAGCGGTAGAGGCGGCCTTCAGGCGCGTTCAGGCCCATATTGAGCACCATGCTGCCGGCCCAGAAACGGCCCTGGCGGTCGCAGCGACCATCGTTGAGGCGCATGTCCGGTCGGCTGTGTTCGACGGTGGCGAGCAATTCGCTGTCGAGGCTGCCGTCGCTGTGCGGGTGCAGATGAAAAAAGCCGCTCTGCATGCCGGCAACCCAGCCGCCACCGCTGTGACAGGCGATGCAGGCGAGCATCTGCGGGGTTTTCCAGGCCTGCACATGGCCGGAGGCAGCGCTCCAGCGTTGCAGTCCGCCGTTGGGAATATCGACCCAATACAGCGCGTTTTCCTGCGGCACCCAGACCGGGCTTTCGCCCACGGCGTTGCGAGCATCGACGATCAATTCGGCTTGCATACTCATTCCTTTGCGTCGTTGGCAGAGTGTTCAGTCGCCGAAGGGGCCGGCCGCGACGAACGCGCCGCCCTGATAGATCCGCGCCGGGTCGTCGGCGGCGGGCATCGGCTGCGCTTCGACTTTCTCGCGGAACACTTCGGAGCTGTCCTTCGCTTCGAAACCGAGGTGACTGGCGAAGCGGTTGTCCCACCAGACGTCCTTGTTGGCGGACATGCCATAGACCACGGTATGGCCGACGTTGGGTGTGTACAGCGCGCGCTCGAGCAATTGGGTGAGGTCGTCGAAGCTCAGCCAGGTGTGCATCATTCGGCGGTTCTGCGGCTCGGGGAACGAGGAGCCGATGCGGATGCTGACGGTCTCGATGCCGTAGCGATCGAAGTAGAAACTGGCCATGTCTTCGCCGTAGGACTTGGACAATCCGTAGTAGCCGTCGGGGCGGCGGGCGCAGCTGGCGTCAAGCGGCTCGTCCTGTTTGTAGAAGCCGATGACGTGGTTGGAACTGGCGAAGATCACTCGCTTCACACCATGGCGGCGTGCAGCTTCGTAGATGTGAAACACGCCGCAGATGTTGGCGCCGAGGATTTCTTCGAAAGGCCGCTCGACGGAGACACCGCCGAAATGCAGGATCGCGTCGACGCCTTCGACCAGTTGGTGCACGGCGTGTTTATCAGCCAGATCGCAGGGGACGATTTCTTCGCGGTCATCCACGGCCGGGGCGAGGGCGGCAATGTCTGACAGGCGCAGGACATTGGCATAAGGGCGCATACGTTCGCGCAGGACTTTGCCCAGGCCACCGGCAGCGCCGGTCAGCAGCAGACGGTTGAACGGGGCACGTGGAGCAGAGGTAGACGTCATGGCAATCCCTTACACGTTGTTATTAGGTTCGTTGTAGGTTGTCGTATGACTGCGCTGAAGTATCGGTAGGCTTTCCAGAACTTGTCAACGCGACTTTTGCTGTAAATGACGGAAGGGGCTCATTCACTTTGCAATCACCGCGACGCCTTCGTTGCAATGCAATTCCTTTTGGAAGCGCACCTGCTCGCGACGACGCTGTGGCAATTGACATCAAGGGTGAATCTGTCGCCGCCATCGCTGGCAAGCCAGCTCCCACAGGTATCAGCGTTGTCTTCGTTTACCGCATTCAGCACAAAATCCTCTGGGAGCGGCTTGCCCGCGATGAGGCCGATCCAGCAACTCTGGCATCGACTGACAACGCGCCTTCGCGAGCAGGCTCGCTCCCACGGGGTAAAGAGAGGTCTGCTTACAACAACGAAATCGGATAGCTGATAAAGACCCGGTTCTCGTCGAACTCGTTGGTGCTGAAGTCCCGGCGTATCGTCGCGTTGCGCCATCTCACATTGAGGTTTTTCAGCGGCCCGCTCTGCACGGTGTATCCCAGTTCCGACTCGCGGCCCCATTCCTTGCCGTCGGTAATCGCCCCGGTGTGCACGTTATCGCCGCTGATGTAGCGGTTCATCAGGGTCAGGCCGGGAATGCCGAGGGCAACGAAGTTGTAGTCATGACGCAACTGCCAGGAGCGCTCTTTGGCGTTGTCATAACTGGCGTTGTAGCTGTCGTTGGCCAGGGTGCCGCCGCTGGTGCCGTTGACCCGCATCCACGCGTCGTCGCCGCTGAGTCGTTGCAGGCCGACATAGAAGGTGTTGCCGCCGTAGCGGGCCGAAAGCAGGGCGAACGCGGTCTTGTTATCGAGGTCGCCGGCCTGGGCGCTGCCGTCTTCCTTGCCAGTGAAGAAACCGAGGTTGGCGCCCAGCGTCCAGTCGCCCAGTGGTTGGCTGTGGCTGAGGTTGAAATACTGCTGTTGGTAGATGTCGCTGAGTTCGGCGTACCACACGCCGACCAGGGTGCGCTTGTCGTTGAAGGTGTATTCGCCGCCGCCGAAGTTGAAGCGATCGGAGGTGAACGCGCCGCGGCCGTTCATCGACATGTCTTCCATGCTGGCATCGTTGCGCGGGCTGTTGCCACGGAACTGCCCACCGTAGAGGGTCAGGCCGTTGATTTCGGTGGAGGTGATCTGGCCACCGCGAAAGGTCTGCGGCAACGAGCGACCGTCGTCCGAGCGCAGGATCGGCAACACCGGCATCCATTCACCCACCTTCAGTTCGGTCTTCGACACCTTGGCTTTGAGCGCTACACCCAGTCGTCCGAAATTGTCCGCGGGGCGCCCGTCATCGTGGATCGGCAGCAGTTGCGTACCGCCGGTGCCTTTGCCGCCATCGAGTTTCTGCGAATACATTCCCAGCACATCGAGACCGAAACCGAGCGTGCCTTGGGTGAAGCCGGACTTGGCATCGAGGATGAAGTTCTGCGTCCACTCTTCGGCTTTGCCCTGCGGGTAGTTCGGATTGACGAAGTTGCGATTGAAGTAGGCGTTGCGCAGGTTCAGCGTGGCTTTGCTGTCTTCGATGAAGCCTTCGGCGTCTGCGCTCATCGGCAAAACCAGGGCTAGGCTGCCGCAGCCGATCAAACTCAGGCTGGAACGCGGGCGGGGCATGCAAATACGGGACGTGCGAACGGAATTGCAGACGAGTGTGCTCACGGTGACGCTCCCTGTTTCATTTGTTGTTCTTATTATTTGTCGTACGTCGTCGTACAACATGGTTGCGGATATTTGCGAGGTTTTCCGCAAAAGTCAACAGGGCTTTTTACGATGACTTGCGCGAGTCGGCAGCCCTGCAAATGCTGCAAAGAGGGCTGCTTCAGGCGTTTTTACCGGTTGTAGAACGCCTCGGTGTCATCGATCAGCGGGTCTTTTTCGTTCAGCACAATCTGCGCAATCCGATCCTTGCGCATGAAACTCACCTTCGGATGCGCCTGGGCGTAACGAATGAACCGCTCCATCGCCTCGACCATCGCCGGGGTGCCGCCGATGCGGTCGTGCAGACTCACCGACATCATCCGCCGCTTGCTCGCACCTTCGGCGTAGAGACGATCGAACTCCAGCACCAGTTGTTGGTAGAACTGCTCGGCGGAGAAGTGCCGTCCCTCGATCAGCACGATGTCGTTATTGCGCAGGGTGTAGGGCACCACGGCGAATTTTTTCCCGCGCACCAGGGTCACGAACGGTTCGTCGCGGCTGACGTCGTCGATGTGGTAGGTGAAGTTCAGGTCCTGCAGCACTTTCAGCGTATTCGGACTGCGCCGCAGCCAGTTGGCGTTGTAGCCGACCGAGCGCTGGCCGGTGAGTTTTTCCAGCGCCGCCACGCCGTCGCCGATGAACTGTTTTTCCTCGGCGTAATTCATGTTGTAGGAATCGGCCCAGCGCATGCCGTGTGCGGCCAGTTCATGCCCGCGCGCGGCAATTGCCCTGGTGAGTTCCGGGTGCTTGAGGGCGGCCTCGCCGACCACGTGGGAGGTGACCTTGATGCCGGTGCGGTCCCACAGATCGAGCAGGCGCCACAGGCCTTCCTTGTAGCCGTAGTCGAACCAGGTCTGCGCCGGCAGGTCCGGGTAGCCCTTGGGCAGCGGGCTGCCGGAGAAGGGACTTTCGGCGCCTTCGGGCTGGCCGCCGGTTTCGAATTGCATCGACACCGAAATCACCAGTTGCGAGCCGTCCGGCCATGGCCGTTGCTGGGCGAAAGCGAGAGCGGGCAGCAACAGGGTCGCGGCCAGCAGGTTTTTCAGCAGACGCGGGGAGCGTTGCCAGCGGGGAGTGGTCATAACGGGCACCTTGCAGGTTGAGAAGGGCTGCAAGGGTGGCAGTTGCCCGGCGCAGGAAAAATCCGTTGCGGGCGAGAGGACCTTTAAACAGAATTTACGAATCCACCACGAAACCTGTGAGGGCGGGCGTGCCCGCTATAACGGTCTGCCAGGCACCCTGTTGCCGAGCCGACTGCCGTCATCGCCGGCAAGCCAGCTCCCACAGGATTGTGGGTTTGCCGCAAGATTTGCGGCAAACTCCCGGCAACACAAGCACAAGGCCTTTCAATGGATCGATACGCCCCGCGCGACTGGCAGCCGCACGAGAAGCCCAGTCTGCCCGGTTCCCCCTCGACGCCGCTGCACTCCAACCCCAAGCGCCTGGCCTACGCGCTGGTCGGGCTGCTGGTGGCGGTGACCGGTGGTTTGGGCAACTCGCTGGTGGTCGCCAACCTGCCTTACCTGCAAGGCGCGCTGGGCGCGACCACGGCGGAGATGGCCTGGCTGCCGGCTGCGTTTGTGATGACCAATGTGTCGATGAACCTGCTGCTGGTGAAGTTTCGCCAGCAGTTCGGCCTGCGCGCGTTCACCGAAGTGTTTCTGGTGCTGTATGCGCTGGTGACGTTCGGCCATCTGTTCGTCAATGACCTGAGTTCGGCCATCGCGGTGCGGGCGGCGCACGGCATGGTCGGTGCGGCGCTGAGTTCGTTGGGCCTGTATTACATGATCCAGGCATTTCCGGCCAAGTGGCGGTTGAAGGCGCTGGTGCTGGGCCTCGGTGCGTCGCAATTGGCCCTGCCGCTGGCGCGCCTGTTCTCCGAAGACTTGCTGCAGATTGCCGAATGGCGCGGTTTGTACCTGTTCGAACTGGGCATGGCCTTGCTGTCGCTGGGCTGCGTGTTGCTGCTCAAGTTGCCGCCCGGTGATCGCTTCAAAACCTTCGAGCCGCTGGACTTTCTGACCTTCGCCATTCTCGCCAGCGGCGTGGCACTGCTTTGCGCGGTGCTCTCGCTGGGGCGCATCGACTGGTGGCTGGAGGCCAACTGGATCGGCTATGCGCTGGCGGCCTCGATTGCCCTGATCCTCGCGGGCCTGGCGATCGAGCACAATCGCAGCAACCCGATGCTGATGACCCGCTGGCTCGGCAGCGGCACGATGATCCGCCTGGCGCTGGCGGTGACCCTGATTCGCATGGTTACCTCGGAACAGTCCACCGGCGCCGTCGGTTTCATGCAGAACCTCAACATGGGTTATGAGCAACTGCACAGCCTGTATGTGGTGATGCTGATCGGCAGCATCGCCGGGTTAGCGACCAGCGCCCTGACCATCGACCCCAAGCACCTGCTGATGCCGCTGATCATCTCGCTGGCGCTGATGGCCACCGGTTCGGTGATGGACAGTTTTTCCAACAACCTGACCCGCCCGCAAAACCTGTATTTCAGCCAGTTTCTGCTGGCCTTCGGCAGCACGTTTTTTCTGGGACCGACCATGGTGTTCGGCACCCGCAACGTGCTGACCAATCCGCGCAATCTGGTGAGTTTTTCGGTGTTGTTCGGGATCTGCAACAACCTCGGCGGCCTGCTTGGCGCGGCGTTGCTGGGCACGTTCCAGATCGTGCGCGAGAAATTCCATTCCGGTCATCTGGTCGAGCATCTGACGCTGTCCGATCCGCTGGTGGCTGCCCGTGTGCAGAGCGGCGGGTCGGCTTACGGTTCCTTGCTGGCCGACCCGAGCCTGCGCAATCTGGCCGGGATTCGCAGCCTGTCGAACGCGGCCACTCGCGAAGCCAACGTGCTGGCCTATAACGATGTATTCATGCTGATCGCCGTGATTGCGGTGCTGACCATGATCTGGCTGTCCATTCGTGCGCTGTGGCTGATGAGCACCACCAAAGCCGTCGACCCAGCGCCTTCCGTACCTCCTAGCGGTGCTTCCAATTCATGACCGAACCGACCACCACAACCACCAATGCCATCGCCGCCACCCCGGAAGGCGTGGCACCGCCGTCCTCGCCGAACACCGAGCCGCGCTCGCTGCGGGTGCGGATCATTTCGTCGCTGGGCTTTGCCGCGATCGCCATTGTCGGCGTGCTGATCGTGTTGTACGCCTGGCAACTGCCACCGTTCAGCAGCGCGGTGGAAACCACTGAAAATGCCCTGGTGCGCGGGCAGGTGACGATCATCGGCCCGCAGCTCAGCGGCTATGTCTTCGAGGTGCCGGTGCAGGACTTCCAGTTTGTGAAGGCCGGCGACCTGCTGGTGCGGCTCGATGACCGCATCTATCAGCAGCGCCTCGATCAGTCGCTGGCGCAACTGGCGGTGCAGAAAGCGGCGCTGGCCAACGTCGTGCAGCAGCGCAACAGCGCCGAAGCCACGATCAAGTTGCGCCAGGCGGTCCAGGCCGACAGCGAAGCGCAGTTGCGCAAGAGCGAGGCTGACCTGCGCCGCAACAAAGAACTGGTGCGTGACGGCTCGGTGTCCAAGCGCGAGATGGACGTGGCGCTGGCGGCCAATGCGCAAAGCGTCGCGGCGGTGGCGCAGGCGAAGGCCAATCTGGAAATCGCCCGTCAGGACCTGCAAACGGTGATCGTCAACCGCGGCTCGCTGGAGGCGGCGGTGGCCAGTGCCGAAGCGGCGGTGCAACTGGCGCGGATCGACCTGTCGAATACGCGCATCTACGCCCCGCGCGACGGTCAGCTCGGCCAGATCGGCGTGCGCCTCGGTGCCTACGTCAACTCCGGGGCCCAACTGATGGCGCTGGTGCCGGACCAGAAGTGGGTGATCGCCAACATGAAGGAAACCCAGATGAACAACGTGCGGGTCGGGCAACCGGTGCATTTTACCGTCGATGCCTTGAACCACCGGCGCTTCACCGGGCATGTGCAGCACATCTCGCCGGGCACCGGTTCCGAATTCGCCCTGTTGCAGGCGGACAACGCCACCGGCAACTTCGTGAAAATCGCCCAGCGGGTGCCGGTGCGGATCACCATCGATCCGGATCAGCAGGAGATCGAACGGCTGCGTCCGGGGATGTCGGTGGTGGTCAGCATCGACACCGCAGCGGGCGACACACAACCGCACTGATCGCAGCAGATCCTTTGCAGGCGCACTCCTGCAAGGGGTCTGCGCTGGGTTCAGGCCGCGATCATCGGCGGCAGGGTCCCGAGCAGCGAGACGGCCGCCACAGCGCCCACCCCCAACAACCACTCCATGACCACACTGCGTTTGAGCGCGCCCATCCGCTGTTGGCAATCATCGATCCGCAAGCGGTTGAACAACGCCAGTGCGAGCATGCCCAGCACCAGCGTCGCCTTGATCAGCAGAATCAGGGCAAAGCCGCTGAACAGCGGCGTCGGCCACCACTGGCCGGTCAGCACGCGCACGTTGATCAACCCGGTGATCAGCAGCCCGGTCACCAGCCAGTATCCGACACCGCTGAAGCGTCGCAACACAGCACGCGGCTCACTCGGCTGACGCAAGATCATCAGCAGCAGCAACAGCCCGCCGAGCCACGCGGCGACGCAGGTGAGGTGGATGAGCTGGTTGAGAATCAGCAGTTGCCCGCTCAAGCCATCGAGCATCGCCCCGTGACCGACCGGCGCCAGCGTTGCCAGCAGCGCACCGCTCAAGCCCAGCCGTAATGCCAGGTTTGAACGCCACGGTGTGAACAGCAATGCCAGCAGTAGCGCATTGATCAGCAGATGCCAGCGCCACACCTGGCCGAAAAACGTATTGCCCAGCACCACAGCAAGCGTGTTCGGGTCGAACGCCGCCGCCGTCGAACCGGCCATGCTCGCGGTGATCAACAGCGCCCAGGCAATGCCGCTGGCCAGTGCAGTGGCCGTCAACCAACGCACCAGTCGCGCCAGATGCCGGTCCAGCTCCGGTGCCTCACGGGTGAGCAGCAGCGGGCGGAACAGCCAGACCCCGAACAGCAGCAGCACCACGATGAAATGCACAAAACGGCACAGCACCAGCGCTTCACTCATGAGTTACTGGCCGACCTTGAACTGGTAGGCGCCTTCGCTCTTGTGCGTGTCGACCGACACCGCGTGCCATTCGACCTTGTACTGGCCGGCGGTCAGCGGCGCTTCGGGCGTGACGATCAGGGTCTTCTTGTCGCCGTCGGTGGTCAGCGGCTTGACCTTCACCGGCTCGCCGTCGCGAGTGACAATGACCTTGGTGAAGCTGGCCTCGACGCCTTCGGAAAACACCAGGCGCAGTTCGCTGGGTGCGGCGACGCTGCTGTCGGCAGCCGGGGTCTGGCTTTTCAGGTGCGCGTGGGCAAACGCCTGCGAGGTGATGAACAGCGTCGCCAGCAGGGTGCTGGTGCCGAGCAGTTTTTTCAGTGTCATGGGCAATTCCCTTTCAGTGAATGACGACACACAGCGTAGCCTTTTACGACGACTTCAGGCGCATATGAATGACCGGAAACGGCCGGCCTTCGCCATCGAGCGGCGAGCGGCCGATGTCTTCGAAACCGTAGTGCAGGTAGAAGCCGTGGGCCTGCGGATTCTGTTCGTTGACGTCGACCTTGAGCAGCGGGCGGGCGACGTGATCGAGCAGCCGGCGGCCAACGCCCTGACCGCGTCGGGCCGGATCGATAAACAGCATTTGCACGGTGTCCGCGTCGGTGGCGATGAAGCCGGCCGGGGTCTGGTCGGGGTTTTCCGCGACCCAGACATCGAGCGCCGGCAGGTAGGCGTCGCGTACCAGCGGCAGCAGGCGGAAGATGTCGTCCTCGGGGAGGAAATCATGCGTGGCGCGTACCGAGCGTTCCCACAGCGCGGCGAGCTGCGGATCGTCCGCGGCGATGCGTTTGCGAATGTTCATGGGCAGGGTCCTTCAGGCAACGCAAGGAGAAGGGGGGCGATCCTAAACCAGAAAAAAGCCGCTGTGTGTGAAGAATCGTTCTCGCCTGTCGCCCGCGTGCCTGAGCGGATGCTAGTCTTCAACAACGTTGTCGTCAGGGAGCCCACATGGGCAATCACAAGATCGAGATCCGTCGCAGTAACGTCGAGAAAATCCTCCTGGCGGCGGAAAAGGTATTCGCCGAAAAAGGTTTCGGCGGCACGGCCATGGCCGACATCGCTGCCGAGGTGCAACTGCCGCGCTCCAATCTGCATTACTACTTCAGCACCAAGAGTGAGCTGTACAGCGCGGTACTGTTCGACCTGCTCGAAGTGTGGAAGCAGGACGCGCTGTGCTTCGAGATGTTCGACGATCCGCGGGTGGTGCTCAGCAGCTATATCCGCGCCAAGATGAACCACTCGCGCAGTCGCCCGTACGGTTCGAAAGTCTGGGCCAACGAAATCATCCACGGCGCCCCGACCCTCGGCGAGGCGCTGGACGCCAGCCTGTACGACTGGGCGAAGATGAAAGAGGCGAAGATCCGCCAGTGGGTGGAGGACAAACGTATCCTGGCGGTGGAGCCGTCGAGCCTGCTGTACATGATCTGGGCGTCGACTCAGCACTACGCCGATTTCGATCACCAGGTGAACATTCTCAATGACCATCAGCCGCTGTCGGACATGCAGTTCGAGCGGGCGGTGCAGACGGTGACCGGTGTGATCCTGCGGGGGATCGGGCTGGAGCCTTGAAGGATGGCTTGCAACCGATGGCTCATTCGCGAGCAGGCTCGCCCCCCACAGGGGAATGCATTGCAAATGTGGGAGTGAGCCTGCTCGCGAAACGTCGGGTCAGACGCCGCCGACCTTAAGCAGAGACGTGGTACGGGTTGCGCGGATCATGATTCCAGTCCAGGAACGGCTTGCCCGTGTCCATCGGCACCATCTCGATGCAGTCCTGCACCGGGCAGGTGATCTGGCACAGATTGCAGCCCACGCACTCGGCATCGATCACTTCATATTTATGCGTACCGTCAGCCTGACGCAGGCTGCTGATCGCCTGGTGCGAAGTGTCCTCGCAAGCGATGTGGCAACGCCCGCAACCGATGCACGCCGCCTGGTCGATTTTCGCGATTACCTGATAGTTGATATCGAGGTACTTCCAGTCCGTGGTGTTGCCCACCGCGCGCCCGGAAAAGTCGGCGATGCTGGCGTAGCCCTGACTGTCCATCCAGCGCGACAGGCCATCCTGCATTTCCTCGACAATCCGGAAACCATGCAGCATTGCCGCGGTGCACACCTGCACCGCGCCGCTGCCCAGCGCGATGAACTCCGCCGCATCGCGCCAGCTGCCGATGCCCCCGATGCCACAGATCGGCAGGCCCTGGGTCTGCGGGTCGCGGGCGATCTCGGCGACCATGTTCAGCGCAATCGGTTTGACCGCCGAGCCACAGTAACCGCCATGCGTGCTTTTGCTGCCGACGGTGGGCAGCGCGACCATGTGCTGGAGGTCGACGCTGGTGATTGAGTTGATGGTGTTGATCAACGACACCGCGTCCGCACCACCGCGATGCGCGGCGCGGGCGGCGACGCGGATGTCAGTGATATTGGGAGTCAGCTTGACGATCACCGGCAGCGAACAATAGGTCTTGCACCAGCGCGTCACTTGCTCGACATATTCCGGCACCTGGCCGACCGCCGCGCCCATGCCGCGTTCGGGCATGCCGTGCGGGCAGCCGAAATTCAGCTCGATGCCGTCGGCCCCGGTGGCTTCCACCAGCGGCAGGATGTGTTTCCACGATTCCTCGACGCACGGCACCATCAGCGAGACGATCAGCGCACGGTCCGGCCAATCCTTCTTCACCTGAGTGATTTCGCGCAGGTTGATCTCCAGCGAGCGGTCGGTGATCAGTTCGATGTTGTTGATGCCCAGCACTTCGCGGTTGTTGCCGTAATGCGCCGAGTAGCGCGACGACACATTGACCGCCGCCGGGTCTTCACCGAGGGTTTTCCAGACCACGCCGCCCCAGCCGGCCTCGAAGGCGCGCACCACGTTGTAGGCCTTGTCGGTCGGCGGCGCGGAGGCCAGCCAGAACGGATTGGGCGCTTTGATGCCAGCGAAGACAATCGACAGATCGGCCATTTATGCAGCCTCCACATTGAGCATCAGTTGAGCGTTGATCGCCTCGGCGGCGCGCTTGCCGTGTTGTACGGCTTGCACGGTCAAGTCCTGGTCGAGACTGGTGCAGTCGCCGCCGGCATACACCCCGGGGATGCTGGTACGCAGGTTGTCGTCGACCTCGATCCGCTCGCCCTGACGCTTGAGTTCGCGCGCCAACGGGTCGGCGAGGGCGCTGCTGTCGAAGGCCTGGCCGATGGCTTTGAAGATCGCGTCGGCGGCCAGCTCGAAGGTTTCCCCAGTGGTTTGCAGGCGCCCGTCGACCAGATGGGTGCGGGCGAAACGCATGCCGCGCACCCGGCCCTGCGCGTCGAGCAGAACTTCCTGCGGTTGCGCCCAGGTCAGCAGGCGCACCTGATTGGCCTTGGCGATGTCCTGTTCGTGGCCGGTGGCGCCCATGTCCGCCGCACCTCGGCGGTACACCAGATTGACGTCACGGGCCCCGAGGCGGGCCATTTGCACGGCCATGTCGATTGCGGTGTTGCCGGCGCCGAGGACGATGCAGCGTTCGGCCAGCGGCAGTTGCGTGAGGTCATCGGCCTGGCGCAGTTCGCGGATGTAATCGGTGGCGGCGAGCAGGCCGGGGGCGTCCTCGTGGGGCAGGCCGAGTTGTTTGCTGGCGTTGAGGCCGAGGCCGAGGAACACCGCGTCGAACTGCTGGTGCAATTCGCTGAGGCTGAGGTTGTCGCCGAGTTTCTGCCCGTGGCGGATTTCGATGCCGCCGATCTGCAGGAGAAAATCCAGTTCGCGCTGCGCGTAGTCGTCGACCAGTTTGTACTTGGCGATCCCGTATTCATTGAGGCCACCAGCCTTCTGCCGCGCTTCGAAAATCACCACGTCATGGCCGTGCATGGCGCTGCGGTGGGCACAGGACAAACCAGCGGGGCCGGCGCCGACCACGGCGATGCGTTTGCCGGTAGCAGCGGCGCGCTTGAACGGGTGTTCGTTGAAGTGGGCGTTGTCCACGGCATAGCGCTGCAGCAGGCCGATGAGCACCGGCGCGCATTCCTGGGCGTTGTTGCGCACGCAGGCTTGCTGGCAGAGGATTTCCGTCGGGCAGACTCGCGCGCAACTGCCGCCGAGGATGTTCGCCGAGAGGATTTTCTGCGCCGCACCGGGCACGTTGTCCTGATGGATATTGCGAATGAACGAGGGAATATCGATTTCACTCGGGCACGCATTCACGCACGGCGCATCGTAGCAATACAGGCAGCGCGAGGCTTCCAGGTGTGCCTGCCGGGCGTTGAGCGGTGGCGCCAGATCAGTGAAATGGCCGGCGAGGGCGGCCGCACTTTCGTGCGGATGCGGGAGATGGTTCAGGGTCTCGATCACGGTTTTTTGCCTCACGGTTATTGAGGTTCTCTGCCTCTGTCGGGCAGTGGTTTTTGTGTCGTTAGGGAGGGCCTCTTCGCGAGCAGGCTCGCTCCCACAGGGGAATGCATTTCAAATGTGGGAGCGAGCCTGCTCGCGAAGGCCGAAGGCCTGGATTTCAGCGTTTCACTGCAGTCGGCTTGTGCAACTCAGCCCGCTTGCTCAGCAGATCGAACACCGCCGGGTACGCCGGCCGTTCGATATACCGTCCGGCCCCGCGCTCGGCGCGCAAGTCGCCGTCGGCCCACACCAGCCGGCCCTGGCTGACGGTGTGGCTCGGCACGCCGCGCACGGTCTTGCCTTCGAAGATGTTGAAGTCGACCTGCTGATGGTGGGTCTTGGCGGAAATGGTGCGGGTGCCTTGCGGATCCCACAGCACCAGGTCGGCATCGGCGCCGACACGGATCGCGCCTTTGCGCGGATAGAGGTTGAAGATCTTCGCGGTGTTGGTGGAGGTGAGGGCGACGAAGTCCTGCATCGACAGGCGGCCGCTGTTCACTCCTTCATCCCAGAGCACGGCCATGCGGTCTTCGATGCCGGCGGTGCCGTTGGGGATCTTGCTGAAGTCGTCGCGGCCAGCGGCTTTCTGTTCGGCGCAGAAGCAGCAGTGGTCGGTGGCGGTGGTGTGCAGGTTGCCGCTCTGCAGGCCATGCCAAAGGGCGTCCTGGTGCCCGCGCGGGCGGAACGGCGGACTCATCACGTAGCCGGCGGCAGTCTGCCAGTCGGGGTGCTGGTAGACGCTGTCATCAAGCAGCAGGTGCCCGGCCAGCACTTCGCCGTAGACCGGTTGGCCTTTGCTGCGGGCGTAGGTGATCTCGTCGAGCGCTTCCTTGGTCGAAACGTGCACCAGATACAGCGGGGTGCCGATGGTCTCGGCAATACGAATCGCCCGGCTCGCCGCTTCGCCTTCGACCTGTGAGGGTCGCGACAGCGGATGCGCCTCCGGTCCCGTAATGCCCTGGGCCATCAACTTGCGTTGCAGGTGATACACCAGCTCGCCGTTTTCCGCATGCACGGTGGGCACTGCGCCGAGTTCCAGGCAACGCTCGAAACTCGCCACCAGGGTGTCGTCGGCGGCCATGATCGCATTCTTGTAGGCCATGAAATGCTTGAAGCTGTTGATGCCGTGATGGCTGACCAGCTCGGCCATTTCCTCGCGCACCTGCTCGCTCCACCAGGTGATGGCGACGTGAAAACCATAGTCCGATGCGGATTTCTCCGCCCAGCCGCGCCATTGCTGGAACGCTTCGAGCAAAGACTGCTGCGGATTGGGAATGACGAAATCGATGATCGACGTGGTGCCGCCGGCGAGCCCCGCCGCGGTGCCGCTGTAGAAATCCTCGCTGGCTACGGTGCCCATGAATGGCAGCTGCATGTGGGTGTGCGGGTCGATGCCGCCGGGCATCAGGTATTGGCCGCTGCCGTCGAGTACTTCGGCACCGACGGGAATATCCAGATTTTCACCAATGGCCTTGATCACGCCATCGGCGCAATAGACGTCGGCGCGGTAACTTTCATCATGCGTAACAACGGTGGCGCCACGGATCAACAGAGACATTCCGAGTTCCTCGCAGGCATGACCGACTGGTATCGGTTCTAGGTGTTTTATTGTTCAGGTCGCCAACCGTGTATTCCTGTCAGCGCTGTCAGGAATAGAAACTAGTCGCAGTCTTGCAATTGAGCAAGATTATTTTTTATAAGCTTATGCGTGTTTTAAGTTCTTGAAAAATAACGATAAAAATACAAAATCACCAAAATGGGGAGGCTGTTCACCATTTTGACGCACTTGACAGGATGGAAATATGGTCAAGATTTCCTATGTGAAATCAGCCGCTTGAAGTTGTGCTGCGGGTGATGGGCCACGACGAAAAAAAGTTGCAGTGCACCAGATTGAGTCCTGACAGTTCGGACAACTTGGCAAACGTTTAGCCTGAGCGTGCAGACAAGTTTTCGAGAACTCTTCCGGTGAATAATTAAAACTGTGAAATATCAGAAAGTTGCAATGCGTTGGTAGCACCGCCCGAGCGTCAGACGGAGTACCCGGCACGTTTATTGATGCCGCCGCTGACAGCATGGCCGGTGCATGAAAGTTGTCAGTTCCTCCGGCCATCGTCCGGCTCGCACATGAGTGTGCCAGCCGCCTGATGAGCAAAAAATAATCAGAAGAACAGTGGAGCGGCCATGCAACAGAACAGATCGCAAGTGACCGAGCGCGACGGCTTGTTCGAACTCGAAGCCGGCAGCGACGTCCTCGACAGTCCCCGTTACAACCACGACATGGCACCCACCAAGGTGCGCGAACGAACCTGGAACAAATGGCACATCACTGCGCTGTGGGTCGGCATGTCGATCTGCGTGCCGACCTACACCCTCGGTGGCGTGCTCACCGCGTATTTCGGTCTGAGCGTCGGCGAGGCACTGCTGGCGATTCTGTTTGCCAACATCATTGTGCTCATCCCTCTGACGCTGAATGCGTTTCCCGGCACCAAGTACGGCATCCCGTTCCCGGTGCTGCTGCGGTCGTCGTTCGGCATTCTCGGTTCCAACGTGCCGTGCCTGATCCGCGCGCTGGTGGCGTGCGGCTGGTTCGGCATCCAGACCATGTTCGGCGGGCTGGCCATTCACCTGTTTCTCGGTTCGGTGTTCGAGGGCTGGAAATCCCTCGGCGGGACGGGGGAGGTGATCGGCTTCATGATTTTCTGGACGCTCAACCTGTGGGTGGTGATTCGCGGCGCCGAATCGATCAAGTGGCTGGAAACCCTGTCCGCGCCCTTGCTGGTGGCGGTCGGCGTCGGCCTGCTGGTGTGGGCGATGCCCAACGTGTCGATGACCGAGTTGCTGGCGATTCCACCCAAGCGTCCGGAAGGCGCCAGTGTGGTCAGTTACTTCGCCGCCGGGCTGACGGCGATGGTCGGTTTCTGGGCCACGCTGTCGCTGAACATCCCGGACTTCAGCCGCTACGCCAAGAGCCAGAAAGACCAGATTCTCGGGCAGATTTTCGGCCTGCCGCTGACCATGTTCCTGTTCGCCGCACTGGGTGTGGTGATGACCGCGGCCTCGGTGAAACTGGTGGGCGTCAGCGTCTCCGACCCGGTCAGTCTGATCGGCCATATCCAGAGCCCGGTGTGGGTCGCGGTGGCCATGGCGCTGATCATCATCGCCACGCTGTCGACCAACACCGCGGCGAACATCGTCTCGCCGACCAACGACTTCCAGAACATTGCGCCGAAAGTCATCAACCGCAGCAAAGCAGTGATCCTCACCGGTTTTGTCGGCCTGGCGCTGATGGCCCACGAGCTGCTGAAAAAACTCGGCCTGATCGTTTCCGACGTCAGCCTGGAAACCGTCTATTCGAACTGGCTGCTGGGCTATTCCAGCCTGCTCGGGCCGATTGCCGGGATCATGGTGGTGGATTATTTCCTGATCAAGAAGCAGCAACTGGACCTCGCCGGACTCTATCGCGATGACGTCTACCCGGCGTGGAACTGGGCCGGTTTCATCGCGTTCGGCGTGCCGGTGGTGTTGACCCTGCTGTCGCTGGGCAGCGATGCGTTCAGCTGGTTCTACAGCTATGGCTGGTTTACCGGCTCGGCGCTGGGCGGCCTGATCTATTACGGGTTGTGTGCGATGCGGGCACAGCCTTCGGTCGTGAAATCGGCGGTGTGACTGAGGGACCCATCGCTGGCAGCCAGCTCCCACAAGGATCAAGTCGTACACAAACCATGAGTTCACTCAAAACCTGTGGGAGCTGGCTTGCCAGCGATGGCGGCCTGGAAAACACCACAGAAATACCATAAGAAACTGCCTGAGGAGATCCCCATGAACGCAGCCGTAGACGTTCTGCAATCGACCCATCAGCATATCAATCGCGACCGCCTGTGGGCCTCGCTCATGGAACTGGCCAAACTCGGTGCCACGGTCAAGGGCGGGGTCTGTCGCCTGGCCCTGACCGACCTCGACCGCCAGGCCCGCGACCTGTTCGTGCAGTGGTGCAAGGACGCCGGCTGCAGCGTCACCGTCGATGAGGTCGGCAACATCTTCGCCCGCCGCCGGGGGCGCAATCCGGACCTGCCGCCGGTGATGACCGGCAGCCACATCGACACCCAGCCCACCGGCGGCAAGTTCGACGGCTGCTTCGGCGTGCTGGCCGGGGTCGAAGTGCTGCGCACCCTCAATGACCTCGGCGTGGAAACCGAAGCGCCGCTGGAAGTGGTGGTCTGGACCAACGAAGAAGGCTCGCGCTTCGCCCCGTGCATGATGGGCTCGGGGGTGTTCGCGGAAAAATTCACCCTGGAAGAGACCCTGGCCAAGGTCGATGCCGAAGGCGTCAGCGTCGGCGAGGCGCTCAATGCCATCGGTTACGCCGGGTCTCGCAAGGTCAGCGGGCACCCGGTCGGTGCCTATTTCGAAGCACACATCGAACAAGGACCGATTCTCGAAGACGAGAAGAAAACCATCGGCGTAGTGCTCGGCGCTCTGGGGCAGAAGTGGTTCGACCTGAAACTGCGCGGTGTCGAAGCCCACGCTGGTCCGACCCCGATGCACCTGCGCAAGGACGCCCTGGTCGGCGCCTCGGTAATTGTCGGTGCAGTCAACCGCGCCGCTCTCGGCCATCAACCTCACGCCTGCGGCACCGTCGGCTGCCTGCAGGCCTACCCCGGCTCGCGCAACGTCATCCCCGGCGAAGTGCGCATGACCCTCGACTTCCGCCACCTGCAACCGGAGCGGCTGGATTCGATGATCAGCGAGGTGAAACAAGTCATCGAGGCGACCTGTGAAGAGCACGGCCTGACCTTTGAACTGACCCCGACCGCCGACTTCCCGCCGCTGTACTTCGAAAAGGGCTGCGTCGACGCGGTGCGTGGCGCGGCGAAAGGCCTGGGCCTGTCGCACATGGACATCGTCAGCGGCGCCGGCCACGACGCGATCTTCCTCGCCGAACTCGGCCCGGCCGGGATGATCTTCGTACCGTGCGAAGGCGGCATCAGCCATAACGAAATCGAAAATGCCGCACCGGATGATCTGGCGGCGGGGTGCGCGGTGCTGTTGCGGGCGATGCTGGCGGCTTCGGCGGCAGTAGCGGGAGGGCAGCGCGCGGCCTGACTTCAAACTGTCATCTGTTCGTGCGACGTTGCCGCCCCGGAAAAGGAAGTCAGGGACGCGCAATGTCGCCCATCAAAGTCATCACCTCAGGCTCGGCGTATCTGGACATCGACGCCTACGCCTGCTGCATCGCCTACGCCGAGTTGCTCAATCTGCAAGGCATTTCCGCCCGCGCCGTCAGTAGCGCAGCAGCGAACCGCAGCGTGTCGCCGAGCGTCCTGAGTTGGCGCGCTACTTTCCACCCATACACCCCGCAGGCCAACGACGAATTCGTCCTGGTCGACGTGTCCGACTATCAGCATTTCGACCCATTGGTGGTGCTCGAACAGGTGGTGGAGGTTATCGACCATCACCCCGGTTTTGAACGCTACTGGGATGAACGCCTGGGTTCAGCCGCCGATATCCGCCCGATTGGCGCGGCGGCGACACTGATATTTCAGCGCTGGCAAGCCGCCGGTCTGCTTTGGCGAATCAGCCAGCAAAGCGCGGCATTGCTGGCCACGGCGATCCTCGACAACACACTCCACTTCAGCGGGCAAATGACCACCGAACTGGATGTTCGCGCCTATGACTTGTTGGCGCGGCAGGCGAGGCTGCCGGCGAACTGGCCCGAGCAGTATTTCCTCGAATGTCAGGCAGCCATCGAGTCAGATCTGCATGCCGCGTTGGCGGCGGATCTGAAACGCTTCAAACCGGACAGCAACCTACCGGCGGTTTTCGCACAGATGACGGTGTGGGATGCCGACGGATTGATCCGCGAGCAGCGCAACGAGATCTGCCAATGGATGGCCGGGCAGGGTGACGACTGGGTGCTCAACGTCATCGGCATCCGTGACGGCCAGAGTTGTCTGCTGGCTGGGCCAATGGTCAGCCAGCAGAAGTTGAATAGCTTGTTGCCGCTGCAATGGCAGTCGGCAATGGCTGTGGTGAAACCTTCGCGGCTGCGCAAAGAACTGTTGCAGCTGGGGCTGAACCTCAACCCGGCCTGATGCGCTGATCAACCTGGACGGTCATTCCTGCCAGCAGGGCCCTGGCGTCGGTCAGGGCCGCTCGGGTTGCCCAGATCCAGCAACCGTCGTTCGAGCAAAACATTCTCCAGGGCCTGACGCTCGACCGGCGCCATTTGGTGTTCGCGCTTTTTCAGCTCGAGCAGAATCGGGCTGGACCAGGTGCGATAGGTCTGTTCGATGTTGCGACGCGACGTCATCAGTCTCTCCTTGATCAAGAGCCCGGTGGCGCTGGCAGGGGCTCAATCCGATGAGGGCTTAACCTTAGTCGACAAAACTCGGGTACGCGAATGACTCTCTTTTTGTGGGAGCTAGCTTGCCAGCGATAACGGTTGGTCAGTCACGGCTGTATTGCCTGACAGTCCGCGTTCGCTGGCAAGCCAGCTCCCACAGGGTTTTGTCTTGCAGGGGGATCCGCGGTCAATCGTCGACGTTCATCATCGCCTGCACACCCTCCCACGCTTCGGCGCGCATGCGCTCGATGTCCAGCCCCGGTATCACGCCGTTATCGACCACGATCCGTCCGCCCACCAGGCTGTATTTCACCGTGATCGGTTCGCCGGCCACCACCGGTGCAACGGCGCGGTCGTGGAAGCCGAAGAAGCGTGGATGGTCGAGGCTGTAGATCACCAGATCCGCTGCCTGGCCGACTTCCAGCGTACCGACCGCGCCCAGTCCCAACACCTGCGCACCGCCCGCCGTGCCCCAGTGGATCACATCTTCGGCGGTGGTGGCGGCAGCACCTTGTTCGGCGCGGTGCAGCAGCCACGCGGTGTTGGCTTCGCCGACCATGCTTCCGGATTCGTTGGACGCCACGCCGTCGACGCCGAGTGAGATCGGCACGCCGGCATCGAACATTTGCGGCACCGGGGCGACGCCGCTGCCCAGGCGCGCGTTGCTCACCGGGCAGTGTGAAATGCCCGTGCCGGTTTGCGCGAGCATGCGGATTTCGCCGGGTTGCAGGTGCACGGCGTGGGCGAACCACACATCGGGGCCGAGCCATTCGTGTTCGGCGACGAATTCCACCGGCAGGCAGTTGTACTTGTCGCGGCAGAAATTCACGTAGTTCTGCGTTTCCGACAGGTGCGTGTGCAGGCGCAGACCGAGGCCGCGCGCGGTGTGCGCCAGTTCGCGCAGCAGGGTCGGCGGTAGCGAGAAGGTCGGCGTGGTGGGTGCGACAACGACCCGGCGCAGGGCGTCTGGGATGTCCTGGTGATAGCGCGATTTCAGGCGCTCGATGTCGCCGACCATTTGCTCGAGGCTTTCCGGTTGCAGCGCGGTTTTCGAGAAGCCCGGATGCGCGCTGGCCGATTCCAGTGCGCCACCGCGGCACAGCACGAAACGCAGGCCGAAATCTTCGGCCAGGTCGAACAGCAGGTCGCCGGTCTCGGTGCTGCCGTGTGCGTGGTAAAGGTAGTGATGATCGGCGCAGGTGGTGACGCCGGACAGCAGCATCTCGACCATGCCCAGGCGTGCGGCGATCCGCGCCAGTGGCGGGGTGAAGCGGTTCAGACGCGGGTAGGGCACGCTCGCCAGCCAACCCTGCAGATCCTGATTCAAACCTTCGGGCACGGCTTTGAGCAGGTTCTGGAACAGGTGATGGTGGGTGTTGATCCAGCCCGGATAGACCACACAGTTGCGCGCATCGATGACCCGTTCGCCGGGTTGCGCGTCGAGGTTGGCGGCCATGGCGGCGATGCGTCCGTTGACCACGCGAATGTCCACTGCACCGGCCCGGGCACTCGGGCCGCGCAGGCCGGTCATCACCGCGACCGGGTTTTTGATCAGGATGTTTTGAAGTTGAGTCATGGGCAGGCTCCAGTCAGAGGGTGTGCGAGGCGGATTTGCCGGTTGTGGTTTCTGGCACGCTGACGCCGTTGAGCGCCGCGTTGAGCAGCACTGACACCAGGCAGGCGATGACCACGCTGCTGTGCAGGAACGGCTGTGACCACTCGGGCATTTGTTTGAACAGGGTCGGCGCGAGCACCGGTACCAGCGCCGCGGCGATGGTGAAACCGACGATCAGCACGTTGTAGCGATTGCGTTCGTAGTCGACCTTGGCCAGGGTCTGGATGCCGGCCGCGGCGACCACGCCGAACATCGCGATGCCGGCACCGCCCAGCGCCGCTGTCGGCATCGACGCGATGATCGCCCCGGCCTTGGGCACCAGCGCGATCAGGCACATCAGCAAGCCACTGACCGCCACCACCCAACGGCTGCGCACACCGGTCAGGATCACCAGGCCGACGTTTTCCATGAAGGCGATGAACGGGAATGCCGCGAACATCCCGGCGATGGTGCTGGCCAGGCCATTGGCGCGCAGGCCGTTGATCACCTGTTGGTCTTCCACCGGTTTGTCGACGATGTCGCCAATGGCCACGAACAGCCCCATCGACTCGACCATCTGCACAATCATCACCACCACCATGGTGGCGATGGGGATCAGGCTGAACGTCGGCAGGCCGAAGTAGAACGGGTAGGGCACGGTCAGCCAGGGCGCCTCTTCGACGCTGTGGAAATTGCCCATGCCCAGACCGTAGGCCAGACCCGCACCGACCAGCATGCCCACCAGCACCGCCATGTTGCGCAGCAGCGGACTGCCATAGCGATTGACCAGCAGAATGGTCAGCAGCACCACCACCGCCACCGCGAGAAAGGCCGGGGCGCCGAAGTTGCTCGCGTTGCGCCCGCCGCCGACCCATTCGTAGGCAATCGGGAACAGCTGCAAGCCGATCACCGTGACGATGCAGCCGGTGACCACCGGGGGGAAAAACCGCCGTAATCGGCCGACGAAGGGCGCCATCAGCAGGGTGAAGATACCGGCACCGATCACGGCCCCGCAGATCCCGGCAAACCCCACCTCGGGGTTGCTGCCGATGGCAATCACCGGGCCGACGCTGCTGAACGCCACGCCTTGCAGAATCGGCAGGCGCACGCCGAATTTCCAGAAGCCGACGGTTTGCAGCAGGGTGGCGATGCCGGAGCAGAACAGCGTGGTGCTGATCAGCACCACGGTGTCGGCGTGGGACATCTTCAGGGCACTGGCGACAATCAACGGCACGGCGATGGCGCCGATGTACGAGACGGCCATGTGTTGCAGGCCGAGGGTGAGCATCTGGCGCACCGGCAGAACGCGGTCAACGGGATGCACGGTGGAGGAAGGAGTGGCTGACGACATGGGAAACACCTCTGGCTGTTTTTATGCGGTAGAGAGGGGTATTCGTCTGATGCCGCGCACCTCAGGAACACAGTGCAACCCTGTGGGTGCTGGCTTGCCAGGGATGGCGATTTAGCAGTCACCACCTTTATCAACCGGCAAGCCAGCTCCCACAGGTTTTGTGTTGGGCAAAAAATCTGGCATCAGTCATTCGTGCGCGGAACCGCCATCCACCGGCTCCGATGCCTTGTTCAGCCTGCCAGGCAGGCGGCAAAGCCCTGGTTCAGTGCCGCACGATCCAGGTCGCGGCCGATGAACACGATCTTGCTCGAACGCGGCTCCGTGCCCCAGGCGGTCGAGGCGCGGAACTCGACCAGGCTGTGCACGCCCTGCAGCACATAGCGCTGGTCCTCGTTGGCCACGGCGAGCACGCCTTTCATGCGGTACAGGTTGTCGGCCTGGGAGGAGCGCAACTCGCTGATCCAGCGGTGGAACGCCATCAGGTCGACCGCGCCTTCGACGGCGATGCCCACCGACGACACGCTCGGGTCGTGTTCGTGGTCAGGCCCTTCATGATCGTGGTGGTCATGGTGATCGTGCTGCTCAGCGCCGATTTCCATGAGCTTCTGCGTGCACTCGAACGCGCCGATACCGAGGATTTTCGTCAGGTCGATTTGCGCGTGGGTCGAGGTCACCAGGTCTGCCGTGGCATTCAAGCCACGGATCTTGCCGCGCAAGGCTTCCACCTCGGCGCTGCTGACCAGATCGACCTTGTTGATGACGATGCGGTCGGCACAGACGATTTGATCCACCGCCTGATTGTCGACCCCATCGAGCTGCAGGTCTTCCAGGTGCTGGGCGATGTGCCTGGCGTCGACCATGGTCACGATGGCATCGAGTTCGACTTCCTCGGCGATCGGGTCGTTGATGAAGAAACTCTGGGCTACCGGGTACGGGTCGGCGAGGCCGCTGGTCTCGATCAGGATGTGATCGAGGCGCACCGGACGCGCCACCAGTTCGCGGACGATGCGCACCAGGTCCTCGCGAACCTCGGCGGTGCAGCACACGCAGCCGTTGACCATTTCGTAGATCTCTTCGGTCTCGGAACTGAGCACCAGGTCGCCGTCGATGCCGACCTCGCCGAACTCGTTTTCGATCACCGCGATCTTGCGTCCGTGGTTCTCTTTGAGGATGTAGTTGAGCAGGGTGGTTTTGCCGGCACCGAGGAAGCCGGTGAGGATGGTGACCGGGATTTTGGTGTTGGGGGTTGGGGCGTTGAATGGGCTGTTCATCTGGAGCTCCTTACCTGTGTTTTTTCTCGGGGTGCGATCAACTGTGGGAGCTGGCTTGCCAGCGATGGCGGTGTGTCATTCACCCGTGATGCCGACTGATCTATTGCTTTCGCTGGCAAGCCAGCTCCCACAGGGGCCGGGGTGTTCTCTCCAGCGGGTGGCGACACCGGCATCCAGGCCGAACAAGTCGAGGACGCGGCCAAGGCTGTGGTCGACCATCTGCGCCAGGTTCTCCGGGCGGGCATAGAACGCCGGGACCGGCGGCGCGATGATTCCGCCCATTTCGGTGACGGCGGTCATGTTGCGCAGGTGGGCGAGGGTCAGCGGCGTTTCCCGGGCCATCAACACCAGGGTGCGGCGCTCTTTTAGGGTGACGTCGGCGGCGCGACCGATCAGTCCCGAGGACGTGCCGCAGGCGATCTCCGCCAGCGTGCGCATCGAACACGGTGCGACCACCATGCCCAGGCAGCGGAACGATCCGCTGGCGATACCGGCGGCGACGTCATCGGCACGGTGATAGTGGCTGGCGCGGGCAATGACGTCGGCCAGTTTGTAGTCGGTTTCGTGGGCCATGGTCAGCAGCGCGGCGCGGCTGACGACCAGGTGACTTTCGATGTCCAGTTCGCTCAGTAACTCCAGCAGACGCACGCCGTAGACAAAACCGGAGGCGCCGCTGATGCCGACCACCAGCCGTTGGCGATTCATGCTGGCAGCCCTTTGAGCAACGCCCGCGCGCGTTCGAGCACCGCCGCATCGAGCTGCGCCTTGATACCGTCGAAGCCTGAACCGCGCGTGGCATCCAGGCCCATGCGGGAGGTGGTGCCGTTGACCGAGGACGACGGATCCAGCGGACTGCCGGGCAGGCCGTCGATCATGAACAGGTCCAGATGCGGCTGGAAATGCGTGGCCAGCGCCCACAACACCTGGCTGTCGTCGCTGATGTCGATATCGCTGTCCACCGCGATCACGCTTTTCAGGTAGGGATCCCAGCCGAGCAGGGCCAGCATGATCTGCCGCGCCTCGCCGTCGCGGCTCTGATCCAGCGCCACGTAGCAATGAAAGTGGGTGCCGGAATTCGGATAGTGCACGGCGGTCACTGCGGGGAAACGTGCCTTGAGCTTCTCGCTCATTTCCGCCTCACGGGGCAGGCGCGCCAGAGTCAGGTGCTCGGCGTAGCGGCCGCCCATCACGTCCACCAGCCAGGCATCCTTGCGCCGCAGCAGGGTGTCGACACGCAGCACGTTGTTGGTCGAGCGATCCGAGGAATAGCCGCTGAACTCACCGAACGGGCCTTCTTCGGCGTAGGCCGCCGGATCGATGGCGCCTTCGAGGACGAACTCGGCGTAGGCCGGCACGCCGATGCCGTAGCGCGGGGTCTTGACCAGCTCCAGCGGTGCCCCGAACAGGCCGCCGGCCACGGCGCGTTCATCGCTGCCGTAGGGCAGGCGTGCGGCGGCCGCGAGCATGAACAGCGGATGGGCGCCGATCACCATGGCCACACGCAATTCTTCGCCGCGTTCACGGGCGGTCTGCAGCATCCGCCACAGGTGGCCGCGCGAGTGCAGACTGGTGGCCAACGCCTGGCGCGCATGGCGCATCGAGCGGTGGTAACTCATGTTGGCGATGCCGGTCAGCGGGTCCTCGGCGATGATGATCGCGTTGGTGATGTACGGACCGCGATCGCTGTCGAAATGCTTGAGCATCGGCAGCAGCGCCAGGTCCAGTGCCTCGCCTTCGAATACCTCATCGAGGATCGGTCCGCTTGCCACGTAGCGCGGCGCGATGGGCTGGTTGGCGCGGGTCTGGAAGGTTTCGTGAAGCTGCCCCGGCGTTACCCCGAACAGGCGGGCGATGCGGGTCCGCGAAGCGAACAGATTGGTCGCCACCGGCACGCCGAGGTTGCCGACCTGGGTGCAGATCAGCAACGGATCGCGCCCCTGCGCGGCGAGGGCATCGACCAGGGCAGTGACGTCCTGATCGGCAGAAACGGTTTGGGTGAGGGTCAGCACATCGTCCGGGTACTCACGGCGATAGGCATCGATGAACACGTGGAAGTCCTGAGAATCGCCGAGCGTCGAACGGGTCATGGTTTCACCTCGTAAAAAGCAGGCACGCAGGGGTGAGAAAGCGTTCGATCGAGCAGCCGTTGGCCTGCCGGTCGAGCGAACGCCGGATCATCTTCGCGCCTGTAAAGTCGCTGTGTTGCCCACATGAAACACTGAGAAACCCGGGTGGGAACGAGCCCGCTCGCGAACGCGGCGTGTCATTCAGTGGTGAAGGTGACCGCTCCACCGCCTTCGCGAGCAGGCTCGCTCCCACAGGGGATTGTCTGGCTACAAGTAGGTGGTGGTCAGGCGTATGTCCGCCTCGGCCAGGTCCTTCGGCGGTGGCGTCGGCTCGATCCCGCACAACCGGGCGATGTTGTTGCCCAGGTAGTCCTCCAGATGATCCTCATCGATGCCCAGGCCCTGCGGCGCCGGCGAGCACAACACCTCGAGTTCGCGCAGCCACATGCCCGGTTCGTTGGGTGGCGAATCGGTGCCGAACACGATCTTGTTGCGCGGCAGCTCCTTGGCGAACTCGACGATCCGCGATTGGAAACACCAGCCCGATTCGCAGTACACGTTCGGCGTGTCCATGGCCATCCAGAACGCCTCGAACGAGTAATTGCCGCCGGTCTGGATGCCGAAGTGGCCGATGATGAAGTTGACCATCGGGAATTCGCGGATGATCGGGTAGAACATCGTCGGAATGGTGTACGGGCCGTCGCCGGTGTGGATCAGCACGACGATGTTGTACTTGGCGCAGACCTTCATCGCCGGGCGCAGCCAGTCCAGCGCACGGTCCGGGCGATAGCCGTGCATGTTGGCGTGCAGCTTGAGCATCTTGAAACCGTATTCCTTGATGTGGAATTCCAGCTCCGCCGCACCGTTTTCCGGTCCCCAGCGCGGGTTGAAGTTGAAGTTGCCGATGAAACGGTCCGGGTACTTCACGCAGAGCTCGGCGACGTACGACATGTAGTCACGCACGCCTTCGCGGCCACGGCGGTTGCCGTCGCGATAACCGGTGTTGCCCGGCGGTGGCTGGATGAAGCCCATGTCGATGCGGCGCGGCTTGCCGTTGATGATGTACGGGCCGTCCATCAGTTTGAGCATGCGCTCGCCGGTGAACGGTTCGCCGGTGTGGCGCCAGGCCTCGTCGACCAGATTGGTAGGGTGCAGATGGGTGTCGATGATCATCGGTTCAGCTCCTGGCCAGTTGGGTGGTGACGGGGCGCTTGAGTTGCGCCTCTGCCTCGATGACGGAACGTGGCGGCGCAGTGGGCTCCAGGCCGATCATCCGTGCGGTGTTGTTGCCCAGGTAGTCTTCGAGGGTGTCTTCGTCGAGGTTCAGGCCCTGCGGCGGTTCGTGGCAGAGCACTTCGAGCAGGCGCAGCCACATGCCCGGCTCGTTCGGCGGGGTGTCGGTGCCGAACAGGATCTTGTGCGTCGGCAGGACCTTGGCGAACTCGACGATCCGCGATTGCAGGCACCAGCCCGATTCGCAGTAGACGTTGGGCAGCTCCATCGCCCATTGCATCGGTTCGAACACATAGACGCCGCCGGTCTGCACGCCGAAGTGGGCCATGATGAAATCGACGTTGGGGAATTCCTTAATCATCGGCACCCATTCCGACGGGATGCTGTACGGCCCGTCGCCGGTGTGCAGCTTGACCGGGATGCCCAGCTCGGCGCATTTCTCGAACGCCGGGCGCACCCAGTCCAGCGCACGGTCGGGCCGGTAGGCGTGCATGTTGGCCTGCATCTGGACCATTTTGAACCCGTGTTCCTTGACGTAGCGCTCGATTGCCTCGACGCCGTTTTCCACGCCGCAGCGCGGGTTGTAGACGAAGCAGCCGATGAAACGGTCCGGGTAGGTCTGGACCATTTTCAGGGTGTAGGCCATGTAGGCGTCGATGGATTCACGGCCCGACAGGTCGCCGTCGGTCCAGGTGTAAATGGTGTTGCCTTGCGGTGGCTGGATGAACGCTTTGTCGATGCGGCGCGGCTTGCCGTTGACCAGGTACGGGCCATCCATCATCTCCAGCAGACGCTCGCCGGTGAACGGGTCACCGTCGTGCCTCCAGGCGAGGTCCACCAGGTCGGTGGGATAGCAGCTGATATCGATGATCATTGCAGTCGATCTCCTGATAGCGGGGAAGGGAGCCTTGCGGCTCTCGGCATCCACGTCCCGGGCAATCGGCCGTTGCTATGCGCAGCACTCGCGCATTCCCTCGCCTGTTCGCATCCGGCCCGGGTGGGTGGCTGCTGGGGGCGAGTATTGGAAGGCGGGGGAGGGTTCGTACAATATTAATTGGGCGCGGTGGTGATACTTGGGCGATATGGTTCGGATTTCAGGGTGAATGTGCCGACGCCATCGCTGGCAAGCCAGCTCCCACAGGTTTTTGTGGTGTGACACAGATCGGATTGGCACTTCGATCCCTGTGGGAGCTGGCTTGCCAGCGATGGCGTCAAGTTTGTGTACGCAGGGCCAACTGTTTGATGGCTTCAACCACCGGCGCCACCCGTTCGGCCTGGCCGTGCGGCCACAGCGCATAGAGGTTGTAATGCGCGGCAATCTGCGCTTGGTTCAACGCCACCAGCCGTCCACTGCGCAATGCATCGGCCGCCAATAAACCACGTACCAGCCCGGCACCCACGCCAGCTTCAGCGGCAGCAATCAGGTTCGCCGCATTATCGAAAATCACCCGCGCCGCGGGTTCCACCGGGGGCATCCCGGCCGCATCCAGCCACGGAATCCACGAGCGCCGCGTATAGCCCAACAGCGGCAACTGCAGAATCTGCTCCGGGCTCAGCGGCAACTGCAGACCATAGCGCTCAAGCAGCGCCGGTGAAGCCACGGCCAACACCCGGTCGCCGCAGATCTGCGTCATCTCGCAGTCATCCCAATCGCCATAGCCATACCGCAACGCCAGGTCGATGCGCTCGAAACTGCTGCGATCACTGCGCGGCATCGACAGCAGCGTCACCTCGTAATCCGGCAGACCGTCGAGCAACTCCGGCAGGCGTGGATTGAGCCAGCTCTGCGCCAGTTCACTGTCAACATCCAGCGTCAGGCGCTGGGCGACGCTGCGGTTCTTCACCGAGGACAGCGCCCGGTCAATCTGCGCCAGGCCATCGGACAGTACGCTGGCAAACAATTGCCCGGCATCGGTCAGGTTGCTGCCGCCACCTTCGCGGACGAACAACGGCTGGCCGATGAAGTCTTCGAGTGCGCGGATCTGCTGGCTGATCGCGCTGTGCGTGAGGTCGAGCTTGCGCGCGGCGCTGGAGAAACTGCCGCTGCGCGCGGCGTGGATGAACGCGCTCATGGACTGCACCGACGGGTATCGCTTGTACATGTTGTTAGTCCTGCTTACAGCGGTTGGCAGAAATCGTCGCTGGCCGCGTTTTGCCCGGGCTCCCAATAATCGGTCACCAGGCCTGCACAAAGACGGGCCGCTCTTTCGGAGCCTGACAATGATCGAATTCACGGTAAACGGCGAACGACGCGAGCTGGATGAAGCGTCCCCCTCCAAGCCCTTGTTATGGGTGTTGCGTGACCAGTTGCAGCTCACCGGGACCAAGTTCGGCTGCGGCATGGGCCTGTGCGGAGCCTGCACCGTGCACCTGGACGGCGTCGCGGTGCGCTCCTGCCAGTTGCCGCTGGCCGCCGTCGCGGGCCACAGCATCACCACCATCGAAGGTCTGTCGCCGACGCAAAGCCATCCACTGCAACTGGCCTGGGTGGCCGAAGATGTGCCGCAATGCGGCTACTGTCAATCCGGGCAGATCATGTCGGCGGCAGCCTTGCTCAACACCGGGGCGGCGGTGACCGACGATTCGATCCGTAACGCGATGTCGGGGAATATCTGCCGTTGCGGCACGTATGGGCGGATCAACAAGGCGATCAAGCGCGCGGCGAATGCGCCGAAGGAGGCATGATGCGCCTGCACGACGAGAGCTTGCCCGAACCGTCCCGCCGGGTGTTTCTCAAGCACACCGCGACAGCCGCTGCGGGTCTGGCGATTGCCCTGTATCTGCCATCCGGCATGGCGGCAACCGACTCTGAGGCCCCGGCACCGGTCACTGAATTCGAACCCAACGCCTGGGTGCGGATCTTCCCCGACGGCACGGTAAAACTGGTGGTGCACAAGCACGATTCCGGCACCGGTACGCAGACGGCGCTGGCCGCGTGCGTGGCCGAAGAGCTGGATGTCGATCCGATGACGGTGCAGGTCATCACCCCGGAAGATCCGTTCTTCGAGACCTACATCCATCCGGTCTGGAAAGTCTTCTCCACCGGTGGCAGCACCAGCGTGTCGCTCGAATACGAGCGCTTGCGCACGGCCGGGGCCACCGCCCGGGCGCTGCTGATCACGGCGGCAGCGCAGCACTGGCAGGTCAGCCCCGACAGCTGTACCACCGAGGAAGGCCGGGTGGTGCACCTGGCCAGCCAGCGTAGCCTCGGCTACGGCGAACTGGTCGCTGTCGCAGCAAGTCTGCCGGCGCCGGCCCACGTCACCCTGAAGGATCCGGCGCAGTTCAAGTACATCGGCAAACTGCGCCACAAGCGAGATGCGTCCGCCAAGGTCTGCGGGTGCTTCAAGTACAGCATCGACGTGCAGTTGCCGGGGATGCTGGTGGCGGTGATTGAGCGAGCGCCGGTGATCGGTGCCAAAGTGATCAGCGTCGATTCGGCGGCGGCCTTGCAGGTGCCGGGCGTGCGCAAAGTGATTGCCGTTCCCGGGCGTCCGGACGTGCTCGGCGGCAACCTGGAAGGCGTCGCGGTGCTGGCCGAGACGTTCTGGGCGGCGCAGCAGGGGCGCAAACTGCTGCAGATCAAATGGAGTGAATCGCCCCTGGCCGGGTTCGACAGCGCAGCACTGGCCAAGGCGCAAGCGGCCGCTATTGCCGACCCGCAGAGCCAAACCGTCAAGGCCATGACTCATGGCGATGTCGATGCGCAATGGCCACACGCGGCGCAGCTGATCGAAGCCGATTACCACATGCCGTACAAGGCGCAGAACCCGCTGGAGCCGATCTGCATCACCGCACACGTCAAGGACAACGCGATCACCTATTGGGGTGGCGTGCAGGTGCCGTCGTCGGCGCTGGAAGCGGCGCAAACCGTGTGCGGCATCGGCAAGGACAAGGTCACCATCAACGAACGGGTGTCTGGCGGCAGCTTCGGCGCGCGGGAGGCCAAATACTGGTTGTTCGAAGTGGCGTATCTGGCGCAGCAGACTGGCGTGCCGGTGAAGTTGCTCAACAGCCGCGAAGACGAAATGCACGCGCTGTTCAATCACCCGGCGACACTGCACCGGGTCAAAGGCGCGCTCGACGCCCAAGGCAAACTCAGCGCTCTGCAACTGCACGCGGTGTCACCGGCCTCGCCGGAGCAGTGGGAACCGGGATACTTCGAACGCCCGGACCATATGGACTACAGCACCACCGAGGCGCTGACCGCGTGGGACTTCGCCTACCGTCCGGCGCATCTGCAACTGAACTGGGTCAAGCACGAAAGCCACGTGCCCAGCGGCTGGTATCGCTCGGTCAGCTTCATTCCCAATGTGTTCGCCGTGGAAAGCTTCATGGATGAACTGGCCCATGCGGCGGGCGCCGATCCGCTGGCGTTCCGCCTGGCCCACATGCAGGAACGGCCACGGCATGTGACCGTGCTCAAACAGGCTGCCGAGCGCGCCGGCTGGGGCCAGCCATTGCCGCCGGGCACCGCGTTGGGGATGGCGACCCATCAGGGCTACAGCAGTTTTATCGCGGTGGTGGCCCGGATCGCCACGGTCGATGGCAAGCCGAAGGTCGAGAAGCTGACCTGCGTGGTCGATTGCGGTCTGGCGGTGTCGCCGGGCGGCGTCGAGGAGCAGATCTACGGCGGCCTGATGTGGGGCCTGGGCCATGCGTTGTTCGATCGGCTCGACATTCAACAGGGCCGGGTGGTGCAGAGCAATTTCCACGACTATCGCGTGGCACGCCTGTCGGACATGCCGGCCACGGACATCGTGGTGCTGGACGGCGAGCCGGGCAAACCCGGTGGCGTCGGCGAGTTGGGCAGTCCGTCGGTGGCCCCGGCAATCGCCAACGCCTTGTTCGCGCTGACCGGCGTACGTCAGCGTTCGACCCCGCTGAGCCTGGGATAAGCCGCCATGGACCTGCGTCTGCTGCGCTATTTCATGGCCCTGGCCGACGAGTTGCACTTCGGCCGCGCCGCCGAGCGCCTGCACATTTGCCAGCCGCCGTTGAGCCAGCAGATCCGCCTGCTGGAGGAAGAGCTCGGCACGCCGCTGTTCGAGCGCAGCCATCACCGGGTCGAGCTGACAGCGGCAGGGCAGATGCTCAAGGAGCAGGCGCCGCTGGTGTTCGAGCAACTGGAGCGGGCGCTGGACCTGACGCGCCAGACCGGGCGCGGGCAACTCGGCGAGCTGGAAATCGGCATGATCAGCTCGGTGATGGTCGGCGTGTTGCCCCGCGCCCTGCACCTGTTTCGCGAGCGTTATCCGCAGGTGACGTGGCGCCTGCATGAAATGACCCCGGCGGCGCAGGTCAAGGCGTTGAAGGAAAAACGCATCGACGCCTGCGTGTTCCGCGTCGGTTATGACGACCCGCAATTACGCAATGAATTGCTGATCTACGAGCCGATCCACGTGGTCATGCCGGCGGATCATCCGCTGGCCCGGCGCGAGGTGCTGGCCCCGGCCGATCTGGCCCGGGAACCGTTCGTGGCGCTGGAGCTGAAGCAGTCGCGGTTTGCCCATTTCCTCTATCAATGTTGTCTGCAGGCCGGGTTCACCCCGCAGATCCGCCAGCAGGTGATCGAGGTGCAGACCTTGCTCAGCCTGGTCCGCGCCGGTTTCGGTGTGGCGTTGTTACCGGCATCGATCGAGCAACTGGCGCCGGCGGGCCTGGTGTTCCGCCGCCTGACGCCAGCGTTGCCGGAGGTGCCGCTGTACGCGACGTACCGTGCCGACGACACCTCGCCGGTGCTCAGGCTGTTCCTCGATACGTTGCGCGAACTGGCCGAACTGCCCACTGCTGGCATTTGATCGGCACGTTCACCGCCGGCTGCGGTCGTAATCTTCACACGTGGGTACTTGTGGAGAACCGATGAGCCAGGACGTCTTGACCACCGAAACCAATCGTCGCCAGTTGCAACAGATCATCGCCGCGCTGTCGGACGGGGTGATTCTGCTGGAGCTCGACCAGAGCATTCTCTGGGCCAACGAGGCCGCGCTGCGCATGCACGGCGTCACGCGCGTCGGGGAGCTGGGGCGCAATGTCAGGGAATATGCCGAGTGTTTCACCCTGCGTTATCGCAATAACCACGCCCTGACGATGGAGCAATACCCGATCAGCCGGGTGGCGAACGGCGAGACGTTCAGCGACGTGCTGGTCGAACTGACGCCGGTGGATGACGACCGCACCTGGGTGCACAGCGTGCGCAGCATGGTGCTCACCGACCGTGACGGCGAGCCTGAGTCGCTGGTGTTGATCATGAGCGACGTCACCGACTGGGCCAACGCCGAGCAGCGCTTCGAGAAAACCTTCAATGCCAACCCGGCGCCGGCGGTGATCTGCCGGCTCAGCGACCTGCGTTACATCAAGGTCAACCCGGGTTTCCTGGAGATGACCGGCTACAGCCGCGATCAAGTGATCGGCGCCTCGACCTACGAACTGGATATCTTCGAGCAGGCCGAGCGCAAGGAGCTGGCGATCCAGCGTTTGCGCGACGTGGCGACCATCCCGCAGATGCAGGCCGAACTGCGCCTGCCCGACGGCAGCCGCAAACAGGTGATCGTCGCCGGTCAGCCGCTGGTGCTCAATGACGAGGACTGCATGCTGTTTTCCTTCGTGGACATGGAGCTGCGCCACAAGGCCGAAGTCGCCTTGCGCCAGAGCGAGGAACGCTTCGCCAAGGCATTTCGACTGAGCCCGGTACCGATCCTGATCTGCAGCAGCGACGAGCAACGGGTGATCGATGTCAACCAGGCGTTCCTCGATACCCTGGCCTACGACAGCGACGACGTGATCGGCAAAACCGTGACGCAGCTGGAATTTATCGATGACCAGGCGGCGCGCACGCGTCTGTTGGCGGCACTGGAGAAAAACGGCCGGATCGACCGTGTCGATGTGCGGGTGCGCAGGAAAGACGCCGAACTGCTGGAATGCGCGCTGTCGGCTGACACCGTGAATATCGAGGACAGCCCGTGCTACCTGCTGGTGCTGATGGACATCACCGAGCGCAAACGCACCGAGCTGGAGCTGGTCGCGGCAATCGAGGAAGTGATGAAGGATGCGTCGTGGTTCAGCCGCACGCTGATCGAAAAACTGGCCAATGTGAAAAAGGTCAACTCGCCGCAGTTGCCGAGCGTGTCGTTCACCGATCTCACCGCCCGCGAACGCGATGTGCTGGGGCTGATCTGCGAAGGGCTGGCGGACAAGGAGATCGCCGCGCGGCTGAAACTGGCGCCCAATACCGTGCGCAATCATGTGGCGACGGTGTATTCCAAGCTCGACGTGCACAGCCGCAGCGAGGCGATCGTGTGGGCGCGCGAGCGCGGTCTGTTCTCCGGAGCGTGGAACGCCAAGGGCCAGCGTTGAGGTGCAAATGCACTAGTGCAGGCAGTGCAATTTGAGGTTCTTGCGCGCAGGTGATGTTCTTAGTCTGTTGGGGTGCGATACAGGTCCGAGCGATCTGGTCGCGTCCCCTTCGCAACAGTTTAAGGATCGATCCCATGAGTCAGTCGTCTTTCATTGAGTCATGCCGGGTGCGGCGTTGCGTGGAGCAGCCGGGATGATTTACCTGGCGCAGTTGCGCGCACACCTTGAACGCAGTTTTTCACCGTTGGCCTGTGATTGTTCGGTTTCCGGCGATCATTCGCTGACGGTGAAGTTGTATCACCCGGCCTCCGGGCAGGTCGATCTGGTGATCAGCGGCCTGAGCCTGGATTCGTTGCGCACGCCTGAGGCGGTAGCGGCCCTGGTCGAAGAGTTGCGGTACGAGCTGGAGATCGCTTCTCTGCAATCTTCCACGGACCCGGATCTGGCTTGAGCCTTGGCGGCCCGTCAGCCGCGCCGTTGCAACCGCGAATGCATCCAGTACTCCGGCGGGTGCCGCCGCTGATCGCGATCTTTTGATTTCCCCTCCCTTGCGTCCAACGCAGAATCGACAGCCCGTCGCGCCGGATGTGTCCATTTCACTGGCACTTGCGGGGCACTGGGCTATAAGGAATGAGTGGTCAGGTTTCCGTAGCCGGGTGCTGCTGTGCGCGGTGGCGGGAGTGGGTCTTCCATTTGTCGCGGGTCATCCTATGAACAATCTTGGGAAACGCGTGTGTTCACCGTTGTCGCTGGCTGTTGTGGTGGTGCTGCTCGGAGGGTGTGCCAGTCCGCCACCGCCACCACCGGCCGCGCCGCCTCCGCCGCCGGAGCGTACTTGCCAGGTCCTCGAGAATACCGAGGTGGCGGGCGATATGTACGTTGACGGGCAGGTCACTCGGCACATCACGACCACCCGCTGTGTCACGCAGTAGGGTAGGTGATGTCAGTTGAGGTGGGGCTTGAGCGGATTGTGCCGGCGGCCGATCTGCTCGGGGGCGCGCAGTTTGCTGCACAAGCTGGCGCCGGCGGCGATCCTCGCTAAAGGCTCGTCGCCGGCAGCCGCAGCGCGAGGAATCAGGACAGGAAACCGCCGTCCACGTTCAGCGCCACACCGGTGGTGTAGCTCGACGCATCGCTGGCCAGATACAGCACGGCACCGGCCATTTCACTCGGGTCGGCGACGCGCTTGAGCGGGATCTGCGTCAGTGCCTGCTTGAGAATCGCATCATTTTTCACCAGCGCCGAGGCGAACTTGGTGTCGGTCAGGCCCGGCAGCAGGGCATTGCAGCGGATGCCGAACTGCGCGCATTCCTTGGCGAACACCTTGGTCATGTTGATCACTGCGGCTTTGGTCACCGAATAGATGCCCTGGAAAATCCCCGGCGAAATGCCGTTGATCGAGGCCACGTTGATGATGCTGCCGCCACCGTTCTCGCGCATCAGCTTGCCGGCTTCCACCGACATGAAGAAGTAACCGCGGATGTTCACGTCGACGGTTTTCTGGAACGCGCCCAGATCGGTGTCCAGCACGTTGCAGAACTGCGGGTTGGTCGCGGCGTTGTTGACCAGAATGTCGAGACGGCCGAACTGCTCCTTGATCCCGGCGAAGACCTGGCTGATCTGTTCCATTTCACCGATGTGGCAGGCGACGGCCGTGGCCTTGCCGCCGGCGGCGATGATCGCGTCGGCGACGTGCTGGCAGCCGTCGAGCTTGCGGCTCGAGACGATCACGTGGGCGCCTTGCTGGGCCAGCAGTTTGGCGATGGCTTCACCGATGCCACGGCTGGCACCGGAGACGAAAGCGATCTTGCCGTCGAGGTCGAACAACTGAGTCTTGGACATGGAATTCCCTTGTTTTGGCGCCGTAGTCAGAGGCTGGATTTCGAAATGACCTGCAAGCTCATCTGCTCCAGCAGTTTGTTCATGTGAATGAACTGCGCGAAGCGTTTGTCCTGGGTCTGGCCGTGGTAGAAGCGGTAGTAGATCTGCTGCACGATGCCGGCCAGGCGGAACAGGCCGTAGGTGTAGTAGAAGTCGAAGTTGTCGATGCGGATGCCTGAGCGTTCGGCGTAATAGTCGACGAATTCGCGGCGGGTGAGCATGCCCGGGGCGTGGCTCGGCTGGCGGCGCATCAGTTGCACCGGGGCCGGGTCGTCGGCCTGGATCCAGTAGGCGAGGGTGTTGCCCAGGTCCATCAACGGATCGCCGAGGGTGGTCAGTTCCCAATCGAGCACGCCGATGATCTGCATCGGGTTGTTCGGGTCGAGGATCACGTTGTCGAAGCGGTAGTCGTTGTGGACGATGCTCGAGGTCGGGTGATCGGCCGGCATTTTATCGTTGAGCCAGGCTTTGACCTGCTCCCAGTGCGGCGCATCCGGGGTCAGGGCCTTTTCGTAGCGTTCGCTCCAGCCCTTGATCTGACGGGCGACGTAGCCTTCCGGCTTGCCCAGATCGCCGAGGCCGCAGGCGTTGTAGTCGACGCGGTGCAGTTCGACGAAGCGGTCGATGAAGCTCTTGCACAGGGCTTCGGTTTTCGCCGAGTCCAGGCCCAGTTCCGGCGGCAGGTCGGAGCGCAGGATGATGCCCTTGACCCGCTCCATCACGTAGAACTCGGCACCGATCACCGCTTCGTCGGTGCAGTGCACGTAGGCTTTCGGGCAGTACGGAAAACCGTCGCGCAACTGGTTGAGGATGCGGAATTCGCGGCCCATGTCGTGGGCAGACTTGGCCTTGTGGCCGAACGGCGGGCGACGCAGGACGAACTCCTGGCCCGGGTATTCCAGCAGATAGGTCAGGTTCGACGCCCCGCCGGGAAACTGGCTGATCTGCGGGGTGCCGGTCAGGCCCGGAATGTGCGCCTTGAGATACGGATCGATCAGGCTGGCATCGAGTTCTTCGCCAGAGCGGATACGGGTGGACTGGTCAGTAAGCGCCATGCTTATCCCTTCTGCTTATTTTGGAGGCCAGACATCATTGGCTAATCTAATGGCGCGCAGCGGTGCCCACAAGCGCGCCCGGGTCTTATAGGCTAGCGTGTTGCCGGATAATCAGCGTTCCGAATGCGGCGCTGGCGCCTGCGCTCAATGCACGCGTCGACTGTCCAGCTTCGGCGGCAATGGCAGCGGCGTCAGCACCGGTTGCCCGGAGAAGAATGCCTGGAGGTTTTTCCCCACCAGCTCCACCGTGCCCTGGGTCGCTTCCGGCGACAGGCCGGCGACATGCGGGGTGAGGATCACGTTGCTCAGGGTTTTCAGCGCGTCCGGCACCTGCGGTTCATGGTCGAATACGTCCAGCGCGGCGCCGGCGATTCGCCGTTGTTCAAGGGCGCTGATCAGATCGGCGCTGACGATCACGCTGGCGCGGGCGATATTGACGATGAAGCCATTCGGCCCCAGCGCATCGAGTACTGCGCGGTTGACCAGGTGTTTGGTGCCGAGCCCGCCGGGCGTCGCCACGACCAGGAAGTCAGAGGCGCGGGCCAGTTCGGTCGGGGTCGAGCAGAACGCGTAGGGCACGTCGCTGCGCACCTGGCGGTTGTGATAGCTGATCTGCATGTCGAAGCCATGGCCGGCGCGCCGGGCAATCGCCATGCCCACCGCACCCAGCCCGAGAATGCCCAGGCGCTTGCCGGCGAGCGACGGGCGCATGATCTTCGGCCACTCGCCACGGCGCACGGCGGCATCGCAGCGCGGAATGTCGCGCACCAGCGCCAGCAGCATGGCCATCGCATGGTCGGCCACCGACGAGGCGTTGACCCCGGCGCCATTGGTCACGGTCAACCCGCGATCACTGGCGGCCTGCAGGTCGACCTGTTCGTAACCGGCGCCGATCACGCAGATGATCTTCAGCGCCGGCAGGGCGGCGATTTCTTCGGCGTACAGGCCCAGCGGGCCACGGGTCAGCACGGCATCGATACGGGCGCCGTGGGTGGCGATGGCCTGGGCGCGCTCGGCGGGCGTGGGGGCGAGGATCAGGTGGAAGCCCTGTCGTTCGAGAATCGGCAGGTAGTCATTAATGGTTTCAACCAGTACCAGAACGGTTGCGGGCATTGCTCGGCTCCTGTGATCGTCGGCTTGCGTACGCGAAATTCGGTTCAGAGTGCTGATTCCAGAGCGGTTTGGCAATCCTCGGCAAGCGCCGGCTCCGGCCTCGCATCAGCCAGTGTAGAAGCTGATGCGCGGGCGCGGGCGGGCGCCGATCAAAGTGCACGGCGGCCGTCCGGTTGCGCCGCCAGGCGTCGATGCGCAGGGTGTCGTCGGGCGCTCAACTGGCGTATTGGGCGATGCCGTTGCCGAACGACCAGTTCTCCTTTTTCACTTCCACCAAATTGATGAATACGTCCTCGCGGCGTACCGCCAGGTGCGTGTGCAGATTCTGCGCGATGGTCTGGTACAGCGCTTTCTTCTGCTCCAGCGTGCGGCCTTCGTTGAGGGTGATCTGAATGATGACCAACTGGTCGCTGCGCGGGATGCCCAGGTACTGCGGGTCGAAGATGAAATGCTCGCCGTCGTGCTCGGCGAGAATCTGAAAATTGTCATGCTCGGGCACGTTGATCGTGTCGCGCATGGCGGCATAGATCTGCTCGCCGACGCGCTTGGCGAAGGTGGGATCGGGGCGTTTCTGGAGTTCGACGCGAACGAGGGGCATGAAGTGGCTCCGTAGGTAGGGGCTGAGGACGCTGTCAGACCATTCGCCATTGGGTATAGCCGATAAATGCTGTTCGGTGGGCTGTTTAAGGATGCTCGGCGATAGCCGCCCTGTCTGGCGAAATTTATCGACTTTGCCTACGAGCCGCGTGGGGCTCATCCGCTATTCCGCAGACGACGAAGGAGCAATGATTGGGCTCACAAAAACGGCAAGCACACTTCAGGGCGCCATAGACAGCCCGAGTGTCAATGGCAGACAGCCAAGGACGGCCCATGTTTCTGGACGAGCGCGACAGCGTGGAACTCGAAAAGCTACAGACTGAAACCCAAAGGCTCGCCGCCGAAAGACGCAAGCTTATGGCCGAGGAATTCAAACTGAAACGAGAGACGTTCTTTTACCCAATAGTAGTGGGAGCCGGGGTTGTGACCGCACTGGCCGCCGCGGGAGGATTTTTCCTCAAGCTCTAACGCGCTGAATGCTGGCGCATTGTTGATTAAACGACCACATGGCTCAACGCCGAGCCGCTGCAGACCGGTCCGACCAGGAAAAATGCCTCATGAAAACGTACAACCGCAAAGCAAGACTCGAGCAGATGCAGCGAGAGCACGACGAGCTTTACAGGGAAATGCTGACGCTGACCCCGGCCGAACTCCGCGCAGCCCTGATACCGTTCGGTATTGGCATGCTCCTGGCGACGATAGGCATCGTGATTGCCATGGTCGTCGTCCGCTGTGTGTGAGCACGCCGTCTTGCCAGTACCGGTGCCACGGCTTGTCGGAAAACGACATTGAGCATGCCCATTGGCGACAGGTATTTTGCCAAAAACGACAACCTGCCATCTGCTCCGCATAACCATTCCTCAGCTAAGTCTTTGCTTCTGCTCATTTATCCAGGAGAATCGCGCCCCTGTTTCGGTTGCGACGTTTCTGTCGGTTTTTTCCGGCGCGTTTCGACCGAGTGGCAAGTGACCGGAATGCGGAGATCCGACCGGATGAATGATCAGGCCAATAGCGTCGACGAACGCTATGAAGCGGCGGCACCAGCTGAACTTTCGAGCTGGAGTCGCCATGACACCACCTGGATGTTGGGACTGTTTGGGACGGCCATCGGCGCCGGTACCCTGTTTTTGCCGATCAACGCGGGCCTGGGTGGCTTCTGGCCGCTGGTGATCCTGGCGCTGCTGGCATTCCCCATGACGTTCTACGCACACCGCGGCCTGACCCGCTTTGTGCTATCCGGTCGTGAAGGCGCCGACATCACCGAGGTGGTCGAACAGCATTTCGGCATCAAGGCCGGCGCGCTGATCACCTTGCTGTACTTCTTCGCGATCTTCCCGATCCTGCTGATCTACAGCGTCGGCCTGACCAACACGGTCGCCAGTTTCCTTGAGCATCAATTGCACATCACGCCGCCACCGCGCGCCTTGCTGTCGTTCGTGCTGATTCTCGGCCTGCTGGCCGTGGTCCGTTGCGGCGAGCAGGCCATCGTCAAGGCCATGAGCCTGATGGTCTACCCGTTCATCGTCGCGCTGCTGTTCCTCGCGGTGTATCTGATTCCGCACTGGAACGGCGGCATCCTCGCCACCGCATCGCAGGTGCCGGCACCGTCGGCGCTGCTGCACACGCTGTGGCTGGCGATTCCGGTAATGGTGTTCTCGTTCAACCACTCGCCGATCATCTCGGCGTTCGCGGTTGACCAGAAGCGCCGCTACGGCGTGCACGCCGAGGCGCGCAGTTCGCAGATCCTGTCCCGCGCGCACGCACTGATGGTGCTGATGGTGCTGTTCTTCGTCTTCAGTTGCGTGCTGACCCTGTCGCCGGAACAACTGGCCGAAGCCAAGGCGCAGAACCTGTCGATCCTGTCTTACCTGGCCAACCATTTCAGCAACCCGACCATCGAGTTCGCCGCGCCGCTGATTGCCTTCGTGGCGATCTCCAAGTCGTTCCTCGGCCACTACATTGGTGCCAGCGAAGGCTTGAAAGGCCTGATCATCAAGAGCGGCAAGCGTCCGGGTGCCAAGGCTCTGGATCGCATCGTCGCAGCCATCATGCTGGTGGTGTGCTGGATCGTCGCCACGCTGAACCCGAGCATCCTCGGCATGATCGAAACCATCGGCGGCCCGGTCATCGCGGCCATCCTGTTCCTGATGCCGATGTATGCGATCCGCAAGGTGCCGGCCATGGCGCGCTACCGCGGTCAGGCGTCGAACGTGTTCGTCACTGCCGTGGGCCTGGTGGCGATTTCGGCGCTGATCTATTCGCTGAGCGCTTGAGATCCAGCACAGGATCCCAATTGACTGCGTGAAACAGAAGGGCCGATCTGCCTCGCAGATCGGCCTTTTTTGTGCCTGCGATCTTCGCGGGCAGGTCAACTCCCGCAAAGTGATCCTCCCCACGCAGAGCGTGGGACCGATCAGCGCCAGCCGTTCAGCAGGCATAAAAAAACGCCGCTCATCTCGCGATGGGCGGCGTTTTTCATTGCGTTGCAGCGTTAGGCTTGAACGACCGGGATCTTGGCGTTCGCAGCGGCTTCACGGAACTCGGCAATCTGGTCGAAGGACAGGTAGCGGTAGACATCGGCCGCCATGCTGTCGATCTTGCCAGCGTATTCCATGTACTCCTCGACGGTCGGCAGGCGACCCAGGATCGAAGCAACGGACGCCAGTTCGGCCGAGGCCAGGTAGACGTTCGCGCCGTCGCCCAGACGGTTCGGGAAGTTACGCGTGGAGGTCGAGACCACGGTGCTGTTCGGCTCGACGCGTGCCTGGTTACCCATGCACAGCGAGCAGCCTGGCATTTCCATGCGCGCGCCAGCCTTGCCGTAGATGCCGTAGTAGCCTTCTTCGGTCAGTTGGTGAGCGTCCATCTTGGTCGGCGGCGACAGCCACAGACGGGTTGGCAGCTGACCCTTGACCTGATCCAGCAGTTTGCCGGCAGCGCGGAAGTGACCGATGTTGGTCATGCACGAACCGATGAACACTTCGTCGATCTTCTCGCCAGCAACGCTGGACAGCAGACGGGCGTCGTCCGGATCGTTCGGCGCGCACAGGACTGGCTCGCTGATGTCGGCCAGATCGATTTCGATGACTTCGGCGTATTCGGCGTCGGCATCGGCTTCCATCAGCTCAGGGTTGGCGATCCAGGCTTCCATCGCTTGTGCACGACGTTCCAGGGTACGCGCATCGCCGTAGCCTTCGCCGATCATCCAGCGCAGCAGGGTGATGTTGGACTGCAGGTACTCGGTGATCGATTCTTTCGACAGCTTGATGGTGCAACCGGCAGCCGAACGTTCGGCCGAGGCGTCGGACAGTTCGAACGCCTGTTCCAGGGTCAGACCTTCCAGGCCTTCGATTTCCAGGATGCGGCCGGAGAAGGCGTTTTTCTTGCCTTTCTTCTCGACGGTCAGCAGACCGTTCTGGATGGCGAAGTAAGGAATGGCATGAACCAGGTCACGCAGGGTGATGCCAGGTTTCATTTTGCCTTTGAAGCGCACCAGGATCGATTCCGGCATGTCCAGCGGCATGACGCCGGTGGCGGCGGCGAACGCGACCAGACCGGAACCGGCCGGGAACGAGATGCCCATCGGGAAACGGGTGTGCGAGTCGCCACCGGTACCCACGGTGTCCGGCAGCAGCATGCGGTTCAGCCACGAGTGGATGATGCCGTCGCCCGGACGCAGGGATACGCCGCCACGGGTCATGATGAAGTCAGGCAGGGTGTGGTGGGTGGTTACGTCGATCGGCTTCGGATACGCCGCGGTGTGGCAGAAGGACTGCATTACCAGGTCAGCGGAGAAGCCCAGGCACGCCAGGTCTTTCAGTTCGTCACGGGTCATCGGACCGGTGGTGTCCTGAGAGCCGACGGTGGTCATCTTCGGTTCGCAGTAGGTGCCAGGACGTACGCCTTTGCCTTCTGCCAGGCCGCAGGCCTTGCCGACCATTTTCTGCGCCAGGGTGAAGCCCTTGGTGCTTTCAGCCGGAGCTTCCGGCTTCTTGAACAGATCGAACGGCGGCAGACCCAGTTCGGCGCGAGCCTTCTCGGTCAGGCCACGGCCGATGATCAGCGGGATACGACCGCCGGCACGGACTTCGTCGAGCAGCACAGGGGTCTTCATTTCGAAGGTGGTGATGACTTCGTCGGTACCGTGCTTGCAGACCTTGCCAGCGTGCGGGTACAGGTCGATCACGTCGCCCATGTTCATGTTCGAGACGTCGAACTCGATTGGCAGTGCGCCGGCATCTTCCATGGTGTTGTAGAAGATCGGAGCGATTTTGCTGCCGAAGCAGAAACCGCCAGCGCGCTTGTTCGGCACGTAAGGGATGTCGTCGCCGAAGAACCACAGCACCGAGTTGGTCGCCGATTTACGCGAGGAACCGGTACCGACCACGTCACCGACGTAGGCGATCGGGAAGCCCTGGCCGCGCATTTCTTCGATCTGCTTCATCGGGCCGGTCTTGCCTTGCTCGTCCGGAACGATGCCGTCACGGGCCATTTTCAGCATGGCCAGGGCGTGCAGCGGGATGTCCGGACGCGACCAGGCGTCTGGCGCCGGGGACAGGTCGTCGGTGTTGGTTTCGCCGGTGACCTTGAACACGCGCAGGCTGATCTTGTCGGCCAGCACCGGGCGTTTCTTGAACCACTCGCCGTCAGCCCAGGATTGCAGCACGGCCTTGGCGTGAACGTTGCCGTTCTTGGCTTTTTCAGCCACGTCGTGGAAGGCATCGAACATCAGCAGGGTGTGCTTGAGTTCTTCGGCGGCCACTGGCGCCAGCTCGGCGTTGTCCAGCAGTTCAACCAGGGTCACGATGTTGTAGCCGCCCTGCATGGTGCCGAGCAGTTCTACCGCGCGCTTCTTGTCCAGCAGAGGGGAGGTGACTTCGCCTTTGGCCAGGGCCGACAGGAAACCGGCTTTGACGTAAGCGGCTTCGTCCACTCCTGGTGGTACGCGATTGGTGATCAGGTCAACGAGGAAAGCTTCTTCGCCAGCCGGAGGATTCTTCAGCAGCTCGACCAGGCCTGCAGTTTGTTCGGCGTTAAGCGGCTGGGGAACGATACCCAGGGCTGCACGCTCTTCGATATGTTTGCGGTAGGCTTCAAGCACAGTTATTACCCTCATCAGTGGTCCCAAATGGGTGTCCGGGACGCTCATCCCGAAATTGCCGTACTCATGCACCTCACGACGTTGTGGGTCGCCTGGTCAGAATTACCGGCAATTCCTTACAGAAGCTGCTTTCAAAGTTTTACGCCTGCAGAACGGGGAGCTGATGAGGGTTGGCGTTGGGCTTTTCCCCGCTGGAAAAACCCTTCGCCAACACCGCTCTGAAGGAACGACTGTGCTCGTGACGCTTTGAAAACAGCTTCTAACGGACATTGGCGCCTTAAAAGGCTGGCTGATTCTACGGCAAAAAAAATTTAAAGGTAAGTCGCGCTCTATTGGACTTTGGTGGCGGGCCCGGCGTGCGCGGCAAAGTCCGCGCGCCGCCCCGACCTTGCAGTTTGAGGGGTGATGTATGGCCGACAAAGGGCTAACATGCCGGCCTGTTCCGCGTTTCAGTGTTTGCCCGATTTATGCCCAATCAGACCATCAAGACCCCGTGCGTCGGCCTCTGCTCCACCGTTTACGGTGATCTGGTGTGCCGTGGCTGCAAGCGTTTCCACCACGAAGTGATCCACTGGAACGGTTACGACGAGGAGCACAAGCGTGCGGTGTGGTTGCGTCTGGAACAATTGCTGTCACAAGTGATGGCGAGCAAGGTCGAGGTCTTCGACCGCGCGCTGCTGCGCCAGCAGCTGGAACAGCGCAAGATCCGCTTCGTGCCGCATCAGTCGGAATATTGCTGGGCCTACCAGCTGATCGCCCGGGGCGCGCGGGTGATCATTAATCTGGAAGCCTACGGCATGGTGCTGCTGCCGGAGTTTCGCGAATGGAACCTGCCGGAATTGCGCGACGCCATTGATCGGGAATTCTTCCTGCTGTCGGAAGCGCATTACCAGCGCTACATCGCGCCGGGTTTCCTGAAAGACGCCTTCGGCGCCTAGAAGCTTCGCGAGCAGGCCTGCTGCGACAATGATCGGAGTGGAATGCAGATCCTGTGGGAGTCTGGCTTGCCAGCGATGAGGTCGGTGCATCCAGGATCAATGCTGACTGACCCAGCGCTATCGCTGGCAAGCCAATTCCCACAGGGGAATGCATTCCAACCGTGGGAGCGAGCCTGCTCGCGAAGGCGCCGGTTCAGGCAGCGTATTGCTCAGTGTTTCACCGCCAACTCCACCAGATGATCCTCAACCTCCTGCGGTTTGAGCACCAGCACGTCGCTTTCCAGCGCATCGAGCACCACCTCGGCCGTATTGCCGATCAGCGCCCCTGACAGCCCGGTGCGCGCCACGGTGCCGATCACGGTCACCGCCGCCTGCAGCTTGTGCGCCATGAACGGAATCAGCACATCCGCCGGGCCTTCCTCGATATGCAGGTGCGCGTCGTCGATATCGAACTCGGCCTGGAACGCGCGGCACTGCTCGCGATAGCGCGCTTCGATGGTTTCCTTGAGCTGGAAAGTCGGATCGGCGGCCGAGAGCATCGGCGACGGATGCGCAGTGATTACATGCAGGTGCCCCTTGGCCAGGCTGGCGATGTCGTAGCCGTGGTCGATGATCGTGGTGTGCAGGTGCCGATGCTCGCCGTCGGCGTTGCCCACGTCGACGGCGGCGAGAATCACTTTGTCCTTCCACGAACCGGCGGTTTTCACCAGCAGCACCGGAGTCGGGCAGTGACGCAGGAGTTTCCAGTCCGCCGGGGTCAGCAGGGCCTTTTTCAGCGGGCTGTCGGGGAAGTGTTGCTTGATCACCAGCCCGCAGCCTTCGGCCTGCTGCACGTCGACGATGGTTTCGTGCAGGCTGTCGTTCCACGCCTGCTCGGTGGTGACGCTGTAGCCGTCCGCCAGCAGCGCCGCCTTGAGCACGGCGAGCATGCCGGCGTGGTCATGCTTGCGGTCGCACACCAGCAGGTGCAGATGCGCCTGCGTGACCCCGGCGATCAGCTTGGCGCGCTTGAGCGCCAGGCTTTCCGCATGTTCGGGTTCGATGACCACCAGAATGCTGCGAATGGCTTGCATGAGTGAGTCTCCAGCAATGAAAAGGCACGGCGTTGCACAACTATAGTTGCTGCGCATCGGTCCGCGACTTGATGCATATCAACGCGTGCGGCTGGTGGTCTGCGGGCAGGCCGGTATAATCGGCGGCCTTCGCTTGAACACCTTTTTGACCGTGAGTCCCATGATCCTTCCCGAAATTCACGAATTCCTTGGCTGTCGCACCCCCGATGCCTGGGTTCAGGCCGCGCTGGCCGATCAGGAAACCCTGCTGATCGACCACAAGAACTGCGAGTTCAAGGCCGCCAGCACGGCGTTGAGCCTGATCGCCAAGTACCATTCCCACGTTGATCTGATCAACATGATGTCGCGCCTGGCCCGGGAAGAACTGGTGCACCACGAACAGGTCATGCGCCTGATGAAACGGCGCAAGATCGAACTGCGCCAGCTGCATGCCGGTCGTTACGCGTCAGCCCTGCGCAAAGTGGTGCGCAGCCACGAACCGGTGAAGCTGGTCGACACCCTGGTGGTCGGCGCCTTCATCGAAGCGCGCAGTTGCGAGCGCTTCGAAGCGCTGGTGCCGCACCTGGACGAAGAACTCGGCAAGTTCTATTTCGGCCTGTTGAAAAGCGAGGCGCGGCACTTTCAGGGCTACCTGAAACTGGCTTACCAGTACGGCGATGCGAAGGATATCGCTCAGGTGATCGACAAGGTTCGTGCTGCCGAGCAGGAACTGATCGAGTCGCCGGATGAAGAGTTCCGCTTTCACAGTGGCGTGCCTGTCGCCGCTTGAAGACCCACCAGCGCTCGCACGGATCGCAGGGCAAATGCGGGGCGATCTTGCGCTCAACTGTTAAAAACTCTTAAGAGTATGAAACATCGACGAAAACCGGCCCGCGCGGCCGGTTTTTGCTGTCTGTGCTGAACGTCGCGGCCGCGAATGCCGCCATAATGGCGCCCACTTCACACATGGGTTGGCGCGCGGACGTTATGGATAACCTGGGTTTTGGCAGAGTCTTGCTGGTGGAAGACGATGAGCGGCTGGCTGCGCTGATCGCGCACTTCCTCGAACAACACGGCTACGAGGTGCGCACCGTGCATCGCGGTGATTTGGCCATGGCCGCGTTCCTCGAGTTTCGCCCGAAAGTGGTGGTGCTCGACCTGATGCTGCCGGGGCAGAGCGGCTTGCACGTGTGCCGCGAGATCCGCAGCGTGGCCGACACGCCGATTGTCATCCTCACCGCCAAGGAAGATGACCTCGACCACATCCTCGGCCTGGAGTCCGGCGCCGACGACTACGTGATCAAGCCGATCAAGCCGCCGGTGCTGCTGGCACGCCTGCGCGCGCTGCAACGGCGTCAGGTGCCGGACACCAGCGTGGTCAGCGCGCTGGAGTTCGGCCGGCTGAGCATCGACCGCAGCTGCCGCGAAGTGCGCCTGGCGGGCGACAGCATCGAGCTGACCACCATGGAATTCGAACTGCTGTGGCTGCTGGCCAGCGCCGCCGGGCAGATCCTCTCGCGCGATGACATTCTCAACCGCATGCGCGGCATCGCCTTCGACGGCCTCAACCGCAGTGTCGACGTGTACATCAGCAAATTACGCAACAAGCTCAAGGACAACCCGCGCGAACCGGTGTGCATCAAGACCGTGTGGGGCAAGGGCTACCTGTTCAATCCGTTTGCCTGGGAGTTGTAGATGCTGCGGCTATTTCTCGGTCTGTTCCTGGTGATGACGGTCGGCCTGGTGCTGGCCCTGCAAACCGTCGAGCGCACGTTCGATGCGCTGCTCGATTACCAGATGCAGGATTACAACCGCGAAGCCGTGCGCGGCCAGGCCTGGACGCTGGGCGAGCAGTTGCGCGGCCTCGACGGCCCGGCCCGCGAGCAACACCTGCAAGCGATTCGTCCGCACTACGGCCTCGGGCTGAGTCTGGTCCAGGCCGATCAGCTGGCATTGACCGACAAGGAACAGGCCGAGCTGGCCCAAGGATTGTTGGTGATCCGCGACAAGTACACGCAATACATCGGTGCGATCGATGGCGGCTCGCAATTGCTCAGCATCAAATTGCCGCCGGAGCCGAGCCTGATGCCGTTCTATATCGCCGCGGCGTACCTGATGATTGCGGTGCTGATCGGCATCGTGCTGTTCTTCTGGGTGCGCCCGCACTGGCGCGACCTGGAAAAACTGCGCCTGGCCGCCGAGCGTTTCGGCGACAACGACCTGTCGGTGCGCATCCAGCTGTCCAGGCGCTCGAACATCCGCGACCTCGCCGAGCACTTCAACCTGATGGCGGCGCGCATCGAGGGCCTGATCGCCAACCAGCGCGAACTGACCAACGCCGTGTCGCACGAATTGCGCACGCCGATTGCGCGGCTGTCGTTCGAGCTCGACCAGCTCAAGCAGCAACCGGATGCCAGCCAGAATCGCGAACTGATCGCCGACATGTACGCCGACCTCGGCGAACTGGAGGAAATGGTCTCCGAACTGCTCACTTATGCCAGTCTCGAGCGCGGCGCCACGGTGATCAGCCGCGAGAACATTCAGGCAGCCAATTGGCTCGACAGCGTGGTCGGCAGTGTGGCGCTGGAGGCGGAGGCCGCCGGGGTGCAGTTGTCGATTGGCGAATGTCGCGTCGAGGAAGTGCGCATCGAACCGCGCTTCATGGCGCGGGCGGTGATCAATCTGCTGCGCAATGCCATTCGTTATGCCGAGCAGCGGGTCGAGGTGTCGCTGGTGCGCATTGGCGATCAGTACCAGGTGCTGGTCAATGACGACGGGCCGGGGGTGCCGCCGGCCGGGCGGGAAAAGATTTTCGAACCGTTTTCGCGCCTGGATGCCAGCCGCGACCGCCGTACCGGCGGCTTCGGTCTGGGCCTGGCGTTGGTGCGGCGGGTGTCGCAGTCCCATGGCGGGCACGTCGAGGTCGGCGATTCGCCGTGGGGCGGGGCGTCGTTTCGCATGACCTGGGCGCATCAGGACTGATCTGCGTTGGCGGTTCCGGCCCTATCGCTGCAAGCCAGCTCCCACAGGTTCCTGGGCGTACACAAAACCTGTGGGAGCCGGCTTGCCAGCGATAGGGTCATCAATCACGGCACAAAACCCTGCTCATTTGACCAAACCCAAGCGTTCGTGCCACTGCGCAATCGACTCCTCGGGATACAGCGCAAACTGCTTGTCCTTGGGCCTGGCATCCACTTCAACCCACGGCGCCTTCGACCCCAGCATCAAATGCGTGTGTTCCGGCGGTACCGGCAGCGGGGTATCGATGGCCGAGGCGAACGGGTGGATCAGCTCCGGCCACTCAGGGCTGAACAACCATAAACCGCTGCCGCACTGTGAGCAGAAATGCCGTTCGGCGCTGCTGCGGTGGGCGCGTTTGTCACCGGCACTTTTCATTTTCGCGTGGTAGATCGAGATATGTTGGCGACCCCGGACTTTCAGGCTGCTGGCGTCGCCGCCGAGGTTGATCGCATAGCCGCCCCCGCCCTGGGTCTTGCGGCAGATCGAGCAGTAGCAGCGTTGATAGGGGTAGGGATGGGCGCTGGTCAGGCTGAACGTGACGGCGCCGCAGTGGCAGGAACCTTCGAGGTGCATGAGGGGGCCTCCGGTTGGCTGAAGTGGTGCGGTTCAGCCTAGAAGAATTGTGTGAATGTGCCGACGGCATCGCTGGCAAGCCAGCTCCCACAGCGATTTATGGTGTGCGCGGCTTTGCCATTCGACACAAAACCCGTGGGAGCTGGCCTGTGGGAGCTGGCTTGCCAGCGAACAACGATAACGCGCTGGCACTGGACGCCCACCGCCAGCCCGGTCAGCATGTCCGACAAAAAAGGCACCCTCCCATGCGCAGACTCCCCTCACTGGCCGCCCTAAGAACCTTCGAATGCGCCGCGCGCCACGCGCATTTCGGCCGGGCAGCGGCGGAACTGTGCGTCACCGACAGCGCCGTCAGCCACCAGATCCGCCAGCTCGAAGAGCAATTGGGCGTGGCGTTGTTCATCCGTGAAGGCCGGCAGATTCGCCCGACCATCGCCGCCGGGCGCCTGATGCAGAGCCTGCAACAGGCCTTCGAACTGATCGGCGATGCCTGCGACGAACTGCGCGATCCGTCCTCGCTGGCCGTGCTGCGCCTGGCGGTGACCGCCGAGCTGGCGCAGAAGTGGCTGATGAGCCGCCTCAGCGATTTCTATGCGCGTTACCCGCACATCACCTTGCACCTCTACGAACAACCGATCGACGCCACGGCGCCAGGGGAAGACATCGACCTGGCGATCACCTACGGCACCGGCCCGGTGGACAGCAGCGCCTATTTCGTCCGGCCGTTGCCGGCGTTGCAGTTCTTCCCGGTATGCAGTCCCGGCCTGTTCAACCAGGGCATGCTGAAAACCCCGAAAGACCTGGCCCGGCATTGCCTGCTGCACGACGATCAGGACGGCAAGACCTGGACTGCGTGGCTGACCAGCCATGCCGGCGATCAACGCCCCGAGCGCCAGTTGTACTTCGCCCATGCCGGCCTGGCGCTGGAAGCGGCGGCGCAGGGGCAGGGCGTGGCAATGGGCGACAACCTCACCGCGCAGGAAGATTTGCAGAGCGGGCGGCTGGTGCGCCCGTTCACCTCGAGCATGACCGCCCTCGGCCAATACGCACTGGTTTGCGAGCGGGTGCGGCTGGAGCGGCCAGCGGTGTCGCAGATCCTCGAATGGTTCAACGATCAGTTGGCCGATTGATGAGTTGAATTCAACTGTTCCGAAATAATCATCGTTGGCGGGGCGCTCGCCCGCGACCGTAGCCTGTGGTCATTCCCATCCCCGAGACGAGGTTTGACCATGGCACGTTTGCTCGACACCACCCCGAAACAGGACGGCTTCCGTCTGCCCGGCGAATTCGAAGCCAAGGCCGGCTGCTGGCTCGGCTGGCCGGAGCGCACCGACGTCTGGCGCAACGGTGCGAAACCGGCGCAGAAAGTCTGGGTGCAGATTGTCACGGCGATCTCCCATAGCGAACCGGTCACCGTGTGCGCCTCCGCCGCGCAGTTCGCCACCGCCCGCCGCCAGTTGCCAGCGCAGGTGCGCGTGGTGGAAATGACCTGCAACGACACCTGGTTTCGCGACAGTGGCCCGTGCTTCGTGGTCAACGACCAGAGCGGCGAAGTGCGCGGCGTCGACTTCGAATTCAACGCCTATGGCGGCCTCGACGGCGGCCTCTACTACCCGTGGGACAAGGACGACCAGATCGCGAGCAAGATCCTCGAAATCGAGCGCTTCGACCGTTATCGCGCGCCGTTGATCGCCGAACTCGGCGGCATCCAGAGCGATGGCCAGGGCAGTATCCTGACCACCGAGCAATGCCTGCTCAACCGCAATCGCAACCAGCATCTGGGCAAGGCCGAGGTCACCCGACGCCTGACCGATTACCTCGGCGCCGAGCAAGTGATCTGGCTGCCGCGCGGGTGCAAGTTCGACGAAACCGACGGCCACGTCGACGATCTGGCGTGCTTCGTGCGTCCCGGCGAAGTGGTGCTGCAATGGACCGACAACCGTGATGACCCGCAGTGGGAGATCTACCAGGAGGCCTACGACATCCTGCGCAGCACCCGCGACAGCCGTGGCCGCGAGTTGATCGTGCACAAACTGCCGCAGCCCGACGTGCTCGAGTGGACCGCCGAAGAAGCCGACGGCCTCGACCAGCAGGACAGCACCCACACCCGCCAGGCCGGCACGAAGATCTGCGCGTCGTACATCAACTATTACGCTGGCAACCGTTCGATCGTGGTGCCGCTGTTCGGTGACCGCAACGATAACGTCGCCCTGGCCACCCTCGCCGAGCTGTTTCCGCAGCACAGGATCGTCGGCATCGACAACTCGCGGGAAATCCTCCTCGGCGGCGGCAACGTCGCGTGTATCACCATGCCGCAATACGCCGGCCGGCAAACAGGAGCCTGAGCATGCGCCTGCACAAACTGAGTAAAGCGTTACTGCTGGTGCTTGCACCCCTGTGTGTGCAGGCGGCCGAAACCGCCAGGCCGGTGGTCAATCTGTATATCTGGGGCGAGTACCTGGCCCCGGATACCCTGAAGAATTTCGAGGCGCAGACCGGCATTCATGTGGTCGCCGATCATTTCGATTCGCTGGAAACCGTAGAGACCAAACTGCTTACCGGGCGCAGCGGCTACGACCTGGTGCTGACCGCTGGCCAGCATTTGTCGCGGGCCATCGAGAGCGGCGCGATCCAGCCGCTGAACAAGCAACAGATTCCGCACTTTGCCGGGGTTGGCGAGGAATTCCGCGAGCACATGGCGGTGTTCGATCCGGGTAATCGCTACGCCGGGATCTATGCCTGGGGCACCACGGGCGTCGGTTATCAGGAGGAGGCGATCAGGCAGCGTCTGCCGGACGCGCCGCGCGACAGCTGGGCGATGCTGTTCGACCCGGCGGTGGTGGCGAAATTTGCCGATTGCGGGGTGAGTCTGCTCAACGATCCGAATGAAGTGTTCGCCGCCGTCATGAAGTACATGGGCCTGGACATCAACCGCCAGAGCCTCGACGACCTCAAGCTCGCCGAGCAGCAGCTGGCGAAGATCCGCCCGTACATCCGCTATTTCGACAACGACCTGAACATCAGCGACCTGGCCAATGGCAACACATGCGTGGCGATGTCGTGGAACGGCAACGTCGCCATTGCGGCGGGCCAGGCCGAGGCGGCCGGCAAACCGTTCAAGCTCACCTACCGGATTCCGAAGGAGGGCACGCTGATCTGGTTCGACGCCATGGTCATTCCCAAGGACGCACCGCACCCGCAGGCGGGGCTGGCGCTGATGGATTACCTGATGACCCCGCAGGTGATCGCGCCGATCACCGACACCATTCACTACGCCAATGCGATCACGGCAGCGGATGCGCTGATCGATCCGGCGATTCGCAATGACCCGGGGACGTATCCGCCCGAGGCGGTGAGGGCTTCGCTGTACAGCAAGAATGACAATGGCAAGGCGTTCAACCGGGCGTTGATTCGGGCGTTCAGCAAGTTGAAGTCCGGTCTCTGAAAAACACCCTTCATCGGGCTCGGTGCCCTCTCCCGCTCGGAGAGGGCCAAGCGGGCGGCGTGCCGCTCAGGGGTTCTTCGGCACCCGCCACAGATACCACGCCGCCACCGTCCGAAACGGACGCCAGGCCAACCCAAGCTCAATCATCTGCTTGCGCGTCGGCTGCACGTCCAGCCCCTTCAAGCGCCGATAACCCTCGCGCACACCGAAATCATCGGCGGGCAGGATGTCCGGGCGTTCCAGGCTGTAGATCAGCAACATTTCGACCGTCCAGCGCCCGACGCCGCGCAGGCTGACCAGACGCTCGATCAACGCCTCGTCAGCCAGCGCCAGCGCCGTGGCGTAATCCGGCACCACGCCGTCCAGGGTCGCCTGGGCAATGCCCTGGATCGTGGCGATCTTGCCCGCGGAAAACCCGCAACCGCGCAGTTGTTCAAACGGCGTCGCCAGGAGCTGCTCGGGACGCGGGAACGTCTGCCCGGCAAACAACCCCACCAGGCGCCCGACAATCGCATCGCCCGCCCTGGCGTGCAGCTGCTGATAGGCAATCGCCCGCACCAGCGATTCGTAAGGATCGCGCGTCGGGTGCGGCCGATGCAGGCACGGGCCGACCGCGGCGATGTGGCGTTGCCAGTCGGCATCGACCGCGGCGAGAAACGCGCTCGCCGCCTGATAGCGATCGGGCATGGTTACTTGAGCAAGCCGTTGACGTCGGCATAGCTCAGCGCCTGCCACTCGCGGCTATCGAGCCGGCCACTGGCGAGGAAGCTTTTCACCAGCGACGCCATCGCGCCGTAGAGACATTCGGCGATCCCGGAGCCGGCGCTCAAGCGGCGCACGCCCAGGGCTTGCAGCTCGGCCGGCGAGGGCAGGCCGGCGACACCGAGGACGTTGACCGGCAGCGACGTGCCTTTGCAGATCGCTTCGATTTCGTAGGCGGCGCTCACCCCGGCGGCGAACAGACCATCGGCGCCGGCGGCTTGATACAGGCGGGCGCGGTGCAGGGTTTCGGCGACGCGATCCTCGGCCGGCACCAGGCTTTTCAGGTAAACGTCGGTGCGCGCATTGATGAACAGCTGCACATTGCGCCTGGCGGCAACCTGCCGGGCCACTTCGATCTTGCGCACCAGCAGCTGCGCAGTGCCGCTGCCGTCCTCGATGTTGATCCCCACCGCACCGGCCGCGATCACCGCGTCGACGACCTCGGCGACCCGCCCGAGGTCATCGGAATAACCGGCCTCGATGTCCACGCTCAGCGGCACCTGGATCACTCGGGCGATGGCTTCCACGCTGCTGATCAACCGTTCGAGGGGCAGGGTGTTGCCGTCAGGGTAGCCGTGGGCCCAGGCCACGGCGGCGCTGCTGGTGGCGACGGCGGTGCCGCCCAGCTGTTCGACCAGTCGCGCACCGGTGGCGTCGGCGACGTTGGTCAGGATCAGCAAGTCCTGCTGGTGCAACTGGTGAAAGCGAGTATCGAGCGTGCTCATCGAGATCCCTTCTGGTGGTGGCTCAGAAAGCCAGTGGTTGCGTGAGTTGCACGGCGGCATTTTCCAGGCGCAGCAGAAACGCCTTGCGCGGCTGCCCACCACCATAGCCGGTCAGCGAGCCGTCCGCGCCAATCACCCGATGACACGGCACCACGATCGACAGGCGATTGTGCCCGTTGGCCAGGCCCACCGCTCGGCTGGCGCCGGGTTTGCCCAGCCGTGCGGCGATGCTGCCGTAGGTGCTGGTCTGGCCATAGGGAATCCGCTGCAGTTCGCCCCACACCTGACGGGCGAACTCGCTGCCGGGCAAGTGCAACGCCACCGTGAACTCGCTGAGTTTGCCGGCGAAGTACAGCGCCAGTTGCTGTTCGATCTGCTGCAAGTGAAGGTTATGCCCCGGCGCGACCACGTAGCCATGGCGGTTTTGCAATGCTTCGACCTCGCGGGTCAGCGCCGGCCGGTCAAGGAACTCCAGCAGGACCAGGCCCCGCCGTTCCGCCATGGCGATCATCGGCCCCAGCGGCGTCGTCAGGCGGGTGAACAGCAGCGGCTCGCTGGCCGCCGCGCGCCCGGGGGTGATGTGGAACGACTTCTGGAAGGCATCGCGAAAACCGCTGAGGGACTCATAGCCGGAATCGAATGCCGCATGGTCGATGGACGTGCCTTGCCTGATCCCGCCCAGGGCCATGCCGAGCCGACGGGTGCGCAGCCACGCATGGAAGGTCATGCCGAAATGCTGCTTGAACCAGCGCCGCAGTTTCAGCGGTTCGATGCCCTGGGCGAGCAGTTGCGCATCGCTCCAGCGCGTCTCCGGTTCAGCGTCCACCGCGTTGAGCAGGCGCTGCACCCAGTCCGGGGCGATGGCGGCGGCGTCCAGCGGTTTGCAGCGCAGGCAGGCGCGGTAACCCGCCGACAGGCAGTCGTCGGCGTGGGCGAAGAACTCGACGTTCTCCGGTTTCGGTTTGCGCGCCGTGCAGCTGGGGCGGCAGAAGATCCCGGTGGTTTTCACGGCCGTGAAGAACACGCCTTCGTAGGCGGTGTCGCGTTCGAGCATGGCGCGAACCATTTCGGCGTGGGGCGGCAGGACAGCGGTATGTATATTCATGGGCTGAGAGTAAATCCAGCTTTTCGATGGCTCCACCGAAAAATCGACAGTGAATTTTTGTGATTCTGCAGCACAATCAGTGGGTCGCTCGTCGAGGAACTCACAGCATGCATCCCTTCATCATCCAGCACATCGATCACATCGTCCTGCGCGTCGCCGACATGCAGCGCAGCATCGACTTCTATCAGCGGGTGTTCGGCGCCGAGGTGGTCAGGCGCAATGAAAAGCTCGGCCTGGTGCACCTGCGTGCCGGTACGTCCATGATCGACCTGGTCGATCTGCAAGGCGAGCTCGGCCGCAAGGGCGGCGGGGCGGCCGGGACCGAGCGGCGCAACGTCGATCACTTCTGCCTGCGCATCGAGCCGTTCGACGAAGCGGCGCTGCTCAGTCATCTGCAGTCCTGCGGCCTGGCCGTGGACAAAGCCGCCAGCCGTTTCGGTGCCGAGGGGTACGGCCTGTCGCTGTACTGCTTCGATCCGGACGGCAACCAGGTCGAGCTCAAGGGCCCGTCCGCCGCTTGACGCTCAGGCCCGCTTCGCCATCAGCAACACCGAAGCCGCCGCCGCCAGCAGCCCCGCGCAGCAGCGGTTGAAGAGACGCTTGCCGCGCGGCTCGGCGAACCAGCGGCGCATGTGCAGGCCCATCCAGGCGTAGGCGCTGATGGCGATCCATTCCAGCAGCAGGAACAACACCCCCAGCACCGCGAACTGCGGGCCCATGGCGCGGCCCGGATCGATGAATTGCGGCAGGAACGCGGTGAAGATCAGGATTGCCTTGGGATTGCCTGCGGCTACTAAAAACTCCTGACGCGCCAGGGCCAGAAGCCCGTTTGCCGGTGCTGCAACGGCGCCTTCGGCGGCAGGATTGGCCCGCCACAGCTGCCACGCCAGATACAGCAGATACCCCGCACCAACAATCTTGATCGCATAGAACAACAGTTCGGACGTTTGCAGCACCACCGCCAGCCCCGCCGCCGCGAGGGCGATCATCCCGGCGAACGCCAGCAAACGACCGATCCCGGCCATGCAGGCGCGACGATAGCCGTAGCGGGTGGCGTTGCTGACCGACAGCAGGTTGTTCGGCCCCGGCGCCATGTTCAGGGCGAAACAGGCCGGGAGGAAAAGGGCGAGGGTGGCGAGATCCATGGTGCGGGCTCCGGTGGTGACAGCGGTTTTTTATCACGGCGCAGGGCCCGCTGTACCGTACAGTCAGGCGCGAGTGTCGTGGTACAGCCGGGCGCAAACAGCGGCATCGACCAATGCGCGTTGATCGGCGTTTTCGAACTTTATGGCACTTTGCTAACTCGAAAACGGACACAAAGACTGTGTTTGGTCAGAAAAAACCACCTTTACAGTCAGAAAAAACGCCATGTCGTGTTAGATTCACGCCACGTTTTTTCACCCCCCATGGCCGCAGGCGGCCCACTGTACGAGCGACATAGATGCAAGCAAAGGCCCGTGAGGTTTATGTGCCACCGGTGCTGCAAGATCTGCGCTCCGGCACCGCCGAACTGCACATCGCACTGGAAAAACGCCTTCCCTTTTTTTCCGATTCTCTTGATTTGCGCGCTTTCGAGCGGCTGATACGGGCTTATTACGGCTTTTATCTGCCGCTGGAGCAGGCGTTGCAGGACAGTCAGGCGCTGCCTGGCGACTTCGACCTGACGCCGCGCCTGAAGGCTGCCACCCTGCGTGGCGATCTGCAGGCGTTGGGCGTGTCCACTGCCATCCCGATGTGCCCGCAGCTGCCGCTGATCGACTCTGCCGCCGCGTGCCTGGGCGTGTTGTATGTGCTCGAAGGCGCGACGCTGGGCGGGCAGATCCTGCGCCGCGAGATCGCCGCGCGGCTGGGCCTGGACGCCGGCAACGGCGCGGCATTTCTCGACGTCTACGGCGCCGCCACCGGCCGCCGCTGGCGCGACTTCATCGAATACCTGGGCAGCCGCCCGCTGACCGCCGCCGAACGCGCCGCCGTGGTCGCGGCAGCCTACTCCACTTTCAGCTGTTTCGAGCGCTGGCTCGAAAGCCAGGAGGTTCTGCTATGAACCCGCAAGACAAAGAAGCGTTTGAACAATTGCTGGCCAACTGCGCCGACGAGCCGATCCGTTTTCCTGGCGCGATCCAGCCGCACGGCCTGCTGCTGACCCTGAGCGAGCCCGACCTGACCATCGTGCAGATCAGCGCCAACGTCGAAACCCTGCTCGCGCGCCCGGCCCACGAGATGATCGGCCAGCCGCTGGATGCGTTGCTCGGCGCCGAGCAGGCCGGCGAGGTGCGCCAGGCGCTGCAGCAACCGTTGCTGTCCGATGCGCCACCGCTGCACTTTCGCCTCAACGGCACGGCGTTCGAAGGATTGCTGCACCGCCATCAGGGCGTGTTGATCCTCGAACTGGAAATCCATGTCGAAAACTTCCAGCCGCGCAACATCGCCGGTACCGAAACCCACCTGGGGCGCATGCTCCAGCGCCTGCAAGCGGCCAAGACCCTGCAAGCGCTGTACGACATCAGCGTCAAGGAAATCCAGGCCATGACCGGTTACGACCGGGTGCTGATCTATCGCTTCGAAGAAGAGGGCCACGGCCAGGTCATCGCCGAAGCGTCCGACCCGTCGATGGAAGTCTTCAACGGCCTGTTTTTCCCGGCGTCCGACATTCCCGAGCAGGCGCGCGAGTTGTATCGCACCAACTGGCTGCGGATCATCCCCAATGCCGACTACGAGCCGGTGCCGCTGCTGCCCAAGCTGCGTCCGGATACCCAGACCCCGCTCGACCTGAGCTTCGCCACCCTGCGCAGCGTGTCGCCGATCCACTGCCAGTACATGAAGAACATGGGCGTGCTGTCGTCGATGAGCATTTCCCTGCTCAAGGGCGACAAGCTCTGGGGCCTGATCAGCTGCGGCAACCGCGAGCCGTTGCATGTGCCGCACGAACTGCGCGTTGCCTGCCAGACCATCGGCCAGGTGCTGTCGCTGCAGATCAGCGCGATGGAAGCGCTGGAAGTCAGTCGCCAGCGCGAAGAGAAAGTCGAGGCGCTGGCGCTGCTCAATCAGGCGATGATCGACTCGCCGCAGAATGTCTTCGACGGCCTGGCCAATCAGCCGCAAGTCCTCATGGCGCTGACCAACGCCGGCGGCATTGCAATCATCGAAGACAAGCAATTGCACCGTTACGGCAACTGCCCGGAGCCGGAAGACATCCGTGCCCTGCACAAATGGCTGCAGGAAAGCGGCGAGCCGGTGTTCGCCAGTCATCATCTGGCCAGCGTCTACCCGCCGGCCGCGCAGTATCAGCAAGTGGCCAGCGGCGTGCTCGCCATGAGCCTGCCGAAACCGGTGGACAACGGCGTGCTGTGGTTCCGCCCGGAGGTCAAGGAGAACATCAACTGGAGCGGCGACCCGCGCAAACCGCTGGACCTGGAAAACTCTGACGCCGGCCTGCGCCTGCGCCCGCGTACGTCGTTCGAGATCTGGAAGGTCGAAATGGCCGGGATCTCCACCAAGTGGAGCCACGGCGATCTGTTTGCCGCCAACGACCTGCGCCGCTCGGCACTGGAAAACGACCTGGCGCGCCAGGTGCGCCGCGAACAGGAAGCGGTGCGCGCCCGCGATGAGCTGGTGGCGGTGGTGTCCCACGACCTGCGCAACCCGATGACGGTGATTTCCATGCTCTGCGGCATGATGCAGAAGGCCTTCAGCTCCGACGGCCCGCACACTTCGCGACGCATCTCCACGGCCATCGACACCATGCAGCAAGCGGCCGGGCGCATGAACACGCTGCTGGAAGACTTGCTCGACACCTCGAAAATCGACGCCGGACGCTACAGCATCGCCCCGCAGCGGCTCGACGTCGGGCAGATGTTCGAAGAGGCGCAGGCGTTGCTGGCACCGCTGGCGCTGGACAAGGACATCAGCATCTCGTTCGCGGCCGATCCCGACCTGACCATCCATGCCGACCCGGAGCGGCTGTTCCAGGTGTTGTCGAACCTGGTCGGCAACGCCATCAAGTTCACCCCGCGCCTGGGCACGGTCGGCGTGCATGCGACGTCGGTGGGCGACGACATCGTCTTCACCGTGCGCGACAGCGGCGAAGGCATTCCCAAGGAACACCTGCCGCACGTGTTCGACCGTTACTGGACCGTGAAGGAAGGCAACCCGACCGGCACCGGTCTCGGTCTGTACATCACCCAGGGCATCGTCGAGGCCCATGGCGGGCGCATCGAGGCCGAGAGCGAGCCGGGGCAGGGCAGTGAGTTCCGCTTTACCGTGCCACGCCTGGACTGAACGAGCGGCTCAGCATTGGGGGGCCTGCAACATGGCCACCCATTCTGCGGCGAATCGATGGCAGTCGCCGGGCCAGCGCGCCGTGAGCAGTCGTCCGTCGCGCACCACAAATCCCGCTTGCGGTTGCTGCGCGCAATCGCGTCTGGCGATCAGCGGCCCGCGTATGAAATCGGATTGGCTGGCCAGTGCGGTTTTCACTTCCGCTTCGACGGTCTGCCGGTAGGTGCGGTAGTAACGCCCCAGCCACAACGAGGTCAGCAGCCATGCCGGCAACTCCATGGTTGCCGCCAGCAACGCCGTCACCTTGCGCCCGAACAACAGCGAACGCCCGGTGTCGGGATCGAGCGTGCGTGCCAGCAACAGCACGCCATGACACACCGCCGCGACGGGTTTTTCGGCCTTGAAAAATTGCAGGGCGATCTGCTGGGCCTGCTTGGACTCCAACAGCGTGCGCATGCCTTTGGCATGACCGCCGGGGATCAGCAGACCGTCAAAAGCGTTCGTGTCGACAGCGGCATACGCCAGTGGCTGCCTGAACGCATCGGACTCGATCATCTGCGCGTAGCTGTGCAGATCGGCCTTGCGCGTCATCAGCATCGAATTCAACAGACCGAAGCCGATATCCACCAACCGTGGGTCGGCGTGGGCAGGCAAGCCTTGGGGCGTGGCAAAGCGTACTGCGATGCCCGCCTCGCGCAGCGCCTGCCAGGGCACGCTGCTTTCGGTGGGATCGTAATCGGCAGAGGGCAGCAGAATCAAAATCATCGAGGACAGACTTCCAAGTCGAGAGTAATCGCCTGGCCATAGCGTAGTGGGTCTGCGCGTGCGGGGGTAATTTCCTTCAATACCGCCCGCTGTGTGCTGGCTACTGTGGGCGCCTTGTTCCTCGATTTGAAGCAGGTGTGCGATGAGTCTGATTGTGTCGATGGCGGCGTTTGCCCTGGTCGCGTCCATTACCCCCGGGCCGGTGAATATCGTCGCGTTGAGTTCCGGCGCGCAATTCGGCTTTCGGGCCAGCCAGCGGCATGTGGCCGGGGCGACGCTGGGGTTTGTGCTGTTGCTGGTGTTGATGGGCCTGGGCCTGCACGAAGTGCTGACGCTGTGGCCGTCGTTGACCCGCGTGGTGCAACTGGCCGGCGTTGCGTTTCTGCTGTTCATGGCCTGGAAACTGGCCGCGGATGACGGGCAGTTGAACAGTACGGATTCGGCGCGCGCGCCGTCGATGCTCTACGGCGCGGTGATGCAATGGCTCAACCCCAAGGCCTGGCTGGCCTGCGTCGCGGGCATGGGCGCGTTTGTCGCCGATGGCGAGGCGCGACTGGTCTGGCAGTTTGCGGCGGTGTATCTGGTGATCTGTTATCTGTCAGTGGGCTGCTGGGTGTATGCCGGGACGTTTCTGCGCGGCTACCTGAACAACCCGGCGGGGATGCGCCTGTTCAACCGGAGCATGGCGGCGTTGCTGGCGTTGAGTGCGGGGTATCTGTTGTTGCCGTGAGGCTGGCGGCCCTTGGGTTTAAAGGTGTTTGAGGTAGCGTCCGGCAAACCAGAACGCCTTGCGCCTTTGCCTACGTATTGCGCCAGAATTCGCGGATTTGTTTGTCTTGAGTGCCGGCTGTCGAGGATTGTGCAACTGATTATGCTCGGATAACTGGTGGTGAATCGGACGCTGAACGATCTAGAGGTGGCGGCAGAACCTCGAGCCTGAGCGTTGAAATTGAAGCGGCCCTTTACGGGGCCGTTTTTGCGTCTGCGGGAACACCGCTCAACAGCGACCATTCGTCTTGAAATTACGCTCACCTGTCAGATCTGACAGGTGACGGTTCTCTTCTATCGCGGTGTGATGGGACTCGTCCCGAAGATGGCTTCTCACCGTACGCCAGGAGAGCAACATGAGCATTAACATCAATTCGACACAGATCAGCGCCTTGCTCAAATTGTATCCGATGGCGATTCCGGGCGCGGTAGAAAACCTGCTACCGGAAGGAACGTACCACCTTGGCATTCCTGAGAGTATTCATTCGCCGTCCACCGCCCTCGGCATGGTGATCGACCCTGTCACGTTGTTTTCCACCGACTTTGCAGCGGGTGATTCGGTAAGGCTGTGGGCCAACGGCCAGGCGACATCTGTGATCAAGCCTATAAAACCGGGCGAAGAGCAGGATCCTATTTGGATGGAGTTGCCTTGGGGATGGTTGAAGGATGGCCTCAATACTCTCTACTACGAAGTCACCCGGATCAGCGGTAATAAAAATAAGTCCGATCCGATACTGAACCTGCTGTTCAACAACCCGGTTTCCGATATCACGGCCAGCCATCCGCCCATCATCAGCCCCGGGCAGCCGGCCACCTTCACCCTCACGCGTGCCTATCCGCGCGCCTATGACGTGATGACGCTGACCGTGGGAACGTGGAGCAAGACAATTTCCAGCGTCCATCCTGCCGACCCGGTCACATACACCCTGACGACCACTGACCTGCAGCAGATCGGTGACGGTACCCGCACGGTGAGCGCGATGGTCATCGATCAACTGAGTAACAGTCACGTGTCGCCGACGTCCTCTATCGTCATTACCGGCAACACACTTGTATTACCGCCTCCCACCGTCAAGGGACAGACAGGCAACAATTTCGATTCGACCTTGCAGAATGTCGAAGTATGGGTGCCTCAGGGCACTCTTCTGCCCACTGACGAGATCCACGCCAATTGGGAGGGCGCGATCAGTGCGCCGGGCGCGTCCTTCACCAGTCCGAAACGACTGGTCAGTGCCGGGCTGACGTTCGTGGTACCGCGTTCGGTACTCGCCTATAGCCTGGGCAAAGTGGTCAATGTTACCTACGTCATCAAACGCAATGGCGTTACGACCTCATCGCAAGTCCTGCCATTGAATATCCTGCCATTGCCGGTCACGGCGCTGATCCCGCCGAAAATCGTGGAAGCGGATGCCAATAACGTGCTCGACGTTGCCGCACTGGGTGCCCGGAACGCCACGATTCATGCTTTGCTCTGGACGCTGATTGCCGATGGCATGCCGTGCTGGCTTTCGTTGGAGGGCAAGAAACCGGACGGTTCAGCGCATAACCTGGCCTTGTGGGAGGGGCTGCCGGCGCGGGTCAATCCGCTGTGGGTCAGCCAGGGTTTCTGGCCTGAGGCGTTGCTGAACAGTTACCTGAAGCAACTGGGAGATGGCACCTCACTGCGCATCAAGTTTGCAGTGTCGATGGACATGAGCAATGTCAGGGCGACGGCAGTGGAGTTTCCGGATCGGGCTTACACGATCAAGGTGGTGGCCGTCGTCAACGCAACCATCACCAAGGTGAACGAGAACACCGCCACCGGTGCGCTCGTTGCGAATGGCGGGTCAACCACGGCGACCACCCTGGTGATCAGCGGTACGGCGAGTCCGGGTCAACAGGTTGAGGTGCGCAATCACAATACTGTACTCGACACGGTCCCGGCCAATGCTCAAGGTATGTTTTCTTACTCTCATTTGTCAGCTTTGCCGGGAGCGCGCAGATATACGGCCAAGGGACTTTACGGTTCGGAGGTAGTATCGCTACCTTGGACGGTGAATGTATTTGCGTACGGTACAATTGCAGTTCCCCAATGTCGGCACCTGGCTATCAATTCCAGCGGCACACGTCTCTTTGTCGCAAGTGCTCCAGGTTTTCCCTCTCCGCACCATGCGACACTCATTGATACGGTCACCCGGGAAGTAATCAAGGTTCATCAAACTACCTATCCCACGTTCATCACGGTGCATCCTGATGACAGCAAAGTATATTTTAACGATCAGGCGAACCTTGTTGAGATGGATTCAAGCAACTTTACAGTTATTCGCACACAGTCAGATGGCTTGAATAGATATCCGTATGACATGGAAATTAATCCCGATGGAAAATATTTTTATGCGATCTGGCAGCTGCCAGACACTACATTTGGTGAGTTGGCAATTTACAATTCTTCAAATTTTCAGATAGTTAAAAGAATCAACTTGCAAAGCTCCGTTTATGAGATTGCTGTAAGTAGAGACGGTAGTCGAGTATATGTAATTAATGTTGGTGGCGATGAGGAAAGCGTCAAGGGTTCGGTTTCGGTTGTTGATGCTCGCAGTTTGAGCCTTATTAAGCACATCGACGTAGGTTCTCGTGTTTATTCAATAGGAGTGAGCCCAGACGGAAATTTTGTTTACGTGCTCTTGGAAAATCTCAGGTCATTTGTCGTGATAGATACACTAAGCCTGGTTGTCGTTCGCACTGTTACGCTGGAGGCCACAACCTATGCGTTTGCGGTGGGGGCGGATGGCAAGTTTATTTATCTCAGTGTCGGAACCAAAGTAATGAAAATGGATGCTGTAACTTTCAATAGTGTGTCAATTTGGGAGAAGGTAACGTTTTATGCAGTTGTGGTGAGTCAGGATCAGAAGATGTTGTATGGGAGTAATTCTCAGGAGAACTTGATTTATGCAATCCCTATTGGCTAGGTCGGAAAATGGAAAATTGAGGATCATTTATTTGTCCGTGGCAAATGAGGGTCAGTAACTTTGCCCGTTACACTCACTGCCCATAGCGATGAGCGCCGTTTTATATTTCACCCCCGATACTGCCCCGGCGTCGCCGCCAGATGCTGTTTGAACGCCCGTTGAAAATGCGCCTGATCGGCGAAGCCGGCCTCCAGTGCGACGTCGGCGATCAACTGGCCGCGGCGCAGGCGTTCGCGGGCGAACTGGATGCGCTGGTTGACCAGGAAGGCGTGGGGTGTCATGCCGTAATGCTGCTTGAAGGCACGGATCAGGTACGACGCCGACAGCTGCGCGGCGGCGCAGATGTCCTCGAGGCTGAGCAGCTCGGTGCAGTGTTCGCGGATGTATTCGGCGGCGCGCTGCAGTTTGCAGTTCGGCTCGCGTAGCGCGGGTTGCGCCGGGTTCAGGCGCAGTTGTAGGTCGCTGAAGAACTCCACGGCCGCGCTGTGTTTGCGCAGCACGTCCTGTCGGGCGTCGACCAGCACGCTGTAGAACGTTTGCAAGTCATGGAACAGCTGCGCATCGCTCAGGTGCGTGGTGGAAAAGCGCCGAAACGTAAGGTCTGCGCCGAACCCCATCTGATGCTGCAAATCCGTCAGCCAGGGCGTTTCGACGTACAGCATCAGGTACGACCACGGCTGGTCATTGATCGGATTGCAGGCGTGGACGTCACCCGGGTTCATCAACACCACGGTGCCGGCGGCGACTTCGAATTGCGCGTGCTCGTGTACGTACGTGCTGCGGCCGGCGGTGATCGCGCCGATCGAAAAGTGCGCGTGGGAATGCCGGGAATAACAGACTTCGCGGCCATCGGCGATGGCCCGCGCTTCGATGAAGGGCAGGGCCTCGTCGCGCCAGAAACGCGGGGCTTGTTCAGGTTTTTTGGCGGCAGCGTGCTTCATCTTTTTATTCCCGGCGGGCCAGGGCTGGAGTGTATTAGCTCTGGCCGGCAAAGGCTCGCTCGAGTTCGGCGATGTCGAGTTTTTTCATCCCGAACATGGCCTGCATGGCCCGTTGGGCCTTGGTCTGGTCGGGGTCGGTGATCATGTGCATAAACGCGACCGGTACGATTTGCCACGACACGCCGAACTTGTCCTTGAGCCAGCCGCATTGCTGCGCTTCCACCGGTCCGCCGGCACTGAGATTGCCCCAGAAGTGATCGACTTCTTCCTGGTTCTGGCAATTGACCTGAAACGAAATGGCTTCACTGAATTTGAACTGCGGCCCGCCATTGAGCCCGGTGAACGTCTGGCCGTCGAGTTCGAAACTGACCGTCATCACCGCGCCTTCGGGGCGGCCGTGGAATTCCTGGCCGACCTTGCTGTAGTGGGTCAGGGCGGTGATTTTCGAGTGATCGAAGATCGCGCAGTAAAACTTGGCCGCCGCTTCGGCCTGGTCGTCGAACCACAGGCACGGCGTGAGTTTCTGGAAGCGTTGCATGGCAGTCATCCTCGGCAGGTTAGACAGGCTGGATTAACAGCGTAGTCAGTCCTTGCTCGACTGGCGGGGCCGTGGATCGAATGGTCGGCGTCCGCCGCAATGGTGGTGTAGTCATAGTGACTCTCTTGCAAGTCAAAATGACTTTAAACCAGCTGAGTCAATATGACTCCACAGAACGCAATGTACTGATTTTCCTCACTTAAAAAACTGGCACGACAGTTGAAAGGGTTGACGTACCCACTGAACCGCTCAGGAGTACGAAACCATGTTCGCTTTCTTCGAGAGTCCGCTTAACGTCCTGCACCTGTCGAGCAAGTTGCTGGGCGCCGGCCTGGTCATGCTGCTGGCCGGGATCTACGGCGCTTACCTGTACGCGGGCGCCATGCCGATAGCTGCGCTGGTGGCCCTGCACGCTATGACCATCATCGGCCCGACGCTGCTGAAGATCGGCTACGTGATGCGCTTGTTGGCCCAGCATCGGTTGGGGCAGCGCCGCGCGCGGGTTGCGGCGGCATAGGTTTCAGCGCCGGGGCTCGGCCACCAGGAGCAACGACTGCGGCAGCGCACTCTGCGGATGCTGCGGCTCCTGCAGGCTGGCCAGTTGAAAACCGGCCATGTCCAGCGCGTTGAGCCAGCTCGCCAGGGTGCGGAAGTACCAGGGCATCGGTTGCCACTGGCCTTTGAAACCGGCGAAAGCCTCTTCGCGCCAGCCATCCTGATAATCGCCCCCGGCGACCGCCCACGGATGCAGGGTCTGGATCACCAGCGCCCCGCCGGGAGCCAGCAGGGCATGCAGGGTGGCGAGCAGCGGGATGATGTCCTGATGCAGCAGGGAAAAATTGGCGCAGATCAAGTCGAAGTCGCGGCCGATGTCGACCTTTGCGTCGAGCAGATCCTGGTAACTGGCCACATGCACGGGCGCAGAGCCGGCCGCGCGCGCCGCGTCGACCAGCGTCGCATCGCCATCGACGCCGACGCTGCTGATTGCGCGGTCCGCCAGCGCCCGGAGCAGCCAGCCTTCGCCGCAACCGAGGTCGAGCACCCGCTCGGGCTGGCGGCTCATGATCGCCAGCAGGATCGCCTGGTCGGTAACCTGCAGGCGACTGTCGATCGCACCGCTGCGGATGGCGTCGATCCAGGATTGCGCGTTGTGCTGCCAGCTCTGCAGCAGCGTGGCTTCGGGGGAGGGCATGGCGATCTCCGCGGGGGTGGGGTGACGCCAAGGATAGGCCAAATCGCAGGCGTGTCAGCGGATGGCCTGCTCCTCGGCCGGTTGCGCATCGATCAGGCGAATCCTGTTGCGCCCGCCGCGCTTGGACTCATACAGCGCGGCATCGCCTTGCTCGATCAACGCCGCGAGGTGTGCCGGTGGCTGGACAAACCGCGTGGCGCCAATGCTCAGCGTCACGGCGGCGGGGGTGGGGAAGGTCTGCGAGGCTTGCTGATGAAACTGGTCGCGCAAACGGCTGCCCAGTTCGACCACATACTCGCGGGAGGCATTGCTCAGCAGAATGACGAATTCGTCACCGCCCAGGCGGGCCGCCAGCGCCTCTTTCGGCAGTGCCGCGCGAATCATTTCACTCAACGCGATCAGCAAGCGGTCGCCGGCCGTGTGGCCGTAGAGGTCGTTGACCAGTTTGAAGTTGTCGATATCGATCAGCAGCAGGGCCCCGGGGCGCGCGCTGGAGACTTCCGCCAGCAAGCGCCGCGAACGATCTTCGAGGGCGCGGCGGTTGTACATGGCGGTCAATGGGTCACGGGCGGCCAGGCGGGCGATCTGTTTCTCCCGGCGGTAACGCTCGGTGCCGGTCATCGACAACGCAATGAGCATGATCGCCATTGCGCCTTCGACCAGGGAAATCTGAATGATCTCGCCCCGGAACGCGGCCAGATCGATCAAGGTGCCCGGCACCACCGCAGTGATTGCCTTGGCCAGGTAGAACAGGCCGTGGATCAACAGCACGTAGCACAGTTGCACGGCGCCCACGCCCAGTGACTTGCCATGCGGACGCAGTAGCTGGCTGGCGCGCAACATCAACAGGGCAATCAGCAGCGAGTTGGCCATCAGCATGATCTTCGACCACGACGGCTCGTCGGGTAACAGCAGCAGGCTCAGCCAGACCAGGAACACCAGGTACCAGGCACGCGACAGGCGCGTCTGGGTGAACCGTGTCACGCCCAGCAGGAACAGCCAGTGCGCAACCACCAGTAAACCGTTGGCGAACCAGATGCCGATCAGCGGATAACCATTGGCGCGCAGCAGGGCCAGGCTCGAGCCGACGGTGATGGTGGCGAAACCGGCGCTCCAGAACAGCAGGGAGGATGCGCGGATGCTGCGCCATTCGACCGCCAGGTACAGGGCGGCCGCCGCGGCCAGGGCGGTGGAAATGGTCAGCATCGTGAGAGGATCGAGCGCCATGAAAGAACAGGTCTGCCTGAATAGTATTAATGGGCCACGATTGTAAGCGTTCCCCCCTTGAGCTGCTATTTTCACTCACCGGATATTCCATTTTCAGGCGAGGTGTCCCATGGGCCGATTGACCGGCGGTTGTCTGTGCGGCGAGGTGCGGATCGAGGCGTCAGGGCGACCCTACAGGGTTGGCGTTTGCCATTGTCTCGATTGCCGCAAACACCATGGCGCGCTGTTTGCCGCGTCGGCGATCTTTCCCGCGGCAGCGGTGACGATCAGCGGCGAAACCCGCGACTATGCCGGGCGACACTTCTGTCCGCGTTGCGGTTCATCGGTGTTCGGCCGCAGTGGCGACGAAGTCGAGGTGAATCTGGGCGCGCTGGATGCAGCGGATCAGTTCAAGCCCACCTATGAGCTGTGGACGGTGCGTCGCGAGTCGTGGCTGCCGGCCTTTCCATTGGCCCGACACTACGAGCGAGACCGCCAGGCAACGGGCCGAACTGAAGAGTAGCCGGGGTCAGGCAGGGTGCCTGACCCCGGCCACCACGATCAACCGCGAATGAACGCCAGCAGATCCGCGTTGATCGTTGGCGCTTCGGTGGTCGGCATCCCGTGGGGGAAGCCCGGATAAATCTTCAGCGTGCTGTTTTTCAGCAATTTCGCCGACAGCACGCCAGCGTTTTCATAGGGCACGATCTGATCGTCGTCGCCGTGCATCACCAGCACCGGGATCGAAATGCTTTTCAGGTCCTCGGTGAAGTCGGTCTGCGAGAAGGCGACGATGCCGTCGTAGTGGGCCTTGGCGCCGCCCATCATGCCTTGGCGCCACCAGTTCAGGACCACCGCTTCCGAAGGTTCGGCACCGGGCCGGTTGTAGCCGTAGAACGGGCCGGCCGGCACATCGTGATAGAACTGTGAACGATTGGCCGCCAGTTGCGCCTGAAGATCGTCGAACACCGATTTCGGCAAACCGCCGGGGTTGCTCTCGGTTTTCACCATCAATGGCGGCACGGCGCTGATGATGGCGGCTTTCGACACCCGATCTTCGCCATGCCGGGCGATGTAATGAATCACCTCGCCGCCACCGGTGGAGTGTCCGACATGCACGGCTTTCTGCGTGCCCAGATGGTTGACCACCGCCGCCACATCGTCGGCGTAGTGATCCATGTCGTGGCCGTCCCAGACCTGGCTCGAACGCCCGTGACCTCGGCGATCATGGGCCACGACGCGGAAGCCCTGTGCGAGGAAGAACAGCATCTGCGCGTCCCAATCGTCGGCGCTGAGGGGCCAGCCGTGGTGGAAGTGGATCACCGGGGCGTCTTTCGGGCCCCAGTCCTTGTAGAAAATTTCGACGCCGTCTTTCGTTGTGACATATCCCATGTTCGTTACTCCTGAAAATGCGGAACGTAAACCTGAGGGGTTAGGACAAGCGTTATCAACTCTAGGATTGAAGTGCACTTCAAGGTCAAGCAGGTTCCGAACGGTCATCGTCGCGGCATGGCTGCCGTGAGGCGCTGCGGCAATGACCGGTGGTCGCGACGGCTGGTCGTCGGGGCAAAATGCGCTTAGCTGAAAGGGATAAGCCGAGGCGTGCGCAGCCATCGCGAGCTGTGCCGCGCCCTTCAGAACACCGTGAGTCTGAGGAAGTCCCCCGATGCTGACCTTGAACATCAATGGCAAGGATCAGGAGCTCGATGTCCCCGCGGACATGCCGTTGCTCTGGGTCCTGCGCGACGTCGCGCACCTGACCGGCACCAAATTCGGCTGCGGCATGGCCCAGTGCGGCGCCTGCACCGTGCATGTCGACGGGGCGCCGCTGCGCGCCTGTATCACCCCGGCCACCGCCGTCGCCCATGGCCAGAAGATCCTCACCATCGAAGGCTTGTCGACCGACGGCTCACACCCGGTGCAGCAGGCCTGGGCCGAGCTGGACGTGGTGCAGTGCGGCTACTGCCAGTCCGGGCAGATCATGTCGGCCGCCGCGCTGCTGGCGAAAATCCCCAAGCCCAGCGACAGCGACATCGACCAGGCCCTCTCCGGCAACATTTGCCGCTGCGGCACCTATCCACGCATTCGGGCCGCGGTAAAACGCGCCGCCGAGCTCGGTTGAGCCGGCGCGGGGAGAAACTTGATGAACAGTTCTGTATCCCGTCGCGCTTTTCTCAGGGGCAGCGCGCTGCTGGGCGGTGGCCTGGTGGTGGCGTTCGTCGTTCCCGGCGGCCATCGCTTTGCCCTGGCGGCCGAGAATGAAGGCAAGGTGTTCGCGCCGAATGCGTTCCTGCGCATCGCCGCCGACAACAGCGTCACCGTGTTGCTGGGGCACTCGGAAATGGGCCAGGGCATCTGGACCGGCCTGACCATGTTGATCGCCGAGGAACTCGACGCCGACTGGGCGAAGATCCGCGTCGAGCACTCGCCGGCCTCGGCCGCCGACTACGGCATGCCAGGTTTTGGCGGCATGCAGATCACCGGCGGCTCGACCTCGACCTGGATGGAGTTCGACCGCTACCGCCTGGCGGGCGCTACGGCGCGGCAGATGCTGGTCGAGGCCGCGGCCAGGCGCTTCGAGGTGGCGGCCTCGACGATTCGCACCGAAGCAGGCGTGGTGATCGCCGGTGACAAGCGCGCCACCTACGGCGAACTGGCGGACGCCGCCGGGCAATTGCCGGTGCCCGATCCGAAATCGATCACCTTCAAGGAGGCCAAGGACTGGAAAGTCATCGGCAAACCGACCAAGCGTCTCGACACCCCGGAAAAAATCACCGGCCGCGCCAAATTCGGCATGGACGTGCAGTTCGATGGCCTGATGACCGCGATGGTCGCCCGCGCACCGGTGTTCGGCGCCAGCGTGAAATCCTTCGAAGGTGCGCAGGCGCTGGCGATCCCGGGCGTGCATAAAGTGGTGCAAGTGCCGACCGGGGTGGCGGTGATCGCCGAGCATTACTGGGCGGCGAAACTCGGTCGCGATGCGCTGAAAGTCGACTGGGACCTTGGCCAGCACGCGGACCTGAGCAGCGAAAAACTCCTCGCCGAGTTTCGCAAACTCGCCGCCACGCCGGGCACTTCGGCCGCTCAGGCCGGCGACGCCAAGGGCCAATTCGCCAAGGCCGGGAAGAAAATCGACGTCGAGTACAGCGTGCCGTACCTGGCTCACGCACCGATGGAGCCGCTCAACTGCACGGTGAAAATCAGTGCCGAGCGCTGCGAGATCTGGACCGGCACCCAGTTCCAGACCCTCGATCAGATGGTCGCCGGCAAGATCACCGGGCTCAAGCCGGAACAGGTGGTGATCCACACCGAATTTCTCGGCGGCGGGTTCGGCCGGCGCGCCAACCCGACCTCGGACTTCGTCGCCGAAGCCGTGCAGGTGGCGAAGGCGGCGGGGTTGCCGGTGAAAACCGTGTGGTCGCGCGAGGACGATATCCGTGGCGGCTACTACCGTTCGATGTTCCTTCATCAGGCGCGAATCGGCCTCGGCGCCGATGGCCTGCCGCAATCCTGGCAGCACGTACTGGTCGGCCAGTCGATCATGGCCGGGACCATGCTCGAGGCGACCATGGTCAAGAACGGCATCGACCAGACTTCGGTCGAGGGCGTGGCCGACAGCCCCTATGTCAAGGGCCTGGCCAACCATCAGGTCGAGCTGCATTCACCGCAGACCGGCATCAATGTGCTGTGGCTGCGTTCGGTGGGGCACAGCCACACCGCGTTCGTCATGGAGTCGCTGGTCGACGAAATGGCCACGGCGGCCGGCAAGGACCCGGTGGAGTACCGGCGCACGCTGCTCAAGGAACATGCACGGCATCTCGGCGTGCTCAACCTGGCGGTGGAGAAGGCCAACTGGCAGGCGCCGCTGCCCGACGGCCATGCCCTCGGCGTGGCGGTGCACGAGTCGTTCGGCAGCTATGTGGCGCAGGTCGCCGAGGTCTCCCAGGACAATCTGCAGATCCGCGTGCACCGGGTGGTGTGCGCGGTGGACTGCGGGATTGCGGTCAACCCGCAGAGCATCGCCGCGCAGATGGAGTCGTGCATCACCTTCGGCCTCGGTATGGCCCTGCACAGCAAACTGACGCTCAAGGACGGCCAGGTGGTGCAGTCCAACTATCACGACTATCAGGTGCTGCGCCTCAACGAGATGCCGGTGGTCGAGGTGCACATCGTGCCCAGCACCGACAAACCCGGCGGCATCGGCGAGGCCGGTGTGCCGCCCACTGCGCCGGCGGTGGCCAACGCGGTGTTCGCCCTGACCGGGCAGCGCCTGCGCGAACTGCCGCTGCAACTGTCGGGGGTGTGACATGAAACGTCATCTGATGCTGGGAACGGTACTGCTGCTCGGTCTGGGCGGGTATGCCTCGGATCTGTTCGCCGACGACCAGCAGGCGCTGCAAGCCTTCGGCACGGTACAGAAAGTGTTTCAGAGCCCGCGTTGCCAGAATTGCCACATTCCTGGCGATTCGCCGCTGCAATTCGACGCCGGCCTGCCGCACGCGATGAACGTGGTGCGCGGCCTGGACGGCAAGGGGGCCGCCGGGTTGCCGTGTGCGACCTGCCACGCCGAAAGCAATCCGCCGGCCAGCTACGGCCCTCACGCGCCACCTGGCGCGCCGCACTGGAGCCTGCCGCCGGCCGCGCACAAAATGGCCTGGATCGGCCTGCCACCGGATCGCCTCTGCGCCATGATCAAGGACCGCGCCAGCAACGGCGATCGCGACTTCGCCGCGCTGCTCAAGCATGTCAGCGAGGACAAACTGGTGCTGTGGGGCTGGAACCCCGGAGCAGGGCGTGCGCCGGTGCCGGTGCCGCACGATATTTTTGTTACCCAGTTCAAGCTTTGGGCAGATGCCGGCGGGCCATGCCCGGTGGCGGGCAGTTGAAGGTGGGTGGCGGCTGAGAATCACGCTACTCTAACGGCCACTGACCCCGATGGAGTGTGTGATGCTGGCCCCGAGCAAACCCGTCAACGAAGCCGCGCGCATTCAGGTGCTGCATGGCCTGAATGTCCTTGATTCGGCGCCCGAAGAGCGCTTCGACCGGCTGACCCGCCTGGCCAAGCGCCTGTTCAACGTACCGATTGCGCTGGTCACGCTGGTGGACAAGGATCGCCAGTGGTTCAAGTCCTGCGTCGGCCTCGACGTCAATGAAACCTCGCGCGATGTGTCGTTCTGCGGTCACGCGATCCTTCAGGACGAACTGCTGCTGGTGCCGGACGCCAAGCAGGACGAGCGCTTCCACGACAACCCGTTGGTGACCGGCGCGCCGAATATCCGTTTCTACGCCGGCTATCCGCTGACCGTGCCCAATGGCAACAAAATGGGCACGCTGTGCCTGATCGACACCCAGCCCCGCCAACTCGACGACGAAGAACGCGCCTTGCTGCGCGACCTGGCCGGCATGGCCGAGCAGGAGCTGATGGCGGTGCAGATGGCGAGCATGGACGAGCTGACGCTGCTGTCCAACCGGCGCGGTTTCAAGACCCTGGCCCAGCACGGGCTCGACGCCTGCAAGCGCCTCGACAGACCGGCGACGCTGCTGTTTTTCGATCTCAACGACTTCAAGCAGATCAACGATCTCTACGGCCATGCCGAGGGCGACAACGCGCTGAAGACTTTCGCCGACGTGCTGCGCATCGCCTTTCGCGAAAGCGACGTGGTCGGGCGCCTCGGTGGCGATGAGTTCGTCGCGTTGCTGACCGGCTCCAGCCATGTCGAAACCACGGCGATCATGGCGCGGCTCAAGGAAATTCTCGACGAGCGCAATGCCATGCTGCAGCGCGGTTATGACATCCGTTTCAGTGTCGGCCAGATCGAATACGACCCTCAGCGCCATGACAACGTGGCGACCTTGCTGGCGGATGCCGACTCGGCGATGTATGCGCACAAGCAGGCATTGAAGCGACGCTAGGGTCTGGCGCCGGCGCGGATGATCCGCGTCGGCCGTACCGCACTCATTTGGCAAACAATTGGCCGATGTCCTTGAACGCCTTGAATTCCAGGGCATTGCCGCACGGGTCGAAGAGAAACATGGTCGCTTGCTCGCCGACCTGGCCCTGAAAACGAATCCCCGGCTCGATGACAAACTGCGTACCCAGCGCCTGCAAGCGCTCGGCCAGCGCCTGCCAGGCCTGCATCGTCAGCACCACGCCAAAATGCGGCACCGGCACGTCGTGACCGTCCACGGCGTTGGTGTGCGCGGCTTCCTGGGCGGCGTTCTTCGGCGCCAGATGAATCACCAGTTGGTGGCCAAAGAAATTGAAGTCGACCCAGTGCGTACTGGAACGGCCTTCTTCCAGACCAAACACGTCGCGATAGAAATGCCGCGCGGCGGCCAGGTCATACACCGGAATGGCCAGATGAAAAGGGCTGAGAGGCATGTGATCAATCTCGGTCAACGATGGGGTAACGCCAGTTTACCGCTGTGCTTTTCGATGGAAAGACGATAGTTTTTTCGTCGAGCTCAAATTATTTCGATCAATCGAGAAGCCCATGCTGCGTGAACTGAAAACCTTTCTCGCGGTGGCCCGTCACGGCACCTTCGCCGCCGCCGGCCTGCATATCGGCCTGACCCAATCGGCGGTCAGCGCGCAGATTCGCAACCTGGAACAGGCGCTGGGGGTGCGCCTGTTCGACCGCACCGGGCGCCAGGCCATCCTCAATCCGGCCGGGCAGCGCGCGGTGCCGCTGGCCGAGGAAATGCTCGCGACTTTCCAGCGCATGGCGGTCAGCGAAGCGGCGGGCGAATATCGCGGCGAACTGAAAATCGGCGCCGTGGCCACCGCGCAAACCGGGCTCTTGCCGCACGCCCTGGTGCGCCTGCGCCAACAGGCGCCGGGCCTGGAGCCCAAACTGGTGCCGGGGGTGTCGCTGAACCTGCTGAGTCAGGTCGATGCCGGTGAAGTGGACTTGGCGATCATGATCAAGCCGCCGTTCGAACTGCCCAAGGAACTGTCGGCGCAGGTGATCCGCCGTGAGCCGTTCGTGCTGATCGTGCCGCTGACTGTCGATGGCGACGAGCCGTTGCAGCTGCTTGCCGAACAGCCCCACGTGCGCTACGACCGCAACTCGTTCGGCGGCCGACTGGTGACGCGATTCCTGCGCGAACAGCGCCTGGAGGTCCGTGTCGCGCTGGAGCTCGACGAGCTGGACGCCATTGTGAAGATGGTCGAGTGCGGCCTCGGCGTTTCGCTGCTGCCGAAGGCCGGTTTGTGGCTGGAGCAGCCGTTGAAAGTGCGGGTGATCGAGCTGGCTGAACTGACGTTCTATCGCGAACTGGTTCTGCTGCAGCGCTACAGCCAGCGTGGATTGCCGATCCAGCAGATGTTCGCCAGTTGCCTGCAGTGAAAAAGCCACCGCCGTGAGTATTGGCCGGTAAAGACACCGATATGGCCCGGCCGGACCATCGAACTGTCAGATCTGACAGGTGCCAACGCCGCCTGGTGCGCGCAATAGTCCTTCCTGTCAGCGCGTCGGCTCTTCGCCACTCGATTGCGAGTGCACGGGCGAGCAGGGCGCAACTACCTGAAGGATGCAGACCATGGCCGCTCCGAACCACTTCGACGATCGCGCAAAACCTGGCGATCTGGATACGACGTTTGCCGACAACGGCATCTTCACCTTTCCAGCCTCCTGGGGCTCGATCCGCTCCATCGCTGCCGATTCCCAAGGGCGCCTGGTGCTGGTGGCCTGGGCCTCGCCTGAGTTTTACCTGTGCCGCATCCTCGCGGACGGCACGCTGGATCGGCAGTTTGGCCGCGACGGTGTCACCGCGTGGACCTTCGAGCCGCAGACCGACTCGTTGCCGGCCAAGGTGATGGTACAGGCCGATGGCAAGATTCTGGTGCTGGGCGCCGCCGGCAACAATCCGAACCAGCGGGTGACGATGTTGACCCGCTTCAACGAGAACGGCAGCCCGGATCTGGTGTTCGGCAATAAAATCATTCCCGGCAAAGAGTTCAGCGGCCCGCAAGGTTGTCTGCAGCAGGATGGCAAGGTCCTGGTGCTGGTGGTCAGGGGCGTGGATAACAGCGATGAGCAGATCAGCCTGCTTTATCGCCTGCAGGCCAACGGCGAGATCGACCGGGAGTTTTTCGAACAGGGGTTCATCAAGCTCAAACTCGACGGTGCGCAACTGCGCGGCGAAGCCGTGACCGTTACGCCGGACGGGCGGATTCTGGTGGGGGTCACGGCGCGGCGAGAAAATGACATGCCATTGACCAAAGCCGTTGCCAGATTCCTCCCGGATGGAACACTCGATCACTCTTTCGGCCAGGCGGGCTGGTGGGAGTCCGAAGGCATCACCTCCTTGATCAATATCGCCGCAGACCCGCAGGGCATTGTCTGTGTCGGCTATCACACGACGCCGGACCAGGGGCGTTTTGCGAGCATCTCCAGACTGACCCCTGACGGCGCCTATGCACCGACATTCAATAATGGCCAATCCCTCCATATCGATATTCCCGCCGACAGGCCTGGCTACTTCGTTAAATGCAATTCAGCGTTGGTCCAGACCGACGGGAAAATCGTCGTGGCCGGTGATGCTGGATTCGAATCCCACGCCTTCTGGCTGCGACTGTTGCCCGATGGCAGTCTCGACCCGGATTTTGGCGAGCAAGGGCTGGTGGTGCATGACCGGCGAACCGCGTTCTGGGATGTGCATCAGCAACATGCCCGCCAGCGCATGCTGGCGGCCGTGGATCAAATGCCGGCGCGCCTGCCGTGTGTATTGGGGATCTGGCTCGGGGAAACCGGTGAGTGAACCTGGAGCATTACGCTGGCGTGTTGCTCAGTGTTCGGCGGGCATTGGTTGACGCAATGCCAGTGCCACCCTTCAGAAGGAGGAAAACCATGGCAATTGAAGACCGCTCCATCCACCTGGCCGCTGCGGGTGAACTGGATCCTGCGTTTGCCAACAACGGTATTTATGCGATTCCAACGTCCAGGGGCTCGATCAGGTCGATCGTGATCGATGAACAGGGGGCCATGCTCCTGGCGGTCTGGGTCACATCGCGGATCTGGATTTATCGCGTCTTGCCCGATGCAACGCTGGACCCGCAGTTTGGCCGCAATGGTGTCATTGAGTGGGAGTTCATTACCGGCGTCGATTCGCTGCCGGCCAGGCTGATGTTGCAGGCGGACGGCAAGATTGTCGTGATCGGCCAGGTGGGGCTCGATCCCTTTCGCCGCGAGACGGCGCTGACGCGGTTTAATCCCAGTGGCAGTCCTGATCTGATTTTCGGCAATAAAATCATTTCCGGTGCAAATGCCTGGGGGCCTACCGGTTGTTTGCAGGCAGACGGCAAGATACTGGTGCTGGTGCACCGATCGGACCCACAGAATCAACGGACAACCGAACTTCATCGACTGCTGGCCAATGGCGAAGTCGACCTGGCGTTTGGCGGGCAAGGTTTCATCGAGGTTCGTTTCAATGATGCGCGCTCCGAAGGCGCGGCTGTCGCGGTCACCGACGATGGCAAAATCCTCGTGGGCGGAACTGTCAGACGGGAGGGCGAAAACCCCTGGACCCAGGCGGTGGCCAGATATTTCCCGGGCGGCGGGCTCGATGCTTCATTCGGACGCGCCGGTTACTGGGAGTCGGAACACAATTACACAATGGAAAACATGTCCGTCGATGCCAACGCCATCGTGTGTGTCGGCCATGGCGTGAGCAACGCGGGTCTGCGTGTCGCGTGCATCTCCCGATTGACGGCTGATGGGCTAGACGACCCGACGTTCAATGACGGGCGAACCGTTGTTGTCGACATTCCCTCGCAAGTACCCGGCTACGAGGTGAATTGCCGATCGGTTGCAATCCAGGCCGACAACAGCGTGGTCGTCGGCGGTCTGGTGGGGCCTTATCCAAACGCATACTGGTTGCGTCTTTTGCCGGATGGCCGTCTCGATTCGGATTTTGCCGATCAAGGAATCAAGGTGTATGAGCGGCCCAGCCTTCTGTACGACTTGCAGATCCTGGCCAATCAGCAGCGTCTGCTGGCGGCGGTGGATGACAACGATCCGCGCAAACCCTACGTGCTCGGCATTCAACTGCAATAAACGGCGGCGAATGGCGCGCGCCGACAGCAAAAAAAACCCGCCAATCGGCGGGTTTTTTCCTGGCTAGGCGAAGATCACTCTTCGATGTTGCCCATGGCGGTGGTGTTGAAGCCGCCGTCCACGTACATGATTTCACCGCTGATGCCCGACGCCAGGTCGGAGCACAGGAAGGCGCCGGCGTTGCCGACTTCTTCGATGGTGACGTTGCGGCGCAGTGGGGTTTGCGCTTCGTTGGCGGCCAGCATCTTGCGGAAGTTCTTGATGCCCGAGGCCGCCAGGGTACGGATCGGACCGGCCGATACGCAGTTGACGCGGGTGCCGTCCGGGCCCAGGGAGCCGGCCAGGTAACGTACGCCGGCTTCCAGCGAAGCCTTGGCCATGCCCATGACGTTGTAGTTCGGCATGGTGCGCTCGGCGCCCAGGTACGACAGGGTCAGCAGGCTGCCGTTGCGGCCCTTCATCATTTCGCGACCGGCCTTGGCCAGGGCCACGAAGCTGTAGGCGCTGATGTCGTGAGCGATGCGGAAACCTTCGCGGGTGGTGGCTTCGGTGAAGTCGCCGTCCAGTTGGTCGCCCGGGGCGAAGCCGACGGAGTGCACGATGCAGTCCAGGCCGTCCCACTTCTTGCTCAGTGCTTCGAAGACCTTGGCGATTTCTTCATCGCTGGCCACGTCGCACGGGAAGCACAGCTCAGGGCTCGAGCCCCAGCCCTGGGCGAATTCTTCGACACGACCTTTGAGTTTGTCGTTCTGATAAGTGAAGGCAAGCTCAGCGCCCTCGCGATGCATGGCGGCAGCGATGCCGGATGCGATGGACAGCTTGCTGGCGACACCGACGATCAGTACGCGCTTACCGGCGAGAAAACCCATGTGTTGCTCCTCTTTCAGGTTATTGCGCAGTGGCTGGTGCCAGAAAAGCGGCCTCCAGCAACTGCTGTGTATACGGATGTTGGGGGGCGGCAAAGATGCTTTGCGCGTCTCCCTGTTCGACCACTTGGCCATGCTTGACCACCATCAGCTGGTGGCTCAGCGCTTTGACGACAGCCAGGTCATGGCTGATGAACAAATACGTCAGGTTGTACTTGGCTTGCAGTGAACGCAACAGCTCCACCACTTGCCGCTGCACCGTGCGGTCGAGCGCCGATGTCGGCTCGTCCAGCAGGATCAGCGCCGGTTTGAGCACCAGGGCCCGGGCAATGGCGATACGTTGCCGCTGCCCACCGGAAAATTCGTGGGGGTAGCGGTGCCGGGTTTCCGGATCCAGACCTACCTCCTTCAATGCCGCGATAATCGCTGCTTCCTGTTCCGCCGGCGTGCCCATCTTGTGGATCCGCAGGCCCTCGCCAACGATGTCGCTCACGCACATCCGCGGGCTCAGGCTGCCAAATGGGTCCTGGAACACCACCTGCATCTCCCGGCGCAACGGGCGAACCTCGTTCTGCGTCAGGCAGTCTAGCTGCTTGCCCTCGAAACGGATCGCGCCCTGGCTGCCGATCAGCCGCAAAATCGCCAGGCCGAGGGTGGATTTGCCGGAACCGCTTTCGCCGACGATCCCCAGCGTCTGCCCCTGGGGCAGGCTGAAATTGATGCCGTCCACCGCCTTGACGTGATCCACCGTGCGCTTGAGCAGGCCTTTCTTGATCGGGAACCAGACTTTCAGGTCTTCGACCTCGAGCAGCGGCGCGCCGATTTTATTGCTCGCCGGGCCTCCGCTGGGCTCCGCGCCAAGCAGTTCCCGCGTGTACGGATGCTGCGGCGAACGGAACAACTCTGCGCACGATGCCTGTTCGACGATGCAACCGCGCTGCATGACACATACACGATGCGCAATTCTTCGCACCAGATTCAAATCATGGCTGATCAGCAGCAGCGCCATGCCCAATCGAGCCTGCAATTGCTTGAGCAGGTCGAGGATTTTCAGCTGAACGGTCACGTCCAGCGCAGTGGTCGGCTCGTCGGCGATCAGCAGTTCCGGTTCGTTGGCCAGGGCCATGGCGATCATCACCCGCTGGCGCTGGCCACCGGACAATTCGTGGGGCAGGGCCTTGAGGCGCTTGTGCGGCTCGGGAATGCCGACCATCTCCAGCAGCTCGAGGGTACGCCGGGTCGCGACTTTGCCGGTCAGCCCCTTGTGGATGCCCAGCACCTCGTTGATCTGCTTCTCGATGGAATGCAGCGGATTGAGCGACGTCATCGGCTCCTGAAAGATCATCGCGATGCGGTTGCCGCGAATGTGGCGAATGGTTTTTTCTTTCAGTTCCAGCAGGTTCTGCCCGGAGTAGGTGATGCTGCCGGACGGATGGCGGGCGATCGGATACGGCAGCAGGCGCAGGATCGAGTGCGCCGTCACCGATTTGCCCGAGCCGGACTCACCGACCAGGGCCAGGGTTTCGCCACGCTTGATGTCGAAACTGACGCCTTCGACCACACGGTGTACGCGCTCGCCCAGGCCGAATTCAACGGCGAGGTCGCGCACTTCGATCAGATTGTCCTGATTCATTTCACTTCCTCGGGTCGAAGGCATCGCGAGCGGACTCGCCGATAAACACCAGCAAACTCAACATCAATGCCAGCACGGCAAACGCGCTCATGCCCAGCCACGGCGCCTGCAGGTTGGATTTGCCCTGGGCCACCAGTTCACCCAGCGACGGACTGCCGGCCGGCAAGCCGAAACCGAGGAAATCCAGTGCGGTCAGGGTGCCGATGGCGCCGGTGAGGATGAACGGCATGAAGGTCATGGTCGAGACCATGGCATTGGGCAGGATGTGGCGGAACATGATCGCACCGTTCTGCATGCCCAGCGCGCGTGCCGCGCGCACGTACTCGAGGTTGCGCCCTCGGAGGAATTCGGCGCGCACCACGTCGACCAGGCTCATCCACGAGAACAGCAGCATGATGCCCAGCAGCCACCAGAAGTTCGGCTGCACAAAACTGGCGAGAATGATCAGCAGGTAGAGCACCGGCAGGCCCGACCAGATCTCCAGGAAACGCTGCCCGGCGAGGTCGACCCAGCCGCCGTAGAAACCCTGCAGGGCACCGGCAATCACGCCGATGATCGAACTGAGCACGGTCAGCGTCAGGGCGAACAGCACGGAAATGCGGAAGCCGTAGATCACCCGTGCCAGTACGTCGCGGCCCTGGTCATCGGTGCCCAGCAGGTTGTCCGCCGAAGGCGGGGCGGGGGCCGGGACTTTCAGGTCGTAATTGATGCTCTGGTAGCTGTAGGGAATCGGCGCCCACAGAATCCAGGCGTCCTTGGCCTTGAGCAGCTCGCGGATGTACGGGCTCTTGTAGTTGGCTTCCAGCGGGAATTCGCCGCCGAAGGTGGTTTCCGGGTAACGCTTGATCGCCGGGAAATACCAATGGTTGTCGTAGTGCACCACCAGCGGCTTGTCGTTGGCGATCAGCTCGGCGCCGAGGCTCAGGCCGAACAGAATCAGAAACAGCCACAGCGACCACCAGCCACGCTTGTTGGCCTTGAACAGTTCGAAACGCCGGCGATTGAGCGGGGACAGGTTCATCTCAATGCTCCCGGCTGGCAAAGTCGATGCGCGGATCGACCAGGGTGTAGGTGAGGTCACCGATCAGTTTCACCACCAGTCCGAGCAGGGTGAAGATGAACAGCGTACCGAACACCACCGGGTAATCGCGGTTGATCGCCGCTTCGAAACTCATCAGGCCGAGGCCGTCGAGGGAGAAAATCACCTCCACCAGCAGCGAGCCGGTGAAGAAGATGCCGATGAATGCCGAAGGGAAACCGGCGATCACCAGCAGCATGGCGTTGCGGAACACATGGCCGTACAGCACGCGGTTGCGCGTCAGGCCCTTGGCCTTGGCAGTCACCACGTATTGCTTGTTGATCTCGTCGAGGAAGCTGTTTTTGGTCAGCAGGGTCATGGTCGCGAAGTTGCCGATCACCAGCGCAGTCACCGGCAGCGCCAGGTGCCAGAAGTAGTCGAGGACCTTGCCGCCCAGGCTCAGCTCATCGAAGTTGTTCGAGGTCAGCCCGCGCAGCGGAAACCAGTCGAGGTAGCTGCCGCCGGCGAACACCACGATCAGCAGGATGGCAAACAGGAACGCCGGGATCGCGTAGCCGACGATGATCGCCGAACTGGTCCAGACGTCGAAATGGCTGCCATGCCGGGTGGCCTTGGCGATCCCCAGCGGGATCGACACCAGGTACATGATCAGCGTGCTCCACAGCCCGAGGGAGATCGACACCGGCATCTTTTCCTTGATCAGGTCGATGACCTTGGCGTCGCGGAAGAAGCTGTCGCCGAAGTCGAGGCGCGCGTAGTTCTTGACCATGATCCACAGGCGTTCCGGGGCCGATTTGTCGAACCCGTACATGTGCTCGATTTCCTTGATCAGCGCAGGGTCCAGGCCCTGCGCGCCGCGATAGGCGGAGCCGGCCACCGAAACTTCGGCGCCGCCACCGGCGATGCGGCTGGTGGCGCCTTCGAAGCCTTCGAGCTTGGCGATCATCTGCTCGACCGGCCCGCCGGGCGCGGCCTGGATGATCACGAAGTTGATCAGCAGGATGCCGAACAGGGTCGGAATGATCAGCAACAGTCGTCGGAAAATGTAAGCCAGCATCTGATTACTCCGTGCCCACAGGTTCGGCTTGCAGTTGGGTTTCGACTTCTACCGCCGGTTTGGTATCGGGTTTGACCCACCAGGTATTAATGCCGATGTCGTACTTGGGGGAGACTTTCGGGTGACCGATGTGGTTCCAGTAAGCCACGCGCCAGGTCTTGATGTGCCAGTTGGGGATCACGTAGTAGCCCCATTGCAGGACGCGGTCGAGGGCGCGGGCATGGGCCACCAGGCTCTTGCGCGAATCGGCGTTGATCAGCTGCTCGACCAGTTGATCGACCACCGGATCCTTCAGACCCATGGTGTTGCGGCTGCTGGGTTTGTCGGCGGCGGCGCTCATCCAGAACTCGCGCTGCTCGTTACCCGGCGAGTTGGACTGCGGGAAACTGCCGACGATCATGTCGAAATCCCGTGAACGCACGCGATTGATGTATTGCGAAACGTCGACGCGGCGGATCACCAGGTCGATGCCGAGGTCGGCGAGGTTGCGCTTGAACGGCAGCAGCACGCGCTCGAACTCGGTCTGCGCGAGGAGGAATTCGAGGCTTACCGGTTTGCCGGTGGCGTCGACCATTTTGTCGTCGACGATTTTCCAGCCGGCCTCCTGCAGCAATTGATAGGCCTCGCGCTGCTGGGCGCGGATCATGCCGCTGGCGTCGGTTTTCGGGTTTTCGAATGCTTCGCTGAACACCTGGGCCGGCAACTGGTTGCGGAACGGCGCGAGGATTGCCAGTTGATCGGCGTCGGGCAGGCCGGTGGCGGCCATTTCCGAGTTCTCGAAGTAGCTGCGGGTGCGCGCGTAGGCGCCGTTGAACAGCTGCTTGTTGGTCCATTCGAAATCGAGCAGCAGGCTCAGCGCCTGACGCACCCGCACGTCCTGGAAAACCGGACGACGCAGGTTGTAGACGAAGCCCTGCATGCCGGTCGGGTTGCCGTTGGGGATCTGTTCCTTGATCAGGCGCCCCTCGGTCACTGCCGGGATGTTGTAGGCGTTGGCCCAGTTTTTCGCGGTCATTTCCAGCCAGTAGTCGAACTGCCCGGCCTTCAGTGCCTCGAGGGCCACGGTGTTGTCGCGGTAGTAATCACTGGTCATCACGTCGAAGTTGTAGAAACCGCGATTGACCGGCAGGTCCTTGCCCCAGTAGTCCTTGACCCGTTCGTAGCGCACCGAGCGCCCGGCCTTGACCTCGGCCACCTTGTACGGGCCGCTGCCCAGCGGAATCTCCAGGTTGCCCTTGTTGAAGTCGCGGCTGGCCCACCAGTGTTTCGGCAGCACCGGCAACTGGCCGAGGATCAACGGCAGTTCGCGGTTGTTGGTGTGCTTGAACCTGAACAGCACCTTGAGCGGATCTTCGGCGATCACCTCGGCCACATCGTTGTAATAGCCGCGATACAGCGGCGAGCCGTCCTTGGTCAGGGTCTGGAAGCTGAACACCACGTCCTCGGCACGCACCGGGTGGCCGTCGTGGAAACGTGCTTCGGGGCGCAGGTAGAAGCGCACCCAGCTGTTGTCCGGCGCCTTTTCGATCTGGCTGGCGATCAGGCCGTACTCGGTGAACGGTTCGTCGAGGCTGTGCTTGGTCAGGGTGTCGTAGATCTGCCCGATGTCATCCGCCGGCACGCCTTTGCTGATGAACGGGTTGAGGCTGTCGAAGCCACCGAACCCGGCCTGGCGGAAGATCCCGCCCTTGGGTGCGTCGGCATTCACGTAATCGAAATGCTTGAAGTCGGCCGGGTATTTCGGCGGCTCGTTGTACAGGGTCACGGCGTGTTGCGGGGCGGCGCAGGCCAGCCCGGCGAACAACAGGCCGCCGGCCTGCACGAGCAGGGCGCGCAAGGGCTTCATTGAACGTTCTCCGAAGACTTCAGCCACCACGCGCTCAGGCCCAGGGTGTAGGGCGGCGTGGTGACGAAGGCGAACCGGTTGCGGTACGCCAGACGGTGATAATTGAGGTACCAGTTGGGAATGCTGTAGTGCTGCCAGAGCAACACGCGGTCCAGGGCCTTGCCGGCGGCGACCTGTTCATCGCGGGTGCGCGCGGCGAGCAGTTGCTCGAGCAGGTGGTCGACCACCGGGTTGGCAATGCCGGCGTAATTCTTGCTGCCCTTGATCCCGACCTGGCTCGAGTGGAAATACTGCCACTGCTCAAGGCCGGGACTGAGGGTCTGGTTCAGGGTCATCAGGATCATGTCGAAGTCGAACTGATCCAGGCGTTGTTTGTACTGCGCGCGGTCCACCGTGCGCAGGCGCGCGTCGATGCCGATGCTGTTGAGGTTCTCGATGTACGGCTGGAGGATGCGTTCCAGGTTCGGGTTGACCAGCAGCAGTTCGAAGCTCAGCGGCTGCCCTGCGGCGTTCTGCAAGCGCTGGCCGTTGAGCTTCCAGCCGGCCTCGGCTAGCAGCGCCAGCGCCTTGCGCATGGTGTCGCGGGGGATGCCGCGGCCGTCGGTCTGCGGCAGGGTGAACGGCTCGGTGAACAACCGCGCAGGGAGCTGCTCCTTGTACGGCTTGAGCATCAGCCATTCGTGGCCGACCGGCAGGCCGCCGGCGCTGAATTCGCTGTTGGGGTAGTAGCTGGTGGTGCGTTTGTAGGCGTCGCTGAACAGCGTGCGATTGGTCCACTCGAAATCGAACATCAGGCCCATGGCCTCGCGCACCTTGACGTCGGCGAAGGTCGCGCGCCGGGTGTTCATGAACAGGCCCTGGCTCTGGGTCGGGATCTGGTGCGGGATCTGCGCCTTGATCACATCGCCTCGGCGGATCGCCGGGAAGTTGTAGCCGTTGGCCCAGTTCTTCGCCTGATGTTCGATATAGATGTCGAATTCGCCGGCCTTGAAGGCTTCGAAGGCGACGTCGCTGTCGCGGTAGAACTCGACCTCCATGCGATCGAAGTTGTACTTGCCGCGATTGACCGGCAGGTCCTTGCCCCAGTAGTCCTTGACCCGCTCGAACACCAGTTGCCGCCCCGGCGTCACCGAAGTGATCCTGTACGGTCCGCTGCCCAGTGGCGGTTCGAACGTGGTGGCCTTGAAATCGCGGCCCTTCCAGTAGTGCTGTGGCAGTACCGGCAACTCCCCGAGGCGCAGAATCAGCAACGGATTGCCGGAACGCTTGAGCACGAAGCGGATGCGCTGTGCATTGAGGATGTCGACGCGCAGCACTTCCTGCAGGGCGGTGCGGTACAACGGGTGGCCTTCCTTGAGCAGCAGGCGATAGGAAAACGCCACGTCGTAGGCGGTGATCGGCGTGCCGTCGTGGAAACGCGCCTGCGGGCGCAGGTTGAACACCACCCAGCTGCGATCTTCGCTGTACTCCACCGATTGCGCAATCAGGCCATAAGTGGAGGCCGGCTCGTCGCCGGACGGTGCGTACTGGCCGGTGCCGACCATCAGCGGCTCGTTCAGCTCGTTGATGCCGTACTGCAGGAAATTCGCCGTGGTGACCGGGCTGGTGCCCTTGAAGGTATAAGGATTGAGCGTATCGAAGGTGCCAAACGCCATCACCCGCAAAGTACCGCCCTTGGGCGCTTGCGGGTTGACCCAGTCGAAGTGGGTAAATCTGGCCGGGTACTTGAGCGTGCCGAACTGCGCATAACCGTGGCTTTCGGTAATCGTCGCGCTTGCGGGGGAGCTCAAGGCCAGGCTGATCAGGAGCAGGAGGAGGGGACGCTTCAAGTCAGATCCGATCCAGGCGGCTTGGGCTTTGTGGGCCGTACAGTAACAGCTTGTCCGGACAGGAAAAAGATCGCGGGTTAATGCGCGCTTAATCGCTGCCGCGAAGAGCCGCTCACCCTGAGCTTCTCCCGGAGGAAGAGGGCAGTGACCGCGGTGTCCCCTGGTACGACGCCGAGCTGAACGATCGAGTCGAGCGCGGAATTTGATCAGCTCCCGATCGGCCCCCTTTGTGCTCGCTCCCTTGGGGGCGGTCCGACGTTTCGGGAGGGCTGGGGCAAGGGTCTCAGGGGTTCCATAAAAACCGCATGCAAAAAAAAGCCCCTGGATTCCAGGGGCTCGTCTGTCAGTGCGGCTGATAAACCGTAAGCATCTGCCCCGGTTTCAGTGCCTTGCCCGCACCCGGGTTCCAACGCTTGAGATGCTGCATCTCGACGTTGAAGCGCTTGGCCACCACGTACAGCGTGTCACCGCGCTTGACCTTGTACTGGGTCTGCTTGCTGTCGTCGCTGGCCTTGCTCTTGCTGTTGGCCGCGATCACGGTGTTGACCCGACCACCGCTGCGCGCAGGGCTGCGCTTGGTGGTGTCCTGCATGACCAGGGTCTGGCCGACCTTGAGGTTCTTGCCGGTCAGCTTGTTCCAGCGTTGCAGGTCCTTGACTTCAACCTTGTTGGCCTTGGCGATGGAGCCGAGGTTGTCGCCACGCTTGACCCGGTAGGCTCGCTTGAGCTGGGCGACTTCACGGCTGTCGACCCCTTCGAACACCGGTTTCAGCGAGCGCGGGCTTATCAGCTCTTCCGGCCGCATGGTCTGCAGGCTCGCAGTCAGCAACTGCGCCTTCGAGGTCGGCACCAGCAGGTGCTGCGGGCCGTCGATGGTGGTGCGTTGCTTGAAGGCCGGGTTGAGCTGGAACAGCTCGTCTTCGTCGATGTTGGCCACCGCAGCGACCTTGGACAGGTCCATGCGCTGGTTGATTTCGACGACCTGGAAGTACGGTTCGTTGGCGATCGGGTTGAGGTTCACCCCGTACGCTTCCGGTGCCATGACCACTTGCGACAGCGCCAGCAACTTCGGCACGTAGGCCTGGGTTTCCGCCGGCAGCGGCAGGTTCCAGTAGTCGGTGGGCAGGCCGAGTTTCTCGTTGCGTTCGATGGCGCGGCTGACCGTGCCTTCACCGGCGTTGTACGCGGCCAGGGCCAGCAGCCAGTCGCCGTTGAACATGTCGTGCAGGCGGGTCAGGTAATCCATTGCCGCGGTGGTCGAGGCCGTGATGTCGCGACGACCGTCGTAGAAACGGGTCTGGCGCAGGTTGTAGTAACGCCCGGTGGAAGGGATGAATTGCCAGAGGCCCACGGCGTCGGCCCGGGAATAGGCCATCGGGTTGTAGGCGCTCTCGATCACCGGCAACAGCGCCAGTTCCAGCGGCATGTTGCGTTCTTCAAGGCGTTCAACGATGTAATGAATGTAGAGACTGCCGCGTTCACCGGCGTTCTCGAGGAAAGAGGGGTTGCTGGCGAACCACAGGCGCTGCTGCTCGATGCGCGGGTTGACGCCCAGGCCTTCCTGCAGCTGGAAGCCGCCGCGCATCCGTTCCCAGATATCCTGGGGCACTTGCGGGCTCGGCTTCTCGCTCAGCCAGATCGGCTTCTGCTTGGCTCGCGCAGCCATGTTCGGCGTATGGGTCGCTTCAGGCTGCGGAGCATGGCTGGAACAGCCCGCCAGCGTGGCGGACACAGCCACCGCGATGGCTTGCGCCAGGCGGGTCAATGCGTCTGAATTGACGGACTTACGTATGGATGACGACATTGGCTGGAAGTAAGTTCCGGGCAAAAATGTCGGGCGATTCTAGAAAGCGCACCCCTTGCGGTCAACCATTCAGAATTTTTGTACCAAGTGGTGAGTGCCCTAGAACTTATCTTTCCACGCACGCAGGGCCGCAAAAACCTCGCTCGGCGCCCGGTTTTGAGCGCCGTTCCGTTCGTCCACTTTTTGTGTAACTAATGTTTCAGCGGTGCGTAGAAACGGATTGGTGAGCTTTTCCAGCGCCAGGGTCGAGGGCAGGGTCATGACGCCGTTCTGCCGTTGCTGAGTGACTTTTTCCAGACGGGCGGCAATGTCCGGGTTGCCCGGTTCGACGGCGGCAGCGAATTTCAGGTTGCTCAAGGTGTACTCATGGGTGCAGTAGACCAGCGTATCCTCGGGCAGGGCGGCCAGTCGGCTCAGCGAGTCGTGCATCTGTTGCGGCGTGCCTTCGAACAGGCGCCCGCAACCGGCGGCGAACAGCGTGTCACCGCAGAACAGCAGGCCATGGTGGTAGTAGGCGATGTGCCCCAGGGTATGCCCCGGCACGGCGTAGACGGCGAAATCCCAGCCCAGCACGCGAACGCTGTCGTTGTCGTTGAGCGCGACGTCCCGGCCCGGGATGTTTTCGCTGGCCGGACCATAGACGGTGGCGTTGCTGGCCTGTTTCAAGGCCTCGACGCCACCGACGTGGTCATGGTGATGGTGGGTGATCAGAATGTCGCTGAGCACCCAGCCCGGGTGCGCGGCAAGCCAGGCCTGCACGGGCGCGGCGTCGCCCGGATCGACCACCGCGCAGCGCTGGCTGGCATGGTCCTGTAACAACCAGATGTAGTTGTCGGTGAAGGCGGGCAGGGCACTGATCTGTATCATCTTCGGGTTCGCCAAGCGGGAAACATTGGCGCATCTTAGAGGTTCCTGGCGCGTTGGAGAATGACATGACCGATAAAGCATTCGCTCAGGCTGATCCGGACTGGCTGGCCCTGATCGGCGCAGCCCGTGAATGGCTGGCTGGCCCGCTCGGGCAATTTCTGCTGGATGAAGAGCGGCGCATGCTCGAAGACGAGCTCGGCCGCTTCTTCGGGGGCTACCTGGTGCATTACGGGCCGTCTGCCGAGACCCCGCCGGCGGCGCCGCAGGTGCAGCGCAACGTGCGGCTCGGGGCACCGTTGCCGGGCGTCGAGATCGTCTGCGAAGAGCAGGCGTGGCCGTTGAGCGAGCACGCTGCCGACGTGGTGGTGCTGCAGCATGGCCTGGATTTCTGCCTGTCGCCTCACGGTCTGCTGCGAGAAGCGGCCAGCAGCGTGCGGCCCGGCGGGCATCTGCTGATCATCGGCATCAACCCCTGGAGTACCTGGGGCCTGCGCCATGTGTTCGCCCATGACGCGTTGCGCCGGGCGCGCTGCATCTCGCCGTCGCGGGTCGCCGACTGGCTCAACCTGCTCGGCTTCGCGCTGGAGAAACGCCGCTTCGGGTGCTATCGTCCGCCGCTCGCGTCGCCCACGTGGCAGGCCCGACTGGCCGGCTGGGAACGCAAGGCCGGTGACTGGCAACTGGCCGGTGGCGGCTTCTATCTCTTGGTGGCGCGCAAGATCGTGGTGGGCCTGCGGCCGGTCCGTCAGGAGCGCCGCGAGCCGATGGGCAAGCTGATTCCGCTGCCGATGGCCAAGGTCAATCGCCGCCGCGTCGAACCGTAAACCTTCTTTTTATAGTGGCCGGATCTGCTCCGGCCGCGGCCTTCGTCGATCCACAAGCGGCGGGGCCAGGCATTTCTGGATAGATTGGCATGAGCGAAAGCGTCGACAACGTAGAACTGTTCACCGACGGCGCCTGCAAGGGCAACCCCGGTCCCGGCGGCTGGGGCGCCTTGCTGGTGTGCAAGGGCGTCGAGAAGGAACTGTGGGGCGGCGAAGCCAATACCACCAACAACCGCATGGAACTGCTCGGCGCGATCCGCGGCCTCGAAGCCTTGAAGCGGCCCTGCGAAGTGCTGTTGGTGACCGACTCGCAATACGTCATGAAAGGCATCAACGAGTGGATGGCCAACTGGAAAAAACGCGGCTGGAAAACCGCCGCCAAGGAGCCGGTGAAAAACGCCGACCTCTGGAAACAGCTCGATGAGCAGGTCAACCGCCACAAGGTCACCTGGAAATGGGTGCGCGGCCACATCGGCCACCACGGCAACGAACGCGCCGACCAGTTGGCCAACCGGGGTGTCGACGAAGTGCGCGGTTACAAGCAGAGCTGATGACCGGCGCTGCACGGTGGTACGCCCCGTTCGCGAGCAGGCTCGCTTCCCCATTGGAATGCGCTTTCCTGTGGGAGCGAGCCTGCTTGCGAATGGGCGCGACACGGTCTGACTGAAACACCCCGGCGAGCGTGTTAACATCGCCGCTTTTGCACGATTGACCCCGTTGAGAGCTGAACACTGATGGCCACCAGATCCGTTGTACTCGATACCGAAACCACCGGCATGCCGGTGACCGACGGCCACCGGATTATCGAAATCGGTTGCGTCGAACTGATCGGGCGGCGCCTGACGGGCCGGCATTTCCACGTGTATCTGCAGCCGGATCGCGAGAGTGACGAAGGCGCAATCGGGGTTCACGGCATCACCAACGAATTCCTCGTCGGCAAACCGCGCTTCGCCGAAGTCGCCGACGAGTTCTTCGAGTTCATCAACGGCGCGCAGCTGATCATCCATAACGCGGCGTTCGACGTTGGCTTCATCAACAACGAATTCGCCCTGATGGGTCAGCACGACCGCGCGGACATCACCCGGCACTGCTCGATCCTCGACACCCTGATGATGGCCCGGGAACGTCACCCGGGGCAGCGCAACAGCCTCGACGCCTTGTGCAAACGCTACGGCGTCGACAACTCCGGCCGTGAACTGCACGGCGCCTTGCTCGACTCGGAGATTCTCGCCGACGTCTACCTGACCATGACCGGCGGCCAGACCAGCCTGTCGCTGGCCGGCAATGCCTCCGACGGCAATGGCACGGGGCAGGGCGCGGACAACTCGGCCACGGAAATCCGTCGTCTGCCGGCCGACCGCCAGCCCGGGCGCATCATTCGTGCCACGGAAGACGAACTGGCGCAGCATCTGGCGCGTCTGGAAATCATCGCCAAGTCGGCCGGTGCGCCGGCGTTGTGGACACAGATCGCCGAGGCCGACGCGCAGGCATGATCCTTCGGCAGGGCCCGAAGCTCAAAGCATCGCAGCCTGCGCCGGAATGCCCGCTGCTGCAGTAACGGCCGCAGACTGCGATCCTTTAGCCTTTGGAAGTACTGACAAGTGGCCACCCTCGCCACTTTCGCTGCAACCCTCTACCCTGAGTGCATTGGCGGATTCGATTCCGCCGTCTCGGGACACTGAGCTCCATGTACAAAGACTTGAAGTTTCCGGTGCTGATTGTCCATCGCGACATCAAGGCCGACACCGTCGCCGGTGACCGCGTCCGTGGCATCGCCCGCGAGCTGGAACAGGAAGGCTTCAGTATCGTCTCGGCCACGGACTACGCCGAAGGGCGTCTGGTGGCTTCGACTCATCACGGCCTGGCCTGCATGCTGATTGCCGCCGAGGACGCCAGCGCCCACTCGCATCTGTTGCAGAACATGGCCGAACTGATCGGGCTGGCCCGGGTCCGGGCGCCGGATCTGCCGATCTTCGCCCTCGGCGAGCAAGTCACCCTGGAAAATGCCCCCGCCGATGCCATGGCCGAGCTCAATCAATTGCGCGGCATTCTCTATCTGTTCGAAGACACTGTGCCGTTTCTTGCCCGGCAAGTGGCGCGGGCGGCGCGCAAGTACCTGGATGGGCTGCTGCCGCCATTCTTCAAGGCCTTGGTGCAGCACACTGCCGACTCCAATTATTCCTGGCACACGCCTGGCCATGGCGGCGGCGTGGCGTATCACAAAAGCCCGGTGGGCCAGGCGTTCCATCAGTTTTTCGGCGAAAACACCTTGCGTTCGGATCTGTCGGTGTCAGTCCCGGAGCTCGGTTCGCTGCTCGATCACACCGGCCCGCTGGCCGAAGCCGAGGCGCGTGCGGCGCGCAATTTCGGCGCCGATCACACCTTTTTCGTGATCAATGGCACCTCGACCGCCAACAAGATCGTCTGGCATTCCATGGTCGGGCGCGATGACCTGGTGCTGGTGGATCGCAACTGCCACAAGTCGGTGCTGCACGCGATCATCATGACCGGCGCGATTCCCTTGTACCTGTGCCCGGAGCGCAATGAACTGGGCATCATCGGCCCCATTCCGCTGAGCGAATTCAGCCGTGAATCGATCCTCGCCAAGATCGACGCCAGTCCGTTGACCAAGGGCCGGGAGCCCAAGGTCAAACTGGCGGTGGTGACCAACTCCACCTATGACGGGCTGTGCTACAACGCCGAGCTAATCAAACAGAGCCTGGGCAACAGCGTCGAGGTATTGCATTTCGATGAGGCGTGGTACGCCTACGCGGCGTTCCACGAATTCTTTGCCGGGCGCTATGGCATGGCCACCTCACGCAGCGCCGACAGTCCGCTGGTGTTCACCACCCATTCCACGCACAAATTGCTCGCGGCGTTCAGCCAGGCTTCGATGATCCACGTGCAGGATGGCGGTGCGCGGCAGCTCGATCGCGACCGTTTCAACGAAGCGTTCATGATGCATATCTCGACATCGCCGCAGTACAGCATCATCGCCTCGCTGGACGTGGCCTCGGCGATGATGGAAGGTCCGGCCGGGCGTTCGCTGTTGCAGGAAACCTTCGATGAGGCGCTGAGTTTTCGCCGCGCCCTGGCCAATCTGCGCCAGCACATTGCAGCGGATGACTGGTGGTTCTCGATCTGGCAGCCGCCGGGCGTGGAAGGCATCGACCGGGTGCAGACCGCAGACTGGCTGCTGCAGCCCGAGGCCGACTGGCACGGCTTCGGCGAAGTCAGCGACGACTATGTGCTGCTCGATCCGATCAAGGTCACGTTGGTCATGCCGGGCCTGACCGCCGGTGGCGCGCTGAGTGACAAGGGTATTCCGGCGGCGGTGGTCAGCAAGTTTCTCTGGGAGCGCGGGCTGGTGGTGGAGAAAACCGGCCTGTACTCGTTCCTGGTGCTGTTTTCCATGGGCATCACCAAGGGCAAGTGGAGCACGCTGCTCACCGAGCTGCTGGAGTTCAAGCGCAGCTACGACGCCAACGTCAGCCTCGCCACCTGCCTGCCCTGTGTCGCCCAGCAGGACACCGCGCGTTACCGCGGCATGGGCCTGCGTGACCTGTGCGATCAACTGCACGCCTGCTACCGCAGCAATGCCACGGCCAGGCATCTCAAACGCATGTACACCGTGCTCCCGGAAATCGCCATGAAGCCTGCTCACGCCTACGATCAACTGGTGCGCGGCGAAGTCGAGGCGGTGCCGATCGATGAGCTGGAGGGGCGGGTCGCGGCGGTGATGCTGGTGCCGTATCCGCCGGGCATTCCATTGATCATGCCCGGCGAGCGCTTTACCGAGGCGACCCGCTCGATCATCGACTACCTGAAATTTGCCCGGACGTTCGACGCCAGTTTCCCGGGCTTCGTCGTCGATGTGCATGGACTGCAACATGAAGATCAAGGCAATGGGCGGCAGTACACCGTCGATTGCGTCAAGGAATGAGGACTTTTCCCAGTATGCAACCGGTGATGAATCCGAAATACCCAGGGCTGTCGGTGCGGGTCGCCGACGATGGCTTTGCCGCGTATATCTGGGGCAGCGACTTCAGTTTCGAAGTCGCTGCCTACGGGGCGGCGCAGATCGGCAGGGCGGTGGAGCAGTGGGCGGTGACGCCAATCGTGCCGTACCGCAAGTGCTACGGTATCGACCCTGAAGAATTCAGCAGCTTTCGCGATGCCGCCGACAGCGCGATCTTCATGGCGTACCTCGACGACGAGCCGGTCGGCCACCTGGTGATCAGCACCAACTGGAACGGCTTCGCCCATATCGACGAACTGGCGGTGCATGCCCCGGCGCGTCGCCATGGCGTGGCCAAGGCCTTGCTCGACGTGGCGCAGTTCTGGAGCCGCAAGAAGAAACTGCCGGGCATCATGCTGGAAACCCAGAACAACAATCTTGGCGCCTGTCGTTTGTACGAGCGCTGCGGTTATGTGATTGGCGGCATCGACCATCTGCGCTATCGCGGTATCGACCCGAACACCGCCGAAGTGGCGCTGTTCTGGTATCGATTGTTCGATAATCCGCTGGAAAACCCGCTCAGCTCGCCAGCATCGCCTCGGCTTGTGCCGTGACGATGCCGAGCAGGGCCTGAATCGCTGCCGAGGGCTTTTCGTGCCTGAAGGTGAGGGCGTAGAGGCTGATCGGCACCGCCGGTGACAACGGGCAGACGTCGAGTCCGGCGGCGCGCGCGCCAAGGGCGGTGAACGGGTCGACGATGGCCAGGCCTTCACCCGCCTCGACCATGCTGCGCATCATCAGCTGGGTTTGCACGCGGGTCTGGATCCCAGGCGCCGGGCGCAGGGCCTGCAGCTTGTGTTCCAGCGCCGGGCTCAACGGCTCCTGGCCCTCGAGACCGACCATCGCCTGGCCGGCCAGGTCCTGCACGGAAATGTATTTCTGCCTGGGCTGCAGCCAGCCGTGGGGCGCGAGCAGTTGCAGTTTGCCCTGGGCCAGGACCTGGCAATCGATGTCGGGGTGTTCGGGGTCGTGCAGGCTCAGGCCCAGATCGCTTTCGCGCAGCAACAGGCTGCGGACAATCGCATGGGTGGCATCGCTGAGCAGTGTACAGGGGGCGTCCGGCAGGCGCCGGCGCAGGGCGGCAAGACTTTGCGGGAGCAATTGCTGCGCCAGGGGCGGGGTGCCGATGATACGCAACGGCGGTGCAAGGTACTGGCGCAGGCTGCTGGCCAGGCGTTGCACGGGCTCCAGCGCGGCATACACGTGGGCGATTTCGGCCTGCAGGGCGCGGGCTTCAGGCGTGGCCTGCAAGCGTCCGCGAACGCTGGCAAACAGCATGAACCCCAGTTGACTCTCGGCGTCGCGCAACAGGTCTTCGACCTCGGCTGCCGGCAATTGCAACCATTCGGCAGCGGTGCCGACGTGACCGGTCTGCAAAAGCGCCTGAATCACTTCGATATGACGTAAACGCATGCGTGAAGTCCATGTCCGAGCGGTTGGGGTCAGTGGCTGAATCCTACCCCAACTCGGCGTGTGTGACTTCTGCTCATAACGCCCGGTTATGAAGCGACGGTGGGCTCGGGCTCGCGGATCAGGGTGATGCCCGATTGCACCAGCAGGAACTCGTTGTCCGCGACCTTGTTGACGCGATCGCCAATGGCCAGCTTGTAAGTGGTGACAGGCTCCATGCCGGTGAAACCGTCTGCCGACGGGTTGGATTCCTGGAATTCATGCACGGAATAAACGCGGCCTTCCGCATCTCTTGCATGGAACTGACCGACGAGTACTGCTGCCATCTGCTTAGAACCTCTGGAGATAGAACGCTTGATTTGCGGCTTGGTAGACCGTCGTCAAGCGCGGTAAGTTTTCCTACGGGAAAAAAATAATCAGGACGCAGGAAATTCCTTCGTCGTCTGGTGGAACCGGCGCCGGATCATCTATAACTACACGCTCCTCCCCACGCACAGTCGAGAGTCTTCCAATGAGCAATGTCTATAACGTCGCCGTAGTGGTCGGCAGCCTGCGCAAAGCGTCGATCAACCGCAAAGTCGCCCTGGCACTGGCGGAACTGGCGCCGCCGAACCTCAAGCTGAGCATTGTCGAAATTGGCGATCTGCCCCTGTACAACGAAGATATCGACGGCGATTCACCGCCGGCAGCCTACAGCACTTTCCGTCAGCAAGTGCGTTCATCCGACGCGGTGCTGTTTGTCACCCCCGAATACAACCGTTCGGTGCCGGCGCCGTTGAAGAATGCGATTGACGTCGGCTCGCGGCCTTATGGCAAGAGCGCCTGGAGTGGCAAGCCGGGTGCGGTGATCAGCGTATCGCCGGGCGCCATCGGTGGTTTTGGCGCCAACCAGCACTTGCGCCAGTCCTTCGTGTTTCTCGACGTACCGTGCATGCAACAGCCGGAAGCCTATCTGGGCGGTGCCGGCAATGCGTTCGACGAAGCGGGCAAATTGAGCGAGTCGGTCAAGCCGTTCCTGCAGAATTTCATCAATGCCTACGGGCAATTTGTGGAACAACACAAAAAATAATCTGGTCAGAGCTGCGATAAACCAGAGATCCTGTGACAGCGGGCTTGCTCGCGAAAGCGCTGTGTCAGACAACCTCTCGGTTGCCGGCCTGGCGCTTTCGCGAGCAAGCCCGCTGTCACATTTGGATCTCCATTCATTTGATATTTGAAGGTTGTTGCGAATGCTCGCTGCGTCGTTGATTTTCCTGCTGACCATTACCCTGGTGATCTGGCAACCCAAAGGCCTGGGGGTCGGCTGGAGCGCGACGTTCGGCGCGATCCTGGCGCTGATCTGCGGCGTGGTGCACCTGAGCGATATTCCGCTGGTGTGGCAGATCATCTGGAACGCCACCGGCACCTTCGTGGCGCTGATCATCATCAGCCTGCTGCTCGACGAAGCCGGTTTTTTTGCCTGGGCGGCGCTGCACGTGGCGCGCTGGGGGCGGGGCAGCGGGCGCAAGCTGTTTGCCTTCATGGTGTTGCTGGGGGCGCTGGTGTCGGCGCTGTTCGCCAATGACGGTGCGGCGCTGATCCTCACGCCGATTGTGATTTCGATGCTGCTGGCCCTGCGCTTTTCGCCGGCGGCGACCCTGGCGTTCGTGATGGGCGCCGGTTTCATTGCCGACACCGCGAGCCTGCCGCTGGTGGTGTCGAACCTGGTCAACATTGTCTCGGCGGACTTCTTCCACATCGGCTTCAACCGTTACGCGGCGGTGATGGTGCCGGTGAACTTCGTCAGCGTCGCCGCCACGCTGGGGGTGTTGCTGTGGTTCTTCCGTCGCGACATTCCGCAGACCTACGATCCCGAGCAACTCGAGCACCCGCAAACCGCAATCCACGACAAAGCCACGTTTTACGCCGGTTGGGCGGTGTTGGTGATCCTCCTGGTCGGCTGTTTCGCGCTCGAGCCGCTGGGCATTCCGATCAGCGCGATTTCGGCGGTGTGCGCCGCGTTGCTGCTGGGCATCGCCGCTCGCGGGCACAAAATCTCCACGCGCAAGGTGATGAAAGAGGCGCCGTGGCAGATCGTGATTTTTTCCCTGGGCATGTACCTGGTGGTCTACGGCCTGCGCAACGCCGGGCTCACGGATTATCTGGCCGGATGGCTGAACGTCTTCGCCGGTTACGGTGTGTGGGGCGCGGCGCTGGGGACCGGGCTGCTGACGGCATTGCTGTCGTCGGTGATGAACAACCTGCCGACGGTGCTGGTCGGTTTGCTGTCGATCGATGCCAGCCAGGCCACCGGCGTGGTCAAGGAGGCGATGATCTACGCCAACGTGATCGGCAGTGACCTGGGGCCGAAAATCACCCCGATCGGCAGTCTGGCGACCCTGCTCTGGCTGCATGTGCTGGCGCGCAAGGACATCCGCATCGGCTGGGGCTATTACTTCAAGGTCGGCATCGTGCTGACGCTGCCGGTGTTGTTGGTGACCTTGGCGGCGTTGGCAGTGCGCTTGTCCATCTAGACCGCATTGGGCCCTTCGCGAGCAGGCTCGCTCCCACATGTTCAATGGCAATTGAGCAATTGAGCAATTGAAATGTACGCCCCCTGTGGGAGCGAGCCTGCTCGCGAAGAGGCCGCTGGGGGCGCAACGAGTCTCAGGCCTGCCCCGGTACATTCGGCCAAAGGTCCGCCACCAGAAACAAGCGCTCCGCCTCTTCCCATTCCCCTTGTGCATTCTCGATCAGGCGCACCATCAGTTGCGCCGGGGCCAGCGGCTCCAGCTCGTCCAGCCACTGCTGCAGATGTTCAACACTCCAGGTCTGATCGGCCGGATAGTGCGCCGGCGCCAGCCAGGCGTGGCGGGGCAGGGGCTGCCAGCGGCCGGGCGGACGCTGGGCAACGAACGCCGGCCAGTCGCGCTGATGCAGCCAACTGCCCCGCAGGTGTTGCGGATGTGCGCTCCGCGGCGGTTCAGCGCGGCCCGGCCACGGGTACAGCAGATAGCCACCCAGCCACAACTGTGCGCTGAACGCTTCGATATCCAGTGCGGCCAGCGCGGCGCGGCTCTCCGGGCGGGCGGAGATCGGCAGCTGATGCTCGCTCAGGTGCGCCAGTTTGCGGTCGAGACGGTCATGGCAGCCGGGGCCGAGCCACTGTGCCGGATCCTGGCCGTCGCCGTTCTGCGGGCCGAGGTAGAGCTTGATCGCCAGTTCCAGGTGATGGACGCCGTCGCGGTCGCGTAGGAGCATGTCCAGCTCGCCGAGGGTATGGCCCTCGCGGCGAATCGGCAGGTTGGCGGCGATCAGCTCGATGCCCGGCGCCTGTTCCACGGCAAACTGCCACAACCGCTCGTAATACAGCCCCAGGCGCCGGGTGCGGGCCTGGGACAGCCAGTGCAGCAGGCCGTAGCTGTCGCGGTCGAGCTGGCGCAGCCAGTGTTCCAGGCGTTCGGGATCGTCCACCCAGTCGCTGCCGGCCAGCGGATGGCGCTGCGGCCACGGGGTGGTGGCCAGCATCGGCGGGGCGAGGATCACCCACGCCAGGTCGCGCACCTCCGGGTGGCGCAACTGGTGGGGCAACTGCAGCAAATCGGGAAATAGGATCATGTTGGCAGGATAGCCTTAAACGTGAGCACACCCTTGAGGCTGAAAGGATTTTGTCTATCGCAGGCTTTCGCCCATAATCGTGCTTTTCGCGTTTTCGATTGTCCGCAGAGGTCCCATGGAGCAATTTCGTAATATCGGCATCATCGGTCGCCTGGGCAGTTCGCAGGTGCTGGATACCGTCCGCCGACTGAAACGCTTTCTGCTCGACCGGCACCTGCATGTGATCCTCGAAGACACCATCGCCGAAGTGCTGCCGGGCCACGGCCTGCAAACCTCGTCGCGCAAGATGCTGGGTGAAGTCTGCGACATGGTCATCGTCGTCGGCGGTGACGGCAGCCTGCTCGGCGCCGCCCGGGCGCTGGCGCGGCACAACATTCCGGTGCTGGGAATCAACCGCGGCAGCCTCGGTTTCCTCACCGATATCCGCCCGGACGAGCTGGAAATCAAGGTCGCCGAAGTGCTCGACGGCCATTACCTGGTGGAAAACCGCTTCCTGCTGCAGGCCGAAGTGCGCCGCCACGCCGAAGCCATCGGCCAGGGCGATGCGCTGAACGACGTGGTTCTGCACCCGGGCAAATCGACGCGGATGATCGAATTCGAGCTGTACATCGACGGCCAGTTCGTCTGCAGCCAGAAGGCCGACGGCCTGATCGTCGCCACGCCGACCGGTTCCACCGCGTATGCGCTGTCCGCCGGTGGCCCGATCATGCATCCCAAGCTCGACGCTATTGTGATTGTGCCGATGTACCCCCATACCTTGTCGGGCAGACCGATCGTGGTCGATGGCAACAGTGAGCTGAAAATCGTCGTGTCCAAAGATATGCAGATTTACCCGCAAGTCTCCTGCGACGGGCAGAACCACTTCACCTGCGCCCCGGGCGACACCATTACCGTGAGCAAAAAAGCGCAGAAACTGCGGCTGATCCATCCGCTCGACCACAACTACTACGAAGTCTGCCGCACCAAGCTCGGCTGGGGCAGCAAGCTGGGTGGTGGAGGCGACTGATGCTCGATCCCGCGCGTAGCTACGACCTGATCGGTGACGTGCACGGATGCGCCCTGACGCTGGAACACCTGCTTGACCGGCTCGGTTACCACAAGCAGGGCGGGGTCTGGCGGCATCCTTCACGCATGGCCGTGTTCGTCGGCGACATCATCGACCGCGGCCCGCGGATTCGCGAGGCGCTGCACATCGTCCACGACATGGTCGAGGCCGGTCAGGCGCTGTGCATCATGGGCAACCACGAATTCAACGCGCTGGGCTGGAGCACCCCGGCGCCACCGGGCAGCGGCAAGCAGTTCGTGCGCGAGCACACGCCGCGCCATGCGCGCCTGCTGCACGAAACCCTGACCCAGTTCGAACAGCATCCGGGCGACTGGCACGACTTCCTGCAATGGTTCTATGAACTGCCGCTGGTGGTCGATGCCGGGCGCTTCCGGGTGGTGCACGCGTGCTGGGATGCCGGCCTGATCGAGCCGCTGCGCGGGTTGTTCGCGGATGCGCGGATCGATGAGCACTTCCTCCAGGCTTCGGCGGTGCCCGGCAGTTTCGCCTGCACCGTGTTCGACCGCCTGCTGCGCGGCACTGACATGCGTCTGCCCGATGGCCTGACCATGACCAGCGGCGACGGTCTGGTGCGGTCGTTCTTCCGCACCAAGTTCTGGGAGGACGACCCGCAGACCTACGGCGACATCGTGTTCCAGCCCGATGCGCTGCCGGAGCCGGTGGCACAGAAGCCGCTGACTTCCAGTGAAAAGAATTCCCTGCTGCGGTATGGCGCCGACGAGCCATTGCTGTTCGTCGGCCACTACTGGCGCAGCGGCAAACCGGCGCCGATCCGGCCGAACCTGGCGTGCCTGGATTACAGCGCGGTGCTCTACGGCAAACTGGTGGCCTATCGTCTGGATCAGGAAACCCGTCTCGATCCGCATAAATTCGTCTGGGTCGATGTCGAGCGGCCGGAGGTGCTGCGATGAGTGCGATAGCGGTATTACGCCTGCCGCTGGCGGTGGATCTGAGCGGTTTCGTCAAACTGCTGCAGCGCATGCAGGTGCCCCATCGCGTCAGCGAAGAGGCCGGCGAGCAGGTGTTGTGGGTGCCGGCGGAAATCAGCGATGACGTGCGTTCGCTGTACGAGCGGTTTCCGGCGGGCGATCCCGAGCAGCAACTGGACATCCCGGAAGCGCAGCCGCTCAAGCGCCCGGGCTTCATCGAGCAACTCAAGCACGCCAGGGCCACCGGGTTGATCCTGCTGCTGAGCCTGCTGGTCGGGGTCCTGACTCTGCTCGGTGACAACCTCGAGACGCTGCGCTGGCTGACCTTCCTCGACTTCCGCGTGGTCGGCGACTACATCCACTTCACGCCGCTGGCCGACAGCCTGGCAGCGGGGCAGTGGTGGCGCCTGTTCACGCCGATGCTGATTCACTTCGGCATCCTCCACCTGGCCATGAACGGCATGTGGTACTGGGAGCTGGGGCGGCGCATCGAATCGCACCAGGGCAGCGTCAACCTGATCGGCCTGACCCTGTTGTTCAGCCTGGTGTCCAACTACGCACAGTATTATTTCAGCGGCGCGACCCTGTTTGGCGGCCTGTCCGGCGTGCTCTACGGCCTGCTCGGGCATTGCTGGATCTTCCAGCTGCTGGCGCCGAACCCGGCCTATCGGCTGCCGCGCGGCGTGCTGGTGATGATGCTGGTGTGGCTGCTGCTGTGCCTGTCCGGACTGGTGTCGATGATCGGTTTCGGCGAAATCGCCAACGCCGCTCACGTCGGCGGGTTACTCATCGGATGCTTCACCGGTTTGTTGGGTGGTTTGTACAACCGCCGTAAACTGGCCGCCTAAATTTTCTGCATGAAGAGCACGGAGACCCTGATGTCCTCTTTTAACGAACTGATCAAGAACATCACCCCGGACATCTACGAGAGCCTGAAACTGGCCGTGGAGATCGGCAAGTGGTCGGACGGTGGCAAGCTCACCGCCGAGCAGCGTGAACTGTCGTTGCAGGCGATGATCGCCTGGGAAATCCAGAACCTGCCCGAAGAACAGCGCACCGGTTACATGGGCCCGCAGGAATGTGCGTCGAAGTCGATCGAAGTGCCGAACATCCTGTTCAAGTCGGATGCCATCCATTGATCGAGATTGGCCGCGGTGCAATCAGCAAGATGTCGGCACGCCTGGACGGGCCGCACGTGCAATACGCGTTTCGTCTGGATGACGTCGAGGTGCCGGTCAATCCGTTGATCGGCTCGACGCTGCGTCTGGAGTTTCTGGGGGCGATCCACTGCTCCCATTGCGGGCGCAGAACCAAGACCAGCTTCAGCCAGGGTTACTGCTACCCGTGCATGACCAAACTGGCGCAGTGCGATATCTGCATCATGAGCCCGGAGCGCTGCCACTTCGAGGCAGGCACCTGCCGCGAGCCGGCGTGGGGCGAGAAATTCTGCATGACCGACCACGTGGTCTACCTGGCCAATTCGTCCGGGATCAAGGTCGGCATTACCCGCGCCACCCAGCTGCCGACGCGCTGGCTCGACCAGGGCGCCAGCCAGGCGCTGCCGATCATGCGCGTGGCCACGCGCCAGCAGTCGGGCTTCGTCGAAGACCTGTTCCGCAGCCAGGTGGCCGACAAGACCAACTGGCGCGCCTTGCTCAAGGGCGATGCGCCGGCGGTGGATCTGGCCCAGGTGCGCGATCAGCTGTTCGAAAGCTGCGCCGCCGGCCTGCAAGGTTTGCAGGAACGCTTCGGCCTGCAGGCGATCCAGACCATAGCCGATGTCGAACCGTTGGAAATCCGCTATCCGGTCGAGCAGTACCCGGCCAAGATCGTCAGTTTCAACCTGGACAAGAACCCGATTGCCGAAGGCACGCTGTTGGGGATCAAGGGCCAGTACCTGATCTTCGACACCGGTGTGATCAACATTCGCAAGTACACGGCCTATCAGCTCGCCGTGCATCAATAAGGACACCAGCATGCGCACCGAACAACCGAAGATGATCTACCTCAAGGACTATCAGGCGCCCGAGTACCTGATCGATGAAACACACCTGACCTTCGAGTTGTTCGAGGACCACAGCCTGGTCCACGCGCAGCTGGTGATGCGCCGCAACCCGGCGCAGGGCCCGGGCCTGCCGCCGCTGGTGCTCGACGGCCAGCAGCTGGAGCTGCTGTCGGTGAGCCTGGCCGACCAGGAACTGAGCGCCGCCGATTACCAGCTCAGCGACAGCCACCTGACCCTGCAGCCGAACAGCGAACGCTTCACGCTCGACACCAGCGTGCGCATCCACCCGGAAACCAACACGGCGCTGGAAGGCCTGTACAAGTCCGGCACGATGTTCTGCACCCAGTGCGAGGCCGAGGGCTTTCGCAAGATCACCTATTACCTCGACCGTCCGGACGTGATGAGCAAGTTCACCACCACGGTGGTGGCCGAGCAGCACAGCTATCCGGTGCTGCTGTCGAACGGCAACCCGATTGCCTCCGGCCCTGGCGAAGACGGCCGGCACTGGGCGACCTGGGAAGACCCGTTCATGAAGCCGGCGTACCTGTTCGCGCTGGTGGCCGGTGATTTGTGGTGCGTCGAAGACAGCTTCACCACCATGACCGGGCGCAACGTCGCGCTGCGCATTTACGTCGAGCCGGAAAACATCGACAAGTGCCAGCACGCGATGAACAGCCTGAAGAAGTCGATGCGCTGGGACGAAGAGGTCTACGGCCGCGAGTACGACCTGGATATCTTCATGATCGTCGCCGTCAACGACTTCAACATGGGCGCGATGGAGAACAAAGGCCTCAATATCTTCAACTCCAGCGCCGTGCTGGCTCGCGCCGAAACCGCCACCGACGCCGCGCACCAGCGGGTCGAGGCGATCGTCGCCCACGAATATTTCCACAACTGGTCGGGTAACCGCGTGACCTGCCGCGACTGGTTCCAGCTGTCGCTCAAGGAAGGCTTCACCGTGTTCCGCGACGCCGGGTTCTCCTCGGACATGAACTCGGCCACGGTCAAGCGCATCCAGGACGTGGCGTACCTGCGCACCCACCAGTTCGCCGAAGATGCCGGTCCCATGGCCCACGCCGTGCGCCCGGACAGCTTCATCGAAATTTCCAACTTCTACACCCTGACCGTGTACGAGAAGGGCTCGGAAGTGGTCGGCATGATCCACACCCTGCTGGGCGCCGCGGGCTTCCGCAAGGGCAGCGACCTGTACTTCGAACGCCACGATGGCCAGGCCGTGACCTGCGATGACTTCATCAAGGCCATGGAGGATGCCAACGGTGTCGATCTGAGCCAGTTCAAGCGCTGGTACAGCCAGGCGGGCACCCCGCGTCTGGCGGTCAGCGAGGCTTACGACGCGGCGGCAAAAACCTACAGCCTGACCTTCCGCCAGAGCTGCCCGGAAACCCCGGACAAAGTGGAAAAACTGCCGTTCGTGATTCCGGTCGAACTGGGCCTGCTCGACAGCCAGGGCAACGAGATCGCCCTGCGCCTGGCCGGTGAAGCATCGGCGCAAGGCACGACCCGGGTCATCTCGGTGACCGAAGCCGAGCAGACGTTCACCTTCGTCGACGTTGCCGAACATCCGCTGCCATCGCTGCTGCGTGGCTTCTCGGCACCGGTGAAACTGAGCTTCCCATACAACCGCGACCAGCTGATGTTCCTGATGCAGCACGACAGCGACGGGTTCAACCGCTGGGATGCCGGCCAGCAACTGTCGGTGCAGGTCCTGCAGGAACTGATCGCCCAGCAGCAGAAGGGCGAGAGCCTGGTGCTCGATCCGCGCCTGATCTCGGCGCTGAAAACCGTGCTGTCCGACGAGTCGCTGGATCAGGCCATGGTCGCCGAAATGCTCTCGCTGCCAAGCGAAGCGTACCTGACCGAAATCAGCGAAGTGGCCGACGTCGAGGCGATTCACACCGCCCGCGAATTCGCCCGCAAGCAACTGGCCGACAACTTGTTTGAAGCACTGTGGCTGCGTTATCAGGCCAACCGTGACCTGTCGAAGCAGACGCCGTACGTGGCCGAAGCAGAGCATTTCGCCCGTCGCGCGCTGCAGAACATCGCGTTGTCGTATCTGATGCTCAGCGGCAAGCCGGAAGTCCTCGCCGCGGCGCTGGAGCAATTCGACACCTGCGACAACATGACCGAGCGCCTGACCGCGCTGGCGGTGTTGGTCAACTCGCCGTTCGAAGCGCAGAAGGCCCAGGCGCTGGCGACCTTCGCCGAGCACTTCAAGGACAATCCGCTGGTCATGGACCAGTGGTTCAGCGTCCAGGCCGGCAGTCCTCTGCCAGGCGGGCTGGAGCGTACCAAAGCGTTGATGCAGCACCCGGCGTTCAACATCAAGAACCCGAACAAGGTGCGGGCGCTGGTCGGTGCGTTCGCCGGGCAGAACCTGATCAATTTCCACGCCGCCGACGGTTCGGGTTATCGCTTCCTTGCCGATCTGGTGATCGAGCTCAACGCCTTCAACCCGCAGATCGCCTCGCGGCAATTGGCGCCACTGACCCGCTGGCGCAAATACGACAGCGCGCGGCAGGCGCTGATGAAGGCTGAGCTGGAGCGAATTCTGGCGTCGGGGCAGCTGTCGAGTGACGTGTATGAAGTGGTCAGCAAAAGCCTGGCTTAAGCAGGGATAACACCAGACCTTGTGGGAGCGGGCTTGCCCGCGATGGCGGCGGCAGATTCAACGTTGAGGTTGAATAATCTACCGCCATCGCTGGCAAGCCCGCGCCCACAGGTTTTTGCGTTTTCGGTTATTTCAGATCAAACCGATCCAGCTCCATCACCTTGGCCCACGCCGCCACGAAGTCCTTGACGAACTGCTCCTTCGCGTCAGCACTGGCATACACCTCGGCCAGCGCGCGCAGGATCGCGTTGGAACCAAACACCAGGTCGACCCGCGTCGCCGTCCACTTCACGCTGCCGGTTTTACGGTCGCGTCCTTCGAACTCGTCCGCCGCCGCTGAGGTGGGTTTCCACTCCACGCTCATGTCCAGCAGGTTGGTGAAGAAGTCGTTGGTCAGCGCTTCAGTGCGGGACGTGAACACGCCATGCCGGCTTTGCCCGACGTTGGCGCCCAGCACGCGCAAACCACCCACCAGCACTGTCATCTCCGGTGCGGAGAGGGTGAGCAGTTGCGCCTTGTCGATCAGCAGCGCTTCGGCCGAAACGGTGTATTTGCCCTTGCTGTAGTTGCGGAAGCCGTCGGCAATTGGTTCGAGGAAGCCAAACGACTCGACGTCGGTTTGCTCCTGCGTCGCATCGGTCCGGCCGGGATTGAACGGTACGGATACCGAATGCCCGGCGTTTTGCGCTGCTTGCTCGACCCCGGCATTACCCGCCAGGACGATCAGGTCCGCCAGCGAGACTTTCTTTCCGGATGAGCCGGCGTTGAACTCGTTCTGGATGCCTTCGAGGGTCTTCAGCACCTTGTCCAGCTGTTCCGGCTGGTTGGCCTGCCAGAATTTCTGCGGTGCCAGGCGCAGACGGCCGCCGTTGGCGCCGCCACGCTTGTCGGAACCACGGAAGGTCGAGGCGGCCGCCCACGCGGTGGACACCAGTTGCGATACCGACAGGCCGGAGGCCAGCACTTTGCTTTTCAGCGCCGCCGCATCGTTGCTGTCGATCAGCGGGTGAGTGACGTCGGGAATCGGGTCCTGCCACAGCAGTTCTTCGTTCGGCAGTTCTGGCCCGAGGTAGCGCGACAACGGCCCCATGTCACGGTGAATCAGCTTGTACCAGGCACGGGCAAAGGCGTCGGCCAGCTGATCCGGATTGGCCAGGAAGCGCCGGGCGATCGGCTCATAGATCGGGTCGAAACGCAGCGCCAGGTCGGAGGTGAGCATGGTCGGCGAGAGTTTTTTGCTCGGGTCGTGCGCATGCGGCACGGTGCCGGCACCGGCGCCGTTTTTCGGTCTCCACTGATGCGCGCCGGCGGGGCTCTTGAACAGCTCCCACTCGAAACCGAACAGGTTCTCCAGGTAGTTATTGCTCCACTGGGTCGGGGTGGTGGTCCAGGTCACTTCCAGGCCGCTGGTGATGGTGTCGGCGCCTTTACCGGTGCCGAATGCGTTTCTCCAGCCAAAGCCCTGTTCTTCCAGGCCCGCCGCTTCCGGTTCGGGCCCGACATTGTCGGCAGGGCCGGCGCCGTGGGTCTTGCCGAAGGCGTGCCCCCCCGCGATCAGCGCCACGGTTTCTTCGTCGTTCATGGCCATGCGGCCAAAGGTTTCGCGGATATCGCGACCCGACGCCACCGGGTCCGGGTTGCCCTCAGGGCCTTCCGGGTTGACGTAAATCAGGCCCATCTGCACCGCTGCCAGCGGGTTTTCCAGGTTGCGTTCGCCTTGATCGGTGCGGCTTTCCTCTTTGCCGTGCAGATCGGGTTCGGCGACTAGCGTGCCGTCACCGGGTTCCTGCATGGCCGACTTGTCTTTGCCGTAGCGGCTGTCGCCACCGAGCCATTCGTGCTCCGAGCCCCAGTACACATCTTCATCCGGTTCCCAGGAATCCGGGCGGCCGCCGGAGAAGCCGAAGGTCTTGAAGCCCATGGATTCCAGCGCTACGTTGCCGGTGAGCACGATCAAATCGGCCCAGGAAATATTCCGGCCATATTTCTGTTTGATCGGCCACAGCAGGCGCCGGGCCTTGTCGAGGCTGACGTTGTCCGGCCAGCTGTTGAGTGGCGCGAAGCGTTGCTGGCCGGAGCCGGCGCCCCCGCGGCCATCGGCGGTGCGATAGGTGCCGGCGCTGTGCCAGGCCATGCGAATGAACAGCGGGCCGTAGTGGCCGAAGTCCGCCGGCCACCACTCCTGGGAGTCGGTCATCAGTGCGGTCAGGTCGCGTTTCAGGGCCTGGAAGTCGAGGCTCTTGAAGGCTTTGGCGTAGTCGAAGTCCTTGCCCAGCGGATCGGACTTGGGCGAGTGCTGGCTAAGGATCTTCAGGTTGAGTTGATTCGGCCACCAGTCACGGTTCGTCGTGCCACCACCGGCAGCATGATTGAACGGGCATTTCGATTCATTTGCCATGTTCGGGTCCTTATCAGGTCTTGTGCGGCCGGCTCGTGCCGACTTCGGACTTGTAAGGCTAGACCCGACTTGGCAAGTCGGCTAATAGGCCGACTATTGGAGGCCGATAGGCCCAGTCTTTCACCGCGCGCAGAGTGGCCGTGGGGTCAGCTCGACTGCGCGGTGTCGTCGTCCGCCATGGCGTCCAGCGGATCTTCCTGGCCGGGCACCTCGGTAATCACGCTGAAATCGCTGACCTCGACCGCTCCCTGGCCATAGCCCAGCAGGTGGAACGAGAACGCCTTGCGCGGCTGCGGATTGTCGAAGCTGAAATCCATCTCCAGCGGTTGATCCGCGGTGGCGACCATTTCCGCCGGCAGGCCGAGTTGCACGTCCTGTTCGAATTCCTTGGCCTTGAGCTGGATATACGCCGCTTGCTGCGGGTCCACCGAGCGCACGGTCAGGCGCACCCGGGTGTGCGAACCCTTGGGCATCTCCAGGTATTGTGCGCCGATCAGGTTGTCGGCCCAGTCGTCGTTGATCTGCGCCTGCAGCGGGATGACGTTGTTGCTGCCGAACTGGTAGTGCTGGTTAAGCGGGGTGCGCAACAGTGACAGGTCCAGCGCCGTGGCGCGGGCAGCGATCTGGCGGGCGCGCTGGCCGCTGTAATTGCCCTTGAAGGTGGCGTTCTCGGCGATGAAACCGGCGCTGGCGTAGTAGCGGCAACGGCGCGGCATGTCGCACTCGGCGAGGATGCCCTGGCCGTCGTGGTAGCGCAGCTTGCCGTTGGTGAACGACATGATTTCGCGCCCGCTGTCGTAGTCACGAAACAGCGAGCGGCCGCTGAGGGCCGACGGCACCGGCAGGTCGAAGTAGTCGAGAATCGATGCGCTCAGGTCGACATGACCGTAGACCCCGGCGTTCAGGCGCGGCAGTTGCGCCTGCTCCGGGGCGAGGGTGAGGTTGAAGCCCCAGGACGACGCGAGGCGTACGCCATCGATGCCATGGGATTCATCCGACGTGATCACCACCAGGGTGTCCTCGAGCACGCCCTGGCGTTCGAGGCCGCTGAGGAATTGTTCCAGCGCATCGTCCAGATAACCGACGGCGGCCTGCTTGGGCGTGTCGTAGCGCTGCAGATAGTCTTGCGGGGCGGAGTAGGGCTGGTGCGTGCCAACGGTCAGCAAGGTCAGCATCCACGGCTGTTTCTGCTGTTTCAGCTGGCCCACGTACTCCAGCGCACCTTCGAAGAAGGCCTTGTCATCCTTGCCCCAGGGAAACTCCAGGTGATTGGCGTTGGTGAACCATTCCAGGCCATGGGTCGCGTCGAAGCCGATGTGCGGCATGATCTTGTCTTTGGCCATGAAGCGCAGGCCGGCACCTTGCAGGTAATGGGTGGCGAAACCGTTCTTGCGCAGTTGCGCCGGCAGGCAGGCCTGGTTGCGTTCGTGCTGGGTGAGCATTTCCACGCCTTTGGGCGTGCCGTTGTTCAGCTTGTCGTAGTCACCGCAGAGCATGGCGTACAGGCCGCGAATGGTCTGGTGAGTGTGCAGGACGTAATCCGGGGTGTTCATGCCGCGCTCGGCCCAGCGGCTGAGGTTGGGCATCAGGTCTTCCTGATAATGACTGCCGATGGCTTCGCGGTTGGCACCGATGTAGGCACCGGGGATGCCTTCGAGGGCGATGATCAGCACGTTGCGCGCCCGGCCCGGGGCGGCCAGCAACTTGTGGCCGTTGAGGTCGAGGTCGGTGAGGCCGGTCATCGCCGGGGGAATCTCATCGACATCGCCGGCCAGCCAGTCTTCGGCCTGCATCTGGCCTTCGGCGACCTGCGTCGCCAGCAACTGGTGCGGCAGGTTGTACAGGCGCCAGGCATCGGCGTCGCTGGGGGCGAGAATTTGCGCACCCCAGTGCGCGCCGAACAGCAGCAGCGGTGCCGCCCACACGGCGCGCGGCAATGCCGGGGCCGGCGTGGCGCGGCCCGCCCAGTGGCTCAGCAGCCACAGCAGCAGCGCCAGCAGCAGGGCAATGCCCACGCCCGGATGGGCCAGGCCGCCACCCGTGGAGTTCTCCACGAACTGCGGGTCGAACAGATAATGCAGATCCTCCGGATTGGGCATGCGTCCTACGGCACTGACCAGCTCCGCCGTGGCCACGCTCAACAGCGCGCAGAACAGCAGCAGTGGCAACGCCAGCCACCATGGCCGGCGATGCAGCAAGACCACCAGCAGACTGCCGATCGCCAGGTCCGACAGATAGCCGAACGGGCTCGACCAGCCAAGCGCCGCGCGCAGGCCCAGCGGCACGACCAGCACCAGGAACACCAGAGAAAACAGGCGGGCATGGGGATGCCGCAGCCGCTGAAAAAGTGCGCTCACAAAAAAGACCTTCCAGCCATCAAATCTTCATAAAAGTGTGCCCGATGATAACAAGGGCAGGCTGTCGGATCGCGGTTTTAAACAGGTCAGACTTTTCCTGAAAAAACGTAATCGACGGCGCTCAGCCCGTGCAGGCATTGCGTTGCCTTCGATGCAGGCGCGCGCAGGGCGGCGCCAGGGCCGCGAATTTATTGTTTCAGGCTGTTTAACCGAGTCGCCGTCCACAAGACGTGTCTGGCTGGCAGATTGCTAACAATCGGTAGTCATGCATGCCTTTAATCGTCGGCCGCGGGCAATCGCTGTCTGACTGAAAGTGGTGCGTGTTGCACGCAATCTGTGCGCATTTGTTGGGTTGTACGCTTGGAGGGGCCGGAATCAAGGGGGCGCGCAAGTGGCATCAGGTTTGCTAGCAATGTTCTGACGAACACTCGCCCTCAGGAGAATAACAATGTTGCCGACGCGCTTTTCGCTCAAACGTCTGCTGCCTTGCGCAGCCTTCACCACGTTGTTGCTGACCACCGCGGCGCATGCCGGCGAACCGATCAAGGTCGGCCTGGTGGCCGCGCTGTCGGGGCAGTCGGCAAAGTCCGGCGAAGCGCTGACGCGCGGCCTGAGCATCGCCATCGACGAGGTCAACGCGGCGGGCGGGGTGCTTGGCCGGCCACTGGAGCTGGTGCGTCGCGACGATGAGAGCAACCCGTCCAAAGGCATGCTGGCGGCACGCGAGCTGATCCAGCGGGAGAAGGTCACGCTGTTGTTCGGTGGCCTCGATACCCCGGTGTCGCTGGCGATCGTGCCGCTGGCCAATCAGTTGAAGGTGCCGTTCATGGGCATCTGGGCCGCCGGCACCAAGATCACCGAGAATGGCGCCGCAGACAATTACGTGTTCCGCGTCTCGGCGGTCGATGAACTGGTGGACGAAGCGCTGGTGGATTACGGCGTGCGTACCCAGGGCATGCACAAGCCCGGATTGATCCTGATCAACAACCCCTGGGGTGAATCCAACGAGGCCGGGTTCAAGCGCGCACTGGACAAGCGCGGCCTGAGCAACGCCGGGGTCGAACGGATTCAGGACAGCGACCTCGACGTGGTGCCACAACTGGCGCGGCTCAAGGACGCCGGGGCCGACAGCCTGTTGCTGGTGGGTAACGTCGGGCCGTCGGCGCAGGTGGTCAAGTCCCTCGATCGCATGGGCTGGAACGTGCCGGTGGTGTCCCACTGGGGGCCGGCGGGTGGACGCTTCGGCGAACTGGCCGGGGCCAATGCCGGGCGCGTGCATTTCATCCAGACCTACGTCTTCACCGAGCACAACTCGCCGCGTGGCGACGCGGTGCTGGCCGCGCTCAAGCAGCGTTATGCGGTCAAGACGCTGGCCGACGTCACCCCGGCCGTCGGTATCGCCAATGCCTACGATGCGCTGCACCTCAGCGCCCTGGCCATCACCGCCGCCCGCAGCACCGACGGCAAAGCGGTGCGTGACGGCTTTTACGCGATCCAGAACTACGACGGCCTGATCAAGGATTATCGCCAGCCATTCAGCAGTAGCCGGCACGATGCCCTCGGCCCCCAAGACTACGTGTTCACCCGTTTCGACGGTGATCGCATCGTTCCCGTCGCTCCCTGATTGTTCCGCACGGATCGGTGTGCGGATGCGCGCCGGTCGGAGGATTTGTGCATGATCACCACCACACTTCTGTCCGGGCTGGGCCTGGGCAGCATGTATGCCTTGCTGGCCCTGGGGTTCCACATCACGTATGTGGTGTCGCGCACGGTCAATTTCGCCCAGGGCAGCGCAATGATGCTCGGCGCGGTGCTGGGCTACAGCTTCAGCATCACCTGGCAATGGCCGGCGTGGCTGGCGTACCCGGCGGCGCTCGCGCTGGCGGCAGTGTACGGCCTGCTCATCGAGCGTTTTCTGGTGCGCCCGTTTCACGCCCGTGGCTCGCAGGCGTGGCTGATGGCAACGGTGGCCGGCGGCATTCTGCTCGACAATCTGGTGCTATTCAGTTTCGGCAAGGAGCCGCGCCAGTTCGTCAGCGTGCTGACCGAGCACAGCGTGCAACTGGCCGGCAGTCAGGTGTCGCTGTTGCAACTGCTGATCCCGCTGATCGGCGCCGGTGTGGCGCTGGCGCTCTGGCTGGTGCGGCGCCACACGCGGCTGGGCAAGGTGCTCGAGGCCTGTGTGCAGAACCCGCAAGCAGCGATGCTGATGGGCATTCGCGTGAAGCGGGTGGTGGCGGTGTCGTTCGCCGTGTCGACCGTGTTCGCCGCGGTGGCCGGGTTGTTGATTGCGCCGCTGTTCAGCGTCAATGCCGACATGGGCACCTTGTTTGGCCTGAAGGCCTTTGCCGTGGCGATTCTTGGCGGAATCGCCAGTGCCGGCGGGGTGTTTGGCGCCGGCTTGCTGTTCGGTCTGGTGGAAGCGCTGGTGACCTTGTACTTCGGCTCGGCGTTCACCCAGATCTTTACCTTCGCCCTGGTCATCGTGACGCTGGCGATCCGTCCGGATGGCCTGTTCGGCCTCAAATCATGGGTGAAAGTATGAGCACCGCACGTCACTCCCTGGCGCCTGTCGCGCTGCTGGCCCTGGCAGTGTCTTGCGCCGTCGCCGCATTCCTGCTCGACAGCTATTCGCTGCTGGTCCTGACCCTCTGCGCCCTGGCGACGGTGGTTGGCGTGGGCCTGAATATTCTGATCGGCCTGACCGGGCAGATGTCTTTCGGGCACATCGCCTTTTACGCCCTGGGCGCGTACGCGTCGGCGCTGCTGACACTGGCCGGCTGGCCGTTGCCGGCGGCCATGGCGGTGGCGGCGCTGGTCAACGCCATGGTCGGCGGGTTGCTGGCGATTCCGGCATTGCGGGTCAAGGGGCCGTACCTGGCGATGATCACCATTGCCTTTGCCTTCGTCGTGCACCACAGCCTGATCGAATGGCGCAGCGTCACCGGTGGCTCCAACGGCCTGATGGGCATCCCGATGCCGGCGCTCGGCAGCCTTGATCCGGCGATTACCCTGGCGTTGATCGCAATTGCCCTAATGACCGTGGCGCTGGCGTTTTACCTGCGTCTGCGCAGCAGTGGCTGGGGGCTGGCGATGCTCGCGGTGAAGTCGTCGGAGATTGCCGCGCGCTCCCTGGGTCTGAATCCGGTGCTGGCGAAAACCCTGGCCTTCGCGCTCTCGGCGGCGTTGACCGGGCTGGCTGGCGCGCTGCTCGCGCCGTTGATGATGTTTATCAACCCCGAGTCGTTTCCGTTCAGCCAGTCGATCCTGTTCGTGCTGGCGGTGATCGTCGGCGGCAGCGGCACCCTGTTCGGGCCGCTGCTTGGTGCCTTGCTGATTGTCTTGTTGCCGGAAGCCTTGTCGGATTTCGCCGAGTACCGCTTGCTGATTTTCGCCGCGCTGCTGCTGTGTGTGTTGTGGCTGGCGCCGGACGGTGTGCTGGGCGCGCTGGCCCGGCGCTGGTGGCGACCGCTCGACCGACGGGCACCGGCCGTGGCCGATTCGGCGCGTCTGCGGGAGTTTTTCCATGGTTGCGCAGGGGCGTTGCGGGTCGACGATATTGGCATCCGCTTCGGCGGTGTGCAGGCGGCGCAGCATGTCAGCCTGCAGGCCAGGGCCGGCAGTATCACCAGCCTGATCGGACCCAATGGCGCCGGCAAGAGCACGGTGCTCAACCTGATCAGCGGGTTCTACCGGCCCGATCAGGGCAGCATCCGCCTCGATGACGGCGAGTCGCTCGCCGGCTGGCCTTCCTGGAAAGTCGCCCGCGCCGGCATCGGTCGAACCTATCAGACGACTTTGCTGTTCGCCGAACTGTCGGTGCTGGAAAACCTGCTGGTGGCGATGCAGGGCGGGCGCATGGGCTCCCCGATGCGTACCGCCAGTGCAGAGCAGAAGGCGTTGGCGCTGGACCTGCTGGCACTGGTCGGCTACAGCGGCTCGGTGAACCTCCCGGCCGAACAGTTGCCGCATGTCGACCGGCGGCTGGTGGAGATTGCCCGTTCGCTGGCCAGCCGTCCCAAGGTGTTGCTGCTGGATGAGCCCGCGGCCGGGCTGGGCCGCCAGGACACTGATCGACTTGCCGGCCTGCTGCGGCGCCTGGCGGGTTTCGGCCTGACGATCATTCTGGTGGAGCACGACATGCCCTTGGTAATGGCGGTGTCCGAGCGCTTGTTGGTGCTCGACGCCGGCAAGCCGATTGCCTGGGGGACGCCGGCCGAAGTGCGCGCCAATCCGCAGGTGATCGCGGCCTATCTGGGCGTCACCGAATATCAGGCGCAACCGCGGCTGCAGGCCTGGAATGGCAGTCGCGACGCGCGCCTGTTCATCAAGAACCTGAGCATCGACTACGGCGCCGCGCCGGTGGTGGAGGGCGTCGACCTGACCGTCAATCCCGGTGAACTGGTGGCGATTCTCGGCGCCAATGGCGCGGGCAAGTCGAGCATCCTGCAGTGCCTGGCCGGGTTGCATCGCGCCTCGGGCGCCAGCAGCATCCTGCTGGACGACGTCGAGATCAGCGCGTGTGATGCCAGTGAAATCGCCACGCGCGGACTGGCCCTGGTGCCCGAAGGGCGGCAGATGTTCGGCCAGTTGAGCGTACGCGACAACCTGTTGCTCGGCAGTTACGCACGCCGCGAAGCGTTCGATGCCGACGCCGAGATCGAAGCGATCCTGCGGCGCTTCCCGCGTTTGCGCGAGCGCATCGACAGCCCGGCGGGTCTGCTGTCGGGCGGTGAACAGCAGATGGTCGCCGTCGGCCGCGGGCTGATGGCCAAGCCGCATATCCTGCTGCTGGACGAGCCGACGCTGGGGCTGTCGCCGGCGATGATCGGCGAACTGTACGACGCCCTCGCGACGTTGCGCGACGAAGGCATGACCCTGTTGCTGGTCGATCAGATGGCCAACCTGGCCCTGCAAGTCGCCGATCGCGCCTACGTGCTGGAGAACGGGCGTATCGTCAACAGCGGCAGCGCCGCGCAATTGCGCGACGACCCGCAACTGGAAGCCGCTTACCTGGGTGAAGGAACACTGGTATGAAAACCTTGAAGATCACCGGTTCGCGCAGCGCTGAACGCTACGTGCGCGAGGGTTTTTTTGTCGCCGCGCCCCTGCCTGGCGAGGCTTGCGAAACCCTCGACATCGGTGCCGGCTATCTGCACCCGGGCCTGGTCGAAACCCACATTCATCTGGACAAGGCGTGCATCCTCGACCGCTGCCGGTTGCAGGCCGGCACGCTGGCCGAAGCCATCGCGCAAACGCGGCTGGCCAAGGCCGCTTTCACCGAGCAGGACGTCTATCAACGCGGCGCGACGGTGCTCGAACAGGCCATCGTCCAGGGCACGATGCACATGCGCACGCATGTCGAACTCGACCCGCAGATCGGCCTGACCGGGTTCAACGCGATCCGCCGGTTGCAGGCCGACTACGCCTGGGCGATCACCCTTGAGCTGTGCGTGTTTCCCCAGGAAGGTCTGCTCGATAACCCCGGCACTGAGGCGCTGCTGTGTGCGGCACTGGAGCAGGGCGCCGAAGTGCTGGGCGGCTGTCCGTACATGGATCGCGATCCGGCGGCGCAGATTCGCCGCTTGTTCGAACTGGCGGTGCACTACGACCGTGACCTCGACCTGCACCTGGATTTCGACCTCGACCCGGCCGGCATGACCGTGCCCGAGGTGATCCGCTGCTGTGAATTGCACGGCTGGGGCGGGCGGGTGACCATCGGCCATGCCACCAAGCTGTCGGCGCTGCCGCTCGGACATTTGCGCGAGATCGGCCAGGCACTGGCGGCGGCCGGGGTGCAGGTCACTTGCCTGCCGTCCACGGACCTGTTTCTGACCGGGCGCGAGCAATTTCACAACAAGCCGCGCGGCCTGGCACCGCTGGAGCAACTGCACGCGTGCGGGGTGACCTGTTCGATCTCGACCAATAATCTCGGCAATCCGTTTACCCCGTATGGCGACGCATCGCTGGTGCGCCAGGCCAATCTGTTTGCCAACGTCAGCCAGTTGGGCACCGAAGCGCAGTTGCAGCGTTGCCTGGATTGGGTGTCGTGTGAATCGGCGCGCCTGCTGCGCCTGAGCCGTTACGGTCTGGAGCCGGGCTGTCGCGCCGATTTCCTGGTGTTCGAGGCGCCGACGCCGGCCGCCGTGGTGGCGCAGATCAGTGCGCCGCTGATGGGCTTCAAGGCCGGGCGCAAGACGTTCGAACGGCGTGCGCCGCAGGTCTGGCGGCCGCAGTGATCAGAGTCCGGCGAGGGCCTCGCGCAGGTTGATGTCCGGCTCGGGCTGCTGTTCCAGGGCGAGCTGGGCTTCCAGCTCGTCGAGGTGTTCCAGCATCACCGCCACGGCCTTGTCGCGTTCACCCTGTTGCAGCGCGGTGATGATGTCCTGGTGTTCGTCCGAGGCACAGGACGGCACGTCATTGCGCTGATACAAGGCGACGATCAACGAACTGCGCACCATCAGGTTGGCGAGGATTTCGCTGAGTACGCTGTTGCCGCAGATCTCGCCGAGCATCAGGTGAAATTCGCTCAGCTCGCGGACGATGGCCCGGCGATCGGTGGCGTTGGTGGCCGCGCGTTCGTTGTTCAAGTGGCGGCTGATGCGTTCGTGCTGCTTGTGCATGATCGCCGGGGTGATGCATTCGACGATCGCCCGCTCGATGGCTCGGCGGGCGGCGAACACTTCCCGTGCTTCGCGCGCGCTGGGTTGCGCCACCATGGCGCCGCGATTCGGTTCGATGGTGATGATGCGCTGCATGGCAAGGCGCTGCAGTGCCACCTGGACGTGGTTGCGGTTGGCTTGCAGGGTCTCGACGATTTGCGCCTCGATCAGCCGCGTGCCGGGCTTGAGCCGATGCTGGGCGATGGCCCTGGACAGCACATCGACGATGCGCTGGACTTCGAGTTGTTTGGCGGTAACGGTCTGTGAGGCCATCGTTTCCTCTATGGCGGCGACGCGGCAGAAGCGAATGCGGCGGGCATTATCCGCCAGCGCCGGTCGCCCGGCAAACGCCGATCTCAATCGCTCTGGCCCAACGCGCAACCCTGGCCGCGCGGGTCGTGCTGCGCGTGGCGGCGGCCGTCGGGATACAGCGCGATGATGCCGGCCTGGCCGGTGTAGGCGTTGAGCGGGGCGATGCTTTCCACGCCGTGTCCGAGCGCGGCGAGGCCGCTGATCACCGCGTCACCGACATCGGCTTCGAGCTTGAGGTTGTCGCTGCCGTCGAAAAAGCTGCGCCCGAGCAGAAAACGCGGGGTGCGCAAGGCCCGGTCGATCGGTTGGGCGAAATCGATCAACTGGCTGGCAAGTACCAGTTGGGTCTGTGGCTGGCCGTCGCCACCCTGGGTGCCGAAGAACATCCGGCGCCCGTCGTCGGCGACATAGCAGGACGGATTGAGGGTGTGCGCCGGACGTGCGCCCGGCGCCCAGGCGTTGCGATGACCGGGTTCGCTGCTGAATCCGGCGGCGCGGTTTTGCCACAGCACCCCGGTGTCGCCCATCACCACGCCGGAGCCGAAGTCATGGAACAGACTCTGGATCAGACACGCCGTGCGGCCCTCGGCGTCGGTGGCGGCCATCCACGCCGTGTCGGCCGGGCGACCCGCTTCGTTCCAGGGCTGGGCCTGGTGCGGATCGATGCAGGCGGCGTAGCCGGCGGCGGCCTCAGCGTTGAGTGTGGCGGCGAAATCCCAGTCCGAGCGGCGCGGGTCGTGCAATTCGGCGTTGCGCCGCAACAAGCCCTGTTTGATCGCCTCGACCAGGTGGTGATAGTAGGCAACCGTGCCATTGCCGCACGCGGCCAGATCGCGTTGCCCGAGGGCGAGCATGGCTTGCAGCGTGTACAGACCCTGGCAGGGCGGGGCAACGTTGAACAGACGTCCCTGGCGATAGCGGATCGACAGCGGCGGCACTTCTGCGGCGGTCGTTGCTTGCAGGTCGGCCAGGCTCAGGCCGCAGTCCAGCCGCGCGAACTGCTCGGCGAAGGCATGGGCCAGCTCGCCCTGATAGAAGTCGCTGATGCCGTGGCGGGTCAGCTGTTCCAGGGTGTCGGCCAGCTGTGGCTGGCGCAGCACATCGCCGGCACGCAGCCAGCGGCCGGCGGTCTTGCACAGCGCGTGCAGGTCGGGAAGGGTGTCGATCAACGCTTCGCGGTGGCTCTGCCAGAACAGTTGCGACGCCGACACCGGCACCCCGGCGCGGGCAATGTGCACGGCGTCGGCGAGCAACTGGCGCCAACCCAGGCGCGAGCTCCATTCGCCGGCGCTGATCCGCTGCGCGGTGCGCCAGCTGGCCAATGCCCCGGCGGTGGTCGCCACGCTGGCCGGTCCGCGCAGGTCGATGCGGCCGCTGCCGGGCAAGCGCTGACCCGCCTGGCCGATCCCCATGATGGTGCGCACCTGTCCATCATGCAGCAGCCACAAGGCATCGCCACCCAGCCCGGTCATGTGCGGATACACCACGCCGAGCACCGCGCTGGCGGCCAGCATGGCGTCGATTGCCGTGCCGCCGGCATCGAGGATTCGCAGGCCGGCAGCACTGGCTTCGGGGTGGGGAGAGCAGATAACGCCACGGCGGGATTCGGCCATCATTGCGGTTGGCTCCTTATTGCTAGCTAGAAATTTATTCTTGGCTAGCAATCGCTGTGCCGATCTTCGGATGCCTGGAATCTGGGCAGTTACGACCCTTTCGGGTGCAGAGCTTTGGGTGCTATAGATATGCAATATCGGTATTTAAATTAGCTTTTTTATAGCGATAAAGTTCACAGCTTCCGTCTCATTTCCAAGCTGCGAGGATGCCATGGCCACACCGTTCAAACGTTCCGCGCTGGCCCTGTTGGCCGCGAGTACGCTGCTCAGCGCCGGCGTGCATGCCGAAGGCAAGATCAGCATTGCCCAGCAGTTCGGCATCGGTTACCTGATTCTCGATGTGGTGCGCGACCAGCACTTGATCGAGAAACACGGCAAGGCGCAGGGCCTCGACATCAAAGTCGACTGGAACAGCATTTCCGGCGCCACCGCGATGAACGAAGCGCTGCTGACCGGCGCGCTGGACGTGGTCTCGGCGGGAGTGCCGCCGATGCTTACGGTGTGGGATCGGACCAAGGGCAAGCAGAACGTCAAGGCCATCGCTTCGCTCGGCTCGATGCCCAACTACCTGCTGACCAACAACCCGAACATCAAGAGCCTGAAGGATTTCAGCGACAAGGATCGCATCGCCGTTCCAGCCGCTGGCGTGGGCTTCCAGTCGCGCACCCTGCAGATCGAAACCGCCCGGCAATTCGGTAACGACCAGTACAAGAAATTCGATGACATCTCGGTCAGCCTGCCGCACCCGGACGCCACGGCGGCGCTGATCGCCGGCGGTTCGGAAATCAACTCGCACTTCTCCAGCCCGCCGTTCCAGTACCAGGCGCTGCAGAGTCCCAACGTGCACAAGGTGCTGAGTTCCTACGACGTGCTCGGCGGCCAGGCGACGTTCAACGTGCTCTACACCACGGAAAAATTCCACGACGAAAACCCCAAAACCTACAAGGCGTTCTACGACGCCCTGGCCGAGGCGGAGAAAATCATCAAGGCTGACAAACCTGCCGCCGCCCAGGCCTACATTCGCGTCGAGCAGTCGAAGTTGCCGCTGGCGCTGGTCGAGCAAATCGTCCAGGACCCGGAAATCGATTTCACCGTGGTGCCGCAGCGTACATTCATCTACGCCGAGAAATTGCAGGAGCTGGGTGTGCTGAAGAACAAGGCGGACAGCTGGAAGGATTACTTCTTTGAAGAGGCCCATGGCGGCGCGGGCAGCTGATCGCACAGGGGCAACAGGGCGTTGCCCCTTGCTGGAGGGTTATTGCCCTGGCGCATCATCGAAAATGCTTTCAATCGGCAGGCCGAACGCCCGGGCAATCTGGAAGGCCAGCGGCAGGCTCGGGTCGTAGCGTTCGTTTTCGATGGCGTTGATGGTCTGGCGCGACACGCCAAGACGTTCGGCCAGTTCGACCTGCGACCATGTGCGCTCGGCGCGCAGTTCCTTCAGACGGTTTTTCATTGGTAGCGACGCTTGGCGATGCGCAAACCGATCATCCACATCAGCCCCATCACCGGCCACACCCACAACCAGGGGACGTGCGGCGCGCCGACGGTTTCCAGAAAACCGTAGGTGAAGGTCAGCATGGCCGAGGCCGCGAAGGCAAAACCCAGGGCTTCGAACTGGATGCGCAGGTACATTTCGTCGAGCCGGCGCATGTCACGCACCACGGTCCAGCAAAACAGGGCGACCGGGATCATCGGCAACAGGACGATGACCGTGCGCAGCCAGGCGTTGGCCTCGCCCAGGTACAGCAATGCCCATTGCGATGCCAGCAGCACCAGGACGTACAACGCCATTGCGGCGGCCATTTCCTTATTGAAGTGCTTCATTTTCAACTCCCTGTGTAAAAGACGCTTTACATGTTCGTCGAAGCGTTCGCTGATGTAAAGCATGCTTTCCATCATCGGTCTGATCGCTGGGTACCGTCCGCGTGTCCGTTTCGCCGGTGCCCGGCAAACCCGCGTCTATAGTGAGAAAGCTGTGCGAATCGGGTGGCGCCTCAGGACCCTGGGGCGCCGTGAACTCAGGTTGTTATTGCTCAGGAGATCGCCATGAGTCAGATCGAAAAAGTTCTCTATACCGCCAAGACCCACACCACCGGCGGGCGCGATGGGGCGTCACGCAGTTCCGACGGGATCCTCGACGTCAAGCTGTCGTCCCCCGGCACCAACGGCGGCGGGACCAATCCGGAGCAGCTGTTTGCGGCCGGTTGGTCGGCGTGTTTCATCGGCGCGCTGAAAGTCGCCGCGCAGCAGCAGAAGGTCAGCCTGCCAGCGGATGTGGCGGTGGATGCCGAGGTAGATCTGGGCACCAACTCCGGTGGCTATCTGCTGCAGGCTCGGCTCAATGTGAGCCTGCCGGGGCTGGACCGCGAGGCGGCGCAGAAACTGCTGGAAACCGCGCATCAGCTGTGCCCGTATTCCAAGGCCACGCGCAACAATATTGATGTCGAGGTGAAGCTGGCCTGACGCGCAATGCAAACGGGGCGGCATGATCGTCGATCATGCCGCCCCGCGTTTTTTCAGTCGGCAGCGATCAATGCATCTTGCTGTGATCGTGGCCTTCCATGTTAGTCAGCGAGCGTACCGGCGCCTTGATTTCGATGGCCTGTTTTTCGCCCTTGGCGTTCTCCACGGTCAGGGTCAGCGCCACGCTGTCGCCTTCCTTCAACTGGCCGCTCAGGCCCATCAGCATGACGTGGTAGCCGTTCGGATCGAACTTCACCGCTTTGCCGGCCGGCAGGTCGACCGAGTCGACCGGGCCCATGCTCATCACGTCGTTCTTCATGCTCATTTCATGAATCTGCACGTCCTTGGCTACCGGCGAGGCAACGCTGAGCAGTTTGCTGTCGCTGTCGGCGGTGAGGGTCATGAACGCGCCGCTGGCGGACTGGGTCGGCACGGTCGCACGCACCCAGGCGTCGCTGACGCTGGTTTGTGCCGACGCGTTCAGCGCCAGGCCCAGCAGGGACAGACCGAAAACGGCGCGTTTGATGTTGTTCAGAACGGGATGCATCAGCAAACCTCCATGACGGTGAGCAAATCTTCCGTGCACTCTTGTGCCGAAAGCGAGGTAGACAGACCCAGGCGCAGTTCGCCGCGCGAGTCGTAAACGTAACTGGTGGCGGTGTGCGAGATGGTGTAGGTGTCGCCTGCCGGGACCTTCTCGAAGAACACGTCGAATTCCTTGGCCGTGGCCTGGGTTTCTTCGAGCGTGCCGTACAGCGCGACGAATGTCGGGTCGAAGGCTTTGACGTAGGCGTCGAGGATCTGCGGGGTGTCGCGCTCAGGATCGAGGGTGATGAAAATCACCTGCAGGCGGTCGCCATCCTTGCCCATCAGCTTTTTGATCTGCGCCGCGCGGGCGAGGGTGGTCGGGCAGACTGCCGGGCACTGGGTGAAGCCGAAGAACACCATCGGCATCAGGCCGCGGAAGCTCGACAGCGTCATGGTTTCGCCTTCGGGATTCTTCAGCTTGAAGGTGCGTCCCATGATCTTGTTACTCAGATCCTTGCCGTACTTGTACGACAGTTGGCCGCGGGTATCACAGCCGGCGAGCAGGCCGAGACCGAGCACGCCCATTCCCGCAAGCACCTTGCGGCGAGTCAACAAAGCCGTCATTTCATACCGCCTTTTCGAGCCCGCCGGTCGGCAGGACAGGCGGGCGGTTAACCGTAAAAGCGGCGCATGATACCAAAATGATCCGCCGCGCCGGCCTTCGATCACCGGGCAATGTCGGATCGGGCGACAAAAGGTGTAAGAAAACATGACGCAGGGTGCGTCACGGTTGGCCTGTGTGGTTCAAGGCACGATTCGAACATCATCGGCGATGACCACGCCACTGGGCGATGATCGGAACAGGCAATTGACGACTCCGCCGACGTTGTTCTTCAAGAACCATGCAGGAATGACGCCTTCCAGCAGCGTGGAGCCGCTGTAATTCGTCAGGTGCAGGTCGACCGTGCTGTTGACTCCCGTGAAGATGAGTCGCTCGACGTTGGAAGCCGTTGTGGCCTGGATTTTTGCCCCGGGCGCCGTGGTCTTTGCCAGAGAAATGGTTTTGCTCGCCGCGTCGAAACCGTCGATTTCATACGGCAGGAACTGACTGATTTTATCCGCCATGGAATGTGCTCCTTTTCGAACTGACCCAGTTGCCAGTGCGGACAGCTTATAAGTGGGCGAGATGGAGCTACAACTGTCATTACTGACAGGTTTATAAGGAAGTTCGTAATAACCATCGACGGTTATATAACTCTTGATAAGTGTGGCTGTGAGCCTCCTGGCTGCGCTACATCGCCGCTACCCGCGCCAGCAAAAAACTCGAACCAATGGAAATCGGCTCTGGTCTGTCAGTTATCGGCCACCGCGATGTGAGTGGCCCACCGGCAGGCAGGAGCAAGCACATGATTGGCGTCGTCATCCCCGCTCACAACGAAGAAGCATGGCTTGCACAATGCCTGGAGTCGGTCCTGACCGCGGCGGCGCATCCGCTGCTGGCGGAACCGGTGGAAATTCTGGTGGTGCTCGACAGCTGCACGGATGACTCGGCGCAAGTGGCGCACGAGATGGGGATCAAGACCCTGGTCACCGACGGGCGCAATGTCGGGGAGGCCCGATGCGCCGGGGCGGCGGCGTTGATCGTCGCCGGGGCGCGCTGGCTGGCCTTCACCGATGCCGACACGGTGGTTGCCCCGCACTGGCTGGTGCGCCAGCTGGATTTTCAGGCCGATGCGGTGTGCGGCACGGTCAGCGTCGACAGTTGGGCGGAGCACCCGGTGCACGTACAGACGCGCTACGAGAGCCTGTATCAGGCAGTGGAAGGTCACCGGCATATTCACGGTGCCAACCTGGGCGTGTGTTCGATGGCGTATCAGCGGGCGGGCGGTTTCCGGCCGCTGCCGGCCCATGAAGACGTGCATCTGGTGCGCGATCTGGAGCGTGCCGGTGCGCGGATTGTCTGGACCGCGACCAACAGCGTGGTCACCAGTGCTCGCAAGCACAGCCGTTGCCGGGAAGGTTTCGGCGATTATTTGCAGGCCCTGGGTGCGGGCTGAGGCGGGTGGCATTCCATCCGTCGCGGATGAGGAACGACTGGTCGTGGGCTTCGCTCTACCGAATCACATCCCCAAGAGGTCATCCCTATGTTCGATCAGCGAAAGAAAGAATCCCTGGCGGCATGGCGCAAACTGGCCACGCAAGCGCAACTGCGCATGGATCCCGAACAGCAATACGACGAGCTGCTGAAAGCGGCCGACGACATGGAAGAGCAGGGCCTGATCACCAGCGCCGAATGGCGGCAGCTGGTACGCGATGCCGGCAATGTGTTTACCGAGTCCCGCGAGGGCCAGGTGCAAAGATAAAAAAAGGCCCGACAGCGGTCGGGCCTGGTGTTCACGCCAATCAATCACGCCGCCAGGTTGCCGGCGGACATCTCCTTCTTGTAACTGGCTTTCAACGCTTCCATCTGCTCGCCCAGCTCATCGAGCCGGGCCTTGCCGAGGAGTTTTTTCGCCTGCGGAAACATCTCCGTTTCTTCCTCTTCGATGTGGTGCTCCAGCAGCTCCTTGACCACTTTCACCCGACCGGCAAACTCCGGGGTACCCGGGTCGGTGAGCTTCAGATCGGGCAACACCAGGGAATCGACGGTGCGGTGTTCCTCCTTGGCTTCGTAGTACATGACGTCCTGTTCCTTGCCGCCGGCTTCCTTGAATGCGGGGTAGAGGATTTCTTCTTCCAGGCGCGTGTGGATGGTAATTTCCATCTCCAGTTTGCTCAGCAGTTCGCTGCGTTTTTTCAGGGCGCGCTCGGTGGATTCGCTCAGTTGGCTGAGGATGGCTTTGACTTTTTCGTGGTCGGCTTTCAATAGGTCGATGGCGTTCATGGGGTGTGGCCTCTGCTATCACGGAACAAACACAGGCCGTTGTCCCACGGCGCTGTGCAATCCATTGGGTACTCGCATTTGCCGTGCCAGCCCGGGTCAAGAAAAGTTTCTTTACCGATCAAGCAGTTGCGTCGCTGCAGGCATAAGGCCTTCGTGCAGCCTGCCTGAATCGTCGCCCGTCGCCATTGCAGATCACGGCTCGATCGTGCGCGCCACGAAGCGCAATTAATCGAAACTTCGCCGATGGCAGGGCTGTCCAGTCCTTTACGACGACTGCCTGCCGCGCGGCCTTCAGCAGCGGCGGGCGGCCATGGGCAATGCACAGAGTGAGGGTTCTCATGACGCAGACAGTGGGTGATTTTCTGGTTGAACGACTCAGTCAATGGGGCGTGACACGCATCTTTGGTTATCCGGGGGACGGCATCAACGGCGTGTTCGGCGCCTTGAGCCGCGCCCAGGGCAAGATCGAATTCGTCCAGGCCCGGCATGAGGAGATGGCCGCGTTCATGGCTTCGGCGCACGCCAAGTTCACCGGCGAACTGGGGGTGTGCATCGCCACTTCCGGCCCCGGTGCCTCGCACTTGATCACCGGACTCTACGATGCGCGGCTCGATCACATGCCGGTGCTGGCGATTGTCGGCCAACAGGCGCGTACGGCATTGGGTAGTCACTATCAACAGGAGCTCGACCTGGTGTCGATGTTCAAGGACGTCGCCGGGGCTTTCGTACAACAGGCAGCGGCGCCTTCGCAGGTGCGCCATTTGCTCGATCGCGCAGTGCGCACGGCGATTGGCGAGCGGCGGGTGACGGCGTTGATCCTGCCCAACGATCTGCAGGATCTCGAATACAAGGCCCCGGCACGCGCGCACGGCACGGCGCATTCCGGGGTCGGTTTCAGCAAGCCACGGGTGCTGCCTTACGAGGCCGACCTGCAGCGCGCCGCCGATGTGCTCAATGCCGGGGAGAAGGTGGCGATTCTGGTCGGCGCCGGCGCGCTGGGCGCCAGTGAGCAAGTGTTCGCCGTCGCCGAAAAACTCGGTGCCGGGGTGGCCAAGGCGCTGCTCGGCAAGGCCGTGTTGCCCGACGAACTGCCTTGGGTGACTGGCAGCATCGGCCTGCTGGGGACCGAACCGAGCTACAAGTTGATGACTGAATGCGACACCCTGCTGATGATCGGTTCGGGGTTTCCCTATGCCGAGTTCCTGCCCAAGGAGGGTCAGGCGCGCGGGGTGCAGATCGACTTGCAGCCGGACATGCTGGGCCTGCGTTATCCGATGGAGGTCAATCTCTGTGGCGATGCGGCCGAGACCCTCGCCGCGCTGGCACCGTTGCTGGAACACAAGACCGCGCGCAAATGGCGCAAAAAAATCGAGGGCTGGCGTGGCAGCTGGGACAGAACCCTCGAGAAACGCGCCATGGCCAAAGCCGATCCGGTCAACCCGCAACGGGTAGTGTTCGAGCTGTCACCGCGATTGCCCGAGCAGGCGATCATCACCAGCGACTCCGGTTCCTGCGCCAACTGGTTTGCCCGTGACCTGAAAATTCGCCGAGGCATGAAATGCTCGCTGTCGGGCGGACTGGCCTCGATGGGCGCCGCCGTGCCCTATGCGATTGCGGCGAAGTTTGCCTTCCCGCAACGCCCGGTGATTGCGCTGGTGGGTGACGGTGCGATGCAGATGAACAACATGGCCGAGTTGATTACCGTCGCCAAGTACTGGCGGCAGTGGGACAGCCCGAAGTGGATCTGCGCGGTCTTCAACAACGAGGACCTCAACCAGGTGACCTGGGAGCAGCGGGTGATGGAGGGCGATCCGAAATTTGTCGCCTCGCAAAGCATTCCGGACGTGCCGTATCACCTGTTCGCCATTTCCATCGGCCTGAAGGGGATCTTCGTTGATCGCGAAGAGGACGTTGCAGCGGCCTGGGAGCAGGCGCTGGCGTCGGAGGTGCCGGTGGTGATCGAGTTCAAGACCGACCCGAACGTGCCGCCGCTGCCACCGCATATCAAGTTGGAACAGGCGAAGAAGTTCGCCACGACGCTGCTCAAGGGCGACCCTGATGAAGCCGGGGTGATCGTGCAGACGGCGAAGCAGGTGCTGGGTGCCGTGCTGCCCGGTGGCAAGCGCAAGTGATTGTGCGCTCGAGGCCGCTCAGGTGACGCGGCCTTTCCTGTGTCGCGAGGGCTCCGGCTGCACGTTTCTGGAAGCGTGCAGCAACAGCGCGAACGCCGTTTTGTCGACGGGGCGACTCATGAAGTAACCCTGCACTTCGTTGCATTGATCCCTGCCGAGGATGTCCAGTTGCTCCTCGGTTTCGACGCCCTCGGCCGTCACCGTCAGGCCCATGGCCTTGCCCAGGCCGATGATCGCCTGTACCACCGCGCGGTCATTGGCGCCGCTGCTGATGGAGGCGATGAAACGCTTGTCGATCTTGATCCCGTCGAACGGATAGGCACGCAGATAGCCCAGCGACGAATAGCCGGTGCCGAAGTCATCCATGTTCAGGCGCACCCCCAGTTCCTTCAGTGCATTCATCGTGGTCAGCGCACCATCGGTGTCGTTGAGCATGACGTTTTCGGTGATTTCCAGTTCCAGGCGACTGGCCGGCAAGCGCGTGCCGACCAGCACCTGGCGTACATCTTCGACCACATCGCTGTGGGCGAACTGCGCGGGTGACAGGTTGACCGAGAGCAGGATGTCCTGCGGCCAGGTCAGCGCCGTTTCGCAGGCCTCACGCAGCACCCAGCGGCCGAGCGGAACGATCAGGTCGGTCTGTTCGGCGAGGGGAATGAACACGTCCGGGCCGAGCAGGCCCTTGGTCGGATGTTGCCAGCGCACCAGGGCCTCGACCGAGACGATCTGCTTGCCATCGATCTTGTAGCGCGGCTGGTAGTGCAGGACGAACTCATCGTTGACCAGCGCCCGGCGCAGATCGTCCTCCATTTGCCGACGTGTCTGGATCTGATCGCTCATGTGCGCTTCGAAATAGCACCAGGTGTTCTTGCCTTCGGATTTGGCCTGATACAGGGCGATATCCGCGCAACGGATCAGTTCCGTAGGCACGAAGCCCTGGCGCCGGCTCAGGGCGATGCCGACGCTGGCACCGATGTGCAGCGGATGCTGCTCGAAGAGCACCGGCTGATGCAGGTTGCCGATCAGGCGGGTGCAGAATTTGTCGATTTCATGATGGGTGTCCATGCCGTTGAGCACCACCACGAACTCGTCGCCACCGAGGCGGGCGACGATGTCGTGATCGCGGGTGCATTCGCGCAGGCGCGCGGCGACTTCCTGCAACACGGCATCGCCGGCCGGATGGCCCAGGGAATCGTTGATCGGCTTGAAATTGTCCAGGTCGATCATCAGCAGCGACAGGGGCGGCGCGTGTTCCTTGAGCAGCAGTGCTTCATCCAGATAACGCGCGAGTTTGTTGCGATTGGGCAGGCCGGTAAGCGCGTCGTGCATCGACAGGTGCTGGATCTGCGCATGTGCCGCCACTTCGTCAGTGATGTCGCTGGCGGTGCCGCGAAAGCCGACGACGGTCTGCTGGTCGAAGATCGGGCGGGCGGAGAGGCGACAGTGGCGTTGCTGGCCGGATCGGTCGCGGTAGGTGCAACGCAGGTCGCTGGTCGGGCTGGCCTCCGTCAGTTTCTTCAGCCACAGCTCCAGTGGTGTGGTGTCGCAAAAGAGCAGCTGGCCAATATCCTGGCCCAGCCATTGCGCCTGGTCATAGCCGGTCACCTCGCTGAAGCGTGCCGAGAGATAGGTCAGGGCCAGGTGCTGGTCGACCTCCCAGATCCAGTCCGACGCGGCCTCGGCCACGGCTCGAAAGCGCTCTTCGCTGGCCTCCAGGGCACGGTTGGCGGCTGCCAGTGCCTGGTTGGTCGCCTGCATCGTGTCGAAGCTCTGGTCGACGTAGCGCGAGGAGCGCATGGCATGGCGAAAGAAGTACGCGGTCAACAGCGTCAGCACCACCAGAGTGACCGCGAGCGGCGGCAGCAACGACCACAACAGTTGCCGGCCGGGCCGCTCGAGGTCCTCGATGAGGCTGTAGCCGGTGCTGTCCAGGGCCACCCTTGGCTGATCGGCGGCAATGGTTTCGTCGGGGGCGAGGGTCAGATTGTTCAGGCCATAAGCGCTGCCGATCTTGCGCAATTTGGTCGGGGTCAATTGGTCGACGAAGACCAGCACAGAGGTCTGCTGTGGATCGCCCAGTGGCCGTTCATCGTTGGGAATGATCGCCGCCGCCGTGACCAGCGCCGGCCAGCCCTCGAACAAGGTGTACGTGCTGATGGGGTCGGCGATGTTGGCCTGGCTGTGCACCTGATCCACCAGCGTGGCGGCCGGCACCTTGAGGAACGAGGATATGTCCGCGTCGAGCAACTGGCCGCGGATGACTGCGTACTTGGTGCGTTGCCGGTCAAGAACGAACACGCCTTCGTAGCCGTCGCTGGTGAACAGGGTCTTGCCGATGTTCTGCTCGGTGAACGCCCATTGCGTATCGATCTGGTCGTGCAGGTGTTCGTAGGCCGTGGTCCAGTAGGCATAACTGGTGATGTAGCTTTTCGACGCGGTGATGCGGTTCTCCAGTGCCCGCGCCGAGTAGAACTGGTTCTGGCTGACATCCTCGGCGTCGAGGTGCCGGGCGATACTGAACAGGGCGCTGACCGCGGCAAACACGCCGACGACAAACAGCAGGCTTACGGCGAAGGCCAGGCGCCGGGTGACCGCGCGTTGCGGGGTGGGGAGGGGAGCTGCAGCGGTGGAAATATCCATTTGCTCGTCCTTGATCCGGGTGTCATGCGCATCTGGAACAATGCGCTCGGCGTTTTGTTCAGATCTTCTGCAATCCGCTGAGCCCAATGGCGAAAAGCATAGTGAAGAGGCTCGCGCTTCGCCCTGGCGAATTTGAACTGGATCACACTTTGTTCAAATGTTCGGCGGCGCTGAGGACACATGAGGTGAGACATACACAGCCCGAGCCCACCCGCTACGGCGTACCAGAACCGCCCCGCAAGGGCGGTTTTTTTCGCCTGCGAATTGACCGTCAGCCCAGTGCCAGCGCTCCGGCCTTGGCCACCTGCGCGTCCTGCTCGGCCTTGACCCCGGAGACGCCGATGGCGCCGATCACCTGGCCGTCGAAGACAATCGGCACGCCGCCCTCGAGCGACGTCAGCAGCGGTGCCGACAGAAAGGCATGGCGGCCGCCGTTGACCATGTCCTCATAGCCTTTTGATTCGCGCCGGCCAAGCGCGGCGGTGCGGGCTTTTTCCGTGGCGATGTAGGCGCTGATCGGCGATGCGCCGTCGAGGCGTTCGAGGGCCAGGGGATGGCCGCCGTCATCCACCACGGCGAGGCTCACCGGCCATTGGTTGTGCAGCGCCTCGTTGCGCGCGGCATCGAGGATCTTGCGGATTTCCACCTGACTCAGAATGGCTTTGCTGTTCATCACCGTGCTCCATTGACGCGGGCGGGCATGGCCGCGTCGACCAGTTCGATCCAGTGGCGCACCGGCGTGCGCCCGGCGCCGTCAAGGTGTGATTGACAGCCGATGTTGGCGGTGACAATCAGTTGCGGATGACCGCTTTCCAGGGCATTGAGCTTGTTGTCGCGCAGTTGCCGCGCCAGTTCCGGCTGGGTAATCGAGTAGGTGCCGGCCGAGCCACAACACAGGTGGGCGTCGGGCACGCTGGTGAGGTTGAAACCCAGGCGCGTCAACAACGCTTCGACGGCGCCGCCGAGCTTTTGCGCATGCTGCAAGGTGCACGGGCAATGGAACGCCAGGCGTTGATCGCCGTGCACGCCGAGGGTCTCCAGCGGTTCGTCGCGCAACACTTCCACCAGATCGCGGGCCAGGGCGCTGACTCGCCTGGCCTTGTCGGCATAGGTGGGGTCGGTACTGAGCAAATGGCCGTAGTCCTTGACGAAAGCACCACAGCCGCTGGCGGTCTGCACGATGGCTTCGGCACCTTGTTCGATGGCCGGCCACCAGGCGTCGATGTTGTGGCGGGCGCGGTCGAGGCCGGCAGCCTGCGCATCGAGGTGATAATCCACCGCGCCGCAGCAACCGGCCGCGCGTGCCGGTGTGACGCTGATGCCCAGTCGATCGAGTACCCGCGCCGCCGCCGCATTGGTATTAGGTGACAGCCCCGGCTGCACGCAGCCTTCGAGCAGCAGCACCTGACGTGGATGGTGGGTGACGGGACGCGGCGCGGCAGCCGGGGTGCTGCGTGGCAACTTCGCCTGCAGCGGCCCCGGCAGCAACGCGCGCAAGACCTGGCCGCTGCTGACCAGGCTCTTGAACAGAGCAGGGTTGGGTACCACGCTGCGCAAGCCCTCGCGCAGCAGGCGCTGACCGAGTGAGCGCGGCACGGCGGCGTCGACCACTGCGCGGCCGATATCCAGCAGGTTGTGATAGTCCACACCGGACGGGCAGGTGGTTTCGCAATTGCGGCAGGACAGGCAGCGATCCAGATGCTCCTGGGTCTTGCGTGTCACCGCCTGGCCTTCGAGCACCTGTTTGATCAGATAGATGCGCCCGCGTGGGCCATCGAGTTCATCGCCGAGCAGTTGATAGGTCGGGCAGGTCGCATTGCAGAACCCGCAGTGCACGCAGCTACGCAGGATGCTTTCGGCCTCGGCGGCGCGCGGCAGTTGTTGTGATTGGGGGCTGAGAGTGGTTTGCATGGTTCACAGCTCCGCGTACAGACGGCCCGGGTTGAAGATGCCCCGCGGGTCGAGCTGGCGCTTGAGGTTGCGCTGATAGTGCAGCAGCGCGGGCGGCAGGGGCTGGAAGGGGTCGTCGAGCAGCCCGTGGCTGTAGCACGTCGCATGGCCACCGACCTCGCCGACTACTTTGCGGATAAACGCCGCTTCGGCCGCTGACTTGAGCCAGCGTTGGGCGCCGCCCCAGTCGAGCAATTGCGGCCCCGGCAAGGCCAGGGGCGGCGTGTTGTTGGGCACCGACAGCCGCCACAGTGGCTGATCTTCGTTGAAGAAGCCCAGGCGCTGCTCATTCAGGTCGGCCCAATAGCCCGCCTCCAGCAACTCGCCACCGAGGCGATCATGCGCTGCCGTCACCGAACCTTCGCCGCCCTCCAGACGCAGATGCAGACGCTCGCCATCGTGGCACGCCGCACTGATGGGCAACGGCTGCTGGCCCCATTCGGCCAGGCGCTGCAGGGCGCGCTCGCTGCTCATCGGCAGACTGATGCTCAGGCACTGGCGCGGTTTGGGCAGCACCTTGAGCGAGACCTCGGTGATGACCCCGAGCGAACCGAAACTGCCGGCCATCAGGCGCGACAGATCGTAACCGGCGACGTTCTTCATCACCTCGCCGCCGAAGCGCAGATGCTTGCCGTAGCCGGTGATGATGCGCGTACCGAGGACGAAATCGCGTACCGCGCCAGACCACGGCCGGCGCGGCCCCGACAAGCCGCTGGCCAGCATGCCGCCAACGGTGGCGTCGTCGGCGAAGGCCGGTGGCTCGCAGGGCAGCATCTGCTGCGCGGCGTCGAGCACGGCGAGCAACTCGGCCAGCGGCGTGCCGCAGCGCACCGTCACCACCAGTTCGGTCGGGTCGTAACTGACGATGCCGCGATGGTTGCGGGTGTCGAGAATTTCGCCGGCGCCGATGCGCCCGAGGAAGGCCTTGCTGTTCGCTCCCTGGATGCGCAGCGGCGTGGCATTTTCCAGGGCCTGGTTCACCTGTTCGAGCAGCGCTGCGCTGTCGTCGAAATCCGCTGCGTTGCCCATCAAAAGCGCTCCAGTTCAGGGAAGGGCAGTTGCCCGCCGTGTACGTGCATCGCACCGAATTCGGCGCAGCGGTGCAGGGTCGGAATATTCTTGCCGGGATTGAGCAGGCCACCGGGGTCGAACGCCGCTTTGACGGCATGGAACAGGGTCAGCTCGTCGCTGTTGAACTGCGCGCACATCTGGTTGATTTTCTCCCGGCCGACACCGTGTTCGCCGGTGATGCTGCCGCCGACGCTGACGCACAATTCGAGGATCTTGCCGCCGAGGGCTTCGGCGCGGGCGAGTTCGCCGGGTTGATTGGCGTCGAACAGGATCAGCGGGTGCATGTTGCCATCGCCGGCATGAAAGACGTTGGCAACCCGCAGGCCGTAGTCGGAGGACAACTGCGCAATGGCGTGCAGCACGCCCGGCAATTCGCGGCGGGGAATGGTGCCGTCCATGCAGTAATAGTCCGGCGACAAGCGGCCCACCGCCGGGAAGGCATTCTTGCGGCCGGCCCAGAAGCGCACGCGCTCGGCTTCGTCACGGGCCTGGCGCACTTCGCTGGCACCGGCCTGTTCCAGCACCTGGCGGACGCGGTCGCAATCGTCGTGGACATCGGCTTCGACGCCGTCGAGTTCGCACAGCAGAATCGCTTCGGCATCCACCGGATAGCCAGCGTGAATGAAGTCCTCGGCGGCGCGGATCGCCAGGTTGTCCATCATTTCCAGGCCCCCGGGAATGATCCCGGCCGCGATGATGTCGGCGACGGCGCGGCCTGCCTCCTCCACCGAGTCGAACGCGGCCAGCAGCACTTTGGCGGTCTGCGGTTTGGGCAGCAGTTTGACGGTGACTTCGGTAATCACCCCGAGCATGCCTTCGGAGCCGGTGAACAGGGCGAGCAGGTCGAAGCCGGGAGAATCGAGGGCGTCGGAGCCGAGGGTCAGGTGCTCGCCGTCGACGGTGAGGATGTCGACCTTGAGCAGGTTGTGCACGGTCAGGCCGTACTTGAGGCAATGCACGCCGCCGGCGTTTTCCGCCACGTTGCCGCCGATCGAACAAGCGATCTGCGACGACGGATCCGGCGCGTAATACAGGCCGAACGGCGCCGCGGCCTGGGAAATCGCCAGGTTGCGAACCCCGGGCTGAACCCGTGCGGTGCGGGCGGCGGGGTCGATGTGCAGGATCTGATTGAAACGCGCCATCACCAGCAGCACGCCTTTCTCCAGGGGCAGGGCGCCGGCGGACAGTCCGGTGCCGGCTCCCCGGGCGACCACCGGGACCCGCCGTTCGTGGCAGAGGCGCAGCACGCCTTGCACTTCCTCGATGTGCCGCGGCAATACCACCAGCAACGGCGTGGTGCGGTAGGCGGAGAGACCGTCGCATTCGTACGGTCGCAGCTCTTCCTGCTGGTGCAGGACCTCCAGCACCGGCCACTGTTCGTGCAGCGCCTGCAACAGCGCGGCCCGGTCGACGTCCGGCAGCACGCCGTCGACGCGTTCATCGTAGAGAATGTTCATGATCGGTGGACGGTCCTCCATTTGTTGTTATCAGAGGTATTCCCGTGGGCAGCTCCCCCATCATTGAGCTGCGCGCACCGTTGAGTAAAGCTCGCTATTCGATTCGCGGGTGCTGTTGGACCAAATGCTCACGCTTGGCCTGCAGCTCGGCGATTTCGTTATCGATGTCTTCGATCTTCTGCTCGATGTTGTCGTGATGCTCCTGCAGCAGCTCGCGGGCTTCTTCCAGGTCGGACGCCGCTGGCGCTGCGCCGCGCAGCGGCTTGTTCGCGGTTTCCTTCATGGTCACGCCGGTGATCAGGCCGACCAGCGCAATCACCATCAGGTAATAGGCCGGCATGTACAGGTCTTGCGTGGCTTCTACCAGCCAGGCCACGGCCGTCGGCGTCAGGCCGGCGATCAGCACCGAGACGTTGAAGGCGCTCGCCAGGGCGCTGTAGCGGATGTGCGTGGGGAACATCGCCGGCAGGGTGGAGGCCATCACGCCGATAAAGAAGTTGAGCAGCACCGCGAGGATCAGCAGCCCGGAAAAGATCAGGCCGAGCTTGCCGCTGTTGATCAGCATGAACGCCGGAATGGCGAGGATGAACAGGCCGATGCTGCCGCAGATGATGAAGGGGCGCCGACCGATCTTGTCACTGACGAAGCCGATCATCGGCTGCACGAACAGCATGCCGACCATGATCGCGATGATGATCAGCACGCCATGGTTTTCGCTGTAGTGCAGGTTGTGGGTCAGGTAGCTGGGCATGTAGGTGAGCAGCATGTAATAGGTGACGTTGGTCGCCGCCACCACGCCGATGCAGGTCATCAGGCTACGCCAGTGCTTGGTCGCGACTTCCTTGAACGACACTTTCGGACCACCGGCCAGGCCTTCGCGGTCACCTTGCTCAAGCTTCTCGACATGCTGCTGGAACGCCGGCGTCTCTTCGAGTGCGTGACGCAGATAGAGGCCGATCATGCCCAGCGGCAGGGCCAGGAAGAACGGCAGGCGCCAGCCCCATTCCTCGAATTTCTGGTCGCCAAGAATCGTCGAGATCAGCACCACCACGCCGGCACCGAAAACGAAGCCGGCGATGGAGCCGAAGTCGAGCCAGCTGCCGAGGAAGCCGCGCTTGCGGTCCGGGGCGTATTCGGCGACGAAGATCGAGGCGCCGGTGTACTCGCCGCCGACCGAGAAGCCCTGAGCCATCTTGCACAGCAGGAGCAGGATCGGCGCCCAGATGCCGATCGAGGCATACGAGGGAATCAAACCGATGGCGAAGGTGCTGAGCGACATGATGACAATCGTCGCCGCGAGGACTTTCTGCCGCCCGTACTTGTCACCCAGCGCGCCGAAGAACAGGCCGCCCAGCGGCCGGATCAGGAAGGGCACCGAAAAGGTGGCCAGCGCGGCGATCATCTGTACGCCGGGATCGGCGCCGGGGAAAAACACTTTGCCCAGCACATAGGCGACAAAGCCATACACGCCAAAGTCGAACCATTCCATGGCGTTGCCCAGTGCCGCGGCGGTGATCGCCTTGCGCATCTTGGCGTCGTCGACAATGGTGATGTCCTTCAACCCGATGGGATTGACGCGGTTTTTACGTGATTTCATCCTGGTCACTCTGTAGCTGATCGGTCTTGATGCAAGCCGCCTGGCCCCGTATGACGCGGGCCAGAGCGGTTTGTCTGGGTCGATGCCATCTAATTGATGGCACGGCTTCTTTCAGATCAGATACAAGAGGACACGAAAAAATTCACAGCCCGCGGTCATTTTTCTTGACGACGCCGCGGCTCACTGTGCCCGGTCAAAGCGGAAGGATGCGCCGTATGCCGAGTCCGGCAGGTGACTGGCGCCATCGTCGCGCAAACTCGAGCGGAAAGTGCCGCGTTGCGGTTCGGTGCGATACAGGCCGCGTTTCTGCAGTTCGGGAATGATCAGTTCGACGAAGTCTTCCAGGCTGCCAGGGCTGATCAGCGGATTGAGCATGTAGCCGCTGGTGCCGGAGATTCGCGCGTGCTCTTCGATGCGTTCGGCGACCTGCTGCGGCGTGCCGACCAGGATCAGGTCGCTGCCCCGGGTAACGCTGGCGAAACGCTGTTTGACGTCCCCGGCGGTCAGCGGCTTGCCGCTGCCATCGGGGCGCATCACGTAGGAGGTCAGGCCTTCGGTGTGCGTCGAGAGCGCGTCGCCGTCGGCGTAGCGGCTGATGTCGATGCCGGTGTCGCCGGCGTAGCTGACCAGTTGCGCCTGCAGGTGATAGTTGCTCTGCAATTCATCGTATTTGCGCTGCGCTTCGATTTCGGTTTTTGCAGTGACGATGCGCAGTACGGTCAGCGATTTCACGTCCTGCCGTTGCCGGCCGCGCGCCTCGGCCTTGGCCCAGATGTCTTCCAGGCCCTGGCGGATTTCCTGCGGGTTGGACTTGGCAATGAAGATCAGCTCGGCGTGCTTGGCGGCGAATTCGCGGCCGCGCCCCGACCAGCCGGCCTGGATCAGCAGCGGCGTACGCTGCGGCGAGGGCGAAGTCAAATGCGGCCCGGCGACCCGGTAATGCTCGCCCTCATGGTTGATCGGCCGTACCCGCTCACCTCGGGCATAGAGCTGGCGAGCCTTGTCGGCGACCACGGCGTCGTCGGCCCAGCTGCCTTCCCAGAGTTTGTACACCACGTCGAGAAACTCTTCGGCACGTTCGTAGCGGTCATCGTGCTTGATCATCTGCTCCAGGCCGAAGTTGCGCGCGGCGCTGGACAGGTACGAGGTGACGATATTCCAGCCGACCCGGCCATTGGTCAGGTGGTCGAGGGTGCTGAAACGCCGCGCGTGGGTGAACGGATGCTCGTAGCTGGTGGTGACGGTGACGCCGAACGCCAGATGCTCGGTGAGCGCCGCCAGTGCCGGGATGATCATCAAGGGATCGTTGGCCGGCGCTTCCACCGCCCATTTCATCGCCGCATCGGCATTGCCGCCGAACACGTCGTAGAAGCCCAGCACATCGCCAAAAAACAGCATGTCGAGGTGTGCCTGGTCGGCGATTCTCGCCAGGTTCGACCAATAGCCCAGCGAGTTGATGCGCAGGCGCTCATCCGCCGGATGGGTCCACAGGCTGGGCGCACCACCGCAGCCGACGCTGGCTTGTTCGTAGAGTGCAAACAACAGAGGTTTTCGATCGGACATCGTGGTTCCTGCAACAAAGTCGTGATTCGGGACGGGGGTCAGCGTTGCTGCTTGAAGCCTCTGCCGTAATGGCGTTCGAGGCGGTGCTGGATCAATTCGAGGCCGATGGACAGCAGCCAGTAAATCACCGCTGCAGTGGTGAGCATTTCGATGTAGCGGTAGGACGAGCGGCCGTACGACTGCGCGAGGAACATCACTTCCCAGACGCCCATGACCGAAATCAATGAAGAGTCCTTGAGCATTGATATGAACTGGCTGGTGGTCGGCGGAATAATCGTGCGCATGGCCTGCGGCAGAATGATGTGCAGGAACGTCGCCGCCGGCTTCAGCCCGAGTGCCGCCGCCGCTTGCCGTTGACCGGGGGCGACGGCCTGGATGCCGGCGCGGAAGATTTCACTCAGATAGGCGCCGTAGTTGAGCGACAGCGCGATGATCCCGGCGCTGATCGCCCCCGGTACGACGCCCAGTTGCGGCAGGCCCAGATAGATCAACAGGATCTGGATCAGCAACGGCGTGCCGCGAAAAAAGGAGGCGTAGAAGCTGGCGATGCCGAACGCCACGGCGCTGCGTGACAGGCGCGCCAGTGCGGTGACAAAACCCAGCAGCAGGGAAATCCAGATCGAGCACAAGCAGAGGAAAACGGTCAGCGCCGCGCCCTGCAGGAAACCGTTCGGCCCCAGGCGCAGGCCGACCAGGTTCGGCCACTTGTCGAGAATGATCGAAAATTTCAGGTCGAAGCTCAGGAAGAACAGCACGCACACGCCGAACAGCGCCGCCCAGGTCAGGTACAGCCGCGTGCGAAAGCCGAACCACTGACGCCAGCGCTGCGCCCGGGGTTCGGCGGCCAGTGCCGTTTTGGCTGGATGAGGATTGAGGGCTGTCATTGGCTGATATCGGCGCCGATCCACTTCCTGGAGAGCTTGCTCAGGGTGCCGTCCGTCTTGAGCTGCGCGACGACGTCGGCGACCTTGGCGTTCCACTGTGGATCGCCTTTCTCTACCGCGACGACGTTCGGTTCGGCATACAGCGTGTCACCGGCGATCTTGAAGCGCGGATCCTGGGCGATGCGTTCGCGCGCGGTGATCAGGTTGGTGACCATGGCATCCAGACGTACGCCTGTGCCCAGGGCAAGGTCCTGGAAGGCCACCGTTTCGTTGTCGTACGGCGCGACCTGCACACTGTCGAACGGATAGTGCAACGGTCTGTCTTCGGCGCCTTCGATGACCAGATCCTTGTTCAGGTAGGCCTCGTAGGTCGAGGCGCTGATCACGCCGACTTTCTTGCCCGACAGGTCCTTGCCGGCGGTGATGTTGTTGTCGTTGGCGTTGACCACAATCACCGCCGGTGACTGGTAGTACTCGACGGGGAAATCGAACACTTCGGCGCGGGCCTTGCTCGGAGTCATTGAGCACACGCAGATGTCGTAGCGCCCGTTCCAGTGGCCCGCGGCAATCACGTCCCACGACGGCGTTTCCAGTTGCAACTTGAGGCCCAGGCGTGCGGCCACGGCTTTGGCCACGTCGACGTCGAAGCCGTCGAGCTGGTTCTGTTCGTTGAGGAAGGAGAAGGGCGGGTAACTCTCCATCAGCACGCCGGTCAGCACACCCTTTTCAGTGACCCGGTCGAGAATCGGCCCGGCGAATGCGGCGGAGCAACTGGTGGCCAATGCCAGGCCGAGGGTCAACAGTGCCGAGGTCTTCACGTACAGGTGCTCCAATCAGATAAGTTCTGATTAGATTAAAACGCACTATAAAATTTGTTTGTACTTTGTTTTTTGCATATCAAGCTTGCTGGGGGCTATATCGATTGGTCGCTACTTGCGCAGTTGCGCCGGACTGACCCCCAGCCGCTGACTGAAGGCACTGGTCATGTGCGCCTGGGAGTTGAAGCCGCAGGCCAGGGCGATCTGGGCGAGGCTGGCGGTCGAATCGCGCAACAGCGCCCGGGCCCGGGCGAGGCGGCGGTCGATCAGATAACTGTGCGGGCTCTGGCCGGTGGCGCTCTTGAACGCGCGCATGAAAAAGCCCTCGGACAAGCCCAGCACCTGCGCCATCGCCTGAATGCTCAGCGGGCCTTCGAGGCCGGCATCGATGAACTCGTCGAGCAGGCGCATGCGGCTGCGGGTGAGCGAACCGCGCGGGGGTGTCTGCGCTGCGCTGGCCTGCGCGCGCTCCGCCAGGGCCAGCGCCCAGGCTTCACAGTCATCCTCGCCGGGGCGCAGCAGGGCGCGGCGCAGGTGCAGGGCGAGCAGGGTGGCTTGCGGATCAATACGATTGTTGAAGGCGGCATCCCCCGGCAAAGGCCTGCCGTCGCTGCGAATGACCCGCAGGTATTCACCACCTCGAGGCGACTCGGACAGCACGTCACACCCAGCGGGGACGAAGGCCAGCCCGTTGGGCAGGGCCTCGAACGGGCGCACCCGGTCGCTGCCGATGGCATGCACGCCGCGCTGGCTGTCGAAGGCAAAACCGATCGCCGATTGCGTCGCCACGTAGCGGGTCGCGTAGGCGGCGCCGGGTAGCAGCTCGATCGTCCACGGCCCGGCCTCGACACGACGTATCGTTGCTTCACGGGGCGGGGCAGGCGGACGCTTGTGCTGGCTCATGCAACGCATAGTAGTGAAGTGCGCGGGCAAAAGTCAGGTCAGTTTTTTGAAAGCCGACATGCCGTCCGGGGGCTAAGGTGCGGCAAAGCCTCAGGAGGATGAGCGATGTACACACTGACTCTCGACGATCTCGAACAAGCCGCCCGCCAGGTGTACCGGGTGATGCCGGCGACCGCCCAGTACCGCTGGCCATTGTTGGCCGAACGGCTGGGTTGCACGGTGTGGGTCAAGCACGAGAACCACACGCCGACCGGTGCTTTCAAAGTGCGCGGTGGCATCACCTTCATGCACTGGCTGCGCCGCGAATTCCCGCAGGTCAAAGGCATTGTCTCGGCGACGCGCGGCAATCACGGCCAAAGCCTGGCGTTGGCCGCCAGTGCCGCGGGGTTGAAGGCGTTGATCGTGGTGCCGCAGGGCAATTCGCTGGAAAAGAACAACGCCATGCGCGGCTTTGGCGGCGAAGTGGTCGAGTACGGCGAGGATTTCGACGAGGCCCGCGAAGAGGCCGCGCGCCTGGCGCACGTGCACGATCTGTATCTGGTGCCGCCGTTCCACACCGAACTGGTCAAGGGGGTGGCGACCTATGCTTTGGAGCTGTTCAGCGCGGCGCCCGATCTGGACACGGTCTACGTGCCGATCGGCTGCGGCTCGGGTATCTGTGCGGTGATCGCCACCCGCGACGCATTGGGCCTGAGCACCGAAGTGGTGGGCGTGGTATCGACCGAAGCGGCGGCGGCAAAGTTGTCGTTCGAAGCCCGGGCCATCTGCGAGACCGCATCGGCAAACACCTTCGCCGATGGCCTGGCGGTGCGCAAGCCGATTGCCGAGGCGTTCGACATTTACGGCGCGGGGGCGGCGCGGGTCGTCGCGGTCAGCGAGGAGGAAATCGCCGCAGCCATGCGCGTGTACTACAGCGATACCCACAACCTCGCCGAAGGGGCCGGGGCTGCGGCACTGGCGGCCTTGATGCAGGAACATGGACGGATGCTGGGCCGAAAGGTCGGGGTGATTCTTTCCGGGGGCAATGTCGATCGCTCGGTGTATGCGCGGGTGATTGGCTGACTGCGCCGCGCCGCTGTCCAGGCTGGATGCGTACCCGGTGCCGGCCCTGGTTCCGCATCCGCGGCGATAGCGGGCGGACTCCGTCCGGCACGGTTGTTCGCCAGAGAGGGCGCGACCAATCAACCCTTCGCCGCGCTGACAATGACCTCCACCAACAAGCGCGGATCCGCCAGTTTGGCCTCGCCACAGGCCCGTGCCGGTGCATGGCCTTCGGGCACCCAGGCATCCCACACGGCGTTCATCGCTGCGAAGTCGCCCATGTCGGCCAGCCAGATGGTGACTTGCAGCAAGTCTTGCCGTGACGCCCCGGCCTCCGTCAGCAGGGCGTCGACGCGGGCCAGGGCGTCGCGGGTCTGTCCGGCAATGTCGTGGCGGGTTTCGCCGACCTGGCCGGCCAGGTACACCGTATTGCCGTGGATGACGATCTGGCTCATGCGCTGGTTGCCGTGTTTGCGCTCGATGGTGGGCATCACATAGTTCTCCTGTGGGGCGACTCAGAAACGTTGCACGGAAAAGTGCTCGAGCCAGGCGGGTGCCTTGCCGGCGATGCAGTCGGCGACCAACTGGCCGGTGGCACCGGCAAGCGTCAGGCCCAGGTGTTGATGGCCGAAGGCATAGATCAGCCGTGGCTCGTTCGGTGACGCGCCGATGACGGGTAACGAGTCCGGCAGCGAGGGGCGAAAGCCCAGCCACTTGCGCGCCACCGGTTCGGTCAGGCCGAGAACCTGGCGTACACGGCTCTCCAGGTAGTCGAAGCGCCGGGGGTTGGCCGGGTCGTTGATCGATCCGAGTTCCACCGTGCCCGCGACCCGCAGGCGCCCGGCCATTGGCGTCATGTAGAACGCGCTTTCCACCGGACAGCAAGGGCGGTTGAGCAGGGTGTCCTGCAGGTCGAACTCGATGTGGTAACCGCGCTCGGTATCCAGCGGAATGTGATCACCGACTTGCCGCGCGAGCGCCGCCGACCAGGCACCGCCACACAGCACGACCCTGTCGGCACGGTAGGTCTGGCCTTCGCCACTGCGCAGCTGCAGGCCATCGCCCTGGCGTTGCAGGGTGGTGATGGTGGCTCGATGCAGGGCGCCTTCGGCCACCAGCGGCGCCGCCAGTGCCTCGATGAAGGCGCGAGGGTCATCCATGTGCGAGGACTCGGGAAACAGGATGCCGGCCACGGCCTTGCCTGCCAGTGCGGGTTCCAGTTGTGCGACATCGGCGGCATTGAGCACCTGCTGGGCGATGCCCAATGAGCGCCGCAGTTCGATGGCGGCCTGGGCATTGGCGAAGCCGTGCTCGCTGCCGTAGGCATAGATGCAACCGTTGTGACGCAGATGGCGATCGGCTGCGGGACTGTCGGCCAGCAAGGGCGCGTAGCCGCTGTAGGTGAGTTGCAGGATCTGGCTCAAGGCCCGCGTGTTGACCTCGCAGCGCGAGGGCCGGCATTCATTGAGAAAGCGCAGCAACCAAGGCATCAGTTGCGGCAGGCGCGCCCAATTGATGACGAAGGGCGAATCCTTCGAAAACAGCAGCGACGGAATCGCTTTCAGCAACGAAGGCTGGGCAATCGGCATCACGCCATAAGGGGCCAGGGTGCCGGCGTTGCCATAGGACGCCCCGGCGGCAATCGCCTCGCGCTCCAGCAACAACACCCGGTAGCCCTGGCGACGCAGCCAGAGTGCGCTGGCGACACCCACGACGCCTGCGCCGATAACGGCAATTTCACAATGAACGGGCTGTGTCATGTCCTCAGATCCGGTTGTGCATATAGAGATGTCCCTGGCGGGCCAGCTGACTGATTACGCCAAGCGCCTTGACCAGCTGCGCCCGTGACAGGGCAGCCGAGATATTGATGCGGACCGCTTGCGGCGACAGTTCCGGACGCAGGGTGAAGGCGCCCCCCGCGAGCAACACCACGCCGCGCTCCTGGCACAGACGGGCGAAGCGCGAGCCGGTCCAGGGTTGCGGCAACACGAGCCAGGCATGAGTGCCCGTCGCACTGTGCTGGAATTCCAGACCGTCGAGATGCGTGGCCAGCAAGGCCTGGCGGCTGCGCAATTCTTCGCGCTGTTCGGCGACCAGTTGCTCGGCGTGTCCGTCCTCGATCAGGCGGGTGGCGATCAGCGCCGTCAGTGGCGAGGTGCTCCAGCAATCGATGCGTTGCATCGCGGCGATGTCCTGCACCAACGGTTGGGGAGCCATGACAAATCCCATGCGCAGGCCCGGGGCGATGCACTTGGACAGCGCCGAAATGTAGATCGTCCGTTCCGGCAGCAGCGCGGCGAAGGCCGGCGGTGACTGATCCAGCAACGGTCGGTACACATCGTCCTCGATCACCAGCAGGTTGGTTTCGCGAATCACGCTCGCGAGCTCTTCGCGACGCCCGGCATCGAGCGTAATCGCGGTCGGGTTATGGATCGACGGCACCAGAAACAGCAGCCGTGGCTGGTGTTCGGCACACGCCGCCCGCAGTGCATCGGGTGACATGCCCCGCGCATCGGCATCGACGCCGACCAGAATCAGGCCGAGCGAGCGGCACAGGGCGTTGATGCCTTGGTACGTCACGCTGTCGGCCAGCACGGTGTCGCCGCTGTTGGTCAGGCTGCGCAGGGTATTGGCAATGCCGTGCTGGGCACCTTCGACAATCAGCATCTGGCTGGCCTGTGCCTGCACGCCGGTGTGACGCAACCATTGCGCGGCGGCTTCGCGGGCCCAGAGCGGGCCTTCGGACGGGTGATAGTCCTTCATGTCGGTAAAGCGCGGATCGCCTGAGAGCTTGGGCAGCAACTGCCCCAATACGCGATTGAAACCGTCGGTGGCCGGGCGATTGACGCTCAGGTCGACGGTACCCGGATCATTGCTCGGCGCAGATTGAAACTGCGCCGCCGGATGCCGTGGCTGGGCGACCTGGGTGCCGCGACCGGGGCGGCTTTCGACCAGGCCTTTCTGTTGCAGCACCGCCATGGCTTTGGTCACGGTGGTGATATTGACCCCCAGTGCGCTGGCGAAATCGCGGTGCGGTGGCAGACGTTCGCCCGGCTTGAGCCGGCCGTTGCCGATCGCCTCGGCCAACGAGTCGGCCAACTGCGCATAAAGCGTTTCTGCCTTGTCTCGTTGCAAGGCTGCACCAGCCTTGAGTTCGTCCAGCAGTTGTTCGAATTGACTCATGATGCTTTATCCCTGCTTGTCATGCTTGCAGCAAGACAATAAGCAAATTTGTATTGCTTTTTATCCGATACAACGCCCATTGACAAGCTAAAAAACCGTGATTAGTGTGTAAGTTGTAATGCTTGTCATGCAACACAATAAGAAAATAGCTGCCATGCCGCAGTTAAACGGGTACGCACATGACTATCAAACCGTTCCGGCCGGGTTCGATCCCGGCTTGCAGACACCACCAAGCCCTGCGCCAGACAGCTGGCGGCACAGAGTATCCGGTGTGTTGTCCCCCTCACGCAAAGTCTTCGATGAAATTGTCTGGTCGGTCGACCTCATCCATTACTGCGCAGGTCTTGCCATGAACAACGTTCAGCCAAACCAGAACCAGGCTTCTCGCCAACGCCTCAGCGGGGCGTTGCGCCAGCGTCACATCACCATGATTTCCCTGGGCGGGATCATCGGCGCCGGACTGTTCGTCGGCAGCAGTGCCACGATTCAGGCGATCGGCCCGGCCGCTTTCCTCAGTTATCTCGCTGCCGGCATCGTGGTCATGCTGGTGATGCGCATGTTGGGTGAAATGGCCGTGGCGTTGCCCGGTGTCGGGTCCTTTACCGAATACGCCCGGATTGGCCTGGGCAACTGGGTCGGGTTCACCAGCGGCTGGTTGTACTGGTATTTCTGGGTGATTGTGGTGGCGGTGGAAGCGGTGGTCGGCGCCAACATCCTCGAACAATGGATAGCGCTGCCCGCCTGGGTGATCGGTCTCAGCCTTCTGGCCGTGATGACCGCGATCAACTGCCTGTCGGTGAAGTCCTATGGCGAATTCGAATACTGGTTCGCTTCGCTGAAAGTCTTCGCGATCATCGTGTTTATTTTCGTCGTCGGCGCCTACCTGTTCGGATTCGCGCCGAGCACTGGCGCGCTGCTGGGTAATCTGGTGAATGACCGCGGCTTCATGCCGTATGGCGTGAGCGCGATTCTGGCTGGCGTGCCGACGGTGATTTTCGCCGTCGGCGGGGCGGAGATCGCCACCATCGCCGCTGCCGAATCGGACGACCCCTCGAAGAACGTGGCGAACATGACCCGCTCGGTGATTTTCCGCGTCATCACGTTCTACGTCGGCTCGATCTTCCTGATTGTCTGCGTGGTGCCCTGGGGGCAGATCGTGGCCGGGCATTCGCCGTTCGTGGCGGCGCTGGACGTCATGCGCATTCCGGGCGCGGCAATGATCATGCAGGCGGTGGTGCTGGTGGCGGTGTTGTCGGCACTGAATTCAGGGTTGTATGTGTCTTCGCGGATTCTCTTCGGCCTCAGTCAGCGGGGCGACGCGCCGGCGCAGCTGGCAGTGCTGACCGCACGCAAGGTGCCCAGGGCAGCGGTGCTGCTCAGCAGTGTGATCGGTTACATCGCGATCATGGCGGCGATCATTTCGCCGCAGGGAGTGTTCCTGTTTCTGGTCAATGCTTCCGGGGCCGTGATGCTGTTCGTGTACCTGGCGGTGGCGCTGGCGCAGATCAAGGTTCGACGCCAGGTCGAAGCCACGGCGCCGAGCCGGCTGACCCTCAGGATGTGGCTGTTTCCCTGGCTGTCCTATGCTGTGGTGGCAGTCATTGCGGGCGTTCTGGTCGCCATGGCATTCCAGCAATCGCTGCGTACCCAGTTCCTCGCCAGCCTGGTCAGTCTCGGCGTGGTCTCCGCGGCGTATTGGCTGCTCAAGCGTCGTCGCCAGCAGACCCCCACAGCGCATGTCAGCGCGATCGACATCCTCGCGGGCCTGTCGACGCGTTCGTGAATCCCGGAAGCGTTCGAGCCAGGGACGGCAATGGAGTGGTAAGGCTTGTACCGGTCAACACAATAAATTTGCCAACAGGTGACCTATGTCCGATTTCAAGTTTGCTCCCCAGGGTTTTTCTCGGCGCGGATTGCTCAAGGCTGCCGGCTATGGCTCATTGGCGGCACTGGTCGCCAGTGCGACCGGGCCGATGTCCTTCGCGTTAGCCGCCGACAAGCCGATCAAGACCGTGCGCCCCGGCTACCTGACCGCCGCCTGCCTGGGCGATATGCCCTTGGGCGCGTTGCGCGAAGGTGTGCCGATCGGCACCGATCTGGAGTTGCTCAAACTCATTGCCGACCGCCTCGAACTCAAGCTCGATGTGCTGACCATGGGCTTCCCGGCGGTGGTCGAGGCGGTGCGCTCCGGGCGTGCCGACTGGTTCGGTGGCAACTTCGCCTGGAATCCGATGCGTTCGAAGATCCTGCTGCTCACCGACCCGGTGTTCTACACCGGCGCCTACGTGATCATGCGCGACAGCGAGCCGTTCCAGACCTCGATCACGGTCAACGATGTGAAGGGCCGTACCATCGGCGCCATCACCGGTTACTTCACCATCCCGGACATGAAGAAAATCGACGGTGTGAAGGAGGTCAAGCTTTACGACAACACCGATTCCTGCCTGCGCGACGTGCGCGCCGGGCGCCTGGATTTTGCCGTGCTGGACGCCCCGACCATCGACTACATGATCCTTCAGGATCCCAGTCTCAAGCTCAAGCAGATCCCCATGGCCTACGACGAGAGATTCCCCAGCCTGACCGCCAAGTTCGAGGCGATCTGGGGCGTGCATCCGCAGAACCAGGATCTGTTCGATGGCGTCAACCAAGGGCTGCGCTGGTTGAAGGCGACGGATCAGATCCGCCCGATCCTGGCCAGGTACGGGATCAAGAATCCGGATTACCTGGTGCCACCGGCCAAGGACCCGCGGATCGGCGTCGACCGTGACGAGCAGGGCAATCTCATCGGCCCGTTCGAACATGCGCCGCGTGATTTCAGTCAGGCCTTTGCCTGAGTCGTCTTGTCATTCACTTACGGACATTGCTCATGGCTGAATCCACTCCACTGGTGCGCATCGAAGGACTGTACAAGTCCTTCGGTAGCCTGGACGTTCTCAAAGGCATCGACCTCAATGTGCAGCAGGGCCAGAAAATCTCGCTGATCGGGCCCAGCGGCTCGGGCAAGACCACCTTGCTGCGTTGCGTCAATTACCTGGAAGAGCCGACCCGCGGTGACATCTACATCGATAACGCACTGATCGGCCAGCGCCTGGTCGGCACGCGCAAGGTGCCCATGAGCGACAGGGAACTGGCGCGGATGCGCACCGGGATCGGCATGGTGTTCCAGCGCTTCAATCTGTTTCCGCACCTCTCGGTGCTGGAGAACATCATCCTCGGTCCGCTCAGGGTCCAGCAGCGCGAACGCCGTGAGGCGGTGGCGATGGCCGAGGACCTGCTGAACAAAGTGGGCATGTTCGCCAAGCGTGACGTGTACCCCGAGCAACTGTCGGGCGGCCAGCAACAGCGTGTCGCCATTGCCCGGGCCCTGGCGATGCGGCCGAAGCTGATGCTGTTCGACGAAGCCACTTCGGCGCTCGATCCGGAACTGGTCGGCGAAGTGCTTGGGGTGATGCGCAAGCTCGCGGAGGAGGGCATGACGATGATTATCGTCACCCACGAAATGCACTTCGCCGAGAGCGTCTCCGATCAGGTGATCTTCATGGCCGACGGCAATATCGTCGAGCAGGGGCCGCCGCGGCAGATCTTCCGCGAGAGCCAGGTCGAACGCACTCGTTCTTTCATTCGTGCCGTGCAGGAGCATTGATCGATGATCGATTCCGCTGCCCTGCACAAAGCCCTCGAGATGCTGCCGTACTTTTTGCACGTGCTGGGCATCGGCGCCTTGACCACAGTTGGCCTGACGGCCGCCGCGTTCGTCGTGGCAGCCGTATTGGGCTTCTGTCTGGCGCTGATGCGCCTGTCGCGCAGTCGGTTGCTGAGCCTGATCGCCAGTGTCTATCTGGAGATTTTCCGTAACATTCCGATCCTGACCCAGCTGTTCATCCTGTACTTCGGCCTGACCTACATCGGCATTACCCTGCCGGCGGTCGGTGCGGCGATCATCGGCTTCGGCCTGAACGGCGCGGCGATCCTGTCCGAGGTGTTCCGTTCAAGCATCCGCACCATCGACCGCGGGCAAAGCGAAGCGGCATGGTCCATCGGCATGACGCGATCGCTGGCGATGCGCATCATCGTGCTGCCCCAGGCCTTCAAAGTGGCCATTCCGGGGATGGCCAACTTTGCCATCGGCCTGCTCAAGGACACCTCGCTGGCCTCGGCAGCTGCCGTGCCGGAGCTGACCTTCAAGGCGAAAATGCTGGTCAGCGAGACGTACCAGACCAACCTGATCTACTTCCTGCTGGCCATGATCTACCTGATCCTGAGCCTGATGCTTTCGCATTGGGCCGCTCGCACCGAGCGCCGCCTCAACGTCGTCAAGGAGCATTGACATGGGTTATGGCGAGTTGTGGGAAGCCACGCATGTCGAGCTGCTGTCGGCGGCGTGGGCGACGCTTCAATTGGCCTTCGGCGCGCTGGTGATCGGCCTCATCGTCGGCTTGCTGGTGGCGCTGGCACGTCTCTCGGGGAGCCGGCCGCTGCGGCGTGCGGCGTTGATCTACATCGAGGTGTTCCGCGGCACCCCGGCTCTGGTGCAGCTGTTCATTGTCTATTTCAGCCTGAGCGAAATCGGCGTGCAGTTCAGTTCGTTCCAGGCGGCGATGATCGGCTTGGGGCTGAATGCGGCCGCCTACCTGTCGGAGATCTACCGTGCGGGACTGGAGGCGGTGCCCAAAGGGCAGGTCGAGGCCGCGAAGGCGATTGGCATGCCGCGTCTCAAAGTGCTGCGCTGGGTGGTACTGCCGCAGGCCATTCGCATTGTTCTGGCGCCCATTGGCAATGTGGCGATCTCGCTGTTGAAGGACACTTCGGTGGCGTCGCTGATCGCCGCGCCGGACCTGATGCTGCGTGCCCAGGATCTGAGCTCGGTGTACTTCATGCCACTGGAGATCTACATCCTGGTCGGCGCGATTTACTTCGTGCTGTGTTATCCGCTGTCGCTGGGCGTGCGATTACTGGAGCGCAAGACCCGGCATTGAGGCCTGGGGTCGTCGGTGCTGGCGCGACGCCCCCGCGTTCAAGTCAGGGCAAACGGCAGGCGCTCCTTGAACCAGTTGATGGCGTGGGCCTTGAAGGCTTCGGCGGGTGGTGTCAACGGATAGCGCTGGTCGCAGGCGAGGACGATACGCTGGGTCGGCAGCGCTTCCCGGATCGCCCGGCAGACCAGCGGCTGGCCGTCGTAACTGTGGTCACCGAAGGGCCGGGTGTAGGTCAGCGCCACGCCGAAGCCATTGGCCACAAGGCTGCGCTGAAACTCGAAGCTGCGTGCGCGCTGGACGCTGTGCGGCGTCAGTCCGTGGACATTGAACAGGTCCAGCACATGCTGGGCGCTGTGGATCTGCTCCGTCACCACCAAGTTGCACTCGGCGAGTGCGTGCAGGCTGACCCGGGTTTCGCCGGCCAGCGGGTGATCGGCCGCCAGCAGGGCGTGGGCCGTCAATTGGCACAGCGGGGTGCGCTGCACATTCGGCGGTAACCCCAGGTCGTAGGTCAGTGCCAACTCGAGAGCGCCCTCGGCGAGGCGCTTGCCGAGGTATTCGAAGTCGCCCTCATGCATCTCGACCGTGACCTGTGGATGGTCATGGTGCACGCGCCTGAGGATCTGCGGCAGGCAATACGGCGCCAGATCCTCGTAGCAGCCCAGCACCAGCTCCCCGGAAAAGTCGCTGCTGTCGGTGCCGATATCAGCAAAGCTGCGGGCCTCGGCCATGACCCGTTTGGCCCGAGCCATGACGGTGCGACCGAAGGGCGTCAGCGACACGCCGAGACCGCGCTGGCGCACGAACAGCGGTTGCGCGAACAGCGCCTCCAGTTCGCTGATGGCGGTGGAGATCGAGGGCTGGGAAACGTGCAACTCTTCGGCGGCCAGCGTGAGGTTGCCATGCTTGGCGGCGGCGAGGGCGTAACGCAGTTGACGCAGGCTGAACTTCATAAGGTTTTCTTCGGTGATAGATCAATACATATTATTTTATCCTTTCTGAGTGTCATGAAATATTGGCCCTGCGACCACCTTTATTTCTGCCGACGGGAGTTTCAGGTCATGACACGCAGTGCTTACACCCTTGATGAAAAAGACATCGAAGCTTTCCAGCGCGACGGGGCAGTCTGCCTGCGCGGAGTGTTCAGTGACTGGATCGAAACGATCGCCGCCGGTGTCGAGCGCAACCTTGCCGAACCGGGCGTCTATGCCAGTCGCTATGTCGAGCCGAACGACCAGCCGGGCGGCTTCTTCGATGACTACTGCAACTGGCAGCGGATCCCGGAATTCCGCGCCATGGTCGAGCAATCTCCGGCCGCCGCTGTCGCTGCCGCCGTGATGCGTTCGAAGTCGGCACAATTCTTCCATGACCATGTGCTGGTCAAGGAGCCGGGCGCGCAGAAAGCCACGCCCTGGCACCAGGACATTCCCTACTACTTCGTCGAAGGCAACCAGCACGTCAGCTTCTGGATCCCCGTGGACCCGGTGCGCGAGTCGACATTGCGTCTGCTCGCCGGCTCCCATCGCTGGGAGAAGGGCATCAAGCCGGTGCACTGGGCCGATCAGAGTGATTTCTACAAGGGCGTCGACGGCTACCGAGACGCGCCTGACCCCGACTCGGAGGAGGGCATGCAGGTATTGGAATGGGAGATGCAACCGGGCGACGCGGTGCTGTTCGATTTCCGCACCGTGCACGGCGCCAGGGGCAATGCGTCGGCGCAGCGGCGACGGGTACTGTCGCTGCGCTGGCTCGGCGACGACATACGCTATCTGGAGCGTCCGGGACGGACGTCTCCGCCGTATCCAGGGCATGCCATGCAGACCGGGCAACGGCTGCGGGAAGACTGGTTTCCAACGATTTACCCAGGCGTTTGAGATTGACCCAGAGGCCGGGTGTGCACCGTTCAGGCGCACACCCGTGCCGCCATCGTCCAGTCACTGTGTTGGAGCGTGCGATTGTGAATAGCAAAAAGAATCTGCTGGCCTCACTGCTAACCCTCGGTGTCCTTGCGGGCAGTGCGACGAGCCAGGCCGCCGATTGGTGCGAGTCGGGCAAACCGGTGAAATTTGCCGGGCTCAATTGGGAAAGCGGCATGTTCCTGACCGACGTCTTGCAGGTGCTGCTCAAGACCGGCTACGGCTGTGCCATCGACACGTTGCCGGGCAACTCGATCACCATGGAAAGCGCCTTGAGCAGTAACGATATTCAGGTGCTGGCCGAGGAGTGGGTCGGGCGTAGCGAGGTCTGGAACAAGGCCGCGGACACCGGCAAGGTGGTGGGCGTCGGCGCCCCGATCATCGGGGCCACCGAAGGCTGGTACGTGCCGCGTTATCTGGTCGAAGGCGACAGCCAGCGCAATATCAAGGCCAAGGCCCCGGAGTTGAGAAACATCGCCGACCTGAACCGCTACGCCGCACTTTTCAAGGATCCGGAAGAGCCGGGCAAAGGCCGTTTCTACAACTGCCCGGCCGGTTGGACCTGTGAGCTGGAAAACAGCGAGATGCTCAAGCGCTATGGCCTGGAAGCGAGCTACACCAACTTCCGCCCGGGTACCGGGCCGGCGCTGGATGCGGCGGTCCTGTCGAGCTACAAACGTGGCGAACCGATCCTGTTCTACTACTGGTCACCGACGCCGTTGATGGGCCAGGTCGATCTGCTCAAATTGCAGGAGAAGCCCGGCGTCGATAAAAAGATCAGCATCCAGGTCGGACTCTCCAGCGTGTTCCATCAACAGGCACCGGAGTTGGTCGCGGTACTGGAAAAGGTCAACCTGCCGATCGATCTGTTGAACCAGAACCTGGCGCGGATGAGCAAGGAACACATCGACTCGGCGAAACTGGCGAGGATGTTCTTCAAGGAGCACCCGGAAATCTGGCACACCTGGGTCAGCGACGCGGCGGCGAAAAAAATCGACGCATCGCTGTAGTCGTTCGCACAGCACGGATGCCCCTTGATCTGGCGCTGGAACGCTCATGTCGACAGGGCCTCGCGGCGTATCCCCGTGCGCCCTGAAGCTTGCACTTTGCTGATAACGCTCAGCGTCCTCGCGGGCTGGGCTCATCGCCGATGCAGTCAGGCTGGTTGGGGCCGATGTTGATCATCACCGCGGAGACGTTGGGATCGTCGCGGTAGCCCCAGTCAATCGGGCCGCCATCGCTGACCAGGTCATAGATTGCGCTTTCACCCAGCAACTGGCCGTTGCGGTGATCGTACAGGCGAAAGAATGCCGGCACTTCCCAACGCACGAACCAATGGGTCTGTTCCTGTTCATCCGGGTGCGACATGGGGTGAAAGAAACCGGGCAGTACCCAGAACGGCTTGAATACCTGCACGCGGTAGCAGCCATTGGGGCTGATGATGGGCGCGCCCGATGGCTTGGCCAGGGCCTTTTCCCACCACTGTGACGCGGCCCACAGCGCGGCGCACAGCACAATCAGCATGAATGCTCGCGAACGGATAAGGTTTTTCATGCGTGCGGTCCTTGCTGGAGATTGTCTGTGAGACGCGGCTGCCCGGACTCGCCGTCGCCTTGGCCGATCGCCGGCAAGCTATGCAGAAATGCGTCAATCCGGCGTTTCCCGCGCAGGTGCAGCACCGGGACGTGTGGCCCGCTGGCCAGGCGTATGTGCTCGATGCCGGGCCGATAGCCACGGTCGAAATTCCACACGAAATGCAGAAAGGTCAGAAACGCTCGATCGAGCTTTTCCTTGCAGCCCGGCGCAAGGTCGGCACGCGGGCGGTTCATCACGCTGCGCAGGAGCACCCGGGTGAAACAGACGAGGCGCGGGGTATCGAGCCAGATGATCAGGTCGGCGCGAGGCAGGCGCAGGTCAAAGGTGCGTCGTGCGTAGTTGCCTTCGCAAATCCACGCGTCGCTCGCCACGGCTGCGCCAACCTGGGTGCGGAACTGCTCGGCGTCGGGCTCGACCCAGCCGGGTTGCCAGAACAGCGCGTCGAGGTGAATCACCGGCACGCGCAGGCGCTGGCCAAGCGCCCGGGCGAGGGTGGATTTGCCGCTGCCGGCATTGCCCAGAATTACAATCCGTTGCATGAAGACGTCCTGTCGCGCAAAAAGCCGGCAATTGTGCAGGTTCTGCGGGGCGGGTTAAAGGCCGGGCGTGGAAATAAGTGTTGGCGCCTTATTGTGCTTGTGATCGGTCGCGCCTAGCGCTTATAAGAGCCACTTTTACTCCCGAATCAAAGGATGCAAAGCATGAGCAGTGCCTGGAACGAAGGGTATTTCACCGACGAAGGCTACACCTACGGGTATAGCCGGGAAATCAATCCGGTTTTCCAGCGCTACTGCCTGTTGCTGCGCGGTTACAGCAGTCTGGAAAACCCTGATGGCGTGCACTGCGAACTGGGTTTTGGCCAGGGCGTGTCGATCAACATCCATGCCGCGGGCAACCCGGGCTCCTTCGTTGGCACGGACTTCCATCCGGGCCACGCGGCGCATGCCCGTGCGTTGGCGAACGACTGGGGCAGCGATGCCCGGCTGTACGATGACAGCTTCGAGCAACTGCTGGCGCGCACCGACCTGCCGCAGTTCGACAGCATCAGCCTGCATGGCATCTGGACCTGGGTCAGCCGCGACAACCAGGCCCTGATCGTCGAGTTCGCCCGCCGGCATCTCAAGCCAGGTGGCCATTTGTACGTCAGCTACAACTGCTTCCCGGGCTGGTCGCCGTCGGCGCCGTTGCGCAATCTGTTCAGCCTGCATGATCGCTTTGCCTCGCAGCCGGCTGCCCGGCCGGCCGAGCGGATTGACGCCGCGCTGCAATTTTCCGAGGCGCTGTTGGCGGCCAATCCCAAGTACGCGAGCGCCGCGCCGAACCTCGGCGCCAAGCTGCAAAGCGTCAAGGGCCAGGATCGCCAGTACGTCGCCCATGAATACTTCAACCGTTCCTGGGACTGCATGTACTTCGCCGATGTGGTCGATGCCCTGGCGCCGGCCAAACTCGACTACGTGACCACGGCGGTGCCGCTGGATGCGGTGGATGCGCTCAACCTGAGTGCCGAAGGCACGGCCTTCCTCAACACTGTCGCGCATCCGGTCATGCGCGAGCAGGCGCGGGATTACTTCGTCAATCAGCATTTCCGTCGGGATCTGTATGTGCGCGGCGCCAACCGCTTGTCCGCCGCCGAACACCGCGAGCGCATGCTCAGCAGCCGTTTTGTCCTGCTGCAGGTCGCCGAAAGCGTGCCCGACAGCGTCACGGGCCCGGCAGGGGCTGCCTCGCTGCAGGCCGAGATCTACACGCCCTTGCTCGCAGCGCTGGCCGCCGAGGACTACGTGCCGAAAACCTTGCGGCAATTGTCGGCCGCCGTGCCGTCGTTGCCTTATGCCGACGTGGAGCAGGCGATCAACGTGCTGATCGGTATGAGCGTGTTGGCGCCGTGCCAGAGCGAGGCCGCCGAGAAGCTGGTGGTACCGCGCTGCAACACCCTCAACCTGCAACTGTGCCGACGCGCGCTGTACAGCAACCGGATCCAGGTGCTGGCCAGCCCCGTCACTGGCGGCGGCGTACTGGTCAGCCGCTTCCAGCAACTGTTCCTGATCGCGATCAAGCAAGGCCGCAAACACCCCGCCGAATGGGCGCAGCTGGCCTGGGGCATCATCGGCGGTCAGGGCGAAGGCCTGCTCAAGGACGGCAAGGCGCTGACCACGGCCGACGAGAACCTGGCTGAACTGACGGAGCAGGCCCAGGCCTTCGCCGAAAAAAACCTGGTGATTCTGCTGGCCCTGAAAATCATTTAAGCGATGGCGCGGCGTGCGGGCGGGGCTGGCTGGACGCCTGCCACCGCGCGCGCCTGCCACGGCGACCGTGCCGGCCCCCACGCCGTCGTTGTATTGCGTGCTGAATGCATATTAGATTCAGCGGATCACATCACATCACGGCAAAGTGCCGCCTCGCATTTTATGTAGCAGCCAGGTTCAGGTGGAACGCATGGAATTGTCTGACCTTCAGCGCGAGCAGGATTTTTCCATAGCCGAGCAGGTCAATACGGACCGCTTGCATCAGTTGTTCCGCCAATCCGTTTCCGCGGTGATCGGCAGCTACCTCGCCGCCCTGATGCTGTGCGGGTTGTGCTGGGATCGTTTTGATCACGGCGATGCCTACGGGTGGCTGGTGCTGTTGACCGGTTCGACGCTGCTGCGCATTGCCATGTTCGTGGCCTATTTCCGCAGCGACGAGCGTGAACGTACACCCCGGCGCTGGGAGCGAACCTACTGGGCGACCCTGGTGCTGTCCGCCGGCATCTGGGGGGCGGGCGCCTTCGTCGTCATGCCCGCTGACGATCTGTTGGCGCAGGCGCTGGTCATGCTGTTCACGGTGGGCATGTCGGTGAGTGCGGTGTCCTGCTATTCGGCATATCGCTACATGACGCTGGTGTCCATGGCGCTGGTGCTGTTGCCGTGCACGCTGTGGCTACTGTGGCAACCGACCACCCTGCAAGTCGGCATGGCGCTCGCCGTGCTGGTCTTCGCCTCGTTCGTCGCGCGGGCCACGCGGAAAATGTCCGATGCCCTCGAGGCCGCTTTTCGCCTGACGCGGGAAATGGAACGGGCGCATAACATTTCCCGGCTGGCCGCCCAGACGGACGAACTGACCGGCCTGAACAATCGCCGGGCGTTCTTCGAGCGCGCGCAGCAACTCTTTGAGGATTGCCGGCGCAACCACCTGAGCCTGTGTGCCGTGATGCTCGATATGGACCATTTCAAGCATATCAACGACACCTACGGCCATCAGGTCGGCGACCGCGTGTTGCGGCAAATGGGCGGCATCATCGGCACCTGCTTGCGTGACAAGGATGTGCATGGCCGGTTGGGCGGCGAGGAGTTCGCCATTTTGCTGCCTGACACGTCGATCGAGCGCGCGCTGGAAATGCTCGAAGCGCTGATCGCGACGATGCCGCGGGTGATGACGGGGCCAGTGCATCGCATCACTGCCAGCCTCGGTGTCGCCGCAATGGGAGCGGGCGATGGCGATCTGCACAGCCTGATGAACAATGCCGACAAGGCCCTGTACCGAGCCAAGGCGTTGGGGCGCAATCAGATTGCGGTGGCTGATCCGGCGTAACGCCGCCGCTGTTCAGCGGGCAGGTTCGCTGCTGGCCGACGCGATGCACTGCGTGATCCATGTATGGCTGTGAGCCAGAACGCTGTCGGCCATCGCCGTCGGGAAATGGATGAAGCCATGGGCTGACGCCGGCAAAAGATGCACCTCGACCGGCGCTGACGCCTGCCAGCGTGCGGCCAGTTCGAGAGTATCGTCGCGCAACGGGTCCAGTTCACCGGCAAACATCAGGGCAGGGGGGAAGTCGCTGAAATCACCATACAGCGGCGACAACGGTGCCTGTCGCCGTTGTTCGTCATCGGCGTCCGGCGTCAGCAGGCGGAACGCCTCGACCATGCCGGGGCCATCGAGCAACAGCGTGGCTGCCGGTGCGTTGCGCACGCTCGGCGTGCCGGTCAGGTCGTAGACGCCGTAATACAACAGCGCGCCGCTCAGGCGCTGCAGCAAATCGGGCCATTGCCTGAGCCTGAGCATCGTGGCCACGGCCAGATGGCCGCCCGCCGACTCACCCACCACCACCACCGGCAGATCAGCGAACTCACGCGCGCTCAACAGCCAGCGCGCGGCGCACAGGCAGTCGTCCATCAAGCCTTCGACCGGCGTATCGACGGCCAGCCGATAATCGACCGAGACCACCGCGACACCACAGGCGTTGACGATGGCAGCGTTGAGGTCGTCATTCATCTGCGCATTGCCGATCACCCAGCCACCGCCGTGTATATCCAGCACCACGCCTTTGACCGGACCGTTTGGCCGGATGATGCGTACCGGCACCGATGCACCTTGCACCGTCACCACGCTGGTTTGTGCCTGGAGCCCCTGTTTGCGCAGCTTGTTCGCCGCGCCAAGCTGACTGCCTCGCAGCAGCGCCTGAATCAGGCGTGGCGTCAGGCGATTGCGAATCCTGAAGCGCGGCAGCCAGGCCAGTTTCTGGTTGAAACGGCGCATTTGCGCGATTTGCCGTTCGCCTGTCCACGGCATCGGAGCAGCAGTCTTGTCCATGTCAGCCTTCACGGGTTGTTGCGCAGGATGGAAAAATTCAGCGCGGCGGCGACGCACAGCCACAGCAGATAAGGCAGCAGTAACAGCCCGGTAAGGATATCGAGTTGCAACGCCAGAATCACCATGGCTGCCACCACGCACCAGAGCAGCGTCAGGATCACCATCGCGGCCAGGAGACGATGGGCGCCAAAAAACACCGGCGTCCACAGCGTGTTCAAGGCAATCTGCGCCGCCCACAGCGCCAGTACCGTTGCGCTGCCCGGGATCAGGGTCAGGCGATAGCCGGCCCACGCGAGCAGCAGGTAGATCGTCGTCCAGGCCAGCGGAAACAGCCAGTTCGGCGGAGTGAAGCCGGGCTTGTTCAGCGACGCATACCAGGCGCCGGGTTTGAACATGATTCCGGTGCTCGCTGCGGCACCGCAGGCAATCAGAAATATCCAGAAGGTCATCGTCAGTCCTTGGCCGAGGCCGGCTCGCGGGTGGGCAACGCCCATTGCAGTCTCAAGGTTCGATGCCGGGTGCGCGGAAAAGTCCGCTGGATCTGCGGATTTTTTTCAATTGCGTTGCGCTGTCGCATTCCTGATGGGAATGCAGTAAATAAAATTAATGAATTTTTCTTATTGTAGAGGCTGGCGTAGCTTGATTTCAGGCCATGGAGAATCGCCTTGAAATCATCCGCACTCAACGCTGCTGACAAATTCGACGACGCCCGCGCCGCTGAGTATGGCCGTCAAAGCCGTATCGCGCTGGCGGGTTATGACGCCTGCCAGGACCTCGCCGCGTGCATGCTGGCGGCGAGCCTGGAGCCGGCATCTGCGGCGCAGATACTCGTCGTTGGCGCCGGTGGCACGGCGCAGGAAATCATTGCGATGGCCGCGCTTGAACCGCACTGGCTCTTCACCGCTGTCGATCCGTCCGCCGCCATGCTCGACGCGGCCAGAGCGCAATTGCAAGCGCACCACTTGCTCGAACGTACCGTCATTCACCACGGCCATCTCGAAGACCTGGCGGCAAGCGCGTCTTTCGATGCCGCGACCTTGATTGGCGTGCTGCATCATCTCGAAGGGGATGTCGCCAAGCGGCAAATTCTGCACTCGATCAACACGCGGCTCAAACCGGGTGCGCCGCTGATTGTGGCGGGCAATCAATACGCCTACGCCAGCCAGCCGTTGCTGCTGGCGGCCTGGGGGCAACGCTGGCGACAACATGGCGCCAGTGCCGATGAGGTACAGGCCAAGCTCGGCAAAATCCTTCAGGGCGCGGATCCGCCGCATTCCGAGGCGGTGGTGCAACAGCTGTTGCATGACAGCGGATTCGGCGACGCCACACGTTTTTTCAGCAGCCTGTTCTGGAGCGCCTGGCTGGCACGCAAAACGGCTTGAAGCCGCCGTTGCCGGTCAGGAAGGCCGTGCGGTCTGCTCGAAGGCTTGAATGCTTTGAAAAGTGGCAGCAGGGGTTAAGTCTCGGCGCCACAAGCCATGGCCCATTGCTGCGCTTTTGTTCTTGTGATTCGGGGAGCGCGCAAAAATTTTCTGCTCTGGTTTTGCCTCCAACTTCAGGTCAGCAAACAGGATATGGCAGTCAATAGACTTAGCCAGAAGTCTTTCCCGACCCGGTTACTGCTGGAGGCTATACATCGCACGTTCGACGTCGATGGCGCGCCAAGGGAATGCCTGTCCATTGCGGTCCCGCCAGTATGACCCTTCACCCTTCTCATTGCGCTGGCTGGCGTTGGTCGACAGCGCAATGCAATACCGTTGGTAATGTTCGAAATTCTCCTTCACCAGGCTGACGTAGCCTGCGCGAAGTTTGAATCCGTATTGAGTGAATTTCCGGGCAATGACCGAGTCGATGACGCCGCATTTGTCAGGTGCGAGAAACGCAACCACTTTGGATGCAAAAGCAAACTGCAGTTGCGGCAATCCACACAGAACACGTATCGCGCCGGCAAAATCCCCTGCATCGACCAATCGTATTGCCTGGCGAATCAAGCCGACGGCCTCACCCGGTGCGAAGTCCACCAGCCCCCGCCGACGACGGGGCTGGCCGCGATGCAAAAAGTTGGCTCCGTTGATAGCGGTGCGCACCTTGGACAGGGCACGAGCAGCGTTGGTACGGCCGTTGGAACCCGCGTAATGGCCCCAATAGAGGACGCTCAAGTAACCCATCAGCACGCAGTCGTCTTCGTTTGAACGCAGCAACTGGTGATGGTAGTGGTCCAACTGCGAAGACGTGGCAAAGGCAGTGTGAGCGTGTTGTGCGACAGTGCCGCGCAGGCCTACCGTTGGATAGGCATAAGCCTCTCGACTTTTCTTGAATTCCATAGAAGAGAACCGATAGCAAAATGGCACTATGCCATAGGGCACGTTTCTGGCAAAGGCGCTCAAGTCAAAGTGGCGTTAGCCTGTCCACCCGCATCTACGCCTATTTAATCGGTCCGGACAGACATCAAGTCACTGACCCGCGCCACCAGTGTGTCGACTGCAAACGGCTTGGTCAGCACCTGCATCCCCGGGCCGAGCTGGCCGGCGCCGATCACGGCGTTTTCGGCGTAGCCGGTGATGAACAGCGTCTTCAGGTTCGGACGGATTTCGCGGCCGGCGTCGGCCATCTGCCGGCCGTTCATGCCTCCCGGCAGGCCGACATCGGTAATCAGCAGATCGATGTGGGTGTTCGAGCGTAACGCCTGCAGGCCGGCGACGCTGTCCGCCGCTTCGATGACGGTGTAGCCCAGTTCGCTGAGCACCTCCGACAACAGGACGCGCACGGTCGGTTCGTCGTCGACCAGCAGGATGGTTTCGCCGGCCTTGGGAAACGGCGCTGCAACGTTCGCCTGGTCGTCGTTGTTCTGCACGGCGCTGCCGGCGTAGCGCGGCAGATAGATGCACATGGTGGTGCCCTGGCCGACTTCCGAGTAGACGCGCACCTGACCGCCGGACTGCTTGGCGAACCCGTAGATCATCGACAGGCCCAATCCCGTGCCCTGGCCGAGCGGCTTGGTGGTGAAAAACGGGTCAAAGGCCTTGGCGATGACATCGGCGGTCATGCCGGTGCCGGTGTCTGTCACGCACAGGCACAGGTATTGCCCGGCGGGCATGTCCAGCGCCTGGGCCGATTCGGGCGCAATGCTGCGATTAGCCGTTTCGATGGTAATCCGCCCGCCGTCGGGCATTGCATCACGGGCATTGATACACAGATTGAGCAGGGCGTTTTCCAGTTGGCTGGCATCGACCAGCGCCGGCCAGAGATTCGCCGCACCGATCGTCTCGACCAGGATGCTCGGGCCCACCGTGCGCTGGATCAGCTCGGTCATGCCGATCATCAGCGAGTTGACGTCGGTCGGGCGTGGGTCGAGCGTCTGCCGACGCGAGAACGCCAGCAGGCGATGGGTCAGGGCCGCGGCGCGCTTGGCGGCGCCCTGGGCGGTGGCCATGTATTTGTCGACGTCCTGCAAGCGGCCCTGGGCGATGCGCGTGCCCATCAATTCCAGGGCACCGGAGATCCCGGCCAGGAGATTGTTGAAGTCGTGGGCGAGGCCGCCGGTGAGTTGGCCGACCGCTTCCATCTTCTGCGACTGGCGCAGTTTTTCCTCGGCCTGCATCAGCTCGGCGGTGCGTGCCGAGACGCGCTGCTCCAGGGTGTCGTTGAGCGCGCGCAGGGCGGCGATGGCGCGGTCGCGTTCGGCCTCGACATTGCGCCGCTCTTCAACGTCGATGAGCACGCCGGGAAAGCGCCGCGGGGTGCCGTCGGCGTCGCACTCGACCCGCCCGTTGGCCTCGATCCATTGATAGTTTCCGTCGGCGCGGCGCACGCGGTACTGATGGGAATAGGCCCCGCCGCGGGCAATGGCTTCATTGATGGCGACGGTCAGACCGTCGCGATCGTCGCGGTGCACGGTTGCCATCACTTGCTCCAGGCTCAGGCCCTCACGACCCAGGGCCGGATCCAGGTCGAAGACCCTGGCAAAGGCTTCGTCGACGGCGAAGCGATCGGTCGGCAAGTCCCAGTGCCAGGTGCCGATAATGGCCCCGGCCGCGAGGGCCAGTTGTACGCGCTCGATGTTTTCCCGCGCCACGGCCTCACTGGTCAGCAGGCGTTCCTGGGCGTCGCGGCGTTCGGTGACATCGTTGAACAGGATCGCGATCTGCCGGTCGGCCGGGTCGCCGACACGCACGGCGCGAACATCGAACCAGCGTTCAAAGGTATTGGCGTAGTTTTCGAAGTTCGCCGGCTCGCCGGTCTTGGCCACATGGCCGTAGGTCTCGAACCAGAAGCGCTCCAGATTGGGGGCGAATTCGGTGACCCATTTGCCCCGCAGGTTGACGCCGCACTGACGTTCGAATGCCGGGTTGGCCTCGACGAAGAAATAGTCCACCGGGCGGTCGTCGGCATCGAATTTGACTTTGACGATGGCAAACGCCGATTCGATGGTTTCCAGGATCGTGCTGAAACGCTCCTCGCTCTGCCGCAGGGCGGTTTCGGCGCTGCGTGAGCGAGTCAGGTCGAGCATTGCGCCGATCATGCGCTCGGCGCGGCCTTCGGCATTGCGGATTACGTGGCCGCGATCCAGCACTTCGGCGTAGGAGTTGTCCTGGCAGCGGAAGCGGTACTCCGCGCTCCAGGTCGTACCGACGCCGTCGATGGCCGCGCGGATCGAGCTTTCGACACGCGCACGATCCTGCGCATGGATCTGCGCAAAGCGCCAGTCGCCGCTGGCATCGACGCTCGCCAACGGGTAGCCGTAGGCCTGTTCGAGCGCGTCATTCCAGACAATCTGGTTGTTCGTCAGGTCCCAGTCCCAGACGGCATCGCTGGTGGCCTTGACGGCGAGGCGGTAGCGTTCGCGGGTTTCGACGATTTCGCGCCCGGCCAGGTGTTCGCTGGTGCGGTCGCGGAGGATTTTCACGAAGCCCAGATGACTGTGATCGTCGGCGTACAGCGGCATCAGTTCGCCGGACGCCCAGAACCGCTGGCCGTCCTTGCGCACGTGCCAGCGTTCATCGCAGGCGCGGCCCTCGAGCAGGGCGCGTTGCATCTCCTGCTCGACGCGGCCGGCGGCACGGTCCTCGGGGGTGAAAAAGCACGCGGCGCTGTGGCCGCGGATTTCCTCGGCGGTCCAGCCCATGACATTCACCGCGCCACGATTCCAATCGGTGATGTTGCCGCTCGGGTCGGTGACGACCATGGCGAAATCCACTGCGCCATCGAAGATCGCCCGTTGCCGGGCCTCGCTGCGGGCGAGCGCCGTGCGGCTGGCGGCGAGTTGCGCGGCCATGTCTTGCGCGCCATCCGGCTGCGCCGTGGCCGTGGCGTCTGCAAGTGCCAGGCGCAGACGGAGGACCTCGGCTTCTAATGCCTCGCGAGTCAGCTGTTTCAGGGTCTTCACCACGCCTGCCTTATGAATTGTTGTGGTCTTGCTCATTCAATATATGTTTAGCGCTCTGGTGCCATCCATTGACACGGTGCGGCGCGCTTAAGTTGCACCCGGTAACGGCCCTGACTGAACGGTTCTGCGCAACCCGTCCGCCTTGCGAGCGCTCGCTCAGATCGACTCGCCGGCATCCAGCCGCGCCAACAGCGCTTCGCCGCGTTGCCAGAGTGCCTGTTGCTTGGCGGGCGGCATGCGGTCGAGGTTCTTGTACATCATGCCCATGCGCTGATTGCGCCGCAGCAGCTCGCCGTGGCGCATGAGGAAATGCCAGTACAGTGCATTGAACGGACAGGCCTCATCGCTGCTGCTTTCCCGCACGTTGTAAGTGCAGTCGCGGCAGTAGTCGGACATGCGATTGATATACTGGCCGCTGGCGCAATACGGCTTGGAGCCGAGATAACCGCCATCGGCGTGCATGACCATGCCCAGGGTATTGGGCAGCTCGACCCAGTCGAATGCGTCCATGTAGATCGCCAGGTACCACTCGCAGATCTGGCTCGGCGCAATCCCGGCCAACAGGGCGAAGTTGCCGGTGACCATCAACCGCTGGATGTGGTGCGCGTAAGCGTGTCTGAGGCTTTGCCCGATGGCCTGGCGCATGCAGTTCATCTGCGTGGCGCCGGTCCAGTAGAACTCGGGCAGCCCGCGCTGGTTGCCGAATGCGTTGCCGCTGGCGTAGTCGGGCATTTTCAGCCAGTACACGCCGCGCACGTACTCGCGCCAGCCGATCAGTTGGCGGATGAAACCTTCGGCCGCATTCAAGGCGATGCTGCCAGACCAGTAGGCCGCCTCCACATCGCTGCACAGCTGCCGCAGATCGAGCAGGCCGATGTTCAGGGCGGCGCTGATCCGCGCATGAAACAGGAACGGCTCGTCACTGGCCATGGCGTCCTGATAGTCGCCGAAGCCGGCCAGGCCATAGTCCAGGAAGTGCGCCCACAGCGCCTGGGCATCGGCGTGAGTCACCGGGTAATTGAAATCATCCAGCGTGCCGTAGTGGCTGGCGAAGCGCTCGCGCACCAGGTCGAGCACTGCGCCGGTGATCGCATCGTTGGCGAAACGCAGCGGGTAGGGCGCCTTGGTGTTCTTGGGCAAGGCCTTGCGGTTCTGCGCATCGAAATTCCATGCACCGCCTACCGGGGTGCCGTCGCCATTGAGCAGCAGGCCGCTTTTGCGGCGCATCTCGCGGTAGAAGAACTCCATGCGCAGCTGCTTTTTCCCCGCGGCCCAGGCGCGGAATTCGTGGCGGCTGCAGAGGAAGCGCTGGTCGGCATGCCAGGTGATGGTCAAGCCACAATCTTTCAGTGATTGCTCCAGACGCCAGTCGCCGCACTCGGTGACGTGAACTTCCTCAGCCTGCAGGGCGGCCTGCCAGCGCCGCAGCTCGCCCGGCACCGAACCGCTGTTCTGCGGATCGTCGAGGCTGACGTACTGCACGCGCAGACCTTGTGCCTGCAGGGCCTGGGCAAAGTGGCGCATGGCGCTGAAAATCAGCGCAATCTTCTGCGGATGATGGGCAACGTGACTGGCTTCCTCCATGACCTCGACCAGCAGCAGCGTGTCGCGCGCCTGGTCGAGCCCCTGCAACGAGGCGAGGTCGAAGGACAACTGGTCGCCCAGGACCAGGCAGAGACGGCGAACCTGGTTCATGCAACGGCACCCGGCGTCGAACGGCGCATCAATGCGCTGCCAGCGAAAAAGGAATGCGCAGCTCCTCGACGGGGCCTGCGCTCCTGCCGCACATTTCGTCGTGCACACATTGCTGCACCAGCACGCAGGGGAAGGGCGCGACCAGTTGCAACAAGTCGCGCAGGTGATTGATCGAGCGCAGGTGCAGCGGCTTCGCGGCATCGTCGAGCAATGTGAACTGGCCGTGATCGAGACGGATCCGGGCCAGATAGAAACCGCCCTCCAGCGACAGCAGTTCCAGTTCGCGCACCTCGCTGTTGGCGGCGCGTTGGGTCAGGGCTTGCAGGTTCATCGTTCACTCCTGGCCTACCACGGTAGGCGTGCTCCGTCATAAGCAAAGAACTGACCGCTGTCGGCGGCGGTCAGGCGGTCGATCAGGCTCAGCAGTTGGTGACTGGCTTCGGTTGCCGGGCGGGCTGCCGTCGCCCCGCGAAAGGGTTGCGACAGGCGGGACACCACCGTCCCCGGATGAAGGCTCAGCAAGCGGCTGTGCGGACGGCTGCGGGCCAGTTCGATCGCCGCGGTTCTGATCAGCATGTTCAGCGCGGCTTTCGAGGCGCGGTAGCTGTACCAACCGCCCAGGCGGTTATCGCCGATGCTGCCGACCTTGGCCGACAGCATGGCCATGGCCCCGTGGGGATCCAGCAGCGGCAGGAAATGGCGCAAGACCAGCGCCGGGCCCAGGGTGTTGACCTGAAACACCGCCGTGAGCGCATCCGCGTCGATCGCGGCATAGCTTTTTTCCGGTTTGATGCCATCGCGATGCAGCAGGCCTGCCGCGTGCACGATCAATTGATACGGCGCTTCGGCCTGCAGTTCGGCGGCGGCTGCGGCGATGCTGGCCGGCACTTCCAGGTCGAGCGCCGGAAAGCTGTGACGTCCCAGTTCACGCACGCTGGCACAGCGTGGATCCTGTCCCAGCCATTGCGAAAACGCCGCGCCGAGGGCGCCGCTGGCGCCGATCACCAGGGCGCGATAACCGTCGCCGAGGGAGGTCATGGTGAAGGCGGCGCTCATGGTGTCGCTCCGCCGGATTGCCGGCGGAAGAACAAGGTCACCTGACCCACCTCGACACCGAACTTGGACATGCTGGTGCGATTGATCAATGTGTCCTCGTCCATCAGGTACATCCAGTCATCCATGCTCATTTCATAGGTGGAGTCGTCCACGGCCAGGTTCAGCCGGTAGCGCCAGTGCAAGGTATTGCCGGCCACTTCCCCCCTGGCTTCGCCGACCACGTCGCCGGCGCGGCCGCGCCAGCTGTTGGGGCCGTCCGGGGTGAGCGTCCAGATTCGCCGCTGGCGGGTGCCGTCGCTGTAGAGAAAGCGCTCGTCGAGAATCAGGTCATTGCCTTCACGGCGGCTGTCAATGTTGACCTCGAAACGCTTGGCGACTTCGCCGGAGCGTTTCTGGAACATGCCCCAGGCCTTCACCGGTTGACTGAAGAAGTGCTGCAGATCGAGGCGCGGCTGCTCGCCGGCATAGCGCCCGACGTCGACGCTGCCACAGCTGGACAGACTGAGCAGCAGGGTCAATACCAGCAGAAGACGGGTCATTGCATTGCTCCTGAGTCCACGGATGACGGCGAAACACGCTTTAGCATGAAGGTTTGTACATGATTTGAGTTTTGTACAGGTTTGCCCGGTGGATTTCCCTGGAAATCCGCCCAATGAACTCATCGGTGTCGGCGGATCAGCTGCAGGAACTCCTGGCGTGTCGTCGGCGAATCGCGGAACGCGCCGAGCATCACCGAAGAGGTCATCACCGAGTTCTGCTTCTCTACGCCGCGCATCATCATGCACATGTGCCGGGCCTCGATGACCACGGCCACGCCGGCGGCATCGGTGATCTGCTGCAGCGCCTCGGCGATCTGTTTGGTCAGGTTTTCCTGGATCTGCAAGCGTCGCGCGAACATGTCGACCACCCGCGCCACCTTCGACAGTCCCAATACCCGGCCGGTGGGGATGTAGGCCACGTGCGCCTTGCCAATGAACGGCAGCAGATGATGTTCGCACAGGGAATAGAGCTCGATATCGCGCACGATGACCATTTCATCGTTGGTCGATTCGAACAGCGCACCGTTGATGATTTCCTGCAGATTCATCGCGTAGCCGTGACACAGGTACTGCATGGCTTTGGCGGCTCGCTGGGGCGTGTCCAGCAGTCCTTCGCGCTCGGGGTTCTCGCCGATACCGAGGAGAATTTCACGGTAATGACTGGCCAGTAGTGGGTTCATTCGGATGTCTCGCAGCCTTGCTGCATGGAAGGGCGCCGCGATGGCGGCGGTGATTGCGACAAGCGTCTGACCGGCCGCGCACCGTGCGGGCATTCAGCGCCAGAGTGGAGCCTGAGCCACTACGGCTTTAAGTTGTACATGATTGGCGGCCTTGTATAGGTTTTTCACAAGATAGGCCGAAATCATCAGACTGACAATGCAGCCCGATGATTTTTCTGTGGATGAGAGCGCCTCACATCCCGCCGCCCCGGAAGCGGGGCGAAGGGCTGGCTACTTGTGGGCAGGTGTGCGGTGCGCGGGAGGCGGGCGCGCTGATGCGCCGATGCGCCTGGATCCGTGGGTTACGCGCGATAGACCGGGTAATCGATATACCCCTCGGCATTGCCGCCGTACACCGTGGCCGGGTTCAGCGGATTGAGCGGCCAGTCATTGGCGATGCGCGCCGGCAGATCCGGGTTGGCCATGAACGGTCGACCGAATGCCACCAGGTCGGCCAGACCGGATTCGAGCAGGCGCGCGCCCGATTGCGCGGTGTAGCGGCCGGCGTAAATGATGGCGCCGCTGAAAGTACTGCGCACCGCGCGGCGGAAGGTTTCCGGCATCGCCGGGGCATCGTCCCAGTCGGCTTCGGCGATGGACAAGTAAGCAATGCCGACGTCTTCCAGCACCTTGATCGCTTCGATGTAAGTGCTGTGCGGATCGTCCTCGACCATGCCCAGATAAGTCCGCGCTTCGTCGGTAGTGGTGAACAGCGGCGCGAAACGCACGCCGACCTTGTCCTTGCCGATGCACTCGGCAACACCACCGACGATTTCCCGTAGGAAGCGCAGACGGTTGTGCAGTGAGCCGCCGTACTGATCGGTGCGCAGGTTGCTGTGTGCGGAGATGAACTGGTTGACCAGATAGCCGTTGGCGCAATGCAGTTCGATGCCGTCGAAGCCTGCCGCCATGGCATTGCGCGCCGCCTGAATATAGAGCTGCACCAGTTCCTCGACTTCAGCGGTGCTCAGGGCGCGCGGAGCGGATGGCGGGACGAGGGCGCCGGCACCGGGCGCGGTTTCGATGAACACGCTGACGCGCTCGGTGGCCACGGCGGAGGCCGATACCGGTGCCGCGCCGCCGGGTTGCAAGGCGGTGTGGGACACGCGGCCAACGTGCCAGAGCTGGGCGAAGATCACACCCTGTGCGGCATGCACGGCGTCGGTGACTTTGCGCCAGCCGGCGATTTGCTCGGCGGTGTGAATGCCCGGCGTCCAGGCGTAGCCCTGGCCACGGGGTTCGATCTGCGTGCCCTCGGTGACCAGCAGACCGGCGCCGGCGCGTTGCTGGTAATACTCGGCCATCAGTTCATTGGCGATGTTGCCCGGCTGGGTGCTGCGCTGACGGGTGAGGGGCGGCAGGACGATGCGGTTTTTCAGGGTGTGGCCACCCAGTTTGACGGGGGTGAAGAATGCACGGTTGTTCATCGGATAAACCTTGTCTCAGCTCTAATTAGACCAGTCGACTAATCAGGCGGCGAAAAAAACACCGTGCATGACGCGCACGGTGTCGGAGAGGGATTGAGCGCGGGAATCAGGCCAGCAGTTGCAGGAGTTTTTCAGCTACAGCGGCAGAACTGGCCGGATTCTGGCCGGTGACCAGATGCCCGTCGGTGACCACATGCACCTGCCAATCGGCGCCTTTGGTGTAATGCGCACCGAGGCGCTGGAATTCGTCCTCGATCAGGAACGGCACCACTTCGGTCAGGCCGACGGCAGCCTCTTCGGCGTTGGTGAAGCCGGTTACTTGCCGCTGGCGGATCAGCGGCTGGCCGTCCGTACCCACGACATGGCGCAACACGCCAGGCGCATGGCAGACGAAACCGTGAGGCTTGTTGCTGCGGGCGAAGGCTTCGATCAACGCGATCGAATGGCGGTCTTCGGCCAGGTCCCAGAGCGGGCCGTGGCCGCCCGGGTAGAACACCGCATCGAAGTCTTGCGCGCGGACATCGGCCAGGCGCCCGGTGTTGGCCAGCGCTTGCTGGGCGGCCGGGTCGTTGCGGAAGCGCTCGGTTTCGGCCGTCTGAGCATCGGGCTCGTCGCTCTTCGGATCGAGCGGCGGCTGCCCACCGGCAGGCGAAACCAGGGTGACGTCGGCGCCGGCATCCTTGAAGGCGTAGTAGGGGGCAGCGAACTCTTCGAGCCAGAAGCCGGTTTTCTTGCCGGTGTTGCCGAGCTGATCGTGGGAAGTCAGAACCATCAAGATTTTCATAGAGCACCCTGGATTGGTCAGGTGCGATCACTGTGCGAGGAATTCGCACGCCGTCACACCGGGGAAAAATCGTTTGTCGGGGCCCAGCATAGTTTCCAATTAGACCAGTCGTCTAGTAATTTTTTTCACCAGGGTTTTTCCCCGGCAGGTGTGGCAAACTCTCGATCCTGTGAAATATACGACTGGTCTATTGTCTGGTAATTTGCCGCCCATGAAAGCGACCTACGACGACACCCGCCAACACTTGCTCGATACCGGCCACCGCATGATGGCCGAGAAGGGCTTCACCAGTGTCGGCCTCAACGAAATCCTGCAAACCGCCGGCGTGCCCAAGGGCTCGTTCTACCACTACTTCAAGTCCAAGGAGTTGTATGGCCAGGCCTTGCTTGAAGATTACTTCGTCGGTTACCTCGCCGACATGGAGCGGCGCCTGACGCTGCCCGGTTTGAGCGCCCGTGAACGGCTGATGGATTACTGGCAGGGCTGGCAGGACCGTTGCACCCTCGAAGGGCATGGCGACGAATGCCTGGTGGTCAAACTCAGCGCCGAGGTGTCCGACCTGTCCGAGGCCATGCGGCTGACCCTGCGCGATGGTGCCGAGCAGGTGGTGGCGCGCATCACCCTGTGCATCGAACAAGGCCAGGCCGAGCACAGCCTGCCGACGGGCGATGCCCGGCAACTGGCGGAAACCCTGTATCAGCTGTGGCTCGGGGCCAGCCTGCTGAACAAGCTGCAGCGCACCGGGCAATCACTGGACACCTCGATGGCAATGACCAAGCGCCTTCTGGCCGTTTGAGCGCGGTGCTCCCGGCGCCACGGATTGACGTGCGCAGTTGTACGCAGGAAGAAGGCCGGCTGAACTAAATAACTGACCAGTCAGTCAGGATGTTCAGCGATTCTTCTTCCCTTGTGAGGATTCACCATGCGCACCTACACCCTCGAATACCTGTTCAATGGCGAGCTCCGCAGCCAGACATTCGAATTCACCCAGCCGCAGCTGGCTGTCCACGAAGCGGCCATGCACCTGCTGCAACTGCATTTCGGCGATGGCGAAAACAGCCTGGTCATGCCCAGCGCCGACTCGAGCCCGGAAGAAATCCTGCAGCAGGCCGAGCTGCTCGGACTGACGCAGATCAGGATTGTCGAAGCGCCCGGCGCCTGAGCCGCGCGGGCTGGCGCCGTGGCTCACCGTTCGTCCAGCGCTCGGCACTCGTCCTGCCTGCTCGCTTCTAAATGGCAAGCACGGATTTCCCGCGCGTCAGAAGGAGAGCCCGCATGGAAATTGATGAGAATGCGCCTGGCAACACGTCCCAGCAGGTGGTAACCCGCACCACGGACAACGAAACGGGGCATGACCCGCGGCGCGATGAAGCCGAGGTGCCGTTGCCGGCAGACGACGAAGCGCCGGTCGATGAAGACATGAGCGATGTGGCGGCGACCAACTCGGTGTCCAGCGAACATCCCGAACCGAAATAATCGAGCGGCAATAAAAAACCCGGCCATTGCGCCGGGTTTTTTATTGCGTCGATCACGGCGATGACCCGCCAGGCGCGCGGTCAGAGTGCAGCCTTGACCTGCAGACCCAGCACCAGCGCGTTGTCGATGTCCTGCCCGGAAAACGCCCCCGGCTCAATGATGTACTGCATATTCGGGCGCAGCGTCAGCCAGGGCGTGGCCTGGTAGCCGTAGCCGAGTTCGATCAACTGTTCGGCGCTGTCGAGGTTCGGGAATGCGCTGCCGTTGTTCAACGCCGCGTCTTCCTGGACATCGCGACTGCGCGGATTCGGCACCGCGCGGCCGTAGCCGAGGGCGACAGTGTCGCGCGGGCGGCCTTCAAACGGCTTGTACAGGACGACGCCGGCACCATACCACTTGCTGAACGGCGAGGCCGCGGCACTGGCCGCCGAATATTGGCCAAAGGCATGCAGGCTGCGCCCTTCGGAGGTCGGTGAACGCCACACGGCCTGGTCGACCAGCAGGTAATGCCCGCCGCGGCCAGACACTTCTTTGTCGCTGTCGATGCGTTTGACGTCGGAGCTGTCGTAGTAATAGCCCAGCTTGTACTCGCCCGGCAGCTCACCTGCGCGCTTGTAGACCAGCTCGACGGGAACCACGGTGCCGGTCGTGTGTTTCGGTCCCAGATGCCAGGCGCGACTGGAATTGCCGTTGCTCTCGGGGTCGACATTGAACGCCGCTACGCGCAATTGCCAGGCCGGCGTCAGGTCGTATGTCACCCGCACGCCCAGATGGGCATTGGGGTAGTTGGTCCAGCCACTGCCACCGGACATGTTCAGCGGATGGCCGCAGAAACCGGCGTTCATGAAGTTGCAGAGAATGCCGCTGTCGAGGCCACCGAGGTCGTTGCCCATGGCCATGTACCCCAGCTTGACGTTCAGCGCCGGGGTAAACAGGCTGCGCTCGTAGCTCAGTTCGGTCAGGCGGGTGTACAGGCCGCCGTAGTTTTCCTGGATCGGCAGACGGTTGCCGACCAGATCCTCGGACGCGCTGTTGCCGCGTCGATCGTTGATGCTCAATTGGACCTTGCCGGCGTTGTCCACGCCGGACAGTTTGCTCAGGTCCCATTGCACACCGAGCTTGATGTTCTGCGAATAGCGCGCCGAACGGTGCAGGCCACCGTCAGCGTTGTATGCCATCTCGCCGCTGTAGTCGCCGGTGAACTTGAGGCCGTCTGCGTCCAGCTGATGGCGCAGGCCGCCCCAATCGCCGGTCAGGGTGTTGCGGGTAAATACATTCGAATCAGAGTCGGCGCAGGCGGGCAGGGCGATGCTGCAGGTCAGGCCCAACAGTACGCCGTTGAGCAGGCGCGAATGGGAAAAGCGAACAGGCAAAAACATGTGAATCTTCCTGCTGGAATCTTGAGCGAAAGGGCCAAACGGACGCGGCACCCGCAGGTGCCGCGCACGCTGGAATACGCCCGCGATCGACGCGGGCGCAGGGGCTTACGGCAGGGCGTAGGCCATCACGTAGTCGCCGCGATCGGTCGACTGGCGTGCGCCACCGGCGGTGATGACGATGTACTGCTTGCCGGTTTTCGGCGAGACGTAGGTCATCGGGCCACCCTGGCTGCCGACTGGCAGGCGGGCTTTCCAGACTTCTTCACCGTTGCCGCTGTTAAAGGCGCGCAGGTAGAAATCCTGGGTCCCGGCGATGAACACCAGGCCACCCTGGGTCGACAGGGTGCCGCCGAGGGTTGGCAGGCCGATCTTGATCGGCAGGTGCATGCGGATACCCAGCGGGCCGGTGTCCTCAACGGTGCCGACCGGTACTTGCCAGGCGACTTTCTGGGTCTTCATGTCGATGGCGGTCAGCGTGCCGAACGGCGGCGCCTGGCAAGGAATGCCGGCCACCGAAAGGAAGCGGTTCTTGTTCACCGCGTAAGGCGTGCCCTTGAGCGGCACCGCGCCCATGCCGGTGTTCAGCGATTCACCGCCGGAAGCAGCCTGGCCCTTGTTCTGCGACGGGATCATCTGGATCCACAGGCCCAGGCGCATGTCGTTGACGAAGATGAAGCCATGCACCGGATCGGTGGAGATGCTGCCCCAGTTCATGCCACCCAGCGAACCCGGGAAGCTCAACGATTTGTCGGTGCCCGGCGCGGTGTACAGGCCTTCATAACGCATGGACTTGAAGTCGATACGGCACAACAGCTGGTCGTACGGGGTGGCGCCCCACATGTCCGATTCAGTCAGGTGCTGGGCACCGATCTGCGGCATGCCGACCGACTTCGGCTGGGTCGGCGAGTACGGCTCGTTGGGAATGTTGGCCGCTTTGACCGGGACTTCGTCGACCTGGGTCAGCGGTTTGCCGGTGGCGCGGTCAAGCACATAGATCTGCCCGGCCTTGGTGCCGATGACCACGGCCGGTACGGTTTTGCCGTCCTTGGTGAAATCGATCAGGCTTGGCTGCATCGGCAGGTCAAAGTCCCAGAGATCGTTGTGCACGGTCTGGAACACCCACTTTTCGTTACCGCTGTCGGCGTCCAGGGCCAGGATCGAGGCACCGTAGGTGTGATCCAGCTTGCTGCGCTCGACACCATAGATGTCGGTAGACGAACTGCCCATCGGCAGGAAGACGGTGTTGGTCGCCGGGTCATAGGACATCGGCGCCCAGCTGTTCGGCGTGCTGCGGACATAGCTGGAGCCGTCTGCCGGCGCCTGGCGATCCTGCGGATTGCCCGGGTCGAACGCCCAGCGCATGGCGCCGGTCATCACGTCGAAACCACGGATCACGCCGCCCGGCATGTCGGTTTGCACGTTGTCGGCCACTCGACCGCCGACCACGACCGTGGTGCCGGCCATCAGGGGCGCGGAGGACAACTGGTAGTAGCTGTCCGGGACATCACCCAGACCGGCCTTCAGATCGACCTGACCGTTGTTGCCAAAACCCTGGCAGAACTCGCCGGTGTCGGCATCCACGGCGATCAGGCGCGCGTCGATGGTGTTGGTCAGCAAGCGGCGCTGGCAGTTGGCTGCTGGCGCTGCCACTGCAGCAGGCTGGGTGGCCGGCGACTCGCTCGGCTTGGCAACCGCGGTGGTGGCGTCGAAATAGGCCATGCCCCGGCAACGCTGCCAGACCTTGGACTGCGCGTTGATCGGGTTTTTCCAGAGTTCCTTGCCGGTATCGGCATCCAGCGCGATCAGGTTGTTGTGCGGGGTGCAGATGAACACTTTGTTGCCGATCTGCAGCGGGGTGAGCTGGTCTTCGGCACCATTGCCATCGCTCTCGGCGACGTCACCGGTGTGGTAGGTCCAGGCGATCTGCAACTTGTCGACGTTGTTGCGGTTGATCTGGTCCAGCGCGGCGAAGCGGCTACCACCTTCGGTATTGCCGTAGTGCGCCCAGTCCTTCTGCGCCTGCGCCGGCTCCACTGGCGTCAGGCCAGGGCCGGTGCCCGTTGCGGCCACGGTCGGGTGGGCGACAAACATGTTGCCGACCGCCACGGCCAACGCCACGGCCAGCACCGCGGCCAGGCCATAGGCGCCGCGACCCGCGACGCCGCCATTGGCGCGTACCAGCACCGGATAAATCAGCGTTACTGCCAGACCTATCGCGCTGAACATGAACAGCCGCGAAAACATCGGCCAGAATTCCAGCCCGACATCGCTCACGGCCCAGATCGCGGTAGCGATCAGGAACGCGGCGAACAACCAGGCGCCGGCCACCTTGCAGCGCGCGATCAGCAGACCGGCTACGGTCATCAGCAGACCGCCCGCCAGGAAGTACCACGAGCCGCCCAGGCTGACCAGTTTGACACCCCCGGCCGCCAGTGCCAGACCGAGCAGGGCGATGATCACACCCAGCCCCACCACGATGAATTTTGCTACGCCTGAGACGCGTTGACCTTGTTTCACGTTGAGAGTCCCGTTGAAAAGAGGAGGGCATTATATAGATAGCTAACTATCCAATAAATGACAGATTCGGGCCTGTGTCGACTATTCATCGGATTCACCAGGGCCGAGGATCGCAATCCGGCCCTTTTTCGCTTGAACCGCTGGTGACTGAACACGAACAACGTCAGCCCGGGCAACGCCAGTTAAAGCATAGACAGTCTTGCGCCAGATCTGCGAATGCGTACGGCTAACGGGCGTTGGCGTGCGCTGGGGGGGAGGGAAATGCGCCGCAGATGCGGCGCATTCTGAGGATGTTGGCGTGATGGCACTCATCCGCAATGGAAGGGGGGCACGCGAGGGCTGTCTGCCAGGACTTTTGTAAACATCGGCCGCTTCGCAGGCTGCGACGCGTGTCCGTCAGTCAACGGAAACGCGTCGCTGGAGAACGCTGCCGTCAGCGTGCCGCCGATCCGCCGCAGACGCCCTCAGCCTTGAGGCAATGCGCCGCACGTCCCTCCCACTTGGCAATCACCAACGGCGCCAGCGCGTTACCGAGGACATTCAACGCGGTGGTCGGCATCTCCATCAGGCGGTAGACGCCGGCGATGAACGCGATGCCCTCCAGTGGCAGCCCGGCGCTGGCCAGCGTGGCCGAGAGAATCACGAACATGAAGCCCGGCACACCGGCGGCGCCCTTGGAGGTCAGGACCATGGTCACCACCAGCAGGGCCTGGTCGGTGAAGCTCAGGTCGATGCCGTACAACTGCGCCACGAACAGCGTGCCGATGCCGAGGAACAGCGAGGCGCCGTCGAGGTTGAACGAGTAGCCCACCGGTACCACGAAGCTCACCAGTGAGGGCGGCACGCCGTAGGTTTCGAGCTTCTTCATCAACTGCGGCATCACCGCGGCGGAACTGGCGCTGGAGAAGGCCAGGATCAATTCGTCCTTGATATGGCGCATCAGGGCGAACAGGTTGATGCCGCACAGCCTGGCCACCAGATGGAGTACCACTAGGACGAAAAAGGCGATGGCCACGTAACTGACCAGAATCAACTTGGCCAATGGCAGCAGCGAGCTGAAACCGAAGTTGGCCACCGTCACCGAGATCATGCCGAACACGCCAATCGGCGAGTAAGCCATGATCATCGCCGTGACTTTGAACATCGCATCCGACACCCCGCGCAGCAGCGCTATCAGCGGATCCTTGCGTTCAGGGCTCAACCGCGACACACCGAGGCCGAACATCACCGCAAAGAACAGCACCGAGAGCAGGCTGCCCTGGGCCATGGCGTTGATGACGTTGTCGGGAATGATGCCGACGATGATCTGCCCGAGGCTATGGGCGCTGCCGGTGCTGGTTGGCAGGCTGATGACGGCGGCTTTCAGGCTGGCCAGATCCGTCCCGGCACCGGGCTTGAGCAGGTTGCCGATGACCAGGCCGACAATGATCGCCAGGGTGGTGATGGTGAAAAAGTACGTCAGCGACTTGATTCCGATACGGCCGAGGGACCTGCCGTCACCGTGACCGGCAATGCCCACCACCATGCAGGAAAACACGATCGGCACGACAATCATCTTCATCAACTTGATGAAGATATCGCCGGCGGGTTGCAGCAGGTTATCGACCAGCCACGGACGGGACTCGGGGAAGCGGTGCAACAGGGCGCCGATGGCGATGCCGGCGAGCAGGCCGAGCATGATTTGCCAGACCAGCGCGATACGGGGCGTGTGCATGGGAATGCCTCATTTGATGACAATGATTATGAGTGTTGTTCTAGGCAGTCAATGAGCAGCCGTCCGTTGGCTGTCGGGTGTTGCAACGGGCCGTCAGCGCAATTCTTGGCACGCTTCTCTGAGGCGACGGCAACCTTCTTCAATCACCTCCAGAGCGCTGGCGAACGACAGACGGATATACGGCGACATGCCGTAGGCCGCCCCGCTGACAGTGGCCAGACCGTGTTCCTTGAGGAAGTAGGCGACCAGGTCCGAGTCGCTGGCGATCAGTGTGCCGTCCGGGCTGGATTTACCCAGCAGCGCGCCGACGTTGGCGAACACATAGAACGCGCCTTGTGGTGGGGTGAAGCGCAGATCCGGGATTGATGCGAGCCGCTCGAGCATGTAATCGCGGCGTTGCTGATACACCTCGCGCATGGCGCCAATCGGCGCCTGATCCCCGGCAAACGCCGCCACCGCGGCCGCCTGGCTGATCGAACTGGGACATGTGGTGGTCTGTGACAGCAGTTTGCCGATGGCCGCGATCAACCAGGCCGGGCCTGCACCGAAGCCCAGGCGCCAACCGGTCATGGCATATCCCTTGGAAGCACCATTGACGATCAGCGTGCGTGCCTTGAGATCGGGGGCGAGCCGTGCCAGCGACACGTGTCGGGCGGCGTCGTAGACGAACTGTTCGTAGATTTCGTCGGCCATGATCAGCACGTGCGGGTGCCTGCGCAGGACGGCAGCCAGCGCCAGCAGCTCGGCTTCGGTGTACACCGCACCGCTCGGATTGTTCGGCGAATTGAGAATCAGCCATTTACTGCGCGGCGTGATGGCCTGTTCCAGTGCCTGCGGCGAGAGCTTGAAAGCGCTGCTTTCGTCGCCGGCTATGATCACCGGCGTGGCATCGTTGAGCCGGGCAATGTCCGGGTAGGACACCCAGTACGGCGTGTGCACGATGACCTCGTCACCGTGGTTCAGCGTCGCGGCCAGGGCGTGGTAGATGATGTGTTTGCCGCCACACCCGGCGACGACTTCATCGAGCCCGTACGTCAGGCCGTTGTCGCGCTCAAGCTTGGCGCAGATCGCCCGACGCAGGGCGAGGGTGCCGGTGGTGGCGGTGTAATGCGTGTCACCATTGCGCATCGCCGCGCTGGCCGCCTGGAGGATATGTTCCGGGGTGTCGAAGTCTGGTTCGCCGACCGTGAAGTTGATGATGTCCCGACCCTTCGCGCGCAACTCGCTGACCAGCGCGTTGGCGGCAATGCTCGGCGACGGCTGGATGCCGAGGACGCGCTCAGACAAGAAAGTGTTGCTCATGGTGTTCCCCTCAATCGGCCAGGCCGGCCTGTTGCAAGACCTTGTCCATCCAGCTCTGGCGCACCGCACCGGTGGCGATTTCGGCTTTCACCTGCTCTTCGTGAGCGGCGTGTTGCGCCGCGCGGCGCAGCACCTCGGCCGCGTCGGCCTGGGCGAATGCCACCAGTCCGTCTTCGTCACCGACCAGCAGATCGCCCGGCTGCACCAGCATGCCGCCGATGGAAACCGCCACGTTGATCTCCCCCGGACCGCTCTTGTAGGGGCCGCAGTGCACGACACTGCGGGCATAACACGGCGTGTCCGCAAAGCTGGCGACGTCGCGAATGGCACCGTCGATGACGAAGCCGACGCAGCCGCGTTGCTGGGCGTACAACTTGACCAGTTCGCCGATCACCGCGTTGTTGCTGTCGCCCTGGGCGTCGATTACCAGCACATGGCCGGGCTGCAACAGGCTCATGGCTTTGTAGACCAGCAGGTTGTCGCCAGGACGGGTCTTCACGGTCAAGGCGGTGCCAACCAGTTTGCCGCTGCGGTTGTAGCGGGTCAGACCGCGGGCACCGATGTGCCGACCGAGGTTGTCGCTGATGTGCGGCGTGACCACATGGGCGAAGGCTTCGAGCACTTCGGCGGCCGCCATGGGCGCGTTGGGCAGAATGCGTGAGCCGGGCAAGGACATGGGAATCTCTCCTGAGGTTTGAGCGGGCAGCCCGTGGGGGGCTGTGGCTCGATCTTAGGAGCGATCAATAAACAGTTTTAGCGATATTTTATTATGCGTTAGCATCTCTTTTTTTCATGTGGTGCCGAGATGATCACCTTCAAGCAGATCGACGCGCTGTACTGGATCGCCGAGCTGGGCAGCTTCGAAGCGGCGGCGAACAAACTCAACATGTCGCAGTCGGCCATTTCCAAGCGCATCCAGGAACTGGAAGAAACCTTCGATGTGGAGATTTTCGACCGCAGCAAACGCAATGCGCGCCTGACCGAGAAGGGCGCCGAACTGCTCGATTACGCCAAGGACCTGCTCGAGCGGCGCGATTACCTGCTGGAGCGCGTCAGTGCCCGCGAAGTCCTGGTGCGGCGGTTTCGCCTGGGCGTCACCGAACTGACGGCATTGACCTGGCTGCCGGCGCTGGTGGAGGCGCTGCGCCAGGCGTATCCGAAAGTGCAGATCGAACCGTCGGTGGAGTTGAGCAGCGAACTGTTTCGCAAACTGGAAAGCGATCAACTGGACCTGGTCATCGTGCCTGACGTGCACAGCGATGCACGATTCGTCACGACGCCATTGCAGAGCGTCGAAAATGCCTGGATGTGCGCGCCCGGGCTGATCGCCGAGGCCGATCCGGTCAGCCTCGAGGTGCTGGCAAATTGCACGGTGCTGACTCAGGGCGCCCAGTCCGGCACCGGGCTGATCTATGAGCGCTGGCTGGCCGCGCATAACGTGCAGTTGCCCAAGACGCTCACCAGTCACAACCTGCTGGTGCAAGTCGGGTTGACCCTGTCCGGGATCGGCGTCAGTTATCTGCCCAAGGCATGCCTATCGCATCTGATCGAACGCGGCGCGTTGCGCGCGCTGGTCACTTCGCCGGGGTTGCCACGGGTGCGCTACGCGGCGCTGTATCGCAGCGATCGGCAGTTCGGCCTGAACCGCAACGTGGCGCAACTGGCGCTGCAATGCTGCGATTTTTCCAGGCTGTTGCTGTAGGCCTTGAAGGGATAGGTTGCCGGCCCGAGTCGCGACCGCACTGGCGCAATCACGACTCAGGGCGACAGCGACTCAGTCCGCCAGGGTGGCGTTGTCGATCACAAAGCGATATTTCACGTCACCCTTGAGCATCCGCTCGTAGGCGTCGTTGATCTGCTCGGCGCGGATCAGTTCGATGTCGGAGACGATGCCGTGCTCGGCGCAGAAATCCAGCATTTCCTGGGTTTGTGGGATGCCACCGATCATCGAGCCGGCAATCGTGCGACGCTTCATGATCAGGTTGAACACATTGGGCGAGGGGTGCGGCGAGGCCGGTGCGCCGACCAGGGTCAGGGCGCCATCGCGTTTGAGCAGCACCAGGAACGCGTCGAGATCGTGCGGTGCGGCAACGGTGTTGAGGATGAGGTCGAAGCTCTTGGCGTGCGCCGCCATCTCTTCGGCGTTGCGCGACACCACGACCTCGTCGGCGCCCAGTTCTTTCGCCGCCTCACGCTTGGCCGGCGAGGTGGTGAATGCCACGACGTGGGCGCCCATCGCATGGGCCAGTTTGATGCCCATGTGGCCCAGGCCACCGATGCCGACCACGCCGACCTTCGTGCCCGGCCCGACGTTCCAGTGGCGCAGCGGCGAGTAGGTGGTGATGCCGGCGCACAGCAACGGCGCGACGGCGGCCAGTTGGTGCTCCGGGTGGCGAATGCGCAGCACGTAGCGCTCGTGCACGACGATGTTCTGCGAGTAGCCACCCAGGGTCCAGCCTGGCGCATCCGGGGTCGGGAAGTTGTAGGTGCCGATCATGCCGTCGCAGTAGTTTTCCAGACCGGTTTCGCAGTCATCGCAATGTTTGCAGCTGTCGACGATGCAACCGACACCGACCAGGTCGCCGACCTGGAAATCCGCCACATGGGCGCCGACCGCGGATACGCGTCCGACGATTTCGTGACCCGGTACGCAGGGGAATTGCGTGCCGGCCCATTCGGCGCGGACCTGGTGCAAATCCGAGTGGCAGATACCGCAGAAGGCGATATCGATCTGCACGTCATGGGCGGCCGGGGCGCGGCGATTGATCTGCAGGGGTTCGAGGGGTTTGTCGCCCGCGTGGGCACCATAGGCGTGTACAAGCATGGGAGCGTCCTCTGTAGTTGAGCAAAAAACCATCTTGCAGCGTGGCCTGCACGCGCCTGTAGTTCATTTCTCTGCGATGCTTGCCTGATTCTGCTCGGATTTTTTACTCGCGATGTACCTCGACAACAGGTGGCGCACGACCGAGCACAGCATCGCGCCGATCAAGGATTGCGCAGAATGCACATGGCCAATGACTTGTCCGCGATAGAAACGTAGTCTTGCCGGTTCACGTGCACGCTAAAACAATAATCAGGAGTTACTGATGCGACCCATACGCCTCGGTCTGGTGGGCTACGGCAAGATTGCCCAGGATCAACACGTTCCCGCTATCCACGCCAATCCAGCGTTCGAACTGGTGGCTGTCGCCACGCAAGGGCAGCCCTGCGCCGGGGTGGAGAACTTCAAGTCGCTGAGCGCGTTGCTTGCCAGCGGCCTGCAGGTCGATGCGCTTGCCTTTTGCACGCCGCCGCAAGGACGCTTCGCCCTGGTGCAGGAGGCGCTGGCTGCCGGCAAACACGTGCTGGTGGAAAAACCGCCCTGCGCCACCCTCGGTGAAGCGATGGCGTTGGCGAGTCAGGCCGAGCAACAGGGCGTCAGTGCGCTGTTCGCCTGGCATTCGCGCTACGCACCCGGTATCGAGGCCGCCCGTGACTGGCTCGCCACGCGCACCCTGCAACGCGTGCAGATCGACTGGAAGGAAGATGTGCGCAAGTGGCACCCGGGCCAGGCGTGGATCTGGCAACCCGGCGGCCTCGGGGTCTTCGATCCGGGCATCAACGCGTTGTCGATTGCCACTCACCTGTTGCCGTTGCCGCTGTTTGTCGAGTCGGCTGAACTGCGCGTGCCAGGCAATTGCCAATCGCCGATTGCCGCTTCGATCAACATGGCGGATGCGCGTCAGCTCGAGGTCCGCGCCGAATTCGATTTCGATCACGGCCACGACGAACTGTGGAGCATCGAGATCCGTTGCGCCGAAGGCACGCTGCGCCTGGACAACGGTGGGGCGCTGTTGAGCATCGACGGCGTGCGCCAGCCCGTATCGGAGGAGGGCGAGTACGCGGCGGTGTACCGGCATTTTCAACAACTGATCTGCGCCAACGCCCGCGATCTGGACCTGCAACCCTTGCGCCTGGTGGCCGACAGCTTTTTTGTCGGCAGCCGAACAGTGGTAGCCGACTTCCACGACTAGCGCTCAAGCGCCGGACGCGCCAACGCCTGGTCGAGTCAGGCTGAGCGTTGCAGCGAACCCGGGTCGAATGCCATGGCGGCGATTGTGGCGGCGTCAGCTACCGCCGCCCATTCGGTGGTGGCGGTGTCCGGGATTTCACGCACGGTCCATTGCTGCGGTCCCGACCAGGACAACTCGATGAACGGGCCAGCCAGTTGGTTGCCAGCAATCAGCAGCGCCACTGCGTCAGCGGGCCCCGGACACATGCCGCCCACGGCCAACGGCACGCGTTCACGCAGCAGCCTGGCGAGCAACCGCAGCAGCTCGGCCTGCGTTGCGAACGGCACGCGACGGTGCACGGCGAGTGGCTCGCTGAACAGCAGCGAGCCCGCGCCATCAGCCCCGGCATCGATTGCCGCCAGATGCACCGGGGCTGTGCCCTGACCCTTGGCGTAACGTGATTTGAGCATTGCGCTTCCTTCAATAGGTTCGGACGACCACTTGGGCGTCATGCCGGTGCTCACGGGTCTGACGGCGCGGATGTATCCTCCGCGCACCAGCGGTTGCGGCCTTGCTGTTTGGCCTGATAGAGGCAGGCATCCGCCGACTTCAACAGCGTCGCAGCGCTCACCTGCTCATCGACCGGATGTCGAGTCGCAATCCCCGCGCTGGCGGTGACATACCCCAGCGGATGCCCGGCATGTTGCAGTTTCAGCGCGCGGATGGCCTGCAGGATCGCTTCGCCAACCTGAATCGCTCCCGCGCGGTCGGTATTGGGCAGCAGCACGGTAAATTCTTCGCCCCCGTAGCGCACGGCCAAATCGCCAGGGCGTTTCACCGCTTGTTGCAGCGTCTGCCCGACCACGCTCAGGCAATCGTCACCGGCGGCATGCCCGTACTGATCGTTGTAGCGTTTGAAGTAATCGACATCGAGCATGATCAGCGACAGCGCGCAGCCCTGGCGCCGGGCCAGACGCAGCTGATCTTCCAGGGCGTTGTCCAGGCGCCGGCGATTGCCCAGGCCGGTGAGGCTGTCGGTCAGCGCCATGTCGCGCAGGGTCTGATGCGCCTCGCGGATCTCGCGTTCCATGGCGATACGCTGGCGCAACTGCTGCAGGACAACGAGGCCGAAACCGCTCAGCACGAGGATCAGGAACACCAGCACCAGGCCGTTTTTCAACAGGTCCTGTTGCCACGGCGCGATGATCGACTCGCGGGATAGGCCGGCCTCGACCACCAGTGGATAGGTGGTCAACGCGCGATAGCCGTACAGCCGCTCGGTGTCGTCGACCACCGCTTTGACTTGCGCGATGCCTTCGTTGGACGTGGGCAGGTAAGTCTTGAAAATCTCGCTGCCGGCCAGGCTTTTGCCAATCACTGAAGCAATGAACGGTCGCCGCACAAGGATCGTGCCGTCACGCCGGGCGAGCACCAGCGCGCCTTTGTCATCGATGCGGAAATCGCCGTAGTAATCGACGAAATAGCTGACCTTGACCGTACCCAGCAGCACGCCGGCGAACGAGCCGTCGGGGTTGTTCAGGCGCCGCGAGACAGGAATGATCAAGTCGTGGGTGGAGCGGCTTTGCACCACATCACCGATGCGCACATGGCGATCCTCGTGGGTGCGGTGATACTGGAAATAATCGCGGTCGGCGTTGTTGGCCGTCTCCGGCGTCACCTCCTTGTCGGTGACGATCCACTGGCCGTCGGCGCCGTAGATAAACAAGCCGTGCAGTTGCGGCATGATCTTCGATTGCTGCACCAGCAGGCTGTGGATGCGCGGCACGTCGATGTTCTGCAAGCCATCACCTTCGACTCGCTCAGCCAGCGCGGCGGTCAGCACGTCCATCTGGCGAATGGTGTCTTCGGCATGCTGCGCGGTGGCGCGAGTCAGGTTGGTCACCGAGTCACGCGCAGAGGCGAATGCCGCGCGGTAGTCACGCCACGTGCGCCAGCTCTCGACCGCCAGAAAGGCCACGACCACCACCAGCATGAAACTGACTGTCAGGCGCAACGTCGACCCGGCGCGCACAGATTTGATGGAAGCGGGCGGGGTGAGCGTGTCCGGGTTCGGCGCTGGCGACTGGCGTCCGAGCATCTACATCTCCTTGGGTGTGTTGCAGGCGCACTGCTGCGCAACATTATGACAAGGATCGCCGGGGAGGTCGGGACGGATTGGCCTTCAACTCCGTGGAGGTGTTGATTGTCCTGTCTGGGTTGACGGTTAAACGCTTTTCAGGCGATTTATCGAGCTGCGCGGCGTCAGTAATCTGTGCCCATGTTCAACGCAAGCCAACCACCACAACCAAGAAAAGGGATTCAAACATGAGCACTGCAACCTACAACCGCCTGAACAAAGACGACGCCGTAGTCCTCCTGGTCGACCACCAGACCGGCCTGATTTCGCTGGTTCAGGACTTCTCGCCGAACGAGTTCAAGAACAACGTGCTGGCCCTGGCTGACCTGGCCAAATTCTTCAACCTGCCGACCATCCTCACCACCAGTTTCGAGCAAGGCCCGAACGGCCCGCTGGTGCCAGAGCTCAAGGAGATGTTCCCGGACGCGCCTTACATCGCCCGCCCAGGCCAGATCAACGCCTGGGACAACGAAGACTTCGTCAAGGCGATCAAGGCCACCGGGCGCAAGCAGATCATCATCGCTGGCGTAGTGACGGATGTCTGCGTCGCGTTCCCGACATTGTCGGCGCTGGCTGAAGGCTTCGATGTGTTCGTGGTCACCGATGCCTCCGGCACCTTCAACACCACCGTGCAACAGGCGGCCTGGAACCGCATGACCCAGGCCGGCGCACAGATGATGAACTGGTTCTCGGTGGCCTGTGAGCTGCACCGCGACTGGCGCAACGACATCGAAGGCCTGGGTAACCTGCTGTCGCAGCGCATTCCCAACTATCGCAACCTGATGAACAGTTACTCGGCGCTGACAGCCCAGCACAAGTGACACGATGCTGATCGACAAAAGCCTGCTGGTGCACAGCAGGCTTTTGTCGTTTTGAAGGCGGGAAAATGCATGGCGCCGGCATGCGGGTCAGTCGCAAGCGCAATCAGCGCCTCTTGGAGTTGATCGCGTCCACTTTTTGCTTGATGTACTGGCACCACTGCTCGGAGTTGCGTTGCGGGACCTCGGCCTTGTCGCGAACGCCCAACTTGAACTCGATCACCGATTTCCATTCGTCAGAGCCCAGATCCGGCCCATGCCCTTGAGTATCGGCCGTGGTCAGTTGCTGCTCGATCGATTCGTACCAGGCAGCCGAGCAAGTGGGCGCAGCCTGGGCGAGGCCCGTGGCGCCCAGTAGCAACAAGGTCAAATAGCGTTTCATGTGCACTCCTTGGTCGAATGGCCACTGCTGCCGACTGAATGCTGTGCATTGCCATTGAAGACGATAAGCATCGGTTGTCCTGCCATCACCGGTTCATCCTGTTTAACGGTCATTTACCGCAGCACCTTATAAAGCAGATCGCGCCGCGCTCAAGGCATTGTTTCAGAAACGCTCCAGGCGATACGGCCGCAGTGTCGGCAGGACGCGGGCCGGCGGTGTCACGCTCGGCGACACCAGCCGCCCGATCATCTCGGTCGTCAACCGTGAGCGGGTTGCCCGGCGCAGGGTCTAGACTGAACAACGCCCCCTCCAGCGCCAGGTGAATCGCAATGATCGCAACCAACATGCGCCGATGCTCACTGTGGGGCCTGGCCACCCTGACGGTATTCAGCCTGGTACTGAGCGCAGGCTGTTCCGCCAGGAAACACGCTTCGGCGTCCGACATCGGCGACGCCTGTTACGCCAAGGCGCTGCCGACGGTGGGCGAGGGTGGTCTGGCGTGGGGCTCCAGCCTGAACATGGCGCGGCAGAAGTCGATGACCAATTGCATCCGCTACGCCGGGCGTTCCGGCGGCACGCCAGCCACCTGTCAGGTGGTATTGGCCAAGTGCAAGTAGTGGAGTAAAAAATTGACATGATTGCCTTAGGCAATTATATAGTTGCCTTGAGCAACTATCGAGCGCGTGTCATGTCCAGTCATCCTCTCTTCGCGCAAGCCGACATCGTTCGCGGCTTCAATCGTTTCTACACCCACCAGATCGGCGTGCTGCAGGAGCACCTGCTGCACAGCGACTATTCGCTGACCGAACTGCGCATTCTCTATGAACTGGCTTCGCGCGGTGACCTGACCAGCGCCGATCTGCGCCAGCTGCTCAGTCTGGACGCCGGTTACATGAGCCGGATCATCAGCCGGTTCGAGAACAAAGGGCTGATCCAGAAAGTCCGCTGCACCAGCGATGCCCGCGCTGTCCGCTTGCACCTCAGCGATCTCGGCCGCGCGATCCTCGCCCCGCTGGAGCAGGCCTCCCGCGAACAGGTCGTGGCCATGCTCGAACGCCTTTGCGAGCCACAGCAGCGGCAACTGATCGATGCCATGACGACGATTCAGACGTTGTTGGGTGGCGCGCGCGACACCACGTACATCCTGCGCGATCCGCAACCCGGCGACATGGGCACCGTCATGCAACAGCAGGCGTCGCTCTACGCGCGCGAGTACGGCTGGAACGGAGAATTCGAAGCGTTGGTGGCCGAGGTCATCGCTCAGTACCTGCGCGAGTTCGACCCGAGCGCCGAACGCTGCTGGATCGCCGAAAAGGACGGCAAGGTGATCGGCTCGGTGTTCATCGTCAGGCTCGACGAAACCACCGCCAAGCTACGCATGCTCTACGTCGACGCCAGCGCCCGGGGACTGGGCATCGGCAGTCGCCTGGTCGAGGAATGCCTGCGGTTCGCGCGCCAGGTCGGCTACAGCAGAATGACGCTATGGACGACCAGCAACCTCAGCGCCGCGCGCAAGATCTATCAGAAGGCCGGCTTCGAGCTGGTGGAAGAAACCCCGGTGCACAGCTTCGGCAAGGACCTGGTGAGCCAGACCTGGGCGCGGGCGTTGTGATCTAACCGTGAGCCGCGCCGGTCAATGTGCGCGGCCACGCAGACGCCATCCAATGCGAGTGTTACCCGGCTACCGTTCTGCACCTTTTCGGGCTCGCAATGAGCCAATAGGTAGCACGCCCTCGGCAGGAAGGCCGCCCGCTATTGCGCGTTAAATCAGGCGAATCAAGTGCTTGCCCCCTGGCGACAACCTTTGGCACGCATTGTGCTTTTTTGTATCCGTGGATAATTGGATACAAAAATACAAAAGGTACCGCCATGCAATTCGCTCCCGCCTATGACCCACGCCAACCGCTGACCGCCGAAGAGGAGGCTTACAACTTTCTTCTCGAAGGCATCTGCGGCGGTCGTTACCGCAAGGGCGACCGGCTGATCGCCGAGGACATTGCCAGTGAAATCGGCATGAGCCGGATGCCCGTGCGCGAAGCCTTTCGCCGGCTCGACGCGCAGGGCCTGGTGACGTTGCGACCGAACCGCGGCGCGATTGTCAGCGGGCTGGATGTCGAACAAATGCACGAGGTGTTCGAGATGCGCAGCGCCCTCGAGGGCCTGGCCATTCGCATTGCCGTGGCGAAGATCAGCGAACGCCAGTTGACGGCGCTGGAGCGCCTGCTCGATGAAATGGATGACTACCGCGACGAGAGCGCCGCGTGGGTCAGCCGACATCGCAAATTCCATGAATACCTGTGCAGCCTCAGCGGCCGCCCGCGTCTGGTGAAGCAGATCAGCGCGCTCTACGCGCTGATCGAAGCGCCGATGCGGCTCTGGCTGCAACACGTGGAAAAACCGTTGAGCGCGCGCGAAGAACACGTGGTGATCCTCGAGGCGATTCGCGCCGGCGATGCCGCCAGGGCCGAAGCCGTGGTGCGCGAGCACATCGAGGGCACGGTCCCCGAACTGATCCGGTTTCTGCAATCGGAAAAATAATCCCAGAGCGGGCCGCGAGCCCGCCGATGTTTTGACTTTGAGTACTGCCCCGTTACTAACCGAACTGGAGTGTCTGGTCATGCATACGTCTCGCCTGTTACTCGCTGCAATTTCCCTCGGCCTCTGTACGCAGTGGGCGGTTGCCGCTCCCGTGGTGCCGGAGCGTTTGCTCAAGGTCGACAAACTCACCTATTGCTCGGGCATGGATTCGCCGCCGCTGGTGTCCTTCGATGAAGCGCAGAAGCCCAAGGGCCTGACTGTTGACCTCGGCGTGGAAATCGCCCGGCGTCTGGGCGACAAGAAGGTTGAGTGGCGGGTGATTCCGTTTTCCGGATTGCTTCCGGCGTTGCTGGCCAAACAGTGCGACATGATCGTCGACCAGTTGTTCGACAAGCCCGAGCGCCGCGAGGTGATCGACATCGTCAACTACATGTATTCCAGTCAGGCGGTGGTGGTGCCCAAGGGCAATCCGAAGGCGCTCAAGACCCTGGCGGACCTCAGCGGGCACAAGATCGCGGTGCTCAACGGTTCGACCATCAAGACCCTGCTCGATAGCGAGAATGAAAGCCTGGCCAAGGCCGGCAAGCCGCCGATGAAACTGGTGGTCTACAACACCGACACCGACGCGTTCCAGGCCTTGCGCATCAGTCAGGTCGACGCCTACGGCACCACGGTGGAAACCGCCGGTTACTACGCCGCGATGGCCCCGGACCTGTTCGAGGAAGGGGTGCCGGCCTTCAGCCGCATCCTCACCGGCCTGGGCATCCGCAAGGACGATCCACAACTGAGCGCCGCGGTGCAGCAGATCATCACCGACATGCGCAGCGACGGCAGCTACAAACAGCTTTTGAGTCAATGGCACGTTTCCAGCGACACACTCGATTGAGGTAGACGTTGATGAACTTCAATTGGGATGTGTTCTGGCAGTACCTGTTGCAACCCAGCGGCGTGTACCTCACCGGGCTCTGGCTGACGTGCCTGATCAGTGTACTGGCGATGGTGCTGGGCTGCGTGCTGGGGCTGGCCGCCGCGCTGCTGCGCTTGTCGAAGAACCCGCTGCTGCATCTGCCGGTGCGTTTTTACGTGTGGCTGATGCGCGGCACGCCGTTGCTGGTGCAGATCGTCTTTCTCTACACGGCGCTGGCCGCGGGCGGGATTTTCCGCTTCGAAGACATCGAGCTGTTCGGCCTGGTGATCCCCGGCAACATCCAGGCCGCGATCATTGCCCTGGGCCTCAACGAAGGCGCGTACATGGCCGAAATCATTCGCGCCGGTATCGGTGCCGTGGACAAGGGCCAGTACGAGGCCGGGCGCTCCCTGGGCATGACCTTCGCCAAGCTGATGCGGCGGATCGTCCTGCCGCAAGCGTTTCGGGTCATCGTGCCGCCGCTGGGCAACGAGTTCAATGTGATGCTGAAGAATACGACGCTGGTCAGTGTGATCGGTGTGCAGGAGTTGCTGCTCAGCACGCAGATGGTCACGTCGGCAACCTTCCGGGTCTTCGAGTTGTACCTGGTGGTGGCGATCTATTTTCTCTTGCTCACGACACTGTGGGGCTTCTTCCAGCGCTGGCTCGAGCAGCGCTTCGGCCAGTCGGATCGACCCTCGTCGCCGCCACCGGCCTCCAGCCGGATGTTCGGACGGCACACGCTGAAACTGTTGAGGGGACGTTAATCATGGCGCAGCAAAGTGACGAGCTGATCATCGAGGCGCTGAACATTCACAAGTCCTTCGGCGACCTGCAGATTCTCAAGGGGATCTCCCTGCAGGTGCGCCGAGGCGAGGTGGTGGTGCTGATCGGTGCCTCGGGTTCCGGCAAGACCACGTTCATCCGCTGTATCAATCTGCTGGAAGACATTCAGGCCGGGCAGATCCGCGTCAATGGCCAGCCCATGGGCTACCGCGCCAGGGCCGACGGCAGTCTGGTGCGCGATTCGGAACGCAACATTGCCCGGCAGCGCCGGGACATCGGCATGGTGTTCCAGCGCTTCAATCTGTTCCCGCACATGACGGCGCTGGAAAACATCATCGAAGCGCCGATTCAGGTCCTCGGTGTGCCACGCAAGGCCGCCATGGAGCAGGCGCAGGCGCTGCTCAAACGTGTCGGGCTGGCGGACAAGGCCAACCACTATCCGTCGATGCTTTCCGGTGGCCAGCAGCAGCGTGTGGCGATTGCCCGGGCGCTGGCCATGAAGCCTCAGGCGATGCTGTTCGACGAACCCACGTCGGCACTCGACCCGGAAACCGTCGGCGAGGTCCTGCAGGTGATGCAGGAGCTGGCCGAGGACGGCATGACCATGGTGGTGGTCACTCACGAGATGGGTTTTGCCCGCGAAGTCGCCGACCGCGTGGTGGTGCTCGATCAGGGGGAGCTGATCGAACAGGGCCCGCCGGAACAGATTTTCAGTCACCCCAGCCATCCTCGTACCCAGGCCTTTCTCAGCCGCGTGCTGTGAAAGCGGACTTCATGAATGCGCGTTTTCAAGAGCCCTTGCCATGTTGAAATTCTCTGCTCACGAGTATCCCTATCCGTCACAGCGCCAAAGCGTGTTCGCCCGTCGCGGCATGGTGGCGGCGTCCCAGCCCCTGGCCGCGCAGGCCGGCATCGAGATGATGCACAAGGGCGGCAATGCGATTGACGCCGCGATCGCCACGGCCGCGGCATTGACCGTGGTCGAGCCCACGGGCTGCGGCCTGGGCGGCGACGCGTTCGCCCTGGTGTGGGTCAAGGATCAGTTGCACGGGCTCAGTGCCAACGGCCACGCGCCGGCAGCGCTGAGTATCGAAGCGGTCAAGGCCGCCGGCCATGCGCACATGCCGTTGTACGGCTGGACACCGGTAACGGTGCCCGGTTGTCCATCGGCCTGGGCCGAGCTTTCGCGGCGTTTCGGCGTGCTGCCGTTCGCTGATTTGCTGCAACCGGCCATCAGCCTGGCGCGCGACGGTTTTCCACTGTCGCCCGTGGTTGCCCAGCAGTGGCAGAAGGCACTGGAGGAGTTCAGTCCCCATCGCGATGCGGTGCTCGATGCCTGGTTCGACACCTTCCTGATTGACGGCCGAGCGCCCAGGGCCGGCGAGCTGTTCCGTAATCCGGCGCAGGCGCGCACGCTGGAGGCGTTGGCGGCGAGCCGTTGTGAGAGCTTGTATCGCGGCGCTTTGGCGCAGCGTCTGGATGCGCATTCGCGGGCGACCGGCGGCTATCTGCGCGCCAGCGATCTGCAGGATTACCGCGCGCAATGGGTCGAGCCGATTCACGTCAACTACCGTGGCGTGGACGTCTGGGAAATCCCGCCGAGCGGGCAGGGCCTGGTGGCGTTGATGGCGCTGAAGATTCTCGAAGGTTTCGACTTTGATCAGCGTGACAGCCAGCAGACCTGGCATCGACAGCTGGAGGCGATGAAGCTGGCCTACAGCGACGGTCTGCACTACATCACCGATCCGCTGCACATGCGGGTGGCGGTCGCCGACCTGTTGAGCGATGACTACAGCGCCCGGCGCCGTGGGCAGATCGGCGAGCAGGCGCAGCCACCGCAGCCCGGCGATCCGCATGCCAGTGGCACCGTGTACCTGGCAACGGCCGACGCGCAAGGCAATATGGTTTCGTTCATCCAGAGCAACTACCACGGCTTCGGTTCGGGGGTGGTGCTGCCTGACAGCGGCATCGCCCTGCAGAACCGCGGACAGGAATTCAGCCTCGACTCGGCGCACGCCAACTGCCTGGCACCCGGCAAGAAGACCTTCCACACGATCATCCCCGGGTTCCTTACCCGCAATGGTCAGGCACTCGGCCCCTTCGGCGTGATGGGCGGCTACATGCAGCCGCAGGGCCATGTGCAGATGGTCATGAACCTGGTGGATTTCGGCCTCAATCCGCAATCGGCGCTGGATGCGCCGCGCTGGCAGTGGCTGGGCGGCATGCAGGTCGGTATCGAGCACGGGGCCTCGCGGGATCTGGCCAATGCCCTGGCCCGGCGCGGGCACGCTGTGCAGATCGCCAGCGACCTGACGGACTACGGCAGGGGGCAGATCATCCTGCGTGACCCGGTCAGCGGTGTGCTGTGTGGCGGCACGGAGCCGCGGGCGGATTCGCACATCGCGGTCTGGTAAAGTCCGGGCGCGCGTGGAACGAGCCACGCCATCATTTTTCAGGTCACCAGCAGAGGCACCCATGAAAGGAAGCTGTGCTTGCGGGGCTGTCGGGTACGAGATCGACAGCATTGATATGCCCATCAGTCATTGTCATTGCGCGACCTGTCGCAAGACTCACGCGGCCGCGTATGTCGCCACGGCGGGTGTGCTGAAAGCGCATTTTCGCTGGACCCGAGGCCTGGATGCCTTGAGCGCTTTCGAGTCGTCACCGGGCAAGCGCCGACACTTCTGTTGTCGCTGCGGGTCGCACCTCGCTGCCGAGCGCGACGGCGCCCCGGCAATGATCGTGCGAGTGGCGACGCTGGACGAGGATCCCGCCGCGCGCCCGGAATACCACATCTGGACCGAGCACGATGTGGCGTGGCTGGAGGGCGAAGGGCTGCCCAGGTATGCGCACTGGCAACCGCAGCGACAGTAGCTGCGTGGTCGACAATGTCGCCCTTCGCGGTGCAACGCGCCGGGTGGTTGAGCGTCAGGGTTCGGCCTGGTGAGCAGTGCGCAACTTTTTGCGCACTGGCTGTGCATCTTTGCTCGTTGAAACCCTTACTCCTCAAGTAAAACAAGGCCTGTGGCCAAGTGCGCAAGAAGTTGCACACCAGTGCGCAACTTCTTGCGCACTGGTGTGCCGATGCACGCGTCCGGGCGCCCTGAAAAACCGCGTTTGCAGGCGCAGGCCTTGCCCGGTTGTGGCGATTTGATGGCTGGCACGGCTTTTGATTACGCAGACGGCACCCGCCACCTCCAGCGGCCCTTTAAAGGATTAAACATGAAACCCACCGCCGTACTCCTCGCACTCACCGCCGCCCTCGGCACCGTCAATCTGGCTCACGCCGATGATCCGGATCCTGCTGTCATGAAAAAGCAGATGTACGACATGGGCCGCAACATGTCCGGACTGATCAATCACTGCATCGACAAGGGCTTTCTCAAGGCCGATAGCGCAGAAAACGCCAAGAAGATGGTGGCATACGTGGCCGGGATACCTGGCGGCATGGACCAGAGTGACGGTGACAAGAGCGAAGCGCATGGCCGCAAGGGCGAAGCGCTGCAGAACGGCGACTACCTGAACCTCGAGCAAACCTCGTCGCTGGGCCTCAAGCAATGGTGCCAGCAGGCGGATGAAGGCATGCGCCAAGGACTGAAGTCCGTCGGGCTGTAATAGTCGCCTAGCGGTTTGTGCAATGGGAAAAACGCTCGCGTAACTGCGAGCGTTTTTTTTGCGCGGCAACCCGGCGGCGGACGCCATGAGCGCCAGCCTTACAGCGCTAAGCTAATGCAAAAAAGATATTTGTTCGCGGTTTTATATATCGTTTAGTTTTGGCTCATCGACGAATCAAAGCATCAAACCGATAGACCTCCCGATTGCCATGACGGCACGCGCTGAATCGATCACAGGGTTCTTCAGGTTTGATTCACACGGGAGTGAATCATGCCGCACACCTTGGACATCAGCACCTTACCGACCCTGGACCTTTCCTGGCTGGACGGCTCGGCGGCACAACGCCAGGCGTTCCTCGAGGATCTGCGCCACGCCGCGCGTGACGTCGGCTTTTTCTACCTGAGCGGGCACGGCATCGATGCCGGTCTGTTGCAACAGGTGCAGGATCACGCCCGGCAGTTCTTTGCCTTGCCGGACAGCGAGAAAGTCGCGGTCAGCATGATCAACTCGGCGCATTTCCGAGGTTACAACCGCGCCGCTTCCGAAATCACCCGTGGCCAACCCGACCAGCGCGAGCAGTTCGACCTCGGCGCCGAGCGCGAGCCGCTGCCGTTGCAGGCGGACAGCCCCTTGTGGGCGCGCCTGCAAGGGCCCAACCAATGGCCGCAGGCACTGCCGCAACTCAAGCCGCTGTTGCTCGACTGGCAGCGAGCGATGACCGCCATGTCCCTGCGCCTGTTGCGCGCCTTCGCCGAAGCGTTGTCGCTGCCAGCGGGTGCTTTCGACCGCCTCTACGGCGATAAACCCAACGAACACATCAAGCTGATGCGCTACCCCGGCCAGGCCTCCACGGCGAGCCAGCAGGGCGTCGGTGCGCACAAGGATTCCGGCTTCCTCAGTTTCCTCCTGCAGGACGACCAGGCCGGTCTGCAAGTGGAGATCGAAGAGGGGCGCTGGATCGATGCGCTGCCACGGGAGAACACTTTGGTGGTGAACATCGGCGAATTGCTGGAGCTGGCCACCAACGGTTACCTGCGCGCCACGGTGCACCGTGTGCAGTCGCCACCGCAGGGCAGCGAGCGCCTGTCCATCGCGTTCTTCCTCGGTGCGCAACTGGATGCGGTGGTGCCGCTGTATCCGCTGCCGACCGCGCTGCTGCGCGAAGCGCGTGGTCCGGCCAGCGATCCGCTCAATCCGCTGTTGCGCGACGTGGGCTGGAACTACCTCAAGGGCCGCCTGCGTTCGCATCCCGACGTCGCCCGGCGCTTCTACGCCGATGCACTCACCCCGCAGAACCCGACTCGCCAGGCGCTCGGCGCCTGATCCGCCACTCGATCAAGGAAGCACATCATGCTCAAGAAAACCGCATTGACCCTGGCTGTGTTCGGCGCGCTGTCGAGCGCTTTCCAGGCCCGGGCACTGGAACCGTTGCGAGTGGCTGCCGACCCGGTGCCCCATGCGCAGATTCTCGCGTACATCCAGACCATCGATCCGCAACTCAAGCTCAAGGTCATCGAGATTCCCAACGGCGTGAACTCCAACGAGCTGCTGGTGCATGGTGATGTCGACGCCAATTACTTCCAGCATCTGCCGTACCTCAAGTCCCAGGAACAGGCGCTGGGACAGCCACTGGCGGTGGCCGCCACGGTGCATATCGAACCCTTGGGCATCTATTCGCGCCGGCACAAAAGCTTCGCCGCGGTGCCGGAAAAAGGCACTGTCGCGGTGCCCAACAACGTCACCAACCTGAGCCGCGCGCTGTACCTGTTGCAGGACAACGGGCTGATCCGGCTCAAGCCCGGCTTCAAGGACCCGGCGGCCGATCAGGCCACGCCCAAGGACATCGCCGAGAACCCGAAACAGCTGAAAATTCTCGAAATCGAATCACCGCAGATCCCGCGGGCGCTGGACGATGTCGACCTGGCGGTGATCAACGGCAACTACGCACTGGAAGCCGGACTGGTACCCGCGAAGGATGCGCTGGGCCTGGAAAAGGCCGAGCACAATCCATACGCCAACATTCTGGTGACCACGCCGAAACTGCAGAACGATCCGCGCATCGCGCAGCTGGCCAAGGACCTGACCTCGCCGCAAGTGGCGAAGTACATCAGCGATCACTTCCAGGGTTCGGTGATCCCGGTGGGGGATGCCAAGCCATGATCGTCGTCGAGCAGTTGAGCAAGACTTACCCATCGGCGCCCGCGCCTGCGCTGGATCAGGTGTCGCTGAGTATTCCCGACGGCGCGGTCTACGGCATTCTCGGGCGGAGCGGGGCGGGCAAGTCGACCCTGTTGCGTTGTCTCAATCTGCTCGAACGCCCCGACAGCGGGCGAATCCTGCTCGACGGCGTCGACCTGCTGACCCTGTCGCCCAGCGACCTGCGCCGTCAGCGCCAACGCATCGGCATGATTTTCCAGGGCTTCAACCTGCTGCATTCACGCACTGTGTTCGACAACATCGCCGTGCCGCTGGAGATTGCCAACGTCGGCAAACCCTGGCGCCACGTGCGGGTGCGTGAACTGCTCGAACTGGTCGGTTTGAGCGACAAGGCACAAGCCTTTCCGTCGCAGTTGTCCGGTGGGCAGAAACAGCGCGTCGGCATTGCCCGCGCCCTGGCCGCCGAGCCGGCGTATCTGCTGTCGGACGAAGCCACCAGCGCGCTGGACCCGCAAACCACCGCGTCGATCCTGGAACTGCTGCGCGACATCAACCGGCAGTTGGGCGTGACCATTGTGTTGATCACCCACGAACTGGACGTGGTCAAGTCGATCTGCGATCACGCGGCGTTCATGGCTGACGGACGTCTGGTCGAAGCCGGCCCGGTGCCGCGCCTGCTCGCCGATGCGCAATCGCCGCTGGGCATGTCCCTGCGTCCTACCTGCGGGCTACCGCTGGGCCACGACATCCCCGGGCTGAGTTTCCTCAGGCAATACGGCGTACGGGCGGCCCAGTCATGAACCGCGCGATCGACTGGAATGAAATCCTGCAACTGCTGCTCAACGCCACTGGCGAAACCCTGTACATGGTGCTGCTCGCCGGGCTGTTCACGCTGCTGATCGGCTTGCCGCTCGGCGTATTGCTGTTCGTCAGCCGTCGCGACGGACTGTGGCCGATGCCACGCCTCAATGCCGCGCTGGGTGCGCTGGTCAATCTGGGGCGCTCACTGCCCTTTGTGGTGATGCTGATTGCATTGATTCCGCTGACGCGCCTGGTAGTGGGCACCACCCTCGGCAGCACGGCGGCCGTGGTGCCGATCACCATTGGCGCGTTTCCGTTTTTTGCGCGGATCGTCGAGAACGCCCTGGACGAAGTCGACCAGGGCCGGATCGAAGCCATCCTCGCCATGGGCGGCGATCTGCGTCATGTGATTTTCAAAGTGCTGCTGCCCGAAGCGCTGCCGGCGTTGCTGGCCGGGATCACCCTGACGCTGGTGATGCTGATCGGTTTTTCTTCCATGGCCGGTGTCATCGGCGGTGGCGGCCTCGGCGATCTGGCAATCCGTTATGGCTATCAACGCTTCAACAATCAAGTGATGGTCGCCACCGTGGTGGTGCTGGTCATCCTCGTTCAGGGCGTGCAGAGCCTGGGCGACCGGCTGGTGCGTGCGCTGGCCCATCGACGTTAAGGAATTTTATGAGTGTCGTCGTGGCCCGCGCGCCGCTGATCCAGGTGCGTGAACTGAGCAAGACCTTCGGCTCGAACCGTGCACTGGATCGCGTCAGCCTGCAGATTCATCCCGCCGAAGTGGTGGCGTTGCTCGGTGCCAACGGTGCCGGCAAATCGACGCTGGTGAAGATCCTCGCCGGCAGCCAGTGCGCCGACGGCGGCGAGATTTACATCGACGGCCAGCCTCGGCAATTCAGTTCGCCGTTGTCGGCGCGCCGGGTCGGGATTGTCGCGGTGCATCAGCAGATCAACGAGGGCATTGCGCCCGGTTTGAGCGTGGCGGAAAACCTCCTGCTCGATGAGTTGTGCAAGCCCGACGCGGACTTCTGGCTCAATCGCAGACGTCTGCTGGAGCGCGCCGCGAGCATCGCGGCCGGGCTGGGTCTGGTCTTGCCGCTGGAGCAACCGATTGAGCACCTGGGCCAGGCCGAGCGGCAACTGGTGGTGCTGGCCCGGGCCTTTGCCCTGCAGCCGCGCCTGCTGATTCTCGACGAGCCGACGGCGGCCCTGTCGGATGCCGAGGCACAGCGCCTGTTCGGCTTGATCGATACGCTGCGCAGCCGAGGCGTGGCGATCCTCTACATCTCGCACCGACTGTCCGATCTGCAACGCGTGGCCGACCGCGCCATTGTCCTGCGCGACGGCCGCCTGGCCGGCGAATTCAGCGCGCGGCAATTGCCCCAGGCGCTGCAGGCGATGCTCGGCCAGGCGCTGGCGGCACATGTCTACACACCGCGTGCCGCAGGACGTCAGGTGCTGCATGCGCGTGGGCTGAAAATCCTGCCGCGCACGCAAGCGTTCGATCTGAACCTGCACGAAGGCGAAGTGGTGGTGCTCTGCGGACTGCTCGGTGCCGGCAAAAGCGAGATCGCCGAGGTGCTGTTCGGCCTGCGCAAGGCGCTGGCCGGCCACGTGCAACTGGACGGTGTCGAAGGGCTGCCGGGCTCGCCTCGAGAGGCGATTCGCCGCGGCGTGTTCTTCGCTGCCGAGGACCGCGCCAGCCACTCGCTGGTACCGGATTTCTCCCTGCGCCGCACCCTGACCTTGCCGTTTCTCGAGCGCTTCAGCCGTGGCGGTTTTATCCGTAACCGTGCCGAAGCGGCGGCGGTCACGGCGCAGGTCGCGGCGTTGGGCATCAAGACGGCCGGCATCGATGTGCCGATGAGCGCGTTGTCCGGCGGCAACCAGCAGAAAGTCGTGCTCGGCCGCTGGTTGCTCGGGGCAGGGCGGCTGCTGATCCTCGACGAACCGTTCCAGGGCGTTGATGTGCGCGCCCGCCGCGAGATTGGCCAATTGCTGCGCGACAGCGCCGGCGCCCGCGCCACCCTGGTGATTTGTGCCGATGTCGACGAAGCCCTGGAGATCGCCGACCGCATCCTGCTGGTGCGTGATCACGCCGTGATCGGCGAGTACCCGCGAGCCGGCCTGGAGCGCGCCAGCCTGGTGGCCGCGCTGGCCGGCGGCGAGCTGGACAACCTTTCCCCGCATGCCACGCCAAGGAGTAGAGCGAGTGCCTGAATCGAGTTCGTTGTTGTCTGTCGCCCCGGCGTGGTCCGAGCGCCTGGTTCAGGCGCTGATCCGATATGGATTGCTCTGGGTGCTGGCGTTGATCGTGGTGTTTTTCAGCGCGGCGGAGCCGGCGTTCCTGCGCGTGGGCAATCTGTTCAGCATTTTGCAGTCGGTGTCGATTGTCGCGCTGCTGGCGCTGGGCGTGACCCTGACCATGGCCGTCGGCGGGCTGGATCTGTCGATCGGCGCGGTGGCGGCCATGAGCCTGATGATCGCCAGTTACGTGATGGTGGTGCTCGGCTGGGGCGCGGTGCCGGCGGTGTTGATCAGCCTCGCCGGTGGCGCGCTGGTCGGGCTGCTCAATGGCTGGCTGATCGTGAAGATGCGCGTGCCGGACATTCTCGCCACGCTGGGCAGCATGTTCCTGGTGATCGGTGTGCAACTTATTCCCACGGGCGGACGTTCGATTGCAGTGGGCATGACCTTGCCCAACGGTGAGGAGGCGCAAGGCGCATTCAGTGCGGCGTTTCTGGCCCTGGGGCGCGGACGCCTGGGCGATATCGTGCCGATTCCGGTGCTGATCACGGCCGTGGTCGCGCTGGCGGTGTGGTTGTTCCTCGAGCGCACACGCATCGGCCGCTTGTTCTATGCCATTGGCGGCAACGAGCAGGCGGCGCGGCTGGCCGGTGCGCCGGTGCAGCGCTTCAAGTTGCTCGCCTACGTGCTGTCGGCGCTGCTGGCCTCGCTCGGCGGTTTGTTGCTGGCGGCGCGCCTGGGGCGTGGCGATGTCAGCTCCGGCAACGGTCTGGTGCTGGATGCGCTGGGGGCTGCGCTGATCGGTTTTGCCGTGCTCGGGGCGAAGAAGCCGAACGCCTTCGGCACGCTGGTCGGGGCGTTGCTGGTGGCCGCGCTGCTCAACGGTCTGACCATGCTCAACGCGCCGTACTACGCGCAGGATTTCGTCAAGGGACTGGTGCTGGTGCTGGCCCTGATGTTCACCTTCGGCCTCGCGCATCGGGCGCGTTGAGCCGGTTCATTGTTGCTGCAAGGAAGATCTATGCACGGTTCAATCAAGCAGTTCGCACGTCATTGCCTCGCGGGTGCCTTGCTCTCGGCGCTGGCCGTCAGCGCTCAGGCCCAGGCGCTGGCCGGTGCCCCGGCGCCGTTCGACAAGGGCCAGGTGCAGATCGCCCTGGTCGGTTACCTGTTTTCCGGGGATTTCCCCGAAGCGTATTTGCGTGGCGTGGAGCAACAGAGCGCCGCGCTTGGCGCCAACCTGCGGGTGTTCGATGCCCGGCAGCAGGCGGCAAGCCAGGGCGAGATGATCGATCAGGCAGCCGACCTCGGCGTCGACGGCATCATCGTGCAACTGGGCCTGGCGGAAACCCTCAAGGGGCCGATTGACCGGGCCATCGCCAAAGGCATCAAAGTAGTTGCCTTCGACGTCGACTTGAACAACCCGCAAGTGACCCAGGTCGAGCAGGATCACCACGCCCTGGCGCGCCTGGCGCTGGAGCAGGCGCTCAAGGACAACGGCAATCGCTTCGACGCCGGCTACGTGTACATCAGTGGCTTCACGCCGATGGAGCGCCGCGACGAGATCTGGAGCCAGGTCAAGGCCAGCAACCCGGGGATCATCGAGAAGGCCCGGTTCGGCACGCTCAATCCGCCGATTGCCAACTCGGTGGCGGATCAGGCCAGTGCGGTGCTGCGCGCCAATCCCGGGATCAGCGTGATCTTCGCGCCGTTCGACGAGTTCGCCAAAGGCGCGAAAATCGCCGTCGACGAGGCCGGGCTGGGACGCCAGGTGAAGATCTACAGCGCCGACATTTCCACGGCCGACATCCAGATCATGAAGGAGCCGGACAGCGCCTGGGCCGCGACGGCGGCAGTCAATCCGCAGGTGGCCGGAGCGATCAGCGTGCGCAGCCTGGCGATGTTGATCGCCGGGGAAAACCCGGGTCACACCGTGTTGGTGCCGCCGACCCTGATCACCCGCCAGCAGTTGCTCGATCTGGACGTGAAAAACGTCCGCGACCTGGGGCAGAAACTGCCGGCATTCGGCGACAGCGCCAATGTCGCACGGGCGCCGTGGATTCCCGTGGCCAACTGAAAACCTTTCGCCTGACAACGCCGCCGACAGACAGCGTGGCGCTTGCCATTGTGTAAATCCCGGGAGTGACCATGCACGACAAGGCCAGACGGTTGCGCAAGAGCCGAGCGCCGCAAACCGACCCCGCGTTCGGCCAGCGGTTACCGCCGGGCCAGGTGTTGACCGAGCGCTTTCCGATCCTCCACGAAGGCGCCGTGCCGCAATATGACCTGGCGAGCTGGTCGCTGCGCCTGTTCGGTGCGCTCGACAAGCCGCTGCAGCTGAGTTACGCCGACCTGCAAGCCTTGCCGCAACGCCAGCTGCAATGCGACATCCATTGCGTGACACGCTGGTCGAAGTTCGACACGCAGTGGCGCGGGGTGCATCTGCAGGATCTGCTGCAGGCCCTGGAGATCCGCCCGGCTTCAGCGTTCGTCATGGCCCACGCCGATCATGACTATCAGGCCAATCTGCGCCTCAGTGATCTGCTGCACCCGGACAGCCTGCTGGCCACCCATTACGCCGGCCAGCCGCTGACCGCCGCGCATGGCTGGCCATTGCGCCTGGTGGTGGCGGGGCGGTACTTCTGGAAGAGCGCGAAATGGCTGCGCGGGCTCGAATTCGTCGATCAGGAACAACCGGGGTTCTGGGAGCGCAACGGCTTTCATCTGCACGCCGATCCGTTCGCCGAACAGCGTTTCAGCGGCGAGGCGCTGGATATTGCGCAAGATGCCTGGCGCGACAAGGCCTTCGATTAACGCGCTTTCGGCTTTTGTTGGTACAGCAACTAGTGAGCAACTTCAGGTTAATGTCTGGAGCGTATTTGTATGTCTGTAAAGTTGCTGTTAGTTGGTTTCAGCTGTTCTGTGGTGAACACTGCTGTTGCCCAGGCAACAGGCCAGTCGTCGGCTATAACCTAAGCGTTATTGGTTCTTTTGCACGTGTGTAGCGCTCCTCTAGCATGGGGCTTAAGGGGAGTTTGTACTAACTTTGGGGGTCTTTCGCTCAAGTGCCTTGGCACTTTGAAACACACTTTAAGCCGTTGCCGTCTATTCGAAATTCACAACTAAAGCAGACATTGCCGAGCATTGATTGCCGACGCCTTATTGTCGGTAACGGCCGGGTATCAGCTGCGATAAAGGAGCTGTTGCATGTATCACCGTTCTCGATCTTTACTGGCCATCGCCGTGTTGGGCGCCATCTGGCAATTGCCTGCGCAAGCCGAAGAAACGTCCGCGCGCGTTGACGATGACACTCGCCTGGGCACCGTGCTGGTCACTGGCACCCGCGGTACCGCGCGCACCGTACTGGATTCGCCGGTGCCGGTGGATGTGTTGACCGCCGCCGACCTGAAGTCCGCCGGCGTCGCCGACGGCGAACTCGGCCAGGCTCTGCAGACGCTGCTGCCGTCGTTCAGCATGCCGCGCCAGTCCAACTCCGGTGGCGCCGACCACGTGCGCGCGGCCCAGTTGCGCGGCATGAGCCCGGATCAGGTACTGGTGCTGGTCAACGGCAAGCGCCGGCACACCTCGGCGGTGGTCAACGACTCGTCGAAAATCGGTCGCGGTACGGCGCCGGTGGATTTCAACTCGATCCCGATCAGTGCGATCAAGCGCATCGAAGTGCTGCGCGACGGCGCCGGTGCGCAGTACGGCTCCGATGCGATTGCCGGGGTGATCAACATCATTCTCGACGACGCTCCCGAGGGCGGCGAAGTGTCCACTTCGTATGGCGCCTTTCACACCCATCAGGACGCCATCGGCAGAACCACCACCGACGGCCAGAACAATGTGACCACCGCCAAGATCGGCACGCGGCTCGGCGAGGAGGGCGGCTTCATTCGCGGCGGCACCGAGTACAAGAATCGCAACCCGACCAACCGCGCCGGCTTCGACGGTTTTGCCGACACCCCCGAGCAGCGCAACTATGTGATGGGCGACGGCCTGGCGCGGGACGTCAACCTGTGGTTCAACAGCGAACTGCCGCTGGCCGGCGGCAAGGCCTACAGCTTCGGCACCTACAATCAGCGCCACACGACCGGCGCCGAGTTCTATCGCTACCCGTCCGAGCAGCCGCAGTTCTACCCCAATGGCTACCTGCCGCAGTCGTTGGGCGACAACAAGGATGTCTCCGCCACCGCCGGTTTCAAGGGCATGATTGGCGACGAGTGGGATTTCGACAGCAGCGTCACCCATGGCCGCAACCGCTTCGAGGCTTCGACCCGGCGCACCCTCAATGTCAGCCTCGGCGAGGACTCGCCGAGCACATTCGACACCGGCGACTACGAGTTGCGCCAGACCACCAGCAACCTCGATTTCAGCCGTGAATTGCGACTGGGCGGGCGTTCCTTCGTCCTGGCGCTGGGTGGCGAATATCGCTACGAAAACTACCTGACCTACGCCGGTGACGAGGCCTCTTACATCGGCTCCGGGGCCGATGGCGCCAACGGCTTGCGCCCCAGCGAAGAGTCGGACCTGGATCGCAATGTCTTCGCCAGCTACGCCGAGTTGTCCGGCGATCTCAGCGAGCGCTTCTTCATTGACGCGGCGACCCGCTGGGAGCATTACGACGACGCCGGCAGCAAGCTCACCGGCAAGCTCAGCGGTCGCTACAAATTGACCGAGCAATGGGCGCTGCGCGGGGCGCTGTCGAACAACTTCCGGGCGCCGTCGCTGGCCCAGAGCGGTTTCCAGAACACCACCAGCAACTTCGGCGATGGCGGCACGCTGACCGACATCCGCGTGCTCTCGGTCAACGACCCCATTGCCCGCGCCCTCGGTGCCGAGAAACTCGATCCGGAAACCTCGAAGAACTTCAGCCTCGGGCTGACCTTTCAGTTGAACGAGCGCTTCGATGCTTCGCTGGACGTGTTCCGCATCGACGTCAAGGACCGCATCACCCTGTCGCAGCGCATCGGCAGCGATGCGCTGGAAAACTACATCAATGACAACTTCGGCGTGGCCGGCGTGCATGACGTCAATTTCTTCACCAACGCCGCCGACACCAGCACCCACGGCGCCGAACTGGTACTCAACTACCACCAGCCGTTGTACGACGGGCAATTGGCGCTGACCACCGCGTACACCTACAACCACACCAAAGTCACCAGCACCAAAGGCACGCCCTCGCAGCTGACGGCACTGGGGATCGGCAACGATGCGCTGGTCGGGGTCGAGGAAACCAACACCCTGACCGACGCCGCGCCGAAGGACCGCTTCATCGTCTCCGCCAACTGGGCCAGCGAACATTGGGGGCTGCTCGGCCGTTTGACCCGCCAGGGCGAAACCACCCGGGTGTTCGACTTCGGTGACTCGCAACCGGAGCAGACCTACGGCGCGGTGTGGCAACTGGATGCCGAGGTGACCTACAAATTCACCCCGAAATTCAGCGTGGCGCTGGGTGGCAACAACCTTACCGACAACTACCCGGAGCGCTCCGGTTCGGCGATCAACTACGGCGGCAACCTGCCGTACGACGTGCTCTCGCCGATCGGCACCAACGGCGCTTACTACTACGCCAGCGCCACCTACGGCTTCTGAGCCGGTCCGCCACGGACGGCGGAACATTTGCGGGAACCCTCATGAGTCATACCAACGGTCCCGGGCGCCACCTGCCGGTTCTGCAGGCGTTGCTGATCACGCTGGGCATGGTGATCACCACCGATATTCTCAAGACCGCGCCGACCGTGGCGCTGCATGTCGGTGAGGACTATTTCTATGCGGTCTGGGTGCTTGGCGGACTGGCATCGATGGCCGGGGCCCTGTGTTTTGCCGAGATGGCCAGTGCGTTTCCGCATCCGGGCGGCGACTATCATTTCCTGCGAACGGCCTATGGCGAGCGCATGGGTTTTCTGTTTGCCTGGTCGCGTTTTTCGGTGATGCACACCGGCTGGATCGCGTTGTCGGCGTTCATGTTTGCCGATTACGTGGACGCGGTGCTGCCGCTGGGGCAACTCGGTTCGGGGCTGTTTGCCGGCGCAGTGATCGCGGCGCTGGTGCTGCTCAACCTGACCGGCAAGCACATTGGTTTCATGACCCAGACCTTGCTGGTCGGGTTGCTGGCGTTGGGCTTTCTGAGCATTGCCAGCGCCGGGGTGTGGCTGGCCTGGCAGGGCATTGAGGCGCCTGCGCCGGCGCTTGTCCCGGCCGCCGCTGACAGCGGCGTCGCCGGTTTTTCTGCGGCGATGATTTTCGTCTTTCTGGCCTTCGGTGGCTGGAGCGATGCGGCTACGTTGTCGGCAGAAGTGCGTGACGGGCGGCGTGGCATCTTCATCGCCATGCTCGGCGCGTTGAGCGTGCTGCTGGTGATTTATCTGGCGCTGAACTGGGCCTTTGTCCGCGGCCTGGGTTTTGCTGGCCTGGCGGCGAGCAATGCGCCGGCAGTGGAGTTGTTGAACCGCGCATTCGGCGCGCCCGGCGTCACCCTGATTGTGCTGATGGTTGGTATCGCCGCCATTGCCACGATCAATTCGACGCTGCTGGTGGGTGCCCGTACGACCTACGCAGCGGCGCGGGATGTGCCGCAGTTGCAACGCTTCGGCGAATGGGACGCCCGCCACGGCGTGCCGCGCAAAGCCTTGCTGGCCGAGGGCGCGGTGGCGCTGTTGCTGGTGCTGTTCGGCAGTTTCACCCAGAGCGGGTTCAACACCATGGTCGAGTACCTGACACCGGTGTACTGGCTGTTCCTGAGCCTGAGCAGCCTGGCGCTGATCGTGCTGCGACGGCGTTTTCCGGACGTGCCACGGCCGGTCAGGGTGCCGTTTTATCCGTGGTTGCCGCTGCTGTTTTTTTCCCTGTGCCTGTACATGCTGGTTTCCAGCGTGACGGCGGTGGGGTGGGGTGCATTCGTGGGGATCGCTGTGTTGCTGGTCGGGGCCGTGTTGCTGGCCGGGTTGAGCCGCCGGGTGTCGACACCTCGGCAAGCTCTGCAGCAAGGCCGCGACTAGAACGAGACTTGCGCCGGTTGTGACAGGCGCAGCACGGACAAGTCGCCGGTTATGCGCTTGTACGCCAGGCGAATCGCTTCGATGTTGGCGATGTTCTTCGCGCTGTTTTCATGCAGGATCACGATGACTTTGGTCGCCAGGCGCTCCGGTTCCCGGGCCCCGTGGTCACGCCACTGGCCGTATGCATCGAATACCGTGAAACCGTCGGGAAACCGCGACGTCACTTCCTGATCGAGAAATTCGCGCCAGCGCGCGGGGCTGACGGCACCTTCCTTGCCTTCCAGCGTGCCCACCGAGAAATACAGCTCGGTGCGGATCCACTGCGCCTGCGCAGGACGCGTGGCGTCGCCTTGCAGGGTGGCACTGGCGGGATCATGGGTATGAACGGAAACGGCAGGAGGGCTGGCACAGCCGGCGACCGCAAGAAACAGCGCGGCCAGTAACAGGCGTTTTTGCATGGAACATCCCTTTTGGCAGTTGAGTGCAGGCGGGACGCATTGTAAAACGCCGGGTTAATAGCAATAAAAGATTAAAAAGTGGCTGGTTGGTTGCTTTATGGAATAAGCGCGGCCCTGGTTGTGCAGCGGGGATCGCCCTACAGCCAGGTATCCACCACGCGCCGATCGAGTTCTTCCCAATCCGCCATACCCAGCACACGGGTGGTGTTGAGGCCGCGCAGATAGCCGCGCAACTGATTGGCGACGGCCTGGACCGTCTGCGCGTCGGCGGTGCCTAGGCCGAGCACGCTTTCGTAATCGATCAGGTATTCCGCCACACGCTCGCGGAACTCGGGCAATACGGCATCGCGGATCAGGTCAAAGGTTCGCACGGCGTCATCCTCAGGGTGTTATCGGTTGTTATTGATGTCGGCCAGTCTGCCCCGTCGGCAACTATCGCTTCAAGTAATAGTGACCATCAAGAAACGCAAGTTCTGCTTTGGCGGCGATCGGCGGAAAATCGCCTCCATCGAACACGCCGCCGAAGGAATTGCGCGATGAAGACATTGACCCGACTGGCTGTAGTCGCCCTGCTGATGGGCGGGGTGGCAGCGACCGCACCGGCCTACGCGGCCGACACCGCGTCGTGCCATTTTCTGCCCATCGCCGCCAGCGGCGCCGGCCTGCAACGTTCGCAAACCGTGGGCGTGCTGTACAGCGAGAGCACTCTGGACAACCTGCAGTACCTGGAGCGCTACCACGATGTGGCACTCAACGGCGCCAAGGATGCGCTGGATGCGCGGATCCGCACGGCCTTCGTCAACAGCTCCGATCCTGAACTGGCAATTGACTGGCTGACCCATTCGCTGGAGCAGCAATTCCTCTCGGTGACGGTCTACGCCAGCCTCGATGAGCTGCTGCAGGCCCATCCGGATGTGGTGGTCATGCTCGACACCCACAATCAGTTACTGACCCAACGCAACAGTCAGGTCGAAGCTCGTTTTGCCGCCCGCTTCTACGACGCCAACCTGCAGTACATCGGCAAGGCCGAAGGCGCGATTGAAAAGCACATGCCGTCGGTGTGGGTGCACAACAAGGCTGCGCCGGAAATCGCCGCGCAGATCGAACGGCAACGGGATCTGCAACTGAGCGCGCTGCGCCAGTTCGATGATTCGCTGAAGGCGCTGGTCAGCGCCGGTTGAACAGCAACGAAGAATGGCAACGACAGCGCCCGTGACGGTGGACGTTGCCGCACGATACGAACCCTTTATTTTCAGGATTTCACCCATGCGCCCTTTGTTTTTCCCCGCCATGGCGATTGCCACGTTGACGCTGACTGGCTGTGCCTCGGCGCCGAATGACCCGACGCTGACCCTGCAGACCCACAAGACCCCTGCGCAATACGCCGAGTGCGTCGTGCCGAAACTGCAGGGCAGCGCACTGCATCCAACGGTTTCGCAGACCCAGCGCAGCTACCGCATCGTGGTGCCGAGCAAAGTCGCGGCGGACAACGTACTGGAAGCCTACAAGGCCCAGGGCGGCGGCAAGGTGTTCTTGTACGAGCGCCATTTGCTGGCCTCCAGTTTCGTACCGTCGAGTTTCGAACGCGCCGCTCAGGAATGCCTGTAACACCCGAACGTTTTTTGAAGATGCTCCTTTGGTTGGCCGCAACCAACCAATGTTTAGCCCCGCACCTTTCGGTAGCGGGGCTTTTTTTTGGCGGCGCTTTACTTGGTCGGCTGCGCTGGCGAGCGCCGCCGGCGAGGCTACGCTGGAGGGGCAGCAGCAACGCTGGCAGCGGAGGCGGGAAACATGAAGCAGGGCAGTGCGGGATTATCCAGTGCTGACGGTACAGCCGCGGCACTGATCGACGCCAGAATCCGCGAGCTCGACGACTGGCGCGGCGCGATGCTGGCGCAGATTCGCGCGATCATCCATGAAGCGGATGCCGAGGTGATCGAGGAGTGGAAGTGGCGCGGTGTGCCGGTGTGGTCGCGCAACGGCATCATCTGCACGGGCGAGACCTACAAGGCAGCGGTGAAAATGACCTTTGCCAAGGGCGCGGCGCTGGCGGATCCGGCGCGATTGTTCAACGCCAGCCTGGAGGGCAATACCCGCCGGGCAATTGATTTTCATGAAGGCGACACGATCGATGCCAAGGCCCTGAAAGCGTTGGTGCGCGAAGCAATTGCGTGTAATTCGAAGAAGAAATGAAAGCCGATCAGCGCATGCCGTGGTGCAGGCTGTGGGATCAGGAAGATTTCGGAGGGATGAAACGAGGAAGAAAATGGCAGGGGCGGCTGGATTCGAACCAACGCATGGCAGGATCAAAACCTGCTGCCTTACCGCTTGGCGACGCCCCTGTTGCTATTGCTACGGATCCGAATGGGTCCGCTGCAAGAACGGGCGGAAATTTACCAACATTCCGTCCGTGTGGGAAGCCCTCAAGCGAATAAATTTCATGGAAAACAGCGACTTATTTTCCGAACGGGTTTGCGGCTCAGATTTTACAGGCATTTGCCGCGATTGCACGGTCATGGTCGTTGGCAACTTCGACCTGGAAAGCTTGCCCAAGACCTGACGACAACCGCTCAGGAATTCATCTCATGCGCCACAATCGCCTGTGTCTCGCCGCCGCCCTCGGGCTTTCCTGCCTGCTGGCGACAGCCGCCGCGCCGGCCGCCAGTTTCGATTGCGAGCGCGCCAGCGCGGCGGACGAAAAAGCCATCTGCGCCAATCGCTCCCTGAATGACCTCGACGTCAGCATGGCGCTGCTGTACCGACTCGACCGACGCTTCCTGCCCATGGGCGGGCGTGATGCGCTGATCGGGCAACAGCAGGCCTGGCTCAAGTCCCGCAGCCAATGTGCGGCCAGCGTCAGTTGCCTGACCGCTGCCTATCAGCAGCGGATCAAGGTACTGCAAGACATCATCGATAGCCGCGTCGTCACGCAGGGACCGTTTTAACCTGCGGCGCCCGGTCAGTTGCCGTCGGCGACCTTGCGCTCAATCTCATCGACCTTGCGCTGCAGCGTCTCGGCGTCCTGTTCCTTGGTGCGGGTGGAAGAGGGCGTGATGACTTCATCGACGCCTTGCGTGTCGTTGTCCCGATCTGCGAGATCGCGCTGCACCACATTCACCGGTTTGCCGGATGTGTCGGTGGGCGGGGCGTTCGAAGTGACGGGCGATTTTCTGTCGTCGTTCATGGTGCTGACCTCCGTGGGTGTAAACGTTGGAGGCAGCGCTGACGCGCAGAGTTCGAGTTTTTTCCGGCTGACGCGGCAGACGGTCATCCGCTCCACGGCCATAACGCGCAGGCGCCGGACCGATCACGCAGGCATTTGCCCTGCGACGCAACTTGTAACATTCGCGCTGTTTTCGTTGTCGATAGTGACCAGCCCAACCTGTTGCTAGTGAGGCTGCACCGTGTTTCAACGTCTGTTGTGTTCGCTGTCCGTCCTGAGCCTGTCCATCGCCGCCGCCCAGGCTGCCGATTCCACCGCCCTCGATACCCCGCGCCTGGCGGGCATCGACAACTTCCGCGATATCGCCGGCACCACCACCGCCTACGCCACGGCCCACGATGGCACCATGCGCGCCGGGGTGTTCTACCGCTCCAATGCGCTGACGCCGACCGCAGCCGATCTGGCGACCCTCAACGGTCTCGGCATCAAGGCCATCTACGACCTGCGAACGCCGAGTGAAATCGCCGCCACGCCCGACACCCTGATCAGCGGCGCGACCTACCAGAACATCGACATCATCGGCAGCACCACCTCCGGCTCGAACATCACCAACATTTCGTTCAGCAGCGCCGCCGACGCCATCGCCATGATGCAGGAGACCAACCGCGCGTTCGTCAGCGACGCCGGCATGCGCAGCCAGTTCAGCGTGTTGTTCAACGAGCTGGCCGCGGTCGACGGTGCGGCGTTGTTCCACTGCACCGCCGGCAAGGACCGCACCGGCTGGACCGCCGCCGTGTTGCAGAGCATTGCCGGCGTCGACAGCGCGACCACCATGAGCAACTACCTGGCGACCAACGACTACACCGCCGCGCGCGTGGCGGCGACCCTCAAGGCGTTGCCGCCGAGCATGGCGGCGATCTACGCGCCGCTGCTCGGGGTGGAGGCCAGTTACCTGCAGGCCGGTCTGGATCAGGTCACCGCGCAATACGGCAGCATGGACAACTACTTGAAACAGGGGCTGGGCCTGTCGCAGGCGACCATTTATGTACTGCGCGGCAAAATGGTCGAGTACAACAGTCTGCCGGGCCAGGCCGGGTTGATCGGCAACGCCGCGGCCGGCGCGCAGCTGTTGCAGCAGTTACAGAACAGCAACCTGTCCGGCACCTACAGCGCCTACAACTACTATCTGCAATCGGCGATTGATGCCGGCAGCCTCGGCGGCGTCGAGTCCACGGTCGGCGGTCAGGTACACGCCGATGCGGCCAGTTATCTGCTGCGCCAGGACAATCTGATCGCACAGGCCGCCGCGCCCTACGCCAGCGGTACCGAGCTGAAGGTCGGCCAGTATCGTCTGTGGACCACCGCGTTGGCGGGGTATCTCGGCACGGACGGTTCTTCGCAGGCCGCCAGCAGCAACGAACACAGCCAGGGCCTGATGGTCGGTTTGACCCAGCGTTTTTCCGAGCAGCTCAGCGCCCACGCCGGTTTCGGTTACAGCCGTGGCAGTGTCGGCGGCGCGGGAGGCGAGGCGGATACCGACCTGACCTTCTTCACGGTGGGCACACGGTTTGCCCCCGATGGCCTGGAGCGCGGCCTGTTTCTCGAGGCCGCTGCCAGCGCCGGTTACCTCGACTACGCCAGCAAGCGCGAACTCGGCGGTGGCCTGGGCACGGCCAAGGGCGATAGCCACGGCAATCTCGCCGGTGCCAGCCTGGCCCTCGGTTACCGTGTGCCGGTCAGTGGCGTGATCCTTGAGCCGAGCCTCGGCGTACGCGTCAGTCGCCTGGACCTGGCCGGCTTCCAGGAGAAGGGCAGTGAACTGGCGCTCGACGTCGACAGTATCCAGCAGACCCGACGCAGCGCCGTGGCCAATCTCAACGCCGCGTTTGCTCCGGTGCCGCTGGGCGCCTGGCAACTGGTGCCGGGCGCGCGCGTCGGCTATGAGCATGTGCTCGGCGAGCATCAGGTCGACAGCGAAGGGCACCTGCTGGGCCTGGACATCGAGCAACGCGCGGCATTCGACAACCGTGACCAGTTCAGCGGCGCGGTCAATGTCATGGCCAGCCTCGGTGCCCTGAGCGTGGGCGCGGAAGTCGGCGCAATGGGCGGCGGTGACAGCCACGGTTTCAGTGGCGGCCTCAAGGCCAGCTACCTGTTCTGACGCCACCCGGGTCGCTGCTCAGCGGCGACCCGCTTACCCGCGGCTGCGCGCCCGGCAGCCGTTGCGCACGTCCGCCGGGCTGACGCCATAGGCACTCTGGAAGTACTGGCAAAACCGCCCGACGTTGCTGAAGCCGAACTGCAACGCTACCTCCGTCACCGAAGGCGCGGCGTCCTGGCTCAGCACCGCATAGGCGCGCTCCAGGCGCACCTGGCGCTGGTAGGCGACGATCGATGTGCCCTTGAAACGCCGAAAGCCCTCCTGCAGCGCGCGCAGGCTGACGTTGCTCAATTGCGCCAGATCGCTGCCGCTGACCAGCACCTGCGGATGCTCATGGAGGTAGTCGATGACCTGTTTCACATGCCGTGGCGCAATCAGTGGCTGCGGACGCTGCAGCCTTTGCGTGTAATTGTGCGGCCAGGCTTCCAGCACGGCGTCCACCAGCATTTCGCGCAAACGCGATGGCAGCAGCGTGCCGGTGCTCATCAACAGGTCGAACTCGGTGCCGGTGGCCAGGTCGATCAAAGCCTTGATGCCCTGAAACACCGCGCTGTCGAGGTCCACCTGTGGCTGGAATTGCAGCTTCTGCACGATCGGTTGGTCGAGCAGTGTCGACAGCCGTTCGGTGAGAATCCGCCGGCTGATCGACAAGCCGTGCTGGGCGTGGTTGTCGATAAAGCGCATCGAGCGCAACTCGGCCTTGTCGATGGCCAGCCCGATCTGGTTGACGCCCACCGATTCCGGGCCGTGGTCGAAGATGATCTTGCCGGCCGTGGGGATGACGAAGGTGACCTCGTCGAACGGTGCCGGAAATTGCACGGTGAAATCGCCGCGATAGTGCATGCGACGGAAACTCACGCCTTCATGGCGACCGTAGACGCCGCCGATGATGATGTTCTTCGGTGGCGGGGGAGAATCGCCGTAGCGATTGCCGAACATGCTGCTGAACAGCGCGCCGAAGTCGTCGCAGTTCATGTCGTTGGATCTGAGGATGATGTGCTGTCGCGTCGTGCTTGAGGACACCTTGGGGTTCACCTTGGCGAGAGGGCGGCGGTCGAGGAAGCGCCGGAACGTTAGCAGCGGCGAATGACAGAATCGTGACCGCGCGTCAGTTCGCGGTTATCGCGCCGCCTCGCCATGCTCGGCCCAGTGCTGTTGCAGCGCCCCCATGGCGCCTTGCACCGGGTCCCGATCGGGAAACGGCAAGGCCTCAATCGTCTTCTGTTGCGCCGGCGTCGGCGCCTGGCGACGAATATCGGCACGTTGCCCCGGCGGGTAGGCGCCGACGACCAGGAAGTCGGCGCTCGCCGCCAGGTTGCAATGGCCGATGCCGGCCGGCAGCAGCAACACATCGCCGGCGCGGACTTCAAGCTCATGCCCGTGCGGGCCGCCGAGCATCAGCCGGGCGTGGCCGGCGGCGATGCCGAGCACTTCGTGACCTTCGGTATGGTAGTGGTGATAGGCGTAGACCCCGTCGCGCCACTGCGGTGGCCAGCCGTGGGCGCGGAAGGTCGCTTCGAACAGCGCTGCCGGATCGTCGCCGACGATGGCAACGGCTGCGGGATAGATCAGCACGGGCAGGCGTGGATTGTTCGGCACCCAGCCGTTGCGTTGCAGCAGCAGGGTGTGCACGGTTGGCGAGGTGTTCATCGAGGGCGCTCCTTGTTGGGCTACGGCTGGCACAGCGGTGGTAAACCAGGGACAGCGCCGAGCCTTCGACAGTTCGCCAGACCGCTGAGCGTTCAGGCAACGAAGCCCAGCAACAACGTGGCGAGGATCACCGTCGAGGCGCCGCCGATTCGCGTCGAGATCTGCGCGAACGGCATCAGCGCCATGCGGTTGGCGGCCGACAGGATCGCCACGTCGCCAGTGCCGCCCAGGCCGCTGTGGCAGCAGGTGACGATGGCCGATTCGATGGGGAACATCTTCATCAGGTTGCCGATGAAGAACCCGGCAACGGTCATCGACACCACCACGCTGATGCACACCAGCACGTAACCGACGGAGAACACTTTCACCACGCTGTCGAGTGGCACGTAGAGCATGCCCAGACCGATCATCACCGGCCAGATGAACGCCGCCGACACCAGTTTGTAGAACGACTGCGCGCCTTTTTCCAGAGGCTCGGGCAGGACCCGGATGTATTTGAACAGCACCGCCGCGACAATCATCATCACCGGCCCCGGGATGCCGACGAGTTTTTCCAGCAGGCCGCCGAGGACGAAGAATGTGCAGATCACCAGTACGCCAGCCCCCATCACGCGCAGGTCGATGCCGCTGTCGGCGTGCTCGTTGACCTTGAACCGGTCGTTCTCGGCCCTGGCCCGAATCAGCGCGCCTTCGCCATTGATCGCCGGACGCTTGAGCGCCAGGCGTGCCAGGTAACCGGCGCAGATGATCGCGGCGATGTTGCCGACCACGGCCGCCGGCACCAGTTGCGCGACGTAGAGATCCGGCGTGCCACCGAGGATCGCCGAGTAGGCCAGCGACAACGGCAGAATTCCTTCGCCAATGCCGCCGCCAATGATCGGCACGATGATGAAGAAGAACGTGTGATAAGCGCTGTAGCCGGCGAGCTTGCCGACGATCAGGCCACTGGCGACAGCGGCCAGGGTGCCGGCGAGCAGCGGCATGAACATGCGCAGCATGCCCTGGACCAGAATGAAACGACTCATGCCCAGAATGCTGCCGACCACCAGGCTGGCAATGACGAAGTAGAGGAAATTGGCTTCCTTCATCAACATCTTTGTCGCGTCGAGGGTGGGCGCGCCGAAGAAGCCATAGAACACCAGCACCGACGGCAGCATCAGACAGAGAATGGCGCCGCCGCCGATCTCCCTGAGGATCGGCAGGCGCGAGCCCATCTGCCCGAAAAACACCCCCATGGTCATGATTACGGCCAGGCCGCCGATCATGTTTTTCGGCAAAAAGCCGAGGTGCGCCGACAGAAACACAATCACGGCGATGCCGACAAAGATCGGCAGCGGGATCACCCCGATGGGGTAATGGCGCATACGTTGCAGCCAGCTCGCAGGGCGGTGGCCGGCCACACTCAGGGGTTGCTCAAGGGTTTCGTTCATGACGCTATTTCCTCATGTTTGTTTTTATCGAGGATTCAGGAAAACCACGGTGAACCCGGCCGGATGGCGGCTCGGTGAATCGATGGTATCCTTCGCAAATTGCGTGATAAACAGTGGAAGTATGCGGCCCATGAACACAAATCGTGACCAATTGCCCTTGCCCGAAGACCTCAAGGTTTTCCTCACGGTCATCCGCAAAAACAGCTTCGCCAGCGCTGCCGAGGAGCTGGGGTATTCGCCGGCGTACGTCAGCAAACGCATCTCGGTGCTGGAAACCACGCTGGCTACGCGCCTGCTGCATCGCACCACCCGGCGGATCGCCCTGACCGACGATGGCGAGCGGGTGCGTGGCTGGGCGGAAAAGCTGCTGGGCGACTTCGATCAGTTTCTCGGTGAAATTGCCCAGGCGCGGCACCAGCCCAGCGGTTCACTGCACATCTGCAGCAGCTTCGGTTTCGGCCGCAATCATGTGGCGCCAGCGATCAGCCGACTGTCGCAGGCCAATCCGAAACTGGATATCCGCCTGGACGTGTTCGACCGCGTGGTCGATCTGGTCGGTGAGGGTTTCGATCTGGAAATCCTTGTCGGCGACGACCTGCCGGGCCAGCACATCGGGCGCAAACTGGTGAGCAATCGGCGCGTGCTGTGCGCGGCACCGGACTACCTCGAGCGCCGCGGCACGCCGCACACGCTGGCTGACCTGAAAGACCACGATTGCCTGGTGCTCAAGGAGCGCAACAACGCTTTCGGTATCTGGGAACTGACACGGGACGGGCAGGCGGAGTCGGTGCGGGTCAGTGGCCCGTTGTCCTCCAACAGCGGCGAAATCGTATTGGAGTGGGCCTTGAGTGGCGGCGGCATCCTGCTGCGCTCGATGTGGGACGTCAAGCCGTTGCTGGAACAGGGGCGACTGGTACAGGTGCTGGCGGATTACACGCAGAGCGCCAACGTCTGGGCGGTCTACCCGACGCGGCTCAGCGAGTCGGCAAAATTGCGCGTGTGCGTGGAGTTTCTCGAAGACTATTTTCGCCATCTGTCGCTGGCGTGAATGCGGCGGTTGCACGCGCTGTCGCGCGCAACCGCCAGGCGGATTGCGTCAGCTCAACCAGGGATTTTCTGCCAGGTGCCGCGCCTCGAAAGCACGAATCTGCTCGGCGCGTTGCAGCGTGGTGCCGATGGCGTCGAGCCCGAGCAGCAACGACTGCTTGCGTAACTGATCGATATCGAAGGCAATCTGCGAACCATCCGCCAGTGCAATGCTTTGCTGCGGTAGGTCGATGCTGATCTGCGCCGTCGCGGCGACGCTGATGACCGCGGCCAGGCGTTTGAACTCGGCTTCGCCCAGTTGAATCGCCAACACGCCGTTACGCTGGCAGTTGTCGTAGAAAATCCCGGCGAACGTGGTGCCGATCAGGGCGCGGATGCCGACCTGCTTCAACCCCCACACCGCGTGCTCGCGGCTGGAGCCGCAACCGAAATTCGGTCCGGTGACCAGAAAAGTCGCGGCATCCCACGGCGCCCGGTTGAGGACGAAATCCGGATTCGGCGCACCCGAGGCCAGAAAGCGCGAATCGAAGAACACGCCGCGATCCAGCCCCTGGCGATCGATGCCCTTGAGGAACTGCTTGGGCATGATCACGTCAGTGTCGATGTTGGACGCGAGGAACGGCGCGGCGCTGCCGCTGACAATATCGAACGGTTGCATGGCTCAGGCCTCCAGCGCGAATGCGCGTACGTCAGTCAAATGCCCGGTAATCGCCGCGGCGGCGACCATGGCCGGACTCATCAGGTGGGTGCGCGCACCGGCGCCCTGACGGCCTTCGAAGTTGCGGTTGGTGCTCGAGGCGCAGCGGTCGCCGGGGGCGAGCACGTCGTCATTCATCGCCAGGCACATCGAGCAGCCCGATTGCCGCCACTCGAAGCCGGCGTCGAGGAAAATCTGCGCCAGGCCTTCGTCTTCGGCCTGTTGGCGCACCAGGGTCGAGCCCGGCACGATCATCGCCCGTACGTGCGCGGCCACCCGCTTGCCGCGCACCACGCGGGCCACTTCACGCAGGTCTTCGATCCGGGCATTGGTGCAGGAGCCGATAAAGGCGTGACTGATCACCACGTCGCTGAGCGGCATGTCCGCTTCGAGGCCCATGTAGGTCAGGGCGCGTTGCATGCCCTGGCGCAGGATCGGATCGGGCTGTGCCGCCGGGTCTGGCACGCGGCTGCCGACGGGCGCGGCCTGATCGGGGCTGGTGCCCCAGGTGACCATCGGTTCCAGGGTGGCGACATCGAGGCTGACCTCGCGATCGAACACCGCGCCGTCATCGCTGTGCAGGGTTTTCCAGCGTTCGAGCGCGAGCGCCCAGGCCTCGCCCTTGGGCGCGCGCGGCTTGTCTTGCAGGTAGGCGAAGACCTTGTCGTCCGCCGCCATGAACGCGCCGCGGGCGCCGGCTTCCACGGCCATGTTGCAGATAGTCATGCGCGCTTCGATGCTGAGCGCGCTGATCGCCGGTCCGGCGAATTCGATGGCATAGCCCGTGGCACCCGCGGCGCCGATTTTCTCGATCAGGGCCATGATGATGTCCTTGGACGCAACGCCGGCGCCGAGCACGCCGTTGACCGTCACGCGCATGCTTTTCAGGCGCTTGTAGACCAGGGTTTGCGTGGCCAGAAGGTGCTCGATTTCCGAGGTGCCGATGCCGAAACCGAAGGCGCCCAGCGCACCGTAGGTGGTGGTGTGGCTGTCGCCGGCGGCCACTACCATGCCCGGCAGAATGAAACCTTGCTCCGGCGCCACGACATGTTCGATGCCCTGGCGCTTGTCGAGGACATCAAACAGTTCGATGCCGAAGTCGCGACAGTTTTCTTCGAAGTACGCCACCTGCCGGGCACCGCCGGCGTCGGGCATCGTCGCAATGCGATCGGGCGCTGTCGGGTTCACATGGTCGACCACCGCCAGCGTCGCGCGCGGCCGCCAGACCTGGCGCCCGGCCTCACGCATGCCGCTGAACGCTTGCGGGCTGGTGTATTCGTTGGCGACCTGACGGTCGATGTACAGCAACACATGACCCTGATCGTCGAGGGTGCAGACGGTGTGGCTGTCGATGTGTTTCTGGTACAGCGTTCTGGGGATGGACATGCTGGGTGCTCTATTGTCTGTTCAGGAACTACACGGGCACAGCATTATTGAACGCAGGATTTGCATCAACTGCGCACAGATGAACCTTGAAAACACGAAATGTGATTAATTCGGTTGAGATTCCGGATGTTGAGCGGAATTGATTTTAGTTGGGTTGCTAGCATGACCAGCAACCCCAGAACAATGAAAAAGGGGCACCCAGTGCCCCCTGTCGATCAGGTTTTAGGCTGGCATATGAAATGACCGGACCTCAGGAATGTTTCGTGAGAGTCAGGCGAATATACGCTCAGAATTCCCTGGTCATTGGCGCAGGCATACTGCCAGTTGCCTTCGTCGAGCATGACTTCCTTGAACTCTTTTCCATCCTGGCTGAGATAAATGACTTGGCCACTATGCTGCGATGGGAAAAGGCTGACATTTTCCAGGTGGAAACATTCGCGGATATACATCTCTGTGGGACGAGGCTTCCAGTCAAAACCTTTGTCGGAGGTCAGCAGTTGATTGGAGTAGAAACACATCAGTGTTTCGTTCATCCGGGCAACTACGATGTCCGAGTAATAATCGTTGTCGCTGGCCCATGTGCACTCGCGCCAGCTTTTGCCTGGGAGGTAGTAGCTGACGAAGGATTCGGCACTGGTTTTCTTTTTCACCATTTTGTAAAGGTAGTTGTACTTGCAGAACACCAACAGACAGGCCACGCCTGGCAGTGAGCGAATACTTTCCACCACTACTCCCTCGGCGAAGTTGGGCGTGCCATCCCAGCGCTGCCAAGCTGCATCGAGACTTTTGGTGCAGAAAATTACGCTCTTGTCGTAGCTTGAGGTTTTCGTCGAATCAAAGAGAAAACCCTTGTCGGTGTACTGATACTCGGTGCGTTCGGTAAAGCGCCACAGCCACAGACCATTGAAGCGGACGACGTCTTCAGTCCTGGAAAAACCAAAGGAAGATGGACGCTCGGGGAATTGACTCTGCCGCCAGGTGAGGGCATCGCTGGAATAGTAGAAGCCTTCGTCATAACCCACCATCAGAATCCAGATGCCATCGACGATGTCCAGTTTGCGCACGTACAAGTTGTCATTCGAAGCGTCAGGCGGCGCCAGTTGCCAGTGCTTGCGGTCTTCGCTGCGGTAGAAGCCGCCATCGTCATCGACGATCAGCCAGACTTTGCCATCGGTTTTGATATGGCGGATTTTTTCCGGGTCGCAAGGGGGATTGTCGACTTGTTGCCATTCGATGCTGAACAGATGCTCACGGCCATCCTGCTCGATGACGACTGATTGCTTCGAAAGTTTCTCCTGCTGTTTTTCCAGCAGGCGCGCTGCATGGTTTTGCGCCTTGATTGCAATGACGGACTTGTCGAACTCGCCATTTTTTAAGAAGCCGAGCTGGTCGTCAGCGTCGGAGCAGGCGTCCCTGAAGGCCGTCAGCGTATCGTCGAGTTGGCGCTCAAGGTCGCTGTACTGTTGGTACCAGTCGTCGTTGGTAGCGGAGTTATCCAACTCGTAATTTGAGTACGCCAGATTGTCGTTGAATTCGATTCGCGGGATGTTCAAGCGCCCGAACAGTGCGTTGGCCTCATACAGCGCCGTCGAGTGCTTGGCAATGAACTCTTGTACCTTCTTGCGCATATCGTTGAGGCTCGACAGACTCGAACTGCGTCCCAGTGCGTAGGCTGAACCGCCTACCGCGGAGCCGAATTTTCCGAGTAATGAGTCGCCGTCGAAAGATCCCATGAAGTAGGAGTAGTCCGATGCCTTGCTGGTGGCTGTCATGATATCCATGCTCAGTGAACTGGCATCGATACACGCTGAGTACAGTTTCTTTTTGATATCGCCAAACGTCTGATCGAAGCGCAATTCGCGGTACTGGACAATATTTTTCCAACCCTGCGTACGCTTGCTCAATTTCGTCGCTGCATCGATAACAAGGGCCTCGTCGCTGCCGTTGATGACGGCCAGCAAGTGCGGGAAGTTTTCCTTGAACTGAGCAGGCTTGAGTGTGGCAAGGATGCGCGCCACCTGCGGATTTTCGATTTTCTTCTGGCATATCGTCAGCAGGAAAAAAGCATCAAGCAGCCAGGTATAGACGTCGTCATCGTCCTTGAGCAGCGCCTGCAAGACGGGAAGGTATTCATGGGTTTTGTGGGGGCTGTCTGCAATCCCGATGACCTCGCTGACGAGTTGTGGACGGCCAGCCTTTTCCGACAGCAACGCGAGAAACTCCTGACCTGATTTGTTCAGCGTCGCTGAGTTCTCGATGCACAGTGCGAACAGATGCAGGTAGTTGCGCCGGGCTTCGTCGCTCTCGGTTTTGTCGATGAACGAATGAGAACGTATATCCGGCAGCGAGGAAGTCAGTGACAGGGTCTCCGGTTCATCTTGCTCGTCCTCTTCCTCCGGCGTTTCGTTCAGCCCATTCACGTCTTTATAGATATCGATGGCGAGCAGGCTGCCACCAATCACCTCCTCAATCAGATCACGAATACCATAGGTGGTATTCAGGCCCGAGAATTCGCTACCGAACAGCTTGGAGATAATTTTTTCGCGGGCTTCGTCGCTGTTGCACAGGTCGCCATCCCCGGTCAGGTCGATAATCTTCTCGTATTGTTCAGACAGAAAATACAGAGAGTTGAAGGCAATGCCGGAGATGTTCTTTTGAATGAAGTGAGAGTCGATCAAGTGATTGTCGAAAGACAGTTCGGTCATCGCGCGATAGCGCTCAATGCCAGCGACCTCAATCTGATCGATAAGCTCGATGATAAATTCCAGTAGCTCGATCTCGTCATCGCAGTTGACGCCCAGTTTATCCAGGGTCACCACCAGATGATTGATATCGCGCGACGTCAACATGACTTCGCGGTGCTTGCGCATGAAGTCGAAGGTCAATTCCAGTATCAGCAAAGTGCTTGGCATGGACTTGTAGCGACGCTTGTTCGCTTCAATATTCAGCGACCAACTGCTGAAACTGGTGTTGTTTTCGACATGCTGGAGCCGCCGATTGATCTTGTCGACGGCCTCTTCAAGAAAGTCGCGGGTTTCGATGATGTAGCCGTTCATCTCTCCCAGATTATTGCGAATGACTGCAATACTTTGTGCGTTGATCAGGTTTTGCTGCTGCAACTGTTTCAGGTAGTGCCATGCATATTTTTGCATCTGCAGCATGTCGACCTGGTTCTGCAACTGATTTTCGCTGGTCTTGCCACTGATCTTGCTGGCAAAGCGTTTGAAAAAACCGCTACCGGCCTGTTTTTCCAGACGTTCCTGACTTGTGGTAATGAGCCTGGAAGCATCGACTGCCAATTGTTGAGTGAGTGCTGCATTGCCTCTGTGTTGGTTAACCAGGGCGTTGACCGCCTTGAGATCGTCACCTGTCAGCGATTGATCGAAGATCTCCTGCTGCACCTCTACAGTAGTGTCCGTCATTTCAAATACCTTAAAGATTCTTCAGCTGGTTTTTCAGTCGTTTGCTTTGCGCTTCCATGGTTTTTATCTGGCTGGCGAAGTGCCGCTCGGATAAATACAGACCTTTGTGGAAGTCGGCATAGAACACTTGGGAGACGTGCAGATATTCCAGGGCCTCGTGCATGCCCATGGCTCCTCCAACCACAAGTTCGGTGCTGGCGAGCGTCAGTCGGAAGTCTTTCTCGATGTGGTTATCGAGTGCGATATTCATCGCAAGGGTGGTGATAAGTCCTCCAACCAGGCCACCCACCATTGCGCCTGCAGGGCCGCCCAGCGCACCCACCGCTGCGCCAACAGAGGCTCCCACGACTCCGGCGCCGGTCTGGAAGAGGTTTTTGCCGGTACGTGTTTCGAGTTCTTCGAGTGTCATCCTGCCGGCGGCAAACAGCACCACGCACTGCACGACATCGACGGCGCAGACCGCTGCGCCGGCAACGCCGCCGCTGGCGAAGCTGCGTTTGAACACCGAACCGGCGAACAGGCCCGGAAGCGAGCGTGCAGTGATGCTGACGGTTGCTGTCGCCACTCCTGCTTTCAAGGCGCTGTCGCCTGCAGCGATGGCGGTGTTTTGCAAGATCAGCAGCGTCGCCTGTTCGGCGCTGATCTGTCCTTCTTTAACTTGCCGGATGTACTGGAAAGTATTGATGCTGCCAGCGATGACAGTCGTGATGACTGCGGCGGAGCCCGCCGCGCGTGCACTCTGCTGGATTGTTGCTTTATTCAGAAATCCGGTCTGCATCTTCTCACGCAGGTCTTTTCCCGTTTGCGAGCCAGTGCCGACGTGCTCCGCATCCCGTTTACTCAGTGGCGTGGACTGGACGCCATCAGCGTCAAGATGTCCGCTGGCCCTGTCACGGACCTTTTCCGCCGCTTGGGAAACCTGCGGGCGAGTTTGCTGGTTCTTCAACACATCCCGTTGCGCGGAGACTTTGATACCTTCGATCTGATCCGAGGGGCCGAGGAACACATCACTGTTTTCGTAACGATGAACACCGTCTTTGGTAGAGCGAAAGGCCTTCTGTGTCGCATCGGCGTTCTTGAAATATTTCAGTTGCGCGCCCGCCACTTGTTCATCGCCTCTCATGAGCACGATATCGTGAGTCATATCGTTTTTTGCCAGGGGCGTATTGGCGAAGTTGTCGGTGAACGCGCGTACGTCCTTATCCTTGAGGATGGCATCCAGGTTGAATGATTCCGCATGCCAGGTCTCGGCGGCGAAACCACCCTTGATTGCACTGTTTTGTGCAGTCGTGGAAACCTTGGCCATGATCGAATTGGCCTGACTGATTTCGCTGATCATCCGACCGGTCTTTTCCGCCGCCTGCATGGGCCAGATCGGGCACAGGCTGACTGACTGGTTTATGGCGTTCTTGCGTTCATTATCCATGAGTGCGTCCTTGGGCGTTTTCCTGAATAGCGTTACCGGTGAATCGTTATATGCGCTGGCCGTGCTTTCACTAAACCTCTCGGTAAAGGTCTTGCATGGTTGTCAGTCGCAGACGGATTTCCTCGACCCAGACCTGAGGAGCGTGGACACGAATGTTGTCGTTGAGGCCGAATACCCACCACAGCGTTTCACGATCCAGCGAAACCTGAGCGCGCAGACGTTTCCAGGTGTGATCTGGAATGTCGCTCAGGGTTTGTTGGAGGCTCAACGGCGTTTCGCTGAGCAGGGTTGCAATCTGCGGGTGCACATCTGCCACTAACTCAACACTGTTTTCGGTTTGTCGATGGCTGAAAATGCCGGTAGCGATGTAATCGTCGACATCGAAAGAGGCGTGTAACAAAGCCGGCTCAACAAGAACGCGAACCTGCTGAATACGATGCAGGGCAAACTGACGCACATCGCTGTAACCATCCACTGACGCCAGCAGATAGCTGATGGCATGGCGAGACACCAGGCCTGCCGGATGCAAGCGAAACTGTTTGAGTTCGCCTTTGCTGCGACTCTGGTAGGTCACTTCCATTTGTTTACGCTCCAACAACGCCGCAGACACCTGCCTCCATACGTCCGGTGCGATGGCAGCGGGCAGCAGGCTTTTGCCATAAGGGATCGCTCGAACCCGTCGCGCCCAGTCGGCCAGGCCGTTGTTGCCAAGATCACCGAGAAAATTGCGCGCGCGGCGGAACTGCGGGCCGAGTTGATCCAGAACGGTCTGCGGCAGCAGGGAGTGCAGATGGCTTTGTGACAGATACAAGGCAAGCGCCGTAGGTGCGTCCATGTCTTCCAGCTTCAACGGCGCATCACGGGTGAAGCTCCAGCGAAACGGTGTTTCGCTATCGTTGCACTGCAACGAAAAGGGAATCGACAGGCGGTTCAAGTCGCGTTGAATGGAGCGCAATGTCACGGAAAAGCCCTTGTCACGGAGCTTTTCCAGCAGGGTGGGTGTGGCGATTCGTTGCGGTTCTGTGGGGATCAGGCGCAATAATGCGAACAGTCTGAGCAGCGTGTCCTTCGCTTGTGACATGACGACTACCTTGTTGTGCGTCTCAACTGGTGGCTACCTAATGGCACCAAGTTGGCGACGATGCTACTGAGGTTGATGGCTTATTGCTATCTCTAGATGTTCACACAGACGAAAGTCGAACGCCCGCATAAGAAAATCGGGGCAACGACACATCATCATGCCGGCGAAGAGTCGCGCTCTTTGCAGCCGCGCTTGAGTTCGTTGTACTCGCGGTACAGCTCGTAACCTTTCTTCAGAACCACAACGAGTCCGACCGCAGCAAGCAGGTTTTTCATAGGTAATCACTCCGGGCTTTTCAGCTATTTTCATCACTGGTGCGACAACCCGTGTCGCGTCAGTAACCAATCAATGGTCTAGTTTGAGGAACTGGTCCAGACGCGCTCGCAGAATGTCCCTGCGGCTGGCAGCCCGACGTTCGAGCTGTGGCTGGCGACATTGGGGACACTCGAGAAACCAGTCTTGATTCAATTTCAACAAATCACTGCACGGCAGCATGGTCTGTTGCCAGGCGCAGTTGCGGCAAGCGAGGGTGAACGGACGTGGAGGAGGGGGCATGGCTCAATCCTGCAGCTTTTGAATGCCTGCAGATTGCTGTTGAGGTGCGACAGATCATGTCGCGAATAGTGGGAACTTCAGCCTTTGGCTAGGCCTTTTGATGTGGGAGCGAGCTTGCCCGCTCCCTAATGGACTCCGGGGGAGCCTGCGGGTACGTCACTGCTTCGGCAATCCAGCAATCACCTTGATCTCGAAATCAAAACCGTAGAGCCAGGTCACGCCGACGGCGGTGATGTTGGGGAACGGTGCTTCGCCCCAGAACTCCGGTACCACTTCCCAGATGGTTTCGAACTTCGATTGCGGGTCGACCATGAACACGGTCACGTCCACCACGTCATCGAAGCTGCAGCCCGCTGCGCCAAGAATCGCGTTGAGATTGCGGAAGGCCAGGCGAACCTGCTCCTTCAGGTCTGGCTCGGGGGAGCCGTCTGGGTGGCTGCCGACTTGTCCGGAGACAAACAGAAAACCGTTGCGGCGCACGGCCGGTGAGTAGCGGTTGCGTTCGTAAAGCGCCTGGCGGCCAGGGGGAAAAACAACGTCTCGATGGTTCATCTCGAATGCCTCGATGGGGAAGTGGAGGCACAGTAAGGGCTTGCGCCGGGCCGATAAACGCGCAACCTTGGCGATCACTGTTTGTAAAACCCAAACAATCGACTCGCGACTGGAGGTGGCCATGGACCGTTTCGATGCGATGCAAGCCTTCGCCCGGGTAGTGGAGGCGGGCAGTTTCACCAAGGCTGCCGAGACGCTGCACATGAGCAAGACCACAGTGACGCAACTGGTGCAGCAACTGGAAGCGCGGCTGCGGGTCAAGTTGCTCAATCGCACCACGCGCAAGGTCAACGTGACGGTGGACGGCGCGGCGTACTACGAGCGCGTGATCCGCTTGCTGGCCGATATGGACGACGCCGAAAGCAGTCTGTCCGGTGCCTCGGCGTTGCCCAAGGGACGCTTGCGTATCGACGTGCCGAGCCCGTTGGCCAATCTCATACTGGTGCCGGCGCTGCCCGAGTTCTGCGCGCGCTACCCGGACATCCAGATCGACATGGGCGTCAGCGACCGCATCGTCGACATCATCGATGAGAACGTCGATTGCGTGCTGCGCGGTGGCGAACTGCGCGATCAGTCGCTGATGGCGCGGCGGGTTGCCGATCTGCAGCTCGGCGTGTTCGCGGCGCCGGGTTATCTGGCGCGTGCCGGCACACCGCGGCACCCGCGGGAGCTGGAAGACTCGCATCACCGGGTCGTCGGGTTTCTCTGGGCACACACGGGCAAGGCCGTGCCGTACGCCATGCACAATCAGCAAGAACATCTGCAGATCAAGGGGCGCCACGTGCTGGCTGTCGACGACGGCAATGCCTACCTCGCGGCCGGGCTGGCCGGGCTCGGTGTACTGTGGCTGCCGACCTACATGTCCGGCCCGCACCAGGCCCGCGGCGAACTGCTGCCGCTGTTCGAAGACTGGCGCCTCGAGCCCATGCCGTTGTACGTGGCCTATCCGCCGAACCGCCATTTGAGCCGCAAGGTGCGGGTGTTTATCGATTGGGTCGCGGAGCTGATGGCCCGGCATGCGCCGGTCGCTGCTCGGCATCTCGGACACTGAGACAACCCGCAGGAAGACCGCGAACCTTCAGCGAAAGCGCGAGGGCAGGGCCTCGGCAAACGGGTAGAAGGCAAACCATGGCCTGGCCTCTTCGAGCACCTGGTTGAAAGACGGGCGTTCGAGCAGCCGTTCGAAGTAGTCCAGCAGGCGCTGCTGGTCGGCACTAATCGGTACCAGCGTGCTGGCGTAGAACAGGGCCGGGGCAGCGGCGCAGTCGGCGAGGCTGAAGTCCGCACCGGCGATCCAGGCATGCTGCGCCAGCTGCTGGTCGAGCATGTCGTAGGCGCTGGCGAGCAGCCGGCGTTGGCCGCTGAGATCGGCATCGGCGGCGTGGATCCGGTCGACGACGATCTGCTGCATCGGGGTGTGCACATAGTTGTCGATAAAGCGATCCCACAGGCGCACTTGCAAGGCGCTGTCCCAGTCTTCGGGAATCAGCCGCCGGGGGCCGGCGAAGTAGTGGTCCAGATACTCGATGATCACGCTCGATTCCGGCACATTGCGCTGACGCGCGGAATCCTGCAGGACCGGGAATTTCACCAATGGCCACAGCGCCTGCAATTCGGCGCGTTCGGCATCGCTGGAGAGATCGATCAGGCGTTTGTCGCAAGCCGTTCCGAGTTCGTAGAGCGCGATCAGCACCTTGTGGCAGTAGGACGACAAGGGATGGTAGTAGAGGGTCAAGGCCATCTTGCAACTCCTCGCGGCGACAGTGAATGACCTACTCAGGTATAGCGCGCCTGCGCACCGCCACACACTTGATTTCCACGAGCAGCCCCGGATGCGCCAGCTCGCTGACACCGACACAGGTCCAGGCGCATTGCCCTTTGGGGAACAGGCGGTTCTTCACGTCGCGAAACACCGGCATGTGGCGGGCCATGTCGACGTGATAGGTGGTCATCTCGACGACGTCCGCGAAACCGCAGCCGCCGGCCTCGAGCACTTGCTCGAGATTTTCCCAGGCGCGGATGAACTGCTGCTCGGGGTCGGCGATGACGTGCAGGTCGGCGGTCCGGCCGACCTGGCCGGCGCAGTACAGGGTGTCGCCGACTCGCACCGCCGGGGCATAACCGGCGCGCTCGACGATGGCGTGCATGGCGTCGGGAATGATGATTTCTCGGTCGGACATTGCAGCGTGCTCCGGGGGGTTGGCGAGCGGTTACCTCGCGCGGAAGTAACGGATCAGGTGGGCGGTCTTGCTCCATCCGGCATAGCCCAGCGCGGCGAGCATCAGACCGGCAATCGCCGCGCCCACCACATTGATGCCGGTCAGGAGCAGAAAATACAGCGACAGCACGAGTATCAATGCCGCATAGGCGCACAGCGTGTGCCGAAAAAACGCCAGCAGCCACGGCACACCGGCAACCACCACCGAATGAATGGCAACGGCCAGCAGAATTTCGCGTACCAGCGCTGATGAGTCAGCGTCGGGGCCTTCTCGCGGGAGCATCAGCAAAGGCTCGTTGAGCAGCCATTGCAGCCCGCCGACGAACGCGAGGCTGATGGCGGCAATCAGCAGCAGGTTGACCGTCCGAGTGGTCATCAGGCGTCCTTGCGTCCATGGGCGGCGGCCGCCAATTGTTCGGTATCCACGCGCACGAAAATCGAATCGCCGACGGCCGTCAGCACCTCCCCGGCGTAAACCTCGCAAACCACCCGCGATTTGCGCCCGACCTCACCCTCGACCCGTGCTTTGAGGGTCAGCGGTACGCCCATCGGCGTCGGCTTGATGAACTTGATCCCGAGATTGCCGGTGACGCAGTTGATGCGCGGCAGGCTTTGCGGTTCGCGCTGCTCGGCGCGGTAGTGATAGGCCATCGCCGTCCAGTTCGAATGACAATCCACCAGCATCGCGATCAGGCCGCCATAGACCAGGTCTGGCCAGCCGCAGTACTGCGCGTCGGGCACATGTTCGGCGACAACATGCACGCCGTCCGCGTGCCAGCGGCTCTTGATATGCAGGCCATGCGGGTTGCTGCTGCCGCAGCCGAAACACACGCCATCGGGCGCGGCGGTGTCTTGCAGGGAGGTGTCGAGGGTGGACATGCCAGGATCATCCTTAAACGGTGGGTCGAACCGGGGCGGATTCTAACCCTCAAGTGCGCGTTTTGAGGATGCGCTTTTTCGTCCAGGCCCTGCGACGCAGTGGGGAGCGCACGGTTCGCTCCCCACAGGTCTTGCACGGCAGGCGTCTCAGCTGTGATTGATCTCGCGATCCTTGGTTTCCGGCAGGAAGAAAATCCCCAGAACCGCGGTCATCACGGCGATGACGATCGGATACCACAGGCCGTAGTAGATGTCCCCGGTGGCCGCCACCATGGCGAACGCCACGGTCGGCAGGAAACCGCCGAACCAGCCGTTGCCGATGTGGTACGGCAGCGACATCGAGGTATAGCGGATGCGCGCCGGGAACAACTCCACCAGCCATGCGGCGATCGGCCCGTAAACCATGGTCACGTAGATCACCAGAATGGTCAGCAGGAGCAGCACCATCGGGTAGTTGGTCTTGGCCGGGTCAGCCTTTTCCGGGTAGCCCGCTTCCTTCAGTGCGGTGCCGAGACTGGCGGTGAAGGCGTCGTTGCGGGTCTTGAAATCGGCGGCGGGCAGGCTCGTGCCTTCGAAACTCTCGATCACCTTGTCGCCAATCCGCACCTGGGCCACGGTGCCGGGTTCGGCGATCACGTTTTCGTAGGGAATGGCGCGCTTGGCCAGGATGGTTTTCGCCAGGTCGCAGGAACTGGTGAATTTGGCCTTGCCCACCGGATCGAACTGGAACGAGCACTGGTCGGGGTTGGCGATCACCTTGACCGGGTTTTTCTCCTGGGCGATGAACACGTCGGGGTTACCGTACTGGGTCAGCGCATGGAAGATCGGGAAGTAGGTCACCGCCGCCAGAATGCACCCGGCCATGATGATGCCCTTGCGCCCGATGCGGTCGGAAAGACTGCCGAAGACCACGAAGAACGGCGTGCCGATCAGCAGCGAGCCGGCAATCAGCAGGTTGGCGGTCTGCGGGTCGATCTTCAGGGTCTGCAACAGGAAGAACAGTGCATAGAACTGCCCGGTGTACCAGACCACGGCCTGGCCGGCGGTGCCACCGAGCAGGGCCATGATGACGATTTTCAGGTTGTCCCAACGGGCGAAGGACTCGGTCAGCGGCGCCTTCGACGCCTTGCCTTCGGCTTTCATTTTCATGAACACCGGCGACTCGCTCAGTTGCAGGCGAATGTACACCGACACCGCCAGCAGCAGGATCGACAGCAGGAACGGAATCCGCCAGCCCCAGGCTTCGAAGGCCTCGGTGCCCAGTGCCGTGCGACAGGCGAGAATCACCAGCAGCGAGAGAAACAGACCGAGGGTCGCCGTGGTCTGGATCCACGAGGTGAAGTAGCCGCGTTTGCCCTTGGGTGCATGCTCGGCCACATAGGTCGCGGCGCCGCCATATTCACCGCCCAGCGCCAGGCCTTGCAAAAGGCGCAGGGTGATCAGGATGACGGGGGCTGCCACGCCGATGGTCGCGTAGCCCGGCAGGAAGCCGACAATGGCGGTCGACACGCCCATGATCACAATGGTGATGAGGAATGTGTGCTTGCGCCCGATCATGTCGCCCAAGCGCCCGAACACCACCGCGCCGAACGGCCGCACGGCAAAACCCGCCGCGAAGGCGAGCAAGGCGAAGATGAACGCCGTGGTCTCGTTGACGCCGGCGAAGAAGTGCTTGGCGATGATCGCCGCCAGAGAGCCGTAAAGGTAAAAGTCGTACCATTCGAACACCGTGCCCAGGGACGAGGCAAAAATGACTTTGCGCTCCTCCTTGCTGACGCTGTGATGCGGGGCGCTGCCCGTAGACATACTGTCGATAACCGCCATGAGTCTTCTCCGTCATGCTTATTGTTGTTGCAGGCCGGAGCACCTATCACTGTTGCCGTACCCATGGCCTGGGGCTGAAGTCACATCACCAGATGCGTGAAGCCTGGACAGACTGACGGCCTCGCCGGTGGGGCGGGGTTCTCTTGAGCATAATTCGCTTTGGGGGGATATCCAGTGGCCAGCATCTGCCGCCCCCTGATCAGTGCCGTTCGTCGCCAGCACCGCACGCCGGGCGCCGTTCATCGCTCCAAAACGGCATGACCCAGACCATCAGCGCCAACGATCTGCACATTCGCCTTGAGCCGCTCAACGAAGCCGGCCTGTTCAAATGGCTGCTCGCCAGTTTCCTGATGGGCAAGCGCATTCAGGCGCAGATTGCCGCCGAGGCCTATCGGGTGATCGTCGACCGCCACCAGCGCGATACGCCGCGCAAACTCGCCCACTGCACCCACCGCGAACTGGTGCGCATGCTTGGCCAAGCGCATTACGTGCGCTACGACGAAACCACGGCCGAGCGGCTGCTCAAGCTGGCGGCCAGACTCAACGACGAATACGCCGGTCAGGTGACGAATGTGCTGGCGGCGAGCAGCGACCGCCGCGACTTCGAAAAACGTCTGCTCGCCTTCGACGGCATCGGCCCGAAGACCGTGGAAATCTTCATGCGCGAAGCGGGCAGGGTGCTGTTTTGAGCTGCCCGTCGATTGTCATCGGTTGCGCCGGCTGGAGCCTGCCGCGCGAACACTGGCCAGCCTTCCCGGTGCAAGGCACGCATCTGCAGCGCTACGCCGCACAATTCAATGGCGTGGAAATCAACAGCTCGTTCTACCGCCCGCACCAGCCGCAGACCTATGCGCGCTGGGCCGAGTCGGTGCCGGACGGCTTTCGCTTCTGTGTGAAAGTGCCGAAGTCGATCAGCCACGAGCGGCGCCTGCGCGACTGCGAGTCCGAGCTCGATGCGTTTCTCGGGCAATGTTCCGCACTCGGTGAGCGTCTGGGCTGCCTGCTGTTGCAATTGCCGCCGTCGCTGGCGTTCGATGAGTCCCTTGCCGAGGCGTTTTTCATTGCGCTGCGCCAGCGCTACGCCGGGGCGGTCGTGCTGGAGCCACGACATGAAAGCTGGGTGGCGGCCGAGCTGCTGTTGATGGCCTATCGCATCGCGCAGGCGGTGGTCGACCCTTCGCGCATCAGCAATGACACTGCGCCTCAGGGCTGGCCCGGGGTGAGGTATTGGCGGCTGCACGGTTCGCCGCGCACCTATTACAGCGCCTACGACCTGCCGTGGCTGGAAACCCTCGTCGGTCGCTTGCAGGTCGCTGCCGGCGACGGTGTCGACACGTGGTGCGTGTTCGACAACACCGCCAGCGGCGCGGCCCTGGGCAATGCGCTGCAGCTGCAGCAAATCCTGATGCCGGGCTGATGTCCTTCCAACTGCCGGGCGGGCCTGTAAACTGGCGGCCCGAAACGGCGCACGATGGCGCCGTCCTCACTGCCAGCGAAGGACTTTCCCATGGCCAACCAAGACATCACCTACACCCCGGATCCGGATGCAGACTCGATCTCTTCGGACGTCACCGCGTTCAACGGCATCCTGATGTCGACCCAGATTCCGACCCGTGCCGACGGCAGCCTGGAACTGGGCGACATCACCGCGCAAAGCGAATGCACGTTGCAGGCGCTGAAAGTGGCACTGGAAAAGGCCGGCAGTTCGATGGACCGCGTGCTGCACCTGACCATTTACCTGACCGACATGGCCGACCGCGCGGCGTTCAACGAGGTGTACAAGCGCTTCTTCGCCAAGCCCTGGCCGGTGCGTGCGGCGGTAGGGGTGGCGGCGCTGGCGGTGGAAGGGATGAAGGTGGAAGTCACGGCGATGGCCGCGAAGGCCTGATAGCAGTTCCAGATCCATCCATTTCAAGGCGGCTCGAGTGGGATTTTCAACTCTCGAGTCGCTGCAGGATTTTGGTACGCAAACCTATATTGAAATTACACAACTATACTTCTTCAAATAAGTTGTTTTTCAACTCAAGAGCAGTGCCGTATTTTTGCTTTAACGTCTCGTCATGAGTGACGATAATCAAGCAGGGCGTATTGGATGCCAGCCATTCAATGATTTTTTGCGCTGTTTTTTTGTCCAGTGCCGAAGTCGGTTCGTCCAGTATTATCGTGGATTTCTCTCTTAGAATTGCTCGGCCAATGGCGATTCGTTGTCTTTCTCCACCGCTTAGTCCACTGCCAGAAATGTCGACAAAGGTATCGAGTGATATTTCATTGTCTTGGTGTGAGAACTCCAAAAGCTTAAATACCTGGGTTAATTTCTGTGAGCTAATATTCGTAGCACCGTACAAAAGGTTGTCCTTGATGGTTCCTGGTATCAAAGTGGGTTTTTGTGGTGCTACGGAAATTTCAGAAAGTATGTATTCGCTTAATGACTCGTTTATGACGTGTCCTTTGTAGAAAGCTTTGCCTGTATAGTTTTCTTCAAGGCCTAGTAGAGTGTTTATTAGCGTGGTTTTTCCGGCGCCTGAGCGACCCGATATTATATTTACACCCGATTTGAACTGGCAGTCGACATTGTTGAGAATGGTTTTATTGTCTTTTACAAGTGACAGGCTCTCGAGAACAAAACCATGCATGCCCTGGCTTTGTTTTGGGTGGTAGGGTTCTTTGATGTTTTCTTCGAGATATTTGATGCCGTCGTTCAAGGATAGAAGATTTGCTTGTAAGTTGATTAATGTTCCTGCCAGTATATGTAACTGCATTGTGAATATCGTGATGTACCCCACAATCATCACAAAGTCCCCCGTGGTGAGGTTTGTATGATTGATTGTTCCCGATAGAATTACAAAAAAAGCCAGGACTATTCCGATTGCCAGTCCTTGGCAACCTATACGAATACCCATATGAAGGTTGGCATCTCTGATGGTATTTACGTAACTGTCGAAAAAAGATCTTCCCAGATAAAGCTCCTTGGATAGGCTGTTGTTAAGTCTGATGTCGTAAACTCGGCTGAGCCTTTCTATGGTGTAACTGGAGAGGTTGTTGTCGGCCTCAAATAGAGTTTTATGAATATTGGAGCTGGATTGGGCAACGTAGATAGATATAGCGATCAAAGCTATACAGGCGATGAGGAATAATATTGCATAAGGTGCGCCCATTACCGTGAATAAAACACCTATTGCAATAATCATTTCTATCGCAATAGGAACGATTGTCCAGAATATTCCAACAGTGACCATACTGAAACTGCCAGCAGAACGGTTTATGTCGGCGACTACGTAGCCGGGGTCAAGCTTCTGTTGTTTTTTATAAGGGTATCTGAATATCCTGGCGATAATGGCTTCGTAGAGAGTGGTATCGCACTTCGCTAAAATCCAGGCTGAGCCTACACCACGAATGTTGGAAAGAATCTGCGAGACTGTCCATAAGGCTGCATAGGATCCTGCGAAGAAAAAGAATTGGGTTGGTGCATGCTCTGCTTCGTTAAAGGTATTTGCTGCATTTCTCAATAGAATTGGTATAAGCGAACTCAGAATGCTGCAAGCGAGGAACGTCGCAGAAACAGCGGCAAAACCGATGGTGAACCAGCGATAGTTCTTCGATATTATTTTAAATGTTTTTACGTAGCGAGTGATCCAGTTCATTTGCGGATCCATTATATTTTCAGGATTTTTGAAAGTTTTCTTGGAAGATTTTTGTCATCCGCGACGACCTGTCCATTTACCTCGATCCATGCATGCGAAAGGAAATCATACAATTGAACGCCGATGAAGAAATCACAAGGCATGCCATTTTTTATCGCGCGCTTGAACAAGCAGATAGAAGACTCAAGGCATTTGACCTTAAATGGAAGTGCAAGTGATGAAAGATAAATATCGTATGCATAGCTTTCCAACGCGTGTAGACAAGAAGTTTCGTGTTTTTCTGTAAGGTGTTTTTTTGATAAGCACATGTTGTTGAATACTGCTCCTAATCCACATCGCTTGAGCTGTGCTTTAAGTCGTAAGATGTCGAGGCCAGCACGTAAAATAGGTAGTGGTCTAGTGATTTTGGATATTTGGTTTCTAATCGGTCTCCATGAATAATCGTCTATTGCTTCTTGGTTTATTTTCGCGGTTATTAAGATTTGAGTAGTGTTTGAGTGCGTTATCATATTCAGTGTGGTGAGCTTTTCTAGCATCGCACTGTACGAGTCGTCGAACCTATTTCTTTCGATTAAGATTTTTGTTTGTGTTTCGCTAAAGATTGTGTATGAATCACTTTTTTCATCAAGAATTACGAGTTGGTTTTGTATCAGAATATGGTGTATGTGTGGCTGAAAGGAAAAATCCATTTAATCCTAATCCTTCTTTATGGTTCTTTGATTAAGGATGCGCAAATGATTTTCAAAAGAAGCTGGTCGACGCCGCCGATACCCATAGCAGAACGGCTGGTCATGGTTTCTATGTGTGATAAGTTGATTAAGTTATTCTTTGCGAGCCAGCTATTTTTCAGTGTTGTCAGGATTCTGTTTTTGTGGAGTCTCAATCCTCGTTGATAGGCGCTTGTGATATGCCCCTTGTCACTTCTGAGGGGAATGGTTGGATACCTTTTAGCTATGGCTCGCCTTAGTGGGAGTCTGGTAAGGAATTCGTCGAACATGTTGTAAGGATCTTGTTTTAATGCGTACTCGATCATTTCCTTGCTTGTAAAGGGGAAGATGATTTTTGTTTCTTTATTGAAAGTTTTACTGGTCGCATTTTGAGATATGGCCTCAATTATCGCATGCTGGTGCGCTTCTCGCAGTGTTTCAGGTTTTTCGAGAGTCAAGGGAGGCGTGATCTGGGCATTGAAAAAGTCACTCCTTTGATCGGATTCGTTGTTTCGTTGCCTTCGATTTCTGAATAGAGTCTCGTATATGCTTGAACCAGTCATTTTTGAAATTTTTGTAGCTATCTTGAAAGCCTTGATGATTTTTTTTCTTCTAAATAAATCCTGAAAGGCTTCTGTTGGAACCGGGTCTAGAAATACGTGATCCCCACCGTGTCCATCCAAGATTATGTAGTCATCGCCTAAGTGACCGGATATAAAGTATCTTTCGTTCTCGAAAACTTGATCGGAGGCCATGCCTGGGGTTATCAATAAATGATTGTCCGGATCAATGGGTTGAAAGAAATGTCGAGGCTCAAATCTGAAAAAAAGATGATTTATTTGTAATGTTTTGCATGTTGCCATGGCAGCGATGCAATCACTGTTTGCGCTGAAGTCACTATCGATCCAAGTAACTGCGGCTACGCGATCTGCTCCAGCGACTTCAATTGCTGCCAGCAGCAAACACGTCGAATCGGCTCCACCAGAAAAACGCACTACCAGTTTTTTGTCATTGGTTCCACTCCGCTCTATAGCGATGCTTGAAGCGAGTATCTCAAAGGGATCATCTGTGCTATTTGGGTTGGGAGTTATAGTGTTGTAAGGGGCTATTTTGATTTCGCTTGATTTGGATTTGATGTCGTGCGTATAGATGCAGCCTGGAGGAAGTAGTATTACTCCTTCTCTATAACTTGATGTGGGTATTTTTTCAGTGTGTGAAATTTGGCGAAGGATTTCATGTTTGTCCAGTTTTTTGTTGCGGATTGTTTTCGTGTTGTTGTTTAAAATGTTTCCGTTCTCTGCGTCTATTAGGATTATTTCGCAAGAGCTTACGGGGTTGGTATGCACTATTTTGTTTTTTACAGGACTCGCGCGTAGTGAATAATGTTGTAGGTCGTGATCATGTTTTTTTTTGAATTTTCACTGCCGCTCCTTGGCTTTTGTTTGCTGATTGAGTCACCGGGTACGCAATAATGAATACCCGGTGAAATACTCAGTGATTACCTTGGCATTCTAGGGCCGCAGTCCGGTCGAAAGACGCTGTACTTTCCTTCTAAAACACATCCTCCACCGTATCCGTTGATTACCGGGGTAGCTTTGAATGTCACAAGATTTTCGAAGACGGCAGGCGCGTGAGTCCTTTTTCTTTTGAACATGAACTAGTCCTTTATTTCAGAAGGTTTGAGCAGTTTCGTGCCATTTGTGGTGAATTCTCCCGCTTCACCCAGTCACTGTTGTTTCGTGACTTGGCAACGTTAAAGTTCGGACCTGTGATGCACAAGCCGGTGGATTCCGCTGTGTTTGTAGGTAGATACGCAAGCGGTTGTAGCCTTCTTTGGTACTGCTGAAGGATCGAAATCAAAATCCGACGGGACTGCAGGAAGTGTAGGAATGGATTGGCCGATCCAGGTAGCCACCCGGCAGCACAGACGTGCCGGACGGGCGTTTCGCGGCTACAATGCGCGCCTCGACCGTGACAGCCTGACTAAAAAAACATATGTCCTTGCCCAAGCATCACCTGGAACTGCTCAGCCCCGCCCGTGACGTGGCCATCGCCCGTGAAGCCATCCTGCACGGCGCCGACGCCGTGTACATCGGTGGCCCGAGCTTCGGCGCGCGCCACAACGCCTGCAACGAGGTGAGTGAAATCGCCGAGCTGGTGGAGTTTGCCCGTCGTTACCACGCGCGGATCTTCACCACCATCAACACCATCCTGCACGACAACGAACTGGAGCCGGCGCGCAAGCTGATCCATCAGTTGTACGACGCCGGTGTCGATGCGCTGATCGTCCAGGATCTGGGCGTGATGGAGCTGGACATTCCGCCGATCGAACTGCACGCCAGTACGCAGACCGACATCCGCACCCTGGAGCGGGCCAAGTTCCTCGATCAGGCCGGTTTCTCGCAACTGGTGCTGGCCCGTGAGCTGAACCTCAAGGAAATCCGCGCGATCGCCGACGAAACCGACGCCGCCATCGAATTTTTCATCCACGGCGCGTTGTGCGTGGCCTTCTCCGGCCAGTGCAACATTTCCCATGCGCAGACCGGGCGCAGCGCCAACCGTGGCGACTGCTCGCAAGCCTGTCGCCTGCCGTACACCCTGAAAGATGAAAAGGGTGGCGTGATCGCCTACGAGAAGCACCTGCTGTCGATGAAGGACAACAACCAGAGCGCCAACATCCGTGCCCTGGTCGAAGCCGGCGTGCGCTCGTTCAAGATCGAAGGTCGCTACAAGGATATGGGCTATGTGAAGAACATCACTGCCTATTACCGCCAGCGCCTCGACGCGGTGCTCGAAGATCGCCCGGACCTGGCCCGCGCCTCCAGCGGCCGCACCGCGCACTTCTTCGTGCCGGACCCGGAAAAAACCTTCCATCGCGGCAGCACGGACTATTTTGTCAGTGAACGCAAGATCGACATCGGCGCGTTCGATTCGCCGACTTTCACCGGCCTGGCGGTGGGCATCGTCGAGAAAGTCGGCAAGCGTGACATGCAAGTGGTCACCCACGAACCGCTATCCAACGGCGACGGCCTCAACGTGCTGGTCAAGCGCGAGGTGGTGGGGTTCCGTGCCAACATTGCCGAGGCCAAGGGTGAGTTCGAGGAAGAGGGCGAGAAGCGTTATCGCTACCGCGTCGAGCCGAATGAAATGCCGGAAGGCATGTACAAGTTGCGGCCGAATCATCCGCTGAACCGCAACCTCGACCACAACTGGCAGCAGGCCTTGCTCAAGACCTCCGCCGAGCGCCGCATCGGTCTGACCTGGGTCGCCCGCCTGCGCGAAGAACGCCTGGAACTGACGGCCACCAGCGAGGAGGGCATCAGCGCCAGCGTCGCCCTGGACGGCCCGTTCGGCGCGGCCAACAAGCCGGAACAGGCGCTGGAGACACTGCACGACCTGCTCGGCCAACTGGGCACCACGCCGTACCACGCCACGTCGATCAAGCTCGATGCACCGCAGGCGTTCTTCATCCCCAATTCGCAACTCAAGTCGTTGCGCCGCGAAGTCATCGAAGCGCTGACCGCGGCGCGCGTCGCCGCTCATCCACGCGGTAGCCGCAAGGCCGAAACCACGCCGCCGCCGGTGTACCCGGAGTCGCATCTGTCGTTCCTGGCCAACGTCTACAACCACAAGGCCCGCGAGTTCTATCACCGCCACGGGGTGAAACTGATCGACGCGGCCTACGAGGCCCACGAAGAAGCGGGCGAAGTGCCGGTGATGATCACCAAGCACTGCCTGCGCTTCTCCTTCAACCTGTGCCCGAAACAGGCCAAGGGCGTCACCGGCGTGCGCACCAAGGTGGCGCCGATGCAACTGATTCATGGCGACGAAGTGCTGACCCTGAAGTTCGACTGCAAGCCATGCGAGATGCACGTCATCGGCAAGATGAAGGGCCACATCCTCAACCTGCCGCAACCGGGCAGTGTGGTCGGCCATATCAGCCCGGAAGACCTGCTGAAAACCATCCCCCGCGCACCGCACTGACAACGTAGCGAGCGCGACGCTTCGGCGTCGCGCTTGCGTTCGGCGGCGCCCGCGCTTAAAAGTCCTGTTCCAATAAAAATATCGGGCAAAACCTTGATCGAACGACGCCAATTCAGCGGTGGCATGAAGGGCAAGAACCTTCGCTACCTGAACGAGCCTTCCTCCCGGCCGGGACGCATGACCCGCACGGGGTTTGTCTTGCTGGAGCATTTCTCCCTGCCGGCGTTTACCCAGGCGCTGGATACCATTGTGACCGCCAACCTGTTGCGTCCCGGGTTGTTTTCGTCACGCACGTTCGGCCTGGACGACGGCGAAGTGGTCAGCGACCTCGGGCTGGTGATCCGTCCGGACGCCCGGCTGACGACGAGCGCTGCACAGGAACTCGATCTGTTGGTGATCTGCGGCGGATACCGCACCGAACTGAAAGCCAGCGACGAATTCATCGGCCTGCTGAAAATAGCCGCGGAGGCGGGGATAGTGCTCGCCGGTCTGTGGAACGGCGCGTGGTTTCTCGGCCGGGCCGGCGTGCTGGAGGGCTACCGTTGTGCGATTCATCCGGAGCACCGTCCGGCACTGACGGAAATTTCCAAAGCCACCCTGGTCAGCAGCGAGCCCTACGTGATCGACCGTGACCGGTTGACCGCGTCGAGTCCGTCCGGGGCGTTCCACATGGCGCTGGACTGGATCAAGAGCCTGCACGACAAGGCGCTGGTCGAGGGCATCGAGGACATTCTGGCGTTCGAGGAGTCACGTTATCGGCGGATCAAACCGAGCGAGAACATCTGCGTCAGCGCACCGTTGCGCGAGGTGATCAAGCTGATGGACGCCAACCTCGAGGAGCCGCTGGAGCTGGAGCAACTGGCGGTGTACGCCGGGCGCTCGCGGCGGCAACTGGAACGCCTGTTCAAGGAACAACTCGGCACCACGCCGCAGCGTTACTACATGGAGTTGCGCATCACCGAGGCGCGCCGTCTGTTGCAGCACACCGAGTTGTCGCAGGTCGATGTGCTGGTGGCGTGCGGGTTTGTTTCACCCAGCCACTTCAGCAAGTGCTACAGCGCGTATTTCGGTTATCGACCGTCCAAGGAAAAGCGCCTGGTCAAGTAATTGCCGCCGCAGGCGCTGACGGCGAGCTTTGCATCAGAGCAAAAACTCGCCGCCATCGTTAGCTGCTGCGCACAGCAAGGGTCTGGTCAGAGAGCGTCGGCGTCGATGATTGCCTTGGCGAACGCTTGTGGGTCTTCCTGCGGCAGGTTGTGGCCGATACCGCCGTTGATCAGGCGGAACTCATACTTGCCGGTGAAACGCTTGGCGTAATCCTCCGGCGCCGGGTGCGGCGCACCGTTGGCGTCGCCTTCCAGGGTGATGGTTGGCACATGGATGGGCGGTGCACTGGCGAGTTTCTGCTCCAGCGCCTCGTATTGGCTTTCGCCCTGCACCAGGCCCAGGCGCCAACGGTAGTTGAACAGCGTGATGGCGACGTGATCCGGGTTGTCGAGGGCGGCGGCGCTGCGGTCGAAGGTAGCGTCGTCGAAGGCCCATTTCGGTGAAGCGGTCTGCCAGATCAACCTGGCGAAATCGTGGGTGTTTTTCGCATACCCGGCGGCACCACGCTCGGTGGCGAAGTAGAACTGATACCACCATTGCAGCTCGGCCTTGGGCGGCAGCGGATTCTTGCCCGCGGCCTGGTTGCCGATCAGGTAGCCACTGACCGACACCAGCGCCTTGACCCGCTCCGGCCACAGCGCCGAAACGATATCCGCCGAACGCGCGCCCCAGTCATAGCCACCGAGTACCGCTTGTTTGATCTGCAGGGCGTCCATGAAATCGATGACGTCACTGGCCAGCGCGGCCGGTTGGCCATTGCGCACGGTCTTGTCGGAGAGGAAATGCGTGTCGCCGTACCCCCGGGCGTAAGGCATCAACACCCGGTAACCCTTGGCCGCGAGCAACGGCGCCACCTCGTCATAGCTGTGAATGTCGTACGGCCAGCCGTGCAGCAGAATCACCACCGGGCCATTGGCCGGCCCGGTTTCGGCGTAGGCGACGTCGAGCAGGCCGGTCTTGACGTGCTTCAGGGCGCCGAACGGCAGGCTAGCCAGGGCCTGGGTGGCCGCCGGTTGGCTTGCCGCGGTCGTCGCCGATTGCGCGTTGGTGGCGCTGAAAGCACCGAACTGCAACAGCGCGGTGGCGAGCAGTGACAAGCCCAGCAGACGGCGACGATGTTGAGTGGAAGGCGTGGTACGCAGTGCAGTGTTCATGGCAACTCTCCTTGGCAAGCGACGGGGGTTGGGTTCTGGCTGAACCCTGCAAACCTTGGAATCGATTGAAACGCTGCGGCGTATCCGGGGTGTTTCAGTTTTTGCGCGGTGATGTGCAGATGTGTATCGGCCGGGCATTGGTACACAGTGCGATACAAATCCCGGGCGAAAAAAAGCCCCGCACGGACGGGGCCTTGGGTTTGCCGCTAAGCCTACGCCTGGGTGACGTGTTTCGGCCCCGCCAGCGCCCAGGCGATCAGGCCAATCAGCGGTACAAAGACGATCAGTACGATCCACACCCCCTTGTTACTCGACTTTCCGGCGCTTTTGCGCACCCGGTTGATGGCCCACAACTCGATGAGCAAAAGCACGACTGCCAGTACGATCCACGTGGTTTCGATATGCATGAGCTACCTCCTGATGGTCTTTGCGTTAGGCGGGCGCAGACCAGCAGGGTTCAATAAGTTTGCAGGTGCACGGCGCTGGCGGTCTGCACAAATCTTCTAAACGTCCTGCGGGAAAGCGCGGTAACGTATTCGTCCGCCCGTGCAACGCTGACACCCTGACCCCTGGAGCCTCGCGTGGACCCATCCAACTGGATCGAACTGTCCCAGGATGCCGACACCGGCATCGAGTCGATTCGCGCGCATTTTCGTGGGCACGCCTATGACCCGCACTGGCACGACAGTTTTCTGGTCGGGATCACGGAGCAGGGCGTGCAGCAGTTCAATTGCCGGCGCGTGCGCCACTTCAGCACCCCGGGCAAGGTGTTCATGCTCGAGCCCGGCGAGATCCACGACGGCCATGCGCCGACCGAGGAGGGTTTCACTTATTCGATGCTCTACTTCGATCCGCAGTGGCTGGAGCGTGAGGTGCGTGCCTTGTTCGAACACACGCCGGATCACAGCCAACTGGGCTTTGCCGATACGCTGAGCCAGGATCCACGTCTGGCGGGCGCCATCAATCAGGCCTTCCACGCCTTGCATGAAGGCGATCTGCGCATCGTGCGCCAGGATGCCATCGACAGCTTGCTCGGTGCGCTGACCTGCCACCTCGACTGGCGCAAGCGCCTGAGCGTCGATCCGCGCCTGCCGCTGGTGGCACAGGTGGCGCGTGACTACCTGCATGCGCACGCCTATCAGGACATCGGCCTGGATGACCTGGCCCGGGCCTGCGGCGTCGATCGTTTTCGCCTGACCCGCGCATTCAAGGCCGCTTTCGGCCTGGCACCGCATGCGTATCTGATTCAGTTGCGCCTGGCCAAGGCCCGGCAGTTGCTGGCCCGGGGCGAGTCACCGGCCGAAGTCGCCAGCGCCCTCGGTTTCGCTGACCAGAGCCACATGGGGCGCTGGTTCCGTCGCGCCTATCACCTCACGCCGGCGGATTACCGCAAGCGTTGCTCAAACCTTCCAGACTGAACCGCGCCGACTGGCGACCATGGCCTCCTGTTCTGATTCGGGAGTTCACCTCATGCAATCGCTGTTGCCTTTTCTGCTGTTCGCCTTCGTCGCCTCGATCACTCCGGGGCCGACCAACATTCTGGTGATGAGCCACAGCTCCCGGCGCGGACTGGTGGCGACGCTGCCGATCATTTTTGGCGCCTGCGTGACGGCGGCGCTGGTGGTCTTGGCCGTCGGGCTCGGTGTGGGGGAAACGCTGCTGCGCTTCCCCCGCGTGCAGCAGGTCATGGCCTGGGCCGGGGTGCTCTGGTTGAGCTGGCTGGCGTGGCAGATCTTTCGCAGCTCGGCACCCTCCACCGACCCTGAGGCGGCGGGCGATAATGGCCTGGGCATGGTCGGCGCCGCCGGTTTGCAACTGATCAACCCCAAGGTGTGGATGATGGCCGTGGCGATGATCAGCGTGTTTGGTGCCAGCGGCGACGAGCGCGCACGCATATTGCTGTTGTCGTTGGCGTTTCTGCTGGTGTGTTTGCCGTGCATGACGGCCTGGGCGCTGCTCGGCGTGGGCAGTGCGCGGTTCCTTACCTCGCCGCAGGCATTTACCCGGATGAATGCCTTGCTGGCGTTGCTGTTGCTGGCATCGGCGTGGCTGACCGTGCTGGTGTGAGCGCCAGGCTCAACGCCGGCTGAACGCCAATCGCGCTGCAAACAGCAGGAAAATCATCCCTGTGGTGCGATCCATCCAGCGGATCACGCGCTGCCGGCGCAGAAACCCTGACAGCGGCCGGGTCGCGCCAATCAGCACGCACGACCAGATCAGCCCGAGCACCACGTGGATGCTGACCAGGCCGAACGTCCACGGCACCAGCGCCTGGCCTGGCGGAATGAACTGCGGCAGGAAAGACACGTAGAAAATGCCGATCTTGGGATTGAGCAGATTGCCCAGCATGCCCTTGAGAAACCAGTTGCCACCGGGTTTGTCGCTGGCTTCGACGGGCACGGGCGAGCGGCGCGGGCGCAGCAGCATGTTCAGCCCGAGCCACGCCAGGTACGCCGCGCCGCAGTACTTCAACAGGTTGTAGGCCAGCTCTGAAACGGCGACCAGCGCACCGAGGCCGAACGCCACTGCTGCGCCCCACAGCAGGCAGCCGGCATTGATCCCCAGCGTCGCGCGCAACGCCTGATGCTTGCCTTCCACGGTGGCGGTGCGCAGCACCAGCGCGGTATCCAGCCCCGGCGTCAAGGTCAGCAGGGTGGCGGCAAACGTGAAGGCGAGGAGGTTGTCGGTGATGGACATGGGCGTGCGGATCCGGGGCAGGTTGCAGGCACGTTAGCGGTTTCCGACGGGAGGATCCACAGCCGTTGCGGCGTTATCGAGGCCTGTTCGCCGTCGCAATCGTTTGAATTTCCCGACGCGGCCCGACAGAATCGCGCCCCGATCCGGCCAGAGGTGCCGGACGCTACGGGTCAAAAAGGGGCTGGGGTTGAACGAACAGACATTGTCCATGCGCCTGGAGCGCGTGGCGGCGCAGGTGCCGGCCGGTGCGCGATTGGCCGATATCGGCTCGGACCACGGTTACCTGCCGGTGGCGCTGATGCGCCGTGGCGCCATCGTCGCGGCGGTGGCGGGCGAGGTGGCGCTGACGCCGTTTCGCGCCGCCGAACGTACCGTTCGCGAGAACCGATTGGAGCAGCGTATCAGCGTACGCCTGGCCAGCGGCCTGGCGGCAATCGAACCGGGCGACGGCATCACCGCCATCAGCCTGTGCGGCATGGGCGGCGAAACGATCCGCGACATCCTCGACAGCGGCAAGGCCCGCCTGACTGGCCAGGAGCGCCTGATCCTGCAACCCAACGGCGGAGAGCAACCGCTGCGCCAATGGCTGATGGACAACGGTTACCGCATCCTTGGCGAAGAAGTGCTGCGCGAAAACCGTTTCGACTACGAAATCATCGTCGCCGAACGCGGCGCGCCGGTGACGTACAGCGCCGAGGAGCTGTACTTCGGCCCGCTGCACCTGCAAACGCGCAGCGCGGCGTTCCTGAGCAAATGGCAGCGCCGGCTGCACCTCAAACTACGTACGCTGCGCCAGTTCGCCCGGGCGCGACACGGCGTGCCTGAAGACAAGGCCCGCCACCTCGCCGAAGAAGCGCGCTGGATCAGTGAGTTGCTCGCCTGAACGGCTATGCCTGTCTGTGAATGCCTTCAGGCACCGTCCCTGAGCAACTGACTGAACGCCTCCAGTTCACTTTTCTCGACATCGGAAACCAGCACGAAGCGCATGTGGTTGGCTTGCCAGGACACCACATTGAAGCCGCGTATCGTTTCACTGTGGCGCGGTGTATCGGCCTGTGCCGTCGGCAGGATGAACACATTGATGATGTGTTTGGCGCGGCCGTAGCTGAGCGCGGCCGTCGCCTGATGTTGCAGATAATCCAGGCGCCCGCCGAGCAATGGAAAACCTTGCGCTGCGTAGTCCAGCACAGGTGGGGAAAAATCCAGTTTGCCGGTGAACCAAGGCTTTACCGTGTGCCGGTCGGACGACGCCACATCGTTCAAGTGCTCGCCCATCAGCGAGCGGACATGGCTGGAAACCGCTTCATCCATCAGCGGCTGTTCGCTGCCCGGGGTTGCCACGTACAGCACCATGGCCAGCGCCAGCGTCGTGGCGCAGAACGCCGGTGCCAGCCATTGCCGCCAGCGCTGGAGCAAGCGCGGCGTGCCAGACCGTTGGGCAAACACGCTGGTCGCCAGCGAGGCCGGCGCGGCGTAGTACGGCGCATGCTGTCTGACGCTGAGCTTGAGTTTCTTCAGTTCGTCATGTCGCCGCGCGCACCCAGTGCATTCGGACAGGTGCGCGGCCACCTGGGCTGCACTCGCCGGGTCCAGTTGCTGATCCAGGTAGCCATGCAGGCGGGTCTGGCAAACCGTGCAGTCGGTGTCATTCATGATCGTGCAACTTCAGTAGTTCGAGCTTGAGCATGGCGCGCGCCCGGGCCAGCCTCGACATGACCGTGCCGATGGGAATGTCCACGACCAGGGCAATGTCTTTGTAAGGCATGTCTTCGAGCTCCTTGAGCACAATCACCTCGCGAAATACCGGCGGCAGGGCCTGCAGGGCTTGCTCGATCAACGCGGCGCTTTCCGTGTGAATGGCCTGTAGTTCCGGGGTCTGGTTGTGGCTGAGCGCGGTGTCGTCATCACCGATGTCGTCACCGATCGCCAGCCAATGGCGCCCGGCCGACGCCTTGAGCCAGGTGTAGCTTTCGTTGCGCACGATGGTCAGAAACCAGGCCTTGGCGTTGCCGTCGGCGAAACGCTGCAGGAAGCGGAACGCACGCAGGGCGCTTTCCTGCACGACATCACGCGCGGCGCTGTCGTTGCCGGTGAGCCAGCGCGCGAGGTTGTAAGCGGCGTCCAGATGGGGCGCAATCAGTTGCTCGAATCGCTTCATAGTCGGTTCCGCACCGTCACCCCCCTATAACCGTGTGGCGCAGGGTTTTATTCCCGAAAAGGCATTTATTTTCTGCCGTGGAATAAACCCTGGCCCGGCAAGGTTTACCTCGTGTCAGCTACATCACTGTAGCCCGCCAGCGAGGACATACCGATGGACACGCAAGCGAAACCGCCACGGCGCACCGATGGCCCGCTCAACCCGGAGCGGCGCACGCTGCTCAAATGCTCGGCGTGGGCCGGTGCCGGGGTTATCTGGGCGCTGAGCGGCGGCATTCCGCGCGCCTTTGCGCTGGATGACGCAGGCAACGTCAGCGACCCCCAGGCCCTGGCCAGCACCTTTCATTTCGTGCAGATCAGCGACTCGCACATCGGCTTCAACAAGGAGGCCAACCCGCAGCCGGTGAAAACGCTGCAAGTGGCGATCGACAAGGTCATCGCACTGCCACAGCGGCCAGCGCTGATCCTGCATACGGGCGACATCACCCACTTGTCGAAAGCCGAAGAATTCGACACGGCCGCGCAGTTGCTCAAGGGCCTGCCGTCCATGGTGCATTACGTCCCCGGTGAACATGACACCCTCGACGAGGGCGGCGGCAAGCTGTATCTGGAGCGCTACGGCAAGGGCACCAAAGGCAATGGCTGGTACAGTTTCGATGATCACGGCGTGCACTTCATCGCGCTGGTCAATGTCTTCAACTTCCAGGCCGGCCATGAGGCCAGTCTGGGCGCCGAGCAACTGGCCTGGCTGGCCGATGACTTACGCGCGGTGACCGCGAGCACTCCGGTCGTGGTCTTCACCCATATTCCGCTGTGGACGGTTTATCAGCCGTGGGGCTGGGGCACCGAAGATGGCGATCAGGCCATCGCGCTGCTGCGCAAGTACGGCTCGGTGACCGTACTCAACGGCCACATTCATCAGGTGATCCAGAAGGTCGAAGGCAACATCACCTTCCACACCGCACGTGGCACGGCCTACCCGCAACCGGCTCCGGGTGCGGCTCCGACACCGGGGCCGATGACGGTGGCCGCCGAGCAGTTGCGCAATTACCTGGGCATCACCGAGGTGCGCGCCACGCAAGGCGAGCATCCGTTGGCGCTGATTGATTCGACACTGGTCTAGGCGAGGGTGGTGCGATGAAAAGACGATTTCTTGCCGCGGTGTGTCTTCTGCTGTCGACGGCGACCTGGGCGCAGGATGTGACGATTGACATCAAGGCGTTCATGTTCGAGCCCAAAGACCTGACCGTCGCCGTCGGCACCCGAGTGACGTGGGTCAACGACGACCAGATCCCGCACACGGTGGCGCAATCCCAAAAACTGTTTCGCTCGGCGGCACTGGATACCAATGACAGTTTTTCCTGGGTGTTCGATAAGCCGGGCGAGTTTGAATATTTCTGTGCGCTGCATCCGCAGATGATCGGGCGGGTGCTGGTGACTCAGTAGGTGAGGCGCAATTCGATCAGCATCCCTGATGGGGGACTGACAACGGTGGAGCTGTCGCGGGCAGCAGCGGGTGATGGTCATCCGATTTGCAACGGCTCGAACCATTCGTTCGAATCCATCCGCACCCCCCGCAACTGCGCGGTCTGCAGATGTGACGCATACAACGGCGCCGCGCAGTAGCTGATCAAGATCGAGCGGCGCCGAGTGCCGAGTGTATTGCGGCTGCCGGCGTGCACCAGGTCGGCATCGAACACCAGGATGTCACCTGCTGCACCTGACAGCTGCAGCGTCCGCGATTCGTCGTTGAAGTCCATTGGCGGTGCTCCCGGTGTTGGCCGATGACTGCCGGGAACAAGGCGGGTGGCGCCGTTCCCGGCACTGTAATCGTCGAGGAAAACCAGCGCGCCGACGGTATCGCCGGGGCGTTGGGCCGAGAGGTCGCGGTGCAGTTGCTGATGGCCGCCGCCGGCCAGAGGCTCGCGGCCTTCGGCCTGGGCGAGGAAGAAGCGTGCGCCGATCAACTCGCCGACGACGGCCAGCAGCCGTGGCAGACGACATACCGATTGCACGGTCGAATCGGTGTCCAGCTGCGAATGCCGCCAGTCACTGCCGCGCGGCACCGGCCATTGATCCGATGGCTTGACAGCGGCGTCGAAGGTGGCGCGCAGCTCGCTCAGCCACTCGGCCGCAATCGCCTGGCGCAGGAGGGTGTAGCCATCGCGATGCAATTGTTTGCGGTCGATCATGATGCTTTCGATTCCTTGTCAGCCATCCCGCCCAGGCAACACCTCATCCGGCAAACAGCGCAAGCCGGGGACTGTGGATGCGCCCCGCGGCGGCCAGATCCTTGAGCCGTTGCTGCAAAGCCGCGCGCTCGTCCTTCGGCGTGACGGGGTCGACGATCTGGTACTGGCGTTGGCACCAGCCCTCGATCTGACGCAGCCACAGGGCCTCGGCGACGGGCTCGGCATCCAGCCGTTGCAACAGGTAGGCGATCTGTTGCCAACTCGACATCAGGTTAAGGATCGCCGCGCGGCGCGAGGTCGGCAGGTCATGCCAATGGCCATCCAGCCTGGCGCGCACGCCGGCATTCAGGGCCAGCCAGGGCAACTTGTGGAGCAACCCGAGGGCAACCTGAAAGACCTTGTCCGACGGATCACCGAGCGCTTGCAGCAGTTCGTCCAGATGCTCATCGCCGAGCAGACGCACCGCCGCCTGGCGCACGCTGGGATAGTCGCAGCGCAGCGCTTCGTTGAGCCAAGGCATGTCGAGACTGACGTCGAGTTCCGCGGCCAGGCCGAGAATGCCCAGCCACGGGCGTTTGCCGCCGGGCATGTCCCGGCGCAGTCGCTCGGCGAGGACCGCCAGGGCATCGACGTCGTGGCGCGGTGCGGCCCAGCGCGCCAGATTACGGATGGCAGGCGAGGCGTCGAGCAAGGCATCGCGCAGCAGCGGCGCTGGATCCTCGACTCGGCTGAGCAGGGCGCGCAGCACGCAGACACGTACCTTGGCCCCCGGCCGCGCTAATGCCTCATGCAATAGAGGCGCAGCGTCGGCCGCCGGCAGATCCTCGCAGGCGGCGACGGCGGCCAGCCGCACGGTCAGTTCGCGATGGGCCAGGGCCAGACGCAGCAGCGATTGCGTGTCGACACCCTGTTCCAGCAATAACGCAAACAGGTAGCGTGCGGTTTTGCCCTGGCGACCGCGAAAGTGCGCGAGGACCTCGTCGCGGATCTGCGCCGATTGCAGCACGGCGCGCGCCGCCAGCAGTGTCGGCCCGTGATCGCCGCGGTGTCGCGCAGCCAATGCCATGAGCGATGGCAGGGCGAACAACAGGGCCGGCGCCTGGGCAGGCGTCAGATAGCGGTTCATTGCGGCCAGTGCCAGTTCGCGAATCTGCGGTACCCAGTCGTTCAAGCGCTCGATCAGCGCGACCAGAGCCTCGGGCGAGCTCTGCCGACTCAGTTCTCTCACCGCGACTTCGCGCACGAAGCCGTTGTAGTGAGCGCTGAGTTCGATCCAGCTGCCACTGCCGCGGGCGTTCGCCAACAGTTCCAGCGCTTCATGGCGTCGACGCTCGGCCCATGTCGATTCGGGCAAGTGCCTGCTTTTCAACCTGTCCAGCCATTCCCATGTGGAAGTCACGCATCAATCCTTTGAATCTGCCAAGAGATGGCGCGCACTTTACCAATTCGCGGTGCTGTTTGACGCGAGCAGGAGGTATCCGCGGTTGTTTGCAGGGGGAATTTCAAGAAAAGGTGCCTCTTCACAAGTCGCCTCTGCCTGTTGCACCGCTCTGGCACAGGGCTTGGCGCAACTATTAGCTGAGTCAATAACAACCATTAATTCAATGAAGTTCTCTTATCAGGGCGGCGGCGTAAGCTCAGCGCCATACCCACTCACTGCATCAAGGAGCACACACCATGAAACGCCAAATGCTTTTCGGCCTCGCTTTCTCGGTCTTCGCACTGAATGCTTTTGCCGCGGCCACCGAGACTGACCCATTGTTCAGCGACGCCGTTGCCGCGACAGAAACCAGCCCTCTGTTCAGCGATGCCGTTGCCGCCAACGAAACCGATCCACTGTTCAGCGATGCGGTTGCTGCCAACGAAACCGATCCACTGTTCAGCGATGCGGTTGCCGCCAACGAAACCGACCCGCTGTTCAGCGATGCTGTAGCGGCTGATGGCTCGGATCGTCTGCAAGGCAATCAGGTCGCCGAAGGTGGCGCGGACCGTCTGCTTGAACGCCGTGCCGTCTGAATGCACGGTTTTACCGCAGCACTCGACTGAAAACCCGACCTCACCCGTCGGGTTTTTGCGTTGCAGGGCCTGGTGGATGTTCAGCCCGCGGGCTGCGCCGGTTTCGCCAGCTCGATTCCTGCCGCGCCCAGCCGCTTGAGAATCTCGAACAGCAGATCACTTTTGGTCGTCCCGACAATCCGCGGGCTGGCCACGTAACCGGTCACCGTCAAGGTGATGCCGTCCGGGGAAAGCTTGCTGAAACGCACGAACGGCGACGGTTTTTCGAGGATGGTTTCGTGGCCGGTGTAGCTGTCGAGCAGCAGGTCCTTGACCTGTTCCGGGTCGATGTCCAGGGGGAACATCAGTTCCAGCGTCGCCACACCCTGGGCACTGCCGCCGAGGGTGACGTTGCGCAGGTTCTGCGAGATCAGTTGCGAGTTGGGCACGATGACAATCGAGCGGTCGCTGAGCTGGATTTCCGTGGCGCGTACGTTGATCCGGCGGATGTCGCCTTCGACGCCGCTGATGCTGATCAGGTCGCCGACCTTGACCGGGCGTTCGGTGAGCAGGATCAGCCCGGAGACGAAGTTCTTGACGATTTCCTGCAAGCCGAAGCCGATGCCCACGGAGAGGGCGCTGACGATCCACGCCAGGTTGGTCCATTGCACGCCCAGCGACGACAGCGTGAGCAGAATCACCACCGCGTAGCCAATGTTGGAAAACAGCGTGCTCAGCGACGCGCACATGCCCGGGTCCATGTTGGTCTTGGGCAGGAATTCGTTATCCAGCCAACGGCGCAGCGCGCGGATCAGGTAAACGCCGATCATCAAGGCCAGCACGGCATTGAGCAGGTGCCCGGGGACGATGTTCAGTTTGCGCAACCCGGCACCGCCGAGGATGGTGCCGATGTTGCTCAGCAACTGTCCGAGGGTGGTGCCGATGCCGCCGACGAACAGGGTGATCACGGCCAGCAGCAACAGCGCCGCGCGTCCCAGGCCAGCCAGCAGCACCGACATTTGCTCCAGGCGCTGATCACCGATGCCCAGCAGCTGTTTCAGCGCCTTGCCGCTGGAGTATTTGGGCGAGAACAGGTATTCGCAGCTGTCCTTGAGCAACTGGATCAGCAGGTAGAAACCGGCCAGGACGATGTAACCCCAGACCAGTTCGTAGGTGACGAAACGCGCCAGTGAAACGTAGCCGGTGAGCAGCGCCAGCAGCGAGATGAACATCGACAGGCTGGCGATGGTGAAGATCACCCCGGCCAGGGTATTGCCGGTCGCCGAGGTCTCTCCGGCGGCCACCAGCGTCTTGCGCGCGCGGCCGGTGCGTACCAGCAGCGTGACGATAATGACCATGACCACCAGCGCGATCACCCCGCGTCCGGCGATCACGATCTGGCTGCTCATGCCCGAGGCGTTGCTGACTTGCACCAGCGTCACCAGCACCAGCAGGGTGCCGGCCAGGATCCGTGGAAAGGGCTTGATCGCATGGGCCACCGTATCGTCGATGGCCGGCAGGCGCCATGACGGATGCTCGGTGGAGAGCAGCGCCCGGCTCAGGCTGGTGATCATCACGCAGGCATACACGGCCTTTTCGAATTCATCGGAGAAGGTCGCCAGCATCGGCGGCAGCGGCACGTGGCGCGTGCAGGCGTAGTACAGCAGCTGCAGGGCGATGCCGGTGGTGACCAGCGTGGCCAGGGCCGAGGCGAAGGCCAGCGAACTGCGGCGCAGACGACCTTCCGGCATGCGGTGAATGCACAGCCAGGTCAGCCAGCGGCCAGCGAGCCGGCGGCCGAAGGTCCAGGTGACCCAGGCCAGTACCACCAGCAGCGCGGTATAGAAACGCTGCCCGGGTTGCCAGGCCTCGGCACCGGTCTGCCGCAGCTGCTCGAGGAAAAACCGCATGCGTTGGCGATCATCCGTCGACGGATCGAGCAGCGGCGACCAGAACAGCGGGCTGAGAATGCTGTGGGTGCCGAGGGTCAGTTCACTTTCCAGCAGACTGCGGCGAATGGTGGCGATCTGGTTAATCAGGTCGCTGGCATTCTGCTTGAGCGTGGCGAGGTTGTTCAGCGCGGTATCGACCTTGTTTTTCTGCTCGATGAGCATGATCCGCTGCACGGCAAGGTCCGCCTGTTCGGCGGCCACGGTCTGCGCGGGCTCGACCCCCAGGACATTGAGCTGCACCGCCAGTTGCGCCTGCTGCGGCAACAGCGAGGCCGAGAGCCGGTCGATGTCCAGGATGAACGCCTGCACCTGGTCCTGCGGGCCTTCGAGCTGGTTGTAATTGTTCGCGGCGGAGATCTGCTGCTTGAGCCCGTCGAGGCGTTGCTGCAGCGCTTGCAGGTCGCTCTGCGTCACGCCCGGCAATGGCGCGTCGACGCTGTTGCCGGCGGGGTCCGGCGCAGCGGCGGCGAACGCCGTCGTCAGCCCGGGGCCGAGCACGATCGCGACGATCAAAAGCAATGACTTCAAGGCGTTGCGCATGAGCGGGCTCGATGGCGGTTGATCACACAGTCTATGAGGTTAGGTGATCGGGCCGGGCGTCGAGGAAAACTTTCCGCCATCAGCGCAGCACCCCGTGACGTACGGGGGCTGCGCCACGCTCAGAAGGCGTAGGGGATGCTCACTTTGGCCCAGAGCATTTCGCCTTCCGGGCGGTTCTCGACGTCGAACTCCTTGGCCCAGCGAATCTCCGCGCTGGCGTATTTGAGAAAGGTGAAGTGCAGCGCCGGACCGATGGCGAACACCTTGCCGCGCACACCGTCGTTGACGTCTTCGCCGGCGAACTGCACGGTATGGCCGAACTGTCTGTCGTCGGTGGTCTGCTTGAGGTAGTAGCCGTTGAGGCCGAGCATCAGGTCATCGGTGATCCTGTAGCTGGCCGAGTAATCGAAGTGGAAGATCTGCCCCGACTTGTAGTCGGTGTCCTTGTTCTTCTCGTTGAAGCTGTAGGTGGTCTTCATCGACACCTCGGTCTTGTCCGTGGGCAACCAGGTGAAGGAGAACAGCGGCTTGTAGGTGTAGAAGTTGTTGCTGGTGTTGGCCAGGCGATCGACGCTGTATTCACCGGTGGGTACGGTGATTTCCACGGCGGCGCCGAGGGTCAGGTTCTTGCCCATGTCCCACAGGATGATCGGCGCGATGGTGGTGTCACCCATGCCTTCGCGGGTGTCGCTGAGGCCGAACACCGAGACTTCCTGCTTCAGCCACGGCTGGGCGATGTAGCCGGCCAGGCGGCCGCCGAAGATCCGCACCGGGCTCAGGTAATCGATGCGCGGGATGACGGCGGTGGATTCGATTTCGACATTCGGCACTTTGCCGCCCAACGAGCTGATGTTGAGTTTCGTCGACTTGTAGTGGTTGTAGTAGACGTTGAACGCGACCATGTTCTGCGGAAGGCTGTCGACCTCCAGCGGCAGCATGAAGAAGCCGTCGGTGCCGGGGCCGATGTTGTCGACGCCGGCCTCGGTGGCCAGGGCGGGCAGGGTAGCGCCGCCGGCTGCCAGGAGCAGGGCGAGGCGCAGTGGGGAAGTCGCGCGATGGGGGATCATGTCCGTCCTCATTATTATTGTGGTTGACCGCACCGCCGGCACGCAGGGCGTCCGGCACCATAGAAATAAGCCCTTGGCGCCCGCCGGGGCAGGGTATTGGCGGACACGTAGGGGGACTTCTGCGGACAGCCCGCCGACCCTGTGCTAACTTCTTTCGACATAACCGGTTACAAAAATAACAATTCAGCGTGATCCGGAATGTCCAGCCCCATGAACGCAAAAATTCACGACCCCACCTACGAACTGGCGCTGGTGTCGCCGTTCCTCCTGCAAACCCTGGCCGAAGTCGCCGCCAACAAGGGCGTCGAGCCGGAGAGCCTGTGCCGTGGCCTGGGCTTTACCTGCGACGACCTGCAGGATCCGGCCCAGCGGATTTCCTATCGCCAGGCCGTGGCAATGATTCAACGTGCGCTCAAGGCCTTGCCCAATCAGGGGCTGGGGTTGTGGGTCGGTGCGCAGAACGTGCTGGGCACCCTGGGCCTGCTTGGCCATGTGCTGTCGCTGTGCAAGAACCTGCGCGATGCGTTCGCCCTGGGCATTCGCCACCAGCACACCTCGGGCGGGATCGTGGTGTCGAGCGTCGATGTCGTGGCTGGGCAGGTGCACGTCGACGTCGAGTGCCGCTTGCCGTTCGCCGAAGTGCAGGTGTTTGCGGTGGAGGAGTTTTTCGCCAGCCTGCTGGTGTATGGCCGGGCGCTGGTGGGCAACGCGTTCAAGCCGATTGCCGTCGAGTTCGTCCATGCGGCGCCGGATTACCTGACGGAATATCAACGTCTGCTTGGCCCGGACGTGCGTTTCGGCTGCCTGCACAATCGCATGTTGATCGATGTGCAATGGCTGGACGTGAACCTGCCCAATCACCATTCCCTGGCGTTGCGCCAGGCCGTCAAACTGCTTGAGCTGGAAGCGGCGCAGGTGCATCAGAAGCTGGACCTGATCCAGGCCGTCGAGCGGGCGATTGCCCGGGACCTGAGTCGCGGCAGCCACATCGAGAAGATTGCCGGTGACCTGAACATGAGCAGCCGCACCCTGCGCCGGCGCCTGACCGAACATGCACTGACTTTCGAAGCGCTGCTGGAGCAAGTGCGTCAGGCGCGGACGATGAGCCTGCTGGCCAACCCGGACATGCCCATCGAGCGCATCACCGAGGAAGTCGGCTACAGCGATGTGCGCAGCTTTCGCCGGGCGTTCAAACGCTGGACGGGGATGAGCCCGAGCGCGTGGCGCAATGAGGGCTCCGCGGCCTGACTGAGAACTGCAGCCCCTCACAGCGAGGGGCTTTTGCGGTCATTGAAGCCCACACAAAAATGCTGGCTACAGGTAAACTCCGCGCACTTTCCCAAGGAGTTCACATGAGTTACTACCAGCCGGGCATTCTCGCCACCCCTGTTCCGCCACAAGCACGTCACCTGTTTTTCGCCCTGCAGTCGGTTGAAGCTCTGCCGCAGGCGTTCGACAACCTGATGAATCTGGTGGACGGCAAGTCGGCGGTGGTCGGTTTGGGTGAATCCCTGGTCAAGGCGATGAATGTGCAAGTCGCGGGGCTGCGCAGTTTTCCGGCGCTGAGCGGGGTGGGTGTGGAAAACCCGTCGACCCAACACGCGCTGTGGATCTGGCTGCACGGTGTCGACCGGGGCGAGTTGCTCAACCGCAGCACTGCTGTGGAAGCGGCGCTGGCGCCGGCCCTGCGCCTGGTGCAGATGAACGAAACGTTCCGCCACAAGGACGGCCACGACCTCACCGGTTATGAAGACGGCACCGAAAACCCCCACGATGAGGCCGCGATGGCCGCGGCGTTGCTCGGCGAGGGCGCCGAAGGTCTGGTGGGCGGCAGCTTCGCCGCGATCCAGCAATGGCAGCACGACCTCAAGGGCTTCCATGCCTTGTCCGCCGCAGACAAGGACAACATCATGGGCCGGCGCCTGAGCGACAACGAAGAGATCGATGACGCTCCGGTTTCTGCTCACGTCAAGCGCACCGCCCAGGAAAGCTTCGCCCCCGAGGCGTTCGTCGTCCGGCGCTCGATGCCGTGGATCGAAGGCGAGCGTGCCGGCCTGATGTTCCTCGCGTTCGGCTTCTCCCTCGACGCGTTCGAAGCGCAACTGCGGCGCATGAGCGGGCTGGAAGACGGCATCGTCGATGGCCTGTACCGCATCAGCCGGCCGATCACCGGCGGCTACTACTGGTGCCCGCCGCTCAAGGACGGCCACCTCGATCTGCGCGCACTGCGCATCGGCTGAGGAACGACCATGGACGTTGTGCGTTGGGGCATGATCGGGTGCGGCAGCGTCACCGAGCGCAAGAGCGGGCCGGCCTTCTACAAGGTACCCGGCTCGGCGCTGGTGGCGGTGATGGGGCGGCGCCGCGAAGCGGTCAGCGATTACGCGACACGACACGGCATTGCGCGGTTCTACACCGATGTCGATGCGCTGCTCGCCGATCCCGAGGTGGATGCGGTGTACATCGCCACGCCACCCGACACGCACCACGCCTACAGCCTGAAAGTCGCCGCCGCCGGCAAGCATTGCTGCGTGGAAAAGCCCATGGCGCTCCATGCCGGGCAAAGCCGGGAAATGCAGCAAGTGTTCGCCGCTGCCGGCCTGCATCTGTTCGTGTCCTACTACCGGCGTTCGCTGCCGCGTTTCCAACAGGTGCGGCAATGGCTGGAGCAGGGGCGCATCGGCGAGGTGCGGCACCTGAGCTGGACGTTGACCAAAGCGCCGTCGCCACTGGACCTGAGCGGGAGCGCCAACTGGCGCACCGATCCGGCGGTGGCCGGTGGCGGCTACTTTGCCGATCTGGCCAGCCATGGTCTTGACCTGTTCCAGTACCTGCTCGGCGACATCGTCGAAGTCGCCGGCTTCACCGCGCGTCAGGCCGGGTTGTACGCGGCGGAGGATGCGGTCAGCGCCAGTTGGCGCTTTGCCAGCGGGGCGCTGGGCATGGGCTGCTGGAGCTTTGTCGCCGATCGCCGCGAGGATCGCGTCGAAATCATCGGCAGCCAGGGGCGCATCCGCTTTTCCGTATTCGACGAGCATCCGGTCGAGCTGCACGCCGATGAACACCTCAGCCTGCAGATCCCCCATCACGAGCATATCCAGTGGCACCACGTGCAAGGCATCAACGCGCATATCCGCGGTGAATCGCAGCATCCAGCACTGGCCGAGCAGGCGCTGAAGACCGATTGGGTGATGGACCAGATTCTCCGGCGCTGAAGTCGTTGTGCTTGCACAAGCGCATCTAAGGTTATGCCCAAACAATATTTCTCAAGCTTGTCATAACGTCTCTAAGATCACGTCATAACTCGTTATAACAAGTGATCCCGCGATGACCGATAACGTTCTATCCCTGAGCAGCGTGCCGCTGCACACGCAATTGCGCGATGTACTGCGTGCGCGCATCCTCGACGGCGAATACCCGCAAGACAGCCAGATGCCCTCCGAAAGCGAACTCGGTGCGCTGTTCAAAGTCAGCCGCATCACCGTGCGTCAGGCACTGGGCGATCTGCAGAAAGAAGGGCTGATCTTCAAGATCCACGGCAAGGGCACCTTCGTCGCCAAGCCGAAAACCTTTCAGAACGTCAGCAGCCTGCAAGGCCTCGCCGAGTCCATGACCGGGCGCGGCTACGAGGTGATCAACCGCCTGCGCAGCTTCAAATTCATCCCCGCCGACAAGCGTGTCGCCGAACGCCTGCAAGTGGCCGAAGGCGAAATCGTCGCGCAAATCAAACGCGTACGGCTGATCAACCGCGAGCCGATCTCGCTGGAAATCACCTACCTGCCCAAAGCTATCGGCGAGCGCCTGGAGAAGGCCGACCTGGTCACCCGCGACATCTTCCTGATCCTGGAAAACGACTGCGCCATCGCCCTCGGCCACGCCGACCTGGCCATCGACGCGGTGTTGGCCGACAGCGACCTGACCCAGGCGCTGAACGTCGAGGCCGGCTCGCCGATCATGCGCATCGAGCGCCTGACCCACGACGCCCACGGCCAGCCGCTGGACTTCGAACACCTTTACTACCGTGGCGATGCGTTCCAGTACCGCCTGCGGATCGACCGGCAAAAAGGGGCGTGACATGAGCCGCAAGACCCTCGAACAGGAATACGACATCGTCGTCATCGGCGGTGGCACCGCTGGCCCGATGGCCGCGATCAAGGCCAAGGAAAACAACAAGGCGCTGCGCGTGCTGCTGGTCGACAAGGCCAACGTCAAGCGCAGCGGGGCGATCAGCATGGGCATGGATGGCCTGAACAACGCGATCATTCCTGGCCACTCGACACCCGAGCAATACACCAAGGAAATCACCATCGCCAACGACGGCATCGTCAACCAGGCCGCGGTGTACGCCTACGCGACGCACAGTTTTGCAACCATCGAGCAGCTCGACCGCTGGGGCGTGAAGTTCGAGAAGGATGAAACCGGCGATTACGCGGTGAAAAAGGTCCACCACATGGGCGCCTATGTGCTGCCGATGCCGGAGGGGCACGACATCAAGAAAGTCCTCTATCGCCAGTTGAAGCGTGCGCGGGTGAGTATCACCAATCGCCTTGTCTGCACGCGTTTGCTGACCGACGAGGAGGGCGCCGTCAACGGTGTGATGGGCTTCGACTGCCGCAGCGCCGACTTCCATGTGATCAAGGCCAAAGCGGTGATTCTCGCCTGCGGTGCGGCCGGACGCCTCGGTCTGCCGTCCTCGGGCTACCTGATGGGCACCTACGAGAATCCGACCAATGCCGGCGACGGCTACGCGATGGCCTATCACGCCGGGGCCGAGCTGGCGAACCTCGAATGCTTCCAGATCAACCCGCTGATCAAGGATTACAACGGCCCGGCCTGCGCTTATGTCACCGGTCCGCTGGGCGGTTACACCGCCAACAACAAGGGCGAACGCTTCATCGAGTGCGACTACTGGAGCGGGCAGATGATGTGGGAGTTTCACCAGGAACTGGAAAGCGGCAACGGCCCGGTGTTCCTCAAGCTCGATCACCTGGCCGAGGAAACCATCCAGAACATCGAGGAAATCCTGCACAGCAACGAGCGCCCGAGTCGCGGCCAGTTCCACGCCAACCGCGGCACCGACTACCGCACGCAGATGGTCGAGATGCATATCTCGGAAATCGGTTTTTGCAGCGGCCACTCGGCGTCCGGGGTGTGGGTCAACGAGCGCGCCGAAACCTCGGTGAAAGGTTTGTACTCGGCCGGTGACATGGCCGCGGTGCCGCACAACTACATGCTTGGCGCGTTCACCTACGGCTGGTTTGCCGGGCACAACGCCGCCGATTTTGTCGCCGGTCGTGAGTTTTCCGCGCTTGATGAGGCACAGATCGAAAAGGAAAAAGCGCGGGTCTACGCACCGCTGGAGCGCGAGCATGGCCTGCCGCCGGCGCAGGTCGAGTACAAGCTGCGGCGCTTCGTCAACGATTACCTGCAACCGCCGAAAGTGACCAAAAAAATGGAAATCGGCCTGCAACGCTTCAGTGACATTGAACGCGATCTCAACGAGATGAAGGCCAACAACGCCCACGAATTGATGCGCGCCATGGAGGTCAGCGTGATCCGCGACTGCGCCGAAATGGCCGCCCGTGCTTCGCTGTTTCGCGCGGAAAGTCGCTGGGGCCTGTACCACTATCGGGTCGACCACCCGCAACGCGACGACCACGAATGGTTCTGCCACTGCCACCTGAAGAAGGATGAAGACGGCCGGATGAGCAGCTTCAAGAAAGCCGTCGAGCCCTACATCATCCCGCTCGATGCCGAGGAAATGCAGGCCTACGACCGTCTGCGAGTCGGCGCCTTCGCTGCTTGATGCATCACTGACAGAGAGTCCGAACCATGGCCTATCAAGCCCAGGAAATCTTCTTCCGCTCCAACGCCCCCGTCACCGTCGACGAGGACAAATGCATCGCCGAAAAGGGCTGCACCGTGTGCGTCGACGTCTGCCCGATGGATCTGCTGGCGATCAACCCGGCCACGCAGAAGGCCTACATGGCCTTCGATGAATGCTGGTACTGCATGCCTTGTGAAAAGGACTGCCCGACCGGTGCCGTCAAAGTCGAAATCCCCTATTTACTGCGTTGACCGGTCGTCCGCTTTCGCGAGCAGGCTCGCTCCCACAGGGGAAAGACGCCAGCCGCTGATAATGAGTACACCGAAGAGTATGTGGGAGCGAGCTTGCTCGCGAAGAGGCCCGCACAGACAACCCCAAAGCCATCCGGAACACCCGGACGCTGAACTGAAAAAACACCCCTCGTTTCCCACCGCGCCCTGATCGCGGCGGAGACGAACATCCTATAAATGATTCGAGGGGATTCAACCATGTTGCGTGCAGCAATCGCCGGTCTGGTACTGGCTTCGTTCACCTTGTCGGCCTCGGCCGAAACCATCCGCATTGCCATCGGCACCCAGGACAGCACCATCAACTGCGCCGCCGGCGGCCTGTTGATTCGTGAACTCGGCTTGCTCGACAAATACCTCCCGCACGACGGCGCTTACAAGGACGCGCAATACGACGTGCAGTGGAAAAACTTCACCAGTGGCGCGCCGCTGACCAACGAGATGGTCGCCGGCAAACTCGACTTCGGCGCCATGGCCGATTTCCCCGGCGCGTTCAACGGCGTGGCGTTCGAAACCGCCGGCAAGCACAGCCTGTTCATCAGTGTGCTGTCGGGCAGTATCAAGGGCAGCGGCAACGGCATCGTGGTGCCGAGCGCTTCGGGTGTGCAGGCGCTGAGCGAGCTCAAGGGCAAGACCATTTCGGTGCCGTTCGCGTCCACGGCCCATGGCATGTTGCTGCGCGCGGTGGCGGAGCAGGGCTGGGATCCGCTCAAGGATGTCAACATCATTGCCCAGCCGCCGGAGGTCGCCGGCTCGGCGCTACAGGCCGGCAAGATCGACGCGCATGCCGACTTCGTACCGTTCGCCGAGCTGTTTCCCAGCCGTGGCTTCGCGCGCAAGATCTATGACGGCGCCCAGGCCAATGCGCCGACATTCCACGGCGCGCTGGTGGACCAGGCCTACGCTAAAAAGTATCCGGAGATCGTCGTTGCTTACCTGCGCGCCAGCATCGAGGCCAATCAACTGCTGGCCGCCGAACCTGAGAAATACAGCGAGTTGATCGCCAAGGTCACCGGCGTCGATGCCGAGGTCAATTACCTGTTCCACGGCCCGCTGGGCGTTCAAACCCGCGACCTCAGCTGGAAGCCGGAATACCGCCAGGCTGTCGGCACTGCCATCGACACCCTGAAATTGCTCAAGAAGGCTGATCGTGGGCTCGACCTGAACACCTTTATCGACGACCAGTACATCCGCGCTGCCTTCAAGGCTTCGAATCTGGACTACAGCGCGCAACTCGCCAACTACGCGCAGACGCCGTTGAAAGCGCAGGATGCGGCGACCGGCAAAGCGATCACAGACTTCAGCCACGTCGCCGAAATCTGGGTGCGCGGCGAAGACAAGGTGCGCCAGTACGCCTCCGCCGAATCGGCCTTTACCGCGCTGGCCGCCTTGAAGCAGGAAGGCAAGAACATCCGGGCGGTGTATGCCCAGGCGAGTGACAGCGGGATCAAGTTGCTGGCGGAGCAGGCGTGGTTTGCCAGTGATGCGCAGGGGCGCCTCAGCGCGTTCCTGCTCAAAGGCCAGGCCCAGCAGTTCGCCACGGCCCAGGGCGGCAAAGTCCTCGGCTTCACCGACGCGACCACCCAGGCCGTCGCCACCCGCTGATTAACAGATCGCTCCCACGCTCCGCGTGGGAACGATCAGAGGTGACCTATGTTTTCACGCTGGATCCCCCGAGCCGCCTCACTGCTGCTCTGCCTGCTGTTCTGGCAACTCGCCGCCAGCCACCACTGGAACCTCGGCCTGGTCACCTTCGCCAACGTGCCAACCCCAGTGGCCGTGATCGAAGCTGCCCTCGGCCTGGGCGACTCCGGCAAGCTCATCCAGCACCTGGGCGCCAGCCTCGGCCGAGTCTTTGCCGGCTACCTCGCCGCACTGGTGATCGGCATCGCCCTGGGCCTGGCCATCGGCCGTTCAAAGTGGGCCGAAGACCTGCTGCTGCCGCCACTGGAAGTGCTACGGCCGATCCCGGCGGTGGCGTGGATTCCCCTGGCGATCCTGATGTTCCCGTCGTCCGAGCTGTCGATGGTGTTCATCACCTTCACCGGTGCGCTGTTCCCGATTCTGCTCAACACCGTGCACGGCGTCGAAGGCGTCGATCCACGCCTGATCGCCTCGGCAAAAAGTCTCGGCGCCGGGCGTCGGGCGATGCTGCTGGAGGTGATCCTGCCGGGTGCCGCGCCCAGCATCATCACCGGGCTCGCCATCGGCATGGGCACCTCGTGGTTCTGCCTGGTGACCGCCGAGATGATTTCCGGCCAGTTCGGCATCGGTTACTACACTTGGGAGTCCTACACCATCCAGAACTACGCCGACATTGTCGTCGGCATGTTGCTGATCGGCGTGCTGGGCATGGGCAGCAGCCTGTTGATCAAACGCCTGGGCGGACTGTTCACGCCCTGGCATCGACCACGAGGAAAAGCCTGATGAGCGTGATGCAAACCCCGGAAGGGCGGATCGACATCCGCCAGTTGTCGATTGTCCTCGGCGAGGGCCGGCAAGCGTTCGAAGCCGTGCAAGGCCTGGACTGCCAGATCGAGCCGGGCCAGTTCGTGTGCATCCTCGGCCCCTCGGGTTGTGGCAAGTCGACGTTGCTGGGGGCGCTGGCCGGGCACCTGCAACCTCAGGGCGGCACGCTGAAAGTCGATGGCGCCGAGGTATCCGGTCCATCGCCGCAGCGTGGCATGGTGTTTCAGCAGCACACGTTGTTTCCGTGGCGCACGGTGCGCGACAACGTAGCGTTCGGCCTGAAGATGCGCGGCATCGGCAGAGGCGAACGCCAGCGCGCGGCGCAGGAAATGCTGCAACTGGTCGGTCTCGAGGATTTTGCCGAGCGTTGGCCGGATCAACTTTCCGGCGGCATGCAGCAACGGGTGGAAATCGCCCGGGTGCTGGTCAACCGGCCACGCCTGCTGCTGATGGACGAGCCGTTCGGCGCGCTGGATGCCCTGACTCGCCTGAGCATGCAGGAACTGCTGCTGGACATCTGGACGCGGATTCGCACCACCGTGGTGTTCGTCACCCATGACATCGACGAAGCCTTGTTTCTCGCCGATCGCCTGCTGGTGATGAGCGCACGACCCGGACGGATCATCGAAGACCTGCGCCTGGACTTCCCGCGCCCACGCACCACTGAACTGGTCACCAGCCATGAGTTTTCGCGCCTCAAGCGCCATTGCCTGGACCTGCTGCGTCACGACAACGACCGGCCGCTGCCGCGCCTCAATCCGCTCGGCCTGCCTCCCGAAAACCCTTTACCGCGATTTGCCCTATGACCTCATTGTTTGCTGTGACCGATAACGACGACATTCTTGCCCTGCAACCTCGCCTGACCGCTGACGATGCCGGGGTGCGCCGGATTGCCCTGATCGAGCTGGCCGATCTCGAGGAACCCGACGGTTTGCTCTGGCTGGTCGAGCGCCTGGCCGTCGACCCCGCCGAAGAAGTGCGTGCCGAAGCGGCGCGCCTATTGGAAGCCTGGGAAGACGAACCGGTGGTTGCGGCGCTGTGCCAGGCACTGACGGATCCTGCGCCGGCGGTGCAAGCCGCTGCGGCGCAGAGTCTGAGCCTGCTCAAAACCGAAGCGGCGGGCAGGGTGATTCTGCCGTGGACCGCCCATGCCGAAACCGGGGTGCGGATTGCCGCGTTCCGGGCCTTGCGTGAATTGCGCTTCCCCGGCGCTGCACCGGCCGCGATTCAGGCGCTGAACGATGCCGATGCCAGTGTTCGTCGCGAAGCCGTCGGCGTGCTCGGCTGGCTCAAGCAACTCGACGCACTGCCGGCCTTGGCCCGCTTGGCCAGTGATGATCCGGATACCGAAGTACGCCGCGCCGCCACCGGTGCACTGGGGCTGGCGAGTGGGGCTGAGGTGCTGCCGGCATTGCGTAAAGCCTTGCAGGACGGCGCCTGGCAGGTGCGCGAAGAAGCCGCGACCACCCTCGGCAAGGTCGGCCACACCGACGCCGGGCCCGCGCTGATCGAAGCCTTGGCCGACGACTACTGGCAAGTTCGCCTGCGCGCCACCCGCAGCCTCGGCCGTTTGCGCTACGTGCCGGCTCTCGACGCCTTGATCGACACCCTCGGCCATCGCATCAGCAACCTGCGCAAGGAAGCCGCGCTGGCCCTCGGCGAACTGAATGACCGCGGGGCCGTGGCGGCATTGCAGGCCGCGCAGGACGATGGCGATCCGGAAGTGCGCAAAGCCGTGCGCATTGCCTTGAGTCAGTTGCAATGAATCCGCTGTCAGTCGGTAATTCCCAAGGTGAACAGCGGTTACGGCTGAGCTGGCCGGATGGCCGCGAACAGCTGCTCGACCATGCCGAACTGCGCCGCCAATGCCCGTGCTCGCAATGCCGGGCGTTTCGCCTGCGGGGCACGCCACCCTCGGTTGACCCGCGTGTGCGGGTCATCGAATTGAACGCTCAGGGGTACGGCCTGCAACTGGTGTTCAGCGACGGCCATCAACGCGGGATTTATCCGTGGGCCTATCTGGCGCAGCTGAGCGAGATCACTGTCCCGCCGTCATCGCCGGCCGACAGCCGTGGAAAATATCCAGCGCGGGCTGATACAGCGAGGTCTTGACCTCGAACAAGCCCAGTACCGAATGGAACAGGTTGTCATGGCTCAGGTCCGCTGCGGCGCGCTTGCCTTGCAGGCAGCCGCGGTCGATACCCAGCTGCGCCAGGGTGTTGTTGCCGAACCACATCACCATCGGCACATGGGTCTGGGCTTCCGGGGCCAGGGCGTAAGGCGCGGCGTGCAGGTACAGGCCGTTCTCGCCCAGGGATTCGCCATGGTCGGAGACGTACAGCATCGAGGTGTCGAGGCTGTCCTGATTGTGCTTGAGCAGCTCGATGACCTTGGCCAGGAAATGATCGGTGTAGAGGATCGTGTTGTCGTAGACGTTGACCAGCTCATCGCGGCTGCAACTGCCCAGCTGATTGGTGTGGCAGATCGGTTTGAAGCGTTCCATGTCCTTGGGATAGCGCTCGTAGTATTCCGGGCCGTGGCTGCCGTCGGCGTGCAGGACGATGATGGCGTGGCCCTTGAGGCTGTCGATGTAGGCTTGCAGGTCGGCCAGCAGCGCTTCGTCGAGGCAGTTGTTGCCGTCGCAGAAGGGCCCCGGCTGGTTCTTCGCGATGTCGCGGTTCGGCACCCGCAGGCAGGTGCCCTTGCAGTCGCTGTTGTTGTCCAGCCACAGCACCTGCACGCCGGCCCGTTGCAGGATATCCAGCAGGCCCTGGTAGGTTTTGCCTTTCTTGTCGCTGTAGTCCTCGCGCGGGAACATCGAGAACATGCACGGTACCGACACGGCCGTCGAGGTGCCGCAGGAGTGCACGTTGCTGAAGTTGAGGATGTCCAGTTTGCTCAGCTCGGGATTGGTCTCGCGCTCATAGCCGTTGAGCGAGAAATGGTCGGCGCGGGCGGTTTCCCCGACCACGAAGATCATCAGCGATTTCTTCTCGCGGGCCGCCGCTTTGGCGCTCATCACCGCATCTTCGCCGATGGCCTGCACCACGAAGTGCTTCTTGATCCCCAGGCGTTGCTTGGCGTACTTGCTGATCGCGTAGATGTAGTTGGTCGGGTTGATGAAGTGGGTGAGCTTGTCTTCCTCGCGAAAGATCGGCGCGTAGGTCGAGTAGAACGCGCCCACCGAAGCGCCGATCACCAGGACGCAGGCGACGATCACCAGCACCTTGTTGAGCAAGCCGCGAAAGAACGGTCGATAAACCACCGGCCAGCGCCAGATCAGCACGGCTGGCAGTACGCCGAGCAGCAGCACATAGGCCAGCAGCTTGCCGCTGAACAGCGCGGTGGCCTCGGCGGGATTGGTTTCAAAGACGTTCTGGATCATCACCGTGTCGATGGTGATGCCGTATTCGTTCATGAAATACGCGGCGCAGGCCGAGAGCAGGGCGACCAGGGTCAGCGCCGGCTTCAGCGTCCAGCGGAACGACACCAGGGTCAGCAGCAGGGTGATCGCCGCCCACAGAAACAGGCCGAAGGAGACAAAGAACGCCAGTTTGTGCGCACCTTGCAGGGTGATCAGTGTGGCCAGCGCTTTCCATGTCGCCAGGTTGTACATCGCCACCAATGCCAGGGAAAACAGCAGCACCAGGCGGGTCGGAGTGATGGACGGTAAACGCAGTCCTTTGCCCAAAGCCATTCGAATCGTTCCTCTACATGAATGGAAAACACCTACGGTTACGCGTGTAACTGTAGAAGAACATTAGTAAAAATTCCGTAAACATCCTGTCACATATTTGCGCGCGGCTTCTCGGTGGCGCTACCTGACTGGCGGTGCTTGTCAGGAAAATCCCACAGGAGTACAAATGTACTCCATGACGACTCTGACTCCCCGCCGTACCGCCATTCTGACCTTTATCCGCGAACGCATCGCCGAACACGGTCAGCCCCCAAGCCTCGCTGAAATCAGCGAGGCTTTTGGTTTTGCCTCGCGCAGCGTGGCGCGCAAGCATGTGCTGGCGCTCACCGAAGCCGGCTTCATCGAGGTCAATCCGCATCAGGCCCGGGGCATTCGCCTGCTCAATCAGCCGCCGCGTCCGGAGCTGCTGGAGATTCCGGTGCTCGGTCGGGTGGCCGCCGGTGCCCCGATCGGCGCCGATGCCGACATTCACCAGCGCCTGATGCTCGACCCGGCGCTGTTCTCCCGGGTGCCGGACTACATGCTGCGGGTGCAGGGCGACTCGATGATCGAGGACGGCATCCTCGACGGCGATCTGGTCGGTGTGCGGCGCAACCCCGAAGCGCTCAACGGCCAGATCGTGGTCGCGCGGCTCGACGGCGAGGTCACCATCAAACGCTTCGAGCGCCACGGTGCCGAGGTTCACCTGTTGCCACGCAACCCGGCGTACCAGCCGATTGTGGTGCGGGCCGACCAGGACCTGGCGATCGAAGGGGTGTTCTGCGGTCTGGTGAGGCAAGGCTGATGGGCGTCGTCGTTGCTCTGGATACCCTGTTCAATGGCGGCCAGGTCTGGAAAGGCCGGCCTGCGCCACCGGCCGCCAGTCCGCAACCCACCGGCCACGCGGCGCTGGACGCGGCCCTGCCCAGCGGCGGCTGGCCGGAAGCGGCACTGAGCGAAATCCTCCTTGCCGCGCCCGGCGTCGGCGAACTGCAACTGGTGTGGCCAACCCTGGCGCGGCTGTCGGCAGCGGGTGAGCGCATCGTGCTGGTGGCGCCGCCATTCGTGCCGTATCCGCAGGCGTGGGCCAATGCCGGGGTCGATTTGCGTCAGCTCGCGGTGATCCAGGCCAGCGAACGCGAGGCGTTGTGGGCGGCGGAACAATGCCTGCGCTCGGGCAGTTGCGGCGCGGTGCTGTGCTGGCCGCACAAGGCCGATGACCGCGCGTTGCGGCGCCTGCAGGTGGCGGCGGAAACCGGCCAGACCCTGGCCTTCGCCTGGCGTTCGCTGAGCGAGGCGCTCAACCCGTCACCTGCGGCCTTGCGCATTGCCATCGACGCCAAGCCTGGCCAATTGCGCGTGCTCAAGTGCCGTGGCGGGCTGGCACGTACGGCGCCGATTGCTTTCGCCGTCGGGCACTGAGGTCGCCATGCGCTGGGTGTGCATTCTGTTTCCGCAATTGGCCCTCGACGCCGTGTTGCGGCAAAGCCCCGATCCGGAAAAACCGCTGGTGTTGCTCAGTGGCCCGGCCCAGCGCCGCGTGCTGCAAGCGGTGAACGCCTCGGCGCGAGCGCTGGGCCTGCGTCCCGGCCAGTCGATGACGGCGGCGCAGGCCTTGAGCAAGGGTTTTGCCAGCGCCGATTACGACGTTGCCGAGGTCGAGCACTGGCAACAGTTTCTCGCTGCCTGGGCCTATCGCTTCAGCGCGCAGGTCAGCGTGCATTATCCGCGCACGGTGGTGTTCGAGATCGAGTCCAGCCTCGGCCTGTTCGGCTCATGGGCACAGTTCGAGGCGCGCTTGCGGGCGGAGCTGACCGAGCTGGGCTTTCGTCATCGCATCGTCGCCGCGCCCAACCCGGTGGCGGCGCGGGTGCTGGCCAACGCCTATGACGGCCTGGTAGTGCCGGACGGCGAAGCCTTGCGCTACCACCTCGGGCAACTGCCCATCGACCGCGTCGGCCTGGAACCGAGCGTGGCCACGGCATTGGCGCGCATGGGCCTGCGCAACCTCAATCAGGTGCAGGGCTTGCCGCGCCAGGCGCTGGCCCGGCGTTTCGAGGCGGCGATGCTCAAGCACCTGGACATGCTGTTCGGAGCCCGACCGCTGGCGCTGGCGTTCTACCTGCCGCCGGATCGCTTCGATGTGCGGATCGAGCTCAACTTCGACGTGCAGTCGCATCAGGCGCTGCTGTTCCCGCTGCGGCGCCTGACCGCTGACCTGGCGGCGTTCCTGTGCGGACGTGACAGCGGCGTGCAGCGCTTCGACCTGCACCTGGAGCACGCCGGGCTGGCGGATACGCTGATCAAGGTCGGCCTGCTCAGCGCCGAACGCGATCCGGCAATGCTCTTTGAACTGGCCCGTGGGCGCCTGGAGCAGGTAACGGTCGAGGCGCCGGTGCGCGGTTTTCGCCTGCGTGCCGAAGATCTGCCGAGCTTCGTGCCGCAGTTTCAGGAGCTGTTCGATGACCGTCCGCAGCAGACCCTGCCCTGGGAGCAACTGCGTGAACGCCTGCGCGCGCGACTCGGCGACGATGCGGTGCAGGGCTTGCGCTTCCAGGCCGACCATCGCCCGGAGTGCGCGTGGCAGCACGCCGACGACCGGCAGCCTTGTGCGGCGTTGCCGGGGCTGCAGCGGCCGGGCTGGCTGTTGACGGAGCCGCAGGCCGTGGCCGAGGGCTCGGCGCGGATTCTCATGGGCCCGGAGCGCATCGAGTCCGGCTGGTGGGACGGCGGCGACGTGCGCCGCGACTATTACCTGATCCAGAACCGTAGCGGCCAGCAGGGCTGGGCCTATCGCGCGGTGGGTGAGGGCGGCCCGTTGTGGCTGCAGGGCTGGTTCGCATGAGCACGGGTTACGCCGAACTGCACTGCCTGTCGAACTTCAGCTTCCAGCGCGGCGCCTCCAGTGCACTGGAGCTGTTCCAGCGGGCGAAAAAACATGGCTATCAGGCGCTGGCGATTACCGACGAGTGCACCCTGGCGGGGATTGTCCGCGCCTGGCAAGCGGCGAAATCCGTTGAGCTGCCGCTGATCATCGGCAGTGAAATTCGCATCGACAACGGTCCGAAACTGGTCCTGCTGGTGGAAAACCTCGCGGGCTATCAGGCGTTGTGCGGTCTGATCACCCGCGCCCGCCGGCGCACGCAGAAAGGCCAGTATCAGGTGCTGCGCGAAGACTTCAGCGCGCCGTTGCCGGGCTTGCTGGTGCTGTGGGTGCCGGACGCACTGGATGACCTAGAGGAGGGCCGCTGGCTGCACCAGACCTTCGGCGAGCGCCTGTGGCTGGCGGTGCAGTTGCATTGCGGCCAGGACGACCAGCGGCGTCTGGCCGCGTCGTTGCAGTTGGCCGCCACGCTGGGGATTGCCGCGGTGGCCTGTGGCGATGTGCACATGCACGCCCGAGGGCGGCGCGCCTTGCAGGACACCATGACCGCGATCCGCCATCACCTGCCGGTGGCCGAAGCCGGATTGCGCCTGTACCCCAATGGCGAGCGCCATCTGCGCAGCCTTGAGGTGGTGACCGCGCTGTATCCGCCGGCCCTGCTGGAGGAATCGCTGAAGCTGGCCCGGCGGTGCACCTTCGACCTGGGCCAGTTGCAGTATCAATATCCGAAAGAGCTGGTGCCGCAGGGGCACACCGGCAGTTCCTGGCTGCGTCAGTTGACCGAAGAGGGCATCGCCTGGCGCTGGCCGCAAGGCCCTCAGGCGAAAGTGCTCAAGCAGATCGACGATGAGCTGCAACTGATCGCCGAACTCGGCTACGAAAGCTACTTCCTCACCGTGCACGACGTGGTGCGCTTCGCCCGCGAGCAACACATCCTCTGCCAGGGCCGGGGTTCGGCGGCCAACTCGGCGGTGTGCTTTGCCCTGGGCATCACCGAGATCGACCCGGACCGCACCACGCTGCTGTTCGAGCGCTTCATGTCCAGAGAGCGCAACGAGCCGCCGGACATCGACGTCGATTTCGAACACGAACGCCGCGAAGAAGTCCTGCAATACGTGTTCCGACGGTATGGCCGCGGCCGTGCTGCGTTGACGGCGGTGGTCAGCACCTACCACGCCGCCGGTGCAGTACGCGACGTGGCCAAGGCCCTGGGCCTGCCGCCCGACCAGGTCAATGCCTTGGCCGACTGTTGCGGCCACTGGAGCGATGAGACCCCGCCACTGGAGCGTCTGCGTGAAGGCGGTTTCGACCCCGACAGCCCGGTGCTGCGCCGGGTCTTGAGCCTGACCGGGCAACTGATCGGGTTCCCCCGGCATCTGTCGCAGCACCCCGGCGGTTTCGTGATTTCCGAACAGCCGCTGAACACCCTGGTGCCGGTGGAGAACGCCGCGATGGCCGATCGCACCATCATCCAGTGGGACAAGGACGACCTCGACGCCGTCGGCCTGCTCAAGGTGGATATCCTCGCTCTGGGCATGCTCAGCGCGATCCGCCGCTGTTTCGACCTGCTGCGCCGGCATCGCCAGCTCGACCTGAGCCTGGCGACGATCCCGGACAAGGACCAGCCGACCTACGACATGATCAGCCGTGCCGACACCATCGGCGTGTTCCAGATCGAGTCACGGGCACAGATGTCGATGCTGCCGCGCCTGCGGCCGCAGGAGTTCTACGACCTGGTGATCGAAGTGGCCATCGTCCGCCCGGGGCCGATCCAGGGTGGCATGGTGCATCCGTACCTGCGCCGCCGGAACAAGGAGGAGCCGGAAACCTATCCGTCGCCGGAACTTGAAGTAGTGCTCAAACGCACTCTTGGCGTACCGCTGTTCCAGGAGCAGGTGATGCAGATCGCCATTGTCGCCGCCGACTACAGCCCCGGCGAGGCCGACCAGCTGCGCCGCTCCATGGCCGCGTGGAAACGCCACGGCGGCCTGGAGCCGCACAAGGAACGGCTGGCCGCCGGGATGAAAAAGAATGGCTACACCGAGGAGTTCGCCGCGCAGATCTTCGAGCAGATCAAGGGCTTTGGCAGCTACGGGTTTCCCGAGTCCCACGCCGCCAGTTTCGCCTTGCTGACCTACGCCAGTTGCTGGCTCAAGTGCCATGAGCCGGCAGCGTTCGCCTGTGCGCTGATCAACAGCTGGCCGATGGGCTTCTACAGCCCGGACCAGATTCTCCAGGACGCCCGGCGTCATCATTTGCAGATCCGTGCGGTGGACGTGCGCGCCAGCGACTGGGATTGCAGCCTGGAACCGATTGCCGGAGCGCAACCGGCCATTCGCATGGGCCTGCGGATGATCAAGGGGTTTCGCGAGGACGATGCCCGGCGTATTGAAGCGGCGCGCAGCCGCGGGGCATTTGCCGATGTCGCCGACCTCGGCGAGCGGGCCGGGCTCGACAGTCGCGCGCAGGCACTTCTGGCGGATTCCGGGGCGCTGCGCGGCTTGGCCGGCCATCGCCATCGGGCACGCTGGGAGGTCGCCGGGGTGGAGAAGCAACTCGGTTTGTTCGCCGGCCTGCCGAGTCAGGAAGAGCCTCGGGTGACGCTGCCCAAGCCGAGTGTCGGCGAGGATCTGCACGCCGATTACGCGACGCTCGGCACCACGCTGGGGCCGCACCCGCTGGCGCTGCTGCGCGGCGAACTCAAGGCCCGGCGCTGTCGCAGTTCGCGCGAATTGCTCGACGTCGAGCATGGCCGTCCGGTCAGTGTCGCCGGGCTGGTCACCGGCCGGCAGCGCCCTGGCACGGCCAGTGGCGTGACCTTCGTCACCCTCGAAGACGAGTTCGGCAACGTCAACGTGGTGGTCTGGCGTGATCTGGCCGAACGGCAGCGCCGGGTGCTGGTGGGCTCGCAATTGCTCAAGGTCGACGGCCGCTGGGAGCGCGAAGGCGAAGTACGCCACCTGATCGCCGGGCGGTTGAGCGACTTGAGCCCGTTGCTGGATGGCATCCGTGTGCGTAGCCGCGATTTTCACTGAGGCACGGGGCGGGCGGCGTTCCCGCGCGGCGCGCGGGAACGTTCAACGGACGGCCGTTATTTGGCCGCGGGCCAGCACCGCTCGCCACCCCCCGGTGCCTCCGTCCATGCCTGCAACGAGCGGGTCGGCAGGTCGAAGTAATCGCGGGTGCGCGCGTAGCCATGGCCGCCCATACGACCGATCGCGTCCAGGCCCAGTTGGTCGATGTACAGGGTTTGCGGGTCGATCAGTTCGTCACGTACGTGGGCCATCAGCACTTCGCCAAAAATGATCTCGCGGGACTGGCCGATGTTCAGCGCCATCATTCGCCGACACTCCAGCGCCACTGGCGCCTCACCGATTCGCGGGCATTTGACGGCGGTGCCGGGAATCGCCGTGAGGCCGGCGGCGGTCAGTTCATCGAAGCCGGGGGCGAACGGCACGGCGCAGACGTTCATGGCTTCCACCAGCGCGTCGCTGACGATGTTGACGGTGAATTCCTGGTTCATCTGGATATTGCGCGTGGTGTCCTTGGGGCTCTGGTCGCCGTAGTTTTCCACGCCCAGCGCGAGGATCGGCGGATCCGCCGACAGTGCATTGAAGAAGCTGAACGGCGCGGCGTTGACCCGGCCCTCGGCATCGATCGTGGTGACCAGGGCAATGGGCCGGGGCACTACACTGCCGATCAGAATCTTGTATTTTTCCCGTGGGCTGAGCTGGCTGAAATCGAAGCTGTGCATAGTAGAGGTCTCTAGGCGAGTGGATCGATGGCGCTCAACGGCGCCTCGGCGCTGTAGGCATCGGCGAACGGAATGGCCGGCTGGAACAGGGTTTTCCAGTCCGGTCGGCCAGGCGCCCGGTCGCTGTGGCTGCGCATGAGTTTGTTGTATTGAAGTTGTGCCTGGCGTTGCAGGGCGGAGTAGTCGACGCCGCTGACCTGACCGTCGTGCATCACGCAGCGACCGTCGATGTAGCTGGCGATGCAATCGTCGCCGCGGCCGGCCAGCAGCAGGTTTTTCAGCGGATCGAACAGCGGCCCGAGATGCAGGCCGCGCAGGTTGAACACGGTGATATCGGCTTTGGCCCCGGGTGCCAGGCGCCCGAGGTCGTCACGCCCCAGGGCTTTGGCGCCGCCGAGGGTGGCGGCGTTGTACAGGTCGAGGCTGCTGGTCAGTTGCGGCCCACCCTCGAGCAAGCGGGCGATATTCAGGCCATGGCGCATGTTTTCCAGCAGGTCCGCCGGCCACGTGTCGGTGCCCAGCGCGAAGTTGATGCCCCGGGCGCGATAACGGCCGAACGAGTGCAACGCTTCGCCATCGCGGGCGAACACCAGCGGGCAGTGCACCAGGCTGGCGTCGGCATCCACCAGGCGCTGCAGATCGTCATCGCCGGCGGTGTAGATGCCGTGGGGCAGCACGGCGTGAGGGTTGAGCAGGTCCAGTTGTTTCATCCAGCCCAGTGGCGACACCCCGCGCAGGCGCAGCACCATGGCGAATTCACTGGGCGACTGGCAGCAATGCAATCGCAGCGGCGCTTGCAGTTCGCGGTTCAGCGCCGCCGTGCGCCGCAGCAGGGCCGGGGTGCAGGTCTGGATGCGATCGGGCAGCAGGGCGCCACGAATCAGGTCGCCGTGGCTGCCGTTGAAATCGGCGAAAAACCGTTCTGCCGCTGCCAGCCCCGCCAGGCCCCGGGTTTCATCCCAGTGATGGCCGAGGCTGCCGTCGGTGCGCCAGTAACTCATGCCGCTCATGTAGCACGGCCCCAGGTACGTGCGCAGGCCCAGTTCGGCGGCGACCCCGGCCACGGCGGCAAACTCGTCGTAGGTTTCCGCCCACTCGCGGTAATACATCGAGGTGATCGGCATGGCCGTGGTGATGCCGTTACGGATCAACTGGGTGAAGGCGTAGCGGTACTTGAAGACCTCTTCGTCGGCGCTGTAGCTTTCGCGCGGCCCGGCGGCCAGGTATTGCTCGGACCACATGCGGCCCATGGCCTGTTCGTCGCCGTTGTCCAGGGTCAGTACGGTGGAGTCGAGATCGCCGAGGGCGTCGAGGTCGATGAACCCGGGACCGATCAGCGCATTGCCGTAGTCGACCCACTGGTCCACCGGCCCGCTGTAACCGCGGCCGACAAATTCGATGCGCGAGCCGCTGAAGACCACTTCGCCGTCGCGCCACAGCACATGCCGGGAGCCGTCGAAGCCGACCACGCAACTGGCCTTGAGACCGATGCGTTTCACAGCCGGCTGCTCAGCAAGCGAGCGCCGCTGGCGATCAATTCACCGCCGCGATAGACCTGCCGCAACGGGCGCGCCACCACCGCCTCACCGAGGGTTTCCACCGGCATCAGCAGAAAGTCTGCCGGCCGGCCGAGGTCGATGCCATAGTCCTCGATCCCCAGCGCCTGGGCCCCATTCTCCGTCGCCGCCGCGAATGCCGCCGCCAGTTCCTCGTCCTTGCCCAGGTCGAAACGCAACGCCAGCAGCATCGCTCGCTCCAGCATGTCGCCATTGCCCATCGGCGACCACGCATCGCGAATGCCGTCAGAGCCCAGACAGACGTTGACCCCGGTTTCGCGCAGCGCCAGAAATGGCGGCGCGGCGCAATCGGCCGGCGCCGAACTCATCAGCGAGATGCCCAGCGCCGCCAGCCGCTCGGCCAGCGGTTGGACCTGGCTCCACGGCAGCATGCCGAGGCAATAGGCGTGGCTGATCATCACCCGCTGTTGCAGGTTGAAATGCTCGGTGTAATCGGCGATCCGGGCGATCTGCCACAGGCCCAATTCACCTTTGTCGTGCAAGTGAATGTCGACGCCACGGCCGAACTCGGCAGCCAGTTTGAAGACGAAATCCAGTTGCGCGATGGGGTCGTTGTCGATGCCGCAGGGGTCGAGGCCGCCGACGTTTTCCACGCCCAGGGCCATGGCCTCGCGCATCAGCGCGGCGGTGCCGGGGCGGCTGATCAGGCCGGTCTGCGGGAAGACCACCAGTTGCAGGTCGATCAGGTCTTTGTAGCGTTCGCGCAATTGCTGCATGGCCTCCACGTGGCGCAGGCCGAATTCCGGGTCGATGTCGACGTGGCAGCGCATGGTCAGCGAACCGCGGGCGATGCAGTTTTCCAGCAGCGCGCCGGCACGTTCGGCGATGGGCGCCTGGACTTCGCGCAGCACCCGGCGTTCGTTGCTGATGTAGTCCTTGAGCGTCGGCCCGGCGCTGTTCGGCCGCCACGGTTGGCCGTACAGGGTTTTGTCGAGGTGGACGTGGCTCTCGACCAGCGGGGCGGTGAGCAGCTGGTTCTGGCCGTCGATGTCGTTGGCGGCCAGTGGTGCAGGGGAGGCCGGGCGGCGTTGGCTGAACCGGCCGTTTTCGATCAGCAGGTCTTCGGCAGGGGCGCCGTAGGGGCGGATGTTTCTGAGCCAGTGTGGTTGGGTCATTGGTTTACCTCAGGTTCAGGGGTGTCCGGGCGGGCCTCATCGCTGGCAAGCCAGCTCCCACAGGTTCAAGGTCTGCGCAATTTCTGTGAACGACACAGATCCTGGTGGGAGCTGGCTCGCCAGCGATGGCCGCGCCGCGGTCTCAAGCAAAAAAGGTCAGCCCTTGAGCTTCGACCAGATCCGATCCTGCAGCTCGCGCGCCTTGTTGCTGCATTCCTTTTCCGGGCGCAGGCGCGAGGCGTATTCGTCGGGCATGTTGATGGCGTCCATGACTTTCCATTTCGGATCGAGCAGCGCATCGCTCTGGATGCCGTTGGCGTAGGCGATGGCGTTCGACACGGCGGCAGCGTTTTCCGGTTTCATCATCCAATCGATGAAAATTTTCGCGTTGCCCGGATGCGGCGCGCTTTTCGGTACGGCGAAGTTGTCCTGGAACATCGCCAGGCCTTCGCGCGGATAGACGTACTTGATCGTGCTCTTCTGCAGCGTCGCGCGGGCGGTCGAGCCGTTCCAGTTCTGCATCATGATCACTTCGCCGGAGGCCATGCGGTCGACGGTGTTGTCCGAGCTGTACATCTTCAGGAACGGCTTCTGTTTCTGCAGCAGCTCGAGGATGCGCTTGGCGTCCTGCGGGTTCTCCGTGCACTCGTCGACGTTGAGGTAATGGCTGGCAGCGTTGATCACGCTGCTGGACGTGTCGAGGGCGGCGAGCTGGCCTTGCAGTTCCTTGCGTGGTTCGAAAAATTCTTTCCACGAGTCGTCGAGCTTGCCGCCGGGCACCCGCGCGCTGTCATAGGAGAACCCGGTGGTGCCCCACAGGTACGGCGCGGAAAACTTGCGCCCGGGGTCGAAGCTCGGGTCGCGGAACGGCCCTTTGACGTACTGGAAATTGCTCAGGCTCGGCGTGTCGATCGCCAGCAGCAGATCCTGCTTGATCAGCGTTTGCATGATCGACTGCGATGGCACGATCACGTCATACGCCGCGCCGCCGGCCTGCAACTTGGCGAGCAGGGTTTCATTGCTGTCGTAGCCGTCCATGGTGACCTTGATCCCGGTTTCCTTTTCGAACTTGGCCAGCAAGTCCACCGGGTAGTAGTCGGTCCAGTTGTAGAAGAACAGCTCCTTGGGCTCGGCGGCGTGGGCACCGAAGGCAGTGAAACAACTCAGGGCCAGACCGGACATGGCCAGACGCAGGTTTTTGACTTTCATGGCAGCGCTCCAGGTTTATTGTTGTTTACCGCGTTGGCCGAGCCAGAAGGCCAGGACCACCAGGACGATGGAAATCACCAGCATCAGCGTCGAGATCGCATTGATCTCCGGCGTCACGCCGGCCTTGATCGCCGAGAAGATGTACACCGGCAACGTGGTCGAACCGGGGCCGGCGACGAAGAACGTCATGATGAAATCGTCGAGGCTGACCACGAACGCCAGCACCGAACCGGACAGCACGGCCGGCCACAGCAGCGGCAGCGTCACGCGCCGAAGCACCTGCCAGGGATTGGCATAGAGGTCGTTGGCCGCTTCCAGCAGACTCTTGTCCAGGTCGTTGAGTCGCGCCCGGATCGGCAGGTAGGCGAACGGAATGCAGAAACCGATGTGCGCCACGATCACCGTCAGCAACCCGAGCTTGATCCCCAGCGCCATGAACAGCAGCAGCGTCGCCACGGCGGTGACGATTTCCGGCAGGATCAGCGGCAGGTTGATCCCGCCCTCGATCATTTTCTGCCCGTAGAACGGCCGGTAAGTCGCCAGCGCCGCGAGCAGGGCAATCGCCGTGGCGCACACCGTGGCGATGCTGGCGACGATGAGCGAATTCAGCGCGGCGGTCTGGATCGACGGGTTGGCGAGGATTCGCCCGTACCAGGCGAACGAGAACTCGGTCCACACCGTCGCCGAACGGTTGGCGTTGAAGCTGTAGACGATCAATACCAGGATCGGCAGGTACAGGTAGGCGAGGATCAGCAGGCTGACTTCGCGGGTCGCGGGGAGTTTTTTCAGGTGCAGAGAGATCATGCCTTGGCTCCCCGGTTGAGGGTTTTTGCCGCGCTGCGGCTATACAGGGCGTAGAGCACCAGCGACAGCAACAGGATGCCGAGCAACAGGAACGACAGCGAACTGCCCAGCGGCCAGTTGCGCGCCGTGCCGAACTGCTGCTGGATCAGGTTGCCGATCATCAGCGTCTTGCCGCCGCCGAGGATCGCCGGAGTGATGAAGGCGCCGAGGCTCGGCACGAACACCAGCAGGGCACCGGCAATCACCCCCGGCATCGACAGCGGCAGGATGATCCGCCGCAGCGCGTGCCAGCGGTTGGCACCGAGGTCATAAGCGGCTTCCACCAGGCGCCAGTCGAGTTTTTCCAGGGTCGAATAGATCGGCAGAATCATGAACGGCAGGAAGCTGTAGACCAGGCCGACGCTGACCGCAAAGTCGTTGTAGAGCAGGGTGATGCCGCCCGCACTGGGAAACAGTGCGTTGAGGCTCTGGGCGACCCAGCCCTGTTCGCGCAGGATGATCAGCCACGCGTAGTTGCGGATCAGCAGGTTGGTCCAGAACGGGATGGTGATCAGCAACACCATCAGGTTGCGCCGGCGCGGCGTCAGGCTCGACATCCACAGCGCCACCGGGAAGCCGAACAGGAAACACAGCAGCGTGGTGCCGCCGGCCTGCAGCACCGAGCGCAGCAGCGCCTGGGCGTAGACCCAGTTCAGTTCCAGTTCGCCGTCGAAGCCTTCCTGGAAAAACAGCTGCACGTAACTCTGCAGTTGCCATTGCGCCTGCCAGTCGACGCCACCGTAGGTGTTGCGCGGCAGCAGGCTGATGTAGCCCATGATCCCCAGCGGAATGGCGATCAAGGCAAGCAGGGTCAAGACCACCGGGCTGAGCAACAGCGCGCGGTTGAGGGACGGGGAAGTGCTGCTGACGCTCATCTCAGGCCTCCATCAGCAGGCAGGCCTGCGGCGGCAGATGCACCGCGACGCGCTCGCCCACGGCGCGTGCGCGGTTCAGGCCTTCGTTGTTTTCACGCAGCATGACTTTGATGTCGTTGTTCAGGCGGCACTGATAGAGCGTCGCGGTGCCGACATACAGCACCGCCTCGATCACCCCGCGCAGGTGATGCGGCTGGCTGGCATCGACCAGTTGTGAACGCTCCGGGCGAAACGCCAGTTGCACGCTGCTGCCGTCGATCCCCTGCGGCTGGCAGGGAATTTCCACCGGCATGCCATGGGGCACGAAGATGTTCTGATTGTGCAGATCGCGCTTGAGCTGGCCGGGGAGAAAGTTGATGTCGCCGATGAACTGGGCGACGAAGCGATGTTGCGGGTGCTCGTAGATGTCGGTCGGGGTGCCGATCTGCAGGATCTTGCCGGCGGACATCACGGCGATACGATCGGACAGGGTCAGGGCTTCTTCCTGATCGTGGGTGACGAAGATGAAAGTGATCCCGGCTTCCTGCTGCACGCGCTTGAGTTCGACCTGCATTTCCTTGCGCAGCTTCAGGTCCAGCGCCGACAGCGGTTCATCCAGCAACAGCACCTTCGGCTTCGGCGCCAGGGCCCGGGCCAGCGCCACGCGTTGCTGCTGGCCGCCGGAGAGTTCCGCCGGTTTGCGCCCGGCCAGGTGGGCCATCTGCACCAGCGCCAGCATCTCGTCGACCCGTGCGGGAATGACCTTGCGCTCAAGACCCTGCATCTCGAGGCCGAAGGCGATATTCTGCGCCACACTCATATGCGGAAACAGTGCGTAACTCTGGAACACCGTGTTGACCCGGCGCTTGAATGGCGGCAGGTGATTGACCGTTTCACCGGCCAGGCGGATTTCGCCTTCGCTGACCTGTTCGAATCCGGCGATGGTGCGCAGCAGGGTGGTCTTGCCGCAGCCGGACGGGCCGAGCAGGGTGAAGAATTCGTTGTCGGCAATGTTGACCGAGACGTTGTCGAGGGCCGGCGCGAGGCCAGGATCATCAGAGTAGCGTTTGGAAACGTTACGCACTTCAATTGCTATTGGTTGACCCATAATGGTGCAATCCTCTAATTATTGTATGCAATATCTGAATGCAATTTAGAAATACCCGGATTAATCTGCGCGTGCAACCCCCTTTTTCCTGGCTGCACTGTCGTCGCGGCAGTCGCCAGGGCCGCGTTGCCCGCACTGAAGGAGCTTTTGCATGACCGAAAAGAAACTGGAGACCACGGTCGACCGCGTCTACCAAGGGGTTTACGAGGCGATCAGCAAGCGTTCGCTGCGACCGGGGATGAAGCTGGGCGAGGCGTCGCTGGCGGAATTGTTCAACGTCAGCCGCACGTCGGTTCGCGCTGCGCTCAAGCAATTGGAGGCGGACGGCCTGGTCACCACCGAGCCCAATAAAGGTGCGTCGGTGTCGTTGCCCAGTGATGAAGAAATCCGCTCGCTGTTCGAGACCCGGCGGCTGATCGAGATCGGCATCGTCACCGAACTGTGCCGGCGCAAGGACAGCGCCGCGATGCAGGACCTGCGCGATCACCTGTTGCTGGAGGATGAAGCCCATGCGGCGGGCGACCACGAACGGCTGATTCACCTGCTCGGTGAATTCCACATCAAACTGGCACGCAGCCTGAACAACCCGGTATTGCTCGACTGGTTCCAGAAACTGATTTCCCGCGCGTCGCTGTACGCTGCCGCGCTGGATGACGACAGCCACCAGGCCTGCCGTGACGATGAGCACCTGCGCTTGATCGAGTACATCGAGGCGGGCAACCAGAACGCTGCCATCGAGCTGACCTGCATGCACCTCAACGGCATCGAAAAGGCCATTCTCGACGTCGCCGCCCAGCTGAAAACTGGCTACCATCCGCTCAAACATTTGATCGAAGTCTGAGCCTGGCCGAGAGCGAAATCGGCTATACCTCAAATGAAACCATTGGCGCCGCCCGGGCTCGAAACAGACGGGTGCGGCGTCACTGGGCGTTGTCAATGATCGGTCACACACCACAGGACATTGAGCGAGTCGATGCAGTTTTTATCCGATAGCCATGGGTGCGACGGCTGGAAAGGCGAGATGGCCGGGCGCATTCGCGCGTTCGACTGGAGCCGGACTGACCTGGGCCCGCTCCAGGCCTGGTCGGCCAGCCTGTGCAGCGCCGTGCAACTGATGCTGGCCTCGCCACTGCCGATGGTCATGCTCTGGGGCCGGGCCGGTTACATGATCTACAACGATGCCTATTCGGAGTTCGCCGGCGGCCGTCATCCGTATCTGCTCGGCTCGCCGGTGGAACTGGGCTGGCCGGAGGTCGCCGATTTCAACCGGCATGTGGTCGACACCTGCCTGGCCGGCGGCACCTTGTCGTTCCGCAACAAGGAATTGGTGCTGCTGCGCGACGGTGTTCCCGAAGATGTCTGGATGGACCTGTATTACAGCCCCGTGGCCAACGACGACGGGATTCCCGCCGGGGTCATGGCCATGGTCGTCGAAACCACTGAATTCGTGCACTCCGAACGCCGGCGCCAGGCTGCCGAGGCGGCGTACCGCGCCGACAACGAGCGGGTGCGTCTGGCGCTGAACGCCGGGGCCTTGCTCGGCTCGTTCGTCTGGGACGTGAAAAACAATGTGCTGTCGGCGGACGAGCGTTTCGCCCGTACGTTTTCCTACCCGCCCGATCAGGACCTGAGCAATCTGCCGCTGGACGTCACCGAGGCGCACATCCATGCCGATGACCTCGCCTGGGTGCGGGAGCGGATCGACCACGCGGTGCGCACCGGTGAGCCGTACAACGCCGAATATCGCGTGCTGCGTGCCGATGGCAGTTACCTGTGGGTGTTGGCCAGTGGCTGCTGCGAGTTCGACGCACAGGGCGAGGCGTTGCGGTTCCCCGGCGTGCTGATCGATATCCACGAACGCAAGATCGCCGAAGAGTCCCTGCTGAAGTTCACCCGCAACCTCGAGCAGCGCGTGGCGGCGGAGGTCGATGCGCGACTGGCTGCTGAAGAGCAACTACGCCAGTCGCAGAAGCTCGAAGCCATCGGCGGGCTCACTGGCGGTGTCGCCCACGACTTCAACAACCTGCTGCAAGTGATCGCCGGCAACCTGCACCTGCTGGCCCGGCACGAGCCGAACAACGCCAACGTGCAGCGGCGGGTCAGCGCCTCGCTGGCGGCGGTCGAGCGCGGGGCCAAATTGTCGTCGCAGCTGCTGGCGTTTGCCCGGCGCCAGCCGTTGTCGCCGGCGGTGTGCGATCCGCGACAGATTTTCGAGGGGGTCGGTGAGCTGCTGCAGCGCGCCCTGGGCGAGACCATTCAGATCGACGTGCAGTTGCCGCAGCAACCGTGGCACATCAACGTCGACCGCAATCAATTGGAAAACGCCATTCTCAACTTGGCGATCAATGCCCGCGACGCCATGAAAGGCGAGGGCACCATCGGCCTGAGCGCACAGAACATCTGCCTCGACCATTCGTTCTGCGCCGGCAAGGGCATCGTCCCGGGCGACTATGTGCGGGTTTCGGTCAGCGACAGCGGGGTGGGTATCGCTCCCCATCTGCTCGAGCAAGTGTTCGAACCGTTCTTCACTACCAAGGCCGACGGGCAGGGCACCGGCCTCGGTTTGAGCATGGTGTTCGGCTTCGTCAAGCAGAGCGGCGGCCACGTCGAGATCGACAGCCAGATCGGCGAGGGTACGCGGGTACAGCTGTATTTCCCGCGCAGCCTGCGCGCACTGCGCCACGAGACGCCGGTTATCGATGAAGGCCTGGGCGGTGGCCACGAGACCATTCTGGTGGTCGAGGACAATGAAGCGGTGCGCGCCTCGGCGGTCGAGCTGTTGCGCGAAGAAGGCTATCGCGTGCTGACCGCCGGCAATGGCGATGCCGCCATGCAGATCCTGCTCGACGGTGCGGAAGTCGACATGATCTTCACCGACGTGGTCATGCCGGGGCTGATCAAGAGTTCCGACCTGGCGGCCTGGGCCAAAGTGCAGGTGCCGCCCGTGGCCGTGCTGTTCACCTCCGGGCATACCCGCGACATCATTTCGCGCAATCACCAGCTCAGCCCCGACACCCACTTGCTCGGCAAACCCTACAGCCCCGAAGCGCTGTTGCAGATGTTGCGTTCGGTGCTGGGTGGCTGAGGCCGCCCGGCAGCGACGTATTTCACACCTTTCGTTCAAGGCAGGCCGATGACTACCAAGCGTATCTCCAAGGCACCCTCCGGCATGGTTCGGGTGCGTGGCGCCCGTGAACACAACCTGAAGAACGTCGACGTCGACATCCCCCGCGACGCCCTCGTGGTGTTCACCGGCGTATCCGGTTCGGGCAAATCCTCGCTGGCGTTTTCGACCTTGTATGCCGAGGCGCAACGGCGCTATTTCGAATCGGTGGCGCCTTATGCCCGGCGGCTGATCGACCAGGTCGGCGTGCCGGATGTCGACGCCATCGAAGGCCTGCCGCCCGCCGTGGCCCTGCAGCAGCAGCGCGGTACACCGAGTACGCGCTCGTCGGTGGGCAGTGTCACCACGCTGTCGAGCCTGATCCGCATGCTCTATTCGCGCGCCGGCAGCTATCCGCCAGGGCAACCGATGCTCTACGCCGAGGACTTTTCGCCGAACACTCCGCAAGGCGCTTGCCCGCAATGCCATGGCCTGGGCCGGGTGTATGAAGTGACCGAAGCGCTGATGGTGCCGGACCCTAACCTGACCATCCGCCAGCGTGCGGTGGCGTCCTGGCCGCTGGCCTGGCAAGGGCAGAACCTGCGCGACATCCTCGTGACCATGGGCATCGACGTCGATATCCCCTGGCGCAAACTGCCGAAAAAACAGCGTGACTGGATTCTCTTCACCGAAGAAACCCCGACTGTGCCTGTGTACGCCGGACTGACGCCGGAAGAAACCCGCGTCGCCCTCAAGCGCAACATGGAGCCGAGCTATCAAGGCACGTTCATCGGCGCCCGCCGCTACATCCTGCACACGTTCACCCACTCGCAAAGTGCGCTGATGAAAAAGCGTGTTTCGCAGTTCATGCTCGGCAGCCCGTGCCCCTTGTGCGACGGCAAGCGCCTCAAGCGTGAAGCGCTGTCGGTGACTTTTGCCGGCTACGACATTGGCGAGCTGTCGCAGATGCCGCTGCTGCAAGTCGCCGAGGTGCTGAAGCCGGTGGCCGCCGCGACGTATCTGGAGCACGCCGATGAAAGCGGCGAAACCCTCAGCCACGCGCAGACCCGCGAGGCCCGCCAGCAGCGCGTCGCCCACGGCGCCAGCGGCCATGCCAACGCGCCGGATGTGCGGCATACGCCGAACCTGTCGCTGGAGAAACGCCTGGCCGCGCAACGCATTGCCGAAGACCTGCTGGAGCGGGTCAGCACCTTGACCGATCTCGGCCTCGGCTACCTGGCGCTGGAGCGCAGCACGCCGACCCTGTCGTCCGGTGAGTTGCAGCGCCTACGCCTGGCTACACAGTTGGGGTCGCAGCTGTTCGGCGTGATCTATGTGCTCGACGAACCTTCGGCCGGTTTGCATCCGGCCGATGGCGAGGCGTTGTTCGAAGCGCTGCAGCGTTTGAAGGCTGACGGCAATACCTTGTTTGTCGTCGAGCATGACCTGGAAACCATGCGCCGCGCCGACTGGCTGATCGATGTCGGCCCGGCGGCCGGCGAGCAGGGTGGGCGCGTACTGTACAGCGGCCCGCCGGCCGGGTTGGCCGCGGTCAGCGAGTCGCAGACGCGGGCTTATCTGTTCGCCGAACAGCAACGGCCGACGCGCGTCGCCCGCAAACCGTCAGGCTGGTTGAAGCTGGACGGCATCACTCGCAACAACCTGAATAATCTCAGCGCCGAGTTTCCTCTGGGCTGCTTCACTTCGGTGACCGGTGTCTCCGGTTCCGGCAAGTCGAGCCTGGTCAGCCAGGCGTTGCTGGAACTGGTCGGCGCGCAATTGGGCCGCCCGGCCAGCGATGCGCAAGAGCAGGAGCTCAGCCTCGAGGACGACACCCCGCAGGTCAGCAGCGGTCAGGTGGTGGCCGGGCTGGAGTCGATCAAACGCCTGGTGCAGGTCGATCAGAAACCCATCGGTCGCACACCGCGTTCCAACCTGGCGACCTACACCGGGCTGTTCGACAACGTGCGCAAGCTGTTCGCCGCCACCCCCGAAGCACAGGCGGCGGGTTACGACGCCGGCCAGTTTTCCTTCAACGTCGCCAAGGGCCGTTGCCCGACCTGCGAGGGCGAGGGTTTTGTCAGCGTCGAGTTGCTGTTCATGCCCAGCGTCTATGCGCCGTGCCCGACCTGCCATGGCGCCCGTTACAACCCGGACACGCTCGCCGTGCACTGGCAGGGGCTGAGCATCGCCCAGGTGCTGCAGTTGACCGTGGACGAGGCCGTGAGCGTGTTTGCCGAGCAGGCGGGCATCCACCGCTCGCTGGAAGTGCTGCGCGATATCGGCCTGGGCTATCTGCGCCTCGGCCAGCCGGCGACGGAGTTGTCCGGCGGCGAGGCGCAGCGGATCAAACTGGCCACCGAGCTGCAACGCAACCAGCGCGGTGCCACGTTGTACGTGCTCGACGAGCCGACCACCGGACTGCATCCGCGTGACGTCGATCGCCTCCTCGAACAACTGGACACGCTGGTCACGGCAGGGCACACGGTGATCGTCGTCGAGCACGAAATGCGCGTGGTCGCGCAGAGCGATTGGGTGATCGATATCGGCCCTGGTGCGGGGGATCAGGGGGGCCGGATCGTCGTGGCTGGCACGCCGCAGAAAGTCGCGGCGAACAAGAAGAGTCGCACCGCGCCGTTCCTGGCCCGCGCGCTGTCGAACCAGCGCTGAAGCGAGGACGGCAGTGCGCACAATCGCCCGGCCAGCGTCGATCTTTTGAACGATTGCCCATCGCGCGGCTTCGAATCATCAAGGCCCGGCTCATTTGAGTCGGGCTTGATTCGATGAATGAGGTGCGTATGAACGAGCAATCGACGCAACAGCAGAACCCTTCCGCCGAACCGATCAATCGCAACGATCCGGCGATTGACCCGCAGGTGCCAGGGCAACCGGCGCCGACGCAACAACAGGGCGAGGGCAAGCAGGCGCAAAGTGCCGATCCGGCGGTGGACCAGAAGAACCAGCACACCGACAACGACAATGAGTTCAGCCCCGGCTTCAAGCCCGAGCCGGATCGGGCCCAGCCCGGTGATGACACCGACGCCGACATCGACACCGACGGCGGTTAGTCGCTGCATAAACAAAGAGGCCGCATCGATCGATGCGGCCTCTTTGTTTATGCAGTGCAGGAAATTTACTTGCTTGGATGCTTGGCTTGCAGCTCTTTGGCCTGGGCCAGGTGTTTTTCCAGCGCCGGGAGCATTTTCTGCGCGAAGGCTTTCAGTTCCGGGGCGCCTTTGACCTTGTCGTCGGTCACGGTGTTGGCTTCTTTCTTGAACAGCTCGATGGTCTCTTCGTGGGCCTTGACCTGATTGTTGGCGTAGGCTGCGTCGAAGGATTCATCGCGCATGTCGAGGATCTTTTCCTTGGCCTGTTTGACCAGGGTGGTTTCGTCGGGAACCTTGATGTCGTTGGCCTTGGCGATGCTCGCCAACTCATCGTTGGCCTTGCCGTGATCGGTGATCATCATGTTGGCAAATGCCTTGATGTCGGCCGAGGAGCTTTTTTCCAGCGCCAGGCGGCTGGTTTCGATCTCGGCAATGCCACCGGCTGCGGCGTCGTCGACAAAACTGTTGGAAGTGGCAGCGAAGGCGCTGCCCATGCCGCAGCTCAAAGCGACAGCGAGGGCCAGGTGACGCAGGTTGAATCCGTCCATTGATGTTTCTCCACGCAGGTTGTTGTGAGCGTTGTTCAATGGAGCGACGCGCAGCGGCAAAGGTTTGATCGGATTTGCCAAAGGACGACGAACGGCCACCGCTGGTCAGACAGGAGGTCGACAGAACCCGACAACCGAGGCCATTCTGATAACTGGCTGGCGCAATCAGTCGCGCTGGCTGCCGATCAATTGACGGAGGTGTTCCATGCCGGTTTCCCATGACCTGTTCCAGGATTTGAAGATATCGAAGGAAGAGATCCAGCAAAAACGCACCGAGGATCCATTTCTGGATTCATTGATCAACAAATACGCCCAGGCCGACGCCGAAGTGGTCAAAGCGGAAACCGCCACGTCGGACGCGCCCAGTGACGATGTGCTGAAGAAACTCAAGGAGAAGCGTTTGCTGGTCAAGGACAAGATCGTCCAGCAATTGCAGGCGCGTTCCTGAGCATCGGCTGATCCGCCGACCATCGGTGGCGGATCCTTTTGAACGCCGTGACCACCTGGCACCTCGAATGTTCAGAGTCCGAATTCATCGACTCCTTGCGAGGTGCCCCATGGCCGATCCGAAATTCCCCAGCGAACAACAGGGTGCATTCGACCCGGTTCCGACCCATCCCGAACCCAACAGTCCGGCGCACACCACGGCCTATCCCGAAGAAGAGCCGGAACCGGATCAGTTGCCGACGGATGAAGATCCGGAAAAATTCGACAAGTCGAGTAACTGAGGCAGTGCCGGCAAGCCAGCGTGTGCAGGCGCTGGCTTGCCTGCGATAGCGGGCATCCTCCTGGGTTACTGCAACGCGTCCGCCAACGGCAGCCGCGCCATGTGCGTGGCTTTCAGCGAGCCGAAATACAACCAGTCGCCATACTCTCGCGCCGTGGTAATCGGCGAGTAATTGCCGTTGCTCGCGTCCTGCAGATTGGCGATGACCTTGCCCTCCAGGTCCAGGCCCAGCACGAAGCCGCGCTTCTCCACCGGTTTGGGCAATACGGTGAGGGCACGCACGATCATCTTGCGCACGAACGGATGCGCGGCAGTGCCATCGAGCAACGGATTGCGCGGCGCATACAGCGCCACCCAGAAGCGCTCGCGACCGTTGAAGGCGAGGTTGTCCGGCAGTCCCGGCAGGTTGTCGATGAACAGGTCATGCGTGCCGGCCTTGGGCCCGGTCAGCCAGTAACGGCTGATGCGGTAGGCTCCGGTTTCGTTGACCAGCACATAGGCGTCGTCAGGGCCGAGGGTGACGCCGTTGGCAAACTCCAGTTTGTCCAATAGCACGCTGGTCTTGCCGGTCTGGAAGTCGTAGCGCAGCAGGCGCCCGTCGCCACCGTGCTCGATGATGGCCTCGCCGTCGTGACCGTAGCCCCAGCGACTCGACGCGTCGCTGAAGTAGGCGTAATGCCCGGACTTGTCGATCGCCACGTCATCGGTGAAACCGAAGGCCAGGCCATTGGCGGCGGTGGTCAATGCCACCAGTTGCCCCTGGGCATCGAGCGACAGCAACCCCTTGACGCCATCGGCAATCACCAGCAGACCATTGGGGTGCCGCGCCAGACCAAGGGGACGGCCGCCGGTGTCGGCCAGCACCTTGCGCTGCTGACCGTCGAGGCTGCTCTGGATCAGGCGCCCGTCATGCAGCCCGGTGATCAGCAAATCGTTTTCCAGCAACAGAGCCTCGGGCCCTTCGATGTCGCTCGGGCCGATCCGCTCCACGCGCTTGAGCCGTTGGTTATCGGCGTATACCCCCTCGGTCAGCGACGGTGCCGGTGGCGGCGTCCAGGCCACGGGCTCGACGCGGGTCGGCAGCAACAACAGGAATGCCACAACGACGATGATCAGCAGCCCCACGCCCTGAAGCAGCTTCATGCGCTGGCCCGCACGGAGGCCAGGGACTGCACCGCTCGCTCACGCAGGGCGAGCATCGAGGCTGCCGACTCGCGCTCGATGCGCCGTTTGAGCAGCAACTGATTGGCCACGCGCATGGCCAGGCCCTCGAACCGGTAATCCAGGGTGCGGATGAACCGCGTGCCACTGCCCTCAGCCGAACACTCATAGGTCAGCAGCAACGATAGGCCGTGATCGCCCTGGGCCCGCGCGCACCAGCGCCGACCGGGCAGGTACTCGGTCACTTCCCATCGCAGGTGCCCCGAGCGGCCGCCGGCATGGATGTCCTCGGCGAAGCGTGCACCGGCATGCAGCGGCCCGGCGGGGCCCTCGATCTTCAGCGACGACGGGTGCCATTCCGGCCAGCGAGTGACGCTGGCCGCGTAGGTGAGGACGGCAATCGGCTCGCCGGCGATGTCGATCTGGTGCTGCATGCGGGTCATGGGCGTTCTCGAAAGGCTCAGCGGCGTGGGTTCCGGTTCCCAGTAGAGGGTGCCGAACAGGTAGTCCATCAATGGCAGGACGATATTGAAATTGCGCTCCTGCATGCGCTCGCGGCGGTGATGCAGCTCATGCAGGCGGCGCATCTGGCGAATCCACGGCAGGCGGGTCAGCGGATTGCTCGCCGGCAAATGTTCGAGCGCGTGAAACACTTCATAGGTCAGGTAACCGAGGACCATGCAGGCGCCGAACAACCCGGCGACGTTGGTATTGACCTGCGCGATCAGCCACCACAAGGGCAGGGTGATGACCAGGGTGTGCAGCACGATTAGCCACGCCGGGAACAGGATCACCCGCCAGTCGCGGGCGCTGTCGTAGGTCATGTGGCCGGAAGTGAAAAAACTGTGATGGTCGCCGGCGTGGCGGGCGTAGAACATTTTCGCCAAGCTTTTCTTGTGATGCCCCAGGTGCCGGTGCACCGCGTAGACGCCAGCGTTGAACAGCAGCAGGGTCAGCGGCACGGTCAGCCATTCCAGCGCCTGCACCCGGTGCACAGCGCTGCAGAAGGCGCCGATGGCCAGGAGGCCGAACAGCATCACGAAGGTGCCGTGCAGCCACGGGTTATAACGCCGATGGATGGCGGCGCGGTAGCGGCTGCGGAACGCTTCGGTGGTCTGCCTCACTGCGGTCACCTGCGGGATTGTTGTTATCCCAGCAGCGTAGCCGATCCCGCGTCGGCGGCAGGGCCAACCTTGAGGACACAAATGCCATCATTCGGTGCAAAGCGGTCGTGGGCGCCCGGACTCAGCTCAACGGATTCCAGCGTTGCGACCAGTCGTCATCGGCGCGGATCACTTCGCGCAGCAGGTCGAACGCCTGTTGCAGGGTCGCCGAGTCCCGGTCGCGCGAATACACCAGGTAGGTCGGATAGCCGAACTCCGGCGCTTTGGTCACCGTCTCCAGCGCGCCGCTCTCCAGGTAGGTGCGAACCACGCGGGTGCGGAAATAGCCGCTGCCGCCGTTTTCCAGAATGTATTGCAGGGCCAGCGGGCCGAGATTGAAACCCAGCGCCGCCTTGGCTTTTTCCGGCAGCGCGGCGTCGTGCTGGCGGCGGAAGTCCGGGCCCCAGTCGATATAGACGTAGGGATCGGGGCGGTCCGGGGTACGCACCAGAATCAGTTTTTCTTCCAGGACCTGCTCGACCTGCAGGCCTGGCCAGTATTCCGGCTGGTACACCAGCGCGGCGTCGAGCACGCCGAGTTCGAGCTGGCGCAGCAGGTTCTCGCCGTCGCGGATTTCCATGCGCAGGGCGTGGCTGGGAATTTTCTCGCGCAGCTCGGCGGCCCAGCTGAGCATCAGCGGATTGCACAGGCTGACTTCGCCGCCGATGTGCAGCACGTCGCGATAGCCCTCCGGCAGCGGCAGGTCGCGGCGCGCGGCTTCCCAGGTCTGCACCAGTTGGTTGGCGTAGACCACGAAGGCCTCACCGTTGGGCGTCAGTTTGGCCCCGGCGCGGTTGCGCACGAACAGGGTGCTGCCCAACTGGCTTTCGAGCTTCTGCACGCGGGCGGTGATCGCCGTTTGCGTGACGAACAGCTTCTGCGCCGCCGCCGCGAGACTGCCGTGACGGACGATTTCCAGAAAGGTACGGGCGAGGTCGATGTCCATGGGCGGGCCGATGCATGAGGTGCGCGCATTGTAAGGGCTGGGCGGCAACGCGTCATCGGTCATAACGGCGCTTGGCCCAGCCCTTCGCGGTCACCGCGCCAGTTCAACCTCACGCACGCGCGCCCAGTCCGCCACCAGCCGCGCTGGCGTGCCGCAGACCTTGCGCTTGTAGACGAAGTGGCGGCACTTCTCGGCAAACTGACTGCGGTTGTACAGCATGTCTTCCTGCATTTCCTGCAGTTCGTTTTCGCGGCATTGCTGGATCAGCACCGTGTCGACGCGCAACTTGCGTTCGCGAATGGCGGCGTAGGTCGGATCGGTCAGCGCGGCATTGGCCCTTTGCAGCAGCCACAGCGCGAACTCGTCCGGGCAGCGCGGGCCGACTTCCTGGATCATGCCCAGTTGCAACGCCTGGCCTGCGCTGATCGGCAGGCAAGCCTGGGTCAACTGCTCGGCCATGGCCGGGCCGACAGCGCGGGGCAGGCTGTAGGTCCAGTATTCCGAACCGTACAGGCCCATGCTCCGGTAGTGCGGGTTGAGCACGATGTCGGCGCGGGCGAACACGATATCGGCGGCCAGGGGCAGCATCACTCCGCCTGCCCCGGCGTTACCGGTGATGCCGCTGACCACCAGTTGCCGCGCGTTGAGCAGTTCGGCGCAGACGTCGTCGATGGCCTGGATATTGGCCCAGGCCTCGGCCCCCGGATCTTCGGCAGCCTGAATCACGTTCAGGTGCACGCCGTTGCAAAAGCTGCCGCGGCCGCCGCGAATCAGCAGCACCTGGGTGTCGCGGGCCTTGGCCCAGCGCAAGGCCTCGACCATGCGTTGGCACTGCTCGGTGCTCATCGCGCCATTGTAGAACTCGAACGTCAGCTCGCCGACGTGACCGCACTCTCGGTAACGCAGTGGCTGATAGGCCTCGGTGCTGAACGGCGCATGGGCCACCGACCAGTCCAGCAGCGGCACCCGCGCCAGTCGCTCGGCCAGGACATGCCGCGCCGGGCGCTTGAAGGTTTCTTCGCCGGGTTGCGGTTTGCGCCGCAGCGCGCCGATCCACAGGCTGTGATCGCCGGTCGCCACCAGCACTGCGTCGTCATGCACCGCAAGGATTTCACCGGGCACGCCGCTGCGCTCGTCAAGGTGGGCGTCGTACACGTAGTACTGAGCGCCGGCGAGGCTGGCCAGCACACCGGGCTGCCCGTCTGCGGCATCGATGCAGCGCTTGATGAAGCGCGCGCAGTCATGCCAGCTGAAGCTGCGGTCGTCCTGTTTCATGTTCGGCTGCAAGTGTCCGCGCACGTTCGGATCGGCGTAGTCCAACGCCACCGGGACGAAGCCGTCGACGAATTTTTCCACGACTTCGCGAATGCAGCGCATGCCTGCGTCGCTGACCCGGCCGTTGTACAGCTCGGACTTGCGCAGGCCCGCCGGCAGGTTGAATTCGCAGGTGGCCCAGACCGGCCCGGCGTCCATTTCCTCCACCGCTTGCAGCGCGGTCACGCCCCAGGTCGGCAGCTCGCGGGTGATCGCCCAGTCCAGTGCACTGGCGCCACGGTCACCGACGATGCCGGGGTGAATGATTACCACCGGGCGCTGCGGGTTGCTCCATAACACCTGGGGGACACGGTCCTTGAGGAACGGGCAGATGACCAGGTCGGCGCCGCTGTGTTCGATTTGCGCGCAGACCGCGGCTTCGTCGGTGAACAGCACCACGCTGGGTGAATGCCCGGCCTGGCGCAGTTCCAGCCAGGCGCGTTGCGTCAGGCCGTTGAATGCCGACGACAGTAGAATAATCTTGAGTGATCGCATGTTTGCTCTTCCTTGCAGGGGATAGCCGCTGGCTCCCGGGAGCCGTCCGTGGCTTTCGATGGAGACGCAAGGTTAGAGAGGGCTGTGGCGCGCACCACTGATCGAGGTCAACGTTGTGTCAGCCAATGTTGCCGAGGCGATCAACTGTCTTATGCATCATCGTTTGCGTGGGGTGATTTCTTGTTGCTGCAGTGCTCGGTGTGCAGCTGGCGCCGTTTACCCAGGCCAAGACGCACGAATCCCGCCACAGGGGCGGGATTCGTGGGGTAATCCGGCAGGCTTCGCATGGGCGAAGCCGCGGTATTACGAAGGGAACAGCTCGGACAGTTTCATCGACAGCATCATGTCGCCTTCAACGCGCAGCTTGCCGCCCATGAATGCTTGCATGCCATCGGTTTCGCCGCTGACGATGTCTTTCAGGGTTGCACTGTCCAGCACCAGGGTGCAGTTGGCGTCGGCGTTTTCGCCTTCCTGAATGTCGCAAGTGCCGTCTTTGACGATCAGGGCGTAGTGCTTGTCTTCGTCAGTGATGTTGAAACCGAAGACCAGATCCAGACCGGCAGCAGCGGCTGGGTTGAACTTGGCTTGCATTGCTTTTACGGCATCGGCTACGGAGGTCATTGTTCGATCCTTTTGGGTTGATTGCAGCAGGGTCACAGTAATCCGGACTCAGCGGAAAGTGATGAGTTCCGGGGCCTTCAACAATTGCAGGTGCGCATGACTGTTGAAGGAAGCCAGGGCCACCTCGCGGCCGCGGAATTTCAGCTGGTTGAGCGAGGTGTTGACGATTTGCCAGTTCAGCTCGAATGCCTGGCTGGCCGGCATCCGGGTAATCAGGTGGAGCAGGGCGGTGATGGTTCCGCCCGAGGTGAACACGGCGATTTTCTGGGTGTTGTCGGCTTGTTCGAGGATGCGCTGCAGACCGGCCTGCACGCGTTCGACAAAGCCCAGCCAGCTCTCCAGGCCCGGGGTGTCGTAGGTGCCGGCCAGCCAGCGTTCGATGATCAGGGCGAAGATGCGCTGGAACTCGCCACGGTTCTGCGCGGCGTTGCGCAGGATGTCGAGCGCTTCCGGCTCGTCCGCGAGCATTGCCGGCAGCAGCGCACGAATCACCGCATCGGCGTCGAACTCGTTGAACGCGGAATCGATTTCCAGCGGCGGTATCGCCAGACCCGCCGCAGCGAGCTGTTCCAGCGCACTGTTGGCGGTGTGTTGCTGGCGGCGCAGGTCACCGGACAGGCAGCGGTCGAAGCGGATCCCCAGCTCGGCCAGGTGGCGACCGAGGATTTCTGCCTGGCGCACACCGGTCGGCGAGAGAACGTCATAGTCGTCTGCACCAAAGGAGGCCTGGCCATGTCGAATCAGATAGATGCTGCCCACGTCCGCGTCATCCCGGTACGTTGAAGGTTGAGGCGAGGTTATGGGGATGCAGGTGAGCTGTCAATGAAAAAACATACGCTTGTTTGAAATGCCCGTTACAGGCCTGTTGCCAGAGGTTTCACGGCTGGCCGATGAAGCGGCGCATGGGTATGCTGGCGTTATCCCGCGTGTGTTACACGACCGCGCATCGTTTGAAGGAGTCCCTGTGGAGTTTTTGACTGAATATGCCGGTTTCCTGGCCAAGACCGTGACCCTGGTCATCGCCATCCTGGTGGTGCTGGCCAGTTTTGCTGCGCTGCGCAGCAAGGGCCGGCGCAAGTCGGCTGGCCAGTTGCAGGTCAGCAAGCTCAATGATTTCTATAAAGGCCTGCGCGAGCGCCTGGAGCAGACCCTGCTCGACAAGGATCAGCTCAAGGCCCTGCGCAAGGGCCAGGCCAAGTCCGAGAAGAAGCAGAAGAAACATCCCGAAAGCAAACCACGGGTATTCGTGCTGGATTTCGACGGTGACATCAAGGCGTCGGCCACCGAGAGCCTGCGTCACGAAATCACTGCGCTGCTGACCCTCGCCACGCCCAAGGATGAAGTCGTGCTGCGCCTGGAAAGCGGTGGCGGCATGGTCCACAGCTATGGCTTGGCTTCGTCGCAACTGGCGCGTATCCGCGAGGCGGGCGTACCGCTGACCGTGTGCATCGACAAGGTCGCGGCCAGCGGCGGCTACATGATGGCCTGCATCGGCGAGAAGATCATCAGCGCGCCGTTCGCCATTCTTGGCTCGATCGGCGTGGTGGCGCAGCTGCCCAACGTCAACCGTCTGCTGAAAAAGCACGACATCGACTTCGAAGTCCTGACCGCCGGCGAGTACAAACGCACGCTGACCGTGTTTGGCGAAAACACCGAGAAGGGCCGGGAAAAATTCCAGGAAGACCTGGACATCACCCATCAGCTGTTCAAGAACTTTGTCGCCCGCTATCGCCCGCAGCTGGCCATCGACGAAGTGGCCACCGGTGAAGTCTGGCTCGGTATCGCCGCGCTGGACAAGCAACTGGTCGACGAACTCAAGACCAGCGACGAATACCTCGCCGACCGCGCCAAACAGTCCGAGGTCTACCACCTGCATTACGCCGAGCGCAAAAGCCTGCAGGAACGCATCGGCATGGCGGCCAGCGGTTCGGTGGATCGCGTGCTGCTGAGCTGGTGGAGTCGTCTGACCCAACAGCGTTTCTGGTAAGCGCAACAGGGGGCTGGCCCGTGGCAATCACGGACCAGCCCCCTGGCATTTGCCCTGGCGCAATGTGCGCTACATAGTTGTTTTTGCGCCTCGAATTGTTGTTGCTTGCAGCCGTTCATTCATCAGCTATTCGCGCTTTTTCCAGGTAAATCCCACCCTTAAGCTGGTTGTTCCCAACTGCTTCAAGGTGGTTTTACATGGAAGTCAAATCAAGCAGTACCAAGGTGCCGGCGATGACACCTGCCGAGCAGGGTGTCTTCTTCGATCTGTTGAAGAGGCAGATTCCGGCCTGGCTGCTCGAAGCGCCCGAGAATGTCCGTACCGCGCTGTATAAAAGCCTCAAGGCCAGCTATCGGTCACGCAGTGCCGCGCGTGAGGAAATGCGCGCCTTCAAGTCCCCGGAAAATTACTGCTCGCCGCTACTGGCCAAGGCAATGTCCGACAAACTGGGCAAGCCCTTGCAGGTCGAAGGCGTGGTTTTCCAGCATGTGCGCTCCACTTCCAGCCTGCTCGGGTTGCGCAAGAAGCTGGTGCTGCCGATCAATCGCGACCTGCTGACCGCCGCCTGCGAGAACTTCGAAGCCAGCGAAACCAAGGCGCAGAATTACCACGACAGTTCCTTGATCTACATCCCCGAACAGATCACCGGCCGGGCCAACGACATCCTGTCGATCCAGCCCCATGAGTTTGCCCAGCTGTGCCGCACGCTCGATCTCGGCAAAAGCTACCAGGGCCATGTCACTGCGCTGTTCGGCACCGCAAGCCAGACGGGTAGCCTGCAGGAAAAATCCTTGGCCTATGCCCGCGACCGTTTTGAAGTCGAACGCCACGTGGCTTACCTGCAGAAGCACATCAGTGCCGATGTCTATGCAATGCTCGAAGCCGTCAGGGAGCGGCAACCGACAATCACCCTGGGCAGCAATACCCTGGGTCTGCAGCGTCTGGAAATGCTCGACACGCAGCTGCATGGCCCGATGTTCATCGGCCCGGTCAGCGAACGCAAGGATGAAGATTACCGCTGTGTGGTCTACCTGCCGGGCGATCCGCTGCATCCGTTGAAAGAGTACGCCTCGTTCACCCACTTCGAAGTCGAGCTGAGTAAACGCCTGCGCGACGCTGAGTACCTCAGGTTCTTCAAGCGCTTCATCCGGTTGCAGGATCGCAGCGGCTTTGTCACGGCGCTGTCTGAACGCCTGTTGTCCCTGAGACATCCCAGCCTGCCCGCGGACAAGGCCTACGCGGCGATCACCGGTGTCGATCTGCGGGAGGCGCAGAAGCACGATATGTTCCTGGCGATGTTTCAGCAGCACGCCGAACAGGTGCGGGCCGATGCGCGATTGCTGGTGGTACCGACCGACGACGAGGACGAGAAGACTCGTCTGGCGAGGCTGGAGACGTACAAGGTAATAGGGCTGAACACCATGTTGTTCGTGGCCTCGTTCGTCCCGGTGATTGGCGAAATCCTCCTCGCCGTGGCCGGTTACCAGATGCTGAAAACCATCTATGAGGGGCTGTCCAGCTGGGCCGCGGGCGAGCAGGAACAGGCCACGGACTACCTGTTCGATACTCTTGAAAACCTGATCGTGATGGCCACGTTGGCGGCGGGCGGCAAAGTGGTGGGCGCCGCTTACCGCGCGGTGAGGGCGTCGGAGTTTGTCCTGCGCCTGCGCACCGTGCCGATTGCCCCGGGGGTGCTGCGTCTGTGGAACGCCGACCTGAGCGCCTACCGCCTGCGGCACCGGCTGCCCCGCAACATCCGGGTGGACGAGCGCGGCCTGGTCTGGCAACACAATGCCCGTTACCTGCGCATCGGCAAGGACCATTACGCCGTGCATCCCCGGCAGGATAGCGACGCCTGGGAGGTGCAGCACCCGCGGCTGTCCGGACGTTATTCACCGGTGCTCGAAACCAACGGTGTCGGGGCCTGGCGGCACGATTCGGAGCTGGCCGAGGACTGGAACCTGCTGACACTGTTCCGTCGCCTCGGCTACCGTCAGGAGGAGGTGCCCGATGCCCAGGCCCTGCAGATTCTTGCCGCCATCGGCGTCGACGAGCAGCCCTTGCGCCAGCTGTTCGTCGAGCCACGCAGGCCGATGGCGATCCTCGCCGATACCGTCAGGCGCTTTCGCGCCGATACCGCCGTGAATCAGTTCATCCAGCAGATACGCGATCCTTTGACCGCCTACACGGCCGATGCCGATCTGCAATTGTCTCTCCTGGTGGCCGACGCAAAATGGCCAAAAGAGCTGGCCGTGAGTGTTGTCGATATTCTCGGCAGCGAGCTGCAGCGCTATGGCCGAACGAGCGCCACGCAGACGCTGAAACTGCCCCAGGCGCTGGTCGACAAGGGCGAATTTCATGCAGCGCTGGTGACCGCCCTGGACACGCAGCAACGTTCGCGATTGCTCGGCGAAGGGCTCAGCGACCAGGCCAGTCAGGTTGCGCGGCTCACCGAATTGATTGCTGACAGCGCCGGGCGGTCGCGCCTGGAGCTGTTCAACCGTCTCGATCGGCGCACCGATCGGTTGGCCGAGCCCAATGCCGAACCGGTGCGCAAGGCGTTTGCCGGATTGCCGGCAAGCGTCGCCGATGAACTGGCACTCAATGCCGACGCCGGGGAATGGCAGGAGCTGGAGTCTGACAAACTGCCGCTGCGCCTGGCGGAGGAGGCTCGCCGTTATGCCCAGGTCGTACGCCTGAACCGCGCCTATGACGGCTTGTATCTGGATGCGGCCAATGGCCTGGGCAGCGATCTGGTGGTGCTCGATGCGCTGGCCAATCTGCCGGGTTGGCCCGACGATGTGTCGATCGAAATCGTCGAGTGGGCGGTGCCGTCCGAGGAACGGGCGAAGATCGGCACGGCGAATGCGCCGCAGCGGATTTACATCGAAGCGTTCCGCGACCGTTATGAAGCGTTCGATGGCAATGACAAGGCCTTGGCCAGCCATCCCGCACGCACCCGTGCGCTGTTTTTTCAGACGCTGTGGGAAAGCCTGCCCGTGCACGCGCGAAAAGCGCTGGGGGTCGAGACCAATGATGGCGGGGTCGGTCTGCGCCAGAAAATCACCTCGCTGGCCTTGCAGCGGCGCGCCGCGTTCGCCCGTCTGCTTGAGGACAACACGCTGCGCGAAGGCTATCGCTCGCCCATGGGCCTGGCCGATCGTCTGGTCGAGCGCTCCGTGTGGCTGACCGAGCCACCGCCGGATGCGCGGCCAGCATGGTCGCCGGTGCTTATCCGACGCGCCCGCGAGCTGTTTCCCTCGCACTCGCTGACGCAAATCAAGCACTTCCTGATGACTCTGGAGCGTGACGAGGTGCTGGCGATCCGCACTCTGGAGAGCCTGCGCCAACAGTACCTGACGCTGCGCAATACGCTGGAGCAATGGGTGCATCGCGAAACCCATTATCAGCTCGACGAGGGGCCGCGACGCACAGTCCCCAGGCACAGCAAGGCACGCGCTGCGCAGGCTATTCTCCGGGCCTGGCGCCGCGAGTCAGACGCAGCCTGGCAGGCGTCGCAGATGCTCTACGGGCTGACACTGGATGCGCAGCCGTTGGGTGAGTTGCCGGTGCTGGTCGGCGATTTTCGTCACATCGGTGCGCTGGAGATGAACAACGTCGGGGCCAGTGCCGGGCTGAATGCGTTTCTGCATAACTTCATCAACCTGCATGCCTTGAGCCTGACCGGCAACGGCCTGACCCGCGTACCCCAGGCCATTGCCGCGATGCCACGGTTGACGCAACTGGACCTGAGCAACAACCGGATTCTGCTGACCGCCGACGCCGCAACCCAGCTGGGTGCGAAGGAGCATCTGCAATCGCTGAACCTGAGCTTCAACCCCGCTCTTGGCCGTGTGCCGAACGTCACGGGGCTGCGTCGCCTGCGTCATCTCGCCCTGCGCGGCACCGGGATCAGCCAGTGGCCGGTCGGGGTGGATGCGCTGGCCGAACTGCAGACGCTGGACCTGCGCGACAACCGGATCGCGACCCTGCCGGCCTCGCTGTTCAAGGCCCGCCCCGAGCTGAACCGTGGCACCAATGTCGATGGCAATCCGCTCTCGGTCGCGAGTCTGCAGGCGATCAGCGCGTATCAGCAATCCAGCGGCATCAGCCTCGGCGTGATCACTGCCGATTACATCGATCCGCCTTCATTGCTGCCGCGCTCCGACACGCAAGGCGCGCAGTGGGTAGCCGGTCTGTCGAGTGCCGATGTCGAGCGCATGCAACTGACCTGGTCGGCGCTGGCGGCGTATCCAACGTCCAGGGATTTCTTCCTGGTGCTCGAGCAACTGCGCAACACCGCTGATTACACCCGTCAGCATTCGCTGCTCGCGACGCGCGTATGGCACGTGCTGCAGGCCGCAGCGGAGGATGACGACCTGCGCAATTCGCTGTTTCGCATCGCGCGCCTCGGGCGGGTCAGTGCCAGCGACAGCACCCGGGTCTTCAGTGATCTTGAGGTGCGCGTGCTGAGCTATCGCGCCGTGGTGGCGGCGCGCACCGGCGCGCAGTCCCTGGAGGGCGAACTGGTGCGCTTGCTGCGCGGCCTGTTCCGCCTGCAGGAGGTCGAACGTCAGGCCTCGATTGAGATCGGCAGTCGCGCCCTGAGCGGTTCGATCAACCGCCAGCAGGCACTGGAATTGAGCCTGATTTACCGGGTCAGGTTGGCGCAACGCCTCGATCTGCCGGCGCAACCGCGGGCCATCACCGTGCAGCTGGACGTTGAGGTCAGCGAGGAACAACTGGAAAAGGCCTACGGTGAAGTGGCGAAGGCGGAAAACACCCCGGCGTTGCTGGCATGGATCAATCAACAGGGGTTCTGGACGGAGTATTTGCACACCACTTATCAGCAGCAGTTCGTCGGCGTCATTGAAACTACGGCCGACGCGCTCGCGCGGGTGGATGCACAGAGTGGCCTGCCACGCGCCGAGGCGACCCGGCGGATGAATGCCATCTACGAAAATTTCCGGAATGAAAACCTCAGGCTGCGCCAGGCACTCACGGCGCAGGCACTGGCTCGCCATCCCGGTCTGGCCGTTCCCGCCAGCAAAGCGTCAGGCAGTCGACCCCAGGGTTGAGGAACAGAAAAGGGCAGGGAGGATGAAGCGCCTCGAGCCCGGGTGTCCGGGCTCGAGGTGCGCGATCAACGGCGACGGAACAGCGGCAGCGGTTCGTCAGTGGCGGCCTGATAGGTCACCGAGAAGTCCTGGAGGCTTTCCAGGGCGTCGTACGGGTCTTTGTCGGCGCGCAGGGCGAACGCATCGAAACCGCAGCGGCGCATGTAGAACAACTGGTCGCGCAGCACATCGCCAATGGCCCGCAGTTCGCCTTTGAAGCCGTAGCGGTCGCGCAGCAGACGCGCGTTGGAGTAGTTGCGGCCGTCGGTGAACGCCGGGAAATTCAGGGCGATCACCTGGAACTGCGCGACGTCGTCACCGATTTCCTCGGCTTCTTCATCGGCGTCCAGCCACACACCCAGGCCGCCGTCACGGGCCTTGAGGGCGTGGGCGTGCTCACGCCACAGGGCCAGCGGCACGATCAGGTCGTCGCAGTTGGAAATGCCGTCGAGGGTCGCGTCCTTGGGCAGCAGGTGCCAGGTTTCGTCGACGACTTCGTTGTTCTTAATGATTCGCTGCATAGACGCGTTCCTTGAAGAGGTCGATGCCAATACGCTGGTAGGTGTCGATGAAACGCTCGTCTTCGGTGCGTTGTTCAACGTACACGTCGATCAGCTTGGAGATCACATCCGGCATGTCTTCCTGGGCGAAGGACGGGCCGAGGATCTTGCCCAGGCTCGCGTCACGGCTGGCGCTGCCGCCGAGGGACACCTGGTAGAACTCTTCACCTTTCTTGTCCACCCCGAGAATGCCGATGTGACCGACGTGGTGGTGACCACAGGCGTTCATGCAACCGGAGATGTTCAGGTCCAGCTCACCGATGTCGAACAGGTAATCGAGGTCGTCGAAACGGCGCTGGATCGATTCGGCGATCGGGATCGACTTGGCGTTGGCCAGGGAGCAGAAATCACCGCCCGGGCAGCAGATGATGTCGGTCAGCAGGCCGATGTTCGGGGTGGCGAAACCTTGCTCGCGCAGCTCGCCCCACAGGGTGAACAGCTGGCTCTGCTCGACGTCGGCGAGAATGATGTTCTGCTCGTGGGACGTGCGCAGTTGTCCGAAACTGTAGCGCTCGGCCAGGTCGGCGACGGCGTCGAGCTGCTTGTCGGTGATGTCGCCCGGGGCAACGCCGGTCGGCTTCAGCGACAGGGTCACGGCGACATAGCCCGGCTTCTTGTGCGCCAGGGTGTTGCGGGTGCGCCAGCGGGCGAAACCCGGGTGTTCCTTGTCGAGTTCGGCCAGCGCGGCGTCCTGGTTGTCCAGGGCCTTGTAGTCCGGGTCGACGAAGTGCTTGGCGACGCGGTGCAGTTCGGCTTCGGTCAGCGTGGTCTGGCCGCCGCGCAGGTGTTCCATTTCCGCATCGACTTTCTGTGCAAAGACTTCCGGCGTCAGTGCCTTGACGAGGATCTTGATCCGCGCCTTGTACTTGTTGTCACGACGGCCATAGCGGTTGTAGACCCGCAGGATCGCATCGAGGTAGCTCAGCAGGTCCTGCCATGGCAGGAACTCGTTGATGAAGGCGCCGACCACCGGGGTACGGCCCAGACCGCCACCCACCAGCACGCGGAAGCCCAGCTCGCCGGCTTCGTTGCGCACTGGCTCCAGGCCGATGTCGTGGACTTCGATGGCCGCACGGTCAGCGGTCGAACCGTTGACGGCGATCTTGAACTTGCGTGGCAGGTAAGCGAATTCCGGGTGGAACGTGGTCCATTGACGGACGATTTCGCACCATGGGCGCGGGTCGATCAGCTCATCCGCAGCGACGCCGGCGAACTGGTCGGTGGTGACGTTGCGCAGGCAGTTGCCGCTGGTCTGGATCGCGTGCATCTGCACGGTGGCCAGTTCGGCGAGGATATCCGGGATGTCTTCCACGGCTGGCCAGTTGAACTGGACGTTCTGCCGGGTACTGATGTGGGCGTAGCCCTTGTCATAGTCGCGGGCAATCTTGGCCATCATGCGCACCTGACGCGAAGTCAGCTGGCCGTAAGGCACTGCCACCCGCAGCATCGGCGCGAAGCGCTGGATGTACAGGCCATTTTGCAGGCGCAGGGGGCGGAATTCTTCTTCGCTCAGCTCACCTGCCAGATAGCGTCGGGTCTGATCACGGAACTGCTTGACGCGGTCCTCGATGATCCGCTGATCGTACTCGTCGTATACGTACATATAAGTCCTGTTCTCAGGCTTGGGTCACTCGGAGGGGCACTCGCGTTTTCGCTTTGCCGCAGTCCAATATGCCTCTGCAATTCTGCGCGCACGGCCGCGCACTCCCAACGGAGCCGGGGCAATATACCCGTTTGCGTTTATGCGCAAAAGTGATGTTTGAGTATATGTAAAGAACCAAATCGCCTAACGAGAACGGCTATCAACTAACCCACATTTGTCGTGCGGACAATCATCGTCTTAACTGTGGTCGAGTCTTTCTGCAATCACCGATAAAACCGACAAGAGGCGATGCAATGAGCAATCCAACCAAAGCAAGGAAAAGCGATAGCAGCGTTGATGCCTGGGCGATTCTGTTTTTGATCATCCTGGTCGTTGGCACAGCGGTATTCTGGGTCAGCCACCAGTAAACGACCTCTCCGGGCCCGCCACCGACGATTGTCGGACAAAAGGCGGGATCAGGCGCTAATGGCCGGCGTTCTCAAGGCTATAATGCGCGGCCGTTTTTCCCTGGGCCCGGATGCTTCATGCGCAAGATCTTTCATTTCAGCCTGCTGCTGTGCAGCGTTGCCTTCGGCAGCGGCGCACGGGCGGAGTCCGTGCTGTTCCTCAATCCCGGCTCGACCCGGGAAGCGTTCTGGGTGAGTTACTCGCAATTCATGCAGGCCGCCGCCCGCGACCTGGGCATTGATCTGCAGATTCAGTATTCCGAGCGCCAGCCCGAACTGACCCTGGCCCAGGCCCGCGTCGCCTTGCAGGGCGAGCATCGTCCCGACTACCTGATGTTCGTCAACGAGCAATATGTGGCTCCGCAGATCCTGCGCATGGCCAGCCAGAGCGGGGTGAAGCTGTTTATCGTCAACGCCGCGCTGACCCCCAACCAGCAAAGCCTGGTCGGCGAGCGTGCCGACCGGATCGGCAGCCTGGTGCCCAATGACGAGGAGGGTGGCTACCTGATGATGCAGGAGTTGATTCGCCTGCACCCGCCGGTGGCGCCGGGCGAACGCATCGAGCTGCTGGCGTTCTCCGGGCTGAAAATCACCCCGTCGGCGCAGCTGCGCGAAAAAGGCATGCAGCGCGCACTTGCCGAGCATCCGCAGGTGCAGTTGCGCCAGCTGGTCTACAGCGGCTGGACCCAGGAGCGGGCCTATGAACAGGCGCGGCAGTTGCTGGGGCGCTATCCGAAGGTGTCGCTGGTGTGGTCGGCCAACGACGAGATGGCCTTCGGCGCGATGCGTGCCTTCGCCGAGGCCGGCAAGGTGCCGGGCAAGGACGTGCTGTTCAGCGCGGTCAACGCATCGCCGGCGGCGCTGCAGGCCAGGCTCGACGGTCGCCTGAGTGCCTTGCTCGGCGGCCATTTCACCCTCGGTGGCTGGGCCTTGGTGGAAGTGCATGACCATGCGCAGGGCGTCGACCTTGACCAGTACGGCGGCCGCGACCGGCAGATCCCGTCGTTGCAGCTGATCGACCGCGAGCAGGCCCGGCAGCTCCTGGCCATGGGTGCGGCGCCGGACTACGGCGTGCCGTTTCGCAAGCTGTCGGCGAAGGGGCGGCCGCCCACGTACCGTTATCCGTTCAACCTGCAGATGCTGATGCACTGACGCGTATCAGACGCCTGCCAGATGCAGCACCAGTTTGACGATGGCAAACAGCGTCAGGGCGAACAGCGCGGTGAACGCGATCCCGAGGATCACGAAATGGCTGGGCTTGCCATGGGTGAAATCCCTGGCCCGGTTCTTGCCGCTTTGCACCCCGAACGCGGCCGCCATGACGCTGTGCAGCATCTGCCAGAAGCTTGGCGGTTTGTTGTCGACTGGATCGTCCATAAATCCCTCGTCTTGAAGTGGGCCCTGTGAGCATAGCCAATCCTGCGTTGACTGCCGTTCACGAAACGCCTTGTAAAGCGATGGACGGGACCCGGATAACTATCTACCGCAAACCGCGACGCCCCGAATGATCTGCTGAAGCTCCCATTTTCAGGAGCGAGAGCATGTCCGAATCTCTTCCGTCCGCGCCTCACGGCGAACACCGACACGTGACCCGCAGCATTCACGCGCCGTTGCTGGAACAGTCGATCCCGGATTGGCTGAACCAGGCGACAGCGCAGCATCACGAGGGATTGCGGAACACCCACGCGCCGCTGCCGCCGTGGTATCGCAAGGCTGCCAGGCAGCAGCGCAAGGCGTTCGATGAAAGCCTCGCCGCCAGCTTCAACGCGCAGAGCCGATTCGCTCGGACGATGGCCGATCTGCACGATATCCATGCCTTCGCCGGACCCCTGCTGGCGCGCAAGCTACGCGATATGTTCAGCGTCGAGCTCGACCTCGACAACACGTTCCTGCTCCTGGTCCAGGCGATCGAGGCGGGGATCTGGGGGATTGAAGTCGGCACCTTCGAAGTGTCGCGGATGTCCCTGCTGCAAGCCGCGCTGCACAACTTCGAAGCGGCGGAGGGCGAACACGGCGCCTTTCACCGATCGTCGGCGTTCTACCGCAGGAATGGCTCGTCGGGCTGGCAGGAGGCGATCAGCCCGTCGATGTCGGTTCGCCAATTCATTCAAGCCTGTCGCGCGCTGGACATCGGTGCGCAATATCAGCAGTACCTGAAGCGTTTTCTCTACCCGCAAAGCAGCGTGGAGTTACAGAACCTGCGCGAACAATTCATTGCCGTGCAGAAAACCGCTCTGCGTGCGGCGGCTGAGCGAGCGCTGTTGCAAAACGATATCGAACCGCAGGATCACGCCTCGATCCTGGCGATCATCGATGGCCAGTTACAACCGTGCCAAGGCGAGAAACGTATCTGGTTCTGCGAGTTGGGCTTGATGAAACGGCGTTTGAACGGCTGCCTGTGCCTGGCGATTGGCGCAAGGTTCGAGGCGCCGACCGAACTGCTGCTGTACATCCCCGATGATCCATACCATCCGCTGAAACGCTACCGGGCCGAGCACCTGGAAAGCGCGCTCAGGCAGCGCTTCACCCAACACCAGGCCAGCTCGGCCGAGCACTCGGGCGCTGCGGCCTACCAGCGCTTCTTCAGCCGCTTCGTACCTTATGCCGACCGTGCGTACTATTTCAGCCAGTTCACCTGCGACGCCGCGGATGCGACGTTCGTCAGCAAGTATTGGTCCTACCTGCGGCTGCTCAATGATTGGCTCAATGGTTTCAGCCCGCTGCCCAGCGTTGCGCTCAATCATTTGCCGCCCGCGCCTGCGATCCGCCAGGTGCCCAGCGCAGACCCTTTTCTCGCGCCGGTGTGCATGCCGTTCAAGGGGCGGTTTTTCTGGGATGACAATATTGATCCGTGGGATTACCTGTTCGAACGTCATCGCGAGCAGATGATCGACGACGCGCGAAGCTACGCCGTGCCGTCGGCGGAGATCGATGCCCGGGTGCGCAAGGCGTTGTTCGCCAAGCTGTTGGGTATCGGCATGCTCGCGTTGAACACCTTGTCGATGTTCGTGCCGGTGCTGGGTGAAACGATGATGGCGGTGATGGCGTGCCAGTTGCTGGAGGAGTCCATCGAAGGCGTGGTCGAGTGGAGCGAGGGCGACCGCAAGGCGGCTACCGCGCACTTGGCCGACATCGCACAGAACCTGCTGTTGCTCGGGCTCATGGCCGGTGTCGGCAAAGGGTTCGACCGGCTGTTGGCGGCGGATGCGACGCCCGTCATCGAGGATTTGCACCCGGTCACCTTGCCCGACGGCAGCCGCCGACTTTGCCGCGCCGAACTCGATGGATATGAAATGCCAGGGCCGTTCAATCCACAGACCGGGCCCGATGCGCAAGGCCGGTACGAGTGGGACGGCAAAACCGTCATCCGCATCGACGGCCGGGTGTACGAGCCGTTCTACGACCCTGCCCAGGCGTGCTGGCGCATCCGCCATCCCGTTGACCCGCAGGCCTATCAGCCGATGTTGACCCACAACCGTGCCGGCGCCTGGCGCCACACCCTGGAAAATCCGCTGGGCTGGAGCCGGATCCAGCTGTTGCGGCGCCTGGGACACGTCGCCGATGCCTATTCCGACTCGCAACTGCTGCAGATCGCCGATATCAGCGGCGTCAGCGACAACGCGTTGCGCAGGGTGCACCTGGACAATCGGCTGCCGCCGCCCGAGCTGGTCGATGCGCTGCGTCTGTTCGACGCCGACCGCAGTGTCGCGCAGGTGCTCGAGCAGATCGTCGGCGAGCGCGCTATCGACGAACGCTACCTGCTGGCTTTGCACCTGGTCAGCGAGTTGCCGGGCTGGCCTGCCGGGCGGATTGTGCAGGTCTTTGAACATCCGCGTCTCACCGGCCCGCGGATCGAATACGGCTTCGATCGCCTGACCGCCGACACACCGCGCAAACCGCCGATCCGCATGAGTCGCTTCGATGTGCTCAGTGGGGAATTGCCGATGCGTGTCCTGGCGGCATTGGAAGAGTCCGAGGTAATCGCGTTGCTGGGACCGGAGCTGGCCCGGGACCGGGGCTGGCGACCGCAGGCGCTCCGGGACCGGATTGCCGCTTACGCCCAGACTCGTCGGCCGGCGCTGTTCGACAGCCTTTATCGCCGCAATGCCACGGCAGACCCTTGGGTCACCAAGTTGCAACGGGTCTTTCCCGGGCTCAGTGACGCAGCGGCGCAAGAGATACTGGCCCACGCCGATGCGCCCGACCTGGCTACCCTGCATACCAGCGGTCGGGTGCCACATGCGATGCTTGAAGAGGCGCGCTGGTATGCGCGACGCGGGCGCCTGACGCGCACGCTCGCCCAGCTGCAAATGGACAACATGCTCTCGGCCGACACTCGACGCCTGGCCTTGCACACCTTGAGCCGGTTGCCGGGGTGGACCGACGATGTGCGTCTGGAAGTGCGCGTCGGCCACATCGCAGGGCGTCTGCTCGACGCCATTGGCAGCGAGACCGCTGGCCTGCGCGGCTACGTGGTGAAAAAAGGCCCGGTCTATCAGGCGTTCAATGAGCGCGGTGAAGCATTGAATGCGCCGTCGGCGTCGGCGGACAATTTCTACGCCTCGGTCATGCAGGCCTTGCCCGCCGCCACTCGACGGGCGCTTGGCGTGGCGCAGGCGGGGCAGAGCCTAGCGCTGCAGCGAGCGATCCGTGTCTACGCCACCGAACATGTCGCCGACAGCGCCGCAATCCTCGCGCCCCACGGGCCGGGGCGACGGGCGTTCGTGCCGCCGCAGCGGATCAGGGAACACCTGCTGGGCTACCCGACCAGCGGTGAGGGCGCGGCCGGTGCCGCGGGCCTGAACACCGCGTTGGTGGTGCGGATTCAGCAACTCTACCCGGGCCTCAAATTTACCGGGGCCAATGGCTTTCTACTCAACCTGCTGCGGGCTGGCAAAACCGAACCGCAGATCCTGCAGTTGCTGGAAGAGCTTCGCCAGCAATGGTTGAGCCTGCGCAACACCCTGGATACGTGGGCCGAGTGGGGGAGTAACCTGCGACAGAAAAGCCTGGTCGTGCTGAACCTGAAAGTTGCCTGGCGCAACGGGCCTCTGGCCGAAGAAAAGCCAGCGTTACGCCGTCTCGAACTGATCAGCGACGAACCGTTGCCCGCACTGAGCGTGGATTTTCCCCACATTTCGCTGTTGCGCCTGCGCCTGCCCAACTCCTCCGAGGCGCAAATACGTGACTTGCTGGTGCGTTTTCCTGAGCTCAAGTACCTCGACCTGCGCGACAGTCGCTTGATCGTCGACCCGATACCTGCCGAGAACGCTGCCGGGTTAGTCGAACTCGACTTGTCCGGCAACCCGTTGTACTGGCTGGATGTCGCGTCGATGTCGAACCTGCGCACCCTTATCCTCAAGGACACGCGAATGCAGTCCTTGCCGCACGGCGCGGAACATCTTCCGCACCTGAGCTGGCTGGATTTGCGCAACACGCTGATTCGCGAGCTGCCGCCGGGGTTCCTGGCGCGCGATGACATGCTGCTCAACTGCAATCTGGCGGGCACTACACTGACCCCGCAAACCTGGCTCGAGCAGCAGATTGCCAACTATCGCTACGAAGTCGCCCATGGCCTGCCCCATGGCGCACTGGAGCGATTTCACCTGGAGCAAACGCCTGAAATCGATACGCAGCCCATCGAGAACGGCACGCTGCTGGCCAGCCGATTGTTGCCGTTTCCGCCGGAGCTGCCAGCCAGCGAGAACCTGCCGTCGTTTATCGAGCGCCTGCAAAGAATCGATGCCGAGTTGAATGAGGACGAGGCCCGGCAAGTGATCCAGCGACTGCGTGACGGTGCCAGCGACGAACAGGTCAATGCGCGTCTCAACCACTGGGGCGAGCGCTTCGCCGCGCTCACCCGGCAACTGAACGGCTGGGTGTTCTCGCGCCGCAGCGGCAGTCCGTTGTACGGAGGGCGCTGGTCATCGTCGCAGGGGCGCAGTGAAGCGGCGGCTCGCATCATCGCCTGCTGGAAAAAAGGCCTGGCGGGGGAGGCGGTCGGCGACGCGCGGGTCCTCGATCTGGAGGCTGTTCATGGCCTGGGCGCACTGCCTGCACTGCCGCCGGAGTTCACTCATGTCGAGGCATTGAATCTGCGCGGGAATGCTTTCAATGAGGCCGACCTGCAGGGGTTTCTGCCGGCGTTCCCCCGGTTGCGCTGGCTCGAACTGGGCCTCAATGACCTGAGCAGCGTGCCCCAGGCCATCGCCGACATGCCGGTACTGGAGGAGCTGGGCCTGTCCGCCAACCGCTTTGCCGATATGCCGTCGCTGGTCCGGCAATTGAGCCATCTGGCGCACTTGCGTTGGCTCAAGTTGAACTACAACCGTTTCAAAGTGTTCGACGGCCCGGTCCTGCAGGCATTGCCGGGCCTGCAACGGCTGGAGTTGAGCTACAACCAGTTGAACCGCTTCGTGGGGCCGGTCAGCCACGCGCTGCAACGCCTGCTGTTAACCGGCAATAGCTTGGCGGAGTGGCCCGACGGTGTCCTGCAGGCGCCCAATCTCGAGTACCTGGGCCTGACCGGCAATCCGATCGCCGAGATTCCCGTAGAGGCCTTCGATGGCAGCCACGATCGCTTGCTGGCGGGGACGCGTATGTCCAGCGACCAGCGCCACCTGTCCGCAGACAACCTGCTGCGGATCAGAGCGTATCTGGACCGGGTGGGTGGAACCCGCGCGCTGGGCATCAGCCGACAGAAACTGGAGAAATGGATCGCCGCTGACCAACGGCAAGTGTCCGACGACACGGACCTCGATACGTCCACGGACGATTCGCAGAAGTAGCCCGCTGCCACCTGCGACGGCCTGCAGGCCCGGTGCCGTTGGAGCGACACCAGGGGCTTGCAGCACCGCAAGCGATGCTTAGTCGTCGTACCCCAGGTTCGGCGCCAGCCAGCGCTCGGTGACGCTCAACTCCTGGCCCTTGCGCGAGGTGTAGCTGGCGACCTGGTCCTTGTCGATCTTGCCCACCGCAAAGTACTGCGCCTGCGGGTGAGCGAAGTACCAGCCGCTGACGGCTGCCGCCGGGAACATCGCGTAGTGCTCGGTGAGAAACACGCCGCTGCGGCCGGCACGCAGTTCCTGCGCCTCGGGATCGAGCAGGGCGAACAGCGTGGCCTTCTCGGTGTGATCGGGGCACGCCGGGTAGCCCGGGGCAGGGCGGATGCCGGAGTATTGCTCCTTGATCAGCGCTTCGTTGTCGAGCGCCTCGTCCTTGGCGTAACCCCAGTGCTCTTTGCGCACCTGCTGGTGCAGCCACTCGGCGCAGGCTTCGGCGAGGCGGTCGGCTAGGGCCTTGACCATGATCGAGTTGTAGTCGTCGCCAGCGTCCTGATAAGCCTTGGCCACTTCTTCGGCGCCGATGCCGGCGGTGGTGATGAAGCCGCCGACATAGTCGGTCACTTCGCTGTCCTTCGGTGCAACGAAGTCGGCCAGGGAGAAGTTCGGCTTGCCGTCGGTCTTGATGATCTGCTGGCGCAGGTGATGCAGGCGCGCCAGAGGCTTGCCGTCGTCGCCGTACAGCTCGATGTCGTCGTCATGCACCTGGTTGGCCGGCCAGAAACCGAACACCGCACGGGCGCTGATCAGCTTCTCGTCGATCAGCTTGCCGAGCATTTCGCGCGCGTCCTTGTACAGCGCGGTGGCGGCTTCACCCACCACTTCGTCTTCGAGGATGCGCGGGAACTTGCCGGCCAGGTCCCAGGAGATGAAGAACGGCGTCCAGTCGATGTACTCGGCCAGTACGTTGAGATCGATATTGTCCAGCACGCGGGTGCCGGTGAAGGTCGGTTTGACCGGGGTGTAACCGGCCCAGTCGAACTGTGGTTTCTTGGCGATTGCGGCGGCGTAGCTCAAGCGTTCGGTGCGGGCACTGCGGTTGGCGGTGCGTTCACGCACGTCGACGTAATCGGCGCGGGTCTTCTCGACGAAACCGGCCTTGAGTTCCTTGGACAGCAACTGCGTCGCCACGCCGACGGCGCGCGAGGCGTCGGTGACGTAGACCACCGCGTCGTTGCTGTACTTGGGCTCGATCTTCACCGCCGTGTGCGCCTTGGAGGTGGTCGCGCCGCCGATCATCAGCGGCAGATGGAAGTCCTGGCGCTGCATTTCCCGGGCAACGTGGACCATTTCATCCAGCGACGGCGTGATCAGGCCGGACAGGCCGATGATGTCGCACTTCTCTTCGCGGGCCACTTGCAGGATCTTTTCCGCCGGGACCATCACTCCGAGATCGACGATGTCGTAGCCGTTGCAGCCGAGCACCACGCCGACGATGTTCTTGCCGATGTCGTGCACGTCGCCTTTTACCGTGGCCATGAGGATCTTGCCCTTGGCTTCCGGCTTGTCGCCTTTTTCCAGTTCGATGAACGGGATCAGGTGGGCCACGGCCTGTTTCATCACGCGCGCCGATTTCACCACTTGCGGCAGGAACATTTTGCCGGCGCCGAACAGGTCGCCGACGATGTTCATGCCCGACATCAACGGGCCCTCGATGACTTCGATCGGACGGGCGAACGACTGCCGCGACTCTTCGGTGTCTTCGACGATGTGCGTGGTGATGCCCTTGACCAGCGCATGCTCCAGACGCTTGTTGACGTCCCAGCCACGCCACTCTTCGGTCTCGGCTTCCTTGACGCTGCCGTCGCCCTTGTACTTGTCGGCGATGGCGAGCAGGGCGTCGGTGCCTTCCGGAGTGCGGTTGAGGATCACGTCCTCGACGGCGTCGCGCAGCTCCTGCGGGATCTGGTCGTAGATTTCCAGCTGCCCGGCGTTGACGATGCCCATGGTCAGGCCGGCGCGGATCGCGTACAGCAGGAACACCGAGTGGATCGCCTCGCGCACCGGGTTGTTGCCGCGGAACGAGAACGACACGTTGGACACGCCGCCGGAACTCAGCGCGTACGGCAGTTCGTCGCGGATGTAGGCACAGGCGTTGATGAAGTCCACAGCGTAGTTGTTGTGTTCTTCGATGCCGGTGGCCACGGCGAAGATGTTCGGGTCGAAGATGATGTCTTCCGGCGGGAAGCCGACTTCGTTGACCAGGATGTCGTAGGAGCGTTTGCAGATTTCCTTCTTGCGCGCCTCGGTGTCGGCCTGGCCGGCTTCGTCGAACGCCATCACCACCACTGCCGCGCCGTAGCGTTTGCACAGCTTGGCGTGATGGATGAACTGCTCGACGCCTTCTTTCATGCTGATCGAGTTGACGATGCCCTTGCCCTGGATGCACTTCAGGCCCGCTTCGATCACTTCCCATTTCGACGAGTCGATCATGATCGGCACGCGGGAGATGTCCGGCTCACCGGCGATCAGATTGAGGAAGGTCACCATGGCCTTCTTCGAATCGAGCATGCCTTCGTCCATGTTGATGTCGATCACCTGCGCGCCGGCCTCGACCTGCTGCAGGGCGACTTCCAGGGCTTCGGTGTAGTTGTCCTCGCGGATCAGGCGGGCGAACTTGGCGGAACCGGTGATGTTGGTGCGCTCGCCGACGTTGACGAACAGCGAGCTGCGATCGATGGTGAACGGCTCCAGACCCGACAGGCGGCAGGCCTTGGGAATATCCGGAATCTGCCGAGGCGCGTAACCGGCCACGGCTTTGGCGATGGCTTCGATGTGCCCCGGGGTGGTGCCGCAGCAACCGCCGACGATGTTGAGGAAGCCGCTCTGGGCGAATTCTTCGATCACCTTGGCAGTGTCGACCGGCAGTTCGTCGTACTCGCCGAATTCGTTCGGCAGGCCGGCGTTCGGGTGCGCGGAGACGTGGGTGCCGGCCTTGTCCGACAGTTCTTCCAGGTACGGACGCAGCTCGCGGGCGCCGAGGGCGCAGTTGAGGCCGACCGAAATCGGCTTGGCGTGGGCCACGGAGTTCCAGAAGGCTTCGGTGGTCTGGCCCGACAGGGTACGGCCGGAGGCGTCGGTGATGGTGCCGGAGATCATGATCGGCAGCTCGATGCCCAGTTCTTCGAACACGCCTTGTACGGCGAAGATCGCCGCTTTGGCGTTGAGGGTGTCGAAGATGGTTTCGATCAGGATCAGGTCGGCGCCGCCCTCGATCAGGCCTTTGCTGGCCTCGGTGTAGTTTTCCACCAGTTCATCGAAGGTGACGTTGCGGTAGCCGGGGTTGTTGACGTCCGGCGACAGCGAGCAGGTGCGGCTGGTCGGGCCGAGGACGCCGGCGACAAAGCGTGGCTTGGCCGGGTTCTCGGCGGTCTTGGCGTCGGCAATCTTGCGCGCCAGGCGGGCGCCTTCTACGTTGAGTTCATAGGCCAGCTCTTCCATGCCGTAGTCGGCCATGGAAATGCGCGTGGCGTTGAAGGTGTTGGTTTCCAGAATGTCGGCGCCGGCATCCAGGTAGGCCTTCTCGATACCCCCGATCACGTCGGGACGGGTGATGACCAGCAGGTCGTTGTTGCCCTTGACGTCGCTCGGCCAGTCGGCGAAGCGTTTGCCGCGATAATCCTGCTCTTCGAGCTTGTAGCTCTGGATCATCGTGCCCATGCCGCCATCGAGAATCAGGATGCGCTCTTTGAGGGCTTGCTTGAGAGCTTGAAGGCGGACGCTGCGATCGGACATTGGGACTACTCGAAAAGACCATGACGAAGGGCCGGGATCATAACAAACCTGTGCGGTTTTGGAGCATGTGGCACTTTTGCATGAATATCGTTCATGTTGGTACGAACGTCATACTGTAGAATCGCTGCGTTTTTTTCAGGATCGGGATCAAGGGCATGTCGTACCGCGTCATCAGCACTGTGTTGCTGTTTTTAAGCTGGGGCGCCGTGGCGCAGGAACCCGCGATCTCCTATACCCGTGACATTCAGCCGATCTTCACCGAAAAGTGCGTGGCCTGCCACGCGTGCTACGACTCCGCCTGCCAGTTGAACCTGGGCAGTGCCGAGGGCGCGACGCGCGGCGCGAGCAAGATGCCGGTCTACGATGGCGAACGCAGCCAGGCCGCGCCGACCACCCGGTTGTTCTACGACGCCTTCGGCAAACGTGCCTGGCAGCAGAAAGGCTTCTATTCGGTGCTTGACGCTCAAGGCAGCCAGGCGGCGCTGATGGCGCGCATGCTGGAGCTGGGCCACACAACCCCGCTGACCCCCAACGCCAAATTGCCCGAAGACATCGTCCTCGGCCTGCAACGGGAAAACATGTGCGCGATGCCCGCCGAATTCGACGGTTACGCCGGGGCGCACCCGAAAGAGGGCATGCCGCTGGCGGTAACCGGCCTGACCGATCAGCAGTACCAGACCCTGCAACGCTGGCTGGCGTCCGGTGCTCCCATCGACGAACAGGGCCTGGTGCCGAGCGCCAGCGAAACCCGGCAGATCGTGCAGTGGGAAAACCTGCTCAACACGCCCGGCGCGCGGCAGAGCCTGGTCGGACGCTGGCTGTTCGAGCACTGGTTCCTCGCTCATATCTATTTCAAGGATGGCGAGCCCGGGCATTACTTCCAGTGGGTGCGTTCGCGCACGCCAACCGGCCAGCCGATCGATCTGATTGCCACCCGCCGTCCCAACGATGATCCGGGCACCCAGGTGTACTACCGCCTGTGGCCGGTGCAAGGGGTGATCGTGCACAAGACTCACATCACCTATCCGTTGAGCGCGGCGAAGATGGCGCGGGTCAAGAGCCTGTTCTACAGCGGCAACTGGCAGGTCAATGCCTTGCCGGGCTACGGCCCGCAGAGCCGGGCCAACCCGTTCGCCACGTTCGAGGCGATCCCGGCCCAGGCGCGCTACCAGTTCATGCTCGATAACGCCGAGTACTTCGTGCGCACGTTCATTCGCGGCCCCGTCTGCCGTGGGCAGATCGCGACCGATGTGATTCGCGACAACTTCTGGGCGCTGTTCCAGGCCCCCGAACACGACCTGTACATCACCGACCCGAACTATCGCGGCCAGGCCACGCCGCTGCTGGCGATGCCGGGGCAGAACGACGATGTCGGCAGCGTGCTGAGCCTGTGGCATGACTACCGCAACAAGCGCAACCAGTACGAGGCGTTGCGCCGCGACAGTTACGCCGATGCGCCGCCCCCGAGCTGGTCGACCCTGTGGGCGGGCAATGACAATGCCTTGCTGAGCATCTTCCGCCACTTCGACAGTGCGTCGGTGACCAAAGGCCTGATCGGCGAAGTGCCGCAAACCATGTGGCTGTTCGACTACCCGCTGCTCGAGCGCACTTACTACCAGTTGGCGGTGAATTTCGACGTGTTCGGCAACGTCTCGCACCAGGCGCAGACTCGCCTGTATTTCGACCTGATCCGCAATGGCGCCGAGCAGAACTTCCTGCGCCTGATGCCGGCCGATTCCCGCGAGGCCTACCTCGACGATTGGTACCAGAGCAGCGGCAAGTTCAAGATGTGGCTGGATTACGAAGCCATCGACGACGACAAGCCGACCGCGCTGAAACTCGACGAAAAAGACCCCAAGCGCGACTTCGCCCGGCAGTTGCTGGCGCGTTACGGCGATCTCAATGCGCGGCCGGATCCGCTCAACCGCTGCGAGGACGCCTACTGTTCGCGGCCGAACATCGACCCGGCGCTGCAAAACGCCGAGCAGGCCCTCAGCCGCCTGACGTCGCGGCCGGCGGCCGGCCTCAAGGTCATCGATCAGTTGCCGGAGGCGACCATGCTGCGCGTCGAGACCCGCAGCGGTAAACGCGAGGTCTACAGCCTGATGCGCAACCGTGCCCACAGCAACGTGGCGTTCCTGCTCGGCGAATCGCTGCGTTATCAACCGGGACTCGACAGCCTGACCATCTACCCGGGCGTGCTCAGCAGCTACCCGAACTTCATGTTCAATATCCCCGCCGAACAGGTGCCGGCCTTCGTCGATGCCATGGAAAACGCCAGGGACGCCTCGCAGTTCGAGAAAATCGTCGAGCGCTGGGGCATTCGCCGCAGCCATCCGCAGTTCTGGTTCTACTTCCATGACCTGAGCCAGTACCTGCACGAAACCGAGCCGGTGGAAGAGGGCGTGCTGGACATGAACCGCTACGAGAATCTTTGATCGTTTGAGGCCGGCCTGCTGTCCGAGACTCTGGTAGCACCGCAAAAACCTGCAGGCACGAGCCTGCTCGTGATGGCGTCAGGGCATTCATGATGAAGCTCGCCTGAAACGTCGCCACCGCGAGCAAGCTCAGCCCTGCAAGGGGCTGGCGGTGGTTTTCAGAGGCGTGGACGGGAGCCGGTCATGTTGATTTCAGTGCAGGCCCTGCGTGCGTTTGCGGCGTGGACCGTGGTCTGTCACCACTTCATGCAGATTTTCTTCGACTTCAAGGCGCGCGGGCCGATCGGGCAGTTGTTCATCGACAAGGGTGCCGTCGGGGTCGATATCTTCTTTGTCATCAGCGGTCTGGTGATCTTCCTGTCCACCGAGGGCAAAGACCTGCCGCCCGGGCGATTTCTGCTGTATCGGCTGTTCCGCATCGTGCCGGCGTATTGGCTGTACACCCTGTTGATGGCGCTGTTGGTGGTGTTCGCCCGGCCGCTGTTACCGGATCAGAGCGTCGACTGGGGGCATTTCCTGCTGTCGCTGCTGTTTATTCCTACGCAGAACCCGGGCGGCTACGGCATTTATCCGACCCTGAACGTCGGTTGGACCCTCAACTACGAAATGCTTTTCTACGTGCTGTTTGCCTGGGCGCTGCTGTTTCGCCTGCAGGTACGGCTGTTGGTGGTGGCGGCGCTGCTGTTTGCCGTTTGTCAGGCGTGGACAGGGTTTGGCTGGGTCAGCACGTTCTATCGCTCGGACATCGTCTACGAGTTTCTCCTCGGAATCGGCATCGGCATGCTTTATCGCCGGGGCTGGATCGGTCCCGGCCTGTGGCTGCCGATCCTCGGGATCGGCGCAGCGCTGCTGGCGATCTATCACTTGCCGCCGGCGCCTCGGTTGTTGAACTGGGGTGTGCCGAGCGCCGTGCTGGTCATGGCGTGCATGGCGCTGGAGCGTTACGTCGAGGGTAACCGTGTGCTCAAACTGCTTGGCGACTGCTCGTACTCGGTGTACCTGATGCACGTTCTGGTGTTGTCGGCGGGCGGGTTCCTCGCGCGCGCGTACGGAATCAACCCGTACCTGATGTTCATCCTGTGCGCGCTGGCGATTGGCGTGGGCTCCTGGTTCAGCTACCAGTGGGTGGAAAAGCGCAGTTACCAGTGGCTCAAGGCAAGCATCGACGGCAAACCGACGAACTGAGCGATGCGAACTATTCCTACGTAAATACTAGGACTTTGTCCCGGCCGCCGATTGGCGTAAACTGCGCCCAAGCCTGCGAGGAGTTTCCATGACCGCTATTACCATTACCGACGCCGCCCACGATTACCTGGCCGATCTGCTCTCCAAGCAGAACACCCCGGGCATCGGCATCCGCGTCTTCATCACCCAGCCTGGCACCCAGTACGCCGAAACGTGCATTGCCTACTGCAAGCCGGGCGAAGAAAAACCCGAAGATACCGCGCTGGGGCTGAAAAGCTTCACCGCCTACATCGACTCGTTCAGCGAAGCGTTTCTTGACGATGCCGTCGTCGACTACGCCACCGACCGCATGGGCGGCCAGCTGACCATCAAGGCGCCAAACGCCAAAGTACCGATGGTCAATGCCGACAGCCCGATCAACGAGCGCATCAACTATTACCTGCAAACTGAAATCAACCCGGGCCTGGCCAGCCACGGCGGTCAGGTCAGCCTGATCGATGTGGTCGAGGACGGCATCGCCGTGTTGCAGTTCGGTGGTGGTTGCCAGGGCTGCGGCCAGGCCGACGTGACCCTCAAGGAAGGCATCGAGCGCACCTTGCTCGAGCGCATCCCGGAGCTCAAGGGTGTACGTGACGTGACCGACCACACGCAGAAAGAAAACGCCTACTACTGAGTAAGGTGTGCACTGCGGACATGAAAAACGGCGCCCCGTGAGCGCCGTTTTTTATTGGGTAAGGAAAAACGTCGCAGGCTGTTCAGGGCCTGTAGAGATGCGCATGCCCGGCGCGATACAGCGACGACTCGCTGAACACCTCGCTGCCCAGCACCCGGCCCACCAGGATCAACGCCGTCCGCCGGAACCCCTTGGCCTCGACCTTCGCGGCAATATCCGCCAGCGTGCCCACCACCCAGTCCTGGTCCGGCCACGTCGCCCGATGAATCACCGCAATCGGGCAATCGGCACCGTAGTGCGGCAGCAGTTCGGCAAGGATCTTCTGTAGGTGATTGACTCCCAGGTGAATCGCCATGGTCGCGCCGTGCTGCGCCAGATTGCCCAGTTCCTCGCCTGCCGGCATCGCGGTCTTGTCGGCATAGCGGGTCAGAATCACACTTTGCGACACGTCCGGCAGGGTCAGTTCGGCACCCAGAAGCGCGGCGCAGGCCGCGGTGGCGGTGACGCCGGGAATGATCTCGAACGGGATCTGCAGCTCGCGCAGGCAGCGGATCTGCTCGCCGATCGCGCCGTACAGGCTCGGATCGCCGGAATGCACACGGGCCACATCCTGGCCGTTGTCGTGGGCGGATCTGATCAGGTCGATGATCTGTTCCAGATGCAATTCGGCGCTGTTGACCACGGTTACGGCACGATGACCTTCGAGCACGGCGGCGGGTACCAGCGAACCTGCGTAGATAATCACCGGGCAATTGCGGATCAGCCGCTGGCCTTTGACGGTGATCAGTTCCGGGTCGCCGGGGCCGGCGCCGATGAAGTAGACGGTCATCGTTGAATCCTGTGAAAACGCTGTTTATGAGCGCGCAGATGAAGATTGCTCATGATCGAAGGCGGGGATTATCGGCGGTTTACGCGGCGCCGGCCAATGCCAGGGTGGCCTGGGCAAACTTTTGCCGGGAGATCAGCAGTTTGGCCGGGGCCCGCATCAGTTGTTCGGCGAGGGCGAGCGCAGCGCTTTCCGCTACGCCGTAGCAGCCGGTGCGCTCATAGGCGATCTGTGAATGGTGGCTCAGGCGCGGCTGGTAAACGGCCAGTTCGGCGCTGCTGAAGTACAGCAGCGGTAGCGCCAGTTGCGCGGCCAGTTCCTGCAGGCCCGGTTCATCGCACTTGAGATCGATACTGGCCAGGGCCTGGACCGCCTCAAGGTCGATCTGGTGGGCCTGCAAGGCCTGGTCGAGCAATGCGCGCAGCGTGCTGGCGGGGCAGCCTCGCTGGCAGCCCAGGCCGACCACCAGGGTCGGCGCTGCGCGGGTATCACTCATGCGTGGTATTGGCCTGCGCTTTTGCGACGGAACAACCAGGCGCTGATCAGGCCCAGGGCCAGCCAGAACGCGACGTTGGTCAACTGCGAAGCGATTTTGAACTGCGCTTCCAGGGCCTCCGGGGCCAGCATCGAATGCACTTGCGGTTGCGGCGCGCCGATCACGTGCGGCACGGCCAGGATCGCTACGCCGAGGAGCTTCATCAGCCAGTTGTGGCTGAAGGCGATCAAGGCCAGGCCGACCGCGGTGGATGCGGCAGTCCCGATCCACCACATCTGCCGCGAGGCGAGATCCGCCGCGGCGGTGCCCGGCAGTTCCGGCGGCAGGCCCAGGGTCGGCGCCAGCACGAACGTCGCATAACCAGCCAGGCCCCAGAGCAGTCCTTGCGAAGTCTTGGTCGGTGCACGCAGGGTGTACAGGCCCGCCAGCATCAGGGCGAACCCGACGGCGACCACCAGGTTGCCACCCGTGGTCGATGCCACGCGCTGCCAGCCGTCTTCCGGCTCCCAGGCTTCGGCATCATGGCTGTGCGCGGCGGTACCGGCGGCGTGTTCGTGAACCGGCGCCACCGGCTCGGATTTTTCGTAGGTTTCCGCCTGGAGAATCAGCGGCGACACCCAGAAGCTCTGCATCAGGGTGAGCAGCAGGGCGGCCAGCAGGCCGCTGAAACCGGCGGTTTGCGCGATACGCTTGATCATGTCGGTAGGTCTCAGTGGCACGGGAACGCGGCGCTGTGGCGGGTATCGTGGGCGGCGTTGTGCACCGCTTCGATGTGCGAGAAACCGGCGAAGTAGACCAGGCTGGCGCCGAGGATCGACGCGAAGATCGCGGCGCCCAGGCGTTGGCTCAGGGTGGTGCTGCTGGCGGAGCGGGTGTCCGTGCTGCGAGTGCTGGTGATGATCGACATGGCGCTTCCCTCTGGAATGTCAGCGGGTGAACAGAGCGCATGAGCACCCCTGCGAGACAGGCACGCAGAGGTTCGAACAGCGCCCGCCCACCGCGGGTTTGTTATGTGCAGTGACGCCTTGGCGCACTGTGTGTTGCGGGCCGGTCTCCGGGCTCGCGAGGGGTCGGCACCAGGCCCACCGACAAGCATCACCTTCCCATGCCGCTGGCACAGTGGATCTGACGCTTCACTCGCTTACCGTTGCGGGGGCAGCACCGGACTGACATGGCTTCAGAGTAAAGCACATGATTCACCGGTTTCCCGTTTCACCCTGTGAAGGGCACCCGTAACAAGTTGTGTAGGAGAGCATGGGCGAGGGATTCGCGTCAATCGACGCCTACCGCATCGCCAGCATCACGTACACCGCCAGGGCGATCAGGAACGCATAGTAGGACTTGATGCGCGTCAGGCTCAGCAACCAGGCCAGGGCCACCGGCACGATCCACGTCAACGACGCGGTGTGCTGGCTGGCCAGCGGGTAGAGCGACCCTGCCAGGAGGCTGACCAGCATCGCCACCGAGGTGTATTTGCCCAGACGGTCGATAAAGCTGCGCGCGCCACCGGACAGCCGCTCGACATCGACCGCCAGCGGCAACAAGCGGCAGACCGCTGAAACCAGCGCGCAGATCAGCACGTACAGCCAGAAGGTACTAGGTTCGGTCATAGGCATAACTCGTCAGAACGGTGACCACCAGCACCAGCAGCAGGCTCACTTCGCCCAGCCACAGCAAGCCTGCGGCGGTGGCCAGGCCGGCGATCCATTGCGCATGGAAACTGTGCCGGTCGCGGGCCATTTTGCCCAGCGAGGCACTGATGAAGATCGCGATCACCACGCTGACGTGGTCCATCACGGCGTTGTCGGCCAGGCTGGCGAAGCAGTAACCGGCCATGGTGCCGAACAGGGCGGCGGCGTACAGCAGGAAACATACGGTGTTGGCGTACGCGCGGCTGATCGGTTGCTGTTCCTTGCGGATCGACATCAGCGTGAAGGCCGCATTGGCCATTACCGCCAGCGCCGGAACGAAGGTTTTGATCGGTCCCTCGAGGCTGGATTTCAGGCTCAGGGTAAACACCAGAAAACGCAGGTTGATACTCAACGCCGAGACCAGCACGCCAAAGGCGTTCAGCAGGTGTGCGGGCGTTTCCAGCAGGGTCAGTTGCAAGGGCGAGGCCATCACCGTACCGCTGAACACCACCATGGCCGGCAGGTCGAGGCCATGGCGGCGCCCGAGCATGCCGATCAGGGTGAAGGTCAGCAGCAGCGAGAACACGAACGGCAGCGCATCGCGGATGCCGGTCACGATCTCGCTGGGCGCCGCCGCTTTGCCCAGGGCGGACTCAGCCGGCATGGGTGCTGTGCCGCGCGCCGGCCAGCAATTGCTCGACACCGTGTTTGTAGGCCAGGGCCTTCTCCAGGTAGTACTCGGTGGAGAAGCGCGGGATGAACTCTTCGACCACGGCCACGCCGCGATAACCGTTGACGGCAAAGCGATTGAGCACATCGCTCAGGCGCAGGTTGCCCTCGCCGATCGGCAGATGCTGGTGGTGCGTGTCGTTGAGGTCGGCGATGTGCAGGTGGCGGGTCACCGGCGCCAGATCGGCGATGGCGGCGAACAGGCTCTCGCCATACGGCAGCAACGAGCACAGGTGGGTTACGTCGATGGTCACGAAGCAGCCGGTTTCCTGGTGAAAGCGCAGGTGCTCCTCGACCGTGAACACCGGAAACTTCGGCCGCTGGCCGCCCATGTTTTCCAGGCACAGCGCGATGCCCTGGGTGTTGCAGCGCGCCTTGACCTGATTGATCGCCACGATCAGGTTGTCGAGCAGTTCGGTGTTTTCCAGTTGATCCTTGTAGCCGGGATGGAAGGTCACGCTGGTGGCGCCGGCCTCACGGGAGAAATCCACGGCGGCGCTCAGGCAATCCACAGCCTGGGCGCGTTCGGCCAGATCCGGGGAGCACAGGTTGTACTGGCGGCCCCACCACCCGGCATGCACGGTCAGCGTGATGCCGTGCTGTTCGGTGAAGTGGCGGATCTGCTGCGCCAGCGCGACGCGTTGGGCGCTGTCCAGCGACCAGAAAACCTGTTCGGCGTCTTCGCCGATTTCGAACTCCACCGCTTTGAAATGCCGGGCCAGATCGGTGATCGAACCGAGGATGTCCGCCGGGTTGTCGTAGACGTTGGTGGAGAAGGAGATCAGCGGAAAGTCCGGGCTGATCGGGCCATCGATGCGGTACAGCGTGTCATGGGTGGTCATTGCGCCTGTCCTTGCGTGGTGAACCGTGAGTGGGAAATCGCAGCGTTGAAGAGCGCCGGGTCGTCCGCGTCGCTGCAGGCCAGCAGCACGTAGCCGTGGCGGTCGGCGGAGCGGCGGATGGGGCGGCCGAATCTGTCGTGGTTGAGGCTCGCGCGCAGCGCAAACGGCTGTTGCAGCAGGCGTGCCTGGAGGGGTTGCGGGTCGGTCGCGCGGTCGGCCTCGATGTAGCGGATCGCCATGCGCGCATAGGTTTTCTGCGGTTCTGGCAGCGACGTGCCGGTCATTGCAGCGATGGTGCTGGCCGCCAGGTGAACGCCGGTGGTCTTCCAGACCATTTCCCAGATCTGATCGCCGCCGAAGCGGGTCTGGGTCTCGATGAAGTGCAGTCGCTCACCGTCGAGCTTGACCTCGGTATGCGCCGGGCCCCAGCGGTTGCCCATGCGCTCGAGCAACCACAGCACGGCCTGTTCGATCTGCACACGGCTGGCGTCGTCAAGGCCGGCAGGAAAGTCATGCCCGGTCTCGACGTAACCCGGCGCGCCGCTGGTGTGTTTACGGGTGATGCCGAGAATCCGGTGGCGGCCATCCAGGCTCAGCGACTCGACGCTGTATTCATCGCCGCCGGCGAAGGCCTCGATCAGGTTGCTGCCCTCCAGCGGCAGATGATCGACATCCTCGGGCCTGTCGATGGCGTAGACGCCTTGGCTGCCCGAGCCGCTGACGGGTTTGACAATGGCCGGGCCATGCTGCCGCACGAAGGCGCGCACTTCCTCGCTCCCGGTGACGGCGGCGGCCGGCAATTCGTAGCGGCTGCCCTGCAGCAATTGGCGGAACAGCAGTTTGTCGCGACTGACTTCGACGCTGCGCAGGCTGTTGTGCACGATGCCCAGCTGTTCACCCAGCAGGGAGGCCGGCAGCAGGCCGAGTTCCGAGAACGACACCACGGCAGCGAAGGGGCGCTGGCGGTGCAGTTGCTCCAGGGTTTCGCGGTAGGACGGCAGATCGGCAATGTCGTGCGTCAGTACCAGCGTCGCGTGCTGGCGCTGATAGTCAGACACATCCCCAGGTTGCTGGACGAGGGTGAAGCGAAACTGATGGTGCGTATCCCAGTCCAGTCCGGAATCGCGCCCGCCAATCAGCAGAATGTGTTTGGTGTCCGTCGTGTCCGGGTTTTCGCCGTAGACGTCGAGGTCGGCGACGGCCAGCAGCGATTGGCGCAGGCTGGCGGTGTCGGGCTGCCTGAACTCGATGTACAGGTAGTTCTGGAAGCCGTTGCTGACCGGACCGATGGCATCGCCCGGATTGACGTAGGCGTACCAGCGCTGGAAGCCCGGCAACTGGCTGATGCGTTCGGCGCCGTGCAGGCCGTCATAGCGTCGGTCGGTGCGGGCGAAAGGCGTGGCAATACCGAACGGCTGCGGCGTCTGGTTCGCCGATGGCAGCGCTTGCGCGGACAGCGCGCGGTGGTAGCAGACGTCCAGCGACAGCGCCCAGGCCTGGCGAATCACGTGAATCCGGCTGCCACCGGGGCGTGCGCCGACTTCGAGAACCCTCGGCCCGCGAGCGGTGAGAATGAACTCGACATGGGCAAACGTGCCCGAAAGCTCGAGCGCCTTCACCGCGTCATGGGCCAGGCGATGGCAACGTTCTTTCAGGGCCGCATCGGGTTCCAGCAGCGACGGCGTGTAGCGGGCGAAATGGTGAAAGTCACCGCGGCCGATATCGACACCGGCGATCACGTCGACAATCGGAAAACTGCTGATCGTGCCATCGGCGGCGATGGCGCAGTCGATGGAGTGGTTGGAACCCTGCAGGAACTCCTCCAGCAGCAACTGCTCGGTTTCCCGACTTTTGCCCGCCACATAACGCTGCAACGCCGGCCATTCGTGATGCGCGTAGTCGTGCAGCTCGTGCTGATCGTGGATGCAGCGCACGAACAGGCTGCTGTAGAGGTTGGCCGGCTTCAGAATGAACGGGTAGGGCAGTTCAGCAGGGCGCGCCAACAGGTCGTCGATCTGCACTTCGCGGGATATGACGTGCAGGTCCGGGTTGTGCGACTGCTGGAAGCGCTGACGCTGCAGCACCTTGTCCAGAGTGTTTTCCACGTTGCGGTGCAGGTGGGCCAGCGCGGGCAGCGCCGCACACAGCCGCGCGGTGATCGCGACGTAACCCTCGCGGAAATTCAGCACGCTGGTGAACCCGTGTTCGTCCAGCAGCCGTTGCGTCAGAGCGAGCAGTTCCGCGCTCAGCCCCTTGGAGAAATCGTACGACGCCACGGCTGCGATTCTGCTCGCATCAGCGATCTTGCTGGTCTTGCGGCTGTCGGCGATCAACAACGGCGTGATGCCCTCAGCGATCAGCCCTTCGTATTCACCGTCGCGGATATTGCCGATGATCAGGCAGGCAGGTGCTTTCATTGGCACGCCTCCTGGTCGAAGCTGTAGTGGATCTGGTTCAGGCGCTGGCAGATGTGCGCCAGGCGGATCCGGTCGCCACCGTTGGCGACGCCGCTCAGCACATGGCGAATGATGTGCGCCAGGGCATCGAGATCCTCGCTGCTGATCCCCAGGCGAGTGATTTCCTGCAGGCCGAAGCGCAGACAGTCGCGGCCATTGACCTGTTTATTGTTGACCCGGATGCCCAGCTCATTGAGCTGTTGTGCGGCTTGCCGGGCCTGCTCGCCTTCGAGCAGGAGCAGGTGCGTGTCGGTGGGGTGCAGTGTCCAGCCTGGCAGATCGGCCAGCGCAGCGTGCAACTGGCGGGTATTGGCGCACATGCGTTGCGCGTAGGCCTGGCCGTAATGCCGGGTTTCCACCAGGGTGACGAACAATTGCAGCAGGCCGGGCAGGTTGGGCGACGAGATCAGGCCAGCGCTGAGCGTTTGCTCGATCTGTGCGGCCAGATCGGCACGCCGCGCCACGATCAGCGCGCGGTGCGGGCCGGCGAGGGATTTGTGCGTGTTGCCCTGAAGGATATCGGCGCCGTCATCGAGCGGGTTGGGAAAGGCCTGCCCGGCAATCAACCCCAGGGTGTGCGAGGCATCGTAAATAATCAGGGTGCGCTCGAGGCCCTGGCGGTTGAGCAAGGCGCGCAATGGCTTGATCGCGATCGCCCGGGTGGTCAGGCCATGGTCGAGCAGCACGGCGGCGGGGCGGGTTGCCAACGCTTGCAGGAGGCGGGCGAATTGCTCGAGGTCGATTTGCCCGTCCGCGGTCAGGCTGACAAATGCGCTGTGCCGACCGATTTTTTCCACCAGCGGCCCGGTTGCAAAATGCCCACCGCTTGCGGGCGCCAGCGACACAATGGTGTCGCCCGGTGCGGTCAGGGCAGTCAACACGCTCAGCGTGCAATGCACGCCGGACAACACGCGGTACTCGACGAACGGCGCGTTGAACATCGCTTGCACGGCCTGGGTCGCCAGCGCCTTGAGGGTTTCCACTTCCGGGAAATGCTCGACATGCATGCCGTTGAATTCGGCGGCATAACGCTGGCCGTCGATGGCCTGGGCGTTGAACAGATAACGCTCGTAATGCCGGTTCTGCCCGAGGGTGCGCGCAGTTTCGGACAATATGTTTTCGTTGGCGGTCAACGATAAAGTGCAAGTTCGGCGTGCGCAGGCTTGTTGGAACTGCTCAATAATAAAGTTATGCGCGCCGGGTGTACTGACTGAAAGTGCATGCGTCGAGTAGTTCATTAGTAGTCCGCCAGGTCGAAGTCGATAATCAACATGTCGCGGCTGCCGCGATCCGAATTAATGCCAGATGTTTGCAATGGGGAAACTTCGTGCAGAAGTATTCGGTCATTCAATACGGCGGTTTCCATGTAGTTGCTCAAAGTTGCATGGAATACACAGTCGCCATTGTCATTGAATATTCGACTTTCACCGCCGCTGACATGCTGGCGTTGAATCAAGTGCTGAAAGACGAAATCGTGGCCGTCGCGATGGCGGCCTTCGGGGGTGGCTTGGCCGGCATTGCCCTGATCGCAGAGGATGCGGAACTGATGGCAGGTCACCAGCCAGTCGCGCGGGCCGAGCGTCAGGTCCATCAGCGCCAGGTCGGCGGCGAGCAGTGCGTGCAGGACCGGGGAGTCGATGAATGCCGCTTCGCTGCGGCTGTAGGTGCGCTGGACGCCGCCCAGCAACGGGTTGTGCGCCTGGGCCTGAAAAAAATGGCAGTCTGGCAGCGGCGTCCACTGGCGTTGTCGTTGCCGGTATTCGAACTTGCAGATGCGCCGTTCGCGGATGCCGTTCGCCGGGCTCAGGTAGGCATCGCGGTGCAGATGCTCCCAGGTGGCGTTGAATGCGCGGCACTCTTCGCGCCCCAACAGGGCAACTTGGGCCGCCGGATAATGCTCACTGTGTGCATAGTGGCAATTAACCAGTAGTTGGGAAAGTTCCTTCAGTACGGCATCGTCGGAGTGCCGCAATGCGTTGCCGGCACTCATGTTGCGGACACGCAAGTCTGAACGGCAGAAATAGACAGGATCAAACACTGATAATAATCAGGCATGCAAGAAGTCCTTTCTTGTGTGATTCATAGTCCTTATGAATCTTCATAGTTCATATCTTGTATTAAATTATCAATTCGGTTTTTGTAAAGATATGTAAACGAAGTGTTCGAGCGCTCTAGTCCGAGGCTGTGCGCGATGTCAGGTTTAATATCGCGTTGAATAGTATGTAAGAGATAACCTACAACTAATTTTTAAGTGAGAACTGTTCGCGATTGATATATGAAAGTTCGATGGCGTTATAACGACAATGCCGCAAACGTTGACCCGCCTGGCGTGCATGCGTAGCCTTGCGCTTTCGAGGTTCTTCGACAGCTGTCGAAGCTAAGAAGGGAACGCGGTTCAAGCCGCGGCTGCCCCCGCAACTGTGAACGGTGCTGTTCGTTGCCACGCCACTGCCAACTCCTTGCCAGGAGCCAGCGGGAAGGCGCAGCGAATGCCGGGCCCATGGCCCGAACACCGTCAGCCAGGAGACCTGCCTCGAGACAGATTCTCACTACAACCGGGCGGGGTGATCCGGTGGCGAACGCTTCCGGCGCGTGTCTGCGTGGCCGGTTCTCGTCCCGTATGCCCGCCACCTTGCCAAAGGGCATCCGATGAAAACACTGGCCAAACTCCCCGTCACCATCGTCACCGGTTTTCTCGGCTCGGGTAAAACCACGTTGCTGCGGCACATGCTCGACAACGCCCAGGGGCGCCGCATCGCGGTGATCGTCAACGAGTTCGGCGAGCTGGGCATCGACGGCGAAATCCTCAAGCAGTGCAGCATCGGTTGCACCGAAGAAGAAGCCACTGGCCGCGTCTACGAACTGGCCAACGGCTGCCTGTGCTGCACGGTGCAGGAAGAGTTCTTTCCGGTGATGCGTGAACTGGTGGCCCGGCGCGGCGACCTCGACCACATCCTTATCGAAACCTCGGGCCTGGCCCTGCCGAAACCGCTGGTGCAAGCCTTCCAGTGGCCGGAAATCCGCAGCGCCTGCACGGTTGACGCGGTGATTACCGTGGTCGACAGCCCGGCGGTGGCTGCCGGTACGTTCGCTGCGTTCCCGGATCAGGTCGACGCACAACGCAAACTCGACCCGAACCTGGATCACGAATCGCCACTGCACGAGCTGTTCGCCGACCAACTGGCCAGCGCCGACCTGGTGATCCTCAATAAAGCCGACCAGACCAGCGCCGAAGACCTGGCCCGGGTACGCCTGGAAGTCGCCGAAGAACTGCCGCCGGCGGTGAAAATCATCGAGGCCAGCAACGGCCGGTTGCCGCTGGACGTGCTGATCGGCCTCGGCGCCGGTTCCGAAGAGCACATTGACAGCCGCCACAGCCATCACGATCACCACCACGACGGTGATGACGATCACGATGACCACGATCACGACGCCTTCGATTCGATCTCCATCGAACTGCCACAGGCTGACGAAAGCCTGTTGCTCGACGCGCTGACGCAACTGGTTGTGCAGCACGGCATCCTGCGTGTGAAGGGCTTCGCGGCGATTCCGAACAAGCCGATGCGCCTGCTGATCCAGGGCGTGGGCACGCGTTTCGACAAGCACTTCGACCGCCAGTGGGGCGCCGATGAGGCGCGGGTTACCCGTCTGGTATTGATCGGCCAGGCGCTCGACGCCGCCCAACTCGAAGCGCAACTGCGCGCCGCGCTCAGCGTTTAAGCCATGCACCTGCTCAGGACCCAGCCCGGCGGTTTCGTGTCGGATGACAACATTGCCGACCTTGGACAAACCCCCGCCGAGCTGGTGATCCTGTGCAGCGGCGATTCCAGCCTGGCGCTGCTCGCCGAAGCCGCGCAACAGCTGCCCGAGGATTACCCGAGCCTGCGTCTGGCCAACCCGATGCAGGTGCAGAATCACGCGTCGGTCGATCTGTATGTCGACGAGGTGTTGCGCCATGCCAAGGTGATTCTGATCTCGCTGCACGGCGGCATCGCGTATTGGCGCTATGGTGTCGAACGACTGGTCGAGCTATCCGAACGTGGCGTGCAAGTGATTCTGGTGCCGGGTGATGATCGCCCCGATCCGGAGCTCAGCGACCTCAGCACGGTCGCTGCCGAAGACCGCGACCGGCTCTGGCAATTCCTGCGTCAGGGCGGCATGGCCAACGCGCTGGATTTCTTCCATTGCCTGGCCAACCGCTGGCTGGCGCGCGATTACGCCTGGGGCGAACCGCAGGCGTTGCCGCGCACAGCGATCTACCACCCCGATAAAAACACCGCCGCCCTGAGCGACTGGCAAGCCGATTGGCAGCCGGAGCGCCCGGTGGCGGCGGTGTTGTTTTATCGCTCGCATTTGCAAGCGGCGAACACTGCGTTCATCGATGTGTTCTGCCAACGCTTGCAGGCGGCGGGGCTCAATCCGTTGCCGATCGCCGTCGCCAGCTTGAAAGAGCCCGGCTGCCTGTCAGTGGTCGAGGACTGGTTGGACGAGGTCCAAGCCGCGGTGATTCTCAACACCACCGGCTTCGCCCAGTCCAGCCCGGAAGCGCCGCACCTGCGGCCGTTTCGCCGCAATATCCCGGTGATCCAGGCCATCTGTGCCCAGGACAACGAGCCGGGCTGGCGCGCCAGCGAGCAGGGCCTGGGCCCGCGCGATCTGGCGATGCACATTGCCTTGCCGGAACTGGACGGGCGCATCATCAGCCGGCCGATCAGCTTCAAGGACCTGGCCTGGCGCAGCGAGCGCAGTCAGTCCGATGTGGTCTGCTACCGCGCCGCTGCCGAACGCATGGATTTCGTCGCCGAACTGGCGCGGCGCTGGAGCGATCTGGCGCGCGTGCCGAACGCTGAAAAACGCATCGCGCTGATCCTCGCCAATTACCCGACCCGCGACGGCCGCATTGGCAACGGCGTCGGCCTCGACACGCCGGCGGCGGCGCTGAACATCCTGCGCGCGATGCAGGCCGAGGGTTATCCGGTCGCGGCGGACCTGCCGGCCAGCGGCACCGAGCTGATCCAGCGATTGCTCGGTGGCGTCAGCAACGACCTCGACAGCATCGATCAGCGCCCATGCCAGCAAAGCCTGGCGCTGGACGAATACCTGACGCTGTTCAACGCCTTGCCTGCGGCCAATCGTGCGGCGGTGCTGGAGCGCTGGGGCGCGCCCCAGGACGATCCGATGTACCGCGCCGGGCGGATGATGATCGCTGGTCTGCGCTTGGGCCTGACGTTTGTCGGTATTCAACCGGCGCGCGGTTATCAGGTCGATCCGAGCGCGGTCTATCACGACCCGGACCTGGTGCCGCCCCACGCCTACCTGGCGTTCTATTTCTGGCTGCGCCAGACCTACGGCGCGCATGGCGTGATCCACGTCGGCAAGCACGGCAACCTGGAATGGCTGCCGGGCAAGGGCGTCGGGCTGTCGGAGAATTGCTGGCCGGATGCACTGCTCGGGCCGTTGCCGAATATCTATCCGTTCATCGTCAACGATCCGGGCGAGGGCGCCCAGGCCAAGCGCCGCACTCAGGCAGTGATCATCGATCACCTGATGCCGCCGCTGACCCGCGCCGAAACCTACGGCCCGTTGCGCAACCTGGAACTGCTCGCCGACGAATATTACGAAGCGCAACTGCTCGATCCGCGCCGCGCCCGGGAGTTGCAGCGCGACATCCTGCAACTGGTGCGCGAGACGCAGATCGACCGCGAGTTGCAACTCGATGCCGGCCTCGACAGCGACGCCGACGCGGCGATCTGGCTGCCGCGTCTCGACACTTACCTGTGTGATTTGAAGGAGTCGCAGATCCGCGACGGCCTGCACATCTTCGGCGAATCGCCGAGCGGGCGTTTGCGCCTCGATACGCTGCTGGCCTTGCTGCGCATCCCGCGTGGCGACGGTAAAGGTGCGCAGTCGAGTCTGCTGCGCGCGTTGGCCAAGGCGTTTGAACTGGGGTTCGATCCGCTGGATTGTGCGTTGGCCGATCCGTGGCTTGGCCCGCGTCCGGCGCCGCTGCAAAACGTCAGCGACGAGGTCTGGCGCACCGCCGGTGACAGCCGCGAACGTCTCGAACTGTTCGCCACCCAATTGATCGCGCAGGCACTGCACATTTCCTGTGGGAACGAGCCGGCTCGCGAAAACGCTGTTTCAGTCGAGATTGATTCAGCGGACTCAGCACATCCGCCAGCAGCCTCTCTCCTGCAGGATCCGCGCTGGACTGAAGTCAGCGCGATCCTCGACCACCTGCGCGAAGTCGTCGCGCCACGCCTGGACGCCTGCGGCCCGGCGGAAATGCGTGGCTTGCTCGATGCCCTCGGCGGCCGCTTCGTTCCGGCCGGGCCGAGCGGTGCGCCGAGTCGCGGGCGTCTCGACGTACTGCCGACCGGGCGCAATTTCTATTCGGTGGACGTGCGCAACCTGCCGACGACCACGGCGTGGCGCATCGGTTTCCAGTCGGCCAACCTGATTCTCGAACGGCATTTGCAGGATCACGGCGACCACCTGCGCCAGCTCGGCCTGTCGGTGTGGGGCACGGCGACCATGCGCACCGGTGGCGATGACATCGCCCAGGCCATGGCGCTGATGGGCGTGCGCCCGGTGTGGGCCACCGGCAGTCAGCGCGTCGACGACTTCGAGATTCTGCCGCTGAGTCTGCTCGACCGGCCGCGGGTCGACGTGACGCTGCGGGTGTCGGGGTTCTTCCGCGACGCCTTCGCCAACCTGATCCGCCTGTTCGATGCGGCTGTGCAAGCCGTGGCGGCACTGGATGAGCCGGACGATCTCAATCCGCTGGCCGCCAAGGTCCGCGCCGAGCGTGAAGCCTTGCTGCAGGCGGGGCTGGATGCCGAGACGGCGCGACGCCAGGCCGGGTGGCGGATTTTCGGGGCGAAACCCGGCGCTTACGGCGCGGGCGTGCAGGGCGCCATTGACGGTCGCCTGTGGCAAAGCCGCGAGGATCTGGCCGAGGTCTACCTGAACTGGGGCGCTTATGCCTACGGCGGCGCGGACGAAGGCACCGCGGCCCGCGAGCAGTTCGTCCAGCGCTTGAGCCAGGTGCAGGCCGTGTTGCAAAACCAGGACAATCGCGAGCACGACCTGCTCGATTCCAACGACTACTACCAGTTTCAGGGCGGCATGCTCGCGGCCGTGGAAACCCTGCGCGGGACCGCAGCTGCCAGTTATCACGGCGACCATAGCCAGCCGGATCTGCCGAAAATCCGCACCCTCAAGGAAGAGCTGAACCGGGTGATCCGTTCCCGGGCGGCCAACCCGAAATGGATCGACGGGGTCAAGCGCCACGGCTATAAAGGCGCCTTCGAACTGGCGGCGACGGTGGATAATCTGTTCGCCTTCGACGCCACCACGCAGTTGATCGACGATCACCAGTACGCGTTGCTGGCCGACGCTTATCTGCTGGACCCGGCGACGCGCGATTTCGTTCGCCAACATAACCCGCACGCGCTGCGGGACATGACCGAGCGCATGCTCGAGGCGCAGCAGCGGGGCCTGTGGCAGGAGCCCGGGGCCTATCGCGAAGCCCTGGAGAATCTGTTGCTGGATATCGAAGAGGATGGCTGAGCCGGCAAAAGGCGTTCACCCGCCAGCGCGCGACAGGTCGGACTGCCCGCCGGCCCGCGCCTTGATGAGACTCGCTTTCTCTCCCGCAGGGAGAGCGCTGGGGTGAGGGTCGCCCCACGAATACGCTACAACGATCAAGCACACCGATGACCACGACAGAGAAAAAAACCATGACCGATACCGCGCATTTCCCCCTCTCCGCCGTGGTCGGTGCCGATGAGCTGAAACTGGCCCTGTGCCTCAGCGCCATTGACCCGAAAATCGGCGGCGTGCTGATCGAAGGTCCGCGCGGCATGGCCAAGTCGACCCTGGCGCGCGGCCTGGCGGATCTGTTGGCCAGCGGTCAATTCGTCACCTTGCCGCTGGGTGCCACCGAAGAACGGCTGGTCGGCACCCTCGATCTCGACGCCGCCCTGAGCGCCGGTCGCGCGCAGTTTTCTCCCGGTGTGCTGGCCAAGGCTGACGGCGGCGTGCTGTACGTCGACGAGGTCAACCTGCTGCCGGATCATCTGGTGGATCTGTTGCTCGACGTCGCCGCCAGCGGCACCAACCTGATCGAGCGCGACGGCATTTCCCATCGGCACTCGGCGAAGTTCGTCCTGATCGGCACGATGAACCCGGAGGAGGGCGAACTGCGTCCGCAATTGCTCGACCGCTTCGGCCTCAACGTCGCGCTCAGCGGCCATACCGCGCCGGCCGAGCGTGGGCAGATCATTCGCCGGCGGCTGGATTTCGACAGTGATCCGCAGCGGTTCTGTGCGCAATGGCAAGCCGCGCAACAGGCGCTGCGCGAGCGCTGCGAACACGCGCGCAATGCCTTGGCAAGCATTCCGCTCGACGATGAAGCCCTGGCGCAAATCACCGAGCGCTGCTTCGCTGCCGGTGTCGACGGCTTGCGCGCCGACCTGGTCTGGCTGCGGGCAGCGCGGGCGCATGCGGCGTGGCGCGGCGCCGCGGCGATCGCCGAGCAGGACATCGACGCCGTCGCCGAATTTGCGCTGCGTCATCGCCGCCGCGAGCCCGCGGCGTCCAGCCCGCAACCGCCTGCGCAGCCCGCGGCCGATGCCCAGGCCAACCCGAGCGAAGGCCAGGGCCAGTGGGGCGACATGCCGGCGCCGGCACTCGCCACCGGCGCTCGCCGCGAAGTGCCGAGCTGGCCAAAAAAGTAAACGGCATTCGTCCCCGAGCCGCCGCAGGGGCGAATGCCAGACCCCGCGCCGGCACACTCGACAATGGCCGCCAGGGCAAACGCCGCAGCGCCCGCAGCGGTGCGGTGAACTGGCCGGGGACCCTGCTCAAGGGCCGGCCGCGGCAGCGCGCCGACCTGCTGTTGCAGGTCCGCACCCGTTCACCGCATGAGTTGTGGCTGGTGATCGTCGACGCCTCCGCCTCGACTCGGCGCCATCAGGCCTTGAGCGACGCCAAGGGTTTGCTCGCGCAAGTGTTCGACGACGCGTATCGGCAACGGGCGCGCCTGGCGCTGCTGACCGCCAGCGGTGCCGCGCCGCAATGGCAGGTGCAGGGATTGAAAGCGTCCAGCGGTCTGCGCGCCTGGCTCGAAGGGCTCGGTGCGGGCGGCGGCACCCCGTTGCTGGCGGCGCTGACCCAGGCCGAGCACTGGCTGACGCTGCGGCAAAAGCGCTTTCCGGCCGAGCAGCAGCGTTTGTTGCTGATTACCGACGGGCGTCTGAAAGACTTGCCGCAAGCGCCGCCACTGGCGTGTCCAGGCTTGTTGATCGACATCGAGCGCGGGCCGATCAGGCTGGGGCGGGCGCGACAGTTGGCGCAGGTGTTGGGGGCGGACTATCGGCATATCGATGACTCGCCTGCGCTCTGAAGTCTTGCGTTACGCGCAATTGGCCGGCGCTGCTCTATGCTGCTCAGCAGCCATTTCACAAGGAGTGAAACCATGCGCGTATTGGTCGCCAACCCTCAGGATGATTTCCGCATCAAGGCTTACGCCGGAACCAACGGCGTGCTGCTGGCCATGGACCTTGCCGAATCCCGACGCACAGGCTTGCTCGGATTCGCCATCGAAAAACAACAGGGCGACAAGCCCTGGCTGTTCCTCTTCAACAGCCTGACGTTCCCCGGCAAAGCCCACACCTTTGCGCAGTTTCACGCGACGCCAAGCGACAAGGCGCCGTTGCAGAAATTTCGTTGGGCCGATTACGCGGTCAATCCCGGCATGACCCTCCACTATCGCGTGCACCTGGTCTACGGGACGGCGGACGCCCCGGTGTTGGCCGAGTCGCTGCAACTGAGCATTACCGCGGATGACGGCCACCCGGCCAACCAGAGCGTGATCTTCAATCGCGCGGTGGCGGCCAGTCAGGCGTTCCAGCGCAAGTTTCCCGACCTCGACGCGCAGATCAGCGCGAACAAACTGATGCCTATCGAAGCTTGGCCGGACGCTGCCCGCCAGTGGCTGGAGAACGGTCTGTTGGGGCGCTTGCAGGGGTTTATCGAACGCGCGCTCGACGGGCAGTGGGCACTGGACATTGCCATCTACGAATACCAGTTGCAGGCCATCATCGACACGGTGAACGCGGCGTTCGCGCGCGGGGTGCAGTTGCGCGTGCTGTATCACGCCAGGCCCGATGACGAAGACACCACGATCAACGCGGCGAATCTGGCGAAACTGCCGGCGGCGAACAAGCGCGGGCGGGTCACCCACAGTATTTTCCATGACAAATTCATTGTCCTCAGCCGTGTCGACGCTGCGGGTGAGCGCCAGCCACAAGCGGTGCTCTGCGGCAGCACCAATTTCACGGCCAACGGCGTCTATCGCCAGGCCAACGTAGTGCACGTCCTCGACGACGCGGCCATCGGCGCCAGTTACCTGGCGACGTTCGAGCAGATCTGGGCCACGCCGGACGACGTCGGCGCCACTCGCGACTGGATCAACCAGCACAACCCGATGAATCCTCAGCGGGCGCTGTTCGCCGGGTTCTCGCCGCGCACGGGCGGCGGCGATCTGCGCGAATTCGTCGAGATCATCGACGCGGCGCAAAAGGATGTGCTGTTTGTCACGGCATTTGCCCTGCCGGAGGCGATTCTCAATGCCTTGCTCGGCCAGCCACACGACAGCGTCCTGCGTTACGGTCTGCAGAACACGGCCAGCGAAATCACCGGCTTCCATGCCGACCGCACGGCCGAATTTGCGGCCACGGCGCTGCTCAACACGGGGCTGGAGGGCTGGCTCAAGGAAAACATGAAAGGCCAGAAGGGCAACCTGCTGGTGCACACCAAAGCGGTGATCACCGACTTCACCAGCGACAACCCGACCATCATCAGCGGCAGCCACAACCTCAGCACCTCGGCCAGCCAGGGTAATGACGAGAACTACCTGATCATTCGCGGCGACACCGATCTGGCCGATCGCTATGGTCTGGAGTTGCTGCGGTTCTACGAGCACTACCGCTTCCGGTACTTCGCCAGGCAACTGGATTTGAAACAGGTGCAGCCGTTGGCCGTGGACGACCGCTGGACTCACGACTATTACCTCGAAGGCGATTTGCGCCAGCTGTCGCGCCTGCGGTTTGCCGGTCGTTAGGCCGCGGCGATTCCCTCGAGCGCAGCGCAATGCACTGGATTGCGCTGCCTGTACAGATTTTGAAATGATTTCCGGCTGTAGGAAAAGTCGCTTTAGGCTGTACGCTCCAAGGCCTTTTTCCTTTCAGGATTTGCATGAACAGCCTCTCGGAGCCTCCCAGTTACCCTTTCTCCACGCGCCCCGGCGCGGTCTTGACGCACTCGCAGCATCCGGTCTTCCGACTCCCGACTATCGTTGTTGGCGCAGCCTTCGAGCTTTCGCGCCGCGCTTTGCCGTGCCCGGCAGCCTGAATTCACTGAAGAGAGATCGAGACGTTTTATGGAATGGTTAGCGGATCCCACGGCCTGGCTGGGCCTGGCGACATTGATCGTGCTGGAACTGGTGCTGGGTATCGACAACCTGGTGTTTATCGCGATTCTCGCGGACAAACTGCCGCCGCATCAGCGCGACCGCGCGCGGATCATCGGTCTGAGCCTGGCGTTGATCATGCGCCTGGGCCTGCTGGCGAGCATTTCCTGGCTGGTCACGCTGACCCAGCCGCTGTTCGAGGTGTTCGGCAAGAGCTTCTCCGGCCGTGACCTGATCATGCTGTTCGGGGGTGTGTTCCTGCTGTTCAAGGCGACCATGGAGTTGCACGAGCGCCTCGAAGGCCATGTCGGCCAGCGCACGAGCAATAGCGCTTACGCCCTGTTCTGGCCCATCGTGGCGCAGATCGTCGTGCTGGACGCGGTGTTCTCGCTGGACGCGGTGATTACCGCCGTGGGCATGGTCGATGAGCTGGCGGTAATGATGATCGCGGTGATCATTTCCATCGGCCTGATGATCGTGGCCAGCAAGCCGCTGACCCGTTTCGTCAACGCGCACCCGACGGTGATCATGCTGTGCCTGGGCTTCCTGATGATGATCGGTTTTGCCTTGACCGCCGAAGGCCTGGGCTTCCACATCCCGAAAGGTTACCTGTACGCGGCCATCGGTTTCTCGATCCTGATCGAGGTGTTCAACCAGATCGCCCGGGCGCGGCGCAAGCGTTCGATGCAGGGCCTGCGGCCGATGCGCGAACGTACCGCCCACGCGGTGATGCGCTTGCTGGGCGGGCGCAAACTGGCGGTCGAGGAGGTTGGCGAAGAGATTTCCGATCTGCTCGACGACGGCGAGGCGCCGAGCGCCGAGCTGTTCGACCGCCGCGAGCGAGTGATGATCAGCGGCGTGCTGCAACTGGCCGAGCGACCGATTCGCAACCTGATGACGGTGCGCGCGGATGTCGACAGCATTGATCTGGCGGAGGACGCCGAGACGATTCGCACGCGTCTGATGCATTCGTCCTACTCGCGTCTGCCGCTGATTCGCAACGGCGCGGTGGATGAGCCCCTGGGCTTCGTGCACAAGAAGGAATTGCTCAAGGAGTACCTGGCCGGCAACGAGCCGAACCTCGAACACCTGGCGCGCAAGACCATCAACCTGCTCGACAGCTATTCGATCCTTAACGCACTGGAGCAGATGCGCGCTGCGTCGACGCACATTGCCTTCGTGGTCAATGAATTCGGCGACTTCGTCGGTGTGCTGACCATGACCGATATCCTCGAATCGATTGCCGGCGAGTTGCCGGATGCCAGCGAAGTCGCCGGCCCCGATGTGATCGAGGAGCAGGGCGGGTTTGTCGTCAGCGGCGCCTTGAACCTGACACGCATCCGTCAGCACACCGGTTTCGGCGCCGAGCCGACCGAGGACTATCAGACGCTCGCCGGGCTGGTGATGAGCCTGCTCGACCGCTTGCCGATGAAGGGCGACCGCCTGGACTACGAAGGCTGGCGAATGACCGTGATGGCGGTCGAGGAGCGGCGCGTGACGCGGGTGTTGCTGGTGCGCCACGCCGCAGTCACCGGCTAGACGTGGAAGGTGTAGCGATCCTTCCCGGTGTGCTTTGACTCGTACAAGGCTTCATCGGCCTTGACCAGCGCCTGGTTGAGGCTGTCGCCAGCCTCGACCCGGGCCAGGCCAATGCTGATGGTCACCGGATGCCGGGTGGGCTGCTCACGCACCACCCGGCACAGTTCGGCGGCCAGTGCCTCGACGTCTGCGCGGCACACACCGGCCAGATAGATGGCGAACTCCTCGCCACCCAGCCGCGCGTATTCGAAGTGGCTCATGACCGCCTTGATATCCGCCGCCACGCGCTTGAGCACTTCATCGCCGACGTCGTGGCCATACACATCATTGACTTTCTTGAAGTTGTCGATGTCGACCATCGCCAGGTACTGCTCATGCTCGCGTGGCACGGTTTGCAGGTGTTGTCCGGCGCTGGTCATGAACGAGCGGCGGTTGGGGATTTCGGTGAGCGGATCGTTGTAGGCCTGATCGAGCAGCAACCTGGACATGATGTAGTTGTAGAGCTTGGCCTGGCGCAGCTTGAGGAATGTGTAAATGGTCAGCGCGCAGAGAAAAATGCTGTAGCTGGCAGTCATCACGCCCCTGAGTTCGATCAGGCGCGTGGGAGTGTTGATGAACGGGTTGAGCACCAGCCAGATGATGGTTTGCGCGGCAAAGAACGCCCCGCGACTCAATGGCAGCACCGAGACGCTATAGAGCATGCTGGCTGCCGCGAGCACCAGCCAGGAACTGTGCACGTTGGCGGGAATGCCGGTGATGATCAGCCGTACGCCGATGGTCAGGATCAGCACGAACAGCAGGGTGATCAGATCGAAATGCCGGGCCTTGCGGGTAAAACCCATCACCAGGGTGAGGATCGCAAACAGCGAGATAAAAATCATCGAGCGCCAGGTGAAGCCCTGTTCACCGAGAAAACTGACGACCAGATCGAACACCAGCCAGATCGCAATGCTGGCGAGATAGATCAGTACGCTGAATGAATGCAGGCGTTCGAATTCGTGCTGGATGAACTCGGCCCGCAGTTCAGCGGGCGCGGCCTTTTTCAGCACCTGTTCTTCAATGGTTTTGTACATCGCGGCCCTGCTGTGTGCGTTGATTGTCGAGGATCACCCGGCCCCACGGCCGGTAGCGCAGGGAAAATACCGCCGTGCGATGGCAGCCGGCCGGCGTGGCGTCCGGGTTGGCGGGTTCGGCGCGGAACGGCTGGCCCTCGGCGCTGACCTGGCGAAACGCTTCGCGCACGATGCCTACGGAGCAGGGCAGTGCGCTGGCATAGCCATCGCGCACCTGTGGCGCCAGCCGGCGGGTGCCGGCGCCATCCTGCCACCACACCTGGATGCCTGTTGCACTGAGGTCCCCGAGCCAGCTGCCGGTGACCTGCGGCGCCAGCTTGCCGGCACTGAAGGCGCTGACATGCAGCGGTGCATCGAGTCTGGAAGCAAAATCCTTGAGCTGGCGCTGCAGGGTGGCCCGTCGGTCCGCCGCCAGGAAGTGCAGATCATCCAGCTCCAGCGGCAAGTACCAGCCGCTGACCTTCAGCTTCCAGTCCTGGCGCAGCTTGTACTGTTGCGCCAGCGACCGTCCGAGCTGCGCCTGCCAGTAAAACTTGAGCCCGGCGCTGTCCAGTTGCTCGATACGCTGGTAATAAGCCGGATCCATCGCCAGGCCCAGCACCAGTTGCAAGCCCTGGCGCTCAGCCAGTTTCAGGCTGTTGGCGAGCCAGCCATCGGCACCGCCAAAGTCCGAGTCGCCATAAGCCGTCCACTGTACGATCAGCGTCCGCGTACCGTGTTGCGCGGTGTCCTGCCAGATCTTTTGCCACTGCGCGGTGGTCAGGTTGGCATCGACATTCAGCGGCTGATAGAACACCCGCTCATCGGCCTGCGTCATGCTCGCGCCCAGCATCAGGCAGAAAAACACTATCCATCGAGCCATCAGAAATTCCACTCCACACCCAGCAGCACGCCATTGCCGCCTTCATACAGATTGCCGCCCAGCGACTGCTGGTACTCGGTGCGCACCGACAGTTTCGAGCGATAGGCGTTGTAGCGGTCATCGTCGTACCACCATTGCCAACGCAGACCCACACCGGTGCGCAGGTCCTGGCGCCAGTCGTTGCTCGGGTCCTGGCTGGCGAACTCGAGGAAGCCGTACGGCATCAGGGTTTGTGCGCCGTTGAACGGCAGTTTCCACGTATGGCCCTGCTGGAACCGTGACAGCCACTGGTGATCGCCTGCCTTGGTCCACCACGCGGCATCGAGGTAGAGGAAGCGTTCCTCCCAATCGCTTTCGTCCACCCGCCAGTCATTGCGGAACCGGCCCTGATCGAGAAACGACGCCGTGGCGCGCAGCAGGTAGTCGGTGCTGGTATGACCGTCCTGGCGATGGTCGTTGATCTGCTCCAGGAGTTTTTCCGGTACCAGCATCTGGCCGAGGCTCAGGCTATGGTCGTCCTGATCGTTGAACTGACTCTGCTTGTAGATCTCACCGTAGAAATTGATGTTCTGTGTGCCCCATGGCTTGTAGCGCAGGCCGACACCGGCGGCGAGCGATTGCGCATAGTTCGAGCGGCCCTGGCCGCCGAGCAGCACCCGGCCGTACACCGACAGGGAACTGCCGGCGCGACTCGGTTCGTCGCCGAGGGCGTGGTCCCACATGGCCAGTTGCACATTCTGCGAGTCGGCGCGGCGCCGCGAGCCCTGGCTGTCGTCCGGGCGCACGAAGTCGTTGGTCGACACCCCGGCCGGCGACCAGGTACTGGCGATGGTCCGGCTGTCACGCCGCGCCAGGCTTTCATGAGCGCGCCGCTGGCGATAAAGCCGTGCTTGCATACTGCCTTCCTCGTCGTCGGCGGCGACCGGATACTGTTCCAGATCGATCACCCGGCGCAGTTCCTGGCGGGCTGCGGCGCTGTTCTCGGCTTCGTCGTAGCGCCAGGCGAGGGTTTCGCCGAGACGGTAATCCTCGGGGAAATCGCGCGTGGCCTGTTGCAGGTAGGGGATTGCCAGCGCGCGATCCTCGCGGGACGCGGCGCCCGCCAGGCGCATGCCGTAATCGGCGCGATAACGCGGGTTCTGCGGCTCACGGCGCACGGCTTCGGCCAGCCACGCGGTGCTTTGCGGCAAGTCGCCGGCCTTCTGTGCGGTGACCGATGCGGCATAGAAATGCCCGGCATCCGCTGCCTGCTGCAAAGCCTGGCGTTGCCGCTGCAGGGCCTGCGAATGGTCGCCACGGGCGTCGGCGATGGCCGCACCCAATGCCCATTCGTTGGCACCCCGGGTCGTGCTCTGCTGCCAATAGCTTTCTGCGGCCTGATAGTCACCGGCGCTCAAGGCGCTGCGACTGGCGGTCAGGCGCGCGTTGTCGCTGAGTTCGCTTGTCGGCAGGCTGCGCCAGATCAGCAGCGCACCGGCGGAGTCACCGGCGGCTTCCAGGGCGTAGGCCAGTGGCAGGCGGCTGCCGCGGTCGCCGAGTCGCTCGGCCTGGCGGTAATACACCACCGCTTCCCCCGGACGATCCGGCATCGCGCAACGCCCGAGCGCGCGGTAGTCGCCCGCTGCTTGCGGATGGTCGGCGATGGCGTCCTGCACCACTGTGCATTGGCCGGTTTCTGCCAGTTGCGCCAACAGTTGGCCGCGGGTAGCACCGTCGACATGCGCGAGCAGCGAGGTGATCCGTCGTTGCCCGGCGGGCGTGGTGTCCGGCGCCGAGGCATACAGTTCGGCCAGGCGTTGCCGCGCGGCTGCCGGCAGGCGTGCGCCGTGACGGTCATAGGCGCTGCCGAGCAGTTGTTGCGCGTGCACGCGATCGCCTGAATTGACCGCCAGATAGGTCGCCTGATCCAGCGAATCGAGATTGCCGGTCTGCCGATAGTGATATTCCCAGAGCGTTTGCGCTTCGGTGCTGCGCCCCATCTTCTGCGTCAGCTCGGCCCGCCGCTTGACCACCTCGGGTGTCTGTTTCTGGCCGGCGAGCCAGATGTTCACTTTGTTGTCTTGGCCTTGCTCCTGCCAGACGTCGACGAGTTGTGCCTGGCGACGGCTGTCCCACGGCTCGGGCAAGCGGGTGTCTTGCAGCAGGTCGGTGGCTTGCAGGCGTTGGGCAAGCACCAGCCAGGTGCGCGGATCGTCCGACGGCCGACAGCCGCGTAACTGCCCCAGCGCGGCTTCCGGGTCATGGCGCGACAGCCATTCGGCGGTTTCCAGGCACGGACGCTGCAAGTCATTGCTCAAACGCTGCACGTTCGGCACGTCTTCGCTCTGGCGTGCCAGCTCCCACAGGCGCTGGCGTTGCGCCGGATCGGCAAGGTCCGAGGCCGGCAGCGATTGCATCCAGCGCAGAGCCTGTTGCTCGTGGCCTACGGCGATGGCGCGATTGATCATCGCCAGGCGCACCTGGCGTGCTGCTTCGGGGCTCGGCGCCTGCGCGAGCAATTGCTGCAAGGGTTTTTCGTCGAGGCGCTGCACATAGGCGTTGGCCAGCCGTTGCCAGGCTTCGCCATCGAGTTGCCCGCGCGCGGCCAGCGGCGCCAGTTGCTCGATGGTGCCGCTCCAGTCGCGCAGTTGTTCGGACCAGTTGGCCCGCGCCAGTCGCAGAATGTTGTCGTCGCCCTGGGGGGCCAGTTGCGCTAGCCAGTCATGGGCCTTGGCTGCACCGCCGAACTTGGCCAGGCTCAGGCTGTAGGCCTGCCATAGACGCACGCGGTCGTTGAGGCTGCTGCTGGCCATCCAGCTTTCGACCTGACTGCTGCTCGGCGGATCCTGTTCGATCCAGGTCAGGCGCAGGTCGAGCAGCGCTTCGCTGTCGTTGGGCAATGCTTGCAGCGCTTCCTTGTAGCGCCGCTGCCTGGCCAGCGACTCGACCAGCAATGTTCGGGCCTCTTCGTTTTTCGGCACCTTTTCCAGCAAATGGCGCATCAGCCGTTCGACTTCTTTCCAGTTGCCTTTTTTCGCCTCGCGGTAGCTGCGATCCATATAGGGGTAGCTGCGGAACTGCTCGAAGTCGCTCAGCGCTGCCGCGTGCAGCGTGCTGCCGGCGCTCAGACCCAGTAACAGGCCGCCGATCAGCAGGGTGTTGCGCGGTACCGGCTTCATGCGACCTCCCGGACAATACGGTAGGCGGCTTGCTGTTCGCTGGCCTGATCGGCGAGTGCCTGCTGCAGGACCTCCTGGGTAATCATGCCGCGGGAAATCAGGTGCTCACCGAGTGACATGGTTTCGGCGTCGAAATCGATCAAGGCCTGGTTGAACAGGGTTGGCGGCACCATACCGCGTACCTGCAGCAGGTTGCCGAGCAGCACCTGATGGCGGCTGACGCGTTCCAGCAGGGCGTCATCGTCCTGATGACGCTCGAGCACTTCAAGCATATGACGCACTTCCTCATTTTGCCGGGGACTGGCGTACCAGTAGCGGATTCCCAGGGTGACGCGGCCCTGAGGCGCGAGTCGGCAGCGCACCGGGCGTTGCAATTGGCGGCTGATCGCACCGAGCGAAACCTGGCTGACCGGACCTTCCGAGGCCAGCAGCAGGGTGTCGCCTTCTTCGCCTACCGGCAGCACGCCGTAGTGCGAGGCGACCCGGCGTGGCACGGCGGCGATCAGGCGTCGATCGAGCTTGAACGGATTGAGCGGCGCCCACTCCAGGTCCAGTTGTTCGGCCAGGGCCTGGACCAGTTGCGTGCTGTCGATGTATTCACGCAGCAGCAGTTCTCGACCGAGGCGACGGCGCACCGGGCTGGTGATCGCCACGCTCAGCTGTTCTTCGCTGAGCAAGCCTTTTTCCACCAGGCGCTGGCCCAGCGGGGTGCGCTGCGCCTTGGTCAGTGCCGGGAATTCATGGGTGGTCTTGTCCCAGGCCACCCGCCGCGAGTCGCCCATTTCCATGACCTGACGCAGGGCGCGCAGGTTGGCGAAGAAGTTGACGAAGTTGCTCCACATCATCCGTGGGGCCGACAACAGACCTTCGGTCAGGCCGTAATAACGCGTGACGAACCAGCCACGCTGGAACAGCCGATTGAGCAGCATCAGGCCGTTGAGCCAGAGCAGTACGGAGAGCAGTGAGCTGTCGGCGAGGATCGATGGATAGCGCCACGAATCCGGCGAGATTACGGTGACCGCCCACATGACCAGCAGCACCAGAAACAGCAGGTTGACCAGGAAGCTCAGCAGGTAGGCGATCAGGCCGCGACGGTCGCGCCAGAGAAAGTAGTTGAGCAGGCCCTTGCGACTCCAGCCGAGGTTCTTGGTGCCCTGGAAGACAATCCCGACGATCCAGCGCGACTTCTGCCGGATCGCGTGCTGCAGGTCCCGCGGGAAATGTTCACGCACGCAGATCACCTGCGAGAACTCGCGGTTCATGCCGAAGACCCAGGGCTGTTCCAGCGCCAGTTTCGGATCACTCACCGAGTAGCGGGCGAAGATGCACTTCATGCCTTTCTGTTTGAGGCGAAACCCGATGTCGTAGTCTTCGGTGAGACTCTGCACATCGAAAGCGATGCCGTCGCCATCCTCGAGCAGTGCGCTGATCGCCCGGCGGCTGAAGCAGGTGCCGACGCCGGCACTTGGCACCTGGCCAGTCAGGGCCTCGCGCACGATCACGTCCTTGCCATGGTTTTCCGCGAACTCGTCGACGTAGTGGCCGGCGGTGAAGCCTTTCCACTCCGGCGCATAGGGATAGACCGGGATCTGGATCAGATCCTTGTTGGGCAGCAGGTAGTTGAACAGGCGCAACTCCATTGGCGAAATCACGTCTTCGGCATCGTGCAGGATGAACCCGGCGAACTCGATTCTGGCTTCGCTTTCAAAGCGCAGGATCGCGTCGATGATGTTGTTCAGGCAGTCCGCCTTGCTGGTCGGACCGGGGCGGGCACAGACCACTTTGTGCACGTTGGGATAGTGCTGGCACACCGCGTCGACGTCGGCCTGGGTGTCGGCGTCGTTGGGGTAGGTGCCGACGAAGATCTGATAGTTCTCGTAGTCGATGGACGAGGCGGCCAGACGTGCCATCTCGCCGACCACGCCGACTTCGTTCCACGCCGGGACCATGATCGCCAGGGGCTTTTCGGCAATCGAATACAGGCGCTGCTCATCGGCACGCTTGAATTTTTCGTAGATACGCCAGCGGCGGATGAATTTGCGGGTCCAGTACACCAGATCGATGAACAGGTCATCGAGGCCGAGGATGAACATCAGCAGGGCGAGGGCAATCGCCACATACTTCAGACCGAACAGCACATACGCGAAGAAATCGACCCAGCCCAGGCTCATACGTCGCTACCCGCCGCCGAGCGTGCGCTCAGCCAGGCGTGCAGGCGGGTGGCGATGAGTTCACTGGCGTGGCCGTCGCCATAGGGGAAATGCACGCGGCTCATGCGCTTGTAGGTTTGTTCGTCATCGAGCAATTGACGCGCCTCATGGACGATGCGGGCCCTGTCGGTGCCCACCAGCAGCAGGGTGCCGCTTTCCAGGACGGACGGCCGTTCGGTGACATCGCGCAACACCAGCAGCGGTTTGCCGATGGCCGGTGCCTCCTCCTGGACGCCGCCGGAATCGGTAAGGATGAAATGGGCCCGGCCCATCAACCAGACGAAGTTGGGGTAGTCCTGCGGGGGCACCAGGTAGATGTTCGGTTTGTCGGCGAGCATGCCGTATACCACTTCCTGCACCAGCGGATTGAGGTGCACCGGATAGACCCACTGTACGTCCGGGTAATGTTCGGCCAGCTCGGCCAGTGCCTGGCAGATATTGCGGAAACCGTCACCGAGGTTTTCCCGGCGGTGGCTGGTGACCAGGATCATCCGGCGGTTATCGTCGAGCGCAGCCAGCGGCGAGTCGGCAGCGGGGCGCCAATCGGTCTGCCGTTGGTGCTCGCGCATCCACAGCAAGGCATCGATCACGGTGTTACCGGTGATTTCGATGTGCTCTTGCGGCACGCCTTCGCGCAGCAGATTGGCTGCCGATTTCGAGGTGGGCGGGAAGTGCAGGTCGGCGATTACCCCGGTCAGGCGCCGATTGGCTTCTTCCGGCCATGGCGCCCGCAGGTTGCCCGTGCGCAGACCGGCTTCGACATGACCAATGGGCAGTTGACGGTTGAAAGCGGCGAGGGCGGCGATGAAGCTGGTGGTGGTATCGCCATGGACCAGCACGATGTCGGGCTTTACCCGTTCGTAGGCTTGATCGAGTGCTGCGAGCAGATGTTGCGAAAGACCGTTGAGGGTCTGACCCTGGGTCATGACTTGCAGGTCTTCGTCGACGCTCAGTTCAAAGGCATCGAGAACCTGGGTGAGCATCTCCCGGTGCTGGCCGGTGGAGCAGATATTCAGCTGGATATCGGGCCACTGGCGCAGTACCCGGGCCAACGGGGCCATTTTGATAGCCTCCGGGCGAGTACCGAAAACCATCATGACGTTAAAAGACATTGACCCCTCCTGGGACATGGCAAGGCACCAGGCCGCAGAACCTGGTGCGCTATCTCTTACTGAGAAATAAATGAAAGCAGCCGTATTGGAGCTTGTCCAATAGGCCTTCGCGGCGAGTTGTTACAGATCAACTGGAACGAAAGTGCCAACGGGTGAAGGCATTTAGGTGGCACTTTCAGGAAAAGTTCCTGCGCCGTTTGTCCTTGATGGTGCGCAGAGTACGCAGGGTGCCGCGCAGCCAAAGCAGGTCATGCGCAGGTTTGCGGCGCGGGGCGGGCGCCTTGACCCTGCCGATATGTGCGGCGAAGTGCTGCGCCAGGGTTTCCTCGCTGCCGATGCCTTTGAGTTTTTTCAGCAGTTTGCCGTGGCGATAGAACAGCACGGTCGGCGTGCCGGTGACTTGCGGGTGGCGTGGCGATTCGCTGGTGTTGAGCATGTAGATGCTGGCGCGGTGGCGATACGGCTCGGCGATCTGGCGAAACACCGGGCCTGCCCATTCGCACGCCGCGCAGCGCTCATTGGCGAAGTAGAGGATCACCGGGCGCCAGGTTTTCAGCGCCTTGCGGTAGGACGGCGGGAGTGCCGCGTACGACGTTGAAGGGTTCATTGAAGCCTCCTTGGCGAAGCTGACGGGACGGCTAGACGGTAAACCAGCCGACGCTGCCCCGCACCTGTCAGAGTTGACAGGTGCGGGGTGCGCCATCGTCGTGCGCGCGCCCCGCAATGTGGCCCGAATACCCGTGGTGTGTGGCCAACGGTAGCGCCACCCCTGACTGGCGACGTGTCACTCGCGCTCCGGTGCTTCGCGCATCCTCTTGATTCAACGAGACTTTCAATCCGCTGCAGATTCCCGGCGAATCCTGTGGCACACTTTCTGCTGTCTATTCCGTAGTAACAAACCGTGTTCCGGTATAGCGGAATAAACATCATTCTGGAGTGCTTGCCATGCATCGCCGACCTTCCTTGTTCAAAGCATGTGTTTTTGTTCTCGCGGCTTCCTCCGCTGTCATGGCTGCGGCCCAGGCGGCCGACAGCAAGCTCGACAGCGTCCTGGCCCGTGGAAAACTGATCGTCGGCACCGGCAGCACCAATGCGCCGTGGCACTTCCAGGGCGCGGACGGCAAGTTGCAGGGTTTCGATATCGACATCGCCAGGATGGTGGCCAAGGGGCTGTTCAATGACCCGAGCAAGGTCGAGTTCGTCGTGCAGTCGTCCGATGCGCGGATCCCCAACCTGCTCACCGACAAGGTCGACATGAGCTGCCAGTTCATCACCGTTACCGCCAGTCGCGCGCAGCAAGTGGCGTTCACCCTGCCGTACTACCGCGAAGGCGTCGGTCTGCTGCTGCCGGCCAACAGCAAGTACAAGGAAATCGAAGACCTGCAAGCCGCCGGCGACAGCGTCACCGTGGCCGTGCTGCAGAACGTGTATGCCGAGGAGCTGGTGCATCAGGCGCTGCCCAAGGCCAAGGTCGATCAGTACGACAGCGTCGACCTCATGTATCAGGCGGTGAACTCCGGTCGCGCCGATGCCGCCGCCACCGACCAGTCTTCGGTCAAATACCTGATGGTGCAGAACCCTGGCCGCTATCGCAGCCCGACCTACGCCTGGAGCCCGCAGACCTATGCCTGCGCGGTCAAGCGCGGCGACCAGGACTGGCTGAACTTCGTCAACACCACCCTGCATGAAGCCATGACCGGCGTTGAATTCCCGACTTACGCGGCATCGTTCAAGCAATGGTTCGGCGTGGATCTGCCATCGCCCGCCATCGGTTTCCCTGTCGAATTCAAATGATCCCGTGAGAGTGGGGCGCCATCACGCGCCCCGCTCAAGGTACTGCGAACCATGAACTATCAGTTGAACTTTGCCGCCGTGTGGCGCGATTTCGACACCTTGCTGGCGGGGCTCGGTCTGGGCCTGGAGCTGGCGCTGGTGTCGATCGCCATCGGTTGCGTGATCGGCCTGCTGATGGCGTTTGCCTTGCTCTCGAAGCATCGCGCCCTGCGGGTGCTGGCCTCGGTGTATGTCACGGTGATCCGTAACACGCCGATCCTGGTGTTGATTCTGTTGATCTACTTTGCCTTGCCGAGCCTGGGAATCCTTCTGGACAAGATTCCCTCGTTCATCATCACGCTGTCGCTGTACGCCGGGGCGTATCTGACCGAAGTGTTCCGCGGCGGCCTGCTGAGCATTCCCAAGGGCCAGCGCGAAGCCGGGCTGGCCATCGGTCTGGGCGAATGGCAGGTGAAGGCCTACGTCACCGTGCCGGTGATGCTGCGCAACGTGCTGCCGGCGTTGTCGAACAACTTCATCTCGCTGTTCAAGGACTCGTCGCTGGCCGCCGCGATCGCGGTGCCGGAGCTGACCTATTACGCGCGCAAGATCAACGTCGAGAGCTACCGGGTGATCGAAACCTGGCTGGTCACCACGGCGTTGTATGTCGCGGCCTGTTACCTCATCGCCATGCTGCTGCGTTATCTCGAGCGGCGTCTGGCGATCCGCCGCTAGGAGGCTGCGATGTACGAATCCCCCAGTTGGTTGCATGCGTTGTGGGTTGCACGCGAAACGTTGTGGCAAGGCTTTCTGACCAGTGTGCAGGTGTCGGCACTGGCGATCCTGTTCGGCACGCTGCTCGGTGTGGTCGCCGGTCTGGTGCTGACCTACGGCAGATTCTGGATGCGCGCGCCGTTCCGCTTTTACGTCGACATCATTCGCGGCACCCCGGTGTTCGTCCTGGTGCTGGCCTGCTTCTACATGGCGCCGGCGCTCGGTTGGCAGATCAGTGCGTTTCAGGCCGGTGCGTTGGGCCTCACGCTGTTTTGCGGGTCGCACGTCGCCGAGATTGTGCGCGGTGCCCTGCAGGCGTTGCCGCGCGGGCAGATGGAAGCGAGCAAGGCCATCGGCCTGACGTTCTACCAGTCTCTGGGCTACGTGCTGTTGCCCCAGGCGCTGCGGCAGATCCTGCCGACCTGGGTCAACTCGTCCACGGAAATCGTCAAGGCCTCGACCTTGCTCTCGGTGATCGGCGTGGCCGAGTTGCTGCTCAGCACCCAGCAGATCATCGCCCGGACGTTCATGACCCTGGAGTTCTACCTGTTCGCCGGTTTTCTGTTCTTCGTCATCAACTACGGCATCGAATTACTCGGCCGGCACATTGAAAAGCGGGTGGCCCTGCCATGACTCAAGCTCAAGTTTCCAACGTTCAGAGCGCTCAGCCGCTGCTGGACATCCGTGGCCTGCACAAACAATACGGCGCCGTCGAAGTGCTCAAGGGCGTCGATCTGAGCATGCAGCGCGGCAACGTGGTGACGCTGATCGGCTCCAGCGGTTCGGGCAAGACCACGCTGCTGCGCTGCGTGAACATGCTCGAGGAATTCCAGGGCGGGCAGATCCTGCTCGACGGCGAATCCATCGGCTATGACGAGGTTAACGGCAAGCGTGTGCGCCACGCGGAAAAAGTCATCGCCCGCCATCGCGCGATGACCGGCATGGCGTTCCAGCAATTCAACCTGTTTCCACACCTGACTGCGTTGCAGAACGTCACCCTGGGGCTGCTCAAGGTGAAGAAAATGCACAAGGACCAGGCTGTGGCGCTCGCCGAGAAATGGCTGGAGCGGGTGGGGCTGCTGGAGCGGCGCAATCACTTTCCCGGGCAGTTGTCCGGCGGTCAGCAGCAGCGCGTGGCGATTGCCCGGGCAATTGCGATGAACCCCAGCCTGATGCTCTTCGACGAAGTCACTTCGGCCCTCGACCCGGAGCTGGTCGGTGAAGTGCTGAACGTGATCAAGGGCCTGGCCGAGGACGGCATGACCATGTTGCTGGTGACCCACGAAATGCGCTTCGCCTTCGAGGTGTCGGACAAGATCGTTTTCATGAATCAGGGACGCATCGAAGAGCAGGGGCCGCCCAAGGAACTGTTCGAGCGTCCGCAATCACCGCGGCTGGCGGAATTTCTCAAGAGCACGCGGTTCTGACTTTTCACTTTTTCAAGCAGGAGAAACATCCATGAGCATTACTCGTTACGGCACCGGCAGCACCGCCGCTGGCGGCCAGCCACGGCCCTTCGCGCGCGCCGTCGAAGCGGACGGTTGGCTGCACGTCTCCGGCCAGGTCCCGGCGGTGGATGGCGAGATTATTGTCGGTGGCATTGTCGAGCAGACCCACCAGACCATGAAGAACCTGATCGCGATTCTCGAAGAGGCCGGTTACGGCCTCGAAGACGTGGTGCGTGCCGGCGTGTGGCTGGACGATCCGCGGGATTTCAGCAGCTTCAACAAGGTTTTCGGCGAGTACTTCAAGCCTGAGCACGCCCCGGCGCGGGCCTGTGTGCAGGCGAGCATGATGGTCGATTGCAAAGTCGAGATCGATTGCATCGCCTACAAGAAGAAGCCCTGAAAGCTGTGCTGACTTCTTCGCGAGCAGGCTCGCTGCCCCATTTGAACTGCAATCCCCAGGGGGAGCGAGCCTGTTCGCGAAAGCGACTTACCAAGCGACGAAATACTCGCGATAAACTCCCGGCACTTTGAATGGGAACCACTGACATGACCGAAGACACCATCAAACGCCGGGCCCGCGGTCTGGACCGGGCGTTCGATATCCTCGATTTCCTCAAGGAAATCGGCCAGCCGTTGCGTCCGAACGACATCGCCAACGGCATTGGCAGCCCGAAATCGACGGTCTACGAGCTGGTCGCGTCGCTGCTCGAGCGGCGCATTCTCGAGCCGGTGGGCAAGGAGGGGCACGTCTACCTCGGCCGTCAATTGTATTTCCTCGGCCAGGCCCACCTGCGCCATTTCGACCTCAGTCGCGAGGCCGACCACGCGTTGCAGGAGATCGTCAGCCAGACCCGCGAGACCGCGCAGATGTGCCTGCTCAACGGGCGCAAATACACGGTGGCGCTGATGAAGGAGGGCGAGCGGCACTTTCGTATTTCCTCGGACATCGGCGAGAACGCGCCGATTCCGTGGACCGCTTCCGGGCGCCTGCTGCTGGCGCACTTGAGCGATCAGCAGATCAGCGACCTGATCGATCCGGACGACTTCATCCTGCCGGACGGAGAACGCCTGCCGATGGAGACGTTTCTCAAGGAAATCCGTCAGGCCGGCATCGACGGATTTTTTTCCTTCGACAGCGTGGCCGACACCTTTACCCATTGCTTCGCCGCCCCGGTCAAAGACCCGAACGGCGTGGCCATCTGCACCCTGTGCATTGTCGCGCCGCGCGCCGATGCCAGGAACAATTACCACGACTACCGCCGGGTCCTGATCGAGAGCGCCAACAGCCTCGCCCGGCGGATCAACGAATAGACCGCGACCGCCAGCGGACGCGAATCCGAGGAGTTCGACCATGACGACTGCCAACAATACCGCTGCCGTGGACAAGGGTGATGCCGCCATCGGCGCGCACCTGGTGCGCGACGTCAGCCTGCCGGCGCTGGTGCTGCACCGCGACGCGCTGGCGCACAACATCCACTGGATGCAGAAGTTCGTCAGCGACAGCGGCGCGGAACTGGCGCCCCACGGCAAGACCAGCATGACCCCGGCCCTGTTTCGCCGTCAGCTCGACGCCGGCGCCTGGGGCATCACCCTGGCCAGCGCCACGCAGACCCGCGCGGCCTATGCCCATGGCGTACGCCGGGTGCTGATGGCCAACCAGTTGGTGGGCACGCCGAACATGGCCCTGATTGCCGATCTGCTCGCCGATCCGACATTCGATTTCTATTGCATGGTCGATCACCCGGACAACGTCGCCGACCTCGGCGCCTACTTCGCCTCGCGCGGGGTGCGCCTGAACGTGATGATCGAATACGGCGTGGTCGGCGGTCGCTGCGGCTGCCGCAGCGAGCAGGAAGTCATCGCGCTGGCCAAGGCCATCGCGGCGCAACCGGCCCTGGCCCTGACCGGCATCGAAGGTTACGAAGGGGTGATCCATGGCGATCATGCCGTCAGCGGCATTCGGGCGTTCGCCGATTCGCTGGTGCGCCTGGCCGTGCAGTTGCAGGACAGCGGCGCCTTCGCCATCGGCAAACCGATCATCACCGCCTCGGGCTCGGCGTGGTACGACCTGATCGCCGAGTCGTTCGAAGCGCAGAATGCCAGTGGCCGTTTCCTCAGTGTGTTGCGTCCGGGCAGCTACGTGGCTCACGACCACGGCATCTACAAGGAAGCGCAATGCTGCGTGCTCGATCGGCGCAGCGACCTGCATGAAGGCCTGCGCCCGGCGCTGGAGGTCTGGGCACACGTGCAGTCGTTGCCGGAGCCAGGATTCGCGGTGATTGCCCTGGGCAAGCGTGACGTCGCCTACGACGCCGGCCTGCCGGTACCGCTGCTGCGTTACAAGGCGGGCGTGTTGCCGGCGGTGGGCGACGATGTCGGCGCCTGCAAAGTGACGGCGGTGATGGATCAGCACGCGTTCATGAGCGTGGCGCCGGGCGTGCAGCTGCGGGTCGGCGACATCATTTCCTTCGGCACCTCGCACCCGTGCCTGACCTTCGACAAATGGCGGGTGGGGCTGCTGGTGGATGAGCAGTTGGCGGTGGTCGAGACCATGGACACCTGTTTCTAAGACTTGAGACCGCGTTGCGGCCAATCGCCGGCAAGCCAGCTCCCACAGGGATCTCATGAACTGTGAAGATCGTGTGGGCGCTGGCGTGCCAGCGATGAGGCCGAATCAACCACCACCGAATCAGCAGAGACGCCAGCCGATGACCAGCCTCAGCCCCCTGGGCCCGAACACCCCGCGCATCGCCCTGATCGGCGAGTGCATGATCGAACTGCAGCAGCGCGCCGACGGCAGCCTGCAGCAAAGCTTCGGCGGCGACACCTTGAACACCGCGGTGTACCTGTCCCGTGCCCTCGGCGACAAGGCCCAGGTCGATTACGTCACCGCGCTCGGCGACGACAGTTTCAGCGACGCCATGTGCCAGAGCTGGGCCGAAGAAGGCATTGGCCTGGAATGGGTGCAGCGTCTGCCCGGTCGTTTGCCGGGCCTGTACTGCATTCAGACCGATGCCAACGGCGAGCGGCGTTTCCTCTACTGGCGCAATGAAGCGGCGGTCCGCGACTGTTTCACCACCCCGGCGGCGGAGCCGGTCCTGGCGGCGTTGGCGGATTACGATGTGTTGTATTTCAGCGGTATTACCCTGGCGGTGCTCGGCGCGCAAGGCCGCGAGAAGCTCATCCAGACCCTGATCGAAGCCCGCCAGCGCGATGCGCGGATCGTCTTCGACAACAACTACCGGCCACGTCTGTGGGCCTCACAGGAAGAGGCGCGTGCAGCCTACCGCAGCGTGTTGCCGCACATCGACCTGGCGTTGCTGACCGTGGATGACGAACAGGCGCTGTTCCATTTTGCCGACAGCGCGGCGGTATTTGATGCGTACGCGCAAATCGGTACGCCGGAGGTGGTGCTCAAGCGCGGCGCCGAGGCGTGTCTGATCCGTTGTGATGGCGAGACGTTCGAGGTGCCAGCGCAGAAGGTTGCAAGGGTCGTGGATACGACGGCGGCGGGGGATTCGTTCAGTGCGGCGTATCTGGCCAGGCGGTTGCTGGGAGGGAGCCCGGTGGAGGCGGCGCAGGCGGGGCATTTGCTGGCGAGTCGGGTGATTCAGGTGCCGGGGGCGTTGATCCCCAAGTAAGCGCTGAATGGCCGATTGCTGCGCAAGCGGTTCGCGGGCGAGCCCGCTGCCACGGGTTGTGTGTCTTACGCGGACATTGTGAGCGCGCGCCTGCTCGCGAAGAGGCCCGAAGGCCAGGCAGTCAATCGCGAAAAAACACCTGCACCAGGTGATAGCCGAACTTGCTTTTGATCGGCCCATGCACCGTGCGCAGCGGCTTCTTGAAGATCACCGCGTCAATCGCACCGACCATCTGCCCCGGGCGCACTTCGCCCAGATCGCCACCGCGTTTGCCGGACGGGCAGGTGGAGAATTTCTTCGCCAGCACGTCGAACGCTTCGCCCTTGGCGATGCGTTGTTTGAGCTGTTCGGCCTCTTCGGCGGTTTTCACCAGAATGTGGCGGGCTTGGGCTTTCATCGTGCAATACCTGTAGCGGGGTGACGGCGGGGGCGCGGATTATGCCTCAAGTCACGGTGTTTGGCTGATCATCGTGCGGATCTTGCTGGCCAGCAGCTCGATGGAAAACGGTTTGGCAACCATGTCCATGCCGTCCTCGAGAAAGCCCTGGCGCTCGGCGGCCTTCTGCGCGTAACCGGTCATGAACAGCACTTTGAGGCCCGGCCGGTTCTGCCGGGCGATCTCCGCCAGTTGCCGGCCGTTCATGCCCGGCAGGCCGACATCGGTCACCAGCAGGTCGACCCGCATGTCTGACTCGAGCAGGGGCAGGGCGCTTTTCGCGTCCGCGGCTTCATGGGCGCTGTAGCCCAGTTCCTTGAGCAGATCGAGGACCAGCATGCGCACGGCCGGATCGTCCTCGACCACCACCACGGTTTCCCCGCAGGCGACGGCAGGTGCCTCGTTCAGCGGTTCCTCGGCGTCGGCCGGGCTCTCCAGCGCATGCAGGCGTGGCAGGTACAGGCGCACGCAGGTGCCCTGGCCGGGCAGGCTGTCGAGGCTGACGTGCCCGCCGGACTGCTGGGCGAAACCATAGATCATCGACAGCCCCAGGCCCGTGCCCTGGCCAATCGGCTTGGTGGTGAAGAACGGGTCGAACGCCTTGGAACGCACCGAGGGCGTCATGCCGGTGCCGTTGTCGCTGACCGCGAGCATCACGTAATCGCCGGCCTTGACTGGCTCCAGCGTGGTGATGTCGTTGCCGTCGAGGTAGACGTTGGCGCTTTCGATCAGCAGTTCGCCGCCGTCCGGCATGGCGTCGCGGGCGTTGATCACCAGGTTCAGCAGGGCGTTTTCCAGTTGGCTGACGTCGGTGCTGACCGGCCACAGTTCGTCGGCCAGACGCAGGGTGAGCTCGATCGGATCGCCCTTGGTGCGGCGGATCAGGTCTTCCAGCGACTGGATCAGTTCGTTGACGTTGAGGGTCTTGCGGTCCAGCGACTGGCGCCGCGAGAACGCCAGCAACCGGTGCGTCAGCGCCGCCGCGCGATTGGCCGAAGACACCGCTGCCTCGGTAAACCGACCGATCTCGTCGGTACGGCCATTGGCGATGTAGCGCTGCATCAGGTCGAGGCTGCCGATGATCCCGGTGAGCATGTTGTTGAAGTCATGGGCGATGCCGCCGGTGAGCTGGCCGACCGCTTCCATTTTTTGCGCGTGCCGCAGGGCGTCCTCGGCGCGCTCACGTTCGAACATTTCGTTCTGCAATCGCTGGTTGGCCTGGGCCAGTTGTTCGGTGCGGGCACTGACCCGTTCCTCGAGGGTTTCGTTGAGGTTGCGCAGGGCTTCCTCGGTCTTTTTGCGTTCGGTTTCGTCGATCACGAAGATGTAGAAACCGTTCACCCCGCCGTCCGGGCCGAGGCGTGGCACGTAGTTCATCAGCGCATGGCGGATGCTGCCGTCGCGGTGCGGCGTGTATAGGTTGAATGAGCAGGCGCGGCCCGCCAGAGCCTCGGCGATGTACGGCGCGCGCAGGAAGTAGCCTTCTTCGCCAAGCACTTCGCGGATGGTGCGGCCGTACAGCTCTTGCGGCGTCAGGCCATACCAGTCGAGGTAAGCGGCGTTGTTCAGGCGAAAGCGTTCTTCATGGTCGACATAGCTGATCAGGATCGGCATGGCGTTGATGATCAGTTGCAGCTCGGTCTGGCTCTGGCGCAACGCCTGTTCGGTGTGTTTGCGCTCGGTCAGGTCGAGGGCGGCGCCGAGAAAACGCATCGGCCGGCCATGATGGTCCTTGTAGCAGCGGCCACGGGCGAACACCCAGCGCAGTTGTCCGTCAGGCTGCAACAGGCGGTATTCCTCGGCGTACTCGGTGCCCTCGGTGATGCAATGACGGATGCTGCGAGCGACAAATGCGCGGTCTTCCGGATGCACGCCTTGCAGGTATTCGCTTATCGGCAATTGGTCGGCCAGCGTCGGGTCGACGCCATGCAACTGGGCGAAATGCGCATCGGCGATGAAGTGGTCTTCGCCGATGTCCCAATCCCAGGTGCCGACCGCGTCGGTGGCGGCCAGCGCCAGTTGCAGGCGTTCTTCGGATTTGTGCTGGGCCTTGAGGCTGTCTTCCGAGCGTTGCTTGAGTTCGAGGGCAATGCGCCGGCGTTCGTTGGTTTCGATCGCCGTCACCAGAATCCCGGCGACCTGCGCGCGCTCATCGCGAATCGGGCTGTAGGTCAGGTCGAGCCAGAAGTCGGAATCCTGGCCGTCGCGGTGCAGGGTGAAGCGCCGTTCGCTGTAGGTGCGCACCTGGCCTTGCAGGACGGCGCTGTAGATCGGGTCGGTAAAGTCGCGAAGTTCCGGCCAGATCTGGTGCGCGGGCTGTCCGAAAGCGTGTGGATGCTTGCTGCCGGCAAGCAACGCAAAGCCGTTGTTGTAGATCTGCGTCAGGTGCGGCCCCCACAGCAACAGCATCGGCATTGGCGAGTGAATCACGATGTCCACCGCGGTGCGCAGGCTCTGCGGCCAGGTGCCGGCGGCGCCCAGTGGAGTGCGGCTCCAGTCGGTGCGGGCGATCAATGCCTGGGCGTCATCGTTGGTCGGTACAGCGTTCATCACGTCCATCCTGAAAATCGGTCGGTGAGGCGGCGTCTACTATGGTTACCAAGCGGTAGACGCTATATGGCCCGTTGCGTCACCGCACCGGGCCAATTCGTTCATTGAAAACCTCGTGGGTGCTTTTTGCCATGGAAATCGACGCGTTACTGATCCGCCTGTCCAGTCAGCACGGTTCCGATCTGTTCCTCTCCACCGGTGCGCCGCCCAGTGCGCGCATCGACGGCGTGCTGACGGCATTGAGCGAGCGGCCGTTCAAACCCGGCGAAGTGGCGGCCATCGCCAACTCCCTGATGGACGCCGAGCAGCGGCGAGAGTTCGACCGCGATCTGGAAATGAACCTGGCCATCTCGCGCACTGGCATCGGACGTTTCCGGCTTAATATCTTCAAGCAGCGCAACGATGTGTCGATGGTGATTCGCAACGTCAAGCTCGACATTCCACGTTTCGAAGATCTCAAGCTGCCCCCGGTGCTGCTGGAGACGGTGATGCTCAAACAGGGCCTGATCCTGTTCGTCGGCGCCACGGACTCCGGCAAGTCTACCTCGCTGGCCGCGCTGATCGATCATCGCAATCGCCACAGCCCCGGGCACATCATCACCATCGAGGACCCGGTCGAGTACATCCATCGGCACAAGCGCTCGATCATCAATCAGCGTGAAGTCGGTGTCGACACCCGCAGTTTCCACGCCGCGCTGAAAAACACCCTGCGCCAGGCGCCCGACGTGGTGCTGATCGGCGAAATCCGTGACCGCGAAACCATGGAACACGCGCTGAACTTCGCCGACACCGGGCACCTGGTGCTGTCCACGCTGCATGCGCACAACGCCAACCAGGCGCTGGAACGCATCGTCAATTTGTTTCCCGAAGAACGCCGGCCGCAGTTGCTGCATGCGCTGGGCAACAACCTCAAGGCGTTCGTGTCGCAGCGCCTGGTGCGCACCCTCGATGGCCAGCGGCGGGCGGCTGTGGAGGTGATGCTCGGCTCGCCGACCATTGGCGACCTGATCCGGCGCAATGAACTGGGCGAACTCAAGGGCATCATGGAAAAGTCCGTCCAGTTGGGGATGCAGACGTTCGACCAGGCGTTGTATGCCCTGGTCAGAGAAGGCGTCATCAGCGAAGAAGAAGCACTGAAGAATGCCGACTCGTTGAATAATCTGAAGTTGTCACTCAAGTTGCAGAGAGAATCCGCCAGTGCGCCTGATGAAACTTCCGGAGGCTGGGGGTTAATGGATTAGTGTCTGGCGTTACAACCGATTTTGTTTCCAGTTACTGGTAAATTCCACTCATGAATTAACCCTGGAAAGTTCTGCGCTGCCAAGTAATCTTGCGCCGCGCTGAATGATTCGGCGGTATTTAATTCAAGGTGGTTTTATGAGTATTGAAGTTGCAGGTAAAGTTCGTCAGCGCGCCATGGCAGCGCTCCAGGATCAGCAGGTTCGCGACCTGGCGGATGCACAGGAACGGGTGCTGGTTCTCCAGCAATTGAAGGACGTGCTGGATGAACAGGACGAGCAGGGCGACATCAGCTGGCAGGGTTATGAACTGGCCCTGAAGGCCGGCTCTTCGCTGCATGAGGTCTACATGCCGGGCCGTGTCATGTGGAACCGGATGCTCAGGCACACGCTGCTGATTGAAACGATCCGCGATCAAAAACCGCAGTCCCTCGATTACGTGCGGGTCACGGGCGCCGGCGAAATCGCTGTGCTGGAACGCTCGACGCTGGACTGGAAAGTGATTGCCGGGCCGAACACATTCCATCGTATTACCGGTTTTCCGGAGCAACTTTCACGGTTGGCCGATATTGCCCAACAATGTGGCGGATATATTCAATACGAGGACTTTGTCGGGATTGACCAGTGGTTGCGATTCCATGATCTGGATGTGCCGAAAAACCTCGCGCAAGTTAAAAGCCTGATCGACTTTTTCGACTTTGAAATACCCGCGGTCGAACCGCTGACAGCCTATTGGGCGCAACTAGTTGCAGAGCAACCTTCGCAAGTTGTATTGACCGCCGCGCAACAGCAATCGGTGCGCCAGGTCACGGCGCAACTGGTGCCGGCAAAAAAGCGATTGCTCGATGTGCTGTACGAGCAGAGCAAGCTGCCAGCGGCCACGCATGACAACGCGGCGCAACTGATCGGCCAACTGATTCGTCAGCCTGTCGCCCAGGGCTATGCCCGCAAATACATCGAGCTGCTCAACTGGTACGGCGCCGAGCCCGGGCAGACGCTGTCCGCAGAGGACCTGGGGCAGGTGTTGCTGACGGCGATACTGCTCGATCTCAACCCCTTCATCGGCAAAGCCAACGGGCGCAAAAGCGTCGGCAGTTTCCAGTTGTACGAGCCGTCATTCGTCGAACGCCCGGCGTTTATTGCCCTCGAAGCGCTGCACGGCCACTTGCTCAGCAATCAGTGGGTCTCGGCAGCCGCGGCGCCCCTGGCGGCGCACCTGTTGCTGGCCGAGATCGCGCCGGAGTTTGTCGTCAGGCAAGTGCCGAACACCGCGCTGCTCGGCTCGCCCGGCTGGGTTGCCTTCAGCCGTGGCGTCGCACTGGTGGAAGCGGTCAGCAAGGGCGCTGCCTGCGTGATGACTCACGCCCAGGTCATGGCCTATGCCGCACTGGAACCGGTCAGCCCGGCGCAGGAGCAGTTGCAGGCGCTGGCCCTGATCGAGCCGCTGGTGGACTGGGCGATCCTCAACGCAGTCATCACCCCGCAGACGTTGCAGCAGGACAAGAAAGCCGCGACCGAGCGCGCGGTGGCCGCCTATCAGGGTTACGCCGAAGACTTCGCCCGGATCACCCACGCCTTTGCCGCGCCACTGCCGGATCGCCAGGCGATTGCCCGCCAGGCCCTGCAACAAGCGGCGCCGGATTGCGACTTCCTCGAAGCGCCGCTGCTGTTTCAGCGGCCAGGGCTGTATGCCTCGCCAACGGCCATGTCGATACTCGATCTGCACATGTCCGGTGATTTGACCGGCGGTGCCTGGGATCTGCGCGGCGTGCATCCGACCCAGCCAGCCACCGATCTGCTCGGTGCGGTGTCCGGCAGGCCGAAACCCGCACAAGCGCCAGTGACGAGCCTCTTTAGCCGCTTCCCGCGACTGGCAGAGCTGCCCGCCAACAACATCGAGTTCCAGCGCCAACTGCGTGCGCATCTGCAGACACTTGACCAGGCCATGCTGATTCAACTGCAACTGGCGCTCGCGCAATTGCCGATTTCCGACCTGGAAGCGTTGCTGCAAAGCGAGATCAGCCTGTTCAGCGTGCGCGATTCGGCGGCCTTCACCCGCATCACGCCGATTGGCGGTCCGCTGGTGCGCGAAGAACAGGTCGAGAGCCAGCAAGGTCGCGATGCCGCGACCGGGCGCTACGGTCTGATCCTGTGTTTCACCGCGCGCGAGCGGGTCACGTGCTACGAGCTGTTCCGCCTGCGTGGCGAGATCCGGCCGAACCCTGCGCTCGGCAAGTTCCTCGTCGACAGCGGCAAGCTGCGCGGTGCCTCCCGGGCCGAGTTCAAGGGTGACCTCAAGGCGCACCTCACGCCGGCCACCAAGGAGCGCGTGCCACTCGATCTGCGCTGCTACACCGAAGGCGTTGGCGATACGCAGTCCAGCGCCAGCAGCCTGGCGATCATCGACAAGCTCGCCGTGCTGGCGGCGCCGCAGGCTTTTACCCGGCTGGCGCAGAGCGTCTACCGCAACTTCTCCGATCCGCAGCTGCTGCGCCTGGTCGAGTTCATCGTCAAGACGCATCCGCTGATCAGCCTGGATGAACTGCAGGCAATCGCCAGCAAGCCGACCGCGCTGGAGCGGGAGCGCGAGCAGGGTGAGCGCACGGCGACGTATCTGCTCGATCTGGCGGTGCCGTTCAAGAAGTGTGTCGAAGACCTGGCGAGCGGCGAGCACAACCGCATCGTCGATGGTGTGTACGGCTGCGCGATGGACAGCATTGCCCTGGTGGGCGCGTTCGCCGGTGCCGCGACCAAGGCGGCGAGCATTTCCGCCAAGGCCGTATCGCTGGGCTCGAAAAGTGCCCGCCTGGCGAAACTGATGGTGGGCACCAGCATCGCCTTGTTCAACCCCTTGGACGATGTTCCGGCGGTGCTGTCCGGTCTGGGCAAACTGCTACACAAGGGCGGCCTGCGCTTGAGCAAGGAAACCCAACAACTGCTGGCACTGGCGAAAATCCAGCTGGGCAAGACCCGGGCCGGCCAGGCCACGCAGAACGTCATCAGTGCCTCGGCGACCGCAACGATTGGCCAGGGCCACTGGCGGCCGACCGGGGCGACGGGTGAAGCGCGCTCGGTGCTGGCCGCGCGCGAGGAGTTTCGCTGGTATGCCCTGGATCGGCGCGGCAAACCCTGGGGGCAGCCGCTCGGTGACTTCAGCTACCAGGCGCCGGGGCGGTTTGTCCGGCCGTTCAAGACCTTGCCCGCCAGCTACACCCGACACTTCATCGAGCAGAGTCTGCCGCTGGCCCGGCAAAAAATCGACAACGCAATCCAGGCCCTGACCGAGCATGATTTCGCCCGCGAGCGCGCGGTCATTCTCCGGGCGCTGATGGGCTCCGATCCGGTGGATGCCCTGGACCGGATGTTGAAATACCTGAAGACCGTGCGCACCGATTTCGCCGGGGCGTCGATCAGCAACTTTCTCCTCGACCCGTTCAAGGACACCGATCACCTCGCTGCCTTCAACAAAGCCGCGTACACCCTGTGGAAAGGCGCTCGAGGTGGATCCGACACACCGTTCATCGAGGTTTATTCGCGCAACTTCAATCGGCATTTCATCCACAGCGGATTCAATCAGCACGTGGTGGCCGACGACTTGATTCATGAGATGTTTCACGGTGCGGCGGATACCGCCGATGTGAGTTATGCGCAAGAAACCCGCTCGGAAACGACGCACGGCCAGGTCCTGAACGTGACGCCGTTGCTGAACCTGGCGCGCGGTTATCTGCCGCTTCTAGCGACCGATGGCGCAGCAGGTTATCACGCGAGCAGCAGGACATTCGCCAATGCCGACTCGCTGGCCCTGACCACGGCGCTGCTCAGCCAGTTGCTCAGCGACAAGCCCACCTGCCTGCAGAACCTGGCGCTGCTGAGCGCCGCGGTCGAGACCGATCGCAACGCCAGCCTGACGCAACCGGTGTTGCTGACGCTTAACCAGGCTTGATCGATACGCCCGGCCCGCATCGGCCGGGCGTACCGTCAATGGCTCAGTTCCGGGCGCTGGCGAAACTGCTCCAGCGCCTCGGGATTGGCCAGGGCATCGGTGTTCTTCACCGGCTCGCCGTGCACCACATTGCGCACCGCCAACTCGACCACCTTGCCGCTGATGGTCCGGGGGATGTCGCTGACCTCGACAATCTTCGCCGGCACATGGCGCGGCGTGGTGTTGGCGCGGATCACCTGGCGGATCTGCTGCTCAAGTGCCGCATCCAGCTGCGCGCCAGGCTTGAGGCGCACGAACAGCACCACGCGCACGTCGTCCTGCCAGTGCTGGCCGATGGCGACGCTGTCGAGCACCTCTGGCACCTTTTCCACCTGACGATAGATTTCCGCAGTGCCGATGCGCACGCCGCCGGGGTTGAGTACCGCGTCGGAACGGCCGTGAATCAGCATGCCGCCGTGGGCCAATTGTTCGGCGTAGTCGCCTTGGGCCCAGACGCCGGGGAACAGGCTGAAATAGGATTTGCGCAGCTTTTCACCGTCGTCATCGTTCCACAGACCGATAGGCATCGCCGGGAAATGCCGGGTGCAGACCAGTTCGCCTTTTTCGCCGACCACCGCCTGGCCCGCGTCATTCCAAACTTCGACCGCCATGCCCAGGCTCTTGCCCATGATTTCGCCACGGCGCACCGGCAGCAGCGGGTTGCCGTTGACGAAACAGGAGACGATGTCGGTACCGCCGGACATCGAGGCCAGGCAGACGTCTGCCTTGACGTCGCGGTAGACGAAGTCGTAACTCTGCGGCGACAGCGCCGAACCGGTGCAGAGCAGGGTTTTCAGGCTGCTCAGGTCATGGCTGTCGCGAGGCCTGAGCCCGCTGCTTTCGAGGGTAGCGAGAAACTTCGGACTGGTGCCGAACACGCTGATGCGCTCATCGTCGATCAACTCCAGCAGACGCTCCGGGCCGGGATGGAACGGTGAACCGTCGTACAGCACCACCGCGCTGCCCACGGCCAGCGCCGAGACCAGCCAGTTCCACATCATCCAGCCGCAGGTGGTGTAGTAGAACAGGCGATCGGCCGGCCCCAGGTCGACGTGCAAGCCGTGTTCCTTGACGTGTTGCAGCAACACGCCGCCTGCGCTGTGAATAATGCACTTCGGCACACCGGTGGTGCCGCTGGAGTACAGCACGTACAGCGGATGGTTGAACGGCACCGGGACAAATTCCGGCTCGCCGCCCGGCTGATAAAACGCATCCCACAAGGTGACGTTGGCCCGGGTCTGGTAATCCTCGGCACGCGCCCGGGGCCGGGCGTAAGGCACGATGATCAGCTGTTGCAGCGATGGCAGTTGCGCGAGGATGCCGTTGATTTTTTCCGTCTGGTCGATGGTTTTTCCCGCGTAGCGGTAACCGGCGCAGGTGATCAGCACTTTCGGTTCGATCTGGCCGAAACGATCGATCACCCCGTGGCTGCCGAAATCCGGTGACGAGCACGACCAGACCGCGCCAAGGCTGGTCGTCGCCAGCATCGCCACCAGGGTTTGCCAGGTGTTGGGCATACACGCGGCCACACGGTCGCCGAGGCCGACACCGGCGGCGCGCAAGGCGGCCTGGAAGCCAGCAACCTGGGCGGCCAGTTCGGCCCAGGTCAATTGCTCGCGCTGGCCGTTTTCGGCGATGGCAATCAGCGCCACGGCATCGTCACGCCGGCGCAGCAGGTGTTCGGCAAAGTTCAGGGTCGCGCCGGGAAACCATTCGGCACTGGGCATTTGCCCGCCCTCGCGCAGCACGGCGTCGGGCTGGCTGTGAAAGCGGATGTCGAAGAAATCGACGAGCGCCTGCCAGAACGCGGGGCGCTGTTCGATGCTCCAGCGATGCAGGGCAGGGTAGTCGGCGATATGCAGCGAATGGCGTTCGTTGACGAAGCGCCGGAAGGTGTCCATGCGGGACTGGGCAATGCGTTCGGCATCGGGCTGCCAAAGAATGTCGGACATGGTTTGCCTCTGGTTTTCTGGTGGGTGCACAAGGCGAGCGTGCCGCAGCTGGACGTGGCGGACGCAAAAACGTGCTGCCGCCACGACGGCTCGGCAGGCGCAGTGGCCGATTACTGCGCCAGCCAGCCACCGTCGATATTCCACGCCGCGCCGCGTACCTGACTGCCGGCCTCGCTGCACAGAAACAGCACCAGCTCGCCCAGATGCGTCGGGGTCACGAACTCCAGCGACGGCTGTTTCTCGGCCAGCAGATCATGCTGCGCCTGTTGCGGGTCGACCCCTTTGGCGGCGCGATCATCGATCTGCTTTTGCACCAGCGGCGTCAGCACCCAGCCCGGGCAGATGGCGTTGCAGGTGATGTTGCTGGTGGCGGTTTCCAGACCGACCACCTTGGTCAGGCCGATCACCCCGTGCTTGGCCGCCACGTAGGCCGCTTTGCCGGTCGAGCCGACCTGACCGTGCACGGAGGCAATATTGACGATACGCCCCCAGTCTTTGGCGCGCATGCCCGGCAGGCTCAGGCGCGTGCTGTGGAACACCGAGGACAGGTTGATGGCGATGATCGAATCCCAGCGCTCCACCGGGAAGTCTTCAACCGCTGCGACATGCTGGATACCAGCATTGTTGACCAGAATGTCGACGCCGCCGAATTCACGCTCGGCGTAGGCAATCATCTCGGCGATCTGCGCCGGGTCGCTGACATCGGCCGGGTGGTGGCCGACCTTGCCGCCGAACTGCGCGACCTCGGCGATCACCGCCGAGGCATCGCCAAAACCGTTGAGGATCAGGTTGGCGCCGGCCTTGGCCAGCGTCAGCGCGATCCCGAGGCCGATGCCGCTGGTGGAACCGGTGACCAGTGCGGTCTTGCCCGAAAGAGTCGTCATGAATACCTCACACAATGCCAGTGGCGTAGAAAGTGCCGATTACCACAAAAACCGCCAGGGTCTTGATCAGCGTAATACAGAAAATATCTTTGTAAGCCTCGCGATGGGTCAGGCCGGTGACGGCCAGCAAGGTGATCACCGCGCCATTGTGCGGCAGGGTGTCCATGCCGCCGCTGGCCATCGCGGCCACCCGGTGCAGCACTTCCAGGGGAATGTTCGCCGCGTGCGCCGCCGCGATGAACTGCTCGGACATCGCCGCCAGCGCAATGCTCATGCCGCCCGAAGCCGAACCGGTGATACCGGCCAGCAGGGTGACGGTGATCGCTTCGTTGACCAGCGGATTGGGGATGCTCTTGAGCCAGTCGGCCAGCACCAGGAAGCCCGGCAGGGACGCGATGACCGCACCGAAACCGTATTCCGACGCGGTGTTCATCGCCGCCAGCAGTGCGCCGCTGACCGCGCTTTTGCTGCCCTCGGCGAGTTTGCTGCGAATCGCCTGGAAGCCGAACGCCAGCACCATCAGGATGCCCACCAGCAACGCGGCCTGCACCGCCCAGATCGCCGTGAGCTTGGCGATTTCCGTGGTCACCGGTGCAGCCATGCCGGGTAGCGCCAGGCTGTGGGTCTTGCCGTACCACTGCGGAATCCACTGGGTGAACAGCAGGTTCATGATGCCCACCGCGAGCAATGGCGAAAGCGCGATCCACGGGTTCGGCAACTCCAGGTCTTCGGCGGTTTCCGGCTCGTTACGCAACTCCGTGCCGTAACCTTCGCCGGCGCGCTGGGCCTTGTTGCGCTGGCGCTGGAGAAACAGCATGCCGGCGCAGAACACGAAGATCGTACCGATCACCCCCAACCACGGTGCCGCCCACGCGGTGGTGTTGAAGAAGGTGCTGGGGATGATGTTCTGGATCTGCGGGGTGCCGGGCAGGGCGTCCATGGTGAAGGAGAAGGCGCCCAGGGCAATGGTCGCCGGGATCAGGCGCTTGGGGATGTTGCTCTGGCGGAACATCTCGGCGGCGAACGGATAGACCGCGAATACCACCACGAACAGCGAAACACCGCCGTAGGTGAGCAGGGCGCAGACCAGCACGATCACCAGCATCGCCTGGCGCGTGCCGAGCAGGCGAATGGCGGCGGCGACAATCGAGCGCGAGAACCCCGACAGCTCGATCAGCTTGCCGAACACTGCGCCGAGCAGGAATACCGGGAAATACAGTTTGATGAAGCCGACCATTTTCTCCATGAACACCCCGGTGAATGCGGGCGCGACGGCGGAGGGATCGGTCAGCAGGACAGCGCCGAGGGCGGCGATGGGGGCAAAGAGAATAACGCTGTAGCCACGATAGGCCGCGAGCATCAGCAGCGCCAGGGCTGCCAAGGCGATGATCACACTCATGGAGTGCTCCTTCGATTGTTATTTTTGTGGGTGAGGCTGGACAGGAAGGAGCTTTAGCGAGAACTGTGCCATATGACTAAGTCATTGAAGTGTAAGGGAATAGTGTTGGGGTGGAGGGCGGGCGAAAGGGAATTGTCTCGTTTTGGAGAATTTATGCGGCGGGTCGGACGTCTTCGCGGGCAAGCCCGCTCCCACAGTGGTGCATATTTCTCCTGTGGGAGCGGGCTTGCCCGCGAAGCTTTCGATATAGTCCCTATATTGAGATTTGTGTCTCCCTATTGAGACTCTGCAATCCCCAGCGCAATCATCTTCTTGTACAACGTCGACCGCCCAAGCCCCAATCGCTCAGCCGCCTCGGTCACCTTGCCCCCGCATTGCGCGAGGGTGGATCGAATCAACTGGCGGTCAAAACGCTCCCTCGCCTGACTGAAGGTTTCGTGGGTGACAGGCTCTGACAGGGGCGTCAGTGTGCGCGCAACGGGGGTAAACGTACCGATTGCTGAACGAATGTCGCTTTCGGTGAGCACCAGGTCATCGCTGAGCAGCGCCGCCCGTTCCAGCACATTACGCAGTTCGCGGATATTGCCCGGCCAGGCATGCTGGCCGAGCAGCTGCAGCGCAGGGCGGTCCAGTTCGTGCTGGCTGCGCAGTTCTTCCAGGATCGCCTCGCTGAGCGCCGGCAGATCGTCGAGGCGTTCCCGCAAGGGCGGCACGCGAATCGGCAGCACGTTGAGGCGGTAATACAGGTCGGCGCGAAACTCGCCACGTTTGATCGCTGCTTCCAGATCCGTCGACGTCGCCGCGATGACCCGCACATCGCTCGAAATCACGTCATTGGAACCCACCGGTTCGAATTCTTTCTCCTGGAGCACGCGCAGCAGCTTGCTTTGCAGCGGCAGCGGCATGTCGCCGATTTCGTCGAGAAACAGCGTGCCGCCCTGGGCGATCTGCAACTTGCCGGTGCGCCCCTTGCGGTCGGCGCCGGTGAATGCACCGGGGGCGGTACCGAAGAATTCCGCCTCCAGCAGGGCCTCGGGAATCGCCGCACTGTTGACACTGACGAACGCCTTGTGCGCTCGCGGCGAAGCACTGTGAATTGCCTGGGCCAGCAACTCCTTGCCGGTGCCGGTTTCACCCAGCAGCAATACCGGAGATTCGGCACTGGCGCTGCGTCGGGCGCGGCGCTTGACCTCGAGGCTGGCGGCACTGGTGCCGATGAAGTGGGCGAAGTTGTATTTGGTCTGGCGCGCGCGCAACAGCGAGCGGGTCGAGGCCAGTTCTTCCTGCATACTCAGATAGCGCTTGAGCATCGGCGACAGCGTGCGCAACTCGTCGAACAGGGCGAAGCCGATTGCGCCGATCACCGCGCCGGCATCGTCGTGGATCGGCAGGCGCATCACCACCAGCGGCTCCTTGGGGGTGTCCTGCATGTCCAGCAGGATCGGCCGTCCGGTGCGCACCACCTCGCGCAGCAGGCTGCCGGGGATCACGCTTTCACACGGCTTGCCGATGGCGCCGGCAGCGGAGTCCAGGCCAAAGCGCCGGGCGTAGCGCTCGTTCATCCAGACGATATTCGCGTCGCGGTCGACAATCACCGTGCCTTCGCTGGATTGCTCGATGATCTCGAACAGCGAGCGGATCGCCAGGGTGCGAACCCGTTGGTAGTCCTTGAGGCTTTCGGTGGTGTTCATGACGAAGTCCATTGGCGAGGATCAGGGTGGCGCGGCAATTATGCCTAGCCCGGGTGCGCAGCCGCCAACAGCTCTTTGGTGTACGGATGCTGAGGCGCATCGAAGACGTTGTGGCTGGCACCGCGCTCCACCACTTTGCCGTCCTTGATCACGATCATGTCGTGGGCCAGCGCCCGCACCACCGCGAGGTCGTGGCTGATGAACAGGTAGGTCAGGCCGTATTTTTCCTGGAGCTGGCGGAGCAGGGCGACCACTTGTTTCTGTACGGTGCGGTCGAGCGCCGAGGTCGGCTCGTCGAGCAGGATCAACGCCGGTTTCAGCACCAGGGCGCGAGCAATGGCGATGCGTTGGCGCTGGCCGCCGGAGAACTCGTGCGGGTAACGATGACGGCTTTGCGGATCGAGGCCGACTTCCTCGAGCACGCGAATCACCTGGGCGTCGCACTCGGCAGCGCTGGACTGGCAGTGCACTTCCAGGCCTTCGCTGATGATCTGCGCCACCGACATCCGCGGGCTGAGGCTGCCGAACGGGTCCTGGAACACCACCTGCATCTGCCGCCGCCATGGGCGCAGCTGCTTCTGATCGAGGCCGTCGAGCGCGGCGCCCTGGAAGCGAATGCTGCCTTCGGAATCGAGCAGGCGCAGGATTGCCTGGCCAAGGGTCGACTTGCCGGAGCCGGATTCACCGACGATCCCCAGGGTTTTGCCGCGCTGGATGTTCAGGCTGATGCCATCGACCGCGCGCAGGTATTTCTTGCGCTGGAACAAGCCGCCGGCTACCGCGAAATCGACGCGCAGGTCGGTGACTTCCAGCACGTTCTCGCGCTCGTCACGCGGCAAGGCTTCACCTTCCGGTTCGGCGTTGAGCAGCACGCAGCTGTAGGGATGTTTCGGCGCGGTGAACAGGGTTTCGCAGGGGGCCTGCTCGACGATCTGCCCGGCCTTCATCACGCACACCCGTTGCGCGATGCTGCGCACCAGGTTGAGGTCGTGGCTGATCAGCAGCAGCGACATGCCCAGGCGCTGTTGCAAGGATTTGAGCAGCAAAAGAATCTTGCGCTGCACGGTGACGTCGAGTGCAGTGGTCGGTTCGTCGGCGATCAGCAGCTCCGGCTCGCAGGCCAGGGCCATGGCGATCATCACCCGTTGCCGCTGGCCGCCGGACAATTGATGCGGATAGGTCTTGAGGCGTTCCTGCGGTTTCTGGATGCCGACCAGCTCGAGCAGTTCGAGGATTCGCCGTTGCGCCGCTTTGCCACCCAGCCCGCGATGCAGCAACAGGGTTTCGCCGATTTGCTTTTCGATGGTGTGCAGCGGGTTGAGCGATGTCATCGGCTCCTGGAAGATCATCGCGATGCGGTTGCCACGCAGATCGCGCAAGGTCCTGGCGTCGGCGCCAAGCAGTTCCTGGCCGCGATAGCGGATGCTGCCGCTGGTCTGCGCTTCATTCTCCGGCAGCAGTTGCAGGATCGAGTGGGCGGTCACCGATTTGCCGGAGCCCGATTCGCCGACCAGCGCCAGGCATTCGCCGGGACGGATATCCAGGCACAGGTCGCGCACCACGGTCTGGCCATGGAAGGCCACGTTGAGCCCGCGGATTTCGATCAGGTTGTCTGTCATCTCAGTCTTCATCTCAGGTTCCTGGCTCAGGAGCGGGGGTCGAACGCGTCGCGCAACGCTTCGCCAATGAACACCAGCAAGGAAAGAATCAGCGCCAGGGTGAAGAACGCTGTCAGCCCGAGCCAGGGCGCCTGCAGGTTCTGCTTGCCCTGGCCGATCAGTTCACCCAATGAGGCGCTGCCGGCCGGCATGCCGAAACCGAGGAAGTCGAGGGCGGTGAGGGTGGAGATCGCTCCCGTCAGAATGAACGGCAGATAGCTCAACGTGGCGTTCATCGCGTTGGGCAGGATGTGCCGGACGATGACCTTACGGTCGGTCAGGCCCAGCGCCCGCGCTGCCTTGACGTATTCCAGGTTGCGTCCGCGCAGGAACTCGGCACGTACCACGTCCACCAGCGCCAGCCAGGAAAACAGTGCCATGATCCCCAGCAGCCACCAGAAATTCGGTTCGACGAAGCCGGACAGAATGATCAGCAGGTACAGCACCGGCAGCCCCGACCAGACTTCGAGCAAGCGTTGACCGAGCAGGTCGACCCAGCCGCCGTAATAGCCTTGCAGGGCGCCGGCCGCGATGCCGATCAGCGCGCTGACGAACGTCAGCATCAACGCGAACAGAATCGACACCCGTGCGCCGAAAATCACCCGCGCCAGGACATCCCGCGCCTGATCGTCGGTACCCAGCCAGTTCACCGACGACGGTGGGCTCGGCGCCGGTTTGTCGAGGTCGTAGTTCGGCGTGTCGTCACTGAACGGAATCGGCGGGAACAGCAGCCAGCCGCCATCCTTGCGAATCAGGTTCTGGACATAGTCGCTGCGGTAATCGGCCTGGAACGGCAGTTGCCCGCCGAACTCCTGCTCGGTGTGGCGCTTGAACACCGGGAAATACCATTGGCCCTGGTAACTGACCACCAGCGGCTTGTCATTGGCGATCAGTTCGCCACCCAGGCTGAGCAGGAACAGGCCGATAAACAGCCACAGCGACCACCAGCCCCGACGGTTTTTCTTGAAGCGCGCGAAGCGGCGCCGGCCCAGAGGCGAGAGCTTGAGCATCAGGCATTCCTCGCGGCGAAGTCGATGCGTGGGTCGACGAGGGTGTAGCACAGGTCGCCGATCAGTTTTATCAGCAGGCCGAACAGGGTGAAGATGAACAGCGAGCCGAACACCACCGGGTAATCCCGGGACACTGCCGCTTCATAACTCATGCGCCCGAGGCCATCGAGGGAAAAAATCACTTCGATCAACAGCGAGCCGGCGAAAAACACGCTGATGAACGCCTGGGGAATGCCCGACACCACCAGCAGCATCGCATTGCGGAATACGTGGCCGTACAGCACCCGGCGCTCGCTCAGGCCCTTGGCCCGCGCGGTGACCACATACTGGCGGGTGATTTCATTGAGGAACGAGTTTTTCGTGAGGATGGTCAGGGTGGCGAACCCGCCGATCACCAGGGCGGTGACCGGCAGCACGAGATGCCAGAAGTAATCGGCGATCTTGCCCAGGGTCGACAGCGATTCGAAGTTGTCCGACACCAGTCCGCGCACCGGAAACCAGTTCAGCGAGGTGCCGCCGGCAAACACCACAATCAGGAACATCGCGAACAGAAACGCCGGCATCGCGTAGCCAATGATGATCGCCGTGCTGCTCCAGATGTCGAAATGGCTGCCATGGTGCACGGCCTTGCGGATGCCCAGCGGGATCGAAACCAGATAAGTGATCAGCGTCGCCCACAGCCCGAGGGAGATGGTGACCGGCATTTTTTCCAGGATCAGGTCGGTGACCGTGGCGCCGCGGAAGAAGCTCTTGCCGAAGTCCAGTTGCGCGTAGTTCTTCAGCATCAGCCACAGGCGTTCGTGCGCGGGTTTGTCGAAGCCGTACTGTTTTTCGATGTCCTTGATCAGTTGCGGGTCGAGGCCACGGCTGGCGCGCGAGGTGCCGCTCATGGTTTCGCTCGAACCGCCGCCGACGTTACTGCCGCCGATGCCTTGCAAATGAGCGATGGCCTGCTCCACCGGCCCCCCGGGGGCAGCCTGGATGATCACGAAGTTGACCAGCAGAATGATCACCAGCGTCGGGATGATCAGCAGCAGGCGCCGCAGTATGTAAGCCCACATCAGCGCGGCCCTCCGGGTCTGCCACGGCTGATTTTCTCGGCCGTCATCTGCTGGTTGGTCAGCGGCGTGCTGCTGATTTCCCACCAGCTGTCGATCGCCTCGTCATTGCTCGCCTGCACCGTGGGGATGCCGAAGCGATTCCACCACACCGTGGAGGTGCCCGGCGGGTAATAGTTGGGAATCCAGTAGTAGTTCCACTGCAGCACCCGGTCCAGCGCATGAGCGTAATGCAGCATGTCGGATTGGGTCGAGGCGCGGATCAGGCCGTTGATGAGGGTGTCCACCGCCGGATTCTTCAGCACCATATAGTTGTTGGCACCGGGGTCGTTGGCCGAGGCCGAGCCGAAGTAGTTCAGCAGTTCACCGCCGGGGGAGGTGGTGACCGGGTAGCCGGTGACGATCATGTCGTAGTCGCGGCTCATCAGACGATTGACGTATTGCGAGGAATCGATACGGCGGATGTTGAGATCGATACCGATCTGTTTCAGCGTGCGCTTGTACGGCAGCAGCAGGCGATCCATGCCGTTCTGGCTGACCAGGAAGGTGAAGCTCAATGGCTCGCCCCGGGCGTTGACCAGCTGGTCGCCATCCGGCTTCCATCCGGCCTGCTCCAGCAGTTCGAGGGCCTGCAACTGCTTGTCGCGGATCACACCGCTGCCATCGGTTTTCGGCGCTTCGAAGACCTGGGTGAAGACTTCGTCGGGAACCTGGCCGCGCAGGGGCTCGAGGATTTTCAGTTCGGCTGCGTCCGGCAGGGCACGGGCGGCCAGGTCGCTGTTGGAAAAGTAGCTTTGCTGACGGATGTACAGGTTGCGCATCATCTGCCGGTTGCTCCACTCGAAATCCCAGAGCAAGGCCAGCGCCTGGCGCACCCGGCGATCCTGGAACATCGGTTTCTGCAAATTGAACACGAAGCCCTGGGCCGACTGCGGCGCTTCGGTGGCCAGGTGGGCCTTTTGCAGGCGGCCGTCGCTCAGCGCCGGGCTGTCGTAGCCAATCGAATAGCCAGTGGCGGAAAACTCGCGATTGTAATCGTAGGCGCCGCCACGCAGGACCTGGCGGGCGACGTCGGTGTCGCCGAAGTATTCGATACTGAAGTGGTCGAAGTTGTACAGGCCGCGGCTGACCGGGAGGTCCTTGCCCCACCAGTCGGGATTGCGCTCGAAGGTGATGCTGCGTCCGGAGTCGACCTTGCCGACCCGGTACGGCCCGCTGCCAAGCGGTGGCTCGTAACCGCCACCGCCGGCGAAGTCGCGGGTTTTCCACCAATGCTCGGGAAACACCGGCAGGGTGGCGATATCCAGCGGCAGGGTGCGGTTTTCGTTGCTCTTGAAGTCGAAACGCACGATCAGCGGCGCTTCCACTTCGACGCCTTTGACGTCGGCGAACTGGGTGCGGTAACGCAGGCTGCCCTGGGTCATCAGCAAGTCGTAGGTGTAGCGCACGTCTTCGGCGGTGATCGGCTTGCCGTCAGCGAAGCGCGCCTTTGGATTGATAAAGAAACGCAGGGACAGGCCGTCATCCGCACGTTCCATTTTCTCCGCCACCAGGCCGTAGACGGTGTAGGGCTCGTCCATCGAGCGTTGGGCCAGCGGCGAATACAGCATGCCGTCGATCTGGGTGACGCCGATGCCCTTGTCGATATACGGCAGCAAATGGTCGAAGTGGCCGATTTCGATGGCCGAACGGCGCATGGTTCCGCCTTTCGGTGCCTGCGGGTTGGTGTAGGCGAAGTGGCTGAAGCTGGCCGGGTATTTCGGCGCTTCGCCATAAACGGTCAGCGCATGCTGGGGAGCAGCGTTCACGGCGCTGGCAGCCAATAACAGGGCCACGGCAGTGAACATCAATGTGGAGAAAGCCAGTCGCATTGTCAGCCTTAGCGCCGGGTGATCGATAAGCGCAATTTGTACGCGAGCGGCGCGTCGCTCGCCAGTCGAATCATGTTTGCAAAACACAACGGCCCACCAAGGGGTGGGCCGTTGTGCAGCGCGTCGGTGGACGAATCAGTCCTGACGGCTGGTGACTTCCAGCAGGTGGTAGCCGAACTGGGTCTTCACCGGGCCTTGCACGACGTTGATCGGCGCGCTGAACACCACGGTGTCGAATTCCTTGACCATCTGGCCAGGACCGAACGAACCCAGGTCACCGCCCTGACGGCTGGACGGGCAGGTGGAGTTGGCCTTGGCCACTTCGGCGAAATCGGCACCGGCTTCGATCTGAGCCTTGAGTTCGTTGCACTTGTCTTCGCTGGAAACCAGGATGTGGCGGGCAGTGGCTTTAGCCATGGGAAAACTCTCCAATCAATTTCAGTAAAGTGCGGAGCCTACCGGATTCAGTGGCCGATTTCTCGGCAAAGTTCCATTGCACCGCTCACGGCCTGCGCGCTACAGACGCTTGGCACGCAGGCGCGCGGCATGCTCAACATACAGTTCGATGGGGTCGAAGGAGGTCATGCGCTGACCAGCGGTGCGGCGCAGGCTGGCCAGATGGTCGAGCGGGTAGTCGGAGCGGATCACTGTGCCCAGGTGGGAACTGAAGCGGCCGACGAAACCGTCGTTCTGTGCCGGTTCGGTAATGAAGTACTCCGCCAGCGCGCGGGAGATGCCTTGCAGCGAATCGATCGCGTTTGCGCCAGTTGCGGGCAGTACGCCGCTCCAGGAGAAGTAGCGGATGCCGTTGACCAGTTCGGTGCCGTGCCCGCCCCAGGTCGAGGGCAGCCCTTGCGGGTATTTGTCGTTGAAGTTGCCGACGCCCTCGGTGGTCAGCGCATTCAGCGCGGCCAGCGCACTCTGTGGCAGGGCCGCGTTGCCGCTGAGCAGAGACAGAAAGTCGGCAAACAGGGTGGCGACACCCTGCGCGACGTTTTCCGGCAGGCGCCCGGGGACCAGCGCCTTGCGCAGGAAGTCGGCCAGTTCCGAACCGTGGTTCGGTCCGCTGACCGAGGTCACCGAAGCGACGCTCTTCGGTGCAACCGCTGCTGCATAGCGTGCGGTGAGTGCGCCCTGGCTGTGGCCGATCAGGTTGACTTTGCTGGCGCCTGTGCCACGCAGCACGCAGTCGATCTGCGCCAGCAATTGCTCGCCGCGGACTTCATTGTCATGGGTGGCTGACAGGTGCGCGACGAATACGCGGTTGCCTGCCGCTTTCAGTGCCTGCTTGACATCGTGGAACAGCTCGAACGGGCCAATGCGCTCGAAGCCGAACAGGCCGTGCACCAGCAGGATGGGGTAACGGGTGGAAGCATTCCGTTGCATGTTCTTACCTTTTTCGCAGAAGTTTGGCGGTGAAATCTGCGGGCCACTCTAAAACACTCACCTCGCTGCAGACGTACGAAGCCGCCTCAGTCGTTGCGGGAAAGTGGACTAGCACCTGTACGATTCTTCGGATCTTTCTGAAATCCGGGTCGGAATATTTGGACATCTTTTCCAACCGTCCAAGGCGTTTCCGCTCGCTTGCCTACTTTCTCCATCCAGATTGCCAGTGGAGCGCAATGCATTGTGCTGACAGCGGATCCTTGCTGATTGGCGTTCAATTCAGGTTGTCGGCGCCGTCATTGACGACAGCGCCTTATCCAGGGAATGGAAATGCAAATGACGACTCAGGAAGTACACCGCGCAACGCCGTTGTCGCAACGCGCGAACCATGACATCCACCTGGCGGACGGAGGTCAGCTGCGCCTCAAGGTCGACGAGCATTCGCTGGAGATCTGCTACGACCTGCATTCCAGCGCAAGCGGCAGGCTACAGCCGCCCATGCTCGACTCGGTCGACGGTGCGGTGCTCGATCCGGCGTTGCCGCGAGGGATTGTCCGTGTTGCGCCTTATCCCGGCATGGCCTGCGGCGACAAACTGATTCTTAGGTGGGATGGGCTGGATCTTGAGGGTTATGCCTACCAGCACGAAATCGTCCGCTTCGTCAGTGAGAGCCAGGTAGGCAGGGAAGTGGTCTTCGTGGTCAAGGGCATGCACATCGCCGCACTGGATGGCGGTTCGCTGGAAGTGTATTGGACCCTGGTCAGTGCCGCCCGGTCTGCGCCATTGTGCTCCGACCGCCTGCAACTGACAGTCGGCGATGCGCCGCCGCGGCTGCTGGCGCCGCACATTGAAGAGTCGGTGGGCGCGGTGCTGGACCCTGATCGGGTCGCGCAGGGAATCTGCATCACCGTTCAGCCTTACGCGCGCATGGCGGTTGGCGACCGGGTCCTGCTGTGCTGGCAAACGGAGGGCGCTGCGCTGACGTACAGCGATAGTTTGCGGGTCGAGGCGTTTATCGTCGGCGAGGCGTTTTCGTTCTGGATTGCACCGCAAAGCGTGGCAGCGGTTCTCGGCGACAAAGCCACGGTGCGTTATCAGGTGCGGCAGAGATGCGGCACGACGCGAGAATCCGAACCGGTGCAGATTGTCTTCGCTGCGCTGAATCGGGGGATTCTGGATGCGCCTGATGTCCTCGAGTCCGAAGATGGCGTGGTGCAGGTGGACGACTCCCTGGATGGCATTACCGTGGTCATCGGTAATGCCCAGGTGCAGGAAGGCGAGTTGGTGTACCTCAAGTGTGACGGCGATTTCTTCAGCCATGCTGATGACCGGGAGATCAGTCGGGACATGGCGGGGCAGCCGCTGGTGTTTATCGTGCCCCACAAGTTCTGGCGTGAGCATGCAGGCTCGACCGTGCGTGTCGCCTACTCGGTCGAGCATCTGGACGATGTCAGTCAGGCGTCGGCGGTGACCACGGTACGCGTCGAAGCGTAGCGAGCCGCGACGGTTGCGCCCTTCCGGTCGACGAGGCGAACCGGAAGGACGTCATTGCGCTCAGGCTTGCAAGGACTGGCGCAAGCGTACGGCAGCTTCCTGCAACAGACGCTCGGTGGCATCGAAGCCGAGGCAGCCGTCGGTCACCGATACCCCGTAGCGCAGTGCCGGACTCAATGGCTGGCAGCCTTCGAACAGGTGTGATTCCAGCATCATGCCGATCAGCGAGCGGTCGCCTCGCAGGCGTTGTTGGAGCACGTCATTGAACACCGCCGGTTGTCGCAGTGGGTCTTTGCCGCTGTTGGCGTGACTGCAATCGACCATGATCCGGCTCGGGATCTTCAGGCGCTTGAGCTCGCTGTCGATACGGGCCACGCTGGCGTGGTCGTAGTTCGGTCCCTGGTGGCCACCGCGCAGTACCAGGTGCGTGTCCGGGTTGCCAGGGGTCTGGATGATTGCCGGGTGACCTTGACTGTCCACGCCGAAGTGCCGGTGTGGGTGTGAGGCCGAGCGCATCGCATCCACCGCGATCGCCACGCCACCGTCGGTGCCATTCTTGAAGCCGACCGGCATGCCCAGGCCACTGGCCATTTCACGGTGGATCTGCGACTCGGTGGTACGGGCGCCAATGGCGACCCAACTGAGCAGATCGTCGAAGTAACCGGCGGCCATGGGTTGCAGCAGTTCGGTGGCAACGGGCAGGCCGATGCGGATCATTTCCAGCATCAATTCGCGGGACAGGGTCAGGCCACCGGCCATGTCATCGCTGCCGTCCAGATGCGGGTCGTAGGCGAGGCCTTTCCAGCCGACCGTGGTGCGCGGTTTCTCTACGTAGGCACGCATCACCAGGAGCATTTGATCGCTGACATCAGTGGCCAGGCGGGCAAGCTTGCCGGCGTATTCAAGGGCGGAGTGCGGATCGTGGATCGAGCAAGGGCCGACGATCACCAGCATGCGCTGGTCTTCACCGTTGAGGATCGCACGCACGGCCTGGCGGTGGGCGGCGATTTGCTGGGCCAATGCATTGCTCAGGGGCAATTGCTGTTTGAGTTGCAACGAGCTGGGCAGACGCAAGGTCAGTGCTTCGTTGGCAGGATTGAGGGTGGACAGCGGCAGAGCAGAAACGGACGAATTCATGATTGGGCTTCCTGGGCTGGCGGCGGGTGCTTCCCGCTCGCTCGGCCCTACTGGGGTGTTCGACAGTGGGCCGTATTGGCTACATGGGTGTGTTTGCCACCTTTGGGTGACCGATCGGAGGCGGCAGGCTGTCCCGAGCGGAGGCTGGTAAATCGCCAGGCGCTGAAGCTGTCGTAACGGTAATAAGTGGCGTAGTTCATGTCGTGATTCCTCAAAGTGTCTGGTGTGATGCTGAAAAAGTGTGGCGCTGAAAAAACAAAACCCCCAGTCGGGGAGGCCGACCGGGGGTTGAGAATTCTCTGGTGGGCGACCCGTTTTTCATGGGCGCCGTGTGGGTATCAGGCGCGCCAGTGGCTAAACCAATACCCAAAATAAAAGCTGACCGGAGCGCAGACGTCAGTCGCCCGGGCAGCCGAAACCGAGCGCAGGGCGCTGGCGGTACGAGGCTGTGATAGGGCGTTGAACATGGTCTGTCTCCGATGAGTTGCGCCGAGCTTACTAGAGGCGGCTGCGCGTCAGCAATCAGAAATTGCTATCGAATGCGCAAGACGCGCGCTATCGCTCGAACAGGGCCGAGTTTGTGACACACTCTGCGTTTTACTCCCTTGGCCAAGGATGAACCATGTCGTTAATGACAGGTTCGCGGCCGGTGATGATGAGCGGGGAGACTTGCATGACATTCCAACTGCGCCAGGCGACGTCGGCTGATCTGCCATTCGCCCGCGAACTCGCGTGCCAGAACATGTTGCGCTATTACATCCACTACGATTTGCTCTGGCAGGATGAGGCGTTCGACGTTGCCTGGGCGGGGCGTGACAATTGGCTGATTGTCCGTGATGACCAGTCGGTGGGTTTTTTCAGCCTCAGTCGCGACGCACGAGCGCTGTATATCCGCGAGTTGCAAGTCGCCGAACGTTTCCAGCGCCAGGGGGCAGGGGCGTGGGCGATCGACCAGGTCATGGCCATGGCACGTCAGGAACGCCGACCGGCCTTGCGCCTGACGGTGTTCAAAAACAATCCGGCGCAACAGCTGTATCTGCGAAAGGGATTACAGGTGCAGGGCGAGGATGAGTGTTTCCTGCGCATGCAGCTCGATTTCAGTACAGTTGTGCTCTGAAACCCACGGCCGGCAAGCCCTGGCTGATGAATTGAAACTTTTTATATGCGGCTTGCCGCTAGGTCTGTTCGGCTCTTTTTGCTAAGGTGTCGGGCATCCCAATAAGACCATATCGCGAGGTGTCTGCTTGATTAGGGTGCTAGTGGTCGACGACCATGATCTCGTTCGTACAGGCATTACACGAATGCTGGCCGATATCGATGGCCTGCAAGTGGTCGGGCAGGCCGAGTCCGGGGAAGAGTCCCTGATCAAGGCTCGGGAACTGAAGCCCGACGTAGTGCTGATGGACGTCAAGATGCCTGGCATCGGCGGCCTCGAAGCCACGCGCAAACTGTTGCGCAGCCATCCCGACATCAAGGTTGTTGCAGTAACCGTGTGCGAGGAAGATCCGTTTCCTACACGTTTGTTGCAGGCGGGGGCCGCCGGTTATCTGACCAAGGGCGCCGGGCTGCCGGAAATGGTCCAGGCCATTCGCCTGGTGTTCGCGGGGCAACGCTACATCAGCCCGCAGATCGCCCAGCAACTGGCGATCAAGTCGTTTCAGCCCACCAACGATTCGCCGTTCGATGCCCTGTCCGAGCGCGAGATCCAGATTGCGTTGATGATTGTCGGCTGTCAGAAGGTGCAGATCATTTCCGACAAATTGTGCCTGTCGCCAAAAACCGTCAATACCTACCGTTATCGCATTTTCGAGAAGCTCTCGATCAGCAGCGATGTCGAGTTGACGCTCCTGGCGGTTCGCCACGGCATGGTTGATGCCAGTCTCTGATCATGACTGAACCCTTCGATTCCGGCGCCTTTCTGTCGACCGTCAGTGGGCGCCCCGGCGTTTATCGCATGTTCGACAGCGATGCACGCCTGCTCTACGTCGGCAAGGCCAAGAACCTCAAGAAGCGTCTGGCCAGCTACTTTCGCAAGACCGGTCTGGCGCCGAAAACCGCTGCCCTGGTCGGGCGTATTGCTCAGGTCGAAACGACCATCACCGCCAACGAAACCGAAGCGCTGCTGCTTGAGCAGACGCTGATCAAGGAGTGGCGGCCGCCGTACAACATACTGTTGCGCGACGACAAGTCGTACCCCTACGTGTTTCTGTCTGACGGACAATTCCCGCGCCTGAGCATCCATCGCGGCGCCAAGAAGGCCAAGGGCAAATACTTCGGGCCGTATCCAAGTGCGGGAGCGATCCGCGAAAGCCTCAGCCTGTTGCAGAAGACGTTTTTCGTCCGCCAGTGCGAGGACAGCTATTACAAGAATCGCACCCGCCCGTGCCTGCAATACCAGATCAAACGCTGCAAGGCGCCCTGCGTCGGTCTGGTCGAGCCGCAGGTCTATGCCGAGGACGTACGTCACTCGGTGATGTTCCTCGAAGGGCGCAGCCACGCGTTGACCAACGAGCTGTCCACGGCGATGGAAGAGGCGGCGATCAATCTCGAATTCGAGCGTGCCGCTGAGCTGCGCGACCAGATCGCCTTGCTGCGTCGCGTCCAGGACCAGCAGAGCATGGAAGGCGGGACGGGCGATATCGATGTCATCGCCGCGTTCGTCAACCCGGGCGGCGCCTGCGTCCATCTGATCAGCGTGCGCGGTGGTCGGGTACTGGGCAGCAAGAATTTCTTCCCGCAGGTCGGCATCGAGGAAGATGTCGGCGAGGTCATGGCTGCGTTTCTCGGCCAGTATTTCATCAGCAGCCCCGAGCGCGATTTGCCCAGCGAGCTGATCGTCAATGTGGTCCACGAAGATTTCCCGACGCTGATCGAAGCCATCCAGGAGCTGCGCGGGCGCGAACTGAGCATCAGTCATCGAGTGCGTGGCACTCGCGCCCGCTGGCAGCAGTTGGCGGTGACCAATGCCGAGCAGGCCCTGGGCGCGAGGCTGGCCAACCGACAGCATGTCGCCGCACGTTTCGACGCATTGGCTGAAGTGCTGAACCTGGACGAGCCGCCCCAGCGTCTCGAGTGCTACGACATCAGTCACTCCAGCGGCGAGGCCACGGTGGCTTCCTGCGTGGTGTTCGGTCCCGAAGGGCCGATCAAATCCGATTACCGGCGCTACAACATCGAGGGTGTCACTGCGGGCGATGACTACGCGGCAATGCACCAGGCGTTGACGCGTCGCTTCAGCAAACTGAAGGACGGCGAGGGCAAGTTGCCGGACATTTTGCTGGTGGACGGTGGCAAGGGGCAGCTGTCGATGGCTCGTGACGTTCTCAATGAGCTGGCGGTGCCGGATCTGATCCTGCTCGGTGTCGCCAAAGGGGCGACGCGCAAGGCTGGCTTCGAAACGTTGTATCTGAATGATGCGGCGCACGAGTTCACTTTGCGCGGCGATTCCCCGGCGCTGCACCTGATCCAGCAGATTCGCGACGAGGCGCACCGTTTCGCCATTACCGGGCACCGAGCGCGGCGTGGCAAAACCCGGCGCACCTCGACGCTGGAAGGCGTCGCCGGGGTAGGGCCTACCCGCCGCCGGGACTTGTTGAAACATTTTGGTGGATTGCAGGAGCTGTCTCGTGCAAGCATCGAAGAGATCGCCAAAGCACCGGGGATCAGCAAAAAGCTAGCAGAGTCGATTTATGCAAACCTGCATAGTGAGTAGAATGCCCATTCACCTCGTAGCCAGTTGTGCCGATGAATATCCCTAATCTGATTACCGTTCTCCGCGTCCTGCTCATCCCGATTTTCATATTGCTGTTTTACCTGCCTTACCAATGGAGTTACCTGGCTTCAAGCTCGGTCTTCGCCTTCGCTGCGGCAACCGACTGGCTGGATGGCTATCTGGCGCGCCGTCTGGAGCAAAGTACGCCGTTTGGTGCGTTTCTCGATCCGGTTGCCGACAAATTGATGGTCGCCGTGGCATTGGTCCTGTTGGTACAAGAGCACGGCAACCTGTGGCTGACGCTGCCGGCCGCTGTGATCATCGGGCGCGAGATCGTTGTTTCCGCATTGCGTGAGTGGATGGCAGAGCTGGGTGCGCGTGCCCATGTCGCCGTGTCGAACCTGGGCAAGTGGAAAACTGCCGCGCAGATGCTCGCGCTGGTGATTCTGCTGGGCAATCCCAAAGACTTCACGTTCTGGGTTTTTGTCGGCTATGCGCTGCTGATGGTTTCCGCAGGCCTGACTTTGTGGTCGATGGTCCAGTACCTTCGCGCTGCCTGGCCTCATCTGAAGACCGATGTAGAAAAGAAATAAAACTTTTTTGAATCAAAGGGTTGACGGGGCTTCTGGAATCTATAGAATGCGCCACACCAAGCGGGAATAGCTCAGTTGGTAGAGCACGACCTTGCCAAGGTCGGGGTCGCGAGTTCGAGTCTCGTTTCCCGCTCCAATTTGTACGCGTTTGTTGTTGTGCTACTGACAGCGAATGTTTTGAGGCCGAGTAGCAAAATGGTTATGCAGTGGATTGCAAATCCACCTACGCCGGTTCGATTCCGACCTCGGCCTCCACTATAAACAAGCTCCGTAGATCCATGATTTACGGAGCTTTTTTATTTACAGCACGGCAAAAGATTTAGTCTTGAAAACGCCGTTGCCAACTTGCTTCACCGGGAAGTGATGTATATATTTCCCCCTCTGTCGCTCAAGCGCCAATCCTGTCAGGATCGCGAATGGGCAACAGGTTCAGCAACACCGCGCTACCGCCCGAATGGCGAAACTGGTAGACGCATGGGACTTAAAATCCCCCGCTCGTAAGGGCGTGCCGGTTCGATTCCGGCTTCGGGCACCATCTAAAATCAAGGGTTTGCGGGCGAAAGCCGATGCAAACCCTTGTTTGTTTCCGGTTCGTAATTTTAGCGACGAGCTGCAACTGGCTTTGTTGGCATCACTTTCTTGCCTTTCCGATTCCGAATGTACTGCTTGGTCGTATGCCCAAGTTGATCTTCGGTATGCATGATGTCGCCACTCGATTGCGCCTAATCGCTGATTTGACTCGCGATTAATAGACTTGGACTGTCAAGTGCGCCCCTGCGTGATTATCTGTCGGCCCAGATGCTTTTCATAATGATGAAGAAAATGCTGCCACTCCGGTTCGCTCCAATTGGAATGGCGCCTGAGTTGCAGAATGTCGTGCCGCGCTGCCCGCAATAAGCTTACGCGCCCGTGGGATTTCTCGAGATCGAGCAGCGCAAGATCGAACTCGGGACCGCTCGACGAATGATTAACTTTGATGAAAATGTGTTTGGAGCGCATGCAGCCATGTTGCCAGCGGCCGAGATGCATTCGTGCCATTAACGAAGCAAGTCGTTCAAGTACATTGTCGAGCTGCGTTGGAGTGAAGAGGTTTTTTGCACCTTGGCTGTACCATGATTCCAAATCCTGGAACCCGTTTAGATCCTTGGTGACCAGAATGCCGTGCCAGACCCCTTTGATTTTTTGCGCGCCGTAGAAGACCGGTTGAGGGGCGTTGACGCCAAGCTGGAGTAACTTTGTCAGCGCGCGACCTTCGCGCAAAGTGGTGGGTCGTCCCAGAGGATATCTCAGGCTGCGAAACAAATGCCCCGTCTGGCGCTTAACGTAGACGGTCGCACCGTTATGCATCACCCGCTGCACACCGCTTGTGCCGCTCCTGCGTACATTGGGTTCTTCTACCCACGGCCCCGATGTATTCCACCAGTAGGAAAAAAGTTGGTCAGTCCTGCGCATCGCGCACTCCATTTTTGTGTTGTTATCAGCCTGCGCCCTTGGCTTTTTGTTGACAGGCGTTGCTCCGCAATTCAAACAGACGTTTCAATGCGAGGCTAGTTCCTTTTGCTGATCCTGTATATCCGTTAATGCGCGGCAACTATTGGTCAATAGCAATCAGTCGGCCAGAGGGCAGGTGTTGCGGTGGACGGCGAAGTCGGCATAACTGTGTTTTTGCTTTTGAGGCATGAAGGGCGTGTCGAGTGTGCCCAGCGCAATCGAAACCCGGTCGGCGAATTCGCGTCTCCCGGTATCCGTAGTGCGTTGCGGGGAGTACTGCCAAATGAACCCTTCGTTCTTGTCGATTGCCCGGAGTGCATCGCGGGGTCTGTTCAAGTTGCCTGGAATGAGTTGATCGCCACAACGATGGCGAGGACACCGCCCTTGGCGGATAATCAAATTTCCGGCCTGACAATGATTTGTATAACGGGCCCAACAGATGAGGTCTTTTTCTGATTGCAAATGCGCGGCCGCGTCCAGCGGTAAATGGTGTGGCTTCGGCTGACCGGTCTTGACCGTGCTCACGGCTTTCCAGGTTGGCGATACGGCATTGAGCCTGGTGGAACTGGTTGAGCGTACCGGGCTGATTAAAAGCACGGTCATGCGCTTGGTGGTTTCGCTGGAAAATCATGGGTTGATCAACCGGATGGCCGATGGCCGATGGCCGTTACCAGTTGGCCAGCGAAGTCATGAGGCTTGATGCTGTTTACCAGGAAGCCCTGGATCTTGAGCGTCATGTGATGCCGAGGCTTCAATATCTTTCTGAACAGTCCGGGGAAACTGCATCATTTTACGTTCGCCACGGCGCCTATCGGATGTGCTAATACCGGGTGAGCTCCTCACATCGCCTGCGACTCAACCTGCAACCAGGTGATATGCGTCCGATGGACGAAGCGGCAGGCGCTCAGGCGTTGCGTGCACCGTTCCCGGTAGGCATCGCGCTGGAAAAACCCTACTACTCGCGCGGCGCAACGGATCCCCATGCCGCTTCCATTGCACTGCCAATTCATGGCGCTCAGCAAGAGTTGATGGGCGCGCTGGTCATTTCCGGGCCTGCGAGTCGATTGACGGAAGAGGCCGCCGACAGCATTAAGGACGACCTTTTTCGAGACTGCCCGTGAGCTGATGCGCAGCCTTGGCTTCAAGCCCGCAAACGGGACCCCCGCTGGCAACGAGTTAGAAGCCGTAAAGTGAGACGGGATTGTCGCAGAGCATCAAAGTGCGTTTGCTCTTGCGGTACCCAGGCCGTGAGTAGATCCAGCAGGGCAGCCCCATGTGATCGATCACCGTCCGTGCCATGTCGGTCGAGGGCGTCAGCCTTGCGCCTGAGTCACCTTGGCTGCAGGGCATTTTGGCCATTACCCTCATGGAGGTGAGGGCAGCCAGTTTCCCTCCCGCTTGTAAGAGACCGCGTCGAGACGAACCAGGATGAGTTCTCTTTTTGCTGTGCGAATACAACGATGCCCATGTTCCACCAAGGGGAAATGGGCATCGTCTTCAGGTAAGGCAGCCTCTATTTGACGCTGACTGCCAGTTCACCCTGTTCGCGCTGACGCTTGCGACCGAGCACCAGAACCATGACGCCGGCCAATGTGCAGAGCATTGCCAGCGGCAATAGCGCCAATGCATAGCTGCCGGTTGCATCATGAATCGCACCGTAAGTGTTAACCATCAGTCCGCCACCAATCAGGTTGGCCATGGCGCCAACGGCCGCCAGCCCTGCAGCTGCAGTAGAAGACGACAGCCAGCCAGACACCAGTGCTCAGAACGGCTCCTTCATCGAATAGGCTCCCACCAAAACCATGGTCAGCATGACGATCGTGGCCGTCAAAGATGAAGTGAACAGGGTCATGATGCTTCATCGGGTTTAGTGTTAGCTCGTGGCAGTGATGGACGGTGCATTCTGCGTGCAATCATGTCCTCACTGAGCCGGGTGTAGGCCGGCTCAGTTATCGAAGTTACATGGAGGTGGTGGCCTAATAGCAGGTTTACCAACAATCAAAAACTCGCCTGCGAGTATGACGAATGGCGTGCTCACGTAACGATCTAAGCGTTTTGCAGTACTTTACTCCTGACCCGACTCCGTTTGATCCATATCATAGAGGGCCTCTCAACAAAAGCGTGTATAAGAAGTGCTGCCAGGTAGGCGCAAACTGTTGCTGTCACTATCGAGGAGTATGGTCCGAATCCACAATCCACTAGAACATACATGATGGCGTAGCCAAATAATGCGTGAACTACATAGAGTGGGTAACTGATGTCGGAGAAATGGGAGAGTAATCTGTTTTCTTTGATGCTGTTTCGAAAAATGAAGCAGATATAAAATACTGCCATCGCGAGAATGTAGCCAATGGTCCATTGGTTTATATAGTTTGCTGGCTCTGCTACTCCCAATAGGAGGATCAGGATTAATGCAAATACTGTCATCTGGAGAGTCCAGAATTCGTTTTTAGTTATTTTTTTGTTCAGCAGGGAGAAATAGGCGGTTCCTAACAGGAGCAACAACCCTGCGGCAACCTGGACGCCAACGAGGTAGCCCTGAGTCTTGAGCGTGACGGTTGAGGCGGCGGCAATCGCTAAGGCTGCTACGATGTATTTTTTAATGTCAAAATTTAAAATTGTGGTGCCCAATACGCACATAACTAGATAGAAATAGATCTCTACTTCCAATGTCCAGCTGATTCCGTCTATTCGAGTTACCCCTAGCGGGGCCCGAGTGATTACGCCAAAGTGTGCGAGCATGTCCTTAACTGGAAACAAGAAAGGTCTGTGCACATAAAGTGAGAGAAAGTAAAGTGAAAGCATTACGATGCAGAACCCGGCGATGTAAACGGGGTAGATGCGTATAGCGCGGCGATATAAAAAGCCAAGTTTTGTGTCGCTTCTCAGGGAGAATGGAATTACAAGTCCGCTTACTATAAAGAATACACCTACGCCGAATTGTCCGAAAACTATGCAGTATTCCGATAGTATGGATAGTGGGAATTCTAAACTTGGAAAGTTGGATATGGCCGGTACTTTCATGAGGTCGGAAATGCCTGGATGCATTACCCAAAAAATGCCGATGTAATGGGATACCAGCACGGCTATCGCGCCGACACCTCGAAGGATGTTGGCAAAAACAATTCTTTCGGTCGTCATGTACATTTCCGACAAGGGGGAGGATCGGCGCCAAGATTACCATTTGCTGCTTTCTTGGTCGCGGATTTGGAGAGAGGAAGTGATCGGAGCAGGTAGTCACCCCGTTCCCTCAGCCTTGGATTTGATCGGCAGCTTGTGATTCGCTACCGCCTCTCTCATTTTGAGTTGATCCAATGACAGGCTCTGAGTCGGGCAGGTGTTTTCCCGGGTCTACTGTGGGCGAGCTTCCGCTCCACGACGTCCTCGATTGATTGCCGTGGGAGCCCGGTTGGCTTGAATTCGAAGTTACTCCATGTTCGTAATGGACTCCGGCTATTTTTATATTTATCAAAAGCTTACGAATAAAAAATAATGTAAAGTATTTTCTAATCGGGAAGAATTGCTGCTCCAGTCATCACTATGCGAAGGGCGGGAGAGTAAATTTAATAAGGACATTACTTGTTTCGAAGCGCGATTTTGCTGGCTTTGGTTATCTGTCTGAGTGGCTGCATGGCCACCGCGATGCGGATGGATTACGACAAGCACCGCTGCCCTTACATTGGTGTGCGGTTTGACTGGTGGCTGTTGGGGACTTCGAAAGGCAAGCTGTTGCCTTTTTTACTGATCGATGCGCCGTTTTCCTTGGTGGTCGATACACTGTTTTTTCCCATCGAATACCAGTACAGCTGCAACCTTTAACCTATTGGATTGCCCCGCCGGTGATCGGCAGAGCATGACCGTCAGCCGTACCTGTACAGAGGATCGTCGATCAGCCGAAGCTCCTGTTGGCTGAACTGCACGCTGTTGAGGCATCGAATGGCTTCAAGCACGCCTCTGATCGGGATCTGCCGTGATGGCTGTTCAACGATTTCGAGCAGGCGCTGGTAATCAGGAGCTTTGCCCTCCAGGTATTTTTCGATCAGCGCTTTCAGCGCAAAACGGTCCTGCTGGTCGGTTGGCACGTTGGTTTTTTCCCTGTAACCGGCACCCGGTGATTCCTGACGCGGTTTGATTTCTGCAACTATAGTGAAACTCCCAAGTACACACAGGTGGAGTTTCTCATGAAGCGATTCGTACTGTTTATCGCCGCTTTTGTGGTGGCGGCACCGTTGTTCGCCGCAGACGACTTGTGCACTGTGAACCTGCAGAAACTGCATGACTTGCGCCAGACCCCGGTTTTGGGTCAACCCGCACTGGGTGATATCCAACAAGACCGCAAAGACGCAGAGAAGGCGCAGAAAGACGGTAATAAACAGAAGTGCATCGACCTGACCAACCGGGCGCTGGAGAAAGTGAAGAAACTTCAGGGTAACAACTAAAAAACAATGGGCCGATCAGATCGGCCCATTTTTTTGTCTAGACAAAAGTCTGCCCGGCGAAACCGCGCGGCAAACGTTGCAGACCGGTCATCGCGCTCAGGCGTTCGATCCATTCCGAGCGCCAATCGCCGGCATGAGATGCGCTACCTGGCCGACGGGCTGCCCGGCGGGAGGCATTGCGCTGGTCTTTACGGGCGGTTTTGTAGGCTTCGGTGTTACGGCAGCTGCGGCACTTCACGCGGTTGAGTTCGCTGCTGGAGGAAAGGTTGCTGCCCTTGTGGCCGCAAGCCAGGTGTCCGTCGACTTTGAAATGAATGACCATCAAAGATCTCCTTGGTGACGTGTACAGTTTTGACCCCACACGACCAAGGGGGTTCTGCCTCCGGAGAAAGCACACCCGGCCAACCGGCAGCCGGCGAGCAACTGATGCGTCGTCGCTCAACCGCCAGTTCGGCTTGTAGAACCCGGCTATCGGATCCTCATCTGAACCGTGGCAGTGGCCGCTCGATGGGTTTGAGCGTCGACAAGGTGCTGCGGATCAGCGGAGTGTCTTTTTCGATGTCGTTCAGCCGGTCACGGATACGCAGGGCTGTCGGATGGCCGCCCTGATGATCGACCCAGTCGGCGATCTCTTTGCAGGCCGCCGCGAGGCGCGCCTGCCGTGCATCGAGCAAGGTGAGGAGGGTGGTGATGGACTCTTTTTCGGACATGGGACACCTCCGTTGATGAAACCGCTGCGGGGCAGCAAAAAGCCCGCAAGCGCGAGCTCTCTGCCGTTGGGGCGCTGCTCCTTCAGCTGGTTTCAGTATAGACCCGTAAGTGACAGGTATCAGCCGGACGACTGCGGGGCCGGTGCTCGCGAGCTGACGGCGTTGAGCCGCTGACATTCACGTCGGGCGTCTGCTTCGAGATCGTAGCCGTCGCCGATGAAGCCACCGGTTCGCGTGTCGCAGATGCGGTACCAACCGAGTGCCTCGGCTGGCTCATGCAGGCTTTCTCCGGCGCGACGGCCGTGGATGATGATCTTGTTGCAGCGCTTCACGACGAATATGTCTTCCATGGCGTCACCGCGGCTGATCGTTCCACATCAACTATAGAAGCCCCGGCAAATCGTGCAAAAAATAGACAGGTCAATTCGTCGGTTGCAACTGCCACCCGCTCGGCTGCCAACGCAGGTAATGGCTGGGGTTCAACGCCTGGAGGAACGCCTGGTCGTGGGAAACCGCGACAATCGCCCCTGGAAACGTCTGTAAGGCTTGTTCGAAAGCTTCCACCGATGCCAGGTCCAGATGGTTGGTCGGTTCGTCGAGCAGCAATAACTGCGCTGCGGTTTTTCCCCACAAGGCCAGGGCCAGTGCAGCCTTGAGGCGTTCACCGCCGCTCAGCGCCGCGCAGGGCTGGGTCGCGCGGCGAGCGTCCAGTTGCAGGTGGGCGAGGTGGCTGCGCAAGGTGCCCTCGCTCAGAGCTGAACCTTGCGCCAACAGCTGTTCGATGATCGAGCGCTGATCGTCCAGCAGCGCCAGTTGCTGATAGAGAAAGGCCAGCGGAACGTGCGTCGTGCATTCGCCGGCGGCCGGTGCCAGCGTCTGTGCGAGCAGTTTCAGCAAGGTCGATTTGCCGCACCCGTTGGGGCCGCTGACGGCGATGCGCAGGGGGCCGCACAGGTTGAGGCTGAGCCGGCTCGTCGGCGCGTCGCTCGGCAACCACGGTAAAACCGCCTCCACCAAAGTGCACACCTGCCGCGTCGCCGGCACCGTGCTGCCAGGCAAATTGATCAGCACGCCGGTTTCGGGAACCACCTCGGCATAGGCGTCACGCACCTGTGCGTCCAGCTCGGCTTTGCGCGCCTGATGGCCGTGGCGGACATGCCCCATGATGTCCCTGGCAGCGCTTTTTATGGCCACCCGTTCGAAACTGGCGATGTTGGCGGTGTCGGCGTTGCGCCTGGAAGTCGCGGCATGGCGCTGGATGGTGTCGTGTTCGCGGCACATTCGCTGTCGTTCGCGTTGGCGCTCGCTTCGCGCCTGATCGAGTCGCGCCTGCGCTGCCGCTTGAAGCCGCTGTTGCTGTTGGCGGAACGCCGAATAATTGCCGGTGAAATCGCTTGCGCCGGACGCGCTCAGTTCGATAACGCGCTGCATGCGATCGAGCAATGACCGGTCATGACTGACCACGATCAACCCGCCACGCCATCGCTCCAGCGCGTTCAGCAGCCAGCGGTGGCCGGGCGCATCCAGATGGTTGCTGGGTTCATCGAGAATCAGCACCCGGGCCTGGCTCAGCAATGCGCCAATCAGTGCAACGCGTGCCTGTTGACCGCCACTCAGATGCTCAGTCAGGTCAGTCACCGCGACGCCCGGCAGACCGGCGTCATCCAGCATGCGCCGCAGGCGCTCGGGCAGATCCCACTGATCGTCAATAATGTCGAAATCTTCGACCGACGCGCTGCCGCGATTCACCCGCTCCAATGCATGGAGAACGGCCGCACAGCCGATGGTTTCGGCCACGCTTTCCTCAGGTGCGAGGCTCGGGGATTGCGCCACATAGGCGACGTCCACCGGGCAGTGGATGCGCCCGGATGTCGGGTGCAATTGCCCGGCGATCAGGCGCGCCAGCACGCTCTTGCCGATACCGTTGCGCCCGACGATGGCGGTGGGCGTGTGGTCGAAGGTCAGGTTGAGATCATTGAACAGCGTCTGACCGTTGGCGAACTGAAAACCCAGTTGGTTCAGGGAGACGAGCACAGGCGTACGCGAGACGTGAGTCATCGGCACCTCCAAAAAATGTCGTGAACGGTGACAAGCGCCTTGAAGGCGTGTCGCGATTACGTTTTTTGAAGGCTCAGTTGTTCACTTCTGCGGTCGTCCTGAAGGAAGGAGAGGTCGCTAGCCTAGTCGAGACCGGCGCCGGGTTCAAGGCGCAGCGGCTACCTCGGCCATGCGCTCGAGAAACAGCGCCAGAGCCACTTCTTCCTTGCGCAGGCCTTTGCGCACACGCGGTTTGGGCAGCTCGGCGAGGGCGCCGAGCATGAAATGCTCGACCACGGCCGGATGGATGTAGCACTTGCGACACACCGCCGGGGTGTTGCCCAAGGTCCGGGCAACGCCCTTGACCATCTCCACCACATGCCGCTTGGCTTCGCTTTCCGATTGCCATTGCAGCTCGCGCAGGACTGCCAGGGCCAGGGCGCTGCCGGCCCAGGTCCGGTAGTCCTTGGCGGTGAAGTCGGCGCCGGTGAGGGTCTGTAGATAAGCATTCACGTCGGACGAGCTGACGGTGTGCCGCTCGCCGTTTTCGTCGAGGTACTGGAACAGATTCTGCCCGGGGATTTCCAGGCAGCGCTTGATGATCCGCGCCAGGCGTCGGTCCTTGACGGTGATCTGGTGTTCGACACCACTCTTGCCGCGAAACTGGAACAGAATCGCACTGCCGTTGACCTCGACATGGCGGCTGCGCAGGGTCGTCAAGCCATAGGAGCGATTGTCCCGGGCGTACTGGCTGTTGCCGACGCGGATCAGCGTGGCGTCGAGCAGGGTAATCACCGTGGCCATGACTTTGTCGCGGCTGAAGCCGGGCGCTGCCAACAGGGCTTCCAGCTGTTTGCGCAATTTGGGCAAGGCCATGCCGAATTCGCGCAGGCGTGAGTATTTGTCGGCATCGCGCACTTCGCGCCAGCGCGGGTGATAACGGTATTGCTTGCGGCCGCGGGCGTCGCGCCCGGTCGCCTGCAGGTGGCCGCGCGGGTCGGCGCAGATCCACACGTCGGTGTATGCCGGTGGTACGGCGAGGGCATTGATGCGCTTGATTTCATCGGGATCGGTGACGCGCTGGCCTGCCGCATCGAAGTAGCAGAACTTGCCGCGCAGCTTCTTGCGGGAGAGCCCGGGCTGGGTGTCGTCGACGTAATGCAGGTCCGGAGGCAACACATCGAGCAGCGCGGTATCGGGCATGGCAGTTTTCCTTGGCGGCAAATCAGGCTGTTACAGCGATTGACCGCACGCCATGCCGGTGGTGCCCGCGGATTTACGCCAGCACCGCCACCGCTTTGATCTGCGCCCACAGTTGCTGGCCCGTGTGCACGCCCAACTGGTCTCGCGAGTAGCGAGTGATGCGCGCCAGCAGCGGGGTGCCAGCGGCATCGAGGCGGATCAGCACATGCGCGGCATTGTCGGCTGCCTGCTCGCTGACCACGGTCACCGGCAGGCGGTTGAGAATGCTGCTGGATTCACTGTTGTGCAGGGTCAGGCTGATATCCCGGGCCTGCACTTTGCAGCGCAGTGCCTGGCCCGTGGCCATCGGTTGATGGGTCACGCGGATACTCAGCAGGCTGTCCGGCAGTTGCAGGGTGAGCAACTGATAGTCGGCGTCATAGGCGCTGACGTGGCCTTCAATCACCACGCCGGCATCGTCACCCATGGCCAAGGGCAGGTCGAGACGCGCCAGGGTTTCGCCGATCGGCCCGCTGGCCAGCGCCTTGCCGTCCTCCAGCAGCACCAGATGATCGGCCAGGCGCGCGACTTCATCCTGAGCGTGGCTGACGTACAACAGCGGAATATCGAGCTCGTCGTGCAGACGTTGCAGGTACGGCAGGATTTCGCTTTTGCGCTGGCTGTCGAGGGCGGCCAGCGGTTCGTCCATCAATAACAGTTTCGGGCTCGTCAGCAGTGCGCGGGCGATACCGACACGCTGGCGTTCGCCGCCGGACAGATGCTGCGGGTGACGCTCGAGCAAATGGCCGATGCCCAGCAGTTCCGTGGCTTGTGCCATGTCCACGCGGCGCTGGGTCTTGGTGATGCGCTTGAGGCCGAATTGCAGGTTGGCCAGCACCGAAAGATGCGCAAACAGGCTGGCTTCCTGGAACACATAGCCAAGCGCGCGTTTATGCGGAGCCAGGAAAATGCCATTTTCGCTGTCCTGCCAGACTTCGTCGTTGATGCGGATAAACGCCTGCCCGGCCCGCTCCAGGCCGGCGATGCAGCGCAGGCAGGTGGTTTTGCCCGAGCCGGACTGGCCGAACAGCGCGGTCACGCCACGGCCGGGCAGGTGCAGATCGACGTCGAGGCTGAAGCCCGGGTACGCCAGTTGCAGACGTGCATCAATCATCGATCAGCTCCAGCCTGCGCGGGTCTTGCGGCTGGAATACAGCGCCAGCAACACCAGGAACGAAAACACCAGCATGGCCCCGGCCAGCCAATGGGCCTGGGCGTACTCCATGGCCTCGACGTGGTCGTAGATCTGCACCGAAACGACGCGAGTCTTGTCGGGAATATTGCCGCCGATCATCAGCACCACGCCGAATTCGCCGACGGTATGGGCGAAGCCGAGGATCGCCGCCGTAATGAAACCGGGGCGCGCCAGCGGCAGGATCACGCTGAAAAAAGTGTCCCACGGATTGGCGCGCAGGGTCGCGGCCACTTCCAGTGGGCGTGTGCCGATCGCGGAGAAAGCGTTTTGCAATGGCTGCACCACGAACGGCATGGAATAGAGCACCGAACCGATCACCAGTCCGGTGAAGCTGAACGTCAGGGTGCCGAGCCCCAGCCATTGGGTGAAATGGCCGATAAAGCCGTTCGGACCCAGCGCCAGCAACAGGTAAAACCCGATCACGGTCGGTGGTAGCACCAGGGGCAGGGCGACAATTGCGCCGACGGGGCCGCGCAGCCAGGAGCGGCTACGCGACAACCACAAGGCAATCGGCGTGCCGACGACCAACAGGATCACGGTGGTCAGCGACGCCAGTTTCAGGGTCAGCCAGATCGCCGCGAAATCGGCACTCGTCAGCGCCATTTAGAGCTGGTAACCGTAGGACTTGATGACCGCAGCGGCTTTCGGGCCTTTGAGGTATTCGACCAGTGCCTTGGCGGCGGCGCTGTCCTTGCCTTTGTTGAGGATCACCGCGTCCTGCTTGATCGGGTCGTGCATGCTCGCTGGAACGATCCACGCCGAGCCGCTGCTGACCTTGCCGTCCTTGTAGATTTGCGAGAGGGCGACGAAACCGAGTTCGGCGTTGCCGGTGGAGACAAACTGGTAGGCCTGGGTGATGTTCTGGCCTTCGACGATCTTGGCTTGGGTCGCTTGGGTCAGATTCAGTTTTTCCAGCACCTGGGTGGCGGCCAGGCCATAAGGCGCCGCTTTCGGGTTGGCAATGGACAAGTGCTGGTACTCGTTCTTCTTCAGTACGTCGCCTTTGGCATCGACGTAACCTTCCTTGGCCGACCACAGCGCCAGGGTGCCGATGGCGTAGGTGAAGCGCGAGCCTTTGACGGTGTCGCCTTCCTTCTCGAGTTTTTCCGGTGTGGTGTCGTCGGCCGAAAGGAACACTTCAAACGGTGCACCGTTTTTGATCTGGGTGTAGAACTGCCCGGTGGCGCCGTAGGCGGCGACCAGTTTGTGCCCGGTGTCTTTTTCGAAATCGGCGGCGATGGCCTGGATCGGTGCCGTGAAATTGGCAGCCACCGCGACCTGGACTTCGTCGGCCTGAACCGCGCCGATGGCGAACACCGCCAGCAAGGAAGCCAGGCAGGTAGGGGCAAAACGTGAGGCACGAATGGTCATGTAACAGCTCCGTTGATGGCAAGTGCAGTGGGCAGTTGTTATTGGATTTGACTGCGCCGATGCGAGGGGTGATTCGCTATATATCGGAATATATAGCGAAATGCCGCTAAACGGAATGTGTTGCCGCAGAAGCGTGGCGAGAACCGTGAATTGCCACCACGCCGGCGCTCAGCTGCGAGTCAGTTTCGCCAGGGCACCTTCGGCCAGTTGGCGCGTCAGTTCGGCACTGTCCAACTCTTTGCCGAGCGTGAAGGCCTGGCCCGCCCAGAGGTTGCTGAACTGCGCTTCGTTCTTGGCGCGCAACGGCATCAATGCGCCGCCGGCCAGAGGAAACGCCGGCGCCTTGTCTGACATCGGGCCGATCTCGCGCATCACCCGATTGAGAATTCCGCGCGCCGGACGCCCGGTAAACAGGTTGGTCAGCGCCGTTTCGCTTTCCTTGGCCGTGCGCAGGGCCTTGTGGTGCGAGGCGCTGACCTTGGCCTGCGGGGTAAACAGGTACGCTGTGCCGACCTGCACTGCCGCGGCGCCAAGCATGAACGCCGCCGCGACACCGCGCGCATCGGCAATGGCGCCGGCGGCAATCACCGGCACACTCACGGCATCGACGATTTGCGGCACCAGGGCAAAGGTGCCGACCTGGCTATCAAGGTCGCTACTGAGAAACATCCCGCGGTGGCCGCCCGCTTCGTAGCCCATGGCGATGATCGCGTCGCAGCCGTTCTGCTCCAGCCAGATCGCCTCATCGACCGTGGTTGCCGACGAGAGGATTTTCGCCCCGGTGGCCTTCACTCGATCGAGCAGGGATTTTTCCGGCAGACCAAAATGGAAACTCACCACTTCCGGGCGGAATTCTTCCAGCACTTCACAGGCCGCGGCATCGAACGGCGCGCGGTTCGACACCGGTGTCGGCGCGTCGAAGTCGACACCCAGCTCGCGGTAGTAAGGCTCCAGCAGATTTTTCCACTCACGCGCTCGCGGCTCATCGGCAGCGGGCGGCTGGTGGCAGAAGAAGTTGACGTTGAATGGCCTGGCGGTGCCCTGGCGAATCGTTTGCAGCTCTGCGCGCAGCTGCTCGATGCTGAGCATCGCCGCCGGCATCGATCCCAGGCCGCCAGCGTTGCACACTGCGATCACCATTGACGAATCGGTGGCACCGGCCATCGGGCCCTGGATGATCGGCAATTCGATGCCAAGCAAGTCGAGAATGCGGGTATCTGGCCATTGGCTCATGGAAATGACTCCGAAGGACAAAACGGGGCAGGGGCGCCGGAGGCGGTTTTTTTACCAGCAAAAGTGCCTGCTCGGCCAGCCGTGATTTGTAGCCTGAGCGGTTTCGGCTCAGCGCCGATGCAATCCGCCACCTCCACCGCCGAAAGAGTGGTTCATCAATTGTGACGAGTGATGGAAGTTGTTCAATCGCTGATTGCCGAAGTTGCGTGCGGCAGAATCGCGATTGAGATTTTGCAGTTGCGCATTGTTGTTGACCGGCGTGTGAGTGGCGCCACCTTTGACCATCGACTGCCAGCCAGCGTCGGTCTTTTTGTAGACGTTGCCGTCATGCCCGGCGTACACATTGTCACCGATCCGCGCGGCGCCGCTGTTACGTCCACGGATCCCGCCATATTGGCTGGTGGTGCCGGTGTTGGGGTTATAGACCGCGCCACGATTGGCCGTGACCTGTGTGCCGTTGCGCACATTGCCCGCCGTGACTCGCCCGCCGGCAATCGCGCCACCATTCGGCCCGACCACTTCGCCGCTGCGCCCGGCGGCGTAGTTGCCGGTGTAGACGTTGTGCACCGCGCCACGCTGGCCCGCGGCGGCGACGCCGGTCCGCGAGTTATAGGAGGAACTCACCTGGCCGGCCCAGCGGTTGCCGGTCCAGGCGTTATAGCCTGCGCCATAGCGACTGACGGTCGCGCGATCGCCCCATTGCCGGTAGAGGTTGCCGGTGGTGCCGGCCCAGCCGCCGGGGCCCCACGCCACCGCGCCGCCGCGGTATCCGTAGGCCGCGCCGCCCCAGGCCAGCGGGGCCGGATACAAGTGCGGCCCCCATGCATAACCCCAGCCGTAGTTGCCCCACCAGGGGTAGGCGCCCCATCCCCAGCCCAGGGCGGCGGTGCTGCCGCCCCAGCTCCAGCCGAAACCGAAGCCGAACGTCCAGCCGGTCCATGGGGTGTAGCGAATGGCGACACCAAAACCGTACGTCAGCGGCGGTCCGTACCAGACACTGCCGACCCACGGCGTATACGGGTAACCGGTGCCGTAGACCACCACGCCCGTGGCCGGGTCGAGCGTCGAACCCTGGTAGCCGGGGGTGTAGCCGACCACCACCGTGTCGCCCCTGGTTTCGTAGACTTTGACGTAGGTGAGGTAATGCATCGGTGAGCTTGGCGGAATCGAATAGATCACTGCCGGCACCGCGCCGGCCACCGTCCACGGCCCGGTGACCGCTGTGGCACTGAACCAGATGCCGTTCTCCACCGCATACCAATGGCTGTCATCGACACGAATGATCGGCGTCGAACTGTTGAACACATAGTGCAGCGGTGTGCCGTCAATCGCTTTGAGCTGGGGCTCGCCGTCGAACTGCGGCGCGCTCATCTTCACGGCGCTTTTGTTGATGGCCGACGTCTGCGGGATGGTGGCGGCAATCGCCGCTTCCTTGGCCTGGGGCGTGCCTGCCACCGAGGCTTTGACGTTTTCCTTCGGACTGTCATCGGGGATGTTGGCGAAGTCGGCCGGCAGTTTATCCGCCGGGACAAACGTCCAAGGCCCGTTCATGTCGCTGGCGCGAAACCAGCGCCCCGAGATCAGCACGTAGCTGTACTGATCGCCGATCTGCTTGAACAGGTGCCCGGTGGTGTTGCTGACATACAGCAACTGGGTGTCCTGGATCGGCAGCCATTGCGGCGCCCCGTCGGTGACGATCAGTTCGCTGGGTGTGGTCGCGATGAAAATTTTCGGCTGCGGCGGTTTTGCCAGGTGGGGGATCTTGTCCTGCGGATCGCTTTGCCCGGTGAGCAGATCCACCTGGCGGCCCTGGACTGCCGCCTGCCTGGCTTTCTCCAGGTCGGCGGGCGGCGAGGGCAGGAGCGCATAGGGGCCACCCAACTGATCGGCGACCATCCAGCCATCGAACACATGCAGATAGTGCTTGCCCTGCGCATCCTTGAGCAGCAAGGGCCGGGTATTGATCACCCGTTGCAGCGGGGTGCCGTCGACCGCTCGATAGGCCGCCTCGCCATCGATGTAGACAAGGATGGCTGGAACGTCGCTGCTGATGATCGTCGGCGGGGTGTTCTGCAGTGTCGCGGTCTCGGCTTTCTGTTCGGCCGCCAGAACACCGACGGCGGCCTCGAGCTGATCGAGGGCAATGGTTTTCTTGCGCTTGGCCGCATCCTGGCGCAGCGTGGCCAGCCAGGTATCGGCCTGGCGGGCGTCGGCGGGGAAGTCGGCCTTGATGATCTGATACTGGTCGAGCGCGACCCAGCGCGTCGCCTTGTCGACCAGGGTGTGGGCACTGAACTCGACGATGCCGTAGGTCGCCTTGCCATCTGCCGCCGTCGCCTCCACCGCCGCGCGGCCCAGCAGGGTATAGCCGTCCCAGCTGTCGAGCTGCGGCTGATAGACGGTGAGTTTGGCCTTGCCGCTGCTGATCACTTGCGGCCAGGTCGGCTCATCGGCGCCAGGGCTGGCTGTTTTCGCCGCGGGTGCCGCCAAGGCAACGTTGAAAAGCAAAGCGCCGAGCATCAGCCAGGCAAACACGGTGCGCGTGCGCAACATCGTCAACTCCATCGACAAGGGCCGCTCGGGGGACTTGGGCGGGCCGTCGAAAAAGCATAGACGCCCGCGTTGGATTCACCCGGCGGTTTCGCCGATTGGCGGAAAGTCGAGTGGGGCAAAATGTTGCTTTGTGTTATTTCAATGGCCCGACACGCTGAAATTCATCGCAGAGAGGCAGTCATGTTCAACGGCATTCTGATCGACAAAGACGACAATGGTTACCGCGCCAGCCTGCAGCAGATCAACGACGCGCAGTTGCCCGAGGGCGATGTCACGGTGCGGGTTGCGTATAGCACGCTGAACTTCAAGGATGGCCTGGCCATCACCGGCAGCAGCCCGGTGGTGCGCAAGTTTCCGATGGTGCCGGGGATCGATCTGGCCGGCACCGTCGAAGTCAGCTCGCACCCTGACTACAAGGTCGGCGATCAAGTGTTGCTCAACGGCTGGGGTGTGGGCGAGACGCATTGGGGCGGTCTGGCGCAGAAGGCGCGGCTCAACGGCGACTGGTTGATCCCGCTGCCCGAGGCGTTCACCGCGGCGCAAGCGATGGCCATCGGCACCGCCGGCTACACGGCGATGCTGTGCATCATGGCGTTGGAGCGCAATGGCGTGACACCCGCGCAGGGCGAGGTGCTGGTCACCGGGGCCAATGGCGGCGTCGGCAGTTTCGCCATTGCCTTGTTGAGTCGCCTGGGTTATCGGGTCGTCGCGTCGACCGGCCGGGTATCCGAGCACAACTATCTGCAACAGCTCGGCGCCACTGAAATCATTGATCGCGCGACGCTCTCCGAACCGGGCAAACCGCTGGCCAAGGAACGCTGGGCGGCAGTCATCGATTCGGTGGGCAGCCACACCCTGGCCAATGCCTGTGCCAGCACGCGCGCCGAGGGTACGGTCGCCGCTTGCGGCCTGGCCCAGGGCATGGATTTCCCGGCCTCGGTGGCACCGTTCATTCTGCGCGGCGTGACCCTGGCCGGGATCAACAGCGTGACCCAGCCGAAGGCGCGGCGCATCGAGGCATGGGCGCGTCTGGCCAGCGATCTGGACGTTGCCCTGTTGTCGCTGATCAGCCATGAAATCGGCCTCGGCGAAGCCATCGACGCGGCACCGAAACTGCTCGCCGGCCAGCTGCGCGGGCGGGTTGTAGTGGACGTCAATCGCTGACAAAGTGAGCGCCTCTGCGGCCCCCTCGGGCCGCATCCGGCGCACAGGGAGCGGCGTTTACGATGGAAGTGAAGCACCAGCATGTCGATTCATTCACGGTTGCCGGGTTGCGCGTGCGCACCACCAACGCCACCGAGCACAATGCCGCAACGGCGCAAATCGGCGCGATGTGGGGGCAGTTCTTTGGCAAAGGTCTGGCGCAGGCCATTCCTGGGATGCGCCCCGATTCGCCGGTCTATGGCGTTTATTCGGCGTACGAGTCGGATGCCGCGGGGGCGTTCGATGTAACGGCGGGTGTCGCTGTCGTCGATCCGCCGGCGGATTTTCACACCGTGCGTATCGAGCGCGGTGACTACCTGGTGTTCGAAGCATCGGGGCCGATGCCTGATACGGTGATCGCCAGTTGGGGTTTCATCTGGCATTACTTTCAGCAGAACCCGCAGCTGCAGCGGCGGTTCGCCACCGACTTCGAGGCCTACACCGGCCCCGAATCGGTAGCGATCTACATCGGCATCGGCTAATCGCGGGCTTCGCGCGCCAGCAGTTCACGCTTGCGTTCCACGCCCCAGCGATAGCCTGACAGGTTGCCATCGCTGCGCACCACCCGATGGCAAGGGATGGCAACCGCCAGACTGTTGGCACCGCAGGCCTGGGCCACCGCGCGCACCGCTTTCGGCGAGCCGATGCGCAGGGCGATGTCGGCATAGCTGGCGGTGCTGCCCGGTGGAATTTCCCGCAGTGCCTGCCAGACGCGCTCCTGAAACGCCGTGCCACGTACATCCAGCGGCAGGTCGAGGCCGATGGCCGGCGCTTCGATGAAGCCGACGACGCGGGCGATCAGTTGCTCGAACTCGGCGTCGGCGCCGATCAGGTTGGCCCGGCGAAACTGATCCTGCAGGTCACAGACCAGCTGATGCGGATCATCGCCCAGCAGAATCGCGCAGATCCCGCGCGCACTCTGCGCCACCAGAATCGCCCCCAGCGCACACTGGCCGACGGCAAAGCGGATGTCGTTGTTCTGCCCGGCCGCGCGGAAATCAGCGGGTTTCATTCCCAGCACGTGGTCGGCGGCTTCGTAGAAGCGGCTGTTGGAGTTGAAGCCGGCCTCGTACAGCGCCTCGGTCACCGAACCGCCGTCCGCCAGATGCTGGCGAACCCGCCGCGAGCGATGTGCGGCGGCGTAGCCTTTTGGCGTCAGGCCGGTCGCGGCTTTGAACACACGATGGAAATGGAAAGTGCTCAGGCCCGCGCTTGCCGCGAGCTCGTTGAGTGCCGGCAGGGTATCCGCGGATTCGATCTGCCGGCACGCTGCGGCAACCGTGGCCGCGTGTTGCGCGGCCACCGCGCTCTGGTCCTTGCTGGCGCGTTTGCTGGGACGATAGCCGGCGGCTTCGGCCTGTTGCGCGGTGTCGAAGAACTCGACGTTCTGCGGTTTCGGCAGACGCGCCAGGCTGCTCGGCCGGCAATACACGCCGGTGGTTTTCACCGCATAGACAAACTGTTCGTCCGCCCGCGGATCGCGCGCGACGACAGCAGCCCAGCGTGGATCGTCTTCGATATTGGCCATGGTCGAAAGCGTTTTCATGATGGAGAGTCCATTGAGCTTGAGGACTTCAGGTTAACCAGCGTCACTGGCCGGAACACTCCGACCCTTGCGGTCAAACTCTGCGCGATCATCCGGCGGTGCGAAAGGTCAGGTTCAGGCGCTGTTCGCCCAGGCGCGGATGGCGCCCCGGCTTGATCGGCAGCACGCCATGAAAGCGCAACCGGTCGACCCCGCCCCAGACCACCACATCGCCGTGCAGAAGGGCAATGCGCTGGGTCTTGTCGCTGCGGGCGAAACCGCCGAACAGAAACATCGCCGGCAAGCCCAGTGACAGCGAAACGATCGGCGCGGTGTAGGCGCTTTCGTCTTTGTCCTGGTGCAATGACATCTTGGCGCCGGGGACATAGCGGTTGATCAGGCAGGAATCAGGAGTGAAGCCGATAAATCCGCTCTGGCTGGCAGCGCGCTGCGCCAGTTCACGGAACACCTCGGGCATGTCCGGCCAGGGCTGGCCGCTGAGGGGGTCGACGGGTGAATAGCGATAGCCGCTGCGGTCGGTGATCCAGCCGAGCGCGCCGCAACTGCTGGTGGCCACCGACATGCTGAACCCGCCGGGCGTCATCATGTGGCGCAGCGGCGCCTGGGCGAGAAGCGAATCCAGTGCCGGCAGCAGTGGCTCGAGATCGGGCAGGGCAAAGCCGCGCAGCAGCCACGATTGCTCGCCGATCTGCTCAGCGCGTGCTGGCTGCTCGGGTTCGGTGTCGGCGAACAGGTCGAAAGTGGTGTGCATGGTGGTCATGACGCGTCGTGAAAGATGATGCCCAGAGTATGCCGTTTTCCGCTGTGCAGGCGACTGACGCCGTGACGCATGGTCACTCGATAATCGCCGCGCAAGCCTTTGACCGGTCGCTGATTGACCGCAAACACCAACGCATCGCCTTTTTTCATGTCGATGACTTGCACGCGCGTCTGCATTCGCGGGCGCTGCTCGGTGAGGACGAATTCGCCACCGCTGAAGTCTTCGCCGGGTTCTGACAGAAGAATCGCCACTTGCAACGGAAATACGTGTTCGCCGTACAGATCCTGATGCAGGCAGTTGTAGTCCTGTGGACCGTACTGCAGCAACAGCGGGGTCGGGCGTAACTGACCGGCGGCGTGGCAGCGTTGCACGAACGCGCTGTGCAACGCAGGAAAGCGCGGCGTCAGGTTCATCCGCTCATGCCAGGCGTTTGCCAGCGGAACGAGTTGCGCGTAGAGCTCGCTGCGCAGGCGCTCCACCAAGGACGGCAACGGATAGCGGAAATACTTGTATTCGCCGCGACCGAAACCGTGCCGGGCCATGATGACCTGCGAGCGGAACGGTTCGCTCTGCGCATACAGGGCGCTCATGTGATCGCACGTCTGCGTCTGCAACAGCGAGCGAATGACGGCGCAGCCATCCTGGTCCAGTTGCTGGTGCAGGGTGGTCCAGTCGAGCGCTTCGAGCGGGGAGAGGGGCAACATCGGCATGCTGATTCCTTGGTTCACGTCCAGGCGAATCAGTCTAGGCAGGCCGCGAGGCCGGAACACTCCGGCGCTTGCGGTCAAATCGTCACCCGCGTCTCAGAGGGCTTTGCTGACGCTGATGTCGCTGATCACGTCATCGCTTTGGCCATGCAGGGCGTCGAGCGCGGCCTTGGCTTCTTCTGCCGTGCCGTTTTCCAGCTGGGCGAACTCGAAGCGGCGCTCGCCGTTGAGCTTGTACTTGATGACGTATTTGGTCGTTTGGGCCACGGTCATGCTTACCTGTCTGGTTGAGTGGGGTCGGTTCAGCTGAGCTTGGAGCTGGAACGGCGAATGATCTTGATCGAGTGAGTCAGGGTCGGCTTGCGGGTCACGCTGATGGCGCGGCGGCTGACGGTGTCGATGGTGATGTTCCAGAAACCGGTGCTCGGCGCGGTGATGCGCGCCGGAAACTTGTCGAACGCGCCGCCATGATAGGTGTGGCGGCCGCCATTCTTGAAGCTGCGGAAGTTGGCGTCGTTCATCAAGCGGATGTTGCAGGTTTGCGAGCATTGGATGACGACGATGTCGTCTTCGTTGAGGTGCTCGCGCTGGTGAATGAATTTCATGGGCGCCTCCAGAAGGGCTTTTTCTACAAAATCAAAACGATAGCAGGATCGATTGGCGCAGTTTATCAGCCCGGACGGGTTATTATCTGGCCGTCGGGCGTCGCTTTGACAATTTAAAACGGTTATTCGCGATTCGAAGCGGGTTAAATGCAGTGAGCCTCGGAGAAAAACGGCATTTATGCTGTCGGAGGGTCTTTATTGGAGGATTTGTATGAAATGGGGTGTGGTGTGTCTGCCGTTGGTACTGGCTATGAGTGGTTGCGCGAACGTTGCGGAAATCAACGAAACGCTGCCCACCATGAATGTCATTTCCGGCAAGAAACCCCATGAGTATGCCCAGTGTCTGGCGGAAAAACTCGCCGACAGCCGTGGCGCCCTGCAGGTCGAGCCGCACAAGGATGGCGTTCGGGTGATCGTGCCGGGCAAGTTGTCGTCCGGCCCGGCCGCGGTATTTGACGTCGAAGACCGCTCCGGTGGCAGCAGCATCAAGTTGCATGAGCGCATGTCCAACGTGCCGATCCGTCCCCGGGATGTACGTAATGCCGCCACGGCGTGCATTTCCGGCTGATAAACTGTCGTCACGAGCATGAATGCCGTCCAGGTCAGGCCTGGGCGGCATTGTCATTTCTGGAGAGGCGCATGAAGCGGGAAAACGTTCGGGAGCGGCACGCAGAGGGCCTTATTTCTGCCACGCATGTGATCCAGAACCCGGCGAATCCGGGCGAATGGATCGTGTTCTTCAAGAAAAGCGCCGGGCGCAGCTATTTCCTTGTGGATGACAACGACGAAGTCGAGTCCTTCGGCCGTCTTGACGACCTGATCGAGGTCGTGCGCGGGCTGGGGATCAAGTTCGCTGAAATCCACATGTAGGGCTTACTTGCACACCACCACAACGCTGCGGTTCTTGTAGTTGCCGACATCGACCCCGAGGGTCTTGTCGCTTTCCTTGGCAGCCGGCGTGCCGTCGGTGCCGACGATGCGATAACCGGTGCCGGCGCAGGACGCATCGGCTTTTTCATAGCAGGTGGCCCAGGAGTTGGCTTCGCCGGAGCAATCGATGCTCAGGCCCTGTTCGCCATTGTTCAGGTAGGTCGGTTGAGAAGTGGCGCAGCCGGCAAGGGCCAATACCGCGATCAGCGGCAGCAATCTGTTCATGTTCATAGGTGTGTCGTCTTCAACGAGGGAGTGGGCTAAACGCTCTGACAGCGCCGGCATGAAAAGGTTATAGCGATTGGCCACTTGTTTTCCCGGCGCTTCCCGGCGGCCACAAAAAAGCCCTGCGCAACGGCAGGGCTCGGCGTAGACGGCAACCGATCAGTCCTGATCCTTGCCTCGGCGCTTGGACGACGCAGGGGTGTCAGTGAACACCGACGCTACATCAGTCGCCAACTGCTCGCTGTCGAAAGGCCCGGCAATGTGTTCGCCATTGGTCGTGGTCAGATTCCACTTGCCGTCTTTCTTGTCGATCACATACCCGTTGATGATTTTTACCGCAGCCATCTATCAGTCTCGTTCGCTGGTTCAAAGGCGCCATGATACCGGCAAAAGCGCGCATTGGGGGGCGATGAGCGTATGGTGCACGAGCGCACCCGACAGTTTGAGCTACGCTGATTTCTCTGCTCGAAGACGTCGATGGAACTATCGGCGAGATTATTTCTCTATGTTGACATCGGTTAGCCAGCGCGGGGCATTGTAAGGTGCACGCCGCCTGATTAGACTGCGCCGAAACTCGTACACACAGCCCTTTCAAGGACTTATATGATCAAGAAATGCTTGTTCCCAGCAGCCGGTTACGGTACTCGCTTCCTGCCAGCGACTAAAGCCATGCCCAAGGAAATGCTGCCGGTGGTAAACAAGCCACTGATCCAGTACGGCGTTGAAGAAGCTCTGGACGCCGGTCTGACGGAAATCTCCATCGTTACCGGTCGTGGCAAGCGTGCTCTGGAAGACCACTTCGACATCAGCTACGAGCTGGAAAACCAGATCAAGGGCACCGATAAGGAAAAATACCTGGTCGGCATCCGCAAACTGCTGGATGAGTGCTCGTTCTCCTACACCCGTCAGACCGAAATGAAAGGCCTCGGCCACGCGATTCTGACCGGTCGTCCGCTGATCGGTGACGAGCCGTTCGCCGTGGTGCTGGCGGATGACCTGTGCGTCAACCTCGAAGGTGACGGCGTGCTGACCCAGATGGTCAAGCTGTACAAGCAGTTCCGCTGCTCGATCATCGCTATCCAGGAAGTCGATCCGCAGGAAACCAGCAAGTACGGCGTGATCGCCGGCGAGATGATCCGCGACGACATCTACCGCGTGCACAGCATGGTCGAGAAGCCAAAGCCTGAAGACGCGCCGTCGAACCTGGCGATCATCGGTCGCTACATCCTGACCCCGGACATCTTCGACCTGATCGAACAGACCGAGCCAGGCAAGGGTGGTGAAATTCAGATCACCGATGCCCTGATGAAGCAGGCCCAGAACGGCTGCGTCATGGCGTACAAGTTCAAGGGCAAGCGTTTCGACTGCGGTGGCGCCGAAGGCTACATCGAGGCGACCAACTTCTGCTTCGAAAACTTCTACAAGACTGGCAAGGCTTACTAAGAGCGCCAGTCCTGCGTGTACGAAAAAGCCACCTTCGGGTGGCTTTTTCATTTTCCGCCCCTATATGGATGGCAGAGCTTGCCCAAAGGTTGACTGCGGGTATGCTGATGGCCTGCCGAGGAGATAGAAATGGCCTACGATTTTGACCTTTATGTGATTGGTGCCGGTTCCGGCGGTGTGCGCGCTGCGCGTTTTGCGGCCGGTTTCGGCGCGAAAGTGGCGGTAGCGGAAAGCCGTTATCTGGGCGGGACCTGCGTCAATGTCGGCTGCGTGCCGAAGAAGCTGCTGGTCTACGGTGCACACTTTGCCGAAGACTTCGAGCAGGCGTCCGGGTTCGGCTGGAGTCTGGGTGAGGCCGATTTCGACTGGGCCACGCTGATCGCCAACAAGGATCGCGAGATCAACCGGCTCAACGGGATCTACCGTAATCTGCTGGTCAACAGCGGTGTGACCCTGCATGAGTCTCACGCGAAGATCGTTGGTCCGCATGAGGTCGAGGTCAACGGTGAGCGCTTCACGGCGAAAAACATTCTGATCGCCACTGGCGGCTGGCCGCAGATTCCGCAGATCCCGGGGCACGAGCATGCCATCAGTTCCAATCAGGCGTTCTTCCTCAAAGAGCTGCCCAAGCGTGTGCTGGTGGTTGGTGGCGGTTACATCGCCGTCGAGTTTGCGGGGATCTTCCATGGTCTGGGTGCGAACACCACGCTGCTGTATCGCGGTGATCTGTTCCTGCGGGGCTTCGATGGCTCGGTGCGTAAGCACTTGCAGGAAGAACTGACCAAGCGCGGCATGGATCTGCAATTCAACGCCGACATCGCGCGCATCGACAAACAAGCCGACGGCAGTCTCAAGGCGACCCTCAAGGATGGTCGCGTGCTGGAGGCTGATTGCGTGTTCTACGCCACCGGGCGGCGTCCAATGCTGGATAACCTGGGGCTGGAAAATACCGACGTGCAACTGACTGACAAAGGCTTCATCAAGGTCGATGAGCAGTATCAGACCAGCGAGCCCTCGATTCTCGCCCTTGGGGATGTGATTGGTCGTGTGCAATTGACGCCGGTAGCGCTGGCGGAAGGCATGGCCGTCGCACGGCGCCTGTTCAAGCCTGAGCAGTACCGTCCGGTGGATTACAAGATGATCCCGACCGCGGTGTTCAGCCTGCCGAATATCGGCACGGTCGGCCTTACCGAAGAAGAGGCGCGGGACGCCGGGCACGAGGTGGTGATCTACGAAAGCCGCTTCCGGCCGATGAAGCTGACATTGACCGAATGCCAGGAGCGCACGCTGATGAAGCTGGTGGTCGACGGCAAGACTGACAAGGTGCTCGGCTGCCACATGGTCGGACCGGATGCCGGCGAAATCGTCCAGGGCCTGGCGATCGCCTTGAAGGCTGGCGCCACCAAGCGCGACTTCGACGACACGATCGGGGTGCACCCGACGGCCGCCGAAGAGTTTGTCACTATGCGCACGCCGGTTGGCGCTTAAGCGTCCTTCGACTCAGCCGCGTCCGGTGCTGCTGCAACGGCAGCGTCCGGACGCTGGTGGTCTTTCAGGCTGGCCTGCAAGGTGACCAGTTCTTTCTCCAGTGACTGATTGAGCTGGGTCTGTTCGTCGACGTTCTGCTTGAGCGTCTGGCTTTCCAGCAAGGCGACGCGTAAGCGCTCCTGGAGCAGGGTGCGTTCGCTGTCGACGCGGGCCGCCTGTTCCAGCAGTTGATCCTGGCGCTGATTGCTGTGCTTGAGCTGATCCTGCAGCAGGCTCAGTTCACGCAGGGTACCGCGATTCTCGGTCAGCACGCGTTCGTTGTCGCGGTGCAACTGAGTGATTTCGTCCTGGCGTACCAGCGCGCTCTGCTGGGCCTGGCGCAACTCCATCTGCAATTGCTGCACTTGCCCTTCGTGCCGGCTCTGCTCCTGCTCGCGCTGCTCCTTGATCGCATTGCGATAGTGCTCGAGGGCGTCGCGGGCGTGCAGGTGCTTTTCTTCCAGTGAGCGAATCTGCTCGTCCTTGTCCTGCAGGCGCAGTTCGAAGTCGGCCAGCGCCTGATTCAGGCCCGCGTTGCGGGTTTGCTCGGTTTGCAGCATCGAGCGTGTTTCGCTCAGCGCTTCGGACTCCCTGGCCAGTGCTTCGCCTTGGATTTCATGCTGCTGCTCGAGCTGGGCGTGGGCCTGGCGCAACTGGTGCAATTCGGCTTCCAGGGCCTGGCGCTGTTGCTCGAAGGCTTCGCGGGCCTGGTCGATTGGTTCCTGGGCCTGTTCTTTCAAGCGTTGCGCCAGACGCGTAACCAGCGCCAGCAGCTCGTCATCAATGGGTTCTGCCGCAGGATCGGCCGGCTCGCTGCCGTCGTCCAGCTCCTTCAGATAGCGATGAATCGTGGTTTTCGATCCGGTGTTGCCCAGCTCGATGCGTACTGCATCGATGCTTGGGTGTTCACCGCGGGCGAGAATCGCCGCGCGCGCGATCTGCACCACCGCCTTGTTTACGCCGCCACGGGCCATGACTACTCCTACCATTACGTACTGTGGTACATGCCACTAAAGTACACAGTGTACCACGCTGAAAATAAAGTTAAATGCTTGATATTGAAGAGGCGGGATATACTGGTATTACCCCGTGTGAAGCGCGTTGAATCGCGTTTCCAGCCGCCTATCAGTACAGCAATGAGAAATCCGCCCATGAGCGATCTGGATCGCTACCTGCACGCCGCCACCCGCGACAACACCCGCCGCAGCTATCGTTCGGCGATCGAGCACTTCGAAACGACCTGGGGCGGATTCCTCCCGGCAACGGCGGACAGCGTTGCGCGGTATCTGGCGGCCTACGCCGGTGTGCTGTCGATCAACACGCTGAAATTGCGGCTGTCGGCGCTGGCCCAGTGGCATAACAGCCAGGGTTTTGCCGACCCCACCAAGGCGCCGGTGGTGCGCAAGGTGTTCAAAGGGATTCGCGCCGTGCATCCGGCGCAGGAGAAGCAGGCCGAGCCTTTACAGCTGCAGGATCTCGAGCGCGTGGTCGACTGGCTCGAGCAGGAGGCGCAAACCGCCCGTGCGCAACAGGATCGTCCGGCGCTACTGCGCGCCTACCGTGACCGGGCGCTGATTCTCCTGGGCTTCTGGCGCGGCTTTCGCAGTGATGAGCTGTGTCGGGTGCAGATCGAACATGTGCAGGCGCACGCGGGGAGTGGCATCACCCTGTATCTGCCGCGCAGCAAGGGCGATCGGGAAAACCTCGGGCAGACCTATCAGGCGCCGGCATTGCTGCGCCTGTGCCCGGTGCAGGCGTATATCCAGTGGATCACCGAAGCGGCACTGGTGCGCGGCCCGGTGTTTCGCGGGATCGACCGGTGGGGCAATTTGAGCGAGGAGGGTCTGCACGCCAACAGCGTGATTCCGTTGCTCAGGCAAGCGCTGGAGCGCGCGGGCGTGGCGGCCGACCGTTACACCAGCCACTCGCTGCGACGTGGTTTTGCCACCTGGGCGCATCAAAGTGGCTGGGATCTGAAATCGCTGATGAGTTATGTCGGCTGGAAGGACATGAAATCAGCCATGCGCTATGTTGAGGTCAGCCCATTTCACGGGATGGCTCGGATTACGGATAAGCCGCTGTCGCCGTAGATATCGTTTTCTTCTATTAATACAGTCAGCTAATAGCGAAAACAAATCAGCAGCATCAGGTTTGCCAATGAGCCATCCGTCGAGTGAGTGGGTAGGATTCATCCATCGAATTCACAACCCTGACGGAGAGTCATCAATGCCTATCATCAACAGCCAAGTAAAACCGTTCAAAGCTACCGCGTTCAAAAACGGCGACTTCGTACAAGTCTCGGACGCTGACCTGAAAGGCAAATGGTCCGTAGTGTTCTTCTACCCAGCCGACTTCACCTTCGTGTGCCCAACCGAGCTGGAAGACCTGGCTGACAATTACGCTGCCTTCCAGAAACTGGGCGTCGAGATCTACAGCGTTTCCACCGATACCCACTTTGCCCACGCTGCCTGGCACAACACTTCGCCAGCCATCGGCAAAATCGAATACACCATGATCGGCGACCCGACCCACGTCATCTCCCGCAACTTCGACGTGCTGATCGAAGAAGCCGGTCTGGCTGACCGTGGCACCTTCGTGATCAACCCTGAAGGCCAGATCAAAATCGTTGAACTGAACGATGGCGGCGTTGGCCGTGACGCTTCCGAGCTGCTGCGCAAGATCAAGGCCGCTCAGTACGTCGCTGCTCACCCAGGCGAAGTTTGCCCAGCCAAGTGGAAAGAAGGCGAGGCCACTCTGGCTCCGTCCCTGGACCTGGTCGGCAAGATCTAAGTCTGTGCCACGCAATGCAGGGCGGAACTCCGCACCTACTTAAGTAAGCTGCACCGCCCAATAGAAAAGCCCGGGCGAGATTCGCTCGGGCTTTTTTCGCCTCAAATAAAGTCAGGAGATCGCCCGTATGTTGGACGCCAATCTTAAAGCCCAGTTGAAATCGTACCTGGAACGGGTCACCCAACCGATCGAGATCGTAGCTTCCCTCGACGACGGTGCGAAATCCCGGGAAATGCTTGACCTGCTGAAGGACGTTGCCAGTCTTTCCAGCCAGATTACCTTGATCGACAGCGGCACCGATGCCCGCAAGCCGTCGTTCTCGATCAACCGCCCGGGTGCCGATATCAGCCTGCGATTCGCCGGCATCCCGATGGGCCACGAATTCACTTCGCTGGTGCTGGCCTTGCTGCAAGTCGGCGGCCATCCATCGAAGGCCAGTGTCGAAGTGATCGAACAGATCCGCTCGCTCAAGGGCGAGTTCAACTTCGAGACGTATTTCTCGCTGTCATGCCAGAACTGCCCGGACGTGGTCCAGGCGTTGAACCTGATGGCCGTGCTCAACCCGAATATCCGCCACGTCGCCATCGACGGCGCGCTGTTCCAGGACGAAGTCAACGATCGCAAGATCATGGCCGTGCCGAGCATCTACCTCAACGGTGAGAACTTCGGCCAGGGCCGCATGGGCCTGGAAGAAATCCTCGCCAAACTCGACACCGGCGCCATCGAACGTCAGGCCGAGAAAATCAGCGCCAAGCAGGCTTTCGACGTGCTGGTGGTCGGCGGTGGCCCGGCCGGCGCCTCGGCGGCGATCTACGCTGCGCGCAAAGGCATTCGCACCGGTGTTGCCGCCGAGCGTTTCGGCGGTCAGGTGCTGGACACCATGGCCATCGAAAACTTCATTTCCGTGCAGGAAACCGAAGGCCCGAAACTGGCTGTAGCCCTGGAAGAGCACGTCAAGCAATACGACGTCGACATCATGAACCTGCAACGCGCCGATAAGCTGATCCCTGGCAAGGACGGCGAGTTGCACGAAGTCCACTTCGCCAGCGGCGCGACCCTCAAGGCCAGGAGCGTGATCCTGGCGACCGGCGCGCGCTGGCGTGAAATGAACGTGCCGGGCGAGCAGGAATACCGCAACAAGGGCGTCGCGTACTGCCCGCACTGTGACGGCCCGCTGTTCAAGGGCAAGCGTGTGGCGGTGATCGGCGGCGGTAACTCCGGCGTTGAAGCAGCCATCGATCTCGCGGGTATCGTGGCTCACGTGACCCTGCTCGAGTTCGACGTGCAATTGCGCGCCGACGCCGTGCTGCAACGCAAACTGCACAGCCTGGCGAACGTCACCGTGATCACCAGTGCGCAAACCACCGAAGTCACCGGCGACGGGCAGAAGGTCAACGGCCTGCGCTACAAGGATCGCACCACTGACGAACTGCGCAGTGTCGAGCTGGAGGGGATCTTCGTGCAGATTGGCCTGCTGCCTAACACCGACTGGCTCAAAGGCACCATCGAGCTGTCGCCACGCGGCGAGATCATTGTCGATAACCGTGGCGAGACCTCGATCCCCGGGATCTTCGCGGCCGGCGACGTGACCACCGTGCCGTACAAGCAGATCGTGATTGCGGTGGGCGAGGGCGCCAAGGCTTCTCTCAGCGCGTTCGATCACTTGATCCGCACGTCGGCCCCAGCGTAAATCTCGTTCGCTGAAACGAAAAAACCCATGAGTGATCATGGGTTTTTTTATTGCGCATGAAAGTTGCGCCGTACTCCAGCCCTCAGCCGAGGGCCAGAGGCTTGAGGCTTTTACAGCGGCGCAGGTTGAATGATTTCAACCCAGTAGCCATCCGGGTCCTTGATGAACGCCAGGCTCTTCATGCGGCCATCGTTCAGGCGCTTCTGGAAGTCGCAGCCCAGTTCCTCAAAGCGTGCACAGGCCGCCACGATGTCCGGCACCGAAATGCAGATGTGGCCGAAGCCACGCGGGTCGGTGTTGCCGTTGTGGTAAGCGAAGTCGGCATCGTTTTCGGTGCCGTGGTTGTGAGTCAGCTCGAGAATGCCGGGAATCGACTTCATCCACTCGGTGCGAGCGGCGGCGTCAGCCGGGATCTGCGCCTTGTCGACCAGGGCGAGGAAATACAGGCTGAACTCGGCTTCCGGGAAATCGCGCTTTTCGACCAGGGAGAAGCCCAGGACGCGGGTGTAGAAATCCAGCGACTTGGTGATGTCTTTCACGCGCAGCATGGTGTGGTTGAAGACGAAGTTGCGGGTTGCGCTGTCCGGGGTGGCGGTGACGCCGGGGAAAGTGTTCAGTTCTTGCAGGCTCATGGGCCCTCCGTAACAAATGGGCGAGTGAATGGGCGCAATGATACGCATGCGTACCGGCATCGCCAAACGGAAAGCGCGGGCTTGCCCTGGCTGCGGACGAGGCTCAGACTTTACGGCTCAATTCGCGAGTGTCTCCGGTAATGATCCGACCGTTCAAATCGCTGTTCGTTTTCTTCGGCTTGTCCCTGTGCGCTGCCTCGGTATGGGCCGCGGAGCCGGCTATCACTTGGCCAGCGGGATGGCAGGTGCAAGCGCTGCCTGAAGCCAGCCCCGAAGTATCTCGCCAGCGCGCGGTAAAAAATGACGCTGACGGCAATCAGGTGATGGTGATGGAGTTGACCATGACCCGGGTCGAAAGCGGGCATCAGGTGAACTTGCAGGGCGTGTTGCTGGAAATGCGCAAGTCCGTGCAGAAGGACTTTTTCCAGGGCGGCTATCAAAGCGTTTGCAATAAGGTGCATTCGGCGACGCTGGGTCCGTTGGCGGCGTTGGAAACCACTTGTGTGGTTACCGAAAATGGCCGCCATGTACTGTCGCAAACATTGGTGGCCGCGGTTGAGGCGGACAAGGCCTATGTACTTTCCTATGCCGGTCAGGCGGAAATCTATAAGGCCAGCGAAGGCGAAATAATGGCCGCTAGAAACAGCGTGAAACTTTAATTCGCCTTTTCATGATCAGCGAACGCTTAGATGCGCGAAGGAATTAACCACAAAGTTTAACCGGGGACGGAATCTGCAACATGTCTGCGCATGAAATATGACGTAATAGCGCGGTGCAGATGCACGACAGTGCCAACTTGTTCGGAGCAATTCGTTGCAATTGTTAGATAACGTCGAAAAAAAAGCCCTGCAAGGCAGGGCTGTTTTATGCTGGCGTGAAATCAGCCACGCAGCCAGGAATCAACGGTAGCGGCGCCGTATTGTTCCTTCCAGGCCTTCAGGCCGCGATGGTTGCCGCCCTTGGTCTCGATCAGTTCGCCAGTGTGCGGGTTCTGATAGACCTTGACTACGCGGGCGCGGCGGGTTTTCGGTGCGCTAGCGGCCGGCAGAGCGGATTTTGCCGCGTTCGGATCGAGAATGGCGATGATGTCCTTGAGGCCTTTGCCGTAGGTTTTCATCAGGCCCTGGAGCTTTTCTTCGAATTCGATTTCTTTCTTGAGCCCGGCGTCATTCTTCAGCGATTCCAGCTGCTTGAGCTGCTCCTGAAGGGCCTTTTCAGCTGCACGAAATTCAGCGAGTCTGGACAATATCTTTACTCCAATAGTGTGATTGGCCGATTCCAACCGCAAACAAAGCTATAAGCCAAGAGCCTTGAAGCGACTCGGTGATAAATGGCTCACCTGCCAATCTTGCAACAGGTAGGAAAAATTGTAGTAGTTAACGAGCCAAGAGTAAATCCTGACTTTTTCTTCATGTAACAACAACCCGGTTTTGTATCAATTTGGTGCGCGATCTCGGCCAATAGCGGTTTATTCATCCGGGTTAATGGTGACTTAATGCGTTAATGAAGTCCGCCGCCGGCATCGGTTTGCCAAACAGATAGCCTTGCAGGAAGTTAACGTTATGATCTGTCAGGTAATCACACTGCGCCTGCGTCTCGACACCTTCGGCAACAATCCCCAAGTCGAGTTTGGCCGACAGCTCGATGATGGTGTCGAGAATATGCCGGGAGAGCGCATCGATGCCGATCATGGCAACGAAACTCTGATCGATCTTGAGGAAGTCGACATTGAACTGGCGCAAGTAGCCAAGGCTTGAGTGACCGGTCCCGAAGTCGTCGATGGCAATCTTCACGCCCAGTGCATGCAGGGCATCGAACAGACGATGGGTGATGGCGGTCGGTTCGATCAACTCGCGCTCGGTCAACTCCAGCACCAGGTTGATGCTGCCCGGGACGAACGCATCGAGGAATTCGCGGCAATCGTCGACCAGTTGCAGGTCCTGGCAATGGCTGGCGGTGATGTTGATGCCGATGTGGAACGGCGCGGTAAATGTGGGTGACAACGGCCCTAGCAGCGCGGCCGTCTGCTGCATCAGCGAGCGGGTCATCGGCACGATCAGTCCCGAGTGTTCGGCAAACGGAATGAACAGATCCGGGCGCACCAGACCTTCCTTGGGGTGTTTCCAGCGCATCAGCACTTCGGCGCCCGACCAGTTCTTGCTGTCGCCGTGCACCACCGGCTGAAAGTACGGAATGAACTCGCCAGCCTCCAGCGCGCGCAGCATTTCATGGCTTGGCGAAGTGGAGCGCCGTTGCACGATATGGCCGATTGCGCCGGATATCACGCCGAAAAACATCAGCAGGCTGAACAGCGGCGGGTATTCATCGCTCATGTAGCGCCATGTTTCGCCCTCGGCGAAACCCGCCGACACGGTGAAGGCGTAGCGCGAAGAATTCAGCGTGTTCTGGGCAACCGGCAGCGCGGGCAAGGGGCCGCTGTGCACTTTGCCGTCAGCGGACAGCCAGTTGTTGCCGACCTGCAACAGCAACAGCGTCTGCCGACCAATCAGGCGCAGGATGTTGCTCAAGTGGTAGCCGTCGAGGGTGGTCAGTGCGCCGCCGCGGCCTTCGCTGAGCCGGTACACCAGCAGCGCTGTATTGGGCGTGACCGGGTTGCCGTTCATCAGCCACAACTTGCCCTGGTTGTAGTCGCCCGGGTTGACGGCCTCCTTGAAGCTGCCGAACAACGAACTGCAATACAGATTGTCGTCCCACACCAGGTTGGTCGAACGCACGAACGGGCGGCGGGTGACTTGCTCGCGCAGGGCCAGGGTCACGTCGTTGCAGGGTTGGCCGGCCAGCGGCAGCAGTTCGCGGGCTGCCTGGGCGGTGTTGTCGAGCATCAGTTCGAATTGGCGCACGGCCTCGGTGGCCGTCTCGTGGGCGTGTTGTTGCAGAGCGCGTTCAGCCTGCAGATGCAGAATCAGTACGCCGAGTACCACCGGCAGCAGACCGCAGAGCAGTGTCAGGACATTGCGGGTGCGGCGGGTGCGGCGGTATCTGACGGTCAAAGGCATGGGCGCATCCTGTCGCAATGATTCGGGGCAGTTGAAGGCGCGCAGGCCAAGGGCGTGCCTGGCAACCTGCGTTCGGTCAGAGGCCATGATAGATGGCCGATGCGGCTTGCGCTGCTCAACGGTAGTCCAGCCGTGTTGCCAGGTCGACAAACGCCAGCGTTGCCGGGGAAGCCTGGCGCCGGTCGAGTACCGCCAGGCCAATCTGGCGCACGACCGCCGGGGTCAGCGCCTTCTTGAGGTAGCGCGGGTTCTCCGTGTCCGGCAACGAGCCTTCGGCGACCACGGTGATCGCGTCGCCACGACTGACCGTGTCCAGCGTGCTGAGCAATTGCGAGCAGCGGAAGCGAATGTTCGGTGTCAGGCGTGCGGCATGGAACAGCCGTGTGACCAGTTCCGCAGAGCCGGCCTCGGTCAGCACAAACGGGTCGGCGCACAAATCCTCGAGCGCCAGTTGCGTCCTTGACGCCAACGGGTGAGCCGGCGGGAGCAGGGCGACCAACTGATCCTCAAGCAATGCGTAGGTATCGAAGCGGTCCTCCGGCAGGACGACGAATCCGACGTCGATCCGCCGCTCCTGCAGCCATTGCAGTACCTGGCGATCCGGCCCCTCGTCGACGTGTACCTCGATGCCCGGGTGGGCCTGACGGTACTGCTCGAGGATTTTCGGCAGCAGGCGGATCGACGCCGTCGGGCCGAACGAACCGATACGCAGCGTGCCGCGCTTCATGCCGCGAGCGTCCGCCGCTTCCTGGCGCAGCGTGTTGGCCAGCCCGAGCATGGCCCGGGCACGCAACAGCAATCGCTCGCCGATGTCACTGAGTTCGACATGCGCCTGATGCCGGCGCAAGAGTTCGACGCCCAGTTCCTGCTCCAGTGACTTGAGGGTGTGCGACACCGCTGACTGGGAAATCCCCAGGCGATGGGCGGCGAGGGTGAAGCCGCGCAATTCCGCCACCAGGGAAAAGATTTCGAGTTGCGTCAGGGTCATGAGTATTTACTCATTTTACGATGATGTGGAATCAGGCAAATGATACGCCATCCGTCCCTTCAGGCGTTTGCAGTGTTATGAGCAGAAATGTGCAAGAGCGATCCGCTACCTCGGATCTGCCGGTCTACGTGACCCTGTGTGCGGTCAGCATGGTCTGGGGCGGGACGTTTGTCGCCGGGCGCTTGCTGGCCGACAGCCTGAGCCCGATCTTCGCCGCGAGCCTGCGTTTTCTGCTGGCCAGCGTGGCGTTGCTGGGCATGTTGTGGCTGGCCCGGGTTCCCCTCGCGCGGCCGACCTGCCGGCAGTGGCTGCAACTGGCGCTGCTGGGTTTCTGCGGGATCTTTGTCTATAACCTGTGCTTTTTTTACGGGCTGCGTTACATCAATGCGTCGCGCGCTTCGTTGATCGTGGCGCTCAATCCGGCCGTGATTGCCCTGGCCTCATGGCTGGTGTTCAAGGAGCGGCTGGGCAGGGCGAAGATCATTGGCATCGTGACCTGCATCGTCGGCGCGGGCACGGTGATCGTCAGTCGCAATCCGCAGTTGCTCGCGGCGACCACGCAGGCGTGGATCGGCGATCTGCTGATCTTCGGATGCGTGCTCGGCTGGGGCATGTACTCGCTGTGTTCCCGCGGCCTCAACCAGAGCCTCGGCCCGGTGCAGACCGTGACCTGGTCGATTCTGCTCGGCACCGTGATGTTGTGGCTGCTGGCGGCGTGGCGGGGCGAATTGAGCTGGGTCGCGTTGCGCGAACTCGGTACGCCGCAGTGGTTGAGCCTGCTCTACCTCGGCGTGCTCGGCTCGGCGCTGGCCTACATCGGCTATTACGATGGCCTGCGTAAAATCGGCGCGACGCGCTCCGGCGTGTTCATCGCGCTCAATCCGCTGACCGCGGTGATCCTCGCAGCGCTGCTGCTTGGTGAGCGGCTGACACTGGCCATGTGCCTGGGCGGCGTGCTGATCCTGACGGGCATTTACCTGTGCAACAAACCCTTTGCACCGGTCGCGAAAAAGCGGATTTTATAGAGAGGGCAGACAACCCCTATTACGCTGTGTAGAATCGGTTTACGCATACAATAATAATCGTCTTCTGGCAGCAGAAGCCTCGCCCGCAAGAGCCTTGGGTCGACAATGAAGATATTCGGGTTTCAATTGATCTACGGTGACTTCCTCGCCCGCAGTGTGCGTGGCATCTCCTGTGCGCCGCCCACCGGTCTCAGCATTACTGACAAATAACTCTGGTTAATTGATAAGAATGATGAGGCGCCAACCATGGCAGATTTATACGAAAACCCAATGGGCCTGATGGGCTTCGAGTTCATCGAGTTCGCATCGCCGACCCCTGGCACCCTGGAACCGATCTTCGAGATCATGGGCTTCACCAAGGTCGCGACCCACCGCTCGAAGAACGTGCACCTGTATCGTCAGGGCGCGATCAACCTGATCCTCAACAACGAACCAAACAGCGTCGCCTCGTACTTCGCCGCCGAGCATGGCCCGTCGGTGTGCGGCATGGCGTTTCGCGTCAAGGATTCGCAGAAGGCGTACAACCGTGCCCTGGAACTCGGCGCCCAGCCGATCCACATCGAAACCGGCCCGATGGAGCTGAACCTGCCGGCGATCAAAGGCATTGGCGGCGCGCCGCTGTACCTGATCGACCGTTTCGGTGAAGGCAGCTCGATCTATGACATCGACTTCGTGTTCCTCGAAGGTGTCGACCGCAATCCGGTTGGGGCCGGCCTGAAGATCATCGACCACCTGACCCACAACGTGTACCGCGGACGCATGGCCTACTGGGCCAACTTCTACGAGAAGCTGTTCAATTTCCGCGAGATCCGTTACTTCGACATCAAGGGCGAATACACCGGCCTGACCTCCAAGGCGATGACCGCTCCGGACGGCATGATCCGCATTCCGCTCAACGAAGAGTCGTCGAAGGGCGCCGGGCAGATCGAAGAGTTCCTGATGCAGTTCAACGGCGAGGGCATCCAGCACGTGGCGTTCCTCACCGACGACCTGGTCAAGACCTGGGATCAGTTGAAGAAGATCGGCATGCGCTTCATGACCGCACCGCCGGACACCTACTACGAAATGCTCGAAGGCCGTCTGCCGAACCACGGCGAGCCGGTCGATCAGCTGCAATCGCGCGGCATCCTGCTCGATGGCGCCTCGGAGCAGGGCGACAAGCGCCTGCTGCTGCAGATCTTCTCGGAAACCCTGATGGGCCCGGTGTTCTTCGAATTCATCCAGCGTAAAGGCGACGATGGCTTCGGCGAGGGCAACTTCAAGGCGCTGTTCGAGTCGATCGAGCGCGATCAGGTGCGTCGTGGTGTGCTGACCACCGAGTAATTTTCGTCCCGGCTACACCCTGTGGGAGCGAGCCTGCTCGCGAATGCGGTCCTTCATTCAACATCAGAGTTGACTGAATTGACGCTTTCGCGAGCAGGCTCGCTCCCACGGTTGTTTTTAAGATCTGCGCTGCCGCATCAAATGCTTGAAGCCCTCAAACACCAGTACTACCACTGCCAGCCAGATCGGGATGTACGTCAGCCATTCACCGGCCTTGATGCTTTCACCCAGCAACAGCGCGACACCGAGCAGCAACACCGGCTCGACATAGCTGAGCAGGCCGAACAGGCTGAACGGCAACAAGCGGCTGGCAATGATGTAGACCACCAGCGCGGAGGCACTGATCAGGCCAAGCAGCGGAATCAGCCACATCAGCCCCGGGTACTGATCGAACACGGCAAAGCCTTGCTCGCCACCGCGCACGAACCAGTACGCGACGGGCAGCATCAAGGTCATGTCGACCCACAAGCCGCCGAGATGGTCGGTCTTCAGGCGTTTGCGCAGCACGAAATACAGCGGGTAACCGACCACGACCACCAGGGTCGCCCAGGAAAAACCGCCGACCTGATACAGCTCGTTCGCCACACCCAGCGTGGCAAAGAACACGGCGATTTTCTGCAGGTACGACAGGCTGTCGCCGTATACGATGCGCCCGGTCAGGACCATCGCCAGCGGCAGGAGGAAATAGCCGAGCGACACGTCGAGGCTGTAGCCGTTGAGCGGCGCCCACATGAACAGCCACAGCTGCACGCCGAGCAACGCCGCCGAAACGACCAGGCCGCCAATCAGTTTGGGCTGTTGCGCCACCCGGCGCAGCAGTTCGAGCACCCGCCGCCATTCGCCGGAAACCAGCATGAACACGGTCATGCACGGCACGGTCAGCAGCATCCGCCAACCAAAGATTTCCACGCCGCTCAGCGGGGTGAGCAACGACGTGTAGTAATACATGACGGCAAACAGCACCGAGGCTGACACCGATAGAGCGATACCTTTAGACAAACTGTCCTCGCGGGTTGAAGGTCAAACGGGGCGCGCAGGATACGTGGTTTTTGTGCTGAATATTGGCCGAGTGATCAATATTTCCAACAATCGACAGCTCCTCACCCCAGCCCTCTCCCAAAGGGAGGGAGCCGATCGGGGTGTCTCTGGTAATCCGTCGACCTGATAGGGCCTGTCGATTACGGGTTCAACACAACACGCTCAGAGAAAAGCATAGTCTGAACATCCCGCAATCGGACCCTTCGCCCTCCGGGAGAGGGCGGGGATCTCAAGCCGAACGCGGTCTACGACCCGACACAAAATGGCTCACGTCATTGAACCCTGGTGTCGACGCGTGCCCCGGCGTCACCAGCGAATCGATGAACGCCTCATCCTCCGCCGTGATCTGCACGGCCTGCGCCTTGGTGTACGCGTCCCACTGTTGTTCGGTGCGCGGTCCGACGATGGCCGAGGTCACCGCGCTGTTGTTCAGCACCCAGGCAATCGCGAACTCGACGATGCCCACCCCACGGCCCTGGGTGTATTGCTGGATCTGCTGGGCAATGCGCAGTGATTCCACGCGCCATTCGGTTTCGAGGATGCGCTTGTCCTGACGCCCGGCGCGGCTGTTGGCGTCCGGCGTGACATCCGGCGCGTATTTGCCGCTGAGCACGCCACGGGCCAGCGGGCTGTACGGCACCACGCCGAGGCCGTAGGTCTGCGCGGCGGTGATCTGTTCGGTTTCGGCCTGGCGGTTGACGATGTTGTACAGCGGCTGGCTGATCACCGGGCGATCGACGCCGAGTTGGTCGGCAATGCGAATCACCTCGGCGATGCGCCAGCCCCGGTAGTTGGACAGGCCCCAGTAGCGGATCTTGCCCTGGCGGATCAGGTCGCCAATCGCCGAAACGGTCACTTCCAGCGGCGTGTTGTGGTCTTCGCGGTGCAGGTAATAGATGTCGAGGTAGTCGGTGCCAAGGCGCGTCAGGCTGGCCTCCAGACCATTGAAGATGTGCTTGCGGCTCAGACCGCTGCGGTTCGGCACGCCATCCACCGGGCCGAAGCCGACCTTGGTCGCCAGTACCCATTCGTGGCGGTGACGCGCGATGGCTTCGCCGACGATCTCCTCGGAGCGACCGTTGGTGTAGACGTCGGCGGTGTCGATGAAATTGATGCCCTGGTCCCAGGCCTTGTCAATGATACGCAGCGAGTCCTCGGCGCTGGTCTGTTCGCCAAACATCATTGTGCCGAGGGTCAGGGTGGATACCTGCAACCCCGAGTGCCCCAGTGTGCGATAGCTCATGCCGAAATCCTTTTGTCGGTGGGAAAACTCCAATCAAATACCAGAAGCATCCGATGCGGCAAAGTGAATTATCGGCCGAGTGACGCACAACGCGCCTGCAAAAACGCCTGCAACACCCGCACCCGCTCGGACACCTGCAGCCGGTGCGGGCAAAGCAAGTTGAACGGCACGCTCTCGCCGTGCCAGTCATCGAACAGCGGCAGCAGACGCCCGGCACGCACGTCTGCGGCGACGTCCAGCCACGCCTTGTAGGCGATGCCATGCCCGGCCAGCGCCCAGCGGCGGGCGACTTCGCCGTCGTCGCTGAGGTAGTCGCCGCGCACTTCGACTTCCAGCGTTTCGTCGCCACGGCTGAAGCGCCAGGTGTTGTAAGGCCGGCCATTGCGCAGGTAGAGCAGGGCGCTGTGCTCGCTCAACTCGGCGGGCTGTCGGGGCGTGCCGTGACGCTCGAGGTAGTCGGGGCTGGCACAGGCGACGCGGCGATGCGTCGGCAGAATTGGCAGCGCCACCAGCGTCGAATCGCTGGGCACGCCGAAGCGCAGGGCGACGTCGACGGTTTCGCGAAACAGGTCGGCGTGACGATCATTGAGCAGCAATTGCAACTGGATGTTCGGATGCTCGCGCTTGAAATCGTCCAGCCACGGCAACAGCACATTGCGCCCGAAATCCGACGGCGCGGCGAGTTGCAGCACACCGCTGAGGCCCTCGCCGTGGTGCTTGAGCGCCTGTTCGCCTTCGGCCAGTGCACCGAGGGCGATACGCACGCTGTCGAGATAACGCCGACCCTCTTCGGTCAGGCGCATGCTGCGGGTGGAGCGGGCGAGCAGGCGGATGCCGAGGCGGGTTTCCAGGCGCTTGAGGGCGATGCTGCATGCTGCTGGCGTCAGTTCCAGGGCGCGGGCGGCGGCGGAAATGCTCCCGGAGTCGGCGGTGCGCACGAAGATCTCCAGATCGAGAATCGAGCTCATTGCTAAAAGTCCTTTAAAGATCTTTGCCTATTTGCGGGATTTTTCCGTGATTGGCAAGCGCGGATACTGTAATCAACCAATAACCGCGGGAGACGTTCATGAGCTGGACATTCGACCACCTGGCCTTCAACACGGCTGACGGGCAAAGCGTGCAGGACAATTTTGCCGCGTTGCTCGGACTCACACCGGGGCGGCGGCCACCGTTTCCGTTCCCGGGCCGCTGGCTGTATCAGGATGAGCAGGCGCTGGTGCACGTGATCGAGCAGCCGACGTCCACCGACACTGCGCTGAGCCACATTGCCTTTCGCAGCGACGAGCCGGCGCACAGCGTGCTGCAGCGAGTGCGCGAGAGTGGATTGCCGTATCAATTGGCACAGGTGCCGGAGGAGGGGATCTGGCAGATCTTTGTACAGATGCCGGGTGGACTGGTGATCGAGCTGGATGCGTTGGCCTGACAGCACAACGATTGCAGCCGGCGCCAGCTTCTACAGGGATTTCCTTGCAGAAGCTGGCGCCGGCCGCGGTCTTCTTGAAGCGTGATTACGCGCGCAACGTCCGCGTCATGCGCAGCGCCAGCAGGCTGCCGCCAACGATCACTGCCGCCAGCAGGTACAACGCGGCATCGGTCGAACCGGTGCTGTCCTTGACCCAACCCACCAGGTAAGGGCTGAGGAACCCGGCCATCTGCCCCATCGAGTTGATCAGGGCCAGACCGCCAGCGGCCGCGCCGGCGCTGAGCATCGCGGTCGGCACCGGCCAGAACATCGGCAGGCCGGTGAGGGCGCCCATGGTGGCGATGGTCAGGCCGAGGATGGCAATGGCCGGATTGGCGGCAAAGTTCACCGCGATCAGCAGGCCGATGGCGCCCATCAGCATCGGCACCACCAGGTGCCAGCGGCGCTCCTTGCGCATGTCCGCCGAACGCCCGACCAGCAGCATGAACACCGCCGCCAGCAGGTACGGGATCGCACTCAACCAGCCGATCACCAGGTTGTCGCTGAAGCCGAGGTTCTTGATGATCGACGGCAGCCAGAAGTTGATGGCGTACACGCCGCTCTGGATGCAGAAGTAGATCAGGCCGAACGCCCAGATCGCCGGGTTCTTGAACACCGCGCTCAATGCGTCGGAGGTGGTTTTCGGCTTGTTCGCCAGGTCTTCGGCCTGATCGGCTTCGAGCACCGCGCGCTCATGGGCGCTCAGCCATTTGGCGTTGGCGAAACTGTCACTGAGCAGGAAGTAGGCGAGGGCGCCGAGAATCACCGTCGGAATACCCTGCAGCAGGAACATCCACTGCCACCCGGCGAGGCCACCCTGGCCGGCGGCGAAGTGGTTGAGGATCCAGCCGGAGAACGGACTGCCGAGCAGCCCGGACACCGGGATCGCCGACATGAACAGGGCCATGATCCGCCCGCGGCGAAACGTCGGGAACCACTGCGACAGGTACAGCACCACGCCCGGGAAGAACCCGGCTTCGGCCGCACCGGTGAACAGGCGCAGGGTGTAGAACTGGGTCGGGGTAGTGACGAACAGCAGGCAGGTCGACAGCGTGCCCCAGGTGATCATCATCAGCGCGATCCAGCGCCGTGGACCGAACCGAGTCAGTGCCAGGTTGCTCGGTACGCCGCACAGCACGTAGCCGATGAAGAAGATCCCGGCACCGAGGCCGTACACGGTTTCGCTGAACTTCAGTGCGTCGAGCATCTGCAGTTTGGCAAATCCAACGTTGACCCGGTCGAGGTAGTTGAACAGGTAGCAGATGAAAATGAAGGGGATCAAACGCAGGGTGATGCGTTTGTAGACGGCGTTTTTACCGTCATCGATGGTCTGGGTGGCTGCGGCGCTCTGCGACATAGCGGCTCTCTCTTTATTATGATTTTTTGCGATGCAAAGGGTAACGTTGATCGCCCTGAGAGTCTCGGCCACCTTTGGCCGGATTGTCTTTGTGCCTGAGCACAGGGTTTGCCGCCAGACCCTGTGCGGCTGAACAACCGTCCGCGCCTGTTTTCAAGGATTCTGCCGCTTATGTTCGAACTCGATCACGACCTCGCTCAGGACATCGTCGACCGGGCCATGGCCATTTTGCCGTACAACGTCAATGTCATGGACAGCCAGGGGCTGATTCTCGGCAGTGGCGAACCGGAGCGCATCAATACCCGCCACGAAGGCGCGCAACTGGTGCTCGCCAACGGCCGAGTGGTGGAGATCGACGCCCAGACCGCCATGCATCTGAAAGGCGTCCAGCCGGGGATCAACCTGCCGCTGTTGCTCGACCAACGGCTGATCGGCGTGCTCGGCATCACCGGCGAGCCCGAGCAACTGCGCACCTACGCCGAACTGGTGCGCATGACCGCCGAAATGCTCGTCGCTCAGCGTAACCAGCAGGCCGAGCAGCAATGGCGGCGCCAGCGCTGCGAAGACTTGCTGGCGCTGCTGCTGAGCGAGGCCGGTGATTCGCCGCGCCTGGTCGATGAAGCCCGGCAATTGGGGCTCAAGCCACAGCTGACACGGGTGCCGTACCTGTTCGAACTGGGCTTGGAGCACGCTCCGGGGCAAACTGTCGAAAGCCTCGGTGCCTGGCTGATCTCGCGTTACCCGGACAGCTGGTGCGTGAGTTCGGCGCAGACCTCGTTGCTCTGGTGCCGGCCGGCCAGTCACAACGTCGAGCCTGATCGCCTGCTGGAAAAACTCGACGGCCTTGGCTGGAACATTCTGCGCATCGCAGTCGGCGGCCAGGCCGATGGCTTGCTCGGCTTGCGCCGTTGCTACCGGCGGGTCGGCGATCTGCTCGCCTATGGCCGTGAGGTGTTGCCGCAGTCGCGGCTGCTGACACTCAATCGCTATCGCCTGCCGGTGATGCTCTGGCGCCACCGCAACGACGACGCCCTCGACGAACTGCTCAAGCCGCTGCGCAAGGTCATCGCCAAGGACAGCAACGGCCAGTTGCTCGCGACGTTGCGCAGTTGGTGTGACCACGACGGGCAAAGCCAGGCCTGCGCCGATGCGCTGGGCATCCACCGCAACAGCCTGCGCTACCGCATGGAACGCATCGCCGAGATCAGCGGCGTCGACCCGCTGCGCCTGGACGGGATGCTGGCGTTGTACCTGGGCGTGCAACTGCTGCCGCAAACCGACCCGACGGCTTGAGCCGCATTGGCCGCCATGGCGTCCAAGCCTGCGCCGACAGGCGTCGCCAGCCGGCAATCCCCAGGAGCAGCCAGGCTGCAATACCGGCCTTTGTCGAAATGAACAATAAACGCCGACGCCACTTGTGCAGCGGACCGGCGTCAACGGCCATGGCGACTGGCAGCATGAGGGCATTGGAACTGGAGAATTCGCATGAAAATCGTCATCGCCCCCGATTCGTTCAAGGATAGTCTGAGTGCTCAAGGCGTGGCCGAAGCCATTGCCCTGGGGCTGGCGCAGGTATGGCCGCAGGCGACGCTCGTCAAATGCCCGATGGCCGACGGTGGCGAAGGCACGGTGGAATCGATTCTTGCCGCCTGCGCAGGCCAATTGCGCCGCACTCGCGTGCGCGGCCCGTTGGGGGCAGCGGTCGATGCGGCGTGGGGCTGGTTGCCGCACAGCCACACCGCGATCATTGAAATGGCCGAAGCCAGCGGCCTGCAGCTGGTGCCGCCGGGGCAGCGCGACGCGTGCATCAGCAGCACCTTCGGCACGGGCGAACTGATCCGCGCGGCGCTCGAGGCCGGTGCCCAGCGGGTGATCCTGGCTATCGGCGGCAGCGCCACCAATGACGGCGGCGCCGGCGCCATGCAGGCGCTGGGGCTGAAACTGCTCGATGCCCAGGGGCAGGCCCTGGTGCCGGGCGGCCTGGCGCTGGCGCAACTGGCGCGGCTGGACCTGAGCGACCTCGACCCGCGTCTGGCCCGGGTACGTTTCGACATTGCTGCCGACGTCAACAATCCGCTGTGCGGCCCGCACGGCGCCTCGGCGATTTTCGGTCCGCAGAAAGGCGCCTCGCCGGCGCAGGTGCAGCAACTCGACCAGGCCTTGGGATATTTCGCCGAACTCTGCGCACAGGCCTTGCGCAAGGACGTGCGCGATGAGCCCGGCAGCGGTGCGGCGGGCGGTCTGGGGTTTGCCGCTAAGGCGTTTCTGGGGGCGCAGTTCCAGGCCGGGGTGGAAGTGGTGGCGGAGCTGGTCGGCCTTGCCGAAGCCGTCAAAGGCGCGGACCTGGTGATTACCGGCGAAGGCCGCTTCGATGCGCAGACCCTGCGCGGCAAGACCCCGTTCGGCGTGGCGCGCATCGCCCGGGAACATGGCGTGCCGGTCATCGTCATTGCCGGCACGCTGGGCGATGGTTACCAGGCGCTGTACGACCACGGCATCGATGCCGCATTCGCCGTGACCAGCGGGCCGATGACGCTCGAACAGGCGTGTGCCGAGGCGCCGCGTCTGCTGCGGGAGCGGGCGAGCGATATCGCCCGGGTGTGGCGAATCGCGACCCGGGCCTGAGCCCTCGATCATCCTATTCAGCGGCAGGTGTTTCAGCGGTGAAACACCTGTAACGTCTTGAAAAATATTTCCTCTTTACGCGCAAATTTCCTCAAGCCTGGCCGATACAGCCAATAGGCGCACAAGACTTCCGATAACCGTGACGCCGGACTGCAACCCGCCCCCCACGGGCCAGTGATCACGCAAGGACGCTCGTTGCTATCTCATCCGAGAGTTCTTCCTATGTCCTTGCGTAATCTGAATATCGCGCCGCGTGCCTTCCTCGGTTTTGCCTTTATTGCCCTGCTGGTGATCGTCCTCGGCGTGTTCGCCGTCAATCGCATGTCGATCATTCGCCAGGCATCGATCGACATGGATTCGACGCAACTGCCCAGCGTGACCCAGCTCGGTGTGGTCACGGAAAACGTCCTGCGCCTGCGCATCCTTTCCTTCCGCATTCTGGTCAACCGCGACCCGGCCGGCCTGCAGGAAGCCCAGGCCCGGATCGGCGTGCTGGTGGACAAGGTGCGCACCGCCCAGGCGGCTTACGCGGCGTTGCCCGCCGGCAGCGAAGAGCGCGCGTTGTACCAGACATTCGCCACGACGCTGGACAACTACCTGCAGGCGCAGAACCAGATGATGGAGTTGTCGCGCCAGGACAAGGTCGACGAGATGCGCACCCTGATCAACACGCGGATCAAGGACGGCACTGACCAGATGGGCGAGCAGTTGAACAAGCTCATCGCGATCAACGCCGCCGATGCGAAGACTGCCTCGACGCAGGCCGGCGAGCATTACGACAGCGCCATTACCGGCATCGTCATCGTCGCGATCATTGCGGCGCTGGCCACCGTGCTGCTGGCGTTGTTGCTCACCCGCAGCATCGTCAACCCGCTCAACCGTGCGGTTGCCGCGGCGCAGACCATCGCTGGCGGCAACCTGAGCAAAGTCATCGAAGTCGACGGCAAGGACGAACCGGCGCGCCTGCTCGAAGCCTTGGCGGCGATGCAACTCAACCTGCGCAGGACCATCGAGCAGATTGCCGGTTCCGCCACTCAATTGGGCGCGGCGGCCGAAGAGCTCAGCGCGGTCACCGAAGAAGCCTCCCGCGGCCTGCAACAACAGAACGACGAAATCGAACAGGCGGCCACCGCGGTCAACGAAATGACCGCCGCGGTGGAAGAGGTGGCGCGCAACGCGGTGTCGACTTCCGAAGCCTCGAACCAGTCGACCCAGGCCGCGCGCGAAGGCCGCGACCAGGTGGTGAAAACCGTCGACGCGATCCAGACCATGACCCACGACGTGCAGAACACCGCGCAAATGATCGAAGGGCTGGCCGCGCAGGGCCGTGATATCGGCAAGGTGCTGGACGTGATCCGCGCCATCGCCGAACAGACCAACCTGCTGGCGCTCAACGCCGCGATTGAAGCGGCCCGCGCCGGTGAGGCCGGACGCGGCTTCGCGGTGGTGGCCGACGAAGTCCGCGCCCTGGCCCATCGCACTGCGCAGTCGACCCAGGAAATCGAAAAAATGGTCGCCGGCATCCAGAACGGCACCGGCGAAGCGGTGGATTCGATGCAGCAGAGCAACCAGCGCACCCAGACCACCCTGGAAATGGCCCGCGCCGCCGGCGTTGCGCTGGAGCAGATCACCCAATCGATTCAGCAGATCAACGAGCGCAACCTGGTGATCGCCAGCGCCTCCGAGGAGCAGGCGCAAGTGTCGCGCGAGGTCGATCGCAACCTGGTCAATATCCGCGACCTGGCCACGCAGTCGGCGGCCGGCGCCAACCAGACCAGCGCCGCGACCCACGAATTGTCGCGCCTGGCGGTGGATTTGAACGCCATGGTGGCGCGTTTCGTGATTTGAGATAGGGTGAAGGCTGGAGACCGCGCAAACAGGAGATTTACATGCGCTATTCAGCCTTGACCCAACGAATCGCCGGGGAAGGAGCAGCGGCCTGGCGGATTCATGACCGAGCGCTGGAGTTGCGCGCCCAGGGCGTCGATGTGTTGCTGTTGTCGGTGGGCGATCCGGATTTCGATACGCCGCTGCCGATCATCCACGGCGCTATCGACAGCCTGTTGGCCGGCGATACCCATTATTCCGAAGTGCGCGGGATCAAGGCCCTGCGCACGCTGATCGCCGAGCGTCATCGGCAGCGCAGCGGGCAAGCGGTGGATGCCGACCATGTGATTGTGCTGCCGGGCGCGCAATGCGCGGTGTATTCGGTCGCGCAATGCCTGCTCGATCCGGGTGACGAAGTGATTGTCGCCGAACCGATGTATGTCACCTACGAAGGCGTGTTCGGGGCTTGCGGCGCCACCGTGGTGCCGGTGCCGGTCCGCCCGGAAAACGGCTTTCGCGTCGACCCGGCGGATGTCGCCGCGCGCATCACGCCGCAGACCCGGGCGCTGCTGCTGAACAGTCCGAACAATCCCTCCGGCGCCAGTCTGTCGCTGCTGATCTGGCAAGAACTGGCCGCGCTGTGCATTCGCCATGACTTGTGGCTGATCAGCGACGAGGTCTACAGCGACCTGTTGTACGAGGGCGAGCATGTCAGTCCGGCCAGTCTGCCGGGCATGGCCGAACGCACCGCCACCATCAACAGCCTGTCGAAATCCCATGCCATGACCGGTTGGCGCATCGGCTGGATGATCGGCCCGAAGCCGCTGGCCGAGCACCTGGTCAACCTGTCGCTGAGCATGCTCTTCGGCTTGCCGGACTTCGTCCAGAAAGCCGCGCAAGTGGCGCTGGAAAGAGACCTGCCGGAAGTCGCACAGATGCGCGAGGAGTATCGCCTGCGCCGCGATCTGGTCTGCGAGCGCTTGCGCGGGTGCCCCGGGTTGTACCCGATTCGCCCGGACGGCGGCATGTTCGTGATGATCGATGTGCGCCAGACCGGGCTCGCGGCGCAGGATTTTGCCGAGCGCCTGCTCGAGGGTTACGGGGTTTCGGTGCTTGCCGGTGAGGCGTTCGGGCCGAGCGCAGCGGGGCATATTCGCCTCGGGCTGGTGGTGGATCGGGTGAAACTGGCCGATGCCTGCTCACGAATTGCCCTGTGTGCGGCGCAGCTTCTCCAGGCGCGCAGTGCCTGAATTTTTTGCACCGACAGTACCGGCCTCTTCGCGAGCAGGCTCGCTCCCACAAGTCTCGTGTGCAGCGTAGAACACCGTGGGAGCGGGCTTGCCCGCGAATTCTGCAAGCGCGCAGTGCCTGAATTTTTTGCACCGATCGTACCGGCCCTTTCGCGAGCAAGCTCGCTCCCACAGATCTCATGTACAGCGCAGAACAACGTGGGAGCGGGCTTGCCCGCGAATTCTGCAAGCGCGCAGTGCCTGAGTTTCTTGCACCGACAGTAGCGGCCCCTTCGCGAGCAAGCTCGCTCCCACAGGTCTCGTGTACAGCCCAGAACACCGTGGGAGCGGGCTTGCCCGCGAATTCTGCAAGCGCGCAGTGCCTGAATTTTTTGCACCGACAGTAGCGGCTCCTTCGCGAGCAAGCTCGCTCCCACAGGTCTCGTGTACAGCGCAGAACACCGTGGGAGCGGGCTTGCCCGCGAATTCTGCAAGCGCGCAGTGCCTGAGTTTCTAGCACCGACAGTAGCGGCCCCTTCGCGAGCAAGCTCGCTCCCACAGGTCTCATGTACAGCGCAGAACACCGTGGGAGCGGGCTTGCCCGCGAAGAGGGCCTGACAGGCACTGCAGAGTTCAGCCCTGCCAAGCCGCCGGATTCACCAGATTCGCCGGCTTCTCCCCACGCAAAGCCGCCAGCAGATTGTCCACCGCGCAGCGTGCCATTGCCTCGCGCGTCTCGTGGGTCGCCGAGCCCATGTGCGGCGTCGCCACCACGTTGTTCAACTGCAACAGCGGCGAATCAGGGTTCAACGGTTCCCGCTCGAACACATCCAGCCCGGCGCCGCGAATGCGCTGCTGACGCAAGGCGTCGATCAGCGCCGCTTCATCGACGACTTTGCCTCGCGAGATATTGATAAAGATGCTCTCGCGGCGCATCAAGGCGAACTGCTCGGCGCCGATCAAGCCTTCGGTCTGGGCGGTCAGCGGCAAGGTCAGGCAGACGAAATCCGCCTGGCGCAACAAGTCTTCAAGGCTGCGGTATTGCGCCGCGAAACGCTGTTCGACCGCCGGTTTGCGCGACTGGCTGTGATAGATCACCGGCATGCCGAAACCGAAATGCCCGCGCTGGGCCAGCGCCTCGCCGATGCGGCCCATGCCGATGATGCCGAGGGTCTTGCCGTGCACGTCCGTGCCGAAATGCGCCGGGCCGATGCTGCGCTGCCACTGGCCGTCGCGCACCAGGTTCGCCAACTCCACCACGCGCCGGGCACTGGCCAGAATCAGCGCGAAACCAGTGTCGGCGGTGGTTTCGGTGAGCACGTCCGGGGTGTTGGTCAGCAAAATCTGCCGACGCGTCAGGTAATCGATGTCGTAATTGTCGACGCCCACCGAAACGCTGGACACCGCTTGCAGTTGCGGCGCGAGGTCGAGCAACGCCGCATCGAGTTTCAGGCTGGCGCCGAGCAACCCGTGGGCAGCGGGGAGGGCGTCGCGCAGTTGCATCAGGCCATGGGCGTCGAGGCTGTCGATCAGCGTCACATCCACGTGGGCCTGCAGGCGCGCCATCAGTTCGGGCGAAAGTTTCTTGTACAACACAACCTGCTTGTTCATTGCCGTTACCTTTTCGAGTCTTCAGGGATGAGCCGCCAGCGGCCGCGGGGCGGCAGGCTTGGCGATGACCCGGTCGCTGGCGCCGGGCTTGAGGAAAATCGTCAGCACCACCGACAGCAGCAACGCGCCGCTCATCAGCAGGTAGGAAGCACCGGGCGAACCGGTGGAGCTGTTCAGGTAGCCGACCAGATAGGAGCCGCCGAACGAACCGAGCGCGCCCATGCTGTTGATCAGCGCCATGGCGCCGCCGGCAACGTTGGCCGGAAGGATTTCCGGGACGATGGCAAAAAACGGCCCGTACGGCGCGTACATGCAGGCGCCGGCGATCACCAGCAGCGTGTACGACCACCAGAAATGCTCGGCGCCGAGAGCGTAGGAGCCATAGAAGGCAATGGACGCGATCAGCAGCGGCGGCCAGACGAAACGTTTGCGCTTCTGCAGTTTGTCCGAGCCCCACGACACCGCGAGCATGCCGATCACCGCCGCCAGATAGGGCAGCGCCGACAGCCAGCCGGCCTCGATCATGTCCATTTGCGCGCCGGCCTTGAGGATTGACGGCAGCCACAGCACAAAGCCGTAGACGCCGATGCTCCAGCAGAAAAACTGCAGCGCCAGAATGATCACTTTCGGCGAACGGAAAGCCTCGGCGTAGTTTTTCACGGCTTTGATGCCGACCTGTTCGGCGGCAAGCGCGCTCTCCAGATCGTGTTTTTCCTGCTCGCTCAGCCACTTGGCCTGAGCCGGACGATCATCGGCCAGTTTCCACCAGATAAACGCCCAGAGCACCGCCGGCAGCCCCTCGATGATGAACATCCAGCGCCAGCTGAAGTGCTGCACCAGATAGCCCGAAACCACCGACATCCACAGCATGGTCACCGGGTTGCCGAGGATCAGGAAAGTGTTGGCGCGCGAGCGCTCGGCACGGGTGAACCAGTGGCACAGGTAGACCAGCATCGCCGGCATCACCGCCGCTTCGACCACGCCGAGCATGAAGCGGATGACGATCAACCAGTAGGCGTTGGACACCACCCCGGTCAGGGTGGCGAGCCCGCCCCAGAAAATCAGACTGAAGAAGATCAGCTTCTTCACGCTGTGTTTCTGCGCGTAGATCGCCCCCGGTACCTGGAAGAAAAAATAGCCGAGGAAGAACAGCGCGCCGAGCAATGAAGACAGGCCTGGGGTGATCATCAGGTCGGCGGCCATGCCCGACGCGGCGGCGAAGCCGTAGTTGGCACGATCCAGATACGCCAGGCTGTAGGTGATGAACACGATGGGCATGATGTACCACCAGCGGCGGGCGGCGAGGGTTACGGTTTTCATGGTGTTGCTCCTGAGCTTGTTGTTTTTGTCGCAGCAGGTTCAATGAATCGGTTGTCTGTCAGGGCCTCATCGCGGGCAAGGCAGCTCCCACCGGTATTTCGGTTGTTTCAAAGATTGACGCAGCACCTGCGAACCCTGCGGGAGCTGGCTTGCCAGCGATGGCGGACTGGAATTCAGCGCAGAGCTCGGACCGGGTCGGCAAACCCTCCATGTCCCCACGACTCTGCACCGCGCGACTGCCAATCCAGTTGGCGCGTTGCACCGCCTCGGCAAAACTCTGATGCTCGAGCAGGGCGCTGATCATGCCGACGGCAAACCCGTCGCCCGCACCCACGGTGTCGACCACGTGGGCCACCGGCACTCCGGCGACAAACCCCTGATCCAGTTGCGTGCGGTAATAGGCACCTTGCGGCCCGAGCTTGATCGCTACGGCTTCGGCACCCAGATCGAGATAAAACGCCGCGATGTCCGCCGGATCTTCGAACCCGGTCAGCAGCCGACCTTCGCTCAAACCCGGCAGTACCCAATGGGCGAGGGCGGCGAGGCGGTTGATCTCGCGGATCATCTCTTGCTCGCTGGCCCACAGGCTCGGGCGCAGATTGGGGTCGAACGACACGCTGCGCCCGGCATGGCGCATGCGCGTCATCAGCTGCAACGACATTTCCCGGGCGGACGCCGACAGCGCAGGCGGAATCCCGGTGGCGTGCAGATGACGGGCATTCAGCAGGCTGGCACTGATCGACTGTGGTGACAGATGACTGGCCGCCGAACCACGGCGGAAATACTCGACCTGCGGATCGCTGCCATCGTCGTTGCGCGACTTGAACTGGAAACCGGTCGGGTGCTGTGCATCGACATCGACGTGGCTGCAGTCCAGACCTTCCTTGATCAGCGTCTGGACCACAAAACGACCGAGGCTATCGTTGCCGACCCGGCTCAACCAGGCGACGTTGAAGCCCAGCCGCGACAGGCCGATGGCCACGTTGCTGTCCGCGCCGGCGATGCGCTTGTGAAAGTGCTCGACGCTGGCCAGGTCACCGGTCTGCTCGGCGACCAGCATCGCCATGGTTTCGCCGAACGAAAGAATATCGATGTCAGACATGGGCAGGCTCCAGGCGCGATTGGCCAAGGTGGGCGAGGGCGGCGACATGCTCGGTGGTCAGTGCGATCAAGTCATCGCCCTGCAACGGGTACTCGGCGGCGCGCATAACGCCTTGGGCCATATGCCGCAGCAGTTGTTCCCACACATGCAGGTCGCTGATCGCGGGTGGCACGGCGACCAGTTTGCCGTCGGCACGGCGGGCTACCGCTTTGCAGTGCACGTAGCCGACATGCCGTCCGAGCAGGCGTGCGGCGTTGCTGGCGGACTGGTCTTGCCACTGCCAGTTGCCGATGTCGAAGGTCATCTTGACCGGCAGGTGGTGCTGCTCGACGGCGGCGAAAAAGCGCTGGAACGGCTCGATGCGGCCGCCATGCAAGGTCTGGTCGTTTTCCACCAGCAGCTGCACGGGGCTGTTGCCCAGCAGCTGTTTGAGCACCTGCAGATCACAGTTGTCGGTGAAATAACCGAGCGAGACCTTCAGCCACTTCGAGCCAAACGCCTGTGCCTGTTGCAGCGCGCTGATCAGCTCGGGATTGGGCCGGGCCTGCCCGGCGAGCCACAGTTCACTCGGCGACGAATAGATGCTTTGCAGGCCCTGCGCCTGGGCGGCGGCGCTCAGTTGCGCCGGCACTTCGCGGGTCAGCAGCTCTTCGCGCCACTCGATGCGATCGGCGCCGGCGGCGGCCAGTACATTGATGAAGAAGTCCTGGCCGCGTTGGCGCACAAGCTCGGCGCCGTAGCTGGACAGGCTGATGGAAACGGCAGGTTTATTCATTATTATCTACCTCTGAAACCGGTTTCATTTTTGTGCAAAAAAAAATCAGGTGGTGCTGTGATGGCCTCTCGGGCCTCTTCGCTGGCAAGCCTGCTCCCACAGGTTCGACGGTGTACATGAATTGCCTAAACGCCTCGGACCTTGTGGGAGCTGGCTTGCCAGCGAAGACGTCAGCTCAAACACCACCCATCCCTCGGGTAGAACCCCGCTCAATCAGCACCGGGGCAAAATCCACTCTGCGCGCTACCTCGACATCTCCCCGCAAGCGCTTGAGCAAACACTCGAACGCCCGCGCGCCAATCTCGGCCGTCGGCTGAGCGAGGGCGGTCATTCCGCTGCCCACCAACGGGTACCAATCCAGATCGTCCAGGGCAATCAGCCCGATGTCCTCGAATAACCCGCAGCCGATTTCGCGCAAGGCGAGGGTGCAGGCCAGCGCGGCGACGCCGTTGGCGCAGAACAGTGCTTTAGGCCCGGTAGCCGGTTTGTTTAAAAAGGTTTGAAGATGAGCGGCGAGTGAATCGCCGGTTTCCAGCAAGGCCCCGGTCATCCCGGGGCGTCGGGCAATCTGCGTCTGAAAACTGCTGACTCGCTCGATACGCGAACTGGTGCCGTCGTAGGGCTCAGTCACCAGCAATACATCGCGATAGCCACGCTGCTCGAGGTGCGTCAGCGCCATCTCGACAGCCTGCGGGTTGTTCAGGCCGACCATGTCGCTGTCAAGGCCATCGACCTTGCGGTCCACCAGCACCAGCGGCATTTCCCGGTGCAGTTCGTGGAGCTCGTCACGGTGATGGCCGAGGGTGTTCACGATCAGCCCTTCGATGTTGTAGGAGCGCAACAGCGCCAGGTGCTGGCGTTCCTGCTCGTCGTCACGGTCGGTGTTGCACACCACCAGGCTGTAGCCATGCGCACGGCAGGCGGTTTCCACCCCGTGCATCACGGCAATCGAATAAGGGTTGCGGATATCGGCCACCAGCATGCCGATCAGACGCGTACGCCCGCGTTTCAAGCCACGGGCCATCTGGTTCGGGCGGTAACCCAGTTCGGCAATGGCCTGTTCGATGCGCAAGGCGATGGCATCGGAAAGCAGGGCACGGTCATCGCCGATAAAACGCGAGACGCTGGCCTTGGAAACGCCGGCGCGTTCGGCGACATCGAGCATGGTTACGCGGCTGCGCTGGGCGGCGGAAAAGTCGTTCACGCTGAAACCTTTATTTTTATGTAGGTATGAAACCGGTTTCAGTGGACCTCAACCTTGGAAAATCGTCAAGTGGATAACCCCGTTGGATGACGGTCGTAGCCGACGAGTGGTATCGCTACCTGTCAGATCTGACAGTAGGCAAAACCCCGGTATGAGCTTCTAATTTCCTTAATCGCAGATTCGGATCCACAGGATTTAGCCATGTCGATCAGTGAAGGAAATTCATCGAGTCCGCTGCTCGCCGACCCACCCAAGGTGGACGATGTACTCGATAGCGATCCAGACGGCAACGTGCCCGCCAAGGTCCTGCTCAACGGCGGCATTGCAAGAGTTCCCCGTTGGCCCAACTACGCTGATCAGCCCGGAAGAGCGGATGAGCTCACGGTCTACTGGGTTCGGGGCGGAGTAACTGACACGATCTACAAGCAGGTCAAAGACGGGCCTATTACCGAGGTCGAGTTTGCGATACCGCTGGATGTCAGTCTCTTCGCCAATGACGGCATCGCCCATATTTATTACTCCGTCAGAGCCGTCAGACCTTTTCCGGGTAACAGGCTTGATTCCGCTGAAAAGAAACTGACGATCGATCGCAGCGTAATTCCTTTGCCGATTTTGTTGGAGCCGGAATTTCCGGATGCCACGTATTCGGGTTATTTGAATTGTGATACCCAGCGGCCCATCTGGGATGGGATATTTGTTTTGATACCTTTCCAGGGATTCAAGAAAGGTGATATTTGCGAAAGTGTCTGGAGGGGCTTTTCAGTACTCAATGGCGCGGAACAGTTTTATGTTCCAGGCACTCGTGGCGAGTTCAGTTATACCTTGAGCGAAGATGACGAAAAAAATCTCGACGGTTTTGAATTACCGCCGATACCGTTTGTTCCATATTCAGAGCCTCTGGTAAATCGCTGCTCCGGGACGCTGGTTTATAAAATAAAAAGAGCGGGTGTGTACATAGGTCAGTCTGAGGTCGGGTTGGTCAAGATTGATCGCATTATTGTTGGTTCTGGCGGCAAGTCCTGTGGGCCGCCATAAACAGCCTATCTTTCGTATTAATGTTGCTGCTGTTGATGGCGGTGATTGTTCTTGGTTAATAAGTGTTGTGGTACTGATGTTTGGCAGTACTGTGATCTCGTGCGTGATACGAAAATAACTTGGAGGTCGGCAAATGAACGCGAAACAAAAACTTGGTGAAGTTGATCGGTTAGCCCTTCAAACCCGATCAGTCGGACCTTTGGCCGGTTTGCCACCGACCGTGATGGATAAGGTGAGTGATACCGATAACCGAATAATTGCAGCAAAGTTAGTGCCTGGCGGAATGATTCAAGTGGAGTTGAAACTATGGGAAATCCAGGTAGACAATGACTACGTGGAGGTCAGCACGACTCGCGCCGGTACCAATAACTGGGTGGAACAACATGGCTTTCCTGCCGGGACTGTCGCAGGGCGGCCACCTACCTATTTGATAGAAATTCCAGCCGATGCGCATGTCGAGGACAATCCGCCTGCTACCCCCACCGAATGGCAGGTCCGCTATCGCGTGCGACCTCCTTTTGGCAACCTGTGGTCGTCGGACCCAACGCCGTTCATCATTGACCGTCGAGCCCCTTACCAAGCTGTGCCGGGCGGTCCGAAATCGCGTCCACCGGTGCCTGTACTGCCCACATTGTCTACCAATGACGTTATCGATGATGATTTTATCGAGCGCAATAAAACCGGCATGGTGGTTACGTTTACAATCAACTATCAAAACAGGATGGCGTCTGACAAGATTTTGTTTTACATCAGCGAAACCTATTCGCTTGTAAACCCCGATCCGCCGCTTTACGAGGGGACTTTCACCGATACGGCAGGTATCGGGACAATTACCGTCGATATTGAAAAGGTAAAACAACTGGGCCCAAGAGCAATCTATGGGTACTATATTTTTGACGATGGTGCAGGCGATCCGGGTAATCGTAGTGCATTGTCCTCTGCCGTCGGCTTGAAAGTGCAATTCAAGCCAAAACCGGTTATCGATAAGCCGATTGTGCCACTGGCAACAACGGATAAGTTGATTGATCTGAAGGATTGTGGGGTAGGCGTCAAGATCGAGCTGAGAAGAGTTACGAATGTGCTGGATAATGATGAGGTAAAACTTACCTGGAATAACCAGGATTTAGGCACGGAAGAATTTGGCACGGGCACTTCACATATACGGGATGTTCCCTACGCCGATATCGAGGCTTCCTATTATGAAGGTGGAGCTGACACCGAGACGGATGTTCCCGTCAGGGTGGAAGCCACGTTGTTGCGCGGCCCGACAACAGTGAGCAGTTCATTTCTTGATGATTTTGCTGAGAATGTCTATTACCCAGGTCCGCTCAACCCGGTAGACCCACCTGCGCCCAATGACGAACTGCCTAAACCGCACATTACCAGCACCGCGGTACCTGATGTGCTTGAACCTGAGGATTACAATAAACCTCAGACAGTGACCGTCACCTTCCCGAATGATCCGAATAAACCGGTTAAAACCGGCCAGCAAGTTTTCGGTGAATACGCCGGTGTACGCTTTGGTCCGGAGTTTCCGAAGACTGGAGACACCTCCATCCCACTGACTTTGCTTTGGAAAACGATTGAAGACGGCGGCCTCGGTCAGGATAAACCGCTTCAGTGGTTCTGGTCTGATATTGGTGGTCTTAACGAAAATAAATCCCCCATCACATATGTCACCAATAACGCCATCGTTGTCGATTTGGATGAGCCGCAGGTCGAGAGAGAGTTCGAGGATGAAAACATCATTCTTTGCGATGATCTCAAGGAGCCGAATTTTGGCTTGAAAGTTCACATTCCCGGTAATCCGACTCATCTGAAGGCGGGCAGGAATGTCTTTCTGCATGCCCAGGGTTACCGGGATGAGGCGATGACACAGCCGTCGCCGCAAACCACTTTCAAATCGGCAGCGCATCCCATTATCGATCCAGAGGGGACTACCGGCATCGATATGGTCATTGCGCCCTATGACCCCACGATCAGAAATATTCCGGTACCACCCCCAATACCTGTTACGCCGGGCGATTACGAAGGCTGGTGGAAAATCTGGTACACGGTTGAGATCAACGCCACTGAATATCCTTCGGCCGAGTTTCATTCCGTGATCAGTCTGGTCAATCCGCGCGGGGAATACTGCGAGGATGCCTGAACCTGCGCCTGCAGACGCCCGTCACAGCAGCGCGACATGCGTTGGTGTGACGGGCGCCGCACAGGCGAGCTCACTCGCACTTAAAGGAAACATCCGACTTATTGGCAGACTTTTCCTACATCGAGCTTCCCTGAGGATCAGTAACCTTGCCGGCCTTTGGTAAGGCGTATCCGATGTAGGCCGCCGAACCTTCCTTTTGAAGTTGATAGTGGTGGTTCTCATGTGCTCGAAAGACAATCTCGTTGTACAGCGTCATCTCCTTCGTGGATTTCCGTATCTGGCCCTGCTCCTGTTGTCCGCGCCTCATGCACAGGCTCGCGCATTGAATCCCGGAGAGCTGGAAACGATCTCGCCTGGGTCGGCAGTGGAAAGCTGGCAACTGGCGAACGGATCGATCCTGACCAGCAACGGTGCCAGCACACTGGACATCACGGTGCAGGGCGGGACGCTGAATGCCAACGGTGGCCAGACCCAGCGCATCGACGCCGTCGGTGGATCGGTCAACCTCGATAACGTCACGGTGACCGGTGTCGGCGGCTTCGTTGCTTTGTCGCTGGAGAACAGCGCTGCGGTCATTTCGGGCTCGACCATTTCCGGTCTGCCGATCGGCTTGCAAGCCGTGCGGGATGTCGATACCCAGACCGGCTCACGAGTCGATATGTTCGACAGCACCGTTCGCGGCACCACCGGTGGGGCTTTTGCCACGGCCTACAGTGTGCTGAACCTGGCGAACAGTACGCTGGAAGGTACTGGTGCAACGAGTTTTGGTCTCACGCTGGCCGGCGGCTCGGCGAATCTGAGCGCTGGCTCAAAAATCATCGGTGGTCTCAATGGCGTTGTTTATCAACAAGATGGCACTGATGAACAGCTGAGCACGCTGGTTCTCGACAACTCCAGTGTCGAGGGGAAAACCGGCGCGGCGATCCGCGCAGATATCGCCAGCAATCCGCTGGGGCCTCTCGCAATCAACGTTTTGAATGGTTCCACGCTGATTGGCGGCAACGGCTCGATACTGGAAGTGGCAGGTGGGGCGTCCGTCGATTTCAATGTGGTCAACAGTAACCTCAACGGCGATATTGTGGTGGAGTCTGGCAGCACAGCAGCGGTCAGTCTCGACGGCAACGCTTCGTTGAACGGTAATCTGCAAAATGTGTCCAGCCTGAGTCTGAACAATCAAAGTAGTTTCACCGGTCATTTTCAAGGCGATGCCAGCAAGGGCTCCAATGTCACGCTTGCCAATGGCTCGACATTCACCGGCGGCGTGGAAAATGTATCGAGCTTCGCGCTGAATGACTCGACCTGGGTCCTGACCGGCAATAACCAGGTGGGTCAGTTGGCCATGAGCAACGGCACACTCGATTTTGCTCAGGGTGCGGGGTTCTACCAACTGGATGTTGCCAGCTTGTCCGGTAATGGCACCCTGCAGATGGCCACGGACTTCGGCGGTCGGCAGACCGACTTTCTGAATGTCACGGGTAACGCTACCGGCGACTATCGAATCAACGTGACTGCGACCGGCAGCAAGCCGTTGACCGCCGAGCCTATCCAATTGGTCAGCGTAGGCGGCGGTGATGCGACGTTTGCTCTGGTCACCGGTGCCGTGGATGCCGGTGCGTTCACTTACAAGTTGTTTGATGAAGGCAACGGCTGGTTCCTGCGACCAGACACTCAGGTCAGTACCAGCACCCGATCCGTACTGGCAATCGCCAACACGGCCCCGACAATCATTGACGCCGAACGCACGTTGCTTAACACCCGAATGGGCGACAGGCGTCTGAACTCAGGGAATGGCGGCGTATGGACGCGTACCTACGGCAATCGCTACAGCGTCCAGGACAGCTATGGTGATGGTTACAGTCAGACTCAGCAGGGCGTTGTATTCGGGGCCGATACGAAGCTGGCGGACACCGACTGGCTGGTCGGCGCGATGGTTGGCTACAGCCAGAGCAACCTGGACCTGAAATACGGCAGCTCCGGTACTGTCGACAGTTACTCGGTGGGCGCTTATGCAACGAAGTTCGACTCGCAAACCGGCTTCTACATTGATGCGGTCACCAAGATAAACCGCTTTGACAATCACCTGAAAGTCACCATGAGTGATGGTGTTCGCACCAAAGGCGACTATCACAGCTATGGTCTGAGTGGTTCGCTTGAAGTGGGTAAACAGTATGCGCTGAACGATCGCTGGTTCCTGGCGCCCTTTGCTCAACTCAACGCGGCAGTGGTCTCGGGTAAACATTATTCCCTGGACAATGGTCTTGAGGTCGATAGCCAGTTGACTCGATCACTTGTGGCCAAGGGCGGCCTCTATGTAGGCAGCGAAATGGATCTGGGCAACGGCCAGAAACTGCAACCGCGAGTCCGGGTCGCGATGGGGCATGAGTTCATCAAGGCCAATGAAGTCGGGGTCAACGAAAGCCGTTTCAACAACGATACTTCTGCGACCAGCGTTGAACTGGCCGGTGGGGTCAACTGGGCGCTGCCAAACGGTGTGCAGTTGTTTGCCGAGGCGGGTTCAAGCCAAAGCAAGACCGTCAAGCAGGATTACAACGTGAGTGCCGGTATCAGCGTGGCATTCTGATCAGGCTTTGAACTAAAAAAGGAGGCAGTCGCCTCCTTTTTGTTTTTGCGCAGTTGTTATCGGCGTTGCGACCATTGTGCTGCCTGTAGATCAAACTCGAGATCGAGTGCGTGAGTCTTGACCGGATCAAGACCATCCGAAACCGTTGCGCTGATGCTGCCGCTGATAGACGAAGTTTCCGCGTCGAATGTGAATGCCGTGGTGGGGGCCGTCGTGCAGTATTCGGAGGGTGGATCTTCAGCCGAGTCGCTGTAGGTAACCATCACATCGGCATTGGCTAATTGAGGTTTGGAGTCGGTGGGGTCTTTGAAAAGTATGACCCGGATGGTTTTAATCTGATTATCCGTCGAATCACGATAGTCAGCCTTGATGGTCCAGCGAGGCGGCTCCCCCTCTTGTGGATAATAGACCTGACTAAAGGTCGCCCTGAAATTCAACGGTTCACCTTTGTCGATAGACGCATTGAACTCTGCGGCACGGGTGGACCTGCCTTTTTGAAACGTAGCGAGTTTCTGTGCAGCGGTCATGAGCAGAATCTCCATCATTTATGGGGCGAGAGTCAGCCGCGGTTGGATATCAATCCAGCCACGGAAGTTACATCTGATCGCAAGCCCACCCGCCTGTAAACTGTCATACCTGTCAGTTTACATTCGAGTACTTTTATGATTTTTCTGCCGCAGTTAGTTGCGTAATTTCAAATGCGCGCGGATTGGATTATCAGCCAAACAACCCGGCCGCAATATTGATTGAAAACCCCAGAATCGCCGTGTTGAACACAAACCCGATCAACGACTGCGCCAGGACGATCTTGCGTATCTCTCGCGTGGCCACACCGACATCTGCGGTCTGCACCGCCACGCCGATGGTGAACGAGAAGTACAGGAAGTCCCAGTAGTTGGGCGTGGTCAGGCCTTCGGCAAAGCGCAGAGCCGGCTCCTTGCCGTCCCAGGTGTAGAACAGCCGGGCGTAGTGCACACAGAAAATCACCCCGATCAGCAGCCATGACCCCACCACCGTCAGGGCGGTGAAACCGTAGTGCAGAAGCTTGCGCTGGGTCTCGAGATCCTTGGTGCCCGCCAGTTCCAGGGTGATGGCGGCGAGACTCGCCAGTGCGGCGATGCACACCACGAACAGCACCAGCCCGGCATTCTCATCCTCGACGACGGCGATGCGTTTGACGTCCGGCGCCTTGGCGCGGACGGTCAGCCAGAACATAAGGATCAGGTAGGTCCAGACGCCGGCATTCCAGCCGATGAGGATTTTGCTGACGATGGTGTCGGCGGGGACCAACAGGCCGGTGGCCAGGCCGACCAGAGCGGCGGCGGAAAGGCGAGGGTGGGTGCGGGCGAGAAAGCGCATGGGGACTCGAAGGCCGGGATGATTCCGACACCTTAGCCCAGTGCCGGCAGCTAGACCACTGTGCAGGCGATTGGCCGCGATGGGAGCGAGCGAGCCCGCTCCCGGAAAGGTCGTCAGGCGTGTTTGGTCAATCGTTGCACGAGCTTCATGACCACGACGAAGAACACCGGAACGAAGACCACCGCCAGGGTGGCAGTAATCATCCCGCCGATGACCCCGGTGCCGATCGCCTGCTGGCTTGCCGAACTGGCGCCGGTGGCGATGGCCAGCGGCACCACACCAAGGATGAACGCCAGCGAAGTCATGACGATCGGCCGCAGACGCAGGCGCGCTGCCTGCAACGTGGCATCGATCAGGTCGTGGCCTTCCTCATACAGGCTCTTGGCGAACTCGATGATCAGGATCGCGTTCTTCGCCGACAGGCCGATCATGGTAATCAGCCCGACTTTGAAGAACACATCGTTGGGCATGCCGCGCAACGTCACGGCCAGCACTGCACCCAGCACGCCCAGCGGCACCACCAGCAGCACCGAAGTCGGAATCGACCAGCTCTCGTACAGCGCCGCCAGGCACAGGAACACGATCAGCAGCGACAGCCCCAGCAGAATGGGCGCCTGGCTGCCGGACAAACGTTCCTGCAGCGACAATCCGGTCCATTCCTGGCCGAGGCCTCTCGGCCCCTGCGCCACCAGCCGTTCGATTTCCGCCATGGCCTCGCCGGTGCTGTGCCCGGGAGCAGGCTCACCGGAAATCGCAATCGCTGGGTAGCCGTTGTAGCGGGTCAATTGCGCCGGGCCCTGGGTCCAGCGGGCGGCGACGAACGCCGACAGCGGGACCATTTTCCCTTCGCTGTTGCGCACGTGCATTTTCAGCAGATCGTCGACCTGGCTGCGGCGGTCACCCTCGGCCTGCACCACGACCCGTTGCATGCGCCCCTGGTTGGGGAAGTCGTTGACGTACGTCGAGCCGACCGCCGTGGCCAGCACGTTGGCGATGTCGGCGAACGACACCCCCAGGGCGTTGGCCTGCTTGCGATCCACTTCGAGCTGCACCTGCGGTGCCTCGGCCAATGCGCTTTCGCGCACGTTCATCAGTACCGGGCTTTTCTCCGCGGCGGCGAGCAGTTCGCTGCGCGCCTGCATCAATGTCGCGTGACCGAGACCGCCGCGATCCTGCAGACGGAATTCGAAACCGCTCGACGTACCGAGTCCATCCACCGGCGGCGGCAACACGGCAAACGCCATGGCGTCCTTGATCTGGCTCAGGGCAATGTTGGCGCGGTCGGCAATCGAGCTGGCCGCATCATCGCCGCCGCGCTGCGACCAGTCCTTCAACGTGGAAAAGGCCAGCGCCGCGTTCTGCCCGCTACCGGAGAAACTGAAGCCGAGAATCACCACACTGTCACTGATGCCGGGCTCTCCCGCGTTGTGCGCTTCGAGTTGCTCGGCGACCTGCACCGTACGGTTCTTGGTGGCCCCAGGTGGCAGTTGAATGTCGGTAATGGTGTAGCCCTGATCCTCAACCGGCAGGAACGAGGAGGGCAGACGCGCGAAGCACACGCCCATGCCGATCAACAGCACGCCGTAGATCAGCAGATAGCGCCCACTGCGCTGCAACGCGTAGCCGACCCAGCCTTGGTAGCGATCAGTCAGTTGCTCGAAGCGGCGGTTGAACCAGCCGAAGAAGCCGCTCTTCTCATGCTGCTCGCCCTTGGCAATCGGCTTGAGCAGCGTTGCGCACAGCGCTGGCGTCAGGGTCAAGGCAAGGAACGCCGAGAACAGGATCGAAGTCGCCATCGACAGCGAGAACTGCCGGTAAATCACACCGACCGAACCCTGCATGAACGCCATCGGAATGAACACCGCCACCAGCACCAGAGTGATGCCGATGATTGCCCCGGTGATCTGTTGCATGGCTTTGCGCGTCGCTTCTTTTGGCGACAGGCCCTCCGTGGCCATGATCCGCTCGACGTTCTCCACCACGACGATGGCGTCGTCCACCAGGATGCCGATGGCCAGCACCATGCCGAACATGGTCAGTACGTTGATCGAGAAACCCAGCGCCAGCATGGTGGCGAAGGTGCCCATCAGGGCCACCGGCACCACCAGCGTCGGGATCAGCGTGTAGCGGATGTTCTGCAGAAACAGAAACATCACCGCGAACACCAGCAGCATCGCTTCGCCAAGGGTGTAGACGACCTTGGTGATCGAGACTTTGACGAACGGCGAGGTGTCGTAGGGAATCTTGTATTCGACGCCGGCCGGGAAGTAGCGCGACAGCTCGTCCATCTTCGCCCGGATCAAGGTGGCGGTCGCCAGGGCATTGGCCCCCGGCGCCAACTGCACGCCGACGGCGGTGGACGGCTTGCCGTTCAGGCGCGTGCCGAACTGGTATTCCTGACTGCCGACCTCGACCCTGGCCACGTCCTTGATGCGCACGCTGGAACCGTCCGGACTGGCCTTGAGCACGATGTCGGCGAATTCTTCCGGCGTCGACAACTGCCCCTTGACCAGAATGGTCGCGGTGATTTCCTGCGAGGACGGATTGGGCAAGTCGCCAATGCTGCCCGCCGACACCTGCGCGTTCTGCGCGACGATGGCGGCGTTGACGTCAGCCGGGGTCAGGTTGAAACCGATCAGCTTCTGCGGATCGATCCAGATGCGCATCGCGCGTTCGGCGCCATACAACTGCGCTTTGCCGACGCCGTCGATGCGTTTGATCTCGTTCATCACGTTGCGCGCCAGATAATCACTGAGCGCGACGTCGTCGAGCTTGCCGTCACTGGAGGTGAGGGTGATCAGCAACAGAAAGCCGGAGGACACTTTCTCCACCTGCAGGCCTTGCTGGTTCACCGCTTGCGGCAGGCGCGACTCGACCACTTTGAGGCGGTTCTGCACGTCGACCTGGGCCAGTTCCGGGTTGGTCCCCGGCTGGAAGGTGGCCTTGATGGTGGCGCTGCCGAGGCTGCTCTGCGATTCGAAATACAGCAGGTGATCGGCGCCGTTGAGTTCTTCCTCGATCAGGCTGACCACGCTTTCATCGACGGTTTGTGCCGAGGCACCGGGGTAAACGGCGTAGATTTCGATCTGTGGCGGCGCGACGTCGGGGTACTGCGCAACCGGCAGTTGCGGGATGGCCAGCGCACCGGCCAACAGGATGAACAGGGCGACGACCCAGGCGAACACCGGGCGATCGATAAAGAACTGCGGCATAGAAAAGCGTCCTGCTTACTGACCAGAGGTCTGGGCAAGTGGAAGAGGGGTGTCGTCGATCTGCACTTTTTCGCCGGGACGGGCGTGTTGCAGACCTTCAATGACAATGCGGTCGCCGGGCTTGAGGCCGCCGGTGACAATCCAGCGGTCGTTCTGCACCGCGCCCAGTTGCACCGGCTGCTGGGCCACGCGCATCTGCTCGTCGACGGTCAGCACCTGAGCGATACCCGCGCTGTCACGCTGCACCGCACGTTGCGGGACGGTGATGCCGTTCTGCACGGTGGCTTGCTGCAGACGCACGCGGATGAAGCTGCCCGGCAGCAGGTCGAGATCGGGATTGGGAAACTCGCTGCGCAGGATGATCTGGCCGGTGCCCGGATCGACGCTGATGTCGCTGAACAGCAACTTGCCCGGTAACGGATAGAGGCTGCCATCATCCTGAAGCAGCGTGACCTTGACCTGATCCTGACCGACTTCCTGCAACTGCCCGGAACGGAACGCGCGACGCAGTTCGTTGAGCTCGCGGGTCGACTGGGTCAGGTCGGCGTAGATCGGGTTGAGTTGCTGAATCAGCGCCAGCGGCGTGGTTTCGTTCTGCCCGACCAGCGCCCCTTCGGTGACCAGCGCACGGCCAATGCGCCCGGAAATCGGCGCGGTGACGGTGGCATAGCCGAGATTGAGCTGGGCGCGCTCGACGGCAGCCTTGTTGGCGGCGACGTCGGCGGCCGTCTGCCGCGCATTGGCCCGGGCATTGTCGTAATCCTGACCGCTGATGGCCTGGTCGCCGATCAATTGCGCGTAGCGTTGCTCCTGCAGCTTCGCCTGGAAGGCATTGGCCTCGGCCTTGCGCAGCGCGGCTTCGGCGCTGTCCAGGTCAGCCTTGAACGGTGCCGGGTCGATGCGAAACAGCACGTCGCCCTTTTTCACGTCGCTGCCTTCACGAAAGGTGCGTTGCAGCACCACGCCGGCCACCCGGGCGCGCACTTCGGCGATCCGTGGCGCGGCGATACGCCCGCTCAGTTCGCTGCTGATCGCCAGGGGGCGGGCCTCGATGGTCTCGATGCGCACGGTGGCCGGCGGCGCTTGCTCTTCAGCTTCAGAGGACGAATCACAGGCGCTCAGCAACAACGCAGCAGCGATCAGACCGAGCCCGGCCAGCAGATTCTTCGACATGTACAACCCCCAATATTGATGTGCGCATCCTACGGGCAGACGCCGAGGTTAGCGGTGAAGCTTTGTAGGCGCTGTGTGAAATTGTGTAAGGGTTTTGCTCATGAACGAGTGAGGCCGTATATCCTTCAGGTCTTGAAATTTATTGCGACAGATTGACCGTTTCAGGCCTTACCCGTCGCCACAGCACTTTCTGGAACACCCCCAATGCCCAACATTCTTCTGGTCGAAGACGACACCGCGCTGGCCGAACTGATTTCCAGCTATCTGGAGCGCAACGGCTACTCCGTCAGCGTGATCGGCCGTGGCGACCACGTGCGCGAGCGGGCGCGGCTCAATCCACCGGACCTGGTGATTCTCGACCTGATGCTGCCCGGCCTCGACGGCCTGCAGGTCTGCCGCCTGCTGCGCGCCGATTCGGCGACGCTGCCGATCCTCATGCTGACCGCCCGCGATGACAGCCACGACCAGGTGCTGGGCTTGGAGATGGGCGCCGACGATTACGTCACCAAGCCCTGCGAGCCGCGCGTGCTGCTGGCTCGGGTACGGACCTTGCTGCGCCGCAGCAGCCTCGGCGAGCCACTGACCGCCAATGACCAGATCCTCATGGGCAACCTGTGCATCGACCTTTCCGAGCGCACCGTCACCTGGCGCGGGCAACCGGTGGAGCTGTCCAGTGGCGAATACAATCTGCTGGTGGTGCTGGCGCGGCATGCCGGCGAGGTACTGAGCCGCGACCAGATCCTGCAACGCCTGCGTGGCATCGAGTTCAACGGCACCGATCGCTCGGTCGACGTGGCGATTTCCAAGCTGCGGCGCAAGTTCGACGACCACGCGGGCGAGGCGCGCAAGATCAAGACGGTGTGGGGCAAGGGCTATCTGTTCAGCCGTTCCGAGTGGGAATGCTGAGCGGATGTTCAGAATCCTGTTTCGCCTGTATCTGGTGACGATCGTCTCCTACAGTGCGGCGATCTATCTGGTCCCGGATCTGGTGGTCATGGCCTTCCGCGAGCGTTTTGTCACCTACAACCTGGATTATTCCCGCGGCCTGCAATCGCTGATCACCAAGCAGTTTCGCGCGGTGCCGCCCGAGCAGTGGCCGGCGCTGGCGGCGTCGATGGACAAGGATTTCCAGCCGCTGCACATCGTCCTGGCGCGGATCGATGATGTCGATTTCACCGAGCCGGAGCGCGAACGTCTGCGTCATGGTGAAAACGTCGTACGCATCGGCGATTGGGGCTGGCGCACCCTGGCGGTGACACCGCTGAACGACGAAACCGTGGTGCAGATGGTCGTGCCACCGGACCCGATGGACGTCAACCTGCTGTACTGGAGCATCAACGTGCTGATCGGCGCGACGCTGCTGGCCTGCCTGTTGCTCTGGTTGCGCCCGCACTGGCGCGATCTGGAGCGCCTCAAGGGCACCGCCGAGCGTTTCGGCAAAGGGCATCTGAGCGAGCGCACGCAGATTGCACCGAGTTCGAACATCGGCAGCCTGGCCAATGTGTTCGACACCATGGCCGGCGATATCGAAAACCTGCTCAACCAGCAGCGCGATCTGCTCAACGCGGTGTCCCACGAATTGCGCACGCCGTTGACCCGTCTGGATTTCGGCCTGGCCCTGGCGCTGTCCGACGATCTGCCCGCCGCCAGCCGCGAGCGCCTGCAAGGGCTGGTGGCGCACATTCGCGAGCTCGACGAACTGGTGCTGGAACTGCTGTCCTACAGCCGTCTGCAGAATCCGGCGCAGTTGCCGGAACAGGTCGAGGTGTCGCTGGACGAGTTCATCGACAGCATTCTCGGCAGCGTCGATGACGAGCAGGAGTCCCCGGAAGTGGTCATCGACGTGCTGCTGCACGGGCAGCTCGAACGCTTCGCCCTTGACCCGCGCCTGACTGCGCGGGCCTTGCAGAACCTGTTGCGCAATGCCATGCGCTACTGCGAAAAGCGCATCCAGGTTGGGGTGCAGGTGTGCCCCAAGGGTTGTGAAATCTGGGTCGACGACGATGGCATCGGGATTCCCGAGGACGAGCGCGAGCGGATTTTCGAGCCGTTCTACCGTCTCGATCGCAGCCGTGACCGGGCCACCGGCGGCTTCGGCCTGGGCCTGGCGATCAGCCGGCGGGCACTGGAAGCACAGGGTGGCACGCTGACCGTGGAGGCATCGCCGCTGGGCGGCGCGCGGTTCCGCCTGTGGCTGCCGACGCCAAGCTGAGCCCGGACCGTGACGAGGGCGCAAGCGCTCGCCACAAGGCCCGCAGGGGTGGGATCAGATCAGTTCGCTCGACGGGATCAACTGCACCCCAGCGACCTGCATCCGCTCGATCGCCGCCGCCAGCGAGCCGTTCAGGTCGATTGCGCGGCAGGCATCGGTGACCACGATGGCGTTGAAGCCTGCCGCCCGCGCATCCAGCGCGGAAAACATCACGCAGAAATCCAGGGCCAGGCCGACCATGTACACCGTGTCGATGCCGCGCTCCTTGAGGTAGCCGGCCAGCCCCGTCGTGGTGGCACGGTCGGCTTCGAGAAACGCCGAATAACTGTCGATGTCCGGGTTGCAGCCCTTGCGGATAATCAACTGCGCGTGGGGCAGGTCCAACCCCGCATGAAACTCGGCGCCGGGTGTGGCCTGCACGCAGTGATCCGGCCACAGGGTCTGCTCGCCGTACGGCAACTGGATCACGTCATAGGGCTTGCGCCCAGGGTGGCTGGACGCGAACGAGGCATGTCCGGCCGGGTGCCAGTCCTGGGCGACGATGACTTGCTTGAACAGGCTGCTCAGGCGATTGATCAACGGCACGATCAGGTCGCCCTCGGGCACGGCCAACTGGCCGCCGGGGGTGAAGTCGTTCTGCACGTCGATGACCAGCAGGGCTGCGTGGGGTGCAATCTGCATCAGGTTTTCCTCCTTGGATAATCACTCGCCAAGCATAGTGGCTTACGCGCTCAGACGCTCTCGCAGGCGCTGCGCCAGTTCTTCCAGCGCTGCCGGCGGGTTGTGGCCGATCAGCATCCAGGCGTGTTCGCGCTCGGTCCAGTAGACCACGTTCAGCGCGTGGCGCCGCTCGTGGGCCAGCGCCAGGCTGCCGCTGTTGGAGCGCGTGACGCACAGTGCCAGCGGGCCGTGCTGCGAATCGAGAAAGGTCATCTGGGCAATCGGCACGCCATCGTATTCGAGCATCTGCGCGCGCTTGAGCTCGGCACCGGGCAGTTTCAGCATCGCGGTGGAGAGGTTGAGCCCCAGTCGCGCGTCAATCGTGCGCAACTGCGCCCGGTGCGAGGCTTCGTCGGTCGGCAGGTGATCGAGGGTCTGCGGCACGTAGAGCGCCATGTAATCGCCGACCCGTGCCCGCCAGTTGTGCGCTTGCCGCAGCTGCCAGCCGAGAAACACTCGGTCGGCCGCTACGCCGCTCACCACCAGGGCAGCGGCGCCGGCGGCGATGAACCCGCGGCGACTCAACCCCGGACGCACCGGCGACGGTGCCGTATCGAGGCGCGCCTGCAGGCGATCGAGCGGCGCCTGCAGTGCCAGTTCATCGTAGGCTGCCGGAAACGGCAGGCTGCTGCGCCGCAGCCACTGCACGCGCAGACTGAGCAGCGGATCCTCGGCGATGGCGCTTTCGAGCTGGCTGCGTTGTTCGCCATCCAGTTCATTGTCCAGGTACGCCACCAGTTGCTCGTCCGAAGGCGCGTTCATTGCGGATCTCCTGCGGTGGGTTTCGGCACCGCTTGCAGGGGCGGGTACTCGGCCAGTTTCAGGCGGGCGGTGGCCAGGCGGCTCATGACGGTGCCGATCGGCACTTGCAGGATATCCGCCACTTCGCGATAGGACAGCCCTTCGACATAGGCCAGGTACACGGTTTCACGCTGGGCTTGCGGCAGCGCGTCCACGCGGCGGATCACCTGCGCGGCCATGACGTGGGTCTGCGCGGCGTATTCGCCATCGAACGCCAATTGACCGTCGGCATCGACCACGCCCTGGCCCTGACGCACCTGGCGGGCGCGCACTTCATTGAGCCAGATCGAATGCAGAATGCTCAGCAGCCAGCGATCCATGCGGGTGCCGGCCACGTACTGGCTGGCGCGCTCCAGTGCGCGCACGCAGGTGGCCTGCACCAGATCCTCGGCGACATGGCGGTTGCGCGACAGCAGCAGGCCGTAGCGCCACAGGCTCGCAAGGTGTTGGCTGAGCTCGGCCCGGAAGGCCTGTTCGCTGAAAATGATGGTCACCGCTGTTGTCAGTGTCAGGTTTTCGCTGAATCGTTGATTGCTTGCGCCAGGTCCCGGTATTCCTCGCAGGATGTACCGCAGATCGACTTGATGTGTTGCAACTGTTCCTGCGCCAGATCGACGCGGCCCTTGATCACATAGGCTTCGCCCAGGTATTCACGGACTTGCGCGTACTGCGGATCGAGCTTGACCGATTGCAGGTAGTAGCCGATGCCCTCGTCGGTGCGGCCGAGCTTGCGCGTGGCGTAGCCGCGATAGTTCAGGGCCTTGGCGGTATTCGGTTGTTGCAGCGTGTCGAGCAGGGCCAGGGCTTCTTCGTAACGGCCGGCCTTCGCCAGGCGATAGGCGTAATCGGTACGATCGGCATCCGGCACCAGGCGACTGGTCTGCAGCACGCACTTCTGCGTCTTGCTATCGAACACCTGGCCTTTGGGGCAGTTCGGCTTCTGGACGGGCTCGTCTTCATCGCCATGGCCCAGGGCCAGGGGACTGGACAGAACCGCGGCCAGCAGCAACGGGGCGGCGAACATAACGGAACGGATAGTCATGGGCAAGGCTCCACAGTGGGTTGCGTATTGTTTTGAACACCTGAGGGTGAACATTTATTCATTGCTTTGTCAGGCACCATTCAAGGAAAGCTCAATTTTGCCGGCTATGCTCGTTGGCGCCCGTCGTCGCTCTGGAGTTCTGCCATGAAAGACTCGCTTCATCACTCGGCTGCCGCCGGCTACAGAACCGCCGCCGACACCTACGTCAAAGGCCGGCCGGACTACCCGCCGCCAGTCAGCGAATGGCTGGCCACGACGCTCGGTCTGGACCACCACAAGACCGTGATCGACCTCGGCGCCGGCACTGGCAAGTTCACCGCTCGGCTCGTGGCGACCGGGGCCCAGGTGATTGCCGTGGAACCGGTGCCGCAGATGCTCGCCAGGCTCGCGGAACAGTGGCCCGCGGTCCTGGCCGTCAGCGGCACCGCCAGCGATCTGCCGCTGCCGGATGCTTCGGTGGATGCGGTGGTCTGCGCCCAGGCGTTTCACTGGTTTGCCACGCGCGAGTCGCTCGACGAGATCGCCCGGGTGCTCAAGCCTGGCGGCAAGCTCGGGCTGATCTGGAACCTGCGCGACACGACGGTGAGCTGGGTGCCGAAACTCGACGCCATCGTCAATGCGCTGCAAGGCGACACCCCGCGCTACTACACCGGGGCGTGGCGCCAGGCGTTTCCGCATCCGGCGTTCGGTCCTCTGCAGGCGCAGCACTTCCACCACGGTCACAGCGGGTCAGCGGAAGACGTGATTTTCAACCGGGTGCGCTCCACCAGTTTTATCGCCGCGTTGCCGGATGCGCAGCGGGCGCTGGTCGATGAGCAGATTCGGCAGTTGATTGCCAGCGAGCCTGATCTGCGCGACCGGGACGTGGTGACGGTGCCCTATGAGACAGCAGCGTTTGTCGCGGTGAAGAACAGTTGAGGCTGCGCGGGGCTCCTGACAGTCCCGCATTTGGCCGAACCATCGCCCCGGGGCCTTGTTATAGTTCAGGCCTCATTTTCTGCCCCGGTAAAGGATCTGCGCCATGACTCAATACACCGCCTTCAGCGTCGAACTGGCTGACAACATCGCCCATGTGCAGATCAATCGCCCGGAAAAGATCAACTCGATGAACGCTGCATTCTGGAGCGAGATCGTCGAGGTATTCCAGTGGATCGACGATACCGATGAAGTGCGCGTGGTGGTGCTCAGCGGAGCCGGCAAACATTTTTCCTCCGGTATCGACCTGATGATGCTCGCCGGCGTGGCCAACGAACTGGGCAAGGACGTCGGCCGCAATGCGCGCCTGCTGCGGCGCAAGATCCTCACCCTGCAAGCCTCGTTCAATGCCGTCGACAACTGCCGCAAACCGGTGCTGGCGGCGATCCAGGGCTATTGCCTGGGGGGTGCGATCGACCTGATTGCCGCCTGCGACATGCGCTACGCCGCCGAAGACGCGCAATTCTCGATCAAGGAAATCGATATCGGCATGGCCGCCGACGTCGGCACCCTGCAACGGTTGCCACGGATCATCGGTGACGGCATGCTGCGGGAGCTGGCTTACACCGGGCGCACCTTCGGCGCCGAAGAAGCGCGCAGCATCGGCCTGGTCAATCGGGTCTACAGCGACAAGGACAGCCTGCTCGAAGGCGTGCTGGAGATTGCCCGGGAAATCGCCGGCAAGTCGCCGATCGCGGTGACCGGCACCAAGGAAATGATCAGCTACATGCGTGACCATCGCATCGACGACGGTCTGGAGTACGTTGCCACCTGGAACGCCGCCATGTTGCAATCCACCGACTTGCGCGTGGCCATGGCCGCCCATATGAGCAAACAGAAACCCGAATTTGTGGATTGAGAAACCATGACAGCTCGCTGGACCACTGCAGTACTGGACACCGATCAACCCGGCGGCTGGGCCGTGGCGCGCAGCCCCGAAGGCTTTCTGTTCGATGACAACGGCGCGCTGTTCCCGCGTGAATGGCTCAAGCGCCAGGACTTGTCGATCCTCGCCGAGCACGGCATCGGCCATCTCGATGGCGAGCCGGTGTATCTGCTGGAATTGCACAGCTCCAGCGACGTGCCGGGTTGCAACTGGAAAGGCCTGCGGGCGTTCATGCTGGAGGGCGATCACACGCTCTACAAGGTGCTGGGCTATGCCGCACAGATCGGCACCTGGGCCCGCGAGCATCGTTACTGCGGCAATTGCGGCCAGGCCATGCGCCAGGTGCCGCGCGAGCGGGCGATGTATTGCCAGCCGTGCGACCTGCGCAGCTATCCGCGCATTTCGCCGAGCATGATCGTGCTGGTCACCCGTGGCGACGAGGTGCTTCTGGCGCGCTCACCGCGTTTCGTCAGCGGTGTCTACAGCACGCTGGCCGGGTTCGCCGAGCCGGGCGAATCGGCGGAGGATTGCCTGATTCGCGAAGTGCGCGAGGAGGTCAGTATCGAGGTGAAGAACATCCAGTACATGGGCAGCCAGTGCTGGCCGTTCCCGCATTCGATGATGCTGGGTTTCCACGCCGAGTACGCGGGCGGCGAGATCATCTGTCAGGAAGACGAGATCGAGGACGCCCAGTGGTTCAACGTGCACGCGCTGCCGCCGTTGCCGGCGTCGCGCTCGATTGCCCGTTACCTGATCGATGTCTACGTGGCGCGGCGCTTAGGCCACGCTGAACCAGTGCTGCCAGGCTAGGCGCACGGTCAATCCCAGGACCACGGTGATGAACACCGGACGAATGAACTTGGCGCCGCCGCTGATCGCGGTGCGCGCGCCAAAGAAGGCGCCGACCATCACCGACAGGCCCATGCTCAGGCCGATGATCCAGTCCACCTGACCGGAAAACACGAACACCGACAGCGCCGCAATGTTGCTGACGAAGTTCATGCTGCGCGCCACGCCGCTGGCCTTGACCAGGTCGATCGGGTAGAGCAGCAGGCTGCTGACCGTCCAGAACGCGCCCGTGCCGGGGCCCGCCACGCCGTCGTAGAAACCGAGGCTGAAGCCCTGGGTCGATTGCCATTTCTTCTTGATCGGCGCGTCGCTGTCCAGCGGCGCTTTTGGCGTGCCGCCGAACAACAGGTACAAGCCACAGGCAAACACGATCACCGGGAGCATCTTGTTCAGCCATTCGGCTGGCAGGTAATGGGCGACGATGGCACCGCTCAGGGCACCGACCAGCGTGCCGACAATCGCGTGCACCCACTGCCTCGGATGAAACAGCTTGCGCCGGTAGAAGGTAAAACTGGCGGTGGCCGAACCGAAGGTCGAACTGAGTTTGTTGGTGCCCAGCACCAGGTGCGGTGGCAGGCCGGCGGTGAGCAACGCCGGCGTGGTCAGCAGACCGCCACCGCCGGCGATGGCGTCGATGAATCCGGCAATGAAAGCGACGAGGGCCAGGATGGCCAGGGTGGTGAGGTCAACGCTGAGTTCGAAAGGCATGGAATCGGCTTATTTCGGCAGGGCGCAGAAGGGCTGCGGGGAAGGGCTGACATGTTACGCATTTCCAGATGTTGCGGCGACCCGTAAAGCCTCATCGCTGGCAAGCCAGCTGCCACTGGTTTTCGGTGCGTTCGCAAAATTTGTGTTCACTGGAGATCTCTGCAGGCGCTGCTTGCCAGCGTTGAGGCCAGCCCAGGCACCGCTTATTCAACTGTTGCCCACCCAACACCTCGACAACAAATCACCCTCCAGCAAGGCAGCAGCATCAGCCTTGAGCCCAATCAAACCGGGCCTTTGGGCGCTGGCACGCTTGCTGCTCTGAGCCATTGACCTTCCCAATGTCCCGAGGACACGCCAATGAGTCAGCAAGCCGTGAAATTCGCCTACTGGGTGCCGAACGTCAGTGGCGGCCTGGTGGTCAGCAAGATCGAACAGCGCACCGACTGGGGCATCGACTACAACCGCAGACTGGCGCAGCTCGCCGAGGACGCGGGGTTCGAATATGCCCTGACCCAGATCCGCTTCACCGCCGGTTATGGCGCCGAGTTCCAGCATGAATCGGTCGCGTTCAGTCACGCCCTGCTGGCCGCCACCCGCAAACTCAAGGTGATCGCGGCGATCCTGCCCGGCCCCTGGCAACCCGCGCTGGCGGCCAAACAATTGGCGACCATCGATCAACTCACCAACGGCCGGATCGCAGTAAACATCGTCAGCGGCTGGTTCAAGGGCGAGTTCCAGGCCATTGGCGAGCACTGGCTGGAACACGACGAGCGTTATCGCCGTTCCGAGGAATTCATTCGTTCGCTTCGCGGCATCTGGAGCCAGGACAACTTCACCTTTCGCGGCGACTTCTACCGTTTCGACAATTACACCCTCAAGCCGAAACCGCTGGGCCGGCCGGAAATCTTCCAGGGCGGCAGCTCACGCGCGGCACGGGACATGGCGGCGCGGGTATCGGACTGGTATTTCACCAACGGCAACAGCGTCGAAGGGATCAAGGCGCAGGTCGACGATATCCGCAGCAAGGCGGCGGCCAACCGGCACACGGTGAAAATCGGCGTCAACGCTTTTGTCATCGCCCGGGACACCGAGGAAGAGGCGCGGGCCGTGCTGGCGCAGATCATCGAGCAGGCCGATCCGCAAGCGGTGAATGCCTTCGGCGATGCCGCGAAACAGGCCGGCAAGGCGTCGCCGGAGGGTGAGGGCAACTGGGCGAAATCGACGTTCGAGGATCTGGTGCAGTACAACGACGGCTTCAAGACCAACCTGATCGGTACGCCGCAGCAGATTGCCGAACGCATCGTCGCGTTGAAAGCGGTGGGCGTGGATCTGGTGCTGGCGGGGTTCCTGCATTTCCAGGAAGAGGTGGAGTACTTCGGCAAGCGCGTGCTGCCGTTGGTGCGCGAGCTGGAGGCCGAAAAGACGGCCGCCGTCGCTTGACCACCACTAAACCCCGTAGGCGCTGCCGAGGCGGCTCCTACAGGGTCATGTGGATCACAAATCCCACGGATTCTGCATTTACAGACCGAGTTCGGACAGCCCCGGGTGATCATCCGGGCGCCGGCCCAGTGGCCAGTGGAATTTGCGTTCGCTTTCCTGGATCGGCATGTCGTTGATGCAGGCGTAGCGCTGGAACATCAGGCCGTTTTCATCGAACTCCCAGTTTTCGTTGCCGTAGGAGCGGAACCAGTTTCCCGAATCGTCGTGCCATTCGTAGGCGTAGCGCACGGCGATGCGGGTGTCGGAATAGGCCCAGAGTTCTTTGATCAGACGGTAATCCAGTTCCTTGGCCCATTTGCGGGTCAGGAAGGCCTTGGCTTCCTCGCGGTTGTTGGCGAATTCGGCGCGGTTGCGCCATTTGGTGTCGAGGGTGTAGGCCAACGACACGCGCTGCGGGTCGCGGGAATTCCAGCCGTCTTCGGCCAGACGGACTTTTTCAATGGCCGATTCACGGTTGAAGGGTGGCAATGGCGGACGAACTTCGGCGGCAACAGACATGTTTTGTCTCCCGGTCAAGTTAACGATTGAACAACGAGTCAGGCTTATTGAGGCGTTTACAGGTCCAATAACTTTCGCGCCATGCATTGCGCATTATCGGCGGCACTGTGATCACCCATCACAAGCGCTACGGTAATGGCACCATCGATCAGGATCAGCAGTTGCCTGGCGAGCAATTGCGGATCCTCGGCGCCATGTTCGGTACACAGCTCGCACACGTAGTCGAGCAGCTTCTGTTTGTGGTCTTTGGCGACCTGGCGTACCGGATCTTCCGGGTCGCCGGTTTCGCCGCTGGTATTGATGAAGGCACAGCCGCGGAAACCTTCCGAGGCGAACCACTCCTTGAGCACGGTAAACAGGTTCAGCAGACGTTCGGCCGGTGTTTCGGCCTGGTCTACCGCACTGCGATACCAGTTCATCCAGCGCACGTCGCGGCGCTGCAGGGCGGCGACTGTCAGCTCCTCCTTGCTGGCGAAGTAGCGGTAAATGCTTTTTCTGGAAACGCCGGCGGTTTTCACCAGAAGATCCATGCCGGTGGCGGCGATGCCACTTTTGTAGATCAACTTTTCGGTGACATCCAGAATGATGTCGCGGGTCGAGGTGTCAGTGATTTCGTTCATGTGGCGAACAGTAGAACGATCGTTCTCCTTGGTCAAGCAATTATTTTCTGAGTGTTCCCGCTTTCTGTGTGGGAACACAGCCGGGGACGCTCCGCGTCCGTTCCAGAGTTGGAATGCAGGGCGCCCCTGAGGCGTGCCCACGCAGAGCGTGGGCACGATCAGGCAAGTGATTACGGACACTCACAAGACCCGAACGAGTTGATGGTGTAAGCTCTCGGGTTCTTCGGATTCGACCCATTGCGAGCCCTATGCCGTTGCTTTTCAAACGCTCTCTGCTGCCCAAGCTGCGCAGCTTTCCGCTGACCGCCGAAGCCGTGACCATTCTGTCCGGCGCCGCCGAGTTCCGTCGTTGCCTGCTGGAAAAAATCGCCAGTGCGACCCAGCGCATCTACATCGTTGCGCTGTATTTGCAGCATGACGAGGCCGGTCAGGAAATCCTCGATGCCTTGCACGCCGCCAAACTCAAGCGCCCCGAGCTCGAGATTGCGGTGGTGGTCGACTGGCTGCGCGCGCAGCGCGGACTGATCGGTGCCGGCAAGCAGCCGGGCAACTCGGCGTGGTATCAGGAGATGACCCGCACGCACCAGAGCGAAGTGCCGATCTATGGCGTGCCGGTGCAGACTCGCGAGCTGTTCGGCGTGCTGCACTTGAAAGGCTTCGTCATCGACGATTGCGTGGTCTACAGCGGCGCCAGCCTGAACAACGTCTACCTGCACAAGTTCGACAAGTACCGCTTCGACCGCTATCACCTGCTCAACAGCCGGGAACTGGCAGACTCGATGCATCACCTGGTCAAGCACGGGCTGATCGAGTCCAAGGCCGTGCATCGTCTCGATTTGCCTAACCTGCCGACCACCCGCAGCCTGCGCAACGACATCGGCGACCTGCGCAGTCGGCTCAAATACGCGGCGTACGACACCAGTGCCGGCAGCATCGCGCACACGGGCCTGTCGGTCAGCCCGTTGCTGGGCGTGGGCAAGAACAACCCGTTGAACCGGGTGATTCTCGAGCTGATCGCCAGCGCCCAGAAGCAGCTGACCATCTGCACGCCGTACTTCAACCTACCGCTGGGCGTGATCCGCGAGATCAATCGGGCGCTGGCCCGTGGGGTGAAAATCGACATCGTGGTCGGCGACAAGACCGCCAACGATTTCTACATTCCGCCGAGCGAGCCGTTCAAGGTGATCGCGGCGCTGCCGTATCTGTATGAGATCAGCCTGCGCCGTTTCGCCAAGCGTCATCAGCGCAACATCGACAGCGGCCAGTTGAACCTGCACCTGTGGCGCGAGGGCGACAACAGCTACCACCTCAAGGGTATGTGGATCGATCAGCGCTACACCTTGCTGACCGGCAACAACCTCAATCCGCGTGCATTCCGCCTCGACCTGGAAAACGCGCTGCTGATCGATGATCCGCAAGGCGAGTGGCTGCAACCGCGGCAGCAGGAGTTGCAGAATATTTTTGCGCACACCACGCGGATCGCGCATTTCCAGGACCTGGAAACCTTGCCGAACTACCCGGCAGGAGTGGCCAAGTTCCTCAAGCGCGTCAGTCGGGTGCGGATCGAGCGCTTGCTCTACCGGATTCTCTAGCGCCGCTGAAAATGCCTTCGCTGGCAAGCCAGCTCCCACAATGTTCTCGGTCATTCACAAATAGTGTGTACACCAATAAACATTGTGGGAGCTGGCAAACCGGCTGCCACCCGTGTTCTCGATCATTCACAAATAGTGTGTACGCCAAAAAACAAGGTGGGAGCTGGCAAGCCAGCTCCCACCGCGTTCTCGATCATTCACGAATAGTGTGTACGCCAAAAAACACTGTGGGAGCTGGCTTGCCAGCGATGGGGTCTGCTCAGACGCTGAAAAAACTCAATTCAGCCCGAGCTTGCCCCGCAACGTGGACAGGTCTTCCGCCAGCGTATTGACCGGGCCGACCAGCGCCTTGCGGTCGTTATCCTTCACCTTGTCGTAGGTTTCGAAACCACCGTCCTTGGTCTTGTACTTGGCGAGGATCTTGTCGACGGTGGCGAAGTTCTTGTCGACTTTGGCAACGAACGCCTGGTCCTGCTTCTCGATCTGCGGACGGAACAGGTCGACGATTTTCTTCGCCCCGTCGATGTTGCCCTGGAAGTCGTAGAGGTCGGTGTGGCTGTAGCGGTCTTCCTCACCGGAAATCTTGGTGGCGGCGACTTCTTCCAGCAGCGCGGCGGCGCCGCCGACGACTTTCTCCGGCGGGAAGGTCAGGCCGGCCACGCGGGTCTGCAAGTCCTTGACGTCCTTGTTCAGACCGTCGGCCAAGGCGTCGAGGCCTTGCGTGCTTTTTTCCGAAAACAGCGAATATTCGATGCGGTGGAAACCGGTGAAGTCTTCAGCTTTGACGCCTTTTTCGTGGTCGTCGACGCGGGAGTCGATCGACGCATCGAGATCACTGAACAGCTCGGCAATCGGCTCGATCGACTCGTAGTACACGCGAGTCGGCGCGTAGAGCTTCTGCGCGGTGGCCAGGTCGCCTTTCTTCACCGCGTCGGTGAACTGCTGGGTGTGGCTGGCCAGTTGGTCCAGTTGCTCGGTGACGTAAATCTTGTAGTCCGACACCGGCCCCACCAGATCCAGCGGCGCGGTCGCGGCAAACGCGGCCAGCGGGGTGTTGAGCAAACCAAGGGTCAGCAATAACGCGAGTGGCGTCTTTTTCATGTGGGGCGGCTCCTGTTGCGATTTTTATGGTGGGTTATGCGCTGGTTTTCGCTTGTGTGGCCGCGAGCAGCGAGCGACCGATAAAATCCTGGTCGTCGGTGACCCCCGGCAGGGTGAAGAAGTACCCGCCGCCGACCGGCTTGAGGTATTCCTCCAGCGGCTCGCCGTTGAGGCGGGTCTGTACGGTGATGAAGCCTTTTTCCAGGTCGGCCTGGTAGCAGATGAACAGCAGGCCCATGTCGAGCTGGCCGTTCTTGTTGACGCCGTTGGAGTAGTTGAACGGCCGGCGCAGGATCAGGTTGGCCTGGCTGGCAGCGGTGCGCGGGTTGGCCAGGCGAATGTGCGCATCCAGCTTGGTCAGCTTGCCGTGCGGATCCTTGGCGTAATCCGGCACTTCGCTTTCATGGCTGGCGCCCATCGGCGCACCGGTGGTTTTCACCCGGCCGATGATGCTTTCCTGTTCCTGCAAGGGTGTACGGTCCCAGCGTTCGACGAAGTTGCGGATGATCCGTACCGCCTGATAACTGCCGTGCGCGGCCCACGCGGGTTCGTCGCTGCCCGGTTGTACCCAGACGATCTTGTCCATCACCTTGGCGTCGTTGGAGTCCGGGTTGGCCGAGCCATCGCGAAAGCCCAGGAAGTTACGCGCCGATTGGGCCGGCACGCCCGGTTTGGCCGGTGCCTGCGGCGGTACGCTGCCTTCCTGCTTCCAACGCACCAGCAGCAGGTCGGGCAGGTTTTTGACGATGTCGCGCAGGGCATGGATGTTGGTGTCGGCGGTGTTCGAGCAGAACTGCAGGCTCAGGTCGCCGTGGCAGCAATCGGCTTCCAGCGCATCGTTGGGAAAGCCGACCATGCGCACCAGACGCTTGGGTTTGGCGGCGGTCAGGCCAAAACGTTCGTCGAACAGCGACTCACCCACCGAGACGGTGATGGTCAGGTTGTCGGGTGTCACCACCGGGCCGAGGATGCCCGAGTCCGGCGGCGGCAGCTTGGGATCGATCTGCGCCACCGGGCCGCCCTGCATGAGGAAGGCGATGCGCTGGTTGAGGGTGCGGAACAGCCGTTCGAGGTCTTCGCGGTCGCTGGCCAGCACATCGAACGAAACCAGCATGCCCGCTGCCGGGCGCGGGGTGACGATGCCGGTCTGGTGCACGCCATGGAAGTCGTGGCGGTCTTCGGTCTTGTCGCTGCTCGGCGCTTCGGTGACTTGTGCGGCGGCGGCGGCCATCGCCGGGCAGCTCAGGGCCGAGCCGGCCAGCGCCACGCCGGCGGCGCCCATACCCAGCAAGACGCGGCGGCGTTGCAGGTTGAAGTGTTCGGAATCGTTCATCGCTATTCGTCTTCTGCTTACAGGCCGGAGAGGCCGAGGGCGGGATCAATGGCATCGAGGGCGTCGGCCAGGGCCTGGGCCTTGTCAGCGAGTTGCTGGCGTTGCGCGGCACTGACGCTGTCGTAGCTGGCGTAGCCGTCCTTGACCTTGAAGCTGTCCAGCGTGGTGTCGAAATCGGCCAGGGCGCTGTCGATTTTCGGCAGCAGGTCGGCAGCGGATTTGCTCAGCAGCGGACGCAGCAGCTCGACCACTTTGTGCGCGGTCTGCTGATTGGCGGCGAAACCGTTGAGGTCGCTGTGGCTGTAGCGTTCTTCTTCGCCGTTGACGGCGCGCACGTCGGCCAGGGTGTTGAGGTTGCGCACGACGATGCTCACCAGTTGCTCCGGCGGCAGCGACTGGGCCAGCAACTGCTGCTTGAGGCGGGTGGCATCGGCCAGCAGGCGTTCGGCGACCGGCGCCAGGCCATCGAGATTGCGTTGCTGGAACAGCGCGTATTCGACGCGGTGGAACCCGACAAAGCCCGGATCCTGTTCGCGTTTTTCGAAGTAGTCGGCGCGGGCATTGAGCGCGTTGTCCAGTTCGCCCAGGCGTTGCGCTGCCGGAGCCAGACGTTGATAGGCGGCGCGCGCCGGCAGATACAGCGCCTGGGCCTGAGCCAGGTCACCGCTGGCAATCGCCTGATTCAGCGCGGTGACGGCATTGATCAATGCGCTGCCCTGGCTGGCCAGATACACGCGAAACTCCGACAGCGGCCCGACGAACGCCACCATCGACGGCTTGGCCTTGGCGGCGGCTTCGGACGCGGCGGTTGGTGTCACGTGCAGGGTGCCGCGCGGGTTGCTCAGCAGGCCGCAGGTGATTGCGTAGTCACCCGGCTGCAGGTTGGCATTGATCACCTGGCTCAAGCCGGGGGCGATATTCTCGCGCTCTTCGACCACCAGCACGCCATCGAGAATTTCCCATTCCACCGCCCGCTCGGAGCGGTTGACGATACGGAAACTGGCGCGGCCGGCCGGGACAGTCAGCTCATTCGGCTCGCAGCTGTGCGGGTGGATGTTGACCACCACTTCGTCACGGTTGTGCTGGCGTTTGGCGGCTGCCAGTTGCGACGCGTAATAGAACAGGCCACCGGCGGCGATCATCACGACCACCGAACCGGCCACCGCCCAGCGCAAGGCGCGGGGAGGGGAGGCCTGAGGGGAATTAGGCTTTGACATGGATGCCCTTATTGGCTGGAAACGGAATTCGTTTGCGCGGCGGGTTTGGCGGCTGGGGCCGGGAGGAAAAACATCACCAGCGCCACCACCAGATAGATCAGATAGGCGCCGAGGGTGCTCACGGTCGGCGCGTCCTGGTAGCCGAACATGCCGGCCAGTACCGAGCCCAGCGGGCCGTCCATCGGCAGCGTTGCACTGAAATCGAACAGCACGCCTTGCAGGTGATTCCACACCCCGGCTTCATGCAGCGCCTGTACCGAGTTGGCAAGAATCCCGGCGGCCACGACGAGGATGAACAGACCGGTCCAGCGGAAGAACGCCGACAGGTTCAGGCGCATGCTGCCGCTGTAGATCAGGAAGCCGACGACGATCGCCAGGATCAGGCCGAGCAGCGCCCCGAGGGGGGCCGCCGGGCCTTCGCTCTGCTGGAACACCGCGAGCAGGAAGAACACCGTTTCCAGGCCTTCACGGGCGACGGCGAAAAACACCATGGCGATCAGGGCGATGACCTGGTGCCTGGAAGCAGTCAGCGCCTGATCGAGGGAGGCTTGCAGCGAGTGCTTGATCGACCGCGCGACCTTGCGCATCCAGAACACCATCGAGCTGAGGATGCCCACGGCCACCAGGCCGACCACGCCCTCGAACAGTTCCTGCTGCTTCTGCGGGAACTCGGCGCTGACCAGCTCCAGGCCGCCGCCCACCAGCAGGGCCAGCGCCGCGGCGAGGAATACGCCGATCCACACCGCCGGCATCCACTGGCCGCGTCCGGTCTGTTGCAGGTAGCTGGCGATGATGCCAACGATCAGCGCGGCTTCAATGCCTTCGCGCAGCATGATCAGGAAGGGAACGAGCATTGGCTAACCACGAGTCAATTAGATAGGTGGCTAAGTTGTAACATAATGACACTCATTCTCACATGACATTCATTGACAAAAACCTGAACGCCAGCTGAACAGTCGCCAATTCAATCCTTCACACGTATGTCTTGGCACCCTTGCAGGCGCTGCCGAGTGCAACGAAGCTGCAATCTCTTACGCCGGTGAAACCATCCTCAAACGGCAGGCAACAGCCGACATCGACCCGGCCCTGTGGTGAATCCAGACAGCTGCGTTAAGATGCTCGCCACTCGAACTCGCACAGGATCTGCCGCGCTCCATGTCGGAAAAAGACACCATCGCCATTCAACTGGTGCGTGAGGCGCTGCTGCAGAGTTGTGCCAGCGGCGCGGCCACCGCAGAGGTCTTGAGCAAGGTCGGGATTGATCCGGCGTTGCTCGACAGCGACGATGCGCGCGTCCCGGCCAGCCAGTACGCGCGGTTGTGGCGCCTGCTGGCGCGGCGCGGCGATGACGAGTTCTTTGGCATGGACCCGCGCAAGCTGAAATCCGGCAGCCTGGAATTTCTCTGCCGCAGCGCCATGGCCCAGCCGACGCTCGCCGCCGGCCTGAGCACGGGCCTGGACTTCCTGTCGCTGATGCTCGAGCGGATGCCGGCGCAACTGCTGCACCAGCAGAGCCTGGCGGAAATCGTCCTGCGCGAGGACGATCCCGAGCCACGCCGCGCCTTCACCTACTTCACTTACTGGATGATCGTCCACGGCGTGGCCTGTTGGCTGGCCGGGCGGCGGATTCCGATCCTGGCCATCGAACTGCGCTGCCCGGAGCCGGCATTCTGCGACGATTACCGCGTGATGTTTTCAGAGAACCTGCGCTTTGGGCGCCCGCGCACGCGAATGATCTTCGCCGCCGAGGTGCTGGACCTGCCGATCAAGCGCAGTGCCGAAGAACTGCGGCGCTTTCTGGCCCAGGCGCCGGCCAATATTCTGGTGAAGTACCGCGACCCGGAAAGCCTTGCCAGCCGCATCAAGCAGGACCTGCGCCAGTTGCCCGCCGAGCAGTGGCCGGAAACCGAGGCCCAGGCGCAGCAGCTGTGCATGTCGGCCTCGACCCTGCGCCGCCGCCTGGCGGAAGAAGGGCAGACGTATCAGGGCCTCAAGGACAGCGTGCGCAAGGAACTGGCGATCACCTGGCTGGCCGAGCCCGCCATCAGTTTCAGCGAGATCGCCACGCGCCTGGGGTTTGCCGATGCCAGTTCGTTCTACAAGGCCTTTCGCAAGTGGTCGGGCTCCAACCCGGGGCATTACCGCAGCCTGATCCTCAGCCATTACGCCAATGACACGGCGGCCGGTCGCGCCCGCGGCATTCGCCCCTGATCAGAGCACGGTGACCCTGGTCAGCGCGGTGGTGCCGGTGCCGAACTTCGACGCCTTGACCCGCAGTTGCAACTGCTGCATATCGCCGCGCAGTACGTAGATGTGCTCTGAAAGCTTGGGACTGCGCAGTCTGTAAAGCTTCACCGTGCCTGGCGGGTACTGCGTCGGGTCGAGTTCCAGCACCGCGTGAATCTTGTTCGCCCGTGAGGCGGCGTTGTAGCGGTTCTTGCCGAACAGCGTCTCGGACAGCTTCTGCAGCGGCATCGAATCCGGCGCCAGGTCGGTGACATACAGGCCGACATTCCTGCGTTGTGGCCTGCCGTAGGCATCGTTGGGCGAGTAATCGATGAAGGCGCCGCCCTGAGCATAGAACGTGCCCAGTTTGTCGCGGTTCACGTAATGAAACAGGCGCGTGGGCAAGGTGGTGACTTCCTCTTCCACCACGCTCGGAAACCCGTTGGCATCGGCCACTGCGCGACGTGCCGGGGCTGGCGCCTCGGCTTCGTCAGGCGCGTGCTTTCTTTTGCCGCCGCCTCTGAGGCGCAAGCGGGTATCGATCGCCCAGCGTCCCTGCTCATCTGCCAGCAGGAAGGGGCCGGGGCGGGTGATGTCATGGGGGTCAATGATCAGCACCTGACCTTCCTCGACGGACACCCGGAAAAACTGCTCGCCGACGCGCGCATGCCATTTGTCCTGATACCGGTACAGGCCCTTGTGCCGGCCTTGCGCAACGGGTTCGCCGGGATGCGCCGGCATCTGCACGGCGAACCCGTCCAGCACGGCCTGCTGGCCCGGGTTCAAGCGCTGCCGAGGCGTTGCCCAGGCATTATCGGTGGCGGCGAGATCGACCTGCGGGTGCAGCGCGACCGTCTGCCGCCGGCCCTCGATCAGGCGCACGGGCAGAGGGGCGGGCGGCGCATCATGCGCAATGGGTTTGAAGGCCTCGGGCTCAACGCCGAGTGGGGCGCGTGGAGCGCCAGGCGCAGACTCCGGCGACAGCCGGCCGGCATGCATGAGCACTGCGACCAGATTGAGCAGCAGGTCGGCGACGGCAAAGGATTTGTCGCTGCCGTCGCTGGCGCCAAGCGCTTCAAGGTCGCTTTTCAGGCTGGCCGCCAATATCACCAGCCAGCCGGCCATGGCTGCCGGCCCGGTCACCAGCGGCAACGCGGCTTCGAAGATCAGCCAGCCGAGTGTCTGGAAATTGGCCCAGCGATTTTCCGCATCGGACACCGATTGATGATCTGCCAGTTCAATCAGTGCCTGAGTGTTGGCCTCGAACAGGTGCTGAAAAACATCGTCTTGCAGGGGGGGCGCAAGGTGCATCTCCCAGCGGTGCACGATTTCGTTGGCCCCGAGCAGGCCGGTGCCCTTGACCACGGCGTGGTACCAGGGCGTCACACTGTGTTGAAGCGATTCGTCGGTTGCCAGGGCGTGTTGCAGATGGGCCCGCGACGCGTATTGCTGCAATGACGGCGTGTAGAACGGCCGGTACAGGACGACCGGTGCGTCAGGCTGGCCCAGCGCCTCGATGACAAACATGTTCAGCACCGGCCCCAGCCGCAGGTGCAGCGGTCGGATAGCCACCTGACGGTCGGCGAAAATGCTGGAGGCGTCCGTCAGCGCGACGATTGTCTGGTAACCGCTGTGATCGAAGCCGTGGCTGCCTTTCAATGCGCTCTCGAGTGCCTGCAGCGGCAACTGATTGCGCAGATGCAGGGCGAACAGCTTCTGGCGGCTGCGGGCCTCAGCACGGTTATCGCGTAGATGTTGTTGCAGGTACGCCGGATAGACGCGGCCGATATCCACTGCCTGGATCAACGCCTTGACGTTGTCCGCGGTCATCCATGCGGGCAAGTCCTGTTGATCGCGGCGGGCCACCTGCATATCGCCCCACGGCAGACCGGCAAGGTTTTCCAGGGCCGCATCGATCAGGCTGACGCGTTTTGTCTCGACATAACCGGAGCCGAAAATCACCCCGTGCGCAACCTTGATGTGCAGCTCGACCTGATCCGGATCGACCGGCTCCTGTTGCGCCTTGTCCATTTGCGTGACGAGCGCCTGATAGGTGAAGTCGCGAATCGATTGCAGATCACTGAAGTAGGTCGCGCCATCCCATTCGAAGTACGCCGCGGCCATGGCCGACAGGAAGTGCCGATAGGCACGCCGGTCGGTTGCGCTGGCCTGCTTCAACCATTGCGGCAGGTGCTGGTCGATACGTGCCGGCAAGGACGCTTGCGGCGCCTTGCCCGCGACTGATCGCAGCGGGTCGGTGAGCTGCTCGATCTGCTGCGCGGCGCTGTCGAACATCTCATCGATCGGGATCCACAGGTTTTCCAGATCGAGCATTTGCTGATCGATCAGCACCCGCGCCAGTTCATCGAAGACGTCCGCGTCCGGCTCGAAGCGCTCGCAGGCCAGGGCATCGATTTCCCAGCGACCTTGCAACTCTTCGGCAACCTTGTCGAAACATTCTGCCACTGTGGCGAACACCGTCAGCGCGCCGGACGGCTGACAGCAGACAATGGCTGCTGCTCGATTAAAGAACACCGCCGGATAAATAAGTGAAGTATCGCCGCTGTCGTTGTTTATTGTGACTTTCAATAACCAGGCGCGGCTGCGCAGTGGTTGGTTGATCTGTTCGTGGTTGGTTATTCCGGCTCGATTGACCACTTGTACCAATGAAACATACAGCTCGGGATCTGACTGATATAAGTCCTCATTGATATTGGTGGCGCAGGCATCTTTGAGTGTTTCGGCAAACCATTGCCAGCGACTCATGCCGTTATCGGCGTCCTCTTGCCAATATTCCAGCAATGCCGTTTGCAATGCCTGCACCAGGGTCTGGGCGAGGGCGTCGAGTGTCTGCTCGACTCTCGCTGTTTCAAGCTGCAATGATTGCGCGGCCTGGCCCGGGCGCAGCACGCTAAGGCCAAGGCCGGCGGGCGTCAACGCGAGATTGCGGCCTTGGCTGAATGCCGATAGAAACTCATCCAGCAACGGGCTCTGCTGTGGTGCCGAATCGGCCAGTGGATGAGTGATAACGATTTGTTCTACCGGCACTGATTGATCAGTCAGCCCATTGTCCAGCGCGTGTTGAAGTTGTGTTCTGGCAACGCTGCGCAGTGTCGGGCGATCAGCAAACTGTTTGCTGATCGATTGTTGGAAGATGAACGCTTGGGTGTCGAACTTGTTTGTATTGGGCAACATGCTGCCTCCCTGGCAGGATCGGTTTTAAAGTGCTGAACATTGGAGTTGATTAATGCTGCGGCAAACTAACAAGGCAAGTTCTTATTGGCTACATTGGTTAATTATCAAGATGTGATTCGCAGATGGCTTTGATGCAACCGCAGTCCGCTTGTTCTTGGCCAAACCAGTCATCCACATTGAAAGCTTTGACCATTGCCGCAGCCCCCGTGCGGAGCGAGTATCCCTGTGTTGTTTACGGTTCCCCCAACCTAATAAGAAACACAGAGGGATTCTGGCAATGCGCGATTACTTGTCTGCTACCACCCAGTTCAACTATCAGCACACCGTGGACGCCGCACTCAGCGGCTCACTGGAGGCGCTGAACGCCTGCGTCGAATGTTGTGACCGCCATGCCTTGCCCGGGCGCATCGCGCTGTTCTGGGAAGGTCGCGACGGCAGCAGTGCGACGTACACCTTCAGCGACCTGCAGGACAAGGCCGCGCGCTTCGCCAATTTCCTGCTCGCCCAGGGCGTGCAGAAGGGTGACCGGGTTGCCGGCCTGCTGCCGCGCAATATCGAATTGCTGATCACGGTGTTCGCCACCTGGCGCATCGGCGCGGTGTATCAACCGCTGTTCACCGCGTTCGGGCCCAAGGCTCTTGAGCATCGACTGCACAGTTCCGGCGCCAAAGTGGTGGTGACCGACGCGGTCAACCGGGCGAAACTCAGCGAAGTCGCCGACTGCCCGACCGTGGTCACCGTCGGCGGCGCCAAGGGCCAGGGCATCGTTCGCGGCGATTTCAGTTTCTGGGCCGAAGTGCCCAACCAGGCCAATGTCTGCGAACCGGTCATGCTCACCGGCGAAGACCCGTTCCTGCTGATGTTCACCTCGGGCACCACCGGGCCGTCGAAAGCGCTGGCGGTGCCGCTCAAGGCCATTGTCGCGTTCCAGAGCTACACCCGCGATGCCGTGGACCTGCGCCCGGAAGATGCGTTCTGGAACGTCGCCGATCCGGGCTGGGCCTACGGCATTTATTTCGGCGTCACCGGGCCGCTGGCGCTGGGGCATCCGATCACCTTCTACGATGGCCCGTTCACCCTCGAAAGCACTTGCCGCGTGATCAATAAATACGGCATCACAAATCTCACCGGCTCGCCGACGGCGTACCGCTTGCTGATTGCCGGCGGTGACGAATTCGCCAGATCGATCAAGGGCAAGCTGCGCATTGTCAGCAGCGCCGGCGAGCCGTTGAACCCGGAAGTGATCCGCTGGTTCGCCGATAACCTCGGCGTGGTCATTCACGACCATTACGGCCAGACCGAACTGGGCATGATCCTGTGCAACCACCACGGCCTCGACCACCCGATCCACCTCGGCGCCGCCGGTTTCGCCTCGCCGGGGCATCGCATCGTGGTGCTCGACGAACAGCACAATGAACTCGGCGTCGGCCAGCCCGGCATCCTCGCCATCGACCGTACGCAGTCGCCCATGTGCTGGTTCGCCGGTTATGCCGGGGCGCCGACCAAAGCCTTCGTCGGTGACTATTACCTGAGTGGCGACACCGTGGAGTGGAACCCGGACGGCAGCATCAGTTTCGTCGGCCGCAGCGATGACGTGATCACCACGTCCGGTTATCGGGTCGGCCCGTTCGACGTGGAAAGCGCCCTGATCGAACACCCGGCGGTCGTCGAGGCCGCGGTGGTCGGCAAACCCGATCCGGAGCGCACCGAACTGGTCAAGGCATTCGTCGTGCTCAACCCGCAATACCGCGCCGAACCCGCGCTGGCCGAGGAGCTGCGCCAGCACGTGCGCAAGCGTCTGGCCGCGCATTCGTATCCGCGGGAAATCGAATTTGTCAGCGAATTGCCCAAGACCCCAAGTGGCAAATTGCAGCGCTTTATCTTGCGCAACCAGGAAATCGCCAAGGCTCAAGAGGCCGCGGCGCACAACGTTTCAGCTTGAATCAGGAAGTCAGTCATGCAGATCGAGAACAAGGTTTTTATCGTCACCGGCGGCGCCTCCGGCCTCGGTGCAGCCACCGCTGAGGTGCTGGTTGAGGCCGGCGCCAAAGTGATGCTGGTGGACATGAATGCCGAAGCGGTCGCCGCCCAGGCCCAGCGCCTCGGTGCGCAGAGCGTGGTCGCCGACATCAGCAACGAAGCCGCCGCCGAAGCCGCCGTACAGGCGACCGTGGCAGCCTTTGGCAGCCTCAATGGCCTGGTCAATTGCGCGGGTATCGTCCGGGGCGAGAAGATCCTCGGCAAGAACGGTCCGCACGCCCTGGCCAGTTTCAGCCAGGTGATCAACGTCAACCTGATCGGCAGTTTCAACATGCTGCGCCTGGCGGCGGCAGCGATGGCCGAAGGCGAAGCCAACGCCGACGGCGAGCGCGGCGTGATCATCAACACCGCCTCGGTGGCGGCGTTCGACGGGCAGATCGGCCAGGCCGCGTATTCCGCGTCAAAAGGCGCAATTGCCAGCCTGACCCTGCCTGCCGCCCGTGAACTGGCGCGCTTCGGCATCCGTGTGATGACCATCGCCCCGGGTATCTTCGAAACGCCGATGATGGCCGGCATGACCGCCGAAGTGCGCGACTCCCTGGCCGCCGGCGTGCCATTCCCGCCGCGCCTGGGCAAACCGGCCGAATACGCCGCGCTGGTGCGGCATATCATTGAAAACAGCATGCTCAACGGCGAGGTAATCCGTCTCGACGGTGCCTTGCGCATGGCCGCCAAGTAAGGAGGATTTCCCATGACCATTGCCAACGATCCGATTGTCATCGTCAGCGCTGTCCGCACCCCGATGGGGGGCTTCCAGGGCGAGCTGAAAAGCCTCACCGCGCCGCAACTCGGCGCCGCTGCGATCAAGGCGGCGGTGGAACGGGCCGGTGTCGCCGCCGATGCCGTCGACGAAGTGCTGTTCGGTTGCGTACTGCCCGCCGGCCTCGGCCAGGCACCGGCACGCCAGGCGGCCCTGGGCGCCGGGCTGGACAAGTCGACCCGCTGCACCACCGTCAACAAGATGTGCGGTTCCGGCATGGAAACCACCATCCTCGCCCACGACATGCTACTGGCCGGCAGCGCCGACGTGGTGATCGCCGGTGGCATGGAAAGCATGTCCAACGCGCCATACCTGCTTGATCGCGCCCGCAGCGGCTACCGCATGGGCCATGGCCGGGTGCTCGATTCGATGTTCCTCGACGGCCTCGAAGACGCCTACGACAAGGGTCGCCTGATGGGCACCTTCGCCGAAGACTGCGCCGAAACCAACGGTTTCAGCCGCGAGGCGCAGGACGCCTTCGCCATCGCCTCGACCACCCGCGCCCAGCAGGCGATCAAGGACGGCAGTTTCAAGGCCGAGATCGTTCCGCTGACCGTGACCGTCGGCAAGGAACAAGTGCTGATCAGCAATGACGAGCAACCACCGAAAGCCAAGCTGGACAAGGTTGCCTCGTTGAAACCGGCCTTCCGCGAAGGCGGCAGCGTGACTGCGGCGAACTCCAGTTCGATCTCCGACGGCGCTGCCGCCCTGGTGCTGATGCGCCAGTCGCAAGCGCAGAAACAGGGGCTCAAACCACTGGCGGTGATTCACGGCCACGCAGCCTTCGCTGACACCCCGGGGCTGTTCCCGGTGGCGCCGATTGGCGCGATCAAGAAGCTGCTGAAGAAAACCGGCTGGGCGCTGAACGAGGTCGACCTGTTCGAGATCAACGAAGCGTTCGCCGTGGTGGCGATGGCGGCGATGACTCACCTGGAAATTCCCCACGACAAGCTCAACGTGCACGGCGGCGCCTGCGCGCTGGGCCATCCGATCGGCGCCTCGGGTGCGCGGATTCTGGTGACCTTGCTCTCGGCCCTGCGCCAGAAAAACCTGAAGCGTGGGATTGCGGCGATCTGTATCGGCGGCGGTGAAGCCACGGCGATGGCCGTGGAATGCGTCTATTGAAGCAAACGCCAATTCTAGTGGGCGCGAGCTTGCTCGCGAAGGCGTCGTGTCAGCCAGCATTCGAGTTGAATGACGCACCGCATTGGCGAGCAAGCTCGCTCCCACGGGATGTGTGAATGAACCTGAAGTAAGGACTCACCATGATTGCCAACGAAGACCAAACCCAGATCCGCGACATGGCCCGGCAGTTTGCCGAGGAACGGCTGAAACCGTTCGCCGCCGAGTGGGATCGCGAACACCGCTTTCCCAAGGAAGCCATCGGCGAAATGGCCGAGCTGGGCTTCTTCGGCATGCTGGTGCCGGAGCAGTGGGGCGGTTGTGACACCGGCTACCTGGCCTATGCCATGGCCCTGGAAGAAATCGCCGCCGGCGACGGTGCCTGCTCGACGATCATGAGCGTGCACAACTCGGTCGGTTGCGTGCCGATCCTCAAGTTCGGCAACGACGACCAGCGCGAACGCTTCCTCAAGCCGCTGGCCAGTGGGGCGATGCTTGGTGCGTTCGCCCTCACCGAACCGCAGGCCGGCTCCGACGCCAGCAGCCTGAAGACCCGCGCCCGGCTGGAGGGCGATCACTACGTGCTCAACGGCTGCAAGCAGTTCATCACCTCCGGGCAGAACGCCGGGATTGTGATCGTGTTTGCGGTAACCGATCCGAGTGCCGGCAAACGTGGGATCAGCGCGTTCATCGTGCCGACCGATTCACCGGGTTACACCGTCGCCCGGGTCGAAGACAAGCTCGGCCAGCACGCCTCGGACACCTGCCAGATCCTCTTCGAAGACGTCAAAGTGCCGGTGGCCAACCGCTTGGGCGAGGAGGGCGAGGGCTACAGGATCGCCCTGGCCAACCTCGAGGGCGGCCGCGTCGGCATCGCTTCGCAAGCAGTGGGCATGGCCCGTGCCGCGTTCGAAGCGGCGCGCGATTACGCCCGCGAACGTGACACGTTCGGCAAGCCGATCATCGAACATCAGGCCGTGGCATTCCGTTTGGCCGACATGGCGACGCAAATCGCCGTGGCCCGGCAAATGGTGCATTACGCCGCCGCACTGCGTGACAGCGGTCAGCCGGCCCTGGTCGAGGCGTCGATGGCCAAGCTGTTCGCCTCGGAAATGGCCGAGAAAGTCTGCTCGATGGCGTTGCAAACCCTCGGCGGATACGGTTACCTCAACGACTTCCCGCTGGAGCGGATCTACCGCGACGTGCGGGTCTGCCAGATCTACGAAGGCACCAGCGATATTCAGCGCATGGTCATTTCGCGCAATCTTTGAGAAGGAATCTGCACATGAGTTACGAAACGATTTTGCTAGAAAACCACGGCCGCGTCGGCTTGATCACCCTCAATCGCCCGCAGGCGCTGAATGCCCTCAACGCGCAACTGGTCAGCGAAGTGAACCACGCCCTCGATGGCCTGGAAGCCGATGCCAATATCGGTTGCATCGTCATCACCGGCTCGAAAAAAGCCTTCGCCGCCGGTGCCGACATCAAGGAAATGGCCGAGCTGACCTATCCGCAGATTTACCTGGACGACCTGTTCAGCGACAGCGACCGTGTGGCCAACCGGCGCAAGCCGATCATCGCAGCGGTCAACGGCTTCGCCCTGGGCGGTGGCTGCGAGCTGGCACTGATGTGCGACTTCATCCTGGCTGGCGACAACGCCAAATTCGGCCAGCCGGAAATCAACCTCGGCGTGCTCCCGGGCATGGGCGGCACCCAGCGCCTGACCCGTGCCGTGGGTAAGGCCAAGGCCATGGAAATGTGCCTGAGCGGGCGCTTGATCGATGCGGTGGAAGCCGAGCGCTGTGGCATCGTTGCGCGGATCGTGCCGAGCGATGAACTGCTCGATGAAGCGCTGAAGGTCGCCGCGCTGATTGCCAGCAAGTCGTTGCCGATTGCGATGATGGTCAAGGAGAGCGTCAACCGTGCGTTCGAAGTCAACCTGACTGAAGGCGTGCGCTTCGAACGTCGTGTATTCCATGCGGCGTTTGCGACGCAGGATCAGAAGGAAGGGATGGCGGCATTCATTGCCAAGCGGCCCGCCGAGTTCCAAGGCAAGTAACAGCGTTCGCCCCCACGCATGGCGTGGGGGCGATCAGTCAGAGTGGGTAGTTCTTCAACTCCCGCGCAATCACCATGCGCTGAATCTCGCTCGACCCCTCATAAATCTGGGTAATCCGCGCATCCCGGTAATACTTCTCCACCGGGTAATCCTCCAGATAGCCATACCCGCCATGAATCTGAATCGCTGACGAGCACACCTTCTCAGCCATTTCCGAAGCGAACAGCTTGGCCTGCGACGCCTCCGACAGACACGGTTTGCCTGCCGTGCGCAACCGCGCCGCGTGCAGGATCATCAAACGCGCCGCGTTGATCTGCATCTGCATGTCGGCCAGCAGGTTGGCAATGCTCTGGTGCTCGACAATCGCTTTGCCGAACTGCACCCGATCACGGGCGTAACCCAGCGCCGCTTCGAACGCCGCACGGGCGATGCCCAGCGCCTGGGCGGCGATGCCGATGCGGCCGCCTTCGAGGTTGGAGAGGGCAATCGCCAAGCCTTTACCACGCTCACCGAGCAGATTGGCTTCGGGAATGCTGCAGTCGTTCAGCGTCACCGCGCAGGTGTCGGACGCGCGGATGCCCATCTTGTGTTCGGTGCGATCGACGATGAAACCCGGTGTATCAGTCGGCACCAGAAACGCCGAGATCCCACGCTTGCCCAGATCAGGATCGGTGACGGCAAACACGATCGCCAGCTTCGCCCGCTTGCCGTTGCTGACGAATTGCTTGGCGCCATTGATCACCCACTGGCCGTCGCGCAGTTCGGCGCGGGTGCGCAGGTTGTGCGCCTCGGAGCCGGCCTGGGGCTCGGTCAGGCAGAAGCAGCCGATCACCGCGCCGCTGGCCAGATCCGCCAGCCAGGTCTGCTTCTGTGCTTCGCTGCCGTAATTGAGCACCGGCCCGCAGCCAACCGAGTTGTGGATGCTCATGAACGCACCGGTGGCGCCGTCACCGGCGGAAATCTCTTCCACCGCCAGCGCATAGGCCACGTAGTCGACGTAAGTGCCGCCCCATTCTTCCGGCACCACCATGCCGAGCAGGCCGAGTTCGCCCATCTTCGCCACCAGCGCATCGTCGATCCAGCCCGCCTTTTCCCAGGCCTGCGCGTGGGGGGCGATTTCGCCACGGGCGAAATCCCGGGCCATGTCGCGGATCATTACCTGGTCTTCAGTCAATTCGAGATCGTGCATGGCTCAGCTCCCGCTCTCAGCGAAACCGTGAAAGAAACTCGCCACCTGCTCGGGGTGCAGCGCGGCGAGCGTCGGCGGGTTCCAGCGTGGTGATTTGTCTTTGTCGATCAGCAGGGCGCGCACGCCTTCGATCAGGTCGCCGCGCTCGAACCACTGGCGATCCAGGTGCAGTTCGAGGGCGAAGCACTGTTCCAGGCTCAACTGGCGACCGCGACGGAGCATTTCCAGGGTCACGCCCATCGCCAGCGGCGAGCGGGTTTCCAGCAGGTCGGCGGTGGTGGTGGCCCAGGCATGGCTGTCGGCGACGGTCACGGCGCGCAGTTGCTCGACGATGCTCGGCACGTCAGGTAAGGCGAAGAAATGGTCGATAGCAGGACGCAAGGCTTCAAGCGGCGCATCCGGCAGAGTTTGCACGGCGTGGCGGGCCAGCAGGTTTTGCAGATCCTTGAGCGGCGTGTCGTGCCATTGCAGCTGATCGAGTTGCTCGTCGAGGGTGCCGAGTTTGCTGCTGTCCAGATACCAGTCGGCCAGGCCGCAATACAGCGCATCGGCTGCACGGATCTGCACGCCGCTGACACCCAGGTAAATCCCCAGTTCGCCGGGAATCCGCGAGAGGAAATAACTGCCGCCGACATCCGGGAAATAACCTATCGCCACTTCCGGCATCGCCAGACGGCTGTTCTCGGTAACCACGCGCAGATCGGCGCCTTGCACCAGGCCCATGCCACCGCCGAGAACGAATCCGTCCATCAGCGCCAGCACCGGTTTGCGGTAGTGGTGGAGAGTCAGGTCAAGGGCGTATTCCTCGACGAAGAAGTCTTCGTGCAGGGTGTCGCCACTCTTGAAACTGTCGTACAGGGAACGAATGTCGCCGCCGGCACAGAAGGCCTTTTCGCCAGCCCCACGCAGAACCACGGCATGCACGGCGGCATCGCCGGCCCAGGCGTCCAGGTGCCGTTGCAGCTGGCGGACCATGTCGAGCGTGATGGCGTTGAGGCCGGCGGGGCGGTTGAGGGTCAGGTGCCCGATGTGATTGCGGACCTCGGCCAGCACGGTGTCTTGCGTAGCATCCATGGACGAAGTCCGTGGCGATGAAGCCTGAGCAGTCATCTCTAACTCCCTGCTTTTATTGTCTTTATTCGAGAAGCTCGCGCGCGAGCGTTGGTCGATCGTAACAGTGCAAATTTGCCATGTACAACCGGGATATGTGCAGGGGCTGTCTGCATTTTTGCCTGATCTTGAGCGGGGGGAGCTCCCGCTCAGCGCAGCACCGGCTGTCACTCCCTGCGAAACTGCGCCTGCAGCGAGCGGACGCATGACAGCAGTGCCTGCCTGGCCTCATCATGCGCCGCAGGATGGTTCATGAAACCATGGCGCATGCCTTGAAATTCCAGGTGTTCGACGGTCACACCGGCTGCACGCAATCTCGCTGCATAGGCACGGCCTTCATCGCGCAGAATGTCGAGTTCGCTGGTGACGATCAGCGTCCGGGGCAGCCCGTGCAACGCGTCGTAAAGCAGGGGGGATAACTGCGGATCGGCGCGCGATGTGCCGGGCGGCAGATAGTGGCCGAGATACCATTCGAGCATCTCTGTGGTCAGGCCATGGCCCTGCGCGAATTGCTCGCGGGAGGGGTATTCGGTGTGGCAATCGAGCAAGGGGTAAAGCAGCAGCTGAAAGCCGAGACACGGTCTTTCCTGCATCGAGTCGCGCTGACTGATGACCGCGGCCATGGTCCCGCCGGAGCCACCGCCGGCGACCGCGATGCTCGAAGGATCAAGGTCATGCTCGCGACCCTGCCGTGCGACCCATTGCAAGGCTGTCCAGCAATCATCCAGGGCTGCCGGAAACAGGTGTTCCGGAGGGCGGGCGTAATCAACGGCGACTACCGCACAGCCAGCCCAGTCACACATCAGTCGACAGAAACCATCATGGGTATCCAGGTCGCCCGTGACCCAGCCACCACCATGGAAGAACACCAGGACGGCAAAAGGCCCCTTGCCCGCAGGCCGGTAAAGGCGCAGCGGCAATCGGCGAGCTTGACTTTCGATCGCCATGTCGTGTACGCGGGTCACTTGTGCCTGGCGTAACGCTGCTCTGGCGCCCTCTACAGTCAAAGAGGCCTCATTCATGACTGCGATCCTCGGTCGAGCGGGCCTCTGCCTCAATCTCGATGACGAATTCAGGGCCGATCAATCGGGCGACTTCCAGCAGCATGGTGGTGGGTGGATGTTGGTCAAAGAACTCCTTGTGGGCCTGGGCGATTTGCGGCCAGAGATCCATATTGCTGGTGTACATGCGGGTTGCAATGATGCGCGTGCGATCCTCGCCCAGTTCTTTGAGCGCCTGTTCGATGATCTCCAGGCAGCGCCGCGTCTGGGCATAGGCGTCGCCCGGCTTGAAGGGCCTGCCGTCAGCATCGAATGCCACCGTGCCGCCCACCAGCAAGGTATTGCCAGCCTTCAAGGCTCTGCAGTAGCCGGCGATGGATTCCCAGGGGGCGGCAGAAAACACACGTCGAAATTCCATGCTCAGACTCCTTTCCCAAGATTGATCGGAAGTGCCTTCAAACCCCGGAATTGAAGGTTGCTGTTGCGCCAGGTCGCAGGGTTGTCCGCGACAAGAGCCAAATCGGGAAAGCGCTTGAGCAGGGACGTAAATACGATCTCCGCTTCCAGTCGGAACAGCGCCGTGCCCATGCAGAAGTGCTGACCACGGCCGAATGCCAGATGGTCATGGTCGGTTCGACGGATATCGAAGGTGTCAGGGTCCGTGAATTTCGCCGGATCGCGGTTGGCCGAAGCACGTATCAGGTAGACCAGGTCTCCCGCCCTCATCGTGACGCCTGCGATCGTGACGTCTTGCGTCAGCACTCGATGGCTCAATGAACCGGCGGCATCGAAGCGCAGCATTTCCTCCACGGCCAGGTTCACCAGGGCCGGATCGTCTTTGAGGGCCGCATGCTGCGCCGGGTGTTCGAGCAAGTGCAGCAGGCCGATACAGAGTTGGTCAGCGCTGGTGGTGTAACCGGCAACCAGAATGAAGACGATCTGCGCCAGTACCTCGTCATCGCTCGCCGCACTTTCCAGACTCGACTCAAGCACCCGACTGACCAGGTCGTCCCGGGGTTCGCGGCGGCGCTTTTCAACGAGGTCGGCAAAGTAGGCGTACATCTCTTCAATCCCTGCTAGTGCCTGTTCGGGGCCATAGTCGGGATCGTGGCTGCCGCCGAGAAACATCACGATGTCCCGCGTCCAGCGCCGCAGTTTCAGGGCATCTTCGCGATCGATGCCGTAGAGCTGGGCCAGGATCAGCGCGGGAATCCGGTCGAAAAGACTGGCCTTGAGGTCGACCTGGCCGTGCAGGCCGGCCAGCTCTCGATCGGTGATGGCCTGAATGATCTGGCGCAACGACTCAATGGCGCGAGGTGTGAATGCCTTGCCCAGCAACTGACGACTGGCCTTGTGAGCGTCTCCATCCTGGGAATACATCCATTGCGAGGCCAGGCGGACGAAGACGTTGAGTTGCTCGCGTTGTTCTTTCGATACGCGGGTGTCGACCAGTTGCCGCATACGGTTTGAAGAGTAGCGTCGGGTATCGGCCTGGGCGGCGTGGACATCGGCATAGCGGGTCAGAAACCAGGCATGCAAGGGGTCGCACCAATAGACCGGTTGATGCGTTCGCAGGTACGCGTAGGCCCGATAGGGGTTCTGGATGGTGTCGCGGTCGGAGAAGTCCGGAAAAGAATGGATGGCCATGCTCACGCCTCCTCGTAGAGTGCAGCCGTGAAACGCTCGACGTAATTGGCTTGGTCGAGGGTGGCAGTGACCAGCTCCGGCGGTGGCTTGAGCAGCTCGTGGATCTCGCCGAGCCGGGCTTCTGTAGCGTGCAGTTCCAGTTCGTCGCCAGCGACCGCCAGGCCCCAAGGGTGCAAAACCGGGGAAAAGACATGGACGATGTCCTGCAGCGTTGCGGGCGAAACGAGCCGGTTGCGTTCGCCTTCGACGAGTATCAGGTCCAGCGCCCGGGCGTAGGTGAGTGCCACGGCCTGGCGGTGGGAAAAGTCAGCACGATCGCGGCATTGATCAACGATGCGCGACTCGATGCGCTGGGCGATGTTGCGGGAGGCAAGCCGTGGTCGGGTGATGGCGTCCCTGGCGACCTGAGCGCACAGGATGCTGTTGTCACCGGCGAACGTGGTGCTGATCTCGTGATCCATGCACAAGGTGACGATCTGGTTGTCATGGTGAAACCCCTGGGATCCACAGAGCTGGCGGATTGCCCGGATGACGTCCAGCCCCAGCCAGGTGCCGACGCTTTTGGCGATGGCGGCGAGAATATGCAACTCGGTGCGCTTCTGCGGCTGACTCCACATTTCCTCGAACCGGGACAGGACCGCCTGTTCAAGCAGCTTCAGCGCCAGGACCTTGAGTTGCTCGACATACAACCGTTGTCGAAACAGGGCCCGGGTCAGCAGTGGCTGGTGGTTTTCGGCATTCTTGACCTGTCGATGGCAAGCGAAACGATACCCCAGGTGGACGCACAGGCTGGCCGCTCCGCAAGCGGCAGCAATGAGGAACAGGCGTTCCTGAATGAATGTCTGCATCGCGGACGTCAGGCGCTCCTTGCGCATGATGTCGCTGCTGAAGACGCCGTCCGGCGAGAATCGGGCATAGCGTTGCATCATCGCGTCCAGCGGCAGTTTCATTGCACAGAAGCGGATGCCGGCAACCTGATTGGCATGAATGCCGCCCTTCGGATCGCAGGTGGTCATGCGCACGCCCGGCAGCAACGGGCCGTTCTCGTTCTCGCGAATGCGCACTCGGAACCAGTGCAGCCCCTCATCCACGCCATTGACGATCAGCCGTCCCAGGACCATGACCACCTGGGCTGCGTGCAGGGCGTTGCCGATCCAGAACTTGCAGGCTTGCGCAGACGGCGAGTCAAGGATCAGGCAACGGTTTTGCGCGTCATGGCTGACCGTGGTCTGCAGGTTGCCCACTTCCGAACCCCTGGCGATTTCCGTGCAACCGAATGCATAGACAGCACCGAGTCGGTTGATTTCTTCACGGTAGTCACGCACCTGGCGATCATCGCCATGAGCAAGCAAGGCGTCGCCGGCAATCATGTGATCGACGATGCTGGCAATCAGGGAATAGTCATAAGCGCCCAGGTAACCGGCACGTTGCAGCAACAGGCGGAAATCGGACTGACAGGGTTGGCCCAGCCACATGGCGTTGTCCATGTGGCCACCGCTTAAAATGGCGCGCATGCGATCGATGTTCAGATCCATGTATTCGCGTAGGGAAAGACGATGGCGCTTGCCGGGTTCGAACAAGGGCGTGCGCAGCAATTGCAGCAGTGGGTCGCTCATGAAACGTTCCTCTCGCAGATCTCGAAATCAGAGATTCGAAAACCACCAGATTTTCTGGAGCTGGCGAGGAACACACGTACCTGCGTGCAACAGGCAGGGCATTGAGCGGACAACAGGTTACGCGGGCAATGCGGTGTTTCCTGAAGGGAACGGTTCAATCAAAGCGCAAAGCCAGCTCGCTTCTCAACGACGTTGAGCGTTTCTTCATAGCCAGACTTCCAATGTCATCGCTACTGGGCGTTACAGCGAGCCAGACTTCTTAGTGAAAGGCAGACAACTCTGTGCGGTACAGAAATTAAATCTAGTTACTCCAGATGATTTGGCAAGGTTGGCCAACGGCCTTTTGTCGGAAGCATGCGCGAGCACAGCCTCTTCAATTGCCGAGGCAGGAAACGATTCGGTCAGCGGAACACCTGGCCAATACTGCGCCGCTTGGCGTGCAGTTCGCTGGCATGGATCAACTGCTCCAGATCTTCCGGCGTGACATCAATGAATGCCTCCATGTCCGCCAGCGCCCGTTTCAGATCCTCGGCCGTGATCGCCTGAATATCGACGGGGGCCACGGCGGGCGCGGGTTCGGCGGGGCGTTTCGGGTAGCGGATGCGGGTCAGGTTGTTGTACGCCAGTGCGGCCAGCAGCAGACAGGCGGCGCTGAGCATCACCGGTTCCAGAGCTTTCCAGTCCATGGCGATGGTCATCGGATCGGCCAGCACCAGGGTCAATGCGACGGCGCCGGCCGGCGGGTGCAGGCAGCGCAGCCAGCACATCAGGATCAGCGCAATCCCCGCCGCGAGGCAGGCGCTGCCCAGGGTGCGGCCGAGCACATGGGCCACCAGCAACGCGACGACACCCGCACACAGGTAGCCGCCGATGATCGACCACGGCTGGGCGAGGGCGCCGGAGGATACCGCGAACAGCAGCACCGCCGAGGCACCCAGCGGGCCGATCAGGTGGTAGGCCACCTCGATGCCGAACACCTGACTGCACGCCCACACGCTGAACAACGTGCCCAGCGCCATGCCGATGGCGGCGCGGCTCCATTCGGTGGGGCGGGTGTTGATGGCGGCGGGCAACCAGCGGGCGAGCATGCAGAGCGTTCCTCTTGAACAAATCCGGGGCAAAAAAAAGGACTTGTCCGTAACGCGGAAAGTCCTTCGAAGGTTCCAACTATTGGGGGAGGAACGCGCACAGTGTGCCAAGCAATCACGATGCTGACAAATTCATATAAATGCAGTTTCAATGCATTATTTGTGAAGTAAGGCCACGCGTCGCCCGCTCATGAAGCACAGCGATCCGCCCATCGCAGTCAGTGCGCTGAGGGCGTAGAACATGGTCGGTGCCGGCGTGTGCATCAGCAGGAAGCCGCAGATCACCGGGCTCAGCGCGCCGCCCAGCGCGGCCAGATTCTGCGCGCCGTAATAGCTGCCGCGCAGTTCTTCCGGGGCCAGGGTGTCGACGAAGAGGAATTCCGACGGGTAAATGATCATCTCGCCGAGGGTGAAGATGAACATCGCGATGCACCACGTCACCAGGCTGTCGGCCAGGCTGAAGCCGATCAGGCCGAGGATGAACAGGCTGGTGCCGGCGGCGATCCAGTAGCGCAGTTTTTCCCGATTGAGGAAGCGGCCGATCTGGTATTGCAGCAGGATCACCGCGATGGCATTGCAGGCGAGCAGGGCGGCCATGGTCTGCAATGCGCGTTGTGAATCCTCGACCACCAGCAGGTACTGCGACAGGTACAGGGTGAAGCGCCCGTGGACCACGGTGCTGAGCAGGCAACCGCAGGTGAACATGATCAGCGTGCGGTCATTTTTCAGGGTGACCAGCGTTTTCAGGAAGCTTTGTGGCTGGCCGATGGCGGCGACCGGGCTGGCGTCCCGGGGGATGCCGATCATCAGGAAGATGCTGCCGAACGCGATGGCAGCGGCAATCAGGAACGGCGCAATCGGATACACCCCGGCGATCACCACACCGAGCATCGGACCGGTGGCGTAACCGATATTGGTCAAGGTGTAGCGCAGGGAAAACGCCTTGGCCCGTTGGCCCATGGGCAGGTTTTCGCTGAGGATCGCCTTGGAGCCGATCAGGAACAGCGCCGACGCGGTTTCGGTGATGACCAGGGTTACGGTGGTCAGGTACAGGTCTTTGGCGAAGGTCAGCAAGACGAAACCGATGGCGCTGGAGAGCATCGCGAGGATCAGCAACCGACGCTTTTCCAGGCGGTCGATGATGTAACCACCGTAGAGGGCGAGCAGGGTGGCGATGAACACCGCGATGCCCAGCAACAACCCGACGTCCTGTTGGTTGAGGCCGAGCTTGTTGCTCAGGAACAGCGTCAGCAGCGGGCTGGTGATCGCCCGGCTGACCACGATGGTTAGCGAGACGATCATCAGGCGGCGGATAACGAGCGAGTAGGTGGCCACGGTCAATCAAATGTCCTTATTCGGTTAACAGGTGCTCAAGGTCGCGCACGCAAGCCAGCGTTTGCAGTTGCCGCAACTGCGCCAGTAACGGCTCGGCCTTGAGCGGTGAAATGACCCGCAACGCCAGACTGAAAAACTTCTCCTCCAGCGCCGCCTCGCTCAACGGATTGCCCGGCGCCCCCAGCGGCACCTCGACACACAGGCTCACCTGACGCCCGTCGCGGGTGCGAACAACGACCACCGGCTCGCCATCCTCCGACAGTCGCTCATCCACTTCAAGGCGAATGCGCGTCAACCAGTGAGCCATGCGCGGATCGTTGCGCGGTTCTTCTTCGTAAGCCTCGAGCCGGCAATGGCCGAGCACCAGCCGTGCGGCGAGGGCGTAGGGCAGGCTCATCTGCGCGGCGGCCAGACTGTGGATGTCGCGACCGCCGCACATGTCGAGCAGAAAACCGCACAGGTTCACCTGGACGTCTTCCACCTGATCCGCGCCGACCTGCAATTGCTCCAGCAACAACCCCAGTGCATCGATCGCCGAATGAGTGCCACGACACGCGGCGTATGGCTTGAGCGAACAGCGCGCGAGTTTCCACACGCCGCCCAATTCGGCATCCAGCGCATCCGGCTGCGCACTGCCCGGTGCCAGGGTCTTGAGAAAGCCACCCCAGACATCATCGAACAGCACCGACGGCCCGCTGACGCCTTCGCGAGCAAAACGCGCCGCGAGCAGACCACCCTCGGCCGCCCGCCCGCTGTGCAGTTTTTTGCTCTGCGAGCCGTCATGGATGAACGCCCATAAGCCACCGCTGAAACTGCCGGCGATGCCCAGCGCCGACACGGTTTGCCCGACATCCAGGGCCAGGATCCGCGCACAGGCTGCTGCCGCGCCGAACACGCCGCAGGTGGCGGTGGAGTGCCAGCCGGCGCCGTTGTGGGCCGAATAACTGCCGCAAGCCTCCAGCACTCGTCGGCCGATTTCGTAACCGATCACCACGGCGGTGATGAATTCGCGACCGTCCACCGGGCGATCCACCAGCGACAGCGCCGCCATCACCGCCGGCAACACGACCGCGCCGGAGTGATCGCAACCGCCGGTGTCGTCCAGCTCCAGCGCATGCGCGGCGATGCCGTTGAGCAACGCCGCATGCCCCGCGCCGACGCGCAGTGACGAACCCCAGACCAGTGCGGTGCCCGGCTCGGCGCCGAACACCTGCCGCGCCTGCAGCGCCACCGCACTGTCGGCCCCGGCCAGCGCCGCGCCGAAGGTGTCGAGAATGTGTCGCTTGGCCTGTTCCACCAACGCCGGCGGCAGGTCTTCAAAGCGGGTCCCGACGCAGAACTGCGCCAGCCGCTGCATGCGTTCCGTCATACGAGGTTGTCCCGATAATGGCGCTCATACACCGATGCCGGATGATCCTGCGCGACCGGCGCCGCTGTCTGCGTCCACCATTGCGCGACTTCGGCGCCGGTGGCGATCCACACGTCGTCATGCTGCACAATGCCTTGCAGCAACTCGCGCAATACACCGATGCGCCCCGGCGTGGCGATGATTTCCGGGTGCAGGCGCAGCACGTAGCACAGGCCGAAGCGGTGGAATCCGGCGAAGTCCATTTGCAGGTTGCCCAGGGTGTGGCTGTAGGAGGCGATCCGCGATTGCGCCGGCGGCACGGCCGGGCTCAGGTTGAAGGCGAAATAAGGTTCGTCTTCCAGTTCGTAATGCAGCGGCAACTCGACCACTTCGGGTGCGGTCGGGTGCAAGAACGGCAGATCATCGCCGCGCCATGATGACGACCAGCGAATGCCGTGATCTTTCAAGGCGTGGATGAAGCCCGGAGCACCGTTGCCGGCAGGTAGGCGAAAACCTGTCGGACGCACGCCGGTCAATGCGTGCAACGCAGTACACCCCTTGGCGACGTCCGCGCTTTGTGCGGTCAGATCCAGCGTGTCGTAGTCCTGATGACGGTAGCCGGCGCTGGCGATTTCATGGCCGTCAGCCAGAATCGCGGCGAGGTGCTGCGGATTTTCCTCGGCAACGATGCCGGGCACGAACCAGCTGCTGCGCACCCCGAGTTCCCTGAACAGACCGAGCAAACGCTCGACGCCGCGCTGGGTGCCGTAGCGCCACACCGACAGGGTCTTGTCGCGGCCGGCGACTTCCGGGGCCTGGGTGAGAATGCCGTGGATGTCGTTGTAGTCGACGGTGAGCACCACTGCGCAGCGCTTGCCGTGTGGCCAGACGTGGGAATCAGCCATGGTGATGCTCCTTGAGCCACCAGCGGGCGACGTCACGGCAGGTGGCGAACCACACGTCATCGCGCTGGCGCATGTGTGCGAAGAGTTGCTCCAGCAACAGGATGCGCCCCGGTTTGCCGGTGATTTTCGGGTGGAACAGGGTGGTCAGGCACAGGCCTTCGTCCATCGCGCCGTCGTACTCGCGCTGCCAGTTGTCGAGGGTCAGTTGGTAACTGGCGGTGCGATCCAGCCCGGACGGAAAATTCGGCGCGCGGGTGTAGGCCAGGGAGGCGTAATCGTCCATTTCCCAACGCCCGGGGATCTCCACCAGCGGCGTGTCGCGGCCGGGGACGTTGACCAGATACGGACGGTCGTCGCCGCGCATGCTGCTGGAATAGACGACGCCGTTGTCGGCGAGCATCGCTGGCGTCTCGGCGCGCCAGTCACCGGACGGGGTGCGAAAACCCTCGGCACGGATGTGCAGGTACTGCCAGAAGACGTCGCGGGATTTGTTCATCACGGCCTGCTGCTGGTCCAGCGTCAGGGCGTAGAAAGACTCGTGCCGGTAGCCGTGGTAAGCGACTTCATGACCGCGTTCGACGATGGCCTGACATTGTTTCGGCCAGTTCTCCACGACCCATGCGGGGACGAAGAAGGTGGTCGGGATGTTGAAGGCGTCGAGCAGATCCAACAGGCGCGGCAGGGCGCGATACGGGCCGTAGCCGCCGAAGCCGAAATACTCGGGTTTGCGCCAGATCGAGCCATTGAGCATGGCATCGCCGGTCGGGCCGTCGAGGTCGAAGGCCAGCGCGAGGCAGGCTTTGTGCTGGTCGGGCCAGGTGGGTTGGGGGGAACTGAGCATTGGGCGCTCCACACATGTAGGGACGTACGCTGTACCTGTGGCAGCGAGCTTGCTCGCGATGAGGCCATGTCAGTCGACATCACTGGTGAATGACACACTGACTTCGCGGGCAGGCTCGCTCCCACAATGGAAAGGTGGCGCTGACCGGATTACTTGCCCGCGTTGATGGTCACTTCCTTGATAGCACCCAGCTCCAGATCCCACTTCTTCAGGATCGCGTTATAACTGCCGTCATCGACCATGCTTTGCAACGCGACTTTCACCGCCTCGCTCAGCTCAGGTTTCTTCTTGCTCACACCCAACCCGGTGAACTGCACGGAGATCGGCTGGCCGACAGTCTTGTACATGTCCTTTTCCTGGGTCTTGAGGTACGACAGCGTCTCGCTGCCCTGCATGGCCGCGTCGATCCGGCTCTGCCGCAGTTGCGCGCGGGCGTCGGCCGAGCCTTCGGTGCCGATCACGTTGATCGCCGGTTTGCCTGCCGCTTCACAGTTTTCCTTGCTCCACGCGGCGATTTCCGCCGGGAACGTGGTGCGCCGGCTGGTGCCGACTTTCTTGCCGCACAGGTCGATGATTTCGTTGGTCGCGGCGTTCTTCTGCAAGGTGTAGAACTGCGGACCGCTGGTGAAGTAGTCGACGAAGGTCACGCTGGCCTGGCGCTCGGCGGTGTCGGTCATGCCCGACAGCACCAGGTCGACGCGGTCGGTGGTCAGCGCATTGATCATTTGCTCGAAGCCGGTTTCCTGCCATTTGATCTTCACGCCCAGGCGCTCGGCCAGCGCGTTGCCCAGGTCATAATCGAGACCGGTGAGGGTATTGGTGGCCGGGTCCTTGAAATCCATCGGCGGGTAATTGGGCATGATCGCGACAACAATCTCGCCTTTTTCCTTGATGCTGGCCGGCAACTCGGCGGCCACGGCGAAACCGCAGGACATGAGGGCGGTGAGTACTGCTGGAATGACGAAGTTCTTCATGGACGTTCTCTTATGAGTGTTGTGAAGGCCAAAGGGGCCTCAGGTTCGAACGGCAGAAATGAAGCTTTGGGTGCGCGGGTTTTGCGGACTTATTAGTATTTCTTCGGGGCTTCCAGCCTCCACGATCTGCCCGCCGTCCATGAACACCATGCGGTTGGAAACCTCCCGGGCGAAGCCCAGTTCATGGGTGACGACGATCATGGTCATGCCGGTCTGCGCCAGGTCGCGCATCACCGACAGCACCTCACCGACCAGTTCCGGGTCGAGTGCCGAAGTAGGTTCATCGAACAGCATCAGCTTCGGTCGCATGGCCAGCGCGCGGGCGATGGCCACCCGTTGCTGCTGACCGCCGGAGAGTTCGATGGGGTAGCTGTTGCACTTGTCGGCGAGACCGACCCGGGCCAGCAGTTCCAGGGCTTCTTCGTGCGCCTCCTTGGGCGAGCGCTTGAGCACCTGGCACGGGCCTTCAATGATGTTTTGCAGCACGGTCATATGCGGGAACAGATTGAAGCGCTGGAACACCATGCCGGTGGCCAAGCGCTGGCGGGCAATCTGCGATTCGTTGAGTTCGTGCAGTTTGTTGCCGACCACGCGGTAACCGACGAGCTCGCCGTCGACCCACAGGCCACCCTTGTCGATCTTCTCCAACTGGTTCACGCAGCGCAGCAGGGTGCTCTTGCCCGAGCCGGACGGGCCGATGATGCACAGCACTTCGCCTTGCTCGACTTCGATGTTGATGTCCCTGAGCGCGTGGTACTGGTCGTAATACTTGTTCAGGCTGACGGCCTTGACGATGCTTCTCATGTTCGACTCCTCAAGAACGCTTGCCGGCGCCGCGAGCGAAACGACGCTCCAGGCGGCTCTGACCGAAGGACAGCACGGTGACGGTGGCCAGGTACCAGATGCCAGCGACGATCAGCAATTCCATGACCCGGGCGTTGGCGTAGTAGATGTTCTGCGCGTTGTAGAGCAGTTCCGAGTACTGGATCACGCTCGCCAGGGAGGTCATCTTGACCATGCCGATGAATTCGTTGCCGACCGGCGGAATGATGATGCGCATGGCCTGCGGCAGGATGATCCGCCGCAATGCTTGCAGGCGCGGCATGCCGATCGACTTGGCGGCTTCATACTGGCCGGTGTCCACCGAGAGCAGGCCGGCGCGCACCACTTCGGCGGTATAGGCGCCCTGGTTGATGCTCAGCCCCAGCAACGCAGCCACGAACGGTGTCATCAGGCTGACGGTGTCGAGTTCGAACAGCCCGGGAATACCGATGGTGGGGAAGATCAGCGCCAGGTTGAACCACAGCAGCAATTGCAGGATCAGCGGCGTACCGCGGAACAGCCAGGTGTAGGTCACGGCCACGTAGCGCAGGATCGGGTTGGCCGACATGCGCATGATCGCGGTGATCACCCCGAAGACAATGCCCAGCGCCATCGCCAGCACGGCCATGACGATGGTGTTGAACAGGCCCCACATGATCGCCTGGGAGGTGAGGAACTGGCCGATGTACGACCATTCGATCTTGCCTTCGGCGAAAGCGCGCACCAGGCCGAGGATGGCGATGACGATCAGCGTGGCGAAGAAAATCCGCCCGTAATAGCGCCGTGGCACATGCTGGTACTGGGTGATGTCGAACTGGTTTTCCGCCAGTTTGCGCTCCGCCTGGAGACGTTCTGCCTGGGTCTGGCTCATGGTGTTTCTCCGAACTGTACTTTCAAATCCAACACGATCACTGTGGGAGCGAGCCTGCTCCGGGCGGCGTTCCGACGAATAGGCCGTGTCAGGCGACATCGAGGTTGAATGACACACCGCATTCGTCGGAACGCCCCCCGGAGCTAGCTCGCTGCCACAACGTTATGTGCCATGGCCGTTAGAGGCGGAAGCCCTGGTAGTTTTCGGTCCACTGTTGCTGCGCGGCGAGGGCGGTTTTCAGGCGGCCGATCTGCTCGCGCACTTGTTGCGGCGCGGTGCCGCCCCAACCGCTGCGGGCAGCGATGGCGGCTTCCAGGGTGAGGCTGTCGCGCACATCTGCGGTCAGGCGTGCATCGATCTCGGCCAGCAGCGCCGGCGAGGCTTGCCATAATTCGATGCCATGCCTTTCACAGGCCTGCACCAACGCGCCGGTGATCTCGTGGGCTTCCTTGAACGGCACGCCGCGCACCGCCAGCCAGTCGGCGACCTCGGTGGCGAGGGTGAAACCCAGCGGCGCCTGACGCCGCAGCTCTTCAACATTGACGCGCATGGTCGCGACCATGCCGGCCATCGCCGGCAGCACCAGCAGCAGGGTGTCGACGCTGTCGAGCACGCCGTGCTTGTCTTCGCTGAGGTCGCGGTTGTACGACAGCGGCAGGGATTTGAGGGTGGAGAGCAAACCGGTCAGGTTGCCGATCAGACGGCCAGCCTTGCCCCGGGCCAGTTCGGCGATGTCGGGGTTTTTCTTCTGCGGCATGATCGAGCTGCCGGTGGCATAGGCGTCGTCCAGGTCCACCCAGCGGAACTGGCGCGACGACCACAGGCAGAACTCTTCGGCCAGGCGCGAGATGTTGATCCCGAGCATGCTGGCGATGAACAGGAATTCGGCGACGTGGTCGCGGCTGGCCACCGCATCGATGGAGTTCTCGCAGACCCCGGCGTAGCCCATTTCCCTGGCCGACTGTTGCGGCTGGCGGACGATGGCGGAACCGGCCATGGCGGCGGCACCGAGTGGCGACAGCGCGGTGCGCGCGTCCCAGTCCACCAGCCGTTGCACGTCACGCAGCATCGATTGCGCGTGCGCCAGCAGGTGATGGGCGAACACGATAGGTTGCGCCTGCTGCAAGTGGGTGAAACCGGGGCAGATGCTGTCGATGTGCTGCTCGGCCTGGCCCACCAGTGCCTGCTGCAGGGCCAGCACTTCCACCGCCAGGGTGCGCACATGGTCGCGCAGAAACAGACGCAGGTCGTTGGCGGTCTGGTCGTTGCGCGAGCGGCCGGCGCGCAGCTTGCCGCCCAGCGCGCCGAGGCGTTCGGTGAGCAGGCGCTCGATGAAGGTGTGCACGTCTTCATCGTCCAGCGTCGGGGCAATACGCCCGGCGGCGAAATCGACGCCGATGCCGTCCAGGGCTTCGATCATCGTGCGGGTTTCCTGCTCGTCCAGCAGACCGGCACGCAGCAGTTCGCCGGCATGGGCCTTGGACCCGGCGAGGTCGTACGGGGTGAGGCGGAAATAGCGCTCGGGGCAACGCGACAGGGCCGCCAGGGCGGCGGAAGGGCCGCTTTTGAAACGGGCGCCCCAGAGACGGTCGGTGGTTTGAGACATTGGTTGTTTTCCTCGTCGGTAACGCGAACTGAAATCGGGTGCATGGCCTGCACAAACCGCCTGAAAAATCAGTGCGCGGACTCAGGCCAAAGCAGTTTTCAAGAGGGCAGTTGCAATGTCGCGAGAGCTGATCGAAGTGTCAGCTTTTGATGTTTCGAGATCAGTGTCATGGCACTGATGTTCTGGATTTTGTGGCAGTTGCCAAGCCTTGTTTTCTGTGTTCATTATTATTGGTCGGCGATGTTTTTGTTGTTGGACACAGATTGTTGAACATTGCGCCAGAGGTAAATCAGCATTATGGAAACCCCACTTTCCAATTCCGGAAACCCGCCGCCGAAAACGGTGCAGCGCGCCCCGTTGGCCCTCAGCGGACTGGACTTCAAACTGCTCAAGGTGTTCAAAGCGGTGGTCGAGGCGGGCGGTTTCAGCGCCGCGCAGAACGAGCTGAATGTGGGCCTGGCAGCCATCAGCAAACAGATTTCCGACCTGGAAATCCGTATCGGCATGCGCTTGTGCACGCGTGGTCGGGAGGGCTTTCACCTGACCGAAGAAGGGCGTCTGGTGTATCAGGCGTCAATTGATCTATTTGCTTCTGTCGACAACTTTCGAGATCGGCTTAGTTCTGCGCAGAATGAACTTATCGGCGACCTTGGTGTGGGTGTAATTGATAATACGATCAGTGATGCCAATTCACCGTTAGTTGCAGCGTTAAGGCACTTGAATGAACATTCACCAAAAGTAAGGTTTCAACTTCAAGCGTCACAACTGGATGAAGTTGAGCGCGGCGTAGTTGAGGGGCGCCTGGTGGCTGGGATTGTTCCGGTTTATCAACGTCGCGAGGAGTTTGACTATTACCCGCTGTATGAAGAATGCTCGCAAGTCTACTGCGCCGTCGGCCATCCGTTGTTCACCCTGCCCGAAGCGCAAATGAGCGGCAATGTGCTGCAGGACTATGAGTGCGTCAACCACCGCTACGCGATCCACCGGGACAAGCTCAACTACGCGCGCTACGACAGTTTTTCCGCGTCCGCGACCCAGGTCGAAGCGGTGGCACTGTTGATCAAGACCGGGCGCTTCGTCGGGTTCCTGCCTCAGCATTACGCCGCCCCACTGGTCGCGGCGGGAGAGTTTCGCGCGGTGTTGCCGGAGCGGATCAACATCGTCACGCCGTTCAGTCTGATCCTGCGGCACAACACGGTGCGCAGTCCGCTGGTCAAGGCGTTCGCCCAGGCCCTGGGCGTCGATCTGAAGGCACCGGCGTGACGTCAGGCGAGCGCCAGGCGCATCGCGCAACGGCGTGCGCGGGGCAATCCGTGGCGGGTTTCGTTATCCAGCACTGCGCGCAAATAGGCGTCGGTTTGTTGCGTCGTCAACAGTGAAAAGCCCAGGCGTTGATAAAACGGCGCATTCCACGGCAGGTCGCGAAAGGTAGTCAGGGTGATGGCCTGGAGTTGTGCGTGGCGTGCCTGTTCTATCGCCGCCAACAGTAACTTGCGACCGATGCCGCGCCCCTGCCAATGTTGGCTGACCGAAAGTTCTTCGATATGCAGTTGGTTGTCGACCGGCACCGCTCTTAGAAACCCGGCAAGTTGCTGTTGTGCAACCTCTGCGACCCATACCGTGGCTTCGCGGATGGCCTGCGCATGTTGCGCTGCATCGGGCACCGCCGAGTCCGCCAGCCAGGCCAGTTGTGGATCAAGACGAAACAGTTGCGCGGCGGACTGTTCGATGGCGGGCAGGTGCGGGGCATCGGCTTCACGGGCGCGCCGAACAACAATGGTCATGCTGAGAAAAATCCCTGTGCGGCAGCCGCAGGCTACGATCTTCTTGAAGAAAAGCTAAAGATCGCAGCCTTGGCCGACAGCTACAAGGGCTTGAGATAGAGCAGGACGTAGTCGTTCTTGTCGAAGCGTCCGCTCAGCAGCGGTTGCAGGCCGGCCAGTGCCGTGCCTTGCAGCGATTGCAGGTCCTTGCTGTCCATCATCAGCCAGGCCGGGCCTTTGAGCGCCTCGAGTTGTTGCACCGACTCGGTGAACTGCGGTTGCAGGTCCTGCTCGATGTTGACCATGAACTTGATCGCCTTGGCGTCCTTGCCCATGCCGTGCAGTACCAGCGGGGCCGGGTTCTGTTGCACCCGGGCGAACGCCGCACGACTGAAATCGCGGGTGTCGTACAGCCGACGCTCGACGGGCTCGAACACCGCCGCGTAGACCGTCCACAACGCCAGCACGGCGCTCAGCGCCAACACTTCGGCACGCCGCCAGGGTCGCCACAGCCGCGACAACGCCAGCACTTGCAGAACACCCAGCACGATCAGCACTGGCAGCACACCGCCGAGCAACTGCGCAAATTTGTGCCGGGCCACCAGCAAGGCAATCAGCAACACGCCAGGCGTGAGCAACCACAGACCCTGAATGATCCCGCGCAACCAGGCGAATACCCGCCCGTGCGCGACCTGGAACGGATACGCGGCAATGATCGCCGCCATCGGCAGCATCGGCAGCAGATAACGCGCCTTCTTCGCCTGCGGAATCGACAGGCCGACCATCACGATCAACCCGGCGGCCGCGCAGTATTGCACCAGACGCAATGCCGGCCCGCGCTGCTGCGGTTTGCTCAACCAGGCGGCCGCCAGCACGAGAATGGCCAACGGATAGGCCAGCGCGTAATTGCCCAGGGAACTGGTGAAGTAATACAGCGAACCGCTGACGCCTTCGCTGCCGTCCATGCGCCCCATGAATTGCATGCGGATCACGTCCTGCAGGAACGCCTCGCCACCGCTGGCCTTCGCCAGCCACAACAGCAGACCGACGCACGCGGCGAGCAGCAGCGCTGCCAGGACGCCGAACACCCACAGCCGTGCCCACTGCCGATTGAGCAGGTAGTAGCTGCACAGCATGCCGGTCGGCACCACCAGGCCGATCGGCCCGCGAATGCCGAAACCGAGCAACAACAGGACAAACATCAGCCACCAGCGTCGACCCGCGCCGAAGTGGTCGCGCGCGTAACCCAGGTAGAACACCGACAGCGCCACGGCGGCCAGCATCAAGTCCTGCGATACCGCCCGCACTTCAGTGACGAACGTGCTGGTGAGCAGCAGCAAGGCAATGCTCAGCCAGGCCCAGCGCCGCGAATGCACCGCTAGCAGGCGGTACATCAATGTCACGATCACCGCGCCGGCGATGGCGCTGGGCAACCATGCGGTCAGGGTGTTGACTGCACCGAACGGTAACGACAATAGCCAGATCAACAGCGTCGACAGCGCCGAGTAGTCGGCGTACGGCTCACCGTAGGTGGTCGGAAACACGGTCGGCCCATGCCTGAGCATTTCCTGGGCAAACAGGAAGAAGCGTGAATCGAAGCCAATGGGCGCCTGGCCGTAGACCCCGGCAACAAACAACAGCAGTGCCAGCAGCCCGGCGATCAGGGACTGCCGGCGGATGGCCGGCGACAACGTAATCAAGCGACGTCCGCGGTGCTGGACCATTGCTGCAGCGGGATCGGCAGTCTGCGCGAATCGCCACGGCCGATCGGGAAGTATTTGAAGCCGTTGCGCGCCAGGCGATCGGCGTCGTACAGGTTGCGGCCGTCGAAGATCACCGGGGCTTTGAGGCGTTGTTCGATCAAGTCGAAGTCCGGCGCCTTGAACTGTTGCCATTCGGTGCAGATGATCAGGGCCTCGGCGCCGGACAGCACCGATTCCGGCGTGCCCATCAGCATCAGCTTTTCTTCGTTCGGATACAGGCGCTGGGTTTCCTGCATGGCCTCCGGGTCGAATGCGCGGACATTGGCGCCAGCGGCGAACAGCGCGTCGAGCAGCACACGGCTCGGCGCATCGCGCATGTCATCGGTGTTCGGCTTGAACGCCAGGCCCCAGAGGGCGAAGGTCTTGCCACGCAGATCGCCCTGGTAGAACGCATTGATACGCTCGAACAGCTTGTGCTTCTGGCGCTGGTTGATCGCTTCCACGGCTTGCAGCAGGTCACTGGAGCAATGGGCCTGTTCGGCACTGTGGATCAGCGCGCGCATGTCCTTGGGGAAGCACGAACCGCCGTAGCCGCAGCCCGGGTAGATGAAGTGATAACCGATGCGCGTGTCGGCGCCGATGCCCTGGCGCACCGATTCGATGTCGGCGCCCAGGTGTTCGGCCAGTTCGGCGATCTGGTTGATGAAGCTGATCTTGGTCGCCAGCATGCAGTTGGCGGCGTATTTGGTCAGCTCGGCGCTGCGCAGGTCCATGAACATGATGCGGTCATGGTTGCGGTTGAACGGCGAATACAGATCGCGCATGACGTCCTGCACTTCGTCACCCTCGCAGCCGATGACGATGCGATCCGGGCGCCGGCAATCGGCGACGGCCGAGCCCTCCTTGAGGAATTCCGGGTTGGAGACGATATCGAACTGCAGGTGGCGCCCGGCCTTGTCCAGCGCCGCCTGAATGTGCGCGCGCAGGGTGTCGCCGGTGCCGACCGGTACGGTAGATTTTTCCACCAGGATCAGCGGCTGTTCGCGATGCCGGGCGACCGCATCGCCCACCGACAGCACGTATTTCAGATCGGCCGAGCCGTCTTCGCTGGACGGCGTACCCACGGCAATGAAAGCCACCCGGCCGTGTTGCACGGCGAGTTTTTCATCGGCGGTGAAGTGCAGGCGCCCGGCCTCCAGGCCCTCGCGCACCAGGCTCGCAAGGCCCGGTTCGAAGATGCTGACGTGCCCCTGGCGCAGCAGCTCGACTTTCTTTTCGTCGATATCCATGCACACGACGTCATGACCGACTTCCGCCAGCACCGCGGCTTGGACCAGGCCGACGTAACCGCTGCCAAATACTGTGATTTTCATGGAGCACTCCTGAATTCGGGCGCACGAGCCGGACGAGTGTTGATAGTGATGACCCCGAGCATGACCAGCGCCACGCCCAGCGATTTAGTGAAACTGAAGGATTCGTTGAACAGCGGCAGACTGGCCGCCAGCAGATAGACCAGGGCGTAGCTGATGCTCAGCAGCGAGTAGGCGCGCCCCAGCGGCAGATCGCGCAGGGCGACGAGCCAGCAGAGCATCGACAGCGCATAGGCGACGATCGCCGCGAACACCACGCTCAGCGCCGCCAGATCGACACTGCCGCTGCCGAGGGCAGCCAGCCATTGTTGCGGTTGCGGCAGGCGCGTCATGCTCCAGCGCATGCCCAGTTGGGCGGCACTGACCAGCATCACGCTGCCGAGGGCGAAAACGATGCCACGGGCCTGACTCATGATTGTTGCCCCAGCAGCACCACGCCGCCGATCACCAGCGCCACGCCCAGCCAGTGGCGGCGGTCGATCGTTTCGTGGAAAACAAAACGGGCGATCAGCGTGATCAGCACGAAGTTGAGGCTGAGCATCGGGTAGGCAATGCCGACTTCCAGACGCTGCAACACCAGCAACCAGACCAGCAGGCCGCAACCGAGCGCGACGAGCGCCAGCCACAGCCATGGCGAGCGCAGCTTGGCGGTCCAGGACGAATCGCCACCGCGCCAGCTCTCCACGGCATACTTTTGCGCGACCTGGCCCAGGCAAGTCAGCAGACAGGCCGTCAATAACAGAATCCAGCTCATGACGGATCCTTGGGCAGGATCATGATCACCAGATTGCCCTGCTCGTAGCGGGTGCCGTCCTTGGGCAGCAGATCGACCTCATGCAACTCGTCGTCGCCCTTGACGCGCATGACCACGCCGACCGAACCACTGCGCCGGGCATCGCGTACCCATTGCTGCACCTGGTCGGTGGTGATGCGCTGCGCGGCGCCTTCGGGATAGCTCAGGCCATATTTCAGCTCGCCGACGGTGTTGTACAACGCAACCTTGGGTTGCTGCATGCGCCAGGCCAGTGCCGCGGCGGCGCCGAGGTCGTTACTCAGCAGGTGGGTGGTGGCGGCCAGTTCGGCGGCGTGATGCAGAATGAACTGATCCGGGGTTTTGTTGGCCACCACCGATTGCGGCAGCGCGGCCGGCAGTACCCCGGCCAGCAGCAGGCTGCCCAGCGCTGGCGCCGCCCAGCACTGCAACGGCAGGAAGGCTTGCGCCAGGTTGGCAATGATCCAGCCGATCAGGGCAATGAACACCAGTACCAGGCTGTGCAGTTCATGGTCATACAGCGGCTTTTTCACCTGCAGGTACACCAGTGCGATCAGCACCACCACGCCAAGTACCAGGTTGAGCAGGCCATTGACGCCCAGCGCACGGCCGTGTTCCAGGCGCAGCCGGTCAGTCAGCGCATTGCCCAGCAACAAGGCCAGCGGCAGCAGGCACGGCAGGATGTAGGTCGGCAGCTTGCCGTTGCTCAGGCTGAAAAACAGCAGCGGCATCAGCAGCCACAGCAGCACAAACGCGATGCCGGGATGGCGGCGCGACTGCCAGGCCTGTTTGACCGCGGGCGGCAACATGCCCACCCACGGCAGGCTGAACCCGACCAGCAGCGGCAGGTAGTACCACCACGGCGCATCGTGCTGGGCATCGTCGCCGGCAAATCGACGGATGTGTTCATGCCAGAAGAAGAACCGCCAGTAGTCCGGCTCCTGCGCATGCACCGCGAGCACCCACGGCAGGCTGACCACAATCGCCACGACAATCGCCACCGGGCCGAACAGCAGCAACTCGCGCCAGCGCTTCTGCCAGAGCATCCACGGCAGCGCAATCAGCACCGGCAGCGCCCAGGCGAGAAAACCCTTGGTCATGAACCCCATGCCACAGGCCAGGCCCAACACAGCCCAGCCCGCCAGGCGCTGACCGTTGCGACGACTGTCGAGGGCAAACCACAGAGCTACCAGGCTCAGGTTGACCCAGAAGGTGAATTGCGGATCGAGGTTGGCGTAGCCGGCCTGACCGGCGATCACGGTGAAACTCATGTAGAGCAGGGCGCAGACGAAGCTCTTTCGCGGCTCGTTCCACAACCGCCGGGCCACCAGGAAGCACAACAGCATGCTCAGCACGGTGCTCAGCGCCGAAGCGAAACGCACGCCGAACAGGTTCTGCCCGAACAGTTGCTGGCCGAGGGCGATCATCCAGTAGCCGGCCACCGGTTTTTCGAAGTACCGCAGGCCCATGAAATGCGGCGATACCCAGTTGCCGCTCAGCAGCATGTCCTGGCTGATCTGCGCGTAACGGGTTTCGTCGGGAATCCACAAGCCGTGAGTACCCAGCGGCAGCAGGTAAGCCAACAGGCAAATGCCTACCAGCAGCGGTAGTGCCCAGCGTTTGCTCATGCGCCTTGCACTCCCAGCCAGCCTTCACGTCCCTCCAGTGCGCCGCGTTGTACGCGCCCCACCGGCAAGGTATTGAAGAACTCGGGCAGCAACGCGCCCAGTGGTTGGAACTCGATGTGGCGCTGGCGGGCATCGGCCAGCAATTGACGAAAATCCTGAGCCATCAGAATCCCTTCTACTTCGGCATGAATGGTGTAGACGTTCAGTGCTTGCGCACGGAAGCGGTCGAGGATGAAGGCGTTGAAGTCCCTGGCCGCGACCTGCGGACCGACCACCTCGTCAAAGGTCGGCAGGTCCACCGGAATCTGCGGCGTCCCCGGCGTGCCATCGGCGAGCAACGGACGAAACAGGCTGTGCCCGCGGCAGTCGCTGTTGTAGCGAAAGCCGAAGGCCTGCTTGGCCTCGATCACACGTTCGTCGGCGCGCCAACCGGCGGCGGCCGAGCACTCGATCTTCGCGCCGAGAATATCGCTGAGGGTGTCGACCCCGCGGCGGATCTGCTCGATCAGCTGCGCCTCGCTCCAGCGCCCGGTATTGGCCTGCCAGCCGTGGTGATCCCAGGCGTGCAGGCCAACCTCATGGCCGGCGTCCCGGGCCTGACGCATCAGGTGTCCGAGATCCCGGCCAATCGGCTTGCCCGGCCAGGCGGTGCCGGCCAGCAGAATGTCCCAGCCATACAGGCCGGCGGCGTTGGAACGGAGCATTTTCCAGAGGAACTGCGGGCGGATCAGGCGCCACAGATGCCGGCCCATGTTGTCCGGGCCGACACTGAAGAAGAACGTTGCCTTGACCTGCGCCTCGTCGAGCATTTCGAGCAACCGCGGTACCCCTTCACGGGTCCCGCGGTAGGTGTCGACATCGATACGAAGGCCTGCCTGCATCAACGCTTGTCCGCGATTTCGAGCATGGCTTCACGCAGGAAGAAGTCCAGCGTGTTGCCGATGGTCTCGCGCATTTCCACGGTCGGCTCCCAGTTCAGCAGGCGCTTGGCGTTGGCGATGCTTGGCTTGCGGTGCTCCACGTCCTGGTAACCGGCGCCGTAGAACGCCTTGCTTTCGACGTCGCGGAACCCGGCGAACGGTGGGAAGTTGTGGCGCAGCGGGTGCGCCTCGAACTGACGCAGCAGCTCTTCGCCCAACTGGCGGATGCTGGCTTCGTTGTCCGGGTTGCCGATGTTGATGATCTGGCCGTTGCACACGTCATTTTCGTTGTCGATGATGCGTGCCAGCGCCTCGACGCCGTCGGCGATGTCGGTGAAGCAACGCTTCTGCTCGCCACCGTCGAACAGGCGAATCGGCGTGCCTTCGACCAGGTTGAGGATCAACTGGGTGATGGCACGGGAGCTGCCGATCCGGGCCGAATCGAGACGGTCCAGGCGCGGGCCCATCCAGTTGAACGGACGGAACAGGGTGAAGTTCAGGCCCTTGGCGCCGTAGGCCCAGATCACCCGGTCCAGCAGTTGCTTGGAGACCGAGTAGATCCAGCGCTGCTTGTTGATCGGCCCGACGACCAGGTTCGAGCTGTCTTCGTCGAAGTTCTTGTCCTGGCACATGCCATAGACTTCCGACGTCGACGGGAAGATCACGCGCTTGTTGTACTTGACGCAGTAGCGCACCAGCTTGAGGTTTTCCTCGAAGTCCAGCTCGAACACACGCAGCGGGTTGCGGGTGTATTCGATCGGGGTGGCGATGGCCACCAGCGGTAGGACCACGTCGCACTTCTTGATGTGGTACTCGATCCACTCGGAGTGAATGCTGATATCGCCTTCGACGAAGTGGAAGTTGGGGTGGCTGCGCAGGCGGTCGATGGCGTCGGAGCCGATGTCCAGGCCATAGACCTCGTAGCGGTCGTCACGCAGCAGGCGCTCGGAGAGGTGGTTACCGATGAAGCCGTTGACGCCGAGGATCAGTACGCGGGTGCGACGTGGCGCGCGGCCGGATTCGGCACCGCGCAGCAGCGAGCCGTCGACCAGGCCCAGTTCGTTGGCCAGTTGCGGGCCGCTGAGGTACAGACCGTTGTCGTTGCGCTGCCCGGCGTTGATCACCAGCGAGTCTTCACCGCAGGCGATGCGCAGCGGATCGACGCTGATGACCCGGCCCGGGGCCTGGCCTTCGTTGCCCTTGACGACTTCGGCGCTCCACACGATCAGCTTGTGTTCGCCCACGGCGCAGAAGGCCCCCGGATAAGGCTGGGTCACGGCGCGCACCAGGTTGAACAGCTGCTCGGCCGGTCTGGCCCAGACCAGTTTGCCGTCCGCCGCGGTACGACGGCCGAAGACGCTGGCCTTGGACTCGTCCTGCGGGGTTTCGCTGATCTTGCCTTGCAGCATGTTCGGCAGGGTGTCGCGCAGCAGGTCGCTGGCGGCGGTACGCAGCTTGGCATGCAGGCTCAGGCCGGTGTCGCTGCGTTCGATGGCCACGCGTTGCTGGGCGACGATGGCGCCGGCATCGGCGCGCTTGACCATGCGATGCAGGGTGACGCCGGTTTCGGTTTCACCGTTGACCAGCACCCAGTTGGCCGGTGCGCGACCACGGTAGCGCGGCAGCAACGAGCCATGCAGGTTGAACGCGCCTTTTTTCGCGGTGGCCAGCAGCGGCTCGCTCAGCAGGTTGCGGTAGTAGAAGGAGAAAATGTAGTCGGGGTCGAGCTTGGCGATGCGCTCGATCCACAACGGGTGGTTGGCGTCTTCCGGCGCATGCACCGGGATGCCCTTGTTCGCGCACAGTTGCGCCACCGAGGCGTAGAACGCGTTTTCCTTCGGATCATCGGCGTGAGTGAACACCGCTGCAATGTCGTAGCCGCTGTCGAGCAGGGCTTGAATGCCGGCGCAGCCAATATCGTGGTAGGCGAAGACAACAGTTTTTGCACTCATGAGAGAACCTGATCAGAAGTAGAGTTGTGATGGGGTGCAGAGGACAGACCATCGACGGTGACGGCAGGCGCCGGATCCGCCGGCTGGCTGCGCAGCACCTTTTCAATGAAAAAGCGTGGACGGGCGCGCACGTCGCTGTACATCCGGCCCAGGTATTCGCCGAGCAGACCCATGCCGATGAACTGCCCGCCGGTGAACACGAACAGCACGGCGAACAGCACGAACAGACCGTCACCGCCCCAATCGGCGCCGAGCGCGAGTCGCAATACGATCAACACGAACGCGAACAGCAGGCCGAGTGCGGCCATGGTGAAACCGACGATGCTCAGCAGGCGCAACGGTGTGGTGGTCATGCAGGTGATCAGGTCGAACATCAGATTGATCAGGCGCATCGGGCTGTACTTCGAATCACCGTGTTCCCGTTCGGCGTGGGCGACGACGATTTCCGTGGTGTGACGGGCGAAGCTGTTGGCCAGGATCGGAATGAACGTGCTGCGTTCGCGGCAGGCGAGCATTGCGTCGATGATCGTGCGGCGGTACGCGCGCAGCATGCAGCCGTAGTCGCTCATGGCGACGCCGGTGGAGCGTTGCACGGCGAGGTTGATCAGCTTCGACGGGTAGCGGCGCAGCGCCGAATCCTGACGATTGCCGCGCACGGTGCCGACCACGTCGTAACCTTTTTCCGCTTCGGCGACCAGGCGCGGGATTTCTTCCGGCGGATTCTGCAGGTCGGCGTCGAGGGTGATGACCACGTCGCCCTTGCATTGCTCGAAACCGGCCATGATCGCCGCGTGCTGGCCGTAGTTGCGGTTGAGGATCACCGCCACGAACGGGCTGTCGGGTGTCGCGGCGGCGTCTTCGAGCAACTGCGCCGAGCTGTCGCGGCTGCCGTCGTCGACCAGCACGATTTCATAGTCATGCTCGAGCTGCGCGCAGGCTGCAGCCGTGCGGCGCAGCAGCTCGGGCAGACTGTCCTCTTCGTTGTAGACCGGAATGACGATCGACACGCAATTGATTGGGTAAGGTCTCACAGGCGTTTGTCCATAAGGGTAGCGATGGCACCGACGACGCGATCAAGGTCGTGATCGGTCATGTCGGGAAACAACGGAATCGAGCATAGCCGCGCCGAGTTCCATTCGGTGTTGGGCAGGTACAGGTCGGGATCACGCTGGCGATACCAGGTGTGCAAGTGGGTGGCGATGAAATGGATACCGGTGCCGATGCCCTGATCCTGCAAGCCTTTCATGAACGTTTCGCGATCCATGCCGCAGCGTTCGCTGTCGATGCGCAGGATGAACAGATGCCAGGCGTGTTGCTGGGCATAGGCGGGCAGGGCCAGCGGTTGCACCGGCAGGCCTTCGAACTTTTGCAGGTAGCGGGTGGCCAACTCGGTGCGCCGGGCGTTGATTTCGTCCAGGCGCTGCAACTGCACCAGGGCAATCGCGGCGTTGATATCGGCCAGATTGTACTTGAAGCCGGGTTCGATCACCTGCGCCTGCGGCTTGCGGCCACCGGTGAGGCGGTCGTAGGCATCCACGCCCAGGCCATGGAACTTGAGCATGCGCACGCGATTGGCCAGCGCTTCGTCGTCGGTGACGAACATCGCGCCTTCGGCACAGGTCATGTTCTTGATCGCGTGGAACGAGAAGATCGCCGTGCCTTGCGAGCCGACGTGGCGCCCTTTGTAGCGGGTGCCCGCCGCGTGGGCGGCGTCTTCGATCACGGCGATGCCGTGCTTGGCGGCCAGGGCATACAGCGGATCGAGGTCAAACGCGGCGCCGGCGTAATGCACCGGGATAATCGCTTTGGTCCGTGGGGTGATGGCGGCTTCGATGCGTGCGGCGTCGGTCATCAGCGTGTCGCGGTCGACATCGACGAACACCGGCTTCGCCCCGATCAGGCTAATCATGTTGGCGGTGGACACCCAGGTTTGCGACGGCGTAATGACTTCGTCGCCCGGGCCGATGCCCAGGGCCAGCAATGTTATGTGCATGCCGCCAGTGGCCGAAGAAAGTGCCACGGCATGCCGGCAACCGACGTAGTGTGCGAACTGCTCTTCAAGTGCCTGGTTTTTCGGCCCGGTCGTGATCCAGCCCGAGCGCAGGACCTGCTCGACAGCTGCAATTTCTTCTTCGCCGATACTGGGGCGGGAGAAGGGGAGAAACGCCTGACTCATGGGCACCTCGTTGTGGAAAATGATGGACAGATCCCTCTGGCTTTTCATCGGATCCAATCCCAGAGTAGACGCAAAAAATGGTTTTGCATCAAGAAGTTGCCAAAACGACGTGACGTCGGAGGTTGGTTGACTTTTCAGGCGTTGCCCGGCAGGTTGGGGCGGTAACGACCGAGGATCTGAATCGGGCTCAAGGTTATGCTCGATTTTGTGAAAGGAATATGAAAAACCGGTCGGTGAATCGTTTATCTGTAACTCATACAGCCACTGTTCAGACTGGCGCCGTTTATCGCGTTTTTTAGCGCAAAGTCCGACTGAAATACTCTTCTTTAGACTAAGTAGATTCGATTGTTAGTTGTTGTGTTGAATAGTTTTTATTTAAGGCCTCTGGTTTGATTGACTTGCCCGCTACACCCACCGATACCGTTAGAACCAATCCCCTGTCGTTGTACCTGGCACGATTGGCCCCCTCCAGCCAGTTGACCATGCGATACGTGCTGCAGGACGCCGCTGACCGTCTCGGCTTCGAAGACATGAATGTCGAGGAAATTCCCTGGCACGCCCTGCAGCCCGAAGATGTAGTGGCGCTGGTCGCTGCACTGCGCGAAGACAACTACGCCCCCAACACGTCTTCGTTGTATGTGAATGCGGTGCGCGGAGTGATGAATGAAGCCTGGCGCATGAGTCTGATCAGCCAGGAACACTTGTTGAAGATGCGTTCGGTCAAAGGCATTGCCGGTACGCGCTTGTCCCAGGGGCGCAACCTCAAGCGCACATTGATTCACGAGTTGATGGAAGTCTGCGCCGCCGATCCGCGTCCGCAGGGCCTGCGGGATGCCGCCGTGATTGCCTTGTTGTACGGCACCGGCATGCGCAAGTCGGAATCGGTCGACCTCGACCTCGATCAGGTCGACTTCAGCGAGCGCAGCCTGCGCGTCACCGCCAAGGGCAACAAACAACTGATCAAGTACGCGCCACCCTGGGCGTTCGCCAAGCTCGACGCCTGGCTGGAATTTCGCCGCTCGCAACTCAAGGAGGGGGAAAGCGACGACGCGTTTCTGTTCAACCGCATTCGCCGGGGCAGCCACATCACCCGCGAGCGCATCACCAAGCACGCGATCTATTACATCGCGCGCCAGCGCGGCACGCAGGTCGGGGTGAAAATCATGCCGCACGATTTCCGTCGTTCGTTCATCACCCGGGTGATCGAGGAGCACGACCTGTCCATCGCGCAGAAACTGGCCCATCACAGCAACATCCAGACGACCGCCAGCTACGACGTGCGCGATGACAACGAGCGGCGGCGGGCCGTGGACCGTTTCGACCTCTGATCAGGCCAAGTCGAACACATGCGCCGGGCCGAGCACCGACAGTTGCACGGCGCTCCCGGCTGGCGGCGCGTGCATGCCGGTGCTGCGTACCAGCAATGAGCGGCCCTGATCCTGGCTGGCCTGTGGGTGCAACTCGACGGTGAGGGTGCAGGTGTTGCCGGCGAAATCGCGCTCGACAACCACCGCCGGGCAGCCTTGGCGGGCGTCCGGCGAGTCTGGCTGATCGGAGAGTTGCAGTTGCTCGGGGCGCAACATGATCTGTGCGCTGCCGCAGAAACCGTTGCTGTTCACCGCCACGCGGCCCAGGTCGCAATGCGCCCAACCCGATTCGATCCGGGCCGGCATGACCACGGCTTCTCCAAGGAAATGCGCGGTCTGCTCGTCACCCGGGTAACGGTAGAGGTCCATCGGATGCCCCGATTGCACCAGGCGTCCGGCGCGCATCACCGCCAGTTGATCGGCAAACGACAGTGCTTCGCCCTGGTCGTGGGTCACCAGAATGGTGGTCACGCCGGCAGTTTCCAGCAGCCGCGCGACCATTTTGCGCATGGCGCTGCGCAGCCCGGTATCGAGCGCCGAGAACGGCTCGTCGAGCAGCATCAGCCGGGGTTGCTGGGCCAGCGCCCGGGCCAGGGACACCCGTTGCTGCTGGCCGCCGGACAGCTCGTGAGGCCAGCGGTTGGCCATATTGGCGTCCAGCGCCACGCTGTCCATCAACGCAAGGATGCGCTCGGTCCTGGCCGCGCCGGTGTCCGTCAGGCCGAAGCCGATGTTGGCGGCCACGCTCATGTGCGGAAACAGCGCGCCGTCCTGCGGCACGTAACCGATCTGGCGCTGATAGGCCGGCACGGCGTGGCTGCTGTCGACCAGGGTCTGGCCGTTGAGGGTGAGGCTGCCGGCGTCGGGAAATTCAAACCCGGCGATCATCCGCAGCAGGGTGGTCTTGCCGGAGCCGGATGGCCCGACGATCACTGTACGGCTGCCGGTGGGCACCGACAGGCAGATGTCATCCAGGGCTTTCTGCGCGCCAAAGGATTTACTGAGGGATTTCAGTTCGAGAGCGTTCATCGGCCAGCCGTGCGCCTTGATTGGTGATAGAGAATGGCCGTCAGCGGCAGCGACAGCAGCACCATCAGCAACGCGTAGGGCGCTGCGGCGGCGTAATCGATTTCGCTGGTCATGGCCCAGAAACCGGTGGCCAGGGTGCGCGTGCCGTTGGGGGCGAGCAGCAGGGTCGCGGTCAGTTCGTTGGTGATCGCCAGAAACACCAGCGCCGCGCCGGCGGCGGCGCCCGGTGCGGCCAGGCGCAAGGTAATCAGCCACAGTGCGCGCAGCGGCGAACGGCCGAGGCTTTGCGCGATGTTTTCCAGCTCCACCGGCGCCTGGGCGAACCCGGCACGCAGGCTGACCAGCGCCCGCGGCAGGAACATCAGCAGGTAGGCGAGCAGCACGGTGATCGTGGTCTGGTAGATCGGCCGGGCGAAATGAATGGTCACGGTCACCAGCGCCAGGGCCACGACGATACCGGGCAAGGCACTGGTGATGTAGTTGCAGCCTTCGAGCAGACGCTGCAACTTGCCCGGTGCGCGGATCGACAGCCAGGCAATCGGAATGGCTGCCAGACTGGTCAGCAGCGCGCCGGCCACGCCGAGCGACAGGGTCTGCAACAGCGCCGGCAGCCACTCGCCGCCTTGCCAGACCTGCACGCCACCGGCAATCAGCCAGCGCCCGAGGGTCAGCAGCGGCACACCGAGGGCCAGCACGCAGGTGACCACCTGCAAGCCCAGGCCACACGCGACCGCCTCCCGACTCAGGCGCACGATGCGCTGTTCCCGGGCGCTGCCGGAACCGACTCGTGCATAGCGTGCGCGGCCGCGCGAGGCCGATTCCACCGTGAGCATCGCCAGGCAGCACAGCGCCAGGACACCGGCGAGCATGTTCGCCGCCGGGCCGTTGAAGGTCGATTTGAACTGATCGAAGATCGCCGTGGTGAAGGTGTCGAAGCGGATCATCGCGTACAGGCCGTATTCGGCGAGCAAATGCAGGCCGACCAGCAACGCACCGCCGCAGATGGCCAGGCGCAGTTGCGGCAGCACCACGCGGAAAAACACCGCCCAGGGTTTGAGCCCGAGGGATTCGCCAACGTCTTCGATCGCCGGGTCGAGACGGCGCAAGGTCGCCGCAATCGGTAGATAAAGGAACGGGAAATAGGCGATCACCGACACCAGCACCCCGGCCGGCAACCCGTGCATCGAGGGCACCAGGCTGACCCAGGCGTAGCTGTGGACGAACGCCGGCACCGCCAGTGGCGCCACGGCCAGCACCGACCACAAGCGCCGGCCGGGCAGGTCGGTGCGCTCGGTCAGCCAGGCCAGCGCCGTGCCGAGCAGGATGCACAGGGGCAGGGTGATCAGCACCAGCAGCACGGTGTTGATCAGCAGTTCGGCCACCCGTGGACGGAACACCAGTGCCTGGATCGTCGCCCACCCGGTGTTCCACGACACGCCGAGTACAAAGGCGATAGGCAGCAGCGACAGCAGCGAAACCGCAATCGCCAGGGCTACCACCCACGATCCCCCGCGCCCTTGCAGGGCGCGGGTCTGGCGTGAGCGGCGGCGGGCGGACGCCGGGGCGATGTCTGCCGGAGCGGTTTGCGGCATCACTTACAGCAATCCGGCCTGGGTCATCAGCTCGACGGCTTTCTTGCTGTCGAGTTTCGACGCGTCCACGGTCGGCGCATCGAGATCCTTCAGCGGCACCAGTTTCGGATTGGACGGCGCATCTTTGCCCACGGCGTATTCGAATGAGCTGCCCGAATGGAGAATTTCCTGGCCTTCTTTGCCGGTGATGTATTTGACGAACGCCTGCGCCTCGTCCTGGTGTTTGCTGGAAGCGAGCACGCCGGCACCGGAGATGCTGACGAAGGCGCCAGGGTCCTGGTGCTTGAAGTAGTGCAGTCGGGTGTTTTTGCTGTTTTCGCCGGTCTTGGACTGATCGACGAAGCTGTAATAGTGGTAGATCACGCCGCTGTCGATCTGCCCGGCATTCACCGCTTTAAGCACGGCGCTGTTGCCGCGATAGACCGTGGCGTTGGTTTTCATGCCTTTGAGCCAGTCGAGGGTGGCCGCTTCACCTTTCTGTTGCAGTACGGCGGCGACAATCGCTTGGAAGTCGGCGCCCGCCGGCGACGCCGCCCAACGGCCTTTCCAGGCCGGCGCGGCGAGGTCGAGCAAGGATTTCGGCAGGTCTTTCTCGGTCAGTTTGCTCGGGTTGTAGACGAACACCGTCGAACGCGCGGCGATCCCCACCCATTGCCCGTGCGCGGGGCGATAGGCGCCGTCCACCTGCGCCAGGGTGGCGGGGGCCACCGGGGCGAACAGCTTGGCGTTGTCCACCAGCACCATGGCCGGGGAGTTTTCGGTGAGGAACACATCCGCCGGCGAGGCCGCACCTTCCTGGACGAGTTGGTTGCCCATCTCTGTGTCGTCGCCGTTGCGCACCGTGACCGGGATACCGGTTTCTTCGGTGAAGCCTGCAACCCAGGCCTTGGTCAGGCTTTCATGCTGCGCGTTGTAGACCACGATGCCGACGCTGTCGGCGGCGTAGACCTGACTGGCACCGAGCAACGCCGCCGCCAGCAGCGCGTGTTTCATCAACGACGGAAGGTGTGGATTCATGACCGGACCGCTCCTGCTTTTCAGACGTTATGTGAAGTCACTCGCGGGCGTATCAATGCGAATGATTTGCATGTTTTAAGCCGCTGGCCAATGTAGAGAGGCAAATGAGAAAAAAACGTCAAAGAAACCGTTAATACATGTCATTGCCATTCAGATTAGCCGCTAGTCGCCACTCGCACACGGGCCGTGCGTCACACCACGTCGTTATTCAGGACAGAGCGGGTTGAAACTGCGGATTGCGTACCGAGGCGGGGCAGAAGCGCTGCTATGAATGCAGCCGCGCACAGTGCAGCCACAGTGCGTCTGGCGCACACACCCGCGGGTAGGCGCGGGCACTGAAGCGGCGAACTGCCGTCTGACTGACCGGGTTGCCTTGGCGCAGGTCGTAGCCGCGCGGGATGTAGGCCACGCTTTGATCCTCGCGGCCATGGAAGACCTGCTCGCCACGGGTCGGCGTGGTGGTGATGACCTGATGGTCGACACTCAGGTAGTGCAATGGCAGGGCTTCGCCGCTGTGGTATTGCGCGACGATGATCGTGCGTTGCGGGTCCCAGCGTTCGCCGCTGGTGCGCTCCAGCCACGCCATCAGCGCGGCGCTGTCGCCGGTGCGCGGGAAGTCCTGGGTTTGCTGCACGTAATAGAACGGGGCGCCACCGGTTTGCAGGTACATCGGCACCTTGTTGTCGACCTCGATCATGACCATGCGCCACTGATTCAGCGGGGCCTGCTGGCTGGCCTGTTCCCGTACGGTGGCGCCGAAGCGGATAACGCCGCCACCGCTGTTGGTCCATGGATAAAGCACGCCGAGCACCGCGACCAGCAACACGCTGGTGGCGGCGAAGCCGATGTTCCAGCCGCGACCGGTGCTAGCGCGTGCCGCCATGCGCCGGGTTATCCACCAGGCACCGAGCAGTTGCGCAAACGGCACCAGCGGCAACACGTAGTAACTGCGGCGGCTGCCGCTGGCGGTGAAAAACAGCATCAGCAGGGCCAGGCCTTGAATCAGCCAGCGGGTGTCCGGTTCGAGCTGCCGCCAGTTTCGCGCGGCGACCCACAGGGCAATGATCCAGCACGGTGCCCACGGCAGGGTGTAGACCGGCAGGTAGACCAGATAGATGTAGATCGGGCCGATGTTGTCGAACGGCTGGAAGAAGCGCACGACGTTTTCCCGCAGCACCAGGCCCAGACCGCTTTCACCGTAGTTCGGCGCGCCGTAGAGGTGTGACAGCAGGAACGGCGTCATGTAGAACGCCGCGGCGATCGACAACGCTGCCATCAGGCGCAGGTTCAGGTGCTGTTTCCAGCGCCCCTCGTGCAACAGGTGCGGCAGCAGCACCAGCCCGGGCAAAATGAAACCGATCAGGCCCTTGAACAAGGAGGTCAGGGCCAGCAGGCCGAAGAACACCAGGTAACGCGAGAAGCGCCGGTCCTGCGGCCCGCGCCAGTACCACCAGACTGCCGCCAGGACACCGCAGACGGTCAGGATGTCGGCGGTAGCGACCCGCGCCCAGAAGACGAAATAGAACGTGGTGGCCAGCATCCACCCGGCGATCAGCCCGGTGCCTTTGCGAAACTGCTGTTCGCCGATCAGATACACCAGCCACACGCTCAACCACGCGGCCAGCACGGAAGACAGGCGCAGTGACCAGTGGCCCAGGCCACCGGTCAGCCACGCCGTGGCGGTGATCAGCCAATACGACAGCAGCGGCTTGTCGTAGTACGGGCCGCCCTTGAGGTACGGGTCGAAGTAGTCGCCGCTCTGCAGCATCTGCAGGGCGATGTTGGCCCAACGGGTTTCCGCGCCCCACAGCTCGCGGCTGCCCAGGCCAACCAGCAGCATCAGAGCGGTGGCGACCAGCAGGAGCAACAGGGCGCGGCGATCACGGCTGCTCGCAGTCATGGCTGGCTCTGGGCGAAGATGAAGATCTCGAGATTGCCGCGCTGGTAATGCTGGCCATCGATTGGCAACAGCTCGAGTTCCTGTTCTTCCTGCGTGCTGTTGACGCGCATGACCACGCCCACCGAGCCTTTCTTGCGTGCTTCGGTCATCCATTGGCCGACGCTGTCGAGGCTGACCTGGCGCGAGGCCATGGCTGGGTCTTCGAGGCCGTACTTGAGTTCGCCGACCGTGTTGAACAGATCGACCTGCGGCCGGCCCAGGCGCCACGCCAGCGCCGATGCCGCGCCCAGGTCGTTACTCAGCAGCGAACGGGTTTGACTCAGCGCCTGCTGATGCTCGGCAATGAATTGATCGGGCATCTTGCTGTTGACGATGCGCGCGGGCATGGCCGCCGGCAGCAACGCGATCAGCAGGCCGATGCCCAATGCCGGTGTCGCCCACAGTTGCAGCGGGCGGAGGATTTGCACCGCGTTGGCGATGATCCAGCCGATCAACACGATATAGGCCAGCGACAGGCTGAACATTTCCGTGTTCTCGTAGATTTCGCGAGTCGCCTGCAGATACAGCAGGGCGACCAGTGCGACGCCTGCCAGCACGGTGTTGAGCACACCGTTGAGGCGCAGGATGCGGCTGTCATGGTGGTCCAGCCAATCGATCACGGTGTGCGCCATCAGCAGGGCAAGCGGCAGCAGGCACGGCATGATATAGGTCGGCAGCTTGCCGCTGCTGAGGCTGAAGAATATCAGCGGCAGCAGGAACCACAGCGCCAGGAACGCGGTTTTGCCTTCGCGCTTTGCGCGCCAGGTGCGGATCAGGGTCGACGGCAGCAGCAACGCCCACGGCAGGCAAGAGGCGAACAGCAGCGGCAGGTAGAACCACCAGGGCCGCGCGTGCTGGGCATCCTCGCCGGCCGCGAAGCGGCGGATGTGTTCATGCCAGAAGAAGAACCGCCAGAAGTCCGGCTCGCGGTAATGCACGGCCAGCACCCACGGCAGGCTGACGGCGGCCGCGACCAGGACAGCCAGCGGGCCGTAGCGCAGCAGCTCGGCAAAGCGCCGTTGCCAGATCATGTAGGGCAGGGCGATCAACACCGGCAATAACAGGGCGAGAAACCCCTTGGTCATCAGGCCCATGCCGCAGGCCGCGCCCAGCAGTGCCCAGGCAAGCAGGCGCCCTCGCACCGTCTTGCTGTCAAGCGCAAACCACAGCGCCACCAGGCTCAGGTTGACCCACAGGGTGAATTGCGGATCGAGGTTGGCGTAGCCGGCCTGGCCGGCGATCAGGCCGAAACTCATGAACAGCAGGGCCGCTGCCGCGCTGATCCGCGGGTTGTTCCACAGCCGCCGCGCGAGCAGGTATGCCAGGCAGATACTGGCGCCGGTGCCGAGCGCCGAGGCGATGCGCACGCCGAACAGGTTTTCGCCGAAAATCGCCTGGCCGATGGCAATCATCCAGTATCCGGCGATCGGCTTTTCAAAGTAGCGAATGCCCATGAAATGCGGGGCGACCCAATTACCGCTCAGGAGCATTTCCTGGCTGATCTGGCCGTAACGGGTCTCATCGGGAATCCACAGACCATGGGACGCCAGCGGCAGCAGGTAAAACAGCACGAACGCCACGACCAGCGCTGCAATTGCCAGGCGTTCGATGGCGGTAGGCGGCTTGATGGGGAGCAAATGACGGACAGCGTGGCGCAGCGGCTTGTTCTCGGACGTCATGACTGGACCTTGGTGCAGAAACGGATTACGTAGTTCAGCGATTCATTCGGCACACTCCGGCGCGGCTGAGTCACTGGGTTGGAAAAATGCAGGTGCGTCGTTGGGTGGATGTTTCCTGCATTCGGGAACTGGCGCGCTTCCAGCACGAAGTTCTGCTTGAAAGACAAGCTTGAAAACGGGAAAAGTCCAGCCGTTGCCAATGTTTCATTTGTTACGTCATGTACTCAGGATTAAATATTAAATCGTGCGCGTATTTGTCTGCTTATTGTGCGAGTCCACCATTACTTGTCGATTTTTGCCCAGCCGTCAGCATTCATGATGCCGAGCACCTTCAGTTGCCCTTGCGCATTAATGCGCACCATCAGCGCACTGCCATATTCGGCAAAAGTGGCGCGGGGATAACCGGTCTGCTTTTCGAAATCACTGATGCAACCGCTGTGCGTGATCAGTACCAGATTGTGCTGCGCGACCTTGTGCGCGACGACGTCGTTGCGCAGGGTTGGCCCGCACACTTCGAGCCATTCCTGGGTCACCGCATCATGGCCGAACATGTAGTGCGCGGTTTGCGCAGTACGGGTCAGCGGGCTGCTGTAGACCTGGGCCTGCTGCATGCCCAGTTGGATGAACCCCAGGCCCACGGCACCTGCGGCGATGCTGCCGGCCTGAGTAATACCATCGGCCGGACCCAGGCAAATATTGCTCGAGCGGTCACAACGTTCGGTGTGCCGCACCAGCGCGACAATGTCCCCGGCCTGCCAGGCGCTCTTCCATTCGGCAGTCGCGGCGGCGCCGGCATAGGCCAGGTTACGCGGCGTCTTCTGCCACCAGACAAACCCGCTGACCAGCACGATCAACAGCAATCCGCCGGCGAGCGCAACCAACAGGCGCAACCGCGATACGCGCCATGGTTTGGCCGGTGAATGTAATTGCGTTAGTTCAGCCACAACGTTGCCTCTTGTAATGACGAAGTTCCATTCAATGCAACGTAAGTTTGATCAGCGCCGCTACTTTACGGGTGCCTGCTTGAATGGTTGCTGAACACTACGTTCAGGGTCGTCGGGGCGCAGTGAAGAACATGTGAAAAATTTGCCAGCGATACACCGCCATAACTAAAACGGCCATTTGATAAATAAACTCAAATACGCTTTTTGTTTATTGGCAGACTTAACAAACGCCGATATCGGAGGTGAAGCTGTCATCTTTATGCGCTACGCCGTAGCGCGGGCTGCTGGCGCCTGACAGCCGGACGACAGTCGCGGAGTGAGCGGATCGGATGGATTTCAAGCAAAGCCTCACCAAACGGATCGTGATCGTGTTCGCCTGCATGAGCGCACTGGTCGCGGGTGTGTTTGCCATGGGGATTGTCGCCACCGTGCATGTGGTCGAGCGCAAATTGAGTTCGACCACCCTCAGTGGCGGGTTGCATCGATTGCTGGCGATGGATGACATCAGCCTGTGGAGTCATACGCCGGAAAAGAGCGAACTGTTCTTTTTCGAAGGTGGCCAAGGCGCCATGGCTCTCACCGCGCAACTGGCATCGCTGCCCCTGGGGTTTCAGGAGATCCGCTTCGACGGCGATGACTTCTACGCGATGGTCGAGGCGGTCGGCGGGCGCAAATACGTGCTGTTGCGCGATCAAGAGAGCCTCGAGCAGCGCGAGCACCTGCTGTTTGTCGTCGTGATCGTCGGTTTCATCCTCAGCGTGATACTGGCCATCGTGCTGGGCCGATTGCTCGCGCGGCGGGTCATGGCACCGGTGATACGTCTGGCCCGGCAGGTACGCCACCGCGATCAACTGATTGAACTGGCGCCGCCCCTGCATCCTGAATATGCCGCCGATGAAGTGGGCGCGCTGGCCCTGTCGTTCGACCAGACCCTGGGCCGTTTGCGCCAGACCCTGAGCCGGGAAAAACTCTTCACCAGCGACGTCAGCCACGAACTGCGCACGCCGTTGATGGTGCTGGCCAGCTCGTGTGAATTACTCCTGGCCAATCCGTCGCTGGACGCCCGCTCGGCCGCACAGGTCCACCGTATCGCCCGCGCCAGCCAGGAAATGCGCCAACTGGTGGAAACGTTCCTGATGCTGGCGCGCAAACCCGAAGACGTCGGCATCGCATCCGCCTGTACTCTGCGGGAAGTGGCCGATGCTCTGGTGGAAGTCTGGGCGCGACTGATTCGCGAGAAAGGTCTGCAATTCATCTACGAACCGCAGCAGGCCGGAACGGCGCGCTACAACCTGACGTTGTTGCAATCGGTGATGGGCAATCTGTTGCGCAATGCCTGGCACTACACCGATCAGGGCTTCGTGCGCCTGACCCTGCGCGAGCACAGTTTTGTCGTCGAAGACAGTGGCATCGGCATTCCGCTGGAACGCCGCGACGCGATGTTCCAGCCTTTCGTGCGCGGTGACGAGGGCCGTGGCGAGGGGCTTGGGCTAGGGCTGTCCCTGGTGCAGCGAATCTGCACCCAGCAACAATGGCAGGTGCAACTCACCACGCGCGAACCCAACGGTTGCCGCTTCACGGTCAGCCTGCAGGCAGCGGCTCAAGAAGCCGCAGGGCAGGTGCGCGGATTGCCCGCCGCCTGACTGATCAGCGCGGCCAGGCGTTTGACGTTGGTCTGTTGAGCGCTCACCAGTTCATCGATGCCCGGCCCGGAGGCCGTCTGCAGGGTCGAGCGGCAAGTCAGCGCCGCGCCGTCACTGGCGCCCACCGGACGCAGGCGCCATTTGACGTCGATCAGCGCGTACTGGCCCGGGATCGAATCGAAGCGCTGCACGTCGATGCGCACCGAGACTTTGCCGGCACCGCTACGGTTGCTCAATTGATCCTGCAAGGCGCTGCGTAACTCGTCTGCCAGGCTCGCGCCCCACCATTGGGTTTCCAGAATCGCCAGGCCACTGTCGCCCTGACGGATGACGATCTGCGGGCGATCCACCTGCGGCGGCACGGTGATGCCTTCGATGGGAATCTCGCTGCCGGCGCGCGCATTGCCCGGTTGGACAGGGGTCAGGGTGTGAAAGTTGATCGGCTCGCTGCGGCAGGCGCCGAGCAACAGGCAAACGGCGAGCACGGTGATTTTCAGCGGTACGGCCATGGAACGGCTCCTGTGCTCAATTGCGTGGCGGGCCTTTCAGATCCAGCGGTGCGGCGTTGTCGGGACGGCCACGGATCAACGACTCCGGATGACGGCCCAGGTAATCCGACAACTCACGCAGCGAACGCGACATGCGCCCCAGTTCGTCGAGGGTCTGCGTCAGTTGTTCGCGCTGCGGCGAATCTTCGGCCAAGGTCGAGGAGGCCGACTGCAAGGTCTTGCTGACCTCGCCCAGGGTACTTTGCACGCTGGGCAGGGTCTTGGCGTTGAACTGATTGAGGCCTTTGCGCAGTTCGACCAGATTGCCGTCGAGGTTGCCGGCAATCCGCTCGATCGGCAGTTTGTTGATCTTGTTGACCATCGCCTCGAGTTTTTCCTGCAATTGTTCGAGGCTGCCGGGAATGGTCGGGATGCTCACCGGGCGGGCGCTCGGATCGAACGCGACTTTCTCGGCTTTCGGGTAGAAATCCAGAGCGATGTACAACTGCCCGGTCAACAGGTTGCCGCTGCGCGCCTGGGCACGCAGGCCGTTGTCGATGAAGGTGCCGATCAGGCGCACGCCGGCGGCTTCGTCATTCGGATCATGATTGAGTGCCTTAAGCATTTTCGTGTGGGCCTGGCCCAGTCGTTGCGGATAGATGACGATGCCGACATTGACCGGGAAGCTGCGTTTGGTCGCATCGAAATCGAGATTGATGCTGACCACCCGGCCGATCTCCATGCCGAGGAATTCCACCGGCGCATCGACCTTGAGCCCGCGCAGCGCCTGATCGAAACGCAGGCTCAGGTATTGCGCCTTGCCATTGGGCGGGGCGAGGGCGGTTTGCTGGTCGTCGAACAGATCGAAGGTCTTTTCTTCGCTGGCGGCGACGTCGTTGGGGCTGTACTCCGGTGCCCGGAAGGCCACCCCGCCGATCAGCAGGGTGGACAGCGATTCGGTTTTCACCGCGAAGCCATTGGCGCCGACATTGACGTCGATGCCGCTGGCATTCCAGAACCGGGTGTTTTCGGTGACGTAGGCATCGTTGGGCGCATGAATGAACACCTCGATGTTCACCCCTTTGCCGTCAGGGTCCAGTGCATAGGCGACGACTTGCCCGACCGGAATCTTGCGGTAATAGACCGGCGAGCCGATGTCCAGCGAGCCAAGGTCCTGCGTATGCAGTTTGAAGCGTTTGCCCGGTTCGCCGTAGGTGATGGGGGGCGGGTTTTCCAGGCCTTTGAAATGCTTGGCGCGGCTGTTGGACTGGCCGATGTCGGCGCCAATGTAGTCGCCGGAAAGCAGCGTATCGATGCCTGACACGCCACCGGCGCCGATTCGCGGTCGCACAACCCAGAACTGCGAATCTTCGCGGGTGAAGGTTTCCGCCTGCTTGGCCAGTTTGATCGTGGCATTGACGCTTTTCTGGTCGTCGCTCAACTCGACGTCGGTGACCTGGCCGACCACCACGTTACGGTATTTGACTTCGGTCTTGTTCGCGGTGAGACCGCTGCCGGTCTTGAAGTTGACGGTGATGGTCGGACCTTCCTGCATCACGTTGTGCACCACCAGCGAGATCCCCACCAGCACCGCGACGATTGGCACGATCCACACCAGCGAGACGCCGAAGCGCCGGGTCTTGATCGGTGCCTGCCCGGGTGCTTGCGGTTTGTCGGCGGCTGACGACTGCATCCATGACCTCCTGGGTGTGTTGGGCAATGAGCGTCAGGAACGCAAAAGCACTTCATCAATATAGAAGTGCTTGGCGATAGAGCAAATAACTCACCCAGGGGCAGGGCTAGAGGAACCAGTAGGAGCTGCCGAGAGCAACCAGGCGGCGAACTTTCATTGCCTGCTTCGACAAACAAAGGCTCGCCGCCCACGGCAGCGCTCCTGCGCGGGGTGCCGGTCAGCCGAGCATTTCCCGCAGGCGGTACCAGAACATGCCGAGGGCCAGCAGCGGCGAACGTAGCGCGGGACCACCGGGGAAGGTCATGTGCGGCACGCCGCTGAACACGTCCATGCCCTGGCTGTGCCCGGCATGAATCGCCTCGCCGAGCAGTTTGGCGCACCAGTGCGTGACGTTCAGGCCATGTCCGGAGTAGCCCTGGGCGTAGAACACGTTCGGCTGCTGCTTGAGCCGGCCGACCTGCGGGAAGCGATTGGCGGTGATGCCGATCTTACCGCCCCACTGATAGTCGATGCGCACGTCGGCCAGTTGCGGGAAGACCTTGAGCATTTTCGGCCGCATGTACGCGGCGATGTCCGCCGGGTCGCGTCCGGAATAATGGCAGGCGCCACCGAACAGCAACCGCCGGTCCGCCGAGAGCCGGTAGTAGTCGAGGCCGACTTTCTGGTCGCACAGCGCCAGGTTGTGCGGGATCAGTTCGGCGGCGCGTTCCGCCGACAATGGTGCGGTGGCGATGATGTAGCTGCCGGCCGGCAGGACTTTGCCGTTGAGCTGTGGCTCGAGCTCGTCCAGATGCGCGTTGCAACCGAGCACCAGGCTACCGGCGCGCACCGTGCCGGACGCGCAACGCACCTGCACGGTGGGGCCGTGGACGATCTCCAGCACCGGACTCTGCTCGAAGATGCGCACGCCGAGCGTCGCCGCCGCACGGGCTTCACCCTGCACCAGATCCAGCGGATGCAGGTGCCCCGAGCCCATGTCGATCAACCCGCCGGCGTACACCCCGGCATTCACCACCTGCTGGCGAATCTGCTCGGCGCCGACCAGCCGCGTTTCATGCGGGTAAGCGAGTTCGGCGAGGCTCAGCTGTTCTTCCTTGAACGCGGCAAATTGCGCCGGGGTATTGGCCAGTTCGCAGAAGCCCCAGCGCAGGTCGCATTCGATGCCATGCTCGTCGATGCGCTGGCGCACCAGTTCCACCGAGTCGATCCCGGCACGTTGCAGGTACCGCACGCCTTCATGGCCGACATAGCGGGCGAAGCCTTCGACTTCATGGCCGATGCCGCGGATCAACTGGCCGCCGTTGCGCCCGCTGGCGCCCCAGCCGATGCGCCGTGCTTCGAGCAACACTACGGACAGTCCGCGCTGCGCCAGCTCGATGGCGGTGTTGACGCCGGTGAACCCGCCGCCGATCACGCAGACATCGGCGATCAGCTCGCCGTCCAGCGACGGATAGGGCGTACTGGCCCGGGCCGAGGCCGCGTAATAGGAGCGGGCATGTTCGTGGCTGTGCTGATTCATTTGTTCGACTTCACTTTGCTCCAGGAACGGGTCATCAGACGCATGATCGACTGGGGCGGGGTAGAGGAGATGTAGAGCTTGTCGAGCACTTCCTGTGGCGGATAGACCTCGGGGTTGTTGACCAGCTCCTGATCCATGTACTGCTTGGCCGCCGGGTTCGGGTTGGCGTAACCGACCGAGGCGCTGACCTTGGCGATCACTTGCGGGTCGAGCAGGTAATTGATGAAGGCGTGAGCCTCCTTGACGTTGCTGGCATCGGCCGGGATCGCCAGCAGGTCGAACCACAGGTTGGCGCCTTCCTTGGGAATCGCGTAGGCGATGTTCACGCCGTTCTTGGCTTCCTTGGCACGGTTGGCGGCCTGGAACACGTCGCCGGAATAACCGAAGGCCACGCAGATATCGCCGTTGGCCAGGTCCGAGACGTATTTCGAGGAGTGGAAATAGGTGATGTACGGACGGATGCTCAGCAGCTTGGCTTCGGCCTTCTTGTAGTCTTCCGGATTCTCGCTGCGCGGGTCCATGCCCATGTAGTTGAGGATCGCCGGGAACACTTCGTCTGCCGAGTCCATCATCGACACGCCGCACTGGCTGAGTTTCTTCAGGTTTTCCGGCTCGAACAGCACGGCCCAGGAATCGATGTGGTCGATGCCCAGCACCTGCTTGACCTTGTCGACGTTGTAGCCGATGCCGTTGGTGCCCCACAGGTATGGCACCGAGTGCTCGTTGCCCGGGTCGTTCTTTTCCAGCAGGGCCAGCAGTTTCGGGTCGAGATTTTTCCAGTTCGGCAGTTGCGCCCGATCCAGCTTGAGGAACGCGCCGGCCTTCACCTGGCGGGCGAGAAAGTGGTTGGACGGCACCACCACGTCATACCCGGTGCGACCGGCAAGCAGCTTGCCCTCAAGGGTTTCGTTGGAGTCGAAGACGTCGTAGATCACCTTGATGCCGGACTGCGCCTGGAAGTCGGCCAGGGTGGTTTCGCCGATGTAGTCGGTCCAGTTGTAGACGCTGACCTGCGGTTGGGCCTGCACGCCTGCGCTACAGGCCAATGCCAGAGCGGCGGGGATCAGGGATTTCAATAGACGCATAGCGACACCTCTTCGAATTATTGGATTTTTCAGGTGGGCACGGCCCTTGTGGGAGCTGGCTTGCCAGCTATAGCGGTGGGTCAGTCGACCGAGAGGCTGGCCGCGCCGACGCCATCGCTGGCAAGCCAGCTCCCACAGGGTTCATGGGTGTTGGTTAAACGCTCAGCAACAGGAACTCGCGCTCCCACGAACTGATCACGCGCTTGAAGTTCTCGTGCTCGGCGCGCTTCACTGCGACATAACCGCGGACGAACTTGCTGCCCAGGTACCTGGCGACGGTGTCGCACTCTTCCATCTGCGTCAGCGCTTCTTCGATGGTGATCGGCAGGCGCAGGTTGCGCCGTTCATAAGCGCGACCTTCGACCGCGGCGCTCGGCTCGACGCCGTCGACCATGCCGATGTAGCCGCAGAGCAGACTCGCGGCAATTGCCAGGTACGGGTTGGCGTCGGCGCCCGGCAGACGATTTTCCACGCGCATGGCTTCCGGCCCGGAGGTCGGTACGCGCAGGCCGACCGTGCGGTTCTCTTCGCCCCATTCGACGTTGACCGGGGCCGAGGTGTCCGGCAGGAAGCGGCGGAACGAGTTGACGTTGGGCGCGAACATCGGCAGCACTTTCGGGATGTACTTTTGCAGGCCGCCGATGTGATGGCGGAACAGTTCGCTCATCGTGCCGTCGGCGTTGGCGAAGATCGGCTCGCCAGTGGCGATGTCGACCACGCTCTGGTGCAGGTGCATGGCGCTGCCCGGCTCGTCGCCGATCGGCTTGGCCATGAAGGTGGCGGTGACGTTGTGCTTGAGCGCCGCTTCACGCAGGGTGCGTTTGAACACGGTGATCTGGTCGGCCAGGTCGAGTGCGTCGCCGTGGCGGAAGTTGATTTCCATCTGCGCCGGGCCGTCTTCGTGGATCAGCGTGTCGAGGTCCAGGCCTTGCAGTTCGCACCAGTCGTAGACGTCTTCGAACAACGGATCGAATTCGTTGGCGGCATCGATGGAGAACGACTGGCGGCCGCTTTCGGCACGACCGGAGCGGCCCAGTGGCGCCTTGAGCGGCAGATCCGGGTCTTCGCAACGCTGGGTCAGGTAGAACTCCATTTCCGGCGCGACAATCGGCTTCCAGCCCTTGTCGGTGTACAGCTGCAGGACTTTTTTCAGCACGTTGCGTGGCGACAGCTCGATCGGGTTGCCGAACTTGTCGAAGGTGTCGTGGATGACAATGGCGGTCGGCTCGATGGCCCAAGGCACCACGTACACCGCATCGCTCACCGGTTTGCAGACCATGTCGATGTCGGCCGGATCGAGCAGGTCGTAGTAGATGTCGTCGTCGACAAAATCCCCGGTTACCGTTTGCAGCAGCACACTTTCCGGCAGGCGCATGCCTCGCTCATGCAGGAACTTGTTGGTCGGTGCGATCTTGCCGCGGGCGATGCCGGTCAGGTCGCTGACCACACATTCGACTTCGGTAATCTTGTGATCTTTCAGCCATGTGAACAGCTGATCGAAAGGGGCATTCATAAAGACCTCGTTATTGGTTTTATTGACGCCGGAGAGTGCGGTTTCATCTTCCGCAGGCTTCCCCTGTGGCGCGTTGACGACTATCTTGGGCGGGCCTTGCGGTTCCATCTATCCACTTTAAGCAGCACCAAAGCGCACCAAAAGAGTGCGCAAGGTCCCCCATGACGACGTGCAATCCGATACAGGTCCAGGCTTTCAACACCGCTGATGTCAGCGAGCAGATCCGCGCCACGCCGGGTTGGGTGCAGCATTACCAGCAGATGTCCCCGGGGCATTTCGCCGGGCGGATCCGCTACCTCGACCTGCAGGGCGTAGAGGTCTACGAAGAGCAGATGAACACCCGCGTCGAGCAGAATTTCAGCGCGCCGGAAGGGGCCCTGGCGTTCTGTTTCGATCGCAGCGACAACACGCTGTATCTGCTCAATGAAGAGAGCCGCAACATCTGGATCACCCCGGAGAACTACCAGGAAATCGCCGTGGTCTTCGGTCCGCAGTTCGTCCGCCAGCACGGCCTGGATGTGGCCAGGCTGGAAGGCCTGTTCATGGCGCCCCTGAACGGCGGGCAGAATGCCTTGTTCAGCCGCTGGCTCAGCGCGACGCTGACCCGACTGACGCAGACCCTCGACCCGCCCAGCCGCGAAGCCCTGACTCAGCAGTTGCTCGACGATTGCCTGTTCATCCTCGATAACGCGCAGGTCTGTCTCGATCGTGGCGCCCTGCAGCGTCGTGCCGACGAGCGCAGGATCATGCAGAGGGTAGGGCAGTGGGCGGCGGATTCGCCGGAAGAACAACTCAATCTGCTGCAGCTGTCGCAGGTTGCCGGCGGCTCGCTGCGCCAGTTGCAGCAGACCTTCAAGACCTACACCGGTCTGTCACCGACCCATTGGCTGCGCCTGCGCCGCTTGAACAGCGCACGACGCGAACTGCTCAACCGCAGTCCCGAGCAGACCACGGTGGCCGAAGTGGCGATGAACTGGTCGTTCTGGCACCTGGGGCGGTTTTCCAGCAGCTATCGGGCGCTGTTCAAAGAGTTGCCGAGTGAGACGTTGAAGCGTTCGCCGACGCTGTAACAACGAAAAATCGGCGAGCTGCGCAAGCTTTTGCTGGGCCAGGAGTAGATCTGCAGGGATCCGAGGGGAGCGCGCGGTGGTTTTAATGACTATTTCGCTGACGGATCAAGTCGGGCTGCTGCTCCGGCCCGCCTTCGGCGACCCACTCGAATCAGTGGTTGATAGCGAGGATTGCCCGGTGCGGCCGGATGGCACCCCACGGGGCGTGAACCATGCGCGGCAGGTTACGCACGACTATTGCCAGCCGATGCAATGGCGCAAGTGACCCGTCACGTCAGCTCGCAAGTTGCAGGCTGACGCGAAAGCAGTCGATGAATGAGGGGGGCTGGTGACTATTGCGCCGTGATTGAGTCGACAGCTTGAATCAACAAGTGGTGACTGGCCGGCATCTTGCTTTATGGTTGGCGGCAAATAAGAAGCGAGTCGCACACCGTGAAATTCCATCAAATCAGAGCCTTGGTCGCGATCAATCAGTGCGGCAGCATCAATGAAGCTTCGCAGATGCTGCATGTCACCCAACCGGCGTTGAGTCGTTCAATCAAGGATCTGGAGCGCGAGTTAGGCCTGACCCTGCTGCAGCGTTCCTACAAAGGCATGTCGTTGACTGACGAAGGCCGGCGCATCATCCGGCACGCGCACATGGCGGTCGAGAGCATGCGGCGCCTGCAGATCGAGGCCGATAATATCCACGACATGGCCGTGGGTGAGGTGGCTGTCGGCGTCACTTCACTGACTGCCATGCTGCCGGGTTTCGAGAAGTGCATCAGTGACTACCAGGCGAAAAACCCACGGGTGCGGATCAAGCTGATCGAGCTGCGCCCCAGTCATATCGTCCAGCGTTTGCGCGACGGGAGCCTGGACTTTGCCCTGACCTCTCAACAGAACACGCAACGTCTGAATCTCGATTGGGAAGCCCTGCACCGGATCAAGGGGGCGGTGATATGCGGCCCGAATAATCCATTGCGGCATTCGCCCTCGTTGCGGCAATTGCAGTATGCGAACTGGATCAGCCTGGACGAGGTAGACGACCGCTCTTCGCAGTTCTACCAAATGTTCGAGGTCAACGATATTCACCCGCCGCAGAAGGTCATCGAATGCGCCTCGCTGTTACTGGCCTTGCGTCTGGTGGAGAATGCCGATGCGTTCATGACCCTGAGCAATCTGGCGCTGGGCAGCGCACTGCCGCCGGGACGGGTACCGGAACTGGTCCTGGTCGAAGTCGAAGAGATCATCCCCGAATACCCGATTTATCTGGTGTGCGTCGACCGCCACTCACTGACGTCGCCGGCGAGGGATTTGTTCTACGGGCTCAAATCCAAGCTCGCCGCTGAGTCATCGGCAGAGCCGACTTACTAGAAGTGGTAGTACATGCCGACCGCCAGGTTGCTGGGGTCGTCACCGGTTTGCTCGAGGGGAATTCCCGCATAGCTGATGGCGGATTCGGGGCGGTTATCGATCAGGGCGACCCGACCGTAGATGGCCCAGTTCTTCTTCAGGAAATGGTCGTAGCCGAGCATGATCCCGATGGCGTCCTTGTCGCCGAATTCGATATCGCGCTTGACCAATGCCATGCGCGCCACATCGGCTTTGCCGACGGGCGCGGCAAGGCCCACCGTCCATGCGCTCATGCTGGGTGTGGCGTGGTAGTCGACGTCCTGGCGTTGCCAGGTGACATTGGCAGACAGCGACCCGAAGTCATAAAACGCCGAAGCGCTTTTGAAATAGTTGTGGGTCTGCCGCTGGCGGTCGCCGTCGTCCCACGGATCGCTCAAGTAATCATTGAATGAGCCCAGCAATAGCCACCGCGCATTGCTGTACTGAACACTCATGCCTTTGCCGCGCACGGTGTTGCCGGAGCTGGCGGTATCGTTCAGGCCCAGGCTCACAGCGGTGGCCGCGCTGAAACCGGCGAATGTGGGCGTGGTGTAGGCGAGGGTGTGCTTCGGTCGCATATCCAGATAATAGGCACCGCGTCCAGCGGGCGGGCTGGTCAGGTAGGTATAGGGCGATCCGTAGGTGGCCAGGAATGGATCGGCAAAGGTCGGCGTGCCCATGCCATAGGTTTTGCCGAATTCCAACTTGCCGTACTCCCGCGAGCGCAGCGCCGCCACCGCCAGGCGTAGGGTGCCGACCTGCTTCCAGTGCTCATCCAGCGCTTGGCCATTGAGGTTGAAACCTTCCTCGACGTCGAACTCCAGCACCGTGTCCGGGTTGAGGGCCTTGCGCATGTAGAGCCCGAGCTTGTTGGTCCAGGCGCCACCGCCCGCGAGTCTGGTTCCGGAGTGATGGCCCGAGTCCTGATAATTAACAAATGCGTCGAGCGTGCCGTAGACATTGAGCTTGTCGGTGTAGCCCTTATCGACGTTGTAATAGCCAAATCCTGGCGCTACTCGAGCGATGGCAGGAAATCCCTCAGCCTGGCTGCATGGCGGTAGCCCGAGTCCCAAGAGCAATGCGGTCAATGAACAATTGCGCGCGGCGGACATAACCATTTCAGACGCTCCGTAGACGTGATGGCTGATGGATCGCAGCCTCCACGAAAATAAAAACCGGCGGAAATGGTCAATTTTGCATGGGTATGCCTATTGGTTAATTTGCTAAGGAGTCACCGCCATATTGAGGCGCGCAGGCGCGTGAAAAGGTCTCAATAAATGCACGATTACACCGATTTGCCGGCTGTATGAATCTGAAAAATGAAAGCCATTGGTGCGATAGCCGCCTTCAAGTCCTCCCTGAGCACTGTTGTAGAGCGTGTTCAAAGGACGTGACGCAAACAAGTTAACCACTGGTTAATTGCCTGCAAAAAGTGCAAGTGATTCGTCTTTGGAGTTCCCCGATAGTTGGCCTCGCCTAACGCCAATAAGAAATCGGAGCGTGCCATGACCATCCTGCATTCGGACACTTCCCTGGCCAACGGAGCGATGCGTGCCGATCCGGCCACCCGCAACTCCAGAAAGGCTACCGTAGCGTGCGCCCTCGGCAATGCCCTGGAGATGTACGACTTCACGATCTACAGTTTTTTCGCCGTGATCATCGCCAACAACTTTTTCCCCGCCCAATCGCCGATAGCCTCATTGCTGATGTCGCTGACGGCTTTCGGTGTTGGTTTTTTGATGCGTCCGGTCGGGGCGATGGTGATTGGCCGTTTCGCTGACAGAAAGGGTCGCAAGGCAGCGCTTACGCTGACCATCGCGCTGATGACGCTGGGAACGGCGCTGATCGCATTTGCCCCCACTTACCAGCAAGCCGGGGTCTTGGGCACCGTTCTGTTGGTCATCGGCCGCCTGACTCAAGGGTTTTCCGCCGGGGGGGAAATCGGCACCGCCTCGGTGTTGATGATGGAATCGTCGACGACCAACCGTCGATGCAGCAATGTCAGCTGGCAGGCTGCAAGCCAGGGTTACGCGGCGCTGGTCGGGGCTGGAATCGGTCTGCTCCTGAGCAGTGTCATGACCACGCCGGACCTGGAAGCATGGGGCTGGCGTATCCCCTTCGTCATTGGTTTGCTGATTGGCCCTGTCGGCTGGTACATCCGCCGCTGCCTGCCGGAAACCCTTGAGCAGGCCACTATCAGCGCCGCCCCTTCAACCGTGCGCAAACCCGGCTGGCGCGAGGCCATTGATCTGCGCAACACCGTACTCGCCACCGGGCTGATGGCGAGTGCAACCATCGGCATGTACCTGTTCATTTTCTACATGCCAGCGTACCTGGTCAGTGCGCTGCATTATCCGCAGCGCAGCGCCTTGGCGATTGCCTGCGTTTCGGCTGCGTGCCTGGCGATCATCACGCCGATTGCAGGGCGCTACGCGGACCGCCACGGCCTGCGCAAAAAGCTTTTGGTCTGGACGATCACCTTGCCGGTTATCGCGGCATGGCCGGCGCTATGGCTGCTGTCGCATACCACGGACTTGTACATCGCGATGCTGATCGTCGCACTGCTGGTGCTGCCCGGGTGCGTGGGCTCGGGTGCGTTTTTCGCGATGATCATGGAGGCCTTTGCCAAGCAGCACCGAGCCCTCGGGACGTCGGTGAGCTACAGCTTCGGCGTCACCCTGTTCGGTGGCTTCTCGCCGTTGATCGCCACTTGGCTGACCTCGGCGCTCAACACCCCCACGGCTCCGGCGTTTTACCTGCTTGTCGGCGGGGTCATCAGCCTGTGCTGCTTGAAACTGTTCCCGGAAAACATTGGACGAGACTGACCCATGCGCAATCAACACAACACATCAGCGTTGAGCGACATCGAACTGCAAAGCTTCATCACTTTGCGCCGACAAATCCACGCTGCGCCTGAACTGGGCGGCGAAACCCCGAACACCGCAGAATTGGTCGCCGCCAAGCTGACGCAGTGGGGCTATGAGGTGCATCGCGGTATCGGCGGACATGGCCTGGTCGGTGTCCTGAAAAGAGGCGAGGGCACACGCCGTATCGGTCTGCGCGCCGACATGGATGCGCTGCCCATGCAGGAAAAAAACCCCTTTGCGCATGCCAGCCAGATTGCCGGTCGCATGCATGCCTGCGGGCATGACGGGCACACCGCGATCCTGCTCGCGGCTGCTTATCGTCTGGCCAGCCACGGCCAATTCAACGGCACCCTCAATCTGATTTTCCAACCGGACGAGGAGGGCCTGTGTGGGGCCAAGGCGATGATCGACGACGGCCTGTTCCAGCGTTTTCCCTGCGATGCGATTTTTGCGCTGCACAACATGCCCGGTTACCCCTTGGGCACGGCCGTGGTTCAGGCGGGGCCGACCATGGCGTCCTCGGAGCGTGTGTCGCTGCGGATCACCGGCCAAGGTGGGCACGGCGCCATGCCCGAGAAGTCGGTCGATCCATTGCCCGTGGTGGCCAGCCTGATCAATGCGATCCAGACCATCAAGTCGCGCAACCTCGGCCCGGAAGAGTACGCGGCCATCAGCATTGGCATGCTACAGGCCGGGAGTGTCTACAACATCATTCCTGACGAGGCCCGCATGCTGATCAGTGTGCGTACCGATACTCCGCAGACCCAGCAGAAGATCAATCAGCGACTGGAACACATTGTCCGCGGTCACGAGCAAGCGTTCGGCGTGAGCATTGAGCTGGAATTCACTCCGCTGGCCCCGGCACTGATCAACGATGACACCGAAACACAACGCGTGCGCGAAAGCCTTGTGCCGCTTTTTGCACCTGGCCATCTGCAACGCCGAGGGCCGAAGGTCATGGGTACCGAAGACTTCGCCTGGATGCTCGCAGAAGTACCGGGGTGCTATTTCCTGTTGGGCAACGGTGAGGGCGAGTTTCACGGCTGCTCCGTGCACAACCCACACTACGACTTCAATGATGAGCTTATCCCACTGGGCGCCGATTGCTGGGTAAAACTGGTGGAAGATTTTCTCGTCTGATCGCCCAGCTCAACTGCGGACGCCAGGATTGATCCGCGCACGCCATAGCGTGCGCGGATCAGCGATTGATGGAAGCGATGATGCCGAGACAGCGTTGGACGATAGGACTGATGTCGCCAGTCCGGCGACTCAAAATGATCGGCGATACCGCTTCGGAATCCTGAATAGGCGCGTAGGTGAGATCCGCACGATGTTGCTGCTGAACAGCGGCGGGGACCAGCGTGATGCCCAGTCCGGCCGCCACCAGGCCCAGCGCTGTCTGCAGCTCATTGGCCCATTGAGAAACCCGCACGCCCATACCGTGATTGGCAAACAACGCCAGAACATGATCGGCGTAGCTGGGTCTCGGGTTGGCCGGGTACAGCACGAAAGACTCGTGCGACAGACGCTCCAGGGTGATGGTTTCGCCTTGCAAACGGTGCCCGGTCGGCAGTACCGCGACCAGCGGATCTTCATAGAGCACTTGCTGGTGGATGGCACCGTCGTCGAAGTGAATACGACCAAAACCTATGTCGATGCGGCCGCTTTTCAGTGCCTCGATCTGCTCAAGCGTGGTCATTTCCTGCAGACCCAGCTCAAGGTCTGAATCGCGGCGCAATTCCCGAATGAGTTCAGGCAGCAGTGCATAAAGGGTGGACGGCGCAAAGCCGATACCGAGCCATTGCCGTTGCCCCTCACCAATGCGTCGGGTGTTCTCGCACAGCTGCTCAAGCTGCTTGAGCAGCATGCCGCTGTGCTCATGGAAATAGCGGCCCGCTTCGGTCAATTGCACCGGACGCGTGCGCTCCAGCAGCGCTGTACCCAGATGCTCTTCGAGTTGCTGAATCTGTCGGCTGAGCGGTGGCTGGGCAATATTCAGACGCTCGGCGGCACGGGTGAAATTCAGTGTTTCGGCCACCGCTTGAAAGTAGCGGATATGTCTTAATTCCACGATACCTCCGAGGTATGAAGAGAGACAAAATGAATATTGGACGCAGTGGATGCGTTGCGCGGATTCTAAGTTACATCAAACAAGATTCCGTGGGTATCGATGCTTCGGCATCACGACCCACATCTGAACCCGCGCACAATGGAACCAGAAATGAACGTAACCCGGATCGAGCGCCTTGAGACGATCATCGTCGACTTGCCCACCATTCGCCCGCACAAGTTGGCCATGCATACCATGCAGGGGCAAACCCTGGTCATTCTTCGCCTGCTTTGCAGTGATGGTATCGAGGGCATTGGCGAAGCGACGACGATCGGTGGGCTGGCTTACGGCAATGAGAGTCCGGAAAGCATCAAGACCAACCTCGACAGCTATTTCGCACCGTTACTGGTTGGCCAGGATGCGGAAAACATCAATGCCGCGATGCAGCGTCTGGACAAGGCCATCAAGGGCAATACGTTTGCCCGGTCCGCCGTCGAAACGGCGTTGCTGGACGCCCAGGGCAAGCGTTTAGGCCTGCCTGTGAGCGAACTGCTGGGCGGGCGCGTGCGCGATGCACTCGAAGTGGCGTGGACGCTCGCCAGCGGTGACACTGCCAAGGACATCCAGGAAGCCGAGCACATGCTCGAGCTGCGTCGGCACCGTATTTTCAAACTAAAGATTGGCGCCAATGCGCTGGAGCGCGACCTGGCTCACGTCGTCGCGATCAAGAAAGCCCTCGGCGATCGTGCCAGTGTCAGGGTCGACGTGAACCAATACTGGAGCGAATCTCAAGCGATCAAAGGATGCCAAATCCTCGGCGAGAACGGGATCGACCTGATCGAGCAACCTATCTCCCGGATCAATCGCGGCGGGCAGATTCGTCTCAACCAGCGCAGCCCGGCGCCGATCATGGCCGACGAATCCATTGAATGTGTCGAGGATGCCTTCAGCCTCGCCGCCGACGGCGCGGCGAGTATTTTCGCCCTCAAGATCGCCAAGAACGGTGGCCCTCGCGCTGTCCTGCGCACAGCCCATATCGCCCAGGCGGCCGGCATTGCGCTGTACGGCGGCACGATGCTGGAGGGTGCCGTCGGCACGCTGGCGTCGGCCCATGCCTTCATCACGCTTGAGCAATTGCAGTGGCAAACCGAACTGTTCGGGCCGCTGCTGCTGACCGAAGAAATCGTCACCGAAGCACCGGTCTACCGCGACTTCCACTTGCATGTTCCGGCCACTCCAGGCCTGGGGCTGACGCTTGATGAGGATCGCCTGGCCCGCTTCCGTCGCCGCTGAACCTTGTTATCAGGAGATAGGAAAAATGCTCTTCCACGTAAAAATGACGGTGAAACTTCCCGTCGACATGGACCCACAGAAAGCCGCGCGTTTGAAAGCCGATGAAAAGGAACTGGCGCAGCGTTTACAGAGTGAAGGCAAATGGCGGCACCTGTGGCGTATCGCGGGTCACTACGCCAACTTCAGCGTTTTTGACGTCGAAAGCGTTGAAGCGTTGCACGACACGCTCATGCAATTGCCGCTGTTCCCGTACATGGATATCGAAGTGACCGGGCTCTGCCGCCATCCTTCATCGATCCACGCCGACGATCGTTAAGCGTTGCACTTTGCGACTTTGAACATAATAAAAACATGGGAACATAATCATGACTGTCAGAATTTCCAGCTCTGATGAGATCCAGGCATTTTTCAAACAAGCTGCTGGTTTGGACAATGATCAAGGTAATGTGCGGGTCAAACAGATCCTGCTGCGCGTATTGCAAGACAGTGCGCGTTTGATCGAAGACTTGCAGATTACCGATGACGAATTCTGGAGCGCAATCGACTACCTGAATCGCCTGGGTGGTCGCGGTGAAGCCGCTCTGCTCATGGCCGGACTTGGCCTTGAGCATTTCCTCGACCTGCTCAACGATGCTCGCGATGCCCAGGCTGGCCACACCGGCGGCACGCCTCGCACCATCGAAGGCCCGCTGTATGTTGCCGGTGCTCCGCTGTGTGAAGGTGAAGCGCGCATGGACGATGGCAGCGAAGAGGGCGTTGCCACAACGCTGTTCATCGAAGGCCAGGTACTCGACCTGCAAGGCCAGCCTGTCGCCGGCGCTATCGTCGACTTGTGGCAGGCCAATACCAAGGGCAACTACTCTTACTTCGATAAATCGCAATCGGCGTACAACCTGCGTCGTCGCATCGTGACGGATGCCGACGGCCGCTATCGTGCTCGCAGTATCGTCCCGTCCGGGTATGGCTGCGATCCTCAGGGGCCGACTCAGGAATGCCTGAACCTGCTTGGCCGCCACGGTCAGCGCCCTGCGCATATTCACTATTTCATTTCCGCACCCGGTTACCGCCACCTGACCACTCAAATCAATCTTTCAGGCGAAAAGTACCTGTGGGACGACTTCGCCTACGCCACGCGAGAAGGCTTGATCGGTGAAGTACGCTTCATTGATGACGCGCAATCGAGTGCCAAACGCGGTGTTGAAGGGCGGTTTGCCGAGTTGTCCTTCGACTTCCAGCTGCAACCGGCCGAGGCCGTGACGCAAGAGCAGCGAAGCTTGCGCCCGCGCGTGCTTCAGGACTGACAAAAGAGCAGGGTGGCAACTCCACGCAAGTTGCCACCGCCGCCAGAATCCGTCGCCGGACGAGCGCAATGTTCGTCCGGCGCAGACTTGAATGAGCCAATCAACCCTGTCACTTGATCAGCGGCACACCACTGAGCGATTGCAGATCTTCGAAGCTGATATCGGCCAAAATCTCCCTGACCTGTAAGCCGTCGGGCGTAACGTCGAGAATGGCCAGGTCAGTATAAATCCGCGTTACGCAACCAATACCGGTCAGCGGGTAGGTGCATTTTGGCACCAACTTGCTTTCGCCCGTCTTGGTCAGGTGGTCCATCATGACGAACACTTGGCGTGCGCCCGTCGCGAGGTCCATGGCGCCGCCCACCGCTGGGATGGAGCCTTCAGCACCGGTGTGCCAGTTGGCCAGGTCACCGTTGACCGAGACCTGGAAAGCACCCAGTACGGCGATATCGATGTGACCACCGCGCATCATCGAAAAGGAATCGGCGTGATGAAAGTAGGCACCACCGGCCAGCAGCGTCACGTGTTGTTTGCCAGCATTGATCAGATCATCGTCTTCCTCGCCCGGCGCGGGACTCGGGCCCATGCCCAACACACCGTTTTCACTGTGCAGGAACACTTCCTTGTCGCCCAGATAATTGGCCACCAGCGTGGGCACGCCGATGCCGAGGTTCACGTAAGAGCCTTCAACAATATCGTCGGCCACACGCTGGGCCATTTCGCTGCGTGAGAGTTTGTTCGAAACAGTCATGGCGGACCTCAGTTGGCGTTGGCTTTCGGAAGACGGGCGTGTGGCACGGCGACTACGCGCTGAACGAAAATTCCTGGTGTGACAATGTGCTCGGGATCCAGCTCGCCCAACTCGACGATCTGGTTGACCTGAGCGATGGCTGTTGTCGCCGCCATGGCCATGATCGGCCCAAAATTGCGCGCAGCCTTGCGATAGGTGAGGTTGCCCCAGCGATCGCCTTTCTCTGCCTTGATCAGCGCGACATCGGCGCGCAGCGGCATCTCCAGCACGTAATTGCGACCGTCGATCACCCGAGTCTCCTTGCCTTCCGCCAGCAGCGTTCCATAACCGGTTGGCGAATAAAACGCACCGATGCCTGAACCTGCAGCGCGAATGCGTTCAGCCAGGTTGCCCTGGGGGACGACTTCAAGCTGTACCTTGCCGGCCAGGTAGAGTTCGTCGAATACATAGGAATCGGACTGGCGTGGAAACGAGCAGATGACCTTGGCAACCCGTCCAGCCTTGAGCAAGGCGGCAAGACCGATTTCACCGTTGCCGGCATTGTTGCTGATGATGGTCAGATCGCGGGCGCCAGAGGCGATAACACCATCCACCAGCTCGGATGGCATGCCGGCGGTACCGAAACCACCGACCATGATGGTCGAACCATCGGCTATTCCATCCAGCGCGGCAGCGATGGATTCAAACGTTTTATTGATCAAGGCGTACCCCATGTTTCATGTTGACTGGCAGCTAAATCTGGCTACAAAAACCGCTTGAATCACGGTTACTGCACCGATGTGCATAGCCTGCCAAACAATGGACCAGGGAAGGGTGGCCGACGTTTGAAGTCGTGCGATCAGCGAACGCTACCTTGAGTCATTCCAGATCCGTCCGGTGACTGGCTGACGTTGGGCGAGTAGCTGATCGAGGTGACAGACAGGCGATATCGATGGTCGTCGCCAGCCACATTGAATAGGCCAACAACGCTGTCCAGCCAGAGCATCGTCAGTGGCCTGTATGGCATTTATGAGTGGTCACCACCGATATATTCGATTCGATGGCGATTTCAGCTGAAACGTGTTGGTTCTGCACAAAGCGGATAACAGTCTGCACGCAACGGATATTGCCGATACGGATTGCCGGTGACACTGAGCCTACCAATAACAACAACGGAGGCTCTGACCATGTCCATTGGCGTCGAGTATCTCAATTCCTTGCTCGAGGAAAACCGTGAAGAGGGCATCTATCGCTGCAAGCGCGAGATGTTCACCGATCCCCGCCTGTTCGACCTCGAAATGAAGCACATTTTCGAAGGCAACTGGCTGTACCTCGCACACGAAAGCCAGATCCCTCAGAACAATGATTACCTCACGCTGCAGATGGGGCGCCAGCCGATCTTCATCGCACGGAACAAGGATGGCGTGCTTAACGCCTTCCTCAATGCCTGCAGTCATCGCGGCGCGATGCTGTGCCGGCACAAGCGCGGCAACAAATCTTCCTATACCTGCCCGTTCCATGGCTGGACCTTCAACAACTCGGGCAAGCTGCTCAAGGTCAAAGACCCGAGCAATGCCGGCTACCCGCAGAGCTTCAACTGCGAAGGCTCGCATGACCTGACCAAGGTGGCGCGGTTTGAGTCCTACCGGGGTTTTCTGTTCGGTAGTCTCAATGCTGACGTGGTGCCTTTGGCCGAGCATTTGGGAGAATCTGCCAAGATCATCGACATGATCGTCGATCAATCCCCGGACGGCCTGGAAGTGCTGCGTGGTTCTTCCAGCTACATCTACGAGGGCAACTGGAAGCTCACCGCAGAAAACGGCGCGGACGGTTATCACGTCAGCTCGGTGCACTGGAACTACGCGGCCACCCAGAACCAGCGCAAAGAGCGTCAGTCCGGCGACGTCAACCCGACCATGAGCGCCGGCGGCTGGGCAAAAAGTGGCGGTGGTTTCTACTCATTCGACAAAGGCCACATGCTGCTTTGGACGCGCTGGGCCAACCCTGAAGACAGGCCTCTGTATGAGCGCCGTGACGAACTGGTCAGTGGCTTTGGTCAGGCTCGCGCCGACTGGATGATCGGAAACTCGCGCAATCTGTGCCTGTATCCGAATGTCTATTTGATGGACCAATTCAGTTCGCAGATTCGTATTGCTCGGCCAATCTCGGTCAATCAAACCGAAATCACCATCTACTGCATCGCCCCAGTGGGCGAAAGCGCAGACGCCCGTGCGCGACGCATCCGCCAGTACGAAGACTTTTTCAACGTCAGCGGCATGGCAACTCCAGATGATCTCGAGGAGTTTCGTTCCTGCCAGATCGGGTATCAAGGCAGCGCGACGGCGTGGAACGACATGTCACGCGGCGCCGAACACTGGGTTGAAGGACCTGATGAAGCGGCGCTGGAAATTGATCTACATCCGTTGCTCAGTGGTGTGCGCACGGAAGACGAGGGGCTGTTCGTGGAACAGCACAAATACTGGAAAGACACCCTGCTTCAAGCAGTGGCCGTCGAACAGGCAGGCAACATTCCTGCACGGGAGGTTCAATGAGCGCTTCCTATGAACAAGTGCGCGATTTCCTCTTTCGCGAAGCCCGTTATCTTGACGACAAACTGTGGGATCAGTGGCTGGAGCTCTATGCCGCCGATGCGACGTTCTGGATGCCGTCCTGGGATGACGACGACGAACTGACTGAAGATCCGCAAAGTGAAATTTCGCTGATTTGGTACGGCAGTCGCGAGGGCCTGGAAGACCGGATTTTCCGGATCAAGACCGAGCGCTCCAGCGCGAGCATTCCGGACACCCGCACCTCCCATAACCTGAGCAATATCGAGATCACCGAGGTGAGCGAAGGTCAGTGCGCGGTGCGTTTCAACTGGCACACGCTGAGCTTTCGCTACAAGACCGTGGACAGCTATTTCGGCACCAGTTTCTACACCTTGGATACCCGCGCAGAACAGCCGCTGATCAAAGCCAAGAAAGTGGTCCTGAAAAACGATTACGTCCGTCAGGTCATCGATATCTACCACCTGTGAATCGGGCTGCGTTGCGCAACCCGCCACGAGTGGGGGGCGCGCAGCCATGCGAGGTCTGTCATGAGCCACAAGATTGCCCTGAATTTCGAAGACGGCGTGACCCGTTTCATTGTCGCAACGGCCAGTGAAACCGTGGCTGATGCCGCGTACCGCCAAGGAATCAATATTCCGCTGGACTGCCGCGATGGCGCTTGCGGAACCTGCAAATGTTTTGCCGAAGCGGGTGAGTACGAGCTGGGCGAGGATTACATTGATGATGCCCTGACTGCCGAGGAGGCAGGCGAAGGTTTTGTACTGACCTGCCAGATGCGGGTCAAAAGTGATTGTGTGGTGAGCATTCCTGCGTCGTCCGACGTGTGCAAGACCCAGCAGTCCACGTATGAGGGGGCGATCCAGGAAGTTCGTCGGCTGTCTGACAGCACGCTGTCACTGTCGATCCAGGGCGATGCACTCGCCGACCTGACGTTCTTGCCGGGTCAGTATGTCAATCTGCAAGTGCCCGGCAGCAACCAGACACGTGCGTACTCGTTCAGCTCGGTGCAGAAGGAGGGGCGCGTAAGCTTCCTGATCCGCAATGTTCCTGGCGGCCTGATGAGTCAGTTTCTCACCGAGTTGGCCAAGGTCGGCGATCACATGAGCCTCGCGGGTCCGTTGGGCAGCTTCTACCTGCGCCCGATCAAACGGCCGCTGCTAATGCTGGCCGGTGGGACGGGACTAGCGCCATTCACGGCAATGCTCGAGACGATTGCCGAACAAGGCAGCGACCACCCCCTGCACCTGATTTACGGCGTCACCAACGACTTCGACCTGGTAGAACTGGACCGCCTCAAGGCCCTGACGGCGAGCATTCCCAATTTCACTTTCAGTGCCTGTGTGGCTAATCCGCAGAGCGAGTGGCCGCAACGAGGTTACGTCACCCAGCACATTGCGCCAGAGCATCTGCATGGCGGCGATGTCGACATTTATCTGTGCGGGCCACCTCCGATGGTGGAGGCCGTCAGTCATTACATTCGTGAGCAGGGCATCTCTCCCGCCAACTTCTACTACGAAAAATTTGCCGCCAGTGCTGCCTGAGCAAGCGCTACGTCGAGGTCGCCATGAGCATGAGATTCAACAATAAAGTCGCGCTGGTCACGGGCGCTGCGCAAGGCATTGGTCGAGGCGTCGTCGAGCGGCTATTGCTCGAAGGCGCAAAAGTAGTCGCTGTCGATCGCAGCGAACTGGTGCACGAACTGCCGGCGCAAGTGTTTGCACTGACGGCTGACCTGGAGCGCTACGCCGATTGCCAGCGTGTGGTGAGCCAGGCCATCGAGCACTTCGGCCGGTTGGACATTTTGATCAACAACGTCGGTGGCACGATCTGGGCCAAGCCTTTCGAGCATTATCTGCCCGACGAAATCGAGGCAGAAGTACGCCGCTCGCTGTTTCCCACGTTATGGTGCTGCCATAACGCCTTGCCTCACATGTTGGCACAAGGCAGCGGGGCGATCGTCAACGTGTCGTCTATCGCCACCCGCGGGGTCAATCGTGCACCGTATGGCGCGGCCAAGGGCGGAATCAATGCGCTGACCGCCTGCCTGGCTTTTGAAACGGGCGGGCGCGGAGTGCGCGTCAATGCGACTGCTCCGGGAGGTACAGACGCACCACCCCGGCGAATCCCCCGTAACACCGCCGTGCCCACCGAGCAGGAACAGCATTGGTACGCGCAGATCGTCGAGCAGACCAAGGACAGTAGCTTGATGAAACGCTACGGCACAATTGATGAACAGGTCGGCGCCATTTTGTTTCTGGCTTCCGATGAAGCCTCCTACATCACCGGCGTCACGCTACCGGTGGGGGGTGGCGACTTGGGCTGAGTGCCGCTGTTGGGTGAGGGGTGAAAAGCGAGTTGGATACCTGTCGAGTATGGTGTCCAACTCTTTTCGTATTGGTATTCGACGTGATCGTGACCGAGAATCGAGAGGCCTGTTCGTACCTATGGCTTTGCCTGAGTTTCAAGCCTGATTGATAAAAACAATATAAGAGTGACCGACATGAATATGCCCCTGCTAAGCGAGCGGAGCGAGGTGTTCAAGAACGCCGACCCCCATGCGGTATCTGGATATGTAAATCAGCATGTCGGCAGCCATTGCATTCAATTACCACGCAAGAGCAACGCGCGAGCTCAGTTGAATCATCGCAAATTCGCCAGCCTCGACCTCTGTCGGATCAGCTACGGCTCCAGCGTGCGCGTAGTCTCCGACGCGCTGCAGGACATATTTCATTTGCAGATATTGTTACGCGGCGACTGCCTCTGGCGGGGACCCGCCGGCGTGCATCATCTTGTGCCGGGTGAGTTGCTGCTCATCAACCCCGACGATCCGGTTGACCTCACGTACTCTCACGACTGCGAGAAATTCATCCTCAAAGTGCCTGCACAATTGCTCGAGTCGATCTGCGAGGAGCAGCGCTGGCTGTACCCGCGCGAAGGCATCCGTTTTCTCCAACAACGTTATTCGCTGGATCAATTGCAGGCTTTTGTGCCCTTGATGGCCACCGTCTGTACTGAAGCCGAGGACGGCGCCGCATTGGCCCGTGTCCAGGAGCACTATGCGCAGATCGTCGCCAGTAAGATGTTGACCCTGATGTGCAATAACGTGAGGCGTGAGCATCTGGCGTGCACCAACAGCACGTTCGAGCGGATAGTGGATTACATCCGTCGTAACCTGCAGCAAGACATCAGCGTACAAAGCCTTGCGGATCAGGCGCAACTGAGTGTGCGTTCGTTGTATGCCTTGTTTGAAAGACACATGCACACCACACCGCAACGGTTCATCCGCGAGCAGAAGCTGACACGCATCCAGGCATGCCTTGCCGATCCGGACTGCAATGTGCGAAGCGTTACTGAAATGGCCCTTGACTACGGATTTGTCCACTTGGGCAGATTTGCCCAACAGTACCGCCGACAGTTCGCCGAATTGCCTTCGGAAACGTTGAAGCGGCGCATGCAGCATATGGCCGTCGGTTGAACGCGCGGCGCCCGGAACCTGGGCACCGCAGGCCAGGTTACGGACGCTTTATCTGAAGGTCTTCGGATAGAGGAGGCCGAAGCTAGCCAAAACCTGACACTCATGGACTTTCGAATTCTTGATAGCTTGGGGCAGGGCACTACGCTGACCACGGAGCAATGTAGTCAGCATTTGAGTGTCATGTCATCTAAAGTCGCACTAAGGATCGACAAACTCCAGAAGTCAGGCTTTGTGCAGTACCAACGTGAGAGGCCAGATCGACACATGGTTACGCTGCAATTGACTGATCAGGGTCTGGAAATTTATGAGCTTGCACTGGAAACCCTGTCGGGTCGGTGGCAAAGTGCATTAAGTAATGTCGGTGCGGACGTACTACAGATCACCGCAATTTTCGCCGGCTCGCAACTCGCGCCCATTGCCAAGTTAGTTAAAAATTTACTCCAGAAAAATAGCTGAGCAGCCGGATAATTCATAATCGAGAGCAAGGTGGTTTTTATAACTCAACTAAATGGCTATTTAGCATAGTTATATTATTTAGCTATTAGAGTGGAGTAGGGAAGACCTAAACCTTAAGAGGATTTTCCGGCCTCTAAAAGAGCTTGGAAAGCTTCTGCAGTGGCTTGTTCCGCCTCTTTGATTTGGTTGAGAACCGCCATAAGGTGCTGGGAAATTTCTTCTTCTGACGCCGAGTCTGGTAGATCAGCCAAGAGGCTCGACATCTTTTTTAGACGGTTCACTTGTGAGAATGCATTCGCAAGCCTGTTGTTGACTGTCTCGCTGAAGATGTCAGCTTTATCTAAGAATTGAGATGGTAGATCGATGGTGATTTGCGACGCTTGAGCAGCCAAATCTTTTCGGGCGTTTTCATCATTTAGCACGTCCAGTAAGTATGTTTGGTCGCTATCAGAAGGCACCACATAGCATCTGAATTTTGCGATTTCTATCTGGGTAGCTCCAACCGGTGTTGTCATGATCTGAGCTAGGAGCTTCGCGCTTGCGGCCCGTTCACGTTTTCTTTGAACCTTGTCAAAGCTCCAGATAATAAGTGCGATGATTGCAGCAGCAGCCGTTGCGACAGCAGCTACAGCGTCCCAGTCGATTTTCCATTCTGTACAAAGCCACATGCAATTTCTCCATCAATTGGTGAGGCAACGTTTGTCGGGCGGCATTCAAGCACGCAGTGATCAGCATTGCCATGCTGAAAGCGGGAGGCAGCGCCAGGCTTTAAATCTGACCGCCAAAGCCTCCCAGCTCCGTATATAACGGTACGCATAATGTATATTATGTTAAATGATGTATGCAGACGTGAGCCCCACCGTTCGCCAAATCACTCCATCAGTCACCAACGCTCACAAGCGTTGGCAACCTCGTCGCCTCAATCCCTTCAATGCTGCAACGCATAGCGCCGGCAATGTTCCAGATACCCGCGCTCATGACTCCCCACCAACTGCACCACGCTCGACCACAGCCATGACGGTGCGTCCAGTGTCTTCGAACGGCATGCCTGCAGATCATTGATCCACGATGCGCGCGTGGCCATGTCCATTTGGCGCGCATGCGCGATGCCCACCACTCTGGCCAGATACCCGGCGGCCAGCATGGCGTCGCGTTGGCTGAGTTGGTCGAGTTCCAGTTTCATGTCTTGCGGCAGTAACTCGCGGACGAAGAATCCGTGGTCCAGTACGCGCGTGGCGATCATCCGGTTGCCCAGGCCCGGTGACAGAAACCGTGCACCCTCGACCACGCGTTTGCCGTTGTCGCGTGGCATTGATGCGCGGGCGGCTCGTGGTGCGGCGGCGGCGACGGCTTGCTTGATGTCGAGCAGGCAATATTCCTGGTCATCACCGTCGCCCACACCCAGCAAGATCGCGTAGCGTTTCAGGCCCAGTGAGCTGCAACCTTTCACCCAGTACGCCGAATCGAGCATTTTCACCCGGTCATCCTTTGAACGGCCCTTGAGCGAGGTCACCAGGGTGTGGATGTCCTGCGTTGCGCACAGTGTCTTCAGCGCGGCGCGTTCTTCCCGCGACAGCGACCAGAAATTCTTGCCGATCGGAATGGTCGCCTTGGTGTTTTCGATACGCTCGCGGGCCAGGTGTTTCCAGGTTCGTTGTACCGCGCTGCGCATGCCGGCTTTCACTTGCGCGGGTCTCGGCGGTTCTTCGTCAACGTCGTCTTCGAACGCTTGCTCGTAGCCACGCATCATTTCTTCCAGCATGCGCGCCGTAGCCACGCCAGGCAGATCCGAACCGCGTGCGGCGGTAGCCAGCGACAGCGCCAGTCGAACCAGATCGTGCGCGGGATTGCCGATAACGGTCTGATCGAGGTCACGAATATGAATGTCGATGCGGCCTTTCAGGTCTCCGGTCGGCCCGAGGTTGCCAGCGTGACAATCGCCGCAGATCCACACGGCGGGCCCGCTGGGCAGGCGTCGACCTGATTGGCTGTGCAGCCATTCGTAGAACTGCACGGTGCTGCCGCGAACATAAGCGTGCGCCGATCTCGCCATTTTGAAGTTGCGCAGTTGATTCAGCGGTTCCAGGCGTGCGGACGGTCGGGGTGTTTTCATGGGAGATTCTTGCAGGGAATGAATCCTGTTGACCCCGCTCTTCGGATGAATGTTTCAAAATGTTGCGGATCATTTCATCAGGCTTCTCCATTGGCTCAACCGCGAGCCAGAGCGGCTGCACGTCTCCCCTCCTTCGCCCTTGTCCCAGGCATCGCAGCCAACGGCAATAAAAAGTTGCCGATCACTCAGGCACTTCTATTCTTTTCCTGATGCCTCTCCTTTCCCGCGTCCAGCGAGCCTGCCCATGGTCAACCACCAAAACCTGATCATTTGCGAGCACTGCGACTGCGTGTATGAAAAAACGCCGCTCGCCAAACACCAGAAGACCCTGTGCGCACGTTGCGGTGGCGTGCTGGAACGCTACAGCAGCCTGACGGTGGAGCAACGTCTGGCGCTGACCTTGACGGCAGCGATGCTATGGCTGTTCGCCAATTTCTATCCGGTGATGAGCATCAGCCTCAAAGGCCTGAAGAACAGTGCGACGCTGTGGGATTCAGTGTTGGCCCTGAGTCAGGGGCCGATCACATTCATGGCCATGGTCGCGGCCATCTCGATCATCATCGCCCCGGCGTTCCAGTTGGTGCTGCTGATCTGGGTCTTGTGCTTCGCCCTCACCTCCCGCCGCTCGCCCGGTTTCAAGGTCGCCATGCGCTGGCTTGAAACGTTGCGGCCGTGGAGCATGCTCGAAGTGTGTCTGCTCGGCGCGATGGTGGCGGTGTTCAAACTGGCGGGAATGCTCGATGTGCTGCCCGGTATCGGCCTGTTTGCCCTGGCGGCGCTGAGCCTGCTGATGATCCGCATCGCTGGCCGCGACATCCGCGACCTCTGGAATATCCTGTGAAACGCCCACCGACGGCCGCAGAACTCAACCTGTGCCTGTGTCACAGCTGCGGGCTGGCGTGCGACATGACTGGCGAGCCGCACCACTGCCCGCGTTGCGACGCCCCGCTGCACCGGCGCAAGACCAACTCACTGGCACGCACCTGGGCCTATATGTTCGCCGCGCTGGCGTTCTATGTGCCGGCCAACCTGCTGCCGGTGATGAACACGACGATGCTCGGCAATGGCGCCGACAGCACCATCATGAGCGGGGTCCTGGAGTTCTGGGAGCATGGCGCCTGGGACATCGCCCTGATCATCTTCATCGCCAGTATCGCCGTGCCGGGGATCAAGTTCGTCGCCCTCACCCTGCTGCTGATAACCGTCCAGCGCGGCAGTCACTGGGCGCGCAAGGAGCGCTCGAAGCTTTATCGGTTTGTCGAAGTGATCGGTTACTGGTCGATGCTCGACGTGCTGGTGGTGGCGCTGGTGGCCGCACTGGTGAAATTCCAGGCGCTGGGTGATATCGAGCCGCGGCCGGGCATCCTGTTCTTCGGCCTGGTGGTGGTCTTCACCATGCTGTCGGCCATGAGTTTCGATCCACGCCTGATCTGGGAAAATCCACCCGCCGAGGCGGCCGCGGACGAACTGACCACTCCATGAATCACAGCTGCCGCTGCTCTTCGTAACGCCAATGCCCATGGAGGGTTCATGAGCAATTTCCCAATCGTCGCCACGGTGCTCTCGATGATTCTGGGCCTTTCCGTCACCCGCCTGCTGCTCGGCGCGCTGACCGTATTCCGGATCCGCCGCACGGCCGCTCCCGATTGGGTCGCGCTGGTCTGGGCCGTCATGCTGTTTGCCACGCAGCTGGATTTCTGGTGGGCGGTCAACTCGTTGCCCAGCATCAAGTCGACCTTTTCGTTTGCAGAGTTTTTGCTGCTGGTGCTGTTGGCCTTGTCGCTGTTCGTTTCGTCTGCGCTGTTGCTGCCCAGTCGCAGTGAAGACGAGCAGAACGGTCTACGCATCTACTTCGAGCAGGATGGTCGTTACGCCTTGCTGTCGTTGTCGACCTATCTGGTGCTGGGGCTGGTGGTCAACGTCACGCTGTTCCAGGCCTCGCCACTGGCGCTGTGGGGAATCCTCGACCTGGTGATGATCGTTCTGCCTATCGGCGCATTCCTGGCCAAATCGCGCCGAACCTACGCCGGCATCACCTTGCTGTACGTGCCGATCAACGCGCTGGACACCGTCATTTCACTGAGCAATTAGCCCTGTACGCTTTGCGCGGAAATAAAAAAACACCCCGCAGGGTGCTTTTTTTTCATCGGGCGATCAGCCGATCAGGCCGGCCGCTCTGGCCCGTGCCGCATGCAGTTTCTTGTAGCTGTCGACCAGTCGCTGATGGCGGTCGAGGCCTTCGAGCTTCATGCTCGTCGGCGTCAGCCCGTAGAAGCGTACGCTGCCATTCACCGAACCGATCACCGCGTCCATCCGCTCGTTGCCGAACATCCGGCGGAAGTTGGCTTCGTAGTCTTCCAGCTCCAGATCGTCGTCGAGCTGCACTTCCAGCACCGCGTTCAACGCTTGGTAGAACAGCCCGCGCTCGACGGTGTTGTCGTTGTATTGCAGGAAGGCTTCCACCAGATCCTTGGCTTGCTCGAACTTCTGCAGAGCCACGTAGATCAGCAGTTTCAGCTCGAGAATCGTCAACTGGCCCCACGCGGTGTTGTCGTCGAACTCGATGCCGATCAGCGTGGTGATGTCGGTGTAGTCATCCAGCTCGCTGTCTTCCAGACGCTTGGCCAGGGTGCGCAGGCCGACCTTGCTGAGGTTGTGCAGGTTGAGGATGTCGGCACGGAATTGCAGGGCCTTGTTGGTGTTGTCCCAGATCAGGTCGTCGACCGGGTAGATTTCCGAGTAGTCCGGCACGAGGATGCGGCACGCCGTGGCGCCCAGATCGTCGTAGACCGCCATGTACACTTCCTTGCCCAGCGTTTCGAGAATGCCGAACAGCGTCGCGGCTTCCTCGGCGTTGGCGTTTTCGCCGGCGCTGGTGAAATCCCACTCGACGAACTCGAAGTCAGCCTTGGCACTGAAGAAGCGCCACGACACCACGCCGCTGGAGTCGATAAAGTGCTCGACGAAGTTGTTCGGTTCGGTCACCGCGTGGCCTTCGAAGGTCGGTTGCGGCAGGTCGTTGAGGCCTTCGAAGCTGCGGCCCTGGAGCAGTTCGGTGAGGCTGCGTTCCAGCGCCACTTCGAAACTCGGGTGCGCGCCGAACGAGGCGAACACGCCACCGGTGCGCGGGTTCATCAGGGTCACGCACATCACCGGGAATTCGCCGCCCAGCGACGCATCCTTGACCAGCACGGGGAAGCCCTGCTCTTCCAGGCCCTGGATTCCGGCGAGAATGCTCGGGTATTTCGCCAGCACCTCCTGCGGCACATCCGGCAGGGCCATTTCGCCCTCGAGGATTTCACGCTTGACCGCGCGCTCGAAGATCTCCGACAGGCACTGCACCTGCGCCTCGGCCAGGGTGTTGCCGGCGCTCATGCCGTTGCTCAGGTAGAGGTTTTCGATCAGGTTCGACGGGAAGTACACCACCTCGCCGTCCGACTGCCGTACGAACGGCAGCGCGCAAATGCCACGCTGGGTGTTGCCGGAGTTGGTGTCGTACAGGTGCGAGCCGCGCAGCTCGCCGTCCGGGTTGAAGATTTCCAGGCAGTATTCGTCGAGGATTTCTGCCGGCAGCGCATCGTTCGGCCCCGGTTTGAACCAGCGCTCGTTCGGGTAATGCACGAACGCTGCGTTGGCGATGTCTTCGCCCCAGAACTGGTCGTTGTAGAAGAAGTTGCAGTTCAGCCGCTCGATGAACTCGCCCAGCGCCGAGGCCAGCGCACTCTCCTTGGTCGCACCCTTGCCGTTGGTGAAGCACATCGGCGAATGCGCATCGCGGATGTGCAGCGACCAGACGTTAGGCACGATATTGCGCCACGAGGCGATCTCGATCTTCATGCCCAGCTCGGCAAGGATCCCCGACATGTTGGCGATGGTCTGCTCCAGCGGCAGATCCTTGCCGGCGATGTAAGTGCTCGCCTGGGCATCGGCGTTGAGCATCAGCAAGGCCTGCGCGTCGGCGTCGAGGTTGTCGACTTCCTCGATGACGAAATCCGGGCCGGTCTGCACCACTTTCTTCACGGTGCAGCGGTCGATGGAACGCAGGATGCCCTGGCGGTCCTTGGCGGAAATGTCCGCCGGCAGCTCGACCTGGATCTTGAAAATCTGCTTGTAGCGGTTTTCCGGGTCGACAATGTTGTTCTGCGACAGGCGAATATTCTCGGTCGGAATGTTGCGGGTTTCGCAGTACAACTTCACAAAGTACGCCGCACACAACGCCGACGAAGCCAGGAAGTAATCGAACGGACCCGGGGCCGAACCGTCGCCTTTGTAGCGGATCGGTTGATCGGCGATCACCGTGAAGTCGTCGAACTTGGCCTCAAGTCGAAGGTTGTCGAGAAAGTTGACCTTGATTTCCATGCGGATTACCAGAATAGCGAGCTGAACAGATTGGCCGCCATTATCCGGATTTTCAGCCGCAAGTCTGTACCGGCGGCTGAATGGGCGATCAACGCTGTGCCGCGCGCCCGCCCGACTGCAGCTGCGCTAGTGCTCAGGCTGCGCACTTTGCAGCAGCCGCTTGGGCAGAAACACCGGTGCGAAATGGATGATCGACATGCGTACCACGTGATTGAGCATGACGAAGGCCGGGTCGAGCTTGAGCAGCAACGCGGCGGCGGTCATCACCTCGACGCCGCCCGGCACCCACGACATGAACAGCGCCAGGAACGGCTTGCCGGTCATCTGGCTGAAAGTGAAAGCCACCAGCAACGTGGTGCAGAACGTCAGGGCGGTGACGACCAGTCCGGCGCGGATGTATCGCAGCAAATCCCGGAGGGTAATGTCCTTGAGGCGAATGCCGATCAGGCCGCCGAGCAGGATCAGCGCGACGATTGCCAGTGGCTCGGGAACATGCAGCTGGAACTGCGGGAGCCCGACATTGATCGCCGCGGTAAAGATCAGCCCGGTCAGCATGTAGGGCGCCGGCACAGCGAAGCGTTCCAGCAGATAACCGCTGAGCGCCGCTGCGATGGCCGGGGGAATCACCCCGAGGTAATCGAGCCACGTGCCGAGCGTCGGCGGCGCACTGTCGGCGTGCCCGCCGGCAATGAGCGTCACCACCAGCAACAGCGCCAGCAGACGCACAATGTGCACGAAGGCAATGCGCCCGGAGGCCGGCCCCTCCTCCCCCGATACCGTCATTACCGCCGCCATCGCGCCGGGAATCGAGCCGAGCAGGCTTTCGATGTGCCCCCAGCGCTCCATGCGCCGCAGCCAGTTGTAGCCGACCAGGACCTGCGTGGTCATGCAGATCAGCAGGCCGACAACGATACTCAGGTCACTCAGTTGCGCGATCATCGAGGCGCTGACGATGGCGCCGACGCTGATGCCGAGCAGCAATTGCACGGTGGCCACGAACGGATAGGGCATGCGCATGCGCACGCCGAGCTTGCTCAGTGCGGTGACCAGGCAGATGGCACCGATCAATTCACCGAGCGGCAGCCCGCTCAGGTAACCAAGCCAGGCGCCCAGTGCGGCCACGGGAATCGGGATAAGGCTTTCGCGCAGAGTGTTCATTGGCAATCCATTGTGTGCAGGGGTGGGCATTCCATTCGTCTCGGCGAGTCAGTTCGGTTGAGGGGTGGTTTTCCAGCCGCGCTGCACCAGCAACAGCGGCAGCAATTGCAGCAGCACGATCAGGGCGATGCAGGCGGGCCAGCCCCATTGCGCCCACAGCAGGCCGGGGAAGAAAGCCCCGCCACTGCCGCCCAGGTAGTAGGCGCTCAGGTACAGGCCCACGGCGCCGGCCTTGTTGTGCCGGGCATGGGCGGTGATGAAGGCGTTGGCGGCGGCTTGGGCGAGAAACACCCCGGTGCAGCTCAGCGCCAGACCGAGCACGACCAGCCACAGCGAGGGCGCCAGGCTCAGCAGCGAGCCGCTGACGCCGAGCCACACCGCGACAGTCACCCATTGGTGGCGCGGCCGGGCCTTGCCCAGTCGCCCCGCGACCGGCACCACCACCAACGCCAGCAGAAACACCGCATAAATCGCTCCGAGCGCCGCCGTACCGAGGAAAAACGGCGCCTGGCTCAGGTGCAGGCCGACGTAGGTAAACATCGCCACTTGCGCGAACAGCACGCAGAAACCCACGGCGTAGGTGGCGAGCAACGGTTTGCTCAGCAACTCGCTGCGCCTTGCCTGGTGATCGGCGGCTGTTGTTGCGCGCAATCGAGGGTTGCGCGGCAGCAGCAGGTAAATCCCCAGGCCGATCATCAGGTTCAGCCCGGCCAGTACCGCCAGGGCCAGGCGCCAGTCAGCTAACTCGGTGAGCAGGCCAGTGAGGAAGCGTCCGCTGAACCCGCCCAGCACCGTGCCGGCGATGTACACGCTGGTCATTTCCGTCACGGCTGGGCCGCTCCAGCGCACGCCGATGTAGGCGACGCTGGTGGCGAACACCAGCGGAATCAGCACGCCCTGCCCCGCGCGCCACAGCAGCAGCTCACCGAAGCTGTTCGCGCCGGCCGCCATCAGCGCCGGCAGCGCCAACAGGATGGCCGCCAGCGCAATCACCCGGTGCTGCTCTGCCCGCCCGCTCAGGCGGCTGACAAATGGCGCGGTGAGCGCCACGGCCAGCGTCGTCACCGTAATGCTCCAACTGGCCTGGCGGGGCGAAATGGCAAAGGTCGCGGCCAATTCACTCAGCAGCCCCTGCGTCGCATAAAGGTTGATGAAAGCGGCGCAGCCCGCCAGAAACAGGGCAACTCGAGGACGACCCACGCAGTGATTCCCAAGATAATTCGTAATATTTTCAAACAGTTTTATAAGATGGGCGGGCGAAACCAGCCAATACCGATTTCCGACCGATTGATACCTCAAGGATGACGATGATCGACCTCCGCCGCCTGCGCTGTTTCCTGGTCGTCAGTGACGAGTTGCACTTTGGCCGCGCTGCCACGCGCCTGTACATGTCCCAGCCGCCGCTGACCCGGCAGATTTCCGCGCTCGAGACACAGTTGGGGTTTCGTCTGTTCGACCGCAGCAGTCGCAGCGTCACGCTCACCACCGCAGGCCAACACTTCTTGCCTTACGCCCGTTCGGTGCTGGAGCAGGTCGAGCTCGCCGCGAATGTCTCGCGTCAACTGGCGACGGGCGCGGTGGGCAATCTCGCGCTGGGTTACGCCAGTTCGATCGCCCTGTCGGACATCTTCAGCGCGGCCATCCAGACGTTCTGTTCGGCGCATCCGCAGGTGCAACTGAACATCGAGGAAGGCGCGTCCAGCCAGCAATTCGCGCAGTTGATCGACGGACGCCTGGACATCGGTCTGAGCCGCATGCCTCCGCCCGCCGAAGCCAGCGAGATCGAAGCGACCTGCCTGGACAACGAGCCGCTGATCGCCGCCATCGCCAGCGACAGCCCGCTGGCCCGGCAGGCACAGCTGACTCTCGCCGAGCTGAGCGCCTACCCGCTGATCGCCTTCCCCACCGATTACGGTTCCGGGCTGAACCAGATCATCGACGCCTTGTACCGGCGCCACGCCCTGACGCCCCTGCCCGGCCCCAAGGGCAAGCAGATCACCTCGATCATCGCGCTGGTCGCCGCTGGCCGTGGCGTCGCTGTCGTGCCGCAATGCACCCAGGTACTGGCAAAACACGGCGTCACCTACCGCCCCCTGGCCGAACCCGAGGCCAGCGCGCCGTTGCTGCTACTGACGCGCAAGCACGAGCGCAGTCCGCTGGTCCGGGCGTTTGGCGAAATCATCCGGCAGACAGCGCAGAAGCAGCCTGCGACGTCTGTCCTTCCAGCGTAGTGTGACGGCGAACAGCGCCCGCCCGGAACACATCCGGATGGGGCGCTGCGCATCAGCCGCCACGGGCGTTTAAAAAAGCCGATTGGCCATGTGTTCCCCGCGTTCTTTCCAGCGTCGCACTGTTCACTGCCCGTTCCTGTCTGTCTGGAGTTTTTCTCGATGCCGTCGCCCAAATCCCTGCCCACCGCATTCCTCGGGCTCGCGCTGGCCTGTCCGGCGATGGCCGAGTCTCAAGGCCTGGAGCTGGGGCAGGTACTGATTCAAGCCGATGCACGCAGTGCCGAGGACGCGCCTGTCGCGGATGCCGAGAATCGCCTGGCGCAGGTGCCCGGTGGCAGCAATGTGGTGGACATGCGCCAGCCGTTGCAGGGCCGTGTGGCCAGCAATCAGGACGTGCTCGCCTATCAGCCCGGGGTCTATGCGCAGTCGGCGGGTAACGAGGGGGTGAAGATTTCGATCCGTGGCTCGGGGATCAACCGCGCGCCCGGTGCCCACGCATCGGGGCTGTACACCTTGCTCGACGGCCTGCCGCTGACCGGCCCGGGCGGCACGCCCTATGAACTGCTGGAGCCGCTGTGGCTCGATCACGTCGAAGTCCTGCGTGGCGCCAACGGCTTAGACCGTGGGGCCCTGGCCCTGGGCGGCGCCATCGATTACGTCAGTCACACCGGCTACGACGCGCCGAAGCTGCAAGTGCGCTATGCGCTCGGCAGCCATGGTTATCAGCAGCGTCAGGTCAGCTCCGGGCAGGTGCTGGGCGACTTCGACTACTACCTGTCGCTGACCGATGCCAATGCCGACGGCTATCAGGATCACACCGCCAGCCAGAGCCAGGGCGTGATCGCCAACGTCGGCTACCGCTTCAATCCGAACCTGGAAACGCGCTTCTACTTGCGTTATCGCGAGACCGACAACGATCTCGCCGGGCGAGTCAGCAAACATTCCATCGAGCACGATCCGCGCGCGGCCAACCCGGCCTACGTGTCACGCGACGACAGCCGCAAACAACCGGGCAGCATCTTTTTCGGCAACAAGACCACCTATTACATCGATGACGATTCGAGTATCCAGACCGGCCTGGTCTACCACGATTACCCGATGGACCTGCGCGAAGGGCCGAACCGCCTCAGAGTCGCCTACACCGACGTCAGCGGCACCTTCGATTACAAGCGCCGCGATACGCTCTGGGGCCGCGAGAGCAACAGCACGGTCGGCCTGCGCGTGACCAAGCACCTGCCGAATGACGGTGCCAGCGAACTGGTGCGCATCCCGACCGGCAACACCGCCGGCTACGCGCCGGGCACGCACATGCGCAACTTCACCTATCAGGGCTCGGACAGCGTCCTGCATGTCGGCAATGACCTGGAAATCGCCGATGACCTGTGGCTGACCACCGGCCTCGCCGCCATCTACACCCGTCGCGAAAGCGCTGTCACCTACCCGCAAAGCGGCGGCAAGACCAGCCTCGGCGATTGGGATTACGCGCCGCGCCTGGGCCTGCGCTATCAGCTGACACCCGACCTGCAGTTGTTCGGCAACCTCAGCCGTTCGGTGGAAGCGCCGCACCCGTGGTCGCTGATCTACAGCTCGAACATCCGCTTCCCCGCCGGCAATGGCCCGGCAACGGGCACCCAAAGCGATCCGATCAAACTGCAAAACCAGACGGCGACCACCCTCGAACTCGGCGGTCGTGGCGACAGCAGACTGGGCGCATGGAGCCTGGCCTGGTACTACGCGCAAGTGCGCCACGAATTGCTTTCGGTGCTGCCGGACGCCAACGCCACCACGCCGTACGAGCTCAATGCCAGCCCGACCGTGCACCAGGGCGTGGAAGCCAGCCTGCACAGCCCATTGTGGTCGGCCAACGATGGCGGCCGGTTGAGCCTGCGCCAGGCCTATACCTTCAGCGACTTCCATTACCGCGATGACGAGCGCTTCGGCGACAACCGCCTGCCCGGGCTGCCGATGCATTACTACCAGGGCGAACTGCGCTACGACTGGCCGCAGGGGTTCTTTGCGGCGCTGAACACGCAACTGTCATCCAAAGTCGCCGTGGATTACGCCAATAGCTACTACGCCGACCCTTACGCCACCTTCGGCGCCACCCTGGGCTACAACGCGCCCAAGGGCGACTGGCAGACCTGGCTGGACCTGCGCAACCTGACCGACCAGCGCTACGCGGCAACCGTCACCCCCGGCTATGACGACAAGGGTCAGGACGCGGCGCGTTCGACGCCGGGTGAAGGCATGGCGATGTATGTCGGGGCATCGTGGAGTTGGCGCTGAGGGCGGCTCACTTCAGCGGGACCGGGTTGAGCACTTCGACCCGCACCCGCATCCCGGGGGGATGCAGTTCGAGAAAACGCTTGAGAAACAGGCCCTGCGCCGGTTTCCCGTTACGGGTCAACTGCACGCAAAGCCATATCACCTGGCCGTTGATGGGCTCGCTGCGAATCATCAGGCGTTTCTCCAGATGGGTGTCTATATCGCCGACGATCACGCCCCGCAGGGCCTGCCCTTCTGCCTTCTTCGTATAGTCATGGGCCTCGTCCGGTGCCGGTTCGATATCGAGCAGAGCCTCGTAGCTCATCACATAATCGAACTTGAAATTCTGGCGGCGTGCAGCCTCCTCTTTCAACGTTTGTAGAAGCCTTTTCGCATCCTGCGCCGCTTTCGAGTCGTCCGGCATGCCTTGCACCACCAGATCGTAAATGATCGGCAAGTGGTCGCTGACGTACTTATGGTAGATGTAGAAGGCCCGGTTCTTGGCAGGCAGACTGTCGAAATTCGCGGGCGGTTCGTGCTCCGGCCCGAGCTTGAATTCGTCGATGTGCGCTTCGATCCATGCAATGACATCGATCACCGCCGCGTTGGCCGTCTGCTCATGCAGCACCTGGCCTTTGAGGAACATGTTGTCGTAGGCGCTGCTGGTGAAATTCGACGTGCTGCTCGGAGGGATTTTCCTCCAGGCCGCGGCCTTGTCGTAAATGCTCTTGAGCGAGGTGGCGGTGCATGCGTCGACCAGGGGTTCGAAGCCCTGTCCTTTGAACCGTTGATAGAGTTGCTCCGCCGCCTGCTGCTTCTTGCCGTTCGCCTGTACGCCTTGCCAGTCGAGGTTGAAGTCGCCCATGACCAGGGCATGCTCGGTGTCGGCCAGCGCGACACCCGCGCCGACGTCCGCTTTCATCAATTCATCCATCGAAGCCGCCCGTGCCTGCACGCCCTCGATCGTGTCGGCACCATAGGGGCCGTGGAACGTGACCAGCGCCAGCCGCGTCTTCGCCTGCGCATCGAACAGCCACACGTCGATGGGCGCCTTGTACGGACAGCGTCCATAGAATTTCGTCTTGCCGTCCTGATAACCGAGCACGTTGCCGCTTTTCTGCTTGATCGAATCCGCTTGGGAGGCCGGTGCATGCATCAGCAGCCCGGCCTGAAACCAGGACATCTGCGCACGCTTGCCGTTGAGCCAGACACCGTCCTGTGACGGCGCGAAAATCGTTGTGCTCTGGCGGACCAGCAGCGAATAGCTTTCCTGGGCACTGCCACGATAGAACGTGATTTCGTTGATGCACCCGCGCAGGTTGTTCAGGCTGGGCAACAGGGGGCCCATTTCCTGGCAGGTCAATGTGCCGTGGATGACCTGATCGCAGGCGCCGGTGCCCAACGGTTGCTTGCAGCCCGGACAGCGTTTTATGCGCAGGACGTAGCGCCAACTGTCATCCGTAGCAAGTTTCTTCAAGTCGTCCCAGTTTTTCTGCTGGACCTCGTTGAAGTTGTCGTCGAGGTAAAACCCCTCGTAGTAAAGACGAATCAGCGTGCAATCTTCCGACAGCAGTCTTTGCTTCCAGAGGTCGGTCGCCACTTTGCCGTTCACTGCCCAGCGTGTGAGCCACTTGGGAAACGCCGAGTACGCGGTGCAGAAGTTTTTCTCGGCATCTGTGGCTGTCTTGACCGGGTCGAAGCGCTTGGGGTCTGCGGCGTAGGCCACGTACATGCGCAGGATGGCCTTGGCGTTCTTTTCGCTGAATTTCTTCCGGCCCTTGTACGCGCCTTTGTGATCTGCCACGAACTTCATGATCGCTTTCTTGCCATCGAGCTTCTTGGCAGCGCGGGCCGCGCTTGCCAGGCAGGTTGCGACATCCTTGGTGTTCTTGGCGGTTACCTCGCAAAGCTTTGTCCACAGCTCGCAGAAGGCTGCGTAGTCGCGCCCCAGCTTGGCGCGCTCCACCCAACGCGGGTGATAGACGTAGATTCTCGTGGGCGGCATCCAGCGCTTGCCGGTCATTTCGCTGACCAACTGCAGGTAGCGCAACGGTTCGCCACCGTCCGGCCCGGGAGTGCCGTCATCGGGGCTCGTATCCTGGTCGTCGACGTCATCCAGGGGGGTCGAGTACGACACGTCCATGCTGTTGTCGTCCGGCACATCGTATTGGGCCGCATCCGCAACGTCGTCTTCGTCTTCGCTTTCTTCATCTTCGTCCGAGTCGGCATCCAGCTCGGCCTCATCGGCGACGGCCTTCCAGCCTCCCTGGCCGACATGCTTGCCTTCGATGGCATTCATGTTGACGTAAGACTCGGCGCGGGTTTCCAGCAACACGCAGACATCCACTGCCAGGTCTTCGAGGATGCGACTGATGATCACGTTGGCAAACGGGCTGGACAGACTCTTGCCGGCTTCGAAGGTCTGCACGTTCCACGAGACGATGCTGAGAATCGCCGGTGCCGGCGGGGTGTTGACCGTGACCGTATGGTCGCTTTCATCCGACATCGACCCCTGCACCGTGGATGTGGCGGCGTTGGCCTGTTTCAAGCACACGGCCTGAAGTTTGTCCTTGCGATTTTTGAGCAACTGCTCGAGGGTCAACAGGCTCGCCATGACGCTCAACTCCCTGAAGCGTATTTGCCATGTGCCGGAGGGGCCGCCTGACGGCCGTCATGCACGCTGCGGATTTTTTCGATGGTGATCGCGTCGGCGGTGCCTGTGACCGGCAACCCCCAATATTCCTGAAAGCGCCCGATGGCACGTTGGTCTGCCGCCGACAGCGGTTGCCGGTCTTCGGCATCGCAGGCGAACCCCAGGTTGCGTAAACGCTGGCGCCAGCCACCGGCAACGCGCCCGGGCAGCAAGGCGCCGAGGCTGATGTTCAGTTCGCGCAGGGCGCCGTTGGCAATGTACGACAGCACCGCCGAGGATGCCGCCGCGCTGACCCAGGCTTGCAGCACGCCGTCAGCGTCGGTGCGGCCCTGCACGGAGGCCTCGCCCGGCACTGCCAAGGTCCAGGCCAGGTCTGCCAGCGGCTGGAAGTCATCCAGCAGGCGCAGGCGCAGGCGCGAGGGCACGCCATGTCGCTTGAGGATGTAGCGCACCTTGGGCTGTACCGCGATGGTCTTGCGGCGGATTGCGGGGATAAACAGCACGTCGCCCTGAGCCAGGACGTTGCGGCTCTGGCGCACTTTGCGCAGTGCGTCATTGCGCGGGTGTTGCCACACGGTTGCGGGAAACAGGCCATGGGCCAGCGCCAGGCGATCCACCGAGTCGTCGGCCGCCGCCGTGTGCAGCGTCCCGCCGCGGATGTCTTCGTCGGCGGCCGCCGCCCAGTTGGCCTTGCCGGCACTTCGAGCCTGATCCTCGGACAGCGACTGCTCGGCTTCCAGCGTCCAGGCATCAAGATCCAGTTCGCAGGGGCAGAGGGTGTAAGTGCTGGCATCCAGGCCGTCAAAACGGGCCACGCCTTCTGCGCTGGTGCGGCTGCGCAGGCAAGCATTGCCCTGGCGCAATTCCAGGGCCACCCCGGCTACCGGTGCAGCGTCCTCCCCCAACATCAGGACTTCCACGGCAAACCTGTTCTGACAAGCGCTGACCGGCGAGGCGGATAGCGATCGGGCGGCGGCGGCCGCTTCAGCGGCGCTGATCATCGCAGCCACTGCGGCGCAGCGAGGCTGGCGTTGTCGGCCTGCACCCGGGCTTGATGCTCGCGGGTCGAAGTCAGCAGTTCCAGGCGCTGCGAGGGGCTGGAAACCGCCGGATCGAGCAGCATCGTGCGCATCCAGGCGTTTTCCGGTTTGAGGTCGAAATCGATGCCCTCTTCTGCGCACACGTTGACGAAACGGTGCAAGTCGCGCTCGTTGTACAAGTCATACGAGGCGGCCTTGGCCCGGGCCGCGGGTATCAGGACCGCAGCCTCTTGCGCGCTCAGCGGGAAAAATTCTTGCACATGATCCTTCAAGGTCTGCTCGAGGCGATCGCTCCAGACCTGCGTCATTGCCTGCATCTGTTCACTGCGAATGATCAGCATGGGGGCGCTTCCTTACACCGGACGCGAAAGAGATTATCGCTTCCCGCGGCATTTGGCCATCAGGGTTTTCCGCTGGATTCGCAGCCGTTCGCGCGCGTGCCGCGCGCCAGGCGCCAGTGGCATTGCACGCACGTTCTGTGGTGTGCTGTCTGCCACAGCCCAAACGGCTCTATCCAATCTCAGCCCGCAAACGATGAGGTCCGTTTCATGAGCAAAGCGCCCTACGTTCCGCCCAAAGTCTGGAAACACGAAGCGCCGTCCGGCGGTCAGTTCGCCAATATCAACCGCCCTACGGCCGGGCCGACCCACGAAAAAGCCCTGCCCGTCGGCAAGCATCCGTTACAGCTCTATTCTCTGGCCACGCCCAACGGCGTCAAGGTCACGATTCTGCTCGAGGAATTGCTGGCACTGGGGCACGCGGGTGCCGAATACGATGCGTGGCTGATCCGCATCGGCGAAGGCGATCAATTCTCCAGCGGCTTTGTCCAGATCAATCCGAACTCGAAGATCCCTGCCCTGCTCGACCACAGCGTGGCACCGCCGATCCGGGTGTTCGAATCGGGCTCGATTCTGCTGTATCTGGCGCAGAAATTCGGCGCCTTCCTGCCGGACGATCCGGCGGGACGCACCGAAACCCTCAACTGGCTGTTCTGGCAAATGGGCGCGGCACCTTACCTGGGCGGCGGTTTCGGGCATTTCTATGCGTATGCGCCGGAAAAAATGGAATACCCGATCAACCGCTTCACCATGGAAGCCAAGCGCCAACTCGATGTGCTGGATCGCCGCCTAGCGGAGAGCCCCTACCTGGCCGGCGACAGCTACACCATCGCCGACATCGCGGTGTGGCCGTGGTACGGGCAACTGGTGCGCAATAACGTCTATGCGGCGGCGGAGTTTCTGGCGGCCGAGGAGTACACCCACCTGCAGCGCTGGGCCGAAACCATCGCGCAACGCCCCGCCGTCATTCGCGGGCAACGGGTCAACCGCACCTGGGGCGATGAGGCGAGCCAGGTGCCGGAGCGGCACGAGGCAGCCGATCTGGACTGAGAAGCTGTACCCGCAGTGCCCGTCACCGTTCGCGCGCGGGCACTGCGCCGCGCCCTGCCCTGTGCCAGCTGCTGGCGCAGGATCAGGAAGGCTGCGGCAAAGGCAATGAATGTCGATCCCCCACGCGGCCGACCTGACGCGACAGCATGTCAGCGATACCGTCGAATCACTTGCGCCAGAATGCCAATGCCTTGCTCGATCGCCTCCACGGTCAGCCCCGCGTAACCGAGGATCAGCGCTGCCGGGCGCTCCCCCGTGGCCGGTACGGACTCGGCAAATAACGGCGTGAGTGGATAAACCCCGACTCCCTGTTCCAGCGCGGCAGCCTGCAAGGCCGGCTCTGCCTGCGCGCGAAGTGTCGGCAGCAACAACACGCCATGCAGGCCCGCCGCCATGCCGAGCAATTGCGCCTGTCCCGGCAGATGCCGGTCGATGGCTTCGATCAATGCTTTGCGTCGTCGCTCATTGGCCCGGCGCAACCGGCGAACATGGCGCTCGTAGATGCCACTGTCGATCAACGTCGCCAGGACGCTGTGCTCCCAGCGTGGCGATTGTCGGTCAGAGAGGCGTTTGGCCTGGTTGAAGACATGAACCAGTGCATGGGGCAACACCAGATAACCCAGCCGCAGCCGGGGCGTCAGGGCCTTGGAGACGGTGCCGGCGTAGATGACCCGTTCGTTTGCATCGATTGACCGCAGCGCATCGATAGGGCGCTGGCCATAACGAAATTCACCGCCGTAGTCGTCCTCGATAATCCACGCGTGGTGTTCATTTGCCCATTCCAGCAGCTCCAGTCGACGTGTGACGGACAACACCGAGCCCATGGGAAATTGATGCGACGGCGTCACATAGGCCAGTCGCACACGTTCGTCGTTGGGTAACTGGCCGGTGTCCAGGCCACCTTCGTCCACCGCAATCGGCAGCGCATGCGCGCCGACGGACTCGAAGCTGTAGCGAGCCATGCGGTAACCGGGGTCCTCGAAGACAAATGCATCGCCCGGATCGAGCAGCAGCCGGGCGCACAGATCCACACCCTGCTGCGATCCTTGCACGATGACTATTTGCTCGACATCACATGCCAGCCCCCTGGCGCGCCGCAAATAACCTTGCAAGGCGCTGCGCAGGCGCGCTTCTGCCGCAGGTTCGCCGTCCGGACGCTTGAGCAGCTCGGTGCGGTAGGCGCGCTGCCAGTCCAGCGCCGGAAAATCCCGTGAGTCCACCGCGCCATACCTGAAATCGATACGCGCACCGGGCGTAGCCATGCTGTAGGACTGCAGGGCGGCGACTCGCTGACCGTATAGCGACAGTGGCGGTTCCTGGTGGCGAGCCAAGGGTTTGTCGAGCGTCGGGGGCAAGGTATTCATACCGTCGGCCACCCGCGCCGTCTTGCCCTTGGCCGTGGTGATAAACCCCTCGGCGGCCAGTTGTTCGTAGACCGCCGTCACGGTGGTGCGCGACACACCAAGCTCCACGGCCAGCGCCCGCGTCGACAGCAGCGCCGCGCCCGGTGCGAGGGTTCGATCCTCTATCTGCGCGCGCAGCCGGGCATAGATCCGCCGTTCTGCGCCACGCTGGGGTGCCTTCGCCCGTGTTGACAACTGGTCCATGGAAAAACCTCGAAACTGGTACTTTTTCTTAGTCAGGTGATGCTCGAGATTATTGCTATGCCCGCCGCCCGAAGGAAATCCCTATGTACCATTTCGAATGCTTTGCCCAGACGCAACCTCAACCAGTGCGCAGAAGCACCAGGCAGGCAGCGCTGTGGAACTGACCCCTGTCACCGTCCTGGTCACCTTCGCCGGGGTGTTTCTGATCTGCTTCATGAAGGGCGCGTTCGGCGGTGGATTTGCCATCATCGGCATTCCGTTGCTGTCCCTGGTGATGGATCCGATCACAGCGGGTGGCCTGCTCGCGCCCCTGTTCATCGCCATGGACCTGTTCGGTCTGCGTTACTGGAAACCGTCCACCTGGTCCCGACCCGATCTGCAATTGCTGTTGCCCGGGTTAATCAGCGGAATCGGAATCGGCTACCTGGTGTTTCGCCTGCTGGATCACCGCGCGGTCGCCATTGTGATGGCGGTGATCACGCTGGTCTTCGTCGGTCTGTGGTTCAGATCCGGCGGCGAAATCCGGGTACAGCCGCGTTCCTCGCGCAAAGCGCTGGCGGCGGGCCTGACCTCCGGCATTACCACAATGGTCGCGCATTCCGGCGGGCCACCCCTGGCGATTTACCTGCTGCCGTTGGGCTTGAGCAAGCAGCTCTACGCCGGCACGACCAGCCTGTTCTTCACCGTTGGCAATCTACTCAAGGCGTTGCCCTGGCTGTTGCTGGCGAAACCGACGGGCAACGTGTTGAGTCTTGCGGCGATCTGCCTGCTGGCCGTCCCCAGCGGCGTCTGGCTGGGCTGGCGGCTGCACGAACGGCTGGAGCAACGGCAGATGTATCGAGCCTGCTATGCCCTGCTGGTGGTCACCGCGGTGAAACTCTTGTGGGATGGTATTGGAGGGTATATCGCCTGACTGCATGGCCAAATGGATTGGCGTTAGCGTTTGATCGACGAGGACGTGGATATGGCTGAGGGTACGCACAAGCAAGTGCTGGTAGCCGGCGCGGGGCCGCCGCTGCAACCCTAACGCCGTAGCTAGTCGGCGCTATCGAGCCGAGCCAGCAAGGGCTGGGTGCACAGGCTCATCTGTGCCGTCAGCCACGCCTTGAACGCCATGCAACTGGCGTTTTCGCTGAACGGTCTGGGCGACAGCAGGCAATAGCTCGAGCCATCCTGAATAAACCCGAACGGCGCGATCAGTTGTCCCCCGTCGAGTTCGTCCTGAACCATCAGCAACGACGCCATGCCGATTCCCAGCCCCGCCGTCGCCGCCTGGACACACAAATAGAAATGCTCGTAGTCGACGCGGCTGGCATCCGGCATGGCCTGCCCGGTCAGGCGCAGCCAGTTGTCCCACGCCTGCGGACGGGTCCTGCTGTGCAGCAGGCGCTGGCCGTGCCGTTGGCCATTGGCGAGCGGGCTGGACGGCACGCAGACCGGGCCGATCCACTCCGCGCAAATCGTCACGCTGTGCAGTGACGGGTCCCAGTGGAAGTCATCGCGGCGAATGGCGAGGTCGGCACCTGAACGAACGAAGTCGATCGGCCCGCCGGCGGTGAGCAACTGCACCTGGATATTCGGGTGGGCCGCATGAAAATCCGGCAAGCGCGGGATCAGCCATTTCATGGCGATGGTCGGTTCGCACGACAGCACGATGACCTCCTCGCGCACCTCGCGCTGCAGGCGTCCGACCACACTCTGCAGTTGCTCGAACATCGGTGCCGTCACGTCGAACAACAGGCGCCCGGCCTGATTGAGAAAGATCGCCCGATTGCGCCGTTCGAACAGCTCGACCCCGAGGGCCTCCTCCAGCAAGCGCACCTGGCGGCTGACCGCGCCATGGGTGACGTGCAGCTGCTGTGCGGCTTTGACGAAGCTCTGGGTCTGGGCGGCGGTGTTGAAAAAGCGCAAGGCGGCTAACGGAGGCAGGTTCATATAGACGATGAATTCTCACAGATTTCGCCGACTATAAATCGTTTTTCCCGGCGCCGCTCCTTCTCCATTATCCGCACGACTGTTGTTTCGAACGCCATAGGCGTCGCGTTGCAACCAATACCCTGCTGATCAACCTGTGACGAAAACTGGCGCAAACGCCTGCCGCCAGCTGGAGCGTGTTCATGAATGAAGTGTTTCTAATCATCGCCATCACCACCCTGGCGGTGATCAGCCCGGGCCCGGATTTCGCGATGGTCACCCGCAACAGTTACGCCTACGGGCGCAGAAGTGGGTTGCTCGCCGCGCTCGGGATTGCCTGTGGCGTGCAGGTTCACGTGCTCTACACGGTGTTCGGCGTCGCCGTGATCATCACCCAGACCCCCATGCTGTTCATGGCCATGAAACTGTTCGGTGCGGGCTACCTGATTTACCTTGGGGTGAAATCCCTGACGAACACCGGCGTACTGACACTGGAACAGGCAAGCAGCGCGGCGCCATCGGCGTGGAGCGTGTTTCGTACGGGTTTTCTGACCAACGCGCTCAACCCGAAAACCATGTTGTTCGTGGTTGCGACGTACAGCCAGGTGGTGCAGACCAGCCGTTCGCTCGGCGCCGATTTCGCTTATGGCCTGTTCATGTCGTTCAGCCATTGGGCGTGGTTCAGCATCGTTGCGCTGTTCTTTTCCGCCGCGTCGCTGCGCCGTCGAATGCTGGCAAAGCAGCGGATCATCGACCGGGTCATTGGCGTAGCGCTGATTGCCCTGGCGGGATGCCTGGTGCTGCCGGGATTGGGATTTGCCTGAGGCAAAACAGCACACCGGCTCAATCCTCGCGCGCGCGACTCGTCGATGATCCGCGCATCTTTGGTTATCGCTGGTCACTGCGCCATGATCGCTTTCGCGCCATCACGTCTCACCCTGCTTGCGTTGTTTTGCGGGCTGTCCGAAGCGGCCTTCGCCGCTGGTTTTGTCGACGACGCCAAGAGCGAGGTGCTGCTGCGCAACTTCTACCTGAGCAACGATTACCGCTCGCCCTCACCCTCCGGCAAAAACTACAAACAAGAGTGGGCTCAAGGGTTTATCGGCACTTTCGCATCCGGTTTCACCGAAGGCACCGTGGGCCTTGGCCTCGATGCCCACGCCTTTTCCGGACTGAAACTGGATGGCGGCAAGGGTCATTCCGGCACCGGGCTGCTGCCGGTGGACAGCAGCGGTCGCGGTGAAAGCGAGTATTCCAGCGCCGGCGCTGCGCTCAAGCTGAAAGTCTCGCGCACCACCCTCGCTTTCGGCGAAATGACCGTGGAAACCCCGGTGTTCGACACCTCGGACAAACGCCTGCAACCGGAATACGCCACCGGTTTCCTGCTCAATAGCCGCGAGATCGACCAGGTGAATCTGCTCGCCGGGCATTTCACCGCGTTCAAGAACCAGGACAGTTCTTCGGCGAAAGGTGATTTCTTCGGCTACGGCGCCAATACCGAGGCTGGCGGCATCAGCTTTGTCGGCGCCGATCTGTTCGCGGACAACCCGGTCGGCGGCGCGCTGTATGCCTCCGAGCTGAGCGAAACCTGGCATCAGTACTACGCCAACCTGCACTTCAAACAGTCCGGCCTGCTGCTTGACGCCAACCTTTACCGCACCCGCGATACCGGGCGGGCGCTGGCCGGCGCGATCGACAACACGGCGTTCAGCCTCGCCGGCAAATACGCCTTGGGCCCGCATGCGGTGCTGCTGGGCTGGCAACGCATCATCGGTGACACGCCATTCGATTTTGTCGGCGGCGACTCGATCTACCTCGCCAACTCCATCAAGTACGCCGACTTCAACGGTGCCAACGAACGCTCCTGGCAGGCCCGCTACGATCTGGATCTGGGCGCCTTCGGCATCCCCGGGCTGAATTTCATGACCCGCTATGTCGCCGGCAGCCACATCGACGGCAGCCACGCGCCCCGCGGCGGTGCCTACAACCCGTTCGATGCCGACAGCGGCCGCTATCAGCCGCAGCAAGGCGATGGCGGCCGGCATTGGGAGCGCGACATCGACGTCAAGTACGTCGTCCAGTCCGGTGCGGCGAAGGATCTGTCCGTGCAGTTGTCCCACGTCTCGCACCGGGCCAACACCGCACAGGCCGGGGATGACATTGACCGCATCTACGTGGTGATCCAGTACCCGCTGGGCTTCTGACGAGACGGCCGCGATGGCCGGAAATGGCGGAAGGCAGCCGGAGTCGAACCTGCCCGGGAACGGATGCCGTCCCCAACCGGGTTTGAAGCCCGGCCGCGCCACCGGGCGCGATTGCCTTCCTTGAACTCAGAGTGCGCCGGGGTTGGCCAGCGCATTGTCGAAACGGATCTGTCGGTGGTCACCCAGGCGCCGGGTGAGGCCGAGGCGGTCGAAGTATTCGAGGATCTGAATACTGCGTTTGCGTCCCAAGCCTAGCGCATCGCGAAACGCCGTGACTTGAATCTGCGAATTTTCTTCAGCCAGGCGCAACAGCACGGCGGCCATCTGCCGCAACGTGATGTCAGTGACAAACAGGTCGCGCACCACTTGATGCAGCACGCCCTGGCGCGCCAGTTTACGCAGCAGCAAGCGCACGCTGGCATCGTCCTGGTCGAGCTTCTGCGCGGCATCGCGCACCCACGGCGGATCGAAACCGGCCTGTTCGAACAGCGGTTGCAGGCGCTGCCACAGCGCCTCGTCGTCAGCGCTCAAGCGCACTTGATGATCGGGCAAATGCAGCCACGGGCCACTGGTGCTGATCGATCCGGCCTCACGCAGCTCCTCCAGCAGACTGATGAACGTCGGGCGATCCACGTTCAACGCGCTGAAACGGCGCAGGCGATCGCGATCCGGGCCCATCTGGTCGGGCTCCTGCTGGTGAAAGCGCGCCAGTTGTTCCAGCAGGCTGAATTTCAGCGTACCCCAGCGCTGCGCATTGAACAGCACCGCACCCTGGCGCGTGTCGATCAGGCGGACATTCTCCGGCAGCGTCCAGCTCGCCTGCGGGCGGTTGAACTGGCGGGCCAGGCGCTGCGGATCGAGACCGCTGGCGCTGTGATCGAGCAAGGCCGGCAGCGCGCCTGGTAGATCGTCGTGCAGCGCCAGGGCCAGCAGTTGCGCCAGGCGCTCGGGGCTGCGCCGCTGCCGGGCCGGGGCGAACGGATCGAGCACGCGGCCGCCGCCGAGGGTGCGCTGGGCACTGGCATCACGCAGGATCAGGCGATCGCCGTGAGCCGCGTGCACCGGCACATTCGTCAGCAACTGCGCGAACATCTGCTCGCCGGGACGCAGGCGCGGACCTTCGAGCAACGCAACCCGGGCGATCACATCCTGGGTGCCCAGATGCAGGTGCACCGGTTGGAAATGTTCGAAGGTTCGCTCACCCGGCAACAGCTGGAATTGGATGTCCAGGCGCTGTGTCGGCGCGTGCAGCCAATCGGCCAGCAGCCAATGGCCACGATGGATCTGCCCGAGTTCCAGACGCTCGCCACCAAGGTTCAACGCCACCCGTTGCCCGGCGAATGCGCGCTCGGCGGCCTGGTTCTGCGCATGCAAGCCGCGCACGCGAACGCTTTTGCCGGTCGGGCCGAGCGCCAGTCGATCGCCCACCGCCACCGCGCCGGACAATGCCGTGCCGGTGACCACAATCCCCGCACCGGCGACGCTGAAGGCGCGGTCGATGGCCAGGCGAAACCCGCCGTCGACACGGCGTGCCGGCACATCGTCCTGCGCTTGCAACAATGCCTGGCGCAGCGCCTCGATCCCCTCTGCGGTCACGCTGGACACGGCGATCATCGGCGCAGCGGCCAACGGCCCCGGTGCCAGCAACTGGGCAATTTGCTGACGAACCACAGCCACCCTGCCCGCTTCGACCCGGTCGCACTTGGTGATTGCCACCAGCGCCCGGGGAATCCCCAGCAGCTCGACGATCGCCAGGTGCTCGCGGGTCTGTGGCATCACGCCGTCGTCCGCCGCGACCACCAGCAGCACCAGATCGATGCCCTGCGCACCGGCGAGCATGTTGTGAGTGAATCGTTCATGGCCGGGCACGTCGATGAAGCCGCTCAGGCCGGCGCCGGGCGCCAGTTCGGCGTAGAGGTAACCAAGGTCGATGGTCATGCCGCGCTCGCGTTCCTGCGGGCGGCGGTCGCCGGCTTGTCCGGTGAGAGCCTGGAGCAACGAGGTCTTGCCGTGGTCGATGTGCCCCGCCGTGCCGACGATCACGGATTGACCTGCAAGTGCGGCAGCTGCGCCAGCCACGCCGCTTCGTCGTCGAGCTGGCGCAGGTCCAGCCACAGCGCGTCGTCGTCGATGCGTCCGAGCACCGGGATTGGCAACCCGCGCAGCGCCGCTTCGAGGTCGAGCAGGCACCGCCCGCGCAAGCGTTTCGACACGTGTGGGCGCAGACACAGCGCCGCGCTCGGCAGCCGCGCCACCGGTTGGCTGCCGCTGCCGATCATGCCCAGTGCCGTGATCGCACTGACGTGCCAGGGTTCGCCCAACGCCCGCGCCAGCTCCGGTTGCAGGCGTTCAGCCTGGGCGAGGATGTCGGCTTGTGGACGGGTCAACAGGCGCAGGCTCGGCAAACGCTCGGCGAGACGATCCGGATCGCGATACAGGCCGAGCACCGCTTCCAGCGCGGCCAGGGTCAGTTTGTCGACGCGCAGCGCGCGTTTCAGCGGGTTCTTCTTGATCCTGGCGATCAGGTCCTTGCGCCCGACGATCAACCCCGCTTGCGGCCCGCCTAGCAGTTTGTCGCCACTGAACGTGACGATGTCGGCGCCATCGAGCAACGCCTGGCGCACCGTCGGTTCCGCCGGCAGGCCCCAGCGGGTCAGATCGAGCAGGCTGCCGCTGCCAAGGTCTTCGAGCAACGGCAAGCCGTGGCGATGGGCCAACTCGGCCAGTTCGGCGGTCGGCACCCGGGCGGTGAAGCCCTCGATGCTGTAATTGCTCGCATGCACGCGCATGATCAAACCGCTGCGCGGGCTGATCGCCGCTTCGTAATCGCGGGCATGGGTGCGATTGGTGGTGCCGACTTCGTGCAGGCGCACACCGGCGCGGGCCATGATGTCGGGAATGCGGAACGCACCGCCGATTTCGATCAGCTCGCCGCGAGAAATGATGCCTTCCTTGCGCACGCCGAGGCTGTTGAGGGTCAGCAGCACGGCCGCGGCATTGTTGTTGACCACCGTGACGGCTTCGGCGCCGGTCAGCTCACGGATCAGGCCTTCGATCAGATCGTCGCGGTCGCCACGTTTGCCGCTGGCCAGATCGAACTCCAGGTTCAGCGGATAACGCGCGGCCATGTGCACCGCATCGATGGCGGCCTCGGGCAACAAGGCGCGGCCGAGGTTGGTGTGCAGCACCGTGCCGGTCAGGTTGAACACGCGGCGGACATGGCTGCGCTGCTGTTGCGCCAGACGCTCGCCGGCGCGCCCGGCCAGGGCCTCGGGGCCGATTTCGACGGCCGCCAATTGCCCGGCCAGGACTGCGCCGCGCAGGTCGTCGAGCAACTGGCGCAGACACGCCAGCAACGCTTCGCGTCCATAGCGCTCGTGCAGTGGCTGGCAGGCGGGATGACGCAACAAGCTGTCGAGGGACGGCAATCGCAGGGCAACACTCACAGACATCAGGCACTCCTGAAAACCAAGGACCGGCGCAACACTCAGGTGAAAAGCAGAGTGTAGACGCTGCGGTCATTCGTCTCCCGGCGCCAGCAACAGATTCGGTGCCAGCCGTTGATAGCCGTCCTGTGCCAGGCGCATGTCGAGCAGCAGACTGGCCAGATCCGCCGAGAGGGCTTCGCCCTCGGCATCGTTCTCCAGGTACAGCAGTTTCAGGTAGCTGTTGCACGCGGGGCACACCTCCGCGCGCAGCGGCGCCTGATTGGCGGCGTGGCGGTCATCCTCCAGGCTGAGGTATTCGAGGCCTTTGCTCTGCTCGCAATACACGCACTTGACGCGCACCACGTGCCATTCGCAGGCGCACAGCGAGCAGACCAGGTAACGCAAGCCGTTGTGCTTGCCGCGATGGCGGACGACCCCGGCCATCGCCGGCGAACCGCAAGCCGGACATTGACTGAGGCTGGTGCCCGGGGTCAGTTGCAGATTCGGCGCGCTGAGCAGCCAATGGCTCCACGCCGCTTGCAGCGCCGCGCCAAGAAACGGCACCAGCGCCGCCGGCAGCAGCGAGTACTGGCCGCTGACCAGCGCCACGGCCCACGCGCGCACCTGGCCAGGGCTGGCGCCGCGCAGGCTGTCCAGCGCGGCGATGACGGCAGGTTGCGGCGGCGCAACGTAGCGCTGCAGCAGAGCCTCCAGCCAGATTTGCCAGGCGTCCTCGCGAATCAACGTATCGGCAGCGAACGGCGGCAAGCCATGTTGCTGGCAAAGGTCCAAGCGTTGCTGCTCGAAGGGTGCCACGCCAGGTGGATCATCCAGCAACTGTTGTTGCACCCGGCACAGGCTGGCGATCAGGTGCAGATAGTCGGCCAGCGGATGGCCTGCGGCCAGTTGCTCCAGCCGCTGCGCCCGCAGGTGAAACAGAATGTTCGGTGGCAGGAACAGAAACGGCGGCGAACTGGCCGCCGCTTCGATCTGTCCCGGTTCAAGAATGGTCGGCAAAGGTCAGCCCTTTTTGGTGATCGGTCGCTCTGGCAGTTTGTCCCTGGTTTGCTCGCCGGTGATATCGCGATACCAGAGTTCGTGGTGTTTCCTCGCCCAGGCGCGGCTGACCCAACCGTGCAGCATCGCGTCCACCGAGCCCTTGATCCAGATCCCGGCGTAGATGTGGACGATGATGCTCAGGATCAGCACGAACCCGGCCAAGGCGTGCAGCAACATGGCCCAGCGGATCACGCTGATGCCGAAATACGCGCTGAAATACGCACGCCAGATCACCAGTCCGGTGAACAGCAGGCCGAGCATGCACAACAGTAAAGTCCAGAACAGCAGCTTCTGCCCGGCGTTGTATTTGCCCACCGGCGGCACGGTTTCCTCGTCGTTGACCAGCACCCGGTCGATGCGGCGCATCCACTTCCAGTCGTTGTCGATAAAGAAATTGGCGCGCCAGAAGCGAAACACCAGGCCAAGGAAGAACACGAACATCAGCACGCCCATGAACGGGTGCAGGATGCGTGTCCACGGCCCGCCACCGAACAGGTGGGTCAGCCAGAACATCGATGGATGGAACAACGCCAGGCCGGACAACCCGGCCATGAAGAACAGAATCGCCACCAGCCAGTGATTGGTGCGCTGGTTGGCGGTGTAGCGCAGGATCGTCTTGTTGCTCATGGCCGGTCCTCCCCGCGTGGGTCGTAGGTGTGCACCGCCGGATCGACGACGTGCACCGAGGTATCGGGCGGCGTCGGGTGGTCATCCTCCTCGACCCGGTTCGGCCCGATGCGCACGTAGTGAAAGAACCCGGCGAGCACCGCCGCGCCCATGGCCAGCAGGCCCAGCGGTTTGCTGATGCCTTTCCACAACCCCACCAGCGGGCTGATCGCCGGGTTGTCCGGCAGGCCGGCGTAGATCCTTGGCGTATCGGCGTGGTGCAGCACGTACATCACGTGGGTGCCGCCGACGCCTTCGGGGTCGTACAGGCCAGCATTGTCGAAACCGCGGCTCTTCAGATCGACAATGCGTTCGGCGGCGTGGGTCTTCATGTCTTCCTTGGTGCCGAACACGATGGCGCCGGTCGGACAGGTCTTCACGCAGGCCGGTTCCAGCCCCACGGCTACCCGATCCGAACACAACGTGCACTTGTAGGCCTTGTGATCCTTCTGCGAGATGCGCGGGATGTTGAACGGACACCCGGTGATGCAATAGCCACAGCCGATGCAGTGATCCTGGTCGAAGTCGACGATGCCGTTGGCGTGCTTGATGATCGCCCCGGGGCTCGGGCACGCCGCCAGGCAACCGGGCTCGGCGCAGTGCATGCAACCGTCCTTGCGGATCAGCCATTCAAGGTTGCCGGCGTCGGTTTCGTGCTCGGTGAAGCGCATCAGCGTCCACGAGTCCGCGCTCAAGTCCTGCGGATTGTCATAGGTGCCGTGGTTATGGCCGACCTCGTCACGCAGCTCGTTCCATTCCGAGCACGCGACCTGGCAGGCCTTGCAGCCGATGCACTTGGTGGTGTCGATCAGCTTGGCCACAGCCTCCTGGCCGCGCACGGACGGTGCCGGGGTGGTGGTGGCCGAGCGGGCAATGATGTCTTGGCTGGCCATTTACAGTTTCTCCACGTTGACCAGGAATGACTTGGATTCCGGGGTCTGGGTGTTGCCATCGCCGAGGAACGGCACCAGGGTGTTGGTCAGGTAACCGTGGCGGGTCAGGCCGGTGAAACCCCAGTGCAGCGGGATACCGATCTGGTGCACCACCTGGCCGTTGACCTGCAATGGCCGTATACGCTTGGTCACCACCGCCACCGCTTCAATGAAGCCGCGCTTGCAGCTCACGCGCACGCGGTCGCCGGCGGCGATGCCTTTTTCCCTGGCCAGCACCTCGCCGATCTCGACGAACTGCTCCGGCTGGGCAATCGCGTTCAACTTGCAGTGCTTGCTCCAGAAGTGGAAATGCTCGGTCAGCCGATAGCTGGTGGCGGCGTACGGGTAGTCCTTGGCCAGGCCGAGGCTGTCCCACACCGAATCGAAGATGCGCGCCGCCGGGTTGCTGATGGCTTTCTTGTTCTGCGGGTGCAGCGGGTTGATCCCGATCGGGGTTTCGAACGGCTCGTAGTGCTCGGGAAACGGCCCCTCGTTCATCTTGTCGACGGCGAAGAACCGCGCCACGCCTTCGGGGTTCATGATGAACGGGTTCATCCCGGCTTCCGGCGGTACGTCGGCCTTGTAGTCCGGCACGTCGGTGCCGCCCCAGGCCTTGCCGTTCCACCACACCAGGCATTTTTTCGGGTCCCACGGCTTGCCGGAGACATCCGCCGAGGCGCGGTTGTAGAGAATCCGCCGGTTGGCCGGCCAGGCCCAGGCCCAGCCCTGATGCTGGTGCATGCCGTACGGATCGTTGTTATCGCGGCGGGCCATCTGGTTGCCGGCTTCGGTCCAGCTGCCGCAGAAGATCCAGCAGCCGGACGCGGTGCTGCCGTCGTCCTTGAGCTGGGCAAACCCGGCCAGTTGCGCATTGCCCTTGATCGCTGCGCCCGTGGCATCGGTGAAATCGGTGGTGGCGTAGCCGTTGACCTCCTTGGCGATCTCCTCGGGCGATGGCTCGTCGGCAATCTTGTACGGCCACGACAGGTTCAGCAGCGGCTCGGCGAACTTGCCGCCATTGGCCTGATAGCGCTCGCGCAGCCGCAGGAACAGCGCGCTCATGATCTGTACGTCAGTGCGTGCCTCGCCAGGGCCGTCGGCACCCTTCCAGTGCCATTGCAGCCAGCGGCTGCTGTTGACCAGCGAGCCGTCCTCTTCGGCGAAGCAGGTGGTCGGCAGGCGAATCACTTCGGTCTGGATCTCGGCGCTCTTGACGTCGTTGAACGGCCCGACGTTCTCCCAGAACTGCGAGGTTTCGGTGGCCAGCGGGTCCATCACCACCAGCCATTTCAACTTGGCGAGAGCGGCCATCACGCGGTTCTTGTCGGGCAACGCGGCAATCGGGTTGAAGCCCTGGCAGACGTAGCCGTTGACCTTGCCCTGCCCCATCAGGTCGAACACCTTGAGGATGTCGTAGTTGGGGATGTCGAGCTTGGGCAGGTAGTGGTAGGCCCACTGGTTCTCGGCCGTGGCGTTGGCGCCGTACCAGGCTTTCATCAGGCTGACGTGGAATTTGCTGTAGTTCTGCCAATAGGACAGCTGCCCCGGACGCAACGGCGTCTGCGTGCGTTTCTTGATGTAGGCGGCGTAGTCCTGCTCGGCATCGGTGGGCAGGGTCAGGTAACCCGGCAGCGCGTTGGACAGCAGACCGAGGTCGGTCAGGCCCTGAATGTTCGAGTGCCCGCGCAAGGCATTGACGCCCCCGCCCGGCATGCCGACGTTGCCCAGCAACAACTGCACCATCGCCGCGCTGCGGATGATCTGCGAGCCGATCGAGTGCTGGGTCCAGCCCAGTGCATAGAGGATGGTCATGGTCTTGCCCGGTTGCGAGCAAGTGGCGATTTCCTCCCAGATCTTTTTCATGGCATCGACCGGCATGCCGCAGATCTGGCTCGCCAGGTCGATGTTGTAGCGACTGTAATGCTGCTTCATCAACTGATAGACGCAGCGCGGGTCCTGCAGGGTCGGGTCGACCCTGACGAAACCGTCGTCGCCCAGTTCGTAGCCCCAGGTGGACTTGTCGGTATAGCTGCGCTTGGCCACGTCGTAACCGGTGAACAGGCCGTCCTCGAAACCGAATCCGGCTTTGACGATGAAGGACACGTCGGTGTAGTTGCGCACGTACTCGTGCTGGATCTTGTCCTCGCTCAGCAGGTAATTGATCAGGCCGCCCATGAACGCGATGTCGCTGCCGGTGCGAATCGGCGCGTAGTAATCGGCCACGGAAGCGGTCCGGGTAAACCGTGGGTCGACCACGATCAGCCGCGCCGCGTTGTGCGCCTTGGCCTCGGTCACCCATTTGAAGCCGCACGGATGCGCTTCTGCTGCGTTGCCACCCATCACCAGGATCAGATTCGCGTTGGCGATATCGGTCCAGGTGTTGGTCATGGCTCCACGGCCGTACGTCGGGGCAAGACTTGCCACCGTCGGGCCGTGTCAGACACGCGCCTGGTTATCGAACCCCAGCATGCCGAGACTGCGCACCACCTTGTGGGTGATGTAGCCGGCTTCGTTGGACGCTGCCGACGCCGCGAGGAACCCGGTGGTCAGCCAGCGGTTCACCGTTTGCCCCTGGGCGTTCTGCTCGATGAAATTGGCGTCGCGGTCGGCCTTCATCAGGTCGGCGACGCGGTCGAGCGCTTCGTCCCAGCTGATCCGGGTCCATTCGCTGCTGCCGGGCTTGCGTACCTGCGGGTACTGCAGACGGCTCGGGCTATGGATGAAATCCAGCAGGCCGGCGCCTTTCGGACACAGGGTGCCGCGGTTGACCGGATGGTCGGCGTCGCCCTCGATATGGATGATGTTTTGCGCAACGTTCTTCGCGGCATCGCCCTGGCTGTACATGATCAAGCCGCAACCGACCGAGCAATACGGGCAGGTGTTGCGGGTTTCATGGGTGTGGGCAAGCTTGAAGTGGCGCACCTGCTCGGCGAAGGCCAGCGTCGGGGCCATGCCCAACGCGCCCAGGCTAGAGCCTGCAAGGCCGATACCGGCGACCTTGAAGAACTGACGACGGCTGAGATCCATCGTGCACTCCTGATCAGGTGGAACCCGGTACGTAAGCCGGGCTTTTTCTGGACAGACACGGTTACGGCAGGATGCCTGCCGACTTTTTCACTGTAGACAACGACCATGCGTTTTGTGTGAAAACCGACCGTCGGCCGTTTGTCGGATCTGCCTCCACAAATTCTTGTCGCAGCGAGCGTGCTCGCGATCACGGTGGCTCAGCTTGCTCGAATGGTGAATGTCAGGCCGCAATCGCGAGCAGGCTCGCTCCTACAGGGATGGAGGCTTATCATGGCCAGCAGGACCAATCCCGCCTTTACGAGACCGCGCATGACTTTCGATTTTGATCAGGTATTCGACCGCCACGACACCGGCAGCACCAAGTGGAGCCGCTACGCGGCCGATGTGTTGCCGATGTGGGTCGCTGATATGGATTTCGCCGCGCCACCGGTGGTGATCGAGGCGCTGCAACAGCGCCTGCTGCACCCGTTGGTGGGTTACAGCGTGGCCCAGGACAACCTGCGCGCCGCCATCGTTGCCGACCTGTGGGCCAAGTTCGCCTGGCGGGTCAAGCCGCAGGAACTGATTTTCCTGCCGGGCGTGGAGTCGGGCTTCAACATGGCGCTCAAGGCGCTGGTGCAGGCGCCGCAGAATGTCGTGGTGCAGACGCCGAACTACCCGCCATTGCGGCATGCGCCGGGGCATTGGGGGCTGAACAAGGTCGAGCTGGAGTTCATCGCCCAGGCCGACGGCACCTACGCCACTCCTTTGGACGCCCTGCGTGAAGCCCTCAACGGTGGCGGCGCCCTGCTCCTGAGCAACCCGCACAATCCCATTGGCAAAGTGTTCGACCGCAGCGAGCTGCAAGCGCTGGCGGACATCTGTGTGGCGCAGGACGCCTGGATCATCTCCGACGAGATCCACGCCGAGCTGTGCTACGACGGTCGTGTGCATGTGCCGACAGCCTCGCTGAGCGCCGAAATCGCCCAGCGCACCATCACCCTGATGTCGGCGAGCAAGGCCTACAACATCGCCGGGCTGAAAACCTCGTTCATGATCATTCAGGACGCCGCACTGCGCGAGCGCGTCAACCACGCCCGTTGTGGCATGGTCGACAGCGTCAATCCACTGGGCATGGAAGCCACTCGCGTCGCCTACAGCGAAGCCGGGCCGTGGCTCGAGGCCCTGAAACAGTACCTGCAGGCCAACCGCGATTACCTGGTCGATGCGGTGCGCAGCCGCTTGCCCGGGGTCACCATCAACGTGCCGCAAGGCACTTACCTGGCCTGGCTCGACTGCTCGGCGCTGGACCTGGGCAATCCGCAGCAGTTTTTCCTCGAGCAGGCCAGGGTCGGCCTCAGTCCCGGGCTGGACTTTGGCGATCACAGCCAGCAGTTCGTGCGCTTGAATTTCGGCTGTCCGCGGGCGCTGCTGGAAGAAGGCCTGGCGCGGATGGAACGCGCCCTGGCCACGCGCCAGGGTTAAGTCGCGCACGCGCCTCAGGCTGCGTTCCTGTTGCTCTTGAGCACAAGCGCGCGGCCTGCGGGATCTGCGGCCAGCGCCAAGCGCCTGGCCAGACACCCTCGTCAATCCGATCGAACTCACGGCAAACGGTCCGGGTCAACCACCCATACCTGCCATCAGACCGGAGACCGACGATGACCGACTATCCAAAACCACCCTTCCCGAAACAGCCACAATCCGTGCCTGGCTCCCAGCGCAAAATGGAGCCGTACCCCGACTGCGGCGAACAGAGCTATGTCGGCTCGGGGCGCCTGGCCGGCAAGATCGCCCTGATTACCGGCGCCGACAGCGGCATCGGTCGCGCAGTGGCGATTGCCTACGCCCGTGAAGGCGCCGATGTCGCGGTGGCCTACCTCAACGAGCATGAAGACGCCAAGGAAACCGCGCGCTGGGTCGAACAGGCCGGTCGCCAGTGTCTGTTGCTGCCCGGCGATATCGCGCAGAAGAGCCAGTGCCAGGCGCTGGTCGACCAGACCATCGAACGCTTCGGCCGTATCGACATTCTGGTCAACAATGCCGCCTTCCAGATGACCCACGAAAACTTCGAGGACATCCCCGATGACGAGTGGGTGATGACCTTCGACGTCAACATCACCGCGATCTTCCGTTTGTGCCAGGCGGCGATCAAACACATGCGGCCCGGGGCGTCGATCATCAACACCAGTTCGATCAATTCGGACATGCCCAAACCCACCCTGCTCGCTTACGCCACCACCAAGGGCGCGATTGCCAACTTCACTGGCGGCCTGGCGCAGATGCTCGGGCCCAAGCAGATCCGCGTCAACTGCGTGGCACCGGGGCCGATCTGGACGCCGCTGATCGTCTCGACCATGCCCGACGAGGAGGTGCAGAACTTCGGCGCGCAGACCCCGCTCGGTCGTCCCGGGCAACCGGTGGAAGTCGCGCCGATCTATGTCTTGCTGGCCTCCGACGAAGCCAGTTACATCACCGGTCAGCGCTATGGCGTGACCGGCGGTAAACCGATGCTGTAAACCCTGCCGTCCGTGCAGGAGCTGCCGCCGCCGACGATTTGCCGGCGCACGCATATGAGCGCTGGCAGCTCCTGCATGGGTCCTGGCGAGAAAAACTGAACCGGCGCCCGGCCCACCTCTCAATACCTGTAGAGCCCATATCAGCTCGCGAGAGATCAGGAGGTCGTCATGTCCGCACCTATCGTCAAACTCTTCACCCAGCCCAACTTCGCCTGGACCGATATCCGCCGCGAAGAAGAGGCGCACCCACGGCATTACCTCGCCCATTTACTGGTACTGGCGCTGATCCCGGCCGTGTGCCTGTTCATCGGCACCACGTACGTCGGCTGGAGCCTGGCCGTCGGCGAAATCGTCAAACTGAGCAGCGCCAGCGCCTTGCAGCTGAGCGTCCTGTTGTACGTGACCATGGTGCTCGGTGTTGCGATCATTGGCGGGTTTATCCGCTGGATGTCGCGCACGTTCGATGCCCGGCCGACCCTCAACCAGTGCATCGGGTTTGCCGCGTACACCGTCACCCCGTTCTTCATCGCCGGCATCGCCGGGCTGTATCCGAGCCGCTGGCTGGCGGTGCTGGTGCTCGGTGCTGCGGCGTTGTATTCGACGTTCCTGCTGTTCGTTGGCTTGCCGACCTTCATGCACGAACGCAAGGAGCAAGGCCTGTTGTATGCGGCCAGTGTCTGGGGCGTGGCACTGTTGGTGCTGGTGACCATACTGGTGTCGATGATCCTGCTGTGGTTCAACGTGCTGACGCCTGAATATCTGCGCACGCCCGTTGTTTAAGGTTCCTACGTCACGCCGGCGTCGAGGCGGAGCAATGCCAGCCAGGGCGGGCCGCACACCATGAGCTTCATTATCTGGGTGGCCGTGCTCGGCGCCGTGCTGCTGACCCTGGCACTGACCTCGTCGTACCTGCGCTGGATGCCGGTCACGACCTCGGCGGTTTGCCTACTGCTGGGGATCGGTATCGGCCCCAGTGGTCTCGATCTGCTGAAACTGTCGCTGGATGACGCTTCTTTATGGATGGAGCACCTGACCGAGGTCGCGGTGCTGTTTTCGTTGTTCATCTGCGGTTTGAAGCTGCGTTTGCCACTGCGTGACAAAAACTGGCGGATTGCGTTTGGCCTCGCCGGTCCGGTGATGGTGCTGACGATCATCGGTGTCTGTCTGCTGCTGCATTACGGCTTGCAGCTGGCGTGGGGGCCGGCGCTGTTGATTGGCGCGATTCTGGCGCCGACCGACCCGGTGCTGGCCGCGCTGGTGCAGGTCAACGATGCGCGGGACGTCGACAGCGTGCGGTTCGGCCTGTCTGGCGAGGCCGGGCTGAATGACGGGATTGCCTTTCCGTTCGTGATCCTCGGCCTGCTGTTGCTGCACGGTGACGGATTCGCCAACGAGTGGCGCGACTGGCTGCTGCGCAGCGTGGTCTGGGCCGTCCCTGTCGGATTGCTCACCGGCTACTGGATGGGCCGTGGCATCGGCCGCGCCACGCTGGCCCTGCAGATCCGCAATGCCGACAGCACGGTCAGCCCCAATGATTACCTGGCACTGGCCTTGATCGCCCTCGCCTACGTGGTGGCTGAATCCATCGGCGGCTTCGGTTTCCTTTCGGTTTTCGCTGCCGGGCTGGGCTTGCGCCAGGTCGAGGTGAAATCCACCGGCGCCAGCCAGCCCCCGGCCGAACACCTGGTGCAACCGGTGGTCGGCCATCAGAACGTCGAACCGCAGCACGCGGTGCACGGCGATACCGAACGCCTGGAAGACAGCCAGGTAGCGGCCGGGATCATGATGGGCGACATGCTCGCTTTCGGCGGGCTGGTCGAACGCGCCATGGAGGTATTTCTGGTCACCCTGCTCGGCGTGGTGCTGCTCAGTCACTGGGACTGGCGGGCCCTGCTGATCGGCGCCGTGCTGTTCGGCGTGATCCGCCCGCTCTGCGTGCTCGGCATGCCGTGGGGAACGCTGCTGGAGGGCCGTCAGCGCCTGTTGATCGGCTGGTTCGGTATCCGCGGTATCGGCAGCCTGTTCTATCTGTTTTATGCGCTCAACCACGGTTTGAGTGATCGCGTCGGCACGTTGTGCACCGATCTGACTTTGTCTGTCGTGGCGCTGAGCATTCTGGTCCATGGCATCAGCACCCAGCCGATCCTGGCGCGCTATGAACAGCTGAAAAAGCAAAAAAGCTGATTTTTTCCTGCGGTTTTGAGCCTTGCACTGATCAGATTTTTTTCTGCAAAAAAATGGATCCCGCGCAAACCGGCCACGGTCACAAGCATAACCCCCCGCCGGATTGTTCCGGCGGGGCCCGGCAGGTTCGGTTCCCCTGCGGCGTTACGCCCGGCAAAAGGAATCCCGCAGAATAAGGTCACGGTCATGAAAGAATGCACGACTCCCGCACAGATCAAGGCATGCAGAGCCCTCGCCCTGGAACGCAACCGGCAGCTGTTTGAAGAGGCCCAGGCGCTCAATCGCGCGGCTCACGAGTTGCTCGAATCCGATCAGCTGGACATCCAGCAGTTCGACCACTACCGGGCGTTGCGCAAGAAAGCCGACCTGAAATTCGAAGAAGCGATCGAGCATCTGTGTGTGCTCAACGAAGATTTCCCACCGATCCCGATGTCGGCGCAAAACTCGCAAAGGTTGCGCGAGCAACTGGAAACCAGCGTGTAAACCGGCATGAAAAAGCCCGACCTGATGGTCGGGCTTTTTTCTGCCGTCGGGTTTGCGCCTGGTCAACCGCCCGGGTTGGTGACCTGAATAAACACCGCATAGGTGCCCAACAACACCCAGAAGGTGGCGAAGATCCACGGCGTGCGCACGGAAAACAGCAGCGACTTGCGATAGCCCTTGTGGCTCGACTCCATTTCACTGAACAGCGGCGATTCGTCGTAGATCAGGCCCATCACCGGCTCGGCGCTCAGCAGTTCGCTCTGCTTGTAGTGCCAGTGATCGATGATGTCGTAGGCCGCGCGAATCCCCGGCCAGGCGTTCAGCGAACTGAGCAGGCCGAGCAACGCCAGGAACGGTGGCACGATCAGGGTAAACAGCTTGCCCCACTCCGGGTTGAGGTTGGACATACACGAAGCGAAGGCAATCACCAGGAATGACTGCGCCGCCAGGTAGGCGTCGGTACGGTTGGCGAGGATGCTGGTTTCGTACTGGATTTCCCGTCGGTAGAAGTCCAGGCGCTCCTTGGGTGAGCCGAACATCTTGGCGTTGTGTTCGGTGAGCACTTCTTCGTTGGTCGGCTGGGTCAATATGCGAGGCACTGCACAGGCTCCGGGTCGTAAAGCGTTTGGAGGCAGCGCGGCCTGGACAAGTTCAGGCGGATTCGCCAACGGCTCACGTCATCGACTGGGCAATGACCTCCAGCAGATTGAGCTGGGTGAAGGGCTTGGGCAGACGCGGCAGATTGGCCGAAAAGCCTTCCAGGCGATCGGCGTAGCCAGTGGCAAGAATGATCGGCAGATCCGGCTTGAGCAGGCGCACGGCGTGGGCCAGTTGCGCGCCGCTCATCTGCGGCATGGCCATGTCGGTGATCATCAGGTCGATGACCTCGCCTTGATCGAACAGCTGCAGGGCCTGCGCCCCGGAAATCGCACTGACGACCCGGTGCCCGAGGTCTTCGAGCAACAGCGTGGTGCTGGTCAGTACCAGGCTGTCGTCATCCACCACCAGGACGCTGAGGCGTGGCACGGCAGCGGCATCGGCATTCTGGTCATGCGGCCTGGCCGTTGCCGCATTGTCGGCCACTGGCAGCCACAGTTCAGCGGTGGTGCCGTGACCCTGCTGGCTCTTGAGGATGAAGCGGCCACCGAGTTGCTCGATGAAGCCGTGCACCATCGACAAACCGAGCCCGGTGCCTTTGCCCAGGCCCTTGGTGGTGAAGAACGGATCCATGGCCGAAGCCAGGGTAAGCGCGTCCATGCCGGTGCCGGTATCGCTGATGCTCAGGCACACGTAGCGCCCCGGTGCCAACGACGACTGGGCCGGCTCGAGCACGACTTCGCGGCGGGCACTGATCATCACGCTGCCACCTTCGGGCATGGCGTCGCGGGCGTTGGTTGCCAGGTTGAGTACCGCCAGTTCGAGCTGATTGGTGTCGGCCAGCACCGCTTCGAGATCGTCGGCAAATGCCGTTTCGATGCGGATACCCGGCCCCAGCGAACTGCGCAGCAGACCGGTGATGCCCTGCACGAGCTGGTCGATGTTGACCGGTTCGGTCTTGAGTTCCTGGCGGCGGGCGAAGGCCAGCATGCGTTGGGTCAGCGAGACGCCACGCAGCGCGCCCTGGGTGGCGTTTTCCAGCAGCCGGTTGACCTTGGGATCGTCGCCGACGCGTTTGCCGAGGATTTCCAGATTGCCGAGTATCACCGTCAGCAGATTGTTGAAGTCGTGGGCAATGCCGCCGCTGAGTTGGCCGATGGCCTGCATCTTCTGCGCCTGGAACAGCGCTTCGCGGGTGCGCTCCAGGGCTTCCTGGGCCTGATGGGCTTCAGTGATATCACGGGTGATCTTGGCAAACCCGAGCAGAGAACCGGTTTCGCCACGAATCGCATCGACCACCACATGGGCCAGGAACCGCGTGCCGTCCTTGCGCAGGCGCCAGCTCTTGTTTTCGAAACGGCCCTCGCGAACGGCGGTTTCCAGGGCGCGCTGCGGCTCGCCGATGGCGCGATCCTCAAGCGTGTAGAACATCGAGAAATGCTGGCCGATGACCTCTTCCGGGGTGTAGCCCTTGATCCGCTGCGCGCCGGGGTTCCAGTTGGTCACCCGGCCTTCCGGGCTGAGCATGTAGATCGCGTAATCACTCACGCCCTGAACCAGCAGGCGAAACTGCTGCTCGCTCTGCTTGAGGGTTTCCTCGGCCATCTTGCGGTCGGTGAGATCGCGGGTGATCTTGGCAAATCCGAGCAGTTGCCCGTCAGGGCTGAAAATTGGGTCGATCACCACGTGACACCAGAAATGTGTGCCGTCCTTGCGTACCCGCCAGCCCTCGCCTTCGAAGCGGCCTTCGCCGATTGCCGTGTCCAGTGCGCGTTGCGGCAAACCGGCGGCACGGTCTTCAGCGGTGTAGAAGCGCGAAAAGTGCTCGCCGAGGATTTCGGCTTCTTCATAACCCTTGAAACGTCTGGCGCCCGAGTTCCAGCTGGTGATGACGCCTTGCGGGTCAATCATGTAGATCGCGTAGTCGACCACTGCATCGATCAACAGGCGAAAACGCATGTCTTCAATCGCTACAGCACTTTTGTCGTTGTCACTCATCGGGCTCACCGCACATAGGTATTAGTGCAAGTATGCGGCAATCCGCTCGATTAGGGAGCGGCCTGTGCAATATCGAGTTGCCACCATTGCGGCAACAGCTGCTGGATCCGGCCCTCGGCAAAGCGATCATCGATCAGCATCACCACACCACGATCCTGCTGCGTGCGGATCACCCGACCGGCGGCCTGCACCACTTTCTGCACACCGGGATACAGGTAGGTGTAGTCATAGCCGGCACCGAAGATGGCGGCCATGCGGCGCTTCATCTGCTCGTTGACCGGATTGAGTTGCGCCAGCCCCAGGGTGGCGATGAACGCCCCGATCAGCCGCGCGCCGGGCAGGTCGATGCCTTCACCGAACGCCCCGCCGAGCACGGCGAAACCGATGCCGCGGCTGTCGGCGGTGAACTGCTCGAGAAACGCCTGGCGCTGCCCCTCGGCCATGCCCCGCGATTGCAGCCAGCGGGGGATCTGCGGATGCCGCTCGGCCAGCAACTGCGCCACTTGTTGCAGGTAGTCGAAGCTGCTGAAAAACGCCAGGTAATTGCCAGGCCTTTCGCTGAACTGACGGGCGATCAGTTCGACGATCGGCTCCAGCGACGCCTGTCGATGGTTGAACCGCGTGGAGATCCGGCTGACGATCTGCACCTGCAATTGCTCGGCGGCAAACGGCGATTCAACGTCGATCCACACGGTATCGGCCGGCGTCCCGAGCAGGTCGGCGTAATAGTGACGCGGGCTCAGGGTCGCGGAAAACAGGATGCAGCTGCGGGCGGCCGTCAGGCGCGGGCCAATCAGTGCGGCGGGCACTACGTTGCGCAGGCACAGTTGCGACAGCGGTTTCTTGCGCTCCAGGTCGCGCTTGCTGATATCGAACAGGTAATGCGCATCGAACAGTTCCGCCACACGAGCGAACTGCAGCAGCTCGAAATAGACGTTCTGCAGGCCGCTGTCGAGGCCTTGCGGGTGATCGTTGAGGTAGTCGCCAATGCTCGCGCTGCACAGTGAGATGGCTTGCAGGAGTTTTTCCGGGGCCTTGTCATAGGCCTGATACGGCGCCAGCTGCGCGTTGTGGAGGCTGTTCCATTCGCGGTTGACCCGTTGCAGAGACTTTTTCAACGGCTCGGGCGCGGTTTTGCGCACACTGTTCAACGTGGCCTGATCGAGGGTCGCGCTGTACATCTGGCGGCCGCGCTCCACCAGGTTGTGCGCCTCGTCCACCAGCGTCGCGATCTTCCATTGATTGAGCTGGGCCAGGCCAAACAACAGCGCGCTGAAATCGAAGTAATAGTTGTAGTCCGCTACCACCACGTCGGCCCAGCGTGCCATTTCCTGGCTCAGGTAATACGGGCACACCGAGTGTTGCGCGGCGACGTCGCGCAGCGCCGCCTGATCCAGCAAGCGCAATTGACTGGCGGCCTGCCGGGCGGCGGGCAGGCGATCATAGAAGCCCTGCGCCAGCGGACAGGATTCGCCATGACAGGCCTTGTCCGGGTGCTCGCAGGCCTTGTCCCGGGCGACCATCTCCAGCACCCGCAGCGGCAGGCTCGCGTTGCGCGCGAACAGCACCTGCGCCGCGTCCAGCGCCAGTTGGCGCCCCGGCGTCTTGGCGGTGAGGAAATACACCTTGTCGAGCTGCTGCGGCGCCAGGGCCTTGAGCAGCGGAAACAGGGTGCCGAGGGTTTTGCCGATGCCGGTCGGTGCCTGGGCCATCAGGCATCGCCCGGTGCTGACGGCCTTGAACACCGACTCGGCGAGATGACGCTGGCCGGGACGAAAGTTGCCATGGGGAAAGGTCAGCGCTTGCGCGGCGTGATTGCGCGCGGCGCGGTGGGCCATTTCCTGTTCGGCCCATTGCAGGAACAACTGGCACTGCTGCTGGAAGAACGCCTGCAAGGCATCGGCGCGGAAGGCTTGCACCAGGCAGGTTTCCTTTTCGCTGACGATATCGAAATACACCAGGGCCAGATTGATCTGCTCGAGCTGCAACTTGCAGCACATCAGCCAGCCGTAGATCTTCGCCTGGGCCCAATGCAACTGGCGGTGGTTGGCCGGTTGCTTGCCGAGGTCGCCGCGATAGGTCTTGACCTCCTCCAGGCAGTTTTGCGCCGGATCGTAGCCGTCCGCCCTGCCCTTGACCTGCAATTGGCCGAACGTGCCTTCCAGTGCCACTTCGCTCTGATAGCTTTCGCTGCGCCGCGAGGCCACGGTGCGATGGCCGACGATGCCTTCCAGCGCCGTGGGTGACGGGGTGAAGCGCAAGTCGAGGTCGCCGCTCTTGGCGGTGAACTCGCACAACGCGCGCACGGCAATGCGGTAGCTCAAGCGTCTTGCTCCGCCCATTGCACGTAGCACACGGCAACCGGCATCTGGTGCGCGTGGCAGAACTCCAGCCAGCGCAACTGGTTGTCCTGCAAGCGGTCGCCGGGGCCCTTGACCTCGATCATCCGGTAGGTCTTGTGCTGCGGCCAGAACTGGATCAGGTCCGGCATGCCGGCGCGGTTGGCCTTGATGTCGAGCAGCAGGCGATTGAACCAGTGCTTGAGGTGTTCGGCCGGTACGCAGGCCAGCGCCTGTTCCAGCAGCTCGGCGTTGAGGGCGCCCCAGAACACGAACGGCGACTGCACGCCCCACTTGGCGGCAAACCGCGTGCGGATCGTCTCGAGGTAGCGGCCATCGTCGAGTTCGCTGAGGCAGGCATGGAACAGCTGCGCGCGACGCGGATGGAAGTCCTCGTTGAGCAGGTCTACCGGGCCGCGCTGGAACGGGTGGAAAAACGCCCCCGGAAGTGGCGCGAAGATCGCCGGCCAGCACAACAGGCCGAACAGCGAATTGATCAGGCTGTTTTCCACGTAATGCACCGGGCCGGCGTCTTCGTGCAGGTGCGCCTGCACGTAATACTCGACCGACCGCGTCGGATCGGTGCGCGGCAAATGCAGGTCGAGCCGTTCCACGGGCCTTGGTGCAACGCGCTTGAGCGGTGGACCGCCGAGCTTGCGGCGCAGGCGCGGCACGATCCGTTGCAGGCCTTGCTGTTCAGTGGCGCTTTGCGGTGCCTGTTCGGCGCTGCTCGCCAGCTCCAGGGCGAGCGCATATTCGCCGCAGCGCTCCAGCACGCGAATCATGCGCAGGCGCGCGCCGGGATAGGCGCAGTCGCGGTAGATGTTCAGGGCCAGGGCGAACTCGGCAATGCGCTCGCAATACTGGCCGATCTGAAACAACAGTTTGTCGCGCCGGCGTTGCAGCCAGGGATTGGCGAAATGCAGCGCGGCAATCTGCTCGACAATCGGCTCCAGCGCTTCACCGGCTTCGAAACGCGCCTGGCAATCGTGCAGGAACAGGCAGGCATCGACGTCGGCGCGGCTGCGCAGGCCGCGGGAATCGGCGCAGAACTCGACTTTTTCGTAGGTAAATATCCCCAGGTCGGCGAGGACGAATTCCGACCAGTCCTGATACAGGTTGCCGAAGAACATCAGGCGCAAACGGTCGCACAGTTCCATCAGGGTCAGGCTGAACAGGCGGTCGGCCAGTTCCGGGCACCAGTCGCGCAATGTCCGTGGTTCGGGAAACTGTTCATGCAACGCCTGCAGCCAGTCGACCTTCCTGCCCTTGGGGTGTGCGATCGCCGTACCGAAGGCTTGCAGGATCTCGGCTTTGAGCAGCAGGTCGAACAACTCGGCGATCGTCACGGGTGCCTGCTCGTCGAGCCAGCCATGTTCCAGCAACGGTTGTGCGGCAGCGCCGATGTCGCCGATTTCCGCATAACCGAGCTTGCCGGCGCGAAAATGCACGCCCTTGCGCATCACCATGCGCACCAGCAAACCCTGCGAGGGCTGGGGCAACGTGCGGAAGTCACGAATGAAGGCGTGTTCGCTGTCGCTCATCACATCGGCATAGCGCAATTCAAGCCAATCAAGCACTTGCCGGAAGTTGTTGAGGTAATAGAACGGGTCTTCGAGAGGATTGGCAGTCACGGTGATGTCGGGGCCATGCGATCAAATACTGGTTATGCGTACAGATACCAGCTCTGCCCCGCCCGGCGCAAACGGAAAAGGATCAATGGCAGCGCGCCGAGGAAATTATTTCCCCGCGCCGTGAACTTTTCCCGGCCCGGCGGCACCAACCGCGTTAGAGGACCGACTGCGGTCAACGACATGGAATGAGAGGTGGTTATGAAATTCACGACATTGGGCGCGCCATTGCTTGTTGCAGCGCTGCTGGCATTGGCCGGTTGCTCCACCCCGACGGTGGTGACGCTGCAGAACGGCACGCAATACCTGACCGAAGACATGCCGAAAACCAAGACCGAAGACGGCTTCTACGAGTTCAAGGATATTTCCGGGGCCAAGGTGCGCGTGCGTGCCGATGAAGTGGCGACGGTGCGCAAGGAAGACTGACGCGTAACGAGCGACAGGCACTGTCGAGGTTGCCAACGTGCCGATGTGAAGATCGCAGCCGCGTTGCACTCGACGGCGCCTGCCGGCGCTTTTGAATGAATTATTGCGGCAGGGTCATGCCGGGAATGCTGTCATCGCAACTCAGGTATTGCCCGCCTCGCCGGACCAGTTCGGCCTGCAGACGCTGGCAGCGCTCACGCTCCTGCTGCGCCATGCGATCAATGCTCAGGTTGCCGGTGGTTTGCACTGGTTTGCCGTCACCCAGACGCAGGGTCACGAACGGCTGTTCGGGCTGGATCTGAAATCGGCTTTTCTGTTCGACCGGCTTCACTTCTGCAGTCTCGGCCGGTGCCGGCAATTGATCGGTACTGACCCCATAACGGCTCAGAATCGAGCTGTGAGGCAGATCGGCCCAGGCATGGGCCGCTAACAGCGCCCCTGCGACGATACCGACAGACCCCTTGAAACCTTTCACGTGTGCATCTCCTGTACTCATTGGCGGCCTCTACATGACGAGCGTGCATGCGATGGCTTTAGGCCGCATTTGCTGTTTTGCAGGGTTTTGAGTCAGGCCATGGCCGGCGAGTCACTTTAAATGTGGCGAGGGCGCCGGCGCCCTCGCCTGCCTGCCGTCAGGCGATGACAATCCCGTCGCCGTTCAGGCTGCTCAACGCGACCCCGACCAGCGTCACCGAATCAGCACCGAATTTCAGCACCGTATCCTGCCCCACCGCCGTGGCGTGGGTACGGAAGTCGTCGCTGGGCAGCACGCCCTGCACGCCGAGGAACACCAGTTTGTCGTTGGCCGTATAGCCGACCAGCCGATCCTGGCCGAACGCACCGCTGAAGACAAAGGTGTCGGCGCCACCGCCCGACTCCAGCAGATCATTGCCGGCGCCGCCGACAAAGACGTCGTTACCCGCCCCGCCGATCAAATGGTCGTTGCCCTCCAGGCCGAATAACCAGTCGCCGCCGGCGTGAGCCTTGAGCGTATCCGCACCGCCGGTGCCCTTCACGCTGGCCGCGTACTGGGTGAGGTGGTCGCCGACCTTCAAGCCGCTGGCCGTGACGCTGTGAGTGACATCGTCCTTGAACAGGCCCCAGAGCAGGCCTGGCTCTTTGCTGACGATGCTACCGATGTCGCGGGTGATGCTGATGCCGCCACTGGCATCGCGGATGTACAGGTTGCCGGCACCGTCGTTGGCGAAGTCGAAGCTGTTCAGCGACTTCTGCAGCTCCAGGGTATTGCTGCCCGAGCCGCCGAGCAGCAGGTTATAGCCGCCGCCGTCGCGGAAGGTGTCGTTACCGGCGCGGCCCTCCAGGTAATCGTTGCCGCTGCCACCCTGGATCAGGTCGTTGCCGTCGCTGCCGATGATGAAGGTGCTGCCCTTGTGGGGCTCGGCATTGCGGTTGAGGTCCTGCACCCAGGTAGTGGCCCGGGCCGGGTCCGACAGGTTGGCGACGATGATCGTCGAGTCCTTGCTGGTCAGGTCGTAGAACGCCGATTCGATCACCCGGTTCATGCCGTCGCCATACGCGGTGGGCAGGTGCGAGATCCAGGTCGGAACGTTGAGGATCGAGTACGGCAGCACGTTCCACGCATTCGAGGCGTAGTGATCGTTGAAGCTGACAATGTTGTCGGTGGCCGATGCCTTCGCTGCGTCGTGCACGCCGACCGAGGCGCCGGTGAAGGTCGAGCCGTCCAGGGCGCGGAACACCGGATCGTTTTCATAGCCGACGTTGAGCACTTTGTCCGTGCTGCTCTGGGTCGGCGATGCGTAGGCAATGTAATTGGAGTCGGCGAAGAAACCGCCCCATTTGCCGCTGCTCAGATCCGCCATGCTGTTGACCGCCAGCCCGCCGAGGCTGTGACCGCTGACGAGTACGTCCTTGCCACTGAGGCCGTTGGCTCTGGCGAATGCCACCACGTCGTCGAGCAGATTGCCGAACGCTTCGCCGACGTAATTCTTCGCGTAATCCTTGGGCCCGAAGGCGGCCAGCAGATCGTTGATCGCGTCGGCGATGGAATCGCCAATCAGGATTTCCCGCGGGCCGCTGGTGCCGCGAAAGGCAATGCCGAGTTCCTTGAGATGGCCCTGCGCGTCATATTTGCCGAGGACTTCGACCTGGGCACTGGTGTAACCCGGCTTTTCACCGAAAAAGGTCCCACGGGCGTCGGTCTTGCCCTCATAGCCCAGCTGCGCCGCCGTGATCGGCGTCCAGCCAGCCTTTTTCACCGCATCGAGGGCGAGTTTCTCCGAGTCCGGGTTCCACGGCACACCAGGGATCACCCCTTGCGAATCGGTACCGCCGATCAGCGCGGCGACCAGCGTAGCCGGCAAGCCGAGGCCGAAGCCATTGTGCTGGTAACCGACGGCGAAGCCGTTATCGAGGTTGTGGTAGGAATACAGCGTGATGGCCATGGCGTCGCTGAACAACGCCTTGGAGTCTGCCGTGCCGAAGTTCTTGTAGTCATATACACCCATTGCTATTGCCTCTCTTTTGTTGGAATTGTCAGAGATAGCTCACAGCCAGAGCGCCCCTCGCGGGACGCCCCGGAGCATTTTGAAACGACTTGCCTGCGCCTTGCCGGCGCTGCCGGTGGTTGCGATCTTTCCGCGATCGCAGCCACCGGCAGCGCGTACAGAAGCTGAGCATCGCCAGGCTTCCCAGCGAAACCTGTCCGCTCCTTTGGTTCAGAACTGCCAGTCGAGGGTCAGACCCACGCCGTGGTCCTTCTCGTTGGAGCCGATCAGGCCGTTGTAATCCAGGTTCACCCGCACATCGCGATTGAGCGCCAGACCGGCGCGGACGCCGACCACGGCCGCATCGCGATCCAGCGACACGCTCTGCACGTTGAACGCGCTGTTGCCATTGGCGAAGGCCAGGTGATTGCTCGCATCGACACTGCTCAGGTTGTGCTGCCAGCCCAGGCTCGCACCAAGTTCCAGTTGCTGCTTGTCCGACAGCGCAAAGCTGCGCTTGGCGCGCACGCCGAGGGTCGACAGCACGGCGTCACGATTGTCCTCGCCGCCCTTCAGCGCCGCCGCATCACCCTTCTCGGTGAAGCTGTCGCTGTTGAGGTGCACGTAGGCGAGGTTGGCGAACGGCTCCAGGTTCAGCGGGTGCAGACGCAGGTCATAGGCCGCTTCGGTGAACAGCTGTGCGGTGCTCGCGTCGCGTTTGACTTTCTGCTTGCTGCTGACATCGGCCAGTTGCAGGTCACGTTTGACGTCGATGCGGTGCCAGCTGTAGGCGCCGCCAACGGTCAGGCGCAAGGCGTCGATTTCATGGCCCAGATACGCACCCAGGTGGTAGCTGTCGACCGACGCCGACGAATGGGTGCCACTGCCCATGCTCAGCGAGCTGTCGCTGTAACCGGTGACGAAACCCAGGCGGGTGTCTTCGGCGATCAACCCATCGACACCGGCCAGCAGGCCGCCGATGGAGCTGTTGCTGTCGGCATGTTCATGCCCGCCATCGCTCTTGCCCCACGAGCCGAGCACTTTGACCCAGGCGTTGCTGCGCGCGTCAGTCGGTGCATCGGCGTTGAACAGATCACGCTCACGCAGGCGCTCGCCCACGGCGTCGCGCAGGTAACGGCTGTCGTTGATCAGCAGTGTGCCGATGGCCGGATGAATCTCGCCGGACAGCTGCTGGAAAGCCTGTTGCGCCGCGGCGGCGTTTGGCGACAGCAGCAGGGTTTCAAACAGCGCATTGCCGGCGCCCAGGCGCTCGGCGGCAGCACCGACGGCGCGTTGGTTGTCGGTCAGACCGACGCTGGCGAACGAGGCGCCGTTGCGCCCGACCTCCAGCTGCACGCCGCCCGGCGAATACGCCAGGGTGCCGCCGAGAAACGCGTAGTTCGGCAGCACCTGGCCAAACTGGCCCTGGATACCGTCCGCCGCTTGCAGGATGTTGAATTGCCTGCCGAGCAGACTTTGCACGTCGCCGGTGGTCAACAAGGTCGGGCTGTTCTCCAGCGACAGGCTGACCGTGGCGCCATCGATCCGCGCGGTGCCACCAGCGACTATCCGGTCGCTGCTGGTCGGCGAGACCTCCACGGCATAGGTCGAACCTGCTGCGAACGTTACATCGCCGGCCACATTCAGCGTGCCGATGGAGTTGCCCGGCGCGACCGTAGCGCCGCTGTTGGCGGTCAGTGCGGCGACCCGGCCGTTACCGCCGAGGATGCCGCCGGCATTGACGGTGACGGCCGATTGCAGCGAACCATTGATTGCCAGTCGGCCCTGGTTGACCAGGGTCGGACCGCTGTAGGTGTTGGCCCCGGTCAGCACCAGCGTGCCAAGGCCCTGCTTGGTCAGGCCGCCGTGACCGGCGATGTCGTTGCGCCAGGTATCGAGGCCGCAGGTGATGTCGTTGCACACCCGCTCGGTCGGCTTGCCCTTGTCGATGATCGCGCCGATACCCGGCAGGTCGGCGACGAACTGACTCGAACCGTAGGCACCGTCGATGCGGAATTCGCTCGGAATGTCCTGTTCGGTGACGAACATCGCCGGGCCGTCGATGCCTTTGCGCAGGTTGATCATGCCCCAGCCGTACAGGGCATCGACGCCTGGCGCACCGAGATCGGTGGCGGTGGTGCGCAGCACGCTGGCGACCTGCGCGCCGGTCATGTACGGGAAACGCTCCATCAGCACCGCCATGGAGCCGGCAACGTGCGGCGCCGCCATCGAGGTGCCGTTGTAGTTGGCGTAGCCGGTGCTCAGGTTGTCGGCGTTGGTGCCGCTGATGATCGAGCTGTAGATCCGCGTGCCGGGTGCCGCCACGCAGAAACTCGCGGTGTAGCCGCAGCGCGAGGAAAACGTACTCATGATGTACGGATTGGCACTGTTCAGGTCGGGGTTCTTCTGCAACGCGGCGACGGTCACCCAGTTCGGCGCGATTTCCGGCACGAAATAGCCGAGGCCGGCGATGGCGTCGGGGTTGTTCAGGTTGTAGTCGTTACCGGCGGCGAAGATCGTCACGATGCCCGAGCGCGCGGCGGCGATTGCGCCGTCGTAGGCACCGCCAGGCTTGGTGCCGAGCAGCGTGCGGATTTCGTTGAACTGCACCTGCGCGTCGTTGACGGTGAAGTGCGGATACGCCGGGTCGCGGCCGCCGAGGTCGAAACGGTCGGTTATACCGATGCCCCAACTGTTGTTGATGATGCGCGCGCCACTGGCGATCAAGGCGTCCCAACCGGCCTTGTACACCGCGCCGTCGTTGCCACGGACGATGCCGTCCTCCGGGCCTGGGTCGCCGTTGTCGGCGCTGATGATCTGCGCGCCGTAGGCCACGCCGTGCATCACCCCGCCGTCGCGGCTGCCGGCGGCGATACCGCCGACGTGGGTACCGTGGGCGCCAAGCTTGCCGTCGGAGCCGACCGAAGGCGAGCCGTCATAACGAAACGCGTCCCCGGCTTTGACCGGGATGTACGGGTCGGTGTATTCGCGGATGCCACTGGTGACCAGGGTCACGACCTTGTTCGCCCCGGAAAACTCCGGGTGCGCGGCATACACCGGCTGGTCGAAGATCCCCAGCTTGACGTTTTTCCCGGAATAACCGGCGGCATAGGCGTGATCCGCACCAATCGCGCCCAGCCCCCAATCGGCCTGGAATTCGCTGCTGCGCCAACTGGCCGGGTCCCCTGCCCGACCGGCCTCCACATACGGCGCCGCGTGCGCGTTGCCCGAGGAGGCGAGCGCGCACAGCAGCGCCGCGTTGAGGGTTTTCAGGCGAAAGCAGCCACCCGCTTGCGCGGGAGTATTGTGGTTTTTCATCCAGCGACCTTCCTTAGTGATGTTGCGAAAAATCCGTCTGTGGTTTGCCTGGCAGGTTGCCGTGCTGACCTGTCGATTACGTTTATGGCGAGCGCGCATGCCGTTGCTGGCGACGCACTCAGAACTGCCAGTTCAGGCTGAGCCCGACGCCGTGATTCTTTTCGCGACTGGCCAGTTGCCCGGTGTAATCGAGATTCACCCGCACGTCCCGGCTCAATGCCAGGCTCGCCTGCACCCCGACCAGGGCGGCGTCGCGCGCCAGCGGCGCGCTTTCGACGCTGTACGGCGCGCTGCCGCTGGCGAAGCGCAGGTGTTGTTCGGCATCGATGTCGCTGAGGCTGTGCTGCCAGCCCAGGTGCCCGCTGACATCCAGCTGCTGCGCCGAGGCCAGGGTGAAGGTTTTGCTCGCGCGCACGCCGAGGGTGCCGAGCACCGCATCACGCTGTTCATCGGCGCTTTTCAGCGCGGCGGCGTCGCCCTTCTCGGTGAAGCCATCCGTGTCCAGGTGGACATAGGCCAGGTTGGCGAACGGCTCCAGCACCAGTGGTTGCCAGTGCACTCGGTACGCCGCTTCAGCGAACACCTGAGTGGTCGCGGCGTCGACCTTGGCTTTCTGCTTGGCGCTGAGGTCGCCGTATTGCAGGTCGCGCTTCACCTCGGCGCGATGCCAGCTGTAGGCCGCACCGGTACTCAGGCGCCAGGCGCCGATATCGTGGCCGGCATAGGCGCCGAGGTGGTAGCTGTCGACCTTCGCCGAAGCATGCGTGCCCGAGCCCATGCTCAGCGAACTGTCGCTGTAGCCGGTGACCAGACCGATGCGCGTCTGCTCATCGACGGCGCCATCGACCCCCGCCAGCAAGCCGCCGATGGATTGGCTGTAGCCGGCGGTGTCGTTGCCCGAATCAGTGCTGCCCCAGGCGCCCAGGGCCTTGATCCAGCCGTTGCTTTGCGTGGCCGCCGCGTCGTGCAAGCGCTCACCGATGGCATCGCGCAACTGCCGACTGTCGTTGATCAACACCGAACCGAGGGCCGGGTAGATCTCCCCGCTCAGTTGCTGGAACGCCTGTTGCGCCGCCCCCGCCGTCGAAGACAGCAGCAGGCTTTCGTACACCGAATTACCCGCGCCCAAACCCTCGGCAGCCGCCGCCACGGCGCGTTGATTCGGTGTCCGGGCGACGCTGGCGAAGGATGTCGCCGTACGCTCGACATTCAGCGTGATGCCATTGCCGGCGTAAGCCAGGTTGCCGCCGATGAACAGGTAATCCGGCAGCACCGCGGCGAATTGCCCTTGAATGCCGCCCGCCGCCTGCAGAATGTCGTACTGATGGCCGAGCAGGCTTCGCGCTTGGGGGGCGCTTAGCAGTGTCGGGCTGTTCTCCAGGGCCAGGCTGACGGTCGCACCGCTGACGGTGGCCGTCCCGCCGGCAACGAGGCGATCGCTGCGGGTCGGTGATAGCTCCACGGCATAGGTCGATCCAGGGGCGAAGGTCACGTCACCGGCGACGTTCAAGGTGCCGATCGAATTGCCGGGCGCCACGCGTGCGCCGCGGTTGGCGGTCAGGCTGGCGATCTGCCCGGAGCCGCCGAGGGTGCCGCTGTCGTTGACGGTAACCGCCGACGTCAGCGTGCCGTTGACCGTCAGCAGCCCGCCATTGACCGTGGTCGGGCCGCGATAGCTGTTGGCACCGCTGAGGACCAGGCGGCCATCGCCGGACTTGGTCAGGCTGCCTTGATAGACCCGGCTGGCCGCTGCTGCATCGCGGGCCATGCCAACGGCGTAATCGGTCTGATCCTGTTGGCTGGCACCGGCCGGGAGACCGTTCTGCCAGCCCCGGTCTTGCACGGTTTGCTGCCAGGCAGTGTGCTCGGCGAGGTCTTCACCCTGGCGCTGGAGCAGCGCCTTGTCGGAGATGTCGTTGCTCCACACATCGCTTTGTCCAGCGGCCAGATGGGCGTCGAACGCACCGAGCAGTTGCCCCGGGCCGTGCATCGCCCGGTTCAGGTTGGCCACGCCCCAGCCGACCCGCTCGGTCGGTGCTGCGGTGACGGAGCCGTCGAGTTGCGTGGCGGTCGTCAGCAGCACTTCGAGCGCCTGCTGATTGTTCATGTACGGGTAGCGTTCCATCACCAACGCCAGCGCGCCGGTGGCATGGGGCGCAGCCATCGACGTACCGGACTTGATTGCGTAGTCGCCGCCGGGAATGGTGCTGTCGATCTTCGCCCCCGGCGTGGTGATGCACCAGTATTTGGCGACGCCGCACTGGTTGTACTTCTGCTGGTTGGCCTGGTCGAGCCCGGATACCGCCAGCCAGTGGCCTTCCAGGTCCGGCTGGAAATACGGCAGCGCCGAACGCACGCTGGCGTTGGGATAGCCGCTGTTGCCGGCGCTGAACACGTTGATCACGCCGCGTCGCGAAACATCCGCCGCCGCGTCGAGCCAAGTGCCCTGGTTCCAGTGCTGGGCGTAGGCCGCGTGCAGGTCGGCCAGGGTGCGATAGCTGACATCCGGCGGCTGACTGCCCCAACTGTTGTTGATCGCACGCACGCCGGCATCGGCCAGTGCGTCGTAGACCGCTTTGAAATAGCGCGGATCGGGCTTGGGACCGAAGAGGAAACTGTCGTTGGCGTTAGTGTTGCCGACGTAGATTTGCGCGTTGTACGCCACGCCGTGCATGCCGTTGCCATCGCGCGAAGCCCCCATGGTGCCGACTACGTGAGTGCCGTGGGAGTCGTTGTTCGGATTGAGGGTGCCGGCAACGTTGAACAAGCTGCCATTGACGTAGCTGCCGCTGGCCTGCACCGGGTGATAGCGGCTCGGATCGAACTCCGGGTGGGCGGCATCGAAACCGGAATCCAGCGCTGCGATTTTCACCCCCTTGCCGGTGATCCCGGCCGCGTAGGCCTGATCGGCCTGCATACGCTCCAGGCCCCAGTCGCGGAGAAATTCCGTCGAGCGCCAACTGCCCGGATCGCCGGGTTTGCCGGTCTCAAGGTATTGCGCCTGCGCCTGGGCTACGGCGATTACGAGCAACAGCGTACCGACCGGGATCGGCTTGATGCGTGCGTCCATGTTCACACTCACTTTTCTTGTTTTATGCAGATTCTTCTGCGGTGTTGCCTGAACGCTTGCCCCAGCCCTCTGGCAGAGACTCAGGGGCCTCTCTAAGCCCTGTACATCAGCGATGCGCAACACCGAATGCTTCGTCCACCCTCGCCAGATCCTGCTCGCTCAAGGTGCCCGCGTAGTAATGCAACTTGGTCCAGGCCATCAGGTAGTCATACCGTGCCTGGGCCAGATCGCGGCGGGTGGTAAACAGTTGTTGTTCGGCGTTCAGCGCGTCCAGGTTGGTCCGCTCGCCGCCCAGAATGCTTTGCCGGGTCGAGACCACCAGCGCCTCGGCCGAGGTCAGGGCCTTTTGGTAGGCGCGCAGTTTGTTCACCCCCGACAGGCAGGCGCTGAACTGGCGGCGTAACTCGATCAGCGTTTCGCGAGTCTTGCCGTCCAGTTCGTACTCGGCCTGCTCCATGGTGCGGCTGGCCTGTCGGGTCGAGGCCGACACCCCGCCGCCGGCATACAGCGGCACGTTGATCTCGAAGCCGATGGTGTTGGTGTCATAGCGCTGGTTATAGGTGTTGCCGCTTTCCGATTCGTTCTGGCGCATGGTCGCGTAGGCGCTGACTTTCGGCAGATGCCCGGCACGGTTGCGCTCCACTTCATAGCGTGCGACTTCCACGGCCTGGCGCTGCGAAGCCAGATTGGGGTTATTACTGATCGCCAGTTCGTGCCAGGTGTCGTAGTTGGCCGGTTGCAGGGCGAATGTCTGGAAGTTCTGGTCCAGTGGCGCCAGCTCGCTGATGTCCACCGCCGGTACGCCGACCAATGCCCCGAGCTCACGCAGGGCGGCGTCCTGTTCGTTGCGCGCCTCGATTTCCTCGGCAGTCGCCAGCTCGTAGCGCGACTCGGCTTCGAGGATGTCGGTGCGCGTGCCCTCACCCTGCTTGAACAGGTGCTCGTTCTGCTGGAACTGCTGCTCGTAGGCCTTCTTCTTGGCCTGGGCGATGTCGATCTGATCCTGGGCGAACAACGCCTGGGTGTAGTTGGCGAGCACCCGCACCAGCAGTTCCTGGCTTTTGCCACGGAAGTTCTCGTCGGCAAACAACGACTGCGCCACGCCTTTGCGATATGCGGCATAGGCCTCGTAGTCGAGCAGCGGCTGCTGCAGGGTCAGGTTCGAGCCATAGCTGTTGTAGTTACGGTTTTCGGAGAAATTCCCTCGGTCGGTCAGCTGAGTGACCTTCGAGGTGTTGTGGCCCTTGTTGTAGTTGTACCCGATTCGGGGCAACAGCCCGGCGCGGCCGATGGCGCGGTTTTCCAGCCCGGCGTCACGCTCCTTGATCGCCCCGAGGAACACCGGGTCGTTGCGCAATGCCTGTTCGTAGATCTCGAACGGCCCCATCGCCGCCACTGCACTGTTGCCCGCCAGCAGCGCGAACGCTGCCGTCAGCATCGAAAGCTTATTCATACAGCCGAACATCCTTATTCTTCGGTCAACGCAGAGCCGGCCCGGTCGAGCAGCGGTTTGAACAGGTAGTTGAGGAGTGAACGTTCGCCGGTGCGCACGAACATTTCCGCCGGCATGCCGGGCTTGATCACCAGGCCGTGGAGTTTTTCCATGGCCTGATCGCTGACGCTGCTGCGCAGCACGTAGTACGGCACGCCGGTTTTCTCGTCGACCATCTGATCGGCGGAAATCAGGCTGACTTCGCCGGGAACGCGCGGGGTCTTGCTCTGATTGAACGCGGTGAAGAGGATGTCCACCGGCAAATGCGCGCCGACCTTGTCGATCAGGTTGATCGGCAGATGCCCTTCCACTTCCAGGCGCGTGCCTTGCGGGACGATTTCCAGCAGGGTCTCGCCCTGCCGCACCACCGCGCCTTCGGTGTGCACGCCAAGATTGACCGCCACGCCGTCGGCGGTGGCGAGGATCTCGCTGTGTTGCAGGTCGAAACCGGCGGAGGTCAGTTGCTCGGAGAGGGTCACGCTCTTGAGTTGCGCGTCGGCCAGTTGGCTGCGCACCTCCTTCTGGTACTCCTCGCTGTGCTGTTGCAACTTGAGCCGCGACTCGAGAATGCCCTGCTCGGCCCGGCCGCTTTCGCCGGTGTTCTCGGCCAGTTGCTGCTGGACCTGCGACAACTGCCGCTGGTAATCCAGCAAGCGGTTGCGCGGGATGTAGCCGTTGTCAGCCAGCGGTTGCAGATTGCGCAATTGCTGTTGCAGGGAATCGGCCTGGGCATTGAGATCGGTACGGGCCCGGCGCATGCCGGCCAGCTGCGCGGTGGCGCCTTCGATGCTCGCCCGCAACGCGGCCTGCTCGCGGGAAAACGCTTCGCGGCGGCTGCTGAACAGTTGCCGCTGGCCTTCGAGTACCAGCGCCAGGCGTGGATCCGGGTCGTTGCTCAATTCGGCGGGGAAACTCACCTGCTTGAGGTTGTCACGCTCGGCCTGCCAGCGCGCCAGGCTGGCCCAGGCCATGCGGTACTGGGCTTGCAGCGATTGCACGTCGGCGGCGACCTGAGTCTGGTCGAGGCGGAACAGCGGCTGCCCCTGCTGCACGATCTCGCCTTCGCGCACCAGGATCCGGCTGACCACGCCGTTGCTCATCGACTGCACGGCTTTGCGCTTGCCGGACACCACCACGGTGCCCTGCACCGGTATGCCCTGATCCAGCGGCGCCAATGCGGCCCAGGTGAAAAAACTGCCGGCGCCGACCAGCGCCAGGATCCAGCCCATGCGGGCAAAAAACTTCGCATCGCGCTCCGGGCGTTCGTTGAGGTAATCGTGTTCCATGGTCGCTTCGTTTGCCGCGTTCATGCGTGCGCTGCTCATACACCCGAATTCCTTGTCGAGGGCTGGTACTGGCGGCTCATGCTGAGCCCGCCCGGTGCTGGCGCAGGTTTTTCCCGAGGTGGTTCCTGATTGCCGGAGAGTGCCTTGAGCACATCGTGGCTGGGGCCGAAGGCCTGCAAGCGGCCATCGCTGAGGACCAGCAGCTTGTCGGCCTGGGCCAGCACCGAAGAACGGTGCGTCACCAGCACCACCGTGGTGCCCTGGGCCTTGAGTTGGACAATGGCGCTGGACAACGCCGCTTCGCCGACGGTGTCGAGGTTGGAGTTCGGTTCATCCAGTACTACCAGGCTCGGGTTGCCATACAGCGCACGGGCCAGGGCCACGCGCTGTTTCTGCCCACCGGACAGGCCGCTGCCGTCCTCGCCCAGTGGGGTGTCGTAGCCCTGCGGCATGCGCAGAATCATTTCGTGCACGCCGGCCTGTTGCGCGGCGGCCACCACTTGCTGCGGATCGGCTGCGCTGAAGCGCGCGATGTTTTCGGCGATGCTGCCGCTGAACAGCTCGATGTCCTGCGGCAGATAGCCGATGTACGGGCCGAGCTGATCGCGATTCCAGCGATGGATGTCGGCGCCGTCCAGGCGCACGGTGCCGCCGAGGGTCGGCCACACACCGACCAGAACCCGCGCCAGGGTCGATTTGCCGGAGCCAGAAGCACCGAGCACACCGAGCACCTCACCGGCCGCCAGACTGAAATTGACCATGTGCAGGGTCGCGGCGCGCTGCCCGGGCGGGCCGGCACTGACCTGCTCGAAGGTGACCTGGCCTTTCGGCGCCGGCAACGCCATGGCCTCGTCGCTGGGCGGGAATGCCCGCAGCAACGCATCGAGACGGCGATAAGCCAGCTTCGCCCCGCTCCACTGCTTCCACACGGCGATCAACTGATCGATCGGGCTCAGCACCCGGCCCATCAGGATCGAACCGGCAATCATCATACCGGCGGTCATGTCGCCCTTGATGACCAGCAAGGCGCCGAGGCCCAGCACCAGCGATTGCAGGCACAGGCGCAGGGTCTTGCTCAGCGAACTGATCACGGCGCCGGTATCGCTGGCCTGGTTCTGCAGACCGAGAAACCGCGAATGCACCTCAAACCAACGCTTGCGCAGCGCGCCGAGCATGCCCATCGCCTGAATGGTTTCGGCGTTGTGCAGGTGGCTGGTGGCCAACTGGCTGGAGCGCTGCGAGAAACCGGCGGCTTCACCCAGCGGCTTTTTGGTCATGTATTCGTTGAGGCATGCCAGGGCGATCAGCAGCAGCGCGCCTGCGGTGGCGAGCACGCCCAGCCAGACGTTGAACAGATAGATCACAAACAGATAGACCGGGAACCACGGCGCATCGAAAAACGCGAACAGCGCAGGTCCGGTGACAAATTGACGGATGTGGGTCAGGTCGCCCAGCGATTGCCCGGCATTGCCTTCGCCCTTGAACAGGTTGCGCTCGAACGCGGCCTGGTAGACCCGCAGGTTGAAACGGCGCTCGAGCTGGCTGCCGATGCGGATGACGATAAAGCTGCGCACCACTTCCAGCAGGCCGATGAAGGCGAAAAAGCCCACCACCATCAACGACAGCATCGCCAGGGTGGTTTCATTCTGCGAAGACAGCACCCGGTCATAGACCTGCAGCATATAAATGGAGGGCACCAGCATCAGCACGTTAATCAGTGCGGTAAAGCATCCGACGCTGATCAGAATGCTTTTGTAGTCGCCCAGTGCCTTGAACAAAGGGGCTGTGGTCGGGTCCTTCGCCATCTTCATTTATTATCCCTGAAATGATATATCCCGCCGTTCATTGGCGAGACGCTTAAATAATTGGCACATGTTCAGTCAGAGATGACTGCGGCTCTTTGCTTACACTTCAATAACAACTTTCGCGAGCCAATCGAAACTTGAAGTATTGCGCGGCTGCTTATAACCGCCACGCACCATCTTATATTCAACTAACGATTAGGCTGTTATTCATGGCTGTTGTGCAGAGCGCTTGAGGGTTATCACCAGGCCTGACTTCAAACTGCTCAGGTAAAGCCCGTCACGTTGCCGGCTGAAGAACTGGATTCGCGAACCTTCCTTGCCGGTGATCGACAGGCCGTCCGGATCGGGAAACCAACCGATGGCGCTGTCTTGCAACCACGCGCTCAGGCAGTCGGCGCCCTTGCCCAGCGTCTGGTTCGGTTCCAGGTCGATCAGGCAGGTGTTCGACGGTTTGTCCTGCAGCGCTTGCGCCTGGGGCGCGTCATCGGGCGCGGTGAGAATGGCCTGCCATTGCCCGGCGAACACTGATGGATCTTCAAGTCTGAGGCTGCTTGCCATGGTTGTTCCTCCGGAAATCATCATCAGCATCGACAGCAGACTGGCTGCGGCCTTGCGGGTAAAAGCACTTTGGATCATAGGAATTTTCACTCCGGCACGTAGCCTTGCTTACCAGCCAAGCTGATGCAAGGAGAGCGGCGCATGGAGCGCCGCTTCCTGTTTCACATCACGCCACGATGTCGCTGTACGCCGCCTGGCCTACGGTGCTGACCTGGAAATCAGCCACGCCGTGCCCGGAGAAGTCCACCGACAACAGGCTGTTACCGCCCGACGACGTCAGCACTGCATCGCCCGCCGCGCCCGTGAAGGCGCCGACGAAGTGCAGGCCGGCACCATTGGTGATGGCCGTCAGGTCGATTTTGTCCAGGCCGCTGGTGAAGTCGAGGATCTGGTCGACCGCACCTGGCTTGGAATCGGAACTGGCGGCGAACACGAAGGTGTCCGAACCTGCACCGCCCCACAGTTTGTCGGCGCCACCGGCTCCGTAGAGGATGTCGTTGCCGGCACCGCCCTTGAGCTCGTTGGACACGCTGTTGCCGATCAGCAGGTCGTTGCCCGAACCGCCGATGGCATTTTCGATGGTGACGCCCTTGGCGATGGACACGTTGCCTACCAGGCCGCCAACGTCGGAGAACGAGGCGTCATTGAGGTTGATTTTCTGGTTCTGGGTGAAACCCGAGAAGTCGAAGGTGTCCTTGCCACCGGCGTCCCAGGCCGAGAACACCAGCTTGTCGGCCGACGACGAAGCGCTGAGGAAATCGCGCCCGGCGTTGGAGTTGAAGCCGTAAGTGGTGTCACCGGTACGGGTGCTGGTGTTGGCGCCGTAGAGCTTCTGGATCGCGGCGATGTCGTCCATCAGCGGCCCGGACGAGTAGGCTTCCACCCCGCCCTTGCTGAAGTTCTGGCTGGTGTTGCTTTCACTCCAGTAACTCATGACGCTGTAGCCGCGGGTGTCCTGGCCGTAGGACGCGTCGTTGTAGGTCGGGTTGCCGTTGCCGGCGTTGTAGTCGCCCGGATGCGCCAGGCCCAGGGTGTGGCCGATTTCGTGAGTCAGGGTCTGACGCCCGTAGTTGTTCAGGTCCGGGGTCTTGTTCGGCGTGTAGCTGCTGTTGGTCAGGTACCACGAGGTGCCGTCATAGCCGGCGCCTGTGCCTGGCAGATAAGCGAACGCCGCCGCGCCATCCTGACCGCCGCTGTAGTTGGCGAAGGTCATGTGGGCGTCACCGCCCGAGGCTTTCTCGGTGAAGGTCACGTTGGCCACATCGGCCCAGGATTGCATGGCGAGCTTGGCCTGGGATTGCTGCTGGGCATTGAACTGGCTGAACCCGGTGATCCCGTGCTTGTTCATCGTGCTGGACGATGCCGACGTCAGGAACGTGTAGGTCAGCTCGATCTTGCCGCTGCCGTCCTTGTCCTGGTAGGCAGCGCCGTCACGCAGCAACTGAGTGGCGGCCTGGTCGACGGAGAACGATGGCTTGCCATTGACCGTGAGGTTGCCGCCACGATCGTACTGGTGGCTGAAGCTATTGATCTGGTTCCAGGCGCTGCTGGATGCGGCCAGCGGTTGCACGGCGCCGACAGGCTGGAATACCTGTTCGGCGGCATCAATAGCGTTAGCTTTTACTTTCGACATAAACACACTTCCTTGTTTAGCAATGGAACAGTTTTTGTCCGATAGCGACAATCCCTGGCGAGATCGTCCTATCACTCGCCCAATGAAGGCGTAAGAAACCTGACACAATTTGAAATCAGACGTCTAGCGTTTTTTTGAGATCAAATTGAACTGTTGCGCAAAGTGCCCGTAAACAATGACTGCGCGGTCGAAAGAATGTTTGTCGAGTGCGGCTTTCGCCTAATTGTCTGACGATTTTCTATTTAAATATTAAATATCGGTAAGTTACGTTTTGATAGATACGTCTCACTTTGCTGCACTTTATTAGTGCAATGCCAGTGTATTGATATCAATCGGTTAATTAAGTCGGATGCCTCTGTCAGGCAGGCACTGTCGAATGACACAAGGCTGCGATCCGTTGCAGATCGCAGCCTTTGCCACTTATGCAGGTGTCGAGCGATCAGCTCCCGGTGCGAATCTTGTTCCACACCCGCGTGCGGATCCGGTCGATGTTCAGCGGCATCGCCTCCAGTGCGAACAACTTGCCCATCATCTCCGGGCTCGGGTAGACCTTGGTGTCGTTCTTGATCGCCGGATCGATCAGGGCGTCAGCCTGCTCGTTGCCATTGGCGTAATGCACGTAGTTGCTGATGCCAGCCATCACGTCCGGCCGCAGCAGGTAGTTCATGAACGCGTAACCGGCCTTCTCGTCCGGGGCATCGGCGGGCATGGCCACCATGTCGAACCAGATGGCCGCACCTTCCTTGGGAATGGCGTAGCCGATGTCGACGCCGTTCTTGGCTTCCTTGGCGCGGTTTTCCGCCTGCAGGATGTCGCCGGAGAAGCCGACCGCCACGCAGATATCACCGTTGGCCAGGTCACTGGTGTATTTCGAGGAGTGGAAGTAGCTGACGTACGGCCGCACTTTCATCAGCAGCGCTTCAGCCTTCTTGTAGTCGTCGGGGTTCTTGCTGTGATGCGGCAAGCCCAGGTAGTTGAGGGCGGCCGGCAGCAGTTCCGGGCCGTTGTCGAGAATCGCCACGCCGCACTTCTGCAGCTTCTCCATGTACTCGGGCTTGAAAATCAGGTCCCAGGAGTCCACGGGCGCGTTATCCCCCAGTACGGCTTTGACCTTGGCGACGTTGTAGCCGATGCCGGTGCTGCCCCACAGGTACGGGAAGCCGTGCTCGTTACCCGGATCGTTGGTCTGCAAGGCCTTGAGCAATACCGGGTTGAGGTTTTTCCAGTTCGGCAATTGGCTCTTGTCGAGTTTCTTCAGTGCCCCGCCCTGGATCTGCCGCGCCATGAAATGGTTGGACGGGAACACCACGTCGTACCCGGATTTGCCGGTCATCAGCTTGCCGTCGAGGGTTTCGTTGCTGTCATAGACGTCGTAGGTGACGCCGATGCCGGTTTCCTTCTGGAAGTTCTTCGTCGTGTCCGGGGCGATGTAGTCGGACCAGTTGTAGACCTTGACCGTGTCCGCCGCCTGAGCGAGGGAAACGGCGAGCATCAAGGGTGCCAGAGCGAGGGTCTTTCGGATCATGGATCGATTCCTGTATGGGTTGTTATTGGCAGGCAATCAAAGGATCAAACAATCAGAAAATCAGGACGTAGGTCTTGCGCACGGTTTCCTGGATATCCCAGATTCCGAGCGTGTTGGCCGGCAACATCAGTGCGTCGCCACCTTGTATGTGCAGGGTTGCGCCACCGTCGTCCGGGGTAAACGTGCAGCGCCCGGAAATGAAGTGGCAGAACTCCTGTGCGGTGATCTGCCGCCGCCAGCGGCCCGGCGTACATTCCCAGACGCCGGTTTCCACGCCGTCATCGCGCTCGACACTGGTGGTCGAGGCGACTGCGACGGGGGTGCCGAGCGGCACGGCCACCGGATTGGATTCGTCGAGTTGCAGTTCGGCGGTGTTCTTGAATTGGGTGATGCTCATGGCGTTACCTGTCTTGGAGAAAAACGACGTTCAGTGCATGAAACCTTCCATGAAGCCCGCCACCCGACTGGCGAGCTTGCGCCGCCACGGGGCCGTCGCCGGGTTGGCCAGGGTCTGGTCCTCGTGAACGAAACTTTTGATGATCGCGTTGTAGCCGAGCCAGCGGCACGGCTCCGGCTCCCAGGCACGCAATGCATGGATGCCGCCGTCGGGCAGCACCCACGGCTGCTGCACCAGTTCGGTGTCGCGCTCGAGAATCAGGTCGGCCAGCGTGCGGCCACCGAGGTTGCTGGCCCCCACGCCCTCGCCGCCGTAACCACCGGACAGCGCAATGCCGTTGGCGCGATCGCAGAGCATGTGCGGCTTGAAATGCCGCGACATGCCGAGGTTGCCGCCCCAGGCATGAGTGATCTGCACATGTTTGAGTTGCGGGAACAGCTCGCCGAACAGATAACGCCGCAGTTCCACTTCGTCGCGGGTCAGGTCGAAGTTGTGGCGCAGCTTGCCGGCAAACTGGTAGCCGCCGCGGGCGCCGAACACCAGGCGATTGTCGGCACTGCGCTGGCCGTAGGTGACCTGGCGACTGAATTCGCTGAACGCCTGGCCGCGATTGAGGCCGATTTCGTCCCAGGTGGCTGCCGACAGTGGCTCGGTGGCGACCATCAGGCTCTGTACCGGTAACTGATAGCGGCCCAGCGGCGGCAGGGTCACCGAATAGCCCTCGACGGCCGGCACGATCCAGCGGCTGCGCACGCTGCCCTTGTCGGTGCGCAGGCTGCCAGCCTGCCAGTGCGTGACCGGGCTGTTTTCATAGATCTTCACGCCCATGCCCTGCACGGTGCGCGCCAGTCCGCGTACCAGTTTCGCCGGGTGGATCGTCGCCACGTGCGGGGCATAGATGCCGCCGTACGGTTTGGCGATGCGGATCTGCTGTGCCAGTTGCTCGGGGCTGAGCCAGCGGTAATCGTCGTCGGTCAGGCCTTGGGCGTGCAGTTTGCCCAAGTATTCGCGCAGGTTGGCTTCCTGCTCCGGATAACGCGCGGCGCAGTACAACACACCGCCCTTGCGGTAATCGCAGTCGATGCCTTCACGTTCGAGGACGATTTCCACTTCATCGGGGATGCTGTGCAGCAGATCGAAGGACGCCCGCCGTTGCTGCGGCGACAAGCCGCCCAGCAGCCGATCCTCGCCCAGCAGATTGCCCATCAGCCAGCCGCCATTGCGCCCGGAGGCGCCGAATCCGGCGGTTTGCGCCTCGACGATGGCGATGTCCAGGCCGGGTGCGAGCTTCTTCAGGTAATACGCCGTCCACAACCCGGTGTAGCCGGCGCCGATGATTGCTACATCGACGTCCAGGTCCTGTTCCAACGCAGGACGCGCGACGAGCGCCTCGTCGAGTTGATCCATCCACAAACTGATAGTGCGCCACGCCGGCATGCAAGACTCCGCCAATCAAGCTTTCGATGGCGTCGATCCTAGTGGCTGACCTCAGGCGCTGTCTTGCGCGCGTGTCCGCAAAGAAATTTGTTTCGCGTAGGCCTTGGGCGACTGCCCGGTGTGCTGGCGGAAGCAGCTGTAGAACGCCGACAGCGAGTTGAACCCGGCCGCGAAGGCCAGTTCGTCGATGCGCAGCGGTGGCGTGGCGCCCTCGAGCGAGCGCAGCAAGTGCTGCAGGCGTGCTTGGTTGACGTAGCGGTAGAAACTTTGCCCGAGCACTTGGTTGAGCAGGTAGGAAATCTGATTGCGGCTGTAACCGCACTCCTTCGCCACCCGTTGCAGGTCGAGTTCGGGATCGAGGTACGGCTGCTGGCGCTGAAAATATTGCTGCAGGTCGTCGGCCATGAAGCTCAACTGGCGCGGTGACAGCCCCAGGCGACTGGCTGCCGGACGCTGATTCGGCGCCGCCGCACCGGACGTCTGTGTACGCACCAGCGAGGCATATTCGTTGACCCGCCAGATCAACCCGTCCTTGACCGTAATCGCCTCGCTGGAACGAAACGACACCAGGCCATCGCCGCCACGCAGTGTCACCTCGTACTGAATGAATGCCGTGTTGCCATCGATACGGATGCGATCGCAGTGCTCCAGGGCTTCGTCCGACTCGCGCGGCATGCTGACGCGCACGTATTCGCGCAGCTCGTCGAGCGCGAGCACGCGGTTCTGGAAAAAGTCGTTGTACTGGATGTCCGGGTGGTACAACGCCATGACGCCATCCAGATCCCGGTGTTTCCAGCACAGGTGATAGCGCAGCACGGTTTCGCCCGTGGCCCGGCTCTGCTGCGGACCGTCGTCTTCGGGGTGCATAGGGGACTCGATGAAAAAGAACCGAGCTTGCCCAACTTCGTGCGTGTCTTCAATGATCCAGCCGTGATGGCACTTTGGCGAAAGCTGTAACCAGCGTGACATACATCAAAAAAATCACTGCAATCGCCAAATGAACTGAAAATTCTCACGGGAATTTCACATCCGGATGCTACTTTTAAGAACAGTCACCGGTTGAGCCAATGAAGGCTCTTCCCACCTAACATGAGCAAAGGGAAGCGCTCGATGAATCAGGCGGGCAACATATGAATAAAGGTTCAAGCAAAGTCACGTTTCCCAACGCTTGCCAGCTGATGCGCTGGCATTTTCATCCCATGGGTTTTGAAGCGACGATGGACGCACCGGGCAGCATGATCGCGCGCCTGTTCGATCGAGCCAGTGGCGAAACCATGATCGCCATCGCCGGCATCCCCTGCGCAACGGTGATGAACGCGGCGGATGTCGAACGGATCATCGAAGCAGTGGAAGACGAACTGGAGGCGTTCACTCCTCCGGAGTCTCTTAGAAACTACGCATAACCTTTTGTTTTTAAAAAAAAAAGCCCGCTGATAGCGGGCTTTTTCATGGCGCTGGATTCAGGCGCGTTTCGGCTGCGGCCGATGATCGGCGAAAAACGCTTTGTCTCTGGCGACTCGATCAGAGGCACGCGGCATATTTGCCGCTGGCGTATCCTGTGGCTCGACATACCAGTAGCAATGGCTAACGGCGCGAGTAATGCCGACGTAGGCCAGACGCAGGATCTCGTCTTTCTGCGCGCTGTCGTAGGGCTCGCTGTCGCCAGCATTGCCCAGTCCGGCCATGCGATAAACCTGGTTCTTGTACGGCGAACTGGTCAAGTGCTGGCAATCACCGAGCAGAAACACCGCATCGGCCTGCAGGCCCTTGGCGCTGTGAAAGGTCAACTGCTTCAGGCGCCGGGCTTCGTACGGCAAGCTCGAATCAACATTAACTACTGACTGAATATGCTGTTCAATCAATAACTTATCGCTGCTTTTTCGATAAAGCAGCAAGATTGAATCGCCGTTGCGGTAGTGCTCCGCCACGCGTTGCGCCAGTGCCTGGTCGTCGCGCTCCAGCACGCTGACAGGGTGCAATGGCCGCTCGGCGCCGCACGCCCGGGCTTTCTTGCCGGGGATCGCCGGCGCCGCGCGCACCACGTGTTCCGCCGCGTCGATGATGTGTTGGTGGCTGCGATAGTTGTCGCTGAGCATGACCCGCGTGGTACTCGGCGAAGCAAACGTCTTGTTGAACTCCATGAAGTAACTCGGCGAACTGCCGCGCCAGCCGTAGATCGACTGCCAGTCATCGCCCACACACAGCAACGACGAGCGCTGCGCACCTCGCCCGACGTGCATGGCCGGGCCACGACTGCGGATTTCTGCGAGGCTGGCGCGGATCCAGGAAACGATCTGCGGCGAGACATCCTGGAATTCATCGATCATCAGGTGCGAAAGCGGCCGCAGCAACTCGTCGCCAAGCAGCTTGAGATTTTCCGGCGAGTGTTCGCTGAACAGCGCGAACATGCGGTTGTAAGTCATCACCGGCGGTTTCTGGTCGAGCAGGTGATCTTCGAAGGCACGCCAGAACAGGCTCAGAGCCTCGAAGAAGAACCGGTCAGGATCGTCCTTGGCGAAACTCATGCGTCCCACTGCGTCCGGCACGTCCAGCCCGAGGTTTTCGATAAACCCGGCAGCAGCAACGAAACAGTCGAGCAACGGCGCAGACGCCAGTTCACCCTTGACCTTGTAATCGAAGCCCGGACCGGCGCTCGCATCACCGGCCAGGGTCGCCAGAACGCGTTTTGAAGCTTCGTAACTATCCATCCAAATCAATGGCTTACGGCAGAAAGCTTGAAACAGTGTGCGCTTGACCGCCCACTCCGCGCGCACGCTCAGCTTGGCATTGGGCCGGCAGAGCTGCGGGTTTTCCCTTTGATCGAAGCCGAGCACGACCCAGGCATCGAGACTGGGAATGTAGCCATGGCTATGGAATGTGGCGCCGTTGATCTCGAACGTCTGTCGTTTGGGTTGAATGCCTTTGATCGGCCAGGCGCCGGCGCGCAACCACAGATCTTCAATCACGTCGCAGAGTTCTTCGTCTCGCTTGGCCGCCAGTTCGGTCACGGCGATGCGCTTTTGCACGTCGGGATGGTCGCGCTCCAGCTCTTTCAACTGCAAGGCATGCCGCGACAGCGGCTGGATCAACTGGCGAAAGCGCTCATCTTCAGTGAACAAGCGGTGGTAACAGGCGTTGAGCTGTTGCCGCTGGGCGTCGTTGATGCGCAGATCAAAGGGATTGCTGTCGACCTCATCAGCACTGCCCTGCGGACGATGGCTGAGGTTCTCAAACGCCTGCAAGCGCTCGAAGCCCGGTAGGCTGCGCACCATCGGCAGGATTCGCGAGTGGAAAGTACGCACCAGCTCCCGTGCCTGTTGCTGCGCGAGTGGGCGTCCCCAGAGGCCAAACAACTCGATCAGTTTGCTGATGAAGTCCTTGCGCGATTCACGGGTGAAAGTCACTACGGTCATCGAATCCAGTTCGAAGCCGAGGTAATGCACCAGCAGCAGAATGCGCAGCACCAGCGTGGTCGACTTGCCAGCACCAGCGCCGGCAATGACCGACGTTGACGGCGTATCGCTGAAGATCATCTTCCACTGCGCCGCGCTGGGTTGAGCGTGGGCTGGCAGCAAGCGGGCGACGTCGGCCTTCATGCGCTTCTTCAGTTCCGCGGTGAGCGGCAGGCGCCAGTCGTCGAACAAATGGTGGTCGATGTGCGGCGGGCGATGTTCGGTGCTGCGACTGTCGCGGATCAACAGGACCTGGCGGCCCTCTTCCAACCCGTCTGCCTTGCCCTCCTTGTAGCCGTAATCCACGCCGGCCGTGTGCCCGCTGCGAAAACCGTCCGCCTGCCCGTGCAGCCAGGACGCCCGGTGCTGCGCACGCAATCGGGTCAGGCCGTGGCCGAAGAAGCGCGCCGCCAGGCGCTTGAACCATGGCATCTCGCTGAGTGGGCGAAGTTCGGGAGGAAGATCGGGGGTGTGTTGCGCCACGCTGACGGACTCCGGGGTTTGCGACTGTTGGTGAGTATGGTGGCCGCATTTGCTTATGGTTTCTAGCGAAATGCTTGCGGTTCATGGGTTTAGCGGATGAATTGAAAGTTGCATGAGATCGATTCGAGGTTTTTCATATCGATCGATTCGATCAGAATGCCGCGGTTTTTGCGCTTTTTCTCGATGAGTGGCTGATAGATGATGCCCGTCATCAACCACCGGTCTCGCTTCGTGGCCCAGGCGCTACGCCCCATGACGAACCTATTGAGGAGACGATCATGCTTGAACTCAGACCTTTCAGCTCGCTGGGCGGCGCCCATCACGGCTGGTTGGATGCCCATCACCACTTTTCGTTCGCCGAGTATCACGACCCACAGCGCATGAACTGGGGCAACCTGCGGGTATGGAACGACGACATCATTGCGCCCGGCACGGGTTTTCCGACGCACCCGCACCGTGACATGGAAATCATCACTTACGTCCGTGAAGGTGCAATCACCCACCAGGACAACCTGGGCAACAAGGGCCGCACCGAAGCGGGTGACGTGCAGGTGATGAGCGCCGGCACCGGCATTGCGCACAGCGAATACAACCTCGAGGCGAAGGAAACGCGGATCTTCCAGATCTGGATTCTGCCGACCGAAACCGGAGCACCGCCGTCCTGGGGCGCCAAACCGTTTCCCAAAGGTGAGCGCGAAGGCTTCGTGACCCTGGCCAGCGGCAAGGACGGCGATGACCAGAGCCTGCGCATTCGCGCCGATGCCCGTCTGGTGGCGGCGACGATCAAGGCTGGCGAAACCGCGCAATATCGCCTCGATGCCGGGCGCCGTGCCTACCTGGTGCCTGCCACCGGCGTAATTGAAGTCAATGGCTTGCGCGCACAAGCTCGCGACGGAGTTGCCGTGGCCGAGGAGTCCGTGCTGAGCGTCACCGCCATCGAAGACAGCGAAATTGTCCTGGTGGATCTGGCCTGATTCGGCCCAGCAACGACAAAAAAAAGGGGCGACCGCTGTGGTCGCCCCTTTTTATTGCCAGTCGCTACGCCGCCATCACTTCGCGGAAATGGCACCGTCCACCAGCGTTTGCGCTTCGGCCACCAGTTGCTTGAGGTGGTCGTCGCCGATGAAACTCTCGGCGTAGATCTTGTAGATGTCTTCAGTGCCCGACGGACGAGCGGCGAACCAGCCGTTTTCCGTCATCACTTTCAGACCACCAATGGCCTGGTCGTTGCCCGGTGCGTGGCTGAGGATGTGCTGGATCTTCTCTCCGGCCAGTTCGGTCGAAGTCACCTGATCCGGCGACAGTTTGCTCAGCAGTGCCTTCTGCTGCGGATCGGCCTTGGCGTCCACGCGCACCGAGAACGGTTCGCCCAGTTCGTCCGTGAGCGCCCGGTAGGCCTGGCTTGGGTCACGACCGGTACGCGCAGTCATTTCCGCCGCCAGCAGCGCCGGGATCAGGCCGTCCTTGTCGGTGCTCCAGACGCCGCCATCCTTGCGCAGGAACGACGCACCGGCGCTCTCCTCGCCGCCAAAGCCCAGCGAACCGTCGAACAGACCATCAGCGAACCATTTGAAACCGACCGGCACTTCGTACAGACGCCGGCCGAGGCGCTTGGCCACGCGATCGATCAGACCGCTGCTGACCACGGTCTTGCCCACGGCCGCATCGGCACGCCATTGCGGACGGTTCTGGAACAGGTAATCGATGGCGACCGCCAGGTAGTTGTTCGGCGCCAGCAAACCACCGGACGGCGTCACGATACCGTGGCGATCATGGTCCGGGTCGCAGGCGAAGGCGACATCGAAGCGCTCTTTCAGGCCGATCAGGCCTTGCATGGCGTGGCTGGACGACGGGTCCATGCGGATCTGGCCGTCCCAGTCGACCGTCATGAAGCGGAAGGTCGCGTCGACGTCCTTGTTGACCACATCCAGGTCGAGGCGATAGTGCTCGGCAATCGCCGACCAGTAGCGCACACCGGCGCCGCCCAGCGGATCGACACCCAGACGCAGCTTGGCGTCACGAATGGCATCGAAATCGATCACGTTGATCAGGTCGGCGACGTAGGTGTTGAGGTAGTCGTGGCGGTGCGTGGTACTGGCCTTCAGCGCCTGCTCGTAGCTGATGCGCTTGACCCCGGCCAGTTTGTTGGCCAGCAGTTCGTTGGCCTTGGCTTCGATCCACTTAGTGATGTGGGTATCGGCCGGGCCGCCGTTGGTGGGGTTGTATTTGTAGCCACCGCTTTGTGGCGGGTTGTGCGACGGGGTGATGACGATACCGTCGGCCAGGCCGGAAGTACGACCCCGGTTGTAGCAGAGAATGGCGTGGGACACGGCGGGTGTCGGCGTGTATTCATCGCCTTCGGCGATCATCACCGTCACGCCATTGGCGGCGAGCACTTCCAGCGCACTGGCTCCGGCGGGTGTCGACAGGGCGTGCGTATCGATACCGACGAACAGCGGACCGGTGATGCCCTGGGCCTCACGATACAGGCAGATCGCCTGGCTGATGGCCAGGACGTGCCATTCGTTGAAACTCAAGTCGAAGGAACTGCCCCGGTGCCCGGAGGTACCGAACGCTACACGCTGGGTAGAGATCGAGGCGTCGGGTTGGCCGGTGTAATAAGCCGTTACCAGTCGCGGGATGTCGACCAACAAGGATGCCGGTGCCGGTTTGCCCGCAAAAGGACTGAGTGTCATGCAAAACCTCTGAGTCAGAGTGGTTCGAGAAATACCGCGCAGTTTACTGGCAGTTTGACCGCAGTGCGATGAGATCTATCCGGGCCTTCCTGACTGTTTTTCACGCTCATTCACCAGGCGCCAGACGCAAGGCATCGCCCAGCAGTCCGACGACTCCGGCCAGTTCTTCGTCAGCGTAGCCGATGGGGCTCAGGCGCAAGTGCTGCGCGTGCAGTCCGTGCAAACTGAACAGCTCGCCCGGCGCGATAATCACCTGCTGTGAGAGCAGGCGCTGGAACACCAGCGCCATGTCGACCTGGCGCAACGAACGCAGCCACACCGTCGCCCCGCCCTGCGGTTCGACGATGTGCAGCGATTCCCCGAGGCGCTCGCGCAACAGCTGGATCAGCTGCGTGCGGCGTTCTTTCAGGAGCCGGCGCAGAATCAACAGGTGCTGGTCAATGCGTCCGCCGTTGTACAGGCGGGCGATCGCTTTCTGCCGTACCGGCGACAGGCGGAATGAGCGCAGCAGGAAATGCCGCTGCAACTCGCTGCGCCACGCACGGGCCAGAACAAACCCGTACGGTGCTTCCACTCCCATGAACTTTTCGAAGGTGGAAAACACCAGCAGCCGCTCAGGGTCGAGCAGATCCCGCAAGCGCTGCCCTTCGCCGTCGTCATCCAGCTCGCTGTAGCAGTCGTTCTCCAATACCCAGGTGCCGTGATACGCCAGCAGATGGGCGATGACATGGCGATTGTCCTCGCAAATCAGGCTGCCGCAGGGCATGTTCAGCTTCGACGACAACAGGATCAGACGCACCGTCTCGGTCTTGAGCAGTGCTTCCAGGCGCTGCGGATCAAGCACCCCGCCCGCCTCCAGCGGCAATTCGATGACCCGCACTTCAGCGCTCTTGAGCAGGCGCAGAATCACCCAGTCGCAGGGCGATTCGACCACCATCGTCGACTGGCGCAGACCGAGCACGCTGATCAGAATCTCCAGCACCCCGCGCAGATCGGCACCGATATAGACATCTTCGGCATGCCAGCAATGGGCGGGCGAGGTAGTGAAGCGCGCCGCCAGCACTGTGCGCAACTCCGCTTCTCCGCAAGGCTGGCTGAGCCATTGCGGTTGTCGAGGGTATTGCCGCAGCAGTTCGCGTTCGAGCATCAGCAGCGGGCTGTCCAGTGGCTGCAGCGCGGCCGGATCATCCGCGCTCAACACCCGCATGCCAGGCCGCCGGGCGTTGACGTAAATGTTCTCCAGCAGGTCGCCGCTGCTACCCGGGGCAGCGCTGCTGGGTACGGCCTGAGCGTAGTAGCCGGACTTGGCCACCGAATACACCCGCCCTTCCTTCTCCAGTAACGAATACGCGTACTGAATGGTGGAAATCGACACCCCCAGTCGCTCGGACAGTTGCCGCAATGACGGCAGGCGCACTTCGCCGTGGCTTTGCGGCTCGTTGATCAGTTGATTCAGGTAACGGTAGACGGCCTGATAAGCAAAGTCGGTTTCTCGCGGGGCTTTCATAAGCCGGCATCCACAGGACGCAACGCCGCGCCGCGCATGCTGTTCACGCTCAGCCTTCCGCCGAACGGTCGCTCGCTACCGCGTCGGCCTCGTCGAATTCGCGGTTCGCCGGCGCTGCATCCATGCGCAGCGGCGCCATGGCGTACAGCCGCCCGATCAACTTCACCGGCAGGCCGCTGACATCGCTCATCCAGTGCAGAACCTGCTCCGGCGCATGCAGCCCTTGCATCGCCCGGTGCAGGTCAGGCATCGCTACCAGCATGCCGGGGTGGCAACTGCGCAGGAAGCGTTCGAGCCCGGCGCCACCGTCGATAAAGGGCGCAAACAGCAGGCAGACGACTTGAGCCTCGCTGAGGCCGAAGCTCTGTTGCAGGCATTGTGCAGCCAGCACGCGCTGCTCATCGTGGTCGCGCAGGTTACCGAGGGTGGCCAGCAGGCGTTCGCAGACCGGTTCCGGCACTTGTTTGCGGCGCATGGTCGCGAGGCACTGCTTGAGGTGCTCGGCGATGCCATCGGCGTACGCCCCGCCCTCGATGTAGCTGGCCTGCATACCGCGCAAGTGCGCCGCTATCAGCGGGTCGACATAGTCACTCTCGCCCAGATGCAGGGCCATTTCTTCGGCGTGAAAACCGAGGAAATCCGTGAGCAGCGGCCAACGCTCCTCGAGTTTGCCGACCACCATGTCGTGGATATCGATGAAGCTGGTGCGCCGGCACGCCTCGAACTGGCCTGCCGGACGCCACGGGGTACGTTCGTTATCGGAATAGAACTCGCGATAACCGTCACCGCCGAGCCCGTCCAGGACGACGAACAAATCATCGAAACTGCCGGCGCTTGCCGGTAACGCACCGATACCGGCCTTCTGCACGGCGCGGTTCAGCCCTTCGAGAAACTGCCGCTGACGCGGCAACGGTTCGCTGCCGACCAGCGCGTCGACGCCATTGTTCCAACGCGCGATCTGCCCGTAGAACTCGGCCGTCGCCAGGTACACGTCATCCCACAGTTCCCGCACTTCGTCGCAGGCACGACGGTGCGCCATCATCAGCAGGTTGACCCGATTGGCCTCGCTGCCCGCCTCGCTGACCGGAGCCTGATAATCGAATGGCAGCACTTCCCGATCGTCGACCATGAGCAATTCGACCCGTGGATCGTCGTACAGGAACAGCGCACTGAAACTGCGATGCATGTTCTGCAGCGCCGGCGCCGCCATGCCGTTCCAGCGCAGGGTCGCCACCCGCAGCTGGAACGTGGCCGGTGCACGCCCGGCAATGCTCAGTTGGGCGGCGCGCATCAGGGCCAGGGTGTAGCAGCTGTCCCGCGTGCCCGATTGCACCACCAGCACTTTGAAGCTGCCGATGCGCTCCATGCCGCCGGCGGCAACCGCCAGTCGCTGAATCAGCAATTGCAAGGCCGTGCGCTCGGCGCGCGAGAAGAAACTCAGCAAGCGTTGCAACACTTGCTGGTAGACGTAATTCATTGCCTGGTCATGGATTGTGCTCATCGGTACTTCACCCGGTATCAATAGTTTCATATCACGCAGCCAGTACGCGCGCCGCGCAATAATTCAATGAGTAATTAATAGACGCTCAAATGCTAACACTTAGCTTTTCGTAGTTATTTGAAACACTTGACTCGACGGCGAGTGCCGAAAGCCGGCTTTGCAAGCGCAAACCCCCGCCAGTGCTGGGTTTTTCTTGAGTGTAATTTGTCCTAGGAAACTTCTTACATAGGCCCACGGAATATGAGTACGTAAAAATAAGAACGGATTACACGGCAGCCCTACAAGTATTAAACAGAAGTTCAAGTGTCGCCCGGTAATGGCGAATGGAAGTCGCACGGGACAAATAGAATGCACAGACATGGCTCATTCCTTGAGATGAAAGTAATCATTCAATTATCAGGGCTTATAGGACGATTAGAAGATACAGATCACAGGCAAAAACCAGTTCAGTTGCTGAACGGTCCGGCAAGTGACGTCGAAATGGAGGATTTTGCGGGGGGATAAACACAAAAGAGTCCGTGAACGTCACGGACTCTGTCAGGGCGGCTATCAGGCCGGTTCGACCTGCAGGGCTACCCGCTCGCGGCATGGGCATTCGTCCATGTAGCGGTGGGCTTCAACGAACTCGCTGAACGGGAACACCCGGGTTTTCAGCGGCAGCAGCACACGATCGGCCGTCAGTTGGTTGATATCACGCAGGGCACGCTGCAAGGCAACATGATCCTGGACGATGCCCAGCTCCGGTTTGCCGGTGAAGTTGCCGATGCAGTGCACGAAGAACTGAATGTTCTTCTGGAACGCCGCGCAAGCCGGGAATGGCGTCTGGTTGCCACCTTGCAGGCCGTACAGCACCAGGCTGCCTCGCGGCGCCAGGACATCACCGAGCAACGACATCTGCGGGCCGCCAAGACCGTCGAACACCACGTCGACACCACGATTGTCGGTGATCTTGTTGATCCGCATGAGCAGATCTTCTTCCTCGGTGACAATCACTTTCTCGGCGCCGAGCGACAACAGATACTCACGCTCTTGCGCAGTTTTCGTCGCGGCAATCACCCGCACACCCAGCGCCTTGCCCAGCTGGACAAAGGACGGTCCGGCGCAGTGACTGGCGTCGGTGACCAGCGCGAACTGCCCAGGCTTGACCCGCGCCAGATCGATGTAGCCGAAATAGGCGATCAGCAGTGGCGTGTAGTGCACGCTGGCTTCGATCGGGCTGAGCACGTCCGGATAACGGGTCAGCGCGGTGCGCGGCAGCAGGATCTGCTCGCCGTACACCGGATAGTCGTTGGGGCTCTCGGCCGGGAAGCTGGCGACCTTGTCGCCCACCGCGAGGTCTTCGACGCCATCACCGACAGCGGTGACGACACCGGCCATTTCATGGCCAAGACCCGACGGCAAACGTGCCTGGGACGAGGCCAGGTTCTGCCGCCAGAGCGTGTCATACCAGCTGATGCCGATTGCCTCGACACGCACCTGCACTTCGCCAGGACCTGGCTGAGCGGCCGCATGCTCTTCGCATTTGAGCACCTCGGCCGGACCAAACTTGTGAAAACGGATCGTGCGGGACATCGCAAACCTCGTCAAAGTAACCTCTAATGCCATGAACTCTATCTGGGCTTTTGACCCAAGACTATCAGTGGCTATTAATAGTCGACATGCCTGTCATTGATTCCGCAGTATGGCCAGCATTCAAAAAAATCCATCAAAAAAATGCCGACGCCTTCTCGGTAAAGCTGAATTACCCGGTGCAGAGTACCAGCCTTTACCCGTAATATTCATGCCGGCCATTGTTCCCATATGGCTGCCCTCGTCAAGCTTGATGACTCTGCCAGGACTCCAGATGAATCGTAATGACCTGCGTCGTGTCGACCTGAACCTGTTGATCGTATTCGAAACGTTGATGCACGAACGCAGCGTGACCCGCGCCGCGGAGAAGCTGTTCCTCGGCCAGCCGGCCATCAGCGCCGCGCTTTCGCGCCTGCGCGGGCTGTTTGACGACCCACTGTTCGTGCGCACCGGACGCAGCATGGAACCGTCCGCCCGCGCCGTGGAAATCTTCGCCTTGTTGTCGCCGGCCCTCGACTCGATCTCTACCGCCGTCAGCCGCGCGGCGGAATTCGATCCGGCGACCAGCACCTCGGTGTTCCGCATCGGTCTGTCGGACGACGTCGAATTCGCCCTGCTGCCGATGCTGCTCAAGCGCCTGCGCGCCGAAGCCCCGGGCATCGTGCTGGTGGTGCGGCGGGTCAACTACATCCTGATGCCCAACCTGCTGGCCTCCGGCGAAATCTCCATTGGTGTCAGCTACACCACCGACCTGCCGGCCAACGCCAAGCGCAAGGTCCTGCGGCGCAGCCAGCCGAAGCTGCTGCGCGCAGACACCGTGCCAGGCCCGCTGAGCCTGGACGACTACTGCGCCCGCCCGCATGCGCTGGTGTCGTTCGCCGGCGACCTCAGCGGCTTCATCGATGAAGAGTTGGAGAAGCTTGGGCGCAAACGCCATGTGGTATTGGCCGTGCCGCAGTTCAACGGTTTGAGCACCCTGCTCGCCGGCACCGACATCGTCGCGACCGTACCGGATTACACCGCAGATGCGCTGACCGCGGCCGGCGGCGTGCGTGCCGAAGACCCGCCCTTGCCTACCCGCACGTTCGAGCTGCACATGGCCTGGCGTGGCTCGCAGGACAATGATCCGGGCGAGCGCTGGTTGCGTTCGCGGATCCAGATGTTCTTCGGCGACCCGGACAGCCTTGAGCAGCCGGTACATTAACGGCCCCGTCTCGGGACCGTGCGCGCACCTTCCGAGACGAACCGATGCCACCCTGGAATGATGTCTCTGCCGGTCGAACAGCCGGCTCTGGTCAAAATCCCTGCCAATGAACAAATCCCTCGGCGCCATCTGTGTAGCGGTACTTCTCTGCACCGGTTGCGTAAAAACCGCGAGCATTCCGCCTGCCGACCTCACGCTGTTGTCGTTCGGGCCGGGCGCCAGCCAGCTGCTCACGGCCCGTTTCAGTTCCACCGTGGATTTGCAGCGCGCGTTCAATGACTACGAGAACACCAATCAACTCGCCCCTACGCTGATTTGCTCACTGGACGGCGACGGGGATTTTTCGACGGAGCACGAGATCGCGGTAAAAGCCGAGGGGCGGGTCAGCGCCAGCAGCGACAGCCAGGCCAATGACCGTTTTTTCTCCGAGCTGATTTTTTACTACCGTGACGCGAACGGAACCCAACGGGACTTGAACGACTACCACGCTTTCAAGCCGCTGCTTGCGGCGCAAGCGTCAATTCCCTGCAAAGTGCGCATAACCGCCTACGGTTACAAAGCCTATTACACCCATACGTTGCTGATTCCGTCCCCGCTCATGCTTGAGCAGATGTCCAGATAAACAACCGTGCGCACTTTTGCGTTTCTGCGTCGCTTTTGCCGGACTGTGCGACACGTCCCGTTTCAACGCTCCCGCTCTAGACCGCGGCAGTGGTAGTTTGTAAGTGTATGTGTCTCAGCGTTGAGACACCCTTTATTAACTGCCTAGCAAAGGAATGCCATTTCCGATGGATTTCTCTCTCAAACAATTGGCCGTTGCCACGATGCTGGTGGCCGGTCTGTCGACCATTACTGCCTCTGCCGAAGCCAACGTTACCCCGCAACAGAGTGCGGCGATTCTCAAGAGCTTCAGTGACAACTCGGTCAGCGACTTCCGTCAGTTCCTCGGCACACTGGCCAAGAGCGACGTGGCCAAAGCCGCTGACCTGGGCCCGACCATTGACGCGTTCCTGGGCAACAAAACCCTGACCACCGAGCAACAGAACGAGATCTATCGCCTGCTCGGCCTCTACACGCGAGTGAAATACGGCGCTGCGGCCACTGAGACCCTGCGCGAGCTGGTGGAGATCCCGACCTATCGCAAGGAAGGCGTCGAACAGCACGACAACCCGGAATTCATCAAGATTGCCGCGAAGATCAAGAGCCTGGCCGAGTCCTTCCAGCTGAACTTCCGCAACATCGACAACCGCGTCTACGAGATCTCCCTCGACGGCAGCGGCAGCGAAGTGGTCGGCATTCATGCCCACGCCGACGTGGTGCCGGTGACGCCGGAGAACTGGGTGCTGCAGGACGGCACGCGCCTCGATCCGTTCAAGGTCACGCTGATCGGCGACCGCATGTACGGGCGCGGCACCGAGGATGACAAGAACGGCATCGTGGTGACGCTCTACGCGATGAAAGTGATCAAGGAAGAGAAGCTGCCGCTGGCGCGCAACTTCAAGCTGCTGGTGGACACCACCGAAGAAACCACCGGCGACGCCATCCCGTATTACTTCGAGCGCAATCCGACGCCCAACTACAACCTGGCGCTGGACGGCGGCTACCCGGTGGTGATTGCCGAAAAAGGCTACGGCACCGTCATGGCCAACTTCGCCAAGCGCAAGGCTGAGGGCAAAGGCGCGGAAATCGTCTCGCTGACCGGCGGCCTGGCGACCAACCAGATTCCTTCGGCTTCGGTCGCCACCCTGCTCACCGACAAACCCGCCGAACTGGCGGCCAGCCTGCAAAAGTCCGGCGCCGAGTACGCCAAGCGCAACGGCGGCAACTTCGAGGTCAGCGCCAAGGTTGACGGCAAAGACGTCAAACTGACCGTGACCGGTGTTTCCGCGCACTCCTCCGAGCCCGAATCCGGGGTCAATCCGGTGGCGCGCATCCTCGACTTCATCAATAGCCTTGATGGCAAGGTCGCGCTCAAGCGCAACCACATCACCGATGCCGCCCGCTACGCCGCCGACAACTGGGGCCTGGACTACCTCGGCAACAAACTCGGCGTGGGTTTCTCCGATGCGTTCATGGGCCCGTTGACCACCTCGCTGACCTACGTTGGCCAGGACGACAAGACCTTCAAGCTCGCGGTCAACCTGCGTGTGCCAAAGGGCAAGTCACCGGAGACGCTCAAGGCGCAAATCGCCGAAAAACTGGCGGCGTGGAGCAAGCAGACGCACGTCGCAGTCGCTTTCGATTACTCGATCGCCGAGCCGATGTACCGTAACCCCGAGGGTGAATGGGTCAAGGCACTGCTGGCGGTGTCTACCGAAAACCTCGGCATGAAGCATGAGTTCGGCACCTCCGCCGGCGCCACCTCGGTGCATGAACTGCCCAACGGCGTGCAATTCGGTCTGGCCATGCCGGACGTGAAATACACCGGGCATACCGATAACGAGTTCAAGACGACCGGGCAATTCCTGCTCGATCTACAGATCGTCACCGAGATGATCGGTCGCATCGGGCAATTGCCGAAGCTCTGATCTGACTCCGCGAACCCGCCGCAATGGCGGGTTCGCGCTGTTAATCGGCCGATAATCGCCGCCACCCAGTCTCAATCGCGATTCTTGCACTTTCGGCAAGACAAAATTGTCATCAAGCAGATTGATAGCCACCTAACGAAAGGTGCATGCTAGAGGGCTCGTTCGAGCCTTATATCATTCCGAATGATAGTTACCTTCGTGTCATTCGATTCGTAGCGTCCTACCCCCGCCGAGCATCATCCGCCCATCTTCAATACATTGGCGGATGATTCCATGGAACAGTCACTCAAACATTTGCGCTTCCCCCTGGCCATGTTGGCCGTGCTGGTGATGAGCGCCTGCGGCAAGACTCCGGAGACTGCCGCCACCCTGCCCGCTGCCAAAGTCAGCGTGGCCAAGGTGCTGGAACAGCCGGTCAACGAGTGGGACGAATTCACCGGGCGCCTCGAAGCGCCGGAAACCGTTGAAATCCGTCCACGGGTCTCCGGCCAGATCGACGAGGTCGCTTTCACCGAAGGCGCACTGGTCAAGAAAGGCGACCTGCTGTTCCAGATCGACCCGCGTCCGTTCCAGGCCGAGGTCCGCCGCCTCGAGGCACTGGTTGCCCAGGCCCGCGCTAACGCCACCCGTAGTGAAAACGAAGCTGGCCGCGGTGAACGTCTGCGCGCCAGCAACGCGATCTCTGCCGAACTGGCCGACTCGCGTACCAGCGCTGCCCAGGAAGCCCGCGCCGCCGTCGGTGCCCTGCAAGCGCAACTGGACCTGGCCAAGCTCAACCTGAGCTTCACCCGCGTCACCGCGCCAATCAGCGGTCGCGTCAGCCGCGCCGAGATCACCGCCGGCAACCTGGTGACCGCCGACACCACCGCGCTGACCAGCGTGGTTTCCACCGACAAGGTCTACGCCTACTTCGACGCTGACGAACGTGTGTTCCTCAAGTACACCCAACTTGCACGCCAGGGTCAGCGCGGCGCCACCACCCCGGTGTACATGGGCCTGTCCAATGAAGACGGCAACCCACACCTGGGCCAGATGAACTTCGTCGACAACCAGGTCAACCCGAAAACCGGCACCATCCGTGGCCGCGCGGTCTTCGACAACAGCGACGGCACCTACACCCCGGGCCTCTATGCACGGCTGAAACTGGTCGGCAGCGGTACCTACAACGCCATGCTCATCAATGACGAAGCCGTCGGCACCGACCTCGGCAAGAAATTCGTGCTGGTGATGGACGCTGACAACAAGACCGCCTATCGCGCCGTTGAACTGGGGCCGAAGATCGAAGGCCTGCGCATCGTGCGCAGCGGTTTGAACAAGGACGACACGATCATCGTCAAGGGCCTGCAGCGGGTACGTCCCGGTTCGCCGGTCACCCCTGAAGTCATCCCGATGGCCAGCGAGCAGACCATTGCTGCCCTGGCTCAACAACGACAAGCGCTGGAAGCCAGCAACCTGCCCAAAGTCGCACCTGCCAAAGGCGCACCGGGTTCGGTTGTAAAAGTGGCTGCTGCGACCCCACGCGGTTAAGGGACGACAACTCCGATGAATTTTTCCCAATTCTTCATTTCACGGCCGATCTTCGCAGCGGTGCTTTCGCTGCTGATCCTGATCGCCGGTGCGATCTCGCTGTTCCAGTTGCCGATCAGCGAATACCCGGAAGTCGTGCCACCGACCGTGGTGGTACGCGCCAACTTCCCCGGTGCCAACCCCAAAGTCATCGGTGAAACCGTGGCCGCTCCGCTGGAGCAGGCCATCACCGGCGTCGAGAACATGCTCTACATGTCCTCGCAGTCCACTGCTGACGGCAAGATCACCCTGACCATCACCTTCGCCCTGGGCACTGACCTGGACAACGCGCAGGTGCAGGTGCAGAACCGGGTGACCCGAACCGAGCCGAAACTTCCCGAGGAAGTCACGCGCATCGGTATCACCGTCGACAAGGCTTCGCCCGACCTGACCATGGTTGTGCACTTGACCTCGCCGGACAAACGCTACGACATGCTCTACCTCTCCAACTACGCGATCCTCAACATCAAGGATGAGCTGGCGCGTCTGGGCGGTGTCGGTGACGTGCAGCTGTTCGGTATGGGCGACTACTCGCTGCGGGTCTGGCTCGACCCGAACAAGACCGCGTCGCGCAACCTGACCGCCACCGATGTGGTGACGGCGATTCGCGAGCAGAACCGTCAGGTTGCTGCCGGTCAACTGGGTGCGCCACCTGCACCGAATGCGCAGAGCTTCCAGCTGTCGGTCAACACGCAGGGCCGTCTGGTTTCCGAGGAAGAGTTCGAGAACATCATCATTCGCTCCGGTGAAGACGGTGAAATCACCCGCCTGAAAGACATCGCCCGGGTCGAACTGGGGTCCAGCCAGTACGCCCTGCGTTCGTTGCTGAACAATCAGCCGGCCGTGGCGATCCCGATCTTCCAGCGTCCAGGCTCCAACGCCATCGAAATCTCGAACGAAGTTCGCGGCAAGATGGAAGAGCTGAAGAAAGGTTTCCCGCAAGGCATGGACTACAGCATCGTCTATGACCCGACGATCTTCGTGCGCGGCTCCATCGAGGCGGTGGTTCACACCCTCTTCGAAGCGCTGATCCTCGTGGTCCTGGTAGTGATCCTGTTTCTGCAGACCTGGCGCGCCTCGATCATTCCGTTGGTGGCCGTGCCGGTATCGTTGATCGGTACGTTTGCGGTGATGCACCTGTTCGGGTTCTCGCTCAACGCGCTGTCGCTGTTCGGCCTGGTACTGGCGATCGGTATCGTGGTGGACGACGCCATCGTGGTGGTGGAGAACGTCGAGCGCAACATCGAGCTGGGACTCAACCCCTTCGACGCAACCAAAAAGGCTATGGGGGAAGTAACGGGCCCGATCATTGCAACGGCGTTGGTGCTGTGTGCGGTGTTCGTACCGGCAGCGTTCATCTCGGGCCTCACCGGGCAGTTCTACAAGCAGTTCGCGCTGACCATTGCGATCTCGACCGTGATCTCGGCCTTCAACTCGCTGACGCTGTCGCCAGCGCTGGCCGCTGTACTGCTCAAAGGTCATGACGCACCGAAAGACCGCTTCTCGCGAGTGCTGGACAAGATCTTCGGTGGCTGGCTGTTCCGTCCGTTCAACCGGTTCTTCGACCGCGCCAGCCATGGCTACGTCGGCACCGTGCGCCGGGTCATCCGTGGCAGCGGCATCGCCCTCTTCCTGTACGCAGGCCTGATGGTGCTGACCTTCTTCGGTTTCTCCAGCACGCCAACCGGTTTCGTACCCGGCCAGGACAAGCAATACCTGGTGGCCTTCGCGCAACTGCCGGATGCCGCAAGCCTTGACCGCACCGAAGACGTGATCAAGCGCATGTCCGACCTGGCCCTGAAACAGCCAGGCGTGGAAAGCGCCGTGGCCTTCCCCGGCCTGTCGATCAACGGCTTCACCAACAGCCCTAACGCCGGCATCGTGTTCGTGACCCTGAAACCGTTCGACGAGCGCAAGGATCCGAGCATGTCCGCCGGGGCGATTGCCGGGGCCTTGAACGGCCAGTACGCGAACATTCAGGAAGCGTACATGGCGATCTTCCCGCCGCCGCCGGTACAGGGCCTGGGCACCATCGGTGGTTTCCGCCTGCAGATCGAAGACCGGGGCAACCTGGGCTACGACGAGCTGTACAAGGAAACCATGAACATCATCGCCAAGAGCCACAGCGTGCCTGAGCTGGCCGGGCTGTTCACCAGCTACACCGTGAACGTGCCGCAGGTCGACGCTGCCATCGACCGGGAAAAAGCCAAGACCCACGGCGTGGCCGTCAGCGACATCTTCGACACCCTGCAGATCTACCTGGGTTCGCTGTATGCCAACGACTTCAACCGCTTCGGACGCACCTATCAGGTCAACGTTCAGGCCGAACAGCAGTTCCGCCTTGAATCCGATCAGATCGGTCAGTTGAAAGTGCGTAACAACAAGGGCGAAATGATCCCGCTGGCGACCTTCATCAAGGTCAGCGACACCTCAGGACCGGATCGCGTCATGCACTACAACGGTTTCATCACCGCGGAAATCAACGGTGCGGCAGCCCCCGGCTACAGCTCCGGCCAGGCCGAGAAGGCCATCGAGAAACTGCTCAAGGATGAACTTCCGAACGGCATGACCTACGAATGGACCGACCTGACCTACCAGCAGATCCTGTCCGGCAATACCGCGCTGTTCGTGTTCCCGCTCTGCGTACTGCTGGCGTTCCTGGTGCTCGCCGCGCAATACGAAAGCTGGAGCCTGCCACTGGCGGTGATCCTGATCGTACCGATGACCCTGCTGTCGGCCATCACCGGGGTGATCATCTCTGGCGGCGACAACAACATCTTCACCCAGATCGGCCTGATCGTACTGGTAGGCCTGGCGTGCAAGAACGCGATTCTGATCGTCGAGTTCGCCAAGGACAAACAGCTCGAAGGCCTCGACCCGCTGGCGGCGGTACTGGAAGCCTGCCGTCTGCGTCTGCGGCCGATCCTGATGACTTCGTTCGCGTTCATCATGGGTGTGGTGCCACTGGTGTTCTCCAGCGGTGCCGGTGCCGAGATGCGTCATGCCATGGGTGTGGCGGTGTTCTCCGGGATGCTCGGGGTGACCTTCTTCGGTCTGCTGCTGACGCCAGTGTTCTACGTACTGATTCGCAACTTTGTCGAGCGCAGTGAAGCCCGCAAAGCGGCCAACGCCCTCAAACTGGAGGCGCAACAATGAGTCTGAAAGTCTTCCTGCCGAGCCTGCTGGTCCTGGCGCTGAGCGCCTGTGCCGTCGGCCCCGACTACAAGACCCCAGCCACGGAGGCGGCCAACATCACGGCCGCCACCGACGGCGCCGCCGGCCAGAAGAACTTCGACCGTTCGAAGTTCGAAGGCATCTGGTGGCAGCAGTTCGAGGACCCGACCCTCAACCAGCTGGTGACGCAATCGCTGCAAGGCAACCGTGAGCTGCGCGTGGCGTTCGCCCGCTGGAAAGCCGCCCGGGCGATCCGCGACGACGTCAGTAACGACGCCATGCCGACCATCACCAGCCGTGCCAGCAGTGACCTGGCCAAGGGACAGATTCCTGGCCAGACCACCAAACGTGTCAACAGCGAACGCTACGACCTCGGCCTGGACATGGCCTGGGAACTCGACCTGTTCGGGCGGATCCAGCGCAACCTGGAAGCCAGCGACGCCGACCAGCAGGCGGCCGAAGCCGACCTGTACCAACTGCAAGTCACCATGATTGCCGAACTGGTGGATGCCTACGGTCAGCTGCGCGGCGCCCAGCTGCGGGAAAAGATTGCGGTGGCCAACCTGAACAACCAGCAGGAGTCGCGCAAGATCACCATCAGTCTGCGTGACGCCGGTGTTGGCGATCAGCTCGACGTCGAACGTGCCGACGCGCGTCTGGCGTCGGTTGAAGCCAGCGTGCCGCAATTGCAGGCCGAGCAGGTTCGGCAGAAGAACCGCATCGCCACCCTGCTGGGTGAGCGCCCGGACAAACTGAGCGTCGACCTGAGCCCGAAAGAGCTGCCGGCCATTGCCAAGGCCCTGCCGATCGGTAATCCGGGCGAATTGCTGCAACGCCGTCCGGACATTCTCAGCGCCGAACGTAAACTGGCGTCCGCCACGGCGCGCATCGGCGTGGCCAAGGCCGACCTGTTCCCCCGGGTCAGCCTCAGCGGCTTCCTCGGCTTCACCGCCGGGCGCGGTTCGCAAATCGGTTCCTCGGCGGCCAATGCCTGGGCACTCGGCCCGAGCATCACCTGGGCGGCGTTCGACCTGGGTAGCGTGCGGGCCCGCCTGCGCGGTGCCGACGCCGATGCCGAAGGCGCCCTGGCGACCTACGAGCAGCAAGTGCTGCTGGCTCTGGAAGAGTCGGAAAACGCCTTCAGTGATTACGGCAAACGGCAGCAGCGCCTGATCTCGCTGATCCGCCAGAGCGAATCGAGCCGCAAGGCTGCCGATCTGGCCGAGATCCGTTACCGCGAAGGCACTACCGATTTCCTCGTGCTGCTTGATGCCCAGCGTGAACGCCTGAACGCCGAAGACAGCCAGGCCCAGGCCGAAGTCGACCTGTACCGCGGCATCGTCGCGATCTACAAGGCCCTCGGTGGTGGCTGGCAGCCGGAGACAGTCGCCAGCAAATAACCGTTTTTTTAAAGAGCTCCTTTGGTTGGCCGCAACCAACCAATTCTTTGCCCCGCGTCTCATTCGGTCGCGGGGCTTTTTTGTGCCTGCTCGCCAAGGGTCAGCGTGTATCCATGACGGTCACGGTGGCTGTCGTGCCTGCCCGCAACCGATCCTTGCCGACATAGTCCGGATCAATGCCGATCCGCACCGGCACCCGTTGCGCCAGCTTGACCCAGGTGTAACTGGGGTTGATGTTGGCCAGCAAGCGACTGCCCGGCGAATTCTCCCGGTCGGCAATGGCGAACGCGATGCTCTGCACGGTGCCGCCGAAGGTTTCGCCGCTCATCAATTCGATGCGCACGCGGTCGCCCTCGGCGATCCGTGGCAGCTTGGTTTCCTCGAAATAACCGCTGACGTAGAACGAATCGCTGTCGACCAGCGCCAGCATGGCGTTGCCCGCGACGGCGTAATCGCCCTGGCGGGTCAACAGGTTGGTGACATAACCACTGACCGGCGCCTCGACACGGGTGCGTTGCAAGTCCAGCTGCGCCTGGGTCAACGCGGCAATTGCCAGTTGCACATTGGCTTCGGCCAAACCGAGGTTGGCCTGGTTGCGCAGCAGGTCAGCCTGGGCCACGGCGACGTCGGTGCTGGATTTTTCCCACTCTTCGCCGGAAATTGCGAAGCCCTGTTTCAGCGTGCGCCGCCGACGCTCCTCGCTTTGTCGTTGCTTGAGCAGCGCCTCACTGGCGACGATGGCCGCCTGTGACTGGCCCAGCGAGGCTTTGGCCACCTCTACCGAACGCCGAGCGTGTTCCACTGCCAGGCTGTAGCGCGCCGGGTCGATTTCCAGCAGCAACTGGCCCTTGGCGACATGCTGGTTGTCCTGCACTGCCAGGCTGACAATGCGCCCGGAAACATCGGCCGACAGCGTCACCACGTCGGCCCGCACCCGTGCGTCACGGGTCCAGGGCGCACGCGTGTAATGTTCCCAGGCGAACCAGCCGAGAATGAGCGCCAGCAAGACCACCGCCAGCGTTGTGAGTCGGGAAAGCAATGTGTTCAAGGCTTCAGGCTCCCATCAACAGAATCAGCGTGGCGCAGACACAGGCATACAAGGCACCCTCGAACAGTGCTTCGTGCCAGACAAAACGCAACAGCCCCAGGCGACGCAGCCCCCAATCGAGCAGCATGAACAGCGGTATGGCCAGCAACAGGGCCTGGGCAATCGGCGGCAGGTAGACCCCGCCAATCTCGAAATCAATGGGCAAGGGCCGGTACTCCTTCCAGGGGGCTGTGTTGCAGGTATTCGCCGTGGCGTTCGAGGAACGACACCACGATCAGCAAGGCGACACGCATGCGAAACACCGACCACACGTGCTCATGGCTGGGCACATGCAGCTCGTCCAGTTCATCGCCGAGCACATGCAGGGTGGCGAGCAGCGGCGGCAATTGCGCATCGTCGCGCCCGGCGACAAAACGACCGGTCTGGCGCAAGGCGGCCGACAGCGTTTGAGTGAAGCTGTCACTGACCAGCCGGTTGTTTTGCGTCTGCTGTCGCAATTGATGCATCGCGACCCCCAGCGCCACGCAGCCGAGGCTGATTTCATACAGCCGCGGCATGGCCCGGTCGCTGGTGGCTGGCAACAAGCCGAGCATCATGGTCAGGCGATCGACCATGCGGCTCTCGAAGGCGAACTGCTGTTCATCGGTCGGCGCGGTCTTGGTCAGGCTGTAGACCTGCTCGCGCGCTTCGTTGTACAGGCGCCGAATTCGCAGCTGCGGGCGAAACGGGAAGATCCAGGCGTAGACAAGCAGCGCCAGCGCCGCCGCGCTGACGTAGGCCCCGGCAAACTCGAACCACTGGATTGCCGTGTTCTGCCCGGTGCCGACGTTCTGCGGGCCGAGCATGAGGAAACTCGACAGCCCCAACCCCATGCCGATACCTGCCGTGGCCGGACTCGCCAGCCCGACCGCGATCACATACAGCAGCGGCGCCAGGAGCAATGCCAACGGCTCGAAATCACTGATCGCCGGCACCAGCATGAATTGATAGAACGCCGAAACCACCAGTGCCAGCCCCAAACCCTTGGCGTAGCTCTGCGCTGCCAGCAGTGGCCGAGGAAACGTCGCCATCAGTGAACAGAGAATGCCTACCAGGATCATCCCGCCCCGGGCGCCGTCCCAGGCCGTTTCGATCCAGATCAGCCCCGCCACCAGCAACGCGCTGAACGCGCGGATGGCGTTCATGCTCGCCAGGGTGAAGTCCAGATGCAGCGGATTGCTCTGGCCGCGAAACGCGCAACTGGCCTCCCGCCCCTCCTGGATCGCTTCGCTCAATTCCAGAATTTCCTCCAGTTGCTGCAGCAACCGCGCCTGCTCCCAGCGCAGCGCCCACGCCAGCGAACGCAGCGTCGCCGTCATCGGTTCGGTCAATTGTTCGGCTGCATAGGCCAGTTCGTCGAACTGTTGTTGCAGGTGCACGAACTGATGCCGGGCTTCGGCGGGTAACGCGCGGCCCTGTTGCGCCAGTTGATCGAGCAGCGCCAGTTCCTCGGCACGCAGACGCTGCACATCCGGCGGCAGATCGCCCTCCCACCGCTCGGTAAGCAATTGCCGCTGGTGGCGCAGCGCCGTCAGGCGCGCGGTCAGCAGCGTCAATTGGTTGCCCAGCAGCAGCACCAGATTGTTGGCACTGCGCAGGCGCGGAGCGTCGAAATACAAATGCCGACGCAGGCCTTCGAGGGCGCTGATCTCGCCGAGCAACTGCATTTGCCGGCGCTGAAAGTCGGCCTCGCTTTCTTCGGTGCGAATCACCGCGGCGGCATGGGTCGCAGCCAGTCTGATGACCTGGTCGACCTTGGTGAAATAGCCTCGGGCCACGGCTTCCGGGCGCGCCGTGAGGAGACTGACCACGCATACGCAGGCCACCGCCAGCAAGGTTTCGGTGACCCGCGTCACCGCCAGCAGAAAGGTGCCGTCCTGATCCGGAATCGCCAGCAACGCCACCACCACCGCGGTATAGCCACTGAGGACGAATGCCTGCGAGCTGGTGTAGCGCAGCAGCGTGCCACCGGCGGTGCACAGCGCGAGCCACAGCGCCAGCGTGGTGATAAACGGCAACCGTGCCTGGGGAAAGATCGCCATGATCAACACCGCCACCGCCGCGCCCAGCGTTGTGCCGATGACCTGGCCGAAGCTGCGTGCCAGGGCCATTCCGGCCAGCGGTTGACTGACGATGACCACCGCCATGATCGACCACTTGGGCTGGTCGAGGTCGAACAGGAACGCCAGATACAGGGTCAGCAAGCCGGCGGCGATGGTCCGCAGGGCAAACAGCAGCACGGCCTGACCGGGGTGGATCACGGCTTTGAAATAGTTGAACAGGGCTTGCATAAGCACACTCGTGAAGGCGACTTCTGCAAGCGTAGTCACTGCTTTGAGGAATCGACGGCTCACGTGGTCGACGCGAGATGTAGGGCAATTCGTCAGCCTGTAGGACGTCAGCCTCGGAAACACGGCGCCAGGCGAAATACGCCGGGCGCAGGGTTTGACTCACGGGCGAAGCTGACCGAAGCTTGCCGCTCTGCTTCAGTACGAAAAGCTTCGGATACCCGCATGCCTCAGTCCCGCCGCTACCTGTTTGTCAGCCTTGGCCTCGTGCTTGTACTGGTTGTTGCCTGGATGTCCCTGCGCAGCACCACTCCGGTGGTGCCGGAGGCCATCAAGCACGGTTACAGCGAAGCGTTGTCCGCCGCCCGCGCCGGCCAGCCGGGGGCCGCGCGAATGCTGTATCAGCAATTGGCGCGCCCGGATCTGTCGGTCAAGCGTCGCGTCTGGCTGCACGCCGAACTGGCCAATTATCCGAGCCCGCAGGCGTTGAAACTGGCGGACGCCGATCTGCAGAACGAGGCGCCGCCAGTGCGTCTGGCGGCGATCAGAAGTGTCGTCGGCCTGGTGCCCGGCGGCCCGCGCAGCCTGTTGCTGGGGCCGCTGCTCGATGACGAAGACCAGAGCGTGCGTTTCGCCGCGATCAACGCCCTGCTCGGCCTGTCACCGGACGAACTGGGGCTGTACTTCGCTCCACTGCAGCAAGCCATCGACGGCTGGGAGCAAGTGCTCAAGAGCCAGCCACCGAGCGCGGCCAACTACGCACAACTGGCGCGCCTGCACCTGCACAACGCTGAATTGCAGCAGGCCCAGGATGCCCTTGAGCAAACCCTGCAACTGGAGCCGGGCAACCTGCCGGCCCTGGTCATGCAGATTGAAGTGCTCGATCGCCAGGGCCAGAGCGATGCCGCCCGCCAGTTGCTGGCCAGACAACTGAAGACCCAACCCGATTCCGCTTATCTGCAACACGCCCTCGGCCTCTGGCTACTGCATCACGACCAGCGTGAATATGCCCTGCTCGGTTTGTCCAAAGCCGTCGAACTGGAACCGGACAACAAGGATTATCGCTACGACCTGGCGACCACGCTGCACAGCGCCGAAGAACTGGAAGCGGCGCAGAAACAGCTGCAGGAAATCGTCCAGCGACATCCCGCCGACCGCAAGGCGCGGGTATTGCTGATCAATTACTGGAAAGAAAGCGGCCAGTTGCAGAACGTACAGATTCTGCTGGCGCAGCTTGAGCAGATGAATCCGGATGATCCGGCGTTGCAGCAGGGACTCTGAACGACTTTCGACAGCCTTCCCGACACTTCTTGAAAGAAATATCGGAACCGTCATCACGGGCAAGGGTCAAGTATTCAGGCAGTTCAATTTGGCATTCACAGCCTGTTGCCTCGCCTCCCCTAGTCATGAGAGGGCATTTTTTGTCTACATCTAACGAGTTGATCAGTGCAAAAGCCGCCACCGGCATCGAAGGTCTGGATGACATCCTCGCCGGCGGCCTGTCGCGCAGTCATGTGTTTTTGCTCGAGGGCGAACCCGGTACTGGCAAGACCACCGTCGCTTTGCATTTTCTTTTGGCTGGCGCCCGTGCCGGCGAACGCTCGTTGTACATCACGCTGTCGGAAACCGAGCGTGAATTACGTCAAGGGGCGGCGTCCCACGGTTGGGAACTGGACGAGAACATTCACATTTTCGAGCTGACGCCGCCGGAAAGTCTGCTCAACGCCGAGCACCAGCAGAGTCTGCTGTACTCCTCCGACCTGGAATTGGGCGAAGCGACCAGACAGATTTTCGAAGTGGTCGAGCGCGTCAAACCGACCCGGGTGGTCCTCGACAGTCTGTCGGAGATTCGTCTGCTGGCACAGAGTTCGTTGCGCTATCGCCGTCAGATCCTGGCGATCAAGCACTACTTCGTGCGTTATGACGCCACGGTGCTGCTGCTCGACGACCTGACCACCGAATCGCTCGACAAGACCGTGCACAGTGTTGCCCACGGGGTGATCCGCCTTGAGGAATTGACGCCGAATTATGGTGCCGAACGCCGGCGTATCCGGGTGATCAAGTACCGCGGGCAGAAATATCGCGGCGGTTACCATGACTTCACCATCATGGGCGACGGCGTGCATGTCTTCCCGCGCCTGGTGGCGGCTGAGCACCGTGGCGACTACCCACGCCTGCAGTTGACCAGCGGCATCAAGGAAATGGACGCCCTGCTCGGCGGCGGTATCGAGACCGGCTCGAGCACGTTGATCCTCGGCCCGGCCGGTACCGGCAAATCGTTGATTTCGATGATATTCGCCGCTGCTGCGGTGGCGCGTGGGGAAAAAGCCGCGCTGTTCATCTTCGACGAAGAACTGGAGCTGCTGTTCGAGCGCATGAGGAACATCGGCATCGATCTCAAGGCCCTGCGCGCCACCGGTAATCTGCTGATCGAGCAGGTCGACGCCGCCGAGTTGTCGCCCGGCGAGTTTTCCCATCGGGTGCGCCGTTGTGTCGACGAAGGCAAAATCAAAACCGTAGTGATCGACAGCATCAACGGCTATCAGGCCGCGATGCCGGAAGAGAACGCACTGGTGCTGCACATGCACGAACTGTTGCTGTACCTCAACCGCAAAGGTGCGGCAACCTTCATGACCGTCGCCCAGCATGGCCTGGTCGGCGACATGCAGGCCCCGGTCGACATCACTTATCTGGCCGACACGGTGATTCTGCTGCGCTATTTCGAAGCCCTCGGCAAGGTGCGCCGGGCGATTTCGATCATCAAAAAACGTACTGGCAGCCACGAGTCGACCATTCGTGAATACCGTATTTCGACGCAAGGCATGACTATCGGTGAACCGCTGGAAGCGTTCCAGGGCGTGCTGCGCGGCGTGCCGACCTACCTCGGCGCGAGTAATCCGCTGCTCAAGGATGACAAGTTGTGACTATCGCCGTGCCGCTGTCCGAACGGGCGCTGATCCTGGCGCCCTTGGGTCGTGACAGCCAGGTTGCCCTGATGATCCTCAATGAAGCCGGATACGGCGGGGTCATCGCTGCCGATCTGGGCAAGCTCTGCAGCGAGCTGGACTCGGGAGCCGGACTGCTGTTGATCGCCGTCGAAGCGCTGCGCGGTCCGGAACTGGAAACCCTGCTGCATTATCTGGAGCATCAACCGACGTGGTCGGACCTGCCGATCGTGCTGCTGACTCATCACGGTGGGCCGGAACAAGGCCCCTCCTCGCGCCTCAGCGCCTTGCTCGGCAACGTCACGTTTCTCGAGCGACCGTTTCATCCGGCAACGCTGGTCAGTCTGGTCTCCACCGCCCTGCGCGGCCGACGACGACAGTATGAAGCCCGTGATCGCCTGATCGACCTCAGTGAAAGCGAACGTCGCCTGCAATCGACCCTGGAAACTCTTGAGCAACAGGTCGAAGAACGCACGGCGCAGTTGCGCCACAACGAAGAAGCCCTGCGTCAGTCGCAGAAAATGGAAGCGGTCGGCCAACTCACTGGTGGTATCGCCCACGACTTCAACAACATGCTGACCGGGATCATCGGCAGCCTGGAGTTGCTGCGCCGACGTCTGGCGCGCGGCCGCATGGACGATCTCGACAGCCTGATCGATCTCGGGGTCACCTCGGCCAACCGTGCCGCCGGCCTCACCCACCGCTTGCTGGCATTCTCGCGGCGGCAGTCGCTGGACTCCAAAGCAGTGCAGATGAATACCCTGGTGCTGTCGATGGGTGAGCTGCTGCAGCGCAGCCTCAACGAAAGCATTCAGCTCGACATGCGCCTCAACGAGCAGTTGTGGATCGCCGAGGCCGACCCCAACCAACTGGAAAGCGCTCTGCTCAACCTCGTGCTCAATGCCCGCGATGCCATGCCCGACGGCGGCAAACTGGTAGTGGAGACCAGCAATCAGGTGCTCGACAGCGACTTCACTGCCGGCTACAGCAACCTGCAGCCTGGTGAATACGTAGTGCTCAGCGTCGCAGACACCGGTTGCGGCATGCCGCCCAGCGTCATGAGTCGCGCATTCGATCCGTTCTTCACCACCAAGCCGATTGGCCAGGGCACCGGGTTGGGCCTGTCGATGATTTACGGCTTCAGCAAGCAGTCGGGTGGCCATGTGACCATCGACAGCGAAATCGACAAGGGCACCACGGTCAAGCTGTACCTGCCGCGTTTTGCCGGCGAATCCCAGCCGCAGGTTACCGTCGACCCACCGCAATCCCCCGATGCACAGGACGGCGAAACCGTACTGATCGTCGAAGACGATCCGGCCGTGCGCGTACTGGTCAGTGCAGTGCTCAGTGAGTTGGGATATGCCTTTGTCGAGGCCGCTGATGCCGATGGCGCGGTGCCGATTCTCGACTCGAACCAGCGCATCGACCTGCTGATCAGTGACGTCGGCCTGCCGGGCATGAACGGTCGTCAACTGGCGGAAATCGGCCGGCAATACCGCCCGGACCTCAAGGTGCTGTTCATCACCGGTTACGCCGAACACGCGGCGGTGCGCGGCGGTTTCCTCGACTCGGGCATGCAGATGATCACCAAGCCGTTCACCTTTGACCTGTTGACCGCCAAGGTTCGGGAGATGATTCGCGCCTGAACCTTCACGCCCACGATTACCGTGTCATTGACGGCCTATTGCGCAGCATAGGCCGTTTTTTCATGCCTGAAACCTGTCAGCTCTGACAGTATCCGCTGTTGCCCATCAATGTTGGAATCTGTACCCGAAGGAGGCCTGAATCGCGCTCGAACCGCGCCTGATTCAGCCGTAAAACACCTGACAAGGACAGACCCAATGAACAAGCCCTGCGCAATGTTGTGGGTGCTGATGCTTTCCCTCCCGGGATGTCAGCCCCTTGATCAATCGCCGAGTATTCCCGCGGCAAATGAACAAAGCACGGCTGCCAAGACCTCGGGCACCGTGCTCAACGGCCCCGCAGTGGTGGCCAATCTGACCAGGCGTTACAACGATGTCCGTATCAATTGCGGTTCGGTTTCGACCCCGGCGTTTCTATGTGCAGGGGTGATTGTTCGCTCGACGGTGCCAGGTCCCACCTACTCTACGTGGAATCCCAGCCCTCATTCACAACAGAGTGGTGGCGTGTCCTTTTCCTATCTGCGCAAGGATTCGAAATTCCAGAAATTGATATTCGGCCAGAACAGCGGGTTTATCTTCTATCCCATCCTCAACAGTCCGCCGGACAAACGCAAAATCGAAGTACTGTGCGCCTACCCCATCGATGGCTGGACGCAATTGCGCGAGAAGCCAGGCTGTGGCGGACATCCGTACTACCCAACGCAAAGCCGCCGCTGCCAGACCATCGGCATTACCACTGCAGAGCAGTGGATGACGCACTGGCGAGCGGCGCCAAGCCCCGGCAATGCACCGGCCTACCAGTGCAGTTTCGATGTGCGCGACAGCATGAATCACCTGGGCGCCGATTCCTTCTACCAGTCGATCCGCGCCCGAAGCCTGCTGGGCACATCCTGGTTTCACCAGCACAACGAGCTGATCCTGGCGACATGGCCGCAGAATATTGCAAAGCAATTGCCGATCGAGGCGTTTTTTTACGTCAATGAGGGCCTGGCGAATGCGCGGCATGACCAGCGTGATTTTTACAACAGCACGGGCGGCATGGTCATTCCGATCATCAAGATAGTCTTGCCGTCCACAGCTTCGGCGGAGGCCACTTTCAGCTTCAGCCAGGCGGATCAGCTTTATTGAGGCGAGTCGGACGGACAGGCGTCGGCATTGCGCCGATGCCTGTTCTCAGGCCAGCAATTCCTGAATTTTTTCCTGCAACACGTCCAGGTCGAACGGTTTTTCCAGGATCGGCGCCTTGCGGGTGATCGGGCTGCCGGTCTCGCGGATTTCCTGCGGATAACCGCTGATGAAAATCACCTTCAGGTCCGGTCGCAGCTTCACCGCAGGCTCGGCGATCTGCACGCCGGAGATACCGCCAGGCAGACGAAAATCAGTGATCAACATGTCCAGGTGCGGCTTGCTGGCGAGGATCTCGAAAGCCTGCTCGCCGTTTTCCGCTTGCAGCACGCGGTATCCCTGGCCCGACAAGTAGTCCGTCAGCACCATCAAGATAACCGGTTCGTCCTCGACGACGAGTACTACATCTTGTGCATCTACGCTCATGGGAAGCCTTTGTTCGGTCAATAGCTGCTGATACGACCGTGTGGTCACTCAGAGGTTGCGTTTGTTTCACCGATTTCCTGGAGCGGCAGACAAACGCGAAACAGGGCGCCTTCGTTGATCTTGCTTTCGACGACGATGGAGCCGCCATGGGCGGCGACGATCTGCTCGGAAATGAACAGACCCAGCCCGAGCCCGGCCACCACCGTCTTGGCGGATACCCGTTCGAACTGTTGAAAAATACGCTTCTGGTTCTCTTCGCTGATGCCGATGCCACGGTCCTGCACCTCGATCCGCGCCTCTTCTCCGGCGCGATAGACACGCACCTGGATCGGGCTGCGGCCACCGTAGCGCAGGGCATTGGTGATCAGGTTCGACACCACCTGCTCGATGCGGAATTCGTCCCAGCAGCCGAAAACCGGCTCGGGCGCGGTGAAGCTGACTTCGGTCTCGGCGGCTTCGATCTGTTGCGCGAAGTTTTGCAGCAGGTGGTCCACCAGTTGCGCCAGATCGAAGCGACTCGGTCGGATCGACAGCTTGCCTGTACGAATCCGCGACACGTCGAGCATGTCCTCGATCAGGCGGATCAGGCTTTTGATCTGGCGCTCGTCGCGGTCGACCATGGCGTGCATCTTGTCCAGGGTGAACGCGGCGGCGTTATCCCGCGCCAGGTGCATCTTGCGCAGCTGGGTTTCGAGGATAAGGCCGTTGAGCGGCGTGCGCACTTCATGGGCGACGATCGACATGAAATCGTCACGCATGCGCACTGCCTGCTCCAGCTCGCGTTGCGTGCTCTGCAGCTGTTGCAACAGCGCTTCCTGCTCGCGGCGGCTCTGTTCCAGGGCTTCGACCTGCTGCTTCATGGCCTTGCTCTGGCGGTACAGATCGACGAAGACGTTGACCTTGCTCTTCACCGCATGGATATCCAGCGGTTTGTGCAGGAAGTCCACCGCGCCGCTTTCATAGCCCTTGAACGCGTAGTTCAGTTCACGGCCGGCGGCGCTGACGAAAATGATCGGGATGTTCTTGGTTTTCTCGGTGCCACGCATCAGTTCGGCCAGTTCGAAGCCGTTCATGCCGGGCATTTGCACGTCGAGAATGGCCATGGCGAATTCGTGTTGCAGCAGCAGCGACAGTGCTTCGTCGGCCGACAGCGCCTTGTACACCGTGCGGTCCTCGCGCTTGATCAGCGCTTCGAGGGCGAGCAGGTTTTCCGGCAGATCGTCGACGATCAGCAGTTTGGCTTGGATATTACTCAGCATGCGATTCGTTCCAGCTCGACAAGCAGACGGCCGATGCCGTGTAGGGGAAGTATGTGATCCGGTTGGTGAGTCTTCAGTGCTGCCGCCGGCATGGTCGCCACGTGCGCTTCAGCGGGATCTTGCACGATGGTCAGCCCGCCCTGCCGCTTGACGTGGGCCATGCCTCGCGCGCCGTCATGATTGGCGCCGGTCAGCAGCACGGCGGCCAGCGCCGGACCGTAGACGTCGGCAGCCGACTCGAACAGAAAATCGATCGACGGCCGCGAATGATGCAGACGGTCTTCAAGGCTCAGCGACAGACTGCGATCCTGCTCCACCGACAGGTGATAACCGGGCGTCGCGAAATACACCGTGCCTGGGGCGATGTCCTGCTTGTCGATGGCTTCAGCCACCGGCAGCGCCACGCGCCGGGAAAACACTTCGGCCAGTTGGCTGCGGCGCTCTTCCGGCAGGTGCAGAACGATAATGATCGGCAGCTGGAACCCCGTGCGCAGCGGGCCGAGCAGGTTCAGCAAGGCCTCGACGCCACCGGCCGAAGCACCCACCACAATCGCCTCGACCCGAGGCAAGTCCGCTGCACTGTTCATGATTTGCGGTAGATCCGTTCTTGTTTGACCAGCGCCTCGAAGTGGTTCGAGTAGCTGGAAAAATCCAGGGTTTCCTTGCTGCCCAGCACCAGGAAGCCGCGATGGCAGAGCGACTCATGGAATAAGCCGAAGGCGCGATCCTGCAACTTTTTATTGAAGTAAATCAATACGTTACGGCATGAAATTAATTGAGTTTCGGAGAATACGCTGTCGGTTGCCAGGCTGTGATCGGCAAACGTCACGTTCTCGCACAGGCTCTTGTCGAAAATCGCGTAGCCGTACGCAGCAGTGTAGTAGTCGGCGAACGAACGCTGGCCGCCGGCCTGCTGGTAATTGGCGGTGTAGGCGCGCACGTTCTCCATCGAGAAGATCCCTTGCTTGGCCTTTTCCAGCGAGCGCGGGTTGATGTCGGTGGCGTAGATGATCGTACGGTCGAGCAGACCTTCCTCGCGCAGCATGATCGCCATCGAATAGACCTCTTCGCCGGTACTGCATCCGGCAATCCAGATCTTGATCGACGGATAAGTCTTGAGCAGCGGCACCACTTCCCGGCGAATGGCAAGGAAGTGCGACGGATCGCGAAACATTTCGCTGACCGGGATCGTCAGCAATTGCAGCAGTTGCATGAAAGCATGCGGGTCGTGCAGGACTTTCTCCTGCAACGCCGAAATGGTCGCGCATTCGAACTGGCCGAGCGCGTGCTGCACCCGGCGCTTGATCGAAGCGCCGGAATAATCGCGAAAATCGTAGCTGTACTTGAGGTAAATCGCCTCGATCAACAGGCGCAGCTCGATCTCGCTGTTGCGCTCCATGGGATGACTGCTTTCCACTAAATGCGTTCCATCTTCGGTAACCACACGCGAATCAGCGAGAACAGGCGATCCAGATCGATGGGCTTGGCCAGGTAATCATTGGCGCCCGCCTGCAGGCAACGCTCCTGATCGTCCTTCATGGCCTTGGCCGTCACCGCAATGATCGGCAGCTTGCGCCAGCGCGGATCCTTGCGGATTTCAATGGTGGCTTCGAAACCATCCATTTCCGGCATCATCACGTCCATCAACACCAGATCGATGTCCTCGACTTCATTGAGTTTTTCAATCGCTTCGCGACCGTTACGGCCGATCACCACGACTGCACCTTTGGTTTCCAGGGCACTGGTCAGGGCAAAGATGTTGCGTACATCGTCGTCCACCAGCAGCACTTTGCGGCCCTCGAAGACCTTGTCGCGGCTGCGCGCGGTCTTGAGCATCTTCTGCCGTTCATGGGACAACTGCGATTCGACTTTGTGCAGAAAGAGTGTGACCTCATCCAGCAGGCGCTCTGGCGAGCGGGCGCCCTTGATGATGATCGAGCGCGAATACTTGCGCAGATCAGCCTCTTCGTCGCGGGTCAGGTTGCGCCCGGTGTAGACAATCACCGGCGGGAACGAGCAGATGTCTTCGGTGGACATGCGCTTGAGCAGCTCATTGCCGAGCATATCGGGCAGCTTGAGGTCGATGACCATGCAATCGAAGATCGTCGTGCGCAGCAGTTCCAGTGCATCCTGCGCCAGGCCGACGGCAGTGATTTCAATGTCGTCGTCACCGATCAGGCGGGCGATGCTTTCGCGCTGCAGATCGTCGTCCTCGACCAGCAGCACACGCTTGACCTTCTGCGTCAGCTTAGCTTCGAGACGGGCGAACACGTCCTTGAGCTCTTCGCGGGTGGTCGGCTTCACCGCATAACCAATGGCGCCCATGTGCATGGCGGCTTCGACGCGATCCTCGACAGAAATCACGTGCACCGGAATGTGGCGGGTTTCGGCGTGTTCCTTGAGGCGTTGCAGCACCGTCAGGCCGGAATGGTCCGGCAGGCGCATGTCGAGCAGGATCGCGTCCGGGACGAATTCCCGGGCCAGGTCGTAGCCTTCATCCGCACCGTGGGCGACCAGGCACTGATAGCCCAGCTCATGGGCCAGGTCATAGAGGATGCGGGCGAAGTTCGGCTCGTCCTCCACCACCAGGATGCAGCGCGTGGCAAACGGTGCCTTGCTGCGGTCGTCGTTGAAGCGCGGGATGTGTACCGGCGCCATCGGCGCAACCGGCGCGGCTGCGGCGACCACGGGCTGCGCGGCCGGCGGGGTGAAGGTCAACCGTGCTGCCGGCGTTTCGCCTGGTTCGAGGTACTGCTGCGGCAACACCAGGGTGAATACACTGCCCTGCCCCGGCGCGCTGCTGACGCTGATCGAACCACCGAGCAATGTCGCCAGATCGCGCGAAATCGACAGCCCGAGGCCGGTGCCGCCGTACTTGCGGTTGGTGGTGCCATCGGCCTGGCGGAACGCTTCGAAGATGCTTTCCTGCTGATCCGCGGCAATCCCGATACCCGAATCACGGACGATGAACGCGATGCGATCGTGCGGCTGACCGGCGATGGTCAGGCTGACTGCGCCGTGTTCGGTGAATTTCACCGCGTTGGACAGCAGGTTTTTGATCACCTGCTCCAGGCGCTGGCGGTCGGTGTAGAGCATGGTCGGCGCATCGGGCTGCAGATCGACGCTGAAGGTCAATTGCTTGTCCGCCGCCAGCGGCTCGAACATCGAGCGCAGGCCGTCGGCCAGGCGCGCGACACTGGTGCTTTCCGGCACCACTTCGAGCTTGCCGGCCTCGACCTTGGAGATGTCGAGAATGTCGTTGATCAGGTTGAGCAGATCGTTGCCAGCCGAATAGATCGACTCGGCGAACTTGACCTGCTCGCTGCTGAGATTGTCCTGCGGGTTTTCCGCGAGCAACTTGGCAAGGATCAGCGAACTGTTCAGCGGCGTGCGCAGCTCGTGGGACATGTTGGCGAGGAATTCGGACTTGTACTTGCTCGAACGCTGCAGTTCTTCGGCGCGTTCTTCCAGTTGCACCTGGGCCTGATTGAGCTCGGTGTTCTTCTGGTCCATGGCGTCGCGCTGGTCGGCCAGGATCTGCGCCTGTTCGGCCAGTTGTTCGTTGGTCTGTTCCAGCTCGATCTGCTGGGTTTCCAGGTGCGCCTGGGATTCCTTGAGAATCCGCGACTGCTCTTCCAGCTCTTCGTTGGCGGTTTTCAGCTCTTCCTGCTGCACCTGCAGTTCTTCGTTGAGCTGCTGGGTTTCGGCCAGCACTTCCTGCAGACGCTGACGGTAACGCGCGGCTTCGATGGACGTGCCGATGTTGCCGGCAATCAGCTCCAGCAGTTCGATGTCGCGGTCGCTCAGAGGACGCAGGAAGCCCAGCTCGATCACGCCGTTGACGCGCTCGTCATCGCTGGTTGGCACTACCAGGACGCTGCGCGGCAGGCCCTGGCCGAGGCCGGAGCTGACTTTGAAGTAGTCGGACGGCACTGAGTCCAGTCGGATCAGGCGTGCCTGCTGCGCCACCTGACCGACGATGCCTTCACCGTCGAAAATGGCTTGCTGCTGTTCTTCCTGCTCGCGGGAGAAACCGTAAGTCGCCACACGCTTGAGGCCGCCGTGCTCTTCACGCACATACAGCGCCGCCACCGCAGTCCCGAGATATTGCGCGCAGAATTGCAGGATATTGCGCCCCAACAGGTTCAACGTCAGTTGCCCCAGCACCTGCTCGGCCAGCTCGGTCTGGCCGTTGCGCAACCACGCCTGCTGTTCCAGACGCTGCGCACTGGCTTCCTGCGCAGCCAGCGTCGCGCTGTAGCTCTGGGAAAGATTGACCAGGTCACGCCGGCCGATGTAGGCCAGCAAACCGCTGATCCCGGCAATGAACAGCAGATAAAGACTGATGCTCCAGATCGTCGTGCGGCGCACGTCTTCATTGCGCGTGGTACGCAGAACCTGTTCGGTCTCGATCACGTCTTCGAATTGCTTGCGGATCTCGTCGGTCAGGCGCTTGCCGCGTCCGGCCTTGACCGCGCCACGGTAATCGCCGCTGGAGCGTTGCAGATCGATCATCGACTGCGCGTAGTTGGCCCACTCGGTCTGCAAGGCTTGCAGGCGACGCAAGCGGTCGGTCTGCGCCGGATTGTCGGCGGTCAACTCCAGCAAGGTTTTCAGTGCCACGGCGATGCGCGGCTTGGCCGTCTCGTACGGATCGAGGAAGTGCTCGTCGCCACTGAGCAGGAAGCCGCGCATGCCGGTTTCCAGGTCAACGGTGAGTTTCACCGCTTCATTGGCGTTATTGATCACCCGATCCGTGTGCTCGACCCATTGGATCACCGACAGCAGATAGGTAATCAGCGATACGAAGAACACGGCACTGAGCACACCGACGCCCAGGGGCAGACTGATGTTGCGACTCAGGAGTTTGCGAAACCGTTGCTCATCAACCGAAGACGGAGAGGACATGGGGCAGCCTTGTCGAACTGTTGAAAACCAGGGAGTTTGCCCCAAAACGGTCGCCTGGATCCATTTTTCTCACAGATTTAGCAGCAATTTCCTACATTTGCCTGCATCAGATTCCTTACCAGCGGTTATCCTTGCCGCCCCCGGAACACCTATTCTTTTTTGTATCCGACAGGGAACTTGTGGCCATGCGCCATTTACTCATGCAAGAGTCCGGCAATTTTGATCGACCGGCACAAACCTGAATTTTATTACCGAGAGTTGCCACTATGTCCGCCACCGCCTCCACCATCCTAGTCGTAGAAGACGACGCAATCGTGCGCATGCTGATCGTCGATGTGCTGGAGGAGCTGGAATTCAAGGTCCTGGAGGCCGATGGCAGCGAGCAGGCGCTGGAAGTGCTCAAGGACGTCAACCAGCATATCGACCTGATGATGACCGACGTCGGCCTGCCGATCATGGACGGTCGCCAGTTGGCCAGCGAAGCCCGCATTCTGCGCCCGGCCCTGCCGATCCTGTTCGCCAGCGGCTACGCCGAAACCATCGAAGTGCCTGCCGACATGCATGTGATCGGCAAACCGTTCTCCATCGATCAACTGCGTGACAAGGTCAAAGGCATCATCGGCGCCTGATCCGGCGCAGCACCTGCGAGCGCAGGCCGGGAGCAAACGCGGCGGGCTATGGTTTAATGGCGCCCCCTCGTTTCTCCCAGGCGCAGGCCTGCATCCAGGAAGTCCCGTTCATGAGTCAACCCCGCCCCACCACTGTTCTGGTCATCGGCTATGTCTGGCCGGAGCCACAATCCTCAGCGGCCAGCGGGCACGTCATGCAGATCCTCGAGGCGTTCCGGCAACAGGGCTGGGACATCACCTTCAGCAGCCCCGCCGGCCACGGCGAACACAAGGCTGACCTTGCCGCCCTGGACATCCATGAGGTGCCGATCGAGCTCAATCACAGCAGTTTCGACACGTTTGTCCGCGAGCTGGCACCGGATATCGTCCTGTTCGATCAGTTCATGATGGAAGAACAATTCGGCTGGCGCGTCGAAAAGCACTGCCCGAATGCGCTGCGCGTGCTGGAAACCTCGGATCTGCAAAGCCTGCGCCACGCGCGCCACCAGCGCCTCAAGGATCGTCTCAAGGCCAGTGACGACGACAATGACTTCAGCCAGCTGTTCGCGCCGGCCCTGCGCGAAGAGTTCGCACACATGGCCGACACTGACCTGGCCCGACGCGAGATCGCCGCGCTGTATCGCTGCGACCTGAACCTGATGATTTCGCCCGTGGAGATCGAATTGCTGGTGCAGCAGTTCCACCTGCCGCGCGCGCTGCTGCACTGGTGCCCTCTGATGGTCGATGCGCCTGAGGCGCCAGCCAGGTCATTCGCGCAGCGGGCGCATTTCCTCAGCATCGGCAACTTCCGCCACGCGCCGAACTGGGACGCGGTGCTCTGGATGAAAAACAGCCTGTGGCCGCGGATTCGCGCGCAACTGCCAAGCGCGCAACTGCACATCTATGGCGCCTACACCCCGCCCAAGGCAACCGCGCTGCACAATGCGGCACAGGGCTTTCACGTGATGAACTGGGCCGAAGACGCGTTGCAGGTGATGTCGGACGCGCGTATCTGCCTGGCGCCGCTGCGTTTTGGCGCGGGCATCAAGGGCAAACTGCTCGATGCAATGCTTTGCGGCACGCCCAGCGTGACCACACCGGTCGGCGCAGAAGGCATGCATGGCGACCTGCCGTGGCCGGGCGTCATCGCCGAGTCCGCGCAGGCGCTCGCCGATCAGGCTGTTCAGCTGTACCGCGACGAAGCGCTTTGGACCCAGGCGCAGGCCCACGGCAGGCACTTGCTGGTCGAGCGCTACGATCGCGCTACCCACGCGGCCGCCCTGATCGACACGTTGGAGGACTGCCGGCAACACCTGCAACAGCGGCGCCGGGACAACTTCACCGGCAGCATGTTGCGTCACCACACGCTCAAGAGCACGCAATACATGGCGCAATGGATTGAAGAAAAGAATCGCGTCCGATAACCCCGCAAGCGCTCGACGCCACGCCGACGGGCTGGCGCAGCAACCGTAGAAAGAGGCATGATCGGCGGGCGATTACAGCAGAAGCGCCCCGTCATGACTCGAACCGCTCGCGTGACCGATCCCTCCTATGAACTGATGGATGACCATAACGGCTTGTCCATCATCTACCGCGAGCACGGTTTTCCCTGCCCGCTGGTGCGCTGGCATTTTCACAAGGAATACGAGCTGCACCTGATCGTCGCCAGTTCCGGCAAGGTGTTCATCGGCGACTACATCGGCAACTTCTATCCGCAGACCCTGTTTCTCACCGGCCCCAACCTGCCGCACAACTGGATCAGCCAGGTTGCCGAAGACGAGGTGGTGGAAAAGCGCGACATGCTGGTCAACTTCACTGACGAGCTGTTCGAAAGCGGTCATCAGGTGTTCGCCGAGCTCAAGAGCCTGGCGCCGCTGCTGGAGCGCGCACAGTACGGTATCGAATTCCGCTGCCAGCGCACCATTGCCCAGGCCATGAGCCTGATGCAGCGCATCGCCGATTCCCGCGGCATTACCCGCCTCGGGCATTTTTTCATCCTCATGGAGCTGCTTGCGGCGAGCGATGACTATCAGTTGCTGTCCGGTGCGACCACCGAGCAACTGGCCGACGAACACAACGTCGACCGCACCAACCGCGCGGTCGACTATATCTTCGCCCACTACGCCCGAGAGCTGCCGCTGGAGGAAGTTGCCGAGCACCTGGGCATGAAACCGACCTATTTCAGCCGCGTGTTCAAGCAGGCCACCGGCCGCAATTTCATCGAATTCGTCAATCGCCTGCGCATCAGCAAGTCCTGCGAGCTGCTGGCCGACGGCGACAAACCGGTGACCGAGGTGTGTTTCGAGTCGGGCTTCAACAATATTTCCAATTTCAACCGGCGCTTCCAGCAACTCAAGGGCATGACACCGTCGCATTACCGGCGCCTGGTGGTGCAGCGATTGACGGAACAGAACCACGCCTAGCGGTAAGCAGATCGCAGCCTTGGGCAGCTCCTACCGTTGAAAACATGCTTCTGCAGCAACTGCCGAAGGCTGCGATCAAGGCTTGCCCCCTGCCCTCACACCAATACACATTCAGCACACGCTTACGCGTCTCTCAACGTTCTTCACGCGTCGCCGACAAAAGCGCAGTGCAAAAAAGTATCGATTCAAGTGCTAGGGATGATTTGTCAGCCCTGCGTCAGAAGGCTGTAATCAGTGCACATTCTTCCCTCATCAGGAAGACACAAAAACAATAACTGTCCTTCTGCCCCCCTGGGTGCAGAAAAGGAGTGCACGATGCAACCCACTGCAAAAGCTCTGCTTGCCCTCACCTGCATGACCCTCAGCAGCGTCAGCCTTGGCGCCCAGACCCTGACCATCGCCACCGTCAACAACAGCGACATGATCCGTATGCAGAAACTCTCGAAAACCTTCGAGAGCGAGCACCCGGACATCAAGCTCAACTGGGTGGTGCTGGAGGAAAACGTCCTGCGCCAGCGCCTGACCACCGACATCGCCACCCAGGGTGGCCAGTTCGATGTGTTGACCATCGGCATGTACGAAGCGGCACTGTGGGGCGCCAAGGGCTGGCTGGAGCCGATGAAGGATCTGCCGGCCAGTTACGCCCTCGACGACGTGTTCCCGTCGGTGCGCGAAGGCCTGTCGGTCAAGGGGTCGCTGTACGCGCTGCCGTTCTATGCGGAAAGTTCGATCACCTATTACCGCACCGACCTGTTCAAGGATGCCGGCCTGACCATGCCCGAGCGTCCGACCTGGGAGCAGATCGCCGAGTTCGCCGGCAAGCTCACCCACAAGGACAAAGAGCAGTACGGCATCTGCCTGCGGGGCAAGGCCGGCTGGGGCGAGAACATGGCGCTGATCACCACCGTCGCCAACGCCTATGGCGCACGCTGGTTCGATGAGAAATGGCAGCCTGAATTCACCGGCCCCGAGTGGAAAAACGCACTGAACTTCTACGTTGACACCATGAAGAAGTCCGGCCCGCCGGGTGCCTCCAGCAACGGTTTCAACGAAAACCTGGCGCTGTTCAACAGCGGCAAATGCGCGATCTGGGTCGATGCCAGCGTCGCCGGCTCGTTCGTCACCGACAAGACCCAGAGCAAAGTCGCCGATCACGTCGGCTTCACCTACGCCCCGCACCAGGTCACCGACAAAGGCTCGGCCTGGCTGTATTCCTGGGCGCTGGCGATTCCGACCAGCTCCAAGGCCAAGGACGCGGCAAAAACCTTCAGCGCCTGGGCCACTTCCAAGGAGTACGGCGAGCTGGTGGCCAAGACCGATGGCATCGCCAACGTGCCGCCTGGCACCCGCACCTCGACCTACAGCGAGGCCTACATGAGCGCCGCGCCGTTCGCCAAGGTCACGCTGGAATCGCTCAAGGCTGCCGACCCGAGCAAACCGACCCTCAAACCGGTGCCTTACATCGGCATTCAACTGGTGACCATCCCCGAGTTCCAGGGTGTAGGCACTCAGGTTGGCAAACTGTTCTCGGCCGCCCTGATCGGCCAGACAACGGTCGACCAGGCGCTGACGGCAGCGCAGCAAACCACTGAACGCGAGATGAAGCGCGCCGGTTACCCCAAGTAACCCGCTACTTCTCCCTGTAGGAGCTGGCTTGCCAGCGATGGCGATTGAGCAGCCAACATCAATGTCGGATGTGCCGGCCTCATCGCTGGCAGGCCAGCTCCCACAGGATTCGCGTCAGTGTCAGGAATGGTGTCTTTCCTGAACCTGTATCTGCACCCAAACGGTTGTGATCGCCATGAATACTTCAACTGCCAAAGCCCACATCGACCTGTCCGCGCCGCAGCGCAAAAGCCGCGTGGCCAACCCCGGCTGGTTCCTGGTCAGCCCCTCGGTGGCCCTGTTGCTGCTGTGGATGGTCGTGCCGCTGGGCATGACCGTCTATTTCTCGATGATCCGCTACAACCTGCTCGATCCCGGGGTGAACGAGTTCGTCGGACTGGATAACTTCAGCTACTTCCTCACCGATTCCGGGTTCCTGCCCGGGGCCACCAACACGTTGCTGCTGGTGGGCAGCGTGTTGCTCATCAGCGTGGTGTTCGGCGTGCTGATCAGCGCGTTGCTGGAAGCCAGCGAGTTTCTCGGCCGCGGCATCGTGCGGGTCATGCTGATTTCGCCATTCTTCATCATGCCCACCGTCGGCGCACTGATCTGGAAAAACCTGATCTTCCATCCGGTGTCAGGGATCCTCGCCTACCTCTGGAAAGTGTTCGGCGCCGAGCCGGTGGACTGGCTCGCGCACTACCCGCTGCTGTCGATCATCATCATTGTCTCGTGGCAGTGGCTGCCTTTCGCGATCCTGATCCTGATGACCGCCATGCAGTCCCTCGACCAGGAACAGAAAGAAGCCGCGCGCCTCGACGGTGCCGGACCGATTGCCATCTTCTGGCACCTGACCCTGCCGCACCTGGCCCGGCCGATCGCCGTGGTGGTGATGATCGAGACGATCTTCCTGCTGTCGGTGTTCGCCGAGATTTTCACCACCACCAACGGCGGCCCCGGCTACGCCTCGACCAACCTCGCCTACCTGATCTACAACCAGGCGCTGGTGCAGTTCGACGTCGGCATGGCTTCGGCGGGCGGCTTGATCGCCGTGGTCATCGCCAACATCGCCGCGATCATTCTGGTGCGGATGATCGGCAAAAACCTGACCGACAAAGCCTGAGGCCTGCCATGACTCTTCAACAATCCCGTCGTCTGCAAAGCCTGCTGCTCGGCACCCTGGCCTGGGCCATCGCCATTGTGATTTTCTTCCCGATCTTCTGGATGGTGCTGACCAGCTTCAAGACCGAAATCGACGCGTTCGCCACGCCGCCGCAGTTCATCTTCATGCCGACGCTGGAGAACTATCTGCACATCAACGAACGCAGCGACTACTTCAGTTTTGCCTGGAATTCGGTGGTGATTTCCTTCAGTGCCACCGCGCTGTGCCTGTTGATTGCGGTGCCGGCCGCCTACTCGATGGCGTTCTACGAAACCCAGCGCACCAAAGGCACGCTGTTGTGGATGCTCTCGACGAAAATGCTGCCACCGGTGGGCGTACTGATGCCGATCTACCTGCTGGCCAAGAGTTTCGGCCTGCTCGACACACGCATCGCGCTGATCGTGATCTACACGCTGATCAACCTGCCAATCGTGGTCTGGATGATTTACACCTACTTCAAAGACATTCCCAAGGACATCCTCGAGGCTGCGCGCCTGGACGGCGCCACGCTGTGGCAGGAAATGGTCCGGGTGCTGCTGCCGATCGCCAAGGGCGGCCTGGCGTCGACCGTGCTGCTGTCGCTGATCCTGTGCTGGAACGAGGCTTTCTGGTCACTCAACCTGACCTCGTCGAAAGCCGCGCCACTGACCGCGCTGATCGCCTCCTACTCGAGTCCTGAAGGCTTGTTCTGGGCCAAGTTGTCGGCGGTGTCGACCCTGGCTTGCGCGCCGATCCTGATCTTCGGCTGGATCAGCCAGAAACAGCTGGTCCGCGGCCTGTCGTTCGGTGCCGTGAAATGACGTGCTCCAACTGCACCCAATCCCCTGTGGAAGCGCGCCTGCTCGCGAAGTGGCCGTGTCAGTCGGCCTTGATGGTGATTGACGCACCGCGTTCGCGCGCAGGCTCGCTCCCACACAAAAATTCGCCCGGCCCAAACGAATAACAATACTGCGGAGGCCCATTATCATGGCCAACCTGAAAATCAAGAACCTGCAAAAAGGCTTCGAAGGCTTTTCCATCATCAAGGGTATCGACCTGGAGGTGAACGACAAGGAATTCGTAGTTTTCGTCGGCCCCTCGGGTTGCGGCAAATCCACCCTGCTGCGACTGATCGCCGGGCTCGAAGAAGTCAGCGGTGGCACCATCGAGCTGGATGGCCGCGACATCACCGAAGTCAGCCCGGCCAAACGTGACCTGGCGATGGTGTTCCAGACCTACGCCCTGTACCCGCACATGACCGTGAAGAAGAACATGTCGTTCGCCCTCGACCTGGCCGGCGTGCCGAAGGCCGAAGTGGAGAAAAAAGTCGGTGAAGCGGCGCGCATTCTGGAACTGGGGCCGATGCTGGAGCGCAAGCCGAAACAGCTCTCCGGCGGCCAGCGCCAGCGGGTGGCCATCGGCCGGGCGATTGTGCGCAACCCGAAAATCTTCCTGTTCGACGAACCGCTGTCCAACCTCGACGCCGCGCTGCGCGTGCAGATGCGCCTGGAGTTGCTGCGCCTGCACAAGGATCTGCAAGCGACCATGATCTACGTGACCCACGATCAGGTCGAAGCGATGACCATGGCCGACAAGGTCGTGGTGCTCAATGGCGGCAAGATCGAACAGGTCGGCTCGCCGCTGGACCTCTATCACAGCCCGGCCAACCTGTTCGTCGCCGGTTTCCTCGGCACGCCGAAAATGGGCTTCCTCAAGGGCAAGATCGCCCGGGTCGAAGGCCAGAGCTGCGAGGTCTCACTGGACGCCGGCACCCGCATCACGCTGCCGTTCAATGCGGCCAATCTGAGCATCGGCAGCGCCGTGACCCTGGGCATCCGCCCGGAACACCTGGAACTGGCGCAACCCGGCGACTGCACCCTGCAAGTCACCGCCGACGTCAGCGAACGCCTCGGCAGCGACACCTTCTGCCACGTCACCACCGCCGCCGGCGAAGCCCTGACCATGCGTGTGCGCGGCGATCTGGCCAGCCGCTACGGCGAGCAACTGAACCTGCACCTGGATGCCGCTCATTGCCATCTGTTCGATGCCGAAGGCGTTGCGCTGACCCGTCCGCTGCGCGCTGCGGCCTGATATTTCGAGACCTGCCCAATGAAACTCAATCAACACAACCTCCATCGCCTCGCCGCCGAAGTGCAGTTGCCGGCCTATAACCTCGGCGACACCCGCCAGGGCATCGCGCACATCGGCGTCGGCGGTTTCCACCGCGCCCACCAGGCGTATTACACCGACGCCCTGATGAACACCGGCGAGGCGCTCGACTGGGCGATCTGCGGTGTCGGCCTGCGCGCCGAAGATCGCCGGGCCCACGATGACCTCAAGGAACAGGACTACCTGTTCACCCTGTTCGAGCTCGGCGACAGTGATGACACCGAAGTGCGGGTGATCGGCGCGATCCGCGACATGCTGCTGGCCGAGGACGGCGCCCGGGCGTTGATCGACAAGCTCGCCGATCCACAGATCCGCATCGTCTCGCTGACCATTACCGAAGGCGGCTATTGCATCGATGACAGCAGCGGCGAATTCATGGCCCATCTGCCGCAGATCCAGCATGACCTGGCGCATCCGCATGCACCGACAACCTTGTTCGGCTTCTTGTGCGCGGCGCTGGAACAACGCCGCGCGGCCGGCATTCCGGCGTTTACCGTGATGTCCTGCGATAACCTGCCGCACAACGGCGCAGTCACCCGCAAGGCGTTGCTGGCGTTTGCCACGCTGCGCGACAGCGACCTGTGCAGCTGGATCGACGCCAATGTCAGCTTCCCCAATGCCATGGTCGACCGCATCACGCCGATGACCAGCACCGCGCACCGCCTGCAACTGGCCGACAGACACGCGGTGGACGATGCCTGGCCGGTGGTGTGCGAACCGTTCGTGCAGTGGGTGCTGGAAGACAAGTTCGGCAACGGCCGCCCGGCGTGGGAGAAGGTCGGCGTGCAGTTCACCGACGACGTCTCGCCTTACGAAGAGATGAAAATCAAACTGCTCAACGGCAGTCATCTGGCGCTGACTTACCTGGGTTTTCTCAAGGGCTACCGCTTCGTTCACGAAACCATGAACGACCCGTTGTTCGTGCGCTACATGCGCGCCTACATGGACCTCGACGTGACCCCGCAACTGGCACCGGTGCCAGGCATTGACCTGGCCGATTACAAGGACACGCTGGTCGCGCGCTTCTCCAATCAGGCGATTGCCGATCAATTGGAGCGCGTGTGCTCCGATGGCTCGTCGAAGTTTCCCAAGTTCACCGTTCCGACTATCAATCGCTTGATTGCCGATGGGCAGGAGACCAGACGGGCGGCGCTGGTGGTGGCGGCTTGGGCGCTTTACTTGAAGGGTGTGGACGAGAATGGCGACACTTATTCGATTCCGGATCCGCGCGCGGCGTTCTGCCAGGGGCTGGTGGCCGATGATGCCTTGATCACCCAGCGTCTGCTGGGCGTCGAGGAGATCTTCGGCACGGCCATTCCTCGGTCGGCGGAGTTCGTGGCGGCGTTCGAATGGTGCTGCAACAGCTTGCGCGAGGTGGGGGTGACGCGGACTCTGGAAAAGATTCTCGCCGCCTGATCGTTCCCGCGGTCTGCACGGGAATGACTCAATCGACGCTCTGCGTCTGCTGTTGAATGGGACGCGAAGCGTTCCGGGCTGCATTCCCACGCCGAGCGTGGGACCGATCTGTGTGGAGAGCCTATGACAACACAACAACTGTTCCTCGGCATCGACTGCGGTACCCAGGGCACCAAGGCAATCATCCTCGACGCCGCCAGCGGCGAGGTGCTCGGCCAGGGCGCCGCCGCGCATACGCTGATCAGCGGCGCCAACGGCCGCCGCGAACAGGACACCCAGCAGTGGCTAGACGCCTTCGCCCTCGCCACCCGCCGCGCCTTGCTGGCGGCGAATGTCGACGGCCAGGCGATTCTCGGCATCGGCGTTTCGGGCCAACAGCACGGTCTGGTGTTGCTTGATGATCAGGGCCAAGTACTGCGCCCGGCGAAACTCTGGTGCGACACCGAGACCACCGCCGAAAACGATCGCCTGCTCAAACACCTGGGCGGTGAAAACGGCTCGCTGGAGCGCCTCGGCGTGGTCATTGCTCCGGGCTACACCGTGTCCAAACTGCTGTGGACCAAGGAGCAGCATCCCGCCGTGTTCGCCCGCATCGCGCGGGTCCTGCTGCCCCACGACTACCTGAATTTCTGGCTCACCGGCCGTAGCTGCAGCGAGTACGGCGATGCCTCCGGCACCGGCTACTTCAACGTCCGCAGCCGCCAGTGGGACCTGCAACTGTTGCGGGACATCGACGCCAGCGGACGCCTGCAAGCCGCGCTGCCGGAGCTGATCGATGCCCATCAGGCCGTCGGCACGCTTCTGCCGGCCATCGCCGAACACCTGGGCCTCAACCCCCAGGCACTGGTCTCCAGCGGCGGCGGCGACAACATGATGGGCGCCATCGGTACCGGCAATATCCACCCCGGCGCTATCACTATGAGCCTCGGTTCCTCCGGTACCGTGTACGCCTACGCCGAAGCGCCGAAAGTCAGCGCCGATGCCTCGGTGGCAACCTTCTGCTCCTCCAGCGGTGGCTGGCTGCCGTTGATCTGCACGATGAACCTGACCAACGCCACCGGGGTGATCCGCGAACTGTTCGACCTCGATCTCGAGCAGTTCAACGCTCTGGTGGCGCAAGCGCCCATCGGCGCCGAAGGCGTGAGCATGCTGCCATTCCTCAACGGTGAGCGCGTCCCCGCCCTGCCTCATGCCAGCGGCAGCCTGCACGGCCTGACCATGAGCAACCTGAACCGGGCCAACCTGTGTCGCGCGGTGGTCGAAGGCACCACGTTCGGTTTGCGCTATGGACTGGATCTGCTGCGCCAGAATGGTTTACAAAGCCGCAGCATTTGCCTGATCGGCGGCGGTTCGAAGAGTGCGGTGTGGCGGCAGATCGTCGCCGACATCATGAACACCCCGGTGATCTGCACCGAACAAAGCGAAGCTGCCGCCCTCGGCGCGGCGATTCAGGCGGCGTGGTGCAAGTCGTGGTCGAACGGCCACGAGGACACCCTGGCCGATCTCTGCCAGCGCTGCGTGAAGCTCGACCTGAACAGTGGAACCCTGCCAGACGCCGCCCGTGTCGCCGCGTTCCAGCAGGCCTATGAACGCTATCGACAGCATGTCGCAACCCTATAAAGAGCAAACAACTATGTACCTGGTGTGTGGCGAAGCCCTGTTCGATTTCTTCAGCGCCGACGATGCCAGCGGCCTGGCATCGAAAGTCAATTTCAAGGCGATTGCCGGTGGCTCGCCGTTCAACGTCGCAGTCGGTTTGCGCCGCCTGGGCGTGGACTCGGCATTGTTCGCCGGACTGTCCAGCGACTACCTCGGCCGCCGCTTGCAGCAGGTGCTGCACGAAGAAGGCGTGCACCCGGACTATCTGCTCGAGTTCGCCGCGCCGACCACCCTGGCGATGGTCGCGGTGGGCGCCAATGGCTCGCCGCATTACAGTTTTCGCGGCGAGGGCTGCGCCGACCGGCAACTGAGCCTGGTGCACCTGCCCACGCTGGGCGCTGAAGTACGTGGCTTGCACATCGGTTCGTTCTCGCTGGTGGTGCAGCCGATTGCCGACACCCTGCTCGCCCTGGTCCGGCGTGAAAGCGGCAAGCGCCTGATCACCCTCGACCCCAATGTGCGCCTCAACCCCGAACCGAACATCGACCTGTGGCGCGAGCGCATCGCCACGCTGGTGCCGCTGGCAGACCTGATCAAGGTCAGCGACGAAGACCTCAGCCTGCTCTACCCCGAGCAGGATCCGCAGCGCGTCATCGAAGGCTGGCTGGCGCATCGTTGCCGGTTGGTGTTCCTTACCCGTGGCGGCGAGGGCGCCACGGTATTCAGTCGCGTCCATGGCTCATGGTCGGTACCGGCATGCTCGGTGAAGATCGCTGATACCGTCGGTGCCGGCGATACCTTTCAAGCGGCGCTGATCACCTGGCTGACCGAGCAGGAACTGGACTCGGTCGCAGGTGTTGAGGAACTCCGTCGCGAGCAGATCGACGCGATGCTCAGGTTTGCCGTACAGGCGGCGGCCCTGACGTGCAGCAAGACCGGTCCGGATCTGCCCTATCGTCACCAGTTGAGCTGAGCGCGTAGACTGTCGCCCTTTTTTGCGCATGACGGGATGACGGCTTTTGAATTCGCGGCGGACGGTTGGACTTTTTACACTGGCGGCACTTCTGACTGGCTGCGGCACCTCGCCGCCGCGTTCCCCTGAGGACATCTGCGAGATCTTCCGGGAAAAAAGCGACTGGTACGACGCGGCGCAAGTCACGCAGAAGCGCTGGGGCGTACCGATCCAGGTGCCGTTCGCGATCATGTACCAGGAGTCCGGCTATCGCTACGACGCCAAGACGCCACGCAAATACCTGTTGTGGGTGATTCCGTGGGGTCGGGTTTCCACCGCGTCGGGCTACGCGCAAGCCAAGGATGAGGTGTGGGCTGATTATCAGAAGAGCACCGGCCGCCACGGCGCCGACCGCGAAGACTTCGATGACGCCATCGATTTCGTTGGCTGGTACATGGACAAGACCACTTCGATCAACGGCGTCTACAAGTACGATGCCTACAACCAGTACCTCAACTACCACGAAGGCTGGGGCGGTTATCGACAGCGGACCTTTGCCAGCAAGGCCTGGCTGATGGGCGCCGCAAGCAAGGTGCAGAACCGTTCCAACGTCTATGCCCAGCAATACGCCGGGTGCAAGAACGACCTGAATCGCGGTTTCTGGAGCCGGTTCTGGCATTGGTTGTAGGTGAGTCTGTAAAGACGCCTTCGCGAACAAGCCCGCTCCCACCGAGGGTCATCCGCGAACACAGATTTTGTGCTCGGAACTGATCCCCGGTGGGAGCGGGCTTGCTCGCGAAAGCGCTCCTGCAGACACAGCTGCTCCAACAGTTACAACAGCGAAAAGTTGTAACTGACAATCAACCGGGTCTCATCCACATCCCGCGCAAATTTTTCATAGTTGCTGCGGTAAGTCGCATTGCGCAGACGCAGGCTGACATCCTTGAACGTGCCCGTCTGGATCTCGTACTTCAACTCGCTGTCGCGTTCCCACTCCTTGCCTTCCTGATCGCTGCCCGGGACCTTGATGTGGTCACCGTTCACATAGCGGGTCAGGAAGCTCAGGCCGTTGATGCCGATGGCTTTGAAGTCATAGTCGTAACGCAGTTGCCAGGAGCGCTCCTGCGCGGCGGCGAAGTCGTTGACCTGCACGTAGTTGACCAGATATGGGTTGCTGCCATCGAGGTACGGCATCGAGTTGTCGCCGTTCATGCGCTGCCACCCGGCGCTGAACGTGTGGCCGCTGATGCCGTACGAGAGCATGCCGCTCAACGCGCGGTTGTCGATGGAGCCGGCACGGGCGTCGCCGCTGTCAGCGCTTTTCAGTACCCGCAGATCGGCTTTCAACACGCCTTCACCCAGCGGCTGATTGGCCAGCAGGCCGATGAAGTGCTGACGGTAGATGTCCTCCAGCTCCGCGTAGTGATACTGCGCCGTCAGGCGATCGTTGATCTTGTAATCGAAGCCGTACATGTCGAAGTGATCGGCAGTGATGTTGCACGCGTAACGCTTGTTCTTGCAGTGCACCCGGATGTCCTGCGAGTCGGTGGAATCGCGAGCGGTGTAGTTGTCCAGACGTGCCGCCATGAAGGTCAAGTCCTTGATCTCCCTGGAGGTCAGCAGCGCGCCGTTGAACAGGGTCGGCAGCAGGCGCCCATCGTTGTACTTGAGCAGCGGCAGATCCGGCAGCAGCGCGCCGTACTTCAACACCGTGTCCGAGACTTTGACCTTGGCGGTCAGGCCCATTTTCGCGTACTGCCCCTTCGAGCCGCGCGGGTTCTCGCCGCTGGATGGCAGCAAGCCGCTGTTGCTACGATCAGGGCTGGAGTCGAGCTGAAGACCGAGCATGCCCAGGGCGTCGATGCCGAAACCGACGGTGCCCTCGGTGTACCCCGATTGCAGGTTGAGAATAAAGCCCTGCGCCGACTCTTCGCGCTTGGACGCGCCCTGGTCGCTGGCGGTGTGGCCATCACGAAAATCGCGATTGAAGTACACCGTGCGCGATTCGATCTTCGCCGTGGTGTCTTCTAGAAAACCGCTGGCCTGGGCCGGAACGCTAACGCCGACGCACAGCAGTACGGCGCCGACGCCGAACGACTGGCGCGGGGTGACAAGGGGAAATGGGGGACGCATGAAAAACTCCAACCGAACAGCGTTTGCGCAGTGGCGCAATAAGCCAAAAAAATAGCTCCCGTCCCGGCTCAATGCTGAGCCAGGAGGAAGTGAAACACGCGGGGGTGAACAGCAATGATGGCAGATGGCTTTGACGGGCCAAAGACGACTTTAGTCTGAAACTGACTGATTGTTCTTGTGCGTGCGGTCGGGTCTGCGGGCAACACGTGTGTCAGCCGATTGCCGGCGAATGCCTGATTTTACGGGGCGAAACGCTCTATCTAAGGGTTTTCCCTAGTCCCGCGACGGTCATTGCCTACGCCTTCTGCGGGTTGTACGAAATCGACGAATCCTGCAACATCCGTCCCCTGCTTATTCAATGGACGGAATTCAAGGCATGCTGGACGCCAACGCTACCCACATTACCCTTACCCTCGAAGGCACCAACGCCGACCTGCAGGTTCTCAGCTTCACCGGTCGCGAAGCCCTCAACCAACCCTTCCGTTTCGACCTCGAACTGGTCAGCGCGCGTCCCGACCTCAAGCTCGAAGAACTGCTGCACAAGCCCGGCGTGCTGACCTTCGGCGCCACCGGCGAAGGCAAGATCCACGGCCTGGTCTATCGCATCGAGCAAGGCGACTCCGGCAAGACCCTGACCCGCTACAGCCTGAGCCTGGTGCCGCAACTGGCCTACCTGCGGCACAACCATGACCAGCAGATCTTCCAGCACCTGAGCGTGCCGAAGATCATCGCCCAGGTGCTGGAAGACCGCGGCATTCTGGCCGACGCCTACAGCTTCCAGCTCAACGCCGAGTACCCCGAGCGCGAGTACTGTGTGCAGTACGACGAGTCCGACCTGCATTTCATCCAGCGCCTGTGCGAAGAGGAAGGCATTCACTTCCACTTCCAGCACAGCAGCAGCGGGCACAAACTGGTGTTCGGCGACGATCAGACGGTATTCCGCAAACTCAAGGCCGTGAGCTACCAGCAAGACTCCGGCATGAGCGCCGACAAACCGGTGATCAAGCGCTTCAACCTGCGCCTGGAAACCCGCACCAGCCGCGTCAGTCGTCGCGATTACGACTTCGAGAAACCGAAGATCCTCCCCGAAGGCGCGGCCAAGTCCGCGTTCGCCCCGGACCTCGAGGATTACGATTACCCCGGCCGCTTCACCACCCGCGAGCGCGGCAAGTTCCTCTCCACCCGCGCCCTGGAACGCCATCGCAGCGACTACAAACTCGCCGAAGGCAAAGGTGACGAACCGACCCTGACCAGCGGCCACTTCCTGACCCTGGCCGAACACCCGCGCGCCGAGTGGAACGACCTGTGGCTGCTGCTGGAAGTCTTCCACGAAGGCAAACAGCCGCAGGTGCTGGGCGAGAACGTCACCAGCGACGTCACCGACAACAAAAGCGATTTCCACCAGGGCTACCGCAACAGCTTCCTCGCCACCCCGTGGGACGCGCACTACCGCCCTGCCCTCGAGCACCCGAAACCCAAGGTCCTCGGCAGCCAGACCGCCATCGTCACCGGCCCGCCCGGTGAAGAAATCCACTGCGACGAGTACGGCCGGGTCAAGGTGCAGTTCCACTGGGATCGCGACGGCCAGGCCAACGACCAGACCACCTGCTGGCTGCGCGTCGCCAGCGGCTGGGCCGGCAGTGCCTACGGCGGCATCGCCATCCCGCGCGTGGGCATGGAAGTGCTGGTCACCTTCCTTGAAGGCGATCCCGACCAGCCGCTGGTCACCGGCTGCCTGTACCACAAGGAAAACGTCGTCCCCTACGACCTGCCGGCGAACAAGACCCGCAGCACCTTCAAGACCCTCAGCTCCCCGGGCGGCAAGGGCTACAACGAATTTCGCATCGAAGACAAAAAGGGCGTGGAGCAGATCTACCTCCACGCCCAGCGCGATTGGGACGAAAACATCGAGCACGACCAGAAGATCCGCATCGGCAATGAGCGGCATGACACGGTCGAGGCCAACACCCTGAGCGAGTTCAGGGTGGAAGAACACCGCATCACCCACCTCGACCGCAAAACCGAAACCCGCGCCGACGACCACCTCACGGTGGGCGTGACCCGTCACCTGAAAGTGGGCACCGCGCAGTTCGTCGAGGCCGGCACGGAAATTCATTACCACGCCGGCGAAAAAGTCGTCGTGGACGCCGGCATGGAACTGACCGCCAAGGCTGGCGGCAGCTTCGTCAAGGTCGATGCCGGTGGCGTGACCATCAGTGGTGCGCAGGTCAAGGTCAATTCCGGCGGTGGGCCGGGTGTGGGTTCCGGGATCGCGATCTTGACACCTCTCACTCCTGCACTTGCGGCGGCAGACGCAAAAGGTAACCTCCTTAGTGCACCTCCAATCGGAAAATTCAGTGCAGCACCTGAGGTCGCACCAACCAAGACTATGCCCACTACCGCGGAAGATACGCTCGAAGAAGAAGAGGAAGAAGTAGAAATTGAAGACATCACCCTTCGGCTAGGTATGTTCTTCGACGGAACTGGTAATAACCGTAGTAACAGCGAACGTGTCTATGGTTGCTTTGCGCCAGACGTAAACCTGCAAGACGTGGCGGAAGAAATTCGCAAGTTTTGCGCTTCTTACGGTTATGACGGCAAGGGAAGTTCGCCGGACAACAGCTATGGTAATGACGTCAGCAATGTGGCCAGACTTTATGAGCTGTATATAGATCAGTCGGTCGAAGAAATTCCCGCAGATGCGGAAATGGCGAGCATGCCAATCTACGTCGACGGAATCGGGACAAGCAGCACCGCTGAAGACTCTGTTTATTCACAAGGCACGGGACTTGGTGCCCAAGGGGTCAGGACACGAGTTGAAGAAACCCCCCAACAAATTTTAAAAGCGATCCGAGCCTTCCAAAGTAACAATCCAGATAAGCGCATTAAGGAAATTCAATTCGATATTTTTGGATTCAGTCGTGGTTCTGCCGCTGCGAGGGACTTTGCAAACGAGGTGATGAAAGGGCAAGAGAGCCTTCTTGCCAAGGCTCTGCCTGCTGGTTCGCCAGTACTGACCGACGCGTTCAAATGGCGACCCAAGACAGATGTCTCAATCAACTTCATCGGAATCTACGACACTGTGGCGGCCATTGCGAATCCCTTGGTTGGGGACTTCACGGGCCATAACGCCAGAAACCCAGGCATCAATATTTACCTGCCTCCCGGAATCGCCAAGAAAATTGTTCACCTGGTCGCGAGAAATGAGCGCCGTTACAACTTCTCTTTGAATAGCGCAGGGTCAGCCGACATCGTCATGCCAGGCGTGCATTCTGATCTGGGGGGCGGATATCTTCCCAAAGCAGTGGAGCGCGTACTGGTCAGCAAACCACGCCGGAGCGATGTTGACCGTTCAACACCGATTTCTGAGGCTAATAGCTACAAACTTGCACAACAGGATTTGCGACGCTTGCAGGATCAAATGGCCCAATACAACCTTCCTCTTGAGCTGCGCACTTGGGAAGTCCCCTTCACCAGCAGGGAAAGAGATGATCGAACACCAAAAAAACACGTTTATGCGGCTGTGAGCAGTCAGCGTGAGGTTCGCAGCGATCTCTCCTTGATCTATTTGCGAATCATGAGGCAACTAGCCGTTGATAACGATGTACCGTTTGATGAGATTGACGAAGGGGAGCCGAGACTTGCGCTACCGAGCGAGTTGCTCCCAATCTCTGAAAAACTGATGAGCTATGCATTAGGCAAAAGCCCAACCGCAGGATTGACTGCTCAGCAAGAGGAGCTTCTTTTTCAACGCTACGTCCACTTGTCCGACAACTGGAATGCTGCTAAAGGAATGAACAATAGCGATTTGGAAGTTCTATTCATTAATCGTCCTACGGACAACAATCTGAGAACGGTTCATCCTAATGAATAACTACTGTTTAAAAACCACCTTCATTCTATTTTTTCTTGGAATTTTCAATTTCGCACATAGCGCATCACTACCTTATGAAGCGTGGCGCTTGGGTTTTTCGTCCCCAAGCTATATGGAGGTCTGGATCGAGACGGCTGACGTTGTAGACATCAAAGGCCAAGTTTACAGGCGCGCGATGAGCGGTAATGCAGCAATACAAAATCCTCCTGGCAATTCAGGAGATCCAAAGGGCTGGCCGGTAAAACCCGGTTGGGGCAAAGGGAAATATGTCACAGGCGCAGACCTCCCCAAAAAAATCTACGTCCGGTGGCAGTCCTTGGTTGAACCTCAAACCTATCAGATGAGCATAGACGTCCCTGAGTCGGCTAGGGAAGTCATGCGAAAAGAGGAGCAAGCCTACTGCGCTGCCGATGGAAAATGGATTGCTGCTTATCGAGAAGCTTTGGTCATCGGACTTGCTCCAGGTGGCGTTGCCAAACTCTGGGCTCTCGGCCCATGCCTGCCCCCCGTTGAAATTACTCGAGTTCAAGCTGAAATTGATCCACGCGGTCCTTACGAAGGAGAGTCCGGAGGAAAGCATCGGCCACTTTCCGCAGTGTCGAAAGCCTATGTTGATAAATTCGGCGTGCCGTATGGCTCTTGGTAATCAAGAAATAAAAAAGTTTTGGTTTAGTCTCATTTTTGCGCTCGCGTGTCTTCCTGCTTTTGCTGAAACGAAGACAGCGCTACTGGATTGCCCGCTTTCAGATGGAACCACTGCTTCACTTTTGTCCACTTCAAGTGAGGACGGGAAGCGACTGTTCGTCAAAATCGACAACCAGACAGAAAGTGCCTTCACTGACATTCCCGACTCGGATTTCGTAGGTGAAATTGCATTGGCAAAATGCACGGGCTCCGGTTTGATATACGCCATGAACTATGGTTCTCCCTACTTGAAGGGCGCCGCTTTACGCAAGAATCCAGAGAGCGGAACGCTGGAGCGCATTGATTTTGCCGAAAAGGCCCTGCCGGTCTTTCTGTACCTGAATGCTCGAAATATGCGGCTGGTCATCCCCAACGAAGGCTATGAAATTCCCGAAAAATTTATCGTCTACGACTACATCACCCCAAAAGGCCAGTCGGAGGAACCCAAAGGAATGAATACGGCGCCCGATGAAAAAGGATTCAAAGTCATTGATCTGAAATAGCAACTTCTGCACTGAGCTTCGCGTCCTCATCGATCGGAAAGTTATTCCCGATGGAATTCGCCGAGACGCCCTTCGAAACAATCCCCGCCCAGACAGTCGGCGTTCAGCCCGGTTAACCCTCGCTTAACGCCGTGGTCAAAGACTCTACTGAACCGCACACCTCAGCCCCGGGCTGACGCCGAGTGCGGCAGGTTCGGCGGTATTGCGCCGAACGCTCATTCCGTCGCACGGGAGTCAGATTCATGAATATTCGCACGCTTCTGCTCACCACCACCCTCGCCTGCACTGCCTTCACTGGCCTGGCTCAGGCCAATGACACCGCCGGGACCTCCAAAGCCGTTCCCTACCAGTACGGCATGCCGCTGCATGTGGCGAAGGTGGTGTCGTTGACCGAGCCGCAGACGCTGGATTGCAAGGTGGTCACTGCCGATATGAAGTACATCGACAACACTGGAAAACCCGAGGAGATCAGCTATCGGAAATTGTCTGACGCGTGCAGTTATCAAAACTGAAGGAAAGCTCTGATTTGCGGCTTTGCGGTAGGCGTAGAGGGGGCTGCGCGGGTATGCTCGGGACTCTTCTTACTGCCGCAAGGACTCGCCATGCAGTTGTCATTTCGCACGTTGTCGGGCATCACTTCTTCTCTGTGTTTCTTGCTGGCCCTGGTCTGGGGCTTTTTGCCAGACGGGTTGCTGGCGATCTGGAGCATCGAGTATTCGAGCGCGGCAGGGTTTGTCGCACGCCGCAGTGCGGTGCTGTTCGCGGCGTTGGGCGTGATGTTCTATCTGGTGCGCAATGCACCGCCGTCGATGGCGCGAAACGCCCTGAGCAGCGGGTTTATCGTCGGTTGTTTCGGATTGGCGATGCTGGGTTTTGCAGAATGGCTCAACGGTCATGCCGGCCCCGGGATTCTGCTCGCGGTGCTGGTCGAGCTCGCGCTGGGCCTTGGTTATGTGCAGGCCCGGCGCGTGACGGTCGAACTGACTGAAACGGTCGGTTAAATGGCTCTGGATCGCGGACTGTAGTGATGCGGTGTGGCTTGCTGGGCCAGGTCGGAACGCAGCCCCGCGATCAATTCGTTGATCTCGCGACAGCCGTTCAAATGACTGGCATCAATGCCACTGACCTGCAACTCGACCTGATCGGTCTGGTGATCGCCGAAGACTTTTACGGTCATCGACAAGTCTGGCGACAGCGTGCACTGGCAGCGTTTCGGCAGAAAACTGCTTTCAATGATGTTACGAAGTTCCAAGGCAGACAGAAACATGGCGAACCCTCTCCTTACTGTGAGACTGCCAATCAAGTATTCACCGCTGTTGCTGCCCCTTCACGGGTGTGCCCCCGTTGTTTCCCTGGACGCGGCAAGCAGTTGTACGGCGAGATGCCCATTGGAGTGTAGGCGCCCGAACCCGGTGCGCTGCACCAAACAGACGCATAAAACATGCCTTTCATCGGGTCATTTCGACCCTAATAAAATCAGGCACTTGGCGGCTTGGCCATTATTTTGCTATTTGCAAAATGCAAGAAGCGCCCTGCTGGACACTGCAATTTGCAACTCGACGCTGGTTTGCATTCGTTACCCGTGAAGGTAAGAATGCCCAGCAACCACATTACACCCGCCAGGAGGCTTCAATGGGTTCTTTACGCGTCTACGCGACCACCGGGCTGCTGATCGCCAGCCTGTCCACCCTTGTCCACGCGGCCAAACTCGAAGATACCGCGCCGTATCCGAAAGCCGAGGCTGGCTTCAGCCGCCAGGTGATCTATCTGCCGCAACAGTCTGAGGAAGAAAACTTCAAGGTCGAGCTAATCGCTGGCAAAACGCTTGAGGTCGATTGCAATCGCCAGCGTCTGGGTGGTGTTCTCGATGAGAAGAACCTCGAGGGCTGGGGCTATCCGTTCTATCGCCTGGAAAAGGTCATCGGCCCGATGAGTACGATGATGGCCTGCCCCGACGGCAAGAAAACCCGCAAATTCGTTCCCGTCGTGGGTGACGGCTTCTTGCTGCGTTACAACAGCAAGTTACCGCTGGTGATCTACGCGCCGCAGGACATCGAAGTGCGTTACCGCATCTGGTCGGCGTCGGACAAGGTCGGCACCGCCATTCAGGAATAACCTGCACAGGAGTCGCATGTGATCACCTGCCACGTCAGATACGTGATCGATCCGTACCAGTTGACCGAGTTCGAAGCCTACGCCAAGGCATGGCTTGGCATCGTCGAGCGACTGGGCGGCACCCATCACGGTTACTTCCTGCCCTCCGAGGGCGCGAGCAACATCGCCTACTGTCTGTTCAGTTTTCCCTCGCTGGCAGACTACGAAAGCTATCGCCATATCGCTCTGACCGATCCGGAAAGCGTCGCGCTGGTGGCCGATCTGGTGGAGAAGAAGTTCATTGTCAGCTACGAACGCAGTTTCCTGCGTCCGCTGCTGCCCTGACCGCCATTACGCCGGGACGCCGCATGCCGCGGCGCGCTCGGCGACATGGCGCAGGCTATCGAAATTGATGTTCGCCCCCGAGTCGATCGCTACCAGGGTTTGCCCGCGTGCAGCGGTTCGCGCCACATACTGCTTGATCCCGGCTACCGCCAATGCACCGGAAGGTTCGGTGATGGAGCGGGTGTCGTCGTAGATGTTCTTGATCGCAGCGCACAGCTCGTCATTGCTGACGGTGATCACCTCATCCACACAAAAGCGGCAGACTTCAAAACCGAACGCGCCGATCTGCGCCACCGCCACCCCATCGGCGAATGTGCCGACTTCGGGCAGCACCACGCGCGCTCCGGCCTGCATGGCGGCCTGCAAGCACGCCGAGTGCTCCGACTCGACACCGATGATCCGTACCTGCGGCCGCAGGTATTTGACGTACGCGGCGATACCGGCGATCAATCCGCCACCGCCCACCGGGACGAATATTGCGTCCAGCGGCCCTTGATGCTGACGCAGGATTTCCATGGCGACGGTGCCCTGCCCCGCGATCACGTCCGGATCATCGAACGGGGAGACGAAAGTCCGCCCGCTCTGCACGGCCAGTTGCAGGGCATGCGTCAGGGCAAATGGAAAGCTTGCGCCGTGCAGCAACGCCTCGGCGCCGCGACTGCGCACGCCGAGCACTTTCAGTTCAGGGGTGGTCGCCGGCATGACGATGGTCGCGGCGATTCCCAGCTCCCGCGCCGCCAGCGCCACTCCCTGGGCGTGATTGCCCGCCGAAGCGGTGATCACGCCAAGCGCTTTCTGCTCGTCGCTCAACTGCACCAGGCGGTTGTAGGCACCGCGAATCTTGAAGGAGAACGTCGGCTGCAGGTCTTCACGCTTGAGCAGAATGCGGTTGCCCAGCGTTTCGGACAAGGCCGGAGCGGCTTGCAGCGGCGTGCGCACGGCGACGTCGTACACCGGCGCGGCGAGGATCTTCTTTACGTAGTGCTCGAGCAGGGTTTGCTGTTCGGGGGTGTACGGCATGATCGTCTCCTGACGCTTGATCAAAACCCCGGAGACAGAAAGTGAAAACCCGCCTCTAGGGCGGGTTGGGTGCTGCAGTCGTGAGCTAGCCCGCCAAATGAGGAATGGCGGTAATAATGCTTGGCTGGCAGCGCAATACGGTGGAAGTCATGGAGTGGAAATTAGCCCGCAGACGGCTGGCAAGTCAATGCTCATGTTGTGTCACAACGGCAGGCTGGCCGCTCTGCTCATCACTCGCACAAGCTACTTCGCCAGACACCTGAGCCCCAACAGCATCCCGCCGGCCCCCAGCAGCATCGCGGCCAGAAACAACGGGTATGACACCCACCACGGCGTACCGGCGGTCATCATGCTGAACTCCGACATGCCGCCAATGCTCGCGATCAGGTTCAGCGGCAGGAACACCACGTTGATCAACGTCAGCTTGCGCAGCAGATTGTTCATGCTGTTGTTCATCAGGTTGCCGCGCGCGTCGATCAGGCCGGAAAACACCGTGGAATAGATTTCCGCCTGTTTGTAGCACTGGTTGTTCTCGATGATCAGGTCATCGATCAACCCCAGCGCCTCGCTGCTGAACTGTTGTTTTTCCGCGTGGTTGCGCAGCCGGGTGAGGACTGCGCCGTTGCTGTGCAGCGCATTGATGTAATAGATCAGGCTTTCACTGAGGTTGAACATCTGCACCAAATGCTGGTTTTGCATCGAAGCGTTGAATTTCTGCTGCAACTCGCGGGCGACCAGTTTGATCACCTTCAAGTGCCCGAGATAGTGATGGATGTTGTTGAACAGCAGGTCAAGCAGCACATCCAATGGCGTGTTCAGCGGCTGCCGTGTGCCGAGGCCATGCAGCGGCGTATCGTCGGTAGCAATCACCAGCAGTTGCCCCGGCGCGAACAACAGGCCGCAGGACGACACCTCGAACGCCAGGCTACCGCCGCCGGAATAGTTTTCCGGGCGTTTCCAGATCAGGAACAGGTGGTCGGGGTGAAACTCGATGCGCGAGACTTCATCCGGGTCCAGCGCCGAGGCCAGCGCGTGTTCGTCGACCTTGAAATGTGTCTGCAGCAAATCGCGCTCGGCGGCATCCGGATGACTGAACAACATCACCGGCGCATCGAGTCGCTCGACTCGCTGCAACGCGCCATGGCTCAGTGCGAAGCTGCTGATCATCGGCGCGTCACCAGGCCTGGCCGCGACGTTTGAGCTCCAGGCGCCGGACGAACTCCTCCAGCACCAGGGAATACAGATCGTCCTGCAAGTAAGCGTCTTCAATGCCGGCGTCGAGGTTGGGGTTGTCGTTGACTTCGATGACCACCACTTTGTCGCCGGCCTGTTTCAGATCGACGCCGTAGAGGCCGTCGCCGATCAGGTTGGCGGTTTTCACTGCCAGCTCGACCACCGCGCGGGGTGCTTCGTGAACAGCCAGGGTGCGGCACTCGCCGTTGATGTCCTGGCCTTTGGCCTTATGGTTGTAGATTTGCCAGTGGCCCTTGGACATGAAGTATTGGCAGGCGAAGATCGGTTTGCGATTAAGCACGCCGATACGCCAGTCGTACTCGGTGTAGAAGAACTCCTGAGCCAGCAGCAACACCGAATGTTCGAACAGTTCGGCGGTGGCTTCGAGCAAGGCCTGTTGGCTCTCGACCTTGATCACTCCACGGGAAAAACATCCGTCGGGAATCTTCAGCACCAGCGGAAAACCGAGGCGCTCGCCAACCCGCTCGAAGTCTTCCGGTCGCTCCTTGTAGAGGATTTCCGTGGCGGGCATGCCCAGTTGATGACTGTTGAGCAAGTCGGTCAGGTAGACCTTGTTGGTACAGCGCAGGATCGACGTCGGGTCATCCATGACCACCAGCCCTTCACTTTCGGCCTTCTTGGCGAAGCGATAAGTGTGGTTGTCGACACTGGTGGTTTCGCGGATCAGCAAGCCGTCGTATTCGGCCAGCCGTGCGTAATCCTTGCGCTCGATCAGCTCGACGTCGATGCCCATGCCTTTGCCGACCCGGATGAAATTCTCCAGGGCCCTGGCATTGGAAGGTGGCAGCGCTTCCTGCGGATCGTGGAGGATGGCCAGGTCGTAACGCGCCACTTGTGGCGATCGTGGAACGCGCCAGACTTTACGGCTGAAACTGTCCAGGGCATTGGCGAACTGATCTTCCTGATCGTCGCGCAACTTGTGCAGGGCACCGGATTTTATGCCCTCGATATGCCAACCGTTAGTTCGGCGAAACTCAACTAGCAGAATCGGACAGGGAAACACTTCAAATAACTGTCGCGCCAGATCCTGCAACGGCTCGATATGCGTCCTGCCGAAATAAAGTGTCAGGGTAAAACCTTCGGTATCGCTGTACAGATGATGGCTGAGGGCTTTTTCCAGGGTCTTATCGAGGTCATCCAGCGCCAGGCCGTAAAGCGATTTCTTCGTCAGATCGCTGATGGTGCGCACCGACGGAATCACCTTGTGCCCACGGGCTTCAGCCAGCAAGGAGCAATAGTAACCGTGGCCCAGGTACTTGTAGCTGCGGCACAGATTGATGACCTGTACGCGCTTGCCCGACTCGCTCTCGCGCGTCTGTTCGAGGTATTCCTGGGCGGTGACGATGTCTTCACTGGGAAAGTAAGAGGCCCAGTCCTCCTTGCGTTCGACAATAATCAACACTTGACTTGACGCCCTGCTGACTGGATTCAAATAAGTTGCCGCCGGCAAACTTTGCTTGGATACTTCGCGCCAATGACCCTGTACCGCTGACATAGAAATTGATCCGTTGGAGAACAAGACCTTTTCTATTAAGCACGAACTTTTTCGAAAGTCTCGTTTCGTTACGCAACTTTTACGGCGGTCATATGAGTACTGTTTTTCGCTTGGCGCAAGTGGACGACTTACCGGCGTTACTGGCGCTGGAACTGCACTGTTTCACCACGGACCGGCTCACCCGGCGCAGTTTCCAGTGGATGATTACCCGGGCGCACGCGCGGTTGCTGGTCGCCGAGCGCGCGGGTCAATTGCTTGGCTATGCGCTGGTACTGTTTCATCGCGGCACCTCTCTGGCGCGGCTGTATTCCATCGCCATTGCGAGCGAGGCGCGTGGTGAAGGCCTGGGCAAACAACTGCTGCAACGGATCGAGGCCGCGGCCCTGGAGCACGACTGCGCGTACCTGCGCCTGGAAGTGCGAACCGACAACCCCGCCGCCATTGCCCTGTACGAGCGCAATGGCTACCGACGTTTTGCCCTGATTCAGGACTACTACGAAGACCATGCCGATGCGTTGCGTCTGGAGAAGCGCATCTTGCAGCACCGTGACTCGCGCAACAGCCACGTGCCTTACTACCGGCAAACCACCGACTTCACCTGCGGCCCGGCCTGTCTGCTGATGGCCATGGGCGCTCTGCAGCCGCAGCGGGCGCTGCAACGGCGCGAAGAGCTGCAACTGTGGCGCGAAGCAACGACGGTGTTCATGACCTCCGGCCACGGCGGCTGCAGTCCGCAAGGGCTGGCGCTGGCGGCGTGGCGCCGAGGCTTTCGCGTGCACCTGCAGCTGAGCATGGCCGGGCCGCTGTTTCTCGATGGTGTGCGCGATGCGCATAAAAAAGACGTCATGCGCCTGGTCCATGAAGAATTCACCGCACAGTTACACGACACCGATGTTGCCGAGGTCGTTGGACCGACGCTGGACTTGCCACGGGTGATCGCCGCCGGCGGACAGCCGCTGGTGCTGATCAGCAGCTATCGCCTGACCCGCTCCAAGTCACCGCATTGGGTGCTGGTCACCGATTGCGACGAGGACTTTGTCTATCTGCACGATCCGGACGTCGACCACAGTCAGCATCGACAGCCAATGGACTGCCAGCACGTACCGGTCAGTCATGGGGAATTCGATAAAATGTGCCGCTTCGGCCGCGGCAAGCTGCGGGCGGCGGTGGTGCTGTATGTGCGTAACGCCTGAATGCGCGGGCAGCGAGGAATTGGCGCCCTCGCTGCCGGTGCCCTGTTACTTCAGGCCTAGCTTGTACAAGGCGCCATTCGACTCATCGGTGAGCACATACAGATAGCCGTCCGGCCCCTGACGCACGTCGCGGATGCGTTGGTTGAGTTCGCCGAGCAAGCGCTCCTCGTGGACGACCTTGTCACCGTCGAACTGCAGGCGGATCAGCTCCTGGCTCACCAATGCGCCAATGAATGCGTTGTGCTGCCACGGTTTGAAGCGATCGGCATCGTAAAATGCCATGCCGCTGACACCGGGTGACTTCTCCCACACATGGTGCGGATCGACCGCGCCTTCGACACTTTTGCCCTTGGCTTCCGGAATCGGCTGCATGGAGTAGTTGATCCCGTGAGTCGCCAACGGCCAGCCGTAGTTCTTGCCGCGCTCGATGATGTTCACTTCGTCGCCACCACGCGGGCCGTGCTCGTTCTCCCAGACCGTACCCGTCCACGGGTTGAGCGCTGCGCCCTGCGGGTTGCGGTGGCCGTACGACCAGATCTCCGGACGCACGCCGGACTGGCCGACGAAGGGGTTGTCATCCGGCACCTTGCCGTCGGGGAAGATTCGCACGACCTTGCCTTGCAACTGGTCGAGATCCTGCGCGGTCGGCCGATCGTTGTTTTCGCCCAAGGTGATGAACAGGTAACCGTCGCGGTCGAACACCAGCCGCGAACCGAAGTGGTTGCCAACCGACAGTTTCGGCTCCTGACGGAAGATCACCGTGAAATCACTGATCGTCTTCAGATCATCCGACAGCCGCCCACGCCCCACCGCCGTACCGGCCTTGTCGCCGGCGCCACCGCCCTCGGCGTAGGACAGGTACACCAGTCGGTCCTGCCTGAAGTCCGGCGACAGCGCCACATCGAGCAAGCCGCCCTGCCCCTTGGCCCAGACTTTCGGCACACCGCTGATCGGCGCAGACAGGCTGCCATCGGCGCTGACCAGGCGCAGATGACCGGAGCGCTCGGTCACCAGCATGCCCTGGCGATCCGGCAGGAACGCCAGGGCCCATGGATGCTCCAGGCCTTGGGTCAGGGTGGTGACTTCCAGCGTGCCCTGTTCGCTCTGCAATTCCTTGGGCGCGGCTGCCAGGGCGGGAACGGTAAAGCTGATCAGGGCGCCGGCACACAGGCTGGCCAGCAGGGTTTTACGCAACATGCACGATTCCTTCTGTTCGTTCGAGGGGGCGACGGCGATGACTGCGGTCGCTCAACGGTTGCTGTCGGTACTGCGCGAAGGTGGGTTGGGAATGAAGGTCGGTGGCGTGCTGGGTGCCGCGCGCGGCGCCTGGCCGTTACCGATGCCGCGGTTTTCCACGGTGGGCTGTCGAGGCACCGGCACTGTGTTCGGCCCGCGGATGACCGGCGCCGCCGGCTGAGTGCCCTGCATGCTGTTGGGATTGGCCCGGCGGATCGGGCTGTTGTAGGGATTGTTGCTGTTGCCGGTCGGACTTTGCGCCAGAAACAGTGCCGGAGACGGTGCGACGCTTTCGGCGCACATCGCGCCGCCGCTGAGGATCAGGGCGGCGATGCCAAGCAGGAAACGGTTCATGGGCGGCCTCTGTCGATGCACGTGGAATAGAGCCTTCGAGTCCACGCTACGCCGAGGGTTCGGATTTGTTAACCGGTTGCGCGCCGGGAAGATGTAACACGACTTGACCACCCGCCGCCGCGCCGGCAAATGGCGGAAACTTTTGCACCGGGCCACCAGTCACCTGATCATCACTCGGAGAACGGCACATGGCTCGGGCAATCTGGAAAGGCGCAATCAGTTTCGGGCTGGTGCACATCCCTGTCGCGCTGGTTTCGGCAACCTCGTCGCAAGGCGTGGACTTCGACTGGCTCGACAGCCGCAGCATGGACCCGGTGGGCTACAAACGGGTCAACAAGGTCACCGGCAAGGAAGTCACCAAAGAGCACATTGTCAAAGGTGTAGCCTACGAAAAGGGTCGCTACGTGGTGCTCAGCGAGGAAGAAATCCGCTCTGCGCACCCGGTTTCCACCCAGACCATCGACATCTTTTCCTTTGTCGACAGCGAGCAGATCCCGCTGCAGAACATCGACACACCGTATTACCTTGCACCGGACAAACGCGGCGGCAAGGTCTACGCGCTGTTGCGCGAAACCCTGAGCAAGACCAACAAGGTCGCCCTCGCCCGGGTCGTGCTGCACACGCGCCAGTACCTGGCAGCGCTGATGCCGCTGGAGTCCGCGCTGGTGTTGGTGAAGCTGCGCTGGCCGCAGGAGGTGCGCGGCCTCGACGAATTGGAGCTGGGCAGCGAAGTGACCAAGCCGCAACTGGCCAAAGGTGAGCTGGACATGGCCAAGCGCCTGGTGGAAGACATGAGCGCCGACTGGAAGCCTGAGGATTACAAGGACGAATTCGAGGACAAGATCATGGCCCTGGTGGAGAAAAAGGCCCACGAAGGCAAGATCGAGGATGTCGAGACGGTGGGTGGCGAGGAAGAACGCAAGACCGCCGATGTTATCGATTTGACCGAACTGCTCAAGCGCAGCCTCGGCGGCAAGGCACCCGCCAAGTCGAAGGCCAAGACCACCAGCAAGGCCGCGCCAGCGAAAAAGACCAAGAAGGCCTCCGGGGAATGAGTGGCACCGAAGAGCCTGGCGAACAGCGCCTTCACGGGCAACTCCGTGAAGGCGTCAGGGAAATCAATCAGATCAGATCAGAATGAAGACGGCCAGCAGGCCACCGAAAATCGCCCACTTTTCCATGTAGTAACGCGCACGATTGCGCTTTTTCAGCTCTTTGCCGCGCAAACGCACCTTGTAGATACGGGTGAACAGGCGATTGATGCCACCGGTCTTGTCGCCCGCATCGTTGGGTGCGCCGGCGGCAGACATCACGGTACGGCTGAACCAGGCATTGAACGCTGCCGCCCAGCGATATTTCATAGGCCGTTCGATGTCACAGAACAAGATGATGCGGTTCTGATCGGTGGTGTTTTCCGCGTAGTGGATGTAGGTCTCGTCGAACATCACAGCTTCGCCATCGCGCCAGTGGTAGTTCTCGCCGTCGACATTGATGTAGCAACCCGCGGCGTTCGGCGTGTCCAGGCCCAGGTGGTAGCGATAGGAACCGGCATACGGATCGCGGTGACGCACCAGTTTCGAGCCGGGCGGCAACTCGGCAAACATCGCCGCCTTGATCGAGCCGATGCTCTGCACCAGTTCAGTGGTGCGCGGGCACAGCTTCATCGCCGAAGGGTGGCTGTCGCCGTACCACTTCAGGTAGAAACGCTTCCAGCCGGTTTTGAAAAACGAGTTGAAACCGACATCGTCGTACTGGTTCGAGCGCTTGATTTCGCCGGCGCGCAGCAGGTTCTGCCCTTCTGCGCGAATCTCTTCCCAATGCTGCTGCAACGGGCTCAGGTCGGGAAAATCCGCCGGATCGAGGTACGGCTTGTTCGGCATTTTCGAGAACAGATAAAGGAAGCAGTTGATCGGCGCCAGGAACGTCGAGTGGTCGCTCAATTGCCGACCCAACTTGTGCCGCACGCGCCCGCGCAGGTGAACGTATGCGATGGAAATGACATAAACAGCAGCAATGATGAGTTTCACGGAAATCGTCACACGTCAGAAGTGAACAAACTGCACGACGGGCTGGCTGAGCCAAGGTCTGTGGCAGTGGTCTGAATACAAAACAGCGTCTCGGTGGCGCATCCTTGAGCCCGCGCCGGGCAAGGGCGCTGGGTGAATGGAGGGCATTTTAGCCATAGTTTGTAACCAATAGTGAACCTAAACTGTGAAAAACTGTCCCGTGATTGCGCCAAACAGCAGGCGGGATGTCATCGCGGTATCGTGATTTGAGGCCGATCGGTAGACTTACCGCTGAACCGCGAATGTACGCTCGGCCAGGTATGAACGCCGGTTGGCATTGATACCCGCGGCTGTCAGTCAAAGACCTCTCCCCGCCCAGCCAAAGGCTCGATCGATGCCCAGAAAAACGTCGTCAGGCACCGCTGCCACCACCGCCGCCGACATCGAACGCTCCATCCAGGCCCTGAACAAAATGGCCGAGCGCCTTTGGGGCGATGGTCGCGAAGCCGAGGCAAAGGCCTTGCTCGATGCCCTCGATGCGCTGAACCGTGCGCTGGACCGCATCAGAATCGGCGAAAGCCGCCGGGTCGTGACGCTGCATTGAATGCTGCCTCACTTTCGCGATGGCATCACCGCCATTTCACATCCCTTTCACAGCCACGGGCCTACGGTGGACTCAACTCCTTCGTGCTCCTTTCGGCCTGCGCTCCCCACGCGGGCCTTTCTTTGTCCGGCGAATCTACGGTGTGCGCTCGAGGGTTCGTGAGCGACCGCCATACAACTGCCGCAATACTTATGCGACAATGCGCGCCATGTCTGGCATGAATCCCGCCTTTATTGCCCAACAGCCTGGACGCTGCGTCCAGAAGCTGCTCTGGCCCCATGCCTGCCGGCTCGACCGCAGCGGTGATCGGCAGAGATGAAAAAGCTCCAAAATGCCCCCCAAATGGCCCAAGCGCCAAAAATGTGCGGCTCGCAACCCATTGATAGGTAAAGCAATTGATCTCCACAGCTAACATCACGATGCAGTTCGGCGCCAAGCCGCTGTTCGAAAACGTTTCGGTCAAATTCAACGGTGGCAACCGTTACGGCCTGATCGGCGCCAACGGTTGCGGCAAGTCGACCTTCATGAAAATCCTCGGCGGCGATCTCGAGCCGTCCGGCGGCCAGGTGATGCTCGAGCCGAACGTGCGTCTGGGTAAGCTGCGCCAGGATCAGTTCGCCTATGAAGAATTCACCGTGATCGACACCGTGATCATGGGTCACGAAGAGCTGTGGAAGGTCAAGGCCGAACGCGATCGCATCTACTCGCTGCCGGAAATGAGCGAAGAAGACGGCATGGCCGTGGCCGAACTGGAAACCGAGTTCGCCGAAATGGACGGCTACACCGCCGAATCCCGTGCCGGCGAGCTGCTGCTGGGCCTGGGCATTCCACTGGAACAGCATTTCGGCCCGATGACCGAAGTGGCGCCAGGCTGGAAACTGCGGGTACTGCTGGCGCAGGCACTGTTCTCCGATCCGGAAGTGCTGCTGCTCGACGAACCGACCAACCACCTGGACATCAACACCATCCGCTGGCTGGAAACGATTCTCACGGCGCGTAACAGCACCATGATCATCATTTCCCACGACCGGCACTTCCTCAACAGCGTCTGCACCCACATGGCCGACCTGGACTACGGCGAGCTGCGCCTGTTCCCGGGCAACTATGACGAGTACATGACCGCGGCGACCCAGTCCCGCGAGCAACTGCTGTCGGACAACGCCAAGAAGAAAGCGCAGATTGCCGAACTGCAAACGTTCGTCAGCCGCTTCTCCGCCAACGCCTCGAAAGCCAAGCAGGCCACTTCCCGTGCCAAGCAGATCGACAAGATCCAGCTGGCCGAGGTCAAGCCATCGAGCCGCGTCAGCCCGTTCATCCGTTTCGAGCAGACGAAAAAGCTGCACCGCCAGGCCGTGACCATCGAGCAGATGTCCAAGGGCTTCGACGGCAAGACGCTGTTCAAGAACTTCAGCTTCACCGTCGAAGCCGGCGAGCGCGTGGCGATCATCGGCCCGAACGGTATCGGCAAGACCACCCTGCTGCGCACGCTGATGGGCGAGCTGACGCCGGACGCCGGTTCGGTGAAATGGACCGAAAGCGCCGAGCTGGGCTACTACGCCCAGGACCACGCGCATGACTTCGAGGACGATGTCAGCCTGTTCGACTGGATGGGTCAGTGGACTCAGGGCGAGCAAGTGATTCGTGGCACGCTGGGGCGGATGCTGTTCTCCAACGACGAGATCCTTAAGTCGGTGAAGGTGATCTCCGGTGGTGAGCAGGGTCGCATGCTGTTCGGCAAGCTGATCCTGCAAAAACCGAACGTTCTGGTGATGGACGAACCGACCAACCACCTGGACATGGAATCGATCGAGGCGCTTAACCTGGCACTGGAAAACTACCCGGGCACGTTGATCTTCGTCAGCCATGACCGGGAATTCGTATCGTCCCTGGCCACGCGCATCATCGAGCTGAGCCCGAATGGCGTGACCGACTTCAGCGGCACCTACGATGACTACCTGCGCAGCCAAGGCGTAGTGTTCTAAGTCGAATCGAGCGGTAAACAGAAAGCCCTGTCCTTGTGACAGGGCTTTTTTTTGCTGATCGTGCTGATCGTTCCCACGCTTTGCGTGGGAATGCCTCAAGGGACGCTCCGCGTTCCAGCTCTGGAAGGGAAGCGCAGCGTCCCGGGCTGCACTCCCACGCAGAGCGTGGGAACGATCCCGTGGGTGCGTGGAAACGATAGTTAGCCTGCTTTCTTTTATCGCGGACAGAAGCCATGATGCGGACTCTCCCACCGCCGCCCGCGAACGAGTTCCCATGTCTGCGCAGCAACTGCCACCGCCAAGCTCCATGGCGATCACCCTGCAGATCGTCTCCATCGTTTTCTATACCTTTATTGCCTTCCTCTGCATCGGCCTGCCGATCGCCGTGTTGCCCGGTTATGTCCACGAGCAACTGGGCTTCAGCGCGGTGATCGCCGGGCTGGTGATCGGCTCGCAATACCTGGCCACCCTGCTCAGCCGCCCGATGGCCGGGCGCATGTCGGACAACATCGGCACCAAACGGGCGATTGTCTACGGCTTGGCGGGGATCGTCTTGAGCGGCCTGCTGACGCTGCTGTCGACACTGTTGCAAGGCTGGCCGCTGCTCAGCCTGATGATTCTCATCGGCGGGCGTCTGCTGCTGGGCATCGCCCAAGGCCTGATCGGCGTCGGCACCATCAGTTGGTGCATGGGCCAGGTCGGCGCCGAGCATACTGCGCGCTCGATTTCCTGGAATGGCATTGCTTCCTACGGCGCCATCGCCATTGGCGCGCCGCTGGGGGTGGTGATGGTCGCCGACTATGGCTTCGAGAGCCTCGGCATCGCTCTGTCGCTGCTCGCTGCCGGGGCACTGCTGCTGATCCGCAACAAACCCTCGGTGCCCGTGGTGCGCGGTGAACGCCTGCCGTTCTGGGCGGTGTTCGGCCGGATCGCGCCCTTTGGTGCAAGCCTGAGCCTGGCCTCGATCGGCTACGGCACCCTGACCACCTTCATTACCCTGTATTACCTCAATCGCGGCTGGACCGGCGCCGCGTATTGCCTGACGGTCTTCGGCGTGTGCTTCATTCTGTCGCGACTGCTGTTCATCTCGGCCATCGGCCGTTTCGGCGGCTTCACCTCGGCCATTGCCTGCATGAGCATCGAAACCGTCGGCCTGGTGCTGTTGTGGCTGGCGCCGTCGACCGGTTATGCGTTGATCGGCGCGGGGCTGGCCGGTTTCGGCTTGTCATTGGTGTACCCGGCGCTGGGTGTGGAGGCGATCAAACAGGTGCCGAACTCCAGCCGTGGCGCCGGGTTGAGCGCCTACGCGGTGTTCTTCGATCTGGCGCTGGCGATTGCCGGGCCGCTGATGGGCGCGGTGGCGTTGAATCTCGGCTACTCGTGGATTTTCTTCTGCGCAGCGCTGCTGTCGGTGAGCGGGTTAGGCCTGACCTTGCTGCTCAAGCGTCGGGCCCTGGGCTGAAAACGCCTTGCGCTGACCTGGACGCTGCAGAAGTCGCAACGTCGCAGGCCTATTGATCCGCCGTCTGCATCCCGGCCCGATCGGGCTTGCCCAGCGCATGGGAGAAGAAGCGCCCGGCCTCGGAGATCAGGTTGCGGTGGATGTCTTCGCGATCCACGCCGTCAGCGTCTGTGCACAGCGCCGGCATGGCACGGATCTGCTCTTCATTGCACGGCGCCATGAATACGAAGTGCCCTGCCCCCGCCAGCAACTTGAAGTCCGGTGCGGTCGGCAGCTTGCGCGCCAGGGCGGCGGCGTTCTTGTCGAAGGCCACCAGTTTGTCGCCATCGCCGCTGTACAGCAGCACCGGCACATGCACGTCCGCCAGGGTATGGCGACCGAACTTGAGGCTCAGCGGCGCCATCAGCAGCAAGGCGTGCACCCGCGGGTCAGCCACCGGCTGCAGGTCATCGCGGTCGACGATCAACTCGCCCTGAGTGTTGCAGGCGTCGCGGTCGTCCGGGCGCTCCTGGCAGTATCGGCGCAGGCGATCCAGATCCGGCTGCGCGCCGGAGAGAATCAACGCGGTTTCGCCACCGGCCGAATAGCCGATCACCCCGACCTGATCGGCGTTCACGAACGGCGCCAGCATGCGATCGCCAAGGGTGGCGGTAATGGCTTCGGAAATCTGGATCGGCCGTCCGTACAGGTTACTCAGGGTGCCGAGGCGACTGTGATCCTTGGAGTTGTCGCCGGGATGGATTACCGCCACCACGACAAATCCCTTGCGTGCCAGCGACGTGGCCAGGTCATGCAGCGCCAGCGGCGTGCCGGTATTGCCGTGGGACAGCATCAGCATCGGAAACCGGCCGATGGCGACTTTGGCGTCGGCACCGGCTTCGACCGAATAGCCCTCGAGCAGGCTGACATGTTCGCGGTCGCTGGAAGGATAGAAGGCAATCGCGCGCATCGGTTGCAGGTCGAGCGGATCGAGGAACGTCATTTCGTGATAACCGACGCTCCAGCGCGGGTGCAAGCCGGGGGCCGCGTGCACTGAATTCAGGCTGCCGAGCAGGCAAATCAGTAACGTTGCACAAAGACGCATCATGGGCTGCCCCACCCTGTTGTTACTCAATCCAAAGATCCTTCGTGTGGCGCCGCCCGATATCCCGGGGATCCGCTCATCCGGCGTGGCGCTGCACTCAGACGTTGATCGCAAGACTGCATAACCCGGGCCAGATTATGTAACAGTCAGAAACAAAAAACTCCGTACCTGGCCCTTGCAGAACCAGAATACAGAGTTTTTTGCCGATTGCCTGAACCGCGGCTGATCTTTTACACAAGCCTTACGCCGCGGCGAACAGCTGCTCGCTGATGCGTGCCTGCGCAGCGCTCATGGCGTTGTTGCGCACTTCTTCGCCGTAGGCCAGACCTTCGGCGCGCACCACTTCGATGTCGGTGATGCCGAGGAAGCCCAGTACCAGCTTCAGATATTCTTCGTGGGCGATGCCGCTGGCCTGGCCGGCATGAATGCCGCCGGAGGTCGACACGATCACCACTTTCTTGCCACCGCACAGGCCTTCAGGGCCGGCCTCGGTGTAGCGGAACGTCTGGCCGGCCACGGCAACGCGGTCGATCCAGGCCTTGAGCTGGGTTGGCACGGTGAAGTTGTACATGGGCGCTGCGATCACCACGGCGTCGGCCGCGATGAATTCGGCCAGGGTGCTGGCGCTCAGTTCGGCTTCGTGCTGTTGCGCGGCGTCGCGCAGTTCAGCGGTGGTACCCGCAGCGACCAGGGTGGTCGAGGAGAAGTGGCTGATGGCATCGGCCGCCAGGTCACGGTAGGTCACCACGGCGCTCGGCTCGGCCGCCTGCCAGGCTTTGACGACCTGACTGCTCAACTGACGGGAAGCGGAGTTGTCGCCCAGAATGCTCGAATCGATGTGCAGCAGTTTCATGTGGAATCTCCTGGAAGGAATCGCCGGTGGCGACGGAATGGAGACAATCCTACCGACGAAACCAATAGCTGATTAGACGCCGACAATGCGATAGTTCGTCCCACTGATAGAACAGCTGGATTCCCCTATGCAAGACCTCAACGATCTCTACTATTTCGCCAAGGTGGTCGAGGCCGGTGGCTTCGCCGCTGCTGGCCGTTTGCTCGGCATTCCCAAGTCACGCCTGTCACGGCGCATCGCTGAGCTGGAAGAACGCCTCGGCGCGCGTTTGCTGCAACGCACCACGCGGCAGCTGAACCTCACCGCGGTCGGCGAGCGCTACCTGCGCCACTGCCAGGCGATGTTGCTGGAAGCGGAAATGGCCGACGAAGCGGTGGCCAGTATGTCCAGCGAACCGCGTGGCCGTTTGCGGGTGTCGTGCCCAACGGGTCTGGCCCGGGAGATGCTGCCGTGGGTCATCAGCGAATTCCTCGGCAAATTCCCGCAGGTGCAACTGGAAGTGGTACTGCTCAATCGCCGGGTGGACCTGGTTGCCGAAGGGTTCGACGTGGCTCTGCGCGTGCGGGAGTTGGGTGACGAGGATCCGCTGCTGGTCACGCGCCGCTTGCGTCAGGCGCAGATGGTCGTGGTGGCGAGCCCGGGCTTTGTCGAAGGCAAATCCATCGAAACCCCTCAGGACCTGAAGAACCTGCCGGTGTTGGGCGCGCTGGAGGCCGACCGCTTGGTGCACGTGCGTTTGCTCGACCAGCACGGCAAAAGCTGCGACTTGGCGCTGGAAGCCCGCCTGGGCATCGACGATTTCGTGGTGCGCAAGACCTGCGTGCTGGCTGGCCAGGGTTTCACCCTGTTGCCGATGATGTATTGCGAAGCCGAACTGCGCAGTGGCGCCCTGGTGCAATTGCTGCCGCAATGGTCGCTGCCCGGTGGCTGGCTGCAAGCGGTTTATCCGCACCGGCGCGGGGTAATGCCGGCGGTGCGCGCCTGGATCGATCATCTGGTCGAATCGTTCAATGCCTGTGGGGAGCGGTTGTTATGAAATCAACGAAGATGAGCGAGGCGGATGTCGCGGCGTTCTGCCTGGCCCTGCCCGGTGCCCGGGAAGACTACAAGTGGGGCGGCGTGCGGGTGTTTTCGATTGCCGGCAACAAGATGTTCGCCTTGCAGGGCCTGCGCGGTGACTCGCTGGCGTTCAAGGTCGACAAGGATCTGTTTCTCGGCCATTGCGACCGCCCGGGCATTCATCCGGCACCTTACCTGGCGCGTGCGCAGTGGATCATCATGCACCCGCCCTACCCGTTAGGCGCGGAGGAACTGCAAGGGCTGCTGCAGCGCTCGCATCAGTTGGTGGTAAGCAGGTTGCCGAAGAAAACCCAGGTCGGTCTGCTGCTCTAGCGCCCTCCCGCCGGCGCTGCCGAAGCGGCGCCGGCGGGGGTGGATGGCGGCGTCTAGAACAGGGCCAGCAGGTTCGAGCCGAGGAACAACTGATCGATCCAGAACACCTGGTGCAGCACGACGATCATCCAGAACAGAATCTGGAACGACACCTTGCGTGTCTTGTGCCGGAACACCTGCTGGGCGATCAGCGCACCCGGCCAGCCGCCGGCCAGCTCCACCGCGTGAAGGATGTTCTCCGGTGTCCGCCAGCTGTCGCTGCGGGCCTTGCGCTTGTCGCTCCAGTACAGAAAGAACGCCAGCACGCTGACGATGCCGTAAGCCGCCAGCGGTATCAGCGAGATGCCGTGCAGCCACATCGCCAGCGAGCCGGACAGCGGCAACGCACAGACGATGGCCAACACCAGCAGTTTGACTTTCAGATTCTGCACATTGCCGCCCGATGGACGACCTTCGGGACGACGGGCACGGGAATCACTCATGGCTTGGCGGCCGCCCAGTCCACCCAACCGAACTGCCAGGTCGCCAGAATCACCAGACCGAAGACGATCCGGTACCAGGCGAACGCCGCGTAGCTATGGCTGGCGATGAACTTGAGCAGGCCGCGCACGGCGATCATGGCAAAGATGAACGCCGTGACGAAGCCGATGGCGAACACCGGGAAATCCGCCGGGACGAACATGTGCCGGTACTTGTAGCCCGAATACACCGCTGCACCGACCATGGTTGGCATGGCCAGGAAGAACGAGAACTCCGTGGCGGTCTTGCGCGACAGGCCGAACAGCAGGCCGCCGATGATGGTCGAGCCAGAGCGCGAGGTGCCGGGGATCATCGCCAGGCATTGGGCGAAACCGACTTTCAGTGCGTCTTTCCAGGTGATCTCATCCACGGTTTCGGCGTGCACGGCGTGTTGCCGGCGCTCGGCCCACAACATGATGAAGCCGCCCACCACCAGTGCCGTGGCAACGGTGATCGGGTTGAACAGGTATTGGTGAATCAGATCGGCAAAGATCACGCCCAGCACGACGGCAGGCAGGAAAGCGATCAACAGATTGACGGTAAAGCGTCGGGCGCTGGGCTGCGTCGGCAGACCCACGACCACATCAAGAATCTTGCGGCGAAACTCCCAGACCACCGCGAGGATGGCGCCAAGCTGAATAATGATGTTGAACGCCATGGCCCGCTCGCCACCGAAGTCGAGCAAGTCCGCAACGATGATCTGGTGTCCGGTACTGGATATGGGCAAAAACTCCGTCAGCCCTTCTACAACGCCAAGAATCAGTGCCTGAAAGGCAGTCCAAAGATCCATCAATCCCCCAAGAAGCGATGCCACATGGCATGCCCCGATAGTATTTATCTAAAGCGTTCACTGCGATCAGCGTAGCTGTCCTCGCGCGCACAGGATCCACACGAAACAGTCAAAATTCCGTGAAAAAACAACTTGGACTCAGGTTTTCACGCGCGGGGCCGAAATCTTATCAGACGAGCCGTAATAGCGCTGCCGCGTTATACGACTTGGGTCGCGTAGGCCCGACACGCAAAACGTGGTTGGATGCTGGCGTCGTTTTATTACAAGAAAAAGAATCCGGAGTGACCGCGTTATGAACAGCTTGCGCAGTGTGTCGATCAGCCGACGCTTGTGGCTCATCTTGATTGTGGCGGTGGTCATGTTGCTGACCCTCGGCGTGTTGATGCTCAAGCAGATCCACGATGACCTCTATCACGCCAAGGCCCAGAAAACCCAGCACGTGGTGCAGACCGCCAGCGGCGTGCTCAGCTATTACCAGGGCCTGGAAGCCGCTGGCACCCTGAGCCGCGACGCCGCGCAGAAACAGGCCCTGACCGCTATTCGCGGCCTGCGCTACGACCAGAACGATTACTTCTGGATCAACGACCTCACCCCGGTGATGGTCATGCACCCGGCCAATCCCAAGCTCGAAGGCCAGAACCTGGCGGCGATCCGCGATCCCGACGGCTTTGCCGTGTTCAATGAGATGGTCGCCATTGCCAGGTCCAAGGGCGCAGGCATGGTCGATTACCGTTGGCCGAAGCCCGGCGCCAGCGAGCCCGTGGCCAAGACCTCCTACGTGAAACTGTTCGAGCCGTGGGGCTGGGTCATCGGTTCCGGCGTGTATGTCGATGACGTCCAGGCTGAATTCCAGGGTCAGGTGCTCAAGGCGTCGGTCGTCGGCCTGGCGATTGCGCTGATCATGGCCCTGCTGGTGATTCTGATTGCCCGCAGTATCGTCCGCCCGTTGCAGGAAACCGTGAACGCCATGGCCAATATCGCCAGCGGCGAAAGCGACCTGACGCGCAGCCTCGATACCCACGGCCAGGACGAAGTCACCGAGCTGGCCCACCACTTCAATGCCTTCACCGCCAAGCTGCGCCGCGTCATCGGTGAGCTGCAGGTGTCCGCCAGTGCCCTGGGTCAGTCATCCAGCGAGCTGGGCAACGATGCCACCCAGGCCCAGCAGCGCAGCCAGCAGCAATCGCAGCAGATGGAGCTGGTGGCCACGGCCATCAACGAAGTCACTTACGGCGTGCAGGATGTGGCGAAGAATGCCGAGCACGCGGCCAACGAAATGCGTGATGCCGAGGCGCAGGCGCAGCAGGGCCAGGTCAACATCGATGGCAGCCTGCAACAGATCGACAAGCTGTCCGGCACCATCGATCAGGCGGTCGAGGTCATACGCACCCTGGCCGCGGAAAGCACCCAGATCGGCAGCGTGCTGGAGGTGATCCGTTCGATCGCCGAACAGACCAACCTGCTCGCCCTCAACGCCGCGATTGAAGCGGCACGGGCCGGCGAGCAGGGTCGCGGTTTTGCCGTGGTGGCCGACGAAGTTCGCCTGTTGGCCCAGCGCACGCAGAAGTCCACGGCAGAAATCCAGTCGATGATCGAGCGCCTGCAGAATCATTCGGAAGCCGCGGTGAAAGTGATCGGCGACAGCAGCAAGGCTTCGCAACTGACCATCGAACAGGCCGGGCTCGCCGGGGCCAGTCTGAATGCCATCGGCCAGGCCCTGCGCAACCTCAACGGCCTCAACGCCTCGATTGCCAGCGCCACCCTGCAACAGGCGCATGTGGTCGAGGACATCAACCAGAACGTCACCCAGGCGGCGGGGTTGTCGCACAGCACCGCGCTGGCGGCCGAGCAATCGAGCGCAGCCAGTGTGCGACTCGGTCAATTGAGCGAACAACTCAACGGCCTGCTGCGCCAGTTCCGCGTGTAGCGACATCCCCCTGTGGGAGCGAGCCTGCTCGCGAAGGCGTCCTGTCAGTCGATATTGAATGGGCTGACAAAACGCTGTCGCGAGCAGGCTCCCGCCTGCAGGTTTTCTCGGTACAATCCGCCCCCTTCTCCCACTCCCATAGGAACCTCCATGTCCGGGCTCGAACTGTTTGCCGCCGCTCTCGGTGTGATCGCCGTGTGGCTGACGGTCAAACAGAATCCCTGGTGCTGGCCGATCGGGCTGGTCATGGTGCTGCTGTACAGCTGGATCTTTTTCGAAGTGAAGCTGTATTCGGACATGTTGCTGCAAGTGATCTATGCCGCGCTGCAGGTCTATGGCTGGTGGCAATGGACACGGCACGGCGCGCTGCAGGATGGCCGCCAGGTCAGCCGGCTCGATGCCCGGTCGGTTGTGCTCGGTTTGGGCGTTGGCGCTATCGGCAGCCTGCTGCTCGGCGCCGCCATGGCGCACTGGACGGACGCCGCGCAACCCTGGCTCGACGCCGCACTGACCGGTTTCAGCCTGGTCGCGCAACTGTGGATGGCGCAAAAGCGTCTGCAATGCTGGGCGCTGTGGTTCGTGCTGGATGTCATCTTCGTCGGCTTGTTCCTTTATAAGGGCCTGTACCTCACCGCTGCGCTGTACGCGCTGTTCACCCTGATCGCGCTGCAAGGCTGGCGCGAATGGCGCGCCGACCCGGCGTTGCAGCCGTGAAGGTCGTTGTCCTCACCGGCCCGGAGTCCACGGGCAAGAGCTGGCTGGCGGCCGGCCTGCAACAACAGTTCGGCGGCCTGTGCGTGGACGAGTATGTGCGCTGGTTCATCGAGCAGAACCCGCGCGACACCTGCCTGGCGGACATTCCCGAGATCGCCCGCGGCCAGTTGCAATGGGAAGACCGCGCACGCGCGCAGCGGCCAGCCTTGTTGATTCTCGACACCCACCTGCTGAGCAACATGCTCTGGAGCCAGACCCTGTTCGGCGCCTGCCCGGCATGGCTGGAGGATGAACTGCTGGCGCGGCACTACGACCTGCACCTGCTGCTCTCGCCGGAGCACGTCGACTGGACGGACGACGGCCAGCGCTGTCAGCCGGACCTGAGTGAGCGCCTGAGTTTCTTCAACGCCACCCGCGACTGGCTGGAGCGACATCGGCAACCGCTGCAGATCATTCAGGGTGACTGGGCGCAGCGGCGTCTGCAGGCGTTTCAGGCGGTCGCCGCGTTGCTGCAGACCTGAGTCGCCAGCGCGCCCGCAACCCGCGCCTTTTCCCCTGTTTTGGGGGTTGAGTGTCCACTTCTGAAACACTCGCCTGCCTGCAAAGTGCCCGTTTGAACGTGCTTAACCACTTTGTCACAGGCGTTGTTAAGCCAATGAAACACCTGCGCGCAAACCCTTGTTCCAGAGCTGTGCGCCGGGTTTGCCTCGCTGCACCGGACAAGGTCTGTTTCAGCGTTGAAACAGATTCTGTATCAGCGCTGCATACCTCAAGACTAACTCCTTGAAATTCCTAGGTATTTGAAAAGCGGCACAGCTTTCGCTCTCTCCTTCACAACGCTGACTAGGGCCAGCCCACTGAAGAAGGAATTGCCGCCGTGGGGAATATCAATAAAGGCTTGACCTGCCTTCTGCTGATCGGATCAGCAGCCAGCACCATCCTCAGTTTCAACGTTCAGGCCGAAGGCAATGGCGTGATCGTACTCAATCGGGACGTTCAGCCGATTCCGATTGGCCGCAGTGGCGGCAAAGACCCCTACCCGACGACTGTCAATGCCAACCCTTCCGGACGGATCGATCAGGCAATGACCAGCACCGAACTCAATGACGGTGAGTTTGCCAGTGTCGCCAGTGGTTCCTCCATCAGCGGCAACATTGTCACGCCCACCGCGAACATGCCCGGCATGAACGTCCTGACCAATCCCAACGGCCTGCCCGGCATGAGCGCCGGTCATGGCGGCGGCGGTGGCGGCACGATCTCCAACACCATCAACCGTTCTCTCAGCACGGGTCTGGCGCCGCTGACCCGCATGGCTGGAGGCCAATGACATGAATCGTTCCCTGTTCCTGCTCGCCCTCCTCGGCTGCACCAGCGTGATGGCCGATCCGAGTGCCGTGGACAACGCCAACATTCAGAACTCCGGCGTGCAATACAAAGGCAACTTCAACGTCAACCAGGCCGCCGGCGACCAGATGCAACAAACCAATACCAAGTCGATCGCCATTGGCACTGAGGCCAGCGCCACCACCAGCGTGATCCAGCGAATCGATACCCCGGCCGACCGCTCGGCCAATGCCAGCGCCACCATCGGCGGCAACGCTTTCAGCAATGGCAACGGTGTCCTGGGCGTGAACCAGGGGGCCGGGGCCAACAATCAAATGGCCAACGTGACCCGGATCAGCATCAGTGCTGGCCCGCAGTCCGTTGACGACAGCGCCCTCGCTCAGCAGAACGTGGCGCTGTTACCGAGCTCAGGAGCAACTGGTACCTCACCCGGCAGTCGCCAGGTCACGACAAGTGATCAGGCCTTCACCGGCAGCCGCGGGGTAATCCAGGTGAACCAGAGTGCCGGGGTGGGGAACCGTATGGCTAACACCCTGAGCATCCGGGTCGCAGACTGACCCAAACAAAAAAGCAGTGCAATTAGAAAGTACCAACACTTAACCAACTAATAAGCACGATGGAGAAACACCATGAAACCTACAATGGCTCTCAAACCACTGGTTTTCGCACTTGCAGCAGTGATGGCAATCGCAGCACAGGCAGGCGGCCGTGACGACGATCACGGTCATGGTAACGGGCACGGCAACGGTCATGGCAACCATGAACCAAAAGGCCCTACCCTGGAAGAACTGCTGCAAATCGGCGCAGGTGCCGGTGCCGCAGTGCTCGACGTACAAAGCAGCGGCGGCAATGCTGTGCTCAACCAGGGCACTCAAAACAATGCCAACATCAGCAGTTCGGCCAACGGCACCAACGGCAACGTCGGCATGAACAACACCGCTGGCGACGGCAACCAACAAGACAACGCTGCTGCTCTGGCCACGGCTGACGAAAGCTTCATCTTCGGCTCCGCGGTGTCGGCTTCCAGCGCCACTCAAGTCAACGGCAACAACACCGTTGCCAACTACTCCAGCACTGCCAACGCCAGCCTGAACAACGTCGGCAACGGCGGCTCGGGCAACATCGGCGTGAACAACAGTGCCGGCAACTTCAACCAACAGAAAAACAACCTGGCCATTGCTGTGTCCGGTGGTCGTGTAGCGCAGGCTGCTGCCGCTGCCAACCAGAGCTCCAGCGGTCTGACTGTCGCCAACAACGGCACGCAAACCTACAAGAAAGATACTCTTACTGGCACTGTCACCGCCGGCGGCGCATTCGTGGCTGCCGGTACCGCGACCACCAAAGATGACGATCATGGTCACGGCGGCTATGGCAACAACGACAGAGGCCATGGTGGCAATGGCGGCGGCAAAGATCAGAAATCTGACTTCGTTGCCGTGGGTGTCTTCGGTCTGGCTGGCGTGACCACTCAACAAGTGATGACTCCAGACGGCTGGAAAAACCCAGTCACCAACAACGCCAACATCTCCAACGTAGGCAACAACTTCTCCGGCAACGCGGGTTACAACAACGCAGCCGGCGTTGGCAACCAACAAAGCAACTCGCTGTCCATCGCTGCAGGTTGCAAAGCCTGCATGTAATCGCGATCGAAACGAAAGCCCCGGAAACGGGGCTTTTCCTCAGTCCGCAAAGGCGTATCGATCATGCGTAAGACTGCCCTTATCGCTCTGCTTTGCTTCTCTGGCCTGACCCAGGCCGCGCAGATGCCGGTGGCTGCCCTTCCCGGCGGCACACTCGTCTACAAGAACGTGCAAAGCATCCGTGAGCGCAAGTTTTCCGACATCGTCGAACAGAAAACCGATTTCAGCTGCGGCGCTGCCGCACTGGCCACGGTACTGCGCCAGGCTTATTGGCTCGACGTCGATGAAGAGCACATCATCAAAGGCATGCTGGTCAACGCTGACCAGAACCTGGTGCGTACCCAGGGTTTTTCCATGCTCGACATGAAGCGCTACATAGAAAGCATCGGCATGCGCGCCAGGGGCTACAAGATTCCATCGGAGAAGCTCGACGCAGTGACAATCCCGGTGGTGGTACTGATGGAAATTCGCGGCTACAAGCATTTCGTGGTGTTGCAGCGTGCGGACAAGGACTGGGTTTACATCGGAGACCCTGTTCTGGGACACAAACGTTACACCCATGATGACTTTGTCAAAGGTTGGAACGGCATCGTCTTCGCCATCGTCGGCCCCGGTTATGACAAAACCAATGCATTGCGCAGTCCACCGGCCCCGCTGACCGCCAAGAACAAGCTGGATGGCTTCAACCCTGTCAAAGATGCTGAATTGATGGACTTCGGGTTCATACAGAGCGACTTCTTTTAATCGCCGATTATAAAGAATGGGGCTGGATGTCCCGGGAGCAGCAGATGAAAACCTCATACTGGCTGGCCGCCGCCTGCCTGGCGGCGAGTGCGTCAGGCTATGCCAATGCAGGATTCAAACCCATCGAAATCCAGGATCAGGAGCTTGCCGAGCTTCGCGGTCGTTACGTCATGCCGGGGCGGATCATCAGCTTCGGCATTGTCATGAGCAGCACCTGGCGCAACGCCAGTGGCGATCTGATCGGTGCATCGGCCTCGATGCAACTGCAGCACGCCACGATCAAACCTGAATTCTATGTCTCGACCATCAAGGAAACCGGCAATGGCAGTACCCCCGACGCGGGTACCGGCAATGTCATCGGTGGCGCAGGCCTGAACACTTCGCAAGGCGTGACGCAGAGCGTGCGCGCGGCCGGCGACGGCAACACCGCCTACAACAACGTGGCGATCAACGTCAAAGAAGCCAACCAGGCGCCGGCGCTCGCGCCTGCCCAGGGGCAGGCGCTGGTCGCAGGCCAGACCATCACCGGTAGCAACGCCGCCGGCAATGTGGCCGTTTCCGCCACCGGTGGCGGCGTGCAAATGGCCATTCAGGCCAGCGGCAATCAAGGCACGGCACTGCAACAGGTCGCCCAGAGCGGGCTGCTGCAGAACACCCGTCTGCTGGGCAATGCCAACGTGGTCAACAACCTGACCCAACTCAACGTGGTCCTGAATAATAACGGCCAGACCGTCGGCGCACTGGATTGCAATCTGACTCAACTCAGGGCACTACGCAGCATTGGATATTGAACTACGCTGAGTCTCGATCATTGGGCTTAAAGGGACGGCTTATTCATGTATCGATCAGTTTCACTGCGTGCCGCTGTTTGTTTGAGTACTCTTCTACCCGCGGCGATGCTGCAAGCAGCACCCGACGCGGATGTAGAAGCCCTGAAACAGGAACTTCTGGAGCTTAAGCAACGATACGAAGTACAACAAAAAGCCCTGGCAGTGCTCGAACAACGGGTTCGCCAGGTCGAGGATCAACCCGCCGCCCCACCACCGAAGCGCCTGGCCAAGTCGCCATCGGACATGAAAGGCAATCCAAAAGTGGCCACCGGCACCGGGGCCGCAGCAGCATCGGGGGGCGCCGCCGGGGGCAGTGGCGCTTCCTACGGGCAGTCGCTGGCTGACGATTCGCAACCGGCGCAGAGCGTTTCCAACCTGTACGACGAGGCCAGCGGCTTCTTTGGCGGCGGCAAGTTCAGCCTTGAAACCGGCTTGACCTATTCGCGCTACGACACCCGCCAACTGATTCTCAACGGTTTCCTGGCACTGGACTCGATCTTTCTGGGTAACATCAACCTTGACCGGATCAAGGCCGACACCTGGACGCTCGACCTCACTGGCCGCTACAACTTCGACAACCGCTGGCAGTTCGACGTGAACGTCCCGGTGGTGTACCGCGATTCGACGTATCAGTCCGGCGGCGGCAACGGTGGCGCCTCCAACGTCACCACCGAGCAGGACGTGTCACGCGATCCGACCCTGGGCGACGTCAACTTCGGCATCGCCTACAAGTTCCTCGACGAATCGGTGAACACACCGGATGCGGTGGTGACCCTGCGGGTCAAGGCGCCAACCGGCAAGGACCCGTTTGGCATCAAGTTGCGCCAGACCGACGCCAACTCGAACCTGTTCGTGCCTGACACCCTGCCGACCGGCAACGGCGTCTGGTCGATCACGCCGGGGATCTCGCTGGTCAAGACGTACGACCCGGCGGTGCTGTTCGGCAGCCTGTCCTACACCCACAACCTGGAGGAGTCTTTCGACGACATCAGTTCCACGGTCAACCAGAAAACCCCGGGCAAGGTACGCATTGGCGACAGCTTCCAGATTGGCGCCGGTATCGCCTTCGCCTTGAACGAGAAGATGAGTATGTCGTTCTCGGTGTCCGACCTGGTGCAACGCAAGAGCAAGCTGAAACAGGATGGCGGGGACTGGGAATCGGTGGTGTCCAGCGACGCCAACGCCGGTTACTTCAACGTCGGCATGACCATTGCGGCCACCGACAACCTGACCATCGTGCCTAACCTGTCCATCGGCATGACCGACGATGCCCCGGACTTTTCCTTCAGCCTGAAATTCCCGTACTACTTCTGATGCAACAAGCCCCGCGTCGGCGGGGCTTTCCTACACCGGATCGCCGTTGTCAGCCGTGTCGACAGACACCTATGACAACGGCGATTTTTTCTAGCGAATCTGGTGTTTGTGCAGCAGGCGGTAGAACGTCGGCCGTGAAACTCCCAGTACCTTGGCCGCCACGCTGAGGTTGTCACTGTGGCGGTTCAACACGTCGCACAGCGCCTGGCGTTCGGCGCGGGTCTTATAGTCTTCCAGGGTGCCCATGGGCGTGGCAATCGACTGCTGACTCATCAGCCCCAGGTCGCGAGCCTCGATCTGCCGCCCTTCGGCCAGTACCAGGCCGCGCCGCACGCGGTTGGCCAGCTCCCGGACATTGCCGGGCCAGTCGTGCTTGCCCATGGCAATCAGCGCATCCTCGCTGAAACTGCGTGGACGGCGACCGGTTTCATGGCTGTAGAAGTGAGAAAAATGGTTGGCCAGCATCGAGAGGTCGCCGTGACGCTCACGCAACGGCGCGGTGACCACTTGCAGGACGTTGAGCCGGTAGTACAAGTCCTCGCGAAAGCGCTTCTTCTCGATCGCCGCTTCCAGATCGACGTGGGTCGCCGCCAGTACCCGCACGTCCACCGGAATCGGCTGACTGCCACCGACCCGCTCAATGTGCTTTTCCTGGAGGAATCGCAGCAGATTGGCCTGCAATTCCAACGGCAGATCGCCGATTTCGTCGAGGAACAGCGTGCCGCCATTGGCCGCCTCGATTCTTCCGACCTTGCGCTGGTGGGCGCCGGTGAATGCACCCTTTTCATGGCCGAACAGCTCGGACTGGATCAGATGCTCGGGAATCGCCCCGCAATTGATCGCGACGAAGGGTTTGGCGTGGCGCTGCGACTGACGGTGCAAGGTGCGTGCGACCAGTTCTTTGCCGGTGCCACTTTCGCCGCGAATCAATACCGGCGATTCGGTGGGAGCCAGTTTGCTCAACAGTTTGCGCAGTTCGCGAATCGGCTTGCTGTCGCCCAGCAACTCGTGTTCCGGCTGATCCACGTGAATCGTGCCCTGCCCGCGCAGGCGTGCCATGCCGAATGCCCGGCCGAGGGTCACCTGCACGCGCGAAACGTCGAACGGCAAGGTGTGGAAATCGAAGAACCATTCGCAGACAAAATCGCCGACGTTCTGCAAACGCAGGACTTCCTGGTTCAACACGGCGATCCATTCGGTACCGCTGCGGCTGATCAGCTCCTTTACCGCTTCGGGCCGTTCCAGGTGAAAAGGTTGCAAGCGCAGCAGCCCGACATCACAACTGCGGTCGCCGGCATGCTCCAGCGTACAGCTGTCGACATCCCAGCCTACAGCGCGCAAACCCGGCAATAATCGGTGACAGTCATCACAAGGATCAACCACCAGTAGCCGTCTTAGAGCAGGCGCTTCAATCATGACTGTTCCTTGGCGCCAAATTATAGGAATTGGTTTTAAAAACAGTCATTTGGCAGACCCGACTGTAACGTTAGCAAGAATTTGACGGCGCCTTGTATCGATTGCTTATAGGCATGCAGGACAACTAGTTATAAGAACTGGCTTGGTTAGTTAGCTATCGACTTGATTCTTTCAGCAGGCTTTCAAAAGCTGTCGGAAAACTGCCTGTCTGAAAGAAAGTTGAAATTTCTTTGCTGTGGTTGTGACCCACCACCGGGTTGCGTGCATCAGTACAAGTAACTCGCCGAACGGTAAGCCCAACCGACGGCACATCACTTGATTGGGCACTACAGAGAGAAGATCCCATGACCGCCCCGCTCCGTATCAACGAAGCTCTTTTGATTGCCAACCGCGCATTTAAACCTTTTCAATGCGTGGCCTGGGCCCCACAGGACGGCAACGGCGAACTCAGCCTGACCGTCATCGACCGTACCAACTCGCACATTGGCCGGACGCAGATTCCAAGCAGCGCTTATTCCGATCCAGCGCAGCTCGAGTACCTGCTGCAACAGGCTCGCGCCGAATTGAGCGAAGAAGGTTACGCGCTGCAATCCTGGTCGATGCCGCACTGAGCAGAGGGCAATGCGGATGACTTTGAAGTCATCCGCCCTCTTTTGCGCTTAACTGCTTAATCCTATTTATCCGCAGAAGTTTTGTATAACTTTTCCCAGCGGTTTATTGCCTGAATACTTGGCAGGCTTGCGACTGGTTCAAAAAGACACTGTTCTGGCACAGTGCGACCCTCCACCTGTTAGTTCTGTCAGTTGAACTTGCACACGTTCAGGGATTGAATGTTCCGCTCATGCAGTCGGCCACCCGGCATCCGGAACATGCCCGACTCGCCAGGAGAAGCGTGCATGTCCTCCCAGAACGCTATTGCGCTGCCGACTCGAGCGAAAACCGCCGGACAACTCGACACCGACTTCGCCAACAATGGCGTCGCTCAGGTGTATTTCGCCGACAGCATTTCCAGCCTTACCCAGGGCCTCGCACTCGATGCGCAGGGGCGTCTGCTGGTCGCCGCCAAAGTCGGCACGGCACAAGGCAGCCGCTTTGGCCTGGCGCGATTACTGGAAGATGGCTCGGCCGACTTCAGCTTCGGTCATCAGGGCAGCGTCATCGGCGAATTCGCCGGCGGGTTCGAAGCCATGGCCGGCAAAGTGCAAGCGCTGCCCGATGGACGCATTCTGCTCGCGGGCCTGCACTACGAAAACGCTCATCGCACCCTGCCCGCCCTGGCCCTGTTCGACGCCAATGGCCATCCGGATGGCTCGTTCGGCGATAACGGCCGGCAAGTCGTGCGCCTGCCCGGCGACCTCTCCATGGGCGCTCGCGATGCCTGGCTGCCACCCGGCGTGCCTGGGGCCGAGGCCTGCGATTTCGCCGTCCAGGACGACGGTCACATCCTGCTGATCGCCAACCATCACTTCGAACTCGCCGACCACGCCGGCATGCTCATCCGCCTCAAGCCCGATGGCGCTCTCGACGACACGTTCAACGGACGGGGTTTCGTGATGATCCGCCACCTGCTGCTCAACACCTGGCTCAGCAGCCTGCTGTTACAGGCCGATGGGTGGATCGTGGTCGCCGGATCGATCGACTTTCCCCAGGAAGGCCTGCTCGCCCGCTATCTGCCGGACGGCCAGCTCGACGAGCGTTTCGCCAGCGACGGCTTTCTCGCGTTCAAGGCGCACGGGCAGAGTGCACAGATCAGCCAGGTGATCGAATCGGCCGACCATCTGCATTGCTTCGGCAGCAGCCGCGATCCGATTCGGTGCATGGCGTTGACCCTTCACCATAACGGCCGCCCGGACCTGCACTGCCACGGTGGCCAGGCGCATCTGCTCGACATCGGTCACAGCGGCTGCCAGTGGAGCGCAGCGCAGCGCATGGTGGATGGCCGCACGGTGGCCGTGGGCGCCACCATCGGCGGCTTCGAAGCGGACTTTATCGTGGCCCGCTACCTCGACGACGGCAGCCTCGACCCGAGTTTCGGCGGCGGTCGCGGCTGGTTGCGCACGCGCCTGGGCCGCAGCCTGGATACCGCGACGGCGCTGGCGGTGCAGCCCAGCGGTGAACTGCTGGTCGGCGGCTATTCGCTGGACGGCAACTACCGCGCGGTGGTGGCGCGTTATCTGAATCAATAACAGAAACTTCCCACACTTGATCTTCCTTGATGCTTACGGCACCTTGCGCGCTTCTTAAGACAAGGAGCAACCGATGTCCGGTTCGATGGCCCAGGCGTTCGCGCACAACTTTCTCGGGCACTCGCCCCGCTGGTACAAGGCGTGCATCGTCGGGTTTCTGATCCTCAATGCCCTGGTATGTTTCACGGTTGGCCCGGTCGCCGCCGGCTGGTTGTTGGTGATCGAGTTCATTTTTACCCTGGCCATGGCGCTCAAGTGCTATCCGCTGATGCCCGGCGGCCTGCTGCTGATCGAAGCGCTGCTGCTGAAAATGACCACAGCGCAAGCCTTGTACGAGGAGTTGCAGCACAACTTCCCAGTGATTCTGCTGCTGATGTTCATGGTCGCCGGCATCTATTTCATGAAGGATCTGCTGCTGTTCCTGTTTTCGCGCCTGCTGCTGGGCGTGCGCTCGAAAGCCCTGCTGGCCTTGATGTTCTGTTTTCTTTCGGCGTTTCTCTCGGCGTTTCTCGATGCCCTGACCGTCACGGCGGTGATCATCAGTGCCGCGGTGGGTTTCTACTCGGTGTATCACCGGGTCGCATCCGGCAACGATCCGCGCCAGGACAGCGCGTTCAGCGACGACCAGCATTTGCCGTCGCTGCATCACGAAGATCTTGAGCAGTTCCGCGCCTTCCTGCGCAGCCTGTTGATGCACGGTGCGGTGGGCACGGCGCTGGGCGGTGTCTGCACGTTGGTGGGCGAGCCACAGAACCTGCTGATCGGCCATGAGATGGGCTGGCATTTCGCCGAGTTCTTCCAGAAGGTCGCGCCGGTGTCGCTGCCGGTACTGGTGGCCGGCCTGGTCACCTGTGTCCTGCTGGAGCGACTGCGCTGGTTCGGCTACGGCACGTTGCTGCCGGACAATGTCCGCGCGGTGCTGGCCAACTACGCCGCCGAGGACAATGCCGAGCGCACGGCGCGCCAGCGTGCCGCACTGCTGGTGCAAGGCTGCGCCGCGCTGATCCTGATTGCCGGGCTGGCATTTCACATTGCCGAAGTCGGGCTGATCGGCTTGCTGGTGATTGTGCTGATCACCGCGTTTACCGGGATCACCGACGAGCATCGCCTGGGCAGCGCTTTCAAGGACGCCATGCCGTTCACCGCATTGCTGGTGGTGTTCTTCGCGGTGGTTGCGGTGATCCATGACCAGCAGCTGTTCGCACCGCTGATCCAGTGGGTGCTGGCGCTGCCGGCGGAGCAGCAGCCAGGCATGCTGTTTATCGCCAACGGCCTGTTGTCGGCGATCAGCGACAACGTCTTCGTCGCGACCATCTACATTACCGAAGTGAAGCAAGCGTTCCTCGCCGGCCACATGAGCCGCGAGCACTTCGAAACACTGGCCATCGCGATCAACACCGGGACCAACCTGCCCAGCGTAGCAACGCCCAATGGTCAGGCGGCGTTCCTGTTTCTGCTGACGTCGGCGATTGCACCGCTGGTGCGCCTGTCGTACGGGCGCATGGTGTGGATGGCACTGCCGTACACCGTGGTGATGGGGTTGCTGGGCTGGTATGCGGTGAGTTACTGGCTGTAACGAATACGCAATGGGCGCAGGAGCCGCCGAACGCAGCGATCTTTTGCTTCTGGATATTCAGAACCAGGTCAAAGGATTCGCAACCTTCGGCAGCGCCTGCGTGGGGCTCAGCGCGGCAGGATGTAGCGCTCGATCGCCTGCGCCACGCCGTCCTCGGTGTTCGCTGCGGTCACCACGTCGGCCTGACGCTTGACCGCGTCTTCCGCCTGCCCCATGGCAATCGACAGACCCGCGCAATGGAACATCGCCGGGTCGTTGCCGCCATCGCCAATTGCTGCCGTCTGCTCCAGCGGAATGCCGAGATGGGCGGCAATGGTGGTCAGCGCGGTGCCCTTGTTGGCTTCCAGGGCCGTCACGTCCAGATACACCGGCTGCGAACGCGAGACCTGCGCCATGCCGTTGACCTTCGGCAACAGGCGCGCCTCCAGTTCGACCAGCAGCTCGGTGTTGTGGCTGGTGGCAACGATCTTGTCGATGCGCTGCAGATACGGTTCAAAACTGTCGACCACCACCGGCGGGTAGCCGAGGCCGTGCTGTTCGCGTGGCACCATCGGCCCGTGCGGGTCCTTGAGCAGCCAGTCCCCGCCACTGAATACCCAGATTTCCACGTCGGGCTGATCGGCGAACAGCGCCAGTGCCGTGAGCGCTGCCGTCACTGGCAGGTAATGCGCCACCAGCAGGCTGCCGTCCGGATTGACGATGGTGCCGCCATTGAACGCCGCCGTCGGTAGATCGACACCCAGGGCTTCGATCTGCTGCAGCATGGCCTTCGGCGGACGCCCCGTGGCGAGGCTGAACAACACGCCGGCTTCACGCAGGGAGCGCACGGCGTCGATGGTGCGCTGACTCAGGCTGTGATCGGGCAGCAACAAGGTGCCGTCCATGTCGCTGAGCAGAAAACGGATGGGCTGTTGCGGCATGTCACTCATCCCAGACCGTGCCAGACGCGACCATCGCGCGTCAGCAGTTCATTGGCCGCCTGCGGCCCGTCCTCACCGGCGGCATAGCTCTGCACGCTCGCGTCCTGCTGCCAGGCGTCGAGGAACGGTTGCACCGCACGCCAGCCGTTCTCGATGTTGTCGGCACGCTGGAACAACGTCTGATCGCCGGTCAGGCAGTCGTAGATCAGCGTTTCGTAGCCGGTCGACGGCTGCATCTCGAAGAAATCCTTGTAGGCGAACCCCAGCTCGATGTTGGCCATGTTCAGGGCCGGGCCCGGGCGCTTGGCCAGCAGGTCGAACCACATGCCTTCGTTGGGCTGGATCTGGATGCGCAGGTAGGTCGGTTGCAACTCGTCGACCTCGGTGTCGCGGAACTGCGCATACGGCGCCGGTTTGAAGCAGATGACGATCTCGGTGTCGCGCACGCTCATGCGCTTGCCGGTGCGCAGGTAGAACGGCACGCCGACCCAGCGCCAGTTGTCGATCATCACCTTCAGCGCCACGTAGGTTTCCGTGCTGCTGTCGGGCGCGACGTTGGCTTCCTGGCGATAGCCGTTCAACGCTTTGCCGTCGACTTCGCCGGCACAGTATTGGCCTCGAACCGAATTGGCCCGTGCCTCTTCGGTCGTCCACGGCCGAATCGCACCCACGACCTTGGCTTTCTCGCCACGCACCGCGTCGGCGCCGAACGCGGCCGGCGGCTCCATGGCGACCATCGCCAGCAACTGGAACAGGTGATTGGGCACCATGTCGCGCAATGCGCCGGTGTGTTCGTAGAAACTGCCACGGGTCTCGACGCCGACGGTTTCGGCGGCGGTGATCTGCACGTGGTCGATGTAGTGATTGTTCCAGAACGCTTCGAACAGGCTGTTGGAGAACCGGCTGACCAGAATGTTCTGCACGGTTTCCTTGCCCAGGTAGTGATCGATCCGGTAGATCTGCTTTTCCGACATCACCTTGAGCAGGCAGGCGTTCAACGCCTCGGCGGTTTGCAGGTCGGAGCCGAACGGTTTTTCGATCACCACCCTTCTGAAGGCTTCCGGGGATTCTTCAAGCAGACCGGCGGCGCCCAGGCGGCGCACCACTTCGCTGAAGAACCGCGGCGCGGTGGCCAGATAGAAGACCGCGTTGCCGGTGCCGCTGGCGGCGATTTTCGCCGCCAGCGCTGAATAGGTGCTGTCGTCCAGGAAATCGCCCTGGACGTAGCTGATGCCTTTGGCGAGCTTGGCCCACAAGGCCGGATCAAGCATCTGATCGCCCTTGCCGACTTTCGCCGCCACTTCGGTACGGATGAAATCTTCGAGCTTCTGCGCGAAAGCCTCATCGGTAATGGCGTTGTGGTCAACGCCGACGATCCGCAGGCCATCGTCCAGCAGGCCGTCGCGACTCAGGTTGTACAGCGCCGGCATGAGCAGACGCTTGACCAGGTCGCCGTGAGCACCGAACAGGAACAGCGTGGTCGGTGGTGCGGGTTCTGCCTTGGATTTCCTGCGGATCGTGTGGGTCATTTTTTCGGAGTCTCCACGTGGCCGCCGAAGCCGAAGCGCTGGGCCGATAGAATCTTGTCGCCGAAAGTGCCCTGGCCGCGTGAGCGGTAGCGCGAGAACAGCGAGTTGGACAATACCGGTACCGGCACCGCCTGCTCCATGGCCGCTTCGATGGTCCACTGGCCTTCGCCGCTGTCGGCCACGGAGCCGGAGAACGCGTCGAGTTTCGGATCGCTGGCCAGGGCGTCGGCGGTCAGGTCGAGCAACCACGACGAGACCACGCTGCCACGCCGCCAGACTTCGGCGATATCGGCCACGTTGAGGTCGAACCGCTCGTCTTCCGGCAGACGCTCGCTGGATTTGGTCTTGAGGATATCGAAGCCTTCAGCGAAGGCCGCCATCATGCCGTACTCGATGCCGTTGTGGATCATCTTCACGAAGTGCCCGGCACCGGCTGGACCGGCGTGGATGTAGCCGTGCTCGGCACGGTGGTCATCGGACTTGCGGTCCTTGGTACGCGGGATATCACCCATGCCCGGGGCCAGCGCTGCGAACAGCGGGTCGAGACGCTGAACGGTCTCGGCGTCGCCGCCGATCATCATGCAGTAGCCACGCTCCAGGCCCCAGACGCCGCCGGACGTGCCGACGTCGATGTAGTGCAGGCCCTTTTGCGCCAGCGTCTTGGCGCGACGAATGTCGTCCTTATAGTTGGTGTTGCCGCCGTCGATGATGGTATCGCCGGCCTCGAGCAATTCGCTCAGGGCGTTGATGGTGTCTTCGGTCGGTGCGCCGGCCGGCAACATGACCCACACCGCACGCGGCTTGGCCAGGCCGGCGACCAGGGCTGGCAGGTCGGCGACGCCGGTGGAGCCCTCGGCGGCCAGGGTGTCGACAAAGGCGCTATTGCGGTCGTAAACAACGGTGGTGTGCCCGTTGAGCATCAGGCGCCGCGCAATATTGCCGCCCATGCGGCCCAGTCCAATAATCCCGAGTTGCATGTGCTGATGCTCCTTACTACAAATAAAAGTGTGTCAATGGTTATAGCCCAACGCGACTAATGGAGGTTAGTCCAGAGCGCCGGGATGAAGTTTCCGGGCATTGTGCCCGATCCAGACTGATAACGTCGGGAAACGTGCCGAAGACACAACGACCATGAAAAATAAAAAAGTTCCATTCATGGGCAAAAGAAATCAAAATTGGCGCCGATAGTAAGTCAGTACCCGATTCCGGGGCTGATCTACAGTTGAGACCCGCCATTTGCGAGGTGAGCAATGGGCACAGTACACACAGCAATGCCGCCACAAACCCTGTACGTCACGATCCGTCGCGATGAACTGCGTCAGTTGAAGGACGAACGCGACCAACTGAAGCAGGAACTGGCGCAATTGCGCGCGTTGACCCAGGGCGCTCAGCCCAAGCCGCGGCCGGTTGTCCTGCGCAACCCGCAAGCCTGATCCGCCCCCGCCTGTCTCGGGAACGGTAAACACCGTTCCCGACATGATGCCCCTCTCGTTTCAGCTGACAACTCACAAAGTTTTCACATCCGCTTGGTGATACTCCGGCGCATTCTGGCCGTGCGTACGCGTGCGGCTCCCGTTCGTCGGTTTCATGGATGTGCTCCGGCGGTGGTTGTGACGACTGAGCTGGAGTGCTGAATGGCATTGTTCAAACGCAGCAAAACGACTGCGACAGGTTTCGACTGGGCCGGGTTCATCTGGCTGTTCGTGTTCTTCTGGTATTTCTCGGGCATCACCCAACTGCTCATCCAGCTGACCGGCACCTCGGGTTTCACCGGGTTCCGCCAGGCGTTCGTGATGAGTGCCGTGTGGCTGGCGCCGATGCTGCTGTTCCCCAAGCGCACCAAACTGCTCGCCGCCGTGATCGGCGTGGTGCTGTGGGCCTGCTCGATGGCCAGCCTGGGCTACTTCTTCATCTACCAGCAGGAGTTTTCCCAGAGCGTCATCTTCATCATGTTCGAGTCGAACATCTCCGAAGCCGGCGAGTACATGACTCAGTACTTTGCCTGGTGGATGATTCCGGCGTTTCTCGCGCACACCGCTTTCGCCTACTTCCTGTGGACACGCCTGCGCCCGGTGTACATGCCCCGTGGCCGCGCGTTCGTGGCTGCGATGGCGATCCTGCTGGCCGTGGTCGGCTATCCGCTGATCAAGCAGACCCAGCGCACCGGCAGCTTCGCCGGCGGTTTCGAGAAGTTCGAAACCCGCATCGAGCCAGCCGTGCCATGGCAGATGGCCGTGGCCTATCACCGCTACCTCGAAACCCTGGGCGACATGCAGGACATGCTGCACAGCGCCAGCAAGATCCCGCCCCTGCATAACCTCAAGGACGCCGGCGCCAATCAGCCAGCGACCCTGGTGCTGGTCATCGGCGAGTCGACCAACCGCCAGCGCATGAGCCTCTACGGCTACCCGCGCAAGACCACGCCGGAGCTGGACAAGCTCAAGGATCAGCTGGCGATTTTCGACAACGTCATCACCCCGCGCCCGTACACCATCGAAGCGCTGCAGCAGGTGCTGACCTTCGCCGACGAAGAAAACCCGGACCTGTACCTGTCCACGCCGTCGCTGGTCAGCATGATGAAACAGGCGGGCTACAAGACCTTCTGGATCACCAACCAGCAGACCATGACCAAGCGCAACACCATGCTCACCACGTTCTCCGAACAGGCTGACGAGCAGGTGTACCTGAACAACAACCGCAACCAGAACGCCGCCCAGTACGATGGCGACGTGATCGAGCCGTTCAACAAGGCCCTGGCCGATGCGGCGCCGCGCAAGCTGATTGTCGTGCACCTGCTGGGCACCCACATGAGCTACCAGTACCGCTATCCGCCGACCTTCGACAAGTTCCAGGATCGCAACGGCGTGCCGGCCGGCGTGCGTGACGACCAGGTGCCAACCTACAACAGCTACGACAATGCCGTGCTGTACAACGACTTCGTCGTCTCGAGCCTGATCAAGGACTACGCCAAAGCCGATCCGAACGGCTTCCTGCTGTACCTGTCCGACCACGGTGAAGACGTGTTCGACTCGGCAGGGCACACCACCCTGGGTCGCAACGAAAACAAACCGACGGCGCCGATGTACACCATTCCGTTCATGGCCTGGGCCTCGCCGAAGTGGCGCGAGACCCACGACTGGAACTTCGCGGCGGATCTGAGCCGCCCCTACAGCAGCTCGCACCTGATCCACACCTGGGCCGACATGGCCGGGCTGAGTTTCGACGAACTGGATCGTAGCAAGAGCCTGGTCAGCGACAGCTTCAAGCCGCGTCCGCTGATGATCGGCAACCCCTACGAACGCGAACAGCGGGCCTTGATCGACTTCAGCTTGATGAAGCCGAAGAAGCCGACAGAAGCCGCGCCGAAGGTGGTTCAGCAGTAACGGAAAGGGGCCAGGACAGGCCCCTTTTTCATGCCTGCCACATTCCGCAAACAATAATATTTCTCGTTTGCGACTAAATCGCTTCCCGCCTCCTCGTCTTTGAAGCAACGGATTTTTCCCTCGAAGACAAGGAGTCGGCTGCGATGTTCGCGCCCATCACCCGTTCCATGACCCTCACCCTCGGCCTGTGCAGCGTTGCCTTGAGCCCGGAACTGCTGGCTGAAACCGACACAGAAAACCCGTCGCCCGCCGCTGCGCCGGCACTCGAGCTGGCCGCGACCAGCGTCAACGCCCAAGGCCTGGGCAACACCACCGAAAATACCCAGGCCTACACCACCGGCGCCATGAGCACGGCTACGCGTTTGAACCTGTCGATCAAGGAAACCCCGCAGTCGGTTTCCGTCGTCACCCGTCAACAGATGGATGATTTCAAACTCGGTACATTGTCCGAAGCCATGAGCCAGACCACCGGCATCGTCGTGCAGCACAACGACTCGGATCGGGTCAGCTATTCGTCCCGCGGCTACTCGATCAACAATTTCCAGATCGACGGGATGCTCAACACCTTCCAGTACATGAAGTCCGATTCGGACACCATCATCTACGACCGCATCGAAGTGGTCCGCGGCGCCACCGGCCTGACCACCGGCGCCGGCGACCCGTCGGCGACCATCAACATGGTGCGCAAACGCCCGACCGCACAATGGCAGGCTCAGGCCGGTGCCAGCGGCGGCAGCTATGACGATTACTACAGTTACGTCGATGTCGGTGGCCCGCTGGCCTTCGACGGCCGTCTGCGCGGGCGCAGCGTGCTGGCCTACCGCGACCAGGGATCGTTCCGCGACAAGTACGCGCTGCAACGGGAAGTCGGCTACGGCATCCTCGAAGCGGACCTGACCGACTCCACCGTGCTGGCGGTCGGTTACGACTATCAGGACAAACAGGTGCAAGGCTCCTCGTGGGGCACCTTGCCGTACTGGAATGCCGATGGCAGCAAGGCCAGCCTCGGGCGCTCGACCAACATGGCAACGTCCTGGAGCTCCTGGCCACTGCGCGACAAGACCGCGTTCGCCACCCTCGATCAAAGCCTGGCCGGCGACTGGCACCTGAAAGCCGCCTATACCCATCGCAAAAGCGACACCGACGGCAAGGTCTACTACGCCGGCGCCGGTTTTCCCGAACCCGATCGCAGCGGCATGACCGCCTACACCTCGCACATGATCGGCCCGCAGCGCATGAAGGCGTACGACTTCAACCTGTCCGGTCCCTATTCGCTGCTGGGTCGCGAACACCAGATGATGATCGGTTATGGCGAAGCCGAACGCAGCTCCAGTTCGCCCTTCACCGTCGACGGCGCGGTTACCGGCGACTACAGCATCATTCGCGACTGGAAGTACATGGGCGACATCGCCAAATTCCCGGATACGGTAACCGGCCTTAACAGCTCGAAAGAAAGCACCGAACAAAAGGCCGGCTACCTCGCAACCCGCCTGACCCTGACGGACGACCTGCACGCCGTGCTCGGTGCGCGCTACGGCAGCTGGAAGGCATCGAAGACCGACAACACATTCAATGACAACCTACAACTGCAAAGCGTCGATGCCAGCCGCCAGCAGCACAACGACATGTGGACGCCCTACGCCGGCCTGCTCTATGACCTGACGCCCGAGTACACCGTTTACGTCAGCTACACCGACATCTTCAAACCGCAGACCTACCGCGACGCCAACCGCAAGTTCATCGAACCGATCGTCGGCAGCAACTATGAACTCGGGCTCAAGGGCAGCCTGCTGGACGAGCGTCTGAACCTGGCCACCGCCGTTTTCTGGAGCAAGCAGGACAACGTGGCCGAAGTGGATGACTCCGTTGCGCCGGATCCGGTGACCCAGGAAGAGTTCTACAAGTCCGGCGGCAAGGGCAACAAGGTCAACGGTTTCGAAGCCGAGGTGTCCGGCGAGATCCTCGACGGCTGGAACATGACCGCCGGCTACACCTACACCCACTCGGTCAATGGCGAGAAACAGCGCAGCAACACCAATCAGCCGCTGAACCTGTTCCGCCTCTCCACGGCCTATCGCCTGCCCGGCAACTGGAATGCCCTGACCGTGGGCGGCGCGGTGAACTGGCAGAGCGATGTCTACGGCAACTCCAACCGTCCGGTCGGACGCGGCGCCAATGGCCGAATCATCACCGAGCGTGCGCGGATCAGTCAGGACGCCTACACGGTGGTCAAGCTGATGTCGCGTTACGAGTTCGACAAACACCTGTCGGCGTCCCTCAACGTCGACAACCTGTTCGACAAGAAATATTACGACAACGTCGGTTTCTACAACGGCGTGTTCTGGGGCGATCCTCGTACCGTCACGCTGAGCCTGGACTGGAAACTCTGACGCCCTTCCCTCACGACCTGCGCGCGTGATTCACGCGTGCAGCGTTCGTCCGATGCGCCGTGGAAACACCCGGTAAAACCTAAACTGAACGAGCGTTAACTTCTTGTTAATGCCCTCGACGGACACTGCGCCCCGAGGACCAGCTTCATGGACGAACGGCTCCGACATTTTTCGTAGGAGGCACCATGAAAACCACCACTGCAATCCTTGCCGGTCTACTCACGCTTGCATCCGCCAGCGCATTCGCCGAAGGCGGTGCCGAGCGCATGCAACATTACTGGAAAACCTTTCCGGTTCACGATAGCCAAAGCCAGCAACAGGCGGACGCAAAGTCCCGGGAGCTGCAGATTCCCGAAGACCAGACGGCACAAGTGACAGAGTCCTACCGTCCCTGACACCGATGGACCTGCGACGACCCGCTCCGGCGTCGCAGATGACAGTTGGGCGCCCTCCTCGGGCGCCTTTTTTTATGCCTGCAGATCCTTGATCCAGAACAGCATGCGCCCGTGATTGGGGTCGAACATGCCCGGCGCGAAGCCGAATTTGGCGTAGGCGTTCTGCGCCACGGCGTTGCCTTCGAGCACTTCCAGAGTGACCTTGCAGCAACCGCGCTGGCGGGCAATTTCCTCGACCTTGCACAGCATTTGCTGACTCAACCCCAGACCGCGAAACTTCGTCACCACCGACACGTCGTGCACGTTGACCAGCGGCTTGCAGGCAAACGTGGAAAATCCTTCAAAGCAGTTCACCAGCCCCGCCGGCTCACCACCGACAAACGCCAGGACACTGAACGCGTGGGGCCGCTTGGCCAGTTCGGCGGGCAGTTGCTGCAAGAGTTCCGGTGCAATGGGATGGCCGCCACCCATCGGGTCTTCGGCGTAATGATTGAGCACGACAGCGATGGCCTCGGCATGCACCGGGTTGGTGTAACTGGCTTGAAGCACAAGAATTTCTGCGGAATCCATTTCCTTCCTCGATCGCACTGAGCCCCGGCGCGCCTGATACGCGCTGATAGGCTCGGCGACCTTAGCGCGCGGCAGGCCTTGGCCACAACCGGGACATCTCAATGGCCCCAGATCAGCTCCTCGGTCCAGCCCAGCTCGGCGAAGTCCGCCGCGCGCAATCCGGCCTCGCCGACGCAGAAAAATTCGTCCAGTTGCGGTGGCTGCACCGACGTGTCGCTGAGCATGGCGTGCACCTGGCCGCGATGATGGATCTGGTGTTCGAACAGGTGCGAAATCATCCGCAGGCGGCTGTCGTGCTGCGGCGTGTCGCGGGCAATGGTGACGATGCGCCCCAGATCGGCATCGCGCAGTTGCTCGCAGTAGGCGATCAAACGGCGGTCGACCTGCGCCTGTTCATTGCGCAGAGCCTGCGCCTCGGTGAAGGGTTCGTCGGCATTGAAGAACACGTAGCAATCGGGATGCGGTTCCGCTCCACGTAATTCGCGCTCCAGCGCATCGACGTAGAACCAGTCGCAGGTGAGGATGTGATTGAGCGTCAGGCGGATACTGGGAAAGAAACTCACCCGCGGCGCGGCCAGATCAGCAGCGTCGAGCTGAGTCCAGGCCTTGGCCAGACGATGGTTGGCCCAGGCATTCTGATAGGCCATGGTCAGCAGATGATGGGACAGCGGCTGGGTCATGTGGCGCCCTCCTAGCTTCAGGTCTCGGCAAAGCGTTGCAACTGCATCTCCTGCAAACGGCTGAGCGTGCGGCGGAACGGAAATTCCAGGTAGCCCTCGGTGTACAGCGCCGCCATCGGCACTTGCGCCTCGATGTACAGCGGCACCTTGCGGTCGTAGCACTCGTCGACCAGCGCGATGAAGCGGCGCACGCCGTCATCGTGCACCGACAATTGCGGCAGCTCGCGGTCGCCGGCCACCACGCGCTCGGCGCCATCCTCGGTGCCGCGGGCGATCCGCCCTTCGCGCTTGCGGGCGCTGAGGTTCGGCACCTCGCTCAACAGGATAGCCCGGTAGGTGTCGCACAGCGCGATGAAATCCATGGCGGCGAAGGGCTGCTCGCAGAGATCGGCGTAGCGGCACCAAAGCACCGAATCGCTGGCCTGCACCACGTTCAAGGCGCGGTAACCGACCGGCACCGGTTCGGTACTGACGGTTTGCCCGGCGGCCAACGCATCGAAAACCTGGCCGAGCGCGCTAACCTGCCCCGCAACTGCGACCCAGTAACGCTGCTCGATGGCGCCAGGATGCAGGCGATGATCCTCGGCCCCGTTCACTGCAACCACTTGCATGTGCTGGTTGATCGCGGCAATCGCCGGCAGGAAGCGGTCACGGTTGAAGCCGTCGGCATACAGCTGATCCGGCGGCAGATTGGAGGTGCAGACCACCACCACGCCCTCGTCGAACATCACCTGGAACAACCGGCCGAGAATGATCGCGTCGCCGATGTCATTGACGAACAACTCGTCGAAGCACAGCACCCGCACCTCGGCAGCCAGCTCCCGGGCCAGTGCCCGCAGCGGATCGGCGATGCCGGTCAACTGGAACGAACGCTGGTGCACCCAGCCCATGAAGTGATGAAAGTGCTGACGCCGGGCCGGCACCCGCAGGCTCTGGTAGAACTGATCCATCAGCCAGGTCTTGCCGCGCCCGACCGGGCCCCACAAATACACGCCGGTGACCGAACGGGCACCGGCGTGCAAGGCTTCGTGGCATTTCTGCAAGGCCCACACCGCGTGCTCCTGGGCTTCATCCTGGATGAAGCCCTTGTGCTCGACGGCATGTTGCCAGGCGCTCAAAGGGGAGTCGAAAGTCATGCGCGGCAGTATGCCACGATGGCTACAGGGAAATATCCAGGCGCGCGATTTTGCCCTGTTCGTTGAGGCGGAACGTATAGCGAAGCTGCAGCGGGCTGCCGGGAAACGTCCCGGAAATCAGCCCCTGCACCAGCACTTTGCCGGTGCGCTGCTGGACGCCCAGCACTTCGACCCGCGGCTGATAGCGCTGGGCGGTGTCTTGCATCCAGTCGGCAATGGCTTGCGGGCCGACCTGATGATGGCCTTCATCGAACACATGGGCATCCTCGGCAAAAAAACTGCCGACCCGGGACGTATCGCGAGCATTGGCGGCGTTGATGTACTCAACGATGGCCGGGGCGAGTATCGAGGTGGGATGAAACATGAGTACAGCTCCTTTTTTCGGGTTCTGTCGCCATCCTAGAACAGCCCTGTGTCAGTTCTTGTCAGGAGTGAAACGCCCGTTTTCGTCCAGTTGCATCTGCCGCTGCCAGGTGCGCAACAGGTCGCTGCGACGCCCCGGATAGCGCTGGCCCTGTGCACTGGCGGCGGCAATCCGGTCGGTGCGAAAGGTGCGATAGGCGCCGCGCAATTCACACCACGCGACGATGATCCGCACCTCGTTGAGAAAACCCAGCGCCAGGGGCCAGATCAAGCGCTGGCTCCGGACCTGTTGCGCGTCGGCGTAATCGATGTGCAGCTTGGCCTGATCGCGGATCGCATGACGGAAAACGCTCAATGGCACCGCATTTTGCGGAAAACCGTAACCCGGCGGCCCGGGCATCACCGTTGGATTGCGCAGTGCTTCCTGGGCCTGCGGATCGAGCACCGCGGCAATTTTCGCCAGCGCATCGGCAGCAGCCTTGCTCAGCACCTCGTCGCCGCGCTGATCGACATAACGCAAACCCAGCACGATGGCTTCGGTTTCGTCGGCGTTGAGCATCAGTGGCGGCAAAAACAGACCACTGCGCAACACGTAACCGATGCCCGCCTCGCCATGGATCGGCGCCCCGAGGGCGGTCAGTTCGGCGATGTCGCGATAGAGGGTACGTTCGGAGATGTCCAGCTCAGAGGCCAGCGTCGCGGCGGTCACCGGGCGCTTCTTGCCACGCAGCACTTGCAGCAGGGTCAACAGACGAGTGGTTCGCGACACGGTGTGTGGCTCTGGGCAGAAAATTGGCCGGAGCTTAGCAGAGCCTGGTGTCAGAAACTGTCAGGAGCGTTCACCAGGCTCAGAGGGGGATCATGCGTCGACTTTGTGCCTCGCCGCGTACAGGCAGAGCATCTCCATGGCCAGGGTCGCCGCCGCCAGGGACGTCACGTCCGCATGGTCATAGGCCGGTGCGACTTCCACCACGTCCATGCCGACCAGGTTGATCCCGCGCAGGCCGCCGAGGATTTCCAGCGCCTGCAGCGTGCTCAGGCCACCGCACACCGGCGTGCCCGTACCCGGCGCAAAAGCGGGATCGAGGCAGTCGATATCAAAGGTCAGGTACACCGGGTGATCGCCGACCCGGGCGCGGATCGCCTCGACAATCGCCTCACAGCCGCGCCGATGCACTTGCCGCGCGTCGAGCACCTGGAAACCCTGGTGATCGTCGTTGGTGGTGCGCAGGCCGATCTGCACCGAGCGCGCTGGATCGACCAGCCCTTCCCGCGCCGCGTGCCAGAACATGGTGCCGTGATCGACCCGCTTGCCGCCCTCGTCCGGCCAGGTGTCGCTGTGGGCGTCGAAGTGGATCAGCGCCAGCGTGCCGTGCTGGCGGGCATGCGCTTTGAGCAGCGGGTAGCTGATGAAGTGATCGCCGCCGAAGGTGAGCATGGCGCTGCCGGAACCGAGGATGTGCTCGGCGTGGGCCTCGATGCTTTCCGGGATGGTGTGCGGCGAGCCGTAGTCGAAGTCGCAATCGCCGTAGTCGATCACCGCCAGATGATCGAAGGGATCGAACGTCCACGGCCAGTGGCGTTCCCAGGCAATCCCGGTGGACGCCGCGCGGATCCCCCGTGGCCCGAAACGGGCACCCGGACGGTTGCTGGTGGCGGTGTCGAACGGTACACCGCTGACCGCCACGTCGACACCGCGCAAGTCGCGGCTATAGCGTCGGCGCATGAAACTGGTGATCCCGGCGTAGGTGCTTTCGGCAGCAGTGCCGTAGAGGCTGTCGCGGGTCAGGGCCTGGTCGTTTTGCATTGGCACGTCCATCGATGGGTTTCCTTGTCGTTATTGATGGCTACGGAACGTGGTCCACAGGCGAGTGCGCTGGCGCATGTCCTTGAGGCTCATGCTGTGGTCGGCGTACAGCCGTTCGCGCACTTCGGGTTTCGGGTAGATGTCCGGATCGTTGCGCAACGCTTCATCCACCAGCGGCGTGGCGGCCTGGTTGGCGCTGGCGAAGAACAGCGTGTTGGTCAGCGTCGCCACGGACTCGGGGCGCAGCATGAACTCGATGAACGCCCGCGCGGCTTGCGGATGGGGAGCGTCCTTGGGAATCGCCAGGTTGTCCTGCCACACCAGCGTGCCTTCCCGCGGAATGCGATAGGCCACTTCGAACGGCTTGTTGGCCTTGCGTGCCTGATCGGCGGCCATGCTCGCGTCACCGTTGTAGGTCAGTGCCAGGCACACGCTGCCGTTGGCCAGGTCACTGATCTGCCGGCCGGTGGCGACGTACAGCACTGACGGCTGCAACTTCTGCAACAAGGCTTCGGCGGTGGCCAGATCGGTCTTGTCAGTGCTGTAGGGATCTTTACCGAGATAGTGCAGCGCGAGGCCTATCACTTCCTGCGGCGAATCGAGAATGGCGATCCCGCAATCCTTGAGCTTGCTGGCGTATTCAGGCTTGAACAGCAGATCGAGGCTGTTCAGCGGCACATCCGGCAGCCGCTGTTTGACCGCTTCGACGTTCATGCCTAGCCCCAGCGTGCCCCAGGTATACGGCACGCCATAGCGGTTGCCGGGGTCGACTGCGGCGAGTTTTTCCAGCAGATCCGGGTCGAGATTGACGTAGCCCTTGAGCCCGGCATGGGGGATTTCTTGCAGCGCTCCAGCGGCCAGGCCTCGGGCCAGCACGCTCGAGGACGGCACCACCACGTCATAACCGCTGCCGCCGGTGAGCAACTTGGTTTCCAGCACCTCGGACGTATCGAATGTGTCGTAGCGCACGTGGATGCCGCTTTCTTTCTCGAAGCGTTGCAAGGTGTCCGGGGCAATGTAATCGGCCCAGCTGTAGAGGTTGAGGGTCTTGTCCTCGGCCTGGGCGACAATGGACACGGACAGCAACAGCGCGGGCAAACACAGCTTGAACGAGGGAGCCATGACGAACACCTGACCGAAGGAAGTGGTGGCAGGATGCGCCGTCGGATACATTGCAAAAATATCAAGTCAATTAACCTGACTTTACTCTGGAGTAATGTGATGCTCGGCCAGCTCCACGACATCGATCTGCAGCTGCTGCGCCTGTTTGTCCGGGTGGTCGAGTGCGGCGGCTTCAGTGCCGCCCAAGGCGAATTGGGCTTGAGCCAGTCGAGCATCAGCCAGCAGATGGCCCGATTGGAAACCCGCCTCGGCTACCGCCTGTGCAGCCGCGGCAAGGGTGGTTTCAGTGTCACGCCCAAGGGCGAGCAACTGCTGATCGCGATTCGCAGCCTGTTCGAATCCATCGAAACCTTTCGCCATCAGTCCAACGGTGTCGCCGGGCGCTTGATCGGCGAGGTGCGCCTGGGCGTGTCGGAAGCCGTCGACCGCTCGGTGCTGCAACGGGTGGCCGCGGCCATCCGGCGCTTTCGCGAGCGCGACGAGTCGGTGCGCATCGAGCTGATCAGCGCCATGCCCGGCGAGATGGAACGCCTGCTGTTGCAACAACGGCTGGACCTGGCCATCGGTTACTTCTCACTGGCGCAGCGTGCATTCGATTACCGCCAGTTGTTCAGCGAAACCCAGCATCTGTATTGCGCCCCCGGCCATCCTCTGTTTCTTGTGCAGGAACCCGATGACGCCGCACTGCAGGCCTGCGACCGGGTCGATCACCCGTACCGTTTCCTGCGCAGCGACGAACCGTTCCAGGGCAAGCTCTGCTCGGCGCGTGCGGAACAGGTCGAGGGTACGCTGACGTTCATTCTGTCCGGCAGGCACGTTGGATATCTGCCGGATCACTACGCGCGCAGCTGGCAGGACCAGGGCCTCCTGCGGCCGTTGCGCGCGGGCGAGCTGAGTTTCGAGGTGGCGTTTCACCTGGCCCGGCACCGGGCGCAGGTGCCGGGCGATGCGCAAAAGGCGTTCGAGGAGGATCTTCTCGCGGCGTTCGCCTGAGCCCGGAAACGCTCGCAGCGGCGCCAGAGCCGGCTTCATCGGCACGGAAGATGGCAGCCAGTCGCGAGCCGCGATCTGTGCCGCGCCCAATAAAAGCTGACCTTTCAGGCAGTTTTATTGCGTTGCCCTCGCCGCCCTCTTCCGGCATCCTGCGCCTCCATTTTCTGACCGGCCGCGCATTGCGGCGCGCACACCACCATGACCGTCTCTGAAAAAGCCCCGCGCAACAACGACCTGATCTACGGCCTCAACGACCGCCCGCACTTCACCGCCACGGTGTTTGCGGCGCTGCAACACGTGCTGGCCAGCTTCGTCGGGATCATCACCCCGACCCTGATCATGGGCGGCGCCCTCGGCCTGCACAGCGAAATTCCCTACCTGATCAGCATGGCGCTGTTCGTCTCCGGCCTTGGCACCTTCGTCCAGGCGCGACGCTTCGGCCCGATCGGCTCCGGGCTGCTGTGCCTGCAAGGCACCAGTTTTTCCTTTATCAGCGTGATTCTCAGCGCCGGCTTCATGGTCAAGGCGCGTGGCGGCGGCACCGATGAAATCCTCTCGACGATCTTCGGCGTGTGCTTCTTCGCGGCGTTCATCGAGGTGGTGCTCAGTCAGTTCATCGGCAAACTGCGCATGCTGATTACCCCGGTGGTGACCGGCACCATCATCACCCTCATGGGCCTGTCGTTGATCAAAGTGGCGATGACCGACATCGCCGGCGGCTTCGGCGCGCCGGACCTGGGCGCGGCCAGCCATGTGTTCCTCGCGGCGCTGGTGCTGGGCACCATCGTCGTGCTGAACCGGGTCGACGTGCCGTTCCTGCGCCTCGGCGCCATCGTCATCGGCCTGACCATCGGCTACCTGGTGGCGTGGCTGATGGGCCAGGTGGATTTCGCCAACCTGCCGACCGTGCCGGTGTTCAGCGTGCCGGTGCCGTTCAAGTACGGTTTCAACTTCGACTGGGTGGCCTTCGTACCGGTGGCGGTGATCTTCCTGGTGTCGCCGCTGGAAGCCGCCGGTGACCTGACCGCCAACTCGATGATTTCCCGCCAGCCGGTCAAAGGCCCGCTGTATATCCGCCGGATCAAGTCCGGGCTGCTGGCCGACGGCCTCAATTCGGCCATGGCCGCCGTCTTCAACAGCATGCCCATGGTGACCTTCGCGCAGAACAACGGGGTGATTCAGTTGACCGGCGTGGCCAGTCGCTACGTGGCGTTCTTCATCGCCGGCCTGCTGGTCCTGCTCGGCTTGTTCCCGATGATTGGTGCGGTGTTGCAATTGATGCCCAAACCGGTGCTCGGCGGCGCCGAACTGGTGATGTTCGGCACCGTGGCCGTGGCCGGAATCAAGATCCTCGCCGAGGCCGGCCTGCACCGGCGCAACATGCTCATCGTGGCGATTTCCCTAGGCATGGGCCTGGGTATCGCCGCCGTGCCGGAAGTGCTGCGGGAACTGCCGCAGGCGCTGCGCAACATTTTCGAATCGCCGATCACCGTCGGCGCATTGTGTGCGATCGTGCTGAACATCTTTCTCCCGGAAGAATTCATCGAACTGGAAGAAGACGACTTCGACCCGGAAGCTTCTATTCTGCAAGTCATGGAAAACCCGGAAATCCCGGCCAAGGCTGAACCCGCGACGCCTGCTGCGGTCGCACAGTTGAACCGCTGAACCTGTCCGCGTCCTGCCACAAAGGGCTGAACCGGTAGCGGTTCAGCCCTTTTTTGTCGAGACCATCATGCGCCGAATCCAAGCCGTCATCCTCTCCTTGCTGTTGCTCTCCCTCAGCGCCTGCGCGTTGTTTCCCAACCGTGATCCGGTGAACATCAATGTCGTCGGTCTCGAACCGCTGCCGAGCCAGGACCTGGAAGTGCGTTTCGCCATCAAGTTGCGGGTGCAGAACCCCAACGAAACAGCGATCGAGTACAACGGCATTGCCCTCGACCTTGACGTCAATGGCCATTCCCTGGCGTCGGGCGTCAGCGATCAGCGCGGCTCGATCCCGCGATTCTCGGAAACCATTGTCAGCGTGCCCGTGAGCATTTCCGCATTCTCGGTGCTGCGCCAGACTCTGGGCCTGAGTCAGACGCAAACCCTCGACAACCTGCCCTACGTCCTGCGCGGCAAACTCGCCGGCGGTGTGTTCGGCACCATGCGCTTTCAGGACAGCGGCAAACTGAGCCTGCCAAAATCCACTGCCGCGACCTGGTAGAGATGGGGTAGCCTGCGTCGTTCAATGCTTGATCGAAGGAGCGATGCCGCCATGGAAGACACCCCGACCCTGTACACCGAACGGCTGATCCTGCGCCCCCTGCAACTGGCTGACGCCGAGGCGATCCAGCAGCAGTTCGCACACTGGCAAGTGGTGCGCTACCTCAACGCTGCCGTGCCCTGGCCGTATCCGGAGGATGGGGCGCTCAGCTACCTGCGCGACATCGCCCTGCCCGCCATTGCCCGCGGAGAGGAATGGCACTGGACGATCCGTCTGCAGTCGGCGCCAGAGCAGTTGCTCGGCAATATCAGCCTGATGGATCAGGCCGACAATCACCGTGGTTTCTGGCTGGCACCCGCCGCGCAGGGCCAGGGCCTGATGACCGAGGCCTGCGCAGCAGTAACGCGCTACTGGTTCGAAACCCTTGGCCGACCGCTGATGCGCGTACCGAAAGCGGCGCCGAACATCGGTTCGCGCAGAATCTCCGAACGCACCGGCATGCGCTTGATCGGCACCGACGAAGACGATTTCGTCGGCGGGCGCTTCCCCCGCGAGCTGTGGGAAATCACCCGTGAGGAATGGCTGCAGCAGCAGTCATGACCCGTCGGCACAAGTGCCAGCGCCGCTGCCGGCTGCGATTCTTGCAATCGCCGCCGGCGGCGGCACCAGCGGTTTAAACAGTGAAGCGCACGCCGGGTTTGGCCCGTTCGTCCACGCTCAGTTCGAACACGTCCGGGCGCGCGTAGTGGCCGACCACATCGTAGTCGTAACGCGCGCGCACCAGTTCAGCGGTGTCGATCTGCGCAGTCAGCAGCCCGGCGCCACCGCGCAGCGGCCCGGCCAGCACATCGCCCATCGGGCCGACGATGACACTGCCGCCGGCAATCAGCGGGCGATCCGCCGGCCAGTTGGCCACCTCGATGCCCAACTCATTCGGCGAGGCCTGGACCTGGCAGGCACTGACCACAAAGCAACGGCCTTCATGCGCGATATGGCGCATGCTCACCTGCCACATCTCGCGTTCATCCACGGTCGGTGCACACCACACTTCAATACCCTTGGCGTACATCGCCGTGCGCAGCAACGGCATCATGTTTTCCCAGCACACCACGGCGCCGAGCTTGCCCACCTGCGTATCCAGCACCGGCAACGTCGAGCCGTCGCCCTTGCCCCAGATCAGCCGTTCGGTGCCGGTTGGCATCAGTTTGCGATGCTTGGCGATCAACCCGGCCTGCGGATCGAAATACAACGCAGTGCAATACAAGGTGCTGCCGGCGCGCTCGATCACCCCGATGACCAGATTGGCCCCGGTGCGGGCCGACAATCCGGCCAGCGCTTCGGTTTCGGCGCCCGGCACATCGATCGCATTGGCGAAGTAACGCGCGTAGGCCTCGCGCCCCTCGGGCAGTCGGTAGCCCAACTGCGTGCCGAAGCCCTCGCCCTTGGGATAACCGCCAAGCACCGCTTCAGGCATCACGACCAGTGCGGCGCCGGACTCGATGATCGCCGCTTCCCAGCTCAGGATCTGTTCCAGGGTTTCACCCTTGCCACCGGGCAAGGCGCCGATCTGCAGGGCGGCAACAACGGATTTGGGCATGACATTCACTCCAGCTGATTCAGGTGTTGCCCATTCTCCGGCGCCACGGGATCATGAATAAAGCCCGATTCACTGCTGAATGATATGAGCCAAATGAATATCGTAAACGTCGATCTCAACCTGCTGAAAGTTTTCGAAGCCCTGCATGAAGAGTCCAGTGCCAGCCGCGCGGCGTTGCGCCTGGGGGTTACACAGTCGGCGGTCAGTGCGGCCTTGCGCCGGCTGCGCGAGGTGTATGGCGATCAATTGTTCGTGCGCACCGGGCGCGGTCTGGCAGCGACGCTCAAGGCCAATCAACTGAAACCGGTGGTCAGCGACGCGCTGAACAAGTGCCGACAGAGCCTGGCCATGGTCGATCCGGCCGCCAACCAGTACGAAGGCCGTTCGGTCACTGTCGGCTTGTCGGATGATTTCGAGATCGCCTACGGCCGCCGGCTGATCGAGCAGATCGCCTGCAGCGCGCCGAAACTGCGGCTGATCTTCCGCCAGACTCACAGCCAGATCGTCGCCAGCGCCCTGATGGAGCGCAGCATCGACCTGGCGATTACCGCCGGCGGCTTTGCCGAGCGGCTGCTCAGCCGTCAGGTGCTGGGTGAAGGGGGTTACGCGTGCCTGGTGGACCCGGCAAGTCTGGCGCCCGGGCAGCAGCGGATCAGTCTGGAAGAATTTGTCGCCCGCGAACACATTCTGGTGTCGTCGGGTGGTTTCATCGGCATCACCGACGAAGGCCTGGCGGCCGTCGGACGCAGTCGCCGGGTGTGTGCCTCGACCACGCATTTCGCCGCCCTGCCGCATCTGCTCAAGGGCAGTGCGGCGGTAGCGACCATTCCGACCCACGCCGCCGAAGCCATCGCCGGGCTCAGCGGCCTGGTGCTGCTGCCCTGCCCGCTGGATCTGCCCCGCTACCCGGTGGAACTGGGCTGGCGCACCAGCAGCCAGATCGATCCGCTGCTGTTGAAGGTGCGCGAGGCGATCGCCGCCAGTTTCGCCGGGGCTTGAAGGCGCCTTACTTGTTGGCCGCCATCAGCCGGTTGACCTCACTGCGGACCATGTTGGCGAATTCCGGCGGCGACATGCCGTCCAGTTCCGCGCGGACCCACTCGGCCCATTTGCCCTTGCGCTTGGCGCGCTCGCCAAACAACCGTGCGGCTTCGCCCTTGGCTTTGCCCAGGTTGTTTTGCCAGAGTTCGAACAGACGGGATTTCTCGTCTTCCAGCGCGGCGCGCTCTGCGAGGGATTTGTCGGCCAGATTGAAACTCATGGGGAATTACCTGTTGCGTGAAAATAGGCGACATCTTACACGCTGTAAGGAAATCTCCCGCGGTGGATTTCTCTCGGGAAGAAAAATCGCTGCAACTTTTTCCACGGCGCCACACTCCATTGTTCACTGTCCATTCACCTGCAAGGAGTCACCCAATGGCCCGGAAAACCGCCATGCAAGCCGCCCAAGACCAAATCAAGGATCAGGCCTTCAGCGAACTTCAGGCTCTGATCGAAGAGTCGGACAAACTGCTCAAGAGCAGTGCCTCGCTGGTCGGCGAGGAAGCGGAGTCCCTGCGCGGGCAAATCGCCCTGAAACTGCAGCAGGCCCTGGACTCGGTTTCCAATGTGCGCGAGCGCACCAAACCGGCCGTTGAAGCCACCGAAAGCTACATCGGTGGCCACCCATGGCAGACCGTGGCGATTTCCGCCGGTTTCGGTCTGGTCGTCGGGTTGCTGCTGGGTCGTCGCTGAACCTGCGGCAATAAAAAAAGGCGAGCCCCGCGGCTCGCCTTTTTTAATGCCTGTATTTTTTAGTGACCGGCCAGTTCGCGCAGCTGTGCCAGGGTTTGCGCGTCCAGCGCAATGCCTTCGGCCAGCGAACGGGCACGCTGCAAGTGGCGGCGATCACCCGGCAGGCGCTTGAGGCCGACGCCGTGCATCTGCCGCACCAACTCCTGGCTGCGCTCGGCGAAGGGCTGCCCCGCGGCTTTGCTCGGGTCGATGACAATCAGCAATTGCCCGGTCCACGGGGTTTTCGCGCCCGGATGATTCTTCCAGTCGAATTCGAAGGAGAAATGCCCGCCGGTCAGCGCCGCCGCCAGCAACTCGACCATCATCGACAACGCCGAGCCCTTGTGCCCGCCAAACGGCAGCAGTGCGCCGCCCTCGAGAATCGCCTTGGGATCGCAGGTCGGTTGCCCGAGGCTGTCGACGCCCATTCCTGACGGGAGTTTTTCGCCTTGGCGTGCAGCGATCTGCACGTCGCCGTGGGCGATGGCACTGGTGGCCAGGTCGAACACGATCGGTGCACCACCGGCCCGTGGCGCGGCAAACGCAATCGGGTTGGTGCCGAACAGCGGCCGGTCGGCGCCGTGGGGCACCACGCAAGTCATGCTGTTGACCACGCTGAGCGCCACCAGCCCGTCCTCGGCAAACGGTTCGACATCCGGCCACAGCGCCGCGAAGTGATGGGAATTGCGAATCGCCAACACCGCGATCCCGGCGCTGCGCGCCTTTTCCACCAGCAACGGCCGCGCCGCCGCCAGCGCCGGCTGGGCGAAACCGCCACCGGCATCGACTCGGACAAAGCCCGAGGCGACGTCCTCGACCTGCGGCAGCGCCTTGCCGTTGACCCAGCCGCTGTTCAGCGTCGAGACATAGCCGGGCATGCGGAACACGCCGTGGCTGTGCGCACCGTCGCGTTCGGCGTTGGCGCAGTTGGCGGCGAGCACGCCGGCAGCCTCGGCAGACACACCGTGGCGCAGAAAAATCGTTTCGAGCAATTGCGTCAGCGCTTCGACTGACAGCGTGGACGTGTGGGCATGATCGTGAGGCGCAGACATCTGAAGCTCCAGAATAATTATTGGAGGGAACAACAGCGTACGAACAACTTGCGCCCCGATTAACCACGCCCGACCTGTCGCGTGTCAACCCTGCGGTAGCTATGTACCACCGCTGCGGGGCGGACGCGGCCTAACCTCAGGCCTCGATCAACCAGGCCTGCGAGGCTCGACATGTCTGCACCCACCCCACCGCTGTTGTTCGCCGAGGCCTTCGATGCCCCAGGTCGCTGGAAAGCGCTGGGCACGCTTCATGGCCTGAGCGAAAAGGACTTTCGTTGGCTGGCCCACGCAAAACTCGCCAGCGCTACCCTGCGCAGCCAGCAAACCCCAGCAATGCGCGCCGAGCGCATCCTGCTGACCGTCGGCAAGCAGATCCCGGTGCAACTGCCGGGCAGTTTCGTGCTCGGCGCCACGCCGGATGACCAGGGCGAAATCCTCTACACCCCATTGGCCGGCATCGAGAAGTTCGACGACCGCGCCGCCCTCCAGGAAAAACTCGAAGAGCGTCTGAACAAGGCCGATGAGCAGGACGACCTGCTGGCCTTTTTCTCCGTGGCCCAACGCAGGCGCCTGCTCGATGCTGACGGCATCACCTTGAGCTTCGCGGTCATCGCCGGCGATGTCTTCGCCGAATGTGAAACGTCCTTGCGTACGGCCCTGCTGCTCAACGCCCAGACCCTGTGTGATGAGCTCAAACAGTTGCCGACCCTCACTGCGCTGCTCGACAGCGTGCTGGCCGAACGCCTCGAACCGATGTTTGCCAAAGTGCAACAACGCCATACCCGGGTGACCTTTCATCCGCGCACCAGTCAACACAACAGTCGCGGCCGGCAGACCCTCGAGCACCTGAGCCTGAGCGAAGCGGTGTTGCTGCATTACCGCCATCAACGCTGGCCGGACGAGCGTCGACGTGAGTTTTCCAACCCCGGCCGCGCGCCGAAACCCGAGGATCAACAGCATTGGGAACAGACGCTGGTCAGTGTTTCCGGCCAACTGCCGACGTTGCTGTTCGACCAACTCGAGCGCTACTGGCAGGCCGCCGCCGGCCTTGGCATGCCGCGCCGCAGCCTGTTTCGCCAAGTACTCGAGGATCAGTTGCGCACCGAGCTGTTGCTCAAGCGCGACGCCGCTGTGCTCGATGCCGAGCAGTTTGCCGAACTGTTCCAACTGCTACGCCCCACCAACGACGCTGCGTCGGGGCAGGTCGTCGAATCCGTGCGGCTCTGGGAGTACGCGCCGAACTACGTCGAACTCGCCGGTTCGCTGATGCTCGGCGCCCCGTACGCCTGTCTCTACACGCCGGTCCATGGCCTGCAGATGCTCGCCGACTACGCCGATCTCAAGGCGACCTTGCAGGCAAAATTCGCCGCACCCGGTCACGAGGATGAGCTGTATGCGCTGCTCAACCTCGAGGAACGCCGGCGCTTTCTCGGCTTCGATCAACCGCAGGTCTCAGGCGCGCGAATCACCGGCGAGGTATTCCAGACACTGTTCGACGCCATCCTCACCAAGCAGCGGCAGAACATCGAGTACGCCCTGCAAGTGTTTCGTCACAGCGATGGCGCGGTGGAACTGCATGCGCTGTTCGACAAGGCGCTGGACATCCGCGCCATGCTGCACCAGCGGCTGCTGGCGCTGGAAGTGGCCGGGCGCTGGAGTACCAGCCCGGCGTTCACCGGCAGCCAGCAGCCGTCACTGGTGCTGAGCGACAAGGCCAGCGCGGCGATCAAGACGTTCAGCGGTGTCGAGGCGCCGATCAGTGCCGAGTTCAACGCCCAGCCGCTGAGCTCGGCCAAAGCCCAGCGCAGTTACCTGGAAAACATGAAAAACCACCTGGCCCATGCGCTGTTTGTCGGCGTCCGCGGCGAAGCGCGGTTGCGCGCGCTCACTGGCAGCCTGCCCGAAACAGCGGCGGCGATTGTCGAGGCGGTCTTCGACGCCGATCGTCCGCTGCGCGAGGAGCGTCTTGCCGTCAAGGGCTTCCGCCCCGATGCTTACTCGCTGACGCTGACTGCGCCGAACGCACGCACGCTGCTGCCGCTGGCTTATTGCGTGCTGATGACCGAGCGCGGCGGCCTCGATGCCGAGAACTCCGGGTGCGCGATCCTGTGGACGCCGGCCCTGGGCCTGGAGCTGTTCGACACCGTGCTGACGGCGCGGCGCGTGCTCGATCAACGCCTGCAGGACCCGGTGCAACGCCTGGGTCTGCTGGAAAATCTCTCGGCGGATCAACAGCCGTTCCACCAGCGCTACACCCTGGGCCACTGGAACCTGATCCGCGACCACCTGTTACTGCACCGCGCGCAATCGGCCATCGAGCACTTCATGGCGCGCTGCGCACAGATACGCGCGCGAATCAATGAACCGTCACGGCAAAAAAAAGCCCTGCTTGCGCAACTCGACACGCCCATCGTCACCAATCTGCACCTGGCCGCTGACCATGCCCGGGCCATCAGCCGCCAGCAATCGCTGCCGGCCTGGCTGAGCATGGCCTCGGCGGCGGAACAGCAGCGGCATGTCGAGCTGCTGGAACAATGGCGGCACAGCGTGGCGGACGACAAGGATTACCTCGACGGCATCCCGACGCTGTCGAGCCACGTCGCGCAGACGCTGAAAAGCCTGCTCGACAAGCGTTTCCCCGACAGCGCACTGGACCCGTGGCAGATCGAAATCACGCCGAACCTGAGTCTGGCCGGCCCCGCCTGCAACCTGGTCGAATTTGCTCTGAACCACGTCAATGTCGCCCAGGGCAGTGGTTTCACGGTTGGTTCGAAGACCCACCAGGCCTTGCCGAAAAACCTCGACCCGGCAGCCGTCCGGCAACTGTTGGCGGCACTGGCGATCAGCGACACCTACGCCGGCAAAGTGACGCAGGCCCTGACGGCGGTCGACACCGAAGGCCTGGCACGCAAACAGCGTTTTGTCCGGCAACTGCCGTGGCAACTGCTGCAACACGCCCACGCCATGCAGTTGCAACAGCAGTTGTCCGAGCGAGCCTTCGACAGCCTCTGCCAGGTGTTCGACATGCCTGACGCCACGGCCCGCGCCACGCTGGCCGGCGCAGACGCAACTGTGTCGCCGCTGACGCTGGTCAAAACCGCCGGTGCCGCGGCAATCGGCGTTCAGGGCATGTATCTGATCAAGCGCACAGCCGCGAAGGCGCCGCGAATACTCTTCACGCCGTACGCGCAGCCGATGTTTCGCGAATTTGCCGATGACGCCGCGCTGATCGCCGCGTTGAACACCCCCGGGGATCTGCAAGACCTGCTGATTCGGCGCCTGCCTCAGGCCCAGCAGGCGGTATTTCGCGGCCTGTTCCAGGCCAGTCTTGGCCAGATCAGCGAAATTCGCCTGGTCGACAACTCGATCACCGGCAACTGCCTGGAGCACCTGTTCACGGACAACACCGAGCTGCTCAGGCAAATGCTTGGCAGCCAGGCCAGAAGCGAGGCCCAGGCCGACTGGGAAGCGGCGAAAACCCTCTGCGCCGCCGACATTCGCCAGGTGCCCGCACCTTTGCCCGGCAAACTCGCCTACGTGCCGCTGCTCTGGCCGGCCTACGAAAGTTTCAAGGCGTCTGCCGAAGCGCTGCAGAACCAGCATTGGCGACGTGCGTTGAAGGGGTTTATCGACGGCGCCATGCAGCTGCTTGAAGTGGTGCTGCTGCCACAGGCGCCAGTGCCCCCCGCGGTCGTGCCAGCGCTGGACAGCGCCACCCTGCCGGTCGAGGTGAGCAACTGGGCGCAGACCCGCCTGACTTCGCCATGGCGCACGCAATTGCAGGTCTTCGAAACAACGGCGGTGGCCCTCAAGGACCTGACCCGCAACGCGAAGGACGGCACCTATGTGCGTTACTCGGACAACCGCACATTTGCCGCTGTCGCCGGCAAGGTCTATCGCGTGGTCAAGGACCACAACAGCCAATGGCAGCTGGCTGACAACGCATTGCGCGGCCCCAGACTGGTCAGCCGCGGTGACCGGCTGGTGATCGACCCCGATTGCTACACGGTGCATTACGGCAAGGCCGTGTCCAAACTGCACAACCGCTACAGCAATGAGCGCGAACGCCGCGAGGTGTTGGACATCGAAGCCCAGGGCATGCAGGAGATCCGCCGCAAGCACCCGCGCAAGGCGCAAATGCTCATGCAAGCCGTGGATCTGGCGCGGTTCTATGCGTTCAACAGTCTGCACAACCTTGCGCAGTTCGATCCTGAACTGCCCGGAACCCGCGTACACACCCTGCTCAAAACCGTGTTCGACCTGACGCACATCGATATCGAACTGTTGCGCAGCATCAAAAAAGCCATTGTGCCGATCTGTCAGGCGCTGGTGGATCCGGCCGAGGACCTGTTGAACACCGACCGTTTCGTCATCGGCTCGAACCGCTATTTCTCCGACATCATCGCGTTCGTGCTCGACGGTGACGATCAGAAAAAAGTGCACTTCACCGAGAAATTCTTCAGCCCGCAGCTGGACTGGTACAAATCCGCACTGACGCAGCCCTTTGACGTCGACAGCCACGCCCAGGCGGCCACCCTGATCCATGAATTCGCCCATCAGTTCAGCCAGGCCGTGGACATCGCGTCCATGGAGGCGCGGCGGCCGTTTTCCGACCTGATCTCGACGATCACCGCCTACGGCGCGACGATGAAGCAGAATCAGGAGCGCTTCCAGCGTGCGTCGTTGTCGCTGACCACGCCCCGCGAAGAGTTGTTCAGCTACTGGAGCGAATCACTGCGCGAGTGGCTGAGCTTCGACAGCATTCCGGCGCTGGCGCACGCTTGCGAGGGCGTACTGGCGGCCACGGGGAAGACCACGCTGGATACAGCGCGGGACGCGTTTCTCGATCCGCAGTCAGCGGCGGCACGGATCAACGTCATTCTGCGTAACGCCGACTCACTGGCGTATCTGATCTGCGCCCTTGGCAGGCAACTGGATCCGACGCGCTCGCCCTGAGCGCCAGGCAAAAAAAAGCGCAGGTCGAACACCTGCGCTTTATTGCCACGAGACTGGCCGACGCGGTCAGTCTTTCTGATCGCGCAATACGTTGCCCGAGGTGCCGTCGATGCGGAACTCATAGACCACGCCGTCAGCCTTGCGCCCTTCGCCTTTCCAGTAACCGTTGTTGTCGGCCTCGATTTCATAGACCTCGACATAACCGGCCTTGGTCTTGACGATCTCGATCGCCTTCTCGATGGTGACCCAGCCGGCGCCCGGGCGGTCGGCGAAGGCAGCACCGGCGCTCAGCAGGCCGGCAGTGGTAATCAGGGCGATAGCGGTTCTTTTGATCATTTTTTCACTCCATTTGGTGGATAGTGTGCGTAGGACGTCCTGCTGTTTTGGGCGCCTGCGTGAAAAATAAGTTCCACTTTGATGGGTAATTGCCATGACTGATGTTCTCGGCACCTCGCCTGCAAGGTTAGAATGCGCGAAACCAGGATGAGTCGATGACCCAAGACACCCTCTCGGAAGCCGAATACGATGCGATCACCGATGCCGCCGCGCATTGGTGCATGCGTCTGCATGCCGTCGACTGCACCGCCGAGGAGCGGCGCGCGTTCGAGCAGTGGCGAGATGCCCACCCGCTGCACGCCTTCGAATACGAAGCCATGCTGGAAATCTGGGAAGTCGCAGAACATTTGCCACGCCCGGAACCGGTCGCCAGCCCTGCCACGCCCGCCCCGACGCGTACGTGGCGCCAGTACGCCATGGCCGCCGGTGTCTGCGCGCTGGCATTGCCCATCGCCGCACTGACGGGCTGGAACCTCGGCTGGCTGCCCAACAGCTACCAGCACTTCGCGGCCACGGACAACGTGCGCCAGGTCCGCCTCGCCGACGGCAGTCAGGTCGAGCTCAACCTCAACACCGAGCTGACCTACAGCAACTACAAGCACGAACGCCGGGTCACTCTGAAAAAGGGCGAGGCGTTCTTCGAAGTCAGTCACGACGCGCAGCATCCGTTCGTCGTGCGTGCCGCTGAAGGCAGAATTCGTGTGACCGGCACCCGTTTCAACGTCTGGATGTATGAGGACCAGGTGCGGGTCAACCTGATCGAAGGCTCGGTCCTGGTGACCAGCAATGCCGCCCTGCCCGGCGACGGTCTGCGCCTGGGCCCGGCGATGCAGGCGCGCTTCCGGCACGGCGACTACATGCCGCAGCTCAGCCAGACCTACGCCAACGATACCGCCCTGGCCTGGCGTGACGGCAAACTGGTACTCAACGACCTGCCCTTGAGCGAAGCCTTGCCGCTGATCAACCGCTACCTCGACAAACCGGTGATGCTCGCCGATGCCAGCACCGGCGCCATCCGCATTGGCGGCATCTACAACATCAAGCAACTCAACAACCTGGTCGGTACGCTGCCCAAGGTCCTGCCGGTGTACCTGACCCGCAACAACGAAGGCGACCCGGTGATCAATCCATTGCCGCAGCAGCCGCCAAAAAGCTGAAGGCCGCCACCCTTGCGGATGCGGCCTTCGTGTCTCACGCAAGCTTCGACAGCGTTACTGCACTGCCACGCTCCCGCGCTTGTCCGCTGATTCGCGCACTGTCTGCAACTGATACTGCGGATCGGCCTTGATCTGCTGTTCGGTGAATGGCAGCACACTCCACTGCTTGTTGGAGAACGCTTGCGTCTGGTCCCGCGAGTATTTCGACGCCGGGTCGCTGGACAACGAGAACGCCAGCAGCCCTTCGGCATGTGGCCCCTTGTCATCGAACGTCACCACCTGCAGGTAACTGGTCCCGCTCACTACCTCGAGCCGACCGTCTTCGCGCGGCACACTCTGGATCGCGTTATAGATCCCCAGCGTCCCCGGTCCCCCGTGGATCGGCGTCTGTTTACCGCCGCTGCTGACCACCTGCACATCACCCCAGCGCATGTCCGCGCGCAAGCCCATTTTCGTCGCCAGTTCGGCGGAGGCCAGCATCGCTTCACGCAACGCCTTGGCAACCGGCGCCTGCTCGATGGCCAAGCCGCGTGGCGTGTGTTGCGCATCCTGCGGATCGAACGCGACACGCCAGACGTCCGGCGACTCCTGCAAGGTGCTCATGATGTTCTGGAAGTGCACCAGGCCCACGCCCGAGTCGAGGTTCGCCCGGCCGTCCCAGGCCTTGAGGCTGGCGCACACCGGTTTGAGTGCCGAGGCATCGGCACCCAGGTCAGCGGCGCAGAACTTCAGCAGATCCGGCATCACCTGGCCTGCCAGATACACCTGATCGTCCATGACCATGTGTTGCAGGTCCTTCACCGCCAGTGTCTCGCCCTGGTTCGGCGCCGTGAGGCGACTCAAGGCAAAGCGTGCACGCAGTCCCAGCGGCTGGCCGTCCTGGCTGATCAGCGGGGAGAACCCGGTCAGCGGCTGCGCCGGGTTGGCCAGCCACGCCGAATCGTTGGAATGCTGGACGAAGTCCTTGCGCAACAGCTGCGGCAACTGACTGGCAGGGTAAATGCCTGGCTGCGCCGCCTGCGGGTCAATATCCCAGGCGCAGGCGCTGTTGGAGCCGTCGAGCACGATCATTTGCAGGCCTGCGCGCGGATCGCTGCACTGGCCCAGTTTCTCGGCGTTGACGTTCGGCACCACCGACAGGTTCATGTACAGCGTCTGGCCCTTGTCATCCACGGCCAGGGTATTGACCCACGGGATGCCCTGGATCTTGTGTACCGAATCCTGCAGGTCCTGAAGGCTGGCCGCACGGTTCATCGCGTACCACTGCTTGAGCACCCGATCGTTGTCGAGATTGGCATCGCGCAGGCTGTAGGCGTACTGGTTGTCCCAGTCGAGTTTGCCCGGCCACTGCACGATCGGGCCGAACTGCGAGCTGTAGACATCGCGCGACACCGGCACGACCTGGCCGTCCGCCTGCTTGACCTGCACGGTCAGCGTCTGCTTGCTCATCGGCACGGATTTGCCATCGAGCAGATAGCGCGTCGGATCCTTCGGGTCGAGTTGCAGACGGTACAGCGTGAAATGCTTCGACGCGTCAACGGTGTGGGTCCAGGCCAGATGCTGGTTGAAGCCGATATTGATCATCGGCAGGCCCGGCAGGGCCGCGCCCATCACGTCGAGTTTGCCGGGGATGGTCAGGTGCATCTGATAGAAGCGCATGCCGCCCACCCACGGGAAATGCGGGTTGGCCAGCAGCATGCCGCGACCGTTGAACGAACGCTCGCTGCCCACCGCCACCGCGTTGCTGCCGCGATCCAGGGCGAAACGCTGCAGGCGTGCGTCTGCCAGCTCATAGGCGCGGGCGTCGTTGTCGATGCGCGCGGTGGCCGCTTGCGGCGGTGTGGCACCGGCCAGCGCTTCGGCGAACTGGCCGACACCGCCCTCGACCAGCAGGCGCCGGGTCAGCTTGACCAGATCGGCGGCGCCGATGTCGCGCACCCATTCACCCTGGCACTGCTGCGGCAGGCCCTGCTGGCGACGTTCGGCGAGGTACTGGTTGTAACCCGCCGCATAACCTTGCACCAGGTTCTGTACTTCAACCGGTTGCGCCTGCCAGAACGTGTTCACCGCCTGCGGGGTGTTGAGCCAGCTGAAAAACAGGTCACTGACGCGGTTTTCGCGTTGCTCGACGGTGAACTGCTCAGGCCCGAAGAACCGGGAACGCTCGCCGTTGACCGTGACGATTTCGTTGGCCAGCAGGCACAGGTTGTCCTGGGCATAGGCATAGCCGATGCCGAAGCCGAGGCCGCGTTCGTCCTGCGCGCGGATATGCGGTACGCCAAACGATGTGCGGCGGATGTCGGCGCCTCCCTGGCTGGTGGGGCTGAGTGCATGGGCCGACAGGCTCAGTCCGAGAAACATACCGGCGACGGCCAGTCCGGTTAACTGCCTGGAAATAATCACGCTCGCTCCTGATCGAAATACCGAAGAGCAGGCCTGCGTCGCCGGTCATCTGGCGCGCGACAGCCTGCTGCGGAAAACAGCCACGCACGCGTCCACGCGCAATGAGCCTTGCAAGGGAAACGAAGCCGGGGGAAAAAATTTAGCCGGGCGAACCGCGATATCGCCCCGTGATTACGGAGAAAACACGAATTAGCGACAAATTTTCTACATTTTGCCCTTCATGATTTGTCGGGCTGATTCGTCTTATACGCTGAGAGCACCCCAATACGTTTCCGAGCACGCTCTGAAAAGGAGTAACCGCATGTACAACTCGCAACTACCAACGGACGGTAGCCTGGCGCCAAAAGGAGCTTCCATGGGTTCGCGCGTCGGCGATTTCGGACACCGGGTCGAGCGCCACGGCAACGAGCGCATTCGACTGCTGCTCAAGAGTTTCGGACTGCGTACCAGCCTGATCCGGCTGAAAGTCATCGACGCCCTGCTGGTGGCCGCGCAAACCGACCGGCGCCTGGGTGTGCGCGGTGTCCATAGCCAATTGCTGGATCTGGACGTTCCGCTGTCGTTTCTCAGTGTGCGCGAAGTGCTCAAGCGGCTGTGCGCCGAAGGTGTGATCACCTTCAACGCCGACAAGAGCTACAGCCTGCATCCGCAGGCTGCCGCGGTGCTCAACTGCGATTGAAGCCCCCGCCGATCGCCGTCAGGGTTTGACCTTGCGGCGCATCACCCCGTTGATCACTACCACGACCACCGCCACGCCGATGGCGATGTACTGGAACATCTTCTCGCTGAGCATGCCCTGGTTTTGCAGCCAGGACAGGCCGAGCATGATCGCCAGCACCGTGAGGGCGATCAGAATCGAGTATTTCAAACGTTGCGACTGGGTCATTGCGGGTTCCTGAAACGATGGAAATGTATCCGGTTTGTATCGATTTGCATGCCATGCACTTACCGTGACGCGGGAATGCGCCACGGCAAACGGTGTCTCATGTTACAGCCGTGAAGAAGCTTTGGCTTCATGCGGTGTTAACCATGAGGATTTTGAAATGTTACGTCGAATCACCTGGCTGATTCCTGTCCTGGCAGTGCTGACTCTCAGCGGCTGCATTATTTTCCCCCACGGTGGCTGGCATGGCGATCACCATCGCTATTACCAAGAAGGTCCCGGTTACTATCATCGCTAGCCTGATTATTCATCCCACCAGTCTGTAGATGGATTAAACGGACGTCGCCCCAACAGGATTGACCGTCAACGATGCCCGCCTTGCGCGGGCATTTTTGTGCGCGCTGAAACATCCGGGCTAGACACCTCCCGACGCAATCAAGGCGTTTCTGCAGCGGCTTAAACATGCTGTAAGTATTTGAAACTTTCTGTCGCGGCAAAGCGTTTGGTGGCGCTGACGAGTTTATTTAGGCTCTGCGCATCTTTTACCCAGGCGGCACACAGGGATGTCTATGCAGAGAACCTTAATCGCGATCAAACCGCTGGCCATGCTCGGTTTCTGTCTGGCCGTGGCCGGCTTCGAACTGCTGACGTACATGGCCAGCGACATGCTGATGCCGGCCATGCTCGATGTCACCGCCGAGTTCGACGCCGCCGCGCACCATGTCGCCAACGCCTTCAATCTGTACCTGCTCGGCGGGGTCTGCGTGCAATGGCTGGTCGGCCCGCTCGCCGATCGTTACGGGCGGCGGCCGCTGCTGCTGACCGGCAGCGCCCTGTTCGCCCTCGCCTGCGCCCTGGCGGCAGGCACGACCAGCATCGAAGCCTTCAACCTGATGCGCCTGCTGCAAGGCATGGGCCTGGGTTACGTGGTGGCGGTCAGCTACCCGGCGCTGCAGGAAGTGTTCTGCGAAGCCGATGCGGTGCGGCTGATGGCATTGCTGGGCAATGTCGCCCTGTTGTCGCCGTTGCTCGGTCCCCTCCTCGGCAGCCTGTTGCTGCAATACCTGGACTGGCGCGAACTGTTCCTGGCCCTGGCGTTGGTCGCCGTGGCGGTATGGCTGGCGCTGTATCTGTGCACGCCGGAAACCGTCGGTGTCGCGCGCCATGACGGTCAGGTGATGGCGGCCGTCGCGTTCTCCGGGCGACAGTTGCTGCGCCGTTATCGTGCGCTGCTCGGCAATCGTCGTTTTCTCGCCGCCAGTCTTGCCCTGGGCCTGATGGGCCTGCCGCTGATTGCCTGGATCGGCGTCGCGCCGCTGCTGCTGATCGAGTTGCTGGGCATGACACCGGTGGAATATGGCCTGTGGCAGATTCCGCTGTTTTCCGCGGTGATCTGCGGCAATCTGCTACTCGATCGTTTGCTGCTGACGCACGCGCTGCCGCAACTGATCCGCCTGGCCCTGTGGCCATTCAGCCTCGGCCTGCTGAGCCTGATCGGCGTCGCCCTGCTCAATGCCGCACTCGGGCCGCTGATGGCGGGCCTGGCGCTGTATGCCCTGGGCCTGGGCCTAAGCAACGCCGCGCTGTACCGCATGGCACTGTTTGCCAGCGATGACAGCAAGGGCCTGGTGTCAGCCAGCATCGGCATGATTTCCATCGCCGTGATGGCCGCTGGCGGTTCCCTGATAGCCGCGCTCGGTGCCGGCGCAAAACTGCAATCCTTCGCCCTGCTGGCCGCCCTCGGTGGCTTGCTGGCGCTGCCCTTGCTCCTGAGCTTCCTGCGCAGCCAACCCACCGCGCACGCACTTCCACCCTCTCCGTAAAGGATCTTCGGATGTTCCATCTCCCTCACAGCGATGCGCTCTGCGCGTTGTCGAATCCCTATTGCCAGGATTCCGTTGCACCGCAACAGTTCGACCGGGCCATGGCTGAAATCAGCCAGTTCCATTGCCTGCAGACGCCTGGCTACGCCCATTGGCTGCAAGCCAACGGGCTCACGGCGGACGACTTGCACGGCCTCGACGATTGGGCGCGCCTGCCGCCGATCTTCGCCAGTTTCTTCAAACAGCACCTGCTCCTGAGTGCCAGCGGCAAGGACGCCCTGGAGCTGACCTCGTCCGGCACCAGCGGGCAGAAAAGCCGCATGCGCTACGACGCGCGCAGCCTCGCGGCCGCGCAACACATGGTCGAGCGGATTTTCTGTCATTACGCCTGGAACACCCCGGACACCCCGTGCAACTACCTGCTGCTGAGCTACGAACCGCACGGCCCGATCAGCCTCGGCACCTCGTTCACCGATCAGTTCCTGTGTCGTTTCGCGCCTGCCAACCGGGTGGTCTACGCGCTGCGCAGCACCGGCAGCGGCCATCAGTTCGATCCGTTCGGCGTGATCGAAGCCCTGCAATCCTTTGCCGAAGAAGGCCTGCCGGTGCGGATCTTCGGATTCCCGGCGTTTCTCTGGCAGGTCCTGCAACAGATGCAGGCGAGCGCCGTGCAGGATCTGCGCTTGCCGGCGCAATCACTGGCGATCTTCGGTGGTGGCTGGAAAACCCGGGCCGCCGATGAAATCCCCCGCCAGCAGCTGTATGCACAGATTCAGCAACAACTGGGCATTGCCGTGGCACGCTGCCGGGATGGCTATGGCGCCGTCGAACACGCGGTGCCCTACGTGGAATGTGCCCGGCATCACTTCCATGTGCCGGTGTACGCCCGGGTGATTGTGCGCAACCCGGTGGATTTCGCTGTGCAGCCCTATGGTCAGCCCGGTTTGCTCGGCTTCGTCTCGCCGTACATTTCTTCAAGCCCGGCGCACGCGGTCGTAATGAGCGACATTGCCACCCTGCACCCCGGCTCCAGCTGCGATTGCGGCCTGGACAGCGACTGGTTCGAGCTGCACGGCCGCGCCGGCACCAGCGCCGGGCGCAGTTGTGCCATGGCCGCCGCCGAACTGCTGGGGAGGCACTGAGATGTTTTTGATCGACGGCCACCTGCACGCCGAGCACGACCTCGAAGTCGCCCTGCAACAGCTGCACCGGCAACTGCCAGAACGCCTGCAGACGCCACTGCCAAGCGCCACGCTGTACGCCGCCGTGACGGCATTCGCCGCGCTGCTGAAAACCACCGCGCTGGGGCTGGACCAGGCACAACGACAAACCCTGATCGAGTTCTGCCGACCCCAGGCGCTGCGCGCGAAACGCCAGCGCGAGCTCGGCGAGCAACCCGACTCGCTGCGCCGCATCGACTACCGACAGCCACGTTTCGAACGCTGGAGCCCGCTGGGCCTGGTGGTGCACATCACCCCCGGCAATGCACCGCTGCTGGGGTTCTGCGCGGTGATCGAAGGTTTGCTGGCCGGCAACATCAACTGGCTGCGCCCCAGCAGCAGCGATCAAGGCCTGAGTGCGCGGCTGCTCGCGGCGCTGGTGCAATGCGACCGCAGTGGCCAGTTGCGTGGCCATGTCGCGGTGTTGCCCGCGGACACGGCGCAAATCGCTCGGCTGTGCGAGGCGGCCAACGGCGTCAGTGCCTGGGGCGGCGAAACGGCGCTGCGCGCGATCCGTTCCCAGATTCCCCCCGGTTGCCGCTGGATCGACTGGGGCCATCGCATCAGCTTTATCTACCTGACTGCGGACAGCGCCTCGCCGGCCGCACTGGAGGCCGTGGTCGATGAAGTGTGCCGGCTCGATCAGCAGGCCTGTTCCAGCCCGCAATGGCTGCTGGTCGACAGCGACGAAGCGGACGTCCTGCATGCGATCGGCAGCGGCCTGGCCGAAGCCTTCAGCCGCCGCTCGCCACTCTGGCCGGCGCTGACGCCTTCGTTGCAGGAAGCGTGCGAAATCACCACGCACAGCGAGATGGCGCGCCTCGGGCAGAGCTTTGCCGGCCACACCGGGCAGGTCTGGAGCACGCCTGGCTGGCGGGTCATCTGGAGCCATGACCGACAACTCGGGCCTTCGCCACTGTTTCGCAGCCTGCTGCTCAAACCGCTGCCCCGCGCCCAGCTCACCGGCACGTTGTTGCCGTGGCGCAACGTCCTGCAGAGCGCAGCGCTTGTCTGTCGCGAAGCGGAAATTGCCGAGCTGGCACGCGGCTTGATCGCCGCCGGGGTCACGCGCATTGCCCCGCTCGGCAGCCTGCACGATGGCTACGACGGCGAGCCGCATGACGGCGTGTATGCCCTGCAGCGGCTGAGCCGCAGGGTTTCCGTGAGTCTTGCCGCCAACACATTGCCTGCGCAGGCGACACTCGATCAGCCTGCCGCGCCGGCGCTGCCGGAAGGACCGATCATGAGCAAGGCAGACTTTGTCGCCCGGCCGATCCATGCCGCGGCGCAACTGTATTTCCGTTCCGGCGGCAGCAGCGGCACGCCAGTACTGGCGGGATTCAGCTACCGCGACTTCCAGCGGCAGATGCGCGCCACCGCCGACGGTTTGTTCGCCGCGGGCCTCGATCCACAGCAGGACCGGGTGATGAACCTGTTTTTCAGCGGCAATCTGTACGGCGGCTTCTACAGTTTCGCCAAAGCCCTGGAACTGCTTGAGGTCAGCCATCTGCCGATGGGTGCGCCAGCCGACGACGATTACAGCGAGATCGCGCAATTGATCGTCGAGCAGCGGGTCAGCGTACTGATCGGCATGCCGAGCACCTTGCACCGGTTGTTTCTCGACCAGCAGCAGCGCCTGCGTCGCTACGGAGCGATCCGCAAAGTGTTTCTCGGCGGTGAGCACATCAATCAGCACAGCCGTGAGCTGATGCACAGCTGCGGCGTGGCCAGCATTCGTTCGGCAATCTACGGCAGCGTCGATGCCGGCCCCCTCGGGCATGCCTGCCAGGCCAGCGACGACGGCGTGTTTCATCTGCTGAGCGATATCCAGCAACTGGAAATCGTCGCTTTCGAGCGCGACGAGACAGTCAGTGGCGACGAAATCGGCCGTCTGCTGTTCACCTCCCGTGCACGGGAGGGCCAGGACGTGGTGCGTTATGACATCGGCGACAGCGGCCGCTGGCTGCCCGGCCCGTGCGCCTGCGGCCTGTCGTCGCCGCGTTTCCAGCTGTTGCAGCGCCATGGTCGACTGGTGCGCATCGGCACCGATTTCATTTGCCTGACGGCGCTGGAGCGGCACCTGCAAACACCGTTTCAGGTGGTCCTCGAACATGCCCCCGACGGCGTCGAGCGCCTGCGCGTGCGCAGCCCGCGTATGCCGGAGGATGTGCAGCAGCGCCTGCTGAACGAGCCGACGCTGGCCACGCTGCTGCAAAGCGGGTTGCTGCGGCTAGAGGCGCAGGTTTGCCCACCCGCGCAATTCACCCGTCACAAACACAGCGGCAAGACCCCGGTAGTGATTGATTCGCGCCGCTGACCAGCCTCCGACTATTCAAAGAGAAACCCATGCGTCCAACTGACACGTTGCGCGAGCTGGTCGCGTTCGCTCGCCAGCACTCGCCTTATTACCGTGAACATTTCGCCCAAGTGGCCGGAGGCTTTACTGCCCTGAGTGAACTGCCGCTGGTTGATCCCGTCGCTTACTGGCGCGGCAGCCAGTGTCTGACCCAGTGTCCCGTGCTGACCGACCGTTTCGCCGACGGGCTGGTGTTCAAGACCGGTGGCAGCACCGGTGCGGGCAAGCTGTCCGTGTTCACTCGCACGGAATGGCAACAACTGGTGAGGGATTTCGCCCGCAGCGTCGCCGGGCAATTCAGGCCAGGCGACCGGGTGGCCAACCTGTTCTTCGTCGGCGATCTGTATGCCAGTTTCATATTCGCCCATGACGCCCTGGCCCACGTAGCACCGGGCGTCATCGAGTTCCCGTTCACTGGCACGGTCGAGCCGGCGGACCTCGCCGAGGCGATTGTCCGGCAGCGGATCAATGTGCTGATCGGCCTGCCCGCGCAGCTACTGACATTCGCGGCCTGGCTGCAAAGCCAGGGGCGCACGCTCGAGGCTGTCGACACCCTGCTCTACGGCGGTGAAAGCCTGTTCGCCTCGCAGCAGCAATTGCTGCGGCGGGTGCTGCCCAATGTGCGTATCGCCTCCATGGGCTACGCCAGCGTCGACGCCGGATTGCTCGGCGCCAGCCAGCGCGACTGCGCGCTGGGCGAGCATCGCATGGTCGACAACCACAGCCTGCTGGAAATCATCGACGAGCAGACCGGCGAAGTGATCGAGCAGTGTGATCGCGGCGGACTGCTGGTCATGACCAACCTGACCCGGCGCCTGATGCCGCTGATTCGCTATCCGGTGGGCGACCGCGCCTGTTGGCGCGAACCGGCGCAAACCCGCGCACGCAAGTTCGCCCTGCTCGGCCGCAGCGCCGATAGCCAGCGGGTGCGTGTGAGCATTCTCACTCTGTTGATCGACGAGATCGGCGCCATCGTCCGACGCATCGGCGACAGCGAGGACTGGCAATTGTTGATCGAACAGCGCGGCAGCCAGGACCTCATCAGCCTGAAATGGCTGCCGGCACTCGCCGCCTGTGACGTTGCTCGGCTCAACGGGCACATGCGCAGCGCCCTGCTCGCGCAGTACCCGCTGATCCTGCAGTTGGAAAACGATCGGTTGCTCGAACTGCACGTCACGCACTGCACGGCGACGCAGTTGGTGCGCCATCCGCGTTCCGGCAAACACCTGCGCGTGGTCGACCGACGCGTTTACGACGATGCGCTGGCGAAGCAGCCCTGATGGACAGTGTGATCCTGCGCAACTATCGCCCTGGTGATGCCTCGGCGCTGAGCCGCCTGTTCCGAACGGTCTACGGCGAGCATTACGCCAACCACCACGTCTACCTGCCCTGCATGTTCAATCAGAACCACGCCGAGCAGCGCTGGCATTCGCTGCTGGCGGTGGAGGGAGAAAAAATCATTGGCCACGCCACCTTGAGTCGCGGCGAAGGTTCCTGCAGCGCCGAGCTGGCGCTGAGCGTGGTGCACCCGGACACCCGCGGGCAGAACATTGCCACGCGCCTGGGTCAGCAACTGCTGGTGCATGCACAGGCGCTGGGCTGTCGCGGCGTGATCATCAAGCAGGTGACCCAGCATCCCTACACCCAGCGCATGGCCGCCCGGCTCGGCTTTTACAACTGTGGGTTGCTGGCGGACTACGCCCCGTCCCCCTTCGGCGACACGGCGCCAGAAAGCCTGGTGATCGGCTATCGGCCCATCGACGGTTACCGGCGCCCGCTGCCGCTGGTGAACTGGCCGCCGGCTTGCGCCGAGCTGAAGCAGCACCTGGTCAGCGTCTTTGGCGTGCGCGACCGGCAAGTGCGCTGGACACGCCCGGCGGTGCAGCTCGACGAGCAATGGGGCCGCCATGACGTGGTGCTGCGCCAGCTCGATCACGGCCTGCTGCGGCAATTGCGCCGGTTGCCGGCGCATTGGCGGATCTGCCTGAAGCTCAGGCTGAGCGCTGATCTGGCGACCGACGCGAGCCGACTGGCAGCCGCGGGTTTCACGTTCACCGGGCTGGCCCCCGATGACCGGGGCGCGGGGTGGCTGGCGCTGTTCCATCGCGGCACGCAACCGCGAGCCCTGCAACTGCATTGCCCGCACATGCAGCGGTTGCACGACGCGCTGCCAGCGCCGGTCGCTGACTCGGCATGAAGTGCCGGCGCTGAATGCAAAAAGCCCGTTCGACAAGCGAACGGGCTTTTTCTGTTGGTGCGGCTCAGGCCTTGGCGCTGACGCCCTTGTCGTCGGGCAGCTTTCGCTCGCCGCCCTGGCCGTAGATCTTCAGGTTCTGCAGGACGTAAATGGCTTTCTTGTACTCGGGGATCAACGTGTTGGCGTACTTGTTGCCCTTGAGGTTGTTGTTGTTGATGGTGTCCAGCTGCATGGCGAAATATTCCAGTGCATTGAACTTGGCATCAGGGTCTTTCTGGATGCCGAAGCGATCGAACTTGTCGCCGGCATTGAGCAAGGTCATCGAGGTCACTTCGGAAATCAGCCCGCGACTGCGCAGCATGGCACTCAGGCTGCCCAATTGCTTGGCCGAAACGTTTTCCGGGTCAAAGCCCTTGATGTTCTTGTGCAGCCGCTGCTTGTCCAGCTCGGCAACGCTGATCGCGGCAGGGTCGTTGCCGACCAGGGCGAGCATCTGCTTGACCTTGACGCTTTGCGCCACCGGTTTGCTCGAACTGGCCGTGTCGCGAACCAACAGGCCGGACTTGCTTTGCCAGGCACCGGTATAGCCGATAGTCATGACCAGGCTCCTTGCGCGAAGAACATGAAATTTCCTTTTTGCTACAGATGAATGGTCGCGAGTATCTGCCGGCCAACTGATGGCACCAACCTTTTTTTGATTTTTTTACAATTTTCGTACATTCACGATACAAAGCCTTCAGAGCCCCGCAGATCCTGGCCCAGAGCGCTTACGGCGAACGCGCGAAATTGGGTTTTCTGCTCTAACGAACGAGCTTGTTAGTTTGTCTGTACCAATGCCGATACTTTCCTCAGAGCGCTGCGGATTTTTTTAGCACGTCGGTACCTAAAGCTTCCTCGCGCCGCGACGATACGTAAGGGATACCCCTACTGCTTTACTCCCTGCCCCTAATAAGAAACGTCGCTCAAGGACCGGTCTCCATGCCCGCATTCCGCACCATTCAGGCTCGCTACACGCTGTTTCTGGTTCTGTTCATCCTGCTGCTGTCGGTACTGACGGTGGTGGGCATCAGCCAACTGGTCGCGCCGAAGCTGCGCCACACTGAAGAACAGGTGGTGCTCAACCGCATCGCCGAAGTTGCCCAGCAGATCCAGGGCGAACTGAACAAGGTGCAGGCGCAGCAACGCAGCATCACCCAGACCGTTCCCCTGCTCGACAGCGCCGCCATCGACACCGTGCTGCCGGGGCTGGTCGATCAGTACGGCGAATTGAAGGTATTCGGTGGCGGGATCTGGCCGCTGCCGGGGCAGCGCGAGGCCGGACGCAACAAATTCAGCACCTTCTGGCACCGCGACGCCTCGGGCAAACTGGCGGTCAACACCTTCTGGAACAGCGACGCCGCGCCCAACTACTACGACCAGAGCTGGTACAAGGGCGGCATGCAGACCCCACGCGGCCAATGCGCCTGGGCCGCTGCCTATAAGGACGACGCCAGCGCCGAGCCACGCACCAACTGCGCCATGGCGATCCAAAAGAACGGCAGTGCCTGGGGCGTGTCGACCATCGACGTCACCCTGGGTTTCTTCAACGATCTGGTGGCGCGCAAGGAAAAAGACCTCAGCGCGGAAATGCTCATCGTCGAGGCCGACGGCAAGATCATCAGCAACAGTTCGCGCATCAGCGGCCCCATCGTGCTGAAGAACATCAGCGAACTGGCCGCCGCCTCGCCATTCGCCAGCCAGGTCAAAGCCGGGCTGCAGAACCGCGATCAGGCGCAACGCGTCGAGTTCGATAACAACGGCGAAGCCAGCACCTTCTTCATGCGCCCGATCGAGGGCACGCCGTGGTACCTCGCCACCGCCCTGCCGAGCAAACTGATTACCGCCCAGCGCGACGACGTGCTGAGCACGCTCAGCCTGCTGCAGATTCCCCTGGTGATCCTGCTGGTGCTGTTGCAGGTCTACGCGATTCGCCAACTGGTATCGCGCATGAAAGCGCTGAAGGCCAACATCGATTCGCTGTCCAGCGGCGATGCCGACCTGACCCGCCGGATCACCATCCGCGCCGAAGACGAGCTGGGCGCCATCGGTCATTCGATCAACGCCTTTATTGCCTACCTGCAGAACATGATCGGCGAAGTCACCCACGCCACCGGGGCCATGGCCTCAAGCCTCGACAACCTGCAACGCACCTCGGCGCACACCAGCCAGATCCTCGCGCGCCACGCCTCGGAAACCGACCAGACCGTCACCGCGATCAACGAGATGAGTTCGACCGCCGAAAGCGTCGCGCAAAATGCTGCGGAAACCGCCGCCTTCACCCAGCGCGCCAACGAAAACGCCGACCGTTCGCGGGTGGTCGTCGGTGAGGCGACCAGCAGTGTCATCGCCTTGATCGACGAAGTGGCCAGCGCCACCCACAAAGTGGAAAACATGCAACAGGACGCCCAGCGCATCACCGAAATCCTCGGGGTGATCGGCGCAATTGCCGGACAGACCAACCTGCTGGCGTTGAACGCCGCCATCGAAGCCGCCCGCGCCGGTGAGCAGGGTCGCGGCTTCGCGGTAGTTGCCGACGAGGTGCGCGCCCTCGCCGCCCGTACCCAGGCCAGTACCTCGGAAATCAACGAAATGCTCACCCGCCTGACCCAGGGCGTGACCTCGTCGGTCAGCGCCATGGAAAACACCCAGGCCAGTTGCCAGTCTGCCGCCGACGCCACCTCGCGGGTCACCTCGGGCCTGGACGACATGGCCGGTTCGGTCAGCCACATCAACAGCCTGAGCACGCAGATCGCCACCGCCGCCGAGCAACAGAGCGCAGTGACGGAAGAGATCAACCGCAGCATGGTGCAGATCCGCCACATGGTCGACGAACTGGTGCAGAGCGGCCAGGCCAGCGAACTCAACACCCGCCAGCTGCTGGAAGCCAATAGCCGCGTCAGCGCGATCATGGGCCGTTTCAAGGTCAGCTGACAGATTTGTCATCTTGCGCTCAGGAGGCTGTCAGCGTTGATCTAGGATCATGCTGACAGCCAACCTTGTATCAACTGGAAACACTCCGTTGATGCCGGGCCAGAAAAACCGGTCAAAATGCGTTCTTTTCTGACCGTTACCCGAGTCGAGAACCCCTCATGCGAAATCATCTGCGTCTGGTCGCCCTGAGCGCCCTGTTCGTTTCCTCCCTGGCCCAGGCCGCCGAGCTGATCCCGATCGAAGTCCACCGCGACGCCAATTGCGGCTGCTGCAAGAAATGGATCAGCCACCTGCAAGCCAACGGTTTCAAGGTCGAAGATCACGTCGAAAGCGACATGAGCCGTTTCAAGCAGCAACATGGCGTGCCTCCGCGCCTGGCGTCCTGCCACACGGCGATCATCAACGGCAAATTCGTCGAAGGCCATGTGCCGGCGGAACAGGTGCTGGCCCTGAGCAAGCGTGACGACCTGCTCGGCGTGGCGGCGCCGGGAATGCCCATGGGGTCGCCAGGAATGGAAATGGACGGCATGAGCGACGCCTATCAGGTGATCGGCCTGAAAAAGGACGGCGCTGATGTGGTCGTGGCGGATTACCCGGCCCATTGATTGCAGGCGCTTACTTCGGCCTGTTCGTGGCGGCATTCGGCGCGGCGACGCTGCTGCCGTTGCAATCCGAAGCCTTGCTGGTCGGCTTGATCGTCAGCGAGCGCTACGTGTTGTGGGGCCTGCTGGTAGCGGCAACGCTGGGCAATGTGCTCGGTTCAGCGCTGAACTGGTGGCTGGGTCGCGGGGTGGAACGGTTTCAGGGAAGACGCTGGTTCCCGGTCAGCCCTGCGCACATGGATCGCGCCCGTGCGCATTACCGGCGCTGGGGCCATTGGTCGCTGCTGCTCAGTTGGCTGCCGATCATCGGCGATCCCCTGACCCTGATCGCCGGAGTCATGCGCGAACCGCTCGGGCGCTTCCTGTTGATCGTCAGCCTCGCCAAAGGCGCGCGTTATGCGCTGCTGGCCGTGCTCACCCTCGGCTGGCTCGGTTGAACGTTCCGGCCTGGCCATTGCCTGTGTTTAACGTCGCCCTAATCCGGCCGTTCCAGCATCGGCCGATTTCACACGGAGTTTGACCCTATGTCTGTGTCGCCGCGCTGGTTGCCTGGTCTGTTGCTGACCGCCGCATTGCCCCTGCTCGCCCATGCCGAAGGCCCGGAATACGGCCCGCAGCTGGAAGGTTTCGAATACCCCTACACACTCAAGCACTTCGCCTTCCAGTCCCAGGGCAAATCATTGCAGATGGGTTACATGGACGTCGCCGCCCACGGTAAGGCCAACGGGCGCAGCGTGGTGCTGCTGCACGGCAAGAACTTCTGCGCCGCCACCTGGGACAGCTCGATCAAGGCCCTGAGCGACGCCGGCTACCGAGTGATCGCGCCGGATCAGATCGGCTTCTGCACCTCGAGCAAACCGGACAACTACCAGTACACCTTCCAGCAACTGGCGGCCAACACCCAGCAATTGCTCAAGGCACTGGGCATCCAGAAAGCCACGCTGCTCGGCCATTCCACCGGCGGCATGCTCGCCACCCGCTACGCCCTGCAATACCCCGATCAGGTCGAACAACTGGCCCTGGTCAACCCGATCGGTCTGGAAGACTGGAAAGCCCTCGGCGTGCCGTATCGCACCGTTGACCAGTGGTACCAGCGCGAACTCAATGTCAGCGCCCAAGGCATCCGCGACTACGAACGCAGCACCTACTACGACGGCCGCTGGAAGCCGGAATTCGATCGCTGGGTCGACATGCTCGCCGGCCTGAGCAAGGGTCCCGGCAAGACCCAGGTGGCCTGGAACTCGGCGTTGATCTACGACATGATTTTCACCCAGCCGGTGTACTACGAGTTCAAGAACCTGAAAATGCCAACCCTGCTGCTGATCGGCACGTCCGACACCACCGCCATCGGCAAGGACATCGCGCCGCCGGAGGTCAAGGCGAAGATCGGTCACTACGATGTGCTCGGCAAACAGGTGGCCAAACTGATTCCGCAGTCGACGCTGGTGGAATTCCCCGGCATGGGCCACGCACCGCAGATGGAAGAGCCGGCGAAATTCCATGCCGCCTTGCTCGGCTGGCTGAACAACACCAATCCCGTTCGTTGACGAGGTAATGCCGATGGCAGTACGGATTGCGGTGATCGATGACTGGCAGGACGTGGCCCGTGATGTGCTCGACTGGTCAGTGCTGGACAGTCTGGGCGAGGTCAGTTTTGTCCACGACTACCCGGCAGACAACGCCACGCTGGCTGAGCGCCTGGCGCGCTACGAGGTCATTTGCGTCATGCGCGAGCGCACGCGATTCGATGCCGACCTGCTCGGGCGCCTGCCGAACCTCAAGCTGCTGGTAACCGGTGGCATGCGCAACGCAGCACTCGACCTGCCGGCGGCCGCCGCTCGCGGCATCCAGGTCTGTGGCACCGACAGCTACAAACACGCAGCGCCGGAGCTGACCTGGGCGCTGATCATGGCCGCCACCCGCAACCTGGTGAAGGAGGCCAACGCCCTGCGCGACGGTCACTGGCAGCAAGGTCTGGGTGGCGATCTGCACGGCAAGACCCTGGGCATCCTCGGCCTCGGCAGCATCGGCCAGCGGGTCGCGCAGTTCGGCCAGGTATTCGGCATGCGGGTGATCGCCTGGAGCGAGAACCTCACCGCCGAACGCGCGGCGCAGGCCGGCGTCGGCTACGTCAGCAAGCAGGAGCTGTTCGCGCAGGCCGATGTGTTGTCGGTGCACCTGGTCCTCAGCGAGCGCAGTCGCGGGCTGGTCGATGCCCAGGCGCTGGCATGGATGAAACCCACGGCATTGCTGGTCAATACGGCGCGCGGGCCGATTGTCGACGAGGCGGCGCTGATCAAGGCCTTGCAGAAGCAGCGCATTGGCGGTGCGGCGCTGGATGTGTACGACCAGGAGCCGTTGCCGGCGCTGCACCCGTTCCGCACCCTGGACAACGTACTGGCCACTCCGCATGTCGGTTACGTCAGCCGACAGAACTACCAGCAGTTCTTTTCGCAGATGATCGAAGACATTCAGGCATGGTCTGCGGGTAATCCGATTCGTTTGCTCAACTGAGCCCTTTGAAGCTGCGATCTGTTGATTCCGCTAAAGGATCGACGGATCGCAGCTTAATCGCACTTGGCGCCGCCGGCCGGTCTTGCCGCGCCTTGCCTTTCTGCTGCCTGCGGGCAATCAGCTGATCAACAGTTCATCCGCACCACAACAGTGCGTCGCGCCCGCGACCTAGCACAAAATCGTGACTGCCCAGTCACCGTTTTGACTCGTCGATGTAAATAAACCTGCACTTCGTCGGTGCGTTGCAGCCTGCACGCCGCGTGATTCGCTGTGCGCAAACCGATTGTCGAACAATTTCCCGCTTTGCTCTGGCCCGCTCTAGGATCTGGCCTAGACTGACTTTCGCGGGGCGAAACCGGCCGGTCACATCGCAGCAAAATATTCGAAACTTTTGCTGAAGACGGCGGGTCATCTGAAAGGCAGGGCCAAGGCGACTGGTGCATTCCTTGCAATGGCCTCTTCACCCATTCTGCTTGCGCGTGTTGGGTAGCGTTGCTTACCGATGCGTAGCGCGCTTGCGCCCGGCCACAGGACTTGGCCATGGACATCGCTTGTTAAAGACAAGAATCAGATTACAAACGGGAGATTCATATGATCAGTGCGGCATTGGATATTCAGGGAGAGCATGCTCACCAGTCGATCGGTGAATCGAGCAACGTGAGCGTTCCCGGCAGCCGGTCGATCAACGTCCCGGGCACCAAGACGCTGACGCCGGTAGCCAGCCAGAACCCCAACAAGAAAAAAGTGTTGTTTGTGACTTCGGAGATCGCCGACCTGGTCAAGACGGGCGGTCTCGGTGACGTGTCTGCCGCCCTGCCCCGGGCCATGGCCCATCTGCATGACGTGCGTGTGCTGATCCCTGGTTATCCGCAGGTGATGAACAGCGAGAACCCGATCCACATCATCGGCGAACTGGGTGGCCATGCCGCCTTGCCGCCGTGCAAGATCGGGCGCATGGACATGCCGGATGGCCTGGTGATCTACGTACTGATCTGCCCCGAACTGTATGCCCGCGAAGGCTCGCCTTACGGTGCCAACAACGGCCGCGACTGGCCGGACAACCATATTCGTTTCGCCCGCCTCGGGCTGGCCGCTGCCGATATCGCCGCCAACCTGGCACAGATTCACTGGTGCCCGGATCTGGTGCACGCCCATGACTGGCCGGCCGGCCTCGCGCCTGCCTACATGCACTGGCGTGGTCAGCGCACCCCGACGCTGTTCACCATTCACAACCTGGCGTATCAGGGCGTGACCAGCCTTGGCTCCTGCCCGGAGCTGGGCATCCCGACCCATGCCCTGCAGCAGGAAGGCATGGAGTTCTACGGCAAGATGTCGTTCCTCAAGGCCGGCATGGCCTATTCGAGCCACATCACCACGGTCAGCGCCACCTACGCTCAGGAAATCACCACCCCGGACTTCGGCTGCGGCCTCGACGGTTTTCTCGCCGCCAAGACCCAGCAAGGCCTGCTCAGCGGCATTCCCAACGGCATCGATGAAAGCTGGGACGCCGCCACCGATCCGCACCTGTTCGCCCCGTTCGCCATTGGCGACTGGGAAGGCAAAGCCATCAACGCCGCCCACGTGCGCCAACTGTTCGGCCTGAAAGATTCAGCAGGCCCGCTGTTTGCCGTGGTCTCGCGCCTGGTCTACCAGAAAGGCCTCGACCTGACCGAAGCCGTGTCCGAGTACATCGTGCAGAACGGTGGTCAGATCGCGATCATCGGCCGTGGCGAACCGGAAGAAGAGCAAGCCATGCGCGAACTGGCGCTGCGCTTTCCGGGCCAGATCGGCGTGCGCATCGGCTTCAACGAAACCGACGCGCGGCGCATGTTCGCCGGCAGCGATTTCCTCCTCATGCCGTCGCGCTACGAGCCGTGCGGCTTGAGCCAGATGTACGCCCAGCGTTTCGGCTCCTTGCCTGTTGCGCGCAACACCGGCGGGCTGGCCGACACCATCGAGAACGGGGTTACCGGCTTCCTCTTTGACGAATCCACCGCCGACAGTTACCGCGAAGCCCTGAGCCGCGCGTTCAAGGTGTTCGCCTTCCCCGAACTGCTCAATGCCATGCGTTGCCGCGCCATGGCCGCGCCGTTCAACTGGTGCAAGGCTGTGGAGCCCTACGCCGAACTCTATGAGCAACTGGTCGCCAAGGCGCTGGGTAAAGCCGGCCACAAATAATCAGGGAGCTTTGCACGATGCCGTTACGGACCCAAGAAAACTGGCCCCACGGCGCGATCATGCTGGATGCCGAACACACGCAGTTCGCGCTGTGGGCGCCGGATGCGTTTTACGTGAGTGTCGAGCTGGAACACGGACAATCCCTGCCCATGCTGCCCCAGGCCGATGGCTGGTTTGTGATCAAGACCCGCTGTCCGGCCGGCAGCCGTTACCGCTTCAATATCGACGGCGAACTGGAGGTGCCGGACCCGGCCTCCAGGGCGCAGGACGGTGACCTCGACCGCCACAGCGTGGTGGTCGATCCTCACGCTTACACGTGGCGACACACCGCGTGGCAAGGTCGCCCCTGGAGCGAAGCGATCATCTACGAGCTGCACGTCGGCGCGCTCGGCGGTTTCGCCGAAGTCGAAAATCACCTGGCGCGCCTCGCCGAGCTGGGCATCACGGCCATCGAACTGATGCCGATCGCGCAGTTTCCCGGTGAACGCAACTGGGGCTACGACGGCGTCCTGCCGTTCGCCCCGCAGGCGTCCTATGGCAGCCCGGAGCAGCTCAAACACTTGATCGATTGCGCGCACGGGCATGGCCTGGCGGTGATTCTCGACGTGGTCTACAACCATTTCGGCCCCGACGGCAATTACCTGCACCGCTACGCCAAGGGCTTTTTCCGCGAAGACAAACACACGCCGTGGGGCGCGGCGATCGATTTCCGCCGCCGCGAAGTGCGTGACTTCTTTATAGAAAACGCCTTGATGTGGCTGCTCGAGTACCGCTTCGACGGCCTGCGCCTGGATGCAGTGCACGCCATCGAAAGCCCGGACTTCCTGCCCGAACTGGCGCAGCGGGTGCGCCAGCAGGTCGACCCGGCACGGCATGTCTGGCTGACCGTCGAGAACGAGCTCAACCAGTCCAGCCTGCTCGAAGAAAACTACGACGCCCAATGGAACGACGACGGCCATAACGCCTTGCACGTGTTGCTGACCGGCGAGACCGACGCCTACTACGCCGACTACGCGCTGCAACCCACCGAGCAACTGGCGCGCTGTCTGAGCCAGGGTTTCGTGTTCCAGGGCCACATCACTCGCCACGGCGAGCCGCGCGGCGAACCCAGCGAACACCTGCCCTCCACCGCGTTCGTGCTGTTTCTGCAGAATCACGACCAGATCGGCAACCGCGCGTTCGGTGAGCGCCTGCACCAGTTGGCCGACCCGCGCGCGCTGCAGGCGGCCACCGTGCTGCTGTTGCTGTCACCGATGATTCCGCTGTTGTTCATGGGTGATGAATTCGCCGCCGAGCAGCCCTTCCTGTTCTTCACCAGCCACCATGGTGAACTGGCGAAGCTGGTGCGCGAAGGCCGGCGCAACGAGTTTGCCGCGTTCAGCGCGTTCACCGATCCGTACAAGCGCGAGCAGATTCCCGATCCGAATGCCGAGTCGACCTTCAACGACTCACGCCCGAGCCTGCGCGGCGAAGGCACGCCGCATCAGCAGGCGACTGCGCAGCTGTACCGCGAACTGCTGCAACTGCGCCACCGCTACATCATCCCGAACCTGTCCGGAACCCAGGCGCTGGGCGCGCAGATGCTCGGCCGTGGCGCGGTCAGCGCACGCTGGCGACTGGGCGATGGCAGCGAGCTGCGAATCGACCTGAACCTCAGCGATACGGCGGTGGTCAACCCTCCACGGACCGGCGCGGTGTGGCTGTTTCAACAGCCGCCCGCCGACGAGATGTCGGATGAGGGCCTGCTGCCTCCGTATTGCGCGCTTGTCAGCCTCACGGCCGCAACCCCTTTGCAACCTTTGGATGGAGAGCGCCTATGAGCGATGCGCAACTGGAAATTCTCGCAAGCCGCGCCGGCCTGGCCGTCGACTGGATCGACGCCAACGGGCGCCCGCAGAAAGTCGCCCCGGCGGTGCTGCGCAATGTGTTGACCGGCCTCGGTCATCCGGCCAATACGGCTCAGGAAATTGACGCCAGCCTGCTGCAACTGCAACAAGTCCAGCAAGACCGCCACCTGCCGCCGCTGCTCACCTGTGACGTCGGCGCCAGCGTAGATCTGGCGCGCTACTTCGAACCTGAAACCCCCTGCGAGATTCATCTGGAGGACGGTGCGCGCCTGAGCCTGAAACTCGATGCCGAGGCGCGCTTGCCGGGGCTGGTTCCGGTCGGCTATCAGCAAGTGCATATCGGCGATCAGCATTTCACCTTGGCCGTGGCGCCCGAGCGCTGCTACAGCGTCGGCGATGCCGTGGACAGTCCGATTCCCCGCGCCTGGGGCCTGAGCGTGCAGCTGTATGGCCTGCGCCGCCCCGGTGACGGCGGTTTCGGCGACACCCAGGCCCTCGAAGAGCTGGCCCGGGTGGCCGGCGAACGTGGCGCCGATGCGCTGGCGATCAGTCCGCTGCACGCGATGTTCAGCGCCGACACCGGGCGCTACAGCCCCTACTCGCCCTCCAGTCGGCTGTTTCTCAATTCACTCTACGCCGCGCCGGGCACGATCCTCGGGGAACGCGCGCTGCGCGATGCCATCGACGCCGCCGGCCTGAGCGATACCTTCAAGCAACTGGAAGACTTGCCGCTGGTCGATTGGCCGGCTGCCGCCGAAGCCAAACACAAACTCCTGCAGGCGCTGTACGACGGTTTCACCAGCGGTGACCACCCCTTGCATCCGGATTTCGCCAGTTTCCGCCACGCCGGCGGCGAGGCGCTGGAAAACCACTGCCGCTTCGAGGCCATCCAGGAAATGCGCGCCGCCCGCGGCGAAAGCCTCGACTGGCGCGAATGGCCCGAGCACTGGCATGACCCGCGCGGCGCCGCGTTGGGTGCGTTTGCCGAAGAATATGCCGAGCGCATCGGTTACTTCGCCTTTTGCCAATGGCTGATCCACCGCTGCCTGGAACGCGCGCAGAACACTGCGCGCAGCGCCGGCATGGGCATCGGGCTGATCGCTGACCTGGCGGTGGGTGCCGATGGCGCCGGCAGCCAGGCCTGGAGTTTCCAGGACGAATTGCTTGCCTCGCTGACCGTTGGGGCGCCGCCGGACATTCTCAACCGCTCCGGCCAGGGTTGGGGGATTTCCGCGTTTTCCCCGGAAGGCTTGATCCGCAACGGCTTCCGCGCCTTCATCGAAATGCTCCGGGCCAATTTCGCCCACGCTGGCGGCCTGCGCATCGACCACGTCATGGGCCTGCAACGGTTGTGGGTGATCCCGCAAGGCTCGCCGCCCGCTGACGGTGCCTACCTGTATTACCCGGTAGACGATCTGCTGCGCCTGTTGACCCTCGAATCGCACCGCCATCAGGCCATCGTGCTCGGCGAAGACCTCGGCACGGTGCCCGATGGCTTGCAGGAAAAACTCATTGCCCGTTCCATGCTCGGCATGCGCGTCTTGCTGTTCGAGCAGAACAACACCCATTTCAAACCGATCCTCGACTGGCCGGACAACGCCCTGGCCACCACCAGCACCCACGATCTGCCGACGCTCAACGGCTGGTGGCATGGCCGCGACATCGACTGGAATGCGCGCCTGGGGTTGGTCGACGCCAACGGTGAAATCGACTGGCGGCGCTACCGCGAGCGGGAGCGCGAAGGTTTGCGCAACGCCCTGCGCCAGGACCCGCAGAATTTCCGCGAGGAATCCCACGAAGCCGATCAAGTGGTCGACGCCAGCGTGCGCTTTTTAGGCCATACCCGCGCGCCACTGGTGCTGTTGCCGCTCGAGGATGCGCTGGGCATCGACGAGCAGGCCAACCTGCCAGGAACCATCGACACCCATCCGAACTGGTCGCGGCGCCTGCCGGGCACCAGCGAGGCGTTACTCGACGGTGCCGATGCCGCACGGCGTCTGGAACTGCTTGCCTGCGCCCGTCTCCAAGCTGCCGAGCGTGACCGATGAGTGCCTTCCCGAACCCGTTGCTACGGGCCACCCTGCGTCTGCAATTTCACAAGGGCTTTACCCTCGATCAAGCCGTACCGCTGGTGCCCTACTTCGCCAGACTGGGCATCAGCCACCTCTACGCTTCGCCGCTGCTCGCCGCCCGCGCCGGCTCCATGCACGGCTACGACGTGGTCGACCCGACCCGGGTCAACCCCGAGCTCGGTGGCGAGCCGGCATTGCGCCGCCTGGTCGCGGCCCTGCGCGAACACGACATGGGGCTGATCCTCGATATCGTCTCCAACCACATGGCGGTCGGCGGCGGTGACAATCCGTGGTGGCTCGACCTGCTGGAATGGGGACGGCTCAGCCCCTACGGCGAGTTCTTCGATATTCAGTGGCATTCGCCCGACCCGCTGATGGAAGGCCAGTTGCTGCTACCGTTTCTGGGCAGCGACTACGGCGTGGCCTTGCAGGACGCTACCCTGCCGCTGCGCTTCAATGCCGACAGCGGGCGGTTCTACGTCGAGCATTACGAGCATCACTTCCCGATCTGCCCCAGCGATTACGCCGATCTGCTGCAGCCGGATGAACGCCTCGACGCCGACCGCGGACAGCAGCTCAAGGCGCTGGCTGAACGCTTCAGCGCCCTCAGCTTCCAGAGCGACGCCCGGGCGTTGGCCCAGCCGCTCAAGGAAAACCTGCGCGAACTGGCCAGCGATGGGCCAATCCTCCAGGCGATCGAGCGCAATCTGCAGCGCTACGATTCGAAGACCGAGGACGGCTTTCAGCGCCTGCATCAACTGCTGGAGCGGCAGAGCTATCGCCTGGCGAGCTGGCGCACAGCGGCCGACGACATTAATTGGCGGCGGTTCTTCGACGTCAATGAGCTCGGTGGCCTGCGCGTCGAACGCCCGGCGGTGTTCGAGGCGACCCACGGCAAGATCTTCCAGCTGATCGCCGAAGGGCTGATCGACGGCCTGCGCATCGACCACATCGACGGCCTCGCCGACCCGCGTGGCTACTGCCGCAAATTGCGCCGCCGGGTCGACCTGCTGGCGCCCGGCCGGCATTTGCCGATCTACGTGGAAAAAATCCTCGGTGAAGGTGAAACCCTGCGCACTGACTGGGCCGTGGATGGCAGTACCGGTTACGAATTCATGAATCAACTGGCCCTGCTGCAACACGATCCGAACGGCGAAGCCGTGCTCGGCGAGTTGTGGCAACGCTACGCCGAACGGCCTGCGGCGTTTGCCGAAGAGGCGCAACTGGCGCGTCAGCAGATTCTCAATGGCTCGCTGGCCAGCGATTGCGAAAGCGTTGCCCAGGCCCTGCTGCAAGTGGCCCGCGACGACCTGATGACCCGCGACCTGACCCTCGGTGCGATCCGCCGCGTGTTGCAGGCGCTGATCGTGCATTTCCCGGTGTACCGCACGTATATCAGCGCCATGGGTCGCTCGGCGCAGGACGAGGTGTTCTTCCAACAGGCCATGGCCGGTGCCCGCGAAACCCTCAGCGAAGCCGACTGGCCGGTGCTCGATTGCGTCGCCGGCTGGCTCGGCGGCACGCCCTGGCGGCGCAAGCCGCGCGGGCGTTCGCGCAAGATCCTCAAGCACGCCTGCGTGCGCTTCCAGCAACTGACGTCGCCCGCCGCCGCCAAAGCCGTGGAAGACACCGCGCTGTATCGCTCGGCAGTGCTGCTATCGCGCAATGACGTGGGCTACAACACCGAACAGTTCAGCGCTCCGGTCAGTGACTTCCACGAGATCTGCGAGCAACGCCTGGCGACCTTTCCGGACAATCTGCTGACCACCGCCACCCACGATCACAAGCGCGGCGAAGATACCCGCGCGCGTCTGGCGGTGCTCAGCGAACGCAGCCAGTGGTACGCCGACCAGGTCAAGCTGTGGCACGTGCTCGCCCGCCCTCTGCGCGACGACGACCACATGCCGTCGGCCGGCGACGAGTTGATTCTGTTCCAGGCGCTGCTCGGCAGTTGGCCGCTGCAATTGCACGACGACGATCAGCAGGGCTTCAGCGACTACGCCCAGCGCATCTGCCAGTGGCAACAGAAAGCGCTGCGCGAGGCCAAGCTGCAGAGCAGCTGGAGCGCTCCGAACGAAGCCTACGAAAAAGCCGCTCAGACCTTCACCGAGCGCCTGCTGCTGGCGCCCGAAGGCGAGGTACTGCGCGGCAAGCTGAGCGAAACGGTCAACAGCATCGCCGCGGCCGGTGCCGTCAACAGCCTGGCGCAAACCTTGCTGCGCATGACCGTGCCGGGGATTGCGGATCTGTATCAAGGCAACGAGTTCTGGGACTTCAGCTTGGTCGATCCGGATAACCGCCGTCCGGTGGATTACCCCGCCCGCGAGCGCGCCCTACAGTCCCCCGCCCCCGTGGCGCAGCTGCTGGCGCACTGGCGTGACGGGCGCATCAAGCAGGCGTTGATCGCCCAGGTGCTGAGCCTGCGCGGTGCCCACGCCGAATTGTTCCGCCGCGGCTCGTACCAGGCCCTCGAGGTGCTGGGCAGCCAGGCGCACAACGTGCTCGCGTTCGCCCGCGAGCACGACGGGCAACGGCTGATTGTGGTGGTGCCGATCCGTTGCGCGACCCTGCTGGAAAACAGTGCCATCCCTCAGGTCGATGCGCTGCGTTGGGGCGATACACGGGTGGTTTTACCGTTCGCCGCCTCAGACGTAAATCTGAAGGGACTTTTTTCCAGCAGCGCAGTCACAAAAAACAGGGAGCTGGAGGTCAGCGCCGCGCTGGGGGATGTCCCGGTCAATCTGTTTATTCAACACGTGTAAGAGCATTGAATTCAGTTCAGGAGCATTGCGATGAGTACCGACGATAAACGCATCCGCGAATTCGCCTATCAGATCTGGGAGTCCGAAGGTAAACCCGAGGGGCATGAGGCTCGCCACTGGGAGATGGCGCGCAAGCTGGCCGAGGCCGAAGCCCTGGCGCCGAAAAAGTCACCCAAGGCTGCCGGCAGTAAAACCGCGGGCAAGACGTCCACCGCCAAACCTGTGGACACCAAGGCAAGCGATGCCAAGGCCAAGCCCGCAGTGAAAGCCAAGCCGGCCAGCGCGGCGAAAGTGATCCCCCCGGGCGAAAAAGCCGCCGAGAAAAAGCCGCGCGCACCGCGTAAGCCGCCAGCGGCCTGACGTCTCCCCAACCTTTGCCCTTTAACCACCGTGTGGCGGGTTCGCCCGCCACCGGGGACGCGTTCGTCCTCGAAAAACACGCATTCCACGCCGATTTGCAGGAGCAATCATGACCCGACCAAAGAAAGACGAACCCGCACCTCACGCCGAGCCATCGAGAATCCGCGAAGGCCTGCCCTTCCCGCTCGGCGCGACCTGGGACGGTCTGGGGGTGAACTTTGCGCTGTTTTCCGCCAACGCCACCAAGGTCGAACTGTGCATTTTCGACGATACCGGCGAAATCGAACTCGAACGCATCGAGCTGCCCGAATACACCGACGAGATCTATCACGGCTACCTGCCCGACGCGCATCCGGGGCTGATCTACGGCTACCGCGTCTACGGCCCGTACGATCCAGCCAACGGCCACCGCTTCAACCACAACAAACTGCTGATCGACCCGTATGCCAAGCAACTGGTCGGCGAGTTGAAATGGTCCGAAGCGCTGTTCGGCTACACCATCGGCCATCCGGACGCCGACCTCAGCTTCGATGAACGCGACAGCGCGCCGTTCGTGCCCAAATGCAAGGTCATCGACCCGGCGCACACCTGGGGCAACGACCATCGGGTCAGCGTGCCGTGGGACAAGACGATCATTTATGAGACCCACGTGCGCGGTATCAGCATGCGCCATCCGGCGGTGCCGGAGAATGTGCGCGGTACGTTTGCCGGGCTGATGGTCGACGATGTCCTCGAACACATCCGCAAACTCGGCGTGTCCAGCGTCGAGTTGCTGCCGATTCATGCCTTTGTCAACGACCAGCACCTGCTGCACAAGGGCATGACCAACTACTGGGGCTACAACAGCATCGCCTTTTTCGCCCCGGATCCGCGTTACCTGGCCAGCGGCAAGATCGCCGAATTCAAGGAGATGGTCGCGCACCTGCACGAAGCCAATCTCGAGGTGATTCTCGACGTGGTCTACAACCACACCGCCGAAGGCAACGAGCAAGGCCCGACGCTGTCCATGCGCGGCATCGACAACGCCTCGTACTACCGCTTGATGCCCGATGACAAGCGCTACTACATCAACGATTCCGGCACCGGCAACACGCTTGACCTGAGCCATCCGTGCGTCCTGCAAATGGTCACCGACTCGTTGCGCTACTGGGCCAGCGAGATGCACGTCGACGGTTTCCGCTTCGACCTGGCGACGATTCTCGGCCGTTACCACGACGGCTTCGATGAGCGTCACAGCTTCCTCGTTGCCTGCCGCCAGGACCCGGTGCTGCGCCAGGTGAAAATGATCGCCGAACCGTGGGACTGCGGTCCCGGCGGTTATCAGGTCGGCAACTTCCCGCCGGGCTGGGTCGAGTGGAACGACAAGTTCCGTGACACCGTGCGTGCGTTCTGGAAAGGCGACGACGGCCAGGTCGCCGACTTCGCGGCCCGCATGACCGCTTCCGGCGAGATGTTCAATCAGCGCGGGCGGCGGCCGTATTCTTCGGTGAACTTCATCACCGCCCACGACGGCTTCACCCTCAACGATCTGGTGTCGTACAACGACAAGCACAACGAAGCCAACGACGAGAACAACCAGGACGGCAGCAACAACAACCTGTCGTGGAACCATGGCGTCGAAGGCCCGACCGACGACCCGGAGATCAACGCCCTGCGGCATCGGCAGATGCGTAACTTCTTCGCCACCCTGCTGCTGGCCCAAGGTACGCCGATGATCGTCGCCGGCGACGAGTTCGCCCGCACCCAGGACGGCAACAACAATGCGTATTGCCAGGACAGCGAGATTGGCTGGGTCAATTGGGACCTGAGCGAGGACGGCAAGGCCCTGCTGAAATTCGTCAAGCGCCTGATCAAGCTGCGCATGGCCTATCCGATCCTGCGCCGCGGGCGGTTCCTGGTCGGCGAATACAACGAAGACATCGGGGTCAAGGACGTCACCTGGCTGGCGCCGGATGGCACCGAGATGACCACCGAACACTGGCACGACGCGCACAACCGCTGCCTGGGCATGCTCCTCGACGGGCGCGCGCAGGAAACCGGGATTCGCCGCAAGGGTGCCGACGCCACCTTGCTGCTGGTGGTCAACGCTCATCACGACATCGTCAACTTCGCTTTGCCGGAAGTGCCGGAAGGCAGTTTCTGGACGTGCATGATCGACACCAACCAGCCGTCGATTCGTGGCCAGGAGCGCTTCGAGTTCGGCCATGAATATTCGGTCACCGGACGCTCGCTGTTGCTGTTCGAACTGCAACGCGACGAAGAAGACTGATATGGACCTGCACTGCTATCTGGCGCGACGAGCGCCAGACTTTCCTGACACCCGGGCCCTCGGCCATTGCCTGCGGGCGATGGTCGAGGCCGGGCTGGATCAACTGCCCTTGCCCGGCAGCGGACGGACGCTGGAACGTTTCCAGCACCTGGCCGACGTCGGCGCGCACGACCTGGGGTTGTGCAAACTCTACGAGGGCCACACCGATGCCCTGGCGATCATCGAGCAGCTCGGCGGCTCGCCGACACCCGGCAGCACTTGGGGCATGTGGGCAGCCGAACCACCGAACGCCCGGGTCACGGTGTGGCCGTCCGGGCACATGGTCACGCTGCACGGCCGCAAGGCCTGGTGTTCCGGCGCCGCCGTGCTCAGTCATGGCCTGCTCACGGCGTGGGACGACCAGGGTGAGCAACAACTGGTCGCGGTGGCGCTCGATCAACCCGGCGTGAGCATTACCGATCAGGGCTGGCAAGCCGTCGGCATGGCCGCGACCGGCAGCGTCGAAGTGGTGTTCGACGGCGCCGAAGGTCAGGCCATCGGCAACCCCGGCGATTACCTCGGCCGGCCGGGCTTCTGGCAGGGCGGCATCGGCATCGCCGCGTGCTGGTACGGCGCGGCGCGGCAGCTTGGCGAAGCGCTGCGCGCGCAGTGTGCGCAACGTGCAGAGCCGCATGCACTGGCGCATCTCGGTGCGGTCGACACGGCATTGCAGGCGGCAGCCGCGATGTTGCGCTTCAGCGCGCTGCACATCGACGCCCACCCACAGGACAACGCCGAGCTGCTGGCACGCCGGGCGCGTGCGGTGGTCGAGCAATCGGCCGAACAGGTTCTGCGCAATGTCGGCCGCGCGCTCGGCGCCGGGCCGTTCTGCAAGGATCGGCATTTCGCCCGTCTGAGCGCCGATCTGCCGGTGTTCCTGCGGCAAAGCCACGCCGAGCGTGATCTGGCAGCCCTCGGCCAATGGCTGGCCGACTCTCCCAGCGAGGCCTGGACATTATGAAAGCCAATCCTATCGTCGGTCAGGGCACGCCCCTGCACCAATGGCAAAGCTCGCGGCATCTGGCCGAACTGGACAACATCGACATCCTCAGCCTCGTGCCCCCGGGATCGCGCGCCGTCATCATCGCGCCGCACCCGGACGATGAAGTGCTCGGCTGCGGCGGCCTGCTGCAACTGCTGGCCGCGGCCGGACGCAGCCTGCAGCTGATCTCGGTCACTGATGGCAGCGCCAGCCATCCCGGTTCCGAGCGCTGGCCGGTGGAACGCCTGAGCGTGGTACGCCCGCAGGAATCCGCCGAAGCCCTGCGCCGCCTCGGCTTGCCGATGCACCGTTTGAAATGGCTGCGTGGCGGCTTCCGCGACACCCAGGTGGCGGCCGAGGAAACGCAACTCAGCGCGTTCATCGAACGTCATCTGCGCCCCACCGACGTGGTCTTCACCACTTGGAGCGAGGACGGTCACTGTGATCACGAAGCCTGTGGCCGTGCGAGTGCCGAAGCGGCGCGACGCGTCGGCGCCACCTGTCATGAATTGCCCGTGTGGACCTGGCACTGGGCGACACCCGAGGACGCGTTGGTGCCGTGGCAGCGCGCGCGCAAGATCGAACTGACGCCGGCGCAGGTCGCACGCAAGCGCCACGCCATCCATGCGTTCGCCAGCCAGCTCGAAGGCGATCCGGCGGCGGGCCTGGGGCCGGTGTTGGCGCCCTATGTGCTGGAGCGCCTGCTGCAACCGTTCGAAGTGGTGTTCCTGTGAGTGTCGAGGATCGTTATTTCGATGGCCTGTATGCCGGCAACGATGACCCCTGGGCCTTTCGCCAGCGCTGGTACGAACAACGCAAACGCGCCATCACCCTCGCCGCCCTGCCGCGCCCGCACTACCGGGCGATCTTCGAGCCGGGATGTGCCAATGGCGAGCTGAGCGCCGAACTGGCCCGGCGCTGTGACCGCTTGCTCTGCTGCGATACCGCAGCGGCAGCGGTAAAACTGGCGCAAACCCGGCTGAGCCTGTTCGATCACGCGCACGTTGAGCAAAGTCGCCTGCCGCAGGACTGGCCTCAGGAGAAATTCGACCTGATCGTATTTAGCGAAATCGGCTACTACCTCGACAGCGCGGATCTGACAGCCGTCATCCGGCATATGGAAAACTCCCTCACCGCTGACGGCCAGTTGCTGGCCTGTCACTGGCGTCCGCCGATCGAGGGCTGCCCGCTCAACGCTCGCCAGGTGCACGACCGCATCCACGAAGTACTGGGCCTGCCGCGCCTGGTGCTGCATCAGGAAGCGGATTTCATCCTGGAAATCTGGAGCCGCGAACCGCGATCGGTGGCAGCACTGGAAGGTTTGCGCTGACCTCACCGTTCGAGCCTTGATAGCGCCGGAAACGGCGCCTTGGCTGGCCCTGTCTGCGCGATCAGGCACAGCTTGAATAAAAAAAAACGGTTCAGCTCGATCTGCCACGCGACGAATTGCGTGTCTTGAGCAATACTCTGCTGCGCGGCAATCCAGGGTTCGGAGCGCTGCATCGCGATCACCCGGCCCTGATGGGGGTCAACCACGCGTGCAAGAGCTGTGCGTGAGCGACCTGGGGGCGAAACAGACAAGGACGTATCACGCCATGAAACCTCTATCCCTCGGCGAAAACAGCCTGCCGGCGCAGATCTGGAACAGTGCCGCGCAACTCGACAACATCCCCGTCATCAATACCCGCAGCCTGGTACCCGCTGGCGCTCGCGCCGTGATCATTGCCCCGCACCCCGGCGATGAAGTGGTGACCTGCGGCGGCCTCCTGCAATTACTGGCCGGCCTTGGCCACCCCTTGCAGCTGTTGTCGATCACCGACGGCAGTGCCAGCCACCCCGGCTCGCGCCAATGGTCGGAGAAACGCCTGAGCGTGTTCCGCCCTCAGGAAAGCGTCGAAGCGTTGCGTCGCCTGGGCTTGCCGATGCACAGCCTGAAATGGATCCGCGGCGGCTTCACCGACAACGCATTACTCGACCAGGAGGCCGCCCTGGCCGAATTCATTGCCCGTTACCTGCGCCCCGGTGACGTGGTATTCAGCACCTGGTGCGAAGACGGCAATGAAGACCACGAAGTGGTCGGCCGCGCCAGCGCCAAGGCCGCGCAACAGGCCGGGGCAACCTTTCACGAAGTCCCGGTCTGGGCCTGGCACTGGCCGGAGCGCGATCAGGCGCAGTTCCCCTGGCACCGCGCGCGCAAATTGCGCCTGGATACCTGGACCGTCGCGCGCAAGAGCCACGCCACGCACGCCTACGCCAGCCAGCTCACCGGCGAGCCGGCGATCGGCATCGCGCCGATGCTGCCAAAGGTCATTCTCGAGCGCATGCGCCTGCCCTACGAGATCGTTCTGGTCTGAATCCCTGGCCCCGCCTGGGCGCGATGGCGATCGAAAGTGAACTGCCCGGTCACACATCAGTCGCATGCACAGGAAGCCAAGATTCAGAGGAGTGAACGTGTCCAGCGATCCCAAGCGTCAGGCCGAGGCGCAGCCCGTCAACCCGTCGGCCATCCATCGCCTGCGGGTATTGACCGTCAATACGCACAAGGGGTTTACCGCGCTCAATCGGCGTTTCATTCTCCCGGAATTGCGTGAAGCGGTGCGTAGCACCTGCGCCGACCTGGTGTTTCTGCAGGAAGTGGTCGGCGAGCACGAGCGGCATTCGAGCCGCTACAACGAATGGCCACAAACCTCGCAATACGAATTTCTTGCCGACAGCATGTGGAGCGACTTCGCCTACGGTCGCAACGCCGTCTATCCCGATGGCCACCATGGCAACGCGCTACTGTCGAAATATCCGATCCGTGAATACCGCAACCTCGACGTGTCGATCACCGGCCCGGAGCGGCGCGGTCTGCTGCATTGCGTGCTGGATGTGCCGGGGCATGCCGAAGTTCACGCGATCTGCGTGCACTTGAGCCTGCTGGAAAGCCACCGGCAATTGCAGTTGCAACTGCTCTGTCAGTTGCTCGAATCACTGCCCGATGACGCGCCGGTGATCATTGCCGGCGATTTCAACGACTGGCAGCTGCAAGGCAATGTCGCCCTCGCCCGCCGCGACTATTTGCACGAAGCGTTCGAGCGCCATCATGGCCGGCCGGCCAAGACCTACCCGGCGCGCTTCCCGTTATTGCGGCTCGACCGCATCTACTTGCGCAATGCCAGCAGCCACGATCCGCGCATCCTCGGCAACAAACCGTGGACGCATTTGTCGGATCACCTGCCACTGGCCGTCGAGGTGCATTTGTAGGCAGTTCTGACAGCCAACGAGCGCGGGCTGCGCTACGGAAAGTCCCCGCAAAGCGCGGTCAGTCCACCGGCGGTCGGTAATGCGACCGCTTCGGTGCGCCCATCGCGAAGCGTTTTTCCATGCAAACAACAGCTTAGATATGTGCAGAAAAACAAACGCTTGCGCAAGCTGTTCGTTAGCGACCGCTTATCGTTCACTTTCTTGACGCAGCGCCCCTCGTCTTCTTAGCTCTACCTTACTACCCCCGGAAATACTGTCCGGGGCGAACCTCCGGACTCTCGCGAAAACGAGCGGCCGCGGTTCGCCCCGCTCCATTCGGCCGCCCCTCGCTCGGGGTAGGAGAGACGCCACATCGAGATAGCGCATGCGATTGCAAGGTAGACCTCCATGAAGACTTCACTCACCTCACAAGAGATCAGAATAACGTTCTGCAGTGTTTCAAGTTCTATCTTGCTGTGCTCATCCATGGAGGCGCAGGCCAGTCCTGTGGCGGATGAGACGCTACCCTGGTATCGAGAGAATGTACCGGTCATGACCCTGCCGGCCACCGTCATCACCCCCGGCCCGCAGCGCTTCGACGTGCGCCCCGACCTGCAGGGCGCCGACCTGATCACCGAAGACCTCGCCCCGGCCGCGTGGGATCGCCTCTACGGCGCCAGTTCACGCCAGGCACAGGTCGACATCCTTACCCCCGGTTTTGCCATGCCCGGCAGCGGTGACTTCAAGGGCCCGGCGCTCATGACCGTGCGGAGCGGCAACGGCCATACGCAACAGGTCGGGTTGATCGGTGGCCTCAGCCAGATTCAAGGCAACAGCAACGGCCTGATCGCCACGCGCGCGCTGGCCGATCCCGGCAGCGACACCCTCAATATTCAAGGGCAGAGCCTCGGCGCTTACTACAGCCTGACCGGACCGCAAGGCTGGCATGTCGACCTGTCGGCCAGTGGTGGCCGGGTCAGCGGTTTCAGCCGCAACGAGCAAGGGGCACGCCTGGCGACTGAAGGCAGCGCCATGACGTTGTCGGTGGAAGGCGGTTACCCGATCGGGCTGAACGACAACTGGGTGGTGGAACCCCAGGCGCAACTGATCAACCAGCGCATCACGCTCGATACGCCCTACGCGGGTTCGGGCAATGCGTCGTCGAGTGACATTTCCTCATGGAGCGGCCGGGTCGGTGCCCGCCTGAAAGGCAGTTACGACCTCAATGGCCTGCCGGTCGAACCTTACGTGCGCACCAACCTCTGGCACACGGTGTACACCGGCAACACGTTGACCCTGGATCAGGTCGACAAAATCAGCAGCAGCCGCAAGTCCTCGACCGTCGAGTTGGGACTGGGCCTGGTGGCGAAGGTGACGCCGTCGGTGAGCCTGTATGTCAGTGCCGACTACAGCAGTGACGTCGATGACAACGATCTCAATGGCCTGATTGGCAGCCTCGGGGTGCGCATGCGCTGGTAGGCAGGCAAAACAACGGCGGGAGTGCTCAACACGCTCCCGCTGCTGTCACTCAGTTACCCGGTTTGAGGATCAACACCGCCAGGGGCGGCAGATTCAACACCAGCGACAAGGCCTGACCGTGGCTCGGCACCTCTTCGGTGAAAGCGCCGCCACCGTTGCCGTAGTTCGAACCGGCATAGGTATCCGCGTCACTGTTGAGCAGTTCGTTCCAGCGTCCGGCGAACGGCACGCCCACCCGATACGACTGACGGGGCACCGGCGTGAAGTTGGCCACCACCAGCACCGGCGAACCGTCCTTGCTCCAGCGCAGCCAGGCGTAGACGCTGTTGATCGCGTCGTCGCCAATCAGCCACTGGAAGCCCTGCGGCGCGTCGTCCTGCTCATGCAGCGCCGGTTCCTCGCGGTACAGACGGTTGAGGTCGCCCACCAGTTTCTGTACGCCCTGGTGCTCGGAGTATTGCAGCAGGTACCAGTCGAGCTGCTGATCGTGGTTCCACTCGCGCCACTGGCCGAACTCGCAGCCCATGAACAACAGTTTCTTGCCCGGATGGGTCCACATGAAACTCAGGTAGGCACGCAGGTTGGCGAATTTCTGCCAGCGGTCGCCAGGCATCTTGTCGATCAGCGAATGCTTGCCGTGCACCACTTCGTCGTGGGAAATCGGCAGGATGAAGCGCTCGGACCAGGCATAGACCAGGCCGAAGCTCAGTTCGTTATGGTGATGGGCACGGTACACCGGATCCTGCTGGATGTAGTGCAGGGAATCGTGCATCCAGCCCATGTTCCATTTGTAGGAAAAACCCAGGCCACCCTGCTGGGTGCTCTGGCTGACGCCAGGCCACGCGGTGGATTCCTCGGCGATCACCAGCGCACCCGGCGCTTCAAGGGCGACCACATCGTTCAAATGCCGGAGAAAATCGATCGCCTCGAGGTTTTCCCGCCCGCCGTGCCGGTTCGGCACCCACTCGCCGGCCTTGCGCGAATAGTCGCGATAGAGCATCGAGGCCACGGCATCGACGCGCAACCCGTCGACATGGAAGTGCTTCAACCAGTGCAAGCCCGAAGCCAGCATATAGCCGTGCACCTCGGTCCGGCCGAGGTTGTAGATCAGCGTGTCCCAATCCTGGTGGAAGCCTTCCAGCGGGTTGCCGTACTCATACAGCGCGGTGCCGTCGAATTGCGCCAGGCCGTGGGCATCGGTGGGGAAATGCGCGGGCACCCAGTCAAGGATCACGCCGATTTCCGCCTGGTGGCAGGCGTTGACGAACTCGGCGAACTGATCGGGCGAACCGTAACGCGCGCTCGGGGCGAATTGCGACAGCAACTGATAACCCCAGGAGCCGCCGAACGGGTGTTCCATGATCGGCATCAGCTCGATGTGGGTGAAACCCAACTCCTTCACGTACGGAATCAGCCGTTCGGCCAACTCCGGCCAGGTGTACTGCCGCGCCACTTCACCGAGATCGTCGAGCTCGCACTGCCAGGAGCCGGCGTGCAGCTCATAGATCGACAGCGGCGCGGCATGCTTCTGCCGCTCGCTGCGCGACGCCATCCAGTCTTGGTCCTGCCATTCGATCTGCAGTGGCGAAGCAACCTTCGATGCGGTGTCCGGTGGCAGGCTGGTCGCCAGTGCCATCGGGTCGGCTTTCAGCGGCAGAATGCCGTGCGCGCCGAGAATCTCGTATTTGTACAGGTCGCCCGCGTGCAGACGCGGGATGAACAGCTCCCAGACACCGGACGGATGGCGCAGACGCATCGGATGGCGACGGCCGTCCCAGACGTTGAAATCGCCGACCACCGATACCCGGCGAGCGTTCGGTGCCCACACGGCGAATCGCACGCCGTCGACACCATCGACCGTTTTCAATTGCGCGCCGAGGCAACTGCTCAGATCGCGGTGGTTGCCTTCGGCGAACAGGTACAAGTCCATCTCGCCGAGCAACTGGCCGAAGCTGTACGGATCTTCGGCGACCTGCTCGCCACCCGCCCAGCGCGTGCGCAGCAGATACGGTCGCGCCTGGTCGAAATGGCCGACGAACAGCCCCGCCGTTTCCGTGGCCTGCAACTCACCGCGCTCTTGCCCGGTGTCCTTGTCGAGCACCGTGACGTTCAATGCGCCGGGCAGATAGGCGCGGATGAACTGCCCGCCGGCGCCATCGCCGTGGGGGCCAAGGATGGAAAAGGGATCGGGATGCTCAGCGCGGACCAGGGCGTCGATATCCCCGGGCCCGGGCAGCAAACGTTCTTTGACGTGACCCTGTTCCTTGTTCGAGAAACTCATGACTACTCTCCACCAAGATCGGAAAAGGGTTTAAGCCCCATCAATAACCCATACAAACCGTGCAATGGCACGGGCAGCCACGTGGGGCGATTTTCGGCTTCATAGGCCACTTCGTAGGCCGCTTTCTCCAGACCGAACAACACCAGTGCGGCGTCGGCACCTTCAGGATCCTGCCAGGCATGATCAAGACTAGCTGCCGCGCGGCGATACGCCTCGACGAATGCCTCGCGGGCCTCACGCAGGTAGCGTTCGGCAACGCGGCGACGTGCCGCCTCGGCTTGCGGGCTGTTGTCGACGTTGTGCACGTTGATCGTCATCGCCGCCGCGTAATCGAACGAGCGCAGCACCCCACTGACGTCCTTGTACGGACTGTGCTTGCCGCGACGTTCGGCCAGAGGCCGCGCCGGTTCGCCCTCGAAATCGATCAGGTAGGCATCGCCCTTGATTACCAGCACCTGCCCCAGGTGCAAGTCGCCATGCACGCGGATACGCAAGCCGCCGACCGATTTCTTCGCCAGTTCCTGCACGTGGGCGAGAATGGCTTTCTTGTGATCCTGCAAACGTGCGACAAGTTTCTGATCCGCCGCATTGAGTTCGCCCTGATGCTGCTTGAGCAGTTTCAAGGCGTGCTCGATCTGTGCGGCAACGTCCTTGCCGCAGGCCTGGGCGTCCTTGGCGCTGCTGACCTGCGGGGCAAAATCCGGGTTGTCGCTGGGCGCAGCCAGAACCTGGTGCATTTCACCCAGGCGCTGGCCGAGCATGCCGGCGAAGTCTTTCAGTTCACCCAAGGCGTTGTAGTGCTGCTCCTGCTCGGACATGGCATCAGCCAGTTCGTCGCGCAGCGCGCGCTCCAGGTTGTTCTGCGTCCACTCCCAGGCATCGCCCTGATTGCTCAGGTAGCCTTGGGCGATCATCAGCAGGTTGTCTTGCCCACTGCCGTCGCGGCGAATCACCGACCCCAGCAGCGGAGAGATATTGGCAAATCCGGCCGCGGTCAGGTAAGCGCTCATCTCCAGTTCCGGGTGTACGCCAGAAGCGACTTTACGGATCAGCTTAAGTACCAGGCTATTGCCAATCACCACCGAGCTGTTGGATTGCTCGGCCGACAGATAACGCACTTCCGATTCGGCACCGAGGCCAAGCTGCTCCAGCTGCGGCGTCGATTCGAAGCGGATTTCGCCGTCATCGCTGGCCAGCACTGTATTGGCCTGCATGCCCTGCAGCACGGCGCGAATGAACGCCTCGAGACTGAAGGCATCGGTGATCAGCCCGACCTGACGACCACGCCGCACCCGAGCCAGTGCCAGCTGCTGCGGCAATGCCGGGCCGACCTGATCCTCGGCGATGAAACCGAACGGCAGTTGATAGCGACTGGTCTGCCCGCCGCTGCTGACTTCGATTTCGCTGAGCAGCACCGGATGCTGGGCATCGCCGAAGCGCACGCCGTAGGCCAGTCGGACCTGTTCGATCGCTGCGTCCTTGCCGGCGAACCAGCGCCGATTCTGCAACCAGCTCGGCAGAATGCCCTGCTCGAGGGTGGCGCGGCTCGGCGTTTCCAGCAGCTCCTCCATGCGTTTCTTCAGCACCAGGGTGGTGAAGTCCGGCAGGCTCTGCGCCGGTTCGACGTGCCAGCTCGGCATCTGGTTTTCCGCCGCCAGCACGAACCAGTAGAAGCCGTACGGCGCCAGGGTCAGCAGGAAATTCAACTGGCCGATCGGTGGGAAGGCGTTACCGCCGAGCATTTCCACCGGCACCATGCCGACGTAGGCCGACAGATCGAGCTCCGCCGCTTGTGCGCTGCGCGACACGTTGGCCACGCAGAGGATGATTTCGTGCTTGCCGTCGGCGTCGGTGAATTCACGGGTATAGGCCAGAATCCGCCGGTTGCTCGGCGAGAGCATTTTCAGCGTGCCGCGACCGAACGCCTTGGACTGCTTGCGCACGGCAAGCATGCGCCGCGTCCAGTTCAACAAGGAATGTGGATCGCCAGCCTGGGTTTCGACGTTGACCGACTGGTAACCGTACTGCGGGTCCATGATCGGCGGCAGCACCAGGCTGGCCGGATCGGCACGCGAGAACCCACCGTTGCGGTCAATCGACCACTGCATCGGCGTGCGCACACCGTCGCGGTCCCCCAGGTAAATGTTGTCGCCCATGCCGATTTCATCGCCGTAGTACAGCGTCGGCGTGCCGGGCATCGACAGCAGCAGACTGTTGAGCAGTTCGACGCGGCGACGGTCGCGCTCCATCAGCGGTGCCAGACGACGGCGGATACCGAGGTTGATCCGCGCACGGCGGTCAGCCGCATAGTAATTCCACAGGTAGTCGCGTTCCTTGTCGGTGACCATCTCCAGGGTCAATTCATCGTGGTTGCGCAGGAAGATCGCCCATTGGCAATTGGCGGGGATTTCCGGGGTCTGGCGCAGAATGTCGGTGATCGGGAAGCGGTCTTCCTGGGCCAGCGCCATGTACATGCGCGGCATCAGCGGAAAGTGAAACGCCATGTGGCATTCATCGCCATTGACCCCGGCGGCATCGGTGTCGCCGAAGTACAGCTGGGTGTCTTCCGGCCACTGGTTGGCCTCGGCCAGCAGCATGCGGTCGGGGTAATTGGCATCGATCTCGGCACGGATCTGCTTGAGGACGTCGTGGGTCTCCGGCAGGTTTTCGTTGTTGGTGCCGTCGCGTTCGATCAGGTACGGGATCGCATCGAGACGCAAGCCGTCAATGCCCATGTCCAGCCAGTAGCGCATCACCGACAGCACCGCTTTCATCACTTGCGGATTATCGAAGTTGAGGTCCGGCTGGTGCGAATAGAAGCGGTGCCAGAAGTACTGGCCGGCGACCGGGTCCCAGGTCCAGTTGGACTTTTCCGTGTCGAGAAAAATGATCCGCGTGCCGTCGTACTTCTGATCGTCATCGGACCACACGTAAAAATCACGCGCCGCCGAACCGGGCTTGGCCTTGCGCGCGCGCTGGAACCACGGATGCTGGTCGGAGGTGTGGTTGATGACCAGTTCGGTGATGACCCGCAGCCCGCGCTTGTGCGCCTCGGCAATAAAGCGCTTGGCATCGGCCATGGTGCCGTAGTCGCTGTGCACGCCACGGTACTCGGCAATGTCGTAACCGTCGTCGCGGCGTGGCGAGGGATAGAACGGCAATAGCCAGATGGTGTTGACGCCGAGTTCGGCGATGTAGTCGAGTTTGGCGATCAGGCCGGGAAAATCGCCGATTCCGTCATTGTTGGAGTCGAAAAAGGATTTGACGTGTACTTGATAGATCACCGCGTCCTTGTACCAGAGCGGGTCCTTGATGAAAGTGGCTGACTTGGGTTTCTTCGCCATGTGCAACTCCTGTTGAATTCTGTAAAAACCGTGAGCCGATCACTTGACTCGAAAACGGTGAGCAACCCTGTGGCAGCGAGCCCGCTGGCGAATGCGGATTAACCATCAGCATAAAATTCGCGCGAGCAGGCTCGGCGCCACAGGCGATCCGGGTTCAGGCCGTTATTCTCCAGATGCCGAACGGCTGGTACGAAGGATCGATACGCATGAATTGGTACTTGCCGTGCCAATCCCAGCGATGCCCGTTCATCAAGTCCTCACCGTGGGTCGTCGCGTCGTCCGGCAGTCCCATTTCCCACAGCGGCAGTTCGAAATTCGCTTCCTGGACGTTATGTGGATCAAGGCTGACCGCCACCAGAATGAAGTTGCTGCCATCGGCGCTGCGCTTGCCGAAATACAGGATGTTGTCGTTCCAGGCGTTGTAGATTTTCAGGCCCAGATGACTGTGCAGCGCCGGGTTCTGCCGGCGAATGCGGTTGAGCTGGGCGATCTCGGCAATGATGTTGCCCGGCGCATTGAAGTCGCGGACGCGGATCTCGTACTTCTCCGAATCGAGGTACTCCTCCTTGCCCGGCACCGGCGCCGATTCGCACAACTCGAACCCCGAATACATGCCCCACAGCCCGGACCCCATGGTCGCCAGCGCCGCGCGGATGAGGAATCCGGGCCGCCCTGATTCATGCAGGAACGCCGGGTTGATGTCCGGGGTATTGACGAAGAAGTTCGGCCGGTAGCACTCGCGCCACGGCGATTCGTTGAGTTCGCTGAAATACGTCGCCAGTTCGGCCTTGGTGTTGCGCCAGGTGAAATAGGTGTAGCTCTGGGTGTAACCGACCTTGCCCAGGCGCGCCATCATGGCCGGCGTGGTGAACGCTTCGGCGAGGAAAATCACCTCGGGATGCAGCGTGCGCACATCGGCGATCAGCCATTGCCAGAACGGCAGCGGCTTGGTGTGCGGGTTGTCGACGCGGAAAATCTTCACGCCTTCCTGCACCCAGCCAACAACGATATCGCGCAGCTCGACCCACAGGCTCGGAATGGCGTCCGGGGCGTAGAAGTCGACGTTGACGATGTCCTGATATTTCTTCGGCGGGTTCTCGGCGTATTTGATGGTGCCGTCCGGGCGCCAGTTGAACCAGCCCGGATGCTGCTTGAGCCACGGGTGATCCTGCGAACACTGAATGGCGAAATCCAGGGCGATCTCCAGGCCATGCTCGGCGGCGGCAGCCACCAGGCGGCGGAAATCTTCACGGGTGCCGAGCTGCGAATGAATCGCTTCGTGCCCGCCCTCCTCGCTGCCGATCGCATATGGGCTGCCGGGATCGTCCGGGCCGGCGGTCAGCGAATTGTTGCGGCCTTTGCGATGAGCACGGCCAATCGGGTGGATCGGCGTGAAATACAGCACGTCGAACCCCATGTCCTGAATCATCGGCAGGCGCGAGTGAACATCGTTGAAGGTGCCATGGCGGGCAGGATCGTCGGTAATCGAGCGGGGAAACAGCTCGTACCAACTGGCGAACTCGGCGAGTTCGCGCTCGACATCCACCGGGAATTCGGCACTGATGCTCAGGTAGGCGCGGTGATCGGCGTCCGCCATCAACTGCGCACTGCGCGAGTGCAGAAACAGTGCCACCTGCTCGGTTTCGAGCAGGCCGGACAATTCATGGTGCAGCGCCGCCAGTTGCTCGCTCAGTTGACCGTCGCTGCGCTCGGCCGCTTGTTGCACCATGCTGCGGCCTTCCTGCAGCTCGAGGCTGACGGGCACGCCGGCAGCGTGTTTCTTCTCCAGTTCGTACTGAAAACTGGCGAACTGGTCGATCCACGCCTCGATCAGGAACAGATAGCGGCCCTGGCGTTCAGGACGGAAACGCCCCTCCCAACCATTGTTGCCGAGATCGGCCATGACCTCGCTTTGCCAGGTTTCATCGCCGGTCTCGCGCCAACGAATGCGCACCGCGAGTTTGTCGTGACCGTCGGCGAATACCTTGCTGGTCACCCGCACCTCGCGTCCGGCAATGGCCTTGACGGCAAACTGCCCGCCGTCGAGGGTCGGCATGGTGTTCTCGATGACGATGCGCGGCATCAGCAACGCCTGAGACAGCGGGATATGCGGGTTGTAGCTCAATTCGGAAGGTTTTTCAGCAGTCATTGAGCATCTCTCCTTAACGCCCCAAGGACGCTCGTTTGCCTGTTCGGTATCCACGGCACGCCATCCGCCCGCCATGAACTCACTTAGGTTCCGAGCGATCCTCGCTGGCAAAAGTTCACAGCAATTACCGCGGACTTTTCCGCTGCCGACAAAAGCGGATCGAATTCGCTGCGAGGTGGTCAACCCACTTAAGCACTTCTCACGCCATGTGCCACACGGAGGTTCACCCGATGACAATCCCGATCCCCGCTGAAACACCCGATCCGAACATCGACAAACCGACCCTGCCGGAAACCGAACCGCAACCGATCCCCGAGCAGGAGCCCCCAGGCACCACGCCGCCGCCGAAGGAAGAACCGCCGAGTACGATGCCACCGGTGATCGTCTAGCACATGCCCTGCAGGAGTTGCCGAAGGCCACTCCTGCAGGGTTATCACGCCGCTGTTACAGATGCGGGTTCTTGTGCTCATCCTTTTCGAATAACCGCACAATTCTCGGCATCACGCTGAATATGCCCAGCGCCAGCAACGTGCTGAGCAGCGCCGTCGCCTCTTTGCCCAATCCGGTCGCCACACCGATCGCCGCCGTCATCCACAGCCCGGCGGCGGTGGTCAGGCCTTTGACGTGGCCTTCATCGCCCTGCTGATTTTTCAGAATCGTCCCGGCACCGAGAAAACCGATACCGGCGATGACGCCCTGCAACACCCTGCTCATGGCATCGGACTCGGCCCCGGACGTCTGCGGCACCAGCACAAACAGCGCCGCCCCCAACGCCACCAGCATGTGCGTGCGCACCCCGGCCGCCTTGCCCTTTTGCTCACGTTCAAAGCCCAGAATCCCGCCCAGCACCGCCGCCATCAGCAGGCGCACGGTGATGCGCGTCAGTTGCGAGGCATCGCCGATGTCGGCGAACTCCGCTTGCAGCGTTACCCACACTTCATGCCACCAGGCGTCCATCGCTGCGTCCTTCTTATAAGTAGTCAGTCGATGGACAACGCCGACCATTAATCGGTTGCGTAGAACGATCACCCACCGTCGAGCCCTAAACCTCTAGCCACCCCCGAAAAAAGGACAGTCTCATGCCCCTTCGAATCGATGAATCCAATCCCGAATCAAAAGTGTGTTTTTTCACTGTCGAAAATGGTGAGGAAATTCGTATATGCGACACGCTGGAAGTGAAGACCGACAGTGAAAAGGCCATGTCTTTCGTGGAAGTCGAAAGCCGGCGTATTTACATCACCGAAGCAGAAGCCGACGCATTGACCGTCGCAGGCGCCAGGGACGGTCGTAAGCACCTGAAGGCTGACGAGAGTGATTCGGTGATTTGACTGACCCTGATCAACACCTCGCGCAGACGCCTGCGATAGGCGTTTGCGCCTGCGCCTGCGCGCTGCTTCAAGTTGTCGCAGGGTGCGCGCGCAAAGGCATCTGATACGCTTTTTATTCAGATAGCTGAGTCTGTTATGCAAACAGATCGGCGCTCATGATTCGTTCGCCTGATGGAGGCTGATGAGCGAACGACCATGAGCGAACAAATCCCCGTCCGAACCGTAGAAGTTGCTCCACCGCAGATAAAAAGTGTGCCTGGTCGCCCAATGAAGGCGAAGGCCGGCTCCACCGACAAGCACATTCACACCCGCAGTTTTACCGGGTTGTTCCGCACCCTGCGGATGAGCGGCGCGGGATTTCTGTTCGTGCTGTTCTTCGGCACCGTGTGGCTGAACTGGGGCGGCCGGCAGGCAGTGCTCTGGGACCTGTCGGAGAGCAAATTCCACATCTTTGGCGCAACGTTCTGGCCGCAGGATTTCATCCTGCTCTCGGGATTGTTGATCATCGCCGCGTTCGGCCTGTTCGCCATCACCGTGTTCGCCGGCCGGGTCTGGTGCGGCTACACGTGCCCGCAGAGCTCGTGGACGTGGATTTTCATGTGGTGCGAGAAAGTCACCGAGGGCGAACGCAATCAGCGGATCAAGCTGCAAGCGGCGCCGTGGGGCCTGAACAAACTGCTGCGCCGCGCCGCCAAGCACAGCCTTTGGCTGGCCATCAGCCTGCTGACCGGCCTGACCTTCGTTGGCTACTTCACACCGATCCGGCCGCTGGCCGAAGAACTCCTGACCCTGCAGATCGGCGGTGTCAGCCTGTTCTGGGTGCTGTTCTTCACCGCCGCCACCTACATCAATGCCGGTTGGCTGCGCGAAGCGGTGTGCATGCACATGTGCCCGTATGCGCGGTTCCAGAGCGTGATGTTCGACAAGGACACCTTGGCCATTTCCTACGACGTCGCCCGCGGCGAAAACCGTGGTCCGCGCAAACGGGATGTGAAACCCGCCGAAGCCGGCCTCGGCGACTGCATCGATTGCCAGTTGTGCGTGCAGGTATGCCCGACCGGCATCGACATCCGCGACGGCCTGCAAATGGAGTGCATCGGGTGTGCCGCGTGCATCGACGCCTGCGATTCGATCATGGACAAGATGAATTACGCCCGCGGCCTGATTCGCTACACCTCCGAGCGTGAATTGCAGGGTGGCAAGACCCATCTGCTGCGCCCGAGACTGATCGGCTACGTCGCGGTGCTGGTGGTGATGATCGGCGCCCTTGCCCTGGCCTTGGTTGAACGGCCGATGGTGTCGCTGGACGTGACCAAGGACCGTGGCCTGTTCCGTGAGAACGGTCAGGGCCAGATCGAAAACATCTACACCCTCAAGGTCATCAACAAGACTCAGCAGCACCAGGACTACAGCCTGAGCCTGGTGGATGGCGATGGCTTCCAGTTGCAAGGCAAGACCGAACTGAGCCTGGCGCCGGGCGAAATTGTCGATGTGCCGGTATCCGTGGCGATGACCACCGACCGTGCGGCGAGCAGCTCGCAGACCCTGAGCTTCAAGATTGCCGACAGTGATGAACCCGACGTTTATAGCGTGGCGAAGAGCCGGTTTGTTGCGCCGATGAATCGCTGAGCCGTTAGACTGCGGCGCGGTCATTCGCCAGCAGGCTCGCTCCCACAGGGGAATGCGGTCAACTGTGGGAGCGAGCCCGCTCGCCAGTGAAGGCAACGCGATCTACCAGAATGAACCCCAACCCGGACCCAAGATGAAACGCTACGAAAAATTCGCCGACGACATCGCTGAACTGATCCGCTCCGGGGTTCTCGGCCCCGGCCAGCGCGTGCCCTCGGTGCGTTACGCCAGCCAGACCTACGGCGTCAGCCCGTCCACGGTGTTTCAGGCCTATTACCTGCTCGAGCGCCGCGGCCTGATTCGTGCGCGGCCGCGCTCCGGTTACTTCGTCAACACCCACGCCCCGAGCCCGTTCTCGGAGCCGGTAATCAGCAGCCACGTCAACGACTCCACCGAGGTCGACGTCAGCGAACTGGTGTTCTCGGTGCTGGAATCGATCAAGGACCCGAGCACCGTGCCGTTCGGTTCGGCCTTCCCCAGCCCGACTCTGTTTCCGCTGCAGCGTCTGTCCCGTTCGCTGGCCAGCGCCGCGCGGGAGATGGACCCGCGCATGGTGGTCACCGACATGTCGCCGGGCAATCCGCAACTGCGCCGGCAGATCGCCCTGCGCTACATGGTCGGCGGGCTGATGTTGCCGATGGAGGAATTGCTGATCACCAATGGCGCGCTCGAAGCCCTGAACCTGTGCCTGCAAGCCGTGACCGAACCGGGCGATCTGGTGGCCATCGAGGCGCCAGCGTTCTACGCCAGCCTGCAAGTGTTGGAGCGGCTCAAGCTCAAAGCCGTGGAAATCCCCGTGCACCCGCGCGATGGCATCGACCTCGGCGTGCTCGCGCAGACGCTGGAGCGGCATCCGATCAAGGCCTGCTGGTGCATGACCAGTTTCCAGAACCCGATGGGCGCGACCATGCCCGAAGCAAAAAAGCAGGAACTGGTCGAACTGCTGCGCCGACACCAGGTGCCGCTGATCGAGGACGACGTCTACGCCGAGCTGTATTACGGCCAGCAGGCGCCGAAACCGGCCAAGGCCTTCGACACCGAGGGACTGGTGATGCATTGCGGCTCGTTCGCCAAAAGCCTGGCCCCCGGCTACCGCATCGGCTGGGTCGCCGCCGGGCGCTACGCGCAGAAAATCGAACGACTGAAACTGATGACCTCGCTGTGCGCCTCGATGCCGGCGCAAGCGGCCATCGCCGACTACCTGCAACACGGCGGCTACGACCGCCACCTGCGCAAACTGCGCTACGCCCTGGAAGAACAGCAAAGCGCCATGCTCGCGGCCATCGCCCGTTACTTCCCGGCGCAGACTCGCGTCAGCCAACCGGCCGGTGGCTACTTCCTGTGGCTGGAGCTGCCACCGCAGATGGATTCGCTGAAATTGTTTCAGATGGCGCTGGCCCAGGGCATCAGCATTGCGCCGGGGCCAATCTTTTCGCCGACCCAGCGCTTTCGCAATTGCATTCGCTTGAATTACGGCAGCCCGTGGACCGAGGACTCGGAAAAGGCGATGGAAACGCTGGGGCGGATTGTGCGCTCGTTCTGACACTCGGATATTGACTGTGCTGGCCCCATCGCTGGCAAGCCAGCTCCCACAATATTGGATGTCAGCCGCGAATATTGTGTCCGGCGCTGAAACCTGTGGGAGCTGGCTTGCCAGCTCCCACAATGTTGGATGTCAGCCGCAAATATTGTGTCCGACGCTGAAACCTGTGGAGGCTGACTTGCCAGCTCCCACAATTGGATGTCAGCCGCGAATATTGTGTCCGACGCTGAAACCTGTGGGGGCTGACTTGCCAGCTCCCACCATTGGATGTCAGCCGCGAATATTGTGTCCGGCGCTGAAACCTGTGGGAGCTGACCTGCCAGCTCCCACAATGTTGGATGTCAGCCGCAAATATTGTGTCCGACGCTGAAACCTGTGGGAGCTGGCTTGCCAGCGAATCGGCCAGTTCAGCCCACACAAATGGCAAAGATCAGCGCCCGCCACCCAGATCGACAAACGTTCCCGTGGCATACGAAGCCTTGTCCGACAGCAGCCAGACAATCGCCTCGGCCACTTCATCAGGCCGACCGCCTCGGGCCATCGGGATCGCCGACTCCAGTTTGCTGACGCGGTCCGGATCGCCGCTCAAGGCGTGGAAATCGGTATAGATGTAGCCCGGACGCACCGCGTTGACCCGGATCCCCTCGCCCGCGACTTCCTTGGACAGGCCGACGGTGAACGTGTCAAGCGCGCCCTTGGACGCGGCGTAGTCAACGTATTCGTTGGGCGCGCCCAGACGTGCCGCGACCGATGAAACGTTGACGATGCTGCCACCCTGCCCGCCATGTTTGGGCGACATGCGCAGGATCGCGTGCTTGGCGCAGAGGATCGGCGCCAGAACGTTGGTTTTCATGATTTTCAGGATGCGGAATTCGGACATTTCGTCGACCCGCGACTTTTGCCCCACGGTGCCGGCGTTGTTCACCAGCGCAGTGACCCGGCCCAGCTCGGTGTCGACCCGGTTGAACAAGGCGATCACCTCGTCTTCGATGCTGACGTCCGCGCGCACGGCAATGGCCTGCGCGCCCAGGGCACGCACCTGATCGAGAACCTGATGAGCGGCCTCTTCATCGGACTGATAGTTGATGCAGATCCGATAGCCCTGCGCGGCAGCCAACAACGCCGTGGCGGCCCCGATTCCGCGCCCGCCGCCGGTGATCACAATGACTTTATCCATGCTGGCCTTCCCCCAAATGCACACGTAACAGTCGGGGCCAAGAATAACCGCCATTGCCGGGTTTTGCATGGGCTGTGTGTGGCCGGGGCACCGGCCAGCACTGACGAGCCGGTGCCGATGCCTGAATCAGACGGCGGTCAGTCGCTGACCGCGCATGATGTCCTGCATGAAGCGATCCGCCGGCATCGGATGGCCGAGCAGATAGCCTTGCAACGAATCGCAGCCCAGTTGCGTCAGGAAGTCCTGCTGCACACCGGTCTCGACCCCTTCGGCAACGATCCGCAAGCCCAGCGCCTGGCCCAGCGCGACAATCGCCGAAACAATCGCGGCGTCATCACTGTCGTGCTCGAGATCGCGCACGAAGCCGCGGTCGATCTTCAGCTCGTTGGCCGGCAGGCGCTTGAGGTACATCAGGCTCGAATAGCCGGTGCCGAAGTCGTCGATGGACAGATCGACGCCCATGTCGGACAGCTCCTGCAACACCGTCATGCTCGCATCGGCGTCACTCATGGCGGTGGTTTCGGTGATTTCCAGGGTCAGGCTGTTGGCCGGCAGATGATGGGTGGCCAAGGCCTTGGCCACGCTCTGCACCAGCCCGGCGTGACAGAACTGCAACGCCGACAGGTTCACCGCAATGCGCCAGTCGGTATAACCAAGCACGTACCACTCGCGCATCTGGCGGCAGGCTTCGTTGAGCACCCACTCGCCAATCGGAATGATCAGTCCGGTTTTTTCCGCCAGATCGATGAATTTGTCCGGCATCAGCATGCCCTGGGTCGGGTGCTGCCAGCGCAGCAGCGCCTCGGCCCCGACCGGACGGCCGTCGGCGGCGTCGAACTTGGGCTGGTAATGCAGGCTGAACTGGCGCTGCTCTACCGCGGCACGCAGGTCCTGCAACAATTGCAGTTGTTTGCGCGCGTTGCTGTTCATCGACACGTCGAAGAAGCTGTAGCCGTTCTTGCCGCCGCCCTTGGCGTGGTACATCGCAGCATCGGCGTTCATCAGCAGTTCCTGGGCGTTCTGGCCGTTGCCCGGATACAGCGCAATGCCGACGCTGGCGGAAATCTGCAGGTCATGTTCGGCGACCCGGAACGACTGCCCGATCAGGCCGACCTGGCGTGCCGCCAGCCCCAGTGCATCATCCGGCTCGTCGAGGCGCACCAACAGGACGAACTCGTCGCCGCCGATCCGCGCCAGAGTGTCCATGCTGCGCAAATCCTCACGCAGACGCACCGCCACCTCACGCAGCAACTGGTCGCCCATGTGATGACCGAACGCGTCGTTGACCGGTTTGAAACCGTCCAGATCGATGAACATCAGCGCAAAACAGCCGCCCTGCTCGTTGACCTTCTTCATCGCCTGATTGATCCGGTCATCCAGCAACAGGCGGTTGGGCAGGCCGGTCAGGGTGTCGTGCAGCGCCAGTTGGGTCAGTTCGCGGTTGGCGACGGTCAGCGAATGGGCCAGATCGGCGGTGCGCGCTTCGAGGCGGGCGTCGAGAATCGACGTCAGCAAGGCGATGCTCAGCACGGCCAGCGTGGTGATCAGCACCAGATTGTCCAGGCCGTTGCCGTTCAGGCCGCTGAGCGCCGCGCCACAGAAACTGCCCTCGGCGAAGCGCGCCGCCGCCATGCCGGTGTAGTGCATGCCGACGATCGCCACACCCATCACCACCGCCGCCCCGGCGCGGAAAACGCGGACATAGGGTGAATGCTGACGCAGGCGGAAGGCGATCCACAGGGCGGCGGCCGATGCGCCGACGGCAATCACCAGCGAGGCGCCGAACAAGGTCGGGTCGTAATCGATGCCGGGTTGCATGCGCATCGCGGCCATGCCGGTGTAGTGCATGGCGCTGATGCCGGCGCCCATGATCAACGCGCCAAACGCCAATTGCCACGCCGGCAGTTTCGGCTGGCTGACCAGCCACAGCGCGAAGCCGCTGGACAGCACCGCGATCAGCAACGACAGCGCGGTGATCGCAATGTCGTAACCGAGGTTGATCGGCAGTTTGAAGGCCAGCATGCCGATGAAGTGCATCGACCAGACGCCGATGCCCATGGCAAAGGCGCCGCCGGCGGTCCACAAATGCACGGCCCGCCCCTTGGCGGTGGCGATGCGGCCGGTGAGATCGAGTGCGGTGTAGGAAGCGAGGATCGCCACACACAGCGAGATGAAAACCAGGGTGAAGGAATAGCTACCGATGAGCATGGAAGTTCTCGTGACCACCCCACCGTACTGCGTCCGTTCTCAGCGGGGGCAAATGCGGCGATTGTACTGATTGCGCAGCAGAACGCACTGACAAAGTAACCAATTTGCCATCAAGCCGATGAAACGCTTGTTTGACACATTTCCACGGCTCTCGATCGGCAGACGAAACGCGGCCGATTCCCACGTAAATCAAGGCAATCGTGCCAAGTTTTTACTGGATATCGCTGCTTTCCAGCTGGCCATCCCAGCCACCGCCGAGCGCCGCGATCAATTGCACGCTGGCGATCAGGCGACTCTGCAATACGTTGAGCACGCTGCGTTCATTGCTCAGCGCGGTGGCCTGCACCGTGACCACGTCGAGGTAGGCGATAAGCCCGGCCTTGTACTGGTTTTCGGTCAGGCGCAACGAATCGCGCGCGGCGTCGAGCGCCTCCTGGCGCACCACCGCTTCGTCCTCGTACACCTTCAACTGCACCAGGTAGTTTTCCACTTCGCGGAAGCCATCGAGCACGGTCTGTCGGTACTTGGCCACCGTCTGGTCATACACCGCCTCGGTGCGGTCGACTTCCGCCGAGCGAATACCGCCGTCGAACAGCGGCAAGGTCAGTTTCGGCCCGACCGACCAGAAGCGGTTCGGCAGGCTGATCAGGTTCTGCGAAGTACTGCTGCTGTAGCCGCCACTCAGGCTCAGGCTCAGGTCCGGGTAGTACGCTGCCTTGGCCACGCCGATGTTGGCGTTGGCGGCGATCACCGAGCGTTCCGCCGAGGCGATGTCAGGACGTCGCTCCAGCAGTTGCGACGGCAGGCTCAGCGGAATCTGCGGCAACTTGGGGATGTCCTGGGTTTCCGCCAGGCTGAACTGCGCCGGCGGCTGGCCGATCAGCACCGCGATGGCATTTTCGAACTGGGCGCGCTGCCAGATCAGGTCCACCAGGTCGCCCTGGGTCGACTTCAATTGAGTCTGGGCCTGCGCCACCGCATCACGCCCGGAAACCCCGGCGTTGTACTGGTTCTGAGTCATCTTCAGCGAGCGCTCATAGGCCGCCACCGTCGACTCGAGCAGGCGCTTTTGCTGATCGATCACGCGCAATTGCAGGTAGTTCTGCACCAGTTCCGACTGCTGGCTCAGGCGCATCGCCGCGAGGTCGGCGAAGCTGGCCTGGGCGCTGGCCTCGTCGGCTTCCAGACCGCGGCGCAACTTGCCCCAGATGTCCGCTTCCCAACTGACGCCCAACTGCGCGTTGTAGGTGTCACGGATGCCACTGGCGGAACTGCTCAGGCTCGAACTGCTGCTGCCGGTGCCCTGACTGGAACGGGTCTTGCCCACACTGAGATCGACGCTGGGGTAAAACGCGCCACGGGCGCTGCGCACCAGTGCCTGGGCTTGGCGGTACTGCGCTTCGGACTGGGCGACGGTCTGGTTGGCGCTGTTGAGTTTCTCGATCAGTTCGTTGAGCTGGCGGTCGCCGTACAGCTCCCACCAGGCGCCACGGGCAAGAGAATCGCTGGGGTTGGCCTGACGCCAGCCCTCGGCCTCTTTGTACTGGGCGATTTCGGCGGTTTGCGGCCGGTGATAGTCCGGGCCGACGGCGCAGGCACTGAGCATCGCCACACACAGCGACAGACTCAACAGGCGCGAGCCCCGGGCAGTGGCCAGATTGAGAAGCGAACGGTCAGTCATAGCGGAGTTTCCAGTGCGGCATCGGTACGTACGCCACGCCATTTATTGAAGCGATGGCGCAGTTTGTCGAGATAGAGGTAAACCACCGGGGTGGTGTAAAGGGTCAGCACCTGGCTGAAAATCAGCCCGCCGATAATGGTCAGGCCCAGCGGCTGGCGCATTTCCGCGCCTTCGGCACGGCTGAGCAACAGCGGCAGTGCGCCAAGAATCGCCGCCAGCGTGGTCATCAGGATCGGCCGCAAGCGTTGCAGGCAGGCGCTGCGGATCGACTCCAGCGGAGTCAGGCCCTGATGGCGCTCCAGTTGCAGTGCCAGGTCGATCATCAGGATCGCGTTCTTCTTCACCACCCCGATCAGCAGGAACAAGCCGAGCAGCGAAATCAGGCTGAATTCGCCGCCCAGCGCATAGATCGACAGCAACGCACCGACCCCGGCCGACGGCAACGTCGAGAGAATCGTCAGCGGGTGAATGTAGCTTTCGTACAGCACACCGAGCACCAGGTACACCGCCAGCAGCGCACCGAGGATCATCAACGGCTGACTCTTCTGCGTGGCGGCGAAGGCATCGGCGGTGCCGGCCATTTTCGCGATGACATCTTCCGGCAGGCCGACCTTGGCAATCGCCCGCTCGATGGCGGCACTGCCCTGCTCCACCGTCACGCCTTCGGCCATGTCGAAGGCAATGCTTTCGGAGGCAAACTGGCCCTCATGGCTGACGCGGTCGTCCTCCAGGCTGTTTTCGTAATGGGCGAAAGTCGACAATGGAATCCGCGCGCCGTCGGCGGTGATGACCTGCACCTGCTTGAGCGTGACCGGGTCCTGGGCGTATTTCGGATTGACCTCCATCACCACCTGGTACTGGTTGAGGCTGTCGTAGATCGTCGAGATCTGCCGCTGGCTGTAGGCGTTGTTCAGCACGGCAGTGACCATGTTCATGTCGACGCCCAGGCGCTTGGCCTGATCACGGTCGACAATCAGCGTCACTTGCTGCGCACCGCGGCCTTCGCGGGCATCGATAGCGGTCAGCTCAGGCAAGGCGCGCAGTGCGGTGACCACTTTCGGATACCACTCACGGAGCGCTCCCAGATCACCACTCTGCAGGATGTAGCTGTACTGCGACGTGGTCTGCTCGCGACCGCCGCCGAATTGCAGGTCCTGGTCGGCCATCAGCATCAATTGCGCGCCCGGCACCTTGGGCATTTCCTTGCGCAGGCGCTCGATGACCTTCTGCGCGGAAATATTGCGTTCCTTGATCGGTTTCAGGCGCACCAGCATGAAGGCGTTGTTGGTGCCGTTGGTGCCACCGATGAAACCGGCGACGCTTTCCACGGCCGGGTCCTTGAGCACTTCGCGGCGGAAGATTTCCATCTTCGGCTGCATCACGCTGAACGACAGGCCGTCATCGCCACGCACGAAGCCGATCAACTGGCCGGTGTCCTGCTGCGGCATGAAGGTCTTCGGCACCACGACATACAGGGCCACGTTGACGCCGACCGTGACGATCAGACTGAGCAAGGTCAGGCGCCGGTGCCGCAGCACCCAGTCGAGGCTGGTGGCGTACTTGCCGACCATCCAGTCGTTGGTGCGCCGGCTCCAGCGTTGCAGGCGGTTTTCCTGGCCCGGGGTGTGCGGCTTGAGCCAGCGCGCGCAGAGCATCGGCGTCAGGGTCAGCGAGACCACCAGCGACACCACGATGGCCGCCGCCAGCGTGATGGAGAACTCGCGGAACAGGCTCTCGACGATTCCGCCCATGAACAGGATCGACAGGAATACCGCGACCAGCGACACGTTCATCGACAGCAAGGTGAACCCGACTTCCCTGGCCCCGAGGTACGCGGCCTGCATCGGTTTGACGCCTTCGTCGATGTGCCGGGAAATGTTCTCCAGCACGACGATGGCGTCGTCCACCACCAGCCCGGTGGCGAGAATCAGCGCCATCAGCGACAGGTTGTTCAGCGAAAAGCCGTAGAGGTACATCACGGCAAAGGTGCCGACCAGCGACACCGGCACCGCCAGGGTCGGGATCAGCGACGCGCGGAAGTTGCCGAGAAACAGAAACACCACCAGGATCACCAGCGCCACGGCGATCAGCAGGGTCATCTCCGCTTCGTGCAGGGTGGCCTTGATCACTGGCGAGCGGTCCATCGCCAGGTTCAGCTTGACGCTGGCCGGCAAGACCGCCTGCAGCGCCGGCAGCTGGGCCTTGATCTCGTTGACCGTTTCGATGATGTTGGCGCCGGCCTGGCGGTTGATCACCAGCAGTACCGCCGCGTCATCGTTGAAGAAACCGCTGTTGTAGCGATCCTCGACGCCATCGCTGACCTTGGCCACATCCTTGAGGCGCAGCGCGGCGCCATCGGCGTAATGGATGATCAGCGATTCATAATCCTTGGCTTTCTCCAGTTGATCGTTGGCCTGGATCTGCCACAGCCGCTGGCCGTCCTCGACCGAACCTTTCGGCCGCCGCACGTTGGCCTCGGCAATGGTCTTGCGTACGTCATCCAGTGCCACGCCGTACTGGTTCAGCGCCTGCGGTTCGAGCTCGATGCGCACCGCCGGCAGCGAACTGCCGCCAATCTGCACTTCACCGACACCCTGCACCTGGGACAGGCTCTGCGAGAGAATGGTCGAGGCCAGGTCGTAGAGCTGGCCCTTTTCCAGCACATCCGACGTCAGCGACAGCACCATGATCGGCGCTTGTGACGGGTTGACCTTCTTGTAGGTCGGCATGCTGCGCATCCCGCTCGGCAGCAGATTGCGCGAGGCGTTGATCGCGGCCTGCACTTCCCGCGCCGCGCCGTTGATGTCGCGGTCGAGGTCGAATTGCAGGATGACCCGGGTCGAGCCCTGGCTGGAGCGGCTGCTCATGGTGTTGACGCCGGCAATCGCGCCAAACGAACGTTCCAGCGGCGTGGCCACCGTGGAGGCCATGACTTCCGGACTGGCCCCCGGCAGGCTGGCCTGCACCACGATCACCGGGAAATCCATCTGCGGCAGCGGTGCCACCGGTAGCAGGCCGAAACTCACGCCCCCCAGCAACATGATCGCCAGGCTCAGGAGCATGGTCGCCACCGGGCGCTTGATGAAAGGACCGGACAGGTTCATGGCTGTTCTACCGGCTCCACCGCCGAAGGCGCACGGCCCCAGCGTCGACCGAGACGGTCGAAGTACAGATAGATCACCGGCGTGGTGAACAAGGTCAGCACCTGGCTGACCAACAGGCCACCCACCATCACCAGCCCCAGCGGCTGCCGCAGTTCTGCGCCCGAACCGGTGGCCAGCATCAACGGAACCGCACCGAAGAGAGCTGCCAGCGTGGTCATCAGGATCGGTCGGAACCGCAACAGCGCCGCCTGATAGATCGCCTGTTCCGGCACCATGCCCTGGTTGCGTTCGGCGTCGAGGGCGAAGTCGATCATCATGATCGCGTTCTTCTTGACGATGCCGATCAGCAGGATGATGCCGATGATCGCGATCATGCCCAGGTCATTGCCGCTGAGCAGCAACGCCAGCAAGGCGCCGACCGCCGCCGACGGCAAGGTCGATAGAATGGTGATCGGATGGATATAGCTCTCGTAGAGCACGCCGAGCACGATGTACATGGTCACCACCGCCGCCAGGATCAACAGCAAGGTGCTCGACAGCGAAGCCTGGAACGCTTCGGCCGCGCCCTGGAACTGGGTCTGCACGCCAACCGGCATGCCGATGTCCTTCTGCACCTGCTCGATGACATCCACCGCATGCCCCAGCGCCACGCCGGGCGCGAGGTTGAACGACATCATGACCGCCGGGAACTGGCCGATGTGCGTGATCGCCAGTTGCGCCTGGCGCTCTTCGACATGGGCCAGGCTCGACAGGCGCACCTGCGCGCCGTCGGTGGTCTTGACGTGAATCTGATCCAGCGCCTGCGGGCCGATCTTCTCGCCCGCCTGCGCCTGCAGCACCACACGGTACTGGCTGGCCTGGGTGTAGATGGTCGAGATCTGCCGCTGACCGAAGGCGTCGTACAGCGCGTCGGTGATGTTCGACACCGACACCCCGAGGCGCGACGCCGCATCGCGGTCGATCACCAGATAGACCTGCAGGCCCTTGTCCTGCAGATCGCTGGCGACGTCGGTGAGCTCCGGTCGCTGGGCCAGTGCCTCGACCAGGCGGCCGCTCCACAGGCTCAGCAACTCGGAATCCGGCGACGACATGCTGAACTGGTACTGGGTACGGCTGACACGGTCTTCGATGGTCAGGTCCTGCACCGGTTGCATGAACAGGCGGATCCCCACCAGTTTGTCCAGTTGCGGTTGCAGGCGCGCGATCACTTCGGCGGCGCTGAGATCACGCTGCCCGTGTGGCTTGAGGTTGATCAGCAAGCGGCCGCTGTTGAGCGTGGCGTTGTCACCATCGACACCAATGTAGGACGACAGGCTCTGTACCGCCGGATCCTGCAGGATGATTTTCGCCAGTTCCTGCTGACGCTCGCCCATGGCGGCGAAGGAAATCGACTGCGGCGCTTCGGAAATACCCTGGATCACCCCAGTGTCCTGCACCGGGAAGAAGCCCTTGGGCACCACCATATAAAGAAACACGGTCAGCGCCAGGGTGGCGATGGCCACCAGCAGGGTCAGCGGTTGGTGCTTGAGCACCCACTGCAACTTGCGCCCGTAGGCGGCGATCATCCAGTCGATGAAGCCACCGCTGGCGCGGTAGAAACGGCCCTGCTCGTGTTCCTGCGGCTCACGCTTGAGCAGGCGCGCGCACATCATCGGCGTCAGGGTCAGCGAAACCACCAGGGAAATCAGGATGGCCACCGCCAGGGTGATGGCGAACTCGCGGAACAGCCGCCCGACCACATCGGCCATGAACAGCAGCGGTATCAGTACGGCGATCAGCGACAGGGTCAGGGAAATCAGGGTGAAGCCGATCTGCTTGGCGCCCTTGAGCGCGGCCCGCATCGGACTGTCACCCTCTTCGATGAAGCGCGCGATGTTCTCCAGCATGACGATGGCGTCGTCGACCACGAAGCCGGTGGCGATGGTCAGCGCCATGAGCGTCAGGTTGTTTACCGAGAAACCGGCCAGGTACATGACGCCGAAGGTGCCGATCAGCGACAGCGGCACCGCGACCGACGGAATGATCGTGGCACTGGCACGGCGCAGGAACAGGAACGTCACCATCACCACCAGGGCGATGGCGATCAGCAGTTCGTGCTGCACGTCGGTGACCGAGGCGCGGATGGTCTGGGTACGGTCGGTGAGAACGGTGACGTCGAGGCCGGCCGGCAGGTTGTCGGTGATGCTCGGCAGCAGTGCCTTGATCCGGTCGACCACTTCGATCACGTTGGCGCCCGGCTGGCGCTGGATGTTCAGCAGCACGGCCTGATTCTGGTTGGCCCACGCGGCGAGCCGCTCGTTCTCGGCGCCGTCGACAATTTCCGCGACATCCTTGAGCCGCAGCGGCGCACCGTTCTTGTAGGCCAGAATGAGGTTGGCGTAGTCCTTGGGCGATGTCAGCTGGTCATTGGCGTCGAGCATCGACACCCGGGTCGGGCCGTCGAAGTTGCCCTTGGGCTGGTTGACGTTGGACGCGCCGATCAGGGTGCGCACGTCCGACAGGTTGAGGCTGTTGGCCGCCAGGGCTTCGGGGTTGACCTTGATCCGCACGGCCTGGCGCTGGCCGCCGGCAATGCTGACCATGCCGACGCCGCTGATCTGGGCGATCTTCTGCGCCATGCGCGTATCGACCAGGTCGTTGAGCTTGGGCAGGAGCATGGTTTTCGAGGTGATCGCCAGGGTCAGCACCGGGGTATCGGCCGGGTTGACCTTGTTGTACACCGGCGGCGCCGGCAGATCGGTCGGCAACAGATTGGTCGCGGCGTTGATCGCCGCCTGCACCTGCTGTTCGGCGACATCCATGTTGATATCGAGGCTGAAGCGCAGGGTCAGCACCGAGGCACCGCCCGAGCTGGTCGAGGCCATCTGGGTCAGGCCGGGCATCTGGCCGAACTGGCGCTCCAGTGGCGCGGTGACGGCACTGGTCATCACGTCCGGACTGGCACCGGGGTAAAGCGTCATGACGCGGATGGTCGGGTAATCGACCTGGGGCAACGCCGACACCGGCAGCAGACGATAAGCGATCAGACCGGCCAGGACGATGGCCAGCATACTCAGCGTGGTGGCTACCGGACGGAGAATGAACAGCCGCGAAATGTTCATGCGCCCTTCTTGGCCTTGTCGGTGACCGCGGTATCGGCCGGAGTGGCAGCGGTTTTGCCTTGCAGGTGTTCGGTCGGGGTGGTGGGCACGTCCTTGCTGTCGTTGACCACTTCCACTTCACTGCCTTCCTTCAGGCGGTCGGTGCCTTCCAGCACCACGCGATCGCCCGCGGCGAGGCCCTCGGTGACCACCGTGTTGGTACCGTCGCTGGCGCCGATCTTCAACTGGCGAATGGTGACTTTCCTGTCGCCGTCCAACGCGTAAACGAAAGTGCCGTTGGTGCCGAACTGGATGGCGGCGGACGGCGCCAGCACGACGCCTTTGAGGGTGTCGGCCAGCAGGTGGACGTTGACGAACTGATTGGGGAACAGCGCTTGATCGCGGTTTTCGTAGCGTGCCTTGAACTTCAGGGTGCCGGTGGCCACGTCGATCTGGTTGTCGAGGCTTTGCAGGACGCCGGTGGCCTGCAGTTTGGTATCGCCCCGATCCCACGCTTCAGCCGGCAGCCTGGCGCCGCTGCGATAACGGGCGAGCACGGTTTCCAGGCTGTTTTCCGGCAAGGTAAAGGCAACACTGATCGGCTGGGTCTGGGTGATGACCGCGAGGAACGTCGTGTCGTTGGCGGCCACCAGGTTGCCGACGTCGAGCTGACGCAGGCCGATGCGGCCGGCAATCGGCGCGCGGATCTTGGTGAATTCGAGGTTGAGCCTGGCGTCGTTGACCGCCGCCTGATTGGTTTTCACCGTGCCGAGGTACTGGCCGACCAGCGCTTCGGCGGTGTCCAGGGTCTGCTTGGCAATGCTGTCTTCCTTGAACAGGCCGCGATAGCGCTGGACGTCGACCTGGGCATTCTTCAACTGGGCCTGGTTCTGCAGCAGCGTACCTTCGGCCTGGAGCAAGGCGTTCTGGTACGGACGCGGGTCGATTTCCGCCAGCAGGTCGCCGGCCTTGACCATTTGCCCTTCTTCGAAATAGATCTTCACCAGTTCGCCGCCGACCCGGCTGCGCACGTTGATGGTGTTGAGCGCAGTCACCGTACCGAGCGCCTTGTAGTACAGCGGGAAGTCCCCGGTAACCGCCGGCGCCACGCGTACCGGAATGGGACCTGCCGCACCGCCGAAGCCCGGACGCATCATCCCCGAACGACCGGCATGACCGGCCGCAGCCTTCTCGCCGCCCTCCTTGTGGGTCGAACCGGCGGGCCAGAATTTCCAGCACAGGACGGCGATGACCAGCAGCACAAGCAGGCTGAGCAGCCAGCGACGAGAGTTACGGGAGGACGATTGCATGGAGTGATTAACCATTGGGCGCGTGGGCTTCTTTTACAGGAGGCTGAACGATAAGCACTGGTGGGGATTAAGCAAAGCGCATTTACCGGCAATTTACCTTCAACTTACGTTTCAAGGTGTGAGGCAAAACACTGATACACAAATGAAAACGGCCTGGACAGGGCCAGGCCGTTAACAATTGTAAAACGCTTGTTTCAGAACACTTATTTCAGCACGGCCAGGGCGGCGTCGTAGTTCGGCTCCTGGGCGATTTCCGGCACCAGCTCGCTGTACAGAACGTTATCGTTCTCGTCCAGCACCACCACGGCACGGGCGGTCAGGCCCTTGAGCGGACCGTCGGCGATGGCCACACCATAGTTCTCGATGAACTCGGCGCCGCGCAGGGTCGACAGGTTCTGGACGTTTTCCAGGCCTTCGGCGCCGCAGAAACGCGCCTGGGCGAACGGCAGGTCAGCCGAGATGCACAGCACCACGGTGTTGGCGATGTCGTTGGCCTGGGCGTTGAACTTGCGCACGGACGTCGCGCAGGTCGGCGTGTCGACACTTGGGAAGATGTTCAGCACTTTGCGCTTGCCGGCGAAGTCCTGCAGGGTGACGTCGGACAGATTGCCGGCAACCAGGGAAAAGGCTGGCGCCTTGGAACCGGCTTGTGGCAACTGGCCGTTGACTTGAACCGGGTTGCCTTTGAGAGTGACTTGAGCCATGAACGGAGTCCTTCTTTTAACGTTGTTGGAAAGCATGCAAGAGGCCGAAGTTAACCACGAAATTGTCCTACGACCTATGCCTGAACGGAAATTGTCATACTCCGGCACACAAAACTGGATACAACCCCACTGACAGCCCCGCCCTCGCCTATTGCGCGCCGATGTTCATGAATACACGCACGCAACGAATCTGCGCCTCTCATCGCCGACACATGCCGTATCCAAGCGACATTTGTCAAAACCCGGGTCCGCATCTTTTATTCAGAGACCTGTCGATTCACGCCCGGCTCGTTCGACTATGCAGTGAATCACTCACCCGCCAGCGGAGATCCACACCATGCGATTCATGATCATCGTAAAAGCCAGCGCAGAGTCCGAAGCCGGCGTCATGCCCAGTGAAGAACTGCTGACCGCCATGGGCAACTACAACGAAGAACTGGCCAAGGCCGGCATTCTGGTCTCAGCCGACGGTCTGCATCCCAGCAGTAAAGGCGCGCGCGTGCGGTTCTCCGGGGAACAGCGCAGCGTGATCGACGGCCCCTTCGCCGAAACCAAGGAGCTGATTGCCGGCTACTGGATCTGGGAGGTGAAGTCGAAGGCCGAAGCCATCGAATGGGTCAAGCGCTGCCCCAACCCGATGCCGGGCACCGACGCCGAGATCGAAATTCGCCAGGTGTTCTCGGCGCAGGACTTCGGCGCCGAGCTCACCCCGCAACTGCGTGAACAGGAAGAGCGGATTCGCGAGCAATCGAAAAACCGCTAGAACAGCCCGGCACTTCTGGAGCTGCGCCAGGCAGCTCCACCCCCTCCACAGGCATTCTGCGAGGTTGTACACAAAACCAAAGAATTAATTCTTTCGACTGGATAACCCCCGATTTGCTGCTAGCTTCAAACGGACGTGTCCTACAGGCTTGATAAGAAAGGGATTACGCAGTAACGGCCAGCAAGTGCCAAGTCGTCCAGTGAGCCACCAGGGAACCGGGGAATCATGTCGAATAAAATGGGGATCCACGCCCTCTTGTTGGCGAGCTCGCTGACACCCCTGCTGTGTGCTCAGGCGGATAACGCCGACACGGCCAATAAAAGTAACAACCCGCTCAACCTGGCGCCCGGCGCCAACCTGCAGGATTACTACACGCCCAGACTGTTCGACAGCAACCTGCACACCAACGATGCCCTGCTGCGCGGCACCTTGCCCGTCGCACCGGGGGAATTTATCGGGGTGCCACAACTGTTGCGCGCCACCCTGCCCGTCAGCACCCGCCCCGATCCGCACGGTGGCTACAGCACCGGCATCGGCGATCTCAACCTGTTCGACATCTTCCTGCTCAAGACCGACGGCGTGCAGCTGGGCATCGGCCCGCAGATCACCGCGCCGACCGCCGCCGAGGACGAGCTGGGCACCGGCAAATGGCAGGCCGGCCTGGCCGCCGTGGCCATCGATGCGTCGCCACGCGGTCTGCTCGGGGCGTTGGTGCAATACCAGAGCTCGTTCGCCGGCGATCACGACCACGCTCACGTCGAAACGGCGACCCTGCAGCCGTTCATCATTCATAACCTGCCCAAGGGCTGGTACCTGCGTTCCACCGGCACCTGGACGTTCGACCTGAAAAACGACACGCACTACATCCCTGTCGGCCTCGGTGTCGGCAAGGCCTGGAAGGGCGGCAGCAACATCCTCAACGCCTTCATCGAGCCGCAATGGACCGTCGAGCGCAAAGGCGACGGCGTGCCGCAGTTCACGCTGTTCGCCGGGCTCAACGTCACGTTCGGAAAATAAGGACATCGCCATGCATTGTGCTCTTCGCGCCGCCGGTTTCAGCCTGATGACCATGTTCGTCAGTTGTGGCGTCGGCGCCCAGGACCTCGACACGCGGATCGGCAAGATCGCCATGGAGGGCGAATTGCCCGCCCATGAATCGATTGCCAAACTCTATGCCGAACTGGATTTCCAGCAGGCCACGCAGAGTTATCTGTGGGCCTTGCCGCTGGTGTCCTACGCCCAGTGGCAGGACGAGTTCCGCGCCAAGCTCGGCGCCCGCAGCGGCGACCTGATGGTGCTCAACAGCTACGAAGACAAACTTGGCGTCATCACCGCCAATGCCACCACCCCGTACATCCTCGGTTTCGTCGACCTCAGCGAAACCGGGCCACTGGTGATCGAACTGCCCCCGGGGCCGACCGCTGGCGGCATCGGTGACTTCTGGCAACGAGCAATCATCGACATGGGCCAGACCGGTCCGGACAAGGGCCAGGGCGGCAAGTACCTGGTCCTGCCGCCGGGCGCCGAGCCACCTGCGGATGCCGGTAAATACTACCTGGCCAAGTCCGAGACGATGAACGTGCTGGTCGGTTTTCGCGTGCTCGACCCGGATCCCGCCAAGGGCAAGGCGCTGGTCGAGAAATTCAAGATGTACCCCTATGCCCAGCGTGCCGAGCCGAGCCAGACCCGCCTGCTGTCACCGGGCGGCAAGGCCTGGTCGGGCACGCAGCCACGCGGCATCGCCTACTGGGAGCGTCTGCACCAGATCATCCAGAAAGAGCCGGTCAACGAACGCGACCGCTTCTATATGGCCATGCTCGCCAGCCTCGGCATCGAGAAGGACAAGCCCTTCAACCCCAACACCCAGCAGCGCCAGGCCCTGGAGCAAGGTGCGCAGGTCGGCGAGCTGATCGCCAAGGCCAATACCTTCGCCAAGCGTTTTCCCGACGCCCAGTACTGGCCGGACCGGCATTGGGACACGGTGCTGAACATCGCCGAACCGTCGCAGCGGGTCGCCTACTACGACCAATTGTGGGAGCGCAGCGCGTGGTTCTATGAAGCAGTCACCAACACCAAGGGCATGGTGTCGAAGACGCCGGGGCTGGGCCAGACCTACCTCGGCGCCTACACCGACGCCAAGGGCGACTGGCTCGACGGCGGCAAGAACTATCGCCTGCACGTCGGTGCCAATCCGCCGGCCAAACAGTTCTGGTCGATGACGGTGTACGACATCGACAGCCGTTGCCTGATCGATAACCCGCAACGCAAGGCCGACCTGTCCTCGCGCCAGGATCTGAAGAAAAACCCCGACGGCTCGGTGGACCTGTATTTCGGCCCTGCCGCGCCCAAGGGCTTCGAGAACAACTGGGTGCAAACCCTGCCCGGCAAGCACTGGTTCAGCTATTTCCGCCTGTACGCGCCAACCGAAGCCTATTTCGACAAGAGCTGGAAACTCGACGACATCACCGTCGAGCCCTGACAAGGACGCACCATGAACACACGCCATCTGCTGCTAAGCACCGTGACCCTGGCCTTGAGCGGCAGCGCCTGGGCCGATTTCAGCGCCAGCCCCGAGGAAGCCCGCGGCATTGCCAAAGAAGCCTACCTGTACGGTTTTCCGGTGGTGGAGATGTACAAGACCCTCTACACCCAGGCCATCGACAGCAAAAGCCCCAATTACAAGGCTCCGTTGAACCAGATCGGCAACACGGCGAAGGCTTTCACGGCCAAGGACACCGCGTTCGTCACGCCGAACGCCGACACGCCCTACTCGTTCGTCTGGATGGACCTGCGCACCGAGCCGCTGGTACTGACCCTGCCGCCCATCGAGGAGCATCGCTATTACTCGGTGCAACTGATCGATGCCTACACGCAGAACTTCGCCTACCTGGGCACCCGCAGCACCGGCAACAATGGCGGTCACTTCATGATTGCCGGGCCGCAATGGCAGGGTCAGCAACCGCTGAATATCGATCGCCTGGTGCGCAGCGAAAGCAACATCACGTACGCGCTGTATCGCACCCAGCTGTTCGATGACAAGGACCTGGGCAAGGTCAGGCAGATCCAGAAAGGCTACAAGGTCGAGCCGCTGAGTCACTACGTGAAACAGCAAGCCCCGGCGCCAGCACCGAAGGTCAGTTGGCCGAAACCGACGCCGACCATGAGCGAAACCCCGGACCTGTTCCGCTACCTGAACTTCATGCTCGCCTTCACCCCGCCGCAGGATGTCGAGAAAGACCTGCTCGCCCGCTTCGCCAAGATCGGCATCGGCAGTGGCCAGCCGTTCGATCTGCAAAAGCTCAGCCCGGAACAGCGCAAGGCCCTGGAGGATGGCATCAGCGACGCCAAGGCCGAGTTCGCCGCGTTCAAGAAGGACAAGGTCGATACGCATGAGGTCAGCAGCGGCGACCTCTTCGGCACTCGCGATCATCTCAAGGGCAACTACCTGTATCGCTACGCCGGCGCCAACATGGGCATCTTCGGCAACTCCGCCGAAGAAGCGAACTACATCGGCTATTTCGTCGACAAGGACGGCCAGCCGGTCGATGCGGCGAAACACGACTACACCCTGCACTTCGCCAAAGACGCTTTGCCCCCTGCGGAAGCGTTCTGGTCGCTGACGATGTACGACGGCAAGAGCAAATTGCTCGTGGCCAATGTGCTCAATCGCTACCTGATCAACTCGCGAATGCTCGCGGATCTGCAACGCGATGCCGACGGCGGCCTGACCCTGTACGTGCAACACAAAAACCCCGGCAAGGACAAACAGGCGAACTGGCTGCCAGCCCCGAACGGCCCGTTCTACGGCGTGCTGCGCCTGTACCTGCCGAAACCGGAGGTGGCCAGCGGCGAATGGAAAATGCCGCTGCTCACCCCGGTCAACTCAAAGCAATAAACGGAGCCAGTGATGGTCAAGCCTTACGTTGTGCGTCCGCTGCTGGCGCTGTGCATGATCGGCAGTACTCAACTCTATGCAGCCGAGGGTGGCGTGGGCCGGCCGATCACCGGGCAGCAGGTGTATTCCAACGCCGGGATCATCCCGCCCGAACCGGGCTGGGTAGTCTCGGTGACCAGCATCTGGTACGACGGATCGCTCAAGGGCAGTCGCGGCGCGCCGATTTCCGGTGAGGTCAGTGCCGGGATCGACATGAAAGTCTCCTACACCATGACCAACCTGACGCACATCTGGGACACCGGCAAAGGCCCCTGGAACTTCGCCTCGGCCATCGGCGTTCCGCTGCAGTACACCGACATTGACGCAGCGATCACCGGTCCGCGCGGACGCACCCTCGGCACCAGCGATTCCGGAACCCAGTTCGCCGACGCGCTGGTCACTCCGATTGCCGCCGGCTACCACTTCGATGAGTTGAACCACATCGCGTTCTCCCTGCCGATCTACGTGCCGACCGGCGCCTACAACGACAATCGCCTGGCCAACCCGGGGCAGAACAACTACACGTTCATGCCCACCGTGGCCTTCACCCATCTGGACGGCAAGGGAGGTGAATTCACCCTGTCCAGTGGCCTGGAGTTCTACACCGAAAACACCGCCACCGATTACCGCAACGGCAACATCTTCACCCTCGATGCCTTGTGGACCCACGGCTTCGGCAGCGGCTGGAGCGCCGGCCTGGCAGCCGGCTATATCCAGCAGGTCAGCGACGACAAGGGGCAGACCGCCGACAGCCTGAATGGCTTCCGTGGCCGCTCGGTCGGCGCCGGGCCGGTGGTCGCCTGGGCCGGAAAATTCGCCGACGCCCAGGCCAATATCAGTGCGCGCTGGGTGCCGGAGTTCGACACCAAGAACCGCCCCGAGGGCAATGGCGTTGCCATCAACATGACCCTGGCGTTTTTCTAGACCGGCCACAAAGGACTGTCTCATGACCGCACTCACCGACCTCAACGCCCTGCAAGCCAGCATCGCCGAAGCGGTACTCGGCCAGGATCAGGTCATCCGGCAGATCCTCCTTGGCCTGCTGGCCAACGGGCACCTGCTGCTGGAAAGCCTGCCGGGGCTGGCCAAAACCCGCACGGTCAAAGCCCTGGCCAAACATCTCGATGCAAAGATGAGTCGCATCCAGTTCACCCCCGACCTGCTGCCGTCGGACGTCACCGGGGCCGAGGTGCTGCATCAGGTCGCCGGGCAGAACGAGATCCGTTTCCAGCAGGGCCCACTGTTCGGCAACCTGATTCTCGCCGACGAAATCAACCGCGCGCCGGCCAAGGTGCAGGCGGCGCTGCTCGAAGCCATGGAAGAACGGCAGATCACCGTAGCGGGCACCAGCCACGCCTTGCCGGAGTTGTTCATCGTGATCGCCACGCAGAACCCGATCGAACAGGAAGGCACCTACCCGTTGCCGGAAGCGCAGATGGACCGTTTCCTGATGAAAGTCCTGCTCGATTACCCCAGCGCCGACGACGAGAGCCAGGTGCTGCGGCTGTTGCGCGCCGAAGAGTTTGCCCAGGGCGCGAGCACCCTGCCGGCCAAGGCGTTCAGTCTGCCCCAGGAGGTGATTTTCGCTGCCCGCAAGGAAGTCAGCGCGGTGCATGTGTCCCCGGCCATCGACCGCTACCTGATCGACCTGATCAACGCCACCCGCCACCCGGTGGACTACGACGACGACCTTGCACGCTGGATCGCCATTGGCGCCAGCCCGCGTGGCGGCATCGGCCTGGATCGTTGCGCCCGCGCCGATGCCTGGTTGCAGGGCCAGGATTTTGTCTCGCCGGACAACGTCCGGGCCGTGGTGCATCCGGTGCTGCGCCATCGCCTGCAACTGAGCTATGACGCAGTGGCCGACGGGGTCAGTGCCGATCAGGTGCTTGACCGCCTGCTCGATAAAGTGGCGATTCCGGCGTGAACAGCGACGGCCTGGTCTATGTATCCCTGGCGCAATTGATGGCCCTTGAGTTCAAGGCCCGCGACCTGAGTTTCCTCGCCCGCCAGCCGCGCGGCAGCATCCTCGCCGGCAACCATGCCTCGCGCCTGCGCGGTCGCGGCTTGAACTTCGATGAGTTGCGCCGTTACCAGCCGGGAGACGACCTGCGCCACCTCGACTGGCGCGCCTCGCTGCGCACCGGCAAACCGGTGGTGCGCACGTTCACCGAAGAGCGCGACCGCCCGGCGTTGATCGTGGTCGATCAGCGCATGTCGATGTTCTTCGGCTCGCAGCGCAGCTTCAAATCCGCGCTGGCCGCCGAGCTGGCCGCACTGGCCGCATGGATGGTATTCAACGCCGGCGACCGGGTTGGCGGGCTGGTGTTCAACGACGCGCGGATCGATGCGGTTGCACCGTTGCGCAGTCGTAAACGCGTGGAAGCCCTGCTCAGCCGCATCACTGCTCAGAACCAGGCACTGAATGCCGGTAACCGCGATGCCGAAGACGAGGATCAACTGGACAAGGTCTTGCAGCGTTGCCTGGCGCTGGCCGGGCACGACCATTTGCTGTGCATCGTCAGCGATTTCGCCGGGGCCGGCGAGCGCACCTTGCAACTGATGCGGCAACTGGCTGCGCACAACGACGTGATCGCCCTGCAAGTCTACGATCCGCTGGCCTTGCAGCTGCCCAGCGATGGCCGTCTGCTGGTCACCCAAGGGCAACTGCAGGTGGAACTGGCGGTGGAAAAACGCAGCGTGCACCAACCGCTGGGGGATTACCTCGGCGGCCGGCTCAAGGATGTCGCCACATTGCTGCGCCGCAGCCAGGTGCCGCTGATGATGTTCAGCACTGCCGAAGAGGCACACGCGCAACTGCGCGCCGAACTTGGCAAAAGCGCCGGCCGGCGGCGATGAAGCCGAATATTCCCGACATCAGCCAGCTCAAGGAGCTGAGCCTGCCGGCGCCCGTCAGTTATGCGCCGCAGACCTGGGGCTGGTGGCTGTTGCTGGCGCTGTTGGTTGTGCTGGCGTTGGTGGTTGGCGCGCGGCGTTATCGGCAATGGCGACGGGATCGCTATCGACGCGAAGCGCTGGTGCGGCTGGCGCAATTGCGAGGGCGCAGTGATGACTTGAATGCACTGCGCGAGTTGCCCGAGCTGCTCAAGCGCGTGGCGCTGTCGATGCCCAGCCCCAAACCTCTCCGGCGGGACACAATAACTGTGGGAGCTGGCTTGCCAGCGATGAGGCCATCTCCTGCAACATCCGAGCTGACTGACAGGACGCCATCGCTGGCCAGCCAGCTCCCACAGGGTCCAGCAGCGTTGGGAAGATCGGATTGGCAGGCCTTTCTGCAGCAGTACAGCAAGAGGCAGCTGCCGGCCAATTTCAGCGAGCAACTCGCCCAACTCGCCTACGCCCCCGACGCCACCCTGCGCGCCCTCCCCGCCGAACAGCGCCAGGCGTTGTTCGATACCTGCCAACAGTGGATGGAGCATCACCATGTGGCAGCTTGATTACCCGTGGCTGTTGCTCCTGCTGCCACTGCCGTGGCTGGCCTACCGTTACCTGCCGACCTACCAGGAAGCCCGCAGCGCCGTGCGCGTGCCGTTTTTTGCCGCCATGAGCCGTGCAGTCGGGGAATCACCGCGCCGCGTCGGCAATCGCCAGAACCACTGGCAACTGCTGCTGAACCTGCTGGTCTGGACGTTGATCCTGCTCGCCGCCGCACGACCGGTGTTCGTCGAAAAACCCATCGAACGCCAGCAACCGGTGCGCGACCTGATGCTCGCCATCGACATCTCGCAATCCATGGAAACCGAGGATTTCAGCAATGCCGACGGCCAGAAAATCAATCGCCTCACCGCCGTCAAACAGGTCGTGCAAGGCTTCATCGACAAGCGCAAGGACGACCGCATCGGTCTGATCGTGTTCGGCAGCGGCGCCTATCCGCAGGCGCCGCTGACCCTCGATCACGCCAGCCTGTCGCTGTTGCTGGATGACACCGGGATCGGCATGGCCGGGCCCAACACAGCAATCGGCGACGCCGTCGGCCTCAGCCTGAAGCTGCTCGATCAAGCCCATGAGCCGGAAAAAGTGCTGATCCTGCTCACCGACGGCAACGACACCAGCAGCGCGATCACCCCCGATCACGCCGCAGAAATGGCCGCCAACAAGGGCGTGGTCATTCACACCATCGGCATCGGCGATCCGACTGCCTCCGGCGAAGCGCAGGTCAATCTGCGCGGGCTGCAACAGATCGCCCAAACCACTGGTGGGCAGTTTTTCCGCGCCGAAGATCGCACGGCGCTCGATCAGGTCTACAACACCCTCGACCGCCTCACCCCGCATCAGGTGAAAACCCTCAGCCATCAGCCGCAACGCGAGTTGTTCCATTGGCCCTTGGGCGCGGCGCTGGCGCTGTTGGCGCTGTATCACCTCGGTGCCCTGCTGCGTCCGCGCCTGGCACTTGCCCGCCAGCGGCAGGAGGCCTGAGATGGAGATCAATCTCGGTGACCTGCATTTCTTACGCCCGCTGTGGTTGCCGCTCGCGCTGTTCGCCATGCTGCTGCCGCTGCTCTGGCGCCGCAGCCGCGACTTGCAGCGACGGCTGCGCAGCAACATCGCCGAACATCTGCTGCCGCATCTGCTGGTCACGCCGAAGGATCCGCAGCGCCTGCGCCCGGTGCACTGGCTGTGCGCGGTGTTGACGTTCGGGGCGCTCGCTGCGGCCGGGCCGACCTGGGAGCAGGATCGCCCGGACTTTCTGGAGAATCGCGCGCCGCTGATCGTTGCCGTGGATCTGTCGCCATCGATGGACGCCAGCGACGTACCACCGACGCGCCTGGAAGCGGTCAAACACAAACTGCACGACCTGATCCGGCGTCGCGCCGGCGCTCGCACCGCGCTGATCGCCTACGCCGGCAGCGCGCACCTGGTATTGCCGCCGACCGACGATCCGGCGCTGCTCGACACCTTCATTCAGGCGCTGGGCACAGGCCTCATCGACAAAACGGGCAAGGACGTCAGCGCCGTCATCGAGCAGGCCAAACGCCTGCTCAGCGCCGAGCAGACCCCAGGCAGTCTGCTGCTGATTACCGACGGCGCTGACACCGCGCAACTCGACGGTCTCGACCGGCAATTGAAAGGCAGCCAATTGCAGGCGTTGGTACTGGCGGTCGGCAACGAGGATGGCGGGGTGATTCAGGGCGCCAACGGCCAGCCGGCAGTGGACGGCAACGGGCGCCCGCTGCTCGGCCATTTCGATCCGGCGGCACTCAAGCAATTGGCCGCCGCCCTCGACGCACCGCTGGGCAGCCTGACCCTCGACGACGATGATCTGGACTGGATCGAGTTGCACGCGCAACAACACTTGCGAAGTGCCAGCGCCGAACAGCAGCGATTGCACTGGAAGGATGCCGGTTACTGGCTGTGCTGGCCTCTTCTATTGTTGGCGCTGCTCGGTGTGCGCAAGGGCTGGAGCGTCAACTGGGTACCGGCGCTGCTGCTGGCCACAGGTCTTGGCTGGCCTGCCGCACCCGCCCAGGCCAGTGCCCTGACCGACGCATTCTTCACCCGCGATCAGCAAGGGCGCTGGGCCGTCGAGCATGAGCATTGGCCGCAAGCGGCGGTGCTGTTTGTCGATCCGTACTGGAAAGGCGTGGCGGCCTATCACGCGGCGGACTACGACCTCGCGCTAGCGACCTTTGCCAGGCTGGACACGGCGCAAGCGTGGTTTTACCTGGGCAACATTTACGTGCGGCGCTTCAAATTCGATCAGGCAATTGCCGCCTACACCCAGGCCTTGCAGCGGCAACCGCAGTTCCCCGAAGCCACGGCCAATCTGGCGCTGGCGCAGGCATTGCTCAAGGACACCGACAGCGCCGAGCAAAACGCTCCCGAGACCAGGCCGGACGAAGTGAAATTCGACAAGGCACCGGGTAAGGGCCAGAGCAAGAAAGTCGAGACCGAGCAGGCGACGTCCGATGCGTTATGGCTACAGAACCTGACCACCTCGCCGGCCAGGTTTCTCAAGCAGAAGTTCAGTTTGCAGGATCAATCGGGGGCCAGGCCATGAACCGGGTTGACTCCATCGCTGGCAAGCCAGCTCACACAGGGACCCTCTGTGTTTTCACCCATCGAGCTAACACCACAAATCCTTGGGGGAGCTGGCGTTCCAGCATTGGCGCCCGGTCAATCAGCAAAAATTTCAGCTTCTTGCTAGTCAGCTGCCTGTTCACCATCCACGCCTCTGCCGCCGAACCCCAACTGAAAATCCAGGCCCACCTGCAACCGGCTGACAATGCGATGGTCGGCGGACTGGTCGAGCTGCAAGTCGATGTGCTCACCGACACCTGGTTCACCAGCGCCGCCACCCTGCCCGAGCTGAAACTCGACGGCGCCCTGGTAACGCCGCCCGCCGGCCAGGCCCAACACCTGAATCAGACCATCGACGGGCAATCCTTCAGCGGCTTGCGCTACAGCTACCTGATCACCCCGAATGTCGCCCGCCGCTTCGACATTCCGCCGCTGACGGTCAGTGCGACACCGGGGCAGGCCAGCACAGCGATCAGCGCACAAAGCCAGCCATTGCACTTCAGCGCCGCCCAGCCACCCGGCTTCAAACCCGGAGAAACGCCGCTGGTGGCCAGCGGTCTGCGCTTGAGCCAGAGCCTGATCAACTCGGCAACCCCGTTGAAAGTCGGCGACAGCATCACCCGGCAACTGATCCTGCAGGCCGATGGCGCACTGGCGATGGCTCTGCCGGTTCCGCCACTGGGTGACGTGGCCGGCCTGAGTCGTTATCTGCGGACCCCACAAGTCACCCGCCTGGACGACGGTCGCGGCAACGTGCTCGGTGGTCAGCGGATCGACGTCGTCACCTACCGTATCGACAAGGCTGGCGCCTACAACCTGCCGGCCATCACGGTGAAATGGTGGGATGTAAAAGCGCAGCAGAGCCGAACGGCGCAGGTGCCCGCCATAGCCTTCGAGGCCACAGCCGACAGCGCCTACAAACCGGTGTTTTCGATCACCGAGGATCTAAAGCAACTCGGCCGCAACAACGAGCATTTTTCCACACGCTGGCTGCTGTGGCTGGGGCTACTCGCCGTCTGCACTGGCATCGGTTATTGGCTGCGCCCTGCCCTGTTGCGTACCCGCCACCAATGGCAGGCGCGCAAGCACGCGCGGCAACTGGCCTGGGAGCAATCGGCGGAGTTCGCCTGGCAGCAGATCAACCCGCAACTACAGGCGCAACCGGCGCAGTTGAGCGCGCTATACCTGTGGCTGCGGCGCAGTCGGTTGGGGCTGCAACTGGTGAATGCCGGGGCGCGCCTGCAAGGTCTGTTGCGCGGACTTTATGGACGTGATCCGCAGACTGCACAAACCCTCGCTCAACTGCGTGATTCGTTGACTACGCTGCACAGTCAGGCCGCTGCGCAGAAAACCGCGTCGCCTGCGGCGCTGCGTCCGCTCAACCCCGTTCACGAGAAGGATTTCCCATGACGAACCCGACCCTGCACCGGCAACGCTTCGGTCTGGCCCTGTTGTTCAGCCTCGCGCTGCCGCTGCTGGCCAACGCCGGCGAGCCGCTGCCCTCATGGCACGACGGCCCGGCGAAGAACAGCATCATCACCTTCGTCGAGGCCGTCACCGACCCGTCCGGCAAGGATTTCGTCAAACCCGCCGAGCGCATCGCCGTGTTCGACAACGACGGCACCCTGTGGAGCGAGCAGCCGGCCTATTTCGAGTTGCTGTTCGCTCTCGACGAGGTCAAGCGCAATGCGCCGCAGCACCCGGAATGGAAAACCACCCAGCCATTCAAAGCGGTGCTGGAGAATGACCACAAGGCTCTCGTTGCAACCGGCATGGACGGCATCCTGAAGATCTTCGGCGCTACCCACACCGGCATGACCACCGACGCATTCGACGACTACGCCAGGACCTGGCTGAGTCAGGCTCGCCATCCGAAAACCGGCAAGCCCTACAGCGACATGATCTTCCAGCCGATGCTGGAAATGCTCGATTACCTGCGCAGCCAGGACTTCAAGACCTACATCGTCTCCGGTGGCGACACGGCGTTCATGCGCGCCTTCGCCGAGCAGGTCTACGGCATCCCGCCGGAACAGGTGATCGGCACCACGTTCGTCACTGCGTTCCAGTTCAAGGACGGCAAGGCCTCGATCGTGCGCACGCAGAAACTCGCGCACAACGATGACGGCCCGGGCAAGCCGGAGAGCATTGACGCAGTCATCGGCCGCCGCCCGATCCTGGCCTTCGGCAATTCCGACGGTGACCTGCAAATGCTGCAGTGGACCGCCGCCGGCCCCGGCAAACGTTTCACGGGGCTGGTGCATCACACCGACGCCAAGCGTGAATGGGCCTATGACCGTACCTCCGACATCGGGCGCCTGGACAAGGCCCTCGACGAAGCGAAATCCCGTGGCTGGACCGTGGTGGACATGGCGGCGGATTGGCGCCGCATCTACCCGTTCGATCCACCGGCAACCGAGCAAGTGCAATAACCAGGCGTGACGCAGGACCGCAGAAAACGTTGAGTCGCATCACGCGACACCCCCGCGCAAAAGGAGCAAGTCAGATGACTCGCATACGCAAGTGGCTACCGAAACTCGCCCTGGTGGCAACTTCGGTGATGGCGCTGTCGGCAACTGCCACAGCGGCTGAAAAACCCAATATTCTGGTGATCTTCGGCGACGACATCGGCCAGACCAACATCAGTGCCTATTCGATGGGTGTGGTCGGCTACAAGACGCCGAACATCGACCGCATCGCCAAGGAAGGCATGATGTTCACCGACTATTACGCGGAGAACAGCTGCACCGCAGGCCGTTCCTCGTTCATCACCGGCCAGACGCCCCTGCGTACCGGCCTGTCCAAGGTCGGCGCGCCCGGCGCCACCGTCGGCCTGCAGAAGCGCGATATCACCATCGCCCAGGCACTCAAGTCGCAGGGGTATGCCACCGGCCAGTTCGGCAAGAATCACCTCGGTGACAAGGATGAATACCTGCCGACCAATCACGGTTTCGACGAGTTTTTCGGCAACCTCTACCACCTCAACGCGGAAGAGGAGCCGGAACGCCCGTACTGGCCCAAGGATGACCCGGATTTCGTCAAGGCCAACTCTCCACGGGGCGTGATCCACAGCTTCGCCGACGGCAAGATCGAGGACACCGGCGCGCTGACCACCAAGCGCATGGAAACCATCGACGACGAAACCACCGCCGCCGCCCAGGCGTTCATCGAGAAGCAGGCCAAGGCCGACAAGCCGTTCTTCGTCTGGATGAACACCACGCGCATGCACCTGTTCACCCACGTACGTGACTCGATGAAGGGCCAGAGTGGCATGCCCGGCAACGAGTACGGCGACGGCATGATCGAGCACGACAACGATGTCGGCAAACTGCTCAAGACCCTCGACGACCTGAAAATCGCCGACAACACCATCGTCGTCTACACCACCGACAATGGTCCGAACCAGTTTTCCTGGCCGGACGCGGCGACCACGCCGTTCCGTAACGAGAAGAACTCCAACTGGGAAGGTGCCTACCGGGTGCCGGCCATGGTCCGCTGGCCGGGCAAGATCAAGCCGGGAGAGGTTTCCAACGAAATGTTCTCCGGGCTCGACTGGTTCCCGACGCTGCTGGCGGCGGCGGGCGATGCCGACGTCAAGGACAAACTGTTGAAGGGCTGGGCCCCGACTTCCGCGGGCAGCAACTTCAAAGTGCACCTGGACGGCTACAATCAGCTGCCGTACCTGACCGGCCAGCAACCGGCCGGCGAGCGCAAGGAGTTCTACTACTTCAACGATGACGGCATGCTGGTGTCGATGCGTTTCGGCAACTGGAAAGCGGTGTTCGCCGAACAGCGTGCGCCGGGTGGTTTCGCAGTCTGGAGCAACCCGTTCACACCTCTGCGCGTACCGAAAATCTTCAACTTGCGGATGGACCCGTACGAGCGGGCGGACGTAGTCTCCGACCAGTATTACGACTGGTCGACGAAAAACGTTTACCTGGTCGCCGTCGCCACCACCAAGGCCGCGCGCTTCCTGCAAACCTTCATCGAGTATCCGCCGAGCCAGAAACCGGCGAGCTTCAGCATCGACCAGATCCGTGCTGCGGTGGATGCGAAGATCGAAGAAAAAATGAAAGCGGCGCAGTAATACCGTGGTCCCGCCGCCCGCCTTCATCGGCGGGCGGCCCTGATTTTCACCTGAGACCGCGCCGGCAAAATCGCTGGCAAGCCAGCTCCCACAGTGACTTCTGTCGACCACAACCTGAGTGTTCACTGAAGATCCCTGTGGGAGCTGGCTTGCCAGCGATGAGGCCCGCACCGTCACAGATATTGTGATTTGAACAAGGCGTCCCGCATGTCCTCACGTATCGCCAGCAAGCCGTCGGCCATACCCTCCGCGCAAGCCACCACCCCGGCGCTGCTCGTCCCCGCCCTGCTGCTGTGCATTTCCGGCGCGGCGGCGCTGGTGTATCAGGTGCTGTGGATCAAGCAGCTGTCGCTGGTGGTCGGGGTCGAGGTGTATGCGATCACCACCGGCATCAGTGCATTTTTCGCCGGGTTGGCGCTGGGCGGCTGGCTGTTCGGACGCTGGGCCGATCGCCTGGTGCAACCGCTGCTGCTGTACGCCGGGCTGGAAGTACTGGTGGCAATGCTCGCTGTTGGCGCCACGGTTGCGATGAGTCTGGCGGCCAGCCCGTTTGCCTGGCTGCAGGACCACGTCGGCCTGCTGGCGTGGCTGCTACCGTTCATTCTGGTCGGCGCACCGGCGGTGTTGATGGGCGGTACCCTGCCGGTGCTGGTGCGTTCGCTGGCGGCGGACCCCGGCAGGGCCGGTGGCCAGTTGTACGCGGCCAATACCCTCGGCGCGATTGTCGGCACCTTGCTGGCAGCGTTTGTGCTGATTGCCAGCCTCGGCGTGCGTGGCAGCGCGCTGGCGGCGGCCATGCTCAACCTGTTGGCCGCTGCCGGGGCGTTGTGGCTGCAACGGCAATATCCGCCAGTGGGCCATGCCACGTCTCGCCAGCACAGCGAGAAAGCCGCGGATCGCACCGCCCTGTGGCTGTATTCGATTGCCGGCGGCGTGGCGCTCGGCTACGAAGTGGTGTGGTCGCAGTCGATCGTGCAGTTCATGAGCACCCGCACCTACGCGTTTGCCGTGGTGCTGGCGACTTACCTCAGCGGCTTGTTCCTCGGCAGTGCCCTGCTCGCCCGGCGCGTCGAACGCATTCGTGATCCTTGGGGAGTGTTCGGCCTGTTGATTGCCGGCGCCGGGCTGCTCGCACTGCTGGAAATCGCCCTGCTCGGCCGTTGGCTGGTGCTCGCCCAGAGTCAGGCGGAAGTCTGGTTGCTGACCCTCGGAGCCAGCGAGCTGGCGGGCATGAGTGCGCGCTTTGCCGTGGCGGCCGTGAGCATCGTGTTCGGGCCGACGCTGCTGCTCGGTGCGGCGTTCCCGCTGGCGTTGCGCTTGAGCGTGGGCCATGAGCGTGTCGGTCGCGACGTCGGTGCTGTGGTGGCGTGCAATACGCTGGGCGGGATCATCGGGGTGATGCTGTGCGGTTTCGTGCTGATCCCGCTGCTCGGCCTGGTACGGACGTTGGGCCTGTTGGCGATCATCGCCGCCGGCATCGGCTACTGTGCCGTGCGCAAAGGCCACCACGTCAAGAAAGGCCGGCGTCAGGCCGTGGTCGCGCTGGGGCTGATTTCCCTGGCATTGGCGCTGCTGACGCCAGCCGACAAATTCGCCAGCCTGCTGCCCGGCGCGCGCAACGGCAGCCTGGCGTTCTACCAGGAAGGTCGCGGCGGCACGGTCGCGGTGGTCGCGCAGGGACGCGGCGACAACCGCTTCCACCGCTTGTATATCCAGGGAGTGTCCAATACTGGCGATGCCATGCCGTCGCTGCGCTACATGCGTATCCAGGCGCTGCTGCCGCTGCTGATCCATAACGGCGAGCCGCGTTCGACACTGGTGATCGGCTTCGGCACCGGCATCACCGCCGGCGCCCTGCTGCGCTATCCGGGACTGCAACATCGGGTGGTCGCCGAGTTGCTACCGTCGGTGGTCAAGGCGGCGCCGCTGTTCAAGGGCAACTTCAACGCCGCCAGCGATCCCGGCGTCGATGTGCGCTTGCGCGATGGCCGTCAGGAACTGCTGCGCAGCCCGCAGACCTACGACCTGATCACCCTCGAGCCGCCACCGCCCTCCGCGGCCGGCGTGGTCAACCTGTATTCGCGCGACTTCTATCAACTGGCGGCCGGTCGCCTGGAGCGACAGGGGCTGGTCGCGCAGTGGCTGCCGCTGCCGACGCAGAACATCGATGACTCGCGCTCACTGGTGCGCAGTTTCCTCGACGTCTTCCCGTACGCAACGCTGTGGACCAGCGAGTTCCACGAAATGCTGTTGGTGGGTTCGCTGCAGCCGATTGAACTGGACGCGGCGAAAATCACCCAGCGCTTGCAGCAGGACAGCGTACGCAGCACGCTGCAGGATGTCGGTATCGGCTCGGCGCCGGCGCTGCTGTCCACGTGGGTCACCGACCGCGCCGGCCTTGAGCGCTTTGCCGCCGACGCCCCGGCAGTGACTGACGATCAGCCGCGCATCGAGTACGCACCGTGGGTGCGGACCAAGGAGATCACTCGAGTGCTGCCGGCGCTGCTGGACCTGCATGTGGCGCCGCCGCTGGTGAACGCCGATGCCGCGTTCATCGAACGGATGAACGCACACCGGCAACGCCTGATGCAGTTCTACCGGGCGAGCCTGCATGCCTACGACGGCGATCGCGATGCGTGGGGACGGGACATTCGTGAGGTGATGCAGGGGGATGGCGGTAATCCTTACTTCCGCTGGTTCGTCGGGCAGTAAGACTGCCCGACTGTCGACGCTGGCACAGGTTGCGCCAGCGCCGACAGGGACGCCGATTATTTCGACTTCATCTTCAGATACGACTGGTGCATGTCGGCTGCCCAGCCATCGATCACGCTTTTGACGTCATCGGCCTTCATCACTTGCGAGTCGTTTTCCAGCGGCTTGCCGGTGCCTTTGCGCACCACCTGGGCAATCACCTTGTTGTTGCCGCCGTCGAGGAACACGGCCTCGGTCGCCAGCGTGGTTTCCTGATCGCGAATGCCGCTGGCGGTGCTGACCGCAGCGGCCACCAGCGCCACCGGGATCACCTCATAGGCCTTGAGGCCCTCGGTCTTGCTGCTCACGGCAGTGATCGCCGCACGCACCACGATCACACCCGGGCCGGGACCGGCGGCCAGCGGCAGGGATTTGCCCACTTCACGCTTGAGCGCCTGATCGTAGTAACTGGTGATGCCATTGAGGGTCTGCTGGGGGATTTTCACGGTCGGTTGCGGCTTGGGATAGAGCTGGGTCGGCTCGATATAGACGCTGGTGAACTTGTTGATGTCGAGCTTCGGATCGACCCAACGCATCACCTCGGCGCCGGAGGGTGACTTGGCCTCCTTGAGTTGGCTGTAGTCCTTGAGAAAACCGGAGTACTGATCGGGCTCGACCACTTTGCTCGAACACCCGACCACCCCGAGGGACGCGATGCAGAGGGTGCTCATCATTAGTGCAAGCTTCATGCTGTAACTCCTGTCAGAAAGCCGAATGTGTTGCGTGAGGGGGAGTTACAGGTATAGCTAAAACCCCGGCGATTGCGCTCGATAAATACAAAATTCAGCAAACCGTGCGCGCGCGCACACCGGCGCCATTTGACAGATGCCGACCATCCGGCAAAGCTGCACCGAGCTTGCACGCACGCACGCCGGCAAATGCACCTGGACTACGGAAGTCGCAATGCCCACGCCTAACAATAAAGCGCCAAAACCTGATCCTGTTTCCTCGCCATCACCGATTTCACGCTACCTGTTCCCTGTCGCCATCGGTGTCCTGTTGGCCGCCGTGGTGGGGATCGGCTGGTTTCTGTTCAGCCCGGCGCCTGCGCCACTGAAGTCCGCGCCGATCAGTACGCCCGCCGCCCCGGTGACGGCGGCCGCCAAGCCGCCGGCGCCTGTTGCGAACACACCGGCAACCATGGTCGACGAGCAGACATGCCAGGGCTGTCACACCGAGCAGGTCAAGGACTGGCAAGGCTCGCACCACCAGTTGGCGATGCAGGCAGCAAATGCGCAAACCCTGCTCGGCGACTTCAACAACGTGACCTTCAAGGCGGAAAACGAAACCACGCGATTCTCGCGCAAGGGCGACGAGTTTTGGGTCAACACCCCCGGTATCGACGGCAAGCAGGCCGATTTCAAGGTCGCCTACACCTTCGGCATCGCCCCGCTGCAGCAATACCTGATCGAGGTCGGCGACGGCCGCCTGCAGGCACTCGGCGTGGCCTGGGATACCGAGAAACAGCGCTGGTTCCACCTCTACCCCGGCCAGGGCGTCAACTTCAAGAATCCGCTGCACTGGAGCAAACCGAGCCAGAACGCCAACTTCATGTGCGTCGAGTGCCACACCACCGGTTTCAAGCGCAATTTCGATGCGGCCAGCAACACGTTCGCCAGTCACTGGAGCAGCCTGGGCGTCGGCTGCCAGGCCTGTCATGGCCCGGCCTCCAATCACCTGGAGTGGACGGCGAAAAAACCCGAGCTGAGCCACGCCGGGTTTGCCGTCGACCTCAAGGACAACAACGCCACGGTGGAAATCGAGACCTGCGCACGCTGTCACGCCCGTCGGGCACCGCTGGGCGATGGCTACACGGTCGGCAAGCGGCTGATGGACGACTACCTGCCGAGCACGCTGACCCGCGAGCTGTATGCGCTGGACGGCAAGATCAAGGATGAAGTGTTCGAGCACGGCTCGTTCCTGCAGAGCAAGATGTTCGACAAGGGCGTGCGCTGCAGCAACTGCCACAACCCGCACAGCGGCGAACTGAAGGCCCCTGGCAACGCGGTGTGCCTGCAATGCCACAACACGGCCGGCAAAACCACCGTCGCGGGCGTCGACGGCAGCGGTTTGCAGGCGAAAAACTACGACTCCAGCGAACACACCCGCCACACCATGGGCCAGCCCGGCTCGCAGTGTGTGGATTGCCACATGCCCGGCAAGTTCTACATGGGCAACGATTTCCGCCACGACCACAGCTTCAGCATCCCCAACCCGCCACGGGCGCAAAAACTCGGCACCCCGGACGCCTGCCTGACCTGTCACCAGGGCAAGGCCGGCGACCGGGTCACTGCGCAGTTCAAGCTGTGGAACGCCTCCAGCGCCCCGCAGGCAGCGCGTTACGACGAAAGCCTGTGGCAGATCCGCAATGGCCAGCCCGGCGCGGCAGACGCGCTCCATGAGCAGTTGCAGCGCGGCCATCTGCCGGCGATCCAGCGAGCGACGCTGCTCGCCGAGTTGCCGCTGTACCCGAGTGAGCAATCCCTGAGACTGGCGACCGCGGATCTGCACCACGCCGAGCCGCAAGTGCGTGAAAGCGCGGTGCGAGCGATCAGCGCGTTCCTCCCGCCGGCCGAGCGCGCGCCGTTGCTCACGCCGTTGTTGGCCGATCCGGTGAGAGCCGTGCGCATCGTCGCCGCGCGCGATCTGCTCGGCGTCGCGCGCAACAACGGCCTCGGTGCCGCCCAGGCCAGTTGGGACGCGGCAATTGCCGAGTATGAGGCGGTGCAGAACAGTCTCGCGGAACGGGCCGAGGCCAACCTGAATCTGGCGATGTTGTATCAGGCCAATGGTCGCGCATCCGAAGTCGAAGGATTGCTGCGCACGGCACTCAAGCGTGATCCGGATTTCTACCCGGCCCTGGTGACCCTGGTGCAATGGCTGGAGGCCAATGGGCGCGGTGCGCAAGCGCAGCAACTGCTCGATGACAGCCTCCGGCAGCACCCGGATGTGGCGTTGTTGCAGCACACCCGCGGCTTGTCGCTGATTCGCGCCGGCAAGACCGCCGAAGCCATGTCTGCCCTGCACAAAGCCGCGCAACTGGAACCGCAGAACGGCCAGTACGGTTATGTGCTGGCGGTGGCGTTGCATGACAGTGGCAAGGTTGCCGAGGCGTGTGCGGAGCTGGAGCGTCTGTTGAAGGTGCAACCGGCGAACCGCAACGCACGGTTGTCGCTGATCCAGTATTACCTGGAGAACGGCCAGGAGCCGAAGGCGCAGGTGCTGTTGCAGGCCTGGAAGAAGATGAACAGGGGCGATCCGGCGTTGAAGTGATCGCCAGGGGCCTGTCCCCTCTCACGCCTGGAGAGGGGACAAGACCGCTACCAGGACGACGTCGCCCCGCTCTTCAATGCCATCTCGCGCCGACTGTTGGCGCGCATGGCCTTGATCAGCGACACCGACCCCACCAGCAGGATCGCCGCACCGAACAGGAAGTCGATGGTGTACAGCTGGAAGTCCTGCACCGGCCCCACCAGCAACACGCGCACCACGGCAATCGTCACCAGCGTGGCAAGGAAGTCGATTGCCGGCTCGTCACGGTAGAACACGTGCAACAGCGGCAGGCACAGGATCAGCAACGACAGCAGCACCACGACCTTGAACGAACCCTTGCGCTCGACGCTGAACGCGCATTCGTGAGCGCCATAGGCCTTGTAGTCCTCGTCGCGGATCAGCGAATTGTTCTCGTCGATGTAATCGACGCGGTTGTACTTCTGGATCGGCGTGAAGGTGTTGGACATCTCCATCAGCGTGGTGATGTTCTTGAAGCGCAGGTCGACCCGCTCGGTGCCCTTGAGGTAATACAGCACCGGCTTATAGCCGTAGCGGTAGGTGTCGAAAGGAAAATCGGTGGCCCGGCCCTGTACGCCGATCGGTCGCGATTCCAGCTCGGCGAAGGCACTTTTGTTGGCCGAGGCGACGTTGCGGCTCAGCGGCTGTATTTTCACCTGCTCAAGGAAAATCGGCGTGACGCCGTACGACCATTGCAGCGGTTCCAGGCGCAGGCGCAACTCGTTGCGGCCCAGGTCGTAACGGTTGAAGGTGCGTTCGGACACCACCACTGAACCGCTGAGCATGAACTCGCCCCGCAGGTTGTTGGTGATGCGCACGGTCAGTTGATCCTTGCCGAGCAAGGCCGCTTCACTGGACGGCGGCGTGCCGCACCACGCGGTGCTTGCGCCGGGACCGCCGAGCTGACCGTCGCGGTTTTCCTTGAACACATAGAAATAACTGGCCCACAGCGTCAGCATCAACAGCAACGCGGTGAGACCGAGGATTTTTTTACCCGCAGTCACAGACAGACTCCCTTCTTCATTCCATCGTCCAGCTGAAAACCCGCTGGCGTCGGCGACTCTACCAAAAGGCCACCATCGACCCAAGGAAAAATCCGCGAATGGTCAGGTGTGTAAGGGTTTCCCCTGTCTGGACGAGCGCAGCCTGCGGGCACTGGCGAGAGCAACGCGGCTGCGACCGCCACTCAGCGCCGGCGAAAAAGCGGCCTTGGTTCAATCACCGAGCGCCCGTACAACACGCTCATACCTGCCAGCCCCTTGAGTGCATCCTCGGCCGACTTGTCCTCGCGCACGGCAAAGCTGTCGAAACCGCACTGGCGCATATGACTGAGCTGGTCGCGCAGCACGTCGCCGATGGCACGCAACTCGCCTGCCCAACCGAAGCGGCTGCGCAACAGATAGGCCTGGCTGTAGGCGCGGCCATCGCGAAAGCTCGGGAAATCGAGAGCGATCAGCGGCAGTGAAGCCAGCCACGGCAGCAGGCTCTCGACCTCGTCGTCCGGGCCGAGCCACACCGCGTCGGTCGATGGCGACTGCAGCCAATGCGCCAGCGGCAGAATCAACAACCCTGGCGGGCGCGGCAGTGCCGGATCGCGCACCAGCGTCCACGGATCGTCGAGTACCAGGCGCGCACTGCCCTGCTCCAGGCGCAACAGATTGTTCATAACGAGGCCTCCAGCGCTTTCGGGTAGACCCGCTCCTTGAACGGCTCCAGACCGATGCGCGCCAGGGTGTCGACGAACAGCTCTTCGCTTTCGCGATAGCGGACGAAGGTGGCGATGATCTGCTCGATCACCTGCGGCACTTCGGCAGCGCTGAACGACGGACCGATGACCTTGCCCAGCGCGCTGTGCCTGCCCTGCGCGCCGCCGAGGGTGATCTGGTACCACTCGCTGCCGTTCTTGTCGACGCCGAGAATGCCGATGTTGCCGATGTGGTGATGACCGCAGGCATTCATGCAGCCGGAAATGTTCAGGCTGATGTCACCGAGGTCGTGCAGGTAATCGAGGTTGGCGAAACGCGCCTGAATCGCCTGGGCAATCGGAATCGACTTGGCATTGGCCAGCGCACAGAAGTCGCCACCGGGGCAGGCAATGATGTCCGTCAGCAGACCGACATTGGCACTGCCCAGGCCCCGCGCGCACGCTTGTTGCCATAGCGCATACAGATCCGCCTTCGGCACATCCGGCAGGACGATGTTCTGCTCGTGGGCAATGCGGATTTCGCCGAAGCCGAAGTGCTCGGACCAGTCGGCCACCGCCCGCATCTGCAACGCCGTGACGTCCCCCGGCGGCGCCGCGAGGCCCGGTTTGGTCGACAGCACCACACTGGTGTAACCCGGCACCTTGTGCGGCTGCACGTTACGCGCCACCCAGCGGGCGAACGCCGGGCTCTCGGCCAGGCGTGTGCCGAAATCCAGGTCGGTGTTGGCCAGGGCGCGATAACGCGGGGGCACGAACGCACTGGCGACCCGCTGGTACTCGGCCTCGGTCAATTGTGCCGGGCCGTCCTTGAGGTGCTGCCATTCGGCTTCGACTTCCTGGGCGAACGCCTCGATGCCCAGCGCCTTGACCAGGATCTTGATCCGCGCCTTGTACTTGTTGTCGCGCCGGCCGTGGCGGTTGTACACGCGCAGCACCGCCTCGACGTACGACAGCAGGTGCTGCCACGGCAAGCCGTCGCGGATCTGCAGACCGAGAATCGGCGTGCGCCCCAGGCCACCGCCGACAATTACCCGCAGCAACATCTGCCCGTCGCTGCCGGGGTAAAGATACAGGCCGATGTCATGCATCATGATCGCCGCACGATCCTGCCTGGCCGAGCAGATGGCGATCTTGAACTTGCGCGGCAGAAAGAGGAATTCCGGGTTGATCGTCGACCATTGGCGCAGGATCTCCGCCAGCGGCCGGGGGTCGATCAACTCGTCTGCCGCCACCCCGGCAAACGCCTCGGTGGTGATGTTGCGCACGCAGTTGCCGGAGGTCTGGATCGCATGCATGTCGACCTGCGCCAGGCGTTCGAGAATGTCCGGGACCTGGGCCAGTTCGATCCAGTTGAACTGCAGGTTCTGCCGTGTGGTGAAGTGGCCGTAACCGCGGTCGTAATCGGCAGCGATGCTGGCCAGCGTGCGTAGCTGTGCGGCACTGAGGGTGCCGTAGGGAATCGCCACGCGCAGCATGTACGCGTGTTTCTGCAGGTACAGACCGTTCTGCAGACGCAGCGGCAGGAATTCCTCTTCGCTCAACTCCCCTGCCATGAAGCGCTCGACCTGATCGCGAAACTGCGCGACGCGCTCGAACACCAAGGCGCGGTCGTATTCATCGTATTGGTACATGTGCCTGCCCCACCTCATCAATTAGTTCTGTGGGAGCGAGCCTGCTCGCGAATGCGGTGTGTCAGGCAACTGCATTGTTGGCTGACACACCGCATTCGCGAGCAGGCTCGCTCCCACAGTTTTGGTAAAAGCACTATGGACGAGCAGCGCAGAGCGCAACAGATTCACCTGAAACGATAAAAACCGTATCAGGGCGCGGCGGATGGCCGCAGGCAGCACTTCAATCTGATCCGCACAAATGAAGGTTTCCTGAGCCTGTTTTGTTTCTGGCGCGATTCCTACAGTGCAGTGCATGCCAGACCGGGTGGCCTGGCAAGCCTTTGCAACCGTGGAAGAACTGACCATGAGCACAGCAACAATCGGACCGGCCTACAACTACAAGGTCGTCCGCCAATTCGTTATCGCGACGGTTTTCTGGGGTGTCGTCGGAATGGCGATGGGGGTATGGATCGCCTCGCAACTGGTGTGGCCGGACATGAACCTCGACCTGCCCTGGACCACCTTCGGCCGCTTGCGCCCATTGCACACCAGCCTGGTGATTTTCGGTTTTGCCGGCAGCGCGCAATTCGCCGCCAGTTACTACGCGGTGCAGCGCACCTGCCAGGTGCGGCTGTTTTCCGACAAGCTCGCCGCGTTCACCTTCTGGGGCTGGCAATCGGTGATCGTGATCATGCTGATCACCTTGCCGCTGGGTTACACCACCACCAAGGAATACGCCGAAATCGAGTTCTCCGGCGCCGTGTGGATGGCCGTAGTCTGGGTCGCCTACGCCGTGGTGTTTTTCACCACAGTAGTGCAGCGCAACACCAAACACATCTACGTCGGCAACTGGTTTTTCGGTGCGTTCATTCTGGTGATCGCCATGTTGCACGTGGTCAATCACCTGTCGATCCCGGTGGACTGGTTCAAGTCCTATCCGGTGTATTCCGGGGCGACCGATGCCATGGTGCAGTGGTGGTACGGGCACAACGCGGTGGGTTTCTTCCTCACCACCGGGTTCCTCGGGATGATGTATTACTTCGTGCCGAAACAGGTCAACCGCCCGGTGTACTCCTATCGTTTATCGATCGTGCACTTCTGGGCGCTGATTACCCTGTACATCTGGGCGGGCCCGCATCACCTGCACTACACCGCGCTGCCGGACTGGGCGCAGTCACTGGGCATGGCGATGTCGCTGATCCTGCTCGCGCCGAGCTGGGGCGGGATGATCAACGGCATGATGACGCTGTCGGGGGCCTGGCATCAGTTGCGCACCGATCCGATCCTGCGCTTCCTGGTACTGTCGCTGGCGTTCTACGGCATGTCGACCTTCGAAGGGCCGATGATGGCGATCAAGACGGTCAACGCCCTCTCCCACTACACCGACTGGACCATCGGCCATGTGCACGCCGGCGCATTGGGCTGGGTGGCAATGATCACCTTCGGCGCGACCTATCACATGGTGCCCAAGGTGTTCGGCCGCGAGCAGATGCACAGCACGCCGCTGATCAACCTGCACTTCTGGCTGGCGACCATCGGCACCGTGCTGTACATCGCCTCGATGTGGGTCAACGGCATTACCCAGGGCCTGATGTGGCGCGCCGTGAACGAGGACGGCACGCTGACTTACTCGTTCGTCGAGGCGCTGCAGGCCAGTCATCCGGGCTTCGTCGTGCGCTTTGCCGGCGGGGTGTTCTTCCTCAGCGGCATGTTGCTGATGGCCTATAACGTCTGGCGCACCGTGCGGGTGGCGGACGTCGCACTGGCACGCCGCGAAGCGCAGATTGCCTGAGGCCGGGAGCCGAACATGTCCGAGATCTTTTTCAATGGGCTGGGCGTGCTGTTTCTGTGGCTCGCGGTGGAATACTGCTTGCGCCATGAGACGACCGAGAGCCTCGACGAGGCCAGCCTGACGCCGTTTGCCGATGATCCCGAGGTGGCGCGGCGGGTGGAGCTGGCCACCGGCAAACGCGTCAAAGCGCTGGCGCCGGAGGAAGCGAAGCCGGGCTGGATCAATCTGGAGATGTGAGGCGTTTCAGGCAGAAACGCCCTCACCCTAGCCCTCTGCCTGAGGGAGAGGGAGCCGACCGAGTGTCTGTTCCGGTTGCATCGACCTGAGAGCGCGAGTCGACCCCAGCCTTTGCGAGACATGCCGATCGGTCCCCTCTCTTCCTTGGGGGCGGTCAGGGTCAGGGGGACTCTTGATCTCAAACACGCTCGCGCGGAATCAACCCCTGCAGCTGCTGCGCCAGAAAGTTTGCGTCAAATACAAAGGTGTCCGGGTCTTTCAAGCCATTGGTCTTGCGCCACTGCCACTCGCCGTTCGTCAGGCCGACCAGGGAAATACTGCCGTAGCGCGCCGCCGTCAGCCCCATCACCGCCAGCGAAATCTGCCCGCCGCTGCCCATCACATCCGGGACGAACTCCACCGGTTTGCCGGCGATCACGATGCTCAGCTTTTCAGTCTTGAAGGTCGAGGTTTCCACCGGTGTGCTCGGGCCAGAGGCGACATAGGGCTCGCGGTTCACCTCCAGCAGATGCGGCGCCTGCACCGGTTCCAGCCATTGCTGGATCTGCCCGAACAACTCGGTGATCCGCGAAGCCCACGCTGCTGACTGCGTCTCGAACAGCTGTTTCTTGTGCGCTTCGCTTTCGGCGTAGTGACGAAGCATCTCGCCCAATTGCTGTACATCGTCCATTGCAAGGTCCTCGATGAAACGCGGTGCCGCGAAGATCGATCATGGCAGGTTCAGCGTGACGGCGTACGACTAACGCTGCGCGATATCGTCAATCAGCGGAAAAACGACCAACGGTACAAAAATCCCCGGTGCACCTGTCAGATCTGACAGTAGGCACGCTTTTCATCGAGGTGTTTGATTGCAGGCATCCCTAAGCAGCACAGACACCAGGAGCGCATGCGATGAACAGCCCCTTCATTATTTACCCGGTGATCATTCCCGGCTGGATCAGACCGATTACCCATCCCGACAGCCCCGACTGCGGCGTGCCCCTGTCCCTGCTGGTCAACCAGCATCTGCCCATCGTGGTCGACCCGTGGCAGGAAATGAGCAAGTATGACTCTGCCGAACTGCTGCTCAATGGTTCGGATACCCCCGCGGCGCGCAAAACCATCCAGCCGGGTGAAGAGGACAAGACCTTCACCATGGACCTGCCGGACGCCTTTCTCAACGATGGTGTCAACGCACTGGTGCTGCGGGTCCTGCGGTATAGCCAGTCAACCCCTGAATCCTCCAAACCACTCAAGGCCCTTGTTCATCGGCCGCGCCCCGGTGGCGACGTACCCGGCAGCGGGGACAATCCGAGCCTGACCATGACCCTGCCCGCCGACGTCATCGCCAACGGCGTGGATGCCACCCGCGCCGCGCAAGGCGTGGACATCACCCTGCGCTACACCTACATGCGCGCGCAGGATGTCATTACCCTCGATCTGGACAGCCGCCCCCGCACACATACCGTCAGCGCAACGGAGGCCGCCGCCGGCAGCGTGACGTTGAAGCTGCTCGCCGCTGACTTCTGGCAGGACAACCCGCGTTTCGCCATTCGGTTCCGGGTGGTTGATCTACTGGGCAACTCCACCGGGCCGCAGGCTATCTGGTCAGCAACCACCAGCCTCGACGTGCATGTGCGCAAACCGGTGCTGGATCTGTTCAAGCCCAAGGTGGAAGAGGCCAAGGAAGGCGGCGGTGCCATACTGAATTTCGTCAAGGACTTCTACTACAGCGATCACGCCACGGTGAAGGTGGCCTACACCGGTTCCGTCAAGGGGCATACGGTCAAGGTCTACTGGCGTGGGCGCGCCACTACCTACCCCACGCCGATCCAGACCGTCCAGTATGCCGGAGAGACGTTGACGTTCCTGGTGCCGCGCAGTGAGGTGATCGACTGCACCGGCAGCAAGGCGGAAATTGTTTACACCGTGGAGATTCCCGGCGATCCCAACACCTACGAATCGGATGATCTGGATCTGTCGATCACCGCGCAGAAACACCACCTTGCGCAACCCACGCTCAACGGCGACAAAACCAACCTCAGGGTTTATTACCCGTTGCTCGAAGCGCCCTACTCGGTACGCATTTCGCTGCAGGTTGACACCAACCGTTACAACAGCGAGGAGTTTCCCATCACCCAATCCTCCTACACCGATGTCTCGGTTCCGCCGACCTGGATCAGCAGCAACAAGGGCAAGCCCGGTCTGTTCAATTTCACCCTCAAGCGCACGGGTACAGCCGAACCGATCATCTTTTCCTGGTATCTGCGGGTCACCCTCTGAGCCGCCGCTTTTCAACAGGACGTCGATGATTGAAGAGGGTCAGGGACATGCGTAAGACCATCGCTTCACTGCTGTTCACACTGCTGCTGGGATGTGCCCAGACCACACCGACGCCACCGCCAGGCACCGGCGTCAACGGCGCGCAGGTGCTCGATGGACCCACCATCGCTGCCCAGCTCAACACCTTGTACGAGCGGCAGTTTCCCAACTGCAACAACTCCGACTCGCAACCGGCATTTCTCTGTTCGGGTGTGACGCTGCGGGTCACGGTGAAAGATCCGGTCAATCAGTACAAGGTCTGGGACCCGAGCCCGACGTCGGTGAAAAGTGGCGGCGTTTCGTTCTCCTATCTGCGCCAGGACGCCAACTTCGGCCGCCTCGCCTGGGGCAACGGCAATGGCTACATCCTCTATCCGATTTTCGAGGCACCGCGCGACAAGGAAGACCTCGATTATCTGTGCGCCTACCCCGAGGATGCCTGGAGCTGGCACCGCAGTGAAACCGCCGTCTGCGTGGCCCATCCGTCCTATCCGGCGCAGAGCCAGTTGTGCCAGGACGCCAACGTCAGCACCGCCGAACAGTGGCTGGCGGTGTGGAACATTGCCGGCGGCAATCCCAACCTGCGCCAGTGCGGATTTGATATCCGTGACGAGCGCAACGCATTGGCCGGCCCGGCGTTTTACCAATCGGTGCGCGGCAAACTGCTGCGCGGTGCCAACGGGTTCAACGGCCATAACGAAATCCTGATCAAGACCTGGGCTTCGCGCAATCCGAACACCTTTCCGATCATGGCGTTTTTCTACATCACGGGCGGCACCAATGCCGGGCTCGCGGATGCGCAGTACAACCAGCGGGATTTCTACAACTCGACCAACCCGAAAATCATCGTGCCGATCATCGGCCTGACACCGGCGACCAGTGCCGCGGGCGCGGCGAAATTCACCTATGCGGCGGCCGATCAGGCCGTCAGCCAATAAGCAGCGCCCGGAGCTTTCGCGCTCCGGGCGACCGCCTCAGGCCTTGGGCGAACGGCGCAGGCGCGCCATGCTCAGGGTGTCGACCCACTGCCCGTCGCGCACGGCGTAGTCGCGGAACAGCCCTTCGTCCTCGAAGCCGTACTTGCGATAGAGGCCGATGGCTGCCGCGTTGTCGGCGTACACCGTGAGTTCGAGCCGGTGCAGGTTCATCCAGTTGTCGGCCACCTCCAGCGCCGCCGCCATCAACGTCGACCCCACGCCCTTGCCCTGCCACGCCACCGCCACGCCCATGCCGAGACTGCCGGCATGGCTGCGGCGGATGCGCGAATAGGCCTCGAGCCCCAGGTGCCCGATCACCTGGCCCTGGTGCAGGGCCACCAGTTTCACCGCGCGCTCGTTGTCGGCCAGCACCCGCTGGCGCCAGATCTCGGCAGACTGAAACGGCATTTGCAGTACCTGGCGCGCCACGGCGGGGTCGTTGTACAGGGCGGTGACGCCTTCGACGTGGGATTCGCTGTAGCGTTCGAGGTGAATGGCGGGCGTGTGCTCAGGCATGAAAGATCCCTCCTGGATCAGTGCGTGGCCGACCACTCTAAACCGGAGTTCACCCGGCTCGCCAGCCTGCGCTTTTCATCAACGAAGACCGCCGGCGTTGCGAGGAAACCTTTGCGGCCCGCGGCAGCGCCTGCAGAGCTTGTGTATCAGCGCGAATGGGCGGCGGTGAGCTTTTCCCGGTTATTCAAACCACTCTGCCCGCTCACTGAACGTGCGTCGAATCAACTCCACCAGCGTCTGTACCTCCGCCGTTTGCTGCGACTCGGCATTCACCGCCAGCCACGCCTGCAACTGCATCGGCTCGTCGAACAACCCCGGCAAGGCCACCAACCCGCGATCGAAACGGCTCATGTACATCGGCAGCAGGCCGATGCAGGCGCTGCAACGGATCATCTCCAGCATCAGCTCGTAGGACTGCATCTGCACCACGCCGGCCAGGCGTTGGTCGACCAGTTGGTTCCACGGACGAAAGCTGTCGATGCGGCGGTCGTGTTCCCACTGCACCAGCATGAAATCGGTGAGGTCGTCGGCGCTTTCCGGGCGTGCGGTGACACGCGAATAGCGTTTGGCGATGTGTGGCAGGTAGTCGAGCCGGGCCAGGCGTTGCGGCTCACTGGTGGCGAAGGCCGGGCCTGGATGCGGGGTGTCGCCGTGCGCCAGCCACAGCACCACGTCGGCGCTGACCGCATGCAGGGCCAGTTCGCTGTCGAGGGCGATGATCTCCAGGCGCAAACTGGCGTTGCGCCGCAGCAAAGCGATCAGGTCGCGGCCCAGGATGTCATGCAGGATCGACTCGGCCACGGCCAGGCGCACCAGCGGTTGCTCGATCACCGGCAATTTGCGTTCGTGGGCCAGGGCGATCAGTTGCGCCTGCAATTGCTGGCCTTCGCGGGTCAGGCTCAACGCGCTGCCCTGGAAGCTGAACAGCGCGCGCTTGAGTTGCTGTTCGAGCTGCGCCAGTTGTTTGCGCAACAAGGTCGAACGCACATTGAGGCTGCGCGCGGCCTGCATGAAACAGCCGCAGCGGGCGCTGACCAGAAAGTATTGCGCGACCTCGCTGTCGAGCGTCGCCGCCTGCGCCAGCCAGGGCTCGCCCTTGTCCTGCGGCCAGCGGTAATCGGCGCTGCCCTGTCGTCCTGCGGGTTCGGTGAATGACATCGATGACTCCCTGTCGATCTCTGTATCTTGATGGCTACCGGCACTTTCAACTCTTTCTGATCCCGCCGCAGGACCGTGTGGGAGCTGGCTTGCCAGCGGTGAGGCCAGCACATCCCACATCTCTGTGACTGACACACAGCCATCGCTGGCAAGCCAGCTCCCACAAGCGTTCAGTGGCGGATCTGAATTAGCGTTTTTCCTCCAGCACCTTGTTGAGCTCAGCCCCATCGATACTCAGTGTCGCGGTGTTGAGCATGCCATCCAGATAAGCCTGGGCAATCTGTTCCTGACGCTGGGCACGCAGGGCCTGGGTCAGTTGGTCGCGCAGCTCGTCAAGGGTCGCGGTGCGCGCCGGTTGCTGCTCGGTGAGTTTGATCACGTGGAATCCGGCAGCGCTCTGCACCGGTTCGGACACCGCGCCGACTTTCAACTTCGCCACAGCGCCACGCACTTCCGGCACCCACTGCTGCAACGGTTGCAGACCGCTGTCGCCGCCACGCTCGGCGGTGACGCGGTCCTGTGAATACTGGCTCGCCAGTGCGGCAAATTCCCCCGGCGCCGCCTGCGCCTTCTTGCTCAACTCGATGGCCTGTTTGCGTGCCGCCTCCAGGCTTGGAGCATCGCTCGCAGCGAGAAAAATCTGGCTGACCCGATACAGCGCCGGCGTCTGCCAGTTGGCCTTGCCAGCGTCGTAGGCCTGTTGCAACTCTGCCGCACTCGGATAATCCGCCGGCACCTGGCTGACCGAGCGCAGGTAATCACGGAAGACAATCTGTTCGGTGGCCGCCCGGGTTTGTCGCACGACCTCCGGCCGCTGCGCCCAGCCTTGTGCGTCGGCCTGCTCGAGCACGGCCTTCTCGGCCAGGCGCGTACGCAGCCAGCGCTCCAGGGCCTCACGGTTGCCGCGCAGCTGCTCGCCAGTTGCCGGCGCAACGGTCGCCAGCAAGGCCTGCAGTTCTTCCGGCGACACCTGCTGATTACCCAGGCGCGCCACCGCCGGCCCGCTGCTGGCCGCCACCACCGGCGCCGGCTGCTGGGCGGCGACCGGGTCGCTGCCCGGTCGCACCACCAGCGCCACGGCCACCACCAACAACGCCACCGCAGCGGCGCTGATCACTATGGCAGGCTTTTTCACAGCGCGACTTCCTCTTGCTCAACCGGCGCCGCAGGCACCGCTGCTGCGTTCTGGGTGAAGTCACGCAGGTAGACGATGAATTCCTGCAACAGGCGATCCCACAATTCGAGGTTGCCGCGCAGGTGATCGTTGCTGACCCCGGCCGCCACGACCACATCCATTTCCATGACCAGAAACTCACCCTGCAACGACAACCGGGCGAAGCGCCGCGAGGCATTCCAGCGTTCGGCCACACCCGCCGGCAACTCACCCTGCACCCGCAGCGCGCAACTGAAGGTGAAGTCGACGTAGCGGCCCTGCTCCTGCGCCGGGTTGCCGAAACGCACCGCATAGCCGATGCCCTGGCTGGCGCTGAGCAACTGCACGATACCGTTCTGTTCGGTCTGGTTGACGCGATAACCCGCAGCCTGCAGGACTTCGGTCAACGATTGCGGGGATACGTGGCTGATCAATTGAGTCATGTGTTCTTCCTTGTTCATCAGTGTGCGAGTGCCGCTTGCGGCGCATCGAATTGTGTCTTGTACAGTTCGTCGCCAAAGCCCTGGGCCAGTTCGTCGAACTTGACCCGGGCGCTGCCGGCGAAGGGCTGGCGGATCTTCATCACCTCGGCCACATCGATGTTTTCGTAGGCGGTGAGAATCTGCTTGGCCACGCCATACATCTGCTGATTCTTGACCGAACATTGCTGCACTTGTGTGTCACGTTCGGCCAATTGCGCCTGAAGCTTAGACCGTTCTGCCTCTTTGGCACGGGCCATGACCAACAGCTCGTCGTACGCTTTCTTGAACTTGCCGATCTGCTCGTTGCTGGCGGCCACCTGCGCCTGGGCCTGGCTGTGCAGGCTCTGCTGCTGCCCGGCCAGTTGCTCGGCGACGCCCTTGGCCTTGGCCAGTTCGGCGCTCAACTGTTTGATCTGCGCCTGTGCCGCCCTGGCCTCGTTCTGCGCCGCCAGTTGCGCGGCACTGGCCTGCGCCTGCTGACTCTGCAGCGCCTGCAGTTGCTGGGTGGTGCTGCGCAACTGGGTGCGCAGGCGTTCCTCCATGCCCTCGGCGCTCGCTCCGGTGGCGATCAGCAGGCCGAGCCCAAGCCATAAAAAGCGGATGTTCATAACCCTCTCCCGGCGCCTTAGAAGCGCGTATTGATCTCAAGCTGCAGGACGTCGATGTCGAACGGCGCGCCGTACACCGCTTCCGAGCTCAGCCAGCGGCCGGTGGCATAGACGTTCTTCGCCAGACCGTAATTGCCACCGAGGAAGTAGCCCTTGGCATTGGTGCCGCCGAGGTGGAACGACGAGTCGTTAAAGCCATCCGGCAAGGCGTCCGGCTGGATGTACTTGTAGCCGGCGAACAGGTTCCAGTCGCCCTGCTTCTTCAGATCCAGCGCGTTGCCGAGGGTGAACTGCACCATCCATGCGTTGGCGCCGCTTTCGATGTCGCCGCTGCTGTCGAGGTTGTTGACCAGTTGCCCGGCCGAACGCTTGCGCATGTCGCCCTCGTCGTAACCGAGGTTGTGGATGTAGTTGCCCTGGGTACGCAACTTGAAGTCCTGCGGCAGATCGGCGTCCCACACCAGGTTCAGGTCCAGCAGGTTGAACTCCGACGCGAGGCCGACGAATTGCGGTTGCGGCGTGGTGGTCGGGTTGAGCGGATTAGGCGTGATGTCGCGCAGCAGGAACACGCTGTTACCCTTCTGCATGAACGCTGCGCGCGTCCCGTCGCTGTCGCAGCCCGGCGCCCCGGCCCACGGTTCGCAGGGGCTGGAGCGCTGACCCTCGATGTCGTCGAAGCGGTAATAGGCCAGCGCACCCTTGACCCGGTTGTTGCTGTTGATCGCCCACTTGGCGCCGACCTGCGCGCCGTACAGCCACTTGTTGTCGCTTTCTTCCTTGTCGAAGCCGTTGCTGCTGGTGGTGTCGTTGGTGTAGTCCACCGGGAACGCGCCAACGGTGCCGAACACGCCCCAGTCGCGACTGAGCTTGTGGTCGAAAATCGCCGCCACGCCGTCGAAGTTGAGGTCGTTGGAGTAAAGCATGTCGGTGGACATGAACGGGTTGGCGAAGCGCCCGCCGGTCAGCGTCAACTCATCCGTCGGCTTCCAGGTCAGGTAACCCTGGTCGAGCCAGATGTCTTTCTTGGCGAAGCCGCCGCCGAGGTTCTGCGTGGTCGACACCGGGTTGTTGTCCGAGCCGGTGCCGATGCGAATGCCGGCGGTCCATTCCGGCGAGATCACCGCTTTCATGCCCAGGCGCGCGCGAAGGCGGAACAGGTTTTCGCGGTCTTCGCGGGTGTTGAGCAGCGGCGGCAGGCTGGTGCTGCTGTTCGGGTTCACATCGTACGGGCCGTTGTTGTTGAGCTTGGCGAAGTCGACGATCTCGTTGCTGTTGCTGCCCGAGTAGTAGCGCGACTCATCGCGCAGGCGGATGTCGCCGTCGAAGCTGATGCGCGAAGCCCAGTCCGGAAAGGTGTTGGGGGCGGCCCAGTTTTCCTGCTTGGCGGTGGCCATGACTTCAGCCTTGACCTGATCGCGGATCTGGTCGCGCACGGCCGCCGGTACGTACTGCACTCGCACATCGCCAGGCGCGGCAACCGGCCCGGCGGCGACGGCGGTCGAGGCCGCCTGTCTGGCCTGGACCGCCTCGTTCTGGGCCTGGGCGATCAGCGCGTCGGCCTTGTCCTGCTTCAGAATGCCCTGCTCGACCAGCAGGCGGATCAGATTGATCGTGGCGTTTTCCGAGGGCGCAGGCGCTGCCACGGCCTGGCCGACCAGGGTCGCGATGACCATGCCGACCGCCAGGGACAATCGATTCACATTGGAAATCATCTGCACACAACTCCTTTTGGCAAAGCTTGAAAAGAGGGATTAGCCCGGACGCCGCCCTTGCAGGGACAGGCGCACGGGTAAAGTCATGGAGGCCGGTGGCCGTTCGCTTAAGTGCGGCGCGTTGCGCAGCGCCGCCAGCACCTGGGTGTCGATCTCGGGCTTGCCGCTGGACTTGACCAGCTCGACGCGGGTGATTTCACCGACGCTGCTCAGCCAGACGTCGGCCTGCAGCACGAACGCAAGGTTGCGCAGGTCCGGGTTCTCGCGCAGCAGGCGCTGGAAGGTGAACGCGAGAAACTGGCTGTAGGTGCCATTGCCCACACGCCCGCCTCCGGCACCGGCCATGCCGCCGCCCTTGCCGGCGCCGATGTTGAAGGCATCGCTGCCGGCCTGGGCATCGCCGTCCATTTGCATCGGGTTGGCCAGATCATCCGCCGGCGATGGCGGCGCTTCTTCCTCGGGCTTGACCTCCTGCGGCTCGGGCGTCGGCTCGGGCTCGACGATTTTTTCCTCCACCGGGGTGGGCGGCTCCGGTGGCATTTCCGGAGGCGGCGGTGGCGGTGGCGGCAACGGAATGATCGTCGGCACCTTGGGTGCTTCGCGGCGGATACCGCTCATGTCGTTGGCCCACTGCCACAGCAGATACGCCGCGACGGCGCCGAGCAGCAGGCCGGCGCCCCACTTCAGCAAGCGCAGTGGCGAGCGTTTCACCGGCAACGGCTCGATTGGAAGTTGTGCAGTCATCACTCAGCCCTGCGTCGGTTTGCCGGTCACCAGACCGACCTGAGACAGTTCCAGCCGGCGCAACAGATCCAGCACCTCGATGACCTTCTGGTACTGCACCGTGGCGTCACCGCGCACGATCACCGGGAAGTCCGGGCTCTGCGCTTTTTCGATGCGCAGGCGCTCTTCCAGCTCGGCCAGGGTCACCGGGTAGGCATCGAGGAACACCTGGCCGCCGTCGTTGACCGAGATCGCCTTGGTCTTGGCCTCGGACAGCGATACCGCGGCGCTGGCCTTGGGCAGGTTGATCTGGATCCCCGAGACCTGTGCGGTGGCGGTGAGGATGAACATCACCAGCACCACCATCAGCACATCCACCAGCGGGGTGATGTTGATGCTGTCCACCGCTGCATCTTCGTCATCGTCGTGGGAGGCATTTACAGACGCCATGGCAATGCTCCTCAGGCCGGTACGGAGTGGTTGGCGTGATGTCCGCGCTGATGCGCCGACTCACTGAACTGGCCCTCGCCGTGCATTTCCGCCAGACGGGTGATGAACTCGTCGACGAACACGCGCATGTCGGCGCTGACTTCCTTGTTGCGGGTAATCAGGCGGTTGTAGCCAAACAGCGCCGGGATCGCGACGAACAGGCCCATGGCGGTGGCGAGCAACGCGGCGGCCATGCCCGGGGCGATGGCATTGATGTTGACGTCGCCGGCCATCGCGGTGCCGAGGAACACCACCATGATCCCCAGCACGGTGCCGAGCAGGCCGATGTACGGGCCGCCGGCGATGGCGTTGGACAGGGTCGAGAGCTTCGCGCCGAGGGCCTGGTTCTCGCGGGTACGCACGCCGTCCATCGAGCAGCGGATGGCTTCGATGGTCGCCGCAGAAACCGACGAGGTGTCGGCGCCCTGCTCGCGGCGGGTACGGATTTCCTTGACCGCCACCTGGTACAGCCGCCACAGCGGCGAATATTGCAGGCGCTGGGCCAGTTGCGCGTCGTCGGCGAACATCTCCAGGCGCGTGCCGACCTTGGCGAATTGCACGCGGAAGTCTTCGTTGGCGGCAGTGACGCGGCCGAGCATGCGGTTCTTGCGCAGCATGATGATCCACGACTGGAACATCATCAGCACCAGCACGGCGATGATCACCCAGGCATCCACCGGCACCGCGTTGAGCAGGAAGCCGAGGCTGCCGAAACCGAAACCGGATTGTTCTTCATCGACACCGTAGGCCAGTAGTTTCGACTCGGCGCCTTGGGAAGTGGCGTCGGCCAGCAGCAGCGCCGCCGGACGGGCGACTTTCGACAGGCGCAGCTCGTCGATGGCGCCCACGAATGGCTGATACGGCCCGGCGGCCAGGTCGGCGCCGATGGCCATCACCGAGTTGAACGCCGGCATTGCCTGAGCCAGCGTCGCACCCTCACGGCCATTGACGAACAGGCTGACTTTGGCCCCTTCGGCCGTCAGGGCAACGTGCTGCCATTGGCCGGGATTCAGCGCCTGTGTGGCGACCGCACGCTGGCCGTCGATCTCGACGAACGGCACGCCTTGATTGACCCCGAGCAACAGGCTGTTGGCGCCTTCACGGCGGGCCAGGATCAGTTGCTCACCGTTGGCCTGATCCAGACGCAGCCAGGCACTGAAAGTGAACGCGCTGCCCGCGCTGTGCTGCAGCGACGGACTGGCCGGCAACAGCAACGGCTGGCCGCTGAACTGCAAGGCGCGCCCGACCACGCCGTCAATCGCAGCGCCGGTGGCGCTTTGCGCGGTGTTGCCATACGCCGTGGTGTCCTTGGCCGGAGTGCCGGTGGCGCCGTCGAAGTGATACAGCGCGGTGTAGTTCGGATCGAAGGTCAATTGACCGTTGCCGGTTGCCGGGGCCTTCTGGTTGCCGTAGTACATCCAGATGTCCTGACGCTGGCCACCCTCGACATTCGGCACATCGACCCAGATCAGCGCAATGCCCATCAGAGCGTCGAAGCTTTCGATCTGATGATTGAGCACGGTCTTGTCATCGGCGGCGACGAAGCGCAGGTCGGCGCCGTCCTCTTTCACGCCATCAAAGGTGAAGTTGCCGGTGTGCAGGCGCACCAGCAGCGCGGTGCGGCCCAGGGCCTGATTGATCCCGGCGCCCTGCGGTGTGGTGTCGACGGCGATCTGTTTGCGGTAATGCCAGTCGTCCTGCCACCAGGCCTGGGCCGTGGCCGGGAGCACGAAGCCCAGGCAGATCAACAACGAAAGAATGAGGCGCTGCATGAACGTGCTCCTTTAGAAAGTGGCTTGAAGGTTGAAGTGCAGGCGCGATTCCTGTTTCGAGGTGTTCGGCCCTTCGAGTAGCGGGTAGCCCCAGTCGAGGCTGCCGGACAGCCATTTGCTCAGGCTGGCGCGGGTGCCGAGGCCGACGCTGGCCAAGGCGTAACTGGCGTCCTGGTCCGGCAATTCGTCGCGCAGGTAAAGTTGCGCGCCTTCGGCGAAGGCGTAGAAACGCCACTCCTGCATCCAGCTGCCGGCGTACCTGGCCAGCGACGGCGTGCGCACTTCCTGACTGAGCAGCACACCGTCATCACCGGTGCGCTCGGCGGCCAGGTAACCGCGAACCGAGGTCGCGCCGCCGGCGGAGAATTGTTCGTTCGATACCAGTGGCCCGGACGCCAACTGGAACGCGCCTTTACTCGCGCTCTGCCAGTCGTTGTCAAAGGTCCAGGTGAAGCTGCTGTCGCCCTTGAGCACGGCAAAACTGGGGTTGGCGCGGTAGCGTTTGTAGTCGAATTCTTCGTCGGAACTGCCGTAGCCGAAAATACTGCGCGTGGCCGCGACCAGGCTCAGGCCGAGGCCGAGCTGGCTCTTTTCGGTGTAGCGAAAGCCGTTGTAGGCGAAGGTGAACGGTGCGTATTTGAGCGGCACCTTGTCGCTCTCGCCGGACAGGGTCAGGCGCTCGTCGAAGTCCTTGAAGTCGATGCCGGCCGACAGCGAGTTCGACCAGCTGCCACTGGCCGGCAGCGTGTAGATCGCCGACACGCCGTAGGAATGGCCCTTGCCCAGCACGTTGCTGCCGCCGATGGTGGCCACGTTGCTGTCGGACTGGTAACCGGAGAACTGCACGCTCCAGCGCTCGGTGAGCGGCGCGGTGTAGGTGCCGGACCAGACCTTGGCGTTGTCGGTGTCCTGCGGCGCGGTGAAATAGGTCAGGTTGATGCTGTGGCCGAGCTGCCAGAGGTTGTTGTAGCCGAGGCTGGTCACGGCGCGCAGTTTTTCCGTGTCGGCGCTGTAGTCGTTGTTGAGGCCGACGCTGGCGGTCCACGGGTTCTGGTCTTCGACCTGCAGATCGACGTCCATGGTTCCCGGGCGCTGGCCTTCGCGCACCAGTGGCATGACCTGGCGGCCCGGGGTTTTGTTGAGCTGCGCCAGTTCGCCCTGGACCCTGGCGAAATCCGGCACCTCGCCTTCTTTCAGCGCCGGGACGTTGTCGCGAATATCCAGCGGCGAATAGTGTTTGGCGCCGACCACACGCACTCGGCCGACCTTGGTTTCGCTGACTTGCAGGTAGACGATGCCATCGGCCACCGCTTGCTCCGGCAGTTCGACGAACACCGATTGATAGCCACGGGCCTGGTAGACCTTCTGCAACGCGTCACGCGCGCCTTCGATGTCGCTCAGGGCCTTTTGCGGGCCGAGGAACGGGTACACCGCTTCTTCGATGGCCCGGGCGTCGAGCACGGTGTTGCCGCGCACGAAGTATTCGTTGACGTCCACCAGACGCTGTGGCGCGGCGGTTTCTGGCGCCTCTTCGGCGAACGCTGGCTGCACGCCGGCCGTCACCAGCAGCCAGCCCCACAGCGCCAGCCGTGACGTGAAAATCTGATCCACACTACCCCCTGAATTCGCGATGACCTGTTGGCGCTGTTGCGCGCCTTGTGTATTGCGGCATTGGCGGGCGCGGCTAATTGCTGTCGTGCGGGGCACCGCTGTGCTTGCCCAGCCAGGTGTGCAGCAGCGCGAAGTTCAAGGAGAACTCGGGCATTTGCAGCAAGGCACCGCAGAACACTTCGCCGATGATTTTCTGGATGAGCTGCACCGCCCGCGGGTTGTTGAGCAGCGTGGCGATGTCGCGACTGAGGACGTTGAAGCTCCAGACCTTCTGGTTCAGGCCGAGGCCGACGAACCAGCGGAACAGCAGGTTGTAATTGAGCTGCTCGTACAACTGCTGTTCGCTGGGCACCGAATACAGCAGTTGCAGGAGCAGGATGTGCATGACCGTTTGCGGGGCGATCAGCATGCCGGGCTGGGCGTCGAGGTCGTGCAGGATGTCGCGGTGGGCGTCGAGCAAATCGTCGATCTGCGGACGCAGCAGCACCAGCGAATGCCCCGGCGGGATGTAGCTGGACACCTCTTTCAAGGCCCCCTGCCAGTCATCCTGCGAGACGATCCAGACCCACGGTGCGCCGTAGCGATACACCGACACCGGCTTCTTGCGCGCGGCCTCGACGATCTTCGACAGGCGTTGATCGAGTTCCTGCATGCCCACTTTCGAGTAGCGTTCCATAGTCCCCATTGCCTCACTCCCGGCGTCCCGCCTCGGCTTGTGAAAAGCGCCCCGAAAGGCCCCTCAAGCGCGTTACATAGGCATGACCGGACTGGCGATGTGCTACCGAACTTTTGTCATAAAAGCTTCATTTCAAAAATTGTGATGGGCTGCGCCGACAGCAAAAGAAAGGAATTTTTCCGGCGGGGATATGCTGATACAGATGGCGCTTTGCTGAGCCTGCAACGACGGCTCAGCAAAGCGCCAGGGCAAGAAAACAAGATGTTTGTTTGACGATGAACAACTCAAGCCGTTTTCAGATCAAACGTTCCGGACACTTTCAACTGTTTAGGCCCAGGTGGATTGGGATTGCCCTGCAGTTCCATCACAATATCGAACTTGCCTTCGGTTTTTCGAGGTGAGTCGGTATAGGCGACAGTGACTGAGCCCGACTTGGCAACATAGTTGTAATGGTGAACTTCGGACCAGTCCTGATAGGTCGCCACCGACAGTAGCCTGACATCATAAGTGGCCGAAGCAGCCTTCTCCGGAAACCCCAGCTCGAAATACTTCTTCGGCTCCATCACACCGCCAACGCCCTCCCTGACCGAGATCTTGAAGCCATTCCCCGAGTCTTCAAATGAAAGTACATCGGCCCTCACGTTACCGCGCTGATCGGTTTTCACTTCGAAGCTGCCCGACGTCACTGATTTAGCACTGGTCGCCATTTCAATCTCCTTGGACACGTGTCTGTCCTGACATTCGATAGATAAGTATTAGTGAGCTAAAGCATGAACAATACCGCTATCAAATTGATACGCCGGCTGCCTTATCGGGTCTACTGTCAAACTTGACAGTGGACAAACAACTTGAAATCTGAATAACCACAGCGAACCGCACTTCAGGAACAGGCACTCGCCGCGTTGCACGGCAAGTGCACCCGGCGGACGCATGTCCGCCGGGTGTAACGCTGGTCCCCCTGCATGGGCGGACTGAAAACGGCGCTGACCTAATCGGCAACAAAGGCGAAATACGTCTGCAGGGTGACCCGCTCGGGCGCGATGACATCCTGCGGGCTTTTGCTGAGCAGTCGCATCTCGAGACTGAATACCGCATAAACCTGCCGAGCCGTTTCATCATATAAAACCGCCCCGGCGCCATATCTGGGCTCATAGCTCACATCGTACATATCGGAATAGAGATGGTATTTAGTCTCGCGCAGATCATTGAAATCGTAGTGTCCCGCCCGCGCCGCCACCGCCAGGGAGAAAAACTGCTTGCCCTGCGTCGGCCCGCCAAGGCCATCGAGCGCGGTGACCTTGATCAGTCCATCCGTGATCTCAAATGAAGTGCGTTCGACCTTGAAGTCCGTCCCGCCGTCGATCCTCACCACCATTGAGCCGACAGTTTCCTGGCTTGCCTCGTTATTCGTGCCCATCTGCCTTCCTCCTCAAACTGACCCGGTCTGTTCGTTCGAAGTCGCGATATTGGCTTGAGCAAATTGCACTGGATGCCCCGCCAAGGGCATAGATACGCTCGACGGGCGCAACCCGCTACTGTCACCTCTGACAGTAGACAAATCGCGAAAAAGTCGCCCGTGCCATTCAGCTGTAGACGGGCCACGTCTCGACGATCCTGCCGCCGCGCACGGCCAGCAAATCTCCGAACTGCAACAGCACCGCTTCGGTCTGGGTCGGACGCAGGAACACCTGGTCCTCCACGGTCAGGCCCACAGCGCTGGAGCCGTTGACCATCTCCTGATTGGAACTGCGCCCGTACACGCCGTTGCTCTGCAGGCCGGGTGGCGATTCGAACTCGGCCATCCAGTTGCCGCCGTAGATGAAAAAGGTCTGGCGTTGATTGGTGTCCCACCAGGAGAACAACCGCGACTTGTCGTCCAGCGCCGGAATGTTCACCGCGCCGGTGCTTTTCAGAACCGGTGTGGCGATGTAGACGGCGGGCTCGTGGTCGACCAGCGACGGCAGATCGTAGTGCGTCGGTTTGAGCATCGCGGTGCCGACCGACACTTCGCTGCTGAGTTTCTCGTTCTCGTGGATGCGGTAACTCGGGCTGCCGGCGGTGTTCAGGCACAAGCCGTCATGCCAGAGCCCCGGGAACTGCTGGCGGGTAAAGTCGACGCAACGCTGGTAGACCAGCATGACCTTGGCGAACAGCTCCTCGGGCGAACCGAGAATCCCCGGCACGCCCATCCCCACGAACGGGTCGTAGCCCATGAAGCCGGCGAACTCCAGGTGCTGCGGATTGGCACTGATCAGCGTAAGCATCTGCCCGAGCACGTGCAGATCGCTGACGCCGCCGCGGTGCAGACCGACGTCCAGCTCGATGTTGATGCGCATGCGGGTGCCCAGCCCCTGCGCCAGTGCGAGGTATTGCTGCAGACGCTGCGGCCCGTCGAGCAGCCATTGCAGTTGCCTGGCCGGATCGAACGGGCCCTTGTGGCTCTGATAGAACAACTCGGCCGAGCGCACCGGCAGCGGCTTGCCCAGGAGGATATCGGACTGGGCAAACGTCAGCGCATCGTGATTGAGAAACGGCTGGTGAAACGACATGAGTTTCTGCGTCCCGGCCCGTTGCGCGATGTAGCTCAACAACCCCGGAGCCGGCAGCGATTTCTCCACCAGGCGCAGCTGCTTGCCGCCGCGTCTGACCGATTGCATCACCACGTCGATGTTGTGGTCGAGGCGGTCCAGGTCGATCAGCAGCACCGGGCGCATCGGCCCGTGCGCCTGCAACTCGCGATTGAGCACACGGAAATACTCGTTGTACGGCGCGCCACGATCACCCGGACGCAACCATGCCCCCACCCCGACCAGCAGCGCGCCGACACCCAACGTGCCCAAAACAAAATTGCGGCGATTGACGGCCATCAGCTCACCCCCAGAATCGATGACAAGTGCGCGTTGAGAAACTTGCCGCTGGGGTCCAGCGCCTGGCGCACCTGAATGAATTCCTGCCAGCGCGGGTACAGGGTCTGCAGGGTTCGCGCGTTGAGCGTGTGCAACTTGCCCCAGTGCGGGCGGCCGTTGTACTTCCAGAAAATCGGCTCGATGGCGGCGAAAAAATTGTGATGGTCCATCTGGTAATGCTGGTGGACCGAAATCGAACAGCTGTCGCGGCCCTCGAACATGCTCAGAGGGATGTCGTCGGCCTTGACGTAGCGGTACTCGATGGGAAACCAGGTGCGCAGGTCCTTGTCGCGGATCAACTTGAGAATCTCGCGCAGACAGGCCGGACCGTGCTCGGCCGGCAGCGAATATTCCATCTCGTTGAAGCGTACGGTGCGCACGTTGGCGTAGATATCGAACGAGTCGCCGACCCGCTCGTCGAAACTCGCCAGATGTCGCAGGCTGTTGAGCAGCGAACTGCGCAGGCTGGGGAAATCGCTGCCGTACTTGTCGATCTTCTCGATCAGTGTGACGAACTCGTTGCCGCCCTCCTCCTCGGGCGGGATCGGTGGTGTGGGCGGGTCGGTGGTTTCGTTGAGGGCGATGGACAAGGCGTAGTCGGAATGGGTGACGACGAGCATTTCCCAGTGCTGGTTTTCGCGGGTGTTTTTGTCCAGATCTTCGAGCAGCTCTTCGGTCTTGGCGATCCACTGGCGTTCGCGCAGACGATAGGCCGGACGGTTTTGCAGGCGGACTCTGGTCGCCACGCCAAGTGCGCCGAGAGAGACCCGGGCGGCATTGAACACTTCCGGATGACGCTGGCTGTCACAGTCCAGCACCTCGCCGCTGGCGGTCACCAGTTGCATCCCGCAGACGTGTGCCGAGTAGGACTGAAAGGTTTTGCCGGTGCCGTGGGTCGAGGTCGAAATCGCCCCGGCGAGGGTCTGGTAATCGATGTCGGCCATGTTCTGCAGGGCCTGACCGATGTCCTTGAGCGGTGCGCCCATGCGTGACATCGGGGTACCAGCGGCGAATTCCGCCTGCAGGGTTTTCGGATCGTGATCGAGCAGACCGCTGAAGTAGCTCAGCGACAGCAGCGTGCCGTCGGTGGGCACCAGCGCGCTGAAGGAATGCGCCGAGCCGACCGGGCGAATCTTGCCCGGCGCCTGTTGAATGATCGTCGTCAGTTCATCCAGATTCTTCGGCGCCACTCGCGCTGCCGGCAGGCAACTCTGCCCGCCCGACCAGTTGCGCCAGGGAATCAGCCGCGGTGCGCGCACCAACTGGCCCAGGGCCGGGTTCGCCGCCAGGGCGCTGAACGCGCCGACAATGCTCGCCCGTTGCAACAACTGCCGGCGTGTCAGATCCAGGGTCATACGCGCGCCCTTATTGTGGGAGCGGCTGATCGGCCATGAAGCCGATCAACTGCAGAAACTGTTCTTCCGAGCACTCGACGCACTGGCCCATCGGCGGCATGCCGTTGTAGCCATTGATGGCGTGGTCGAGCAGCGTGTCGGCGCCCTGCTGGATGCGCGGCTCCCAGGCCTTGCGGTCGCCGGTCAGCGGCGCGTTGGCGCCAGGGTTGGCGTGACACAGCTGGCAGCTGTTGCCGTAGATCTGTGCCAGGGCCGGGTCGGACGGTATGGCGCTACGGGCGATGCCGGATGAGGTCGGGGGTTTGGCGTCTTCGCCGCAACCGGCCAATGCGACGGCCAGCAACAGCAGCCAGGTGAATCGGTATGCCCGCATAAAGATCCTCGCGTGAGGTGCCGCTTATTGTTGTGATCACACCTTAAGGCAGCGAAGGCAGCGGGTTGAGGGCATTGCGGGCCAGTGAAGGGGGCATCCGGGGACAGCCAGGACTCGCCCCGGGCACGGTGACAGAGACGAAAACCTTCGGGAGCTGATCTTGCTACCCCTCTGCTCTGCGCCTTTGGGTGACATTCGCGTGACATTTGCGGGTTTAAATTTCAGTGAATTCAGGCGTATAACCTGTAGAGCCTTTTCCAATCGGCCCGCCGACATCTTCTACGGGGTAGCGACATGACCACAGCAAACATCCTTGGCAACCTGTTCCCTTCTGTCAGCGACATCCCGGAAAAATACCGCCTCGACGGCCAGGTCGAACAACGCGAATACCTGGTCGACGGCCAGTTGCGGCGCTGGGACGGCCCGCTCGCCACCGTGCGCAGCCCGGTCTATCTGCACGGCGACAACGGCGATGAGCAAGTGATCCTCGGCAGCACGCCACTGCTGGATGCCGACACCGCCCTCACCGCCCTCGACGCCGCCGTACGCGCCTATGACCGTGGCCAGGGCCTGTGGCCGACCATGCGTGTGGCCGAGCGCATCCAGCACGTCGAAGCCTTCCTCGGGCGCATGCGCCAGCAGCGCGACGCGGTGGTGAAGTTGCTGATGTGGGAAATCGGCAAGAACCTCAAGGATTCGGAAAAGGAATTCGACCGCACCTGCGACTACATCGTCGACACCATCAATGCGCTCAAGGAACTCGACCGCCGCTCCAGCCGTTTCGAACTGGAGCAGGACACCCTCGGCCAGATCCGCCGCGTGCCGCTCGGCGTGGCGCTGTGCATGGGCCCTTACAACTATCCGCTCAACGAAACCTTCACCACGCTGATTCCGGCACTGATCATGGGCAACACCGTGGTGTTCAAACCGGCCAAGCTCGGCGTACTGCTGATCCGCCCGTTGCTCGAAGCGTTCCGCGACAGCTTCCCGAGCGGGGTGATCAACGTGATCTACGGCAGCGGTCGCGAAACCGTCAGTGCCCTGATGGCCAGCGGCAAGATCGACATCTTCGCCTTCATCGGCACCAACAAGGCCGCCAGTGACCTGAAGAAACTCCACCCCAAGCCGCACCGCTTGCGCGCCGCGCTGGGTCTGGATGCGAAGAACCCGGGCATCGTCCTGCCGGAAGTGGATCTGGACAACGCGGTCAGCGAAGCGGTCACCGGTTCGCTGTCGTTCAACGGCCAGCGCTGCACGGCGCTGAAAATCCTCTTCGTGCATGAAGATGTGGTCGACGCCTTCATCGAGAAATTCAACGCCAAACTGGCCGGGCTGAAACCGGGTATGCCATGGGATAGCGGCGTGGCGCTGACGCCGCTGCCGGAGTCGGGCAAGGTCGATTATCTGCATGGTCTGGTGGCCGACGCGCAGAGCAAAGGCGCGCAAGTGGTCAACCCGAATGGCGGCCTCGCGCGCGAATCGTTCTTCTACCCGGCGGTGCTGTACCCGGTGACGCCACAGATGCGCGTCTACCAGGAGGAACAGTTCGGCCCGGTGGTGCCGATCGTGCCGTACCGCCACCTCGACACCGTGATCGATTACGTGCTGGAGTCGGATTTCGGCCAGCAACTGAGCATCTTCGGCACCAACCCGGTGGCCATCGGCCGTCTGGTCGACACCTTTGCCAATCAGGTCGGCCGGATCAACCTCAATGCCCAGTGCCAACGCGGCCCGGACACCTACCCGTTCAACGGGCGCAAGAACTCCGCCGAAGGCACGCTGTCGGTACACGATGCATTGCGGGTGTTTTCCATCCGCACCCTGGTGGCGACCAAGTTCCAGGAGGCCAACAAGGATCTGATCAGCGAAATCATTCGCGGCCGCGATTCGAGCTTCCTGACCACCGACTACATCTTCTGAGGAGCGTGCACTGAGCCACTTCAACACCCACCGCTGGCCGCCGCTGTTGCGGCGGATGCTGCGGCCGCTGCTGGACCCGTACCGTCGTTACCGGCATGCCCGCCTGATCCACGCCGTGCGCGTCGCGCTGGGGCTGCTGGCGACCATCCTGCTGACCACCGGCATCAACCTGCCCCATGGCGAGTGGGCGTCGGTGACCATGCTGGTGGTCATCGGTGGTTTGCAGCACCACGGCAACATCGGCAAGAAAGCCGCCGAACGCGCCACCGGCACCTTGATCGGTGCCGGCGTCGGGTTGCTGCTGGTGGCGCAACACGCGTGGCTCGGCCTGCCGTGGCTGACCTATTTTGCGATGGCCGTGGTGTGCGGATTTTTCTCCTACCACGCCATCGGCAAGGGGGGCTACACCGCCCTGCTCTCGGCCATCACCGTGTTCATTGTCGCCGGGCATGGCGACAACCCGATCACCGACGGCTTGTGGCGCGGGGTCGACATCCTGATCGGCATCGCCCTGGCCCTGGCCTTCTCGTTTGCCCTGCCGTTGTACGCGGTGTATTCCTGGCGCTACAACCTGGCCGACGCCCTACGCGACTGCGCCACGCTGTACGGGCGGATCATCAGCGGTCAGGCGGTGACCGCCGACGAACACCTGAAACTGATGGGGCGCCTGAACAGCGTGCTGGTGCAATTGCGCTCGCTGATGCCTTCGGTGTCCAAGGAAGTCAAAGTGTCGATGACCGAACTCGACGCCATCCAGCGCAATCTGCGCATGTGCGTCAGCACCCTGGAGATTCTTGGCAACACCCGGCCGAACCCGAATGACCCACAAGCCATGGCGCACCTGCAATCGGCACTGAAGGCCGAACACCGGCAGATTCGCGTGCAACTGATCGGCATGGCCCGGGCACTGAAATCCGGTGCGACCCAACGCCTGGGCCGCCCCGTGGAACTACCGGACGCCAGCCTCGACGCACCGGTGTACAGCGCCCTCGACGGGTACCGCTTGCTGACCCGGCAGCTGGCAGCCAACATCGGCGAATTGCGCCAGCGCCTGGCGCAGACTGCGCCGCGCTGGAATATCTAACGGTTACGGCGTGACCAGGCGCCGTGACTTCCAGCCCCAACCCTGCTGCATGCCAGCGGCGGCCAGCAGGATCGCCGCTACGCCCAGCCATTGCAGCGCTTGCAACTGGTGGCCGAAGGCGAACCAGTCGACGAAGATCGCCGCAATCGGATAGATGAACGACAGCGCGCCGGTCAACGCGGTCGGCAGTTTCTGGATCGCGCCGTACAGCAGCACGTACATCAGGCCGGTGTGGACAATGCCCAGTGTGACCAGGCTGGCCCAGGCACCCGGTGCTTGCGGCAGCGCGGAGAAATGAGCGAACGGTGCCAGCAGCAGTACCCCGGTGCACACTTGGATCAATGCGATCAGGTGCGGCGGCGTACCGGTCAGGCGTTTGATGATCAGTGCGGCAATCGCGTACAGGAAAGCCGCGCCCAGTGCCAGGGCAATCCCCAGCAGATAGTCATTGCCGCCCTCGCCCTGCCCGCCATGGGCACTGACAATCGCCAGCATGCCGAGGAAGGAAATCGCCAGCCAGAACAGCTTCTGCACAGTAATTTTTTCACCGAGAAACAGCGCCGCCAGGCCAACCAGCATGAACGGCTGCACGTTGTACACCGCGGTGCCGATGGCAATCGACGCCCGCGAATACGAGGCGAACAGCAGCACCCAGTTGCCGACAATCGCCATGCCACTGAGCACCGCCAGCAGGAAGGTGGTGCGGGTCAAAATGCCCGGACGCAAGAAGCCGAATGCCGCGCAGACCAGCAGCAACGTGCCGGCACCGAACACGCAACGCCAGAACACCACATCGAACACCGGTTGCCCGGACACCAGCACGAACCAGCCGATCGTCCCGGATATGAGCATGGCGGCGGTCATTTCCACTGAGCCGCGGCGGATTGGGTTGTCCATATCAATCTCCTTTGTGTGTGGCAAAAGTATGCCAAGCAGACACTCGGCCGCTCCAGCGCAAAAAGCAGGCTAAACTCGCCATCTGCCTTTTTTATCGAGGGTAGTTTCCATCAATTGCCTAATGTGGGAGTTGCAGCATGACTGACGATATCGACCAGATCCTCATCGGCGCCCTGATGGAAGATTCGCGCCGTTCACTCAAGGCCCTGGCGCAGATCAGCGGCTTGTCTTCGCCAAGCGTGGCCGAGCGGTTGCGCCGCCTGGAAGAGCGCGGTGTGCTCAAGGGCTATACCGTGGAAATCGACCCGAAGTGTTTCGGCTATCAGTTGCAGGCCATTGTCCGTGTACGGCCGCTGCCGGGGCAGTTGCAGGAGGTGGAGCGGCAGATTCTGGCGATTCCCGAGTTCACCGAGTGCGACAAGGTCACCGGTGAAGACTGCTTCATCGCCCGCCTGCACGTGCGCTCGATGGAGCAACTGGATACCTTGCTCGATCGCCTCAATACCCTGGCCGAAACCAACACCGCGATCGTCAAGAAGACACCGGTCAAGCGCCGCTTGCCGCCGATGGCATAAGTGCATTTTCTGCACGTTCGGCGTAGATTGGGGTTTTTCCGGCGAAGGATTGGCGGTATGAAAGTTCAGGCAATGATGCTGACAGCAATGATGCTCGGCGGGTGCGGGACGGTGCAGACCGTCGTGTTGAGCGATAAAAGCGCAGTGCACCAATTGAAAAGCCAAAAGAGCTACTGTGGCGCCGTGCCGCGGATTTACAGCGGCGTGACCTACGATTTCTGCCTGTTGCATGCCGAACGTCCGGACGACGTCGACGCCTTCAACTACAAGAATGCATCCCCCGGCCCATTGATCGATGCGGCCTTCTCCGGCGTGCTCGACACCCTGCTGCTGCCCTATACGATCTACAAGCAGCAGGCTGACGGCAGCATCGAGATCAATTGATGGAAACCTCCGGACGCCGCAGCGCCCGGAGGTTGCCGTGCGTTACTCGAGCAATTGCTGCAGGCTCGGGTCGCGAATCACACGCTGCTGCGGTTGCGCGTTGTCATCCCCGGCCTTGAGCATTTTCATCTTCAGGTTCGCCACTTTGCTGCAGGCGTTCCTGCCATCGGCGTAAATGCCGCTCATGTCGCACTTCCATTCGTAGTAGTTCACCAGCCCACCCGACAGCTGCAGGCTGTAGTCGGTGCTCTTGGTGCCTGGCGTGAATGGATGACCGGCCGGAATGTTCTGGAACCACTTCATCCACTCAGGCGTACCCGGCTGCGGTGGATTGGCCTGGAATGTCGGGTTCATGATTGCCACCTGCGGCGCTTCGGCGGTGGCGTGGCAACTCAGGCACGAGCTGTTGGGGTTGTCCACCGGGCCATTGAGGCGACCGTTCCAGCCCAGATGGGTGGGCGGCAGCTCCTGGGTATTGGCATTGATCGCGGTCTGTTGCAGCGCCTTGTTGATCTTGGTCTGCGTCGGCTGCGGGTTGGTGAAACTATTGCCGGTTTCTTTCGGATCGTTGCCCCACATGATCCCGACGGGGACCAGGTTGTCCCAACCGGCCTTGCCAGTCTTCGCACCGTTGTACTGGAAGGTGCCGAAGATCCAGCCGGTGTCGCTCATGCGCGTGTCCCGCACGGCGATGTCCATCTGGATCAGCGCGACGTCCTTGATCTTGCGGTTGGCCGAGGTGAAGGTTTCCGTGATGTAGCCTTGCCAGAGCACCGGATTGACCAGGAACGGCACGGTGTTGCGGTCGATGTCGGCGAACAGCGCCTTGCACACCACGGTGCCGTTGGGGAAGCTGTTGGGCTGTGAGGTGTAGCTCGGATCGGGGTTGTTCGGATCTTTCCAGACCTGGCCGATGGTGTAGGCGCCGATGTCGTTGTAGATGCCCACCGCGTAGGTCTGGCCGGTGGCTGTCTGCGTCGGGGCCAGTTGCTTGACCTGGATCTGCGCTTCCTTGGTCAGGCCATGAATGCCCTCACGACCCAGCGGCCCGTAGTGCTGCCATGGCATGTGATACCACTGGCGCAGTTTGTTCTTCTGCACATCCCAGTTGACCTCGACGTTGCCCTCCAGGCAGTAGTGCTTGACGTCTTCCAGATAACCGCGCCAGGTCTCGAAGTTGTTGTCCGGTTTGCTCGGCAGCTTCTTGAAGAATCCGGGCAGCGGCACCTGTGGTGGAGTGGTCGGGTAATTCTGGCTGAGTACGAATTTGGGGCCGGTGTAACTGGCCGGTGGCGCATAACCATAATCGGGGTAAGTACCGGCCTGGACGCCGGTGCTGAACAATGTGGCCGTTACGGCCAGGGCGGCAAACTTTCCTTGGGGCTGGTTCATCGATTATCTCCTTGATAGGGACAACGCCTGCCATGGCCTCGGGCTCGGGCCCGCCATGAAGGGCCTCCATTATTGTTTTGATTACACATTCCCGGACCAATCGCCGGGACGGGCTCACGGTTGGGACGGATTGCTGGGGGGCACCTCCTTGCTTTCGCTGGGCGAATGAACACGATTGATCCCGGCCGACTGGCCAGGCGCTCAAGAAAACGGGGGATGAACGATTTTGTCGCTGGGGCTCAATGAGGGACGCTGCATACCGACTCCTGTCGATCAGACTTGCCGTTCTTCCATGTTCTTAGGTGTAGGTCATTTCCAAAAAGACGCCATCATTTTCAGATCATTTTGTAGGTAAAAGGCCACCACCCTTTTTCGCGGGCAACAAAAAACCCGCCGAAGCGGGTTTCTTGTTGAAATCAGCGTTGCGATCAGTCGTCGCGGCTCATGATGCCGAAGATCTGCAGCAGGCTGATGAACAGGTTGTAGATCGATACATACAGGCTGATGGTCGCCATGATGTAGTTGCGCTCGCCACCGTGGATGATCGCGCTGGTCTGGAACAGAATGCAGACCGACGAGAACAGCACGAAACCGGCGCTGATTGCCAGTTGCAGACCGCTGATCTGGAAGAAGAAGCTTGCCAGCGTCGCGCCCAGCAGGACGAAGAAACCCGCGGTGATGAAGCCGCCGAGGAAGCTCATGTCCTTGCGGGTGATCAGCACGTAGGCCGACAGACCACCGAACACCAGCGCAGTCATCGCGAAGGCCGAGCTGACCATTTCAGCGCCGCCCTGCATGCCCAGGTAACGGTTGAGGATCGGGCCGAGCAGGAAACCCATGAAACCGGTCAAGGCAAACGCCGACACCAGGCCCCACGCGGAATCACGGAGTTTGTTGGTGAGGAAGAACAGCCCGTAGAAGCCGATCAGCACCACGAAGATGTTCGGGTAACCGACACGCATCTGCTGGGCCACGAACGCCATCACACCGCTGAAGGCGAGGGTCAGCGCCAGTAGGCCGTAAGTGTTGCGCAGGACGCGGCTAACCTCTAGCTGCTCAGCCTGCACGCTGTTATTAACTGCGTAATCCTGTTCGCGCATGGCGACACTCCTGTTGGTTTGAAACGTTCAGTGGCAAAGATCATAACAGACGCTCTGTAACAAGCCATGCAGAGAGTTTGACAGTGTGTTTCATTCAGGTATTATGGCGCCCGCAACGCAAACGGAGGTGTGGCCGAGTGGTTTAAGGCAACGGTCTTGAAAACCGTCGACTGTAACAGGTCCATGAGTTCGAATCCCATCGCCTCCGCCATCTTTATACGACAAAGCCCTGATTATTCAGGGCTTTGTCGTTTCTGAAACTCGCATCTCTTGGCCATCCCTTTCTTGATCGTTTCCGCATCTTTTCGATCATTTCCACAACCCTACTCTCTCCGACATCACTTGTTCGACCTTGCAATGATGGGAGATGTGGCTGCCTTCAACAGGCAACTTTCTGCCAACAGCTGCCGCTCACGACCGCCTTCATTCGGCCAAAAGCGGTCGGTGAGGTACTGCGCGGGTCCAATCCGCCGCAACTGCCGCGCCTGATCGACGGCGAATAAGGGGTTTCACAGATGGCGGCGTCCTTTGAAACGCCCTCGTTTTACCAGACGTACTCATGGCCTGTAATTAGTCGAAAATGGCAGTAAAAAATGACCGCTCGTGGCCGAAAAAGGACGTTCGAAAAAACTAGACTGAAGTTATATCGCACTGCTGGCGAGTAACCGTTTACCGGAGCCCATACAACGGAAATCGAACGACTTCGCTTTTTGCGTTGGCCAGTTTGAAGGTGCCCGCTGTACACCGGGCACCACTTTCTTTCCGAGGAAAAGGCCTACAAGTCTGCTTACCAGTTGTAACTCAATTTAGCGGTAATCTCGCGACCCGGATTGTAGAAGTTCGCTGTGCCGGAACCGACCACGTGCTGCTCATCCAGCAGGTTGCTGACGTTCACCGCAAGGTCGGTGCCCTTGGCGATCTTGTAGTTGAAGGCGGCGTCGAACAGCGTGGTGCCATCGCTTTTGCCGGAGTTGGCGGCATCGAAGTAATACGACCCGACGTAGCGCGCGCCCAAGCCAACGCTGACATCAGTGCGTGGCACGTCGTAATAACTCCAGAGCGAAGCGGAATGCTTGGGTGCCGTGGCGAACTCATTACCCTTCAGGGAGCTGCCGTCGTACAACGAACCGCGCAGCACCTCGGACTCCATGTAAGAATAGCCACCGATCAGGCTGAGGTTCTGCGACACCTGCGCCTTGGCCTCCAGATCAAGGCCCCGCGCCCGCGACTCGCCCACTGTCTGTTGCTCAATGATGCCGCTCGGCAGCACCACGGCGATGGTGACGTTTTCCTGGGTCAGGTCATAAACGGCTGCGGAAAACAGTGCGTCCATCCCCATCGGCGCGTACTTCACGCCCACTTCGTACTGCCTGCCCGTCTGCGGTGTTACGCCAACCTGCGGCGGCGAGACGGATTCCACCATGCTCACATAGGTGGACACTTCATCGTTGACGATATAGGTCAACGCACCTCGATAGGAAGTTTCGGAGAAGGTGTCTTTCTCAGTGGATTCCAAGCCTTTGCTGGTCAGATCCATCGAGTCGTTGCGCACACCCCCGGTGACGATGAACCGCTCGTAGAACGACAGGTTCTGCTGAAGAAATACGGCCTTGGTAGTCGCGTCTCGCTTGTTGACGGCATACGGCGCGATTGAGCGTGAAACGCCAGTAAACACGGGGTTTGCAATGTCAATCGAGGTCGTCGGGGCGTAGACCGAGCTTTCCTTGGTGGTCGAATCGAGGTACTCCACGCCCACCAGGCTGCTGCTGTCAATGTTCTCGAAGCGGGCATCGTATTGCAGCATCAGATTGCCGTTGAACTGGTCGGCTTCAGTGTCCGTTCCAAACTGATAGCGGTCAACGGTAGTACCGACACGTGCGGCGCTGTCGCTGAGGTAAACGTAGCCAAAATCATCGGTCAACTTGCTGTAACGCAGATTGCTGCGCAGTACGAAGCCGTTGTCGAAGTCATGGGTGACGTTACCGCTGAGGCTGGTGCGCTCGACATCGTGGAAGTTGTAGCTGGGCTCGCCATAAAACTTGCTGCGGTCGTATTCCTTGTCCAGCGGATAACCGCCACTGTTGGGCGAACTTTCGGTTTTCAGGTAGTCCAGAATCATCGTCGCCGACGTGTAATCCGTCGGTGCCCAGGTGAGGCCACCCATGAACAACTGGTTATCGTCCTGCGAGTGGTCGTACTCGCGGTCGCTGTTTTGGCCTTTGGCAGTAAAACGGCCAGCCAGGGTTTTCTCGTCGTTCAGCGCATCTCCCACATCGATGCCTGTCTCGACATGGTCAAACGAACCGTAGGTCACATAGCCTTGGCCAAACTGCTCGAAGCGTGGCTGTTTGGTCACGAAGTTTACCGAGCCGCCAGGGTCCGCCGGGCCAAACAGGGTGGAGTTGGCGCCACGCAGAATCTCGATGCGCTCATAAGCGAATGGATCTTCGCGTACGCCGCGCATCGAACTCAGGGTCAAGCCGTCACGGTAGGTGGTGGCCTGGTAGCCGCGGATCTGGAAATAGTCGTTGCGGTCATCCGTACCGTAGAAGTCAGTGATCACGCCTGGCGTGTATTGCAGCGCCTCTTCCGTGGTGCTGACGCTGCGTTGCTCCATTTCCTTGTTGGTAACAACTGATACCGATGCCGGTGTATTGAGAATGCTGGTTGCCACTTTTCCGCCAACCCAGAGTTCCTTGGCGACTACCGAGTTGGCGTCGTCGTCGGCACTGACCCTGACCTTGGCATTGATGATGACCGGGGCAAGGCGGTAGTCCTCGACATCCGTTGCGTCGAGTTCCAGCGGGCCGGCGGGCTTTGCTTGAGGAACCAGCAGATAAGCATTCGGGCCTTGCTGTTCGATCTGCAATTGGCTCCCCTGCAGCAACGATGACAGCGCTGCCGACGTATCGAGCGAGCCATTCACGCCAGCGGTGGTGCGGTTCGCAACACTCGATGCGTCGAAGGAAAGACTGATGCCGGCCTCGCGCGCAAAGCGATCAAGCGCCGGCGCCAGTGGGCCGGCAGCGATGTTCCACGGCTTGACTTGATTGCTGTGGTCAGCGCTCGACGTTTGCGCCAGCGATGGCAATGCGTAGCTGCTGACGATCAAACCCAACATCGCACCCTGCAAGGCACGATTTAATGGATGGCGCTGTGAAACCGGGGACGAACTCATTTTCTCGCTCCAAGAAAGGACATCGACAGACTGGCCTGTATTCCGGCCTTCCTTAGAGGTCGAACGATAATGAGAAACTACCTCATTATTTTTCAGATTGTTTTGATGGGCTCAGGTAGTAGCAGTCACGGTTACCCAGTAACGGGTTCGGTAATCGATGCGCAAGCGCAGTGACTGCGCGATCAATGCCAGGACCTGATCGTTGTCGGCGAGCTGGAAGGTGCCGGAAACGCGGCGATCCGCGACCTCTTCGGCGCAGCGCAATACCCCAGGGCGATAACGCGACAACTCCACGATGAAATCTTTGAGGCGCATATTGCGCGCACTGATCACTCCGTCACCCCAGCTCCACAGATCGAGGCCGTTGTCGCTGAACGCTCGGACGCTACTTGATGTAAACAGCACTTGATTGCCTGCCTGAACGCTGCGGCTCGCAGGACTTTGACTGGAGCCGGGGAACACCGTGACTGATCCTTCCTGAGCCGCGACCAGAGTGCCTTCGTCAAGCTCGCGTGCCAGAAAGCGGGAACTCTGGGCGCGCATGATCCCGTCACGTGATTGCACCCAGAACGGTCGCGCTTGCGGCGAGTGTTGATCCGCGCCGACATTGACGATGATTTCACCCCGTCGCAGGATGATCAGGCGTCGCTGAGCATCGAAATCGCTGTCGACGGCGCTATCGCTATTGAGCTGAATAAGGCTGCCATCATCGAGTTGGAAGCGTCGTTGCTCGCCGGTGCTGCTGCGCTGCTGCGCAAGCATGGCGGGTACGGGTGTGTAGTCCCGTCCGAGCCAGGCTGCCGTGCCAACGGTCGCCAATATGCCCAGTAGCTTCAGGCCGTCCCGCCGCCGCATTCCCTGATGGGTGCCATTAAGGGTTTGTCGCGCCAGTTGAGCGGGGATGTCGGCAAATTCATCCCCAAGCGTCTCTACACGCTGCCACGCCAACACATGCTCCGGGCGCTGCTGCAGCCAGTGCTCAAAAGAGTGCTGTGTTTGTTCGTCCGCTTGATTGAAGCGAAGGCGCACCAGCCATTGGATCGCCTGCTCTACAATGGCCGGATCCAGCGCCTGTGGCTCAGGCCTCGACATAACGCAAGCGATAGCAGTGTTGCAGGGCCGTGGCCAGGTCGCGCTCAATCGTCGCGCGGGAAACACCCAGTTTTTCGGCTATTTGCGCGCACGTCAGACCGTCGAGTCGGGCAAATAAAAACGCCTGACGAACTCTTGGTTTAAGCATATTGAGCATGCGGTCTATGCGCTCCAGCGCATCAAGAATCAGCAGCCGGCTTTCTTCCGAGGGAACCTCGTGCTGAGGCAACATCGTAACGCTTTCGAGGTAGGCACGTTCGAGTTCGCGACGACGATACTGATCAATCATCAGTCCGCGGGCGATACTGCTCAAATAGGCACGTGGTTCGCGTAAGGGGCTGGACTGACGGGATTTGAGCACACGTACGAAAGTGTCCTGCGCCAAATCTGCTGCGCTATCGCGACATCCTGTGCGTCGGATCAGCCAGCCTTGCAACCACGAATGGTGGGTGCAATAGAGCAGCCCTAGATCTGCAGTACCTAGCGTTTCATCGCTGCGCATCAGCATCCCGGAAAGTACATAATTGATAATGACTCGCATTCTACCCATACCACAGGCCTCAGGCAAATACGTGGTTCTCAGCGTCCCCTCTTCCGAAAGCTGCCAGAGGTGAACCTGACAGCCGCATGAATTCCTATGAGCGCATTCGTTAGCACCCGTCCAGTGCAAATCCAAAGTCGTCTCTGAATACTTGAGCCGCTTCGTTGAGGCGCTGACGTAGCGCAGCATTCAGTTGGCGCTCCACCTCCCGCGGATCCGACAGCGCGGCGACCTGCGGTGCCAACTGCGGCGACATACTCATCAGCGACTGGTTGAGCGACCGCGCCGTTTCATACGCGGCCTTCTGCACAAAGCTGATCTCCACGAGCTCTGCCTGCGCTTTGCGAAACTCCATCTCCGCCATCCGCGCCAGGATGTCGCCGAGAACGTCCGCGGCGCATTCTGGACGATCAACAAAAATGAGGAGTTCATCAAGATGACACTGGCGGTATTGAGGGGTGCCCGAGTGACCGCTATCGGCCAAGAGCGGACGTTTGCGCGCTCCGAAACAAGCCGTCGTTCACTACTGTGAGTAAGGCGCGTTAGCTGCCGACTGATGCCAAATAGATCCATGGGCTCGGCAGAGCTCAACGGAATATCTGTCGCACAACATTTCGATGGCGGCTTTATCAAGTGCCTGATCTGAAGAGGAGATTGACCCACCACAAGTCAGGTACAAGTACAACGCAGCCAGGGCCTCCAGCCTCGACGAGTTGGACTGCACGGTAAACCTTGAGACATCTACCTCGCTAGCATGGATTTCGATGTAAGGGTCATCGCTCTCTCTGTCCTTCACATACAGGTATGTCCAAGAGCGGCTGTTCACAGGGTATGAATCACCATCCGTGTCTACGTTTCGCCCAGGGCCATAGAGCAAATCCAGAAAACATCTGAAGTCGGGCCGTTCGCTAACGACGGTCACTGTGTACATAGGTTTTCCGTATTGTCCGCTTTGGGTCGATTTTTGCCTGTCGGAACGGGATTAATCGGCCAAACCTGGCGGTGGTAGGTGGCCGAAAATGGCAGATCCAGGCAGGCGCCCTGTAGTGAGAACTTAATGCACGGATAGAACGGACTATTTCGACAGAAATTGTGAGGTGTCGTCCGCTACGTAGTAGAGAATGTACCCGGAATACACTAGAGAACCGGCAGCAACTTCCGCTTTGAAGCACTCTGTGAGTGCATCCTCATCAGCAAAACCGTATTCCGACAACTTGTCACCTGCGAAACTAGCAAGTCGCCACGCGTCGAAGCCACCGATCTCACCATGAGCCCCAAAGTCAAAGTCTACTGTACCTGTGGGGAGACTAACCGCGCAGCCATAGCCGTGCTTGAAGTAACGAACTCCGCCTTCTAACTCTCCGCGCTGAGGAATGTCAGTGCCCACCCAATCCATATTGGTCAAGGGCCGCGGAATACCAGACCGATGCATCATGTCCACAGCGGTGCCAACACTTGCTTGGTAGTCGCTGATCAAAATGGCGAGTTGGTTATTCATAAAGTCTCACGTTATAAGCAGCACTGAGTCCAGAGACCGCAGAGAGTAGCAGTCGACGCAACTGATGGGCAGCTCTTGGCCGGTTAGCGACCCTTCCTCTGTTCAGCCATCCTTGTCCTTCGACACGAGGAGGACTAGTCATGAACATCTTCGCTACCTGCAGCCGCCAGCCTTGGAACAAAGGAAAGCTGGTCGGGCAGAAAGCTCCACTCAGACTGAGAGATATCTGGGCCATCCGGGTTAGGCTTGCAAATTGCAAAACGGACTCGTGATCTTGCGCTCTTCGATCTGGCCATCGACAGCAAGCTTCGGGCCTGCGACTTAACCAAACTTCGTGTGCGCGACGTCGCCCATGGCGAGCACGTATCACCACGCGCCATGGTGATGCAGCAGAAAACGCTGCGGCCAGTGCAGTTGGAAATCACCGAACAACACGGTTTGCTATTGCGGCCTGGATACACCAAGCCCAACTCCGGAGCGAGGACTGGCTTTTTCCGAGCCAGCTGCATGCCTCAGACCATATATCAACACGTCAATACGTACGGATCGTCAAAGGCTGGGTGGAAGCCGTTGGCCTTGATCCAGCCATGTATGGCACTCACACAATGAGGCGTACGAAGGCATCGCTGATCTATCGCAGGACGAAAAATCTGCGAGCGGTTCAACTGCTGCTCGGCCACACGAAGCTGGAGAGCACAGTTCGATATCTGGGAATTGAAGTCGATGACGCCCTAGAGATGGCGCAACAGACCGAGGTTTGAATATGCATAGCGACGGTCGAGCCCTGACCGTCGCTAACCGGCCAATTGCAAACGTTGGCCGCCTCCCCCTCTTGCTCGATCTCTACATAACGGATTGTGACGCCTGAGCCACTACATATCTCCTGATCAGGGCAATCCTAACAAATATGACGGCGCCTTTTTTTACAACACCTCGAACAACCCCGCCGCGCCCATTCCGCCCCCCACGCACATCGTCACTACGACGAACTTCACCCCGCGTCGTTTTCCTTCCAGCAACGCGTGTCCAACCATTCGAGCTCCGCTCATGCCATAGGGATGCCCGATCGAGATAGCGCCGCCATTGACGTTCAACTTCGCGGGATCGATCCCTAGTCGCGCCGCGCAGTACACAACTTGGCAGGCGAACGCTTCGTTGAGCTCCCACAAGCCGATATCGTCTACGTTCAGGCCGTGCTGACGGAGCAATTTGGGCACCGCCAATACCGGTCCTATACCCATTTCTTCCGGCGCAAGCCCGGCGACAGCAATGCCTCGATAGAGTCCCAACGGCGTGCCCCCCAAACGCGCCGCCAAGCCACCTTCTAGCAATACGCACGCACTGGCGCCGTCAGACAATTGGCTGGCATTGCCAGCGGTGACACTGCCGCCTTCGATCACTGGTTTGAGGCCTTGCAGATCCGCCAAGACGGTAGCGGGCCGATTGCCCTCATCCTGGGTGAGCGTGACTTGCACGTGGCTGACCGCACCGTCCTCCTGGTTTACGATCTTTTTGCGTGCTGTGACCGCAACGATTTCATCGGCAAACAGGCCGGCGGTCTGGGCCGCCGCCGTGCGCTGCTGAGACTGCAACGCATAGGCGTCTTGCGCCTCGCGACTGATACCGTACCGCGCAGCCACTCGCTCGGCGGTTTGCAACATCGGCATGTAGGCATGCTCGTTCATGCGCAGCACAGCGTCGTCGTATGCCTCGCTCGCCAGGCGATTGTGGGTCGATTGCACAAGGCTGATCTGCTCCTGACCGGCGCCGATGGTCACCTGCATGCCGTCCACGATGATTTGCTTGGCGGCGATGGCAATTGCCATGAGGCCTGATGCGCATTGGCGGTCGACGGTCTGCCCACTCACCGACACCGGCAGACCGGCCGCCAGCGCCGACAGACGCGCGGGGTTGATCGCTGCAGTGCCGCTTTGCATCGCCGTGCCCAGCACCAGGTCTTCTATCTGGTCCGGCTCGATGCCGGCACGTTCGACTGCTGCGCGAATGGCGATTGCCGTCATGCTGGGTGACTTGAAATCATTGAATGCGCCGCGCATGGCCTTGGCAATCGGCGTGCGAGCGGTGGAAACAATCACAGCATCTTTCATGGTTCAAGATCCTTGGTCGTGGAAGCGGGCAAGTTGCAGATCAGTTCCCCTAACGCCACGCGCAACCGTTCGGGAATCGGTACCGGGCAGCGTTCGATCCGATCGACAAAAACATGCACGAAACGCCCGGTGGCGCTGGCCAGTGCCTGCCTTTCGGGAAACACCGCAAGTTGATAATGCACGGAGCTGCGGCCCAGTTTGCTTACCGCGAGCGCGACCTCGATGCGCTCTGGAAAAGCGACCGGAGCGTGGTAATCGCAGCTGGAGCTGACCACCAGCCCGATCACCGGACCGTCATGGATATCCAGCCCGCCCTCTCCGATCAATACGTTGTTCACGGCACTGTCAAAAAAACTGTAATAGACGACGTTGTTCACGTGCCCATACACATCGTTGTCGTGCCAACGGGTCGTGAGCGAGGTGAAGTGTGAGTAGTTGGCGCGCTCTCGGATGTCGGTCATCAATAGGCCGCCTCATAGATCGCCAGCGCATCGGCTTCGCTGACGGCGCGCGGGTTGTTCACCAACAGCCGCTGTTGTTGCATCGCGTCTTGGGCCAGTTGGCCCAGGCTTTCTCTGGGCACGCCGGCATCGCGCAGCGTTTCCGGCAATCCGCAACGGCCGCCCAGTTGCGCCAACTCGCAGACAAATTGCTCGCTGCGGCTCTCGCGATCGCCCGCCTGCAGCCTTGCTCCCAGCAAGGGCGAAGCCAGTTCGGCGTAGTCGGTCAGCGCATCTGGAAGGTTGAAGCGCATTACATGCGGCAGCACCAGCGCATTCGCCAGGCCATGGGGAATGTGAAAATGTCCACCCAGCGGATACGCCAGCGCATGCACCGCCGCCACTGGCGCGTTGGCAAATGCCTGGCCGGCGAGGCACGCCCCTAGCAGCATTGCCTGCCGCGCGGGTAGATTGCCGCCGTTGTATACAGCCTGTTCAAGATTGTCAGCCAACAGCCGCAGCGCCTCTCGCGCCAACAGGCTCGACAGTGGATTACGCTTGAGTTTGCTGGTGTAGGCCTCGATCGCATGCACCATGGCATCGATGCCCGTGGCTGCCGTGACGGCCGGCGGCAGACCTAGCGTACAAACCGCGTCGAGGACGGCAAGATCCGGCAGCAGCAATGGCGAGACGATCCCCATTTTGGTGGTCTCACCGGTTGTCACAATCGCGATGGGCGTCACCTCCGAGCCGGTCCCTGCGGTGGTCGGCACCTGGATCAGCGGCAGGCGCGGCCCCTTCGCCTTGTCGATACCGTACAACTCGCTGATCGGCTGGCCGCATGCGGGATGTGCGAGCAGAGCGACCAGCTTGGCCACGTCCATCGAACTGCCACCGCCGAAGCCAACGATCATGTCGGCACCAATATGCCGTGCGCGGTCCACGGCGGCGAGCACACAGTTCTGGCTCGGATCCGCCGTCACGTCACTGAAGATCGCCACACCAACTTTCGCGAGGGTGAAAGCGGGCAAGACGTCATCAAGCATGCCAAGACGGGCGATGCCGGGGTCGGTGATGATCAGGATACGCCGCGCACCACGCTCGCGGCACAGGCTCGCGAGGCGTTGCGCCGCGCCGCTTTCGCAAAGAATCTGCGCAGTAGTGGCAAAGCTGAAAGGCTGCATGTCAGCGACTCCCTGTTCTTGGTAATACGTCTGCGGTCAGCAACTGAAGTCACTCGACGCCATCGCCATCAAGCAGCTCGCACCGCCCAGCAGCGCTTCACGGTGCGCACTTGCACGGGGCAATACGCGGCGCCAGTAAAAGTCAGCGGTATGCAGCTTGGCCTGATAAAAAGCCTCTTCGTCGGTACTTGCGGCCAGCGCTTCATGGGCGCGCACGGCTGCCTGCATCCATAAACCGGCCAGCAGGACGTAGGCCGAGTACGCGAGGAAATCCACGGAAACCGCGCCTATCTCCTGCGGATCGCGCTGGCAGGTCTCGATAACGCTAATGCTCAGCGCTCGCCATTCTTCGAGGCGCTGACTGATCGCTGCGGCCATTTCGTTCAATGATGGGTAAGCGCCGGCGGTGTCTACGTGCGGTACCAATTCGTTGATCAGTGCGTGCAATTCGGCGCCGCCATCGCTGATCAATTTACGCCGGATCAGGTCCAGTGCCTGGATGCCATTGGTGCCTTCATAGAGCTGGGTAATGCGACTGTCACGCATCAGTTGTTCCATGCCCCATTCGCGAATGTAGCCATGCCCGCCAAACAGCTGCACACCGAGGCTGGCGACTTCCTGGCCGACATCAGTGAAGAACCCTTTGACGATAGGGATCAGGAGCGCGGCGCGGCGCATGGCGGCTCGACGAACGTCCGGTTCTGCTGCTGCGTGTTCCAGATCGAGTTGTCGCGCGGTATACGCACCCAACATCCGGCAACCTTCAGTGAGGGCCTTTTGGGTCAGCAACATGCGCCGCACATCGGGATGAACGATGATCGGGTCGGCAGCCTTTTCCGGTGCCACTGCGCCGGCCAGCGAACGCGACTGCAAACGTTCGCGGGCGTAAGCCAGGCCCCCTTGAAAAGCCGCTTCCGCAATGCCCAGTCCCTGCAAACCGACCTGGAATCGCGCGTCGTTCATCATGGTGAACATGCACGCCAACCCTTGATTTGGCTCGCCGACCAACCAGCACTGAGCACCGTCGAAATTCATGACGCAAGTCGAAGCACCCTTGATGCCCATCTTGTGTTCCAGGGCGCCGCAGCTCAGCGTGTTGCGCTGGCCGTCGGGGAGGATTTTGGGCACCAGAAACAGGCTGATACCCTTCACACCCGCCGGCCCATCAGGCAGACGCGCGAGGACCAGATGAATGATGTTGTCGGTCAGATCGTGCTCACCGCCGCTGATGAAAATCTTGCTGCCGTCGATGCGATAGCCACCATCGGCCTGGGGCTGCGCGCGGGTGCGCAATAACGCCAGGTCGGTTCCGGCCTGTGGCTCGGTCAGGCACATGGTGCCGGTCCATTCGCCGCTGACCATTTTGCCCAGCCAGGCGTGTTTGAGTGCGTCACTGCCATGGCAATGCACGGCCAGCACCGCGCCTTCGGTCAGGCCGGAATAAATCCGGAACGACAGCGAGGCCGCCATCAGCATTTCATGCACGCAGGCCGAGACCATTTGCGGCAATCCCTGGCCACCGTACTCTGTCGGCCCGCTCATGCTTGCCCAACCGTTGTCGACGTACTGGCGATAGGCATCGCGGAACCCGTCGGGCGTGCGGACCTCAGTGCCGATCAGTTGACAGCCTTGCTCGTCACTGTTGCGGTTGAGTGGTGCAATGACTTGGCCGGTAAAACGTGCGGCCTCTTCAAGAATGCCGTCAAGCGTGTCGCGCTCGAGCTCCACGCCCAGCTGTTCGCAATGGCCCAATACGTCGAACAACTCGTGCAATACGAAACGCATATCGCGAATAGGGGCTTGATAATTCATACCGCGCCCTCCACGACATCGGCGAAACGTTTGCCGCCGTCCTTCAATCGCTGGAGCAGACCGGCTGGGCGCCAGTGCTCGCCGAACATGCCCTGCAAGTGTTCAAGCCCAGCGACCATCTGGCTTATGCTCTGCTCATCCGCCCAGCGCATTGGCCCTCCGGTGTGCGCAGGAAATCCATAGCCGTTGAGCCAGACCTGATCGATGTCATGGCTGCTGGCAGCAATCCCTTCTTCGAGAATTTTTGCCCCTTCATTGACCAGCGCGAGGAGGCAGCGCTGAAGAATTTCCTGCACGTCGATTTCACGGCGACGATAGCCCAGGCCCTGAGACACCTCGAGCACCAGGTTATCGACTAGCGGATCATGCTCGGCTACACGGCTACCTGCTGCATAGCGGTAATAACCCTGGCCGCTCTTCTGGCCGAGACGGCCGAGATCGCACAAGGCGTTGTCGATTTTGACCAAGGGATCATCCATGCCCTGCCCTGCCAATTGTCGGGCGCGCCATTCCAGATCAATGCCGACCACGTCATACATGCGGAACGGACCCATGGCAAAGCCGAATTGCTGCAACGCGTCGTCCACCTGCTGCGGCATCGCTCCTTCAAGGAGCAGTTTGCGCGCTTCGGCCACATAGCTGCGCAGCATCCGGTTGCCAATGAAACCGGGGCAGTTGCCCGCCACCACCGCCACCTTGCCGGCGCGCTGAGCAAGTAATAGCGCGGCGTCCAGCACTTCGCGGCTCGTGGCGTTGCCGCGGACGATTTCCAACAACTTCATGATGTGGGCCGGGCTGAAAAAATGCAGACCCAGCACCTGTTGTGCACGCTTAGTCACTATGGCGATGGCGTCGATGTCCAGTGCCGAGGTGTTGCTGGCCAGGATCGCCTGCGGTTTGAGATGCGAATCCAGCGCGCGGAAGATTTCCTGCTTCAGCTGCAGGCTTTCATACACCGCTTCGATGACCAGATCCGCCTCAGCGAGGTCAGCGTAACTTTGCACAGGACGTACCCGAGCCAGACGGGCGTCCGCCTCCTCCTGAGTGATGCGCTGTTTGCCAACCTGCTGTGCCCAGGTCTGTTCAATCATGGTCAAGCCAGCATCCAGTGTCGGGGCGTTGCTTTCCAGCCATAGCACTGGGTATCCGGCGCTGGCCAGGCTGATGACAATGCCTCGGCCCATAGTGCCCGCGCCGATCACGGCGACCTGCTGAATATCGAAAGGGGTGCTCACACGCGGCGCTCCTGCATCGGTAGGAAATAACAGCCGCCACCGTAAGCACGCTTCCAGTATTTTTGAAATTTCATTTTCATATGCCATATATTTGCGGCATGAATATTTCAAATTTTGATCTGAACCTGCTGCGTATCTTCGACATGCTGTTGCGTGAGCAGAATGTTTCGCGCGCGGCCGAGCGTCTGGCGCTGACTCAGCCCACCGTCAGCAATGCCCTGGCGCGTTTGCGCGATGCATTGAACGATCCGCTGCTGGTGCGCGTTGGCCGCCGCATGTGTCCGACGCCTAGAGCGTTGGCCCTGGAAGGACCGATTCGCGCGGCGTTGCAACAGATCGAACAAAGCCTGGCCACGGGGGATGCGTTCGACCCGGCACTCAGCCATCGACAGCTGCGGATCGCCCTCACCGACTATGTCGAACAGTTGTGCATGCCGTCATTGCTGGCCCGCTTGCAGACCCAGGCGCCACACTTGCGCATCGATGTCGTCCACTTGGCGGCGAGCCTGCCGGCGGAGGCGCTGGACCGTAGCGAACTGGACATGGTACTGGGCCGTTTTGATCACGTACCGGCACGTTTTACCCGGCTGCGCTGGCGCAGCGAAACGTTGCGGGTGGCGATGCGTCAGGGGCATCCGCAATCAGGCGCCGGCCTGGATCTGCGCAGTTTTCTGCAACTGCGCCACGTCTGGGTGAATGGAGGCCAGACGCGAGGCATGATTGATCAGTGGCTGGCCGAACAGAATCTAGTGCGGCAGATCGTCTATACCACGCCCAATTACTTGCAGGCCGCGCACCTCGTGGCCGCTACAGACCTGTGCACGGTATTGCCGACCCAACTGGCGCAACAGTTCGCCAGGCTACTGCCTTTGGACTTGCTGGAACTGCCATTCGCATTGCCGCTCTTCGAGCTTGATCTGGTCTACCTGACGCATCGCCAACACGATCCTGCATTAGCCTGGCTGGCTGAACAGATCCTAGCGATTGCACCGGACTGAGCCATAAAAAAACACGATGGCCACCATGCCGCTCTGGTATTGGCTGCGGCCAGGCCCTCTCCCTAAAGTGGATCGCCCAAACAATAACAAGGAATTCTCCATGCGTTTTCCACCGATGTTGCTTTCACTTGCCTTGTTGGCACCGCTGATGAGTTCTGCCGCCACACCGGCTAAAGATGCGACGGCGACCACGCTGCAGAGCAATCAACAATGGTTGCAGCGTTTGCCCTTCGCCGACCGCGGGGATTTCGAAGCGGCGCAGCGCGGTCTGATCGAGCGGTACGAGGGTGTGGTCAGCAATGCCAACGGTAAGACCGTCTGGGATCTGAATCAGTACGCATTCCTTAACCAGACCAACGCACCCGGCACCGTCAACCCGAGTCTGTGGCGCATCGCGCAGCTCAATACCATTGCCGGTCTGTTCAAAGTCACTGACGGTATTTATCAGATTCGTGGCCTGGACCTGGCCAACATGACCATCGTCGAAGGCGACAATGGCTTGATCGTGCTCGACCCGCTGCTGTCGGTGGAAACGGCTAAAGCCGGCCTTGAGCTGTACTTCAAGAATCGCCCGCGCAAGCCCGTGACCACGGTCATCTACACGCACCCGCACGTTGACCATTTCGGCGGTGTGCGGGGGATCATCGACGAAGCGGATGTCACCGCGGGCAAGGTCCAGGTGATTGCACCGCAAGGTTTTTTCGAGCACGCCATCGGGGAGAATGTGTTGGCCGGGCCGGCAATGAAACGTCGCGCTCAATACATGTACGGCGCACCGTTGCCGCGTAGCGAGCGCGGCCAGGTTGATGCCGGACTGGGCAAGGGTATTCCGGCCAACGCAACCATCAGCTTGATCGCGCCCACCAGGGAAATCAGCCAGCCGCTGGAGCGCCTGACCCTTGAGGGTATCGAGGTCGAATTCCAACTCACCCCCGGCACCGAGGCGCCGGCGGAAATGAACATTTATTTCCCGCGATTCAAGGCGCTGTGCATGGCCGAAAATGCCACTCACGTGCAGCACAATGTGCTCACCTTGCGCGGCGCGCTGGTGCGCGACCCGAAGATCTGGGCGCATTACCTGGATCAGTCGCTGCTGCGCTACGGCAATCAGGCCGAGGTGGTTTTTGCCCAGCATCACTGGCCTACCTGGGGCGGTGCGCAGATACGCGAATATCTGGCTGACCAGCGCGACATGTATGCATTCATCGACAGCCAGACCCTGCGACTGATCAATCAGGGGCTGACCCCCATGGAGATTGCCGACACCTTAAGTTCGCTGCCGCCACGCTTGGCGAACAAGTGGTACAGCCGTGATTATTACGGCTCGTTGAGCCATAACGTGCGTGCGGTGTATCAGCGCTACATGGGTTTCTACGACGGCAACCCGGCGAACCTCAATCCTTTGCCGCCACAAGCTGCGGGCAAGCGTTACGTAGCGGCGATGGGGGGTGCCGAGCAGCTCTTGAAGCAGGCGCGCAAAGCCTTCGACGAAGGCGATTATCGCTGGGTCGCGCAACTGACCAATCATTTGGTCTTCGCCGAGCCGGACAACGCCGATGCACGCAACCTGCAGGCCGATGCGCTGGAACAGCTGGGCTATCAGAGCGAGAACGCGACTTGGCGCAACGCCTACCTCAGCGGGGCGCAGGAATTGCGCGACGGCGTTGCGGCTGCAACCGGCAGCGGCGGAAATGCCGACGATATGGTGCGGGCGCTGACCCCTGCAATGTTCTTCGATTACCTGAGCGTTCGGGTTGACGCGCTAAAAGACGCCGACAATGACTTGACCATCAACTGGCGCTTCACCGATCTGAACGAGGATTACGCCTTGACCTTGCGCAACGGTGTCCTTACCCACCGCGACTTGACCCGGCATGACCAAGCCGACGTGAATATCAGCATGAACAAGTCGACGCTGGATCGCATCGCGCTGAAACAGACTGGCTTTTTGAAGGAGGCAACGGTGGGCGATATCACGATCACCGGTGAGCGAGTAAAATTTCTACGCTTCATGGGTGGACTTGAGGAAACGGACGGACGCTTCAATATCGTCACGCCCTGAACGTGCGCGGCGCTCAGGCGCCGCTTTGCAGCTCGATCATGGCGATCAACGCCAGCAAACAGACGCTCGCGCCCAACGCCAGTATCGCCACGGGTGCCGGCGATGCCTGCTCCATGCGCAGCATTGCCAATCCCTGGCGGTAGCGGCGCCCTTGCCTGGCGAGCAGCCCAAGGGCGGCGAAAGCGCCTATCCCCAGCGACAGCCACGCACCCACTCGCCCCGCCAGAACCAGCACTACCAGCAACGCGATCAAGGTTCGTCGCCATGCCAATTCAGTCCGCTCCGCCTGCAGCCCCGGATCACCCATGCCAGCGGGGCCACAGCGCACTGCCGATCAACATCACCGCGGTAACGCAAGCCATCGCCAGCAATGGCGCGAGGGCCGGCAATGGCAGCGGCCGACGCTGGCGCAACGCACGCTCCACCCTCAGCCAGCGCACGCAGGCACCGGCGCTGATCAACTGACTCAACATCAGCAGGGTAATGGCTACGGCCATGCGCAAACCGGGCTCGAAGACCTGTGTGGCGAAGGCCTCAATGGCAATGGCGCCGCCTATTAACGCCAGTGACGTGCGAATCCAGGCAAGAAAGGTTCGTTCATTGGCCAACGTGAATCGCGGATCGGGCGCCTCACCGCCGCCCAGCAGGATTTCAGTCCAGGTGCGGCGTTCAGGATGCATCCCCATTAGCGCACACCAAAGCTGCGCAATGCGCCGGGCGAAAAGTACGAGAGACTGGTCGGCACGTTGAAGACGTAGGGGTTGCGTTGCTCGTTTATCAGGCCGGAGACGTGATATCGGCCACTTTTCAGGTCATAGGTCACTTCCATCGCATTCACGGCCACCTCACCGCTGGCGTGGTAAAAACTGTGCGCTTCGGAGGTGCGCCATAACGCGCCTCGCTGGTCATAGACATCGGCCTCGAGAATGGCCCAGGTGTCTTCGTCGATGTAGTAGTGACGTTTGCCGTAGATGTGCTGGGCTCCCGGCTTCAACGTCGCAACCACTTCCCACACACGATGCAGTTCATAGCGGGTGGGGACAGGGTTGACGTGGCCAGGCTTGATCAATTCGCTGTAGCGCAATCGGGGCGAGGCCAGGCGATAGCTGTTATACGGCACGTGAAGCAATTTCTTGCCCACCAGTTGCCAGTCGTATCGATCCGGTGCGCCATTGAACATGTCACGACTGTCCGCCGTGCGCAGGCCTGCCGTCCCCGGCCCGGCGGTGTCATAAGCGATGCCCGGCGCACGCCGCACTCGACGCTGGCTGGAGCTGTAGACCCACGACAATCGCGGTTCGGCGACCTGGTCCAGTGTCTCGTGCACCACCATCGCATCCCCGGCGAGGCGCGATGGCGCGGTCATTCGGTGGGTAAAATAGTAGAGAACATTGTCGGCAGCAGCGCCCGGCAACCCGTCAGGTCGAGCGAATTCCTGGCGCGCGCTCATCAGGGTAAATCGACCGTTGCCCTGCGGCGTGGCGCTGTCGGAGACAACGCTGTAACTGGCATTGCGGTTGCGGGTCAGGTGGTTCCAGATCACTTCCAGACCATTTTTAGGCAGAGGAAAGGCAACCGCTCCGGCGAAATCTCGCAGACCGTTGCCTTGGTCGTCGAGCTGCGCGTGCGTGGCGTTGCGTGCGGCGAATGCGGCGAGGTGCGCGGGTATGGCGACGCTGCGATGGGTGGGGTAGACAGGCAGCTTCATCGTCTCTGGAAAACGCTTGAGCAAAGCGATCTGCCCGGCTGACAGCTGACCCTCGTACTGGCGGTAATTCTGTGCGGTTATCTCGTACAGCGGTCGTTCATCACCGTAAGGATCGACCGGCGTGCCGTTGCTTTCCAGTCGCTGTTGCGCGGTTGTGAGTCCGCCTTGCCATGCAGGGATTCGCCCGTCGGGAGTGGCGTCGCGCTCGGCGCCGATCGGCGTCAGGTTCTGCGGTAATTCACTGGCGGCGAGCGCTCCTGCCGCCCACGGTATTGCCAGCAAGACACAGCATGACAACGGAATCAACCACGACTGAATAAAACCTCTGGTATGTGCTGGCATCACTCTTAACCTCTTATTGTGTTTATCAGAGAGTGAACATGTGCAGTCGTCCCGCCAGACGACATGGCGGCTGGCAGGATGGTGGGCAAAAACAATTTTTAGCGCCGGTCAGATAGCCTCTGGATGAGTATCATTGGATACTAAGTAGCCCTCTGGGCCCCGACAAATAGCGTCTTCAGATACTTGCCATAGCACTTCGGCATAGCCAGAGATTTGCCCATGACTTTGAAACAGCTGCGTTACCTCGTCGCTATTGCAGAAGCTGGAAGCTTCTCCAATGCTGCACGCCGGGCGTTCATCGCTCAGCCTGCCCTGAGCCGTCAGATCGGTTTATTGGAAAGCGAACTGGAAATGCAGTTACTCGCCCGTCAGCACGATGGCATCGAACTGACCGATGCCGGGCGACAGTTATACGAAGTGGCGCGCTCGGTGATTCAGAAGCTCGATTCGGTGAAAGACGAGCTCAAATCCAGTCGGGGCAATCCGATGGGCCATGTCGCGATTTCCATTCCGGCAACCGCTTCGTCGTTGCTGTTACCGACGATCCTCACGCAGGCGCAGGCAAAGTTTCCGGGGATCAAACTGACGATATGGGATGGTCTCAGCCGCGAAGGCGGCCAGGCGATCGAGCTGGGCAAAGTGGATTTTGGCGTTGTGCCGAACGCTGAGGAACTGGAACACGTCATCGCCGAACCGGTCTTCACCGAAGACCTGTATTGGGTAGGCACACCGGTGCATGAGGCTGATCACTCGTCCATCACGCTGGCTGAAGCGGCCGCGACCCGGCTGGTGATGCCGCCGCGCGCCCTGCATCTGCGGCGTCGGATCGAGCAGGCGGCAATGGAAACCGGGGTGACCCTCGATTCAAGCTACGAGCAGCAGTCTGCGCCTGGCATCAGCAGCCTGGTGCGCGCCGGGTTGGCGGCGACCATCAGCAACTGGCCGCCGCTGACGGAATTGCTGGAGCCGATATCGGCCCGGCTGATCGTCGAGCCGCGAATCACCCGCACGATTTCGCTGGCCTATTCGCAGCACAAGCCACTGTCGTTTGCGGCAACCTGCATGCGCGATCTGGTCCGCGGCGTCCTGGTCGAGGCCGTCGTCGACGACCGCTGGAAAGGCAGTTTGATCGAGCGTGTGCCCGAAGAAACCTTGAGCGCGGTCGATCACTAAGGGCGCCGCAACGGTGGGCCGTGCAGCGCCGCACGGTTCAGTTGACCCGAGGCAATGCGATACCTTTCACCTCGTTCAGGCGCTGGCGGGTTTTCTGCGGATCCATCCAGAACAAACCGATCACCCCGGCAATGATCAGCACTGCGCCACAGACCAGAAACCCTTCACCGTAACCTGCCGGATGCTCGGCCCCCGCACCCTGCACGAGGATGCCGGTGACCACCGGCGCCGACAAACCAGCGAGCGAGGCAATGCCGTTGCCGATCGCCAGAATGCCCGCACGTTGGCTGCCGGGTGTGAACTCGGCGAGCATGGCCGGCCCTACCGAATACATCACCAGCGCCAAGCCACCGCTGAACGTTAGGCTGACGATTCGCTCTATGCTCGACAATCCCGGCAGAAACAGCGCCGCGCTGAGCAGGCCACTGGCAATCAGGCAAAACGAAACGAATGCTCCACGCGACCAGCGCGATGCAATCCCGCCGCGAAGCATGCGCTGTGACAGCCAAGCCATGAACAGACTCAGCGGAGTGGTTACCACCACGAACAGCACGAACACCCGGCCCGTCATGATGGGGTCGATGCCCAGCCCGTTTTCCAGATAGCTCGGCACCCAGGTAAGGGTCAGTGCCAACGACCAATTGGCGGCGAAATGGCAAAGGTAATTGCTCAGCACCGTGCTGTCCGTGAGCAAGCGACGATACGGTACGCGTTCCTCGTCCTGCTTCAGCTGGCCGGGACGGATGCGATCAAGCGTACCCTCACGACCCAGCAGCCACCACAACACACACCAGACTGCGCCGATGACGGCCAGAACAATGAAGTTCATTCGCCAGCCGTAATGCACGCTGATCCAGGGGATCATTGCGCCCGCAACCAACAACCCCAAGGCGCTGCCGGTATGCAACAGCGCGACCGGAAGGTTGCGACGGTCATTGGGAAACCATTTGTACAAGGCGTGGGTAGCGACTGGCGAGGCCGGCCCTTCGCCTATTCCCAGCAGCACTCGGCAAGCGATGATGGCCCAGAGAGAAGTGACGAAGAGCATCGGCAGTTGCACGACCGCCCAGAATGCGCCCATGCCCAGCAGCAACGTGCGTGTGGGACGGCGGTTAGCCACGAAGCCGCCGATGACCGCGGAAATCGCAAAGAACCAGTGCAACGCGCCCCCTACGAGGCCGAACTCGGTCGGGGTCAGGCCGAGCTCTTTGGACATCGGCACCGCCACCAGGCCGATGACCACTTTGTCGAGGAAGTTCACCAGCATCAGCAGCGCCAGCAATACAGCAATCATCCAGGCGGTGCCCAGACGTGCGGGTGTGTCATTGTGAGTCATGGTCGTCTCTCGTTATTGTTCTTGTCAGAGCGTCCGGCCCTGCACGACCGGACGTGCGGCACGCGCTGCTAGCTTGGCATCAGGACACCCTTGGCAATGGTGTTGCGCTGAATTTCGCTGGTTCCCGTCAAGATGCGCATCATTCGGGTCGCGCGGAAAATCCACTCCACCGGATGGCCCCGCAGCAACCCCGCGCCACCGTGAATTTGCACCGCGCGGTCAGCAATACGGAAAGCGGTTTCGGAGACGAACAGCTTGCACATCGGCGCCTGGGTGCGAATATCGCCGCCGGCGTCGCTGACCGCTGCGGTGGCGTAAACCATGCTGCGTGCGGCATGCAGCTCGGTGGCCATATCGGCAATCATGTGGCTGATCGACTGGAACATCGCGATGGGCTGGCCGAACTGCTTGCGTGTGCGCGCGTAGTCAATCGACAGGTTCAATGCCAAGCCTGCCATGCCTAACAACGTCGGGCAATGCAGCAAACGGTTGAGCATGATCCGCCCCATCGCCAGTTTGAATCCCTGGCCCTCTTCGCCAATGCGGTTGGCCGCAGGCACCCGAACGTCGTCGAGGAAGATATCGCCGTGCGCGCCACCACCGGACATGACCGCATAGTCGCTCTCGATCCGCACGCCGGGCGCCTTCAGATCGACGAAGAAGGCCGAAATGCCTTGGGCTCCGCCGCCGGTGCCGGTAACCGCAAGCAGCACGGCAATATCCGCATAAGGCGCGCCAGAGATGAAACGCTTGCTGCCGCTCAGCACATAATCATCGCCGTCGCGTCGGGCACTGGTGGTGATCGCCGTCGCATCGGAGCCTGCCTCGCTTTCTGTCAGCGCGAAGCACACGGCTTTTTCGGCACGGCACACCGGCTGCAAGAAAGTCTCGACTTGTTCCAGGCTCGCGACCTTGAATAGATGCCCGATACGCGGCGGTCCGGACAGTTCGCCGAGGATGTGCGGCGCCAGCATGGAACCGCTCAGTACCGTGGCTTCCTTTACCGCGCACAAGTCTGAAACGTTCAGCCCCGCGCCACCGATCGCCTCGGGCAGCATGACGTTGTAAAACCCTAGCTCGCAGGAGCGCTGCCACACTTGCTGAAGAACTTCGCGGGGGTGCGGCTCCGCCCAACTCAGGCCGGCGCTTTGTTCCAGCGGGCGGATCTCATCGCGGATAAAACCGCCGATGGCCTCGATGATTTGGCTGGCCTTTTCACTTGGCTGATACATGGTGATCTCCTCGTCAGATGCGGCGGTCGCTGTTTTGCCAGTAGGCATCGCGAATAAGACGGCGAACGACTTTGCCGTTGGGGTTCTTCGGTAGTTCGCTGACGAAATCCACAGCGCGGGGTTTCTTGAACCCGGCCAGGGTGCGTGCGCAGTGATCGATGACCTCGGCCTCACTCAGTGCAGTGTCCGGCTTGAGTACAACGACGGCTCGCACCGCCTCGCCCCACTGCTCATCCGGCACACCAATGACGGCCGCCTCAAAAACCTCAGGCAAGGTGTAAAGCACCTGCTCGACTTCCGTGGGATAGATGTTGAAGCCGCCGGAGATGATCATTTCCTTTTTGCGATCGACGATGAACACGTAGCCCTGTTCATCGACTGTCGCCAAATCGCCGCTGAGGTAATACCCCTCGCGCATCACCTCGGCAGTAAGCTCCGGCGCGCGCCAATAGCCCTGCATGATGTCCGGGCCCTTGACCACGATTTCGCCGATTTCGCCAGGCTTAACATCCTCGAAGTCTTCGTTGACCACTCGCAGGTCAGTCTCGAAATAGCAGCGTCCGCAGGAAGCCAGGCGCCGATAGTCGCCCTCTTCGCAAAGATGGTCTTGCTCGGTGAGTACCGTGACCAGCGAGCAGGTTTCGCCGGCACCGTAGCCTTGGGCAAGGATCGGCCCGAACACTTCGATGGCGCGTTTGACCAGCGAGGGCGCCATCGGCGCTGCGCCGTACATGACCAAACGCAGGCTGCTCAGGTCATAGCGATCAACGCCGGGGAAATTGACCAGTCGGTTGATCATCGCCGGCACCAGAAACAAGCGCGTTACACGTTCACGCTGAATGCTTTCGAGCAGCAATTGATCGTCGTAGCGTTCCAACAGCAGGTTGCACGCACCCACCGCCAGCAAGGGCATCAACTGCATGCCGCTGGCATGGGTGATCGGCCCGACGTGGGCCATCACATCGTCCGGCGCGGCTCGCCGGGTGGGGCTGGCGATGCTTTTGCGGATCAGCGCCTTGCGATTGCCGACGCTGAGCATGGCGGCTTTCAGCACACCGGAGCTGCCCGAGGTGTAGTGCAAGACCGCCAGTGCATCGTCCGGCAGGTCACAATTGACCGGTGCCTCATTGCCTCGATCCAGCAGTGCCGAATAGGCGATATCACCGCCCTTCTCTCCCAGTGTCACCACCAGCCGCAACCCTGGGACTTCAGCCCGGCGTGCGATCAACGCCTCGGCAAACATGGGTGTGGCGATCAGTCCGACGCTGCAAGAGTCGTTGATGATCTGAATGACTTCTTCGAGCGACAGCCGCGCATTGACCGGCACTTTCACCAGACCGGCCTTGTAGAAGGCCACTTCCGCCTCCACGAGTTCTACGCGGTTTTCCGCAAGGATGGCGACGTGTTCGCCCGTGCTGATGCCTTGGCCCAGTAATGCTGAAGCGAGCTGATTTGTCCGCTGCTCCAGCTGTGCAAAGTTCAGCCTGGTGTGACGATCGATGACGGCCATCCGCTCTGGCCAGTATCTGGCACTTCGACTGATTATTTTTCCGAGGTTCACGTTGTTGTTCTCGTCGACAGTTAAGACCGGGACGATGCTAAACAGCGTGGGCTAAAGGGGCGTAATACCAGTTGTCGATGCCGGCCATAGCGGTTTTAGCTGGCTGAAAAGCTCCCTTCCTTGTGCTGCGCCGCAGCGGTTTTTGCGGCGTCATGCCCATGCCGAAGTGTTATGGCAACGATTCAAAGACGCTATTTGTGAGCCCCGCCGGGGCCTCCCTATTATCGATACCGACCGACAAAAGCCAAACCGCCGCCGGCCAGGCGCTGGGGTGTTCCTGCTGTTGTCGGTGCGCCATCCCCTCACTCTCGAATAAACACAATAAGAGGTTAAGAGTGAATAGACATGTTTGCGACCGGCTACGGTCATCGCTGGTCTTACTGTCGTGCAGTCTGCTCGCCGCCCCGGTGGGGGCAGTCGAATTTGCATTGGGCGACATTGATGGGCAGCTCGATTCGGCGCTGGCACTCGGTGTAGGGGTCAGCACTGCCAATCCGGCCAAGCTGCAACTGGGGGCCGCGAACGGCAATGACGGCCGCCGCAATTATCGATCCGGAGACGTGTTCTCGACGATTTTCAAAGGCACCCATGACCTGGAGCTCAAGCGCGACAACATCGGCATGTTCCTGCGCGGGACCTACTGGTACGACACCGCGCAACGTGATCACAGCCAACGCTTCAAGGACATCGACGACAACGATCGCCAGGCGTCGGCAAAAACCGCAGGCTTCCAGCTGCTCGATGCCTTCGTCTATTACTTCTACGACATCAACGGCGAGCCGGGCTCGGCGCGTGTCGGCAAGCAAGTGGTGAACTGGGGGGAAAGCATTTTCATCCAGGGCGGTTTGAACGTTGTAAATCCTTTCAACCAAGCGGCACTGCGCCGGCCGGGTTCGGAGGTGAAGGACGCACTGGTGCCGGTGAACTTGCTCTATATGACGCAGAACATCAATGAAGCAGTGTCCTTTGACGCCTTCTACCAGTTGGACTGGGAGCAGACCCAGTTGGACAACTGCGGCACCTTTTTTTCGGGAAACGACTTCACACCTGAGGGCTGCACCGGCCTCGATGTCGGCGGACGCCTGGTCAACGCCGCCGCTGCCAATCGAGGGTTGGGCCCGTTCGGCGTGGTCATGGGTGAGGAAGGCGTGCGCATCCCTCGCAGCGGTGATCAGGACGCACGCAACAGCGGCCAATGGGGCCTGTCGTTACGTTGGTACGTCACACAATTGGATGCTGAATTCGGGGTCTATGCCGCCAATTACCACAGCCGTTCGCCGTATCTGGGAACCGTCAGCAGTCGGTATTACAGCAACACCGGTTTTGCTCCGCAATTGTGCAGCAATCTTGGTGTGCCGTCGGCAGGTTGCGGTGCTTTTCTGGCCTCCAGCACCGGCCAGACACTCGCCGGCGCGCTGCGCATGGGAACGTCTCAGTACCTTTCCCAATACCCCGAAGACATCCGTTTATATGGCATGACGTTCTCGACCACCCTACGCAGCGGTACAGCGGTGCAGGGCGAACTCAGCTACCGCCCGAATATGCCCGTGCAACTCAATGGCACGGATGTGCTGCAGTCGCTGCTCAATGCCCACGGGCGCAGTCCACTGTCCGAACCCGGCCTGAGGCCGACCACCGACTCAACTTTTTTCAACGGCTACCGGCGCAAGGAGGTCACTCAGGCGCAGGTCTCTGCAATGCATTCTTTAAGCCAGGTCTTGGGGGCGAATCAGTTGCTACTGGTCGGTGAAGCCGGCGCCACTTACGTCGGTGGCCTGGAGGGCAAAAACGGGCCTCGCTATGGCCGATCCGGCGCTTATGGCAACGGCGAGCTGGCTGACAACAGCATCTGTCGAGCCATTTCAGGCAGCCCGCAATACTGCACCGACGAAGGCTTCGTCACACCGTTCTCCTGGGGTTACCGGATGCGCGCGACCTTGAGCTACTCGGGGGTGATGCCAGGGCTGGACCTGCGTCCCAACCTTTCCTGGGCGCATGACGTCAAAGGTTATTCGCCGGGCGATGGCTCGGCGTTCAATGAAGGTTCGCGCTCCGTCAGCCTGGGTCTGGACGCGACGTTCATGAGCAAGTATTCGCTGAGCCTGTCTTACACCGATTACATCGATGGCACTTACGGCACGCGCGGTGACCGCGACTTTGCCTCCATCGCTATTGGTGCCACCTTCTAACGTAAAAGGAAAACAAACATGCGCAAGTGCCTTGCCCGTTTCGCCTCTGACAAACCCAACACCCCATTTGTATTGGGTGCCGCGTTGCTGCTTTCCAGCGCCATCTGCCCGGCCTTCGCCGCGAGTGGCTCAGCCGATACTGGCGTCATGCGTGGTTTTCCACCCGCACCGGAGTTTCGTGTGAACAAAACCAACGCCTTTCAACCGCCTTTCCTGCGCTGGTCAATCCGGCACGCCCGGGAAGTGTCCGCAACGCGCAACATTGCTCGTGCTGCACAGCCGCTGGCAATCATCGAGGCTGCGCCGCACGATCTCGACTCGGTGACCTTCAAGGTCGGCGAAGAGGACCTGACCCTCGCCCGCTACCTGCAAGATACCGCGACCGATGGCTTCATCGTCCTGCGACGCGGCCACGTGGTGTTTGAACGCTATATGGAAGGATTTGAACCCGACCAACCGCACATCTGGGCTTCGATGACCAAATCCGTCACCGGCTTGCTGGCAGCGCAATTCATTGCAGAAGGCAAACTCGACCCGCAAGCGAAACTTGCCAGTTATGTCCCTGAACTGAGCGGCACACCGTTTGGCGAGGCCACGGTGCAGGCCAATCTGGATATGCAGGTGGCTGTGGCCTACCCCGAAGCAGTTCCGCCGGACCTCGGTTTGTTCGCCGCGACCGGGCTCATCCCGCGGAGCGCAAATATGCCCGGCGATATCTACGCTTTTTTGAAGGTCGCGCAAATCGCTCCCGGGGAAGGCAAGTTTTTTTATCAGAATGGCTCACCCGAGGCGATGGCCTGGGCGCTGCGGCGTATCTCCGGAACGAATTGGGCGCAATTGGTTCAGCAACGGATCTGGTCGCGCTTCGCTAAGGAAGATGGCTATGTCCAAATCGATGAATTGGGCACAGAGATGGCCAGCGGCGGGATCAGCACGAATCTGCGCGACACCGCGCGCTTCGCCGAACTAGTCCGTCGTGAGCTGGCTCGTGAATCAAGCACGGACAGTTTCAATCAAGCCGTGCGCAATACCTTCCAGCCGGGCGATCCGGCGATTTTCGCGCAAGGCAATCTGGCACCTGGCCGGCCTGGTTATGCCTATCGCAATTACTGGTTTCAGCGCAATGACGGCGAAGGATCGGTGGAGGCCAGTGGTCGCTTCGGACAAAAAATCTACATCAACCCGAAGCGTGAGGTGGTGATCGTTAAACTGTCCTCCACTGCCGACCAAGCGAGGCGCGCCACCAGCGCGGCAGGTGGAGCAAAGGTGGCTGCAAGGATGATCGACTCACCCGGCACGTTTAACAACATGATCAATGCGATATTGCGAGATTTAAGAGACTGAACGTCATCGCAGTTTTTTCGACAACAAGCGGCCAAAAACAAACGTACGCGGATGGCTGCTTACGGCCAAGAGCGGACATCGGCAAGCTACCGCTGTCGGCCAGAAGCGGCCACTCGTGACCGGAGCCTTTCGGCGAAAAGCAGTCGTTCACGGGAGGCAGCTATCGACCCACGGCAGTAATCCGAACCGCATTGATCTAAAGCAATGCCTCCTGCCCATCCTAAAATCGTGATGGCAGTTCATTTCCGGCCTGGGCATCCGAAAAGACCTCATCTGGATCTGCCTGACACCAATATCTGAAAAGTAGGCGAGGCTCGATATTTCTGAAATATTGATCCACGATGCTCTCGGGGCGCACGACGAATTTAGGTTCTGGCCATTGCTGGGCTAAAACACCTAATGGTTTGCCAGATGAATAAACAACCCAAGTGGCCTTGCCTCCACTGATACGAGGTAGGTAGTCCATATCTTGTATCACTTCGATCAAGGTGCGCAGTGTTGCTGATTGATCGAGTGTGATCGATATTGCATGACTTTCCAGATCATCTCCCGCATGAACGCTATCTCGATCAATGGCAACTACCAACATGACTGCTCCTTTTAGTGGTGTGCTTTCACCAGATCGATCAGCGTAGAGACATCAGCGGCTAACTGTCGAGTGCGCTTCTAGCCGAAACCTGCCGTACCAGGCTACCGCTTCCGGCCAAAAGCAGCCCATCAGATGTGTCCAGGAAATCATGGAAGATTCATGCGCGCGATGCCATGAATGAACAGCGATAATGCCGCTTATTCGACGCAAACAACAGACGCTTCTGCGCTAGGGAATTTATGCTGTGTTACATACAGCTGTCCGTTTAGAGCCGCGTAATTTGTTTTCTCTTTTAAAAAAGGGCGAACTTCCGTTTCTGCTTTAAGTGGACTGCATAACTCGCCTGCCCGCTTCTTGACAAAACCAACAACTTGTTCCTGTTTGTTGTAACCGTTACCTTCAAAAGTAACTGTATAGGTGTTGACACCTGTTTTTACGTCGCTGTATCCCCCTTCGTACATTGTCGAGCCTTTAGGCGCATATGGAATACCGGAGCAAGCCGAAATAATTAAGCAAGAAGCGACTAATAAGAATTTAGATTTTTTTATCATGTATAAACCTGAAAATTGGCTATGAAACGGTTTTAGTCTTGCTACAAAGGAGCGCGATATGGATAGCGACAGGCTTCGCATCCCCATAAAATTCAGAGCAGCATTCAGAATGCTACTATTTAGCCATCATCGTGTCCAATTCGATTCTGCGCTGAAAACAGACCTTGCCGAACGGCTGCTTCGGGTCGGTTTCAGCCCCTGGTGGCAGGCGCAAAACGGCCAGACGCGGACATCGTCTGAAGGCAGCCTTCAAACCAAAAGAAAGAACCTTGTCTTAAAAAAACGATAGGCTCACGTACTTGTTATCAGTAAAAACCTAGGCGAAGGGACATGGCACTGTCTAAAGGCGATCTCATAAGGCTAATCAGCGTTGATCAAGGAAAAGTAGTTTTAACTGATTGGATTAGCTCTCGTGAAGCGGCACCAGGAGATATCGCTTTGGTGGAAGAAGTCTCTATCGGAGAGGATGGGCAGATCGTTCGCCTTCTGTGCGAATACCGTCCGGGATTTCTAGAGTGGCGAATGTCGTTTTATGAGGCGGAATTGACTTATGAGCTTCTTCAGGACTCCACTGACGTCAGCACTTAAATCTTTGCCTCAGAAAATTATTTCTCCCCACCAAGGGCTGCTTATGGCCGATGGACACTCGTCACGAACGACTGGTTCCGGCCAGAAGCAGCCGTTCGATCAACGCTTTCTCCCAGGCAAAAACGGAAAATTTTTCAATACGGAAAGCTAGTCTGCAAGAGCAGCCATTATTTCCTGGACCGCCGGCTTCGTGTACTTCTCACTGGGGTCAGTCTCCGGTGGATCGTTACTGCGGATCCATTCACCCTGGTCGAACGCCTGGTATAGCGAGAATGCGGGCTGAGGCATTTCATCAGTCATGCCCACGTCAACCACGGCATTTATGATCCCGTTCATAACACCGTCGCAAAAACAATAGATCAAGGAACCTTGTAGATAGCCCTCCGCAACGGTGATAGACAATTCGTTCAGTACATCTCGCGGTGCAACATCGAACTTTTCGCAAGTGGCTGCAAGATCACTCAGCGTTAAACCGTATGAATCGGCTTTCACCGAAAGCTCCATGAGTACGTTATGCGGTAAAACCTTGATCATGAGTTTGTTCCGACCGGGTGCAAAGGCAGTGCATCAGGGGTGTGCATCGATGTTCTCAAAAGGAAGCCCTGACGTTCACTCATAAAATTTGCCAGCCAGCAAAATGGATGCGCACCGCTGCCATACATTTGTAGTCGGAGCAGGCGACGACCTGGCACTAGCGGTCGCCCATGCAGCCGCCGCTTCAAGAAATCCGTCAACAGACTGATTTTCCCACTCCAAGGCGCCGGTCCAATTGGGAGGCGATGGTGTTGCCTGCTCCAATACGCGCTCACTGGCAAAGTCAGAACCAAGGGCCTTGATAAACCCAATGAACGATTGCTCATCGTTTACGCGTTCCAACAATTCATCAAGATCTATAGGCATGGGGAAATATTCGATCGGGAAGTCATGCGCAAATGATGACCCAAATGCTGCTATGTTGAGAGATGGACAGTCAACCTCCATTACGAACGGCCACTCTGGGTCGTAAGCAGACGACGCCGAATGACTGCTTTTTAGCCGACTCTGTTGAAAAAGTCGGTGTTCGGATTCGGTCTCTTCTACGGAGCCGATCCATAACAGCCGTTCCATCAGAGTTTCGGGCACCATAACGATTTTAAAAAACAGAACGTTGAATATGAATCATGAACTTTGGCAGGAACCTGATGGCTGTCAGACCTTTCGTCTGGCCGGTGCTGAGGGTGATGGTGCGCGTGCGCTTATGCATTCGGACGCGAAGCTTGTTTGGGAGGTTGAGGCTGAAAGTCATTTCGAAGCGATGACGAAATATTATGCGCACATGCAGTGGGGCGAGTACCAGACGGAGTTTCTCGAACAAGACAAGACTTCCTACAGGAAACTGGGCTGGGAATGACCAGCCAAGAGTAGGATAAAACTGCGGAACCCTCTCTATCTGATAACCACTTGCCATAGTCTGCTTTGGTTCGGCTTTGCTAAGAATGCGCCCTGTGTCATCTACGGCAAAGCACTCCATCGGCCAGCGAGAGAGTGTGCGAAGGCCCATTTGAACCTGGCGTATCGCTGGTTCTGCCGGTTGAGCCTTGAAGATGAACTTCCCAACCACTCGACCTTTTCCAAAAATCGACACGGCCGTTTTCGCGACAGTGATCTGTTTCACTGGTTGTTCAATGAAGTGCTGCGTCGCTGCATGGACGCCGGCCTGGTCAAAGGCGCTGATCGATATCGAGCACAACGTGATCATGGATGTGGAACTCACACTGGCTCATCGAAGCTCAGGAGTCGAGAGCACCAAGTCGATGATCGATCGGGTCGAAGCGCAGTTCGACATCAAGCCAGAGCGCCCGCCTTCACCGCGATGATCATCGAATCAGCCCGGACAATCTGCGCCAGCAGCCGGTCCGCCTCTCGCTGATCTTCTCGCTCAGCAACACACCTTCCACGTCAGCCACCTATTGTTTTAGCCGATAACTCTCGTGTTCCTCTCAAAAGGTCAGAGGGTTGCACACTTCGCCAACAACGCGACCGCCAACGATCCTATAAAAATCTGCGTATTTACTCCTTGTGGTCGCGCACGGTGAAGGTGAAAAAAAAGAACGAGATTTTTTCGTTCTCAATATCCCTCAGCTCGTAGCGGATTCTATCCAGACCGTCGTCGATGCGAGTCACGATGAGGTCCATGAATTGGGTTAGTCCGCCACCGAAGCCGCTTAGGTTCAGTGCGCTGACGTCGCAAAAAACGGCCGTCACGCCCTCTGTTTCTGGATCTTCGGTGGACGACATAGTCAGCGTGAGGTTGTATTTGAAGTCAACCATCTCAAGCTTCATCGAAGCCACACAATTGTGCTCGAAAAGCAGTTCGTTTAAACGAGAGAGATCCATTACGCCCCCGAGAAGAAATCAGGTGTAACTCTCAGCGCTGCCAACGCTCCTACGATCAATTTCATGCAGGTCATTCCTGTGGGAAAGGGAGAACGATTTCACTCACACCCGTTACTTCGAATACCAGTGTGTAACCCAGCTCTTCAGGGACTTATCCGGCTGGACGCATGCGCCCAGCTGCATTGGAGGAACCTGGTGGGGTGGCAGCGGGCTGACTTTTTGAGCGACTACCCGGCAACCTTTGAATTTGCCCTCTTCCACTATCGCGAGGAAATACGCCTCGTAGTCCACGCCGGCTTCAGGAATGAATGTAAGCGCGGGCGGCATGCACAGCGCGCCACCAATGTTCTTAATGTCTACTACGAAGGGCTTGCCTGCGAGCGCTACCATTTCCGAATATTTTTCATTCGGGGCGGCTCCGTCCACAAGTCGCTCGGAACTGGGCATCCCAATGCTGAGGTTGTAGTAGTACTGCACGCGCTGTAAACGTGCCTTCGGGCCAGGCCGATTTAGCGGTTTTACTGGCAATTCGTTGCTCAATTCTTCGCAAGAATACCCAGTGCTATAACTCGCTTCTAATGATGGAAATCCCGTGTAGATGCGCACTCTCGACATAGTTGCGGGATCGTAATCAACCTCTGCAAATTGGACTTTTGAAGGTGCTGAAACTGGTGTGGGCATATGGGAGCTGCACGCTTGGAGAAACAGCGAGGCACACAAGATCGCTTTCTTCACCTTTCGTCCTTGAATGTACTTAAAGTGTGAATGATATCGCCTGGCCAGCATACTGAACAAGGAAACCACTTGCCCTGTAACCAAAGTTGCTCGCCGCCCCACGCCACGGCGTAGTCCAGCGCGTCCTGCAATCGGGTGGTGCCCAGATCCTCGACCGCATCCATGTAGACCACACTGATTAGGGGGTTTCGTGGATCGACGTGTCGGTACGCGCGGCGCTGTCCGAACGCGTCGCCCGATAACCTGTAACGGGCCGTCCGCCCTTTCGTAATCGAAATGCACGATCACCTTGCGATCGGGACGGCGTACCTCACGAGTGCTGATTGGTCCGCGCGAAAACACACCGAACAACGCCTGCAGGTTCATCCATGAGTGGTTGCCCTATGCTTGCTCGCCGGCGATAAATCGCTGATGGAAATGGGGCAACGCTTGGAGCGCGTGCTCGGCGGCCTGGCGCTGCACGTCGCAACGAGAGCCGAAGAAACGCAGCCGCCGGGTGAATACACTCTGCACTTGACCGCGTTGAAAGGCCCAGGCGAAACAGATGGTGCCCGCAGGAATCCCATCAACGTCCTCCGGACCAAGGATTCCGGTGGTTGCCAATGCAACATTGGCGGGGCTGTCGCGCAACGCGCCCAACGCCATTTCGCGAGCCACCTCACAGCTGGTCAGATTGAACGTCTCGATGGTATCGGGACTGACATTCAACAAACGCTGTTTGGCTTCGGGCGAGTACACCACGTAACCGCTTTCGATAAGCTCGCCACTGCCTTTTACCTCGGACAGTAACGTGATGATCTTGCCTGCCGTACAAGACTCGGCAGTCGTCAATCGCAATGCATGGTCGCGCAGGTAAGCTACAGCGCAGTCTGCGGTGGACATACACCTACCTCCACAAGCGTTGAGATGATCCTGGCGTCTTTCATCCATACGCGACTCACCCGTGATAGTCCGCACCTGCCACAGCGCGCAAGTAGGCCTGATCCGCCTCGATTCGCAGTTCACGCCACTCATGCCATGTCACGACGCCCAGCCGATCCATATCATCGGCCTGGCAAAGAAGCTCGTCATGGTAGGCATCGGGGTTGTCCATTCGCAGTGAGTAATCATCCAACACTCGGTGCCAGCGATCATAGGCGCGAAGCTTGACTTCTAGATCCGGAGGTAAAGGACTTTCATGCGTATTCATAGCGATGAACTCTTTGCGATGTTTGAGAGTTGAGCCCGCGAATTTAGCGACAGTTCAAGTCAGACGACCAGAGGAAAGCGACGGTGCGGCACAGGGAAACGCCCCGTGTCGAAGGCGACGAAAACGAGCCAGACAAGCACCGTAATTTTTTGGAATTTTTTCAGCGTCAGATCGCTCCTTTGCATATGAGCAAAAGGAGGGCCTCATGAATCGCACTGATCTATACGTCATTGAATACCGGCTTCATGGGAAGCCGAAGTCGTTCGTCATTCGTTTGCCAAAAATGCGAAACGCTGATGCCTGGCATTGGGCGTGCTGCGATGCAGATCTTGCCCCTATCCCGAAACCGGGCAAGGCGCCGCTCAAGATGTTCAGCAAACCGATGGCCGAAAGGTTCGGCGTGACCGATGTCAGATGGCGGGAGACCACCAAGATAGAGTGGACCGAGGCAGTTCCATGAATCAGGACACAACGCAGTTTGCGGCCTCATCGGCCGACGACGAGCTGGCTCGCAACGCAGCTCTTTTCTTCGAAGCGGACAGGCTGGAAGCGTGTGCCTACAGTTTGCTCGAGGGCGACGCCAGTAGCGCGGCGTCTTGGCAACGCTTCACTGAAGCCAAAGCGGTGGCCGATGCCAAACGTAGCGAAGCGCAGCAGGACCTGCTGCGCATTCGCGGCCAATTGATAAATTCTCCGGTACCGTGAACAGGACATCGCGCCTGTAGGGGCGGCGGGAAGAGCTTGCTTCGCTCATGGTTGGGGTTGCCCACACAGGACGCGGACGGCGTTCCAGGATTTTTTCGTTTCGCGGATGAAGTGTTCATCCGGCTAACCCAATGCGGTATCGAGAAACATCATCACCCCGAATCCCAACATCAGACCGAGGGTCGCAGGTGTCTCGTGGCCGTTACGGTGGGTTTCAGGAATGACCTCGTGCGACACCACAAAGATCATCGCGCCGGCCGCCAGCCCCAGCGCCACTGGATAGCCCAAGGCGAAACCGCTCGATACCCCCAGGCCCACGATTGAGCCCAAAGGCTCCATCAACCCGGACGCTATGGCGATCAGGGCCGCCCGCCATGCCGATATACCGGTCACGCGCAGCGCCAATGCGACGGCGAGGCCTTCAGGAATGTCTTGAATGGCGATGGCCGTCGTCAGCGGCAGGCCCACTTTCATGTCGCCGTTGGCAAAGCTGACGCCTATCGCCATGCCCTCCGGCAGGTTGTGCAGGGTAATGGCCAGGACGAACAGCCATACGCGATTGATGCGTTGAGAGTCGGGTCCGCGCCTGCCGCTTTCCTGATGCTCATGCGGCACGAACCGGTCTAGACCGATCATCAATGCCACCCCCAGAGCCAGTCCGAATACGACGACACAGGCGGCCAATAGCGGGCTGCCACACAACGCTTGCGCGGCTTCAATACCCGGAAGAATCAACGAGAACGAGCTGGCTGCCAGCATCATGCCGGCGGCGAACCCCAGCATGATGTCCTGGGTGCGCGACGCGATATCGCGAAGGATGATCGCCACCAAAGCGCCCAGGGCGGTCGCCGCGAATCCGGACAATCCTCCCAATGCCGCCAGGCGCAGATTGTCCTTTTCAGCCCCTACCAGCGCAGAGTAACCGCTGATCAACAGCAGGCCGGTAACCAGCAGGAGCGTCGCCCAGAACAGCAACCCAGGCCAGCCGCCACTCGACGCCATACCCCACCAGTTGCGCAGTGGGTTCCTCGCGGACGATGAGGAGAGTGACATGTCGCCTCCTACCGTCCGGTTGATGGTTTTCCAGTGACGCTGACCTTGGATTGGCGCAACGTTCTGGAAATCTGCAGAGCGGTTCTGTCAAAGGATGCAGCGGTTGCGTTGAACCGATCGGACAAGGACTGCGCCAGGTCATCGCTGTAAACACCGGTATGCGTATTCATGTCACGTACCTCGGACTGCATGGATAAAAAAACCGCACGCCGTGGCGACGTGCGGTACTGCTTATCACGCTTCTGATTGACCCTGAACACCCGCACCCAGATCGGCGCCTGTGATGGGGTTACTGTCCGGGTCGGACATGGTTCGTGCCTTCATGTCCATCAGCAGCGCCTCTTCTTCGCCGCTTAGCTGGACACTGGCGGTACCGTCGCCGCCATCCACGGCGGGCTCAGGGTTTTCAACGAACTCCCAGTCGTCACCCTGATTCCATGGGCCGCGGGTACTGCCCTCTCCGTGCGACATGTTGAAGTACACGTTGGTGAACTCCGGCATACCGGGGACCTTGCCCTGCGGGAAGTTCGGTTGGATCGCGTGCAGTGCTTTTTCGAAGGACAGCTGGTGAGCGATTTCACGGGTCATGAGGAAGCCCAATGCTTCCTTGACGCCTGGATCGTCCGTCACATTCATCAGCCGCTCATAGACGATTTTCGCGCGGGCCTCGGCTGCAATATTGGAGCGGAAGTCGGCCGTGGGCTCACCGATCGTATCGACATAGGCCGCCGACCATGGCACTCCCGCCGAGTTGGTCAGCGGCGCACCGGCGCCATACAGCAGGCTGGTGATGTGCGAATCGTTGCCCGCACCATTGATGGCCCGGTACAACTCGCCTTCCTCCTCGACGCCTTCGGCCATTCGGCCTTTGGCCCCCTTGTTCAACATGACGATGATCGAGCCGACGATTTCCAGGTGGCTCAGCTCTTCGGTCGCAATGTCCATCAACAGGTCTTTGCGGCCCGGATCATCCTCGGCCAGCGCTTGGGTGAAGTACCGCGATGCCGCCGCGAGTTCGCCCTGGGCGCCGCCAAATTGCTCCAGTAATAAATTGGCCAGGCCTGGATTGGGCTCGGCGACACGCACGGTGTATTGAAGTCGCTTGTTATGTAGAAACATGACAAATCTCCTCAGGTCAAGCGAGGCTCGATGCTCATTCGAGAAAGCTCGAATGCGAGCCCACAGACATCTGAAGCGAATCCCGGCTAAGGAATTGCAATTTGTTTTCAGTCACGGCGACAAGCGGCACGGAATGATTTTTTCCGAGGCTTTTATCGCCAGTCGTCGGCCTTCACCGAGGCGTTCGTAAACTTTTGCATGATGGGTCAGCTCAACTGCTATCAGCGCTTGCAGCGTTTTCGATCGAAGAAATGGGAGAAGAGAAATACGCTACGTATGTCAAAAAATTCAGAGCGCGAAGATGGTCGAAATGCCATCTTTCGCCACCCAACACCAATCGTCGTGATGAGCGATATAGCGCTTCACTGAAAAACGCCTACGCTCCTTATATGAACCTCCAGGCCGTTGCTGAGGCGGTAGCTCCGGCTGGAGCGATTCGACTTCCTTTGGCCTCCCGGTCAGCCCTACTCCAGCCCTGCCCGCGCGTATCAGCAGCAACAGGCCCATCGATCCTCTCGACTCGACACAGCGTGTACTGGCGCAACCGAGCAAAGGATAGACATATACCTGGCGTTCTCTGGCGAGCGATGCCTCAGTGCTTCCGAAAACAGGCGCACTGTTCATGTTCTCCCGTCGAGGAAGATTGTATGTATCGGCCCAGCACGATTCCTTATCAGCAGCATCGGGGGTTCAGCCGAACCTTCACCCAGGGTCATTTGAGCCTCGGATTGCTCTTTCCCTTGGAGGCCTTCGATGGCGATACGCCGAGCATGCTCAACCAGGTCGAATTGGCCAAACGAGCAGAGGCTCTGGGCTTTTGCGCACTCTGGTTTCGCGATGTGCCTCTGCGGGATCCTGATTTTGGCGACGTCGGCCAAGTCTTCGACCCGTGGGTGTACCTGGGCTATATGGCCGCTCATACGTCAGAGATAGCACTGGGTACCGCTTCCATTGCCATCCCTCTACACCATCCCCTGCACACGGCCAAGGCTTCGGCCAGCGTCGACCAATTAAGTGCAGGTCGCTTGATTCTGGGAGTAGCTTCGGGCGATCGCCCGGTAGAATATTCGGCTTTTGACGTCGATCCCGAAAGACGCGGAGAGATCTTTCGAGAGCACTACGAGGTGATTCGCAGCGCTCACAGCACCAGCTTTGAGCCCATCCAATGGAGCGGTGGTGAAATGCGGGGCGCAGACCTCGTTCCGAAACCCACCACCCAATTCATTCCAATGCTCGTGACCGGGAACAGTCGCCAGTCACTGGATTGGATTGCGCGCGAAAGTACCGGATGGATCAACTATCCACGCATACCGAATATGCAGCGACTGATCGTCGAAGATTGGCGGGAAGAGGTCAGGAAGCAATGTGGCACCGTTTATAAACCCTTTACTCAGTCGCTTTACATCGACCTCGATGAGAACCCGTCGACGCCGCCCACGCGGATTCATTTGGGATTCAGACTCGGACGTTACCATCTCCGCTTTTTGCTGGAATCGCTTGAGGAGATCGGAGTAGACCACGTCATCCTGAACCTCAAATACGGGAATCGCCCTGCTGCGCAAGTCATCGAGGAACTGGGGACTCACCTGGTTCCGGAGTTCGGTGTACAGCCCCATCCTCGAGCGAACTGATACGTCGGCCGCCTCCACGCAGACAGAGACGGCGCGGTTCCACAGGATGAGTCGTCAGGCCGATACCTGTTCAAGGAATATCAGCTGCAACGGCTCTTGAAGCAGGTCATCTGCCGTGACGGCAAAACGCTGAAAGTAAGGCATTGAAAAATGCGCATCCAGCGCCGCCTGGTCCCTGAAAGCCTCGCGCATGTAAAACGTGCCCTGTTCGTCACGCTGCTGGAACAATACATAATCGAGATTGCCCTGCTCTGCCCGGGTTGGCTCTACCAGCGCCAGCAATTCCTGTTTCAATGCCAGCTCTTTGCCTGGCTTGGCCTTGAGCACGGCAATCGAGACCAACGCGCTACTCAACGTATTCACCGTCAATGCTCCAACACTAAAAAATGAAAAGTGATGCGGCGGCGGGCCCTTGAGCGAGCCCGCCAGGGGCGTGAAATCAGAAACCTTCGAGGACCACTTTGCCCCGGGCCTTGCCGATCTCGACGAGAGCGTGGGCCCGGCGCAGGTTTGCCGCATTGATCGCACCGAAGTGCGCGCCTACGGTGGTTTGCAGAACCCCCTGATCAATCAGATTACTGACCCGATTGAGCAAGTGATGCTGGTTGATCATGTCTGCGGTTTCGTACAGCGAGCGGGTGAACATCAGCTCCCAATGCAATGACAGCGACTTGTGCTTTAGCGGCATCACGTCAAGGCTTTCGGGATCGTCAATCACCCCCAGACGTCCCTGCGGTTTGAGCACGCTGATCAATTGTGCAAAGTGCTGTTCGGTGTGAGTCAAACTGGCGACGTAGTCGACCTCCGGCAGGTCCTGTGCCTGCAACTGCGGCAGCAGTGGCTGGCTGTGATCGATGACGTGATGCGCGCCCAAGTGCCGCACCCAATCGGCAGTTTCGGGGCGTGAGGCGGTGCCGATGACAGTCAGGCGGGTCAACTGTCGGGCCAGTTGCACCAGCATCGAACCGACACCTCCCGCCGCTCCAGTGATCAACAGGCACTTGCCTTCGCCTGAACCCTCGGCGACACCAAGCCGGTCAAACAACAGCTCCCAGGCAGTGATCGAGGTCAACGGTAACGCGGCCGAATCGGCTGCACTCAATGAACGAGGCTTGTGCCCGACGATCCGCTCATCGACCAGATGGAATTCGCTGTAGCTGCCCGTGCGGGCAATCGAACCGGCATAGAACACTTCGTCGCCCGGTTGGAACAGCGTCACTTCAGAGCCGATCTCGCGAACAACGCCGGCGGCATCCCAGCCGAGAATTTTCGGTTCCTTTGTGAAAGTTCCGGCGCGTACCTTGGTATCGACTGGATTGACCGACACCGCGCGAACTTCGACCAGCAGATCCCGTGGACCAGGCGTGGGCATCGGAAGACTGATGTCAATCAATGCTTCTGGATCGTCGATGGGCAAAGCGTGTTGGATAAAGGTAATAGCTTTCATGGACACTCGCTGTCTGAAGATGGACGCACTCACTTGCCGCTATCTTCGACTTCCCATGTGAAAAGAAAAACAAGCAGAATGCGCCAACACTTTCACTGCAGGAGTGAAAATGATTCGAATCGATGACCTGGGTTTATTTATCCGCAGCGCCGCGCTAGGCAGTTTCACCGCAGCGGCGCTGGAGGCGGATCTACTGCCTGGGCAGGTTGCCGCCGCCATCAAACGTCTGGAGCGCGAGCTGGATGTACGCCTGTTCGCCCGAACCACTCGCAGCCTGCGTTTGACTGCCGAGGGCGAGCAATATCTGCCCACCGCCCACGCAGTGCTGGAAACCCTGAAGCAAGGCAAGGAAGACCTGCGTGGTGAGAACGCCACGCTGCGAGGCGTGCTGCAAGTGACCGCGCCGTCCGATCTGGGGCGCAACATACTGCTGCCATGGCTGACGCTGTTCCGCCGTCAGCATCCTGAATTGACGCTGCGTTTTTTCCTCTCGGATCAGATGGCCAATCTGTTTCGCGACCCGGTCGACGTGGCGATTCGATACGGCACCCACGAAGACGCCAACTATGTGGCACTGCCGCTCGCCCCATGGAATCGGCGGGTGCTGGTTGCCTCGCCGGAATATGTGCAACGCTGCGGTTCTCCCCAGACGCCAGATGACTTGAGCAGGCATGCTTGCCTGCTCTATCTGCAAAATGGTCGGGTCTACGACAAATGGAACCTGGGAGGACAAACCGTGCAGGTTTCAGGGCCCATGTTCAGCGACGACGCCGATGTCGTGCGCCGCTGGTCATTGGAGGGTGAAGGTATCGCCAACAAATCCTGGTTGGATGTCAGTGCCGATATCGCCGCAAAGCGGCTATTGGTGCTGCTGCCTGACTATCCTGGTGAAGTGTCACCATTGAACCTGGTCTGCCCACATCGCAAACAGATCAGTCCGGCGGTTTCGCAGCTTTATGCCTGGTTGAGAGGCCAGTTTTCTGCGCTGCAGCACAGTTGAACCGAGTGACCGCAATGCATGCTCATTGAGCCTCCTGCCCCCCACGGTTCGGCGGATCTATGCGCTCGATATCTCCCAGTACCAGCGCTCGCCCGGCAAACAGGCCGCCGGATGTTTCCAGGGCGAAACGTTCGGCATCGCGTTTGCGCACTTCGTCGATCACCGCATCGGCTTCGCGCTCCGACGTTCCCAGAGTCACCACGGCCGGCAGATCCAGTGACATGCCGACGCCGAGCAAAATCAGTCCCAACAGCAGGCCGCGGAACGGCTCTGTGTCAGCTCCAACTGGTGACGAAAGGTGGATTCCGATAGCAGCACACCAGTAGCGCAGCGGCAGTCATGATTTCGCGCGCTTGGTATGGGCCAATACCCGAAACAAGGGATCGAGCAGCCACAATCCGAGGTCACCAATGCCGTTTGAAGGAGTGACACGAAGTCCACTGGCATCTTCATCTTCGGATCGTCAATGACCAACTGATTATCCTTTCATTCATGCAGAGCGCTCGGATATGGCTGGAATTTTTGACCCGGCACTTCAATCATGACATTCACCTTGAAAAAAGTGTTTTAAAGAAGTGTTCTCACATTCATCTGACACGGTGTTTTTTTGAACACCTGAGCCTTTTTCCTCAACCCACAGTCTATAAAGTGCAAGCCCGATGTTCTATTAAAACAATAAAAAGCAGCCAACTTCTTTTGGCTCTTGGGCACACTGACGCGCTCAAGAATTCAGACCATCTCAGGATCAGCAATAGAACCCCGCGCTAGCAGAAAGAGACGGGACAACCACCTATTCACTTGATTTGGAGATGCCGCTTTGCGAAAGCTTGGCTTGGGCTTGCTGATAACTGGCGTTTTCGGACAACTGTCCGCACTGCTATGGACTTACACGTTCACAGGATCAATTTGTGAAAACAACGGCGACAACTCCTACATTCAGCAAAAGGCAACAAAGTTCGAACGAGTGCTTGAGGAAGCCGCTAATAAATTTGCGACAGAGCTCAGCGCAATACGTTCTGTCGGGCTCGCACCCCTTATAGAAAAACAGTCTCGCGTACCCGACTCAGCGGAGGCTGCTGCCGTACAGGATTTGCTGGAACAGCCCAACCAAATACCCGCACTTGAGCTGGCTTTCTCGTCCCCCCAGTTAAACAGATGGACCATTATTCTAAGCGGTCTGGTCGCCTTTGGCGGTCTGCTCCTGACAGTCTTCGCCCGCAAACAAACCACTCATCCGCAATGGCATGTCTTCCGCACCTTGCGAGGGTCGCTGATCACGCTGGAACGCCCATGCTTGACATGCGGCGGCTGTGTTTTTCACGGTAAAAAAGTCGGCTCAAGCAAGCCATCGGCCTGCCTGTGGGTAGTCGAAATTGCATTGAACACACCTAGCCGCCACCGCGCAACAAAAGCCATTGAACAATTGAAGTTGCCAGTAGCGCGTAGAGAAAACAACTTTGCAGTCATCGGCCCATATAAACAGAAACGGGATGCGGCTCGAGTTGTAAAAGAGTTGAGTGAAGGTCATGGCGTCAGAGGATGGCTGATGGCGGGGAATTGAGATATTTCTGTCGACAGCGTCGCATAGCACAACACATGACTACTTATTTTATAAAATTTGTGAGCACTCATGATCGCAAAAGAATTTAGAACCGCATTTGCCTTAAAGAAATTCCTCAGCGCCAATCTATGCATCCAACTTGAACTCGCAAAACTCAACTATAACCTTGCTGAAAACTGCGGACTCTCGCCAGACAAATATCGTCTTATCGTTCTGAAAGAAGCATTCGAAGCAGCAGCAGAAGCTCACGGCTGCGACTGCTGGGATTTCATTCTGCAATGGGTAGCGGAAACAAGCGAACAACTTGAGATGATGCGTGAAGAACGCATGCAAGAAATTTATGACTTCCTGGACGAATAGTTCAACCTGCAACTTTCGCAGCCTTTAAAGCCGCCAGTTGAAAGATGACAGTCTGATTATTCATCAGCGGGAGTATTACTCGATACCCCGCCCTCCTCTCGATTCAAACCGCCGCGTAACTATCCACTACACGCCGATACTGGCTGGGCGAAGCTCCGATGTGCTGACGGAAAAACCGTGTGAAATGACCTTGCTCGGAGAACCCGAGGTTCTCCGACAAAAGACCCAGCGTTCCACTGCGCTCACGCTCAAGCCAGGCAAAAGCGCGGCGCATGCGCGCGTCGTTCAGCAAAAGGGTCGGCGTCATGCCGGTGTCTTTCTTGAACAGCGCAAAGAAGTGTGCCCGAGACAGACCACAAGCCCGCGCGGCGTTGTCGATCGGGTTCGGATCATCGAGGTGCTCAAGCAACCAGGCGGTGCCACGGCGCACGCGCGCGTCCCGAAACTCATTTGAGTTCGGCGCACCCAGCAGCGACAAATGCCGCCAGCTGGAAAAGTCCTCGATCAGTTCGATCAGGAAGTCGAACAGCATGAACTCCAAGCGCTCTTTCGGCACGATCCCACAACCATGCGCTTCGGCGACCAGGATGTCAGCCAGGGTGCGATTTCGACTCGACAGCTCGATGCATGATTGGGCAAAAAAGTCCGGCCGACCGCTGAGCGCCAGCGACTGCTGGGCAGTGGCCAGCCAGGCGGGCTCGATGTAGAGCGCCAGGATGACGGTGGCACCCGCACCCGGCTGCGGGTCGTAGAAATGCGGCTCCCAGGCGTTGACCAGCACCGCCGTGCGATCACTGAGCGGAACCCGCCGACCGTTAACGCTGAAGTAAGTGTCCTCGCCGGACACTTTGACCAGCACATGGCATTCGGAATGGGTATGGGTGACCAGCGAATGATCCATATTCAGCAAGGCGACCCGGCCAAACCTGCCGTGGAAAACCCGTTGGGCAATCGACATCAGATTCCTCCGCTCGCTTGAAGCGATATCGTTATCGGCCTCAATGCATATCATCGGGGCGCTTATCTATTTCACAAGCGCGTCGATCGGTCCATGGTTCAGCAACACTTGGCTGGCCACTATCGCGCGCGAATGACCGAGCGTCTACCTCGACTTTCGCAGCCCCCACGTTCGTCGGAAAAACCGCCTTACAAGGCATGGCGTTCTTTGCCGTGATAAACGCGCAGGATATCGGCCACCACCGCCAGAGCGATTTCCGCCGGGGCCTTGCTGCCCAGATCGAGGCCGATGGGCATGTGTAAACGGGCGATCTGTTCATCCGTCAGACCACCGATGCGTTTCAGCCGCTCAGCGCGCTTGGCCGACGTTGCCTGAGATCCCATGGCGCCGATGTAAAACGCCGGCGTGTGCACCGCTTCCATCAGCGCCAGGTCATCGATTCGCGGATCGTGAGTCAGCGCCACCACCGCGGTCGCCGCGTGGCAACCTCCGGCGGCAATGAACATCGAGGGCAGCACGCGTTGCGTCTCCACACCTTCTAGTTGTACTTGCAGCATCTCTTCCCGGGGATCGCAGGCGATGACTTCGCAGCCGATGGCGCGGGCAAAACTGGCGCAGAATTCGGCGACCGGCGAGAGCCCCGCCAGAATCAGTCGTAACGCCGGGCCGACGCTGATGCGCACGCTTTCGTCGACGACTTGCACCCGCTCGCAGCCGTGTCCGGTGTCCGGGTCCAGGCGCAAGGCACCACTGCTCAGCTCGACGTGACGCAGCAGACGACGCTGACCCAGCAACGCTGCTTGCAGACTCTCCAGGTGGGCGATCCATTCGAGACTGGCAGCGCGGTGCTCGACCAGCACGATCAGCACGCCGCCACAGGGCAATCGCAGGCGGTGGCGTTGCTCGACGCTGTCGCCGTAACTGACGATCTGCGCCGGTTCGCGTAACTCACCGCGCGTCAGGCTTTCGAGAAACTCCTCTTCGACGCAGCCACCCGACAGCGAGCCGACGTGTTCGCCTGTGCCATTGGTCACCAGCATCGCACCCGGCGCACGCGGTGCCGAGCCATAGGTGGAGAGCACCGTACATAGCCACTGGGCCTGACCGGTGCGAGCCCATTGCAGTGCCTGGTCGATCACCTGAACATCGAGATGACGCATATTTTCTGTACCTCAAGCAAAGCGTGGTGCTGCATGCAGGGTTACGTTTACGGTAACCTGCGAGCAATCCTGTTCAATCGTTGATTCAACATGTCGCCACAACAGTATTTGCAACTCGGGGCGCTGCGCCTGGAACATCGCCAACTGCCTCCGGCTGACCCATCGCGACCGACACTGGTGCTGTTGCACGAAGGCCTCGGCAGCGCCGACCAATGGAAAGACTTCCCCCTGCGCCTGGCCCAGGCCAGCGGTTACGGTGTGGTCACTTACAGCCGTCAGGGTTATGGGCAATCGAGCCCGGTAACCCTGCCGCGTCCGCTGAACTACCTGAGCAGCGACGGCCCTCGGGAACTGCGGCAATTGCTCGATGCCTTGCAACTGCCGCAGGTGGTCTTGCTCGGTCACAGTGACGGCGCATCCATCGTCCTTGCCTATGCCGCCACCAACGATCCACGCGTGTTGGGCAGCATCGCACTGGCGCCTCACGTGATTGTCGAGGCCGAGAGCCTCGATGGCATTCGCCACACCACCGAGGCCTGGCATCAGGGCGAGTTGCGCGAGCGCCTGGCACGCCACCATGGGACAAATGTCGATGGCGCTTTTCACGGTTGGAGCGACAGTTGGTTGCACCCTGACTTTTCCTTGGATGATCTCGAAGCGCAGTTGGCTTATATCGAAAAGCCGTTGCTGGTCATTCAGGGTCGCGAAGACCACTACGCCACGCCCGAGCAACTGGTGGTCATCCAGCGACAGGTCGCTGGACCGTGCCGCTGTGTGTTGCTGGATAACTGTCGGCACTTTCCCCAGACCGAAGCGACCGAGCAGACCTTGCAGCTGATCTGCGAATTCCTGAAGCGCCTCCCCGCCTTTACTTGAAATTGCCTTGGGTTTCTGGAATCACCACGCTGCCGATCAGGTAGATCACCGACAGACCGACGGCGAACATCGCCAACACCATGGGGATCTGCGCCGGGCTGCCGCTGACCAGGGACACAAAGGTCGGCATGGTTCCGCCGAGGGCGAAACCGTTGTTCCAGGACAATCCGGTGCCGCTGGCTCGCAGCTCGGTGGCAAAGCGTTCGTTGAGGAAGATCAGAATCGGCGCGATGATCGCCCCACCTATGAAGCCTATACCCACGCAATACAGCGCAGTACGGGTCAGCGAACCCGATTCGGCGACACCCAGAAACATCATCGGCAGGCTCACCAGGTTGATCACACCCAGCAGCATGAAGGTCTTCTTGCGACCGATCAGGTCGCTCAGGTAACCGAAGGCCAGTGCTCCGACAATGGTTGCCACCGACCCGTACATGAGCATCTGCGAAGTCTGCGCATGAGGCACTTTGGCGACCACGTTGAGCAACGTCGGCAGATAACCGCAGGCCAGGTAATACGTGGCACCGCCTCCGAACGTAATCAGCAGGTTGACCAGCATCACGCCGCGGTACTCGCGACCGAACAGACGCTTGAGCGGCGACACGACAACTACCGCCGGCCCCTTGGTTTTGCGCGCTTGTTGCAGTTGCTGCCAGACCGGGGTCTCTTCCAGGTAACGGAACATCACCAGACCGAAAAACGTGCTTAGCAGGCCGCAGAAGAACATGAAGCGCCAGCCCCAGACGTCAAATTCTTCCCCGGGAAAGATCTCCGACAACACCAGATAAGTGAATGACGCCAACAGCGCGCCCATACCGGCGCCGGCACCACCGATCAACCCGGACATCAAGCCGCGATAGCGCGGCGAGATGGATTCGGTGCCGATGGTGTGAGTGGAGGCAACGATGCCGCCCACGAAAATGCCCTGTATCACCCGCAAGACCAAAAACAGTATCGGGGCCAATATGCCGACCTGATGAATGGTCGGCAACGCGCCAAACAGTGCCGTGAAAATACCGACGCCGACCATCGACACCATCAACGCACGCTTGCGGCCGTGTTTATCGGCATACGCGCCGAAGATCGCCGAGCCCAGCGGACGCACCAGCAAGGCCACGGCGAACGAGGCATATACCGCGGCCAGCGACAGGGTCGGGGTGTCCGAGGGGAAGAACAGGCGGCCGATGATGGGCGCCACGTAGAGCAGAATGAACAGGTCGAACAAATCCAGCGCCCAGCCGAATGTCGAGGCAAATGCCGCGAGCAAGGCCTTGCCCGGTGGAATCTGTGGTGTATCGCAAGCGGCGCTGGAGGGTGATGCAGTTATTGTTGTTGTCGTAGTCATGGTTGCCTCACACAAACGGTGATCGAACGTTCTGCATCCCGGTGCACGGGTTGCGAGTAATCAGCAGGTCAGCGGTGAAACCTTGATGTGCCCTTTCAGTTGCATTGAAGGGGCGGCAGGCCCTGCTCCGTAAGGCGTACGCCGTTACCAACATACTCCCGGGCCTGTTCGCCGGTACGATTTACTCGCCGATAAACACGGCTTCACGCTTGCTGTGAAACGCTTCGACGCCTTCCTTGAAGTCCTTGGAGCTACGCAGACGGCTATAGCAGTGACCTTCCATTTCGATCGCGACGGTCAGCGGCGCATCTTCGTTGTCGTTGATCAGTTTTTTCGCCGTGCGCTGAGCCAACGGCGAGAAGCGCCGCAGTTCATCGACCAACGCGTCGACGGTGCTTTCCAGTTCGGTATCCGGCACGACCTCGGTCGCGATACCCCAGGCGTAGGCCTGGTCGCCGGTAATGCGTTTGGCGCGCATCACCATGTGCTTGGTGCGGGTGATGCCGATGATTTTCTGCAGGCGTGCGGAGCCACCCGAGCCCGGTATCTGCCCCAGGTTCTGCTCAGGCAAGGCGTAGCGAGTGGTTTGTGAAGCAATGCGGAAATCGCAGGCCAGGGACAGTTCGAAACCGACGCCGAAGGTGTAGCCACGGTTGGCAACGATCACCGGTTTTTCGCAACGTGCCGGTGCCGCGACATTCCAGGCCAGCTTCGAAACGTGCTCCGGCGATGCTTCGAGAAAGCCCTTGATGTCGCCGCCGCTGGAGAAGTGTTCACCCACCGAGCGCAGCACGATGACGCGCACGTCTTTGTGTGCATCGAGGGCTTCGAAGACCAGGCGCAATTGATCGCGCTGCCCCATGGAAATGACGTTCAACGGTGCCCTGTTGAGGATGATGTCGGCGCGCTCGCGGGACACATCGACTTCAACCTGGAAGCCATCGAACTGAGTGTCGAGAAATTGCTGGATCGCTTGTTGTTGCATGAGAGTGTCCTCTGGATGATTAGCTGATGGCCTTCAAGGCCTGTTCCTGGAATTGGGCCAGCAGCACACGCCGCAGAACCTTGCCGACTGGAGATTTTGGAATCTGATCGATGAACTGGTAACGCCGTGGCCGCTTGAATTTGGCCAGGCCCGAAGCGATGCAATGGGCATCGAGGTCGTCTTCCGAGACCTCGGCGCGCAGCTTGATAAACGCGGCAATGATCTTGCCCCACTGCTCGTCAGGCAGACCGACCACCACCACTTCTTCCACTGCCGGGTGCAGAGAGAGCATGTTTTCGATTTCCGCCGGGCTGACGTTTTCGCCGCCGGTGATGATCAAGTCATCGACACGCCCCGTGACGAACAGATCACCCTCCAGATCGAAGTAGCCGATGTCACCGGTGAAATACCATCCATCACGCAAGGCCTTGGCGGTCGCTTCGGGGCGGTTCAGGTAGCCTTCGAACGCCTCGTCACTCGCCAGGTCGGCGATGATCTGGCCCTCCTCCATTGGGTTGACCTGCACGTCCGGCGTTTCAGCATCGATCGGCACCACGCGCACGCGCTGGTTCATTGCACTGCGCCCTGACGAACCGGGTTTGCGGCTGGCTTGCTGGTCGATGGTGAAGGTGTAGATCTCCGAGCTGCCGTAATGATTGACGAATAACTGCGGCTGGAACGCCTGCTCGACGCGACGCATCAAGCCGTCGCTCATCGGCGCACCCGCAAAGCCGATTTTCTCCACACTGGCGACTCGCTCGCGGGCAAAGGCCGGGTGCTCGATAAGCATGTGGTAGAGCGTCGGCACCAGGTACAGGTTGCTGACCTTTTCCCGTTCGATGGCCTGCAGCGTGGCTTCCACGTCGAACTTCGGCACACAGACGAAATGTCCGTCGATCAGCGCCATGGAGAGCAGCGAACGCACGCCCATGGTGTGGTAAAGCGGCATGACACCCAGCGTACATTCGCTCTGGCGGTAGAGGTTTTGCGCGACGTGGGCCACCGCCGCGGCACGTTCGCAACGGTGCCGACGGGGCACGCCCTTGGGCTTGCTGGTGGTTCCGGAGGTGTACAGCAGCAGTGAAAAATCTTCGGCGTCGGCCTGCAAAATGATGCCGGAGGGGGTCTGCGAACACAGTTCCTCGAAACTCAGGTCGGTGTTGGCAGCACGCAGACCGGTGGCGATCCGTGGCAGCCTTGTGGCGGCACTGCAACCGGCCACGGCGGTCACGGTAGCATCGTCGTAAGCCACTGCACGGATTTGCGCATCTTCGATGCAGTAGTCCAGTTCATCGGCGGTCGAACGCCAGTTCAACGGGGTCATGACGATGCCCGTAAACTGACAGGCCCAATGCAGGGTTGCCATCTGCCAGCGGTTTTGCATCGCTACCAGCAGTCGATCACCGCGTTGCAGCCCAAGGCATTGCAAGCCCCAAGCGGCACTCTGGATATCGACGAACCAGTCTTCATAGGTTTTCTTCAACGCACCGTCACTGACCGCCACGGCGTGCGGCCGGCGTTCAACGGCAGCGAGGAAACTGCGTCCGAGATCGAACATTGTTGTTATACCCCTTCGTTCGTTTGGCGCTGGGCAGCGACTTCGAGCACGGCTTGGACGATGCCGGTGTAGCCCGTGCAGCGACATAGATGCCCCGAAAGCATGTCGCGTACCTGGGTCTCGTCCGGGTTGGGTACCCGTTCCAGGAAATCCACGCAGGACATGAGAATGCCCGCAGTGCAAAAGCCGCACTGCAAGGCGTGATGACGGCGAAAGGCTTGTTGCAGGTCGCTCAGTGTGTCGTCGTCGGCCAAGGACTCGACGGTCTCGATACGCCGCTCGTGCCCCTGTACCGCGAGCATCAGGCAGGAACGCATCGCGACTCCGTCCACCAGCACCGTGCAGGCACCGCAGACACCGTGTTCGCATCCGACATGGACACCGGTGGCACCGAGGTCGTGGCGCAGGAAGTCGCAGAGTTGGGTTCGCGGTTCAGCCAGGGCTTCGCGGGAGCGGCCATTGAGTTCCAGGCGAATCGGAAAGGTTTGGTCGGCAGTTACACGCATGTTCAGACTCCTTCGATCAGCTGATGACCCAGCTCGCGAATTAGTTGGCGGCGATAGGCAGCGCTGGCCTGCACGTCGTCTTGTGCATCGAGCGACCAGGCGGTTTGATTGAGCGCGTCCGGCAGCGCCGCACCACGAGGCAGACTGCGACGTTGCGGACGGTCAGCGACCCCGCCGATGCCGAGTTCGACCTGGTCCGCGCCGATGGCCGCGGCCAGGGAGACAATTGCAAAGTCGCCGTGGCGCATGGCGATTTCGCGGAAGCGATAGGTGATGCCCTCGCGCTTGAGTGGAAAACGCACCTCGACGACCAGTTCATCTGGACGCTTGTCGGTGGTGAGAATGCCTTGGAAGAAGTCGGCAGCCTTGACGATGCGCTTGCCTTTTTTCGACTCCAGAACGATGTCGCCACCCAGCGTCACCAGGCACAGCGGCAACTCGGCGCTGGGGTCGGCGTGAGCCACCGAACCGCAGACTGTGCCGCGATTACGCGTCTGGAAGTGACCGATCCAGGGCATCGCCAGTGCCAATAAAGGCACCTCGTCCATCAGGGTCGAACGCGCCAGCAACTGCGCCTGTCGTACCCCGGCACCTACCGCCAGGCAATCCTTGCGCAGTTCGATATAGGCCAGTTCAGCCACATGATTGATGTCGATCAGCAACTTGGGTTGAGCCAGGCGCATGTTCAGCACCGCCATCAGCGATTGGCCACCGGCGATGATGCGAGCGTCCTGGCCGTACTCGGCGAGCAACTCAACCACCTGACGACGGGTGTCAGCCCGAACGTAATCGAAAGCAGCCGGTTTCATTGCGCACCTCCCTTGCCAAACAGCGCGCCAAGCGAGGCCCGCAGTCGCGCCCACCAGCCGGTGGAGATGGCTTGGCCGCTGACCCGTTGCGACAGGCGAGTAAAGATTTGTCCGATGATCACTTTCGAGGCCCCTTGCAACATTCGGCCGCCGACCGCAGCGACTTTGCCGCTGACCGCCACCTGGTATTGGTATTCCAGACGTGTGTGGCCATTTTCCAGTTGGACGAAACGCACCTTGGCCTGACCCTGGGCCGAACCCATCGAGCTGCTGCCGGAACCGGATAGACGCAATGAATGCGGCGGGTCCAGATCACTCAGGGCAACCTTGGCCTCGAAGCGCGCACGGATCATGCCGACGCCGACGGTGACGTCTGCGCGGTAACGGTTTTCGCCTTCAAGCACGAGGTCGTGGCAACCGGGAATGATTGCCGCCAGCGTCTGCGGGTCGAGCAAGGTCTCGAAGACCTGTTGCGGCGCAGCAGGAATCACCACCGAGTCGTTGGCCCGCAGTGCCGGTCCACCGGCAGCGGCCGTGTCCAGGTTTTCATCGGGCTCCATACCGGCGGGCCGTGGCGGCTCGTCGATCCCGATGAGCGTGCGTACTCTCGATGGCGTCAGTGGCAGACGGATGTCCGAGCGGCCAAGGGCGTCGGCCACCGCGTTGGCGATGCACACCGGCGTGCTCATATTGTTGCCCTCGCCCACACCCTTGGCGCCCAGTGGGGTGAATGGCGATGGCGTTTCCATGTGCAAAATCACAGGTTCGATCACTTCCGGTGCGGTCGGCACCAGATAATCGGCGAAGGTCCCGGAGAGGAAGCTGCCGTCCTCGCCATAGGCGAACTCTTCCATCAGCGCCGCGCCCAGGCCCTGGGTGAAGCCACCACGAATCTGGCCATCGACCAGCGCCGGGTTGAGCAGGCGGCCGGCGTCATGGCAGGTGATGTAGCGATCGATGTGGATCTCGCCGGTCATGCGGTCGATTTCCAGACCACAGATGTCGAAGACAAAGCCGTAGCACAGCGAGCTGTTGACCTGATCCTGGTCGTCCGGGGCCACCAATTGCGGCGGGCTCCAGAAGGCGGTTTCGCGCAGTCCGCCACTTTCACCTTCCGGCAGCAGGCCCGGCGACCAGTGGGTCGCACCAGCAATCCGATGGAATGGCGCCACCGCCCCGCCATTGACCACAAAAATCTTGCCACCGGCGAAACCAATATCTTCGGGACTGGCCTGCAATTGCTCGGCGGCAATCGCGGCGAGGCGATCGCGGATCTTCAGCGCCGCCTTGTAGACGGCACCGGCCACAGCGCCGGCGAAGCGGCTGGAATAGTTGCCCGAGGCAATCGACCAGGCGTCCTTCTGGGTGTCCAGCTCGACGTTGACCACGATGGATTCCAGCGCAACCCCAAGCACTTCCGCGACGACCTGAGCGACGGTGGTTTGATGGCCCTGCCCTTGCGGTGCCGAGGACACGTGCACACTGACGTCACCCAACGGGCCGACGTTGATGGTGGCGGTTGCGACAGCGCCGTTTTTCGGACCGGCCTTGCGCCGCTCTTCGGGTGTCATCGCGGTGGTGATGTATCCCATGTTGGAAATCGAAGGCTCGATGACGGCGGCATAACCGATGCCGTAGATCCGGCCTTCGGCACGCGCCTGATCACGACGTTTTAGCAACTCGTCGAGTCCACCGTCAGCCGCCGCCAAGGCAATGCCTGCCTGGTAATTGCCGGAATCGAGCAACGCACCGGCGGCCGCGCGATAAGGGAAGGCATCGGCCGGCACCAGGTTGCGGCGGATCACGTCCAACGGATCAAGCTTCAACTGCACGGCGATGTGTTGCAGCAGACGCTCCAGGGCGAAATACACCTGTGGGCCACCAAAACCACGGTTCAGGCCGGAAGGGGTTTTGTTGGTCAGCACCACTCGGTTGCGCACTTGCAAATTGCGGATCGCGTAGGCGCCCGTCAGGTTGCCGTGCATGCGGTAGAACGTCGCCGGTTCAGGCGCTCTCAGGTAGGCACCACAATCGTCGATCTGGTCATAACGCAAAGCGGTGATGCGGCCATCCGCTTCCACCGCCGCTTCAATTTCGGTCACCCGATTGGTCGCCGAGGAAGCCCCCTGCAAATGTTCCAGACGGTCCTCGACCCACTTCACCGGTGCGCCGACCTTGCGTGACGCCAGACCCATCATCACCACGTAAGGGAAAACCCCTTGCTTGATGCCAAAGCTGCCGCCGGAATCTTTCGGTGTGCGCAAACGCAAGCGGTTGCCGGGCACATTCAGTGCCCGGGCCATGACCGTGTGCAACGCATAGGGGCCCTGAAAATTGGCTAGCACGTCATAAATGCCGGTGGCGCGCTCGTACTGAGCGAGCACTACATAGCATTCGATGGGTGTGCAGGAACTGCGCGGAAACTTCACTTTGAGCGAGACTTTGTGCGGCGCCTGCTCGAACGCCTGCTCCGGCTCGCCATAACGAAAGCGCCGTTCGTTGACCACGTTGCTGCCGACGGCTTCGTGCAGGATCGGCGCCTGCTCGGCAGTGGCCAGTTCAGGATCGATGACCGGGGGCAGCGGCTCGTACTCAACGCGCACCCCCTCGATGGCGTCCTCCGCCAGATAGCGGTTGTCAGCGATCACCACGGCCACCGGCTCTCCGACATAGCGCACCTTGTCCACGGCGACGCACCAGTGCTCCATCGGCTGACGCACACCCACCGGAAACGGCAGCGCCCAGCGTTTGACGTCTTCGCCGACCAGTACGCCGTGCACGCCTTTCATCAGCAGCGCTTTGGAAAAGTCCACCGAGGTGATCCGCGCATGAGCGTGGGGTGAACGGATGATCGCCGCGTGCAGCGTTCCCGGAGGGATCGCAGCGTCATCGGCATAGCAGCCGAGACCGCGCAACAATGCGGCGTCCTCGACACGGGCCTGACGGGCGCCGATGTGGCCGGTCTGATTTTCGGTAGCAGGTTGGAAACTAGTCATTTTTTCGCGGCTCTTGTTGTTATGCAGCGCGATAGCGTTAGAGCCGAGTGTGTGAGAAAGGCGCAGGAAGCGCCTTGCCTGGGGAGAGGGAGTTCTGCGTTGGAGTCTGAAAATTTACCTTAACGTCTGATTTTCAGCAGTGGATCCCGACAGTCTTGCCGGTCAGCGATGCAGAAGCCTGATGGCTCAAGAAAGCTTCGAGCTCGGCAAAGGGCATCGGTTTGGCAAAGTAATACCCCTGAAAAATATCGCAGCCAATGCCCTTGAGAAAATCCACTTGCGAGGTGGTTTCCACACCTTCGGCGACCACCGTCAGGCCAAGGTGATGGGCCATCGAAATAATGCCTTGGGTGATTGCTGCATCGTGACGGTCGGTGGCAATTTCCTGGATGAAGGAGCGGTCGATCTTGATCTTGTCGATGGGCAAACGCTTGAGGTAACTGAGGCTGGAAAAACCGGTGCCGAAATCATCCAGCGCAATGCACACTCCGAGTGCCTTGAGCCGGTGTAACGTGTCGATCGCCTGTTCAACGTTATGCAGCAAAAGCGACTCGGTAATCTCCAGTTCCAACTGGCCGGCGCTTAGGCCGTGCTTGCTCAGCACTGTCTGGATAGACTCGACGAACCGTCCACGCTGAAAATGCATCGGCGAAATATTCACCGCCATCGAAATACCCCTCATACCCTGCTCGCCCAGCAGGCGCAATTGAGCGCAGGCCGTATCGAGCACCCAAAGGCTCAGCGGGATGATCTGCCCACTGTCCTCTGCCACCGGCACAAACACTGCGGGCGAGATAAATCCTTTTTCAGGATGCTCCCAGCGCAGCAGCGCTTCGATCCCGACCACCCGCCCCGTGCGCGCGTCCATCTGCGGTTGATAATGCAGCTGGAACGCCTGGGTTTCGATCGCCTTTTGCAGGTCGTTACGCAGGCTCGCGTGCTCGCAGACACGCTGATTGAGGTCGCGGGTGTACCACTGAAAGTTGTTGCGCCCTTGTTGCTTGGCTTTGTACATGGCCATGTCAGCTTGCTGGATCAGTTGCATCGGCTGCTCGATATGACCATCGCTCAGTGTGATGCCGATACTTGCACTCACATGCAGGTCAATGCCCTGGATGCAGTAGGGTCTGGCAATGCTGGCCATCAGGCGCTCGGCCACCGGTACAACGTCCTCATCACGCAGCAGGTCCGGCAGCAACACGATGAATTCGTCACCGCCCATGCGCACAATGGTGTCCCCGGGGCGCACCTGCTGGGTCATACGTTGCGCCACTTCGATCAGCACCTGATCGCCGAAGTAATGCCCGATCGAATCGTTGATGGATTTGAATCCATCCAGATCAATGCACATTACCGCCAGACGACGCTTGCGCCGACGACTGATGTGGCAATCCAGAATCAGCCGCTCTTCAAGCGAAACACGGTTAAGCAACCCGGTCAGCCGGTCATGACTGGCATTGAAGCTCAACTGGCGCTCGAAATGTTTCTGCTCGCTGATGTCCCGGGCAATGCCAAATACACCGACGATCTCTCCGTTGACCATGATGGGCAGGTTGGAAATATCCATGGTCAACAGTTGCCCACTTTCGTCGCGCAGCTGTGCCTCGAAACGCTGAGGCGCTCCGGCGCGGGCTGCGCAAAAATGCTGACTGACCCGTTGCAGGTCTTCAGCGAGCACCAGATGGGAAAAGTGATGACCAATGAAATTGGTCGCCGTGTGCGGCTTGAGCTTCAGGCCTGCAGGATTCACGCTCTGGATGTTGCCGGCCAGATCGAGGGCGAACACCGGGTTGGGATTATAGGTGAACAATGAGCGGAAACGTTGTTCGCTTTCCTCCAGTCGCCGGCCGTCACGTTCATGGCGGATCGCAATGACCGCCAGTTGGGCGGCAATGGCCAGTTGGTGGATCTGCGTCTCGTCCGGCACGTGGGCGCGATTCTTATACAGGGCAAATGTACCCAACACGGTTCCTTGATGGGAGAGCAAAGGCACTGACCAACAGGAACGCAGGTTATGTCCCAGCGCCAGGCTGCGGAAATGCTCCCAATTCGGGTCCTGGGCGATGTCTTCGGTGACCACAAGCTCACGTCGGAACGCTGCGGTGCCGCAGGTTCCTGCTTGCGGGCCAATGGCCATGCCATCGATCGCGTCGCTGTATTCGAGCGGCAGGCCAGGTGCTGCGCCATTGAGCAAGTGTTTACCCTCGGCATCCGTGAGCAGGATAGAGCAGAGGGTTTCGGGGGATTGTGTGTCGAGCATCCGGCAGATGGCACAGAGTACGTCGCCCAGATGCTGGTCGGTCGCGATCATGCCGAGAATGTCACGTTGCGACTCGGGGACAGTCTTGCTGGCAAAGCTCGGACGGGTATTCATGGTGATTCCTGAAGACTCTCGAGTCGTCCGGTCTTCAGAGAGCCAGAAATAATGGCGGTCGATCACTGTCCACTAGTGCCTCGGACAAGCACTCTATAGAGCGTTGAGTCGGTAAAAACAGCCTCAGATCCAATAAAAAAAACAGGATCACATTGCGGCCATCTGGCTGACTTTCACCTTCTCGCAATTTTTCGACCACCGGCTCTGCGGTGCGTATCGAGCCAATCGCCCAAGTAGAAAAAATGAATTAGCGACCTGCCTCCTCGGTCAAGAATGATGAACGCAGTAAATCTGACGAGGTGACAGCAATGACTATCCAGGCAGAGACACTCGTACAACTGACCGAAGCGCTCCAGGAGCGAGGCATGAATCTGGTGGCAGATGTGCATTTCACTCGCGCGCCCTACAGGCACAACCACCGCTGGATCTGCATCGTAGAATGACCACGCTCATTGCCGGCGGCTCGGAATAACATTCCACCGCCGGCCCCTGATGCCTGCATTCCAACTAGACGGGGCATGCGCTTACCGGGCCCGGCGTGTATCTCCCTGCGGAGCCTGTCCTAGACCTCACGAGTCGGCTGAACATAAACGGCCACCGACAAATCCAATGGCGCAATTGATCGGGACATCCCTAGTCCGACCCCGTAACAGGGTCAGATTGAGCCCAAAAGATTTTTCTCTCATGGCTCACTGGTTACTCCACCTTATCTGGAGCAAACCATGAAGCGGATCATCGTTCTCACATTATTGATTGCAGCGCTCGGCTATCTTGTCGGGCCTGAGTGTTACGACGGCAGAGGCGTGATTGCCTGTTGGCTTGGGAACCCTGAGAGTAGTACTGGGCTACACGGCCAATTCCCGCCGTCGCCGTCAATGCGTCCATGGGCGATGAGTAAAGTGCATGGGTTGAGTGGAACGGTTCTTATCGATCCAGATAATGGGTATCGAGTTCTCCCCACTACAGGAAATCGATAATGAACCGCCCACTTCACGCAATCATCTTCATCACGCTGCTACTGTTGCCAAACTCGACTCAGCATGATGCTCAGCGAAAGCTGACCAGTGAAGTCACGCCACGCTTTGGCGAGTCCAGGACATGTGGTGTGGTTACGCTTTGCGAAAGTACCTCGCAAGCACACCGCCTGTAGTCGATCCGACAATTACTGCGGCTATTGAGGCCATATGTACCCAACCGATAGCGGCGCCAAGAATGATGGAGCTCGGTACCGCCCAGAGCAAAATGATGATGCCGCCCAGGTAGGCCGATGCTCGCAAGCATCGGCCACCAGCGAGAAGACCAGCGACCAACCCGCCGCAGAGCGAAGACACGAACCAACCCGCTACTGTAAGCAGCTTGACCGTGGAAATTGCGATCAGTTGGTCATGCTGTTCTCGCCATCCCGGCTCGCCAACAGCCATAGCTCCAGCTGGGGTGTGGCTGCCTATCACAATCGCGAACAGCGCCAAAATCACGAAAAACGCAAGCAGTCCGAAAAAAACCGGCTTCACCATTGGGCATGTATCTCCTTGAATGCAGAAAGAGCGTCTGTCTGTCCTGGCTGCCAAGGCTACCCTGGCTGGGCAATTCCATCAGCCGTCCCCAGCGCTTTCGCCATCTCATGTACGAAAAAGCCCTGATCACTCAGGGCTTTGTCTTATCTGGCGGTCGGAAAGCGGCGCAATCAATTGAAGATTTTTCCGTCAGCGGCATTCTATTGAATGACTTCGAACAACCCCGCGGCGCCCATCCCTCCTCCCACACACATTGAGACCACGACGTATTTGACCCCGCGCCTTCTGCCTTCCAGCAAGGCGTGGCCGACCATGCGCGCCCCGCTCATCCCGTAAGGATGGCCGATGGCAATTGCACCGCCGTTGACGTTCAACCGTGCGGGGTCGATTCCCAATCGTTCGGCGCAATACAAGACCTGGCAGGCAAACGCCTCGTTTATCTCCCACAAGCCGATGTCATCGACACTCAAACCCTGCTGACGCAACAGCTTTGGAACCGCCAAAAGCGGTCCCAGGCCCATTTCCTCGGGTGCCACGCCGGCAACTACGATGCCGCGATAGAGTCCCAGCGGCGCACTTGCCAAACGCGCCGCCAGGCTGTCCTCGACCAATACGCACGCACTGGCGCCGTCCGATAGCTGGCTGGCATTGCCGGCGGTGACACTACCGCCGTCGATGACGGGCTGGAGCCGTTGCAGGTCCGCGATTACCGTCGCGGGTCGATTGCCTTCATCCTGAGTCAGCGTGACCTCCTCATAGCTGACCGCCCCGCTCGCCTTGTCGACCACCCGCTTGCGCGTGGTCACCGGCACGACTTTATCGGCGAACAGGCCAGCCGCCTGAGCGGCCGCTGTGCGCTGCTGAGACTGCAGCGCGTACGCATCCTGCGCGCACCGACTGATCTCATAACGCCGCGCTACCCATTCCGCGGTTTGCAGCATCGGCATGTAGGCATGCTCGCTCATCCGCGTGACGGCGCTGTCGTAGGCCTGACTCGCCAGATGATTGTGAGCGTTTTGCACCAGACTGTTCTATTCCTGCCCCGCGCCAGTCGTCACGAGCATGCCGTCGACCATGATCTGTTTGGCGGCAACGCGACAATAACAAGCAGTGGCTGCAACGCCTGCCTTTTGCCGACCGCAGTGATCGGCGGCAGGCGCGCCTGCTGCTCGCGTTGTGCAGGCGTTGACTGCTGATAGCCGTGCATCCTCGGAGGATCAGGCAATCATTCAGGAGGATTGAACTAGGGCAAAAGCCGATCGTTCGCGAGAATAGATCGACTGCTTTGCCAGCGCCGGAGGCAAAACCTTCGGCGCCGTCTGCCCCGCGACAAACGCTTCACCCCCTGCGCACCACACCCACTCGCTATTCGCCTCACAGGTAGTTGCCATGACTGTTCTTTCTGCAGAAAAACGCGGCTGGAGCGCCGTGCTGGCCATGTCGTTGGCCGCATTCGCCCTGGTTGCATCGGAGTTCATGCCCGTCAGCCTGCTCACCCCCATCGCGGCCGAGCTGCATATCAGCGAAGGCCAGGCAGGTCAGGGCATTTCGGTCTCCGGGGCATTTGCCTTGATCACTAGCCTGCTGATTGCGGCGCTCGCTGCGCGCATCGAACGCAAGAAACTGCTGCTGTCGCTGACGCTGCTGATGGTGGTCTCCGGCACCCTCGTCGCGTTCGCGCCTGGCTACCCTTCATTCATGTTCGGACGCGCGCTGATCGGCATCGCCATCGGCGGTTTCTGGTCATTGTCGGCGGCGACCGCCATGCGCCTGGTCGCACCGCAGCAAGTCTCCCGGGCACTGGCCATCGTCAATGGCGGCAACGCACTGGCGACGGTGATCGCGGCGCCGGCAGGCAGCTTTCTCGGCGCGCTGATCGGCTGGCGCGGGGCCTTTTTCTGTGTTGTGCCGGTGGCCGCGCTTGCCGCCCTGTGGCTGTTGATCAGTCTGCCGTCCTTCAAGGCCGAACCCAAGCCGAAGAGCGGCAACGTGCTGCGCTTGATGAAGCAGTTGCCCGTCGCGCTGGGCATGATCGCCGTCAGCGTGTTTTTCATGGGGCAGTTCATGCTGTTCACCTATTTGCGGCCCTTTCTGGAGGGCGTGACGGGTGTCAGCGTTTCAACACTGTCGTTGATGCTGCTGGGGCTGGGAGTGGCAGGTTTTATCGGGACCTTTCTGATTGAGCGGTTCATCGGCAGCGGCCTCTACCGCACTCTGACGGTGATCCCCCTGCTGATGGCGGCTATCGCGTTGGCGCTGGTGAACTTCGGCGCTTCGCCCCTGCTCACCGCGGTACTGCTCGGCCTCTGGGGGCTGGTCGCGACGGCAGCTCCGGTCGGCTGGTGGACATGGCTGGCACAAACACTGCCGGAGGATGCCGAAGCCGGCGGCGGCCTGCTGGTGGCCATCGTCCAGCTCGCCATCGCTGGCGGCGCAATCGTCGGCGGCCTGATGTTTGACCTGAGCGGTTACCAGGCCACCTTCGAACTCAGCGCCGTGGTACTGGTGGCCGCGTCTGTGCTGGCGTGGCTGGCGGGACGCAGTGCCCGTGAAGTTCATCTGCCGGCGGCCAATGTCACGGCCTGACCCGACGACGCGGCTTACGCCGCAGGCGTGGCCGCGGCAGGATTGAGGATTTCCACGAGGAAATCGATAAACACATTGATCCGGCTGGAACCGCGGTGATTGGGCAAGTACAGCGCATTGATGCAACTGCTGGCACTGCCGGGATTGACCTGGTAATGCTCGAGCAAGCGCGTCAACCGGCCGCTGGCCACATCGTCGCGCACCAGCCAGTCGGCCAGCAGCGTTACCCCGCCGCCGCCGATGGCCGCTTCGCGCAGGATGTCGGCGTTATTGCTTTGCAGGCGCCCCTGGACGTTGAGCTGAATGGGCTCGGCGTCACTCTGGAAGGTCCAGTGCTGGTGCGTGCCGCCATAGTCGAATCGCAGGCATTGGTGCTCGAGCAAATCCCGTGGATGGTCCAGCGCCGCGCTGCGGGCCAGATAATCCGGACTGGCTACCACCCAGCGCTGGAACTCGCCGACCCGCTTGCTGACGATATCCTCGCTGACCACCGTCGAGCCGAGACGGACCGACACATCGATCTGCTCGCTGAGCAGGTCACTGACCTGATCACTCAGCGAAAGACTGATCTCCAGCCCCGGGTGGCGCGCGAGCAAACGGCTCAGGTGCGGTGCAATCAGTCGGCGACCGAACTCCACCGGCACGCTGATGCGCAGCCGCCCTTGCGCGTCACTGCCACGGTCGGCGACCACGGCATCGGCTTCGTCGATGGCGTCGAGAATCGCCACGGCCTTCTCGAAATAGGTCTGGCCGGCGACGGTCACGCTGGTATTGCGCGTTGTACGATTGAGCAGGCTCGCGCCCAGCTCGTGTTCCAGACCCGCCACTTGCCGTGTCACCGAAGACGTCGAAATCCCGAGCTTGCGTGCCGCCGAGGAGTAGCCCCCGCAGCGCACGGTTTCAACAAACATTTTCAGTGCCAGCAACTTATCCATAAGTGGGGTCCGGTCGAAGGGAAACGCTGACGATTGTGCATCACTGTTTCCCCGCCGTCTTGTACTGACGTGCTTGCCGGTGCTGGAGCCGTGCTCATTCATCGGCCTTGCGACTCAGAAACAGGGCCAGGGCGAGCGCCGGCAGCAACGCCACCGCGACAGCCGACAGGTTCCAGCCAAACTGCTCGTACAGCGGGCTGGCCAGCAGCGAACCGGCGGCACCGCCGACGAAGATGCTGGTCATGTACACCGCATTCAGGCGTGCGCGACTGTGTGGATCGAGGGCGTACACCTCACGCTGGCCCAGCACCATGTTCAGTTGCACGGCGAAATCCAGCAGCACCGCACACACCACCAGCCAGACGTAACCACTGCCCGGCAACGCGGCGATCAACAGCGACAGCGGCGCCAACAGCAACGCGACCAGAGTGCCACGCCGGCCATGCCCGGCATCCGCGAGGCGCCCGGCAATCGGCGCCGCGATGGCACCCACCGCCCCCACCAGCGCGAAGATCGCCACCTGCGCCTGGGTGAACCCGTGATGACGCATCAGCTCGATCGGCGCGAGGGTCCAGAACAGGCTGAAACTGGCGAACAACAAGCCTTGGTACAGCGAGCGCTGCCGCAGTACCGGATAGCGCCGGGCCAGGGCGAACACGGAAGCGATCAACGCGACATACGTGGCGTTATGCGTCGGCACCCGACGCGGCAGCGCCATCGCGGTGACCAGGGCGATGACCGCCATCAATGCCGCCGCGCTGAAAAACACCCCGCGCCAGCCAAACACGTCCACCAGCAGGCTCGACAATGGACGCGACAGCAGAATCCCCAGCAGCAGGCCGCTCATGATGTTGCCGACAACACGGCCACGGCTGGCTTCCGGCGCCAGGTGCGCCGCCAGCGGCACGAGGATCTGCACCGCCACCGACGTCAGGCCGATCAGCAGGGACAACACCAGGAACAGCGACGGTGAGTGCGTCAGGCCGGCGCCCAGCAGCGTGACACTCGCCGCCAGCGTGAAGCCCACCACCAGCCGCCGGTTTTCCATCAGGTCAGCCAGCGGCACCAGCAATAACAGGCCCAGGGCGTAACCGAACTGCGTCAGCGACACGATCAGGCTGGCGTTGCTGCTCGACAGGCCGACCTGTGGCGCAATCAATTCGACGATGGGCTGCGCGTAGTAGAGATTGGCCACAACCGCGCCACAGCAAAACGCCAGGAACGCGACCATCAGGGCGGAAAGTGATGCAGGCTGCTCGGCCTTGGCCGTCGTTGCAGGATTGCCCGTGAGCATGATGACACCTCGTTGAGTTGGAAAAACCTGGGCCAAGGCTAAGGGCGCCGCTCCCCGCAGAGAATCCGTGCCACGGGCAACGCAGTGATGCGTGCCGCGCAACGTCGCGGCTGTTGCTTGCGACGCAACGCGCTGTTGCGTGGGCCGGTGATTCTCCGCAGCGGGCGTCTTCTCTACGCTGGGGACACCTGGCGCTGCAGTCCGAATGGGCGCTTGTCCCCGAGTGTCTCAAGGAGCTTTCTCATGCCTCGCATCCCATCAATCACGCCATCGTCTGCCGCGCGTTGCCCACACTCATGAACGGCCACTGGCTGAAATCCTCAACGTTATGGCGCAGCGTGGCGCTGCTTGGCGTTATCGGCCTGATCGGCGCCGTGCTGCTGATGTGGCGAGCGCCGATTGCCCCGATCGAGCGCCCGAGCGGCTTCACGACCGCCCAGCTGCAACGCGGCGCGCGAGTGGTCGAGGCCGGCGATTGCGCGGTCTGTCACACGCGCCCCGGCGGCCACTACCTGGCCGGCGGACTGCCGCTGGTAACGCCCTTCGGCACCCTGTTCAGTACCAACATCACGCCGGACGCCCAGACCGGTATCGGCCAATGGTCTTTGCCGGCGTTCGAACGGGCGATGCGTCAGGGCATCGCCCGCGATGGACACTTCCTCTACCCGGCGTTCCCCTACGTGCACTATCGGCGCATGAGTGATGCAGACATCGCCGACGCCTACGCCTACCTGATGAGCGGCCCTGCCGTGCAGGCGCCGCCCGAGCAGAACCGGATGAATTTCCCGATGAACATTCGCCCGTTGGTAGCGTTCTGGAATCTGCTGTTTCTGCACGGTGAGCCAATGCAACCCGACACGCAGCGCAGCGAGGCATGGAATCGCGGGCGCTATCTGGTCGATGGGCCGGGGCACTGCGCAGGCTGTCATTCGCCGCTGAACCTGATTGGCGCGGAAAAGTCCGCGCACTACCTGCAGGGCGGCAGCGTCGATGGTTGGCAGGCCCCTTCGCTGGTCGGCATGGGACAGCGCGCCAACCCATGGAGCCGCGAGCAATTGCTGGGCTACCTGCGTGCCGAGGTGGTCGATGGCCATGGCACGCCGGCGGGCCCGATGCGCCCGGTCAGCCTGAGTCTGGCGCGATTGCCGGTCAGCGACGCCGCGGCCATCAGCGAATACCTGCTGAGCCTCGAAGGCCCGCAGGCGGTGACCGAGACGATGCCGAACACGGCAACGCTCGATGCCGCGACGCAAACCAGTGGCGCCCTGCTCTTCGCCAGCGCCTGCGCCGGCTGTCATGGTCCCGCTGCGCCGATGCGGCAGATCGACGGGCGGCCACCGCTGGAGCGGACCTCGGCGCTGCACGCCGCCAGCTCGCGCAATTTCCTCAAGACCGTGCTTGAAGGTCTGCCGGCAACACCCGGTTCACCCGGCCCGGTCATGCCGGCGTTTGCCGCCAGTCTCGACCACGCGCAACTCGCCGCGCTCGCCGCCTATCTGCGCCATCAGGCCCGGCCCGACCAGCCATGGACCGACCTTTCCTCCACGCTTGAAGCACTACGCCAGGACAGCCAATGAGCCAGATCACCCTCAACGTCAACGGATCAGCGCAACCGCTGGACCTGGAACCGGACATGCCGCTGCTGTATGCCCTGCGCAATCATCTGGGCCTGAACGGTGCGAAGTACGGCTGTGGCCTGGGCCAATGCGGCGCCTGCACGGTCATTGTCGATGACCAACCGGTATTCGCCTGCCTGACGCCCTGCGCCGGACTCGAAGGCAAACGCATTCGCACGGTCGAAGGCCTGGGCAGCGCGGCAAACCCCGGCCCGCTGCAAACGGCCTTCATCGACAAACAGGCGGCGCAATGCGGCTACTGCATCGCCGGCATGCTGATGCGCGCGCAATCGCTGCTCGAACGCAACCCGCACCCGGATGAGCAAACCATTCGCGAGTACATGGCCGGCAATCTGTGCCGCTGTGGCACGCACCTGCGCATCATCGAAGCGATCAAGCAGGTCGCCGACCGCAAAGGGAGCCTGACATGAGCAACGATCTTGACTTCAATCCCGGCCGCCGGGCGTTCCTGCGTGGTGGCGCGTTACTGATGGCGTTCACCTTGTTGCCGGTGGCGCGCCAGGCGCTGGCCGACAGCGAGGTCGACACGCTCGGCACCCTGGTGCTGGCTCCCGACCTTCCCGGCAGCCTGCGCACCAATCCCTATCTGGATGCCTGGATTCGCATCGACGCGCAGGGGATCACCGTGTACACCGGCAAGGTCGAACTGGGCACCGGGGTGAAAACCGCGCTGCTGCAGATTGCCGCCGAGCGCCTGCAAGTGCCGGCGACGGCGATCAACCTGCTCAGCGCCGACACGGCGCTGACTCCCAACGAAGGCTACACCGCCGGCAGCCACAGCATCTTCGACAGCGGTACCGCGCTGTTCAACGCCGCCGCACAAGTGCGCGAGATGTTGATCGACGGCGCAGCGCGCAGCTGGCAGGTCGCTCCGGCGCTGCTGAGCACGCGTGACGGTGTGATCGAAGGCCCGGCCGGGCAACGCATGAGCTACGCCGACGCGGTGCAGAGCGTCGATGTGCATCAATACGCCAAGGCCCGCTCGCCCGTGATGGCCGCCAACGACTTCAAACTCATCGGGCATTCGCTGCCGCGCCTGGACATTCCGGCGAAAGTCAGCGGCGGCGCGGCGTTCGTCCAGGACATGCGCCTGCCGGGCATGTTGCATGCGCGGGTGATCCGCCCGCCACGTCCGGGCTGCACGCTGGAGGCATTCGATGGCGCGACCATTGAGGCGCTTGCCGGTGTGGTCAAGGTGATCCGCGACGGCAACTACCTGGCCGTGGTCGCCCGCGATGAGTGGCAAGCGATCAAGGCCATGCGCAGCGCCAGCGACAGCGCAAAATGGAGCGGCGGCGCGGCGATCCCGGAAGCCGCCGACATCCACGCCTTGCTCAAGCGCCTGCCCTCGCGAACGTACCCGATCAGCAACAACGGCAACCCGGGCAATGGCGCAGACACGCGTTTTCGCGGGCGGGCGACCAAGCAGTATCTGATGCATGGCTCCATTGGCCCGTCGTGTGCGGTGGCGTGGTTCCAGGACGGCGTACTTACCGTGTGGACCCACACGCAGGGCGTCTACCCACTGCGCGCCGGTATCGCCGAAATGCTCCACCTGCCACCGGAGCGCGTGCGCTGTATTCACACCGAAGGTTCAGGTTGTTACGGGCACAACGGCGCCGATGATGCTGCCGCCGATGCGGCATTGATTGCGATGCGCCTGCCCGGCACGCCGATTCGCCTGCAGTGGATGCGCGAACAGGAAAATCTGTGGGAGCCCTACAGTTCGGCCATGGTCAGTGAAGTGGACGCGGGCCTCACGCAGGGCCGCTTGCAGGATTGGACCTACGAGTTATGGACGACCCCGCACAACGAGCGAATCGTCAACGCCGGTCGCCTGCTGCCGGCGCGTCTGCTGGCACGGCCCTTCGCCTCGGCACCCTCGGTGCCCATCGCCCAGCCCGAAGGCGACGGCGATCGCAATGCAGTGCCGCTGTATGACCTGGCCTCGACGCGGATCAACATGAATTTCGTCACCCAGATGCCCTTCCGCACATCGGCCATGCGTTCGCTCGGCGCGCACATCAACATCTTCGCCATCGAAGCGAGTATCGATGAGTTGGCGATCAGGGCCGGCATCGACCCGGTGGCGTTGCGCCTGCAGCATCTGCGCGATCCGCGTGCGCGGGCGGTCATCGAGCGCGTGCGTGATGCCAGCGGCTGGCCGCAGAAAAGCAGCGAGCCCGGCGCGGGCCTCGGTTTCGCCTTCGCCCGCTATAAAAACATCATGGGTTACTGCGCCATCGCGGTCAGGCTGCAGGTGCATCCGCAAACCGGCGAGATACGCATCGATCATGTGGTGACGGCGGTGGACGTCGGCCAGATCGTCAGTCCCGATGGGCTGCGCAACCAGGTCGAAGGCGGCATCGTGCAGTCCGCGAGCTGGACGCTGTTCGAAAAAGTCGCCTACGACGCCGGGGGCATTCGCAGCTACGACTGGAGCGGCTACCCGATCCTGCGCTTCACGCAATTGCCTGGAAAAGTCGATGTGCATTTGCTCGACCAACCCGGCCAGCCCTTCCTCGGCGCGGCCGAAATCGTCCAGGGCCCGATGGCCGCCGCCCTCGGCAACGCGGTCGCCAATGCCACCGGCCAGCGCTGGATGAACCTGCCGTTGACTCGCTCCCTGCAACCCGCCTGAGCCACGCCGGTGTTCATCGCAGATGGGCACCGGCGCCCATTGCGTGGCGCGCAAAACAGCGTAGCGCCCGTCACGGATTATCACCCCGACCGAGCCCGGTTAAGTTACCTCCACGACGTGCGGCGCACTGCTGCCGCACTTGAACCTGATGATTCGACCTCTGGAGTTACCTATGACCCGTCGCCTGTTCCAACCCATTGCACTGGGCCCTTACACACTGGCACATCGCGTGGCGATGGCGCCGTTGACCCGTTCGCGCGCCGGCCAGCCGGGCGATGTCCCGACCGCCATGAATGCCGAGTATTACCGTCAACGCGCCAGCGCCGCGCTGATCATCAGCGAAGCCACGCAGATTTCCCGCCAGGGCCAGGGTTACGCATGGACACCAGGCATCTACAGCGAGCAGCAAGTGCAGGCCTGGCGCGAGGTCAGCACGGCGGTGCACGACGCTGGCGGCCTGATCTTCCTGCAGCTGTGGCATGTCGGTCGGGTGTCGCACCCAAGCTTTCAACCCGACGCGGGTCTGCCGGTCGCCCCCAGCGCCCTGCCGGTGCCCGGCAAGACTTTTATCGTCGATGAAAACGGCAACGGCGTGTGGGGCGATGTGCCCGTACCGCGCGCCCTCGAAACGGCGGAAATCGCCGCCATTGTCGAGGATTACCGCAAGGCTGCGCGCAATGCGCTGAAGGCCGGCATGGACGGTGTGGAGATTCATGCCGGCAACGGTTACCTGCTTGATCAGTTTCTCAACAGCAACAGCAACCAGCGCGACGACCGCTACGGCGGCAGCGTCGAGAATCGCGCGCGCTTTCTGCTGGAAGTGGTGGCGGCGGTCGCTGACGAAGTCGGCGCCGAGCGCGTCGGCGTGCGCCTGACGCCGATGGGACGCTTCATGGGCATGGGCGATGACACACCGCAAGCCACGTTCGGCTACCTGGTGGCCGCGCTCAATCAGTGGAACCTGGCGTACCTGCACCTGGTCGAGCCGGCGATGGTCGGCACGGTCAAGGACGAGGACTTCGACCCGCGCTGGGACGCGATCATCGCCCAGTTGCGCGACACCTGGAACGGCGTGCTGATCCTCGCTGGCGGCTATGACGCCGAGTCCGCCGAACAGGCACTGAACGCGGGTCGCGCAGACATCATTGCCTTTGGCCGGCCGTTCCTGGCCAACCCTGACCTGCCACGCAGGCTGCACGATGGCCTGGCGCTCAACACCCCGGATCCGACCAGCTTTTTCGGCGGTGATCAGCGCGGTTACGTCGACTACCCGTTTCACACCTGAGCGGGACACCCCCGTGGGATTTGCTGAAATCGTCCGGGCGCGACGCCATGCCGGCGCGCTCGGCATTAGCACATTTCAGCCATTGCCTGATGAACATACGTTCATCGAAAACCTGATTCCAAGCGTCTAGGCTGCGGGTTCCGACATAGTGACTACAGGAGTACCCCACCATGTTCTCGCACGAAAGCTTCCCGCTGATTACCCTCTTCATCATCCTGCTGCTGGGCGGGCTGGTCGCCTTCCTGCATCCCGTGCATGCACTGATCAGTTGGTTGCGGCGGCGCAAGGAAAGGTCGTCGGCACACCCGGCGAAAGAGATGAACTCGCGCTGAAACGCTCCCTGTACGTCAGGCCGGTGCCCGGCTTTTCATTGCTGCATCACCTAGAGCGAAGACAATAAAGATCGAGCCCGGCACACTGCCGGGCTCAGTCTTTTTCACACACAAGGAAGGCCAGCCCCGACTGCAACCTGTCAATCAAAGGCACCGTCGAGAATCTCGTAGATCAAGCCTGTAGCGATGGCGACCAGTATCAAGTCGGTACCCGCTTGCTGCCATTCGTAACCGTCATAGTGCGGGAGCCTGCCGACCAGGCGACCATCCAGCTTCTTGGCGATGCCGGGCGGCAACGGTTTTCCCCGGGCCAGGTTTTTCTGAATGCCGGGAGGAAGCGCAGGCGCAGGACTCCAGTAGTTTCTATAACCGTCGAGAACGCCCAGGACGCCGCCTCGGTCAATCACCGGAGCGCGATCCGAGTTGTCCGAACCGGAGCCGTGGCCCTTGCCGTTCTGGTTCCCGTGCACGTGATTGTTCGACGGGCCACCCTTGCCGTTGCCCTGCCCTTTGCCGTTGCCCGGATCGGCCAGTGCGGCAGTTGAACCCACAGCCAACGTCAGGCAGGTAAACGATGCCAGGAGAAAGCGAATATTGAACATGACGTCCTCTCGCAAATGGATGCTTCTGGCACTGTAGACGCTATTGCGCGCTTGGGTTGATTCCGAACAGCGCTTGCGGCGACTCGATCAGCAACGAGCGCATCAGCTGAGGCGAACACTCCAGCGCTTGCAACTGCTCCATCACCGTCGCGAAGCCCACGCGATCTTCGTGCTGGGTGTGCGGCCAGTCGCTGCCCCAGACCAGACGCTGTGCGCCCAGGCTGCGCTCCAGCAGGGGCAATGCCGTGCGAGCGAATTGCAGGTTCTGTTGCGCAGTCCCCGCCAGGCGGTAGATACCGGACACCTTCATCCAGACCTGGCCGCTCGCCGCCAGCTCGAGCATCGGTAAGAACCCTGGCTGGTCGACGCCAAGGCGCGCATCCGCACGGCCGAAATGGTCGATGACGATTCTGATCCCGAATGGCAGCAACTGGCGCAGCAGACCCGGCAAATCCTCGACCTGGCGATGCAGTTCCACATGCCAGTCCAGCTCGGCGATGTGCCTGAAAAACGCTTGCCAGGTGCCATCGCCAAAGTCAGGCAAGGCTTTGCCCATGAGATTCAGACGAACACCCACGACCCCCAACCGGGCCATGTCGTTGAGCTGCAGGCGGCTGATGTCGCGGTCCACCACCACTACGCCGCGCAACCGCGCCGGCGCCTGCCGCAAAGCAGCCAGCAGGTAGCCGTTGTCGGTGCCGAGAAAACTCGGCTGCACCAACACTCCGTGGCTTAAACCGTGGACTTGCAACTGGTCCAGATACTGCGCAAGTGTGGCGTCATAGCCAGGGGTATAACGCCGCGCAGCGGCCAGGTTCAGCTCACGGCTGAACACGTGCGCATGGCAATCGATGCCGGTAATCGGCGTTGAACAGGTATCAGGCATGGCTTTCATCTTTCGAAGGTAAGGTCATCAGGCCCGCGCGCGCTCGTTCCCGCCCACCGCGGCGGGCGTCGAAGCCGGTGTGGCTTCGAGAACACGCCCACGGGTTTCCGGCAGACACAGTGCAGCGACCACGGCAACGCCATAGGCGATCCCGGCGTCGATGCCGATGGCCGAACCCAGTGACATGGAGTCGCTCATATGGCCGACCAGGAAAGGGAACACCGCCGAGAGCACGCGGCCGAAGTTGTAGCAGAAACCGACACCGGCGCCGCGCACGTCCGCCGGGTACAGCTCGTTGAACAGTGCGCCGAGACTCGCCGGAATACCCGCCGCGAAGAAACCCAGCGGGAAGCCGAGGAACAGCATCTGCGTATTGCTCAGCGGCAGGAACACATAGCACTGCACGGTGACGACGCAGCACAGGGCAAACAGTACGATGTTTTTGCGCCGGCCGATGCGGTCGATCAACAGGCCGCTGACGACACAACCACACCAGAAGGCGAAGATGATCACCGCCAGATAGCCGCCCGAGTTCAGCACCGACAGGTTGCGCTCGGTTTTCAGGAACGTCGGCAGCCAGGTCATCACGGCGTGGTAACCACCGTGCGCGCCCAGCCCCAGCAAGCCGCCGAACAGCGTCACGCGGATCAGCTCGGGGCGGAAGATGCCGGCCAGGGATTTGAAGAAGCTTTTCGGGATAACGTGGTCTTTCTGCAGGCGCTGGAAGCTGTCCGGCTCTTCAACATTGCGTCGCACCCAGATGATCAGGAAGGACGGCAGCAGACCAACGATGAACATCACGCGCCAGGCCATGTCTTGCGGAACGAAGGAATAAATCAGCGCAAACACGCCAACCGCCAGGCCCCAACCCACAGCCCAGGCGCTCTGCACCGTGCCCATCACCTTGCCACGGTATTTCGGATTGATGGTCTCAGCCATCAACACCGCGCCGGCTGCCCACTCCCCGCCAATGCCGAAGCCCTGCAGTGCCTTGACGATCAGCAGTTGATGAAACCCGCTGACAAACGCAGACAAAAAGGTGAAGAAGGAAAACCACACGATCATCCATTGCAGCGTGCGGACCCGGCCATAGCGGTCGGACAACGTCCCGCCGACCCAGCCGCCAATGGCCGAAGTGACCAGTGTGACACCGCTGATCAACCCGGCATCACCCTTGGTCAAGGCGAACGCGGCGATCAATGCCGGAATCGCCAGGCCAAACATCTGTACTTCCAGTGCGTCGAGGGACCAGCCACCAAAGCAGGCCCAAAACGTTTTGCGCTCGCGAGGAGTGACTTGGCGATACCAGCTGAACATGATTCTTATCCTTATAAGTCGAACGTAAGGCAGCCGAGAGCGAACCGCACCGCTACAGGGCCAGTTTTGGCAAGCCATCAGAAAACCGGCGGCGATCGGATCGCCACCAAACCGTGGTTAAGGCGGCTGGGTCAGCGAATTTCCACGCTGTAGCGGAAATGCTCCGCATGCCCGCGCGAGCGCCGCCATTCCAAAGGCGTACCGGCGTAGTCGCGCGCCAGTCGCTCGATCACCACCACCGGGCTATTGACCGGCACCTGCAGCAATCGCGCATGCACGTCATTCACCGATTCGGCCGTGAGCGTTTCTTGCGCATAGGCAACCACCTGGCCACAGACTTCTTCGTAGATCGGATACAGCAGCGGCCCCTTTTCCGCGAGATCGATATCCAGCAGCGCCTGGAAACGCTCGCGCGGCAGCCAGATTTCTTCGGCGAGCACCGGCGCGACGTCGAGCAGTCGCACGCGGACCATGCGGATGACCGGCGCTTCGGCAGGCAAGCCCAGCGCATGGGCGACTGCCGAGGGGGCATTCACAGGCTCGATCGAGAGGATGCGACTCTCCGGCACCTGGCGCTCGCCGGCAGCGGTTTGAAAGCGAAAGAAGCGAAACAGCGATGACTGGAATTGTGGCCGGCGGATGAACGTGCCACGGCCTTGTTGACGTTCGAGAATGCCCTCGCTGACCAGCGCATCCACCGCCTTGCGCACGGTGCCGGTGGACAATTGGTATTCGGCGCAAAGCGCAGCCTCGGTGGGAATGGCCTCGCCGGGACGCCAGCGATTGTTGGCGATCTGCTCGACGAGGTGATCGCGCAGACGTTGGTAGAGCGGCAGACGTTCGTCACTGGAGAGCGTATTCATCGACTTTATTCACATTGTTATCTAGTCATATATATGAATATGGTCGGCAGTATTTCCCCGCACGATGGAGCTGTCAAGGAGGGTTGCCCGAACGGGCTGACGAATGGCCACTGACAGCCAGGAAGGATCAGCCGTCGTTGACGCAGGCAGACTGACGTTCAAATATCAGGGTTTTCGCGCAACCCCCAGAGCATCAGCAGCGCGGCAACCAGGATGGCAACCCCGACGCTGACGAAGCCCAGCGTCACCAGACGCTCCTGCCAAGGCGCAGCAGCATGACCCGCGCCGGTCACCGGTGACATCGCCGAGGTCGCGAACAGCGCCGCCAGAAGGGTCACCGCCCAGTTCGCATAAGCACCGTACAGAGTGGCCCAGTAGGCAATTGCCTTGGTGCGCAAGGACAGTGGCACGTCCGCCCATATCGCGCCGATCACCAGCAGCAGGATGCCATTCATCACGCCTTCGAGATGCGCCGCGAGCCCCATCCGCGGGTTGCTGAATTGTTGCTCGAGCAGTCCCGTGCAGAGGCCGAGGAAGAACAGCAGCATGCCGTGCCAAAGCAAGTTGCGCCGGGTCTGGGACATCGCCACGAACCTCTCTGAATTCGCTGCAGGACAATCCTGCGACCTTCCCTTCAACTGTAGAGGGTTGTGCAAGGAGTGCTGCAGCCTGAGCCTTTGCCCCGGGCATCTGCCGATTGCCGGCGATATTCTGCGCGCAGTTTTGCCCGCGCCCACTGCTGCTTACGGCTAGCCGAGCTGCTCGGCCAGGCCGACGATGATGCCCTCGGGCCCGCGGATGTAGGCGAGTCGGTAGGCTTCCTGGTATTGCATGCGGCCGATCAGTTGTGCGCCGTACGCCTGCATCCGCGCCACCAGCGCATCGAGATCATCGACGGAAAACATGACGCGGCGCAGGCCGAGGGCGTTTACAGGCGTGTCTACAGGGCCGTACCTGACGGCATCGGGGCGTTGGAACTTGTCCAGTTCAACACCCTGCCCGTCTGGCGTGCGCAACATGGCCAGGGTGGCCTTGACGTCGCCCAGTCCAATCAGACTTCCGATGGCGGAGCCTTCCACCGTGGTCTGCCCCTCGAGTTCGAGGCCCAACTCAATGAAGAACGCCTTCACCGCTTCGAGATCGTCGACAACGATCAGCACGTTGTCCATTCGTTTTACGCTCATGTCCTGCTGCTCCGACCTTCAGAAAACTTGAGGAAAATCCGCCCTGGCCATCCGCTCCCGACCGCGGACATCGCGGCCGGCGAAGGCGTCGATGCCGACCAGGTCGTCGATATCGCTGGGAACAGCCTGCCTCGTTTACCGAGTCATGAACGCCCTGTGGGCCGGTTCGTAGATCAGACAGTGTAGAAGCTCAAGCGCAACCGTCGTGCCGGCAAATATCTCGCAACACTCTGAAATGGCCACTCGTCTCCCGCCAGGCACCTTTACCGCCAGCGTTCTTCCAACGCTGTACATCCCTCGCACGGAAGACTCAAACAATGAACAAGACATTTGCCTCCCTTACCCTCGCGAGCCTTCTGGCGGTCTGTTCGCTGTCGACCCTGGCCGCTGACAAATCATCCGCCGTCCCGCCTACCGCCATTCCGGGTGTCAATCAGGCCGGCACGGAAACCAAAGAGGAAAAAGCCGACAAGAAAGGTGAAGAAGCCTCCGGTGGCAACGCCGGCGCCGACGCCAGCGCGACGGAGAAGGATGACGCGACGTCCAGCGGCTCGGACAGCGACAAGAAAAAGCACCCGATCAACAATTAGATCGGCACAAAAAAAGGCCTGCCGCAGTGGCAGGCCTATGGCTATTTTGCACAGGGCAATTACGGCTTGAGGATCAACACAGGTTCACCCTTCTTGACGATGTACGTCGCCAGCTCCGAGCCCTTCTCCTGACCGACATTCTTGGCGATATGCGCCACGCCTTCAGGGATGAACAGCGAATCCCCGACCTTCAACGTGACCGGCGCGCGACCTTCGAGTTGATATTCGAACGTGCCACTGATGACGTAGGCCACTTCCACGCCGGGATGCGCGTGCCGTGGCGAGGTCACGCCCGGCTCGAAGTCGACGCGGGCCTGGATCACCTCGCGCTCCGCTGCACCGAGGTCCTGGCGCACCAGGTCGGTACGGCTGAGGCCTTGTTGCCAGTTTTTCGCGGCCGGTTGCGGTTCAGCCGCGTGAACGAGGCTGGTCATCGAAACGAGAACCGCCGCAGCGGTGAGGATCAGTTGGCGTCGCATGTGTTTGCCCTCTCGAAGTAGTGGTGTCTGAGGGCCTACTCTGAACCCGGCGTGTACAGCGGATGTGTCGGGCTGGCGCAGTTACTGAGCGGTTTTGTATCTGCCAGCGGCCTGGATACACGCTCATACAAACACTTGATCGGACAGCCAGTTCCTGAACGCGACGATTTTCTTCGAGTCAGCGCTTTCATGGGGCGTGACCAGATAAAACCCTGCATCGGCTTTCAGCCGCAGAGCAAACGGCGCCACCAGCCGGCCCGCACGGATATCGTCATCGACGTAGGTCGAGCGGCCGATGCACACGCCCTGCCCGTCGATGGCCGCTTGCACCGCCATCATCGCCAGATCGAAGGTCAGGCGCGGTGCCTTGGCCGACGGTTGCGACTGGCCTGCTGCGTCCAGCCAGATGCGCCAGTCATTGGCGGTCAGACCACTGACGTGCAACAGGGTGTGATTGCGCAGATCGGCAGGCGACTGCAAGGCGTGCGGTCCGCTGAGCAATCGCGGACTGCATACCGGAAAGATCTCGTCGGACATCAACCAGTCGGCGCGCAGCCCCGGCCAGTCGCCGTTGCCGTAGCGAATCGCGGCGTCGATGCCGCCCTGGCGAAAGTCCACCAGCTCGGTGCTGGCGCTGATGCGCACGTCGATATCCGCAAAGGCCTGACGGAACGACGGCAGGCGCGGCAACAGCCATTTCGACGCGAGCGAAACCAGCGTGCTGACGGTCAGGACGCTGTTGTTGCTCGATGCCTGCAGGCTTTCGGTGGCATTGCGCAACTCGAGGAACGCCAGGCGCACGCCGGGCCAGTACGCCTGCCCTTCCGCGCTCAACGCCAAGCCATCTTTCAGACGCAGGAACAGACGCACACCCAGTTCCTCCTCCAGTCGGCGGATCTGGTGACTGACGGCGGTCTGGGTGACGTTCAGCTCTTCGGCTGCCTTGGTGAAACTCATGTGCCTGGCGGCACTTTCAAAGGCACGCAAGCCATTGAGCGAGGGTAAGCGGGTCAGCATGCGGCCTCTTTTGCACATGAGATTTTGTCATACGCTAGCACTGCAGATGTCCTTTGCGAAGGACCACGGCGGCGATGGATCCTGACAGCCCCTCGTGAAAGGAAATCCCATGAAACTGTATTTCGCACCGATGACCTGCTCGCTGTCACCGCACATCGTGCTGCGTGAACTGGCGCTGCCGTTCGAACTGATCCGGGTCGACAACCAGAGCAAACGCACCGCCGACGGCAAGGACTTTCGCCAGATCAACCCCAAGGGTTATGTCGCCGCGTTGCAACTGGACAATGGCCAGGTACTGACGGAAGGGCCGGCGATTGTGCAGTACCTAGCCGATCAGGTGCCCGGCCACACGCTGGCGCCGGCCAACGGCAGCTGGCAGCGCACGCGCCTGCAAGAGCAGTTGAACTTCATCAGTTCGGAGATTCATGGCGGCAGCGCGCCGCTGTTCAATCGCGACATCGATCCGGCGACCCGGGCGCTGTTCCAGCACAAGCTGAGCCAGCGCCTGGACTACCTGAATCGCCTCCTCGCCACCCAGCCGTATCTGCTGGAGCACTTCAGCGTGGCGGATGCCTACCTGTTCACGGTGTTGCAGTGGCTGCCGCAGTTCGACATCGAGATCAGCGACTGGCCGGCCCTGGCCGCCTATACAGCCAGGATCGCCGAGCGGCCGAGCGTGCAGGCGGCACTGGCTGCGGAGCAAGCCGCGCCGCCAGTCTGACTCAGATCTGCGCCGTACCACCGTCGACGAACAGCTCGATGCCGTTGACGAAGCTGCTGTCGTCGGAGGCCAGGAACAGTGCGGCCTTGGCAATCTCACTCGGCTCGCCCAGACGCCCCATCGGCACCACGGAGGCAAGGTGATCGAGCAGGCCCTGGGCGTGTTCGGCAGGCACCAGTTCGACCAGGCCCGGCGTGCGCACCGGCCCAGGGCTGATGGCGTTGACGCGGATGCGCCGTGGCTTGAGGTCGAGCAGCCATGAGCGGGCGAAGTTGCGCACGGCGGCCTTGCTGGCGCTGTAGACACTGAAGTTTTCCGTACCCTGCACCGAGGTGGTCGAGGACGTCAGCAGGATCGAACCGCCGTCACGCAACAGGGGCAAGGCCTTCTGCACGGTGAACAACAAGCCCTTCACGTTGGCGCCGAAGATGCGGTCGAACTGTTCTTCGGTGATCGCCCCCAGCGGCAGCATGTCGCCACCGCCGGCGTTGGCGAACACGATGTCCAGATGCCCGGCCTTCGCGGCGATCTCGGCATAGATGCGGTCGAGATCGTCGAGGCTGGCCACGTCGCCCTGAATACCGATGGCACGTGGGCCGATGGCGGCGACGGCTTTATCCAGTTCGGCCTGACGGCGGCCAGTGATGAACACCGTGGCGCCCTGGGCCACGAACTCCTGCGCCGACGCCAGGCCGATACCGGTGGTGCCGCCAGTGATCAGGGCGATTTTGCCTTCAAGTCTGTTGCTCATGATGAATCTCCAGTAACCGTGTTGAGGAAGGTGACGGCGGGTTGGGTGAGCCGTTGGAAGCGACTCTATGCCTGAAGATTGATCTGAAAAATCCGCAAAATAGGTTTTGTTTGTGCATACACATGCACAATACTCAACCTCTGATTACCGCCGTGAGTACAGCCTCATGAATCAATTACTGGCGATTCGCGTGTTTGCCCGTGTCGTGGAGAGCGGCTCGTTCACCAAGGCAGCCGACTCGTTGAACCTGCCGAAGACCACCGTCAGCAAACTGATCGGGCAACTGGAGGGCCACCTCGGTGTGCGTTTGCTGCAGCGCACCACTCGGCGTCTGACGGTGACCGCGGACGGCGCCTCTTACTATCAGTTGACCCATCAACTGCTCAATCAACTGGACGACATCGATCAGGGTTTCAGTCAGGCTCAGGGCCTGCCTCGGGGCAAGATCAAAGTCGACATCGGCGGTTCCACCGCGACGTTGCTGGTGATTCCGCACCTGCCGCAGTTCTTTGCGCGCTATCCGGATATCAAGATTGACCTGGGCGTCAGCGACCGCCCGGTGGACTTGATCAGTGAACGCGTCGACTGCGTGATCCGTGGCGGCCCGCTGACCGAGCAAAGCCTGGCTGTACGGCGCCTGGGTGAAGTGTCGTGGACCACCTGCGCCGCGCCGCAATACCTCGCGCGATTCGGCACCCCCACGCACCCGGAGGAGTTGAGCCAGCATCAACTGGTCACCTACCACTCTGCCTCCACCGGGCGCATCATGCCCGCGCATTTCCAGCGTGGTGGCGAACGCCATCAGATTGAAGGCAAGGGTTTGATCAGCGTCAATGAGAGCAACGCCCATCTCGCCGCCGGACTGGCCGGCCTGGGGATCATCCATACCTTCAGTTACACCGTCAGGGCAGCCATCGCACGCGGTGAATTGGTGCCGATCCTCACCGACTGGCGTCCGCCCGCGTACCCGTTCCATGTGCTCTATCCGCCCAACCGCCATCTGAGCAATCGCGTACGCGTGTTCATTGACTGGCTGGTCGAGCGTTTTGCCCAGATTGACTGACCCGCATGGCGCTCTGGCCTTTGCCGCCGTGAGTACGTATAACTGCGCCGATTCGTCTACCCTGACGTTGCGCCCCGCCCCGATTCGACCCGCGGCGCATCGATCCTGACGCTCATGAAACGGAGAATTCTATGCTCAAGCGTACCCTGGCACTGACCGCAGGCCTGGCCCTGTCCTGTAGCGCGCTGTTCGCGCAAGCGGCGGACGTATTGAAGGTCAGCGCGATTCCCGACGAGGCTCCCACCGAGTTGCTGCGCAAGTTCGAACCGCTGGGCGCCTACCTCGAGCAGCAATTGGGCATGAAGGTGCAGTTCGTGCCGGTGGCCGACTACCCGGCGGTGGTCGAGGCGCTGGCCACCGATCGGCTCGACATGGCCTGGCTCGGCGGTTTCACCTTCGTTCAGGCGCAGCTGAAAACCAGGGACAAGACCCCGGTGATCCCGCTGGTGCAGCGTGAACAGGACGCGCAGTTCACCAGCAAATTCATCACTGCCGACCCGAATGTGAAAAGCCTCGCCGACCTCAAGGGCAAGACCTTCGCCTTCGGTTCCGTATCGTCCACTTCGGGCAGCCTGATGCCGCGCTATTTCATGCAGAAGGACGGCATCAAGCCGGAAACCTATTTCAGCCGCGTCGGTTACTCCGGCGCCCACGACGCCACCGTCGCCTGGGTCCAGGCCGGCAAGGTCGATGCGGGCGTGCTCAACGCCAGCGTCTGGCAGAAACTGGTGGACGCCGGCAAGGTCGACACCAACAAGGTCAAGGTCTTCGCCACGACGCCGGCGTACTTCGATTACAACTGGACCGTGCGCGGCACCCTCGACCCGGCGCTGGCGGCGAAAATCAAAAAAGCCTTCCTCGCCCTCGACCCGGCCAACCCGGAGCAGAAGAAGATTCTTGATCTGCAGGCAGCCAGCCGCTTCATCGAAACCAACCCGGACAACTACAAGGGCATCGAGGAAGCCGCCCGCGCTGCCGAATTGCTGAAATGACGCTACGCCTCAAGCACGCCAGCCTGCGCCACGCCAACGGGGTCGAAGCCCTGCGCGCGGTGGATCTGCAGATCGCTGTCGGCGAGCACGTGGCGATCATCGGCCCATCGGGGGCCGGCAAGTCGAGTCTGCTCAATCTGCTGGCCACCGCCATTCGGCCGAGCAGCGGTGAAGTCGAGGTGCTGGGCGAGCGCGCCTGGCACTTGTCCGCCCGCCAGAGACAACGCTTGCGCGCGCGAATCGGCCTGGTGCATCAGGCACCGCCACTGCCGCCGCGCCAGCGCGTAGTGACGGCCGTGCTGGCCGGCAAACTCGGCCAATGGGGCCTGGGCAAAAGCCTGCTCAATCTGCTGCACCCGCTCGACGTGCCGGGTGCGCGTGCAGCCTTGGCGCGGCTGGACCTGGGCGACAAACTGTTCGCCCAGTGTCAGCAACTGTCCGGCGGCCAATTGCAGCGGGTCGGCATTGCCCGAGTGTTGTACCAGGCGCCGCAAGTGTTGCTGGCCGATGAGCCGGTCTCGGCAATGGACCCGGTCCTGGCCGGGCATACCTTGTCGGTGCTGGCGCGCCACGCCCGCGAACATCAGGTCACCCTGGTGGCCAGCCTGCACGCGGTGGACCTGGCGCTGTCGCACTTCCCGCGCATCATTGGCCTGCGTGACGGCCAGATCCTGTTTGACTGCCCTGCCGAACAGGTCAGCCAGGACATGCTCGACGCCCTCTATGCCAACGAACAATTGCAATCCCCGGCGCCGACCGTGGCGCCCCTGATCGTGCAGATTCCTCGATGCTGAACGCCGCGTCACGCGATCCCGCCGCCGGGCCGCGCCTGTTGTTGAGCCTGTTGGCGATTGCCTTGCTGTGGCCGGGCCTGCATCTCAGCGAGCTGGACATTGGTGTGCTGTTGCGCGCCGACAACCAGAGCGAGATGGGCCGTTTCGTGTCCACTTTCTGGCCGCCGGCGCACGACGAGGCGTTTGTGCAACTGCTGCTCAAGGCCACCCTGCAGACTTTGGCCATCGCTACCGCCGGCATGGCGTTGGCGCTGCTGCTGGCAGTGCCGGCCGGGCTGCTCGCCAGTCGTGCACTGTCGCTGTCCGCCGCCTCACGCGGGGGCCGTCCGGGACCTTGGGGCATGCTGCTGCGCTGGCCGGTACGCGGGCTGCTGATCTTCTTGCGCAGCGTGCCGGAAATCGTCTGGGCACTGTTGTTCGTGCGCGCAGTTGGCCTGGGCCCGGCCGCCGGTGTGCTGGCCATCGCGATCACCTACAGCGGCATGCTCGGCAAGGTCTACGCGGAGATTTTCGAATCCACCGACCAACGTCCGGCGCATGCCCTGTTGCAGGCCGGTAGCGGGCGCCTGGCGAGTTTTGTCTACGGCATCCTGCCCAACGTCGCCTCGGAACTGGTCTCGTACACGGTGTACCGCTGGGAATGCGCGATCCGTGCGTCGGTGGTGATGGGTTTTGTCGGTGCGGGCGGGCTCGGGCAGCAGATCGACCTGTCGATCCGCATGTTTGCCGGTGGCGAAGTCGCCAGCATGTTGCTGACCTTCCTGCTGCTGGTGCTCGGCGCCGATCAACTCAGCCGCCTGCTGCGCTGGAGGCTGACATGAAGCGCCTGATCAACCTGCTGCTGGTTGCCGGCATCGTCCTGGCGGTGCTCGCCTCGTTCGCCTACCTCGGGCTCGATCTTGCAGAGCTGGGCAGCGCCACCAGCCTGCAACAGATGGGCGCCTACGTGCAGCGCTTTCTCAGCCCGGACCTGAGCGCCGGTTACTTGCAGGCAGTGTGGCGCGGCTCGCTGGAAACCCTGGCGATGTCTGCTGTCGGCACGTTACTGGCGGCGCTGCTGGGTATCGTCCTCGCGCTGCCTGCCGCCGGGCGCTTCGGCTGGCCGCTGCAAAGTGCCGCGCGCCTGCTGCTCAACGCCTTGCGAGCGATTCCGGAACTGGTCTGGGCGGCGCTGATGGTCCTCGCCGCCGGTCTCGGCCCGAACGCCGGGACCCTTGCCCTCGCCCTGCACACCACCGGGGTGCTTGGCCGCCTGTTCGCCGAAGCCCTGGAAAACACCCCGCCGCAACCCGCCGAAGCCATTCGCCTGCAAGGCGGCAATCCGGTTACCGCATTCTGCTACGGCACCCTGCCCAACCTCGCCCCGCAACTACTCGCCTATTGCCTGTACCGCTGGGAAAACAACATCCGCATGGCCAGCGTGCTCGGCTTCGTCGGCGCTGGTGGATTGGGGCAGATGCTTTACGTGAGTCTGAGCCTGTTCCAGGAAGCGCAGGCGAGTACGGTGATTGTGGCGATGCTGGTGCTGGTGCTGGGCGTCGATTCGTTGAGTGCATGGAGTCGGCAGCGCTGGATCAAGGCCTAGGTTCTGGCCGCCGGGGCTGGTGCCTGAGTCTGCGGTTGCTCGGGCATCAAATACGCGTTTTGCCAAGCCGCTGTCGGCCAAAAGCGATCCGTGATTCAGCGCGCAATTTACGGCTACAGGTCGTGCACAGGCGGCGTCCAGAGAAATCACAAGCATTGATGGCTCAGGCGCTGTAAATTCAGCGAATCTCAGCAAACTATTTCCGATGGCCAGGGTCATTCTATTCGCGCCGGTCGCAGTCGTTTACCGGCTCCCCATACGTATGGAGCAACAAGCACATGGCAGCACTGCAAAACACCACCCTCGATGCGATCAAGAACAGCCAGGCACAACTACAAGGCGAATGGATCAAAGGACTGGAAGCCACCGGCGCCACCCGCAACCTCAAAGATCATGACCTGCAACAGCAGGCCAGCGAATTCCTGCAACTGGTGATCAGCGGCCTGCAGGACGACAACGGCACCAACATCAACGCACCTGGCTGGGAATCGACTCGCCAGTTCCTCGAGAAACTCTCCCACAGCCGCGCCCAGCTCGGTCAGGACTCGCATCAGACTGCCAGTTTCATCTTCGCGCTCAAGGGCCCGCTGTTCGCCCTTCTGCAAAATCACTACCGCGAACAGCCAGCGCTGCTTGCCGAACAACTCTGGGAAATCTCCGAGCTGTTCGACGCCTTCGGCATGCACACCATCCGGGTCTTCCAGAAGTCCCGCGAAGCGGTGATCAAGCGTCAGCAGGAAGAACTGCTGGAACTGTCCACTCCGGTGGTCAAGCTGTGGGATGGCGTGCTGGCGCTGCCGATGATCGGCACCCTCGATTCGCAACGCACCCAGGTAGTCATGGAATCGTTGCTGCAACGCATCGTCGATACCGGCTCGGAAATCGCCATCATCGACATCACTGGCGTGCCGACCGTCGACACCCTCGTCGCTCAGCACCTGCTGAAAACCGTGACCGCGATTCGCCTGATGGGCGCCGACTGCATCATCAGCGGCGTGCGTCCGCAGATCGCCCAGACCATCGTCCACCTGGGTCTCGACCTGCAGGGTGTGGTAACCAAGGCCAACCTGGCCGATGCGCTGAAACTCGCCCTCACCCGCCTGGGCATCAGCCTCGGCCAAGCGGTCTGAGCCGATGGAACGTATCCCGATTCTCCAAATGGGCAAGTTCCTGCTGGTCACCATTCAGGTCGACATGCATGACCAGCTCGCCCTCACGTTGCAGGACGACTTGTCCGAGCGCATCAGCAAGACCTCGGCGCGTGGCGTGCTGATCGACATCTCGGCGCTGGACATGGTCGACTCGTTCATTGGCCGGATGATCAGCACGATTTCCGCCCTGTCGAAAATCATGGACGCCGAAACCATGCTGGTCGGCATGCAGCCGGCAGTGGCGATCACTCTGGTCGAACTCGGCCTGACGCTGCCGGGTGTCAGCACCGCACTGAACGTCGAGCGCGGGATGAAACTGCTGCAGGAACGAGTAAACCGGCAATGACCGTACGCAGCAGCGGTACTCAACCCATCCATATCGAGCAGGATGTCGTGCTCGCACGCCAGACCGCCCGCAAACTGGCCACCGAATGCGGGATGCGCCTTATCGACCTGACCAAAATGGTCACGGCGGTCAGCGAACTGGCCCGCAACACCATGGTGTACGGTGGTGGCGGCGACATGGACTGGCAAATTCTAGATGAAGATCACAAGGTCGGTCTGCGCTTGACGTTCCGCGACGAAGGCCCCGGTATTGCCGATATCAAACTGGCGATGACCGACGGCTGGACCTCCGGCAGCGGTATGGGCCTGGGCCTGACCGGGGCAAAACGCCTGGTCGAGGAGTTCGAACTGGACACCGAGCCGGGCAAGGGCACGCGAATAACGATCACCCGATGGACATGAATATCACTGGGTCGCTGACCCAGGTGCTGTTGCTCGAAGACAGCAGCCAGATCGGCCATGCGCGGCGCACGGCGCAACGGCTCGCCGAGCAACATGGTTTTGATGAGACCGATGCCGGGCGAGTAGCGCTGGTCGCCACCGAACTGGCCAGCAACGTACTCAAGCACGCCAGTCGCGGCGAGTTTCACCTGCGCCTGTTGCCGCGCCCCGGCGGCTTCGGCATCGAGATGCTCGCGGTGGATCGCGCCCAGGGCTTTGATCTGCACGCTTGCCTGACCGATGGATTCTCCACCGGCGGCACCCAGGGCATCGGCCTCGGCGCAGTGGAGCGACAGACCGACGTATTCGATGTATACGCCGACTCGCGTGGCTCGGTGTTGTTGGCGCGCCTGTATCCGCGCGGCGACCGGCAACCGGACCGCCGCTATGGCGTCAGCCAGCACTCGTTGCACAACGATCCGGCGTGCGGCGACAGCTGGCACTTGGCGTACAACGACGCCAACGTCAGCGCACTGGTGATCGACGGCCTCGGCCACGGTGAGGACGCCGAACGCGCGGCCAAGGCCGGCGAGCGGGTGTTCGCGCAGGCCCCGTTCGCCAGTCCGGTGCTGCTGATGGAGGATATGCACCGCGAAATGATCGGCAGCCGTGGCGGCGCCGCAGCGTTCGCCCAGTTCAATGCTGCCCGCGACGGCCTGACGTTTACCGGTGTCGGCAATATTGGTGCCTGCCTGATCGGCGCCGACAAGTCGCGCGGCCTGGCCTCGCACCCGGGCATCGTCGGTGGCCAATACCGGAAAGCCCAGCCCTTTGACTATGCTCACGTGAACGGACATCTATTGATCATGTACAGCGACGGTTTGCAGTCCCGTTGGAATCTTCAAGACTACCCCGGCCTGGTGCACCGCCACCCCGCCGTGATAGCCAGCGTCCTGCACCGTGACTTCTGTCGCGGCCGTGACGATGTAACGGTGCTGGTCGTTGCCCTGGAGGCCACCCATGGCTGAGTCGCCCCCTCTGAACGCTGCCGAGCAGGCTGCGCTGATCGCCCGATTGCAGAGCGAGAGCGCTGCCCTGCGCGAGGAACTCGACGAAACCAATCAGGGCGTGTTGGCGCTGTACGCCGAACTCGACACCCAGGCCGAACAACTGCGCCAGGCGTCGGACCTGAAAAGCCGCTTTCTTTCGTACATGAGCCATGAGTTTCGCACCCCGCTGGGGTCGATCCTGAGTATCAACAGCCTGCTCGCCGACGAACTCGATGGCCCGCTCAGCCCCGAACAGCACAAGCAAGTGGCGTTCGTCAGCAGTGCCGCCCGCGAACTCAGCGACATGGTCGATGATTTGCTCGACCTGGCGAAGATCGAGGCCGGGCGGATCAGTATTTCCCCGGCGTGGTTCGACATGTTCGACCTGTTCTCGGCCCTGCGCGGGATGTTCCGGCCGATCGTCGATGCGTCGGCGGTGGACCTGATCTTCGAAGAACCGGTCGGCCTGCCACGCCTGTACACCGACGACAAGAAACTCGCGCAGATCCTGCGCAACTTCATTTCCAATTCGCTGAAGTTCACCACCCGCGGTGAAGTCCGGGTCTCGGCACGCCTCGAAGGCGTGGACCAGGTGCGTTTCGCCGTCAGCGATACCGGGATCGGTATCGCGCCGGAGCTGCATGGGGCCTTGTTCGAGGACTTCTCCCAGATCGACTCGCCGCTGCAGAAACGCCTGCGCGGTACCGGCCTTGGCTTGTCACTGTGCAAGCGCTTCGCCGCCCTGCTTGGCGGTGAAGTCGGAATGGACAGCACACCCGGCGTCGGCTCGACCTTTTTCGTGATCATTCCACTGGCGCTCGCCCAGGAGAACGTCGATGAAACGTGACATGCGTCTGTTGATCGTCGACGACAATGTCGCCACGCGCTACGCCTTGCGCCGGCGCCTGGAGCGCCACAGCTATGAAATCCTCGAGGCGGGCACCGGCACCGAGGGCCTGGCGCTGATCGAGGGCGAGCCAATCGATGCACTGATACTCGACGTCAACCTGCCGGACATGAGCGGCTTCGACGTCGTGCGCACCCTGCGCGCCGATCCGCGCACCGCATTGCTGCCGGTGATCCACGTGTCTGCTGCCTCGATCCAGAGCGGCGACATCATCACCGGCCTCGATGCCGGGGCCGACGCCTACCTGATTCACCCGGTGGACCCAGATGTGCTGCTGGCGACCCTGCGTACCCTGCTGCGGGTGCGCGACACGGAAAACGCGCTGCGGGAAAGCGAGGCACGGTTTCGCGAGATTTTCATCAACGTCTCGGCGCCGCTTGCAGTGCTCGATGCCAACCTGAAAGTGCATGAGTGCAACCATGCCTTCACGCAGATGATCCAGGACAACCGCGACCTGGAAAGCCTCAGTGAGTGTTTCGCCGAAGACCAGGGCGCGATCCTGGATGAGCTGCGCCTGCGACTGGTCGATGGCGAGCGCTGGAAAGGCACGCTGAACATGCGGGTGAACGGCGAGATCCGCGAAACCCAATGGCAGATCTCGCCGTACCGCACGCCGCAGTTGAGCCTGGTGTTTGTCGAGGATGTGACCGAACATCGCCACCGCGAGCGCTCGCACCTGGCGCAGCTGGACGACACCACCACGCAACTGGCACGGGAAGTCGCCGAACGGGCACGCGCCGAATCCCAGCTGCTGCAAGTGCAGAAGATGGACGCACTGGGCAAGCTCACCGGCGGCATCGCCCATGACTTCAACAACCTGCTGACCGGCATCATCACCAGCCTCGAACTGATCCAGAAACGCACGGCCGATGCCCGTCCGGACAAGGTACAGCTTTACGCGGACGCGGCGCTGAACTCGGCGCGCAGTGCCGCGGCGCTCACCCATCGCCTGCTCGCCTTCGCCCGCCAGCAGCCGCTCGACACGCGGCCGGTGGATATCAACGAGCATGTGCGCTCGCTCGAAGAGCTGTTGATGCGCACCATCGGCGAGCGCATCACCCTGCGACTGGAACTGACCAGCAAACCGGCGATTGCGCTGGTCGATCCGGTGCAGCTGGAAAGCGCCGTGCTCAATCTGGTGATCAATGCCCGCGATGCGCTGCCCCAGGGCGGCAATATCTGGGTCAACACCTACGCGGCCTATTCTCACGGCGATCCGAATCTGGTCGATGGCGCCTATGTCGCACTGTCGGTGCGCGACGATGGCACCGGGATCGAGCACAGTGTCATCAACAAGGTCTTCGATCCGTTCTTCACCACCAAGCCACTGGGCCAGGGCACCGGGCTGGGGCTGTCGACGATCTATGGTTTTGCCCGTCAGTCTGGAGGGGATGCGCACATACGCAGCGTGGCAAGGAGCGGCACCGAGGTGACGATCATGCTGCCGGCGACCAGCGACTCGGCGCGGGTCGAGACTGCGCCTCCCGTCGTCGATCCGCAGGGTGCCGGCGAGCACGTGCTGATTGTCGAGGACATGCCGTCAGTGCGCATGTTCGTCACCGAAGTACTGGAAGACGCCGGTTATCGCTGCACCCAGGCGGCGGATATCGAAACAGCGCTGGATCACTTGCAGAATGACCTGTCGATCAATCTCCTGCTGACCGACGTCGGTCTGCCCCGCATGAGCGGCCGCGAGCTGGCGGATGTGGCGCGCGGCTGGCGTGACGCACTGCCGATCCTGTTCATGACCGGCTACGCCGAAACCGCACTCAACCGGCAGGTCTTTCTCGGCACCGGCATGGACATGCTGGTCAAGCCGTTCCAGATCAGCGAACTGCTGGAGAAGGTCCGCCACACCCTGGACTTGTAGCCAAAGGCTCGTAAGCGTTGCTGCTGAGACACTTCGAGCAAAATGTGACGTGAATAAGCACTTCCGGCCCTCGGCAGTCGCCCACGGTCGACGCCCAAGGGCCAGAAGCCGCCACGGCCACAGACTGAAGACAGGCTGCCCTGCCCTCGCCCCGTCCCGTCACTCTTGATCCAGTACCTCCATCACACCCTTGTCCTCTCCCAGAAACCCGCCGCTCTGATGCTGCCACAGCCGTGCATAGACGCCGTTCTTGGCCAGCAGCTCGGTGTGCGTGCCCTGTTCGATGATGCGTCCGTCGTCCATGACGATGAGGCGGTCCATCGCGGCAATCGTCGACAGCCGGTGGGCGATGGCGATCACGGTCTTGCCTTGCATCATTTCATCGAGGCTCTCCTGAATCGCCACTTCGACTTCCGAGTCGAGCGCACTGGTGGCCTCGTCGAGCAGCAGGATCGGCGCGTTCTTGAGCATGACCCGGGCAATCGCCACGCGTTGGCGCTGGCCGCCCGACAGTTTGATCCCGCGCTCCCCGACCAGGGTGTCGTAACCGGTGTGGCCCTGGCGGTCACTCAACTGGCTGATGAACTCGTCGGCCTGCGCATTGACCGCGGCGCGGCGGACTTGTGCATCGGTCGCATCGGGACGGCCGTAGGCAATGTTGTCGCGAATCGAGCGATGCAGCAGCGAGGTGTCCTGGGTGACCATGCCGATGGCGGCACGCAAGCTGTCTTGCGTCACGTGGGCGATGTTCTGGCCGTCGATGCGAATCTCGCCGCTGTCGACGTCATAAAAGCGCAGCAACAGGTTGATCAGCGTTGACTTGCCCGCCCCGGAGCGGCCGACCAGGCCGATTTTTTCCCCGGCGCGGATGTTCAGGCTGAGGCCATCGAGCACCTGGCGCTCGCCGTTGTAGTTGAAACGCACCTTGTCGAACGTGACCGCGCCGCCGCGGGGCACCAGCACGCCAGCATCCGGCGCGTCCTGCACCTTGGCGCCCTGGGTCAGCGTCGCCATGCCATCCTGCACGGTGCCGATGCTTTCGAACAACGACGTCATTTGCCACATGATCCAGTTCGACATGCCGTTGATCCGCAACGCCATGGCCGTGATCGCCGCCACGGCACCGGCACCGACATCCCCCTGGTGCCATAGCCACAACGCATAGCCACCGGCCGACATGATCAACGCCACCACCAGGGCCTGGTTGACGATCTCGAACTGACTGACCAGACGCATCTGGCGAAAACCGGTCTGCTTGAAATCCTCCATCGCCGCGCGGGCAAAGTGCGCTTCCCGATTGGAGTGGGAGAACAGCTTCACCGTGGTGATGTTGGTGTAGGCGTCGGAGATCCGCCCGGTCATCATCGAACGGGCATTGGCCTGCTCCTGCCCGACTTTGCCCAGACGCGGCACGAAGTACCACATGGCCAGGCCGAACAGCACGACCCAGGCCAGGAACGGCAGCATGAGTTTCAGGGCAAAACCGCCGGCCAGGGCGATGATCGCAATGAAGTACACGCCGATCCCGGGGACGATCTCGATCAGGGTGAACAGCACGTCGCGCACGGCCAGCGCCGTCTGCATCACCTTGGTGGTGACCCGGCCGGAAAACTCATCGGAGAAAAACGAAAGGCTCTGGCGCAGCATCAACCGATGAAAATCCCAGCGCAGCCGCAACGGCAGATTGATCGCCAGGATCTGGTGCTGGACCATGGTGCGCAGCGCCACCAGGCCGACACTGCACACCATGACAATGCCCATGCCCCACAGCACGCGGCTCTCCTGCGCGGCCGCTTCGCCGCCGGCCTGCCAGGTCGAAAGCAGATCAACCACCTGACCAAGGAAAGAAAACAGCCAGGCTTCATAAATCGACACCCCGGCCCCCAAGAGCGCCAGCGCCAGAATGTAACCGCGAGCGCCACGGGTGCAGGCCCACAAGAAACGCGCCAGGCCGTTGGGGGGTGGTGGGACCTCGTCGGGAGGAAAAGGGTCGAGTCTTCGTTCAAACGCACGAAGCATGGTGTTCTCCAAAACGATCAGTAGCGCAGATTCTGCCATCGAACGGCGGCCAGAAGGTCTTTGTGAAAAAGTGTGTGCACATCGGGGTGGCTACTGGTCGCAGGCAGAACCGCATGTGTGCGTCGAGCGGCGCAAGCCGTTGCGCTCAGGATTGAGCTGTCTGCGCGCTGCGCCCGGCTCTTTTGCGCAGCAGATTGATCACCAGCAAGACGCCAGCGGCAATGCCTTGCGTACCGCACATCAGCCAGATGAGCCAAAGGTGAAACATGATCCAGGCGCTGAGGCCCCACACCACCGTCAAGATCACCCCGAGCCACAGCAAAAGCAGGTGCCGCACAAGCGGAATATCCTCGAGCGCGTCGGCAAAAATGCTCCAGCAGGCCCATTGCGAAAACAGCAACAGCACCAGCCACAGCCCAAACCAATGCCAGTGCGCCAAGGACTACGAGGTCAGCAGGCCGATCGGCAGCGCCAAGACACACCAGACAGCAAAAGCGAACGTCATACTTGCCGGCACCGCATAGGCTGGCAACGCGATGGCTATCTGCAGCAACTTGAGGGTTTGCAATCGAGTGAGCAAGACACGCACTCCTGGCGGGTCGACATTGGCCAACTCCGATGGCCGGTGCAGTGACTATAGATCAGGGCAATCGGCCTGGGGATCGCCGCGATACATGGCCTATGCTGCGCTCGCAGCGCAGTGCAACCACCTCGCCGCCGTCGAATGCGGCGTTAGTCCAGATACAAGGTCAACGCCTCGGCCAAAGCTTCGAACGCTTTGGCGATTCGCCTGACTTTGCGCAGGTCGTTGTGCATGGCAATCCATACATCAACATCGAAGCCAAAGCTGTCAGCCAGGACCGGGATCAGTCCGTAGGTCGCCGCGACGGTGGCCGGGCATAAACCAAACCCAAGGCCGTGCCTCAGCGCAGCCAGTTGAGCAAGATGATCGTCGGTGGCGATAGAGAATGTCTGGTCGGGCTCGCACAGCCCCACTTCGACCAGACGCCGCAGATCGGCGCTGCGTCGATCCGGCCCGATCATCGGCGCGCGTCGCAAGGCCTCCAGACTTGCAGGTTCGCCATAACGCTCAAGGCATTGAGCACTGGCGTACAGGCCCACTCGCAACGCGCCAGTACGGCGCACGAGCACTTCGGCCTCTCTTGGACGAACGAGGCGGACAGCGATGTCCGATTCCTGTCGAGCGATGTCTTCCAGCGAATCGGTGATGCTGATTTGCAACTTCAATGCCGGGTGCTGGTAATGGAAATCGCGCATCAACCCTGGCAATACCTCAACACCCAGGAAGGCGCTGCTGGTGAGTCTGACCGTGCCGCGCGACACGTCCGTTTCTGCGCTTGCCATACGATTGAACGCATCGGCAGCCAAGGCCATGGACTCGACGTGCTGAACTAGCCCACGTGCTGTTTCAGTCGGCACGAGACCGGTAGAAGTCCGGGTGAACAGCTTCAAACCTAGGCCTGCTTCAAGGCTGTCGAGACGTCGGCGAGCCGTGGCCTGCGCAATTCCCAGCAATTTCGCTGCGCCCGATAGGCTGCCGCTGCGCAATACGGCCAGAAATACCCGCTGGCTTTCCCATTCGAGGCCGCTCATCTGTTTCGTACCACCGGTTGCTCCGTTTATTGTCTTCAGGTGGACGAGAAGAGCATGGATGATGCGCCTCTCATTCGTAGTGCAGCAGTATAAGGAGCAACACCATGGGATTCACCGGACAATGCCGTTGCGGACAGGTCCATCTTCAATTGCAGTGCGATGCGCCTGGGCCGTTGTACGCCTGCCATTGCCTGAACTGTCAGCGCTGGAGCGGCAGTGCCTTCGCCTTGCACATGCTCTGCCCCGCCGAGGCCATCACGGTGTCGGGGAGCATGCTCACGTATAGCCACGCAACGGACGGGCGTACGTCGACCCAGTACGCCTGCGGTACATGCTTCACCCGATTGTTCAACGAGACCGACGCGGCGCCAGGCATGCGAGTGTTGCGCGCCAGCGTACTCCACGGCGCAGATCGTTTACCGCCCCTGGCGCACATCTGGGTCAAGCGTAAACAGCCCTGGATTACGCTGCCCGAGACTGTCCCGCAGTGGCCGGAAAGCCCCACGCCCGAAGACTTCGCCATCGCCATCAGCCAACAGCTGCGCACGACGTCACTTTAAGCTCGGTGGTCAGTCGTCACATTCTGAATAGTGATCCATCTAAGTGCCGACAGCCGTCCATCCCCTGTCCACAATGGATCAGTGTGAGGGAAGCTGTCGGCAGTGGATTGCAGCTCGGGGGTAATACTCAAAACATAAAGGTAGGTATGACTGGAATGAACGACAGCCGGAAATTCCAGCGGCTGCTGATCAGGTCATCGGGATGAATCGCCGAATACTGAATTTCCCCGGAAATCCGCACCGGCAACTTGCCGAAATTGAAGATTCGCCCAGCGCCGATACCGATGGGAAATGTGACTTTGTTGCCGCCCTCGGCCTTCCAGTTGACAGTGATATTGGGGGTCATGCCGATGCGCCATTGTTCTGGCCCCGGGATGGCGCGCTGAATGAAGTACTGCACATTGGTCAGGCTGACATCCTTGCGCTTGCTGTCACCGCCAACTGACCACCAGTGCTGCGGGAACACGCCGAGGGTCCAGTCCGGGCCGAGATACGCGGCGACGAACGCCGGGCCCAGCGAATATTTTCCAGTGCCAAGCACGTCTTCTTCGGCAGTGGGAAACATCGCGGTCGGGCCGAAACCCCAGACCATTTTGCCACCCCCGGCAAAGCGAATCGGTTCCTTAGGCGAGAACACACCGACGTAGGCCAGGTCGCCAAGACCGCTGGTGCGATCGAACGGATCCTGCACAACCGAGGCGAAGTCGCCGCGATCATGTAGCAACTCGTTGGGGCCCATACCGATCAGGTTACCGGCCCTGTGGTTAACCGGGGCACTGACATAGCTGATGGGCAAGCGGTTGATCAGGTTCCAGTCCTCGCCAAGAGAGATCGGAAAGGTCGGCATGAAACTGTATTTGCCGAGCATCCGTGTACCGTTGCTGTGCGGACCTTTGAGGGCGGTGTAGTCGTACTGGTTGAACAGCAGGACCAGGTTGCCCACCGGGTTGTCCATCAGTTTGGATATCTGTTCGGTGGACGGCTCGCAGCCGGCCTTGACCACCTCTTTCAGGTCAATGTCGAAGTCCTGTTGCAGCTGATGGCATTTTTCCGGATCAACCTCAGCCGTTCCTGCGGAATGGCTGCTCAATTGCGGCAGAGGGCTGGCGGCACTGGCCAGACCGCTGAGTACCGCACCGCAGAGTGTCAAGCTTGACCGAATCCTTGTTGATTGCATCGATTTGCACTCCACTTCACCCGGCGGACTGAGACGTAGGACCCAGGCTCTCCCGTTCGGAGAGCTGGTGTGCCACGCTAGAAAACTAATCGAAGGGTCACGGTTCAGATCACCCCGCTGCTCGCGTTAAAACGCCTGACTGGCGGGGCAACGAATTCGCCTACTGCTTGATCAGGTCACTCGGCTTCCAGCTCTGGTCAAAGAAGGCCTGCTTCGGCCCATACAGCCGCACGATCACTAGGAAACCCTTCTCCGGTACGGTCTTGATCCAGTTCTTGCCCTCGCCCGGCGAGGTCGGGCTGAAGTAGATGTCGGTGGAGCCGTCGCTGTTCTGCGCCGGTTTATCCATCTGGTTGAGGGACGGAAACGGCTGGCCGTTGTCCAGACCGGACGCGGTCAGGTTGTCGTAGGCGGTGACCGACCAGAACAAAGCTGCCGGGACGTTGGCCGGGAGGTTGAGCTTGTAGGTCTGGGCGCCGTCGAGGAACTTACCCTCGGCGTCACGGGTGGTGGCGGGATACTTGGCGCCGGCACCGACCATGTTCATGACCATACCCGGGCTGTCCGAGTAGGCCGAGGTGAAGAACGCCACGCGTTGTTCAAGATTGGTGAAGCTGCCGCTGGACTGGAACTCGGTGTTCTCCCCGGCGAAGGTGTTCACGTACTGGCGATCCGTGTAGTAGAGACCGCCCGGCTCTTTGTACAGCAGGTGACTGGTCACCACCTTGCTCATCTTGAACGCGGTGCGTGCCGCTTCATCCAGCAGCTTGCGTCGTTCGGCATCCGGGGCAAAGGGCTTGCCCTTCTCGATGCCCAGAGTGTGCAGGAACCCGCGCATGTCCATGTCCGCCGGGTCGACGGCTTCGGCGTCGATGAAGCGCGTGAGCATGTCGAAGTAACGACCGTCCTCGGGAAACAGCATGTTGATCGGTGCGCCGCTGGCGTCGGGGAATTGCATCGGCAGGGCCGAATCCTTCTTGCCCAGTGGATAGATCTTCGTGCGCTCGACCTCTGCCACCGGCACACTGAGGTCTTTTGGGTCCTTGAAGAAGGTGCGCCAGAACAGGAACACGTTGTTGGTGCGCGAACGGTAGACGAATCCCTCTGTCGGTTCCGGCCCCTTGTAATCAGGCGGGAGCAGCACATAGGTGCCGCCCTTGCCTTTGTCGGGGCCGGCCAGGCCCACGTCGCCACGCCAGGTCCTGCCGTCGATGGTCGGCCCGACAACCGGTCGCTGGAAGAAGTCATCGAACATGCCCTGCACGCCAGGCGGAGCTTCGACCACCAGTGGGCCGTACTTCTGCAAATCCAGATAACTCATGGCGTAGACCAGATCGGAGTTCGGCGTCGTCACCAGGGTCTTGGCATTGATGCGTTTCTTCCAGGTCGGCAGGATGTTGTAACCGGCACCGAACTGCTTCTCTGAGGCTTCCTTCATTGACCAGATGTTGATCGCCGGCAAGGCCCACAGATACGACTGCACCGCGCGCTGAAACACCAGTTCATCAATCAGACTGCGCGCCGTTGCTTCGGTCGGGAAGCCCTTTTCAAAGGGCAGATCGGCCAGCTCTTCATAGCGTGACGCGGCATCCGCCAGGCCGCTTAGAGCGATGCTTGCGGCCAGGGCCGTCAGTGTGGTGCGCAAACGGTCCATGGACTGTCCTTATCAACGCAGTTGGAAATCGGTTCAGTTGACCTTGACGACTGCCGGTGGCGTCCACTGGCCATTCAACGCGGCCGCTTCCGGCCAGTAGGCACGAACGTAGAGCGAGAAGTCAGCGCCCTTGGGCGCCGGTAGCCAGTTGCTTTCCTTGTCCGTCCCTGGTGAGTCACTCTGCACGTAGAGCGTCAGCGAGCCATCGGCATTGGTCTTGAGCGACTTGTTCTTGGTGCCCAGCGAATAGCGGCCCAACGAGTTTTCGGCGAAGAAATGCTGCTGGTTGTACAGCGTCAGCGACCAGAAGCCCTTGACCGGTGGCAGCGCGCCTTTGGGGAAGGTCACGCTGTAGCGCTGGGCGCCGTTGAGCCGGGTGCCGGACTCATCCAGGTCCTGGTAGAAGTACTTGGTCTCGATCTGTTTGTTGACGAAGATGTTTGATCGGGCGACCGCCGTGCGCAGGAAGTAATCGGTGCCAAACGCTGCACCGTTGTCGATGGTGCTCCAGTGATTGGGCAATTGCTTGCCGTAGTTGCGGAACTGCAACAGTGGCTTGACCACTTCTGCATCAGACTTCTGCGCCTCGTCGATCATGGCTTTTTTCAGCTCAGGATCGCGCTGGGCAATTTGTGCCAACACAGACAGTTGTGCATAGCGCGCCTCCTCGCCCGGCAACGGTTTGGCGTCCTTGAGAATCGCCGGCAGCTCCTCGAAAAACTTTTCCGGAAGCACCCAACGGGTTTCTTCGGCCCCTGCCGCTTCTGCCGGGAATTTCGGCGATTGGCTCCAGTCGCGCTGTTTGAGTTTGCCGTCGTATTTGGACAGCGGGTACATGTCGATGCCCGCTAGATCGTGCTGGATGGCCTTGCGATCTTCGGCGGTATCATCCTGGAATACCCGCGGAATCACGAAACCGGTATTGGTTTTTGCGCGAAATACCTGGGTGATGCCTTCAGGTACCTTGCCGTTCCAGTCCGGCCCGACCAGCAGGTAGAAACCGGGTTTAGTGGCGTACATCTTTCCCAGCTCGGCGAAGCTGTCGGAGCGCAGATCCACCACCTGATAAACCCAGAACCGCTCGCCAAAGTCCGGAACCTGCAAGACCACCGGTTCCAGATCCAGCGCAATACTGCCAGCGCCGTAGACCACATCCTGGTTCGGGCAGGCTACCAGGCGTTCTCCCGGCGAGATGTAGTCGGTAAGCATCGACAGATGATTGATCGGTGCCACAGGCACGATGCCACCCATCAAGCCGGCCTGCGGCAGGTCCTTGAACTTCAGTCGGCGGTTGTAAATGTTGGCCATCGGCCAACCCCAGAAATACGCCTCCCGCGCCATCATTCTTACGTAGGTTTCAGTGACCTTCACGTCGGTTTCAGGACCAGGTACCTGCGCTACCGGCAAGGTCTGCGCTTCCGCGGCCACTGTGCCGAGCAATACTGCAGCAGCGAGCAGACCGCTGACGAATACAGGCGTTTTGTTCATACGGTAGTTTCCCTGCTGGGCGGTTTCTCGGGGTGCAAAATCTTCTTTAGAAAACCTAGCAGAGGAAACGTGATCAGCCAGAAAAGGCATGAAAAAATACGATCATATTTCCATTTCTGATAACCCATTCTCAGCCTGCGATGCCAATTGCCAAATGAAGCCAGTAATCCTTGGAAGTCTGGCTGGTGATCTTCAGGCTGAATAGGTAGAAGAGAACGTCTTTTACAGAGCTGGAAGCTGCGTGATTTGATCAAGCAGTAATGATCAAGGACGTTGCACCGTTATCAGACGGTGCAACGTACAAGCGACTGCGAGGCAGGCGAAGCCATTCTGGTGGATCTTTAACTCGGTCGGCCGAGCAGTAACAACCGCGCTGCCAGTGAAGCCATCACCGCAGCGAAGCAGTAGGCCCCGAGGCGTCTATCGATCAGGCCTTCACGGAGTCGACCATGCAGTCGTCCGGCGCACAGTCCGAGCAGGGAATGGAAGATCAAGGCGATTAATGCGAGCAGCAATCCTAAGAACATCAATTGCGTGGTTACGTGACTGCCGCCTGTGGTTACGAACTGCGGCAGAAAGACCATGAAGAACAGCAGCGCCTTGGGATTCAACAGGCTATTGAATGTCGCCTGGACAAATATCTTCCCTTCTGACGCCTGGGTGGCGTGAGAACCCGTGTCTGTCGGGCGCGACTTCAAGGCCTGCCACGCCAACCACATCAGATAACAAGCCCCTGCCCAGCGCACCAAGTCAAACGCGGGAGCCCAACTCATTACCAACGCACCGAGCCCTGTGCTCACGGTAACCGTCATCAGTACATCGGCCAGGGTTATGCCCAAGGCAGCGGCGAGACCGGCGCGCCAGCCGTGTGCAACTGCATGGCTGGTAACGATGGCCATATTAGGGCCAGGCACTATCAGTAACAGCAATACTGCACCGATGAACAGGTACAGGTTTGTGACGTCCGGCATAGGGCAATCCTTCCTCGAAGGAGACGGATCATGCTAACCGGCGCTGGATCGGCAGAAGCAGATACAGTGAGCATTGATTTCGCCCCTACAGTCAGGGCGTAGAAACAAACCAACCTTTTGCCCTCGCGAGGATGAGAGGTGTCCAGGTAGAGCGCGAAATTACCGCGCTCAACGGCCTTCCAGCCAGTGCCCATAAATGCTCGGAAACTGTTCGCGCAGCCAGTCGACAAACACGTCGACCTGCGGTGCCAGGTGCGAACGGCTCGGGTAGATCACCGATACGGGCCGCGGATGCGGTCGATAAGGGCGTAGCACCTCGACCAGCGATCCGCTGGCCAGGAAACGATCCAGGGTGATGCCCGGGGCCTGCAGAATGCCGAAGCCTGCGACGCCGCACTCGACATAGGCGTTGGACTCGTTGACGGTGATACCGTGGCGGCAGATGTGCGACTGCTCGCGACCACCATCGATAAACTGCCAGGCGAGCGGACGCTGATTCTGTCCGGAGAGAAAGGTAACGCCGCGGTGTGCGCTCAGTTCCGCCAGCGTTTTTGGCTCGCCATGTTCCTCCAGATAGCGCGGCGCCGCGCAGGTAATCATGGTCGCCATGCCAATGCGCCGAGCGACCAGGCTGGAATTGGGCAGCTCGCCGATACGCAGCGCACAGTCCACGCCCTCCGCCACCAGATCGACCGTTCTGTCAGTGACCCCCAGCACCAGTTCAATGGCCGGATAACGACTGTTGAACGCGCGCAGGCTTTCGATCAGCCCGGGCTGTGCGAACGCAGTCGGGATGTCGACGCGCAAGCGGCCACGCAGTGTTGACCCTGGGGACGCAAACATGGTCGTCGCCTCGGCAACCTCGCCGAGGATGGCTTTCACGCGCTCGTAGAATTGTTCGCCTTCCGAGGTCAACCGTACCGTGCGGGTGGTCCGCTGAAACAGCCGAACGCCGAGGGACGCTTCCAGCTCCTGAATGGCGCGGGTCACCTGCGGGCGACTGATCTGGATGGCGTCCGCTGCGCGAGTGAAACTGCCCAGCTCGGCCAATCGGGCAAATACCTGCATCGACTGCAGCAACTCCATGACGTCCTCTCACTCTCGTTTGTTGCGGCTAACACACCTGCGATCAGTCTGATTGTTGTTTTATGAAATAACAATGCTGTGCCGTTACCGGCATTTATTGCCCCGCCTCGCTTCGCAACAATGGCGTCACTCACATCCACTGGAGATAGGCACATGAAAGCGTGGCTTCTGAACGACTTCGGGCTCGATAATCTGGCCCTCAGCAACACCCCTACCCCTGAACCCAAGGCCGGCGAGTTGCTGGTCAAGATCGGCGCGGTGTCGCTCAACTTCCGCGACAAGGCGATCGTCGATGGTTTCTATGAACCGCACCTGGTGCCCAAGCCACTGATTCCGGTCAGCGATGCCGCCGGTACGGTGGTCGCCGCGGGTACGGGCGTCAGCCGCTTCAAAGTGGGCGACCGCGTCAACTCGCACCTTTACTCACGCTGGATCGATGGCGAGCCAGGACCGGATGAGCCGGCCTACTGCTTCGGCATGCCGCTGCCAGGTGGCCTGGCCGAGTACATGATCATTCATGAAGAAAGCGCGGTTCGTGCGCCGGACAACATGTCCGATGAGGAAGCCTCGACCCTGCCCATTGCAGCGCTCACGGCGTGGTATTCGCTGGTCGACTACGGCCAGATTCAGCCGGGCCAGACGGTGCTGGTTCAAGGCACCGGCGGCGTATCGATTTTCGCCGTGCAACTGGCCACCGCGCTTGGTGCCAAGGTGATCGTGACCTCCAGCAGCGACGCCAATCTCGACGCGGTGAAAAAACTGGGTGCCGTGGCCGGGGTGAACTACCGAACCTTCCCGCGCTGGGAAGAGGAAGTCTTGAAGCTCACCGATGGCAAAGGCGTCGACCTGCTTCTGGATGTCGCCGGTGGCGAGGGTCTGAACCAATCCATCCTGGCCACCAAGGCCGCCGGGAAGATTGCACAGATTGGTTTTCTCACCGGGCAAACCACCACGTTGAGCCTGATGCCACTGATCTTCCGCCAGACCACTGTGCGTGGCATTGCGGTGGCGCCGCGCTCGTCATTTGATCGCATGAACGAATTCCTTAACGAGCATGCGATTCGCCCGGTGATCGATCAGACCTATGCATTCGACGACGCCCACAAGGCATTCGAGCACCTGGCTCGCGGCGCCTTTGGCAAAGTGGTGATCAAGGTTGCTTGATTAACCCAGAGGACATGCCGGCCAAGCGGCATGTCCTCTGCGAGGCCGTTACTTCGGCGTTGCGGTAGCAATCGGCGCTCTAGAAGCAGGCCAGAACCTGAACCCAATGCAATGCCCGCGTCATGCTGGTGCCAACGCGCTGATCTCACATCGAACGCCCGGCCACCCAGCGCCGATATTGCCGGGTACGCAATGCCATCGCGAGTTGCTGCATCACCAACGCACGCAACGGCGACACGTTCGGATCGGGCTGTTTGGCTCGACTGAGTTTGCGCAGCTGAAACTTCACCACCGCCATGTTGGCCAAGGCAGCCATGGCTTTGTTCTTCCAGGTGATCGCTGGCAATTGTGGGGCGGTGTCTTTGCCCAGCCGCCATTCGCGCGGCAAGTGTGGATCGATGGCCAGCGCCGTGCCGATGCCGACCATGTCGACACCGCTCTGCACGACGCTCTCGGCAACCGGCAGGCGCCGTATGCCGCCAGTGACCATCACCGGCATATGGGCAACAGTGCGAATGTCGCGGGCAAATTCGACGAAGTACGCCTCCCGCGCCAGGGTCCGACCATCGCGGGCCTCACCTTGCATGGCGGGGACTTCGTAACTGCCTCCCGAGAGTTCGACCAGGTCTACGCCATGGTTATTGAGTAATTCGACGACTCTCTTCGCGTCAGCGGCAGTGAAGCCGCCGCGCTGAAAATCAGCCGAATTGAGTTTGACCGCGACGGCGAAATCCACGGAAACCACAGCCTTCACTGCCTTGACGATTTCCAGCAGCAGGCGTGCGCGATTTTCCAGTGAACCGCCCCACTCGTCCGTTCGCTGGTTGGTCAGCGGCGAGAGGAACTGACTGAGCAGATAGCCATGGGCGGCGTGGATTTCCACACCGGTGAAACCCGCCTGTTCACCCAGGCGGGCAGTCGTTGCGAAGCGCTGAATGACGTCGGCAATCACGCTTGCCGTCATGGCGTGCGGCATGGCGAAACGCTTGGACATGTTGCCCAGCTCCAGCGGCACGGCTGACGGCGCCCAGGTTTTCTGCGCAAGGTTGGCCTGCATCTGCCGGCCCGGGTGATTGATCTGCAGCCAGAATTGCGCGCCGCCGGAGCGACCGATGCGCGCCCAACGCTTGAATTTTTCCAGTTGCTGATCATCCTGCAACACCACTCCACCCGGGCCGGTCATGGCCCGGCCATCGACCATCACATTGCCGGTGATGATCAGCCCGGCGCCACCCTCAGCCCAGGCATGATAAAGCCGCATCAGCGCTTCGGAAGGTGCCTGGTCGGCATCGGCCATGTTCTCTTCCATGGCGGCTTTGGCGATGCGGTTGTTGATGATCGAACCGTTGGGCAGCGTCAGCGGTGCAAATACATTCATGGGGCAGTCCTCATCTGGTGATGAAGCGAGCTTAAGTTTGAAGTCAACTTTAAGGTCAACGCTTTTCTCCAGATCATTCAACAGTGATTGCACCTGACCCTGGCAAGCGGCTGACCATCTCGGCGCCCAGCAACCGCGCAGGCGTGTAGGCACCGCCGGGCGGACGTGTCTGCAACAGATGATCGACCACCGCCAACGCAGCATCGATCGTCAGGCTGTAGACGTTCGCGGTGTGCACGCGCGCGACTTTGCATTCGCCCCGGGCGTTACGGGCCTCGCCCCACACAAAGGTGCCTTGATCGGCACGTTTTGCCTGATCCGGGCCGACCACTGTCTTGCCGATACGCGCCTTGAGCCAGCGCTGCACGAATGACACCGCCAGCACCGGGCGAACCCAGTTGGCAAGCCGCGCGCTGCGAATCATCCCGACAGAGCCCGGTATGAACACCTCGATATTGCCGATGCCGGTGGTGTGCCAGGCCGTCGACACGTCGCCCCAGGGAATCGTCATGGCGAGCTTCTCGCCGGCGCCGAAATCGATGCGCCGGACCCGATAGGCCAGCGGTACAGAAACGATTTTACCGTTGCGACGAACCTTGCCGCCCTGCGCCATGCCCTCGACCGACGTCTTGGCAGTGCCGGGCGAAAAGCTCGAACGCGAATCGAAGCCCAATGCCAGGTGCGTGGCATCCGGCAGCGCGTCTTTCAGGGCGGCGGCGACACAGTCGGTGGGCACCACATCGAAGCCGACGCCGGGGCAAATGACTACACCCGCCGCGCGCGCCCGCTCGTGCAGAGTCTGGGCGTGCTCGAACACGGCAATCTCGCCGGTGATGTCCAGATAGTGCGCACCGGCCTGCAGACACGCCTCGATCATCGGCGCGGCGGTCGCCGAGAACGGTCCTGCACAGTGCAGCACCAGGTCATGCCCCTTGATCTGCGCCAACAACCGCAGGTCATCCTCCAGGCCGAAAACCCGCGCTTCGAGCCCCAGTTCGCGAGCGAGCGCTTCGACCTTATCGCGATTGCGCCCCGCCAGTACCGGCCTGAGTCCGCGCTGTCTGGCAGCACGGGCGATCAACTCGCCGGTATAGCCATTGGCGCCATAAATCATCCATTTGCTCGGCGGATCCAGATTGTCTTGCTGACTCATGCAGTGCTCCTGAGCGAGTGGCAAAAGTGCGTGATTGCCTTGCCTGATCGGTGCGCCACGCTAGCGTTAAAGTCAGGTTGAGGGTCAAGCGCAAAGGTACGACGACCGGCGCAAATTATTTGCACTAGCAGGGATTGACCTTAAAGCAAGGTTTAAGGTGAGCATGCGCCGACCTGCTCGATTGACGGAACCGGATGATGCTCAAGAGTCTTTGTTCTTATGCCCTGGTATTGATAGGTGGTGCGCTCATGACGTTCGCAAATGCTCAGACGATCCCTTCCACGGCCGCAGCCAAGGATCGCCAGATTCTGGTGATCATGACCAATCACGCCAGCTACCCCTCCCGAAGCGATACCACCGGTCTGTGGCTGACGGAGCTGACCCATTTCACCGATGTGGTGGAAGCGGCCGGCTACACCACTGTGTTTGCCAGCCCCAAGGGGGGCGCCGTGCCGCTGGATGAGCGCAGCCTCGGCTGGCTGTATATGGACAAGGCGGCCCGCGAGCATTTGCAGTCCCCTGCATTCCGCGTGCGGCTGGCCAACACACTGCCGATCGCCGAGGTCGATCCGTCCCGCTTCAGCGTCATCTATTTCACCGGTGGCCACGGGGTCATGTGGGACTTTCCCGGCAACCCCGATCTGCGCCGCGTCGCCGAAACGATCTACAACCGCGGCGGCATCGTCTCGGCCGTCTGCCATGGCGTGGCGGGTCTGCTGGATCTCAAGGACGAACACGGCCAGTTGATCATCAAGGACCGCCACATCACCGGTTTCTCTGATCGCGAAGAGCTGTTTTCAGGCATGAAGAGCCAGGTGCCGTTTTTCCTGGAAGACCGGCTGGTGAGCCAGGGAGCGCGCTACCGCAAGGCGTGGCTGCCGTTCACCTCCTTTGCCATCACCGATGGCCGACTGGTCACCGGGCAAAACCCGCAATCGCCCAGGGCCGTGGCTGAGGCCGTACTGGTCGTGCTCCAGGCCGGCGAAGTCACGCGCTGAATCCCCTCGTAGATCCACCACCCGGAGAAACACCGATTGAAACTCGCAAGCGTCGTTTTAACAGGACTGCTGTTCAACTCATTGGCCAACGCTGCGTTGGCGGAGACACCTGACATGCCCGCCCCGACCGACACCACCACCATCGACATCGCCGGCCAGCAAGTGCCCGTGGTCAAGGGCGGCCTGTATGACCGTTTTCGCTCCAACCCGCCGCTGTCGGTCATTGCCGCCGAAGTACCGGGAGTCGATCTGAGCTGGTTCAAGGGCCTGGCGAAGAACAGGGTCGACATTGGCTTCGAGTCGTTTTCGCCGAATTTCTACTACCAGAACAGCCGCGTCACCGCGATTTATACGGCCGACCTGGAGCGCCTGCGGGCGTTGATGCCGGCCGAGGTGCTGGCCACCGTGCAGCCGCTGCAAATCTGGCCCGGGCGAGGCCTGATCGCGTTCACCGCCTACACCTACGAGCATTGCGACAACGACGCCTATAACGAGGTAGCCGTATCGATCATCACCAACAAACCCGGCAAAGCCAACCTAGGCCCGTTTACCCTGATTGGCCAGTCGATGTCGGCAGACTTCTGGGGATATGTGCTCAAGTTGCCGGTCAATACAGAGTTGGCACGAGTACGCGGTGTCGTCGGTTACAACCTGCCGAAGTGGCTGACGGGCATTGATCGCCAGGAAGATGCGCAGTCGGTGGTCTACGCCATCACCGACAGCCAGACCGGCAAGCTGGACGTTTCGTTCAAAGGGAAAAAGCTTGCCGATCTGTCGCGTGACGTCGATCTCGTCACCAGCAGCTTCACCAATCTCGATCACCAGGGTCACCTGGCTTATGGCTACGCCGTCTCTCGCCAGCTCAGTCACGGTTCAAGCCGGGACGCCGATGCGGCCACACTCACGCTGGGCGACGGCAGCCTGTCGGATTACCTGCGCTCGCTGAAGCTGGGGAAAATGCTCAAGTACGAATACGTACCCGAGTTCCAGAGCGCGCTCTATGCGCCCAAGCCGCTCGCCACACTGGTGGGCGAACGCTGAAAGCAAAAACGCCCGTCAGGTTCGGCTGGCCTGACGGGCGTTCTTTGTCCGCGCAGCCCCTGCCGCACGCTTGCCTGACGCAGGAACCACAGCGTCTTCCCGCAGGCGATTGATCAGCATTTGCGCATTGTCCGCGCACGCCATGCCTTCGGGCTTACCCTCGATGCCCTCGATCACCAGCAGCAGTTGCGCCTTGTTCTGCGCCAGGCGCTGTTGCAACACTTCGATTTCCTCGACCTTTTGCTTGAGGCCACCGAGCAACTCATCGTGCTGCCAGCCATTGGCGTTCATCGGCATCAACTGACGAATCTCTTCCAACGAAAAACCCGCCGCCTGGGCCCCGGTGATGATCTCCAGCACCCACTCGGTGTCAGGGGCATAGTCGCGGTATCCGTTCGCCTTGCGCGCGACGGATTTGATCAGGCCGCTCGCTTCATAAAAACGGATGCGTGACGGCGCCAATCCGCTGATTTTCGCCAATTCGCCAATTCTCATGTTGCACTCCGCTAGCCCTGGACCTTGAAGTCGACTTTAACCCTAAAGCTGTTGACTGGCCAATTGTCGGGCGGGGAAAAATTCCGTTCCCGCCCGACAAGCGCGAGACGCCGAAGATAAGCTCCAGCGGCGAAAACCCGCGTCGGCGTTACGCCTGCGGCGCGTCTTCACCGCCCGGCAACGAAGCGAACATCTGCGCGCGGCACACTTCGAGGATCTCGTCCGCCAGCGCGGAATCATCCGGACAGGCTCGCGACAGCACCAGCGCGCCGACCGCGCGCGACAGCAGGTCGAGCATTTTCCTTCTGCCCTCGCCCGGCGCGGCGTCCGGCCCGGTCGGATATTTGTCGCCGAGGGTTTGCAGGGTGTGTTCGATGCCTGCGGCGAACGTCGCTTTCACATCGTCCGACTGTCGCGCCGCGTCGCCGCATAACGCGGCCATGGTGCAACCGCTGCCTCGGCCGTCGCGATGGTCTCTGTTCACATACACGTCGATGAAGCCCGGCACATCGAGCGCCTCGGCGGCGGCCAGTGACTTGGCCAGGCTGCAGGCAGAGGCCTCGGCCATCAGGTCGGCCTTGGAGCCGAAATGCTTGTAGAAACCGCCATGGGTGAAGCCGGCAGCGGCCATCAGATCCGACACGCCGACGCCGTCAAAGCCACGCTCGCGAAACAGCTCGGATGCCGTCTCGACGATGTGTTCTCGGTTGGCCTGCGCCTGGGCCTTGGTCACTCGCACGTGCAATACCTCGTGTTCAGTGGGAAATCATGGGCTGATGATACATAGATGTTGCTCATAATCAAAACCGTTGACAGTTTAGATTTCGATCATCATCCTAATTGCAGACACCGGCGATTTCCTTCAACGGAAGACAGCACATGAACAACCAGACCCTGTTCACTCCTGACCCACTCGGCAGCCGCACGCTGTCGAAGCGCGCCGTGATCGCACTGTCTGTTTCTCCCACCCTGAACGAGAGATAAACCCATGAGCACCCGCCCCACTGTTCTGATCACCGGCGCCTCCACCGGCATTGGTGCCGTCTATGCCGAGCGCTTTGCGCAACGCGGCCACGGCCTGGTCCTGGTCGCTCGCGATCAGGCACGCCTGGATGCGTTGGCCGCGCGCCTGCGCAGCGAACACGCGGTCGCCGTCGAGGTCATTGCCGCCGACCTCACGCAACTCAGCGATCTGACGACCGTTGAAGCGCGTCTGCGCGACGACGCCCGAATCGGCATCCTGGTCAATAACGCCGGCGCCGCGCTGTCCGGCCGCTTCATCGACCAGAGCACCGACAAGGTCGCGCAACTGGTCGCGCTGAACACCACGGCGCTGGTGCGTCTGGCCAGCGCCATCGCGCCCCGCCTGGCCAAGGCAGGCGACGGCGCGATCATCAATATCGGTTCGGTGGTAGGCCTGGCGCCGGAATTCGGCATGTCGGTCTACGGTGCGACCAAGGCCTTTGTGCTGTTCCTGTCCCAGGGCCTGAGCCTGGAACTCTCGCCTCTGGGCGTGTACGTGCAAGCCGTGCTGCCGGCCGCGACGCGCACGGAGATCTGGGATCGCTCCGGCGTCGACATCAATACCCTGAACGAAATCATGGAGGTCGGCGATCTGGTGGATGCCGCGCTGGTCGGTTTCGATCGTCGCGAACCGGTGACTATCCCGCCGCTGCACGAAGCGCAACGCTGGGATGAGCTGCAGAGCGCACGTCAGGGCCTGCTCGGAGAAATTCGCCAGTCCGCGGTTGCCCAGCGCTACCAGGCTCAGCCGTGATCACGGGCTAGCGCACGCTCGTCGGATGCGCGGCAGTTGCCCCTGGCTCTGCAGCGCATCCGCCCGGCTGTTCGCAGCGTCCCTTTCTCCAACCGACAAGAGCAGCAACCCGATGAAGGCATTTCTGATTGATCGCTATGGCCACAATAGTGGGCGCCTGGGCGACATTCCCGCCCCTGCCGTGGGCGCTCACGACGTTTTGATCGACGTCCATGCCAGCAGCGTCAACCTGCTGGATTCGAAGATCCGCAAAGGCGAATTCAAACTGATCCTGCCCTATGCATTGCCCTTGGTGCTGGGCAATGACCTGGCGGGAGTCGTGGTCGAGGTGGGTTCACAAGTCACACGATTCGCCCCGGGCGATGAGGTGTATGCGCGCCCGCCCGAAACGCGGATTGGCACGTTCGCCGAACTGATCGCCGTGGACGAACAAGCGCTGGCACGCAAACCCGGCAATATCGGCATGGCCCAGGCCGCGTCCCTGCCCTTGGTTGCGTTGACCGCCTGGCAAGTGCTGGTCGATACCGCCCAACTGAAAAAGGGTGAGAAAGTGCTGATTCACGCCGGTTCCGGCGGCGTCGGCAGCGTTGCCATTCAGCTCGCCAAACACCTCGGTGCCTTTGTCGCGACCACCACCAGCACGGCGAATGTCGAATGGGTGAAGGCGCTGGGCGCCGATGTGGTGATCGACTACACACAACAGCACTTCGAACGTGAGTTGCGCGACTACGACGTGGTGGTGAACAGTCTCGGCGCCGACGTGCTGGCGAAGTCGGTCGAGGTGCTCAAGCCCGGTGGCCGGCTCATTTCCATCTCGGGGCCACCGACGGTGCAGTTTGCGCGAGAGCAAGGGCTTTCCTGGCCATTGCAGCAAGTCATGCGCATGCTGAGCCTGCGCATCCGGCGCAAGGCACGCCAGCATGGCGTCAGTTATGCGTTTGTGTTCATGCGCGCCAATGGCGCGCAACTGCAACAGATCAGTGCGCTGGTGGAAGCTGGGACGATCAAACCCGTGATTGACCGTTCTTTCACTTTTGATTCGACGGCAGAGGCACTGCACTACGTCGAACAGGGACGCGCCAAGGGCAAGGTCGTTATCACGCTCAAATGACGGTGGCGTAGAACGGGTCAGCTCGCGTTGACCCGCAGTTCACGCACCAGAAACGCCAGCGACTCCGGCGATGCGTGGTGACTGTTGGCCGAGCGCTGGGTATCCCACGCCATCGCGTCGTCAACGCAGAAATCGCCAGCGCACTCGATAGGCAGATTGGCATCGAGCAGACCGAGCGGAACCCAGACGTAAGGCGATTCACGCAGTGGATTGGGCACGGTCGAGCCGCACTGTGAGCAGAAATCGTTGCGGTAACCGCTGGGTTTGAGCCAACAGGTGATCGCGTCCTGCCCTGCTTGCCAACGAAAATCGCCCGCGTTGACCAGCGTGGCGAGGTTGTGGCCGACACCGGTCTGTTTACGGCAAAGGCTGCAATGGCAGCGGTAAAAAAACCGCGGTTGTACGGCGAGGGAAAAGCGTACTGCGCTGCAAAGACACTGCCCTTCTGTCATGAATATCTCCTTGGAAAATCTGGTTATCCGATTCATTCGCCACAGCGAGTTCGGTTGTTTCACCAGCGGCGCCGAGGCCTCAATGGCCCCCACTTGCTATCCAACCCCGTCCTGATTGGGTTCGGCAGGCCCATCCGGACATTCATCGGTCCAACGCGTGACGGTCATGTCATCGAGTTGCTCGCCGAGGGTATCGACGCGCAGGCAAGCGCCGTGCCTGGCGTAAAACAAGATGCACCGCGCGCTATCGAACGAGCAGACATCGACCTCGAAGAACTCGCGCGCCGCCAGTTGTCGCTCCACGCCACTGTATTCGTAGCCATCCGTCGCATGCATGCGCGTCGGCTGCCAGCCTTGCTCGATGAGCCTGGATCTGGCCACAAGCAGATGCTCACCCACGGCGATGCCTGCTGGTCCGCGCTCTGCGTTTGCCGGCGGCGCACCTCCGGCGAATACTGCGCTGATCCCCGCAAAATACAGGACCAGGTGAGCGAGGATCGAAGCCTTCATTTGAGTATTCCTCGACCGCTGCCTTTCACAGGCGCCGACACGATCAGCAAGCGCTCAGCACAAACTGATTTCGCCCACCTGCCTTGGCGTTATACAGCGCCTGATCCGCCGCCTCGATGACCCTGTGCAGGTCATCCAGTTGCGCGCCCGAGGCCGTGGCAATGCCGATGCTGACACTGACCCGCCCGAACGGGCTGGCCTTGTGCGCAATGTTGGCGTGTTGCAGGCGGTCGAGGATCAGTTGCGCCACGACGGCGGCACCCTCGCCGTTCGTATCAGGCATGATCACGCCCATCTCTTCCCCGCCGTACCTGGCCACCAGGTCGGACGGACGCCGCACGCACGCTTCGAAAATTCTGCCGACCGTCTGCAGACAGGCGTCGCCAGCCACATGCCCGAGCGAGTCGTTGAACAGTTTGAAGTGGTCGATATCAATCATCAGCAATGCCAACGTCGTACCATCGCGTTTGGCTCGCCGGGCTTCCATGGCCAGGCTCTCGTCGAAGCAGCGGCGATTGGCCAGACCGGTCAGGGCATCCTTCATCGCCAGCAACTCGAGTTGGCGATTGGAGGAAAGCAATTGCTGCTGGGTGCCGCGCAGTTGGCCTTCGACCTCGGTCCTGCGGCGAATATCGAGGATCAGAAACCAGCCGATCAGACCGGTCAGGCCCAGCAGCCCGGTGACCACCACAGCCGACAGCAAGGCCTCCATGCGCCATGCCGCCAGCGCCTCGCGCTTGCCCAGGGCCACCGTGGTAATCAATGGCAGCCGGTCACTCTTGCGGAAGGCGTAGAGGCGCTCCACGCCATCGAGGCTGGAGGTAAACGACGCGGTGCCGACGGAGCGATCGACCAGGTACTTGGCGTAGATCGGCGACTTGGAAAAGTTGCGCCCCATGTCCTGCTCGCGGAACGGGTAGCGCACCAGCAACGTGCCGTCGGTATAGGACAAGCCGATCGCGCCCTCCTGCCCGACGTCGATCTTGCCGAACAGGCGCAGGAAGTTTTCGATGCCCAAAGTGACGGCCACCACGCCGGCGAATTCGCCCTGCGCATCATTGAAACGGCGACTGACGGTGATCACCCACTCCTGATTGGAGCGGCTCTGGATCGGCGGACCAATGAAGGTCTCGCGGGAGGGATCGTCGCGATGATGAATGAAATAGGCGCGGTCACTGCTGTTCGCCCCGACCGGAATCGGCCGGTTGGACGACATCAGCCAGTGTCCCTGGTTATCGTAGATGGTGATGCCGCTGAGCTGCGGCATCAGCGGCTCCTGGCGATCGACCAGCGCCCTGAGTCGCTCGATCTGCGCGGGGCCACTGCCTTCCGTTTCCAGACGCTCGACGAGCCCGAGCAACAACAGCGAGCTCTGCCGCACGATGCCTTCTGAATAGGTAGCCAGTGCCTGGGTCAGGTTCAACCCATGCACATTGACTTCTTCCAGTGCCCGATCTCGAGAGGCCAATACTTTCCAGACCGTCAGCGACGCCAGGGAACAACCGATGACCGACAGCAAAAGCACAACCAGGCGAATATCACGCTTCACGTTACTACCTTATGGAAAGTCCGGTTTTCCGTTCCAGCGACGGTTGGGCCCAGGCAATAGCAGCTGCCTTTTGTCCTTGTCGGACAAGAATACAAGTAGTGGCAGATCGCTGCAGCAACAGAAATGGCTGACTTTTCAAATGCTCCCGGTGACTCGCCCGCATTACTTGGAGCCACCGCCACCGGCGGCCCCAAAATCCGGCGAGCCTCAACCCAGGCGCATTGACAGCTCAATGTCATCGGCAAACGGCACGGACAGATAGCCGTTCTGCGGTGCGCGCACATAAGCCAGGTATTCAGGGCAGTAATCGGTGTTGTCGGCAATCACCAGCGCACCCGGTCTCAGATGGGCTTCCACGAGGTTCAACACGTCGCGATACAAGGCCTTGGCACCGTCGAGCAGGAGCAGGTCGACGGCGTGCGGAAGATCCGCTGCCAAGCTCTGCAGCGCATCGCCTTCGCGAATCTGCACCAGATCGCTGACGCCACCTTCGACGAAATGCCGGCGTGCCAGGGCGACCTTCGACGGTTCGAACTCGCTGCCAATCAGCACCCCGCCACCGTTGTCGCGCAGGGCCGCTGCCAAGTGCAAAGTGGACAGGCCGAACGAAGTGCCGAACTCGACAATGGCTTTGGCGTTGCAATTGCGCGCCAGCATGTACAGGAGCTTGCCGGTGTCACGCGAGACAGGCAGCCACAGGTCCTTGAGCAAGCCGTAGAGCTCCAGGTATTCCGTGCGGCTGTGCATCAGGCGTTCGCGTTCTTCGGCGGACACCGCATCGAGTGCCGGGCTGGTGGCTGCGCTGGCCTGGGTGTACAGGCGTTCGATCAGGCTGGCCAAGGGTTCAGTCGTCAGAGTGGTCATGATTGCTTTCCATCAGTAGAGGGCTAAGATGCGAGTGATTCGTCGCATTTAAATGATGCGAGCGATTCGCCCTCTTCGCTATTCGCGTTCCCGGCCAACACCCGAGCTACCCATGACCGATCGCCAGACCGCCCGTATTTCCTCGCGCAAACAGCCGCAGCAGGCGCGCTCCACCGAGCTGGTGGCGGCCATTCTGCAAGCGGCTGTTCAGGTTTTGGCCAAGGAAGGTGCGGCGCGTTTCACCACTGCGCGGGTCGCGGAAAAGGCTGGCGTGAGCATCGGCTCGCTGTACCAGTACTTTCCCAACAAGGCGGCGATCCTGTTCCGCTTGCAGAGCGATGAGTGGCTGCAAACCACGCAGATGCTGCGCACGATTCTGGAAAATCTTCAGCAACCGCCACTCGAACGCCTGCACACCCTGGTGCATGCGTTCATCCGCTCGGAATGCGCAGAAGCTCAGATGCGCGGTGCCCTGCACGACGCCGCGCCGCTCTATCGCGATGCACCGCAAGCGCATGAGGTGCGCGCGACCGGCCGGCAGATCTTTGCCACGTTCATGCTCGAGCTGTTGCCCGAAGTCAGCGCGCCGACTCGTACTGCGGCGTGTGAGCTGATCCTCAGCACGCTCAGTTCAGTGGGCAAAGACTTCTCCGGCAGCCCGCGTACGGATGCAGAAATCACTGTTTGTGCGGATGGAATGGCGGCGATGTTTACGGCTTATGTGGTTGCACTCAATCAGCCGAGCCGCCTCTAACCCCGGACAGGCGTTGCAGCTGTCGATGCGCCGTCACCAAAAAACGCGGAACGCCGAGTTCCCCCGCGGCTCTGGCGGATCCCGAGTGGCGGCGCATCGTCGACACGGTGATGCATGAAGTGTCGACCCTGCAGCGCTTGCACCGGACTCAACTGGAGCAGCCGGTTCCCATCACTTGATACTGCAGGACATGGCGCCCGCCGTAGACGTCCTCATAAGTCATCTGAACCGCCCCCGGTGCACATTCGTTGGCGGGTTCGCTGATGGAGATGACGTGTTCGATATCGAGTTTGGCGGCGTAGCTGCAGGCCTGACTAGCGCATCACTTGCGATAGCGTGCAGCGGGTGCACTCAACGACAAATTGGGCATTAGCTTCTGGCGTGCCGCCTCGTAAGCATTCAAGTCGGCGATCTCCGGCAATGCCGGGATCGTGACGAATTCGCCTTGATCGAGCCCGGACAATGCTGCGTCCACCATATCGCTCGCGCTCATCACAATGCTGTCCGGCAGATGCTCCAGTGGGGTTCCGGCCACGCTCCAGAACTCAGTGGCCGTCGCGCCAGGCAGCACCACCTGGACGCTGACACCTTTGTCCGCCAGTTCATGACGCAAGGATTGGCTGAACGCCAGGACGAACGCCTTGGAGCCCCCGTAAACGCCGTTCAATACTTCGGGGGCAATGGCAACGATCGAGGCGATGTTGATCAGCGTGCCGCCACCGCGGGCGACGAAGCCTGGAACCACCGCGTAAGCCAGTCGCATCAGCACGTTAACGTTGAGCGTGAGCAATTCTTCGAGTTTGTCGACGTTCGACTCCAGCAGAGGCTGAGTCGCTCCAACCCCGGCATTGTTCAGCAGCAGTGAAATGTTCGCGTCTGTTCGGAGCCGCTCTTCGACCCGTGCCAGGTCTGCCTTGTTGGACAGGTCGGCCACCAGGACCTCGATGTGACGCTCGGTTTCTTCACTCAGCTGTGTGGCCAAGGCTTCGAGACGGTCACGATTTCGCGCCACCAGGATCAGATCATAGCCACGGCGCGCCAGGCGCTCGGCATAAATGGCACCGATTCCGGAAGAAGCACCAGTGATCAGGGCGGTACCTGGACGGGATTGAGTCATGTCGAATCTCCAGCGTTATGGGAAGAACTGGAGAGCAGAATGCGCCGGCTTGGCGCTATCTCAAATGACGTATAAGGTAGTGATTCAGGACATCAGGAAAAATCCATGCACCGTATCGGCTACTTGCTCACCGACGGCTTCCAGGTACTGTCTCTGGCGACCCAAACCGTTTTCGAATTCGCCAACCAAGTTGCCGAAGAACCCTTCTACAGCGTCGAGAATTTCTCACCGGACGGCGGCATGGTGCGCTCCTCGTTGGGACTGGCACTGGAAACCCGGCCGTTGCAGGCGCCCCGGCTGGCCGATACGTGGATCGTTGTCGGCGTCAACGACCCCGTAAAGGAAGACACGAGCGGCACAGTGCTCGACTTCGTACGACACGCCGGCAGACAGGCACGCCGCACTGTTGGCATCTGTACCGGGGGGTTCATCCTCGCTGAGGCTGGCCTGTTGGCCGGGCGGCGTGCCACGACCCATTGGGCCTACGCGCAGATTCTGCAGAAGCGACATCCCGATATCACCGTGGAGGTCGACCGCATCTATATCGTCGATGGCCCCATCTGGACCTCCGCGGGCATGACCGCAGGACTGGATCTGGCTGTCGGCATGGTGGAAAAGGATCTGGGTGCCGATATTGCGCGCTCAGTGGCGCACAAACTGGTGATGCACCAGCACCGTTCCGGCGGCCAGTCGCAGCATTCGGAGATGCTCGGCATCGCGCCCAAGTCCGACCGTATCCAGAGCGCGCTGAACTATGCGCGGCAGAACCTGAACCGACCGCTCAGCGTCGAGGAGCTGGCCGAAGTGGCGCACCTGAGTTCCCGCCAGTTCACCCGTGTATTCACCGCGGAAACCGGGCACTCCCCGGCCAAGGCCGTTGAGGGGCTGCGCCTGGAAGCCGCCCGCTTGATGATTGAACAGAGCCGACACTCCCTGGATGTCATCGCCAGCGAATCCGGCTTTCGTGACCGCCGCCACATGCGCGAGGCCTTCATCCGAGGTTTCGGCGTCCCTCCGCAGGCGGTACGCCGCGACGCGCGCCGGGTTTTCGCCGACTGGACCGGGCATCGTGGCTAAAGGTGCTGTCTCCAACCGGGTATTCCGGGTCGGAATACGCCCATGAAAATCATGAATTTTATTTATCGTTTTCGATCTCGTAGCGTGTCTTCTTCTGCCTAAGGAGATAACCCGTGAATAGTTCCCGCCTGCGCTTGTATGTTGACGCTGAATTTTGCAGCCCCTATGCCATGTCGGCTTACGTGGTACTCCGCGAAAAGGGCATCGAATTTGAAATGAGCCCGCTGGATCTGGCAGCGTCTGAAAACCAGTCAGAGGGCTATGCCAGCCTCTCTCAAACCCAGCGGGTACCGACGCTTGTGCACGGGGACTTCGCCTTGTCTGAATCGTCGGCGATCACTGAGTACCTGGAAGATGTTTTCCCCCAGGCGCCGGTGTACCCAAAAGATCTTTGGCAGCGTGCAAAGGCACGACAAGTGCAAGCATGGGTACGCAGTGATCTGTTGCCCATCCGGCAGGAACGATCCACATTGGTTGTGTTTTATGGACGCAAATCCAAGCCCTTGTCGCCAGATGCCGAGTCGGCAGCACGCAAGCTGTTCGGCGCCGCACAATCATTGCTGGCCGACCATCGCGAATACCTGTTCGGACAATGGTCGATCGCCGATGTGGATCTGGCCTTGATGCTCAACCGGTTGATACTCAATGGTGACTCCGTACCACCCGAACTGGTGGAGTACGCTCAGCGCCAATGGCAACGGCCATCCGTACAGGAGTGGGTCAAATTGCAACGTCCTGCGATTTAGTTGGCACGCGTATTGTTGTGTGGCGAGTGGCTTGTTTCAGACAGGGTGTCAGGCTCGTTTCAGAAATCAGCCAGGGACCCTTTCTCGATGGCCGGATAGGGTAGATCGTACGCGACGCCCATGCTTTGGCGTCGGTACTGGATGGAACATGCGAAGGCGCTCCTCGCCTACGACCCGAATACCATGCAGATTTCTATGGGGCGTATGTTCGAGACCCTGAAGGAAACAAGCTTTGCGTCTGTTGTCACGATCGCGAGTAACTTACGAGTAAAGTCTATTTTTGGCTGAGCTCACTGGTCAGAAACCTTCGGATCAAAACCATACTATTGCGATCACCTTCATCATGAAATCGTTACTTATTATATTAGCCATTACAATTACCCTGAATCTTTACATTGGCTTTTATGAAAAGATGGAAGACGCCTATCCGGAAAACATATTCTTCATAAAGAAAAGTCCGACATTTCAGATCAAATTTGAAAATATCTTCACCTACGAGTCAGATGATAAAAGCTTGAGTGAATTAAGCGAGACGGAGCGACGACGGGTTATCCAGTACTGCAAATATCGGCTAGGTATTACGACAAGCTTGAAAAGCCAGAAAGAGCTTGATGAATGCAAAAGGAGGTAATGACTACCTCCTCAGCAGCCGTTGAGAAGCTGGTTAAGGATAGGTCTCGATACTCAGATGACTGACTACGCTCATGACTGCGTTTGGGCAGAAGTGGACACTTGTTAATTCCAAACACCATCGATAGTGCGCTATCGGCTCACAGCATGCGAAGGAGCCGCTGGCAGCCAATGCCAGAGAGCTGGAAAAGCTTGCGGCGGATCTGCCATATCGCCTCGCCTGGACTTTCGGCGTGTACAAAATCTTCCTTGGCATAAACCAGTGCTGTATCGCCTTTTAAGCTTGCTGAAACGTTTCATCACGTTTATAAAAAGCGCACAACTCCAAGAAAGGTATGCCGCCATGACCCCGCTCAAACTCTTTGTTGCCCTCGGCGCATTGTCCGCTGCCTCCCACGCCATGGCCTGGGATTACGTGCTGCTCGACACCGATAAAGCTGCCCAGAACTGGCAGATCACCAGCCAGCAACTCGGCGTAAAAACCGACAAACCCTTCAGCGTTACCCTGCGCACCTTGCATGGCGGTCGTCAGGAAGGCGTCAGCATCGTTGATATCGATAACGGCACGATGAAACTCTCGGTCGTGCCGACACGGGGCATGAACGTCTTGCAGGCCTCGGTCGGCAATGTGCGCATGGGCTGGGATTCGCCGGTCAAGGAGGTGGTCAATCCGTCCTTCATCGAGCTCACTGGCCGCGGTGGCCTGGGCTGGCTGGAGGGTTTCAATGAGCTGGTCACCCGCTGCGGCTATGAATGGGTCGGCCACCCTGGCATCGACAATGGCGAATTGCTGACCTTGCACGGTCGCGCCGCCAACATCCCAGCCAACAGAGTCACGCTGCACATCGACGAAAAACCGCCATATGCCATCAGCCTGCGCGGCGAACTGAAAGAGCAGGCGTTCAAGAAGGTCGACTTCTCCGTCGCGACCGAATTGGTGACCGAACCCGGCAGCGTGGTGTTCGCCCTCAACGACACCCTGACCAACAACGGCGACTATCCGAAGGAATACCAGGCGCTGTACCACAGTAACTTCAGCACCCCGTTCCTCGAACAGGGGGCTCGTTTCGCCGCGCCGGTGAAGCAGGTGTCGCCGTTCAACGACAAGGCCAAGGGCGATCTGCCGGACTGGCAAACCTACCGCGCACCGACCAAGGACTACGACGAGACGGTTTACAACGTGGTGCCGTATGCCGACGCCAAGGGCGATACCTTGACCGTGTTGCATAACAAGGCCGGTAGCCTGGGCGTTTCGGTCGGCTTCAATACCCAGACGCTGCCGGTGTTTTCCCTGTGGAAAAACACCGATACCCAAGGCCAGGGTTATGTCACCGGGTTGGAGCCGGGGACCAGTTTTTCCTATAACCGCCGATATCAGCGGTCACTGAACCTGGTACCGACAATCGGGCCGAAGGAACATAAGCAGTTCCGCATCAGCTACAGCTTGTTGGCCGACAAGGCTGCCGTGGATAAAGCCTTGAAGCAGGTCAGCGAGATTCAGGCTGGGCGAGAGACTGAGGTACGGCAGACGCCATTGGTTGACCTGAACAAGGGGTAACACCGACTAGAGCATTGTCGGGGGATGCGCTACTCGCAACGGCAGAGACTCTCCGCTCCTGGCCGATTGTTGCCGTCACAAGCGGCTGCAATCGGCTAGAGCAGACATCATTTCACGAGCCACTGATATAGATGAGCAAGGCTATGAAAGCTGCGAATGGAGAGAGCAGAATCAGCCCCCCGACGACAACTGCCCAGCCCCAGGCAAAACCACTCGCGCCCTTGAAACGGCCGCCACTCAGCAAGCCCAGTAGACAAACGCCGATGCGATGGGCGAGCACATCGATTATGAAGTCCATTGCCCCTCTCTCCTTTCCGGTTTTCCCAGGATCGTCATAACGAGCGCATCTGGCCGATTACCTCGCACCCTGCTGATATTCACGGGGCGTACATCCAAACTCGCGACGGAAGACCGTGTGCAGATACTGCGCGGATTTGAAACCGCAACTGCGGGCAACGTCCGCAATCGCGGTGTCAGTGTTCTCCAGCCCGCTGGTGGCCGCCGCCAATTTGAAACGCAGGATCTCGTCGTGCACGCTGCAGCCTCGCACATTGCGAAAGTGCGCCTCCAGCGATGAGCGCGACACGCCGACATAAGCCGCGACCTGCGCCGTCTTGATGCCCTGGCAGGCATATTGGCGGATAAACAGCAGCGCTTGCATGACGTAGGGGTTGCCCAACGGCTGGTGCAAACTCGACACCTGCACGTTGATCGCATCAGGCGCAATCAGGATGTGCGTGCCCGTGGACGGCATGCCGTGCAGCATCTGGTGAAGTAACTGTGCGGCGGTGCGGCCCATGGTTTCGGTGCCCTGGATAACGGAACTCAGGGGGACCCGGGTCAGGCTGCGTGTCAGGGGGTCGTTGTCGATACCGATCAACGCCACCTGCTCCGGTACGGCGATCCCGGCGGTCAGGCAGGCTTGCAGCAACTGCCGGGCGCGGGCGTCACTGACGGCGATGATACCGATCGGCTTGGGCAGGCTTTGCAGCCAGGCGATCAGCTGTTCGACGGCGCTGTCCCACAGCGGAGCACTGGTGCCCATGCCGCGATAGACCTCAGCGTGCAAGCCGTCACGTTGCATCAATTGGCGAAAGGATTTTTCCCGTTCCTGGGCCCAACGATTGGCTTGCGCTTCCGGCAGGCTGAAGCAGGCGAAACGTTGCAGCCCCGCCTCGATCAAGTGTTCGTAAGCCAGGGTGATCAGTGCGTTGTTGTCAGTGGCGACGTAAGGAATGCCTTTCGGATAGGCGCGCTCATCCTGGTAGGAGCCACCCACTGCCACCACCGGCAACTTGATGTCGGCCAGCGCCTCGCCAATCTGCGGATCGTCGAAGTCGGCAATGATCCCGTCACCTTGCCAGCGCTCGATCCCTTTCAACCGGCAGAGAAAATCCTCTTCCAGGAACAGGTCCCAGGACGCACGGGTACTGCTCAGATAGTTGCCGATGCCACTGATGATGCCCCGGTCATAGATCTTGCTCCCGTTGAACAACAGTGCGATGCGGTGAACAGGCGGTACTGTTTTCATTGTTTTTATGCTTGTTCCGAGCCCCTTCTCACGGCGGCGGTCTGCACAGACTAGGCGTACATACGACGAATCTCAATACGCAAAATCGCACCCCGCGTTGGTGATTTTCATAATCAGCAGGCATAGGGCCGTTGCTAGTATCGAACCACCGCCAAGAACAACAAGGACATTGCCAATGCCGTACTTTCCCGATGTCGACAAGATTCGCTACGAGGGCCCTGCCAGCGACTCTCCCCTCGCCTTCCGTCATTACGACGCCGACAAAATCATCCTCGGCAAACCCATGCGCGAACACCTGCGCATGGCCGCCTGCTATTGGCACACCTTCGTCTGGCCGGGTTCCGATGTGTTCGGCGCCGGAACATTCAAGCGTCCGTGGCAACACGCCGGCGACCCGATGGAGTTGGCCATTGGCAAGGCCGATGCCGCGTTCGAGTTCTTCTCCAAACTGGGCATCGACTATTACTGCTTTCACGACACGGATGTCGCCCCGGAAGGCAACTCGCTGAAGGAGTATCGCAACCACTTCGCGCAGATGATTGATCACCTGGAACGACACCAGGAACAAAGCGGGATCAAGCTGCTGTGGGGCACCGCCAACTGCTTCAGCAATCCGCGCTTTGCCGCCGGCGCAGCAAGCAACCCGGACCCCGAAGTGTTCGCCTTCGCCGCTGCGCAGGTGTTCAGCGCGATGAACGCGACCCAACGCCTGAAGGGCTCCAACTACGTGCTGTGGGGTGGTCGCGAAGGCTACGAAACCCTGCTCAATACCGACTTGAAACGTGAACGCGAACAACTGGGCCGTTTCATGCGCATGGTGGTCGAACACAAGCACAAGATCGGTTTCCAAGGCGACCTGCTGATCGAACCCAAACCGCAGGAGCCGACCAAACACCAATACGATTACGACAGCGCCACCGTGTTCGGTTTTCTCCAACAGTTCGGTTTGGAAAAGGAAATCAAGGTCAACATCGAGGCCAACCACGCGACCCTGGCCGGTCATAGCTTTCACCACGAGATTGCAACAGCCGTCTCGCTGGGTATTTTCGGCAGTATCGATGCCAACCGCGGTGATCCGCAGAACGGCTGGGACACCGATCAATTCCCCAACAGCGTCGAAGAAATGACCCTGGCCACCTATGAAATCCTCAAGGCCGGCGGCTTCAAGAATGGCGGGTACAACTTCGACTCCAAGGTTCGCCGCCAGAGCCTCGATGAGATCGATCTGTTTCATGGTCACGTCGGTGCCATGGATGTCCTCGCCCAGTCCCTGGAACGCGCAGCTGCCATGGTGCAGAACGATCAGCTGCAGCAGCTCAAAGATCAACGCTACGCCGGCTGGCAGCAGCCGTTCGGGCAGGCGGTGCTGAAGGGTGAATTCAACCTCCAGTCATTGGCCGAACATGCCTTCGCCAACGATCTGAATCCGCAAGCCGTCAGCGGCCGTCAGGAAATGCTCGAAAACGTCGTCAATCGCTTCATCTATCGCTGATCGCCAACGGAGTCTGCGGGCGCCACAACGCTGTGACATTCGCACGACAAATCTGTCTGCGCTGCGTCTACCGATTCTCTACAGTTCTACCAGCCCGAGACTCATCGTCAGGCAGTGTCTTTCCAACAAAAATAAAAGGACGCACCACAATGAACAATGTAAAACGCGCGCTATTGGCCAGCGCCCTGGCGCTGCTGTCGCTACCGGTAATGGCCGATGCTGCCCACCCGAAAATCGGCTTCTCCATTGATGATCTGCGCCTGGAACGCTGGTCGCGTGACCGCGATTACTTCGTGGCGGCGGCGGAGAAAATGGACGCCAAGGTTTTCGTTCAGTCTGCAGATGCCAACGAGCAAAAGCAGATCTCGCAAATCGAAAACCTCATTTCCCGTGGCGTCGATGTCATCGTCATCGTGCCGTTCAACGCCACGGTGCTGACCAATGCGGTGGCCGAAGCGAAGAAAGCCGGGATCAAGGTCGTGTCCTATGACCGCCTGATCCTCAATGCCGATATCGACGCCTACATTTCCTTCGATAATGAAAAGGTCGGCGAGATGCAGGCCAGCGGCGTGCTGAATGCAGCGCCCAAGGGTAATTACTTTCTGCTCGGTGGTGCGCCCACTGACAACAACGCCAAAGTCCTGCGTGAAGGTCAGATGAAAGTGCTGCAACCGGCCATCGACAAGGGCGATATCAAGATCGTCGGCCAACAATGGGTCAAGGAATGGAACCCTACCGAAGCGCTGAGCATTGTTGAAAACGCCCTGACCCGCAACGACAACAAAATCGATGGCATCGTCGCCTCCAACGACGCCACGGCAGGCGGCGCCATCCAGGCACTGGCCGCTCAGCAACTGGCTGGCAAGGTGCCGATTTCCGGGCAGGACGCAGACCTCGCAGCGGTCAAGCGGGTGATCGCCGGCACGCAAACCATGACCGTGTACAAACCACTGAAACTCATCGCCTCCGAAGCCGCCAAGCTCTCGGTACAACTGGCGCGGAACGAGAAGCCCGCCTACAGCTCGCAGTACGACAATGGCAGCAAAAAAGTCGACACCATCCTGCTCACCCCGACGCCGTTGACCAAGGACAACATCGACCTGCTGGAACAGGATGGCTTCTACACCAAGGCGCAGATCGCTGGACAGTAACCCAGGCATTGATCCCTGGTTATGCGAAACCCTTGTGGGAGCGAGCCTGCTCGCGAAGACGGTGTTTGGCCTGTATCGCGCTTGAATGTACTGGCGCCTTCGCGAGCAGGCTCGCTCCCACAAAGATGAGTGCCACATGAGTCTTTGGTATGCGAGCCCTCTCCATGTCCGACTATCTGCTGCAAATGAACGGTATCGTCAAAACCTTCGGCGGTGTCAAAGCACTCAATGGCATCGACCTCAAGGTCAGGCCGGGTGAGTGCCTCGGGCTGTGCGGCGAGAATGGCGCCGGCAAGTCCACGCTGATGAAGATCCTTTCCGCCGTCTATCCGCATGGCACCTGGGACGGTGAAATCCTCTGGGACGGTCAACCGCTCAAGGCGCAATCGATCCGCGAAACGGAAGCCGCCGGCATCGTCATCATTCACCAGGAGCTGACGCTGGTTCCCGACCTGTCGGTGGCCGAGAACATTTTCATGGGCCATGAGCTGACGCTGCCCGGTGGACGGATGAATTACCCGGCGATGATCCACCGCGCCGAAGCCCTGATGCGTGAACTGAAAGTGCCGGACATGAACGTGTCGCTGCCGGTTTCGCAGTACGGCGGCGGCTATCAGCAACTGGTGGAAATCGCCAAGGCCCTGAACAAACGCGCGCGCCTGCTGATCCTCGACGAACCTTCATCGGCCCTGACCCGTTCGGAAATCGAGGTGTTGCTGGACATCATCCGCGAGCTCAAAACCAAGGGTGTCGCCTGCGTCTACATCTCCCACAAGCTCGATGAAGTGGCCGCGGTGTGCGACACCATTTCGGTGATCCGCGACGGCAAACACATCGCCACGACCGCCATGGCGGACATGGATATTCCACAGATCATCAGTCAGATGGTCGGGCGGGAAATGAGCAACCTCTACCCCACCACGCCACACGCCATTGGCGAGGTGATTTTCGAGGCTCGCCACATCACCTGCTACGACGTCGACAACCCCAGGCGCAAACGGGTCGACGATATTTCGTTCAGCCTCAAGCGCGGGGAAATCCTCGGCATCGCCGGACTGGTCGGTGCAGGCCGCACCGAACTGGTGACAGCCCTGTTCGGCGCCTACCCCGGCCGCCACGAAGGCGAAGTCTGGCTGCAAGGCCAGCTCATCGACACACGCACGCCGCTCAAATCCATCCGCGCCGGCCTGTGCCTGGTACCCGAGGACCGCAAGCGCCAGGGCATCATTCCAGACCTGGGCGTCGGTCAGAACATCACCCTGACCGTGCTGGACCGTTACGCGAAACTGACCCGCATCGATGCCGAAGCCGAACTGGGCAGCATCGATCGGGAAATTTCGCGCCTGCACCTCAAGACCGCGAGTCCGTTCCTGCCGATCACCAGTCTGTCCGGTGGCAATCAACAAAAAGCCGTGCTGGCGAAGATGCTGCTGGCCAAACCGCGGGTGCTGATTCTCGATGAGCCCACCCGAGGCGTGGATGTCGGTGCCAAGTACGAGATCTACAAGCTGATGGGAGCACTGGCAGCCGAAGGCGTGTCGATCATCATGGTTTCCTCGGAACTGGCGGAAGTACTCGGCGTTTCCGACCGCGTCCTGGTGATCGGTGAAGGCCAGTTGCGTGGCGACTTCATCAACCAAGGACTCACCCAGGAACAGCTGCTCGCCGCCGCACTCAGCCAGCCTGATGGCCATAACAATAATGATCGGAAATCCGCGTAAATGAATCAGGTCAAACAACTCTTCACCCGCTACAAAATGCTCGCGCTGGTGTTTGCCGTGGCGTTTATCTGGCTGTTCTTCAGTTGGCAGACCGAGGGCGGGTTCCTGACACCGCGCAACCTCTCCAATCTGCTGCGCCAGATGTCCATTACCGGGATTCTCGCCTGCGGCATGGTACTGGTGATCATCAGCGGCGAGATCGATCTGTCGGTCGGCTCGTTGCTGGGCTTGCTCGGTGGGGTGGCAGCCATTCTCGACGTTGTCTACCACATACCGCTGCTGGCGAACCTGAGCCTTGTCGTGGTGTGCGGGCTGCTGATCGGCCTCGCCAACGGCTACATGGCGGCCTATCTGCGCATTCCGTCGTTCATCGTCGGATTGGGGGGCATGCTGGCTTTCCGGGGCATTTTGCTGGGGATTACCGGCGGCACGACCATCGCCCCGGTATCGCCTGAACTCGTCTACATTGGCCAGGGTTATCTGCCTCACACGATCGGCACGGGCCTGGGCCTGCTGTTGTTCGCCCTGACGGTATGTCTGACCTGGAAGCAACGGCGCAATCGCGCCCTTCACGGCCTGGCGGCACACTCACTGGTGCGTGACGTCGTCCGTGTGCTGTTGATCGGCGCGGTGCTGGCCGGCTTCGTCCAGACGCTCAACAGCTACGATGGTATTCCCGTGCCGGTCCTGCTTCTGCTGGTGCTGCTGGGCGGGTTCAGCTACGTGACCAGCCAGACCGTGTTCGGCCGGCGCGTTTATTCCGTGGGCAGCAACATGGAAGCGACGCGCCTGTCGGGTATCAATGTGCAAGCCGTGAAGCTGTGGATTTTCGGGATCATGGGCGTGATGTGCGCCCTCGCCGGCGTGGTCAACACCGCCCGCCTGGCCGCGGGTTCGCCCTCGGCCGGCAGCATGGGCGAACTCGACGCCATTGCCGCCTGCTTTATCGGCGGCACCTCCATGCGCGGCGGCGTCGGCACCGTCTACGGCGCCCTCCTCGGCGCGCTGGTCATCACCAGCCTGGACAACGGCATGTCGATGCTCGACGTCGACAGTTACTGGCAGATGATCGTCAAGGGCAGCATTCTGGTGTTGGCCGTGTGGGTGGATGTGAGCACTCGGACTGGTAGGCGCTGATGCACTGTGGAAGAAGTGCTCCGCGGCAGGTTGCTTCTGGTCAAACGTTAATTGCCCAGTCGATCCCGCACAATCGCCGGCTTTTTCTGGGACAGGACGTGCGCATGCAACGTACTGCAACTCTGGGCAATGCCGGTAGCGGTAGAACTACTCTCGCCCGCGCCTTGGGCGAGCGGCTCGAACTTCATGGCGTGCATCTGCATACCATCTTTTGGGAGCCCGATTGGGTCGAGCCCGATGCAGGGCAAATTCGCTTACGCGTCAGCGAAGCGATCACTGCCGAGGCCTGGATTTCTGACGGCAATATGCCCGGGGCACACTCGACCCTGCCCATGCCGACCTGATCATTTTGCTTGATACGCCGCGAATACCTTGTTTTACCCGGGTAATAACGTCTGCTTCTGGCGAACAACGGTCAGCCGTGAACGGTAGCTCTCGGCCAATAGATGATTCTCGAGAAGCAGTCAACCGCTGCCAACTTGATGTTCACATTCTGCGCTGCGACTGATCAATACCTGGGTAGCGTGGATCAGGATGCCATAGCCCGCCTTGCCCCCAAACCCATAACGCATCGGTGAGCGGGCAAACTCAGCCGCGTTCCTGACGCTGCAAAGGGGCTGCAGGAACGTTGGTCGGAGTGCCTGGTTGGGCTTGCTTAGCCGGGTAGTTTGGCCGCAAGGACTTCAACCTTCTCAATTGATGGCGGCTCGGCAAACAGCTCGGCAGACTTTGCCATAAGCGCCGCTGCGACCTTTCCCGAAAGATGAGCCTGCCGCCCTGCTTCATCCGGGAACGCGTCAAATATGCCAAAGGTGGAAGGCCCCAAGCGAATTCCGAACCAAGCCGTCGTGGCTGGTTCTTCCTCCACTAATGGAAGGCCACTCAAGAGAAAGCTCTCTACCTCTTTTTCTTTCCCGGGTTTTGCTTCCAGACGAACGAACAACGCTACCTTGACCATGACGTGGCTCCTGTTGTTACGGTGCGGCTGGCGCTATCAGGTCATGATAGCCACAAGGGGCATCCGATTCTTAACTATGGTCGACGATATCAGGATTACCAACCCAAGGAGACCACCGGCAGGTGGCGCACGAACATTGAGAATGACGTAGTGGGCAGCGCGTAAGCCGCAGGTCAGCCGCTTGATCACTTTTCCCAACCTGAAGCCTGAAATAAAGACTTAACGATATCTGAAATTCAGGAAAACATAACAGATCATGGTCGCTGTCAGGCCGGCCAAGATGTACTCGACGCGGGGTAGGAATATAACCAACCCACTCAACGACAATACGATCAAAGTGTTTTGTATTATGTATTTTCTTATTATTGGCACGGCTACAAAATAACCATATTGTTTACCCAGAAAAAATAAGGTCATGCCGATAATTGACATAACCTGAAAATCAAGCATCACAATATCATTCAAAATCGCATGCTTGATCAAATTGGCGAGGAGTGCCAATCCCATAAATAGAAAAAGGTGCGAATAGATCAATGAGTGCCCACTCATGCTACTTTCATTTTTGCTCAACAGGTAAAAGCTGTCAAAATAGATCCACCAGATACTGCAAATCATGACAAATCCGGTGATTGCCGTCATCACATTATAACGATCCCATATATTGTCGGATAATCCCGCAGAAAGGCTTATTACTGACTCGCCCAATAAGATGAGGGTGAGCAAGCCTAGTCGTTCAATCAAGTGTTCTGTATGTGCTGGCAACGGCTTTAGTTTACCCCAAACAAATACAGGAAATAGAACATCGAGAAAAATCCCAAAGTAAGCGACAAAGTAACGGATAGGCGGGTCAAAAAAAATGGATGAAAGACTAATAACCGCGCTAGCCAATAGGGCGAAGCCGAGTCTGGAAGAAAACTCGCCACGGTGATTGAGCTTACTTCTGGACGAAATATACATAATACTGATGATGATACGTATACCAGAATAGCAAGCAATCACCAGCGGATAGTTTGCTTCTATCGCTCCCCCAATAAGTGCGGATAGTACTATTAGCAGCAACATCATAAATAATGTTGCCAAACGGTGAGGACTACTGTCTGAGTCAAACCTGTTGGAGTAAATCGTGTGACTAGACCAGACCCACCATAACGGGACAAAAAGCAGCAAAAATGTCCATAACTGCTCCGGCTCAAAGTGCTCTTCGTGAACATGCCCGAGAATATGCGTTACCTTGCCAATTGCAACAACAAAAATCAGGTCAAAAAACAACTCCAACCATGTGGCGCGTCGATTTTTTTCATAATACTTTAAAGACTTCATTCGCTGCGGGCTCCGTATGCACCTCTTAAATATAGAAGGAAACCACCGCTGGTTCGTCTTCGGCTTCGGCGTGGGTGTTGCCTGACCAATGTCGCTGTCTGGCGATTTCACCCTCGCATTAAAGAAAGCTCAATCATCTGAGTCATTTCGGTGAACTCTGGAACCCCGTCATAGCGAAGCCCGTCTATGTAAAACGCTGGGGTGCCATTCACGCCGCTGCGTACGCCGCCATTAAAATCGGATTTTATTTTGGGTACGTAAGTACCGTCTTGCATGGCAAGATACAGCTCTTCGTCGGAGAGGCCGTGTTTTAAAGCAATGGCCCGAAACAGCGGCAGGCCCAATCGATCCTGATTTTCATACAGTTCGTCGTGAGCCTCCCAGAAGAATCCTCGACTCCCGGCAAACTCAGCGGTGACAGCTGCAGCCATCGCATGCGGGTGAGCAGTAGTCAGTGGAAAATTACGGAACACGAGCAGTAAATCATCGCGAAAATGCTGTTGCAGATCCTTGACCATCCAATACGCTTCACCGCAATAGGGACATTGATAGTCACCAAATTCCACCAGTGTGACCTTGGCATGCGCACTTCCTTGGCGATGGTCGCCGGCATTTACCGGGACTTTGAGAGTGGCCATGGGATCACCTGTCTATTTAGGTTGGCGTGCTTTGTGATGAATTCGCTAGCGCATCCAGCGCATCCAGAATGCCGTCCGCTCCGGGATTTATTGCCATCGGGGAGACGTAGCTCCAGGCTATTACCCCCTCCTTGTCAATCACGAACAGTGCCCGCTTACAAACCCCCAGGTGGGAGTCGTACGCTCCATACTGTCGCGCCACAGCCCCTTTGGGCTCGAAATCGGCAAGCAGGTTGAAGTGGAAATTCCGATCTTTGGCAAAGGCCTGATGACACCATGCGCTGTCAACCGAAATACCCAGTAGAGTCGCACCATATTCTCTGAATGTGGGTAACAACTGGTTGTACAAGGTCAGTTGGTCGCCACAAACCGCACTCCAGTCAGCAGGATAAAACGACAGTATCACCGGATTTCCCTTTAGCTCGATTAGCGACAACTGCTGGTCGGGAGTCGCGTAAAGCGAGAAGTCGGGCGCGACAGTGCCGGCTGGCAGCGGCCCCTGAACCAGGCCGTCATTCGTTTCTTTTGCGTGATCCAATCCTGAAGTGTTCATTGCCTGAGCCCTGATAGATGGGGATTGAGGTGTACTCAGGGAGATACGACTTGCCAGGATGGCTGACTCCATCCTCCGTCAAGGGAATATAAATGGCGACGATGCCTCGATCTCAGCCTGAGTCTGAGAGTTTTCGGAAGCGAGACGTTCAGTTTCCGCATCAAGAAGCACGAAGAAGCCTGCCGAGACTTCTCGGTATTGGATTGAGGGCCAGGAGGGTAACGCAACGGCAGGATTCGCTCTGGCTCACCAGTGACTATAGTCGTTGTGGGCGCTTGCCGTAGTCGCTGAACGAATTTTTCTTCCAGTGCCAGCATCACCTTGCGCGCTTATCTTGCCGCCATTCGCACCCCAATCTCGACCACCTTACCCCTGAACAACTGCGCGCTCTGGCAGAGCAGTTGATGCAGCGTGTGAAAAGTCTCGATCAGACAGTCGAAACAATGGGCAAGAAGATCCATCGCGATCACACGGTGATCGAGAAGCTGACTCATGAGATTGCACAGCTCGAGCGTTTGAAGTTTGCAAGCGCAGCGAACAGATGATTCCTGATCAGGCTAGCTTGCTCGTTGACTTGATTAATACCGATATCGCGGCGATTGAAGCAAAGCTTCAGGCCTTGCGAACAGTGCCAGCGGCGACCGAGAAAAAGCAAAAGCCCAAGCGCACAGCGTTGCCGGCATAGTTTCCACGCAGCCAATTCTGCGAAACAGCGGCTGTCGTTTACAACGTCAGCCCCAGCAGGGCTGGTGAGCACGCTCGCAACTTCCTGCAGGACTGGAAAGGCTAGCTGGTGTGTGATGATTTTGGCGGTTACAAGGCCAGCTTTGAACTCGGCGTCACCGAGACCGGCTGCATGGCCCATGCGCGCCGCAAGTTCTTCAAACTGCACGCCAACAACGAGAGCCTGCTCGCCGAGCAGGCCCTGCGTTTTATCCAGTTGCTGTAGGAAATCGAGAGCGAAGTCCGCGACCTTGAACCGGGTTTACGGGGCCGAGCGGCAAGTAAGAGCCGTACCGGTGATGGATATGCTGTATGCCTGGATGGTGGCCCAGCGTGATCTTGTACCCGAACGATCGGCTATCAGCAGAGCGCTGGAATACAGCCTGAAACGCTATTCAGCACTGTCGCGCTACCTAAATGACGGGGCCGTACCCATAGACAACAATCGGGCGGAGAACCAGATCCAGCCGAGGCCCTTGGACGCAAGAGCTGGCCCTTCGCAGGGTCACTACGCAGCGGAAAACGGGCAGCGGCGATCATGAGTTTTGATCCAGTCTGCGCGGTTGAATGGGCATGATCCGTATGCTTATTTGAAGGATGTTCTCGCGCGGCTGCCAACGCAGCGCGCGAACGAAATCGACCAGTTGCTGCCGCATACCTGGCAGCCACCTAAACTGGGTTAACTCACTAACCTAAGGACATAGAATGCTCATTGTCTTCAGCGGCCTTCCAGGTACCGGAAAAACGACTATCGCAAGTGACCTTGCCACCAGAACAAGTGCCGTGTATCTGCGGATCGATACGATTGAGCAGGCTATTCGAGATTCCGGTGCTCTTGCACAAGACGTAGGTCGGAGCGGTTACATGGTCGCCAATGAGCTTGCTTTGAGCAATCTTCGTTTTGGCAGTACGGTCATAGTTGACTGTGTTAACCCAGTAATCGAAAGCCGAAAGGCGTGGAGCGATATCGCCGCACGCTCTGGTGCTCCATTAGTGAACATCCGAGTGATCTGCTCTGATAAACATGAACACCAGCGCCGGGTAGAAACCAGAAAAATTGATATTCCTGGGCTGACTCCACCAACTTGGCAATCTGTGCTGGATCACGAATATGAGGCGTGGGAAAGCACTCCGTTTAATATAGACACAGCCCTGACGTCTCCGGCGCATGCGGTGGCGATGATCATCGAACGATTTTTATCCGAGGAGTAGCGCCAGCTAAAAGCCCTAGGTCGTTAAGTCGTAAATCGCCTCAATTCGAGAGCGCTCAGTTCCTCAAGGATATTCAGCAGTTCGCCTTCAGGACGCTGTATTCGCGCGACATCGCTTCCGGCCATCTTTTTGATTCCAATAATTGATTCCTCGCTTTTTACACGGTGTCACTCACAACCGTTTTCGGTCAATTTTCGTTCGCCACGATAGATGACACTCGGATGATGCCTATGTATAAGCGACAGTAGCCTGCCCTTGGTGATGGCTAGCTATCGAAAAAACGTGAAAGCTATTCTGGATAGGTTGGCGCGAGTCAAGGGTGGCGATTATCACACGAAGTTCGGGTATGGTCGGGCAGCCGGCTGGAAGGCCGCGAAGTGGACATTCAATAATGAGTCCACTGATCAATGATCAATGATCAGGTCATAGAGGTTCTGGCGGTATGGTTGAAATGAAACTAAAAATATTCACCATCGGACTTTTGTGTAGCGTCAGTCTATTTTCCAGCGCCGTAGAGGTTCCGATCAAAGAGGGAATGCCATTTGCGCAAGCCCGAAATGCGTTGATCAAAAATGGCTGGAAGCCGAATCCGACTTACTCAGGTGAGTTCGGGGTCGAAAGCGTCATCCAAAGAAAAGGCTTCAATGAAATCGAGTCCTGCTCGGAGGGCGTTCGCTACTGCAGCTTCAACTACGTCAAGAACGGAGATTGCCTGGGTGTCGGAACTGTCGGCGAAGAAGTCAGGGACATGACAATCTACTCCTGGAACTTCAAATGTCCTGAAAAGGATTGAAGCCAGCAATCAAAGAGGACAGAAATCTGTTCCTTTTTGTTTGGCGGTGACTTCTACCGAAGCTCAGAAATACCTGAATCAACCCGGATTTCTGGATTTTTCGAAAATCCGCTTTTGCTCCCAGTCACGATGTCCGCCTTCGAGGGCACCCTCGCCTGTATCAAAACCGAACTGGGCGGTCGCTGCTGTGAGCTGGAATTAATAGTGTGCGTCGCAGCCAGATTGGCTTGGAGCGAGGTGGGGATCACTCCTGAGGTAGCTTTGCTCGCTGCTCGAGCGGGCGCGTCGATCAAGGTTGTTTTTCCCACTAAGGCTTAAGCGAGCGTAATTTCCTCTCCACATGTCTACTCGGGTCGAAAACTGCCTCGCGTGACTGAATGCTGTTTGCCTTGGTACCCCGCTCAGCCATATCGTCGACAAACCCGCGCAGGTGAACAATATCTTCGTTTCAACTCAGCCACTTAGGCTTTGATCCATCTGCAAAGATCTTCAAGCGCTTCTTTGAATTGAACAGGGAAAGGCTGACAGAACGATTCTCGGCTTCCCATCCAGTAGCAATACCGAGACGACGCGTTTCAATGCAGCAATCGTGCAGGCGTCACCGTGCCGGACTCTCTCCCTATCTTGCCGAGTAATTCTAGTCGGGCCGCCGCGAAGGCATTCCAAGCCGACCTATGGGCAAACGTCGGCAGCGAGATGGCTTCTCCATAATCAAAATCCTCAAGCGCGGCGTCCACGATGGCCACTGCACTCTGGAAATGAATCGGCTGCAAACCCGCATACAAGACGGTTTGAACACGTACGGATAGGTTATTGAAGCGCTGTTGCAGCGTATCGGACAGAGAGAGAAGAAAAGCGCTACTCGCTGACTGGATGGCCGAGCCTGAACTTGCCTCGAAGACGGGCACCAGGTTGATCACTATGCCGGTGTTTCGTTTTACAAAACCATTTACCAAGGCATCAGAAAAGCACATGAGAGCTGTCACCCCCAACGCGATTGCCGCGCCTGTCTCATGTGCCTCGGTGACGGAGTGATGATTGATTAACATCGTGATACTGGCGTCCTGGCTTAACACGCCTTCGATGCGGGCTATCTCGGTGGGCACTGCCAAATCCGCATTCAACACTTCGATCGATCGACCGCTGGAGTCGGTGAGCGATGCCGCGAGTATCATTAATCGCGGCCGATTTGCCGCAATCAGAATCAGGTCGTAACCGCGCTGTGCCAGTCGGTGGGCGAAGGCTGTGCCTATTGTGGTATCTGCGCCGGTTATGACGGCCGTGCCTTTATGAGACATGCGATTTGCTCCAAAGGCGAGTGCACGATAGACGGCCAGATTAGAGTGCGCCCTGACGTCAGTAAAGGCCGAATAACCGTCGTTTTCGGCCTTTGCGCCTAGCAGCAATGCGTCTGGCGAATTGGGTTCGTGGTGCATTCCAATGAATGCTCTGACTGCGGATTGACGCTCTCGTGCGTCAGTATCGGCCTTACTGAATTTAGCCGGTAAAAAGCCAATTCCCGCGAAATCGCGGTTGTGCTTGCAGTCCTCCGGTTTTCGCGCATGCTTACGTTTCGCGTGCCACCAGAATCCATGCCTCAAGCCGGTGTTCAGCTGGGCAAACGGGAGTTTTTATGCAAAGTGTGGCGTTAATCGTACGGCCTGATTTTCAGGTGATGAGCCTTGCTGCGCTTTCAGCTTTCGAGTTTGCCAACTTGGCTGCGGGTGAAAAACTTTACGACATCAGTGTGCTATCCGAGCATGGCGGTCTAGTCGCCAGCTCGCTGTTCGCGTCGGTTGATACTCAGCAGTTCAACAGAACTGATTTCGATACCGTCTTGATCAGCGGTGCAATGGATCGCAGCTCGGCGTCGGACGGTATTCACTCCTTTCTGGTTGAAGCCAATGCCAATTCACGGCGGGTAGGCGCTTTGTGTGTCGGCGCTTTCGCGCTTGCCGAGACCGGTTTGCTCGATGGGCGCCGAGCCACAGTGCACTGGGCTCGTGCCAAGGAAATGCGCGATAGATATCCCGCAATAAAAGTTGAAGAAGATCGCATCTTCATCATCGATGGAAAGATCTGGACCTCGGCGGGCATGACCGCTGCGCTCGATTTAACCATCGGGATGGTCGAGAAGGACTACGGTGCTGCTCTGGCCCGAACCGTCTCGCAACGGCTGGTGCTTTACCATCGTCGCGCGGGTGGGCAATCCCAGCATTCGGCGATGCTGGAACTGAGCCCGAGCTCCGACCGCATTCAGCAGTCGCTGGACTTCGCTCGCAAAAATCTGCGCCGCGACCTTTCCGTAGAAGACCTTGCGGATGCGGCGTGCCTGAGTCCTCGGCAATTCAGTCGAAGCTTTCGCGAGCAGACCGGCAGCTCCCCCGCCAAGGCTATTGAGAACCTGCGTCTGGAGGCCGCCCGATTGATGATCGAACAGGGGCGCCTAACACTTGAAGCAGTGGCCTCGGAGACCGGTTTTGGCGACCGTGAGCGTATGCGCCGGGCCTTCCTGCGCGTGTATGGTCAATCGCCGCAATCTTTACGCCGGACATTCGGCTCAGATGCCCAGCTATAAGTTTCTATTTTTCGCAACACAATAACGGCGGCCATCGGCCGCCGTTATTCATTCTTGGAACGCTGAGCCAATACTGGAAAACTCAGTGCATAGCCCAGAGCAAATAACGCGACCAACTGGCCCGCCGTGGCAGCGCTAACGCCAAGATTCTAAAAAAAAAGCCCCCGCGAGGGGGCTTCGTTTGGTCTCTGAGCTATAGCCACCCGAGTCTGGCGAACGACGTTACGCAAACGCCTCTTCTTTATAGAACTCGTAGTCGGTGTAACCCACCTCGGTACCGCCAAAAAAGGTCGGACGGTCATAAGCGTTCAGTGGCAGATTGTGACGCAGGCGCTCCGGCAAATCCGGGTTGGCGATGAAGTGGCGACCGAACGCCACCAGGTCGGCGTCGCCAGCCTGAAGGATGGCCTCGGCGGATTCGCCGTTGAAGCCACCGGCAGCAATGATCACGCCTTTGTAGTGCTTGCGCATCAGTTGGGCAGCGACAGGCGCCGGGTTGGCATTCTCGTCCTCGATGTTACCCAGGATGCGTGGCTCGATCAGGTGCAGATAAGCCAGGTTCAGCGGCGCCAGTTGTTGTGCGACGTAGGTAAACAGACCTTCTGGATCGCTGTCGCCCATGTCCCCCCAGGTGCCGCTCGGACCTACACGTACGGCCACACGGTCACTGCCCCACACCGAAATCAGCGCGTTGGTCACTTCCAACAGGAAGCGAGCGCGGTTTTCAAATGAGCCGCCATAGATATCGGTGCGCTTGTTGCTGTTGTCCTGCAGGAACTGGTCAACCAGATAACCGTTGGCGCCATGCAGCTCTACGCCGTCAAAACCCGCTTTCACACCGCGCTCGGCAGCAGTACGAAAGCTTTCTACCAAGCCTGCGATCTCTTCAATGGTCAGGGCGCGGTTGGGGGTATTGGGTACCCAACCGTCGTTGGTGTAAGCAACGCCGCCGTGCAGGACTTCCGATGGGCCGACGGGGATGCTGCCTGCAGGCTGCACGTCGACATTGGATTGGCGCCCCGCATGATAGAGCTGGAGAAAAATCTTGCCGCCTTTGGCGTGTACGGCATCGGTGACATGTTTCCAGCCCTCGATCTGGCTGTCGTCGAACAGGCCAGGTGCGCCTAGATAGCCATTGCCGTTTGGTGCGGCAATGGTGGCTTCACCGATCAGGAAACCGCCTTCGGAAGTGCGCTGAGCGTAGTACTCGGCCATCAGGGCGCCAGGACGAGCGCCATCTTCGGCACGCATGCGAGTCAGCGGTGCCAATACAATTCGGTGGGCGAAGGTGAACCGCCCGACTTTAACTGGGGAATGAAGTTTGGACATGATTGCCTCGATGCAAGTGTATGTGTAGAGCCATTGGATATCTGCCCGCGTCGATAGCCATTTGGGCTTTCGGGGTTGGGCGCTTGGCGTCAGTAAAGGTGATTTTCCGGGGTGAATAAATGGGTCGCGTTTCCCATCACTTCGGACTTTTTGGCTGTAATGCTGGCGATCATGGAGATCGAACCGTCGATGTCCGGATAACGGCGCCCGCACTCATGCACGCGCCGCATATCGCTCACTGGGCATAGAGTTCCAATATCTGGGTGTTGAACTCAGTGACAAAGGCGTGTTCTTCCGCCCCGGCATTGGCGCGCATTGGCTTGGCCCGCTCGACCAGAATTTCCACCGCGTCCGTGCCCAGCACCGCTATTGTCTCGGCAATAAACTCATCTAATGGCATCGCCAGTTCGACTTCGGAGCTGTTCATCAACTCGGTACGCACCCAGGGCGGTGCGATTTCCAGCACCTTGACCGAGGTGTCGCGCAGCATGAAGCGCTGTGAAAGTGCATAAGAATGCAGCGCGGCCTTGGTGGCGCTGTACACCGCCGTCAACGCCATGGGCACGAAACCGAGCACTGAGGAGGTGTACGCCACATAGGCGTCATCGGCTTTTTTGAGGTGCTCGATCAGCGCCGAAGTCATGCGGATGGGACCCATCAGATTGGTGATAACGGTCGACGTCAGCACCTCGTCATCCACGGAGCCGTCCGCAGTGTCCGGCAACATGATCCCGGCGTTATTGATCAGTACATTGAGCTGCGGGAACTCGTTGATCAACTGGTTAGCGACCGCGGTAATACTGGCTGGATCGGTAATATCCAGTTCGACCGCGTGCATGCCCGGGTTGGCCGCAACGATAGCTTCCAGATGGCCCTTGCGCCGACCTGAGATAATTACCTGGTTTCCCAGCTTGTGCAGTGCTTCGGCCAGCCCACGGCCAATGCCAGAGCCGCCGCCGGTGATGAAGATAGTGTTTTGAGTGAGTTTCATGGGTGAGTCCTCTGAGGTTTCAGAAATGCAAAGCGTGAACAATGGAGGGGATATATCGCTTACTTGGCAGCGCGAATGACTAGGTCAGCGACAGCGGCAGGTGGTCGTACTCAGGCCGGCGGCCTCGATCAAGGCACGCGATTTGTTCCGACTGGTGCTGTCGGCCCAGGCACCGTGTACAAGAATGAGGTGTTCGATAGTGCTCATGGCCTGCTCCTGATTTCGAGTAGACGGGCAGGTTGCCCGTGCGGTGAATTCAGGGTTTATCCTAGGCGCGAGCTAAGCCGTAGATGGGTCGAAATACCGACGTTTCGGGACATCTCACGGGCTGCAGGATTGGAAAACGCTGCAGAGAATGGAACCGACGTAAAGACAACTTTGCGCTTAATGATCATCCTTGCTTTGAATGTTCATCTGCAGGTCCGTTTAACCTTGTCGAAGGTGCCATCAGTTCAGATTCATGAAGGTTACTGGCCCCCATGAATAGCCTGTGTCTTCCTTGCGCAGGCGCCCAAAGCCAGGAAACGGCATATGAGCACCACCGACCAGGGTTTTGTCCTCTGCCAACTTCACGAAAAGTGCTTCGCGGGTCTTGATTGCCGTTGGTCCGTCAGCGTCGAACGCGATACCCACTTCGGGATGTGCCATTTGCACAGAAACGACGTGGGCAACATCGCCCCAGATCAGCAGCGATTGCCCCTTCGACAATATCCTGTAACCCACATGCCCTGGCGTATGCCCCGGGATGGCAACTGGAGCAATGCCCGACACGACTTCATCCATGCCCTGCAATGGCTGCCATTTGCCAGCCGCCCTGTAAGGCGCAGCGGCAGCCTGGGCAATCTGGAAAAATATTTTTGCGTCCACCGGCGCTTTTTCCGCAATGTCCTTCGACAGCCAGAAGTCACTCTCGGTCTTCATCATGGAAATCTGTGCCTTCGAGAACACGCGTTGGCCTTTGGCGTCGTAAATTCCGCCAACGTGGTCAGCGTGCAAATGCGTCAGCAACACCAGGTCGATTTGTCCAGGTTTGTAGCCGGCAGCCCTCAGGTTGTCAGTGAGCTTGCCAAGTGTAGGCCCACCCCAATGGCCTCCCGTGCCGGTGTCGATGAGAATGAGTTTTGAACCCGTATTGATCAGATAGCCCGTTACTGAACCGGACACCTTTTGCGGATCATCGAAGAATGATCGCAACAGCAGCGACTGGATGAGGGCCGGGTCGCCGCTCAGCAGCGATGAATCAATACTGATGCCGCCGTCGAAAAGTGCGGTCACCTCGAAATCGCCCAGCATCATGCGATAGAAGCCCGGGACTTGTTTGTATTGCATAGGCGCTGCGGCCTGAACCGGGGCAGCTGTGAAAAGTCCTCCGCCGATAGCCAGCGTTACTGCAAAGACGACGCGCGAAGCTAGCGTGGAGGGTTTCATTCCCATTCCTTTTCGTTAGTAGAGGAGCACTGCAAGGGACGAAGCCAACCGGCAGTTCCCACTAGCGACCAACAGCACTGGCTGTTGATGTTAGTTGAGCATTCGAGAAGTCGTATTAAAAAGGCGGTCAACGCCGACGCCTGGCTGCCGATTACTTCCCTTTCCAATTTCCCCGCCCGCCTCTACTCTGCCTAAACCCTTTCCCAGCACCGAGCACACCTCAAATGATGGACAGCCTCAGCGGCATCACGGCCTTCATTCATGTGGCCGAAACCCGCAGCTTTACCGAAGCCGGTCGCTTGCTGGAGATCTCCTCCTCCGCCGTGGGCAAGAGCGTGGCGCGAATGGAAGAGCGCCTGGGGGTGCGGCTGTTCCATCGCAGCACCCGCAGTGTCACCCTGACCACCGAAGGCGAACTGTTCCTGGACCGCTGCAAGCGTATTCTCAGCGAAGTGGAAGCGGCAGAAATGGAATTGCTGGAGCTGTCCACTACCCCGCGCGGCAAGGTACGCATCAGCGTGCCGATCCAGAACGTGTTGATCATGCCGGTTCTGGCCGGGTTCATGCGTGCCTACCCGGACATCGAACTGGACGTGGACATGTCCGACCGCATGGTGGACGTGATAGAAGAAGGGTTCGACGCGGTGATCCGCACGGGCGCACCGCAGGATTCGCGGCTGATGGCGCGCAAGCTGGGGGGTTATCAATTGCAGTTGGTGGCATCGCCAGGGTATCTGGAGCGACATGGCGATCCGACACACCCCGACGATTTGGTCCGCCACGTGTGCCTGCTGCACAAATTTCCGGCCACCGGGATGATCGAGCGTTGGCCGCTGCGCGTCGACGATACGCACATCGAGCCGAACCTGACGCGGGCATTGACCTGCACCACGATGGATCCGCTGACGTACCTGGCGATCGATGGGGTGGGGATTGCCTGCCTACCGGATTTTTCAATCCGGCAGCCGTTGGCCGACGGCAGGCTGAAAGTGGTGCTGGAGAACTATACCGATCACACCGGCAACCTGTGGATGCTCTGGCCCGCGTCGAAGCAGACGGCACCGAGGTTGCGAGTGTTGATCGATTTTTTCAAAGACAACATCTTGAAGGTTTGAATCAGCGTTGCAGCGCGTCGGCAATCGGCGCTTTGCCGAGACCGAAACTGAGCATCACCGCCAAACCCAGCACCCCGATGGCGGCACCCAGCCACAACGCAGAAGACGCGCCGGCGTGATCAACCATCAAGCCGCCAAACAGCGACCCCGAAGCAATCGCCACCTGAAACGTGGTCACCAACATGGCTGAACTGGCTTCCGGCAATTGCGGCGACGTCAGTTGCATCCAACTGCTCACGCCCAACGGAATTGCGCCGTAGGCAACCCCCCACACCAGCACCGCCAACGTCATGCCCCAACCCTGCAATCCGGGCAAGGCCAATTGCGCGATCACCATCAGCAAGACCACGGCGCCCAGCGACGCGCGCAAGTGCGTGGTGATGCTCCCGGCCATGGCGAAGTTCGCCAACATACCGACCAGGCCAAAGCCCAACAGAATCGCAGTGATCGCACTCGGCGAGAAACCCGCCTCTTGCCCGAGGAACGGCGCAATGTAGGTGTACGCGGTGAAATGCGCCGCCACCACCGTACCGAGCAACAGCATGCTGCGGCGGGCAGTGCTGCGTGACAAAAACGCCAACAGCGCGCGTACCTGCAAGCCCTCGCGGGAAGGCAGCGAGGGTAGCGTCAGCCATTGAGCAACCAGCGCCAGCAACGCCAATCCTGCGGTCACGGCAAACGACATCCGCCACGAAAACAGCGTGCTGACAAACGTACCTAACGGCACACCGAACACCGTCGCCAAGGTAATCCCGGCAAAGATCAGTGCCGTCGCTTTCGCCGCTTTTGACTCGCTGACCAACCGACCGGCAGCCGCAATCGCCACCGCCCAGAAACCACCCAGTGCCACTCCCAACAAGCCGCGGCCCAACAACATGATCGGCAATGACGGTGCCACCGCGGAAACGGCGTTGGACGCCACCAGCAACAGGGTCAACAGCAGCAACAGGTGTCGCCGATTCATGCGTCCGGCACCCAGCATGATCGCCGGCGCCGACACTGCCGCAACCATGCCCGGCACGGTCACCATCAACCCGGCCACACCATCGGTGACGCCCAAGCTATCGGCAATTTGCGGCAGGATGCCGACCGGCAGGTATTCGGTGGTGACAAAGGCGAAAGCGCCCAAGGCCACGGCGGACACCGACAGCCAGTCGCGCCAGGAGGACGGCACCGCTGGCGCGAGCGCAGCGGTGGCCGGTGAGGCAGACAGATCGTTCATGGCAAAGCTCCACAGTAATGAGTGGCGCCATGCTAGGTAGCTGACGACTGCGGAAAAACAGTGCGCAGCTCCGATCACTGCGGATCAATCATTCCACAATCGAACGTGTGTGCCGTGCCGCCATTAGCGCCTTTCCTGTCCGCAGAGTTCGGCCCTGTGGCCGGTTTTTCCGCGAGGCTGCGCTCCCTAGACTTCACCTCGTCAGTCAAACCCTACGAGGACATTCCCATGACAACTGCACACTCACCTATTCGCGTCGGCATCATCGGCGTTGGCAACTGGGCTCGCCACGGCCATCTGCGCGTGCTGAATCTGTTGCCGCAATATCACCTGCAAGCGGTGTACAGCGAACGCCGTGAACGTGCCGAAGCTGCGGCCAGCGAGTATGCCATCAGTCAAGTCGCCGATTCGGTCGAAGCGTTGGTCAACAACCCTGAAGTCGATCTGGTCGTGGTGCTCAACACCGCCCCGCAACACGAAAAAACCGTGCGCGCCGCCATCGCTGCCGGCAAAGACGTCTACTGCGAATGGCCGTTGACCACCACCACCGCAGACTCCGAACAATTGCTGCACCTGGCCAAAGACGCCGGCGTGCGTCATATCGTCGGCCTGCAACGCCGCCACGCCCCGCACAACCGCTACCTGCAAGACCTGCTTCAACAAGGCTACGTCGGCAAGGTGCGCTCCGTGCGCATGCACGTCAGCATGAATTACTTCCAGGCCTTGCGCCCCAACGCCCTGCGCTGGACCGCTCCAGAGGAAAACTTTTCCAGCGTCATTGCCATCTACGCCGGACACTTCCTCGATATGCTCTTCACGGCCACCGGCTGGCCAGTAAGCGTCTCGGGGTTGATGGTCAACCAATTCCCGAAAGTGACCATCAAGGAAACTGGCGAAACGCTCGACAGCACTGCCCCCGACCAGCTCGTACTCAGCGGCATGCTCGAAAACGGCGGCGTCATTTCGATCCACATCGAAGGGGGAAAACGCAACGGCTCAGGTGTGCAGATCGATATCACCGGCGACCAGGGCGACCTGAAAATCACCAACCGTTCGGCGTTTGGCGATGTCGGCGACGACTATGTCGTCGAGGGCGCGCATGGCGATAACCTGACGCTGGAAGTGTTGCCCGTGCCTGAGAGTTATCAGCGACTGCCGGTCTCGTCATTGCCGTCAGCCGTGCTGGAACTGGCAGAGCTCTATCACGTATACGCGCAGGACGTTGCCGAAGGCACCCATGCGGCGGCAACGTTCAACGATGCATTGCGCCTGCATCGGTTGCTAGATGCGGCAAAGAGCGGAACTCAAACTCCCCTGAAATGGGTCGTGTGACGACGCCTGCTCGTAAAAATCGCTCGATATCGAACTATCGAGTATGAAATCTCGTTGGCGCAGCCGGGGCGGACTCATCCCCGTCCCGAAGCACCCTCTAATCTCAGGGGCCAAGATTGGATTGTCGCAGCCTCCCCCTTTACTCAATTGAATCCGGGAAACGTGCGCCGAACATGGGTAGGCCACTGGCAGAACTGACTGTGGTGGCCTCGTCCTGGAGCACGTCCCAGTGTTCGACGAGAATGCCATTTTCGAGACGAACGATGTCTACTGCGATAAGTGCAGTCGGACTACCGTTTCCAGAGAAACGGCCATGAACCATCACTTTGTCATCCGCAGCCATTATTACGTTGGGTTCATACGTCAGCGTATTGGGCAAACTTTTGATCAAGTCGAATAAGCCCTGCCGACCGTGAGGGATAAGCGCACTGTGCTGAAGATAATCCGCAGACCAATACTTCTCGGCCGCATCGTAGTCACGTTGATTGAATAAAGCATCGAAAGCTTTAAGTACGATGGATTTGTTTTTTACTTCAATATTCATAGTTGCTCCTGACTGCATTGGGACTTGTAGAGATAGAGCGCAGACCATTCGAGTTTCAATGGACACTTACAACGACGCTGTAGGTAATACATCCTAGCCCTGAGGATTTAAGCGTATAAGCCGAAAAACCGACATTTCATGCCAAACCGATCCTCCCGACCGAGGATTTGATGAGCGTAAGTCGTGGTTATTTAGCGCAGGAGCCACCGCAGCGCTGAGTCCACGGCTCCGTGAAGGGCTGCTATGAGTTGCAGACGGTCACGCACGAATGACTGCTGATGATCGTTTTTTCTGCCTGTCGCGAAAGACAGAAAACCACCCAAAGCACTCCGTCGCTTGAATGGAAGGCGAACGACCTCGTCAATGGTGTCAATGACAGGACGCTTATTTCAGGGATTGCTTGGACAACGCAGCATTGAGGGCTTCTGAGACCATTTCGGTCAGAATCGGTTTGGAGCTCGACTCCATCGCCATGCCAATCTTGTTTTGTTGTTCTCTGACTTTCGACGCGTACCTTGATGATCGCCCTTCCAAAGCGAGCGAGGACAACTCCTCCTCAGAGAATGTTTTTTCAAATGCTTGCGCGATGTTTTCATCCCACTGGGGTTGATACTTCGGCAGCAGTGCATCGATCTCCTGCGATACCGCTGAAGACGCATCCGCGCGCCCCAATTTGGCAGCGAGCGTCGTAAAGCTCACGGTCTGTGTCGCTACCGTTAGCGCAATACCACGAAGGTTTCGGCCGATCTGAGCCTGATTGACGAAGACTTTAGCGTCCCGATGGGAGGGCGTTTCCGCGAAAACTCCATTTGAAAATGCAAAGAGCAACATTAACGCGAGGGCGTTGGGTTTAATCCTTTTCATTACTCGCCTCCATCAATTTGCCTTCAAAACCCTTGAGTAATGATAGGCGGCGACTGGAAGGGAGGCGATCCGTCGAAAAAGGGAATGCTGGTGAGCGTCTGCTGCTGGCCGATTGCAACCGATCACTTAGATCTGCAATGCACTCTTAGGTATCTATCAAAACGAGACCTGTCATGTCCAAACTCGCCGAATTCCGCCAACTCGAAAAACACCTCGCCGAGCAGCTCCAGGCTCTCGAAGCCCTGAAGGGTGATGCAAGTCTCAAGAAAGAAATCGAATTCGAAACGAAGCTGCGCGATCTGCTCGCAAAGTATGGCTACAGCCTGAAAGACGTTATCAACCTGCTTGACCCACGAGCCAGCCGTCGCGCTCCAACCGTCGAGTCTAGAACCAGTCGCAAGCCGCGCCAGTTGAAGATTTATAAAAATCCTCACACCGGCGAAGTCGTGGAAACCAAGGGCGGTAACCACAAAACGCTTAAGGACTGGAAAGCTGAACATGGCTCCACGACTGTTGAGTCCTGGCTGACCAAGTGATTTTGGTTTGAATAAAAAGAAGGCGTTTGACGGCCCTTTTCTGGTCAGCTTTTGCTCCGCCGGCAACGCTCCGAGCAGTAACGCACCTCCTCCCAGCAGCGTGCCCACTTTTTCCTCCAGGTGTAAGGAAGGCCGCAGGTCACGCACGTTTTGACTGGGAGCTGACTCTTTTTCAAAATGACCCCACCATCATCTGCTTTTATGGGCAGCCCCTGATGAAATAGCCTGAAGGGACTCGACTCTCATATTCATACATAGGTTAAATCATATATTTGCTGGAGCTGAAGCAGTCCTTTCAGGCGAGGCTTTTCAGGAACGATAGACTTCTTAACTCTTACAGCTGCTACAAGCCGCCCACCACGCCGGAGGCCAGACTGCCAAAACGCAGCAGTCGCGACAATCGACTGCCCGGCACAGCCGACGATTCGGGCCGGCGTGGTTTCACGAATTAAAGACTAAAGCGACTGCGCCAATAAGCAGGCAAACGCACGCCACGGCAGTCAGGCGCAATCGCATTGGCAGGTACCAGGCGTGCAGGCTCACAACCCGAACCAACCGCCGGTCTTGCCAGAAATGCACGACAAATCCGATCACCAATAGCAAGCAACCCACTGGTACAGGCAGTAACGTGCTGAGCCACGCGATAAGCGCCGGAATGACGCTCCATATAAGCCGGTCGCGGCGCAGTTCGGCGCTCATGTTTTGCACTGACATGGCGAAGCCCCAGTGCAAGGCGCCGATGAAGCTGAGGATGACAGCGCCATAGTTGAGCAGCGCTACAGCCCAAAACTGTCGATCGTCCAGAGAAGTGAGGATGAGGAGCGCAAGACCAATAAACGGCAGCAAACCGCCGTAGCCCAGCAGGAAGACATACCTTGGCGGCGAGATCGATGACGACAGGTTCATTTCAATTGCTTCCAGTGCCAGATATACAAGACTGTAGACCCAAAAGCTCAGAGCAGAAGCGCCCGCAGCCGTGCAGAACCGCCGTTCCTCTCCAGCAGCTCGGCATCGGTGCCTGTCTGTTACGCCCAGCCCCTCCCCGACTGTACCTGTGCTCCAGGCCGCGTAGCTGCGAGTATTCTTGCCTTAACCTGGCGCTGTGAATCTGAACGTGATGGATCTTATTGCTGATTTTCCCGAATTCTTCCTGCCCCGCTGCACGTTGCGGCGGATTCATCCGCGTGATGTCGATGCGATTTTCGCTGGGCTGTCTGACCCGCAGGTGATTGCCCACTACGGCGTGTCTTACGCCAGCCTCGAAGCGGCGGAAGAGCAGATGCGCTGGTACGACGCGTTGCTGGAAGAACGCCGGGGCATATGGTGGGGCATCGCCTTGCCGGGGCGGGATGAGTTGGTGGGCGCCTGTGGCTTCAATGACTGGTCTCACGCCGATCGCCGCCTGGATATCGGCTACTGGCTGATGCCGGAGTACTGGGGACAGGGTCTGATGCAGGCTTGCCTGCGTGCCATTCTCCGCTTCGCTTTGAGCAGCCTCGGCGTACACCGCATCCACGCCGATGTCGAGCCGGAGAATCCCGCCAGCGCCCGCCTGCTGGAGCGACTCGGTTTCATGTTTGAGGGAACCCTGCGGGAGTTGGAGTACAAGGACGAACGCTTCCTCAGCCTGCACCAATACAGCCTGCTGGCCACTGACCCGGCGGCGCGAGCGTTGTTGACGGCCGATACGCCAATCCTGCGCCCGTCCCGTGGCGCGGATGCGCCGGCGCTGAGTGCCCTGGCTAAACGCAGCAAGGCCCATTGGGGTTATCCCGAGGCCTGGATGCAGGCGTGGGAAGCGGCGCTGACTGTAACCCCGGCACAACTGGCGGGGCATTACGCAGTGCTGGTCGCAGCGGATGGCCCGGTACTGGGATTCTATGGCTTGGAGCGCGACGAGGATGGCTGGCAACTGGAGCACTGCTGGGTCGACCCGTCGGCCATGAAGGGAGGCCACGGGCGACGCCTGGTGGAGCATGCTTTATCTGTGGCGCGGGGGCTGGGCGTGCACACCCTATCGGTGGAGTCCGATCCGTCGGCACAAGCATTTTACGAGCGACTCGGCGCTCGGCATACGCGCAACGTATCGCGCCCGGTGTGTGGCGAATCCCGGCAGCTGCCGGTACTTCAATGGCTGCTCGGTGACTAACGCTTGAGCGCGAGTAAGGTGCACAGATTTATTGGCTGCTGGCGGGCTGTTTTTGGACGGAGGCAGTCGTTTGTGAGTGGCTGCTATCGGTTAAAAGCGGACGTTGGCAAGCGACCGCTACTGGCCAAAAGCAGTCGGTGGACAGAGTACGGGCAAATAGATTGTGTCCTGCTACCCTCTTTATCGTAGTCGGGCTTGCCGTCATCCCTATCGCGTTATACCTCGATAGATCTCGCGCTTACCACGACATGGCATGTCAACGAATGAGAGAGTGTCAGGATAGCGCCATGAAAGTTCGATGCCCTAGCTGCGGTTATATCGCAGACAAGCTTCCGCCAAGTCTTAGGTGTCCTAAATGCGACGATTTTTCCCACGACTGGCTGATTTATGATTGGGAAAGCTTTGCTTCAATGAAGCGTCGACATCTTAGATACAACTTATTCATTATTGGCATATCTCTAATTAATTTACTTGTGGCGATCACCTTGAAATCAACAGACGTGTTTCAGTGGTTGTTCACCTTGTTGTTTTTCCCAGCCATTATCAGTTTGTTTTATTGTCGGAAACAGCTTGATAGTGAATCGGAGTATGAGGGGCATAGAGGCAGAGCTTTACTTTTCTGGCTTTTCGGTTTTGCGGGTACCTAAAGCGGCTAACAAATCGCATATGGACTCTCCCTACCCGTGGTGAGTATAGCTGTCATTGAATTGAGGTGACGAAGTGGGTTTCGAGGCCTACACGTGAGGGACATAGTGCATTAATCAATACGACGGCATCGTCGCCCTGGTTAAGGTAGATCAACGAGTCACCGGTCTCGAACGTAACTCTGAATCCTGCCAGCCAAGGCTCTTGCCCGTTGAAAGAGTCAACAACTCCCTCAACGGCGCAAATTTTTGTGTTCTCGAGGTGGGTTGCTGATAGATCTGCAAGCAGGTTTTCCCTCTTCCAGGAGCAGGTCAAGTTCGGCTCTATCTCGAAGGAAGCCGGTGTATCAGAAGGCAACAAGTCCGCACCTACTCTCACGCCATCACTCAAGAGATACATGGATAGAATCTCTCCCTCGCCAAAACGCCACTCTAGAGAACCTATGTCTCCCAGATCTTTCTCGTCGTTGAAATAGTACTGGTCGTGCAGCAGCATGCTCAGCCGCTTTCCCAAAAGCGAACGTGCGTTTTGCAGATCTAAGACAGCTCTTGTAGGGGATGGCGAGTGTCGGCTAGACATCGTGCCCTCATATAGGTTGGAAGAGAGGTGATACTACACCAGCGCCATTACGTCCGCTTCTGGCCCTTGTCTGCCGGTCACTACCGGCAGCTCTTGGCCGTAACCCGCCGCTCAGCCAATCAGCCCGCTGACGCCAGATCGGCACGATCCATCATCTGCACGCTGGCAAACGTCGATTCATTTCGGGCCTGATCGAGCGTTGTCAGCGGTCTGCTCGTTGACGGCTGCATGGCCGGCTTACGGCTCATTTCAGAGCCTGAGCGCTCGTCGCTCGGTGGGACGCCAAAGTGCTCGCGGTAGCATTTGGAAAAATGCGGTGTGGAGACGAAGCCGCAGGCGTATGCCAGTTCGACGATGGACAAGGAGGTTTGCTTGAGCAGTTGTCGCGCGCGAATAAGCCGTAACCTCAAGTAATAACGCGACGGCGTGCATTGCAGATACTTCTGAAACAGCCTCTCCAGCTGTCGACGAGACAAGTCGACGTACTCAGCCAGGTCATCCAGGTCGATCGGCTCCTCGAGATTTGCCTCCATCAAGGCAACGACTTCCTGCAGCTTGGGCTGATGCGTGCCGACCACATGCTTGAGCGGCACGCGTTGCTGGTCCTGCTCGCTGCGGATGCGTTCGTAGACAAACATTTCCGAGATCGCCGCGGACAGTTCTCGACCATGATCGCGACCGATCAGGTGCAGCATCATATCCAGCGGTGCCGTGCCTCCGGAGCTGGTGAAGCGATTGCGATCCAGGGTAAAGAGACTGGTACTCACGCTGACGCGCGGAAAGGCTTCCTGCATGGCCGCGAGAAACTCCCAATGCACACTGCACTCGTAACCGTCGAGCAGCCCGGCCTTGGCGAGTGCCCAGCTACCGGTACACACCCCGCCCAAGCGTTTGGATTGACGTGCCAGGGCGCGCAGCCAGGTCGTGTGCTCGCGGGTGATGACGCTCTGAATGCCCACGCCACCGCACACGATGACCGTGTCCGCCACGCAGGGGTTGCTCCATGCAGCATCCGGCGTGATCGGCACGCCGTCGCTGGCCCAGACCGGCGCGCCATCCGGGCTGAACGTATGCCAGCGATACAGGGTCCGCCCCGATAACTGGTTGGCCATGCGTAATGGCTCAACCGCGGCGGCCAGGGACATGAGCGTGAATCTGTCCAACAGCAGAAACCCAACCGATTGGGTCGCTGCGTCGGCCACGGCGAGGGTCGATGACATCGTGATCATGTCCTTGCGAAGAAGGGCTTGCGAAACCGGCGTCTGTGATTGCCGGCCGTGGTTCAAGCGGAGGACGTATCCGCCTCGATGTGAACCCCTACCCCACCGATGTGATGCTCGCCGCCGGCGATGGATGACGCGACGTCACCACGCCGATGAAGGAAATCGCCAGCGCCAAGCCAAGCGTTGTGCTGACTTCGGTGCGGTGTTCCGGGGTAATCATCATCACCGCCAGCGCTGCGCAGATGAACACGATCACCAGCCACGTCAGCCATGGAAACAGCCACATGTGAAAGCTCAACTCGACCTTGCGCTGACGCAATATGCGGCGCATGCGCAACTGCGACACCGCGATCGCCAGGTACACCAGCAACGCAATCGCTCCGGAACTGGCCAGCAGAAACTCGAACAGGCCGGCGGGCATGAAGTAGCTCCAAACGGTGATCGACGCGCCGAGCACAGTACTGGCAATCACCGCCGCACGCGGCACGCCTGCCGCAGAGGTCGCCTTCAGGGATTTTGGCGCATCGCCACGACGTCCCAGCGAGTACAACATGCGCGAGGCAATATAGATCGAAGAGTTCATGCAACTGGCCACGGCAATCAGCACGACGACATCGACCATGAACTTGGCATGGGGAATGTTCATGATTTCCAGTGCACGCTGATAAGAGCCTACCGAGGCCAGCAGCGGATCGTTCCAGGGCACAACAGAGATCACCACGAAGATCGACAGCAGGTAAAAAACACTGATGCGCCAGATCACCGAACGCGTGGCTTTGGCGATGTTCTGCGCCGGGTTGTCCGACTCTGCCGCCGCGATTGTCACCGCTTCGGTACCGATGAAACTGAACATGATGGTGATGAAAGCGCCGACAACCGCGGACAAGCCGTTTGGCGCAAAACCATCGTGCTGCGCCATCAGCCCGCTCAAGCCGCTGACCTCGCGATCGGGGATCCAGCCCATCAACACGGCAAAACCGACACCGATAAAACCGATGATCGCGACGACCTTGGCCATGGCGAACCAGAACTCGAACTCGCCATACTTCGACACGCTGAACAGGTTGGTCACCACCAGCGCAATGATCGATCCCAAGGCGAACAGCCAGGCATCGACTTGGGGAAACCATTGGTTGAGCACATGACCCGCCGCCAGCGCCTCGATGGGAATAACCAGAACCCAGAACCACCAATAGAGCCAGCCGATGCTGAAGCCGGCCCAACGCCCGATGGCCTGGTCGGCATAGGTCGAGAACGAGCCGGTGTCCGGATTGGCCACCGCCATTTCGCCGAGCATGCGCATGACCAGCACGACCAACAATCCTGAGAACAGATAGGCCAGAAGCACCGCTGGCCCTGCTGCCGCGATCGCATGCCCTGAGCCAACGAACAAACCGGCGCCGATAATTCCGGCGATGGACAGCATTGTGACGTGACGAGGCTTGAAGCCCTGCGCCAATTGGCTACTCGAATCCATGAAGTTCGGGCTGATCATTGGTTTTTTTATTCTCTGCTGATCGACATTTAAGCGAGCTGACTAGGCAAACGATCACTGTCGTTGCCTGCGCGGGCCCCATAAGAAGCCCCTTCAACCGCCGCAGTTCTGGTCAAACTCATCATCACGATGTAGTGACGTTGTTGAAACACGCGTCACCTTACCCGGCCCCTCCGACGGCCCAATAGCCTGATTGCGCCATATATGCGTCTGATATCGACACAACAAGACCTAACGGTCTCGATTAAAACCAGCTGGTCACCCAACCGCCAGAGCGTTTTATTTTTGGCTTGTCGAGCGCACGTCGGTTGGACGACTCACTGGACGTCCGCTTCTAGAGGCAGGCAGTTATGCCCGACCATGCGCCATGAACGGTTGAATATCGCTCACGGCGAGCCGGGGGATGATCGCTTTCACAGAAAGGATTGTCGGGCTCGAGAGCCGATGGGCGGGAAACCCGGTTCAAGTTCCCACCCAAGTGGTCTCGGAGAATGACTGATCAATCAGAAGCCAAGAGCTTCCTGACTTCAGCAATGATCAAGTCGATGTTGAATGGTTTGGCCAGCACAGCATCAAACAAGTCCGATCTCTCCATGCCGATGTGCGCCTGAGCGCCGCTCATCAGGATAATCGGCAGATGTTTGCCCGAGGGAAGGGATCGGACCGCTGTCGCGAACTCCAGGCCGTCCATGATCGGCATCATGAAGTCAGTAATGATCAACGCAGGCCGTTCTCGATCCAGCACTTCCAGCCCTTTTTGACCATTACTGGCAGTCACCACCATGAAACCCTCATCCTCCAGCGCGAAACTGAGAATGTCAGCTATCAAATACTCGTCGTCGACGACCAGGATGGTGGTCATGTTAATTCAACCCGCACAAAGACTTAAGATGTTGAACCTGATGATGACTCAGTGGGTACTGATGGTTCATGTCTTGAAGCCTTTTTCAGAAAAACATCTTGATCACGGATCACGACCTCGAATCTGGAAGGGTCGTAAGAGCTGTCTCGTACCTTAAGAATGGAAAGCGTCCTGCTTAGTTCAGAGTGATTTTCAGAGAAACGCATCAGCATCAGGTTGTCGACGATACTGGACAGGTCAGAGTTCGGTGCGCTGACCTCGGAGCCAAAGAGATCGCGCATCTCCCAGGAGGCAAATACGGTAACGCCCCTGGAGCGCAATTCGTTCATCAGTGCACTGAAGAAATCCGTAATGCGCGCCGGGTTTGTGGTGACGCGGGTCATGCCGCTCAGGCTGTCGATGAACACACGCTTGATGCCCTTTTCTTCAACCATGCCGAGCAGGCGTGCGCCAAGTGCATCCAGCAGCCCCTCGGTGGTGGGCTGCCAGGCAATGCTCAGTGCGCCACTCTCTTCCATGCCTTTGATGTCGATGCCCAACGACAGGCCTTTCAGGCGCAACCGTTGTGGACTCTCATAGAAGCCAAAATGCAGGCCCGGAGCATCCACCGTCGATTCCGCCAGGAACTTGAGGCCCAGCGTTGTTTTGCCGATCCCGGACGGCCCGATGACCAGCGTCACACTGGAACTGTGCAGGCCGCCGCCCAGGATACCGTCAAGCGATTCGATGCCACTGGCGATACGTGTCAAATCGGCGCTGTCGGGCGCAGATGGGTGGCTATAGAGACTTTCGAGTCGAGGATAAACCACCAAGCCGTTCTCGGTGATCTCACACTCATGCAGGCCGGTCATCGCTCCGCTGCCACGGGTTTTGCGCAATTGAATGCGGCGCACCGAGCGCGTGCCATAGAGCTCTTCACCCATCTCGATCACACCATCAACCATGGTGTGCTCGGGACTGCCATCATCCAGACGTGAGCTGGTCAGAAACAGCACCGTGCATCCCGCAAATGCGGCGTGTCCTTGTAACTCCGAAATGAATTTTTTCGTGTCGATGGGCGAGTCGGCTTTAGAGCGCGCATTCAGCAAGCCATCCACCACCATCACGGTAGCTTTTTGCCGGCTGATCTCACGCCGAAGCAACTTTACGACCTCGTCCAAGCCTTCATTTTCGAGAGTGTCAAAAGCACTGACAAACTGGATTTCGGCGCCGACTTTGGAGGAGTCGAAAAAACTCAGCGTGGAGAGAAACTGAAAAAGCCGGTCATGCGATTCAGCCAACAGCGTGGCCACCAGAACCCGGCCGCCATTGCTCGCATGATGAAATCCAAGTTGATTGGCGAGGATCGTTTTCCCAGACCCCGGGCGCCCCTGGATTATGTATGAAGCCCCCTCGACCAGCCCACCCTTGAGCAAGGCATCGAGCCCTTCTATTCCGCTTTGAAGGCGTTTTAGCTTTTCCACAATGCGACCCTGACCTGAAAACGAGCGGTTTAAACCTTATAAAGGGAATGCTAACGCCATTTCTGATCGGGAGCCATGCAGATTCCATTGAAAGTTGGTACGGCGTTCGTGCGCTCTCTGCCGCACAAGCATTCCTTTGCGGCTGCTTGGGCAGTTTTTTCCGCCATCGACCACGATCAGGATTTGGACTTTGAGGGCCGTGTTTCTCATCGTCGCAGCTGAATATCAACTTTCTGGCCTAGTTAGCCGGGTAGCTTGGCCGCACGTACGTTAACCTTCTCGATTAACCGCTGTCGGGAAAACAGTTCGGGAGCCTTTGTTACCCCGGCAGGCGGCCCCTGCTACCCTCTCCTCTCCGCCACCTATCCTGAGCGCTTATGCAAACCGGCATCATTTCCGATACTCACGGATTGCTCCGCCCCGAAGCCCTCGCCGCTTTGCACGGCTGCGAGCGCATCATTCATGCGGGCGACATTGGTCATCCGGAGATCATCGATCAATTGGCGTTGATTGCTCCGGTGCACGTGGTGCGCGGCAACAACGATCTGGGCGCTCCGTGGGCCGCGGACCTGCCGGATCGGCTGACCTTCGATCTGCAGGGCTGGCAGGTTCTGTTGGTGCACGATATCGCCGACGTTCCTGCCGATCTCGACTCCGACATCAACCTTGTCATCACCGGGCACTCGCACAAGCCCTGCATCGAGTGGCGCGGCGAGCGGCTTTATGTGAATCCAGGAAGCGCCGGGCGGCGGCGATTCCGGTTGCCGGTGACGTTGGTGGTCATGGAGGTGTTGGTGGATTCGCTGCAGCCGCGGCTTGTTTCGCTGATTGATCTGCCTGGCTGTTCCTGATCAATCAGGCGCGATGCCATTCTTTGAAGAATGCGTCCAGTTCACCAAGAAAATGTCACCGCTGCATGACCCTGCCCCTCTTGGCAAACACCCTCCCTCCGCCCAGAGATCACATTGGCCAAAGAATGATAACGGTTGGCCATCATGCGCAAGAAGTTGCGCACTTTCGTCACCAAAATAAAATCCAACGGGGCTGCAACCGCTCAAGATCAAGCTTTTCATTCAAGTGCGCAAGAAGTTGCGCAGTACTGCGCAACTTCTTGCGCACTTCGCCACATGATTGTGACTTCAAACCGGTAAAGCCCGTTTTGGCCGAGCGTAACTTTCTGATTTGAAAGGTTGCGACTTTGCTTGGCACGCTACTTGATGGAAGTCAGGCTCCCACCGGGCGATTTCGCCTCTCGGGCACCCCAAATTTATTCCGCAAGGAGAGCACCCATGGCTACACCAGCGTACATGTCGGTTACCGGCGAAAAACAAGGCCTGATCACCGCCGGCGCCTTCACCGCCGACTCCGTTGGCAACACTTACCAGGAAGGTCACGAAGACCAGGTCATGGTTCAGGCTTTCCAGCACGACGTGATCATCCCGCGTGACCCGCAATCCGGTCAGCCAACCGGTCAGCGCGTGCACAAGCCAGTGATCATCACCAAGGTCTACGACAAGGCTTCGCCTCTGCTGCAAGCGGCCCTGACCTCTGGCGAGCGCATGAGCGAAATCGTTATCCAGTGGTACCGCACTTCGGCTCAAGGTACCCAAGAGCACTACTACACCACCAAACTGGAAGACGCGATCATCGTCGCCATCAACAACAAAATGCACAACTGCCAGGATCCAGGCAACTCGCACTTCACCCACCTGGAAGAAGTGCAGTTCACCTATCGCAAAATCACCTGGACCCACGAAGTATCCGGTACTTCGGGTTCCGATGACTGGCGTGCTCCAGTCGTTTAATTACGGCTGATCGTTTCAAGCATCGACCAGCCCTGCTGGTCGATGTTGTTTACGCCCTCCAGAATTTTTCGCGTCCGCAAGCTCCCGCCCGGGTGTAGGCGTTCGCCGCTGCACAGCACGAGGAACAAGGGATGTTCGCGCCGGCCAATGAAACCCACTTTGCCCTGACTATCGAGGGCCTTTCCAGCGACTTCCAGGTGTTATACCTGCAAGGCCGGGAAGCCATCAGCCAGCCTTTTGTCTTCGAGGTGGAGCTGGTCAGTGAGCAGCCGTCGCTGGATCTCGAAACCCTGCTGCACAAACCGGCCTTCCTCCAGCTTTCGCCCGATGGCAAAGGCATCCACGGCCTGATCTACCGCGCCGCGCAAGGCGATTCCGGCAAGCGTCTGACGCGCTACGCCGTGACCCTGCGCCCGCAACTGTCGTACCTGGCGCATCGCGTCAACCAACGCATTTTCCAGAACCTCAACGTGCCGAAGATCATCGGCCAGGTCCTGGAAGAGCACGGCATCCAAGGCAACGCCTACGAATTCAAGACAGGTTCGATCTATCCCGAGCGCATCTACTGCGTGCAATACGACGAGTCGGACCTGCATTTCATCCAGCGCCTGTGCGAGGAAGAAGGGATCCACTTCCACTTCCAGCACAGCGCCACGGCGCACAGACTGGTGTTCGGCGACGACCAGACCGTGTTCCCGAAACTGGCCCCGGTGGCCTATCAGCAAGACTCCGGCATGGTCGCCAGCAACCCGGTGATCAAGCGTTTCGACCTGCGCCTGGAAACCCGCACCAGCCGCACCACCCGCCGTGACTACGACTTCGAAAAACCGCGCATCACCCTCGAAAGCGAAAACCGTGGCGATGCCCTGCCCGACCTCGAAGACTACGATTACCCGGGCCGCTTCATCGACCGCGAGCGCGGCAAGCACCTGGCCAAACGTGCCCTCGAACGGCACCGCAGCGACTTCCAGCTCGCCGAGGGCAAGAGCGATCAGCCGCTGCTGGTCAGCGGCCATTTCCTCGCCCTGACCGAGCACCCGAAAGCCAAGTGGAATGACCTGTGGCTGCTCACCGAAGTTATGCACGAAGGCAAGCAGCCGCAAGTGCTGGAAGAGTCGGTGACCAGCGACACCACGGCGTTGAAAGACGATTTCCATCAGGGCTATCGCAACCGCTTCCAGGCGACCCCGTGGGACGTGCCCAACCGCCCGCCCCTGCGCCACCCGAAACCGCGCATCCTCGGCAGCCAGAGCGCCGTGGTCACCGGCCCCAAAGGCGAAGAAATCCACTGCGACGAGTACGGCCGGGTCAAGGTGCAATTCCACTGGGACCGCGAAGGCCAGGCCGACGACAAGACCAGTTGCTGGCTGCGCGTGTCGTCCGCCTGGGCCGGCGCCCAGTACGGCGGCATCGCCATTCCGCGCATCGGCATGGAAGTGCTGGTCACCTTCCTTGAGGGCGATCCCGATCAGCCGCTGATCAGCGGCTGCCTGTACCACAAGGAAAACACCGTCCCGTATGAGCTGCCGGCAAACAAGACCCGCAGCACCTTCAAGACCCTGAGCTCGATGGGTGGTGGCGGCTACAACGAGCTGCGCATCGAGGACAAGAAAGGTCAGGAGCAGATCTACCTGCACGCCCAGCGCGACTGGGACGAAAACGTCGAGCACGACCAGAAGATCCGCGTCGGCAACGAACGCCACGACACCGTCGAAAAGAACAGCTACACCGAATTCAAGGCCGAAGAGCACCACACCGTCTACGCCGACCGCAAAGTCGAAACCCGCGCCAACGACCACCTGACCGTAGGCGTCAACCAGCACATCAAGATCGGTACCGGCCAGTTCATCGACGCCGGCCAGGAAATCCACCTGAGCAGCGGCATGAAAGTGGTGCTGGAGGCCGGCGCCGAACTGACGTTGGTCGGTGGTGGCAGCTTCATCAAGATCGACGCCGGCGGCGTGACCATGAGCGGGCCGGTGATCAACATCAACTCAGGCGGCAGTCCCGGCAGCGGCACCGGTGCCGCCCCGCTGCTGCCGGGCGTGTTGAAACAGGCCGACGCCGATAAGGCGGGCCAGCCCCTGACCCCGGCCCAGATAAACACCCTCAAACGCAATGCGCCGTTCTGCGAAGAATGCGAAAAATGCAAGGCAGGTGCCTGTGCCATCTGATCGAATGACACCCAAGGATTGGCTGGCACAACAGCCGCTGCAGACTGGCGAGCACTTGTATCTGGTGATCAGTGCGGCGAGCGATGCCGAGCCCCTCAAGCCCTTCTACCAGCAGGAACTGGCCCCCCAGCTGTTGCCCATTTGGGCGGGAACGCCCTACGCCGACTGGCAGCCGGTAATGCCCTACCTCGCGCAGATCCCTGCCAATGCAGGTTTTCTGCAGTGGGTTGCGGAAACCGATGCACTGGACTGGGGCTGGCTGGCTGTGTCGCGCTCCGAACCGAACGAAGTGTTCGAGCATCTGCGCAGCCTGACCCAAGTGAAAATGCCCGACAGCACCGAAGTGTTTTTCCGCTTCTGGGATGGGCGACATCTCTATCCGATTCTGCATGGACTGGCGGACCAAGCCGGCGAATTGATGCCGATGTTCGAGCGTTACCTGATCAATGGTCGGTCATTGGTCGTCGAGCGAAGAGTGGTACCGAAGGCCAAGGATTGGCCGTGGTGGGAGGTACCGCAGACATTGCTGGATAAGTTGACCAATGACGACCCCTCTACCGTCATTGGCAACATGATGCAGTGGCTGCAAGAAGAGCATGCCGAACTTTACTACGCGTTTCCCGAATCCAACTTGCAGCAGAAAGTAGCGCGCTTCGTCAAACGCACGCCGCTCACGGAAGAAAATTTCACCGGGCTGCTGAAAGCCCACCTGGAAAGTGAGGTGGATGTATGAGCTTGGGCGAGACATTTATTTTTCTCAATGAAAAACAACCTAAATACGAGACGATAATTACCGAGTTCAAACAATGCCTTGATGACTACAGATCCTATACGCAATACCTTCCCGGACTCGATCTTGAACAGAAGTTTCAGGTTGGCGATGAAGTTCTGCCGGCGTCATCGGCAAACAGCAGAGAGAAACCGGTAAATTTTGCTACCTGCCCGGAAAATGGAAAACTCACGCTCATTCACAGCTTCGACGCGGCGCGCTTCGTTCCGATCGGCAATACGCCCGTCGTCCTTACGCCTGTCGATTCACAGGGCAAGGTCGTTGGCGATCCTATCAAAAGGAAAATTGGTCCCAGTGGTATCGAGGTCATTGCAGATCTCAAGCCGTATCAACGATACCGCATCATTTTCTTCCCCAACCCTACCTCGGCTGACCTCAATCGCTTGTTCAAGTCCTACGATGACGTCATCGGTGACATATCCCGATGGCTGAATAACGAATGGACCACGACTTGCCTGCCCCTTTGGAAAGAACACGCCAATGCATCCATTCCAGAAAGACTCTGGCAAAAGATAAACGCTGACTGGAAAGGATTCTGGGGTTTCGTCATGAGCATCTGGGGCGACATCAAGATGCTCTACAAGATCGTTTCGAAACCACGTGAAAGCTACCAGTATCTAAAGCAGTTCTTTACTGAGGAACAAATCAAGCGAATCTATAACTCGTCGACAGAAGCCCTTCGCACCAGCTTTTTGATCGCGAGCGATGAACCGCTGCTGTGGATCTACATCTCCGCTGTCTGGGCGTGGGTCAGCATGCTGCCGCCCCAGACACGCGCAGAGGTCATGGCCAGGCTCAAGACAGAAATTGCGTACATTGTCCTGGGTGTCATATTCACCGCAGGTCTGGGCATTGCACTGCGTGCAGGCGCGAAAACCGTGACCTCCACTCTGCAGGCCGAGAAGGCCCTGCGACTGGTGGAGAAGCTCACCGCCAAGCTGGTTTCCGTCAGCAGGATGCGCTCCGTAGCTCATGCCGAGGCCGCCTCCGCGACGAGATTTACGGGCGCCGGCGTCACAAACGCCAGCAGAAAAGCCGAGGCGAGAATCGCCCCCCATACGCCGGCGCAGATGGCAACGCCTCCAAAGCGACCCACTCCGGCCGCCGGCGCCAAAGTAGAGCCCGATACGCAAGTCCACACTCGCAGCAAACAACACAATGAAACCCGAGTGGAGCAACAGGAGAGAGTCGACAACGCCCCCAATCAGTCAAAAAACCCGGCCGACAAACCGAGTGATTGCGTGGCCAGTACCTGCAAGAACGGTGACCCGGTCTCCATGGTGACTGGTGAAGAGTTGCTGACCCTCACGGATGGCACGCTGGGCGGGCTGATGCCCTTCGAGTGGACACGCCTCTATCGCAGCAGCGCCGTCGAGATCGACAGCCGCCTTGGCTACGGCTGGAGCCATTCGCTGTCTCACCGTCTGCAAGTCGATGACGAAGGCGTGTTATGGACGGACAACGAAAACCGTCAGACCCGTTTTCCGCTACCCACGCAGCAGCGCCCTGCTATCACCAACAGCCTGGCGAAAGCGGCGATTTTCCTCGGCGATGCACCGGGTGAGCTGATCCTCACCCAGGCCGGACCCAAAGCGCGCTTCTTTCACTTCCGTGCCGGGCGCTTGATTACCGTCAGCGATGCCTACGGTAACGAGCTGCATATCAGCTACGATCTGGTTGAGCGCATACAGCGGATCGACAATGGCGCCGGACGTGCCCTGCTGCTGCGTTACGACGACAAGCACATCGTTGCGCTGGACTACCAGCAACAACGCGCCGAGTACGACGATCGTGGTCACCGCCAGGACCCTTGGCTGACCATCCAAACGCTGATGACTTATGGCTACAACGACAGAAGCCAGCTCATTTCAGCAACCAATGCCGTCGGTGAAACGGAGCATTACCGCTACAACGAACAGCACGTCATTCTTGAACGGCAACTGGCCGGTGGTGCAAGTTTCTTCTGGGAGTGGGAACACGAAGGCAAGCTCTCGCGATGCATTCGCCATTGGGCGAGTTACTCGCAGCTCGAAACGCGTTACGAGTGGGACGATAAAGGCACGGTTACCGTCTACAACGCGGATGGTAGCGAGCAGGTCTACGTACACGACGAAAATGCACGCCTGGTTAGCGAAACCGCGCCAGACGGTGCCGAAACGCAAAAAGCGTACGACGAGCAAGGTCGGCTGTTCGCAGTAAAAGATCCGATGGGTGGCGTCACCCGGTACATGTACAGCGATGCGGGTCGCTTGATAGCGGTCCTGCCGCCAAAGGATGAACCCACTCGATACAACTACTTCAACGGACAACTCGTTGATGTCCAGCGCGGTAAGGCGCGTTGGCAGTATGAGCGGAATCGTCAGGGAGACATCACCCGACAAATCGATCCTCTGGGTAACGAAACTCACTACAGCTACGACCAACAAGGTCGATTGCTGGAGATCCGCCACCCCGATGGCGGTCGAAACCAATTGGGCTGGAATGCCCTGGGTCAATTGCTGGAAGAACGCCTTCCCGGCGGTGGCCAGCGCAAGTATCGCTACGACGCTCTTGGCCGACAGATCACGCGGCAGGACGAGAACGGCGCCATCACCCATTACCAATGGGATGCCGTCGATCGTCTGACGCAGGTCACCCTGCCGGGTGGTGCCACCCGTGCTTTCACCTACAACGCTTACGGACGCGTGACAGCTGAGCGAGACGAACTCGGCCGCGTCACCCGTTACGAATACGCTGACAACCTGCACGTGATCAGCCGCCGCATCAACCCCGACGGCAGTCAGTTGCGCTATCGCTATGACAACGCGCTTCTGTTGGTCACCGATATCGAAAACGAGCGCGGCGAGCATTACAAGCTTGATTACTACTCGAACGGTTTGATCCAGGAGGAAACCGGCTTCGACGGCCGTCGTACCGCTTATGAATACGATCTCAACGGCCAACTGCTGAAGAAGACCGAGTTCGGTGACGACGGCAGCGAATTGGTAACCGAATATCAGCGCGACGTCGCTGGCCGCCTGGTGATGAAGACCCTGGCCGACGGGGAAAAGATTCAGTACGGCTACGACACCCTCGGCCGCCTCGTCAGTGTCGACGATGGTCATTGGCCTCTGGCTTATGAGTACGATGTACAAGACCGCCTTGTCACCGAGCACCAAGGCTGGGGCACCACGCGTTATGAATACGACAGCACCGGACAACTGAGTCACTGCCGCCTCCCCGATGGCAGCAAAGTCGACTACCGCCGTCAACCTGGCGGCCAACTCGCCAGCATTGATCTAAACGGGTCACGCCTGACCACGCACCAGTTCAACGCGGGTCGCGAACAGCAGCGGCAACAGGGTCTACTGCTCAGCCAATACCAGTACGACGACCAGGGCCGCCTGAAAGCCCATAGCATCAGTCAACGCGACAAGAACCTGCTGCAGCGCCAGTATGCCTACGACGCCACTGGCAATCTCGGCGCCATTGATGACAGCCGCAAGGGCAACCGCAGCTTCCACTACGATCCTCTCGATCGTTTGATCAACGTGCGCGGTGCGACACCCGAGAGCTTCGCCCACGATCCGGCAGGCAATCTGCTCGGCCAGAACGACCTGCCCGTGGCCAATCTTGCCAACGTCAAAGGCAACCGATTGTTGATGCAGGGCGACCGTCATTATGACTACGACGCCTATGGAAACCTGATCCGCGAAAGCCGTGGCACCGGTCAGAAACTGGTTACCGAATATCGCTACGACTGCCAGCACCGCCTGATCGCTGTCAGCCTGCCAGGCGGTAGTACCGCCAGCTACAAATACGACGCCTTTGGCCGCCGCATCGAAAAGACCGTCGACGGTCAAACCACGACATTCCTCTGGCAAGGCGAACGCCTGCTCGCCGAGAGTGCTGAAAACCGCTATCGCAGCTACCTCTACGAACCCGACAGTTTCCGGCCGTTGGCAATGCTCGATGGTGAAGGTCCGCTGCAAGCCACGCCGTTCTACTACCAACTCGACCACCTCGGCACCCCGCAGGAACTCACCGACTACAGCGGCGAGATCATGTGGTCAGCCAAGTACCGCGCCTACGGCAATGTAGCGGCGCTGGACGTCAGCGAAATCGACAACCCGCTTCGATTCCAGGGGCAGTACTTCGACGCTGAAACGGGTCTGCACTACAACCGTCATCGTTATTACAGCCCGAGCACCGGGCGCTTTCTGACACCTGATCCGGTAAAACTTGCCGGTGGTTTGAACAACTACCAGTACGTACCCAATCCCACGGGATGGGTCGACCCTCTTGGGTTGACGTCGAGTACACAACTGAAACCGGATTTGCGCTGTCCTCCCCCGGTGGGCACTTCGCCGGCTTCTACCGCGCCGCTCAAGAACGCCAGCGTGAACACGGGAGATGTCACACCTCCGCTAGTCACCGAGAGCAAACCTGATTTTTATGTGGGCCCATCAGGGCCAGACTCAACGCTGCCATCAACGGCCTATCGTTATGCCAGCTATAAAGACGCAAGTGGTGCTGTCGATGTTTACGCACAGAACACAATCAACACCGGTGAGGCGCGGCTCTCTTACTTCGGTTTTGAAAAATTCGAAACCGGAGACGCCGCAACGGAAGCTTTCCAGATACGAGCGCCTAAACACGTCACAGCGGCGGACCCATCACCCGCATGGGGTGATGGTCGTCTGCGATTGAAGTTCGACACATTGCAGCTCTACGAGAACGGTACACCGAGAGTAACGGTTCCGTATGAGTTTGGCGGTAAAGGTCCGGAACTGGAGCCGTTCACTACAGCCTATCCTCAATACGGAAAAGGGGGCTCACGACAACTGATTCCTAAACCAGGCCCATCACCGGTTAACATCAAAGCCGATGAAGTCACTATTCTGCCGAGTAACTAAAATGCTGACCGATCAACAGGCTCGCTCGTTTTTAAAAGACCTGATTCAAAAATACCTGAAAGGCATCGATCCCGATTATGAGCGTCTGATAAAAATTGTTGAGGACCCGACGCGGCAAGTCCCTATCAGAGGGGTGCTTGAAGACATCAGGACGTTCAATAACGTGCAATTCACCGCGACAGAACTGGCCCTGATCGAGGAACTGCTTTACATGTACGGGTAACGTCGTATCCGCTGATCTGCCCGGCAGCGGCGCTAACGTTCAGTCATCGGCGCCTGCAGGCGCCTCTCCCCTTCCAATACATCTGGCAGCTAAACGTCTGCCGCAGGCGTGACCGTTGCCGAGCAATTTCCCAGCAAGCGCTGAGCGACCACACGATACGCGTCCTATGGCTGCGCCTGTTCCTGCGCACGCCACTTGCGCGGGGTCATGCCGAACTTGCGCGAAAACATTCGGCTGAAATGCGACTGATCGACGAAGCCGCACGCCAGGCCGACTTGGCAGATGGGAGAATCATTTTGCTCGAGCAGTTGTTTGGCGCGGGTCAGTCTTGCCAGTTGCAGCCAATCGCTGGGCGAGTGGCCCGTGGCGACTTTGAACGCCCGGGAAAAATGACTGCGCGACAAGCAACACGCCTTGGCGACCGCTGAAATCTGAATCCCGCCTTCGAGGTTTTCCAGAAACATTGCCTTGGCCTTGCGTTCCTGCCAGCCACTCAAGCGGCCGGACTCGCACGGGATTGCCCTGGCCCGCTGGGCAGCATGGCCAGCGGCATCGAAAAAAATGGTTGTCCGAGGGTGATCGCCCTGGCTGGACTTGAGAGCTTCGACAAAGTCCACGTCGCTCATGGTGACCTCGAATGTTGGAGACGAGGTCTATTGTGGCCAGCATCCTTCGGCCACAAGCGCTCGATCAGGCCTTGCGAGCGCCCATTCGGGCCTTCACCGGCGAGGCTTGCGCAGCTCGCTCGGGGTCAGGCCCAGATGACGTTTGAACAGACGGGCCAGGTACGAGGGAGACTCCAGGCCGACCGCCAGGCAGACGTCGAGGATCGGCAGAGTGGTGCCTGAAACCAGTCGCGCAGCCGTCTCGACGCGGGTGCGATTGGTGAAATCCAGCAGGGTTTCACCGGTCGCGGCTTTGAACAGGCGCGTCAGATGACGTCGTGACAGATGGAACTGATGCCCGATCAATTCGATGTTCAGGTCGCTCGCCAGATTCTCTTCAACGTAGCGTTGTATATCGTGCACCAGCGTCGCCTGCTGCTGACGCGCACAGGGTTGCGCCTGCGCCTGCTGACTGGCGATGACCCGCGCACATTCTTCGAACAATAGATGATTGAGATGGGGTAACTGGCGCTGAAACGACGCCGCCGATGCACTGGCTTGCAGTTGGTCGTGCAGGCGCAGGATGCTCTCCAGGTTATCGGTTGCCTGCCAGATTCCCGAGCGATCGACCTGCCTGGCGAAACCGCGGTAACCGTGCAACTGCCCCTGGCGTTTGACATAAGCGGGGTCGACATACAACGTCATGTGCTTCTCTCGCCCCGGAGCCGCTTGGGTAGCGTGCGCAAAGTCGGCCGGCACGAAAGAAAATGCCTGCCGCGATACGTGCGACGCCTGGCTGCTTTCGGTCGACAGAAACAGCCCACCCTGACGTGGCAACAACAGCATGTGGCAGTCATGCGCATGCCAATCGACGGCATAGCCACAGGTGTCGCTGGTCTCCAGGCAAAACACGTCAGGCGACGGGCCACTGAGCTTGGGCGACAGGTAGGCCATTTCAATAAAACCCTTGATCAGTGACATTGTTCTTTGCGTTTGCGGGCGGCGAATGTCGCGCTGCCGACAGCACCGCGGGGGATTATCACACAGGCCGGGCCAGACGCCTTGCGGCGCCCGTATTGCGTTGACGTGCGCGACTCGTCTGGCCGATTTCGCGCCGTCAGCGAACGCGCGAAACGCCATCGGCCAAACCTAAGTATGCCCCGCCCATACCCATGGACGATGGTGCGCTGCACGCCTCGTCAATAGGCTGCCCAGACCGGTACTTCGCGTATTTGCCCGACGCCTTGCCAGCGTGCCATGCCGAGCGTACCGGCCCTCCTTCGCCGCAACCGCGGCCCCAGACGAGAGCCAGCAGCATGACCGATGAAACCCGAGGCACCACCCGCCGCGCCCTGATGAACGCCAGTGTGGCGGTCGCCGCCCTGGCCGTGGCTGTCCCCGCCCTGGCGGGTCAATCAAACCCTACCCCAGCGCCTGCCAGCCGCAACGCCGGACCACGCCGACAAGGCTCTGCCTACCTGACGCTCAAGGACGGCACGCGCCTGTTCTACAAGGACTGGGGCAGCGGCCAACCGATCGTGTTTCACCACGGCTGGCCGTTGTCCGGCGACGATTGGGACAACCAGATGCTGTTCTTTCTAGCCAAGGGCTACCGGGTGATCGCCCATGACCGCCGTGGCCACGGGCGCTCCAGTCAATCGGCCGAGGGCAACGAGATGGACACCTATGCCGCCGACGTTGCCGAACTGGTGGCTCACCTCGACCTCAAGGACGCCGTGCACATCGGCCACTCCACCGGCGGCGGCGAAGTGACCCGCTACGTCGCCCGCCACGGTGACGGCGGTCGTGTCGCGAAGGCCGTGTTGATCGGCGCGGTACCGCCACTGATGCTGCGCACCGACAAAAACCCAGGCGGTTTGCCGGTGACCGTATTCGACGGTTTCCGCGCGGCGCTGGCTGCCAATCGCGCCAATTTCTATCGGGACGTGGCCGCAGGCCCCTTCTACGGCTTCAACCGAGCGGGCGCTAAAATCGCGCAAGCCGTGATCGACAACTGGTGGCGGCAAGGCATGAACGGTGGCGCAAAAGCGCAATACGACTGCATCCAGGCCTTCTCGGAAACCGACTTCACCGAGGACCTGAAGAAGATTGCGGTGCCCACCCTGGTCCTGCATGGCGAAGACGATCAAGTGGTGCCCATCGCCGACTCGGCGCACCTGACGATCAAGCTGCTCAAGCACGGCACATTGAAAACCTATCCCGGCCTGCCCCACGGCATGTGCACCACCCATGCCGAGACCATCAATGCCGATCTGCTGGCATTCATCCAGGGCTGACCCGAGGGCCGTCCTGAACACGTGCAGTTGCAGTCGAACAGATCCGCAGACGCGTGCTGCGGATCAACCGCCTAAACCACCGCGACGGGTGCCGGCAGCGTGAATTGCACCAGAGCCCCGCGCGGCATATTCGCGCCGGCCCATAGGCACCCGCCATGGGCATCGATGATCGACCGGCAGATCGACAGCCCCATGCCCAGGCCCGTCGCCTTGGTGGTGTAGAACGGCGCAAAAACCTGCTCGGCCGCCTCCCCGGCGAACCCTGGCCCGCTGTCGGCGACCGCTACCCGTACGCCTGCGGAAGCGTGCTCGGTACTGATCAACAGGTGTCGCTGGCGGGTCGGCTCACTTGCCATGGCCTCCAGCGCATTGACAATCAGGTTGAGCAGCACCTGCTGCAGCTCCACGCGGTCGGCCGTCACAAGCGGCAAACCCGGCGCAAGGTGCGTGCGGACCACAGCGCCATGCTTGATGGCTTCGCTGCGGGTGAACTCGACCATTTCCAGTACCGCCGCGTTGACGTCCACCGCCTGCTTCTGCGGCGGCGTCTTGCGGATCAGGGCGCGGATGCGGCCCAGCACGTCCGCCGCCCGGTTGGCGTCCTTGATGATGCGCCCCAACACCTGCTGCACCTCGCCCAGTTCCGGCGGCTGCGCGCCCAGCCAGCGCAACGCGGCGTTGGCATTGGTCACGGTCGCGGCAATCGGCTGGTTCACTTCATGGGCGATGGACGCCGCCAGTTGCCCCATGGTCGCCACGCGGTTGGCGTGAGCCAGTTCCGTCTGCACCTCACGGTAGCGGCGCTCGCCCTCGCGCACCTGCTCCTCGGCCTGCTTGCGCTCGGTCAGATCGAGCACGAAAGCAACGCCTTGCTGCGCGCTCGCCTCGAACGCCGCCAGGCCGACGATCACTGGCAGATGGCGACCATCCTTGCAGATGTATTCCTTCTCGAAGGGTTGCGCATGGCCGGTCAGCACGGCGGTGTCGAGGGCGGCTTCGCTTTGTGCTCGCCATTGTGGCGGGGTCATTTCATGCCAGCGCACCCGCCCGGAAACCACGTCGTCACGCTCGTAACCCACCATGCGCAAAAACGCATCGTTCGCCTCGATGATGTCGCCATTGGCACTCCAGACCACAATGCCGATGATATTGGCATCCACCAACCGGCGGATCTTCGCTTCGCGCTCAGCGACGTCCCGATACAGGCGCGCGTTCTCCAGCGAGATGGCCGCCTGCGAAGCCACCAGTCGCAGCACGGCGATTCGCGCCGGGCTGAACGCTCCCGCCGTAAGCGTGTTTTCCAGGTAGAGCGCCCCGGTAAGCCGCGCCTGATTCATCAGCGGCAGGCACAAGATCGAGCGGGCCTGCCGCTGCTGAATGTAACGGTCCGCCGCGAACGCCGGATCGGCCGAGGCGTCCTCCAGGCACAGGTTTTCCCCGGTACGCAGCACTTGATAGAGCACCGATTCCGCCAGCGCGGCAGCACTCAGCGGGCCGTCGCGCAACTGCGTGGTGCCGGTGCGCGTGTCGGCTTCTGCCACCACGCGGGGTTCGCCGGCCTCGGCGAGAATCAGCAGCCCACGTTCCGCCCCGGCCTGTTCGAGGGCGGTGCGCATGATCATGTCGATGAGTTTTTCCAGAACGATCTCGCCCGAGGCGGCTTGGGAAACCTTGAGCACCGTGGCCAGATCGAGGTGCTCCACCGAGGTGGTGATGGTCGTCGTCGGGCCGGGGCTCGGCTCTTCGTTGCGCAGATGACGGTGGCGTTTCTCCAGTTGCCGCACCTTCCCTTCGGCACCCCAGCGCAGGTAACCGTAGCGCGCGTCCTGCAGATACAAGCGGGCGATCTTGCCGAGGCCGCGCGCACCGTAGAAACGCGACGCCAGCTCGTTGGCCAGCGCTTCGAGATGAACGAAGCCGCTGTCCTGAGCCAGTTGAATCGACTGTTCGTAGAGCATTTGCGCCTCGATCAGACGCGCCTCGACGCGGGCGATCTCGGCGCCCACCAGTGCCACGTGGCAGGCGAAGTTTTCCGCGCATTGCTGAGCCCAGACGTTGAGTTGCTGGTGGTGCTCGGCCAAGGCGTGGCGTGTCGACGCGAGGTCATCAAGGCTGCTATCAAAACGCGCGGCCAGCGTCAGCGCGGCGTAGAAGTGATACTCGGCCTCTTCAAAAAAGCACGACGCAACCCACATCAGCGCCTTGGCCTGCGCCGCGCACGCTGCAGCCACCGCATAGTCGCCGGCCAGGTAACGCGCCTGCAGCTTGCGCACCCAGTATTTTCCGGCCGCCAGGGCCAGGTCCGGGGTTGAGTTCAGGTGCGCCTCGAAGCGCCCTTCGTCGAACTGATTGTCGTCGAAGCAGCCGAAGGTCGGCGTTTGCCCACGCAGGGTGCGAATCAACGCCAGCTGAGTGCTGATAAAGTCGATGACCAGGCCGAAGCGCACCTTCTGTGCATGGGCCAGGCCATGCTCGGCTTCGCCCTGCACTTCCGGCAGCGGCTCGCCGATAAACAGCATGTCGGAGATCAGGCCGTTACCGACATAGGCACCATACGGCAGGTCGCCGACCCGATTGGCCGCAACGAACGCGCGTTGCAGCAGTTCCCGGCATTCACGCACCGGCCGCATCCAACGCACCACGAACATCGAAAAACACAGATAGGTACTCGCCTCGAAACGCCTCAGGCCGCGCCGGTCGACCAGTTCGCAACCCAGGCGGCCAAAACGATAGCCCACCTGATAGTCGCCAAAACGCCGGCCGGCCACCCGCCCGACGTTGGCGTAGAGCACACAGGATGCGTCGCAGTTGCCATGCTCCATGCTCAGGCTGACGGCTTTGCAGATGGTCAGGCAGGCCAGGTTGGCGTCGGTCTGCAGCGCCGGCGCGATGAGCTTGCATAACGTGTTGAGGATCACCAGCGACGCCGCGTCCTCCATCAGCGGCAGGTCGATGAGCTGCTCAATGCTGCGCTCGCCCAACCGAGTCCAGATCTGCGCATATTCGTGGCATACAGCTTCGTCGTCCGGGTGCGCGGTCCAGTCGATCCCGACCTGACGCAAATATGCCAGGCAGACACTGACCGCACGATCACTGCGGTCCAGCATCAGGCAGACATCCATGCGCAGGCACGCCAGCGCCGCGCACTGCAATGTCGTGGCGGCGTGCGGCGCGAGCGCGGTGAGGCGCGCGTCGGCCACATCCAGTTGCCCGGTGAGGAACTCGCACTCTGCGCGGTCGAGTTCCAGGGCAAAGCGCAGTTCTTGCCGGCACGCCCAACTGTGCTCATCCAGCAACTCCGCGCCGCTGCCCAGATACGCCAGCGCCGACGCGTAGGCCGTGGAAGCCTTCGCACGCTGGCCGGCCAGCAGGTTCAACTCGGCCAGTTGCTCACGCTCGGCCGGGTCGTTGATCAGCCTGGCACCACGGTTGAGCTGCCCGACGATTTCGAAAATGCCATCGTCGCGTCGCGAAGCTGGCATTTGCCCGGCCAGGAGCCGACCGATCCGCAAGTGCACCCAGGCCCGATCGACGTCGCTGATCATCGAGTAGGCTGCTTCATGAATACGGTCATGCACAAAGGCACAGGCGCCGTCCCGGTGCTCGACCAGTTCCTGGCGCACCGCCGCCCACAACACGGCATTAACCTGTGCCGGTGTCAGGCCCAGCACTGTCGCCAGGGTGTCGGTCTGCGCCACGTTGCCCAGACATGCCAGCTGTTGCAGGGCCTGCTGCGTCTCCGTCGGCAGGCGCACAAGCTTGCCGACCATGAGATCGACGACGTTGTCGGTGTAGCCCTTGGCAAGGATACGCTCCGGCGCCCAGTGCCACTGCCGATCCGTGTGGTCATAGCTCAGCAGTTCTTCCTCGGCCAGGGCCTGGAGGAACTGAATGACAAAGAACGGGTTGCCGGCCGTCTTCTCCTCCACCAATCGCGCCAGGGCCTCGATGCTCGGGCGTGGACAGCGCAGCGCCTCGGCGATCATCTGCTCGATGTGCGCCCCCGCCAGCGGTACCAGGCGGATCTCATCGATACGCACGCCGGCCTGGCGAATAGACTGCAACTTGCGCGTCAGCGGATGGCTGGCATCCACCTCATTGTCGCGGTAAGCGCCCACCAGCATCAGGTGGCGCAGTTCGGAATGGCTCAGCAGGTCTTCAAGCAGGTCGAGGGTCGCCATGTCCAGCCATTGCAAGTCATCGAGAAACAACGCCAGCGGGTGATCGGCGCGGGCGAACACCCCGATGAAACGGCGAAACACCAGCAGGAATCGCCGTTGCGCCTGCTGCGGTTCGAGATCGGGCACCGGTGGCGGCTCACCGATGATCAGCTTCAGCTCCGGGATCAACTCAGTGATCAGCCGGGCGTTGGGCTCAAGCGCCTCCAGTAACGCCGCGCGCCAGTGCGCCAGGACTTCGTCGGACTTGCCCAGCAATGTCCGCACCAGGCTCTGGAACGCCTGCACCAGTGTCGAATAAGGGATGTCGCGCTTGTACTGGTCGAACTTGCCGGACGCGAACAATCCGCGCGGCGGCACCAGCACCTTGTGCAACTCGTTGACCACTGAAGACTTGCCGATACCGGAATAGCCGGACACCAGCACCAGCTCCGGGGCGCTGCTGTCGACGATGCGCGCAAATGCCTCGACCAGGGTCTGCACCTCCTGCTCGCGGCCGTAGAGTTTTTCCGGAATCAGTAAACGGTCACGGCTGCCCTGCTCATCCAGGGCAAAGGTTGCGATAACGCAGCCGCGCTGCAACTCGGCGAGGCAAAGGCGAAGGTCATGCTCGAGCCCGGCGGCGCTCTGGTAACGCTCCTCGGCGGTCTTGGCCAGCAGCTTCATGACCACCTGCGAGAGCATGACGGGTACGCCAGGCATGCGCTCGCACGGTGGCAGCGGCATGCGTGCAATGTGGCAGTGCACCCACTCCATCGGATCGCTGGCATTGAACGGCAGACTGCCGGTGAGCATCTGGTACAGAGTAATGCCCAGCGCGTAGAGATCGCTGCGTGAATCGATCGAGCGATTCATCCGCCCGGTCTGCTCGGGCGCCATGTACGCCAGGGTGCCGGCGATGGTTTCCGCTGGCTCGGGAGCCTGGCGTTCGCGTTGCAGTCGCGAAGTCAGGCCGAACCCGGTCAGGCGCGTCTTGCCGTCGCGGCAATTGACCAGCAAGTGGTTGGGTTTCAGATCGCGGTGTACCAGACCGCGTTGATGCAAGTGCCGCAGCGCCTCGCTGATACCGATGGCCAGATGCAGGCAGGCCTCGACCTCCAGCGGCTCGCGCAGCAAGCGCGACAACGGTTCGCCACCCGGGTCGTCGAGCAGCAGGCGCGTCTGCCCGCCGTCCCGGCTCAGCGCCTGCGGGCGCAATGCCCAGTCGCTATGCAATTCGTCCCTGAGGCTGTACTCATGGGCCAGTCGGTCGAGGGTCGCTGGCAGGGGTTGCGCCGCGGACGGCCGCACGCGCAACACAGTGCCGCCCCCCTGACCCTGACGTTGCACGCGCACGAGCACGCGCTCGCCGTCGTCCCACAAGATCTGCTGTCTGCTCGCCATGGCCGGCACCGTCGAAATTTTCTATGAGATTGAACGTGAAGCTCTGCGGCGGTTTGGCCAATGCGGCACAGGCGTCGCTCAGGCGCTGCGGTGCGAAGGCTCAACGCCCAGTGACTCGGCCATGCGCACCAGATCGGCCACTGAGCGCGCACCGAGTTTCTTCATCACCTGGCCACGATGGACCTTGACCGTCACCTCGCTGAGGTTGAGCTGCGCGGCGATCTGCTTGTTCATCAACCCGCTGATGACGAAGCGCAGAACTTCCCGCTCTCTCTGCGTCAGCGCCGCGAAGGCATCACGCAGGGCGGCGCCCGATTGCTCGAGCCGCAGCCGTTCACTGTCGCGCGCCAGGGCACTGGCAACGGCATCGAGCATGTCCTGATCCCGAAACGGTTTGGCCAGAAAGTCCACCGCACCGGCCTTCATGGCCTTGACGGTCATGGCGATATCGCCATGACCGGTCATGAACACGATGGGAGTGCGCACACCGCTCTTCTCCATCTGTTCCTGGAACGCCAGACCGCTTTCACCGCGCAGGCGTACATCGAGGATCAGGCAACCGGGCACATCGCGTTGCGCTGACGCGAGAAAATCCTGGGAGGATTCGAAGGTTTTCACCTGCAGGCCAATCGAGCGCAACAAGCCGTCGAGTGCCAGTCGCATGGACTCATCGTCATCGACCACATAGACCAACGGCTCCTTGAGAGCCTGCGGGCTGTGTGCCGGATGTGTAGGCGACCACGAGGTCATCTTGCCTCCTTGACGGGACCGCATCACCGGCAGTGTGCAGGTCAAAAAAGATAGTTCATGATGACAGCCACGACAATGCGCCAGCCAGGCGGTCACGGAGCGCCTGGCCAGTGATTGCAGGCCTCAGGCCCGCCAGCGCGCGCTGGCACAAGGAGTTGCCCGTCGAGCAAAACTAGCACGCCGGCACGCGCGGTGGTTAGGCCAGAAACCCCTGAAAAACGGCCAGCCCCACCGCGTTGCAAACGCCCGGCGCTGCCCTCTCTCAGCCGCCATTCGAACAGGCAGGATTGCATGACGACTTCCCCGATCCAGCGTCGCTCGACCCACCCTCAACCCTGGCCACGGGACGTGGTATTTGTCGCCTACCCGCAGATGGGCCTGCTTGACCTGAGCGGGGCGCAAACGGTGTTCTGGGCGGCCAGCAAGGCACTCTCCCAGCGCGGCTTGCCCGGCTATCAGTTGCGCACGGCAAGCCTTGCGGGCGGCCTGGTGAACACCGTCGAGGGCCTGGCGGTGGACACCTGCCCATTTGCCGCCCTTGATCTGGCCGTCACCGATACCCTCGTGGTGCCCGGCGCCCCCGACATCTGCGAGACCCTGGACAGCCACGTCGAACTGGTGGCCTGGCTGCAACGCGAGGCCGCCAGCGCACGGCGCGTGGCCTCGGTGTGCAGCGGCGCGTTTCTGCTGGCCAAGGCCGGCCTGCTCGACGGCCGCCGCGCCGCCACCCATTGGGCGATGTGCGACACGCTGCAGCAACGCTTCCCCGCTCTGCAAGTGGATGCCGACGCGATCTATATCCAGCAAGGTGCCGTGTGGACGTCGGCGGGCGTAACCGCCGGCATCGACCTGGCGCTGGCCTTGGTCGAGGCCGACTGCGGCCGCGAGATCAGCATGCAGGCGGCGCGGGAACTGGTGGTCTACCTCAAGCGCCCCGGTGGGCAGGCGCAGTACAGCACGCTGTTGCAGATGCAAACCCAGGACCGCTCGGCATTCGACGATTTGCACGTGTGGCTGGCCGAACACCTCGGCGATCCGGAACTGACCGTGGAGCGCCTCGCGGCACAGGCGAAGATGAGCCTGCGCAACTTCTCCCGGGTGTACAAACAGCACACCGGACGCACACCCGCCAAGGCCATCGAGCTGCTGCGCGTAGAGGCGGCGAAGCGTCTGCTGGAGAACTCGCCGCGCAACATCGAACAGATCGCCCGCGCCTGCGGTTTCGCCGACGAAGAACGTCTGCGCACCACGTTCCAGCGCCACCTGGCCATTTCCCCGCGCGACTACCGCAGCCGCTTCAGCCGTGCCGACTGACACCCTGTTTCACGCCACTGCCAACACCCGCGGGCGCTCGACCGGCTGCGCCAGGTGACGAGAAAAACAATCGCGCAGCCAACGCTCGCGCGGGTCATCGTGATGGGTGCCGCGCCAGGCCATGCACAGGTCCGGGCTCGCCAGTGACAGCGGCGCGCAATCGCTGTACAGCCCTGGATGGGCCAGCAGTGTCTGCGCCACATAATCCGGCACCACGGCGAGCAAATCACTGCCCGCCAGTACCCCAGGCAACACGCTGCATTGCGAGACCGCCAGCACCACCCGCCGCTGCCGCCCCAGGCGGGCCAGCGCGCGGTCGACCTCGTCGGTCACGCTGCCCTGCGTCGAGACCACCACGTGCGGGCGCCGGCAGAACTCCTCCAGAGACAGCGGGCCACTGGCCGAATCGGCGCGCAGCACTCGCGATTTCATCGGGCGCAGACGACGGCAGCGCGAGTTGGCCGGCAGTTCCTGCGCAAGGCTGATGCCCACGGAGATGTCACCGTTGGCCAGCAACTGCGGCAACTGCCACTGATCCACCCGATGCACCACCAGCGTGACGTTCGGCGCCTCGCTGCGCAGCGGCTTGAGCAGCGTCGGCAACAGTGCGTACTCGACATCGTCAGAAAGCCCGACGTGGAAGCAGGCGTCGCTGCTGCGCGGATCGAATGTCTGGCTGCAACTCAGGGCTTGGGCAATGCCTTCGAGTGCCGGGGTCAGGCGCGCGTGGATTTCTTCGGCGCGAGCCGTCGGCTCCATCAGCCGGCCGGTGCGGATGAACAAGGCATCGTCGAACATGGCTCGCAGTCGCGCCAGTGCGCCGCTGACGGCGGCCTGACTGAGAAACAGGCGCTCCCCTGCACGGGTCACGTTACGCTCGCGCATCATGGTTTCAAAAACCACCAGCAGATTGATGTCGGCATGCCGTAGATCGTTTCTGTTCATGCTGTCGGCCTGTCGGGAGAAGTTGGATTCGAACAGCGCAAGAGCGCAATGTCGGAACACGCGCAGGGGCAATGTGGCCAGCGTATGCCGATGCAGCGCCGGCGTCTTTTGTACATCGGGGCAGCAAAATTATCCGTTGGATAGTCGTCGTTATACTTGGGTATCTTCGCTGAGCGTTTTTGTTGAACCGGCAATTGAACGGCGCTTGGCTATGGAAGTATTCGATACCAAGGCCTGGTTGGCTTATACCTAGGTATAACTTCTCCGCCCGGGGTGACGGCGTATCTTGCAAGTACGGCAGGCGCCGCCATGAGTGCCCGACACAATGCAAAACCATCACGCTCGCAAAAACCTGGTCATCGCCGTGGTCGACGACGATGAATCCCTGCGCATCGCCCTGGAGGGCTTGCTGCGTTCCATCGGCTATCAGGCGCGAACCTACGCCGCCGCCCGGGAATTCCTCGACTCCGAAGGCCCGCTGCTCGCCCGTTGCCTGATCTGCGACGTGCAGATGCCCGGCATGTGCGGTGTGCAGTTGTATGACGCATTGCGCGCTCGCGGCCTGCACATCCCGGTGATCTTCATCACCGCCTTCCCGGGGGAAAACCTGCGGATCACGCCGAACATGCCCGGCGTGATCGCCTGCCTGCGCAAGCCGTTCGAGCCGGACCGGTTGCTCGACTGCATAGAAGCAGCCGTGCGCAAGACTCACTGATCTGCCTCTGCAACTTGCCTCCCTATACCTTCGTATAGCGCCGTTGAACGCATGCGTAATGCGCCCACACCGATGGAGAAGTGCGCGGCGAAGTTGTCCGCCCTAGCATGAACCCACAGCGGACGATTGCTCCCAGAACCTCAATCTCGGAACTGCGATAGATCGTCATGCGAACTTGAACGCCTGCTTCAAGTTTCATTCATCCATTCGAGTCGGGAGCACATCATGAAACAGCAACTTCTGGTTATTGGCGCAGGGTTCGGCGGTCTGTGGAGCGCCCTGAGCGCCGCCCGCCTGCTGGACATGCATGACCGCCAGGACGTGGAAATCACCCTGCTGGCACCGCAAGCCGAGCTGCGCATTCGTCCGCGCTTCTACGAGCCTGATGTGCACAGCATGTTCGCCCCGCTGGATGCGCTGCTCGACGCGGTGAACGTGAGTTTCGTCAAAGGCACCGCCGAGCGCATCGATGAACAGACACGCCGCGTCGGCTATCGCGATGAAGCCGGGCGCCCTGGCGAACTGAGCTACGACAAACTGATCCTGGCCTCCGGCAGCCAACTGTCGCGCCCACCGGTCCCGGGCCTGAGCGAGTACGCCTTCAACGTCGACCAGATCGAATCGGCGGCGCGCCTGGAACGTCATCTGCTGTCACTCGGCAAGCAACCGGCCAGCCGCGCCCGCAACACCGTCGTGGTTGCCGGTGGCGGCTTCACGGGCATCGAGACCGCCACGGAAATGCCCGCCCGCCTGCGTGCGGTGCTGGGCGCCGACGAAGACGTGCGGGTGATCGTCGTCGATCGCAGTGCAGGTATCGCCGCGACCATGGGCGACGGCATCCGTCCTTCGATCGTTCAGGCGTCCGAGGCACTGGGCATCGAGTGGATCACCGGGGCGACGGTTGCGTCGCTGGACGCCAACGGCGTGACCCTCGCCGACGGTCGTCATATAGAGAGCCACACGGTGATCTGGACCGTCGGTTTCCGCGCCAGCGCGCTCACCGAACAGCTCACCGGCGAGCGCGATGGCCTCGGCCGTCTGCACGTTGACGGCAACCTCAAGGTGCGTGGCCAGGACAACGTATTCGCCGCCGGTGATGTGGCCTATGCCGCCACTGACGACCTCGGCAATTACGCCGCGATGTCCTGCCAGCACGCCATCAGCCTCGGCCGCTACGCCGGCAACAACGCGGCGGCGGACATGCTCGGCGTCGCGCCAATGCCCTACCGCCAACCCAAGTACGTCACCTGCCTGGACCTGGGCGCGTGGGGCGCGGTGTACACCGAAGGCTGGGATCGTCAGCTGAAACTGGTTGGCGAGGAGGCCAAGCAACTCAAGACGCAAATCAACACCGTGTGGATCTACCCACCGGCCGCCGACCGCCAAGCCGCGCTGGCCGCCGCCGATCCGCTGATCCCGGTGGCCTGAGCCTCGCGCACTCGCCATGCCTTCGCGAACGTGACATTCGCGCCACACCACAGGAGAACGAACATGAACATGCCTCTGACAACCTTCACCCGGCAGGACGATGCCTCACAACCAGCGCCTACTGAAGAACTGGTGCCCTCGCGCTATGCTCTGCGGCTCGGCGACATCGACGTCATGGTGATCAGTGACGGCGTGCTGCCGCTGCCAACCGAAACCATGTCGACCAACGCCGATCCGCAAGCCCGCGCGGCATGGTTCAAAGACATGCACCTGGGCCCGGACATGTTCGACTGGGCGCTGAACGTGCTGGTGGTACGCAGCGGCGAGCAGACCATCCTCGTCGACGCCGGGCTCGGCGGGCAGTTTCCGGGATTCCCGCGTGCCGGGCAGTTCCCCAAGCGTCTCGAGGCTGCCGGTGTCGAGCTCGGGTCGATCACTGACGTGATCATCACCCACATGCACATGGACCACGTTGGCGGCCTGCTCGTCGAAGACGTGAGGAAGCGTCTGCGTGACGATATCCGCATCCACGTCACCGCCACCGAAGTCGACTTCTGGAGCACGCCCGACTTCACCCAGACCGAGATGCCGCAACCGGTGCCCGATGTCCTGCGCAAAACCGCCAGACAGTTCATCGAGCAGTACCGCAGCAAATTGCACATCTTCGACACTGAGTACCAGGTGGCCCCGGGTGTGGTCGCCAAGATGACCGGCGGGCATACGCCCGGCCATTGTGTGGTCTACGTGAACTCCGGCGGTGAACGCCTGACTTTCGCCGGCGACGCCCTGTTCCCGGTGGCCTTCGACCACCCTGAGTGGCACAACGGCTTCGAGCACGATCCGCAAGAATCGGTGCACGTGCGTGTGCGCCTGCTGCAGGAAGCCGCAGCGAGTGGCGAGTTGTTCGTCGCCACGCACCTGCCCTTCCCTTCGGTCGGTCGCGTGGCGGTCGACGGCGAGGCCTTCCGCTGGATTGCGGCGTTCTGGGACTATTGATCGACCTTGCGTACCAGGCCTGCGCCTCGCCCCTGTTCCGCCGCATTGACCGGCGGGCAGGCGCGAGGCGCAGACTTTTTTTTGCGCGGATATAGACGCCGGGGTCAGCGCGCCACTGTTACCGCGCCGACCGCGTGGAGCGCCGCTTACATGCGGTGATGTTCGAGCAAGAAGTCCACGAACAGGCGCACTCGCGCCGGCATTGCCGGGCCACCGACGAACACCGCATGAATCGGTTCCCGATCGCCGGGGTTCCAGGCTTCCAGCAGCGGTATCAGTTCGCCGCGTTGCAGATCTTCGCTGACAGTGAATTCACCGATCCGCGCAATCCCGGCGCCAACCCGCGCCAGTTGTGCCAGAGCTTCACCACTGCTGCATTCGATGTTGCCGCTGACCTTCAGGGAAAACTCCCTGCCGTCGCGGGTAAACGGCCAGTTGGGTTCGGCACGACGGAAATTGAACCGCAGGCAGTTGTGCCGGAGCAGGTCTTCCGGTTCCTGAGGGCTGCCGTGACGCTGCAGATACGCCGGCGAGGCCACCACCACCTGGCCGGTGTCGCCGATCCGCCGGGCGGTCAGCGGGCTGTCGGGCAAATGGCCGAAGCGTATGGCGATGTCCGCCTGGCCGCCGAGAATGTCGACCACCTCGTCGCCGAGGGTGAGGTCGACGACGATGTTCGGGTAACGCGCGCTGAAGGCGGCGACCAAGGGAACGATGGCCAGCCGCCCATGGCCAAGGGCGGCACTGACCCGCAATCGCCCCCGGGGTACGCCCTGATCGGCGATGGCTTCTTCGACCTCGTCCATGTCCGCCAGGATCCGCCGGGCACCGCGCAGGAACGCTTCGCCCTCGGCGGTGAACGTGATCGCCCGGGTGGTGCGCAACAGCAGGCGGGTGCCAAGACGCTGCTCGGTGCGCGCGATGATCCGGCTGACTGCCGAGGGTGTCAGGCCCAGGGCACGCGCAGCGGCTGACAGGCTGCCTTCCTGCGCCACGGTGACGAACACGCTCATCTCACCCGACCTGCCGTTGAAATCCACTTGTGCCTCCCGCGCAAAGCTGATTACCAAAAATGCTATCTACCGGATCAAAAGCCTGGATCGTAGCATCTGCGGCATAGATAAGGAGCTTTCCATGCGTATCAATCCACCCCTTGTTGCACTCGCCGTCGGTGCCTTTGGCATCGGCGTAACAGAGTTCGCCCCCATGGGCATGTTGCCGGGTATCGCTGCCGACCTCGGTGTTTCCATTCCCGCCGCCGGTTTGCTGGTCAGTGCCTATGCGCTGGGCGTATTGCTCGGCGCGCCGCTGATGACCCTGACTACCGGCCGGATCCCCCGGCGCTACCTGCTGATCGGGCTCATGGCGATTTTCACCCTGGGCAACCTGATGTCGGCGCTGGCCACCGATTACTCCAGCCTCATGGTCGCCCGGGTGGTGACCTCGCTGAACCATGGCGCGTTCTTCGGCGTCGGCTCCATCGTCGCCGCCAGCGTGGTCGCCCCGGAAAAACGTGCCGGAGCGGTAGCCGCGATGTTCATGGGCCTGACCCTGGCGACCATCGGCGGTGTACCGCTGGCCGCCTGGTTTGGCGAACTGTTCGGCTGGCGCACCGCGTTCTGGGGAATTACCGCTCTCGGCTTCATCACCATGGCTGCGTTGTGGTTCGCCCTGCCCAACCTGCCGGCACCGAAAGGTGTGGGTGTGCTGGCGGAAATCCGCGTCCTCGGGCGCGGTCCGGTGCTGGGCGCACTGGCGCTGACCGTCGTCGGCTCGAGTGCGATGTTCACCGTTTTCACCTACATCGCGCCGATCCTCAGCAGCGAAACCCATGCATCCACCGCGTACATCACCGCCATGCTGGTGCTGTACGGCGTCGGGTTGACGCTGGGCAACATGTGGGGCGGCAAGGCTGCTGACCGCTCGATCGATCGCACCCTGATCGCCTCGCTCAGCGTGCTGATCGTGGTCCTGCTGGCGTTCACCGTACTGATGCGTTGGCCGCTGCCGGCCGCCGTGGCCATCCTGATCTGGGGGATCGCCAGCTTCGCCCTGGTGCCGCCGCTGCAGATGCGCGTCATGGAAGCGGCCAAGGACGCGCCCAATCTCGCCTCGGCGGTGAACATCGGCGCATTCAACTTCGGCAACGCGATTGGCGCGGCGCTCGGTGGCGCGGTGATCAACAGCGGCCTGGGTTACCCGGCGATTTCCCTGGCCGGGGCGGCCATGGCCGGCCTCGGGCTGCTGATGGTGCTGGCTTTTGCCTGGCGCTCCAGAACGATTGCCGCGCCAGCGGTGTGACCATCAGCAACCCCCGACCCGGTTATTTCAACGGGTCGGACACCACCAGCGTCTTCGGCTCCAGGTAGGCGCTCATCCCCCACTTACCCATTTCCCGGCCAAGGCCGGATTGCTTGAATCCGCCGAAAGGCGCCCGTGGCTCATGGGCCAGCGTGTTGATCAGCACGCGTCCCGCCTCGATCTGACGGGCGATCTTCACACAGCGCTCGGGGCTTTTGCCCAACACCAGGGCGCTCAGGCCATAGTCCGTATCGTTGGCAATGCTGATCGCGTCGGCGTCATCCTCATACGGAATGATCGTCAGCACGGGGCCGAAAATTTCTTCCCGCGCGATGCGCATGCCGTTGTGCGCATCCGTGAAGAGCGTGGGTTTGACGAACCATCCGCCGTCAAGGCCCGCCGGACGACCTTCACCACCGGCCAGCAACCGCGCGCCCTCTTCCTGACCGATACGAATGTAGCGCTGCACTCGCTCCCATTGTTTCTGGCTGACCATCGGGCCGATGTCGGTTGCCGCGTCATGCGGATCCCCCGATTGAATCTGTGACACATGCGCCTTCGCTACCCTCTCGAATTCCCCCAGTCGCGTGCGCGGCACAAGGATACGTGTACCGGCGATGCACGCCTGGCCACTGTTGAGAAATCCGGCTTGCAACACCATCGGCATCACCGCGTGGAAATCCGCATCGTCGAGCACCACGGTGGGCGACTTGCCGCCCAGTTCCAGCGTCACCCGTTTCAGGGTGGCGGCAGCGGTTCTGACCAGATGCTGGCCGACAGCGGATGAACCGGTGAAGGAGATTTTCGCCACGTCGGGATGACGGGCGATTTCCTCTCCCACCACATCGCCGCGCCCGTTGACCAGATTGAACACCCCTGGCGGCAGATCCGCCTCGTGCAACGCTTGCAACACCACCTGCGTCTGCAACGCGCTCATCTCGCTGGGTTTGATCACCGCTGTGCAGCCTGTCGCCAACGCGGTTGCGAGTTTGTTGCAAATGAAGCCGGCATTGCTGTTCCACGGCGTGATCAGACCGCTGACGCCCACAGGCGTCAGAATGACCCTGGCCATGCCGGCCTGTTCCTCGAAATCGAAGGCCTGCAGCGCATCGATTGCCTGGGCAATCACTTCAGCCGGATAGGTGGCCATCCAGCGTCCACGACTCGAAGGTGCGCCGTATTCAACAAGGACGGCTTGCAGCAGCTCCTCCTCCCGGGCCACCACGGCCCGGTGCATGCGTTGCAGCGCGGCAACGCGTTCCTCCCGTGTGGTACGCGACCAGGCCGGAAACGCCGCCTTCGCCGCTGCGATGGCCCGTCGTGCGTCGAGTGCGTCGCCCAGGCGCACCTGACCGATGACCTCCTCGGTGCTGGGGTTATGCAGGTCGAACCATTCCTGGCCGTGCGGGACGACGAACTCGCCGTTGATGTAGATGTGTTCAATGCGGTGCATGATCATTCCTCGCTCAAGGGGCTCGCCTGAATCGAGCCGCGGTGAAGCGAAGTCTAAGAACGCCGGACTGTTCCGATAAGCTATGCTTCGGCGGATGAAACATCCGTATTTTCAGGACAATCAATGCACAGAACCGGAATGACCGAACTGGAAGTGGTGCTGGCCGTAGCGCGGCGCAGCAGCTTTCGTGGCGCGGCGCAGGAGTTGGGCATGTCCACCACCGCCGTGAGCAGCGCGGTGGCTGGCCTGGAAGCGCGCCTGAAGGTGCGCCTGTTCAACCGCTCCACGCGCAGCGTGGCCCTCACCGACGTCGGCCAACGCTATGTCGAGCGCATTGCCCCGGCTCTGGCGCAAATCATCAGTGCCGGCGAAGAGGCCAGCGTCGGCCCCGACCAACCCAGCGGCACACTGCGCATCAACGCCCCGCATGGCGCGGCCTACCTGCTGCTGGAGCCGCTGTTCGAGCAGTACGCGCAGCGCTATCCCGAGATGCGCATCGACATCGTCAGCGAATCCGGCATGGTCGACATCGTCGCTGCAGGGTTCGACGCCGGGATCCGCCTGGCAGAGTCCGTGCCGCAGGACATGATTGCCGTGGCGCTGTCGGACGACATCCGCATGCTCGTGGTGGCCACGCCCGACTATCTCGAGCGGCATGGCGTGCCCCTGCACCCGTCGGACTTGCTCAACCATCAAAGCATCGGCATGCGCATGGCCCACGGTGGTCTCTACGCCTGGGAGCTGGAGCGCGACGGCGAGAAATTGCAGATGGAGCTACCCGTGCGCTTTGCGTTCAACGAGATGCTGGCGATCAAAAAAGCCATGCTGCTGGGCCTTGGCATCGGCTTCATTTCCGAGTGGTTCATCGAGGCAGAACTGGCCAGCGGCGCCCTCGTGCCAGTGCTGCAGCCCTGGTGCCCGGCGTTTGGCGGCTTGCGGCTCTATTACTCGGGGCACCGCTTCGTGCCGGCGCGATTGCGCGCGTTGATTGAACTGGTGCGTGAGTTGCGACCTCATCAGGTTTGACCCTGTGTCGGCGCTACGCCGTTACCGCGCCAGCGCCGGGCTCAACGTTGGCGTACGCCAGGGGATATCGGCCCAGGCACCGCTGCCGGGCGCCAGCAACTGGCGCAAGTGCTGTTCGTCGAACGCTTCGCCCAGCGAGTCGACGCGAAACGCCGCAACCCACTGCTCGCGCCCCAGCGCGTAGGCGCTGCCGAACGCTTCCCAGCTGTCGAAACAGTCCTGTGCGCGCTGCGCATTGAGCAGCAGCACCCGCCAGGCAAGATCGGGCTCGAGCCAACGCATCAGCCATGCACAGCGCACCAGGAACGCCACGCGCGCGCAGGCAAAGGCCATGGCCGCACGCGGCTCATCCTCGGCCGTCAGTGCCTGCAGGTCGAGACCGAACCATTGCTGTTCGAGCGTGGCGCTGAAGTGCGCCCGCACCGCCTCGTCATTGCTGTGGCTGCGTATGCCGGCCTGATGCAGCAGCGCGGCGCGCAAGATCGTCTGCGCCTCCTCGGTGAAGTGATCGCACGTCGGCGAGTAGAACCCGTCGACTTCCATCGCATCGGCCATGGGCTTGGCCAGCAACAGCGACCAGTGCTTGCGCTGGCTGAATACGGGTGCGGCGCCACGTGGGCGAAATGTGCGCCATAGCAACCAGGCGCAAACCAGTGTCGCGATAAGCAAAAACATACCGTTCTCCTTACCTTGCCCGGGCCTGCCAGGCCTGGATTTCCTCGGCCTGGGGCGAAGACATGTCAGGCCACGGCACGCCTTCGGTCAGGTACAGCGGGTCATTCGGCTGACGTTCGATGCGCTTGTTGAACACATGGCGGGTGGCGTATTTGACCGACACCGCTTGCGGGGCGATGTGCCGAAACTGCTGCGGCTGCCGCCCGGCCACCAGCCATTCGACCATGGCCGACGGCGCCTCGAGGCGCTCGTACAGCTGCGGATAACGGGCGACCAGGCGCGTCTGCGCAGTCGGATCGCTGACCTCTTCGATGCGCAGCCAACCCGCTTCGGTGCGCACGATGCCGATGGCGATGCAGTCGGCAGGCGTCTGCTGATCGGTGCCCAAGGCATTCAGGCATTGCAGCAGGTCCTGGTAATAGCGTTCGACCGGCGGCCGGTTCTGCTTGCCCTTGACCTGTTCGACGGTCAACGTGCCATCGTCCTGGACGATCAGGCTGATGGTGATGTGGGGCTGCCCCTGGCCATCGCGAAAACTGAACACGCGCAGGCTGCCCAGCTCCACCGCCTCGGCGTAGCGCTCGCCATAGCCGCCGGTCAACGCGCGTCGATCGGCGAACTGGCCCAGGCAGTGGCGCATCACATAGCTTTCAAAAGCCATTTCCGCGCGCAGCAAAGGACTCTCCGGGCGCAGCTCCTGCAATACGTGTTCGGCAGTGGTCACCCGCGTGAGCAAGGCCTCGGGCTGGCTCTGGCGCCAGCCCTGCTCGACCCGCGCGGCCATCTGCGCGTGTTCCTTTTGCCACAGTGCCAGCGCCTGCGGGCAGTTGATACGGTCGAGTTTGCCAGCCAGCGCCGTGCCCTGGCGCGACGTCAGGAACTCCACCAGCAACGCCTCCTGGGCCAGCAACGGTGCCTGCTGCGGATCGACCCAGACTAATGGTGCAGGCGCCTGCTGCGGTGCTTTTTCAGCGTCACTCAAATGCCTGGCCACCCACGACGGCGGCTCGGCACCGAGTACCTCGACGGCCTGCTCCAGGGTCAGGATGCGCCGCGCCGGCTCGAAGTTGCCGACCAGATGCCGGTAGAAATGGTTGAGCAACCATTTGTTCACCTCTGGCGCATCGCCGCGGGCCTTGCTGCGCTCGGCGATGCCGCGCTTGAGTTGATCGGCATTGAGTGCATTGCGCGGGGCGTAGCCGCTCTGGCGCAGCGGCGCGGTCACTTCCATATCTGCCACCAGGCCTTGCCGGCCGGTTTCGCCGGCGCCTGCAGCGCGGCGATGCTCTGGCGGAAGAGTTCATTGTTGCCCTGGTCAACGGCGTTGTTCGGATCACTGCGCTCAATGGCACGCTGGTAATAGGCCACGGCCTCTTCATTGCGCCCGAGGCCCTTGAGCACATCGCCGGCGCAGCCGAGCAGCGACGGTTCCTGACGTTCGTCGACGTACGGCGCGTAACGCAACCAGAGGCTGGTGGCCGCCTCCGGCAGGCTGTACGACAGGTACATGGCCACTTTCAGCCGGGCGAACAGCGGCGAGTACTCCAGCTCCTTGTCGCTGACGCCAGACTCTTGCTGCCATTTGAGAATGCGCTCCAGCCAGATCAGGATTTCGCGCTCGCGGTCCAGGCGATACAGGGCGCGGGCGACGTCCTCGAGGTATTCCTCCGGGTCGTGGCGGCCGTAGCCGTAGTCGGCTGCGTAGTGCCACAGCTGTTCGGCGGCTTCGGCGACACCCGGGTTGTCCCCGAGCAGAATGCGGTTGCGCAGAATGCCCTGATAATGTTCGGCGAACGAGCTGGCGGCGATGCCACGGGTGTGCAACTCCAGCGCCTGGGCATACAGACGCTGGTCGTTGTAGCAGCGGTAGTTGATCGCCAGGTTATTGCACAGCATCGAATACAGGTGCGCACAGGCATCGAAACGGTGCCCTCGACCGCTGGCGAAGCATTGCTCAAAACGCGCCTGACCGTGTTCGTAGGCCACCTTCTGCACTTCGCGCAGCAGCGACCAGGCCTGATCGGCTTCCTCCTCCGAGAGATCCTCGACTTTCGCTTCGACCACATCGTCGATGGCGTTGGCGAACTGGTAGTAGTACATGCCACTGGACATTGGCGGCAGGGGTTGGCGCAAGGCATCGATGATCCCGTGGACATCGGCATGGGCGTTGAACAGGCTGTAGAGGCTGCGGTGATCCTGCAGATTGCCGGCCACGATGGCTTCGCGTAGCATCGACAATTCGGTCTTGGCGTCGATGCGTTCGGCCTGACGTTCACGCACCGCCAGCAGGCGGGTGATCCACGGGTGGTTCGGCGCGCGGCGCCGGGCTTCCGCCAGGGCCTGGGCAAAGACGTTGTCGATCTGCTCAAGGTCCCCGCGCGCGGCATGCAGTGCATCGAGCAACGGGCCCAGGGACGGCGTCGATTCGTCACGCCACGGCAGGCCGGAAATGAACCGCTCCAGCACCGTCTGATCGTCACAGGCGCGCATCACGCACAACGGCCACCACGCCGACTGATCCTCGGCTTCGAGCAGGCGATCGTGCACCCAGTAGGCCGTGCCCGGCCACATGTCGCCGCGCGTCTCGTAGATTTCCATGAACGCCCGTTGCCCGGCTTCGTCGATCCGGTCGTGCTCCAGCAGCCAGGGCAAATGGTATTCAACGAAGTTGTCACCGCCGCAGGACTCCAGGCTCATACTCGCCACGTCACAGATGTTCAGGGCGCCGGCCAGGTCGCCCTGGGCCTGCAGCGCACGAGCGGCCAGACGTGCCAGGCGCACTTCCCATTCCCGACGTCGGGGCAGCGACAAATCAGCGATCAAGCGCACCACCGGTTGCTCGAACATCGCCAGGCGCAGCGGCACGATCTCGATCAGCGCATCGCCCAGCCACAGCCAGTCGTTGGCGTCGACATCCTGATCGTCAGCGGCCGTGCGCAACGCGGCAATCGCCGCCAGCGCGGCATCGCGAGCGTCGGCGTCCCGTTCATGGGTGGCCAGCACCCGGGCGCGGCGCCGGTGCTGGTCGGCATCGTCCCAGGCGCGCAAGGCATGCCGGCCGGGGTTGACCAGGGCCAGGGTGTGACGCACCTCGATGGCCTTGAGGGCGACGTCGAGGGTGGCGTGTTGCAGATCGTCAAAAATGCGATGGCGCCGGTGCGGCTCGAGGTCGAACGGCAGCGGCTCGGTGCTCAATTGCTGCAGGGCATCGAGCGCGGTCAGCAGGCCCTGCTCGTCCTTGAGGTAGTTGCTCAAGCGCAGCCGGTAAATCAGCAGGATGACCTTGAGTTCGTTGCGCGCCTGGTCAGGCGTCGCCTCGATCAGCGCCTGACCGTCGGCGGCCAGTACCGCCTTGGCCGCGTCAGCGTCACCGGCGTTGACCCACAGCGTGTGCAGCCGGTCGATCGAGTCCAGCGAGGTTGCCTGCAACGGTTGGGCGCGCAGTTGGCCGAGCAGGTAGTCGGCGCCGTGTTCCTGATGCTCGACCTCGAGACGATCCATGAATTGGTCCAGCTCGATACCGGACAGCACAGTGCTGTTTTGCGTCATTGTGAACTCCCTTTGCGAATGACTGTGCATCGCCCGATGCATCCTGCGTCGGCGCCCCTGAGCGGGCAGCGGCTACCCGCGTGCGTCGGCCCTGGCGGGGCAACGATGACGAATGGGGCCGGGCAATACAGTGAGGTGCGGCACGCTACCAGTTGGCGTTTGAAAAACCAAGCGCACGCTGAACCCGACCTCTCGATAGTTCATCATTGTGCGCTCGGTCTACCTGAAAGCGGCCATGGCGAACTGCCCGCCAGTGCGCCAACCAATCAATCCGGACTGACTGGCCTCTCACCCAACCGCTCGACCAATCGAACGAGATAGCCATCAGGATCCTGCACGATGAATTCGCGCTGCCCTGCTTCGACAAGGCCTGCCCGATACCAGGTGTCCTTGCACGCCCGGTAGAGGTCGACTCCCGCCTCACCGAGCCTTTGCATGATGGGCGCGACAGCCTGCACATCAATTTGCAGGTTGATGCCTCTGCCGAAGGGCTTGTGCAGGGGCGCGGTCAGCCATTGCCCTGCATTCGGATCAACCTGCTCGAGCATGACTTGCGCGCCCTCCAGGTCGAGGTAGGCGAATCCGTCCTCCGGCCGTTGATAGGCGACCTGGAATCCCAGGCAATGCACCCAGAAAGCCAGGCTGCCTGCCAGGTCGGTGACCATCAATTCCGGAACGAGCCTGTTACGTTCGAACATGTGCTGACATCCATTTCCAATGAAGTTGACCGGGCCGGCATCCTGGCATGCATCGCGATCTGCCGGTACCGGTCGAGCGCCGGTGTCACGCCCGGCGATATTTGTCTGATATCGCCCTTGTGTCGGCGATGTTGAGTGGCAGACTGTGGATCGGTATGTTGCTGAGCACGCGCAAGGCCGGCCAAATTAAACGATGAAGCAGGACGCCAGACGATGTCGATTCAGCGCCCCTCAAAACCCGGCAACGCCGACTGGGTCATCCGCAACGCTCAGCCCGGCAGCATCGAGCGTATCGAAGCGTGGTTCGGCAGCCACGGCTACGATCCGCACCGCCACGACACCTACTCGATCGGGCGGACGCTGGCAGGTGTGCAGAGTTTTCACTACAAGGGTTCGCTGCGCCACGGGATACCCGGCAACACGCTGGTGCTGCATCCTGACGAGCTCCATGATGGCATGGCAGGCACCGAGGCGGGATTTCGCTACCGCATGGCTTACGTCGATCCGGCACTGCTGCAGAATGTCCTGGGTGGCGAGCCCCTGCCCTTCATTGCCGGCGGGCTGAGCAACGATCCGCGCCTGTACCAGGCCAGCGAAGCGTTCGTTCAGGCAATCGATCATCCTCTGGACACCCTGGAAGAACAGGACGCCCTGTACGACCTGGCCATGGCGCTCCGAGCCGTCGCCGGCAAGCCGCGCGGGCGCAAGCGCCTGGATTACCGCGCGGCGGAACGCGCCCGGGCGTTCATCCTCGAACATCTGCACCTGGGCATCACCCTGGAGATGCTCGAACAAGCCAGCGGGCGTGAACGCTGGAGCCTGTCGCGCGACTTCCGCACTCTCTACGGCACCAGTCCCTACCGGTTCGTCACCCTGCGCCGGCTGGATCGCTTTCGCGGTCTGATTCTCGACGGATTCACCCTGGTGGATGCCGCCCTGGCTGCGGGTTTTCACGATCAAAGTCACATGACCCGGCACTTCACCCGCTGCTACGGCGTGCCCCCGTTGCGCTGGCTGGAACGCTTGCGCTCTGCACGCTGACTTGCAGGATCGTACAAGAACGTCGATCCACCGCTCGCTAGGCTGACGATTCCAACTTCCGAGGAACTGTCATGCAAAACGCCCATCTCCAACCCGCAGCCTACCCCATCAACCTCACACACAAGGCTTCGCTGATCGACCAGCAATGGAGCCCCCGGGTGGTCGCGGAAATGAACGACTACCAGTTCAAGGTCGTGCGCATCGAAGGCGAGTTCATCTGGCACTCGCACCCGGAAACCGACGAAGCCTTTCTTGTCCTCGAAGGCACCTTGCGCATCGACCTGCCGCAGGGCTGCGTGCACGTCAATCCGGGCGAGCTGTACGTGGTGCCACGCGGCGTGATGCACAGGACGGCGGCACAGGGTGAGGCGAAACTGATGATGATCGAGCCGCGGGGCATCCTGAATACCGGTCATGAAGACGACGCCCGCACGGCACAGAACGACGTGTGGATCTGACTTGATGCCCGCGTGCACATTGTCATTGCTTTGCACCGACTGTCGGTCTGTCTGCCAGCAGCCACGTCGACGCCGCAAAAAATTTGAACCGCGTTTGGCGGTGCTCGCCTAATGATTAGCTTGGGGGTAATCCCACAGGCGATGTGCCAATACCGGCATACTCCTAGAGGTGATCAACGTGGCTAAAGACGAGAAGAAAAGCAAAGGTGAGTCTTCAAAAGCCAGTAAGGAATTGAAAGACAAGAAGTCATCGCCAGAGAAGAAGTCAGCGGCAGCATCGAAGCTTTCGAAATCTTCCGACAAGAAGGAACAGAAGGACAAGAAAAAAGACGCCGAACCCAAGAAAGCTGCAAAAAAGGCCGATAGCAAGCCAGCCAAGGCCAAGAAATCAGATAAAGCAGAAAAGTCGTCGAAGAAAAAAGCGTGACATGTCCCCTCTGCTAGGGCTCCGCGCCCTAGCCTCTTCAATCGTTGTTCCCGAGCCATCGGCGGTACGAAAAGCAGCCGTTGTTCAACGGCTGCCTCCCTGGCCACACAGGCCGTTTGCCGAACTGTTCAGTGCGGGCTGGCAGTCGGGCGAACCACAATCTCACTGACATCGACATCGTCAGGCTGCTCGATGGCATAGGCCAGTGCTCGCGCGATGGCGTCTGGGCCAATCGCCACGCGCCGGAAGTTCCTCATGGCCTCTCGCGCCACTTCATCGGAAATGGAATCGGCCAACTCGGACTCGACCACGCCCGGGCAGACCACGGTGACTCGGATCTTGTCCGTTTCCTGGCGCAGACCATCGGAAATGGCCCTGACCGCGAATTTGGTCGCGCAATACACCGCCGCTGTCGGAGAGACCGCCAGACCGCCGATCGACGAAATATTGATGACCTGACCGTAGCCTTGCGCCTCCATGTCCGGCAGGACGGCGGCAATACCGTGCAGAACCCCGCGAACGTTGACGTCGAGCATTTGGTTCCACTCGTTGACCTTCAGCGAGCTCAGGGGAGACAGCGGCATCACCCCGGCGTTGTTGATGATCACGTCGATCTTGCCATGTTGCGCCTTGGCGAACGCCACGAATGCCTGCATCGACTGCAGATCCGTCACGTCCAGTGCGCAGGCACTGGCCGAGCCACCCTCGGCGTGGATCTCGCTCACGAGTTGTTCCAGGCGTTCGGTCCGCCGGGCGCCGAGTACCACATGGGCACCTCTGGCGGCGATCAGCCTCGCCGCCGCTTCGCCAATACCACTGCTTGCTCCGGTGATCAGTACAACTTTATTGTTGATGTTCGACATATCCGTATCTCCTGCGCCATGCATTGAATGTCAGCTCCGACCGCCGTTGGCGCGGTCGATGCTGCGGGGTACGTCGAAAAGGTTAAGGGCACTGGCCGGGTTGGCGCGTGCCGAAACCTGCGCAACACTTGCCTATTCGTGTCGGCGTGAACAACAGCGGCAGAACCGCGTCAGATGGCGCTGAGCGAGTGCGTCACCCGCGCACGTCGGTGAACAACGCGCTTCATCCGTGGGCAAGCGATCAAAGCTATGAGCCTCAACGAAGGGCCAAAGAGGATCAGGCAAGTCTGCGGCAGTATCGCCCTAACACCGCTGCGTTCAACGACGTAGTCTGAGCACACGCCAGGGAGACAGACACAGGCCATGGCGCTGAGCTGTGACCGCCAACCCCTGTGAGAGCCTTGAAATGGAAAAAACCGACGCTTTCATCCTGCAGAACACCGCCGTCTACCGTGATGAACTGGTCCGCCTGCTGACCCAACGGTTTACGGCCCCCGGCGTCTATGAGACCGCCATCGCCCCGCTGCATGTCATTCGTTTCGACACGCCCTCGGAGCTGATCCATACCGTCCACAAACCGGCACTTTGCCTGATCGTCCAAGGGCAGAAAGAAGTCGGCCTGGCTGAAGAGCATTACCTGTACGACCCGCTCAGTTACCTGGTGGTATCGGTCACCCTGCCGGTGTCGGGTCGTGTATTGATTGCCAGTCCGCAGGCGCCCTACCTGTGCATCCGGCTCGATTTCGAGCCCACGGAGATCGCCCAGGTCATCGCAGAAGCTCCACCAACGGGCGTTCCGGACGAGCCGGAACGCGGGCTGTTCCTCGAACAAGTCGATGTGCCGTTGCTGGAAACCATGCTGCGCCTGGTGCGGCTGCTGGAGACGCCGCGGGACATCGGCATGCTGGCGCCGCTCGTCCTGCGCGAGCTGTATTACCGCCTGCTGCGCGGTGTGCATGGGAGTCGCCTGTATGAGCTGGCCCTCGGTGACTCGCAGACTCGGCGGGTGACGCGGGCGATCGACTGGCTGAACAACCACTACACGCAACCCTTGCGCATCGAAGAACTTGCCCGCGTGGCCAATTTGGGCAGCTCGACCTTGCATCACCGCTTCAAGGCAGTGACGGCCATGAGCCCGCTGCAATATCAGAAGCAGCTGCGCCTGCAGGAAGCCCGCCGCTTGCTGCTCGGCGAAGGCCTGGATGTGGCGAGCGCCTGTTACCGAGTGGGCTACGAAAGCCCGTCGCAATTCAGTCGCGAATACAGCCGCCAGTTCGGCTGTCCGCCCTCCCGGGACACCACACGGGCTCGCCGTCCTGCGTGAGTCGCCTGGCTGTCCTCGCCGATCCCCACAGCGCTGCCGGCAACCCTGAACGACTCAAACGGGTCAATCCGCTCTGCCGAGGGGATAGCCGCTGCCACAACCTCAACGCGGCCCTTTGTTCTCGGAAAGACAATTGCCGCCATCGACCACCAGAAGCTCGCCGGTAATGTAGCTGGACTCCGGCGACGCAAGAAAAGCCACCGCCGCCGCGACCTCGTCAGGCCTGCCGGCACGCCCTACGGGCACATACTGTGCGGCGGTCATTTCCTCGGCGGTGCTGGACGCCGTCGCGATCCACCCGGGAGCCACGGCGTTCACGGTAATGCCGTAGGGCGCGACTTCCAGCGCCAGGCTCATGTTCATGCCCACCATCCCCGCTTTCGCCGCGGCATACGCGGCCTCGCCCGGGTTGCTGACGCGGGTGCCCGTGGTCGAGCTGATCTGCACGATGCGTCCGTAACGGCGCTGCTGCATGCCCGGCAACACCGCCCGGGTCAGCAAAAATGCACTGGTCAGATTACGGGCGATGGCGGTGTTCCACACCTCGACGCTCATATCAGCCAGGTCAGCGAACGATTCGCCTTCACCCTGAATCGCCATGCCGGCGTTGTTCACCAGCACGTCGATCCGCCCCCATAGCGCTTGCGCCCAGGCCACCAGTGCGTCGACCTCATCGGGTCGGGTGAGATCCGCAGCCCGCCCCTGCACCTCATAACCTGCCGCACGCAATTGCGCGACGCGATCAAGGATACGGGGACTGCTGCCGGTGATGACCAACTTTGCGCCCAGATCGCCAAGCTTGCGCGCAATGGCCAGGCCAATCCCCTGTGCGCTGCCCGCCCCACTGACCAATGCCACCTGACCACTCCAGTTCGTGTACATGCCACTGCTCCACGCGATTACCCAGAAAGTTCCGCTTGCGCGTTCAGAGTAGACGCCCAGCAACGATCGCGATAAAACCGACCGACCCCTGACCCCTGCGGTGCAGCTTTCGGCCCGGCAAATTCACCGGTTTGAACCGATACGGTGTGCCGAGCATCCTACCGATGAGCTGCAGCAGGCCTCGAATCAGGTTGTTCAAGCACACCGGGAGATCCATTTGCCTCAACACTCGCGACAGCCAACGCGCCGCACCGCGTTTATCGCGGACACCACCGCGCTGATTGTGTTTTTCACCACCACCGGCATCCTCAATGAACGGTTCATCGCCGGCATGTCCTGGGATCAGGTGCTGCATGCTCGCCTGCTCGGGGCGCTGCTGATGGTGCCCGTCGCGCGGCCCTACGGTGTATGGCGAGACTGGTTGATGCAGCGCGCCAGTGAGCGTCGGCTGTCGAAAATGCTCTGGGACAGCATCGCCCTGGTCAGTTTCCAGGTGCCCATCTATGCGGCGATCATTGCCTTCAGTGGCGCATCGGGTGCCGGCCTGCTGCGCGGCACGCTTGGCGCGGCCGTGATGATGCTCTGCCTCGGACGACCTTACGGTGCGTTTCTCAACGCGGTACGCAAGCTGTTTGGCTTGCCTGCCGGTGGCGCCAAGCCGATGTCGTTGAACAGCTGAAGACATGACACGTTCGGGAGTGAATCTTGATTTATCTGGATTTGATTCAATGGCCTGCAATGCTTGTGACCGTCCTTGCGGCATGGCTGATCGGGTCGCAACGACCAGGGCGCCGCATGATTGGCTTCGTATGCTTCGGCCTGAGCAACGTGCTTTGGGTGATATGGGGAGCCTATGCCGGGGCCAGTGCATTGATCGTTCTGCAGATTTGTCTGTTCCTGATGAACCTTCGTGGGCTCAGAAAAAACTTCGCCGGAAAAAAGAACAACAACATTCAGGACTGACGCTCCCGTCGAAATGGACCTGCCGCCGTCAACCGCCAGTCATCTGCATCTGCATCATTCTGAACTTACCTTCGCCCCTGCTCCTCTCCCACTTACCATCCAGCTGAAGTCAGGTAAGACGTCATGAGAGCACTCACCTATCACGGCGCACACAGCGTCAAAGTCGATACCGTTGCCGATCCGGTCATTGAGGACAGTGACGACATCATTCTGCGGGTCACCGCCACAGCCATTTGCGGATCCGACCTGCACCTGTATCGAGGCAAAATTCCGACGGTCGAACATGGCGATATCTTCGGCCATGAATTCATGGGCATCGTCGAGGAAACCGGTTCGGCGGTCACCGCCGTGCAACCCGGCGACCGCGTGGTGATCCCGTTTGTGATTGCCTGCGGCAGTTGTTTTTTCTGCGCGATGGATCTCTTCGCTGCCTGTGAAACAACCAATACCGGGCGTGGGGCAATCATCAATAAAAAGGCGATCCCACCGGGGGCTGCGCTCTTCGGCTTCAGTCATATGTACGGCGGTGTGCCTGGCGGGCAGGCAGAATACGTGCGTGTGCCGAAAGCCAACACCGGCCCCTTCAAGGTGCCAGGTACGCTGTCGGATGAAAAAGTGCTGTTCCTGTCTGACATTCTGCCAACGGCCTATCAGGCGGTTACCAACACCGGCATTGGCAACGGTTCCAGCATCGCGATCTATGGCGCAGGTCCCGTCGGCTTGTTGAGCGCAGCCTGTGCAAGGATGCTCGGCGCCGAACAGATATTCATGGTCGATCACCACCCTTATCGCCTGGCTTACGCGCAGAAAACCTATGGGGTGATTCCGATCAACTTCGATGAGGACGACGATCCTGCCGATACGATCATCAGGCAGACCAAAGGCATGCGCGGGGTCGATGGCGTCGTCGATGCGGTTGGCTTTGAAGCCAAGGGCAGCACCACGGAAACCGTACTCGCGACGCTCAAGCTCGAAGGCAGCAGTGGCAAGGCCTTGCGTCAGTGCATTGCGGCTGTCAGAAGAGGTGGCACCGTCAGTGTCCCGGGCGTGTACTCCGGGTTCATTCACGGCTTCCTGTTCGGCGACGCTTTCGACAAAGGGCTGACCTTCAAAATGGGCCAGACCCATGTGCACCGCTTTCTTCCCGAACTCCTCGGGCATATCGAGACGGGCCGCCTTGCACCGGAGGTCATCATCAGCCATCGGCTGTCACTGGAGCAGGCCGCGGAAGGCTACAAGATCTTTGACAAGAAAGAAGACGATTGCCGAAAAGTCATTCTGACCCCGGGTGACAGCCATATTGCGCTGCCAGAGAACGAGATTGACGCGCCTCTCCTGACCACATGACCCGCCGATCGGCGAACAGGACGGGAGGACTCGTTGCGCTATCGAGAACTCCCGTGGTTTTTCAGCCGCAAGCGTGAAAATGTAGATCGACTGTCCTGGCCATCAGCCATTCAGGCAACGGCATGAACCATCACGCTTGCCCCCGTCCTCAATCGCAACACCCGCAAATCAGATTTCACGCCTGGCGCAAAACGCTGAGTATCACGCAGCGCCAGGCGGCTGACGCGGCCGGCTATCAACCGCGCTTGGGCAATTTCCAGTTCGGCCGGATGAAGTGACAGGTGTAGCCGTTGGGGATGCGCTCCAGGTAATCCTGGTGCTCCGGTTCCGCCTCCCAGAACGGCCCCGCCGGTTCGATTTCGGTGACCACGCGGCCTGGCCACAGGCCGGAAGCGTCGACGTCCGCCGCGGTGTCCTCGGCGATATCGCGCTGTTCCTCGTTGAGGTAGTAGATCGCCGAACGATAGCTCGGGCCGCGGTCGTTGCCCTGGCGGTTGGGAGTGCTCGGGTCGTGGATCTGGAAGAAGAACTCGAGGATCTGCCGATAGCTGATCAGCGCCGGGTCGAAGACGATCTCGATGGCTTCGGCGTGATTGCCATGGTTGCGATAGGTCGCGTTCGGCACATCGCCGCCGGTGTAGCCGACCCGGGTGTGCAGCACGCCGGGATAGCGTCGCAGCAGGTCCTGCATGCCCCAGAAGCAGCCGCCGGCAAGAATGGCGGTTTCGGTTTGGTTGGTCATGGTCAGTCCTTCCCCTGAGAGTGGTTGGGTGGTGCGCCTGTTATGAGGGCGCGTTGGCCGATTCCAAGGTGGCCGCGGATAAATACCCTCGAACGGCTCGGCGCACAACCAGCCGCGTCGGCTCGAAGACGTGCGCAGCCGCCAGCAAAACCGTCTGGCCACTTTACTCTTTCACCCTTACCATACGCCCAACTCGTCTTGCCGCGGCCGACGCGGCAACTCGGCATGGGCTATCCCGCGCGCACGACTCGCCATCTATTGGATCAATCTCCTGTTCATCTGCAGCCGCAACCCGTGGCGCAGTCCCACGGCGGAAGCGATCCGGCGCCGGCGGCGCTGCCCTTTCAGCGCGCCGACGCACAGCCCACCTCATCAAACCGAGAGACAACATGAACCGTCAGAAAAAACTGCAGCAGCTGTTCAAGGAAAAAGCCAAGAAGGCCAGCGCCAAACTGGCGCCCAAGAAGCCGAAATACATCAGCAAGGCCGAACGCTTGAAGCTGGCTGCCGAGGCCGCTGCAGAAACCAGCGCGTCTTCCGAGAGCGAAGCGAAGTAGTCGGCGCACTTCCCCGCCATCTCAGCCCTCCCTTCACTCGCCGGCAGTGAGGTACGCGGGCTGGGTATCGTGCAACGGCTTGGCGAGCGCCAGTGCATGCCTGACCGCACGCAGCTCATCGCTGCTGAAGTGTCTTCGCCCCAGGCCGTAATCGGCCCCGCCGGGGCTCATGTGCAAAGAAAACAGCCCGGTAAATGAATCACCGTCCGGTTCGATCAGCAGCTCCAGATAGGTCTCGTAGCGCGTCGTGGCCGCCAGGTAGATGAGCCCTTCGACGGTTGCCTGGCCCGCCCAGACAATCTCATCCCAGGCCAGCAAACTGCCGTTCGGCGTTCCGATTGTCTGCAGGCGCCACGTGCCGCTGTCCGGCTGCGTTGCTTGCAGCGCCGGTATCAGGCGTTCGCGCGAGTGAATCTGCAAATCGTACTCAAGCTTCCCCCGATGAACAAAATTCGGGTCTCGGGCGCATGGCTGCGCCGCACGGCCGGCACTGACGACCGTCGCCGACAACAGATAACTCGCGGCAATTTCCGAAGGCTGTTCACTCCAGCCATTCAAATCCGATACGGTCGGGCACCAGAGGACACCGATAGCGTCGCCGACATGCAGTGCGTCCTGCTGGTCGAAAAACGCCAGCGTCGTACTGCCTGCAGCTGGCAACAGCGCGTCGAGCGCCAGCGTGGCTGCGCTGTGGTCGATGCCCGGGGCGTTGGGCCAGAAGCTCGGGGCGTAGATGTTCAAGGATCGTCTTCCCGTCATGGCACTGGTGATTGCGCGTAAGCGTCAGGCCGCAGAGGCTAACGCGCTGCCTGCGCTGCGAGCAACCCGGCGCCGCGTCGACCGCCGGCTCAGGAAAAAAAAGGGCGACCCAAAGGCCGCCCGAACGTACTGCACGAGAGTCCGTCAGAGCGTCAGCTGGCCGCGCTCCTCCTCGGTCAGCTGCTGCTTCGCCTGTTCATCCAGCACCCCTGCCCCCAGCACCTGCACCGGGCTGTCGGGGTTGTACCCCGGTGCCGGCGCACGGCTGGCGCCATCGCGTGTCGGTGCCAGTTGTTCGTTGCCGAAGCTCAGCACCTGCACGGTGAACACCGAAGCCTGGTTTTGCCGCGATGCGGCCTGCTGCTGGCGGGCAACGTCTTCGGCGGCCTGAGTCGCCGAGGATGCGGCGGAACTGGCCGAGGTGATCGCGCCGGTGTTGACCGCCGCCACCACCGGAACACCGGTCGCCTTGCCCTGCACCGAGATGTTGGCGGCGTTGACCACGGTCAGGGCGGCGATGTTGACGTTGCCCGAGACACGAATCCCCGCCTCGCCGGCATCGATGGTGCCCAGCGGCGCGATCAGGTCGATGTCACCCGGGGCCACCTCGGCAATCGGATTGAGCGTGGCGATACCGGCGCCGGTGCTCGGCACCGACGGCGACAGGGTGACGTTGCCCCAGGTGTCGTAGACGCGTTTGGGCGGGGTGTAGACCACGGTGGTTTTCGAACCGCGACCGGCGTTGATGTCGCCTTCGGCAGACCAGCCGAGAATCGAGCCGCCGAACGTGGTCATGATCCGGCTCTGTCCCAGCAGGATGCTGCCCTGCGAGTAGAGCTGAATGTTGCCCTGACCCTGGGTGATGATCCCCGCCGTCGACGGCGGTGCCGCACCCTCGATGCCGAACACCTGGCCACCGCCCGGGGTGAGCATCTGGATGTCGCCGCCGAACAGCGTCTTGACCCCGGCGCCACCGTAGAGCGTGATGTCACCGTCGTAACGGATCGGGTTGCCGGCCACATCGGTACTCGGGAACAGCGCCGCGATGGCGTTGCGACCGCGCAGGTAACTGCCTTTGCGCGGGCCGTCGGCGTCGTTGTATTCCAGGCCCGCGGCGCGCAGTTCGGCGAAGTACACCTGGCGGGCGAAAATCGCCTGCGCGCTGGCCGGCAGCGCGGCGAAGAACGCCGGCGCCTGTTCTTCGCTGCCGCTGAAGCCGTAGCCCAGGGTCAGCCAGCTGCGCAATTCGCCGAGGTAGGTCTTGGCCACTTTGCCCGGCTGCGCGCTCAGCGCCGTGTCGGCACTGGCGAGGTTCTGCGGATTCAGGTAACGGGCAATGAAGCGCGAGTAATCCGGCCCCTGCGCGCCCGCGCCGGCCTGCAGCACGATGCTCGCACCGGGCCGGTTGTCCCCCGCCGTGAGCGGACCCAGGCTGGTGATGGCGGCGCGATCCTCCATGAGCATGTTGCGCCCGGCGTTGATGTCGAGCAGGCCCGGGCCGGCGATGTCGAAGCTGCTGTAGAGGATGTCACGCCCGGCAGCCACACGAGAAACGTCGCGCGGGTCATTGTGAATGAACAGGTTGCCGGTCGAGGCGATCTGTTCGACGTTGCCGGCCATCTCGGTGGGCGCCGCCGTCGCCTGGCCGAGGTTGCTGCCCGACGCCACGATATCGCGCCCGGCCAGCATCCACACCGGCCCGGCCGCTTCGTACCAGGTGCGTTTGGATATGTTGAAGCTCAGGGTCTCGCCGCTGCGTACCCCCACCAGGTCGCCGCTCAAGGCATAGAAGCGCGCCGGCGCCTGCGGCGTGGTCGTGCCGGAGTAGCTGTCGGCGCCGAACGCGAACAACGGGTAGCGCACGTTCTTCGACGCGCCGATGCCATCGCGACCGTAATTGCTCATCACCGGCTGGCTGCTGACAGTGTTGGCAAAGCCGTTGTACGCCGGGGCGAACGGCGTGGCCAGGGCCGACAGGCTGGCACCGGACTGGTTGATCGCGTAACCACCGGCGTAGATCGAATCCCCCGCCAGCAGTTCCAGTTGCCCGGCGTTCGACGGCGCCAGCAGCAACGAGTAACCCTTGGCCGGAAACAACCCGCTGATCGCACCGTAGGCCGCCGATGGGCCGGCGTAGATCGAGCCCTGGGCGGCCACCGCGCGCAGGATCGACGGAAACACGTAACGGCCATCGGTCGGCGAGCTGTTGCTGCCCTCCACGGGCCGCATCGAACCTGTGACCAACTCCGCCATTTGCGTGCTCGGCGTCAGGTTGCCCCCCGCCGAGAACAGGTCGATGGCCGTGTGGTCGGTCCACAGCGAAAACGCGCTCAAGCCACCGCCGGCATATTCGACACCCGCCGCCGTGGTGAACGGTGTCGAGTTCTGCAGGCGCACCCGCCCTGGATCGGCCGCCCCGCCGAGCACCAGGTCACCGCGGGTATTGATGCGCATGCCCGAGTCGCCGGGAATCAGCACCAAGCCACCCGAGGCGCTACCCACGGTCGCGTTGAACAGATCATACGGACGCGTCTCGCGCGCATCCTGGAGGAACGCGGCCGAACCGTATTGCAGGTTGATGCCGCCCATGGCGCCACCGCTGACCTGAGCCGCACCGCGCAGGTTGATCAGCGCGCCTTGCAGGTCGTGGAGCGGCGCCAGCGTGCCGCTGCGCCCGGCCCGCGCGTTCAGCGAAGGGTTGAGCGAACCGCCGATACGGACGTCCATGTCGCCGCCACCGGTCAACTGCAAGCGGCCATCGCTGCCCACGCGTCCGGTGCTACCGACGGCCACCACCAGCCCTTGGCCACGCGGATACAGATTATCCGCGCCGCTGCCGCCCAGAGCCCGGAGCATGCCGCCATCGGCGCCAGCCTGCAGGCTGATGTTGCCACCGCCCAAGGTGCCGAAACCGGTGAAGCCGACCAGATAAGCGCCGGTATCGACGCTCTGATCCGGCAACGGTTGCGTGGCATAGCTGCCGAAGTTGATCCACCACGCGGTCGGCACCTCCGCGTTGCCGGTGCCCTGGCGCCACAGCCAGTTGCCGACGCCCACGCTCGGTACCTGCTCGCGGGTTTCCAAAGTATTCGACAACCCGCGACGACCCAGCACGTCCCCGGACACCGAGCCGCCGGCGCTGACGGTCAGGTTGCCGCCCCATTGCGGGTACCAGGCCTGGTAGAGGCTGTCGCTGCCACCGTTGACCAGTTTCTCGTAGTCCGTGTCGGCACTGCCCAGCACCGAACCGTCGTCGGACAGGCGTCCGCGCGGCTGGTTGAAGCGCGGATCGATGTCCTGCGACTGAGTGCCGGCGGTGTACACGCCGAACGGCGACGCCATGCTCACGTCGCCGGCCGCCAGCACATCGAGATCGGCGCTGCCGGTGCGCAGCACGCTGAACATCTGCGTGCGGGTTTTCACGGTGATGCCGGGCTTGTTCTCGACGCACAGCTCCGGGAACGAACCGCACCAGGCGAGCACATCGTCGTCGGTCATCGGCGAGTTGTCCGGCATGCCCATCCAGTTGCCTGGCGCCCACGTCCAGCGCGGCGCCGACACACAGGAGTTGGGCGCCCAATCGCACCATTCCTTGTATTCGTCGGGCACCGGGTCACCCGGCGTGAAGCCGCCGAGGTTGCCTTCGCCCCAGACCAGCGCCGGGGCTTTTTCGGTGACTTTCATGCCGTAGTGCGTATCGGCGAGCAGCAGATGTCCGTCGCTGGCCACCGGTTTCACCAAACGGGTGTCGGCGGCGTCCAGGTCCGCCCCGGCCACCACGCGCATCGACCACGAGGCACTGCCGGCCGGCAGCATACTGGCCACCGCCCAGTTGCGCCCCTGGCGGTCGCCGTCCAATGGCCGCAGTTCGATGAAAGCCGTACCGTCGGCCAGGACCACGTCGGTCATGGACGGAATCAGCGAACCGCGCAGCAACGCCAGCGCACCACTCAGGCGCACGCCTTTGATCGCCTGGGTATCGGCCTCGTAACTGCCCGGCAACGGCACGCCTTTGGGCCAGAGCAGCGCATTCATGGCGGTGTTGTCATTGAGGCGGATGCCCGCGCCCAGGCGACTGCCCGCCGGCAGGGTCAGGCTGTCGCGCAGCAATGTGCCGGCGGCATACAGCAGGTTGCCCGCCGCATCGTGGACCGCACCGGCCAGCACCGTTCCGGCGCTGAAGGTGTACGGCGCGGCGAGCGTGCCCTCAGTCGGCAGCAGCGTGCCGGCGGCCAGCACGGTCGCCTGTAACGGCACGTCATAGTTCAGCGCCACGCCCGGCGGAAACAGCGTGCCTTCGGCCAGCGTCACGCCAGCGCTTGGCACAATAACATCGCCGCCAAACGGCTGGATGCCCGGCAACAACTTCCAGCCGGCGTCATCCACCGTCGCGGGCGGCGGCGCAAACCCGTCGTTGAGGCTGCCGTAGAAATCGAGGTTGCCCCCGGCACGAATCACCAGGCTGCCGGCCTCGCCCGAGCCGTACACCGCGGTCTTCTGTGTGTGCGGGTTGAGGCTGGCGTAGCGGTAGCCCGACAGGTCGATATCGCCCTGCACAACCAGATCGCCGTCGGCGCTCTTGCTGACGATTTCCACCCCGGGACGCAAATGGAACGCGTCGCTATAGGCGCTGCTGCGCAGTCCGGCGAGTTTGCCTTGCAGCAGATTAGCGTTGCCGAGCGCGGCATCGATGAACGCGCTGCTGTCCCCGTGGAGGCTGTTCAGATAAGCCTGATCGATCACCTGGTACGGGCGACCGCTGGCCGCCGGATCGACACCGTCGGCTGCGTCGCTGTAGCGGCGCACGGCGTTGAGCCCGATCGACCGCGCGCCCTCGATGTCCAGGGCACCGCTCGCGTCGATGGCGATGTCGTCACTACCCAGGCGCGGTGCATTCAACTCGAGGGTGCCGCGCAAGCGCCCGTCATGCTGCCCCGGCAAGCTGCCGACCACCGCGTCAGTGCCATGCCGCAGGTCGATGCGCGTGCCCGCGGCCAGGGTCAACTGACCTTCGCCGGCGTTGAGTTCGACCATCGCCCGGTTCGGCGCATCGATGATTTGCCCGTAGCTGTCGACCCGCAAAACCCGGCCATGAGCGTCGAGCACGGCATTGCCGGCCAGGGTCAGGCCGGTTTTCGCCGCCAGACGGATGTTGCCGACGCGCTCGCCACTGGCGTCGATGCGCCCCGCGACCAGCAGGCTGCCGTTGTCCACGGAAACGTTGACTTCGCCGGCCTTGAGGCCGTCGCCGATCACCAGGTTGCCTTGCTTGAACTGGAAGCTGCGCGCGCCGAACACTTGCCCGTCGTTGAGGCGCTGGTTGAGGGCCGCGAACTGCTCGCTGAGATCGCCGCCCAGCTGCTGGGCGCGGATGTCGACACTGGCTGCCTTGTACGGCACCCACGTACCGCCGGCGTCGTAATGACCGCTGCTGGCGCCGAGAATCCGCCCCTGCAGATCGACCACGCCGGCGTCCGCCCCGAGGGCCACCGCACTGAGGCTGCCGGCCTGATTGTTCTGCGCCAACAGGTCAATCTGCGAACCCACGGCCTGGCGGATCGAGCCCTGGCTGCTGTGCAGCAGCACATCGCCGCCCCAGCTGTATTTGCTGACGTCGTTGAACGGCAGCACGCGTCCGGCCAGGTCGAGCATGGCTGCCGCGCCGAGGCTCAGCTCCTGTTCGGCCTTGACCAGCAGTTTGCCGCTGGCCAGCGCAATGCGGCTGTCGAGGGCGACATCCCGCGCCTCTAGCGTCAGCTGCGCGCCCAGGGCATCGGCCGCTGCCGTAGCGCCCGCACCGCTGAGGGTCAGGCGTTCGCCAGCCTTGAGCAGATTGACCGACGCCGCTTCGCCGGTGAGCAACGGCGTGCGCAGATTGAGGTTGCCGCCGCTGTAGGCGTAGCCGCTGACCGGATCGTAAGCGCCTTGGGCCTGATACACCGCCAGACTGCCCTTGTGGTTGGCGGTCATGCGCTCGCTGGCGCTGAGGTTGACGTTGGCGAACCCCAGGGTCAGCCGATCGTTTTCGCTGGTGCCGCTCGGTTGCGTGTAGGCGCCGTAGCCGAACTCGATGCGCTGCGCCTGAATGTCCAGGGTGCCGCGCCCGGTGCCGGCGCCGCCGGCGATCACTGCACCCGGCGCCTGGACAGCGCCGTTCCAGATCAGATTGGCGGTGCGCAGCGTCGCCACGTCGGTGCTCTCGCCGAGGCCATAAATGGCCGGGGTGGACAGCATGAAGTTCTGCAATTTGCTCTGGCCGCTGACCGGATCCAGCGTGTCGAGGGTCACGCTGCCGTAGAAGTTGAAGGCGTCGCGGGTGGTCAGGCCCAGGGTTTCCAGGGCCGGCGCGCCGAACTGGCTGTCACCGCGCAATAACCGGTCGAGCACCTGTTGGTTGAGAATCAGCCCGGTCGGCACCTTGTCGCCGGCCTGCGCCAGCGCCTCGGCGCTGCCGGCATTCACCGCGCCGACAGACAAGGACAACTGACGGGTACCAAAGCGCACGGTCTCGCCCAACGCGAACTGTTTGTCGGTGGCCGCGGTGATACTGCCCTTGGAATAGAGCAACGCCGGCTCGGCACACGACGGCGTTGCGCAGGTGCCGATGCGAATGCTGCCGGAGGACCGGCTGTTGTCGCCCAGTGCCGGCGCCAGCACGTTGTTCCAGCCGTTGGAGACGACCAGCAGGCTCGCCGCGCCCGGCTGGTAGACGAAGCCCTTGGTCGAGTCGTAGGGCGCGCTGCCGTACCCGAGGGTGTTGATGCCGGCGCCCGCTTCAACGGTGATCGCCCCGCTCGCCGAGTTGCTCCACAGCATGACTTCCGGTGCCGCCAGCAGAGCGCCCGCGCGCAAGGTGATATTGCTGGTCGCGCCCTTGAAGTCGACGATGTTGCCGGCCGACACGTAGTCCACGGTCGGCGTCGCGCCGATGACCAGGCGTCCGGCGCCCAGGCGATTGAGGCTATCGGCATACAGCGACACGCCGCTGAAGCCCTCCGTTCGCGCGCGGCCCGCGCCAAGGATCTCGAAACTCGCTCCGGCGCTGCCGTGCACCGTGGCCGAACCGCTGACGCCGCCAGTGGCGGCGCCGAACAACACCTGGCCATTGAAATCCAGGGCGATGTCACGGCGGCCGCCGTCGCTGAGCTGCAGGTTGAGCGACTTGGCATCCGCCGGCGCCTGTGCGAGGGGAACACCGCGCCGGGCCGCGTCACTGCGGATGAAATCGGCAAAGCTGCTCTCGTTGTATTGCGAGTAACGCCGCAGCACATCGGCCGCGGTCAGGATGACCTGGCTGGCCAGGCTGTCGCGCACTCCAGTGTTGGCCACCGACATCACCCCGGAAGCCGTCCAGGAGCCGTTGCGCAGGCGCAGCGCGGTGTCCACCACGCCGGGGGCGGCCTGACCGTTGACCTCGACGCGGAATGCCCCCGGCAGCAAGGCGAATGTCGACGGCAGCAAGGTGTAGGTGCCCGCCGCCAGGCCCGGCACACCGGCCCCGATAGTGATCTGCTGGCCGATCCGTGGGTCCACCGCGCCCGCCTCGGCGAGCATCGGCGCGTAGAGGCTCTGGCTGCCCGGCACGATGGCGTACACCGGGTTGCTCGCCAGGCCGGGCAGGCTGAACGTGCCGTCGGCGGCATTGCGTACCAGCGGGTTGTAGCGCGCGTCGGTCGAACCGCCGCGACCGGAGACAAACCCGGCACCGCGCAAGTCGCCACCGCCGGACAGGTCGATCAGCGCACCGTCCTGCACATCGACGTAGCGCGACAGCAAGGTCACCCCGGCGGTGTTGCCGCTGACGCCAATGAGCACCACCGATTTGCCGTTGTAGCGGTAGTCGATGCCGTCGGTGGTGCCGCCGTAAGGCATGACCAGCCCGGCGCCGCTGACCGACGTCACACTGCCGGGCAGCAAGTGCACTTCCTCGGTCTTGGTCAACACGTCATCGCCCAGGGTAATCAGGCCGAGTGGCGCGCGCAGCACACCGCCCTGCTCGATGTACCCGGCATACAGGTTCAACTGCCCGAAGACCGAGTACGGCAAGGCGTCCGGCGCACTGCCATGGCCGCTGATGCGCAGGGTCCGCGCAGGCGTGGTGACCAGGTCCGCGCGCCGGAAGCCGACGCGCACATCGGCGGTCACGCCACTGGCGGGGTAAATCTGCCGGGCCGCGAGCGTGAGATCGCCGGGCGTCCACAGTTGGGTTTTCGTACGGCTGTCGGTCGGCGCGAGAAAGCGCAGGTCGCCGCGACTGTCCAGCGTCACCTGATCGAAGCCGCGCCGGCTCGCGGTGGCCGCCGGGCCGCCCAGTTGCAGAATCGCCCCGCTGGCACCGAACGACAGGCTGTTGCCGACATCGAGCAAATCGGCAGTCGCCTGGAACTGGGCGGCAGCCAGCGGCACCGGCAATTGCGAGGCCGCCGTGTTCTGGATCAGCGGCCGGATCAGGCCGACGTTAGTGAAGTACTGGCCGATCCCCGACAAGCGCAGATACGGTGCCGCCAGATTGACACGCGCATTCTCCTGGCCCTGCTCGGCCACCGACAGGACGCCGGCGTACAGGCTCAGGCTCTGATCCACGCGCAGGTCGACATCGCCGTCGAACGACAGGAAGCCGTTGCTCATCAAGGCGAGGCTGCCGAAGCCGCCACTCATCAAACGCTCGGCGCTCAAGCGGCTTTGCCCGTAGGGCAACGGCGCGTTCTCGTCAGCCGGCTGGTACGTCTGGCTGATGATCATTTCCCGCGGCGCGCGCACGTCGTTGCTGGCCGTGTCGCGGTACAACGGCGAATCGAGAATGACCTCGAGTTTGCCGCCCGCCGCCCCGGCCCCGCCGGCTGCCGCGCGCAGGCTGCCGTCGATGTGCAGGCCGTTGTAGGAACTCAGGGTGATGCGCCCACCGTCGCTGGCCACGCGGGTCGGGCCCTGGCCGGCAACGTCCAGCGTCGCGGCGGCGCCGGAGGCTTCCAGCCGTGCGCCGTCACGCACGATCACAAACGCATCGGCTGCGGTCGCGGTGATCTTCTTCGCGTCGATTTCGCCACCGATGATCAGGCTACCGCCACGGGCGACTTGCCCGTAGACGCGCCCCAGCGCATCCACTGCCGTGTTGGCACGGCCGGCCACGTCCAGCACGGCGTGCTCGCCAATCAGGATCGAGCGCTGATGAGCGTTGGGCTCGGCGACCTGATCGGAACTGCTCGGATCAATGCCGGCGAATTGCTGCTGGCGGATGTCGATGGTGCCGCCCCAGGCGTCGAGTTGCCCCTCGAGTGTGATCTGCCCCGGGCCGCGCAGGTTGATGCGCTGCCCCGGATCGACACTGATTCGCGAGCCCTGGCCGAGCACCAGCGCGCTGCTGGCCGGCTCGATCAGATTGCGCAGGCTGGCGCCGGCCTGCAATGTCACGCTGGCGCCGGCGCGCTGGGTCAGGCGCCCCTGGGTCGGGTTCTCCTGGAACAACGTCGGTGTCCACACTTGCAGCGCCGCCTGCGGATCGGCACCGCTGGCCAGGCCCGCCGCCGCATCGGCGAACCGGTAGACCGGCATCGTCACGTCGACCGCCGTGTCCTCGGCCACGCTCAGGCCGTTCAAACCGATCAGGTTATAGGCCGAGAAGCCTTGGCCGAACAGCTGCGGCGACAGTTGCAAGGTGTTGCTCGCAGGTTTTTCCGCGGTCTGGCCGATGACGATCGCCGCGGCCTGTAGCAACAGGTTGCCGCCGCCGGTCACGCCATGTCCGCGCACCGCCCCGTCAAGGATCAATCGCGAATCGCCCGGGGCGGAAATGGCGCTCGATTCCAGCGTCACGTCCCCACCTTTGCCGCCACGGGTCTTGCCGTTGGCCATCAGCGCCGCGCCCGACGAAACATCGAGCAGGCTGCCGGCGGCGACCTGGATATCGCCGCTGCTGCGGATCGAGATCACGCCACCGTTGAGCCAGGCCAGGCTCGCCGTGTCGTCCGGGTTGGTGCGCAGGTTGCTCCACAGGCCGCGGGTGTCCAGGCGCACTCCTGCGTCGATCTGCACGCGCGTGTCCCTGCCGGGCTGCGCGGTGAGACGGGTGTCTTCGGCTTTATCGGTGTTGAGCTGATACAGCACGTTGCCCAGGTGCAGGCTGCCGCCCCGGGCCGTGAGGTCGGCGCCCACTTGCACCTGCGGCCCGTACAGAGTGATGTCACCGCCGGCGTCGACCCTCAGCGCGCTGTTGACGTCGATCTGCTCGCGAGCCGCGACTTTCAGCGCCCCCAGTTGCCAGCCGTTGAGCGTCTCGGCATCCAGCACCAGCGAGCCGCTGCGGGCGCTCGGGACGGCGTCCGTCAGCGCCACGGCATCGCCGGGCGCCACGTTGTGGTCGATCGACACCCGGTCCAGCAGCGGATTGAGGCCGTACAACAACCCCCCGGCCGCCGCCACGTAAGCCGGGTCGTAGCTGCCGACAATCAACTGCGCACGCCGTGCCTGCGCGGTCTGGCTCTGTTGGTAACCGTCGAGCGCGGCACGCGGCGCTTGCGTCTGGCGCTCGCCCTGGTACGCCTCGCCGAGCAACTGACCATCCAGCACGGCACTGCGGGTGCCGATCACCAGTTGCCCGGCATCGCGACCGACGCTGTAGCCCGACTCCTGGCGCGTGGTCGGCGCAATCAGCGGGTTGTAGTAGTAACGGGTCTGGCCCCAACGCTCACTGCTGTCCTCATAGCCCTTGTACAAACCGCTGTAGAGCAAATCCCCCGGCGCCTTCGAGAGCTCGTACAGGCGCCCGTCTGCGCCGCGCAGCCAGCTCTGGCGGATTTCGCCGCTCTGCACATCGAGCGTGCCGCCGGACAGATTGATCAGCGAGCCCTTTTCCGTGACCACGTCGGTGCCGGCAAAACCCACCGTGCCACCCTGGGCCATCCACTCGCCGACGCTGTGCCCCTGGGTGCCGAGATAGCCGCCGACTTCGAGCAACCCGCCCGCGGTGTACCAGCGATCCGTGGCGTAGCCGTTGGTGCCGGCCGGCACATAGACCAGGTCACGCACATCGACCCAGACGTCGTTGCTGTTGAGCGCAGCGTTGTCGCGGTTGCCCGCGGCATCGCGCTGCTCGTTGCCCTGGACGTTGATCTTGATGTTGTTCGACGCCATCGCGACCTTCACGCCGATGGCCCCGGACACGTCGATCAACGCGCCGTCGCGCACCACACTGCGGCGCTGCGCCGCCACCGCGACCTGGCCACCGGTGGCCAGGGTGATCGAACCGTTCTGGAACTCGACGCTGCCGCCACTCTGGATATCGATGCGCGACTGGTCGCTGCGAATCCGGTTGTTGGGGCCGACGCCGGTGAGGGCCGCCTGATGCTGGCTGTCGAGCGCGCTGAGGTCACTGCTGTCGAGCATGACCGCCGTCGCGCTGCCCTGCCCCAGCGTCACGCTGCCCTGGCTGTCGCTGACCGGGTTGAGCAGGTGGATCGTGCCGCGGGTCGCCACCGACGTGCTGGACAGCAACACGCCGTTTTGCACGACTTCGTGGCCGGTCAGGGTGATATCGCCCGTGGCGGCTTGAATCAGCCCGTTGTTGCTGACCTTGCCGGCGGTGCTGGCGGCTTTGAAACCCGGGGTGACTTCGTTGCCGAAAGTGGTGGAAAACGCATTGCCCTCGGTGCCCGCACCTTTGCGAATGTAAAAGCGATCCCCGGCGCCGAGTACGGTCTGGCCCTTGGCCGTGTTGATGCTGCCGTCGTTCTGCACCTCGCTGCCGAGCAACAAGGCATAGCCGCCGGCATCCGTGGAGGTCGCGGGCGCGGCGGTAGCGATGGCGGCGCCGCGCTCGACCAGCACCTTGCCGGCAGCGTCGGTGAAGGTCGGCTGACTGGCGCTGCTGTCGAAGTACAGGCCCCGGTCGCGGAACTGGATATCGGTGATGTTGGCGGCAGCCGCCACCAGGTTGCGCACGTTGACCTGACTGGTGCCACTGAACACGATGCCGTTGCGGTTGATCAGCATCACCGTGCCGTCAGCTTTGATCTGACCCTGGATCTGACTGGCTCGCGCACTCGGATCGTTGACCCGGTTGAGCACCGCCCAGTTCGCCTGCTGGGCGAATTCCACCGTAGTGTTGCGCCCGACGTTGAAGGTTTCCCAATTGAGGATCGCCTTGTCGGCAGTCTGCTCGATCTTCACCGTGGTCTTGCCATCGACCTGGGTCTGTTGCGGCCCCTTGGCGTTCTGCCAGCCCTGGGTGAGGCTGTTGTCGACCTTCAGGCCCCCTTCGCCGAGACCGTCCGGGACGAATTGCACGCTACCCAATGCCGCTGCGCGCCCGGCCGCCTGCGCCGCCTGTTGCGCGGCAATGGCGGCGACGGTGTTGTTCAAGGTCTGGATCGAGCGTTGCAACTGCTGGTTGGCCTTCTGCTGCTGCGCCAGCGGCGGTGTCATCCCCGGCAACCCGCCGACGCCTGGGCGCGTGGCTGCCGCTTGCTGGGCCGCGCCCTTGGCGGCAAACCAGCCCGAACTGAACGCGGTCGCCGCCTCGGCACTGCCCGCCACCAGACACAGGGCAATCGCCTGCGCCAACGGCTTGAGCAGCCAGAGCGCCGGCTCGACGCCCTCATGCTGAGGCTGGACACGGGTACCGCGACGGGATGGGCGAGCGAGCATCACTACGAGATCCTTTTGGTTTGCCACACGAATCCGCAGGTCCGTTTGCCCCTGCCGTTACGACATAGGCGGTTGGCGAAGGCTGCGACCGAACGGATGTCACACAAACTTCATGATTGAGGAGTATCCGCAGCAAAAAAAATGGCAGCAGCCCGAAGGCTGCTGCCATTTGTCTGCGCGTGAAGCCAGGCTTACAACGGACGACCGATGCCGTTGCAGGCGTTGGCGTTGTTGATGTCCAGGTTGTTGCCCGAAGTGTTGGTGATGAAGTTGGCGGTCACAGCGGCTTTCCAGTTGGTTGGCACTGGAGTGAAGCTGTGAGCCACGGTGGCAGCGTTGTTGCCTGGGTTGCTGTAGTGAGTGGTGAGGAAGTTACGCACATCGGTGGCCACGGCTGCATCCTTGTAGCACTGGCCGATGATGAGGTTGGTGTAGGCCACGATCGGGTAGCCGCTGGCTGGCTGGGCCACTACCGGTACCCATTGCGTCGGGTTGGACGGTACGGTTGGCAGCGGCGCAGTGCCCAGTGCCAGCGAAACGTTGGCGGTGGTTGGCTGCACGCCGTTGACGCGGGCAACGACAGCGTTGCTCGCCGCGTTGACACCGTCCGGACCGACGTAGCCGATGGAACCGTCTACAGCGTTGACCGCAGTGGCCACGTCAGCGGTGCCAGCGACGCCGACCCAGGTCGACGGCAGCGCAGAACCGGCTGGCAGGCGAGCGTTGGTGAAAGTCGAGTTGACCGCGAACTTGCTTGGGCAGATCGCGTTCAGGTGGCGGCTGAGAATTTCCGTGGTGCCGCTGGAAACGTTGCGGTAAACCACGCGGATCGGGGTGGCGTCGCTGTTGCCCAGCAGCGGGCCCCAGGTGGTGACGGTGCCCGACAGTGCGTCGCACAGTTGGGCGCTGGTCAGGTTCAGAGCGGTCTGACCGGATTTCTTGTACGGAATGGCAACCGAAGTGGCTACCGATGGCAGTTGGATCAGCGGGCCGTAGGCAGCACCGAAGTTGGTGTTGTAGGTGCTGATTTCCGCAGTGCTGAGGATCGAGTCGCTACCGGCGAAATGCACGGTGCCAGTGGTGCCGAATTGCGACGCGGTGTTGGTCAGGAAAGCGCTTTTGCCGACGCCGCTACCGGTGGCGGCGTAGCTGAAGTTGGCAGGCAGGATGCTGTTGGCAGAGCCTTTGTACAGAGCGGCAGGCAGAGTCGCGCCACCACCGGTTACGTTAGCGGCCATGGCCTGGGCGGAAGCCAGAGCGGCGACGGTCAGGGAAGCTGCGATCAGAGTGCGCTTGAACATGAAGAATCTCCTTTTCAACGTGGGTTGTGAACACGGGTTTCGGATCACTTGCATGACACGGGGAGGACTCACCGGGGCCCTCGCTGGCGTTGGCCTGGTTTAAGTCGCACTGAGAAATTCGCAGTTTCCGGTGACAGATAAAGGAAAAAACCTCGGGAGCTGCGGAGGGTTTTTCAGCGGGTCTTCTCGGGTGCTTGCGGGGAATGGCGAGGGGTCTGGATCGTGTGTTTGGCGGAAATTGGCTGCAGCCGTTGCGGGGTGGTTGCAGATGACAGAAAGGAGAACCCGAGGATGGTTCTTTTCAGGGTCGGGTGATCTGAAGTCCTGGAAAAAAATCTGGAATTTTTGTTGCCCAGACCGGCCCCTTCGCGAGCAGGCTCGCTCCCACAGTTGAAATGCGTTCCCCTGTGGGAGCGAGCCTGCTCGCGAAAGGGCAAGGCCAGACACCATCAAAGCACCGGACACACCACTACTGGACCAGCTGATTGATCTCGATGATCGGCAACAGCACCGCCATGACAATCACCAACACCACCCCACCCATCACCACGATCATCAGCGGCTCGAGCAACGCCGTCATGCCCATGGCGCGGCGCTCGATATCGCGGGACAGGGTTTGCGCCGCGCGTTCGAGCATCGGCGGCAGCGCGCCGGTTTTCTCGCCGCTGGCGATCAGGTGAATCAGCACCGGCGGGAACACATTCTCCACGCGCAACGCCGCCGCCAGGTTGACCCCTTCGCGGACCTTGGCCGTGGCCTCGTTGACACTCTGGCTCAAGCGCTCGTTGGACAAGGTCTGCCGCGCCGCCTCCAGCGCCCGCAACAGCGGCACCCCGGCACCGCCGAGAATCGCCAGCGTCGATGCAAACCGCGCGGTGTTCAGCCCCAGCACAAAGCGCCCGATCAGCGGCAACTTCAACACCCGACGATGCCAACTCAAACGCGCCGCCGGGTTGCGCAGGTACAGCCGCCAGCTCCAGAACGCACCGGCCATGACGCCCGCGCACAACCAGCCCCAGGCACGAATGAAATCACTGGCCGTGAGCATGGCCAGCGTCAGCCCCGGCAGATCCTGGCGCGCCTGGGAAAATGCGCTGACCACCTGCGGCACCACGTAGCTGAGCAGGAAAATCACAATGCCGATCGACACCAGGCCGACCACACCGGGATAGATGAACGCGGTGAGGATCTTGCCGCGCAGGTTGTTGCGCTCCTCGATGTAGTCCGCCAGGCGCTCCATGACCTGCGCCAGATCGCCGGACTCTTCACCCGCAGCAATCAGCGCCCGGTAGATCTCGGGAAAATCCCGCGGCCGCGCCGCCAGCGCCTCGGCCAGACGCATGCCGCTGCGCACATCGGCGCGCACGGCGCTGAGGGTGTGGGCGATGTGCTTTTTCTCGGCCTGCTCGACCGTGGCGCTCAGCGCGGCTTCCAGGGGCAGGCTGGCACCCAGCAGGCTCGCCAGTTGTCGTGTGGCCCAAGCCAGATCGTTGTCCGAAAGCCTGGCGCTGAACAGTCCACCGCCACCGTGCTGGGCGACGTTGCTTTCCTTCTCCACCGCCAACGCCGTCAAGCCCCGACCGCGCAACGCCGCGAACGCCGCGCCCTGGCTGTCCGCCTCCAGGTGCCCGGACTCGATCTTGCCGCTGGCATCGGCGGCTTCAAAACGATAGCGATTCATCAGGCGTCCCGTGTCACACGGAGAATTTCTTCAGGCGCGGTGGCGCCGCTGCGAATCCAGCGCTCGCCGTCCTCGCGCAGGCTGAACATGCCGGCCTTGGCCGCTGCCGCGCGCAGGGCCTGCTCCCCTGCCCCTTGATGAATCAGGGTGCGGATGGCGTCGTCGATACAGAACAGCTCATGGATGCCGGTACGACCGCTGTAGCCGGTGTGACTGCACGCCGCGCAGCCGACCGGGCGCCACGTCCCCGGCGCTGCCGGGTCCTCCTGCTTGCAGTGATTGCACAAGCGTCGCACCAGCCGTTGCGCCAGCACCCCGAGCATCGACGAGGCCAGCAGAAACGGTTCGACGCCCATGTCGATCAGGCGATTGACCGCCGACACCGCGTCGTTGGTGTGCAGCGTCGCCAACACCAAATGCCCGGTCAGCGACGCCTGCACGGCGATCTGCGCGGTTTCCAGGTCGCGGATCTCGCCGATCATGATGATGTCCGGGTCCTGGCGCAGGATCGCTCGCAATGCCAGGGCGAAGGTCATGTCGATCTTGGCGTTGACCTGGATCTGGCTGATCCCCGGCAGATCGTATTCCACCGGGTCTTCGACGGTGAGGATGTTGCTGGTGCTGGCGTCGAGCCGCGCCAGGGCAGCGTAGAGGCTAGTGGTCTTGCCGCTGCCGGTCGGCCCGGTGACCAGCACGATGCCGTGGGGCTGGCGAATCAGTTGATCGAGTTTGGCCAGTACCTGCGCGTCCATGCCCAGGGTTTCCAGGTGCAGGCGCCCGGCCTGTTTGTCGAGCAGACGCATCACCACGCGCTCGCCATGGCCGGTGGGCACCGTGGAAACGCGGATGTCGATCGGGCGCCCGGCCACGCGCAAGGCAATACGCCCGTCCTGCGGCAAGCGTTTTTCGGCAATGTCGAGCTGGGCCATGATCTTGATCCGCGACACCAGCGCGCCGTGCAGCGCTTTGCGCGGCGACACCACGTCACGCAGGGTGCCGTCGACCCGGTAGCGCACCACCGAGTGGGTCTCGAACGGCTCGATGTGGATGTCGCTGGCCTCATCGCGCGCGGCCTGGGTGAGCAAGGCGTTGATCATGCGGATCACTGGCGCGCCGTCCTGGGTGTCGAGCAGGTCAGTGATCTCGGGCATGTCCTGCATCAGACGGTCGAGGTCGACTTCGTTCTCCGCCGCGCCGACCACCGCCGCCGCGCTGCCGGTGTCGGCGTAGGCACTGGCGAGCAGGCCGTCGAGCTCGTCATCGCGCACGCGCTGCACCGGCGTCGCGCCGAACTGCCGGCGCACCTCGCTGATCGACCAGCCTGGCGTCGACGGGCACACCGTCAGCACGCCGTCGCAGAGCAAAATGCGCTGCGCCTTGGCCCAGGCGTACGGCAATGCGCTCATTGCAGCGGCACCGCTTTGATGGTCGCGCGCGGGCCGGACAGCGTGGCCGGCACACCTTGCGCCGCCGTCGGCAGCTGCGGCGCCTGCATGTCCGGCATGGCCCAGCTGCGTTCCGGCTGCAAGCCGCCCTGGGCGCGACGCATGAAGTCGTATCGGTTGAGGGTGATGCTGCGCCCCGCCTCGCTGTCGCGAATGATGTACGGGCGCAGGAACACCATCAGGTTGGTCTTGGTGATCGCCCGGCGCTCGTTGCGAAACAGCGCGCCGATCCCGGGAATGGTCGACAGCCACGGCACCGCGTCGTTGCTCTGGCTGTAGCCGTCCTGCAGCAGGCCACCGAGGACCATGATCTGCCCGTCATCGAGGAGGATGCTGGTGTCGATGGCCCGTTTGTTGGTGACGATGCCCGCCGACGTGGCGCTGGCCGAGGCGCGCTCGTCGATGCTGCTGACTTCCTGGTAGATGTCGAGCTTGACCGTGCCGCCCTCGGAAATCTGCGGGCGCACGTTGAGCTTGAGGCCGACCTCCTCGCGGGTCACGGTCTGGAACGGGTTGTTGCTGGTGCCACCACCGCCGGTGACGTAGCTGCCGCTGACAAAAGGAATGGTCTGGCCGACAAAAATGCTCGCCGCTTCGTTGTCCAGGGTCAGCAGGTTCGGCGTCGACAGCACGTTGGTGCCGCCCTTGCTCTTCAAGGCGCGGGCCAGCACTTTCAGGTCGAGGATCTTGCCGATGCCGGGGATGTCGACGGTGCCGTTGACGTAGCCCAGGTTCAGGCCTTGCGGCAACACATCGAGGCTGGTCTTGCCGTTGAGGTTGATCCCCGAGCCACCGAGGTTGGCACCGCCGATCACGCCTTTGCCGCCGAGATTGCCGGTCTGCCATTGCACGCCGAATTCGCTGGCATCGTCCTCGCCGACCTCGACGATCAGGCTTTCGATCACCACTTGCGCACGACGCTGGTCGAGCAGGTCGATGACTTCGCGCAGGTTGCGATACAGCGGCTCCGGCGCGGAAATCAGCAAGGTGTTGGTGGTGGCGTCGGCCTGGATGGTCACGCCGCCGGCACTGAACGCCACGTTCTGCTCGCTGCTCTGCGCGGTGGCGCTGCCGGTCGTGCCGCTGCTGCCCTGGGCGTAGCTGCCACCGCTGCTGCCGGTTGCAGGGGTCGCCGTGGCGCCGCCGGGCTGGCTGCCACTCTGGTCGGTTTGCCCGCCGCCGCTGCCGGTGCTGCTGCCCATGGCGCTGAGCACCGAACGCGCACTGTCGCTGCTGCCGCTGTCGCTTTCACCGGTGAGCAAACCGCGCAGGGCCTGGGCCAGTTTCGCCGCTTGCGCGTTGCGCAGGTACACCACGTGCAGGTTGCTCGGGTTGCTCTGTGCGTTGTCGAGTTTGTAGATCAGGTTGCGCGCCAGCTCGGTGCGCTCGGGGCTGCCGGCGCGGATGATGATGGTGTTGGAGCGCGGGTCGCCGATCACGGCGATTTTCTGTGTCGGGTCATTGCCTGGCGCGTCGAGCAGATCGGCAACCATCGGCGCGATGTCGGCGGCAATGCCGTTCTGGATCTGCACCACGTCGGTGTCGATGGCGCTCGGGGTGTCGATGCCTTCGATCAGCTGGGCGACGCGCGTGAGGTTTTCCGCGTAATCGGTGACAACGATGGTGTTGTTGCCGGGATAGGCGTTGATCGGGTTGTTCGGCGACACGATCGGGCGCAACACCGGAATCAGGTTGACCGCATTCTCGTATTGCAGGCGAAAGGTGCGCGTGAGCATGCCGTTGCCGGCCGGTTTGTCGGCGCTGTAGATCGGCCCGCCGAGCAATTTGGCGTCGGCCTCCGGCACCACCTGCGCCACGCCACCGACGTCGACCACGCTGAAGCCCTGCATGCGCAGCGCCGCCAGCAGCATGTCGTAGGCCTGGCGCGCCGGCACCTGGCCTTCGGAAACCAGCGTCAGCGTGCCCTTGACGCGCGGGTCGACCAGAAACTGCTGGCCGGTGGAACGCGACAACGCCCGCACCACCGCTTGAATGTCGGCGTCGACGAAATTCAGCGTCACCGGTTGCTCGCCCAGCGGATTGCTCGGCAGCGTGCTGCCGCGTGGCGCCCCGCCACTGCGCCCGCGCTCGCTGATGTTGTGCAGCTGCTTCGGCGCAGGCCGCGCCTGGGCCTGCGCGCGTTCGCGGTCGAGCACCGCGTCACCGCTGCGCTGGGTGTTGGCCAGCGGCCGGCCGAGTTCGCTGTCCACCAGCAAGGGCGGCTGATTCGGTGGCGTGGTGTTGCTGCACGCGCTCAATGCCAGCAACAGCATCGGCAGCGCCATGCGTGTCGCGTTGGATCCTGACCCCTTCATGAAGCTTCCTTAGCGCCCAGCGCCTGATCCATGCGAACGGTGCCCGACAAAGTGCCGGCGGTATCATCGGCCGAGGCGGCGTCTGCGCGTTGCAGACGGGCCTCGACCACTTGCAGTGAAAATTGCCGTGGCGTGCTCAGCAGCCAGTCGAGCACGGCGTCGGCCGGCGCACCCTCGAAGCGCAGCTCCCAGGCACCGCCCTGCCCGGCCTGGAGCTGGCAATGCTCGGCCAGTCCGTTGGCCTGCAGCGTTTGCTGCAACGACAGTTCAAGAGGCTGACCGGCCGGGCGCACGCGGACCTCGCGCAGCAGCACTTCCAGCGCTTCGCTCTGCGCGCGCAACTTCGGCGTTTCCGCCTGCCAATACGTGATTTTCTGCAGCGCCGGCTGAATCAGCGCAACCCACAGCAGCAGCCCCAGCAGGGCCGCGACCATGCCGCCGACCAGGCGTTTTTCCCGCGGTGCCAGTGTCTGCCAGCGCGCCTCCGATTGACGGCGCACGCGTTGCCAACGGCCGCGGTAACTCGCCAACGTGGCCTTATTCATCGTCTGCTCCGCTGTCGTCAGCACTGTCCGCGCTGTCCGCGCTGTCCGCGTCGCTGGCCGGCGCTTCACCGGCAGCACGCAGCGTCCAGCCCGTGGCCTCGGCGCTGGCGCTGATTCCGGCTTGCGCCAGCGTGTCCTGCCAGCCCTTGTCAGTGTTCGCGCGTCGGGCTTCGTCGAGGGGTGTCAGTTGCAACACGCCATCCACGTACGTCAGGCGCTGCAGGCTGCCGGCCATGAACGGCATGCCGCTGCCAGCCTGCAGCACCAGGTGCGTGAAGGGCTGGGCCGGGTCGTCTGCCACACCTTGTTGTCGCGCCGCCAGTTGCTGACGGACCTGTTGCAGCGGGTTGAGGATCACCGGCAATTCCGGAAAGGCCTGCTTGACCCGCGCGCTCATGGCGGTTTTCAGTTGCTGGCCCTGGCTCGCCTCGCGCGCCGCGTACAGGTTGAGGCCGATCACCCACACCGCCAGCGCCACCGCGCAGCAACCCAGCGCCCGCCCCCAGCCGCGCTGTTCGGCACCCCGCAGCGACAAACCGCCATGCAAGCCCCACAGCGGTAGCGGCCCGGCGCAGCGCTGCGCCTCCGGCAGGACCGATGGCACGCCTTGCGGTGGCGCATCACCGATCCAGTGCGCCGGCAGTCCCGCTTGCAGCCAAGGCTCGTCATCGAGCAGCGGCTGCACTTGCGCCGCATCCGGCCCTTCGCGCAGCAACAGGTGATCGTCGACACGACAACCAACCCCCCCGGCCAGCACCGGCAAACCGTAGGCGGCCGGGTACAGGCCTTTGAGCGTCAGCCCGGCTTGCTGCAACCACTGCACCAGCAATTGCTGATCGCGCCGCGCCAGCCAGGCCAGTTGCACTCGCCCGGTTTCGCTGCGCGGGCCATGGGCGATGTGCATCTCGCGGCTGTCACCGAGCACCAGCGCCTGCGCCGCGCACTGCACGGCGGCGTCGATCTTGCTCGCCGGCAACGGAGGCAGGTCGATGCTCGCCAGCAGGCTGTCAGCCGGGTGCAGGAAACAGATCAGCGCCTGCCTGGGCAACTCGCCTAGACGCAGACGCTCGGCGCGCACCACCTGGCCCTGCCGGTCCAGCCACACGCCGCTCAGTTCGCTGTGCAGATTCAATTGCGCCAGGGGCGGCAGGCTCACACGCAACTGACTCATACGCCCACCCGCGACCAGATCACTTGCGGCAGTCGATCCTGGCTGCGATGCAGCAGCGCTTCGAGATTGACCCGTCGCTGCTCGCGCCGCGCCTCGCCGCGCAGGCGAAACCAGTCGCTGGTGATGCCGACCTTGACCGTGGTCATTTCCAGCTGCGGCATGCGCAGGCGATTGACGAAATCGCCACGATTGATGAACCAGCGGCCAGCGTCGCGCTCATTGATCAGCGCTTGTGCGCGCTCCAGCGACAGCCCCGGGACGTATGCCGCCAGCACCGGCGCGGTGGCCGTGTTGCCGTTGAGCCAGGTGGTCGCCGGAATCACCGTCAGGTACGGCGCCAGCTTATTGAGCAGCACCTCACTGACGCCGTCGACACTGCGCAGATCCTCCACACTGCGCAGCATCGGCAAGGTTGGCGGCTGCGGTTTGTGCGAAGCGCCCGGCGATGTGCTGCGGCCACTGTCGAAGCTGCTTTGGCCAGCGCCGCTGGCAGCCGGCGTCGCACTCGACAGACGCGGGTACGAGGCAATCACCCGCGCGGCAATGCGCTGGCTCAACGCGCCGCTGACCCCGAGCAATTCACACAGACGCTGGAACGCGGCGACCTGCGTCTCGTCGACGCGCTCGTTGGCCACCAGATTGCGCAGGTTGAACTTGCCCTGCTCATCTTCCAGACGGCCCTGGAAGCCGTCGTTGTTCAAGGTCTGCGCCCACGGTTGATCGAGGCGCGTCAGCGGATCGCGCTGGCGCGCGTCCCACAACAATTGCCGGCTGATTTCCAGCCCGCCGTGCAGCAGCCACTGGCCCTGCATACGCAGTTGTTCCGCCTCCAGCGCACGGGTGGCGACGCTTTGCCGGGTGAGCATGCCCGCCGCGATCACGGCGACCACGGCGGCAATCAGCAGCGCGCTGATGATCGCCATGCCCTGCTGGTTTGATGGGTTGTTCATGGCCGGCCTTACAGCTGCCAGGAACCGATGTCGGCATTCACGCCCTCGCCGTCGGGCTGGCCATCGGCGCCGAGCGAGAAGATATCGATTTCACCGTTGGCGCCAGGGTTGAGGTACTGATAAGGACGGCCCCACGGATCGTTCGGCAGGCGTTCCAGGTACGAGCGCCAGTTGCTGTTCTTCGCGTCCGCCGGGCGCTCGACCAGCACTTTCAGGCCCTGGTTCTGGCTCGGGTAGTTGCCGTGATCGAGGCGGTACAGCTTCAGGGCCTGCATCAAGCCGCCGATGTCCTGCTTCGCCGCGGTGGCGCGCGCCTGGTCCGGACGATCCAGCACCTTGGGCACCACCATCGCGGCGAGAATCCCGAGGATCACCACCACGACCATGATCTCGATCAGCGTGAAGCCCTGCTGCGCACGCGGCATTCGGGGCGCTTGAACCGGCTGTTTGAACTGCACGATATCCATCTCGTCATTCCCTGGCTTGATTCAATTCGACGCGCAGTGTTGCAAGAAGATATGTCAGGGATGTTGAAATTCCTCGGGAGTTTTCGTCGTCAAGCCGTCAAGGACGGGGGTTACGGTCAAGGGCTGTGTTTTGGTTCCGGGCCTTTTATGCCTACGCGCTCCCGAGAAAGCGGATTCACCCTGATTGAAGTGCTGGTAGCGCTGGCGATCATTGCCGTGGCGATGTCGGCGGCGGTGCGGGTGGCCGGGTTGATGACGCAAAGCAGCGGCCTGCTGCGCGACCGTTCGATTGCGATGATTGCGGCGCAAAGCCGCATGGCCGAGTTGCGGCTGGAGGCGCGCCTGCCGCTGGGCATGAAAGCCATGCAGTGTGACCAGGGGCGGTTGCTGCTGCGGTGCGAGCAGGTCATCGGCGCGGCGCAGAATGGCCGCCTGCTCAGGGTGGGGATTCAAGTGTTCGACCGAAGTCAGGACGCCCCGCCGTTGGCCAGGATTGAGACGTTGCTGTCGCGAACGGAAAGCCCCTAGCCCTCTCCCTCCGCGCGCCCCGACCGCTCGGGAAGGCTGGGATCAGGGCCGCTCTTGCTTGCGACGGCCCCGAACTCACACCCGATCAAGCCTCAGGTGATCGCGTTTCGTACATCAACCCGGCATCTGCAGATTATCCAGCGCCCGATTCACCGCCAGCTCGCCGAGCATGACCAACTGCGCAATCCCCAACAACGCCCGACGCTGCGACGCCGGCACCAGACTGGCGACATCCTGGGCAATGGTCTTCGCCGATGCGAGCGTTTCACTGGCATCCATCAGCAGGTCTTCGTTTTTGCTGTCGGCGGTCACCGCGTACATGCCGCGGTTTTTGCGTGGGGACGGCGTGGCGCCGGGTGGACAGAGGTAATGATCGAGCGCGCGGTCGGCGGCTTCGTGGAGTTTTTTCGAGTCGAGGGATTCGTAGGGGGAAACTGGGTCGATTTCTGGTGGATTAGGTGTCGGTTTGATCATGGTGGAACTCCATTTTTATACCTGGTGGAACCACCCATGCCTGTCGCTAAACAAGTAAGGGTGGCAGCTGTACGCGGGTTAGCGAACCGAGAGGTATAAGACCCGGCAGACCCGAAGGTCTCCCACGCACAGCCACCATATCGTCGTCGCAAACATATGCGACAAACCGGAGCGTCGTTGTACTTATACCTGATCGGGTCGCTAAACCCGGTCGCTGGGTTCCCAGCGACCCGTAGACGATAAAGACCAGGTACAAAGCGCACAAGCCGGCGGATTCTGGCGTAGCTGTAGGCAACGGCGCAAGGATGCGTAGCCCAAGAGAGTGTCTGGAGATGTCCTCTTAAACGGCGTTTATCGAGAGCTGATGCCACCGCACATCCCTCAACAAATCTGCCCCCTTATCTCAACAGATGAAAAAAACAGCCGAGGTTGCCAGACAAAACCAACAACCTCGACCAAATAGAAGAAGCTATTTCTTCGCGCACATCTCGATATCATCCTGCGTTTTCAGCTCAGTATCGATGCCCAACCGATACCGGCAGTAATCAACAATCCATCCCCGCTCCTCTTCCGTCAGCCGCCCCACCCTCCTGACCTCTCCATCGTTGGCGTGAATGTTGAAAAACCTCACCTGAAACGTCGGGTGCTTCTTGATGAAGACAATCGTATCGATGTCACCATCCTCAAGGGCCTCGTAGTAGCCGATGTATAGGACGGCCATTGCGGCGAGGATGGCTGCGATAAAAAACCGTTTCATTCGTGCTGCGCCGAAGGTGGGAGCAAATCATTGCCTCGCTGTATCTGACATTCCTGATGGCGGACACTAGAAAACTCGCAGCCACGTTCTATTTGAGCCTTTTTTCGATGGCTCTTCTGGTCAAACACAGTAGCGCGCGGCTGACTCTTCCGGCCAAGAGCAGACGTTCGATAAAGCGGTCCGATTAGTTAAAGATATTTTGTTCAGTTCAATCTAGAGCTCAGCCTCGAAGTGGAAAGGGTCACTTTCGACCGCTTGTGACTGTCTCACGGTTTCCATCCAGTGGTACTCTAATTGCGTGGCCAATCGGCTTGTCACTCAAAATTGTGCTCGATTGTTGGCATGTTATGACGACCACTCTATGACTTCCCGCAACGTATCGCCATCATGTATGCTCGCCCTCACTGACTATGGAGGCTGTATGGATCTTCACTCTGCGATTAAAGATGATCTAGCTGCGATTAATCGCGAGTTTGACGCTAGAGAAAGATATTTTGAGAAGCGCACGCGCAGACATCGAGTAACTTTGTTAATTGGCTTATTTATTTGCTTTGTGTTCTACGCTTCCGCAAGGGCTAGGAATGATCGGATATTACAACTTATTCCCTTCCCTGATGAATTCTCTGATGCAGCATCGTTTGTAACTCTCCTATCCTGCATCGGATTCATACTTTATTATTATGTCCAAGGCGAGCCATTTTGGGAGTTCTGGAAAAAAATGATAAAATCCTGCACAAAGAAGATTACATAACTCATGATATATCTGATCGTGTAGATTTTATCGAAAGTGAGATTCAGTTGCTCTCAGATAAAATCAAGGGACTTGATTACTCAAATCACGACACATTAATTGAAAAAACCGTTGAGACCATCAAAAAACAAGCTCATGAGGAAATATGGAACGAGCTAACTGACCAATCGCTAAAAATCGCGCAAATTAAACGTGCCTTAGCGCCCATCGAAGAAGCGTATACTAAGGCGAGATCAAGGCTTCTATCTGAAGTCGCAGCGTTAGGACGGCGCGGCACTGCCAACCTCGTGTTTGGTGTGTTAACTACCATTGCGGCATTAGGTGTACTGGCGTCTTTGGCTCTAAATACTATCGGGCCTGAAGCATATAGATTAGTTGTTCCAAATGACCAGCTAGACTTAGGTGTGCTTACACTGATGTTCGTACCGAAACTTTCACTAGCTATCTTTGTTCAGGCTTTCTCTCTGTTTTTTTTGCGGCTTTATAAAGCAGGTTTTTCAGAAATAAAATATTTTCAAAATGAGCTCACAAATTTAGAAGTCAAGTATCTAGGGGTGGTATCAGCAGTACTGGCTGACGACGAAGAGGCAGTTCGTGACGCTAGTAAATCTTTACTTTCCGTGGAGCGAAATCATGTATTGTCAAAAGGGCAAACCACAATCGAACTTGAAAAGTATAAAATTGAGAGCCGTAGCTCATCTGAAGTTATAAAGCTTTTACCCAAATTATTTGGTAAAAAAAATCCTGAATAACAATCCCATTATGGACGCCTCTCGACTTATGCTAGCAGCCGGTTTCTGCCCGTCACCACGGGCGGGAATTCGCCAATAGTGGCCGGTGGATAGTCGAGTAACTAGGAGACAAACTGGTTAAAGCCTGCCCTCAAAATTTCTTCAAGGAACTGTACGTGGTCGATCACCCAGGAAAGATCCTAATTTTTTGTCGTTTCTACCGACAAACTTAAGACGTATCTAGAATTAAATTGACTCAACGTCGGCTCCATTTTCCCATCAGTTCAGCCTGTTTATGGTAGGGGTTAACTGACGTCGCACTTCGACTGCATTTAGCACGGAGTTATCTTGCCAACCCATCTGCGTAAAGGAAAATTTTCATCGCTGACTCGATAGTATCTGAAATTTGTGCTAGGAATAACAAATTGCAGCATAGCACTTTAGCTGGTGTTAATTAATCGTGGGGAGAACCGATGAAATACAGGGAAAGTAATTTAGATAAAAAATTACGAAATTGGTTCTGCAAGGATAATACCAAAGCACTACTTCGAAGCATTCAAATCTCAACGGGCGGGATTCGCGGACTGACGTCATTCAAGGTGAATCTCGACTATCCGATAACTGCATTTGCTGGAGTTAATGGATCCGGAAAGTCCACTATGCTGGCGCTCGCTGCTTGTGCCTATCATAACAAGCTAGATGGCTTCAAACTTCCAAAGCGCAGTAGGAGCTATTACACTTTTTCTGATTTTTTTGTGCAGCACTCGGAGGAAATTATGCCTCCTGGAGTAGAGATCTGGTATAGCTTTGCTCACAATAACTGGAAAAGCTCACCTGAAGGAATCGCGTCGCAAATAAGAAAAAAAAGGCAGGTGGAAAATGGAACGACTATGACACCAGAATAAAACGGACGGTGGTTTTTTTGGGGATTGAACGAATTGTCCCTCACGCGGAACGCAGTCAATCAAGATCTTATTCACGAGCCTTTAAGGATTTGAGAATTCACGGCTGGGAGCAGAAGGTTAAAGATGCTGTTGGTTATATCCTTGGTAAACGTTACGATGATTATCGACAGCTAGAGTACAGAAAATACGGTCTACCGATTGTTAAAGTTGGTGATGTAGTTTACTCTGGCTTCAATATGGGCGCAGGTGAAAACGCGCTGTTTGATATTTTCTCTACCATATATGCTTCCGGCGAGGGAGCTTTGTTGGTTCTCGATGAAATTGAGCTTGGCCTACACGCAAGAGCTCAAAGGTTATTTATGGAGCGCCTTAAAGAAGTATGCATGAGTACGGGGACTCAGGTTATATGCACAACACACTCAAAGCAAATATTTCAATGCTTACCTGACGATGCCAGGTTTTTTATTGAGAGAACTGGATCTAAGACAAAAATAACTCCCGGAGTATCCGCGGAGTTTGCGTTCTCAAAAATGGGGGCTGTTGGAGAGAAGGAACTTGAAATATTTGTTGAGGATCCGGTTGCAAAAATCATCATTGAAACCATTTTAAACGGAGGCATACGTAGTCGAATAAATATCACTCGAATTGGCTCCGCCGCCGCAGTAGCTCGCCAGCTAGCAGCAAATTTCTTGAGAGATGAGCATGCGAATATATTAGCTGTATATGATGCGGATCAGAAAAAATTGCAGGCGAAAAATATCGAGCACGCCAAAAATATGGCAGAGAGGAAAGACGCTGAGATTAATAGCTGGTTACTTGAGCGCACAAGTTATCTGCCAGGCGACACATGGCCAGAAGCCTGGCTTTTGCAAAAGTGCAGCGAAATCCCGCAAGAACTTGGAGTTGAGCTAGGCATTGAACCTCAGCGCGCTACCGAGATCGTCGAATACGCATTACAGGCAGGCAAACACGAAGAATTTGTCGAAGTTGGTGAACAAGTAAATCTAGATCCTGAACGCTGTTTAATACTTGTGTGTGGTGTTGTTTATAAAAATTTCCCTGAAGAATTCGACAATTTAAAAGATACGATATCACGCATGTTGCCTTAAAGCTTTTTAGCGCGGAGCTCGAAAAAATCGATTGGCAACACGTCCGTGAGGGCCGGTAGCAACGTTTGGCAAATCACAAACTCACAGCAGCTACAAGTCTCTACTATATGATTTCATAATCAAAAGCCGACCGCGAACACATTTACCATCATCCAGCGTAGAGGAAGAGGTGTCCGCCAATTTGATGGGATACCATCGTCGTTAGGTACAGCGTTGAAAAAGTAGCTTTGCCGGACGCTAACGGATTGACATTATTCTGCTTCCCGATAAGGCTCAGCGGCCAATTGTCTGTCACGGCTCACCCTGCGCTATCAGCAAAGCCGTGACAAATAGGTTGTTCAGGTCATGCGGGAAAACCTCTTCATGGCAAGCCGCAAGCTCTGTTGACGACCACCACCTCACCTCACATACCGCTTCGCGCTCCCGGTCACTCCACTGGGCGCATGAGTACTGCTCGCCACCCGTGTGCACAGCAAAGAAATGTTCGACAGCAAGCACATGCTCGCCTTCCGGCATCTGCCACAAAAACTCCTTGTGTGCGATGCAACGACCTACGGAGGGCGTCTCAAAGCCGGTCTCCTCGTAAAGCTCACGTACCGCCGCTGCCTCGAAAGACTCTTCCTCCCTGAGCTTTCCGCCAGGTGTCGCCCAATAGGTCGTGCCCGCCAAAACACCCGCCTGAAACTGAACTTTAAAAAGAAGCAGGCGATTACTTGGGCTGATCACCAATAAACGTGCTGCTAAACGCTTTTTTGGCATATTACTTTGCTCCACGGGTGACGACTAACCGATGACGCCCAAGACCTCCCGTCCCTGCATCCTGCGAACTTCCACCACATAGTCAGCGATGTTAGGAACGGCATAATCGACAACTAGCTCGACAACCTTCTTCTTAGGCGTGCCAGTGCGCGTCACTGGGTAGTCCGCGATTTTACAGAAGATCTCCGTGCCTCGACGGTGCGGCATGGGCCAGGTATTGCCCGAGTTCATGTGACACAGCCAGATGGCTTCGGCATAAGCAGGGAGGAAGGCAGACGAGTCTAGCGTGAGTACATCATGCTCAAGCTTGCGATAATCGCGAGCGCCAAGCAGACCGTGGAGGCGTTTCTCCTCGGCCCAGAAGAAGACTTTGCCGTTGATCAACTCATACCATTGACGTGGTGTCGTCCCTCCCGTGAGTGCCCTGATCAACCGGCCTTCAGGCATGGGTTTCTGATCACGAAGCACAATATTGGAGGGGTCGCCTGATTTCACGTCCATCTTCTGACTGCGATGCTCACTCTCATATTGAGCGCGCTCACCTTCTTCCACCGCCAAGTGATCCAGAACTGCCGTAGCACTCATCAGTCCGCGTGTGCGAATGCTCTCCCAAGCTCCCCGTTCGGCCATGTGATAAACGCGAGGGTAAAGCTCTATCAGCTTCTCCAGATCCATCTGTTATCTCCTATCAGAACGTGCAGTCCAGTTGCGCCGATCGATCAGAGAGCGTAGATCGCTAGCGTCGGGGTCTCTGGAAAATCGGGTGTTGATAAGCGAGACAGGCGCCTGAGAAACGCGCTCCAGCTCCTCGACAAATTTGATCGTATCCGGATCGAGTTGCTCGAACCTGCGCGCCTTGCTGTTTGATGACTTCAAGTAATCGGCAAACGTCAGGACGATGTCCGTCGGAGCGTTCAGGGCGCATGCTCTTCGGAATTGATCCCATTCGAACCATCCTACCCGCCGGCTGCGTTTGGTGGTGGATGTTTTCTCTGCAGCGTTCAACGCCTGAGCTTCAAGGCCTGCGAAAGCTGCGATGTCATCAAAGGTCGTAGCATGTTTAAGCGTCCCTGAAGTATGCCCATCCTCACCATCGGGGTCGCCTACACGAATTGGCATCGGGCGAATGACCATCAGAATTTTGCGGATTCTACTCGGCGATATCCCCGCCTCAGCCAAGCATCCCGCAACGTTCGTATCCCTGGAAGTCACATGAGGGTAATCTCCGTGGAAAATACTAAGCCCACTACCCTGAGTTCCCTCCAGCAAAATGGAATGACCGCTACGATAAGCTTCTTCCAGACGGTCTGAAGTGCAGCCGTGGTAGTTGCCAGGATTACCGACGTACGGACGAAGCTCATCAACATCTCTTGCGAGCCGGATCTCTTTGCCCCTGCTCAAAATACGCCGAGCAGCGGCTGCCCCACTTCCGCTTCCTGTAGATGCAATGGTTGAGACCAGGTGCCCATCCCTCTCTGTTCCGACATCTTCCTCCTCAATGATGGTGGCCTGGGGATCAATGAAAAGTCGATCTGCGCCGATACCGCACTCCTTGATTTCTTTCAAAAGCCCTGTCACATGAATCGTCATGCCAGGACCGAGAAGTAGCCGAGCCGTTACGTCCCGGGAACCAGATGGCAAATGGTGGTAAGTGTAAGGGCCAGCAGAACTCGCTACGGTATGTCCGGCATTGGGCCCACCAACACGAATCATCACGTCGTACTCGCGTGCAAGGTAAGCGACTATATTGCCCTTCCCCTCGCTGCCATACTGCCCGCCGATCAACACATCCACACATCTGATTTCAGGCGGTGTGTAAAGATGCAAACGGGCGGCAACCCGCACGAGTGTGTCATTTGAGTCCGATCGTTCGGTGTAAACGCGGACGTCGGCATCATCCTTGAGCGCCTGGATCTCTGTCTGATCCTTGAGCTGATTAACCTCGTCATAAGGCGAAGGATTGGCTTGGCCCTTCATTCGCGCTGCATAACGTCCTTGGAGCGTAGGGTCGCTTGCGTAGAGATGTACATGCACTAGGTTTGCTCCGAAGACCTTTCGAAACTGCAGTACCTGCGCGAGCGTATTCAGATGATCCACGACCAACGGTCGTTCATCATTCTCCTGCCCACATACTGCTTGAGTTTCCCGGAGCATCCATTGATCAACGCCCGTCGATTCATGACGACGATCAAGCATGTCTGGTTGAGCCATGCCTAGGCGCCACTCGGGATCATCAATGGCTCGACGATCGTAAACCACGGCGAAGCCGAATTCCTTCACCAACAAATTGGCCAATCCACTCTTGCCACTGCAGGTCTTGCCACTGATCACTACGATCTGCCGAGTTTCCATGTGCTACATCTCCCAGATTCCCATTATTTGATCCGCAATTTGAGATGCGGTGTACGCGTGAGTGTCGAGAACTTTGTCCGCAAAACCTAAGAGCGAGCGGGCACTCTGCTCGTTGGGATGCAGCACGTTTTTTTTATATTCGTTGAGGTCGGTCGCGCTACGTCGAGCGTACCTCAGTTCCAGGACAGACTCGGGCGCGATGACGTGTACATGCCTCACTGCATTGCCGAAACGGAGTATGAACAATTCAACCTGTCGGGGCTTGCGGACAGCATCCAATAACCAATTTTCGACATCTGGCCGAGCTTGTATGGCCGAGTTTGCTACGGATTCTATGAGCCAGGAGAAATCGGTGGCTTTGTCGAAAGAATCACCGAGTGCTTGGAGGTTATGACGATTAAACGGCTCACCCCGGGAAACTAGGCACCCACGTAGAAAGGAACCGCTACTTATCGGAATAAACCCATGGAGTTCTTGGAGAGCAGCGGAAATCGAAGTCTTGCCACTGGCCATAGGGCCACTTAGGAGCAGTAGTCGCTTCAAGGTTGACGATCCCTGTCTTGCGCATCCGATATAGTGTTAAAGAGTAGCTTAGCTGGTGAGGCGGGCCGAGTTTTCTTAACACGAGGTCTGGGGCCAATGGACCTCACAACGAAGTGGCCGCTCTTTAGCGACTACTCAGTGAGTTAGTGGGGCTTTTTTTAAACTATGTCAGGACGGGTGGCACCAATGAATGACCGAGCTGTAATCGCGATCCGCTTCACCCTCTTCAAGCACAGTAAAGATTCTTTTCTTGCGGAGTTGGACGATGCCTCCATCCACCATTCGAGCGTGATGCAGTTTTCAAGACAGCCGCAGGCTTCGGGTTTCACCGAGATGATCTCAGCGCTGAGCGATGCCATGCCTTGGAACGGCATTGCTAAAGTGATCATCTCTTGGGTCCAGGCTCGGAAAAGCAGACGCGTACTGATCCAAGTGAACAGTGGCTCAGTTGCCATTGAAGCCAATGGATATAGCGCGGAAGATGTGGAGCGACTATTAAAAGCATGCGCGACCGTAACCGTCATCGATACGCTTCCGGGAAATGCAGAAAACAAGGCCCTTAAATCAGATGATGGTGACTGACTCCGCTGTTACGCAGTGGCTGTGAGCCCACTAACTGCAATAGTGACTACCACCGTCGGTAGCGATGAGTCATTGCTCCAATCTCCACTGATCCTATGCCACCAAATGCACCACAGACAGCTATTGGCCGATTCTGTTGAAAAAGTCGATTTTTAGATCGCCTGAAACTCAGGCATGAACATCAGTGTAGAACCTACTCGCCACATTCAGTGGTTTCTCGGACCTTCGTTGACCTTTGCTGCTCGGTTATTGGGTTGGTTCGAGGTTTTTTGCTTAGTGCACGCGCACCTATCCCGGGCCCGGTGGCCCTTGAGAGGTAAATTTGGCCAGCCGTCGCAGGTTCTTTACCGCAGCGGCAAGCGTTCTGGCTTGATGTCGAACTGCGCTTCGACCCGTTCGATCATTGTCTTGGTGCTCTCAACCTCGGCCGTTCGATGAGCCGGTGTAGGTTCCACATCCACAATCACGCCGTGCTCGGTATCGATCAGATAATTCGTGGAGTAAGCGTAGAAATCTTGGCCGCCTGAGTCAGCGGTTCAGCGGGCTTGAGGATCCGTCAGCGACAGGCAATTCGGTAGCGATTCGGCCAAAGTCTCTTCATCGAGGTCTTCAAGGTACTCACGCACGGCGCGGGTGCTCAGGGCCGGATCGCTCGAGTTGACCTGTTCATCACCCGGTACGCCACGCTCCCGACTGGCATCCCCTTTAATGATGTTGGCGTCCACGGCAAAGCCTTCGCCTTTGACCAGGCCGACGTCCATGCAGCGACGCAGCACTTCATTGAACAACCAGCGAAACAGATCACTGTCGCGAAAACGGCCGCGTCGATTTTTTGGAAAAATTCGATTGGTTGGGGACTTCATCTTCAAGCCTCAACCGGCAGGACCAGCGATACGCCAGGTTCAAATGCGCCTCTTCGCACAACCGCCGTTCGGAGCGAATGCCGTCGCAGTAGCCGACGGTCAGCATGCGAATCATCAGTTCTGGATCAATCGACGGACGCCCAATTGAGCTATAAAATCGGCGAGGTAATGGCGCAGGTCGCTCAGATCGAGACATTGATCAATGCTGCGCAGAAGGTAATTGGCTGGGATGGGATCTTCAAGGTTGAACGAGTAACACAGTCGATCCTGCCCACTCGATAACTGTCCCATGATGCTTCGTACTCTTTCGCAGGCCGATGGAGTGCTTTTGCCGTAGACGACACAGGGGCGCCATTCTTAGCAAAGTCGACCCAAACCAGACCATGGCAAGTGGTTACCAGATAGAAAGGGTTCCGCAGTTTCATCCGACTCTTAACTGGTCATTCCCAGCCCAGTTTCCTGTAGGAAGCCTTGTCTTGTTCGGGAAAGTCCGTCTGATACTCGCTCCACTGCATGTGCGCATAATATTTAGTCATCGCTTCGAAATGACTTTCAGCCTTAACCTCCCAAACAAGCTTCGCTTCCGAATGCATAAGCGCACGCGCACCATCACCTTCAGCACCAGCTAGACAAAAGGTCTGACAGCCATCAGGTTCCTGCCAAAGTTCATGATTCATATTCAAGGTTCTGTTTTTAAAGTCGTTATGGTGCCCGAAACTCTGATGGAACGACCGTTATGGATCGGCGCTGTAGAAGAGACTGAATCCGAACGCCGATTTTTTCAACAGAGTCGGCCGACAGAGGACATTCACACAAACCCGTTTCAAACCAGCTGGTGAAACAACCCACTAAAAATCAAGGCCCCCTCAACCGCGGCAACCCCGGCCCCTCCGGCAACTTCTCCACCCCCAACCGCACCTCTTCCCCACCCTGCTCTATCACCACCGCATCCCCCTCCACCGCCAGCAACTTCACGCCAGCACTGATGCGTTCGCCCTGCAGAAAGCTTTGTGGTGGGCCGTCGTTGAGGCTGAGGATTGCCACGGCGCCGCGGCTGCCGGTCATGACGCCGCTGACTTTGATGTCCACCGGTGCCGTCTGGTTGGAAAACCACTGCAACGCCGGATTGTCGCTGCGCGCGGCCAGCGCTTGCGGGGCCACCGTGGGGGTGTGCGATTCGGCGGGCGTCAGCAGCAGTGACGACCAGATGGCGACGCCCGCCAGCGCCGCCAGCAAGGTGACGGCCTGGACCATCTGTGGCGGGGAAAACCGTGCACTGAACAGCATGGGCTGAATCTCCTTTTAGTCCCGCTGACCAGCCTACGCGGCAATTCTCACGGTTTTATTTCACACGCCTTACATGTTGGCCGTGCAGGATGTTTTTTTGGGACAGCGCTGGACGCCAAGGAGTGCGCAATCGATGAACCGCTGCCGGCAGCAAGGCTTCACCCTGATCGAGTTGATGGTGGTGCTGGTGATCATCGGCATCGCCAGTGCCGCGATCAGTTTGAGCATCAAGCCCGATCCGTTGCAGTTGCTGCGCAAGGACGCTGATCGCCTGGCGCAAGTGCTGCAAATCGCCCAGGCCGAGGCGCGCGCCGATGGGCGGCCGATTGCCTGGTTGAGCGACGCCAAGGGCTTTCGCTTCAGCCGCCGCAGTGACAGCGGCAAGGGTTTCGACCACTTCGCTCAGGACCCGCAATTGCGCCCGCGCCCCTGGCACAGCCCGAAACTCGAAGTGCGCGTGGAGCCCAAGCAGAAAGTCCTACTCAGCCCCGAATGGATCAACCCGCCGCTGCAACTGACGCTGTCCGACGGCAGTAATCGCCTCAGCGTTCTGCGCGACGCCGGTGGCCGGATCAGCGTGCAATGAACAGGCAGACCGGTTTCACCCTGATCGAAGTGATGGTGGCGATCCTGCTGATGGCGGTGGTCAGCCTGATCGCCTGGCGCGGCCTCGACAGCGTGACGCGCGCCGACAGCCACCTGCAGGCCAGCGCCGAGCAGAGCGACAGCCTGCTGCGCACCCTCAATCAGTTGCAGCGCGACGTCGACCTGCGCGCCGGCATCGAGCTCAGCGAACCGAAAAAAGTCGGCGTCGACGACGAACCACCCAGCGCCCCACCCGCCCTCACCGTGCGCAGCAGCGACAGCCGCGGTTTTCGCCTGGACATCATCCGCAGCGCCGCCGAGCCACCCGGCGCGCTGCAACGCGTGCGCTGGTGGCTCAAGGGCGACACCCTGTACCGCGCCGTCGCCCCGGCGCGCAGCCGCTATCCCCTGCCGGCACCGGGTGCGGGCGTGGCGGTGTTGACTCAGGTGAGTGACGCGCAGGTGCGGGTCTGGGACATCGACAAGGGCTGGCGCCAGTTGAGCGGCAACCGCCGGGAAGATCCGGCCGGGCTGGAGATTCGCCTGACCCGGCAGACGCCGCAGGGGCCGGAGAGTTATCGCCAGGTGATGGGGCCGCTGAACTGAGCGCAGGTACGTCTTGGTGTAGGCGCTGCCGCAGGCTGCGACCTTTGCCCGTTCCGTTGGAGATCACAGGATCGCTACCGTCGGCAGTTGCTGCGTTGGCGTGGTGTGGTCAGTTGGAGATGTGTTTGCTGTCTGGTCGTCTTCGCTGGCAAGCCAGCTCCCACATGGGATGGGGGGCTGGGGATTTGGGGTTGGCAGCGAGCTGAAAAGGCTCAGCTGAGGACGACCACGCCGCCCGGCAATTTCGTGCATTTGACGCCGTAGGCATCGCGAATCAGCAGCGCCACGCCCGCCAGTTGGTTGAGGTTGAATCGCGCCTGCACCCGGCGCTGGCCCAGCTCGCGGTTGAGCAACAGCAGCATGCCCGGTCGGTAGCGGTTGATCTCGTCGATCATCTGGCTCAGGGTCGCGCCGTTGAACACCAGCACCTGTTGGCGCCAGTTCATCACCGCGGCAGTGTCGACGCTTTGCACGGTGCCGACCTGCTGTGCGTCGTAGCTCAGTTGCTGGCCCGGCTCCAGGCGCAAGCTGCGACCCTCGACATCCACCTCGACCGCGCCATCAAGGCAGGTCACGCAGACTTGCTGATCGATGTTGCGCAGGTTGAACCGCGCCCGGCTGGCCCGCAGCCAACCGCCGCCCGCCTGCATCGCCAAGGGCAGGCGCGAGGTCTGCACTTCGACTTCGCCGCTGAGCAGTTCGAACCCTTGCAAGCCGTCATCAACAGCGCGCTGATTGATTCGCGTCTGGGTATTGAGCTCCAGGCTCAGGCCTTCGGCCGGTTCGATGCGGCGCTGCTGGCCAACTTCGGTGATGTAGTCGGCGCCAAGCCCGGAGAAACCGCCGGGAATCGTGCCGCGCACCAGCAGGAACGCCGCCGATGCCGCAATCGCACCGCCGAGAAAGGCACGCCGGCCAAAGCCGCGTGGGGCCTGCACGGCTTCGGCCGCCGGGCGCAATTGCTGCCACAGGCGCTTGCATTCTTCAAAGGCGCGGGCATGTTCGGGGCTCTGTGCGCACCACTGGCGCAAGGCCCGGGCGTCGGCCACGGTGGCGCGCCCCGAGGTCAGCAAGATCAGCCAGTCGCGGGCTTCGCTGTGCAGGCGTTCGGCGGCCGTCGGCTCGGCCGGTGTCAGACGGAAGATGTTCAAACGCGCAAATACTCAACGGATTAATCGGGACTCTTCTCTCAAGACGGTTTTCCGGCCCCGCGACCGAACCGCTGAAACACTTTTCTTTCCAGTTTCGCCGCACAGTGGCCCAGCGCTGCCTTGATTTCCTTCTCGACCATGCGCGTGGAAATGCCGAAACGCTGGGAAATTTCCAGGTGCGGTGCCTCCTCCAGCCGGGCAGCGATGAAGATTCGTCGACGTCGCGCGGGCAACTCGTACAAGGCGTTGAGCAGTGACTGGATTTCCTTCTGCCCGCCGACCACCCGCGCCGGGTCCAGCGCTTCGTCGCCGATCTGCAACAGCTCCTCGACCTCGCTGCCGGTGAGCAGGCGCGCATCGGCCTGGCGGCGGTCGGCGGCGATGTTCAGGGCCATGCGATACAGGTAGGCGTTGGGCCGCGCGATGTTCGCCGGGGTCTCCATGCGGTCGACCCGCAGGTAGGTTTCGTGCAGCACGTCGTTGGCCAGGTCCTCGGAGCCGAGACGGCGCCGCAGGCGTACCCGAAAGTCCTCGTAGGACGTCAGGAACAGCTGGACCAGCGAACTTTGTCCGGCGTCTTTCATCCCCCGGAAACTCCTTCCCTTTGTGTGCATTCCATGCGCTTTCCTGACGATTCGGGTAACAACAGCAAGGTGACCGGTTGGCGCAGCGCGCCGGGTGTCGGCCGGTCGATCTTCAACGTGCGAAAACTGTCGATCAGCGCCGCATCGCGCCGGGTATCACCGGTGGAGGTGAGCAGCCGATTGTGCTGCACCACGCCATCGCGGCCGATCCACACCTGCAACACCGCGCGAAAACTGCCGGGCCGGGTCAGCGGCGAACGGCACAGGTTGCGCTCGAGCGCGGCCTGCACCGCCGTGGCGTAATTGCGGTTGAGCGCCGCGCTGGCGGGCGCGGGTTTGTCCACGGGTAGCGCAACATCCTCGACCTGCGCCACCTGCAGGGTGAACGCATCGTCGCGGGCATACTTGGCCATCAGGCCACTGCCGCCGAGCAAGCGGCGCAAGGCATCGGCGGCGGTGTATTCGCCATCCACGGCTAACGACCGCCGACCGCGACTCAACTGGCTGTCGACCAGCACCGCCATACCCGTGGCGCGGCTGTACTGGTCCAGGGCGTGGGCCAGTTCCTGGGCCGGAATGTGCAGCGTCATGCGCAGCGTCGCCGGCACCGGTTCGGCCGCCGCACTGCGCAATGACAGGACGAGCAGCAGCCCCAGGCTCACCCGGCGCGCAAGCGTTGAACGCGGAAAAACCTCCCTGGCCTGGCCTCGCTGCACGGCTGACGCACCCCTGAAAACCGTCATCCTGAGGGCTGTTTATGAATCTGGTGTGACGGACGCTGCAAAAAAACCATCACGGGATCGGCGCGCCCGTTGCACTAGACTCCTGAGTCAGAGCGGCCCCTTCGGGCCGGCCAGGAGGCCAGCATGAAATCACTGTGGACATTGGCGCTGAGCGGGTTGTTGTTGACGCTGTCGGGCGGCGTGCATGCCGAGCAGGCAGTGGGTTGCGTCGAGGTGACCGTGGGCGGTTACAAGGCGCCGAATTACGACTGCCTGAGCCAGCAGATGGGCAACAACCCCGACGGCGCGGCGGCTGCGCAGAAGAATCAGGAAGCGATGAATGTGCCGGTCAACAAGCGCCCGCCGAATCAAGTGGGACTGGCGACGCCGGCGGCCACCGGTACGCGGATGGGCAATACGTTTGGCACGTCGGTGAAGCCGCAGCGGCCGCCGAACTAGTTTTGATCTGATCGTTCCCACGCTCCTGCGTGGGAATGCAGCCGTGACGCTCTGCGTCACTGGACGCGGAGCGTCCCTAGAGGCATTCCCACGCGGAGCGTGGGAACGATCAAAGCCACAGCCACCGAACTGATTTATCTCGATCGTTCCCACGCTCCTGCGTGGGAATGCAGCCCTTGACGCTCCGCGTCACTGGACGCGGAGCGTCCCCAGAGGCATTCCCACGCGGAGC
>NZ_JARVSM010000013.1 GCF_030209175.1 Pseudomonas sp. efr-133-TYG-5 | reverse complement strand
AAGATGGTTATCTTGTACTGAATACATAGGTGCAAGAGGCGAACCAGGGGAACTGAAACATCTAAGTACCCTGAGGAAAAGAAATCAACCGAGATTCCCTTAGTAGTGGCGAGCGAACGGGGACTAGCCCTTAAGTGGCTTTGAGATTAGCGGAACGCTCTGGAAAGTGCGGCCATAGTGGGTGATAGCCCTGTACGCGAAAGTCTCTTAGTCATGAAATCGAGTAGGACGGAGCACGAGAAACTTTGTCTGAATATGGGGGGACCATCCTCCAAGGCTAAATACTACTGACTGACCGATAGTGAACTAGTACCGTGAGGGAAAGGCGAAAAGAACCCCGGAGAGGGGAGTGAAATAGATCCTGAAACCGTATGCGTACAAGCAGTGGGAGCAGACTTTGTTCTGTGACTGCGTACCTTTTGTATAATGGGTCAGCGACTTATTTTCAGTGGCGAGCTTAACCGAATAGGGGAGGCGTAGCGAAAGCGAGTCTTAATAGGGCGTCTAGTCGCTGGGAATAGACCCGAAACCGGGCGATCTATCCATGGGCAGGTTGAAGGTTAGGTAACACTGACTGGAGGACCGAACCGACTACCGTTGAAAAGTTAGCGGATGACCTGTGGATCGGAGTGAAAGGCTAATCAAGCTCGGAGATAGCTGGTTCTCCTCGAAAGCTATTTAGGTAGCGCCTCATGTATCACTGTAGGGGGTAGAGCACTGTTTCGGCTAGGGGGTCATCCCGACTTACCAAACCGATGCAAACTCCGAATACCTACAAGTGCCGAGCATGGGAGACACACGGCGGGTGCTAACGTCCGTCGTGAAAAGGGAAACAACCCAGACCGTCAGCTAAGGTCCCAAAGTTATGGTTAAGTGGGAAACGATGTGGGAAGGCTTAGACAGCTAGGAGGTTGGCTTAGAAGCAGCCACCCTTTAAAGAAAGCGTAATAGCTCACTAGTCGAGTCGGCCTGCGCGGAAGATGTAACGGGGCTCAAACCATACACCGAAGCTACGGGTATCACGTAAGTGATGCGGTAGAGGAGCGTTCTGTAAGCCTGTGAAGGTGAGTTGAGAAGCTTGCTGGAGGTATCAGAAGTGCGAATGCTGACATGAGTAACGACAATGGGTGTGAAAAACACCCACGCCGAAAGACCAAGGTTTCCTGCGCAACGTTAATCGACGCAGGGTTAGTCGGTCCCTAAGGCGAGGCTGAAAAGCGTAGTCGATGGAAAACAGGTTAATATTCCTGTACTTCTGGTTATTGCGATGGAGGGACGGAGAAGGCTAGGCCAGCTTGGCGTTGGTTGTCCAAGTTTAAGGTGGTAGGCTGAGATCTTAGGTAAATCCGGGATCTTAAGGCCGAGAGCTGATGACGAGTTACCTTTCAGGTGACGAAGTGGTTGATGCCATGCTTCCAAGAAAAGCTTCTAAGCTTCAGATAACCAGGAACCGTACCCCAAACCGACACAGGTGGTTGGGTAGAGAATACCAAGGCGCTTGAGAGAACTCGGGTGAAGGAACTAGGCAAAATGGCACCGTAACTTCGGGAGAAGGTGCGCCGGTGAGGGTGAAGGACTTGCTCCGTAAGCTCATGCCGGTCGAAGATACCAGGCCGCTGCGACTGTTTATTAAAAACACAGCACTCTGCAAACACGAAAGTGGACGTATAGGGTGTGACGCCTGCCCGGTGCCGGAAGGTTAATTGATGGGGTTAGCTAACGCGAAGCTCTTGATCGAAGCCCCGGTAAACGGCGGCCGTAACTATAACGGTCCTAAGGTAGCGAAATTCCTTGTCGGGTAAGTTCCGACCTGCACGAATGGCGTAACGATGGCGGCGCTGTCTCCACCCGAGACTCAGTGAAATTGAAATCGCTGTGAAGATGCAGTGTATCCGCGGCTAGACGGAAAGACCCCGTGAACCTTTACTATAGCTTTGCACTGGACTTTGAATTTGCTTGTGTAGGATAGGTGGGAGGCTTTGAAGCGTGGACGCCAGTTCGCGTGGAGCCATCCTTGAAATACCACCCTGGCAACTTTGAGGTTCTAACTCAGGTCCGTTATCCGGATCGAGGACAGTGTATGGTGGGTAGTTTGACTGGGGCGGTCTCCTCCTAAAGAGTAACGGAGGAGTACGAAGGTGCGCTCAGACCGGTCGGAAATCGGTCGTAGAGTATAAAGGCAAAAGCGCGCTTGACTGCGAGACAGACACGTCGAGCAGGTACGAAAGTAGGTCTTAGTGATCCGGTGGTTCTGTATGGAAGGGCCATCGCTCAACGGATAAAAGGTACTCCGGGGATAACAGGCTGATACCGCCCAAGAGTTCATATCGACGGCGGTGTTTGGCACCTCGATGTCGGCTCATCACATCCTGGGGCTGAAGCCGGTCCCAAGGGTATGGCTGTTCGCCATTTAAAGTGGTACGCGAGCTGGGTTTAGAACGTCGTGAGACAGTTCGGTCCCTATCTGCCGTGGACGTTTGAGATTTGAGAGGGGCTGCTCCTAGTACGAGAGGACCGGAGTGGACGAACCTCTGGTGTTCCGGTTGTCACGCCAGTGGCATTGCCGGGTAGCTATGTTCGGGAAAGATAACCGCTGAAAGCATCTAAGCGGGAAACTTGCCTCAAGATGAGATCTCACTGGAACCTTGAGTTCCCTGAAGGGCCGTCGAAGACTACGACGTTGATAGGTTGGGTGTGTAAGCGCTGTGAGGCGTTGAGCTAACCAATACTAATTGCCCGTGAGGCTTGACCATATAACACCCAAGCAATCTGAATGCTCGAAAGAGACCAGATTGCGGTGTGTGAAGACGCAATGAACCGAAAGTTCGAGACAACACACAAAC
>NZ_JARVSM010000011.1 GCF_030209175.1 Pseudomonas sp. efr-133-TYG-5 | reverse complement strand
ATCGCCGATGGTAGTGTGGGGTTTCCCCATGTGAGAGTAGGTCATCGTCAAGATTGAATTCCGAAACCCCTGTCTGCTGACGCAGACAGGGGTTTTGTCGTTTCAGGGCTAGCGAATTCAGACAGCTTTGCGTGCCTTGCTGCTTCTACGTGCCTGCCACTTGCGCCACCAGATATACACGCCCGTCCCGGACAACCCCGCGATCAGAACGCCCAACACCGCGATCATCACTTGCCCGGTGAAACCAATGATCCGTCCGCCATGTATCGGCAGCTGCAACCGATAAAACCGCTCCCCCAACGTGCCCTGTCCTGCGATCTCCTGTCCCAGTAATCGGCCATCCGTTCCATGGAAGAACAACCAGGATTTGCCATGTGCCTCGGTGTCATGCTGACCAAATCCCGCGCCGTAGAAGTTGTATTCAAAGCTGTAATACAGCTCCCCGATGGCGGCGGTCAGGCCAAGCTTTTTCCCCTCTTCCTCCGCGCGCTCATAGGCCTGTTGATAAGTAAGGCGGGTAACCCCCAGCGCCTCGGCAGGCAGGCGGCCGCGCGCTTCATAGACACTGGGCTCAATCGGTGAAAACAACGACACCACCGGTTTGAAGACCTGGCTCGGCAGGTTCATCGCCACACTGCTGAGCGCAATCGGCAGCAGCAACAACCACAGCCACAAACCTCCCGCCCGATGCAGGTCGAAGTTCAGTCGGTAGGCATGTCCGCCCTTGATCTTCCAGGCCGTCGACCACTTGCGCCAGAACGGTCCGCCACGCGGCAAGGTCAGCCACAAGGCGATGAAACAGTCGATGACCCAGGCTACCGCGACCAGTCCCATCAACCACAGACCCCAGTTGCCGGGCAATGTCAGGTTGTAGTGAAACTCGAGAATGAACGGAACGAAGTTCCCCCGTTGGAAGCAGCACTCGCCCCAATAACGCGCACCCGTTTGCTCACCACTCACCGGATCGAGATAGAACACCTGGTTACGCTCAGCGAATGGCTTGCCGGTGGCCGGATCAGTGCGTGGAACCGCCGCCAGCAGGGCGGTATGCCCTGCCTCGCTCGGATACTCCATGTACCAGACCTGCAACTGCGGATGCGCCGCTTGCACGGCGTCGACCAGCTTGCCAGGTGGCAGTCGATCACCGGTCGAAGTGGCTGCGTAAAACTGCGGATTGAGCCACTCATCCAGCTCATGGTTGAACGCCAGAATGCTCCCGGTGAGCCCGGCCAGCAGCAGAAATACTGCCGTCGCCAAACCTATGTAGCGATGCAACAACACGAAAAAGGCGCGCATGAAAATTTCCCTACGAAAACGACAAAGCCAGTCCCTGAATTTCAGGGACTGGCTTTTTTATGCCTCAGACATTGATTTAAAACTGATAACTGATCGTTGCCGCCACGTTGCGTTCTTCGCCCATGTAGCAGAAGTTCAGACTGGCGCAGGACGCTACGTAGGATTCGTTGGTCAGATTGTTCGCATTCAGGCGTACGTCGACGCCCTGCAAGCCAACCTTGCTCAGGTCATAACCGATCGATGCGTCGAACAGCGTGTAGGACGGCACCTTCAGGGTGTTTTCCGCGTCCGCCCAGCTGGAGCCGACATAACGCACACCACCGCCCAGGCGCAGGCCATCGAGCGTGGCACTGGCGAATTTATAGTCGGCCCACAGCGAAGCCATGTGGCGCGGTGCCTGAGTGGGTGAGTTGCCTTTGTTCTCGATCACATCGGTCGGCGTGCTCAGCGTGCTGACCATCGATTTCGAGTACTCGATGTCGGTGAAGGTGTAGCTGCCCAGAACTTTCAGGTTGTTGGTCAACTGCATGTGCGCTTCCAGCTCCAGGCCCTGAGAGCGCACAGCGCCTACCGCTCGATAGAAGTTTTCCTGCGGCAATTTGGTCGCGAGGTTCTCCTGGTCGATACGGAACAGGGAGGCGGTGAACAGGTTGTCGGTGCCCGGGGGCTGGTACTTCAGGCCGACTTCCCACTGCGTACCGTCGGTAGGCGCCAGCGGATTGCCGGCACTGTCGGCATAGGAGTTCGGATTGAATGACTCGGAGTAGCTGATATACGGTGCCAGGCCGTTTTCGAACAGGTACAGCGCGCCAGCGCGGCCGGTCAGCTTGGTGCGGCGGTCGTTGATCTCGGTGCCGACCGGGCGACCTGCTTCGGCGATGCGGTTTTCATCGGAGGTTTCCACCCAGTCCTGACGCAGGCCCAGGGAGAAGCGCCACTGGTCCATCTCGATCAGATCTTGCAGGTAGACCCCGGTCTGCTCGAGGCGCCGCAGGTAGCTGGTGTCACCGTATGGGGTAATCGTCGAATTGCCGTACACCGGGTTGAACGCATCGATCGGTGCCAGGCCGCCGCTGGTCCAGTCGACCACGGTTTTGCGGCGCTGATAATCGGCACCCATCAGCAGCGTGTGCTTGGTCGCGCCGGTGAAGAATTCCGCCTGGAGCATGTTGTCGACAATGAACGCATGCAGGCGCTCGTCGCCCCCGGTGTAGTAGCGGTTGAGCTGGTTACTGGTCGGCGACGTCCAGCCATAGGCGTAGACCTGATCCATGTTCACTTTGGAGTCGAGGTAACGGAAGTTCTGCCGCGCCGTGAAGACGTCGTTGAAGCGATGTTCGAACTGATAACCGAACGACTGCTGATCGCGGGAGTAGCCATCGATCCCCGGCTCGCCCTCGAAAAAGTGTGGCGAGAGGCGATTGCCGTTGCGCGGATGAATCGTGCCATCGGCCGGTACACCACCGTGGTAGCCGCCATCCGGATCATGCTGCAGGTACGCCTGCAGGGTCAGCGAGGTGTCTTCAGTGAAATCGATGCTGACGGTCGGCGCGAGGGCGAAGCGCTTTTCCTTGTTGTGGTCGAATTGCGTGTCGGACTGATCCGTCAAACCGATCAGACGATAGGCAATACGCTTGTCGTCATCGACCGGTCCGCTGAAGTCAAAACCGAGCCCGCGCTGCCCCTGGGTGCCGACCGTGGCTTGCACCTGATGATAGGCCTCGTACAACGGTTTCTTGCTGGTCAGGGCCACCAGGCCGCCGGGTGAACTGCGACCGTAGAGCACCGAGGACGGGCCCTTGAGAATGTCGACCCGCTCAAGGAAATACGGATCGACCTGCATGGTGCTGTAGGTGCCGCTGTCGCCCATCGACTTGAGGCCGTCGAGGTAGATGTTGTCCACTGAGCCGTCGTTGAAGCCGCGCATCGCCACGTAGTCATAGCGATGGGTGGCGCCATACGGGTTGGTCAGCACGCCGGGGGCATAGCGCATCGCCTGAGAGACGGTCTGCGAGCCTTGATCGTCCATTTGCTCGCGGGTCACCACCGATACGCTTTGCGAGGTTTCCAGCAACGCGGTGCTGGTCTTGGTGGCGATCTGACTGTGGGTGGCGTTGTAGCCGTCCATGCTGCCCAGGGCGTTGCCGAGGGCGAAGCCTTTGATGTCAGTGGTCGGCAGGGCGAGTGCTTCACTTGCGGCGGCGGGGCGCAGCACGTAGCTGCTGCCGTCCTGAGTGACGGCTTCCAGTTGTGAGCCGCCGAGCAGATGGCTCAGCGCCTGTTCGATGGAGTATTCGCCTTGTACGCCTGGCGATTGCCGGCCCTGGGTTTGTTGCGGCGTCATCGACAGGGTAATCCCGGCCTGACGCGCGAACTGGTTCAGCGCGTCGCCCAGGGGGCCGGCCGCGACGTCATAGCGCTGGCTGCTGGCCTCGACGGCGCCGGTGGCCATGCTCACCGTTGGCAGCAGGCCCGCGCCCAGCGCGGCGGACAGCAACGCTGCCCGTACGGCCTGGCGCAACAGGCCGGATTCAACAGTGAAATTCAGAGGGGTCTTACAGGTCACGCGCGCAGTCATTGTAGGTTTCCGTAGGAAGTCGCGAAGGCTGAGTTGAAGGGCTTATTGACTAAGCCGGACCTGCGGCGAAAACCCGCCAAAAAAATTTCAGCCAACGCGTTCCAGGGTCACCCACCAGCGAGTGCGATAGCGCACCTGCACCGGCAGGGTCTGCGCCACCACCGCCAGCAGCTTGTCGGTATCGTCGAGACGGAATACTCCGGACAGGCGCAGATCCGCCACTGTCGCGGCGCACGTCAGGAAGCCGTGGCGGTAGCGCCCGACCTCGCTGAGGAAATCGCCCAGGCGCATGTCGCGCGTGACGAGCAGCCCGTCAATCCAGGCGCCGGCATCCATGGCCAGCGGCGGTGCCGGGCGTAGCTGATGACGATCGACCAAGTAACTCTGTCCGGCCAGCACCTCGGTCGACGCGCCAGCAGCGCCGCGTGGTGGATGCACGGCGACGCGCCCGCTGGTGACGCTCAGGCGTGTGCAATCGCCTTCCTGGCGCAGGATGAAACGCGCTTTGAACGGCTGGTAGCTGGCGTGACGGTCTTCCACTCGTAGCGGTCGCTCGAACGCTGCGCCTTCGTCGGCACCGCCGCAGGTGACGATGATTTCGCCACGCTTGAGAGTGATCAGGCGTTGCTGCGCCGTGTAGTCGAGATCCACCGCGCTGGCGGTGTTGAGCTCCAGGCGGGTGCCGTCGGGCAACTGGAAGGCACGGCGTTCACCGGTCGCGGTAGCGTAGTCGGCGCTCCACTGCTGCCAACTGGCCGTATCCTTGGCCAGCCACGCGGCGGAGCCTGCCAGCAGCGCGCCGGACAACAGTTTCAAGGCCTGACGCCGGCCCAGCCCCTGGGCGCTGTTTTCCAGAGTCTGCAGCGCCACCTGCGCGCCGGGCACGGCTCGCAGGTTGTGGGTCAATTCCGCCTGCAGTGTCTGCACGCGTTGCCAGGCCAGTTCGTGCTCATGGTGCGCGGCGCGCCATTGTTCGCACTGGCGATGCAGGCGTGGATTGTCGTGGTGGTTACGCAGGCGCAGCAGCCAGTGAATCGCCTGTTTGACCACTTGCTGGCGGGGCTCGCTGCGGCGCCCGAGCGCGAGATTATCCACCGGCATCAGTCGGCGTACCGCAGCATGTAGCAGTGGTACAGCGCATCGGCGACATAACGTTCCACCGAGCGCAGGGACAGGCCCATTTGCGCGGCGATCTGTTTGTGCGTCAAACCTTCGCACTGCGCCAGCAGAAACGCCTGACGCACTTTCGGCTTCAGCCCTTCAAGCATGCGCGCGATGCCTTCCAACAGTTCGATTACCAGCGCGCGGGTTTCCGCGCCCGGAGTTTCGGCTTCGGGCAGATGGGCAATGGCTTGCAGATAGGCGCGTTCGATTTCTTCGCGCCGCCAATGGTCGATGACCAGGCCACGGGCGATGGTCCGCAGGAACGCGCGGGGCGCCTTGAGCTCGGGGCGTTCGCTGCGCTGCAACAGGCGCACGAAGGTGTCCTGGGCCAGATCCGCGGCATCGGCGGCATTGCCCAGGCGTGCGCGCAGCCAGGCGTTGAGCCAGCCGTGATGACTAAGGTAAAGCGCCTGTACAGCCAACTCAGGTGAGGACATCAACGCGTCAGCCCGAACGTCACAAATGATAATTAGTCGCATTGTCATCAAGGGTTACGTAATTTGCAACCGCCGCCGGCACAACCGTCACAAAAAACTCTGCGGCGACCGCTCTAGTACGCCGTTCGGCGGGAATCGGCGAGAAAAGCCATGCATTTGTGGTGCGGCGCTAAGATTTCCTGCCCGCGTGCCGACAGACTGGTGAGACATGCGTGCACCAAAGTAGAGCAGCCTGAAGAAACGCTGCCTGCGCTGTTACATGGAATGTTGCATCCGGAACGCATCCCCACTTTTGGCATAAGAAGTCCCATGAAATGAATCTCAAGTTCAGCCATAAAATCCTGTTGGCCGCCTCGGGCGTCGTGGTCCTGGCGTTCGCGCTGTTCACCTTGTACAACGACTATCTGCAGCGAAATACCATCGGCCAGAATCTCCAGTCCTCCGTCCAGCAGGCCGGTGATCTCACCGCCAGCAGCGTGCAGAACTGGATGAGCGGGCGCATCCTGGTCCTGGAAAACCTCGCGCAGAACGTCGCCCACCAAGGCAAAAATGCCGACCTGCCGGGGCTGGTCGATCAACCGGCGTTCACCTCCAATTTCCAGTTCACCTACGTCGGTCAGGCCAACGGCGTGTTCACCCAGCGCCCGGACGCGAAGATGCCGGACGGCTACGATCCGCGTCAGCGTCCCTGGTACAAGCAGGCGGTAGCCGCTGACAAGACCATGCTGACCCCGCCCTACATGGCGGCGGTGGGTGGTCTGGTGGTGACCATCGCCATGCCGGTGAAAAAGGACGGTGAGCTGCTCGGCGTGGTCGGCGGCGACCTGAGCCTGGAAACCCTGGTGAAGATCATCAACTCGGTGGACTTCGGTGGCCTCGGCCATGCATTCCTGGTCAGCGGCGACGGTCAGGTGATCGTCAGCCCGGACAAGGACCAGGTGATGAAAAACCTCAAGGACATCTACCCGAACGCCAGCGTGCGCATCGAGAAGGGCAACCAGAACGTGGTGCTCAACGGCCAGGAACGCATCCTGTCGTTCACCCCGGTCAGCGGCTTGCCGAATGCCGAGTGGTACATCGGTCTGTCGATCGATCGCGCCAAGGCCTACGCTGCCCTCAGCCAATTCCGCACTTCCGCGCTGATCGCCATGTTCGTTGCGGTAGCGGCGATTGCGGTGTTCCTCAGCCTGCTGATCACCGTACTGATGCGTCCGCTGATCACCATGGGCCGGGCAATGCAGGACATTGCCCAGGGCGAAGGTGACCTGACCCGGCGTCTGGTGGTGGAAAGCAAAGACGAATTCGGTGAGCTGGGCAGCTCGTTCAACCAGTTCGTCGAGCGCATTCACGCGTCGATCTGCGAAGTGTCCTCGGCGACGCGCCAGGTGCACGATCTGTCGCAACGGGTGATGGTGTCGTCCAACGCTTCGATCGTCGGCTCCGACGAGCAAAGCGCGCGCACCAACAGCGTCGCCGCCGCGATCAACCAGCTGGGTGCCGCGACCCAGGAGATCGCCCGCAACGCCGCCGATGCCTCGCAACACGCCAGCGGTGCCAGCGAGCAGGCCGATGACGGGCGCCAGGTGGTCGAGCAGACCATTCAGGCGATGACCGAGCTGTCGCAGAAGATCAGCCTGTCGTGCACGCAGATCGAAACCCTGAACGCCAGCACCGACAACATCGGGCACATTCTCGATGTGATCAAAGGCATCTCGCAGCAGACCAACCTGCTGGCGCTCAACGCGGCCATCGAAGCGGCGCGTGCCGGTGAGGCCGGGCGCGGTTTTGCCGTGGTCGCGGACGAAGTGCGCAACCTGGCCCATCGCACCCAGGAATCGGCGGAAGAGATCCACAAAATGATCACGTCGCTGCAGGTCGGTTCGCGCGAGGCGGTGAGCACCATGAACGCCAGTCAGGCGTCCAGTGAGCAGAGTGTGGAAGTGGCCAATCAGGCCGGCCTGCGGCTGGTCAGCGTGACCCAGCGCATTGGCGAAATCGATGGCATGAACCAGTCGGTGGCGGCAGCGACCGAAGAGCAGACCGCCGTGGTGGAAACCCTCAACGTCGACGTCAACCAGATCAACCTGCTGAACCAGCAGAGCGTGGCCAACCTCAACGAAACGTTGAAGGATTGCGATGCGTTGTCGCAGCAGGCCAACCGCTTGAAGCAACTGGTCGACAGCTTCAAGATCTGACGTCCAGCAGACCGCGTTATCGTTCATCGCGGGCAAGCCCGCTCCCACAGGATTTCTGGCGAACACAACATCTGTGACCGACCTGGAACCTGTGGGAGCTGGCTTGCCAGCGAACGCGGTGGTGCAATCACCACCTGAACGACGCGTTACACAAACAGCTTCAGCACATTGCCCATCGCATCATCGGCAAAGCCCTGCACGAAGTCCTTGAACCCCGGCAGGGCCTCTTCCCCACCTGAAGCCGGCTCGGCAATGATCGTCCAGGTCGCCCGCGCCTTCCCCGTCCCCAGCGATTGCACATGCATCGCCGCCCACAGATTGGCCACGCCCAGGGTGTTGTAGATCGTGGTCCAGGTCATGCTCAGTGCCTGGTCGTCGCGGGAGTTGAGTTGCTCGACCACCACGTTGCCGTCCTTGAAGAATTTCTTGCGCAGCGAAGACACGCCTTCGCCGGTCATTTCGATGTGCGACAGCGCCGGAATGAAGCGCTCGAAGCCGCCAAAGTTGCCGACCACCGCCCAGACCTGCGCGGCTGGCGCGGGCACTTCCACCGACGACACGACGTGGCAGCCTTGCGGGTTTTTGATCAGGGTGTCGGGTTGCAGATTGCTCATGGTGTTGCTCCTTGGTTGGGTTTGCCTGGTTCAGATGAAGTTGATTTCTTTCAGGTAGTCGCAGCCGCGACGCAGCAGCGCCGCGGATTTTTCCGGGTAATGCGCGCCCATTTGCCGGACGCCGGCCTGGGCATTGGCGTGACCGATCAGGGAGATGTCGCCGATGTCTTCCTCAAAGCCGTTGAGGTAGAACCCGAGCACGCCGAACAGCGCGTTGTCGGCATCGACCCGGCCCAGTTGCTGCTGCCAGTCGGCGACGCTGACCAGGGAGAACTCGCGGCCGGTTTCGCGGAACGAGGCGACGTAGGCGTCCCAGCTCAGGGGTTCGGGGTTGTGCAGGTTGAACACCGCTTGTTCCGGCGCGTAACGGCTGGCGTGGAAAGCGATGAAGCGGGCGAGGAAGTCCACCGGCATCAGGTCGAAATTCAGCGCGAAGGCCGGCACCTGTCCGAGCTGGATCGAGCCCTTGAGCATCAGCATCAAGCGGTTCTTGTGTGGCTGGCAGACCCCGCTGAGGCTGTTGAAGCTGATGTTGCCGGGCCGATACAGATTGACCCGCACGCCGTGTGCCCGCGCCCGTTCGAGGATGCGTTCGCCGACCCATTTCGACAGGTTGTAGCCATTGCGGATGTAGATCGGCGGGGTCGGCGCGGCGGGCAATTCCAGCACGCGGCCCTGATCGTCCACGGTGCTGGAAGCCGACAGCGTCGAGACGAAGTTGAAGATCTTCTTGCTGCGCCCTTCGCACAGGCGCAGCAGCTCGAAAATCGGCTCGACGTTGTCCGCCGCCAGCGACTCGTAATCGAGCACGTGATTGACGTTGGCGGCGTTGTGCACCAGCGCCCCGAACTGTTGATCGAGGCGCTGGTAATCGGCGTCGGCGAGCCCCAGTTGCGGGCGGCTGATGTCGGCGGCGTAGACCCGCACCCGGCTCAGGTCCAGGTGCTCGAGGCGGTTGTCGCGCAACGCCTGGGCGAAGCGTTGTGCGGCTGTCTGCGTGCCGCCGTCGCGCACCAGACACGCCACTTCGCTGGCGCCCCAACCGAGCAGCGCCTCGACGATGTGCACGCCGACGAAGCTGTTGGCGCCGGTGACGATGACCTTGTGCACATCGCCCATGCGGCTGATCGGCAACGCCTCGATGGTCAGTGGCCGCTCGGCGTCGGCCAGGGCCTGGGCGCTGAGCACGGCGCTGTCGTCGGTGCCGCGCACCAGGGTGGCGAGTTTGCTGATGGTCGGCAGTTCGATGAAGCGATTGATCGAAATGCTGCGGCCGAATTCTTCGCGCAGGCGCAGCAGCATCCGCGACAGCAGGATCGAATGCCCACCGAGGTTGAAGAAGCTTTCGTCGGTGGAAATGTCACTGCCCGGCAGCTCCAGCAGTTCCGCCCAGATCTCCAGCAGCAGCGCTTCGTCGGCATTCGCCGGCAGGCATTTGGGGCCGCTGTCCTGCACGCTGACCGGCAGTTCGAGCAAGGCCTTGCGGTCGACCTTGCCGTTGCTGGCGAAGGGCATGCTGGGCAATTCGGTCCAGGCCACCGGCTGCATGTAGTCCGGCAGGAACTGCCGGGCGTGGGCCTTGAGCCCATCGCGCGCGGTATCTGCTTGCGGCTGGGCGAGAAACGCCAGGATCCGCCGCTGGCTGTCGATCACCACCGCCACCTGACGGTACAACTGGCTCTCGCGCAGGCAACGCTCGATCTCTTCCGGCTCGACGCGGAAACCCCGGATCTTGACCTGATTGTCGCGCCGCCCGCACAGCTCGATACCGTGCTCGCCCCACTTGGCCATGTCGCCGCTGCGGTAGGCGCGCAGCGACTGGCCGTGCGGCAGTTGCAGGGTCAGGTAGCGTTCGGCGGTCTGCTGCGGATTGTTCAGATAGCCCAGGCACACGCCGGGGCCGACGATGAACAGTTCGCCGACGGTGTGCTGCGGCACCGGTTGCAGATCGTCGTCGAGAATCAGCACCTGACTGTTGGCAATCGGCGCGCCAAGGGTGCGGTTGCTGTCGCCGGGCTTGAGTTGCCGGGCGGTGATCAGCACGGTGGCCTCGGTCGGGCCGTAGAGGTTGTGCAGCTTGCCCTGGCGGGTCAGTTGTTCGATGACGTAGGGCTCGCAGACATCACCGCCGGTCATCACCTCGACGCCGTGCAGTTGCTCCAGGGGCAGGATGCTCAGCAGTGCCGGCGGCAGGAACGCGTGGCTCAGTTGCCGGCGGCGGATCAACGCCACCAGTTGCAGCGGGTCACGGCGCTGAGTGTCGTCGGGCACGACCAGCTCGGCGCCTTCGAGCAGGGTTGGGAAGATATCGATCAGCGAGGAATCGAAGCTCAACGAAGAGAACTGCAAGACCCGACTTGCAGCGCGCAACTGCACGTAATCGGCGTACCACGCGGTGAAGTGCGCGAGGTTCGCCTGACTCAGCAGGACACCCTTCGGATGACCCGTGGTGCCCGAGGTGTAGAGCGCCATGCACGGTGCGTCGAGCCGTGGGCGCCGTTGCATCAGCGGTTGGCCGAGATCGACGTCGGCACTGTCGATGCGACTGACATCCAGCCCGGCCATCGATTCGCCGAGCGGGTGCTCGCCGTCGTGCAGCAACAACACCGCGCCGGCGTTGTGCAGGATGTATTGCTGGCGCTGCAGCGGATGGCTCGGTTCCAGCGGCAGATACACCGCGCCACTACCGAGCACCGCCAGAATCGAGGCGAACAGCGCCGGGCTTTTCCCTTGGCAAATGCCGACCACCCACGGCTGCGGATGCTGCTCGAGCAGTGGCTGCAGACGTTGCTGGATCGCCCGGCTGTGCGCGTGCAACTGGCGATAGCTGATCGATTGCTCGGCCAGGTGCAGCGCCGGTCGCTCGGCGTGCTCGATCAGGCTGCGTTGCAGGCGTTCGATCAGCGGGGTCTGCGCCTGTTGCAACAACACCGGATGCGCCGTGGCGTTGAGACGATGGACGTAGGCCAGGCTGTCGAGAAAGCCCAGGTCTTCCACCTGTTCGAAGTCCGGTGCGGTGACCGGCGTTGCCTGCTGGAAATACTCGCCATCGCGGGAGAAGCGGCTGACCAGCAACGCGACTTCGTCAACCACGTGCGTCAGCACCCGCTGACGCAGCGCCTGGCCGTTGCCGGACGGCTCATCGCCAATCGGCACGCGGCTGATCAGTGACGAGCCGAGAAAACACAGCAGGTCGAGGGTCGGCAGACCGGCACTGCTCGGTGCACCGATACCCAGGCGCAGATGCAGGTGGGGGATGGCGCAGAAATCGCCGGCGCCGATGAAGCCATCGTCGATGATCAGATCCACGCTCGATTGCGCGGCGCCGCTGCGCATCAAGGCGTGACCGTGTTGTTCGAGTTCCTGCGCCAGGTCGGTCAGGGCCTGGCTGGCGCCGATCAGCAAAATGTCGAGCCGTCTCATGTCAGCCTCCTCATCAAACCAGGTAGTCGCGCAGCGCGTGCTGCACGCAGGGCGTGTCGAGCAGCGAACTGTTGTGGAAAAAACGCACGATGTTGGCCACCAGCGGGTGGTGGCGATTGATCGGGAAGGCCAGCCCGGCCATCTCGTCCTTGAGCGCACGGCGCGTGGCGTCGTTGACCGGCAGGGCGTCGATCAGGCGCAGGTCGAAAGCTTTCTGGATGTCATTGGTCAGGTAATGGCCGATGAACACCGGGAGGATGTCGGCGATGCACTGGCGATCGGCATCGCTCGCGGTGTGCCAGTAGATGCGCACCATCCGCGCCCAGAAGCTCGAATGCCGGCCCTCGTCGAGCAAGTGATCGGCCATCAGGCCCTTGATCGATGGCTTGACCGTGTCGTCCCGGGCGAACGCCGCGACATCGCCGGTCACAGTGTTCTCGGCGATGGCCACGCAGATCAGTTCGACGGCGCTGCGCAGGTGCTCCGGTGCCAGGCCGACAGCGGCCGGAATCGCCCGGCTCAGCTCGATTTCAGCGGGCAGTTCGATCGGCGCGATACCGGTCATGGCCACGGTCTGCTGCATGAAATCCATCGCCACCAGCGCGTGGTAATCCTCGTCTACCACCACGGTCATGGCGTCGTAGCGGCAGGCGAACGGGAAGCTCACCGCGAAGCGGTTCTTGGCGATGCTGCGGGCGGTCTTGTCGACGATTTCGGTCTCGAAAATCACCACGTCGTTGATGAACTTGTACAGCGTCTGCACCAGGGCGAAGTCGCGTTGTTGCGGGCATTCGCGCAGGAAAGTTTCGCTGAGCACCAGCGGTTGCCGGCTCAGCGGATAGATCAGCCGGGCGTCGTCCTCCAGCACCCGGCGCGGGCGAGTGCGGATGGTTGCGCGGCTTTCCCAGGCGTCAGCGAAGGACTGGTAATCGGCGGCGTTCATTCGGCCACCTCCACCAGTGCTTCACGCATGCTCAGGCGCAGGCCGTCCCACAGGGCGATGCGGCTTTCCACGGCGGCGACGGCACTGGCGTAGACTTCGGCCTCGCGTTGCGGGTCGCCACCGACCAGGCGCTCAAGGAGATTTTCCGCGGCCGGGCCATGGTCTTCGGAGTCGACTTCGATGTGGCGCTGCAGGTAGTAACGGAAGGTGGGCGCCTGTTCGACGCCGATACCCCAGGCATCGAGCATGCGCTGGAACATGTCCGGAATGACGCTCTCGCGGCCATGCAGGAATGCCGCCGCTACGCAGTGGCCCGGCGCATTCAGCGCCGTGTGCAATGTGTCGCGGACGAAGCGCGCGGCGGCCGGGTCAACGTCGACGCTCTGCAGGGCCACGTCGTAACTCACGCCTTCCTGTTGCAGCGCGACGAAGCGTTCCACCGCCGCTGTGCTCGCACCGATTTCACGCATCGCATCCAGGTACAGCTCGAAGTGGCTGTAATGCCCATGAGACAGTCGATCATCCGACTCCTCGCCGAGGACGATTTCATTGATCAGGCGCGCGGCGTGCGGATCTCGCGGCGGCAACCACGGCAGCCGGGTGCAGGTCAGTTCCTGTTGCAGACGTTTGGTCAGCGACATGAAGTCCCACACGGCGAAGACATGCGACTCCATGAACCGGCGCAGTACCGACAGCGAGTCGATTTCGGCAAAGATCGGATGAACGCTGAGTTCGGCTTTCTTCAAGGCAAGTTGTTGTTTGGTTGGCATATTGGCGAGCCTCTGGCTTATAGGGATATCGGGATTCGTTAACATCGGCTAACAACGCTGGATAACTTTCTTCAGGCGAGCGATAGCCTCATTCGATTGCGATGAAAGTTGGCAATGGATTGAATGGCCCGGACGGCAGCGCACAGCTGAAACATCGCGCTCGGGGCCAGTCTGTCTGGTTGCGCCGGCCTGGCAGTGCGGATCCAAACTCGGCGAAGAAAAACTAATACATCGCAAAACAACTTAACAAGTGTAATTTTTAATTATTTTAAGTTGTTTGTTTTTCGCGGATGAGTTGGGCTGATAAAACTTGTCGAGCAAGTTTTATTTGGGCGTAGTTGCTCCTTTCGGTAATTAATCACCAAAATTGGATAATAAGAGTGAATGCCTCACTCGAAGCAACTTTCTAATTAAGTAATTGAAATGATTTGCGGGGATGAAGTTGGCCTGGAACGGCGGCGTTCCTTCCTTTTCCCGTGACAAGACTCCTTCCGTAGGTTCCTGGTGCGGGGACTGCTCCGCCGGAGCGGTGCGTCACCCGTTCTTAATGGGGTTGGCCGTCCAAGGGTGCGCGTAAATCGGCGCCGCGGCTATGGTCGAAACGCCTGCGCGGGCTGCCAATGGCCGGCTGTTCGGGGCACAGGGAGGTTAGAGCGCTGGTGTGGATGTGCCACGGCAAATCGCCGGGGCCGGGGGGAGGATTTGTAAGAGGGTTATTCGCCGGGCACGGCAGGAGCGTTGCCCGGCAGGCGACTCAATGCGCGTTTTTGCGACTTTGCCCGCTGGCACTGGCGAGGTACCGGGTGATGACTTCGACGCCGCGGTTGAGGTGATTTTCGAGCAGTTGTACCGCGTGGGCGACATCACGCTCGCGGACAGCCTGCAACAGCGCCCGGTGATCGTCCTGGGACAGTTTGCCCAGGCCCATGGCTTCCAGGTTGAAACGCAGGAAACGTTCTTCCTCGTTCAGGCCGTCTTCCACCAGCCGCAGCAGGCGGCCGTTGCTGGCCTTGGCATAGAGAGCCATGTGGAACAGCCGGTTGAGCCGGCCGATCTCGGTGTAGTTGTGCTCGGCTTCGAGCTCCTCGATGTAGCCGGCCGCGCGTTCGTGATCGGCACTGGTGAGCAACGGGATCGACTGGCGCAGCGCCTCGGATTCGAGCAGGATGCGCAGCTCGTAGGTTTCCGCAGCATCGCCCTGGATCAGTGGCGCGACCACCGCGCCCTTGTGCGCCACCACGTTCAGCAGGCCCTGTGCCTCCAGTTGGCGCAAGGCTTCGCGGACCGGCATGCGGCTGACACCGAACAGGTCCGCGAGGTCTTGCTGACGCACGGCGGTGCCGCAGGGCAGGCGCCCGTCGAGGATCGCCGAGCGCAGGGTTTCTTCGATGACCGAGCGCGCCAGGTGCGCGGGGATCGGGCCGTCGACTTTGATGCTGTGGAGTGGCTTGGGCTTCTGGGTCACAACTGCACACCCTGTTGACTACGGAATTTGGATCCAAAGGACACTAGTGATTGCTCTACAGGTTGTCAAACCGTGTAGAGGAACCCGTCACCTCGCAGTTTAGCGCGCGGCCGATGATCTCATGGTGCCATTGTTTTTTGCTGGGCTAACCTTCACCATCAAACGCTTTCCTTCCCTGCCCCTGGATGCCTTGCATTGGCGGTACGATTCGCGATCCCACGGACTGTGCGCTGGCTCGGCTGCGCACTGCTGCTGGCCGGCGTCATGCTGGGCGGCCTGCATGCCGATTGGGATTTTTCCGCGATCAGCCGCAAGGCCACGGCGCTGTACGGGCCGCTGGGCGCCGGGCAGCAGCGCATCGATGCCTGGCAGAATCTGCTGGCCACGCAGAAGCAGGTCAGCGAGATGGACAAGCTCAAGGTGGTGAACCTGTTCTTCAATAAACAGATGCGCTACGTCGAAGACATCGACCTGTGGCACGAAGTCGATTACTGGGAAACCCCGATCGAGGCGCTGTGGAAGGGCGCCGGCGACTGCGAAGACTACGCCATCGCCAAGTATTTCAGCCTGCGCCACCTCGGCGTGGCCAGTGACAAGTTACGCATCACCTACGTCAAGGCCCTGCGCCAGAACCGCGCGCACATGGTCCTGACTTACTATTCCAGTCCCGATGCCATGCCGCTGGTGCTCGACAGTCTGATCGATCCGATTCAGCCTGCGTCCCAGCGAACCGATTTGCTGCCGGTCTACTCTTTCAATGCCGAAGGTCTGTACCTGCCGGGGGCCAAGGGCAACAAGAAGGTCGGTGACACCAAACGCCTGTCACGCTGGCAGGATGTGCTGAAGAAAATGCAGGCCGAAGGTTTCCCGGTCGAGACGACTAACTAGGAGCACGCGCTCAGATGTCTTTGTTCAAACAGCTGTTGATCGCAATCTGTCTGTTCCTGGTGGTCGCCTTCACCGGCAGCTTCATGGTCAGTCTGGAGAGTTCGCGCACCCAGTACGTCAACCAGTTGCGCTCCCACGCCCAGGACGCCGCCACGGCGCTGGCGCTGTCGCTGACCCCGAACATCGACGACCCGGCGATGGTCGAGCTGCTGGTCAGCTCGATTTTCGACAGCGGCTACTACGCGAGCATCCGTGTGGTGGACCTCAAGACCGACCAGACCATCGTCGAGCGCAACGGCATTCCGGCAGTCAGCAACGTGCCGGAGTGGTTCGTCAAACTGATCGGCCTGGAACCGGCCGGTGGCGACGCACTGGTCAGTCGTGGCTGGGAGCAGGCGGCGCGGGTCGAGGTGGTCAGCCACCCGATGTTCGCCCTCGCCAAGCTCTGGCAGAGCGCGCTGGGCAGCCTCGGCTGGCTGCTGCTCTGCGGCGCGGTGAGTGCGGTGCTCGGTGCGCTGTTGCTGCGCCGGCAGTTGAAGCCGCTGGACTACATGGTCAAGCAATCCCATGCGATCGCCCGCCGCGAATTCCTCAGCCTGCCGGAGCTGCCGCGCACCCCGGAATTGCGCCGTGTGGTGCTGGCCATGAACCAGATGGTGGAGAAGCTCAAGGCGCTGTTCCAGGAGCAGGCCGAGCGCAGTGAAAAACTGCGCGCCGAGTCCTATCAGGACAACCTCACCGGGTTGGCCAACCGCCGCTATTTCGAGATGCAACTCAACGCCCGGGTGAGCAACCCGGAGCAGGCCAGCTCCGGTTACCTGCTGCTGTTGCGGGTCAAGGACCTGGCCGGTCTCAACCAGCGCCTGGGCGGCCAGCGCACCGATGAATTGCTCAAAGCCGTGGGCGAACAACTGTCCCGCGAGTGCGCCAAGTACCCGGAAACGCAAAATCTGGTGACGCGCATCCGCGGCGGCGAATTTGCCGTGCTGGCGCCGGGGCTGGTGCGCGAGGAAGCCCTGCAACTGGCGCAGAACCTCGACAGCGCCCTGAGCAGCCTGCACGCCACGGGCGCCACCGACGTGGCCGCCGTTGCCTCGATCGGCCTGGCGCCGTTCGCGCATGGCGATTCGCCGCAAGCCGTGCTCAGCCTCGGCGACCAGGCCCTGGCCCAGGCCGAAGGGCAGGGCGAGCAGAACTGGGCCTGCCTCGATCAGAGTCTGGTGGCGGAGGTCGGCGACGATCACCACGCCTGGCATCGCCTGCTCGATCAGGCGTTGACGCAGCAGCGCTTCGAGCTGTTCTTCCAGCCGGTGGTGGCCGCCCAGGACACGCAACTGGTGCTGCATTACAAAGTGCTGTCGCGCTTGCTCGACGAGCAGGGCCAGACCATTCCCGCCGGGCGCTTCCTGCCGTGGCTGGAGCGTTTTGGCTGGACCGCGCGCCTGGATCGGCTGATGCTCGAGCGGGTACTGGCGCAAATGGCCGGTCACGAAGAATCGCTGGCGCTGAACCTGTCCTCGGCGACCCTGGCCGATCCGCAGGCGCTGAACAAAGTCTTCGAGATTCTGCGGGCCCATTCCAACCTCGGTCCGCGCCTGACCCTGGAAATCGGTGAGGAGCAACTGCCGGAGCAAGCGGTGCTCGAGCAGTTGACCCGGCGCCTGCGCGAGCTGGGCTTCTCGCTGAGCCTGCAACGCTTCGGCGGGCGTTTCAGCATGATCGGCAATCTGGCGCGCCTGGGCCTGGCGTACCTGAAGATCGACGGCAGCTACATTCGCTCGATCGATCAGGAAAGCGACAAGCGCCTGTTCATCGAGGCGATCCAGCGGGCGGCGCACAGCATCGACCTGCCGTTGATTGCCGAGCGGGTCGAGACGCAAGGGGAGTTGTCGGTGATTCGCGAGATGGGCTTGTATGGGGTTCAGGGGCAGCTGTTTGGCGAGCCCAAGCCCTGGAAATAATGCAGTGCCAGATGATCGTTCCCACGTCGAGGCGTCGAACCGTCTGCGTGGGAAGGCATAAAGGGACGCTCTGCGTTTCAGTCACGCCATCGGAGTGTTATGACGCGCAGCGTCACCGGCGGCATTCCCACGCGGACGGTTCGACGTGGCAACGATCAAATCGATCGACTTACAGGCCGATCAGATCAACCCGCCTTCATCCTCGTCGATCAACTGGCTCAACCCGCCCAGCGCTTCCCGCGCCTGGGTCCGGTCCATCAGCTTGGCCTGGGCTGCCGGCGGCAGGTCGGTGACGCGGATCACGCCTTTCTGGGTCAGCACCTGAATCAGGTCGTCGAGTACCCGGATCATCTCGAAGTCGCTCTGCTTGAGCTGCTTGAGGCTGTTCTCCACGGCTTCGTTGGCGTACCAGGCCTGGATTTCATGGTGGTCGGCGGGCAGCGTTTCCGTGGCCTCGGCATAGGCCGCGGCTTCCACGCGAATCAACTGACCCTGCGCATCGCGTTGCACGTAAAACATTGAGCATCCCTCGGAAATGGACCAGCGTCATGCTGTCAGCAGCATAGCCAACTGTGCGCGAGTATGCGGTGCGCCGACGAAATCGTCACCGCCAGCGTGCAGGCAAACGTGACGGCCGCCCCATTGGGGCGGCCGTGGTTCACGCATCAGCTGTTGTTGTGGTCGACCTTGATGGTCGGATCGCTGCCGGCAATCAGGTTGTGAATGTTGGCCGTCGACCAGTTGTTGCCTTCCAGTTTGATCGTCACGTCTGGCGTCGCCGCGGCGGCATCGCCGGAGTTGAACTTGCCGGCCGAGCTGACCTGCAGCGACGACACGCCGTCGACCGTGGAGATCTTCAGGAAGTTGTCGATGGTGCTACCGGTCTCGCCCTGCAACAGGTCACGCAGGTCGATGCGGTCGCCTTCGCTGGCGTTGAAGTCCTTGATCACGTCGTTGCCGGTGTCGCCCGCCTTCCAGACGAAGGTGTCGGCGCCCGAACCACCGATCAGGATGTCATTGCCCTGGCCGCCGATCAGCGTGTCGTTGCCGGTGCCGCCGAGCAGGATGTCATTGCCTTTGCCGCCATCGAGCAGGTCGTTGCCGCCCGAGCCGAAGAGGATGTCATTGCCCGCGCCGCCGAGCAGCGTGTCGTTGCCGTCATGCGCGCCGGACACATCGAACGCCTGATAGTGCTCGGTGATGTACTGGTGCACATTGCTGGTGGTGACCTTGCTGACATCGGTGCCGGTCTGCTGCGCGACGAACGCCTGCATCGCCTGGTAACCCTCGCCGGCAATGCCGTTGAAGCTCACCAGGTCGCCGAACAGGATGTCGTTGCCGTCGCCACCGCTGACGGTGTCGTTGCCCGGCATCGTCGCTTCGGTATGGCCGATGATCGAGTTGGCCAGGTCCTTCGGATCGATGTTGGTCTGTGGCGTCTTGTCCGAGTCGTAGGGTTTCAGGTCGTTGAGGCTGACACCGCTGTTGAGGCCGATGGCTTCGACGTTCGACAGTCCGCTGAGCAAAGCGAAGCTGCTGTTGGAGTTGGAGGTGGTCGACGAATCGGTACTGCTACCGCTGCCGGCCAGGCTCGACAACTCGTAAGTGCCGTCACCCTGGGCGTGGATGGTGCCCAGGTTGCTGCTGCTCCAACCCCACCAGGAACTGTAGGTTTTCAGTGTAACGGTGCCAGCACTGTTGATACTCAGCGTGTGGGTGCTGTCGAGAGTGGTGCTGAAGGTATCACCCAGTTTGTAGTTGCTGGTTTTCACCACGTCATCGAGTTTGACGTTGCCGTACAGCGTCGGGTTGGTCTGCTCGCCGTTCTGGTAGTAGGTCGGCTGGCCGTCGGTGATGAAGTACGTGAGGTTCTTCGCACCGGTGTTGGCCACGGCTTCCGCGCTCTGGAAGAAGTTGGCCGTGGTCTTGAACACGTCCTCGTAGTTGGTACCGCCGCCGGACGCCATCGAGTCCAGCACGGCCTTGAGCTTGGTCAGCGCGTTCGGGTCGTTGAGGTTCACCGACACCGACTTGTTGACCTGGGTATCGAAGTCCGCCAGGAAGATGTTCACCGTCCCCGAGTTGCTGCCGCCCATGCTTTGCTTGAGGGTGTTGAACACCGAGGTCAGCGAGTCCTTGGCCGCGCTGATCGACGAAGCGCTCATGCTGCCCGAGCTGTCGACCATGAACGCGATGTTGTAGTTGGTGCCCGGCACCACGGTCAGGCCGCCGATGTCGGCGACCATGATGTCGTTGCCGTCGGTGCCGTTGAAGGTGTCATCGCCGGAAGTGGCGACCGACGCAGTGTAGACCGCCGGCACTACGGTGACCGGAATGGTCGCGGTGCTGCTGGCCGATCCGCCCACGGCCTCGGTGGAGGTCGAGGTCACGGTCAGGTTGAACTGGCCGTTGTAGTAGGTCGGCGGGGTCACGGTGAGGCTGCCGAGGTTCCAGCCGGTGACGTTGGCATCGCCGCTGGTCGCAGTGACGGTGAAGCTGTGGCCGGCACCGTCGCTCAGCACCGAGCCGACCGGCGCGCCACTGATCTTCACGCTCAGGGTTTCCGAGCCGTCGGTGTCGGTCAGGGCGGTGGTGACCGCCGACAGTTTCACCGTAGTGCCTTCGGCGCCGGTGTTGAGTTTGTAGCCGTCGTAATAGCCTTCGCCGTTGCTGCCGTGCAGATCGGAAACGGTCACGCCGGAGTTCACCAGGTCGGTGACGCCGGTGTACAGCGGCACGCCGGCACTGCTCAGGTCGATCGGCGTGCTGCCGTTGACCGACAGGTTGACGTCGTAGCTGCCCGGGCCGCTCTGGTTGTGGTGGTAGATGTCCAGGGTGTAGTAGCCGCTGGTGGTCGGGGTGAACGAACCATTGAGGTTGCCACCCGCGCCCCACGTGGTCGCCGCCACGTTCTTGCCGCCGATGGTCACCAGCAGGCTGTCGTCACCGGTACCGCTGAAGGTGTAGGTCTTGCCGGCTTCCAGATAGATCAGGCCCGATGTCTTCGACGCGGTACCCGCGGTCACGCTGCCGTCGGACTGCACGTTGGTCACGGTGCCGCTGGAGTTCGGCGTACCGGCGCCATCGATGACGTTTTTCAGCGTGGTCGAGTTCGCGCCGCTGCCGTCGGTGCCCAGGCCGGCCAAGCCGGTCCAGACTTCCTTGATCAGCCCGGTGGACTTCACGCTGTTGTCAGCCACGCTCACGGTCGGCGCATCCGCCACCGGCGTAATGTCGATCTTCACGGTGCCGGTGTTGCCCAGCAACTGGCCATCGGTTGGCTGGAACTTGATCTGCGCGTAGTCCGCCTGATTGTTGCCCATGCCGGTGCCGCCGTAACCGTTGACGCCCGACTCGTTGGCATCCGGCAGGAAGCGCAGCTTGCCGGCGTCGATATCGGCCTTGCTGAAGGTCTGGTTGTTGGCGACGTCTTTCCAGGTCGAACCATCCAGATACTGCAGTTTGCCTTCGCCTGGCAGCTGGGTGATTTTGATGCCCAGGCTGCTGGCCGGGCTGTCGACGTCGGTCACACCAAAGGTCGACCAGCCAAGCACCAGCGGGGTGTCTTCGGTGCCGGTGACGTTGCTCGGTGCGGCAACCGGCGCATCGTTGACCGCCACCACGTTGACCGTGGTGGTCGCGGTGTTGGAGTAGTTGCCGCCATCGGTCACGGTCACGGTGATGATCCGCGGCACGGTGCTCGGATTTTCGCTGCTGTTGGTGAAGCTGATGTTCTTGATGGCCTGCATGTAGTCGGCCAGCGTCGCGTTGCCCGACAGGGTCAGGGTCACGGTGCCGTTGGTGCTGTTGGCATTGATGCTGATGCCGTTGACGCTGTTGCCCAGGTTCAGCGCATCGCCGTCCTGACGGTTGGTCAGGACGATGGTTGCACCGGTCAGCATCGTACTGTCCGGATCGGTGATCGTCAGGTCAGTGTCGGCAATCGACACACCGGCGCCCGGAGTGTTTTCGGTGAAGGTCACCTTGTAGTCGGCACCGGTGGCACCGCTGGAGTTGTTGGCGTCGAGGTCGATGACCGGTGGCGCATCGTTGTCGATGATCGAGGTGCTGACGCTGCCATTGGTGCTGCTGATCGCGAGGTTCTCGAAGTTGCCGCCGGTGGCCGAATCGATCTTGACCACAAAGTTCTCGGTGCCTTCGGTGATCTTGTCATCGATGGTCGCCACGTTGAACTGCGCGCTGCTGGCGCCTGCCGGGATCTTCACGGTGTACACGCCGGTGAAGTCCGAACCGTCGGCAGCGGTGCCGCTGTAGACGATTTTCAGGGTCACTTCTGTCTGTGCCGGGTGGGTCAGGCTGACGGTGTAGCTGGCGGTCTGGCCTTCGGTGACCGAAGTGCTGCCGGTGATGCTGACCTGGGTGGTGTCGACGGTGTCGGTGACATTGGTCACGGCTGGCGTGTTGCTGGTCACCAGGTTTTCGAAACTGCCGCCGTTGGTGCCGGTGATCGTCGCCTGCACGGTGCCGGCGTCCTTGTAGACGTCGTCAGCCGGTGCCGGAACGGTCACGGTGCCAGTGGTTTTGCCGGCGTCGATGGTGATCACCGAACCGTTGCTCAGAGTCACGGTAAGCGGTGAGCCGGCGGCGTTGGTCAGGGTCGCGGTGTAGGTGATCTGGCCACCTTCGGCCACCGAGCCGGTCGCGCTGAGCGACAGGTTGGTGGTGTCGACGGTGTCGGTCACGGTGGTGCTGACTGGAGTCTTGTCAGCGACCAGGTTCTCGTAGTTGCCGCCCGTCACGTTGGTAATCGAGTTGGTCAGTGGCGCATGACCGGTCAGCGCATCGTTCGGTGCGGTGGTGGTCACGGAACCGGTGGTCTGGCCGACGGCAATGGTGATGTTCTGGCCGTTGGCCAGGGTCACCACGACTGGCGAGCCGGTGACCGGGGCACCCACGGTGGCGGTGTAGACGACGTTGCCGCCCTCGGCCGCCGTACCGCTGGCAGTCAGCTTCACGGTGGTGGTGTCGATGGTGTCGGTGACGCTGGTCACGGCCGGAACGGTGCTTGGCACCAGGTTTTCGAAGTTGCCGCCGGTAGCCTTGCTGATGGTGGCCTGCACGGAGCCGGCGTCTTTGTAGACGTCATCTGCCGGAGCGGGGACCGTCACGGTGCCCGAGGTTTTGCCCGCGTCGATAGTGATGACCGCGCCGTTCGACAGGGTCACCGTGACTGGCGAGCCAGCGGCGTTGGTCAGGGTCGCGGTGTAGGTGATCTGGCCGCCTTCGGCCACCGAGCCGGTCGCACTGAGCGACAGGTTGGTGGTGTCGACGGTGTCGGTCACTGTGGTGCTGACTGGAGTCTTGTCAGCGACCAGGTTCTCGTAGTTGCCGCCCGTGACGTTGGTGATCGAGTTGGTCAGCGGTGCGTGACCGGTCAGCGCATCGTTCGGTGCGGTGGTGGTAACGGAGCCGGTGGTCTGGCCGACGCCAATGGTGATGTTCTGACCGTTGGCCAGAGTTACCACCACTGGCGAGCCGGTGACCGGTGCACCCACGGTGGCGGTGTAGACGACGTTGCCGCCCTCGGCCGCCGTACCGCTGGCAGTCAGCTTCACAGTGGTGGTGTCGATGGTGTCGGTGACGCTGGTCACGGCAGGCGCGGTGCTTGGTACCAGGTTTTCGAAGTTGCCGCCGGTAGCTTTGGTGATGGTCGCCTGTACGGAGCCGGCGTCTTTGTAAACGTCGTCGACTGGGGCTGGAACGGTCACGGTGCCAGTGGTTTTGCCAGCGTCGATGGTGATTACGGCACCGTTCGACAGGGTCACGGTCACTGGCGAGCCAGCGGCGTTGGTCAGGGTCGCCGTGTAAACAATCGAACCACCCTCGGCCACCGAGTTGGTCGCGCTCAGGGACAGGTTAGTGGTGTCGACGGTATCAGTGACGTTGGTCGAAACCGGCGTCTTGTCGGCAACCAGATTCTCGAAGTTGCCACCCGTCACGTTGGTGATCGAGTTGGTCAGCGGTGCATGGCCAGTCAGCGCATCGTTAGGTGCGGTGGTGGTCACGGTGCCGGTGGTCTGGCCCACAGCGATGGTGATGTTTTGGCCGTTGGCCAGAGTTACCACGACCGGCGAGCCAGTCACTGGTGCACCGACGGTAGCGGTGTAAGTAACAGTGCCACCTTCAGCGACCGAGGTATCAGCGGTCAGTTTGACGGTCGACGTGTCGATGGTGTCGGTGACGCTGGTGACGGCCGGAGCGGTGCTCGGCACCAGATTCTCGAAGTTGCCGCCAGTGGCGTTCGTGATAGTTGCCTGCACAGTGCCGGCGTCTTTGTAGACGTCGTCAGCTGGAGCCGGAACGGTCACGGTGCCGGTGGTTTTACCGGCATCGATGGTGATCACGGCCCCGTTCGACAGGGTCACGGTCACCGGCGAACCAGCAGCATTGGTCAGCGTCGCCGTGTAAACAATCGAACCACCCTCGGCCACGGTACCTGTGGCGCTGAGCGACAGGTTGGTCGTGTCGACAGTGTCAGTGACGTTGGTCGAAACCGGCGTCTTGTCGGCGACCAGATTCTCGTAGTTGCCGCCGGTAACGTTGGTGATCGAGTTGGTTAGCGGTGCGTGGCCAGTCAGCGCATCGTTCGGTGCGGTGGTGGTCACGCTGCCGGTAGTCTGCCCAACAGCAATGGTGATGTTCTGGCCATTGGCCAGAGTTACAACGACCGGCGAGCCAGTGACTGGCGCACCGACGGTAGCGGTGTAGGTAACAGTGCCACCTTCAGCGACCGAGGTATCAGCGGTCAGTTTGACGGTCGACGTGTCGATGGTGTCGGTGACGCTGGTGATGGCCGGAACGGTGCTCGGCACCAGGTTTTCGAAGTTGCCGCCAGTGGCGTTCGTGATCGTCGCCTGCACAGTGCCGGCGTCTTTGTAGACGTCGTCAGCTGGAGCCGGAACGGTCACGGTGCCGGTGGTTTTGCCAGCTTCGATGGTGATCACGGCCCCGTTCGACAGGGTCACGGTCACCGGCGAACCAGCAGCATTGGTCAGCGTCGCCGTGTAAACAATCGAACCGCCCTCGGCCACGGTACCGGTGGCGCTGAGCGACAGGTTGGTGGTGTCGACGGTGTCGGTCACGTTGGTGCTGACCGGCGTCTTGTCGGCCACAAGATTTTCGTAGTTACCGCCGCTCACATTGGTGATCGAGTTGGTCAGCGGCGCATGGCCAGTCAGCGCATCGTTAGGTGCGGTGGTGGTCACGGTGCCGGTGGTCTGGCCGACGGCGATGGTGATGTTTTGGCCGTTAGCCAGGGTCACCACGACTGGCGAGCCGGTGACCGGTGCACCCACGGTGGCGGTGTAGACGACGTTGCCGCCCTCGGCCGCCGTACCGGTTGCAGTCAGCTTCACGGTGGTGGTGTCGATGGTGTCGGTGACGCTGGTGACGGCCGGAACGGTGCTCGGCACCAGGTTCTCGAAGTTGCCACCGGTGGCGTTGGTGATGGTTGCCTGCACGGAACCGGCGTCTTTGTAGACGTCGTCAGCTGGAGCCGGAACGGTCACGGTGCCCGAGGTTTTACCCGCGTCGATGGTGATGACCGCGCCGTTCGACAGGGTCACCGTTACTGGCGAGCCAGCGGCGTTGGTCAGTGTCGCGGTGTAGGTGATCTGGCCACCTTCGGCCACCGAACCGGTGGCGCTGAGCGACAGGTTGGTGGTGTCGACGGTGTCGGTCACGTTGGTGCTGACCGGCGTCTTGTCGGCCACAAGATTCTCGTAGTTGCCGCCCGTCACGTTGGTGATCGAGTTGGTCAGCGGTGCATGGCCAGTCAGCGCATCGTTAGGTGCGGTGGTGGTCACGCTGCCAGTGGTCTGGCCAACAGCGATGGTGATGTTCTGGCCGTTGGCCAGGGTCACAACGACCGGCGAGCCGGTGACTGGCGCACCGACAGTGGCGGTGTAAGTGACAGTGCCACCTTCAGCGACCGAGGTATCAGCGGTCAGTTTGACGGTCGACGTGTCGATGGTGTCGGTGACGCTGGTGACGGCCGGAACGGTGCTTGGCACCAGGCTCTCGAAGTTGCCGCCGGTAGCTTTGGTGATGGTGGCCTGTACGGAGCCGGCGTCTTTGTAGACGTCATCCGCTGGAGCTGGAACGGTCACGGTACCCGTGGTTTTGCCGGCGTCGATGGTGATCACGGCACCGTTGCTCAGGGTCACGGTGACTGGCGAGCCAGCAGCGTTGGTCAGGGTGGCGGTGTAGGTGATCTGACCACCCTCGGCCACAGTACCTGTGGCGCTGAGCGACAGGTTGGTGGTGTCGACGGTGTCAGTGACGTTGGTGCTGACCGGCGTCTTGTCGGCCACAAGATTTTCGTAGTTACCGCCGCTCACATTGGTGATCGAGTTGGTCAGCGGCGCGTGGCCGGTCAGCGCGTCGTTCGGTGCGGTCGTGGTCACGCTGCCGGTGGTCTGGCCGACGGCAATGGTGATGTTCTGGCCGTTGGCCAGGGTCACCACGACCGGCGAACCGGTGACCGGTGCGCCGACGGTAGCGGTGTAAGTGACGGTGCCACCTTCAGCGACTGAGGTATCGGCCGTCAGTTTGACGGTCGACGTGTCAATGGTGTCGGTAACTTCGGTAACGGCTGGAACGGTGCTTGGCACCAAGTTCTCGAAGTTGCCGCCAGTGGCGTTGGTGATGGTCGCCTGCACGGAACCGGCGTCTTTGTAGACGTCATCGGCCGGGGCTGGAACGGTCACAGTGCCGGTGGTTTTGCCAGCTTCGATGGTGATGACCGCGCCGTTCGACAGAGTCACCGTCACTGGCGAGCCAGCGGCATTGGTCAATGTCGCGGTGTAAACAATCGAACCGCCCTCGGCCACCGAGTTGGTCGCGCTCAGGGACAAATTGGTGGTGTCGACGGTGTCGGTGACATTAGTCGAAACCGGTGTTTTATCGGCAACCAGGTCCTCGTAGTTACCGCCCGTCACGTCAGTGATCGAGTTGGTCAGCGGTGCATGACCGGTCAGCGCATCGTTCGGCGCAGTGGTGGTCACGGTGCCGGTGGTCTGGCCCACAGCGATGGTGATGTTCTGGCCGTTGGCCAGGGTTACAACGACCGGCGAGCCAGTCACTGGTGCACCCACGGTGGCGGTGTAAGTGACAGTACCGCCCTCGGCGACCGAGGTATCAGCCGTCAGTTTGACGGTCGACGTGTCGATGGTGTCAGTAACGCTGGTCACGGCAGGAACAGTGCTCGGCACCAGGTTCTCGAAATTGCCGCCGGTAGCGTTCGTGATAGTTGCCTGCACAGTGCCGGCGTCTTTGTAGACGTCATCGGCCGGAGCAGGGACGGTCACGGTGCCGGTGGTTTTGCCCGCGTCGATGGTGATCACCGAGCCATTGCTCAAGGTCACGGTCACCGGAGTGCCGGCCGGGTTAGTCAGGGTGGCGGTGTAAACAATCGAACCGCCCTCGGCCACCGAGTTGGTCGCACTGAGCGACAGATTGGTGGTGTCGACGGTGTCAGTGACGTTGGTCGAAACCGGCGTCTTGTCAGCGACCAGATTCTCGTAGTTACCGCCGCTGACGTCAGTGATCGAGTTGGTCAACGGCGCGTGGCCGTTGAGTGCGTCGTTCGGTGCGGTGGTGGTCACGCTGCCGGTGGTTTGGCCAACAGCGATGGTGATGTTTTGGCCGTTAGCCAGGGTTACCACAACCGGCGAGCCGGTCACTGGTGCACCGACAGTAGCGGTGTAAGTAACCGTGCCACCTTCAGCGACAGAGGTATCGGCCGTCAGTTTGACGGTCGACGTGTCAATGGTGTCGGTCACTTCGGTAACGGCTGGAACGGTGCTTGGCACCAGGTTCTCAAAGTTGCCGCCAGTGGCGTTCGTGATCGTCGCCTGCACAGTGCCGGCGTCTTTGTAGACGTCGTCAGCTGGAGCCGGAACGGTCACGGTGCCGGTGGTTTTGCCCGCGTCGATAGTGATTACGGCACCGTTGCTCAGGGTCACCGTCACTGGCGAGCCAGCAGCATTGGTCAGGGTTGCGGTGTAAACAATCGAACCGCCCTCGGCCACCGAGTTGGTCGCACTGAGCGACAGATTGGTGGTGTCGACGGTGTCGGTCACGGTGGTGCTGACTGGAGTCTTGTCGGCAACCAGGTTTTCGTAGTTACCGCCGCTCACGTCAGTGATCGAGTTGGTCAGCGGCGCATGGCCGTTGAGTGCATCGTTTGGTGCAGTGGTGGTGACGGAGCCAGTGGTCTGGCCGACGGCGATAGTGATGTTCTGACCATTGGCCAGGGTCACGACAACCGGGGAGCCGGTGACTGGCGCGCCGACGGTGGCGGTGTAAGTAACCGTGCCGCCCTCAGCCACCGAAGTATCAGCGGTCAATTTGACGGTCGAGGTGTCGATGGTGTCAGTGACTTCGGTAACGGCTGGAACGGTGCTTGGCACCAGGTTCTCAAAGTTGCCGCCAGTGGCGTTGGTGATGGTCGCCTGCACGGAACCGGCGTCTTTGTAAACGTCATCGGCCGGAGCCGGAACAGTCACGGTGCCAGTGGTTTTGCCAGCGTCGATGGTGATGACCGCGCCGTTCGACAGAGTCACCGTCACTGGCGAGCCAGCGGCATTGGTCAATGTCGCGGTGTAAACAATCGAACCGCCCTCGGCCACCGAGTTGGTCGCGCTCAGGGACAAATTGGTGGTGTCGACGGTGTCGGTGACATTGGTCGAAACCGGTGTTTTATCGGCAACCAGGTTCTCGTAGTTGCCGCCCGTCACGTCAGTGATCGAGTTGGTCAACGGCGCGTGGCCGTTGAGTGCGTCGTTCGGTGCGGTGGTGGTCACGGTGCCGGTGGTTTGGCCCACAGCGATGGTGATGTTCTGGCCGTTGGCCAGGGTTACCACGACCGGCGAGCCAGTCACCGGTGCGCCGACAGTAGCGGTGTAAGTAACAGTGCCACCTTCAGCCGCCGTTTCGGAGGCAGTGAGCTTCACAGTGGTGGTGTCGATGGTGTCGGTCACGCTGGTGATGGCCGGAACGGTGCTCGGCACCAGGTTCTCGAAGTTGCCACCGGTGGCGTTGGTGATGGTTGCCTGTACGGAGCCGGCATCTTTGTAGACGTCGTCGGCTGGCGCAGGGACGCTCACGGTGCCAGTGGTTTTGCCGGCGTCGATGGTGATCACGGCACCGTTGCTCAGGGTCACGGTGACTGGCGAGCCAGCGGCGTTGGTCAGCGTCGCGGTGTAAACAATTGAACCGCCCTCGGCCACGGAACCGGTCGCACTGAGCGACAGGTTAGTGGTGTCGACAGTGTCGGTTACGGTAGTCGAAACCGGCGTTTTATCGGCAACCAGGTTCTCATAGTTACCGCCGCTCACGTCAGTGATCGAGTTGGTCAACGGCGCATGACCGGTCAGCGCATCGTTCGGCGCAGTGGTGGTCACGGAGCCGGTAGTCTGGCCCACAGCGATGGTGATGTTCTGGCCGTTGGCCAGGGTCACGACAACTGGCGAACCGGTGACCGGAGCGCCAACGGTGGCGGTGTAGGTCACGGTACCGCCTTCAGCCGCCGCCTCGGTGGCGGTCAGCTTCACGGAAGTCGTATCGATGGTGTCGGTGACTTCGGTGACAGCCGGAGCGGTGCTTGGCACCAGATTCTCGAAGTTACCGCCGGTGGCGTTATTGATGGTGACTTCGACTTTGCCGGAATCTTTGTAAACGTCGTCGGCCGGAGCCGGAACTGTCACGGTACCTGTGGTTTTACCGGCTTCAATCGTGATCACCGAGCCATTGCTCAGGGTCACGGTCACCGGAGTACCAGCCGGGTTGGTCAGGGTGGCGGTGTAAACAATCGAGCCACCTTCGGCCACGGAACCCGTCGCGCTGAGCGACAGATTAGTGGTGTCGACGGTATCAGTGACGTTGGTCGAAACCGGCGTCTTGTCGGCAACCAGGTTCTCGTAGTTGCCGCCCGTCACGTCAGTGATCGAGTTGGTCAGCGGCGCATGGCCGGTCAACGCATCGTTCGGTGCGGTGGTGGAGACGCTGCCAGTGGTTTGGCCCACGGCAATGGTGATGTTCTGACCGTTGGCCAAGGTCACGACAACTGGCGAACCGGTGACCGGAGCGCCAACGGTGGCGGTGTACGTCACGGTACCGCCTTCAGCCGCCGACTCAGTGGCGGTCAATTTGACGGTGGTGGTGTCGAGGGTGTCGGTGATGTTGGTAACGGCCGGAACGGTGCTCGGCACCAGGTTCTCGAAGTTACCACCGGTGGCGCTGGAAATAGTCGCCTCGACCTTGCCGGCATCCTTGTAAACGTCATCGGCCGGAGCCGGAACGGTCACGGTACCGCTGGTCTTGCCCGCCTCGATGGTGATGACGGCACCGTTCGACAGGGTCACGGTCACCGGAGTACCGGCTGGGTTGGTCAGGGTCGCGGTGTAGACGATCGAACCACCTTCAGCCACCGAGTCGCTGGCGCTCAGGTTCAGGTTTGTGGTGTCGGTGGTATCCGCAACCGCGGTGTCGGCGGACTTGCCGTCGATCGCCAGTTTTTCGTAATTGCCGCCGATCGCTGCGTCGATGGTCACGCTCAGCGAGCTGCCGCCCGCCAAGGGGCTGTTGGGTGCGACGAAGTTCACGCTGCCGGTGGTTTCACCGACGGCGATGGTGATGGTCTGGCCGTTGGACAGGCTCACCACGACCGGCGAACCGGTCACTGGCGCGGTCACGCTCGCGGTGTAGACCACGGTTTCGCCTTCGGCGACGTTAGCGGTGGCGGTCAGCGACACGGTGGAGGTGTCGATGGTGTCGTTGACAGTGGTCACTGCCGCAGTGTTGCTGGTCACCAGGTTTTCGAAGTTGCCACCGGTGGCGTCCTTGATGGTCACCTCTACGGTGCCGGCGTCCTTGTAGACGTCATCCTTCGGTGCATCCACGGTCACGCTGCCGGAGGTCTTGCCGGCGTCGATGGTGATCACGGCGCCGTTGCTCAACGTCACGGTCAGCGGGGTGCCGGCGGCGTTGGTCAGGGTCGCGGTGTAAACGATCTGGCCACCCTCGTTCACCACTGGCGTCGCGCTGAGCGACAGGTTGGTGGTGTCGGTGGTGTCGGTCACCGTTGTGCTGACCGGCGTTTTATCGGCGACGAGGTTTTCGTAATTACCGCCGCTGACGTCGGTGATCGAGTTGGTCAGCGGCGCGTGGCCGTTGAGTGCATCGTTTGGCGCGGTGGTGGTCACGGTGCCTGAGGTCTTGCCGACTTCGATGGTGATGTTCTGACCGTTGGCCAGGGTTACCACGACCGGCGAGCCGGTGACTGGCGCTCCGACTGTGGCGGTGTAGGTCACGGTGGCGCCCTCTGCCGCCGACTCGGTCGCGGTCAGTTTGACGGTCGAGGTATCGATGGTATCGGTGACTTCGGTGACAGCTGGAACGGTGCTTGGCACCAGTTTTTCGAAGTTGCCGCCAGTGGCGTTGTCGATGGTGACTTCGACTTTGCCGGAGTCTTTGTAGACGTCGTCGGCCGGAGCTGGGACGGTCACGGTGCCGGAGGTCTTGCCAGCGTCGATGGTGATGACCGAGCCATTGCTCAGGGTCACGGTCACCGGAGTGCCGGCTGGGTTGGTCAGGGTGGCGGTGTAAACGATCGAACCGCCCTCGGCCACGGAACCGGTGGCGCTGAGCGACAGGTTGGTGGTGTCGACGGTGTCGGTCACGGTGGTGCTGACCGGCGTTTTATCGGCGACGAGGTTTTCGTAATTACCGCCGCTTACGTCGGTGATCGAGTTGGTCAGTGGCGCGTGGCCGTTGAGCGCGTCATTTGGCGCGGTGGTGGTCACGCTGCCGGTGGTTTGGCCCACAGCGATGGTGATGTTTTGGCCGTTAGCCAGGGTCACAACGACCGGCGAGCCAGTCACTGGCGCACCGACGGTAGCGGTGTAGGTAACAGTGCCACCTTCAGCGACCGAGGTATCAGCGGTCAGTTTGATGGTCGAGGTATCGACGGTGTCAGTCACTTCGGTGACGGTGGGAACGGTGCTTGGCACCAGGCTCTCGAAGTTACCGCCAGTGGCGTTGTCGATGGTGACTTCGACTTTGCCAGAATCTTTGTAAACGTCGTCGGCCGGGGCTGGGACGGTCACGGTGCCGGAGGTCTTGCCAGCGTCGATGGTGATGACCGAGCCATTGCTCAGGGTCACGGTCACCGGAGTGCCGGCTGGGTTGGTCAGGGTGGCGGTGTAAACGATCGAGCCGCCCTCGGCCACGGAGCCGGTAGCGCTGAGCGACAGGTTGGTGGTGTCGACGGTGTCAGTCACGGTGGTGCTGACTGGAGTCTTGTCAGCGACCAGGTTCTCGTAGTTACCGCCGCTCACGTCGGTGATCGAGTTGGTCAGCGGCGCATGGCCGTTGAGTGCGTCGTTCGGTGCGGTGGTGGTCACGCTGCCGGTAGTCTGGCCGACGGCAATGGTGATGTTCTGGCCGTTGGCCAAAGTCACGACGACTGGCGAGCCGGTGACTGGCGCGCCGACAGTAGCGGTGTACGTAACCGTGCCACCTTCAGCGACCGAAGTATCGGCAGTCAGTTTGACGGTCGAGGTATCGATGGTATCGGTGACTTCGGTGACAGCTGGAACGGTGCTTGGCACCAGATTCTCGAAGTTGCCGCCGGTGGCGTTATCGATGGTGACTTCGACTTTGCCGGAATCTTTGTAAACGTCATCGGCCGGGGCTGGGACGGTCACGGTACCCGTGGTTTTGCCAGCGTCGATGGTGATTACGGCACCGTTCGACAGGGTCACGGTCACTGGCGAACCAGCGGCGTTAGTCAGGGTTGCGGTGTAGGTGATCTGACCGCCCTCAGCCACGGTTCCGGTCGCACTGAGCGAAAGGTTGGTGGTGTCGACCGTGTCGGTCACGGTGGTGCTGACCGGCGTTTTGTCGGCAACCAGATTTTCGTAGTTGCCACCCGTCACGTTGGTGATCGAGTTGGTCAGCGGAGCATGGCCGTTGAGTGCATCGTTTGGTGCAGTGGTGGTGACAGAGCCAGTGGTTTGGCCGACGGCAATGGTGATGTTCTGGCCGTTGGCCAGAGTTACCACAACCGGCGAGCCAGTCACTGGCGCACCGACAGTAGCGGTGTACGTAACCGTGCCGCCTTCAGCGACTGAGGTATCAGCGGTCAGTTTCACGGTCGAGGTATCGACGGTGTCAGTAACTTCTGTGACGGCGGGAACGGTGCTTGGCACCAGGTTCTCGAAGTTTCCGCCAGTGGCGTTGGTGATGGTCGCCTGCACGGAACCGGCGTCTTTGTAGACATCATCCGCTGGAGCCGGGACGGTCACGGTACCCGTGGTTTTGCCTGCATCGATGGTGATTACGGCACCGTTCGACAGGGTCACGGTCACTGGCGAACCAGCAGCATTGGTCAGCGTCGCCGTGTAAACAATCGAACCACCCTCGGCCACGGAACCGGTCGCACTGAGTGACAGATTGGTGGTTTCGACGGTATCGGTCACGGTGGTGCTGACTGGAGTCTTGTCAGCGACCAGATTCTCGTAATTACCGCCGCTCACGTCGGTGATCGAGTTAGTCAGCGGCGCATGGCCGGTCAACGCATCGTTCGGTGCGGCGGTGGTCACGGAGCCAGTGGTCTGGCCCACGGCAATGGTGATGTTCTGCCCATTGGCCAGGGTTACAACGACTGGTGAACCAGTCACTGGTGCACCCACGGTGGCGGTATAAGTGACAGTGCCACCTTCAGCGACCGAGGTATCAGCCGTCAGTTTGACGGTCGAGGTATCAATGGTGTCGGTAACTTCGGTGACGGCGGGAGCGGTGCTTGGCACCAGGTTTTCGAAGTTGCCACCGGTGGCGTTATCGATGGTGACTTCGACTTTGCCGGAATCTTTGTAAACGTCATCGGCCGGGGCTGGAACGGTCACGGTGCCAGTGGTTTTGCCGGCATCGATGGTGATGACGGCACCGTTCGACAGGGTCACGGTGACTGGCGAGCCGGCGGCGTTGGTCAGGGTTGCGGTGTAGACAATCGAACCACCCTCGGCCACGGAACCCGTCGCACTGAGTGACAGATTAGTGGTGTCGACAGTGTCGGTTACGGCGGTCGAAACCGGCGTTTTATCGGCAACCAGATTCTCGAAGTTACCGCCGCTCACGTCGGTGATCGAGTTGGTCAGCGGCGCATGGCCGGTCAACGCATCGTTCGGTGCGGTGGTGGTCACGGAGCCAGTGGTTTGGCCCACGGCAATGGTGATGTTCTGCCCATTGGCCAGGGTTACGACGACTGGTGAACCAGTGACTGGCGCACCAACGGTGGCGGTATAAGTGACAGTACCGCCCTCGGCCACCGAAGTATCGGCGGTCAGTTTGACGGTCGAGGTATCAATGGTATCGGTAACTTCGGTCACCGCCGGAACGGTGCTTGGCACCAGGTTCTCGAAGTTGCCGCCGGTGGCGTTGTCGATGGTGACTTCGACTTTGCCGGAATCTTTGTAAACGTCGTCGGCCGGGGCCGGAACGGTCACGGTACCTGAGGTTTTACCGGCTTCAATCGTGATCACCGAGCCATTGCTCAGGGTCACGGTCACCGGAGTGCCGGCCGGGTTGGTCAGGGTGGCGGTGTAAACAATCGAGCCGCCCTCGGCCACCGAGTTGGTCGCACTCAGGGACAGATTGGTGGTGTCGACGGTGTCGGTGACATTAGTCGAAACCGGTGTTTTATCGGCAACCAGGTTCTCGTAGTTACCGCCGCTCACGTCGGTGATCGAGTTGGTCAGCGGCGCGTGGCCAGTCAGCGCATCGTTCGGTGCGGTGGTGGTCACGCTGCCGGTAGTCTGCCCAACAGCAATGGTGATGTTCTGGCCGTTGGCCAGAGTCACAACGACCGGCGAGCCAGTCACTGGCGCACCGACGGTAGCGGTGTAGGTAACCGTGCCACCTTCAGCGACCGAGGTATCAGCGGTCAGTTTGACGGTCGAGGTATCGACGGTGTCAGTAACTTCGGTAACGGCCGGAACAGTGCTCGGCACCAGATTCTCGAAGTTGCCGCCGGTGGCGTTGTCGATGGTGACTTCGACTTTGCCGGAATCTTTGTAGACGTCGTCGGCTGGAGCTGGGACGGTCACGGTGCCGGAGGTCTTGCCAGCGTCGATGGTGATGACCGAGCCATTGCTCAGGGTCACGGTCACCGGGGTGCCGGCTGGGTTGGTCAGGGTTGCGGTGTAGACAATCGAACCACCCTCGGCCACGGAACCGGTCGCACTGAGCGACAGGTTAGTGGTGTCGACAGTGTCGGTTACGGTAGTCGAAACCGGTGTTTTATCGGCAACAAGATTCTCGTAGTTGCCACCCGTCACGTCAGTGATCGAGTTGGTCAGCGGCGCGTGGCCGTTGAGTGCGTCATTTGGCGCGGCGGTGGTGACGGAGCCAGTGGTCTGGCCGACGGCGATGGTGATGTTTTGGCCGTTAGCCAGGGTCACGACAACCGGCGAGCCGGTGACTGGCGCACCGACGGTGGCGGTGTAAGTAACCGTGCCGCCCTCAGCCACCGAAGTATCAGCGGTCAATTTGACGGTCGAGGTGTCGATGGTGTCAGTGACTTCGGTGACGGTTGGAGCGGTGCTTGGCACCAGGTTTTCGAAGTTGCCACCGGTGGCGTTATCGATGGTGACTTCGACTTTGCCGGAATCTTTGTAGACGTCGTCGGCCGGGGCTGGAACGGTCACAGTGCCAGTGGTTTTGCCAGCGTCGATGGTGATTACGGCACCGTTCGACAGGGTCACAGTCACTGGCGAGCCAGCGGCGTTGGTCAGGGTGGCGGTGTAAACAATCGAGCCACCCTCGGCCACGGAACCGGTCGCACTGAGTGACAGGTTAGTGGTGTCTACAGTGTCGGTTACGGTAGTCGAAACCGGCGTTTTATCGGCAACCAGGTTCTCATAGTTGCCGCCGCTCACGTCAGTGATCGAGTTAGTCAGCGGCGCATGGCCGGTCAACGCATCGTTTGGTGCGGTGGTGGTCACGCTGCCAGTGGTTTGGCCCACAGCGATGGTGATGTTTTGGCCGTTAGCCAGGGTCACGACAACCGGCGAGCCAGTGACTGGCGCACCGACGGTGGCGGTGTAAGTAACCGTGCCGCCCTCAGCCACCGAAGTATCGGCGGTCAGTTTCACTGTCGAGGTATCAATGGTATCGGTAACTTCGGTCACCGCCGGAACGGTACTTGGCACCAGATTCTCGAAATTGCCACCGGTGGCGTTGTCGATGGTGACTTCGACTTTGCCGGAATCTTTGTAAACGTCGTCGGCCGGAGCCGGAACGGTCACGGTACCTGTGGTTTTACCGGCTTCAATCGTGATCACCGAGCCATTGCTCAGGGTCACGGTCACCGGAGTACCAGCCGGGTTGGTCAGGGTGGCGGTGTAAACAATCGAACCACCCTCGGCCACGGAACCCGCCGCGCTCAGGGACAGGTTGGTGGTGTCGATCGAATCGGTGACGGTCGTGGTCGCCGGCGTCGGGTTCGGCACCAGGTTTTCGAAGTTGCCACCGGACGTGCCGGTGATGGTGGTGCTGATGGTGCCGCCGTTGTTGTAAACGTCGTTGGCCGCGGTCGGTACATTGACGCTGCCGCTGGTCTTGCCGGCTTCGATGGTGATGGTCGAGCCATTCGACAGAGTGACGGTGACCGGCGTCTGCGCCGGGTTGGTCAATGTCGCGGTGTAAG
>NZ_JARVSM010000005.1 GCF_030209175.1 Pseudomonas sp. efr-133-TYG-5 | reverse complement strand
TCCGAAACCCCAATTGCGAAAGCAGTTGGGGTTTTGTTTTGCCCGCAGGAAAGTTTTTTGCTTAGCTAGCGAACAATTTTGCACAGTTATTTTCGAATCAGAACACTAGAATAGCCCCATCTTTTTCGGAGCCAGAGCCTTTATGTCAGATTCGGTTGACGCCCCCGGGCTGTCAGATTTACCGCTGGATGACCTGGTGGCCTGCCATGAGTGCGATCTGCTGATGCGCAAGCCCGAGCTTGCCCATGGCGAGAAAGCGCTCTGCCCACGCTGCGGCTATGAACTGTACGCCCATCGCCATAATGTGGTGCAACGCAGTCTGGCCCTGGTCATCGCGGCACTGCTGCTCTACGTGCCGGCGAACTTTTTGCCGATCATGCAGCTCAATGTACTCGGACAGTCGTCGCAGGATACGGTGTGGAGTGGCGTTGTCGGCTTGTTCAATACCGACATGCGCGGCGTTTCCGTGGTTGTCTTCCTGTGCAGCATGGCCATTCCGCTGCTCAAGCTGTTGTGTCAGTTGATGGTGTTGCTGACGATCCAGTTTGATATCGGACGCAGCTACGGCTTGCTGCTCTATCGCATTTACCACCACCTCAAAGACTGGGGGATGCTCGAGGTCTACCTCATGGGCGTACTGGTGGCGATCGTCAAACTGGCGGACATGGCGGCTATCACCGTCGGCCTCGGTCTGGCCTGTTTCATCGGCTTGTTGCTGGTTCAGGTGTGGCTGGAAGTGGTGATGTCGCCGCACCAGATCTGGCAGGCGTTATCAGGAGAGGACGTCCATGCGGGCGATTGATGCAGGCATTCTGGTTTGCAACGAATGTCACGAACTGAACAGGCAAGAGGCCGGCAGCGATGAGCAGACCTGCACGCGCTGTGGTGCCCTGGTGCATGCGCGCCGCCCCAACAGCCTGACCCGCACCTGGGCATTATTGATCACGGCCGCCATCGTCTATATCCCCGCCAATGTGCTGCCGATCATGACGGTCAGTTCGCTGGGGCAGGGTGATCCGAGCACGATCATGGCCGGGGTGATTCAGCTGGTACAGCACGGCATGATCCCGATCGCTGCGGTGGTGTTCATCGCCAGCATCCTGGTGCCAACCTTCAAATTGGTCGGTATCGCCCTGTTACTGTTTTCGGTGCAGCGGCGTCAGCCGTTGTCCGCGCGGCAGCGGATCTGGATGTACCGCTTCATCGAGTTCATCGGTCGCTGGTCGATGCTCGATATTTTCGTGATTGCCATTCTGGTGGCGGTCGTCAACTTCGGCCGGTTAGCCAGTGTCGAAGCCAATCTGGGCGCCATCGCCTTCGCCACTGTGGTGATCCTGACGATGCTCGCCGCTGTAACTTTCGATCCCCGACTGATTTGGGATAACACGGAGTCGGACGCCGACCATGACTGATTTGCCTGTAGCGAAAACCCGACCAGCCTCGAACTGGTCCGCCATTTGGGTGCTGCCTCTGATCGCGCTGATCATCGGCGGCTGGCTTGGCTGGCGTGCCTATAACGAAACCGGTATCGAGGTTCAGGTGCGCTTCGAAAGCGGTGAAGGCATTCAGGCCAACAAGACCGAAGTGGTCTACAAAGGCATGCCGGTCGGCAAGGTCAAATCCCTCAAGCTCGACGACGAAGGCAACTCCAAAGGGGTGATCGCCACGGTCGAGATGAACAAGGACGTCGAGCAGTACCTCAAGACCAGCACGCGTTTCTGGCTGGTCAAACCGAGCGTGACCCTGGCCGGTATCACCGGTCTGGAAACCCTGGTATCCGGTAACTACGTCGCCATCAGCCCCGGCGAAGGCGAGCCGACCCGCAAGTTCAAGGCCCTGGCCGAGGAGCCGCCGCTGTCGGACTCCAAGCCTGGTCTGCACCTGACCATCAAGGCTGATCGCCTCGGTTCGCTGAATCGTGGCAGCCCGGTGTTCTACAAGCAGATCAAGGTCGGCCAGGTGAAAAGCTACCTGCTGTCGGAAGACCAGAGCACCGTCGAACTGAAAGTCTTCATCGAACCGACGTACGCCAAACTGGTGCGCAAACACACGCGTTTCTGGAACGCCAGCGGCATCAGCATCGACGCCAACCTGTCCGGCGTGAAAGTGCGCAGCGAATCCCTGGCCAGCATTGTCGCCGGCGGGATTGCCTTCGCTACGCCGGAGAACCGCAAGGACAGTCCGCCCACCGATCCGAGCCTGCCGTTCCGTCTGTACGAAGACTTCGACGCCGCTGCCGCCGGGATTCGCGTAAAGGTCAAACTCAGTGACTTCGAGGGCCTGCAGGCCGGGCGTACCCCGGTGATGTACAAAGGCATCCAGGTCGGCAACCTGAAAGCGCTGAAGGTCGACCCGGATCTGAACAGTGCCACCGCCGAGCTGACCCTTGATCCACTGGCCGAAGATTACCTGGTCGATGGCACGCAGTTCTGGGTGGTCAAACCGTCGATTTCCCTGGCCGGGATCACCGGCCTGGAAGCCTTGGTGAAAGGCAACTACATCGCTGTGCGCCCGGGTGACAAGGGCGCGGCGCCGAAGCGCGAATTCGAGGCGCGTCCGAAAGCGCCGCCGCTGGACCTGCGCTCACCGGGCCTGCACCTGGTGCTGTTCACCGACACCCTCGGCTCGATCGATGTCGGCAGCCCGATTCTCTACAAGCAGGTCAAGGTCGGCTCGGTGCAGAGCTATCAGTTCTCCAAGACCCAAAAGCAATTGATCATCGGTGTGCACATCGAGAAGGAATACGAGAATCTGGTCAACGCGTCGACGCGCTTCTGGAACGTCAGTGGCGTCACCCTGACCGGCGGCCTGACGGGCGGAATACAGGTCAAGAGTGAGTCGTTGCAGACGTTGATGGCCGGCGGTATCGCCTTCGAAACCCCGCAAGCCAAGGCGCCGTTGCAGAAGCGTATTCCGCGTTTCCGGCTGTTCGCCAACCATGATGAGGCGAACCAGAAGGGCACGCTGGTGACGATCAAGGTCGATCGCGCCGACGGTCTGCGCAGCGGTACGCCGGTGCGCTTCAAGGGCCTGGATGTCGGCAAGATCGAAAGCGTTGACCTGACTGACGATCTGCAGTCGGTAATCCTCACCGCGCGGATCACCGAGGTGCCGGAAAAGATCGCCCGTGTCGGCACTCAGTTCTGGGTGGTGAAGCCGGAGCTGGGCCTGATCAAGACGGCGAACCTGGAAACCCTGGTGACCGGTCAATACATCGAAGTGCAGCCGGCAGCGAAGAGTCAGGGCCCGCAGAAGAACTTCGTCGCCCTGGCCAATGCGCCTGAGGTGACCAAGCAGGAAGCTGGGTTGAGCCTGGTGTTGAGCGCCGCCCGCCGCGGGTCGCTGAAGCCGGGTGTGCCCGTGACCTACCGCGAAATCACCGTCGGCAAAGTCACCGGTTATGAACTGGGACAAACCGCGGATCGGGTGCTGGTGCACATTTTGATCGAGCCGAAGTACGCGCCGCTGGTGCGCAGTGGCAGCCGGTTCTGGAACACCAGTGGTGTCGGTTTCGATTACGGTTTGTTCAAAGGCGTGACGGTGCGCACCGAATCGCTGGAGACGCTGATCCAGGGCGGCATCGCCTTCGCTACACCGGATGGCGAGCGCATGGGCAGTCCGGCACGGCCGGAGCAGACCTTTGCCCTGTTCGACAAGTTCGAGGATGAGTGGCTGACCTGGGCGCCGAAGATTCCGCTCGGTAAGTAATCCGTAGTGATGTGGCGCCTGGCCTTCGCGGGCAAGCCCGCTCCCATAGGGATCGCGTCGTATACAGCGTTTGTATTCTACGAGAAAACCTCTGGGAGCTGGCTTGCCAGCGATGAGGTCCTTCCAGTCAGCACAAATCCAAAGCCATAAAAAAGGGCCGCGATCCCATCGGATCGCGGCCCTTTTTTTGCCTTCAGTCAGCGTCGGTCAAACCGCATCCAGCTCCGGCTCGTCCGCTTCAACATTGATGGTGGCCTTCACCGCATCGTGACGACGGATGTATTTCCAGTCCGCCTCGTCGATGTAGATGCCGGCCGGGCCGCTGCCGCCTTCCAGGTCGATGGCGACACTGGCGCAGACCTGCGGCTTCACGCTCGCCAGGATCGGCACGAAGCCCAGTTGCAGGCTGGTTTCCAGCAGGGCGGCCTGGTTCTTCTCGTCGATGTCCGCGGCCTCGTCGAGGTAGTACGGCAGGCGCACGCGACCGGCGAGGTCGCGATCCATCAAGTGCAGCAACAGATACATGTTGGTCAACGCCTTGATGGTCATCGTGGTGCCGTTGGACGCCGCGCCATCGATGTCGGTGTGGATCACCGGCTGGCCGTTGACCTTGGTGATCTCGAACGCCAGCTCGAACAGGTCCTTGAGGCCGAGTTGGTTGTGGTTCGCCGCCACCAGCCGTGCCAGGTATTCCTTGGCCTCTTCGTTCTTGTTGTCCTGCTCGGCGCTCTGGCTCAGGTCGAACACCGAGAGGGTTTCGCCTTCTTCATACTGGCCGGCGCTGTGGATGATCTGGTCGATGTGCTTGAGCGCTTCCTTGTTCGGCGCGAGGACGATGCGGAAGCTCTGCAGGTTGGACACCTGACGCTTGTTGATCTCGCGGTTGAACAGCGCCAGTTGGTGCTCGAGGCTGTCGTAGTCGCTGCGGATGTTGCGCAGGGTCCGGGCGATGTCGGTCACCGCCGCGCGCCGCGCCTTGCCCAGGGTCAGGGCTTCGTCGGTGCGGTGCGCGTAAGCGTTGATCAGCAGTTGCAGGCGGCGCTCCATGTCGTCTTCGCTGTCGAACTTGGCCACACCCTTGAGGCGCACTTGCGCGTACAGCGCTTCGATCTGCCCGTCAGCGCGCAGCAGGCCTTGCCAGCTGTCCTGATAGTCGTTGAGCAGCGGCAGCAGGTTGTCCATCGAGTCGTCGACCGGGTCCATGAACGGCGTGCCGAACGGCAGATCGGCCGGCAGCAGCTGACGCCGGCGCAGAGCGTCGTCGAGGGTACGTTGCTTGGCTTCCATGTCGGCGATCTGGCGGCCGACCAGTTGCAGCTTGGCCGACAGTTGCTGGACGCGCTCGGTGAACGCATCGCTGGAGCGCTTGAGCTCGTCCTGCGCCGCTTCCATCTGCGCCAGTTGCTCGAGCTTGTCGCCTTCTTCGGCGCTCAGGGTCTGGGTGCGACGGAAGTCTTCCAGGGCTTTCTGCGCATCGAGCACTTGCTGGTACAGCGCTTCGGTCTGGGTCTTGCTCGCGGCGCGGTCGGCGGCCACGGCCTGCTGGGTCTTGAGTTGCTTGAGCTCTTTTTCCAGGCGCTCTTTCTGGTCGCGCAACGCGGCACGGTCGGCCAGCGCCTGCAGGGCCGGCGGCTCGATGTGCGAGATGTCGATCGACAGCCCCGGCACTTCGAAACGCTCGCCCTTGAAACCGTCGAGGATCAGCTCGACGGATTTGACCCACTCGCCATTTTCATCGAGGGTGATGCCGTGCTCGCCCAGCGGCAGACTGAACAGCGCGCTGTTGAACAGGCGCATCAGGCGCTCGACGTCCTGTTGCGAGAACTCCTCGCGCAGACGCGCGTAGCTGTTGTTGTCGGCGTGATCGAGTTGCTGTTTCACCGACTTCAGGCGTTTTTCCAGGTCGCGCAGACGTTCTTCCAGGTCCTCGGCGCTGAACTGTCGCGATTGCGCCAGCGCGCCGGCCAGTTCGTCGTGGGCGTCCTTGGCTGCGAGCAACTGTTGCTCCAGCACTTTGACGTCATCGACCAGGGCGAAGCGGTTTTTCAGCACCGACAGCTCACCGAGCCAGCGCTGGATGCCGGAAATTTCCCGCTCCAGGCGCATCAGCTCCTGCGTGCCGCCGCGCTGGTCGTTCTGCAGATCATCCTGCTCGCGACGGTAATGCTCGGCCTGAAGGGTCAGCTCTTCCTTGCGCGCCGTGGCGTAGTCCGACCAGGTGCCGAGCAACGAGTCGAGCAGCGGCGACAGGCGATGCAGTTTGCCGCGCAGCACGTCGCGCTGTTTCACGCCGTTGGCCAAGGCTTCGACCAAAGGGCCGGCCGCGACCAGCGAGTTGTAGTCCTGCTCCATCCGGCGCACGTCGCGGAAGGCTTCCTCGCACGCAGCGATGTAGTCGACGCTGCCGGAACGCAGGCTGTGTTCGAAGGCATCGAGGAACAGCTGCTTGAGCTTGGCCGCGGTGATTTCGCGCATGTGCAGCAGGTTGATGAACAGCGCGCGGAAGGTCTTCAGGCTCTGCTCGCTGGTGGAGCGCAGCGGGATCAGCGTCAGGTCGAGCGGGATCGACGTGTGGCCGCCGACCAGCAAGCGGCGCAGTTCGTCCGGCTTCAGTTCGTAGGCCTTCAGGCCTTCCTTCTCGAGGTTGCTGAACAGCTCTTTCTGGCGCAGGCAGGTGTCGTCTTTCTGGTAATGCGCCAGATCGAGCTTGCCGGCGTAGGCGAAGAACTGGTGGCCGAAGCCACCGCCCGGGCCGCGCCCGACCACGCCGATCACGTGCGGGCCGTGGGGCAGATTGACTTCGACGAGGATGTAGCTGGTGTCGGAGGCAAAGTAGAAACGCCGCGACTGCTCCAGGCTGTACTTGCCGAAACTCATGTCGGACATGCGCGCCAGGATCGGAAACTGCAGGGCGTTGATCGACGCCGATTTACCGAGGTTGTTCGCGCCGTAGACCGACAGCGGTTCTTCGAGCGGGAACAGGCCGAGGCTGTAACCGGCGGTGTTCAAAAGGGCAAAGCGGCGGATGCCGTAGCGTTCCTGGCTCATGCGTCGGACTCCTGTTCTTCGGCAATGGCGCGGGCCAGTGCGTCTTCTTCGCTTTCTTCATCAAATTCGGAAAGATCGAGCGGATCGTCGGTTTCGAGGAATTTCGCCTCGGCGGCTTCGTCGATCAGCACCGGTGCCGGCAGCGGCAATACGCTGTGGACGCTGGCGGCCAGATCGCGGTCTTGCTGCACCGACAGGCACACATCGAGGAAGCGATGCATCGGCGGCAGGAAGCGGTACACGCCGTTTTCTTCGCCGGCGAAGCCGAGCTGGGTCATGCGGCGCATGATTTTTTCTTCGAGTTCTTCAACCGTCTGCACTTCGGCCTGGATGAACAGGTCGCGGTATTTGTCCAGCAGCGACGGCAGTTCTTCGCGGCCGAGGCTGCCACCGTCGAGCACGGCGATCGGGTCGCGGCCCTGGTCGGCCAGGTGCTCGACGAGGATGAAGGTGAACAGCGCCAGGCGCTGGGCGGTCTTGTTCACCGCGGCGGCGGCCATGTCCGGCACGAAGTAATAGAAGCCGCGGGTGTCGCAGACCAGCTCGAAGCCCAGTGCCTTGAACAGCGTGCGGTACTGGTCCTGGAAGTTCGACAGTTGCGCGTACAGTTCCGGGTCGCGGCGGCTGACGTGGTAGCCCTTGAACAACTCGCGGAAGATCGGCGCGAGTTGGGACAGTTCGGAGAGATCAAGATGCATGTGGGGTGCTCGCAGAATCCTCGGCAGCGGTGTCGCGGGCCGAGAGCAGGGCGAAGGAGCGCAGGCTGACCTGGTGCTCGTGAGTGTGGTAGTCGCGGCGTTCCAGACGCTCGCGCTTGAAGCGTTTTTCCCGCGACAGGCGCGAGAACCAGTAGAGCAATTCGTCGGTGGCGCCGTCGGGCTCCTGCTCCAGCAGCCAGGTCATCAGATCCGGCATCGGCAGCGACTCTTCGCAACGCTCGACCATCTCGCGCACGGTGCGCGGTGCGCGCGGCGCATCACCGCCCTTGTGGGTCTTGTGTGCCTTGGGGAAACGCGCCGGTTTCGGCTCGAAGCGGGCCAGGGCGTAGACGTAGGCCTCGACCTGACTGGCGCTGCCGAGGAAGGTACTCTGCGGCCGGGTGAACAGCGGCATTGCCGCCTGTGGCACGGCGTCGATGCCTTTGCGGCGGATCGCGGCCAGGGCCAGTGCGGCGCCGCGGGTCACGGCGTTGTGCCGGCGCGCTTCTTCACGCAACGGCAGCAGCAGCTCGCGGGCGTGGCGCAGGGTCAGTTGGGCGCTGGTCTGCATTTCGAGGATGCGCGCGTGGGTGCGCAGGAGCATGTCGTCATCGACCAGATGGCCGAGGCGCTGCTGTTCGCTGAGCATCTTCAGCAGCACGGTTTCGACCTTGCGCACACCTTGTTCGAAGGCGCCGTCGGCGTTGACCAGTTCGATCATCGGTTCGACGTATTCGTCCCAGGTCGCCAGGACTTCGGCGTAGCGCTGGCGCAACGGAATCTGCCGGTCGCTGGTCTTGGCCCGTTCGGCCACGGCCACCAGCGCCTGCTCGTCGTTGTCGAGTTTTTTCAGCACGTCGCGCACGCGCATGTCGAGCAGGCGCAACTGGCGGGCGAGGTCGTTGCCGTCGCGGACGTCGAACGCGTCCTGGATGTAACCGGCCAGACGCTCGAGGTGGCGCAGGTAGGCTTCGATCTCCAGGCACAGGCCCAGGCGGTGCTCGCGGCGCAGGTAGGCGAGGAAATCGTGGATCTGCGCGTTGAGCTCGAAACGGTTCGGGCTTTTCGCCACGGGAACCAGAATGTCGAGGCGGATCCACACGTCGAGCAGGCTGGTGATGTCCTGCGGCGTGCTGTCCAGTTGCTGGGCGGCCAGTTGCGTGCGCAGTTCGTTGAGGCTCAGGGTGCCCTGGTCGAAGTGCTCGCACAGTGGCTCCAGAAGTGCCCAGTGTTCAGCGAGGGCGCGCAAGACGCGCTTGGGTTCGATCATCGGAATGGCCGGCTGGTTGGCGATTAAAAGCCGCGATTGTACTGCATCGCGCAGGATGCGATTCACTCTCGGGACGGGCTGTCGTATTTCTTTGGCTGTGCAGCGTCGTTCAAGACTATCGATCAACAGCAAGCGATCTTGAGCGAAGGGCGGTAGAATCAGCGCACTTCAGTTATCCACAAGTGGCCGACCCTTGCTTATCGAGTCCCGCCGCCGCGCCTATTTGAACGCCATGCAGGTGGTCAACTGGCTGCCGCGCACCGAATTGCCCTTTGCCGCGCCGTCGCGGCCCGAGCTGCTGGACATGCCCGCGCCCGAGCCCGAGGTGCCGGCAGCGGTCGTGACGGCTGCGCCACCGGCCGAGGCACCTGCGCAGCCTGCCGCGCGCGTGGCCGAACGGCCGAAGATCGACGTGCCGCGGCCGTCCCTGGCGAGCACCCGCAACGGCGCCAAACCGCCGGAGGACGTCGAGGAGGCGCCGCCGGTGGTCAAGCCTGCGCCGGTGCCACCGCCGCGTTTTGCCCTGCAACTGCTGCGTGCCGGTCGCTGCCTGCTGCTGGTCGAGTTACCCACAGGCGAAGCGTTCCAGAGTCGCGATCCGGCCTACCTGCTGCTCAAGGACATGCTGCGTGCCGCCGGCCTGCCGGACGCGCCGCAGATCGTCGGCGAGCCGGTGCGCTGGCCGTTGCTGGTGCGCGGCACCATGGACCAGGGCCCGGAAGCGGCGCGCGACTTCGTCCAGGGGTTCCTGGCGGTGCAGATAGAGGCGGCGCCTTGTGCCTGTCTGTGGCTGATCGGCCTGCCGGCGGTGCGGTTTGCCGGTGAGGCGGATGCCGAAGCGTTCAATCGTGAATTGCAGATCGAAGGCCTGGGTTCGGCGTGGGCCGTGCCGGGGCTGGAATTGTTGATGGAAGAGCCCCAGCGCAAGGCCGCTGTGTGGCAAGCCATGCGTCGGCTGATGGCGCGCTGGAAAGAATCGCATGAGTGACGCTGTATCGTTCCGCCCGATGACCGAGGCGGACCTGGACGCTGTACTGAAGATTGAATTCGCCGCGTACAGTCACCCGTGGACGCGCGGGATCTTTCTCGATGGCCTGGGCAAATATCAGATCTGGCTGATGTTCGAAGGTCAGCAGCAGGTCGGCCACGGGGTGGTGCAGATCATTCTCGACGAGGCGCATCTGCTGAACATCACGGTCAAGCCGGAAAACCAGGGCCGCGGTCTCGGCCTGACCCTACTGGAACACCTGATGTCCCGCGCCTATGCGGCCAATGCCCGCGAGTGCTTCCTCGAAGTGCGCGACAGCAACACGGCGGCGTTCCGTCTGTATGAGCGTTACGGTTTCAATGAAATCGGTCGGCGCCGGGATTACTATCCGGCGGTCGGTGGGCGCGAAGACGCGGTGGTCATGGCCTGCACGCTGGTCGACTGAATACCTGCAGGCGCTGTCGCAGGCTGCAATCCTTGGTTAACAGCAGGATCAAAGGATCGCAACCTGCGGGGGACTGAAACTAGCGATTGCCATCCAGCGGATCGCGCCGCGCCAGCTCCGCCTCATCCAGGCCGTTGCCGCCGCCGATGTCATCCTCGTCGACGATGCTCAAGTCCCAGTCGGCCTGATTGCCTTCACCGGCCTCCCGGGCATCGCGGGCGCCGTCTTCATGAATCAGGGTTTCCGGGCTGAGGTCATCGTCGGTCGGTTCATGGTCGGCCGTGGATGCGCCGGTGAAGCCCGCCTCGCGCACCCGCTCGCGGGGCATCAGTTGTTCGCGCTCGCGCTCCGGCAATTCATCGCCGATCTTGGCGCTGGGCTGTTCGTCGTCGAAATCCAGTTCATGCACCGAGCCCATGCGGTCTTCGTTATCATCGATCGGTTCCGGTTGCACCGCATCGTAGGGGCGTCGTGATTCAGTCATGGCAAATCCTCATACTGTGGGCCTTACTAGGTGGACTCACCGGACACACGAGAATTCCAAAGAAAACACCTGCGCTGCTAGCGTGACCCCGACGGGCGGTCGTCTGTCATACCAGCGCATCTTTCTTGAGGCCTTAATAGCATGCATGACTTACAAGACCTGATTGATAACAACGAACGTTGGGCTGACGCGATCACCAAGGAAGACCCGGATTTCTTCGCCAAACTGGCTCGCCAGCAAACCCCGGAATATCTGTGGATCGGTTGCTCCGACGCCCGCGTGCCGGCCAACGAAATCGTCGGCATGTTGCCGGGCGATCTGTTCGTGCACCGTAACGTCGCCAACGTCGTGCTGCACACCGACCTCAATTGCCTGTCGGTGATCCAGTACGCGGTGGACGTGCTCAAGGTCAAACACATCCTGGTCACCGGTCACTACGGTTGCGGCGGTGTACGGGCGTCGATGCAGGATCGCCAGTTCGGCCTGATCGATGGCTGGCTGCGGTCGATCCGCGACCTGTATTACGAAAAGCGCGAAGAACTCGCCAAGCTGCCGACCGAAGAAGAGCAGGTCGACCGCCTCTGCGAGCTCAACGTGATCCAGCAAGTGGCCAACGTCGCGCACACCAGCATCATCCAGAACGCTTGGCATCGCGGGCAGAGCCTGTCGATCCACGGCTGCATCTATGGCATCAAGGACGGTCGCTGGAAAAGCCTGAACACCACCATCAGCGGTTTCGAGCAATTGCCGCCGCAGTATCGCCTGCGTCCGGTCGGCGCCCCGTAACCCGCCACTCAGCGCGGACTGTGGCGGTGCCAGCCCTGCAGAAAGCGCTGGCCTTCGAGGTTGGGTGTCTCGTCATACCCGGTGATCCAGCCGCGACACACGGAAGAACCGCAGCCGCAGGCAAACTGGCGCAGCAGTTTGTCTTCGGTGGCGGCGTAATCCATGCTCAGGTGTTCGCCGCTGTGGATGTCCTGCAACGCCCACAGCCACAGTTCGCTCATGTCGAGAAACACGTTCGGATTGCACGAGTGTTCGAGCAGGCCGCAAAAGCGTGGATCGTAGATGTGGATGCCGACCTGCAGTTGCCGGGTCTGTCGGCAACGATACGGCAGCAGTTGCCCGGACACCCGGCACATGCGGCTGATGCGCAGGAATTCGCGTCGCGCCACCACCGCGCAGGCGATGCCCTGGGCATCGTGGATGATCTGGAAGTCGGCCCGGGCAGGGAAGCCGAGACGCACCGGCAGCCCGGCGAATGGATAGATCCCCTCCGTGTCGCGCGGCGGGCGATGGCGGAACACGTGCGTATTCATAACGTTCCTTGTCAGACAGGTGCTGCGACTTCCCCAAGCTGAAATCCGTTCAGCCCTGCAACACGTGATTGGATCCAATAGTCAAGCATCTGAAACAGCCGGTCTACTGTCAGATCTGACAGGCGATAAAGACGCTTTTCCGCGTCAGCCAGGGCTGACACGGAAAGGCTCCGGCGTGGCTTACAGGTGCGGCGCGGGAACCGCCATGGCCGGCATTGGACTCTTGAGCTGTTGCAGCTGAGTCTTGATCGGCGCGCTGCTGCACTGGGCGGCGGCCTGTTCGGCGCTGAGGTTGCGGATCGAGGTGTAGAACAGCTCGCAGGTCTTGACCTTCTGCGTCACTTGCCAGGTCTGGGTGCAGCTGTCGAGTGTGGTTTTCGCGTCGCTGCCGGGCTTGCTGCCCATCGTCGCCTGCCAGCAGGCGGCGCTCAAGTCCTGGCCCATGACTTTCAGGCCGGCGGCATCGGCCTTGGCCTGGGCATCAGCGCCGGTGTAGCTCTTGGGGTCGGCGGCATACCAGATGTAACTCGGATGGTTGGAGCCCAGTACCGGCACGGTAACGCCCTGGCTCGGGCTGATGGTTGCCAGGCCCAGCACGTTCACCGTCGGCCCGTACTGCTGCTTGATCCAGTTACGCACCGGCGCGCCGAACGCCACCATCGGCAACGCCGCGCCGCCGGCACTCTGGCTGACCTGCTTGACCATGCTGGTCTGGTAGTCCTTGAAGTAGTCATAGACGCCTTCCAGGTCGCTGCCGGCGCTGGCCGGGGCGGCAATCGGGGCAATGTCGACGATGGTCTGGAAGGCGGGTGTCTGCTCGGCCGGGATACCGTTGTCGGTCAGCAGCGCGGCCCAGCGGTCGGTGGTGTTCGAGCGCAGGTAATCCTGGGCCTGGGTCAGCGAGTAGTCGGGCGGGAAGTGCAGCAGTTCGACGCTCTTGCGGTTTTCCAGGGCCATGCCGAGCGGCAGGAACAGATACCAGCTGTAGGCCCATTTGCCGTCGGCGTTGAGCTTGCTGGCGCCGCTGTAGGCCAGGTCGCCGGCGTCGAGCAATGCTGTCAGCGGTTTGTCGTAGCCTTGCGGGACGCCACTGATTTCGGCGTAGAGCTGATCGTTGTCGGTCTTCACCAGCACTTTGGCGTCTTTGTAGCCGTCGCGCTGCACACTCTGGGTCAGGTAATGCGTGACGGTCTGTTCCAGCGTCCAGTTGCGGAAGCAGATCACGCTGCAGTTGTTGGGATAAGCGAACAGGCGGGTGACGCGTTCGGTACTGCCCAGCTTCAGGTCGACATCGGCGTGGGCGGCAGCGCTCAGGGTAAGCGCAGCGAGGGTGAGTCCGGCGAGTTTGAACATGCTCAGATCCTTTTCAGCGTGGTCCCGTGGATGGGATGCGCGCCATATTGGATCAGCCGCGTGACGCAGAAAAGCGCTGCGGCGCAGTTTTTTCAAGCGCGCCGCAGGACTTGGCTTCAGGCCTGCAGATGCAGGGCATTGGTCAGGTCGCCCATGGGTTTCTGGCCCCGTGCGCGCATCGCGTCATCCCGTTGCTTGAGGCCGTCGAGCGTTTCCAGGCCGAACACCCGGGTGATCAGGCGCAGGATCGACGCCGTGTCGTAGACCGTGTGGTCCACCGTGCCTTTGCGGGCGAACGGCGACACCACCAGCGCCGGTACCCGCGAACCCGGCCCCCAGCGATCGCCCTTGGGCGGGGCGACGTGATCCCACCAGCCGCCGTTCTCGTCGACGGTGACGATGACCACCATGTTCTGCCATTGCGGACTCTCGCGCAGCACCTTCAGCGCGCGGACGATGTGGCGGTCGCCGGAGGCCACGTCAGCGTATCCGGCGTGCATGTTGAGGTTGCCTTGCGGCTTGTAGAACGTCACCGCCGGCAACTTGCCTGCCTGCGCGTCGGCGAAAAATCGGTTGCTGCTCGACTCATCGCCCAGGCCGGCATCGCGCAGGCGCCGGCGGCGTTCATCAGGGTGGTCGGGGCCCTGTTGCTGGAAGTAGTTGAAAGGTTGGTGGTGGTACTGAAAGTTGGGAATCTTCGGGATGCCGGCGGAATCCTTGTACTGGTCCAGCGTCGCCTGCCAGCCACCGGCGTACCAGGCCCAGTCGATATTTTTCTTGCTCAGCTTGTCGCCGATGTGTTCGTGGGTCTGCGGCACCATGACATTCGGCAGATCGGCTTTGGCATACGCCGGACGCTGCGGGTCACGAATCCAGGTCGGCCAGTAGGGCGGGGCGAGTGTATTCACGCCGAAGCCGTCCGGCGTCAGCGCACTCGGGCCGAATTGTGGCGGGCCGGTCATGGCGCTGGCCGGCGAAGTGTCCAGCGGCTTGAGGCGCGGGTCGGCCGGGTCAGCGCTTTGCAGAGCGGCGATCTGTGATTTGGCCACCGAGTTCGCCGCGTCCGGATAGAACGGCGCAGTGGCGCTGACCAGGTACTGGTGGTTGAGAAACGAACCGCCGAAGGCACCCTGAAAGAAGTTGTCGCACAAGACGAATTCCTGCGCCACATCCCACAGGCGCAACGCGTAACGGCTTTGCGCATAGTGGCCCATGGTCAGGCCGCCGGAATCGGCCCAGGCGACAAAACCGTCGTTCTTGCCGCCATTGATCTGCATCTGGTTCTGGTAGAACACGTGCCACAGGTCGCGGGTCACCAGGCCGAACGGCAAGTCCTCGGCATTCGGCCCCTTCAGTGCAAAAGGTGCGTTGGGCAGGTTTTCCTGAAACTGCACGCCACTGGCGTAGGTCACGCCATCGAGGGTTTGCGGGCCGACCTGCAACACGCCGCCCCAGACGGGCGGCAGGGTCTGCAACACGCTGCCGTCGCGATCGCGCTGCTGGTAATCGGCAGGCTTGAGGGCTGACAGCGGCTTCTCGACACCCGGGAAATCACCGAACAGGTTGTTGAAGCTGCGGTTCTCGGCGTAGATCACCACCACGGTTTTCACCTGGTCACGCAGGGCCTTGTCCAGCTCGGTCGGGGTCAGTGGGCGGTCGGCCGGTTTGCCTGGTGGGTGGCTGGCGTTGCCACATCCAGCCAGCGTTGCGCCCACGCCGAGCACCGCCACGCCACCGAGGAAGCGTCGGCGACTGGTGTCGGCAGGGGAGTCGGATTCAGCAGAAGGGGTGCCGCTGTCGTTGGTTTCGTCGCTCATGTCTCAGCCCGTTTTGCGCAAATGTTTCAATATGTTTCGGGCGGACGCTAGCAAGGCAATGTGACAGAGGGGTGACGCTTTGACGCCGACACCTCATGAAAGAAGGAGCGAGCCCGCCGCTGCTGCGGACCGACTCGCTCGGTGTACGGACGCCGGCTTACGGCATCACCGGTGGCGTATACGCCAGTGTCGCCCCCAACGCCCACAGCAACAGCAGCACCAGTGGCGTGTGCACCAGCAACTGCACGAACGAGAAACCGATCAGGTCGCGCGCCTTCAGCCCGAGTACGCCGAGCAGTGGCAGCATGTAGAACGGGTTGATCAGGTTCGGCAACGCTTCGGCGGCGTTGTAGATCTGCACCGCCCAGCCCAGGTGGTAGTTGAGATCGTTGGCGACCTGCATCACATACGGCGCTTCGATGATCCACTTGCCGCCGCCGGACGGGATGAAGAAGCCGAGAATCGCCGAGTACACGCCCATCAGCAGCGCGTAGGTGTCATGCGAGGCGATGCTGACGAAAAAGGTCGAGATGTGATGGGCCAGGGTCTGCGCGTCGGTGCCCTTGACCGTGGTCATCAGCGCGGCGATCGAGCCGTACAGCGGGAACTGGATCAGCACGCCGGTGGTGGTCGGGACGGCGCGGGACACGGCGTCGAGGAAACTGCGCGGACGCCAGTGCAGCAGTGCGCCGACCATGATGAACAGGAAGTTATAGGTGTTGAGCCCGGAAATCGCGGTGATCGCCGGTTTGGTCGAGAACTCGTGGAAAAGCCATCCGGCCGCCAGCAACACCAGCAGAATGATCAGCAGCGGACTGTGTTCCAGCCATTCGCCGGGGCGGGTGCGCGGCTGCAGCGGCGGCAGGTTGAAGCTTGGGTCGATGCCGCAGGCCTGGGCATCGCGCGCCGAGTTCGGTCCCGGTGCCGTGGCGTAGGCTACGATCAGCGAAATCACGATCAGTGCCAGCAGCATCAACCCCGATTGCCAGAGAAAAATCGTCTGGGTGAAGGGAATCACCCCGGTGATCGCCAGAATCGACGGTGGCAGGCTGGCGGGGTTGGCCTGCAGCTGCGCGGCGGACGACGACAGCCCCAGCGCCCACACCGCACCGAGGCCCAGGTAGGCAGCGGCACCGGCGGCGCGATAGTCCATTTTCAGGTCGGCGCGGCGGGCGAGGGCGCGCACCAGCAGGCCGCCGAACACCAGCGACAGGCCCCAGTTGAGCAGCGAGGCGACCATCGAAATCAGCGCCACCCAGGCGACCGCGGAGCGGCCGTTGTTCGGGATGCGTGCCAAACGGTCGATGAGCTTCACGGCGGGCGGCGAACTGGCGACCACATAGCCGCCGATCACCACGAAGGCCATTTGCATGGTGAACGGGATCAGGCTCCAGAAGCCGTCACCGAAGGCCATGGCCGCGTCGGTCGGTTTGGCGCCCATGGCCAGGGTGGCCAGCGCCACGATGATCACCGCCAGTGCGGCGAATACCCAGGAGTCGGGGAACCAGCGTTCGGCAAAACTTGAACAGCGCAAGGCAAAGCGCGCAGAGCGGCTATCTTCGATATCAACGGCCACGGGAGTACCTCGGATTTTTATGTTTGTTGTGGTCTTCGGGGGACGCGGCCCAAAACCGACAAATCGGACATGGCGTGGAGCACCGCGTCGGCTCGCTCTCGCACGGTTGGGGCTGTCCCCTCTGGACAGACGCCAACAGTAAATCAGGCGACACCGATTTGTACTCGGCTTTTGCGAAACCGTGACTATGGTCTAACGGGTTGTCCGTCGCTGCATTTGCGTAGACCATGGTCGCCTTGGTTTTTTGCCTGCCAGAGTTCTTTGCCATGACCGCCCGTTCCACCGCCCGCCCGGCGCCGTTCAGCCGTTCCGACTACAAGACGCTGGGCCTCGCTGCCCTTGGCGGCGCCCTGGAAATCTACGACTTCATCATTTTCGTCTTCTTCGCCCTGACCCTCAGCCAGTTGTTCTTCCCGCCGCAAATGCCCGAGTGGCTGCGCCTGCTGCAGAGCTTCGGAATTTTCGTCACCGGCTACCTGGCGCGGCCGCTGGGCGGAATCCTGATGGCGCACTTCGCCGATCGGCTGGGGCGCAAGAAAGTCTTCAGCCTGAGCATCCTGATGATGGCGCTGCCGTGCCTGCTGATCGGGATCATGCCGACGTATGCCCAGATCGGTTATTTCGCCCCCTTGCTGCTGTTGGCCCTGCGTATCCTTCAGGGCGCCGCGGTGGGCGGCGAAGTGCCGAGCGCCTGGGTATTCGTTGCCGAGCACGCGCCCGCCGGCCGTCGCGGCTATGCGCTGGGCTTTCTGCAGGCCGGGCTGACCTTCGGCTACCTGATCGGCGCGCTTACCGCGACCTGCCTGGCGCAGGTTTTCAGCCCGGCGCAAATTCTCGATTACGCCTGGCGCTACCCGTTCCTGCTCGGCGGGGTGTTTGGCGTCGTCGGGGTCTACCTGCGCCGCTGGTTGAGCGAGACCCCGGTGTTCATGGCCCTGCAGGCGCAGCGTGACGCGCGGGTCGAACTGCCGCTGCGCACGGTGTTGCGCGAGCATCGCCTGGCGATGCTGCCGGCCATGCTCCTGACCTGCGTGCTGACGTCGGCGGTGGTGGTGTTCGTGGTCATCACCCCGACGATGATGCAGAAAACCTTCGGCATGACGGCCAGCCACACCTTTGCCCTGAGCGCCCAGGGCATCGTCTTCCTGAATATCGGCTGCGTGCTTGCCGGCCTGCTGGTCGATCGGATCGGCGCCTGGCGCACGGTCATGCTGTACAGCCTGCTGCTGCCGCTGGGGATCGGCCTGCTCTACGCCTGCCTCATCGCCGGCGCGCCATGGATTGGCGCGGCCTACGCCGTTGCGGGGCTGGCCTGTGGCGTGGTCGGTGCGGTGCCCTCGGTGATGGTCGGTCTGTTCCCGGCGCGGATTCGCGTCTCGGGCATTTCCTTCACCTACAACATTGCCTACGCCGCGTGGGCGAGTATCACCCCGCTGTTGCTGATTGGTCTGATGCCGTGGAGTCCGTGGATCTGCGTGATGTTCTGTGCGGCGATGGGCGTGGTGGGGATCGCCAGCGCGGCGTATTTCGGCTCGCGGCTGCCGCGTCCGGGACCCTGTCAGGCGGCCGGAACCGCCTGAATTCAGCGGGCCGAACTATTTTTGTAGGACAACGCTCAGACACTCTTCAGAAAAGTTTTCCAAGGCCGATGGCTAGGCTGCATACCGCTTTCTACCTCTCCATCGGTGCTTTCCCATGTTCAATAAACGCCTGAAGCAAGAGCTGGCGGCTCTTCGTGAAGAACTCTCCAGCCTTCTGCAAGTGAAGGAGAGTCTGGAAAGCGAAATGCTGGTGCTGAACCTCGAGCCGGACGGCCGGATCCAGTCGGTCAACCAGAACTTCCTCAGCGAGATGCTCTACAAGAGCCAGGACCTGATCGGCCGCGCCATCGAAGACATCGTGCCGGCCCATGTGAAGTCCGACGAGTTTCATCACCGCTTCAAGGCTGCGCTGACCCGTGGCGAGCATTTCGCCGGCGCCGTGCGCCTTTCGCGGGGCAATGGCGAGGAAGCGTGGCTGCGTTCGATCGTGCAGCCGGTGCGTTCTTCGGACGGCCGGATCAAACATTTCTCGATTTTTTCCAGTGACCTGACCCGCACCATCGAAGCCTCCCGCGAGCACGAAAACCTGATCGGCGCGCTGGTGCGTTCCACCGCGGTGATCGAGTTCGACCTCAACGGCACGGTGCTCAACGCCAACGAGCGGTTCCTCAACGGCATGGGTTACAGCCTGGCGCAGATCAAGGGCAAGCATCACCGCCTGTTCTGTCTGCCGGAGGAGTACAACAGCGCCGAGTACCAGCAATTCTGGCGTCGCCTGAACAACGGCGAGTTCGTCGCCGACCGTTTCAAGCGGGTCGACAGCCATGGTCGTACAGTCTGGCTGGAGGCGTCCTACAACCCGGTGCTCGACGCCAACGAAAAGCTCTACAAGGTGGTGAAGTTCGCCACGGTGATCACCGATCAGGTCAACCAGGAGCAAGCCGTCGCCGAAGCCGCCAACATCGCCTACAGCACCTCGCTGCAAACCGACAGCACGGCCCAGCGCGGCACAACCGTGGTGACCGAGGCCGTCAATGTGATGCGCGATCTGTCGCGGCACATGCAGACCGCCGGTGAAGGCATCGAGGCACTGAACGAGCAGTCGCTGGTGATCGGCAGCATCGTCAAGACCATCAGCGGCATCGCCGAGCAGACCAATCTGCTGGCGCTTAACGCCGCGATCGAAGCGGCCCGTGCCGGCGAGCAGGGCCGGGGATTTGCGGTGGTGGCCGACGAAGTGCGGCAGCTGGCTTCGCGCACCAGCCAGGCGACTGACGAGATCGTTGGCGTGGTGCGGCAGAACCAGGACATGGCGCGCAACGCCGTGGCCCTGATGACCGACGGCAAGCTCCAGGCCGAGCAAGGGCTGGCGCTGGCAGCGGAGGCGGGCACGGTGATCGTCGAGATCCAGGACGGTGCGCAGAAAGTCGTGAATGCGGTCGGGCAGTTCGCCAATCAGCTGTCCAGCTAAGCGGCATCGAGGTCCTGTGGGAGCGTGCCGTGCTGCCACAGGTTCTGCGTGTGCGGGCTGACTGCCGCTACAATCTGTTCTTTTTTCCCGGAGCAGATCCCCATGAGCGCAGCCTTCCGCCGCCCGGTTCCCCTGAACAAAGCCTACCGTCTGCTCAACCACGGACCGACCGTGCTGGTCAGCGCCGCCCATGCCGGCCAGCGCAACATCATGGCCGCCGCGTGGGCGATGCCGCTGGATTTCGAACCACCGAAAGTCGCCGTGGTGCTCGACAAATCCACCTGGACCCGACAACTGCTCGAAGCCGCGGGCACCTTCGTCCTCAATGTGCCGTGCGTCAACCAGGCCGACATCGTGCAGACAGTCGGCACGACGTCGGGGCTGGACATCAACCGCGATCAGGGCCGCGACAAGTTTCAGGCCTACGGGCTGCAGACGTTCGCCGGCGAGCGCGTCGAGGCGCCGCTGCTCGACGGCTGCGTGGCCTGGCTCGAATGCCGCCTGTTGCCGGAGCCGCGCAATCACGCTGAGTACGATCTGTTTCTCGCCGAGGTCATTGCCGCCCACGCCGATGAGCGTGTGTTCAGCGAAGGGCGCTGGCATTTCGACGGGCATGACGGCCTGCGCACCCTGCACCATGTCGCGGGCGGGCACTTTCTGCGCATTGGCGATCCGGTCGACGGTAAAACGCTGCAGGCGTGATCGGTTAATGTCTTGCAGCAATTAATTATTGTTATTCGATAATTTTATTCGCTAGGGTGGCGCTCACATTCATTACTGTGAGGCTGTCCCATGAGTTCCAATGTGCTTGCCAGATTCAGTCGGCGGATGGCGACCGTTACCTTGTCGCTGATGATCGTCATGCTGTTGCTCAACGCCCTGCTGTGGCTGTACCCGGAGTTGGCCAGGCCGGACGGCTGGGGCCTGGGGTTTGCGCTGACCGAGCGCCAGCTCTCGCACATCGCCGATGCCGCTGCGCACTTTGCGTGGTGGCAGACGCTCGGCGGCATCGTCCTGTCGAGCATCCCCCTGCTGGCGCTGGCGGCGGGCCTGGATCATTTGCGGCGGTTGTTCCAGCGTTATGCGCAGGGTGAATATTTTGCCCGGGACACCGCTGTTCTCCTCGGCAAGGTCGGGCGCGCGGTGGCGCTCTGGGTGTTGCTGGATTTCCTCTGCGAGCCGCTGCTCAGCCTGTGGCTCACGCAGCAGGCGCCGGTCGGTGAGCGGCTGGTCACCGTGAGCATCACCGCAGCGTCTTTTGTCGCGCTGTTCCTGGCCGCTTGTATCGCGGTCATCGCACGAATCCTCGCACAGGCCAGTGAAGTGGATCGCGAGAACCGTACTTTCATTTGAGGTAGTCATGCCAATTGTCATCCAGCTGGACGTGATGCTGGCGCTGCGCAAGGTCAAGTCCAAGGACCTGGCAGCGGCCATCGGCATCACCGAAGCAAACCTGTCGCTGTTGAAACAGGGCAAGGTCAAGGGCCTGCGCCTGGCGACGCTCGACGCGATCTGCGCCTACCTGGACTGCCAGCCTGGCGATCTGCTGGTGCGTGTCGCGCCGCTTGCTGGGAGCGTTGAGGCGCAGGAGTGAAGGCTGCTGTAGCGGTCAGCGCGGATAGCGGCAAAAAAGGCCTGCCTCGCGGTAAGCCTTTGCGTTTCGCCTGGTAAGCCTCAATCCCCCAGCGCTTCCCCTTCGCGGCGTGGATCCGCGCCGCCGGCCAGGGACGCCTTACCTTGTGCGTCCTTGGCCCGAACGATGGCCTGGGTGCCGCTGGTCATGTCGATTTCACTCACGGTGTGGCCCTGGTCCTTCAAAGCCTGGATCAGCGCCGGGGTGAACTGGCCTTGCTCCAGTTCGGTCGGGCCGTTGCGGCTGCCGAAGTTGGGCAGGCTGATGGCGCTTTGCGGATCGAGGTTCCAGTCGAGCTGGCCGATGGCGGTTTTGGCGACGTACTCGATGATCTGTGAGCCGCCGGGCGAACCGATGGCCGCGATGAACTCGCCGCTGGCGCGATCGAAGATCAGCGTCGGTGCCATCGATGATCGCGGGCGTTTGCCGGGTTCGACGCGGTTGGCGACCTTCTGCCCGTTCTCTTCGGGGATGAACGAGAAGTCGGTCATCTGGTTGTTGAGCAAAAAGCCCTGCACCATCAGGTGCGAGCCGAATGCCGCTTCGATGGTGGTGGTCATCGATACCGCGCCGCCCGCGTCATCCACCGCCACCACTTGTGAGGTGGAGAGGCGCAGCGGCGAGCGATCCGGCGCGTAGGCGACCTGTACGCCCGGTGGCGTGCCCGGTGGGGCGCTGCCCATGCTGCGTTCGCCGATCAGGCTGGCGCGGCTGGCCAGATAACCCGGATCGAGCAGACCTTTGACCGGCACCGGCACGAAGTCTGTGTCGGCGACGTATTGCGCGCGGTCGGCGTAGGCCAGGCGTTCGGCTTCGGCGATCAGGTGCACCGCTTGCGGCGCCGGTTCGAGGCCGGCGGGCTTATCGGTCTTGCGTGGTTTCAGTGACGCCAGCGCCAGGCGCGGGTCGCGGCCTTCGAGGGCCTGCAGCGTGCCGAGAATCTGCGCCACGGCAATCCCGCCCGACGACGGTGGCGGCATGCCGCAGACCTGCCAGCGTTTGTAATCGCTGCACAGCGGCGCGCGTTCCTTGGCCTGATAGTGCTGCAAGTCGTTCAGCGACAAGCTGCCGGGATTGGCGTGACCCTGCACCTTGGCGACGATCTCTGCGGCAATCGGGCCTTGGTACAGAACATCGGCGCCTTCGTGGGCGATGCGCTTGAGGACGGCGGCCAGCGCTGGATTCCGCAGGCGGGTGCCCACCGCTTTGACGCTGCCGTCGGCGTTGAGAAAGTACGCGGCCATCTCCGGCGACTGCCGCACGACCGGATCGGCGGCGAGCAGCGAATGCAGGCGCGGCGAGATCGCAAAGCCTTGCTCGGCGAGCTTGATCGCCGGTTCGAACAGTGTTGCCCAGGGCAGCCGGCCGTGCTGTTGGTGCGCCAGTTCCAGGGCGCGCATCACCCCCGGTGTGCCGACCGAGCGCCCGCCGATCTGCGCCTGGGGAAACGGCATCGGTTGGCCATCGGCCTGCAGGAACAACTGCTCGGTCGCCCCGGCCGGGGCGGTTTCACGACCGTCGTAAGTGCGCACCTGTTTGCCGTCCCACAGGACGATCATCGCACCGCCACCGATCCCGGAGGATTGCGGCTCGACCAGCGTCAACACCGCTTGCATGGCAATCGCCGCATCGATCGCCGAACCGCCCTGGCGCAGCATCTCGCGACCGGCCTCGGCCGCCAGCGGGTTCGCGGCCGCCGCCATGTGCTTGTTGGCGTAGCGGGTGTGCAGGTCGGTGCGATAGCCCGAAGCGGCTTCCGGTGCCAGCGGCAGAGTCGAGGAGGAGGGCGCATGGCATGCCGTGAGGGTCAGGGCGCTGACGAGCAGCGTCAACGCAGGCCGGCGCAAGCGGCTGAGGGGCAGGGCTGAAAACACGCGGGCTCTCCGTCCGTGGGATAAAAGTCTGACGGACTGTATCGACCGACCGGGTACGACGCAAACCGCCGGTACGGTTGTCCTTCATGCCTTGACGGATTTTCTGTAGGGTCGGGGATCAATGTGAAGCCAGAACAATCGACAAGAGGCCGCCATGCACAGCGAGTTTCCAAGCCATTCCAGTTACCGTCAGCAACGCGAGCGGTTTCTGGCCGCCGCCAGCGCCGCCGGGGCCCAGCTCACTTCTTACGCGCATCCGCGCTGCGGGCCGTTTGGCGAGGCGTTGAGCACCGACGTCGCGGTGTTGGGCAACCCGCAGGCGAAACGGCGTCTGGTGGCACTCAGCGGCACGCACGGCGTGGAGGGCTACTACGGCTCGGACTGTCAGATCGACTGGCTCGAGGCGTTCGTCCCGGGCGCGTTGCCCGACGACGTTGCCGTGGTGATGATTCACCTGATCAATCCGTGGGGCACCGCGTGGTTACGGCGGGTCAACGAAGACAACATCGACCTCAATCGCAATCACCTGGATTTCTCCCGCCCGCTGCCGGACAACCGCGCCTACGCCGCACTGCATGAAATCTACGCCTGCTGCACGTTGCACGGCGCCGGCCGGCAGCGCGCCGATGCATTGCTCGAGGAGCAGATTGCCGAACACGGCTGGCCGGCGGTGATGGCCATCGTCGAGGGTGGCCAGCACCGCCATCCCGATGGGCTGTTCTATGGGGGTGTCGCACCGAGCTGGTCGAATCGCACGCTGCAGCGGATCATCGCGCAGCACCTGGCAGGCGCTGAAAGCGTGATGTGTTTCGATCTGCACACCGGCGCCGGGGAGTATGGCCATCCGATGTTGCTGACCATCACCGAGGCGCCTTATCCGGCGTTGGCGCAGGCGCAATCGATCTACGGCCCATGGCTCTACACCTTGCACACCGGCGCCGACGCTGTGAGTGAAACCGGGGTTGCAGCGACGGCCACCGGCTACACCTCGCAGGCGTTGCTCGATGCGCTGCCGGGCGTGCAGGTGATGCCCTTCGTCATCGAGTGCGGCACCTATCCGGGGCCGCAGGTGCATCGACACCTGCGCGACGATCACTGGCTGCACCTGCACGGCGATCCCTTGGACGCCTGCGGGCGCGAGATCAAGTCGCAGTTGCTCGAGCAGTTCTATCCTGCCGATCCGGACTGGCGCGCGATGGTCGGCCTGCGCACCCGGCAGATCTGGGCCAGAGGCCTGGCGGCATTGGCCGGGGAAGGGGATTGATCGACGGCCCGCCGACCGTGGCAACGGTCGGCACTTTTCTCGGGGCATAAAAAAACGGCCTACCTTTCGGTAAGCCGTTTTTAGTACTTGGTGGCTACACAGGGACTTGAACCCCGGACCCCAGCATTATGAATGCTATGCTCTAACCAACTGAGCTATGTAGCCAAGTGGCGCGCATTATTCACCTGTAATGCAGAAGCGTCAAGCGTAAATCCAAAATATTTCTTCTTATTTTCAACCGCTTAACCGCAGGCCCGGAAAATCGGGCCCGGGCGGGGTATCAACGCAGCTGGAATCTGCCGGTATTGGCGCTCAGGGCGTGGCTGCCCTGGCTCAAGGTGTCGGCCGCCAGGTTCACTGCGCGGGCACCTTCGAGCAAGCGCACTGCCGCCTGATCGACCTGCTGGATATTGCCGCTGACTTCATCGGCCGTGCTCGCCTGTTCCTCGACGGCCGTGGCGATCTGCGCCAGGGTATCGGTGACGCTCTGCACCGCACTGGCAATTTCACCCAGACGCTCGCCCAGCCCGGTGACCGCCTCGGCATCCGATTGCGCCTGGCCGCACGCGGCCTCCATCAGGCTCACCGCTTCGTCGACCGTGGCGCGCAGGCTGTCGACGGTGCCGGCGATCTGCGCGGTGGACGACTGGGTACGTTGCGACAGGCTGCGGACTTCGTCGGCCACCACGGCAAAACCGCGTCCCTGCTCGCCGGCGCGCGCCGCTTCGATCGCGGCGTTGAGCGCCAGCAGGTTGGTCTGCTCGGCGACGCCGCGAATGGTGTCGACCACCAGTTGAATCTGCTGCCCCTGCTCGCTGACCCGGCCCAGCGCCGCGGCGGTTTCATTCAGACGCTGGTTGAGTTGTTGAATGCTCGCCGTGGTGCGCTGGCTGTCGCGACTGCTGTCGGCGGCGATGCGCCGGGTGTGCTGGGCACTGCCGGAGGCCTGTTCGCAGCTCTGCGCCACGCCTTGCGAGGTGGCCGCCAGTTGCGTGGCGGCTGCGGCGATCTGACTGATCTGCAACTGCTGCGCCTCGACTTCACTGAGCGCGCCGCTGGAGTGATCGTTGAGGCTGCGCACCGCGCTGCTCAGCTGCGACGTTTCATGGTCGACCCCGAGCAGGCTGGTGCGCAATTGCACCACGGCGACATTGAGCGCGGTGCTGATCGAGGCCAGTTCATCCCGGCCCACCACCGGCACTTGCAGGCTCAGGTTGCCATCGCGCAACGCTTCGGCAAGTACGGTGATGCCGCTGGCGCTGCGGCGGATCGAGGCCTGCAGGCAGGTGAACAGATAGAGCGCCGCCAGCAGCAGGCAACCGAAGACCGCGGCGACCACGATGAACTGGCGAATCGCCGAGCGGTGGTAGTCGTCCAGGCGCTGATCCAGCGACACCAGGGATTGCTGACGAAGTGTCGCCAGATTGCCGAGCAGGCCGTCGAGACTGCGCTCGAAATCTTCCGGCTTGAGCGTGATGCTGCCCGCGAACACCCCGTCATCGAGGACCTTGAGGCCGCTGTCCAGCTGTTTCAGGCTGTCGTGGTACTGCCCGGCCCAGCCTTGCAGTGCGGCAGGCAGGCGCGCTTCCAGCAGGCCGGCGGTTTTCACCAGTTGTTCGCGGGCATCGCCGATGCGGCTGCGCAGGTCGCGCAGTTGCAGGCGGCTTTGCAGGGTGAACTGACCCGATACCACGGATGCCTGGCCGACGGCGGCGAGACGCCCGACCCGTTCGATCAGGTCCGGTGCGTGCTGGGTGGAAATCTGCGTCAGCAGGTAGGTGTCCAGCCACGGCGCAAGGATCAGCCGATTGTCCATGGCGATCTGTTCGCGCAACGCTTGCAGGGCGCTGAGGGCGTTGGTGAAGCGGTCATAGCCGTCCGGCCACCAGCCGATCCCGCTCAGGCTTTTCGAATCGAGCCCGCCGAGCGCGGTCTGCAGGGCCTGATAGCGGCTCAGGGTGGCGTCTTCTGCGCCCTCGGCCTGCAGGGCCTTGCCCAGGTCTTGCGTGGCTTGCGCGACGGCCGGCTGCACGGCGTCGAAGGCCGCCATCGCCGCGAGGGTGGCCGGCGTCGGCTGACGGTTGGTTTCGGTAGCGCGCCAGCGCGCGGCGCGGTCGCGCTGGGCGGCGAGCAGGTTGTCCAGTGCATCCAGGGCGAGCAACTGGCGCACGCCGGCCCGTTCGCCGGCGATCAGGTTGAGTTTGTCGCGATAGTCCTGGCCGATCATCAGCAGGCTGCCGGCCAGCGGCAGGATGAACAGCAGGAACAACAACTGGAATTTACGCGCGAAGCCAAACCGCCCGAGCAATTTGATCCCCGGTGATAAGAAAGCCTGCATGCCTCATGACTCCTCTGGACACTACGCACCATTGGCGTGCATCGCGGTCGGTCGACGTTGATGTCGTGCCCTGCTAAAAGGCCTCGAAAGTTCACTCTTGCCCGCTCGGTAGGCCGGCTCTGTAGCGAAACTTCCCATTCTCGATCCCCTTTGTAAGGGGGCCGCGTTCAAGCGGAGAAGCAAGGCAAGATTCAGACCATGGCGTTGCGCTATCACTGCGCGCCGATGAACAACTCGTTCGTTAGCTGGCTAAGGGGATGGCGTCGACGCACCGAAAAATGGCACATTGACGCACCTGCCTGCGTGCACCCATCTGCTGTACGGAAACTTTCATGGCTATCAGCAACGTTCAGACCGCCGCTGCCGCGGCGGCCGCTCCTCCCCAAAGCAGTCCACTGGTGATGCGCATCATCGGCGCGGTGGCGCTGGCGCATTTGATCAACGACCTGATTCAGTCGGTGCTGCCATCGATTTATCCGATGCTCAAGGCCAATTACGGATTGAGCTTTACCCAGGTCGGCCTGATTACCCTGACCTTCCAGTTGACCGCTTCGCTGTTGCAGCCGTGGGTCGGTTTTCACACCGACCGCCACCCGAAACCGTGGCTGTTGCCGGCAGGTTCCGTGTGCACGCTTGTCGGCATTGTGATGATGTCGATGGTTGGCAGTTTCCCTCTTATCTTGCTGGCGGCGGCGCTGATCGGCATTGGCTCCTCGACCTTCCACCCTGAAGCTTCTCGTATCGCCCGGCTGGCTTCCGGTGGGCGTTTTGGCCTGGCGCAATCGACGTTCCAGGTCGGTGGCAACGCCGGATCGGCGTTCGGCCCGTTGCTGGCAGCGGCGATCATCATCCCTTTCGGCCAAGGCAACGTCGCCTGGTTCGGTCTGTTCGCGGTTTTTGCGCTGTTCGTGCTGTACCGCATCAGCCGCTGGTACGCCAATCACCTCAGCCTGTTCAAGCTGAAACAGGGTCAGGCGGCGACGCATGGCCTGTCGAAGGGCAGGGTGGTCAGCGCGTTGGTGGTGCTCGGGTTGCTGGTGTTCTCCAAGTATTTCTACATGGCCAGCCTCACCAGTTACTTCACCTTCTACCTGATCGAGAAATTCGACCTGTCGGTGGCCAGCTCGCAGTTGCACCTGTTCCTGTTTCTCGGCGCCGTGGCGGCGGGGGCGTTCTTCGGCGGGCCGATTGGCGACAAGATCGGGCGTAAGGCGGTGATCTGGTTCTCGATCCTCGGCGTGGCCCCGTTCACCCTGTTGATGCCGCACGTCGACCTGTTCTGGACCACCGTGCTCAGCGTGGTGATCGGCTTCATTCTCGCCTCGGCGTTTTCGGCGATCGTGGTGTACGCGCAGGAACTGGTGCCGGGCAACGTCGGGATGATCGCCGGGGTGTTCTTCGGCCTGATGTTCGGGTTTGGCGGGATCGGTGCGGCGCTGCTCGGGCATCTGGCCGACGTGCATGGCATCGAGTACGTGTACTTCCTGTGCTCGTTCCTGCCGTTGTTCGGGGTGTTGGCGATCTTCCTGCCGCGGACCAGAAAGGCCTGACCCCACACCATTTCCAACTGTGGGAGCGAGCCTGCTCGCGAATGCGGTGTGGTATCCACAGAGATGTGCCTGGCACTGCCTCTTCGCGAGCAGGCTCGCTCCAATAGGGCAAATAGGTTCAGCGGTAAATTTCAGGCAAAAAAAGCCGCGTAGCAAACGCGGCTTTTTCTTGGGCGTGGCGCTTAGACGTTGAAGCGGAAGTGCATCACGTCGCCGTCCTTGACGATGTAGTCCTTGCCTTCCAGGCGCCATTTGCCGGCTTCCTTGGCACCGGCTTCACCCTTGTACTGGATGAAGTCGTTGTAGGCGATGACTTCGGCGCGGATGAAGCCTTTCTCGAAGTCGGTGTGAATCACGCCAGCGGCCTGTGGTGCGGTGGCACCGACGCGGACGGTCCAGGCGCGGACTTCTTCGACACCGGCGGTGAAGTAGGTCTGCAGGTGGAGCATTTCGTAGCCGGCGCGGATTACGCGGTTCAGGCCCGGCTCTTCCAGGCCCAGGGCCTCGAGGAACATGTCCTTTTCTTCGCCATCGTCGAGCTCGGCGATTTCCGCTTCGATCTTGTTGCACACCGGAACGACCATGGCGCCTTCTTCTTCGGCGATGGCCTTGACCACGTCCAGGTGCGGGTTGTTGTCGAAACCGTCTTCAGCGACGTTGGCGATGTACATGACCGGCTTGGTGGTCAGCAGGTGGAAGCCCTTGATCACCGCTTTCTCGTCGGCGCTCATGTTCTTCATCAGGCTGCGCGCAGGCTTGGCCTCGGTGAAATGCGCGATCAGTTGCTCCAGCAGCGCCTTCTGAACCACGGCGTCCTTGTCACCGCCCTTGGCGTTGCGCGCGACTTTCTGCAGTTGCTTCTCGCAGCTGTCGAGGTCGGCGAAGATCAGTTCCAGGTCGATGATTTCGATGTCGCGTTTCGGGTCGACGCTGTTCGACACGTGGATCACGTTGTCGTCTTCGAAGCAGCGCACGACGTGGGCGATCGCGTCGGTTTCGCGGATGTTGGCCAGGAACTTGTTGCCCAGGCCTTCACCTTTCGAAGCACCGGCCACGAGGCCGGCGATGTCGACGAATTCCATGGTGGTCGGCAGGATGCGCTTCGGGTTGACGATGGCAGCCAGGGCGTCCAGACGCGGATCCGGCATCGGCACGATACCGCTGTTCGGCTCGATGGTGCAGAAGGGGAAGTTCTCGGCCGCGATCCCGGATTTGGTCAGGGCGTTGAACAGGGTGGACTTGCCGACGTTAGGCAGGCCGACGATGCCGCAATTGAATCCCATGGTGTTTCCCCTCGGATTAGAGTCAGGCCTTCTGGCTGTGCAGGTTTTTCATCGCGCGGTTCCATTCACCGGCGAGGATATCCGGCAGCACGCCGAGGGCAAAGTCGATGCTGGCATCGAGTTTTTCCTGTTCGGCGCGTGGCGCACGACCCAGGACGAAAGTTGAAACCATACTGGCGACGCCCGGATGGCCGATGCCAAGTCGCAGGCGGTGAAAAGTGTTCTGATTGCCCAGTTGCGCAATGATGTCGCGCAACCCGTTGTGGCCGCCATGGCCGCCGCCGACTTTGAGCTTGGCGACGCCCGGAGGCAGGTCGAGTTCGTCGTGTGCCACCAGGATTTCTTCGGGCTTGATGCGGAAGAAACCGGCGAGTGCCGCCACGGCCTGGCCGCTGCGGTTCATGTAGGTGGTGGGAATCAGCAGACGAACATCCTGACCCTGGTGCGAAAAGCGCCCGGTCAGGCCGAAATATTTGCGATCGGCTACCAGGTTCACATTCTGTGCCTGGGCGATGCGCTCAACAAAAAGGGCCCCTGCGTTATGCCGGGTCTGTTCGTATTCGGCGCCTGGATTTCCCAGGCCAACGATCAGTTTGATGGCAGTCACGATAGGGGCCCTTCCTTGGAGTGGTGGATAACATCGCCGCGATCAGGGAGTGCGGCGAAAGTGGACGAACAATGCTCATTTACCATGAATGTAAACTCCGCGTTCTCGCCCGCTTTCTCGCTACGCTCTAGTCCGCGATGTTTCCGCTCACTCCGGCGAACAGAGTGAAATTACTCTGCTGCGCCTTCTTCGGTAGCTTCTGGAGCAACACGAGGAGCGTGGACGTTGGCTACTGCCTTGTCATCGCCGTGTGCCAGAGCAACGAACTCGACACCTTTAGGAGCTTTGAGGTCCGACAGGTGAACGATGGTGCCGATTTCAGCGTCAGCCAGGTCGACTTCGATGAACTCAGGCAGATCTTTTGGCAGGCAGGAAACTTCGATCTCGGCAACAACGTGCGAGATTTCGCCGCCTTTCTTCACTGGAGCAGCTTCGTTGATGAAGTGCACAGGAACGATAGCGGTCAGTTTCTGACCAGCGACAACGCGTACGAAGTCAGCGTGCATCACGTGGCCTTTGGCCGGGTGACGTTGCAGAGCTTTGATCACGACGTTCTGCTTCTTGCCACCAACGTTCAGCTCGATGATGTGGCTGTAAGCCGCTTCGTTTTCGAGCAGTTTGGCAACTTCTTTGGCCAGCATGCTGATGGATTCAGGGGCTTTGTCGCCACCGTAAACAACAGCTGGAACCAGGGCGGCGAGACGACGCAGGCGGCGGCTCGCACCTTTCCCCAGGTCGGAACGCACTTCAGCATTCAGAGTAAAATCGTTCATTTTGTATCTCCAAAATAGCCATCACCGCGTGGCGTTTGCGACCAGCGCCAAACACGGTATGGGCAAAAAAGCCCCGCCCCGGCAGGTATGCCGGGGCGGGGCGCTTTTCGTCAACGAGACATTTCGTGAAGGGCAGGGCCCTTAACGGAACATCGCGCTGATCGATTCTTCATTGCTGATGCGGCGAACCGCTTCGGCAACAACCGGTGCGATATCCAGTTGACGGATACGCGCACAGGCTTGTGCTGCAGCGGACAGCGGGATGGTGTTGGTCACCACCAGCTCGTCCAGCACGGAATTTTCGATATTCTCGATGGCCCGGCCCGACAGCACAGGGTGTGTGCAGTAGGCAAAGACCTTGGCTGCGCCATGCTCTTTCAGGGCCTTGGCCGCGTGGCACAGAGTGCCGGCGGTATCGACCATGTCATCGACCAGGATGCAGGTACGCCCTTCGACATCACCGATGATATGCATCACTTCAGAGTGATTGGCTTTCTCACGGCGTTTGTCGATGATCCCGAGATCCACGCCCAGGGATTTGGCAACAGCCCGTGCACGCACGACGCCACCAATGTCCGGGGACACGATCATCAGGTTCTCGAAGCGCTGATCTTCGATGTCATCCACCAGAACCGGGGAGCCGTAGATGTTATCTACCGGAATATCGAAGAAGCCCTGAATCTGGTCAGCATGCAGATCAACCGTGAGAACACGGTCGATGCCGACTACGGTAAGCATGTCAGCGACGACTTTCGCGCTGATAGCCACACGTGCGGAACGCGGACGGCGATCCTGACGGGCATAACCAAAATAAGGAATAACAGCAGTGATACGAGTAGCCGAGGAGCGGCGGAAGGCATCAGCCATCACTACCAGTTCCATCAGGTTATCGTTGGTCGGAGCGCAAGTCGGCTGAATAATGAAGACGTCTTTACCGCGAACGTTTTCATTGATCTCGGCAGTAATTTCGCCGTCGGAAAACTTACCGACAGAGATGTCACCGAGAGGGATATGCAGCTGACGTACGACACGCCGAGCCAGATCGGGGTTAGCGTTCCCCGTAAAGACCATCATCTTGGACACGCGCAGTACCTGAAGGCTGAGGGTATACCTGGATGAGTATAGGAAAATGGCAGGGGCGGCTGGATTCGAACCAACGCATGGCAGGATCAAAACCTGCTGCCTTACCGCTTGGCGACGCCCCTGTATCTGTTGCTTGCAAGTGCCGGGCACTTGGTTCCGTTAGAGCAGACTTTGCAGCTTGCGATGCAACATCGAAACGTTGCTTCCTTTTGCTACAAACCCTGTAAGGGTCTCTGTCAGAAGGGCCGAGACTTTATCAGCTTCAGCTTTGCTTGGGAAGCCCCCAAACACACAACTTCCAGTTCCGGTGAGTTTTGCTTCGGTAAAATTACCTAACAAATTCAATGCGTTACGTACTTCTGGATAACGCCTTGAAACCACCGGCAAGCAGTCATTTCGACTGTTTCCCTTGGGAACGGGGCGCACTTTAATGGGCGGCGTGTTACGTGTCAACAATGGATCTGAAAAAATTTCTGCCGTACTAACAGAGACTTGCGGAACCAGCACGACGTACCACGGTTCTTCGGGGTCGACCGGGGTCAGTTTCTCGCCCACGCCCTCGGCGAAAGCCGCGTGGCCGCGGACGAAAACCGGGACATCGGCGCCAAGCGTCAGGCCCAGCGCGGCGAGCCGGTCTGCATCCCAGCCCAGTTGCCACAGGTGGTTGAGGCCGAGCAGGGTGGTGGCCGCGTTGGAGCTGCCGCCACCGATGCCGCCGCCCATCGGCAGGATCTTGTCGATCCAGATGTCGATGCCCAGCGCGCAGCCGGATTGTGCCTGCAGCTGCCGTGCCGCTCGCACGATCAGGTTGCTGTCGTGAGGCACGCCGGCAAACTCGGTGTGCAGACGAATCACGCCGTCGTCACGCACGGCGAAGGTGATCTCGTCGCCGTAATCGAGGAACTGAAAAATCGTCTGCAATTCGTGATAGCCGTCGTCGCGGCGACCGAGGATATGCAGCATCAGGTTGAGCTTGGCCGGCGACGGCAGCGTCAGACGTGGAGCGGTCATGCTTTATTGCCCCAGTTTGCGCGGTTGCCAGGTCTTGATCACCAGCGTCACGTCCAGATCGGTGCCATGCAGTTTGATCCGCTCGGGCAGCCAGTAGCCGTTCTGCTCGGCGTAGCTGAGGTACTCGACCTTCCAGCCGTCCTGTTCCAGATTGGCCAGGCGACTGTCGTTATCCAGGGTCAGGCGACTTTTGCTTTCCGGTGCCGGCAGGCCACGGACCCACCAGGCCAGATTCGACACTGGCAGCTTCCAGCCCAGTTGCTCTTCGAGCAGCGCTTCCGGTGACTCGGCGTCATAACGGCCCTGGTTGGCGACTTCCAGCGAAACCTTGCCCGGACGCCCGGTCAGGCGTGCCGCGCCGCGACCCAGTGGGCCGGACAGACGAATGTCGTAGTAATCCTGACGTTGCAGCCAGAACAGCGTGCCGCTGCCCGAGTCTTTCGGGGCGCGGATGCCGATCTTGCCGTCGATCTGCCAGCCGTCGAGGCCGGTCAGCTGCTGTTTGTTCGCGGCCCATTGAGCCGGGCTGCCGTGGCCTTCGACCGATTCACGGGCGCCGAAACCCGCGCAACCGGCGAGCAGGGCGATGAAGCTGAAAACAATAACGTGGCGCAAGAACATAACTTATAGAGTCTCGGATCCGGTCAGGCGCTTGATGGTGCTGCGCAGGATGGTGCTGTCAGGCTGGTCCTTGAGGAACTTGCCCCAGATTTGTCGGGCTTCGCGCTGGTTGCCCTTGGTCCAGAGCACTTCGCCCAGGTGCGCGGCGACTTCGTGATCGGGAAAGCGCTCAAGGGCCTGGCGCAGATACTTCTCGGCATCGTCCAGGTTGCCCATGCGGAAGTTCACCCAGCCGAGGCTGTCGAGCACCGCCGGGTCTTCCGGATTGATCTGGTGTGCCTGCTCGATCAGCGCCTTGGCTTCGGCGTAGCGGGTGGTGCGGTCGGACAGGGTGTAGCCCAGCGCGTTGAGCGCCATGGCGTTGTCCGGATCGCGCTTGATGATCAGGCGCAGGTCTTTTTCCATCTGGGCCAGATCGTTGCGTTTTTCCGCCAGCATCGCCCGGGTGTAGAGCAGATTGAGATCGTCCGGGTATTGCTGCAAGGCTTGCTGCAATGTCTTCCAGGCCTTGTCGTCCTGCTTGTTGGCCGACAGGGTCTCGGCTTCGATCAGGTACAGCTGGATCGCGTAATCAGGCTGTGCGTCGCGTTCGGCGGCCAGTTTGCTCTGGGCCTCGGCGGTCTTGCCGTTGTTCATCAGAATGTCGGCCTGACGCAGTTGCGCCGGCAGATAGTCGTTGCCCGGGCCGACCTGGGCGTATTCGATCAGGGCGCCTTGCGGGTCGTTGCGTTCTTCGGCGATACGCCCGAGGTTCAGGTGCGCGGAATCTACGTGGCTTTCGCGGGCGATCAGGTCTTCCAGGTAGCCTTTGGCTTCATCCCAGGCCTTGCCTTCGAGGCAGACCAGGGCCAGCGAGTAACGCAGTTCGTCGTCTTCCGGATATTGCTGGACCAGGGTGGAGAACTCGACCTTGGCGTCGTCCATGCGGTCCTGTTCGACCAGCATCCGCGCGTAAGTCAGGCGCAGGCGCTTGTCATCCGGGTATTTCTTGATGCTCTTCTGCAGCAGCGGCAGCGCTTCGTCGCCACGGTTGAGCCCTTGCAGCAGGCGCGCGCGCAGCAGAATCGGCGCGATTTCGCCGTCTTCCGGTGGGTTGTCTTCGAGCAGGGTCAGCGCCCCTTTGTTGTCGCCGTCCTGCTTCAGCAGCAGGGCCTTGCCGAAAATCAGCTGATTGTTATGCGGATGTTTCTGCAACAGGCGATCAAAGCTTTTCATCAGGCCGTTGCGGGTTTCCTGGTCGGTGTCGGCAGCCGACAGCGCGAGGAAGTCGAAGTGGGTGTCGCCCTTGCCCTGCAGGACTTTCTCCATGTAGACCATGGAGTCGTCGTAACGCCCGGCGCGCGCCAGTTGCACGGCGGCGGCGCGTTGCGCCTCGAGGTCGTCCGGGGCGTTCTTCGCCCAGATCAGCGCGGTGTCGAGCGCCGGCTGGTCAGCGCCGAGGTACTCGGCGATGCGGAACGCGCGCTCGGAGACACCCGGGTCCTGGGTATTGATGGCCTGGGTCACGTAGTTGTCCAGGGCAATGTCGAAACGATTGCGCTGGCCGGCGAGTTCGGCGCTCAACAGGCTATAGACGGTTTCCTCGCTGAACGAGCTGTAGACCTTGGGCTTTTCAGGCACGGGAGTGGTGTCTTCGACCGGCGGCGTGCCGTCCGGCGAAACGGGGGCCATGGCCTGGCAGCCGCTGAGGAAGACAAAAGCGAGGAGCAACGCGGAAGATCTATTCATATAGGAAGAGGACGACTAACCTGCGGTCGGATCATCATGACACAAGCCTTCGGCCAAACATAACCGAGTCTCAGTTGTGGCCATTATAGGGGCCGACAATTGGGACAATAGTCAGCGGTAGTTGTTCTGAATCTGACGAAGTAGGACAATTGCCGGCTTCACGTCACCATCAGCGACCTTGAATGGCCTTCCTCGCACTCGGTATCAACCACAAGACTGCATCAGTAGACGTCCGCGAGCGCGTGGCCTTTACCCCTGAGCAGCTGGTTGAGGCCTTGCAGCAGCTCTGCCGACTCACCGACAGCCGCGAAGCTGCGATCCTCTCCACCTGCAATCGCAGTGAACTGTATATAGAACAGGATCACGTTTCGGCGGATATCGTGCTGCGCTGGCTGGCCGAATACCATCAACTGAGCCTCGAAGAGCTGCGCGCGAGTGCCTATGTGCACGAAGATGATGCGGCAGTTCGTCACATGATGCGGGTCGCCTCCGGGCTCGATTCGCTGGTGCTGGGCGAGCCGCAGATTCTCGGCCAGATGAAATCGGCCTACGCCGTGGCCCGCGAGGCGGGCACCATCGGGCCGTTGCTGGGGCGGCTGTTCCAGGCCACCTTCAATGCCGCCAAGCAGGTGCGGACGGACACGGCCATCGGGGAAAACCCGGTGTCGGTGGCCTTCGCCGCCGTCAGCCTGGCGAAACAGATTTTCAGTGACCTGCAACGCAGCCAGGCCCTGCTGATCGGCGCCGGCGAGACCATCACTCTGGTCGCCCGCCATCTGCACGAACTGGGGGTCAAGCGCATCGTGGTCGCCAACCGCACCCTGGAGCGCGCCAGCCTGCTGGCCGAACAGTTCGGCGCGCACGCGGTGCTGCTGTCGGACATCCCGGCCGAACTGGTGCGCAGCGACATCGTCATCAGTTCCACCGCCAGTCAGTTGCCGATCCTCGGCAAGGGCGCGGTCGAGAGTGCGCTCAAGCAGCGCAAGCACAAGCCGATCTTCATGGTCGACATCGCCGTGCCTCGCGATATCGAGCCGGAAGTCGGCGAGCTCGACGACGTTTACCTGTACAGCGTCGACGATCTGCACGAAGTGGTCGCGGAAAACCTCAAGAGCCGCCAGGGCGCTGCGCAGGCCGCGGAAGAAATGGTCGCGGTCGGCGCCGACGATTTCATGGTGCGCCTGCGCGAGCTGGCGGCGGTCGACGTGCTCAAGGCCTATCGTCAACAGAGCGAACGCCTGCGCGACGAAGAATTGCAAAAGGCCCTGCGCCTGCTGGCCAACGGCGGCAACGCCGAAGACGTGCTCGGGCAACTGGCCCGTGGCCTGACCAACAAACTCCTGCACGCACCGAGCGTGCAGTTGAAAAAGCTTTCTGCCGAAGGCCGCCTCGATGCGCTGGCCATGGCTCAGGAACTCTTTGCCCTCGAGGGCTCACCGGATAGCTTTTCGGATAAAAAACCGCAATGAAAGCGTCACTGCTCAATAAGCTGGACATCCTCCAGGACCGTTTCGAGGAACTGACCGCGCTGCTTGGCGACGCCGAAGTCATTTCCGACCAGACCCGGTTCCGTGCCTATTCCAAGGAATACGCCGAAGTCGAACCGGTCGTGCAAGCCTATAAAAAGCTGCTCGGCGTGCAGAGCGACCTTGAAGGCGCCCAGGCGCTGCTCAAGGACAGCGACCCGGACATGCGCGAAATGGCCGTCGAAGAAGTGCGCGAAGCCAAGGAACTGCTGGTCACCCTGGAGTCCGAGCTGCAACGCATGCTGCTGCCCAAGGATCCCAATGACGGCCGCAACGTGTTCCTCGAAATCCGCGCCGGCACCGGTGGCGACGAGGCGGCGATCTTCTCCGGCGACCTGTTCCGCATGTATTCGCGCTACGCCGAGAAGCGTGGCTGGCGGGTGGAAATCCTCTCGGAAAACGAGGGCGAGCATGGCGGCTACAAGGAAGTCATTGCCCGGGTCGAAGGCGACAACGTCTACGGCAAGCTGAAATTCGAGTCCGGCGCCCACCGCGTGCAGCGCGTGCCGGCCACCGAATCCCAGGGCCGCATCCACACTTCGGCCTGCACCGTGGCGGTATTGCCAGAGCCGGACGAGCAGGAAGCGATCGAGATCAATCCGGCGGATCTGCGCGTCGACACCTACCGTTCCTCCGGGGCCGGTGGTCAGCACGTCAACAAGACCGACTCGGCGATCCGCATCACCCACTTGCCGACCGGCATCGTGGTCGAGTGCCAGGAAGAACGTTCCCAGCACAAGAACCGCGCCCGGGCGATGGCCTGGCTGTCGGCCAAGCTCAACGACCAGCAGACCGCCGCCGCCGCCAACGCCATCGCCAGCGAACGTAAATTGCTGGTGGGGTCCGGCGACCGCTCCGAGCGTATTCGCACCTACAACTTTGCCCAGGGCCGGGTCACCGACCATCGCGTCAACCTGACCCTGTACTCCCTCGACGAAATCCTTGCCGGGGGCGTCGAAGCGGTCATCGAGCCGTTGCTGGCCGAATACCAGGCCGATCAACTTGCAGCGATAGGTGAGTAAATGACCATCATCGCCAGCCTGTTGCGCGCCGCCGAACTGCCCGACTCGCCGACTGCGCGCCTGGACGCCGAACTGCTCCTGGCGGCGGCGCTGGGCAAGTCGCGCAGTTTCCTTCACACCTGGCCCGAGCGCATCGTGCCCAGCGAGGCCGCGCTGATCTTTGCCGAGTACCTGCAGCGCCGCCGCAGCGGCGAGCCGGTGGCCTACATTCTCGGCCAGCAGGGGTTCTGGAAACTCGACCTGGAAGTGGCGCCGCACACGCTGATCCCGCGTCCGGACACTGAATTGCTGGTGGAAGCCGCGCTGGAGTTACTGCCGGCAACCCCGGCCCGGGTCCTCGACCTCGGCACCGGCAGCGGCGCAATCGCCCTGGCCCTGGCCAGCGAACGTCCGGCCTGGCAGGTGACGGCGGTGGATCGCGTGCTCGAAGCCGTGGCGCTGGCCGAACGCAACCGCCAACGCCTGCACCTGGACAACGCCACGGTGCTCAGCAGTCACTGGTTCAGCGCCCTCGAGGGGCAGCGCTTCCAGCTGATTATCAGCAACCCGCCGTACATTGCCGCCGCCGACCCGCATCTGGTCGAAGGCGATGTGCGCTTCGAACCGGCCAGTGCCCTGGTGGCGGGCGTCGACGGCCTCGACGACCTGCGGCTGATCGTCGACCAGGCGCCGGCGCATCTCGACGCCGGTGGCTGGCTGATGCTCGAACACGGCTATGATCAAGCCGAAGCCGTGCGCGATCTGTTGTTGACCCGCGGTTTCGCGCACGTCCACAGCCGCACCGATCTGGGCGGCCACCAACGGATCAGCCTGGGGCGCCTGCCGTGCTGAATGATCAGGAATTGTTGCGCTACAGTCGGCAGATCCTGCTGCAACATGTCGATATCGACGGCCAGTTGCGGCTCAAGGACAGTCGGGTATTGATCGTCGGCCTCGGCGGTCTGGGCGCGCCGGTGGCGTTGTACCTGGCAGCTGCAGGTGTCGGCGAACTGCACCTGGCGGATTTCGACACGGTCGACCTGACCAACCTGCAACGCCAGATCATCCACGACACCGCCAGTGTCGGCATGAGCAAGGTCGATTCGGCGCTCCAGCGCCTGAGCGCAATCAATCCGCAAATCCAACTGGTGCCGCATCGTCAGGCGCTCGACGCCGATTCGCTCGCCGCCGCGGTCGCCGCGGTGGATCTGGTGCTCGACTGCTCGGACAATTTCACTACCCGTGAGGCGGTCAACGCCGCGTGCGTCGCCGCGCGCAAACCGCTGGTCAGCGGCGCGGCGATTCGCCTCGAGGGGCAACTGTCGGTGTTCGACCCGCGTCGCGCCGAGAGCCCGTGCTATCACTGTCTGTATGGGCATGGCAGCGAAGCCGAACTGACCTGCAGCGAGGCCGGCGTGGTCGGCCCGCTGGTGGGCCTGGTCGGCAGCCTGCAAGCGCTGGAAGCGCTGAAGCTGCTGGTTGGTTTCGGTGAACCGCTGGTCGGGCGCCTGTTGCTGATCGATGCACTCGGCTCGCGTTTCCGTGAGCTGCGGGTCAAGCGCGATCCGGGCTGCAGCGTCTGCGGTACGCCGCATGCGTGAAGCGCCGATCGCGGTGTTCGACTCCGGTGTCGGCGGTCTGTCGGTATTGGCCGAGATCCAGCGTCTGCTGCCCGACGAATCGCTGCTGTACTTCGCCGATTGCGGGCACATCCCCTATGGCGAGAAAACTCCGGAATTCATCCGCCAGCGTTGCAGCGTGATGGCTGCGTTTTTCCGTGAGCAGGGCGCCAAGGCGCTGGTGCTGGCGTGCAACACGGCGACGGTGGCTGCGGTGGCCGAACTGCGCCGTGATTTCCCCGACTGGCCGATTGTCGGCATGGAGCCGGCGGTCAAACCCGCCGCCGCCGCGACCCGCAGTGGCGTGGTCGGTGTGCTCGCCACCACCGGTACCTTGCAGAGCGCCAAGTTCGCCGCGCTGCTCGATCGTTTTGCCACCGATGTGCGGGTGATCACCCAGCCCTGCCCGGGGCTGGTCGAGCTGATCGAAAGCGGCGACCTGCACAGCGCCGAGTTGCGCCGGATGCTCAAGGGCTATGTCGACCCGCTGCTGGCCAACGGCTGCGACACGATCATCCTCGGCTGCACCCACTATCCATTTCTCAAGCCGATGCTGCGCGAGATGATTCCCGCCGATATCAGCCTGATCGACACCGGTGCCGCCGTGGCGCGGCAACTTCAGCGCCTGTTGGCCGAGCGCGATCTGCTCGGCGCCGGCCCGAACCGACCGGTCAGATTCTGGACCAGCGCCGACCCGCAGTACTTCCAGAACATCCTGCCGCTGTTGGGTCAGGCATCCGGCAAAGTGCAACGCTTCGCTTTGTAAAAAAAATGTGAAATAACATAAAAATCAGCTGAACTTCTGATTGAGCGCTGATTTCTATACCGCTGCGTAACCTAGAAAACCAAACGATCGTTCCGGAAAAGGAAGTTTCAAAGTGAAGCGACTATTCTGCTTGGCCGCGATTGCGGCCGCACTAATGGGGCACAGTTTTACCGCACAGGCTGCAGGCGTCGAGTTTGCGGTCGGGGGCACCAGTGATTCGACCATGACTTATCGCCTGGGGATGAATTTCGACTGGGACAAGAGCTGGCTGCAGAGCGACGTCGGTCGCCTGACCGGTTACTGGAGCGGCGCCTACACCTACTGGGAAGGCGACAAGACCTCCAGCAACAACAGCCTGTCGTTCTCGCCAGTGTTCGTCTACGAGTTTGCCGGTCAGTCGGTCAAACCCTACGTCGAGGCAGGGATCGGCGTGGCGGTGTTTTCCAACACCAAGTACGAAGAGAACAACATCGGCGGCGCCTTCCAGTTCGAAGACCGCCTGGGTTTTGGCCTGCGTTTCAACGGTGGGCATGAAGTCGGGATTCGTGCCACGCACTATTCCAACGCCGGCCTGGCCAGCAGCAACGACGGTGTAGAGAGCTACGCACTGCATTACACGATGCCGTTGTAAGCACGTCGAACCAAGATCGCCGTCCGCGGGCGCTTCAGAGCAGATGAATGTCTCGCTCTGGGCCACCGCAGGCGGCGATCTTTTTGTTTGGCTCAACGATACGCCGTGGCAATGCCCTGGCGTTCTTCCAGGCACTCCGCTGCCCCCATCTCGAATTCGCGACAGATCAGCGGGCGTTTCTCATAGATCGTGCACATCATGCTGTTGCGATCCAGCGCCGCGCACCAGCCGTCGTCCAGACGCAACATGACTTCCCCGCCCCACTCATCGGTGTCGATAAAGCGCTCGGGCACGCCAGTGTCGGTAATCAGCATGACTTCGAGCTGGCAGCAGCAGGCCGCACAGGTCGAGCAAGTGACCACGGGGTCGGCGATTTGCTGGTGGGGAATGGTTTTCATGGGCGCCAGTGTAAGGCAGTGGCCACCGACTGTGTGAAAGGCCTGACAGGCGTCTAGTCGGCACGGGTCGGCGTCAGCCGTCGCGCCATGTAGTGCAGCAACGGAAAGAGCAGGGCCCACAGCAGGCCGATGCCGATCAGCGTCGGTAACTGGCCGTAGGGAAATTGCACGCCGGCCAGTTGGCCGCCGCCGTAATACGACAGCGCACCACCGACGGCGCCCAGGCTGCTGGCCAGCCACCAGGGCCGTGCCGTCCATTGCAGGCAATGGCGCAGGGTGGTGGCGAGCAAGGCCCAGAGCAGCATCAGCCACAGCGGAATCAGCGGCGACAGATCCTCGAATGCGAACACCCCGGCAGCGCGCAGGCTGCTGTCGACGGCCGTGCCGACCACCACCACGCTGAGGATCAGGCGGCCTTCCGCCGACCAGGCGCTGATCCAGCGCAGATGAATCACCAGCACCGCCAATGCCAGCAGCAGCCACAGGCTGTTGCCACCCAGCACGCACGCCAGCCAGCCGACCTGGAACAGCACGGCATTGGCCAGCCGCTCAAGCATCGAAGCGGCCCAGCAACGGCGCGGTGATCGCGGCCGGTTTGGCCAGCACCAGTTGCGCGGTGCCGATGGTGCGCTCGAGGAAACCGCCCTCGCAGTAGCACAGGTAGAACTCCCACAGGCGCAGGAAGTAATCGTCATAACCCAGTTCGCTGAGCCGTCCGTGGGCGCGGCGGAAGTTTTCTTGCCACAGGCGCAGGGTGCGCGCGTAGTGCAGGCCGAAATCCTCCATGTGCAGCAGGTTCATGTCGGTGTCGCGGCTGACGATCTCGAGCATTTTCTGCACACAGGGCAGGGCGCCGCCGGGGAAGATATAGCGCTGGATGAAATCGACGCTGCGCCGCGCCTGCTCGTAACGCTGGTCGCGGATGGTGATCGCCTGCAGCAACATCAGGCCATTGTCCTTGAGCAACTGCGCGCATTGTTTGAAGTAGGTCGGCAGGAAGCGATGGCCGACCGCCTCGATCATTTCAATCGACACCAGTTTGTCGTACTGGCCGGTGAGGTCGCGGTAGTCGGTGAGCAAGAGCGTCACCTGGTCCTGCAGGCCGAGGCGTTCGATGCGCGCGGCGGTGAAGGCGAACTGTTCCTTCGACAGCGTCGTGGTGGTGACTTTGCAGCCATAGTTCTGCGCGGCGTAGAGCGCCATGCTGCCCCAGCCGGTGCCGATTTCCAGCAGGTGATCGTCGGGCTTGAGCGCGAGTTTCTGGCAGATCCGCTCGAGTTTGTTCAGTTGCGCCTGCTCCAGGGTGTCGTCGGGGCTGAGGAACTGCGCGGCCGAATACATCATGGTCGGATCGAGAAACTGTTCGAACAGGTCATTGCCGAGGTCGTAGTGGGCGGCAATGTTTTTCTGCGAACCCTTGCGCGTGTTGCGGTTGAGCCAGTGCAGCGCTTGCACCAGCGGCCGGCCGAGTCGGGCCAGGCCACCCTCCATGGCGTCGAGCACCTCGAGGTTGCTGACGAACACCCGCACCACCGCGGTCAGGTCAGGCGACGTCCAGTAGCCGTGGATGAACGCCTCGCCGGCGCCGATCGAACCGTTGCCGGCGACCAGGCCCCAGGCAGCCGCGTCGTTGACGTGGATTTCCCCGACCAGCGTGCTGCCCGGTGCGCCGAAGACCTGGCGTTCGCCGTCCTCGATCAGTACCAGCTGGCCGTGCTTGAGTTGCCCGAGTTGACGCAGCACCCCCCGGCGCAGCAGCGATCCGCCCAGGCCGTTGGTGCTGAACAGTGAGGCTTTCGCCGAAACGCTAGAGGACTTCATGACGGCGCTCCTTGGGAGGCACGGTGGCGGTTTGGAAGCTGCCGTCGGCAGCCTGATGGGCAAAAAGCGGCGTGCGTTTGAGCAGCAGGCGCAGGGCTTGCCAGTAGATGGCCAGGGCAGTCTTGGCCGTCATCCACGGGAAGCGTCGCAGGTAGCGATGCAGGCTGCGGCGGTCGAGGGTTTCGCGCTGCAGGTTGAGGGTCGCGTCGAACAGTTTCAGGTCGCCCTGCCAGTCGGCCATGTGCACGCCGAGGGTTTTCGCCGCCGGACTGAAACTCATGCGGTATTCCAGGTCCCGCGGCAGGAATGGCGAGACGTGGAAGGCCTTGGCCACCGCGAAGTGCTGGTGGAAATCACCGAGGTCTTCCACGGGGCGGGCCGGCAGTACGTAGTGGTAGCGTTCGCGCCACGGCGTGTTGCTGACTTCGCAGAGAATCGCCGCCAGTTGTCCGTCGGCTTCGTGACAGTAGAAGAAACTCACCGGGTTGAACGCCAGGCCCCAGCTGCGCGGTTGGGTCAGCAGGCAGATCGGACCCTGCGGTGCGTGACCGATGGCGGCACGCACCTGCTGACGCACCGCGTCGATCAGACGCATGCCCTGGCCGGTGAAGGTTTTCAGGTAGTCGGTTTCGCGAAACGAGAACGGCGCGAAACGGCGGTTGCTGGCCAGCCGCGACAGGTTCAGCACGGCCTCCTGTTCGCTCAGGTCGAGGTACAGCAGGCCGATCCGGTAGCGGAATTCGTGGCGCCGCGGGGCGAACCGCCGATGGCCGATCCAGCCGCTGTAGAGAGCGCTGTTCACAGGCTTTCTCCAAAGGCGCCGGCCACCCGCAGGGCGCTGACCACACCATCTTCGTGAAACCCGTTGGCCCAGTAGGCGCCGCAATAATGCGTGTGTCGCGCACCATCGATTTCCGCCCAGCGCTGCTGCGCCGCCGCGGCCGCGAGGCTGAATTGCGGGTGGGCGTAGGTGAAGCGCGCCAACACCTTGGACGGCGTGATCGCGGCGCTCTGGTTGAGGCTGACGCAAAACGTCGTTTCGCTCTGGATGCCCTGCAGAATGTTCATGTCGTAGGTCACGGCGGCGTGGCTGTGACCGGCGCCGTTGAGGCGATAATTCCAGCTGGCCCAGGCCAGTTTGCGCGTCGGCAGCAGGCGGGTGTCGGTGTGCAGCACCACCTCGTTGTCGGCGTAGGGCAGGGCGCCGAGGATCTGTCGTTCGGCGCTGTCGGGATCGCCCAGCAGTTGCAGGGCCTGGTCGCTGTGGCAGGCAAGCACCACTTTGTCGAAGCGTTCGAGGCCGGCCGGGCTGTGGATAACCACGCCATGGGCGTCGCGATCAATGCGCGTCACCGCGCAGTTCAGGCGAATCCGCTCGCGGAACGACGCGCACAGCGGCTCGATATAAGCGCTGGAACCGCCCTCGATGACGCACCATTGCGGGCGCTCGTTGACCGACAGCAAGCCGTGGTTTTCGAAGAAACGCACGAAAAACTGCAGGGGGAAATTGAGCATCTCGGCCATCGGCATCGACCAGATCGCCGAGCCCATCGGCACGATGTAATGCAGGATGAAGCGCTCGCCGTATCCCCCGGCCTTGAGGTAATCGTCAAGCGTGGTGTCGGCGGCGATCCGCAGTTCGGCGAGATCGCGGCGAGCTTGTTTGTTGAAGCGCAGGATGTCGCGCAGCATGCCCCAGAACCCGGGCGACAGCAGGTTGCTGCGCTGGGCGAACAGGCTGTTGAGGTTGTTGCCGTTGTATTCCAGGCCGGTGTCCGGGTCGCTCACCGAAAAGCTCATTTCGGTCGGCTTGAACGCCACGCCGAGCTGGCCGAGCAAACGGATGAAGTTGGGGTATGTCCAGTCGTTGAACACGATGAAGCCGGTGTCCACTGCGTAATCGCGGCCGTCGACGGTGACCGGCACCGTATGCGTATGGCCACCGATCCACGCGCCCGCCTCGAACACGCTGATGTCGTGTCGGCGGTTGAGCAGGTAGGCGCAGGTCAGGCCGGCGATGCCGCTGCCGATAATGGCGATTTTCATGTGGCGTCCCGCAGCGGTGGATTGCTGCGCACCATGCGTTTGCCGATCGCCAGTTGCACGCGCGCGGGCATTTTCGACAGTGGCCAGAGTACGGCCATGAACAGCGCCGGAAAGGCGATTTCCAGCGGCCGGTCCTTGAGTCTGGCGAAGATGTGTCGCGCGGCTTTATCCACAGGCCAGCTCAGCGGCATCGGGAAATCGTTTTTCGCGGTCAGCGGCGTGTCGACGAAACCGGGGCTGATGACCGTCACTTCAATGCCCTCGTCAGCCAGGTCGATGCGCAGCGATTCGAACAGATAACGCAGCCCGGCCTTCGAGGCGCCGTAGGCTTCGGCTCGTGGCAGCGGTACGTAAGTGACCGAACTGGCCATGCCCACCAGGTGCGGCGCGGTGCCCTTGCGCAGCAGTGGCAGCGCGGCCTCGATGCAGTAGCTGCTGGCCAGCAGGTTGGTGCGCACCACGTGCTCGACAATCGACGCGTCGAACTGCTTGGCGTCGACATATTCACAGGTACCGGCGTTGAGGATCACGCTGTCCAGCGAGCCCCAGGCGGCGGCAATCTGCTCGCCGATTTCGCGCACGGTCTGGCTGTTGGTCAGATCGCCGGTCACCACCAGTACTTGCCCCGGATAACGTTGCGCCAGGACTTTCAGTGGCGCGGTCTGCCGCGAGCTGACCGCCAGGTGCGCACCGCTCTTGAGGATCTCTTCGGCCAGGGCAGCACCGATGCCACTGCTGGCGCCGGTCAACCAGTAACGCCGTGGAGTTGTAAGACTCATCCCAATCTCCTTTTCAGCCAGGCAATGGCCCGGCCCAACACGGGTAGATGTTCATACAGCAGGGCCCCGGCATCGAAGTAATCCCGGTGGCGATAAACCTTGTCGCGCCAGAGCAGGTGCGAACAGCCGGCCACGCGAATCAGCCGCCCGCCCGCCAGGCGCGGGTGGCGGTAGCTCATGACCCAGCGCAGATAGCCTTCGCCGGCGCTGACCTGATCGAAGCCGTGGAAGTCGAAGCGCAGCTCATGGACGTTGGCGTAGAGCTCGCTGAAGTAGCTGCGCAATGGCGCCAGCCCCTGCACCTCGTGCAGCGGATCGGTGAAGTGAATGTCGTCGCTGTACAGCTCGTCGAGCCGCTGCAGGTTGTCCTTGTCCAGTGCGGCGAAGCGCTGGGCGAAGCGGCGCAGGAACTCACTCATGCTCGCCTCCGGCCGGCTGACGGGTCGGCAGGTTCTTGAACGCCGCCAGCGCGCGCTCCCGCGAAGCGCTGAGGTTGACGATCGGCGCCGGATAATCGGCCACGCCGAACAGACCGCCAGCGCTGGCCGGGTTGTGCACTTCTTTCTTGTTCAGCGTGGCCAGTTCGGGCAGCCAGTGCTTGATGAACAGGCCTTCGCTGTCGAATTTTTCCGACTGGCTCAGCGGATTGAAGATGCGGAAATACGGCGCCGAGTCGGTGCCTGTCGACGAACTCCACTGCCAGCCGCCATTGTTCGCGGCCAGGTCGCCGTCGATCAGGTGGCGCATGAAGAAACGCTCGCCTTCACGCCAGTCGATCAGCAGGTTCTTGGTCAGGAACATCGCCACCACCATGCGCAGGCGATTGTGCATCCAGCCGGTTTCCAGCAGCTGGCGCATCGCCGCGTCGATGATCGGCAGGCCGGTGCGGGCCTCTTGCCACGCGGCGAGATCCTGCGGCGCGTCACGCCAGGCGAGGGCTTCGGTCTCTGGGCGAAACGCGCGGTGCCGCGATACCCGTGGGTAACCCACCAGAATGTGTTTGTAGAATTCGCGCCAGAGCAATTCGTTGATCCAGGTGACCGCGCCGACCTTGCCACTCTCGAATTCGCCCTGATTGCTTTGCAGGGCGGCGTGCAGGCACTGGCGCGGCGAGATCACCCCGGCGGCCAAATAGGGCGAGAGCTGGCTGGTACCGGGTTTGGCCGGGAAATCGCGTTCGCTCTTGTAGTAGTCGATCTGCGCGTCGACGAACGTATCCAGGCGCCGCCGGGCTTCTTTTTCCCCAGCCGGCCACAGGTCACGCAGAGACGCTGGCGGCGTGGCGAAACCGTCGACAGCCTGAGGCAGCGGATCGCTGGCGATATCCAGTGCAGCTTGCTTGCCCGGGGTCCGCACCAGCGCCGGCAACGAGCGATGCAGACGCTCGTAGCAGACCTTGCGGAACTGGCTGAAGACCTGGAAATAGGTACCGGTCCTGGTCAGTACGCTGCCGGGCTGGAACAGCAATTGGTCGAGATAGCTGTGAAAGGCGATGCCCTCGGCTTGCAGGGCCTCGGCGACCGCCGCGTCACGGCGACTTTCGTGGATGCCGTATTCCTCGTTGACGTGTACCGCGTCGATCTGCAGTTGCCGGCACAACTCGAGCAGCACCGCCGGCGCCTGCTCCCAGCGCGCAGCATTGCGGATCAGCAGCGGGATATTCAGGGCGGCGAGGCTCTGGCTCAGTTCGCGCAGGTTGCGCAGCCAGAAATCGACTTTGCACGCGGCGTCGTCATGTTCCAGCCATTGCTCGGGACTCAACAGATACACGGCCACGGTCGGGCCGCGCTCGGCGGCGGCCGCGAGGGCGGTGTTGTCATGTTGGCGCAGGTCGCTGCGCAGCCAGATCAATTGCATGGTGTGTGCGCCATCCGTCATCAAATCAGCCCACGCTCGATCAGCCCCTGATGCGCCGACAACGGGTCTGCGGCCAGGTACAAATCAGCGATCTCGGAAGTTGTTACGGACAACTCGGCGTGGTGGATGCATACCGTTGGTCCGGCAATCATTTTTGCGCAGCTGACGCCGTGCAGAAGTTTCGGCAATTGCGCAAGGTTCATGGCATTGCTGGAATACAGCAGTAGCCCACGGGCTTGCAGGTGATCGGTGGCCAGCGCCAGTTCACCGGGCGGCAGCGGCCAGTCGAACACCTGCACCGGGCAGTCGGCGCTGCTGATCAACCAGGCGCTGAGCCACAGGTGCGGTTCCAGCGGACGGTCCGAATGGTTGACCAACAGCAGCGGCGCGGTGCGCAACTGGCGGTTGTTATGGTAGATGCGTGCGCCGAATTTGCTGCGCAGCCAGGAATAAAAAAAGGTGCGCTCCATCTGTGCGCCGAACTGGCCCTGCCAGCGCTGTTCGAGTTCGTCGAGCAGGGGCATCAGCAGTTGCTCGCACAGCGTGCGCGGCGGATACAGCGCCATGGCCTGGTTGACCGCATCGTCGAGGCTGCGCTCGTTGAGCTGTGCGACGGCCGCCAGGGCGTTGTTACGCAGGGCCTGCCAATCGTTCTCCACCGGCTCGCTGAAGGCTTGCGGGGTGTCGAGCAACGGCTTGACCTGACTGACCGCGACGCCGCGATTGAGCCAGGTGAGGATGGTCAGGATGCGTTGCACGTGGTCGGCCGAGTACAGGCGATGCCCCTTGGGCGTACGCTGCGGCACAATCAACCCGTAACGACGCTCCCAGGCGCGCAGGGTGACGGCATTGACGCCGGTCTGCCGCGCCACCTCGCGGATCGGCAGCCAGCCCTCGTCGAGGGCTTTCTTGAAGTCGGCGCCGAGGTCTTCACGGGCGCTTGCATCGGTGGTGTCGTTCATCAAATGGCGTTTCGCAGGCTGAGGTTTTCCGGGTGCGGCTGCAGATAGACCTGCTGCGCAATGTACGGATCCGGGTGTTGACGAAAGTGGTGCTTGAGCAGCGTCAGCGGCACTACCAGCGGCACGATGCCGTGGCGGTACTGGCCGATGACGTGCTGCATTTCCTGTTTGTCTTCGGCACTGATCACCCGTTTCAGGTAACCGCTGATGTGCTGCAGGACGTTGCTGTGGGTACGGCGCGTGGCGCAGGTGCTCAGCGCCACCATCAACTGGCTGAAATAGCGCGGGCCGAGTTCGGCGGGATCGTGATTGCCCATGTTGCCGAGCATCGCGCCGAGGGCCTTGTACTGCACCGGGTTGTGGGCCATGAGCAGGTACTTGTAGCGCGAATGGAATTCGGTGAGGGCGCGGCGGCTGAGCCCTTGCTTGAGCAATTGCTGCCAGTCGCTGTAGGCGAAGACCCGGCTGATGAAGTTTTCCCGCAGCACCGGATCGTTCAGGCGTCCGGCTTCTTCCACCGGCAGGTCGGGATGCCGCGCACAGAACGCCCGGGCATAGATGCCGCGTCCGCCGCCGTTCACCGGGGCGCCATTGGCGTGATAGACCTTGACCCGCTCCAGACCGCAGGACGGCGACTGCTGCATGAAGATGTAGCCGCTGATGTCGCTGAGTTCGCCGGCCATTTGCTCGCCGTAGGCGGCCAGGGGCGCGGTGACGTCGATCTCGCGGTTGACCGTGCCGACGGCCTGCGGGCTGTCCGGGTCGCCGACCAGGCGGATCGGCTCGCGGGGAATGCCCAGGCCGATCGCCACTTCCGGGCACACCGGGACGAACTGGAAATATTCAGTGAGGGTGCGGCTGCACAGGCGTGATTCCTTGTGGCCACCGTTGTAGCGCACCTCGGCCCCCATCAGGCAGGCGCTGATGGCGATTTTTGGCGGGGTCGCGGGTTGGTCAGACATGCAAACACCTCGAATCTAAACCTGTACAGCGCGTTCGCGCTGTACAACATTCCTTCAGCATAGATTTAAAGGTGTACAAGTCAAATGTTTTGTACAAGATTTCTGTACAAGTGCTGCGGTACGACGTCTAGAGCCAGCCCATTCGCCAGCGCGAATCGTCCTGCAAGGCGCGCCAGTCGAGCTGTTCGCTGCGTTTGCTGAGAACCGCCTGCAACTCGATCTGCAGCACCGTGCCGTCCTCGTCACGCAGCAGTTCGGTGACCAGGAAATGCTTTTCGCGGTTTTGCGGCTGGGCTGCTGTCCATTTCGACAGCAGCAGTTTGCGCGGATTGATGCGGTTCACTGCAGGTGCTCGTGCAAGCGGCGGGCGGCTTCCTGGCCGCTGAGCCAGGCACCTTCGACGCGGCCGGACAGGCACCAGTCGCCGCAGGCGTACAGGCCCAGGTCGGCATCGGCGAGGGTGCCCCATTCGTGGCCGCTCGCCGGGCGGGCGTAGAGCCAGCGGTGGGCGAGGCTGAAGGTCGGGGCGGGCATGGCGCTGTGCAGCAGTTCGGCGAAGGCGCCGTGCAATTGCTCGATCACGGCTTCCTTGGGCAGGTCGATGTGCTGCCGGCTCCAGGCGCTGGAGGCGTGCAGCACCCAGGTGTCGCAGGTGGTGTCACGCCCGGGTTTGCTGCGGTTGCGGGCCAGCCAGTCGAGCGGGCTGTCCTGCACGAAGCAGCCTTCGATCGGGGTGTCGAGAGGCGTTTCGAAGGCGAGGGCGACGGCCCAGGTCGGCTCCATCTTCACCCCGGCGGCGGCGCCGGCGAGTTTCGGTGCCGCCGCCAGCAGCGCGGTGGCTTGCGGGGCCGGAGTGGCGATCACGACATGACTGAACGGGCCATGGGTGAAGCCTTCGGCATCCTGCAGGTGCCAGTGTTCTTCGCCACGAAAGACCTCGGTGATCCGGCAGGCGAAATGCACTTGCAGGCCATTGAGCAGGCCGCGGGTGATGGCGCTCATGCGTGGAGTGCCGACCCAGCGGGTCTGTTCGTCGGGGGACAGGTTCAGTTGTCCGCCGTGGAAGGTGTACAGCTGCGGCGTCCACTCGGCGACCCAGCCCAGGCTTTGCCAGCGTTGCACCTCGGTGACGAAGCGGCGGTCGCGGGCAGTGAAATATTGCGCGCCCATGTCCAGCGAGCCGGCATCGCTGCGCTTGCTCGACATGCGTCCGCCGCTGCCACGGCTTTTATCGAACAGTTGCACGGTGTGCCCGGCGTCCGTCAGGGCCTGTGCGGCGGAGAGTCCGGCGATGCCGGTGCCGATGATTGCGATAGGTACAGTCATAGGGGCCTCGTTTACCTTTCTGTACAGACTACGCCGTCGATGAAACCTGTACAATTTTGTTTTTTGGTATAACTTCTAGCGTTCTCGTTCTGACAGCTTGGCCTATGGTTAAACAATAGAGCCTGCCCGATAGAAAAGATCCCTGCTTATAAAAATAGACTAGTGATCCGGGTAAAACGCCACGCGAGGAAGATGTCATGCACATATTGCTGACCGGCGGTACTGGTTTGATCGGACGTCAACTGTGCCGGCACTGGCTCGGCCAGGGCCATCGACTGACCGTGTGGAGCCGGCGCCCGGAGAAAGTCGCGAAGATCTGCGGCGCGTCGGTGCGCGGCATCGTGCGTCTGGAGGATTACGGCGACGAGCCGCTGGATGTGGTGGTCAACCTGGCCGGTGCGCCGATTGCCGACCGGCCCTGGACGCATCGGCGCAAGGCGCTGCTGTGGAGCAGTCGCATCAGCCTGACCGAGTCGTTGCTGACGTGGCTGGAAACCCGCGCGCAGAAACCGGCGCTGCTGATTTCCGGCTCGGCGATCGGCTGGTACGGCGACGGTGGCGAGCGGGAACTGAGCGAGGATGCGCCCCCGGTCATCGACGATTTCGCCAGCCAGTTATGCGTCGCCTGGGAGGAAACCGCACAGCGCGCCGAAGCCCTGGGGATCCGCGTGGTGCTGGTGCGCACCGGCCTGGTGCTGTCGGCGGAGGGCGGCTTTTTGTCGCGCCTGCTGCTGCCGTTCAAGCTCGGCCTGGGCGGGCCACTGGGCAATGGCCGGCAATGGATGCCGTGGATTCATATCGATGACCAAATCGCCCTGATTGATTTTCTTCTGCACCGCGAGCAGGCCAGTGGTCCTTATAATGCGTGCGCGCCCAGACCGGTGCGCAATCGCGAATTCGCCAAGACGCTGGGCAGCGTGCTGCATCGCCCGGCGTTCATGCCGATGCCGGCTCTGGCGCTGAAAGTCGGGCTCGGCGAAATGTCATTGCTGTTGCTGGGCGGCCAACGGGCCACCCCGGCACGCTTGCTGGAGGCGGGGTTCACCTTCCGCTTCACGGATTTACGCGCGGCCCTGGACGATCTCTCCAGCCGCCTCTGAAATAGGACGTTGCATGACCGATCACGCCCTGCTGCTGGTCAACCTGGGTTCGCCGGCTTCCACTGCGGTGGCCGATGTGCGCCGCTACCTCAATCAATTCCTGATGGACCCGTACGTGATCGACCTGCCATGGCCGGTGCGGCGGCTGCTGGTGTCGTTGATTCTGATCAAGCGGCCCGAGCAGTCGGCCCATGCCTATGCCTCGATCTGGTGGGACGAAGGTTCGCCGCTGGTGGTGCTCAGCCGTCGTCTGCAGCAGCAGATGAAGGCGCAGTGGACCCATGGCCCGGTCGAGCTGGCCATGCGTTACGGCGAGCCGTCGATCGAGACAAGCTTGTTGAAGCTGGTCGCGGCGGGGCACAAGCGCATCACCCTCGCGCCGCTTTATCCACAGTTCGCCGACAGCACCACGACCACGGTGATCGAAGAAGCCAAGCGGGTGCTGCGCGAGAAGAAGCTCAATGTGCAGTTGTCGGTGCTGCAACCGTTCTACGACCAGCCGGAATACCTCGACGCCCTGGTGGCGAGCGCCAAACCGCACTTGCAGCAGGATTACGACCACCTGCTGTTGAGCTTCCACGGTTTGCCGGAGCGGCACCTGACCAAGCTCGATCCGAGCGGCAATCATTGCCTGAAGAATGAAGATTGCTGCAAGAACGCTTCGCCGGCGGTGCTGGCCACCTGTTACCGCGCGCAATGCCTGCGTACAGCGGCGCTGTTCGCGCAACGCATGGGTTTGCCGGACGGTAAGTGGTCGGTGTCATTTCAGTCGCGGCTGGGCCGGGCGAAATGGATCGAGCCCTACACCGAAGCGCGGCTGGATGAACTGGCGAAAAGCGGCGTGAAGAAGATTCTGGTGATGTGCCCGGCGTTTGTTGCCGATTGCATCGAGACCCTGGAAGAGATCGGTGATCGCGGCAAGGAACAGTTCCGCGAGGCGGGGGGAGAGGAACTGGTGCTGGTGCCGTGCCTGAATGACGACCCGCAATGGGCGAAGGCGCTGGCCACCCTCTGCGAACGAGCGCCCCTGGCTCTTTGATGATCGTCGATGATTGATCGTTCCCACGCTCCGCGTGGGAATGCAGCCCGTGACGCTCCGCGTCACTGGACGCGGAGCGTCCCCTGAGGCATTCCCACGCAGAGCGCGGGAACGATCTTGAAGCTAAGGCTTAGATCAGCGGCTCATCCGCCTTCTTCTGCTTCCAGCCGTCATTGCCCGGCAGCAACAGGTTCAGCGCAATCGCCACCACCGCGCACAGCGCGATGCCTTTGAGGCCGAAGTCGTCCGGGCCGGTGCCGGTGCCGACCAGCACGCCGCCGATACCGAATACCAGGGTCACCGAGACGATCACCAGATTGCGCGCCTCGCCCAGGTCGATCTTGTGGCGGATCAGGGTATTCATCCCCACCGCGGCGATCGAGCCGAACAACAGGCACAGAATCCCGCCCATCACCGGCACCGGAATGCTCTGCAGCAGGGCGCCGAACTTGCCGATGAACGCCAGGCTGATGGCGAAGATCGCCGCCCAGGTCATGATTTTCGGGTTGTAGTTCTTGGTCAGCATCACCGCGCCGGTCACTTCGGCATAGGTGGTGTTGGGTGGACCGCCGAACAGGCCGGCCGCCGTGGTGGCGATGCCGTCACCGAGCAGGGTGCGATGCAGGCCCGGCTTCTTCAGGTAGTCGCGACCGGTCACGCTGCCCACGGCGATCACGCCGCCGATGTGCTCGATGGCCGGAGCCAGTGCCACCGGAACGATGAACAGGATCGCCTGCCAGTTGAACTCCGGCGCGGTGAAGTTCGGCAGGGCGAACCACGGTGCAGCGGCGATCTTCGCCGTGTCGACCACGCCAAAGTAGAACGACAGGGCAAACCCCACCAGCACCCCGGAGATGATCGGCACCAGGCGGAAGATGCCTTTGCCGAACACCGCCACGATCAATGTGGTCAGCAGTGCCGGCATCGAGATCAGCATGGCGGTCTGGTAGTGGATCAGCTCGGAACCGTCGCCGGCCTTGCCCATCGCCATGTTGGCGGCAATCGGCGCCATGGCCAGGCCGATGGAGATAATCACCGGGCCGATCACCACGGGCGGCAGCAGTCGGTCGATGAAACCGGTGCCCTTGATCTTCACGGCCAGGCCAAGGAAGGTGTAGACGAAACCGGCCGCCATCACGCCGCCCATGGTCGCGGCGAGGCCGAACTGGCCCTTGGCGAGAATGATCGGGGTAATGAAGGCGAAGCTCGACGCGAGGAACACCGGCACCTGACGGCCAGTGACGATCTGGAACAGGATGGTTCCCAGACCTGCGGTGAACAGTGCCACGTTCGGGTCAAGGCCCGTGATCAGCGGCATCAGCACCAGGGCGCCGAAAGCCACGAACAGCATCTGTGCGCCGGACAGCACCGTGCGCCAGAGCGGATCGTTGAACTCTTGCTGCATGCTCACGCGTCCTTCTGCTTGGTGCCGAAGATCTTGTCACCGGCATCGCCAAGCCCTGGGATGATGTAACCGTGTTCGTTCAGTTTCTGGTCAATGGAAGCGGTGTAGATGGTCACGTCCGGGTGAGCCTTCTCGACGGCGGCGATGCCTTCCGGCGCAGCCACCAGGACCATCGCGCGGATGTCCTTGCAACCGGCCTTTTTCAGCAGGTCGATGGTCGCGACCATGGAGCTGCCGGTGGCGAGCATCGGGTCGATGATCATGGCCAGGCGTTCGTCGATTTCCGGAACCAGTTTTTCCAGATAGGTGTGGGCCTGCAGGGTTTCTTCGTTGCGGGCCACGCCCACGGCGCTGACCTTGGCGCCCGGGATCAGGCTCAGCACGCCTTCGAGCATGCCGATGCCGGCGCGCAGGATCGGTACCACGGTAATCTTCTTGCCGGCGATTTTCTCCACCGACACGGTGCCGCACCAGCCTGGAATATCGTAGGTTTCCAGGGGCAGGTCTTTGGTGGCTTCATAGGTCAACAGGGCGCCGACTTCCTGAGCGAGCTCGCGGAAATTCTTGGTGCTGATATCTGCACGGCGCATAAGGCCAAGTTTATGACGGATCAGCGGATGGCGGATCTCGAGGATGGGCATGGGAAAGGCTCCGGCGGCGGGCAAAAAAACCGGCCTAGATTAATCTATCCGAGGGTGATGTCCTATAGGACATACAGTACGTTAGTCCATAAAGGCTTGATTCGGCCGTTGCGGATGCGTACCTTTGCCCGCTTTTCCGAATCCGACACCCCCCTGGAGAGCGCCATGTCCGCTGATCTCGAGCATATCCGTCAAATCATGCGAGAGGCTGACTGCCTGTACACCGAAGCTGAAGTCGAGGCGGCCATCGCCCGCGTCGGTGCACAAATCAACGAACAACTGGCTGACAGCAACCCGGTGGTGTTCTGCGTGATGAACGGCGGCCTGATCTTCTCCGGCAAACTGCTGACTCATCTGCAATTCCCGCTGGAAGCGTCCTACCTGCACGCGACCCGCTATCGCAACGAAACCAGCGGCGGCGACCTGTTCTGGAAAGCCAAGCCGGAAGTCTCGTTCATCGACCGCGACGTGCTGATCATCGACGATATCCTCGATGAAGGTCACACCCTGGGCGCGATCATCGATTTCTGCAAACACGCTGGCGCCCGTGCCGTGCACACCGCCGTGCTGATCGACAAGGATCACGACCGCAAGGCGCGGCCTGACCTCAAAGCCGATTTCGTCGGCCTGCCGTGCGTCGACCGCTATATCTTCGGTTATGGCATGGACTACAAGGGCTATTGGCGCAACGCTAACGGCATCTTCGCCGTCAAAGGAATGTAAACAATGAGCACACCGGGCTTTCTTGATCAAACGCTGTTCGCTGAATTGGCCGAGAAAGCTGCGGCCAGTCCGCGCGGACGCCAGCACCACAACTTCCACCAGATGGAAGAGGCGTGTCATCGCATGGCGGTGGGGCTGCAACCGAGCACTTATATTCCGCCGCACCGCCATCTGGGTGAGAACAAGGCGGAAACGTTGCTGGTGCTCAAGGGCCGGTTGGGTCTGCTGATCTTCGACGAAGCCGGCAATGTGGTGACCAAGCGGATTCTCCAGGCTGGTGGCGAGTGCGTCGGTGTGGATCTGCCGACCGGCGTTTTCCATGGCCTGGTGGCCCTGGAAGCCGACAGCCTGATGTTCGAATGCAAGGCCGGGCCGTATCGTCCGGTCGGTGCCGGCGAATTGGCTCACTGGGCGCCGCGTGAAGGCGAGCCTGGCGTGGCCGAGTATCAGGCCTGGATGCGCGCGCAGTTCGATTGAGCCGAGGCGGGAACAGCAAAGGCGCAGGCTGCGGACAATCGCAGGCTGCGCTTTTTTTTGCTGTGCAGGACGGCGCAAAACCCGTGCTAGAGTGCTGGGCCTCGCTTTCGGAGCCCGTCATGAGCCTATTGATCCGTAGCTTTGTCGCCCTGGCGCTGACCGTCAGCCTGCCCCTGGCCGCCGCGCCGATGCACAGCCAGTTCCTGCCACCGGACGATCTGACCCTGCGCGATGCCGAGCCGGAGCAGCAGCAATTGCTCCAGGTCACCGACTATTCGGTGGTGGTCGGTGCCCAGCGTCAGTCCAATCAGCAGCCGATCCCGGTGACCTCGCCGTTGATGATCCGCCTCAAGGGCAAATCGCTGAACAAGGGGGCGACGATCAGTCAGGTGCTGGTCAATTTCGACGGCGAAAGCAAAAGCCTGAAGAAGCCGGTCTATGACGACAAGAGCAAGACCCTGACCCTGTTCTATCCGCTGGCCCAGTACCGGGTAGTGATCGATCTGCTGCGCAACGATACCGTGTACGTGCAGTTCCTCAGTTATGCCAACGGCCACATCTGGGCCGATCTGCACACCGGCAGCACGCGCTCGCGTTGAGCCCGGCGCCCGGGCAGGGGTAAACTGCCCGCCCCGTGAAATATCTGCGAGCTGGAGTCGGCAATGCGTAAAGACAAGAAACAAGTGATTGGTGACGAGATCGGCGATGAGCAGATCAAGCTGTTTCTCGATTTTGAACCGGTCGATGCCACTTCGCCGTCGCTGCACAAACTGGTCAAGGCCTATCGCGGCCTGCGGATCGACGATTTCGAGCGGTTCCTGACGTTCTTCGTCGCGGCCGGCTATGACGTGGATGGCAAGGACGAGCACGGCCAGACCTTTGTCGACCAGATCAAGGATCAGCGCAACGCCGCCGAGTACATCGAGCTGATCGACAAGGCCCGCGGCTGAGCCCTTCTGCTTTTTCAAGGCTGTAAAAAAACGCCCCGCACTCATTGAGTGCGGGGCGTTTTTTCATGCCGCGAGATCAAGCGAAGCTTGGGGTCTCGCTGCTTTCTTCCACCAGTTCCAGGGCGATGTTGTTCTGCGTGTTGATCTTGCGATACAGCGCAGCATCGGTTTCCAGGACCTTCTCGCGGGCCGGGAAGATCTCGGCCAGTTTGGCCGCCCACTCACCCTTGGCCTTGGCCGGGAAGCATTTCTCGATCAGCTCGAGCATGATCGAAACGGTTACCGAGGCACCTGGCGAAGCGCCGAGCAGGGCGGCGAGCGAGCCGTCCTTGGCCGCGACCAGTTCGGTACCGAATTGCAAGATGCCGCCCTTTTTCGGATCTTTCTTGATGATCTGCACCCGTTGCCCAGCCACTTCCAGGCGCCAGTCTTCGGCTTTCGCCTGCGGGTAGAAACGGCGCAGGGATTCCAGGCGCTGTTCCATCGACTGCATCACTTCGCTGACCAGGTATTTGGTCAGGTCCATGTTGTTTTTCGCCACGGCCAGCATCGGCCCGATGTTGCTGGCGCGCACCGACAGCGGCAGGTCCATGAACGAACCGTGCTTGAGGAACTTGGTGGTGAAACCGGCGTATGGCCCGAACAGCAGGGATTTCTTGCCGTCGACCACGCGGGTGTCCAGGTGCGGCACGGACATCGGTGGCGAACCCACGGCAGCCTGGCTGTAGACCTTGGCCTGGTGGTGCTTGACCACTTCCGGGTTGTCGCAACGCAGCCACTGGCCGCTGATCGGGAAGCCGCCGAAGCCTTTGCTTTCCTCGATACCCGACGCTTGCAGCAGCGGCAGGGCCGCGCCACCGGCGCCGAGGAAGACGAATCTGGCGTCGACTTCACGGCTGCTGCCGCTGTTGACGTCCTTGATGCTGACGGTCCAGCCGTTGGCGTTGCGCTTGAGGCCGGTCACGCGCTTGCAGTACTTGACCTGGGTGTCCGGCGCGCTGGTCAGGTGCTTGAGCAACTGATTGGTCAGGGCGCCGAAGTTGACGTCGGTGCCGTTCATCACGCGGGTCGCGGCGAGCACTTCGTCCGGCGAGCGGCCCGGCATCATCAGCGGCATCCACTCGGCCATCTTGGCCTTGTCTTCGGTGTATTCCATGTCGGCGAAGGCATGGTGCTTGCGCAGCACCTCGCAACGCTCCTTGAGGAACGACACGCCTTTGTCACCCTGCACGAAGCTCAGGTGCGGCACCGGGCTGATGAAGGATTTGCACGAGCCGAAGGTGCCTTTCTTGGTCAGGTACGACCAGAACTGCTTCGACACCTCGAACTGGGTGTTGATGTGCACGGCTTTCTTGATGTCGACGCTGCCGTCGGCCGCCTGCGGGGTGTAGTTCAGCTCGCACAGCCCGGCGTGGCCGGTACCGGCGTTGTTCCAGGGGTTGGAACTCTCCGCGGCACCGGAATCCATCAGCTCGACGACTTCCAGCTTGATCGCCGGGTCGAGCTCCTTGAGCAGCACTGCAAGGGTGGCACTCATGATGCCGGCCCCAACCAGAACTACGTCGACTGCTTCGTTATGCGCCATTTAACGCGTCTCCAAAATCTGCAGCACCAAATTGTCGGCATGGCTGCCAGGCGTTCCGGGGCAGGTCAGTGGGCCCCAGGTAACGACGGTCAGGTTCGCCATGTCCGAATCTTCGCAATTTTTCGCAACTTCGACGGATGCATGCGGCCTGGCTTGAGAGTTACATGAACTCATTTCAGCACGTGGCTGGCAATTCGACTTATGGTCGAGACATCCGTTTGTGCAACCAAATCCGTAGCGGACAGGCTTCAGGCTCCGGTATTCGAGGCGTACCCGGTCCTGTGTCGTTGGGCTGTTTCAGACGCTAATGGTGCATGTTCAGACGCAAAACTATTCATTTGCTCGCCACACTCTTGTGAAGTTGTGAAAACCCGTTTTTTTCACGCTCTTTTGAAGACGTGAACCTCAAAAAGGGCTGTCCCGGCTGGGCACCGTGCCCGGATGGATTGCCGCCATGGGATACATGACCGGCAAAACGGGCAAACAGCTCAGTGACCGAGCGTAATGACAGCTCTGCAGATTCGCGAAAAGCGGGGATTTGCCAGGGAAACAGCAAGCACGCCAGCTTCACTCGATCTGTGTGGGCGGCTCTCTGTGGGCGATTTTGGATGCCAATGCAAGCGCATTGACGCTGTTGCGGGGCCCGATCAGGAGACGTCCTTATAATCGGGGGGAGATTGTATCGAAGAAATGCGCGGAGTTGGTCGAGTTTAATGACTTTTATTAGGCATCCGGTCAGATGCTCAACATCGCCTGGGCCCGTGCGCGTGGGCGCTGCTGTTCGACGCGGGCGCTGGCGGGCAGTGGCTGGTGCAGCCAGTTGAGACGGATTTCCTCGATTTCCACCCAGCCATCGCCCATCGGTTGCAGGCTGCACTGTTTGAACGCCTGACAGTGGCCGTTGCGATCGAGCAGGGCGAAGCTGCGGTGCAGCGGACGCGGGGCAAACAGCGAGATCAGATAACGCATGGCGAAGTACCTTGTTGGGGAACTGCGTGCAGGTTGCCCACCGGCCGTGACGCGTACGTGTATGGGCAGTGAACAATCTGTGACAGGAACCGCATTCAGCGGGGTTTGTCAGACATTTCAGTATTCACTGTGCGGCGCTGGTTACCCGCAGTGGCCCACCGCTATACTGCCGGCCTGTCTGTGCCTGATTCTGGAGAGAAGAGCATGTTGCAACGCCTGTTGTTCGGTTTGATCACTGTGACCAGTTTGACCCTGGTTGGCTGCGCCCACAGCCCGCAACAACTGAGCCCGGAACCGAAGCTGACCACCCAGCTGGCCCCGGTCGGCCACGGCCAGCAAGTGGTCGTGCGGGTGGTGGACGGTCGTCCGTCGCCGACCCTCGGCACCCGTGGCGGCCTGTATCCGGAAACCAGCGCGATCACCGTGCAGCGCGAGCAGATCCTGCCGAAGTTGCAGGCCCAGGCGGAAGCCGCGGTACGCCTGCTCGGCTTCACCCCGACCAGCAACGCGATGAACGCGCCGCAGCTGACCGTGACCCTGACCGAGCTCAAGTATCAATCGCCGAAAGAAGGCATGTACGTGACCGAAGCCACCATCGGTGCGACCTTCCGCTCCGACGTGCAGAGCGGCAACCGTCGCTACAGCGGCCGTTACGGTGCGTCGCTGGACCAGCGTTTCGGCATGGCGCCGAACCAGGAAACCAACACCAAGCTGGTCAGCGACGTGTTGAGCGATGCGCTGACTCGCCTGTTCAAGGATCCGACCGTGGGCCAGGTCCTCGCCGAGTAAGCAGTCGGTTGATGTGAAAAAGCCCGGAGCCAGTGATGGCTTCGGGCTTTTTTGTGGCCAGGTACTTTGAATCCTGCACACATCACTCAGGGCTGGTGTTTGTTCAGGCAGCCTGGGAATAGAAGTCGAGGACGCTGACGCCGGTCAGCAGATCGGTCTCGGGCAAATCCGCATGCTGATGCCCACCCAGCGCGCAATACACCAGCCAATGGCGGTCCTGGACATTGAAGGCGAGGCTGCCGACGAGACTCTGCTGTTCGTCGCTTGGGGTGATGAGGTAGAGGCGGTCCTGATTTTCGGCGTGAAGCATGTCGCGTTCCATGTGTGTTTCGAGGCGCGCATGGTGGCCGATGTAAATGACGAAGGCGTGACACAGGACAGCCATCGGTCGATTCTCGGGTTATTTGTCGCAAAGGGTAGGGCAGGTGGGGAGTGGTTCGGTACAATCCGCGCCGCGGTCGTCGGTCCGGCGTTCGCCACACCGGTTTAGCTTGAGGTCTGTGATGTCGCTGCACTTGATGACGCTGTTTACCGCCCATCCCGCCAAATTGATCAACCTGCTGGCCCTGGCGTTCGCCTTCCCCGGCAGTTGGCTGCTGCATGCCACCCGGCGCCGCGAACAGCGCGCCATGGCCAGCATCGCTGCGCAGCGCCAGGCCCAGCCGAACGCCGAACCGATTCTGGATTGGGCGACCTTGCGCATGAACCGCTTTTTCTACCGCTTCGGCTTTGCCTGCCTTGGCCTGGCCCTGATCGTTTCCTGGATCAGCACGCGCTTCTGAGCGCAAAAGATCGTCCGAACCGGGTTCGGACGATCCTCCGAGCAGGCCGTTGGCTTACAACGGCAACCCCGCCTTGACCCGGTACTGATTGCGCACCGGCGTCGCATATTGCAGCACCAGGTACGGACGGTGCTCCTCAGGGCAGGCGTCCAGCCGGCTCTGCCATTCTTCCTGCGCCTTGGCCAGTTCGTCGGCCGGGAACACCTCGGCGGCCTTCGGCACGTTCAGTTGCGGGTCGGCATCGGCCCACTGTGCATACGCCAGGTAATGCACCGGGAACAGTCGGTAGCCGCCGAGGATCTGTTTGTCCATCTCGACCGCCAGTTGCTTGGTGTCTTCGAACAGCTCGGTGATCGGCGCGGCGAAGTTCACGTGCACCCGACCCTTGTAGCCGGTGATGCCCTTGGCGATGCTCACGTCATCCTCGCCCGGTGCCTTGGTGTAGGTGCCGGTGGTGGCGCGGATGTACAACTCGCGAGCCTTGGCCTGGTCGCACGGGTCATATTCGTAGCTGATCGACACCGGGGTCAGGTTCAGCGACTGAATGACCTCGCCGAACGGCTCGTCCTTGCGGCTCATGTGGAACATCTTGAGGATCGCCGACTCGGTACGGTCGTCGCCGTCCTTGGCCCGGCCTTCGGCCTGGGCGATCCAGATCGAAGCGCAATCGTTGCGGATCGAATGGTTGATGTACGCCGACAGCAGCTGATAGGCGGCCATTTTCTCGCGACGTCCGGTGATCGAGCGGTGCACGATGAAGCTCTTGTTCAGGCGCATCAGGTCGCTGACGAAAGGCTTTTGCAGCAGGTTGTCGCCAATCGCGATGCGTGGGGTCGGCAGGCCGGCGTGGTACACGGCGTAGTTGACGAAGGCCGGGTCCATGACGATGTCGCGGTGGTTGGCGATGAACAGGTAAGCGCTGCCGGACTTGAATTGCTCGACACCGGTGTAGGTCACGCCATCGGTGGCGCGCTCGATGGTGTGGTCGACATAAAACTCGACCTTGTCCTGCAAAGTCGCCACCGAGGTCACGTCGGCGAACTCACGACGCAGCCGATGGGCTATAAGAGGTTTGAGCATCCAGCCGAAGGCACCGGCAAAACGCGGGAAGCGGAAGTGGGTGAGGATATCTAGAAACGCCTTGTCGCCGAGCAGTCTTGCCAGTACCGCAGGTACTTCGCTGTCGTCGTAAGGTCGGATGGCATCGAATTCGCCCATCATGCTCTCTTGTTGGAAACGGCTAGGGTAAGTAAAGGTTTTGATCGAAAACCAACGGGGCACGGTCTGAAAAAGTAGCCAGACAAAAATAGCCCTGCAAATAGACCGGCGATTATACGCACAAGTCACCCGGGAGACCGCGATGCTGGAAAGCGCACTGTATGAATGTCCGTATTGTGGTGAAGAGGTCGAGACGACGGTGGATTTGTCCGCAGGCGACCAGACCTATATCGAGGACTGTCAGGTGTGTTGTCGACCGATCACGTTTGTCTTGCAGGTGCATGGCGAGGATTGGTTTCTGGAAGTGTTCAGCGAAAACGAATGAGGGGCGCCCATGCAGCGAATCTACGAGCCGGAAAACCTGATGGAAGGCGAGATGCTCAAGGGCATGCTCGCCAGCGAAGGCATCGAGGCGCATCTGGTGGGCCGCGATCTGCTCGGCGGCACCGGCGAGTTGCCGATCTTCGGCCTGTTGGGCCTGTCGGTGGAAAACGACCAGGCCGAATACGCCCGCGAACTGATCACCGCGTACAATGCCGCGCTGCCGCTGCCCGGCGATGAACCGGAGAGCTTCCCCGGTACGCTGGTCTGTTAGGCTGGCGTTCGTTTTATTCCTGAGTCGTGTTGCCCCATGTGTGGACGTTATGCCCTGTTTCGCTGGAACCGCGATTTCGCGGCCCTGCCAGGTTTTCCCGCCGATCAGCTGGCGCAGTGGAACATTTCCCCGAATGATTCGGTGCTCATGCTGCGCGCCGAGCCCGACGGCCAGCGCACGCTGGCCCGCGCCCGCTGGGGACTGACGCCGCCATGGCTGACCGACCTGTCGCGCACGCCGGCGCATGCCCGGGCGGAAACCGTTGCCGAACAACCGATGTTTCGCGAAGCCCTGCGCCTGCGGCGTTGCCTGCTGCCGGCCAACGGTTTCTACGAGTGGCGCGGCACCCAGCGCAAACGCCCCTATTGGCTGACGCCGGGGGAGGGCTCGTCGCTGTTCTTCGCGGCAATCTGGGAAGCCTACCCGGTGCAGGAGCAGGTGTGGCTGAGCACAGCGGTCATCACCCAGCCGGCGGCCAGTCAGCGTCGGCCGTTGATTCTCGATGAGGCCGGGCAGGCGGCCTGGCTCGATCCCGCCACGCCGCTGCATGTGCTGCAGGGTCTGCTTGCCAGCGAACCCGCCGTTTTGCGCGAGCGGGTGCTGGCGAATCTGGTCAACGATCCGAAGCTCAACGGGCCGGAGTGCCTGACCCCGGCTTGATGTGATGCTGTGCCAACCTCTTCGCGAGCAAGCCCGCTGCCACAGGTTTTGTGAACAGCGCAAAATCACTGTGGGAGCGGGCTTGCTCGCGAAGGGGCCTTTGCATCAGACCTTGAACTGATTGATCAGGCGCCGCTGCTGTTCCGCCAGTTTGGTCAGGTCGGCACTCGCCGAACTCGACTCATCCGCGCCGCCCGCCACCTCATTGGCCACCTGGCCGATGTTGATCACGTTGCGGTTGATGTCGTCGGCCACCGCGCTCTGTTCCTCGGCGGCGCTGGCAATCTGGGTGTTCATGTCGTTGATCACCGACACCGCCTGGGTGATGGTTTCCAATGCTTCCGCCGCCTTGGCGGCGTGCTGCACGCTTTCGTCGGTGCGGTTCTGGCTGTCTTCCATGACCCGCACGACATCGCGGGTGCCCTGTTGCAGTTGCTGGATCATGCTCTGGATTTCTTCGGTGGCCTTCTGGGTCTTCTGCGCCAGATTGCGCACCTCGTCGGCGACCACTGCAAACCCGCGCCCCTGCTCGCCGGCACGCGCCGCTTCGATGGCCGCGTTGAGTGCCAGCAGGTTGGTCTGCTCGGCGATCCCGCGAATGGCGGTGAGGATCGCGTTGATGTTTTCGCTGTCCTTGGCCAGGTTCTGCACCACGTCCACGGCCTTGCTGATTTCCACGGCGAGTGCGCCGATCGAATTGGAGGTGTCACGCACGATCTGCATGCCCTGGCTGGCGGCCTGATCCGCGTGGCTGGCCGCTTGTGCAGCCTGGGTTGCGTTGCGTGCGACGTCCTGCGCGGTGGCGGTCATTTCCTGCACGGCCGTGGCGACCTGATCGATCTCGGCCATTTGTTTCTGCACGCCGATGTTGGTACGAATGGCGATGTCGGCGGTGTGTTCCGATGAATCGCTGACGCTCTGCACCGACGTCACCACCTGCGTAATCATCGCCTGCAATTTGCCGAGGAAGGTGTTGAAGCCCTTGGCGATCGAACCCAGTTCGTCGCTGCGGTCACTGCTCAGGCGCCGGGTCAGGTCGCCTTCGCCCTGGGCGATGTCATCGAGCATGGTCACCATCTGCTTCAGCGGCCGCGCGATGCCGTGGCCGACCAGCCAGATCACCAGCAAGCCCAGGCCGGCGATGAGCAGGCCGACCATGGCCATGCCGAACGTGTCGGACTTGCGCTGGGCATCGAGATCGCCCTGGAGTTTTTGCAGGTCGGCCATCACCGCGTTCAGCGGCAATTGCAGCATCAGCGTCCAGCGTGCATCGGTCTGGCCGATGCCGAACGGCAGGTACAACTCGATGCGGCCCTGCTCTTTATTGACGGTGTAGGTGACTTCGCCGCGCTTGAGATTGGCCATGTTGGCCGTCTGTTGGGCGTCGAGGATGTCGCTGACCTTTTCGCCGAATTTGCTCGGGTCCTGGGTGTAGGCAACGATGCGCCCGTTGCCGCCAATCAACGCCATCTGCCCGGCACCGCCGTACAGCTTCTGGTTGGCCGCGAGGAGCATTTCCTGGATGAAGTTCACCGACAGGTCAGCGCCGACGATGCCCTGGAACGCACCGTTGAGCATGATCGGTTCGATGAACGAGGCGAGCATGACGACCTTGTCGCCGACCTTGTACGGCGCCGGATCGATCACGCAGGATTTTTTGCTTTCCTTGGAGCACAGGTAGTACTCGCTGGCGCGCACGCCAGTGGACAGGACTTTCTGGTCATCGACGTCCACCAGTTTGTCCAGGCCGAGGGTGCCGTCGTCATTGCGGAACCACCACGGCAGGAAGCGCCCGTTGCTGGCGTCGATCCCGACCACCTGGGTGCCGACGTAGGCCGCATCATTGTGATCCAGGGCGTTTTTTTCCCAGCCGATGTAGGTGCCGAGAATCTTCGGGTTCCTCTCGACGTTTTCCTTGATCAGGCTGATCAGTTGCTCGCGGCTGACGGTCAGCTTCGGCTGGCCATCGGTGCCCGGCGTGCCCAGCAGCGCGTTGACCCGCACCAGGCCACCGGCAATCAGCAGCGGCGCTTCCAGTTCGCGTTGGATCTGGCTGACCTGCGTCTGCGCCAGGGACGTCAGGCGCTGTTCGATGACCTGTTCGAACTGCGCCTGGGTGCGCTGCTGGACCATCTCCTGGGTGCGCGCGCCGGAGAACAATGCATACAGCACCAGCGCGGCCACCACGCTGAGCACGATGGCGCCGGCCAGGGCGGCCACGGAAAACTGGATCGACTTGAATTTCATGGAAGCTCCGCACGCGAGAGGACGTCTGCGCTGTTGTATCGGCAGGCGGCATGGCGCCATGAGTAACGGCGCGCGCAAATGATCGGGGATGTCGCAAATGGATCGGTGCGCGACGCGGTGGCGCAGGGCATGGCACCCCGTGTGAATTTTTTCCTACAAGGGTGACGGGCGCTTTCTGAAAGTGCATGCAACACGTCCGTTGTATCTGGCGTCGATACAATTACCCGCCTAGGATACGCGGCAGGTTTTCAGGGAGCTTTTGAATGAACAAGACTTTGGTTGTAAGTGCACTGAGCGCAGCGCTGTTGCTGGCCGGTTGTCAGTCGGTCAACACCACCAGCGGCGGCGCCGTAGGGGTGGAGCGCAAGCAGTACATGTTCAGCATGCTGTCCTCGCAAGAGGTCGACCAGATGTACGCCCAGTCCTACCAGAAGACCGTGGGCGAGGCGTCCAGCAAAGGCGTGCTGGACAAGACCAGCAACGAGGCCAAGCGGGTCCAGGCGATTGCCAACCGGTTGATCGCCCAGGCACCGAACTTCCGTCCGGATGCGGCGCAATGGCAATGGGAAGTCAATCTGATCAAGAGCGATGAGCTCAACGCCAACTGCGGTCCTGGCGGCAAGATCATTTTCTACACCGGGCTGATCGACAGCCTGAAACTCACCGACGATGAAATCGCCGCGGTCATGGGCCATGAAATCGCCCACGCCCTGCGCGAGCACGGTCGTGAAGCGATGTCCAAGGCTTACGGCATCGAGATGGCCAAGCAGGGCGCCGGTGCGTTGCTCGGCCTGGGCCAGGACAGCCTGGCGCTGGCCGATACCGTGGCCAACTACGGCATGACCCTGCCCAACAGCCGCGCCAATGAGAACGAAGCCGACCTCATCGGTCTGGAGCTGGCCGCTCGCGCCGGTTACAACCCGAACGCGGCGATCACCCTGTGGAACAAGATGAGCAAGGCGTCGGAAGGCGCGCCGCCGGAATTCATGAGCACTCACCCGGCCTCGTCGAGCCGGATCGCCTCGCTGCAGGCGGCGATCCCGAAAGTGATGCCGCTGTACGAAAAAGCCCCTAAATCCTGATGGTTTTGCCGCAAGGCTGATGGCCCCTTCGCGAGCAGGCTCGCTCCCACCTTTGGAATGCATTCCACTGTGGGAGCGAGCCTGCTCGCGAAGAACGATAACTCGGTCTACCGACTTACGGGTTTAAATCCAGCCACTGCTCTGCATTGCCTTGTACACCGCAACGATCGCCAGAATGAAGAACGCCGAAGCCGCCAGGCGACGGATCAACGTCAGCGGCAATTTCTCCGCAGCAAAGTTACCCGCCAATACCACCGGCACGTTGGCAATCAGCATGCCCGCGGTGGTCCCGATAATCACCAGCCACAACTCCGGATACTGCGCCGCCAGCATGACCGTGGCGATCTGCGTCTTGTCGCCGATTTCCGCGAGGAAGAAGGCAATCAGCGTGGTCAGGAACGGGCCGAACTTGCGCGCGGTGCTGGCTTCATCGTCATCCATCTTGTCCGGCACCAGTGTCCACAGCGCCGTGGCGGTGAAGCTCGCCGCGAGAATCCAGTGAAGCACTGCGTCCGAGAAGAAGCTGCCGAACCAGGCGCCTACCACACCGGCTGCCGCGTGGTTGGCCAGGGTCGCCGCGACGATACCGGCAATGATCGGCCAGGGTTTGCGAAAGCGAGCGGCGAGAATCAGCGCGAGCAGTTGCGTCTTGTCGCCGATTTCGGCCAAGGCAACGATTGCGGTGGGAACGAGTAACGAGTCCAGCATCAGGATTTTCCTAAGGGGCGGGTCGACACGGCTATGACACGTACAGCCTTCCCGCCCCGGGTAAGGTGTGCGTGTCATAGGTCTTGTCAAACCCTGCGATCCGTCTGCTGCGGACGCTTGGGTCGCATACGCCATGATCTGAGGATCAAGTATGTTGACGTATGCCGGACGAGCTTGGCGCTCGTGGGAGACTACTCCCCTAGGACGGAGCGGATTCTGCCTTCGCCGATCCGATAGAGCAAGAACAAATTTTCAGCCGCGCTTGGCCCGGTAAATCCGGAAACCATTGCCTTCGGCCTTGATTGCACACACGCCCAGATGCTCTTCGATCAGCGGCTGGTACTTCAGGAAACTGTTCGCCACCAGCCGCAGTTCGCCGCCGTTTTTCAGATGTTTGGCCGCTTTTCGCAGCAAGTTCTCCGTGGCGAAATAATCCGTGTGTACGCCGACATGGAACGGCGGATTGCTCAGAATCGCGTTCAAACCCATCGGCGCGGCATCGATCCCGTCACCGGTCAGTACTTCGGCTTCCAGACCGTTGGCTGCGAGAGTCAGACGACTGCTGGCTGCCGCGAAAGCGTCGACATCCAGCAACGTCACCTGATTGTGCGGATAGCGTCGTTTGACCGCGGCCCCGAGCACGCCCGCGCCACAACCGAAGTCCAGCAGATGGCCGCTGGGCAGTTTGTCCAGGTGCTCAAGCAGCAGCGCGCTGCCGCGATCCAGTCGGCCGTGGCTGAACACGCCCGGCAGGCTGATGACTTTCAACGGGCCCTCGGCCAATGGCAGTTCGTAAGTCTGTGCCAGGCTTTCCAGGGATTTGGCCTGCGGTGCGTTGGCCACGGTGACCTGCCACAACTGGCAGTGGCGAGCGCTGTCGAGTTTGCGCGGTTTGCCGAACGGGTTGAGCTGCTTCGACGCCCCCTCGATACCGCTGCGTTTTTCCCCGACCAGAAACACCTCGCGCCCGGCCAGGCGCGCGGCCACGGCATTGAGGATGTAGTCGGTGAGGTCCTTGGACTTGGGCAGAAACACCACGGCGGCGTCGAATTGGCGCTCCGGGACCGTCACGCCGAAATGGCTGCGGCCCTGGAAACGAGAGTCGAGCGCGGCCTGGTCGCCAGCGTGCCAGCACCAGCCGAACGCGTTGGGCAGGCGCCCGAGCAGATCGTCGGCGGGCAATCCGGCGAGCAACAGCGAACCCTGGAATAACTCGGCCTGACGAAGCAGTACTTCACTGCGCGGATCCATAACTGCTCCTTGAAAAAAAAGTGCCGCAGTTTATCAACTGACGACCCGCAGCGCTTTACCGCTGAAGAAGGCCTGGGTGTTTTCCGTCAATTGGCCGACGATCCGTTGCCGTGCTTCGCGGCTGCCCCAGGCATTGTGCGGGGTGACGATCAGGCGGGGAATGTCGGCGGCCAGCAGCGGGTTGCCCTGGGTCGGCGGCTCGACGCTCAGCACATCGGTGGCTGCGCCGCCGAGATGACCGTTGCGCAGGGCGTCGGCCAATGCCTGCTCGTCGATCAGGCCGCCACGGGCGGTGTTGACGACGAAGGCGCCGGGTTTCATGCAGGCCAATTCGCGGGCGCCGATGAAGTGCCGGGTGTGTTCGTTGAGCGGGCAGTGCAGGGTGAGAGCGTCGATCTGTGGCAGCAGTTCATCCAGCGGCAGACGGTCCGGGCGGGCGGGGCGCCCCGGAATCTGCCCGAGCAGCACGCGCATGCCGAACGCTTCTGCCAGACGTGCGACCGCGCCGCCGAGTTCGCCGTGTCCGAGCAGGCCCAGGGTTTTGCCTTGCAGTTCGACGATCGGGTAATCCAGCAGGCAGAACTGTTTCGCCTGTTGCCAGCGACCTTCCCGGACGGCTGTTTGATAGTCCGCCAAGCGCGTGGCGAGGTTGAGCAGCAGCATGATCGTGTGCTGCGCCACCGACGGTGTACCGTAACCCTGGCAGTTGCACACGGTAATGCCATGGGCGCGGGCGGCGGCCAGATCGACATTGTTGGTGCCGGTGGCCGTGATCAGGATCAGTTTCAGTTGCGGATTGGCGGCCATGGCAGCAGCGTCGATGAGGATCTTGTTGCTGATCGCCACGGTCGCACCCTGCAGGCGTTCGCTGACTTGCGCGGGCAGGGTCTGGGCGAACAGTTGCAGATCGCTGAAGCAATCACGCAAAGGGCTCAGGTCGAGATCGCCAAGATCCAGCGACGGGTGATCGAGGAATACGGCGCGGTGGGCGTTCGTCATCAACTGTACCTGTTGTGCTTTGAAGGGAAGGCGTAATCTGCCGAGCCTATCAGATGAAACAACTCGTTACGCCTGGCCGAAAGGAGCCCACCATGTACTGGACCGAATTCTTGACCGTTGCCCTGATCCATCTGTTGGCCGTCGCCAGCCCCGGTCCTGATTTCGCCGTGGTGGTACGTGAAAGCGTGACCCATGGTCGACGCGCCGGCACCTGGACGGCACTGGGTGTGGGCACGGCGATTTTCTTGCATGTCGGCTATTCGCTGCTCGGCATCGGTCTGATCGTGTCGCAGTCGATCGTGCTGTTCAACGCGCTGAAATGGGCGGCGGCGGCTTACCTGCTGTACATCGGCTTCAAGGCCCTGCGCGCGCAACCGGCGAAAACCGTCACGGACGACCTGCACAAGGAAGCCGGCGAGCGCACAGCGCGCGGTGCGTTCACCTCCGGTTTCGTCACCAACGGGCTGAATCCGAAGGCCACGCTGTTCTTCCTGTCGCTGTTCACCGTGGTCATCAATCCGCACACCCCGCTGGCGGTGCAGGCGGGTTACGGCGTGTACCTGGCTGTCGCGACCGCAACCTGGTTCTGCCTGGTGGCCATGCTGTTCAGCCAGCAGCGGGTGCGCGCCGGTTTCGCCCGCATGGGCCACTGGTTCGACCGCACCATGGGCGCGGTGCTGATCGCCATCGGGGTGAAACTCGCGTTCACCGAGATGCATTGATCGAGCGAAGCTGATTCAGGGCGTTGAGGTACTCCCGGGGATTGTCCCCGAGCTAACGGCGAAACATCGCGCTGAACGCCCGGGCGCTGCCGTAACCCAGACCCGCGTCACGCTCTGCACGCTGTCCCCGGCGAGCAGGCGGGGCAGCGCTTCCATCAGGCGCCGTTGCTGTTCGCGCTGGCGTATGTCGATGGCTGGGCGGTGATCGCCGTCGGGGCGGCGTTGATGTTCGTGGTGTTCGGCCAGGTCACGGTGAACGATTCGATGGTTGCCAACTTCGTCGCGCCGCAATGGCAGTCGCGAGTGTTTGCCTTGCGTTACTGTTTATCGTTCGGTGCCAGTGCGACGGCGATTCCACTGATTGCCTATGTCGAACCTCGCCATGGTTTTGTGGGGCTTTATCTGATTCTGGCGAGGTTTGGTGCTTTGACTTTCCTCGCGGCGGTGGTTTTCCCACGCACGACTTCTGAAGCGGCTGTAGGGCAAACGGCCTGAGCGGTGACGAATCCCGGCAAATGCTGGCGCAAAGCTAGCATTTGTACGGCTCTGCAAATCATTCCTTCGGCTGATTTGGCTGGCGTATAAGGGTTCTAGAGTAAAGCGCTCCAAGCCAACACCGTGCAGTCAGAAAAAGGGATTCTTATGTTGCAGACTCGCGTTATCCCGCCCGCCGAAGGGGCCTACCAGTATCCATTGCTGATCAAACGGTTGCTGATGTCGGGCGCCCGTTACGAGAAAACCCGCGAGATCATCTACCGTGACCAGTTGCGCTACAGCTACCCGACCCTGATCGAGCGCGTGGCACGCCTGGCCAACGTACTGAGCGCGGCCGGGGTCAAGTCTGGCGACACCGTGGCGGTGATGGACTGGGACAGCCATCGCTACCTCGAATGCATGTTTGCGATTCCGATGATCGGCGCGGTGATCCACACCATCAACGTGCGTCTGTCACCGGAGCAGATCCTCTACACCATGAACCACGCCGAGGACCGCTTCGTGCTGGTCAACAGCGAGTTCGTCGGGTTGTACCAGGCCATCGCGCCGCACCTGACCACGGTGGAGAAAACCCTGCTGCTCACCGATGCGCCGGAAAAAACCGCCGAGTTGCCGAACCTGGTCGGCGAGTACGAGCAGCTGCTGGCCGCCGCCAGCGCACAGTACGATTTCGCCGATTTCGACGAGAATTCCGTCGCCACCACGTTCTACACCACGGGCACCACCGGCAATCCGAAGGGCGTGTACTTCACCCACCGGCAACTGGTGCTGCACACCATGGGGGTGTCGACCATCATGGGCGCCATCGACAGCGTACGGCTGCTGGGCACCAACGACGTGTACATGCCGATCACCCCGATGTTTCACGTACACGCCTGGGGCCTGCCGTACGTGGCGACCATGCTCGGCCTCAAACAGGTGTACCCGGGGCGCTATGACCCGGAGTTCCTCGTCGAGCTGTGGCGCAAGGAAAAGGTCACGTTTTCCCACTGCGTGCCGACCATCCTGCAGATGCTGCTCAACGCCAAGGGCGCGCAGGGCACCGATTTCGGCGGCTGGAAAATCGTCATCGGCGGCAGTGCGCTCAACCGCACGCTGTATGAAACCGCCAAGGCGAGGGGCATCCAGCTCACGGCGGCGTATGGCATGTCGGAAACCGGGCCGCTGGTGTCCTGCGCGCACCTGAACGACGAGCTGATGGCCGGCTCCGAGGATGAACGCACCACCTACCGGATCAAGGCCGGGGTGCCGGGGCCGCTGGTGGAAGCGGCCATCGTCGACGCCGACGGCAACTTCCTCCCGGCCGACGGCGAAACCCAGGGCGAACTGGTGTTGCGCGCGCCGTGGCTGACCGAGGGTTACTTCAACGAACCGCAGAAGGGCGCCGAGCTGTGGGCCGGCGGCTGGCTGCACACCGGTGACGTGGCGACCCTCGACAGCATGGGCGTGATCGATATCCGCGACCGTATCAAGGACGTGATCAAGACCGGCGGCGAGTGGATCTCTTCGCTGGATCTCGAGGACCTGATCAGCCGTCACGTCGCGGTACGCGAGGTAGCAGTGGTGGGGATTGCCGATCCGCAGTGGGGCGAGCGGCCGTTTGCCCTGCTGGTGATACGCGAGGGCCACGAAATCGGTGCGCGGGAACTCAAGGAACACCTCAAGCCGTTCGTTGAACTCGGGCACCTGAGCAAGTGGGCGATCCCTAGTCAGATCGCCCTTGTTACGGAAATTCCCAAGACCAGTGTCGGCAAGCTCGACAAGAAGCGTATCCGCCTCGACATCACCGAGTGGCAAGCCACCAACAGCACCTTCCTCTCCACGCTCTGAGCGTACGCCGGCGCGCCGAAAACGGCGCGCCAGGCCCACCAAGCAAGCGCTTGGCTTGTTAAATCCGAATTTTCAGCCATCCTTGCCGTGCCGACATGTGTCGGACTGGCGAAAGGACTGTTCCAGAGTGGCCGGCAGCTGCAAATCACACTTTAGAGGGATCAAGCAGTACCACCTGCTGGCTATAGTCCGCTCAAGGATTTTTAAGAACGGGGCAACCGCACGACTCGGGGCGATGCAACATTGGAGTGATTTCGGGCAGCTCTGGCTCCCGCTCCTCCAGGCGTTTTTAAAAGTACTCACTGCCATAACAATAATGCACATGGAGTAGCGTCGATGACCTCAGTAAACCAGTTCTGGCGCCGGGCGAAACTGCCCCTGGCGGTCAGTCTTGCCTCCACGCTCGCCGGGCCCGCATTCGGCGTCAGTTTCAACGTCGGTGAAATCGAAGGCCAGTTCGACTCCTCGCTCTCCCTGGGCATGAGCGTTTCGACTCAGCAGCCGAACAAGGACCTCATTGGTGTCAACAACGGCGGCAAGGGCCTGTCCCAGACCTCCGACAACGGGCACCTGAACTTCAAGAGCGGGCAAGCCTTCTCGAAGATCTTCAAGGGTATCCATGACCTGGAACTGAAGTACGGCGATACCGGGGTCTTCGTCCGCGGCAAATACTGGTATGACTTCGCGCTGCAGAACCAGGACCTGGAATACAGGAACGTCAGCAACCACGACCGCGACATCGCGGCCAGGTCGTCCGGCGGGCAGATCCTCGACGCCTTCATCTACCACAACTATGCCATTGCCGATGAGCCGGGTTCGGTGCGTCTGGGCAAGCAGGTGGTCAACTGGGGTGAAAGTACCTTCATCGGCGGCGGCATCAACTCGATCAACCCGATCGACGTTTCCGCGTTCCGCCGTCCGGGTGCCGAAATCAAGGAAGGCCTGATTCCGGTCAACATGTTCTACCTGTCGCAGAGCATCACCGAAAACCTTTCGGCCGAAGGTTTCTACCAGATCGACTGGCAGAAGACCGTCACTGACAACTGCGGCACGTTCTTCTCCCAGCCCGACATCGTCACCACCGGTTGCGACGACAACCTGCGGGTGCTGAACAAGCGCTCGACCATTCCGGGCATCGCCCTCGGTCCGTTGGCCGCCGCTGGCGTCGACGTCAACGAAGAAGGCGTACTGGTGCGCCGTTCGCCCAACCGCAACGCGCGCGACAACGGGCAGTGGGGTGTGTCCGCCAAGTACATGTTCGATCCGCTGGCGACCGAGTTCGGTGCCTACTTCATGAACTACCACAGCCGTGCGCCGATCTTCAGTGCGACCGGTGCGCCACAATCGATCTACAACGGCGTCGCAGCGCTGCCCGGCCCGTTCCAGGCGCTGGGGCCGCTGGTGGTCGCGGGTAACTCGAAATACTTCATCGAATACCCGGAAGACATCCGCCTGTACGGCCTGAGCTTCTCCACCACCCTGCCTACCGGTACCGCGTGGAGCGGTGAGATCAGCTACCGGCCGAATGCGCCGGTGCAACTGAACTCCACCGACATCCTGTTCGCCGGTGTACGGCCACTGGGTGGCGCCCTGACCAATGCTTCGCTGTTGTCCGCCGCGCCGGGGACCGACCTGCACGGTTACAACCGCAAGGAAATCACCCAGCTGCAGACCACCCTGACGCACTTCTTCGACCAGGTCATGGGCGCCAACCGCCTGACCCTGGTGGGTGAAGTCGGCGTGACCCACGTGGGCGGTCTGGAAAGCAAGTCCGAGGCTCGCTACGGTCGTGATCCGGTCTTCGGCCCGGGTGAACTGCCGTCCACCGCCGGCCTGAACACCTGCTCGCAGATCCTCAACACGTCGACCATCAATGGTGCCGGCCCGGGTGCCTCGACCAGCAACCGCTCCAGCAACTGCAACAACGACGGCTTCACTACCGCCACTTCCTGGGGTTATCGCGGCCGGGCCATCTGGGACTACAGCGACGTGTTCGCTGGCGTCAACCTGAAGCCGAACGTGGCCTGGTCCCACGACGTCAAGGGTTACTCGCCAGGCCCTGGCGGCAACTTCGAAGAAGGTCGCAAGGCGATCAGCCTCGGGCTGGATGCCGAGTACCAGAACACCTACACGGCGAGTCTGAACTACACCAACTTCTTTGGTGGCGACTACAGCACGGTGGATGATCGCGACTTCGTTGCCCTCAGCGTCGGCGTGAACTTCTAAGCACAGTTTTTTTCAGGACGAACACACATATGAAAATAACAAAGAGTCTGTTCCACGCCGGTGTTCTGGGGCTTTCGCTGCTGGCGACCAGTGTGATGGCGGCGGTCCCCGCTGCCGAGGCCGACAAGCTCGGCAAGAGCCTGACCCCGATGGGCGCCGAAATGGCCGGTAACGCCGACGGCTCGATCCCGGCCTGGAAACCGCTGGCGAAAAACGCCGGCACGGTCGACAGCAAGGGCTTCCTGTCGGACCCGTTCGGCAGTGAAAAGCCGCTGTTCACCATCACCGCGCAGAACGTCGACCAGTACAAGGACAAGCTTGCCCCGGGCCAGTACGCGATGTTCAAGCGCTACCCGGAGACCTTCAAGATGCCGGTCTACCCGTCCCATCGCGGTTCCACCGTGCCGGACAGCGTATTCGCCGCGATCAAGAAGAACGCCACCACCACCAACCTGGTCGCCGGTGGCAACGGTCTGGAAAACTTCGATACCGCCGTGCCGTTCCCGATTCCGAAAAGCGGCCTGGAAGTCATCTGGAACCACATCACCCGCTACCGCGGGGGCAGCGTGACCCGTCTGGTGACCCAGGCCACGCCGCAAACCAACGGCTCGTTCAGCCTGGTGTACTTCCAGGACCAGTTCGTGTTCCGCGACAAGATGAAGGACTACGACCCGAACAACCCGGGCAACGTGCTGTTCTACTTCAAGCAGAAGGTGACCGCGCCGGCGCGTCTGGCCGGTACCGTGCTGCTGGTCCACGAAACCCTCGACCAGGTCAAGGAGCCGCGCAAGGCCTGGGTCTATGCCACCGGCCAGCGCCGTGTGCGTCAGGCGCCGCAAGTGTCCTATGACGGCCCGGGCACCGCGGCGGACGGCCTGCGTACTTCCGACAACCTGGACATGTACAACGGTGCACCGGATCGCTATGACTGGGCACTCGAGGGCAAGAAGGAAATCTACATTGCCTCGAACAGCTACAAGATCGATTCGCCGACACTCAAGTACGCCGACATCATCAAGGCCGGCCACATCAACCAGGACCTGACCCGTTACGAGCTGCGTCGCGTCTGGCATGTGGTGGCCACCCTGAAGCCGGGCCAGCGCCATATCTACGCCAAGCGTGACTTCTACATCGACGAAGACACCTGGCAGGCAGCCGTCATCGACCACTATGACGGTCGCGGCCAACTGTGGCGCGTCGCCGAGGCGCATGCCGAGGACTACTACGACAAGCAAGTACCGTGGTACGCCCTGGAAACCCTGTACGACCTGCAATCGGGCCGTTACCTGGCGCTGGGCATGAAGAACGAAGAGAAATCGGCTTATGACTTCGGCTTCTCGGCCAGCAAGAGCGAATTCCAGCCAGGCAACCTGGGCCAGGACGGTATCCGCTAAGGGTTAATCCGAGGCCGCATCCTCGAACAAAACGCCCCGACTGGTTCGGGGCGTTTTTTTGTCTGTCACTTTTTTCCGTAGTCTTTTTGTAGCCATTTGTAGCAGCAACCTTCATAACCGGTTCGTTTAAGGCTAGTCTGCGGACATCTGCAACGCCGCCAACAGCCATTCGAACAAGAGCCGGCCATGACTGATCTGTCCCCAATTCCGGGTCCCGCAAGCGTTGCCGTCGCGGCACTGGACGGACGTTTCTTCCGTCCGCCACTGCCTGACGGTTATGTGTTGCGACCACGCCTGTGCGAGCGCCTGCAGGCCGGGCTCGGTGGACGTCTGTTGCTGGTCAGTGCCCCGGCCGGGTTCGGCAAAAGTTCGCTGGCGGTGGAGTTCTGCCAGAGCCTGCCGGCGCATTGGCAGAGTCTGTGGCTGGGCCTCAGTGCCCGCGACAGCGATCCCGGACGTTTCCTCGAACGGCTGCTCGAAGGTTTACAGGATTACTTTGCGCAACTGGGCAGTCGTGCGCTCGGCCTGTTGAAAATGCGCCAGCGGCACCAGCCATTCGCCTTCGAGGAATGGCTCGACGGTCTGCTCGACGAGCTGGCGCTGCACCTCGATCCGAAGGCGCCGTTGTTGCTGGTGCTCGACGATTATCATCTCGCCCAGGGCCCGGTGCTCGATCGTTGCCTGCAGTTTTTCCTCAATCATTTGCCCGACGGGCTGCTGGTGATGGTCACCAGCCGTCAGCGGCCGGACTGGCATCTGGCGCGCCTGCGCCTGTCACGCCAGTTGCTCGAACTGCATGAGCAGGATCTGCGTCTGACTCACGATGAGGCCCTGACCCTGCTCGATCGTCACAGCAGTTCACTGCGCGGCGAGGCCCTGGAAAACCTGATCCAGCGCAGCGAAGGCTGGGTGGCCGGGTTGCGCTTCTGGCTGCTGGCGGTCGCCGAGGCCGGTAACGATGCGGCACTGCCCCAGGCGCTGAACGGTGGCGAAGGGTTGATTCGCGACTATCTGCTCGAAGAGGTCATCGACTGCCTGCCCGCCGAAGTGCAGGCGTTCCTCTATGAAACCGCGCCGCAGGAGCGTTTTTGCAGCGAGCTCTGCGATGCCGTGCGCGACGCCCACGACAGCGCCGAGATCCTGCGTTTCCTGCTCGCACACCAGGTGTTTCTGGTGCCGCTGGATGAGCACGGTCACTGGTTTCGCTATCATCATCTGTTCTCCGATCTGCTGCGCAGTCGGCCATTGGCCCAGGCCATGGTGCCGGCCGCGACCCTGCACTTGCGTGCCTGTCGCTGGTTCAATGCCCAGGGCCTGCTCGATGAAGCGGTGGAGCAGGCGCTGCGCGCCGGCCATCTGGATGTGGCGGCGAATCTGGTGCAGAACCTCTCCGAGGAGCAACTGCTCGCCGAGCAGAACGTCGGCATGTTGCTGCGCTGGAAGATGGACTTGCCCGACAGCCTGCTGATCAGCACCCCGCGCCTGATCGTGTTGTACAGCTGGGCGCTGGGCCTGGCCTGCCAGCTGGATGCGGCCGAAGAACTGGCCAGCCACCTGAGCCGTTTCCTCCCGGCGCCGTCGGCCACCGCGCAGAAATCCATGCTCGCGCAATGGCTGGCCCTGAGCGGCATCATCGCCCGCGGGCGCGGCCACCGGGAGCTGACCTTGCGCTATTGCAGCGAAGCCCTGGAAAGCCTGCCGGCCAAGCGCTACGGGCAACGCCTGATGTGTCTGTCGACGTTGTCCAACCTGGCGATCGCCGATGGCGACCTGTGGCGCGCCCGCGGCCTGAACCGTGAATCCCTGGAACTGGCGCAGCGGGTCGGCAATCCGCTGTTCGAGGCCCTGGCTCATTACGATCGTGCCCGGGTGCTGCAGGCGCGGGGCGAGATCGTGCGGGCGCTGGATGAGGTTCACCAGGGCCTGGAGCGTCTGCGCGGGTTGTCTGCGCAACGGTTGTACGCGGTGCGTGCGCGGCTCACCTTGTATGAGGGGTTCCTGTTGGCGATGCGCCTGCAACCGCAGGCTGCGCGCGCGCGGCTGCTGGCGGGGATCGGCGAGGCGCGAGCCTGTCGCGATATTAGTGTGCTGATCGGCCACTGCGTGATTGCCCGCCTGGATGGCAACAGCGGCGAATTCGCCAGGGCCTTCGCCGAGCTGGCCGAAGCCGAGCGCCTGATGCACATCTGGGACGTGCCGCCGATCTACTACCTGGCGATGATCACCCTGGTCAAATGCGAATTGTGGCTGGCGCAGGGCCGCACCGATCTGGCCGAGGCGTGGCTGACGCGCCTGGGCCAGACCTACACCGGCGAACGCGCGGCGGCGCCGCCGGAGTTTCATCCGCAGTTGCCGCTGCATGTCGAATTGCAACAAGCCTTGCTCGATGTGATCCAGGGCCAGCCGATGCTCGCCGAAGGGCGCCTGAACGTCTTGCTGGAAAACGGCCAGCAAACCGGTCGGCAGTTGTTGAGCGTGATGGCGCTGACGCAGAAAGTGACGATGCTGCTGGCCCATGGTCGTGAACCGGAGGCGCGCAAGGCGCTGGCCCAGGCGCTGGAAGCTGCCAGTGGCGGGGTGCTGCAACCGTTCGAGGTGTTGCTCAAGGAGCACGCTGAGTGGCTGCGCGCGCAGTTGCTGGCGGGGCCGAGCCTGGCCGGGGCGCAATTGCTGGAGCATTTTCCTGCGCCGGTCGCGCGTACCGCTGTCGATTGTTCTCCAGCCGAGCAACTCAGCAGTCGCGAGCTGGCGGTGTTGCGGCTGATCGCCCAGGGCTGCTCGAATCAGCAAATCAGCGAGCAGCTGTTCATCTCGCTGCACACGGTGAAAACCCACGCCAGCCACATCAACAGCAAACTCGGGGTGGAGCGGCGCACGCAGGCAGTGGCGCGGGCCAAGGCGTTGGGCATGTTGGCCTAGCCTGGTCGAGCGTCAGCCATGGTTCGCCGTCCTCATTGGTTGAAGCGACAGCGGGTGGCAATGAGCACGAAGAAAAGTCCGGCTGGTATCCTGTGGCAAATCGACTCGAAAGAACTGCCCATGAACACGTCTGCTGCCACGCTCATTCGCGAAACCTTCCCCGTCGGCCCGTTGCAGTGCAATTGCACGATCATCGGCGATCCGCTGACGAAAAAAGCCATTGTCGTCGATCCGGGCGGCAACCCCGATCTGATCATGGCGCGCCTCGATGCCCTGGGCCTGAAGGTGGTCAGCATCATCCACACCCACGCGCACCTCGATCATTTTCTCGCTTCCGGGCAGATGAAGGAAAAGACCGGCGCGACCCTGCACCTGCACAAGGACGACCAGTTCCTGTGGGACAACCTGGAGATGCAGTGCCAGATGTTCGGCGTGCCTTACACACCGGTGCCAGCGCCCGATCGCTGGCTCAGCGACGACGAGGAACTGGCCTGTGGCTGCGGTGTGGCGCTGCACACGCCGGGGCATACACCCGGTTCCATGAGCTTTTGGTTTTCCGAGGCTAAACTGCTGATTGCCGGTGACACGTTGTTCCGGCGCGGAGTAGGACGCACGGATTTGTGGGGCGGCGATCAGGCGACCATCGTGCGATCGATCAAGCAGCGGCTGTACACCCTGGACGAGGACGCCATCGTCGTTGCCGGACATGGTCCGGACACACGTCTGGGCGATGAGATGCGTGAGAACCCGTTCGTGCGCGCCTAAATATTTTGTCATCAGTGGGCGGCGGAATTTTTACGCGTTGTCATGATCCAACGCCCGCACGGGTCCATGCCAAGGGCCGCTGCACCACAGAATGCAAAAGTAGGAGCTCTCCATGTTCACCACGCGTCGTTTGATTATTGTCGCTACTGCCGTGGCCGTGCTGTCCGGCTGCGCCTCGCCCAACCCGTATGACAATCAGGGCCAGGCTGATGGTGGCTCCCAGGGCATGAGTAAAACCGCCAAGTACGGTGGTCTCGGTGCGCTGGCCGGTGCCTTGGCGGGTGCCGCCATCGACCACAACAACCGTGGCAAGGGTGCCTTGATCGGCGCTGCAGTGGTCGGTGCTTCGGCGGCCGGTTACGGTTACTACGCCGACCAGCAGGAGAAGAAACTGCGTGCCAGCATGGCCAACACCGGGGTCGAAGTGCAGCGCCAGGGCGATCAGATCAAGCTGATCATGCCGGGTAACATCACCTTCGCCACCGATTCGGCGAACATCGCCCCAAGCTTCTACCAACCGCTGAACAACCTGGCCAACTCGCTGAAAGAGTTCAACCAGAACCAGATCGAAATCGTCGGCTACACCGACAGCACCGGCAGCCGCCAGCACAACATGGACCTGTCCCAGCGTCGTGCGCAGAGCGTGGCGACCTACCTGACCTCGCAGGGTGTCAGCGGTGCCAACCTGTCGGCCCGTGGCGCCGGTCCGGATAATCCGATTGCCAGCAACGGCGACGTCAATGGCCGCGCGCAGAACCGTCGCGTCGAGGTCAACCTGAAGGCGATCCCGGGCCAGCAGTACGGTGGCCAGCAACAGCAGCCGGGTACGGTGCAGCAGTATCCGTAAGCGCTCGCGGCAATGAAAAATGCCCGGTCCTGGTGACCGGGCATTTTTTTGTGTGGCCTGTGCCGGCCTCTTCGCGAGCAGGCTCGCTCCCACGGGTATTGTGAGTGTGTAGACAAAATTTGTGTTTCACACATAACCCTGTGGGAGCGAGCCTGCTCGCGAAGGGGCCATAACCATCAGCCACAAATCATCTGACACAAAAAAGCCCCTGGACACATCACTGTCCGGGGGCTTTCTGTTTGCAGCGAAGGCAGATTACTTCTTCAGACCATAATGCTCATCGAGCATGCCCGGCGAGTTCGGGGTCTTCGGTGCGTAGTCGCGCGGCGGCTCTTGATCGCGCGGTGGTGTCAGGCGTTCACGAGGAGCCACTGCCGCGTCAGCGTGCAGGGAGGCCAGCAGGCGTTGACGGGTCTGTTCGTCCAGGGCCAGGCGGTTGGCACCCTCGGCGAGATGATCCTGCACTTCCTGGTAGCTCTGGGTCAGCTTCTTGACCAGATTGGCGGTGCTGTTGAAGTGGGTCACCACCTCGTTCTGGTAACTGTCGAAGCGCTCCTGGATATCGTCCAGTTGACGCTGCGTGCGGCTGGGCGCGGCGTTCGGCGCAACGCGTGCGATCAGGAATCCAATGGCGACACCCACAACCAGGGCAAGAGTCGGTAACAACCAAACTAAGAGCGAGTGTTCCACGAGTCCTTCCTCTATAAACGGCTTTGCTTTACGTTAACGGCTCGAACCTGCGCTGTATACCGCGATTCACTCGCAATAGATTGGCACAGACAATTTGCTAGACGAGTCGACCCGATTCGAGGTCACGGAGTTCCTTCCTTGCTGATGCGTGAAACCCCTGTAGTCATTGCCGGCCCTGTCGGCCAACTTGAAGCGCTGTACCTCGATCACGAGCAGCCACGCGGCATTGCGTTGATCTGCCACCCGAACCCGGTGCAGGGCGGCACCATGCTCAACAAGGTCGTCTCGACCCTGCAGCGCACCGCGCGCGACGCCGGCCTGATTACCCTGCGTTTCAACTACCGCGGCGTCGGCGCCAGCGAAGGTGCCCACGATATGGGCAGTGGTGAGGTCGACGACGCTCAGGCGGCGGCTGCCTGGCTGCGGGAAAAACACCCGGATCTGCCGCTGACCCTGTTCGGTTTCTCCTTCGGCGGCTTTGTTGCAGCAAGTCTCGGCGGTCGTCTCGAAGCCCAAGGCGTGCAGCTCAAGCAACTGTTCATGGTCGCGCCGGCGGTCATGCGCCTGGGCGATCTGGATCAACTGCCACAACACGGCGAGTTGACCGTGATCCAGCCGGAGACCGACGAGGTCATCGATCCGCAGTGGGTCTACGACTGGTCGGAAAAACTCCAGCGCCCCCATGAGCTGCTGAAAGTGGCAGAATGCGGACACTTTTTTCATGGCAAGCTGACCGATCTCAAGGATCTGATCCTGCCGCGTCTCTCGAATTGATTGCAGTCTGACAAGCGATTACCCATGACGAACCGTACCCGCATCCTCACCGGCATCACCACCACCGGCACGCCGCACCTGGGCAACTACGCCGGCGCCATCCGCCCGGCGATCCTCGCCAGTCGCGACAGCCATGCCGATTCGTTCTACTTCCTGGCCGACTACCACGCCCTGATCAAATGCGATGACCCGCTGCGCATCCAGCGCTCGCGTCTGGAAATCGCCGCGACCTGGCTGGCGGGTGGCCTGGATGTCGACCGCGTGACTTTCTACCGTCAGTCCGATATCCCGGAAATTCCCGAGCTGACCTGGCTGCTGACCTGCGTCGCCGCCAAGGGCCTGCTCAACCGCGCCCACGCCTACAAGGCCTCGGTGGACAAGAACGTCGAAGCCGGCGAAGACCCGGATGCCGGTATCACCATGGGCCTGTACAGCTACCCGGTGCTGATGGCGGCGGACATTCTGATGTTCAACGCGCATAAGGTGCCGGTCGGTCGCGATCAGATTCAGCACGTGGAGATGGCCCGTGACATCGGCCAGCGCTTCAACCACCTGTTCGGCCAGGGCAAGGAGTTCTTCACCATGCCCGAAGCGCTGATCGAGGAAAGCGTGGCGACGCTGCCGGGGCTCGACGGGCGCAAGATGTCCAAGAGCTACGACAACACCATCCCGCTGTTCTCCAGCGCCAAGGAGATGAAGGACGCGATCTCGCGGATCGTTACCGACTCCCGCGCGCCGGGCGAAGCCAAGGATCCGGACAACTCGCACCTGTTCACCCTGTTCCAGGCGTTCGCAACGCCTGCGCAGGCCGACGAATTCCGCAGTGAGCTGCTCGGTGGCCTGGGTTGGGGCGAGGCGAAGAATCGCCTGTTCCAGCTGCTCGACAATGAACTGGGCGAGTCCCGCGAGCGTTATCACCAGTTGATCGAGCGCCCGGCGGATCTGGAAGACATCCTCCAGCACGGTGCGCAAAAGGCCCGTGCGGTCGCGACGCCGTTCCTCAACGAACTGCGTGAAGCAGTTGGCCTGCGTTCGTTCGTCAATCAGGTGCAAGTGGCGGCGACCACCAAGAAGAAAGCTGCGAAAGCCGCACGCTTCGTCAGCTTCCGTGAAGACGACGGCAGTTTCCGCTTCCGTCTGCTGGCAGCCGATGGCGAGCAACTGTTGCTGTCGCGCAACTTTGCCGACGGCAAAACCGCAGGCCAGGTGACCAAGCAGCTGCAGGCCGGCCAGGCACTGGACATCCGCCCTGCAGACCTGAGCTTCAGCGTCTGGCTGGAAGGCGAGTGCGTTGGCGACAGCCCGGCGTTCGCCGATGCAGCTGCACGCGATGCGGCCATCGCGGCTCTGCGCGTCGCGCTGACCCCGGTTCAGGAATAATCGGCGGCACGGCCCGACCAAGGGCCGATTGCCATTCCCACGGGCCATCGCTACAGTGACGGCCCGTTTTTGTTGCCTTGCTAACGAATTATGACGCCCCTAGAACGATATCAAGCTGATCTGAAACGCCCGGATTTCTTCCATGACGCTGCGCAGGAAACGGCCGTGCGTCATTTGCAGCGGCTGTACGACGATCTGATCGCGGCCGAGCAGAACAAACCGGGTTTGCTGGGCAAGCTGTTTGGCAAGAAGGATCAGACGCCGGTCAAGGGTCTGTACTTCTGGGGCGGCGTCGGTCGCGGCAAGACTTACCTGGTCGACACCTTCTTCGAAGCGCTGCCGTTCAAGGAAAAGACCCGTACTCACTTCCACCGCTTCATGAAGCGCGTGCACGAAGAGATGAAAACCCTCGGCGGCGAGAAAAACCCGCTGACCATCATCGCCAAGCGCTTCGCCACGGAGTCGCGGGTGATCTGCTTCGACGAATTCTTCGTCTCCGACATTACTGACGCGATGATCCTCGGCACGCTGATGGAAGAGCTGTTCAAGAACGGCGTGACCCTGGTCGCCACTTCGAACATCGTCCCGGACGGCCTGTACAAGGACGGTCTGCAACGCGCGCGCTTCCTGCCGGCGATTGCCCTGATCAAGCAGAACACCGAAATCGTCAACGTCGACAGCGGTGTCGACTATCGTCTGCGTCACCTCGAGCAGGCCGAGCTGTTCCACTATCCACTGGATGAAGCGGCCCACGAAAGCCTGCGCAAGAGCTTCCGCGCGCTGACGCCAGAGTGCACCGCAGCCGTCGAGAACGATGTGCTGATCATCGAAAACCGCGAAATCCGTGCCCTGCGCACCTGCGATGACGTGGCCTGGTTCGATTTCCGCGAACTGTGCGATGGCCCGCGCAGCCAGAACGACTACATCGAACTGGGCAAGATTTTCCACGCCGTGCTGCTCAGCGGTGTCGAGCAGATGAGCGTCGCCACCGACGACATCGCCCGACGCTTCATCAACATGGTCGACGAGTTCTACGACCGTAACGTCAAGTTGATCATTTCTGCCGAAGTCGAATTGAAAGACCTGTACACCGGCGGGCGCCTGACGTTCGAATTCCAGCGCACGCTCAGCCGTCTGCTGGAGATGCAATCGCACGAATTCCTGTCGCGGGCGCACAAGCCTTGAGCAGATTCGAAGCATGAAAAAGGCCTGCAATTGCAGGCCTTTTTTTTATGCGACGCAGTAACCCTGTGGGAGCGGGCTTGCTCGCGAATGCGGTGTGTCAGCTAAATAGATGCCAACTGAACGTACGCTTTCGCGAGCAAGCCCACGCCCACAGCAGTTTTGTGCGTGGGCAGCGAGTTATGCCGCCTGCTGAAACTGCTGCCGATACTGGTTCGGTGACAGCTCCGTATGCTGGCGGAACAGGCGGGCGAAGAAGCTCGCATCGTCGTAGCCGACTTCGTAGCTGATGGTCTTGATGCTTTTGCGACTGCCGGAGAGCAGGCCCTTGGCGGTCTCGATGCGCAGGCGTTGCAGATAATGCAGCGGTTTGTCGCCGGTGGCGGTCTGGAAGCGGCGCATGAAATTGCGAATGCTCATGCCGTGTTCGCGGGCAACGTCCTCGAAGCGGAACTTGTCGGCGAAATGCTCCTCGAGCCAGTGCTGGATCTGCAGGATGATCACGTCCTGATGCAGTTTCTGCCCGCCAAACCCGATGCGTCCCGGCGAATAGCTGCGCTGCACTTCATAGAGAATGTCGCGGGCCACGGCCTGGGCGACATTCGCGCCGCAGAAACGCTCGATCAGGTAAATGTAGAGGTCGCAGGCCGAGGTGGTGCCGCCGGCGCAGTACAGGTTGTCAGCGTCGGTCAGGTGCTTGTCCTGATTGAGCTGCACCCGTGGGAAGCGCTCGGCGAAGGCGTTGAAGAAGCGCCAGTAGGTGGTCGCCTCCTTGCCGTTGAGCAGGCCGGCTTCGGCCAGCCAGAACACCCCGGTGGCCTCGCCGCAGAGCACCGCACCGCGAGCATGCTGTTCGCGCAGCCAGGGCAGGATCTGTGGATAACGTTTGCACAGCGTATCGAAATCGTCCCAGAACGCCGGAAGGATGATGACGTCGGCGTTTTCCAGGCCGCCGTCCACCGGCATGATCACGTCGCTGAAGCTGTTCACCGGTTTGCCGTCGGGGCTGACCAGGCGGGTTTCAAACGCCGGAGTCAGGCCGTGGCCCAGTTGTTTGCCGTAGCGCAGGCTGGCCAGGTGGAAGAAATCCTTGGCCTGCATGAGGGTGGAAGCGAAAACCCGGTCGATTGCCAGGATGCTGACGCGCCGCAAGGGCGTGGAGACTTGCTTGGACATAATTCAACTTTTGTTTTGTTTTTATAAGGGAAAGTGGTCACCAGACGGCTGGATCGTCTTATTTTTTGTCGGATGTGTCCAGTGTCCTGTATCGGAAGCGAGGCATAGGCTCTGAGGGTCTGTTCCGACCAACAATAACGAAAAGGTGCCGCATGATCCCCAGAACCTTGTTCAGCTCCGAGCACGAACTGTTCCGCGACAGCGTCAGAACATTCCTCGAAAAAGAGGCCGTGCCGTTCCATGGACAATGGGAAAAGCAAGGCTACATCGACCGTAAACTGTGGAACAAGGCGGGGGAGGCGGGCATGCTCTGCTCGCACCTGCCGGAGGAATACGGCGGCCTGGGGGCGGATTTTCTCTACAGTGCCGTGGTGATCGAGGAGGTCGGGCGCCTGGGCCTGACCGGCATCGGTTTCTCCCTGCACTCGGACATTGTTGCGCCGTACATCCTGCATTACGGCAGCGAAGCGCTGAAACACAAATACCTGCCGAAACTGGTGTCTGGAGAGATGGTCAGCGCCATCGCCATGACCGAACCGGGCGCCGGGTCCGACCTGCAAGGGGTGAAGACCACCGCGGTGCTCGACGGCGACCACTATGTGATCAATGGCTCGAAAACCTTCATCACCAACGGCTTTCTCGCGGATCTGGTGATCGTGGTGGCCAAGACGGATCCGAAGGCCGGCGCCAAGGGCACCAGTCTGTTCCTGGTCGAGGCCGACACGCCGGGCTTCGACAAGGGCAAGCGCCTGGAGAAGGTCGGAATGAAGGCTCAGGACACGTCGGAATTGTTCTTCCAGGACGTACGCGTGCCGAAGGAAAACCTGCTGGGGCAGGCCGGCGCAGGCTTCGCCTACCTGATGCAGGAATTGCCGCAGGAGCGCCTGACCGTGGCGATCGGCGGCCTGGCCTCGGCCGAGGCGGCGCTGCAATGGACACTCGATTACACCCGCGAACGCAAGGCGTTCGGCAAGGCCATTGCCGACTTCCAGAACACCCGCTTCAAACTGGCGGAAATGGCCACCGAGATTCAGATCGGCCGGGTCTTCGTCGACCGCTGCCTGGAACTGCACCTGCAAGGCAAGCTCGACGTGCCGACGGCGGCGATGGCCAAGTACTGGGGCACCGACCTGCAATGCAAGGTGCTCGACGAGTGCGTGCAGTTGCATGGCGGCTACGGCTTCATGTGGGAATACCCGGTGGCACGGGCATGGGCGGATGCGCGGGTGCAGCGGATTTACGCCGGCACCAACGAGATCATGAAGGAGATCATCGCGCGGTCGCTGTGAGTTCTGCAGTGAATTGACGGGCACCTTCGCGAGCAGGCTCGCTACCACAGGTACAGCGTGATCCTTGTGGCAGCGAGCCTGCTCGCGAAGCTTCTAGCGGTCGATCAAGGCGCCGGGTTCGGATGATCCTTGTGAATCGCCTCGATCCCTGCCAGCACTTCGTCGGAAAGCTTCAGGTCGAAGCTGGCGATGTTGCTGTCCAGTTGCTCAAGGGTCGTGGCGCCAATGATGTTACTGGTGACGAACGGTTGCTGGGTGACGAACGCCAGGGCCATTTGCGCCGGATCCAGGCCATGCTCGCGGGCCAGGGCCACATAGCGGCTGCAGGCGGCTTCCGATTGCGGGTTGAAGTAGCGGCTGAAGCGGCTGTAGAGGCTCAGGCGGCCTTTCGGCGGACGCGCGCCACCCTCGTACTTGCCCGACAGGAAGCCGAACGCCAGCGGCGAGTAGGCAAGCAGGCCGCACTGTTCGCGGATGGCGATTTCCGCCAGGCCGACCTCGAAGCTGCGGTTGAGCAGGTTGTACGGGTTCTGGATCGACACTGCGCGCGGCCAGCCACGGGCTTCGGCCAGGGCGAGGAAACGCATGGTGCCCCACGGGGTTTCGTTGGACAGGCCGATGTGGCGGATCTTGCCGGCCTTGACCTGTTCGTCGAGCGCTTCGAGGGTGTCTTCGAGCGGTGTCAGGTTGGCTTCGATCTTGTGCTTGTAGCCGAGTTGGCCGAAGAAATTGGTACTGCGTTCCGGCCAGTGCAACTGGTAGAGGTCGATGTAGTCGGTCTGCAGGCGCTCTAGACTGGCATCCACCGCCGCGCGGATGTGCTGGCGGTTGTGGCGCAGGTTCTTGTCGCGGATGTAGTCGATGGTGTTGCCCGGGCCGGCGATCTTGCTGGCGAGGATCCAGTCGGCGCGGTCGCCACGATGCTTGAAGTAATTGCCGATGTAGCGCTCGGTGGTGGCATAGGTGTCGGCCTTCGGCGGCACCGGGTACATCTCGGCGGTGTCGATGAAGTTGATCCCGGCTTCCTTGGCTCGCTCGATCTGGGCGAAGGCTTCAGCTTCAGTGTTTTGCTCGCCCCAGGTCATGGTGCCGAGGCAGATTGCACTCACGTTCAGGTCGGTACGGCCTAGCTGGCGATAGTCCATCGGGTGCTCCTTGGGCAAAACAATCATAAAAGCAGGTTGAAAAATTTTTCGCAATCTGCATAATTGCCGACCTCTTTCTGCAGTGGAAGTGATGCGCCGCCGCCGAAGAATCTTGCCGTTGAACGGACGCGCCGACCCGAGCCCCCGAAAGCGTCTGTATCCGGCTGCCTTTGACTTGTCAAAGTACGCACTATTCAGTAAGATCCGCCGTCTTATTTACAGGCGGCCCCTGAGGCTATAAAGAATGAAAACTTTTACTGCTAAACCGGAAACAGTAAAGCGCGACTGGTTTGTCGTCGACGCTGCTGGTCAGACCCTGGGTCGTCTGGCCACCGAAATCGCGAGCCGTCTGCGTGGCAAGCACAAGCCTGAGTACACTCCTCACGTTGACACCGGCGACTACATCGTCGTCATCAACGCCGAGCAGATCCGTGTAACCGGCGCTAAAACCACTGACAAAATGTACTACTCCCACTCCGGTTTCCCGGGCGGCATCAAGTCGATCAACTTTGAAAAGCTGATCGCCAAGGCCCCTGAGCGCGTGATCGAGACCGCGGTTAAAGGCATGCTGCCTAAGAACCCGCTGGGTCGCGACATGTACCGTAAGCTGAAAGTCTATGCGGGCGCTGCACACCCTCATACTGCTCAGCAGCCCCAAGAACTGAAGATTTAACGGAATAGTTCATTATGTCGGCGACTCAAAATTACGGCACTGGCCGTCGCAAGACCGCAACCGCACGCGTTTTCCTGCGTCCGGGTACTGGTAACATCTCCATCAACAACCGTTCGCTGGAAACTTTCTTCGGCCGCGAAACTGCCCGCATGGTAGTTCGTCAGCCGCTGGAACTGACCGAGACTGTCGAGAAGTTCGACATCTACGTCACCGTGATCGGCGGTGGTGTAAGTGGTCAGGCTGGCGCAATCCGCCACGGCATCACCCGCGCTCTGATGGACTACGACGAAACCCTGCGTAGCGCTCTGCGCAAAGCTGGCTTCGTTACCCGCGACGCCCGTGAAGTTGAACGTAAGAAAGTTGGTCTGCGTAAAGCGCGTAAGCGTCCGCAGTACTCGAAGCGTTAATTCCGCTTCCACGTTCAAAAAGAACGCCCGATTCCTCACGGAAGCGGGCGTTTTTTTATGCCTGCGATTTCTCAAAGAATTGCGCTGTGACAACTTGCCACATTCGTAGACCCCCTATACTACAAGGCTTGAGGGCCAGCCCTCCGGGTAATTACCTTGTCAGAATTGGGGGTTTTCATTACCATTCGGCAAAATTTTTATAAGTACATAGTTTCAATTTAGTAGATGCCTGATTTAACAGGCCACAAAGCTGATGGGAGAGGACTGAATGAGCAATGACGGCGTGAATGCAGGCCGGCGTCGCTTCTTGGTAGCAGCCACATCCGTGGTGGGTGCTGCAGGAGCGGTGGGGGCTGCGGTCCCGTTCGTGGGGTCATGGTTTCCCAGTGCCAAGGCGAAAGCTGCCGGAGCACCGGTGAAAGTGAATGTCAGCAAAGTCGAGCCAGGCCAGCAGATGATTGCTGAATGGCGTGGCCAGCCGGTGTTCATTGTCCGCCGTACCGAGGAAATCCTGGGGAATCTCAAGAAGATCGAGGGCCAGCTCTCCGATCCAACCTCCAAAAACTCTACGCAACCCACCTATGTCGACCCTGAAGTGCGATCGATCAAGCCGGAAATCCTGCTGCTGATCGGGATCTGCACCCACCTGGGTTGCTCACCGACCTTCCGTCCCGAAGTGGCACCCGCGGATCTGGGCAAAGACTGGGTAGGCGGTTATTTCTGCCCTTGCCACGGTTCCCACTACGATCTGGCTGGCCGCGTCTACAAGTCGCAACCTGCGCCTTTGAACCTGCCAGTACCCCCGCATTCCTATGAGACCGACGACATCATTGTCATTGGCGTCGATACGGAGAAAGCGTGATGAGCAAGTTCATGGATTGGGTTGATGCGCGCTTCCCCGCCACCAAGATGTGGGAAGACCATCTCAGCAAGTATTACGCTCCGAAAAACTTCAACTTCTTCTACTTCTTCGGCTCCCTGGCGCTGTTGGTGCTGGTCAACCAGATCGTCACCGGTGTCTGGCTGACGATGAGCTACACCCCGTCGGCAGAAGAAGCGTTCGCTTCCGTCGAATACATCATGCGCGACGTCGAGTACGGCTCGATCCTGCGTCTGCTGCACTCCACCGGCGCCTCGGCGTTCTTCATCGTGGTCTATCTGCACATGTTCCGTGGCCTGCTCTACGGTTCGTACCAGAAGCCGCGCGAGCTGGTCTGGGTGTTCGGCATGCTGATCTACCTGGCGCTGATGGCCGAAGCCTTCATGGGTTATCTGCTGCCATGGGGCCAGATGTCCTACTGGGGGGCTCAGGTGATCATCTCGCTGTTCGGCGCGATCCCGGTCATCGGCAACGACCTGACCCAGTGGATTCGCGGTGACTACCTGATTTCCGGGATCACCCTGAACCGCTTCTTCGCCCTGCACGTGGTGGCCTTGCCGATCGTCATTCTCGGTCTGGTGGTGCTGCACATTCTGGCGCTGCACGAAGTCGGTTCGAACAACCCCGACGGCGTCGACATCAAGAAGCACAAGGACGAGAACGGGATCCCGCTGGACGGCATCGCCTTCCACCCGTACTACACCGTGAAAGACATCGTCGGCGTGGTAGTGTTCCTGTTTATCTTCTGCTTCATTGTGTTCTTCTTCCCGGAAATGGGCGGCTACTTCCTCGAAAAACCAAACTTCGAGCAGGCCAACCCGTTCAAGACACCTGAGCACATTGCGCCGGTCTGGTACTTCACGCCGTTCTACGCAATCCTGCGCGCAGTCCCTGACAAACTCTTCGGCGTCATCGCCATGGGGGCGGCGATTGCGGTGCTGTTCGTGCTGCCGTGGCTGGACCGCAGTCCGGTCAAATCGATGCGCTACAAGGGCTGGCTGAGCAAGATCTGGCTGGTGGTGTTCTGCATTTCGTTCGTCATCCTCGGCATTCTCGGTGTGCTCGCCCCGACGCCGGAACGTACGCTGCTGTCGCAGGTGTGCACCATCCTGTACTTCGCCTACTTCATTCTGATGCCGTTCTACACCAGGCTCGAGAAGACCAAACCGGTTCCGGAAAGGGTGACTGGCTGATGAAAAAGTTATTTTTTGCTCTGATTTTTGCTGCTCTGCCTGTGCTGTCTTTCGCTGCCGAACACGGTGGTCCGGAACTGGAAAAAGTCGACATCGACGTTTCCGACAAGGCTGCCCTGCAGGATGGTGCACGTACGTTTGCCAACTACTGCATGGGTTGCCACAGTGCCAAGTTCCAGCGTTACGAGCGGGTGGCCGATGACCTCGGTGTCCCGCATGAAATGATGCTGGAGAAGCTGGTGTTCACGGGTGCCAAGATCGGCGATCACATGAACATCGGCATGCAGCCGGCCGACGCCAAGACCTGGTTCGGTGCGGCGCCGCCGGACCTGACCCTGGTGGCACGCGTGCGTGGCACCGACTGGCTCTACGGTTATCTGCGTTCGTTCTACGAAGATCCGGCACGTCCATGGGGCGTGAACAACAAGGTCTTCCCCAACGTCGGCATGCCTAACGTGCTGGTGGGCCTGCAAGGTCGCCAGGTCGTGGGCTGCAAGCAGGTGCAGATCGTCGAGGACGGCAAGAAGCAATATGATCCGCTGACCGGTACGCCGCTGACGCATGAGGCGTGCGATCAACTGACCATCGTGCCGAAAACCGGGACTCTGAACGAAGAGCAGTTCGATGAGAAGGTCAAGAATCTGGTAACCTTCCTGGCTTACTCGGCTAACCCGGTTAAGCTGCAACATCAGCGCATCGGTACTTACGTCTTGCTGTACCTGGCGTTCTTCTTTGTGTTCGCCTACCTGCTCAAGCGTGAATACTGGAAAGACGTGCACTGATACGCTTCAAGCAATTGCTGTTAATCGCGCGCGCCCAAGGGCGCCTCTGAAAACGCAAGGTCCGGTTCGCCAGACGTTGCGGGAGGCGCCCTCTGGGCGCGCGCGTTTTTCCGGCTCCGATAATTTCAACAAGCGAGGAGGATCGCCATGGGCGTGACCAATCGGTTGGCCTGTTACTCCGACCCCGCCGACCACTATTCCCACCGAGTGCGCATCGTGCTTGCAGAGAAGGGTGTCAGCGCCGAAATCATTTACGTTGAAGCGGGTCGCCAGCCGCCTAAACTGATTGAGGTAAACCCTTACGGCAGTCTGCCCACGCTGGTCGATCGTGACCTGGCGTTGTGGGAGTCGACCGTGGTGATGGAATATCTGGATGAGCGTTACCCGCATCCGCCACTGATGCCGGTTTACCCGGTGGCGCGTGCCAACAGCCGTCTGCTGATGCACCGCATCCAGCGTGACTGGTGTGGTCTGGTGGATCTGATTCTGGATTCGCGGACCAAGGAAGCGGCCCGTGTCGTGGCACGCAAGGAATTGCGGGAAAGCCTGACCGGCGTGTCGCCGTTGTTCGCCGACAAGCCGTTTTTCCTCAGTGAGGAACAAAGTCTGGTGGATTGCTGCCTATTGCCAATACTCTGGCGTCTGCCGATTCTGGGTATAGAACTGCCGCGGCCTGCCAAGCCGCTGCTTGATTACATGGAGCGTCAGTTTGCGCGTGAGGCATTCCAGGCGAGTCTGTCTGGTGTCGAACGCGACATGCGCTAAGGCTTAAGGAGCCGCTATGAACTCCAGTCGACCTTATCTGGTCCGCGCGCTCTACGAGTGGATTGTGGATAACGATTGCACCCCGCACATGCTGGTCAATTCCGAATACCCGGCGGTGCAGGTGCCGCAGGGTTTCGCCAGTGACGGGCAGATTGTCCTGAACATTTCGCCCAGTGCCGTGCGGCATTTGCACATGGACAACGACGTGGTGACCTTTGAAGGTCGCTTCGGTGGCGTCCCGCACAGCCTGTACGTGCCGATTGCCGCGATTCTGGGTATCTACGCCCGGGAGAATGGCCAGGGCATGGTGTTCGACCTCGAGTCGCCCATGGACGACGAGGACGACATCGAGCCGGATGACGATCTGCCGCCACCGGACAGCGAGCCGCCGCGCCCCAGCGGCCGGCCAAGCCTGAAAGTGGTGAAATAAAAAAGGCGACCCGCAAGGGTCGCCTTTTTTATTGCCGCCGAGTCATGCTCAGTCGATGTACTCGAACAGCTTCACAATCTTCTGCACGCCGGAAACACCCTGGACCAGATTGGTCGCCTGGGCCGCTTCCTGTTTGGTCAGCAGACCCAGCAGGTAGACGATGCCGTTCTCGGTCACGACCTTGATGCGCGAGCCGGGAATGCTGGCGTCGGTGAGCATCTGGGTCTTGATCTTGGTGGTCAGCCAGGCATCGTTCTGGCGCGCCAGCAGGGAGGAGGGCTGCAGGATCTGCAGTTCGTTGTGCACTTTTTTCACCCGCTGCACATTGCCGGCGGCCTGTTCGGCCTTGGCCTTGAGGTCTTCGCGCGGGGTCTGGCCGGCCAGCAGCACGACGCCGTTGAAGCTGGTGACGACGATGTGCGAATCGTTGTCCAGGGCCGGATCGGCCTTGGCCACGTTGACGCCGACCTTGGTCTCGATCAACGAGTCGTCGATCTTGCTGCCGAAGGTGCGCGTGCCGCGGTCGTCTTCGATCGGCGCTTCACGGCTGGCATTCACCACCGAGGTGCAGCCGCTGATGCCGAGGCACAGAGTCAAGGCCAGAAGGCCAAGGCGATTAGGGGTCATTCTTCACTCCCGAACAGTTGGCTGTCGATCAGATCGCAAAGGCAATGGATCGCCAGCAAGTGGACTTCCTGAATACGTGCGGTGACGTTGGCCGGTACGCGAATCTCGACGTCCTCGGGCAACAGCAGCGACGCCATGCCGCCGCCATCGCGTCCGGTCAATGCTACGACAATCATTTCGCGATCATGTGCGGCCTGGATCGCCTGAATAATGTTTGCCGAGTTGCCGCTGGTCGAAATGGCCAGCAACACATCCCCTGGTTGGCCGAGTGCGCGGATCTGCTTGGAGAACACTTCGTTGTAGCTGTAGTCGTTGGCAATCGAAGTGATGGTCGAACTGTCGGTGGTCAGGGCGATGGCCGGCAGGCTCGGGCGCTCGCGCTCGAAGCGGTTGAGCAGCTCCGAAGAGAAGTGCTGGGCGTCGCCGGCGGAGCCACCGTTGCCGCACGAAAGCATTTTGCCTTCGTTGAGCAGGGCGTTGACCATCACCTGGCTGGCTTGCTCGATGTGCGGTGCAAGTACGTCCATCGCCTGTTGCTTGGTGTCGATGCTGGCCTGGAAAAGCTGGCGAATTCGGGATTGCATGTCCATCTGTGTGACCTTGATTAGCGCGGATGTCCGGCACATGAATGTGCAGCCCGCAAAGCAAAGAGCAAAAATGTTGAGTGAATATGTCCGGGTCGGTGCAGTCGATCAACTGTCGAAAGCATTCTGCAACCAGTTCAACGGATCCTGATGGCTGTCGATAGCCACCACGTCGAAGCGGCAGGGGGAATTGGCCCAGCGCGTCTCGCGCTGAAGAAAATACTGCGCGGCGAAAATCAGCTTCTGCCGTTTGCGCTCATCGATGCTATCGAGTGCGCCGCCCCATTGAGTGTTCTTACGGTAACGGACTTCGACGAATACTACTGTATCGCCATCAAGCATGACCAGATCAAGCTCACCGCGTTTGCATGTCCAGTTCTGCGCCAGCAGGCGCAGACCCTGGTGTTGCAGATGCTCGAGCGCCCGGCGCTCGGCATCCTTGCCGCTTTGCAGGTGTGACCGGTCGGGCATCAGCGCGGAGTGTCCGGCAGGCGCTGGACCTGACCGCTGACGAACTGTGCCCATGGCAACTGGCGCACCACGCGTTGGGTCTGGGTCATGCCGAGGCTGCCCGACTGACCTTCGATACGGCTGTCCGGCAGAGCCTTGAGTTGACCCAGGCGCGGGGCCAGACGATAGGCGTCAACACCCATGGCGTACAGGCGACCGAGGCTGCCAGCGGCCTGTGGCCATTGTGCGATGACCTGCTGGCGCAGCGGGTCGCTGGTTTCCAGCAGCCACGGGGTTTCGCAGAAGCGCACGCCGTTCATGTCGTTGTACTGGTTGACGTCACCACTGGCGCTGAACACGTGGGAAGTCGCGTAGACCGGCACGTCACCGGCGTACTGGAAGTTCAGGGTCGGCTTGATCTGCTGCGCCTGTTGCGGGGTCGCGGCGAGGAAGATGAATTCGATGTCCTGGCGACGCGACGGCTGTGCGGCAACGTTGGTGCCGGCGGCATTCTGCAGGCTCTTGGCGCGAGCTTCGCTCTGGCGCAGCTGGAACATGTCGGCGATCTGCTGGGCCAGCTGCACCGGCTGATCGACGCGTTCGGTGGCCACGATGCTGCCGCCGTTGGCTTGCCAGTCCTGGCTGAAGGCGCGCAGGACACGGTCGCCCCATTCGCCTTTCGGCACCATGATCGCAGCGCGATGCAGGCCGTCGGCACGGGCGCGACGGGAGACTTCGCGGGCTTCGTCTTCAGCGGCCAGGCCGAACTGGAACAGTTGCGGCGGACCTTGCTCGCCTTCGCTGTAGTTCAGCGCCAGGGTGGTGATCGGCAGTTGTGGACGGCTGCTCAGCTGTTTGACCAGAGGTTTCTCCAGTGGGCCGACCACCAGTTGCACGCCGTCGGCCTGGGCCTTGCGGTAGAACTCGTCCATCGAGGTCAGTTTCGAGCTGTCGTAGAACTCGATGGCCGGTGGTTTCTGCCCGGCCTGTTGCGCCTGGTAGTGCGCTGCCATGAAGCCTTCGCGCAGGGCCTTGCCGACCGACGCCAGCTGGCCGTCCTGCGGCAGCAGCAGGGCAATCTTGCTCAGGGGCTGGCTGGCCAGTTCCTTGAGTTTGGTCAGCGGCAGCGGCAGGTTGATCGCTGCCGGATGTTTGGCGTGCTGGGCGCGCCAGGCATCGATGGCGGCCTGTTGCTGTTCCAGGGTGCCAGCGGTTTTCACCGCCAGGGCCAGGCTCAGCCAGCCGCCGAGATCGTCGTTGCTGCCGGCCTGCAATTGATCGGCTGGCAGCGACGCCACCAGGGTCCAGATCGCTTCGTGGTTCTTGCTCGCTGCTTCACCTTCCAGCATCGGCGCAATGAACACTCGCTCGCGGGCGGCGGCCAGGGTCTGGCCATCGGCTTCGAGGGCGCGGGCATGCACGGTGCCGGTACGCACCTGCAGCTCTGGCGACATCTCGCCCAGGCGCTGCAGGCTCGGGTGAGTCAGGGCGGTCAGCGCGGCTTTCGGCTGGTTGCGGGTCATCGCCAGTTCGGCGGACAGGGTGCTGGCAAGCACCTGCTGGCCTGGCTTGAGCACATCCATCGGCACTTGTTGCAGGATCTGCGCGGACTGCCCGGCGTTACCCTGACGATAGGCCAGATCCGCCGCACTCAGGCGCAACACGGCGGCCTTGTCCGGGGTTTTGCTCTGGGCGGCCTGTTCGAGCAGCTGCTCGATGCTGGCATCCGGGGTCCGTGGAAGTTCGCCAAGGCTGGAGGAGGGAGAGCTGGCGCAGGCCGCCAGCAAGGCAGCGAGGCAGAGGGCAGTGAACAGCCGCAGGCAAGCGATCATGTAAGTGTTCCTGATACTCGATCAAATTAGCGTGGAATTGTACCCAAGCGCTGGCCGGGGCGCGATGTTAGTGGCGTGAAACCGTCAATTTAGCTGGAGCAAATGTTGCGGCGCCGCACAATCGGCAGCGAAACCGCCGCGCGGCCTTGCAAGTCGCCAGGCGCATGACGCGCTACAATGCCCGCTTTTACCGATCATGAGGTGTGCGCTTTGACTGCTCCAGGTCCTTTGAATTCCGCTGCTGGCTCGCTTTATGTGGTGGCGACGCCCATCGGCAACCTGGACGACATCAGCGCCCGGGCGTTGAAAATCCTCCGCGAGGTGGCGCTGATCGCCGCCGAAGATACCCGGCACTCGCAGCGCCTGATGCAGCACTTCGGCATCGCCACGCCACTGGCGGCCTGCCATGAACACAACGAGCGCGATGAGGGCAGCCGCTTTATCACGCGCTTGCTGGCCGGCGACAACGTGGCGCTGATCTCCGACGCCGGTACGCCGCTGATTTCCGATCCGGGTTATCACTTGGTGCGTCAGGCGCGTGCGGCCGGGATCAGCGTGGTGCCGGTGCCGGGCGCGTGTGCGTTGATCGCGGCGCTGTCCGCGGCAGGCCTGCCGTCCGACCGTTTCATCTTCGAAGGTTTCCTGCCGGCCAAAGCGGTCGGGCGCAAGGCGCGCCTGGAAGCGCTCAAGGAAGAGCCGCGCACGCTGCTGTTCTACGAAGCGCCGCACCGCATCCTTGAATGCCTGCAGGATATGGAAACGGTGTTCGGTGGCGAGCGCCCGGCCTTGCTCGCGCGTGAGCTGACCAAAACCTTCGAGACCCTCAAGGGCCTGCCATTGGCCGAGTTGCGTGCGTTCGTCGAGGCGGACAGCAATCAGCAGCGCGGCGAGTGCGTGGTGGTGGTTGCGGGCTGGACGCCACCGGAGTCGGAGGACGCGGTCAGCAGCGAGGCGATGCGCGTTCTCGATCTGTTGCTCGAAGAGATGCCGCTCAAGCGTGCCGCTGCACTGGCAGCGCAAATCACCGGCGAGCGGAAAAACGTTCTCTATCAGGTGGCGCTGGATAAACAGAAGGGCGCGTAACCCGTCGCGCCGAGCGCTGCGGCGGCTATTAGCGCTTGTTCTTCGGCCGCTGTGCCGTTAACCTGCGCGGCGGAGAGTCGATCGGACAGTCGCTGCCCTCTATGAAAATTAGGGGGGGGAGGAAAGTCCGGGCTCCATAGGGCGAAGTGCCAGGTAATGCCTGGGAGGCGTGAGCCTACGGAAAGTGCCACAGAAAATAACCGCCTAAGCGCTTCGGCGCCGGTAAGGGTGAAAAGGTGCGGTAAGAGCGCACCGCACGTCTGGCAACAGTTCGTGGCTAGGTAAACCCCACTTGGAGCAAGACCAAATAGGGTCCCAAGGCGTGGCCCGCGCTGGGACCGGGTAGGTTGCTAAAGATGTCCAGTGATGGCCATCGTAGACGAATGACTGTTCAAGACAGAACCCGGCTTACAGATCGACTCTCCACCTTTTTCTTTTTCCCTGCTTGAATTAAAGGCGACAGGGCTGTTTATTATCAGCAGGCCTGCGCTGGATATCCGGCAGCGGCAAACGCAGTAATAGCCATTTCCCACCTTGCTTCAATCAACAGCAGAAGCGCTTTTGTAATACCGAAAAAATCTTACTCTTAACAAATTACTTTAACTTTCGAGCGCAGCTTTCAGTGCTGTCTCAAGTTATTGCCCGCAAGTATCCGCCAGATTCTCGTTACCTCTCCTTTTATGCTCCTAAATCTCCGTTCTGTAAGGGTTTTCCTTTAATCCGCGCCTTGACGGTGTGGTGGGCGCATTCCTATAGTGTGCGCAAGTGGCGGAAAGTGGCATGAAGTGGGTTTTTTGAGCTCAAAACGCTAAAAATTGGAGAAACGCTGACGTGTTTCGCGGAGCTAACGCTATCAGTCTCGACGCAAAGGGCCGTCTCGCCATGCCGAGCCGGTACCGTGACGAGCTCGTTTCGCGCAGCTCCGGGCAGTTGATCGTGACGATCGACGCCGTTGATCCATGTTTGTGTGTCTACCCGCTCGATGAGTGGGAAATTATTGAAACCAAATTGCGCGCACTGCCTTCGCTTCGCGAAGAGAACCGTCGCCTGCAACGTTTATTGATTGGTAACGCCGTCGACCTCGAACTCGACGGCAGTGGTCGTTTCCTGGTTCCACCGCGTCTGCGCGAATACGCCAAGCTCGACAAGCGCGCGATGCTGGTGGGCCAACTGAACAAGTTCCAACTGTGGGACGAGGATGCCTGGAATGCGGTTTCTGCCGCTGACCTGGCTGCTATTCAACAACCGGGCGCCATGCCTGACGAACTGCGTGATTTGATCCTGTGACTATTGATAGCGGCTTTAACCACATCACCGTACTGCTTGACGAAGCCGTCGAGGCTCTCGCCGTACGTCCTGATGGCTGCTATCTGGACGGCACGTTCGGGCGCGGTGGCCACAGTCGGTTGATCCTCAGCAAGCTCGGGCCAGATGGCCGGCTCCTCGGGTTCGACAAAGATCCTCAAGCGATTGCCACCGGGCAAACGCTAGCGGCCGAAGACGGCCGCTTTGTCGTTGTGCAGCGCAGCTTTGCCGAGCTCGGTGCGGAAGTCGCCGAGCGCGGCCTGGCCGGCAAGGTCAGCGGCATTCTGCTCGACCTCGGGGTGTCGTCGCCGCAACTCGACGACCCTGAGCGCGGTTTCAGTTTCCTCAACGACGGTCCGCTGGACATGCGCATGGACCCGTCGCGCGGTATCAGCGCGGCCGAGTTCGTCAACACCGCGCCGGTGGAGGAAATCGCCCGGGTGTTCAAGGAATACGGCGAAGAACGTTTCTCCGGGCGCATGGCCCGTGCCGTGGCCGAGCGCCGCGACATCAAGCCGTTCGAGCGCACCGCCGATCTGGCCGAAGTGCTGAAAGTCGCCAACCCGGCGTGGGAAAAGGGCAAGAACCCGGCGACCCGCGCCTTCCAGGGCCTGCGCATTCACGTCAACAACGAACTGGGCGATCTCGAGGCCGGCCTCGACGCAGCGCTCGAAGCCCTCGAAGTAGGCGGGCGCCTGGTGGTGATCAGCTTCCACTCCCTGGAAGACCGCATCGTCAAACTGTTCATGCGCAAGCTGGTAAAAGGCGAAGCCGACAACCTGCCGCGCAACCTGCCGGTTCGCCACGTTGCGTTCGAACCGAAAATCAAAGTCCATGGCAAAGCACAGACGGCCTCCGACGCCGAGCTGAAGGCCAACCCACGTTCCCGTAGCGCGGTCATGCGTGTCGCGGAGAAGTTGCGGTGAGCAAGCTTTTCGCCAAGCCATTGCCCGGCGGCAGCTTCTTCATGCTGCTGCTGTTCATCGGCGTGCTCGTGTCGGCCATCGGTGTGTCCTACAGCGCGCACTGGAACCGGCAGTTGCTCAACACCCTGTACAACGAACTCAGCGTGCGCGACAAGGCGCAGGCCGAGTGGGGCCGGCTGATTCTCGAGCAAAGCACCTGGACCGCGCACAGCCGGATCGAAGTGCTGGCCACCGAACAATTGAAGATGCACATCCCTGGCGCGGCTGACGTGAAGATGGTGGCGCCATGATGAAACTCGAAGGGGCACTCTTCCCGTGGCGCTTCCGCCTGGTGGTGGGTCTGCTTGGCGTGATGGTGGCCGCGATCTGCTGGCGCATCATCGACCTGCAAGTGGTCGACCGTGACTTCCTCAAAGGCCAGGGCGACGCGCGCAGTGTGCGGCACATCCCGATTCCGGCACACCGTGGCCTTATCACCGACCGCAACGGCGAGCCGCTGGCCGTCAGTACGCCGGTGACCACGCTGTGGGCCAACGCCAAGGAAATGCAGCTTGCCAAGGAAAAGTGGCCGGCGCTCGCCGCCGCCCTGGGCCAGGATCCGAAAGCGCTGGCCGAACGCCTTGAAGCCCAGGCCAACAAAGAATTCATTTATCTGGTGCGCGGCCTGACCCCCGAGCAGGGCCAGGCCGTGCTCGACCTGAAAGTGCCGGGCGTCTATGGCATCGAAGAGTTTCGCCGCTTCTATCCTGCCGGTGAAGTCACCGCGCACATGGTCGGCTTCACCGACATCGACGACCACGGTCGCGAAGGTGTCGAACTGGCCTACGACGAATGGCTGGCCGGGGTGCCCGGCAAGCGGCAGGTCATCAAGGATCGGCGCGGACGCCTGATCAAGGATGTCCAGGTCACCAAAAACGCCAAGGCCGGCAAGCCCTTGGCGTTGTCCATTGACCTGCGCCTGCAGTACCTGGCCAACCGCGAGCTGCGTAACGCGATCATCGAGAACGGCGCCAAGGCCGGCAGCCTGGTGATCATGGACGTGAAGACCGGCGAGATCCTCGCCATGGTCAACCAGCCGACCTACAACCCGAACAACCGCCGCAACCTGCAACCGGCAATGATGCGTAACCGCGCGATGATCGACGTGTTCGAGCCGGGTTCGACCATGAAAGCCATTTCGATGAGCGCTGCCATCGAAACCGGACGCTGGAAGCCGAGCGACACCGTCGAGGTGTATCCGGGCTCCCTGCAGATCGGCAAGTACACCATCAAGGACGTGTCCAAGACCGAAGGTCCGGTGCTCGACCTGACCGGGATCCTGATCAATTCCAGTAACGTCGGCATGAGCAAGGTTGCGTTCGACATCGGTGGCGAAACGATTTTCCGCCTCGCGCAGAAAGTCGGCCTCGGCCAGGACACCGGCCTCGGCTTCCCGGGCGAGCGCGTCGGCAACCTGCCGAACTACCGCGAATGGCGCAAGGCGGAAACCGCGACGCTGTCCTACGGCTACGGTATTTCCGTGACCGCGATCCAGCTGGTGCACGCGTTCTCGGCGCTGGCCAACAACGGCCGTCTCGCCCCGCTGACCCTGATCAAAACCGACAAGCCGCCGCAGACCACCCAGGTGCTGCCGGAAGCCGTGGCGAAAACCATGCAAGGCATGCTGCAACAAGTGATCGAAGCGCCGCGCGGGGTGTTCCGTGCGCAGGTGCCGGCGTATCACGTGGCCGGCAAGTCGGGTACTGCTCGCAAGACCTCGGTGGGCACCAAGGGCTACGCGGAAAACTCCTATCGTTCGCTGTTTGCCGGTTTCGGCCCGATGAGTGACCCGCGTTACGCCATCGTTGTGGTGATCGACGAGCCGAGCAAGGCCGGTTACTTCGGTGGTCTGGTTTCGGCACCGGTGTTCAGCCGCGTGATGTCCGGGACCCTGCGCCTGATGAACGTCACGCCGGACAACCTGCCGACCACACAACAGGCCAACGCCACCCCGGTCGTTCCGCTGAAAGCCAATGGAGGGCGCGGCTGATGTCTTTGAGTCTGAACAAGATCTTCCCCCACGCCGGCCACGATCTGTTGATCCGTGAATTGGCGCTGGACAGTCGTAACGTTCGTGCCGGTGACCTGTTCCTCGCCGTACCGGGCGGCAAGTTCGATGGCCGTGCGCACATCGCCGATGCACTGACCCGTGGCGCCGCGGCCGTGGCCTATGAAGTGGAAGGCGCCACTGTGCTGCCGATTACTGACGTGCCGCTGATTCCGGTCAAGGGCCTGGCGGCGCAGCTGTCGGATATCGCCGGGCGCTTCTATGGCGAGCCAAGCCATCACCTGAACCTGATCGGCGTGACCGGCACCAACGGCAAGACCAGCGTCACCCAACTGGTGGCGCAGGCGCTGGACCTGCTCGGCCAGCATTGCGGCATCGTCGGCACCCTCGGCTCCGGTTTCCATGGCGCGCTGCAAAGCGGCCTGCACACCACGCCGAATCCGATTGCCATGCAGGCGACCCTCGGTGACCTGAAAAAGGCCGGCGCCAAGGCTGTGGCCATGGAAGTGTCGTCCCACGGTCTGGATCAGGGCCGGGTCAGCGCGCTGGCGTTCGACGTCGCGGTGATGACCAACCTGTCCCGCGATCACCTCGATTACCACGGCACCATGCAGGCCTATGGCGAAGCCAAGGCCAAGCTGTTCGCCTGGAATGATTTGAAATGCCGCGTGGTCAACCTCGACGACGAATTCGGCCGGCAGCTGGCGGCGGAAAAACGCGAGTCGCGGCTGATCACCTACAGCCTGCTCGACAGCAGCGCCTACCTGTATTGCCGTCAGGCGCAGTTCGACGACGAAGGCGTGCGTGCCACGCTGGTCACGCCGCAGGGCGAACATCACCTGCGCAGCACGCTGCTCGGTCGCTTCAACCTGAGCAACGTGCTGGCGGCGGTCGGCGCCTTGCTCGGCCTGGACTACGCCCTCGACGAAATTCTCAAGGTCCTGCCCAAGCTGGAAGGTCCGGCCGGGCGCATGCAGCGTCTGGGCGGTGGCACGCAGCCGCTGGTGGTGGTCGATTACGCCCACACTCCGGATGCGCTGGAAAAAGTCCTGAGCGCACTGCGCCCGCACGTCAAAGGCCAGTTGCTGTGCCTGTTCGGCTGCGGCGGCGACCGTGATCGCGGCAAGCGCCCGCTGATGGCCGAAGTGGTCGAGCGCCTGGCCGATCGCGTGCTGGTCACCGATGACAACCCGCGCACCGAAGATCCTGCGGTGATTTTTGCTGACATCCGCGCCGGCTTCACGGCAGTGGACAAAGTCACGTTCGTCGCTGGCCGTGGCCAGGCCATCGCGCAACTGATCGCCAGTGCCTCGGCGGACGATGTGATCGTCCTGGCCGGCAAAGGCCACGAGGACTACCAGGAAATCAACGGCGAGCGCCATGCCTTCTCCGATCTGGTCGAAGCCGATCATGCCCTGACCGCGTGGGAGGTGGCCCATGCTTAAGGCCCTCAGACTCAGCGAACTGAGCAATGCCCTCGATGCGCATCTGGTCAGCACCGACGCCAGTTTCGATGGCGTCAGCATCGACAGCCGCGCGATCAAGGCCGGGCAACTGTTCATCGCCTTGACCGGGCCGCGCTTCGATGGCCATGACTACCTCAATGAGGTCGCCGGCAAAGGCGCGGTCGCGGCGCTGGTCGAGCGCGAAGTCGCCGACAGCACGCTGCCGCAACTGCTGGTCAAGGACACCCGTCAGGCGCTCGGCCAACTGGGTGCCCTCAACCGTGCCGCGTTCACCCAGCCCGTCGCTGCCATCACCGGTTCCAGCGGCAAGACCACGGTCAAGGAAATGCTCGCGAGCATCCTGCGTACCCGCGGTCCGGTGCTGGCCACGCGCGGTAATCTGAACAACGACCTCGGCGCACCGCTGACCCTGCTCGAACTGGCCCCGGAACACACGGCGGCGGTGATCGAGCTGGGCGCTTCGCGTCTGGGTGAGATCGCCTACACCGTCGGCCTGACCAAGCCGCACGTGGCGATCCTCAACAATGCTGGCACCGCCCACGTTGGCGAGTTCGGCGGGCCGGAAAAAATCGTCGAAGCCAAAGGCGAAATCATTGACGGGCTGGCGGCCGATGGCGTCGCGGTGCTGAACCTCGATGACAAGGCCTTTGGCATCTGGAAGACCCGTGCCGGTGCGCGCAAGGTCCTGACGTTCTCCCTGAACAAGCCGCAGGCAGATTTCTACGCCAGTGACCTGAGCACCGACGCCCGTGGTTGCCCGGCCTTCAACCTGCATACGCCGCAAGGTGTCGAGCACGTTCAATTGAATCTGCTGGGCACCCACAACGTCGCCAACGCCATGGCCGCCGCCGCTGCCGCGCATGCCCTGGGCGTGTCGCTGTTCGGCATCGCCACCGGGTTGGGCGCGGTGCAGCCGGTCAAGGGCCGCACCGTTGCGCAGCTGGCGAAAAACGGCATGCGCGTGATCGATGACACCTACAACGCGAACCCCACCTCGATGTGTGCCGCGGTTGATATACTCGCCGGCTTTTCCGGCCGCACCGTCCTGGTGCTCGGGGATATCGGCGAGTTGGGCGACTGGGCAGAGCAGGGGCACCGCGACGTGGGCGAGTACGCCCGGGGCAAGGTTTCCGCGCTTTACGCCGTCGGCCCGAACATGGTCCACGCCGTGAACGCTTTCGGTGAGCAGGCACAGCATTTCGGCACGCAGGCCGAGCTGATCCAGGCCCTCGCCGCCGAGCAGGACCCAAACACCACCATTTTGATCAAGGGTTCGCGCAGCGCGGCGATGGAAAACATCGTGGCGGCCCTGTGCGCAACCAGTCTGGAGAAACATTAATGCTGCTGCTGCTAGCGGAGTATCTGCAACAGTTCTACAAAGGCTTCGCGGTCTTCCAGTACCTGACCCTGCGCGGGATCCTCGGTGTGCTGACCGCGCTGGTCTTGTCGCTGTGCTATGGCCCGTGGATGATCCGCACCCTGCAGAACCGTCAGATCGGCCAGTCGGTACGTAACGACGGCCCGCAATCGCACCTGTCCAAGTCGGGTACGCCGACCATGGGCGGCGCACTGATCCTGTCCTCCATCGGCGTCAGCACGCTGCTCTGGGCTGACCTGAGCAACCGTTATGTGTGGGTGGTGCTGTTGGTGACGCTGCTGTTCGGCGCCATCGGCTGGGTCGACGACTACCGCAAAGTGATCGAGAAGAACTCCCGTGGCCTGCCGAGCCGCTGGAAATATTTCTGGCAGTCGGTGTTCGGCCTCGGCGCAGCGATCTTCCTTTATATGACCGCTGCGACGCCGGTGGAAACCACGCTGATCCTGCCGATGCTCAAGGACTACAGCATTCCCCTGGGCGCCGGGTTCATCGTCCTGACCTACTTCGTGATCGTCGGTTCGAGCAACGCGGTCAACCTGACCGACGGCCTCGACGGCCTGGCGATCATGCCAACCGTGATGGTCGGCGGCGGCCTGGGCATCTTCTGCTACCTGTCGGGTAACGTGAAATTCGCTGAATACCTGCTGATTCCCTACGTACCGGGCGCCGGCGAGCTGATCGTGTTCTGCGGCGCGTTGATCGGTGCCGGCCTCGGTTTCCTCTGGTTCAACACCTATCCGGCGCAAGTCTTCATGGGCGACGTCGGCGCACTGGCACTGGGCGCGGCCCTGGGCACCATCGCAGTGATCGTCCGTCAGGAAATCGTCCTGTTCATCATGGGCGGCGTGTTCGTGATGGAGACCCTGTCAGTCGTCATTCAGGTGGCTTCCTTCAAACTGACCGGTCGCCGTGTGTTCCGCATGGCACCGATTCACCACCACTTTGAACTCAAGGGCTGGCCCGAGCCGCGCGTGATCGTCCGTTTCTGGATCATCACCGTGATTCTCGTGCTGATCGGCCTTGCCACCCTGAAGCTGAGGTAGAACGAGTGTCTCTGATCGCTTCTGACCACTTCCGCATCGTTGTCGGCCTCGGCAAGAGCGGCATGTCCCTGGTTCGCTTCCTGGCGAACCGGGGCGTGGCGTTTGCCGTTGCCGATACGCGGGAAAATCCACCGGAACTGGCCACGCTCAAGCGTGACTATCCGCACGTGGAAGTGCGTTGTGGCGAGCTGGACGTCGAGTTCCTGTGCCGTGCCGACGAGCTCTACGTGAGCCCCGGCCTGGCGCTGGCGACCCCGGCCCTGCAAGCCGCCGCGGCCCGTGGCGTGAAACTGTCCGGCGACATCGAGCTGTTCGCGCGTAACGCGCGGGCGCCGATCGTGGCCATCAGCGGTTCCAACGCGAAAAGCACCGTCACCACCCTGGTCGGCGAGATGGCGGCTGCGGCCGGCAAACGTGTCGCGGTCGGTGGCAACCTCGGGACGCCGGCGCTGGACCTGCTCAGCGACGACGTCGAGCTGTACGTGATGGAGCTGTCGAGCTTCCAGCTGGAAACCACCGACCAGCTCAACGCTGAAGTGGCCACCGTGCTCAACATCAGCGAAGACCACATGGACCGCTACAGCGGCCTGCCGGCCTACCACCTGGCCAAGCACCGGATTTTCCGTGGCGCCCGGCAGTTCGTGGTCAACCGTCAGGATGCGTTGACCCGGCCATTGATGGGCGAGGGCCAGCCGTGCTGGACCTTCGGCCTGACCCAACCGGATTTCAAGGCGTTCGGTATCCGCGAAGAGAACGGCGAGAAATACCTCGCGTTCGAGTTCCAGAACCTGCTGCCGGTGCGCGAGCTGAAGATTCGCGGCGCGCACAATCAGTCCAATGCCCTTGCGGCGCTGGCGCTGGGGCATGCCGTGGGCCTGCCGTTCGACGCCATGCTCAGCGCCCTGCGCAACTTTGCCGGCCTCGAGCACCGCTGCCAGTGGGTGCGTGACCTGGATGGCGTGGGCTATTACAACGATTCCAAGGCGACCAACGTCGGCGCCGCCCTCGCTGCCATCGAAGGCCTGGGTGCGGACATCGCCGGCAAGATCGTGCTGATCGCCGGTGGCGACGGCAAGGGTGCCGAATTCAATGACCTGCGCGATCCGGTGGCGGCCCATTGCCGCGCCGTGATCCTGATGGGACGCGACTCCGACAAGATCGGCGCGGCCATCGGCGACAGCGTGCCGCTGATTCGCGTCGGCTCGCTGGTCGACGCCGTGGCGCAGTGCCGTGCCGTGGCCCAGCCGGGCGATGTCGTGCTGCTGTCGCCGGCGTGCGCCAGTTTCGACATGTTCAAGCATTACGAAGACCGTGGTCACCAGTTCGTCCGCGCCGTGGAGGAACTGGCATGAGCCTGCGCAATATCATCAAGCCGTATCCGTCGCCGATCATCACCGGGCGCGGCATCGATCTCGATTTCCCGATGCTCGCCGGTTGCCTGGCGCTGCTCGGCCTGGGCTTGATCATGATCGCCTCGGCGTCCACCGAAGTGGCGGCGGCGCAGTCGGGCAGTGCGCTGTACTACATGATTCGCCACCTGATCTATGTGGCACTGGGCCTGGGCGCCTGCATCGTCACCATGATGATTCCGATCGCCACCTGGCAGCGCCTGGGCTGGATGATGCTGATCGGTGCGTTCGGTCTGCTGGTGATGGTGATCGTCCCGGGGATCGGCCGTGAAGTGAACGGTTCGATGCGCTGGATCGGTTTCAGTTTCTTCAACGTGCAGCCGTCGGAAATCGCCAAGGTGTTCGTGGTGATCTACCTCGCCGGTTACCTGGTGCGCCGGCAGAAGGAAGTGCGCGAGAGCTGGATGGGCTTCTTCAAGCCGTTCATCGTGCTGCTGCCGATGGCCGGCCTGCTGCTGATGGAGCCGGACTTCGGCGCCACCGTGGTGATGATGGGCGCGGCGGCGGCGATGCTGTTCCTCGGCGGCGTCGGGTTGTTCCGTTTCTCGCTGATGGTGGTGCTGGCCGTGGCCGCTGTGGTGTTGCTGATTCAGATGCAGCCGTACCGGATGGCGCGTCTGACCAACTTCGCCGACCCGTGGGCCGACCAGTTCGGCGCCGGCTATCAGTTGTCGCAGGCGTTGATCGCTTTCGGTCGCGGTGAATGGCTGGGCGTCGGCCTGGGCAACAGCGTGCAGAAGCAGTTCTACCTGCCGGAAGCGCACACCGACTTCGTGTTCTCGGTACTCGCCGAAGAACTCGGCGCGGTGGGTTCGCTGTGCACCGTGGCGTTGTTCGTGTTCGTCTGTATTCGCGGCATGTACATCGGTCTGTGGGCCGAGAAAGCCAAACAGTTTTTTGCCGCCTATGTGGCCTACGGCCTGTCGTTCCTGTGGATCGGCCAGTTCCTGATCAACATCGGCGTGAACGTCGGCCTGCTGCCGACCAAAGGCCTGACCCTGCCGTTCCTCAGTTATGGCGGCAGTTCCCTGGTGATCTGCTGCGCCTGCCTTGGCCTGTTGCTGAGGATCGAGTGGGAGAGTCGGACCCACCTGGGCAGTGAAGAGATGGAATTCCATGAGAGCGACTTCGCCGAGGAGCCGAATCATGGCCGCTAACGTATTGATCATGGCCGGCGGCACCGGTGGCCACGTGTTTCCGGCGCTGGCCTGTGCCCGCGAGTTCCAGGCACGCGGCTACACCGTGCACTGGCTCGGCACGCCCCGCGGGATCGAGAACGATCTGGTGCCGGCGGCCGGTCTGCAACTGCACCGCATCAACGCCAGCGGCCTGCGCGGCAAAGGCAAGCTGTCGCTGCTCAAGGCGCCGTTCATGCTGCTCAAGTCGGTGTGGCAGGCGCGGGCGATCATTCGCCGCCTGCAGCCGGTGTGCGTGGTCGGCTTCGGCGGTTATGTGACCGGTCCTGGCGGCGTCGCCGCCAAACTGGCCGGTGTGCCGGTGATCGTCCACGAGCAGAACGCCGTGGCCGGCACCGCCAATCGGTTGCTGGTGCCGTTCGCCGCCCGGGTGTGTGAAGCGTTCCCCGACACCTTTACCCTGTCGGACAGCCGCCGTACCACCGGTAACCCGGTGCGCAGCGAGCTGTTCCTCGAAACACCGCGGCAGGCCCTGGCCGGCCGCAAGGCGCGTTTGCTGATCCTGGGCGGAAGCCTGGGCGCAGAGCCGTTGAACAAGTTGCTGCCTGAAGCCCTGGCGCAAGTCCCTGCCGACCTGCGTCCGGAAGTGTTTCATCAGGCTGGCAGAAACCACGATGAAGTGACTGCAGAGCGCTACCGCGCCGCCGGCGTCGACGCGCAGGTGCAGCCGTTCATCAAAGACATGGCCCAGGCCTATGGCTGGGCTGACTTGGTGGTGTGCCGCGCCGGCGCATTGACCATCAGTGAACTGGCCGCCGCCGGTCTGCCATCGATGCTGGTGCCTTTGCCCCACGCGATCGACGATCACCAGACCCGCAACGCCGATTATTTGGCCCGTGAAGGCGCTGCCTTCCTGATGCCGCAGAGAACGACTGGTGCCGCGGACCTTGCCGCGCGCCTGACAGAGGTCTTGATGCAACCGCAACGACTCGAAGAAATGGCCCGTGCGGCCCGCCGTCTGGCGAAACCCGAAGCCACCCGCAGTGTGGTCGATACCTGTCTGGAGGTGGCCCATGGTTGAGAATCAGAAAGCCATGCCGCAACCGGAAATGCGCCGGATCCGTCGCATCCACTTCGTCGGCATCGGCGGCGTGGGCATGTGCGGCATTGCCGAAGTGTTGCTGAACCTGGGCTATGAAGTGTCCGGTTCCGACCTCAAGGCCTCGCCGGTCACCGAGCGTCTGGAATCGTTCGGCGCCCACATTTTCATCGGTCACCGCGCCGAGAACGCCGCTGCCGCCGATGTGCTGGTGGTGTCGAGCGCCGTCAATACCTCGAACCCGGAAGTCGCGACCGCGCTGGAACGCCGTATCCCGGTGGTACCGCGGGCCGAGATGCTTGCCGAGCTGATGCGCTATCGTCACGGCATTGCCGTGGCCGGTACCCATGGCAAGACCACCACCACCAGTCTGATCGCGTCGGTATTCGCCGCCGGTGGCCTGGATCCGACCTTCGTCATCGGTGGCCGGCTGAATGCCGCGGGCACCAATGCCCAGCTCGGCACCAGCCGCTACCTGATCGCCGAGGCCGACGAGAGCGACGCCAGTTTCCTGCACCTGCAACCGCTGGTGGCCGTGGTCACCAACATCGACGCCGACCACATGGCGACCTACGACGGCGACTTCAACAAACTGAAGAAAACCTTCGTCGAGTTCCTGCACAACCTGCCGTTCTACGGTCTGGCGGTGATGTGCCTGGACGACCCGGTGGTGCGTGAAATCCTGCCGCTGGTCAAGCGTCCGACCGTCACCTATGGCTTCAGCGAAGACGCCGATGTGCGCGCGATCAACGTGCGCCAGCAAGGCATGCAGACCTTCTTCACCGTGCTGCGCCCTGACCGTGAGCCGCTGGACGTGTCCGTGAACATGCCGGGCAATCACAACGTCCTCAATTCGCTGGCGACCATCTGCATCGCCAGCGACGAAGGCGTCAGCGATGAAGCCATCGTCCAGGGCCTGTCCGGGTTCCAGGGCGTCGGCCGACGCTTCCAGGTCTACGGCGAACTGCCGGTGGACGGCGGCAACGTCATGCTGGTCGACGACTACGGTCACCACCCGACCGAAGTGGCGGCGGTGATCAAGGCCGTGCGCGGTGGCTGGCCGGAGCGCCGCCTGGTGATGGTCTACCAGCCGCACCGCTACAGCCGCACCCGCGACCTGTACGACGATTTCGTCAATGTCCTGGCCGACGCCAACGTGCTGCTGCTGATGGAAGTCTATCCGGCCGGCGAAGAGCCGATCCCGGGTGCCGACAGCCGCAAGCTGTGCAACAGCATCCGCCAGCGCGGTCAGCTCGACCCGATCTACATCGAGCGTGGCGTCGATCTGGCGCCGCTGGTCAAGCCGCTGCTGCGCGCCGGCGACATCCTGTTGTGCCAGGGCGCCGGTGATATCGGCGGTCTCGCGCCGAAACTGTTGAAAAGTGAGTTGTTCGCTGGCGCCGTGGCGGCGTCGGTCGAGGGGAAGTTGAAATGACTGCTGCCTACGCCAATCTGTTCTCCACCATCGCGCCGAAAGACTTCGGCCGCGTCGCCGTGCTGTACGGCGGCCTGAGTGCCGAGCGCGAGGTTTCGCTGAAATCCGGCAAGGCCGTGCTCGAGGCCCTGCAAAGCGCTGGCGTGGACGCGTTCGGCATCGACGTCGGCGAGGATTTGCTGCAGCGTCTGCTCAGCGAAAAGATCGACCGTGCGTTCATCATTCTCCACGGCCGTGGCGGTGAAGACGGCTCCATGCAGGGCCTGCTCGAATGCGCCGGCATTCCCTACACCGGCAGCGGTATCCTCGCTTCCGCGCTGGCCATGGACAAACTGCGCACCAAGCAGGTCTGGCACAGCCTCGGGATTCCGACGCCGCGTCACGCCGTACTGTGCAGCGAAGCCGATTGTATTTCGGCGGTGACGGAACTGGGCTTGCCTTTGATCGTCAAACCGGCGCATGAAGGTTCAAGTATCGGGATGGCCAAAGTGACTTCCGCGTCCGAGTTGATCGACGCCTGGAAAGCGGCCAGTACCTACGATTCGCAAGTCTTGGTCGAGCAATGGATTCAAGGTCCGGAGTTCACCATCGCCACCCTGCGTGACCAGGTGTTGCCTCCTATCGCCCTGGGTACACCGCACACGTTCTACGACTACGACGCCAAGTACATCGCCAACGATACCCAGTACCGCATTCCGTGCGGGCTGGACGCCGCCAAGGAGCAGGAACTCATGGACCTCACGGCCAAGGCCTGTGAGGCGCTGGGTATTGCCGGTTGGGGCAGGGCGGACGTGATGCAGGACGCCGACGGGCAGTTCTGGTTCCTGGAAGTCAACACCGCTCCGGGCATGACCGATCACAGCCTGGTGCCGATGGCGGCGCGTGCTGCCGGTCTGGATTTCCAGCAACTGGTTCTGGCCATTCTGGCCGCCAGTGTTGAAGCACCTCGAGGTTAAGACGATGCAAGGCGCACAGCTCCGACATCAGCCTCCCGCACCCGGCCGCAAGCCGGTGCCACGGGGTGCCAGCCGAATGGTGGCCAAAGAGCCGATGTCCGCGCGCCTGCCCAAAGCCAATTTCGGCTTCCTCAAAGCGCTGTTCTGGCCGGTGTTGCTGGTGGCGCTCGGTTTCGGCACCTATGAAGGCGCCCAGCGCCTGTTGCCGTATGCCGACCGGCCGATCACCAAGATCGCCGTGCAGGGCGACCTCAGCTACATCAGCCAGCAGGCGGTACAGCAGCGCATCGCCCCGTACGTGGCGTCGAGCTTCTTCACCATCGACCTGGCGAGCATGCGCACCGAGCTGGAGCAGATGCCGTGGATCGCTCACGCCGAAGTGCGCCGGGTGTGGCCGGACCAGGTGGTGATCCGCCTCGAGGAGCAACTGCCCGTGGCCCGTTGGGGCGACGAGTCGCTGCTCAACAACCAGGGCCAGGCGTTCACGCCCAAGGAACTGGCGAACTACGAACACCTGCCACAGCTGTTCGGCCCGCAGCGGGCCCAGCAGCAAGTGATGCAGCAGTACCAGGTGCTGAGCCAGATGCTCAGGCCATTGGGCTTCTCGATTGCGCGCCTGGAGCTGCGTGAACGTGGCAGCTGGTTCCTGACCACCGGCGCCGGCAGTGCCGGTCCGGGCATCGAACTGCTGCTGGGCCGCGGCAACCTGGTGGAAAAGATGCGCCGCTTCATTGCCATCTATGACAAGACGCTCAAAGAACAGATTACGAACATTGCGCGCATCGATCTGCGCTACGCCAACGGCCTCGCCGTTGGCTGGCGGGAACCAGTAGCGCCGACGACAGCCCAACCCGCTGTCGCAAAGAATTAAGAAGAGGCAGGACCCATGGCAAACGTGCAAAGCGGCAAAATGATCGTCGGTCTCGATATCGGCACCTCCAAGGTGGTGGCGCTGGTCGGCGAGGTCGCGGACGACGGCACGCTGGAAATCGTCGGGATCGGTACGCATCCGTCCCGCGGCCTGAAGAAAGGCGTGGTGGTGAACATCGAGTCCACCGTGCAGTCGATCCAGCGCGCGATCGAGGAAGCCCAGCTGATGGCTGGTTGCCGCATTCACTCGGCATTCGTCGGCGTGGCCGGCAATCACATCCGCAGCCTGAACTCCCACGGCATCGTCGCGATCCGTGATCGCGAAGTCAGCTCGGCGGACCTCGAGCGCGTGCTCGACGCGGCCCAGGCCGTGGCGATCCCGGCCGACCAGCGCGTGCTGCACACCCTGCCGCAGGATTACGTGATCGATAACCAGGAAGGCGTGCGTGAGCCGCTGGGCATGTCCGGCGTGCGTCTGGAAGCCAAGGTCCATGTGGTCACCTGTGCCGTCAACGCCGCGCAGAACATTGAAAAATGCGTGCGTCGCTGCGGTCTGGAAATCGACGACATCATCCTCGAGCAACTGGCGTCGGCCTACTCGGTGCTGACCGACGACGAAAAAGAGTTGGGCGTGTGCCTGGTCGACATCGGCGGTGGCACCACCGACATCGCGATCTTCACCGAAGGCGCGATCCGCCACACCGCGGTGATCCCGATTGCCGGTGACCAGGTGACCAACGACATCGCCATGGCGTTGCGCACCCCGACCCAGTACGCCGAAGAGATCAAGATCCGCTACGCCTGCGCCCTGGCCAAACTGGCCGGCGCCGGTGAAACCATCAAGGTGCCGAGCGTCGGCGACCGTCCACCGCGCGAACTGTCGCGCCAGGCCCTGGCCGAAGTGGTCGAGCCGCGCTACGACGAGCTGTTCACCCTGATCCAGGCCGAACTGCGTCGCAGCGGCTACGAAGACCTGATCCCGGCGGGCATCGTCCTCACCGGCGGTACGTCGAAGATGGAAGGTGCGACCGAGCTGGCCGAGGAAATCTTCCACATGCCGGTGCGCCTCGGCGTGCCGCACGGCGTGAAGGGTCTGGATGACGTGGTGCGCAACCCGATTTATTCCACTGGCGTGGGCTTGTTGATGTACGGCCTGCAGAAGCAGTCCGACGGGATCTCGTTCTCGGGCATCGGCAGCCGCGACAGCTACAGCAACGAAGAGCCGCAAGCGCCGTTGCTGGACCGATTGAAGAAGTGGGTTCAAGGCAACTTCTAACGCTTTACCGCAACACCGCGACAAAAATGCAGTAGGCGAAAAAACTAGAGAATGTAAGGAGAGGGAAAATGTTCGAACTCGTAGACAACATCCCCGCAAGCCCGGTAATCAAAGTTATCGGTGTTGGCGGTGGCGGCGGCAACGCTGTCAACCACATGGTCAAGAGCAACATCGAAGGCGTCGAATTCATCTGCGCCAACACCGATGCTCAAGCGCTGAAAAACATCGGCGCGCGGACCATCCTGCAACTGGGTACCGGCGTGACCAAAGGCCTGGGCGCCGGTGCCAACCCGGAAGTCGGCCGTCAGGCTGCGCTGGAAGATCGCGAGCGCATCGCTGAAGTGCTGGCCGGCACCAACATGGTGTTCATCACCACTGGCATGGGCGGTGGTACCGGTACCGGTGCTGCGCCGATCATCGCCGAAGTGGCCAAGGAAATGGGCATCCTCACCGTTGCGGTGGTGACCCGTCCGTTCCCGTTCGAAGGCCGCAAGCGTATGCAGATCGCCGACGAAGGCATCCGCATGCTCTCGGAAAGCGTCGACTCGCTGATCACCATTCCGAACGAAAAACTGCTGACCATCCTCGGCAAGGACGCCAGCCTCTTGTCGGCTTTCGCCAAGGCTGACGATGTTCTGGCCGGTGCCGTGCGCGGTATCTCCGACATCATCAAGCGTCCGGGCATGATCAACGTCGACTTCGCCGACGTGCGTACCGTGATGAGCGAAATGGGCATGGCGATGATGGGCACTGGCTGCGCCAGCGGTCCGAACCGTGCACGTGAAGCGACCGAAGCGGCCATCCGCAACCCGCTGCTGGAAGACGTGAACCTGCAAGGCGCACGCGGCATCCTGGTGAACATCACCGCCGGTCCTGACCTGTCCCTGGGTGAGTACTCCGACGTGGGTAGCATCATCGAAGCCTTCGCTTCCGAGCACGCGATGGTCAAGGTCGGTACCGTGATCGATCCGGACATGCGCGACGAACTGCACGTGACCGTGGTTGCCACCGGTCTGGGCGCGAAAATCGAGAAGCCTGTGAAGGTCATCGACAACACCGTCCACACCTCGATGGCAGCTGCCCAGGTGCAACAGCCGGCACCCGCTCGTCAGGAAGCTCCAGCGGTGAACTACCGTGACCTGGATCGTCCGACCGTCATGCGCAACCAGGCTCAGGCCGGTGCTGCGACTGCCGCGAAGATGAATCCGCAGGATGACCTGGACTACCTGGACATCCCGGCTTTCCTGCGTCGTCAGGCCGATTGATGAAATGTATCAGGGGTATTCGGGTGATTGGTGTTCAGCAAAGGCTCGGTCTGCTATCATCGCCAGCCTTTGTTGATACCAGTTCGCAATTTGCGCTGAAGCGGCCCATGCCATGATTAAACAACGCACCCTGAAGAATATTATCCGTGCCACAGGTGTCGGCCTGCACTCCGGGGAGAAGGTCTATCTGACCCTCAAGCCTGCGCCTGTCGACACTGGCATTGTGTTTTGTCGCGCTGACCTCGACCCTGTGGTGCAGATTCCTGCCCGCGCGGAAAACGTCGGTGAAACCACTATGTCGACCACCCTGGTAAATGGTGACGTCAAAGTGGACACGGTAGAGCACTTGCTCTCGGCCATGGCTGGCCTGGGCATCGATAACGCCTACGTCGAGCTCTCCGCGTCCGAAGTCCCGATCATGGATGGCAGCGCCGGACCCTTCGTATTCCTGATTCAATCGGCAGGCCTGGAAGAACAGGACGCCGCCAAGAAATTCATCCGCATCCTGCGTGAAGTGACAGTGGAAGACGGCGACAAGCGCGCCACTTTCGTCCCTTTCGAAGGGTTCAAGGTGAGCTTCGAGATCGATTTCGATCACCCGGTTTTCCGGGACCGCACGCAAAGTGCAAGCGTGGACTTTTCCAGCACTTCGTTCGTAAAAGAAGTCAGCCGCGCGCGTACTTTCGGTTTCATGAGTGACATCGAGTACCTGCGCAAGCAGAACCTCGCACTCGGCGGCAGCGTGGAAAACGCGATCGTGGTCGATTCCGATGGCGTACTTAACGAAGACGGCCTTCGCTACGAAGACGAATTCGTCAAGCACAAGATCCTCGATGCGATTGGCGACCTGTACCTGCTGGGCAACAGCCTGATTGGTGAGTTCAAGGGCTTCAAGTCCGGTCACGCACTGAACAACCAGCTCCTGCGCAAGTTGATTGAGCAGAAAGATGCCTGGGAAGTCGTGACGTTCGAAGACGCCAGCACCGCACCAATCTCTTACATGCGCCCGGTTGCGGCCGTGTAAGTAAAAAACCTCTCTAGTTTTTTGAAGGCCACCCTCGGGTGGCCTTTTTTTATGTCCGCCGTGTGCTGTGCACGACTGCGGTTTTTCGCTGCAAACCTGCGCTCCACTCAGCCAGCGACCACCCGGTTGCGTCCGCTTTCCTTGGCCTGGTACAGGGCCTTGTCCGCCGCGAACAACAGCTGCTCCAGCGTGCTCTCGCTGCGGGTGGTCCAGGTGCTGATGCCGATGCTCACCGTCATGGCCCGCTCGGCGCCTTCGACCCACGGCAACTGCTGCACCGCTTCGCGGATATGCTCGGCAATCTGCCGCGCGCCGGCGCCATCGGTTTCGGCGAGGATCACCGAGAACTCCTCACCGCCATAACGCGCCACCAGATCCGCCGGACGTCGCACGTTGGCGCTGATCACCCGGGCCAGATCGCGCAGCGCCTGATCCCCGGCCTGGTGCCCGTGGCGATCGTTGAAAGCCTTGAAGTGGTCGGCGTCGATCATCATCACCGACAACGGCTTGCCGGAACGCTGGGCGCGGAACCACTCATGGCGCAGGGACTGGTCGAGCATGCGCCGGTTGGCCACGCCCGTGAGGTCATCGGTGGCCGCCAGTTGCGCCAGTTCGCGTTCCGCGCGATGACGCAGGCGCAACTCGCGGGCCAGCAGCCAGGTCAGCCATAGCAGGCCGATGCACAGCACGCCGGTGGCGCCGCTGATCAGCAGCGCCGTACGCCGCCAGGCGGCGAACACCTCATCGCTGGACAGCGCAACGATCACCGTCAACGGCAGGTTGCCGACCCGCGAGTAGGTGTAGAGCCGTTTCTGCTGGTCGATGCTCGAGACGCTGCTGAAGCTGCCATTGCCCTCGCGCAGGATGCGCACCACGTTCGGCCGGGTGGCGAAGCTCTTGCCGATCGAGTCGCGTTGCAGGTAGGGCTTCTGCGCCAGCAGCACGCCGTCGTCATTGATGATGTTCAGCGTGCTGTCGCTGCCGATGTCGAGGCTGTTGAACAGTTCGTCGAAGTAATCGAGCTTCATCGACGCCACGGCCACGCCGATGAATTCACCGGTCTCGGAGGACATCCGCCGACTGAAACTGATCCGCCACTGATCGGCGTATTCGCAGTCGCAGCGGGTTTTGAACGGGCGGCTGATGAACATGCCGGCGTCGCGATTGAAGGCATGGGCGAGGAAATAATCGCGGTCGGCGAAGTTGCCCGGTTTGGGCTCGATCCGCGAGGAATCGGCGATCACGTCGCCGTGCTTGTCCAGCAGCAGGATGTCACCCTTGAAGCGCGCCGTGGTGGAGCGGTCGAACAACGCCAGATGGCGGATCGACGGCGAGACATTCTTCAGGTCCTCGCGCTGGGCCGCGGCGATCAGCCCTTGCAGCGTCAGGTCGTACAGCTCGACGGTGCGCAGTACATCGGCGTCGATCAACTGGGCGATGGTGGTGGCGCCACGGGTGGCCGCCTCCTGGGCGCTGGCATGTTCGCGGATCAGCAGGAAGGTGACGATGCAGACAATCGCGATCACGCTCAGCAGGCTGCCCAGGATCAACAGCCGCTCGGGGCGTCCGGTCTTGCCCGTGGAGGGTGGGGTACGGCTCGCGATCATGATAGGGCTGTCGGTTGGAGGGTCTTATCAGCGTAGTTGCACAAACGCCGCTGGCGCCGGCATGAAAAAGGCCAGCGCGTCAGGCTGGCCTCTTTAGCGTAGCGCCGATCTTAGAAGACGTTGATCGGGTAGTCGACGATGACACGGTATTCATCTGTGTCCGAATCGATGGCGCCATAGCCGTTGCCGCCGCGGTTGGTCGCCCATTGCAGGCGTACGGCCAGATCCTTGGCCTGGCCGCTCTGCACCACGTACTTGAGGTCGATGTCGCGTTCCCAGTGTTTGGCGTTGCGCCCTTCGGCGCTGTACCACGACGCGTAGCCCTGGCTGGCCGGGTCGACCTTGGTCAGGTCCAGCGTGCCGCGCGAGTAGGACACGGCCGAAGTCAGGCCGGGCATGCCGACACCGGCGAAGTCGTAGGCGTACTTGAGTTTCCACGAGCGCTCGTTGGGGCCGTTGAAGTCCGAGTATTGCTGCGAATTGTCGAGGTAGACGCTGTCGCCCTGGCTGATGTAGTCGAAGGGCGTGTTGCCGTTGACCCGTTGATAGGCGGCAGTGACGCTGTGGCTGCCGATACCGACGGTGAAATGCAGGCTGTAGGTGTTGTTGTCGATGGCGCCCAGCAGCGCATCGCCGGTGTCCTGGGTGTGGTAGTAGTGCAGGCCCGGGTTGAGGCTGACCAGATCGTTCAGCGCCCAGGTGTAGTCGAGGTCGTAGTAGTACTGATTCCAGATGTCCTTGAGCTCGGCGGCGTAGAGGTTGCTGGTCAGCCCTTCGATGCCGCTCCAGCTCACCCCGGCCCAGTTCAGATGGCGGCTTTCGTCGCCGTCGGCGAGGCTGCCGTAGGAGGTGCCGATGCGCGTGTGGCCACTCTGGTTGTACGGCTTGGTGAAGCTGGCCTGGCCACCCTCGATCAGCCAGCCATCGAAACTGTGGTTGGCGAGGCTGACGCCGCGGAAGGTCTGCGGCAGCATGCGCGAGTCACCGCCGGCGATCACCGGGTTGGTAAGGAACAGGTCGCCGGCCTTCAGCTCCGTGTCGAACGCGCGCATTTTCAAGGTGCCACCGGCCGTGGAGAACGACCCCGGTGCCTTGCCGCTGCCGTCGCTGACCGGCAGGATGCTGGAGTTGTCCGTGCCGCCACCGCCGTCGAGTTTCAGCCCGAGCATGGCGTGCGCGTCGATACCGAAACCGACTGTGCCTTCGGTGTAGCCGGATTGGAATACCCCGAGAAAGCCCTGGCCCCACTCGATGTTGTCATCCGTCTGCTGCAGGCGGTTGCGGTTCATGTAGTAGTTGCGGGCGTTGAGGTTGAGGCTCGAGCCTTCGATGAAACCTGCCTGTTCAGGCTCGGCGGCATGGGCGCAAGGTGCAATCGTTGCGGCGATTGCAATGAACAACGGGGTGAAGCGGACTGGGTAACGCACGTGCGGTAAAGCTCCTTGGGTCAACTGGCACCGCAATGAATTGAGGTGCAGGATGTTTCTTGTTTGAAAAGACGCACCAAACGGCTTTCAGACCACAACGAAAAAAGGCCGCTGAAAGTCAGCGGCCTGCAGGGACGACGGTTGAACGGGAAGAGCCAAACAACCGCGTCGAGGGAAACGCAGCGGCGCGTGCCTCAGCTGTCTTTCTCGGCAGCGGAGCGCGCCTGGGAAGCGGCAGCCTGAGGGGCCTGCGTGGCGTCTTTGGCTTTGGCCATCATTTCTGCCTGGTGCTGTTCATACGCCTGGTTGCGTGCGGAATTCTGCGCGACGAAGGCGTGGGATTCTTCAGCCATCGCCATCGGCGACAGGATCAATGAGGACAAAACGAAAGCGCTGGCAATACCCATACTGTTGGACATCTGGAAAACCTTCTTGCTTGGCAAGTGCTGTTTGGTGCGGGCAAAGATAAGGGTGCCGGGCAGGGGGAAACAGCGTGATTTTCATAAATGACTGTTACAGAAGAGGCAAAGATCGCCGCCTGCGGCAGCGCCTGCAGTATCGATCGTACTGAGCGATCCCACGCTCTGCGCCGGCGAGACCCTGTAGCCCGTAGACGCAGTCAGACCGGCAAGTGAATGCCGAAGGTGTTCATCCCGCGATCACTGCGCACGAACACATCGCCGCCATGCATCAGCGCAATCGCCTTGACGATCGCCAGGCCCAGGCCATGGTTGTTGCCGCTGTTGCTGCGCGAGGCATCGACCCGGTAGAAGCGTTCGAACAGGCGCGGCAGATGCTCGCTGGCAATCGGCGCACCGGGGTTGGCCACGCCGATGCTGACCTGATGTTCCATGACTTCGATCCGCACCTCGATGACCTGGCCCGGCGCGGTGTGCTGCACGGCGTTGCTCAACAGATTGATCAGCGCCCGACGCAGGTGGGCGATCTCGATCTGTACCTGCGCGTCGCCGCTGACCTGAACCTGCACCTGGGCGTCTTCGAGGATGAAATCCAGGTACTCGAGGGTTGTCGCCACCTCGTCGGCCAGCGATGTCGTGGTCAGTTTGGTGGCCTTGCTGCCCTGGTCGGCACTGGCCAGGAACAGCATGTCGTTGATGATCGAGCGCAGCCGCTCAAGCTCCTCGAGGTTCGATTGCAGCACTTCGAAATAATGCTCCGCCGAGCGCCCGCGGGTCAGCGCGACCTGGGTCTGACCGATCAGGTTGGTCAGCGGCGAGCGCAGTTCATGGGCCACGTCGGCGTTGAACGACTCCAGCCGCGACCACGCCTGTTCGACCCGCTCCAGGGTCGAGTTGAACGCGCTGACGAACTGCTTCAGTTCCGGCGGCAGCGGCGACAGGCGCAGGCGTCCGGCGCGCAATGGCGGCGCCAGGCGCTGGGCTTCCTGGGAGAGTTTGATCAGCGGCTTGAGGCCGATCCGCGCCACCCAGTAGCCCAGTGCCGAGGCCAGCAGCACGCCGACAATCGCCAGGCTGATCAGGGCCATCAGCAATTGGTGCTGGGTCTGGTAGAACGTCTCGGTGTCGATGCCGATCATGAAGCGCAGCGGCGGGCGCTGATCCTTGGCCGGCAACTCGGTAAGCAGCACTTTCAGCGGGTAGGGATGGTCGGGCAACTGCAGGTCGCGCATGCCTGGCGGGCCGGCGGCGAATGCGCGGATCAGGGCATCCGGCGCGCCGTATTCGTATTCCGGATTGCCGCTCACCACCCAGAAACGGATGCGCTTGTCCTCTTCACCGAGCAGCTTGAGCTTGGCATTGATCTTCACCCAGTGCTCGGGCGTGCCATAGCGGTTGAGCGCCGATTCCAGCACGCTGTAGCGCGCGTCCAGTTCGGCTTCGGGCAACAGGCCCAGGCCCTTGTCCACCTGCTGGTACAGCGCGCCGCCGATCAGCACGAAGACCAGCAGGGCGACCAGGGTGAACATGCCACTCAGGCGCAGGGCGATGGAATTACTCGACACCACGGCTCTCCAGGACATAACCCATGCCACGAATGGTGTGCAGCAGTTTCTCCTCGAACGGTCCGTCGAGCTTGGCTCGCAGCCGTTTGATCGCGACCTCGACGACATTCGCGTCGCTGTCGAAATTGATGTCCCAGACCATCTCGGCAATCGCCGTTTTCGAGAGGATTTCGCCCTGTCGCCGAGCGAGCACGCTGAGCAGCGAGAACTCCTTGGCGGTCAGGTCCAGCCGCGTGCCGGCGCGGGTCGCCTTGCGGCTGATGAGGTCGATCCACAGGTCGGCGATGCTCACCTGCACCGGTTCATGACCGCCGCTACGGCGGGTCAGCGCTTGCAGGCGCGCCACCAGTTCGAGGAAGGAAAACGGCTTGCCGAGGTAATCGTCGGCGCCGTCGCGCAGGCCCTTGATCCGGTCTTCGACACGCTCGCGGGCGGTGAGCATGATCACCGGCGTCTGCTTGCGCGCGCGCAGTGCGCGCAGCACGCCGAAGCCGTCCAGGCCCGGCAGCATCACGTCGAGGACGATCACCGCGTAATCGCTTTCCAGCGCCAGGTGCAGGCCTTCGATGCCGTCACGGGCCAGGTCCACGGTGTAACCCTGTTCCGTCAGACCGCGGTGCAGATAATCCGCGGTTTTTTCCTCGTCTTCGATAATCAGAACGCGCATGACCCCGCCTCAGTCTGTGGTCGCCAGCGTCGGCTCGCTCGCGGACGCTGGTCTGGGCCGATGGAACAGCCGCTCGAGCCATAAGTATATGACCGGCGTGGTGAACAGCGTCAGCATCTGGCTGACCAGCAAGCCGCCCACCACCGCGATCCCCAGCGGCTGCCGCAGTTCGGCGCCGGTGCCATAGCCGAGCATCAGCGGCAGGGCGCCGAGGAGGGCGGCGAGGGTGGTCATGATGATCGGCCGGAAGCGCGTCAGGCACGCTTCGAAAATCGCCTCCTGCGGCGCCAGCCCGCGCTGGCGCTGCGCCTCGAGGGCGAAGTCGATCATCAGGATGCCGTTTTTCTTGACGATGCCGATCAGCAGCACCAGGCCGATCAGCGCCATGATCGAAAAATCCTGGCCGCACAGCCAGAGCATGATCACCGCACCCAGGCCCGCCGCCGGCAGCGTGGAAATGATGGTCAGCGGATGGACGAAACTCTCGTAGAGCACGCCGAGAATGATGTACACCGCCACCAGTGCCGCGAGGATCAGCCAGGGCTGACTCTTGAGTGAGCTCTGGAACGCCTGCGCCGCGCCCTGGAAGTTGCCGCTGATCGCGGTCGGCATGCCGATTTCGGCCTTGGCCTGGTTGAGCAGAACCACCGCGTCGCCCAACGCCACGCCGGGGGCGAGGTTGAACGACAGGTTGGCGGCCGGGAACATGCCGTCATGGGCGATGGACAGCGGGCCGATGGTCGGCGCATCGAATCTGGCCAGCGCCGACAGCGGCACCATTTCCCCGCTCAGCGGCGAGCGCAGGTAGAAGTAGTTGAGGCTCTCGGCCTTGCCGCGCTGGCGGGTGTCCAGTTCGAGGATCACGTTGTACTGGTTGACCTGGGTCTGGAACTCGTTGATCTGGCGTTGCCCGAACGCGTCGTACAGCGCCTCGTCGACATCGCTGGCGGTCAGGCCGAAGCGCGCCGCGGCGCTGCGGTCGATGCTGATGTGGGTGATGCTGCCGCCCAGTTGCAGGTCGTTGGAGATGTCGCGGAACGCCGGGTTGCTGCGCAGCTTGTCGGTGAGTTTCTGCGTCCAGGTGCTGAGGGTCGCGCCGTCGTTGCTCTTGAGCACGTACTGGTATTGCGCGCGGCTCGGCCCGGAGCTGAGGTTGATGTCCTGACCGGCGCGCAGGTAGAGCACGATGCCCGGTACCTTCATCAGTTGCGGACGAATGCGGTCGATGAACTGACTGGCCGAAACATCGCGCTCGCCGCGTTTTTTCAGGGCGATCCAGAAACGGCCGTTGGCGATGGTCTGGTTGCTCCCGGACACGCCGACCGAGTGGGAAAACGCCTGCACGGCCGGATCGGCGGCGACGATTTCCGCCATCGCCAGGTGTTTTTTCACCATGTCGCTGTAGGAGATATCCGCCGCGGCTTCGGTGGTGCCGAGGACGAACCCGGTGTCCTGCACCGGGAAGAACCCCTTGGGGATAAACACATAACCGCCGACGGCCAACGCCACGGATAATCCGAACACGCCAATCATCAGCTTCTGATGGGCGAGGGCGCGGCGCAGGCCTTTTTCATACCAGCCGAGCAGGCGTTCGCTGAAGCCGGGTCTGGCGTGCGCGTGGTGCAGCGGTTTGCGCATGAACAGCGCCGCGAGGGTCGGCGCCAGGGTCAACGACACCACCACCGAGATCAGGATGGTCGAGGTCGCGGTCAGGGCGAATTCCTTGAACAGCCGCCCGACCACACCGCCCATGAACAGCAGCGGAATGAACGCCGCCACCAGCGAGAAACTGATCGAGACCACGGTGAAGCCGATCTCGCCGGCGCCCTTGACCGCGGCCTCGCGCATGTTGTCGCCGGCCTCCAGATGGCGATGGATGTTCTCCACCACCACAATCGCATCGTCGACCACAAACCCCACGGCCACCACGATGGCCACCAGGGTCAGGTTGTTCAGGCTGAAACCGAGCAGGTACATCAGGGCGAAACTGGCGGTCAGCGACACACCGAGGACTGCCGAGACAATCAGCGTCGCCGACAACTGGCGCAGGAACAGCGCCATCACGGCCACCACCAGCAGGATCGCGATCAGCAGGGTGATTTCCACTTCGTGCAGGGACGCACGGATGGTCTGCGTGCGGTCGATCAGCACTTTCACTTGCACCGACGCCGGCAGCATCGCCTCAAGGCCCGGCAGCGCCGCCTGAATGCGGTCGACCGTCTCGACGATGTTGGCCCCCGGTTGCCGCGAGATCACCAGGTTGACCCCCGGTTGATCGCCGGCCCAGGCCTGCACGTAGGCATCTTCCGAACCGTTGACGACTTTGGCGACATCGCGCAGGTGAACCGGTGCGCCATCCTTGTAGGAAACGATGAGTTGGCTGTATTCCTCGGGGTGGAACAACTGGTCGTTGGTCGACAGTGTGGAAATGCTCGACTCACCGTACAGCGCGCCTTTGGCCAGGTTGAGGCTGGTCTGCTGGATCGCCAGGCGAATGTCGGCGAGGGTCAGGCCGATGGCGGCGAGTTTGTCCGCCGAGGCCTGGACCCGAATCGCCGGACGTTGCTGACCGGTGATGTTGATCTGGCCGACGCCATCGATCTGACTGATCTGACGCGCCAGCAGGGTTTCCACCAGGTCGCTGAGTTCGGTGCCGGGCATTTGCGTGGAGCTGACGCTGAGGATCAGCACCGGGCTGTCGGCCGGGTTGACCTTCTTCCAGGTCGGCAGGGTCGGCATGTCCTTGGGCAGCTTGCCGGCGGCGGTGTTGATCGCGGCCTGCACTTCCTGGGCGGCGGTGTCGATGCTCTTGTCGAGGGTGAATTGCAGGGTCAGCAGGCTCGACCCGAGGGCGCTGCTGGAGGTCATCTGGGTCATGCCGGGAATGGCGCTGAATTGCACTTCCAACGGCGTGGCCACCGATGACGCCATGGTGTCGGGGCTGGCGCCGGGCAGTTGTGCGGAGACCTGAATGGTCGGGAATTCGGCTTCCGGCAGCGGCGCAATCGGCAGGCGCGGGAAGGCAATCACGCCGACCAGCACCAGGGCGATGGTCAGCAGAATGGTCGCCACCGGGTGATCGATGCACCAGGTCGAAACGCCTTTGTGCTGCTTCATGGCTTGGGCTCCGCTTGCACCACCTGCGGCGGTTCGCTCATGACCTGCACGGTCGAACCGGGCTTGAGCCGCGACTGGCCGTCACTGACCAGGACGTCGCCGGGGTTCACGCCTTTGATGATGTCCTGACCGCTGCCCTGATAAACCATCTGCACCTGCACCACTTCAACCTTGTCGCCGTTGACCCGGTACACGAAGTGTTGATCGAGGCCACGTTGTACGACAGTGGGCGGCACCACCAGCGCATCTTTATCCAATGCTGTCTGAATCTTTACCGTGACCAGCAGGCCGGGCCACAGCTTCTGCCCGGGGTTGGCGAATTCGGCCTTGGCGCGGATGGTGCCGGTGTTGGCGTTGATCTGGTTGTCGATCAGGGTCAGGTGCCCCTCGCCGAGCAGGTTGCCGGTTTCGCCGTCGGTGTCGGCCCCGATGTAGGCCTTGACCTGCGCGTGTTGGGGATCGTTGATCAGGCCTTGCAGGGTCGGCAGCATTTGCTGCGGCAGGGAGAATTCCACCGCAATCGGGTCGATCTGGGTCACGGTGAACAGGCCCTGGGCATCGGTCATGCGCAGGAAGTTGCCTTCGTCGACTGTACGAATGCCGACGCGGCCGGTGACCGGGGAGTGAATCTGGGTGTAGGAAAGTTGTACTTGCGCCGCGTCAATCGCCGCCTGGTTGCCCTGGGCAGTGGCTTTCAACTGGTTGACCAGCGCCTGTTGCTGGTCGTAGGTCTGCTTCGATACGCCGTCGTCGACGCTGAGCAGCTTGTAGCGCTTGAGGTTGACCAGGGCCACTTGCAGTTGCGCCTGGCTTTCGCCCAGTTGTGCCCGGGCCTGGTCGAGGCTGGCGCGGATCGAGCGGTCGTCGATGGTTGCCAGCAGATCGCCCTTGTTCACCAGTTGGCCTTCTTTGACCAGGATCCTGGTGAGGATGCCGTCGATCTGCGGGCGTACCACCACGCTGTGCAGCGACAGCACCGAACCGATGCCGCTGGTGTAGCGCGGCACGTCTTTGGCGCTGACGCTGACCACGCGCACCGGGATTGCCGTAGAGGCGACGATCTTGGCCGGTGCGGGTTTCATCGCGTACCACAGGCCGAGGCCTGCGACGATTATCAGCAGGGTGGCGAGCAGGGCCTTTTTCTTCTGGATTTGCATGCTTGTGAGGCGCCAGGGGGGACGGGGTTTGGGCAGGTTGTGTCTTTATAAACTTGTTTGGGGGTCAGGAGGGTGACGGCTGGCTGACGGCGCTGTCAGTTTCGGCTTTTGGGCTTTGGCTTTGGCTTTGGCTTTGGCTTTTGGACTTTTGGCTTGGCGGCCTTTGGGCCGGCCATGCTGTGGTGGTTTTGGGTGTATATCCGTTTCTTCGGGTGCGGCCGCTGGCGGTTCCGCTCTTACAGCGGGTCACTTTGGCAAACGCCCCAAAGTA